>CAWIXN010000014.1:0-398778 GCA_963840095.1 uncultured Actinomycetota bacterium | reverse complement strand
CCGCCGCGGCCGCTTCTAGTGCCAGCCGCACCAGCGGCCCGACAGCCAGGTCTGCCAGGCTGATCACGGGCCGTAAGTCCGGGGCCGCCGGCATGGATGCTGCCGGGACGCCGGGCTGCGGAGCGGACGGCTGGCCGCGCAGCCAGGCGATGACCGCTCGCAGGGACTGGCAGGGAACCACGGCCATGCCGGGTGCCATCTGCGCCTCGGCGCCGTTGTCTTCCGCGACAACCGCCCGCGTATATCCGGCGCTGGCTGCCGCGATCAGGGCCGGCGCGACGCCGCGGACTGGGCGCAGGCTGCCGTCCAGGCCAAGCTCGGCGACAAAGACGCACTTGGCCGCCGCGCTGGCCGGGACCGCGGCGGCCGCGGTGAGCACGGCGACCGCGACGGCCAGGTCGAGGCCGGCGCCGTGTTTGGGCAGGCTCGCTGGCAGCAGGTTCACGGTGATGCTGCCCGCGGGCCAGGGCTGGCCGCTGTTGAGGATCGCGGCGCGGATCCGGTCGCGGGTCTCCCGGACGCTGGTCTCTGGCAGCCCGGTGATGCTGAAGGCCGGCGGCCCGTTGCTGATGACCGCTTCGGCCTCGACGATGTGCCCTTCGGCACCGATGATGACGGCGCCGTAGGCGCGGCCGGTACCGGGTGCGGACGGGGACTGAGGGCTGGTCATGATGATGTGCTCCTTAACGGCAGGACCCGCCGGTCTGTGCGGCCGGCGGGTCAGGTGACGTGGCGGACGACGGACAGAGAAAGGGGCCGCCAGCAGTCCTGCTGGCGGCCCCAGGTAGACGGGTCAGGCCACGGCTGGGCCCGGGCTGCTGCCGTTGTCGTCCGGGCAGTCGCCAGCGGCTTCGGAATCCAGGTCCCCGGTGCGGGTCTCCTGGCCGGTCGCGGGCTCGCCGCCTGGGACGGGCTCGTCGCCCGGGAGCGGCTCGCCCGCAGGCTGCGGCTCGCCGTCGTGACTGACGCCGGCGGAGCCGGTCTCAGCAAGGCCGGTCAGGGGATCGCCGGGAGGTGTGTCGCCGGTCCAGGCGACATCATCGGCGACGGCCTGCTCGATGCCGGACAGCTGGTAGCCGACGCTGGCCAGGAAGGCGAAGTAGCGGCCGGCCTGATCGCGGGGGCAGGGGCTGTAGCGGCCCGGCCGCCAGGTGTTGCGGCCCTCTCCCCCGCTCATCGCCAGCTCGTAGGCGGTGACGATCGGCGCCAGGATCAGCAGCGGGAGGCGGCTGCCCGCAGCGGTATCGCAGGTTTCCAGCCAGTGGCCGGCGTCGTGGCCGGTGATCTGGGCGAACAGCTGGCTGCCGTGGGCGGTGGCCAGGCCCGCGCGCAGCGGGTCGGGCATGGCCAGCAGCTGCCGGGCGGCGAAGAGGGCGGCCTCGCGGGGCGCGGTGCGGCGGGCGAACAAATGCGCGGGCAGCCACCGCTTGCGGACCTCGGCAGCGGCCGCCCATGCCCGGTTGCCCTCGATGACCAGCCGGCGGCTGGCATCGGGCGGCCCGGGGTCAGGCTGCCCGCCCGGCCCGGCCGGGGCGCCGGTGCCGGGGGTGGTGCCCGGGCTGGCGTAGCGGAAGGCGTGGCCGTGCGCGTCCGGGTCGGCGCAGTAGTAGACCGGGGTGGCCTGGTCGTAGGGGCGGAAGTAGGCGCCGCGGCCGGGGCAGCTGGCGTGGGCCTCGGGGGTGAGGTCCTGGCCGTCGTGGCTCAGGACGGCCAGCAGCTGCCCGCCCGGCGGGAGGCTGTCAGTGAGGGTGACGCCGGCGTCCTGAAGGTCGCGGCGCAGCCGCTCGTGCTCGGCGTGTTCGGCGCGCCGCCGGCGAAGCCGTTCGACTTCGTGCTCGAACGCGCCGGTCCAGGCCGCGGTGGTGAGGCGAGCTAGCGCCTGCGGGTCGTTATCGAACTAATGGCGACGTCAGGTATTCGAACTGTCGGAATGCCTGAGTGGATGGGGGGTGCGGCGGCTGACTTCGGCGGCGTAGGTGGTCCAGTCGCCCGCGGCGAGGCGTTGCCAGGTGACGGCGACGTCGGTGTGGATTCCGAGGGTGCGGGCGAGGATGGCGGCGGGGATCTCGGCGGCGAGCTGGAACAGCGCGGCGCTGCGGGCCTGGCCGGGACGGATGCCGAGGTCGGCGAGCCGCTGGGTCAGCCACGCGGTGCTGACCGGCCGTCCGGGCTGGCCTCCGGGGAAGAGCCAGGGCGATGGCTTGGCCGCTCCGATGGTGGCGTGGCCTTTGCGGTTCGCCGTGACAGTGCGGGCGATCGTGGCGACCGGCTCGGGCAGCTGGATGGGGGCGCGGCCGAGCCGGAGCCGGACGCCGGTGTCGTGGACCTGGATCTGGCTGACGGTCATGCGGCTGATCGCTGTCGTTTGCTGGGCGTAGAGGAGGACGAGCAGGCCGGCGAGCCGGTCTTCGGGCTTGAGCTGGTCATCGTGCAAGAGCCGCGCGCGATGTCCCAGCGGTGCTGGTGGTCGAGCATCTGGGCGGGCCCGTTCCATCGCGGGGCTGCGGCTAGGTAGCCGGCGGTGAGTTTGCTGCCGCGGGCCCAGCGGATGAACCGGCCGGCTTCGTCGCGGTAGACGGCTTGCTCGTCGGCGTGCCACCGGTCGAGGTCGGCTTGCTGGCAGCTGGCCAGGGTGAGGTTGTGTGCGTCAAGCCAGTCCAGGAACGCGACGGTGCCGCGGGCCAGCCGCCGGATCATGAGGGATTGCTGCCGGGTCGCGGGCCTTCCGTTGTTGCGACTGCGCAGCCGCCGGATCAGGTGCCAGGTCAGGTAGCGGTGCAGCAGCCGCCGCCGCTCGGGGTCGTGCTGGGAATCCAGTAGCCCGGCAAGGAAAGTCTCCAGGCGGGCCATTTCCTCGTCGCGCTCGGGCAGCGCGCCGACGGTGACGAGCGTCTGGCGGAGATGAGCGAGGGCCTGGGTGCCGGGCAGCTCATCGAGAGCCTTATGGGTAAGCGGCATGCGCCCGGCGGCGAGGTCGGACAGCACCGGTGCGATGGACGGCTTGGTCAGCCAGCGCGTCGCCGTGACCGGGTGCTCGGCGGTGGCGAGTTCGCGGCGGAGGGCTTGCAGCCCGGGCGGCAGGGGGCGGCTCGCGGGTCCCATCAGCTCTGCCAGGCGCCTGTTGATCAGGCACCGGGCGCACTGGCCCGGGCTGGGGTGGCCGGGATCGCTGCACGCGGGGCAATCGGCCCAGCCTGCGGGCGGGGTGCAGTCAGCGCAGAGGGGATCGGCCAGGGTGCCGGAGGCGATCGCCGCGAGGCGGCCGCAGGCCGAGCAGGCAGCCGGGCGGCGCTGGCAGGCTGGGCACCACGGCTGCCCGGTGAGGCGGGAGATGCCGCACGCAGTGGTGCTACCGCAGATAGAGCAGGTCAGGATCGGGAGGGAGCGGCAGCGGGAGCACAGCGGCCCGTCGGCGGTCCGCCGTTCGACCGGACGGCGCCGGCCGCAGCCGGTGCACGTTTCCAGGTTCGCGGGGTCGGTGATCAAGCAGTTCGCGCACAGTGGCCTGCCCTGGTCATCGCGTGTGACGGGCTCGCGGCGGGCGCCGCAGCGCGCGCACTGCTCGATGCGCGAGCGCGCGACGCAGGTGCGGCATACCCGCACGCCGCCCAGCGGCTTGTCGATGCGCACGACCCGGTGGCAGCCCGGGCACTCAGGGCGGACTATCCCGGCGACGCCGGCGGCATGCAGCACGTCGATCAGCCGCGGGACCGCGCGCAACGGCGCGCGGTAACCTTCCCCGGTCAGCAGCGCGGGGCGTTCTTCCAGCGCCCAGGCCAGCTGCTGCTGATAGGAGGGCCGGGGAGCTGCGCGGCGGACCGCGGCGGCGACAGTGTCCTGGCTGACGCCGGGGTCCAGCCCGGTGATGATCGAGTGAATCACGGTAACCGGATTCCGGCCGTCGGTGCCGGGGCATCTGGCGCATCGCGGCTGACCGGCCCGGTCCCGGGTGGAGACCGGCCGGGTGTTCCCGCACCCGGCGCACGGTTCGGCGCGTTGCTGGCCGCAGGCCGAGCAGTACCAGTCCTGGCCGCGGCGCTGGAAGGTACCGCAGCGGCTTGCCGCACTGCGCGCAACACGGTGGCGACACCGCCGAGCGCCGGCCCGGCGCAGCGCGATGAGAAGGTCGCCGACCACCCGGGGTGCAGGGGACCTGCCGTCGGCCAGGAGTCGCGGGACGCTCGGCCAGGGCGGAGGCGAGGCGGCGTGACTTGGCGCGGCCGCTCGCGACGGCGGTGACCACCGCGCGGATCTGTTCCGGCTCCAGCCGCGGTTCGGCTGCCGCCACCAGGCCGGTGATCAGCCCGACTGGGTCTGATACCGCCCGATCGGAGCGTCCGCCGCTGGTCACGCTCGTCCCGGATCGTGAATGCGGGCCCGCCTGGGACGCAGGTCGCCGACGCTGGTTTCAGCGCCGGCGGCTTTCTTCTTCCGGGACCTGCCGTCGCCGGCGTGGGCGACCGGCTCGATCAGGTCATCCATCGAGCAGTCCAGGATGTCCAGCAACGCCATCAGCATCTTCAGGCTCAGCCGTTCCGGGCGCTCGGCGACCAGCCGGTAGACCTGGCTAGAAGACAGCCGGATCCCGCGCAGGGCGAGCGGCCCGATCAGGTCGGTGGTGGCGAACATGCCGCGGGCGGCCATCACCTGCCGCAGGTTCCACCGGTAGTCCAGCCGCGCGGCCATCGTCTCCTCCCTTCCGGTGCCGGGCGGGGTCCCCGAACGCCGGAGCCAGCGCCTTGCGCAGCGCGGTGTTCATGAAGTCGTCGCTGACGTGGGTGTAGATCGCGGTGGAGCTGTCGCACTCGTGGCCGACCTGGACCTGGATGAACCGCCGGTCCACCCCGTTCTCGGTCAGATGCGTGACATAGGCATGCCGCAGGCTGTGGACGACCAGCGCCGCTGGCAGGCCGAGGGCATCCCGGTAGGCCTCGAACCGGGCGTTGATCTCCGGCGGCCGGACTCCTCCCCCGCGCTCGGTCACCCACAACGCCGGGTGGCCGTCGCAGCCGAACTTCGGGCGGATGTTCTCCACGTAATCGGCCACCGCCTCCACCGCCCACCCCATCACCGAGGCGACGTTCCGGCGCCGCGGCGGCTGGCCGCGCTTGGCCTTGCCGTAGCGGACGTGCAGCATCCCGTACCGGCCGAACTGCGGCGCGGCCGGGTTGCGGCCCCAGTCCGCCACATCCAGCCGCGACGATCTCGGTCCTCCGCAGCCCCCAGGCGTAAATGACCTTGAACAAGGTCGCGTCCCGGTAGGCGGCCAGCGCCCCCTTACGTTTCGCGCGCACCGCCCGGTCCACCTGGTCATCGGCATAATCCAGGAACAGCTGCAGCTCCTGGCGGGTAAACGGCCGCGCCTCCGGGCTGCCCTCGTACCCGTTGAGGTGGGCGATCGTGTTCCACTCATGGCAGACCGGCACCGGGTGGGCGCCCGGCCCGAACTCCTTCTCACAGGCCGCGGCCCAGCCGTACCGGCCATCGCACAGGTACTCGCTGAACAGCCGCAGATCCGTCTGGTAGCCCCGGATCGTCGACGGAGCCAGCCGCTGCTCAGCCATCAGCGACTGCGTCCACTCCTCCACGTGCGGCGAGCCCCAGTTCCACGGGTACTCGTTGGTGAACGCCAGGAACCGGCGGACCAGCCGCTCCCGCGGCGCGATCGTGTCTTCCCGCAGCCCCCGGGCCGCCTGCTGGGCACGCCACCCGCGCAGCATCGCCTCGAACATCGCGTCCTCCGGCCGCAGCTGCGACCACCCCGGACACCAGCTCCAGGTGCGCCGCACCCGCCAGGTCCGCCCCGTCCCAACCCGCCCTCCAGCCCCAGAAACCGCAACCGTTTAAAGCCAGGATCATGCACCAGACGGGATCACAGCGCAACCCGCAGGTCAGCGGGCAATGCGTGCCGCGTCACCCGCGGCATCCGGACCCCCTGCATAGCCGCTAAACGGGCAAACGCGCCCGTCTGATGCAATTCCCGAGCCTTTCGGCAAGAACCGCGAGCTGGTCGAGGGTCAGCTGATGGTCCAGCGCGTCAATGGTCGCGCGGTGACGTCGCCGGGCTTAGTTGCCAGCGGTGATCGTCACGCCGTCCAGGCCGAGCACCGGAGCCGTGTCCTCCACCACCAGTTGCCCACGGCGGGCACGGACCGCGGTCGCGCGTGCCACGATGTCGACCTTGGGGGCCTGCTGGCCACGCAACAGCGCGGCCAGATCAGCGAGCGTCGCGTTCCGGGCACCCAGCGGCGCCGCAGAAGTATCAGCAGTCATGAGCCGTCCTTTCCGTCGGGGCCCGCCAGGGGCCGTCCCGACGGCGTGAGTGCCTCCCGGCGGTCAGGCGCTACGCGACGCGCAGAAGGGCCCCGCATCACCGGCCGTCCCGGGCGGCCAAGATTTTTCCCAGCGGGCACAAGGACAGCGCCGGCGAAGCTGGCACCCACGAACGCCCGCGGCCGGAAAAGATCTCTGCCGCCCGGCGCGAGCGCAGCGAGAGGCCGGTTGCGGGAACCGACAAAGCGGCGCACGCTGACCCGGCCGGGAGGCACAACGGCGCAGCTTCCCCAGCAAGCCCGCCACCAGATGGACGGAGTATAGGAGCGACCGAGATCAGGAGTCCCTTTTGCCTCCGTAGCAGACCGGGCTGGGGGTCGGCCGTTCGCGTACCACGCGCCGAGAACCGCAGGCCAGCACGTCGAGAATCCATAATGGTGAGCCAAGTCAGGTCAGAATAGTGACATGCGAACCAGAACTGATCATGGTTTCATTGAGGCGACAGGACAAGGCCAAGATCAGCAGTCGGAATCAGCAAACAAGATCCGCCGACCCTCGCCGCGAATAACCAGCCACAGACTGGTCCAGCTCGGCGAATATGGGGCGCGACATGTTGTGCAAGATGTTCGAGCTCAGACCACCCCGAGAGACTTAAGAGCAGCCATTCTGGGGTCGCCATAGAAGATTGGATCGACGTGCTCGACGATATCGGCAGGCTACCTCGAGAAAGTTACGATTGTTCTCAATCGGAATCAGCGCACGCTTGGCACCATTATCCATGCCCACCTGAAGGGGCTCGACTAGCGACCTCGTCGGCTTCATGTTCCCCTGTACGCTCATGTCGCCAAGGATCAGCAATGCGGGAATGAGTGGCGCCAATCGAAAGGCAGAAAACGCCGCCACGAAGAATGCTACTCCGATCTCGGACTCCACTCGATTCGCAAGGAGATCGATCACCTCGACGTGAAGATCTGAGATATCCAGGTCGCGGCCAATTCCGAGGCTGGCCTTGTTGGACTGCATGTACGCAGAACGCGCGCTGTATAGATTCCTTTATAGCACCGTCAACCCCGCCGGCGGTCTTCAGTTTTCCGGTTCCGCCCGCGACTGACACCTCGATCCGGAACATGCCCACTGTCCCGTCTGCAGTCAACTCCGGCTGCATACGCCGAACCTGGCGGCAAGGGATCGAGCGAGATCAGATCGCGCCCTCCCTGTTCCGGGACTCCAACGAACCGCTCCTCGCCCGTCGCCTCGATGGTGTAGCTGAACGACGTTTGGTAGTACTCGAACGAGCCCATTTTCTTGAGCTGCTCTTTTACCCGGCGTCTGCCTTCGATCGCGAACTCGAGCAGCTCGGCAATGTCGTCCTCGCTAGGCTCGCCATGCGGATGGATGATCTTCATCAGGCCCGACACCGTCTTCCGGACTGCTTTCCGGTCCCTGGCGTTCAGGTGCGATCCGAGCGAGAAATGCCGATCAATGATCTCCGTGAAGTTATGCTTCCGGAGCTCGCGGAACGCCTCGGCCAGGTAGTCGACAACGAAACCGTAGTGGTCGGTGAAGAGCTCGGTCCGCATCTTCGGAATTTCCCAGCCGGGAAGGTAGTAGTGCAGTCGGTCGATGAACGCCATATCATTGCGGATGATGTCCGGCATGGGCTCGAACAGGTGGCCGGACTGCACCATCACTTCGATCGGCTGGTTGGTGTTCCCGAACATGGCGATGCTTGCGTCACCGGATGCCGCCTCCGTGCCGCGCTGGTAGGTACCTGACTCGCAGTAGGTCTTCATCGTGGTGAGGACCTCTTTGGGCATCTTCTGGAGATCAGCGACCTCGTCGAACCCTACGACATCCCATATCTGCACCATCCCCTTCTGGCGACCGCTCATGTGACCGAAGAGATTGGCCACTGTCGTCGGACCGGTCAGCAGCGACGCGTAGGGCGAGACCTCCTGGACGACATAGCTCTTGCCGGTGCCCCGCGGACCTAGCTCGACGAGGTTGTAGTTGCGTTCAGCCAGCGGAACCAGCCGCGTCAGGAAGAGCAACTTGAGCCGGCGGTCCATCTCTGCCGGCTCGTAGCCCATGCTCCGGATGAGGAAATCGATCCACTCGTCAGTGCTGAAACCGCGGCGGCCAGTCCGGTATTCATCCAGGTTGAATGTGGCGATTTGGATCGGCTCGAGCTTCGTATCCAAAACGAATGCCTGCCTTTCGACTCATCGTCGTATTCGTGCTTGACTTCGACCTGTGCCCACACGCCACCGGTCAGGAGGCGGTCGTAGTCGCGGGCGTACTGGGTCGGTACATGCAAATATCGGTCGCCGAAGTTGACTGCTTCCGCCCAGCGCTCCGAGTCCGCAACCCGGACCTTGACCTTGTCGATGAAAGTGTGACTCCCCTGGTCGATCACAAGGCTCTGCGCTTTCATCGACTCGTCCGGACGGATGTAGTTCTTGGCTAGCGTGTCGTTGACGACCTGCAGCCCCATTTCGATCGCGACGGGATCTGAAGAGGCGCAGTATTTGCCGAGGAGGAACTCAAGCACGAAGACCGGCACGTTGGCACCGACCTTCACCTTCCGGACCAAGTCCTTGCGAACGACCTTCCCGGCGAATGCGCCGTTGACCTTGTCATCGAGCTCGTCTCGCAATGGTGCGCCCGGCGGCGAAGTGGCCATCAGGAAACCCCAAGCCGAACGGGCAGCGCCGTCGGCGAGCGATAGAGTTCTGCGTCGGTAGCCGGGTCGAGGACGACTAGCTTGACGGAGCTGACCTCGTCATCGTCGAGCACGAAGCCCACGATCGCTTCAGTCCCAGGTGCCAATAGGACAATGCCCGTCGAGCGATCGTACTCCGCGCCGACCGCCATCCCCGCTGCGCCTACCTGCGAATCGTCAGCGATGAGGACGGGCCGGACCGGCACCGCGTCGGATGCCAAAGAGGCCAGCGACAGCTTCACGCTGAAGATCCGGTTGGTGATCGCGGCGGGAGCGTCGGTGACGGACAATGTGGCACCATGACCCGTCTCGGCAGCGGCACGGCCTGATCGGACCGTGATGACTGGCACGACCAGCTCCTGGAGCGACGGGCCGCCATGGTGGAAAGCGAGATCGCCGCCGGCACGAAGACTCCGACGCCGACCGGAAATACGAAGTCGACGTCCGTGTCATTGCCGAGACTGCGCGCAGGGACCCGCACGCATGCGGCGGGTGTGCGCCGCCGCGGCCGATCCAGCAGCGTCTGTGCAGGTCGATGGTCTCGCCTCCAGGAGCGTCGATCCGCATGGACTCGTCACGGTCCTCTGAAGAGTACAGATGGCCGTGATCAGCGGTGATGACGGCGCGCTCAACCCCAACCGCTCCGAGCTTGCGAACCGCTCGAGCGAGGTTCTCGATCACAGTGTCCATCACCGCTCTAGCCTGGAAGCCGCCCTCGCCAAAAAAGTCGATCTCTTGTGACCGAACGACGACACGCTCAGCTGTGCCGAGTTTCTTTGCCAGCTTGGCCTTGCTGAGTGTCTGCACCTCGCTGAGTTCCAGATCGACCGATGATGGCACGTTGGCCGCGAAGTACTTCTTGCGCGCCATCAGATCGAGCAACGTTGTGTCACCAATACGCGCCACGAGCCTCCCACCGCTCTCACCCACGTCGTAGTTGCCCGAGGCTCCTGGCATCAGCGCCGCCATCCCCGTGGGAGTGATACTCGGCAGTACACCCAACGCCGGTCGGATCGTGACCTCACCATGATTAGCGAGACGCTCCGCAAGCTCGGCACCCATCTCGTAGCGCATCGCATCGACGAGGAAATACGCCACCCGACCCCGGGTTGGCCGAACGACGTCGTCGTAGATCGAGGTCTGCTGGAACTGCCCGTCAGCGGCCCACTTCGAGAGCTGCAGCGTCGCGACGAATCCGATGGCCAGCTTCGTAACAACTCGTCGTAACGCTCGCGAACGGCGACGACTGCGCGTTCGTCAGGGTCGTCTTCCAACTTCGGGAGCCACGCTTCGAGGTGCCGCTGCGCTCGATCGACGGTGTACCACCGCGAGGCGTAGCGCTCGACCCATGCAGCAACATCAGTTGGCAGGCCAGAGAGATCCGACTCGACATCTTCGGCGGCGGCGCCAAGCTCAGCCGCAAGCCGGATTGCCTCCCACTGCGCCTGGCGCTCGATGCTCTGACGCAGCCAGAAACTGCTGGCTCTGGCGGCTGCAGTCTCGACGACATGCGTAAACTCGCCGTCCGCGACCAGTGCTGCGCATCGCGAGAGCAGTGCTCGCTCTTCAAAGCGGAACGTGTCGATCGCACCAAGGTGGGCCAGAGCGACTGAGGCCGAGCTGAGATCTAGCTCGCGCTCAGCACGGTCTGCAAGATCAGGATACGCGTTCGGATACCTATCTCTAAGAGAACGGGCAATCGAACATGCATTCCGCTCAAAGTCCGGACTCACGGCACCTAGGTACTCGAGCTGCGGGGGCGGGTTCGCGACGAGATCGCTGCGGAACTCAGTAGCGAGGACGAAGCGAGTCGTGATTGCTCGCCACTTTGGGAGATCGCCGCCGGGCAGGTCGAGGCCGAGCCGCGCAGTGATGAGCTTGGCGAGCTCCGAGGTAGCCTCCTTCTCCAGGATGGCGGCGTCCAGATCGCCGTTGGCCAGCCAAGATGCAAGCTGCGCCTCGCTTGTTGCCCCATTCAGGAGCGGCTTAAGGACAGAGGGTGGCGCAGCGCCCTCCGCCGCCGAGGCACCCGCAAGGTCCTCGTAGGTAACTCGCTCGCGATCGAAAAGCTCGTCGATTACGCCGTCGGTGTAACGCTGTCGCAACGCGTTGCGGGCGAGGTGCCGTAGTTGTGGCTCCCAGCGCGCCCCGCCAGCTCAAGCTCCATGAGCACGGAACCGTGATGATCCGGGCTAACGCCCGGTAGATACAAAACCACAGCCTGCGGTTCGTCCACGCCCGCGAGCGGCTCAACCCGCGAGCGCAGCGAATAGAGCGAGCCATCGTGGGTCGCCAACGTGATTGCCACCCCTCCAATGATGGTCTGGAGAAGTCCATTTTCGAGGGGTGCCTTACCAAGTTCGGAAACGAAGGGCTCGAACTCTGAACGAGGGTCATACCACACCACAACCCGGTGGTCGTTCACGTGCTGAGCCAACTGTTCGGCAATGTACGTGTGAAGTAGGTGCATCATGTGCTTATCCGTTGGAGTGCCGCGATGGTGGCGAGATTGTGGCGTTGGGCGATGAGCTGGTCGATGGACGTGGCAGGAACCTGGCGAGGAAGCCACTTGCCCTCATTGCCTGGATCCTGTGTCCAGAACACGTCCTCGAGGCCGTGAGCGATGGCCAGACTGCGGTCCTCGGCACACTTCGGTACGACCCGTTCTGGCCACAGACGCATCGACAAATGCGTCCAATCATAATCACCCTTGGCCAGCTTGGCCCAGTGCTTCTTCAACTCGGTGGACCAGGCCCGATGGTACGTGAACAGCCGCCACAATGGCGCCAGTACCGTCACTATCCCGTCGTTGAGGTCCGGCGCCCACAGCGGCGCGACCGCCTCAAGCTGCTCGCGGAACTCTCTCAGTTCGCCAACGAACCGCTCATGGGTGTCGATTGATTTCCGCTGCGATGCCGTGCGATCAGGGCCTGAGTCCTGTCGCCGCTGGGTCAACTCGCGCTCTTCTACCTGCAGCTTCGGAACGACGATGTCGTTGAGAATCTGAAACAACGAATCGGCTGTAATGCGATGCGCGTACAGCCACACAACGTAGGACCCGGACCGGGTCCCAATCGGCCATATTAGCGGTGCCCTGCGTCGTGATTTAGAATACTTCCTCAGGTGGTGATCAAAGAAGTCATGGGTCAACCATGTGCCCGCATCGGCCCCTTTAGCCCCGAGCGCCAGGCCGATATCGGCCCACCACGCATCGGCGTCCTTATCAAATACAGCGTTGAATACTGATCGTACGCGCGCCCCGAGGTCGAGTTGATGCCCTGGGTCGTTGACTAGCACGGCCGCCACATCTACCGGATAGATCGCCGGCAGCGCAGCCAATGGCGTACCATCTTCGTTACTCAACATTGCGGTCGAGCAGACTGGCAATGGATCGAACGGCTCGGGCTCGGGCCGTAGCGTTCGCGAGCCGGTGGCGAGGCGTACATCGAATCGACCGAACGCGACGCCCACTGCCCACGATACGAGCTCGGCCGCCAGATTCGTCGTATCAATGCCAGCCCCGCGCTCGCCTTCGTCAGTGACCTCGTCGCGATCCGGGTCCATTGCGGCCACATCAATGGTTTCGACAAAGACATCAGCGATCTCACGGCGGTCGTCGTCGTCGATGTCGAAGAGATCGAAGCATGCCTGATCGATCTCGGCCTGAATCGTGATTAGCTCGGCCTCGATGGCGCCGACGTTTTCTCCCCAGGCCTTAGCCCGGGCTGTAAGAGTGTTGCCTGCGACCTGCAAGAGCGCAGGTAGCGCGAAAGCATGCGAGGTCTCGGTGCAAGTATCAAGGCTGCGCCTCAATGACCACGCTCGACGTGCAAAGGCCGCGAGCTCCTGTCTTATGGCAGGCGGTGCGGCAGGCAACGGTAGCTTTTGGAGGACACCGACGACAAACTCCGGGAATCCGAAGCGCCCAAGTGCGACCTTAAAGATGTAGTCGAAAGTGGTGGAGTTGCCGATGGCAGCGAGCGTCAGAAGCTCGGCCTCGTCAGCGAGTATCGCATAGCCGCGAATGCTAAAGACGGCTTCGCGCGGCAAAGGCACAGGCGCGAACCGAGCAGCTCGGAGTGGCCATGTGAGACCTGGGCGAAAGTAGTGATCTGCCGAGGATGGCTTCTCAGATGGTCGATGAAGCAGCCCTGTATAACCGAAGAACGTCGCGCGCCGGTCGTCCCAGGCGACCACTACCGGGTACTTCGTATACCAGGCAGAGACGCTCCCTCCCTTTGCGAACGGTACCCAGCGAGGTCCTAGATTCCTCACCTCGATCGATATCTCCCACCACGCTCTCACGAAGCGCGCATCATTGCCGGTTACACCTCCTTGCCGAACTATGCGATCGCTCTGTTCGAAGGGTGGATAGGCTTTGAACAGCCCTCGAAGATGCTCACTGACCCAGTACGAGAAAGGCGACCCCGGCACCTGTGAAAAGCTGCTCGGGTCAACTTCAAAACGTCGTTGCTTCCCCGACTGTTCTGGTTGTTGGATCATCAGACGCAGCGCCAGCGCCTTGTCGTCGGCCTCCAGGGCACGCAGGAAGACCGTCCTCATGTGGCCCCCTCGTCGGCCTTCTCCACACAGTATGCGGCGACCTCGACCATCGCGGTGTCGAGAACGCCTGAGCCAAGGTCTGCGAAGACCACGGGCGGCGCTTCTTTCAGAAGAATCTCTTCGCGCCATTGTTGGAAGCTGGACAGAAAAAAGCCGGTGCGTGATGTGATCGCCCCGAGCAAACCGTGCGAATGGAGCAACTGAATACCTCGCTCGACGAAGGCAGCATAGAGGTCATTCTTAGTTCGTGGGTAGCTCCTCTCGAAATCGCCCTTGGCCGCAAGACTACCCGCGCCGAAGGGCGGGTTCATCAGTACAACGTCATAGCGCTGGCGGAGTAGCTCGATTAGGGCAACGCCTTGACGGGCGTCGTCAGCGAAGAGCCGCCGTCGCGCGCCCTGCCCTCCCGTACTACGGGCCGCGTATTCATGCAGTGCATCGATTAGACGCTGTTCGGCCACAACAAAGAATTGGTCATCGTCAATGCCAGAGAGGTCGAGCTCGCCTTGTTCGTTTTGAATGTCGAAGCCGGGTAGCATCTGAGGACTCATACGCTGGTTGACGAACTCTGCCCGTGCTCGGCTGATCGCGTCGGCTACCTTGACCTCAACGCGAAGCAGGGTGCCCATGTCGGCGGCAAGAGACATGCTGGCCACAATCTCACGAAAGAGCGTCTGCAGCAGCGGCGGATCCAGGCTGTCCGCAAACTCCGAGAGCATATTGGCGTCACCGGGCATCGGTTCGGCAATGATGACGCCGGTTCGGCTAATCGCGGGGCGCTCGGCAGCTTCGATACCAGCTTCTCGCCAGGCGCGCTGCGCGCGAAGCCACAGCGCAAGCGCCGCGATCTGGGCAGCGCGTGGGTCGACGTCGACACCTTGCAAGTTATTCTCGATAATCAACGTCGGCACCGCGCGCTTTAGTGCTTCCATAGTCGTATAAGTGTCCCTTAGCGATCCGGCAGTCCGATCAACCAGGCTCTGCTCCCAGGCCTCACAGTACATTTGCTCAAGGAGATCGAACGAATAGAGGAGAAAGTGCCCCGAGCCACATGCGGGGTCCAAGACCCTGATGTCGCGGGGATCCTTGGGCTCTCGACGTGGCCGCTCATCGCCGAGCTCAATCAGGTACCCGCAGGCCGCTCTCAGCTTGGTTCCAGCGAACGTCTCAACCCAGGTCCGGCCGAGCGTATTGTCGACGAGGAACTGAACGACGTATCGGGGTGTGAAGAACTGGTTTCGGACGGCGAGCTCTCGGCTGTTGCGCGGCGCCGAACTCTCGTCTCGCATCGTTTGTCGTTCTTCTTTGCTATTGAAGAATTGATAGAACCAGCCAATCGTCTCATCGTCGGCCCATGCTGTGGCTAGTTCGATGCGGTTCAGTTCGGCGAGCACCCTCTCAAAGGCGCCGTGACGTGGCCAGAGAAGACTTGCCGCGTCACGTCGATCGAATAGAACCTTCACTTCGGTACTGAGTTCGTCGAAGAGCGACTCGAGATAGAGTCGGTACCCTGTCCTAGCTGGCAGAGACGCTACACCCGGAGCGAGGCCGACGAACTCCCGGTAGCCGGCCGAGTCAATGCCCTCGCTCACGCACTGCTGAAGGAGATCACGGGCTTCGAGCATCTTGAGCGCAACGAACCGGTTCAGGGTGGTGAAGGCCGCGTCGCGAACGAACCTTGCTACTGCCTCGGTGGGATCTAGCCCGGACGAACGATGATACTGAAGTGCCCCGACAATTTTCGAACGTGCTATCCGCTCCGAAGGAGACAAGTGAGCGCCAGGGGCTTCCGCGATCTTGCCGTCCCAGTGCACATCGAACACGCCCTCAAGCTGTTCAATGTATTCGTCCTCGAGCGTCTTCCGGAGGTTCTGGGCCGCGGTTCCGATCGCGTTGCGAAGATGCTTGTCCATAGCCGTTACCGAACCACGATCTTCTTGCCATCCGCGATCACGCGCTCGCACGCTTCGCGGAGGCCGGCCAGCGCTGCGTCGAGTTGGTCGATTTCTTCGACGCCGCCACGAAAGAAGGGTTGAACCTCGACCGTCACAATGCGGTCGCCATCGACGAGGTCATGCACCTTCTTGATCGCCGCTTGGAGCCGCGGGTCACAGGCATCACGATCGGATCGCAACTGGGAGATCGGCGCTGCGCTTGCTCCATTGTCCTCGGCGTGATCCCGGAGAGGGGAGGCGATCTCATCTCTCGCGGACTGAGCAAGATCGGACCACCCAGGCTCGTCGAGCAGCTGGGCAAGCGCACTGTGGTACGCCGCCACTTTCTCTGCGAGGGCTTCCTCAAACCTTCGGTCGTACTCAGCCCTGATAATCGAAGTCCAGTTCCCGATATCTGCTAGGTCACGGAAGAATGTCTCTCGTTGTACCGCGTCGGTAAGCTGTTCCGCCGCATCGTGAATGGCGAGATCGACGTCAGGTTCCGCGTCGAGTGTCGGCCGTTCGGTCAGCAGCGTACGGCGAGCGGCCTCCATCGCGGCAAGAGCCCCCGGCGTCACCGCTCTGTCGATCTCTGCCGCTCGCCGAATTCCCTCCTTGATCGTCTGGTACGACGCATTAAATTCGGCGATGGCCGTATCCTCGGTGCTGCGCTGTATCGTCTTCGCCTGCGCGAGCGCGTCCTCGAGTACCGCGGTTCCCGGCAACCCATGCAGCACGAGCTGATCACGTGCTGTCTGGAGATCGTCCTGACTTGAGGCAAGGGCAGCACGTATCTCCGCAACGACGGGAGCGAGCGCGAGCTCCTTGACTGCCGCGCCGAAGGTAGATTTGAAGTGCTCAGCTGCCTTCGCTATCTCTGGGAAGTCGACGCCCTTCTTTGGCTGAAACGACGCAGCGCGAAAGTGATTATTGTTTGTCAGCGCGTCCTTGGCGGCGATCGAGGTGGTCGACTCGATCGTCTGGGCCTTGTGGGTCATCTGGATCGCGCCCGCGCGGAGCAAGGCAGCCACGAGGAGACGGACGACCTCGAAATCCCACCCGAACTCTGGTCGACCGAACTGCTCGGTGAGCGACTTCCCTGTTGCCTTCGTTCCTTCTGCTGCGGCGCGCTTAATCTCCTGGAGCACTTCGCTCAGGGGGGTCACAGCCGAATCGAATACAGTCTTACCTCCTTCGTCGCGTAGGAGGGCGAGCGCTGTAAAGACAGCGGGCAAGCCCTGCAGATCGTGGGCTGTCAGCAGCGCATCGAGACCTCGTTTGACCTCAGCAGACTTCGCGGCCGCTTCGCCGAACCGCGTGTAGACGTCGGGCAGGACTTGGCCGAGCATTGTTGTCGCGGCCTTTGTCACGTCCGTGGCTCGATCGTCTGGACTCCTGTCGTTGCCCCGGAAGTAAGCGGAACCCGAAAGGCAGGCCGCCCGCACCAGGCGCTGTAGCTGTGCCTGATGCCGATGCTCCCGAGCTCGTTCTTCCGTGATCAACGACGTCTCGGCTGCGGTTCGTGCTTCGCGGCCCTTTCGCGACTCCATCTCCCGCGAGCGGAACAACTCGACGCTCTCGTGGTCAATTGCATCGCTGAGTGGCACTGCCCAATAGATCGCGTCCCGCTCCGATTGACTTCGCGTCCGGAGTTCCTGTGCTAGCGCTGAGAACTCTTCGCCCTCCTCAGCTAGCAACATATGGATAGCCAGGTCGCCCTTCACCTCTTCACGGCCGTCGATAGACAGTCCAGCCTTGAACGGCTTTACGTCGAGTAGTGTGTACGTCGGCTGAGGGCTCCAGAACCCGGTCAGGATCTCGCGATGCAGGCGTTTGACGTCACTTGGCTTCGGGCTGGTGGCGTTGCGGATTCTCTCCCAGTCGTCCTCTGCCGGCGTTGGAATCCGGTAGCCGTCATCGCCAATCCGGACAAGTTGCGCGCTCTCAAGGGCTCGCAAGGCTTCCTTGACCTGTTCCAGTACAGACGGCGCACCGAGCGCTGGATAGAGTGCGGCAGCGATGTTCTCCGCGGTCCGGTGTACGCTCTTCACGAACTGGAGCAAACAGATAACTTTCGCCACGGGCTGGGCCATCGCGTGGTCGAGCTGCCTGACGATTTGGCTGATCTTGCCTCGCACCTCGGATGCGATGTTCGACTGCACGAGGTCATAGATCTGGTCGAGTCGCGCGAGCTGCCCGACTTCCTGATCGCCGAGCGCGACCTCGGGATGAATCAAGAGCTGCTGCGCGAGTTTAATGATCGTCCGGTTTGCGCCGCCGACATGTTTACTCGACCCACCCTGCGTTCGGAGACCTGACACGACTTGGATGATCAGGTCGATCTGGTAGGGCAGCAGCGGATACAAGTCAATGAATGCGGAGCGGCTGAGCTCTGGAAGGACAATCTCTGCACTCAGCCGGGTGTGGTCGGCGAGCTGGCCACGGTGGGCATCGTAAAGGGCACCGAGTTGCTCTTGTGCTGATGCGTTCTTTGCGAGCACGCGCTTGCTCGTCACCTCCGAGATATCCGATGGTTCAAGATGAACCTGCGACTTGAAGCGGTCCATCAGCCTGGCGAGCTCGATCCTGGAGTCGTCGAGACCGCCTACCAGCTCGCCGAGCTTCTCTTGCGAGGTGACGGCAAGCCAGTGCTTGCCATGTCCGTGAATCCCTAGCTGCTGCACGATCGCCTGCAAGTCAAGCATCTTGCCGACATCACGCGCCACGAACTGGCCGACCTCGTCCACGACGAACATCACATTATGCCCAGGCTTGCGCTTCCCCATCAGCTCCGAGACGCGAGTCGCGAGAAGTTTGGGCGTGACATCAGCCTTCCCTTTGTTCGCGTCAGCCCAGGAGTCATTGTCAGCATAAATTCCTGGGTCAATCGCGCGCATCGCTGCGCTTGCTTCGCTCAGCGCGAATGCAACGATCCCCTTACGCTCATTCCACCGCCGTCCTCCTGTGACCTCCTCGAAGGCGCTCATGAACCTATCGAGTCGACGGTCTCTTCGAGCCCGATTTCCAGCTCCGCCAGATCGAGATCCTTCGGGTATCCAAGACTTTCCAGAAAGAGCCGGTACATGATCTCGGTTAGTGTCTGGTTCCCGCTTCGAATCCCCCGGTCAGTGGACACGTCGAATATGACAGCGTGAGTCGGGATATTCTCAGCGATCTGTCGCAAGTGAATGTGGATTTTGTGATTATTTGTTCTTGCCGCAAATCGTTCGCCTGCGGGCTTGTGGACGATATCGCGATTCTCGATCGCAAGGCCAAGCATCTTGGCGAAGCTTGACTTGCCTGAGCCAAAGAATCCCGAAACCCAAATAGCAATGCCTTCGCTAGGCTTGTTGCGCGTTGCATCATAGCGTTCGAGTATCTCAACATAGTGATCAGCGATGGCGTCAGTTACGATGTACTCATCGATCTCTGACCGAATGACCTCCGCATCGGTCTGATCGACCTTGATAACTTCTTCGATCTCCCGCGTGATATCATTTGCGAAGAGGCTGCGAATCTGGGAACTCGTCATTGTCTGCCTGTCAGAAGATCTTGGGTCGGTAGTTATGTTCGGCTTCGAGCACTCCCATGAAGCGGAGGCCTGCTGCGCCATCGAGAGTACCGGGATAGAAGAGCGCGCTGGGAACGGATACTCTACCTTTAAGCTGCTCCAACAATGAGAAGGTGCGATAGACGGGGAACAACGAGCCGGTGCGGTTGATGAGCACCACATCCTGCATCGGATCGGGGTCACTGGGCATCCGCTTCGCAACAAGTTCGACTAGTGGACAGTGCTCCGCAAGCACTGCCGCGATCGTGTCGACGATTGTCTCGACACCGTGCGCTCTCTCAGCGTCGAACCAGTCCGCTAGGGGCTGGATCGACGCCATCGCCTCTTCGAGGCATTCCGCCAGAGAAATGCGGAGGACCCGCTTTCCGCCCTGCTCAAGTCTGATTTGTAGCATCGTGACCTGCCGACGCAGCTCGAATTCCTCCTGCGGATCATAGCGGAATAGTGCGTATGGCATGTTGTGGTATGCGCTGATGCCGGGTCGTGGATCGGGGGATGCAAGGACAGGCTCAAGCTGACTGGTGAGGCGCTGCGCCATGTCACTCATGCGACCATCCTCTCCGCGTAGGCACCGGCACTTTTACACGGAAGGGTGATCTGTATGAGGCTCCCGGCGACCTGGTAGTCGAGAGCGCGGAACTGGTGGAGGCGAAGCACCGCAGTCTCAAGATCCGTAGCACGCATCAGATACATTCGCCATTCCTGCGACGCGAGCAGCCGGCCAGGACTGCCATGCTCCTGTTCCAGGACGGCATGCAGCAAGTAGATGAGGCTTCGCTCCGGTAGGTGATAGCTTGCGAACTCCTTGTAGACGGTGCCCTTTAGGAGCCCGAAGTCGGCGCCGATTTTCAGGAGGCCGGTGGCGACCCGGGTCAAGGTGATGTCCGTCCACGCATGCTCGGTCTGGCCGCCGCGCAGGCTGAGTGTTCTGAGATAGTCATGGAGATCGTCGGGCCGGAGCCGGAAGGCGCCGTCTTCGTATGCATCGAACAGCCAGTTCACGAGGAAGTCCCGAACCAGGAACTCGTCACGGGTGAGATGCCACAGCAGAATCGGCTTCCACTCATCAATCGGACAGCTGCCGCGGGCAAGCGTGACAAGCGCGCGGTCGCGGCCGCTCGGGTCAAGCCGCCGGTTCAGCACCTTCGCCACGTCTCGAAGCCAGGTAGCGCTCGAGGCTCCGATGAAGTTCTCCTGGCGTAGTCGATCAAGGTTCTGCTTCTTAGAAGCGTCCAGGTCCCAGCGAGCCAGCGTTCTGTAGGTCTCTGGGATCATCGCACCCTTGATGATCGTGAATGATGAGACGACCTTGGTACGAGGCATCGCCATCACTAAGAGCCGTTCGAAGATTGGTAGGGTACGGCGAGGCCCCCAACCTCACCCCGCGCGAAAGCAAGAGTGAGAGCAGTCACGTCATCTTTCGAGCCTGAGAATAGTCCAGGCACGAGGACTGCTCTTTGCTCCGCGGAGCGCCGTAGTTTCCGCGCATGCTCCGCGTCGACGCTCGTGACTAGCTGGAGTCGCAGCAGCTCTGCCTCCAGATCAGCCGAACACGACTCCAGCTGCTCAAAGAAACCAGCCCATGCAGACGCATCGTCGAGCCACTCCTCGAAGCGGAGCTCGAACTCGTCCTCCATGTCTGCAGGCAGACTCCAGAGCGTCACCGTGCCTGGGCGGTCATAGACCTCGCGACACCGATGGGCCGCTACAGCAAAGACGGACCGTGCCTGAGCGAAGTGGTACGTGCGACGGAAGCCGCGCTGCAATACTGAGGCACCGACAGGGCCGAGCTGACCGTTCGTGTTCCACCACCGGGCCAGATCCATCTCTCCGACCCGCGCGACGACCAAGCGCATCTTCAGGAGATGCTCGGGTTGAATCCTCACGGCCGTCGCGGCTCCCCGGCACCGATGCAGCCGTCCGCGATCAACAACTGGAGGTCTGCGAGCACCAACGCGGCTCGCGCCAGCTCCATCGGGCAAGGTAAGCGTCATGCTTCTCCATGCAACAGCCAGCCTTCCTTTGAGTTCTCCGCCTGGCACCAACTAAGACTACGCTGACCAGATCAACTGGAGGCGGTACTGTCCATTGTGCTTTAGACGGCGCTCTCTGGTGCTATTAAAGTGCAGGAACAGAACGGCGTTCCGCGCGGCGTGCGCGCCACTAGTCGGACCTGACCGCGCACGTAGAGCGATCCGTACAGCATTTCCCATGTGTCCTGTCTCAAACGAGGGTATCTCTCCAGGGGGTCGACAAAGTCCTGGCTGATGGGATCTGGGTAGTTTCGGCATGCCGTTACAGGCCGGTGGCGGCGCCCGGCATCTCCTTGAGAAGTGATCATGGCGGTTCCTACACCTACCGGATGACCTCTGAGGGGCCAAGCCCGCTGCAGCCATCCTCACTGATCGAGCCTGCGATTGCCCAGTTGCTGAACATAGCGCAGGCAATGAGGGACGATCAGCCCGGCCTGCTTTTAGGTCCTGGCCGCGGTCCCTAGCGCGAGGCCGCGCCACCGGCTGGGGGTTGATCCCGAGCCTGGCCGCATGCGCGGCGCTGGCCTGCTGTGGACGGCGCCTCTGGGCGGCGGGTACGGCGTTCACTTGGACCTTATTGCGTCTAGCACCAGGGATGAGGCTTCCTCGATGCCGCTGGACGGCCCGTTCGGTGGCGCCGTATGGTGACAGGAAGATCAGGATGCAGCGTGTTACTGGCTCGTTGGTGGCGGCTTGGAGCGCGGTGGCGTAGGCGGCCATCTGCGGCCGGTAGAACGCGACTCGCTGGTCCAGTGCGGTGGCGGGCACGGCGTCGGTCTTGTAGTCGATGATCACGAGCCCGTCGTCCCGGTAGAGCAGGTCGATGAATCCTTCGAGCACGCGATCACCGACCATGGTGCCGACGTAGGTCTCGCGCCAGTGCGGGCGGGACGCTGCGTGCCTGACGGCTGGTGAGTCAAGGGCGGCCCTGGCCAGCTGCGTCACGGTCGCGGCATGGTCGGTCACGCCTTCGGCGAGGACCTGGGCGGCGACGGCATCGGCGAGGCCGCTGCCGGTGGCCAGGTCCACGGTTTGCAGGACGCCGTGCACGGCCCGGCCGACCGCGGTGCCGTATCGGCCCTTGTTCCAGGGCGGGAGTTCCAGGTCGCGGGCGTCCTTCGCCAGTCCGGGATCGGCAGGTTCGCCCAGCGGGCCGGCGGCCGCCGGCTGGGGCGGGCCGGCTTGTGATCCTTCGAGCGCTGAGGCGCTCATTGCGCCGGGCCGGGCTGCCCGTTCACGGATCCGCGTCATGGCCCGGTGCCATTGCGGATAGGGCGGCGGCTGGGAGGCGGGACGCGGCCGCCGTGGACCGGCGGCCACGTCGTCTGCCTGAACCGCGTCGAGCCGTGCCTGGTGTGGCGCGTTTGCGCTCGCGTCGGCGAGAAGCTCGGCGCTGGTGCGGTTGCCGCTGCCGCCCGGTGCGGCGGCGCGGGTTTTCCGGTGCAGGGACACGATGAGATGGTCGCGGGCGCGGGTGCAGGCGACGTACAGCAGCCGCAGCCGCTCGTGCTGGTCCATCTGCTCGTCGAGCGGCTTGGCGTGGTCGTAGTCGCCGGTCTGGACGTGGCTGCGGAGCTTGAACGCGCAGCCGCCGTCGCGGGGCCACAGCACCTCGACCGAGCCCCGGGACCCGCCGGGCTGGCTGGTCATCCCGGCCAGGATGACGACCGGGAACTCGAGTCCCTTGGCCGCGTGGATGGTCATGATCCGCAGCGTGTCGGCGTCGGTTTCCGGTAGTACCGCCTCGGTGGCGCGGGCTGTTTCCTCGCCCTGGCGCCCGGCCCAGGTCAGGTAGGCGCGCAGCCCTCCGCTGGTGGCTTCGGACCAGGCGCGGGCCTGGTCGATGACGAACCGCAGCCGCCGCCAGACGTCCCGGGCCCGCGGGCCGGCGACGGCGACTTCGAACATGCGCCGGTCGCCGGCCAGGCGGCCGAGCACCGCGCTGGGAGCGAGCCAGATCCGGTCGTTGTGCAGCCGCCGCAGGTAGGTGACCGCGTCCAGGACCGGGTGCCCGGCCGGAACGTGCTCGGGGAGCGGCGCGAGAATGTTCCACCGGCCGCCTGCCTGGTGCCATGTCCACAGGTCGTCATCGCCGCAGCCGAAAAGCGGGGATCGCAGCGCGGTGACCAGGGCGAGGGAGTCGCTGGGATCGTCGGCCGCCCGGGCGGCCATCAGCAGGTCGCGGACCTCGCGGGTCCGGTACACCAGCGAGCTGGCCTCCGCGCGGTAAGGGATGCCCGCGGCGTCCAGGGCGTTCTCCAGGTACGGCAGCGTCGTGCGGGCGGGCACCAGTACGGCTATGTCGTTCAGCCGGACATCCCGCCAGCACGGCCCGGTTTGCCCGTCGGCCGGGTGGCGCTGATCGGCGACCTGCCACCGTCCGGCGATGGCAGCTGTGCACGGCGCTGGCCACGTCGGCTGCTTCGCGGGCGCGCAGTTCGGCGGCGGACGGCTTGCCGGGGTGGATGCCAGCCCCGAGCACCACCACGGCCGGGCCGGCGGGCGGGCCTGGCCGGCATGCCTGCAGCGGTATGTAGGCGGGCTGAGATCCGTCTTCCGCGCTGATCAGCTGGCCGAAGACATGGTTGATCCACGCGAGTACCGGTTCGGTGGTCCGGAAGTTGGCCGCCAGGATGACCTGGTCGCCGATCCGCTGCTGGGCCCGCAGGTAGGTGGCGATGTCGGCCCGGCGGAACCGGTAGATGGACTGCTTCGGATCCCCGACCAGGAACAGGCTGCCTGGCGGCACCGGCACGTCGGCCCAGTCGGCCGCGTCCGCCGCCCGGCCGGCGGCGATGCGGACGGCCAGCTCGATCTGGATCGGGTCGGTGTCCTGGAACTCATCCAGCAGCAGCCGCCGGTACTGCTGGTGCAGGGCATTCCGCACGGCGGCGCCGTGCCCGGCGTCGGTGAGCAGGTCGCGGGCCAGGACCAGCAGGTCGTGGAATTCGAGCTTTCCCTCGGCGCGGCGCACCTGAGCGGCTTCCGCGGTCGCCTCCGCGATGCGCCTGGCCAGCTGGCGCAGCGCGGCATCCACTGCGCTGGCCCGCATCTGGCTGGCCGCGGTGACGAGCGCGGCGCATTCGGTCTTGAGCTGGTCCAGGCCGTAGGCCAGCCAGCTGGCCTGGCGCCCGTGGCCCCATTTGAGTTCCGGCGGCCTCGGCCAGTACCGCGACCCGGGCTTCGTCGCCGGTGGCGGCCTGCAGCCGGCCGGCCCAGCCGGCCAGGCAGTCGAGCCTGGGCAGGAATTTGTCGTCACCATCAATGCAGTGGCCGCGTAGCTCCGTCAGGCGGAGTGCCTCCGCGCACAGCCCCGCGGTATCAACCGGGGGCAGGGCAGCCACGGGCATGGTCAGGACCCGGGATTCGAGCAGGTCCCAGTTGTCGTTGAATGCCCGCGCCATGGACCGGAGATCCTCCAGCCGCATGCCAGCGGCCAGGGCCAGCAGCAGCGCTTGCTCCAGCCCGGGATCATCGAGCAATGCGGCGCGCAGCGCGGTCCACCGCTCGTCGAAGGCGACGCTGGAGGCCACCTCGTCGAGCACCTCGATCAGCGGCGGCAGGCCCGCCTCGACCGGATGCTCGCCGAGGATGCGCTCGGCGAAGGAGTGCAGGGTCCCGATCGCGGCCGCGTCCAGGTCCTCGAGAGCCCCGGCAGCGCGGCTGGCTCGCGTCCGAGCCCGGGTCCGCGCCGGTCAGCGCGGCCTCGAACGCGACCCGCAGCCGGTCGCGGAGCTCCGCGCCTGCCTTCTCGGTGAAGGTCACGGCCGCCACGTGCCGGAGCGGGACGGCCGAGTCCGGGTGGAGCACGACAGCGACCACCCGGTCCACCAGCGAGCGGGTTTTCCCCGAGCCGGCCCCCGCGTCGACGAACAGGGTCCGGTCCAGCTGCCCGGTGATCTGCGTGCGAGCCGCAGCATCAGGCGGCACCCGTCGTCACGGCGCCACCGGGACCAGATCTGGTTCCGTCAGGGAAAGGTAGCGGGCCAGCCTGGGGTCGCTGCGCTTACGGCGCCAGCCATCCCGCAGCTCGGTGACCCCCAGGCCGTCAGGATCGCAGTACGGGCACTCGATGAATCCGGCCCAGCTGTCGTCGGCGGGCGGCCGGTGCGGGAAGAGCCCACCGGCGATCCCGTCGGTGATGGCGGCGACCGCCGCGCTGAACGCCTGGTCCACCTCGGGGGTGAGCGGCACGGCTATCCGGGTGCCCCGGTCCTTGCGCAGGAACCAGTACTCGGCCGACACGGCAGCCGCCGGCAGGCCGAGGCCGGCGCGGGCGGCGTGCGCGTAGACCGGCAACTGGAGTTTCGTGCCGCCAGCCGTCGGATCGATCTCGCCGATCTTCCGGAACGGGCGGGCGCTGCCGGTCTTGTAGTCGACGACCACCAGCGCATCACCGGCGCGGTCGACCCGGTCGGCGCTGCCGCGGAACCGCACCTCGCGGCCATCAGGCAGCCGGAACGGCACAGCGGGCATGCCCTGCATCCCGAAGACGAGCTCGGACCGGACCTGAACCCGCCCCTGTTCGGCCCGGAGCCGGTCGTCGTCATCGAGCAGCAACTGCAGATCGGCGCATATCCGGCCGAGCTCGCGGCGCCAGAGCACCGGATGCCCGGTCACGCCCCGGGCTTCGAACTCCAGCGCTGTCTGTGCGGCGATGCGGCCCAGTTCGGCTCGCTGCGCCGCCGTCCACCGCTGGCCGGGCCCCGGCACCGCCGCCTTCAGCGACTGCCCGGTGAAGAACCGGTCCAGCACCTCATGGATCAGGGAGCCCGATTCCAGCGGGCTGATCTCGATCAGCTCTTCCGGTGCCCCGGCCGGCTCCACCCGCAGCAGGCGCTGCACGAAATAGGCGTGCGGGCATCGTGCCCACGCCTCCAGCGCGGTCGGTGAGACGACCCGGCCAGGACCGGCCGGATCGGGGATGCCAAGCCCGGACACGTCGCCGTCGAAACGGGTCAGCAGGTCGCTGGCCCGGGCACGGATCATGGCCACGGCACGCGCCACGGCCACATCTCCCCCGAGCGCGTCCGCCACCCCGCCGCCGTGCCTGGCGATGGCCGCCCGCAGACGCCATTCCTGTTCGCTGGCCAGTACCGGCGTGCGGGCAAGGCTCGCCGCATAGGAGGGGGAACCGGCCAGCCACCGGACCGCTGACCGATTCCCACTGCGATGCGTGCAGCCCCGGCTGCGCCGGCCAGCGCGCGCAGCGACGGCAGCAGCCAGCGCGATGGCAGCCGCGCCGTGCTGCGGCGCAGGTCACCGCGCGGGAACGACGCCACCCGCTCAGGCGCAGCCGCCAGCGCGGCGAGCAGGTACCGGTGCTGCCGATCGAACCTGTTCCGCAACGGCGCGAGCTGCCCGCCGGCCAGGGCCCGCACCCGTTCGGGCAGCAACCCGTCCTCATGCAGCCGCCCGGGCACCATCCCCTCGGCCAGCCCGACCACGAACACGACATCGGCGTCCAGCCCGATCGCCGACCCCAGCGGCCCCACCAGCACCCCGGTGCCGAATCGCCCCTGGCGCGGCAGGTCATCGGCCAGTTCCAGCTCCAGCGTCAGCCGCAGCGCGGTCAGATCAGCGGCCGGCTCGATCGCGCCGAGCCCGGACAGCCCGGCCATGACCTGCTGCACCTTCGCCGCCGCCCGCGCCTCCTCCTCGGGCAGCCACGGCTCGTCCTCAGCATCGCCGAGCACGGCACGGAACGTCTCAGCCGCCCACCGCGCCAGGTCCGGCCACGACCTCAGCTCGCCCGCTCGCTCAAGACGGCTCTTCAGGCCGGCGACGAACGCGCGCAGCGCATCCGCGGCCTCGGCGTCGCGTTCATGGCGGGCGATCAGCCCCTGGCGTGGCGCCTCGCAGTTCCGCTCCGCCGCCGCAGCCGCCCGCTGCGTGGCGGCGTACCCGCACAGGCGGGACTCCCAGTCACCGCCCGCGACCACGCCCGCGGCGCGGGAGATGCGCTCCCACCGCGCGGCCGGCACCCGGTACCCGCCCGGGCCGCGGACCGGGGCCTGCGCGAGCAGCGCGAGGACCTCGTCGCGGCGCCACCCGTGATCGGGCAGGGCCAGCAGATCCAGCAGGGCACGCGGGAAAGTCCGCTCGATCACCGGCCGCACCGCGGCGCCGTTCGTGGTGATCCCTGCCGCATCCAGATGCTCAGCCAGCAGCCGGGCATACGGCTCGGCGGAGCCGTACAGCACGGCGACCCGTTCGGCCCGGACCCCGGCCAGCTTCCCCGCGACCAGCCGGACCACGCACCGGACCTCATCGTCCGGGTCGGACGCATGCACGATGCTGGTCGCCGTCGCCGGAGCCGCCGCAGCATCACGGTCCTCATCGGCGCCGATGCGCCGCAAAGTCTCCAGCACGCCGGCGTCCGCCCGCGCGTCACCGGTCATGCCAGCGACGACCCGGATGCCAGCACCGGCCAGCTCACGCAGCATGGCCGTCGCGCTCAGCGGCAGTTCCTGCGGCAGGAACAGCACCACCGCCCCGATCTCACCGCCCAGCCGCGGCCCGCCGCGCAGCAGCCCGGCCGCGGTACGGCGCAGGTCCACCGGGTCGTACCAGCGGGCCGCCAGCAACCCGGCAACGACACGGTGCAGCCGCACCAGGTCGGACGCAACCGGCTCCGCTGCCAGCGATCGCGTCCAGCGCGGCGTCGTCCACCTCCCGCAGCTCGCGATGACGGTCAGCCAGGGCCTGCACCGTGACCGGATGCGCCGCAACCGGAGCGAAGACCCCCGCGTCCTCGGCCAGGGCCCGCCGCCACGCCGCCGCAAGCACCGCGCTCGTCGCCGGCCGCCGCCCAGCCCCCGTCAGCGCAGGCGCGGCGATCCGCTCAGCCAGCCGATCTACCGTCAGCACCGACAATCCCGCGACACCGCCCCGCCCGGCCACCCCGCGCGCGAGAACCCGCCTCGCCACGACGCCGCACAGATTCGCCGGCACCAGCACGCTCACCGGCGCAAGCGGATCACCATCCTTGGCTTCCGCCACGGCCAGCCCCAGCGCCTCGTACGCCGGCGCACCGTATGACGTCCACACGACCGGCATGCCTTCCCCCCGCGCCCTTATGGTGCATTTCCTGCCGAATTACCCGCAGCCGCATAAATGCCGAACTATGACATCGGAATAGACAGGCCGTCCCGCAGTCACTGGGTGATCCCGTACCGGCAGCGCGCAGACCTGCGCTTGGCAGGGCTGCCGCAATAATTACTTTACGGGCCTGCGGCGCCTTGTGTGAATTTCACCGGGCAGGAACAACAATCAGCGTTCGCCGGTACAAATGAGACAAGGCGGATATCAGATCAGTCCGGACGAGCACGCCCAGCCCAGATGATGCTCGTCAGAGCATAGATTCACATAGAAATCGCTACATAGCTCATCTTTTCCCGGCAAGCTACGATTATTGTGAATTCGTCACCATCTTCGGCCGCTTGATATGTAGCGGGCCTTGCCTGTTCGGTTTGCGCATTGCATGGCGGGCATGACGATCAGTACCATGCAGGTCTGAACCACGCCAAGTACCAGCAAGGGAACTATCCCGGAGCCGGGAAGCCTGCGCCGAAGGCATTTCAGTCCGTACCCAGGCCTTGATACGTAGCTCCTGCGGCCCTGTGAGCCTTTAGGTCAATTCATGGCATAAGAACAGATATCCCCACGTTCGATCGTTCCCCTGTGGTGGCAGCGGATGCGAAGAAAGGTGAGTGCGGACGTGAACGGATCAAGCGATCAAGCTGAACTACTGGCAAAGATCAAGAATCCCAGGCAGCGGCAAGCACTGGAAGCCGCGATCGCTAGCGGCGAGCCGATCCCCGATTATGCATGGGAGCCTATTCCGGAAAACTGGTATGAACCAGTTGACCTTTCATTCCGGCCAGAGACCTACTGGCCAGAGGAATCCGCACTTGAGAAAATCGTCAGTCGCGTCAAAGGAGAGCAGCGCCGGCAGTGGGCCCAGACTCTGCTTTCCGACGGGAGACTCGAAGAACTCAGGGCGCGGATCGACGATGGCACATTCGCGGAAGACCTCTCCGACGATGATCTCGAGGAATGGGGCCGCATCCATCCGGAGAGCCTCGGAGGTGAATTCCTGCCAGGGTCCGGGCCGGATGAAGTGGAACTCGTACGCCTGGTTATGGGGAACGCAACCGCGGATGTGGAGTCGATCCGCGCACGCCGAACTGCGGACGAATCGCGGTCTGGGTTGCAGACGAGTATGACACTGAATTCGAATACGAGCAGGATATATACGCTCGTCCACTTACACTCGGCGAGCTAGTTGAATTCATTGACTCGGCCAGCCCCCCGGACCCTGGCGACGGTTCAGAAGGGCTCGTGCTCGGGCTCGTTCAAAGTATGTTCGCAGCTGGCAACGAAGACACTGCCAGCCTTATGCAATACGTGTGCGTGTCATCGGTCTTTTACCCTGACATCCAAAGGTATTACGTGAACAAAATCGGCGAATTGGTCCTGGAACTCCAGGCTGCGCGTGAATCGGCGGGGTGACTTACACACCCGCCCTCCCCCAGAGACGAGAAGGCGCGTGTACATGCCCCCAGCTACCTCACCCGGCTTCGCTCCTGACGAAGCCAAGGAGCTACGAGCAACCTGCATGTTGGGTCTCGCCTCCTGCCTGACGTCGCGGGCTGACTGGCGCACGGGTCTCGCCGACGCTGCACTATGACCGCCGTGAACGACGACGGCACCCCACCGACTGCGCCGTGACCTGCTTACTTGGAGGACGCCAGACCCATCAGATTACCCGTTGGGCAAGGTGTCGGGCGGATTCATTCTGGAGATGACTACCTGTGTTTCGATGCCTAGTGAGGCAGACTTCCCGTATCAAACTTACCCGGCAAATGGGGACATTACTGTAACACTGGTCTGCGGCAGAAGTGCGAGGACTGGATGGCAAGCGCGGAGGGGGCGGATAGCTCGGGGGAATCCAAGACGATTGCGGCTCTGCGGCATCTGAGCCTGGAAGACCTGCCAGGCCTTGAAATACTGCTTCTCGACGACCTGATGGCGTGGGCTGGTTCGGCTGACAACCCCGGTCAAGGCTACGGCGAGGATCATGGCGGACAGGTGATCAGTGCGCTGCTCAGCGCTGTTGAACGCGCTGGATCCTTCCGTTCCACCCAGGCCCCGGCGGAGTCGGGGGAGATCGTGGCGGCGCGAGAAAAGGTGACCGCCGGGGCCCACGAACTCGCAGGCGCGGCCGATGGCCTAACGCTACTCACCACGCGGCTGATGCCCGCTGCAATCGGTGAGCTCAGACGGAATGCGGGCCAGCCTGCAGCACAGGCGTACTGGCTGTATTACTACTCACTGCTGCTGCTGGCGTCGGGTACCGAAGAAGATGCCGGCGATACGGCGATGCGGGGGATTACCGAAGCATTCGACGCTTGGAACCGGCTCATGGCGGACGGGTTCGTGCCTTCGTGGCGCAGGGGGCAAGTCGGGCAGCCACGCAATTCTGATAACCGCAGCAGCCCACGCGAATCACAGGTATCTGCCGAGATGGTCACTTCCCACGTCGAGACACTGATCGAACGCCTGACGGGAGTGGAGAAAGCCAGGCCAGATCATGATGGCGATTACCCGGTCCGTTACCGCAGCGCGCTGTACTTCGTGAGGGTCACCCAGCCCGGAAGGCCAGTAGTCCAAGTCTTCTCAATCGCGGTCGACGATGTACCGCTCACGACCGCCCTGACACGTGACCTCAATGAAATCAATTCAAAACTGCATTTCTGCCGCATATTCTGGGTACTCGGCCAGGTACTCGTCGAGGCCGAGCATCTGGGGGCGACACTCTCCGAAGCCGACTTCGATGAGTGTGCCTTCAATGTCGCCGAAGCCACCGACGCGTTTGCCAGCGAGCTCGCCCGACATCACGGTGGCCGGCTCGCGTTCGACGAAGCAAAAACACCTGAATACACCCCACCTGCGGACGAGGTGCCTGGTTTCTTCTTGTGAACGAGCGGACCAGGACGACCGCACGAACCGACGTGGACTCCTGAAGAGATTCGCAGGCAGCCATCATGCTGTTTCGGCCCGCCCGTCACCGGGCCCTCGCGTGCTGTGGAGCAACGGAACGTGATCAGGAAGATGGGATACCGGTGGCATCTGCGGCAGCTCCTGCGTTCGACGCTTGGGACGAGCTCATGGGATACAGACTTGTCGACCGGTCGTGCAACAAGGCTAGCCTGATGGGTGCCCAGGGCTTTCTGGCGAGCGTGCGCGGGGACAGCCTGGATCGTCTCGCCACCGAGATCGTTAACGCCGTCTACCACTGCTTCGGAGCCGCGCACTTGCCAGTGTCGATTAGTGCCTTGCCGCCGTGGCGGCCCGAAGGCGTTTATGGCCTGTGCGAGGAATTGGAGGCGGTATGAGCCGCCGCCGCCCCGTATACACGCCCCCACCCAAGCCCCGCAAGGCCCTAGTGAAGAAGATCTACCGAGCGCACCTGAGCGTCACCTGCTACCTGGACGTGGAGGTATGGGCGGCCGACGAGCCGGAAGCGCGGTTCGCGGCGCACAACATGGCCTGCCCGGGTGAGCCGAACGTCGCGGCGAGCGAAGTCAAAGAGTCCAAGGCGATGCTCTGCAGGGGATGCGCTGAGAACGGCTTCCAATTGGGCGGCGACTGGAATGTCGACACCGTCGAGGAGATAGAGAAATGAAGCCGCGCATCCCTGCCGCAGATGCATAGGCGGATTCTTGGTGCTCCGCGCCTACCGCTGGTCGATGGCGCAAGTATTTGCGGCAACTGAGACCTGCTCCGTCCTGCGCTTACTAGACCTGTGGCCCAATCGAGTTCACTGTGGACGACATCGAGATGTACACTCAACAGGTCATGGCACGCTTGATCCGAATTTTCCCGCCGCGGCTGAGACGTGCTGATGCTGGCCTCAGTCAGTTAGCTCCGACGTTCGATTTCGTCGAGGCATTCTCTGTGCAGTGCAGCGTGCGCCCAACAGTCGTCGTCACCGCCAGCATCAGTATCTCCCGGCGTAACAGCCCAGAGCACATAACGTTCACCCGGCCGTATGACTGGCTGAGGACAGTCCCCGTATTCACAGTAGTGGACGACGCGTGCGGTTCTCTCCCGGTAAAACGTAGTCATTGTTTCAACCTCCGAAGCCTCAAAGTTGTCGAAGGCAACGAGGAATTGGTGAGTAAGGACCGCCACTACAGCTGCTGACGGCCCTATGCGGCAACGCGGTTTTCCTGTCAGGTGACTCTGTTGTTTGCCGCATTAGCAATAGGCTCTGCAGCAGGAATATGCCAACCGAACCAGGGCGCATAGAAGTGAGTGTGCCCGCCCAGACCCCGGTGGACACGCGCTCCCGGAGTGGGCCTTCGTTGAGCTGGCACTGTCCCCCGCCGGAACCCTTAGTCCCCCCTGTTGTCCCCCACAGCCTGTTCGAATCTTTCGAATTTTGGCCTCTGACCTGGAGCCCCCTTACGGAATCGAACCGTAGACCTTCTCCTTACCATGGAGACGCTCTGCCGACTGAGCTAAGGGGGCGCGGCTGGCGCATGTCGCGCCGTCGCTAGCGCTGCTTTTATCTGCCGGACCTTGGTCCGGCGACGGGTGCAGCCGCGCTGGCGAGCATACACGACCGGAAGTCATCGTGGCGGCCGGGGCGTGGCACCTGACTTCCCGGCCGTCGAAGACAGCTCGCGGAACGCGGCCACCACGTACCCCCACGCACCGGAAAGCGGATCTATCACCTCGAAATGCCCAGCTCCGCGCAGTTCAGCGCACGCTACATCGTCTCCTGCGGCCCGAGCCCGCGCGGCGTAGCCGAGGCTCATCTCAATAGGCACGACGTCATCCTGGCGGCCATGCACCATCCGGACCGGAACCCCTGCCGGTATCAGCCCGGCCGGGTCGGTCATCGCATACCGGTCCGGGCGGGTATCCGGACCGCCGCCGAGCAGGTCGGTCACCGCGCCGTTGCCCAGCCGCTGCCGATAACACGCGGCAAGATCGCTAACGGCGGCCAGCGCCACGACGCCGGCGCAGCCGGCTTTCGACGAATACCAGCGGGCTGCGGGCGGCAGCCGGTGCCTGGCCGCCGCCCAGAGCGCCAGATGACCTCCCGCGGAATGCCCGGCGTACAGCACACGGGCCGCGTCAATGAGCCCGTCGGTCGCCCGGGCTGCGAGACCGGGCAGGGCCTCGACGGCGGTCGCCACGTCATCGAACGTTCCCGGCCAGCCGCCGTCTGGCTGCCCGGTCCGCCGATACTCGGGCGCGCAGACCGCGAATCCGTCGGCCGCGAGCGCGGTCGCCAGCGGACCCGTGTGGCCGCGGTCGTAAGTGGCGCGCCAGAAGCCGCCATGAAAGAAGAGAACCAGCGGAACGCCACTGCGGCCAACCCGGACCGGCGCGGGTAGCCGCAGGTCAGCGACCTGTCGCTCATCGGGGCCGTAGCTGAGGATCAGATCAGGCGGCGGCGCTGGCCGGGTGAGAACCTCTCGTTCGTCCGTGGGCACCTCCCGAGTCCGGCGACACCGTAAATTCGCCGAGTCGCAACTCCCCCGGCTTGGCATCCTCGGCGCCGAAGGTGTCGAATGGACGCATGGGGGAATGCACCATCTGCGATGCATAGTGTTAGTAGCATGGAGAACACCGTGGCCTGCAAGGTAACAGCAGCGGCGGGGCCAGGCCAGTGAGCCGGCTACCGGCCCGGATAGCCACCCTCGGCGCCCTGGCCGGGGCCTTGATGATCTCCAGCGGGATGTTCGGTGAGGCCTTCGCCGCCACATCGGCAGTTCACTCGCCGATCCTGACAGTAGCCTGCTCAGCCCGCCCGGCCACGACAGCCGCCGTCTACTCACCGTCAGCCAGCGATCGGGGGCCAGCAGTCGAGTCGGTGACGGCCTCCCGGCTGGCCAGCGGACAACCCCAGCATCGGGCCAGCGCGACTCCCACCACGTCCTCCCCGACGCCCAGCAAGTCCCCGACGACGACCAAAACGGCGACGCCCACCAAGTCCCCGACCACGACTAAGACGCCGAGTCCCAGCAAGTCCCCGACACCCACCAAGACTGCGACGCCCACCAAGACGCCGACGCCCAGCAAGACCCCGACGCCCAGCAAGAGCCCGACGCCCAGCAAGAGCCCGACGCCCAGCAAGAGCCCGACGCCCAGCAAGAGCCCGTCACCAACGAAGAGCCCGACCAAGAGCCCAAGTCCGTCGCCGTCGCCCAAGCCGAAGGCGGCCAAGCTCTGCGTATCTGTCCAGGCTTTCTCGAGCAGCAGCGTCCGGCAGGGAAAGAACGCGACATACGCGATCTGGGTCTGGAGCACCGGAGCGGATGCTCATGGCGTGACCGTCTCGGCGGATGTGCCGCACATCGCGCACGTCTCCGCAGCGCGATTCACCGTCTGCCCTTCGGCCAGCGGGGCGGTCTGCGCAGTGGGCGACCTGCCCACTGGCCAGTCAGACGAGCTTCTCGCCAGCGTCAGCGTGGCGCGAGCAGTTTCTGCCGGCACCAAGATCACGCTGACCGCGACCGCCAGCGGGACCGGCGCCGGTTCTTTCCATTCCGCAGCGACGATGCTGGTCACGTCGGCCCCGAAGAGCCCGTCCAGCCCGTCTCCGACCCAACCTGTCACGACTCAGCCGGTGCCGCCGCTGCCTGCGCTGCCCGGCAGCGTGACTACTCTGCCCGGCGTGGGAACGTCTCTGGCCGGCGTGGGAACGTCGGCCCAGAACCCGGGCAGCCTGTTCCCGACCGTCTCGCCCGGGGCGAGCACCAGCCCGAACTCCTCAGCTGCCGGCGGCCAGGGCACCGGGCATCCGCACCGGGTCAACGCTGCCAACGCTTCCGCGACTCTCCCGCTCGACCCGCGCCTTATCGGCGGCCAGCTGGCCGGGCTGGCCGTGCTCGCAGGAGCGATCGCCATCGCGGTCGCTCGGCTGTCCTTGCGCTCGCCGCGACCACAGAGCGGCAAGTCAGCCAACAAATGAGCCTGACAGCGGGCGGGCCAGCCGACGAATGAGTCGGCCGACGGGCGGGTCATCGCTGACCGCAGGTTAAGTGGCCCGCTTCTCGATGAGCGGGCGCACCGCGCGCAATTCAGCGGCTAGCCCGGCGCCGCTCAGCGTAGGCGAAGCGATCACGCCGAACGTGTCATTGTCAGCCCACGCGCACTCCGCGAGCCGCCCCCCGACGCTGGGCACGCAGGCGGCCGCGCCGCCCATGGACCCGGCGCCTGTGGCCGCTGCGCCGGTCAGCTTGCCCACGAAGCTGGTCATGAAAGAGCTGGCGGAACTGCCGGACCGGTTCCCGCCGATGAACAAGATGATCTGCGGCCCGTGCTGCGCGGCCGGGCCGGTAGCGTCCTCATAGACCGCGTACACGACGTGCTTGGCTTCGCCGCCGCTGTTAGCGACTGATCTGCCGCTGTAGCGCCGCGGCATCCATATCCCGCGCGAGCGAGGGCGCCTGAGCGTAGCTGCCGAGTCTGGCCGGGGTCACCAGGACGTGCGCGACCCCGCCAGCAGGACGCGGCAGCATGGCCACGGCCGCGGCCGCGGCCAGCACGACGGCACCGGCCAGGCCGACGATCCGGAATCGGAGATGCTTACCCGAGCGGTTTGCGCGGCGCCCCCGCGCCGCCGACCGGGTGGCCTGCCGCCCAGGTCGCTCCGGTGCGTCCTGGCCGACTTGGCGCTCGGCGGGAGCCGTCTTGGATGTCGCCCGACTGTTCGGTAGCTGCGGCGCGGACACCGGCGGCGCGGCGGACGGCATAACCCGCGCGGCAGGCGCCGATGGGGCAGGCGCGGCGGGAGCCGCGACCCGCGCGGCAGGCGCGGGCGGGGCAGTCGAGACCGCCGGCGCATCCCGCGGGGCGAGCGCCAGCGGGGCACGATGGGCGGACGGGACCGGCGGCGCAACCCGCGCGGCTGGCGCCAGCGGGGCAGGCCACGCGGGCGGCGTAACCCCCGCAGCAGACGCTGACTGCGCCCGTGCGCCAGGTGCCGACTCAGCCCAAGGCGCAACCCCAGCGCCAGGCGCCGACCGAGCCGAAGGCACACCCCGCGCGCCAGGTGCCGATTCCGCGGAAGGGGCCTGCGGCGCAATTCCGGTGGCTGGCGCTGACGGCGCGGCCCGCGAGGCTTGCGCTGACCGGCTCGAGGGCTGCACATCGGGGCGAATCTGGCCTGGGAACGGCTCGCCAGGGTGAGTCTCGTGGGCCGGGCCGACCAGCCCCGATCTGCTGTATCCCGGTTCGGTGGGCTCCCCAGCGCGGGCTTCAGCGCCGCTCGCCGCGCCTGAGGATCTGCGACGGCCCAGGCGGCGGTCACTGCGCCGCCCCGGCTTAGATGGGTCGGACTGCTGCACTGACCGATCTGAGCCCTTGGCTGGCGCGGCGGGGCGCGCGGCGGGCGACGCACCGTGTTTGGCCTGCGTCGAGAGTCCCTGGCCCAGGTAGCGGTACCAGTCGTAGTCGGAGTCCTCAGCGCTGCCAGTGGCTGAGTGATCCCAGTCCTGCTGGTAGTCGCGCGCGGGGCCCTGGCTCGGGACCCGCGGCTCCGGATAACCGCCGTTCCCGGCCGCCCAGGGCTTATGTTCCTGGCTCGGCGCCCGAGACTCGGCGTATTCCGGCCCCAGCGCCCAAGCCTCGGCGTGATCTTGCCCCCCCGCCCAGCGTCCGGCCCCATCCTGGCCCGGCGCCCAAGGCTCGGCGTAATCCTGGCCCGCCACCCAGCGCCCGTCCTGAACCTGACCTGGCGCCCGCGTCCCGGCATCAGGCTGACCTGCCGCCCACGGCTCCGGATAACTGCCGGCGCCCTGCCCGCCAGCCCACGGCTCCGGATAACTACCGGCGCCCTGCCCGCCAGCCCACGGCTCCGGATAACTGCCGCCGCCCTGCCCGCCAGCCCACGGCTCCGGATAACTACCGGCGCCCTGCCCGCCAGCCCACGGCTCCGGATAACTGCCGCCGCCCTGCCCGCCAGCCCACGGCTCCGGATAACTGCCGCCGCCTTCCCCGGCGGCCCACGCCACCGGATAACCGGCAGCGCCCTGCCCGGCAGCCCAGGGCTCACGACTGCGACCCGGGGCCCACGACTCGTGGTCGCCGTAACCCGGTCCGCCCGGCCGCCGATCGCCGTAATCCCGGCCAGCCGTCCACCCGGCATTGCGGTAGCGCGGCCGCGCCGCTAGCGGATCTCCGCCGTCCTGGCCGGCCACCCAGTCGGCATCGCCGTAACCCGGCCCGCCCGCCAGCGGATCGTCGTTGTCACCAGTGGACCACTGGTGCCGCCCTAGGGGATATTCCGCCTGCTGCTGCCGCGACGAGGCGTTCTCACCTCGCCCGGGCCAGGTCTCGTCGTGGGGGGCGTAGGCAGATTCCAGGTAGTGGCTCTGCATCCATCCAGTGCTCATTATGCGAGTTACCCCTGACACTGAGCCGACGTCTCTGCCTAACCGAGATCACTACATCATGCGGCAAGATCCGATGGCCCGCCACGAGGTCGGCCCATCTCGCGGTGCGCCCGGCCGCGAGCCAGCGTGCTGACCAAGCCGGGCCGGTGCCCGCGAGCCGGGGCGGCATCCGCGAGCCGGGCCAGCGCCCGAGCCCGGCCAGCGCATCGGCTAGCCGCGCGCGATCCGGTCCGTGCCGGGCCGGGCCGGCCTGGGAGCCCTTAGCGAAACTGACGCTTGCCGCGGGACCGGGAACGACCGAAGATTTTAGTAACGGGCAATACGGGAGGATCCCGTGGAGAACAGGTATTCGGGGTTGGTCACCGGCCCGGCGTCGTTGTTCCCCCGGGGCTACCTGCTGCTGATCCCGGTATGGTATGCGGTCTTCGCGGCCCTGGTGGTCGTCAAGGGCCGGCTCCCGTTCTGGTACAACGCCATAGCGCTGGGCGCGTTGCTGCTGACGATGCTGATCCTGGCGGGCGTCCTCGCGACCATGCGGCAGAAGGCGTTCTTCGTCGATGACAACGGGGTCTGGCTCGGAAAGGTGGTCAGGTGGAAACGATCAAGGCGTCGGCGCGTGCTGGTGCCGTGGTCGCACATCGAGCAGCTCAGGATCGCCCGGCGGCCTTACGGTGCCTGCCTGGAGGTGGTGCTCGGTCCGGGCGCCTCGATCATCTACCTCCACCGGCACCGGCTCGCCTCGGGTATCTTCTTCGCCGGCGTCACGGTGGTGATCCCGCCGCGCTGGGTCGGGCGGCGGCCCGCGCTGCTCACGCCTCGCGCAAACCCGCCCAGGTACGTGGTCCCGCTCTACGACACGGCCGACGGTCTGGGCGCCGCCATGGTGAGGATCGCGCCGCCGACCGTCGAGGTGATCGTGACCAGCAGGCAAATGCGGTCGGCGAGCAATCGTGACCACCAGGCGATCAATGCCGGGAGGCTGACCGAAGCCGCCCGGCTGAGCCAGGCCGCCAGGTAACCGAGGCCAGCTAACCCGACTGAGCCAGGCCGCCAGGTGACCGGGGCGGTTAGCTAAGCAAACAGCCCGACCAGCTCGCCCCAAGGCAGCCGCCGCTGACCCGGCCAGCTCGCCCCCGGGCAGCCGCTGACCCGACCAGCTCGCCCCCGGGCAGCTGCCGCTGACCCGGCTGGCTTCCGGCGGCGGCCCGCGCCGTATCATCGCCCCCACCGGCAACTGGCCGACTGCGGGAGCATGCGGACCGGCGCGCGCCTCCCGTTTCGGGTCTATATGAAAGGACCGGCGCGATGGCACATGAGGTAAACGGCGTCATTGCCCGCGGCAAGGGCGCTGAGGTCGAGCTCACGACGATCGTCGTGCCTGATCCGGGACCCGGCGAGGCGCTGGTCAGGATCCAGGCGTGCGGCGTCTGCCACACCGACCTGCACTACCGCGAAGGCGGTATCGGCGAGGATTTCCCTTACCTGCTCGGCCACGAGGCGGCGGGCGTGGTGGAAGCCGTCGGCGAGGACGTGACCGGGCTGGCCCCCGGCGCGTTCGTGATCCTGAACTGGCGCGCGGTCTGCGGCCAGTGCCGGGCCTGCCGTCGCGGCCGGCCCTGGTACTGCTTCAACACCCACAACGCCACGCAGAAGATGACGCTGACCGATGGCACGACGCTGTCCCCCGCGCTCGGCATCGGGGCGTTCACCGAGCTGACCCTGGTCGCCGCGGGCCAGTGCACCAAGGTGGACCCGAGCGTCCGGCCTGAGGTCGCCGGGCTGCTCGGCTGCGGCGTGATGGCCGGTCTCGGCGCGGCGCTGAACACGGCCCCGGTGACCCGCGGCGACTCGGTGGCGGTGATCGGCTGTGGCGGCGTGGGCAACGCCGCGGTGCTCGGCGCCGGCCTGGCCGGGGCGCGCCGGATCATCGCGATCGACGTGGACCAGCGGAAGCTGGAATGGGCCCGCGAGTTCGGCGCCACCGACGTGATCAACTCGCTGGAGATCGACCCGGTCGAGGGAGTCCGCGGGCTCACCGACGGGAACGGCGCGGACGTGGTGATCGAGGCGGTTGGCCTGCCGGAGACCTACACCCAGGCGTTCTATGCGCGCGACCTGGCCGGCACCGTGGTTCTGGTCGGCGTCCCCACCCCGGAGATGCGGCTCGAGCTTCCGCTGCTCGACGTCTTCGGCCGCGGCGGCGCCCTCAAGTCGTCCTGGTACGGCGACTGCCTGCCCGACCGCGACTTCCCGATGCTCGTCGACCTGCACCTGCAGGGACGGCTTCCGCTGGAGCGGTTCGTCTCCGAGACCATCGCGCTGAACCAGGTCGAGCAGGCGTTCAGGAAGATGCAGCGCGGCGAAGTGCTCCGCTCGGTGGTGGTGCTGTGACCCCAGCCCGGATCGCGATGTGGTCCGGGCCTCGCACGATCTCGACGGCGCTGATGCGCTCCTTCGGGAACCGGCCCGACACGGTGGTCGTGGACGAGCCGTTGTACGGGTTCTACCTGGCCAGCACCAGCGTTCAGCACCCGGGCCGCGACGAGATCATCCAGAGCATGCGAAACGGATGGCGCGAGGTGCTCGATGAGCTCACGCTGGCCCCGCTGCCCGCCGGGAAGAGCATCTGCTACGCCAAGCACATGACCCACCATCTGCTGCCCCAGGTGGACCGGGGCGCACTCGCCGGGTTCCGGCACGCATTCCTGATCAGGGACCCGCGGCAACTGCTGGCCTCATACGCCAAGGTGCGCGCCGAGCCGGTCCTGGCCGATCTGGGCCTGGAACAGCAGGTGGAGATCTTTCGCACGTTCGGCGGGCCGGTCGTGGACGCCAGCGACATCCTGCGGCAGCCCGAGCGGATGCTGCGAGCCCTGTGCCAGGCGCTCGGCGTCCGGTTCGAGGCGGCCATGCTGTCCTGGCCCGCCGGGCCCCGGGACACCGACGGGGTGTGGGGCAAGTACTGGTACGACGGGGTCTGGCGGTCGACCGGTTTTGGCCCGTACCGGGAGTCAGCGGCCGAACTCCCGCCGGAACTCGAATCGCTGGCCGCCCGTTGTAAGCCGTTTTATGATGAAATGTCAGTACATAGACTCAGGCTGTGACCCGATGCTCCGCAGCTGTTTTTCATGATCCCGGCGCCTTCTCAGCGATATATCCGCTGAGAACTCGACAAGATCATGGGAGCGCCCAGCCGGGGAGCGCCCGGCTTGGGAGCGCCCGGCTTGGGAGAGCCCGGCCTGGGAGCGGCAGCCCGGGCCGGCGGACAGGAGGTCTCATGCTGCAGCGGTTTGACGAGCGTAATCGGGACCTGATCGTCAGCGTCGGCGGCCGGCTGTCGCACCGGGACGAGGCCGCGGTCAGCCCGTTTGACTCTGCCGTGCAGGGCGGCGACGCGGTCTGGGAGGGCCTGCGCCTGTACGGCGGCCGGATCTTCCGGCTCGAGGAGCATCTGGCCCGGCTGCGAAACTCCGCGAAGGCGCTGGCCTTCGACTCGGTGCCATCCGACGAGGAGATCATCAGCGAGATCCGCCGCACGATCGCGGCCAACGGGATGACCGATAACGTCCACATCAGGCTCACCCTGACCAGAGGCGTGAAGATCACCAGCGGGATGGACACGCGGCTGAACGCCTCCGGCCCGACTCTGATCGTCCTGGCCGAGCACAAGCCACCGGTCTACGACCCGGGTGGCATCACGCTCATTACCTCCAGCGTGCGCAGGCCGCCGCCGGACAGCCTGGATCCTAAGATCCACCACAACAACCTGCTGCCCTCTATCCTGGCCAAGATCGAGGCCAACGCCGCCGGAGCCGACGACGCGGTCATGCTCGACCAGCGCGGCTTTGTCGCGGAGACAAACGCGACCAACATCTTCCTGGTCACCGGCGACGTGCTGGGCACCCCGTCGGCGGCGGCCTGCCCGGAAGGAATCACCCGCGCTGCCGTGCTCGACCTGGCGACCCGGGCCGGGATCCCGCACGAGGTCGGCGACTACAGCCTGGCCCAGTTTTACCGCGCCGACGAGGTGTTCGTGACCGGCACGATGGGCGGCATCACGCCGGTGATCTCCGTGGACGGCCGGGTGATCGGGAGCGGTGTGGCCGGCCCGGCCACCCGGCGGCTGACCGACCTGCTTGCCGCGCTGACCGCATCCACCGGCACGCCAGTCGCATGAAGGCGGACAATGGGCATATGAGTGATGCCCATGATGTTCCCGCCGTCTCGCTGCTCGGCGGCGCGGAGATGCCCATGCTGGGGTTTGGCACCTGGCGGCTTCGCGGCCGCCAGGCCTGCGAGTCGGTCCGCCATGCGCTGCAGACCGGCTACCGGCACATCGATACGGCCACAATGTATGCGAACGAGGACGAAGTGGGCCGAGCCCTACGCAGCAGCGGCGTGGAGCGCAAAGACGTCTTCATCACCACCAAGCTCCGCCCATCCGACGCGGGCCGCGAGCGGGCCATCCTCAAGACCTCGCTACGGGCGCTCGGCACCGACTACGTCGACCTGTGGCTGGTGCACTGGCCGCCGCGCGGCCGGGCCGCCCGGCGGCACGTCTGGCACGAGTTCCTCGCGGTCGCCGACGAGGGCCTGGCCAGGGCCGTGGGCGTGAGCAACTACTCGTTCGACCAGATCGACGACCTGATCACGGCGACCGGCCACGCCCCGGCCGTAAACCAGGTGCACTGGGATCCGTCCCGCTACGACGCCGGTTTCCTGGCCGCCAGCCGCGACCGCGGCGTCGCGGTCGAGGGCTACAGCCCGCTGAAGGAAACCAACCTGTCCGATCCGGTGCTCACCGAGATCGCCGCCGCCCACCAGGTGAGCGCCGCACAGGTAGTCCTCAGGTGGCACATCGAGCACCAGATCACGGTCATCCCGAGATCATCGAACCCAGACCGGATCGCGGCCAACTTTGACATCTTCGGTTTCTCGCTGAACCCCGACGAGGTGCAAAGGATCGACGGCCTGGCCCGCCGGTGAGCGCGGCGGCCATCCGGGCAGCCGGGTCCCGGGCCTAGCACCTAGCCGCGCAGGCTGGTCCGCAGCGCGATGATCCGCTCGACGGCGGCCGTGAACGCGGTCTTGTTCAGCCTGCCGTCCAGGTAGGCGGCCCGCAGCGCGGCGCGGGCCGCCGAGCCCTCGGCCGGGTTCTCGCCCGAGCACAGCAGCAGATCCATCCCGGCACCGGCCGCCAGCACGCTGCGGTTCGCTATGCTGCCAAACGCCCGCAGCGCGCCCGCCTCCAGCGCATCGGTAATGGTCACGCCGCGGAAACCGAGCCGCTTGCGCAGCTCGCCACCGACGATGATGCTCGACAGGCCGGCCGGTGCCGGTCGAGCGCCGGGTACACCGCCCACGACACCATGATCAGCCGGACCCCGGCGGCGATCGCGGCCGGGTACGGCGCCTCGTCGATCGTGCGCAGCGCGTGCAGCGACACGTTCAGCGTCACCGGCCGCTGGTCGGTGTTCTGCGACCGCGCCGCCGCTCCCAGGCCCGGGAAATGCTTGCTGGTCGCGGCGACCCGGGTGGCCTGCTGGGCCCTGATGAAGTCCGCGCCCAGGGCGGACACGACGCGCGGGTTGCTGCTATAGGAGCGCCCGAACTGATCGATGAAATTGCCCGCCGCCCGGTACACGTCGAGCACCGGCGCGAGGTTGACGTTCATGCCGACCCCGCGCAGGTTGCGCCCGGCCCCGGTGCCCGCAGCAGTCGCGGCCGCACCCGGATGCGCCGACTGGCCGATCTGCTTCTCCGACAGCGACGGCGCGCCAGGCAGCCGCCGGACCACGCCGCCTTCCTGGTCGGTCATCAGCAGCAGCGGCTCGCGGACCGGATTGAGGCTGCTCGCGTTGGCCCGGTCGAGCCGGGCGATGACCGACGCGATCTGCGCCCGGCTGGAGATGTTCTGGCCGAAGAAGATCACCCCGGCCGCCTCGCCGTGGCGGATCAGCTGCAGCAGGGCAGCAGGCGGCGTCAGGCCGCCGTAGCTGTAGATGACCCGCTGGCCGGCCAGCTGCGCCGGCGACATTCTCGGCAGCGCCGTAGTTCCCCCGGGCGCAGCCGACGACACAGCGGACGACGCAGCGGCGCCCGTCGCCGTCACCGGGGGGGCCGCCGCGCCGCTAGCACCGGGTGAGGTTCCGGTCGCCGACCCGCTCGCCGCTGCGCTCCGCCCGGCCGTTCCGTGGCCAGCCGCAGCGCCGCCCCGGCCCGCCGCGGAACCGGTCCGGTGCGAGAACAAGACACCCGCAGCCGCGCTTGAGGCGAGCGCGACCACGATCGCCACCGCGATGGTGATACCGCCGATCCGGCTCCAGACATGTGACCTACGCAAAGGGGGCAGCCTTCCGCGGCCGGCGGCAGCCAGCCTGGTCATGGCGGGCGCCGATCGGGATTCCGGTGCCGCGCGGTGAACACGTTACGGCAGCATGGCATCTGACCTGCCACAATCGGGCGGGCCGACGGGATCGCGATGGCGCGGCGGCGCGGGGGACGCCACCAGAAGTTAAACGCGATTCGCCCGGCGGATCCTTCCATCCTGCCAACATCCAAGACTCGAAACGGGCCGCCCTGGTTGCCTCGGATTCTCCCCGGGAACCTGGCCGGAGCCGCGGCGCCGGGCGCCTCCCGGGACCGCCTGACCTGCCCCCGGACCCCGCCCCGTACCGTAGGTATACGCTTTGTAATCGGATCATCGCGAGATGCGACTGGCTGCTCGCACCACCGACCGACATACCTGGAGGCTCGATGGTCACGCGCGAAACCGTCTGGACCGCTGGCACTCCGTGCTGGGTGGACCTGGGCGTGGCAGACTTCGGCCGGGCGCAGGCCTTCTACGGTGGCCTGTTCGGCTGGGACATCGAGCAAGGGCCGCCGGAGACCGGCGGCTATGCCATGTGCATGATGGACGGCCGGGCCGCGGCCGGCATCGGCCCGAAGATGGGACCGCCTGAAGCGCCGTCAGTCTGGATGACGTACATCTCGACCGATGACGCCGATCAGACCGCCTCCAGGATCATCGCGGCCGGCGGTCAGCTCATGGGCAATCCCGTTGACGTCACGGACGTCGGCCGGATGGCGATCGCCGTTGATCCCGCCGGAGCGGTTTTCGGCATCTGGCAGGCGCGCGCCCACATCGGGGTCGGCATCGCCAACGAACCGGGCGCCCTGACCTGGAACGAGAACATGAGCCGGGATCCGCGCGGCAACAAGGCCTTCTACCGCGACGTGTTCGGCTACGACTACGACGACATGTCCTCGGACTACGCCGCGCTCCGGGTCGGTACCGCGAACGTGGGAGGAATCGGCGCGCTCGGCCCGGACGCGCCCGGCACCCCGGCCAGCTGGACCGCCTACTTCGCGGTCCACGACACCGACGAGGCCGTCGCTAAGGTCGCCGAGCTGGGCGGCAGCCTGCTCAGGCCGGCCTGGGATACCCCGTTCGGCCGGATGGCCGCGGTGAGCGACAACCAGGGAGCAGCGTTCTCCGTCGTCGAAGAGGTCCCAGCCGCCAGCGACTAACCAGGGCATCCTGTGTCACTGTGGTCCCGTATGTCACAGGCCGGTCGCCCGGAACCCCGGCCCGGTCGTCCGAACCCGGCCCGGTCGCCTGATGGATTCCCGGATTCATCAGGAAATTCCTGAGCGATTCCTGGATTCATCAGCCGACGGCCGCAGCCACTCGCCGTTCACGCCGGGGATCTCAGCGCGTGGGGACCGGAACCTGCGCGGTGGCAGGCATCAGGATGCTGGCCGTCCGCTCCGCGGTGCCCCGAGCCCAGCGGCCGCTGGTGATCGCCCCCACAGCGAACACGGCTATCCCGCAACCCGCGATGATCACCCACCCCACGTGACTGGCGTCGGCGAAGCCGAACCTGAACGCCCCGACCAGCGCCGACAGGACCGCCGATCCGACCACGGCGACGCCCAGCGACGAGCCGACCTGGCGGCTGGTCGACGCCACGGCGGCGGCGACCCCGGCCTGGGTGCGCGGCATGCCGGACACCGCGGTGTTGGTGATCGGGGCGTTCACGAGCCCGAACCCGATGCCGAAAATGATGTAGGCGACGATCAGCCAGCTCATCGGCGTGGTGTCGGTAAGCCGGATCAACATGATCCCGCTGATCGTGATCGCGGCGCCGGCCAGCAGCAGCGGCAGTCTAGGCCCCCTGGCCCCGACGATCCGCCCGGACAGCGGCGCGAACACGACGGTCATCGCCGCCATCGGCAGCGTGTACAGCCCGGCATGCAGCGCCGAGTAGCCGCGGACATCCTGCAGGTAGAGGGTGTTCAGGAAAAGGAACCCGCCCAGCGCGGCAAACGCGCAGATCGCGATGATGGTCGCTCCAGAGAACGGCGCACTGCGGAAGAACCGCAGATCGATGAGCGGCTCGTCGCGGCGGGGCTCATAGATCGCCAGCCCGGCCACGGCCACCGCCGACAGCACGAAGAACCCGATGATCACCGCCGAGCTCCAGCCGCGGTGCGGGCCCTCGATAATCGCGTAGGTCAGCGACGCGAGCGCCACGATCACCAGTAGCTGGCCGACCGGGTCCACCCGGCGGGCGTGCGGTGCCCTGGACTCCGGCACGAACAGGGCGGTAAGGATCAGCGCGGCCACCCCGACCGGAATGTTGACCCAGAAGATCCCGCGCCAGCCGACCGAGGTGACCAGGGCGCCCCCCACGACCGGCCCGAGCGCCATGCTGATCCCGACCACGCCGCCCCAGATGCCAATCGCGCGGGCGCGCTCGGTCGGCTCGGTGAACGTGTTCGTGATGATCGACATGGCTACCGGGTTGAGCATCGAGCCGCCGACCGCCTGCAGCATCCGGAAGGCGATCAGCCAACCGAGGCCGGGCGCCAGGCTGCACAGCAGCGAGCCGAGGGTGAACAGGACCAGCCCGGCCTGGAACGTGCGGCGCCGCCCGATCCGATCGGCGGTGGATCCGGACAGCATCAGGAGGCTGGCCAGCACGAGGGTGTAGGCGTCGATTGTCCATTGCAGGCCGGACACCGGAGCGTGGAGTTCCCGCTGGATCGAGGGCAGCGCGATGTTGACGATCGTCACGTCGAGGCCGACGATCAGCAGGCTCATGCAGCAGATGGCCAGGATGAGCATCCGGCGGCCATGGCTAAGTTCGTCCGAGCCCATCTCTGCAGTATGCTCCCTGGCCATTTGCTGCACCGCAACTAACTATCGGGTCCTAGCTGACCCATATGGTTGAGTAACCGCATGCCTGCCGACAACCTTCCCGTGCTCGGCGGCCGGACCGTCGTCAGAGCCAGGGGCCAGGGGCCAGGGGCCAGGGGCCAGGGGCCAGGGGCCAGGGGCCAGGGGCCAGGGGCCAGGGGCCAGGGGGTCAGGGGGTCAGCCGCCCGCCGCGCAGAGCCGGGGGCGAGCCCGAACAGCGCCGCGGCTACTCCGGCGAATTCAGCGTCGCCGGCACCTGGGCGAGCCCGGAGGCCGCCTCCGCCGCAAGCTACTCCTCAGGTGACAGTCCGGGTGACGGTCCGGGTGACGGCTCGGCAGACGGTTCGATTGACGGCTCGGCAGACGGTTCGATTGACGGCTCAGGCGACGGCCAGGCTGACAGCTCAGCCGGTCAGGCTCCAGGGCGCTTCCTGCGCTCCGTCAAGACCGAGCGCGCGCCGCGCCCACTCCCGGTCTGCGCTGCTGGGCCGGCCGCGACCGGCATGCGCCTTCGCGAGCTTGCTCGCGAGTTCCTCGTCCGCATCCCAGCGATCCATCGCTTGCGAGATGTAGGCCGACAGCGAGGCCGCCCGACCCTCGGCGACCGCCCGGCGCGCCGAAGCGATCTGCTGAGTCGGCAGCGTAACTGCGATTTCCCCCGTCATACCTGTCCCCACATGCTCGTGCCCGGCGCCCATCGCCAGGTCAGGTGCGACGCTGCGGGGAAACACCGTGCCCCCGGTTAGCCCCCAAACCAGCGCAACGGGATCACACCACCAGCGGGGGATGAAACCAGGACGCAAGAGATGTGAAGATCCTGTGGATGTCCGTCTTATCCCCGCAACATGGGCCGCCTCCGGGCCCGGTGGCCGTAGCCGCTGCCGCGTTTTACGGCCCAGATGGCCGATCAGCTACCAGAAGTTGGTAAGACTTGTAAGGGACGACGCCCGAGGAGGCCGTGCAGTGCCGCATGACCCGACAGACCTCTTTACGGTCGACCCCGACGTGCCCGAGCTTGATGATGTTGTGCTGCTTTATTACTTCGACGGCTTCATCGACGCGGGCGCGGCGGGGCGGCTGCTCGCCGCGCACCTGCTCGCTACTCTCGAGCACCGGGAGATCGCCAGGTTCGATGTCGACTCGCTGATCGACTACCGCTCGCGCCGCCCTGCGATGATCTTCGCCAAGGATCACTGGGAGCAGTATGAAACGCCGTCGCTCACCATCTCCCTGCTTCATGACTCGCAGGGAACCCCGTTTCTGCTCCTGAACGGCCCGGAGCCTGACCATCAGTGGGATGCCTTCACCAGCGCGGTGCGGATCCTATCCACCGAACTCGGCGTCCGGCTCTCGGTCGGGTTCCACGGCATTCCCATGGGCATCCCGCATACCAGGCCGCCTGGCGTGACGGCGCACGCCACCAGTGCCGGGCTGGTCGAGGGCTACCGGCCGTTCGTGGACCGGCTGCAGGTGCCAGGCAGCGCCGCGGGGCTGCTCGAGCTGCGGCTCGGCGAGGAGGGCCGCGCTGCGATCGGGTTCGCCGTGCACGTGCCGCACTATCTCGCTCAGGCGGCTTACCCGGCGGCCGCGGTGACCTTGCTGGAATCCGTGCAGGCGGCAACCGGGCTGGCCCTGCCGTCCGATGCGCTGCGCGAGGCGGCCCGCCGCACCGATCTGGAGATCAGCAGGCAGGTCGAAGGCTCGGAGGAGGTCTCCGAGGTCGTCAAGGCCCTGGAGCAGCAGTACGACGCGTTCGCCGAGGGGCAGGCCAACTCACTCGGCGGCGAGCCGGAAGAAATGCCCACCGCGGAAGAACTCGGCGCGCAGTTCGAGCGGTTCCTCGCCGAGCAGCAGGGCCCGGGCGACACGCCTGAATTCTGACCTGGCTCACCTGGCGGAGCGCCACGCCTGGGTTCGGGCCTAAGCTCACCTCGCGGAGCCTGCCGGTCTGCACATCGAAGACGAAGCCGCGTACCGCGTCGGTGTGCGGCACGAACGGGCTGGCCTTGATGCGCGCGATCGACTGGCGGACGTCGGTGTCGAGATCGCAGAAGGCCTCGGCCGCCCACGGCGGCCTGATGCCGGTGTCCGCCTCGATGGCGGCCTTGAAGTCGTCATCGGTAAAGGTGAGCATCCCGCAGTCGGTGTGGTGGATAAGGATGATCTCCCGGGTGCCGAGCAGCCGCTGGCTGATGGCCAGGGAGCGGATCTCGTCATCGGTAATGGCACCTCCCGCGTTGCGGATCACATGCGCGTCGCCTTCGGCCAGGCCAAGAATGGCGTACACATTGAGCCTGGCGTCCATACAGGCAATGACCGCAACACCGCGCGCGGGCCGCAACGGCAAGTTACCCTGAAACGACTCCGCGTAGCGCTGGTTGTTCTGGAGTAGCTCATCGGTACCGGACATGCGCGCCTCCTGGCCGTGCTGACGGTGCTGGCGTTTCGGGCCTGACCTTTCAGGCTCAAGGACGGAAACCTGTCCATATCTCGGCTGATTCCGTTCAGCTCAACCCGATCACACGCAATCTTGGGGGTCCTGAGGGCAAATCGGGAAGCAGGCCAGGGAATAGTCCGGCCACCGGCATCGCGGTGCTCCGGTCGCTGGGGGACGGCACCGCGGCCGGGCCACGTATGGGGCCTCGGCCCCCGGAATGGGCGGCAATGAACCGATCAGCGGTGCGCGAGTTCCCCGCGTCCGGCGCTGGCGTTGAACCGGGCGAGGTCCTGGTGGCGACAGAAATCGGGGACCAAGGGCACGGCGGGCTGCCGAGCCCGGCGGCGCCGCTGGTCGGTGCGCTCCTGAAACGCAAAGGCGGCCAGGTCAGGTACGCGGCGGTACCGCACTACGACGATCCCGTCCATCACGACGGAAGCGCGGTCTTGTTCGTAGCGACCTGCCAGCAACGTGACGGCACGATGGCCGCCGTCGGGGCGGCATCGGCGGCCGCCGACCGGGTAGCGGCCGCGGCGGCCAGATCCGCGGTGGCCGAATGGTCGGCGGTCTTCGCGACCAGGCGGCTGGTCGCCGCTCCGAGCCCATGGTGTGACGGCGCACAGCAGGCGCTGGCGATGGCCCGCCGCGCGGTGCCGGGTCGGCGCACGGTGCACTTCTACGGTCAGCTGGCCGGCAGCCCGGAGTCGGTCGCTGAGCTGGCGTCGGGCGGGGCCGTCTTCGTCAGCTCGCTGGACGAGGTGCCCGACGGCGGCACCGTTTTCTTCCCGGCTCACGGCGTCACCGCGGAGGTGAGGGCCGCAGCGCAGGCGCGCGGGCTGGAGGTCATCGATGCCACGTGCCCGCTGGTCACGCGCACGCACGCCGAGGCGGCCAAGCTGGCGGCCCGGGGCGACGACGTGGTGCTGATCGGCCAGCCCGGGCATCCGGTCGTCGCCGGGATCGCCGGGGCCGCGCCGGGCCGGGTGTCGGTGGTGAGCAGCCCCGCGGCTACCTCTGGCCTGCGGGTCGCCGACTCCAGGCGGGTCTCCTACCTGCTGCAGCCGGGCATCCCCGTGCCAGACTCGGTGGCGGTGACCGCCGCCCTTGGCTCGCGGTTCCCGGCGCTGCGCAGCCCGCATCCGGATAGTTTCTGCTACGCCGCGTCCGACCGGGCGGAGACGATCCGCGCCATGGCCGCGGACTGCGACGTCATCTTCGTACTCGGCGCCCCGGACTCCCCTGACACCAGACAGCTCTGCGCTCTGGCCCGGAGCAGGGGGGCCAGGGCCATGGTGATCAGCGATCTCGGCGATGTCGTCCCGGCCGCGGTCGCCGGGGCGGCGGCGGTCGGGGCGGTCGAATCGACATCGGCCAGTCCATCGCTGGCCGGACGGCTGACCTCGGCGCTGTCCGGCCTTGGTCCGCTGAGCGTGCTGAGCAGGCGGGTCAGCACCGAGATCGTGGGCGCCCCGGACCGGGGCGCCTGATCAGCTGGCCTGGTTTCTGCTGCTAATCCGGGCCGCAACGCTGCGCTGATGGACCTGTCCGGCGGGTGCTCAGCCCGGAAGACGGCCGGGTGGCCGGCCGGTGACTCCGGCCGCCGATGGCGACGGCGCGCCGCCGGCCGCTTACAATCCGACGGTAATGTACCGGAAAACGCAGCAGCCGCCCGCCGAGCCGCTCACCCGCCGCGACAAGCGGGTACTAGCGGCGGTCGGGGCCGTCATCCTGGCCGGTCTCGGCGGCGTCGGGATCTGGGCGGTCGTCCATCCGGGCGGCTACGGCCAATCGCACGACGGCTGCGTCACCGTTACCGCCGCGAGCTCCACCGGGGGCGCGCTCATCCACGAGTGCGGTGCAGGCGCGGAGGCCCTGTGCCGGGCCGCATTCGCTCATAGCGACCCGCTCTCGATGCTCACCCGGCCGCAATGCAAGCTGGCCGGGCTGGCCCCGGCGCCCGCGGCGGGACCGTCACCAGGCGGGTAACCGCAGATCAGGAGGCCGGAGATGCTCTTCCCCACCTCGCTCGTCGGCAGCTACCCGCAGCCGGACTGGCTGATCGACAGAGAGCGCCTCGCCCAGCGGCTACCGCCACGGGTGCGGGCCCGTGACCTGTGGCGGGTAGACCCTGCTTACCTGGAGCAGGCCCAGCGGGACGCCACGCTGCTGGCCATCAGGGCCCAGGAAGATGCCGGCCTGGACATCATCACCGATGGTGAGATAAGCCGCGAAAGCTACTCAAACGCCTTCGCGACCGCACTGGCCGGGGTCGACATCGATAACCCGGGCACCGCGATCGACCGCAGCGGGGATCCGACTCCGGTGCCGCGCATCGTCGGGCCGATCCGCCGGCGCCATCCGGTCGGGGTGGACAGCGTGGAGTTCCTGCGCGCCCACACCGCCAGGCTGGTGAAGGCTACCGTGCCGGGGCCGTTTACCATGGCCCAGCAAGCGCAGAACGATCATTACCCGACCCTGGAGGCGGCCGCCTTCGGCTACGCCGAGGCCGTCAACGACGAGGTCAAGGACCTGTTCGCGGCCGGGGCCGACATCGTGCAGCTCGATGAGCCCTACCTGCAGGCCCGACCCGAGCAGGCCCGAGAGTTCGGCGTGCAGGTCCTGGACCGGGCCCTGGAGGGCGCCCAGGGAACCACCGCCGTTCATCTGTGCTTCGGGTATGCCGCGATCATCCCAGGTCGGCCCGAGGGTTATTCGTTCCTGCCCGAGCTGGCCGCGAGCCGGGCGGACCAGATCTCGATCGAGACGGCACAGTCCGGCCTCGACTGCTCGGTGCTCGCGACGCTGGACGGCAAGACGATCATCCTGGGCGTCCTCGACCTGAACGATCACGCTGTGGAGCCGCCTGGTCAGGTGGCCGCGCGGGCGCAGCGGGCGCTGGAGTACGTCCCGGCTGACCGCCTGGTGCTCGCACCTGACTGCGGGATGAAGTACCTTCCGCGCGACGCCGCGTTCCGCAAGCTGATCTCGATGACCGAGGCGGCCGCCCAGCTGCGCGGGGCGGTTTCCGTCTGATCCATCATGAAGGTCTTGCGGCATCGGTCATTGCCCTTGCGCCGGACGAGACTCGCGCGACGCCCTGGTCATGAATGGCGCCCGCCGTCTGGCGGGGCGTTTCTGCGGATCAAGGATTGTCTGTGCCGCCTCCCGCAGCGCGACAACATAGTTCCACTCGGTTCGCCGACGCGAGTGCCAGGTACGCCAGCTGCCGTTCCCGGCGTCAGCCAAGACCAGGTGATGGTCGGCCGACCAGGACAGTTCAGTTGGCATCCGGTACGAGGCAGCCATGCTGCTGAAGATCTCCCATCGTGCGCGCAGCGCCGATACCGGCAGCGGCGGCAAGACCAGCAGCGTCTTGGGCAATGCCCCTGACCTCTCGATTTCGCTGAGTTCCCAGCCCAGACCGTCGGTATGCCGCTGCGGAGCCGCGCCGACCACGATTAGCGGCGATTTGGCGACATGATCGCGGATCCTGGCCTGCCACTCAGCGTTGCTCATCGTCACCCTGGCCGCGCCGATTGGTGCCTTCTTGATCCCGCTGGGGTTCACTGCAATGACCGGCGCAAATCCAGAGAGATGGCGCACGAGAACTTCTTCGAAGCGCTCTAGCCGGTAGACCGCGATTCGCTCGATGACCGAGTTCCTTGACAGGCGGCTGGTGGGCATGCGGATATCGTCGTCGGCGAAATTCCGCAGGTAGAGGATCGCTCGTTCGCTATTACCGCCGCTCGCCTGGTCAGCGCTGAGGGCGGCGACCCGCCGGGCAGCCAGATAGCTGACCGGAACGGCGATGGCCGAGGCCGCGGCGATCACGAAACAGTCTGCGCTAAGCACAGGTAGCGGGATCATACCGATCGCCCGGCTGGCCGGGTTGGTGCGCAGATAGCCGGGATCGATCCGGCCGTAGGCCACCACGACGTCACTGCGCCGCAGTGACCAGAAGAGGTAGCCCAGCACGGGCATCGAGATGGCCAGGACAGCTGCCGCAAGGCTGACTATGACCAGCGAGATCGCGCTGATCGGGCGCCGGCCCGTCAGTGCGCCTGCTCTCAGTCGCTTGGCCAGCGGGCGGACGGCCCCCTGAGGCCGCACGATGGCGGCCACGCCGAGCAGGGCAATACCGCTACCCGCCAGAACAAGCCGAAAGGCATGCGGGAGGGCGGCGAGGGCAAGCGCGTACATGCCGATGACCTGGAGCGTGAAACGCCCGCGGGCGAGCCAGGCGAGGCGGCGTGCCCGCGGGAGCACGTCAGTAGCCATGACCGAGCTGGTCGAGCGGGGGGACGGCCCGGTACTTCGGACCGTCAGCCTGCGGCGCGTGAACCAGTTTCCCAGCGCCAGGACCATGACCAGGACTTCGAGTCCCTTCAGGTACCTGGTACCTACCGGGCCAGTGATCGAGGCCGTGTTGAGGCGGGCCACACCTGGCCCGGCCGGGCTAGGCAAGCTGGCTAGCTGCTGGCGGGCTACCTCCGTGAGCAGCCTCGTGTCGGGACTGGTCGGCGCGGAGCGGGTCAGTAGCTCTACGCTGGCCAGCACGGATCCGCTCCGGAAGATCAGGCTGCGAGACAGATATCTCGCATAACCGATCGTGACCGTGCCCGCGGTCTCGGCCGCGTAAGGGATTCCGCTGAGATGTCCCGCTTCGGCGTTGGCCGTGCGGCGGTCAATCTGATCCTGGGCGATCTTGATTACCCCCGGCGGCCAGCAGCCAGTGAGTTCAACCTGGACGCGGACACCGCCAGCAGGATCAGTCCAAGCCCGCGAGCGCTGGGCGCATGACGCGCCGTGCCGTTCCAGTGATCCGAGCCGGACGACAGACGGGCCCGCAGGCTGCGCGAGGGAGAATCCAGCCGCAATAGACCCGGCCGGGAGCAATTCCTGCCCGACCGCTGCGCGGGCGGGCCCCGCCGGGGACGACGTCAGCCAAACTGACACTACGTTCGCCGTGATGAGCAGCAGAGCGCCGACAGCAACGGCCCAGGCCGTTCTGCGGTGTCCGCTTCTGGGGTCTCTCCCCATGCTAGTGCCGTCGTCATCGGGGCTGCCGTTCTCGGCTAGCGCCGCTGCTCGTACCGATACATCCGCCGGAGTCGCCGGTTCCGCAGCGGGTGCGCCGCGCAGTGCACGCGGCTGCGGAACCAATACTGGTGGTGTCGGCCGGGGATTGGCCGCCGATGAAGCTGGAACAGCCACGGTGGCCGTGTGCGGCTTCGCTGCGGATTCACCTGAAGCGTCTAGCGCTGCGGCGAGCGCCACTGCGTAGGCAGCTTCGGACCTTCTGGACGCGTGCCAGGCCAGCCAGCCGTCCGGCGGGCTGTGCCGCAGGATCAGCAGCCGGCCAGTGTCACCGCCGATCGCCGGAAGCGCGGCACAGGAAAGGTTACGAGCGCTAAAGACCTCCCAGCGCGCATAGATCTCCTGCTCGCTCAACGGCGGAAAGACGAGGAGCACCCGATCCAGGTGGTCACGCACCCGCGGATCGGCCAGCTCCGGCTCCGCCGGCTCCGCCCCGACAGGCGGCGCTGCATTGATCACGATCAGGCCGCCCTCGCTCTGCGAGTCTGCGGGAAGAGCATCGGCCATCAGGACCTGGCCCCACGCCGACAGCACTCGCGCGACAAGGTCATGAAAGCTATCAAAGAGCCGGAAGGTAATCTGGTCGGCCAACGACCGATGACCAGCCAGGCCCGCACGGATCGTCAGCCGCTCCGTTCCGGAACCGGTCAGGTAGATAATCTGCTGGCCGGATCCTCCATGGGCAGGGCTCTTCACCGCAGCGGCGCTCATCATGCGGGCGCACCGGGAACACAGCCAGGCACCTGTCCAGATCAGCACCGTGGTTGCGAAGCCATCTGCTACGGCCAGATGCAGCGGCACTGTTGCCACCCACCGGCCCAACGAGCTGTTCATGACGATGGTGGGATCAATGCGTCCATCCCGGACCGCTAGTGAAGTACTGCGCAGGCCCAGCGCCACTGCCAGGGTAAGCAAACCCAGCGTGAAGAGTACGAGAGCGGCAAGGCACCAGAACGCCTCACCAGGACCGGCGCCCTGACGCCGAGCAGGACGGAGCACTGCACTCGCGGATCGGGTCAATGCCGCAGCGACAACCACGACAGCCGCGGCGACCACAAAGACCCCTATCGGCGTACCACCAGACGAGCCCACGGCAAAGCCTGCAGCGGCGAACAGCGCAGCGGCCGGCCACAGGACCGCTGCCCACCTAGCGCGCGCGACAGTCCGCGCCGCCCGCCGACTCACGTCAGCGGGCCGCAGGCCCGGATCCCGCCCCATCCAGGAGCTTCCGGTAGCGGCAATCCGACGATGTCTAGTGCGAATGGCCCCGACCAATGACCGCGAGATCATTATGACGATGAAAAAGGTAATCGCCTTAAAGATCAGTCCGTCCGTTACTACGGTTGGGAAAGCCTCAGCTCCCGTTCCCGGCGCTCCGGAAACCCGACGCCATTGCTCGACCGCCGCTGATCTGACTAGCGTAGCGACGCTCCCGGTTCGCGCCGAAGCCAGAAACGCCGCTACCTCGACAAAGTAAACGCCGCGCCGGAAGCTAATGAGCTGATACTGCCCGGCAGGCCAGCCCTCGAATGGGCTTCCGGTCACCTGGATCGCATCGGGGACTGCTGGCGGCACCGGGATCGTCCCGAAGTTCTTGCGGAAGCCCGCGTCCTGGATCCACTGCACCTCCCGGGCAGACTCCAGGCTCCCGCATCGTGCCACGATGATCGCGATCCAGACGGTCGGCTCACCGTCTCGCCACTGCCGGGAGAGCCCGACGCAGCTGTCACTGTCCCGGGCCGGGATACCTGTGATGCCGTTGAGGCTCCACGGATGCGAGGTCACGGACATTCGTAACGCGTGGTATCCGGTGCGTACCCGGCTCAGCATCACCCGGACCGGCGCAGGAGCGGTCGAGTGAGCAGGAAAGATGACGGGCTTGTACAGAAGGAAGCTAGCTGCGGCCAGGCCAATGATCACCATTGAAAGCGCCACGGCGCATACCCAGGCAGCCCGGCGGCGAACCGCAGATATCAGTCCGGAACACGTCATCTTGCAGCCCCCATGCGTACCTGACGCACCAGGCACTACGGGCGCCGTTCCGCCCAACGCGGGTGCACCTGCCTAACCGCCGGATGCGGGAGTTATTCGGTCCGCGACGACAACTGCGTGAAGAGTAGCCCATAGCGGATAGATCGGAGTTGTATTTGTTCCTATCATTTGCAGTGAGCACCTCATTTGCAGTGAGCAGCGCCGTCACCTCAGGCAGCTGACTGCCTGGCGGCCACGCGGCGCCGGGCGCGAAGTGCGGCCTCGATATCCGCGGTGAGGTCGACATGGGTGAGCATCCGGATCCGGTCGCCGATCGCGGTGCCGAGCGCCCTTCGGCGGCTCGCCGCCCGGCTAGCCTCGCGGCGGGTATCTCACGTCGACGGTCACCGCACCCGGATTGACCGTGAGCGGGCTTTCGAAGGACGGGGGGCCGTTTCCGACGGTGCTGACGGTAATGGTCATGGTCTGGCCCGCCGTCAGCGAGCCGCTATCCGGTGTCACTTGCAGCCCCGGGCCGGCGACGATCGTGAACCCGGCCACCGGGCCGCCGCCCGCGGACAGGGTGAAGGTGCCGGTGTACCCGGGCGCGACCGCGATCGGTACCAGCGTGAGCGCCGCAGGCGCCGCCGACAGCGTCCCGGGCGCCGGCGTGGGCGTCGGCGACCCGGTCGGCCGTGGCTTGGTGCCCGTGGGTGCGGGCCCGGGCGAGGAGGTGACCGGCGGCGAACTGACTGGCCGCGAACCGACCGGCGTGGCGACAGCTGGCAGCGTGCCGGTGATCGATGGCGAAACCGGCGGCGAGACTGACGGGGAGACGGCCGTAGCAGCGGCCCTCGCTGACGCAGCGGGGCTGACGCCCGCTGACGAGGGCGTACTGCCTCGATGCCCAGGTCCGGTGGTCGCGGCGACGTGCCGGACCGGGTAGGCCACGGTCATGACCGTCACGATCAGCGCCGCGGCGGCCGCCACCGCCGCGGCCGCCGCCAGGGGCCGCGAGCCGCGCCTTCGGCGGCCCGCTGCCGCGACCGGCACCGGGAACCCGTCGGCGCCGAACCGCCCGGCTCGCCGGATCAACCCGGCCCGGTAGCTGACTGCCTCCGGAGTGCTGTCGGCGACCAGCCGCAGTACCTGCTCGCGCAGCCCGGCCGGCAGCACGGCCAGCGGGAGCACGCTCAGCAGCATCGCCGGGCTGAGCTCGCGCCGTTTCCGGGCTCCGCACTCCTCGCACTGTTCCACGTGCCGGTTGACGCGCTTGCGCAGCAGCACGGTCAGGTGCCCGTCCCAGCCGGCCAGCAGTGCCCCGAGTTCCGGGCACGATTCCCGGCCGGAGCGGGCCACCAGCAGCGCGCCAAGCGAGCGCTCCAGCTGGCCGCGCGCCCGCGACTGGAGCGCGTGCGCCTGGTTCAGCCTGACGCCGAGCGCATCAGCGAGATCGGCGCCGTCAAGCTCGTGCCGCAGGTTCAGCTCGATGATCTCCCGGTCGCCGGAGTTCAGCCCGGCGATCGCTGCGCGGACGAGGTCGCGCAGTTCGGCGCGCCTGGCCCCGGTGCCCATCTCGGCCGCGGCCTCGGTGTCGGTCATCTCAGCCGCCTCGTCCAGGCCGGTGGTCCGGGCCCGGGCCCGGAGCCTGCGATTGCACTCGTTGCGGGCCACGGCGTACAGCCAGGGCCTGAGCCGGTCCGGATCACGCAGCCCGGCCAGCTTGGCGGCGGCGATGACGTAGGTGTCCTGGACAGCGTCGGCGGCGTCGGCGGGCTCGGCCAGCAGCGCGCGGCAGTAGGTGTGCAGCGCCGCGCCGTAGCGGTCATAGGCGGCGGCCAGACCCGCCGGATCGCCCGCGACGATCGCGGCCACGATCTCACTGTCACGCATGGGCCAACGGTAGGGCTGCCAGCTCGTTGCGCAACAGCCCGGGCCCGGCAAGTCCGGTCATTTTTCCGCTCCGTTCCTGTGCCCTTCCCGTTCGGCATTCCACCGGAGGCTTAGAAGGAGGCGCAGTCAGAGTCGATGGGAACCTCATTGGACCAGCGGCCCGAGACCATGTCGTAGGCGATACCGTAATCGTTGTCCGTCGTGCCCGGGACGGCCGAGCAATCACCGATGGAGCTCGGCCGGGTGACGCACACATAGTCGCCCGGGTACGCCTGCCGCCAGACGTATCCCTGCACGCCGAAGGCGGCCTTGGCGATAGTTTTCATTTCGGGTCTCCTTCACGCCGTCGACGGCCGCCGGGGCGGTGGCACGCTGTCGTGACAGTGGTAGGAGTTCCGGCTGTGACGGACGCCAACAACTTTCTCGCCGCTGGCGAGTTAGCGGACATACAGGAACCGCCCGGAGACGGCCAACTCGCTTGGGATCCGTCCCATGCGCGAGCCTCCTTAGCTTCTCGGCCGGAGATCGCGAGAATAAGAGCATGCGCCGCATGTCCGCCGCAAGCTTTCCGCCAGCGGTTTGCAACCTCCGGGCGAGTTCACCAGGACCGCACGGGATGATCCACGGCGCCGACTGCCGGCAGCGCTTGTGCCAGCCTGTGCGGCTCGGCAGCCGCGGCGATTGTGGCGGCCGGCCATCGTGGTAGGGAGGTTCGCCCGGCCGCGCCGCGGGATGCGGGCCGCCCTGGTGCAGCTGCTCTGCGCGGTGGCCGGGCTGGGGCTCGGGCTGGTCTTGCCGCGGATCACCACCGAGACCAGCGTGGCAAGCGCCCGGGTGACTGAGACGCTGGTCGCAGTCGGATTCGGCGTCCTCGGGCTGGCCAGCATCATCTTCACGCTGCTTTTCCTCGTGTCGCAATGGGCGTTCAGCAGCCTGTCACCCCGGCTGAACCTGTTCCGCGACGACCCGCTCGTGTGGCGCACCTTCGGCCTGGCCGTTGGCCTATGGGTGTTCTCGGTCACCGCGGCGCTGGCCATCGGCAACGATCCGAAGGTCTCGGTAGTGGTACCGATAGTCGAGGTGGTCGCGGTGCTCGCCGCGCTCGCCCTGATCCGCACGCTGCTGGTGAAGGCCTTCGCCTCCATCCAGCTCGCTCCGGCGCTGTCAGCCATCGCCGCCCAGGGCCGGGCAGTAATCGACGACCTCTACCGCCACCCGCGCACCGGCGATAGGCGGCCCGCCCCGCAGGTCCCGCCGCTGACCCGGATCCTCACCTGGCCGCACCACCAGGCCATCCTGCAGCAGCTCGATCTCCGGCGGCTCTGCGCCGCCGACGGCACCGCCGTGGTCGTGTTCCGGGCCCGCATCGGCGACACGCTGCAGGAAGGCGCCCCGGTCGCCAGCCTGCACGGCGCCGACGTGACCGACGCAGCAGTGCTTGGCGCACTGGTGACCGGGCAAGAACGTACCTTCGGCCAGGATCCGATGTTCGCCTTCCGGCTCCTCGCCGACATCGGCCTGCGAGCGCTCTCGCCAGCCGTCAACGATCCGGCCACCGCCGTCCAGGTGCTGGACACCATCGAGAGCCTCCTGCTGCCCCTGGCACCGCGCGACCTGGACGTGGCCGAGGTAGCAAATGACACCGGGACCGTCCGGGTCGTGCTGGCCCTGCCGTCCTGGGACGACTACCTGCAGATCGCCCTGGACGATCTCATCGAGTCCAGTTCCCAGTCCCCCATGGTGCTGCTGCGGGCCCGGGCCATGCTCTCCAGCCTGCTGAACGCCGCGCCGCCGCAGCGGCAGCCATCGATCGCATGGCGCCTTCACCACGTCGAAGAACTCGCCGACGGCAGCTTTCCGGTGCTCTGGCGCAACACGGCCCACCAGGACGCCGGATGAGCCAGCCCGCCACCCGCAGACGGCCCGGTAACCGCACCTCACCGGCACTGCTGGCCGCCGGGCCCCCGCCCGAGGTGCTGCTCCCGCCTGGTGCCGGCCGACGTAGGCGGCCCAGTCTCGCTTAGCCCACTGGGACCATCGTTCGGCGGTACTGATGCTGATGCCGGTCAGATCGGCCAACGAAGTGCGTGCGGCTTCGGTCGTGGCCGTCAGCCCTACGTTGGTGTGTTGCGCGAACCTAGCAATTCTCCTACCGTAGAGAGAACATTCAGAGAAGATGCTGCGGAGAATACGAATCGGAGACACCCATGACGGCTATGACGGTCTCCGGCCACCGGTATGACCTGGACTCTCGGAGCGTGGAGGCAGCACTCCAAGGAGAGCTTCCAGAGCCGATCCAGGAGCACTTCGTGGTGATCAACGGCCGGCGCTGGCCACCCAAGCAGGTCCTGGCCCTGGTAACCGGGCTCGACCGCGCCGACTTCACAACCCATCAGGCGCGCCGGGCCCTGACCCGTCTTGGCTTCACCGCTGCGCGAGCGGCCAGCCCCGGGGGACACCACCTGGCGCCTGCCTCAACCGCCGCGCCGCCACGGCCTGCGGTTTCCGGCACTGCCGGGCGGCCGGAGTCTTTGGTAGAGGCGCTACGCCCTTTCATCGGCCTGTGGGTGGCAGTGCGCGGCGATGAGGTGCTCGTTGCCGCCCCCTCTGCCAAGGAAGTCGTGGCCTGGCTGGCCCAGCACCGCCAGCGCGCGCAGTCAATGTTCCGCGTCCCGGACTCCGGGCAGGCCGTCACCGGGGCGGCCCCGCAATGAGGTTCGCGTTCCGGGCGCTGCCGGCCGCGGGCGGCGGCGCGCTGACCCCGCGGCCCGTCGTTGACATCGCGCTGGAAGGACTCGCCGATGCGCCCATGGAGTGCCTGCTCGACACAGGCGCGTTGCGAACCCGGATGAGTGCGGAACTCGCGCCCCTGGCCGGAATTGAGCTGTCCGACGACCTGACCGAGGAGTTCTACATCGGCGGGCTGAAAACTGTGGGAGCGCTGGCCCGCGTCAACCTGACGGTGGCTGACGGCACCGGCGAATTCTCCTGGGACGCGCCGGTCTGGTTTTGCGAACCATGGCCCCACCCCTTCGGCCTAGCCGGGCTCGAGGGCTTCCTGCATCACTTCCTCGTGACGATCCGCGCCTACGACGGATACCTCGACATCGAGCCCCGGGCCTAACTCCGGAAGGCCATGACGACCCATCAGATCCGACCGGCAAGGGGAGGCACCGGCCTGCCCTCGGCGCAGTCGGTGGCTCTGCGCGCCGTGCTCGGGCTTGCACCTGGCGGTTCTTGAGCGCCGATTCGGCGATCCGGCGCTGCGTTGTTCGGGCGCTGACCCAGAAAGTCTGCCCGGCAGTAGCGGGTTGCGCGGTCAGGTGATGCCCGCGAGGCGGCGTGCCTCATCCCGGTCCCGGCAAGCCCGCATTGCGGTGATCCGCTGCTGGTCAATGGTCAGGACGAGGTAATTCCGATCCCCGGCCTGGCGGACCCGCAAACGGTCGACGCCGGGCATGCGGATGACCACCATCACCTTGTCGCCGCGGGCGGTGATCTCCTCGATCTGTGCCGCCACGCCCCGCCCGGCCTGACGTTCCAGGGCCCGTTGCAGCTGGCCCCGGCCGTGGCACGTCTGCGGCTCAGGGTTCTCAAAGGCGGGATCGAGGTAGGTCCACTCCAGCGCCGGATCAACAAACTCCAGCATCCCTGCCACATCGCCACGGCCATAGGCCTGGTACGCCTCGCGGACCAGGGCCTCGTTGCGATCGGTCATGACCATCCTTCTTCAGGCTGAGCACTTGACAATGACCGGATCGGGGGCGAATGCCCCCATGGGCCAGGCGGCGCACGCGCCGCCGCAGGCTCACGATCTGCCCGGTGGCGGAGAACGACATGCCCGCTGGCGGAGTACGCCCGCGAACAGGCTCGGGTGCTGAGGCTTCAGGGTCAACCGAAGGGTCGCATCGCCACCATTCTGCGCCCGGGCCGCACGATGCCGCAAGGGAACCGCTGCCGCTCAGAACGGGCCAACCGGCGTGCGGTCACCAGACGGATAGCGCAGTGCCGGACAGGACCGCACTGGTGCTCAGGTAGCTACCGGCCGGCCGTAGGTCACGGCCTCGCGCACCTCCTGGGGCACAGACAGGGCAAGTTGCGCGTCGGGCTGAGCGCCAAGGGAGTCGTTGATAGTGGAGAACGCCAGGCGAAGAGCCACGAAGGCGGTGATGGCGAAGATCTGTCCGTCATCGAGCCCGGATTCGCGGAGCGCCTGGATGTCGGCGGGCGTCGTCGCGTTCGGGTCCCTGGCGACCTTCCGGGCCCAGTCCGCCATAGCCTTCTCTTGATCCGTCAGCCCGGTGTCGCTGCCATTCAGAACCCCCGCCGCTACAGCGGCGTCCGACGCCTTGCCCAGCTTGCCGCCCCACGCCAGCGAGCAGTACGAGTCCCCGAGGATCGAGGCGGCGGCGGTCACCAAGATCCCGCGCTGGCGGAAGTTCAAACCGCTCGGCGTGAAGGCCTCAGACATCAGCCCGAACAGCTGGCTCAGGGTGTCCGGCTGGTGCGCCCACAGCCGGGACACATTCCACACGTAGCCGCCGTCGGCCAGGTCTTCGTCGTACAGCGCCTGCACCTGGGGGGACACCGGGGGTTCGTCGAGAAAGCTGCCCGTCATGCGCGCTGCGCTCCTTCGGGTTTGCGGGCCAGGTAGCCCACGACGCTTATTTCGGCCCGGAGCGGCAAGCCATCCCGCAGCTGCCCCTGAGCCTGCTCGACGGCCGCGCGATGGAACTCCGCCTCGCCAACGTTCTGGATGGCCTCATAGGCCGGGCCGCTAGCGGCCAGCGCACGCGCGTACAGCTGCGGGTCCGCGAACTCCCAGGCGAACGGAACGTCCAGGCGCTCAACATCGAGAAATCCATAGGACTCGAGGAGCTCCTCACCCGCACCAGGCCGGCCCAGCGACACCATCACAGCCTGGTTGCCGACCTTCTCCGCCGCAGCAAGGCGGAACGGCGCTAGCGCCCAGGCTCCAGGGGATGCCTTCAGGTGACCCCACACCGTTATCCCGACGCGCCCGCCGGGGCTCAGGACCCGGTATATCTCGGCAACCGCCTGGGGTGTGGTGCCCCAGATCCCCCGGAAGCTGGTGACGACGTCGAACGACGCCTCCTCCCACGGCAGGGCGTGCATGTCCCCGACCTTGATGTCGCATTCCGGGTTCCGGTCCCGGGCCACCGTGACCAGCCTGGCCGAGGCATCGATACCAGAGCAGGAAGCGCCGCGCAGGCGAGCCAGCTCGATCGCGAGCCCGGACCCGCAAGCCACGTCGAGCAGCCGGTCTCCGGCATCGACGCCGAGCCGATGGTGCACAGCGACGTACTCCCGGCAGTTGCCCGGCTCGCTGAGGGTGGAGAAGTCCACCGCCTTACGGCCCCACCCCTCGTCCGCCATCGCCCACCGGGGAAAACCCGTGCCCGGCCTCGTCATCGCTGCTCCCTTCGGGTCGCCCGGTCCCCGCTGCGCTGATCTCACCGGTCAGCGGGGCGGCGCGCCGGGCGCGCCTGCCAGTAGGGTAACTCCGCTGGCAAGGCGGCCCTGGACGGCGCGGCGGGCCCGGCCGAGGTAGCCCGGACCGGCGTACCGAGGTGGTAGTACCAGTTCGCCGCAGTGCGGAGAGAACGGGTCAGCGCTTGCGGGCGGTGATGATCGGGCGGTGATGATCGGGCGGTGATGATCGGGCGGTGATGATGAGGTACTCCCAGTCCACGGCGGAGCTGTCGGCGAGATGGCCGAACTCGCCGTCGGAGAACGGGAGGTCTTCGGCGTCGCCTGGACGCCATTCCAGCTGGGGCCCTCGATGCGCGGCCCCGGTGCGCCCGGCGTAGCTATCAGGCGGGTCTCATGGCTCCCGCACCGGGCTGCTCCGTGCGTCTCCGCGGAAACGCGCGCACCTGCCCTGTCTCTCGTTCTCGGTGCGGGCGAGGATGTCCGCTCCCGCGACGTCGCCTCAGCCGCGCAGCATGCCTCCGATGATGCCGCCGACGGCACCCGCGCCCGCGGAGTCGGCGGCGGGGTTCCCGTCGTGCGGTAGGTAATGGGAGAGGGCCTGCGCCAGCACGACCAGCGGCATCGACTGCAGCCAGATCCGGCCCGGGCCAGTCAGCGCGACCAGGTGGAAGCCATCCCCGCCGAAGAAGACATTGGCGATCCCGCGCATCCTGGTCACCGTGAACTGCACGCTGCCCTGGAACATGCCCACATGACCAGGGTGCACGAGCAGGGTCTGGCCGGGCGGCAGGTCATAGCTGGTCAGCTCGCCGGACAACTCGATCCAGGCTCGGCCCTGGCCTTCCAGCTTCTGCAGGACGAACCCATCACCGCCCCACATCCCGCCGCGGAACGTCTGCTGGAAGCCGATGCTCGCGCTTATGCCCTGCGTCCCGCATAGCCAGCCGTGCCGGTGCACGTAGTAGGCCAGGCCAGGGTTGACGTCCACGGGCATGATGTGACCGGGAACCTTGGCCGCGAAGGTGATCGCGCCGGGACCTTCGTAGCGGGTGATGAAGAGCCCGCCGCCGCCGGCCATGCGCTTGAGGCCCTGCATGAGGCCCTTGCCGCCAACGCCGACGCCGGCACTCGTGGTCTGCGACAGCGTGATGCTCTGCGTCATCCACGCGAGCTCGCCGTGGGTGGAGATGACCTGCTCGCCCCGGTCGAGCGAGACTTCCAGAATGGGCATCGTGGTGCCCTTGACCTCGGCCTGCATGGCCTGCCCCTCGGGTTTGGTGCCGCTCGCGCCGCAAAGACGGCGCTAGGGGACAAAATACTTGCGGGCGGCGGCCCGCAACAGCCGCATTCAGAAGATGGGCTCGGGTCCGCGCCCATCCCGCGGCATCTCACGCTGTGGCAGGGTTGCGCCATGACGGACTATCGGGCGGTCAACAGGTCCAACTGGGATGAGCGGGCGCCGGCCCACGCAGCCTCGCCAGACTACGACGTCGATAAGTTCGTGACCGACCCGCAGTTCCTGAGCAAGGTGGTGCGCTTCGACCTGCCACTGCTGGGCGACATCGCGGGTGCACGCGGAGTCCATCTGCAGTGCCACATCGGCACCGATACGATTTCGCTGGCCCGGCTGGGGGCGTCGATGACGGGCCTCGATTTCTCGGCCGAGGCGCTGACCCAGGCCCGGGACCTCGCCCGGCGCACCGGCGCGGACGCCACCTTCGTCGAGGCCGACGCGTACGACGCGGCCAAGGTGCTCGGCCGCGCGTCCTTCGACCTAGTGTTCACCGGCATCGGCGCGCTGTGCTGGCTTCCCAGCGTCCGGCGGTGGGCCGAGGTCGTCGCCGAACTGCTGCGGGTAGGCGGGCGCCTGTTCATCCGGGAAGGCCACCCGATGCTGTGGGCCCTCGACGAAACCAGGCAGGATGACCTGCTGGTGGTCGACTTCCCGTATTTCGAGCGCGAAGAACCGCTGGCCTGGGAAGAGGGCGGCACCTATGTGCAGACCGACGCGGTCTTCAGGCACAACATCTCCTACTCGTGGAACCACGGCCTGGGCGAGATCGTGACCGCACTGCAGGACGCCGGGATGGAACTGACTGGCCTGGTCGAGCACGACAGCGTGCCCTGGGAGGCATTGCCGGGAAAGATGGAGCGAATCGGCGACCGCGAATGGCGGCTAGCCGACCGGCCCTGGCGGCTGCCGCATAGCTACACCCTGCAAGCCGTCAAACGCGGCTGATTGCCGGTCCATCACCCAGTACCACGGGCCGCGGCCTGCGATTCTGGGGATCAGCGGTGGTCATGGGTCCACGTGATCTCGGCCGCGGCGACATCACTGACCAGGTTGTCCTGGGCGAGGCCGAGGTCCCAGACGTGGTAGCCGTAGGCGGGTCCGCCGTTCTCGGTGACGGTCGGCCGGTGGTCCGCCGGGCCGGTCGCCTTGCTGACGTTCAGCCAGGAGGCCCCGTCGCTCTGCTCGCAGCGGGCCGTGTAAAGACCCGGGTAGGACACCCAGGGAGTCGATGCCGCCCGGAGCAGGGAGGGGAAGACGGGGCCGAGGGTGGCCGGCCCGCCCGAGAGCGCCGCGGGGTTGACGCACACGACCTGGAGCCCTTGCTTGGCGGTCTGGCCTGACTGCAGCGAGACGCCTTGCCCCGGGCGGCCGAACAGCGAATCGGCGGGCGGCGCTGACGGGAAGCTGGAGTAGGCGATCACGCAACCGGTCTCCCCCAGCCGGCTGCAGGCCGGGATGTGCTGGAAGGTCCCACCCACGAGCCGACCGGTCGGCACCTCGACGTTGCCGCCGAGGATGATCGCGGTGACGAGCCTGGAGCGCAGCGCGGGCACGTCATCGACGAGGCGCCCGAGGAGCATGTTGAGCATCGCCGCGCCCTGTGAGTCGCCGATCACCACGAACGGGCGGCCGTCGAGCTGGTGGGTGAGGAAATCCTCGAAGCCGGCCTTGATGCTGTCGTACGCGGTCACGGTCTCCGCCAGGCCGAAGTTTAGGTCCGGGTGCGTCTCGAGGTCAGCGACGGTGACCTGCCGGTAGATCGGCGCGTAGACCTGGCAGACCGGAGAGAACGGTGTCGCCTGCACCAGCGCGGAGGTGATCTCGGCTTTCCCCCGTTGCAGGTCGGCGTTGACCGACGGCTCCGGCGAGACGGTGCCGTAGACGTAGAAGCAGGCGAAGGTGGCCGAGGCCGTCGGCTTCGGTGAGCTCACCGACGTGGCCCCCGCGGCGGTGACCGCGGTCGTCGCGAGGCTCTGCTGGCACGGATCGTTGGTCATTCCTGGCCGGCAGAGCCAGACCGTCGATGTGGCGGACGCCCGGCCGCTGCCCCCGGCCGAAGGCGCCGTCGAAGGCGGCGCCGATGAGCACGCGGCGGCGAGGAGGGAAGCCGCCAGCAGCCCGGCGGCGACCGCCGCGAACCGCGAGACCTGGTGCTTTGCCGCCGATCGAGATAGGCAGGTTACTTGCATATCTTGCATACGTTGTACTGTGCCTGTCGATGGCCAGTTACGCAAGTCCGCCCTATCGCTTCGGTAACTTGCTCGCCCTTGCCCGGGGGAGCTGGATCGAGCAGGTACGAGAGCGCATGCAGGAAGCCGGCTTCCCCGGCTACCGCCGGACCGACGCCGGGATACTCGCCCTCCTCCTTCAGCGGCCGCTGGCCATCGGCCAGTTGGGCGAGGCGGTGGGCATCAGCCGCCAGGCCGCCCGCCAGCTGGCTGACGGGCTGGCCGAGCGCGGTTATGCCACTTTCGGCACCGACGATGCCGACGCCCGTCGCACCCTCGTCGTCCTCACTCCGAGCGGCATAGCCTACGGCCGGGCGATCTGGGCAGCCCAGGACGCCCTCAACGAGACGGTGCGGAACCGGGTGAGCGAAGCGGACCTCGCCGCCGCCGATGCCGTGCTCCGAGCCGTGTTCCCCGACGACAAAGCCCGCCAGCGAGTGGACGAGCGGATGCCCCCGTTGACCGGGAGGCCGTAATCAGCGCTGCCAGCCAGCGTCAGGCGGCCAGCGATCACGCATCATGAACGATCCGGGCTGGCAGAGCGCCAGAAGAACAAGAACAACCAAGGTCCCTGGTGCTGGGCCGAGGGCCGGAGGCGGAATCCCGGGGCCAAAGGCGGCGCCTTCTGGTGGAATGCTGAGGTGCGTACCCATGTCGCTCTGCTGCGTGGCATCAACGTCGGCGGGCACAACAAAGTCGCCATGGCCGACCTGCGGGAGGTCGTGACCTCGCTCGGGTACACCGACGTCGTTACCTACATTCAGAGCGGCAACGTGGTGTTCAGCAGTTCCGAGACTGACGCGGCGAGGCTGGCTGACGAGCTGGAACGGACAATCGCGGAACGCCTGGGCGTTCGGCCAGGCGTGGTTGTGCTGTCCCGCGAGCAGCTGCGACAGGTGATCGCAGACAACCCCTTCCCGGACGAGACCAGCTCACGGCTCCTGCACGCGGTCTTCCGGAGCCAGGAGATGGACGCCGAAGGGATGGCGGCGGTGGCGCAAGCTCAGCAGCGGGCCAGCGAGAAGGGCAGCCGCGACCGGGCCACCGTGGTCGGGCAGGCTCTGTTCCTGCACACCCCCGACGGCATGGGCCGCAGCGAGCTTGCCGCGCAGCTGGCCCGCTCCGGTGCAGCGGCGTCGGCCGGGACGGCCCGTAACTGGGCGACCGTGACCAAGCTGATGGCCCTCCTCGACGACTGACGCGAGACCCCGCCTGACGCACGGCCCGGCTGACGGGAGACGCCGGCTGACGGGAGATGCCGACTGACGCGAGACGTCGGCCGAACAGCCTACTAGTCGCCCAGCTCCGCGCGGCGGCGGGCCACGTAATCCTCAAGCTCGGCGCGGATCGCGTCGTCCAGCGGCGGCGGCAGGTACTCCGCGAGCCGCTTGGCGCAGATCTCGCTGGCCCGAGCCGTGGCGTCCTTGCCGCCCAGCTTCAGCCAGCGCTCGTAGTTCGCGGTGGACGACAGCAGCGGCCGGTAAAAGCACTCGCGGAACCTTTCCATGGTGTGCGCCGCACCCAGGAAGTGCCCGCCATGACCGACTTCCTCGTGCGCCCCGAACGCCAGCGAGTCCGGGTCGATCTCCAGCGGGGTGAACTCCACCCGCAGCATCCGCAGCAGCTCGACATCCACGATGAACTTCTCGTAGCAGGAGACCAGCCCGCCCTCCAGCCACCCGGCCGCGTGCATCACCCAGTTGGTGCCGGCCAGGAACGTCGGCAGCAGTGTCATCAGGGATTCATACGCCGCCTGCGCGTCACAGGTCTGGCTGGAGGTGAGCCCGCCGCCGGTCCGGAACGGCAGCCCGAAATGGCGCGCGAGCTGGCCGGTGCATAGCAGCCCGATCCCGGATTCCGGGGTCCCGAAGCTCGGTGAACCGGACTGCATGTCGATGTTGGACAGGAACGAGCCGAAGATCACCGGGCAGCCGGGCCGGATCAGCTGGGCCAGCGCGATGCCGGACAGCGCCTCGGCCAGCTGCTGCACCAGGGCAGCCGGGATCGTCACCGGCGACATCGCGCCCATCAGCAGGAACGGCGTCAGCACCACCGGCTGGCCCGCGGCGCAGTACTCGAACTGCGCGTCCAGCATCCGGTCGTCCCAGCGCAGCGGCGAGTTGCAGTTGATCAGCGAGATCGTGGCCGGGGTGTCCTCGATGACCTGGCGGCCGCCGAACAGGATCTCGGTCATCGCGATCGTGTCGGCGGCGTTCGGCCCCGAGACCACGTTGCCCATGTAGATCTTGTCGGTGACGGTCTGGAGCGCGTAGATCATGTCCAGGTGCCTGGAGTCCAGCGGTGCGTCGTTCGGCTCGCAGATCACCCCGCCCGCCGAATCGAGCTCGGGAAACGACTGGGCCAGCATGGCCAGCCGCCGGAAGTCGTCCATGGCGGCGTCCCTGCGGACCTCGCCCTCGCGGATGAACGGGGATCCGTAGACCGCCCCGAACACCATGTGATCGCCGCCGATGTGCACCGTGTTGGCCGGGTTGCGGGCCTGGACGTCGAACTCGCGTGGCGCCTTGGCGACCTGCTCGAGCACGAAGTCGGGGTCGAGCCGGACCGTCTCGCCGTCTACCTCCTGGCCGGCCTTGCGGAATAGCTCCACGGCCTCCGGCTTGGCGAACTGGACGCCGATCTCGGAGACAATCCGGCGCCAGCCGGCATCGAGGACGCTGATCGCGTCGGGCGAGAGGATCTCGTAACGCGGCATGCGGTTGAGGAACATCGCCACCTCGGCTGACCGGTGGAATTACGGCTCGAACAACGACTGGAACAAGGCGTCGCCGCGCCACCGGGCCTGCCTTGACCCGGTGTAGGTGGCAACTTAGGATCACATAGTAGAACAAGGTTCCGTAACATGGAACTATCTGGAATGAGGGGTCGGCGGTGACCAGCCCTACCGGAACGCAGGCCGTTGACCGGGCAGCGCAGCTGCTCAAAGAGGTCGTGCACGGCCCCGATCCGGTCACGTTCACCGAGCTCACCGCCGCCACCGGCCTGGCCAAGAGCACCACCTCGCGCCTGCTGATGGCCCTGGAGCGCAATGGGCTGGTCCGGCGGGACGGCCATGGCAGGTTCCGTCCGGGTGAGATGTTCATCCGGTATGCCTGGCGAGGCGGCGCCGAGACCGGCCTGGTCGCAGTGGCTCAGCCAGTCCTGGACCGGCTCGGCACGCTGACCGGGGAGACGATCAATATCGGCGTCGCCAATCACGGCATGGTCGAGCAGATCGCCCAGGTGGACAGCAGGTACTTGATCGGCGGCACCAACTGGGTCGGGCAGTCGGTGCCGCTGCACTGCTCGGCCCTCGGCAAGGTGCTACTGGCCTACGGCGCCACCGAACTGCCGCGCGGGCGTCTCGAGCAGCGCACCGCACGGACGATCACCAGCCGGGCTGCTCTCGAAACCGACCTGGCGCTGGTGCGGCAGCACGGCTATGCGGTCACCGACGAGGAACTCGAGCCCGGGCTGGTGGCGGTGGCGGCGCCGGTGTACGGGGCCGAGGTGGCGGTCGTGGCCGCGCTGTCGGTCTCGGGTCCGGCCAGCAGGCTGACGCCGGATCGCATCGCCGAGGTGGCCGCGCAGTGCGTGGCGCAGGCCGCCGGGCTGTCGGAGATGCTCGGCCACCAGCCAGTCGGGCCGCGGGCAGGCCGCCAGCCAGCCCGGCCGCCGGAGCCCGCGCCGCGTCCGGGCTCCCCGCGTCAGCCAGGGCGAGGATCACCGCAGAAAGAAGGTGCAGCGTGACGCAAGAGGAGCTCCTCAAGCAGCTCTACGATCACACCCTGGTCGGCAACGGCCCGGCCGTGCTCGAGCTGACCCGCGAGGGCCTGGCGAGGGGGCTCGGCCCGGAGATGCTGCTGTATGAGGCGCTCATCCCAGCGCTCGAGGAGGTCGGCGCCCGGTTCGAGCGCGGCGACTTCTTCGTCCCCGAGATGCTGATCGCCGGCAAGGCGATGGCCGGGGCGCTGGAGATTCTCCGTCCGCTGCTGGCCGAGACCGGCGCCCAGACGATCGGCAAAATCGTCATCGGCACGGTCAAGGGCGACGTGCACGACATCGGCAAGAACCTGGTCAACATCATGTTCGAGGGAGCCGGATTCCACGTCATCGACCTCGGCGTCCAGGTGTCGCCGGAGAAGTTCATCGACGCGATCCGGGAGCACCAGCCGGACATTGTCGGCTTCTCAGCGTTCCTCACCACCACGATGCCCATGTTCAAGGCCAACATCAACGCCCTGCAGAAGCAGGGCCTGCGTGAGCAGGTGATCGTGATGGTCGGCGGCGCGCCGGTCACCCAGGAGTACGCCGATGTGGTCGGCGCCGATGGTTACGCGGCAGACGCATCGGCCGCGGTGGTCCGGGCCAAGGAGCTGCTGGCCCGGCGCCGGGCGGTCGCTCCGGCCCAGGCCTAGGCGACCGCGAGATGGACACTACACTCCGGTCACACTCTCGTGAGCTGACCATCGGCCCGGGACATCCGTTTTGCATAATCGGCGAGCGGATCAATCCGACCGGCCGCAAGATTTTCTGCGAGCAGCTGCGGCGCGGCGATCTTTCCCGGGTCGAGATCGACGTAGCCGACCAGGTGGCGGGCGGGGCCATGGTCCTGGACATCAACATGGGCGCGCCGCTGGCCGATGAGACCGAGCTGATGACCCGCGCCATACGGCTGGTGCAGGGCCTGACCGACCTGCCGCTGTGCCTGGACTCCTCCATCATCGAGGTGCTGGAGGCCGGCCTGGCCGTCTATCAGGGCAAGGCGCTGGTCAACTCGGTCACCGCGGAGGACGAGCGGCTGGATGCGATCCTGCCCCTGGTCAAGCGGCACGGTGCGGCGGTGATCGCACTGCCCAACGACGAGGAGGAGATTCCCGAGGACCCCCGCCGCCGGGTTGAGCTGGCCCGCAAGATCATCGACGCGGCGACCGGCAAGTACGGGATCCCGATCGAGGACGTCGTCATCGACCCGCTGGCCATGCCGATCGGCGCCGACACCTCGCTGGTCCTGCGTACCCTGGAAACGATCAGCCTGTTGCATGCGGAATTCGGCGTGAACATGACGCTCGGGGCGTCCAACGTGTCGTTCGGGATGCCCGATCGCGCGTCGATCTGCGGGGCGTTCCTGCCGATCGCCATCGCTAACGGGCTGACCAGCGCGATCATGGACGCCCGCTCGCCGCAGCTGGTCCGGTCGGTCAAGGCGGCCGACCTGCTGCTCGACCGGGATCCCTGGGGGGCGGCGTGGATCGCTGCGCACCGCGCGCACGCTCGGCAGTCCCAGCAGGCCCCGGCGTCCCAGCAGGCCCCGGCGTCCCAGCAGGCCCCGGCGTCCCAGCAGGCGCCGGCGTCCCAGCAGGCGGCGGCGTCCCAGCAGGCGGCGGCGACGACATGACCAGCCCGCAGGCGCCCGCGGCCGAGGCGACCGGGCCGCCGCCACCGCCGCGGGTCGACCTTCGTTTCGAGCCGGCCGGGACCCGGGTGCGGGTCCCGCCCGGTGTCACGCTGTTCGACGCCGCCAGCTGGAACGGCATCGCCATCGACTCGACCTGCGGCGGTCACGGGACCTGCAAGAAGTGCCGGGTCAAGATCCTCGGCGGAACGGCGCCCGCCTCGCCTCTGGACGCCAGGGCCTTCACGCCCGACGAGCTGCGGGCCGGCTGGCGGCTGGCCTGCCGCGTGCAGACCCAGACGGACCTGCAGGTCGAGGTGCCGCCGCTGGTCACCAGGCCCAAGGCGGCTACCGTCGGGGTGGGCAGGCAGGTGATCCTCCGCCCGGCGGCGCAGAAACGATACCTGGAGCTCGACGAGCCCTCGCTAGCCGATCAGCAGACCGACATCGAGCGGGTGCTGGCCGGGCTGGACGACCTTGAGCTCCGGGTCGACCTGCCGGTGCTCAGGACCCTCGGCCGGGTCCTGCGCGCGGACGACTACAAGGTCACCGCGGTCATCGTCGATGAGGTGCTGATCGCTGTCCAGGCCGGGGACACCACCAGCAGGCTGTATGGCATTGCCTTCGATCTGGGCACCACCACGGTGGTCGCCACGCTGCTCGACCTGAGCACCGGCACGCCACTCGCGGTGGCATCGATGCTGAGCAAGCAGCAGCCGTTCGGCGCGGATGTGATCACCCGGATCAGCTCGATCATGATGGATCCGGCCGCGATGGACCGGCTGACCGGGCTGGCCCATGAGACGCTGCGCGAGCTGACCGCCGACATCTGCGCGCAAGCCCGGGTGGACCCCGCTGACGTGCTGGAAGTCGCGGTCGCCGGCAACGCGACGATGACCCACATCGCGCTCGGCATCGACCCGGAGCCGCTGGGCGTGGCCCCGTTCATCATGTCGGCCCGGCATTTCCCCGAAGTGCTCGCGGCCGACTTCGGGCTCGCCGTGCATCCGCGGGCCAGGGCGGTGGTGTTTCCCTCGTTCGGCGCCTATGTCGGCGGCGACATCACGGCCGGGCTGCTGGCCGCGGGGATGGACCGGGACCCGCGGACCAGGCTGTTCATCGACATCGGCACCAACTGCGAGATCGTGCTGGGCAGCTCGGCCTGGCTGCTGGCCACGGCCGCGCCGGCCGGGCCCGCGTTCGAGGGAGCCGCGATCCGGTGCGGAATGCGTGCCGCCGACGGCGCGATAGAAGTCGTAACGATGACGGCCGCCAGCCTCGATCTCAAGGTGATCGGCGACGGGGCACCGGCCGGGCTGTGCGGATCCGGCCTCGTCGACGCCGTGGCCGGCCTGGTCAGCCTGGGCCTGCTCGACCCGTCGGGACGGCTGGTCAGCGAGGAGCAGGCGGGCGTTATTGCCCCCGGCCTGGCCCCCCGGCTGACCAGGCTCGGCGCCGAACGCGTGTTCGTCCTGCACTGGCTCGGCGACGTCGGCGACGTCGGGCAGTCGATCTACCTGTCCCAGCGGGATGTCCGCGAGCTCCAGTTCGCCAAGGCCGCGATCGCGACCGGGTGGAACATTCTGCTGGAGGAGGCCGGCCTGCGGCCCTCCGACATCCAGCAGGTGCTGCTGGCGGGATCGTTTGGGAGTTATCTCTCACCGGCCAACGCGATCCGGCTCGGGCTGGTGCCGCACCTGGCCGCGCTCCGGGTGGTGAGCGCGGGCAACGTCGCTGGCGAAGGGGCGAAGATGGCGCTGCTGTCGATGCGGGAACGGGCCGGCGCGCTAGCCCTCCTCGAGGAGGTGAGGTATGTCGAGCTCTCCGACCGCCCCGACTTCAACGACAGGTTCGTCGAGCAGCTGCCCTTCCCGTCCTGACCCCCGCCCCGGCGTGGCGGTGGTCGCCTGCGGGGCGATCGGCGGCCATATCCGCGAGATCGCCGCGCGCCGCGGCTGGTCCATTGAGCTGCATGGCCTGCCCTCGCTGCTGCACAACCGCCCCGGGGAGATCGCCCCGGCCGCCGAGCGGCTGGCTCTCGAACTGCAGGCACGCGGGCTGCGGGTGGCGCTCGGCTACGCCGACTGTGGCAGCTACGGGGCGCTTGACGAGCTGTGCCGGCGGCTCGGCCTGCGCCGCCTGCCCGGTCTGCACTGTTATGACGTGCTGGCCGGGCCGGGCCGCCTGCGCGCGATGCTCACGGAGGAGCCCGGGACCTACCTCTTGACCGACTTCCTGGTTCGCAGCTTCCGGCGCAGCGTGCTGGCCGAACTCGGCCTCGATCGGTATCCGGAGCTGTGGCCGGACTACTTCGGGCACTACCGGCGGGTGGTCTGGCTGGCCCAGTCCCGTGATCCGGCCATCGCTGCGGAGGCGGCCGCCATCGGCACCATGTTCGGCCTGCCGCTCCAGGTCATCGAGGTCGGCACCGGGGGTCTCGAACGTGAGCTTGAGCTGCTGGTGACCGAGTCCGGAGCACCGCCTGCCCGGCCAGCCGCCACCGGGGCGGCGCAGCGGGACGGCCGTGGCGCCGCGGCGACCGTGGCCGGAGACCGGGCCGGTGGTGCATCGTGATCCGCGGCGGCCTGGCGCTGGTCGTGCCGCTGCTGCAGCAGCCCAGGTATGAGGTGTTGCCGGCCGCGAGCGTCGAGGACATCGTGCTCGAATGGGTCCCGCTGGGCATAACGGTGACGGTGACGGCGTCGCCGACCAAGGGACTGGACGCCACCCTGGATCTCACCGAGACACTGGCCGGCCACGGTTACCGCGTGGTGCCCCACCTCTCGGCGCGCCTGGTGCGCGACGACGCGCATCTTGCGGACATCACCGCCCGCCTGAAGGCCTGCGGGGTTGACGACGTGTTCGTCCCCGCGGGTGATGCGGACCGGCCCGCCGGACGGTTCGACAGCGCGCTGTCCCTGCTCGGTCAGCTGACCGAGATGGGCCGCCCGTTCTCCCGGGTCGGGGTGACCGGCTATCCGCAGAGCCATCCGACCATCGGCGACGACGTAACCATCCAGGCCATGTGGGACAAGCGGCGGTACGCGACTTACCTGGTCAGCAACCTCTGCTTCGACCCAGTCACGCTGCGCAAGTGGATCGCCCGGGTGCGGGCGCGCGGCGTGACGCTGCCGTTGTTCGTCGGCCTGGCCGGCCCGGTGGAACGGGCCATGCTGCTCCGGATGGCGGCCAGGGCAGGGGTCAGCGAGTCAGCCAGGTTCCTCGCCGGGCACAAGGACTGGTTCCTGCGCCTGGGCACGCCCGGCGGCTACAGCCCGCAGCGGCTGCTCGACCGCTCCGCGACCGCGCTGGTCGCTCCCGCGTCGGCCGTCGCGGGGCTGCATATCTTCACCTTCAACCAGGTCCGCCAGACCGAGCAATGGCGGCGCTCGCTACTCGACCGGCTGACCGGCCCAGCCCGCGGCGGCCGGGCGGCGGCGGCGCTTTAGCCAGTCGGCTCAGCGATAGGGCTCGAACAGCTCGACGGCATTGCCGGACGGGTCGTCGAGCAGGATCTGCCTGCCTCCGACGCCGGTGACGATGTCGTTGCGGAAATGCACCCCGGCATCGCGCAGGCTCTCGACCTTCTTATCCAGGCCGGTGGTCTCGAGCGAGATCCGGTTCCAGCCGCCGGGCTCCGGCAGTGTCCCATCCGGCATCGCGCTCGACCCGCCGCCCGGCCCGCGAGCACCGACCGGCGAGCTGAGCAGCAGGCGAAGGTCGCCCCGGCTGAGGATCGCGAACATCGGCGCCGGGTGCATTTCCTCGGTGAAGCCCAGATGCAGGCAGTAGAACGCGATCGCCGCGTTGACATCGTTAACTATGTAACGCACGCTCACCGTGGCCATCGGGCATTTGCTCCTGAGGTTCGGCTGTGCGGGACTCAGCCAACTCAAGCACAGATCACGCGGCGTGCGACAGCGGCTTGGGGCGCGCCTGGCGGGCGCTCAGCTACGCTTTCTTCCGCGCGCGGGTGGAGCAGGCAGATGCCTGGATCCTTTGGTCGGTGAGCCCAGACACGGGCCTGGTGGCGGCATTCCCAGACTTTGAAGAGTCGTCCTATCGGTGGGACCGCCCAGGCGATGCTCCCTTCATCTGAGACGAGGGACCCAGCCCCTGCCACAGCACCGTCCAGGACCCATCGGCCAGCCGCGGTGTCCCGCCCCGTCTTAGCCGCCTACGCTGGCCAACGTGGACGTTCCCGTTGCATGCGGCCTCACCGACGGAGCGGCGCGCGCCCAGATCGAAGAGTGGCACGAGTTGCTGGCCGCCTCCGTCATCGCAGCCGACCGGGTCTCGCCAGTTGAGCTTTCGCTGCTCCTGACCGATGACCTCGACCGCCTCAAGGCGATCATCGGACTGGCCAGACGGGAGAAGGCCTGCTGCCCGTTCTTCGATTTCAGCTTCCGCATCGAGGCCCATGCCGTGAGCCTGCACATCCGGGTGCCCGAAGACGCTGCCACCCTGTTGGACGGGTTCCCGCTTCCTTGATCATTCTTTCGCCGCATTCCAATGATCTTGACGACTTCTCCGCAATATGAAGAACTGGAAACCAGTCAAGTCAGTATGAAGCGGCCGGCTCCGGTGACCGCCCGTAAGCCTGTTGGCTGATGTCGCGGGTCGCCGGATGCTGGAAGGTGCAAGTTTCCCAGTTCCGGAGCCGTTACGGCGGAAGGGAGCCGGCCGTCATGTCTAGTGTGGCATCGCCGGAGGGGCTGATCCATCTGGGGATGGACACCTCGAAGAACACGATCGTGGTCGCGACGCTGTTGCCGGGTGAGGAGAGCCCGGTCACGGACCGTATTTTCAATGAGGAGGAGGCGATCCGGCGGCTGGTGGGCCGGTTCCCGGATCGGTCGGTGCTGCGGGCCTGGTATGAGGCCGGGCCGGGGGGTTATGACCTGTACCGGCTGCTGGCCTCGATGGGGGTGGCGTGCCAGGTGGTCGCGCCGTCGCTGATCCCGAAGGGGGGCTCGGACAAGGTCAAGACGGACAAGCGGGACTCGCGGCGGCTGGCCCGGCTGGGCCGGGCCGGGGAACTGACGCCGATCCGGGTGCCCTCGCCCGGGGAGGAGGCGGTGCGGGACCTGGCGCGGGCGCGGGACGCGGTGCTGGCCGACCGGAAGCGGGCCCGGCAGCGGCTGACCGCGGTGCTGATGCGGCACGGGCGGATCTGGCGGGGCGGGTCGTACTGGACCGCGGCGCACCGGGCGTGGATCGCCGCCCAGCGGTACGGGGAGCCGGCGCTGGCCTCGGCGATCGGGTACTACCGGGCCACGCTTGAGGTGCGGGAGGCCGAGCTGGCCGCGGTGGAGGCCGAGCTGATGCCCTGGGCCGGGCGCGAGCCGCTGGCCGGCCCGGTGGCCCGGCTGGGCTGCTACCGGGGCATCGCCGAGCTGGGCGGCCTGACGCTGGCCGCCGAGGTAGTGGACTGGCGCCGGTTCCCCGCCGCCCGGGCGTTCATGAGCTATACCGGGCTGGTCCCCTCGGAGTACTCATCCGGGGAGCGGACCCGCCGGGGGCACATCACCAAGGCCGGCTCCGAGCCGGTGCGCACCGCGCTGACCGAGGCGGCCTGGGCCTACCGGCACGCCCCGGCGATCGGCGCCGGGCTGCGCCGTCGCCAGGACGGCGCTGCCGCGGAGACCCTGGCCCGGTCGTGGACGGCGCAGCGGCGGCTGCACGCCCGGTACGTGCACCTGGTGCACGCCGGCGGGAAGGCCGCGCCGGAAGCCGTGGTCGCGGTCGCCCGCGAGCTGGCCGGGTTCGTGTGGGCCGAGATGACCGCCGCCTGGCCGGCCTGCATGACCCGCCCGAGCCGGTGGCGTGCCGGGACGCTCGCCGTGGCAGGAACGATCCCCGTAAATGATGTGGGCACCAAGGTGATTCCCGGTTCAAGTCAGGGGCACCATCCTGCCGGAGACAGACCTGCGGTCCCGACCCGCGGATATGAGAGTGGCAGTGACGGCAGGAGCCGCCACCCCGCCTCGGCACGCCACCCCTGCCGGCCCCGCCCGCCCCCCGGGCAGGCAACGGGAACCCCATGCCCTGGCTGCCCGAGTGTCCCGGCGGGCCGCACTCCGGCGTCAAGGGCGCCTGCGGCGTCGCTGCGCGAGCGCTACGCGCCCCTGTGACCCCGGGCGCCGCCCGCGTGATCTGGCAGCGATCAAGGCCATGGGGCCAGCCCGGCACGCCCCCGCACCACCCGCGCAAACCATACCGGACCATCAGATAGCCGAATAAACCAGGCACAGGAACAGCAAGAGCTTGACGGGCCGCTTCAAATGAGATCATTTAAGGTGTGGTCCCGCCGGCGGGGGGGAGCCGCCGACGGGACCCTTAGGCCGCACCGGTACGGGGGCATGACCGGCGGGCCTAGCCGCGCCGGCACCGGGGGCGGGTGACCGGCGGGCCTAGCCGCACCGGTACTGGGATTGACCGGTGGGCTGTCCCTAGCGCGCTGGCGGGGAGGCCATCTCGAGCGGCCCAGTCCGCCCGGGCCTATTCGGAGGTGACTGTGGCACGGCTACCCGCAAGGGGGCCGAAATAGCCCCTGAACCGAAATAGCCCCTGAACTTGGGTACGAGGCCCGGAACTCGCTCCCGTCCTCCGTCAGGCGTACACTAACCTACCAGTAGGTCAGCGAACTTACCCGCCGGTAGGCCGATGACTAACTTACCTATCGGTAGGTCAGTCGTCAAGCCGGGGGTCCGCCCGGAGAGGCAGAGTTCATGGTCACTACAGGCAGACGCAACAAAGCCGCCTCTGCTCGCCCGCGCGGCACCAGGCCGCGCGTGACTGACTCGGGCGCCTCGTACCCGGGCGCCCCGTTCCCCGGCACGGCATCGCGGATACTTGACGTCGCCGAGTCGCTGGTGCAGACGCGCGGGTTCAACGGCTTCAGCTACGCAGACGTAGCGGCCGAGATGAAGATCACCAAGGCTGCCCTGCATTACCACTTTGCCAGTAAGGCCGACCTCGGCGAGGCGCTGATCGCCCGTTACGCGGCGCGTTTCGCCGCTGCCCTGGAGGCCGTGGACGAGGCCGGCGAGGAAGCACCGGCCAAGCTCGACGCTTACGCGCGCCTGTATCTCGACGTGCTGAGCAACAAGCGGATGTGCCTGTGCGGCATGCTGGCCGCCGAGTATCAGACCCTCCCTGAGCCGATGCGAGCGGCCGTACTCCGGTTCTTCGATGCCAACGAGACCTGGCTGCAGGCTGTCCTTGAATGCGGCCGGGGTGCGGGCAGCCTGCAGTTCGAGGGCACGGCGCGAGATACGGCCCGGACGATCATCGGCAGCCTGGAGGGGGCCATGCTGGTGGCCAGACCCTACGACGACGTCGACAGGTTCCGGGCCGCCGCGCGGCATACCCTGGCCACCTTCGCTCGGCCGAACGGCGAGATCACGACGCGCCGCTGCGGGCCCGCAGCGCCGCGATGAGCGCCGGGATGACCAGGTTCAGGTCGCCGATCACCGCGTAATCGGCATGCGAGATGATCGGCGCGTCCGGGTCGGTGTTGACCGCGATGATGTGCTTGGCGCTCAGGCACCCGGCCATGTGCTGGATCGCCCCGCTGATCCCGCACGCGAGGTAAAGCTCGGGCGAGATGCGGGTGCCGGTCTGGCCGACCTGTTGCTTGTGCGGCCGCCAGCCCTGGCTGGTCACGACGCGCGAGACGCCGACCACGCCGCCGAGCAGCCCGGCGAGATCCTCCAGCGGCCCGAATCCCTCCGGGCCGCCGACCCCGCGCCCGCCGCCGACCACCACCCGGGCGCTGGCCAGCGAGACCCCCGCGCTGCGCTCGGCCGATTCCCGCGCCACGACCAGCAGATCCGCCGCGTCGAGATCCGCCCGTAGTTCGTGCACCGCCGCGGCCACGGCCACCGCCTCCGCCGCCGGCTCCGGTTTGCGTGACGAGTTCCCAGCGCTATCCGCTGGGAAGTCGTCACGCTGATCCGGTCGCACCGGCTCGGGGACGACCGCGTCGACTGCCACGGTGAGCAAAGCGGGCGACGCCGTCAGCACGGCATCCTCCAGCAAGCTGCCCGCCCAACGGTGCCTGACCAGCTCGTAAGACCCATCGGCGTGGCGGCTGGCGGAGGCGCAGTTCGCCGCCATCGGCAGGCCGGTGATGGCGCCCAGGTGAGCCAGCACCTCGGCCCCGTGGTCGGTCCCGGCCGCGATCACCGCGCTGGCGCCCAGGTCAGTCGCCAGGCCGGCCAGGGCGCGGGCCCAGGCCGCCGGCGCGTAACCATCCAGCCCGTCAGCGGCGACCGCGTAGAGATCGGCCGCGCCAAACGCGGACACCACGCCAGCGAGCGACTCAGGGCCCGCGCCGGACGCGGACGCCGCACCAGTGCGCGGCTCGCCAGCGGGGCCGAACGCCACCGCCGCCACGCTCTCGCCCACCGGCCCGGCCAGCCTCCGCGCGAAGGTCAGCGCGCGCAGCGACGGCTCGGCCGCCCCGCTGCCGTCCAGCTCGACCAGGCAGAGCACCGTCACGACAGCACCCCCAGCTCGTCGAGGACCCTGACCAGCGCGGGCACCGCGGCCGGGCCGTTCCCCAGGATGTCGGCCCGGCGATGCTCACCCTCGGGAACCCGCAGGCCCGTCTTGCGCAGGCCGTCCGGCCGCCACTGCACCGGATACCGCTCGATGGGCGCGCGCTTGGCCCGCAGCCGGCCCGGCAGCGACGGGTACCTGGGCAGGTTGATGCCCTCCTTGACGGAGATCACCGCGGGGAGCGGAACGTCGAATACCTCCTCGGTGCCCCGGTACTCGCGCCTGGCCGACACCCGGGCTTCGTTAATATCAATGTTCTTGATCCCGGTGACACAGGGCAGCCCGAGCGCGTGCGCAACCCGGACGCCCACCTGGTAGTCACCGGTGTCGGCCGCCTCGTTCCCGAACAGCAGCAGGTCATAAGGGCCATCCGGGCTCGCCGAGCGGCGCTGGGCGGCGCTGGCGATCGCCTCGGCGGTGGCCACCGGGCCCCATTCGGTGCCGTCGGTCTCCAGTAGCACGGCGCGCGAGGCGCCGAGCGCGAGTGCGTCCCGCAGCTGGTCGGCGGCCTCGGGCGGGCCGAGGGTCAGCACCGACACGCTGCCGCCCAGCCGCTCGGTGATCTGCACGGCCTCTTCCACCGCGCACTCCTCGTGCGGACTCACGGTGAACCCGGACATCCGGGTGTCGACGTCCTGCCCGTCGGCGGTCACGACGATCTTTCCGCCGACCATCGGGACCCGTTTGACGCAGACGGCGATCTCCATCGCGGTCAGCTCCTGATCCGCTGGTTCTCCGGGTCGAACAGCGGCGTCGACCCGGCCACCGCGACCGTCACCGGATACTGCTCGCCGAGGTACTCGACCGCGAGCTGGTTGCCCGTCTCCGCCTGGTCGGCGGGCAGGTAGGCCATCAGCAGGTGCTTGCCAACCGACGGCCCGGAGCCCGCGCTGGTCACGTAGGAATGCCGCCCCCGGGCATCGATCAGCGGCTCGCCCGCGCGGGTCAGTACCGGCTCGCCGCCGAGCATGTAGCGCAGCTGGCCGTCGGCGCCGCGGGGCTCGTCCACGGTCAGCGTGCACAGCACCGCGCACGGTGGCTCGTCCCGCTGCGCCAGGTAGGCGGCCTTGCCGATGAAGTCGTGCGCCTTGACCTTCGGCCGCCTCATCCCGGCCTCCACCAGGTTGTAGGAGGCATCGAGCTCGGCGCCGAAGGCCCGGTAGCCCTTCTCCAGCCGGCCGGTGGTCCCGTAGACGCCGATCCCGACCGGCACCAGCCCGCGGGGCTGCCCGGCGGCCCAGATCGTGTCCCAGACCCGGGCGCCCTGCTCCATCGGCGCGTGCAGTTCCCAGCCGAGCTCGCCCACGTACGAGATCCGCGAGGCCAGCACGCTGGCGCCGCCGAGCTCGATCTCGCGGCAGGTCGCGAAGGCGAAGCCGTCGCGGGTGACATCGTCCGGGGTCACCGCGGCCAGCACGTCCCTGGCCGCCGGGCCCCACAGGCCGATCGTGGTCCAGGCCGAGGTCAGATCGGCGATCGCGGCGCCGGGCGCCAGGTGGTCGGTGAACCACTTGAGGTCCATCATCCCGGTAGCGCCCCCGGTGACCACGCGAAACCGCTCCGGCCCCAGCCGCATGATCGTCAGGTCGGCCACGAACCCGCCGGCGTCGTTGAGCAGCGAGGTGTAAACGACCCGGCCCGGCCGGACATCCAGCTGGGCGACGGCCAGCGACTGAACAGTGTTAAGGGCGCCGGGGCCGATCACGTCGAAGATCGCGAACGCGGACAGGTCGACGATCCCGCAGTGCTCGCGCAGGGCGAGATGCTCGGCGTTGATGATCGGCGACCACCAGCGCGACTCCCACTCCCCCGCACGCTCCATCAGCCGCCCGGCATAGCGCTCCAGCAGGCCGGAATTCGATGCGTACCAGAACGGCCGCTCCCAGCCGGCCGTCTCGAAGAACACCGCGCCCAGCTCCCGCTCGCGCTCGTGCATCGGGGCCAGGCGCAGCGGCCGACCCGATTCCCACTGCTCGGCGGGGTGCACGATCCCGTACATCTTGTTAAAGCCCTCACGCGCCCGGGCAGTCACGTGCGCGGTCGTCTTCTGGTGGCCGTAGAACCGGGCCACGTCCGCCTCGTGGATATCGATCTCAGGCACCTGGCCGCTCATCCACTCGGCGACCGCGCGCCCGATGCCGGGGCCCTCCTTGATCCAGCTGGCCGCGACCGACCAGAGGCCGGGCACCTCGGGGATTTCGCCGAGCGCCGGATGCCCGTCCGGCGTCATCGAGATAAGGCCATTAATCGCGTAACGAATGCCGGCGCGTTCATCGCCCAGCAGGTCAGGCATCAATTCCAGGGCTTGCATGAGCTGCGGGTCGAAGTCGTCGGCAGTGAACGGCATCTCGGTGGGCGAAAGGACGGCTTCCTCGATCGAGGGAATGTCGTCCGGCCCGACGATGATCGGGCGGTGGGCGTAGGAGCCCACCTCCATGTCGCCGCCGTGCTGGCGCTCGTACATGTTGGCGTCGACGTCCCTGACGATCGGGTAGGAGATCTCGCCCGGGGTGTCGGCGAACAGCGCGATCGGCCCCACGCTGATCATCTGGTGCACGACCGGGGTCAGCGGGATGCGGGCCCCGGCCATCCGGGCGATCCGCGGGCTCCAGACGCCGCAGCAGATCGCAGCGACCTGCGTCTCGATGTCGCCCTGGCTGGTCCGTACCGCGGCGACCCGGCCCGCGGCTGACGTGTCGATCCCGAGCACCTCGGCGCCGGCCAGCACGGTCAGGGCGCCCAGCTGCTGGGCCTGCTCGCGCATGAGCGTTCCGGCGCGGAGCGAGTCGACCACGCCGACCGTCGGGAAGTGCGCGCCGCCGAGGATGACCGACTCATCGAGGTACGGCACCAGCTTGGCCACCTCGGCCGGGCTCAGCAGCCGCGCCGGGATGCCCCAGGCCTTGGCTGCCGAGCAGCGGCGGCGCAGCTCGGTCATCCGCTCGGCGGTCCGCGCAACCTCGAGGCCGCCGCTGCAGGTGAACACCCCCAGTTCCTGGTATTGCCTGGTGCTGTCGGCGGTCAGCTCCATCATCATCTTCGAGTACTCGATCGGGAAGATGAAGTTGGAGGCGTGCCCGGTCGAGCCGCCCGGGTTGGGCATCGGGCCCTTGTCGATCAGCACGAGGTCGGTCCAGCCCAGCCGGGCCAGGTGGTAGGCCAGGCTGTTGCCGACGATGCCGGCCCCGATGATGACGGCGCTGGCCCGGGTGGGGATGTCGTTCATACCGCTGCTTACTCCTTTGCGAGGCCGGCCCCGCCGCCCACGTGGGGTGGGCGGCGGGGCCGGCTGAAACTCCCGCGGCGCGCAGGATCTGCCGCCTACTCGACCGGGATCTCCTTGTTGATCAGGCCGAGGTCGATGCCCTGCCGGCGCCTGATGACCCGGGCGGCGACATAGACGATGATCGCCAGGACGTACATCGCGCCCATGTAGACCAGCGAGGTCCTGTTGTTGACGAAGTAGTTCCCGTTCGAGAGCCACTCGTAGAGGTTGAAGCCGAGCAGCCCGATCGTGACGACGCCGGCCACCGGGACGACCTGCACGCCGAAGAGCTTGATCTTGCTGGCCGGCGAGGCCCGCCACAGGTCCGGCTTCCGCCACGGCAGGACGACCACCGCGATCGCGCTGAACAGGTACGTCACCGCGATGACCAGGGTTGCGTCCAGGGTGTAGTTCCTGAAGGTCGTCGAGTACGCGTAGATCGCGCTCAGCCCGGCGGCGGGCAGCAGCATCAGGATCAGGGACCAGACCGGCACCTTGCGCTTCTCCGACACCTCAGCGGCCCGGTCCGGCAGCACCCGGTCAAAGGCCGCGGCGAAGATGACCCGGGTCGAGGACAGGAACAGGGTGCCGACCCAGCCGAAGAACCACAGGCTCAGCACCAGGATCAGGATCACCTGGAACGCGGTGTTGTGCACCAGCCAGCCCGCGAACATGAACGGGTACGGCCAGATGCCGAACTGCGGCTTGAGGTCGAAGTCCAGCGTGTTGAGGTTCTGGTAGAAGCCCCAGCCGATGGTCTTCGCGACCAGCAGGAGGAAGATGACGGTCAGGATGACGGTGATCCACAGGCCCGCGAACATGCCGGTGAACACGCGCCGGAAGTCGCTCGCCCCGCGGATCTCGCCGTAGAGGGTGGCGCCCCAGTTCGGCCACAGGATGAAGAACATCATCGCGGGCACGAGCAGCATGGTCGGCCCCAGCGGGCCGAAGCCGAACGCCGACGTGACACCCCCGGCCTTCGCGGCCGCGACGTTCGTAGCGGTGTATGCGGCGTTGACCCCGAAGATCTTGTGCGCCTCCAGGTTGAACGAGCTGACGAAGCTGGCGTGCGAGTTGACCAGCAGCAGGACCACGACGACGGCGAACCCGATCATGCCGCCCACGAAGGCCCACCGCTGGATCTTGGCGTACCCGGACATCCCGAGCGAGACCAGCACGCCGGCGATGGCGATCGTGATGAGCGTGACGATGAAGATCCCGTTCTTGGTGCCGAACCAGGCGGCGCCGGCGTTCACGCCCGAACCAGGCCAGGTCCACTTGAGCGTCGCCCACAACGGCTGGAACAGCTGGACTGACAGGATGTTGCCGTAGATCGGCGCCCACAGCCAGAGAATGAACCACCAGCCAGTGGCGGCCATCACGAAGCCGAGGCCGCTGCCCAGGATCCTGGTCTGCCAGACGTAGTCGCCGCCGGCCCGCGGGATCGTGACAATCAGGCCCGCGTAGGCCACGACCAGGAATGACACCCAGACACCCGAGATCAGCACGGCCGTGATCAGCTGCCCGTTGGGGAAGGCCGGGCCGGCGAAGGTGAACTCATAGATCCCCAGCGTGACGAAGTTGGTCGCCAGGCACGCATAGATCATCGAGTCGCGGACCGACCAGCCTCTGACCAGGCCGGTCGCTTTCCTGAGGAACAGTGTGGGCGTCTCGCCGCCGACGGTACCGGCCGCCATCCTCGCCTCCAGGTTGTGGTGAGCGTGATCGTTACTGGCCAGCACCTTACAGACGTTGCGGCCGGTTTGTGCGCACTGTGCTTAGCCGTTAACAAGAAGGTATTTGGTAACTTTGCCCTTCTTCGGGTTCAGCTCGAGTACCGCGCCCTGCAGCACTCCGTCGCCGTACACGCTGCCGGGATTGATGGCAAAAGTCCGGCCCATCCGCTTGATTCCGCGGCTCTCGTGAATGTGGCCGTGCACCGACAGCATCGGCTGGTGCTTCATAATGGCGTCCCGCACGGCGGTCGAGCCCACCGGCTTCATCACCGCTCCGCCGTGCGTCGGGCGCAGCGTCGAGTCGAGCGCGGGCGCTTCGTCCAGGCCGGTGCCAAACGGCGGGGCATGGAAGTTGAAGATCGCCCGTTCCATGTCGGGGACACCCTGGACGATGGTCTCGATCTTGACCGCCAGATCCTCCTCCGGAGCCTCGCGGTAGGTGTCCCACGGGGTCGGGTTGGTCCAGCCCATCGAGACCAGGTGGAAGCCGTCGAGCTCGAGGACCTTTCCCTCGGCGAAGCTCACGCACGGCGAGGCCTCGATGACGTCGTCGATCTCCCAGATGTCGTCGTTCCCGCCGTTGAGGATGCACGGGATGTCGCCGCCCTTGAGCTTGCCGTCGGCCATGTCGAGCCACCGGTCCAGTGACTTGATCATTTCCGTGGTGAACCTGCGGTCGACCGCGCCTTCTTCCTCGCTGAGGACCTTGAGCTCATCAGCGGTCACGATCGCGGGGTAGGAACCACGGTTCCGGATCAGGCGCTGGACCTCGTCCAGCTCGGCCTGCGTCTCCAGCCGCTGAGCCTGACCACCGAGGGTGACCTGCCAATACCCCGGATATGCGACGATCGGCACCATGACCTTGCCGGTCACGTCGCCCCCCAGCACCACCATGTCAGCCTTATAGAAGGCGGCGGAGTTGAGGAACTTCCGCCAGCAGACCTCGGAGCCGTGGATATCGGTGGCAAAAAATATCTTCATGCATCCACCATGTCGGTAACGCCGCTTTAGGTGCAACCTGTAGCATCCGGCGCAACCGCACGTCAAGCACCTGATCTGGCCGAAACGGTCGGATGTGGCTGGTCAGCTGTGGTTCAGTGGCCGCGGTTCAGTGGCCGCGGTTCAGTGGCCGCGGTTCAGTGGCCAACCTCTTCGGGCAGCTCATACCAGCGGACCCGGTCGCCGATGTTCGCGCGCAGCTTCCACTTCACGCCCTTGGGGGCGGACTCGGCGAGTTCCAGCAGGCGCTGGCAGGCCTGCGCCGCATCGTAGGGCGGCTCGGGGGGGTGCAGGTGCGGGCGCTCGGCCGCGAGCGCGGGTAGCTTCTTCAGGTTCGCCGTCACCGTCCGCCACCAGCCCCAGTCACCGGCGAGCACCTTGACGAACCGGTCGGTGTCGATGAACTGGGCGCCGGAGTGCGGCTGGTTCCCGCCCGGCTGGTCCCCGCCCGCCTGGCTGGCGTGCCGGTGCGAGTGCCGTGGCGCAGCGCCCTCTTCGCTGCCGCTGGCCAGCGGCATCGCGGCCAGCAGCTGAAGCAGGTCCCGGGCGTCCTTCTCATTCATCTCCACGATCTGCAGCTTGGACAGCAGGAGATCCACGACGTCCAGGGTGAACGGCAGGCGGTCGAATGTGGGCCGGAAATCGAGGGTGTGACACATGGCCAGTCGGTCAACCATGACGTCAATCGGCCGCCCCGACGGAGCGGTGAAGTACATCTGCCGGTCGCCGTTGAGATTGTTGAACCGGCGGTCCGGCTGACAGCCGTTCCGCTCCAGATAGGCGGCCACCTCTTTGCGGCCCTTGGACAGGCAGGCGAAGTCGATGTCCTGATCACGGCGCAGCCGGGGCGGGAAGCTCGGGCAGACCACCCGGACTGCCAGCCCGCCCAGCAGCTTGAGGCCGAGACCGGCGTCGACTGCGCCGCGAGCGATCCCGAACGCCTCGGGAAGCGGGTCCAACCCGGCTGCGGTGACGGCCTCGGCCTCGCCGGACGAGTCTGTGCCCACGGTTGCTCCTTGTTGCCCGGGACGTGCGTTGCGGCGATCTAGCCAGCCACCCGCACAATACCGCTTATCAGGCACAATGAGTGACCTTCGCCCTGTTGACTTCGGCTCGGCAGCTGGCCATTCTTGTTGCGTGGCGAGAGCTGAAGTTGCTTCAGGCGCAACGTATCAGTCGGCGGAGCGGGTGCTCGCCCTGCTCACCAGCTTCGATGAGTCCCGCGCTGAACTCGGCGTCACCGAGATGGCCGAGTCGCTCGGCGTGCACAAGTCGACGGCATCGCGCCTGGCCGCCGCGCTGCAGCGGGCCGGGCTGCTGACCCGGGCGGGCCGCAGGTTCCGGCTCGGCCCAGAGGTCATCCGGCTGGGCACGCTCGCGCTGCGTGACCTCGACCTCGTTACGATGATGCAGCCCGCGATGGACAAGCTGTCTCAGCAGACCGGCGAGACGGTGAACCTCGCGGTGCCCTACGGCGCCAACATCCTCAACATCGCCGAGGTCCCGAGTACCTACATCCTGAGCTGCTCCGGCGGCTGGATCGGCCGCCGGACCAAACCGCACGCGGTCGCCAACGGCAAGGTCCTGCTGGCCTACGGTGTCATCCCGGTGCCGCGCCAGCTGGAGCGGTACACCGAGCACACGATCACCAGCCACGGCGCGCTGGCCGCCGAGCTCGCGACGGTCCGCCGCGACGGTTATGCCAAGGCCGTCGCCGAGCTAGAGGACGGGCTGGTGGCCGTGGCGGCGCCGGTCTTTGACGCTTCAGGGGCCTGCGTAGGGGCCTTGTCGATCTCCGGCCCCGGCTACCGCATGGAGCCGGAGAAGCTGCACGAACTCGGCAGGCTCTGCGCGTCGCCCTAACCCCGCCACCGCCAGGCCCGTACCACCCGCCAGACCCCCACCACCCGCCAGACCCCCACCACCCGCCAGACCCCCACCACCCGCCAGACCCCCTACCACGGCCAGGCCCCAAAGAAGAGGCGAGGAGCGTGCGAGAGCATCTGCTGTATGTCGACGGCAAATGGCGGACCGGCGGGGCCGGTACCACGCTCGCGACCAGCCCGTCATCGGGCCAGGCCATTGCCCGGCTAGCCGTCGCCGATATCACCGACGTCGACGCCGCCGTCGCGGCCGCCACCGCGGCCTGGCCGGCCTGGGCCGCTACATCAGCCTTTGACCGGGCCGCCTGGTGCGCCCAGATCGTCACCCGGATCGGGCAGCGCCGCGACGAGCTGGCCCACGCGCTCACCGAGGATCAGGGCAAGCCGCTCGTCGCCGAGGCCTTCGACGAGGTCGACGAGCTGGCCGAGTACTTCAGGATGGCCGGCGAGGACGCCAAGCGCCGCGAGGGGGCGCTGCCCGCCTCGACGTCGGCCGGCCGCCGGGTGCTCAGCATGCGGGTGCCGCTCGGCGTGATCGGCGTGGTGAGCCCTTGGAACTGGCCCTACACGATGGGCGCCGAGCTGTTCGCGCCCGCGCTGGCCGCGGGCAACGTGATCGTGTGGGTGCCCGCGCCGACCACCACAGCGTGCTGCGCGATCCTGACCGAGGTCATCGCGGAGGCCGGCCTGCCAGCGGGGGTGTTCAACTTCGTCCCTGGCCCGGGCCCGGTCGTCGGCGACGCCCTGGCCGGGCACCCGGGGGTGGCGGGGCTCGGCTTCGTCGGCTCGGTGGCGACGGGCGCCAGCGTGGCGGCCCGCGCGGCGGGCAAGACGCAGCTGCTTGAGCTGGGCGGCAACGGCCCCATGGTGATCCTGGACGACGCGGACCTGGAGCTGGCCGCCGCAGCTGCACTGGAGGCCGCCTACCTGTGCGCCGGCCAGAGCTGCACCGCGGGCGAGCGCTTCCTGGTCGCCGCCGCCGTCCGCGATGAGTTTGTCGAGCGGGTGGTCGCGGCGACCAGGGACCAGGTCAGGCTGGGCGATCCGTTCGATCCGCAGGCCACGATGGGACCGCTGAACAACGAGGCCACCGCGGCTAAGTTCGACCGGCACCTGGCCGATGCCGTCGCGAACGGCGCCCGGATCTGCTGCGGCGGGCAGCGCGGCCGGGCCGCGACGGCCCTGGCCACCGAGCTGTACGCGCAGCCGACCGTGCTCGATAACGTCACGCCGGGGATGGCGATCGAGCGGGAGGAGACGTTCGGCCCGGTGGTGCCCGTGGTCACGGTGCGCTCTGCCGACGAGGCCCTGGAGCTGACCAACGCGTCCCCGTTCGGCCTGACCGCCGCGGTCTTCACCGAGGACCTGGAGCGCGGCCTGGCCTTCGCCGAGCAGGCCCGGGCCGGCTGGGTCAACATCAATGCCTCGACCAACCTGTGGGAATCCCACCTGCCGTTCGGCGGCCGCGCGGGCAGCGTCAGCGGCCGCGGCCGGGTCGGCGGCCGATACCCGATGGAGACGTTCTCCGAACCGAAGACAGTCGTCTACCCAGCCCCGAAATACCGCAGGAAAGGCGGCGATGTTTGAGATGGGCATGCCAACCGCACTGGAGATCGCCAGGCAGGCGAAGCTCAAGCCGATCACCGAGATCGCTGCGGAGATCGGGCTGCCGGCGGCGCTGATCGAGCCGTACGGCGAGCACATCGCCAAGATCGACCTGGCCGCGATCACCGAGCTCGCCGACCGGCCGCGAGCTAAGTACGTGGTCGTGACGGCGGTCACGCCCACGCCGTTCGGTGAAGGCAAGACCACCACCACGGTCGGCCTCGGCCAGGCGATGAGTCACATCGGCCGGCGCGCGACCATCGCGATCCGGCAGGGCTCGATGGGCCCGACCTTCGGGATCAAGGGCGGCGCGGCCGGCGGCGGCTACAGCCAGGTCGTGCCGTTCGAGGCGCTGAACCTGCACCTGACCGGTGACATGCACGCCGTGACCGCCGCGCACAACATGCTGTCGGCCATGCTCGACAACCACCTCCACATGGGCAACGCGCTCGGCCTCGACCTGCACAACATCACCTGGCGCCGGGTCCTGGACGTCAACGACCGGGCGCTGCGGAACATCGTCATCGGCCTGGGCGCCAAGGCGGACGGCGTGCCCAGGCAGACCGGCTTCGATATCACCGCCGCCTCGGAGGTGATGGCCGTGCTCGCGCTGTCGGTCTCCCTCAGGGACATGCGCGCCAGGCTCGGCCGGATCGTGGTGGGCTACACCTCGGCGGGCGAGCCGGTCACCGCTGAACAGCTCAAGGGGGCGGGCGCGATGACCGTGATCATGCGCGATGCCATCAAGCCCAACTTGCTGCAGACCCTGGAGAACACGCCGGTCCTCGTGCACGCGGGACCGTTCGGCAACATCGCGCACGGCAACTCCTCGGTCGTGGCCGACCTGATCGGCATCCACACCGGGGATTTCCTCATCACCGAGGCCGGGTTCGGCGCCGACATGGGCGCGGAGCGCTTCTTCAACATCAAGTGCCGGGTGTCCGGGCTCCGGCCCGACGCGGCCGTGGTAGTCGCGACCGTGCGCGCGCTCAAGGCGCACTCCGGACGGCATCGCATCGTGGCGGGCCTGCCGCTGCCCGAGGCCATGCTCGCCGAGAACCCGGATGAGGTCCTGGCTGGCGCCGGCAACCTGCGCAAGCACGTCGAGAACGTCCGCATGCACGGCGTGACGCCGGTCATCGCGATCAACGCGATGCCCGAGGACTTCCCGTCCGAGCACGCGGCCATCCGTGAGTTCGCCGACTCGATCGGCATCCGCTCGGCGGTCTGCACCAACTTCGCCGACGGCGGTCGCGGCGCTGCCGAGCTGGCCGAGGCGGTGGCCGAGGCGGCCGAGGAACCGGTCGACTTCCGGTTCCTCTACCCCAGCGAGGCCTCGCTGCGGGACAAGATCGAGACCATCGCCACCCGTGTCTACGGCGCCGACGGTGTCGACTACCTGCCCGCCGCCGCCAAGCAGCTGGACACCTACGAGCGAGACGGTTTCGGCAACCTGCCCATCTGCGTCGCCAAGACTCCCCTGTCGCTCTCCTTCGATCCGGCGCTCAAGGGCGTCCCGACCGGCTGGCGGCTGCCGGTCCGGGAGGTCCGTGCGTCGGTCGGGGCCGGTTTCATCTACCCGATCTGCGGGGACATGCGGACCATGCCGGGCCTTTCCTCGCACTCCGCCGCCGAGCGGATCGACATCGATGAGGACGGCCAGGTGGTCGGCCTATCGTGACCCCCTCCCCCGCCGAACCGCCGCCCAGCCGTCCGGACCCGCCGCCCATCGACCCGGACCGGCCCCCAGCCGCCGACCCGCCCAGTTACCTGGACCAGCCGCTCGGCGAGTTCCTTGGCGCGCTGTCGGCCGGCCACGCCGCGCCGGGCGCCGGCAGCGCCGCCGCCCTGACGGTCGCCCTCGGGGCCGGTCTGTGCGCGATGGCGGCGCGCCTGTCGGCACGGCACCTGGGCGCGCTTGACACCGAGTTCCTGGTCGCCGAGGCGGACGGGCTGCGCAGCGCCGCCGCTTCGCTCGTACAGGCCGATGCCGAGTCCTACCGCGACGTTGTCGCGGTCCTCCGTGACCAGCCCGGCCAGGATCTCAGCGCATCCAGCGACGTCCCGGGCCTGGACGCCGAGCAGCGGCGGCGGCGGATCGACGCCGCGCTGTCCGAGGCGGCCACCATCCCGATGGAGGTAATCGAGCTCGCCGGGCAGACCGCCAGGCTCGCCGCCCGCCTCGCCGCCGGCGGGAACCCGAACCTGCGCGGCGATGCGATCACAGGCGCGCTGCTCGCCCAGGCCGGCGCCCGCGCAGCTGCGGTCCTGGTCTCGATCAACCTGGCCGGGTCTTCAGGTGACGCCCGGCCCGGGCGCGCCGAGGCCATGCTAACCGAGATCACCAGTGCCGTCCGGGCCGCTGAACGGCTACTTCGCGCGCCAGGCTGACGCGGACCGGCCACCTGCTGACGAGCGAGCATCTGGGGTCACCGGGCCATCCTCTGCTCACGTTCAGTAATTGAGCGCTACACTCAGTCACCATCATCGGGGGCGGCAAGGCTCCGGAACGCCCGGTCAGCTCACGCCCGGTCAGCTAGAGAGAAGGCTCACCGTGCTCAGATCCGCCCACCGCATCGCTGGCCGAATCCGGATCACCGTCCTGGGCGCCGCCCTGCTGAGCGGAGCCGCCCTCCCGGCCGCCGGGCTGTGGGCAGGCACCGCGAGCGCCGGCGCGAATTGCGCACCACCCGTCGCGGGCACGATCACCTGCACCTTCGTCTACACCGGCAGCTCAACCGAGTGGCCGGTCCCAGCGGGTATCACCAGCGTCACCGTCGTGGCTGATGGCGGCGCAGGCGGCGCTGCCTTCCCCACCGGCACCGCCGGGGGGGCCGGCGGCGAGTACAAAGCCACGCTGACCGGCATCCCGGCCGGCACCACCCTGAGCGTATTTCCTGGCGGCATGGCCGACTACTTCGAGGGAGGCACCGACGCCGGCCGTGGCGGCGGGAACGGCACGCCCGCCGACGCGGGTGATTCTGGCGGCGGCGGGGGCGCGAGTACCGTCGCGATCTCCCCGTACTCAGTCGCCAACCTGCTGGTCGTGGCCGGCGGCGGTGGGGGGGCCGGCGCCCAGAACAACCCGACAGAGAACCCGCCGCAGCCGGCCACTGGCGGCAACGGTGGCGGCAGCAATGTGGTCGACGGCGCCGACGGCTCGCCGGGCACCGCCGCCACCATCGGTCACGGCGGTACTACCACCGCAGGCGGCGCCAACGGCGGCGCCACCGGGTGTCTCAACTCCGCTACTGACGGCGCGCAGTTGCACGGTGGCAACAGCAACAACACCAGGTGCACCGGCAACGGCAACGGGGGTGGTGGCGGCAGCGGTTACTTCGGCGGCGGCGGCTCCGCGCAGTTCGCCGGAGCCGGCGGCGGTTCAGGCTTCCCCGCGACTCAGACGACTATCGGCGGCATCACCGTGAAGCCCGACACCTCCGACACTCACACCAACACCGGCGACGGAGTGATCACCATAAGTTACTCCACGCAGGCGCCCACCACTACCATCCTCACCTCGTCCCGCAACCCGAGCTACTTCGGCCAGCGCGTCACATTCATCGCTACGGTCAGCCCGACCGACGGCGGCGGCAGCGTCGATTTCAAGAACGCCGCTGCTGACATCACCGGCTGCGCGGCCAGGACATTGCGCCTAGCCGACGGCAAATACCAGGCCACCTGCAACACCCGCAGCCTGCCGGTGGGGGCCGACTCCATCACCGCCGTTTACACCGGTGACACTGCCTACGCTGGATCGACCGGCACGCTGACTCAGACCATCCGGCGCGCCCCCACGCGCCTGACGCCGGACCTCGCCTTCAACTACCAGCAGACGTTCACCGTCTACGGAACGCTGGACAGCCTCGGCGCTCCGGTCAGCGGCCAGCGGCTCACCTTCAGCACCGGCCCGGCCAGACTGTGCTCTGCCACCACCAACAGCCGCGGCGTCGCGTCCTGCGTGCTGAGCTACGCGCAATCGATCGCCATCCGGCAGAACTCCGGCCGCTACGCCGTCGCCTTCGCCGGAACACCCGGCTATTACCCGTCCGCCGCCATCGGCCAGGCCATCATCCTGCCCTGATCCCACCGCGCCCAACCGGCCTGGCTGCGGCATGGACCGCCCGCCGCAGCCAGGCCTTGGCACACGATCGCTGGCCAGGGGGTCGCTAGCCAGCGTCCTTCCCATAGTCCACGCTCAGCCAGTGCTGCGGCTGGATCCGAAACACCGCGAGCTCGCCATCCAGGTCAGGGTTGTCCGCCACGTACTTATCGCCGCCCTCGGTACCCAGGTACCGGCGGGCCAGCGCCAGGCGCTCGTCGAGATCGAGTGCTTCCAGCACGGCGGGTCCCTCGATGCTGACGTATCGGTACGGGCGATCCTCGCTCTGCACGCACAGGCTCACCCGGCCTGCCGCCCGGATAGCCCGTCCTTTCCTTGATTCACGACCGGTGATGACCGTGATGAGGCCACCAGGCTGATAGCCGTACCAGACCGGGGCAGTAATTGGTCCCCGCCCGTCACCGGCCGCAACGCTAAGCACCCCAACATGTACCTGGCCGAGGAACTCTTCGCGCTCGGCAACGCTCATCACATACGACATGACCACTCCTGCGACTCTTCGCTCCGTTCGAGTGTCGCAGACCACACAAGCGCGTCGTCGCGGCAGGCGCGGCACATGGCATGCCCGCCATCCGTCCATAGCTGCGCCCCGGCGCGCTGGGCGGCGATCGTGCTGTCTGGTGCGGGCCGGGCGCGCCGGGCGCCCCGCGAGTGTCAGCTGCCCGGCTCGGGATCGCTGATGTCGGCCACCGTGGCATCCAGCGCGGTCAGCACCTCATCCGCGGCTAGGGCGACCGCGAGGCCATGCTCGCCTGCGCCCAGCGTGATCTGCCGCCCGCGGATTCGCTCATCGGCGATCACCGGCCACTTGGTGATCGACCCGAACGGCGTGATCGTGCCGCGCTCATAACCGGTCGCCCGCCTGGCCACCTCGGCCTGCGGCATCGACAGGCGGCTCACGCCCAGCACCGAGCGCAGCTTCGGCCAGCAGATAGCCCGGTCGCCGGGTACGAGCACGAACCGGAAGTCGTCCTCGGCCCGCCGCACGACCAGGGTCTTCACGACATCGGCCGGCTCCACGCCGCGGGCCCGCGCCGCCTCGGCCAGGCTGGACACCGGCCCGTGGCGGATCACCCGATACGTAACACCAGTCGCATCCAGGGCCTCAAGCGCCGCATTGGCCATGGTCCATTATCGACCGGTCCCCCGCCTGCGGCTGCACGACCTTGATCACGGCCGCTCGATCGTTGACCGGGAAATTTGTGCTGGTCAGTGGCCATAGGCGAGGAGAGACAGCCGCGTCACCGATCACGTGCGGCGTGTCGCGGTAACCCGCTCGCAGGGTTGGCTGGGTGGCCATCGAGCTGGTCTTTGAAACCCATTCCACGACCGTGGACAACGAGCGGGGGCACGCCACTGGATGGCTGCCCGGCCAGCTGTCAGAACGGGGCCGGGCGCAGGCGCAGCAGCTGGGGCGGCGCCGCCTGGGCGACGGGATCACCGCCGTATTCAGCTCCGACCTGGCCCGCGCCGCCCAGACAGCCTCGGTTGCCTTCGCTGGCTCCGCGATCCCGGTGCTATACGACTGGCGGCTACGTGAATGTGACTACGGGCAGCGCAACGGGATGCCCGTGGCCGAACTGCAGGCCGGGCGCGAGCACCTGGACCAGCCCTACCCGGGTGGCGAAAGCTGGCGGCAGGCCGTTGCCCGCGTCGGCCGCTTCCTCGGCGACCTGGGGGTCCTGCCACCAGGTTGCTTAGGCTGACCCGGCCCGCGGGCCGGGCTATGGCTGCGGTACTTCGGGCCGGTCGATGATCCGCAGCCAGGAGCCATCGGGCTGGCGGCGAAGGACCTGCACCCGGACGCCGGTGTTGTCGGCGGAGCGGGTCGAGGTCAGGGCCAGGTCCTCGAACCTGACGGTGGGCAGCGGATTCTCGATGGCGAACTTCACCCCCGCGTCGGCCATCCGCTGGTAGATGGCCTGGATGGCCTCTCGCCCGGTCGTCGCCTGGTCGGCTGGGTAGGCGAGCACAGCCTGCGGTTCGTACAGTGCCGCGACGCCCGCCGCGTCGCCGGCGTTGAGCCGCTCGGCGACCAGCCGGGTCACGTCCTCTGGCTCTGTTGCCCTGGCCTCGCCGCTCATGCTGGGCCTCCTTTCGGTCCGGCCGGGCGGTCCGGCCGGCACCGGGAATCGTAGCTCGGGCGTCGGACACCGGCCACGGCACAGGCCGCGCCAGCCCCGCGCCGACCGCGCCGACCTCAGCGCTCCGCGATCACCTGGAAGGTGGCCAGGCTGGGGTCGGCCGCGTAGGCGATCCGGCCGCCGTCGGCTTTCACCTCGCGCAGCGCGTCCAGAGCCTCGGCGGTGACCCGCTCGCCGGGCGCGAGCACCGGGACGCCGGGCGGGTAGGGGGCGATCAGCTCGGCGCTGATCCGCCCGACGGCCGCGTCGGCGGCGACGGTCTCGTTCGGCGCGAAAAACGCCTCCCGGGGCGACAGTACCGTCTCAGGGATCACCGTCCAGGCGGCGGCTGCGACCGGCCGGCGCGGTGCGCCGCGGTGCCGCTCGATCACCGTCACCAGCGCCTGCGTGAACCGCGCGATCTGGTCTTCGTCGTCGGCGATCACGGGAATCGGGATGATGGTATCCCGGTCGGCCATCTCGACCGGCATCCCGCGTGCGACCAGGTCGTTCTCGATCGCGTACCCGCTCGCCCCGGTGCCCGCCAGCAGCACGACCAGCTTGGTCGGCTCGACGCCCGGTCCGTCGAGGACGTCCACGCCAGGCACCTGCCTAAGGCGCTGCCTCGCAGCGGCCACCCCGCGCAGCAACCTCGCGCACAGTTCCTTGCCGTCCCTGGCCAGCAGCGCCCGCGCCGCGTCGATGCTCGCCATGATCGACCCGGCCGGGCTGGTCGTGTGGGTCGCCTCGAACGCCCGGTCCAGCCGGGCGGTATCCAGCAGGCCAGTCCGCGCCAGCACCAACGCGCCCTGGGTATAGGCGGGCAGCGCCTTGTGCGCGCTGGTCACCATCGCGTCGGCGCCCGCGGCGAGTGCATGCGGCGGCAGGTCGGGATGGAAGCCAAGGTGCGCCGCCCAGGCCGCGTCGACCACCAGCGGCACGCCGGCCTCATGCGCCGCGGCCGCCTGGCCGGGCAGGTCGCCGACCGTTCCGACATACGAGGGCTCGCCCAGGTACACGGCGCAGGCTCCCGGATGCGCAGCCAGCGCGGCCCGGACCGCCTCGACGGAGACCGCCCCGGGCAGGCCCGAAGACGGGTCGACCGCCGGCCGCACCCAGACCGGGCGCAGCCCGGCCAGGACCAGCCCGAGGAGCAGCGAGCGGTGCAGGATGCGAGTGATGATCACTTCCTGGCCCGGCGAGCCGATGGCCAGGGCCAGGGCCTGATTGCCATGGGTAGACCCGGCCACGGAGAACCTGCACCAGTCGGCTCCCCACAGCTCCGCGGCCCGCCGTTCCCCTTCGATCCGCAGCGTGTCGGCGTGCTTGATGGAGTCGAGGCCGCCATACAGCGGAGCATCGCCCGCGACGACCGCCCCGACCAGGTCCTGGCGCTGCTTGTGCCCGGGCACGCTCATCGGGGTCAGCTCGCCCGCCTCGGCCTGCGCGGTCGACCGCAGCCAGCCGTCCAGCAGCGGGGCGTCAGCCCGGAGCCCGCGCGGGTCCCGCGGGTCTGGTGCGCTGGAATCGATCATGAGCCCATTGTGGGCTGCGCCGCATCCCTGGCGTGCCGGTAGAACCGGGCGGTCGAGGGCGGCAGCGGAGTATTGCCCAGGATCAGATCGGCGGACTTCTCGGCGATCATCATCACCGGCGCATAGATATTGCCGTTGGTGACGTACGGCATCACGGAAGCGTCCACCACCCGGAGGCCGTCCAGCCCGTGGACTCGCATGGTGACGGGGTCGACCACCGACATCTCGCCGGTACCCATCTGGCAGGTGCACGACGGGTGCAGGGCAGTCTCCCCGTCGCGCGCCACCCAGTCCAGGATCTGCTCGTCTGTCGATACGTCAGGCCCAGGTGCGAGTTCCCCGCCATTGAACTCGTCGAAGGCAGGCTGGTTCAGGATCTTGCGTGCCACCCGGATCGCCTCCGGCCACTCCCGGCGGTCCTGGGCAGTCGAGAGGTAGTTGAACCGCAACGCGGGTTTCACGGACGGATCGGCCGAGGTAATCCGCACCGATCCCCGGGAGTCTGAGTACATCGGCCCGATGTGCACCTGGTAGCCATGGCCGCCGGCCGGCGCGGAGCCGTCGTAGCGGATCGCGATGGGCAGGAAGTGGAACATCAGGTTCGGGTAGGCCACCTCCTCGTTACTCCTGGCGAACCCGCCGCCCTCGAAATGGTTGGTCGCGCCCGGCCCGCTGCGCAGGAACAGCCACTTGGCGCCGACCAGCGGCCGGTTCCGCCACTTCAGGGCGGGCGCGACAGAGACCGGCAGCTTCGATGCGAACTGGACGTAGACCTCGAGGTGATCTTGCAGGTTCTCGCCAACCCCGGGCAGGTCAGCAACCACCCTGACGCCATGGGAGGCGAGCAAGGCGGCGCTGCCGACCCCGGAGAGCTGGAGCAGCTGCGGGGAGTTGAAGGCGCCGCCGCACAGGATGATCTCCCCGGCTCTGACCCGCCGCGACTTGCCGCCCCGGGTGAACTCCACGCCGACGGCCCGCCGGCCGTGGAAGATGATCTTCGTTACGAAGACCCGGGTGGCGACCGTGAGGTTCGGGCGCTGCATCACCGGGTGCAGGTAAGCGCGCGCGGCGGACAGCCGCCTGCCGCGATGGACGTTCCTGTCGAACGGAGCGAAGCCTTCCTGCCGGTAGCCGTTCACATCGTCGGTCAGCGAGTAGCCAGCCTCCTGAACCGCCGTGAAGAACGCCGTGAACAGCGGACCATCGGCAGGTCCGCGTTCCAGCACGAGCGGGCCATCGCTGCCGCGGTACTCATCGCCGCCGGCCAGGCAGTTCTCCATCCGCTTGAAGTACGGCAGGCAATGCGCGTAGTCCCAGGCTTCCATTCCCGGGTCGGCGGCCCAGCGCTCGTAGTCCAGCGGGTTGCCGCGCTGGAAGATCATGCCGTTGATGCTGCTCGAGCCGCCGAGCACCTTGCCCCGGGCGTGGTAGATGCGGCGGCCGTTCATGAACGGCTCAGGCTCCGACTCGTACTTCCAGTCGTAGAAGCGGCTGCCGATCGGGAAGGTCAGCGCGGCGGGCATGTGAATGAACACGTCGAAGGGGTAGTCAGGCCGCCCGGCCTCCAGGACCAGCACGCGGTGCGAGGGGTCGGCCGACAGGCGGTTGGCGAGCGCGCTGCCCGCCGAGCCACCGCCGATGATGACGAAGTCATACTGCCCTGATGTCATAGCACCCCCTGCTGAGCCTGAATCGGGATGTTATCAGCGTGCCTGTCAGCCTTGGCGTGATCTGTGCCGGGGCACCCCAGTCCGTCCCGTGCACCCAGACATCCGGCCAGACGTCCGGCCTGAGGCTGCGATCAGCCCTCGGGCGGCAGGCTCTGGCGCTGCTGCTCGGGCAGCGAGTCGTGCCAGCGCTGCCAGGCCTGGGTCAGCCCCTCAGGAACCACCTCGCCGTGCACCCGCAGCCGGGCCAGGCCGCCGTCCGGGATGACGTCGAGGCGGACATGCGTTGCGGCGCGTGAGCTATCGACCAGGAACCTGTGCCGGGTGTCGGGCTGCACTCGCAGCCGCGGCAAGACCTCCCACCAGGTCATCTCGTCAACCGCCGGGCCGTCCCCGCCGTCTGGCACCGGACGGGCGGCGCGCTCGTCGGCAGCGTGCAGCCGGATCCATCCGGGCGCGTTGCCGACGAAGTATGAGGTGTCGACCTCCACGTAACGCAGCCCCCCGGCCGCGCCCAGCCTGAACGTCGCGTAGTCGTTTCCCGCGCCGCGCCGTCTTGCGTTCTCCCAGCCCTCGGCCATGGACCTGGCCCAGCCGGGCAGGATGAGATTGGCCGCCGACGAGTAGAAGGCGTCGGAGCAGCCGATGAGTTCCCCGCCGTTCTCCATCGCGAGCAGGTCGATCGTGCCCGCGAGGAACCGTGGATCGGGCACGACCCGGCCGTGGACCCGGAACCTGGCCACCCCGCCGTCGGGATAGATCGACAACCGGACGTGGGTCCACCTGCGCCGGTCGGCCACCGAATAGTGATTGGCCGTGTCACCGCGAGCCTCCGTGGCCGGGATGAGCGTCTGCCAGTCCAGCTCCGCGAGCTGCTCGGGCCCCGGATAACCCTCAGCCGAGGCCGCCTCGACCGAGATCTGGGCCGGAAAGTTGCCCCGGAAATGCGCGGTATCCACCACGACACCGTGTACGACACCAGGCGCGCCGAGCCGCACGATGGCGTAGTCGTGGCCCGGCGTGCGACGGCGCCTGGTCTCCCATCCGTCGTAGATCTTGCCCTTGTGACCGAACTCGGCGGCAAATCGTGGCGGCTCCGGCTTGATCAGGTTCTCCTTCTCCGCGAACAGCTCGTCGTTGGCGAAGATCACGCTGCCGCCGAGCCGGCGTGAGGCCAGGTCGGGCAAGGCCGTGAAGCTGGGCCGGTCAGCCAGGCCGGGCTGGTCGGGCAGCGGCTGGTCAGGTAGCGGCTGGTCAGGCAGCGGCTGGTCAGGTAGCGGCTGGTCGGGTAGCGGCTGGTCAGTCTGGCCCGGCCAGCGCCGCTCAGGCAGGTGCCCTTCCGGCAGGCGACCTTCGGGCAGGCGCCGCTCGGGCAAGCACTGTTCGGGCAAACTCAGGCCGGGCAACGGGTGGTCAGGCAACGGGTGGTCCAGCTGAGACCGGTCAGGCCGCGGCCGGTCAGGCCGCAGCCGGTCAGGCCAGGACCGCTGCGGCAGGCGCCGCTGCGGCAGGGGCCGCTCCGCAGAACCGGTTCCGCCTGCAGGACCGGGCCGCTCCGCATCGCGATCAGTCACGGGCGATCATCCTCTCGCGTCAGCAACTGCCCGGCTGGCTCACCCCCGGAGATCACCGTGCCCCGCAACCAAGTCTGCCGCACTACGCCGTGCAGCGTCTGGCCCTCGTAAGGCGTCAGCCGATGCCGATGCAACAGCAGCCGCGGCCGCACCGTGAGTTCCTGATTGGGTGCGAAGGCGACCAGGTCGGCGTCGCAACCCGGAGCGATCCTGCCCTTCCTGCGCAGACCCGCCAATGCCGCGGGTGCGGTGGCCATCCAGCCCGTGATGTCGGCCAGCGAGTGGCCCCGGGCCCGAGCCTGGCTCCAGACCACCGGCAGGGCCAGCTGCAGGGACGAGATCCCGCCCCACGCCACGCCGAAATCTCCCCGGTCGAGCTGCTTCAGCCCGGGCGGGCACGGTGAGTGATCGGAAACCACACAGTCGATCACCCCGGCGCACAGCGCTGCCCAGAGCCGCTCGGCGTTGGCCCGCTCGCGGATCGGCGGGCAGCACTTGAACTGGGTAGCCCCCGCGGGCACCTCCTCGGCGGCCAGCGCCAGGTAGTGCGGGCAGGTCTCCACGGTGAGCGGCAGGCCATCCTGCCTGGCCGCCGCGATCGCAGGCAGCGCGTCCGCGGCAGACAGGTGCAGCACGTGAGCCCGGGCCCCCGTGCTGCGCACCAGCCCGATAACCCGGCTGACGGCGATCAGCTCGGCGGCCGCGGGCCTGGACCGCAGGAAAGCGCCGTACTCGGGACCGGCCGCAGGAGGTGCATCCTGGAGCGCGGCAGCGTCTTCGGCATGAACGATAAGTACCCAGCCGGTCCCGGCCGCCTGCCGCATCGCTCGATCGAGCTCACTATCATCGAGCGGCGGGAACTCCGGGACGCCCGAGTCGGCCGTGAAGCACTTGAAACCGAATACCCCCGCGTCATGCAGCGGCCCCCGCTGGTCGCAGTTACCTGGTACCGCGCCGCCCCAGAACCCGACGTCGATATGGCACTGGCCGATCGCCGCAGCGCGTTTAGCCTGCAGCGCGCCGACCGTAACCGTGGGCGGGATCGAGTTGAGCGGCATGTCGATGAGCGTGGTGATGCCGCCAGCCGCGGCCGCCCTGGTCGCGGTGGCGAAGCCTTCCCAGTCGGTCCGGCCGGGCTCGTTGACGTGCACGTGGGTGTCGACGAGACCAGGCAGCAGCGCCTCGTCGCCGGCCAGATCGGCGTTCGCCGTCGCGCTGAGGTCGGTGTCGTACGGCTCGACCACGACGATCTCGCCGCCGCGGATCCCGACCGCGGCCGGCCTGACGCCATCCGGGCAGACCACCCGCCCGGCCCTGATGAGCAGGTCAAGGTTAGCCATCGTGACCCGCCCCACCGCGAGCCCGGACCCTGTGCCGTGTCATCGACCGCTCTCCCGCTGACCGCTCGCGTCCGGCCGGTCGCAGAGTGCGCGCAGTCCGGCCGGCGCCAGGCCGGTCAGCCTGGTCAGCTCGGCGGCCGAGACCGCTCCGCAGTCCAGCCCGCGGGCCAGGTAGCCGGCCAGCGCGCGGACTCTCGCGGGCTCCTCTGCCCGACTCTGAGCGGGCGCCGGGCCGAAGCAGGATCTCAGCCGCGCGCTAGCGGCAGGCAGGTCCTCGCGGAAGAACGCGTAGGTGGCGGCATAACGACTGACCAGGTGCCCGGGATGGTAAGCGGCCGCGATCCCGAGCGCGGCACTGTAGTCGTAGGTGCCATAGTGCAGTCCGGTGATCCGCCGCCCCCCGGCGTGCACGCACCTGGCGACCTCGGCCGCCCCGTCGGCGCCGAGCACCAGTTGCGGGGTCTCGACCTGGACCTCGAACCGCAGCTGTCCGGGTGCCAGGCCGTGTGCTTCCTCCAGCCGTCCGCACAGGAGCACCATCGCGCGGACCTGGTCGGCGGAGCTGACCTTCGGCAGCGTGATGACGAATCCGTCGGGCAGCCGCCGGTGGCCGACCAGCACGCCGAGGAAGATCTCCAGGGTGGCGATCGCCCGGCGCCGGGTGCCGGGCTCCAGGCTCTTGCAGCGCAGTCCGGCGAACGGCGGGGCCACACCGACGGCGATGGCGGCGGCGAGCCGGTCCGCCGCCGCGCTCGCGTCGGTGTCCTCTGCTGCGTCGCCCCGCTCGCCGTAGCCGTCCTCGAAGTCCAGCCGGAGGTCCTCGACCGGCTCGGCGGCGAGTTTGGCCCGGACCAGGAGCAGCACCTCGGCGGCGAGATCAGCGGGCAGGTCCATCGCGGCACCGAACTCGGCCGGGCCCGGCGCGCAGTCGTCCAGCATGGCCAGCGCTGCCCGCCCCCACTGGGCACCTAGATCCGGCTGGAACCTGTCGGCAGGGACATAAACGGTGTGCACCGGCTGGCGACCCGGCCGGTTCCCCGGATAGCCTTCCGCAAGCACCCGGTCAGCACCCGCCAGCAACGCGTCGAGTTCGGCTCCGGCAGCCGCCGTCCAGCCACAGGCCGACTGTCCAGCGGGCACAGATGACAGTTCTGGCGGCTGCTCGGCCGGGGCTGGGCCGGGTGGGATACTCATCCGGTACCTGTTATGTGCTCTGGCCTGACCGGGACCCGCGGGAGATCGAGCCCGGTGGCGGCGCGGATGGCCGCGGCCACGGCCGGTCCCGACGAGATCGTCGGCGGCTCCCCGACCCCGCGCACGCCGTAGGGGGCGTTCGGGTCGGGGTACTCAAGCAGCTCGACCCGCATCGGCGGCATGTCGAGGATGGTGGGAATGAGGTAGTCGGTAAACGACGGGTTCCTGATCAGCCCGCCGCTCACCTGGATCTCCTCCATGATGGCCAGGCCCACTCCCTGCGCCGTGCCGCCGTAGATCTGGCCCAGCACGGCTTGCGGGTTGATGGCCTTGCCGACATCCTGCGCACAGGCCAGCTCCACGACTTTGACCAGGCCAAGCTCGGTGTCGACGTCCACCACGGCCCGGTGCGCGGCGAATGCGTACTGGACATGCGCGAAGCCCTGACCAGTTTCCGGGTCGATCGGGTGGGTGGGCCGGTGCCGCCATTCCAGCGTCTCTTCGATGACCTCCGGGCCGATCACCTCGGCCAGCGGGGCCAGCCGCTCGCCGGCGGCCGAGACGATCCAGCCGCCGGCCAGCGCCAGCCCGGCGGCGGCCTGGCCGAGGTGGCGCTGGGCCAGGCCGAGGACCCGCTCGCGGATCCGTTCGCAGGCGGCCTTGATCGCGCCGCCGGTCATGTAGGTCTGCCGGGACGCCGACGTGGAACCGGCCGACCCGACTCCGGTGTCCTTGGGGCTCACCACCACCTGGTCCACGCCGAGCTCGGTGCGGCAGATCTGCTGCTCGACCGTGACCAGGCCCTGGCCGACCTCGGCCGCGGCGGTGTGCACCGCCACCACCGGCTGGCCCCCGGTGACCTGCAGCCGGACCCGGGCGGTCGCGTAATCGTCGAAGCCCTCGGAGAACCCCACGTTCTTGTAGGCGACCGCGTAGCCCACGCCACGCACCACGCCCTCGCCGTGCGTCGTATTCGACACGCCGCCGGGCAGGTCCCGCAGGTCATGACCGGCGGCCGGGCGCTCGGGCGGCAACTGCATGTCCTGCAGCCGGCGCAGCAGCTCGGCGACGGGAGCCGGGCTGTCCACGATCTGCCCGGTCGGCGCCTCGCAGCCCAGGCTCATCGCGTTCCGGCAGCGCATCTCGACCGGGTCCAGGCCGAGCGCCGCGGCCAGCTTGTCCATCTGCGCCTCGTACCCGAACGCGGCCTGCACCGAGCCGAACCCGCGCATCGCGCCGCACGGCGGGTTGTTCGTGTAGACGCCGTAACAGTCAACGTGCACGCTGGGTACGACGTAGGGGCCGACCCCCATGGTGCCCGCGTTACCGACCACCGCCGAGGTGCTGGAAGCATACGCACCGCCGTCGAGGTAGATCTCGGCCCGGACGTAGACCAGGCGGCCGTCGCGGTCCGCGCCGTGCTCGTAGCGCAGCACCGCGGGATGCCGGTGCACGTGCCCGAAGAACGATTCCTCGCGGTTGTAGACCATCTTCACCGGCTTGCCGGTCCGCAGCGCCAGCATGCACGCGTGCACGTGCATGGACAGGTCCTCGCGGCCGCCGAAGGCCCCGCCCACCCCGGCCAGCACCAGCCGGACCTGATCGGGCGGCAGCCCGAGCGCGGCGCAGATCTGCCGCTGGTCGGCGTGCAGCCACTGGGTGGCCACATACAGGTCGATCCCGCCCTGGCCGTCGGGGATCGCCAGCCCGGCCTCCGGGCCGAGGAACGCCTGGTCCTGCATCCCGACCGCGTACTCGCCGGTGACGACGACCGGCGCGGCGGGCGCCGGGTCGCCCCTGCGGACCTTGAGATGGCGGACCAGATTGCCCTGCGGATGCAGCCGGGGCGTGCCTGGGCGCAGCGCGGCCGGCGCGTCGGTAACCGGATCGAGGGCCTGGTAGCTCACGGCGATCTTCTTGGCTGCCCGGCGGGCGATCTCGGGGTGGTCGGCGGCAACCAGGGCGACAGGTTCGCCCTGGTAGCGGACCACGTCCTCGGCCAGGACCGGCTGGTCGGCGTGCTCAAGCCCGCACCGGTTGGGGCCCGGCACGTCCTGGTGGGTCAGCACCGCGAATACCCCGGCGGTGGCGAGCGCCGGGCCGATGTCGACGGACTCGATCTTCGCGTAGGGGTGCGGGCTGCGCAGCGTGACGCCCCAGATCATGTCGCGGGCGAAAAGGTCGCTGCCGTAGGCGAACTGGCCGGTCACCTTAGGGGTGCTGTCCGGGCGGCGCGGGCTGGCCCCGATGCCCCCCGCCGCCGCCGCGTCGCGCAGCCCGGCCGGAGCCGCGCCAGGAGCCGTCGCGGGCGCCTCGCTGTTCGTGACGGCGCGCGAGGCCTCGCTGCCCGGCGCCTCGCCGGCCAGCGCCGTGACGGGCGCCTCGCCGGGCCGCATCAGGCCTTCTCCGCCAGGGCGAGGCTGGCCCGGCGGGCCGCCGCGGCAGCCTGCTGCTCATCGACGGTCAGCACGCGGTCACGGGCCACCACCTCCCGGCCGTTCACCAGCAGCAGATCCAGCGGCGGGCGGGCCCCGAGCACCAGCGCGGCCACCGGGTCGGCGATATCCGCGTGCGGCAGCGTGTCCAGCCGCCACAGCGCGACGTCGGCCAGCTTGCCCGGCTCCAGCGAGCCGATCTCGGCTTCCCGGCCCAGCAGCCTGGCCCCGCCGAGGGTGGCCAGCTCCAGTGCGTCGCGTACGCCCATCGCGTGCGGGCCGCCGGCCGTGCGGGCCGCCAGCGCGGCGGCCCTGAGCTCGCCGACCAGGGAGCTTTCCTCGTTGGAGGCGGCGCCGTCCACACCCAGCCCGACCGGCACGCCGGCCTCGAGCAGCGCCCGGGACCGGCAGCGGCCCGAACCGAGCCTGGCGTTGGACGACGGGCAGTGTGCGACTCCGGTCCCGGTCGCGGCGAGCCTGGCGATGGCCGCGTCGTCCAGGTGCACCGCGTGCGCCAGCCACACGTCGCCGCCCAGCCAGCCGAGTGAGTCCAGGTATTCGACGGGTTTGCAGCCAAAGTGCTCCAGGCAGTAGTCGTCCTCATCGGCGGTCTCGGCGAGGTGCGTATGCAGCCGGACCCTGCTGGCCCGGGCCAGCGCCGCGGCGTCGGCGAGCAGCCCGCGGGTGACCGAGAACGGCGAGCAGGGCGCGACCCCGATCCGCAGCATCGAGTCCGGCGACGGATCGTGGAACTTGTCGATCGCCTCCTGGGTGGCGGCCATGATCGTGTCCGGGTCCTCCACGACGTGGTCCGGGGGCAGGCCCCCGGCACTGGCGCCCAGGTCCATCGAGCCGCGGGTCGGATGGAAGCGCAGGCCCACGTCGCGGGCGGCCTCGATGGTCGCGCCCAGCAGGTCGCCGCCGCCGGACGGGAACAGGTAGTGGTGGTCCATGGTGGTTGTGCAGCCGGTCCTGGCCAGCCAGGCCAGCGCGGCCGTGGCCGCCGGCCTGACGATGTCCTCGTCGAGGCCGGCCCAGACCGGGTACAGCTCGGTCAGCCAGTCGAACAGGGTGGCGTCCACCGCCCGGCCCCTGGTCGCCCACTGGTACAGGTGGTGGTGGGTGTTGATCAGCCCCGGGGTGGCCAGGCAGCCGCTGGCGTCAAGCTGCCGGGCACCCGCCAGGCTGGCTGGCACCGGGCCGGGGCCAGCGGCCAGGATCCGGTTGCCGTCAACGGCGACATATCCGCTGGCATGCTCATCCCGCGTGGTGTTCATGGTCACCACGTGGCATCCGTTTAGCACGAGAACGGTCACCGTCGCTCGCCCTCCCATTTTTCCGCCGCCAGCGCGACGGCCGCCAGGATCTGCTCGTACCCCGTGCACCGGCACAGGTTGCCCGCGAGGGCCTCGCGGACCTCGGCCGTTGATGGCTGAGGTCGCCTGCGCAGCAGGTCATGCGCCGCCACCAGCAGGCCAGGCGTGCAGAAGCCGCACTGCACCGCACCGGCCGTCACAAACGCCTCCTGCACCGGGTGCAGGGCCTGGCCATCGGCCAGGCCCTCGACCGTCACGACGGCGCGGCCCTGCGCCTGGCCGGCCGCCACCAGGCAGGCGCAGACCGGCAGGTCGTCCAGGTACACCGTGCAGGACCCGCACTCGCCCTGCTCGCAGGCGTTCTTGGAGCCGGGCAGCCCCATCCGCTCCCGCAGCACATACAGCAGGCTCTCGCCCTCCCAGACGTCATCGGCCTGCCGGAGGCTGCCGTTGACGGTCGCCGTGATCCGCACCGGTCAGCTCCTTCCGCCGCGGTAGTCGTCCCAGGCCCAGCGGAGGGCCCGCCGGGCCATTACCCCGAGCGCGTGCAGCCGGTAAGTGGCGCTGCCGCGCACGTCGTCGATGGGCTCGGCGGCCGCCTTGACCAGCTCGGCGAACTCGCTGGCGACCGGCCCGGGCAGCGGGGCGCGAGATTCCCACAGCCCGGCGTCGGCCAGCGCACCGGCCAGGAACCGCTCGGCGTCCCGAGCCCGCCGCGGGGTGGGGGCGGCCGATCCGATGCCCGTCCCGACGGTCCTGCTCACCGGATTGAGACCGACGCTGAACGAGGCCACGGCTATCACCATCGCATTACGGGTTCCGATCTTGCAGAACTGCTGGGGACCAGGCGCGGGCGGGACCAAGGTGGCCGCGATCAGCTCGTCGGGGGCCAGCGCGCTGCGCTTCACGCCGGTGTAGAAGTCCTGCACCGGGATCACCCTGGTTCCGCGCACCGAGGCCACCTCGACCAGGGCGCCGCAGGCCAGCAACGGCGGATGGCAGTCCCCGGCCGGTGAGGCCGAGCCCAAGTTGCCGCCGACGGTACCGCGGTTGCGGATCTGCGGCGAGCCCACCGTGCGGGCGGCCATCGCGAGGCCGGGCAGCAGGTCGCCGAGCTCGTCGATGACCCGCGCGTAGGTCACGCCGGCGCCGAGCCTGATCCGGCCGTCGGTCATGCCCCAGGTGGTCAGCTCGGCAATCCGGGTCAGGTCGAGCAGGGCGTCCGGCCGGCGCGCGTCGAAGTTGAGCTCGACCATCACGTCGGTGCCGCCGGCCAGCGGCAGTGCCGTCGGCGCCGCCGCCTTGGCCGCCAGCGCCTCGGCCCAGGTGGTCGGCTGAATGAAGTCCACAATTAGCTCCTTCGGCCTCATCCTCCCGGTGTCCGGCGCACGCCACCACCGCGGGTGCCCATTATGTCGGCTGGCTTGGCGGCCGGTTCACCCGCGGGTTTGCCGGGCGGCCGCAGGGCCAGCCCGGGGACCTTCGCCCCTGGCCAGCCTCGTCCGCCTGGGGTTCGGATGAATCCCATGGCCATGACGGCGGACAGCATCTCTACGCCTCATGCGGGGGGCTCCAGCCCGCCGTCCCGGCGGTGGTTCGCGCTGGCGGTGCTGTGCATCGCGCTGCTGATCGTGACGCTGGACAACACCGTCCTCAACGTGGCGCTGCCCACGCTGGTGCGGGACTTGCACGCCACCTCGAGCCAGCTCCAGTGGGTAGTCGACGCCTACGTCATCGTCTTCGCCGGGCTGCTGCTGGTCGCTGGCAGCGTGGCCGACCGAGTCGGGCGTAAACGGACATTCGTGGCCGGCCTGGCGGCGTTCGCCGCGGGTTCGAGCTGGGCAGCGTTCTCCGGCTCGGTAGGCATGCTGATCGCGGCCCGGGCCAGCATGGGCGTCGGCGCCGCGCTGATCATGCCGTCGACGCTGTCGATCATCACCGACATGTTCCGCGACCACGCGGAGCGACAGCGCGCGATCGGCTTCTGGGCGGGCACCAGCGGCGTGGGGATCGCCCTCGGACCGATCATCGGCGGCCTGCTGCTGGCCCACTTCTGGTGGGGCTCGGTGTTCCTGATCAACGTGCCGATCGCGGTGCTCGGCATCGCCTGCGCGATCCCGCTGATCCCCGACTCGAAGAACTCGGCGGCCCTGTCGCCTGACCTGGTCGGGGCGCTGCTGTCGATCGCCGGGCTCGGGCTGCTGCTGTGGTCGATCATCGAGGCGCCGGAGCACGGCTGGTCGTCGCCGCTGGTGATCGGCTCCGGGCTGGCCGGACTCGCGGTGCTCGGCGGCTTCGCCGCCTGGGAGCGGGCCAGCTCTCATCCGATGCTCAACCTGGCGTTCTTCCGGGCCAGGAGCTTCTCGGGGGCGGTCGCGTCGGTGGGCCTGGTCACCTTCGGGCTGTTCGGCGCGCTGTTCGTGCTGACCCAGTTCCTGCAGTTCGACCTCAACTACACGGCCCTGGAGGCGGGTATCCGGGTGCTGCCCGCCGCAGCCGCCATCGCGGTAGTCGCACCGGTCTCCTCGGTTCTGGTCCGCTTCGCCGGGACCAAGCTCACGCTGGCGGCTGGCCTGCTGATCGTGGCCGGGGGGCTCTGGCAGATCTCCGGGGCTACGGTCACGTCAAACTACGCGAGCATCGTCCCCGGCATGATCCTGCTGGGCATCGGGGCCGGACTGGTCATCCCGACCGGCACCTCGTCGGTGATGGGCTCGGTGCCGCGGGATCACACGGGCGTTGGCTCCGCGACCAACGGCGCGTTCCTGCAGATCGGCGGGGCCCTGGGCGTGGCCGTGATCGGCAGCCTGCTGAACACCCGTTATCAGGACAAGATGACCAGCGCGCTGGCCCCCTACCACCTGCCGCCCGCGGTGCTGCACACCGTGCTGGGCTCGATCGGCGGGGCGCTCGGCCTCGCCGCGCATCTCGGCGGGGCGACCGGCGCGGCGCTCGCGGGGCTGGCCCGCGCCTCGTTTATCAGCGGGATGGATCTGGGGCTGGCCACCGGCGCTGCCGTGGCGATGGCCGCCGCCCTGCTGGCCCTGATCGCGATGCCATCCCGGTCGTCATCCCGCCGCCAGCCGGAGGAACCGGCCCCCGGCCGCCCGGCAGACTGACCGCCCGGCAGACTGAGGAGGGGGCGCCTGGCCGATGGCCAGGCGCCCCCTCCAGGTTCAGCGGATCAGAATCTCGAGAGGATGGGGATGAATCTACGGCCGGCCGATCCGAGCCCGGTGAGGCTGTCGAAACCTGGGGCGGTGGTCAGGGTCACCTCGCGGGTCGCGCAGTTACCCGTTCCGTCGCAGTAGGTCTCGGGTCCCTCGTAGTCGATCGCCCGCAGGCTCACGAAGTACCCGTTCGAGGAGTCGACCGTGTTCACGTAGTCGACCCGGATAACGGCCGTCGAGTCGGGACTCGCCGGGGGCACGATGTCGTTGAACGCCCCCGGGTGGCTCGAGGCCTTGTAGAGCACCGGGTTGAGGAAGCCGAACGGCGTGCCTGCGGCCTGGACAGCATCCGCGATCACGCCGGCCAGCAGCGGGGAGGCGAGGCTCGTTCCGCCCTCCTTGAACTGGTCGTAATAGACGCCGTTGGGGAACGTCTGGGTCAGGCCGATCAGCATCCCGCTCTGGGCGTCAGCGTCCATCGAGATGTCGGGGACGACGCGCAGCGGCACCGGGCCGAAGAGCGCTTCGTTGCGCAGCGCGAGGGCACTCGGCACGACCGGCACCTGATAGTAGGGCTCGGTGTAGTAGTAGCTGGTCCCGCCGCCGCCGCCGGCCTGGAAGGCGAGGGCGCCGGAGGGGGAGGTCGCGGTGCCGCACGAGGTCGTCGCGGACTCGCACAGCGTCTGCTTGGCCGTGGACCAGCCGTACTCAGCCTTGCGCGCGTTCCTGGCGTTGATTTCGAGGGTGGTCCCGCCGACCGCGGTCACGAACGGGCTGGACGGCGGGTAGTCCGGGGCGGTCAGCCCGAAATCGGCGAAGTTGTCACCCTCGTCACCGCTGGAGAACAGCACGCTGACGCCGGTGGCGCCCGCGAGCATGAAGGTGTTGTCGTAGGCGGTCTTCGTGGCCGCGTCGTCGAAGAGGTCGCCGACGTCGTCACCCCACGAGTCGCTCACGACGGAAGCACCGCTGGTGATCGCCGTCTGCAGCGCCGCGAGCAGGCTCGAGTCGAAGCAGTCCTGCGCCCCGACGAAGAGGATGTCGGCTCCCGGCGCCATCGCGTGCGAGGACTCCACGTCGAGGGCCTGCTCGTCGTACCAGCCGCTGCCGCCGCACTCCGCCTGGTCGTCGACGGTCGGGGGGCTGAAGTTGAAGAACTGGGACGACGACAGCGGGTGGGACGGGTCGTTCAGCCGGTAATAGGTCTGCGCATCTGAGAGCAGGGTTGGCGAGTCGTACGCGTCGACGATCGCGATCGCCACGCCCTTGCCGTTGTTGCCCGAGGCCACCGACCCGGCCAGTCCGTAACCACCTCGGAGCTGAGCCGGCTTGTAGCCGCAGATGTCATAGGGCAACGGAGCGGTGTAGGGCGCGTAGAGGGAGCCCGAGTCCTTGGTGTCAGTCTTCTGCCCCCAGTACCTGGAGCACGGCTGCGGGTTACGGAAACCCGCAGGCGGCGCGGGCTCCTGAGCCGGCTTGGCGGCCGGGCGGGCCGGAGCGGCCGCCGTTTGCGCGAGGTCGGTCGTGGCCAGGTACTGGTTGATGCCGACCGTTCCCGAGACGATTCCGGCGACCGATGACGGCACGGTCATCGCGGATTTGGCGAGCCGTACCTGGTGGCCGTTCACCTTGTAGTAGCCAAGCTTCACGCCGAACGCGCGCTCAACGGTGCGCGCCGATCCGCGGGCCGACACGTACAGCCGCGTCTTGGGGACCGAGACGACGGCGAAGCCCGCGCTGCGCAGCCACGACTCAGCCCTGGCCACGCTGGTCTTGGTCGGGCCGAACCTGGACACCCATTGCGCGTCGGTCAGGTAGTGGTGGTAGACCGACGAGCCCGGGCTCGACACCGCACGGAGGAATGCCTGTGCGCCCGACGCGCTGCGCAGTGACAACACCAGGTCGAAGCTGACCGAGCTGGATGCCGCGACGCTCCCGGCCGGATGCGCACGGGCCGCGGCGGGCGCCAGTGATCCTCGCAGCTCAACGCGCTGCGGGACCGGGGTCAGCTTCGTGGAGGCAACGGCGGGACCAGCTATCGCTGCCATCCCGGATGCCACCAGCCCCACCGACCCCACCAGGGCCCACCATCGGGAAGCTTTCATGAAGTGCCTCCTTCGTCCATCTTTACTCCGAGGTTCCCGCTCATCAGGGGTTCTGTCGGGACCCTAGCGACGGCCGGACGCCAAAGCAATGGGCGATGCGCGAGCGCAATCTTTTTGAGTCAATGGCGTTCCGGGATCGCCATGGCCGGCGACCGCGGTCAGCAGGGGTTCGCGCGCGGGTGACACTGGCGGGATGGGCGCCAGGGTGGTGCGCTACTGCGACCGGCCGGAGCTGTGGGACCGGATCGGCGATCTGTCCGCAGAGGTCTGGCCCGAGTACAACCGGCACGGCGTAGCGCTCAACCGCTACCGGGATCGGTTGTATGAGGTGCTCGGAGAATGGCAGTTCGTCCGGTACGACGACGGGCAGGACGTGGTCCTGGCCGAGGGCGACACCATCCCGGTCGCCTGGGACGGCACGGACGGCGGCCGCGAACGCGATCTGGGCGAGTACTGGGAGCCCAACGTCTGGATCATCCATCCGCGCACGCGGGCCATCACGTAGCGCCGTGCTGCTGGTCGCTGCCCGGCGGGACCCTCCCGAACTGGACCGTTGGCTCAAACGGCATCGCGTCGACGAAATTCCGCAGGCCGCCGCCTCGGCAAAGGCCGGTGTTGTGGCGCTCAGCCAGCCCGTGCGCCACGAGCACGCGGGCCTGGTCGGTGGTCGCCTCGGTAAGCGGAGCGGTCCATGGTCCGTGCTCGTCCAGGCGCCTCAGCAAGGCGAACGGCAGCCAGACGCCATCCAGGTCAATCCCGTATTCGACCACCATTCGCTTCTCGATCTTGGTCATGCTGCTCGCCCTGCTTCAGCTGGTCGGTGGCCGTTCCGGGCAGTGGCCCGCGGCGCTGACGCGTCCCGCGCGGCTATCCTCAACACCCAGCCTATGCCGTCGTTATCAATGCCGGGCCGCACCAGGCTCAGGTCCTGCCACGCAGGCTCGTACGCTCTCCTGGCGCACCGCCGTCCCGGCACCGGCAGACCGCGGCGGTGCCTGCCCGGCATGACGCGGCCTGGCAGATTCTCGCATGACGTTCCCGCTTGCTCAGGTCTGGAGGCTGCAGGCCGAGGACCGGAACGCCACCGCCATTCAGGCCTTCGAATGGGATGCCGACGGCAGGCCGGCCGCCGCACTCAACTAACCGACAGCTCGCATGCAGCCTTCGCTCATATTAGGCCGGTTCAATTTGCTCCGTTGCGAAGTCACGGCGCCTGGAACAGGGAACAGATGCCAGGGTGACCGCCTCGGAAAGGAGAATGTCCGTGCTCGGTCGAATTATGGGCCAATCTGCAATACCGCGCGTTTGCCCTGGCCGCTGCCTCCGGGCGCTGTCGTTGGTGGCGGCGGGCTGCGCCGTGGTCCTGCTCATGGCCGGGTGCGGGCTGATCGGCTCCTCGAGCGCCAGTCCGTCGAGTTCGACAGGTACGCAAGACTCCGGGGCGAGCGCGTATCTCACCTGCCTGCGTCAGCATGGCGTCAGCATCCCGACCACCCGGCCAACCAGCGGATCTGGCGGTTTCGGGGGCGGCGGGTCCGGCGGTTACCCAGCCGGCGGAGGAGGCGGTTTCTCGGGCGGCGGCAGCAGCGCGTTTCAGAGTGCCAGGCAGGCTTGCGCATCACTGCGTCCGAGCGGGGGATTCGGCGGCGGATTCGGCGGCGGATTCGCCGCGGCCTTCCAGGCCTTCCGTAGCTGCATGTCCTCGCACGGCGAGGCGATCCCGACCACCCGGCCGACGGCCCCGCCGGTCTCCGAGACGTCAGGCGCCGACCGCTTTCTGAACGGGCTGAACCCAAATGATCCCAAGGTGGCCGCGGCGCTCAAGGCCTGCGAGTCCAAGCTTCCCTCGTTCGCATCGGCCAGCTAGCCGCCCGCCCCGGCCGCCCGCCCCGGCTGGGGCGCCCCGGCTGGCCGCCTTGGCCCGGGTCCTGCACTGGGCCCATCAGATGGCGGTGCCTTTCGAGAACCTGAGCATCCACCTGTCCGAACCCATCTCACTTGATGAGGACGCCCTGATCGGCAAGATCGTGAACAGGCGGCGGGGCGGCTTCTGCTATGAGCTCAACGGGGCCTGCGCGCTCCTGCTGACGGCCCTCGCCGCGCAGGTGACCCGGGTCGCCGCGCGGGTCTACGGCGACGGCGGGCTCGGACTGCCGTTCGACCATCTGGCCCTGGTAGTACACCTCCCCGATGGGAGCGGCCCCTGGCTGGCCGAGTTCCCGGGACGGCAGCGGGCTAAGCGAACATTCGTATGCTGAATCGGCCGAGGCGGCTCTGATAACCATTCATGAAGCCGCCCCGGCGCTAATCGCCGGTATATATAGTCACCTTCCAGATCAGTTACCGTGCTGCGCTTCCTCATTCGGAAATCCGAATGGCATAGCGCCTGGATCCGGGCCTGCAGCCGCGGGCTGGTCACTCTGGCGGCCGCGGTGCGGGCGAGCGGGATCTTGCCGCGATCGCCTGATAGACCAGGGCCCAGGCCAGGAACTCCGGCAGGTCCGCGCGGACCGCCTGCTCGTAAGGCCGGGCGACCGTGGCCCGTTCCCAGACGTATTCGTCTACCTCGACCCTTGAAGATGACTATGCAGCACGCTATCTATCTAGGTAGAGTTCGGAGGTGGCTCCTGGGCGAGGGTTCTCCGCGCAGACTTTGGCGTTGCTGGCAGCGCTGTGCTCGGACGCGTCGGCCTGGCGGCATGGCTACGACCTGGCCAGGCAGACCGAGCTGAAGTCCGGGACCCGCTATCCGATGCTGCACTTGCGCTCGCGCGGGGCCCGGCCGCGCGGGGCGCGGCTACGCCGCGACGGGCCGCCGTTCGCGGGCGGCTCCGGCTGACCGGGGAGGGGCAGTGATGGAGCAGCTAACCAGGGCGCTGGCCTGGATGTTGCGCCGCTCGGCCGGGGCGCTCCCGGCCGGCCGGCGGGAGTGGGGCGAAGCGGTGTGGGCCGAGGCTGGCCAGGTGCCGCCTGGGTGGTCGCGGTGGTGCTGGCTGGCAGGCGGGTTGCGGATGGTGGCGAAGGAGGCTCAGTTGACGCGCAGGATCGGATACGGGCTCGGGGCTGCGCTGGTGGCGGCCGTGGCGGCCTGGGCTGTGTGGCTGAGCTGGCAGCGGGCGCTGCCAGGCGATGCCGACAGCCTGGTGGACCGGGCCAGGGTGATCGAGCTGGCGGCGGCGCTGGTGGTGCTGCCGTGGGTGGCCCGCCGACGCGGGGTCTTCGGCCCGGGTGGCAGCAGCGCCGCGATGCGAGTACTGCGGATCGGCGGCTGCGCGGCGCTTTGTGCCATGGTCTTGTCCGTCGTTCACCTGGACCAGAGCGCGCCGGGCAGGCGCGTGGGCGACCACGAGCCGGGCGGAGCTCTGGGGAACTTCAGCCTGACGGGCGAGGCGATAGACCTGGGACTGCTGGCCGCCCTGCTGACGGTGGTTCTGGTCCTGTCGGCATGGCGGCGTACTCGCATCGCGGCTGTTGTTGTGGCCATCGTCGGCGGCTGGGTGGTGTTCTGGTTTGGCGCGTTCCAGTTGTTTGCCATCCTCTACGCGGCCGGGATCCTCGCTGCCACGTCACGGAAGTCCGAGCTGACTCCGGCGAGCCTCGGCATCGGCGCCGCGGCGGGTATTGCCTGCAGCCTGCTCGTCGACCTGATCAAGGTGGCGGCCGGCCTTACCGCGCAGCCTGGCGGTCTGGGGGGTCTCGCGATCGCGACGAACCTGGCTCATCTCGGAATAACAATCCCAGTCTTGCTCCTGGTCACGGGCGCCGCGGCCATGATGACGGCCCGGCGGACCCCGGCCACCGCTGGCACGGACGAGATTCGACAGGCCCGGGCCGGTGCGCCCGGCCAGCCCGACCCGATGCGCACACCCGAGTGGCCGCGCCTCCGCCAGGGCGTGGGGGCGGGCATGACGGCCGGGGCGGTTGCCGGCCTGATGATCACTATTCTCGTCGGGTGGTGGCCCATGCTGTTCGTGAGCCCGTTGCTCGCCGTCGCTGGAGCCTTCTACGGCGCGCAACTCGGCACGCAGGCGGCTCCGCCCGAGCCGCGCCTGAACGGATCCTGGCTGGGCGGGGTCTTCGCTGCGAGTCCGCGGGGAACTAACCTCAGCCCGGCTGACGACAGCCTGGCTGATGGTGGCTAAGGACGCCGGCCAGGTGCTCGCAGGAATCAAATCCGTCAAGAAACCAACGCAGCGCGACACTGGCTCAACGCACCTAAGGGGAACCCCGCGCTCAGCCGGACGGCGCCGCGCTAAGCCGAAGGTCACGGCGCAGTCCCAGGCCGGGCCTGGGTCAGCGGCGTCGTCGCGCTGCACGGCGCACTGGATGAGGCCGTAGGGACGGTCGGCCGCCCAGAACACCTCCCCTGGGTTCGGCAGCCGAACGGCGCCAGGTCGCTAGGCCCGTGCCGTCCCGGACCGGGCGGTCGCGGCTTCGGCCCGGACTTCGTGCCTGCCCAGCAGCCAGTACAGGCCGCCGCCCACGATCAGGCCGAGGAAGACGCTGAGATCAGATCCGCCCAGCCGGCTGGAAAGCGCCGAGACATAGGGCGGGTAGGCGTTCAGCCACAATGCAGCGGCCACCATGCCGCCCGCCAGCGCGATGACCCCTGGCCAGTGGATGCCGCCGCGGCGGAAGTAGCGGCCGCCGCGCTCATCGAGCAGCGCATCGTGGTCGTAGCGGTTGTGCCGCAGCCAGCTGTCCACCAGGTAGATCGCGCACCACGGGGCGAGCCACACGATAATGAACAGCAGGAAGTCATACAGCAGCGTGCTGAACCTGGACGAGAACACGGCGTAGGCGGCCAGGGCACCGCACACCACCGTGTCGATGGCGACGCAGTGGATCCGGCGCAGTCCCGGGACCAGGCTCTGCAGCGTGACGCCCGATGAGTACAGGTCAAGCGTGTTGATCGCGAACAGCTGCAAGATGGCCAGGAGCAGGTAAGGAACGATGAACCAGGCCGGGAAGGCGGACGGCAGCCCCGAGATGGTCACCGCTCCCGCCGAACCCGTCGTGGCCAGCGCGGGGACGCCGGTGGCCACCGCCGCGCCGAGGATCTCCAGCAGCGCCGACGGGATGGCGGTGCCGAGGAACACGGCGAGCACGATCCGCCGGGGACTGGCCGTCGCGGGCAGGTAGCGCGAGTAGTCGCTGCCGTTCTCGCTCCAGCCCAGCCCGCCGGCCGCGATGACCAGCGCGAGCACCACCAGCATCGCGCCCCAGCCGGCACCATGCCGCGCGGCGTGCAGGTTGACCTTGGCCGCCGTGAGGATCGCCATCAGGGCGAACGCCGCGACGAACGGGATCGCGAGCCACTTGAGCACCTTGACCACCGCGGCGTGCCCGAGCAGCGGCAGGACCGCCTGGATGGCCATGGCCAGCAGGATGAAGATGATCTTGGTGGGTGTCCCGGCCTGGTACCCGGCCCGGCTGGCGAGCGCGATCGCGGCCAGGACGATGAGGGCGACGCCCTCGATCTCGAAGCCCACCTGGGTCAGCCAGTTGAAGAACGATGGCGCCCGGTTGCCGTTCGGTCCGAAGGGGGCCCGGCTGATGGCGAAGGTGGTCGTGCCCGCCTGCGGCCCCTGCAGGCTGGCCAGCGCGGTCAGCAGGTAGAACAGGTTGCCGGCCAGGATGACCACCAGGGCCTGTGCGAACGACAGCCCGATGATGATCGCCAGGCCGCCATAGACCACGAACTCGACATTCCAGACGGCCCCCGCCCACATCCAGAACAGGCGGCTCGGCCTGCCCCACCGGCTGTCATGCGGCACATGCTCGATACCGCGCTGCTCAACGGCGGTGACCGGCGGGCCGTCATGCGGTACCAGTCCGCCGCGGGCGGCTCGTGCTGTATCCCTCGCCATCGCCGAGACCTTCCTGCCGTGCTTCTCGCCTGCCGTGCTTCTCGCCGATCTGGAGGTTACTACCACCCGGCCCAATGTGACGTACGTCACCAATCCGGTCACGCTCCGCGTACCGAAGGCCGGGCATGAGAACAGGAGGGGATGCCGCGATGCCTGAAATCAGGACCGGGGGCAGGGGCCTCGCGGCAGCACGGCTGTGGGCTGGCCGCCGGCCAGGATGAGCAACCGCCGGATTGCGGTGATCGGCAGCGGCGTCGCCGGATTGACCGCCGGGTACGTCCTGGCGCGCGCCGACGAGGTCACGCTGTTCGAGGCTGATGATCGGCTCGGCGGCCACGCCCACACGCATGTGCTCCCGCTGGACGACGGCCGGGAGGTGGCGGTCGACACGGGGTTCATCGTGCACAACGAATCCACCTACCCCCTGCTGACCAGGCTGTTTACCGAGCTTGGCGTGGCCACCGGGGAATCGGAGATGAGCATGTCGGTCCGCTGCGAGGGGTGCGGTCTGCAGTATGCGGGCCAGCGCGGCCCGCTCGGGCTGGCGGCTGGTCTCGCGCGCGGCCGGAGCCGCTACCTGAGAATGCTCGGCGAGGTGCTCCGGTTTCACCGCAGTGCCCGCAGGCTGCTGGCCGAGAGCAGTGATAACGGGAGCGGCGGCGGCGATGTGACCCTCGGCGAGTTTCTGGCCGCCGGGGGCTACTCACGCTACTTTGTCACGCATTTCGCGATGCCGTTCGTCGCGGCCGTGTGGTCGTGCTCGCCGGAGACCGCGCTGAGCTATCCGGCCAGGTACCTGTTCAGTTTCCTGGCCCATCACGGCCTGCTGTCGGTCACGGGCTCGCCGCCCTGGCGGACCGTCACCGGGGGTTCGCGCAGCTACGTCGAGCGGGTAGCGAAGCAGCTATCAGGGGTCCGGGCCGGTTCCCCGGTGCGCGCCGTGCGGCGGTTTCCCGGTGGGGCTGAGGTCCGCAGCGGTACTGACCAGGCCGAGACGTTCGACGCGGTGGTGATCGCGACCCATCCCGATCAGGCGCTGCGCCTGCTGGCCGATCCGACCGCCGGCGAGCGGGCGGTCCTCGGCGCGTTCAGGTACTCACATAACCCCACGGTCCTGCACAGCGACTCTCGCCTGATCCCGGCCAGCCCGGCGGTGCGTGCCTCGTGGAATTACGCGCTGCCGTCGTGCGCGGCGTCGGCAGGCCAGGTGCAGGTCAGCTACTACCTGAACCGGCTGCAGCGGCTGGCCGTCAGCCGGGATTACATCGTCACGCTCAATGACCGCGGCCAGGTCCGCGACGAGTACGTGCTCGCCAGGATGACCTATCAGCACCCGATCTACGATCAGGCGAGCGTCGCCGCGCAGCGCAGCCTGCCTGAGCTGAACGACGGAGTGACCGCCTACGCGGGCGCTTACCACGGCTGGGGCTTCCACGAGGACGGCTGCAGGTCGGGCGTGGCTGCGGCAGTTTCACTGGGGGGCCGGTGGTAGCGGGCTCCGCGGCGCTCTATGAGTGCCGGATCAACCATGTGCGCACCGACCCGCTGCGTAACGCGTTCAGCTACCGCAGCTACCAGTGGCTGGTCGACCTCGACGACATGCCGGGGCTGGTGCCCTGGCTCAGGCCGCTTGCCAGCTTCCGCGCGAGCGATCATCTGGGCGACCCGGACCGCAGCATCCGGGACAACGTCGACCGCTTTCTGGCCGTCCGCGGCGTGGACCTGGGCGGCGGCCAGATCCTGATGCTGGCCAACGCGCGGGTGCTCGGCTACGTATTCAACCCGCTGACCGTCTACTGGTGCCACCGGGCCGACGGGGTGCTTGAGTGCGTTATCGCCGAGGTCCACAACAGCTACCACCAGCGTCACTGCTATCTGCTGCGGACCGATCCGCAGGGGCGCGCCGCCACGGCCAAGGAGTTTTACGTGTCACCGTTCTACCCGGTCGACGGCGGCTACCGGATGACGCTGCCCGAGCCCGGGCGGCGCCTCGCGCTGACGATCGTGCTCGATCGCGGCGACGGCCATCCGTTCGTCGCCTCGATGCGCGGCACTCGCATCCGGGCCAGCACCGCCGCGGTCCTCACGGCGACGGCCCGGCACCCGTGGTCGACCGCGCTGGTCAGCAGCCGGATCCGCTGGCAGGGCCTGAAGCTCTACGCCCGCGGCCTGCGTCCGCAGGCCAAGCCCCGCCATCAGGCCCAGGAAGGAGTCCGATGAGCCGCGCGACAGACCTGCGCGACGGACACTCGGCCGCGCACCGCACCGCCGGCCAGCCGACCGGCAGCCCGCTCTCCCAGAGCACCGACAGCCACCCGGGCCGCGAACCCCGCCCAGGTATGGAAGGCGGTGGCCGCGAACCCCGCCCAGGCCGGGAAGGCCGCCAGGGTAGCCAGAGTCGCCCCGTCGACCGGCCAGCCCCCCGGCAGTTCCCGGTGGACCCGGGCAAATGGCCGGACGTCGCAGCCATCCCCAGGGCTCCAATCCGGGGTGCCATCGCCAGGCTCCTGTTCGCCCGGGTCGCGGCCCGGCTGGCGCTGCGCGTGCGGCTGCCGTCCGGCCGCTGGTTCGGCGGCGGCGGCCCGGACGCGCCGGTGCTGATGCTGCACCGGCCCGCCGACTTCTACCAGCGGGTCGGCGCCGGCGGGCTGATCGGGTTCGGCGAGTCCTACATGGCAGGTGACTGGGACGCCGACGACCTGGCCGCCCTGCTCACCGTCATGGCCCGGCAGGTGGACAGCCTCGTACCCCGCCAGCTGCAATGGCTCCGCAACGCATACGTGCGCCGTCAGCCACCCCAGGAGGACGCGTCCGAGACTGGCGCCCGGCGCAATGTCCAGCGGCACTACGACCTGTCGAACCAGATGTTCGCGCTGTTCCTCGACGAGACCATGACCTATTCGTCCGCGCTATTCGAAGAAGCCGCCAACGGCGCCCTGACCAGCTCGGACCGGGCACCGGCAGGCCATCCGGCCGCGCCGGTCAGCCCGCCGCCGACCGGTGCCGACCTCGCGGCTGCCCAGCGGCGCAAGATCGACCGGCTGCTCGACCTGACCAGAGTGGGCCCGGGCACCAGCGTGCTCGAGATCGGCACCGGCTGGGGGGAGCTCGCGATCCGCGCCGCTCGGCGCGGTGCCCGGGTGCGCACCATAACGATCTCGGCCGAGCAGCGTGACCTGGCCGTCAGGCGGATCCGCGAGGCAGGGCTGGCCGACCGGGTCACCGTCGAGTTGCTGGACTACCGGCGAGTGGACGGCAGGTACGACGCGATCCTCTCGGTAGAGATGATCGAGGCCGTCGCAGAACGCTACTGGCCGCAGTATTTCGCCGCCCTCGGCCGGCTGCTTGCCCCGGGCGGCCGGATCGGCCTGCAGGCGATCACCATGCCGCACCACCGGATGCTCGCCACCCGCCGGACGCGCACCTGGATCCTGAAGTACATCTTCCCTGGCGGCCTGATCCCTTCGGTCACCTCGATCGAGGACAACCTGGCCGCGCACACCCGGCTGCGGATCGCCGAGCGCCGTGGCTTCGGCGCGCACTATGGCCAGACTCTGCGGATCTGGCGGGAGCGGCTGCTAGCCAGCCAGTCCGAGCTGGCCCGCCTCGGCTTCGATGAGGTGTTCAAGCGAATGTGGCTGCTTTACCTCTGCCACGCCGAGGCTGGCTTCCGCTCCGGCTACCTGGACGTCTCCCAGTTCCTGCTGGTCTACGACAATTAGCCCACGACAGTTAGCGGAGCCCCGCAACGTGACTGTTTTCAATGATCTTGTCGCCTTTCCAGCGATATCTACTGGAAAGGCGTCAAGATCATCGGCCATCACTCCGCCGGTGGGGCTGACGATACTGTTGCTGCCAGTGTGACGCGATCCGGGCGGTGCAGCCCGGCCCGGACTGGTCGGCAGCGGCTGCGGCGGGCCGGCCGGGCAGGAAAGATGAGACCCATGGACCTTCCGATCATGCCGCCGGTCGCGCCAATGCTGGCCAAGGCGGTCAAGGGAATCCCGGCCGGCCCGCTGAGCTTCGAGCCGAAATGGGACGGCTTCAGGTCGATCATCTTCAGGGACGGCCCTGAGGTGGAGATCGGCAGCCGCAACGAGCGGCCGATGACGCGCTACTTCCCTGAGGTCGTGGAGGCGGTGCTGGCCAACCTGCCGCAGCGGTGCGTCATCGACGGCGAGATCGTCATTCCCGACGCGACGGGCCGCAAGCTCGACTTCGAGGCGCTGCTGCAACGGGTCCACCCTGCCGACAGCCGCGTCCGGCTGCTCGCCGTGGCGACGCCGGCCTTGTTCGTCGCCTTCGACCTGCTCGCGCTGGACAGCACGGACTTCACCGGGCGCCCGTTCGCCGAGCGGCGGGCCGCGCTCGAGAGTGCCCTGGGCGACGCGAGGCCGCCCGTCTACCTCACCCCGGTCACCAGAGACCGGGAACTGGCCGGGCAATGGTTCAGCCAGTTCGAGGGCGCGGGGCTCGACGGCATCGTGGCCAAGCCGCTGGACGAGGCGTACCAGCCGGACAAAAGGGTCATGTTCAAGGTCAAGCACGAGCGCACGGCCGACTGCGTGGTGGCCGGTTACCGGCCGCACAAGAGCGGCCCTGACGCCATCGGCTCGCTGCTGCTCGGCCTCTACGATGAGGCGGGCAGGCTGGCCAGCGTCGGCGTGGTGGGCGCCTTCCCGATGGCGCAGCGCCGCGCGCTGTTCACCGAGCTGCAGCCGCTGGTCACCAGCTTCGATGAGCATCCATGGAACTGGGCAGCCCGGGATCCGGGCGTCCGCAACCCGCGCGAGGCGCAGAACAGCCGCTGGAACAGCGGCAAGGATCTGTCCTTCGTTCCGCTGCGGCCAGAGCGGGTCGCCGAGGTCCGCTACGAGCACATGGAGGGCACCAGGTTCCGGCACACCGCGCAGTTTGTCCGGTGGCGCCCGGATCGCGAGCCGCACTCGTGCGGCTTCGCTCAGCTCGAGGAGCCGGTGAGCTTCAACCTCTCGGAGGTCCTCGCGACCTGACGGCGTCCCGACCGCGCATCGGGCAGGATAGATCCATGGCACCTGCGTGCCTTTACCGGTGCCTACGGCGACTACCTGCTCAGAACGGTGTCGAAGGTGTTCCCGCAGCTCCGGCGCGACGTCCTGGGATAGACGCCAGCCAGGGCAGGCTTGCTCGCTCCGGCCATCTCGACCTGGAGCCGGCTATCTGCCCTCCGCGATGACCCCGATGCCGTCGGTATTGTCCGTGCGGAGGTGCCTGATGGCCTGGTATTCCGGCGACTCGTACCAGGCCTCGGCCGCAGCCTTGGTGGCAAACCTCAGCACGACGGTGACCTGCCCGGCTGATCCTTCAAGCAGCTCGGAGTCGCGGTCGACGACGATGTTTTCGGCGCCGTGGGCCTCCAGGGTGGGTCCGACCGCCGCAAGGTACTCCTTGTACTCGGCCTGGTTCGTGATCGTGTAGTTCGCAACGAAGTACCCAGCCATGACGCCTCCGGTCCGGTCAGTCGCGGGCGAGCCAGTTGCCACAAGGTTGGCACGCTACCGCGGCATGCACGAGAGCGGACACGCGGGTGGCTGGGCGCTGCGCACCCGGGTGCCGGTGCCCTGGTGGTCTTCTCCACCGACGAGGCTTGGGCATCCGTTCACCTGTCTGTTTCCCAGCGGCCGACGCCACGCTACCCAATCGGCGTATGACTGACCCGGTCGGTGGTTCTCCGCAATCCAGGAAAATTCTCCGCAACCCAGGAAAGGGGCCCGATGCCCACCATCTCTCGGCGCGCCGCGAAGATCATTGCGGCGACGGCAGCCATCCCGGCGAGCTTGCTCTTCGCCGGCGCGACAGCCGCCGTCGCATCGCCTGCCAGGACCAGCGCTAGCGCGAGTTCCCACGCGCTCCGGCGGCCGCCAGCCCAGCGGTACCGGGTGCGGCAGATCCTGAACGGCATGACGCTGCGACACACGTTCATCCCGGCCGGCTCCGCTAAGCCCCGCTCCGAGCCGCTGGCGGACCCCGACGACATCACGGTCCTCGGCCAGCACCTCTACACCGCTTTCCAGAACGGGGTCGGCCCGCAGGGACAGGCCAGCACCGACGGGAACACCGACAGCACGGTCGTAGAGTTCACGGCCGCTGGCCAGGTCATCCGGCAGTGGAACATCAAGGGCAAATGCGACGGCCTGACCGCGGACACCGGGCGGCACCTGCTCATCGCCACCGTGAACGAGGACGCCAACTCCAGCGTCTACACCATCACCCCCGGCGCCCCGGTCGGCGCCCAGATCCAGCACTACAGGTACAACAAGCCGCTTCCGCACAAGGGCGGCACCGACGCTATCTCGATCTACCACGGCCGGGTGCTGATCAGCGCCTCTGCGCCCGGCACCACCGGCCAGGCCGCCCCGCAGCCGACCTATCCGGCCGTGTACTCGGTGACCTTCCACCGGGCCACGCACGTTGCCGCAGTCTCCGCGCTGTTCTACGACGAGGCCCGGGCCGCCGTCGCCAACCTAGGTGCCGATCACGGCAAGCTGGTACGGCTGGCACTGACCGACCCCGACTCCAACGAGATAGTGCCGCACTCGGGCCCGCGATTCGCAGGTGACTTCATGCTGACCAGCCAGGGCGACAAGGAGCAGATCTTCGTCGGCCCCGGGCTCGCGTTCGCGCCCCGGCTGTCCGTGCTGCGCCTGTCACAGTCGGTTGATGACACCGCCTGGGCGCGGAGCCCGTTCGGGCGCCTGTACGGCGCGGACACCAGCGGAGACACGGTCGACGTGGTCACCGGCCGGTTCCCGGCTCACTCCATCCTCGTGGCGGTCACGCCCTGCGATGCCAACAACGCGCCCGCCACCTGCCCGGCGCCTGGCTTCCCGCCCAACTACCTGGGATCGCTGAACCCGTGGACCGGCCACATCACTCGCGTACCGGTTCGCGGCCCCGCGTTCGAGCCGCAGGGCATGGTGTTCATCAGCCCTGGCTGGGTCGTGACCCCTGGCTGATCTGTGGTGAGTGGTGGCTGCGGGCTCACCGCATCGGTGGGCCCGCACCCATTTTCCGGCCTAGCTGGCCGTCGGCTCGCCCCGGTAGGTCCCGAACGACCAGCGATTGCCCTCGGGGTCGCGGACGGCGAAGTCTCTCGAGCCATAGTCGGTGTCGTGGAGCTCCCGAAGGACAGTCGCGCCCGCGCCGGTGGCCCGGGCGAACAGGGCATCGGGCTCGTCGGTGACCACGTAGGCGCCGAAGCTGCCCGGACGCAGCGGCCAGGCATCATTTCCAGGGTCGCCTGATCCTGGCTCTGGCGCCGAGCCGAGCATGATCCCGCCGCCTGGTGGCCAGGTCAGCTGGGCGTGGGCCACCCGGTCGCCGTCTCCGTACACGACCGTCTCCTCGAAGCCGAACGCCTCGACGAGGAACCTGATCAGGGCGCGCGCGTCGCGGGCCCGGAGCGTGGGCCAGACCTGCGGCGGCGGTGTCTTATCCGTCATGACGGCCATCCTGCCGCGGGACCGGCACTGGCGGCTTGGACGTTTCGGCACTCCTCCGCCAGCCAGGCGGACGGCGGGCAGCCGGCCAGATCCCGGAACTCCCGGGCCAGGTGCGCCTGGTCGTAGTAGCCGCAGTCGGCGGCCAGGTCCGCGAGGGGGCGCTGGGCGCCCGCGGTGGCCTGCCGTTGCAGCAGCCGCCTGGTCCGGTCGAAGCGGATCACCCGCGCCGCCGCCTTCGGGGTGAGCCCGATCTCGGCCCGGAAGCGGTCGCGCAAATGGCGGCTGCTCCAGCCGATCTGGCTGGCCAGGTCGGCGATGGCCACGCGGCCGCCCGAGGCCAGCAACTCCTGCCATGCCCAGGCCATCTCGCCGCTCAGCGGCGTTCCGGCCCGGAGCCTGGCTGACAGCAGTTCGTCGAGCGCGGTGAAGCGGCCCGGCCAGTCCGGGGCCGCGCGCAGCCGGTCGTAGATCTCGGCGGCCAGCGAGCCGAGCAGCTCGGAGCCCTCCAGATCGATGTCGGCCAGCTCGCCGGCGGGCAGGTGCAGAAGTTCTCGTGCGCCTAGCGGGCTCAGTCCCAGCTGGATGCCCGACTGGCGGCCGTCGTGGGTGATCAGCGCAGGCTTCGAATGCAGGCCGCCGACCAGCGTGTCGTAGCTGCCCGGCGGCTGCCGCGGATCGGGATGCCTGGCGATCGTGAGCGGCTCGTCCAGGGTGAAGATCATGGTGAGGTACGGCGAGGGCAGTCCGCGGTGCCTGGCCTGGCCGACCTGGCGAAAGCCGGTGTACCAGGCGATGAACGGCCGCAGCGGGGCGGCCGGGCGGCCGCGTACCGATTCCCGGGACGGCTCCGGGACGGCTGCGGCGGACGGCTCCGGGACGGCTGCGGCGCGGACCCTGGGATCGGCCGCGCCGGACCGCCGCATGTCCGGACCTGGCCGGGGCATTACCGGCCAGGCGCGGCTGCGGCTTACCGGATGGCAGTCGTCCATGCCGGCATTATCGCGCGCCGGCCGCCACGCTGGCCTGGCGCGGGTCTGCGGCCCGGCGCTGATCGCCGGCCGTACCGGCGTGCTGCTGGCGGCCAGCCGCGAAGTGCTGCTGGCGGCCAGCCGCGGCACGCTGCGGGCGGCCAGGCGTCCCGGCCTGGTGCTGACGGACAGGCGCCGCGCCGCGCGGCTGAGGGCCAGCCGGCCCGGCCTGGCTTGCGACCGCATAGGCGGGAACCAGATCCGGCCGGTACGCTGCGCGGCGCGCCGGGCTTTCCGGCCTGGTGTCCGGGTGCTTGATCACGAGCCACATCGGGATCCCGGCTACGGCCAGGACAATTAGCAAGCCGAGCGGCAGGTTCAGCCAAATCCAGTTCATTCTCTCCGCCTCCGTGAGATCGGCCGGCCACTCTCGGCCGGGCTGATAACAACAGCGTGCTCGGCGGGTTTCTGGAAATGCTCTGATCGGGCTCAGCGACCGCCATGACCTGGCGGCGTCGCAGGTCAGCCGCCCGTCAAGACGGCTAGTTCCAGCCGCGCGGCGGGCGGGGCCAGCGAACCGCGGGCGGGGCTGGATGGCGGTCGGCCACCAGGGCCCGGAGCTCGTCATCGGGGTCCTGGCTGTCCTTCAGCCAGGTCATCACCGCGACATAGACCACCGGCACGAAACAGAACGCCGGGACGGCCCACATTATCCAGGTGGCCAGTTCCTGGTCAGCGACCGTGCTCAGCCCGGTGCCAGCCGGGTGGGCATAGGCGCTGTACCACGCGGTCTGCGAGAACCCCAGGATGTAAGCGAGGGCCCAGATCGTCCACATGGAGAACGCGGCGAAGGCGGCGCGCTGCGGGCGGGAGAGCCTGGGCAGCAGCGGCGGCGACTCCACGAGCTCCAGCCAGAGCGCCACTCCCGCGGCGCCCAGGGTAACCAGTTCTCCAACGGCCAGGCCAGGCGTCCGGGCCAGCGCGTTGACGGCCACGGGTAGCCGCCAGGCCATCGCCGCACCCATGAAGACCAGCAGCACGGCCAGCCCTCGGCCGAAGTCGCGGCGCCGCGACTTCGGCGCCTGGCCGCGGCGGCGGGACGCTTCCCGGACCGCGGCTGGCCGCTGCGGGCCGCGCCTGGCCAGCAGCCGCCACGGCGCGCTGAGCACCAGCAGCGCGGGGACGGCGGTTGCGAACAGCACATACTGCAGCGACTCGGCAAAGACGTACCGGCGGGCGTAGATCCCGACCGGAGGCAGCAGGGTGACGAGCACGATGACGGCCGCGGCCACCGCAAGCAAGTACCTTCGCCGAGCTAGCCCTGCGGCTGCCGTCACGGCCGACCTCCAACCTGCCGACTAGACCGGTCCGGCATCCCGTTCGAGTCCGGACCGCTGCCTGCATGCTGAGTATGGCGCTCCGCCCTCGTGTCACGCCATCAGGGTGGGTAGTGGCACGCCATTGGGGGCGGGTAAGGGAATCCACGACTCGACCGAGGTACCACCCGCCGCGGCAGATCCGATGCTGAGCCCGCCGCCTAGGGCGCAGGCCCGGAACTCAGCGGTTTTCAGCAGGTCGCGGCGTTCAGTGGGGATGGCGTTCCCAGCTCCGTCGCCGGTCACCCGCAGCACGACCTGGCCCGCACGGACCGAGAGCGACACGTCCACGCAGGTCGCGCTGGCGCGGCTGCCCGCGTCCGCGAGCGTGTCCCGCAGCACGGCCAGAAAGTGCGCGGTCACCTCCGCGCTCGACCCCTGCCCAGCCAGGCCGTCCAGGTCGAGATGACAGGAGAGCGCATAAGCCGCGGTGAGCTGCTCGGTCACGGCCAGGACGGCGGCCGCGAGGCTGGGGCGGCTGGCCGGCTGGGCCTCCAGGCCGAAGATGGTCACGCGAATCCGGTGGATGACGTCATCGAGGTCATCGACAGCGCGCTGGATCCGGTCCCCGAGCGCCCGGCTGCCGGCCAGCTGCGCGGCGCCCTGCAGCGCCAGGCCGGTGGCGGACAGCTGCCTGATCACCGAATCATGCAGGCCGCTGGCAATCCGCGCCCGGCTCTCTGAGATCGCAAGCTGCCGTTGCTCGCGCTGCTGACGGGAGTGGCCGAGGACCGCGCCGGCCTGCGCGGCGAACGAATCGAGCTCGGCCAGCGCGGCGGCACCGGGCGGCTGCCGACCGGCCCGGTAGCCGGCCATCACGATCCCGCCGGCGCCCGCCGGTGACGGCAGCGCGGCGATGACCACCGGGCCGGCGTTCATGGCTCGCGCGGCCGGGGGATACATCCGCTGATCCTGGCCTCCGTCCTCGATCAGCGCGGTCCTGCCATCCCGCTGCACGTCCCCGAAAATCGATCCGGCGGCGGGAAGCTCCATCCCAGCCAGCTCGTCCGCCCCCTGGCCCGCCGCGCTCGCGACGCGCAGAACGACGCCCTGCCAGCCCGGCACGCCCCCCTGCCTCCCAGGCACCCCACCCTGCCTCCCGGGCACCGCGCTCTGCCCCCCTGGCCCGGCGCGCGGCCACCCGGGCACGGCGACGGCGGCGGTGTCGGCACCGAGGATCTCAGCCACGTGGCCGGTGATCACGAGCAGCGCCGTCTCCGGCTCATCTCCGCGCATCAGGGCGTTCGCGACCTGCAGGAGCACCGCCCGGCCCCGGTCGCGGCGCCTGGCCTCGTCGAGCAACCGGGCGCCGGCGAGCGCGGAGCCTGCCGCAGCCGCGAAGACCGCCAGCAGCGAGGCGTCGGCGCGGCTGAACGCGGCGGCCCGGGCGCGGAGCCGCAGGATGCCGTGTAGCTGGCCGTGCACCAGGACCGGCACATCCAGGAGGCCAGCCTCACCGCTCACCGCCACCTGGCCAGGACCGGGCGAGCCGGTCCGCGCCACGAGGGCGGCGTCGCGGGCGTCGACCAGCTGGCGGGCTGCGGTGCCGATCCGGTTGCGCACCTCGGCCAGGCTGAGATTTCCGGCCAGCGCCCGGATGGCGTCGATCAGGCGATCATCGGCCAGCTCGGCGGCCGGGCCCGCGGCGACTGGCGGTAGCGGCGCAGGCGGACGGCGCAAGGCCGCGCGGTCAGCCTGCATCTGATCCGAATTCACCATTCTGGGGCGCGCACGAGCGGGGCACCTCGATGGCCTGCTCGTGGTCGAGGGCGGCCGCGAAGACCCGGTTGATCACGGCGTCCAGTAGCTCGATGGCCTCGGGCAGCCGCCGAGCGACCGGCTCGCTGCTGGCGGCTGTCACCAGCCTCCGCAGGTCAAGCGCGGCCGTGAACAGATGTTCGACGGCGTCCTGGGCGATGTCGGCGGCCGGCCGCCGCACCGCGCCGTCCGCGACGCCACGCGGCGAAGTCAGGTCGGCCTGGTTGGCACGCAGGTGGGTAACGCTCGCGAGCGCAATGGATGAATAGGCCGGGCCGGGACTGTAATCAGCAGCCGGGCCCCGCCTGATGAGGCCCCATACCATTTCTAGCGGCTCCCAGCGCTCCCGTTGAGGGACACGCACGTTTCCGAAGAGGCCGCCGGGTCCGGGGCGGACGAGCGTCGCGACGTCCTGCGCGTAGGGATTCTGTGCGCAATGGCGCCCAAAGCCGTCATCAGTGAGCTTACCAGCGCAAGCAAGCCCTGGTAAGCGCCGGTTTTACCGGTCCGCAGGGGCGTGCACGGCGATGTCGAGGCCCTCGTAGACGACCGCGGCGGCCACCTCCACCAGCTTGCGGCCGGTGCAGCGAGCCTGACGGCGCAGGGCGGCGAAGGCCACGTCGACAGATGTGCGCGCGCGCTCGGCGAGAACGCCTTTGGCCTGCTCGATCAGGATGCGGCTATCCAGCGCCGTCTGCAGCTGGCCGATGACCACTTCGTGCTGGCTGATGGTACGCCGGTACTGCAGGCCGACCGCGGTGATCGCGGCCAGGGCCTGCGCGAGCTCAGCGGTATCGGCGGCGAGCGGGCCGACGGTCACCCCGAATAGGTCGATCGCGCCGAGCGCCTCGCCGCGCAGCAGCAACGGGATGCCGTGAACGGACCGGTACCCGGCGGCGCGCGCGGTCGGCGCGAAGCGCGGCCAGCGCCGGTCGGCTCCGGACAGATCAGCGCAGTGCACCGGGATGCCGCTGCGGTGGCAGTCGAGTCCGGGGCCTTCCGCGGCATCCAGCTGGGCCAGCTCCACGGCGCGGGTGCCACCGGGCACCGCCGCGGCCAGCTCGACTGCGCCGCCCTGGCCGACCAGCAGCAGCCCCGCCGCACTGACCTGCAGCAACTCGGCACAGAGCGTGATGAGCATTTCGTGGAAGTCGGCGGTGGTGAGGTCGGCAGCCAGGGTATCGGCGAGCGCGACGACGGCGCCTGTCATATCGCGCTCGACGGCAGCCATGCGCTCCTCCCTCGCGGGCCTGTAACCAGACTAACCTGAATATGCAGCCTAACGGAGATCACGGCGATGCGTGTTTGGCCGCGATGGCGCGGGCCGCAGCGGGCTCGGCCCGGCCGGCGCAGCATAATCATCGGCTCCGGCCAGGTTCGCCGAGATTCGATGCCGCCTGCGGCAGCTCCGTTAGGCTCAGGTCAGTCCGCATCTAAGGTCCCATCCAGGCACTTAGGGAAGTTTCGTGGCAGAGTGCGCGGCGGAGAAATTCGACATCGTAGCGGTGGCGTCATCGGCTGGCGGCATCACCGCGCTTGGCCGCGTGCTCGGGGCGCTGCCCGCCGGGTTGCGGGTGCCGCTGCTGATCGTCCAGCACCTGGATCCGCGGCACTCGACCGTGATCGCCGATGTGCTCAGCCGCCGGTCGAACATGCCCGTCAAGCTCGCGCATGCCGACATGATCGCCGAACCAGGTACCGCCTATGTGGCACCGCCCAATTACCATCTCCTGGTTAGCTCCGGGGGCGCGCTCTCGCTCTCCAGCAGCGAGCTTGTCCACTTCGTCCGGCCCTCGGCCGACCTGCTCTTCGAATCGGTGGCCGGAGCGTACGGGCCGCGGGCCATCGTCTGCGTGCTGACCGGCTCGGGCAGCGACGGCGCCATGGGAGTGAGCGCGGTCAAGTCCCGCGGCGGTACCGTTATCGTGCAAGACCCGGAGTCGGCCGAGTTCAAGGGCATGCCGGAAGCCGCCGTCGCCACCGGCGCCGTCGATTTCATCCTGCCGCTAGACGAGATCGGCTCCGTGATCCGTGGCCTGGTGGAGACGGCGTGATGACCGAGGAATCCGGCGAGACGGCCGATCACCAACTCGAGGACCTGCTCTCCTTTATCCGCGACTCACGCGGCTTCGATTTCACCGGCTACAAGCGGTCTTCGCTCACCCGGCGCATCCGCAAGCGGATGCAAGATATCTCAATAGCGGGATATGTCGACTACCGGGACCGGCTGGAGACCGATGCGGACGAATTCCGCGTTCTCTTTAACACCATCCTGATCAACGTCACCGGCTTTTTCAGGGACACCGAGGCCTGGTCCTACCTGCAGCGCGACGCCATCCCTGCGCTGCTGGCGCGGCGCGAGGCCGGCGAGGAGGTCCGGGCATGGAGCGCGGGCTGCTCGAGCGGCGAGGAAGCCTACACGCTGGCTATGGTCTTTGCCGAGGCCATGGGGCTGGACGAGTGCCTCAAGCGGGTGAAGATCTACGGCACCGACGTCGACGACGAAGCGCTCCGCCAGGCCCGTGCCGGGCTCTACCCGGCCCGGGCCCTGGAGGCGCTTCCCGGCGGGCTCGCCGACCGCTACTTCCAGGCCAGCGGTAACCAGTTCGCTTTCCACCCTGAGCTGCGCCGCCGGGTCATCTTCGGCCGCCATGACATCACCCGCGACGCGCCGATCTCCCGGCTCGACCTGCTCGTCTGCCGCAACACGCTGATGTACTTCAACGTCGAGGCCCAGTCGCAGATCGTCGATCGGTTCCACTTCGCCCTGCGCGAGGGGGGGTACTTGTTCCTCGGTAAGGCCGAGATGCTGCTGTCGGCGACCGACCGGTTCGAGGTCGCGAGCATGCGGCAGCGGATCTTCAGGCGGCGGCCCGGGGAAGCGGCGGACCCGCACCATTTCACGCCGATGCGGCTGGGCGGCGAGGGCAGCGGCGAGGCGTACGACGCTGGCCGCAAGCGCCAACTGCGGGACCTGGTCCTTGATACCTCGGCGAACCCGCTGATGGCCATCAACGTAGACGGCACGGTCAGCGTCATCAACGGCCAGGCGCGGGCGCAGTTCGGCCTTACGCTGCACGACATCGGCCGTCCGTTCCGTGACCTCGAGATTTCCTACCGCCCTATCGAACTCAGGTCCCTTATCGAGCAGGCGGAAACCGAGCGACGGGTCGTGCGCGCCAATAACGTCGAGCGCCGGCTAGCAGACGGCGAGATCCAGTATCTCGACATCATCGTCCACGCGCTGACCGGAACCGACGGCCTGCCGGTCGGGGTGGCGGTGAGCTTCATCGACGCGACGGTGACCACCCGGCTGCACAACGAGGTACGGCGGGTCAGGGAAGACCTCGAGACCGCCTACGAGGAACTGCAGTCGACCAACGAGGAACTCGAGACCACCAACGAGGAACTCCAGTCCAGCATCGAGGAACTCGAGACCACGAACGAGGAACTCCAGTCGACCAACGAGGAACTCGAGACCACCAACGAGGAACTCCAGTCCGGCAACGAGGAACTCGAGACCATGAACGAGGAGATGCGTATCCGGACCGCCGAGGTCGACGAGGCACGGGGCTTCCTCGAGGGGGTGCTGTCGAGCGTGGCGGCCGGCGTGGTCGTGCTTGACGCCGAGATGCGGGTCCGGAGCTGGAACCGGGGCGCCGAGGAGCTGTGGGGCCTGCGCGCGGATGAGGTCAACCACCAGGCGTTCTTCTCGCTCTCGTTCGGCCTGCCGATCGGCCAGCTGCAGGACGCCGTGAAACGCTGTGTCGACACCAGCCGCAAGAGCGGCCCGGTGAACCTAGAAGCGGTGAACCGCCTCGGCCGCGGCATCGTCTGCGCGGTGACCTGCTCACCGCTGGACGGCCACGGCGAGGGGGTAGTGCTGCTGATGGAAGAGGTTCCGCCGGATGACCCGCGTAGTCTGTGACTATGACGGCTGGGGCTGAGTCCGCGCCTGAAGTGGCGCGCGTGCGGGACCGGGCTCTCGCGGGCCGCCGGCGGGCGTCCAGGGCCGCGGCGATCGCCGAGCGGCACGAGTCGCTGGCCGCCGCGGGGAGCGAGTCGCTGCGCAGCCTGCACCAGAAGATCGCGGCCATGCACCGGCAGATCGAGCGCCGCCACCGTGAAGCAGCGGCGATCCACTCCGAGTACGCCGACGGGCTGGCGGCCTGGTTCAGCCGTCGTCCGGTGCAGCGGGGCGGGCGCCCGGTCTTCATGGCCTCGGTGGCGCGCACGCTCGGCTCGGACAGCGCCGCGATCATGCTGCTCGGCGGCGATCTCGACGAGATACTGGCGGCCGGGTCGAACGAGCTGGCCAGGCGGGCCCAGGACCTCGAGTTCACCTTCCGCGAGGGCCCGGCCCGGGACGCGGCGATCGGGTGCACCCCGGTGGCGGCCGACGACAGCGCCTTCGGTGACCGCTGGGCGCACTACGGCCCGGCGCTGAAGCAGCTGGGCGTGCACGCCGTGGCCGCCGTTCCGCTGCGGCTCGATCAGGGCGCCTTCGGCGCGCTGACGGCATTCAGCACCAGCCCGGCCGACGGCCTCGACCTGGCCGCTCTCGGCGCGGTCGCCGACACCCTGGCTCATGCCGTCCTGGCCGCTCCCGAGCCCGCCGCAGCGGAGCAGGACGTGCCGCGCGCCGGGATCTTCGAAGAGGGCGACCTGCGGCCGGTGGTCCATCAGGCGGCGGGCATGCTCCGCGTGCAGGCGGGCTGCACGATCGCCGACGCTCTCGCGCTGATCAGGGCGAGGGCGTTCGCCGACGACGAGCCGGCCGAAAGGACCGCGGGCCGGATCGTCAGCGGTCTGCTGCACCTGGCCTGACGCGGTTGGCCCGGGCACGAGTCCCCTGGCTGACCTGGCTCACCCCCGGAGGGTGACGCCACCGGCAGGCTCATCGGCCACATTGGCAGGTGCGGCTCAGGGCCTCGAGTTCCGGCCGGAATCCAGCCGCTTCGCACGCCTGGCAACTGCCAGCGATACGGGGGAAGGAAGGCACCATGTCCGGCTCTGACGGGACTTTCATCTATGTCGCGACCTATCCGAACGAGGCGTCAGCCAGGGACGATTACCAGGTCGTCAAAGGCCTGCACGCAACCGGGCTGGTCGGCTCATACGATGCGGCGGTCATCACCAAGGATGCCGACGGCAAGGTGCACGAGAACAAGGACGAGACCGCTACCCGGCACGGCGCCTGGTGGGGCATCGCCGCGGGGGCGGCCGTCGGGGTCCTGTTCCCGCCGAGCATTCTAGGCGCCGCCGCCCTCGGCGGCGTGATCGGCGGCGTCAGCGGGCACCTGGCCCGGGGCATGTCCCGCTCCGACGCCAAGGAGCTTGGCGACTTCATCGACCCCGGCCAGGCCGGGCTGGTCGTGGTGGGCGAGAGCAAGGTCGAGCAGGCGATCGAGCAGGCGGTCACCAGGGCAGAAAAGCAGACCGCCAAGGAACTCGGCGTCAAGCCGGAAGAGGTCGACGCGGCGCTGCAGGAAGCCGTCAGGGAGATGTAACCGCCGTAGGCTGCCGGCCCGCCCGCCGCGGCCGGGCCGGTAGCCTGCTGCGATGAGCACCTGGGGGTCAGCCCCCGGCCGCCTGGGCGTGGTGCTGCTCGGCGCCGGCGCACTGGCGGTCGCGTGCGCTGGTACCGGGCCGGCGACCGCCCATCCCGCCGCATCCGGCCGCCGGGTAACCGCGCAGGCGATCCCGCGCGTGCGGCGGCCTCCGGAACCGCCGGTCGGCGTCATCGGCACCTATCGGGTCGGCGAGAGAACGCTCAGGCTGGTCGAGCCGGCTCATGCCGGGCCAGGCGGCGGGCAGGTCGGGCCGCGTGACCTGCCCACGCTGGTCCGGTTTCCGGCGGCCCTGGTCTCCGCTGAGTCCACTCCGGGAGCAGCCACCGCTGCAGCGGGAGGATCCGCGCCCGGCGCGGGCCCGGGAGGCCTAGCGAGCCAGGTGGGCCGCCCGTTTCCGCTGATCGTTTTCGCCCCCGGCTATATTCAGTGCGGCGGCGTCTACGATGACCTGCTGCAGGCGTGGGCCAGCGCAGGCTACGTCGTCGCCGTGGTGACGTTCCCGCGGACCAACTGCCACCTCGGCGCCAGCGCTGATGAAGCCGACCTGGTGAACCAGCCTGCCGACGTCTCCTATGTGATCAGCAGGCTGATCGCGCTCAGCGCCCGGCCCGGCAGCGCACTTTCGGGCCTGATCGAGCCGAGCAAGATTGCCGTGGCCGGCCATTCTGATGGCGGCGACACGGTGGCCGCGGTGGCGGCCAACGCGTGCTGCGCCGATCACCGGATCGCGGCAGCGGTCGTGCTGGCCGGCGCCGAGTGGCCGCCCCTGGGCGGCAGGTATTTCTCGGCCGCGGCTCCGGCCATGCTGTTCGTCCAGGGCAGCGCCGATCCGATCAATCCGCCCTGGGCGAGCCTGCAGCTGTATCAGGCTGATCGCACCGGTCTTCGTTATTACCTCGATGTCTTCGGCGCGGGCCACCTCACCCCTTACGAAGGCGACTCCGAGCAGGAACGCCTGGTGGCCCACGTGACTACCGAGTTCCTTGATCGCTATGTCGCCGGCCAGCATGCGGCGCGGACGGCCATGGCGCGGCTGGGCGACGTACCCGGGCTGGCCGTTCTGGTCCGGGGCGGCCACCTCCCGCCAGCCTGAGCCGAGCCCGTCGCGCACCACGGCAATCGACCGCTCACAGTCGGCCGCCCCAAGCTCGCGATAACTTTCCGTAGTCGTACGTGCAGAAGCTCATGCTGGAGCTATCGCAAATGCCCATGCGGATGCACGTGCATCAGGCTACGATGCAGTAAGACATGGCCGGTGCGGAGCCGCGTGCGGAAGCAGATGCCATTCAGGTATCACAGGCCGCGGCGGTCTCAGGGCTTGCGGCTGCCGCCACGGTCAGCGGCCGGCCGGCGTCACTCGAAAAGGCCAAGGAGAAATGCGATGGGCGACATATATAACGCGATCGCCGCGACTGCCCTGCCCGGCGCGGTCTGGAAGAAGAGCCAGCGGAGCAACTCCCAGGGAGCCTGCGTCGAGGTCGCTGATCTGCCCGGGGGGGAAGTCGCGGTCCGGAACTCCAGGTTCCCGGGCGGCCCCGCACTCATCTACACCAGGGCCGAGATCGACGCCTTCATCCGGGGTGCCAAGGACGGCGACTTCGACTACCTGCTCGGATAGCCGGTCAGCCGCCGCGGTGAGCCCGGCTCGAAAAGGCCATCCGCCGCCATAAATCCTGGCCCAGCTGGGCCCAGACCAGCTTGCCGCCCGCGTCCAGCGGCTGCCATCCCCACTGCAGGCTGCACGACTCCACCACCTGCAGGCCCCGGCCGCTCTCCCCCAGCGGATCACCCTGGTCACGGATCGGCATCTGGCCGCCAGGATCGGTGACCATGCAGGTCACAAACGGAGCCCTGGCTAGTAATCTCAGGCCTACCGGATACTCGTCGATGATCCGCCGAGCGGAGTGCAAGCCATGCTGGATCGCGTTGGTCACCAGCTCGGACACGACCAGCTCGGCTTGATCACACAATCCCGCCAGGCCCCAGCGCCGCAGCGTCATCCGGGTGAAGCTCCGGCCGATCCCGACCGACGCGAGCCCCGGACCCAGCGTGCAGGTCGCCGCGGGCGGCGTGGCCGTCGGCCGGGCCTGCGGAGGCCGGGCCTGCGGAGGGAGCGCCTGCGGAGGGAGGGCCTGCTCAGATGGGGCAGGCGCGCGCTGATCCGCCTCGCGCTGCCCCATGGCGTGCTGAGCCGCCGGAAGCGGCGGCGCGACGGGCTGTGGTGCGGGCCTGAGGCTCACGCCACGTTGCGCGAATGGGTCATGATCAGGCGGCGCCTGGCAGAAGTACCCGCTCGTGAGCAGCCGGCCGTGGCTGGTGTCCATGTCCTCCGTCCTGGCCGCCGGGCTCGCCCGGTGTGCGTACGTCGGTCCCCCCACCAGTTAGTACCGCCTTGCGCGCGGCTGGAACGCAAGCGCCATCATCTCCCCTGTACCTTGCAAACGCAAGGCCCGATGCACGTGCAGATGAACCATACGCCCGCATGTGCGGACGGTCGGGCCGCGGGCGAGGGGGCGAGTTGATCTCTATTTCGCCGGGCAGCGGCAGCCCGACCGTGCTGCGCATGCTGCTCGGATCCCAGCTGCGGAAACTGCGTGAGGCCAAGGGGATCACGCGGGAGGAAGCCGGCTACCTGATCCGGGCATCCGAATCGAAGATCAGCCGGATGGAGCTCGGCCGGGTCAGCTTCAAGGAACGTGACGTCGTCGACCTGCTGGGAATGTACGGCGTTCAGGGTGAGGACGACCGCGCGGCTCTGGTGACCCTCGCGCGCGACGCTAACTCGCCGGGCTGGTGGCACAAGTACTCTGACGTGCTGCCGGACTGGTTCAGCGTCTACGTGGGCCTGGAAGAAGCCGCATCGCTGCTGCGCGTCTACGAGGTCCAGTTCATCCCGGGGCTGCTCCAGACGGCGGACTACACCAGGGCGATCATCGAGCACGGCCGGTCCGCCGCCACGGCTGAGGAGATCGAGCGGCGGGCCATGCTGCGCGCCACCCGCCAGGAGATGCTCGCCAAGCCCGGCCCGCCGAGGCTGTGGGCCGTGGTCGATGAGGCGGCGCTGCGGCGCCCGATCGGCGGCCGGGCGGTGATGCGCGCTCAGCTTGAGCGGCTGATCGCGGCGACCGAGGACCCGAACGTCACCTTGCAGATCGTTCCGTTCGACTCGGGCGGTCACGCGGCCGAAGGCGGGGCGTTCACGATCATGCGCTTTCCCGAGCTCGAGCTGCCAGACGTCGTCTACGTCGAACAGCTGACCAGCGCGCTCTACCTCGACAAGCGCGAGGATGTCGAGAGATACAGCGAGGTCATGGACCGGCTCAGCCTGGAGAGCGAGCCGCCCGACCGCACTACCGCCATCCTGCGCGGCATAATAGCGCGGGATTTTTCATGATCCGGACGGCCTTACGGAAGGCGGCAGCGTGACGGACAGCTCGTCGGGCGCCAGCGCGCCCGACCGGGGCGCCAGCCTGGCGATCGACACCTCCGTGGCGCACCCGGCCCGGGTGTATGACTACTGGCTGGGCGGCCAGAACAACTATCCGGCCGACCGGGCCGCGGGTGCCGCGGCGGCCGAGGCCAACCCAAACATCCTGATCGGAGTCCGCGCCAACCGGTCGTTCCTGCGCCGGGCGGTGCGCTACCTGGCGGCCGGCCCGGGCATCAGGCAGTTCCTGGACATCGGCGCCGGCCTGCCCTCGGCGAACGGCACCCGCGAGGTCGCCCAGGCGGTCGCGCCGCAGGCGCGGATTGTCTATGTCGACCACGACCCGATCGTGGCGGCGCACGCGCGGACTCTGCTGGCCGGCACCCCGGAAGGGACGACCGCCTTCATCGACGCCGACGCGCGTGATCCGGAGAAGATCCTGCGGGCGGCGGCCGGGACCCTCGACTTCAGCGAGCCGATCGCCGTGATGACGCTGATGATCATGCAATACATACCGGACTCCGACCACCCGCACGCGATCGTCGCGCGGCTGCTGGAGGCCGTCCCGTCCGGCAGCTACCTGGTGGCCTCCGATACCGCCCGGGACATCGATGCTCAGACGGTCGCCACCGCGACCGGCCGCCTGAACCAGCGCATGGCCGCGGCCCAGCTGACCCCCAGGCCCAAGGCGGAGATCGCAGCGTTCTTCGAGGGCCTCGAGATGGTTCCCCCAGGGCTGGTCCCGCTCAACCGGTGGCGGCCAGGTCCTGACGACCCGGTCCTCGAACACGATCTGCCTACCTACTGCGGGGTGGGGCGGAAACCCTGATGCGGGCCGGACCGCCTGCGCCCGGCCTTGTCATCCGGTGTCCCCGTGCCTGCCTCGCTGGCCAAGCTATGCCCGAGGCGCGCAGCGGTCGCTGGAGAGCGGATGATAGCAATGAGGGTAAAGAAGGGATGATCGGATGACTGGGTCTAATACTGCTGGCAGCGCCGACGGAACGCTTCACGTCACCGACTCGAGGACTGGCCGGAGCTACGACATTCCCATCGCCAGCGGTTTCATCCGGGCCACCGACCTCCGCCAGATCAAGACCGCCGATGACGACTACGGGGTGCTCTCTTACGACCCGGCGTTCCTGAATACTGCCAGCTGCCGCAGCGCGATCACCTTCATCGACGGGGAGCGCGGGATTCTCCGCTACCGTGGCTACCCGATCGAGGAACTGGCCGAGCGCTGCACCTTCCTGCAGGTCGCTTACCTGCTGCTGAACGGCGAGCTGCCCAGCGCGGAGCAAGAGCAGGCCTGGACCGAGGAGGTCACCCACCATACGTTCGTGCATGAGAACGCCAAGAAGTTCATCGATGGCTTCCATCACGACGCCCACCCGATGGGCATCCTGGTCAGCACCGTGGCCGCGTTGTCCACTTTCTACCCGGACGCGAAAGCGATCTTCGACAAGCCCAAGCGCGACAAGCAGATCGTGCGGCTGATCGCGAAGATGCCCACGCTCGCGGCGTTCGCGTACCGCCACGCGGTCGGGCTGCCGTATGCCTATCCCGACAACCAGCTGTCTTACGCGGGCAACTTCCTGTCCATGATGGCTAAGACCACCGAGCTGAACTACCGTCCGGATCCGGTGCTCGAGCACGCGCTCGACGTCCTGTTCATCCTGCACGCTGATCATGAGCAGAACTGCTCGGCCAACACGATGCGCGCCGTCGGCAGCGCGCACTCCGATCCGTATTCCGCGGCCGCCGCGGCCGCCGCCGCGCTCTACGGGCCGCTCCATGGCGGAGCCAACGAGCAGGTACTCAAGATGCTCAACGCGATCGGCGACGTGGACAACGTGCCCGAGTACATCGCCCGGGTCAAGCGCGGCGAGCTACGGCTGATGGGATTCGGGCACCGGGTCTACAAGAACTTCGATCCCCGCGCCGCGGTCATCAAGCAGGTCGCCGACGAGGTGTTCAAGGTCACCGGCCGCAATCCGCTGCTTGACATCGCGCTGGAACTCGAGCGGATAGCGCTGGCCGACCCTTACTTCATCGACCACAAGCTCTACCCGAACGTGGACTTCTACTCGGGCATCATCTACCAGGCCATGGGATTCCCGGTGGAAATGTTCCCCGTGCTATTCGCGATCGGCCGCACTCCGGGCTGGCTCGCCCAGTGGGTGGAGGGGATTCTCGACACCGAGCAGCGGATCTCGCGGCCCCGCCAGGTTTACGACGGCGCCGACCTCCGGCACATCGGGTAGCCGGACCCGGCGGGCACGCGGCCCGGTGACCGCCCGTACCCGCGGCGACCGTATCCGCGGCCGGACCGTATCCGCGGCCGGCCGCTATCTGGCGGCCCGGGGTGCAGTACCGGCCGCGAGCCGCCACACGGTGGTCGGCTTGATGTCGGCGTCCTCCAGCGCACGCGGGACCAGCACGTCATAGCAGGCCACCGGCTCCAGGGACGAACGGGGCAGGTAAGCGCGCCCAGGATCACCGACTAGGACCTCGCGGCCCCCGGCGCTGGCCCGCCTCAGGAACTCAAGGAATCTCGAGGCCATCGATTTCTCGTACCAGACGTCGCCGGCCAGCACCACATCGGCCCCGGCGCCGTCCCCGTCGAGGACATCCGCCAGGGTAACGGTCAGCCGGGTGTCATTGACCTGCGCGTTGAGGCCGATTGCCGCGGCCGCGAACCGATCCACCTCGGTCGCGGTGACGGATCGGGCTCCGGCCCGCGCGGCCGCGATCGCTACCAGGCCGCAGCCCGCGGCGACGTCCAGCACGGCGCGGCCCGCGACCTCCGCGGGGTGGTCGAGGAGATAACGGGCCAGCGCCTGGCCGCCCGCCCAGGCGAACGCCCAGAATGGCGGCGGCAGGCCCGCGCGGCCAAGCTCGTGCTCCGTCTGTTCCCAGATGCCGAACGGCTCATCGGCCAGATACAGGCTGATCTCCCGGACCATCGGAACCAGGCCGAGCCGCGTATGCGCACGGACAAACGCGGCCGGTTCCACACCAGATGAGGATACGGCCCGCGAGCCTGTTTCCGCGCAAATGCAGTGGCGGGCTTCGCAGCGGCCGGTGGGTCTTGCTTACAGGGTCTTGCCTGCGAGCAGGCCGAGCGGGCTGGGCGCGGCGAACTCCATCCGCAGGGCACTCTGACCGCCGCCGACCGGCACTGGGCCCACGCTCGCGGGCAGGTAGGGCGGAAGCTGCGAGCGCAGGAGGGCCAGCACCGACCGTGCGTAGGCGGACCGCCCCGACCAGCCGCCGCTGCCGACGGCCGCCAGCTCGGCCGAGCGCAGCGGCACGCCCGGGCTGGCCCCGGGACCGGCGTCGCCGAACGCGAGGACGTGAACCGGATCCAGCGCCGCCATCGTCACCAGCGTGATCAGCAGCCGCGAGTCAACCTGGCCTGCGGCCAGCTGCCTGGCCGCCTGCGCTGAGACCGTGATCCGCTTGTTGAGCCGGAACTGCGCGCCGCCTGCCACCCTGGCCCGCACGTCCGCGCTCAGTGCCGTCTCGTAGCCACTGGCCCCGTCCGGCGCTATCACCCGGACCGCGATGGTTCCGCTACCGGTACCGAAGCTAGCGACCACGGTCGGCGCGTAGACGGTGGACAGCCTGCTGCCGAACTGGCTGCGGACAGCCGCCGTAGCGACGACAAGCTCAGCGCCGAGTGGGTCCCTCATTCCCGGCCGCAGCACGAGCAGATCTCCCGCGGGAATCCCATGAGCCCTGAGTGTGAGACACATCAGGGGATCGCAGGACAGGATCACATCGTGGCTGACCTCACGAGCGATCCAGGAGGCCGCCAGGTCGCGGGTCGTCCCCGCCGCGCCGATCGCGGCCTGGTCCCCGCCGCTCCCGGGGCCGCCGCTAGCCGTCGGGTGCCTGGAGATGGTGGCAATCACGACGCCCGCGATCACCAGCACCAGGACCGCGACGACCAGCCCGACCAGGCGCCACCTGAGCGCGGCAGTCCACCAGCCGCGACGCAGTCGCCGCGGGGACTCGGCCGGAGCCGGCGCTGTCGCCGCTTGCGGGACCTTCGCCGCTGACGGGGGCTTGGCCGCTGACGGGGGCTTGGCCGCTGACGGGACCTTCGCCGTCGGCGGGACCTTCGCCGTCGGCGGGACCTTCGCCGTCGGCGGGACCTTCGCCGTCGGCGGGACCTTCGCCGCTGGCGCCTTGGCCGCTGGCGGGAATGTCCCCGCTCGCGGAGCATGGGCCGCTGGCGAAACCGTTGCCGCTAGCGGGACCCGGGCCGCCAACGGCACGTTACCCGCGGTCGGCACCGTCTCCGGTGGCGGCACCGTCGCCGACGGCGGCGTCTTCACCGCTGGGGGGGCCGTCCCCGCGGCCGACGCCCTCGCGGCTGGCGGCACCTGGGCGACCGGCCTCGCAGGGGCGGGCGCGGTTGCCGCTGGCGGCTGGTCACGTTGATCTCGCTGTGGCCCGCCCTCCGGTGCGGCGCCGCCGCGTCTGGCTGGGCTAAAGACCTGGGCGGCGGCCTGGCCGACTACCGGGGCAACTCCCTGCCCCGGCGCTGTCTGGCGCGCGCTGGCGATGCCTGGGCCTGGCGCTGCCTGGGCCTGGCGATCTCTGGGCGGGCGATGCCTGCGCCGGTGGTGCGGCCGCAGCGGCCCGCACGCGGTCGAGCAACGAGGCGGGCAGGACCGGCAGGGGAATCCGTGGTGGTTTTGGCACATCGCTGGCGCCAGGTACCCGGCGCGGCAGGGCAGCCGACCCGGCCTGCCGTGCGGCGGACGCGGGCCGTGCGGCGGACGCAGGCTGCCGTGCGGCGGACGCAGACTGCTCCAGCTGCAGTCGCGGCGTCAGCCCACCGCTGGCATCAGGCACCCGCCGCGGCAACGGCTGACCGAGCCTGTCTTCGCTCATGCGCCCAACCCCCAGAGGGCGCGCAAAGGGATCGCGCAGCCCTTAAACAGGGCAGCACATGCTGACCTGCTGTTTCAACCTAAATGACGAGTTGTGGCCAATAAACTACCCGATCCAGCACCTACCAGGCAGGCCGACAGGTCAGCGCTGGCTCTGAGATTCCCACCCCGGGCCCGGTCAGCCGAAATCGACGCTGACCCTGGTCACGACGTCCGGATGGCGCTCGAGCCAGCCCCTGGCGAACGGGCACAGCGGCACGACGGTCAGGCCGCCATCCGCTGCCTTCGCGACGGCGGCCCGCACCAGCTGACCGCCGATGCCGCGCCCTTCAAGCTCGGCGGGCACGCTGGTGTGCAGGAGCACCAGCCGCCTGCCGTTACGCCGGTAGAGCAGCTCGGCCAGGTGCCCGTCGGCGGCCAGCTCCAGCCTGGAGCCCGCCTGATCGTCAGTGACCTGAGAGGTATCGCTCACAGGCCCATCCCACCTCATGGCCCGAGTGCCAGCTAATAGACACGCGCTCCGCGGTACTTGCGGGTAGGCGCTAGCAGGACTTTTGGCTCTTACGCGGCGGTCAGGCCAGACGGACGATAGGCCAACACCAGTTGAACGCGGCGAGGACGGCGGCCTTCGCCGTTCCAGGCGGCAAGGGGGCCGGATGATCACCGTGACCAACCGTGACCGGACGGAGCAGGCACCGTGACTGCCTGGTCGCTCAGCTACGAGGACTTCAACGCGGACGAGGAAGGCCGCCGGGAGACTCTGTGCACCCTGGGCAACGGCTACCTGGCTACCCGCGGGGCGGCGCCCGAGTCGCGCGCCGACGACGTCCACTACCCGGGTACCTACGCGGCCGGTTGCTATAACCGGCTCAGCGACACCGTGGACGGACAGGCGATCGAGAACGAGAGCATCGTCAACCTGCCCAACTGGCTGCCGCTGACCTTCAGGATCGACGGCGGCCCCTGGTTCGGCCTGGAAGCGGTCGACGTGCTGGCGCACCGGCAGGAACTCGACCTGCGCCGCGGGGTGCTGACCCGGGCCGTGCGACTGCGGGACGCGGCGGGCCGGACCACCCGCCTGACCCAGCGCCGGTTCGTGCACATGGAGCAAGAGCACCTGTGCGGGCTGCAGACGACGATCGTGGCCGAGGACTGGTCGGGCCGGATCGAGGTGCGCTCGGCGCTCGACGGCACGGTCGAGAACACCGGTGTCGAGCGCTACCGCAAGCTTTCCGGCCGTCATCTGCGCCCGCTGCTGGCCGAGGCGGCCGACGAGGAGACCGTGCTGCTGGTCGCCGAGACCACCCAGTCGCACATCCGCATCGCGGAAGCCGCGAGGACCCGCGTGCTCGCTGGTGATCGCGTGGTATGCAGTGAGCGCAACCTAGCGGTGGAGCCCGGCTGGATCGCCCATGACCTCCTCATCGACGTCGCCGCGGACGAGCCGGTCACCATCGACAAGCTGGTGGCCGTCTACACCTCGCGCGACCGATCCATCTCCGAGCCCGGACTGGCGGCGACCACTCTCCTGGCCAGGGCGGGGAACTTCGACGACGTCCTCGAGCGGCACGTACGGGCCTGGGCGCGGCTGTGGGAACGGTCCAGGTTCGAGCTCGAGGACAACGACGACACCCTGCGCATCGTCCGGCTGCACCTATTCCATACGCTGCAGACGGTTTGCCCGAACATCGTCGACCTGGACGTGGGAGTCCCGCCGCGCGGACTGCACGGCGAGGCCTACCGCGGGCACATCCTCTGGGACGAGCTGTTCGTCTTCCCGATCCTCAACTTGCGCTTCCCGCTGGTCACCCGGACCCTGCTGCGCTACAGGTACCGCAGGCTCGCGGAGGCCCGCTGGGCGGCGCGCCAGGCAGGCTACTCGGGAGCGATGTACCCCTGGCAGTCGGGCAGCGACGGGCGGGAGGAAAACCAGCGGATCCATCTCAACCCGATCTCGGGCCGGTGGGTGCCCGACACGACCCACCGGCAGCGTCATGTGAACATCGCGGTGGCCTACAACGTCTGGCAGCACTACCAGGCCACCGGCGATGAGGAGTTCATCGTCTATTACGGGGCGGAGATGATCCTGGAGATCGCCCGCTTCTGGGCCAGCGCCGCCGTCTACGACCACGGACGGGACCGGTACGTGATCCGCGGGGTCATGGGCCCCGACGAGTTCCACACCGGCTACCCGTCCGCCCCCGAGGACGGCATCGACAACAATGCCTACACCAACATCATGGCCGCGTGGGTGCTGCTGCGCGCGCGCGATGTCCTGACGATCCTGCCTGACCTGCGGCGCGTCCAGCTTATCGAGGCGCTCGGGATCACCGCGAAGGAGATCAGCCGCTGGGACGAGGTTTCCGCCAAGCTCTTCGTGCCGTTCCACGACGACGGGATCATCAGCCAGTTCGAGGGCTACGAGAAACTCGATGAGCTCGACTGGGACGGCTACCGGGCGAGATTCGGCGAGATCCGCAGGCTTGACCGGATGCTGGAGGCCGAGCACGACTCCCCGAACCGCTACAAGGCATCCAAGCAGGCCGACGTGCTGATGCTGTTCTACCTGCTCTCGGCGGATGAACTCGGTGAGCTGCTCGAGCACCTGGGCTATCCGTTTAATCCCGACGTGATTCCCCAGACCGTCGACTACTACCTGGCCCGCACCTCCGACGGTTCCACCCTGAGCAGCCTGGTGCATGCCTGGGTGCTGGCCCGGGCCCACCGGCAGCAGGCACTCGATTACCTTCTCGAGGCGCTGAACAGCGACATCGACGACGTCCAGGGCGGCACCACGGCCGAGGGCATCCACCTGGCGGCGATGGCCGGCTCAGTCGACGTGCTGCAACGATGCTTCGCCGGGGTGGAGATGCGCGGCGACACGCTGCGGCTGAATCCCAACTGGCCCGAGGAGCTGGGCGTGCTGGAGTTCACGATGCGCTACCGCGGCCACCTGCTGACGCTGCGCGTCACCGGGAAGCAGGTCCGGGTGTCGGCGCGCTCTGGCGTGCAGGCGCCGATCCGGCTGTCGTACGGCGAGGAGATCACCGAGCTCGGGCCGGGCGAGGCGGTCGAGCTGCCGCATCCCGCCACCGGGTGAGGCGGCGTCAGGCCAGCAGGTCGCTCACGATCTCGGCGAAAGCGGCGTTGTGCAGGTCCACCTGGGCAGCGGTGGTCGCGGGCGACATCAGCGCCATGTTGTGGAACGGCGTCAGCAGCACGCCGCGGTTGAGCATCGCGAGGTGAATGAGGCCGTCGAGGCCGTCGTCGCCGCCCGCGGCTGCCTCCGCGCCGGTCCGCGGCGGATCAGGCCGGAACAGGTACTCGGCGCGGCAGCCGAGGCGGGTTATCTGCCAGGGAACCTTCATCTCGGCGATGACGGAGCGGACGCCCTCGGCGAGCCGCACGGCCAGCGATTCCATTGCCTCGAACGCCGCATCGGTGAGGACCTCCCCGAGGGTCGCGCGGGCCGCCGCGAAGGACAGCGCGTTCCCGGCGAGCGTGCCGCCGATCCCGCCCACGTCGGCTTCCGGCCAGAACGTACTCGCCGTCACCGACGCGGCGAGGTCGGCGCTCATCCCGTAGGCGGCGACCGGTACGCCGCCGCCGATCGTCTTGCCGATGGTCAGGAAATCCGGTTCGAGTCCCTCGCGGGCCGTGTAACCGCCGGGGCCGGCGCAGATGGTGTGCGTCTCGTCGATGACCAGCATGGTGCCGGTCTGCCTGGTGATGCGCCGCAGCTCGCGGTGATACTCAGGATCGGGCAGCACGATGCCGATGTTGGTCAGGGCCGGCTCGACCAGGACGCAGGCTACCGCCCGATCCGCGAGGGCCCGCCGGAGCGCGTCGAGATCGTTGATCTCCACCACTCGCGTCGTGGCCGACACGTCCACCGCCGGGCCTACGCTGCCGGCCCGCGGTATCACCACCCCCGATGCATCTAGGCTGGCCAGCGTCTCATCGACCGTGCCGTGGTAGCACCAGTTGTGCACGACAATGAGCTGGCGGCCGGTGATCTGCCTGGCCAGGCGCAGCACGAACCGGTTCGCGTCGGTCGCGGTCAGGCAGAACTGCCAGCGCGCCAGGCCGAACCGCCGTGACATCTCCTCCGCGACCCAGGTGGCATCCTCGGTGGGCAGCATGAACGTCGCCCCGTGGCCCATCTGCCTGGCCACCGCGTCGACCACCGGGCCGGGAGCGTGGCCCGCCATCGCGCCGGTGTCGCCCAGGCACAGGTCGACGTAGCGCTGGCCGTCGATGTCCTCGACCTCCGCGCCGTGAGCCTGCGCCACGACGATCGGGGCCGGGCTGGCCCACCGGGTCATCCAGTTCATCGGGACCCCGTAGAGCATGGTGTGCTCCGCGCGGTCCCTGGACTGCAGCGCCCGGGGATGCGCGGCAGCGAAGCGGGCCCGCTCCGAGGCGATCAGCCGGGCGACGCGGGCCGGATCCACGCCCGCCTCGCTGCCCATCCAGGTCATCGGCGCCGCGCCGGTCCCCGGGCGGTCAACGTCCGGCCGCCTGGCAGCAGCGTCTCACGCGCTGAGCTGGTGCGCGTGCGCGCTGAGCTGCTCCGCGCTGTCGGTCATGTGCTCGTGCACCAGCCGCTCGATGAGCCCGGGATCCTGGCCGGAGCAGATCGCCTCGAAGATCGCCCGGTGCCCGCTGACGACATCGCGGCGCCGCTCGTAATGCGGCTCAAGGTAGGAAAGGCACAGCCTCGTCTCCGCGTAGATCGGCTCGAACGCCCTGACCAGGCGGGCGCTGCCGGTCGACGCGACCAGGGACTGATGAAACTCAAGGTCGATGGCGACGAGATCTGGCCAGTCGCTGCCCGGAGTGGCCAGCTCCATCGAGCGCAGGACCTTCTCCAGCTTCTCCAGGGCCTCCCCGTCACGGTGGGCGGCCAGCCGTAGCGCGGCGGCCCGCTCGATCACGTCGCGGACGAAGTAGACGTCCCGGATGCTCCGCGAATCGAGAGCGACCACGAAGACCCCGCGATTACGCTCGGCCCTCAGCAGGCCCTCCTGGATGAGGCGCTGGAACGCCTCCCGGATCGGGCCCCGGCTGACACCCAGTTCGCCGGCCAGCTCGACCTCGTTCAGCTGAGAGCCCGGACGGAAGGCGCCGCCGAAGATGCCGGCCCGGATCCTCGCGGCGACCAGCGAGGGCGTGCTCTGGATGTGCAACGGGCCCAGCCTGCTAGCGTGCCCAGCCTTACCAGCGCCCGGTGACATGGGGTGATTGTAGCGTGAGCGGGCGATCCGACAATCGACGGCTATCAGCCCGCCCGTGCTACCGCGACCCAGGGCGGTGCCTCAGCCGCCGCGAGTCAGCTCGACGGGCCGGCGGCCCGGTCAGATCGAGAAGTCCTGCTCGTACCACACCTCGGAGGTGGCCGGGTGCGGGCGGGCAGCGGCACCCACGCCGTCGACCTTGGCTTCCAGGTCCTGGATCCGGACGAGCAGGGCGTGCAGGCTCATGCCCACGACGTCCGGCAGCAGGCTGTGGTTGAGGTCGGGCGGCGCGGAGGCGGCGCGGGGCTTCCTGCGGTGCACGACCTGACCAGGCACGCCGACCACCACCGAGTCGGGCGGCACCGGCTTGACCACCACCGCGTTGGCCCCGATGCGACTGTCGTGGCCGATCGTGATCGGGCCGAGCACCTTGGCGCCGGCCCCGATGGTCACCCGGTCGCCCACGGTCGGGTGCCGCTTGCCGCGCTCCAGGCTGGTGCCGCCGAGCGTGACGCCGTGGTAGATCGTCACGTCGGCGCCGATCTCGGCCGTCTCGCCGATGACCACGCCGGTCCCGTGGTCGATGAACAGCCCCGGGCCGAGCTGCGCGCCCGGGTGAATGTCCACTCCGGTGAGTATCTCGGCCAGGGAGGAGCAGACCCTGGCGAGCAGCTTGTGATCACGCCGCCATAGCCAGTGGCTGGCCCGGTAGCCCCACACCGCGTGCACGCCCGGATAGCAGAGCACGAGCTCGGCGGTGCTGCGGGCGGCCGGATCCCGCTCCCGGGCCGCCCGGAGGTCACTTCGCAGGGCGCCCTTCATCGCTAGTCACCGAGGTCGGCGAAGAGCGGCGTGCTGAGATAACGCTCGCCGAAGTCGGGCACCACGACCACGATCAGCTGGCCCGCGTTCTCGGGACGGTGCGCCAGCTGGACCGCGGCCCAGACCGCGGCGCCGGAGGAGATGCCGACGAGCAGGCCTTCCTCCTTGGCCAGCCGGCGGGCGGTTTCGAAGGCGGCGTCGTTGCCGACGGTGACGATCTCATCGATGAGGTCGGTGTCGAGGACGGCCGGAACGAAGCCCGCTCCGATGCCCTGGATCGGGTGGGGTCCCTTCTTTCCTCCCGACAGAACCGGCGAGGCGGCGGGCTCGACCGCGACCAGCCGCACTGATGGCTTGCGCTCCTTGAGTATCTCGCCCACGCCGGTGATGGTCCCGCCGGTGCCTACCCCGGACACGAAGATGTCGACGGCGCCGTCGGTGTCCCGCCAGACTTCCTCGGCGGTGGTCGCCCGGTGGATCGCCGGGTTGGCCGGATTCTCGAACTGCTGCGGCACGAAGTACCGCGTGTCGCTCTTGGCGAGTTCGTCGGCCTTGGCGATGGCGCCGGGCATTCCGTCGGGGCCGGGCGTGAGGATCAGGTCAGCGCCGAGGGCCCGCAGCAGCTGCCGCCGTTCCTTGCTCATCGTCTCGGGCATCGTCAGCACACATTTGTAGCCACGAGCCGCGCAGACCATGGCCAGCGCGATTCCGGTGTTGCCGCTGGTGGGCTCCAGGATGACGGTGTCCGGCCCGATCAGCCCGGCGTGCTCAGCCGCGTCGATCATCGCCACGCCGATCCGGTCCTTCACGCTGTGGGCCGGGTTGTACGACTCCAGCTTCGCCACGACCTGGGCGCCGGCGTCGTCGGTCACCCGCCGCAGGCGCACCAGCGGCGTGTTCCCGATCAGCTCCGTAACGTCCTCAGCGATCCTCATGGCCAGCCCCTTCCCTCCGTTGGCCGGCGCCGCGCGTTGTGGCAAAGCGCCGCCGGCAGTCCTGAAGGCAGGATCGCCGGTCGTCACCGCTCGGGGCAGGGGCCCATGTCCCGCTAATCCCTGCAATACCCCCCGAAAAAAGTGACTTCTGGCCCTGCCTTCCGCACAAAAGCCGTCATAACCATGGTATCGACCTATGGAAAGGGCAAAAGCCATGCCTAACGACGACCAGATCCATCTGGCTCTCAGCGACGCAGCAGCGCGCCAGCTGGCAAATGCCACCAAGACCACCGCTCAGCTCGATACGATCACGCCCCGGTGGCTGACCCGCCTGCTGCAGTGGGTGCCGGTCGAGGCGGGTATCTACCGGCTGAACCGGGTCATCCACCCGGAAGACGTCGAGATCGCCTGCCCGCCGCGCGACGAGTCCGAGCTGCCGCAGACCTACGTCGGCTATGACGAGAACCCGCGCGAGTACTTCCTCAGCTCGGTCTCGACCGTGGTCGACATCCACACCAGGGTCTCCGACCTCTACAGCAGCCCGTACGACCAGATCGGCGAGCAGCTGCGGCTGACCATCGAGACGATCAAGGAGCGCCAGGAGAGCGAGCTGATCAACAACCCGGACTACGGCATGATCGCCAACACCGCCGCCGGGCAGCGCATCTCCACCATCGCCGGCCCGCCGACCCCGGACGACTTCGACGAGCTGATCACGAAGGTCTGGAAGGAACCGGCCTTCTTCCTGACCCATCCGGCCGCCGTGGCCGCCTTCGGGCGGGAGTGCACCCGGCGCGGGGTTCCGCCGGAGACCGTCAGCCTGTACGGCTCACAGTTCATCACCTGGCGCGGCCTGCCCGTGATCCCGTCGGACAAGGTGCCGCTGGTCAAGGGGCAGACCCAGGTCCTGCTGCTGCGAACCGGCGAGGCCCGGCAGGGCGTCGTCGGCCTCTTCCAGCCCGGCCTGCCCGGCGAGCGCGGGCCCGGCCTGTCGGTACGGTTCATGGGCATCAACCGCAACGCCATCTCCTCGTACCTGATCTCGCTGTACTGCTCGCTCGCGGTGCTCACGCCCGACGCGCTGGCCGTGCTCGACAAGGTTGAAGTGGGCAAGTTCCATGAATACGACCACACCTACCGGTGACGGCGTGGGCGGCGTCCCGGCGTGGCTGCCCGACGAGGCAACGCTGACCCGGCTGGCGAACGAGATCTTCGCCGCCTTGCCGGGCCAGCCGGCCCCGGCCGTCCAGCTGGCCACTCCGGTGCCACCCGTCCAGCCCGACATTTCCCCGGCCGTCCAGTCCGCCGGTGCGGCCTGGCCGGTCGAGCCGGCCACGGCCGTCTCTGCCGTACAGCCGGCCACGGCCGTCTCTGCCGTGCAGCCGGCCACGGCCGTCTCTGCCGTGCAGCCGGCCACGGCCGTCTCTGCCGTGCAGCCGGCCGGCCAGCTTCCTGGCCCCGCAGCGGCCAGGCCGGACCGGCTGGGGCACACGTTCGCGCTGCCGGGCATCAGCGAGGCTTCGGTGCCCAGCTATTACTTCATCGACTACCCGCTGCCGGCCGCCGCACCAGCGGCGGAGTTCCCGGCCGGGCCGCCGCAGCCGTTTTATGTCGAAGCGATCCGCAGGCAGTTCCCCATCCTGAGCGAGCAGATCAACGGGCGGCAGCTCGTATGGCTGGACAACGCGGCGACCACGCAGAAGCCGCAGGCTGTCATTGACCGGCTCGGCTACTTCTACGCCCATGAGAACTCCAACGTCCACCGCGCCGCGCATGCCCTCGCGGCCCGGGCGACCGACGCGTACGAGAGCGCGCGGGCGACCGTGGCCGGCTTCATCGGGGCGCCGTCTGCGGACAGCGTCATCTTCACCAGGGGCGCGACCGAGGCGATCAACCTGGTCGCGCAGGCCTGGGGGCGGCGCTACATCGACCCGGACGACGAGATCGTGATCTCGCAGCTGGAACATCACTCCAACATCGTGCCGTGGCAGCAGCTCGCCGAGCAGACCGGGGCGAAGCTGAAGATCATCCCGGTCAGCGAGAACGGCCAGGTGGACCTGGAAGCGTACACCGGCCTGCTCACTGACCGCACCCGCCTGGTCGCGGTCTCGCACGTGTCCAACGTACTGGGGACGATCGTGCCGGTGGGCCAGCTCACCGCGGCCGCGCACCGGGTCGGCGCCCGGGTGCTCATCGACGGGGCGCAGGCCATCGCCCACCTCCCCGTCGATGTAACCGCGCTCGATGCCGACTTCTACGCGTTCTCCGGGCACAAGGTGTTCGCGCCGACCGGCATCGGCGTGCTGTATGGCAAGCCGGAAGTGCTCGAGACCATGCCGCCCTGGCAAGGCGGCGGGAACATGATCCGGGACGTCACGTTCGAACGGACCACCTATCAGCAGCCGCCAGCACGATATGAGGCAGGCACGGGCAGCATCGCGGACGCGGTCGCGCTCGGCACCGCCTTGGATTACGTCAGCAAGATTGGCATCGTCGCCATCGCGCGCTACGAGCACGACCTGCTCGGCTACGCGACCGGCCAGCTCCAGGGCGTGCCTGGCCTGCGCCTGATCGGCACGGCACCGGAGAAGGCCAGCGTGCTCACGTTCGTGCTCGACGGCTGCTCCCCGGAGGAGACAGGCTCGGCGCTCGACAAGGAGGGAATTGCGGTCCGGGCCGGCCATCACTGCGCCCAGCCGATCCTGCGCCGCTACGGACTCGAGTCGGCCGTCCGGGCCTCGCTGGCCATGTACAACACCAGGAGCGAGGTCGATCTGCTGGTCACGGCCCTGCGCAGGCTCGAGGCCGGGACGGGACGTCATCGGCCGCCGGGCGCCGCCGCTAGATAGGCTCTTGCTACGTCTTGCGGGGGCGGCCAGATATTGGCAGGTTAGGTGACAGTCAATGGCGCCCGTCTCCGCCGGGGAACTGCAGCCGGACGGGAGGTCCCATGTCGGTCGGATCCGGCGGCGGGTCCACCGGAGCCCGGCGCATGGCCGACGAGTCACGCGGCACCCGCCAGCAGCTGCTCGCGAGCGTGCGCGAGACGCACATGGCCTACTTGTTTGATTACTGCGAGGGCCTCCTGCGGGACCCGGCGGCAGCCGCCCGGGCCGTGCAGGAGACCTTCAGCACGGCCCGGGCGGAGATCGACAAGCTGCAGGACGCACGCCGGCTCCGGCTTTGGCTGTATTCGATCGCCCGCCGACATTGCCTGGACGGGGTTTCGCGCGAGTCCGGCCCGGCCGCTCCCAGCCGGTCGCCGCAGGAGCAGGCGGACGCCGCGGAGGCCGAGACCGCAAGCCTCGAGACCCCTGACGCGAGCGACGGGATGCTCGATCCGGAGACGCTCGTCATCATGAACGCGGCGCTGGACGCGCTGTCGGATCGCGACCAGGAGATGCTCAGGCTCGCGTTCCGGCACGATTTCGACGAGACGGAGCTAGCCGCGGTGCTCGGCGTCTCCCCCCGCCGCGCCCGCGGCCTGCTGTCGGGCGCGGGCACCAGGTTCGAGGAGTCGGCCGCTGTAGCCGCCGTGGTGTGCGTCGGTTATGGCTGGGCCGCCTGCCCGACGCTGGAGCGGTTCTTCGGGGACTGGGATCCGGCTTCGCCACCGCTGACCCCTCAGCTCCGGCGCAGGCTTACTCCGCACATCCGCTCCTGTGACCGGTGCGCCGAGCGCCGGGGAACCCGGGACCTCGGCCCGGAACTCCTCGGCCTCATGCCGGTCGCGGCGGCCCCCGCCGGGCTCTGGCCGCAGGTCAAGGCGGCGGCCGATACCGGGCGCGGCGGTTACCCGCCCGGGGTGCCCGGGCTCGGCCAGCTCGGCGCCGACGGATTCCCTGACCAGCCCGGCGCCCGGCGCATCTCACGGCGGACGATGGCGGCCGCGGCCGCACTGCTCGTCGTTCTGGCCGGGGCGGGTGCCTGGTACGGCAAGCTCGCCTCGTCGCCATCGGCCGGCTCGGGCCGGACCGCTGCTGACCTGGCGGCGGGGGCGCGGGGCACGCCGGCCGCGTCCTCGCCGGGCTCGCCCGAAGCGGTCTCACCCCGCCCGGCCCGGACCAGCCCAGCACGCCATCACGGGCGCACTCAGGTTCCCCAGGTGCCCGGGCTGTCCCCGGCCCCGGCCGGCGTGCTGCCGGTGCCGCGAACGTATCCCGTCACGCTGTCCCCCTCGCCAGCGCCGACGCACGACAGCGGATCGCCGTCTCCCCGCCCGACGCACCATTCGCCGACTCCGTCGCCGACCTCGCCATCTCCCCGGCCGACCTCGCCGTCCCCCTCCCCCACGCCGACCTCTCCGTCGCCGTCGCCGACCTCGCCCTCGCCCTCGCCGACCTCGCCCTCGCCACCGCCCGTTTAGCCCGGCGCGGACGGCCAGGCCGTATCCGCCCCCCTCGATGGTGCCGATGGTGACGTCTGCCTCGACCAGAGAGTTACTTGTGTCCACATGCTGGCGGCGGCCGACGACACCCAGCGCGCTCTGGATGCAAGCCGGGTAGCCCACGGCGAAGAGCTGCTCGGGGTTGGTGGCGCCGCTCGGGCCGCCCAGCTGGCATTCCGCGTTTCTGCCGTCGCGCTGCGCGCCTGAACGCAGCGGCGCAGCTACAGCCCGGCCCGGTCCGGTCCGTAGTTGGTCAGTTCGGGTTGTAAGGCGAATTCCGCAGGCCCGGCACCGGGGCCGAGCCGAGCGAGCGCAGCATGGCTGTCTCCCTGGACAGCAGCGCCCGCTCGGCCGTCAGCCTGCGCACGGCGTCGGGCTCGGCCAGCAGCACCTGCCTGTCACTGAGGTCAATGAGCATCGAGGAGGCCACCAGATAGGAAAGGAGCACAGGCTCGTCGGGCAGGTCATTGACGCTAACCTCCGCTGCCCCCCGGGCGGCCAGCACGTCAAGGTAGCCGCGGAACGCCGCCTGCACGGCCTGCGCCGCTCCGGCAGCGGCCGCCTCATCACCGCTGTCTTCAGGCAGCAGGTCCACCTGGGCCTGCAGGTAAGGCTGCGACTGGTCAAGCTCAGCGAGCCTGAACCGCTGGGTGCCGACGGTCATCAGATCGAACCGGCCGTCCGGAAGCTCGGTTACCTGGCGCAGCGTCGCCGTGCAGCCGATCTCATAGAGCGCGGAGATGCCGTCCACGCCCGTCTCGCGGCCCTTGCGGATGGCGATGACGCCGAACCGCTGCGGGTGCGGTCCGGCCTGCAGATCGCGGACCAGCCGCAGGTACCGCTCCTCGAAGATGTGCAACGGCAGCAGCAGGCCCGGGTACAGCACAGTGCCAAGCGGAAACAACGGCAGCAGCTCGCTCATGCAGCGACAGTATTCCGGACCTGATTAGGCAAGCGAGCCATGGCCGCCCGCTTCGCGTCTCGGTACCTGGCTGAAACCTGCAGGTAGAACGAGCGCGCCGAGGGGGGAAGCTGACCGGCGGCGGTCCGGCGCTGCGCTGGCGTCGCCCACCGCTGCTCACCAGCGCCACCCTGGTATCCAGAACCGCTTGTGTCACTCTGGTCCAGATGTCACCAGCCGGGCCGGGAGGACCGGCCGCACCACCTGATGAATTGCCGGATTTATCAGAGGAATCCTGACCGATTCCCGCATCCATCAGGCCGCGGCCAGGGCGCCGGGGCGGCCGCGCGAGGTTCCGGGCGTCGCGCCAGCTACCGGGAAGCGACCAGATCGGCCTTCCGGGAAGCGACCAGATCGGCCTTCCGGGAAGCGACCAGATCGGCCTTCCGGGAAGCGACCAGATCGGTGACCTGCCCCCGTGGCGCCGGTCGCATCGGGCCGGGTCTCCGGTGCCGGGGAATGAGTCTCCGGTACCGGGGAATGACTTGCCACTGTTCCGGTGTTGCGGTATATAGTCGGGCTAGGTGATTTCCCGCCCGTACGGGCCGGGCTCGTTCGCTGGGCAGGTTTTCGCCGAGAGGGTTCGCAGGGCTCCGTCCCCGGAAAGACCCGGGTACTGACGTAGAGCGGTTATCTAGGTGCCGGTTTGGCCCTGGTGGTGTCTGCACCCTGATCGCGGGTGCTCACGCGAATTTCGTTAACTAAGCGCTGCGTTTTTCCTGGCCTGCCCTTGTGCCTGCGCACCGCTTTCCATGACCTGCCCAGCCACGGCATTTCTCCCGAAAGGAAACCCATGACAACCATTACCGAACCACGCGCGGCCCCGCCGCGCACCGCGGAAACCCGCCAAAACGTGACGATCCCCGTATCGGGGATCCTGGACGTCGCCGGCAACTCAGCGTTCGTCCGCGTCTCCGGCTATCAGCGCGGCCGGCACGACATCCAGGTGCCAGTCGCCCTGCTCAGGCAATACGGCCTGCGGGCAGGTGATTACGTCGAGGGCAGCGCCCGGGAGGGCCGTTCCGGCGGCGCGGCGGCCAAGAACGGCTCCGCCGCGAAGAACGGCACGGCAGCGAAGAACGGCTACGGGACGAACCGCTCCGCAACAAACACCGGCCCTGCAGCGAACGGCTCTGCAGCGAACGGCTCCGCGGCGAACGGCTCCGCGGCGAACGGCTCTGCGGCGAACACCGGCTCCGCGGCCAACGCCGTGCTGGCCAGCGTCGACGCTGTCAACGGCCGGGACCCCGGCGACGCCCAGGATCGCCCCGAGTTCGCCAAGCTGACGCCGCTGTACCCGAATGAGCGCCTCCGCCTGGAGTCGGCGGGCGGCTCACCGACGGCCCGGATCATCGACCTGGTCAGCCCGATCGGCAAGGGCCAGCGCGGCCTGATCGTCTCCCCGCCGAAGGCAGGCAAGACCATGGTGCTGCAGGCGATCGCCGCGGCTGTCGCCGCTAATCACCCGGAGATCCACCTGATGGTGGTGCTGGTCGGCGAGCGGCCCGAGGAGGTCACCGACCTGCGGCGATCGGTGCGCGGTGAGGTCATCTGCGCCACCTTCGACCAGCCAGCGGCCGAGCACATCGCGGTCGCGGAACTGGCCATCGAGCGGGCCAAGCGCCTGGTCGAACTGGGCCGCGACGTCGTCGTGCTCCTCGACTCCATCACCCGGCTCGGCCGCGCCTACAACCTGGCCGCCCCGGCAAACAGCCGCATCCTGGCCGGCGGGGTCGCGGTCAGCGCCCTCTACCCGCCGCGCAAATTCCTGGGCGCCGCCCGCAACATCGAGAATGGCGGCTCCCTGACCATCCTGTCCACCGCACTGGTGGAGACCGGATCTCGGATGGACGACGTGTTCTTCGAGGAGTTCAAGGGCACCGGCAACTCCGAACTCCGGCTGCGCCGCGACCTCGCCGAGAAGCGCATCTTCCCGGCCATCGACGTAACGCCCTCCAGCACCCGCCGGGAGGATTTGCTGATGTCGGCCGAGGAACTTGCGGTCACCGGCCGGCTCCGCCGGGTGCTGGCCGAGCTCGACGCCCAGCAGGCAATCGAGCTGCTCCTGGACAAGACCCGCGAGACCGCTTCGAACGCCGAGTTCCTCGGCCAGATTCAGCGTGAATCGCGGGCTCACAGCCGAAGCAGCCGGACCGCATTCTCATAGCAGACGCCGCGCAGCCATTCGGCGCCGAGCCCGAGGCGTTCCAGGGCCTGCAGCTGGTGCAGGTAGGGATAGGGAATGTTGGGGAAGTCGCTGCCCAGCAGGATGCGGTCACCCAGCGCGGCCAGCCGGGGCCGCAGGTCGGCGGGGAACGGCGCCAGGCGCTCCAGGAAGCTGCTGAAGGCCATCGTGGTATCGAGGTGAACGCCGGGATGCCACTCCGCGAGGCCGAGGAAATCGCCGTACTCCGGCGCCCCGAGGTGGGCGATGATCGTGACCAGCGCGGGATGGCGGGCGAGCACTTGCGACATCGGGCCGGGGCCGGTGTAGCGCCCTGGCGTCGGGCCTGAGCCGCAGTGCACGATCACCGGTACCCCCGACTCGGCGAGCAGGCCCCACACCGGCTCGAGCAGCTCATCGCGCGGATCGTAGCCGCCCACCTGCAGATGAGCCTTGAACAGGCGAGCGCCCGCGCCAATCGCCTCCGCAACATAGCGGTCGGCCCCGGGCTCGGCGAAGAACGTGGCGCTGTGCAGCGCATCCGGGTTCCTGGCCGCGAAATCGGCCGCCCAGGAGTTCAGCCACGACGCCATGCCGGGCTTGTGCGGGTACAGCAGCGCGCCGAACCTGCGCACGCCGAACCCTCGCAGCAGCGCCAGCCGATCCTCCTCGGGCTGCCGGTAAACGATCGGCCAGGCCTGCCCGACCGCGGCCCGGCCTGCCTCGAAGAATGCCCAGACCTTGGCGAGCACATTCGCCGGCATGAAGTGCGTGTGCACGTCCACCAGGCCGGGCAGCCCGAGCGCCCGCCAGAACGCGGTGACCTCGCTCGCCTCCGTCTCTTCCGCTGGCACTCCTCAAGTCTGCCAGCGAGCCGCGGGCCGCCGCCGGTAGCCTCCGCCGCATGGCTATCAATCTGGACTATCTCTCTCATCTCGCCACCGACTCCGCCCGCTTCGGTGAGGTTCTCCATGACGTCCCGCCCGATGTGCGGGTGCCGTCGTGCCCGGACTGGAACGCCGACGACCTGCTGTGGCACCTCGCAGAGGTGCAGTGGTTCTGGGGCACGGTCGTGCGCGAGGGGATGACCGGCGAGCAGGCCGAGCGGGTCATGCCGGCCCGCCCGGACAGCCGCGCCGCCCTGGCCGACTTCTACCAGCGCGCGAGCCATGACCTGCAGGAGATCCTGGCCGCGACGCCGCCACAGAGCCCGGCCTGGACGTGGTCGGAGGACCACACGGCCGGTTTCATCCGCAGGCGGCAGGCCCACGAGGCACTGATCCACCGGGTCGACGCCGAACTGACCGCGGGTGACCGCACCTCCATGGACCCGCAGCTGAGCGCCGACGGGGTCGACGAGATCCTGCGGGTCATGTACGGCCCCCTGCCGGGATGGGGGATCTTCACGCCCGGCGATGTACAGCCTCTCCGGCTCCGGGCCACCGATACCGCGGACTCGTGGCTGGTCACGCTGGGCCGGTTCACCGGCACTGACCCAAGCGACCAGAAAGCCTATGACGAGCCTGCCATCCTGGCCGCCAGTCAGGATCTGGGCCTGCCGGCGGCCGCGACGGTCAGCGGGAGCGCGGCGGACCTGGACTGCTGGCTGTGGCACCGGCCATCAGCGGCCCCGGTACAGCGCACGGGCGACCAGGAAGTGCTCGAACGCTTCGAGGCTGCCATCGCGTCCGGCATCCGGTGAGCTGACGCCAGCCCTGGCGCCGGGTCCGGCTCAGACCCGTGCGGTGTCCTTGCGGAACCGCCACATCGCGCCGCCGGCGAAGATCACCAGCCAGGCCAGGACGTTGGCGACCCACACGATGTCGACGCCGACGCCGAGCAGCGGCGCATGCGTCAGCTCGTTGAGGCCGTAGAGCGGGGTGAACTTGGCGAGCGTCTGCAGCACGTGGGGGTACTGGCTCAGCGGGATGAACAGGCCGCCGGCGAAGGCGAACAGGATGAGCACGAAGCTCAGGATCTGCATGACGTTCTCGGTCGGCAGCAGATAGCCCATGAACAAGCCGAACGCCGCGAACAGCAGCGAGCCGATCCAGACGCACAGCCCGGTAGCGACCCACAGATAGCCCGGCATCGACGGCTTGCCGGTCATGGCCCCGACCGCGTAGACGACTATGACCGAGGCGAGCCCGAGTACCAGCGCGGTCAGCACCTTGATCGCGATGTAGGCCGGCGGCGACAGCGGGGTCAGCCGGAGCTGGCGGCTCCAGCCGACGGCGCGCTCGATCGAGACCAGTGCGCCTCCGCTGGTGGTCGCGAGCACAGCACCATAGAGCGCCATGCTGATCATGACGAACGCAGTGACGTTGCCGTGCCCGGCGCGCTCATGGACGTAGGACGCGTTCAGGCCGAAGATCAGGAAGAAAAACGCGGGCGCGATCGTCGCGAACAGCAGGGTGCGCCGGTTGCGCAGCAGGCGGCGCACCTCGATCCTGAGCACGGTCAGGTTGAAGCCGCCCATGCGCGGGGCCCGGCGGGCGGTCAGGTCCGGGAGGCGGGCCGACGTGGTCATCGCGTCACTCCTGCACTGCTGGTGGCGTTGTCGTCGCTGGTCAGGGCGATGAAAGCGTCCTCGATGCCGCGGGCGGTGATCTCCAGGTCCTTGGCCTGCGTGCTGCTCAGCAGGAATCTGGCTACCGCATCGCTGTCGCTGGAGTGCACGAGGACCGTGTCACCGCGCACCTCCACACTGTCCGCTCCGGGTATCCGGCGCAGCGCATCGGTGTCAGCACCGGGCAGCGTGGCGCGCACCGTCCGGCCTGCCGCCATCGCCTTGATCTCCGCCGCGGTGCCGTCGGCGACGACCTGCCCGTGGCGCACCAGGATGATTCGGTCGGCGTAGGCGTCGGCTTCCTCGAGATAGTGGGTCGCGAACAGCACGGTGCGCCCCTCCTCGGCGTCCTGCCTGATCGCCGCCCAGAAACTGCGCCGGCCCTCGACATCCATCCCGGTCGTGGGCTCGTCGAGGATCAGCAGTTCCGGGTCGGGCAGCAGGGCCATGGCGAAGCGCAGCCGTTGCTGCTCGCCGCCCGAGCACTTGCCGACCTTGCGGCCCGCGATGCCGGTGATGCCGGCCCGGGCCAGGACGTCCGGCACCGGCTTGGAATGCGCGAACAGGCTCGCGGTGTACTGGGCGGTCTCCGCCACGGTGAGGTCCTTGAGCAGGCCCCCGGTCTGCATCACCGCGGAGACGAGCCCGTGAGCGATGGCCTGCCGGGAGTGCATGCCAAACACCGACACTTCCCCCGCGGTGGGCTTGGACAATCCCAGGATCATGTCGATGGTCGTGGTCTTGCCCGCGCCATTGGGCCCGAGGAACGCGACGATCTCACCAGAGGAGATCTCCAGGTCGATGCCCCGCACCGCTTCGACCGGGCCGAAGTTCTTGCGCACCCCCCTCAGGCCAATGGCCAGCGGCGGCCCGTTGCCCGTCAGCCGTGATCCCTGCCAGTAACCAGAGCTGGTAGTCGGTGCCATAGGCCTTATCGTCGCATCACTCCGGTGCGCCGGCCGAGTTCGTTTCTCATAACGTAACCATGACAATTGCCACGGGTTACCATCCGTCACCACTATCACGCCGACAACTTTCAGCGACCCCGTTTCACGGCTTGCTACCAGTCGGGCTGACCTGAATTGCCCGTGTTAGGCCGAGCTGGGCGCGGGTAGTGGCGGGCCAGCGGCGCTACGGTCACGCTGGCGCCGTCGGTGACCACCGTCACCGTCCACCTGAAGCACCAGGAGAGCTGACCCGGCGAGTGCCCGCAAACCCGTCCCGTCAGCGGGCGCTCAAGACGCACCTGTACCGGATTTTGAGGCCAGAACCCTCCGAAATGTCGGTTATACGGCCAGCAAATCCGGTACAGGTGCGAGCTGACGCAACGGTTTGAGGGCCGAATCATCGGGCTTGAGACCGGAATCATCGGGGTCGTCCCTCGGTTGGCACGGACATGGCTACCGGGCACAAGATCACGACTACTCCTGCCGCGCTCCATATAGAGGTCACCCTGGGCGGGGTGAAGCTGGCGGAATCGGATCGGCCTGTCCTGCTGGACGAGACCGGACTGCCGACCCGTTACTACCTGCCCAGGGACGACATCCGCACGGAGCTGCTGCACCCTACCGACCGGCACACCACCTGTCCCTTCAAAGGCCAGGCTTCGTACTGGTCGGTGCAGGCGGGCGGAGAAGTCTATGACGATCTCGTGTGGAGCTACGAGAACCCGATTCCGCAGGCTGCGGAGATCGCTGGCCTGATGTGCTTCTACGACGAGCGGGTCGAGCTGACGATCGACGGCAACCGGGGAGCCTGACCAGGCCGCTGCGCCATGATGCTGCCATGAGAACACGGCAGCGCAGGTCGTGGGCACGGCTGCTGGGCCTGACCTTAGTGATCTGGGTATCAGTGATCTGGGTCATGGCCAGCGGCCCGGCCGGCGCGGCGGCAATCTCGGGCTCGGGCTCCTGGACCGTGTATCACCATGACGCGGCCGGAAGCGGCGTGGTGTATTCGGTGCGCGCGGTGGACACCAGCCGCCGCGCGTGGACCTCACCCGCTCTCGATGGCGAGATCTATGGCGAGCCGCTGGTATCGTCCGGCCGGATCTACGTGGCCACCGAGAACGACACGGTGTACGCGCTCGCCCCCGGCACCGGCGCGGTCCTGTGGTCGTCGCATCTGGGCACCCCGGTGCCATCGGGATCGCTGCCCTGCGGCGACATCTCGCCCACCGTGGGCATCACAGGTACGCCGGTCATCGACCCCTCCCGACACGAGATCTTCGTGGTAGCAGACGAACTGCTGCACGGGAGCCCCGCGCACCTGCTGGTCGGCCTCAGCACCAGCTCGGGAAGGCGCGAGATGAGCCAGGACGTCGACCCGGCCGGAGCGGACCCCGCGGCGCTGCTGCAGCGCACCGGCCTGAACCTGGACGCCGGCCGGGTGGTGTTCGGCTTCGGCGGCAACTACGGGGACTGCGCTTCCTACCGGGGCCGGGTGGTGGCGGTCCCCGAAACCGGCGGCCCGCCGGCGGACTTCACGGTCGACGCCGGATCCGGCGAGTCGCAGGGAGCGGTCTGGATGGGCGGGGCAGCACCAGCCGTCGATAGCAGCGGCCACATCTGGGTCAGCACCGGGAACGGCTCGGTCCACTCGGCTGGCCATGCCTACGACAACAGTGACGCGGCGCTGGAGCTCTCATCGTCGCTCCGGCGCTTGCAGTTCTTCGCGCCGACCAGCTGGGCGGCGAACAACGCCAGCGATCTGGACATGTCGACCGTGCCGATGCTGTTTTCTGATGGCCAGGTGCTGCTGACCGGCAAGTCCCGCATCGTCTATCTCCTGAGCGGCACGCACCTGGGCGGCATCGGCGGACAACAGGCAGCGACCGGGCAGGTGTGTGGCAGCGACATCGACGGCGGCGCGGCAGTGGTCGGGACCACGGCGTACCTGCCCTGCCTGGCGGGCATAATCGCGGTCCGGGTCGCCAAGTCCCGGCCGGCGGTCGCGCTGGCGTGGAACTCGGGAACGGGCGGCGGGCCGCCCATCGTCGCCGCGGGCCTGGTCTGGACGATCGGGCAGAACGGCACGTTGTACGGCCTCGATCCGGTGACAGGCAAAGTCAGGCAGCAGGCATCCATCGGGGCAGTGGCCAACCATTTTCCTACTCCGAGTGTCGGCGAGGGCCTGCTGCTGGCTCCGGCCGCTGACCGTGTCGTCGCCTTCACCGCATCGTCGTCAGGCGGCTCCGCCACGCCGGTGCCGACCCCCACCGCCAGCCCGGCGCCCAGCCCCAACACCCAGTCAAAGGCCGGCACCGGAGGGATTTCTTCTGGCGCCATCGCTGGCATCATTGCCGGAGCAGTGGTCGTCATCGGCGGGACTGGCTGGCTGATCTGGCGTCGGCGGCCCGGCGGCACGCGGTAGCCGCGTCAGCGGGCGGCGTCGGCCAGGCCGGCCTGCCCGCTACGCTCGTCGGACTGAGCCGGGCTGCCTGGTCGCAGCTCATCGGGAGGCATCGTTGAGCACGTCACGACCGTCCGGGGACGTTTCCGCAGTCGGCGGGCAGGCTCATCCGCTCGACCCGCTGACCGCCGAAGAGTTCCGCCAGGTCGCGTCGGCGCTGCGCCGGGAGCGGTCGGTCGGCGCGCGATGGCGTTTCGCCTCGATAGAACTCAGGGAACCGGCTAAGGATGCGCTGAGGGCACCGGCCGGGGACGCGCTCAGGGAACCGGCCAAGGATGCGCACGGTGGACCGGCCCGCGAGGCGGTCGCCGTCTGCTGGAACCGCGATGACGGCCAGGCCTACCGGGCGGTGGTGTCGCTGGCTGATGACACCGTCACCGCCTGGGAGGAGCTGCTGCCCGGCGAGCAGCCGAACATGACGCTGGACGAGTGGCACGAATGCGACGAGATGCTCCGCGACCATCCGGAGCTGGCTGCGGCACTGGCCCGGCGGGGGATGACCGACCGGGACCGCATCCTCACCGACGTATGGGCCTACGGCGCCGCGCTCGTGCCCCCGCGCTACCACGGCCTGCGACTGGGCTGGTCGGACGTCTGGTACCGGGGCACTGACGACGGCAACCCCTACGCGCATCACGTCAGCGGGCTGCACCCCATCGTGGATCTCGACCAGATGACGCTGCTCGAGCTCGAAGACAACTCCGGCACTGGCACCGCCATCGAGCCGCCCGAGGTGATGGGCGAGTACGCGCCCAAGTTCCTCCCGATGCCGCTGCGCGAGGTGCGCCCGATCGACATCAGCCAGCCGGAGGGCGTCTCGTTCGCCCTCGACGGGCGGCTGCTCTCCTGGCAGAACTGGCAGCTGCGGCTCGGCTTCAACTACCGGGAGGGCCTGGTCCTGCACGAGGTCGGGTTCCGCGACGCGGGGCGCCTGCGTCCCGTCGCGCACCGGCTGTCGTTCGCCGAGATGGTCGTGCCCTACCGGGATCCGACCAGCGATCACTACCGCCGGACCGCGTTCGACATCGGCGAGTGGGGGCTGGGCTTCATGACCGCCTCGCTCGAACACGGCTGCGACTGCCTGGGCGAGATCACCTACCTCGACGCGGTGGTGCACGACTCGGCCGGCCAGCCGCGTACCATCCCGCGCGCCATCTGCATCCACGAGGAGGACAACGGGATCGGCTGGAAGCACGTGGATCACCTGACCGGCGCGCAGGTCCGCCGGGCCCGGCGGCTCGTGGTGTCGTTCCAGGTCACCGTGGCGAACTACGAGTATCTGGTGTACTGGCGGCTCTACCAGGACGGCAACATCGAGTGCGAGGTGCGGGCCACCGGTATCCTGGTCACCTCCTATTTCGCCGACGGGCGCCAGCCACCGTTCGGCACGCTGGTGGACCAGCGGACCTATGCGCCTTTCCACCAGCACTTCATCGTGGCCCGCCTCGACCTTGACGTGGATGGCCGGGCCAACACGGTCTACGCGGCGCAGTCGGAGGCGCTGCCCGCCAGCGCCGACGACCCGTACGGCCTGGGCCTGATGATCCGCGAGACTCCGCTTCGCAGCGAGGCGGCGGGCCAGCAGGACTACGACTGGCACACCCAGAAGACCTGGAAAATCGTCAACGACAACGTCAGGAACGGGCTCGGCACCCCGGTCGGGTACAAGCTGGTGCCCGGCGGCTCCTTCCCGGCCATGCTGGACCCGTCTTCTCCGGTCCTGCAGCGGGCTGCGGTCATCGGGCACACGCTGTGGGTCACGCCGTACCGCCAGGACGAGCGCTGGCCGTGCGGCGAGTTTCCCAATCTCAGCGAGGCCGACAGCGGGCTGCCCCGCTGGACCGCGCAGGACCGTTCCATCGAGAACACCGACGTGGTGCTGTGGTACGTGTTCGGTATTCACCACATCCCCCGGCCCGAGGACTGGCCGGTCATGCCGGTCGACACCGTCTCGTTCTGGCTGAAGCCGTTCGGGTTCTTCGACCGCAATCCCGCGCTGGACGTGCCCCCGACCACGCCGGACTGCCGCGGCTGACGGCGGTCGCGCAAGTACGACCGTGACCAGGCGTTCGGCCGGTACTTCGTCCCGGCCTCCGCCACGATCCCGCACCGGGTCGCCGGGAAATGCGCCCACACCCAGCCATGGCCGCTGATCAACTTCAACGAACCGGCGTGGTCCTTTACTGGCGGCCCATCGTTCCCCGCTGGAACGACGCACCATCAGTGAGGCCGACCTGTATGCGGCTGCCGAGGATGCGGTGAGCAGATCTCTGGCGCTGATCCACTCCTGGCGCGTCACGGAACTCGCTGCAGGCTGATGGATTCGGGAATTGATACGGGAATTCCTTACCGATTCCCGAATCCATCAGGTCGCGGTCCAAGAGCGCGGGCCGGGTGAATCTGGCTCAGGACCGGGACCCTGGCTACGGGACGTCGGCTCGGGAACGGGGCCTCGGCTCGGGAACGGCGCCTCGGCTCGGGGCCGGAACTCAGGCCGGGACCTTGTCGAGGAAGCCGAGTACGCTTGCCAGCCGACCGTCCGGGTCGGCCACGGCGACGTCGAAGCCCACGACGAGCGGCTCCGCCCCGGCCGGCCCGAGGCCCCAGGTAAACCTGGCCTGGCGATGATGCGCGTCGACCGGGCCGGCCAGCGTAAAAGTGAAGCCGGGGAACTGGGCCTGGGCGGCGACGATCGTCGCGTCGATCTCGTCGCGGCCGGTTGCCGTCCCGAGCGGGTCGACGTAGGTGGCCTCATCGGCCCACAGGTCCCCCAGCAGCCCGCGGCGGATCTTTGGGTCGGTCTCGTTCCAGCTGGCGAGGTAGCGCTCGATGATTTCCTGCATGGGACTGCCTTTCTTGGTCGGGCGCCTGCTTTCTTGGTCGGGCGCCGTTCTGTCGACGGCACCGATCCTGCGCGATGGACGTCATGGTGTCGATTACGTGCGAGGTAATGCCACCTCGTTACCTCGCACGTAATCGCGGCGCAGCGGCCGGGTTCGTAGACTCGCCGGCGTGAGCGTTATGGCAACCCGCCCGACCGGCCGCGCGGCCGGTGAGCTGCTCCGCGAATGGCGCCAGCGCCGCCGGCTGAGCCAGCTGGACCTGGCCATTCAGGCCGACATCTCGGCGCGGCACCTCAGCTTCGTCGAGACCGGACGGTCGCGGCCCACGAGCGAGATGATCTTGCGACTGACCGAGCAGCTGGAGGTACCGTTACGCGATCGCAACAGGGTGCTACTGGCGGGCGGCTATGCGCCGGCCTATCCCGAGCACGGCCTGGCCGAACCAGAGCTCGCGGCCGTCCGCGCCGGGCTGCGGCAGGTCCTGGCCGGGCACCAGCCTTATCCCGCTGTGCTGGTGAACCGGTGGTGGGAGCTGGTCGACGGCAACTCAAGTGTCGGGTACCTGACCGCGGGCGCGGCGGCCTGGCTGCTGGAGCCGCCGGTGAACGTGCTGCGGCTGAGCCTGCACCCCGACGGCATGGCGGCGCGCATCGTCAACCTGGCGGAGTGGCGCGCCCACCTGCTGGCCAGGCTGCGCCGTCAGGTGGCCGCGACCGGCGACGCCCGGCTGGCCGACCTGCACGCGGAGCTAAGCGGCTATCCGGGCGGCGAGAGCGAGCCGCCGCGCCAGACCGACGTGGTGGTCCCGTTGCGCTACCGGCACGACGGTCATGAGCTGTCGTTCTTCAGCATCACGGCCGTCATCGGGACCCCGATGGATGTCACGGTCGAGGAACTGGCGATCGAGTCCTTCTACCCCGCCGACCAGGGCACGGCCGCGGCATTGCGGGCGCTCGGGGCCTAACCGCGCCGGGCGCGGAGGCTGCTTTCGGTCATGATCGAATAACCTATAGTTGCAGGTCGCAGGTAGGGCCCGGCCTTCGCCGGCAATTGCCGCGGCGAGTCGATGGCCAGTGCGGGGACCAAGGGCTCTATTACCTCGGTAGGCTCAGCGGTTTGCTGAGTATGTGCGAGGGGTGGACGGCAATGGCGCGAGGAGCAGCGGGGAGCGGCACTGAGTCGTCCGCGCCGCTAGTCGGCGTGGCCGCGCGACAGGGCCGTCTGGATCGGCAACTATCCGCGGAAGCCGCCGGGCTAGCGGCTGACCGGGCCGGTCCCGCGGCTGGCCTGGCCGGGCCCGCGGCTGACCTGGCCGGGCCCGCTGTTGATGATGCCGGGCCCGCCGCCGACCCCCCGCCGGCTGCCGATCACGCCGGGCCGACCGCCGATCACGCCGGGCCGGCTGCCGATGACGGGCCGGCCGCCAACGATCTCGGGCCGGCCGCCGATGACGCCAGGCCGGCCTCCGCCGTTGCACGGACGAGGGACGGCCAGACGCGGCTAACTGACCGGTACCGGCTCGAGGAACGGCTGAGCGATGAGGGCGGATCCTCGCTGTGGAAGGCAACCGACAAGGCACTGGCCCGTGCGGTCACCGTGCGGACGTTCGTGCCCGGATTCAGCCGGCTCGGGCCGGTCGTGGCGGCCGCACGCGCCGCATCCCAGCTGAACGACCGCCGTCTGGTTCAGATCTTCGATGCCGATGACAGTCCAGAGCATCGCTACATCGTCTCCGAGTGGCCGACGGGCGAGCGTCTCGACGAGGTCCTCGCCGCCGGCCCCTCGACCCCCAACGTGCGGTTGAGATTGTTACCGATGCCGCTGGCGCCATAGCGGTTGCGCATGCGGCCGGGCTGGCTCACCTGTGCCTGACCCCGGATTCCGTGTGGTGCAGCACCCGTTCCGAGGTGAAGATCGTCGGGCTGGCGACCGCGGCTGCGCTCGCCGGGACCGCACCACACGGCGCTGAGCTCCCCGGGACTGCGCTCCCCGGGACTGCGCTCCCCGGGACTGCGCTCCCCGGGACTGCGCTCCCCGGGACTGTCCTCCCCGGAACTGCGCTCCCCCGGACTGAGGTCTCCGGGACTGAGTTCTCTGAGATGGCCGCCGACGACGCGGCTCGAGCTGACACCCGGGGCCTGGCCAGCCTCTTGTACGCCGCGCTTACCGGCTGCTGGCCTGGTGCGGAGCAGACCAGCCTGCCCCCGGCGCCGCGCTCTGCCGGGCGCCCGGTCCGCCCTCGTGAGCTGCGGACCAACGTGCCCAGCGAGGTCGACGCGATTACCTGCCGGGCTCTGTTCGGGGAAGCCAGCGATGACGGGCCGCCGATCCTCAGCCCGGCCGTTCTAGCCGTGGCGCTGGCCGCGACCGGGATCAGCGCTCGGGCAGCGTCGCTCGGCCAGGCGCTCAGCGTCACGCAGCCGCTCAGCCTGGCGGTGGGGCGGACCCTTTCGCCCAGCAGATCGCCGGTCGCGCCTACGCGCAGGGCGCCTGGCCTGCGGCGACGGTCAGCCGCAGGCCAGGCACGCTCCGGGTCGGCACGCTCCGACACGAGGCGCGCCGGCGCAAAAAGCCCCGGCGCAAAAAGCCCGGGCACGGCACGGTCGGACCGGAGGCACGCTGGCTCACCCGTCGGCCCAGCGCTGGCCGATACGGCCCCGGACGGCATATCCCCCATCGGGTCAGTGGTCGCCCCCGTCGGCCCGCTGCAGGCGGACACCCCGCCAGCCGCCGCAGCCCCTGCCGCCACAGCTCCTGCGACAGCCTCTCCCGGCACAGCCCGTGACGCCACAGCCCCTCCCGCCACAGCCCCTCCCGGCACAGCCCCTCCCGGCACAGCCCCTCCCGGCACAGCCCCTCCCGGCACAGCTCCTCCCGGCACAGGCCGTGACGCCACAGCGTCGCCCGCCACAGCGTCGCCCGGCACAGCCTCGCCCGGCACAGCCCCTCCCGGCACGGCCACAGCCGCCACTGCCGCGTCTGCAAGAGCTGCTGCCTCTGCCAGAGCGGCGCCTCCTGCAGCCCCGCTTGCAACACCGGCCTCCGCCGCTACACCGGCCTCTCCCGCCACAGCGCCTAGTGCGCTGGCCAGGGTGCTGCGCGTCGTGGCTGTTCTGCTCGTGCTCGCAGGCTGCGCGGTCGGCGGCTGGCTGCTGGCGCGACCCGCGGCCCGTACCGTCACGGCGCCCGCGCGTCACGCACCGCAGCAGGCCGCACACATCCTCATCCCGGTCAGCGCAGCGACCTTTGATCCGTACGGCAACAGCCAGGGCCCGGGCAGTGCCCAGCTGGCTCAGCAGGCGATCGACGATAACCCGGCCACGGCCTGGCACACCGCCTGGTACACGACGGCCGCCTTCGGAAACCTGAAACCAGGTACCGGGCTGCTCATCGATATGGGCCGGCCGGTGACGATCACCGGCCTGAAGATCACGCTCGGCGGCCTGCCAGGCGCCGACTTCCAGGTGCGCACCGGGACGGCAGCCGCCTCGATCACCGACACCCATGCCGTGGCACAGGTAACCGACGCGGGCGCGCAGGTCGACCTCCGGCTCGCCACACCAGCGCGCGGCGCCCGTTATGTACTTCTGTGGTTTACCAAGCTGCCGCCTGACGCTTCGGGCACCTTCCAGGCCACCGTCTACAACGTCAGCATCGAAGGCTCTGCCTGACCGGCCCGGAGGGCTCTGCCTGACCGGCCCGGAGGGCTCTGCCTGACCGGCCCGGAGGGCTCTGCCTGACCGGCCCGGAGGGCCCACATCCCGGAGGGCCCCACATTCAGCCCGTCGCTCGCGCGCAGCAGATCCTGGATCTCCGGATCAGGCTCGCTGCTCGCGATGCGCGGGTCAAGGTAGCCGAGGACCACCTCTGGCGCGCGCAGGCCGAGCCTACGGGCGAGTTCCCCTCGATGATCTCCGCGACCAGCGCCTTGGGCCCCTGGCCGGCACCGCGGAACTTCATCACGTACGTCCCGAAGTTGTCGGCCTCGACCAGGGCAGGCAGCGAGCCTCCCTCCCGCAGCGGGGTCACGTAGCGGATGACGCTGACCTGTTCAAGCACGCCGGACAGGCTACCGGCAGACCGGGCCGCCGCAGGCCCCAGCTGAGCCCGCGCCCAGTTGAGCCCGCGCCCCAGCTAAGCCGCGCGCCGGAGTCGAGGCGGGCCCGCCGAAGATCTCAGCCGCGGCCAGATAACCGGCCAGCAGGGCCCGCGCCGTATTCCTGACCGTGTCGTCCGGGGGCAGGAACCCGTGGTCGTGCAGTCGCATGGAGCTGCCGTCTCCGACCCCCACGAACAGCATCAGCGCCGGAATGACCTCGGTGAAGTAGGCGAAGTCATCCGCCCCGCACGAGTGCAGCGGGCCCCCGATGCCAAGGCCGAGGGAGGCGAGGTGGCGGCTGGTCACCTCGGCGAGTCGCGCGTCATTGCGCAGGGGCGGCTCTCCTGGCAGGACCGTTACCTCCGCCGTGCAGCCGTGGGCCATCGCGACGCCGGTGGCGATCTCGGCCAGCCGCTCCTGCAGCAGCGGGCGCTGCGCCTGCGACATGGTGCGCAAGGTGCCTCGCGCAGTGGCGACCTCGGGCGTCGCGTTGGCCGCGTCCCCGGCGTGCACCGAGCCGATGGTGACGACGGTCGGGACTATGGGGTTGGCGGTTCTGCTGACGATCTGCTGCGCGCTCAAGGCGAACTGGGCCAGGGCGAGAACCGGGTCGGCGGTGAGGTGCGGATACGCGGCATGACCGCCACGGCCGCGCATCGTCACCACGAACTCGTCGGCCGCTGCGTTCACCACGCCGCCGTCGCAGGAGACCAGGCCGTCGGGCAGCACAGGCTGAACGTGGGCACCGATCATGGCCCGGACGTCATGCGGAGCCAGCACGCCCGCCGACGTCATATCCCGGGCGCCCGACGGGTAGGTCTCCTCCCTCGGCTGCAGCACGACCAGCAACGGCATCGGACCGCCCGCCCGGTGCACGGACCTGGCCACCGCGGCCACTGCGGCCAGGTGAACGTCGTGCCCGCACGCGTGCATTACCCCGTTACCCGCCGCCCAGGGAGCGCCGGTGGCCTCCTTGATCGGAAGCGCGTCGAGCTCGGCCCGGATCGCGATGGCTGCGCCCGGACCGCCGATCCTGGCCAGGGCGCCGGTGTCGGCTACCTCCGTGATCTCGGTGCCGGGGAGGCGGTCCAGCACCAAGCGGCGCGTCAGCTGCTCGGTCCCCGACAGCTCAGGATGGGCGTGCAGGTCGTGCCGGAGTTCCGTGGCCTCGGCGAGCTCGGCCTCGAGCGCCAGGCTCAGCCGAGCCGAGGTTTCGTTCACGTACCCGTCATAACTCACGGCCTGCCCTCTCCGCAGCTGAGCTGGAAACTACCAGTTACCCGACTGCATCTCGCGCATGCGTCCCGCCACGGCTCACGGACGGGCGTCGGCTGGCGGAAGTGCCTTGGCTAGCGGACGGCGGGCAGGTCCTGGCCGGGCGGCAGCACGCCGCGGAACGGGTCACCTCGCTCGGCCACGCGCTCCAGCACCGTGCGGATCGTGAAGGTATCCGATCGCAGGGACGGATCGTCGAGTTCGTCCCAGTCGATGGGAGCGGATACCGGCGCACCCGCCGCGGGCCGGGGGCTGTAGGGGGCAACGAGCGTCTTGTTATGAACGTTTTGGGTGTAGTCCAGACGGGCCAGGCCGCGTCGCTCCGTTACCTCCCAGCTCCAGCTGACCAGCTCGGGGACCACCGCGCCGATGGTCTTTGACACCTGCTCGGTCCACTTCCGGGTCTCCTCGAAACTAGGCCCGGGGTTGACCGGTACCCAGACTTGGATCCCCCGCTGGCCGGTGAGCTTCGGCCGGGCCCGGACGCCCAGGTGCTCAAGCGCGGTCCGGTGCAGCCGGGCCAGCACCACCATGTCGTCCCACGAGGTGGCCGGACCGGGATCGATGTCGAACAGCGCGTAGGTCGGCCGGAGCGGGTCGGCGGTGCGGGCGGTCCAGGCGTGCCATTCAAGCGCGCCGAAGTTGGCGGCCCATACCAGCGCGGCCGCCTCGTCGACGACCAGGTAGGTGGTGGCTTTTCCCTGGTCGGCGTCGGGCTTGTGCCAGCGCGGCACCCAGGCTGGCGCATGGTCGGGCAGTTGCTTGTGCCAGAAGCCACTGGTGGTGGCCCCGCCAGGAAAACGATGCATGTTGAGAGCCCGGCCGGCCAGGTAAGGCAGGACGACCGGTGCTATTTGAGCGGCATAACGAATAAACTCACGCTTGGTCACCGGCTCTTCGCCCGGCCGGGCGGGGAACAGGACCTTCTCCAGGTTGGTCAGCCGGAGCTTGCGGCCGAACACTTCCCAGGTGCCACCGGACCCCATTGCGTCAAGAGCGTCCAGCGCAGCGGCGCCGGGCCCGGCAGCGGCGCCAGGCCCGTCAGCCGCGCCAGGCCCCTCAGCCGCACCCGGCCCCTCAGCCGCACCCGGCCCGTCAGCCGTGCCCGGCCCCTCAGCCGTCTCCGAGTGCTTGGCTGCTGCCCTGGACCTGACCGCCGACCCGGACCCGTTACCCGAACCGGACTTCTTGGCCGACCCGGACGCTACCCCTGACCTGCTGGCCGCGCCTGCGCCGGCTGCGGGGCTGCCGATCGCGACCGACGCCTCCGAGGCTGGCAGATCGGAGCGCCACATCCGCTCCGGGTTGGCCTTCACCTCGTCGTTGGTCCGGCCGCTCAGCACCGACCTCGGGTAGTCCTCCGGATCCCAGCCGTCGACGGCGTAGTCATCATTCTTATGCAGAAGCAGCCACTGATCCTTGTCGGAGCGGTCCCGGCCGGTACGCACCAGGACCAGGCGGCCGCGGAGTTTCTGGCCGTCGACATCGGCGTGCAACTCGCCGGCAGCCACGGCAGCAGCAGGATCATCGGTGGCGTGCGGCTCCCAGGTCCCGAGGTCCCACACGATCACGTCGCCCCCGCCGTACTCCTTGGCCGGGATGACCCCCTCGAAGTCGAGATACTCAATCGGATGGTCCTCGACGTGGATGGCGGTGTGCCTCACCTTTGGGTCCAGCGTCGGGCCCTTCGGCACCGCCCAGCTCGCCAGCACCCCGTCGATCTCGAAGCGGAGGTCGTAGTGGAGCCTGCGCGCCCGGTGGCGTTGCACGACAAACCGGCGGGCGCCAGCCGGATACTCGGCCGGCTGCCCGCCAGCCGGCTGGGAGTCTTCGCGAAGTCCCGCTTCCGCTGGTAGGACGCTAGCCGCCGCTCCACAGTCAGAGACTAGCTTGATCACGAACCCGCTCCCAGGCCCGCAAGCCGGGTCGGCCGCCGCCGCCCGTCATGATCATGCGGTATTTGCGAGGTCGAGCAGGGCACGAGCCACGCGATCGGGGTCGACGATCTGGTGCAGGTGCTCACCTGGCACCGACCGGACGGGCCAGCCCCGCTCGCGGGCCCGGTTAGCCTGGCCCTCATAGGGCGGGCTGAACAACAGGTAGCCGCAGGGATGATCATCCCATCCCACGGGCGCCGGCACCTGCTCGTGGTAGTAGGCCAGCGGCAGCCTGGGCTGCTCGGCGGTGATGACCGGGCGGTCCTGGCGGGCCTGCGGCGCTCCGAACATCGGTGCCACATCCTGTTCGTCCCACCAGTCGGTCCAGCGGGGCAGCCGCCCGTCCGAGTCAGCCAGGCCGCGCAGGAACGGCAGGAACTCCTCCCCCACGACCGGCGTGCTGCCCCGGGACTCGGGCACCGTGGCGTCGGCGAAGATCGAACCGGCCACCGGGCGGATCAGGCCACTCGCGATGACCGGCATGAACACCCCGGCGTTGCTGTGGGCGACCAGCACCAGTGCCTGGTCAGCGTCGTTGCCGGGCAGCCCGTCGGCTACCGCCGCGACCACCCGCGGCCAGAATGGCGGGCCGCCCTCGGCTACGGCCAGCAGTGACGGCACCGCCACGTCATGGCCTGCCTCCCGGAGCCGGTCCGCCACCGGCATCCAGGTGGACGGACCGACCGATGGGCTATGGATCAGGACGAACAGCGGCATGCCCCGACTGTGCCACGGCGCACCCGGTCGGGGCACGTCACTTATCCAGCAGCGAACATGAACCGCGCGGAACAGGAGTGCCGACATGCCGGTCCTGGGGAGGTTGCGGTGATGGCAGACTGCCGTTATGACCTACGTTGCGGCAGCCAGCCGCTATGAGCAGATCGGGTACCGGCGGTGCGGGCGCAGCGGGCTGAAGCTCCCGGAGATTTCGCTCGGACTCTGGCAGAACTTCGGTGATGACCGGCCCGCGGACACTCAGCGGGCGATCATCAGGCGCGCGTTCGACCTCGGCGTCACTCATTTCGACCTGGCCAATAACTACGGGCCGCCCTACGGCTCGGCCGAGACGAATTTCGGCGCGATCTTGCGCGCGGACCTTCGCCGGTACCGCGACGAGCTGGTTATCTCCACCAAGGCGGGCTACGACATGTGGCCCGGGCCCTACGGAGAATGGGGTTCCCGCAAGTACCTGATGGCCAGCCTCGACCAGTCGCTGGCCCGCATGGGCCTGGAGTACGTCGACATCTTTTACAGCCACCGGTTCGATCCCGACACCCCGCTCGAGGAAACGATGGGCGCGCTGAATACCGCGGTCAGATCCGGGAAGGCGTTGTACGCGGGAATATCGTCGTACTCGGCAGAACGCACCAGCCAGGCGGCAGCGATACTGCGGGAGATGGGCACCCCACTGCTGATCCACCAGCCGTCCTACTCGATGCTGAACCGCTGGATTGAGGGCGGCCTGCTTGACGTGCTGGAGCGCGAGGGGATCGGGTGCATCGCGTTCTCGCCGCTCGCCCAGGGACTGCTGACGGGCAGATACCTGGGCGGCATTCCCGCTGGCTCGCGGGCCAGCCGCGACGATTCGCTATCGGTCGGCCAGATCAGCGAGGAGAACCTGGCCCACGTCCGGGCGCTGAACCAGATCGCCGAGGCCCGCGGGCAGTCGCTCGCCCAGCTAGCGCTGGCCTGGGTACTGCGCGATCAGCGAGTGACATCGGCGCTGATCGGCGCGAGCAGCGTGGCGCAGCTCGAGGAGAACCTCGCCGCGCTGCGCAAGTTGCCGTTTACCAGCGAGGAGCTCGCGGCCATCGATCTGCAGGCCGTCGAGGCGGGCATCAACATCTGGGCCGCATCAAGCGCCGGTTAGCCGACGCCACTGGTTTCCGTCAGGCGTCCGGCTCGTCAAGCCGCCGCCGGAATCGCCGCCACCCTGCCACGTTCCAGATCCGGCGGTTCAAGCAGGCGGCCTTCGGCATCGACGGTCGCTGTCGAGGCGATGCCCGCGGTCCTGGGGAGCAGGGTGGCAAAGAACGTTACGTTGACGTCCGTCTGCGTGGCCAGGGGTGGCAGCTCGAGCGTTCCCGCGAAAGGCCGGCGCTCACCTCCCCCACCCGTGCAGAGCCGAACGGAGTCGCCGGCCGCGCGCCTCGAACGTCCGCGCTGGAAAGGCTGCTCGCCGGGCTTGATTCTTGAACGATCGTTCTCTTATAGTGGCGCTATGGCACGGCCACGGGAGTTCGAGCCCGACCAGGTCCTTGATTCCGCGATGCGCCAGTTCTGGGAGCGCGGTTACCGAGCCACGTCGGTCGACGACCTGGTCCGGGCCACCGGCGTCAAGCCGGGCAGCCTGTACGGGGCGTTCCCCGGTGGCAAGCATGCCCTGCTGATGGGATCGCTGGACCGTTACTCCAGGCTCGTGGTCCCTCAGAAGCTCGGCGCACTCGAAGAGCCCGGCGCCTCGGTCGCCGAGATCCGTGCCTACTTCGACGGGCTTATCCGCGACCTGCTCAGTCCGGAGGGACGGCAGGGCTGCCTGCTCGTCAACAGCGCGATCGAGAAGGCCGCCGAGGACGACGAGGTCGCCGCCGTGGTCCGGGGGCATCTTGCCCGGCTGGAGAAGTGCTTCACTACCGCGCTGCGGACGGCGGTCCGGCGCGGCGAAGTCCGGTCGTCCGTGGACCCGGCCGGGCGGGCGAAGTTGCTCGTCGCAACCAGCCAGGGCCTGATGGTCGTCGGCAAAGCCAATCCCGATGAGGAGGTGCTGCGAGCGATCGTTGACAACGCTTTCACCGGCCTGAACTGACCTAACCGCGTCCTGGCCACCGGACCGCCCGGTGGCCTCTTTAACGGCCTAATAGTTGAACGACCACTCATGAATGGGATCCGACATGAAAGCGATCATCATCTCTGCCCCCGGCGGCCCGGACGTGCTGAAGCCCGCCGAGCTGCCCGACCCCGAGCCGGCCCCCGGAGAAATACTCATCCGGGTAATGGCGTTCGGCCTCAATCACGCCGAAACCTACATGCGAAACGGGAGCTTCGGGCCAGTCGCGCAGGTCACCGGGATCGAGTGCGCCGGGACCGTGCAGAGCGACCCAAGCGGCCAGCTGGCTCCGGGTACCCCGGCCGTCGCCATCCTGGGCGGTATGGGCAGGACCCGTAACGGCAGCTACGCCGAGCTGGTCACGGTTCCGGCCACGAACGTGGTCCCGGTCAGCACCACGCTGTCCTGGACCGACCTGGTAGCACTGCCCGAGGTCTACGCGACCGCGTGGGCCGGGCTGCATCAGAACCTCGCCATCGAGCCCGGCCAGACGGTGCTGGTCCGCGGCGCCACCTCCGCGCTCGGCCAGGCGGCCGTCAACGTCGCGGCCGACGCCCGGGCAACGGTGGTCGCGAGCACCCGCAACCCGGCTCGTACCGCGCTGCTGCGCGACATCGGGGCCGCGCGGGTCCTCATCGACGACGGGCAGCTAGCTGGCCAGGCCAGCGACCTGCACCTAACCGTCGACCTGGTCTTTGACCTGGTCGGCAACACCGTGCTGCGGGACTCGCTGCAGACCGTCCGGCCGCGCGGCCGGGTCTGCCAGCTTGGCTTCCTGGGCGGCCTGGATCCGGTCGATGAGTTCAACCCGATCGCCGACCTGCCCAGCGGAGTACAGCTGAGCTTCTACGGCAGCGCATTCGTGCTCGGCAGCGCCGACTTCCCGCTCACCGAGATCCCGCTGGCCGACCTGATCGCGAAGGCTGAGAAAGGCGTCTACCGGGCCAGGCCTGCCCGGGTCTTCCGCTTCGATGAGATCGTCGAGGCCCATCGCGTCCTGGACGCCGGCCTCGCCGGCGGAAAGATGGTGGTGGCCGTGGCCTGACTCAAGCCCTCGTGCGGCCCGGGCCGACTCGCGCGGCCCGGGCCGCGTTGCCTGGTACGAGAGGGGTGGATGTCGTCCTCTCGGGGTCTTTCGCGATGGTGTCTGGCGGCTTTGGGTCATGGGAGGGGGTAGTGGCCGGGGGTGGTGGTGATCTGGCGGCCGTTGGGGAGGGTGAGGATGAAGCGGCCTGGTTCGGGCTGGTCGAGGTGCCAGCCGGGGGCTTGCTTGGCCTTGTGGTGGCGGCGGCAGCCGGGTCCGAGGTCGCATTCGCAGGTGCGGCCGCCCTGGTCGTAGGGGATGGTGTGGTCCTGGTCGCAGTGGGTGGCGGGGCGGCGGCAGGTGGGGTAGTAGCAGGTGCGGTCGCGGATGGTGATCAGGTGCCGCAGGGCCGGGCCGGGCCGGTAGGCGGTGGTCTGCCGGGGGTGGGTGCAGGTCCCGGTTTCCAGGGTGGCCAGGGGGATGCCGGCCAGCCAGCACCCGGCGCCGGCCAGCCAGGAGCCTGCGCTGGCGGGGGATTTTGTTCCTGGTGGCCTGCTGGCGGATGGCCTGTCCCGGGGGGGTCCGGTTCTGGCGTGGCTATTTCTGGGCGGCCCGGTTCCGGGTGATCCGGCTCCGGCGTAATCGCTTCTGGGCGGTCCGGTTCCGGCTGGTCCGGCCCTGGGCGGTCCGGTCCCGGGCGGGGCGGCTCCGGGCGGTTGTGCTCCGGGCGGTCCCGCTGGCCGGGTGCCGGGCGGTCCGGCTGGCGGGGTCCGGGGTGGCGGTCCGGTGCCGGGGGGTGGCGGGCCGGCCGGGGCGCAGCCGTGGGCGACCGCCCGCCCGTCGGGGCCGGTCAGGGTGAGGCACCAGCGGGATTCCTTGGTGGCGGCGAGCGCGGTGGCCAGGTCACGGCAGATCCCGGCGTCGAGCGGGCCGAGCCCGGCGGCCTCGCCGGGCTCGCTGGCCAGGCCGAGCCAGGTGGTCAGGGGAACGGTCAGGTTCACCGAGCCGCTCAGCCCCGGCGGCCAGCCGGTGGTCCCGCCGGTGGTCCCGCCGGTGGTCCCGCCGGTGGTCCCGCCGGTGGCCGGCCGGGGCCGGCCGGGGCCGGCCGGGGGCTGGCCGGGCCGGCGGGGGGCTGGCCGGGCCGGCCGGGGGCTGGCCGGGCCGGCGGGCCGGGCTGCGCCGCCCGGCCCGGTGCCGGACGCGGCGGGGCGGGGCGGGGGGACGGGGAGCAGGGTGCCGGGGGGCTGGCCGGTGAGCAGCGCGAGGAACACCCTCGCCCGCAGCTGGTCCAGGCTGCCCCCGGCGCCGCGGGCCTTCAGCCACCGGGCCAGCGCGCTGATCCGCTGGTCGGCGGCGATCACGTGGGCGGGCGGGAGATCCCGCCCGGCCAGCGCGCTGGTCCCGGCGTGCTCGGCCCAGCATTCCACCCGGGCGTCTTTCTCCGCTTTCTTCCGCCGCTTAATGGCGGCCTCGGCGTCGATGGCCAGCATCGCCCGCCGGACCGCCGCGCGCAGCTGCCCGGTCGTCTGCCCCGGCGCGGCCGGCATCACCCGCTCCTCCACCGCGGCGGCGTCCGCGCCGGACAGGCAGCTCGTCTCCTCGGCGATCACCGCGGCCCGCGGCCAGTCGATCCGCCCGGCCTCCAGCGCCGCGAACGCCGCCGGCAGCCGGGCCAGCCCGGACGCGACACCGGTCAGCCGCCCGGCCGCCTGCCCGGTCAGCGTCAGCAGCGCGGCGATCTCATCATCGATGTGCCCGGCCGCGCGCGGCCCGGCCGCGGCCCGGCGGCGGGCGACCTCGGTGACCGCGGCCGCTTCCCCGGCCGCCGCCCAGGAGGCGATCCGCCGCCACCCGCACACCAGCCCGGCCAGCTCATCATCCTCCAGCCGGCCCAGCCCCGCGGCCCGCGCGGCCGCGGCCAGCCCGGCCAGCTCCGGCCCGGGCGCCATCACGTCAGCGGCCCCGCCGGCGGCGAACCCGGCGCCGTGCTGGCCGGCGCCGCGGTGCGTAAAGCCCGCCGCGATCGCCTCCGGCGCGTCGCGGCGCGGCTCGTCGTCCGGGCCGGGTGCGGGGCTGGCGGTCATCCGGGTCGTCCTCCAGGTCACGGGCGGAGCTTCCAGTCAGCTCGCGGGGTCAATTCTTCGATAATGTTATCGATTTCCGCTGACAATTCCCTCGAGCGCCGATCAGCTTGTGATAGTCATCAACCTGTGGAAAGCCATGATCGCCGGCCTTGTGGATATCTAGGCCGTAGCGGAACGAGTCCCCTACACTCGGGTTCCCGTGACGAGCGACGAGCACAGCGAGGCCGTGGTGGAAGTCTTCAACGTGCTGCGAGGGGAAGCCAGCCAGATCCGGTCCACGCCGTTCGGGGACGTCGGGACGATGTTCTCCGGGCGAGGCATCGAGGTGGTCTGGGTCAGCAAGCTGGGCGAGCCCGTCGATGAGGACTGGTTCTCTGCCGAGGAGATTGACCTGATCCTGGTGATTCAGGGGCAGCTGAAGTTCGAGTTCGAAGCTACTGACCTGCCGGATCGCGTGCTCGGCGTGGGCGAGGTGCTGGTGCTGCCCGCCGGCACGCGGTGCCGCGCATACCGATGGCCGCGCGATTCGAGCGAGGCGACGATATTCATCGCCGCCTATCCGGCTGGCCCGTCCAGTCCGGTGACCGCGCACTCCGGATAGCCGGTGGCTTCGCCGGGACGAACAGTTCGAACAGGTGCCCGTTCGGATCGCGGAAGTAGATCCGCCCGGGACCCCCGAGCGGATCGGCCGGTCTGCCCGTTCGAAGGATCCTCGGGGTCATTACCGAACGGCGTACCGCCCGTGCCGAGCCGGGTCTGCTGCCGGAATGCCGACGTGGTCGATGGCGACACTCATGGCTGAGCCTTCCGGTCGAACTCGGCGAAGCGTTCTCCTACCGCTGCCGCATCCACGCCCAATCGGGCGAGCAGTTGGGCGGCTGGGTCCGGGCGCGACAGATCCATGAGTGCACTGAGCACCTTCCCGAGGCCGGCCCGGCGGTCCCGGCGGGCATCGGGGATACCGGTGAAGATCGCCCGAGCGGCAGGGGCGAGCCGCAGCCTGCCGCGAGTGCGCACCGCCACTGGGCCGGCCGTGACCGCCGGCCTGAAGCCGATCGCTGAGAGCGCCTCGCCGTCCAGCGCATCAAGGGCGGCGCGGGCGGAGGCGAGATCACATCCGATTGCTCGCGCCGCCGGAGAAGCCGGGTCAACGAGCAGGGCCAGGACCAGATGCTCGGTGCCGATGGTGCGATCCCCGCGCCTGATGGCTTCGTCTCGCGCGTCGTAGTACGTGGCACCGAAGTTGTAATCGGCGCCATAACGCTGGTCTCTTGCCTTTGCGACCTGGTGCTCAACCAGTCGCCTGATCATCAGAGCGCTCCTCCGTACTTGGCGTGGACAGACTGGCGGGTCATCCCGAGCACGTCCGCGACCTGCTGCCACGACCATCCCTGATCGCGAGCCCTGGCCACCTGCTCGGCCTCAACGCGCTCGGCCAGCCTTCGCAGCGCGAGCACCGCGCGCAGCCCCACCGCAGGGTTGGCTGGAGGGCGGGCGCCCGGCGACTCCTCGATGGTCATAGTGTCAGTTTAAACTGACAGAAGATCCACTGTCAAAACAAACTGACTGCCATGGGACCTGTTTCAGGCGCTCAGCGGCTCGCCCTTGAAGACCTGGCGGGCGTGCCAGGACAGATGCGCGGAGGCCGGGGTGACGGTGCCAGGCCGGGGCGCCAATGCCACTCCTTGCAGCGCATATACCGCGCGCCCGGCAGCCGTACGTGCAGTGAACACGGCCGACACCCGTACCCGCAGTGCCGCGTCCAGACCGAGCACGCCCAGGTCGAACAGCTTGTGATGCAGCACGCACAGGGCCAGTCCGTTATCGAGTGCGTCAGGCCCGTCAAAGGCGAACCACCGCACATGCGCCGCGTCGATCCCGACGCTTGCCCCGGCCAGCTGGCCGTCATAACCGCAGAACGCGCACTGCCGGTCCCAGGCCTGCAGGACAGCAGACCGCCACCCCGGATCCCGGCGACGCTCGCCGGGAACGCTGCGAGCGCCGACCGACAGGTCCGCGGTGCTCAGCACGACGGCCGGATCCAGGCCCGCTGCCTCCAGGACGTCGGGCGCGACAGTCTCCGGAAAATTGCTCAGCACCAGGGCGCGAGCGGCCGAACGAAGCAGCGACGGATCGCCGCGCAGCGCCGCCTCTACCGAGGCGTCGAACCGGCCGACGACATGCCGGTCGGCGAGCGGGCTGACCAGGTCCATCTGCACGTCCTGGTCAAGGACCCACACCCCGTCGCGGCGCAGCCGGGTGAACGGATACGCCGCGCTCTGCGACCGGCCGGTCCGAGAAGGCGGCCCGAACTCGGCGATGAGGTCCGCCAGCGCCGGCTCGGCTGCCGACCACGGCAGCTCGCTCGAACCGCTGGCCGCCAGGCGCCCCAGCGCAAGCAGAACAAGCAGCGGCTTATGCGGGGAGCGCTGTCCGGCCCGCTGGTGCTGACGCAGCGACGCGAACCGGTCCAGTACGCCTTGGGGCGTCTCACCGGGTCTCGGGCCCACCGGCCAAGCCTGGCACATTCAGCCGCTGCCTACGGCACCGCTGTCGCGCTCGCCCTGGGACTCTCGGCCCGCCCCCATACCTAGGAGAGCGGTCACCGCTGCCCGGGATCGTATGCGGGCGCGTGCCGCGGCCAGGGCCGGGCGCGCTCCAGCTGGGCGGCCAGCGCCAGCAGCACCCCTTCCCGGCCCGGTCCGGCGACCAGCTGCACCGACCCAGGCAGCCCGGCGGTCAAGGCCCCGGTCGGCACACTGGCGGCCGGAAAGCCCGCCACATTCCATATTCCGGTCATCGGGCCGAATCTGAGTGACATGGCCACACTGGTCAGCCACGCCTCCTCGCCCCGCCGTCGCGCGGTCGGGCATAGTTGGGCGAGGGACGGCATGACCAGCACATCATGGCGCTCGAAAAACGGGTCCAGCGCGCTACGCAGCCGCTCCCGGTCGGTGTCGCGCGGCGGGCTCACGCGCATCAGGATCTGGCCAGCGCGGATATGGCTGCGGGTGCGGCGCTCGAGCCGGGAACCGGCCAGATAGGGTTTCGCGTCGGCGACCGGGCAGGTGAACCAGCGGGCAATCGCCGCAGGCGTGACCCACCGCGGATAGGCCGGATCCTCGCTGGCGACCGTGTGCCCCAGGCTGGCCAGCAGGTCACCGCACTGCCGGACCGCCTCGGTGAACGAGCGGTGCACCATAATGCCCGGGCCGGGCGGCTTGACCGATACGGCGATCCGCAGCCCCGACGGCTCGGCCAGGTCGAACGAGGTCCCGGCCATCACCTCGAGCATGAGCGCGGCGTCGGTGACCGACGTAGCCAGCGGCCCGTTTTCTGCCATGCCGCGCCAGCTGTCTGACCCGATCCGGGCTGGAACGACACCGGCACCAGGCTTGATGCCGAATAGCCCGCAAGCTGCCGCGGGGATGCGGATCGACCCGAGCCCGTCGTTGCCCTGGGCGACCGGGACCATGGCGGAGGCCACGGCTGCGCCCGCGCCGCCCGAGGATCCGCCCGGCGTACGACGCCGGTCCCATGGGTTACGCGCGATCCCGAAGGCACTGTCAGTGAACGGGTAAATGGCCAGCTCCGGCAGGTTCGTCAGTCCGACGACGACGGCGCCAGCGGCCCGAAGGCGCGCGACGACCGGGTGGTCGGCGGCCTGCGGAATATCCGGCGCCGCCGCGCTCCCCAGCCGCATCGGCTCTCCGGCGACCGGCAGATTGTCCTTGATCGCCACCGGGACGCCGGCCAGCCGGAGTGCCGCGCGGTCAGCCCGCGCGTCGATCGCGTCGGCCTCTATGACCGCCTCGGCCGATCTGACCCGCACGAACGCGCCCAGTTCCGCGTTCAGCTTCGCGATCCTGTCCAGATGCCCGGCGACGACGCTGCGGGCCGTGACATCCCCGGACTGGACGGCTGACGCGATCTCGGTTGCGGTGCGCCCCGCCCATCCGGCCATGGCCACATTATGGCCCGCCGGTGGCCTGGCGGCTGGGTGCTCGCGGCGCGGACTGGCGGGATTTGCCGTGGCCCGGCGGTGGCTCTGGCCAAAATCTAACCCGCGGCTCCGCGAAGTTGAGCAGGACCGTATCTGCGTTAGCGCTAGCGGGCCCGCGCACGGAGCGCTTACGGCCCGGAACATTGCCCGCGCGGCTCAGGTTGACCTTAACGGGTCGGCGTCCGGCGCTTGCCGGACAGACGAGGCCCGCGAGCGTGTTCTTCACCCAACCATCGAAAGAAAGACGATGCCGCAGTGCGTGACGTGCGGGAGCGAGCTGCATCCCGAGCGAGCACAGAAGTACAACTACTGTATGGCGCGCGAGTGCCAGGAAAAGAATGCCAAGGGCCTGACGATGGTGGCCGTCGGGGTCAATAAGGCCGCCGAGCAGTACATGATCCTCGATGAGCGCACCCGCGAAGAACTGGCGAGCGGCAAGTACCACGATCAGCGGCGAGGCTCGTTCGGCCCGCCCGCACGGTCTCAGCGTGCCGAGCCTGCTACCAGCGCGGCGAGCGCTGCTGAACCCATCCGCGAACCCGCCCGCCGTCAGGTCTCGTCGGCCGGCGGCGAGGCTCGCAACCCGGTGGGCGGCCGCCCGGTGACCGGCCGCCCGGTGACCCGCCGCCCGTGGAGCAAGTCACAGGAGAAGCTGGCGCTCCTGTATAACGAGCAACGGCTGCGGCCGGACGAGATAGCGCAGAAGCTCGGATTGAGCACCTATGTGGTGACCCAGATCATCCTGGCCGCCAGGAACCAGGGAAAGCTCTAAGCATGCGCGCGCCGGGTGCTGAGGATGACCCCGGATCCGTGATCCAGCTCGACTGAGGTCAGCAGCGGGCTGGTAACCAAGGTCTGGCGCACCTGGCCCTGCTTGGTGTGCTGCTCGACGCTCCAGTCGGGTCGGGGAGCCATGTCGTCCACCAGGAGCAGGCCATGCGGGCGGAGCGCGGCGATCGTGCGATCGAGGCCGTCCCATTTGCCACCCTGGGCGTCAGCGAAGATCAGATCGAACGTTCCGGACTCGCCCAGGAACTCGAGCGCGTCCGCGCATCGCAGGTCAACGAAATCAGGCCAGCTACCCTGCGCCGCCAGCGCCGCATTCTGCGGGTCCCGTTCGACGCTGGTCACCCTGACATCGGTTCTTGGTATCAGCCCATCGACGATCCAGGCGGTGCCCACTCCGGTGCCGGTGCCCATTTCCAGGACCCGGGCGCCGGCCGGCAGGTGCGCAGCCAGGACGGCCAGTAACCGCCCGACGTCGGCCTCGCAGGAGAACGGAAAGCCGGCCGCACGAGCCCGGTTGGTCGCGTCCATGACCAGTTGCGGGATGGGAGCGTCCATGGACCGTCAACATAACCGTCAACTTAGCCGCGGCGCGAGCCGCGAGGCGATGTTAGCGTCGCCTGCAGAACGTGATGGGCAGCACGAGCATGACGGGGTGAGCGGGGCGAAGTGTAATGGGGACGGGGATCAAGTTTCGTGCGCTGGCCGCGGCCGCGGCAGTGGCCGTGGCAGTCGTGGTCAGCGGCTGCTCATCGGGGCCGGCTGCCAGCCACCCGCGCATCGCCGGCAGCGGATTGCCCGGTTACTGGAGCCGGTCTAGATTGCTTGCCGCCAGGCCGCTGCGGGGGCTCGGGTACCGCCCCGGGAAGCCGGCCAACGCGCATCCGGCCCGGCTGGCACCGCGCGTTGGGGCGTTATTCGAGCATGACGCCAGCGGTAACCATTTCTGCACGGCGAGCGTGGTGGCGAGCCCGGGACGCGACCTACTGATAACCGCCGCGCACTGCCTCAGCGGCGGGAAGGACGGCGGCTACCGCCAGGACATCGTGTTCATCCCCGGCTACCGGGACGGTCAGGCCCCTTTTGGCATGTGGACACCGGCGCGGCTGGTGGTCGCGCCGCAGTGGATGAGTTCGTCCGATCCGGACTACGACGTCGGCTTCGTGGTGCTCAAGCCGCGCGATGGAAGCAACATCGAGAACGTGCTGGGCGCCAATCGGCTCGCCTTCGACACCGGCTACCGGCACCTGGTGCGGGTCACAGGTTACCCGGCGAGCACCGACGTCCCGATCAGCTGCATCAACTGGACCTCCCGGCAGAGCGCCGCTCAGCTACGGTTCGACTGCGGCGGGTTCACCGGAGGCACCAGCGGCAGCCCGTGGGTCACCCGTTTTGACCCGCAGACGCTGACCGGCACCATCGTCGGAGTGATCGGCGGCTACCAGGCGGGCGGCGACACGCCAGCCATCTCCTACAGCTCCTATCTGGGCGACGCGGTTCAGCGCCTCTACCGGCAGGCCGTCGCAGACGAGGCCGCTGACGCGGGATGACTCCCGCCGACCCAGGCGGAACCGCGCTCGCGCCGGGCCGGAAGCAGCGCGACCAGCATCAGGATTCCGGTCAGGCCGAAGGCGAGCGGGTATCCCGTGAACACCACGACCGCGCCAAACGCGGCCGGCCCTGCGCCGTAACCAGCGTCGTAGGCCAGATTCCAGAGCGCGGAAGCCATCCCGTATCCGGCCGCGGGCACTCGGTCGACCATCAGCGTGTAGGTGGCGTTCTGGCTGATCCCGAAGCCGGTTCCGAACACGGCCATGCCCGCGATCACCGCGGCCGGGCTGGCCACCCAGACCAGCAGGGCCATCCCCGCCGCGGCCAGCACCAGCCCGGGCATAAGCAGCCCAGCATGACCGTGCCGGTCGCCGCGCCGACCGGCCCACCAGCGGCTCACCGTCGCGGTCGCCGCCTGCACGAACAGGCCCAGCGCGGCGACAGTGCCTGAAGCCCCGACGGCGAGCGGCAGGAAGGCGACCACCACGCCCGCGGACACCGTGGTGGCCGCGAAAATGAGAGCCAGCCGTCGCTGCTCGCGCCGCCGCAGGCCGCCCATCATCCCCATCGGCCGGCCGGAGCCTGCGTCAACGGCCCGGCCCCGGTCAGCCCGGCCCCGGTCGGCCCGGCCACGGTTAACGCGGGCGGCCGAGCCGGGCCGGCGCAGCATGAAGCCGACTGACGCGAGGGCAGTCCCGGCCGTGATGTCGATGACCAGCGCGAAACCCGCGTGCCCGGCCAGCCACACGCCCGACGGCAGTGCCAGCACCCCGGGAACACAATCCACCACGCCGTACAGGCCGAGCCCTTCGCCGCGCCGCTGCGGGGGCAGCAGCGTGACCACCATGGTCCCGGTGACGACGGTCGCGAGGCCGAAGCCCAGGCCGCGGACGAAGCTGACCGCCAGGATCGTGATCAGCCGGTCGGAGGCTAGCAGCAGCAGGGCAGGCGCACCGAGCAGCACGGCCCCGATGGCGAACAGCCGCCGGCTGCCCCAGACGTTCATGAGGGCTGGCGCGGCCATCTCCGCGAGCACCGTGGCCAGCATGAGCGCGCCGGCCACCAGCCCGGCCCCGGTGCGCCCGGCTCCGGCCGAGGCCGCGTACATCGGCGTGACGGAAAGCATCAGATCGAAACTGGTCAGGGTCGCCGCGGAGGCAGCGAACACGAGCAGCAACGGCGCGGTGACCACCCTTGGCGAGCCGGCGCCACCGCCAGGTTGCCCAGTGCGCCGGGCGGGAGTCAAGGTCGTCATGCTGTGAACGCTAGGAGCAAAGTGGAGTCCTGCTAAGGTCCAATTTCATGGCGATCCAGTGGTCCGGTTTGGGTCCGGAGCTGCTCCTGCGGCTCGATCGTGACTCCGGTCAGCCGCTCAGGTCCCAGCTTGAGGCCGAGGTCCGCGACGCCATCAGGACCGGGAGGCTGCAGATCGGCGAGCGGCTGCCATCGTCCAGGGAGCTGGCGCGTGAGCTCCGCGTGTCCCGTGGCCTGGTGCAGGAGTGCTACGGCCAGCTCCAGGCCGAGGGCTACCTGACCAGCCAGATCGGCTCGGCCACCCGGGTTGCGAACGGAGCGCTCCCCGCGCCTGCGGCGCCGCGGGCAGCGGAGCAGGCGGCGGTACCGCGACCGCCGCCGCTGATCGCCGACTTCCGGCCGGGCGTGCCCGACCTGGCGAGTTTCCCTCGAGGCGATTGGGTGTGGGCAACCCGGGAGGCCTGCGCAGGCATGGCCAACGCCGACCTCGACTACGGCGACCCGCACGGCAGCTCGGTCCTGCGCCAGGTAGTCGCCGGATACCTCCGCCGGGTGCGCGCGGCCTGTGCCGAACCGGAGCACATCGTGATCTGCACCGGGTTCGCGCAGGGGCTTAACCTCGTCCTGCGCGTCCTCGCCAGCCGCGGTGTCCGGCGGGTGGCGCTCGAAGACCCCGGCTACGGGCCCGCCGGGACCAGCGAGGAGGCGCGGGCGGCGGCCGCGATGGGCGTACGCCTCGTGCCCGTGCCCGTCGACGAACTAGGCCTTGACGTCGCGGCGCTTGAGGGGAGCCAGGCCAGCGCCGTCGTGGTGACTCCGGCGCATCAGTCACCCACCGGAGTGGTGCTCGCGGCGCAGCGACGGCACGCCCTGGTCGACTGGGCCATTCGGGGCGACGCCTTCATCATCGAGGACGACTACGACTCCGAGTTCCGCTACGACCGGGAGCCTATCGGCCTGCTGCAGGGGCTCGCCCCCGACCGCGTCTTCGCTCTCGGCACGGTGAGCAAGGCGCTGGCTCCGGCGGTGCGGCTCGGCTGGGTGCTCGCGCCGCCCGCGCTGGCCACGGCGGTCGCGGAGGAGAAACGGATCAGCGACCGGGGCTCGTCCGTCCTTGACCAGCTCGCGGTGGCCGCCCTGCTCGAGTCGGGCCGGTACGACCGGCACCTGCGCCGGATGCGCGCAGCGTACGCCCGCAGGCGGCGCGTCCTGATCTCCTCGCTCGCCCGGCAGGCGCCCGGTGTGCGGCTGACCGGCCTGGCCGCCGGGTTCCACGCCGTGGCACACCTGCCGGAGCTGGCCGATGAACAGGCAACCGTAGCGGGAGCCCGCGATCGCGCGGTCGGCCTGTACGGGCTCGGCGAGTTCCGCGCGGTCCCCGCGGCCGCGCCGCCGCAGCTGGTGGTCGGGTTCGGCAACGTCACCGAGCACGCGATCGAGCGCGGCATCGCCGCCCTGGCCGACCTGCTGCGCTAGGCAACCTGGCCGCCGCAACCCGGCCGCCGCGGGACATTCACCCGCAAAGCTGACCGGGAACCGGCGAGCGCGCCTGGCAGAATGCAAAAAGTGCCCGGCCCCCAGCGCGGACCGTTCCGCGATCTGCCGCCCGAGGTGGCGACCCTCACCGCGATCTCGTTCACGGTCGCGCTCGGGTTCGGGATCGTCGCCCCTGGCATCCCGGCGTTCGCCCGGCACTTCGGGGTAAGCACCGCCGCGGCCGCCACCGTGATCAGCGCGTTCGCGCTCATGCGGGTGGTGGGGGCGCTGCCCGCTGGCCGGCTCGTGGACCGGTTCGGCGAGCACTGGATCATGGCGCTGGGCATCGCGATTGTCGCGGTCAGCAGCATCCTGGCCGGATTCTCGGTGTCGTTCACCCAGCTCATTGTCCTGCGCGGGGTCGGCGGGCTGGGCTCGGCGATGTTCAGCATCAGCGCGCGGACCCTGCTGCTGGTCAGCGTGGCCAGCAAGCACCGGGGACGCGCCAGCGGCCTGTTCTCCGGAGGGTTCCTGGTCGGCGGGATCAGCGGCCCGGCCATCGGCGGGCTGATCGCGGCCTGGTCGCTGCGGGCACCGTTCTTCATTTACGGCGGCATGCTCTTGGTTCCCGCGCTCATCGCGGCCGCCATCTTGCGCGACGCGCCGCGGAGGACCGCGGCGGCGGACCGGCACCAGGCGCGGCCGTTCGCCGAGATGGCCCGGGCCCTGCGCAGCCGGGCCTACCTCGCCGCGTCATCGGCCAACCTGGCGGACGGCTTCGCCGTCATCGGAGTGCGCAGCGCCATCGTGCCGCTGTTCGTCCGCGACGTCCTGCACAAGTCGGCAGTCTGGACCGGCATCGGGTTCGGCGTAGTCGCGGTGCTGAATGCCGTGGCACTGCTGCCCGCCGGGCGAGCCGCCGACACGTTCGGCAGGCGGCCGGTCGTCATCGCGGGCTGCCTGGTGTCGGCCGCCGGCCTGGTGATGCTGACGCTGCTGCCCGGCCTATCGGGTTACCTGGCCGCCCTGGCCGTCTTCGGCCTCGGCTCGGGGCTGCTCGACGTGGCGCCATCGGCGATGATCGGCGACATCCTCGGCGGTGGCGGCGGGACCGTGGTGGCCTCCTTCCAGATGGCCGGGGACCTCGGCGCCGTCGCCGGACCGGTGGCGGCCGGCTATCTGGTGGACACCGTCTCCTACGGGGCCGCCTTCGGGCTGGCCGCCGCGGTCCTGGTCGGGGCGGCGGCCGCGGGCGCCGTCGCACCGGAAACCCGATGGCGCGAGCATGCCGTCACCCCGCCCGCGCTCGGCCAGTTCACCACGCCCCACGATCCCGTCGCGCCCGAGTAGCTGGTCAGGCCGGCGCGTTCGGGCCGATCCCGGTCTCGGCGATGATGTGCGGTCCGGCCTCGCGCACCGATGTGGTACCGGTCAGGGCCATCGAGACGTCAAGCTCTTTGCGGATGATCTCGATGGCCCTGGCCGCGCCCTGCTGGCCGCCAGCGCCGAGGCCGTAGAGGTAAGCCCGGCCGATCATGCACGATCGTGCTCCGAGCGCGAGCGCCCGGAGCACGTCCTGGCCGGATCGGATGCCGCTGTCGAAGATGACCTCGACCTCGGATCCGACCTCGTCGGCGATCCTCCGCAGCGCGGAAATGGCCGACGGGGCGCCGTCGAGCTGCCGCCCGCCATGGTTGGACACCACGATCGCGGAGGCGCCGGTCCGGGCGGCGATCCTCGCGTCCTGAAGGTCGGTGATTCCCTTGAGGATGATCTTGCCGGGCCAGATTCCGCGGACCCACTCCAGATCCGCCCAGCTGAGCGTCGGATCGAACTGGGTGGCCGTCCATTTCGCCACCGTGGTCACCTGGTCGCCGCCCCCGATGTGGCCAGCCAGGTTGCCGAAGTTCCGGCGCTTGCCGCGCAGGATGCGGAGCGCCCAGGCCGGCCGGACGGCCACGCCCACGACATTGCCCGGCGTGATCCTGGGCGGCACGGACGTGCCGTTCTTGACGTCGCAGTGGCGCTCCCCGAGCACGTTGAGGTCCAGGGTGACGACCAGCGCGCTGCACTTCGCGGCGATCGCGCGCTCGGCGAGCGCCCGGACAAAGCCGCGGTCCCGCATCATGTACAGCTGGAACCAGAATGGCTGCCGGGTGGCGGCGGCCACATCCTCGATCGAGCAGATCGACATGGTACTGAGGCAGAACGGGATCCCGGCGGCCTGCGCCGCCCGGCAGGCGAGGATCTCGCCGTCCCCCCACTGCATGCCGCAGAGCCCGACCGGCGCCAGTATCAGCGGGAGCGAGGCCGGCTCGCCGACAATGGTGGTGGCCAGGTCGCGGTGGCCGACATCGATCCCGACGCGCTGCTGCAGCCTGATCGAATCCAGGCCGGCCCGGTTCGCGCGCAGCGTCGACTGCGAGTAGGAGCCGTGGTCGGCGTACTGGAAGAACGCGCGAGGGACGCGGCGCTGCGCGATCTTCCGCAGGTCATCAATGCTCGTCGCGTGGTTCATCGACGAAATCCCCAGCACGGCATTCTCCTCGCCTGGCCGTCAACACGATATCTCCCTGGTCAGCCGTGCGATGGCCAGCGGCCGCATACCGTCCAGCAGCCAGGCGCAGAACCCGCCCGGTACGTAGCTCACCGCTAGCCGCGGCTCGTGCCCAGGCAGGATCGGGCGGTTGTAATCGACCTCGGCGGCCACTGGCAGCCAGTCCAGCCCGGCCAGGATGTCCTCGACGGCGGCCCAATGAACGGAGTTGTTGACACGGCCGGCCGGGTCGAAGTCAGTCGCCCGTAGCGGCCAGGCCCGGCCCGCGACCGAGCCGGGCGACCAGCGGACCGGATATGTCCCGGCGTTCCCGCGGAAACATAAACAGAGACACGGGTCAGGCCACTGGATTAGGTGTGGTAAGTGATCGTGACCGCCGTCCGGGTGCCCGCCTTGTTGAGGTTCTTGGCCTTGATCGTTCCGGTGGCACCCCGGAACTAGCGACTGCGGGAAGCACGAATGCGCCGGTACCAATGAGGGCAGCAGCGCTAGCTGCCGCAATGGACACGCGCATCTTCATGGGGACCCCCCAAATGCCGAAGCCCGCCCCGGCGGCGGGCACCCACGTCAGCATGCCACCTGATCGCAATGCCGTCGATAGCCGAATTAGCTTGATGCGGGACTAGCGGGTGCCCTTCTGAACTGACCGCCAGGTGGTCACCGCACTGCTACTGCACCCGGCGGGCCCGGGCGCGCCGCTTGCCCTCGTGCATGGCCTGGACCCGGGCGACCGGGATCGCGCGGCCTTCGGAGATCAGCTCGGGGCTCAGCTGCTGCGGATCGGGCATCAGGGCGGCCCATGGATCGGCGTCGGCCATCAGCCGCGCCGCGGTATGGACGGTGAAGTCGCCGGGCTCGACGCGGTCAAGCACATCCCAGGGCACCGGGAAGGACACCGGCACGCCCGGGCGCACCCGCGGGCTGTAGGCCGCCACCACCGTGGCGCCGCCCGCCCTGGTGGAATCGAGGAACACCTTGCCGCCCCGGTCTTCCCTGATAAACGCAGTCGTCGTCAGCTCCGGGTCCAGGCGCTCGGCCCGCGCCGCGATCGCCCGGGTGGCCGCGGCCACCTCCTCGATCGTGGCCTGCGCGCCGACCGGCACGAACACGTGCACGCCCTTCGCGCCACTGGTCTTGACCGCACCAGCCAGACCGGCCCCGGCCATCGCCTCGCGGACCAGCTGGGCGGCGCGGACCGCCAGCGGGAACGCGTCAGCGGACGGCGGGTCGATGTCGAGGATCAGGTGGGTGGGATGGTCGGAGCGAGCACCGCGAACCAGCGTCGGGTGGTACTCCACCGCGCGCTGATTCGCGAACCACAGGAGCGTCCGGCGATCGTTGCACAGCGCGTAGGACACTTCGCGCCTGGAGGTCTCCGCCCACAGCGACACGGTCCGCACCCACGGCGGGGTGTACTTGGGGACGTTTTTCTGCATGAACGGCGGCTGGCCCCTGAGCACCCGGATCACCGAGAGCGGCCGGTCGGCCAGTACCGGGATAATACGGTCCGCAATAGCGTCCAGATAGTCCACCAGGTCCCGTTTGGCCGCGCCCGCGCCGTCGAAAAGCGGCTGGTCGAGGTTGGTCAGCGGCACTCCGTCCCTGACGTCATCGCCGCTGATGTGACCACCTTCCTCTGCCATCCCGGGGCACACATATCTTACCGGTCCGCTACTTAGCACCACTGGCCGCCGATGTTCCAATGTGTAACTGGTTGGGGATCCAACTGCTGCACCTAAGGTTCCGCAGGGGGGACCCATTGCTCAGGAGCGCCAGCTTCTACCGTCGTGCCTTGATCACCGTCATCGCGGTCGCCATCCCGGCGGCCCTCTCGGTTCCGGCGTCCGCTGCGGCCAGCCGCAGGCCGGTGCTCACCCCGGCGCAGATCCACGCGATCACCGTGCAGGCCGCGGACCGATCGGCGAGCCTGACCGGGCCGGCCGGGCCCGGCGGGCCTCCTGGCCAGGGCGCCCGGGCCGCCGCACCGGGCCGGGTCGGGGGCCGGGACGGCGCGGCACCCAGCGACGACGGCGACAGCAATGACGTTTCGGCTTCCGCTTTCGCGCTCTCGGTTAATGACCCGAATGGCCTGGACTCCAACTGGAACGACCTGGGCTTCGAGGGATACCTGCAGGATCCGGTCGGGGACTACATCGACGGGGTCGTCTATCCCGGCGAGACGCTGACGGCAACTGCGATCATCTTCAATGAGGACAATACCTGCCCGCTGATCTCATTCCCGCTGCAGCCGTGCCCGGACGCCGACTACGACGTCGCCGTCACCTGGCAGGTCAACTGCGATGGCACGGTCACCAGCTTCGATGAGGATCAGGTGGTATCGGAGCCGACCCTGTACGGCTGGTCTTACGGGTTCCAGGGCACTGCCGCCACTCCCGTCCAGCTGAGCTTCCAGCTAACTCCTGATATGTGCGATGGCGAGGCATATCCCTACAACTTCGAAGTCGAGGTGTTCACCCAGGTAGTAGATTCCACCAGTCCCGCTGAGGGGCAGCTGACGCTGGCTAACGAATCGGACGTGCCGCCGTCGGGCTAGAAGACGTGCCGCCGTCGGGCTAGAAGATGCCCGGGAACAAGGCCGCGGTGCGGCTACGGTAACCGCGGTACCCCGGTAGGGCCTGCAGCAGCACCTGCTCTTCCCGGAGCAGGCGGTAGGCCTGCAGGGCGCACAGAGCCAGCCAGATGGCAAAGGCACCCACCGTGCCGACGGCGATGGCCAGCCCGAGCGTGGACACGATCTCCCCGGCATAGAGCGGGTGCCTTATCCATCGGTAAGGACCCCGGTCGACCAGCTCGCGGGCCTGAGCGAACACCGACAGATTGCGGCCCAGGCACCGTAGGGACCACACCGACCACGCGGTGCCCGCCGCCAGCAGGGTGTCGGCGGCGTACTGCCGTACTCCCCCAGAGGGCGCCCGGTGCAGCACCGGGAACACGAACGGGGTCAGGGTGGCGACCACCGCCGCGGCCCCGGCGACGACCGAGTTGCAGGTGGCCACGGCCGGCCCGCGCCGCAGGTAACACCAGATGATCAGCAGGTAGAAGGCGCAGACCAGGAGGGTGCCCAGCCAGCCGAGGATGTTCCCGGCCGCGCCGCGGGTCAGCGCGGCCAGGTCGATCAGCAGCATCACCGCCGCGGCCGGCACCATGATCACCTTGCCGAGGTCGGGACGTAGCCTGCCAGAGGCCGTTGCCATGGGTCAGTACCTCCCGAGTATCGAGTGCGAGATGCTGATCACAGCTGGCCCGAGGACCACCACGAACAGGGACGGGAACAGGCAGAAGATCAGCGGAAAGAGGATCTTGACCGGCACCTTCTGGGCCTTCTCCTCGGCCCGCTGGCGGCGCCGCAGCCGCATTTCCCTGGCTTGCTCGCGCAACACGGTGGCGACGCCGATGCCCAGGTCGCCCGCCTGGACCAGCGCCGAGACGAACGTCCGCAGCTCAGGGACCGTGGTGCGGGCGACCATCGCACGCAGCGCCTGGCTGCGGGCCGCGCCGATGTGCATCTCCTGCAGCGCCCGGGCGAACTCGGCGGCCAGCGGGCCGCGGGTGTTGCGCGCGACCTGGCTCAGGGCCGCGTCGAATCCGAGCCCGGCCTCCACGCAGACGGTGAGCATATCCAGCGCGTCCGGCAACAGCGCCTGGATCCGCGCCTGGCGCTTGATGCCCGCGTTGTACACCAGGATGTCGGGCAGGAAGAAGCCAATGGCGGTGCCCAGGCCGACCCACAGCACGAGCAGGCTCAGGCTGTGCAGCCCGAGCAGGGCCCCGAGCGCGCCGAGCACCACCAGGCCCAGTCCCTTGACCGCGAGAACGCGGTCGGGCGTCCAGCCGGCCGGGTTGCCGGCCAGGTCCAGCCGGCGCTGCAAGGTGCCGGTGACGCCGGACGGGGAAAGGCGCACCGCCAGCCCCCGCAGCCACCCCGGCAGGGCGGCGAACCGGTCGGTGGCCTGCGGGGCGGCCGCCGGGCCGCGCTGGGCATAGCGTCGCTCGATGGCAGCTAGCGCCCCCGCGACCCCGTGCTGACGCGAGCGGGCGGGCAGCACGGCCAGCACCATCATCGTGATCGCCAGCCCCAGCAGGGCGGCGCCGCCGGCCAGCAGGACGGTACCTGACATCTCAGACCTCCACCTTGATGAGCACGCGCATCCATAGCGCGCCCACCACCAGCAGCACCCCGCCGCCGCACAGCATGAGCAGGCCGAAACCAGTGGTGTAGAGGGGACGCACGTAAGTCTGGTCGGCGTAAAGCAGCCAGCCGCCGATAAATATCGGCAGGCCGATCAGGATGTAGGCGGACAGCCGGCCCTCGGCGCTGAGCCCGCGCACATGGCGGTGCAAAGACGCCCGGTCCCGCATGGTCGCGGCGGTGGCCGCCAGCACCTCGGCTAGGTTGCCGCCCACCTCGCGCTGGATCTGGATCGCCATGGCCGTCCACCGCAGATCGTCCGACTCCATCCGGTTCGCCACCGCGTCCAGCGCCACCACCAGGTCAACCCCGACCCGGGCCTCGGCCAGCGCCCGGGAGATCTCGGCGGCCACCGGCTGGATGTCCTCGCGTACCACGGCGGCCATCGCCTGGGGCAACGAGAACCCGGCCTTGAGCGAGCTCGATACTAGCTGCAGCATGTCGGGTAGTTGCTCGCAGAAAGCGGCCTGCCGCCGCCCGATCCTGAAGCTGACGGCCAGCCGCATGCCGAGCCAGCCGATCAGCAGGCCGGCCGGCAGACCGATCAGGACGTTCCCGAACAGGACGGTCACCGCTGCGGTCAGCACGAGCGCGGCGCAGGCGCCGAGCAGCGTCCATTCCGCCGGGGTCCGGGCGATACCCGCCAGGTCAAGGCGTTCCGCGAGTCCCTGCTCAGCGTTACTGGAGCGCAGCACTTGTCCGGCCAGGCCCACCGCAGCGCTGGCCGCCTTGCCCTCGCGCTCGGCCTGCGCCGGGACGTGCCGCGGACCGTAGCGCTCGATCCGGCTGAGCATCCGGCGGTGCCGGTCATCGCGGCCGAGCGCGCCGATCACCAGCAGCGTCCCGACCAGCAGCACGAGGAAGACAGCGCCCAGCAAGACGAGCAGTGATCCCTGGGTCAGCGATCCGGGCATCATCGGTATCCCTCGACGCCGAATACTCCGGCTGGCAACGGAATGCCGCGATCGGCCAGCGTCTCCAGGAAACGCGGCCGCAGCCCGGTGCCGCACAGCGTGCCCCGGTACCTGCCGCGCTCGTCCACCCCGGCCCGGAAGTCGAAGGCGAACAGGTCCTGCAGCGTGATGATGTCGCCTTCCATGCCCTCGACCTCGGTGATGTGAGTGATCCGCCGGTGCCCGTCCTTCATCCGGGCCTGGTGGACGATCAGGTCGATGGCGGAGGCCATCTGCTCCCGGATGGCCCGCTGCGGCAGCCTGACCCCGGCCATCAGCACCATGGTCTCCAGCCGGGACAGCGAGTCGCGTGGTGAGTTGGAGTGCACGGTCGTGATGGAACCGTCATGGCCGGTGTTCATGGCCTGCAGCATGTCCAGCGCGGCGCCATCGCGGACCTCGCCGACGATGATCCGGTCCGGCCGCATCCGCAGCGAGTTGCGCACCAGATCGCGGATGGCGACCTCGCCGCGGCTCTCCAGGTTGGCGGGCCTGGACTCCATCCGGAGCACATGATCCTGATGCAGCTGCAGTTCGGCGGCGTCCTCGATGGTGATGATCCGCTCGTCGGCCGGCACGAACGAGGACAGCACGTTCAGGGTGGTCGTCTTGCCTGACCCGGTGCCCCCGCCGATCACGATATTCAGCCGGGCCCGCACGCAGGCCCGCAGCACTTCGGCCACCGCGGGAGTCATGGTGCCGAACGCGATGAGATCGTTCACGGTGAACGGGTCAGCGGCGAATTTCCTGATCGTCAGCAGGGATCCATCCAGCGCCACCGGCGGCACCACCGCGTTGACCCGGCTGCCGTCCGGCAGCCGCGCGTCAACCATGGGGCTGGCCTCGTCCACCCGGCGGCCCACCCGCGCCACGATCTTCTCGATGGTGCGGCGCAGGTGACTCTCGTCGGTAAAGGCCGCTTCCACCGAGTACAGGCGCCCGGACCGCTCGACGTAGATCTGGTCGTGACCGTTGACCATGATCTCGGAGACTTCCGGATCGCGCAGGTAGGGCTCGAGCGGCCCGTGGCCGAGGATCTCGTCCGCTACCTCCTGGGCGACCCGCGCCCGGTCGGCCACGGTCAGCGGGCTCTCGTCGTGCTGAAGCACCGCCTGCAGGGTCTGCGTCACCCGCTGCTCAAGCTCCCGCTGGTCCAGGTGCGCCTCGTACAGCTTCGGCCCGAGCGCTTCCAGCAGCGCCTCGTGGACGCTCCGCTTGACCTTGGCGAACGGGTCCGCGTGCCGGGCGGCGCGGCGAGGCGCCCCGCCCGCCTCGAACGAGACCGCACCAGGTGCCTGCCGCTGAGCCAGCCGGTCGGACAGGCTCATGCCGACCTCCTTCGGCGCCGTGGCCTGGCCAGCGACCCGGCCGGGGACGCCGCCGGACCCTCGACCAGCCGCTGCCTGGCGAACCTGGTAATGGCCTGGCTCACCGGATGCCCGGAGCTGGCCAGCGTGATCGGGGTACCCGAGTTGATCGAGATCGGCACCGCCCGGCTGGAGGGAACCTGCGCGGCGATCGGACAGCGCACCACCCGCTCCACGTCCTCCAGGCTCAGCCCGACCTTGGAGTCCGAGCGGTTGAGCACCACCGAGCGGATGTCCCTGGAGTAGGAGAGCAGATCCATCATGTCCAGCGCAACGCGGAGGTTCTTGACCGCGGGCACGTCCGGAGTGGTAAGCAGCACCAGATGGGCGGAGGCGTCCATCGCGGTGAGCACGTGCTCACTGAACTGCGCGGGCGTATCCACCACCACGAAGTCGAACATCCCGCGCAGCACCGCGAGCAGCTCGCCCACCAGCGCGGGCGGCACCTTCTCCGCGTCGCCGGGGGTGACCGGCGCCAGCAGCATCTCCAGGCCGGGCCGGTAGCGGGTCAGCAGCGAGGCGGCACCGGTGGTGTCCAGGTGACCGGCCATCGGAAGCGCGTCCACCAACGTCCGGGCCGGGTCGAGCTGCACGCTCACCGCCACGTCACCGAAGGCGAGGTCGAGGTCTACCACGCACACTCGCTGGCCGGTGCCCCTGGCCAGCGCGACGGCCAGATTGATCGACAGCGTGGTCTTGCCGCAGCCGCCCTTGGCGGCGAAGACGGTGACGATCCGGCCGTCGGGAGCGGCCACGCCGTCCTCGCCGCCGGTAGCGGCGAGCAGCTGGCGGGACAGCTCGCGGGAGCGGCGGCAGGCGGCGGCCAGCGCGGCGTGATCGCCCGCGAGGACCACCTCCCTGACCCCGCACTGCAGCGCCCGGGACAGCAGGGCGACGTTCACGTAGTCGCGGGCCAGGACCACCCCCACGGCCGGCCGGGCCAGCCGCAGGTGCGCGGCGAACGCCAGCGCCTCGTTGGTCTCTGTCTCCGGGCCGATCACGACCAGGGTCTCCGCGGGGTCGTTGTCCAGCAGCTTGGCCGCCATGCCCAGGCTGTCCGCGCCGCGGACCTGTCCGCCGATGCTGGTGATCAGCGCTCCGGCGCTGACGGCCGGCTCGCAGAGGATAGGCATATCAACTCCTCACATCACGGCTTGGCTGGCGGCGGGCTGGCCACCCGCGGCGGCCCGACACTGTTGTCGACACTGGTCTGGGAAGAGGCGGTGAGCAGGGCCAGGTACGGCAGCCCGGTCACGGTGAGCTGGATCAGCCGCTCCGCGTTGGCCTGGCTGACGGCCACCGTGACCAGCACGTTCGAGCTGGACGACGAGGACGACGAGGAGGACGACGAGGACGAGGACGACGAGGAGGTGGAGGTCCCCGAGCTGCCGGCCGCGGCCGGGCCGACGGACAGTACCTGCACCTTGGGCAGGACCACCTTGGTGTGGGAGGCGCCGTAGGCCTGCTGCACGTGCGGCGGGGTGCAGTCATAGCCCGCGGTCAGGCTGCCGTCGCTGGCTGAGTAGGTGTCGAACACCTCGACCTGCGAGCCCGCGTGGATGTTGCCCGCGACCGCCTCGGGCAGGCACACGTTGATGGTGATCGCGACCATGCCGGACGGGATGGCCAGCCCGCTGGTCACCTGGGCGGCGGTCACCAGCATCGGGCGCAGCAGCAGCTCACCCGGCTCGACGTCGGCGCTCAGCACGAGCCCGCTGAGGCCAGGCGCGATCGAGCCCATCGCGTCGGCCGGCACCGACCTGGCGGGCAGCTTCTGGCTGGTCAGCAGTCCTTCGCGCCACGCGGCGCCGGCCGTGGTCCCGGAGGGGATCAGCTGGCCGGCCACCAGCACGCTGACCGGCCGCTGGCCGGCCAGGGCCCGTGAGTTGGCCTGCCGGACATAGGCCAGCACGCCCGCCGTGCCGAGCACGGCGAGCAGCACCGCCAGCGCGACGGAAAGCACTCGACGTTTCACGGTTCCTCTTTTCTGGCGTGACTCGCAGGCGCGGGCGGCGTTGCCCTGGGCGGCTCCGAGCCTGGCCGTCTCGGCCCCTGGCGGTTCAGCCGCTCAGCCTGATCTCGGTGGCGCCCAGGTCCGGGCCGCCCACCGGACCGGTCGCGGGGACGAGCCCCTGGACGAAGAAGCCGTTGATGCACTGCTGCGCGGCCGGGCAGGCGTTCGCGGGATTCAGCCAGTCGGGCGCGGTCGCGCCGGGCAGGTGGTAGCCGGTGACGACGAAGGCGGCGAAGCCCTTCAGGGTGTAGACGGCACCCGGTCCGGTGCCGGTGACCGAGACGTAGACCGGGAGGTCGACCGGCGCATGGCTGGCCACCGCCGCGGCCAGCGCCGGTGCGCAGGACTGCCCGGCGGTCGGCCCGGTATCGTCGCCGTAGGTGGTGGTGGCGATATCCACCGAGCACGTCCCGGTCTGGTCGACGGTCCAGCCGAACGCACCCGGGCCGTCCGCTCCGGCCGGCTCGCCGGAGCACCCGCTCCCGGCGGCGGCGCCCAGGGTGAGCACCTGGTCGAGCGATGCGGCGGGCGACGGGTCCGGCGGGTAGGGCGGCGGCGCGGCCAGCTGGGTCCCCAGGCTGGTCGCCTGGTCCCACTCGCAGGCCGAGATCGTGACGGCCAGGGTGGTCGCGGTCAGCGGCGGACCCCATTCCGCCTGGGCGCAGGCGGCGACCGTGGTGCCGTTGTAACCCGCCTCGCCCGGGAGGGTACGGGCGAGGGCGGGCGGCAGCAGCGTCGATCCGTCGGGATCCTCGGTGGCGGTGTGCACGTCGACGTAGTTCGCGCCGCCAGGCGGGGGCGGACAGTCAGTCATGGCTCCGGTACTGGCCGGGCAGCCGCCGAGGTTACCCGAACCGCAGACCAGGCGGACCGCCGATACCCCATCCTTGGCGTTGGCGTCGGCATACGCCGCGGCCACCGCTGGCGCGCAGGTGCCTGCGGCGCAGCTTTTCGCCACCGCGAGCGCGGCTGCGTCGGCGCCGTTCTGCAGCTGAGCGCGCTCTCCGTAAAGCTGACCGACGTCGATCACCAGGGCACCCATCCCGGTCAGCACGCCGCCGCCGATCAGCACCGCCACCAGCACGGCGATCGCGCCGCCCTCGTCGTGGCCGAGCCGCCGCCGGACCGGCTGGAGCATCGGTGACCGGACCAGCCGCAGCATCGGTGACCGGAACAGCCGCGGTAGCCAGCGGGCGAGGCCGGTCATCAGGTCTCGCACGGCATGACTCCCCGGGCGGTCAGCGTGATCGGGCCGCCGATGCCGCCGCCGCCGAACAGCGCCGCGATCGCGCCGATCGGCGTGGCGAAGGAGAACGCATAACTGGTCGTGACCGAGGCGTCGGCGTCCGGCCCGGCGCCCGACGGGCAGGAGGCGGTCACGGTCACCGTGACCGGGGACAAGTCGGCCGCCGCGGCCTGGGTGCGGGCCACCACGTTCGGCTCGCCGAGTGCGACCAGCCTGGCTCCTTCCCGGGCCGCCTGGGTCAGCGTGATCTGCGCGTTGAGGGCACGGCCGAAGTCGATGATCCCGAAGACGAGCAGGAGCAGGACCGGGAGCAGCAAGGCGAATTCCACCGCCGCGGTGCCCCGCTCCCGCTCGATCTTCCCGGCCAGGACGCCGGTCAGGGGGCCGCGCGGCCGTGCGATCGTCCCGGTCGGGACGTCGGTCGGGGCGCTGCTCGGGACGTCGGTCGGGGCGCTGGTCAGGGCAGCGCTCAGGGCATTGCGCTCCTGGGTGCGGTTCCCGGTCAGCCGCCGGCTCATCGTCGCCCGCCCTTCCCTATCGTTGACGGGGCGGGACGGCTGGCTGGCTCGTCCCGCCCGTACTGCTGCGCTGGACTCGGCGCTCCTGCGGCGCGGCGGCGGGCCGGCCGCAGAACTCCGCCCGGCCCGGTGACCGCGCTGGTGACCGCTAGTTGGCCGGCGGTGGCTGGTTGAGAGTGCCCGAGATGCTGTTGAAGACGCTCCTGAGGGCGCCGCTGAGGGCGGTCACCGTGAGGACGATCGCGATGGCCACCAGCGCCACCATCAGGCCGTACTCCACCGAGGTCACGCCCCGGTCGTCCCGCTTCAGCGGCGTCTGGAGCAAGGTGTACAGGGACACGTAAAGCTTGAGCATCGTGAACTCCTTCGAGGATCGGAGGCGGCGGGCCGGCCACGCCATCGTGATCCCGCCGCTGGCCGGAGGGCACCACGCCACCCAGCGTGGAAAAGAATGGGGCAACGCCCGGTCTGGCCGGCATCGGCCGAACGGTCAGAGAAGTCCGGCGGGCCGGCCGACATGTCGGCCGATCGGCCGACACCGGGCGCCGATCGGCCAGTTCTTGACCGTGAATGTCCGGGAATCCTCACGATATGCCTACCGTGGTCGGCCATGGACGTCATGTGGGCCGTCTGGGGAGCCATCGCCGGCTTTCCGGTCGGCACCGCGCTGCGTGGCCCGGTCTTCCGGCTGTCCGTGCCGAGCGGTGATCCGGACCGGACCACCTGCTGCGCCTGCGGCGCTCCGGTGCCGCGCTGGCTCGCCATCAGGTGCGGGCATTGCGGTGGCAGCCTCGGGCCGCCGGCCGCCCTGGAGCTGGCTACCGCGGCCGTCCTCGCGCTGCTGCTCGGCCGGTTCGCCGGCCAGCCCGACGTCGTGGCGTTCGGTTTCCTCGGCGCGGTCGGCGTGGCGCTCGCCGCGGTCGACCTGTCCGTGCGGCGGCTGCCCGACCGGATGACCTTGCCGGCGTTTCCCGCGCTGATCATGGCCCTGGCCGCGGCCGCCGTGATCGGTCACGACGGCCGCGCGCTGGCGCGGGCGCTGCTGGGCGGCGTGGCGCTCGCCCTCGGCTACCTGCTGCTCGCGCTGGCGCGGCCGGGGCACCTGGGCGGCGGGGACATCAAGCTGGCCGGCCTGGCCGGGCTCACCCTGGGCTGGCTGGGCTGGGGCACCCTGCTGACCGGCGCCTGCCTGGGCTTCCTGCTGTCCGCCGTGGTCAGCGTGGCGCTGCTGGCCACCAGGCGGATCACCCTGCGCAGCATGATCTGCTTCGGGCCGTTCCTGCTGGGAGGCGCCCTGCTGGCGATCCTCGCGAGCGGATAGGCCGACCCGCCCAATGGCCTGGCCGGCCCGTGTCGCAGCTATATCGCAGCAAAGGCGCAGCCGCCCAGATTGGATCACAAAACCATAACATTCAATGAATAACCGTCAACTGCCCATACTGGCGTGGCGTCTACTTTGCACCAGTCATCCTGTGGGGGGAAAGGCGGCTGCGGGCTTCAGGTGCCTCGGTTCCTGCCGGGCGCGCGTGGTGCGCCCCGCCTTCTCGTCGCTGTGGATGGTTGCCCGCCGCCTTATAACACTCCGGGAGGAATGCCTTCCTGAAGATCATCAACTCGCGATCTTCGTTTAAGCCTGATTTGTAGCAAATCGGTCGGACCTTCATTCCGAATACGATCAACACCTACGTGCTAAGTGGGGGGGAACCGCTATGCCCATACGCCTGGCCGTCGTCGATGGTCACACGCTGACCCGCTACGGCCTGCGGCAGCTGATCTCGGCCCATCCTGACATCGAGATCGTGGCCGAGTCCGCATCGGCCGCCGACGCGCTGCGCGCGCTGGCCGCGGCCCGGCCTGACGTGGTCACCGTGGACGTCGCCTTACCCGATGGCGATGGCATGCGGCTGGCCAGGGAGCTGAGGGACCGTTATGCCGACCTCGGCATCGTCATCCTGACCTCACAGGGCCAGGACGACGTGCTGTTCCGGGCCCTGGAGACCGGCGTGTCCGCGTTCGTGGCCAAGACCGCGCCGGTGACCGAGGTGCTCGTCGCGATCAGGCACGCCGCGGTCGCTGCGTCGTCATTCACCGCGTCGGGACTCGCGGTCGCGCTCAGCAGGCGCCGGGTCGTCCAGGACCGGCTCGCGCTCAGCCCCCGGGAGAGCGAGGTCCTGCGCCTGCTGCGCGACGGGCTGTCCATTCCCGCGATCGCGATGGCGATGTTCATCAGCCAATCCACCGCGAAGACCTATGCGGCCAGGCTCTATGACAAGCTCGGCGCGGCCAACCGGGCGCAGGCGCTGATGACGGCCGTGCATTACGGCCTGATCTCAGACGGCCAGGACGAGATGGCCGACCCGCCGCTGGCCCGGCGCAGCCGAATGGCCTCCACTAACTGAGCTGCTCCCGTTTACTGGGCCGCTCGCACTAGGCTGCTCCCGTCTACTGGGCTGCTCGCACTGGCTGGTTGCGTCACCCGGCTGGCCGCAGGCCGGCGAACAGCTCGCGCGGGATCCGGTTGTCGGAGGTTTCCTCAGTGACGGCGCGCGGCTCGAATCCAGCGGCCGCCAGGAGGCTGAGCCACCGCTGGCGCCCGAATAGGCCGAGCCGGTGTGACTCGTGGACGGCCTGGACGCTGCCGTCGGCGTCGCGGAGCAGGAACGTGTACTCGGTGAGCGTCCAGGTGTCGTCGGGATCGGGATCGGTGGCCCATTCCAGGTAGCGCGCGCCCCGGCCGTCGGGCGCGTCGGTGCCGCCGTGGCCGGTGCCGGGCAGGAAGGTCTCGACCAGGTTGTCGGGGACGAAGACGGCGATGCCGCCCGGCCGGCAGTGCGCGAACGCGGTGCCGACGGCCTGGCTCAGGTCGGACTCGCTAACCATGTAGTCCACGGCGTCGTGCACGAACACCGCATCGAAGGTGCGGCCCAGCCGGACCGTGCGCATGTCGCCCTGCAGGTGCTCACACTCCGGGTTGAGCCGCCGCGACTCACCGAGCATGGCCGGCGAGATGTCGACGAGCGTCATCGCGAAGCGCTGCTTGAGGTGGCTGGCGTTGTGCCCGCCGCCGCTGCCCAGCTCGAGCACCTCGCGGACGGGCCCGCGGGCCAGGCCGAACGTCTCTGCCGCGAAGGCTGCCTCCTCCGCGTACTCCTGCGGAGGCGAGATGAGCGGCCACCACGGGGCCAGGTCCTGGTAGAGACGATGACCGGCCTGCACGCCAGCCATGAGATCATCTCGGCCGGGCGGGCCGCAAATTGAGATAATCGGCTGGTGACCGACGCGAGGCCAGGACGAGGCGGCCTGATCACTCATCCGGACAAGGTGTACTTCTCGGAGCGGGGCGAGACCAAGGGCGACCTGGCCGAGCATTACCAGCGGGTCGCTGAGCCGCTGCTGCGGGCGATGGGCGGGCGGCCGGTGCTGCTCCAGCGTTTTCCTGAGGGCGCGGGCGGGCCGTCGTTCTTCCAGAAACGGGTACCCAGGAACGTCCCGGACTGGCTGCAGACCACCACGGTGTCCACCCCCAACGGCACCACGTCACAGGCGCTGGTCGCCGCCGACCTTGACCATGTGCTGTGGGCGGTGAACCTCGGCTGCCTGGGCTTCCACGTCTGGCCCTACCTGGCCAGCGACCCGGGCCATACCGACGAGCTGCGCATCGACCTGGACCCGAGCCCGGGCGTGGATTTCGGCCAGATCCGCCAGGCCGCCCGCGAGCTTGAGGCGCTGCTCAGCGAGCTCGGCATGGCCGGGTACCTGAAGACGACGGGCAACCGCGGGCTGCACGTGTACCTCCGGCTGCAGCCGCGCTGGGATTCCGTCCAGGTGCGCAGCGCGGCCGTGGCCGTCGCCCGCGAGCTTGAGCGCCGCCGGCCCGACCTCATCACCGCCGCGTGGTGGAAGGAGGAGCGCGGCTCGCGGGTGTTCGTCGACTACAACCAGAACGCGCCGCACAAGACGGTCTTCGGGGCCTGGTCAGTCCGGGCACGCCCGGGCGCGCAGGTGTCCACCCCGCTGCACTGGGCCGAGCTGGACGACATCCACCCGGACCAGTTCACGATCGCCTCGATGGCCGCCCGGCTGGAGGCGGCCGGCGACCCGTGGCAGGGCATGAACGATGACCCGCAGTCGCTGGAGCCGCTGCTGGCCGCCAGCGCGCGGGACCGGGCGGCCGGCCTGCCGGACGCGCCATGGCCGCCGGTCTATCCCAAGCAGCCCGGCGAGCTGCCCCGGGTCGCCCCGAGCCGGGCGAAGAAGGCCTGATCACATCCAGATCGCCCGCAGGCTGGCGCGGGTGTCGGCGCGGGCCAGGCGGTGCAGCGTCGAGGACCGCGCCTGCCGGGCCACCACCGCGCGCCGGCCGGGATCCATCGGATTGGGCCCAACCACCTCGGCGTCGTCGGGAGTCGGCTGGAACAAGATCACGTGCAGGCCGCGCCGCCGCAGGCGGTGCGCCTCGGCCTCGAGGATGAGCCGGGACCACCGGCGTACCGGCTGATCGACGGTCAGCCGCAGCCTGGAGCCGAGCACCGACATGGGCGAGCTAACCAGGACCATCTCCAGGTCGGTCCCGGCCAGCACGTCCGCGTTGGTCGGCGAGTGCGAGCCGCCGTCCACGAAGGACTCCCCGTCGATGCTGACCGGCCGGAAGAACCCGGGGATGGCGCAGGACGCCGCCACCGCATCGGGGAGCGGCGGCCAGGCGTCGCGCCCGAACACCACCAGGCGCCCGTCGCGCTGCCGGACGGCACACACCCACAGTTCTTCGGCGGGCCACGAGCCTGCCGCCAGCCCCGCGATGGCCGCCGAGATCAGCTCGGTGCCGACCGCCCCTTCCGGCAGCAGCGCGGCGGCCAGCGCCAGCGGCCTGGCCTCCAGCGGACGGGCGGCGGCGCGGGCCAGCCGGGCAGCGATGTCCGCGGGCCGCCGAAGCCGCCCGCCTGGCTGCAGCGGGGGCGGGCTGCGCACCGGTCCGACCGTCGCCATCAGCAGGTCTCCGGCCGCCGACATCGGCCGGCCTTCCGATCGGGCCAGCAGGTCTGCCGCGGAAAGACCGGCGCGCAACGAGGCCGCGGTGATGGCGCCGGCGGAGGTGCCGACCATTACGGTGGCCCGCCTGGGATCCCAGCCGGTCACCTCCTCGATGGCGGCCAGCACGCCCGCGTGGAAAGCGCCGCCCGCCACCCCGCCCGCGCCGAGCACCAGGCCGACCCTCGGGGCAGCGTTTCCTGATGGCATGTCTTAAGTTCTACTCGCGATCGGCGGGCCCCGGCGGCCCGGCGCCCAGGCCGGCCGGCATCTGGATGGCCGGTACCTACACCGTTACCTAGACCGGTACCTACACCGGGCCCGGCAGTGTCGGCCTATGGGGTCGGCCTGACGGGACGCCTCCGCCCGCCATTTCCGTTAATTAACCGTTGACATTAGGGACAACCGTTGACATTGGGAGCATCGCGGCGGGACGCTTCAGCACGCGGTGTCCTTTCCACGAATTGGCGGGCCGGACAAGCGCTCTGGTCGGTGCGCCAATCTTCGCTCGGTCGGAGGTTCCCATGGGTGAATTGGCGCGGACACGCAGCCGCCTGGTGCGCCGGATAGCCCCGACCGCGGCCGCGCTGTGCCTGGTCACGTTCGCGGTGGCCGCGGCAGGCCCGGCGGATGCGAGTAGCTCCGTGCGGGGTTCCGCCGCGCAGCCCGGCCAGGTCGCACCCGACGGCCCGGGCACGCTGTCCTACTTCGACCTGGCCCGCAAGGACTGCGTCGGGACCGCGCGCAACACCACGTCCAAGGTCTGGTACACGGTCGCGGGCGGCGTGCTCTCCGACGTGTACGAGCCCACGATCGACAACACGAACGTGGACACCCTGCAGTACATCGTGACCGACGGCGCCACCTTCACCGACCTGCAGACCCGGGACATGACGTATACGGTGGCCGCTGACCCGACCGGGATGGCCTGCACGGTGACCGCCACCGACGCGAGCCACGGCTACCGGCTGGTCACCACCTACCTCACCGACCCGGCCCGGGACACGGTGCTGATGCGGACCCGGCTGGCGGCGATCCCGGGATCAGGCACCGATATCGGCCAGCTGCACGTGTACGCGCGGCTCGACGCGCACGTCAACGGGGACGGCGGCGGCGGCACCGTCTCCGGCGAGAACGCGGGCGGCAACACCGGGGTCATCGACACCTCGACCGGAGCCCCGGTTCCGGTGATCTACAGCACCAACACCGTGACCGAGGCGGCCAACCGCAGCTACGCGGTGCCGACCTATATGGCCCTGCGTTCCGCCAGCCCGTCGGCGGCGGCCAGCGTCGGCTACGCGGGTACCGCGAGCGACGGCCTCACCCAGCTCGCTACCTCCCGCACGCTCACCAGCTACGACTCCGCGCCGGACGGCCACATCACCGCCACCGAGGACGTGACGCCGGGCCGCGGCGGCGAGATAACGCTGGCGCTCGGTTTCGGCCGCACCCAGGCTCAGGCGGTCGCCACCGCGGGCGCCTCCCTGGCCACGCCGTTCGGCCAGGTCATGCGGGACTACCTGGGCGGCTGGGCCGGTTACGACGCCGGGCTGCGCACGCCGCCCCGGAGCTTCCCGGGCCTGTCCCGCGCGCAGGCGGCCGACCTGCGGCGGCGGTATTACTTGTCGGCGAACGTGCTCAAGGCGAGCGAGGACAAGACCTACCCGGGTGCGATCGTCGCCTCGCTGGCCAGCCCCTGGGGCCAGGCGGTGTCCGCCGGGACCTCGGTGAACGGCAAGCCCGTCTACTTCGGCTCCTACCGCGAGGTGTTCGCCCGTGACCTGTACGAGGCGTTCACCGGGCTGCTGACCGACGGCGACCTGGCCACCGCGCGCGCCGCCACCTTGTTCCTGTTCGACCGCCAGCAGCTGCCCAGCGGGCAGTTCCCGCGCAACTCGCTGGTCAACGGCGAATCCGCGCCCGATACCGGCGGGACCCAGCTCGACGAGACCTCTTACCCGATCCTGATGGCGCTGCAATCGGGCCTGGCCGGGGACACCGCGCTGTGGCAGCAGCACATCAGGCCGGCGGCCGACTTCCTGGTCGCCATGGGGCCGTCGTTCGGCGTGGAACGCTGGGAAGAGCAGTCGGGCTACTCCCCCTCCACGATCGCCGCCGAGATCGCCGGGCTGACCGCCGCGTCGGTGATCGCCCGTCTCCACGGTGACACCGCGCGGGCGCAGCTCTACCAGGCCACCGCAGACGACTTCCAGCGCAGCATCAAGGCCTGGGATGTGACCACCAACGGCCCGGACGGGCCTGCCTACTTCATCCGGGTGTCCAAGACCGGTGACCCGAACGCCGCCATCAGCTACGGCCTCGGCAACGGCGGACCGACCGTGGACCAGCGCTCGGTGATCGACGGCGGGTTCCAGGAACTGGTGCGGCTCGGCGAGCTGCCGGTCAGCGACCCGGACATCCAGGCGTCTCTCGGCGTCCTCGACAGTCACATCTCGGTGTCCACGCCGAGCGGGACCGGCTACTATCGGTACGGCACCTCGGCCGCCGCGGGCAGCGCCGACGGGTACGGGGACTGCTACCAGCCGAGCCAGAGCTCCTGCTCGGTGGAGGGCGAGCCGTGGCCGACCACCGACACCGGCACCGGGCACCTGTGGCCGGTGCTGTCCGGGGAGCGGGCCGAGTCCGACGTCGCCTCAGGGGACCTGACCGGCGCGTCGGCGCTGCTCGAGGCGATGGCGCAGTTCTCCTCCGGCGTGGGCCTGGTGCCCGAGCAGGCCTGGGAGGACCCGGACCTGGCCGCCTCCCCGTACGGCAGCGACCCGACCACCGCGTCGATCGGCTTCACCGACGGTCAGGCAGCAGGCTCGGCGTCGCCGCTGACCTGGGCGCAGGCCCAGGAACTCCGGCTGATCCTGGATATCGGGGCCGGGCGCACGCTGGAGAGTCCGAGCGTGACCACGCGCCGGTACGTCACCCATCCGCCGCCCGGCGCGCTCGACGTAACGCTGACCGCCCCGGTCGCAGGCACCGCGGTCACGACCACCACCACGCCGGTGACCGGGACCACGCTGCCCGGCGCGCAGGTCGTGGTGGAGTCCCTGGACACCACGACCGGTACCCCGTCCACGGTGGGCACCACCACGGCAGCGGCCGACGGGTCGTTCTCGGTCACCATGCCGGTCGGTTTCGGCGCCGACGTGCTGACCGTGTCCGCCACCGCGCCTGGCAACCGGACCGGGTACGCGCAGACCTCCGTGACCAGCGACGTGACCACCGGGACGACCGTGCTCGATGTGCCGGACCCGACCGGCGACGACAACGGCCCCGGGACGTTCCAGTACCCGACCAACTCCGCTTTCTACCCTGGCGCGTTCGACCTGACCGATTTCAAGGTGATCGCCGACGGGACGACCGTTTACCTGCAGACCACGCTGGCCAACCTGGAGCCGGGCTTCGGCAACATCTTCGGGCTGCAGCTGCTCGACGTGTACGTGCACAACCCGAGCGCGACCACCACCACGACCGCCGCGGACTACCCGACTCGCAACTACAGCCTCTCCCCCGGCTGGAGCGAGATGGTCGAGGTCCAGGGATTCGCCTCCCCGGTGTGGCAGGACGCCGCGGGCAATTCGCTGGGCACCGCGTACATGACCGCGTCGCAGGCGAATAAGACCGTGACGATCGCGCTGCCCGAGGCCACGTTCGGCACCCCGGGACCGGGCTGGTCCTTTGCCGTGGTGCTGACCGGGCAGGACGGGTACAGCCCTTACAACGATCAGGCCCGGGCGTTCACCGCCACGCCCGGCGCGTACACCTTCGGGGTGTGCGCGGCTGGTAACACCGCCCCGATCTGCTCGGCGGATCCGAGCACCATGCCGGAGGCGATGGACGTGATCACGCCGGCCGGGGTGTCCCAGGCCACCGAGCTCAACCCGACCCTCGGCCCGGTGGTCATCCAGGGAGTCACGGTCCCGTGACGTACGGTCTCGTGAGTTAGGCCTGGCGCCGTCGGCGCGGGCCGGGAGCGCGCGGCGGTCGTGCGCTCCCGGCCCGGCGGGGCAGTATCACGCGGGCGCTATCACCCCGCCCCGTGCCAGGTGGACCGGAGCTAGGTCGGCCGGCGCCCGGCGGAGTGGTCTCACAGCCCGCAGGCCGCGGCCACCGCCTCGGCGGCGGCCTCGCGGTTCCCGAACGCGGGGATGCCGGCCCGCTCGAAGTCGGTCACGTAGATGTCGGCCGCCTGGGCCGGGCTGGTGGCGGCGTTCAGGGCCGGGATGTACTGAGCCCACTGCTGGTTGAAGGTAAGGATGGCCGCCAGCTGGGTCTGCAGGTCAGCCGCGGGATTGCCGGTGACGAACCCGGCGGGCAGCGGCGTCCACCCGATCAGCCCGCCACCGCCGTCGCCGACGGACTCGGGGTTCCCCATGGACTCCTGGTAGATGTTGCCCGCGATGCCGGCCGCAGCGATGCCGGTGTACCCGTGCGCGGTCAGGAAATCGACGATCGCCGCGTAGTTGGCAGGCAGCATCCCGCCGGTGCCCGTGCAGGCTGGGGTGGCGGGCCCGCTGGGGGCCGTGCTGCCCTGCTGGCCGGAACTGCCCTGCTGGCTCCCGGAGTTCTGCTGGCCAGCACCGCCTCCCGACGAGCCTGCCTGGCCTGAGGAGGCGGCGGCCCTGGCCGCGGCCGCGGTGCGGGCCGCCGCGGCCCTGGCCCGTTGCCTGGCCCGTTGCCTGGCCTGCGCCCGTTGCGCTGCCTCGCTGGCGCTGGCCTGCCTGGCCTGCATGCCCTCGATGGTCTGCCGGAATGCGCCCGGCTCGATGGCCGCTGCGTCCGATGCGTTCAGCACCGGCGTGGAATTGTCCTGATGAGCCAGCGCCCGGTGCTGAGTCACCTGGTCCTTGGCCTGGTGCCCGGCCCTGGCAGGCGGGCTGAATGCGAGGGCGTGCACCTGCGGTACGGCTGCGATCGCGCCGAGCACCGCCACTGCCGGGGCCGCCATCCCGGCCCGCCTGACCACCTTGTGCCCCAGCCAGGGGGGCCGCGACGACGTCGTGTGCTGCCCGGTTCCGTTGATCTTCTTCCTGTTGCGCGTGGATATAGGCCTCACGAACCTGCCTTACGCCGGATCTTCGCCCAGCTACTCGGCAACCTGCGCCGCTCGCCGGGCCTGACTGTCACTCCGGGGCAGCATGGCAGGACACTCGCCTCACCGCAGACGAATTCGGATAAATAGCTCACTTGGGCTATAACTCGTGCAGATGCGAAATCCGGGGCCGGTGAGCCCGGGGACGAAGGGAAACCTCGATGGGCATTGCGTTCCTGGCTGCCGCTGGTCACCACCGCGCCAGCGCCGGACACCAGTCCCGGACACTAGCCCGCCCCGGCCGGGCCAGCGCATCGACGCCGGCCCGGCCGCGGATTCCCGGCCGCGGATTCCCGGCGGCGGATTCCCGACGAAAGTCCCGGCGGGCGGGACCATCGCCAGGGCCGCCGCGGGGCCTGCGCGGCGTAGCCTTTTTCGCGGGAAATGATCTTTTATCACTGCCCCGCGGCAGCCACGGCGGATCGAGACCGACACAAGCCATCCGAGAGGCGTCATGGATCAGCTGAACCCCCTGGACGCCTCGTTCATCGATGCAGAGGACGAGGACCGGCACTCGTCGATGGCGATCGCGATGATCGCCGTTTTCGAAGGGCCTGCTCCCCGCCACGAAGACTTCCTCACGTTCCTGGCCGGGCGGCTGCCGCTGGTGCCCAGGTACCGGCAGAAACTCCGGATGGTGCCGTTCCATCTCGGGCCACCGGTCTGGGTCGAGGACCCCGGCTTCGACCTGCGCTACCACGTCAGGGAAACGGCCCTGCCCGCCCCGGGCGGAGACGCCCAGCTAGCCGCGTTGATGGCGCGGGTGATGGCCCAGCGCCTCGACCGCGATTACCCGCTGTGGGAGTACTGGCTTGTCGAAGGGCTGGCCCAGGGACGCTGGGCGCTGATCACCAAGGTGCACCACTGCATGGCGGACGGAGTATCAGCCACCGACATGTACCGCGTGATCTTCGACCTATCCCCCGAGCCTTCGCCGCCTGCCGCTGACGACCGGATCGTGCCCGCGGAGCCGACCGATCTCCAGCTCGCCGGCCGGGCAGCGCTGGATGCGATCTTGCTCCCGGTCCGGGAGGCCGGTGCGATACGCGCTGCCGCTTCCCAGCCCGCCCGCTTCGTCAGCCGGGCCGCCGACACGCTGCAAGCCCTGGCGACGCTGGCCACCTCGGCTCGGCCGGCCACCGACTCCTCGCTGAGCGGCCCGATCGGGCAGCAACGGCGGTACGCCCTGGCCCGTGCGTCGCTGGACGACATCAAGACGATCAAGCGGGAACTCGGCGGCACCGTGAACGACGTCGTCCTGGCCGCGATAAGCAGCGGCTTCCGTGCCCTCCTGCTGGCCCGGGGCGAGCAGCCGGGACAGGACATGGTTCCGTCCATGGTCCCGGTGTCCCTCCGGGGCGAGGGCGAAGCGGGCATCGCAGAGAACCGGGTGTCCTCGCTGGTGGCACACCTCCCGGTGCACCTGGCCGACCCGGCTGAGCGGCTCGCTGCTATCAGGGACGAGCTGTCGGCCCTGAAGGCGGGCAAGGGAGCGTCGGCAGGCGAGGCGCTGGTGGCGCTCGGCCGCTACACCCCGTTCCCGCTGGCCTCGCTGGCCGTCCGGCTCGCCTTCCGAGTCCCGCAGCGAGAGATCGTCACCGTCACCACCAACGTGCCCGGCCCCCGCCAGCCTCTCTACGGGATGGGCCGCCGACTGGTGGAGATGATCCCCTACGTCCCCATCTCCACGACCCTGCGCACCGGCGTGTCGATCTTCAGCTACTGCGACCGTGTCACCTTCGGGATCACCGGTGACTACGACACGAATCCGGATCTTGACGTGCTGGCCCGCGGCATCGAGCACGGCGTCGCCGAGCTCATGGCAGCAGCCAGGGCCTGAACCTCGCTGGCCGCCTGCCCGGCCGCGGCCGGGCAGGCGGCCAGCGGGACGGGTGGCAGGCCAGCCTGGCCGGATTACTTCGGGGCCAGCTCGCCCTTGAGGATCTTGCCGAGGGTGTTCCTGGGCAGCGCGTCGCAGAACTCGATCACCCGCGGGTACTTGTAGGCGGCGATCCGCTCCCGGCAGTACTCGATCAGCTCCGGTCCGGTCAGCGAGGCGCCGGGCCGCAGCGCGACGACGGCCTTGACCTCCTCGCCGAGCCGGTCGTCGGGGATGCCGATCACGGCGGCTTCCAGGATCGCCGGATGGGCGTGCAGGACGTCCTCGAGCTCGGCGGGATAGACGTTGAAGCCACCGCGGATGATGAGCTCCTTGATCCGCCCGACGATGAACAAGAACCCGTCCTCGTCGAAGTAGCCGAGGTCACCGGTGTGGAACCAGCCGCCGCTGAAGACCTCTTCGGTGGCATCGGGATTGTTCAGGTACCCCTTCATCACGTGCAACCCGCGGGTGACGACCTCGCCGATGTGGTCCTTTCCCGGCGGCAGCGCGTTGCCCTTGTCATCCCAGACCTGGGTCTGGGTGCCCCAGATGGGCTTGCCCACGCTATAGACCCGGCGCTCTTCGACGCTGATGTTGAACGTGGTGGTGGAGGCGGTCTCGGTCAGCCCGTAGCCCTCCAGGATCAGCACCCCGAAGCGCTTCTCGAAGCCGTCAAGCACCGGGCCGGGTATCGACGCGCCGCCGGAGATCGCGATCCGGAGCGAGGAGACATCGTATTTGTCCAGCTCGGGGTAGGACAGCAGGCCGATGAACATGGCCGGCACGCCGTCGAAGACGGTGCAGCGGTCGCGCTCGATGGCGGCCAGCACCACAGCCGGATCGAAGCGCGGGACCAGCGTCATCGTGCCGCCGAACCGCACGCACAGGTTCATGACGCTGGACAGCCCGTAGACGTGGAACAGCGGCAGCACCGTGAGGACGATGTCATCGTCCTTCACGCCGAACAACCGCCCGGGGATGTCGGCGTTCATGTACAGCTGCATGTGGGTCAGCTCGGCGCCCTTGGGGCGGCCGGTCGTGCCCGATGTGTAGATGATGACCGCGGTGTCGGTCAGTAGCCGGGGGGCGAGCCTAGGGCCGTCCGCAGCCTCCAGCAGCCGCTCGAACGGGAGCGCGCCCGGGGCATCGGCGGCGTGGCCGACCGCGTAGATCTCGGTCAGCCCGGCCGCTTCGGCTCCCTTGGCGGCCTCGGCGAGCACGCCCTCCAGCGTGATCAGGATCTTGGCCTTGCTGTCGCCCAGGTGGAAGGCCATTTCCGGCGCCTTGAGCAGCGGGTTCAGCGGGACGACCACGGCGCCGGCCTTCAGGATCCCGAAGTAGGCGATCAGGAACTGCGGGATGTTGGGCAGCTGCATCGCCACCGGGTCGTCCGGCCCGATGCCGGCCCGCTCCAGGGCGACTGCCAGCCGGTCCGACAGTTCGTCAAGCTCACGGTAGGTGAGCTGACCGCCATCGTAGAGGACGGCCGGCTTGTCCGGCGTCAAGGCCGCGGTCTCGGTCAGGACGACCGCAAGGTTGAAATTCATGGCTCTGATCCCCTTCTCGTGCATTCGCCTCCGGGAGGCCGGGATCCTGTCCGTTGGCGGTCGCCGTGTTGTAGTAACTGGGCAGCCGTCGCTGGCCGTCCGTTTCCGGCTTAACTTCAGCCTCTGGCGTGCGGACGGTCGCAGGCATGGTCGTAGATCCCGATCAGCAGGGACCTTCGCCTCCTGGCGTCAGCGGCAGCTAGGCCCCACTGCGGCTGCCCTCCGGCTGCCCTGCGCCAGCCGGCTGAAGACCGGGCCGCCCGCCGACCGGCCCGGGCGGTCAGCTGGACGGGGTGACGATCCCGTACTCGTGAATCTTGCGGTAGATCGTGGCCCTGGACATCCCCAGGGATTCGGCCGCCTTGACCTTGTTGCCGTCGTGATCCAGCAGGCTTTGCACGATCGCGTCGCGCTCCATCGACTCCAGCGGGGACAGCAGCCTGCGGCTCACCGTCCAGCATTCCGGGGGCAGGTCAGCCGGCTGGATGGTCCCGGCCCGGCGGCGGTGCACCACGCGCCTGATCACCTGCCAGAGCTGCTCGGTGTTGCCCGGCCAGCTTGACCTCAGCAGCAGCTGCATCGCCTCGGGCGAGCAGACCAGCGGACCGTAGTGGTTGAGCTTGGCCAGGAAAAATGGCACGAGTTCCTGCAGGTCCTCGATGTGGTGACGCAGCGGCGGCAGTTCCACGGTGCGCGGGAAGAACTGCAGCAGGCCCGCCAGGTCGCCGGTGACCGGGCTCTGGCTGAGCGTGACAGCAACCCAGAGCTCCTTGCGCCGGTCCGCCGCCAGCGCCTGCTCCAGAGCGGTCCACATCGAGTGCAAACCACGGGCGCTGAGCTTGTCGACGTGCCGGATGACCAGGCTGCCCTGCCCGTCGGCCAGTTCGCCGCGGGCCCTCAGCAGCCACCCGGGCTCGCCGGCGTCAAGCGCATCGAGGACATGGAACGCGCCGGCCGGGTTACGGTTGCGGTGCATCGCGCGCAGCAGCGCCAGCTTCCCGGTTCCCGGCTCGCCCTCCAGCGCGAGCCATTCGCCTGCGGCATAGGCCGCATCCACCTGATGGCAGCCGCGCAGCCACAGCGGGCCCGAGCCGACCAGCCCGGGCAGGAATTTCCTGGGCGGCGAGCCTGCCTCCGCGGCCAGCCTGCTGACCAGCTCGATCATCCGCACATGCACGACGCCGCCCACGACCGGCCGCTGGCTGCTCCCGCGCAGCGGCCGGCAGTACATCCGTGCCTTGGCCCCGCTGGGCAGCTCGACATCGACCGCGCCCAGCTGGTCGGCGGCCAGCGCGTCGCCTGCATACCCGAGCAGCGCGGCCTGGTCGCCGGGGTCGAGCACATGCCGGGCGTAGTCGTTCATCATCAGCGTGTCGCTGTTGAGGGCCAGCACGATCCCGGCCGTACGCCTGCAGGCCCGCAGGTACTCCTCGAGCAATTCGTATTCCGGTGCGCCGGTGCTGGCCAGCACGGCCTGGGTGATCTGGGCGGCGGCGGTCTTGACCAGCGCGATCAGCAGGGCGTCGGCGTCCCTGCGCCAGCAGGTCAGGTCCACGGCGCCGATGGTCTTCCCGGAGATCGGATGCCTGATGGGTACCCCCGCGCAGGCCAGGGTCTCCAGATGCTCGGCGTAATGTTCGTGACCGAATACGTGCGCGGGCTGGCCGCCCTCCAGGGCCGTGCCGATCCCGTTGGTGCCGACGAACTCCTCGGCGTAGCTGAAACCGGGCGCCAGCTGGACCCGGTCGAGGTAGCGCTCAAGGTCGTGGTCCGCGGTCAGCCGGCTGAGCACCACCCCGGACGGGTCGGTGAGGATGACGCTGATCGGCTGGCCCTCGAGATTCTCGCGCAGGGTCCCGAGCACCGGCGCGGCGCTGCGGATCAGCGGGGTGTCCAGATCGGGATCGCGCACGTACGACAGGTCAATGCGGTCGGCGGCGACGTTCGAGCGCCGCGAGCGCCACCAGGACGCCAGGATCGTGTCCCGCACCTGGTGCGGCTCGATTGGCTCTGCGGTCAGGAACCGCTCCCTGGCCTGCGCCAGAGCGGTGTCGTCCGTTACGTCAGGTACGTCAGGCCGGACGATGGCGCCGCGCGGCATGTCGCCCCCCTCCCCAGCTGCCATTACTGACGGCGGGCGGGCAGGCCCGCTTAGCGCCAGAGGTCTGCGTCGTGCTCTCTACAGTAAAACCGCGCCCGCCCTCATATGTCTCATGTTGAGACCGCCCAATCCGTTTTGGCGTCATGTGATGCCGTTACGTCGCCGGCTGCGCGAGCACGACCGGGCCGCAGCCGCTCGTGCCGATCAGTCCGAGGAGCTGCCCGATGCACCGACCGGATGAGACGCCGGCCGATACCTACAACCCCTGGAGCATCGTTCATCTCGTGTTCCACCACCTGGCTGGCGAGGGCCTGCGTCCCACGCTGGGTGACTCCGGCGATCCGGGTGCCCCGGCGGCAGCGCTCCTGCTCGCCCTGGGGATCCAGCCGGCCGCCGAGGGGAACATGCGGGTATCGCGGGATGTCCGTGATCATCTCGCGGAGATCCGGGCCGCCATGTTCGGCGAGCCTTGAGACGGGCCGGTGGCCGGTTGTCTCATGTTGAGAACCCACGACCTGCTGCTTCGGGTTGTGATTCGGCACATGGACGTTAGTGGCATCCGCCGTCGCGGCGCCGCCGGCAGTGCGCCGCACGGACGCAGGTGCCCGGAACAGGATCATGGCTGCAGGCAGGGCGCCGCAGCCGAAGCTAGCGAAGGGCGAGGGTGAGGGATGAGTCGCCAGAGCGTGGCCAAGGCCCATCAGAAGATCCAGGAACTGGCCTGGGAACCGCTGTATCACGAGCCGGTGTCGCAGTACGGAACCGACTACACGTTCCGCAAGGCGGCCAAGAAGGACCCGCTCAAGCAGGTGCTCCGGTCCTACTTCCCGATGCAGGAGGAGAAGGATCACCGGGTCTACGGCGCCTCCGACGGTGCGATCCGCGGCAACATGTTCCGCCAGGTGCAGGAACGCTGGCTGGAATGGCAGAAGCTGTTCCTGTCCATCATCCCGCTGCCCGAGATCTCCGCGGCGCGGGCGATGCCGCTGCTGTTCCGCACGGTTCCGAACCCCGAGCTGCACAACGGCCAGGCGATCCAGATGATCGACGAGGTCAGGCACTCGACGATCCAGCAGAACCTCAAGCGCCTGTACATGAACAACTACATCGACCCGGCCGGGTTCAACTCGAGCCTCCGCAACTTCCAGAACGACTACTGCGGCACCATCGGGCGCCAGTTCGCCGAGGGCTTCATCACCGGCGACGCCATCACCGCGGCCAGCATCTACCTGACGATCGTGGCTGAGACGGCGTTCACCAACACGCTGTTCGTGGCCATGCCCGCCGAGGCCGCGGCCAACGGCGACTACCTGCTGCCGACGGTGTTCCACTCGGTGCAGTCGGACGAGTCCAGGCACATCAGCAACGGCTACGCCACGCTGCTGATGGCGCTGGCCGATGAGAGCAACCACCAGCTGCTCCAGCGCGACCTGCGCTACGCGTGGTGGAACAACCACCGGGTGGTGGACGCGGCCATCGGCACGTTCATCGAGTACGGCACCAAGGACCGCCGCAAGGACCGGGAGTCGTATGCGGAGATGTGGCGGCGGTGGATCTACGACGACTACTACCGCAGCTACCTCGTGCCGCTGGAGAAGTACGGCCTGGTCATCCCGCACGACCTCATCGAGGAGGCGTGGAACCAGATCTGGAATAAGGGCTACGTGCACGAGGTGGCCCAGTTCTTCGCGACCGGCTGGCTGGCGAACTACTGGCGGATCGACCCGATGACCGACAAGGACTTCGAGTGGTTCGAGCACAAGTACCCCGGCTGGTACAACAGGTACGGTAAGTGGTGGGAGAACTACAACCGGTTGTCGAGGCCGAACGGGCACCACCCGATCGTGGCCGAGGATGTCGACTACCAGTACCCGCACCGCTGCTGGACCTGCATGGTGCCGTGCCTGGTCCGCGAGGACATGGTGATGGCCGAGGTCGACGGGCAGTGGCGCACCTACTGCCACGAGGAATGCCGCTGGACCGACGTGGAGGCATTCCGGCCGACCTACCAGGGCCGGGCCACGCCCAACATGGGCCAGCTGATCGGGCACCGGGAGTGGGAGACCCTCTACCACGGCTGGAACTGGGCCGACGTGGTGTCCGACATGGGCTACGTGCGCGACGACGGCAAGACGATGGTCGCGCAGCCGCACCTGGACCTGGACGACCCGAAGAAGCTGTGGACGCTGGACCATCTGCGCCGGATGGGACCACTGCAGAGCCCGAACGTGCTGCTCAACGAGATGACGGACGCCGAGCGGGAGGCGTTCCACGCCAACTACATCCGCGGTGGCCCGGCCGGGCGCCCCGCGCCGGCGGACGGGTGAGTGCTAGCCGAGCGGTGAGCCGTCAGTAGCTAAGCCGTCAGTAGCTAAGCCATCAGTAGCTAAGCCGTCAGTAGCTCAGCCATACAGGAGGGCTGGAGGCTCGCCCTGCGGCCCTCCTTTTCCACCCGTCTGCCCGGGGCGCCATCCGCGAGGGAGCAAATGTCCGACAAGCATGTCGTGCGATTCGAGCCGGTCGGGATCGAGATCGAGGTCGACGAGGACCAGACGATCCTGCGTGCGGCTGCCGAGCAGGGCATCATGCTCATGCACGGCTGCAAAGAGGGGCAGTGCTCGTCCTGCAAGTCGTTCATCCTCGACGGCGAGGACATCGAGCTGGACAAGTACTCCACCTTCGCGCTGCCCGATTACGAGCGGGAGGAGGGCTTCACGCTCCTGTGCCGGGCGCACGCCTACGAGGACGTCACGATCGAGCTGCTCAACTACGACGAGGACATGATCCGCTCGGGGCTGCCGATCCAGCAGGCGGTGGCCGAGGTGGTCTCCAAGGATCCGGTGACGCACGACATGCGGCACCTGGTGCTGAAGCTGGTGGAGCCCACCGAGGTGCGGTTCTTCCCCGGCCAGTACGTGGACCTTGCCATCCCGGGCACCGACGAGGTGCGGTCGTTCTCCATGGCCAACACCTCCAGCAAGGAAAGCGGCCAGCTGGAGTTTGTCATCAGGGTGTACCCGGACGGGCTCTTCTCCGGGTTCCTGGCTGACCGGCTCCAGGTCGGCGACCGGCTGGACCTCACCGGGCCGTTCGGCGTCTTCACCCTCCGCGAGGGCTACGACAGTGACCTGATCTTCCTTGGCGGCGGGGCCGGGATGGCACCCATCCTGTCGCTGCTGCGGTCGATGGTCGAGAAAGGCATCGGACGCAAGGCCACGTACTACTACGGCGCGCGGACCCGCAAGGACCTGTGCTTCGAGGCCGAGCTGCGCCAGCTGGAATCGACGCTGCCCGGCTTCTCCTACGTCCCCGCGCTGTCCGAGCCGACCGCGGATGACAACTGGGGTGGCGAGGTCGGGCTGATCACGGACGTGGTGGAGCGACATGAAAGCGATCTGAAGGGAACGCACGCCTACGTCTGCGGCCCGCCGCCGATGGTCGAGGCGGCCATGCCGCTGCTGGCCACGCTCGGGGTGGAGGAGAAGCGGATCTACTACGACAAGTTCACGACCACGGGGGACCCGGAGAAGCAGTGACGGGCACCTCGATTCGAACCGCCAGCTCCGCTGGCAGCCGGTCTACGTCAGCCTGATTTTGCGAAGGTGAAGGAAAAGACCATGACAACCGCCACAGAACGCGACCTCCCCAAGCCCGTCTTTACCGACGCTGAAGCCGGTGCGAAGGAATTCCCGGATTCGAATTCCCGCAGGTTCAATTACTACATCCCGGCCAAGCGCAAGCAGAGTCACTACGAGGACGTCACCGTCGAGGTTCAGCCGGACCCGAGGCACTACCTGAGCCAGGGCTGGCTGTACGGGTTCTCCGACGGCCGTGGTGGTTACCCGCTGGACTGGACGGTCCTGAAGGCGTGGGGGTCCGACCGGCCGGAGCCGAAGCGCTACCCGGGATCGGGCGGAAAGGGCTACGAATGGCCCGCGCACGGCTGGCACGAGTTCCGCGACCCTAACGAGGAGTGGGAGCTCACCCTCTACCGCTACAACGCCAACGTGGTCCGGCAGCTCAACCAGAACATCGACGCCGCGCGGCAGTCGAAGGCGTTCGAGCAGTGGAACCCGAACTGGGTCCGTTTCGTGGAGCGCAACGTCGGGGCCTGGATGCACGTGGATCATGGCCTCGGGCTCTACCTGTTCGCCAACGCCAACCGCCGGGCGCCGACCAACATGCACAACAACGCGATCTCGGTGAACAGCATGCACCGGATCAGGGCGGCGCAGGACCTTGCGCTCTACAACCTGACCCTGAGCGAGGAGATCATCGGCTTCGACGGCACGGCGCACATCGAGACCTGGAACAACGACCCGGCGTGGCAGGGCATCAGGAAGACCGCCGAGCAGCTCACCGCGATCGATGACTGGTGCGAGGCGATCTTCGCGGCCAACGTCGTCTTCGAGCCGCTGGTCGGCGAGCTGTTCCGGAGCAGCCTGGTCCAGCATGCGGCGCCGCGCAACGGCGACTTCGTCACGCCCACGGTCGTGGGCGCGGAGGAGTACGACTTCTCCGAGCGGGACCTGCGCTACACCATCGCGATGTTCCACCTGCTGACCCATGACCGGGAGTTCGCCGACCACAACAAGGCGATCCTGCAGCAGTGGCTGTCCGCCTGGGTGCCGCGCGCGATCGTGGCCGCCCGCGCGGCGCAGCCGCTGTGGTCGCAGCCTGACGCCAAGCCGCCTCGTTTCGAGGATGGCCTGGACGCGGCCAAGCATCGGTTCAGCGGAATCCTGTCCGACCTGGCTCTGGAATCACCGAAGGAGTTGGCACAGTGACCAGCACGTTCACGACCTCGGAAAGCCCGTTCAAGTCCGACCACACCGCGTCCAACATGTGCGGCTTCACCCTGATGAACAATCAGGTCGGGGCGGTCGTGGCCCAGGTCATGAGCAAAGAGTCTAATGTGCGGGTGACGCCGCTGCCATCGATGATCCGGGTCGACGCGATCCGGCGCATGGACGTCGTCTACGACGAGGTCTCCGAGGCGCTGGGTGAGGAGCCCGGCTTCTTCGACGCGGCCGAGTTCGAGGAGAACATGTCCACCCACTACGGCCGCATGATTCACCTGGACGACCGCACGATCATGTTCGCGAACCCGGAGGACGCGGCCGAGTACATCGGTTTCGACCTGACCGCTGGCTAAACCTTGCGCTTGCCGTGCCCAGCCGTTCTGCTAGATCTAGCGAAGGCTGGGCACGCAGCCGCCCGGACCCGCGATTAGCCCCAAGTAGCCCACAGCAGCAGCGACAAGTGATCACATCCGGCCCACCACGAGGAGGCAGCCGTGTACGAGAAGGATGGCGAGAAGTACTTCGTTGTCGATAGCCATATGCATTACTGGAATGCCGCGCCGGACAACTGGGTGCCCGGGGCGGAGCAGTATGCCAAGGGCTGGATCGAGTGCTTTCACGCCTACCAGGGCCTAGGGCCGCCGGAGACGCACTGGAGCATCGAGCATTTCCAGAAGTACTCCGAGGATGACCTGATGAAGGATGTCTTCGAGGACGGGCATGTCGACGTCGCGGTTTTCCAGCCCACGGACCTGAAGGAGTGGTACTCCGAAGGCTTCAATACCACCGAGCGCAACGCGACGATGGGTGAGAAGCACCCCGGCAAGTTCATCTACAACACCCGGTGGGATCCCCGTGACGGTGACGAGGGCCTCAATGTGCTGCGGCGCAACGTAGAGCGGTACGGGTCCAAGGGCGTGAAGCTCTACACCGCCGAGTGGAACAACGCCTCGCGCGGCTGGAAGCTGACCGACCCCGGCGCCTACCGGTACCTTGAGGCGTGCCAGGAACTGGGGATCAAGAACATCCATGTCCACAAGGGCCCGACGATCTGGCCGCTGGACAAGGACGCCTTCGACGTGGCCGATGTGGACCATGCCGCGACCGACTTCCCGGCGCTGAATTTCATCGTGGAGCACGTCGGGCTGCCCCGCATCGATGACTTCTGCTACATGGCGACCCAGGAGCCCAATGTGTACGCGGGTCTGTCCGTCGTCATCGGCGCGCTCATGCACGCCAGGCCGAAGTTCTTCGCCCGGGTCATAGGCGAGCTGCTGTTCTGGGTCGGCGAGGACAAGATGACCTTCGGCAGCGACTACGGGATCTGGGAGCCCAAGTGGCAGGTTGAAGGCTTCGTGGACTGGGACTTCCCGGCCGACGAGGCGTTCTCCGACTACCCGAGGCTCGGTACCGCGGGGAAGAAGAAGATCCTCGGCCTGAACGCGGCCAGGCTCTACGACATCGAGGTGCCTGCCGAGTACCAGCTCGACGCCAGCCAGGGCACCCCGGCCGCGCAAGACGACGCCCAGCTGGTCGCGGGGGCATGACGTCCCCCGCCGCCGCTATGCCAGCCGCGACGGCCGGCTCGCCGGCCCGAGCGGATGGCAGCGCAAGCCGGCCTTCCGCGGGGGGTTCCGGGGGGTCGCCCCCCCGGGCCAGCACGGCTATGCCAGCCGCGACGGCCGGCTCGCTGGCCCGAGCGGATGGCAGCGCAAGCCGGCCTTCCGCGGGGGGTTCCGGGGGGTCGCCCCCCCGGGCCAGCACGGCTATGCCAGCCGCGACGGCCGGCTCGCCGGCCCGAGCGGATGGCAGCGCAAGCCGGCCTTCCGCGGGGGGTTCCGGGGGGTCGCCCCCCCGGGCCAGCACGGCTATGCCAGCCGCGACGGCCGGCTCGCCGGCCCGAGCGGATGGCAGCGGGGGGGTCCTGGGGGGTTGTCCCCCCCGGGCCAGCACAGCCAGCACAATCCTTGCGGCGCTGGAGACGGTGCGCGATCCGGAGCTGGACGAGCCGATCACCTCGCTCGGCTTCGTGGCCTCGTGCACCGTCTCCGCGGACGGGAACGCCTGCGTCCGGCTGCGGCTGCCAACGTACTTCTGCGCGCCCAACTTCGCATTCCTCATGGTCGCCGATGCCTACGACGCGGTATCCGCCACGGCAGGCGTGCGTACGACGGAGGTAGTGCTGGAGGATCACTTCGCCTCGGACGCGATCAACGGCGGGGTGGCTGCCCGGGCCGGGTTCGCCCGCTCCTTCGACGGCGAAGCGGTCGGCGAGCTGCACGAGCTGCGGGCCGATTTCTTGCGTAAGGCGGTCATGGCGGGCACTGACCAGGTGTGCCGTCCGCTGCTCGCGGCGGGCGCCGAGCCGCGGGCACTGCTCGCGATGACTCTTGGCGAACTGCCGCCCTCAGGCGCGCTCGAGCGGCTGAGGCAGCGCCGGGCCGAGCTCGGCCTGCCCGCGGGCGACGAGGCCCCGCTGCTGATCGATCCGAACACCGGCGCCCTGGTCGGCCGCGATGCCATACCGCTACATCTGGCGCGGGCCCGCACCACCCGGGTCAGCATCGAGGCCAACGCCGGCATCTGCCGCGGCATGCTGCGGCACAGGTATGCCACCTCAGGACTAGGCGAGGAGGATCAATGAAGGCCGTCCGGTTGCACGAATTTCACCAGCAGCCTGTGATCGACGAGGTACCAGAGCCAGCCATCGGCGGTCCGCTCGATGTGATCGTGAAGATCGGCGGCGCCGGCGTCTGCCGCACCGACCTGCACATCATCGAGGGGCAGTGGGATGCGGCGATGGGCACGCCGCTGCCCTACATTCTGGGCCACGAGAACGCCGGCTGGGTGCACGAGATCGGTTCGGCCGTCACCAACGTGGCCGTGGGCGACACGGTGATCCTGCACCCCACGCCCACCTGCGGGCTGTGCCGGGCCTGCCGGGCCGGGGATGACATGCACTGCATCAACAGCTCGTTCCCCGGCCTGTCGCGCGACGGCGGGATGGCCGAGTACCTGCTCACCTCGGCCCGGGCGTGCGTCAAGCTCGACCCGCGGACCCAGCCGCAGGACGTCGCGGCGCTTGCCGACGCCGGTATCACCGCTTACCACGCGGTCCGCAAGGCGCTGCCGCTGCTGTACCCGGGCACCACCTGCGTGGTCATCGGTGCGGGCGGCCTCGGCCACATCGGGATCCAGTGCCTGGCCGCGCTGACCGCTACCAAGATCATCGTGGTGGACCGCAATCCCGACGCGCTCAAGCTCGCCGAGCAGCTGGGCGCCCATCACACGGTGGTCGCCGACGGCGGCCAGGTCGCCGCGGTCAGCGAGCTGACCGACGGGGCCGGGGCACAGGTCGTGCTCGACTTCGTCGCCGAGCAGGGTGCCGAGAATGACGGGTTCGCGATGACCGGCCGGGCCGGGTCGTACTACGTCATCGGCTACGGTGGCACGGTCAACATCCCGACCCTCGACATCATTTCCACCGAGCGCAACATCATCGGGAACATCGTCGGCACCTATAACGAGCTCGCGGAGCTGATGGTGCTGGCCCAGTCGGGCAAGGTCACCCTGCACACCAGGACCTACCCGCTGGACGCCGCGCCCGATGCCCTCGCCGATCTCGACGCCGGGCGGGTCCGCGGCCGCGCGATCCTGGTTCCCTAGCACCGGCCCGCACTCACACCGCGAGCGAACCGCCACTAACCAAACCGCCGGGGAGGACCGATGGCCAAGGAACTGCGTTTCGGTGAGGAGGCCCGCAGCCTGCTGCTGGCGGGTGTCGACAAGCTGGCCGAGGCGGTCAAGTCGACGCTCGGGCCCAAGGGGCGCAACGTCATCCTGGAGAAGATCACCGGATCACCGGTGATCACCAACGACGGCGTGACGATCGCGCGGGAGATCCACCTGAAGAACCAGTTCGAGAACATGGGCGCCCAGCTGGTCAAGGAAGCGGCGATCAAGACCAACGACATCGTCGGCGACGGGACCACGACGGCCACCGTGATCGCCCAGGGCATTGTGCGGGAAGGCATGAAGGCGATCGGCACGGGCGCCAACCCGGTGCTGGTCAAGCGGGGCATCGACGTGGCGGTCAGCCGACTGGTCGGTCACCTGCAGAGCGTCGCCTATCCGGTCGTCACCGAGCAGGACTACGCGCGGGTCGCGGCGATCTCGGCCAACGATGATCCCGCCGTCGGGAATGTCATCGCGAAGGCACTGCACACGGTGGGCGACGGCGGCATCGTCACGGTCGAGGAATCGCCGATGCACGGGATGAGCATCGGCTTCGTGGAGGGCTTCGAGTTCGACAACGGCTACCTCTCGCCGTACCTGGTGACCAACCCGGCCAGCCTTGAGGCAATCCTGGAGGACCCCTACATTCTGCTGTGCACTGAGAAGATCACCAAGGTCCAGCAGCTCATGCCCGTGCTGGACAAGGTGATGCGAGCGCCGCGGCCGCTGGTCATCATCGCCGAGAACGTCGAGGGCACGGCGCTCAGCATGCTCGTGCACAACCATGTCAACGGCATCTTCCAGTGCGTCGCGGTGCGCGCTCCCGGCTTCGGCGACCGGCGGCTGCACAAGCTCGAGGACATCGCCGCGCTCACCGGCGGCGCTGTCTACAGCAAGCACTCGGGTTTCACTCTGGAGACCATGACCGCCGAGCAGCTCGGCCGGGCCGCCCAGGTCCGGGTGACCGCGGACCGGACGGTCATCATCGGCGGCGGGGGCTCGTCGAAAGATGTCGAATTCCGGGTGGCCCAGCTGCGCGCCGAGCTGGAGCGCGCCACGTTCGGGGTCGACGAGGATGTGCTCACCGAGCGGATCGGCGCGCTGTCCGGCAAGGTCGCGGTGATCAGGGTGGGGGCCCCCACCCCGGCCGAGCTGAAGGAACTGCAGCACCGGGTGGAGGACGCGCTGTCGGCGACCAGGGCAGCGATGGCTGAGGGCATCGTGGCCGGCGGCGGCGCCGCGCTCCTGCACGCCGAGCCGGCGCTCGACGACCTGGAGGTCAAGGACGACTATGCGACCGGCGTGGAGATCGTCCGCCGGGTGCTGACCGAGCCCGCCTATCTCATCGCGGCCAACGCCGGCTATTCCGGCCAGGAGGTCGTAGCGCGGATTGCGCAGATGAACCGGGACGAAGGGTTCGACGCTCTTGAGGGCCGCTACGGGAACATGATCCAGATGGGCATCATCGACCCGCTGCGGGTCGCCAGGTCGGCACTGCAGAACGGTGCCTCGGTAGCCGGGCTGCTGCTGACAACCAACACCCTGATCGCGGAGGAGCAGACGCCGTGGGGCGGTAGTGCCGCGCTGATGACCGAGTACGGCCCGCTGGATGAGGGCCTGCACCAGCCTTCGCCCGATTCAAGCACCCCGCAGTCGCTCGGGCTCGGCCCGTCGGTGGGCTGAGGCCCGCCCCGGTGGTCGCAGACTCGCAGGCGCAGCCAGCGGCCAACTTGACGGGCCTTGCGGGGCGCCAGCTTGCCGAGATGGCGGCCACCGGGACAACAGCCCCCGCGGCAGCGCCGCCGGGGATATCAGGTCCCGCAGGAGCGCGGGCCGGGATAGCGGCGCCAGCGGCGTCGCCCGCCGCAGTGGGCCAGCAGAGCGCTTTGCGCCTGCTGCGCTCGCGGGGACGGGCGCGCGGCATCGTGGCCCTGCTCGGCCCGGCGTTCGTCGCCTCGGTCGCCTACATCGATCCAGGCAACTTCGCCACGAACTTCTCGGCCGGAGCGGTGTCCGGCTACGCGCTGGCCTGGGCAATAGTCGTCGCGAACCTGATGGCCATGCTGGTTCAGTACCTGTCGGCCAAGATCGGCGTCGCGACGGGCAGGGACCTGCCCGAGCTATGCCGTGATTTTCTGCCGGGCGCGGTGTCCCGCGGCCTGTGGGTGCAGGCTGAGCTGATCGCGATGGCCACCGACCTCGCTGAGTTCGTCGGTGCCGCGGTCGGGCTCAATCTGCTCTTCGGCACTCCGCTCCTGGCGGCCGGGCTGATCACGGCGGTGGTCGCGTTCGCCATCCTGGCGCTCGAACAGCGCGGCTACCGGCGCTTCGAGCTCGCGATCGCGGCCCTGCTCGGGATCGTCTTTTTCGGGTTTGCCTACGACCTGGCCACCGTGGGGATGCGGCCTGCTCCCATCGCAGCGGGGCTGGTGCCGAGCCTGGCCGGGCCGGGCAGCCTGCTGCTGGTGACGGGAATCGTCGGGGCGACAGTGATGCCGCACGTCGTCTACCTGCACTCCGCGCTGACCAAGAGCCGGGTCGTCTGCCGCAATGACGCTGAGCGCCGCGAGCTCATGCGGTTCCAGCGGCTTGACGTCCTCATCGCGCTGGGTGCCGCCGGAGTCATTAACCTCGCGATGCTCTTCGTCGCGGCGGCGCTGTTCCACCGAGCCGGAGCCCACGGCGCCGACTCGATCGCCGCCGCGCACGCCGGCCTCGGCCGACTGGTCGGCGGCGGCGCCGCGCTGGCCTTCGCCGTCGCCCTGCTGGCGTCCGGCCTCTCGTCCTCCAGCGTGGGCACCTACGCAGGCCAGGTGGTCATGCAGGGGTTCATCGGCCGCCGCATCCCGCTGTTCACCCGGCGCGCCCTCACCATGCTCCCCGCGCTGATAGTGCTCGCGGCCGGGCTGCCCGCCACCGACAGCCTGGTGATCTCGCAGGTCGTGCTGTCCTTCGGCATCCCGTTCGCCCTGGTGCCGCTGGTAGTGCTGACCCGCCGCGCCGACGTCATGGGCTCGCTGGCCAACAGTCGCCTCACCACCGCCACGGCTAGCTGCATCGCCGCCGTGATCGGGATACTGAACCTGTTCCTGCTCGCCGGTGTATTCCTCGGCTGACCATCGCTGCTGGCTGGCTCAGTCCGGTGGTCGGCTCAAATGCTGTGGCCGACTCGGTCCGGTGGGCACTCATGTGCTGTCACCGGCTCATCTCTCGTGGGCGGCTCCGGCAGGCGGCCCCGTCCGGCAGGCCGCTCAGTTCCGCTCGGGCACGGCCATCTCGCCGAGCAGCGACCAGTCATCCTGCGGAATCTGGAAGTTGACGATCCTCGGCGTCTCCGCCAGGTGCGGAGGCAGCGTCTGCTGCGCGTTCTTGAAATGCCCGGACTGGACGTGCGCAGCCCCGGCCGCTTCGTCCCGGAATGCCTCGATCAAGACATACTCCGCCGGGTCCGCCAAGCTGCGAGACCAGTCGAACCACAGGCAGCCGGGCTCACCGCGCGTTGCCTGGGTGAACTCAGCAGCGATCTCCGGCCAGCTGTCGGCGTACTCGGGCAGTACCCGGAACTTGGCGGTAATGAAGATCATAGGGCTCCTTCCTCGCGTGGCGGGAGAACCATCGTCGCGCAGTTCCCTCCAGCGAGGCAACGCACCAGGTCGCGGCAAGCGGCGACGAACCGACCGGCCAACCGGCCAGCCGGTCAACCGACCAGCCGAGCGGGCCAGCTGGCCAACCGACCGAGCGGCCGGCCAACCGACCGAGCGGGCCAAGCGACCAAGCGGCCGACCGAGCGGCCGACCGGACGGGACGCCACGCGGAAACTCAGGAACGACCGTACGGCCGCTCCCACCTGTCGCATGGACCATCGGCGCCGCCGCGCGATTTCAATTCGTGTTGGGGTGCTCTGCTGTCAGTGTTTCGGCGCTGTCAGTGTTTCGGCCGCCGAGTGCCATCCACGCCAGTGATGTCGGCGCTCGGTCTCTCGGGATTGGCGGTGTTGGCGGCTGGCGGTCCTGGGTGCGGGTGCGGGGTGTCAGGGTGGCCGAGCGCGCTGGGCGCTAATGCCGAGCGAGCTGGGCGAGCTGGGCGCTGATTAGCTGCATCACTACCGTGTCTTTGGCTGCTTTTGTCACTGGCGACACAAGAGTTTCAGCACCCCCGAGAACCTGAGCCGGGTTCAGCGGCTGATCCAATGCTTTCCAATGATCTCATTTGAAGCGGCCCGTCAAGCTCTTGCTGTTCCTGTGCCTGGTTTATTCGGCTATCTGATGGTCCGGTATGGTTTGCGCGGGTGGTGCGGGGGCGTGCCGGGCTGGCCCCATGGCCTTGATCGCTGCCAGATCACGCGGGCGGCGCCCGGGGTCACAGGGGCGCGTAGCGCTCGCGCAGCGACGCCGCAGGCGCCCTTGACGCCGGAGTGCGGCCCGCCGGGACACTCGGGCAGCCAGGGCATGGGGTTCCCGTTGCCTGCCCGGGGGGCGGGCGGGGCCGGCAGGGGTGGCGTGCCGAGGCGGGGTGGCGGCTCCTGCCGTCACTGCCACTCTCATATCCGCGGGTCGGGACCGCAGGTCTGTCTCCGGCAGGATGGTGCCCCTGACTTGAACCGGGAATCACCTTGGTGCCCACATCATTTACGGGGATCGTTCCTGCCACGGCGAGCGTCCCGGCACGCCACCGGCTCGGGCGGGTCATGCAGGCCGGCTCAGGCGGCGGTCATCTCGGCCCACACGAACCCGGCCAGCTCGCGGGCGACCGCGACCACGGCTTCCGGCGCGGCCTTCCCGCCGGCGTGCACCAGGTGCACGTACCGGGCGTGCAGCCGCCGCTGCGCCGTCCACGACCGGGCCAGGGTCTCCGCGGCAGCGCCGTCCTGGCGACGGCGCAGCCCGGCGCCGATCGCCGGGGCGTGCCGGTAGGCCCAGGCCGCCTCGGTCAGCGCGGTGCGCACCGGCTCGGAGCCGGCCTTGGTGATGTGCCCCCGGCGGGTCCGCTCCCCGGATGAGTACTCCGAGGGGACCAGCCCGGTATAGCTCATGAACGCCCGGGCGGCGGGGAACCGGCGCCAGTCCACTACCTCGGCGGCCAGCGTCAGGCCGCCCAGCTCGGCGATGCCCCGGTAGCAGCCCAGCCGGGCCACCGGGCCGGCCAGCGGCTCGCGCCCGGCCCAGGGCATCAGCTCGGCCTCCACCGCGGCCAGCTCGGCCTCCCGCACCTCAAGCGTGGCCCGGTAGTACCCGATCGCCGAGGCCAGCGCCGGCTCCCCGTACCGCTGGGCGGCGATCCACGCCCGGTGCGCCGCGGTCCAGTACGACCCGCCCCGCCAGATCCGCCCGTGCCGCATCAGCACCGCGGTCAGCCGCTGCCGGGCCCGCTTCCGGTCGGCCAGCACCGCGTCCCGCGCCCGCGCCAGGTCCCGCACCGCCTCCTCCCCGGGCGAGGGCACCCGGATCGGCGTCAGTTCCCCGGCCCGGCCCAGCCGGGCCAGCCGCCGCGAGTCCCGCTTGTCCGTCTTGACCTTGTCCGAGCCCCCCTTCGGGATCAGCGACGGCGCGACCACCTGGCACGCCACCCCCATCGAGGCCAGCAGCCGGTACAGGTCATAACCCCCCGGCCCGGCCTCATACCAGGCCCGCAGCACCGACCGATCCGGGAACCGGCCCACCAGCCGCCGGATCGCCTCCTCCTCATTGAAAATACGGTCCGTGACCGGGCTCTCCTCACCCGGCAACAGCGTCGCGACCACGATCGTGTTCTTCGAGGTGTCCATCCCCAGATGGATCAGCCCCTCCGGCGATGCCACACTAGACATGACGGCCGGCTCCCTTCCGCCGTAACGGCTCCGGAACTGGGAAACTTGCACCTTCCAGCATCCGGCGACCCGCGACATCAGCCAACAGGCTTACGGGCGGTCACCGGAGCCGGCCGCTTCATACTGACTTGACGGCTTCTCAGCGATACGTACTGGAAACCCGCCAAGATCATTAGTTATCGCTCGGCTGGCGGGGCTGGCGGGGCTAGGGAGACTACCGTTGCGGGTGTGACTCCATTCGGGTGGCACCGGCTAGCTCGCGCGCCCGTTACGACCCGTTCTTCAACCTGACCCGCACGCGCCGCCCGCCCGCCGAGGGCGGCAGCACCCGGACCGGAGCGGAAATAGTTGCTGATGATAGCCTTGCGACTACTGAGCCGGGAATCTCGTATCCGCGGGAATCAAGTGTCTACGGCCAGAATCAGGCAGCTACGGGGGATCGGAATGGCAGCAGGACTAATTCTTCAGTTCCCGCCGAGCGTCGGCGAGCAGGAGTATGACGCGGTCAATGCCCGGCTCGGCGTCAATCCGCGAACCGGCGAAGGCGACTGGCCGGCTGGCATGCAGAGCCACTCGGCCGGCGCCTCGGCCGAGGGCTGGGTCGTGACGGAGATCTGGCAGTCCAAGGAGGCACAGGCGGAGTTCATGCGGAGCAGGCTCGGCCCGGCGCTCGCCGACCTGCCTGAGCCACGCGTCCTCTGGTTCGACGTCCTGGCGAGCCAGCAACTGAGCTAATGACAAGCCGCGCGCTATAGGTAGAGCGCCTGGTGGGTGCCGGCGACCAGGGCGGCCAGGGCGGCATACCGGGCCAGCACGCGGAGGCGGCGGTGCGCGCCGACGTGGTCGTGGGCAAGGCGGGGCCGAGCACGATCGCGGAGGCGGCCTGCCGCGCCGCCCCCTGGTGCTCACCTCGCAGGTGCCTGGATGAGGACGGGAACGCGGAGTTCGTGGTCGGCGCAGGCGCCGGGCCGTACGCGCCCTGCTGACGGCACCTGAGCGATCCGGCTCGACAGAATCTGCGCCTCAGTCCAGGATCTCCGCCAGCGGCAGGCGGGGAGTGGCCGCGGTCGTGTGCGCGCGGCCGAGCTGCAGAAGCATCTGGGGGGCGCCGGGCAGCGCGAGGCGGGTGCGGATCTGCACCCGGAGCGCAGGCAGCTCCAGCAGCTGGCTGTGCAGGCTCGCGAAAACCCACCGGCTGGCGGCGTGCAGCAGCAGGCGGTGCAGTGCCTGACCGGCCCGCAGCCAGTCAGCCGGTTCGTCGGCTGCGGTGACCAGCACGGCGGTCGCGGACGGCATTCCGGCGCTGCCTTCGAGTAGCCCGACGCCGCGCCCGAGGTCAAAGTCCCGCTGGGGCAGGCGGCCGGCCTGCGGGCGCCCGGACGGGGCGAAGGCATGGGCGGGCACGCCGTCGCGGGCCGCGTCGCCGACGAGGCGGCTCCAGCTGCGCATCTCGGCGCGCGCCGACGCGTCGGCCTCCTGCTCCCGGCCAGCCGCCGCCATCAGCGCCGCGAGCTGCCGGTAGTGGCCGGGCTGGTTGACGTAGCACAGCGCGGCGCCTTCTGCCGTCGCATCCAGCTGCAGCCCGGCCAGCAGGTCCGCCGCGACCGGCTCGGGATCGAACGCCCCCCGGTGGGTGTGCCGGTGCGGCACAGCCCTCAGCAGCTGCAGTTCCTGGCCGGTCACTGGCGCCGCCGCGCCTAGCTGCGTGCGGGCCAGCAGGGAAGGCTGGACCGGGTCGGGCAGCAGGCAGACCAGCGGCAGGAAACCGGCCTCGCGGGCCGCCAGCCGCAGCCCGAACAGGGCCGCGCCGCAGGAGACGAGCAGCTCCCGGCCGGCCGGGTCGATGCCAGCCAGATTGCGGTCGGAGTCGGCGATCAGTTCCAGCCCGTAGCGGCTGGCGCGGAACCGCCATGGCTGGGTGTTGTGCAGGGACGGTGCCCGGGCGGCGGTGGCCACCATGGACTCGACCAGGTCCGCCGGGAGCAGCGCTATCTCAGGCAGCGGCCCGCAAACCTCGTGCGCGGGGCGCGAGAAGGGCGAGGCGATGCCGGCCGGCGTATCTGCGGCCGGCTTGGCGCGCCGGTCCCGTCGGGCAATGTCCGTCATGTCTGCCACCTGCCATGGACATTAGGTGCCAGCGTGGCTGATTCCCGGCCTGGCCGATAGTGCCCTTGGGCCCGTCAGGGCAGGCCCTAAGGCTCGCGGCCGGCGCTCGGTTGACGACGGCATCCCGGTGCCGCCATCAAGGTCGGCTACCCGATGTCGGGGATGGCCGACCGCCCCGTTCACCAGCGTCCGCCGCAGAACGTCAACTCATTCCTGGCAGCCAACAGGCTGGCCAAGACCCGGTCGACGTCAGCGTGGAAGATCCCGCAGTCGTGACTCCCAGCCAGCGGCTCAGGTCCAGGCAGCCAGCCCGCGGCGCCGCTTAATGGCCGGATATAACGGAAGGAGCCAGCCGGTCAGGTCACTCGTAGGAGATCATCACCGGTTCAGGCCGTCTCGCCATCGTCTGCCTCGGGCTCAGCATGGGATGGTCTTTGACGTAGAAATCCTTCCACCCGAAGTACACGCCCGCCGGAGCGGCCTTGATGACGGCGTCCCAGGTCTGCTGCTTGTCCGCCGGAGTCCCTTGCCCGTCCATGTGGATGAGGATCGCAAGATCATCGTTATGGGTGTCCAGCCGTCGCTCATCGCTGATCATGGACAGCCGGAACTGATGAATCACCAGAAGTTTCTGGGGCAGGCGGTAATGCGCGGTGAGTGCGGCCAGCCAGCTGATGACGCTATTGACCGCGGTGATGCTGACGCTGCCGATCTGCTGGAGCGGCAGCTGCCCCGGCTGCAGCTTCCACTCCGGGTCCAGCGCCAGCCCGACGTTGGGCAGCCTGAGCAGCGGCTCATATCTCCTGGCCTGGGTGAGCAGGTTGGCCCGGCCGGCCTGCAGGTCCAAGACGACGTACAGGCCGGCCGCCGTCGCCCGCTTCACCCAGGGGCGCAGCGAGGCCACGCTGGACTCATAGGAGTAGCTGCCGTCCGGGCCCGGGGAGCCCTGGGCGACCGTGGCAATGATCTCGAAGGTCGGGACGACCGGCACGCTGCTCAGCGCCCGGTACGGGGCGGCCGCCCGCTTGACCCGCGCGATGCTGGCGCGCAGGCCTTGCTGGCCGAGCGCGCCGAGCGCAGGGTTACCCGGGTAACCGTACAGGGCGACCAGCCGGCGCATGGGGAACATGATCTGGCCGCCGCCGGGAAGCTGCACTCCGGTCGCCGCGACAGCGACCCGCGAGGCTAGCCGGGCCGCCGGTCCGAACCCGGCCCCGACGGCCAGTATGTGCTGCGGCCGGGCGGCCGACAGCGCGACGATGGCGGCCGGGTCGGCGCGCGGGTCGTAGCCGCGGACGGCGACCACCCGGGCGCCGGCCGCCTGCGCGGTGGCGGCCGCGGCCGTCGTCGCGGCGCTGGCGTCACCGTGGTGCATGAGCAGTACCACCCGGCCGGCCGACGCGGGCGCCTCCGTCGCGGGCAGCGCGGCCGCCGCCGTGACCACGTGAATCCCTGGCAGCTGCGCGGAAAGCAGGTTCCCGGCCACCCCGACCGCCAGCACAGCGCTGGGGTGCAGGGCGCTGACCGCGGCCCGCAGCACGGCGCTGGCCGGTCCGGCTGAGGTCAGCAGCAGCGGCGCATGGGCCCGCTCGGCCAAGACGGCGGCCGAACGGGCGGCCGCCAGGTCGCCACCAGCGACCACGACCACGGGCGCGGACGCGAACAACGCCCGGGCCGCTCCCGCGGCGACCGCCTCGGGCGCTCCAGTCAGCACCGACGCGGCCGGCCCGGGCGCGCGGGTGAGTGCCGTCAGGCCGGCCTCAGCCCGCGTTGACCGCCCGGCGGACGGGTGGGACCTCTTGCCCAGCGCCACGGCCGAGATCGCCACCAGCAACGCCCCGGCCAGCAGCATCACCAGCAAGGTCCCGGCCACGCGAGGCATCGCGGCCCGACCGGGCCGCCGATCTAGCACGCGGAATCCGTACTGCACGATTGCCGTCCATTCGTCGTAAGAACCCCCCGCTGGCGGCCGGGGAAGGGCCCGGGGGCCCGTGCTCGGCAAGACGCTTCGCGATAATGCCAGATCAACCCGACTGCCGTACCGCGAGTCCGGATTTACCTTAGCAAGGCATATCGGCCAGTTAGTGCCTTCCGCGCCGGTCGGCGCGGCGCAGCCGGAGGTGAGCAGCCAGGCGGCCTGGGCGCGCGATCGCTCGCCCGGTCTGCTGATCTCAGCGGGCACTACGCCGGGCACGCGGCACCTCGGTCCTTACCGAACTCGAAATCTCCTCGACCGGCCAGCGAAGGCCGACGGCACGAAACGACGGCTTCATCAGCCCAGCAGCCCGCCGCATTTCCGCTGGCCCCGCCCGGCACCTATCCTGACGGCAGCAGTCGCCTCAGTTTGTTCTCACAGACGCATGATCGCGGGGCGACTCCGCTGTGCCGAACCGGCGCCCTCACGCTCTGCCGCAGGTCACGACCCGACCTGCGGCTGCCGTACCAGGGTGCAGAAAGAAACCAGCGAGGCCTAGGGTGCAGAAAGAGTCCAGCGAGCGCGTCGTGGTGGCCGACAGCCCCCCTCCCACCAGGGCGTCACGCGTGCTCGATCGGGCGCTGCGCGCGGTCGACGCAGGCCCGCGCCCCTTCCGCCGCGCGGCGATGACGTCACTAGCCGTCACGAGCATCCTGACGATCACGATTGCGCTGATCGTCCGGCCCCGCGGCTCGCTGCCTGCATCGCAGTGGGCGCTGATCGCGGGCGCGCTGGCTGCGCTGGGCGTCGCCGGCGCCCTCGGGTCGCGTTGGTGGCCGTCCCGCTGGCGGGGCCGCCTGCTCGGCCGCTTGGTCGCCCCGGCGGAGCAGGCCGCCATCTGGCTGGCGCTCGCGATCTGGTTTCCGACGCTGCTCATCCCGGTGTACTTCAAGGCCCGGGCGACGGAGCGGCCGTCGGCGCAGTGGATCTCGTTCGGCTTCCTCGACAAGCGCTGGGAGACCAGTGCCTACCTGCTCGGAACCGTTGCCTCGATGCTGCTGCTCGTGACGGCCGCCCGGGTGCTGAGCGTCGGCCGCGAGCATCCCGGAAGCTGGCGAGCCTGGCTCAGGGCCACGGTGCCGGGGAGCAACGCGGCGACGGTGGCCTCGCCTGACGGGCGCCCGGTCAGGGTGGCCCGCGTCGCGGCCGGGCTGCTCACGGCTGTTGCTCTCGCCTATTACTTCTACGGGCCTCCGTGGTATCTCGACAGGTACACCGGGTCGATTGGCGCCGCCGAGGACATTCACCTGGGCGCCCTGCAGGCCATTTCGAAGGGAAATCTTCCCTACATCGGCCCCGCCGCTTATCAGTATGGTCCGGGCGCGCAACTGCTCTCGTACCTTTACATGCGCCATATCGGCACATTCTCGATCGTTGGCATCCGCGAATCCTGGGCGCTGTTCCAATGGGCGGGCGCGACGATTTTCTTCATGGCGGTCTTTCTGGCGTTCGGATATCGCCGCGGGCTCGCCACGGCGCTGCTGGCGGCGCTGATCTATCCGACGCTGCAGCTACTCGGATTCCAGCCGGGCCAGACTTACGCGGGCTTCCTCGACCGAGCCGACTACTTCGGCTGGGCCAACCCCTTGCGCTACGCGGGCGCATTCACGCTTATCGTGCTGCTGCCCGCCGTCATCAGGCGCTGCCCGTCCCGGCGCGGCCTCGCGGCCGGTGCCGCCCTCGGCCTGCTGTGGGGGGTGCTGTCGTACGTTGCGCAGGAAAACCTGATCGCGGGCGCGACCGGGGCGCTCGCGATCGCAGCGCTGCTGATCCTCAGCGGGACTTCCGCAGGGCGTGCGGTGCGCACCGGACTGCTCGCCGCGGGAGTCGGCTTCCTGGTCGCCTGGCTGCCGGTGCTTGGCTTCTACGCGGTCAAGGGCGTCCTGGCCCGCTTCGTGTGGCTCTACTTTCTGGTCCCGAGCGCCGTCGCGCAGGGATACAGCAATACGTCCCTCGCGCACGGATGGCATGATCCATGGGCGCGGACGTACTACATATTCCCGTTCGTGCTGGCCTTGCTCGCGCTGGCATCGGTGTGCAGGTTCCGCCCGTTCCGGATCGCCTTCGACTGGTCGCATGACAGGATCCTGCTGGTCGCAACGCTGGTGGCGACGATCGTGCTCTACGAGGGCGCGCTCCTTCGGTCGGACGCCGAACACCTGTCCGGGCTGCTGCTGGCGCTGCCCGCGCTCGTGGTCGTGGTGGCTACCGGGCTCCCGCGGCTGGTCGGTGCTCGCCGACCCGCCACGCTCATCCTCGCCGGAGCCGCGGTGGTCGTCGCCGCATTCGTGCTCTTGCCGTACAGGTCCTATGCATGGTCAGGTGTGTGGGCCCGATTGGAGGCGCCCTACCTCGATCGTCAGCAACTCGCGGCGCAGCCCGCTCCCGCACCGCCAGCGACCATAGCCGGCGAGCGGGTCGGAACCGGGCTTGCGGCCGCGCCAATCTGCTGCCAGAACACGACGGAGTCGATGCCGGCTTTCATCCAGCTGATGGACAGTATCCATGCGATCATCGGCAATCGCGTCACGTACGTCGCTGGTTTTCCCCGCGTATACCCTGGGCTTGTCTACTTCGTGGCTGACCTGAATCCGGCGCCCATCCCGCTGGAGCCGTACACGATGGTGCTGACGCAGCAGCAGCGCCTGGCCTTCCTGGCCACCTTCGAGAAAAGCGTCCTGCCGCGCACCCAGGCACTCGTGACGTCGACCCTCCAGGCACCGGAGGCGGAGGACTTCCTCCTGCGGTACAAGAACGCGCGGCAGATAACCCTGAGCTTTGCCGGCTACCCGTGCTACATCTTGCTCAGCTCTGGTCCGGGTTAAGGTTCACCCAGCCGGCCGCGATACCAGGCGGCCTCACGCCGATCGAGCCGCCCCGTCGCTGAGGGCCCGGTGTCCAGCGCGGCGGTGAACGCCGGGTGTTCGCGCGCCCACTCGGACTCGACGATGCGCTGGCGCATCGGCCGCCGCTCGAGCGCGGCCACGAGGGCAGGCACCAGCTCGCTCAGCGGGAAGGGCAGCTCGGCGTCCAGCTCGGCGGCGGCCGAGCTGGTGGCGGCCCACTCGGCGTCCAGCGCCGGCAGCATTGCCCTGGCCTTAGCGGTCAGGTGGACGACGCGCTGCCTGGCGTCGGCACCAGGCTGGAGCGTGACCAGGCCGAGCCTGCTCATCTGCGCCACGGTCTGGCTCGCCGCCGAGTGCGTGACCGAGACGGCGCGGGCCAGGTCGCCGATCGGGGACGGGCCGAGCACCACCAGCGACCGCACGATCGGGCTGAACCGCGGCCGGTAGTCGGCCAGGCCGAGGTCGGCGAGCACGGCCGCCACATCACCGTCCATGAGCTCAAGCGCATGCCGAAGCTGAGTGCCCAGGCCAGTGAGCGCACCTGGGTTGTTGAGATCGGCCATGCACAAATTATAACAGCACTGTTGTATCTTGAACCTGGGCCGGCCCGGGCGGCGGCCTGACGGAGCGCGTTGCGCCGTGCGCCGCTGACGCGACCGGGCGGGCAGCCGGCCGGGCTAGGTGCGCCTGGCGAGGCGATCAGTGGCGGCGACCAGTGCCGATGACATGGCCGGGCTGCCACCGTGGCCGGTCTCGTCGATAAGCATCAGCTCGCTGCCTGGCCAGGCGCTGGCGAGCAGCCAGGGAGTGCCAAGCAGGTTGGCCAGGTCCAGGCTGCCCTGCACGAGCGTGGCCGGGATGCCCGCCAGGCGGTCCGCCTCGCGCAGCAGAACGCCGTCGTCGAGGAAATGGTGGTTGCTCCAGTAATGAGTGACCAGGCGGGCGAAGCCCATCCGGAACTCAGCCTGTCCATACCGGGGATCCGGCCGCGGGGATGTCGGCACGATCGTTTCCTCCCAGCCGCACCAGCTCCGCGCGGCGGCGGCGCGCACCTCCGGATCGGGATCGGCCAGCCGCCGGGCATAGGCTGCGGCCAGCCTGCCACCGCGATCTTGCTCGGGGACGCCATCGCGGAACCGGGCCCAGTCGACGGGGAACAGCCGCCCGAGCCCCCGGGTGAGCAGCTCGACCTCGGCCTGCCGACCGGTGGCCAGGCCGGTCAGCACCATCTCGGTGACCTGCTCTGGGTGCCGCTCGGCGTAGGCGAGCCCCAGGACGCAGCCCCAGGAACCGCCGAAGACCAGCCAGCGCTCGATTTCCAGGTGCCTGCGCAGCCGCTCGATGTCGGCGATCAGGTGCGCGGTGGTGTTGGCAGCCAGGCTCACCGCCGGGTCGCTGGCATGCGGCCTGCTCCGCCCGCAGCCGCGCTGGTCAAAGAGCACGATCCGGTAGGCAGCTGGGTCGAACCACCTGCGCATCCCCGCCGTGCAGCCGGAGCCGGGCCCGCCGTGCAGAACCACCGCGGGCTTGCCGTCCGGGCTGCCGCAAGTCTCCCAGTACATAAGGTCGCCGTCGCCGACATCGAGCATGCCCTGGTCGGATGGCTCAATCTCCGGATAGCGGGCGGGCATGACGTCTCCTCGTCCTGGCTGCGGCGTAGAAGCCAGCAGAGTGGACGGCGCCGCGCTCGACGGCAGCCGCTTAATACAACAGTGCTGTCATATTAGCGATACTGGCCTGGACGTCAGAAGCGCGTCGGCCTGCCCGCCGCGACCGGACGTCAGAAGCGCGCCGGTCTATCGCGCCGCGACCGCCGGTGGGATTGCTGATCCGCCCATGCCGACGGGTCCGACCCGCTGCGACGGATACGGACCCCGCCGACCAGAGAGAACGCGCGGATGTGCACGGTCGGCGCCCCGGGTCCCGGCTCTGGCCCGGCTTCCACCCTGGTGCCGCCGATCAGGCTGAAGCCCGACACCTCGACCCGGATCCCGGTAGGAACCCTGACCCGGACTCCTCCCACCAGCGACACCTTGGTCAGGGTCACCTCCGGGGCGGCCAGCTCGGCCTCGCTCAGGTCAAGCCGGGTCCCGCCGACGATGCTGATCACGACGACATGGCGATCCATCCGCCACGGCCCGGTCGCTCTCAGCCCGCCGATTGGTGACACGTGCCAGGACGGGCCGCCAGTGTCACGCTCGGCGACCGCGGTCGGGGCCGTGCCGGTGTCCGCGGGGAGATCGGCCACCAGGCGGTCGAGTTCAGCGCGGGTCCTGGCCGACGTGGCGCGATCCATCCGCTGGCTGAACTCCTCCAGAGTCAGCCGCCCCTCCCCGGTGGCCGCCGTCAGCCGCTCGACTGTCGCATCGCGCTCGGCGTCCGACGCCCTGATGCCCGCGACAGGCTCTCCGGCGCCCGCAGTCGGCTCTCCGACACTCGCAGGAGGCTCTCCGATTCCCGCAGGAGGCTCTCCGATTCCCGCAGGCCGCTCTCCGATTCCCGCAGGAGGCTCTCCGATTCCCGCAGGCCGCTCTCCGATTCCCGCAGGACGCTCTCCGATTCCCGCAGGAGGCTCGCCGATTCCCGCAGGAGGCTCGCCGTTGCCTGAGGTTCCGTTGGCGCCGCCGGTGGTCCCGCTCATTACTGCCTCCGCCCTGCGGAGCCCTGCTGGCCCGCGACCACCTTAGCGGGCCGTAGGAGGTCGGCTAACTGCCGAGTCCGGCGGCTGGCCCGCAGCTCCCGTTAACCTGAATCCCCGAGATGGGACCGAAGGTCGCAGCGCGCAGCCGGGAGCCTCAGGAGGGCAATGCGGCCGAGGCGCCGCCAGCGCCTCCGGATCCAGGCCGGGTCACGGACATCGCGAGCCGCGACCTTATTGTGCCTGACCTATCGTGGATCCGTGGAGGAGCTAGTGGACGCCAGTGCCCTCCGGAATGATCCGGCCGCGCTGCGCCGGCGGCTCGCCGAAGACGGTTACCTGTTCTTCCGCGGCCTGCTGCCAGCCACGCAGATACAGGCGGCGGCGGACAGCGTGCTCGCTGAGCTCCGGCGGGGCGGCTGGGTGTCGGCAGGCGGGACCGGATCGGCTGACCGGCGCGCGCTCGATTTCCGTGCGGCGCTCGCCGATCCGGCGTTCCGCGCGGCCCTGGCCAGCCCGGCCTTCAACCGGATCCCGTACCTGGCGGAGCAGCGCCGCCTGATCAGGATGATCCTGGGCCCGCGGGCCTTCTCCTACCCGGTGAAGGTCCTGCGCGCCGTCTACCCTGAGCGACCGCCTGGCCTGACACGCGGGCGGTTTGTCCACCAGGACTATGCGGTGACCGGGGTTCAGGACATGCTGACGACCTGGGTGCCGCTGATGGACATACCGGTCGGGCTGGGCGGCCTGGCGGTACGTCCCGGAAGTCATCTCGGGCCACCGGAGCGTCCCCGGCTGCTCGGCCCGCATGAGCGCGGCTGGGCCACCACGGACTACCGGGCGCAGGACGTTCTGGTGTTCCACTGCCTTACCTCGCACGCCGCGCTGCCGAATCGCGGCACGTCGCTGCGGCTGTCCGGGGATTTCCGATGGCAGCGAGCCGATCAGCAGGCCCCCGCCCAGCTCGTGCTCGGCCCCGCGGGCGGCCAGCAGGAGCTCTTCAGCCGCCTGCTGCGCCGCGAGCCCTGGTGGGAACCCGTCCCGGCCACGGCCCTCTGCCCGCGAGAGCGCCTGGCCGCCCGGCCCCCCGGCCCGTCACGCTACTTCGCGGTCCACCCTGGCTGGCAGCACTGGCAGCTTCCTACCGGGTCAGTCCACTAGGCCAACCCGGTCATCACCGTCGGGCCCGCGCGCAGATACCGCCGTCCTGGCGGGTCCTCATCGCTGCGGCAGGGGCGCAGCCCGGCATGACGTCAAATATCAGGCGCACTCCGGTCGGCCCGCGCACCGCTCACCTGCGGGGATGTGACCACTCAAACGGCTTGACTAGTCATGCGTGACCTGTAAAAATAACTTACCAGTCACGAACCGCCCGACCCAGAACTACCGCCGGGCTCAGCCCGGCGTCCTGATGCCGCTGACGCAAGTCGGCCCCCCCGGAACCCAGCGAATCGCGAGGAATACCCTGAGCAGCGAGCATGTGATCGTCAAGGAAGTCGGCCCGCTGCGCGTCGCGGAACTGACCGCCAGCGTCGACAGCTACGGCCGCCAGGACATCGAGCCGACCCTTCAGCTGCTCTACCCGGAGCTATCCCGCCGGCTGGCCGCCGCCGGTGTCCGGCAGGCCGCCAGTCCCGCCATTGCGTACTACGAGGATCCCGCCGAGCCCAGCGATGAAGTGATCGTGCATGCGGCGCTACCCATCTCGGGCTACTCGCGTCCGGGTCGTGGTTTCGCGATCGTCAACCTCACCCCGATCCGCCGCGCAGCCACGATCATCCATCGCGGCACCACCGGCGATCTCACCCAGAGCCTGCTGATCCTGGCCGGCTGGATCGAGGACCACAGGTACCGGCCGGTCGGCTACCACCGGGAGCTCTATCTCGGCCCTTCAGGCGATCTCGGGCCTAGCCTGGTCGAACTCCAGGCGCCCGTTGCCGGCCCTCGGCCCGAGCTGGATGGAGGCCGGGCAGCTCATCCGGCCGCCGCACGCGCGGGCCGTCGCCGCAGCCTGGCCCGGACCCGGGCGAGCAGCTCGGCGAACTGGTAGGGCTTGCTCATGCAGTCGTCCGCGCCGGCCTCAAGCGCGGCCACGGTCTCCGCGGGCGAGTTCCAGGCGCTCAGCACGATGACGGGCAGCCGACTGCGCTGGCGGCGCAGTTCAGCCAGCACCTCAAGGCTGTCCCGCCCGGGCAGCCCGAGGTCCATCAGCATGAGGTCGAACAGGCCCGACCCCGCCATCCTCAGCGCCGCCTCACCGTCGGTCGCCTGCGCTGTGACATAGCCCGCCGCCTGCAGGCCCCTGGCCAGGAACCGGAAGCTGAGCGGGTTACCTTCGGCGACAAGTATGCAGTTCATATCGGATTCCCTAATGCTCGCTCCCGATACTGCCGCTGGTGGCGCCGCGCGGCTCCGCGGGATTGTCAGGAGGTCAGGATTACTTCTCGAGCATCAGCGCTCGGCCTGAACGAAGACCTGATCGCTGCTATGAAGGTCCTCTGAAAGGGTCCAGTGAGTAGCCGCGGCAGATGCCACAGTGCCTTCAAGCCCAGCCGCCGCTGGCCGGGCCATACCGCCCGCCGCTGGCCGGGCCATACCGCCCGCCGCTGGCCGGGCCATACCGCCCGTCGCGATCAGACGGCGTACTTTCATGATCACGGTGGATTAGGGGTGCGTGCGCACCCCCTAACAACCGGGATCATGGCTGACGATCGGCGACCGGCCTATTTCCGTGCGCCCGGCTTTCCGTGCGCCCGGCTTTCCGTGCGCCCGGCTTTCCGTGCGCCCGGGCCGAAAGACCTCGGTCACGACCGCCAGTAGCCGTACTGGTAGTACGTGGGGCTGCCCGGCCAGCGCCCACGGTGGTAATGGCTATGGCCGGACCACCCGCCGCGGCGCATCCGGCGGTAGAACCCGGCCGCCACGAAGACACCAGCCAGGCAGGCCGCCAGCCACAGCAGCAGGACAACCTGGAGGAACGCCAGGAAGAACCAGCCGGCCCCCGGAATAAGCAGCGCGGCAATCAGCGCCAGCGCCGCCAGCGGCAACAGCCGCGGCCTGCGGCGGGCCGTTATCCAGACCGGAGCAGCCTGCGGCCGGGCCCGCTCAGCCTGAAGCGGCACGGGCGCGGGCCCGGGCAGGTCGGCCAGGACACGCCGCAGGTCACCGAAGGTCTTGGCGTTGAGCGTCGCGGTCAGCCGCTCATCCAGTTCCTCGGGAGTGAGGCGGCCCTCAGCGAAATGGTCGCGCAGCAGTGCAGCGACCCGATCCCGGTCTGCGTCCGAAGTCCGGAAGCTATCATCCATGGCTCTACTCGCCTTCTACTCTTCGTCCTGCTCGCCGCTCATGTCATCGGCCAGGATCTGGTAGAGCCTGCGCCGGGTCTGCTCAAGCAGCCGTTCTGCGGCGTGAACCTGCTCGGGCGTGCCTCCGTGAGCTACCTGGACGATGCTGCCCCCGAGCCTGGCGGCCACGGTGAACAGGCCAGGCATCTGCCAGGCTTCCTGCTGGTCGGTCGATTCCCAGGCGCCGCGAGCCATCTCGGGATTCTGCTCAACATAGGCGCGGCCCGCGTCGGTGAGACTGAACGTGCGCCGGCCGCCGGACTCCTCGCCCTCGATCAGGCCCTCATCCGCGAGCAGGGACAGGGCCGGATAGACCGCGCCAGGGCTGGGCCGCCAGGCGCCGCCGCTGCGCTCCTGGATATCGGACATGATCTGGTAACCGTTGCGCGGGCCTTCTATAAGCACCGCGAGGATGGCCGCCCGTACGTCACCCCGGCCCGCCTTCGGGCCCCGTACCGGGCCCGGCGCCCCAGGCCACCAGGCCCCCGGCGGCCCGCCAACGCCACCCCACTGTCTCTGACCTCGCGCCCTTCCGAAACCAGCCTCCCACGGCCCGCCGCGCGGGCCCCTGCCGCCGGAGGCCGACATCCAGCCGACGGCGCAGTGGAGGTGGCTGAGCAAGTCGCTCAGGCAGCTGAACTTGTCGAAGAGGCGAGGATCGAAGTCCCCGGCCCACGAACCTGCTGTCGCCATCCCGCACTCCCGCCCGCCATGTTCGCGATACGATCACGATATATCGATAGCGTATGTCAGCTCGGGCTGATAGACAAGATATAGCTCGATTAGCATTCGGCGCTTGCGCTGACAGCGCTCGCGCGGACGCCGGGACACGGGGGCCCGGGCTGAGATAATCGGCCCATGCTGTCTCCCCTGGCCGACGAGCTGGTCGGCAGGTCAGCCGAGATCAGCCGCCTGGCCGGGCTGCTGGATCAGGCCGTCGCGGGCCGGCCTTCGCGCTGGTCAGCCGAACATCCTGGCCAAGCTCGGGGCGGCCAGCCGCACCGAGGCCGCTGCGATCGCTCAGGCTGAGGGGATCGGGATGCCAGGCCAGGCCGCTAACGCTAACGGCCGCTGAGCAGAAGCTGGCCGCGGCCCGCGGATGGCCAGGCGGTCCCGCCCGTGACGAAATAGCCTCATCACGGCACCGGGCCCGGCAGGACCGGCAGTTCCAGACACGAACGGTGCCGGGAATCGTGATAGATCTCGAACCGGCACCGCAGGGCACGGACCGCCACGGCGAATGGCTCCGGGGTGCCGAAGTTGCGGGCATAACGCGGGAAAGAGCTCCCGCTGACCTGCACGCGGATCCGGTGCCCGGCCCTGATCCGGTAGCCCGTCGGATAGAGCTCGACGTCCACCGCCAGCACCTCGTCGTCCCCGACCTGGACATCGGGAGCGGGTACGGTCTGCGGCGAGAGCCGCCGGATGCCGTCCACGACGTTGCGGGACACGCCCTTGAGGTCGACGTCACAGACCTTGACGAAAAGGTCGGCGTGCTGGCGGCCGGTGCGCGCGAAGATACGGGCCCGGACCGGCCCGACCAGGTCCAGGTCGGCGCGAAACGGGTCGGTGGTAAAGGTCAGGACATCAGGCCGGGCTTCGATCGCGGCGTTATCGACCTGCTTGCCCGGCGCCAGGAGGAGGGGTCCGCCAGCTGACGGCGTCGGGTTCGCAGGATCGTAGACGAAGGTGTCTGGCGCGGCGTCACCGGGTTCGGCTTCCGGGCTGAGGCCGCCCGCGGCGCGCAGGTAGTAGGCGGTCTCCACGGCGGCCCGCGGCGGCCACTCCTCGAAGTCGAGCCAGTGGCCGGCCTGCTGGAGGAAGACCCGCACCGGCGGGCCGGGCGGCGGCGGGCCACCGCACAGATGGTGGTCCAGCCAGGCAATGTCCTGGCGAGCTATGGCCTTCGTCTCGCCATGCTCGCCATGCAGCCAGGGCCCGACAATAAGCTGCGCCGTGACGCCGGCCGCCCTGATCGCCGCGTAGTCGCGTAGCTGCCGGGGCAGGAAGAGGTCCCACCAGCCAGTCACCATGCTGACCGGCGGAGCCGGCTCAGGTCGGCGCCGTCATGATCGGCGCTGGCCCAGAACTCGTCACCCGGCGCGGCATGCCCGACGAAGTCGCGCCAGAAGGCGACCGGCGCGCCCGCCACGCTGACGTCGGCGGCCTGCAGCGGGACCCGACGCAACGCTCGTTTCATCCTGGCCAGCTGACGCGGGCCCGGGATGACATGCAACGCGCCCCGTTCCTGCTTGCCGATGATCCCCGTCCAGGTCAGCGCGCTCTGGAGACCAGGCACGCCGTGATTGTAGAAAGCGGCGGTCATCTTCGCGGTGGTGACATTGAGCGAGACTGACCGCAGCGGCGGATCGGCATACGGCGCGATGGCCCATTGCGTGTGGCCGAGATAGCTGGCGCCGGTCATCGAGACCTGGCCGTCACACCACGGCTGATCGCGCAACCACGCCAGGGTGGCCAGGCCGTCCTCGCGTTCGGACATGAATGGCCGGAACTGGCCGCCCGATCCGAACGTCCCCCGGGTGCTCTGGATGAATACCTGGAAGCCCCGGCGGGCCAGGGGCGCGGCAAACAGGCTGCCGACGAAACCCGCCCGGCCGTACGGCGAGCGGATCAGCACCACGGGAAGCGGCCGCTCAGGCCCGTCAGGCTGGTAATGATCACCGAGCAGGACCACGCCGTCGGGCATGGCCGTCGCGACGTCGCGCCGCACCGCGTACGGCGCAGCCGACGGGGGAAGGCCGATGGCGCGATCGAGCACCCGGCCGGCCACGCGGTACAGCGGATTCATCAGCCAGCCTCTGCGATTCGGTCACGACTGCCTATTGCGACAGGCTATCCAGCAGCGCCAGCCGCCGATCCGGAGGGCGGCCCGCCGTCGAGGGCATGCGCCGGGCTCAGCTCCGCCGTCCGACGGTCAGGAGGCCGATGAACCGCAGGCACGCCATCTCCTCGAAGAAGTCGCCGGCCTCGGCCGGGAAATGCCGCGGGCCCCGTCGAGTGACGGCGGCCAGCGCGGCGCGCGGCCGGGGTCCTTCCCGCCCGGATCGGTATCTGGCACCCTCGTTACGTCTCTGTATATGCACGGGCCGGCGACCGGCCCGATAGGCGCGGCGCCGCATCGAGCGGGCGGCCGCTGGTCCAGAGGGAGCACAATATGAGCAGTCTGCCTGCCGCCCCGGGAGATGTCCTGGCCGTATGGAGCGGCCAGAGCCTGGCCGACGACCTCATCCGGGCCGGAGAAGCCCTGGACGGCAAGCCGGCGGTCGCCAACCATGTCGTCCTCATCACCCACCAGGACCAGGTCGGCCGCTGGATGGGGATCCAGGGACAGCCCGGTGGGGTCGGGCCAGCCGACTGCACTCCTTATCTGTCCGACACCAGGACGATGTCCAATCACGGCGAGCCGAAGCCCGACGATCACAGCCAGCTGGCGACCCTGCTGGCCAGCGCGGCCAAGTCACTGGGCATCGCCTACGACTGGGTCGGCATCGCCGAGGACACCCTGGACGCGCTGCACGTCGAGGACCTCTCGGCACTGATAGACCCGCTGTGGCGCTGGCCCTCCAACCACAATCTGCTGCCCGGGCACGTGGTCTGCTCCAGCCTCGCCGCGATGCTGTACGACCTGCCGTCAGTCGGATGGGCCCATCCCGATCTCGGTACCGAGCGCGAGTGCGAGCCTGCTGACTGGTGGCGGTGGTCGCAGGCCCAAGCCTGGGCCGGCCAGAACGCGGCATTGGCCTAGGCGGGCCAGCCGGTCACCGTCCCGCGAGGAGCAAGTATCAGACTCGCGGAGGTATCTGTCCGGCGGCTGACGGCTTGCGCGCGACTCCGGAGAATTCGTCCACCTCGGGGGGCTGCTCCTCCCCGGGGCTGAGGTCGGGCCGCCAGCGTGAGCATGACACCACCCCGGGCGGGAGCAGCTCCAGCCCGTCGAAGAAGCGGGTGATCTGCTGCGGGGTCCGCAAGGTCATCGACGGCGTTCCGACCTGGTTCCAGTGCCGCACCGCCTCCTCCATGGCCTCGCCATTGACGGCGCTGGTCGAGTGGTTGATGGCCAGGAAGCTGCCCGGTGCCAGCGCCGCCATCAGCCGCCTGACTATCGAGTAGGCCTCGTCGGTGTCGGGGATGTGATGCAGGATGCCCAGCAGCATGAGCGCGACGGGCTGGGTGAAGTCGAGGGTTCGCGCCGCCTTGGCCAGGATCGTGTCCGGGTCGCGCAGGTCGCCTTCGACGTAATCGCACGCGCCCTCGGGGGTGCTGGTGAGCAGCGCGCGAGCGTGCACCAGCACGAGAGGGTCGTTGTCGGCGTATACGATCCGCGCCTCCGGCGCGACCCGCTGGGCCACCTCGTGAGTATTGTCCGCTGTCGGCAGCCCGGTACCGATGTCGAGGAACTGGCGGATTCTCGCTTCCCCGGCCAGGTAGCGGATCGCCCGCCCCAAAAAGGCGCGGTCCGCCCGGGCCTGGATCACGATGCTCGGCAGCATCGCCGCGACCTTGTCGCCGGCCAGCCGGTCGGCGGCGTAGTTGTCCTTGCCGCCCAGCCAGTAGTTCCAGATCCGGGCCGAATGCGACACCGTCGTGTCGAGCCCGGGGCCGGCCGGGGAGGAGCAGCTGCATCGTCCGCCACCAGACATCATCTCCAGTCATTTGAAGGGCTTGCTGCAGCGAAGGTCCCCCCTGGGAGAAGCCGGTCTGGCGGAGGCCAAAACCGGCCGAATGCCGAAAGGTTACGGCCCGCACGGGCCCGGCACAACAACGGCCAAAGTATAGGCCGCGCTGTTACGCGCGGATAATGGCCCAGGCCTAGGCGAGCGGCCTAACGTGGCGTCGTGCCCGTGAAGCTGGCGCTGGTCGTGCGAACTGACCTGGCATGGGACGGGGCAAGGTCGCCGCGCAAGTGGCCCACGCGGCGGTCGGCGCCGGACTCAGCTTGCGCCCGGGACGTTGACCTGTTGCGCGATCGGCCCCAGCCGAGGCCAGCCGGATCGATACGGTGACCGCCGGGCTATCGCTGCTGTGACATTCGCGGCCGCAGGCGCTCATGCCGCTGCGGGCGCAGTCCTTTTCAGGCACGGATATGTCGGTCAGTCATCGAGGTGAAGGACGGCTGCGCCGCGCATTCACCTGGCGTCAGGCAGACCATGTGGACGAGGCCCGCGAGCGCCAAAAGTGAAAGCTCCTGCCCGGCGGCCTTCCTTCGTGGATGATGAAGCCGCGCGGCAAGTCTTCGTATCGTTTAAGCTGATGGCATAGGCACCGACCTAATACCGAAGCGGAGTAACAAACAGTGGCTCAGCGGACACAGATCCTGTATGTAGACGACATTGACGGCAGTGAAGCCGAGGGCACCGTCAGGTTCGGACTGGACGGCACGGACTACGAGATCGACCTGAACAAGAAGCACGCCGACCAGCTCGCCAAGGCCATTCGTCCTTACATTGACGCGGCCCGCAAGGTGTCATCACCCCGGCGACCAGCACGAGGTTCACGCCCGGCCCGCCATAACCAGTCCGACGTGCGGGCGTGGGCGCGCACTCAGGGCCTCAAGATCTCCGACCGGGGGCGCATCCCCGCGGACGTGCTGGCCAAGTACGAGTCCGCGCACTAAGCGGAGGCCTGGCGGAGCTGACCAGCCGCACATTTGCCTGCGCTGGTCATCCTCCGCTCAGCCAGGAATTCCCGGCGCCGGTCCGTGCCGATTCGCGTAGCGCGGCAGGTGCGCCGGGTAAGGCTGCAAGGACGTCGTCCCTTTAATGAGGGCGCGGTTGTGGCCGACGAATGGGGCAGCTTAGTCCGCCGGTGGCCGGCTGATGGCCGGTCATCTCGCAAAGGCCGCTTGCCGGTCATCGGCGGCAAAGCTCATCCCGTGAGCGGACAATCGCTATGACTCCCCGCGCTATGTCGCCATCGCCGGGAGGACCGCGGTGGTTCCCCCGTCGAGGTTGAGCCCGAGTCCGGTGGCGAAGGTGGCATCGCCGGCCAGGAAGACGATCGCGGCCGCGATCTCGTCGGCCGTCGCGAACCTGCGCAGGGCGATCCGCTGTCGGGTGGCCTGCTCCGCGCCGGCGGCATCCGGCAGCGAGGCAAAGTCACGGCGCAGCATGGGCGTGTCCACCGATCCCGGGCAGACCGCGTTGACGCGGACGGTCGGGGCCAGCTCGGCGGCGAGGGCCTTGGTCAGCGCCAGCACTCCGCCCTTGGAGGCACAGTAGGCGACGTAGCCCGGCTCGCCCATCAGGGCGGACTCGGAAGCGACGTTAACGATGACGCCACCGCCCGCCGCCCGCATCGCGAGCCCTGCTTCCCTGCATACATAGAAGCAGCCCGACAGGTTGATCTCGATCACTTCATGCCAGCGCTCGGGCGTCAGCTCGGCCAGCGGCGCCGGATGGGAAACCCCGGCGCTGTTCACCACTACATCGAGTCGACCGAGCCATTGCGCGGCCGCCCCGACCATGCCGGTCACCTGGTCAGGGTCGGCCACGTCGGCCCGATGAGCGCTGGCCTGCGGGCCGAGCTCGGCGGTCACCGCGGCCAGCCGCTCGGGCCGCCTGGCCGCGAGGACCACCCGCGCGCCCTCCCGCACGAAGGCGCGTGCGGTCGCTTCCCCGATGCCCGATGAGGCACCGGTAATCAGAGCGCCCCGGCCGACCAGGCGGCCGCTGAATTCCTCCATCCCTGCCCCCTCCGAGGCCGTAATGCCGGGCCCGGGATCTTCGCTCACTGTCCCGCCAGCTCGGTCAGCGCGGAGCGGAAGACCTCCGTATGGCGGTCCACGTGGTCATTCGTCGTGGCCGGGCACATGAGCGCCATGTTATGAAACGGCGTGAGGAGCACGCCCCGGTTCAGCGCATACAGATGCATCAGCCGCATGAGGTCGCGTTCCTCGTGGGCGACTGACTCCGTGCCATTACGCGCCGGGCTGGCGCGGAACCGGTATTCCGCCCGGCATCCCAGTTTCGCGATGTGCCATGGAACACCGAAGTCGCCGATCGCGCGCGCGACGCCATCGGTATAAAGGTCAGCGAGCTCGAACATCCGGGCATAGGCATCGGCGGTGAGCACCTGAGCAAGCGTCACCCTGGTCAGGTACATGGTGAGCGCATTCGCGGCCAGCGTTCCGCCGATCCCGCCCGTTACCGACTGATCGGGATCCCAGTCCGCCCGGAGTTTGTTGGCGACTTCGTCGCTGAAGCCGTAGGCGGCGGCAGCCAGGCCGCTGGCGATGGGCTTGCCCAGGACCACGAAGTCCGGTTCCAGGCCCCAGGCGGCCGTGCAGCCGCCGGGACCAGCGCACAAGGTGTGCGTTTCGTCGAGAATAAGCAGCGATCCTGCCGCCCGCGTTATCTCACGCAGCGCGCGGTGGAATCCGGGTTCCGGATGGATAATCCCGATATTGGTCATCGCGGGCTCGGCCAGCACGCATGCGACATCTTCGGCCGCGAGGGCGGCTTCCAGCGCCGCCAGATCATTGAACTCGGCGACCTTCGTGGTCAGGGCGGGATCGAAGGCCCACCCTTCGTTACCCTCCCGAGGGCCAGCGTGCCCGTCGACCACCGTGACAATCGTCTCGTCGACCGTGCCGTGGTAGCACCAGTTGAAAACCAGTATCTTTCTTCGGCCGGTCACCTTTCGCGCCAGGCGCAGGGCGAACCGGTTGGCATCAGTCGCCGAAAGCGCGAACTGCCAGCAGCCCAGGCCGAACCGGCGGGCGAGTTCCTCGGCCACCCACACCGCGTCCTCGGTCGGGAGCATATGCGAGGCACCACGCGGGAAGTGATCAGCCAGCGCGGCTACGATCGCGGGCGGCGCGTGCCCGGTCATCGCCCCGGTGTCGCCGAGGCAGAAATCCGCGTACCGATGGCCGTCGACATCGGTCACCTCGGCGCCGCGCGCCTCCGCGGCGAATACTCCGAACCCGCCCGGCCACTCGGTCATGAACGGCATCGGAACGCCGTTGAGCATGGATCGCCGGGCCCGCTCGGATAGCTCGCGGGACTTCGGGTGCGTCCGCGCGAACCGAGACCGCTCCTGCGCCATCATCTCCCGGACGCGCTCATGGCTTGGTGCTTGCATGCTTACCCGCCTCGCTGACCGGGCGACTTGGGGTGGCATCGTATTTGCCCGCATTGGCGGAGCGCAAGCCTATGTCACCAGCCGAAATCCGGGGCCTGGCCGGGCCCCGCACGAGTTACCGCGCCGCCCGGCGGCCTTGCAGCCCGTACACCGCCCGCTTACGCTTCCTAACGTCATTCAAGATTTTCATACTTAGATACGGATCAGAATGCTCTTTACTGCAGACCACGAGGCGTTCCGGCAGTCGGCGCGGGGGGTGCTGGAGCGCGAGGTCGTGCCCCACGGGCAGGAGTGGGAGGAAGCCGGGACCTTCCCCGCCCATCAGCTGTTCAAGGCGCTCGGGGCGGCCGGGCTGCTGGGCCTGGAGTACGATCCGGCCTACGGCGGCCAGGGCGCCGACCACTCCTACACGGTCATCCTCGGCGAGGAACTCGGGCGGATGGGCTGGGCCGGGGTGGCCATGGCCGTCGCCGTGCAGAACGACATGGCCACTCCATCCCTGCACCGGCACGGCAGCCACGATCTGAAGCAGCGCTATCTGGCTCCCGCGCTGCGCGGCGATATGGTGGCCGCCATCGCGGTCACCGAGCCGGACGCAGGCTCCGACGTGGCCGGCCTCAGGACCAGGGCCGTGCGCGACGGTGACGAGTGGGTCATCAACGGGTCGAAGCTCTACATCACCAACGGCACCCAGGCCGACTGGCTGTGCCTGCTGGCCCGCACCTCCGACGAGGGCGGCTATCAGGGGATGTCGCAGATCCTGTTCCCGACCAGCACGCCCGGGTTCTCGGTCAGCCGGAAGCTGCGCAAGCTCGGCAACAACAGCTCCGATACCGCGGAGTTGTCTTTCACCGACGCGAGGGTGCCGGTTTCGCACACGATCGGCCGGCCCGGACGTGGCTTCCAGCAGCAGATGAGGCAGTTCCAGAACGAGCGGATGATCGCGGCCTACTCCGCCGTCGGCGCCATGGACACCGCGCTTCGCCGGACCGCTGATTACCTTCGTGACCGGCAGACCTTCGGCCAGCCGCTGCTTTCCCGGCAGTACGTGCAGTTCCGGCTGGCCGAGCTGGCTGCTGAGCTGGACCTGCTGCGCCATTACAACTACGCGTGCGCGGAGGCGTACCTGCGCGGCGAGGACACGACCCGGTTCGCGACGATCGCCAAGCTGAAGGCAGGCCGCCTGCAGCGCGAGGTCGCCGACACCTGCCTGCAGTTCCACGGCGGGTTCGGTTACATGGAGGAAGCCTGGGTGTCCCGCTACTTCAGGGACAGCCGCCTGCTGTCCATCGGCGGCGGAGCCGATGAGGTGATGCTCCAGATCCTGGCCCGCCTGGACGACCTGGCCGACTAAGCCACCTCATCGCCGGCGTTTCATGATCACGGTGGCTAGGGCGTGCGCCAGGCCCACCAATCCACCGTGATCATGAGGCTGGCGAGCTCGCCCGGGCTGGCAGCCGATGTCCGGCCAGGAGGGGAAATAATCGCTGAAACGGGGTTGCCGTCGGCGACGGTGACCACGGCCGCTGGTCCCGAGGAGGCCATGATGGAGGAATACTTCGTCTGGATGACGACACGCCAGATCAAGCCGGGTACATTGACTGAGTTCGAGCGGGCGTGGCGACCGCACCCACATCCGGAGGGCATGCTGCGGGCCTACGCCTACTGGTCTGCGGACGAGCGGGAAATCGTCGGGGTTTCGTTCTGGACCTCCAGGGAGTCATGCGATGCGTGGCGTGCCTCGGCGGCCGAAGCCCGGCGGCGAGAAGCCATGGCTGCTCATGTCCTTGGCGAGCAGGAAGGGTTCTACCTGGGCCGCGAGCTACTCGTGCCAGATCACTAGCAGCGGCATGGCCAGGCGCCTGCCCGGCGCCGGTCGGCACGGAAAGCAATGTTTCCGGCGCAGGGAGGCCAGGCGATGACGGTCACGATACGCGAGCAGACGCTCGGCGAGCTGCGGTGGATCGTGCTGGCCGGCGGCCGGGCCGGTGAGGCGTTCCGGGCGCTCGGCGCGCACATGCGCCAGGAGATAGCCGCCTTCATCGACCGCTCGCCGCTGCTGCCGCGGCTGCGGCGCCACGTCGCCGCCGAGCCCGGAACGCGGCGGCTCGCGGCCGTACGGGAGGCCAGCCAGGCCAGCTTCCCGCAGGCATGGGACGACCTCGCGGCCCTCGCCGACGGCGCGGGGGCCAGCCTGGACGATCTCGCGCTGCTGAACTTCCGCGGCGACCTGGGCCGCATCGAGCGGGTAACGGGCTGCAGCGACCTGGCCTGGCGGCGCAGATCCTCCGTTATCGGGCACAACGAGGATGGCGGAGCCGAGGAGGACGGGCGCTGCGCGCTGCTGACGCTGGCCATCGACGGTCAGCCCGCAGTCACTGCGTTCTGGTATCCGGTGTTCCTGCCGAGCAACGCCTTCACCGTGACCGGTGACGGCCTGGTGTGGACCATCGACAGCCTGAACGTGCCAGCGCCTGGTGCGGGCGCCGGCCGGCATTTCGTGGGCCGCGGGCTGCAGCGCAGCGCGCGGACCGTCGACGAGGTCCTGGACTACCTGGGCACGCATCCGTCGGCCGGCGGATTCGGCTACACCATCGGTGACCGCGCCGGACGGGTAATCGGCGTCGACGCGGCGGCCGGACAACACGGCTGGGCCGAGGTCGGCCCGGACGGTCCGACCGGGCCGTTGGCCTGGCATACCAACCACCCGCGCTTCATTTCCGGTGCCGACTTCCCGGCCCATGACAACAGCGTCCGGCGCGGCAGGGTCCTCGCGGCGCTGAGCGTGCCGCACGACGAACCGGATGCCCGATGGTTCCTGCGGGCGCTCGCGGACGCGCCGATGCCGGCCGGAGTACGGGTCGACCCGTCGCAGGACTCCCCGGCCGCGACGCTCTGCACGTTCGTGGCCGACCTCACCGAGGGCGAGGCGGTCGTACTCCCCCGGGGAGCAAGCCCGGTCGCGATCCCGCTGCCTGACCTGGCCGCCGGTATCGCCGGCCGGCAGCGCCCGGTCCCCAGCTGTCCCCGGTGCTTGGAGGGTCCCACTTGACGTCGACCGCCTTGCTGATCATGGACGTGCAACAGGGCATCGTGGAGCGCTACGCCAGCGAGGACGGCTACCTGAGCAGGCTTACTACCGCGATTAGCGCGGCCCGCGGCGCAGGCATCGCGGTCATCTATGTGACCGTCGCGTTCCGCCCGGGATATCCGGAGGTCAGCGAGCGCAACAAGAGCTTCGCCGCCATCGCGGGGACCGGCCGGTTCACTGCTGCCGACTCCGCCGCGCGTGTCCATCCGGCCATCGCTCCCGCAGCGGGCGAGGTCATCGTGACCAAGCGCCGGGTATCGGCGTTCGCCGGCAGCGACCTGGACGTGGTGCTGCGCTCCGGCGGAATCGACAGCCTGGTGCTGGCCGGGATCGCCTCCAGCGGAGTGGTGCTGTCTACCCTCCGCCAGGCCGCCGACCTCGACTACCGGCTCACCGTCCTCGCGGACGGCTGCCTGGACGCCGATCCCGAAGTACACCGGGTCCTGCTGGAGAAGGTGTTTACCCGCCAGGCAGAGGTCACCAGCGTGGCTGACTGGACAGCGAGCCTGGGGCAGGCAGCATCCGGCGTGGCTGATTCCCCGAAATGAGGGCCACGCCGGAAGGCAGCAGCCGCCCGAAGCGGCTCCAATGGCCTGGCTATCGCAGCACTCGTCTGCGGGATCATGGGTTTTATTCATCTTCAACTTCATTCTTGGCCCGCTGGCCATCATCTTCGGCGGCATCGGGTCCAGCGGGCCAGCCCCACCCGTCGGCCGATCCGGCGGTCGTGCCGACGCCGCGGCCTGATGGATTCGGGAATCGGTAAGGAATTACCTGATGGATCCCGGAATCCATCAGGCGGCCGGGGCGGGCTCTCCCGGCCCGAGCTGTGGCATCTAGGACCACTGGTAACAATGGGACCAGAGCCGAGAGGCCCCGGAGCCCTGTCCCCATGCCGTCGGCACGGGATGCGCACTCCCGACTCCGGCAGTTCTCGTCACGGGCACCAGGCAAGGGCGAAGCGGCCGTCCTCAGCCGCCCGGCGCCACCTGGACCTTGACGCCCTCGCCGTTGCGCACGCTGGCCAGCGCCTCGGGAAACTGGCCCAAGGCAAACGGCGGCCCCAGCAGCGGTGCCGTGTCGATAGCCCCCGCCGCCATCAGCTCGGCTGCCGCGCCGAAACTGTCGAGCACCGCCATCGATCCGAGGATGGTGATCTCATCGTTGTAGATCCGGAACGGAGAAAGCGAAACGGATGCGCCGCTGCTCGTGACTCCGAAGATGAGCAGCCTGCCGCCGCGCCCCAGGGACCTGAAGGCGCCTTCTATCGCGCTCGGGGCGCCGGTCGCGTCCACGGCCACGGCGAACGTCCGGCCGTCGAGTGCGGCCACGTCATCGGCGACGCGGTCCGCGCCGACCGTCCTGGCGGCCGCCAGGCGTGCGGGCTTGCGGTCGACCACGGTGAGCGAACGGGCCCCCGCCCGGTCAAGCAGCTGCAGCAGGAGCAGGCCCATCGTGCCCGCCCCCATCAGCAGCACATCCTGCCCGAGTACCGGGCCGATCCGGCGCAGGCCGTGCACCGCGCACGACAGCGGCTCGATGAGGGCACCCTGGCGGTCATCGACGCTGTCGGGTATCCGGTAAGCATTGACGGCGGGCACGGCCACGTACTCGGCGAAAGCGCCGTCGACCGTGTCGCCGATGGCGTTCCAGTTGGCGCACAGGTTGCCCCGCCCCGCCCGGCAGGCGGCGCAGTAACCGCAGTAGAGGGACGGGTCCACGGCCACCCGCTCGCCGTCGCGCCAGCCGCCGGGTGCGCCGTCCCCGATGGCCACGACCCGGCCGGAGAACTCATGACCCGGAACAATCGGATACGGGGTGGGCGGGAACTCGCCGTCAGCGATGTGCACGTCGGTGCCGCAGATGCCGCAGGCGCCGACCTCCACGACCAGTTCCCCGTGCCGCGGCGCCGGATCGGGCACCTGCGTGACCCGGACCTGGCCAGGCTTATCCCACACCACGGCGCGCATTCACGGCTCCCTTCGATCGTCGGGTCGGCCTCAGCACGCGGCACAGCGCCCGGCCTCGCGTCGGTCCGCGGGCCGTCCCCGCATCGGACACGTGCCGGTGCGAGGTGTCGATCGCGACCTTGATGGCCCCTGGAGGGCGAAGCCGCTCACGGCCGACCCTGACGATGATGTACCTGCGCACGGAGCGACGTCCACCGGCCAGCCCTGACCGCCGGCTGCCTCAGGCCGACCATCCCGGGTTGGTAGGTTGCTGTCGTGGAGTTCCAGGATGTTGTCCGACACCGGCGGATGGTGCGCAGTTACGACGCGGGCCGCCCGATTCCGCCCGAACTGATCGACCACATCGTGCGCAACGGCCTGCGCGCGCCGTCGGCGGGCTTCTCGCAAGGATGGGGTTTCCTGATCCTCGATAACCCGGCCGATGTGGCCCGCTTCCGTGACGCGGTCCGCCCCGACGTTGATCCGGAGGGATGGTTTGCGGCGAAAGTCGATGCTCCGCTGCTGATCGTTCCGCACTCGAACAAGGACGCCTACCTTGATCGCTACGCTATGGCGGACAAGGGATTCGCGGACCGATCGGATGCCTGGTGGCCCGCCCCCTACTGGGACATCGACACCGGTTTCGCATCGCTGCTGATGCTCCTGACCGCGGTCGATTCGGGCCTGGGCGCGTGTTTCTTCGGGATCCCCATCGACCGGATCGCGGCGTTCCGCGAGGCGTTCGGAGTACCGCCCCAGTTCCATCCGATCGGGGCGATCTCCATCGGCTACAGTGACGAGCCCCCTCGCGACCTGCGCAGCCGGCGTCGGCCAACCGCCGACGTCGTGCACCGAGGCCGGTGGAGCCAGCCGGCGCAGTAGCCGCGGCCTGATCGGCAGCCCAGGCCCCCGGGTAGCACGCGCGCCGGTGTCCGGGTTGATCCCCTCGACGCCCGGCTCGGCGCTCGAGGACGGGCCAAGATCCCGGCTCCGTTTCGGGTATTTACGGACTAGCCAGATACTCGTTCCACACCTTCTTCGGCACGGTCATCCGCCAGGAGCCCACGATGATCTCATGCAACTCGTCGTAATCGATCGCAGCCAGCCAGGTGCGCACCCACTGGTAACGCATATCGGACGGCAAGGGCAGAAAGAATTTCTCAGGTTCCGCGGCGATAAGCGCGTCCCGCTCCTCCCGCGGATATCCGAATCCCAGCACTGTCTCGTCCGGGGACAGCGAGAGGAATACGATCCGCCCCACCCGGAACTTGACGCGGTCCCGCACCAGCGCCTCATAGGCGCGAGGCAGCGACAATGCGATTTCGCGAACGTCATCTGAGGTGACCATGATGTCGTTCTCCCTGGGATCGGCTGCCGCCACCGGAAGCGCAGCAGGTCACTCGCGCCCGCGCTGCAGCGAGACCCGGAACGGACGCAGGTCCCCGCGGGCGAACCCGCCGCGGATGACCGGGTCGGCCTGCATGATGTGCCGAGCGGCCGCTTCGTCGGGAGCGTCGAAGATGACCATGCCGGTATTAATAGTTCCGAGCGTTGGACCAGCCAGGATCAGCCGCCCGTCGGCCAGCAGGCGCTGCAGCCCCTCGAAATGCTCGGCCCAGACCGACTTCTCCTCAGCCGTCATGGTCGCGGCGAAGTCATCCCGCGGGGGATGGATGAAGTAGATCCATTCCGTCACGGCCAGAGTCTGCCCGCCTGCGGCTGGCCCGTCAACGTGCCTGCGCGCGCCCACCTCGAGGACGGACGGGCAGCGCGGTTCAGCGGCAGAAGTCGAGCGCGACGGCGGTGAGCACCTCGGCGCAGGTTCGCACGCTCGATACGCTCACCCATTCGACATCCGCGTGAGCACCATCGCCGCTCGGACCGAAGACGACCGTCGGGATTCCAGCTGCGGACAGGAAGGCCGAGTCCGCCCAGAAGCTCACGCCCACGGGCTCGCGCGGGCGCCCGTCGACGCGAGCTGACCAGGCCAGCACCGCCTCGACGATCGGCTCTGTCTGCGGCGTCTGCAACGGATCGCGGGCCAGCACGGTGCGGCTGCGGGCGGCGAACCGCGGGTCCCGGGCCCCGCAGCGGCCGATCAGTGCGGCGACGTCAGCCTCGACGTCGTCGGCCGTCTCCCCCGGCAGCGTCCGCCGCTCGACGGTGACCGTACAGCGCCCGGGAATGGTCGACTGCTCCGTACCCCCGCTGATCAGCGAGGCATGCAGGGATCCGTGCCCGAGCAGCGGATGCGGCGGACGCGCGGCCAGGGCGCGGTCAAGGCCGTCGAGCTCGGCGAGGACGGGGCCGGTCATCCGGATCGCGTCGATACCGAGTTCCGGCCGCGATCCGTGCGCGGCCTGGCCCAGCACCTCGATCTCGGTCCAGACGAATCCCTTGTGCGCTACCGCCACCTCCAGCTCGGTCGGCTCGGTGACGATCGCGGCATCGGCACCGACGTGCCGGAGGGCGGCCTGAACCCCGGCACTCGAATGCTCCTCATCGGTGACCGCGGCCACCAGGACCTCACCGTCGATCCCGGCCGCGGCGGCATCCCGGCACGCGACGAGCGCGGCAGCGAGGCCCGCCTTCATGTCGTAGGCGCCACGCCCGTACATGCGGTCGCCTGCCGTCTTCGGCACCAGCGCGTCAGCCATGCCGCCGCGGCCGACCGTGTCCAGGTGTCCGCACAGCATCAGCCTGCCCCCGCCCCCGACGCCCCCGCCGCCGCGGACGATGACGCTGGGCCGCCGGTCCGGTCCCTCCAGCAGCTGCGCGGTGAGCCCTGAGGCAGCCGCCCAGCCCGCCACGAAACCGGCCAGTTCGCGCTCACCCGCACCGCCTGCGATCAGCGACGGGTTGACCGAGTCGACGCCGACGAGCGCGGCGGTCAGGTCCACGACATCATGAATGACCTGAGGATCAGTCATCGGGGACCCGGCCCGCCGTCCTGGCCGCTGGCCGCGGATCTCGTGCGTCCACCACACCAGTACCGTAGCGCTCCCCGTCGCCGCACCCGGTGGCAACTCGGTGCACAGCGGGCTCTATCGCGCGATCACTTCATGCCACAGGCCGCCGTTGAGGTTGAGGTTGTTGCCGCGGGCCTGCCCAGGCGCGGTATCGGCGATGTAGGTGTAGAGCGGGTGCCCGTCGTAGGTCGCCTGCAGCGAACCGTCAGAGCGCCTGATGGTGCCGAGCTGACCGGGGACGCTCGCGCTCGCGGTGACCGGGCCTTTCACCGGCGGCCAGTAGGCGGCGCAGCTGCCGTAGCAGGCCGAGGTGGTAGAGGTGTCAGGCGCGAACCAGTATAGCGTCAGGCCACGGGAGGTGGTGAGGACGCGAACGCCGCCGATGATGGCAGTCTTCACGCCGCCGACGGCTGTCGCGGCTCCCTGGCCGCCTGCGCTAGCAGCTGCGGCGCCCAGTAGTACGAGGGCCAGAACGCAAACCCCGGCGACTGCCGCCGTCGCAGCCCCGGCTGTCTGCAGGCGGGCGGCCAGCCGGCCAGCCGCACCATGCCACGGCTGTCCAGGCCCGGTGCGCGGATCTGAGACCAGCGCGCACACCGCCAGCGCCGCGAAGGCCGCCACCTCGACCACCCCAGCCACGATTCCGGCGGTCGTGCGGACCTCGGTGAACCCGAACAGGCCGATCCATATCGACAGGAGGTAGCCGCCCAGAGTGGAAAGCGCAAACGCTGCGCCCGCGGCACTCGCCAGCCGGCTGCCCGACGCGGCGACCAGGGCGGCGAGCCCGAACGCCGCAATCACCTGGAGCAGGAACAGCCAGCCGATGGTGGGGATCGACCGGTAGCCGGTCAGATACAGATCCAGGTGGATCGCGCCCGTGCAGGCCAGCAGCGCGGCCCCGGCCATCCGGAGCGCCAGCCTTGGCCAGCGGCCCAGGGCCGCCTGCTGCGCTTGCCCGGACGCCGCTGGCTGCGTTCCTGTCATGCCCGTTGTCACGTTCACCGCTAGCCACTGGTTCAGATCGCGGACTGCTCCGCAGGAATGCCCAGCACCTCGAACCTGACCGGGGCCGGGCAGACCCGATCGTCCGGTGCGCTGAACCGGACCGCTTGAAACGGCCGTGAGGAACGGATTCAGGATCATCCGCTGGCATCGCGACGACACGCAGCCGCCTGCGGTCCCGGCGAGGAACCGGACCGCGTCCCGCATAGTCAGCAGGCCTCGACGGCGCGCTGGCCAGTATCGTGCTGCGCAGGTACCGGGATCGCGGAGGGAACAGGGCTGGGCATGACCCTCACCGTGGTGTTCGCCCTGGCTGCTGCCTTCTCCAACGGGGTCAACGTGCTGACCCAGCACTGGGCGAGTGCCAGCGCACCGAAGCGGGAAAAGGGCTGGCGCCTAGTCGCCTACCTGTTCCGGCAGCCGTTGTGGCTGCTGGGCTGGATCGCTGCGGTCGGCGGGTTCGTCTTCCAGGCCGTCGCCCTCCACTACGGCCAACTGTCGGTGGTGCAACCCGTCCTCGTCACCGAGTTGGTCTTCGTCCTGGTGCTGCGCCGGCTATGGATCCGCCAGGATGTGGCAGGCGCGGCGTGGGCCGCGGTCATCGTAGTGTGCGTGGCACTGGCCGTCTTCCTGACGGTCGCCGAGCCCATGGGCGGGCGCCCCGCTCCCGCCCGGGCGGAATGGCTGTCCGTCCTCATCGCCTTCGGCGCGGCCATCGCCCTGTCGGCCGTGCTCGGGAGGCGGGGCTCGCCCGCGCGCCGCGCCGCAGCCTTTGCCGTGGCGGCCGCGCTCGCGTGGGCTCTGATGGCCACCTTCATCAAGACGGCGACCGAGACGCTCTCCACGTCCGGTATTTCCGGCCTGCTCACGAGCTGGCCGGTGTACGCGCTGGCCGCCGCCGCGGCGACCGGCACGCTGCTCGAGCAGTCCGCTCTGCACGTCGGGCCCCTGAGCGTGTCCCAGCCGCTGCTGGTCGTCATCAACCCGTTCGCCAGCATCGCCCTGAGCGTGTGGCTGTTCGACGAGCGGTTCACCGATAGCCCGGCGAAGATCACTATCGCCGTCCTGGCCTTCGCCGTCCTGGCCGTCGGGGTCACCGTGCTGTCGCGTACGGCGCCGAAGGATCTCCCCGCGGCCAGAGCGGCCGGGTCGTGAGGCAGGCGACCGGCCGGTCCCTGGGACTCACCGGATCCGGTGAGGCTCGTGCCCGAAACTCACCGGATCCGGCGATGCTCTCAGGCGGCGGGGCCGGCGGTGAGGGTGACCGTGGCGGTCTGGGACTGGCCGGACTGGTCGGTCCAGCTGATGCTGATCTTGTCGCCCGGATGATAGTGCGCCAGCACCGGCTGGATGTCCGGGGCGGACGTGATCGCGTGGCCAGCGACCGAGGTGATCTGGTCGCCCGCGGTCAGGCCGGCCTGGCCGGCCGCTGATCCGGGCACGACCCCGGCGACGACCGCGCCACTGCTGCCCGACGCACCGCCGTAGCTCCCGTCACCGTCACCGTACCCCCCATAGCCACCGTAGCCGCCGTAACCGCCGCCGCCGTAGCCGCCGTAGCCGCCGAGGCCGCCGGGGCCGGGGCCGCCGTCGCTGCCGCTGCTGGTGCCGGCGGAGACCTGCACGCCGAGGAACGCGGTGCCGCCCAGGTGCCCGGTCGCCGACGGGGTACCCGCCTCGATCTGGCTGGCGATCGCCGCCGCCTCGGTGACCGGGATCGCGAACGCCTGGGTCTGCGCGGACGGCTGCCCGGACTGGTAACTGACCGCCGACGCGGAGCTGGAAGCGGCGGTGTCCATCCCGATGACCTGCCCGTAGACATTGACCAGCGGCCCGCCCGAATCACCCGGCTGGATCGGCGCATCGGTGCCGATCAGCCCGGTGAGCTGCTCCGCGGAACCCGAGGACTCATCCGAGGCGGTGATCGACTGGCCGAGGCCGTTCACCGTCCCGGTCACCACCGACGGAGTCCCGCCCTTACCGCCGGCGTTACCCAGCGCCACCACCTTCTGGCCGGCCCGCGGGCTGGCAGAGCTCAGCGAGACGGTCCGCAGCCCCGACGCCCCCGCCAGCTGCAGCACCGCGACGTCATGGGTCTTGTCATAGCCCACCACTTTCGCGGTATAGGTCCGCCCGTTACCGATATCGGTGGCCCTGATCGCGGTAGCCCCGTCGATCACGTGGTTGTTGGTCAGCACCTCACCCGACGAGGTCAGCACCATCCCGGTACCCGCCGCCTCGCCGTCCTGATAACCCAGCGTCGACACCACATCCACCAGCCCCGGATCCACCCGCGACGCGACCTGCGACGTGCTCAGCACCGTCGCCCCCATCGCATCCGCCGCCCCCAGCCCCGCGACCACCAGCGCCGCCGCCCCCACCGACGCCCCCGCCAGCAGCACCGGACGACGACGCCACCACGGGCCCCCGCCGGCACCCCGGCCGCCGCCGTGAGCGCCCGGCCCACCTGGCTCGCCGGGGCCACCGGGCCCGCTGCCGGCGCCCGGCCTGCCGTAGCCGGCCGGCCAGCCCGGCCCGGCCCGCATCTGGTCGCGCTCATCTCGCCCCGGACCGGCGAAGACTGGCTGCTGGTTGATCTCGCTCATCGGGATCCGCTCTCCTGCACATAGGCATCTGATTTGCTGATCCCGAGATTCAGGCTCCAATCTGGAGAAAAGTCCCAGGGACCCCCGGGTGCCTGCTCCTGCTTTCCTGAAATTTTGCTGAAGGCCTGGTCGCCGTATCCGGCGAATGACGCCTCTCACCTGCGATTTCCTGGCAGCTGCGCGCTCGGCCTGGTTCAGGGGATGGTCAGGTTGAAGTTCCAGGTCTCGGCACCGTAGGAGGTGAACGTGGCGTCGCTGTTGCCGTGGCCGCGCAGGTCGGTGGAGCTACACCAACCCCGCCGCCGGCTCGACGGCTGCCCCTCGGGACCTCAGCCGCCGGCAGCCCGGTTTCTGAGTTCGAGTTCTATTGCGGCTACCAGGTCCGGGTGCGCGCTCAGGCCCAGCAGGACTTCCGGCGGAAGGCCGAGCTGGCGGCTGGCTTCCGCCACCGCTGACTGGATCATGCCCAGAGCCTTCGCCAGCGCCTCGTCCCGCGTGTAGGTCGGCGGCAGGTCATCAAGCGAGAGCCCGGCTGGCCGGTGGAATGCCCCGTCCGGTCCGGGGAGCCATGCTGCGGCGGTCGCCGCCATGCCGATCGCCGATCTGGTGTTCTCCCCGCTGGAGTCCCTGAACTCCAGGCGAACTGACTTCTCGACGACTCCGGCGACGAGGTGCCGGTTCGGCGCGAGCAAGACGTTCCAGACGTATTCTGATCGGGCCTGGCCCGGGTGGCGCAGCGCGAAGTCCAGGCCGTCGATCTCCGCTTCAGGATCAAACCCCCCGAGGCCGCGCTCGTGCCGGGCGAATTCATCGGCGATAACTACGTATCCGAGCTGGTCGGTGTCTCGGGCGCGAAGCTCCACGTCCTTCCGGACGCCCATGCCGCGCAGCTGAACCAGCCACGGCCCGTAGGCGTCGTCAGCGAACCAGGCATCGGGATTCCCGTCAAAGTAGATCTCCAGCTCCTTGGTCCGCTGGTACAACATGGTCGGCTCCATAAGGCGCCGCTCACCCGTCGCGGCGTTCTCTCCGATCAGGAAGGCGGTCTGCTGCAGCTGCTCAACAAGCCCCGGCCGCCGGCAGGCAGCCGACTCTGCCAGCGCGCGGGAGACGCGTTCAATATCAGCCTCGTGCTGTGCCGCGTCCAGATCCGCAACGTCCAGGCCGCGGTAGCGAGGCAGGACGTTGTCCAGTACCTCGGCCACCACGTCCGGCTCGGAGAACCTGAGCGATTCCAGGAACCGCCGCGCACCGGGAACGTCTGCGACGGCGCGGCGGACCGTCGGGAAACCGGTCCCGGCCGGGCCCGGAAGATATGCGGCCGGGCGGTCCCCGGCGTCAAAGGGCATTACCTGGCGGCCGTCCTCGAGCCGGATGATCGGCCTGGCCCGCGCGGGGCCCGGCAGTTCGCCCGCGAATTCCGGCGCTCTCCACAGAGCGGAGTGCCGGTCGAGGAAGGCATAGAAGCGGCCGGTCCACGCGTCCGACTGCCCGGCCAGAAATTCGCGTGTGAGTCTGGTGACCAAGGCCTCCGGCGTGACCTCATCGATACGAATCTCTTCTCGGAGGTACCTCCACAGCAGAGGCGTCCGGTGCTCCGTGATGGACTCAGGCGCGAAGGCCAGCGGCTGGCCGGCTCCGTAGAGCACGCCGAGCTGCTGCGGGCGGAGAAGCTCGCGAAGTCCCGCGTCGCAGGTCAGCTTCACTTCCCCGGCAGCGCCGTAGCCGCCCTCCGCCAGCGGAATGAGCTGCTCCCGGGCCAGCGCCGTGCGCACCGTGTCGTACAACGGGCGGAACATCGTGCCCGGCCGGAAGCGCGCGGCGTCGAGCGGCAGCGCCTGCAGGACATCCACCGTGAGGAGCCCGCTGTCGCGGAGTTCGGTGAGCACGTCAGCGAGCAGCGCCGCTGTCTCGCGGACCAGGGCCTGATTCGACGGGTCGTGCTCGGGCACGTTGTCGCGGGCGGGCGTCGTGCGGTAAGGACCCTGGATCAAGAAACCAAGAAAGGTTTCCTTCTGCGTCGGGAAGAACACCACCAGCGGGGATTCATCCCGGCTGACGAGCCGGAATTGGCCGTTCGCACGGTAAACGCGCAATGCGATCTCGACCCGGTGAACCGGATGACCGAGCACGTCGAGCTGGCGGTCCCAGACCAACCACTCCTCGGCGCCGCGAGCACGCCCCTTGACCAGGGTGACGTGGCGGCTTGAACCGGTGCCGCCGACCGCCGCGCGCTCGAGGACCGAGCTGGCGATCTGAACGCCGCCCACCCGCAGGCGCTCGATGTTCCTGAGGAACAGCAGGGTGCCTGGCTCGATCTTGTTCAGGGCTGCGGCGATCTCCTGGACGGCTGTGGCCGGCGGGAGGGCGTCATGGTCGAAGGGGAAAACGAAGAGGGTCCCGGACACGGGCCCTTCCAGCGGGTCCGCAGGGAACGGGCGGACGTAGTTCTCGATCCGGAAATGCTCGCCCGAACTGTGGATCCGCGGGGTCCTGGTGTACGCGTACACCGACTTGAAGCCGATGCCGAACTTGCCGATCTTCGTGAGATCCCCGGATTTCCTGCTCTTGCCCACCCCGCACACGCCGCGGATGTCGGCTTCCGTGAAGGGCCGCCCATCGTGGCAAACCTCGAGGTGATCTTCGAACAGCTCGAAGGCCAGCTCGGTCGCGCCAGCATCCTCGGCGTTCTGGATCAGCTCGAAGATAAAGTGGGTGCGCTCGCTGTAAAGCTGCCCGAGCAGGTCGAGCACAGCCGTGTCCCAGCCGTAGCGGGCGATGTTCTCGTCGCGGATCTTCTCGTAGTCAGCTGCCACCAGTGACCTCCGTAGATCCTGTCCCCGCTGCTAGACGACCGGACAACCGACTTCGACCTGCCGGAGGAGAGCCAGATCCCGCGGACAGACGGCGGACAGGTGATCAATGGCCCGCTCGCCGTCCACCGGCGATCAGACAGACGTGCGACGGTTCGTCATGCACGTCTCCGGGCTGCTGGCCATCTTACCGACAGACTCGGCTGGCATCATCGGTGGTGAGGACGTCGGACAGCGGAGTGAGTAGCCAGGGGTGAGCGCGATCTTCGAGCATCCGGTCGACGTCAGGTGGCGTGACGTGGACGCTCTGGGTCATGTCAATCACGCCGTGTTCCTGACCTACCTTGAGGAGGGCCGGGACGCCTTCTTCACGCAGATCCTGGGCAGTGATCCAAACTACGTGGTGGTCCGGATTGAAGTTGATCTGCACGCCGAGGTCCGCTACCCGGACCGGCGGGTGACGGTGCGAATTGAGGTAGAACGCCTGGGAACGACCAGTCTGACGACCCGCGAAACGATCCTCACGCCAGCAAAGGAGGCCGCGGCGCAGGCGCGCGTCGTCACGGTTCGCTGGGATCCCGGCCGCCGCAAGCCGGTCCCGTTCACCGAGGCCGAGCGCACGCGACTGACCGTAGCCATGACCACCGCCCCCTCCCGGACAAGCACCGATTGAAGGGCTGCGACCAGGCGCCTGCCGGTCCTGTGAACGAGCCGCGCCCGCCCAGGGCCGATCCGCTGTGCGGCGTACTTCCGGAACGTACCGTCCGGGGACGCTCACCGAGATGCGGGCTCGGTGGCGTCGGCGGCGGGAGTGTCCGGTCGCGGGCCGGGGATGGGCGTGAGGGCGGTGAAGGAGCTGAGCCCGGCGTTGATGAGCTGGGCTGCGCGGCGGACGTCAGCGGTAACGGCCCGGTGGAGCTGCGCGGGTGCGCGGGTGCCGTCCAGGTATTTCGACAGGGCCTGGAACTGGATGCGCCACAGGCCGAGCAGGGCGGTGGCGATGATCTGCGGCTCCGGGTCGTGCGGGCTCATCCCCGCGCGGCCAGCGAGGATCTCGGCGGCCATTGCGACGAGCTGGTCCATCATGTCGCTTTGATGGGCGCGCAGGGAGGCCTGCCGGCTGTCCTCAACGACCTCGGCGACAACGGCATGCCCCGCCCATCAACGCCGTCCGCCCGGGCAGTACGAGAATTCACGAAGCCGGCCTGACCCGGGTTCGCCGGCCCGTTCGCCCGCTGCCCCGGAAGCACCGCGGCCGGGCCGGCTGCTACGGCGCGTTAGTAGAACGCTCCGTTGATGGGCGGGTCGAGCGCCTGCGGCTCAGCTCAGCTGACCGGCACCAGGCCGCGAGCGAAGCCGACGATCGTAGCGCGCCGCTGGTCATGGGAAGACGCCTGGTAGAAGACGTGGTGCTTGGTCCAGCTCAGGTACAGCCAGATGTTGCGGGAGCTGCAGGAGACCGGCAACTCAGGCAGGCCGCATTCGCCGATGAGATAGGCCCAGACGCCATGGACCCGGTACCGGCCCAGGTCCTTGGCCACGCCGATATTGCCACATGGGCCGCCGGAATTGTTCTGCTCGATGCCCAGGAAGATCTTGGACGGCTTGCCGTAGCTAGCGGCGACGAGGCGCGCGGACATCTCGCCGAAGACCTCGCACCTGAGGACATCGATCCGGCCGGCCTGTTTCAGACCGTCGGTCTTGCGCGGTTTGACCAGCTTGAATCCGGCCGCCTTCTGTGCGGCCGGCCAGGTCTTGAAGGAGCCAGTCCCGGCCGGCCTGGCCGGGGCGGCCTGCGCGACGGCCGTGACGCTGAGGCAGGACGCAGTGAGGGCGATGCCAAGTGCGAGCCCAGCCGTCGTTCTACGGATTCGGTGCATCATCGCGTTCTCCTTAGCGGAGCAGGCCTGCTTTACCCGAACGCTACATTGACGACTACCCGGATCGCGCGTCCCTGCGCCAGAATCCTGACTGGCCGCAGATCGTGTCGGACCTAGGACGCGGTCAGCCTGGAGTGCAGCCGCCTGCCGCGGCTGCCGTCCGTGCGAATGCGTTCCGTGCGAATGCGGTTCCGCGCGATGATGCGGTGCCGCCGGCGAGTTCGCCGCCGTCGACGACCAGCTGCTGGCCGATTCGTTCACAGCCAGCCAGGCAGGCGGCGGGATCGCGGAGGAGCGGACATGGAACATATCGCGGGCCGGCTCGCGGAGATCCCCGGGGTGGTCGCGGTAACGCTCGGCGGCTCACGGGCGGCCGGCACAGCTTCCGACGACTCCGACTGGGATTTCGGGCTCTACTACCGCGACACCATTGACCCGGCCGATGTCATCGCGCTTGGCTGGCCGGGCCAGGTATTCGCACCGGGCGAATGGGGGCGGATCGTCAACGGCGGGGCCTGGCTCGACATTGCTGGTGTCAGGGTCGACCTCATCTACCGTGACCTGGACGAGGTTCTGCACTGGACCGCAGAAGCGCAAGCGGGGCGCTTTCACATCGAGCGCGAGGTCGGGTATGTCGCGGGGATTGCCACTTACATCGTGACCGGGGAACTGGCGCAAGGCAGGGTACTCGCTGGCGAACTTCCCCGGCCCTCCTTCCCGCGCCGCCTGCAAGAGACAGCACCACCGGTCTGGTATCAGCTGGCGGCGGGCGCCAGGCATTTCGCCGAGGTCCATGCGGTGCGCGGCGACCGTGTGGCTTGCCTGGCGAACCTGACTCAGGCGGTGCTCGCCACGGCCGAAGGCCGGCTCGCGGCGCAGGCAAGGTGGGCGCTGAACGAGAAGCGGATCGTGGAGCAGTCCGGGCTGGAAGGCGTTCAGTATTGCCTCGCCGACCGCATCGGCGATCTCGTGGCGCTGACGGCCGAGATAAGCGGCCTCCTCAACCTGCCTGCGTGGACATAGCCGGCGGGCTTTGGACGTTGCGCCGCAGCGACGAGGCGAGGCGAGGTCATAGAATCAGGCCGATGCGACGCGAGTCTTCGACCGTGGTTGTCCTGGTCGGCGAGGTAGGCGACGGGCTACTTGCCGGGCTCGCACGTTCTCGGAACGTCTCCGTCGCCCGCGCTCCCGCTACCGGGGCGGATCAGCGGGCTGCTGAGGAACCCGCGGCGCGGTCCGGCTGGGAGCCAGGAGCGCGGGCCATGCGGGAAGCGGCGCGGCGGCGGTCGACGTACGTAGTCGTGCCCGATGACCCACTCGCCGACGTCGCAGCGGAATGGCGGGCGATGTGGGACCTGCCGGGCGGGTCGCGGGGAGCCGCCGGATTCGAGGAGCGCGCCGCGGAGGCGCTGGCTGCCTGGCGAGCCAAGCAGTTCGAGCTGCCCGACTACTACCTGGTCATGGCTCCGGTCCGGCCCGACGGTACTGGCCCCGACTTCTACCTGGGCCCGCTGCGCGCCGTGCGCCCGCGCCGGGTCGCGGTCACCGGCATCGCGGACAGCTCTGCTGCCCAGATCAGCGGCCTGCTGCAGACGCTCAGCTCCCTGGAGCACGGGCCATGGTGGCCGCAGCTTGATGAGCTGCTCGATGCGGTCCGGCGCTTTTACGCCGGCGGCCTGGCTGAGACGCAGCTGGCTCCGACCTAGCGACTCCGCGCTCTGCGGCCGGCGACACGCTGCCGATCGGCCCGCGCTACATCCACCGCTTCGGCCAGCTCCAGAGCGGATGTATCTGATGCGGCGCTCGCTGCTCTTCATCGGCGCCGGGGGGGTGCGGCGAGTTCCTGACCTCCTGCCATTCCGGAGCACCATTCCAAACATCAGGCGCCGTCAGGACGCCCGGGTCAAGCAGAGGAGCGGACCATGTTAAGACTGTTGCGGTCCAAGCGCACGCTATTCATCGCCCTGAGCGCATCAGCGATGGTCGCGGGCGCGGCCAGCGGCGCATATGCCGCGAACGCGAGCCCGGGCAGTATCACCGTGTGCGTCCACCACCAGGGCGGCGGCCTCTACGCGGCGACCCGCTGCGATGGCAGCGACAGCACGCTCAGCCTGAATGCACCAGCAGCAGGAGGCCCGGCCGGGCCGGCCGTTTATTCCGGCTTCCATGACGCGCCGATCAGTCTTCCCTCGTCGCTGGGCACGATTGCGTCGCTGCGCATCCCGGCCGATGGTAACTATGCCATCTTCGCCAAGCTGACCGTATGGAACGGCGAGAACGTCGACGACACGCTCACCTGCCAGCTGGTGGCTGGCGCGGACGTCGACAGGTCAGATACAGTCCTGACCGGCAACAGCGAGCCTTATGCTGACTACGCGGCAATGTCGCTGAACGTAGTGCACCACTTCAGTCGGCCAGGGAAAGTCCAGCTCCAGTGCACTGGCTATGGTGTCACCACCACGGCGAGCTGGATCAAGATCACAGCTGTCAGAGCGGGCAGCCTGACCAACACCGCACTTCCGTAACGGAGTCCGCGCACCTGCGGCACGGATCAGGGGCGTCCCGATACCAGCCGGGATGCCCCTGGCGGCCAGCGGCGCGCTCCCGCCGGGTGGCGCAGCGGGAGTGGTAAGCGTCCAAGATGATCGCTGGCGCACCCTCCAGCACCGCACCGCCGGGCCAGCAAGATCCCGGCAGCAAACCGGCTGCTCTCCGCCATACCCATTTCGAGCGCGCGGCGACATCAAGTGATATCCGCTGAGATCGCCTCATTGCCCGCGCAGTTTACAGCCGCTAATGTTGGTACGATAACGTGCGAGGGTTCAATACCGGAAAGGTTGGGACCATGAGCGGATGCTCGGCTACAGAATTCGGTGGCGTGCCCTACATCGGTGCCCTGTTCGACTCAAGTAACGGGCAGCCGACTACACATTTCGCTACCGCCTTTGTGGTGGCGGGCAAGCACGGCAACATGCTCATGTCCGCGGCGCACATTCTCAACAGCCGGAATGCTTCGACCATCATATTCGCTCCCGGCTATGCCAACGGGCAAGCGCCCCACGATCTCTGGCATGTACATAAGGCATATACTGACTCCGCCTGGCAGGCGAACCGAAGCATTGATGACGATTTTTGCTTTCTGAAAGTCGGAGCAAACGTGCAGGGCCGCGTGGGTTCGCTTAACCTGCTGACAGATGTTCGCCCGCAGACATGCGATGTTGTCGGGTATCCCGATGGGCTGACCAGCCCGGTGCAAGCGACCGTGCAAGCAGTTTGGTATTCACAGTGGCAGCAACTCCAATTCACGTGCGACGGCTATCCCAACGGAACCTCTGGGTCTCCATGGATTATTGATGGTAACTCGGCCTACGGGCTGATTGGCGGATACCAGCAAGGCGGCGACACGCCTTCTGTTTCGTATTCTCCGTACTTCGGCGCGAACGTGCGCAATCTTTACGACACTGCCAACGGCGCGTTTCTTTAAAGTTCAGAATGTCGGCGGCCCTGACCGAGTCGCTGCGCGCCGCCGCTGCGGATCAGGATCGCATGGAGTGGGAGCACCGGCCTGCCACCGCGTGCTGCAAGGGGTTGCCTGGCACCCTCTGTTGGGACGTTCGCCTCTGCGCGGGGCTCCAGGGACTCGCCGATGATGGCGGCGTTGAGGGATGTTGCTGGCTGAGGTCCGCGTGCCGTCCGCGAGCAGAGGCGGGGCCGTGGCTGGCTGACGCAGTGAAGGCGGCGTCTGCTGACGTCGGGGCGGAGGAGGTCCGGTGGATGGCTTGATGATGGATTACCCGCTTACGGTGCCGCTGCTGCTGGACCGCGCGTCGCTTTACTTCCCCGAGGTGGAAGTGGTGAGCCGCCGGCCGGATCGGTCGCTCGCCCGCTCCAGCTACGGCGAGGTGCGGCGCCATGCCCACCAGCTCGCTGGCGCGCTGACCCGGCTCGGCGTCGGCCGAGGTGACCGAGTGGCGACCCTGAGCTGGAATAACGCGACTCACCTGGAGGCATACTTCGGCGTGCCGCTCATGGGCGGAGTGCTTCACACACTGAACCCGCGGCTATCCGCTGAGGACCTCACCTACATCGTGAACCATGCCGGCGACTCGGTGCTGCTCGTCGACGATGTGCTGCTGCCCGTGCTGGACCAGGTGCGCGGGCAGGTGAGCCTCAAGCATGTCGTGGTCTGGACGAACGGCACGCAGGCCCCCGACGGCATGATCGACGGTGCGGAGCTCATCGCCGCGGAGCCGGAGGAGTTCGCCCGGCCACGCCTGGATGAGCTTGAGGCGGCCGCCATGTGCTACACCTCGGGCACCACGGGCCGCCCGAAGGGGGTGGCCTACTCGCACCGCGCGATCGTGCTGCACTCGCTGGCCTCAGCCACGACCGATGGCCTGGCGCTCGGCCAGCGGGAGGTAGTGTGCCCGGTCGTGCCGATGTTCCATGTCAACGCCTGGGGCCTGCCATTCACCACCACGATGGTCGGGTGCAAGCAAGTGCTTCCCGGGCCGCACCTGGACCCGGAGAGCCTGCTCGACCTGTACGCGAAAGAGAGCGTCACATTTACCGCCGGCGTGCCGACGATCTGGCTCGGCATCTTGCAGGCGCTGGAGAAGGAGCCGGATCGCTGGAAGCTCGGCGGGATCCGGATGCTAGTCGGGGGGTCGGCGGCGCCGGAGAGCCTGATCCGCGGACTTGACCGGCATGGGCTGCAGCTTATCCATGGCTGGGGGATGACGGAGATGACCCCGATCGGCACCCTAAGCTTGCTCAAGCGCTCGCTCGAAGGGCTGCCAGAGGACCAGCGGTATGACTACCGCGCGAAGCAGGGGCTGCCTCTCCCGTTTGTGGAGACGCGGATCATGGGGGAGCTGGGCGAGTCCCCGTGGGACGGCGAGGCCATGGGCGAGCTGGAGGTACGCGGCCCGTGGGTGGCGTCTGGCTACTACCAGGCGCCCGAGTTCACCGGCAAGTGGTCCGACGACGGGTGGTTCCGCACCGGCGACGTCGCCACGATCGACCCTGAGGGATATGTGAAGATCACCGACCGGACCAAGGACCTGGTCAAGTCCGGCGGCGAGTGGATCTCCACCGTGGACCTGGAGAACGCGCTGATGGGGCATCCCGCCGTCGCGGAGGCAGCCGTGATCGCGGCCAAGCATCCCAAATGGGATGAGCGCCCGGTTGCGGTCGTGGTCGTCAAGGAGGGTGCCTCGGTCACGGCAGAGGAGCTGCGCGCTTTCCTTGAGCCAAGGTTCGTCAAGTTCTGGCTGCCCGACGAGTTCGTCTTCGCCAGCCAGATCCCGCGAACGGCCGCCGGCAAGTTCCAGAAGTCCGCGCTACGGGAGCAGTACGGCGGCCTCCTCATCGAGCAGCCCTCGCCCGGGGGCGGCGCGGGGGTGATCTCGTAGCAGGCCGGACGAGTCATCTCCGTGGTGCGTACTCGATCGAGTGAAATGGCCCGCACTGTTCCAGCCAGGCCAGGACGGTGCGGTATCAGGTGATGGTAACCGGAGGGCCATCGTCCTCCACCCAGCCGCCGGCAGCCCGCCCGGAGCTGCCGGCGCGGACAGCGCCGCGCCGGACAGTGGCCGCCCGGTCTCGCCCGGGAGTGCACGGTACCTCCGGCAGGCTCTTACGCTGCGGGCATGGGGCAAATCCAGGTGGGAACGGCGTCGTGGACGGACCGGACGCTGATCGAGTCGGGCTGGTATCCGCCGGAGGCGGACACGCCGGAGAAGCGGCTGAGGTTCTACGCCCGCCAGTTCCCGCTGGTCGAGGTGGACGCCACCTACTATGCGCTGCCCGCCGAGCAGACCGCCGCGGCCTGGGCCGAGCGCACCCCGGCCGGGTTCACCTTTAATGTCAAGGCGTTCAGCCTGTTTACCCAGCACCCCACGCGCGTCGCGGCGCTGCCGGCTGACCTGCGGCCGGCGGTGGAGAAGACCGGCAAGGACCGCGTCTACCTCAAGGACGTCGAACCGGCCGTGACCGACCAGGCGTGGGACCGGTTTCTGGCCGCGCTGGAGCCGCTGCGCCAAGCCGGGAAGCTCGGAGCGATCTTGCTGCAGTTCCCGCCCTGGTTCCCCATCTCCCGCGCCCGCAAGGACTACATCCTGGCCTGCGCCCAGCGGGTGGCGCCGCGGCGGGTATGCGTGGAATTCCGCAACCAGACCTGGATGACCCCAGGCAACCAGGAAGAGACCCTGGAGTTCCTGGCCGCCCATCAGCTGCCGTATGTGTGCGTCGACATGCCGCAGGGCCACCGGGAATCCATTCCCCCGGTGCTGGCCGTGACCGCGGGCGACCTGGCCGTGGTCCGCCTGCACGGCCACTCGCAGAAATGGGCCAGCAAGGACATCCACGAGCGGTTCGGCTACCGCTACACCGACCAAGAGCTAACCGAATGGGCACCCAAGGTCCGGGCCCTCGCCCGCGACGCCGAGACCACGCACGTCTTGTTCAACAACTGCTACCGCGACAACGCCCAGGCCAACGCCCGGCAGCTCGCCACCCTGCTCGAATCCTGACCGCCCGCCCGGGGCGGTACCGGAAGGGTTCCCGGGCCCGGGGCGTGCAACTCAGGTTCTCACCCGCAGTCGGCTCACCTAGCCGTACGTGGGATGCTGCGGCCAGCCCGGCGGAGAATCCTCCCAGTCCTCCTGGCGTCCGTACGGCATGAGGTCGAGGATGTTGTTGACGAACAGCAGCCGGTCCACGCCACGAGCGGTGGTGCAATAGGTTCGGTAGACGTCCTCGCCATCACGGAGGAACACGCTGAGCATGAAGCCGCCAACGGCGCCGCAGTCGTCGGCGAACGTCGTGCCGTGCGACGATACGAACGGCACTGTCCATCCCATCCGCGCCTTGTAGGCCTCGATCTGGGCGAGCGGCATGTTCGACACTGTCACCCAGCTCACGCCGGCGTCGGCCAGCGTGGCCAGATCTGCGACGTTGTTGGTGAAGTGCGTGCAGCCCGGGCAGTAGTCGTCGGGCCCGTTGTCCATGAACTGGTAGACGACGAGTTGTCGCTGCCCGGCGAACAAGTCGAGCAGGGTTTTCGAGCCAGCGGAGGTGTCGAACAGGTATCTGTCGTTGTCGAACCTGACCATCGGGAGCCGGCGGCGACGCGCAGCGAGAGCGTCAAGCACGCGAGTGGCCTCCTTCTCGGACTTGAGCAACTCCTCGCGATCCTGCTGCCACTTCTCGACTGAGACGATTTCCGGCATATTGATCATCTTCCGCTCCTTCACAGTCGCCGACGATCCTACGGTTGAAAGCACCTCCGGACAGATGTGCTGCCTCCCGCTGGAGATGCTCAAACTGTTAGACGCCCCGGCGCAACGGCACTCATCGGCGTGACCGCCGCTCGCCCAAACCGACTGAGGACACGGCGGCACAGGCGGCACCGGTGACCGGACGTCCCGTCCAGCCACCCAGTCAACGCACCCGCGCTCCGCGCTTGCGTGTGTGAGCTGGGCGGCAAGGTAGGCATCAAGGCGAGTGCAAGGCGGCCGTCCAGGCGCATATCGCACGCTTGTACCGAACTTCCGGCAGCGGGAACGCTGGATGCCAGCTAACGAAGGGCGCCTTTTCGTGGATCTGCAGGTGGAGCGGCCCTACGGCCTGGATGCGGTAAACGGGCAGATGATCCAGCGTCGGTGGGCTGTCCGGGCGGTCATGGACAGTTCAGTGCCCGGGTGGCGCAAGTCCAGCTATAGCGGCGATAACGGCAACTGCGTGGAGATCGCCTGGCGCAAGGGCGCGGATGGCATCAACATCTTGGTGCGTGACTCCAAGTGCCCCGGCCAGCAGCCCCTGGTGTTTACCCCGGGCGAGTGGGCCATGTTCCTGGAGCGGGTGAAGACGGGGGACTTTGATGTCCTGGCCAGCCCCGCGGTCGCCGGACTGACGAACGCGGGATCTTAGAGATATCACCCGCCGGACTCTCTTTGCACAGTTTCGGCGGGGCGTGCGGGCCGCCGCGTGCGCCATGATGGGCCGATGGATTTCGAGCCGTACCGGGGTGAGCTGGTGGCTTACTGCTACCGGATGCTGGGCTCGTTCCACGACGCCGAGGACCTGGTGCAGGAGACGATGCTGCGCGCGTGGAAGGCCCGTGACCGGTATGACCGCACCCGGGCATCCGTACGCACCTGGTTGTACCGGATCGCGACCAACGCGTGCCTGTCTGCGCTGGAGGGGCGTGCGCGGCGGCCGTTGCCGTCCGGGCTGGGTGCGCCGAGCGAGGATCCGGGGGCACCGCTGACCCCGGCGCTCGATGTCCCCTGGCTGCAGCCCTTTCCCGATGCGCGGTTCGACACCGGGGTGCGGGCCGATATGCGGCTCGCGCTGGTGGCCGCGATGCAGATCCTCTCGCCGCGGCAGCGCGCGGTGCTGGTGCTCCGCGAGGTACTCCAGTTCAGTGCCTCAGAGGTCGCCACGCAGCTCGGGACCACGGTCACGGCCGTCAACAGCGCCCTGCAGCGGGCCCGTGCCGCCCTCGCGGATACCGGTGATGGGGGCGAGGTCACCGAGCCGGACGACCCGGGGGTGCGCGCGGTCATAGACCAGTACGTGCAGGCGTTCGAGGCTGCCGACGTCCCGGCGCTGGTCCGGCTGCTCGCTGATGAGGCGGTCCTGGAGATGCCGCCGGTGCCGCTGTGGTACCGGGGTAGCCGCGACTACGGCCTGTTCATGCGCCGCGTGTTCGATACGCGCGGGCCGGGCTGGGCCATCAGGCAGCTCACCGCCAACGGGCAGCCCGCGCTCGCCGCCTACGCGCCGGAACCCGGTGGCGGCCATCGGCTGCATACGCTCCAGGTCTTCACCGTCACCGGCGGCCGGGTCGCACGCAACGTCGTGTTCGCCGATCCGCGCGTGTCCGAGGCGTTCGGCCTGCCCGGGCAGATCTCCTGCGGCGAGTTCCGCCGGCCGCGATGAGTCCGGGCGGTGCCGCTGGTACATACCGGTGAGCATCGACCGGAGGGAGACCCATCGTGAGCGTCATCGTCATCGAGTTCATCACCCTGGACGGGATCGTGTCCGACCCGGACGGGGCGGGGGGCACGCCGGCCGGCGGCTGGGCGTTCCGGCACGGCCCCGAGGCGGTCGCCGGGGACAAGTTCCGGCTCGGCAGCGTGCTGGACAACGGGGTCATGCTGCTGGGACGGAAGACCTGGCAGTTGTTCTCCCGGATCTGGCCCGGACGCGACGACCCGTTCTCGGCGCGGATGAACGCCGTGCCCAAGCTGGTCGCTTCCCGCACGCTGACCGGCGCGTCGGCGTGGGCGAACTCACAAGTCGTCGGCGGCGACCCCATCGACGCCATCAAGCGCGAGCGGCGCGATGTGATCATCACCGGCAGCCTGAGCGTCGTGCACCCGCTGATCACCGGGGACCTTATCGACGAATACCGGCTGCTGACCTTCCCCACCATCCTCGGCACCGGCGAGCGGCTCTTCTCCGCCGGCAGCCCGCCCACACACCTGGAATGCCTGTCGGCCGAGCGGTCCGGCGCCGCCGTCCTCGCGCGGTATGGGAGGGCAGCACGGTGACGCCACGTTCGTCCGGTCCTGGCTTATCGAGCGGGTGACCGGGCTGCCCTTCGCCGAGGTCCTCGGCCGTGAGATCTGGTGCCGGGGCAGATTTGAGGCGCCGGCCTAGCTGTGCGGCTCGGCGGCCGGCGCGCCGGGCCAACCGCGCGTGCGAGAACGCGGGATAACTGCTACCACCTGAGCTGGGCGACCCTGTCGTAGTCAGCTGAGGAGTACCCGGCCAGGCCCTCCGACAGGGCGAAGATCCACTCCGCCACACCCAGGGACAGCGCCAGGCGGCTGCACCGGGCGCAGAAGTGAGGCTCCTCCAGCCGGACCGAGTCGTCCGCCTCCAGCCGCACGTATATCAGCGTCGACCCCTGGAGCATCCGCCAGCCATCACCTTCGCGTGCCAGCGTGATCGCCCGCTGCTCCGCGTGCGTCCGGCACTGGTCATGGTGGCCGAACTCCCCGAACTTGCAGTAGCAGTGGTCTTCCCCGGGAAAGGGCACGCCGTTGTTACCCCAGGCCAGCAGACTGTCGTCTTTCACCAGTAGCGCGGCATGCCGGGTGCGCGCATGGGAATCCCTGGCCAGTTCCGCCGCCCGCTCTACCATCTGCTGCGCCACATGGCTGTCCTGGCGGTTGAGCGGCCGCCACTGGGGTTGCTGCCCTGGTTGCACTCCTACCATCCCTTCGCAGCGAAGACTAATCCCTCGCCCAGGACTCAGCGACCCGCCATGCCGCAATGCGCACCTATGCGGCTGTCAGCGATGAAGATGGCATCGGCCCAGACGCAGTCGCGGGGCCGCGGTCCGGGGCGGCGCCGCAGCACCGGGGCGGACGGGTGATGTCCGAGAGGGATTCCCGGCCGCCGGAATGCGCCGGCGGCCGGGGAATCTTCGCTGCTCGATGCCGGGGGGCGACGCGCCATCTGGGTCCGGTGCTCAGCGGATGTACAGTTCGTCGGCGTCGTACTCGGTGAACTCCATGTTCGACGCCACATCGGTCATGCCGAGCGACTGGAACGCGGGGAAGAGCTGCTCGGCGCTCCACCGGTCCATATGAGCCTTGGACTGCCACACGGTCACCACGTGGAGCCCGCTCTCGTCCGTGCCGGCCGCCCAGGCGAGCAGGCCGTCGATGTCCTGGGGCGGGCTGTGCTTGGCGGCGACCGCGCGGAAGCCGTCGATCGTTACCCCGGGCGTCGCAGCGATGTGGATGTGTGCCATGTTTGGCTGCCTTTCCTGAGTTTGTGCTGGCAGGAAGGACGCTACGGGAAAGCCCGGGTCCGGCCATCCGGGGAATCACTCACTGGAGTACTCATTCGCCGCCGGCCTGGGTACTCATAGACGGCTCGCGCCATGCACGCCGCTGGCCCAGGCGGCGATCTGGCTGCGGTTGCGGAGCCCGAGCTTGGTCAGGATGTGCTGGACGTGGTTCTCGGCCGTCCGCTCGGATACGTACAGGGTCTGGCCGATCTGCTTGTTGGTCAGTCCCCGCCCGACCAGCCGGGCCACCTCGAGCTCGCGGGGGCTGAGGGGTGAGTCGCCGGCCGCTGCCGCAGTCAGCTGGGCTTGCAGCTGTCCGATCCACTCAGTGAATGGGACCATCCCGAGCTGTTCGGCCTCGCGCGCGGCGGCGGCCAGCACGGCCAGCGCCTCGTCCCGGTCGCCGGGCGCCTGCCGGCGGGTGAGCGCGGCGGCGAGTTCGACGCGGGCTTGCACGGCGCAGCCGCGGGCGCCGTTGGCGTCGCACATCGAGGCCGCCGTCTGCAGGTCTTCAACCGCCGGGTCGAGATGGCCCAGCGCGGCGGCCGCCTGTCCGAGCGGCAGCTCGACCGGGCCCAGGTAAACCCCGGGTCCGGCGCCGTTCGCGACGTGCTGGCCGCGGAACGGCTCGAACTGCGCCGCCAGGAATTCGATGTCCTCCATCCGGCCGAGGCAGATGGCGACCGCAAGCCCGTGCGCCCAGGCCGCCATGCGCATCGCCGGTACCGGCGTCCAGGACCGGACCGGGCCGGCCTGCGCATAGGCTGCCTCAGCGGCGGCGCGGCCACCCTGGTGCAGGCGGATCAGCGCCAGGGTAAGCGCGGGGAATACGGTGCCGACGCCGCGGGTGGTGTCCACGGCATCCGGCCGCAGGTGCGCGGGGATCTGGTCCCATAGCTCGATCAGACCGGATCTGCCGAACCCGATGTGCAGGCCTGCCTGGCCGAGGATCACTGAGCAGCCGCCGAACGCGACCGGGTGTCCCATGTCGCTGAACACCCTGAACGCCTGCCAGGCCAGCTGCATCGCCTCGGTGAAGCGCCCGGTCGCCAGCGCGAGCGTCGCCGAGGTCTCCAAGAAGTGCCATCGGGCGAGCGGCCCGGGGAGCCGTTCCACGCAGCCTTTCAGGTCGGCGAGCTCACGCCGGACGCTCCTCAGCTGACCGGTCTCAAACAGGGTGTCGATCCGCCACAGCCGGCCCCACATCTCGAGCCAGGCGCTGCCCGCGGTTTCAGCGGCCTCCAGCATCCGGCTCGCCAGCACGGCCCGTTCGGCTACTCCGTCGGGGGCGCAGCAGGCCAGCTGCCGGGCATGGAGCGCATCCACGAGCGCGACCGGGTCCCCCGCCGATCCGGCAGCGGCCAGCGCGTCCCGGCTGACCTGTCCCGCCCGGTCGTACTCGCCGCGGTACACCAGCGCCTGCGCGTACCGCGAGGAGACCCGGGTCCGCAGACCATCAGGAAGGTCTTCCCCGGCGAGGGCCTGCTCGCAGATGCGGCAGATCTCCCCGTCCCATTCCGGTACGCCGGTGGCCTCCATGACCAGCGCCGTGCGGGCCAGCAAGCCCCGGTCACGCCGGCGCTCGGCGCGTCGGCCGACTCCGGCCGCCGTCTCCTGCGATCCGGGCAGGTCTCCGCTGCGGTGCAGGGCCGCCGCCAGGGCAAGCTCAAGCCGGGAGCGGTCGTTCTCGCCGATCTCCCCTTCGCCGACCGAAAGCGCCTGCCGGTACAGGCGCACGGCCTCCTCGAACGCCAGCGACTGCGCCGCCACGCCGGCGGCCGCCTCACACGCCGCTACCGCCTCCGTCCGGTCGCCAGGCAGCGATGCCTCGACCCGGTGCCGGGCGACTTCAGCCAGGTGCAGATCCAGCTGCCCCTCGTACAGAGCCTCGATCGCGTCCGCCGCGGCGGCGTGCAGCCGCCGTTGCTCCACGGCGCTCAGCCGGGCGGCCACCGCTGAGCGGACCAGCGCGTGCGAGAACCGGTGATCACCCGGACGGTCCCCGGCCACCAGGAACCCGGCGGCCCGGCACTCGTCCACCGGGCCGAGCAGGGCAAGCACAGGTACGTCCAGGATCCTGGCCACTACGCCGGCCGAGAAGCTGTTGCCTGCCACGGCGGCGGTCTGCACCAGCGCCCGGGCGGGAGCCGACAGCTGCGCCAGCCGGTGGGCCGTCACCTCCGCCACCCGTCCCGGCACCGGCACCGGCCCGCCGCGCCGCTGATCGGCGAGCATGCGGGCCAGCTCGCGGACCAGGAACGGGTTGCCTCCCGTTTCGGAGTGCACCTGGCCGGCCTGGTCTGCCGATGCCGACAGCCCGGCGGCGAGCAGCATATCCCCGACCGCGCCAACGGCCAGGCCACGAAGGTCCACACGTTCGGTGTCGGCATCCGCCGACAGACGCAGCAGCAGCCCGCCGCTCGTATCATCATCGGATGCCGCCGACTCCCGGTAGGTCGCCAACACCAAGATGAGCGTCCCTCGCAGCTGGCGCACGACATCTGCGAGCAAGACCGCCGACGCCTCGTCCGCCCACTGCAGATCATCGAGCACCAGCAGCAGCCCGCCCGGCCTGGCCGCCTGCGCCAGCCGCCGACGAACCTCCGCGAACATCGCGAACCGCTGGGCGCTGCCGGAATCGGCGCCATCGGCCAGCGCCGGGCGTTCCGCGTCACCGAAGATGCGCGGCCACAGGCCCGCACCAGATGGGTCATCATCGGCGGCCCGGACGGCGGGCTCATCCAGCACCAGCCGCCACAAGCCGTACGGCGGCAGGCTGTCCCGGTCGGCCACCCGGGCCCATGCCACCGGCACGCCCCTCGCAGCGGCCGACACGGCGGCCTCCTCCACCAGCCGGGTCTTCCCGATCCCCGCCTCACCCGTGCACAGCACCAGACGGCCGCCACCCGCCAGGGCATCATCCAGCAGCAGCATGACCCGAGCCAGCTCGCGGTCACGGCCCACCATCGGCCCAGCAGCCCCGCCCGGCGCACCCCCCACCAGGCAACCATAAAGCCGGGAGCCATCGGCGCCCTAGAGGTGAACAGCATCATCAGGGGCCGGGCCCAGTTGAACCGCCGGTCCACTGACCCACCCAGAATCCGGCATGCACGCCGTGGTGAACCATCTGTGCTTCAGCGAACTCATCGACCCTGCCTGTTGGCGAGCGAGGAGCAGGATCTTGCTTAGGAGCGTGGGTGCGGAGCGCTCGGACGAGGGCATCGTTCTGTGCCGCCGGTTTCTGCCAGCGCCTGTCGGCACTCTGACGGATTCTTGGGGTGCGGCCTGACCGGCGGCCGGAGGGCTGGCTTCACTCTTGCCCCGGAGTGCGCCGAGTGTCATGCTCGGGCCTGCGGGCGGTGTCCGCCCCCGCTTGCGGCTGTTTCGCCGATGCCGACGAGCCAGGGTCCTCGGGTACGGGACCGGCTGGGCCCGCCCGGCTCTCCGGGAGGGAGGTGGCAGCCCGGTGCGCATCTCCCGGCCCGCCGCACGTTCCGTCCCCGTCGTAGCCATCCCACTGCTGGCGGGAGCGGTCGCCGCGGTCGCGCCGGTAACGGCCGCAGCTGCCCAGAGCGGGCCTGCGGGACCGGCGGCGTCCTTCACCGCGGGCGGCACTCTGCGGGGCGTGGCCGCCACCTCTGCCAGCAATGCCTGGGCGGTCGGCTGCAGCAGCTGCTTCACCGGCCGGTCTACGGCCCTGATCGTGCGCTGGAACGGCAAGACGTGGAAGCGGGTGCCCAGCTCGGCGCCCGTCGGCAGCACTCTGTCCGGAGTGGCCGCCACCTCCGCCCGTAACGCCTGGGCGGTTGGCTATACCAGCACCAGCACTCGCAGCATGACGTTGATCCTGCGCTGGAACGGCAGGGCATGGAAGCGGGTGCGCAGCCCCAACGGCAGTCTCTCCGGCGTGGCCGCTGTCTCCGCCACGGACGCCTGGGCGGTGGGCGGGAAGCTGATCTTGCACTGGAACGGCACCGCCTGGAAACGGGTGCCCAGCCCGAGCCCCAAAGGCAGCGCCTATTTGAACGCTGTCGCCGTCACATCAGGCAGCAATGCCTGGGCCGTCGGCGAGGTTGCCAACGGCATCTCGTCCGTGGCCAGCTTGATCCTGCACTGGAACGGCAAAGCCTGGAAGCGCGTGCCCAGCCCGAGGCCGTCCGACGGAAAGTACGGCAACGCCCTGGAAGGCGTGGCCGCCGCCTCCGCCGACAACGCCTGGGCAGTCGGCTGCACCGACGGTTGCCCCGTCGGCGGCACCCCCTTGATCGAGCGGTGGCACGGGACCTCCTGGAAGCAAGAGGCTGCTCCCACTACCCCCTACAGTCTCTACAACCTGGTGGGCGTGGCTGCCACCTCCGCCGCCGACGCTTGGGCGGTCGGCGGCGGCGGCCCCGTCACTTCGGAAGGTACGGCGACTGCGCATTGGAACGGCCGCAGATGGACGCTGAGTCACGGAAGATCCGGTGCCGGGCTGACCGGGGTTACCGCGATCTCCGCCAAGGACGCCTGGGCCGTCGGCGGCACCGCCAGCGGCCATACCTTGATCCTGCACTGGAACGGCACCACCTGGAGCTGACCCGTCCGGCAACGCTGGCCGCGCACAAGACCCGCCTATCCACGCCTGTATAGCCATCGGGCGGGCTGGTCTGCCGAGATCCGAATGGCTATTCTGTCGCGCTCACCGGGTGTGGCTGCCGGTGGCCCTGGGCGGTTCCTGCGGAACCAGACGCCGCGGCGATGTCGTCGGCAAGATCACCGCGTTGCGGACCTTCCGGTGCCAGCTCAACGGTCACGTCGTCGCCAATCGCGGCGCCCGTATCGCGCAGCCACATCGGACTCACCGTCAGCGCCCACCCGGTGGTGTCCGGCGAAAGCGTCCCGCGGACCCGCCCGCCGTTGATGGTGCCGCCCACGGGATGCTCAGCCTTGGCACCCCACGTATCGTCCGGGCTGAACGGCACCGCGATGACCGCGCGGCCACGAGGACTGGCAGTAATGACGGCGCGGAACCGCTGCGGGCGCACAGCCCTCATCGTGACACGACGACGGCAAAGCGGGACGTCCCGCGGGTGAGGCGCTCCACCAGAGCAGTTCGCCGCCCCGCTGCCGCCCTCATCGGCCAGGGCGATTACGCCCTCGCGCTGGAGATCATCCAGCCAGGCCTGCTGCGCCACCCCGCCAGCATCACCCTGGCCGGGCTGCGCCGCACCACCCTGCACCGCCTCGTGGAGCAGTACCAGCAGTCCGACCCGTTCAAGTTCCTCATCTACGCCGAGCTCGCCGGCGCCGAGATCGGCCCGGTCGAATAGCCGCCCGGCGCACGCTGCCGCCCGCTTCCCGAATTCCATGATCACGCTCCGGGGCGGCCTGTCGCGCCCGTGCCATGCCTGGCCGGTGCCCTGGTAAGCGGCCCCGCTATCCCGTCGGGGGCCGCCCACCAGGACCTTTGGCCCTACACGCGAAATTCACTTCAAGTGTTCAGTCGATAGCAGGCGTTCCTCCTGCCTGGGGGGGTGGCCAGCAGTCGCATGAGCGACTGGTATTCCTTCCAGGAGGTGGCTTCACATTAAGTATCTTCCCCCCGGCAAGCCCGGCAGCATCGTCTCGGTCAAGCCGAGGTACGAGAATTTCATCGGCGGCAAGTGGCTGGCGCCAACCCAGGGCAACTACCGGGTCGACCTGAGTCCAGCCACCGGACGGCCGATCACCGAGGTCGCACAGTCCACCCCGGAGGATGTCGAACTGGCGTTGGACGCCGCGCATGCGGCGAAGGACGCATGGGGCGAGGCATCGGCCACGGAGCGGGCTGTGGTGCTGAACGGCATCGCAGACGTGATCGAGAAGAACTCCGAGATGCTCGCCGTTGCCGAAAGCTGGGAGAACGGAAAGCCCGTTCGCGAGACCCTGAACGCCGACATCCCGCTAGTCGTCGATCACTTCCGCTACTTCGCCGCTGCCGCCCGCGCCGAGGAGGGCCGCTCCACCGAGATCGAGAAGGACCTCGTCGCGTACCACTTCCGTGAGCCGCTCGGGGTCGTCGGGCAGATCATCCCGTTCAACTTCCCGTTGCTGATGGCGGCCTGGAAGCTCGCGCCCGCTCTTGCGGCCGGAAACTGCTCCGTGCTCAAGCCAGCCTCGCCGACCCCTTGGTCGATCCTGAAGCTAGCCGAGGTAATCGAGGATATCGTTCCCCCCGGCGTGATCAACATCGTCACCGGCCCGGGCGCCGAGATCGGCAAGGCACTGGCTGCGAATCCGCGGATCGCGAAGGTCTCCTTTACCGGTGAGACGGTGACCGGTCGGCTGATCATGCAGTACGCCGCGCAGAACCTCATCCCGTCCACCGTTGAGCTCGGTGGCAAGTCACCGAACATCTTCTTCAGCGATGTGATGGCCCACGACGACGAGTTCTTGGACAAGGCCGTTGAGGGTCTGGTGCTGTACGCGTTCAACAAGGGCGAAGTGTGTACCTGCCCATCGCGCGCCCTGATCCAGGCTGACATCTATGACGAGTTCATGGCGCGTTGCCTGGAGCGGATCGGGAAGATCAAGCAAGGGAACCCCCTCGATACCGCGACGATGCTTGGCCCGCAGGTCTCCGCCCAGCAGATCGACAAGATCGCCTCGTATGTCGAGATCGGCAAGAACGAGGGTGCTGAGGTGCTGATCGGCGGAAACCGCGCGAAGGTCGACGATGATCTCGCTGGCGGATACTACTTTGAGCCGACCGTCCTCAAGGGCGACAACAAGATGCGCGTCTTCCAGGAGGAGATCTTCGGGCCGGTGCTCGCCGTGACTACCTTCACGGACGAGGCTGACGCCTTGGCGATCGCCAACGACACCCTGTACGGGCTGGGCGCCGGCGTTTGGACCCGAGACGGCACCCTCGCATACAAGATGGGCCGCGGCATCAAGGCCGGACGGGTCTGGACGAACTGCTACCACCAGTACCCGGCTGGGGCGGCATTCGGCGGGTACAAGATCTCCGGCATCGGCCGCGAGAACCACCGGATGATGCTCGACCATTACAGCCAGACCAAGAACCTGCTGGTCAGCTACAGCACCAAGCCACTCGGTCTGTTCTGAGCCACGATGCCTGACCTTCCCGCAGCGGTACGGCTTACGGTCACCCCGGCGGCGCATGAGGCGATCAGCCGCCTTTGCGCCGCCCGGGGTGGCCGGGTGATGTTTGTGCAATCCGGTGGCTGCTGCGCCGGCAGCACCCCGATGTGCTTCCCGGACGGGGAGCTGCTCATCGGCGACATCGACACGCTGCTCGGCGAGATCGACGGCTGCCCGTTCTACATCGACGCCCGGCTCGACGACGCGTGGGGACGCGACCAGCTCGTTCTCGACGTCGCTCCGGGCCCGCCTGAGGGCTTCTCGCTCGCTGCTGGCGACAACCTGCACTTCATCACCCGCTCGTCCGCGTGCGCCGCGCCGAGCACGCGCCAGCAGAGCTGATCGGATGTCCGCTACGGCCAGACCGTCATCGGCTCGATCGTGGGCACCCAACCTGGGCCGGGGTCCGCAGGCTCTGGCGGTGGTATCGGCCGTGGCGTAGCCTTGCATGAGCACCTGTTCAGGCAGCCTGAACGAGTTCCCGATCGGGTCTAGACCACACGCCAGTCTCGAGACCGCCTCGCTGCATTTCTTACTTCTGCGAGGCGGGCCTGATGACCGCAGCTACAGCGAGAGCAGGACATGACGGCGCTGGGTCTTTTCCGGCTGCCCACGCCCGCATGGCAGAGCATTTGGAACTCCCCCGGCCACTGCGGCTGCTGCGCACCGCGGCCTGGAGCCTGACCGAGTCGGCCGGGCTTCCGGTGGCCGCTTATGCTGTCGCCGCCTGGCTGGGCGGGCGCGATGCCGGACTGCTGGCCGGGCTGGCAGCGACCTGGATCACCGCGGCTATCCGCAAGGTCGGTACCGGATGCGTACCTAGCCTGCTGACGATCTCGGCCGTCGTGCTCACGCTCCAGACCGCAATGGTTCTCGTCACCGGCGAGCTGTGGATCTTCCTGCTGCAGTTCCCGCTCGCCAATCTCTGCATGTCGGCGCTGTTCGCCCGGACAGCCCGGGGCTCGAGTCCGCTTGTTGCCAGGCTGGCCGCTGAAGTGGTCGCGCTGCGGCAGCCGACCACCTATTACCCGGGCCTGCACCGCTTCTTCCAGGGTGCGACCTGGCTCTGGGCGGGTATCTTCCTGCTGCTCACGGCCAGCCTGGCGGTGCTGATGGTGACCGAACCGACCGGCACCTTCCTGATGCTGACGACCGTCGCCACCACCGCGCTGGTCGTCGCCGGGACGGGCGTGTCCACGCTGTGGTTTCTGTCTGTGCTCCGCAGGCTCGGGCTGAGGCTCCGGTTCGCCCCGGCCTGAGCCCGGCCGGTGCAGCCGAAAGCCTCGTAACGATGCCTCACCGTCCAGGTGTCAGGTCGCGGTAGCAAGCCTCGATCAGGCAGTAAAGGCCGTAGCAGATCATGCCCGACGCGAGTAAGGCCAGCAGCCATGCGCCGTAGACGGGGCTGGCCACCGAACGGAAGACTGCGTCCAGTCCCTTGGTCTGCTTCGCGCTGGACAGAACTGCGGCCTTGAGTATGAAGAAGCCGACCAGCACGAATACGACGGCGCGCGCGACGCAGCCGAACGCGCCAAGCGCCCGCGTCAGCAGGGCCAGCGGCGTTTCTTTGCATGCTGAACTGCCCTGCCGAATCCGCGCGGTCTTTCGACGGCGAATTTGCTGGAATTAGCTGGGACCGGGCGGCGCAGAACGATCAGTTACGCGCTGAGCCGTGCGCTACTGTCAGCGCAGTCGGCCCGGTCGACCCCTGACGAACTTACGGGGTCACCCACTTAACTCACGGAGGCGGTCAGCTCGCGTGCAGAGCGCGGACCGGGCGGCAGGCCGACGGGGAGGGTCAGCGTGATCCGGAGGCCGCGCGGGCTGACCGGCGCGGCTTGCGCGGTGCCGCCGTGCGCGGATGCGATCTCGGCGGCGATGGCTAGCCCCAGGCCGGAGCCGGGGCGGCGGGACCGGGCTCCGGCGCGGTAGAAGCGCTCGAAGATATGCGGCAGCTTGTCCGGCGGAACGCCGGGGCCGTCGTCGCTGACCTCGATGGTGACACGATCGCCGGCGGCGGACGCGGTGATCGTGCCCACGGTGTCACTGGGAGTGTGCACGAGCACGTTCATGAGCAGGTTTTCGATGGCGCGGCGCAGTAGTTCCTCGTCGCCGACCGTTGTCAAGCCGTCGTCGATCCGCGCCCGCCAGGTCCGCGCCGCGTCGGCGACCTGCACGCGCTCAGCGCACCCGGTGGCCAGAGCGGTGACGTCGATCGGTTCCTGGGCCTGGCCGGGATGCTGGCCGAGCCGGGCCAGGCGCAGCATGTCGTCGACCAGCCGGCCCATGCGCCGCGTCTCCGCCACGATCCGGTCCATCACCTCGTCAACCTCGTCACGGCTGGACAGGGCGCCCTGCTGATAGAGCTCGGCGTTGGCACGCAGCGACGCGAGCGGCGTGCGCAGCTCGTGGCTGGCGTCGGCGAAGAACCGGCGCATCTGCTGCTGGCTGGCCTCGCGCTCGCGCACATCGGCCTCGATCCGGGTCAGCATGCCATTGAGGGCCGCGCCGAGTCTGCCCACCTCGCTTTGGGGGTTGTGCGGGGTCACCCGGTCCGTGAGGTCGCCGACGGTGATCCGGTCGGCCTGTCTGGCCATCGTCTCGACCGGGCGCAGGCCACGGCGCAGCACGACGAAGACGCCGAGGCCGATGAGCAGCACCACTGCGATCGAACCGAACGTGACGATGACCTCGACCTGGTCGATGGTCGTCGTGACCTGGTCGAGGCTGGTGCCGGCGACGAGGAAACCGCCGCTGACATGGACCGACCGGATGCGGACCGGTGTCTTCCCCGTCGCGCTGAGCAGGGTGTGCAGGCCGGGTTGGGCGGCGACCTTGGCGGCCCTGGGCGACAGAATCCACGAGTAGCCGGCCGCGGTCCCGTTCGCGTTTATTTGCAGCGTCACCTGCTGGCCACGGAACGGAAGGAAGGCCAAGTCGAAAGCGCCGGGGAGGGTGGGAATTCTAGCTCCGGGCGGCGGCCTGAACTCCGCCGGCACGGCGTGCGGTCCCCCGGGACCGCCAGGCGGAGCGCCGGCGGTCAGTATCGCATTTAGCCTGGGCACGGTCAGGGCCAGCGCCGCCTGCAGGTTGTTGTCGGTCTGGGCGAGCAGGTAGCGGCGCATGATGGTGATCGCGCCGACGTCAAACGCCAGCAGCGCGATCAGCGTGACGACCATGGCACCGGCCATCACCTTGAGGCGCAGCTGGACGCGCAGCAGCCGCCCGAGCAGCGCCCTGGCGCGGGAAGTTCGCGTATGACTCATCGGAACCGCCTGGCTTTCATGTGGGCTGGCCTAACCGCCGGCGCCGGCCTCTTTCCGATCGGCGCTTGCCTGGTCGTCATTTGCCTGGTCGTCTTTTGCCTGGCCGTCTTTTGCCTGGCCGCCGGGGCTGACCTCGCCGGGACTCGCCTCGTCGCCGGGGCGAGGCAGCCGCAGCATATAGCCGACGGCGCGCTGGGTATGGATCAGGTCCGGCCCGTCGCCGATCAGCTTGCGCCGCAGGTAGGTGACGTAGGTAGACACGACAGCGCTGGACCCGCCGAAGTCATAATCCCACACGTGGTCGAGTAGCTGGGCGCGGGTGAGCACGCGGCCGGGGTTGAGCATGAAGTAGCGCAGCAGCCGGAACTCGGTCGGCGACAGCTCGATAAGCCGCCCACCGCGGCGGACCTCGTAGGTGTCCTGGTTGAGCGTGAGGTCCGCGAACGACAGGACCGGCTCGGCGGGCGCAGGACGGGTGCGGCGCAGCACGGTGCGGACCCGGGCGGCCAGCTCCTCCAGCCCGAACGGCTTGGTCATGTAGTCGTCGCCGCCGATGGTGAGCCCAGTGACCTTGTCGTCCTGGGTGTCCTTCGCGGTCAGGAAGATAACCGGGATCCGGTTTCCGTCCCTGCGCAGCCTGCGGACTATCTCGAACCCGTCGATGTCGGGCAGCATCATGTCCAGGATGAGCAGGTCGAAGGGGCGGTTCCTGGCGAGGCGGAGCGCGTCCGTTCCGTTCTCCGCCGCGGTCACCTGGAAGCCGAGGAAGCGCAGCGAAGCGGCGACGGCCTCCCTCAAGAAGAGCTCGTCATCCACCACGAGCAGGTTCCCGTCGTCAGGTGTCATGACGTTATTGCAGCATAGGGCGGCGAACGTCGCTTGCGAGAACTCTGCGAGTTTCATGTGAACGCCGCCCCGCGCGGCCCGGACGCGCGGCGGACGGCCCGCGTGCCCGGGCTGACATGAAACTCACACAAAGATCACGCGGATGCCTAAGAACCACCGTAGAGGGTGAAGCCGGTACCCGGGCTTAGGCGTGTTCCGGCTTCATCCGAAGCTCCGGGTGGCAGGCGAAGCATCGGAGGATCTCGTGACACAACTTGGCTCCCCGGCCACGGAGAGCGGCCAGGGCGACAGCGCTGGTCGCCAGGCGGTGCGCGGATCACGGCTTGCCCGGCGGCGTCGCGTGCTGCTCGAGGTCGGCATCGCGGCGGCCCTGCTGGCCGCCGGCGGGCTGATCGGCGCTTCCTTCGTGAAATCGCCGCAGCAGGTGGCCGCAGACACCGCGGCGCCGCCCGCCACGGTGACCACGGCCACGGTCGCCTCCCAGGTCCTCACCTCGTCAGTTGAGATGCGCGGGGTGGTGTATCCGGCGACGCAGTACGACGTGTACGCGGGCGCTCCGTTGTCGAGTTCATCATCGTCCTCCGGCGCAGGTACGGGCTCGGCCACGGGCAGCTCGTCCGCACCAGAAGGATCGCCGGCGACGAGCGGAAGCGGGTCCGCCGTGTACATATCGAAGCTGGACGTCGCCGCGGGCGGCACGATCACCAACGGCAAGCAGCTCGCCGAGATCGACGGCCAGCCGCTGTTCGTGCTGACCGGCGCGGTGCCCGCGTGGCGGGACCTGACGCCAGGCGAAAGCGGGCCGGACGTGACCGAGTTGCAAAGAGCCCTCGCCACGCTCGGGTACTACGACGACGGTGACACGCCCGGGTACTTCGGCTCGGCGACCGAGTACGCGGTGTCCTTGTACTACGAGCACCTCGGCTACACCCCGCCGTCCTCGGGCGGCGTGCCGGCGGCGGATGTGGTGTTCCTGCCGTCGCTGCCCGCGACGGTGGTCGCGGTGAACGGCGTGACCGGCGAGCAGCCCGGCCAGCCGTTCCTCGAACTCGCCGCCCGCGGGTCGCTGGCGCTGACCGGTGAACTGCCGCCGGCCTACGCCGGTCAGGTGAAGCCCGGCTTGAGGGTGACGATCTACGACGAGGTGACCGGCATCCACGCGACGGGGACCGTGGGCGACCTGGGGACGGCAACCACCGTAACGCCGAACGGAGCGGTAGTGGACATCGGGGGCGGCTCGGGTTCGGCAGGCTCTTCGGAGTCTGCCGGCCCCGGGTCCACCGGGTCTTCCAGCTCAGGCAGCTCAGGCAGCTCAGGCAGCTCAGGCAGCTCAGGCGCGACGGTGTTTATCCCGCTGACCGTGCATCCGTCCAAGCCGCTGGCGTCGGCTCTGAACGGCGAGAACGTCCTGGTCAGCGTGGAGACCGGGCAGACCGAGGGGCCGGTGCTCACGGTGCCGGTCGCCGCAATCGTCACCACGACGTCCGGCACCAGCTACGTCACCGTGGTGGGCGCGCACGGGCAGCAGACCAACGTCCCGGTGACGCCGGGCATTTCCGAAAACGGCTATGTCCAGGTGACCCCGGCGACCTCTGGCGCGCTCGCCGCTGGCGACCATGTGGTGGTGAGCGGCTGATGACCACGCCGGTGATCGAACTGCGTGGCCTGGCCCGCACCTACCCCGGCCCGCCGCCGGTGCCGGCGCTGCGCCCGGCCGACCTGGTGATCGAGGCGGGCGACTACGTCGCGGTCACCGGGCCGTCCGGCTCGGGCAAGTCGACGCTGCTGCACCTGCTCGGCCTGCTCGACACACCGACCGACGGCAGCTACCTGCTGGACGGCCTGGACACTTCCGCGCTGAGCGACCGGGACCGGTCCGCGCTGCGCGGCAGGCGGATCGGGATCGTCTTCCAGGCGTTCCACCTGCTGCCCTACCGGACGGCGCAGGAGAACGTGCTGCTCGCCGAGCTTTACAACCAGGCCCCGCGAGGCGGCCGGCTCCAGGCGGCGGTCGACGCGCTCGACGCGGTCGGGCTGGGACACCGGCTCGACGCGCTGCCCACCACGCTGTCCGGCGGGGAGTGCCAGCGGGTCGCGATAGCGCGGGCGCTGGTGAACCGGCCGAGCCTGCTGCTGTGCGACGAGCCGACCGGGAACCTGGACTCGCGGAACGCGGCTGCGCTCATGGAACTGCTCGACGAGCTGAACGCGGCCGGCTTCACGATCGTGGTGATCACGCACGACCCAGGAGTGGCGGCGCACGCCGGCCGGACGATCACGATCAGCGACGGGATGCTGTCCGAGCGAATCGAGGTCGATCATGCGTAGGTCAGCCACTGGCCTGCCGTTGCCCCGGCTGACCGCGCGGGACGCGACCGCCGAGGCGGTCGCGGGGATCGTGCAGCGGCCGGGCCGGGCCGCGGCGACCATGCTCGGCACGGTCCTCGGCGTGGGCGCGTTCGTTGCCGTCCTCGGCCTGACCGCCACCGGGGCGGGCCAGATCTCGCATCAGTTCACGGTCCTCGAGGACACCACGGTGACCGTGGAGGACAACGGGCCGGCCAACAACGTCGCCCCGCCTAGCAGCAATCCTGCCATCGGCTTTCCGGCCGACGCGGACGCGATCGCCGACCACATCAATGGGGTGGCCACCGCGGGTGTCTGGTGGCCGGTCTCTCTCCCGGACGGCACGAACTTCACCGGCTCGCTCGCGCTTTCCGCCACCGCCTCGCAGACGGTCAACCTGCTGGCCGCGTCGCCGGGCGCGGTGGCGGCGATGGGGCTGACGCTGGTCGCGGGCTCGCCGCTGAGCACCTACGAGAACGACACGGGCCAGCCCGTCGCGATGATCGACACCACCACGGCAGCCGCGCTTGGCATCTCCCCCGCGCGCCTGGCCAGCCATCCGGCGGCGTTCGTGGACGGCATCGCGTACACGATTGTCGGCGTCTACAGCTCTGCGCAGCGCGTGGTGACCGACGAGAGCGCGATGCTGATCCCGGAGAATACGGCGCTGGCCGACTTCGGCAACCCGGAGCCTGGAATCGGGAACCAGGACGAGGCCCAGATGGTCGTCGCGACCAGAGTCGGTGCCGCGCAGGCGGTGGCACGGCAGATCGCCGCCGCCGAGCTGCCGGCCGACCCGCCGGCTGGTCGTGACGTCTCCGCCTAACCCGCAGAACCTGCAGGGCGAGGTGAGCGGCGACCTGGCCGGCCTGTTCCTGATCCTCGCGCTGATCAGCCTGCTGATCGGCGCGGTCGGTATCGCCAACACGACGCTGGTCGCCGTGCTCGAGCGCACCGAGGAGATCGGCCTGCGCCGCGCCGTCGGCGCCCGGCCGCGGCACATCGCCGCGCAGTTCCTCGCGGAAAGCACTGCGCTCGGCACGCTCGGCGGGCTGATCGGCACCTGCATCGGTGTCGGGACGGTGGTGATCTTCGCCGCGGCCAAGGACTGGACCGCCGTGCTGAACCCGGCCTACACGCTGCCCGCGCCCCTGATCGGCAGCGTGGTCGGCCTGCTGGCGGGCGCGTACCCCGCGCTGCGCGCGGCGCGGACCAGCCCGCTGGCCGCGCTGCGGCACGCGTGAGCCGCGGCCCGGCTGAGAGGAGCGATAATGCGCAACCGCACCGGTCTCTGTCTCCTGATCTGCTGCTGTGCGGGCCTCAGTGCTTGCGCAGCCAACGCGCCTAAGGGACCGAACACGACCGTGAGCACGCCCAGCGTCGGCAGGCCGCAGCCACCCTCCTCTGCCCAGGCGGCGTTGTCCCGCGACGCGTTCACCCCCTACGCGGTGCTCGGCCAGTCCAACAACGACGGGCTGGCGCCGGGCGAGTCGAGTAACGCTGTCTCTGACGCGTGCATGACCGCCGCGGGCTACGCGAACAGCGGCAACGTCCCGTTTAATATCCGCATCGGACCCGGGGGCCTGGGCTTCTCGCAACCCTGGGGGGCATGGGGCTACCTGGGCGTCGCCGACGCGGAGCAGTACGGCTTCCGGCTCCCGCCGGGCTCCGCCCTGAGCGCCCTGGGCATCGACGTCCCGCCGCCGGGCGCCAACCCGGCGAGCCTGCCCGCGGCGGAGCAGACCGCGATCGGGAAGTGCGCCACGATCGTGCAGGACTTCACCAACGCGGTGCAAAACGGTCCGCTGGCCGGGATCCAGACGCTGAGTAACGACATCTACAACGACATCCAGCGGGACGCGGCGATAAAGACCGCCACGACGGCGTGGTCGGCCTGCATGGCGAGGAACGGCTACCGCTACTCCGACCCGCAGACCGCGTGGATCCAGGAGCTGCACAGCGTCATGGGCACTGCTGGCGGCGGGATCAATCTGGGCCAGGCCATCAGCGCTTCCGCCAACCAGGCTCAGATCGCGATGGCTGTCACGGATGCCAACTGCACGCAGTCCGCGGACCTGGCCGGGATCTACTTCGCCGTCCAGGCCAGCTACGAGCAGCAGCTTGTCAACGCCAACCAGCAGGCGCTCGCCTCAGCGGTCCAGCAGTACCGCACCGCCTACGCCAAGGAACTGAACAAGCTCCCGGCGCTGCTGCGGACAGCCAGGGCCATACCGTTCCGCACAGGTAAGACCGCGCGGGTCGCGCCTTAGCCACGACGCGAAGGGACGACCATGCGCATCCGCACCGGCCTCGGTGTCCTCGCCTGCTGCTGCGCGGGTCTCACCGCCTGCACCGCCGCCGCGCCGGACGGGCCGGACGCGGCCGTGACGACCCCCAGCGTCGGCAGGCCGCCCGCCCCGGCTTCCGCCCAGGCGGCCCTGTCGGCGGAGGCCTTCACGCCCTACGCCGGGCTCGGCGCCAGCACCGACGACGGGCTGGCGCCCGGCGACACGTATGCCGCCCTGCACACCGCGTGCCTGAACGACGCAGGCTACGGTCAGTACGCGGACAGTACGCCGTACTTCGCCCGCGCGAACCGGGGCCTGGCGTTCGCGCAGCCCTACGGGCCGTGGGGCTACATCGGGACGGCGCTGGCCGCGCAATACGGGTTCACCGCGCCGTCCGACAGCAACGACGCTCAGTCCTCCGGGCCGTCTGCTGGACCTGGGGTCAGCCTGCCCGCTGGCGCGCAGGCCGTCGCGGGCAAGTGCCTCAACATCGTCGCGGACTTCAACAATGCCCAGTTCGCCACCTCGCTGGCCGGCATCGAGACGATGAACGACGACATCAGCACCGACGCGGTCCAGGACCCAGATTTCAAGGAGGCCACCAAGGCCTGGTCGGCCTGCATGGCCAGGAACGGATACAGCTCCCCCGACGCGGGCACGCTGATGCAGCAGGAACTGACCGCGCTTGGCCTCAGGGGACCGCTAGCCCCGGGGTCGGCCCCAGGTCCGACCGCCGCGCAGAACACGGCGCAGATCGCGGTGGCCGTCACCGACGCGGACTGCACGCAGGCCACGGACCTGGCCGGTATCTATTTCGCCGTTCAGGGCAGCTACGAGCAGCAGTTCGTCAACGCCAACCAGCAGGCGCTGGGCACCGCGGTCCGACAGTACAAGGCCGCCTACGCCAAGGAGCTGAGCAAGCTCCCGGCGCTGCTACGGACGACGTCGGCCATACCCGACCTGCCCGGAGGGCCTGCCCGCCCCGGCGGTCCCGGTCACTTCGGCCGGCGCGGCCAGCCCGACCCCACCCGCTCCTGACAGCACCCGCACGAACCGGGTCTGTGTCTGAACTAGCCCGGCTGGAGCCGAGCGTGCTGGCGCCGGGCCACGGAAGACCGATGGCCGGCCCGGTGCTTGTTCCGGCTTTGAGGGCTCTGGGCGAGCAGCTCAACAGCCCTGCCAGCGCTGGCAGCGCGGCCTCATCTGCGGGCCACAAGCTGACGGAGTGGGTCCTGGGCTTCTTCGACTACAGTCGCCGAGCCCGCTAACTAACGGCTCCACGGTGTTCCCGCACCGTCGCGCTCTTGACAGCGAACGGCGTCAGGAGGCCTGGCGGCGCCCCGGCGGCGCCTCGGAGGCAGTCACTCCGCTCAGGCGCTCTCCCCAGGCGCGGGCCCGCTCCAGTTCGCCCTCGACCAAGGCCCCGGTCATGCCCTCGACGAGGAAGCTCTCGGGTGACGCAGCGATGCGCGCCCCGTGCTGGGCGAGGTGCCGGCGGATGGACTTCGACGCTCGACCGGTGAACGCCGGCAGTCCCTGGAGCCGGGTATCGAAAGCGGCGCCGGCGACCTCCAGCCGGCCGAGCGATGCGAGCCATTCGCGTACTCCCGGGCCGCTGACAGCGCCCGGTACCAGCTCAAGCTCGTGCCCCGGCTTCCTCGCCAGCTTCCCGGCCCTCTTCCTAGTACCCGGCCTGGACATCCCGTGGGTGTGGGTGGGACCGCCCACCACCACGAGATCCGCGCCGTCGAGGATGTGCGCATCGGCCGAAGTGACCGGCACCACCGAGACCTCTGCGCAATCGGCCAGCCCCCCGGCGATGGCCTCCGCCACCTTCTTGGTGCTCCCGAACATCGATTCGTAGACGATGACTGCTCGCATGACAGCACCTCCTGTTCCCATGCCTCCAAGTCCAGGGTCTCCCCAGCCTCGCACCCGGGGCAGGGCCGAAAGACCCCACGGCCGCTTCCCAGCCACCTTTGGTTCCTGGCCCGACGGGGCGAGGCGGCCGGTGATAACGACCGCCAGCATGTGCGCCTAGGGTCAGCCCCTCCCGGCAACCCGGCTGACCGCCGACCTCCACCAGCACCCCCGTCCCGGCTGACACGGCCACTGCCCATGGCCCCTACCTCCCCCGGCATTCCGTCTAGCCGAAGGTGAAGGCGTAGGCGTGCACGCCGGGGTCGAGGAAGGTGATCTCGAAGGTGCGGTCGGCGATGGGGCCGGGCTGGCGGATGAGCTGGTGCAGCCGCTGTTCAGCCACCGTTCCGTGGCCTTGGCCGTCCACGTCGGCACCGTGCGCCGGACCTGGCGGCTGTCCGTCGATGAGCACGCGGAATCGCACCGACGTGTCCTGCGCGGCCGGCCCCATGACCAGATGAAGATCGCGGGCATGGAAGCGGTACGCGATCTGCCCGCCTGCCTCACTGGCCGTGGCGGACTGTTCCTCCATCGTCCAGTCCCCGGACAGGGCCCAGTGATTGGCTCTCAGCTCCGCCGGGGCCGTGTAGGCATGACGCTGGCCCGGCACCGCGCCGCCGGGGGACGCGAAGTTCTCGGTGCGCTCATAGCCCGTGTAGTTCTCTGGTGATCTTAGGGTGGCCCAGTCGGCGGGCGCTTCCACACCACGGGCATCGACTGACACCAGACCATGACTTACGCCGGCGGATCCGGCCTCGGCCAGCAATTGCTGGATAACCATTTCCGACTGCTGGTATTCGCCTTCGCCGAAGTGGTGATGCCGGATGCGCCCCTGCACGTCGGCGAAGTACAGAGCGGGCCAGTAGTGGTTGCCGAAAGCGCTCCATACCGCGTAGTCGTTGTCGATCGCAACCGAGTAATCGATCCTCATGTCCTGCACGGCGCGGCGGACGTTGTCAGGATTGTGCTCGAACGGAAACTCGGGTGTGTGCACGCCGACTACCACCAGACCCTGGCCGGAGTATTTCCCGGCCCACGCGCGCACATAGGGAAGCTGGCGCAGCCAGTTGATGCAGGTATAGGTCCAGAAGTTGACCAGGACCACTTTCCCGCGCAGGCCGGCTCCGGCCAGCGGTGGCGAATTGAGCCACCTGGTCGCGCCGCCGAAAGAAGGCAGCTCGCCCTCGACGGGCAGCCGGACCGCGGCCGCGTGCAGCCCGGCAGGCACGGGCCAGTGTGCTTTCATGACAGCTCCTTATAGGAGGCCTCTTGGCCAGCCCGGAGGCTAGTCCTGGTATCCACGGTCGCATCCGGGGTCGGCCGGTCGCGCCCGGGCAAGTCCCTGGCCGGTACCTGGCCGCTACCTGGCCCGCGGATCACCAGATGCCCTCGCGCCAGCACGGGCGACTAGGTGCCTGCCAGGACATCATCTCGCCGCCACCCTGTTCACCTTCATCCTGGTCGCCTTCCCCTCTGACCAGACCCGGGTGACCGGCCGGCCGTGAGGCGTGTCAGGCCGCCTGGCGCGTCATCCGTCCGCTGTGACCAGGGCCTCGTCGCCGATAGCGACCCGAACCCGCAGCCGAGCCTGGTGCAGTCGGCTCTTGAACGCGGCCTGGCCGATACCGGCGATCTCAGCGGCCTCCTGCGTGGAGAGGCCCTCGACATCGCGCAGCACGATCGCGGTCCGCAGCGCGGGCGGCAGCCCGGCCAGCGCTTTGCCCAGGTTCTCGCGCAACTCGCTGTTCTCGGCCTGCCAGGACGGGTCATGAGCGGCAGAAGCAGGCAGCTGCAGTTCATGCGTCCCGATCGAGGTGGCCGCCGGCAGGCGGGCCCTCTTTTCCAGCGCGCGGCTGGCCTCGTTGACCGCGATCCGGTAGAGCCAAGTGAAGTAGCTGGACCGGCCCTGGAAGCGGGTAATGCCCTGCCAGGCACGCAGCATGACTTCCTGGGCCACGTCTTCCGCCTCGCCACGATCGCCGAGCAGTCGCAGCAGCAGCATGAACAGGCGATCGGCGTACTGGCCGGATAGCTGCTCAAAGGCCGCGACATCCCCGGCCTGGGCGCGGGCCACCAAGCTCGCCTCGGTGACCGCAGACCCCGCCGACGCGGAATCCGCGGCCGCGGCGTCCGGGCCACGATTGCCCCGCGGCCGCGGCATCACGCGTTATGAGGCGAAGGAGACCCGGCAGCCCCGGCCGGGCGGACCCGGTCGAAGATCGTGGCAGGCGCGCGGACTCCCGCCAGACCGTCAAGAGCCTGCACCGCGGACACGAGGGCCCGCATCGCGCGGATGCCGCGCCCGCAGTCCGCGCAGTCCCGCGCATGGCGGTCCAGGCGGCGGCGGGCGCGGCGGCTCAGGTCTCCCTCGACGTAATGCGAGAGATGCCGCTGCGACCACTGGTGGTCGCTGGTGTGGCCAGCCATGACCATCACATCTCCCGTCGCGGCTCGGGGCTGGGACCGCCCAAATCTACTCGGCTGCCCGGCCCCCGGGAATGACCAGGGCGACGTACGGTAGCGGACCAGCCCGACAGGCGAGCCGGCCGCCGCGGTCAGCCGCGGACCCGGCCTGGCTGAGCCGTCTGGCCTTCGCCCTGCTCCTCCTCCACCGCCGCGGGCTCGAAAGCCAGCGAGCAGGAGTTGATGCAGTAACGGTCGCCGGTCCGGGTCGGTCCGTCGTTGAAGACGTGGCCGAGGTGGCCGCCGCAGCGACGGCAGACGACCTCGGTGCGGCGCATGAACAGGCTGCTGTCTGGCCGCAGCTCGACCGCCTCGGCGACGGCGGGCTCATCGAAACTCGGCCACCCGGTGCCCGAATCGAACTTGGCGTCTGAGCGGAACAGCTCACCGCCGCAGCCGGCGCAGCGGTAGATGCCATCCTCGTGATTGTGCACGTACTCACCAGTGAACGGCCGCTCGGTGTGAGCCTGCCGCAACACCCGGTACTGCAGCTGGGTCAGCTGCTGGCGCCACTGCTCGTCCGGCTGGTGAATCTCGCGGGCAGGGTGTGCCCCAGTGCTGACACGGGCCTTGCGCATGTTGGTTCCTCTCTCTTGCCCATTACCTCGTTAGACCCTCGCTCCGGCGAAACGGTTTCCGGACCGCCCGATCCCACGGACGGACCGCGGACAAGAGATCAAAAGGCCTGACCGCCTCCGGCGATCAGGCCTCTGACCTGCGCTTACTCGATAGCAAGGCGGGATTTGATCCCGCGACCCATAGGTCATGGGCCAAGCGGCACCGTGCAACACAGCATGGTTTCTGGCGTTGCTGTCCGCCACGGCCCCGCAGCGTCCTGTCACTGCCCGGTGCCCGGCGGTCAGCTGGGCAGCTTGCGGAAGTCCCAGCTCGTGATCTTCCTAGGCGTCACTCGCAGCCAGGCATGCCTGCCGTCGTGCAGCATCTCGCTGCCGCCGAGATACTTGCCCGCAAACTGCAGCTCGACCGGCGCCAGCTCGCCGTTCGGCTCCGCGGTTCGCGGCACGTCGCCGACGACCTCGATCGTGCCCCTGATCTCCACGCCGCGCAGCTCCAGGTAGTGATGCCCGACGTCGACCAGCACGCTGATGCGCGGATCCTTCTGCAGATCGGCCCAGCGCTGCGAGCCGATGATCGAGTACAGCCACATGCAGGCGCCGTCCCAGCCGAACCACAGCGCGGTCGCGTGCGGACCGTCCGGCCCGGTCGTCGCGACCCGGCACGTACGTTCCGCGGCGAGAAACGCGTCGATCTCCTCAGCCGACATCGCGATCCTGCGGCCCCCCTTCTGCGGCTCCAGTACCGCCATCAGCGCTCCTTCCCGGCAGAGGGCTGCCCGGCCCGTACGACCACCAGCCGGATCGGCATCAGGAACTGTGCCATCACGAAAGACCTTCGGACGCCCGGCCCTCCATGCCAGTCATCCGGAACATCGTTCGTACCACAGCCGCTCGTCGTCCACGAGAGCCAGCATGCCAGCCCTGCCCGAGCCAAGCCAGGCCTCTGATCGATCTTGAAATGCGACCGCTCATGCCACGGGCTGGCCGACCGTCCGCCAGCAACCGAACGCGCCATCGGCGAACACTGGGCGCCAGGCAGGCTGGTCGGCTAGAGGCCGGGCGGGTCTGCCTGGCCGAACCCCACGGCGGCGATGAACGCGATGCCTCGCGCGGGCCCGCCGCCACCTTCGTCACCCGCACCCGGACGGCTCCGGGTTCCTCGGTGAGCTCGTATTCGGCGTCGAGGATCGTGCCCGGCGACAGCCGGCCGCGGGTCGCCCGGCGGCTCGGCGGGTCGAATACCGTGACCTGCCCGTACAGATGGCCGCGATCCTCACCCCAGTCCTCGTAGTGCTGGCCGCCAACCCGCGGCTCTAGCACGACCCGGCGCACCCGGTCACCGCCGCAGGTGTGCGGAAACCAGTCCAGCACCTGCTGGGTCATCACCTCAAAGGTCCGCTGGGCGCTGGCCTCGATGCGCAGCTCGTAGGCCAGCCGGATAGTGCGGAACGGCTCGCTGGCACTGGACATGGGATGCTCTCCTTCTTCTGCTGCCCGCCGGAGCGCGAGCAGGCCGGCGGAATCGGCATCAGCCAGCGGCTGTACCCACCGCTCGTACCACTCCCGCAGCGGCACCGGGTTGAGGTGGTTGAACCGGTCACGGCCGCGGCGCTCGGCGATCACCACCCCGGCATCAGCCAGGACTCCAAGATGCTGCATGACCGCGAACCTGCTGAGTTCCGGAAGCCGTGCAGCCAGGTCGCCGGTCGTCGCGGGGCCCTGACGGAGAAGATCCAGCAGGCGGACGGCACGAGTGCTGATGGGCCCGGCCGATCGCGAGAGGATGCTCGCATGGCTACGGTCGTTGCCTTTCATGCTCATCCCGACGACGAGGTGCTGCTGACGGGCGGCACGCTGGCCCGGCTGGCCGCCGAGGGCGACCGGGTGATCATCGCTGTTGCGACCGACGGAATCGTGGGATCGACAGCCGGCCAGGATCGGCAGGCCCGGCTGGCTGAACTGCGGGAGAGTGCCGCGGTGCTGGGTGCCGCGCGGGTGGTGCACCTGGGGTATGCCGAGAGCGGACATGGACCGGTCCTTTATCGCGATCCGCCGGGAAGGGTGCGCTTCGCCCGGGCGGACGTGGACGAAGCTGCCGGGAAGCTGGCCAGCCTGATCCGTGCTGAGCATGCTGATCTGCTGCTCAGTTATGACTCCCACGGCGGTTACGGCCACCGCGACCACATGCAGGTGCACCGCGTCGGTGCCCGCGCCGCCCGGCTGGCGGGCGGTGTCCGGGTCCTGGAGGCGACACTGCCATGGGAATTGGCCGCCCGACTCGCTGTCGCGCTGATGCCGCTGAGGCTGGTAGCCCGCTTCGATCTCGGGAACGCCCGTACGTCGTTCACCCCCCGGTCAGCGATCACCTGCCGGGTGGATGTGCGCCCTTATGCGGCCCAGAAGCGAGCGGCCCTGGCAGTTCACAAGTCACAGCTCTATGGGAAAGGCCGGGCCGGGCTCCTGTTTCGGATGCTAGCCGTGCTGCCACTGCCGGTCTTCCGGCTGCTCTGCGGGCGCGAGTGGTTCACCGAACCCGGGACCACGACGAAAAACGGCCGGTGGCCTTGACCGGGCCGCGGCCATGAGCCAGCCGCCGGGCCAGCAGGCGTCCGCGCCGCTGCCAGCCTGGTGCCAGCCCTGCGCATGCCCGTGCCAGCAGCACGGTGCTGGCTGGGCACCGTTGTCTCCGGACAGGGAAGCCTTATAAGCAGAGCGGCCCGTTGTTGAACGCGGTACCCTCTGTCCGATCGTTTAAGGCGTGATCGCGATACAGACGGGGCCGCCCGCGACCTTAATGGCTTTGCCGGCGGTGTTCGTGGCGGTCCGGATCGGGGTCACAGTGTCCGAGTCTTGGCTGGCGACATAGGCGGTCTTGCCGTTCGGGGTGATCGCGATGAACTGGGGGAATACCCCTACTGTGACAGCCTTTCCGGCGCTGTTGGTAGCGGTGCTGATCGGGGTCACCGTGCCGGGTGCGAGGTTGTTGTCTGACAGGACGTAGGCGGTCTTCCCGTTCGGGGTGATCGCAATGTACCCGATGCCCGATCCGTACTTGATCGGCTTCGCGACCTTGATGGCCTTGCCGGCGGTGTTGGTGGCGATCTGGATCGGGGTCACCGTGCCCGAGTGGGTATTGGCGACGTAGGCGGTCTTCCCGTTCGGCGTGATCGCGATGTACGCCGGATTCGCTCCTACCTTGATCGGCTTGCCGGCGGTGTCAGTAGAGGTGCGGATCGGGGTCACGGTGCCCGAGTTACCGTTGGTGACGTAGGCGGTTCTCCCGTTCGGCGTGATCGCGATGCTGCCGGGGCCGCTGCCGACCTTGATGGCCTTGCCCGCCTTGTTAGTGGCGGTCCGGATCGGGCTCACCGTGTCGGAGAGCCCGTTGACGACGTAGGCGGTTCTCCCGTTCGGCGTGATCGCGATGCTGCCGGGATCGTCCCCGACCTTGATCGGCTTGCCGACCGTGTCAGTAGCGGTCCGGATGGGGAACACCAAGTCCGAGTCTTGGCTGGCGACGTAGGCGGTCTTCCCGTTCGGCGTGATCGCGATGTTACCGGGGTCATCCCCGACCTTGATCGGCTTGCCGACGGTGTTCGTGGCGGTCCGGATCGGGGTCACTGTGTCCGAGGGCGTCATGGCCTGCCGGGTGTTGGCGACGTAGGCGGTCTTCCCGTTCGGGGTGATCGTGATATAGGCAGGGTTCATCCCAACCTTAATCGCTTTGCCTACGGTGTTGGTGGCGGTCCGGATCGGGGTCACCGTGCCTGAGTAGAGGCTGCCGACGTATGCGGTCTCCGGGCGGGCCAGCCTCGCCGGAGAGGCGGGTGAGCCCGCCGCGCGAGCAGTTCCCGCAGCCGTGTCTCTCGTCCAGGCCGACAGGACCGTTGCCCGCGGAACGGTGCTGGCCGCGCCAGCGGAACTAGCCCCGGCTAAACCCAGCACAGTCAGCGCCCCGGCCGCCGCAGCGGCACAAAAGGCGCGCGTGATCGGTGTACGCATCTCAAGGACCTCCCCTTGCTCGCCCGAGACCGACCAGAACTCTCCTCGGCGCAGACGACGAATCACGCGACCGGTCCCGGGCCTGATGCGAGTTGGATTTCGCCTCCTGCCGATTCCCGCCCTGCTTTCCGCCAGGGCAGCATGCCACCGCCATTACCATCGCCCGGGCCGCAGGCCGCGGGACAGGGCCATTGGTCGGTCAGACAGGGGACCATATGCCGCGGCGGACCAACCCAAGAGGTGCCCTGCCCGCACCCCCGGAAACCCCGGTCCCCCGAGTCGCACCCGGTCGAGTAAGGTCCGCCGTTTTGCCGGCCTTTGGCCCTGCCGTTATTGGGGAGCCCTCCCTATGACCATCGGACCAACCAGGTGCTCTTACTTATACATAAGGTCCCTAACCGTCTTTAGGAAAAATGGGGGACACCATGCAACTTCATAAGTTTCCCCACAGGCGATTGATCGGCGCGGCTGCCATCGACCGCCCACCCGAGCGGGGCAACAAGCACGGCGCTGGTCGCTGTCCGCGCCCACAGCGGCGGATCTCGCGGGGCTGTTGCCGGGCCCGGGCCAGGGCCCCGCACGCCGTCAGCCCGGCCGCTCCGGCGACCGCGCCCACGCCGGCGGCCCGCGCGCCGCGATGACCCGCGAGGGCCGCCCCGGCCACGCCGCCAATGAAGCCCGCGACGAGGACAGATCCCTTCCGCTATGCCGCTACCCCCTGCTCATCGGCTGCCATCCTCAAAAGGTACCGACCCGGCGACGCCGGAACATCCGCAACAATGACGTCCCCGCGGGCGGGGCGCCGGCCAGTCAGGCGGGCACGACGTAGGGGAAGGCGCTGGCCCGCTGCGCTGCTGCCGCGGACGGCTTGAGCCCGGAGGGCACTGCCGTGCCGGCCACCAGGGACAGCATGGCCTCGGGGGCGTTGTCGGCCAGCGTCCGGCCGTTGAACCCGGCGAAGCTGTAGGTCGCGGGCGTCCCGACCACGTAGGGCAGCACGTCGGGGTACAGTTCCCGGGCCACGGCCTGGCCGTAGCCCTCCGGGTCGCCGGAGGTCCCGCTGGCGGCCACGACGGCTGCGACCTGGCCGGCGAGATGCTTGCCGTCTTCATCGAAGTCGGCCGACGGGTGCCGGGTGTTGGCCGGATCGGTGAAGGCGGTGTCGCCGGGCCAGAAGATCGGCCACATCATCGGGTGCCCGGCCCGGTTGATCTGCCGCCAGCCGCCCGCGTCGGTGGCGAGCTTGGTGGCGCACCACACCCCCACGCGGGCCCCGGGCCGCAGCCGCGGGTCAGCGTGCGGGATCTCCAGCACGATGGATTCGACGGCGGTGCCGGCGAAGCTGTTCTGCGCGGCCTCCGGCCGCCACCCCGACAGGTCCACCGCGGACCCCTTGGCCACCGCCCCGTTGACCATGGCCAGCAAGGACAGGTCGATGTAAAACGAGTCGGCGGCCCGCCCGGCCCACACGCGGTGACCGCCGCCAGTGGCCGCCTCGCCGGTCCGGCCCTCAAGCACGAGATCGCCAACCGCGGAGTCCTCCCGCGCCGCGGCGCCCGCCAGGGCATGCACCTGCAGGGCCTGGTGCCCCGCTGAATCCGGCTCGCCGAAGGACACCCGGTAGGTCAGGTCCTCGACCGCGGCGCCGTGGATGTGAACCTTGAATTCATACCGCGCCTCCGGATGGAAACCCGGCTCGGCGTAGACCCCGGTGACGTTGGAGTTGACGTCCATGGCGAACACTGTGCTGCCCTCGCCCAGGAACACGTACAGGTCGTCGATGTAGAGCTGTCCGTTCTGCGCCGCCAGCGGCGTATCCAGGTGATGCGACATGCCTTCGGTCCTTCCTGCGCTAGGAGCCTGGCCGGGTCAGCTGACTGGTGACACCGCCTTGGCATTCAGCCTGGCTAAGGCGGCCCGATTCCTCTTCTGTCAGATGACCTGTCCGGGGAACGGACCTGCCGGGGTTCAGCGGGGCATCGCAGGCATGGAAAACAGTGTCATCGCGCTATCGATCGATCACTATGTCCGTCAGCGGGCCGATGACAGCCAGCTGCCTCGTCAGCTCGTCGCTGAGCTGATAGCGAGCCGCCAGGGCAGCGGGTGCGGTGTAACTGAGCTTGGTCTGGTGGCCGTCGGCCCACACCAGCACTTTGAGCGGCAGTTCGAGTGCCGCGAGCGGCACCGCAGCCATGGCTGGTGTACCTACTTCCGGGCTGCCGAACATGACGACCTTGGTGTCGCGCAGCTGAAGCCCGCTGCCAGCCGCCTCGCCGCTGTGGTCGATCACGGCGAAGAGTCTCATCCCCCGGGCGGCAATCACCGCCCGCAGGCGGGCGACGGTGTCGCCGACCGACCACGGGCTCAGCTTCGTCACCACCTCATGGGCCGGAGCGGCTGGTGCTGCACTGTTAGCGATCACACGTCCTCCCACTCGTTCCGCTGTGGCGCCCGTACGGGCAGCCGGGGTCACGCTGGAAGGAGTTGATCGTGTCAGACCCGCCCGGGCCGTTCTTCTGTCAGATGACGTGACCTGCCACCGGAATGCCGGATGCCGGGCGCGGCCAGAGCGGTCGTAGTGCCGCCGGCGCTACCCGGCGATCAGCGCAGCGAGGCAGCCAGATACTCACCTGGGTCAGGCCGGAGCTGGGCAAGGGCATCGCGCAGCGCAGCCCGTGAGCTGATACCGAGCTTCGGGAAGACACGGTGCAGGTGAAACCCCACGGTCCGGTGCGAGAGGAACAAGCGCTCGCCGATCTGCTTGTTGGTCAGCCCCGAGGCGGCCAGGAGAGCGATTTCGCGCTCTTGCGGAGTGAGGACGGCCTCATTACGTTCACCGTATGGCGGCCCGGCCTGGCCGGCCGCCCGGAGTTCGGTGGCCGCTCGCTGTGCCCACGGCACCGCCCGGAGTCGGTCGAAAGTCTCCTCGGCTGCTCGCAGGTGCTCGCGCGAGCGGGTTACCGCGCGCGTGCGGCGCAGCCGCTCGCCGTAGAGAAGGTGTACCCGGGCGAGATCGAACGGCCAGCGGTCGGCTCCGGGGACCGCGAGGGCCCGCTCGAATGGCCCCGGTGCGTCGTCGTCGGAGGCGGTGACCGCCACGCAGGCATGGGCGAGCAGGGCCAGGCGGGGAGACAGCCGGGCAATCCCCGCGTCCTGGATAACGGCGGCATGCGCGGCGGCCTCGCCATGACGGCCGGCCCGGGCCGCTGCTTCGACAAGATCGAGCTGGCTGAGGAGGGCGCCGGGGACGTGAGACGCGAGGGTGCCGGCCGGGCCGATCTTGCTGGCCTGGCGGTAAGCCTCGTCGAAATCCCCGCGGCTCAGCGCGGCCAGCGTGTAGACCTGCCATGCGTAGCACCGCAGCAGCTGTACCCGCCGGGGATCGGCCCACTGGAGCATCTCTGCGGCTATGGCGCTGGCGGTCTGGTAATCGCCGCGTGCGGCCGCGATCAGGGCCTGGACGTGCCTCCCGGGCCACGCCAGCAGCACGTAGCCGTGCTCACGGCAGCGCGTGGCAGCGTCATCGGCGAGCCGCTGCGCCTGGTCCCATTGCCCGGTCGCGAAACCGTCCCGGCTGAGCAGCATCTGGGCGTTCAGCGCCGAGGAGACGGCGCCACCATCGCGCCCGCCCCGGACGACCTGCCACAGCGCCGCGCGACAGCCGGGCAGCCGGTCAACGAAGTGGGAGGCGAGGGCGATCCGGATGATCCGCGACGGGTTCACCTCTCCGGCGAGCCCGGCTATCGCCGCGTCCAGCGTCTCCAGGGCACCCGCGGCGGTGCGCGCCGGATCGGCCAGCATCTCGCTGCTCAGCCGCACCACGGCAGGCACGCTGGCGCCCAGGTGGGCCAGCGCCGAGCGGAACGGGTCCCACAGCTCGGGGCGGCCCCCGAAGAAGCACACCAGCATCAGCGTGTACAGCGCCTCTCCGAACGTGCCCTCGCCGGCCTCAGCCGCAATCGCCTGGTCAGCGATGGCGCTGATCAGCAGCCGGTGGGCGGTCTCGATGTCACCTTCGCCGTTGAGCAGCAGGTGCGCAGCGGTCACCGCGGCCTGCAGCGAACCGCGCAGCGCCGCACTGCTGGCCCGGGAGTCGGCCAGCCATTGCAAGGCATGACGCAGATCACCGGTCATGTCGGCGCGGATATAGGCAGCCTGGGCGAGCCGACGGCCCTGCTCGGCGCGGCCAGGGCTGAGCTCAGCCGCCCGGACCAGTGCCGCAACCGCGCCGACGGCGTCACCCCGCTGCAGGACCCGTCCTGCTGTGTCCTCCAGCAGGCCAGCTACCTGCTCATCCGGGCCGGGTGTCGCCTCGGCCAGGTGCCAGGCCCGGCGGTGGGGCTGCCCGGCAAACAGCGCGGCCAGATCCTGGTGGGCCTGACGCCGTTCGGCCGCTGTGGCCAGTTCTACCACCGCAGAGCGGATCAGCGGATGGCGGAACGCCAGCCGGTGCGTGCTGGCATCGACGTACAGGATCTGGGACCGTTCGGCCACAGCCAGTTCCTCCAGCCCATCCGACGACTTCCCCAGCGCGCCGAGGATTCGCAGGTCCCCGGTCGCATCCAGCGCGGCCAGCAGCAGCAGCCGCTGAGCGCGCGCGGGGAGACCTCCGACGTGGGCAGCGAACAGAGCCTGCAGCCGCCGGCTCATTGGCACCAAGGGCGACAGGCCCGGCGGTCCCGCGACTGCGGCGTCCCTCAGCGCGGGCGGCAGTTCCAGGAGAGCCAGCGGATTGCCACGCGCCTCTGCCAGTACCCGCTGGCGGGCCTCAGCCGTGAGTTCCGGGAATCGGAGGCTGAGAAGCTCGTTTGCCGCCCCGTCGTCCAGCGGCCGCAACTCGAGTTCCGGCAGCCCGGCATTCTCGAAGAACCTGCCCAGGCCCATCCGTGCGGCACCGAGAAACCCGGCCCGGTGGCTGACTAGGCGACGGGCGACGAACCCGAGGACGGTCGCACTGGCCCGGTCAAGCCATGGCAGGTCATCGACGACTAGAAGCAACGGGCGGGTGGCGGCTGACCGCCGGAGCACCGACAGCACGGCGTTGCATACGACCAACCGGTCGGGCGCGCTGCCTGCCCCGAACCCGAGCGCTGCGTTCAGCGCATCGCGGTGCCCGCGAGATAGCTCGGAGAACTCCTCGTGCAGCGGGAGCATCAGCTGGTGCAGCCCCGAGAATGGCAGGTCGGCCTCGAACTCCACGCCTGCCGCGCGCACCACACGCAGCCCCGTGGCGGCCGCCGTCGTCGCCGCGGCATCCAGCAGCGTCGTCTTACCGACGCCAGGCTCACCGAGGACGAGCAGGGCACCGCTGAGGTCGGCGATGCCAGCGATGAAGGCCCCGACCCGGGCCAGATCGCGGTCCCGGCCGAAGAGCTCACCTGCCGCGGCCGGTGTGCTCATCCCGTCCCGCTCGACCGGGCGGCCGGGCAGCGGCAGGACCGGGACAGCACAGCCGGCCGACCGGGCCGACGCCGGGCTGGTGCTGGTGCTGGTGGCGTTCATACTGGGTCTCTCCGGTTCGGGGACGCGACGGTCAGGGACCCTGGCAGGTCACCCCGGCCCGGGCTGCGCAACCCCCCGTCACGAGCTGACGTTCATGTCCCGGGCTGGGGCTCCTCCCGCTGGCCGTGGCAGCTGTCGTGCGCTGCAGCCAGCTTCGCGCCGAACAGCGCGCGTGGACCACGGGGTTGACCCGGGTCTGATACCGGGAATGTGCCCGGGGACGTTGGCCCCCGCGCCTGGGTGGCGACCATGGCCGCTGCGGGCAAGCCCGGGACCGGGTCGCGCGGCCGCCGTGGCGAGCGCGCGGCGCTGGGCCGGGTGCCGGACCAGGCCGGGCCACAGCGGGACGCATTACGGGCGCCTTCGGGAGGCGGACGGGAACGCTCCAGACCATCCACGACCGGTGCGGCACCACACGGTCTGGCTTCCCCCGGCCTGGCCTGCCGGGTTACGCTTCCAAGTTGGGGAGGCCCGATGGAGATCCAAGCCCGCGGGGGCGACCTGAAAGCGGTGCCTGGGCACGAGCCCGCTCCGGCGGGCACTGTCGACGTGGCCGACGCCGCGGACGCGGCCTAGCTCCGGGCAGATGACCATCCAGTCCGATCGGCGGGGACCCGCGCCCGCGATGACTGACCGGCGCAGCGAACGCGACGCACTCGACCGACTCCTCGACGATGTCCGGGCCGGGGAGAGCCGGGTGCTGGTCGTGCGCGGCAACCCGGGCGTGGGCAAGACGATGCTGCTGGACTACCTGGCCCGGGGTGCATCGGGCTGCCGGGTGGTGCGCCTGGCGGGCGTGCAGTCCGAAATGGAGCTGGCCTTCGCCGGGTTGCACCAGCTGTGTGTACCGATGCTGGACCGGCTCGATCGCCTGCCGGTTCCGCAGCTGGAGGCGCTACGGACGGCGTTCGGCCTCAGCGTCGGACCGCCCCCGGACCGTTTCCTGGTAGGACTAGCCGTTCTCAGCCTGCTCGCGGAGGCGGCCGCGAAACGGCCGCTCATCTGTGTAATCGACGACGAGCAGTGGCTCGACCACGCTTCAGCACAGGCGCTGGGGTTCGCGGCGCGCCGACTGGCCGTCGATCCGGTCGGCCTAGTGTTCGCGGCCCGGATTCCTGGACCGGAACTGGCTGGGCTGCCGGAGCTCGAAGTGGGCGGGCTGCGCGACAGCGATGCCCGGGCGCTGCTGGAATCGGCACTGCCCGGACCGCTCGACGCACGGGTGCGGGACCTTATCGTCGCGGAGACGGAGGGTAACCCGCTGGCCCTGCTGGAACTCCCGCGGGGGCTGACCCTCACCGAACTGGCGGGCGGTTTTGGGCTGCCCGGGGCGGTCCCGCTGGCGGGCCGGATCGAGGATAGCTTCGAGCGGCAGCTGGCAGCCTTGCCGGAGCAGACCCGGCGGCTGCTGCTGCTGGCGGCAGCGGATCCGTCCGGCGATCCATCGCTGCTGTGGCGGGCGGCCGGGCGGCTCGGCATCCCGATGCACGCGCCGAGGCCGGCGGTAGCGGCGGGACTGGTGGAGTTTCAGGTGCGAGTGCGGTTCCGTCATCCGCTGGTGCGCTCGGCGGCCTATCGCTCGGGCTCCCTCCAGGAACGGCAGGCGGTCCACGCGGCGCTGGCGGAGGTCACCGATCGCCAGGCTGATCCGGACCGCCGGGCGTGGCACCGGGCTCAGGCCGCAACCGGACCGGACGAGGAGATCGCCGCGGAACTGGAGCGCTCGGCGGCCCGGGCGCAGGCCCGCGGCGGGCTGGCCGCGGCTGCGGCATTCCTGGAGCGCTCGGTGACGCTGACCGTCGATCCGGCGCGCCGTACCGAGCGCATTCTGGCGGCGGTGCAGGCCAGCCTCCAAGCCGGTGGGTTCGGCAAGGCCCGCGAACTGCTGGCCGCGGCCGAGGCCAGCCCGCTGGATGAGTTCGCCAGCGCCCGGGTGGACCTGCTGCACGGGCAGATCGCATTCGCTTCAGGCCTGGGCAACGACGCTCCGCCGCTGCTGCTCAAGGCGGCCAAGCGGCTCGAGCACATCCATCTCGACCTGGCGCGGGAGACCTACCTGAGCGCATGGATCGCCGCGATGTTTGCCGGGCGCCTGGCAGGCGCCGGTGATCTGGCCGAGGTTTCCACCGCCGCCCGGGCGCTGCCCCCGCCGCCGCCTCCGCCGCGCCTGGCTGAGCTCCTGCTGGACGGCCTGGCGCGGCTGGTCACCGACGGCCGGAACGCCGCCGCGCCGACGCTGCGCGCGGCAGTAAGTGCCTTCACCAGCAGGAAAATCCCCGCAGAGGAAGGCCTCCGGTGGGGCTGGCTGGCCCAGGCTGCCGCCATCGTCCTGTGGGACGAGGACGGCTGGCACGCGATTGCCGCGCGGCAGACCCAGCTGGCCCGTGAAGTCGGCGCGCTCGATCAGCTGGCGATCGACCTAGCCTCCGAGGCGGCGACGGTGATCCGGAGTGGCGCCTTCCCCGCAGGGGCCTCCCTGATCGCCGAGGCCGAGGTGGTCTCGGAAGCGACCGGAATCCGCTACCCGCCGTTTGCCGCCTTGTGGCTCGCATGCCTGTCCGGCCGGGAAAACGAGGCCGGGCCGCTGATCGAGTCCACCATCGCCGAAGGCACCGCCGCGGGCCAGGGACACGCGGTGAGCTTTGCGCAGTGCGTGGCCGCGATCCTCTACAACAGCCTCGGCCGCTACCACGACGCGATGGCCGCGGCGCAGCAGGCCAGAGAGGACATCGCCGAGCTCTATGTCTCCATGTGGGCACTGCCCGAGCTGATCGAAGCCGCCGTACGCTGCGGGAAGATCCAGGCGGCCAGCGCCGCGCTCGAGCGGCTGGCGGAAACCGCCCAGGCCGGCGGTACCGACTACGGTCTAGGCATCGAGGCGCGCTCCCGGGCGCTGCTGAGCGGGGGGGAGGCCGCCGATGGCCTATATCGCGCGGCGATCGACCGGCTGAGCCGTACCCGGCTGCGTCCCGAGCTCGCCCGCGCTCATCTGCTTTATGGCGAATGGCTGCGCCGTGAGGGCCGCCGCGCGGACGCGCGCGCGCAACTGCGGGCCGCCCACCAGATGCTGGCCGCGATGGGCGCCGAGGCGTTCGCCGAGCGCGCCCGGCGCGAACTGCTGGCCGCTGGCGAAGCGGTGCGCAAGCTCGCGGCCGAGACCCCCACCGGGCTCACCGCGCAGGAGGCGTCCATCGCCCGGCTCGCGCGAGATGGCCTGACCAATGCCGAGATCGGCTCCCAGTTGTTCCTCAGCGCCCGCACCGTCGAATGGCACCTGGGCAACGTGTTCACCAAGCTCGGGATCAGATCGCGCCGCGAGCTGCGCAGCCAGCCGGCGCACCTCCCGCAGACGGACCCGCGCCCCTAGCGGCCGGCCATCCGGCACGTTGTGGGCCCGCTGGCCCGGCCTTGGGCCTAGCCAGGGTCTGGGCGGGCCTCTACCCGGGCGAGAAAGTCCGCGACCACCCGGGTGTAGCGCTCGCGCTCCTCGACGAACGCCATGTGCGAACTGTTCTCGAAGATCACGAGTTCGGCATCGTGAATCCCCTCGGCAAGGACGGCGAGGTGCGCTGGGCGCGCCTCGTCGTATCTGCCGCCGGTGACGAGCGTCGGCACATGGATCTCCCGGAGCCGGTCCGTTACGTCCCAGTCGCGAAGGTGCCCTGTGACCGGGCCGAATTCGCTCGGGCCCCACATCGTCAGGTAGACGTCAGCACCGAGACCCGCGAAGGTTCGTTCCACGCACCCAGGCCAAGGGTCTTGCCTGCACAGATGCCGCCGGTAGAAATGCGTGATCGCCCACTGGTACTCGGGGCAGGAGAAGTAGCCACCTGCCTCGTGGCGATCAAGCACGTCGCGCACCGGCTCATCAAGGCCGGCCCGGAGCTCTGCACAGTCGGCGATCCAGCGCGGGACGCTCGGGGGCGAGCTACTGAGGATCAGGCTTGCGAGCTCCGGCCTGCGATCGAGGGTGTACTGCAGCGCGAGCCAGCCTCCCCATGAGTTGCCGAACAAGTGCGGGCGCTCTAGCCCGAGCGCGGCTCGCACTACGGCCAGCTCTTCGACGAACCGGTCGGCGGTCCAAAGCGAGTCGTCCACTGGCCGGTCAGATCGGCCGCAGCCGAGCTGATCGTAGAAAATCACCGGCCTGCTGTCAGCGAGGTCTTCCAGCGGCTCCAGGTAGTCGTGCGGCATGCCGGGGCCGCCATGCAGGCATAGCACCGGAGTGCCTGGCCGGTCGGTCCCAGCGATCCGGTACCAGATCCGTCCACCCGGGACCTCGACGTGTCCCTCAATGGCTGCTGGATTACCCATGGCCGCTGCCTACACCTCGGCCGAGAGCGAAATCGATGCCAGACGCCGGCGCCTGCTCCACCAGAGTGCCCAGAAGATACCTATCACGGCCCAGGCCACCGAGAACCATACGATGCTGCTTCCGGTCTTAAACGGCAGTGAGATCTCGCTGATAAAGAATGCCTTGTACAGGATGTAGCCATCGATCACGATTCCGGCCACGGGTAGGATCCCATTCAGGAGCCAGTTGAATTCTTCCCTGTGGAACCGTGCGTGGTACACGAGGTTGGCTAGGTTTACGAAAATGTAAAGTAGGAGCACGAAGAATACGAAGATCTCGCCGAGGTAGCCATAGGCGCTGGACGGGCCGCCCTGCCACAGGCTTATGCCAATGAGGAACACTAGCGTTACGATTAGGGTAGCTGCCTCGGCTCGCCAGGGGGTTCGGAATCTGGGATGCAGGCCCGCGAAGTAGCTCGATAGGAAGCCTTCCCTGGATACCGCATACGTGATCCTGCCCGCGGCATACAGCGACGCGCCGAAGCTCGCGAGCGCGGCGGTGAATCCGGTGATTGGCACCAGCACCGCCCAGCCTCCTATGTAGGATCGCGAGATCGGCAGGACCGGTGTGATCTGACCGGCGCTCACGTAACTCGCGACGGTGTGCACCGGCACCGAGATGGCGAAGCCGTAGGAGACAAGAGTCCAGTACAGCCCTGCGATCACCGTGATGAGAATCGTCGCGAGCGGGATGAGCCGCCGTGGCGTACGAGCCTCCTCAGCTACGGGCGCCACGCTGTCGACTCCGGCGATCGACAAGAACGCGAATATCCCGGCGAGGCTCAGCCCAGCGAATCCGGCCGTCGCAGCGTGCGGGTTGAACGGCGTCGCACTGAAATGGCCCAGATACCCGCCCTGGACGACGATCACGATGGCCACCGACGCGACGAATGTTGCCTCGAGGATCATGAGGATCCCGATCACCATGGAGGACAGCCTGATGTTGTTGTGGGTCAGATATCCAATGATGAGGATCGCGGCGACCCCCCCAGCGATGCCGGTCCACGTGGTCGCCGTCACGTGAAAGTAAGTCAGCAGCGCGTTGAAGAACGTCCCGAAGGCCACCGGATACAGGGCCGAGACGACAACGTAGGTCGTTATCATGACCCAGCCGAGCCAGAGCCCGACCGCCGGGTACGTCGACTCCCACAGCCACGTGTAGCCGCTGCCGGCTGATGGCCTGCGGTTGTTGAGCACCGCGAAGCTGACAGCCGTAGGCAGCACGGCAATCGTGATGAGAATGAACAGGAAAGGCATCACGGGACCACCAGAGTCGGTCTCCATGAAACCCATGTTCAGATAGATGACCGGAGCCAGCGCGAAGTAGGCGAGCCCTATGAAGGCTAGACGCGGAAGATTCAGGCTGTTATGCCGAAGGCCCTCGCTGGCAGGTTTTGTCCCGGGCGGTTGTGCTGCAGCTTGCTGGTCACCCATGGGTCTTCCTCTCGATGCCGACCACGGCTGAAAATGTTTCCCGCCATTAGGGCCAGCCGAATCGTTGGGTCAGTAAACTGCATCAAAGACCGCGTGAACCGCTTCCCTGGATGAGTCCCGATTGTGCCGCAAAACAGTGCGTGTCACCGGGCTCGGCGCTATTGACCCACACCGGTCCCGACAGATTGTAGATAGCGTCGAAGTCGAAACGAGTATCCTCGTATATAACACCTGGCCAGACCTGGCCGTCGCCAGCGACCTTGATGTCATAGTGAACAGTGTCGCCAGAGTTAATCACCAGCAGGGGCTCAAGGCCTGCATCCCACTGATGATGAATAACTGAAGGGTTGATAACGTGCTCTCGCGCCATGCCAACCCCTCCCGCAGCGTCAGCAGCGTTCACCAAATTCCCACTGCCTGCCCTGAGGTTGCTGATGCCTCACCGAAGAGGATCGCATACCAAGGCTCTGTGCGCCACGGCCCTGGGACGGATTCGGCGAACTCCTCGCCAGCGCACCCGTGCTAGCGCCCGGCGTCATGCTGCTCCGCCGCGCCACAAACGAGCCGAATCTCGCTGCGGTCGTCGCGGGGTCGGTGCCTGCTCAGGGACCTTTGGCCGCCACCCGCAGGACCCCGAGCGTGGGTAGATGACACGCCAGACGGCATCAGTCAGATCCTGATGACCTGAATTCCGGGCATGGCATCGTAATCGGCGTCCCGCGTGACGACCGGAACGCCATGAGCGATCGCCGTGGCCGCGATCAAGCTGTCGTTGACCGGAGCCCTGCATCCTGCCGCGCGGAGCCTGGGCACCAACAGAGCCCAGGCTTCCGACACTGCCTCATCCACGGTGAGCGCCTCGAATCACTGCGCGAGCTGATTGGTCGGCAGCCGCCGTGAGGCAGTCTCGGGATCCTTGGCTTGCAGCACACCGAGCCGCAGCCCGCCGAGCGTGACCGCTGACACGCCCCACTCATAGCAGGCGAACCGCCCGGGAACGAAACGCGCCGCCTCAAGTCCGATGAAGACCGAGGAACCAGAATGACCAGTGCCCGATCAGCCCCCAGGCGATGAATATCCTGCGCCGCAGGACGCAGCCCAATAACCACCGAACCCAGCATTATCGTTTGCGCCTTCAGCGGCATTTGAGCGAGCGGGCAGGCTGTGCCAGAGAGGCCACGACGTGCAGATCACGCAGCCACGGGCTGCAGGCTAGCGCTGATCACTGAGGTAATCCGGCTTTGCAATTCACCAGTTCAGGCATCGAAGGTAAATCGTACTTTATGGATGATAAGCTGTCGATAACGGCTGACTTTGAACCTAGCGTGTAAACGCTTGGAACTCCTGTCGCGTCTACAGGTAAAGGCCATATGGGTCGTCTCGGCTCGGCGCCATGCGGGTTTCCCGCTCTGATCTGAGTGGGTCATGGCTGCCGGATCCGCGCGGCTACCTGGGAGGGTTTTATGAATAGGTTACGAGCACGCACCTGGCGCAGAGCTGGCGGGCGGACTATGGGAACGTCCGCGCTGGTAGCGCTAATGGTGATCGCGTCCGGAACTGCTGCTCTGGCCGTGCCGTCGCCCCGGCCGGGCCCGGCGACCGGTCATGCGGGCGCCCTGGGCACGGTGGGCGCCGAGGACGGCCCGGCAAGGCAGGTGACTACGCGGCATGCGGCCAAGGCGGGACCGCAAGACGCTACCGGGGCGCTGTCGACGGTTTCCTCGGTGACGGTGCACGGCGGCTACACCGCGGCGGGTATCGGAATGCGCAATCTCGGGTATGGGACGATCTCCCTCACCGGCGTGCCCGCCGGGGCGACTGTCAAGTCGGCGACGCTGCTGTGGGATGTACTTGCCGATCAGGCCGATCCGAGTTTCGCCCAGGGCAGCTTCAACGGGACGGCCATCACCGGGACGAACTGGGCCTCGGGCGCCAGCCCGTGCTGGCCAGTGAGCAGCAACTTCTCCTACGAGGCGGACGTCACCAGCCTGGTCACCGGCAATGGCTCCTACAGCCTGAGCGGCTTCGCCACCGGCGAGAGCGACGGAGCCGACCCCTGGAACGTCGGCTCCGTGCCGCCGCTGCTGGAAGGTGCCAGCCTGGTGGTCGTCTACCAGCTGGCAGCTATGCCGCAGACCACTGTCCAGATCGCTGAAGGCGCTACCGAGACCGACTCGGGCAACTCGGCCACCGCCACAATGGACGGCTTCACTGTCAGTGCGCCCGCGTCCGCGACGACCACCTATATCGTTGCGGATGGCCAGGAGGCCGGGAACACGGCCAGCTTCGACGGCACGACGCTGCCCGAGGTCAGCTTCCCCGGCGCGGACCCGCAGGCGGTGCCGAACTACTCTCAGGGCAACCTGTGGGATACCGTCACCACCGATGTCAGTTCGCTGGTCAGTCCCGGTGACACCGCCGCCTCCCTGGCCGTGACGGGCAACGCTGACTGCCTGGTCTGGGTCGGGCAGGTGCTGTCGGTGTCCGGCGGCGCGGTACTGGGCCTGGGCGACTCGGTTGCGGCCGGCTACGGACTCGGGCCATCACAAGGCAACCCCGACAACCCAGCAGCTTATCCGGTGATCTTGGGCCAAGACCTCGGCCTGTCCGCCCAGGACTACGCGATCGAGGGAGCCTGCGCTGTCAGCTCCGCCGACTGCCCGTCGTCGGTGGCCCAGGAAATCGGGCAGGTACCCGACAGCTTCACGCCCAGCCTGATAACGCTGACGGTCGGCGCCGACGACATCAATTTCGGCGGCTGCCTCAAGTCGATCCTGTCCGGCTCCGACCTGTCGATGACAGCACCCAGCGACCCCTGCAGTCCCGCGAACCTTAAGGCCAGCCTCGCGGCACTGAGCCAGAACCTGACCGCGGACCTGACCACCCTGTCGGCCAAATACCCGGGCGTCCCAGTCGAGGTCATGGACTACTACAACCCGTTCCCGCCCGCTCCTGCCGCCAACGGACCGTCGTGCACACTGGACCAGCTCGTGGGATTGCTGTATGAGCACGCGCAGCTGAACAGCTGGCCGAAAGTCCTAAAGCTGTATCTGTTCCACCCGAGCAAGTTCGGCAAGGATGCCCGATATGTGCAGGCGCGGATCCATGCGGACGGGCAGTCCGTGCTGTCCCGGCTCAACAGCACCATTAACGCGGCGGCAGCAAGCAGCAACGCGAAGATCATTAACACCAATGATTTTACCGGCCATGACATTTGCGCCGGCAACGCCAGATGGGTCTTCGAGCCGACCGTCGCGGCCAGCATGTCGCTGCGCGTCGGACCCGTGCACGGGTCAGCCCATTTCTCCACCGGCGGTCAAGTCTGCCCGGACCCCGTTGCCCCAGAAGACTGGAACCTCAAAGTGTCAAAGACCTTCGACATCAAGAAGCTGAAGACATCAGGAAGCCTCAACCTCTCAATAGGCGTCAACTGTCTGCCGCACCCGAACACCGCAGGCCAGGCAGCGATCGCCAACGACTTCGCCCAGCAAGGCGGATAGCCGTAAACCAAGCCTGACGTGACCGCTGGACTCCCGATAAGCAGATCCAGCAGCACAGGCTGAGAGACACGGACCGAATTCCGTGAGCCTGGCATCAGTGTCGGCCTGCTGGCCCAGAGCGCGAGCCAGCAGGCCGACACATGCTGGCGTCCATCCGATCTGCGGACCCGGCCTTCATCGGCAGGTGCTACGAGTGAGCCACATAACTCATCGGTTCTCCCAGCTACGACAGCACGAGGGCGCCCTGGAACGGTTGTGGACTCAGCAGCCAAGCCGGCTGGCTACGGGGCGGGGACAGGAGCAGCGGACAGTGCCGCGATGGCGTGCCGGGCCCACTGGAGGCTGGCGCGGTGGACTGCCAGCCCGTGGTCGAGGGCAAGGCGCGGGTGGCGGTCACTGAGATCGGCGGCCGCTGTGTAGTGCTCCAGGCCGTCGGTGAACGCCGCGAGCGCCTCGGTGAGGTGCTGCAGGAACCCGAGCACCTCGTCGGGCGGGAGCAGGTGCTCCATCATCACGAAGCGCATCAGGTGCAGGCCGAGGTCACGCCCGACCGTCGCCGGGTCCACCGGGGTGCGCAGCCAGCTCCCGTGGGCCGCCCGGCCGGTCCGGGTGGGCTCATACACCCGGCGGTGCCGGGCTGACTGGCCAGCCCGGCCCGCTGCAGCCTGCGCCCGGACCAGGCCTTTTTGCTCCAGGCGGCGCAATGCCGGGTACAGCGCACCGGAGCTGGGCTGGTAGATGCCCATCGGCGTGACGGCGAAGATCCGCTTCAGGTCATAGCCAGACGACGGCACCATGCAGATCATGCCGAGCAGGATGTGCTCGAACGAGGTGAGTTGCCGTCCGGTCATGACACGCAATCTACCTTGCCGCATAGGTCGAAACGACCTATGCTCCTGGGAAGAGAGCCGACCGCAGGCGGGCCAGGCCAGCTGACCGGGAGCAGGACCGCAAGCCATGGCCAGGCGAGGGCAGGCAGGCGGCTCTCGTGACCTCACGAAAGGCCCGTTTCGTCGTGAACACCAGCCGTGATGCCCGGCGGACGGCCGGGCATGCCCCGGCGAAGGGCGGCCGGATCCGCTCGATCGCGATGATCGTGATCGTCTATGTGGCCGCCCCGGTCGCGGCCTACAGCCTGCTGCGCTCGGCCGGGATGACGGCCCTGACGGCGCTGCTGCTAAGCGGGCTGCTCCCCGCTGCGGGCGTGACCATCAGCGCCATCCGCAACCGCCGGCTCGACGTGGTCGGTGCCCTGGTCCTGGCCGGAATCGCCGTGAGCGCGGTCAGCCACAGCACCAGGCTGCTGCTGGTCCAGGGGTCGGTCACCACGACCGTCTTTGGCGTCGCGTGCCTGGGCTCACTGTGGGCACGGCGCCCGCTGATGTTCAGCTTGGCCCTGGAGTTCACCGGTCCCGGCACCGCAAGAGGCAGCGAGATGACCAGGCTCTGGCAATACGAGGGCTACCGGCGCGTCTTCCGGACCATCACCGCCGTGTGGGGCGCGGCCTTCCTCCTCGAAGCCGCCCTACGGGTCGTCATCGTCTACAACACCTCGACCGGGATGGCCCTGGCCAGTTCCGCGGTCACGCCGTTCCTCTGGGTGGCGATCTTGTCGGCATGGACGGTCACCTACGGCGCGCACCACAAGAAGAAAGGCGAGCGCCTGACCGCCACCAGCGAGGCACCGGGACCAAGCCACACCCATCCTCTTTCCCCCAAGACCACCAAGGCGACCGACCAAACATGATCCGGAAAATGCACGGAACGATCTCGGCTGCGAAAGTCAGCGGCGTGGGGCTGCTCTTGTCAGTAGAGATTGCTCAGGACGATCCTTTGCTGCTGGCGTGGGCTCGGGCCGGCTGGGGTTCCACCCTGGGACTGATCCGCCCGGCAGCACGTAGAACGTGAAGTACAGCACCTTGGCGGCACCCCGGCGGTTGACGTAGAGGTACGCCATCTTCCGGTACGACGGCTGGCCGTTGTGCGTAAGGATGTCCTGCAGGCGCACCGTGACCGGATACGTGGTCGGGTGCCAGCCGGAGATCGGACCTGGCTGCGGCCAGTAGATGTCGAGCTCGCCTGCCGCCCATGCCCGGGGTCCGCCCCAGTTCCGCCAGACCAGCTGCCGGACAATCGGCGCTCCGCCCATGCCCACGTAGATGAGGTCAGGACGCTGAACCATCCCGGACCAGCCGACTGCGTCTGGCTGCACCCGCACCGGGACGGCAGCCGCGCTGGCCGGGCCCGCCGCGACCGGGCGGGCGCTCGTGCCGGGCATACCGCACGCAGCCAGCCCGCCCGCAAGAACGGCGGCTGTGACGATGCCCCGGATCCTGGATGTGCTGTTCAACTGAAGATTCACCCCCTGTCCCTCAAGGACACGCCCTGGCGCAGCGCCACGCAAGGGCCGGCCCGCCCAGCGGTCAGCAGGCGCAGCCGCCGTCGGCCCAGGGACCAGCGGCCCAGCGGATCTCGACCTGCAGGCGGTCAGCGCTCCACACCCCCGCCTGGAGGAGGTCGGTCTCGTACAGCAGAACGGTCGGGACACCGAGGGCGGTAGGCAGGAGGGGTGGGACGCCGCCGCGGCGGCCGGGAAACGGCGCGGGGCGCCGCCCCGCCGATGGCCATGGATTCGTCGAGGTCTCCCGATACCTTCCCCCTGACGACGAGGAACCGTTCATCACGTTGCGGCTCACGTGATCCAGCGATCGTCGAGGGCGGCCCAGGGTGTCATGCCACGCCGAACGTCTTATCTGGGCTGCGGCAAGCAAGCCCAGGCGCAAGGCCAACACGCTCCGATCGACGGGTTGGTGCGCGTCATAGCAGGAGAACTGCCAGCCGCCGGTCGCTGACACCGACAACGCTGCGCTGTTCGGGCTTGCAGGTTATGCACGACACCGGGGACTTGGGCGGCCTACGGCCCGGCCGGGCGATCCTCGTCGGCGGCCGCCGGGGTCCGCCCATGGCTGTCGCGAGCGGATTGCCAAAGTCCTACCGGTGGTTGGCGCCAGCCACCGCCTCGCCACCACGTAGGCGTCAGCCGCCCCGCACCACCCCGAAACCCAGGTAGACGGCGACGCACATGATCACACTTGGGGAAACTTCGGATGACCCGAAATAGCGGTATGGAATCCCGTTCTCCCGTATGCTCCCCGATCAGTGCCGGAACGACTCGAGGGAGCCGCGATGCGCATAAGTATCCGTTTATTGCGGGCGGCCGCAGCGGGCATGCTCGCCGTGCTGGCTTTACCCGCCGCCCCGATGAACGCGGCCGCCGCGCTGGCCCTGACATCGCACAGCCAGCCGGTGAACCATTCCAATGTCGGGGCCACGCACTCCCCCCGGCTGCTGCGCCAGCTGGCCGGGCCGAGGCGGACGGCGCCGTACCGCGCCCTGCCGGGCGCGGTGCAGGGAATTGATATCGCCTCCTACCAGCATCCGCACGGGGCCGCCATCGACTGGGCGCGGGTCGCCGCGGACCGGATCCAGTTCGCGGCCGTCAAGGTCACCGAGGGGACCTACTACCGGAACCCGCACGCCCTGGGCGACCTGGCGGGCGCGAAGGCGGCCGGGATCTCGGTCTTCGCTTACGCCTTCGCCATCCCCAACGGCAACGGCGGCAGCCGCAGCGCCACCGCCCAGGCCGACTACCTGCTCAGCTCCCTCGGCGCCAGCGGCCGCACCACGCCGGTCATGCTGGACATCGAGTACAACCCCTACGGCGCCGAGTGCTATCGGCTCGGCCAGGCGGCCATGGTCTCGTGGGTCATGCAGTTCGATGCCACCTTGCAGGCCAGGACCGGCCGGCTCCCCGTCATCTACACGCCACCGCAGTGGTGGCAACGCTGCACCGGGGGCAGCGCCGCGTTCGGGCAGACCCCGCTGTGGGTGCCCGATTACGGGACCGATCCGAGCCCGGCGCGGCCGGCCGGCTGGCGCAGGTGGGCGTTCTGGCAGTACTCCAGCTCGGGCACAGTACAAGGGATCGACTCCGCCGAGGGCGTCGACCTCGACCAGCTCGACCCCGGTCAGCTCCCGCTGCTCGATCCTGGCAATCAGCGCACCCCAGCCGGCAGTTCCGTCGGCCTGCCAGTCGCGCTGGCGGACCAAGGCGCCGGGCACTCGCCGGCCTTCACCGCGACCGGCCTTCCGCGCGGCCTGTCCATCACGGCCACCGGGCGGGTCACCGGCCGGCCGGCCAGGACGGGGACCTACCGGGTTACCGTGCGCGCAGCCGACAGCGGCAGGACCGGCTCGGTCGCCTTCGCCTGGACTGTGCGTAGCCCCAGCTGACTGGGTGAATGACCGACCGGGTCGGACCAGTGTTCAGGACGAACGCGTGACAGGGTCCGTCCCACGCGACATTGACGAACCCGACGAGCGCTGCGCCGACTCGGCGGCGGTGGGGTCCTCAGCGGGGTCGACCAGTAGCGGTCGCTACCGCCTCCTACTTGCATGTGCCGCCCGGTCCCCGGCGCGGGTTACCGGTCGGATCCTGTCAGTCGGTCTCGACGAAGGTGACCTTGGCCAGCGGGCTGCGCTCCACCCACTCATCGAGGACGGCCTTCGGCCACGGGCTGTCCGGGCCGCGGCGGCGGTTGAACTCCTCGACGAAGACGGCGAGGACACGCCGGCGCTCCGCCCGGTCGACGATGACCGTGGCCGTGGCCGGCAGGTCGGCGACGACGCCGCGCTTGAGGTGGAAGGTGAACTGCGGCTGGGCGCCCAGGTTGGCCAGCCAGTCGCGGGTCTTGGGTCCAGGGATCCCGCTCAGGTAGATGTCGTCGCCCAGCCGGTAGAAGACGATCTCGATCCGCCGCGGCTTGCCGGAACGCCGGCCCGTGGTGGTGATGTCTATCGTGCGATCCTCGATCGTCGAGGAGCCATCGATGGCCAGCGCCTGGCGTACGTCCTCCCTCATCGGACCTCGCCGCCCGCCCCGGCCTGCGCCGTCATCGATCTCCGCCGCGCCGATCTCCGCCGCTCGGAGCCGGTGGCGGGAGTGCTGTTGGCGGACATGGACTCATCCTCTCCTTCTCAGGTCACGTTGCGCAGCCGGTCCGCGCCGCGTGCTGAGGTGCGGGCGCAGCGGTCACGGCAGGCGATCATCACGGCCGATGTGGCAGCATGGGTTCCTGTCAGTGAGGTTGCCGGGCTTCTGGTGGCGTCGCCCGGGGTGCCTGACGCGCTGGCTGGTGCTTCGGAGCGGATCAGCAGGGCGAGCCCGGCGCCGATGAGCAGCAGCAGCCCGGCCACGAGGAACGCGCGGTCGTACCCCTGGGTCAGGGCTGCCTGGGTCAGGGGTGCCTGGATCGACCGGCTGGCGGAGCGGCTGCCCCGGGTGGCGCTGGCGGCGAGCGTGGCGAGCACGGCCAGGCCTACCGCGCCTCCGATCTGCCGGGCCGTGTTGACCAGGCCGGAGGCGAGACCGGCCTGGGTGGGCGGGACTCCGGCGGTCGCGGTGAGGGTCATCGGCACGAAGGTGGTGCCGATGCCCAGGCCGAACATCGCGAGCGGGGCGAACATGTTCGGCCAGTAGCTATCACCGAAAGACAGCAATGACATCCACAGCAGGCCAGCCGCGGACAGGGCCGGACCGAGCATCAGCTGCCTCCTCGCGCCAATCTTCGCCACCAGCCGGGAGGCCGTGAGCGAGCCGGCGAGCGTCATCGTCCCGGCTGGCAGGATGGCTAGGCCGGTTCGCAGGGGGCTGTATCCCGCAACCTCCTGCAGATAGAGAGAGATGAAGAAGTACATGCCGAACAGCGCAGCGCCGATGATCATGGCGATCCCGTTCGCCGCGCACAATGAGGGACTCCGGAAGATGCTGAGCGGCACCAGCGGGCTGGGAGCCACGCGGGCCTCGATAAACAGCGCCGTGAGCAGGAATGCCGCTCCTCCAGCCAGCGCCGTGATCGTTTGGGCTGAGCTCCACGAGTGCGTGTCGGTGCTCACGATGCCGTAGACGAACAGGGCCAGGCCGGCAGTAATGGTGAAGGCCCCCAGCACGTCCAGGCGCGTCCTGGGCCCCGGGGCTTGCGATTCTGGCAACACCCGCGGGGCGGTGACCAGCAGGGACAGGCCGATGGGCACGTTGACGAAGAGCACCCATCGCCAGTCGAGCAGGTCGGTCAGGATGCCGCCCGCCAGCACTCCAGCGGCGGCGCCGCTGGCGGCGGTCGCCGACCAAACGCCCATGGCCCGGCGCCGCTCGGCCATGTCGGTGAAGGTTGAGGTGAGGAGGCTAAGCGACGTCGGCGCGAGCACCGCTCCGCCCAGCCCCTGAGCGGCGCGGGCCGCGATCAGCCAGGCGCCGGCCTGGGCGAGGCCCCCGACCAGGCTGGCCGCGGTGAACAGCGACAGGCCTGCCAGGAAGACTCGCCGGCGGCCGAACAGATCGGCGGCCCGGCCGCCGAGCATCAGAAAGCCGGCGAAGGTCAGCGTGTAGGCATTCACCACCCATTGCTGGGATGTAATGGTGAGCCCGAGGTCGTGGCGCATCTGCGGAAGCGCCACGTTCACGATTGATACGTCGAGGACGACCATGAACTGCGCGATGGCGCAGATGGCGAGCACGCCCCAGTACGGGGACGTCCGCGTGCTGGCTGGGAGCGAGGTCATGAGGATCTCCGTGTACTTGTCAATGGGTCCCGGTCAGGGCGCACCGGAAGCCCGGAGCCGCCGCGAGATAGGTCCGCAGCTGCTCGCCGTAGGCAATCCCATGGGCCTGGCTGGCCACGCAGGGGTACTTCGCCACGCCAAAGCACAGTGAGGCGAGCAGCAGGTCCCCTGGTGCCTCCGCCGTGGCCGCCTCGGCCGACCATTCGCGGACCCAGCTGCGGAGCTCGTCGTCCCACAGCTCTTCGCCATGCCTGCTCGCCACGCCGTCGATGATGTTCGCCGGGATGCCCAGGGCCATGAACTGCGCTCGTCGCTCGGCGGCCAGGGCCGTAGGAGCGGCATCGAATCGGTACGCCATCATCACCCTGTCCTATGAAACAGAACAGATCTGTTCCGAATCATACGGCAGCTGATTTAGAAACGCAACAGTCCTGTTCCGTTATACGATGAGAACCATGGAAACGATCACCCGCGCGGCGGGGCGCAGAAGGGACCCCCGCACTGAGGCCGCCGCCGTCGAGGCCGTCCTCGACCTGATCAGCGCCGGCGCGACCCTGTCGGGGCTGTCTTTGGTGACCATCGCCGAGCACGCGCGCGTGTCCCGCAACTCCCTGTACCGGCGCTGGAAGACCAAGGACGAGCTGTACCTCGACGTCCTCGACGCGATCAACAAGCCGCTCCCGGAATTCGATGGCCCCACAGCACGAGACAACCTGGCCGCCCACCTCGCGACCCTGATCGAACGCACCCTCGACAAGCGGGCCGGCAGCATGCTCCGGGCCCTCCTTGCGGAGGCAAGCGCCTTCCCGGAGCTACACCGCCGCTACTTCGAGGAGATCGTCACCCCCCGCCGGGAGGTCATGTACCGCCTCATCCAACGGGGCATCGCCTCCGGCGAGATCCGGTCCGACATCGACGTCGCGTTCGTCAACGAGATGCTCGTCGGACCGGTCCTGGCGCGCATGGGATCGGGAACCACCGAGAACCTCGACCCCCAGAAAACCAGCCGGCGGATTATCGACTTCGCCTATGACGGCATCCGGGCTCGCTGAACCTCCACGCTCTCGTGCCCGCGGGCGCGGAACCCGAACCGGAAACGTGTGAGGCCAGCGTGCCGCCTGACATTCCGGCGGGCTGCGTCGTCGTCCTGTTCAGGAGAACACACCATCGGGCGCGCCGCCGGCTCAGGCTGTGACCCGCCAGAACGGCAAGGAGATGACGATGGACGCCCGTCTGGAGGACGCGCCGCTACGAGCTGACTGACTGGGGCCCGGGGTTGAGCCCGTCGTCCTCCACCCGGGTCGGCGGCAAGATCGCGTGATCTAGAGTTGTCGAGACCCGGTCAAAGGCCGGGACCCGATGCAGGTCGCCGTCTTCCCGCTGGCCGTGCCCTACCTGCTCAACCCCGCCGGGATCGTCGTCCTGGTCACCCTGCCGGCAGAGGCTGGCTCAATTGCAGTGCTCGCAGTCGCCGTTGGCGTGCTCGCCGTGGTGCTCGCGCTCGACGTCGCGGTGTTCCGCTGGGCCGTGCAGGTCAGCGACAAGCTGGACGCGAGCCGGATGCTGGTGACCGAGAAGGTGTTCGGCTTCCTGCTCGCCGCGCTTGCGGTGCAACTGGCGCTCAACGGATTGTCCGACGTCGGCGTGATCCACCTCACTACAGGCCACTGAGAACGTGGCCTCTACCGCCTTGAGCCAATGTCGGCGCTATCCCGCCCCGACTGGGTGAGCACCTTCGGCACGACGGAGGTGAGCTTGATCCCGACCTGGAGGACCTTATCCAGCCGGGCGATCCCGGCGGCCCGGATGTCAGCCTGCCTTTTGCGATAGCGGGTCAGCACCCGCAGCTTGCGGACGCCGTCAGGCTGCCGCCAGAGTTCCCTGTACTCCAACCTTGGCAGGCTCCCGACGGCCCGGTTCTGCGAGGTGGAGGGCCCTGTTCCCTGGGACCTGCGGCGGCTAGGTTGGTGGTGCCTGGCTCTTACTGGTTACTGCCCGCGGGGGGTGGTGGTGGTGGCGGATGGCCGAGGTCGCGCCCCGGTTGAGCTGGCGTCATGGATCTTAACCGGGGTCTGGAAGACCTACTGGCCGTGGCGCTGGTAGCAGCGCTTACGCCGCTGGTGGTTGCTGCCCTGCCAGGCCGACGCATTCCGCAGGTCGTCATTTTCCTGCTCGGCGGGATCCTGATCGGCCCGCAAGTGCTCGGCCTGGCCGAAACGTCCAACATCCAGCTGCTGGCCAATATCGGACTCGGTTTTTTGTTCCTGCTGTCTGGTTACGAGCTGGATCCCCTCCTCATGCGGCAGCGGCCGGGCAAGCTGGCGATGACCGGCTGGCTGATCTCGGCCGTGATCGCTGTCGGAGTGGTGGCGGGGCTAGCCGCGGCAGGCTACGTCAAGGACTACGTACCGGTGGGACTGGCCCTGACCACCACGGCGCTGGGCACGTTGCTGCCCATCCTGCGCGACAATGACATGCTCATCGGCCGGTTCGGCTCTTACGTCGAGTCGGCAGGGACGGTCGGGGAACTGTTTCCCATCTTGATCATCGCCATCTTCCTCACCCAGCGGGGGCATTTCGTCGCGCTCGCCTCGGTGGCCCTGGTCGGGGTCCTCGCCATCGCCTTGTCCGCCGCGCCGCGGCTGACCCGCAGCCGAGCGCTGCAGCGGGTCATCCGGGAGGGCCAGGACGCCACCGGGCAGACCATGCTGCGCTGGACCATGGTGCTGCTGTTCGCGCTGCTGGTCGTCGCGAGCAGGTTCGGCCTCGACGTCGTGCTCGGCGCCATCCTGGCCGGGATGGTGCTGCGCCGCTGGACCCGCCGGATGAAAATCGACACCGACGGCCTTGACCGCAAGTTCGACGCTGTCGGCTACGGCATCTTCATCCCCATCTTCTTCATCACCTCGGGGATGACCCTCGACCTCAGGGCCATCACCCAGGACCCGCTGCGCATGCTCATCTTCTTCGCCCTGCTGCTGATCGTCCGCGGGCTGCCCTCGCTGCTGGTTTACCGGCGTGCGCTGCGCTTCCGGCGGCGGCTGGAGATGACATTCATCACCGCGACCACGATGCCGCTGCTGATCGCCCTCGCGGAGATCGGCGAGCGGGACGGGATCATGCTCCCCGCCACCGCCGCCGCCCTGATCGGCGCAGGCGTGCTGTCGGTCCTGGTCTACCCGCTCATCGCCGTGACGCTGCACCGGTCAGCTCCGCTGACACCCGCAGATATCACGGCGGCGGCCCCGGCCATCAGGACCAGCCCGCCGCCGGAGAATCCCGGCGAGCACCGCCAGGACGATCACAAACCCTAGACCACCGCGCCCGAGGCCGGCATTGAGCCCTGGGGCGGGCAACGCCCGCACGGGTTCCCCCGCCGCGTGATGAGGCCTACAGCCCGGCCAGCAGCATATGGACGGCCCAGCCAGCCGCGCCGCTGCGCGGGCCGGGCCAGCCCCATGGCCGTGTGGACCAGCCGCCAGTTGATCGTCCCGGCTCGGGACCTTCTGCCCTGCCCGGCGGACTTCGTCGCGGCTACCGTGAGAACTGGGGACAAGTGCAGGCAATCGCTGATCGGGGTGCTCCGATGCAGGAATTCTCTGTGCCCGCGACATACATCGTGAAACCGAATGACAACATAACCGATGATGTCGTCACGAATGCGCAGAACTGGCCCGGCAGGGTCGGTGTGAAGCGAAGGGTGAACGGTACCTGGGCGCCGGTGACCTGGCGCGAGTTCGCCGACGACGTACGCGACATCGCCGCCGGCTTCATCGCTGCCGGGATCCAGCCGGGTGACCGCGTGGGACTGATGTCGCGTACGCGGTTCGAGTGGACGCTGCTCGACTACGCGATCCTGACCGCCGGTGGTATCACCGTCCCGATCTACCCCACCTCCTCGCTCGAGCAGGTCGAGTGGATCCTCGGTGACTCGGGTGCGGTTGCCGTGGTGGTAGAGACCGACGATCACGCCGGGATGATCGCCACGGCCCGGGCCAGCCTGCCCGCGCTCACGCACGTGTGGGAGATCGACGGCGGCCGGTTCGGCGGCCTTCCAGATATCAAGGCGGGCGGCGCGCAGGTGACGCCGGAGCAGGTGGAGGAACGGCGCCGGACTCGCGGCGCCGGCGATCTGGCCGAGATCGTCTACACCTCCGGCACGACCGGCCGTCCGAAGGGCTGCATGCTGAGCCACGGCAACATCGTCGCCAACGCCCGCAACTGCATGCAGAACGATGGCTTCACGCGGGTGTTCAACGAGGAGCACTCGACGCTGCTGTTCCTGCCGCTCGCGCACAGTTATGCCCAGGTCATCCAGTACGGCGCCATCTACTCGCGTACCGTCCTGGGCCTGGTCGATATGGCCGAGGCCGTCGCCGAACTCTCGGCCTACAAGCCGACGGCTGTGCTGTCGGTGCCGCGGCTGTGGGAGAAGGCTTACAACAGCGCTAAGCACAAGGCCGGAGCCGAGGGGCACGGCAAGATCTTTGCCAGCGCGGAGGCCACTGCCATCGCCTACAGCCAGGCGCTGGACACCGGCGGTCCCGGCCTCGCGCTCCGCCTCAAGCACGCCCTGTTCGACCGGCTGGTCTACGGCAAGCTGCGTGCGGCGCTCGGCGGTGACGTGCAGTACGCCTGGAGCGCGGCTGCCCCGCTCGGCACCCGGCTCGGGCACTTCTTCCGTGGCTGCGGCATCACCATCCTCGAGGGCTATGGCCTGACCGAGACCAGCCCGGCGACCAACACCAACACACCCGACGCGCAAAAGATCGGCACCGTGGGCCGGCCGATCCCGGGCTGCACGATCCGGATCGCACCGGACGGCGAAGTCCTCGTCAAGGGCCACATGCTCTTCCAGGGCTACTGGAACAACGAGGCCGCCACCAAGGAGATGATCGACGAGGACGGCTGGCTGCACACCGGCGACATCGGCGTGCTCGACGACGAGGGGTTCCTAGCGATCACCGGGCGCAAGAAGGACCTGATCATCACCGCGGCCGGCAAGAACGTCGCACCCGCCGTGCTCGAGGACCGGTTGCGCGCCCACTGGCTGGTCAGCGAGTGCCTTGTCGTAGGCGACGCGAAGCCCTACATCGCGGTGCTCGTGGCCGCCGATCCCGAGACGTTCGCCCAGTGGAAGGCGGACAACGGCAAACCGGAGACAGCTCTGGTGGCGGACCTCCGTGACGACCCGCTTCTGCGGGCGGAGATCCAGGCGGCCATCGACGACGCCAACAAGGCAGTGTCGCAGGCGGAGGCGATCAAGAAATTCGCGCTCCTCGACGGGGATTTCACCGAGGCAGGCGGCCAGCTGACACCGACGCTGAAAGTGCGCCGCTACATCATCATGGAACAGTACGCGGCCCAGATCGCCGCGCTTTACGATGACAGCGCCTCCTAGGCGCGGCGGCGGGCAGCTTCCAGAAGCTCCGATCCGCCGTCCTCGACGCTGTCGGCCAGCATGCCGAGGTCAGGGTTCGCCGCAAAGCGCTACTTTCATGCTGCTCAGCGCGTGGGCGACAACCGGCCCGGAGTAACCGCTGCGCATGGCGGAATATGTGCGTCGAGGACTGGCACGCCAAGCTCTGGCCTGCCCGCACTGGTGGGGTCACCCGCGCTGGCCGGACCTGGTGGACAGGCTGCTGCTGGCCCTTGACAATCCGGCCGACGAGCACTGGGGACCGGACGGGGAATTCAGGAAGCGCCTTCCGCCCGAGCCGCCCGTCGTGGCCGACCGCAAGCTGCTTCGTCAGGTTCTGCGCTCGCGTCCCTGGGACCTCGGCTCCGAGTCGGCGGCATGGCTGGTCAGAGCCGGTATCGGCAATCTGCGGTCCTAGCGCCGTCAACCACAGTCACGGTCCAGGGGCCCCTGCCAGTCGCACCGCCGCAGGTGCTGGTCCCCGATGACGGTCTCATACCGCCTGGACGCGCGCCGGAACCCCGCGCGCCTGCAGCAGCACGCGGATATCGCCCGGATCACTGGTCAGCACCAGGTCCGCGGGGGCCGCCAGGAGCGCCACATGCGCGTCGACGATATCGGCGGAACCAGTCTGCCCGAGCAGCTCGCCTATCCGCGTGCCGTCGCCGGCGCTCAGTGGTTCGATGCCGACACCCGCCAGGACGCGCGCGAGGTTGGCCTGCCTGCGGGCATCGCGCCAGACCTGGCCGACAACCGACGCACTGGCGCGCAGCGGCGTCCCCTGCTGCTGGAGGACGCGCAACTGGGCACCTATGACACGATCACGACGGTCCACGGCGACCAGCGCCCCGGCGTCGAGCACCGCCTTCACGCAACATCCGAACGAGGTGCCAGGCCAAGCCGGGATGCCGCCGCGTCGAGCTCGGCCTCGGTGAAGGAACCGTCTTCGGCCTCCCACGTGTCCAAAGCGGCACTGAGCATCTCGTTCCTGAGCCTGTCGGCCGCCGCCTCGCTGAGCCATGCCGACACGCTGGTCCCTTGTCGCGCTGCGGCCTGGCGGACGCCTTCGCCCAGTTCCGGGGGCATTGTTACGGAAAACCTGTCTACCTGCGCCATACATACGATGATATCACATACCTAGATACTCACGCGTGACGCCGTTGGGGACCAGCCTGCTATGAGCAGCGGCCGAACTGAGGGCTGCGCTGATCGCCCAGAGAGTTGGTACCGGCCCGGCGATCTGTGACCTGGCACCCGGCCATACCACGCGGGCCGCCGAGCTCCAGCGGATCGGCGTTGGCGGCCGAACGCGGCCGGCCACCGGGCCACAGCATGCGACCCGCTGGCTGATGGCGCAAAGTTCTGTTATTGGCAGGAGCGGGACGATGCCCGGCAAATCATGCAGACGCTGGAGAAGTCCGTCGGGCGCGACGGCTTCCACTTCATCGCGCCCGCCTAGCTGACCACTCTCCCAGCCCACCCCGCCTCGCCTCGTCTGCGCGAACGCAAGCAACCGAGGCGGCATCGGCCCTGCGGGGCGGGCGCTACCAGGGCTGGTCCGGCGACAGCCGCAGACGGGCCTGGAGCATCGGGGTGACCGCGCGGGATTCGGCCGACGTGACCCGATGCAGTTCCGCGACGGCGTCGTGGGTGGTCCCCGCCTCGCCTGCCCGGTAGCCGATCATCCGGTGGATGGCAGCGGCCAGCACGCTTGGCTGCCGCCCGGCCGGGAACTCCGGACCGTCACAGATCCGCCACCACGCGGCCAGGCAGCGCAAGGTAAGCGGGAGGCCGTGCACCGGGGGGACCTTCCGCCACAGCCGGATCGCCACCGGATCGAGATCGCAATCCGGCTCGGGAAGCCGATCAAACATGCGCGCCGAGGCCGAGTTGAACAGCCATCTGGGCGATGGCAGCCGGGCCGACACCCAGCTTGCGAACGGCAGCACCTCGGCGACTAGCCGACTATCCGGATTCCAGCGCAGCAGGTAGTTGTACCGGGCCTGGCCAGTGTCCAGGAGGCCCCACGTACCTGCGAGATCGCGACCGCCGGACGCGGAGGTGCCCGCGGTGAGGCTTTCCGGGCGCTCGCCTGGCGCCATGCCGACCGCGATGGGCGGCCCTAGGATGCCGTACAGCCGGATGGCCGCGGCGGCGGGTGCGTCCGGGGCGCACAGCCGCCGCAGGGCCCGCAGGTTACCCTGGCCGGTCACCGACCAGAACTCCATCGCCAACTTCTCGCCCATCCTGCTCAGCACCTGAGGACCGGGCGATCTGGGCCTGGCGGCCGCGGAGACGCGCGAGGAGCCGGGTGCGGAGGCCGTGGCTGCGGGCCGGGACGCAGCACCCCGGGGCTTCGCCCGCGCCCCCGTGCCCGTCCCGTCGGCAGCGCGGGGTCCGCCCTGCCCCCGGCTCACCGCATTCCCCGCCGCACCGTCTGCCACGTCCGGCACTGGTTTCTTCCCCTGGCTACGACCGGGTGCCGCGGCCGCAGATGCGGGCCTAGAACCGGAAGAAGCCTGCGACGCAGGGGAACCCGCGGGCTCCGTGGTCAGGCAGCCTGCGCAGCCAAGGTGGGTCTTGGCCGCGACCAGCGGCCGTTCCCTGGTGTTCGCGCTGCAGCCGGGACAGCACAGCGGCGCGAAAACGCCTGCGGGCAGCAGCCACTCCAGCAGCAGCGGGAAACGCCGCGCGCCCCGGAGCACATCAACCGGGAGGCGAAGGGCAGGGACCTGCAGCAGGTGCAGCCGGTACGGACGGATGTCATATCGGGGCGTGTACTTCTCGTCGATCTCGGCGAGCCGCCGCTTCTCCTCCGCCCGGAGGCTGTCCATCCGCGTCGCCAGCAGCGCCTGCCGGTCGGGGGCAGCGTTTGCCTGGCGCCTCGCCAGCGAGGCGAGTGCCTCGGCGTAGTATTTTTGCGCCCTGGCCCGTTCGGTGTCGGCTGCCGTCCGCACCGGCCCGTCCGCTAGTACCCAGCACCGGCCGACCGCCGTCCGGTCGAGCAGCCGGTGAGCGGCGGTCAGGGCGGGCGGGAGCTCCCCGATGTCGGGCGCGGAAGCGGGGGGCGAGCCGTCGGCGGCGTACCGCAGCATCCGCTCCACTGCCTGCTCGGGCAGTTCGAGCCGGGACCGGACGTCCACCCAGCATTCCGCTCGTTCATGAAACCGATCATCCGCGGATGCCGTATAGGTGACCATCGCTCCGACCCGCAGCACCTGTCGCAGGCTCCGCTCCGCAGGCCCGCTGGCGTCGATCCGGCCGTGATCAACGGGGAACGCCTCGCGTGCCCGTTCCAGCAATCGTGCATCGCTGGGTGCCCGCGCGGCGGGGGCAGGAAGCTGGAGCACACCGGCATCATCGGCCGACAGGACGTCCTCCGCCGCGGCCATCAGCAGCGGGTGGCCCGGCCCCAGCAAGGTCGCCGCGTCCTCGCGGGCGACATCTGCGCGCTCGGTGACCGTGAGCTCTTCCGGTAGCTCAAGCTTTTGCTGTAGCTGTGGCGGGATCATGACGAGCGCGCTATCGCCCAACCCTTCCCAGAGCCCGCCCCGGGACTCGACATAGCTCAGCCAGAACGCCAGCGCGCCGTCCGCGGTCACCCCCCGCTCACTCCTGCCCGATCAATTCATCCGTAACGGAACGGTCCCGCAGGTACTCCGTCCTGGCCCGAGCCAGGTTCTCCCCGATCTCCTCCAGCCGGTCGGCGAATTCGGCATCGTCGCGGGACTCGACGTAGGCGTCGAACACCGAGGCCTCGAAGTCGAAGTCGTCGTCGATCCTGCCCAGGATCATGTCGAGTTCCCCGACCACAAGCTCGAACAAGTTGATCTTGGCTTCGAGCACATGCAGGATGCGCTGCTCGATGGTGTCGCGGGCCACGAGGTTGGTCAGTAGCACGTCTCGTGTCTGGCCCACCCGGTGCAGCCGACCGAGCCGCTGCTCGATCTGCATTGGGTTCCACGGCAGGTCGACGTTGACCATCATGTGGCAGAACTGCAGGTTACGCCCCTCTCCTGCCGACTCGGTGCTCAGCAGGACATCCACCTCGTCACGGAACGCCGAGATCGCCTTCTCCTTGTCGGATCGGGCCAGGCTCCCGTGGTAGATGGCGGCCGGGATGCCCTGGCGGCTCAGTTCGCCAGCGAGGGCGCTCAGGGTCTGCCGGAAGGCGGTGAACACGAGCACCTTCTCCCCAGCAGTGCCGTGCAGCCGTGCGACGAGCTCGGCGACCTTGCTCATGCCGGCTATGGCGGCGGCCTGCCGACCAAGGTCCTCCCAACCGATCTTGACCAGGGTCGGGGCTGCCGCGGCCGGACTCGATCCGGCCAGCCTGGCCAGGCTGCGCAGGGCCAGCCGAACCGATCGCGGGGCATCCCGGGCCTCCTGCCTGATCCGCGCGGCGATCCCGGCATAGAGTGCTGTCTCCTCAGCGGAGGAGGTCACGAGCACCGTCTCGGCCAGGCGCTGCGGCAGCATCACGCTCACCTCGCCGCGGCGGTGACGGACCATCACCTCCCTCGTCCTGGCCCGCAACTCGGCCACGTTGCGCGGTGCGTCCACCTCACCGGGCCCGTGCCGGGCGCGGAACTGCGCGGGCGTGCCCAGCAGCCCGGGGGCGGCCAAGCTCACCAGCTCGTACAGATCCTGGAGGCGGTTCTCCACCGGAGTGGCCGTGAGCAGCAGCAGATACCGGGCGCTTAATGCCCGCGCCAGCCGGCCGGAGGCGCTGCGCGGATTGCGCAGCCGGTGGGCCTCATCCGCGATGATCACATCCCACGGCCGCTCCGTCAGCACCGACCCGAGCGGCTCGCGGCGTGCGGCGGCAAGTGAGGCGATCACCACCGGACGATCGCGGCCCGCGTCCGGTTCCCGCTGGCCGGCCATGGTGGTCGGCAACGCGAACTTCCGTTCCAGCTCCTCCCGCCACTGCTGGGTCAGGCCCGCAGGGACGATCACGAGAACCCGGTCGGCCAGGCCCCGCATCCGCAGCTCAGACAGCACGAGCCCGGCCTCGATCGTCTTGCCGAGCCCGACCTCGTCGGCGAGAATGGCCCGGCCACGCATCCTGCGCAGCACCGTCTGGGCCGTCTGCCACTGGTAGTCGAACGGCTCAAACCCCAGCGTCGGCTGGGACAGGAAGGTATCGAACCCCGGCCTGCGCCAGACCTCTACAGCAGCCTCAACCAGCCGGATACGTTTCCCATCGACCGGCGCACCTTGCCGCAACACGCCGAGGAGAGACAGGTACGGAACCAGATCCGCAGACAACTCTCCCTCCGACAGCGAAGCAACGGACGTCATGCCCGGCAGGCTACCGGAGTCCGCCAGGCAAGTAGCCTCATCACCGGCGAACAGGTAGCTAGTCATCCGCAGGAACTACAGCTCGGCGTACGCGGCGCTATGTCAGTGCGATCACGGCGGACCGGGAGCGGTCCGGACAAAGTCGGCTGCACTCGCCGCACAACGTGTCGGGGCTGCAACAAGGAGGCGATCTCCAGACCCGTCACGATGACGTCTCCTGCCGATCTCGCCCACCAGCTGCCGTACTGTGAAGCCCGATTCTGCTGCCATAGCGCTGCTATCCAGCCGAAAGGCCCGACCACCATACCTGGCGATCAGGCCTCTGACCTGCACTTCTTGGGCACATCTTCCCTGTCTCCCTTGTGGCCGCGTGTCCCTGTGAGCTGGGCACCGACGCCGCCTGCGTTCCTGGTCGCGCGCTGCGTCTCCCCGGTTCCGCGAAGTCTCGTCGCCGAATGCGTTAGCAGCTCCGGGCGCTGACCTGCCGTTTCCTGCTCCTCCCCGTCCTCCTCATAGCTGCCAGCCCCTGGCCGTGGCCGCCGTGTGGCGAGGAGGACGGGACCACCAGCCAGGAAGATACGAACGGCAAAGCCTCGGCGAGCACCAGCGGCTACCGCCCGGTGCTGCGCCACATGTGCGCCTTGCCGCTCACGACAAGGTCCCCGACCATGGCAACGCCGCCCTCTAACATGGTCTGTTGAACAGTCCGTATCCGCCGGGTCGACGCAGCCGCTTCCGACCACCCGCGCAGCCGGACCGCGAACAGGCAAGCCGCGCCTCTACGTTGAGCGTCCTTGCTCTGCTCTAGAGAGGTTTGAGTGAGTAAGATCACCCGGCCCAAGGTCGACAGCACGCTGCCGAGCGAACTCGTGGAGTGGGCTCTCCAGGGTCGTATTCGCATCCCCTCATTTCAACGTTCATACAGGTGGGATCGTCATGCTGTGACCAGGCTCTTCGATAGCATTTTCCGCGGATATCCCATCGGCAATCTACTCGTCTGGCAACGCCCAGCCCCGGCTGCCAAACTCACTATTGGCCATCTGAACATTAACGCTCCTGCTGTAGATAACGCATTCTGGGTAGTAGACGGCCAACAGCGCATCATCAGCCTTGTAGGGGCGCTAACGGCCGATGATGATACCGTGGATCCCCGTTTCCTGATCTACTTTGATCTTAGCGATGAAAAGTTTGTCTCAGCTTCCCCCAATCACTTGCCGCCCTATCATTGGATGCCAGTCTCAATCACTCTTAATACAGCTCTCGCCAACAGCTGGATCCGCTCCCGCCCGCAACTGACCGATCCTCAAATTACTACGGCAGATCGAGTTGTCGCATCCATTCGTGACTATAGAATCCCGATGTATATAGTCACTGGCGACGACGAATACGCGCTACGCGACATATTCGATCGCATGAATACTTACGGGCTGTCGCTTAAGGCTGAAGAGATCTTCAATGCTCTTCACTCAGTTCCGGAACGACGTGATCCTAGCGATCTACGCACGCTGGCTTCAGACGTTCAAGCTTTCGGATTCGGCCACATCCCCGAGCGGATCCTGATGCAAAGCCTTCTCGCAATCAGAGGTCCTAGAGTAGACCGCGATTTTCGTGATGAATTCAAGGGCGATGCAGATCGTCACTCGGCCTTCATCACGACCGAGCGTGCTATTGAACAGGTTGTCGAGTTCCTCCGCCAGATAGCCGAGATTCCACATATCAGACTGCTACCGTACGCACTACAGATTCCAGTCCTCGCACGTTTCATCTCGACCTTCGGACCGCCCCAGGAGACGGCAGCCGAGCTGCTCCGCCGGTGGGTGTGGCGAGGTGCAGTCGTCGGAGTGGCTCCGCAAGGTAATACCATTGCCATTCGACAAAATTCTTCTGCTATCTACGGAGATCCGGTTAACAGTGCTATCCGGATTCTGCGCTTGCTTCCGCCGTCGTCTGGAGATTGGATGCCTGAGCTTTCACAGGTTAGGCTAAACCGAGTTGAAGCGAAGATCAACATTCTGGGCATGCTATCGCGCCATCCACAGATGCTGCCAATCCACACCGATCATTCAGCAGTTCCCGTCGACATTCTTGGGCTCCTCGACGAAGGGCATGTGCTAATACCAATAGTTTCTAAAACGTTGGTCAAGAGCATGGCTAACAGAATGATCTATCCAGCTTCGATGAGTCACTCGATACTTCGGGCCCTTGAAAGCGCCGATCTCGTCACTCTCGAAAGTCACTGCATCGATAGTCGGGCGGCCGGACTTCTTCATGAAGGCAGGATTGAAGCGTTTCTCGAACGCCGCACGACTTTGCTTTCGGCGATAATTCGTGATCACGTCCAGCGGCATGCACTGTTCGGATTTCGTGACGGTCCGGATCTTTCAACATTGTTTGATGATGTTGAAGGGGCCGATGATGACGCCGAATAACGCTCAGGCGGGTGTCTATCTTGATTCGCGTCGTGTAGGAACACTAGGCTATCTTGATGGACGTACCTGGTTTGATTACGAAGACCGCGATCCAATGCATCCTGTACTAGGGCAAGGCTTCGAAGCGTTTCCGGACCGTCGGAGAAACGCGATTAGCAGGCTCCCTGAATGGTTTGCTAACCTGTTGCCAGAGGAAGGTAGTGGACTGCGGCAGATTATCGGCCGCGAACTTGGTCGAGATAACCCTCATGAGTTTCAAATAATCACGTACATAGGAGGCGATCTACCCGGCGCTGTCCGAGTGGTTCCTGAGTCGGATCTGGCAAGGATCCCTGAGCTGGCAGAACGCCGCAAGGGTCGTCCTGATTATCGAGTCCGATTCTCTTTGGCGGGTGTGCAGCCAAAGTTCTCAATGCGTTGGGAAGGCAAGAGTCTCGCGCTGCCGATGAGCGGTCAGGGCGGAAATTGGATTGTCAAGCTTCCTGATCGACGATTTCAATCCGTGCCGGAGAATGAATACACGATGCTCTATTGGGCTCGGTTGGCAGGCATTGATGTGCCGAAAACTAAACTGTTCCGAGGTCATGAATTGTCTGGTCTCCTGCCTGGGTTGATCCGTGACAACGAGCTGGCGTTTGGAGTTGAACGATTCGATCGGCGCGAGGATGGACGGATTCACCAGGAAGATTTTGCTCAAGTTAGGGAGGTGTCACCGGAGCTAAAGTACGAACGGGCCACGTATAGTGGCCTTGCGCGGATTATTTCGGCAACGTGCCCGGGTGATCTTGATGAGTATGTGCGAAGACTTGCGGCGATGATAGTAATGGGAAACGTAGACGCTCATTTGAAGAACTGGACTATTCGATATCCTGACTCCCGGACGGCGCGGCTTTCACCGGCGTACGACTTCGTGTGCGTGACCGTGTACCCCGATTTCCAGGCCCAGCAACTCGCATTTGCAATTAATGGCGGTCGGTTCGCCAGCCAAGTTACAGTGGATAATTTCCGTCGCCTGGCCCTTCAGTCTAGAATTAATCCTGATCATGTTATTGACCTGGCGAAGTCGACCGCTGGCAGCCTTGTGGAGTCATGGTCGCAGGTAAAAGCCGACTGCCCTGTTCCAGATTTCTTGACGAGGCATATCGAGGATCGGCTAGCAAATCTCCCGTTTATTCACGCGTTCAGATGAGCCCATCTACAACGGCAGCCTGGCCTGGGTGGCGGTCGTCTCGGGCGGTGGCGGCGTGGCCGGTGCCAGCGGCGGCCGCACCCGCGACCGCGAGTCGCGCCGCGCCGCATCGGGTACCAGGACCGGCTTTCCGGCAGGTCAGCAAGGTGGGATCCGCGTATCACGGTCCGGTGGCAGTCTGGCGAGGCCTTTGCACGTTCCGCCTGCATGCCGCACGCCTATCTCCAGCCTGGATTATCAGCTGTGGAATGGATCCATGGCGGTAAGTGAGGCTGCTGCCGACCAGCCCCCGCAGGGCCGCGGCAGCCATGTGGACGCTCAGGTCTGGCTGATTACCCGCTCATGGCACGGCGATTGCCAGCGGTCACGGCAAGCAACCCGCGGGGGCGCCATCGCCGCGGTGACCGCGAGCCCGCCTTGGCGGCCGGGGAGGACGGCTCCGCTCAGCTTCGGCGGTGTGCCGGTGACCGCGATCGACCGGCGGAAGCTCTCCGCCCGGGTCGGCTGAATGCGGGCGCCGGGACGCCTGACCGCCCGCGCCGGGTGCTGGCCGCCGCGGTGGCCGCCCGCCGGAACGCTTCTCACGCCACCCGGCGATCATAAATCCCACAGCTATTACCGAAACGAACAGGTAGATGAGGTTGGCCGTGAAGAACAGCAATATTAATGCGTGCGGCGGATCGCTATCGGGATTCCTTGGCGCCCAGTGCGGGAGCAACGTGAACGCCCATACGCCTGCATCAAGCGCGGTCGCCGCCATGATCACCGGCCCGGGCCGCAGAACTGGCTGCTCGCCCTGGGCCCGGGCGGGCTTGGGCGGCTGAGCTGCGGTCGGCTCGGCGGGGAGGTCAGCGGTGACTGCGGCCAGCTCCGCGCAGGTCCGCGACGCGAACACCTGGCCTACCCGCAGGTCGAATTCGTCCTTGGCCAGCATGCCCTGCACGAACGCGGCCTTGAGAGTGCCGATCACCTGCTCGCGGTCGGCGTGCGAGGCCCGCAGGCGCCCGCGGCCCGCCGCGGACGCTGCCAGCTCGTCTCCCGGTCCTGTCGCCATCGCCGCCCCCAACCAGCACGATCCAGGGTAAGCGTAGCGCGGTGCCGCCCTGGGTGCGCTCGTAGTTCACCAGGACGGATTCGAGCAGCGCTTCAGCTTCACGTGTCCTGCTGTCTGCGCTATAACGTGGAATATCGGTGGCGCGGTGCCACCACGTCGCAGCCGGGGAGGCCGGATGTCGGCAGATCCGCCCAGCTCACCCGCGCTGCGTGCATCCGACGCGGACCGCGACCGGGTCATCGAACTGCTGCGCGCCGCCGTCGCCGACGGCCGGCTCGACCCGGCCGAGTTCGACGAGCGGCTTGACGTGGCGCTGGCCGCCCGCACCATCGACGCGCTGGCCCCGCTCACCGCCGATCTGATCGCGGTGCCAGGAAGCGATGGCGCGCTCGCACTGCGGCTCGCTGGGACGCCGGCCGAGCCGGCCGCCGAACTGCTCACCATCGACGAGCGGCATGGCTCGGTGCGCCGCGACGGCCCCTGGACGCTGCCGCACCGGCTGGCGCTGCGCACCGCGTGGTGCGACGTGATCCTGGACCTGACCAGCGCGGTGCGCAGCGGGCCCGAGCTGATCATCGAGCTGCGGGTGCGCGGCGGCGACGTGGAGTTGGTCCTCGCGCCGGGCATGGTGGTGGACGCCAACGAGCTGGCGGTGCGGTACAGCAAGCTGGCGATCAGCAGGGACGCGGGCGACAACACGCCGGAGACGCTGCGCGTCCGTCTGGTAGGCCGGATCCGGCACGCCCGGATCGACACCCGGTGGCTGGCGCCGCGCCGGTGACATGTCCCGCGTGGTGCGGGCGATATCACCCGCTGTAGCGGTTCGCCGCCACGTGCCCGCCGCCACGTGAACCTGTGACCTCTGGGTTATGAGGACAGCGGGCACCGTTCAAAACAGCTCGGCACCCGCTGGACGCTGGCGACACGATTCATCGCTGTCGCCTGCGTGCGCGGCGGGAGGCGTCGACCAGTGATGCGAACTGCGCGATAAGCCTGTTGGCCTGGGCGGTAGGTCACCGATGGCTGACCCGTCTGTGGCGGCCCCGGCGGGGGTCGTCATGTCTGAGCCGGATGTCCGCTGGCGACCAAGCTGCATGTGCCCCGGCTGCAGCCGGGTTTTGTGCTGCGTCGGCGTCTGGTGGAGGCGCTGAGTGAGGGGCTGGCTAGGGACCGCGTGCTGGTGTGCGCTCCGGCGGGATGACTCCGGGCCGGTGCACGAGTCGGTGGCGTTCTTGCTGGAGAATCTGCCGCCGGGCCTGCGAGTGGTAATGTCCGGCCAGGCTGACCCGCCGCTGCCGCTGCCGCGGCTTCCTTCGGATGGCCCAGATCCTGCGCATCCACGACCTGCCCGGCGGCCACCCCTCCACCAGCGAGCATCCCGACCTGCTCGCCGGCCGCCATCCGCGGGCTCCCGCAACAGCGACGTTTGCCATTACCCTGGTGCCCCGACTGGCAATCGAGGGCGGTGCGCAGGACACTCAGGTGCGTGTCACCGACTCATGACGGCTATTACCGCCGCGATCTCGCGCTCGTGCACCACCGCGGTTTTGGCTTCCACGCGGAGGCCTGTGCGCCGGGCATCTTGGCGCTGCTGGCGCCGGTGCGGGCGCGTGCCGGGCTCGTCCTCGAACTTGGCTGCGGGAGTGGCCTTCTCACCAAGGTGCTCACTGGGGCAGGCCACCGCGTCATCGCAACTGATGCATCACCGGCGATGCTCGAGCTGGCCCGCAGCTACGCGCCGGGCGCCGAGGACGTCCGCCGGCTGACGCTTCCCGACGACCCGCTGCCGCAGGCGGATGCGGTGGTTTCCGTCGGCCACGTGCTCAGTTACCTACCCGATGAGCCGGCCATCGGCCGGGCGCTTGTCGCGATCGCGCGGACGCTGCGGCCGGGCGGCCTGTTTGCGATCGACATCTGCGATCTGCAGTACGGTGAAGCCCGGCGGGACGCCCCGAACGTGGGCAGGGTCGGCGATGACTGGGCGATCATTGCCCGGTTCGAGGTCCCCGCACCCAATCGGTTTGCCCGCCAGATCACCACTTTCGTGGCCAATGACGACAGCTCCTGGCGCCGCGACGACGAGCGCCATGACAACACGCTGATCGACACAGCGCGCGTGCCGGCTCTCCTGGCGGCGGAGGACGTCGAGGTGACGGTCACCTCCGCGTTCGGCTCCGAGCGCCTGCCGACCGGACTGCACGTGCTCATCGGGCGGCGCCCCGCCTAGACACGCACCTCGGTATCGAACGTAATCACAAGTCCGTGCCAGCGCCGCGCGCTCACTTGCGGTCAGATGAGGATGCGCGATCGGCGACGCAATAGGGGCTCCAGACGCTACCCGCGTAAAGCTCAGTCGGAATCGACGGCAACCATAATTCTCGTATCCGTCGATTGTGACCGGGCATTTTATCAGAGATGAGGAAATAGCTGCTGCGATTCGTATGTCACAAGTCCCGCCGGAAAGACACCGCGTAATACCTGTATTCCTACGGGACCTGCGCCCTGAGAAGATCCCATACGGTCCCTGGATAAAGCATGCTCTCCAATTCCATATAGCGATTCAGGCGGCAGCCCATACTCGAAACGCTAGCGGCGGATGACGGTTGGTTCTCGGTAGGGTAGGCATACTCATCTGCCGCATGGCGCGGTGGGTGTTCGCCCGCGGTCAGCGCGCCGGGCGGTTGCGGGATGATTCTGATCTGGAGGCGCGTTGACAACAGAAGACAAGACATATCGTGTTGCTTGGTAGGCCTGGGCCTTTGGCGGGCTCCGGGCCTTGAGAGGTGAGCGTGATGACCGGTTGGTACGCGGAGCGGACGCCGGACAGGTCGGCCAAGGCCATGATCGCCGTGACGCTGCTCGCGCTGCTGCTGGTGGTGGCCGTGCCGGTGGCCCTGCTGGCCGCAGTGGTCATGATGATGCTGGGTTACGTCGTCGGCGGGCTCGCGCTGTTCGGCGGCTCGGTCCTCGCCGCCGCCATAGCTGTCGCGCTCGCCGGCATGAGCGGGATGCGGCACCTGCGCAAGCTGCTCTCCGGGGACAGCTTCCGCGTCGTGCGGCTGAACGGCAGCCAGTACACCGACGTCGCAGAGCCAGCGGGCAGCGATTACACCAACCTCGTGCAGCTGGACCGCAGCGAGTACACCGAGGTTCGCTGACCTGGCCCTCCCCCCTTATTGCGGGTATTTCGGGCCGGATATCCGGCGGCGGATTCGGCTGGTCGCAACGGTGAACTGACCCGGGTTTCAGCGGCCACTGGTGCGGGCCGCTGGGGTGCCGGCGGCGGAGTTCGCCGGTGGCGCGGTGCGGCGCCCAGGAAAGACCGGCCGTCAGCTGGCTTATCGTGAGCCGATCTGGCAATACCGCTCCCGGCAGACCGCGGGAAATCTGCACGCGTACCAGATCCTGCGCAATTTCCGGCTATCAGGCAGATGACATCGGCATGCACGCTATAGGCCCAGCGCGACGTATGCGTGATGAGCGCATGCGCGTCACTCGGCTTCGGCCGTGATTGCGAGCCTCGAATCTGGCGATCTTCCTCGGCGCCGCGCTCATCCTGGCGAGCGCCGCCATCTGGTAGGCCCGCCGCCGTCTCCACTGAGACGTCGCGGGCCCGGCCAGGCTGGCCGGGCCCGCGTCACTGCTCGGACAGAATGGCCTCGAGTTCGGCCAGCGGGTCACGAACGACCGGGCGGCTGGCTGCCGACGCGGGCCGGGATCCTTGATGATGAGCGGCACCGGGCTGGTCTCGGCAAGCGTCTGGAATCCCGCCCGGAGGCCCCCGTCGCTCAGGGCGGCCGGGTAGATGCCGTGCGCGAGATCGCGAAGCTCTTCCAGCGCGACTCCGACAGTCCGGCGCGCGGCCGCGTAGCCGGCGCTCACCGGCGGGGGCGCCGCTGCAGCTGTCATATCTCCAGCAGCACCTGCAGCGCGATCAGGCGCTGCCGGGCGCCGTCATGCAGGTCGTGTTCGAGGCGCCGCCTCCCGGCGTCCCCCTGTTCCACGATCCGCTGCCGCGACGCTGCCAGGTCAGCGAGGCTCAGCGGCCAATCGAACCCGGGCCGCCGCGTGCTCGATGGCCAGTCCCGCTGCTCGCACGGCGGCGGCGACCGCCGCATCGAGCTACGGCGAGCAAGGTCATGGCTGTCGCCCTGCGTCCGATTCTGCCGAATTGAGCGCATTGCGTGGATGCAGATCTATGCGACATCTCGCATGTTAATTAGTCGTCTTGAGCTGGCCATATTCCGTGGAGATCGGCGGCAGGCCGCCGTAATGCTTCCTGGTGGCCGGATCGATGCCGACTGGGCGCTAGTCAGCCGTTGAGTGTACGGATCATCTAGAGTGTTCAGATTCGCCACACCTAAAGGGATATCCGGGGCTTATTTTAGCCCCATGACCGCCCGTCGGGGCGGACCTGGTATTGGCGGTCGTAGCAAGTTAAGGGACGAAACACCTTGTACCTAACAACTCTTCGTCCGGCGGTGCAACCCTAGATACTGTCATCGGTACCTGGTATCGTCCGCGCTGTCCGGTAATGGCGAGCCAACCGAATGTGGGAAAATATGAGCGGATATTTCCGTAATATGTGGTGTTTGCTCGGAATGGGCGGGCTCGTACTGGGCTTGCTGGCCGGCGGCCAGGCCATCGCCTCGGCATCGGTCGCGCGGCCTGGGGCCAGCGTGCCCAGCTATACCTGCTCAGGCACCGCTCAGGCGCCCGGCACACTGGCCGGCACTTACTCCCAGGTGGTGGTCAGCGGCGTATGCGCCGTGAACGGCGGCCGGGCCCGGGTGCGCCACAACCTCGTTATCGCAAGCGGCGGTGCCCTGCTCGCAGTATTCGGGCTCAACGACCATACCCACCATGGCCGCTCAAGCCTGACCGTCGGCGGCAACCTGATCGTGCAGCCGGGCGCCAGCCTGGCCATGGGGTGCGACCGCCAGTATGACCATGCCTTCGGTCACACCAGCGCGAACTTCGCATGCGCTGATGATCCGCACCCAAACCGGCCGACTCTGTGGAGTCATGACCTGGTGGGCGGCAGCCTGATCGCACGCCGTCCGCTGGGGGTTGTGGTGCACAACTCGAGTATCCGCGGCAGCGTGACCGAGACCGGCGGCGGAGGCGGCGTCAACTGCAAGCCAGCAGGCGTCTTCAAGCTCTTCAAGAGCCCCGTCTACAGCGATTACGAGCACACCGGCATCGGTGGCAGCCTGACCGTCACCGGGCTGCGCTCTTGCTGGTTCGGCTCCATCTACGACCACGTGCATGGCAGCCTCACCGTCTCGGGGAACATCATGGCTGATCCCGACGCCATGGAGGTCGTGACCAACACCATCCGCCGCAACTTCGCCTGCCGGGGCAACCGCCCCGCCATCCAGTTCGGCGACAGCGACGGCGACTCCAACCGGGTAGGCCGCCGCGCGACCGGTCAGTGCGGATTCGGCGTCATTCTGCCGTCGCCGGCACCCGAAACCCACATCCACGTGCACGTGAAGCACAAGCACATCTCGGTGCCATTGCATCACCGGTGACCGCCAGCGACGGTCCTGATCATCGTCCGAGGCCCGGGACCCGCCGCCGGCGGCGGGTCCCGGGCCATTGTCCCGGCCACCCATCAGGTCCACGCGGAAAGTCCCTGGACGATCGACGCTGAACCCCCAGTCGCGGGCGTGCGCCTCGTGCAGCATGATCCGGTAGCAGCCGACGCTGCTGCATCTGCCGCAGATGGGATGTTTGAAGATTAGTGGTCAGGCTGCGTAGCTGCGCAGGAGGTGCAGGGCGGTAGCGCCGTGCGGGCCTTGGGCGAGCAGCCCTGACTGGTCCGGCGCGAGCCGCTGCGCGGCTACCCGGCAGAACGCTCCGGCCGGGCCGGTGATCGCAGAATCTGCGCGGGATGGGCCGTACGGCCAGTGGGTGGTGCCATCTGGAGCCGTCAGCTCACAGAGGACCTCATGTGGTTGTTCGCCGGCTAGGCGAAGGCATAGGACAGGGACCGGTGCGCCAGCCAGGCGATGTGGGACAGCCGCATGGTATCGGGGAAGCTGATGCCCAGCGGCCCGGTGATGTCCAGGCCGTGCGCCCAGTGCTCGGCCAGCCGGGTGGTCGCCAGCGTGGCTGGCTTCAGCGGCGCCTCCACCCATTGCAGCGGCTGTTGCGAGTCCGCCGCCCGCAGCACTGCCAGCGCAGCGAGCCGGGCCGTGCGCCAGCTTGAGGCCGGGACTCTGGCGCAGCGGAAAGCAGATTGTTGTCAGAGCTCGGGACGCGTCATGCTTCCGATGTGGACATGCATGCCAACCAGTTGACGGTCACTCCCGAGACGGTGCGCAAGTTGGTGGATGAGCAGTTCTCCGAGTGGCGGGGACTGCCTGTCAACGGAGTCCCTGCGCAGGGGACGGTAAATGCGCTGTTTCGCATCGGCGACAAATACCTGGCCCGATTCCCTCTAGAACCTGGGGACGCTGTGTCGACGCGGCAGTGGCTTCAATCAGAGGCGCAAGCAGCCCGCGAGTTGCTAGGTCGCACGCGGTTTCCCACGCCCATGCCCGTGGCGCTGGGCGAACCCGGGGCGGGCTACCCGCTTCCGTGGTCGGTGCAGACCTGGCTGCCCGGGGCTGTCGCCACAGTCGAGGATCCGGGCGAATCCGCCGCGTTTGCCCGCGACCTGGCCGAGTTCATCCGCGGCGTGCGCGCGATCGGCACTTGCGGCAGGGCCTTCAGCGGAAAGGGCCGGGGAGGCGACCTGCGATCCCACGACGCGTGGATGAAGACCTGCTTCGAGCGCAGCGAACAACTCCTGGACGTCCCCCGGCTTCGACGCACCTGGGCGATCATGCGCGTCCTGCCGCGCAGCGCCCGCGACGTGATGACCCACGGTGACCTGATTCCCGGCAACGTGCTTGTCTCCAGCGGGCACCTGGCTGGCGTCATCGACGTCGGTGGCATGGGACCGGCTGATCCCGCGCTGGATCTCGTGGGTGCCTGGCATCTGCTTGAAGCTGGCCCCCGGCGGGTACTTCGCGACGACCTCCAGTGCGAGGACCTCGAATGGGAACGCGGCAAGGCGTGGGCGTTTGAACAGTCGATGGGGGCGATCTGGTACTACCTCGAGAGCAACCCGGCCATGAGCCTGATGGGCCAGCGCACCCTGCAGCGCATCATGGCGGACACATCGTCATCTTGAGTCCTGGTGGCGGCCGGCTCAGCACAGTCCGAATAACGCGCCCATCCGCCGCGAGCGGCGTGTGTGCCCGCAGATGGAGAGTTTGAGGTGCCCCCCGTCTTCCGGACTGCGGGTCATCTTTAGGATCCTCAGCCGAAAGGACGGGGAAAATGTCAAAGGGATACCGGAAATACTTGCCGGAGTTCCGTGAAGAGGTCATTAAGCTGGTGATCGACACGTCACGGGTGGGGCCCACATGTCGTCAAAGCGGCCACCTTCTGTGACAGCGATGAGGTCAGTACGCGGAAATAACCGCCGTTCGGTACGTTGCAATACGCCGTGCCCATGACCATCGATGCCGCGCCGAAGGGCCGCTCTGCGCGCCCACTGGCCGATAGCGTGCATGGCGGTCAGCGTTCAGGCTCGACTTCGGCTGGAGCGCAAGGTAGTCCAGGCAGGACGTGACGAGAGGACCCGCCTCCGCTTCTCGCGGATCTCGATTGCGCGGTGCGCGGATGTGATCCGTTCCTCCGCGTCTGTCTGGGGGTCCTCCGTCACAGTCAGTCCACGGCGTCACGGGAGCACGCGCCACGGACCAACGTCCCTGCGCACAGGACCTTCGGCCGGGCGGCGTCCCGGTTTGTCTTTTCAGGTCGCCGCGGACGGCTCGATGCGCCAGGTGGCCGACGACATCGCGTTCCCCAATGCGATGGCGGTGACCGCCGACAACTCCCCCCTGATCATCGCGGAATCCTGCCTGCCGCCACCACTTGGTCGCCTTCGACATCAGCGCGGACGGCGGGCTGTCCGGCCGGCGTACCTGGCCGACCTCGGCGACGGCGCCCCGGAAGGCATCTGCGCCGACACGCAGAACGCTGTCTGGTACGCCGACGTGCCCAGCAAACGGCGTGTGCGCATCGCTGAGGGCGGCAGGTGCGGGCCAACTATGGTGCGCGCCTCTAGTGTTTGATGCCCTACGGACCACCTGAGGCCATAGGCGATCGACAGCAGCGCGCACCAGGCTCTCCAGGCAACGTGCCCGCCGGATGCCCGGTCGTTGATCACAGCGGCAATCCCGAATTCCGAGCCGTGGCTGCGGGCGCGGGCATCGTAACCCGGGCGGGATGGCCTTCCCGTTGTGATCGCGCCGTCGGGCGCTCACGGTATTCCGGGGCCGGCAGGCGCTGGGCGCGGCCCCGGCTGTCCGGTCGTTACGGTGTGATCGCGATGGGCCGGGGCCGACCCCGACCTTGATCGCCTTGCCAGCCTTGTTAGTGGCGGTCCGGATCGGGGTCACTGTGTTCGAGACGCCGTTGGCGACGTAGGCGGTCTTCCCGTACGGGGTGATCGCGATGGCGTCGGGGTCGGGGTCGGTCCCTACCGTTATGGCCTTGCCGGCGGTGCCGGTGGCGGTCCGGTTCGGGGTCACACCCGAATCATCTACGACGTAGACGGTCTTGCCGTTCGGCCTGATCGCAATGGGGCCGGGGTCGTTCCCTACCGTGATCGGCCTGTCGGCCGTGTTGGTGGCGGTCCGGATCGGTGCCTAGGCCGGCGATCCGGGCAGGGCAGGCAGGCTTTACCGCTCCCGGAGGGCCGCCGGTCTTCGCGGATGTCGCGTCATTCAGTACTGGCCGCGGCAGGCGGATGGTGTCAGCGTCATCGGGGCCGGAGAGCAGGAACACCTGACCGCGAGTTCCCTCCCGCCAGGTCCCGTGGAGCAGCGAGGCCGTGATGACCCTGGCTACATGCTGGTCAGCAACTGACCCGGCCCGGCGGCGGGCCGCCTCGGCCTCGGTGAACCAGACGCCGTCTTCCCGGTACCGGATCCGGGCTAGGTGGAGCTGGATAGCGCCCCGGGCGTAAAAGCCCATCCGCATGATCTGGGTCCGGAAGCTGCGGTCCAGCTGGCAGGCGTAGGCACTGAACTCCCGGTACTGATGATCATGCGCATACCCAGCGGCAACGATCAGAACGTCATCATCAGCCACCGGCCAATCATCGGCCAGTCGGCACCCTCACGGCGCAGTTATGGAGCAAACCGGCGGAGATCACCGATCGGACCCCGATTCCGCAGCCCGCATGCGACATCACCCTCATAACACGCATGTGAGGCTCAGACGACATGGGCATCCGTACCTGAGCTGGGATTTCCTTCTGCCCGGACTCGGCCATGCGGAACCCGCAGCGGGCCGGCTCCGGCTCCGGCACGATCAGTTCTCGTGACCTTCCGCCTGCTCTACCTGATCTTCGCCCGGCTGTGCGGCTGGCTGGCCGCCGTACACTATTGAGTAATCTGGAAGCGATCCCAAAGGGTGGCAAGCCAATTACCGAGTGGTCCAACAAAGACCGTGCCTGGCTCGAAGTAGCGAAAGGGCTTGCGACTCGCTCTTGGCCGTCAGTGACTGGATTATGCGGAAGGAGGTGGTCGACCTGACCGATCTGTTCTCGCTCCCCCTCGAATGGATCCCGGAGGAGTCCGCCGCCAGGCTTGACGCGATCCGGGGCTGGGCGGACAAGCAAGTCATCCCGGTACGCCGCCATATCGACGAGGACTGGCAGCGGCACGACCTCTGCCATCGGCTGCTCAAGGCCCTCGCAGTGGACCTCGGTTACCAGTGGGCGGCGTGGCCGGAGCAGTACGGCGGGGGCGGGATGAACGCCATCAGCTCTGCCCTCTGCCTGGAGGAGATCGCCCGCGCCGACGCCGGCCTGGCGACGGCGGCGAGCTGCTCGGTCTGGGCGATGTCCCCGGTCATGCCGCCGCGGGAGAACCCCCGCCTGATGGAGCTGTTCACGCCCAGGTTCCTCGCCACCGATCGGTGGTACGTGGGCTCGGCCGCCATCACCGATGCCCGAAGCGGCTCCGACGTCGAGAACCTCGACGGCACTGATGGCCGCTACATCGCGACCACGGCCCGTCTCGATGGCGATGAGTGGGTCGTGAACGGCCACAAGCTGTGGCCAACGAACTCCGGCGGCCTCGCGGACGTCTTCGCCGTCTTCTGCACCACCGACCCGGAGGGCGGCCCAGAAGCGTTCGCGATTATTTACGTCCCGGCTGACACGCCCGGAGTGACCCAGGGAAAGCCATACAAGAAGGCGGGGATGTCGGGCGACTGGAACAGCGACGTCTGGTTCGACCACGTCCGGGTGCCGGCCGAGTTCCGCGCGCACGGCCCCGGCGCTGACGCCGAAGCCGCACGGGCCTTCACCACCTCGGGCAACGTCGGCACGGCAGCGCAGTGCATCGGCGTAATGCGGAACGTCTACGAGCTGCTCCGCGAGTGGTGCGACACGAGAGTGGTGGCGGGCAAGCCACTCAAGGAGCACACGATCACCGCCGGCGTCCTCGCCGACATCGTCACCGCGATCGAGACCAGCCGGGCCGAGACCTACCTGAAGGCGCGGATGCTCGACCGGCCCGACCTGCACGGTCCCCGTCACACGCCGGAGATGCTCGCCCGGACCCGGGTCACGAAACTGTTCGTCTCCGATCAGCTGACCCTCGTCGTGAACAAGGCAATGGACCTGATGGGGGCGTTCGGTTACGCGCGCGAGAGCGACCTCGAGAAGCACTGGCGCGACTCCAAGATCATGAGCCTCTGGATGGGGGGCAGGGCGCTCTCCCAGCTCGACATCGCGCGGTGGTTCTTCGACGCCCAATCGTACTGAACGACTCTGCCCGTAACGCCGCGCCATTCTGGTAGTACTTTGCTAGGTTCCCGCGAGAGCGGCGGCGAGGGCACTGTTGCGTTGGCCGATCGCGGCTGGCTGGAGACTGGTCCGGTGGCTGCGCCTGGCACGACCTCGGTCTTCGCTGGTTTCCAGTTCCCGCGGGAGGTGATCTCACTCGCGGTCCACTGGTACCTGCGGTACGGACCGTCTTACCGGGACGCCGGGGAACTGCTGGCCGAGCGCGGCATCACCCTCGATCACCTCACCATCTACCGGTGGGTGCAGCGTTTTACCCCGGAGTTCATCGAGGCTGCCCGGCCCTGTAGGCACGCTCTGGGTGACCGGTGGTTCGTCGATGAGACCTACCTGAAGGTCGCTGGCAAGTGGACCTATCTGTACCGGGCGGTCGATCAGCGTGGCAGGTCATTGACGTGCTGCTGTCCGTGCGGCGTGATCTGGCGGCCGCGCGGCGCTTGTTCACCCGGGCGCTGCGCGCGGGCACGGTCCCGGCCGAGGTCACGACCGACCGCGCGCCTTTCTACCCGCGGGTCCTCGATGAGCTGGTGCCCTCGGCGCTGCACATCGCTGAGCAGTATGCGAACAACCCGGTCGAGGCAGATCACGGTCGGCTGAAGGCCCGGCTCCGGCCGATGCGCGGACTGAAACGCCAACGCTCGGCGCGGATTCTCGCGGCCGGTCATGCCTTCGTGCAGAATTTGCGGCGCGGCCACTACGACATTGCCACCGACGTCCCCGATCTCCACATGCTACGGACGGCCTTCGACGACCTGGCAATCGCCATATGACCGGGACGTTCCGCGCTTTCCGCAGTTGGCGGATGAGCGGCGGCATAACCTTGCGCTAGGTGGAACGGGCTCACCCAGGGCGGCTGCACGACCGCCTGGCTGGGCCAGCGCACGGTGATAGAGCGACAAGGAGAGGCGAGTATGAGCGTCGGCAAGCCTGAGATCGACTTTCCTGGCGGCGAGCCGCCGACCGAACTGGTGATCACCGACATCTGGGAAGGTGAGGGCCCCGTGGCCAGCCCGGGTGACAGGGTCAAGGTTCACTATGTCGGGGTCGCGCACTCCACGGGCGAGGAATTCGACGCGAGCTGGGACCGGGGCGAACCTCTCTCGTTCCAGATCGGCGCTGGGCAGGTCATCGTCGGCTGGGACCAGGGCGTGCAGGGCATGAAGGTCGGCGGCCGCCGACAACTGGTAATTCCTCCAGGCCTGGCCTACGGGGACCGCGGCGCCGGGCGCGTGATCGCGCCGGGAGAGACCCTCATCTTCGTGTGTGACCTGGTCTCGGTCTGATGAACGTCCCCGAGCCGTCCCTGTGCCCGGCCCCGCCGTGGTCGCCGCAATGAGATCCCTGGCCGAAGCCCACCGTGTTGGCTGACCGCGAACACCCGCGGCGGTTCTCCAGCCCTTCGAGCTTCACTGCAGATGTCTCAGGCAGCAAGACCCGCGGACCAGCCCCGGACCAGTTCCCCGACGGCCAGGCCCGGCGCCGCCGTGACCAGACCGCAGGCAATGGGGCGCTCACCGTGTCCGGTCCCCGGCCGCAATCAGAGGGTCCCCGCGCCAGGACCACGACGCAACCGCGCGGACCACGGCACCGGTCACCCGGACCGCGCAGCCGAAGACGACCAGGGCTGCCTTACTGCGCTGACGGTAACAGCCGATCGGCCCGCCGACGTCAGGACCTCTGGCCCTGAACAGGCCCTTTGCCGCCAGGTGAGGTTGAGGCAAGACCAGGCGGCCCGGTAAGCCGCGTCGTCGGTGAGGAGACACCATGACCACATTGACTGCCGGGATCCCTGGCTACGTCGCGGGTATCTGGGACCTCGATCCTGGCCACTCTCATGTTGGCTTCACGGCCCGGCACCTAGGGGTGCGGAAGGTCCGCGGGCACTTCGACAAGTTCACGGCGCAGATCGTCACCGCGGAGGACCCGCTCCAGTCTTCCGCTACTGCGACCATCGACCTGAGTTCCGTGAACACCGGCGACCAGACCCGGGACAACGACCTTCGCTCAGGCAACTTCTTGGACGCCGACGACTACCCCACCATGACCTACCAGTCCACCGGCATCCGGCGCCATGGCGCGGACTTCATCGTCGACGGCGAGCTGACCGTGCGCGGGGTGAGCCAGTCGACGTCGTTGAAATTCGACTTCAACGGCTTCCGCCCAGACCCACAGGGCGGCACCCGGGTCGCTTTTTCCGCGTCCGGCGAGATCCACCGCATCGATTTCGGTGTCTGCTTCGACATACCGGTCCTGGGCCTGGCCAGCGACAAGATCCACATTGAGGTCGACGGAGAGGCAGTCCTGCGCGAGGAGGAGCAGCGGGCCGACGGCCTGCAGCACTCGGCTGCCTGACATCCCTGCGTCTAGGCAGAACGTGGCACCTGCCAGGCGGCCATCCGGGCGAAGCGCTCCTCGAACGGCTGGAGCGCGCCGCTGTCGTCGGTGCAGTAGCCGCAGTACCGGCCGCTCTCGATGGGCATGCCGCAACTGTCACAGCTTGACGTCGTGGTCATGACTTTCTCCTCCGTAAGGTCGTACGCCATCTGACTGGGCACACTCGATCAAGGCGCGCATCGCGGCGTTCAGCGCATCCGCCTGACCGGGTGGCAGCCGGGCCATGGCGCGGGCGAGCAGGCCGACGCCGAGCACCTCGCGATCCCGGCGCAAGGCCTCGTGACCGGCGGGTGTCAGCCAGATCAGCGTCCGCCGCCGGTCCCCCGGATCGTTCTCGCGCTCCAGCAGGCCGTCACGCTCCAGATGGGTCACGATCTCGCTAGTCACCGACTGCGCCCTGCGCATGTGCGCCGCGGCCTCGCCGATAGTCAGCGGGCCGGCCAGCGCCAGGTGTTCCAGCACCGCCCTCGAGGCGCCGGGCAGCCCGCTGCGCGGCCGGTCACGACGGTGAAACGTCAGGTAGACGGCATGGAAGAACTCGGCGAACCGTTCCGCCCGCGCCTGTTCCCCGGTCACGGCAACAGCTTTCCGGCCAGGTAAACCATCGTCAATCCCGATGCATCGCGGTCCCAGCTCACGGACCCTGGCCTCGGTATCAGTCCAGCGGACCTAATCCGCGTGCCCGACGGCCCTGCTCCCCCTGATCTTCATAGCCGGACGTTCTGGGCGGCTGGATTGGCGAGCGGGACACATAGGTGCCGGGACACATAGGTGCAAAGGCGAATAATCGGCGATCTGGCGCCGCACGGGAACCTCGACAGATGCGAAGATACTCACCCGCTGGGCGGGTGAGTATCACTTGCCTGCGGCCGGCGTGGGCTGCACACTACGACCGCAGTCAACCGCGCGACTGAGGGGAGATGCCGATCCGTGCCAGTCCCTCGTGGCTCCTGCCGCGCTCGAGGGCCCAATCCCACGGACGAGCCGCGGACTAACGATCAGGAGGCCCGGCTGCCGTCTGGCAATCGGGCCTGTCTGACCTGCACTTCCTGGTAGCGGGGGCAGGATCTGAACCTGCGACCTCTGGGTTATGAGCCAAGCCGACACTCTTCAACGCTGCTCGGCACTAACCGACCGTCTTCGACAGAGCAACTCTAACCGACTACAATGTAGTCATGAGCAAGCGCGCCGCAACACCCGTCCGCTTCGACACGGGAGTAGCCGAGCGGCTGTCGTCTTTCGTCGCCGCCAACCCGGGGATGTCCCTGTCATCGGCGGCCAACCGACTGGTGGACGAGGCACTCCGCATGGGCGAGCACCCCGGCATTGTGTTCCGCCCCGGCCCCACAGGACGGCGCGCGGGCCTCGCAGGGGGCCCCGATGTGTGGGAAGCCGTCCGGGCCGTCAAGTCGGCCCGCGCGCTGGAGCCCGGCCTGCTGGAGGACGACCTGCTCAGCTTGATAGCTGAGAACACAGGCATGCCGGTTCGTCCGCTGCGGATTGCCATCCGGTACTGGGCCTCTTACACCGGTGAGATAGACGCCGAGATCGCCACCGCTGACGCAGCCGAACAAGCGGCCGAAGATGCCTGGCGACGGGAACGCCAGCTGCTCGCCGGGTGACCGATGACCGCCCTGCTGCTAGATGAGATGTTCTCGGGCATCATTGCCGAGCACTTGCGTGCCAAAGGCCACGATGTCCTCGCGGTCGTAGCCGATCCGACCCTGGCCGGCTTAGCCGATGACCAGATCCTGGCCCATGCCACCGCGACTGTCCGCGCCCTAGTCACGGCCAATATCAAGGACTTCATGCCCCTGGACGCCCGCTACCGCGCCGCCAGCCAGTCCCATGCCGGGCTGATCCTCGTCTCTGCCAAGACCTTCCCCCAAGATCGCAGCTTCACCGCCACCATCACAAGCGCCCTAGCCACCTTGCTCGACCAGGCCGACGCTGTCCGGCCCGGGCAAGTGCCCTTTCTCACCCGCCGGTAACTGGGTAACAAACCCCACGCGTTGACCAAACGTCACCATCGGCCTGGGAGCGTACGCAATATCCGCCGTCTGCGCGTCCGCGCTCGGCCTACTGCATACATATACGGCCGTGGTCAGCGCAGGGAAGGTCCGCTCTTGCCGCGGGTAGTGCGCCCCGCGCGCTTGAATCTCCGGGGGCTCAAGCCATCGGGCGCTTCATCACGCTGGTTCCGTGGGTCGTTGCGAAATCGCGGCCGCCTGGCGGTCTGGAAGGCTGACTTTGGCCCGTCCCTGTCCCGGGATGCCGCGCTGGCCGCGGAGGACAGCCAGCGCGGGGTAACGGTCTAGCAGGGCCTGATCCACTTCTACAGTCCACGCTAGACGCGATCGCCGTCGCCACACTTTGGTGGCTTGCTCCTGCAGCTGCGGGCAGCCTCCTCGGTAATATCGTTGACGCGTGCCAGCGTCTGCAGTGCTTCAGCGGCCAGGCCGAGCTGCCCGGCGCGCGGGCGAAGTGCCGGGCGTGGTCACATGCCGGGCAGAGGATGCGGACGGCCGCCAGGATGATGGTTCTCTGCTGTCCTCGTAGGTCCATACCTCGTCGCAGACCATATATCTGCCACCTGGAGGCGCTTGGCCGCATGCAGCGTATGCCCCGGTCGGCTGCTTTCAGAGCATCAGCGCGGACTTCACGCCATGCCTTTGATTTTGCGGCCGAGCAGCCTGGCACCCGAGATCGTCCAGAGCGGCTCGGGTATTAGCTCAGGTGTGAGCTTCATGGTTGGCCTCTTTCGGGCACGGGTGCGCGCTGAGCTCGCGAAGACGACCTCCGTACCAGGTCAGTTACTCATGTCAGCTGCGGCGGACCGGCGCTGGGTGAGAACCTTCCGGATCAGCGCGACGGCGTGGTAGCCGACGACGACGGCAATGGCCAGCGCTACCGCTGGGTCTAGCCAGTACCAGCCGCCCGTCGCCAGGATGATCCCGCCCGCGGCGGCCACCCCTGCCGCCGCGGCGGCGTCCGCGATGGTGTCGAGCAGTACTGCCGCGACGGACAGGTCCCGCTCTCCGGGCTCACCGTCACCGTCGTTTTCGTCGGCGCGGAGAACGAGGGCACCGGCGGCCATCACCAGCGCAGCGATACCGCTCGCCACGAGGACCGGCAGGCCGTGCACTGGCGGAGTCCCGCGGGCCAGGCGGTCTGCCGCGGCGACGGCGACGAGTAACTCGAGTACCAGCAGCCAGCCGGCGTTGACCAGCGCGGCAACGCGGGTGGCGTTCGGGTATCCCAGCAGCCGGGAGGCACTGGCCGGGCGCGCCGACAGGCGGATCGCCAGCAAGGCCACGCCCACGGCAGCGGCGTCAAGGAGATAATCGCTGCCTGCCGCGAGCACTGCCAGCGAATGGGCCGTCAGGCCCACCGCCACCAGGCCGGCCACCAGCGCGAGGTTGAGCGATAGAACCACGGTCAGCCGCTGTTTCCTGGTCACCTGGGACGGTCCCATGGGTCAGTTGCGCCGTTCATCGCCAGTTCACGCAGCTGGAGTCTGGCGGGCGCGCCGCGGAACAGGAGCGGCCGCGGCGCCTTAGCCCGGGCTTTGCGTGGCGTATGCGGCACCGGATGGCCGCTGCCGGCAGCCGCCTGGACCCGGCCCAGCCGATGATGGGGATCATGCAGGCCAGCGTTCGCGGATGTACCTGAGCAGGCTCGAACCGCGCAGTTCATGTGTCGCGTTCGACGTCCGTATGTAGAACTGCTCGATGGCGTCTTCACGGTGCCAGGTCTCGCCCGCGCGAGTAGGACAGGTGACGACTGCGACTGTTTCCTGTCCGTGGGTACCAGCGATACATGAACGGTGCTGCAGGCCTCAGCTCCGAGCGCGTTGATGATCACGTCTTTCAGTGACAAGCGCCAGCCGTCAGCGTCTTGTTTCCCCTGCTTGAGATATTCGAAGTCAGGTTCGATGCCGAGCACCTGTCCCGAGTCGTCCACTCCGATCAGCAGGGTACCGCCATCTGTGTTGAGGAACGCGGCGATCGTTTTGGTGATGCTCTTGCGGAGCCGCTTCTGCACCTCCTTTTCGGCCTGCCTCGGCTGAAGCCTCTGCAGTTCCGGAGGCAACGGGCCGTATGAGCGATGCAGAAGGACTTGAACTCGACACGGCCGCTCTCACCCGCGCCAATGAGCGCGTCAACGTTCGAGGCGCGGCGAACCTCGTCGAGCTGGTGCAGCACGCTGTCGGCGTCCGGCGGCCTGTCACAAGGTGACGGGGAAAGCAGGCTGGCCACAAGGTCACCCAACGCCGACGGCAGGTCAGGCCGCTGGAAAACGGAGCAAGCTCACCTCGCCCGGGCGGTCGGCGCCGGTCGCGGCCACATAGAGCACGCCGCCTAGATCCCGTGGCCACCCACGTACAACCTTTCCTGTAGCTGGCCGAGCAGGAACTCTTTATGTGCTTCATCGGCTACGCCGCGCGCGCTGCGGGCTGCTGGCAGCCCGGGTACTTGAATGTCATCCGGGTGGTTTCGCTGGTGACTCGGGGGCCTCCCTACTGTGACGCCTGTGCTGCCATTCTGTATCGTTTCGCTCCATTGGTAACTAAAGTGAAACGAAACTTAATAGCGTGACTTATCAGCGAGGGACGGTAAACCAGCCGCCCGGAAGGAGGAGGCCGTGTCAGGTCACGGCGGGCCTGGCCTGTTCTCCCCGATCTGGCCAACCAAGTGGCCCGGTCTCACCCGGTGTGGCCGAGATGCTCGGCGTGAATGTGGCTGCTGCGGAGGACGGCGGCGGTTCGAGGCGGCGTATGTGGCGGAAGACCTGGGCGGCGCCGAGTAGGCCTGGCTGCGCTGGTCGGGTGCGGCTGGAGGGGTATTCGGGCTGCTCGTGGTCGCTGCTGGTGGGTTGTCTGAAGTCCTCGTCGATGTCCGTCGGTAGTAGTGTGGCCTGCGCGTGTGACCAAGAGCGGCTGGCGCGAGGATCCTGCGAGTATCGGGGCGCCTGCAGCCGGGGCATGCCGGAACGCCGTGGTGGCCGGGCGGGAAGAGGTATGCGCTCCGCGATGGCTCGCGTGGCTTGGTAACGCCGGGGCTGCCCAGGCGGGTCGCGGCGCTCGGGCATGGCTTGAGGCGGAAGGATTGACGGGCACGCGGTGACGATCGTCGAGACGGATGTCGTGGTCATCGGGGCTGGCTCCGTCGGGAGCATGGCGAGCTGGCAGCTGGCTGCCCGCGGGCTGCGCGTCGTGGGCATCGACCGGTTTACGATTCCGGGGCCGTTCTCCGCGTATGCGGGCGAGTCCCGGGTGTTCCGGATGGTTTACGCGGAGGGCGGGCATTACACGCCGCTGCTGCAGCGTGCCCGGGACCTGTGGCGCGAGCTCGAAGCGTCCTGCGGGACCGGCCTGCTCCAGGTCACCGGCGTGGTGACCATCACCGATCACGACCATCCTGATCATTCTGCGTTGCTGCGAGCGGGCCGGGAGCGAGGCCTCAGCTTCGAGGTCGTGACCGGAGAAGAGGCACGACGGCGCCTGCCCCAGCACGTCATCCGCGACGGCGACGTCGCCCTGTTCGATCCCGAGGGCGGTTACCTGCGCAGCGAGCATGCCGTGTTCTCGGCCCTGCAGCTCGCCCAGCGCCGCGGAGCGTCTTTCCTGGGCAACCGGCAGGTGATGGCCCTGGAGCGGCGTCGTGACCGGTGGTCGGTGCGCACTGATCAGGAAGAGGTGCGGGCTTCGCGGGTACTGGTGGCCACCGGAACGGGCGCCGGGCGGCTCTGTGCCGCGCTGGGAACGCACCTGGCGGTCCGCCCCCAGGTGCTCACCTGGTTTCCCGTCGCGGACCATGCGCTGCTGCGACGCCAGCCGGAGCAGGTCTTCATCCGCAGCTCACGTGATGCTCGGTTCTACGGCTTTCCGAGCACGGACGGATGGACCGTCAAGGTGGCGGCCAGCATCTATCTCGACGAGGTCGCCTCGACGGCGCGCCCGCTCACCTGGGATCCCCGCCACCTCGACACGGTGCGATCCTGGGTAGGCACCTTCCTGCCCGCCCTCGATCCCACGCCGGTCAAGGCGGTCCTGTGCGCTGACGGGTACACGGTCGACGAGACGGGCTTGCTCGGCTTCGTGCCAGGCATGGACGGAGTGGTCGTCGCCGTCGGCTTTTCTGGTCACGGGTTCAAGATGGCCTCTGCGCTCGGAGCCGTCGCCGCCGACCTGATCTGCGAGGGAACGACCACCACGGACGTCAGTTTCATGGACCCCGCGCGGTTCCTGCCACCGCATCAAAGGGTCGCGGATCTTCCCCTGAACGGTGCGGCATCCGGCCCGGAGCCCTCGTGACCAGCGCCGTTCCCTATGCACTCGACGATCTGCTGGTCCGGCCGGGATCGCAGGTCCGCGGTGACTGCCTGGTCAGCCTGGGGACGAGCACCGTCTGCCTGCCGGTCGCTATCACGCACGGAAGCGCCCCGGGCCCGGTACTTGCCGTCACGGCCGGAATCCATGGCGCGGAATACGTCCCCATCGTGGCGGTCCGGCAGTTCATCCGCGATCTCGACCCCGCCCGGATGCGGGGAACGATTGTCGCGTGCCTGCAGTCCAGCCCGGCTGCCTTTCAGGAAAGGTCGGCCTTCGTCAACCCCCTCGACGGGCAGAACCTCAACCGGTCCTTCCCGGGACACCCCGCAGGCGGCCCGACAGCGCGGCTGGCCGCCTGGTTGTGGGAGAACCTGCTAGCCCGCGCCGACTATTACGTCGATTGTCATTGCGGCGACCTTCCCGAGAGGCTTGACCCGTTCACCAGTGTCAGTCCCGGACCGGACGGCGTGGTCAGTGAGCGTTCCCGTGCCCTGGCGGACTGCTTCGACGTCGCCCGGCTCATCGTGAACCGCACGGCGGGATCCACCATCGGTGAGGCCGCTCTCGCCGGGATCCCCGCCACCCTGGTCGAGGTCGGCGGCGAAGGGCGCTGGTCGCAGGAGGAGGCAGATATCCAGCGCCGCGGCTTGCGCCGGGTCGCGGCCATGGCCGGCATACTGCCGGCCGAACCAGGCCCCCGGCCGCACCTGCCCATCTTCGAGGACGCGGCCGATGTGCTCAGCGACCGTCCCGGCCTCTGGTTCCCCGAGGTCGCTGTCGGAACGTTCGTGACCAGGGGAACACGCCTGGGTCGTCTCGAGGACGCCTTCGGGGATGCAGTCCAGGAGATCCTGGCACCCGCAACGGGAGTCCTGTCCTACGGACTGAGCAGCCTGGCCGCGGCCGAAGGTGACCTGCTGGCTTCCATGGCACGTCCTGTGCCTGGCACCTGAGCCGGTTTCGGCGGCCTGAGCCGACCTCCGGCGAGCGGCGCCGCGGCACCCCCGCCCGTTTGCTAACAGGGCTCAGCGACCCGGCCCGGCTCGCTGAGGCGGTAGCGGCCGCCGGCGCCAGCCCCCGGGCAGCCCCGGGCCGACAGGCGGGGATGACCAGGGCCGCGCGAGCATCGCGACGTCCGTGCGGGCCAGCCCGGCCGCGGTCACCCGCTGGCCGGGCCGGGGCGCATCTCCGTGCGGCACAGGTGAGCGGGCCTGAACGCGGGCGGCCTGCAGCTGCGTGGCCGCGGTGCGGGCCGCTGCCGCTTGCGCGGTGAGCTGCTGGGCCTGGCGTAGCTCGGCCACGGCTATCGCCAGCGCCATCAGGTTCGCGATGAGCGCGATGGTGGCCAGAGTGGCATCGCCGCTCGCCGGGCCGGCCAGCGCCATCAGCCGCGCCGCGGCACGCAGCTGGCTGCCCTGGGGAGTGGCGCGGGGGATCCGGCCGTGCTGTGCGCGGGCGGCGCGGTCGTAGGCGTCCGCCGCGCGGCGAAGCTGCGGGCTGTGCAGCGCCCGCGCCGCGACGTGCAGCGTGTCAGCCGCCGCCCACGCCGCATTGCCCGCCCCGGCCGGACCGTTCCGGGCCGAGCACCGGATGTGCTCCGCCGCCGCGGCCGCCTGGCGGGCCGCATGCCCGAAGATCGCGTCCCGCTCCGGATCCGTGAACCCGGACACCCCGGGCCGATCGGCCGGGCGTTCCCCGACCGGTCCCAGCCCGATCGCAGCCGGGGCAGGGTGAGCCCGGCCGCCGGCCGCCCGCCCCCGTACCAGACCGGCGCGCCGTCACTGCCGTCCTGTCCGCGCAGGGCGACGGAATACCCGGTGACCTGGCCCGGATAGATCTCGCTGAACCGAAGCCGCACCAGCACCCCGGCATACCGCAACCGGGTGAAGAACCCGGCCTCATCCGGCGACCGCTCCGCCGCCCTGGCGACCTTATTTGATAACGTGCTCGGCCTGGTCCTGCTGGACGAGCCAGAGCGGGTCACGCCACTGGGGGGTCGAGGTCCGGCCGAGTGGCGAGGAAGAGTTCGAGTCTTGGCTCGAGATCGCCGCCCTACGTGGCTTCGCCCACCCCGGACATCCAAGGGGTGCCATCGCCCATGTACTGGGTGCCAAGGTAGCGCGCCGGGATGACGCGACCGTAGTCTGCACCATTGCCCAAGTCATAAACGTCCCTGACCTATAGCGGACCGGACGCGGAGACTTGGAAAGAGCGTTGGGGGCAGCCCTCAGGAGTTCGATCTCCTATCCTCAGCCACTTTGACCAGGCACGATGCTGGACCGCGGAAAGTCGTATGTGAGGCTGTCGTCCTGCCCACTGTCATTTTCAGTCTCATTCGGCCTCGGTAGGCCGAGAGGTTGGCTACCAAGCCCGCAGCGCAGCGCTGACACGTGGCGCTGAGGCGCCAACGGCCATTATTGGCAACTTATCACAACAAGGTCCTGCTCTCGCACTGCCCGATATAGTCTTTCTGTGGGGGTCTAGCAAATCTGATGCTAAGTGATCAAACATCGATAAGGGGCGGGAATGCTACGAAAGGGTCATGTCATACGGCTGAGCACGCCAGTGCTCGTGCTGGCCGTCGGTGCATGCCTGGCGCTAGCCGGGTGCGGGGGAGGCGGTTCATCGTCCGCCGCAGCTTCGGGCGGGAGTGCCTCCGGCGGGAGCGGTAACTCTGCCGCAGTCTCAGGCGCGAGCGCCTCAGGCGGAAGCAGCAGCGCCGCCTGCGCCGCCTTCGCGGCGGCATACAAGAAATTCCTGGCCGGATACGCTCCTCCGGAGAGCGAGACGGGGACCGATGAAACCCCGCTACATGCTCTGTCGGACGCGGTTGCCAAGATCACTACCTCGGGCCAGCTGGAAAATGATCTCGCCGACTTGGGGATTGACGCAGGCCTCATCGCAACGGGCGAGACCGAGGGGGGACAGACCACGCCCCCCTCGGCGTTCCACTCCGACCTTCAAGCAGTCGGGAAGGACTGCGGCACCACGTTCATCCAGGCACCGGCCTCCCTCGTTCGTGAGGGCTGAAGCAGGCGTACCCCGAACCCACATTGCGGCGTTCTGTCCTTGGTAACCCGCGATGCTCGAAGACCTCGGTCGGTCCATGTGGTGCCGCCGCTCGCCTCGGGCGGCGCAGAACATAGCGCGGCACGTGATATCTGGGATGGAGTTGAAAGTCGACGTGAGCGATAGCAGACAGGGCACTCCGCGTGGTTTCTTCGCGCGGCTCGGCGAGCTCGGGCCGGCCTGGATCAGTGCGTTAGCAGCGCTGATCGTCGCGCTTACGGGGGCTGGTTTCTTCGCCGGACGGGCAACTGGCCAGCCACGGCCCAGCCCAACCGTGACCGTCACTGTTCCGGCCAGCCCCACGACGAGCACGGGATCTTCTTCTCCGCCAGCATCTGCCGTCGGCAAGGATCTCGACTCTTACACCGTTGACCTCGCCGGAAACTACGGAGTCCCGCTGGGCCCGGCCAAGCCCACCCAATCGCAGTACTCCGCGGACGGCACCGGCGACCTCGTCAAGACCTACTCCCGCATAGGCGCGGGCGGAAACGACCAGATGGTCCTGCTCCCGGACGGCACCACCCCGACCTACCGGCAATGCAAGAGCACCACGAACTTCAGTGGTCAGATTGTCCCGACAACGGGAAGCGCCTTCTGCATTATCGAGACGACGGGCTATATCGTCGGCGCCATAGTCACGGCTGTGAGCGCGTCTGTCAATAATGTCAACCTAACGATCACGGTCTGGAAGAACTCTACGTGATCACGAGAATTCAGCACGAGCCGATCCTCTGCCTGCGACGGCAGTTACGGATGATCGCGCTATTCACCCCGTGGTCGCGGCGCCATTCAGGCACCTGCGAGCTTCGCGCCAGCGGGTACGCTGGCGAAAGCGTTTCCGCGCGCCTCGTGACGCACCGCCCGGATCAGCCCCACCGAGTGGTCCTGCCGGCCGGGCGTATCGCTGAGACCGGCGTCAGATAGCTCCATCTTGCGGAGGTCTACGCGCGACAGGAAGAGCTTCGGTTCGTTGGCGTGGCCTGGGCGCCGGGCAAGCACGTGCATCGCGGTCTGGACATCGGCCGCGGTTCGTCAGCCATGACAGGTGATCATCTACAGTCTGGGTGGGGTGCTCCGGCCCGCCAGCTTCAGGCCGCGGCGAGCCGCCGTTATGGTCGGCCTTGAACTTGGATTTTCGCAATATCAGCCTCATAGTTGGCAATCGGTCGCTCTGGAGAGCGCTCCCGTTACCGGGATATGCCTGGATATGGCGATGTGCCTGGTGGCGCATCAGTTCTTGCGGCCTACGCCGCCCCACAGTCCGGCCGGGCTGTTGGCCTCGTGCTCTGACGCGGGCCGCCATTGCTGAACTCGCACCAGCCCTGGCTCGACCAGTTCCAGGCCGTCGAAGAAACGCGTGACCTGAGCCCGGTCGCGCATGGTCACCTTTTCCGCCATCGTCTGGTTCAGCCGCTCGGCCAGCTTGCCCTGCGCCTCGGCCTCGATGTCCGAAGCCGGGTGGGACAGTGCCAGGTGGCTGCCCGGAGGCAGGGCGTCGAGCAGCGTCGCCACGATGGCGTAGGGGTTCTCGGCATTGTCCACATGCTGCAGGATCGCCATGAGCATGACGGCCACCGGGCGGGAGAAGTCCAGCGTCCGGGCCGCTGCAGTCAGCACCCGCCCGGTGTCGCGGAGGTCGGCGTGCAGGTAGCCGGTGACCCCGTGCGGGCCGCTGGTCAGCAGCGCGCGGGCGTGGGTGAGCACGACCGGGTCGTTGTCCACGTACACCACCCGGCTTTCTGGTGCCACGGACTGGGCGACCTCGTGGGTGTTGTTCGCGGCCGGGATGCCCGTGCCGATGTCCAAGAACTGCCTGATGCCCGCCTCGCCGGCCAGGTAGCGCACCACGCGGCCGAGGAAGGCCCGGTTGGCTCGAACCGAGAAGACGATGTCCGGGTAGGCGGCGATCGCCGCCTCGGCGGCCGCCCGGTCGGCGGCAAAGTTGTCCTTACCGCCCAGCCAGTAGTCATACACCCGCGCGATATGCGCCACGCTAGTGTCAAAGGACGCGCGCTCCGCGCCGCTGACGGCGACGTCATCCGGCCATCCGCCGGTTCCTTGCCTGCCTTCGCTGTCCAACACGTGCGCCTTTCTCGCGGATCACCGGCAAGGCGATGCGCAGGGCGACCCCCGCCATTGACCACATCGCGCCACGAGCCTACGCCGCCGCGGGTCACCCGCCGCAGCCGCGCAAGCCACCAGATCCCCCCGGAGGAAGGCATCGCTGCCGCAGCTGCTCCCCGGCAGCACCTGAAACTGTGGCGAGCTGAGGACCTCCGAAGCGCAAAGGACACGCATCACCAGCCCCATTCACTCGCCGACAGCAAACGCCTGGTTCACCTGGCGCCCGGCCGCGCCGAATAGGTGCATATGAGCCGGCAAGCCGCGCATGCCAGTCCGGGACAAATTCGGCAAATAATCGGGTTATGTCCCGTGCGCGCCCTTTAGCGCCCTGCTCGAGTGCCTACGCAATGCGGCGGCCATGAGCCCGAGGCCGCCGTCCATCCGATCGCGATAACCCCGGTAGTCACCGACGTGCCCGGTCGCCGCAGACAGGCCGCGGCACCGCTGCCGCCCCGTGCCGTCCGCCCCGCCCACACCCGAGGCGCACGGAGATCTGCGCTGTCTCAGCTGTCATTTCCTGCCAGCTTTACCTGTTCCTGCCCGGCTGGTGAGGTCAGATCCTGCTGCCTTCGCGCTGCCACAAAGATCAAGGCCCGACCGCCGTGTCCGGCGACCAGGCCTCTCACCTGCAACTTCCTGGTAGCGGGGGCAGGATTTGGACCTGCGACCTCTGGGTTATGAGCCAAGCGACACTGTTCAACACACTTCGGCACAGTGCGGCCCTCGCCGTCAGCACCGGGCTGCCCGCACCCGACACAAGGCCGACCCGCGATGCCGATATTGCCGCCACGATCAGCCCGCTCCTGCATGTCGCCTGTCGCGCGAGCGCAGGGCGAAGGTCTCGGGATAGCCTTGGATAGTGCAGATCATTCCGGGTGTGGAGGTCGATGGGACGCGCCTGGCTACTATCTGCAACGAGTACGGGATCGCCGAACTCATGGTCTTCGGCTCACGGGCCCGCGATAGCGCACGGCCTGACAGCGACATCGACGTACTTTATGCCCTCCGGCCCGGACGCCGACTGGGCTGGGAGATCGAACAGCTAACCGACGAGCTCGCAGAACTCTTCGGCCGCCCGGTCGACCTGGTGTCGTTGCGGGCCCTGCACCCCCTGCTTCGGCCATCGGTCCTGGCTGAGGCACGGCCTGTCTATGCAGCGTGACATTCTGCTGCTCACCGAGATGATCGAAGCGGCCGAGCAGGCACAAGAACTCACGGACGGTATCACTGCGAGTGATCTGGAATCGGACCGCCTGCGCCGTGATGCCTTGCTCTGGAACTTCACCGTGCTCGGCGAGGCCGCCGGCCAGCTCTCTGAGGACGTCAAGACTCGATTCTCTGAGGTCACCTGGCAGCAGCCGGTGCGATTGCGGAACCGGATCGTCCATGGTTACTGGTCGGTTGACATGGAAATCCTGCACACTGCCGCCAGAGAGGACTTGCCACATTTGCAGCCGACCTGCGGCGCGTTCTCGCCAACCTCGATCTGGATGCCTGATCAGGGCCCGCCGGGAGCCCCCGCCTAACTGTGCGGTTTCGGCCGACAAACTCACCTGGGCACGCCGGCGGCGGCTGACGCGCGGAGCGTCGGGTTCAGCACTGGCACAGGCGCAAGCATGGTCTTGCCGTCGCCAGGCTCCCCGGTGTTCGCCACGCGGCCGCACGGTCGGCGCGGACGCCAGCTCGCTGCCGGCCGGGCAGCCGCTGATCCAGATCTGGCTGATCTGCGCGGGGCCCGTATATCCGAGGTCGTTAAGGTGCATTGTTCGATGAGCGAGGCCATGGCGAACCATGCCATCAAGCTCACTCCGATCCGAAGGGCAGCTTCCGGACTGGCTGCCGTTCGCGGTCGCCGCACTGGATAAATGCCGCATAACGCCTTCCTGATGCTCGCGACGAGCGGCTCGGCGAGAATCGCTCCGGGATGGGATCGCCGTGCGGGGCCGGCTGGCTTCAGCGGGTCTTCCGCTGTCGCGCGCGGGCCTGCTCGAGGCCGTCGAGGATCAGGTCCAGCCCGAATTCGAACTCGTCGCCGTAGTCATAGCCTGGCTGCAGGACGTGCTGGGTGGTCAGCTCGGCGAGGTGGGGGAAAGCCTCGGCGGGGAACTGTTCGAGGAAGGTCACGGCCATCTCCGCGGTTTCCTCGGGGCTGCTGAAGGGCAGGCTGAGTTCCTGCCTCGCGAAGCCGTAGAGGTAGCTGTCGATGGCCGAGATCGCATGGGCCGCCAGCTCGATGGAGAAGCCGGCCTCCCGCAGGCAGCCGATGACCGCGTCGTGGTGCCGCAGCGTTGCCGGGCCGGCGTTCAGCCGCGAGTCCATCAGCCCGATGGCCCAGGGGTGCCGCCGCAGCGCGGCGCGCGCGGAGGCGGCCCGGTCGCGCATGGCCGTCTTCCACCCGGCGCCCGCCGGGGGCAGCTCGACCTCGGCGAAGACGAGATCGACCATGCCGTCGAAAATCTCGTCCTTGCCGGCCACGTGGTAGTACAGCGACATCGGCTCGACGTGCAGCCGGTCCGCGAGCCTGCGCATGGTCAGCGAGCCCAGGCCGGCCTCGTCGGCCAGGGCGACCGCCTCGGCGAGCACGCGCTCCCGGCTCAGCGGGGCGCGGTGGTGCCTGCTCAGACCGGTACCTGACGCCACGGGCGTCGTCCTCCTCTGCCTGTCTGCCCCGCTGCCTGTTGACAGCCTTACACTATAAGGCTACCTTATGCCGTAAGGTAACCTTACATCGTAAGGTGACCCGATGGGAGCGCGCACCGCTGACCGCCAGGGCCAGCGGGCCCGTCGCACCGGAACGAGGCTCAGGCCATGACCACTACGCAGTCAGCTCCTTCTGGCACCAGGACCACGGCGGTCGATCCGCCCGCCGGGGCAGCGCGCCGGATGCGCCGCCCCGCGCTGGTCGCGGGCTCCGGGCTTGCCGCCATGGCCGTCCTGGCCCCGGCGGCCAGGTTCGGCGTTATCCAGCGCCTCGTGACCCCGGGCGACGCGACCCGGACGGCCGGGCACATCCTGGCCTCCGCCGGGCTCTTCCGTCTCGCGATAGCCGCACTCGCGGCGGTGGTGATCCTGGACGTCGTCGTGGCCTGGGCGCTGCTGAAGTTCTTCGAGCCGGCCCGCAAGGGCCTGGCGACCCTCGCGGCCTGGCTGAGAATCAGCTACGCCGTGATCTTCGCGGTCGCCGTCAGCCAGCTCACGGGCGTCCTCCCCCTGCTGAGCAACACCCGGCACCGGACGGCGCTCAGCATCAGCCACCGGCAGGCCGAGGCACTGCAGAAGATCCACGATTTCCAGGACATCTGGAAAGTCAGCCTGATCCTGTTCGGCCTGTACCTTCTTCTCCTCGGCTACCTGGCCTGCCGGTCCGGCTACGTTCCCCGGCTTCTCGGCGTGCTGCTCGTCATCGCCGGCGGCGGCTACCTCACCGACAGCACCGCCGGGCTGCTCAGCCCCAGCTACACGGCCAGCGTCTCCAGCTTCACCTTCATCGGCGAGGCCCTGTTCATGCTCTGGCTGCTGCTGAAAGGACGAAAGATCACCCTGACCGCCTAGAGCAAAGCCCGCATCCGCGCCATCACCCGCAGCACACCGGTGATGGCACGGACGCGGCGCCGTCTGACGATGCCGTGGCTTCCATCGTGACGGCCAGCCCCGGCACGTCACCGTCCTCCGCGGCAAGCCGGCTCGTGGACGAGGCCCCTCCGCATGAACGAGCATCCGGGGATCGTATTCCGGCCCGGCCCCACTCGACGGCGAGCCGCGCTGACCAGCGGCCCCGGCCTTCACACACTGTCAGCTGCGCCGCCGCAGTTAACTGGTCAACTGTAGAAGCTGGCACCCCGGAGTGGATAAGCAGGGAATCGAGCGGGTCTCTCCTAGCTGAGATGCGGACGCCTTCTCAGCCGACAACTGCCGTGGCCTGCAGCGTCAGCTCCGCCGATGAATGGGTGGCCGCGGGAGATGAGGCTGGCAACGTCCTCTTGCGGCTTGCGGGAGGAAAGAAAGGCCGGTTCGGGGACCACCACGCCCTGATGTGCCGCCTGCACCTGGACCACATCGACCACATGGAGGCGATGACCGCCCGGCTGGACGCCCAGATCGAGGCGATGATGATCCCCTTTCGCGCCGCCCGTGACCTGCTAGCTACCATCCCCGGGATCGGTCTCCTGTCCGCCGCCGGGGTGATCTGCGAGATCGGGGTCAGCGTCAGGGACTACTTCGCCACCGACGCCCGCCTGGCCTCCTGGACCGGGCTATGCCCCGGCAACCACGAATCCGCGGGCAAACGCCGCTCCGGCAGGCGCCGCAAAGGCAACGAGCACCTCCGCGGGCAAACGCCGCTCCGGCAGGCGCCGCAAAGGCAACGAGCACCTGCAGTCCCTCCTGGTCGAGTGCGCCTGGTCCGCGGTCCGCCACGACGGCTACCTCAAATCCCTCTACCACCGGCACGTCATGAAATGGGGCGGCTAGCGCAGCCCGATCGCCAAGAAGAAAGCCATCGTCGTGGTCGCCCACGCGATGATCGTCATCATCTGGCACGTCCTGGCCACCGGCAAACCCTACGACGAGCTCGGCTCGGACTACTTCACCAGCCGCCTGGACCCTCAACGGGAAACACGCCGCCTGATCGCAAAGCTCGAAGCCCTCGGCCACACCGTCAGCCTGCAACCAGTCGCCGCCTGACCCGCGTCCCCAAGAACCCGGCTCCGCTAGCGCTCCGCCGGGCGCTGCCGCCTGCCCAGCTAAGGACCATTCACGTATCAGGTTCCACGGAGCAGGGGCTCCGTGCTGGAACGTGGCCTGACCTCGGCATCTGCTTCTCGGTCTTTCTCATCGTTACCTAGTGCGTCGTGACCGCATGTGCCCTCGAAGTGCCCTGCTCGCTCAGATCTGTGCTTGTTGGGCTCACAGGTACGGCCGCCGCCATTCGGGTTGTGAGCTGCGGCGGAGCGCCCGCACCCGGGTTCGCTGGCGTGGCATGGCGCACTCGCGCTCGCTTATGTACCTTGATAGTTACGTAACTGCCTTGGTACAGTCACGCCATGGAAGCTGTGCTGCGGGCACTGGCGGACGAGAGCCGACGGATGATGCTGGAGACCCTGACCGGCGGTCCGGCAACCGCGGGTGAGCTGGCGGCGCTGCTGCCGATTGCTCGCCCGGGGGTATCGCGGCACCTGCGGGTGCTGCGGGAGGCGGGGCTCGTCGAGGCCCGCCAGGAGGCCCAGCGGCGGGTCTACAGTCTTCGACCCGAGCCGCTCGCCGAGGTCGATGAATGGCTGGGCCGGTACCGGGCCTTGTGGGAGCAGCGGCTGGATGCCTTGCACACCGAGATAGCCCGGGGGAAACGCGAGCAAAGGAGCACCAGATGACCAGCAACGCACGTCCGGGCACCCGCATCCTGGGCAGCCTGCGATCAGCAAACGGCAAGGGCGTCGTGCGCATGCAGGACCGCTTCGACACCGATATCGACGACGTGTGGTCGGCACTCACCGATCCCCTGCGCCTGGCCCGCTGGATCGGCGAGGTCGATGGCGACCTCCGCCTCGGCGGTGAGTACCGCTTTCACTTTTATGCCAGCGGATCGGAAGGCACCGGGCGCGTGGAAGCGTGCGAGCCCCCGCGGCGGCTGCTGCTGGCCCACGGCCTGGGCCAGCAGCACGAGAATGTCATCGAGGTCACGCTGGCCGCCGACGGCGACCAGACCATCCTGGTCGCCGAGGAACGGGGCATGCCCCTGAACCTGCTCGCCGCCTACGGGGCGGGGGTGCAGGTCCATGTCGAAGATCTCGCCGCCCACCTCGCCGGGCATGAGCGCTGCGACGCCGACGCGCGGTGGGACGAGCTCCAGCCTGCCTATGAAGACCTGGCAGCCAGGGTCGGCTAGCAACATCACCATGAAACCGCTGGCCAGCTAACCAATGGCGGCTGCCGTACCAGTGAGGCTCCGCCTCTGACCGCCTAGCCGTGTGGCTTGCGCTGGTCAGTCTTCCGGGCTACGACTAGAGCAGCGGTTTTACAGACCCACGACGACAGCCTTCCGACTTGGGCGAACACAGACTGCCAGACGGATATGGCACGCATTCGGCATGATCAAGTGCGGGGAAGCAGAACGGGAGCCGACCGCCCTCTTCGTCCCGAAGCCAAGTGGGGGGCACGTCACCCTGCGGCGGCAGAAGCCTGAGCTGCTGCATACATCCATCACTGTCCAGCGGCGTACGATGGCGGCCGGTGGGATCGTCACTCAGTTGGTCACTCGGTCGTGGCCGATCGCCGAGGCGCGGAGGTCATCGCGTGCCAGGTTCACCTTCGGCGCTCCCATCGTGTTCGCCGCCGCCTTTACCGCCGATGCGATGGATGATCCAGTGACCGTCGGCCCTGCGGGCCGGGACCAAGGTCATCTCGTAATCGTGCGCGCGAGTTACATACTGAAAGTGAGAGGCGGCCGTGCATGACGGCTTCGAGCTCGGCCCGGGCCATGTGCGCACCGGGTAGTGGGGGCGCGGTCATTGTCGCGGTCGTCTCTCCCGTCGTTGCTCGGTTGCCAGTGAGCCAAGTGAACTGCGAGAACGCGGGTGCGCGTGCTCGTATGGACCGCGCGCGCTGCCGACCTATTCATTACGAGGGTAGTCCGTACCGCTTGGGCCTCCGGCAAGTCACCTGGCGACCCGCATCAACGGTCCATCCGTGTCCCGAGATGTCCGGCGACGTGCACGGCGATTGTCACTCAGTTACTGTAGTCACTCGTAGTGCTGGCACTAGATAGTGCCACGACCGCGAAGGTCATTGGTACTCGTCAAAGAAGCCAGGATTGACAGTCACGTCCTCCTCTACCCGTTCGCGTACTTCAATGCCGAGGCGGAACTGTTTGAGCAGGTCGCACAGTCTGTCGCCGTCGATTAGCTCGACAGGAGGCGCACCGTCCCGGGTTGCCTCTGCCTGGGCGTCGCGGGTGAACGATCCCGTCGTGATCAGCAACCCTTTCTCGCCCCGGCCAGCCATCGCGCCACGAAAGTCTCTCACGACCCCTGGGGTGACGGTTCCCTTGTACCGCTTGCACTAAAGCTTATTCAAGAGACAGTTTAAAGAAGTACAGGCCGATGGCGGCCCGGAACGACGTGAGGTAGGTCGCCAGCGGTCTCCGGTAGTCAGTGTGGAGAATGCGCCAGGATTTGATGTGGGCGATTGCTCGCTCGACTGGGGCGCGCAGGCGGCTTACGTCCGCATTGAAATTCTTCTCCCATTCAAGCAGGTCCCTGTATTGCGGTTTCTTGATCGGCGTGATGTAGCCCGATCCCTGGTATCCCTTGTCGCCGATGCCGCTGAAGGCTGCCGCGATGATCTCGGCAGTCTTTGTTTCGCTGAGGACCGTCATGTCGTGGTTGTGTCCGGTGAGCGGTTCGGAGACGAAGATCACGTCACCAGCAAGATTGGATATGACCTGGCTGTTGAAGCCAGTCGTCTTGTGCTTTCCTGACCACAGGCCAGGTATTCCGCGCCAGGACCAGCATGGCGCCAGGAAGCCGTCTAGCAGGACCGTCTGGCCGCGCGCAGCGGCCTTGGCCTCCTCGGCGTCTGGCCGGAATTCCGCGGTTGCCTTCTCGATGAGGGGAGTGATCTCGGTGATGATCCGGGAAACTCCCGGCTGTGAGATGTCGAAGATCTCTGCCCAGACGTCCTGGATGATGTTCTGCCGGGCATATCCGCTCGCGATGATGATTGCTTCCCGGAGCGTGAGTTCTCTTGGCCGACCGGTTGCATTTTTCCAGGGGATTTCGAGCATCTCTGCGACACGCAGCTCAAGTTCGTCGAGTTGCCCGGAGTCGAGTCCTGACATACGATCGAATCGCAACGGCTTCTCCATCGGTGAAAGTTTTGGCTTAGTCACCTTCTTTCTACTGATTGGAGGAGCCGTTGCCTACAAGGCGCACCGTGCGCCTATGGCATTATCTGATAACAATTCTAGGCAGTCTTGCGAGCAAGATCATCTAGGGACTTTTGAATAAGACTCATCGTTGACATCCTCAACGAACGGTTTGGCCTCGACCTTGCCGACGCTGACCAGCTGCTCTTCGACCAGTATGAACGGGATTGGTTGTCCGATCAGGAGGTCACCAACCAAGCTCGCAACAACACCCTTGACAATTTCAAGCTTGTCTTCGACCGGAATTTTCTGAAGACGGTCATCAGCCGGATGGACGAGAACGACGCCCTCTTCCGTCGGATTCTCGACGATCCGGAGTTTCAGCAGGCGGTCAAGGAGTTCTACGTTCGTGACGTCTATCGCAAGGCCCGAGACCAGTATGTTGATTAATGAGTGACCTTAAGCTCTTCCGCATTGATAATGGGACAGCCGTTGAGCTGCAGGATAAATGGTTGAGCGACGAATTTATTGAGCATACGATTCATCGCGCGAATGGGGTTGAAGAGCGGCTGACGAGAATCGAACGCGCACTGTCAGCTTGGGAATCTGTGCCATCCGGGCCTCCACACGGCCTGACCTGCAAGGCGGGCGGTCCGTGAGTGACCGTGAAAGACCCCTCTTCACCCAGGTTAATGGCCCGGCGGACGTCGGCCTTGGTGTCAGTCCTCGCTGACGGCAAGTCCGTACTATGTCCACAGCGGCTGGATCACCTCGGCCGCGACCGCCGGGGTCACCGTCGTCGCGCCAGCCGCCGCCAGAGAGCTGGCGAGTTCCGAGAAGAATTCCTCAAAACCCCCTGGCGCGTACATATACAACACCCGTGCTGGCTGATCACCGTCATTCCGCCACGCGAACGGAGTCCCGTGCGGACACCAGACCAACGCCCCAGTCTCGGCAACCTTGGGGCCAGTACTGAATTCGAACGTGACCCTCCCCTCAAGCACCATCCCGGCCCAGTCGTCTTCGAGGTGATGATGCAGCGCCGGAGGCACCGCATAGAAGGCGGGCACCGTGTACTCGATGACCGAGAACCGGCCGGGAGGGGGCCGTCCGCGGGCAGCAAATAGCGCACGCGAGCTCCCATGATGGCGTGGAGCGCGCCCATAATGTGTGGGCCTGGTGCAGATTTTCCGCGTGACTGCCCGCACGGTGCAGGCGATGGCCCGCGTCCGGTCCGAGCAGGCTCCCGCCTGGCCCTTGGTTTCTGACCGGAGTGCCCGTAGAGGCTCCGGGGTCAAGCGTGACTTCGCATGTATGTTCGCCAGCGCCTTTCTCCTGTGCTCGTTGCCCCACGGCTACAGTCACGCTTGAGCCTGGAGGGGCGGGCACGTACACTGAGCGGGCCATCCCCGGATCTGAGCTGGCCCCGGCACCGGTATGCTATTCGCGGCCACATCTCCACCGGCCATTAAGCCATGCAACGTAAGCGGACGCTCCTCAGGAAGAACCTAAGTGTCCACAGCTTGTGCTCCGCCGATGGCCACGACGTCGACCCGGTAGACCTCTTCCGCCTCATGCTTCATACCCCACTCGATGCCGCGTACCAGTGCCTTGACCTGGGCACCGCGCAGGCCATCGTCGATGTCAACCCGGGCGACAATCCATATCCGACCCGGACCGACGAAGGTGAACAGGAGTTCGCGAATGGCGGTCACACCGGGGTACCCGAGGAGAAAGGCTCGTACTCTCTCCTCCTCAGCTGGCCGCAATGGCTGGGTGAAGCCAGCAACATCGCGGCCCTGCGGTCCCCCGGCGGCCCCAGCCCAGGCGCCGACCAGGAAGTCGTGGCTGCGCTGGATAAGCCGAAGACTGACGCGGATCATCACCAGCGCGATGAGCACCGCGGCCACGCCTTGAGGTATGGACGACCCGGTGATCTGATTCAGGGCCAAGGCGGCAAACGCGATCACGTCTCCGAAAACCGACACCGCGTCCTCCAGGAATACAGCCCGCAGCGAGGGGTTGGACGTGACCCTGGACTCCTCCACGAACTCCCGATGGTAACGGCGTGCCCGGCGGGCCATCTGCCCGGCTGACTGGCGAATTGACACCAGATCAAGGACGGCAGAGATCCCAAGAACGACATAGGCCACGGCGAACGATGAGGTGGCGCTGGGGTGGATCAGCTCATCGATGCCGTCACGCAGCGAGAACGCCGCACCGGTGACGAACACGCCGAGGGCCGCGAGCAGCGCCCAGAAGTAGGCTTCCCGCCCGTACCCCAGGGGATGCCGGGCGTCGCGGGCGCGACTGCTGCGACGCTGAGCGATGAAGAGGGACAGGTCGTTGGCGTTATCGGCAAGTGAATGCGCGGCCTCGGCGGCCAAGGCGGTCGAACCAGTGAAGACCGCTGCACCGACCTTGGCAAGCGTGACCCCAAGGCCCGACCCAAGGGCTACCAATACGGTCCGCGTGCTGTCGTCCGGCATCGCCTGATCTCCACTCTCCCTGGCGACCGCCCATGTCATGCTCGATCGTCAATACCAGCTCCCCAGGCGAGAGGACGGGCCCCTCGACTTCGGCGCCGGGCTCAGCAGCCTACCTGCGGTCCCGGCGCGACAGTAGCGCCGACAGGTTGAGCCCTCGGGTCCTGATTCTCTGCGTTTCCTCGTCTATGTTCGGCGAGCCGATCACGCAGCGACGTACCAGAGCGACCTAGACGCGGCGGCCGGGAGCGGGAAAATGGATCGCCGAGGAAGACGGAATCATGCAGCAGCCCGGTTGCGTGGCTGGATGGGCCTGGCTGATCAGCGGTGGGCTGAGGCCGTTGGGGCCGACGCGCGCTCGGCCGGGCCTTCCAAGGCCGAGGCCGGGCGCTGGCGTCGCTGGTGCTCGTGGCAGTGTCCAGCGTCACCGTGACGCTGATCGTGTCACGGCCTGTCAACAGCCGGCTGACGCGGTGGGTGGACCGGATGGTCGATTGGGTTTATGAGCAGGTGGTGGGGCGCTCCGCCGATTACCAGCGGCGGGATCGGATGCGCGCTACCCAGGCGGCGTTGCTGGCCCAGCTGGCGGCGTGGCTCGTAGTGGCCTACGTCGGGTTCGCCCTGCTGTTGTGGCCGTTCGCCGCCCGCGGCGTGGTGTCGGCTTTCATCGACGCCGGATCGTCGCTGTTCGCCCTCGGGTTCGCCGTGCCAGCCGGGACGGCGCCGGCGGTGATCGTGTTCCTGGCCGCGGCGACTGGGCTGGTGATCCTCACGCTGCAGATCGCCTACCTGCCGACCCTGTACGCGGCGTTCAACCGCCGGGAGACTCAGGTCGCTCTGCTCAACGAGCGGGCTGGGATGCCGTCGTGGAGCCGGAACTGCTGGCGCGCACCTACCACGCGCTGGGAACAGGGGTATCGACTCTGGATACGATGCCGGATCTGTACGCGCGGTGGGAAAGCTGGGCCGCAGACGTCGCGGAGAGCCACACCACCTACCCGGTGCTGATCCGGTTCCGCTCGCCGGGAGCGCTGTCGTCCTGGGTGACCGCGTTGCTGGCCGTGCTGGACTCCGCCGCGCTGTTCCTGGCCCTGTCCCCCAGCGCCGCGCCGGTGGTCCCGGCCCGGCTATGCCTGCGCGGCGGGTTCAGGTGCTTCAACCGGATCGCCCGGACAATGGGCTTCGACATCCCCGACGAGCCCGCCCCGGACGCCGGGACCAGCGTGACGTACGCCGAGTTCCTCGACGCGGTGGGCCGGATGCGCGAGGTCGGCTTCCCGATCGAGCGCGACCCGGCTGAGGCCTGGCCGGACTTCGTGGGATGGCGAGTCAACTACGAGCGAGCGGCTTAGGCGGTGGCCGCCGCCGTCTACGCCGTGCCGGCCCTGTGGTCAGGCCCGCGCCGGTACCCGGTACCGCCGATCCCGCCTGTCCGCCCCGGGCGCGGCCATCCGCCCAAGTAGCAAGGGCGCGTCTTCCGTCGGACGTCTCACCTGCTGCTGGTGGGCCACTTTGTGGCTGGCCGTAGCCTCGGGAGTACCGGGCCATGAAGGAGAGCATCTCATGACGGTGCAGAACGATTCCGAGGCGCGTGGCGGGACGCAGACACCAGACACCAGACACCAGACGCCAGACGCCAGACACCAGGCACCGGCGCCCCCGCACGACGGGGTGCTCGAGACCCCGGCCGTGCTGGCCCTGTGGCCCGAGCGCGAGGACGCCGTCGTGCACGGCAGAGACGCCATCGCGCGGTTCTTCGCGCAAAGCTTCCAGGCCCGCAGCGGCGAAGGGGTCTTCGAGGACTGGTTCCGCAGCGGGCGGTACTTCTCCGACGGGCGGTTGTTGATCTGGGAGTATCCGCGCGAAACCCCGAAGGGCGACCAGACGGACGTGGTCGAGTCCATGGATCTCGAGAACGGGCTGATCACCCACCACCGCGTCTACTGGGGATGGGTGGGGTTCAACAAGCTCCACAACGCCATCAACAAGGCCCGCCAGTAGGCAGTGCCGTTCCGCCGCATCGAGCGGGCCATCTCCTCTCGCGTCCCGACAGCGGAGGCGCGGGTAGGGGCGAAGGCACGCACAGAACGAATCCTCTTTGTTGTCGGCGTTGTCAAGTGGCTCGCTTGGTTTTCTTCGCTGACGGCTCGGGCGGCGGCGTGGGCGAATTTGCGAGCTCGCTGGGCACCTGGCTCCGTTAGGGCCCCGGCTGAACACCCAGTTAACTGAACATCGCCGACCTTGCCGGGTGCAAATGCCCATGTAAGACTGATGAAACGTTGACCTCGCCGCCCGCAGGCGTACGCCACGTGGAGGCCTCGTCGGGCGTCCGGGCAGTGAGGTATGCATGTCCAGTAGCGGGTTCTGGCCGGGGCTGCGGGCGGCAAGACGAATGCGACACTCTGAGCCGCCTTGTGGCATCTGCGCAGGCGGGCCGTGGCGCAGGTTCTGGTCCTGCGCGGCGAGGCCAGGGCTGCCAGGTTGGCCGCGCGGCGGGTGTCGAGCTGGAGCTCGCGTCCTCCGGCCTGCACCAGCTGTGCAGTCCCTACCTGGACCGGATCGGTATTCTGCCGGCCCCGCAGCCCGCGGCGCTCGCACCGCGTTCGGACTGGAGCCGGGCCGCGCGCCATCACGACGGAATTCTGTCGTGGACTACGGGCGCAACACGCCCAAGGCAAAATAGATGAAGGGTCATCTTTAACTAATGTCTCATCATTTCGACACCGCCACCGCCAGGGAAGACCCGCGGCTCAACCTCCTTGACTTCTATCTTTTCAGCGGCCAGCCGGGTACCACGGTCATGGCGATGACGGTAAACCCGAACGCAGGCACCAAGGCGCCGGATACCTTCCACGAGGAGGGTCTGCACGCGTTCCGTTTCGATGTGAACGATGACGCTCACGAGGAAGTGACGTTCAAGATCCGCTTCGGTGAGGTTGGGCATGCCGAAGGCGAGGGGCCCGAAGGCCGGCCCGTGCAAACTCTCGAGGTGCGCCGGGCCACCGGGACGGATGCCGCAGAAGGCACGCAGGGCGAGATCATCGCTTCGGGCACTACCGGCCGGATCGTCACGGGCGACGCGGGCGTGCGGATCTTCGCTGGCCTGGCCCCGGATCTGTTCGCTGCGAACCGGACAGGTAACGTCGCGTTCCGCGAAGCACTTGCCGCGGGGAAATTCGCACCGGACGTGTTTCACGACGGCGCGAACTACTTCCAGAACCGCAACGTCACGGCCATCGTGATGGAGGTGCCCGCGCAGTCGATCGGTGACCCGGCCGCGACGGTGCGCGCGTGGGTCACGGTGTCGCTGTGCGGACACGCGCCCGAGGTGCAAGTGTCCCGGTGGGGCCTGCCGCTGATGACACATATCTTCATCACGGACCCCGCAGTGCAAGACGACTACAACCGGTCCCTTCCTGCTGCGGACGTGCCGCGTTTCTCCCAGATCGTCGCGGACGGCCTCGCGCGCGTCACCCAGTTGGCGGGCTCGACCGACGACCCGGCCGCCTACGCACAGCGTGTGGTGGAGCGCCTGTTCCCGACCACTTTGCCTTATGTCCTCGATTCGGCGGCCTCGTTCGGTTTCGCAGGCTTCAACGGTCGCGCTATGACGGACAACGTGGAGAACGTGATGCTCTCGCTGCAGACCAACACCCCTATCGACCAGGGCGCGGCTGTCGCCAGAACCAACATCCTCGGTGAGTTCCCCTATTTCGGCGCACCGCACGCCGATCCCATCGTCGATTGATCCGTGTTGGCCTCGTGAATCCTGGATCGGGCCGGGCGTGCCGAGAAGTCCATCCGCGCTGGCATCATCTGGACCTGCGACCCCGGCGACATCCACGCCCTCGCCGAGGAATCCGGCGCCAAACCGGCTCTTCGAGGTTGGTCGTGCTTGGCGGTTCCCGTGCCCGCCTCGTGAATCAAGGCTTTGCTGAAACGGGCACCCGCAGCTCCGTGTGATCTTGCCTGATGCTGAGTCAGGACGAGATACCGGGGAGCTGCGGGTTGAACAACTGCCGACACAGCACACAGCTCATCGCCTGGCAGGCCACACCTGCCGCGCTCACGCAGGACATCGTCCACCTGCTCGTGTCGAGCCTTTCACGCCGGACACCCTCCGCGGGAGGACTCCCGGCCGCCGGTGATGCTCGGCCCGCGCCCAGGCGCCCGAGCCCTCCTCGCCCGTCCGTTCAGCGGGCTGTCAACCGCTTGTACACCTCATAGGCGTTGCGCTCGACCTGATTGGACAGCAGCATTCCGTCGTCGCGCACGGCCGAGATTAGGATGCCGGTCAACTCGATGGGGCTGCCGTCAGGCTTTGTGCCGAAAGCTCCGTTGTTTGTGCCAGTGACCCGGAACGTCAAGGCGACCCGGGACCCGGCACGGTTCTCGAAAGAGTCGACTATCTCGGCTTCAAAGTTCCCGATGGCCGCACTGAAGTCCTCGGCCCACTTCTTGAATGCCTCGCGACCTTCGATTCTGCGGCCCCCGGAAATGAAGACGAAGTCCTCGACGACGAGGTCGTCGATGGCGTCGTAGTTCTGGGGCGACTGCCACACCTGCTCCCAGAAGTTGCGAACCGCGTCGATACCTGAGTACTTCTCCATGATCGCTCCTCAGTTGTGGCCGGTGTCGGGGCAAAAGCCGTAAAGCTTCATGGAACCCAGGGACTCGTGATCCAGACGGCGCTACCCATATCCATGTTTACCCATCTTCTCGGGGTCTGAATTGGCTCTGTCGCCCTTTCGGTGGTGACGGCTTGCCGGGTTGCCTCACGATCAGCTGTGCAGAGGGTGCAGGCATCGCCGAGGGATGCTTTGCTCCACTATCTGCGCAGTGGCCTGAAGCCCGCGCGGACCTCTTCTGAAAAGAGTTGCGGCTGTTCCCAGGCCGCGAAGTGGCCGCCTTTGCCGGCCTCGTTGAAGTAGATGAGGTTGTGATACGCCTGCTCTGTCCAGCTCCGCGGGGCCTGATAGTTCTCGCCGGGAAAGACGCTCACGGCAGCCGGGACGGAGACGCCGGCGGCGTTGTAAAGGCTGAGCTTATTTTCCCAGTAGAGGCGAGCCGACGAAACCGCCGTGCTTGTCACCCAGTAGAGCGTGATGTTGTCCAGGACGTCGTCTCGGGTCAGGTCGCCTGCGGGATGTCCGTAGCTCGTGTGCCCGAGCACGGCCGAAGTGATCGGTGCCGCCGGCTGGCCCCAGCCGTCACCGTGGTCAAGAAGCCAGGCTGCCAGGCCGACGGGTGAGTCCGCCAATCCGTACAGCGTTTGCGGCCGCGTCCCCATCATGCTGGCGTAGGCGCGCCGCTTGGCGTACAAGGTGGTCAACTGCCCGTACGCGCGTTTTTCGTCGGCTGACAGACCCGATGGCGGCGGGTCGCCGGACTGGAGTGCCCTGGCCACGTCGCGCGGAACCGTGGCGGGGAAGTTGACGTGAATGCCGAGCACTCCGGAGGTGCCTGCTGGCCCATCACGTTCGTGACAGCCCGCCCCAGTCGCCGCCTTGGGACACAAATTGCGTGTATCCCAGGCGCTTCATCAGCACCACCCAGGCACGTGCTATGCGGGCGGGGTCCCAGCCGGTAGCGGCCGGCTTGCCGGAGAACCCGTAGCCCGGCACTGACGGGATCACCAGATGGAAAGCGTCCGATGCGCTCGCGCCGTGTGCCGTGGGATTGGCGAGCGGATCGATAATCTTCAGCTGCTCGATGACGGAGCCGGGCCACCCGTGCGTGACGATGAGCGGCAACGCATTGTCATGGTCCGAGCGAACGTGAATGAAATGAATGTCGAGCCCGTCGATCTCGGTCATGAACTGCGGCAGGGCGTTCAGTTTCGCCTCGCACTTGCGCCAATCGTAATCTGCAGCCCAATAGCGTGCGAGTTCCTGAATCATCGCGAGGGGCACGCCTTGCGAATCATCCGCGACCGTTTCCCGTTCGGGCCACTTTGCTGTGTTTATGCGCCTGCGCAGATCAGTAAGCTCCGCTTCCGGAACATTCACATGAAACGGATGAACAGCGGTCTTATCGCTGCCCGCCTGCTGTGCGCCTTCGGTCATAGCCTGGGACCTCCTGCTAACCGGTGATGGCCTGCGGGCGAGCGGTCACAGGGCGCCCTTCTGCGCGTTTCCGGCCGGCCAGGGCCGCGCCCTTGGCGTGCTCGGCTCGCGCCCGCTCCGACTCGTACTTCTCGATCATGACCAGCCGGTCGCACCCCTCGTGCAGGGCGTAAAGCTCAACGCCGGGTTCGCCGTGCACCCGGGCGATCGAGGTCTCGAAGGCCGCGATCTTGTAGTTCCGGTCGGCCGGGCCGGGGCAGAACACGAAATCGCTGCCCGCGCGGCGGGCCAGCTCCCCGGGTCGTCGCGCGGCCGGGGCGGATCATGGGGATCAGTCATGGCGGGTGTTCTCCTAGTTATCCGATGATCGGTGGTCCTCCTATGAGACCGCGCCAGCGGCGTCCGGGCCAAGGCCGGGCCGCCGTCGGCGAGAACAACCCCCGGCGTTGCCCCGCCCACCACCGGCCGGCTGTGATGGGAGCATGCCAGACGCGCCCATGATCACATTTCCGCTGCTCAGGCTCGGCCGACTGCAGCTGGACCCTCGGCTGCGCGCCCTCCAGCCCGGCTCGGCGGCATCCGGCCTGGTGGTGACCGCCGCGGTCCCGGTGCCGGATTCGTCGACTGAACCGCAGTACGCGTGGAGTGTCGCCTGGGCGGATGCCGCCCGCGAGGCCAGCCGGCTCGGCGCCGATCAGGCAACCGCCCAGGCGCTGGCCGCCGGCGCCGGGGATGCCTCGGTGGGCGGCACCCGGATCGTGGTCGCGGCAGGCGGGGAGGTCTTGCTCGCGCGCTGGCTCGCACCCGGCGCCGCCGCGAGCTCGGTTCGGGTGGGCCCGCTGCCGCACCTGCAGGAGGTGGCAGTGGCCGCGGCACGGCGGCCCGCCTACGTGGTCGTGCTGGCGGACCGTACGGGCGCCGACGTCATCGCGCACTCCGGTGGCGACCAGCTGCCTGCGCAGCGGTTCCCCGCCAGTGACCGTCCCGGTGCGCAAAGCGATCCTCATCCGGGCAGGCCGCCTGCGCAGCACCACGGCCCGCGGCACGTGACCGACAGAGAGCCAGAAAGCGGCGGCCAGCAGAACGCCGAGTTCATCGCCGGGCGCGTGTCCCAGGCCGCCGGCAGCGTGGGCGCGCACATCGTCCTCGGTACAGGTGATCAGCACACTCTCGACGCTGTCGAAGGTCATCTGCCGGGCTCGCTCGGGCCGATTACCGCCATCGCCGGCGGCCGCCGGGCTGACGGCCGCGACGATCACCTCAGCGCCGCGATCGGCGCCGCCCTCGACGAGATCACCGCCGCGGCCGCCAGCGCGGTCGGGGACCGGGTTGCCTCGCTCACCGAAGGGCCGGGTCCTGCCGCGGTTCGGGGCATCAGCGCCGTCGCGGAGCAGCTCGCCGAGCAGCAGGTCGCCGTGCTGCTTGTGGCGGCCGACCTTGCCCACGGGACCGGCGCCGGTGCAAGCTACCGGATCGGGAGCCGCCCCACCGAGTTCCTCGTCGGCGACGCCGGCACCGGCGCCGAGGTGCCGCTGGAGGACGGCCTGGTGTGGGCCGCGCTCCACCAGGACGCGATCGTCGTGCAGCTGCCGGACCGCACCGGCCCGCTGGCCGGCGAGCCAGCAGCCGCGCTGCTCCGCCGCGGGCCGGCCGCGTAAGCGGCGCCGGGTAACCCTGGCCCCATGCCGGCCACGCAGCAGTAGCCATCTATGCCGAGGTCGCCAGTCTTTAAGCGGATCCGGCCCCGGGCGCGGTCAGCGAGCACCTGACCGCGGCGCTCCCGTCGATCGGCGCCCGCCCCGGAGGGCTAATGCGAGGTAGGGCCGGGCCTCCTGGCGGTGGCCGAGGTGGAACAAGAGCAAGCCCGTGGAGACTCGTTCGATGAAGGCCCACTGCCAGATCGCCTCACCGTTCACCCCGGTCAGCAGGGCCGCCTGTCGGCAGCGTTGGATCGCCGTTGTGGCGGTGTCGTCGGCAAGCAGTTCCTCGTTCCGGTCTCGCAGGGCGACTCCCAGGTCGTGCGAGCTGGCGCATGATCTCGCCCGGTGGGCAGCCCAGGCAGGCTAGGGCGCCGATGCCGAGGATGGCGAAGTCGGCCCGGTACAGCTCTCGCCCTAGGTGCGCAAGTCATCGGACAGCGACGTATCGCCGCCGCAGAAGACCCCGATTCCGGCCGCCGTGGTCAGCAGGGAGCTTTGCGGCTGGTCGGCAACGACCCGTCGTCAATTGTCATCGCGGACTCGTGCCGGGCGGGCGGGGACTTCAGGGTGACCTCGCGGATACCCCGAGGCCCCGCTGCCGACCAGGGGTGCCAGCCCCTCGCGCCGGATGACTATGGTTGCGTCATTGCGCGGTGTCCCGGTCGTTGACGAGCACAGCCGCCCCGTCGAACAGGCCCGCCTTGAGGTCCTGCAGCGCCTGTTGTGCTCCTGACATTGGGTACACGTGGGTCGTGGCCCGGACGTGGTAACGGATGGCGAATGCGAGGAACTCCCGGCCATTGTCACGGGTGTTGGAGGTGACGCTGCGTAGTTCCTTCTCGTAGAACAGTTCGTGCTCATAGTTCAGTGGCGGTATGTCGGTCAGATGGATCCCGGCAACGGCGAGGACTCCCCCACGGTCAAGTGCCCGCATCGCGACTGGCACGAGATCCCCGACTGGCGCAAACAGGATCGCGCTGTCCAGGGGTTCCGGAGGGGAGTCATACGCGCCCCTCGCCGACGCAGCGCCCAGCTCGAGCGCCAGCCGCTGGGACGCCTCGCCGCGGGTCAGGGCATGGACAGTCGCGCCTTGCGCCAGCGCCACCTGGGCGACCAGGTGGGCGCTGTCGCCGAATCCGTACAATCCGAGCCTGCCGTGCTCCGGCAGCGATGCTCGCAGCAGCGCCCGATAGCCGATGATCCCGGCACACAGCAGCGGCGCCAGCTCGACATCAGCTACGTCGGCGGGCAGCCGGTAGGCGAACGCCGCCGGCACCGTCGTGTACTCTGCGTAGCCGCCGTCGGCATCCCAGCCGGTGTAGAGCGAGTTGGGGCACAGATTCTCGTTGCCGCGGCGGCAGTAGACGCAGGTCCCGTCGGTGTACCGCAGCCACGCGACGCCGACCCGGTCCCCAACGGCGTAGTCGGTAACGCCGTCGCCCAGGGCCGCTACCGGGCCCACGACCATGTGACCGGGCGTGACGTGCTCACGGTGCACCGGCAGATCGCCCTCGCTGACATGCAGGTCAGTACGGCAGACGGCGCAGGCCAGGACCTGAACCAGCAGTTCGCCGCGAGCTGGGGCCGGCACGGGTTTCTCCACGTACCTCAGCGGGCTGGTCTCGATCGGGCCCGGCTGGCTGACCACCCACGCCTGCATCGTTTTCGAGCTGCCAACAGTCATCCCTTACCCCTATCATGATCGGCCGCGCGGGCATTGGGCAGTGGTCGGACCAGGCGAGCGCACGGGCCCTGCACTTGCCGGGCAGTCCTCTGCTCACAAGCGATACGGACAGCGATCGTCTGTCCCCCCGATCAGCTCTTCGGCGCAGGCAACCGCGGCGCGCCGGGTCGAGCCGGCCATCAAGGAATCTAAAGAATGCCGAGCGAGCGCCACGCTGCGTAATCAGCCCTCGCCGAAGGCGAGGTGCGCAGTGCCGCCGTTAGGCGCGGTTTCATCAAGCCGTCCGGGTCGCGCCGCGTGTATGAAAATAGTTGTTCTGCGCACGTTGCGTGGTGCCTGCCTTGGGATGGCTAGCCGCAGGAAATGCTCGTCGATGAGACCGCAGGAAGGGTCCGATCGCTGCTGTCCGGCCCCTTGAGACCTGCTCTGCGCGGGGCCTGGGCAGGCAAACCTCCCGAGACTAGCGAGGTGCGCTGAGGAAGGCCTCGACGTCGGCGGCGAACTCGGCGTGGTGCTGGAACAGGAACCCGTGCGCGGCGTCGGGGTAGATCTTCACCTTGGCCTGCGGGATCAGGCCGGCCAGCAGGTAGGAGTAGTGCGGAAGGATCATCGGGTCGCTGTCGCCGTTGGCCACGAAGACCGGGTGCTTGATGGCGGAGACCCGCTGTAGCGCTGCGTGGTCGGGGACGCCCCAGTTGCAGACCGCGTCGTACTGGGCCTGGCGAGTGGCCCAGTTTGTAGCGGTGTCCCGGTCCTGGTTCCGGGCGTACATGCGCTTGAGGGCCGCCTGGCCGGCCTGCCGGCTGGAGTCGGAGCGGGCGAAGAATACGTCGAGGTACTCCTCCGGGCTGGTCTGGGGGGTGCCGACGGCTCCGGTCACCTCAGGGGCCCAGCCATGCATGCCGGCTGCGCCTTGCGGCGCCGAGGAGGCCAGCACAACCCGCCGGGCGATCGCTGGCCGGATCAGCGTGACCTCCTGGGCGACGAAGCTGCCGATGGAGAACCCGAGCAGGTCCACCTGGCCCAGCTCCAGGGCGGCGATGAACGCGATCGCTTCCCGCGCCATCTCTCCCATGGTGCTCGCTGTCGTTCCCATGGAGCCGCCGACGCCCGCGTAGTCGAAGGTGACGACCCGCCGGCCTGCTGCCAGGGCGTCAATCAGCGCGGGATCCCAGCTGTCGAGGTTGCCGCGGAAGTGCTGGAACAAGACCAGCGGCAGGGTGCCGCAGGCCTCGCCACCGGTGTCGCGTAGGCGTAGTCGATGCCATCGGCCGCGCTGACGGCCTTGTTAGGCAGGCCGGAGTAGGCGCGGTCCTCGGTAGTCGCGGCCATGTAAGTACCTTCCTTGCCGGTCCGCCTGCCTCCGAGTGTTCACGGAGGAGGAGGCATTCTGACGTGGTCGCACCTGTTCGTGGATCCAGGTCTCCGCCAGCGTGGTCCAGAGCTCGGTCTGGCCGGCACCGCGGCCCAGGCCCAGGCTGTGCGGCCCGTGGGCGAACACGTGCACGGCGTGCGGGACGCCCCCGGCCGCGAGTGCGGTGGCGAGGCGGTAGGCGTGTTCGGGCGGGACGTAGGGGTCCTCTGCGGTATGCCAGATGAAGAACGGTGGTGAGCCGGGCGTGACCAGCGCGTCCAGAGAGGTCGACCGGCGCAGTTCCGGGCTGGCGCCTTCACCCAGCAAGATCAGCCGAGCCGGGCGGTAGGTCTCGGTTTCCATCGAGGTGATGGCGTAGCCCAGCACTGCGAACTGCACGGCCTGGTCGGGCGTGGCGCCGGGGGTCAGGGCAGCCAGGCCGGCCAGGTGGCCGCCGGCGGAGAAGCCGATGAGCCCGATGCGCTGGGCGCCGTCAGCGCGGCGGCGGCTGATCTCGGCGCGCAGCGCCTCGAGCGGCACCGGGTGGCGGGTGTGGAGAGGGTAGCGGAACACGCTGGCGGGAACGCCGATCTGACCGAGCCAGTCGGCTATGGGCTCGGCCTCGTGGGGGGCGTGCCCGGCGTAGCCGCCGCCGGGCAGGATGATCATGTGGACGCTGCTAGCGCCAGCGGCGGATGCGGTCACTGGCTGGTCCGGTTCTCGGCCTCGGTGACCGAGTCGGTGATGAGGGCGGCGAACTGGTCGGGGATCTCCTCCCAGGCGAAGTGGCTGGCGGGCAGGATAGTCAGCCTGCTGCCGGGGATTCGCTGGGCCAGGTACTCGCCGTTGGACACCGGGACTAGAGGGTCGTCGGCGGAGGCGAAGACGTGTACGGGCACCTGGATCCCGGGCAGCAGGTCACGCAACACGGGAAGCTGCTCGGGGTAGCTGCGCACATAACGGGTGGACTCGGCGAACCGGCCGTTCTCGTAGGCCGAGACGTAGTCTTCCCAGACCTCGGGCTCCTGGCCATGAGCCGCCGCGGGCTCCACGCTCGCGCCAAGCGTGGCGCGGTCCATGCCACGAAAAACCTCAATCCCCGGAGCGGCGATGATGTCGTCGAGGGTGCCGGTCACCTCGAGCGGGTAGGCCGCGCCGCCGCCGCCGATGACCAGGCTGGTGACCGCATCAGGGTGGCGTGCGGCCAGGAACAGGGCCGCGCTGGCGCCCACGTCAGGCGCTACGAGGTGCGGCTTGCCCAGGCCGAGCTTGGAGATCAAGTGGCCGAGGAACTCGCCCATGGCGGTGGGGGTGAGCACGTCGGGCCGCCCTTCTGAGTGACCAAACCCCGGCAGGTCGACCGCGACTAGCCGTCCGGTCTGCGTCAGAAGCGGCCAGACACGCCGGAACGCGAGCAAGCTTTCTGGCCAGGGGCTGGTGAGCAGGATGACCGGGCCATGGGCCGTCCCCGAGTCGGCGTAGCGAATCTTCAGACCATCGATCGGCGCGGTTTGCATCTGCATAGTCGCGGTACTCATGAAGGTCGCGCCTTTCAAAGAAAGAGGAAGTCGGTCCGTGCCTGGCTGGACTGGGTACCGTCTGGCGGTTCTATCAGGCCAGTCGCCAGGCTAAACCGGCCATTTACTCGGGCGGTAGGGCACTGGGTGGTGCTGACATCACCACCCAGATGGCCCAACGTAAAATCCACATCATGGCTGTTTCGACCAGCGAGCTTGGCGCGACTCTGCGCGACTGGCGGGAGCGGCTGGACCCAGGGGACTTCGGGGTGGCTGTTTCCTCGGGCCGGAAGGCCCACGGGCTGCGCCGCCAGGAGGTCGCCCAGCTTTCTGGTGTCTCCGTCGACTACCTGATCCAGCTTGAGCAGGGACGAGCCAAGGCGCCGTCACCGCAGGTACTCACCGCGCTGTCCCAGGCCCACCGGCTGTCGGACGTTGAACGGATCCACCTGTTCTTCCTCGCTGGCCAGTCGTCGCAGGACAGCGCGCGACGACACCAGGCAGTTCCGGACAGCCTGCGCCGCATGGTCCGCCAGCTGCCCGGAAACCCGGCGGCCATCTACGACCCGAGCTGGAGCCCGATTATCTGGAACTCGATGTGGGCCACGATCTTCGGTGACCCGAACGAGCGTCCCGAACGCGAGCGGAACAAGGTCTGGCGCTACTTCACCGGCCTGCCCACCCGGGTCCTCCGGTCGCCTGAGGAAGAGCGGCTGTTTGAGAAGCGCATCATCTCGGACCTGCGATCGAGCTTTGGGCAATATCCCGATGACGAACAGCTGGGCCAGTTGATCAGCGACCTGCTCACGGCTAGCCCCAGATTCTGCGAGCTCTGGAAGGCACGTGAAGTCGCTCCCTACGACGAGGAGCACAAAACCATTGAGCATCCCGAACTAGGCCTGCTCCAGCTCCACTGCGACATCGTCCGGCACGAGGGTCTTCGCGTTGTCGTCTTCACCGCGCCCGCGGGAAGCACGTCCGCCAAGGCCCTGATCGCCGCGCAGCGCCTGCCCCTGGACCAGCATCCGCTCAGTGCTTCTGAGGCCGGCCGCCCTGCCCACTGGGCAGAATGACCCGCTGTTCGAGCGGCCCGACCTCACCCAAGACGACTACTACCGTCTCCGGCACCCCTCGCGTCTGACCGCCGCCAGGCGCGGGACAGCGAGGCTGTCGGCTGCATTCCGTAGCAGACCTCTCGCAGGGTGCGCCGAACAGGGCAATCTGCATGCTGCCCACTGTGCGCTGGGCACGCCCCCAACGGCGCGTAATCGGCGATCCGTCGCTTGGCTATCAGACAAGCCCGTCACGATCTGTTATCGGCGCTGGTCGACGAGCAGGGCACGATATCCGCCGATCTGGCGCGCCGTCATCGGCAGCTGCTCCGTCCGCTCGGCGAGACAGATCAGAACGTTCGGTGCGCCGGTTTCAAGCGGACGGCCGTTCGTTTGAGCAGGTATGCGCATGGTGCCCTGGACGCCCCGGCCGTGCGGGCCCGGGGGGCCGCGCCGACCCAAATGCTCCGGCCGCACTTACATCTTCGCGCGAGCAAGCGGCCGCCCGCCCGGAGTCCACGGTGAACTTGGCGTCCCGGTCCCGGATCAGGAAGCGGAACGAGCCGATCCGGTCACCGAGATCCATGAGCAGGTTGCGGGCCTGCTGGGCAGCCACGCGCCATCCGGAGAGGAGGTCACGCCCAGGACGTGCACCCGCCGGGTCCCCACCTCCATGACAAACAACACATAGAGGCGCCTGAGGAAGATCGTGTCGACATGGAAGAAATCGCAGGCCAGCAGGCCATCGGCCTGAGTACGCAGGAACGCCCGCCAGGAGGTGTCCACGTTCCGCGGGGCCGGCCTGAATTGACGGGCGCGCAGGATCCTCCGCACGGTCGCCTCGCTGATCTGGTGCCCGAGCCGACTCAGCTCGCCGTGCACCCTGCGGTATCCCCAGGCCGGGTTCTCCCGCGCCAGCCGCAACACCAGGCCGCGGATCTCCTGGCCGGTCCGCGGTCGGCCTGGCCGACTCGGATACGTCCACTTACGTGTGATCAGCCGGCGGTGCCAGGCCAGCACCGTCCTCGGCGTGACAAGCCGATGGGCGCGCAGCACGGCTGGAAGCAGCCGGGTCAGTGCCGCCAGGACCGCCCGGTCGGCCCAATCCGGCCTGGGCCGGGACACCTGACGGCGGAGCATCGCGACCTCATGACGGAGCACCATGACTTCCGCGTCCTTCGACGCCTCGCTGCGGCCGAGCAACACCAGCCAGCCGAAGACCCGGATCATGATCAAGTAGAGCAGGCGAACGGACACAGACCGCGATCTTGCCGCAACCGACCCATCCGGCCAAACTGCAGGTCACAACACCCGGGCGAGTTCTGAAGCGGTACACCGCCGCGGCGCGTCACTCAATCGACACCGAACGGACCGGCAGGCATAGCGACCGTGCGCGACCCGGACAGGCTGCTCTCTTGCTCACCCCCGATTCGATTACCCGGAGCGCGTAACGAACGGGGTACACGCCGCTCCGAGCCCGTCATCGGGGACGCCTTGTGCCCGCGGTCCAGGGGCATGGCCAGGGCACCGGCCAGGGTCCTTCACGGGCGCGACCGGCCACCCCGGAGCGCGACGGTGGATACCTGGCCGGGCTTTCCCGGACACGCCCGGTGCCGACGTCAGCGCCGGGCGGACCACCCTCCCGATCGCGGAATCATGAGCGTAAGGAAATGCAGATGTCTGTTCCAACCCCGTCCGTTCCAACCCCGTCCACCGTCCAGCAAGCAACGACATCAGTCACGTTCGCCGCCCACGGCAAGCGGCGGCTTTCCCGCCGGGCCGGATTCTGGGCCGTGGCCGCCAGCTTCGGCGTGCTGACCGCATTCTCCACCGCCCCCAGTCCGCTCTACGGCCTGTACCAGCACCAAGATGGCCTCTCCTCGATCACCATCACCGTCGTCTACGCGGTGTACGCCGCCGGGGTCGTGGCCAGTCTGCTCATGGTCGGGCACGTCTCCGACTGGTACGGGCGCCGGCCGGTTCTCATCCCCGCCCTGCTGACCGGCCTGGCCGCCGCGGCGATCCTCTCCTCCTCCACATCCCTGCCCGCCCTGCTGGCCGGCCGGGTACTGACCGGGCTCGCGCTGGGAGCTGCCGTCGCCACCGCCACCGCCTACCTGACGGACCTGGACGCGGGCCCGGGCGGCCGCGCGTCGAGGCGGTCTCAGGTCGTAGGTGCCGTCGCCAACGCCGGCGGCCTGGCGGCCGGGCCGCTGCTGGCCGGGCTGCTGGCACAGTACCTGCCCGCAGAGCCCGCGCTGCCCTACCTGGTCTTCGCCGTGCTGCTGGCCGCTGTCGCGCTAGCGATAGCCGGAGCCCCCGAAGGCCATCCGGCGCTCCGACCCCGCCACCGGTACCGGCCGCAGCGCCTGGCGGTCCCGGCCGGCGCCCGGGCCCAGTTCGGCGCGGCGCTCACCGGGATTTTCCTGTGCTTCGCGGCGGCCGGGCTGTTCACGGGCCTGGCCTCGGCGTTCCTGGCCGGACCCCTGCGCCACCCATCCGTCGCCCTGGCCGGGCTCACCGTCTTCATCATCTTCGGCTGCGGCACGGCCACCCAGATCATCACCATGGCGTGGCCGGTGCGCCGCCTGCTCAGCCTCGGGATCGCTGCCCTCGTCACCGGCCTGGCCGTGATCGTGACGGCGGCCTGGCTGAGGTCGCCAAGCCTGGCCCTGTTCTACGCCGGAGGCGCAATCACCGGCGTGGGGGTCGGCGCCATCTTCCGCGGCACCCTGACGATCACCGTCTCCTCCTCCTCGGCCGCCGACCGCGCCGGAGTGCTGGCCACCTTCTTCGTCGTCGGCTACGTCGGCCTGTCCCTGCCCGTCGTCGGCGCCGGCGTCGCCCTGCAGCACATCAGCCCCAAGGCCACGCTCCTGGTGTTCAGCGCCGCCATCGCGGCAGGCACGCTCGCCGCCTCGCCGGTACTGCTGGGCATCCGCCACCAGACCACTCGCACGGCATCGACGGCGACTGCCGGTTCATGATCCCGGCGGTGCACCCGGCATGTCCGGGCTGCGATCAGGGCACCGCCCAGGGTCCTTCACGGGCGCGACCGGCCGCCCTCAGGCACGACGGTGGAGGGCAGGACCAGACCCGGCGGCCTGAGCACAGGCCCCCGTCAGCTGCGGACATACCGAGCGCCGCGGCCGTTCCAGGAGCTGCCTGACCATGGAATATCTCGTTACCATGACCATTCACGTCCCGGATGGAACGCCGGGGCAGGCCGTCGATGATATCCGCGCTCGCGAGGCTGCCCGCTCGCGTGAGCTGGCGGCGCAGGAGCCAGGAAACACGGTAGCGGTCTCTCTATATCAAGATCAGCTCAATAGGTCACAGCGGCCGGACCGGACAAGGATCGGCACGCCGAGGAGGAGACTTTCATGCAATCCCATCACGACAGCAGGATCCTTCATCACATCGCCGCCGGGTCAGGAACGCCGATTCTCGACGTCGCCGGCTTGACCGTCGAATTCCTCACCGGCCCGCAGGACGCACCACGGGACTTCTGTGTCATGCGCGGGATGATTCCGCCCGGTGCTGTAGTACCTATCCACAGCCACGACAGCACGGAAGCGTTCCTGGTGATCTCGGGCACCAAGCAAGCGCTGGTGCCAGGTGAGGATGGCCTGGAATGGAAGGACGTGCACGAGGGCGACTATGTCCAGATAGCCAGCGGCGAGGCGCACGCCCTCCGGAATGTCTCTCGCGAGCCGGTGATCGAGCTAATTATCACCAACTCGCGGCTCGGAGAATGGTTCTCCGAAGCAGGACGGCCGGTCACCGGTGATCCCGGCCCGCCGACCCCGGAAGACCTGGCCCGCCTCATCGCGGTATCTGGCAAATACGGTTACCGGCTTGGCACGCCCGACGAGAACAGGGCAGTCGGGATTGAGCTCCCCAGGGGGACCTGAATCGGCAGCGAGCCCCGCGGCTCGGTTACCTGACTGCTGATGACCCAGCCAGTAGAGCTAACGGGCCTGCGACCAGAACTGGCTGATCTGTGTTCGACCCGGGAACCGATTCTGATCAACACCGCCCACACCGAGTCGGCGATATGCGTACTTTCGAGCGTTCAGTGCCCACAACAGTGCTCACGCTATGTGACAGACAGAGTGACACGCCCGATGCCGCCGCTGGCAGCTCGCGATGGCCAAATCTTGGCCATATGGCCGACTGAGATGCCGATCCATACCAGTCTTCGGCGCAACGTGCCGCAGCCCGGGGCCCTATCCCGCCAACGAACGGCCAACAAACGATCAAGAGGCCCGGTTGCCGTCTGGCAACCGGGCCTCTGACCTGCACTTCCTGGTGGGTTAACGACAGAACCCTGCTGATCAGCGGTTACGTGATGTTCGCCGGGGGCTGGTCCCGGCTTAAGCGGGGTGATCTCCCGGCGTTCTGGGTGCCGGGGGCTGTTCGGCGAGTTCGATGGAGACGGCTTCGAGTTCGGTGATGAGCTGGCGCAGCCGGCGGTGGGCGGCGAAGTAGGGGCGTAGCCGCTCGGCGTCTTCGGGGGTAAGGGTCCTGGTGATGGAGCGGGAGCCGGCTTTGCGGGTCCAGGTGGGGTAGGGACCGTGCAGGACGGGCGGGCTGGCGTGGCAGTGACAGCCGGCCCGCTGGCAGCGGGTGGTGCGGCTGGTGAGCGAGCCGGGCAGGGCGATGCCGATCTGGGCGAGCTCGGCCTGGATCTGCTGGTGCCGGCGTGCCGGGTCGTTCATGGTCTCAGGATCCCTTATCCGCCACGCTGGTGGCATCCCCCGGTTCACGGCTTGAAGTGACTATATTTCAAGTCATGGCCCGGGCTGGCCGGCAAGGCACGCAGGACGGCGGGGCCGCGGGGAGCCCGCGGCAGCAGGCGATGACTGCCACGGTAGCGCGGGGGCTGTCCCGGTTCGCTGAGGCTCGCGGCATCCCGGCCAGCTGGGAGTCCTGGCTCGACTATGACGTGATCGAGGGATTCTGCGTGGCCGGCCTGGCCGGTGCCGCGTCCTCGACCCGGGGCACTTACCGGTCGGCGCTCTACCGGCTCGCCGAGGCGGCTCACGGACTGCCCGGGCTGCGGCCGACGCCGTTTCCCGGGCGCCGGAGCGCCGCCGCCGTACCCGCCAGCGGAGCGAGCGGAGCTGGCCGCGGTCGCAGCCGCGCAGCGTGACCCGGCCAAACGCGGCTCGGCGCTGGCGCTGGTGGTGTTCGGCATCGGCGCGGGGCTGCGGCCTGGCGAGCTGGTGGCGCTGCGCGGCACCGACGTCACCCGGCGCGGCCGCCAGGTCGTGGTGGCTGTCGGCGGGCCGGCCGCCCGGGCGGTGCCGGTCACCGCGGATTACGCCCGCCGGGCCCGGGAGCTGGCCCGCGGCGCGGGCAGCGGTTTCGTGTTCTGCCCCCCGGCCCGGCCGACCGCGGCTACAAGAACTTCATCACCAGCTTCACCCGGCGCCTGGTAGCCGGCCCGGCCGCGCCGCGGCTGTCGATCAACCGGGCCCGGTCCACGTTCATCTGCGGGCACCTGGCCGCGGGCACCCCCGTCGGCGTGCTGCTGGCCAGCACCGGGATCGCCGAGGCCGGGTCGCTGGCCCGCTACGCCCGGCACGTGCCGGGCATCAGCTGCTCCAAGGGCGCGCTGCGGGCCCGCCAGCGCTCGGAGCGCATCCGGTGAGCGGCGCCGGGCTGGCCCTGCCGCCCGCCCGTGGCGGCGTCAGCGACCAGACGGTGGCCTTCGCCGCCGAGCTCACCGACCGCTGCGGCCAGGCCCCGGTCATCGAGGCCGCGCTGGCCCGCCACACCGGCCGGCCCCGTCCGCTGCCGGTCCGCGCGGTGCTCACGGCGCTGCTGTGCCTGGCGCTGGATGACCGGCCGCTGTTCTTGACCGAGGCCACCCGGATCCTGTTCCAGCAGCTGAGCCCCGCCTCCCGGGCACTGCTCGGCGTCCCCGGCACCGCCGCCACCGAGCGCGCCTACCTGGCCGCCTACCGGCGGGTCCGGTACTGCTTCGCCGCCATCGGCTCGGTCATGGACCCCTCGCCGCTGCCGAAAAACCGGCGCCTGACCGAACACGACCTCAAAGCCCGCACCAGGCCGATGACCCCAGCTCAGTCCCAGGCCGCCCGCGGCCGGCTGGAAGCCTTCCTCAACTCCCTGATCGAGGCCAGCATCTCCGTGCTCACCAGCGAAGAACTCACCGCCTACGACGGCTGCACCGGGCTGGACGCCACCGTGGTCCCGCTGTTTTCCCGCGGCCCGTCCCAGCGCACCGGGCTGTGCGCCAGCGACCCCGACGGCGGCTGGTACGTCCGCGAGGGCGACCACCGCGAACGCGAGGACGACAAAGGAAAGCCCCTGCGCAAGATCTCCTGGGCGCTGGAAGCCACCATCGCCACCATGGCCCGCCCGCCCGGCGCCAGCCCCGCGCACCCCAACCTCGCCGCCGGCCTGGCCCTGGCCCGGCCCGGACAAGACCCCGGCGGCACCGGCGCCCGCGTCCTGGCCTCCATGGCCGCCCGCGGCCACAAGCCCGGCCCGCTGGGCTACGACCGCGCCTACACCCAGGCGCTCCCCGAGCGGTTCCACCTCCCGGCCCGGGCGCTGGGCTACTCCCCGGTCATGGACTACAAGGCCGGCCAGCTCGGCATCCAGGCAAACACCAGCGGAGCATTACTCGTCGAAGGCACCTGGTACTGCCCCGCCCTGCCCGGGCCGCTGATCACCGCCACCACCCGGCTGCGCGACCACGCCATCACCCGCGGCCTCTGCGACCAGCAGATCACCGCCCGCCGCCCCTACCAGCTCAAGCACAAAGACGGCCCCGACGCCCACGGCTACCAGCGGCTGTCCTGCCCGGGCCACCGGCCACCACCCCGGGCTGATCTGCCCGCTACGCCCCGCCTCGCTGACACCACGCGACGGGCGCGCCAAGGCACTCCAGCCACCACCCGAACCGCCGAAAATCTGCACCCAGACAGCGATCACCATCGCCCCTGACACCGGTGCTCGCTACCGCCAGGACCTGCCCTACGGCAGCCCGGCCTGGCACAGGTCCTACGCCACCTTGCGCAACACCATCGAAGGCCTCAACGGGCTCATCAAAGACCCCGCCCACCAAGCCCTCGCCCAGCCCGCCCGACGCCGCGTCCGCGGCATCGCCGCCCAGTCCACCTTCACCGCGCTGCTGCTCATGGCCGCCAACATCCGCAAGATCCGCGCCTGGCGCGCCCTCACCACCCGCGACAAAGCCCGCATCACCCAGCGCGCACGACGGCGCCGGACCAGCCTGCGCGACTACCTCCCCGACGGCTGACAGCCACAACACCCCCGGTCACCGTCACCATCTTCACCCCGGCAGATCAGCCACGCCCCAGCCCAGCCAGCAACCCCCGGGCAGGGCCGCCGGCGCTTCCCGGCCAGGCCACACAGCAGCCGACCCCGTGTCAGAGCCCGGTGTCACAATAAAAAACAGGCCACCGCCAGAGTTCTGTCGGTACAAGACCGGCAGTTCTGTCGGTGACCCC
>CAWIXN010000013.1:0-629729 GCA_963840095.1 uncultured Actinomycetota bacterium | reverse complement strand
ACCTCGCCGACGCCCACCTGCTTCCGTTGTCCCCGTCCCGGCACCTGCTGAGGCTAATCGTGGACGCGCTGCAGTTACCCGATCCGGCCAGAACTCCGCAGGACCAGATGGCGTACCTGGCGATGGTCAGCCGCCGCGCCATGCTCGTGCTGCAAGCCTGCCTGCAGGCCCTGGCCGGGCCCTCCGAGGGCGTCGTGCTGTTTGCCGCGCGTGACCTGTTCGACGGGGTGTCCAACACGCCGCCGGTGACCTACCGACACGCGGGGACCGGCCCGAGGGCGTCGGCATGACATTCGAAAGGCCCGGTACGCCCGCCCGCGACTTGCAGGACACCCTCCAGCAGTCCCTGAACGATCTGGTCGAGGTCAAGCAATGGCTGGCCGTCGTGGACGTGCACGAAGCCGAGGGCGCCGCCCTCATCCTGGACCGGCTGTCGGAAGAGATGGCTGAAGCCGCCGCGATGACCCGTGCCTTGCCGGGCCGTCCCCCGGATGAGGCTGGGCACACCTTCGCGACCGCCGCCGCACTCACCACGGCCGTCCGCATCGAGCCGGACTTCGCGTGCTGGCTCGCCAGTGTGCTGGCCGGCGTCGCGCGGCAGCCTGGCGCCATGCTCACCTCCAGCCCGCCCAGGAGCTGGAACGCGTGGCTGCTACGTCAGCTCATCGAGGGTCTGCCCAGAGCAGCCGCCGCGGTGCCCGCCTCGCAGCGAACGCGGGTGCCGACGGTCGGCACCACATTCTGACAAGCCCTTCGTACTCGGCCCCGATGCACTCCCGGCATCGCGCTGCCAACGGTTTGACCGACGGGCGCTGGTCCCCAAGCTCCGGCCCGTGCCGGTCCGGACGAGGTTCCGGCACGGGCCGGCTCCAGTTCGGGACCGGTCCGCCGCGGACAACGGAACGGCTTCTGCCGATCGAAGCGCCCGCAAGGCAGCGCCTACTAGCCTAATTCTGAAAGGAACTCACGATGACGGCTCGCTACGTGTCCACTGGTGCTCAGGCATCCTCTTGTTATTTTCGGACGACCACCGACGGTGATCGCCGGAAGGCCTTAGTGCAGATTGACGAGCGCTGTAACTTACATTGCGCGCACTGCTTCGTCTCCGCGACCAGGGATGGCGCGACGATGCCCTTCGAGGAGATCACGGATGTGCTGATCCCGCGGCTGGCAGAGTGCCGAGTGGAGCGGGTGACGCTGACGGGTGGCGAGCCGACGATCCACCCGCGCTTCCTGGATGTGGTGCGCGCATTCCGGCAGGCCGGAATGCAGGTCGGAGTCTGCACCAATGCCACCACGTTGGACGGACGGCAAATTGGCGAGCTGCAGCAGATTGGCGGCGTGCACTGCAACGTGTCCCTGGACGGATTCCGGCCCGAGTCGCATGGCAAATTCCGTGGCAACCAAGGCAGCTTCGCCACCACGGTCGCCACGGTCCGGGCTCTGGCCCGGGCTGAGTTACTGCAGGGCCTGCTGTGCACCCCGAACTCGCTCGCCGAGGACGAGGAGTACCGCGAGCTGTGCGAGTTCGCCGCTGCGCAGGGTGCCGAGTACGTCTTGCTCAACCCCCTGTCGTCGATGGGACGTGGGGTGAAAGCGCGCGAGCGGCTGGCCGCCACCGAGGAGCGGATGCGCCACATCTACGAGCTGACCCCGTCGCCACGAGACACCGACCTGGAGATCGTACACATTCGCTTCCCCAGCACCGGCCAGCCCTTGGCAGGCTGCCAGGCGGGCACCATCATCTACGTGTTCACTCTGGGCGAGGTCACGGTCTGCCCGTACCTGGTTTTCGCGGCGAGGACCCCGCAGTCCCGGCATGAGCCGGCCGAGTTCATCGTCGGTAACATCTTCGCCGACCCGGACATCGCGGCCCGCCTGGACGCCTACAACTTCGAGCAGCGTTATCCGATGGGAGCCAATCCCACCTGTAGCTCGTGTGGCGTGGCCAGCGACTGCGGCAAGGGCTGCCCGGCAGCGGTCATATCTGCCGGAGAGCGCGTTGGCGCCGTCGATGCCGAGGTCTGTCCTGTTACCTCCGAAGAGCGGCGACGGCTGCCGCTGATGCCCGCGTGAACGCTCGCGGGCTCTTCGTCAGAATCGACGGGCCGGGCGGTACCGGCAAGACCACCGTTGCCGCGCTTGTCCGCGACCAGCTCATCGTTCGGGGGTGGCTGGTCCATATGACGGCCGAGCCATCTCCCACCCCGCTGCGCCAGCTGATCCGGGCCAGCACCGACACCTACCACGGGATGGCGCTGGCCTGCCTGGTCGCCGGCGACCGGCATCATCACCTCGCCGCCGAGATCCGCCCGCACGTGGAGTCAGGTGCGATCGTGCTCAGCGACCGGTACCTGCCGGCCAGCCTTGTCCTGCAGCGCATGGACGGCCTGGACTGGGAGACCATCTGGAAGCTCAACACTCCCGTCGAGGTTCCCGATCTGGCTGTCATCTTGAACGCCGAGCCCGAGATCCTCGCGAGCCGGCTAGCTGGCCGCGGCGCGCACAGCCGCTTCGAACGCCTGGCCACGGGCCCGGTCACCGAATCCGGCCTCTACCACGACGCCGCCGCGCGGCTAGCGTCTGTCGGCTGGCCCGTCTGCGCAATCGATACGACTGCCAGCACGCCCGATGAGGTGGCGGCTATAGTCACCGACCGTATCCTCACCCTGCCCGCCGACCGGAGTGCTGATGGCAGCTAGCGGCCTGTCCTTCCTGACGTTCAACATCGGTAACCCCTCCGAGCAGCGGGCTCAGCGCCAGCTGGTCTGGCTTGCCGAACGCCCCGAGCACGTCCTGATCCTGACTGAGACCAAGGACAGCGTCGGCTGTCGGCTTCTGGCCGACGCGTTCAGTGCCGCGGGCTGGCATGTCACGTTCCCGGTCCCTGAGCCGGGCGGCTACGGCGTCATGATCATCAGCCGGGTGCAGGCCGAGGCTGACCATTTCGCCGCGGCGGTTAGCTACCTGCCGGCCCGCGCCGCCTCCGTCGCCCTGCCCGCGCCGAGTGGCCCCGTCCAGGTCATAGGCGCCTATGTCCCCTCCCGCGATGCCAGCGCGGAAAAGACCGAGCGTAAGCGGCAATGGCTGGCCTGCCTCGGCACGGCTCTGGCGGCCCGCGCTTCCACCCCGGCGGTCTTTCTCGGCGACCTGAACATCCTGGAGCCGGACCACCGGCCTCGGTACCCGTTCTTCGCGCCGTTCGAGTACGACTTCTACCGCGTCCTCGACACCGAGCACGGCTTCACGGACGCATTCCGCTACCAGCACCCGGACGCGGCGGAGTACAGCTGGGTCGGGCGCACCGGCGACGGGTACCGATACGACCACATCTTCTGCTCAGCCAGCATGGCTCCGCTCATCAACAGCTGTCAGTATGTGCACGAGCCCCGCGAGGACGGTCTGTCAGATCACTCGGCGCTGACGGCGGCCTTCACGCTGCAGCCGTCGCCCGGCCTACCGGTTTCCTATCCGGCGGCCTGCCGCACGCCCGCCACGCTGTTCTGACTCAGCGCCCGCGAACGCGGGTCCTCCTGCACCCGGGCACGTTCCTATCCGGTGCGCAGGCCGGTGCGAGCATGCCGAACCAGCCAGTCGTAAGTCTGCTCGGTCCGTTCCGCTTCGAGGCCCAGCGACTCCACGAAGCGGCATAGCTCAGCCTGGACTATCTCGCCGGGCACATCGCCGGAGACCATGCGCTCCACCTCAAGAAACCAGCCCAGGCCGTCCAGCTCGTCGACGCATAGGAGCATTTCGCGGTAGCGCGCTGTGCGTCTGACCTTGACGATCCGGACGGTCGGACGGAACCCCATGGCCAGGATCGCGCCGTGCATCTGGTCCCGGTTCGTGACATCGGTCTCGTGTTCCTCGCAGGACAGGAGATTCTCGGCCGGGCGCTTGAGCGTGAAAACATGCTGCCCGGCCATCGTGCGCAGGCGCGCGAACGGGACGCCCTGCCGGCCGTCGCTGTAGGACCATCCGCTGGGCGCGTACGCCTGGTCGTCCTGGCCGACCGGCGGACCTAACTCAATACCGCGCATTTCCAGCGCCGCAAGGAGCGCTTCGGAGTCCCGGATCCGGTACTTAACCTCAATCTCGCGCACCGCGCCTCCGCGTGAGCTACCTCTCACTGGCACCGGCTGTCACCCTCCCACACCCGCCCGAACGCGGTGAGATGACTCGCCGGCAAGCAGCCTCGAAAGCGCTACATCCCTCCGGCCGTCGAGCGCTGGGCAGGACGTCGCCTGGACCACGGCCCGTGAACTCCGCCTCGCGGCATAGCTGCGGCGGTCCAGATGCATGTGCTTCTCTTCGGTCCGGCCCGGCGCCTGGTGGATCGCTTCGGGCCATTGTGGGGACCGCTCCGGATCACTATCAGGACCGCGTTTGCGGTCTGGTCCAGATTATTTTCTAGCGAATCCTGCGGCATTAACCGGAAGCAATCGAACTTTAGGGAACCCCGCTGACCTATTCGTTACAGGCGATCTGCCAATGATCGCGGTCATCGCGTTTGACTTACGTGCGCCCTATTGGCATAACTTGACCATACCTGCATCGTCCCAGGTGAGCGCCGGGAACTTTGCGGGCGAGTGAGTTTGCCCCAGCGCTGGCGGAGGTGGGATACCAGATGACCGGTGAGCTTCATACGGCTGCTGAGGCGGCAAGGATTCTCAAGGTCCGCGAGTCTTGGCTCAAGACAAAGGCATCCGCGCGCTTGATCCCGTGCACTTTCGTCGGAAAGCACCTGCGGTTCAGCGATGACGATATCGCCGACATCATGAGGGCGGGCGAGCGACAGCCCGTCACCGTCCGCGACCGTGCAGCAAACGGCGGAACTGTCCGACGGCCAAACGGCAACGACGGCGACACGTACCTCACGGAGCGGACCTGGCCGTCGCGTCGGCGGTGATCTGCGATCGGCATGACCAGCGACACCTGAGGAGAAAGCGTTGGCGTACGCGGAGAAGCGGGGGAAGGGCCCTACGCCGTGGCGTGTCAAGTACAAGCTGCCCAGTGGCATGGACGCCAGCGAATCCGGGTTCAGGACCAAGGCCGCTGCGCTGGCGTGGGGACGCGACCAGGAGGCCAGGATTCGCGAGGGCCGCTGGGCCGACCCGAACGCGGGGAACATCACGGTCAGCGAGTGGATCGACCGCTGGCTGGCCATGCAGGACGTTGGCGTCAGCACGGAGTACAACCGCGAGTACCTGATCCGGCGGTTCCTCCGGCCTGTGTGGGGGGCCAGCCCGCTGAACTCACTCAGCACCGAGGAGATCACCAGATGGGAGAACGGTCTCTCAGTCCGGGCCGGCATCTCCCGGCGGACTGCCCGGGACGCGCGCAGCCTTTTGTGCACCATCCTGGGTGATGCCGCCGCCGCGAAGCCGCCGCTGATTCCCTACAACCCGGCTCTGCGGCCGCGCAACCGCGGCCGGAGGACCGGTCGCAAGCTCGACCGCGCTCCGCAGCGGGTCTGGGCCACGCCGTTGCAGGCGCTGCTGATCGCCGAACGTGCCGCTCTGCTGTCGGGCCGTGACAACGACTTCACCATGATCGTGACGATCGGCTACACCGGGCTCCGCTGGGCCGAGACAATCGGCCTGGAAAGCGACTTCGTCTGCCCGGCCGAGATCCACGTCGAGTGGCAGCTCCGCGAGATCAACGGCCGGTTCCACCGGCTCCCGCCCAAGGACGACTCCTACCGCAGCCCCCGCTGGGAACCGTGCCTTCCCGTCGACGTGCCCGAATTCCTGGTCGGCTTGCTCAGCCGCCAGGCCGCGGCCCAGTCCGGCCAGCGCTGCCCGTGTGCGCAGAGCATGGCGGCAGCGGCCAATACGCGTTCATCGGTCCCGACGGCGGCCACTTCCGGCGCAGCAACTACGCACGGCTCGTGTTCCGCCCCGCCTGCGACGGACGACATCAATCAGCATTCGGCCGTCCCGGCCGGCTGATCATCACCGACACCACGGTCTGGCCGGGCATCCCGGTCGCCGCTTGGCCGCCCGCCGATCCGGGCGTCGCCTTCATGCCGCCAACCGGCCGGGGCATCCAGGCCATCCCTGCAGACACGCCGCTCGCCCTCGCCGAGCAGCGGCTCGGCCACGAGGTGCCCGGCATGCGGGGCCTCTACGCCCACGCCTCCGACCGGATGCGCGACGACCTCAAGGCCGCCCTCCAGGCCCGTTGGGAGGACTCACTACGCGCAAGGACGGCCATCGCCCCGCACTCCCCGGTCCCGCTACTCGACGAGCTGCTGGCGCTGAGCCGGGCACAAACGCGGGCGCGAACCAGGGGCCGGACGGAGCAGATGGGACCGTCCGCGACAAACAGGGACCGGGCGAAATCAGGAGATAGGGAGAAGATGATCTCCCAATTTCCTCCCAGAACAGCAGCAGACCCCACCCCAGGAACTGGGATGGGATCCAGCCAACGTGCCTCTGAACTGGCAAAACACCAAAATCAGCGGGTGGAGCTGAGGGGATTTGAACCCCTGACCCCCTCGATGCGAACGAGGTGCGCTACCGGACTGCGCTACAGCCCCAGGACCGCCAGTCAGCGTAGCAAATCTACCCGACCGGTGGGGCCAGCGGTCAGTCACCGACGGCGCGGGAGGCGGTGTCGGCGTACTGGTCGTAGAGCTGGTCGGTGACCCGGGCCGAGATATCGATGATCTCCGCGGTAGGCCGCGACTGGCTGGCCTCGAAGGCCCGGCGCGCCCGCAGCCGGGCCGCGTCGGCTCGGGCTGCCTCGGCCTGGGCCACCTCGGCCAGGGCCGCCCGCTGCGCCGCGCGCCGCTGCTCCTGTTCCGCGTCGGCGACCGCAGCCTCGCGCAGCAACAGGACGTACAGGCCGAGGATGCCGACGGGCGGCACCAGCGTCCATATGGGGGTGAGCTTGGCCGCCGCGGCGGCTAGCGCGACGATCAGGAGCGTGACCAGCGTGGTCAGCAGCCGGCGCCGGGCCTGCAGGACGCGGGACCGGCCGGGTACGGGATGCGACTGGTGCTGCGGGTGCTCAATATGCACGCTGCGTCGCTGGGTACGGTGCCACACGACGTCCTGGTCGGCGGCTGGCCGCGGCCGCGCCCCGGCTTCGGCGTTCTCATCCCAGGCGTCTTCGGCTTCGCTCACCTGACCGGCCGCCGCGCTGCGAACCAGGGCAGCCACCGGGTCGGGTACCACGCCGACCGCGGAGTGCCCGGCCGAGGACTGCGTGCCGGTAAGGTCATCTGACTCCGGCAAAACGCGGTGCGGCCTGCGAATCCACCGCGGAACGAGCACGCAGGCCCAGATGGCGATGATCGCGAGATAGAGGATTGCGCTGCTCAAGAGGCCACCTCGCCACCTGGCCGGGGCCGGGCAGGCAGCATGAAACGCTGCGGGCCGACTGGGGCGGCGGGCGTGCTCACGTCACGCACGGTAAAGCCCCTGGTCCGCGTTGACGAGCATTCGGCCCGGTGTGTCGCGAGATCGCTCATCTGGCACAGTCTCTGGCGGGGCTGAATCCGGTCTTTCGGTTCGCTCTGGCGGACTGAATCCGGCCTTCCCGCAGGCTCTGACGGCCTGAACCGGGCGGCCGGAAAACGAGAGTCCCAACTGGACCCGATTACGATATAGCTTGTCTTCGTGAGCAGTTCATCGTTTTCCCGTGACGAGATCCGCGCGGCCGCCGAGACCCACCGGGATCTCGGGCCTGACTATCAGGATGCGGTCATCGAGTCCTTCCTCGACAAGGTCGGGAAGGAGATCGATGCCCGGGTCGATGCCCGCCTGGGCCAGGATCGCCGCGGCTGGGTCAGGCCAGTCGCGCCGAGGAATCCGCACAGCCTGGCTCTCGCGATCGTCTCGATGGCGCTGGGCATCCCGCTCACCGCGATTGTGCTCGCGGTGGGGTCACATCCAGCGGGGATCGCCGGGCTGCTCATCGTCTGGATAGCGATCGTGGCGATCAATGTCGCCTACGGGTCCACGTTCCGCCAGCCGCCCCGCCGCTGACGCCCGACCGCCCGGCTGAGGCTCAAACCGGGCTCAAACGGCCCGGGCTCAAACGGCCCGGGACCGGCTCGCCGACAAGGTGCTCCGCCACCGGGCCAGCAGCCCGTTCTGCACGTCCTCGGCGGTCAGCGCGTAGCACAGATGGTCACGCCATGATCCATCGATATGCAGGCTCCTGCGACGCAGTCCCTCGTCGCGGAAACCGAGTTTCTCGACCACCCGGCGGCTCGCGTGGTTCTCCGGCCTGATGGTCGCCTCGATCCGGTGCAGTCCCACGACGAAGAAACAGTGGTCCAGTGCCATCGCCAGCGCCGTCGGAGTCACCCCGCGACCGGCGTAGGCCTCATCGACCCAGTAGCCCACCTGCCCGGACCTGGCCGATCCCCAGACCATGCTGCCCACGGTCAGTTGCCCGGCGAACTGCCCGCCGTAGGTGACCACCCACGGCAGGGTCAGGCCTTGCCTGGCCTCCTTGCGCATGGTGCGCGCCATCGCGACGTACGGTCCCAGGCTGGACCGGTACAGCGGCGTTTCCGGATTGGTCGGCTCCCATGGCCGCAGCCAGGCCGAATTCCGCACCCGGGTCTCGCGCCAGATCGAGGCGTCCTTCACCCGGACCGGTCGCAGCCCCACGGGCGCGTCCAGAAGGCCTTCCTCGGTCAGGGTGGTCGGCCATCCCCGCATCCGTCCCACGGCACCATCATTCCCTGGTAACCGGCCGCCGCGCTATTCGGTCGGATTATCAATACGCGCGAATACTACGATGCCGGTCAGCCGGCCCGGGGATGATCGCCGCCAGCGGCCTGATCGACCGCGTGCGACAGCACCGCCGACAGCACCGTCATACCGTCCCTGACCCCGCCCGTCGATCCCGGCAGGTTGATGACCAGGGTCCGCCCGGCCAGCCCGGCCAGTCCGCGCGACAACATCGCCGTGGGGACCCCGGCCGCCACGCCGGCCGCCCGGATCGCCTCGGCGATGCCCGGGACCTCCCTGTCGATCACCTTCCTGGTCATCTCCGGAGTAGCGTCGCCGGGCGTCAGCCCGGTCCCGCCGGTGGTCACGATGACGTCGTACCCGGACGTGACCGCCTCACGCAGCGCCGCCTCGACGGCGTCCCCGTCTGGTATCACCGCCGGTCCGTCGACCTCGCAGCCGGCGTCGCGCAGCAACCCGGCCAGTACCGGGCCCGACCGGTCAGCGTAGACACCGGCGGCGGCCCGGTTGGAGACGGCGATGGCCAGCGCCCTGATCACGGCCTCGTCCAGGTGCCGGTCTTGCCGCCGCGCTTCTCCTCGACCCGGATGTCGCTGATCACCGCGGCCGGGTCGATCGCCTTGACCATGTCGACCAGCGCGAGCGCGCCGACGGCCACCGCGGTCAGGGCCTCCATCTCGACCCCGGTCCGGTCCGCGGTGCGCGTGGTGGCCACGATACGGACCCCATCGTCGTGCACCTCGGCCTCGACGGTCACCGCGTGCAGCCCGATCGGGTGGCAGAGCGGGACCAGGTCCGGGGTCCGTTTGGCGCCCTGGATACCGGCGATCCGGGCGACCGCGAGCGCGTCGCCCTTGGGCACGTTACCGTCCCGCAGCGCGGCCACCGCCGCCGCTGAGAGCAGCACCCGCCCCGACGCCCGCGCCTGACGGCTGGTCACCTCCTTGCCCGTGACATCGACCATCAGGGCCCGGCCCGCCGCGTCCAGGTGAGTCAGGCGGCTGGGCTGGTCAGCGGCCTCGTTCATGGCAGCTCCAGCACATCAGCAATCTCGCCCTCAGCCATCTCGGTAAACCGTTCCTTAACGATGATAAGGGCGTTGGCCTTCGCCAGGGAGGCAAGCTGATGCGAGGCCTGGCCGAGGACCGGTCGCACCGTCCCGCGTTCAGGATCGAGAATCCCGCGCAGGAAAGAACGCTTTCCCGCCGGTGATCGGACCGATGCCGTGAGCACGGCACGGGCACCCGGCAATCGTTTAGGTTCCAGGTCCTGCAAGGCATCGGCGGCCGGCCTGACAAACAGCTGAAACGAGACATACGCGCTGACCGGGTTGCCCGGCAGGGTGAACAGCGGGACAGCGTTCTCGCCGATCGTGCCGAAGCCCTGCGGCATGCCGGGCTGCATCGCCACCTTCGTGAACCGCACCGCGCCCAGGCGCTGCAGGGCCGCCTTGACCACGTCGTGCTCGCCGCCCATGCTGACGCCGCCGCTGGTCACCAGCAGGTCGGCGGTCGCCGCCGCGTCCTCGATCGCGGCCAGTACCGCGTCGGTGTCGTCGCGCACGATCGGGTAGCGGCGGGCCGGGCAGCCCAGCTGGCGGGCCGCGGCCGTGAGCATGACGCTGTTGGACTCCCAGATCTGGCCGGGCACGACCGGCGTGCCGGGCTCGGCCAGCTCGTTCCCGGTGGAGATCACCGTGATCCGGGGCCGCGGTCGGGCCAGGACGGTGCCGTGACCAGCCGCGGCGAGCAGCCCGATCGCGGCCGGGCCGAGCCTGGTCCCCGCGGCCAGCAGCACGTCGCCGGGGGCCGCGTCGTCGCCGGCCCGCTTGATCGCGTTGCCCAGGGGGGGTGCCTGGCGGACCGTCACCTGGTCAGTGCCGCCGTCGGTCCATTCCACCGGTACCACCGCGTCCGCGCCCGCGGGCAGCAGCGCGCCGGTCATGATCCGCAGGCAGCTGCCGGGACCCACCTGGTGCGCCCGGGTGTCACCGGCCGGCACAGAGCCGCTGACCTTAAGCGTGACCGGGGCATCCGGGCTGGCCGCGGCGACATCGGCAGCGAGCACGGCGTACCCGTCCATCGCCGAGTTGTCGAACGGCGGCAGCGGCCACTCGGCGGTGACGTCGCCGGCCAGCGCGGCTCCGTCGGCGTCGGCGAGGGTGAGCTCGCGCGGGGCGAGCGGACGGATCGCGGCCAGAGCGGCGGCGAGATAGCTGTCGACGGGTTCCAGGGCGGTCTGGCCACGCGGTGCTGCGGTTGTCATCGGGGGGTTACTGCAGGGTGTCCAGGTAGTTGCGGAGCCAGGGCACGAACTCGCCCGCCACGTCCTGCCTGTCGCACGCGAACTGGACCAGAGTGCGCAGGTAGTCGAGCATGTTGCCGGTGTCGTAGCGGCGGCCGCGGAACAGCACGCCGTGCACGCCGCCGCCGTCGATGCCCGACCCGCGATCGGCCTTGGCCAGGGTCTTCAGCGCGTCGGTGAGCTGGATCTCGCCGCCCCGGCCCGGCGGGGTGTCGGCCAGCACGCCGAAGATCGCCGGGTCGCAGACGTACCGGCCGATGATGATCCAGTTGGACGGCGCGTCGCCGGGATCGGGTTTCTCGATCATGTCGGTCACGGCGACCACGTCGGCCGTGTCGGTGGGCTTTATGGCCACGCAGCCGTACTGGGAGACCTGGCTGGGCTCGACCTCCATCAGCGCCACGACGCTGCCGCCGAACTGCTGCCTGACCTCGATCATGCGCTGCAGCAGGTGATCGCGGGCATCGATGAGATCGTCGCCGAGCAGCACGGCGAACGGTGCGTCGCCGACATGCTCGGCCGCGCAGAGCACCGCGTGGCCGAGTCCCTTCGGCGCGCCCTGGCGCACGTAAAACATGGACGCCAGGTGGTTGGAGGCCTGAACCTCGGCCAGCGCCTCGTTGTTGCCCTTGGCGGCCAGGGCGTTCTCGAGCTCGTAGTTACGGTCGAAGTGGTCCTCGATCTGGCGCTTGCCGCGGCCGGTGATCATCAGGACGTCGCGCAGCCCGGCAGCCACCGCTTCCTCGACGACATACTGGATCGCCGGCGTGTCGAGGATAGGGAGCATCTCTTTGGGAGTCGCCTTGGTCGCGGGCAGGAACCTGGTACCCAGGCCTGCCGCCGGGATCACGGCCTTGGTGACCGTCTTCTTGGTGACCGCCTTGGAGTTAGCCATGCCGTCGAGTCCACCTGCCCGGGTAAATGTCGGTAATCTTTCCGTCCTGGCCGGGAATGCCGTTAGCCGCTCATTCCGCCGTGGCCCGGTCGGGCTTCGCTGTCGGTGCCGGGAAGCGGCGAAACCTTGAGTATGCCATCCAGCCGGGCATCGTCCGCCGGCCGGCTGCCGCGTGCCTGGACACCGGCGCACCGGGCGGCCACGCCGGCCGTCCGCGGGGCTGGCCCTCGCGCTGAGCTGCCCGGCCGGCCAAGCCGCCCTCGCGCTGAGCTGCCCGGCCGGCCAAGCGGCCTTAACGCTGAGTTACCCCGTCTCGAGGCGGGTTACGCGTTTTCATGTGAGTTAGCCGCCTTTCGGCCAGTCGGCCGCGCGGTGAGCCGGCCTGTTCGGGGCCGAGGCGGTTGTCCTCGCGCGGCGCTACTCTCCTCGCGCGGCGCTACTCTCCTGGCGCGGCGCTACTCTCAGCCCGGGAGGTGCGTGCCGCTATGGCTGGTGATGACCGAGCCGACGCCGAGTTCTCAGCGCTGCGGACCGCGAAGGCGGCGCTGCGCAAGAGGCTCGCCGCGGCCCGGGCGGCCCAGTCCGGCGGCCAGCGATCCGAGGCCGGGCGGTTGCTGCGCGACGCCGTGCTGTCCCTCCCCGAGACGCAGATGGCCGGCACGGTCGCGGCCTACCTGTCGATCGGGACCGAGCCGGACACTCGCGGCCTCGTCTACGCCCTCTGGAAACACGGCGCCTACGTACTCCTGCCGCTGCTGCGCCCGGACAATGACCTGGACTGGGCGTCATACGAGGGCCCGGACTCGATGGCCTCCGGTCCGCGAGGACTGCTGGAACCGACCGAGCCGGCCCGCGGCGTGGCGGCCATCGCCCGCGCCGACCTGGTGATCGTTCCGGCGCTCGCGGCCGACTGGCGAGGTTACCGGCTCGGCCGGGGCGGCGGGTCCTACGACCGTGCCCTGGCGCGCGTTGGCGGCTCGGTACCGACGATTGCCCTGCTCTACGATGGCGAGTTGCTGGACGAGATCCCGGCAGGGCAGCACGACCAGCGGGTTCGGCTGGTTGCTCAGCCGGCCGAAGGAATCATCCGGCTGTCGTAGCGGTTGCTAACATTTAGCAGTTGACGGTGGCGAGTGCTAACGCCGCGAGGAGGAACCAGTGCCGACCTACCAGTACGCCTGCACCGATTGCGCAGAGCGGCTCGAGGTGGTGCAGAGCTTCACCGATGACCCCCTGTCGGTTTGCTCGTCCTGCGGAGGCAGGCTCCGAAAGGTCTTCTCGCCGGTCGGCATCGTCTTCAAGGGCTCAGGCTTCTACCGCACCGACAGCCGGAAGAGTCAGGGCGGCGCGGACCTCAGCCGGGCCGGTGCCAACGGCTCCGGGTCGAAGTCCGACGGGGGCGGATCGGGTTCTGGCGACAGCGGGTCCGGCTCGGACGACAAGAAGGGCAGCCAGGCCGCCGGGACTGGCTCGTCGGGCTCGTCCTCGTCTGGCTCGTCCTCGTCTGGCTCGTCCTCGTCTGGCTCGTCCTCGTCGGGCTCGTCCTCGCCCTCGTCTGGCTCCTCGCCCGCTAGCTCGTCCTCGGGATCATCGTCCAGGTCCGGTTCGAAGGTCGCCTAACCACCGTGGCCGCCCTGGCCAGCATCGGGGTCATCGGCGGGTCGGGACTCTATGAGTTCCTCGACTCCGCCGAGGAGGTGATGGTGCAGACACCTTTCGGCCTGCCGAGCGACCCGCTGGTGATCGGCGAGGTGGCCGGACGGCGGGTGGCTTTCATACCGCGGCACGGCCGGGATCACCGTTTCCCGCCCCATCGCATCCCCTACCGCGCCAATCTATGGGCACTTCGCTCGGTCGGCGTCCGCCAGGTACTCGCGCCCAGCGCGGTGGGCTCGCTGACCGCCTCTTACGGGCCGGGCACCCTGGCCATCCCCGATCAGCTCGTCGACCGGACGGGCGGGCGGGCGCAAACGTACTACGACGAGGGGGCTGCGGTCCACGTCCAGTTCGCGGACCCGTACTGCCCGGTCGGCCGGGCAGCGGCGATCGAGGCGGCACGGGTTGCGGGCTGGCAGCCCGTCGAGTCCGGGACCCTGGTGGTCATCGGCGGCCCGCGCTTCTCCACCCGGGCCGAGTCGCGCTGGTACGCATCGGCGGGCTGGACCCTGGTCGGCATGACCGGTCACCCCGAGGCGGTGCTCGCGCGTGAGCTCGCCCTCTGCTACACGACGATCACGCTAGTCACGGACACTGATGCGGGCGTGGAGGAGGGTGAGGGGGTCACGCACGCGGAAGTGTTCCGCGTGTTCGCGGGCAACCTGCCGCGGCTGCGGGACCTGCTCATGAAGATCATCGAGGGCTTGCCTGCCGAACGCGACTGTCCGTGCCCGCACGCTCTGGACGGCCTGCCGCTGCCGATGGAGCTCCCCTGACGAGTCCGCGCACCGAGGCGCGCAGGTATCCCGGCCACGGCCCGTTTCGGTCGCAAGGCTGCGGCCCCGGTTCGGCGGTCCCGCCGCGGCTTCCGTTCGGCCCACCCCGGCGGGACATAACTCGCAAACATTTACATAACAACCAGTGCTCCGGTTCGGTCGGCTTGATCATTTTAACTTATACCAGATTTGGTGACCGCATATCGGACATTAAGGCCTGCAGAGACCACGAATTCCGGTATAGGTCCGCTTCAGCCGCATTCAGCATGCTGTTAGCTAGTCAAGGTCGCCGTGCTCGATCCTCGCCAGGCGGCGTTTTCGCACCAGCTGGTCGAATTCGTGTTCCACGTTGACCTTGCCCGGCGACAGCGCGGCGAAGATTCCCGTGACATCCCGCATGCTGACCACGCCGAGCAGTTGGCCGCCCTGCACCACGGGCAGGTGCCGGATCCAGCGCCTGGCCATCTCCCTGGCCGCATCCTGGAGCGGCATGTCGGGGCGGACGGTGAACACCTCGGCCGTCATGACCTCATCCACCGAGCTGCGGTCCGGGTCGGCGCCGAGCGCCACGGCCCTGAGCACGTCCCGCTCGGTGATGATGCCGACGAGCCGGCCACCGTCGGTCACCAGCAGCGAGCCCGTCTGCTGGCGCCACATGCGCTCGGCTGCGCTACGGAGGCTGTCAGTAGCGGATTCCGTGACAGAGGCCTCGGTCATGACGTCCTGAACCTGCACTGTAACGCTCCTGACCATGCCGGAGGCTGCCGGGCTAGTCCCACCCTAGGCCGACGTGGCGCCGCGAGACCGAGCGCTGGCGCCCGCGTTTCACTAGCGACCGGCTAGGCTTGATGCGGTTGCCCGGTGTCGGCCCGGCCTGGCGCCCGGCTTTCACCTCGGCCCCGATAGCTCAGTGGATAGAGCGACTGCCTCCTAAGCAGTAGGTCGCGCGTTCGAGTCGCGCTCGGGGCGCCACGCTCCCCACGCAGGTCAGGCCACGTATCACCGCATACGCCGATGATCTTCACGATGCGTCCCGCCACTTTCGAACCCGTTCCGTGCCCATCGGGCCGACCCATAGCCTCGAGTGACCACTGAACCTTCCTGGCTATTGCCCGGCCACACCAGCGTCGAGGTCAACCAGAGCGGCCCACGCCCGGGCCCATCCACCCTCGGTCCGCGGAAAGCGCTCAGCAGCTTGCTCGATCCTCTGGCATGGGTAGGGACACTATTGCGTGCCCCTGTGATAGGGGGAGACCATCATGAGCATGGCAACGGGCTTCGACCGCAGGTATCCGCGTAGCGTGATACTCATCCGTGTGCTGGTCACGGCCTGGCTGATCGGCCTGACCGGCATCCTGCTGGCCTACGGCTATTGGGGCTGGGCGCTGCTGACGCTCGCGGGCGCGGTGGCGAACATCGTGTGGGCCTATCGCGTCTGGCGGGCGACAATGCGTCGGCCGTCCTAAGGCTCAATAGCGCTACCTGAACGGCCAGATCGGCCGTGACGGGGGCCAATTCTGCCCTGATAGTTCAAACCCCTAATGCCTCCGGCGGGGACCTCCGGCTCCAGGATGAGCAGGCAGCACACGGGGTATCTGGTCAGGTTCAGCGGAATGCGGGGTTAGGTTGCTGCGGCAGCGGTGGACGGTAACGCTGTCCTATTCGCCATCATCAGCGGGGGTTCGGCCACTGCTGGAGGCTTGCGGCGTGACGTCGTGCCTGGGCCGGCAAGCCGGCGCCGCCGCGAGCCAGGTAACCGGCGTACGGCGCCTGCGCGTTGAAAGGGTGTGAGAACCCACCGGCTGGACTTCGCGGACTTCTACCGCGAAGTAAAGAATGAGTGCCTGCTGACCGTCCTGGTCAGTGTCGGCGACCGGGACACGGCGCAGGACCTGGTGGACGAGGCGTTCGCCAGGGCCTGGGCGTCGTGGCGCACGGTCAGCAGGCACCCGGCCCCGGCGGCGTGGGTTGTCCGCACGGCGCTGAACGCCGGTATCTCGCGGTGGCGGCGCCGCCTGGAGGTCCCGGTGCCTGACCTGGCGCTTGTCGCGGACCGGCCCGCGGCCGGCGGGGCCGCCGGCGATCCGGTGGATCCCAGGATCATGGCGGCGCTGCTGCGGCTGCCCGCCCGGCAGCGGCAGGTGGTGGCGCTGCGGCTGTTCCTGGACCTGGATACCGCCGGCACCGCGCAGGTTCTCGGCATCGCGCCCGGCACGGTCCAGGCTCACCTGGGCCGCGCGATGGCCGCGCTTCGCGACGACCTCATCCCTACCCGGCAGGAGAACCAGTCATGAACGACAACGAGCTGATCACGGCGCTGCGGGAGCAGCGCGGCAAAGTCCCGATGGACACGCCGGTGGAGCAGATCATCCGGCGGGGCCGCGCGGTGCGCGCCCGGCGCCGCATCCCAGGCGCGGCCGGAGCCCTGGGGGTGGCAGCTGCGGCGGCATTCGCCGTGAGCATGGTACTGCCCGCCAGTCACCCCGCCAGCGAGCCTCGTGCCCAGCTGGCGGCCTGGACAGTAGCCAGGCAGACGGACGGCAGTATTCAGGTCACCATCCGCGAGCTGCGCGACCCGGCCGGACTCCAGCGCACGCTCCGCGCCGACGGCGTCCCGGCCAGCGTCACCTTCACGGGCCAGCAGAACCCGGCGTGCCAGGGTTACCCCGGTGGCGGCAGCCAGAGCCAGCGACGGCATCTGCTGAGTAGCGTGGTGACGGGGCCCGCAGGACGTGACGCCATGGTCATCCACCCCTCGGCGCTGCCGTCCGGCGGCGGCCTGCAGATCTACACCCTCTTCCAGAACTACCCGGGGCCGCATGGCAGTTTCCAGGTGGCCGTGGGCTTGGTGCAGGCCAGCCCGCAGTGCACCGGCAGCTAGCTACCCGGCTAGTGAATCCGCCGCTTAGCTGCCCGGCCGCGAAGGGCCGCGCGGCACCTCGCGTGGCCCTTCACTTAGGGTCACTGAATCATCATGCAACCGGGTGATCAGGTCAGTGGCGATCTGGTCCGGTGGCGTCCTGGGGCGCCCGCCGGTCAGCAGCCGCGGTCCTTGAGGTGCTGGCAGCGCTGGTGGTGTCGCTGCGCGGGGAGCTGGCGCGGGCGCAGGAACGGATCGCCGAGCTGCAGGACCGGCTGAGGAAGACGTCACGGAATTCCTCCATGCCGCCGTCGGGCGAGGGGCTAGCGAAGCCGCCGCCCCGGTCACGGTCGCTGCGGAAGAAGACCGGGCGCAAGCCGGGCGGGCAGGACGGACACCCGGTCACGGCAAAGGTGACTGAGCATCAGCTGATCGAGCGGGAATGCCGCTGCGGGCACCGCACCAGGGGCGCGGCCCCGGAGGGTGCGCAGGCCCCGGTGCAGTACGGGCCGCGGGTCGCGGCGGTCATCATCTACCTCTACTTCGGGCAGTTCCTGTCCAGGAAGCGCACCGCGCAGGCGCTGGCTGAGCTGTTCGGCATCCCGCTGTCACCCGGCACGGTCGGGGGCATCACCGCCCGGGCCGCCCAGATGCTGGACGGGTTTCTGGAGCGGGTGCGCGAGAACATCACCGCCAGCGACGTCGCAGGCTTCGATGCCCTCGTGCCCGTTGCGTACAGCCGACCGGGCCTCCGCGGCGCGCGAGCGCCGCCACGGTTGACGGCCTTGGGTGCCGGGGATCGCCTCCTCCGGTCCGGGTAGGTTCAAAGGATGAAGAAGCTTCTCGAGATTCTGGTCTGTTTCCTGCATCCCATCGCCGTTGTGCTGATGTGGATCGACTTGGCCGCCGACCGGCCCGACTTGGGGACGGGCGGGAAGCTGGCGTGGGGGATCTTCGGTCTTATCCCGCTTGTGCCGTTCCTGTATGTGCTTACTGGCGGCGATCTGTGGTAAACGATCCGACCCGGCGCCCCTGCTGGCCACCTACCGCAGCGGCAAAAGAGTGAGGGGACGCGGTCTCCCAGCAGCCGGATCCGCAGTCCGCGCACGTAGCTGAGCTGTCGCTCGGCGTCTTTCTTCGAGGAACTCGCGCTCGTCGAAGCGTCGGGCTGGCGCGAATGGCCGCCGTGGCTGCCCGGGCAGCCGGTCTTCTACCCGGTGCTCAATGAGGAGTACGCGACCATGATCGCCCGGGACTGGAACGTCAAGCACTCCGGTGCCGGGTACGTGACCGGGCCGTGATCATTTCCGAGACGTCGCTGTTGGTCTAGTCCGTCGCAGGCGGGGTCCTGAAGCCGCATCGAGGCCCGCCCGCCTGGGCCAGCCTGAGGTCAAGAGTTGCGACATTAGAGCCAAGGAACTCCGCGAGCGCTACATACCAAGCGGCATAGGCCGTGACGTTGTCCCGCAATTCCCAGACGCGGGCCGCGAAGGGCGCGTATGGGAAGAGTTCCACCCGCAGATCGAGCAGGTCGGTGTGAGCCATCGAGGCAACGTCGGGCGTGATCTCGCCTCTCGCGGCTGCCCGGCGAAGGATGTTGGTGACCTCGACTGGCATTAGGTGAGGTGCAGTGAGCGGCCCGGACACCAGCAGCGACTCCGCCCACCTTCCCGTGTCGCCTGCGTCGACCAGCGCCGACACGACCAGTGACGCGTCAATGACGAGGGTCACCGGCGATCCTCATCCAGATGCGACAAGATCTGCTGCGCCGACAGCGCGGATCGGGTAGCTGACTTGCGCGCCCGGATTCTTTCTACCAGCGTCTCGGCCTCCGGCTGGCGGGCAAGCTCGATAAGCCGGGAGCGTAGATACTCCTGCAGAGACCGGCCTGTCGCTGCGGCACGAGCGGCAAGCTCATCTCGGGTCTCATCAGGCACGTCCCGGATCGTGATCGACGTAGTCATGATTGCATTATGCTGCTAATGCCAGCATAATGCAATCGTCCGGGGGTGCTCCGGGGTGCTCCGGGGTGCTCCGGGCAGGCAGCGGCGGCCACCTCTTGACTTTGCGTCATAAAGTTCTCGGGCTCAGACCCTTGACTTTGCACCATAAAGCAGAGCCATACTTTATGGCACAGAGTCGGTGAGGGGAGATACCGTGAACTACACATCTGACACCACGGCGGCCGGCAACGGCGGCACCTTCCGCCCCGAGCAGGCCGCCGCCCTGCTGGACCAGACCACTCAGCAGGCACGCCGCAAGTTTCAGCCCTCCCCGCCGTGGCTGCTGGTGACCAGGGCGGTCATGGTCCTGGCTGCCCTCGGCGCGATCTGGCTCTCGGTGCGCGGACAGAACCCCTACCGGGGCCCGACCGCCGCGGACATCCCCGTCCTGATTGCGTTCATTGTCGTCAACTTCGCCGCAACGGTCGCTGTCCGCAGGCGCGCGACCGCCGGGCTAAGCGGGCGATCCCGGTTTAGTCAGGGCGAGATCACCGTGCTGGTGCTGGCCTTTGCCGCCGCGATAGTGGCCATGGTGGGGCTGGGTGCCGCCAGGGTGAACTTCGCTACCTACCCGACCTCGGTGCTGGTAATCCCCGGCCTGGCCTGGGCGGTCCTCATGGCGGCACGGGCAAACTGGCGCGGGCTCGCTACCGGCCTCGCGATCGTCGTCATCGGCATCGTGGGCGCGTTCGCCGGACCGGCCGGGGCGTGGGCGGTCGCCGCCGTGGGCCTGTGCGTCATGCTCCTGGGCAGCGCCGCCGCCATCGCCTGGCGGCAGCGCGCCTGACGGTACGCCATGAACGACGACGGACTTGACCCGCTGATCCACGTCCCCACCCGGCTGAAGATCGTCGCGACGCTGGCGGCACTGCCGGACGGCGACACGCTCTCCTTCACCCGCCTGCAGGACATGATCGGGCTCACCCCCGGCAACCTGATCATCCACCTGCGCAAGCTCGAAGACGCCGATTACATCAGCAGCGAGAAGGCCAGGAACGGGACCGTGTCCATCACCACGGTCGCTCTCACCGGCCACGGCCGGGCGGCGCTCGGCACCTACACCCGGGCGCTGCGCGACCTGCTCGGCGACCTGTAAATAGGCCCGGCCGACCATGAACACCGGCGCACTTGACCCGCTGATCCACGACCCGGAGCGGCTGCGCATCGTCGCGACCCTGGCGGCACTGCCCGACGGCGACGCGCTGTCCGTCGCCCGGCTGCAGGACATGATCGGGCTGACACCCGGCAGCCCGATCGCCCGCCTGCGCGAGCTGGAGCACGCCGGATACGTGCGGACGGGAAAGACCAGCGGCAATCGGGCACCGGCCAGCGTCGCCCTCACCGGCGCGGGCCGGGCCGCGCTGGATCGCTACACCGCCGTGCTGCGGCAGCTGTCCCAGGCGGACAGAAGCGTTCATCAGGCACCAGCACCCGACGTGCGCGCTGGCGATGCCGACCGGGACGCGGCTGCCGCGGCCCTGGGTGAGCACTTCGCGCAAGGCAGGCTGACACTCGATGAACTGGACGCGCGACTTGATGCCACGTTGACTGCTACTACGCACGGCGAGCTATCCCAGGCCGCCCGGGATCTGCCCGACCTGACGGTGCTGCCGGCCCGGGTCAGCCTTCCCCGAGGGAAGCGGGCGAGGCCAGGGTACAAGCCCGGCCCAGCTCCAGGCCAAGGAGCATGGCCGCACCGTCGCGGCTGGACCCGAGGCGGGTCACCATGAGCCAGGTCGCCGAAGGGGAGGACCTGGTCGCCTGGGGCGAGGGCCGCGCCGATCCTGAACTTGCCGCCGAGAGCGTCGCGCTGGGAGCCACAATCGACTGCGAAAATTCCCGTGCCGATAGATCATCGACTCTGCCCGCCCCTTCAAGCATGCGGACTGGCGGGTACCCGCCAGCCCGGCTGCCGGATGCTATGTTGATCGTGGTCACGATGAGAATGAGTGTGATGAGAATGAGCGCAGGGTCTGAGAGATCACGAGCCCACCAAGGTGGCGCTTGGTCCCGCGTTCTTGCGGCTCTTGTCGCCGTCGTCGGGTTGGTTGCGCTGGTCGGTTGCGGTAGCAGTAAGCCGGCTTACTGCTCGGACCGAACCAACCTCGAGAACTCCATCAAGGGGCTAACGAGCCTGAACGCCAGTAGCGGGGTCAGCGGCTTGGAATCGCAGGTTAAGAAGATCGAAAGCGATGCCACCGCGCTGGTCAGCTCGGCTAAGAGCGACTTCCCCAGCCAGACCAGCGCCATCACGTCGTCAGTCGACGCGCTCAAGAGCTCCGTCGCGGCGCTGTCATCGAGTCCCTCCGCGACGGAGATCGCCGCGGTCACCAAGAACGCGGCCAGCGTGGTGAGCTCGGTTAAGAGCTTCGACGACGCGACCAGTTCGAACTGCAGCTGACCTCCAGCCCGAGTTCCTACGTTCCTTGATCGAATTGTCGAGCGTCGCGAGCGAGTTCCTCGCCCCACTTGACCGTAAGGGTGTCCGAGCCCGCAAGTGAGCTCGACAGTGGCGCTGAGCTTGGGCCGGTGCTTATTGGCCGGTGACGCCGTCGATCCGCTCCCTGAGGATGTCCGCGTGGCCGTTGTGCCTTCCGCCCGCCGTCGGGTGCCAGCCGGTAGTGCCGCGCGCGAGGCACACTGAAGGTGTCTGGGTCCGCGGTGGCCAGCCGGATGAGGGCACCTGGGCGCGTGATTGATACCGAGTATCGATTCCGGGCAGACGTTCTTCTGTGCTCGCGCGAGGAGGAAGCCAAAGTGGCAGGCACGATCATACTAATGCTGCGATTTCACCCGGTGGGCGGTGAGGACGTCTCGGTGCTGTGCGGGGATTTTAGCGGGGAGGGCGAGGCGCTTACGGCGATCGCGCGTGCTCTGGACGAGCGGCGCAGTCTGGTGCTGACCCAAGCGAAGTATGGCCGTGAGGCTGATGACCATGGCGTGGTCATCAACATGGCCAACGTGGTATCAGCCCGCGTGTCGAAGACAGACGGTGCCGCGCCGGGCCAATATCTGTGACCTCGGGTACAGCCAGGGAGGTACTTACTCCCGGTACCGGAAGCCAGGTGGCGGATCCGGGCCAGCTTTGCGGAGCGCGTGGGCAAGCTGTGCGCGAATAGACGGATGATCTGAAAGCGAAAACGGGCCGGGTCCCGCAATCTCGCGGAAGGGACCCGGCCTCGTCTTCAGCGGTCGGTTAGGGCACGGTCAGGGCGGGGATGATGAGCCGGAAACTGATCAGCGCTCCGTGCTTGGAAGGCGTGGCGCTGTTGCTGTAGTTGCACTTGCCGCTGGGCCGTCTCGGGTAGTTGAACGCGAATATGACGCGGCCCGCGCCGCGGCCGCTAGCGCCCGCGAACGCGCCGGTGCTCTTTGCGCCGTTCACGGCGAACGTGAGGGCTATCGTGTCTGCACCGCGGCAGATCCTCGGGTTCACTACGGTGAAGCTCTGATGGCTCCTGATGATCCGCACCGTGAACTTGCCGGCCGCGGTGCTGATGAAGTGGGTCTTTGACGAGGAGCTGGCCAGGCCGACGACCCCGCGAGTGCGAACCACCCCGCGGAATTTCACTGGGACCCTGGGGTTTGCTTTCGACGCCTGGATCCAGGCTGCCTTGTTGTGCAGGGCGCCGAAAACGACTTCCGGGCCGGTGGTCGACACGTGGGTACTCGCCATGGCCGGTACCGCCATCAGCGCGAATGAGGCAGCGCAGGCCGCGGCTAGGGCCCCGAGCTTCATCCTGAGATGCATGTTCCCCCCTCTTGGGCTGGGTAGTTCCTCCTGACGCGTGACGCTACACCGCATTCGTCGGGCCTGTCCCGCTTGGACGGCCAGCTGCGGACGCCGGGGCGGCAGGCAGCGCGGCGCGGTCGGCGGGAGTTCGGCTGGCCGCCGCCAGCACGCCGCAGCAGACCAGCACGGCTCCGGCGATCTGGACGACGCTTGGTTCCTCGCCGAGCACGGCGGCCGCCAGCAGCATCGCCGCGGCCGGCTGCAGCAGCAGCGTGAGCGAGGAGATAGCGGCGGGCAGCCTGGGCAGCGACGAGGTGATGAGCAGCCAGCCGACCGTCTGACTGGTCACCGAGAGCAGCAGCAGCCAGCCGAAGGCCGGCCAGCCAATGGCCAGCTGCAGTCCGCCGAAGGTCAGGCCGAGCAGCAGGGCGCCCGCCGCCGCGCCTGCGGTGACGTCCGCGAGCGGCCCGGCGACGTGCGGCGTGGAAGCTGAGGTACGGCGCAGGATGATCAGGAAGCCGGCATAAGCGATCGATGTGCCCAGCCCGTAGATGATCCCGGCCAGCGGGTGGGCTCCTCGCACGTTGCCGCCGGCCAGCCCGGATACCAGCACCACGCCAGTCATGACGACCGGCAGGGCGATCACGACCCTCCGTCCGGGGCGTTCCCGAAACAGTGCCCACGCCGCCGCGGCGACCAAGAGCACCTGCAGGTTCCCGAGTACCGTCGCGATGCCGGCTCCGACCGCCGCGATCGCATGGTTCCACAGGACGAGATCGACCGCGAAGAACAGCCCGGCTAAGAGGGCACTGCGCCGGGCGGCCAGCCCGCGCGGCCCGTGCCTGCGCTGCTCCGCCGCAGCGATGATGGCGAGCGCCGGCACGGCGAGCACGCAGCGGTAGAACGCGACCGTGGCGGTGCCCGTGTCGGCCAGCTTGACCAGGACGGCCGAGGCAGAGATGCAGGCGGCCCCCAGCCCGGCCAGCGCTACCGGCCTGCGATCGAGCGCAGAACTGTAGGCAGCGCCCAGGGCCTTCGGCCAGCTCCGCCGCTCGGCAGGGGCCTCGTTGGCCTGGTCGGTAATGGCCGTACCGGCGTTTGGCGGTGACATGTCCTCAACGGTAGGAGGAATGGCCGCGGCCTGCACCTTCACGTCCCGCCCGGCCGCGCCGGGCGGCGGTCAGCTAGTGACGGACGCCGGTGCTCCCGTCGGCGGGCTGGGGGGTGGCGGGGGAGCCGGACTGGTGCGTCAGCGCGACCTGATCGGCCAGCGCGATGGCCAGCTGCCCGGCCGCCGTCGGGTGGAAGGGCGCCAGGGCGCCGGGGCCTTGCACATAGGGCTGCGGCGAGCAGAGCTGATGGCCAGCGAAGCTGGGCTGTACGGAGGCGTAACCAAACTCGGCTGCCCCCGTCGACAGGACCTTGTTCAAGGTCGCGAGCCGCGAATTCAGAATGCGGACCTTAGCCGCGGTAAGGCCCCGCCCGGCCACGCAGCTGAGATCAGTGCCGAACGGATCGTAGTAGCTGTTGATGATCACGCTCGGGCCGCCGCGCAAGGTGGTCAGCTGGCTGAGCAGCTGAAAGTAGTCCTTGCTGAATGCGGCGAGCTTCTGCTGGAAGTACGCGGCCGACGCGCGGTCGTCGCAGTGCGGCGCGGTGGCGCAGTACTCGACGATCGCCGACCACTGCAGATCATCCGCGCCCACGCTCACGATCACCACGGTGGCCCCCGGGGCCCGCACGGCGGCGTCCAGCTGCGCCGGAACGGTCAGCCCGTACCCATAGTGGTGCTGCGGGCCGAGCACGCCGCGCAGGATGGTCGCACCGCTGCAGGCGAGGTTCATGACCTTCCAGTTGTCGGCCCGGGCCAGGTCCTCGGCGTAGGACTCTGAGCTGCGGCCGCAGGCCCGATCGACCACGGACGGGTCGGTAACGAGCGGAAGCCCGGCCCCGGCCGCCGTGGAATCGCCTATCACCACCGCCTGGATGCCGGGCAGCGGCGGCCCGTCAGCGCTGGCCGCCGGCGGGGCCGGCTCGCTGCCCACCAGCTGATTCAGCGTCCGCACCTGGCGCAGCGCGTTCTGCGCGCTATGGGCGGCCAGGCCGATGGCCCCCAGGTTGACGACCTCGGTGAGAAGAAACCCGGCCACCAGCAGCTGCGCCGTCGGGCCGGCGGGAAGCCTGCGCCAGCCGGCGACGGCGCCGGTGATGGTCAGCGCGGTGAGCCCGGCGATCGCGCCCTCCCAGGCGAAATAGCGCATCCATCCCTGATTAAGCCTGGTGCCGAGCAGGTGAGTGGCGCTGCGAGGGCTTGCGCCTTGGGCAAAGTTGGCCAGCTCGCTGTCGATGGTGATCTGGGCGAGTTCCAGCCTGGGCCGTACCGGGCCCGTGAAGCGCATGATGGTCGGCAGGCTCTGGCCGAACAGGTCGACCTCACCCGGGCCCGATGTGCTCAGCCGGGGGGCGGTCGTACCGAGCCTGATCACCTGGCCGGCCACCGTCACGGTCTGCATCGGAGTCACCAGGAGCGCCACCACGATCGCGACCGCCGCCACCCCGACCAGCCCGGCCGCGCTCGCCACGAGCAACGCCAGTCGGCGCGGCCAGAGCCAGCGTGGCGGCTGCCGCATCACCTGCGTCCCTGGCTGACGCAATGCCCGGCCGCCGGGCCGCCTCGCCCGGCGCCCGTGACAGCACGCATTCCGCGGAATCTCGCCATAGACGTTTTCACCTGTACCCGATGCGGGCAGGTGCATGCCAAACGCAAACCCCGGGTGCTCGGCGCGGTTTGCCTGGCCGGTCAGGCGGGGGCGGGCTGGCTGCGCATCCCGTAGATCACCCGCGTCCGCCAGCAGCGCGAAGCTCGCACCCGCCCTCGCTCAGGCCAGCAGCCTCGTCGCGTCGGCCAGCGGCGGGGCGATCCGGTCCCGCGGCGAGACGGCGGCGGCGGGAAGCGGCCAGGGGATAGCCAGTTCGGGATCATCGAAGGCAATCGACACGTCCTCGGCGGGGTCGTGGGCGCGGTCGATGCGATAGGACACGTCCGCCGGGTCGGTGAGGGCCTGGAACCCGTGCGCGCAGCCGGCCGGCACGTAGAGCGAGACCTGCTCATCGTCACGCAGTTCGAAGCTCTCCCAGCAGCGGTAGGTGGGCGAGGCGGGCCGCAGGTCGACGACCACGTCGAAGATCGCGCCATACGAGCATCGCACGAGCTTCGCCTCTCCATCCCCGCGCCGGACGTGCAGGCCTCGGATCACCCCGCGCGCCGAGCGGGAGAGGCTGTCCTGGGCGAACCCGCCCGGGTCGATCCCGGCGTCGCGCATGACCTCCGAGTCGAAGGTGCGGCAGAAGAAGCCCCGCTCGTCCACGTGCGGAGTGGGCGTGAACAGGAGCGCACCGGCAATGCGCGGAACACTGCTGACCTTCACCAGGCATCCCTTCCGCCGCCAGCGCCGAGGTCAGCGCCGGTGCCAGGCGATATCGTCGGGCCCAGCGGGGGCTAACTGCCGCCGCTCTTACTTGAACTCGTGTCGTAGGCTGCCTGCGGGCTGGTCAGCCTCCACGTGGGGTTGAGCGTGCTGCCCGCGTCCTGGTCAAACGGGTTTCCCCGCCAGGTTGCCCAGCTCACCACGTTGCCCTGCTGGTGGATCATGAACCGCCATGGGCCATTGTAGGTATTCGAGATAAAGTGATTGTCCTGGTCCAGCGTGACGTGATTCTCTACCGCCATTCCCTTATACGGGCTCCACGCAGGATAGCTTCCGTACTCTGAGAAAAGTCCCTGGAATCCGCAGTAATTCTGCACTGTACAGGACGGGCCGATGTCGGCCGGGCTGAAGTCGAATACATTGTCGTCGACCGACACGTTCTGCGTCTTCCACCTGCAGTCGTCGTAGTAGGGCCGGTGAGCTATGTTGGCGGCGTTGCAAGAGCTCACCGTCACCACCCCCGGGCTGACCAGGGTGCAGTCGCCGGTGCTGGTGTTGGCGGGAGAGTTGCAGAACCGGTTGGCGTCCTCCCAGAGGATCACGCCGCCCCAGTTGTCGATGAAGGTGTTCCCCGTGATCGACAGCTTGCTGGCGTAGCTCCCGCGTACCCGGCCATCTGATCCCGAGTCCGATATGTAGATGGCACCCGTGGGGAATCCCGGGTTCTTCGGGCCGGCCACCAGGCCGTTGCGGACAAAGGTATTGTCCCTGACCAGGGCGTTGTAGCTGATCTCGTAGATCAGGCCGGAGTCGTAGTTGGCGTCGATGTAGTTGCCCTCGATGTCGAAGCTCCGGTTATTCGTGTCGGCCCACAGCCCGACGCTATGGTTGCCGTGCACCCAGTTGTCGATGATGAGGGCACGATCGACGTCCCAGAACTTCCCGCCGCCGGTGCAGCCGCATCCAGGGTCGTGTGACTCCCAGTTGTGTGTGTCGTTTCCGGCGATCTCGTTATGATCGATAACCAGGTCGGCGGGCCCGGTCGTCGAGTAGGCGTTGAACCCGTACTGCTGATTGTCCTCGAGGCAATCGTAGGAGAGCGTGTTATTAGTTCCGAGCATGACGCCCGCCCCGGCGTTGCCCATCAGCGTCGAATGGTCGATCGTCCAGCCGCCCGCCGAATTGTGGTTGACGACGCCCTGGTTCTGGTTACCGCCATCGGTACCGAAGTCCCGGATCGTGAGATAGCTGATCGTTACCCTGGTGGCATTTCCCCCGAAGGCATAGAAGTTCGTATGCCTCCCGTCGATGATGGCGCCCGGCGCCCCGAGGTAGGTGGACCCGGAGCCTGGAGCCACCTGCGTGTACTGTCCCGGGCCGAGGGTGTGCGTGCCTGGCGCCAGCCAGTAGGTCGTATGAGCCCGGCTCCAGTCAACGCCGGAGTCGTCACCGGCCGGGACGATAACCGATCCGCGCGGGGCAGATGAGGGCCCACCGCCCAGGATCGCCTGGTTTCCGCACACCCTGACGGGCGGTGCGGCAGGTCCCGCGGCCGTCAGGTGCGGCGCCGCCATGAAGTTAGGGCCCCGAGGCGCGAGCAGCGCCGGGCCCCCCAGGCCGATCGCTGCGGCCGCCAGGCAGACCGACAGCGTCCAGGCGATGGGCCACAGGTGCAGCCGGTCGGGGTCAATCAGTCGCTGCGGCAATCGAGTAGTCCGGCTATTCATAAGATTCCGGCGCAGGCCGGCCACCGCCGTCCGGCGCGTTGGTAGCGGATGGGGATACCTTAGCTAGGGCTGGCTCCGGGCCCTGGAGCAGCGGCCCGCGAAGAACAGATAAAGAAATACTCAACAGCCAGGACCGGGCTGATAAGCGGGATGTTGACGTTGACGTGCATGTTGGCGGCTTTGACCAGCTTGCGGTTAGGCTGGCCGTGATTCCAGTTGTGCGAGGCCGGGAAGTACCTATTGATAGTAAAATGTGGCGATAGGCTCTTCCTGAAATCGTCGAAGGACTGGATGTTGCTGTACGGCCTGTAGATCTCCCTGGCGCGATGGCCGAAGTTGATGTACGACACGACGAAGGTGCCGCTGCCGTTCAGTATCTGTGCTATCTCGGCAAATTTCTGATCCTGGAAGCGCCCCAGGTATTCGAAGACGCCCTGCGCCAGAATGATGTCGAACTTCTGGTCGCCGAACCTGATCGGGGCCTCAAGAAGATCGGCTTCTATCAGGTTGTCCGCTGGTTCCTGTATGGCAATGTCAATGCCGTAATAGTGAATATTCCGGGGCAGCAGTTGCATCAATGTGCCCGGCCCGCAGCCAACATCGAGAAGGGTGCACTCTCGTCCTCGTGCTAGCCTGGTTATGATCCTGGCGGATTTTTCCATCCTGTAGTGCGGCCGGGCGAACTTGACATGCTCCTTGCTCCAGAAGTCCTTCTTATAGAACCGGGCGGCCGAGTCGTCGCCGGAGGCGATGTCCTGGCCGCTGACCGGGTTACTCATGAAGCCCTCCTTGTCCAAGCCGATATTAACCCGCCGAAAGGGTGCCCCGCAGGCACTCGTGGGCGTTCCTTACAAAATAGGATGCTCGGTCGCATAGCGGTAGATTTCCAGTAGCTGGTCGAGACTGCGCTCCGGGTCGAAGCGCTGCTCGTAGGTCTTACGGGCCCGCTGCCCGTAAGCCGCGTAACATTCAGGGTGTGCCGCCACGTCGGCGATGGCCTGCGCGAGCGCCGCGGGGTCGCCGGGCCGGAACAGCACACCGTCGACTCCGGGCGTGATGAGTTCGACAAACGAGCCGTGCCCCGCCGCGATGGGAGGGACGCCTACGGCCATGGCCTCGACGGCGACCAGGCCGAACGTCTCCTCCCAGGCGGACGGCAGCACCACAGCGCGCGACCGGGACATCAGGTCGCGGCAGCGGTCACCGTCGAGCTGTCCGAGCAGGCGGACCGAGGGCCTGGACGACGCCCAGGCGGCTACCTCGCCGTCAAGCGGCCCGGCTCCGGCAATGAGCAGGCGCAGCCCCGGGTCACTCGACTCGGCGCAGTAGCGGTCCCAGCCTGCCATGAGCAGGGGCAGGCCCTTGGCCTCATCCAGCCGTCCCGCGTAGACCACCGTCGGCTCGCGGGCCGCCTGCCAGGCGCTTCGCCTCGGGATGAGGTTGTGCCTGACAAAGACCCGGTCCTCGGCCAGGCCAAGTCCGCCAAGCAGGGCGCGCTGGGATGCTGAGATGAATACGTAGGCCGACACCAGCGACCGCCAGGCCCGCCGATGCGCGCCCGTGGCCACGGCCACGGGCGCGGTGGCCGCGCGCGATCCCCGATAGCAGCCGCGCAACACGGCCTGGACGGGAAGGCCATGGGCGCAGTCATGGCAGACTGCGCCGCGGCGGAAGAAGTCACCGCTGGCGCACGCGAGCTTGTAGTTGTGAATGGTGGCCACTACCGGGATCTCCGCGTCGCGGCAGGCGTAGAGCACCGCGGGACTGAGTAGCGGGAACGTGTTGTGCAGGTGCACGACGTCCGGCCGGTGGGCGCGCAGCGTCGCAGCCAGGTCATGATGAGCCTCGCGGCTCCAGATGACCCGGGCTGGCAGGGTCGCCTTCTTCGGCCTGGACCAGCGCTCGATCTCGTCGCTGTCGCGCTCGAACCTTATGACCTCGTGCCCGTGGGCGGTGAGGGCCTCGGCTTCGGTGTCGACGACACGGTTCTCTCCGCTCGGGGCGGCCGAGCGGTAGCGGTTGTGGGCCTGCACGATTCTCATGCTGGCGCCCGGCTGGCGATGGGCGCCACGAGCATGGACGCGGCCAGGGTGAGCTCGAGTAGGTACGTCGAGGCGTCGCTGAACCCGGTCTCGGTGAACGATGCCAGCAGGCAGTACGTCACCAGGAACAGGGCCAGGGCGCGCTGCGGGCTGCGTGGCTGGAAGTAGGCCGTCACGAGCAGGAACAGCAGTATCGCCGCGCAGACGGTCACCCCCCACAGCCCCTGGTCGAAGTAGGAAGCGAGCCAGTTGCTGTCGATCGGCAGGCCGTTGAATGACTTGTTCGACAGGCCGAAGCCGAAGAACACCTGGAACTTGTCGCGCGGAATGGTGACCACGGCAGTCCAGACTGAGGTCCGCCCGGTGAGGTCGGTCAGCTGCTGCGAGCCCTCGCCGCGCGCCAGCCACGCGGTGATGACGCCAGACAGCGTCATCACCGCGATCGCCGTGACGGCACCGGCCACGGCGAATAGCTTGCGCACCCGCGCCTTGGCCACGATCAGGCTCAGGCCGGCGACTATGATGCCCGCCACCATGGCTACCAGGGCGGTCCGTGTGTGCGTCATGACCAGGATGGTTCCTGCCACCAGGAGGGCGAGCAGGGTGATGCGCCCGGACAGCAGGCCGGACAGCCAGAGCACGATCGCCAAGCCGAGCGCAACCGCCGAGAACTCCGCGATCTGCGTCGGCGGGGTGGGCCACAGCGCGCCGCCGAGCCTGCCCTCAGCCAGGGCAGTACTGGGGGCCATCAGGAGGCCCAGCAGCACCGAGCCGAGCACTACGGACATCGCCGCCAGGTGGCAGCGGACCAGCAGCAGGTCGCGCCGGCCCCACCACGGGGTCAGCAGCCAGAGGGTGGCGACGAAGCCGCCGAGCCTGAGGGTCCGGTACACGGTGCCGAAGTGCTCGGCCTGCAGGCTCGTCAGGAGCGCCCCGATGACGAGCAGGCTCACCAGGCAGAGGAACACGTTCGGGCGGACGATCTTCCGCCGGTTCACGGTCAGCGCCATGAGCAGCGCCGCAGGCAGCGCCCCCTGTGTCACGAGCTTGCCGACTACCGAGGGGATCGGCAAGGCCAGGGGCTGCCCGCTCCACGTCTTTGGGTAGAAGGTCAGGACGTTGAGGACTAGCAGGGCCCACGTGATGCCCACCCTGCGCCGCACCCGGCGCTCGCGCGCCAAGGTCTCGGGCGCCCGGAGCTCGCGCGCTCGCACCGGCCCGGGCGGCGGCACGCCTGCCCTGGGGCGAAACGCTGCGATGGGCGAGGTCATCGGCCGGTGACTCCTCGATCCGCGGTCCCTCGATCCAGGTGGGCAGGCACCGGCGGGCTCGGGAGCTCCACCATGCCGAGGCTCTCGTCGGTCTTGTCCGCCCCGATGAGCACGCCGGACACCAGGGGCAGCCCGGCGAGCCGTACCATCTCGCCCGCGGCGTGGATCCTGGTCGACGTCGACTGCCCGGCGGTGACGACGGCAACGACGGCGGTTGCCCAGGTCGCGAGGTGCTCTCCGCCGACCGAGGGATCGAGGGTGGCCAGGGTGAGCAGCAGGTCCGCCGAGGCGTACGCGGCGGCCAGCGCCTCGCCGGCCGCCGCGGGATCACCGCCCCGCGGATCAGTCCGCCGTGGGTCAGCGGGCCTCCGCCCGTTACCCCGCCCATCCTCCCGAGGATCCGCCAGCGGCGTGGCGGGGTCGAGCGGGCCCGTAGGCGCGACATCGTTGCGGTCGGGGACGGCGACCACGAAGCGCGCGCTACCCACGTTCACGGCGCGGACTCCGGGCTCCTTGACGCCTAGCAGGTGTGCCGCGGCCGCCCCGCTGGACAGGTCGGCCACCACGACGCGGCGGCCCTCCTCCGTGCAGGAGACGGCCAGCGACACCAGGGCCAGCGCCGCGACCTGCGGGTCGTCGACGGGAACGACGGCCAGGGCGGGGGCGCCCCGTGAGCTTGCTGGCACCTCGCCGCGCAGGTGCGCGACCAGGCGCTGGACGTCCCGGCCCTGGGCGGCGGCCAGCCCGCGCCGGCCAGGCAGCCACCGGCTTATGCGCACGGCACCGGTGCTGAGCTTGACCGGGGCGCCGAGCGCGTGGGCCACGTCGTCGCGCCGCCGCAGGCGGTCGGATACCAGCGCCCGCACTACGACGATGACCATGCCTATCGCGAGACCCGCGACCAGCCCGGTGAGGACGTAGACGATGGCGAGCTTGTACCGCGAGTGCGCGATCGGCGCGGCAGCGTCGAGCACCCCGCTTTCGTTCAGCATCGTCGCCGTGATCACCTGCGTGCTCGCCTGGTTGCCCCGGGTGGTCGCCTCCAGGACGGTCAGCGCGCTGCTCGCGTCGCCGCGCTGAGCGGTCAGGGCGTTCAGCCTGGCCCGCCGCGCGGGCGAGTCAGGCTGCGCCAGCAGACGGGTGATCCGGGCGTTGATCGACGCGACATTCTGCTTGGACCGCGCGATCTGCTGGTCGAGCGTGGTGAGCACGAGCTGCTGCTGGCTCAGCAGCTGCTGCTTCCTGAACTGGAGGAACGTGGCGGCGATGGCGTTCGCCTCGCGCACCGCCTGGCTGGCCGACGGCGCGCCGACGTTGATGATGAGGACCTGGTCGGTGGGGGTCGTGACCGTGTACGCCTTGAGGAAGCTGTCGAGGCTTTGCGGAAGCCTCAAGCTCTGCAGAGCGCGCGCAGCTACCGCACGGCTTTGTGCGACGGTCTGCTCGGTCAGCATCGCCGAGATCGGGTCCTGATCAGGGTTGTTCGTGAGCAGGATCGACGTCTGGGCATGGTAGGCGGGAGGCAGCTTCACGTAGACGCCGAGGCCGGCCACCAGCCCGATGGCCGCCGTGACACACCACAGCCGCGCACTGCGCCGCAGGGCCGCCCGGAGGAACGACAGGCTGATGAAGCCGGCAGCGATGTCCGCGGCGGGACGTTCCTCCTCAGCGGTGAGCTCGTCGTAGGCCCAGAGGCGCTCGGGCAGGTCATCGCCTGTACCCAGGGGTAGCGGCACTGCCCGTTCTCCGTCGTTCACCGTCTGATCTCCGTAATTGGGCCGGTCATGCGGGTCGGCATTCGCCGTCGTGCTGGCCGCGCCAGCTGCGGCAGACGGCCGGTGGTGTGGTCAGCGGAGTCTGGGTCCGCGACGAATATCCCGGCGATCTGGCGGCCGTCGGCGGCGGCGCTGATGGCGACGCGGGCCAGTTGCTCAGCGGTCGCTGCGCCGGCCGAGACCGCCAGCACGGTCGTAGTCGTGCGCATCACCTCTGCCGTGCGCGGGGTCTGGCCGTCGACGACGGCCACCGCGACCGTCAGCGTGGCGTCGGGCCGTCCGTCCGGCCGTCCGTCGGGTGGCCGGTCGGTGCCGCCATGGTCGGCGGTGATCACCTGCAGCCCGCTCGCCCGCCCCGATGGTGCCTGCGGCGGCACGGCGCACGCGGCGCGCAACGTGGCGGTGGCGTTGGCGTCCTGCTGGGGGCCGATGACCAGCGCCGTCCGGATCCCGAGCGAGGCCGCGAAGACCGACAGCTGAGGGCCGACGGCCAGCGCCCCGCGGTCGGAGGACAGCGACAAGACGGCGATGGAGAAGTTGCTGCCCTCGCCGGGCCCGGCCGGATTCGCCTCGGCCACGCGCAGATGGTGCAGGGCCTTGCGCAGCCGCCACGCGTCGACGACGCCGGGCTCGTAGTCCGCAAGGAGCTTGGTCCAGCCTGCGGAGCCGGATGGGTGAGCGACCGGGATCGACGCCAGGACGGGAACCCCGATGGAATCTGCTATGGCGTCGCGCTCACGCAGGCGCCGGTCGTTGCGGCTGATCGCCAGCGCGATGATGGCCCCGATCAGCGCGCCGGCCAAGGCGCCGACCCCGCCGGCAATGAGCAGGTGAACGGGCAGCGGCGTGCCCGTAGCGCTGGTCGCGCTCTCCAGGACCTGCGCCTGCACCTGTCCGCCCGGGCTGTTCGCCGAGCCGACATAGGTGATGTAGCTGTCGGCGATAGCGTTCGCGGTGTGCTCCGCCTGGGCCCCGGTCTGGCCCTCGGCGCTGATCGAGAGGATGTTGGGGGTCAGGCTCTTGACCTGGACTCTGCTGCGCAGCGTCGGGAGCGACAGGGCCGGATCAATGTTGGGGAGCGCGCTGGCCAGGACGGGGTTGCTGCCTGCGATCACGACCTGGGTCGACATGGTGCGGATGGAAGACGGCAGCACGACCAGCGCCTTGCTCTGGAGCATCGGCGGGTGGACAGCGGTGTACGCGGCCCCTCCGAGCAGGCCGACCGAGGCGACGATCCCGACCAGGATCCGGTGCCGCCGCACGATCTGCACAGACCTCCTGAGGTCTAGCGCCTGCTCGCTCATCTGGCCTCCGCCCGGATCCCCGCCGCCGCCCGCATCGGCGCGCCGGATTCGCACCCTGATGATACGGCCGACGGCTTAGCTGCGGCTGCGTACGATTTGGCCGCGTCGATGAACTCCAGCCTGGTGGTCAGGGGCGTCCCGGGCGCCGCAGGACCGCGGCCGACGAGAGTGCAGGCCGGGACGCGCCGGCCGAGCCCAGGGGCGTACCAGCCGAGGATCGGGTCTGTCTCGCCGCGGTGCACGCTCCAGGCCAGGCCGGGCGGCAGGTTCAGCCGGGCGGCTCCGGGCGCGGGGGCCGCGGGCCAGCTCAGCGCCGCACACGTCCCGTCGAGCTGCACCTCGACCTCGGGGCCGAGGTGGAAAGCGAGCCGGGCGTCGTGGCTGCCGCCATCGACTTCGTCGACGATCTCGAGGGCGTGCGCCGCCCGGTCCAGCCGGACCGAGCGGCGGTGCCGGGCCGGCGGGTGGAGCGTCAGGTAGCCGTCGTGCTCGGCGGTCCAGCTGGCGATCTCACCGATGTCGAGAACCTCGATCTCCCTGGCGTTCGCGTGACGCAGCCAGAGGAACGGGCCGCCGTCCCTGGACTGGCTCTGCCCGCCCAGCTCCAGGGTGTTGTGCGCGATCGTCGACCTGAAGTAGGAACGCCACTCGCGCTCGCCGTGATAGCAGTAGGTCCCCGGGTCGGCCAGCACATCCACGCCGCCGTAGCGGACCTCTACGGACAGCGCGTCGGCATGGGCGTGCGCGGCGATGCTGAGGTATCCGTGCGGGCCGCCGTCGCAGCGGCACCAGATCTCCGGGCCCTGGCCCGAGGCAGTGCGCAGTACCACCGTCCCCGCGTCGGCGAAGCGGGACGGCCGCTGCGCGGGCCTGCCTGCGGGATCACTGGACAGGCGGGCCAGGGCACCGACGATCGAGCTTTCCGCGCCCGGCGCCGCGGCTGGCCACCAGCCGAGCCGCCCGAAGACCGCCTCTCCGAGCGCCAGCAGCGAGGGCCAGTGGCCGGAGGCCGGGGCGTCGAGCAGCAACCCGCGGCCCTCGTCACCGTCACCCTGGCGGGGCGGCCGCAGCCGCTCGTCAAGCAGGGCCGCGCCGCTGTCGACCATCGCCCGTAGCCGCGCCACGGCTGTCGGGCTCAGCGGGTGGCCGCTGGCCTGCGCCTCGACTGCGGCGACCAGCCCGAGCTCCGCAACGAAGCACTGGTAGTCCGAGGCGAGCTCCCGGCCGATGCCCGACGGGAAGGTGTTGCGGACCAGCTCGCTTTCCAGGATCCGCGTCGACTTCCGTCGCCAGCGCTCGCTCTCGGGGAACCAGGGGAAGGCGCAGCTGGCCACCAGCTGTCCGGCCGCCTCGGCGATGACATGGTTGTTGGCCGACGAGCCGCGGCTCCGGAACGTGGCGAGATAGCGCTGGTGCCAGTGGATCTGGCGGACCGCGAGGTCGTCGTGCTCGAAGAGCTCCGCGACCTGCGGCCAGTCGTCCAGGAGCCGCCGGATCCAGGCCAGGCTGATCAGGCGGATGCCGATCTCGATGCCGCTGGTCCAGTGCACCCCCGAGAGGAAGGGGTTCTCCCGCCACCAGGAGCGCAGCTGCTCGGCCACCCGGTCCGCGTACCGCTCGTCGCGGCTGAGGAACCAGGCCGTCGCCAGGAGCGTGAGGTGCTGCAGCCGGGAGATCTCCCAGACCTGCTTGATGTTGCCGGTCTGCTCCTGCGAGCGGTGATCGATCCGGAAAGCGTAGCGGTCGGGCGGGGACCGCCGGCCGGTGACCGGGTCGTAGAACCAGTCCGGCCGCACCAGGTCGGTCCGGGCGACGCCCAGCACCTCCCACTCGCCTCGCATGAGCCGGTCCGCCGCCTCCAGGACGGCCGCCCTGGCCGCCTCGGGCACCCGCGCCGCGGTATCCGCCGGGAGCGTGCCCGTGAACGTGCGCTCCCCGGCCATCGGCGGCGCGGCCGCGGCAACCACCTCGCGCACCTGCCGCCTGCTCCAGGCAGCCTGCATGGCCTGGTCACGGCCGCGCCAGGCGACCTCAGCGGGCGACATCCTGGCCACCCGGCGCGCGTACCATTCGAGCCGCGATTTCTCGAGAGTTTTCACACCCGCTCCGGAAGGCCGCTCGACAGGCTCTCGGCCACCGCGATCGTCGCCCTGGTGGTGGCGACCAGAGACTCCAGCGAGATGGGCATGGGGGCGCCCGTCCTCACGGCATCGACGAAACTCGCCACCTCAACCCGCTGCCCTTTGTCCTGGCTGCCGCGCGATCGCATGGTCTTGCGGCGCCGACCGGCCCAGACCGCGGCTTGCTTGAAGTTGTCGAGTCGTGCGCTCCGGCCGCCCGCCGCGACGTCGAGCGTCTCCTTCGGGTAGCGGCGGTTGCCGGTCGTGAGGTAGGTGATGGTGCCGCTCGAGCCGTTCTGGAACCGCACGGTGGCCTGCAGGTCGTCTGGCTCCGAGCCGGGCGCCGCGTAGACCTCCTCGGGCAGGCTGCCCGCCCACCAGCTGAGCGTGTCGATGAAATGGCCGCCTTCCCCGGTGAACCGGGATCCTTCGAGTTCTTCGTTGCGGTACCAGCTGGTGGCCTCGAGCTCTCCCGCATTGACCAGGTACCGGGCTGCCGAGCCGCCACCCGGCTGGCCGAACTCCGACCTCATCTGCACCAGCAGTGGCGCGAAGCGGCGGTTGAAGCCCACCATGAGCCGGTCGTTGCCGGTCGCGGCGATCACGTCGATGATCTGCTGCAACTGGCCGCGGGTCAGCGCGAGCGGCTTCTCGACGAAGACGGCCTTCCCGGTCTCCAGCGCCCGGCAGACCAGGTCGGCGTGGGTGTGGTGGCGCGTCACGATGAAGATCGCGTCCAGCGACTCGTCGTCGAGCACCGCGGCGGCGCTGGTCGAGGCGGTCGTGAAGCCGAACCGCCGCTGGGCGTTCACCGCCGACAGCGAGCGGTTCGTCGCGACGTGGGCCAGCCGGGCGGCGCTGAGCTTGGCCAGGTGGGGCAGCAGCATCGACGAGGCGTAGCTGCCCGCGCCGATGAACCCGATCGCCAGCTGCTGGCCGCCGGTGCCGCGGGCCGCGGCCGGGCGGCCGCTCGAGACGATGAGCTGGCTCACCGCGGGCGGCTGGCTGTCGGAGGGGCGCTCGGGGTAGGCGAGCAGGACCCCGACCGCGGCCAGCGCGCCCGAGGCGAGATCGCTGTAGACGGCGGTCGCGCGCTCCATCGGGAAGACGCCCGACACGAGCGACTCCACCTCGATCTCCTTGCCGGCCAGCAGGTCGAGGAAGCACTCGAGGTTGCGCCGCTCGGTCCAGCGGACGTAGCCCGCCGGGTAGTCGATGCCCTCCAGCTCGTAGCGGTCGTCGTAGCGGCCAGGGCCATAGGAGCGCGAGAAACGGACCTCGAGTTCCTTGTCGTAGTAGGCGTTCCAGGGCAGGTCGAGCTGTGTCTTGCCGATGTCGACGACCCGCGCGCGGTCCCGGGCTAGCTTGGCGGCGGTCTCCACGGGCGCGTTCGACGATCCTCCGGCGGCCAGGATCACGTGGTCTGCCCCGCGGCCGCCGGAGATCTCGGCCAGCGCCTGCCGGAGCGTCTCCAGGCCCTCGTCGGTGGGCGCCGCGCACGCCGTCGCGCCGGCCTGCTCGGCCAGCCGGCAGCGGTCGCCGATCACGTCGAGCCCGACCACCCGGACGCCGGAGGCGACCAGGAGCCTGACCACCAGCTGACCGACCAGGCCGAGGCCGATGACGCAGGCGGTCTCGCCCAGCTGGACCTCGGCCCGGCGCACGCCGTGCATGGCGATCGCCCCGACGGTGGCGAAGGCGGCGTGCTCGGGCGAGACCCCCCGCGGGACGGGGACGCACAGGTTGGACGGGATCCAGTTGTACTCGGCGTGCAGGGCGTGCTCGTTGCCGGCCGCCGCGACGACCTGGCCCACCCGGAACTCCTCGGCGCCCGCCCCGACCTCGATCACGACGCCGCACAGCGAGTAGCCCAGCGGCGTGTAGGAGTCGAGCCGGCTCATGGCCTTCTTGTAGGTCGTCACCGCGCCCTGCTGCGCGACCGAGTCGATGACCTTGCGGACCTGGTCCGGCCGCGCGCGTGCCTTGCCGACCATCGACAGCTTGGCCTCGGTCAGCTTCATCATCTCCGTGCCGGTGGAGATGAGCGAGAACAGCGACTGCACCAGGACGCCGCCGGGCCGGCACACCGGAGCCGGCACGTCGAGGACGGTCAGCTCACCGGACTTGTAGTTCTGCGCTATCTGCTTCATCGGGTTCCCTGGTCGACGGGGGATAGGACGTTCGGCGGCGTCGGTGTCCTCACACCGCCGCCACGCCCATGGACTGTGCGTGGCGGTACCACAGCTCCAGCGTCAGCAGCTGCCATATCTGCTTGGACCGGTCCTCGCGGCCGGCCTGCTCGTCGGCGATGAGCTGCAGCAGCGGCTCCCTGCGCACCATCCCCGACTCCACGAGCTCGCCGCCGACCAGCACATCGCCGATGACCTCGCGCAGGTCGCCGCGGACCCAGGCCCGGAGCGGGACACTGAAGGAGGCCTTGGGCCGGTACACGATCTCGCGCGGCAGCCAGCTCTCCGCCGCCCGCTTGAGCGCGACCTTGCCCTGCCGCCGCCGGATCTTCGCGCTGCCCGCGAAGGAGAACGCCGCCTGCGCCACGACCGGGTCCACGAACGGGACGCGCACCTCGACGGAGGCGGCCATGCTCGCCCGGTCGGTATAGGCGAGATTCAGGCCCGGCAGGAACATGCGCGCGTCGGCCAGGCACATCCGGTTGACCTCGTCGGCCAGCGCATTGTCGTTGTAGACGTCGCGGTGCTCGCCGACTACCTGGCCGACATAGCCGGCCAGGTCCGGGCTGAGCAGGGCGGCCAGCTCCCCTGGGTCATACAGCGTGTAGCTGCGGCGGAACCGCGGCTCCTCTGGCAGCTCGGCGAAGGTCAGGAAGCGCTTCGCCCACCGGGCATAACGCAGGCCACGCCCGTGCACGCTCACCGGCAGCCGGTCGACCGCAGAGCGCGCCAGCGCCCGCGGGATGCGCGGCGACCGGCCGTATCTCCCGGCCAGGACGCACGCCAGATGCTTGCGGTAGCCGCCGAAAAACTCGTCGGCGCCCATCCCGGACAGGATCACCTTGACCCCGCGCTCGCGGGCCGCCTCGCACATGAGCAGCGTGTTGATCGCGGCCGGATCACCGATCGGCTCGTCAAGCACGTCGACGATGCGGGGCAGCAGGCCGACGATGTCGGGTGAGATCTCGATCTCGTGCAGGCCGATCCCGTAGCGCGCCGCGACCTTCCTGGCGTAGACGGCGTCGTCGGGCATGGCCTCGAGCCGCTGATCCTCGGGACGGAAGGCGATCGTGTACGCGTCGATGCCGGAGTCGGCCTGGTGGGCCAGCACGGTGACGATGCTGGAGTCGAGGCCGCCGGACAGGAAGCTGGACACCGGCACGTCGGACACCATGTGGGCGGCGACCGATTCCTCGATCACCTGGCCCAGGTCGGCCTCCGGCCCGGCCGCGGCCTGCGCCGCCACGTCCGCGATGCGCCAGTAGTGCTGGAGGGCGAAGGTGCCGTCGGGACGGAACCTGGCCCACGAGCCGCCCGGAAGCTTGCGCACGCGGTCGATCGCGCACCGCTGCTCGGGCAGCCAGTAGTACAGCATCGATGCCACCAGGGCACCCGGCTCCATCCGCAGCTCGGAGCCGACCGCGGCCACCAGTGCCTTCAGCTCCGAGGCGAAGACCACGCCATCGCCGCGCGGGAGGTAGTACAGCGGCTTGATGCCGAGCGGGTCACGCGCCAGGACGAGCTCACCGGTGGCCTCATCGAGCAGGGCGAGCGCGAACATGCCGCGGAACCTGCGCAGCGCCGCGGGTCCCCACGACCGCCAGGCCTCGAGCACGACCTCGGTGTCCGAGCTGGTGGTGAACCGGGTGCCGCGGGCCGTCAGCTCCGCCCGCAGCTCCCGGTAGTTGTACAGCTCGCCGTTGTAGATGAGCGTCAGCCCGTCCTTGGACAGCGGCTGATCAGCCGCGGCACTGAGGTCGATGATCGACAGGCGCCGGTGGCCGAGCTGCACGGCCACCCGGTCGTCCTCATGGCTCCAGGTCCCGGTCGCGTCCGGCCCGCGATGCGCGATCCGGTCGATCATGACGTGGACCAGCTTCTGCCCGTCCGCCTGCTGGTAGCACCCAGCAATCCCGCACACCTCAGCCCCCGGTCCGCTCGAGGACCTGGCCGTCCCCGAGCAGCCGCCGGTAGACGTCGAGATAGGCGCGCTCCTGGTGGCTCCAGGCCAGCTTTTGCTCCACCCGGGCCCGGCCCAGCTTCCCGAGCCGGGCGCGCCTGGGCTCGTCGTCCAGGAGGTCCACGATGGCCTCGGCGTAGTCGGCGACGTCGTTGGGCCTGACGTACACCGCGGCGTCGGCCAGGGAAACGCGGGTCTCGCGCAGGTCGAAGGCGACCACGGGCAGCTCGAAGGCCATGTACTCCATCGACTTGTTCATCGTGGACACGTCGTTCAGCGGGTTCTTGGGGTCTGGTGACAGGCCCACGTCCGCCGTGGACAGGATGCGCGTGACGAGCTCATCAGGCGCCCGGCCGGTGAATTCCACGTGACCGGCCAGGCCTAGCTCGTCGCGCAGGGCCACCAGGTCGTCGAAGCAGTCGCCCGAGCCGATCAGTGTGAACGCGATGTCGTCGCGGCCGAGCTTGTGCACCACGACGTCGGCGGCCCGCAGGATGTAATCGACGCCGTCCTGCGGCCCCATCACGCCGATGTAGGCGGCCAGGAACTTGCGGCCGCGGCGCAGCTCGGGGTAGGACGGGCCGCGCCGCAGCAGCGCCGGGTCCGGGCCGGTACGGACCACCGTGACATCGCTGGCCGACTTGCCGCTCCGGGTGACCGCGACGTCCCGGTAGGAGTCGTTGGTGGAGATGACATGGTTCGCCGTCCGGTGCGTCCGGCGCTCGAGCGCCCGCAGCGCCTTGTAGGGCAGCCTCGGGCCGTCAGGGAAACGTGACTCATACAGCTCGGGGCACAGGTCGTGGTGGTCGAACACGAACGATGTGCCGTCGAGGCCGCGCAGGGCCAGGGCGATCGGCCAGAAGATATCGGGCGGATTGCAGGCCTGCAGCACGGCGAACCTTCCGGACCGCCTGGCCTTGAGGGTCAGCCGCGCCGTGGCGAGGAAGGAGTAGACGTACTCGGTGACGAAGCCGACCTTGCTGCCCCCGGGCGCGTACGGCCGGTACTTGTACAGCTCGACCGAGTCCACGACCTGGTAGGCCGGGTCGCCCTTGCCCTTGGGGCACACGACGCAGACCTGATGGCCGGCTGCGACCAGCGCCCGGCACTCAAGCCACACCCGCCGGTCGAAGGGCACCGGCAGGTTCTGGACGATGATCAGGACGCGGGTCACCAGCCCAGCCCCTCGTAGCCGTGGAGCGCTTCCACCTCGCTGCCCAGCCGCCCGGTCAGGTCGATCAGGTGCCGCGGCCGGCTCGCCAGCAGCGCGTCCAGGACCGCGTGGTCGGTGGAGGAGACGATCGCGACGTCGGCGCCGAGCAGCGCCTCGCCAGGCTCGTGGGCGAGCAGCCGGCCCAGGTGGGGCAGCTTCGCCTCGACATGGCGGCGGTTGGCGCCGATCAGGCGGGCCGGGTTAACGATCGGGTCGTAGATGCGGACGTCGTAGCCCTTGCCGAGCAACCGCTCGGCCAGCTCCACATTCGGGCTCTCCCGCAGGTCATCGGTGTTCATCTTGAAGCTCAGGCCGAGCAGGGCCACGGTACGGGCGTCGCACTGCAGGACGCGTTCCACGGCCTGGTTGATCACCAGCTCGTTCGTGGCCAGCGCGCCCGCCAGCAGCGGCAGGTCCGCGCCGTTGATCCGGGCCAGGTGGAGCAGGGACCGGAGATCCTTGGGCAGGCAGGACCCGCCGAAGGCGAAGCCGGGGCGCAGGTAGGCGGACGAGACGTTCAGGACCCGGTCCTCGCAGAACAGGGACATGACCTCGCGGGAATCGACGCGCAGCAGCCGGAACAGCCGGGACACCTCGTTGGCGAAGGAGACCTTGGTCGCGTGGAACGCGTTGCACGCGTACTTGAGCGCCTCGGCCACCCGGACGTCGACCACCCGCACCGGCTCATCGAGGAAGCTGAGCAGGCTGGTGACGGTCTGCGCGACGCGGTGGTCGGCGGTCCCGACGACCACGAACGGCGAGGCGTAGAAGTCGGCGATCCCGGTGCCCTCCCGCAGGAACTCCGGGCACATCGCGGCGCCGACGGCCACGTCGGTGCCCGCCAGGCCATCGGCTAGGGCCGGGGCCACCATCTCCTCGACCGTCCCGGGGGGCACGGTGCTGCGGATAACCACGCTGTGGTGCCCCGACGCGGGCGGCCTCACAACCCGCAGTGCCGCCACGATGTCGTCCACGGCACGCCTGATAAAGGTCAGGTCCGTGCCGCCGCGGGCCGTGGACGGCGTCCCGACGCACACGAGCGACACGTCAGCGCGGTCGAGAGCATCGACGCACGACGTGGTCGCGGTCAAGGTTCCGCCGGCCGCTCCCTGCGCGACGAGCGCATCCAGGCCCGGCTCGGCCACCGGGCTTCGCCCGGCCCTGATCTCATCAACCTTGACGGCGTCGACGTCGACTCCCCAGACGTCATGGCCGTTGGCGGCCATGCAGGCCGCCGTCACCGTGCCGACGTAGCCAAGGCCGACCACCGCTACCTTCATCACATCACCTGACTTGGACTCGCTGCCCGACCCGCTCGTGCCAGAGAGCGTGTGCGCATATGAGCGCCGAGAGGGCGGCTGTGATACCGCAAATGCGTCCTAAGGCCGAGATCTTGGCAAGAGATGAGATATGGTTACTCACAGTAATATAGGAGATGCTAAACGTAACGAACTAAGGGATCTGGCCTGAAATTCGTGGTCCGGTTTGTATCAGGACCTGACCGCGTCGGGTCTTGTGGGTTGCGGGTGGTCTGGCCGCCCGGGTCCGGCCGATCTGAAAGGTTGTGGGGTAAGCGATGAGGGTTCTGGTTGCTGGTGATCGCGGCTACATCGGGGCCGTCATGGTTCCGTTCCTGCGCGCGGCGGGGCACCAGGCCGACGGGCTGGACCTCGGCCTGTATGAGGGCTGCGACCTCGGCCCCGGCCCGGAGGACATCGGTGCGCGGGTGCCGTGCGACACCAGGGAAGCCAGCGCTGGGCAGCTGGCCTCCTACGACGCGGTGGTATGCCTGGCGGCGCTGTCCAATGACCCGCTGGGCGACCTGAACCCGGCCGCGACGTACTCGGTGAACCTGGAGGGGACCCTGCGGCTGGCCCGGGCTGCCCGGCAGGCCGGAGTCGACCGCTTCCTGTTCGCCTCGTCGTGCAGCCTGTACGGCGCGGCCGGGTCGGACGCGGTCGGCGAGGAAGCCGACCTGTTCCCCGTCACCCCGTACGGCGAGGCCAAGGTGAGCGCCGAGCGCGAGCTCTCGCTGCTGGCCGGCGACGACTTCAGCCCGACCTACCTTCGTAACGCCACCGCCTATGGCGCCTCGCCCCGGCTGCGGCTCGACATCGTGGTCAACAACCTCACCGCGGTGGCGGTGACGGCCGGAGAGGTGCGCCTGGAGAGCGACGGGTCGCCGTGGCGGCCGCTGGTGCACGTGGAGGACATCTGCCGGGCGTTCCTGGCCGCGCTGCAGGCACCGCGGGAACTGGTGCACGACCAGGCGTTCAACGTCGGCCGCCCGGCCGACAACGTCCAGGTCCGCGAGATCGCCGAGATGGTGCGTGACGCGGTGCCCGGATCGAAGCTGTCGTTCGCCGAAGGCGCCGGGCCGGACCTGCGTAATTACCGGGTCGACTTCTCCAAGCTGAACGAGACCTTCCCCGACCTCCAGCTGCGCTGGAGCGTGCGAGAAGGGGTCGACGAGCTCGCGGCGGCCTACGCCGCCCACGGGCTGACCTACGACGACTTCACCTCCTCGCGGTTCGTGCGGCTGCGCAGGATCCGCGAGCTGCTGTCGGCCGGCCTCCTCGACGAGATGCTCCGCAGGCAGACCAGCGGGCCGTTCCCGCCGCCCGGCACGCGCGCCATGCAAGAGGCTCACTGATGCCGGTGCCGCCCGGGTGCCTCGCGTGACGGTCACCGCTCCGGGCGTTATGTATGGCGGCTGAAGCAGGCGCCCGGACCGGGACGTGGCCTGGCGCGTCGCGGATAGCGGACTTCTGGCGGCTGCAGGGCCAGCGGGTCCGCCGCCTGGGCTGGGGTGTCGCGGATCAGGGCATGTCCAGCCTGTCCAACTTCGCGATGGCCATCTACGTGGCCCGCACCCTCGGGGCCACGCAGTTCGGCGCCTTCAGCCTGGCCTACGTGACCTACTCGTTCGCGCTGAACGCCTCGCGCGGCCTGGCCACCGACCCGCTGATGGTCAGGTTCAGCGCCGCGGACCTCCCGACCTGGCGGCAGGCCGTCGCGCGCTGCACCGGGACGGCCGCGGTGGTGGGCCTGGCGTCCGGTGCCTGCGTGCTGGCCGTGGCCGCGCTGCTGGACGGCACGGCCCGGGGCGCCTTCCTCGCGCTCGGGCTCACGCTGCCCGGGCTCCTGCTGCAGGACAGCTGGCGGTATGCCTTCTTCGCGCTCGGCCGCGGAAGCCAGGCCTTCCTCAACGACACCGTCTGGACGGTGGTGCTCGTTCCCGCGCTGGTCCTCCTGAAGGTGACTGGTCACGCGAACGTGTTCTCGTTCGTCCTGGTGTGGGGCGCGGCGGCGGCCGTCGCGGCAGCCGTCGGGCCGCTGCAGGCCCGGGTTGTCCCCCGGCTGTCAGCCTCGTGGGGGTGGGTGTCTGAGCATCGTGATCTCGGGCCCCGCTACCTGCTGGAGAACACCTCGAACAGCGGAGCGGGCCAGCTGCGTAGCTACGGTGTCGGCCTCATCGTGGGGCTGGCCGCGGTCGGCTACGTGCAGGCCGCCAACTCGCTGATGGGGCCGTTCCTGGTCATCTTCATGGGCATGTCCCTGGTCACCGTGCCGGAGGCCGCCCGGGTCCTGCGCCGCTCGCCGACCGACCTGCGGAAGTTCTGCCTGCTGGTGGGCGGCGGGCTCGCGGTGGCGGGGCTCGCCTGGGGCGTAGTGCTGCTGGTCGCGCTGCCGAGAGGGCTCGGGGACTGGCTGCTCGGCTCGATCTGGCGGCCGACGTACCCGCTGGTGCTGCCGCTCACCATCTCCGTCCTCGGCGCGTGCGTGTCGGCCGGCGCCACCGCGGGCCTGCACGCCCTGGGGGCCGCGCGGCGGAGCCTGCGCGCGATGATCGTGGCATCGGTCGCCTTCCTCGGCTGTGGCCTGATCGGGACGGTCCTCGGCGGAGCACAGGGGACGGTGGACGGCGCCGCCGTCGCGACCTGGATCGGCGCGGTGATGTGGTGGTGGCAGCTGCACCTGGCGCTGCAGGAGGCGGGCCATCTGCCCGCCGGGCATCGGTTCTGGTCGGGCCGCCCGTCGGATCGCGCGGCGGGCCAGGAGTCGGGGCGGCACCGCAGCCCCGCCGCGGCCCGCTACCGGCGGGAGCGTCTGGAGCGGCTGCCCCCCGGGCATCCGCCGCTACGGCCACTTTGGCCGGGCGAAAGCGAAGGTGAATGAGCGCCGGCCTTCCCGACCTGACCGGCGCGGTTTCGATTCAGGCTTGAGAACAGGAGATGAGGAATATGAATGCGGTACCCCGGCTGACCGTCGGGCTCCCGGTCTACAACGGCGAGAACTACCTCGCCGAGTCGATCGACGCGCTGCTCGGCCAGAGCTACGAGGACTTCGAGCTGATCATCTCGGATAACGCCTCGACCGACAGCACCGCCGACATCTGCCGTCGCTACGTGAAGCAGGACTCCCGGGTCAGCTATTTCCGGCAGCCGCGCAACGTCGGTCTCGCCCCGAACCACAACTTCGTCGCGAACCGGGCCCGGGGCGAGCTGTTCAAGTGGGCGTCCAATGACGACCTGTACGGCCGCGAGCTGCTCGAGCGCTGCGTGGCCGCGCTCGACGAGCGCCCGCAAGTCGTGCTCGCCCACTCGTGGACGGCGATGATCGACGGCTCCGGCACCGTGACCAAGGCGCTGGACTATCCGCTGGCCACGGCCTCGCCGCGGGCGCCGGAGCGGTTCCGCAGCATGCTCTTCGACAGCGGGGGAGATGACGACGGCGGCGTCATGAGGACCGAGGTCCTCCGCCGGACGGCCATGAAGGACAGCTACCACCACTCGGACCGCACCATCATCACGGAACTGGCCCTGAACGGCCCGTTCTACCAGGTCCCCGAGTGGCTGTACTTCCGGCGCGATCACCCCGGCCGGGCCGAGCGGGCCTGCCCGACGGTGCGCAGCCGGTGCGCGAACATGGACCCGCGGCGGGCCGACCCGTGGCGGCACCCGGCCGTCCGGCTGCACACCGAGTACGTATGGGCCTACATCGCGGCGATCCGCCGGGCGCCGCTGTCGGCCGCCGACCGCCACGAGTGCTACGGGCACCTGGTGCGGTGGCTGGCCAGCCGGGTTTCCCCGGGCCGCGCTGTGGGGGCGGTACCTCCCGTGCCGCATCGCCAGATCCAGCACGTTATCTCGGTCGACGCGGTCGTCCCCGGCCGGGAGACCAGGTTGCCTGGCCAGGTGGACGCGGCCGTCGCCGGCCTGGAGACCAGTTCGTCTGTCTCGGTCGACGCGGCCGTCGCCGGCCGGGAGGGCGGGTTGTCATGACCGGCCGTGACATGAGCGGCCGGAGCGCCCGCCCGGTCGCCGCGGCCCCCCGGGTCGGGCTGCTCGGCCTCCTCGGTTCAGGCAACTCAGGTAACGATGCGTCCATGGAGACGGTCCTCGCCTACCTGGCCGATGCCCATCCCGATGCCGTCGTCGACGCCATGTGCGGCGGCCCCGAGCGGGTCCGATCCCACTACGGCGTCGACGCCATCCCGCTGTTCTGGTACCAGAGATACGAGCACCGGGCATCCGGCGCGCGGGCCGCCTTCCTCAAGGCGCTGGGCAAGGGCATCGACGCGGCCCGGACGGCGTCCTGGGTGCGCAGGCACGACGTGGTGATCGTGCCCGGTGCCGGGGCGCTTGAGGCAACCCTGCCCCAGCATGCCTGGGGGTTTCCTTACGCGCTGTTTTTGCTCTGCGCGTCGGGGAAGCTCTTCGGGACGAAAGTGGCGCTGCTCAGCGTCGGGGCGAACGACATCAACAAGCGGGCCACGCGCTGGCTGTCCAACTCGACCGCACGGCTAGCCGCTTACCGGTCCTACCGCGACACCTACTCCAGGGATGCGATGCGGCAGCGCGGCCTGGACACTTCCGGGGATCATGTCTATCCCGACCTCGTCTTCGGCGTGCCGACGCCGCCCTATGACCCCGGTGACCCGCAGATCGTCGGGGTGGGCGTGATGGACTACCACGGCGGCAACGATGACCGCCGGCGCGCGGACCAGATCCACTCCTCCTACGTCGAGAAGCTGGCGTCCTTCGTCGGGTGGCTGGTCGACACCGGTCACCGGGTCCGGCTGTTCGGGGGGGACGACAAGTTCGACAAGACCATCGCCGACCAGATCCTGGCCGAAGTGCGGGGTTCCCGGCCCGATCTCGAGCCGGGCCTCCTCGGCGCCGAGGCCGCCGCTTCCCTGACCGACCTGATGCGGGTGATGGCGCCCGCCGGAACGGTCGTCGCCACGCGGTATCACAATGTGATGTGCGCCCTCAAGCTCTGCAAGCCGACGATATCGCTCGGCTATTCGCAGAAGTTCATTCCCCTGATGGCGGACATGGGGCTGGCCGGATGCAATCAGTTCGCCGACTCGCTGGACGTTGACCTGCTCATCAAGCAGTTCACCGAGCTGGAAGGTGCTCACGCGCAGCTCCTGCAGACGATGACGGAACGCAACGCAGCCAATGCGCGCGACCTTCAGGATCAATTCGCCCTGCTGTCCGCCCGGCTCTTCCCGGCCCGGAAGCGGGGGCAGGACGCGGCGCAGGACCGTCTGGCTCCCCGGGGCGCGCGATGACCGCGCGGCACCGTGACGGCGGTCGTCTGGCCTCGTGGCGGCGCGGCCGGGGGCTCCGGGCCGAGGATGGCCGGCTGGTCGCGGTGACCTGCCGGGAAAATGGCCAGATGAAATGTGTCAACCGGGTTGGCCGCATAGGCGTCGTATCTCCAAGGGGGGCTGAGCCCGGGCCTCGGCTAGGGAAGGCGATAATGACCCGGCGCTGCGAATCATCCTTAGGTGGCTCGCCATCCGCGGCTGGGCTGACCAGTCCCCCCCGGAGCACGGCTGCTGCCAGTGTGACCCTGCTCTCAGGGCCTCACCTGCCGCGCGTGCTCAGCTGATAAGGGAGGCACCATTGGACAGGCAATCCCCGACTCGCAGGCGAGCGCCGGGTTCCGGCAACGCGCGTTCCGGCCAGCCGGGTTCCGGCCAGGCAGGTTCAAGTGATGCGGGTTCCGGCCAGGCGGGCGCTGAGCTCGACCGGCTCCCGAAGGGGCCGGAACGGGGGCTGAGCCGCCGGAAGATCTTCGTCCGGGCGGTGGGAGTGGCCGCCGTCGGGGCGGCCGGGGGATCGGTGCTGGCGGAGACCGCCTCCTCCCCGGCACTGGCTGCCGTCGGCGGGCGCGCCGCTGTGGCCGGGCAGGCCACGACCGTGGAACAGGGTGCGGTGGCGCCCGCGGTCGTCGCGCTGACCGACGCCGCGACGATCGCCGTCGATGCCTCGCTTGGCAACGACTTCCGGGTGACCATCGCCGCGAGCCGCGCCATGGGCAACCCGGCCAATCCGGCCGACGGGCAGAAGATCACCTTCCAGATCACGCAGGGCGCCGCCGGGTCCGCCGCGATCACCTGGGGCAGCGGCTACGAGTTCTCCACTGGCCTGCCGCAGCCCACCCTGAGCACCGCGGCGGGCCAGACCGACGTGCTGGGCTTCATCTACAACGCGTCCAAGGGCAAATGGCTGCTGGCCGCGTTCGTCCAGGGGTTCGCCACGACGGTCGTCGCCCCGCCGCCGGACACCTACCGGTTGTTCCAAACCACCAGCGGGCCGTCCAGCCCGGTTTCCTATACCGGGCCGTTCCTGGCCGGCGTCGTCTTCGCCGTCACCACCGGCGGCTGCTGGCTGGACGGATTCTGGTGGTGGGTGTGCCCGTCCGGCCAGTCCACATCGGCGCAGAAGTTCGCGCTCTGGTGCCAGTACGCCAAGCCCGCCAGCGGGTCGCTGGTCGCCAAGACCGCGGTCACCTCCGCCGCCCTGCTCGCCGGGCAGTGGAATTACGTACCGCTGGCGGCGCCGGTGCCGCTGGCGATCGGCGCCACCTACATCGCCGCGACCGGGTTCAGCAACAGCTTCCCCGACACGTCGGGCCAGTTCGGCAGCGGTGGTCCCTACAGCGCCGGGATCGTGAGCGGCCCGCTGACGGCCTATTCCGACACCACCGGGACGCTCCCGTCGCCGTTCAACGGCGATCAGGGCGTGTTCAGCGTCGCGGGCACCGACCCGACGGTGACCATGCCCGTCTACGGGACGGGCGCCAGCAACTTCTGGATGGACGTCCAGGTCGACACGAAGCCGCCCGCCGGCACGTCCTACCGGCTGTGGCCCAGCTACCCGACGCTCCCGGGCGCCGTCAGTGCCCTCACCACCGGCTATACCCTGGCGACCGAGTTCCGGCTGTCGGCGTCCTGCACGCTCGACAACATCTGGTTCTACTCCGGATCCGGCGCGGCAGCGCTGCCGACCAGGTGCGCGATCTGGAACGTCAGCACGCAGACCGTCGTGGCAGGCACCAACAACTCCTCGCCGACCTGGTCGGGAGCGGCCGGATCTGGCTGGGTGGCCTGCGCTTACAGCGGCGTCACGCTCCCCGCCGGGGACTACAAGGTGGCGGTGTTCTACGCGGGCGGGTCCACCTGGTTCCTGGCCACGATCGACTACTGGGGCGGCGGCGGCCCCGGCGCCAGCGGGATCACCGCCGGCCCGGTCACCGCGCCCAGCACGTCCGCCGCCACCAGCCCCGGCCAGAGCACGTACAACCAGGGCTCCTGGGCCTACCCATTGACCTATGCCAGCGGCGGCAACGGCGAGAACTTCTGGGTTGACGTCGAGGTCACGCCCACCTGAGCCGCCGGCAGGCCGCACGTGGTGGGCAGGCGTCGGGTCAAGCACCTGCAGCGAAAGGACCGCGAGCACAATGCGTTTTCCTAAGGGTCTTCTGGCCGGACTGGTGGCCGCTGGCCTGGTCGGCTGCGGTAGCCCAGCCGCCTTTCAGTCCGCAGCCAGCGGGCCTTCCGCCGGCCCGCCCTCCGCCAGCGGGCCAGCGGCCAGTGCGCCCTCGGCCAGCCAGCCCTCCGCCAGCCATGCGTCCGCTTCCGCCAGTCCGCACTCCACCGCCGCGGCACCGGATGCTCAGGGCAAGACTGATCCCGCCGCGGCATCGAACCGGACCGCTCCCGCCACAGCATCATCGCCCAGCCCGGCCCGCCCGGGGATGAAGGCCGGCGTTCGCGCCACCGCCGTGCGGTTTAACGAGGAGTACTTTGCCAGCAACTTCGCCGCCTCCTGGGACCTGCTCTCCCCGGCCACTCAGCACGTGATCTCACAGACCATCTGGATCAGGGTGCATGACGGCTGTCCATCGGCCAGCACGGGGAAGTCCAGGGTCATTAAGTCCATGACCGTCTTTGGCGACGCGGCCATCCTCACCGAGGCCCTCACCGGGGCCGTGGCCACGACCGAGGACGTGTTCAATTACGCCCACGGCCGCTGGAGCTACGCGCCCGAGGACCTGGGCATCTACCTCCGCGGGTCGGTGCCCGCCGACATCGCGGCCGTCAAGGCCGCTGGGCTCTGTGGCAGCTGGAAAGGCTTTTGATGAAAATGGTCCGCTCCGCTCGACATACGCCGGATGCTGCATCGCTGACGTGTGAACCAGATTGGCTGCCTGAGCGTCTTGTGTCTGGCAGGGCTAGGTCAGACTCTGCGGGGGAGGCGAGGCACAATGGCCAGGCAATCCTCTGCTCGTCGGCTTGCGCCAGGTTCTAGCCGGGGGCTGAGCCGCCGGACGGTGTTCGCCAGGACCGCCGGGGTAGCCGCGGTCGGCGCGGCGGGAGTTTCACTGCTGGCCGAGGCCACGGGCTCCCCGGCCCTGGCCGCCGGGGCGCGCACCGCCGTGGCCGGGCAGGCCACGATCGTCGAATCGGCGGCGGTGGCACCCGCTGTCGTCGCACTGACCGACGCGGCGACGATCGCCGTGGACGCCTCGCTCGGCAACGATTACCGCGTGACCATCGCCGCGAGCCGCACCGTCGCCAACCCGTCCAATTCAGTGGACGGACAGCAGATCGTCTTCCAGGTCACGCAGGGCACCGCCGGGTCCGCCGCGATCACCTGGGGCAGTGACTTTGAGTTCTCCACTGGCCTGCCGCAGCCCACCCTCAGCACCACGCCGGGCCAGACTGACCTGCTCGGCTTCATCTATAACGCGGCCAAGGGCACCTGGCTGCTGGCCGCGTTCGTGAACGGGTTCGACTGATGGCCACCTACCGGCTGTTCTCATCCACGAACGGGCCTGCCAGCGCCGTTTCCTACTCCGGGCCGTTCCTGGCGGGCGTCGCGTTCGAGGTCACCACGGGCGGGATATGGTTCGACGGGTACTGGTGGTGGGTGTGCAACACCGGCCAGTCCACCTCGCCGCAGAAGTTCGCGCTGTGGCAGCCGTACGCCAATGCCACCGGAACTCTCATCTCCAGCGCCACGGTCACCTCGGGCCCGCTGACCGCCGGGCAGTGGAACTATGTGCCGCTGCCCGCGCCGATCCCGCTGACCATCGGCGTCGGCTACATCGCCGCGACCGGGTTCACCGGCGGCTTCCCCGACACCTCGAATCAGTTCGGCAGCGGTGAGCCCTACAGCACCGGGATCGTCAACGGCCCGCTGACCGCCTATTCCGACCAGTCAGGGACGCTGCCGGCCCCGTTCTCGGTGGACCAGGGCCCGTTCGCCGTGGCCGGTTCGGATCCGACCGTCAACATGCCGGCCTACGGGTCGAACTCCAGCAACTTCTGGATGGACGTCCAGGTCACCGACACCGCCCCGGTCAGCGCGTCCTACCGGCTTTGGCCGAACTACCCGACGCCCCCGAACACCCTCAGCATTGACACCGGGCAGCAGACCTCGGGGACCGAGTTCAAGCTGTCGCAGCCCTGCACGCTGAACAACATCTGGTTCTACAGCCCTCCCGGCGTGTCCGTGCTGCCGTCCCGGTGCGCGATCTGGAATGTGGCCACGCAGGCCGTGGTCGCGGGCACCGACAACACGGCGCCGTCGTGGTCGGGCGCGGCGGGCAGCGGCTGGGTGGCGTGCGCGTACAGCGGAATCACGCTTCCCGCGGGGGACTACAAGGTCTCGATGTACTACGGCGGCGGCCAGGAGTTCTACACGGAGGACGTCTACTACTACAGCACGGGTCCCGGAGGCAACGGGATCACCGCCGGGCCGCTGACTGCGCCCAACGTGGCTGACGCCGCCCCGTGCATCTCCAACAGCCTCGGCACTCTGGTCACTGGTAACTCCACGTATCAGAACGGGGCGTTTGCCTACCCCTACACGTTCGACACCAAGGACCACGGCGAGAACCGCTGGGTGGATGTCGAAGTCACCCCGGGCGCGGTCGCGCCGCCCCCGCCGCCCGTGGACTCCGGCGCGTTCCTGGTGTTCTTCCCCTGAGGCCAGGCCCGGGCGGCTGAAGAGCCATCGCAGAGCTGAGGTGACCTGACCGCGAGCGGCCGACGGGCCTGGTGGCCCGTCGGCCGACTGGCGGGGTCAGGGGTCAGGCCGGGGTGGCCGAGTTCCCCGCGTCCGCCCCGCTGAACACCAGCATCGCGTCGGCCGGTGCCGGTCCGAACAGCTCGGTGACCAGCTGCTCGTCGAAGGCACTGCCGTTCGCGACGTTATGGAAATCCCGTATCGCCGTTCCCGAGCAATCGACGTCCACTAGCGGCGCGCCCCGGCCCGCCAGCAGGTCCCTGGCATCGACCGTGCGGAAATCGACGCTGTACCTGGCCCGTCCCGAGGTATTCGGGATCGAGGTGTGCAGCTGGGCGCCGGAAAAGAGCAGGACCTCTCCGGGACCGGGGAGTACCACAAGCTCATGCACGGGCTTGTGATCCAGCGCTCCGGGCCGCGCCTGCACCTCCTTGGTGACCTGCGTCGCGGTGGTGAGCCGCTTCGCGTTGTTCTGGTAATAATCGAAGGTGCCTGAGCTATTCGGGACGGCCCGATCGAAGCTGGGCAGATCGAAGCTCATGGAATTGTTCTCGCGGGCGGCGAAGACCGGAAGCCACCAGTTGAGCTGCTGGGCAGGCGCGCTGTACCAGACGTCGCGGTGCCACGGGAAGGCGAACGCGACGCCGGTGGTGAGGTGTCCCACGGGAAAGGACGTGCGCGGCTTCGGGAGGTCGTAGTGGGTATATTCAGCTGGCAGGCCGGCTTCGGCGACGATCTCGCGGACCAGGCTCTTCGACCGGTCGGCGTGGATGAAGCGGGGCTTCCAGTAACCGAGCAGCTTGGCCATTTCGGCCGGATCGAAATGCTCGTGCGCGTGTTCAGGGTCATGCGGCCTGAATAGCTCGGCGAGCTGGTCTCGGGTGTACTCCACGAAATCGGAGACCGCCCGCAGCCGGGTCAGGACTACCAGGTTCCCGGCGTAGAGCGCCTGCCGTAGCGCGTCGGCGGGCAGGTCAGGGTCGATGAAGATGGTCATGCGGGTTCCCCCATTTCCAATGCCGTATCAGGTGATAAGAGATCGCAGCGGATCAGCGACTTAGCGCAGCTGAAGCCCTCGGCGTAGGGCGCGCGGCACTCCATGCCGCGGAGCCGGGCGAGGCCGAGGAAGACCTCGTCGTCCCACCAGTCACGGCGCCGCTGGGATGGGAAGCACTTGTGCAGGAGCTCGATCTTGCGCCGGGCAGTATCGGCCGTCATCGGGAAATACGTCGATGGGCGGCCGAAGTCGCCGTCCCATTTCGGGATCTCGTAGGCCAGGTAAAGCTGGTCGCGGAATACCGTGGGCACGATCTCGCCGATGCTGCGATGATCTTGATGTGCGTCGCCCGACGACGGCGCGATGATAAGGTCGGGCGCGCCGGAGGCGGCTATCTCTTCCAGGACGTCTTTCACCTGGCCCCAGGCTGCGGGCAGCCGGCCCTCAGGCAGGTCGTACAGCCGCACGGTCACCTCCGCGCCCGGCAGGAAGGCGCTGGCCGCGCTGCGGGCTTCAAGCTGGCGCTCGGCCGACCCGGTCAGCACCACGTAATCGGCCCGCAGGCCCCCCTGGCGCTCGGCGAGACTGAGCAGCAGGCCGCCGGCGCCAATCTCGATGTCATCCGGGTGCGCGCCGATCGCAAGCACCGATAGCGGTCCGGGCGAGCGGGTCGTCAATTGCAATGGGAGCATGCCCCGGTCACCCTGACGGCAGGAGGGACGGCGCGATCACGCCCGACCGTTCCGGGTCCCATACCATCCAGGGGCAGTTCCCCTGGTGGTACATCTCATCCAGTTGCGCGCGTTCCTTGACGGTGTCGGCAGGTGACCAATAGTCCTTGCACGGGTAGGCGAGGACGCGTCGCTGCGGGACCAGCCGGGTAAACACGTTCTCGACGAGATCCTCGCCCTCGTTAAGGTAATCGAAGATCGCTGGCCGGAGTGCGAAATAGCCGCCGTTCTCCCACTGACGGAGGTCCCGCATGGGGGTCACCTGGGTGATGAAACCGTCGTCGTCAATGTCCACCACGTGGTGGGAGGACTGAGGTGGCACCGCGAGCAGGCAGGCCACCGCGCTGCTGGCCTCGAACCGCTCGATCATGTGCGGAAGATAAGTGTTCGTGAGGACGTCTGCATAGTTGGCCAGGAACATCTCCTCGCCGTCGACGAAACGACGGACTCTGCGCAGCCGCTCGCCGATCGGAGAATTGAGCCCGGTGTCAACGAACGTGATTTTCCAGTCGGAGATGTCGGTGCTGAACAGCTTGACCTCGCGTGCGCCGTTCTCCAGGGCGAAGTCGTTGGACCTCGTCTCGTCGTAGTTCAGGAAGAAATCCTTGACTGCCGAGGCGCCGTAGCCCAGGCACAGCACGAATTCTGTGTGCCCGAAATGTGCGTAGTAGCGCATCACGTGCCAGAGCAGCGGACGCTCTCCGACCATCGCCATGGGCTTCGGAGCGTTGGTGATGCCATCGCGCATCCGCATGCCCAGGCCACCGCAGAACAGGACAACCTTCACGATTCATACCCCACATTCAGACGATTTCAAGCGCGGGGATCGGGAAAACTAGCCGGCCGCCCCAGGACCGGACGTAGTCAAGCTGCTTGCTGATCTCTTCTCTGAGATTCCACGGCAGGACGAGGATGTAGTCAGGCTGAGTCTCCGCCAGGTGCTCGGGCGCATAGATGGGGATATGCGTGCCGGGGAGGAACTTGCCCTGCTTCACCGGGCTCCGGTCGACGGTGTAGGAGAGAAGATCCGATCGGATCCCGCAGTGGTTCAGGAGCGTGTTTCCCTTGCCCGGAGCGCCGTAGCCGACCACAGACCGGCCCTGCCTGGCCGCCGTCAGCAGGAATTCCAGCAGCCCGGCCTTGATCCGGAAGACCTCGCCGGCGAAGCCCTCATGGCCGGCCACGGTATGCAGTCCGGCGGCCTCCTCCTCATCGAGGACCGCCTTCACGCGCGTGGTCGGCTCGCCGGCGCTTTCCAGCGGCCGGGCGTGGACGCGCAGCGAGCCGCCGTGCGTCCCGAGCTCGTCGACGTCAACCACCCGCAGCCCGGCGGTGGCGAGGGCCCGGGAGGAGGTCAGCAGGGAGAGGTAGGAGAAGTGCTCGTGATAGATCGTGTCGTACTGCCGCCGCTCGATCAGGCGGAGCAGGTGCGGGAACTCCAGGGTCACCAGGCCCGTGTCCTTGACCAGGGCCCGCAGTCCGGCGGCGAAGCCGCGGATGTCAGGGACGTGAGCGAAGACGTTGTTCGCGGCCACCAGGTCAGCCCGCCCGTGTCGCTCGGCGATCTGGCCGCCGGTCTGCGGCCCGAGGAACTCGACTTCGGTCCGGATCCCGCGCGAGCGGGCGGCCTCGGCTACGTTCGCCGCGGGCTCGACGCCCAGCACCGGGATGCCCTGGGCGGCGAAGTGCTGCAGAAGGTAGCCATCGTTGCTGGCCACCTCGGTGACCAGGCTGCCCGGCCCCAGGCCGAGCTGGCCGATCATGGTCTGCGCGTAGGCCTTCGCGTGCGCCACCCACGAGTCGGAGTAGGACGAGAAGTACGCGTACTCGGAGAAAATATGCTCCCCCGAAACGTAAGCGGGGAGCTGCACGAGCAGGCAGGAGTCACACAGGCGCACGTGGAGCGGGTAGAAGACCTCGGCCTCATCGAGCCGCTCCGCGGGGACATAGCTCTCACACAGCGGAGACATCCCCAGATCGACAAACGTGCGCGTCAAGACCGCGCCGCACAAGCGGCACTCAGGTAGCGACGACATGCCCCCCTCATCCCAATCATCAAGGCGCCGCACCGGCCTCACGGCGCTGGCGGCAGTTCAGGCTGGGCGCTGACCAGCGCCTTGCACGCACAAAGAAGACGCCCAACTCGGACAAGTGGTTGACGCGTCCCGGAGCGGTATTTACCGGTCAGATCACTACCACGCGCTACTCCGGCATCAGCTTCTTCGGGGCCAACATCACCGTTGGCCGACCCAAGGTTCCCCGGGACGCTAATTTCCCGCCGCCCGGTACTCGGCCCGGCAATCTGGTATCTCTGGGACGCGGCTGAGCGTCTTATAGCAGCAATCCAGGCGCAAATTCGGGTCAAAAGGGGTTTTTATGGGCGAGCCTGTCTGTCGGGCGTGTCACGGTGGGACCGGCCACCTGGTGCTTGATCTGGGCGAGCAGCCGGCCTGCGACTATTTCCCGCGATCCGACGACCCGGGCCCCGACCCGGTGTACCCGCTGCAGATGTGGCTGTGCTCGTCATGCGGGCTGGCCCAGCTGGTCGCCGACCCCACGGTGCCCGAGGAGCCGAGGGGTACCGAGCCTGCCGCGCTGGCCGCCCAGGCGGCCGACGCCGTGGAGCGGGCCGCCGCGGCCGGGCTGCTGCCGCCGGGTGGGCTGGTCGCCGAGTACGGCAGCCCGCACGGTGGCTCCTGGCTTGGACTGCTGGCCAGCCGGGGTCTTAAGGAGGTGAACAGCGGCGAGCAGGCAGATGTCATCCTCGACTGTTTCGGTCTGATGCACTGCGCGGATCAGTCCGCGGCGCTCGCCGAGCGCACTGCCCGGGTCGCCGCCGGGGGAGTGCTGCTGCTGCAGTACCACTCGCTGGACACGATCATCCGGCGCGGCCAGTGGAACGCGCTGCGGCATGGGCACTACGCGTACTACTCGACGACCGCCCTGACCGCCATGCTGGCCGCGACGGGCTTCAGCCCGGCCGCGGCCTGGAAGTTCGAGCTCTATGGCGGTACGGTGCTGCTGGCCGCCCGCCGGGACGCCGACGTTCACCCCGGCGCTTCCTCAGGCGCTTCTCGCGGGCCGGACGGCTCGGTCCAGGCCCTGCTCGCCGAAGACGCCCGGGCCGGGGTCCGTGACCCGGGCGTACTCGAACGACTGCAGGCCGACTCGCAGGCCCAGGCCGCCGGATTGCATGACTGGCTCGTGGCCGAGCAGTCCGCCGGGAAGACGGTCCTTGGATACGGGGCTGCCTCGCGCGCGGTCGCCCTGTTGCGCCAGGCGGGAGTGGATCGCACGCTCTTGCCCGCGGTGGTAGATGCCTCACCGGCCAAGCAGGGCATGCGGATGCCAGGCACCGGCATCCCGGTCGTCAGCCCCGGACAGCTCGTCGCCGACCCACCGGACAGGGTGCTGCTGTTCCTGGCGGACCTGCTGACCGAGGTCCGTGCGGCTTATCCCGAAGTCGAGGCCGCAGGCGGCCGGTGGGTGGACGTGGAGACGGCCAGCGGATCAGCCTGATCCGCTCGGCGCGTCCCGCCTATATGCGCCCCGCACCTGGAACACCGGACCTGGAGCACCGCACCTGGAGCACCGCACCTGGAACGCCCGGCCTAAGCTTGCCGTTTAACCTTTCTGCTTCTTGGCATCCGCCTTGGCCGTGTCCGTTTTGGGGTTCTTCCCGACGTCGTGGCGGGTGGCCGGGCTGCGGTTCTTCGAGCCGGGCGGCCGTCCGGGTCCGGGCTTGCCGGGTTTTGGTGCACCGGCCGGGCAGCCGGTGATCGCGCGGATGTTCCGAAACCCCCGGCGGACCCTGGCGGGGGTGAGCCTGCCTGGGGCGGCGGGGCGTTCCCAGGGGCGGCGGAGATCGGAGGCCAGCGCGCGGGCCAGGCGGAGCTGGGCGTGGCAGGCGATGATCAGCCAGGTCCACCGGTCAGCGGCCTGGGGATCGCGGATTCTGGGGGCGGTCCAGCCGAGGGTCTGCTTGAGCAGACGGAAGGTGTGCTCGAGGTCAAACCGGCGCAAGAACGCCTGCCACAGGCGGTCTACATCGCCGGGGCTGGCGCCGGTGCGGGAGGACCATAGCCACACCGGCCTGGGGTCGCGGTCGCCGGGCAGGTGATCAACGGCCAGCCGGATTAAGGTCCCCTCGATGACGGGCAGCTCGCCGTCATGGTGCTCCCAGGCGGCCCGGCTGGTCAGCCGGGGGTGCAGCCGGTCCCAGGACTGAGCCACGGCGGTGCCGTAGCGGGTCGTCTGGGTGACCGTGGTGACCGGCGGGCCCGGCCAGCTTGCCGGGTCGGCGAGCTTGAGCTCGGGGCCGTGCCGGGACGGGCGGCCGGTCGCGCCGGGCGCGCGCGGCGGGGCAGGGAAATGCAGCACCCGGTCGGAGCGGAGCCGTCCCAGCAGCTCCACGGGCAGGCCGGCGAGCAGGTAGGCCAGCCGGGTCACGTCGTACCCGGCGTCGAAGACGACCAGGATGGCGGGGTCGCCTTCGCTCCAGTGCCCAGCCTCGATCAGCCGGGTGACGACCTCGCGGACCTGCGCGGCGGTCACCCCGGTCTCGTCGTCATCGGGGCCGAGCCGGACCGCGTCCAGCACCGCGGTCCAGGAGGTGCGGCCCGGCTCCAGGGCGGCGACCACCGAGTACGGCCAGCCCGGGATCATCTGGGCTTGTCCCTTTCCCCCGCCCGTAGACGTGGCAGAACAGCCGGTCCGGGCTGGTCGCCGCGCCCGGCCGCAGCCAGTTGCTCACATCCACCGCCAGCATCAGGCGGCCATCGGCGGCCCGCGGCAGCGGCAGCCCGGCCACCGCCCGGCGCAGCCGCCCGATCTCGGCCCGCCCATGATTGACCGCGTCATACAGCGCCCCGTGCCCGCGCCGGTGCTCGGGCGCCAGCGACAGGCCCGCGAGCGTCCGCACCGGCCCCTCGGCACACAGCACCGCCTCCGCCTGCTCGAACAGCGCATCCGCCCGCGCGGTGAAGCAGCAGTACAGCTCCCTGCGGAAGGCCGCCAGCTGGTCCCGGGCCTGAACGTCTTGCGGCAGCGGCTCGACCGCGGCCTCCGGCCACGCCATACTGAACGCCACGGCCACCGCCTTCATCTTCGAGCTCTGTGGTAGGAACCCGAAGATGATCACGCGGTGGCCGTCTCAGAGCACGGCGACACGCCGGACAAGATCGACGATCTCCGCATGTGCGGACGTCAGAGGTTAAACGGCAAGCTAAGGGGCCGTACCTAATACGCGCCCGAGCCTCGCGTCACTGCCGACCAGGTCTTCCAGAGGATCTGCATGTCCAGCATGAACGACCAGTTCTCCACGTAGCGCAGGTCGAGGCGGACGGTCTCGTCCCAGGACAGGTCCGAACGGCCGCTGACCTGCCACAAGCCGGTGAGGCCCGGTTTCACGGCCAGGCGGCGGCGTACGTGATCACCGTACCTGTCCGCCTCGCCGGGCAGCGCGGGCCGCGGGCCCACCAGCGACATGTCGCCCAGCATCACATTGATCAGCTGCGGCAGCTCGTCCAGCGACCAGCGCCGGAGCCACACTCCGACGGGCGTTACCCGCGGGTCCCTGCGCATCTTGAACATCAGGCCGTTCGACTCGTTGGACGCCTCGAGCTGGGGTCGCCGTGCCTCCGCGTCGACCACCATCGTGCGGAACTTGCAGAGCGTGAAGGTCCGGCCGTCCTTCCCGACCCGGACCTGCCGGAAGAATGCCGGCCCGCCATCATGGATCCGGATGATCGCGGCTACGGTCACCATCAGCGGGCTGACCAACAGCAGTGCGACAGCCGCGGCGATGCGATCGAAGGCCGTCTTGATGACCCGCCGCGCTCCGGTGAACTCCGGGTGATCCATATGCAATAGCGGCAGCCCGGCCACCGGCCTGATGGTGGTGCGCGGCCCGGCCACGTCCAGCAGCGCGGGCGCGACACACAGGTCGGTTCCGGTTCGCTCGAGGTCCCAGGCCAGGTCCCGAAGGCCGACGCCGCTCATCTCCGGGCAGGCCAGCACGGCGACGGTATCGGCGCCGTACTGCTTCACCACCTCAGTGACCGTCCCGAGGCCGGCCACGACCGGTATGTCGTCGATGTCATGGTGCTGGCCGGCTCCCGTTACGCAGGCCGCGACGACCGACAGGCCGTGATAGGTCTGGCGGCGCAGCGCGACCGTCAGGTCCGCAGCGACGTCACGGTGCCCCACGATGACGACCTTGCGCATGCAGCTGCCCGCGCTGCGGAGCGTATGGAGCCGCTTGCGCAATGCGTATCTGGCCGCCAGATCGAACACCGTAGCAGTGGGCAGCGCCAGGACCACGTAGCCGCGGGCCACGCCGACGTTGCCGGCGTAGGAGGCGATCGCGACGGCCGCCGTCAGGCCCATGCCCGCGTTCAGCACGCGGCGGAATTCGTCGGAGCCCACGCCGATGAACCGCGAATCATAACCACCGGCGAGTCCGACCGCGGCTACCCACAGCAGGGGCAGCGCTAGGCTGAACACAAGGTAGGACGACGCGCCGTAGCCCACATTACCGAAACGGGCTTCGAATGCCACTAGGCCGGCTGCCAGCCCGCAGCATGTATCGACAAGCATGGCCTTGCGCAGGTATGAGCTGGTCCAGAAGGCAGAGCTGCGCTCCGCTAGCCGCTCGGCCGCGCCGCCCCTGCGCCGCAACTCGGCAACAGATGCTTGACCAGCCACTACGCTGCGTGCCGCATCATCGCTGACCACTCGCACCTACCCCCCAGCGGGCACAACTGATAACTCAAGAAGCGCGAGGCCCCTTCAAGCCGGGCCTGTCTACTTGTCTGGTGTAAGAGAAGACGCGCGGCTATACCGGGAGGTTCACCGCTGTTACTAGTTTCTCCGGCATATTATTCGCTAACTGAAATAGGCGTTTTTTGCGCACATATACGTCTGCTCTATATCGGATAAGCGGGTATCCGCCTAGAAGGATCGGGTAGCGGCCGATTTGCCCGAGTAAGGACCTCGGCCTGAGGCCTGCTTGGTTGCGGGCCAGCGGGAGCCGCGCCTAATCCCCAGCCCCGTCCCCAGCCCCGACGCTGGTCCCGGACGGCGAGGACCACGCTCAGGAGGCCTGCAGCAGGACGCGCAGCCTGGCCAGGCAGCGCCCGCGGGTCGGGCCGATGCTGCCTACCGGGAGTCCTAGCTCGTCAGATATCTCGGCATAGGAAGCTGGTGGATCTGCCATCAGCAGTTCCATGAGCCGCCGATGGCGCCAGGGGAGGCGCCCCAGAGCGGCCCGAACCTTCTGGGCGCGTTCCTCAGCGAGCAGGCGCTCATCGACCTCAGGCTCGTGCGCGGGGACACCATTGAGCGTGGTGTCATCATGGGCCAGCACGATCTTCTTGCGGGCTGCCACACTGCGCAGGCACTCATGCCGTGCGGTGGTCGCCAGCCAGGAGCCCACCCGGGCCGGATACTCGAGGCGGTCGATGTGCTCGAGCAAGCGCAGCCAGGTCGCCTGGGCAACGTCGGCGGCGTCGCTCTCCGCCAGCTTGAAGTCGCGCGTCATGGCCCAGATGAGCTTGGCGTACTGGTCAACCAGTCGCTCCCACGCCCACCAGTCCCCGTTAGCAGCGCGCCGTACCAGCCACGCAATGTCCACGCCGCCAATGCTCTGCTCCGGCATCGTCGCGACGGCACAGCTAGCCAACCTCAGCCACCGCCCCCCGTCGCGGCCAGCCCCCAGCGCGGGCCGTCAACCGCCCGGCGGCCGGTAGCCCGGCGGCCGACCGCCCGCGAAGTCCGCCTTCAGGGCAGCAGACAACACCTGCCCGACTAATCACGTTAACTCCCCCTTTACCCAGGTCCCCAAGGGTGCTGCATCAGTCATTCGCCGCGCTTGTGCCGCTTCCTCGCAAGTACGGCTTAACTCACGCATGCAGAAAGTAGACGTGCGGCTACGTTGGTTGGTTGACGCACTCCAGCGCGGTTTCTAGGGGCTTTTGCGAAATTAGCGGCCCCCCCGCAGCGTGTTTGATGTTAGTTAACGTGATGTTTTGGGGGTATTTGAGAGACACGGAGGGGTTAGACCCGACTTGACCGTAATCAGCCCATTGCGGGGCATGCGGAAAAATGCTGTCCGGCCTCCGGGGGGCGCAGCCACGGCAGTGATCTATGCGCTGGATGTGCTGGATGTGATGGATTAGCAGTAGCTGCAGCGTCTGAGCCTGATGAATCCAGGGCTGGCAGCCAGTGACCGCCTGCGAGCGGCTGAGTCGCAGTCTGCGGAACTCAGCCTGCGGAACTCAGCCTGCGGGCACCGAGCCTGCGAAGCCCCGGCCCGCTGCGGAACCCAGTCGCCAAGCCCGGCCCGTGGGACCCGGCCCGCGGGGAACCCAGTCGCCGAGCCCGGTCCGTGGGACTCAGCCCAACCCGCCGGACCGGGCCTGCGGGACCCAGCCCCGCGGGGCTTAGCCCGCCTCCGGGGCGGCGCGTCAGGCCCGGGCCGCCGCGCGGGCCACGCCCGCGTGCTCCGCGGAGGTCGACCAGCCACGGACGATGTCGCGCATGGAGAGCAGGCCGATCACCTCACCCTCGTCGACGACGATCAGGTGCCTGAAATTGCCGCGCACCATGGCCGAGGCCGCCTGCTCCAGGGTCCAGTCGGGCGAGGCGAAGACGACGTCGCCGGTGCGGTGATCCGCGACACGTTCGATATCAGAGTCCTGGCCAGCACCTACCGAGTCGAGGATGTCACGCTCGGTCAGGATGCCGATGCCTGAATGGTCATGGTCAGTAACTACCGCGGCACCGACCCGGTGCGCGGACATCAGCCGGGATGCCTCGCGCAAGGTGTGCGCAGGGCCGACGGTCAGGACCACCCTGGTCATCGCGTCGCGAACCTTCATAATCGATCTCCCGGATTTCGCTTGTGAATTTGTGATGCCAGATGCTGTACAGCATCGGCGATCCCGCGGCCGAGAGCAAGACCTCCGCGCAGAATCGGCCGACCGCGCATGTCCAGGACTAGGGCGGGCGCGCCAGGACGCGCCCGGCACCGTCAGTCGGGTGCCAGCCGGCTGAGCACCTCGCTGTGCAGGTGCCCGTTGGTGCACACGGCGCTACCGCCATCAGGGGTCGGCTTGCCCGACAGATCGGTGAAGATACCGCCCGCCTCCTCGATGATGATCTGCAGCGCGGCCAGGTCCCACAGCGACACCTCGGGCTCGGCGGAGACATCCACCGCACCCTCCGCGACCAGGACATGCGACCAGAAATCGCCGTAGGCGCGGGTCCGCCAGACCGACCCGGCCAGGCTGAGGAATCCGGCCATCCGGCCCTGCCGCTCCCAGCCGGGCAGGTCGGAGTAGGAGAACGAGGCGTCCCGCAGGCTGCTAACCGCAGAGACCCGGCAGGGCGACGCCTTCGTGAGGCTGCGCCCGGTCCACGCACCACCATTCTGGCCCGCCCACCACCTGCGGCCGAGTGCGGGTGCCGAGACGACCCCGACCACGACTTCCCCCCCGGCCATCAGTCCGATCAGGGTGGCCCAGACCGGGACGCCGCGAATGTAGTTCTGGGTGCCGTCGATCGGGTCGATCACCCAGCAGCGGTGGCCAACGCCGGACCTCCCGTGTTCCTCGCCGAGGATCGCATCCCGCGGCCTGGCCCGGCTCAGCACATTGGCCAGCGATTCCTCCGTGGCCAGGTCGGCGTCGGTGACCGGCGTGAGGTCGGGTTTCGACTCCACGCGCAGGTCAAGGGCACGAAACCGGCGCATGGTGATGTCGTCCGCCGCGTCGGCGAGAACGTGGGCGAAACGCAGGTCGTCATCAAAGCCCGCCATGGCGCGCAACGGTACCGCTAACTGGCTCACCAGGCCATCGCCGGGCCGTCAGCCGTCCGTGACGGGCCTCGCCAGCCAGCGTCCCGCCCCAGCAAGTCCTCGCCCGGCGTGAATCAGTATGGCATTTCATGATCACGGTGGATTGGGTGTGCCCCAGCACCCCCTAGGCACCGTGATCATGAAAGACCGGTCAGGCCCGGGGCGTCGGCGGCGTCGCGTTCGGAGTCGGAGTCGTCGGAGTCATCGTCGGCGGCCGTCGCGTTCGGAGTCGGAGTCGTCGGATTCGTCGGAGTCATCGTCGAGGTCGGCGGCGTCGGGGTCGGCGGCGGCATCGGCGTCGGTGTCATTGGCGTCTGGGTCGGCGTCGTCGCGGCCGGAGCGGCTGCCACTAGCGTCCAGGCCCTCCAGGCTGCGCAGCAGGCGGCGCAGTGAGTCCAGCCTGGCTGCGAGCGGCCCGCCGCCGTGGGCGGCCACCCAGGCGTCGAGCGCGCAGTCGGGCTCCAGGTGCGTGCAGCCAGGCGGGCACCCGGCAACTCCGTCGGCGAGGTCGCCAAACGCTCCCACCACCCGGTCCGGCGCGATATGGCCGAGGCCGAAGCTGCGCAGACCCGGGGTGTCGATCAGCCAGCCGCCCCCTGGCAGCCGCAGCGCCACCGCCGATGACGAGGTGTGCCGACCCCGGCCGGTGACCGCGCTGACCATCCCGACAGCCCGGCCCGCATCCGGGATGAGCGCGTTGACCAGCGTGGACTTGCCCACTCCTGAATGCCCGACGAGTACGCTCAGCCGGTCGGCCAGCTTTCTTCGCAACTCCTCCAGCATCGCCTCAGTCAGCGGCCGCCCGATAACGACATGATCGGTGCCAAGCGGCGCGTACAGGGCCAGGAGGTCGTCGGGCGCGCCCAGGTCGGCCTTGGTCAGGCAGAGCAGCGGGTCGATACCGGCGTCGTAGGCCGCGACCAGGAAGCGGTCGATCAGCCGGGGCCGTGGCGGCGGGTCGGCGAGCGCGGAGACGATCACCAGCTGGTCGGCGTTGGCGACGATCACCCGCTCCACCGGGTCTGAGTCGTCGGCCGAGCGGCGCAGTACCGAGGTGCGCGGCTCGACCCTGACGATCCGGGCCAGCGTGCCCGGCGCGCCCGAGGTGTCGCCGGCCAGGCTGACGGTGTCCCCGACCACCACCCGCCGGTGCCCGAGCTCGCGCGCCGTCATGGCCGTGACGTCGCGCTCGCCGATCACGCAGTGATAGCGGCCGCGGTCGACGGCCGCCACGAAGGCGTCGGCGGCGCCGGAGTGAGCTGGCCTGCGCCTGGTGCGGGGGCGGGACCCCCGCCCCGGCCGGACCCGCACGTCATCCTCGTCCAGCTCGCGGCCGCGGGTCGGCCGGCTAGGGGGACTGCCCCAGCATCGCCGACCAGGCCGCGGTGAAGGCGGGGAAGGTCTTGCCGACAGTAGCCGCGTTACGAACGGTCAGCCCGGGCACGGCGAGGCCGAGCACCGCCGCGGCCATGACCAGCCGGTGATCGTCGTGGCTGTCGAAGGGGACGCCCGTCGCGCGCAGCGGCCGGGGCCGGATCTCCAGGCCATCGGCGCGCTCGCTGACGTCGCCGCCGAGCGCGCCGATTTCCGCTGCCAGCGCCGCGAGCCGGTCGCTCTCATGCCTGCGCATGTGACCGATGCCGGTGAGCACCGATGGCGAGTCGGCCAGCGCGGCGAGCGCGGCGAGCACCGGCACCGCCTCGGACACGTCGCGGAGGTCCGCGGTGATGCCGCCGATCCTGCCGGTGCCCGTGAGCCGCATCCCCTCGCGGGTCCGGGAGCCCGTCGCGCCCAGGGCTTCCAGCACTTCGAGAATCTGCCGGGCAGGCTGGCTGGTCTGCTCCGGCCAGTCGCGCACGGTCACCGACCCGCCGGTCACCACAGCGGCGGCGAGGAACGGCACCGCGTTGGACAAATCGGGCTCTACCGCTATTCCGGAGGGCCGAAGCGGACCGGGGTTTACTCGCCAAATATGGGAAACGGATGACCCGGGCTGGCTGTCGTCGCTGCCCCGGCTCCAGGTTTCCACCTCAGCGCCGGCGTCGCGCAGCATCTGAACGGTCATCGCGATGTGCGGCGCCGAAGGGATCCTGGGGCCCTCGTGCCTGATCTCCGCCCCCTTGTCGTACCGGGGTGCGGCCAGCAGCAGGCCGGAGACCAGCTGCGACGATCCTGAGGCGTCCAGGGTGACGGTACCACCCGTAATGCGGCCCTGGCCGCGGACCGTAAACGGGATCGCGCCGCGGCCGCCGTCGCTGATCAGCGCGCCGAGTTCGCGCAGCGCGGTCAGCAGCTCGCCGACCGGCCGCTGCGCCACCCGGCTATCCCCGGTGAACTCGACGGCCGCGCTGGTCAGTGCGGCTACCGGGGGCATGAAGCGCAGTACGGTACCGGCGTTGCCCACGTCGATGGTTACGCTGCCGGTGCCCTGGCCCGGTGTCACCCGCCCGCTCTGGGCTGGCGTTACCCGCCAGCTGACCGGGGGGCCCGGCCGCCTCCTCGATCAGACCGCCGAGCACCCGCAGCCCGGCCGCCATCAGCTGGGTGTCCCGCGCGATCAGCGGCCCGGTGATCAGCGTGGGGCTGTCGGCGAGCGCGGCCAGGACCAGCGCTCGGTTGGTCATCGACTTGGATCCCGGTACCGAGACCAGCGCCTGCACCGGCCGCGTCGCGGCCGGCGCAGGCCAGTCGCGGCCCGACCCGCTGCCGCCCGGCCAGTCGCGGCCCGACCCGCTGCCGCCCGGCCAGTCGCGGCCCGACCCGCTGCCGCCCGGCCAGTCGCGGCCCGACCCGCTGCCGCCCGGCCAGTCGCGGCCCGACCCGCTGCCGCCCGGCCAGTCGCGGCCCGACCCGCTGCCGCCCGGCCCGCTGCTTGGGCTGGTGGCCGGTCCGGTGCCTGGGTCGGTGGGTGACCCGGTGCCCGGCTCCGTCGGCCGGTCCATGCGCCGCTCCCTTGCCTGTTTGCCTTGTTGACCTGTTTGCCTGACTTGGTTGCGTTGCCCTGTTTGCCTAGCAGTTTTGGCTGGCCACTCTAGCTGGCTGCCACTTCGAGGCTATCGTTGCCTGCGCTTTGCCCAGCCGGTCACGGCCCGGTTAGGCAAAGCGCGCGCCGCCGAGGTTTGGCAATCCCGGAAGTTGGCTATGAACTCGCACAATCTGTGCTTCCCCCAGCCCTGTGATGCGCTCTTATCAAGGTTCAAGGTGAGGACATGTGTGGCCGGTATGCCTCCGCGCGTAAGCGCATAGAGCTCCTGGAGGAGTTCCGCGTCGAGCGTGACCGTGTCACCGAGCCGCTCGATCCCGACTACAACGTGGCGCCGACCAAGCCGGTGTACGCCGTTCTCACGCGCGGGCCTAGGGCTGCGGCGGAAGAGGGGAAGGGCGGCGGCGCGGCCGCGAAGCGGGGCGGAGCGGGGCAGGAAGAAACCAGCAGGGACGGCGCGGCGGCGGAGCGGGGCGCGGGGGATGAGGCGAACGGGAACGGGGCCGCGGCCGAGGGCGTGGCACGAGAGCTGCGCGTTGTCCGCTGGGGCCTGGTGCCATCGTGGGCCAAGGATCCTTCGATCGGCGGTCGCCTGATAAACGCGCGGGCCGAGACCGTGGATTCCAAGCCGGCCTTCCGCAAGGCGTTCGCCAGGCGCCGGTGCCTGCTTCCCGCTGACGGCTACTACGAGTGGCAGCCGGTCGAGGTCGGCGGGCGCACCGTAAAGCAGCCGTACTTCATCAGCCGCCGGGATGGCGGCCCGCTGGCCATGGCCGGGATCTATGAGTTCTGGCGGGACCGGTCCCGCCCCGATGATCATGAGCGGGCGTGGCTCTGGACCGCCGCGATCATCACGACTAGCGCACCTGACGAACTCGGCCGGATCCATGACCGGATGCCGATGATCATCGACGAGAAAAGCTGGGCGGACTGGCTCGATCCGGCCAGTGACGATCCAGCCGACCTGCGTGCGCTGCTGGTGCCTGCGGCGGCCGGCGGTCTCGACTGGCATCCGGTCTCGACCGAGGTCAACTCGGTACGGCACAACGGGCCTGGGCTGATCGAGCCGATCGAGTCGATCGAGCCCGCGGAGAGGTAGGGACCCGATGAACGCTGCCACGGCTCGCGAGCGCCTTGAGGAGATCCGGGACGGGCTCGATAGGTCGATTCTGGTACTGACCGGCGAGCATCAGGACGAATGGGTACCCGAGTACCCGCAGGACCCGGCCGACGCCGGGGCCAATCTGGCTGAGACGGAACGGACCGAGGCGGTCCTGGCCCTCGCCAGGCAACAGCTTTCCGAGGTGACTGACGCGCTGCTCCGGCTCGACAAGGGAACCTACGGCACGTGTACGGACTGTGGCTCAGCTGTCCCGGAGGGCAGGCTGGAGGCCAGGCCCGAGGCGTCCCGCTGCGTGGCCTGCCAGGCCAAGCGTGACCGGCTCCGCCGCTAGGCGCCGATCAAGGAATGAAGGCATCCGGGCGGGTGTTAAAGCAGCCGTGTCCCTAGCCAGCTGCCAGGTTGATGATGTCCTAGCGGTCATGACCCGAGAGACGGATGACGTCCCCGCGGTCATGACGCGAGAGAAGGCTGCCTCCGGCGTTGTATCCTCCGGCCGAGGCGGTTGGCATTTTGGCCAGCCGCAGCGGGCGTTCGCGGAGGGGGTGGGTCCGGTCCCTGAGACACTGCAGGAGCGCAGCGAGCGCTTCTCCCGCGATGTCCTGCCGTACCTGGATCAGCTGTATGCGGCGGCGATGCGGATGACCCGCAACCCCGCCGATGCCGAGGACCTGGTGCAGGAGACCTTCGCCAAGGCGTACGCATCCTTCCACCAGTTCCAGGTGGGCACCAACCTGAAGGCCTGGCTGTTCCGGATCCTCACCAACACCTTCATCAACTCCTACCGTAAGCGCCAGCGTGAGCCGCAGCGGTCGGGCACCGAGGAGATCGAGGACTGGCAGCTCGCCAGGGCGGCCTCGCATACCTCGGGCGGGCTGAAGTCAGCCGAGGCCGAGGCGCTGGAGCGGCTCCCTGACTCCGACGTCAAGGCAGCGCTGCAGGCGCTGCCCGAGGAATTCCGTATCGCGGTCTACCTCGCCGACGTGGAAGGCTTCGCTTACAAGGAAATCGCCGACATCATGGGCACCCCGATCGGGACCGTGATGAGCAGGCTGCACCGCGGGCGCAGGCAGCTCCGCGAGATGCTTCAGGATTATGCGGCCGATCAGGGCCTGGTCAGGGCCGCATCGACCGCCCCCGCCGAGGCGCCGTCATCGGGCGATGCGCCTGGGAAGGACGCGCAATGAGCTGCGGTAAACCGCACGACGTGCCCTGTAGCGAGGTGCTCGCGCGCGTGTACTCCTATCTGGACGGCGAGATCGAGGACGCCGGCTGCGCTCAGATCCGCCAGCACCTCGACGAGTGCGGCCCGTGCCTGCGGGAGTACGGCCTCGAAGAGGCTGTGAAGCGGCTCGTACACAAGCACTGCGGCTATGAGGACGTGCCGAGTGAGCTGCGGGCCAAGGTGCTGACCCGGATCCAGATGGTCCGTGCTGAGCTTGAGGTCGAGCTGCGCGTCGAGTAGCCAGACTGGCTCGCGATTCCCGTTTCACTAAATGTCGTATCCGCAGCCCGGCCAGGCCCCGGGCGATACTGCGGACGCCGACGCGAGCCCGCTGCGCCGCGTTACTCTAAGTCGCGCAACGGAGCGGGCGCATGGCCTTCCTCCCGGCGCACTCCATTCGCACCAAGCCGACATGCGAGGGGTCATGAGCAGGGTCTCCCGGGCGGCATGGCTGTACATAGCGGCCGTGGCCGTAGCGGTCGCGGTGCTCGTTGCCCCCCGGCTCCCCGGCGCGATGACCACCAGGTGGTGGTGGGTGACGCTGATCGTGCTCGTGGCCCTCTTCCTGATCTGCGACTCGACGCCGACGCAGCTCGCGGCGCGGCAGTCGGCCTGGTCGCCGAGCTCGTCTGCCACCCTGGCCGCCGCCGTGCTGCTCGGCCCGGTCGGCGCGGCGCTGGTGGGCGCGGTTTCGGCGCTGAGCCCGCGGCGCAGTCCGCTGCTGGCCGAACGGGTCTTCAACGGCGCGATGTACGCGCTATCGGGCTACCTGGCCGGCTGGGCGTTCGTGGCGCTGCACGGCAACGTGGGGCTGCCGAGGCCCGCTTACTTCCCGGCCATCATCTGGCCGTTCGCGGTCGCCGCGGTGGTGCACGTGCTGGCCAATCAGGGGCTGCTGTGGGGAATGCTGGAGCTGATCGGCGGCGAGGCCCGGCCCCGGCGCCGGATCCGGCTCGAATCCAGCCTGCCGCTCCTGCTGGTGTCCGATCTGGGCTACGCGGCACTCGGCCTGGTCATCGCGGCCCTGTGGTCGGTCATGGGCCCGTTCGCCGCGCCTTTAGTGCTGGTGCCGCTGTTCGTGGCGCGCTGGGCGATGGGGCAGTTCGCCGAGCAGCAGCGCGCCTACGCGGCCACCATGGCGGCCCTCTGCCAGGCGGTCGAGACCAAGGACTTCTACACGCGCGGCCACAGCGACCGGGTATCACGGGGGTCGTCGATGATCGCCCGCCAGATCGGCATGCGGGCCGACCGGGCGGAGGCCATCAGGTTCGCCGGCATGCTGCACGACGTGGGCAAGCTGGGAGTGCCCACCAAGGTGCTGCAGAAGACCGGCGTGCTGACCGAGGAGGAGTACGCGGCGATCCAGCTGCACCCGATGCGCGGCCTGGAGATCGTCAGAGAGATCGGCTTCCTGAACGAGGCGCTCACCGGCATCATGCATCACCACGAGCGGATCGACGGCCGCGGCTACCCGATGGGTTTCGCCGGTGACGAGATCCCCGAGTTCGCGCGCATCATCGCGGTGGCGGACGCCTTCGACTCGATGACGTCGACCCGGTCCTACCGCCAGGCGCGCCGGATCGACGAGGCGGTCGACGAGCTCCGCAAGGGCTCGGGCACCCAGTTCGACCCGGCGCTGGTGGACGCGTTCGTCGCCGCACTGCGGCGGGACGGCTGGCAGCTGCCCGAGGCGCCGCCGGAGCCGGCCGACCGCGAGATGGTGACCGCGCAGGACCACGACGACCCGACCGCCCCGCTGCGGGTCGTCGAGACCTTCTGACGGCGGGGAGCGGCCATGACCACGCGCCAGCCGGCGGAGCGGTGGGCCTCCTGGCAGTCCCTGGACTCGGGCCGCCTGCTGCTGCTCGCGGCGGCGGGGATGCTGGTGGTGGCCGGGCTCGGGCAGACCGCGGCCGTCAAGCTCGTGCAGCCGTCCAACGCGGTGGCCTTCGGCTGCCTGATCGCCTTCGGCGAACTGCTGAGGCTAAGCCTGCCCGGGCACCGGGAAGCCGCGCCCATCGCGACGACGGGCGCGCTGGCCTACGCCATGCTGCTGCATGTCGCCAGGCAGGGCCCCTCGCACTACGTCCCCGCGCTGCAGGTGATCGCGGTCACCGCGGTGGGCATGACGCTCGGCGCGCTGCCGCACGTCGCGGCCGGCCTGCCGGCCGGCCTGACCGGGATGGCGTCCAGGCTGGTCGGCGTGGGCTGCATCGCGTTCATCTTCCGCCCGTTCGCGAGCAGCCAGGTCCTCAATGCGAGGCAGAACTGGTGGATCGCCCTGGCCGCGATGGCGGTCATGGTCGCGCTCGGCTGGCTGGTCGAGGCGGTGATAGGCGCCCTGATCAGGGCGGATGACCTGGGCGCCAGGTTCTCTGTCGCGCTCTGGGATGAGATGCGGGTGCTGCTGCCGCTCGGCGCTGCGGTCGGCGCCTCCGCCGTGATCACCGTCTTCGCCGCTCAGGTCATGGGGCTGTACGAGCTCGCTGTCTTCATCGGGCCGCTGCTCGTCACGCAGGTCGCCTTCCGCAGGTACGCCGGGATCCGCGCGACCTACCTGCAGACGGTCCGGGCCCTGGCCAGGGTCACCGAGGTCGGCGGATACGTGGAGAGCGGGCATTCCCGCCGGGTGAGCAGGCTCGCCGTCGCCGTGGGCCAGGAACTCGGCCTGCCGGAGCAAGACCTGCTCCATCTCGAGTACGCGGCGCTGATGCACGACATCGGCCAGCTCGCGCTGGCGGATCCGATTCCCGGCGGGGCCACGGTGCTGGTCTCCCCGGAGGATCAGCGGCGCATCGCCGAGCTTGGCTCGGACGTGATCCGCCAGGCCGGAGTGCTCGAAGAGGTGGCCGAACTGGTCCGCTGCCAGAACTGGCCGGCTCGCGGGCACGACCCGGCCCCCCCGGTCGGCAGCCGGATCATCCGGGCCGCCAACGCATTCGACGACCTGGTCGGCGGGTCCACCGACCGGGACCGTACCGCGGCCGCGCTGGAGCGGCTGCGGCTCGACACCGCCGCCGAGTATGACGCGGGGGTCGTCGAGGCGCTCAGCGAGGTCGCCGGCCGACGGCTGACCAGCCGCCTGTAGGCTGCCGAACGTGTTCGAATCGGTCATGGTCGCCAATCGCGGCGAGATCGCCCGGCGGGTGATCAGGACCGCCGGGCGGATGGGCATCAGGACCATCGCAGTGCACTCGGAGGCCGACACGCACCTGCCCTACGTGCGCGAGGCCGACCACGCCGTGCACATCGGGGCGGCTCCCGCGGCCAGCAGCTACCTCGACGCCGACGGCATCATCGCGGCCGCCGTGGCGGCCGGGGCCCAGGCCATCCACCCCGGCTACGGTTTCCTGGCCGAGAATCCCGCGTTCGCGGCCGCCGTCACCGAGGCCGGCCTGATCTGGGTCGGCCCGCCGCCCGGCGCGATCGAGCAGATGGGCGACAAGATCAACGCCAGGAACCTGATGGAACGGGCGGGCGTGCCGGTCTCGGCGGGCAGCCGGGAACCGGTCACGGACGTGGCGGCGGCGGTCGCCGAGGCGGACCGGATCGGCTATCCGGTGATGATCAAGGCCGCGGCGGGCGGCGGCGGCATCGGGATGAGCGCCGCCGCTGACGAGAGCGAGCTGCGCGCGGGTTTCGAGACCGCGCGATCACGCGCCGAGCGGTTCTTCGGCAGCGCCGCGATCCTGCTGGAGCGGTACGTGAGCCGGGCCCGCCACGTCGAGGTGCAGATCCTCGGGCTGAACGACTCGCGGGTGCTGGCCATCGGCGAGCGGGACTGCTCGGTGCAGCGGCGCCATCAGAAGGTCGCCGAGGAGACGCCGTCCCCGGGCGTCGGCCCGGAACTGAGAGCCAGGATGCTGCAGGCGGCGGTCCGGGCCGGGGAGGCGGTCGGTTACCGGGGCGCGGGCACGGTGGAGTGCCTGGTCGACAGCGAGGCGCAGGATTTCGTGTTCCTGGAGATGAACACCAGGCTCCAGGTCGAGCACCCGGTCACCGAGATGGTCACCGGCATCGACCTGGTCGAGCAGCAGTTCCTGATCGCCGCGGGCGGCGACATCAGCTTCGACCCCGGGGCGCTCGCGCCGGTCGGCCATGCGCTGGAGTTCCGGGTCTACGCGGAGGACCCGAAGCGCTTCCTGCCCAGCCCCGGGCTGATCACCGAGTGGGCCGAGCCGTCCGGGCCCGGCATCCGGGTTGACGCGGGGTACGCCGCGGGCAACCACGTGACGCAGTTCTACGACCCGCTGCTGGCCAAGCTGTGCGTGCACGGCGCCACCCGCGAGCAGGCCCTGGACCGGGCCCGCGGCGCGGTGGCATCCTTCAGGATCGCCGGGCCCAAGACCAACCTGGAGTTCCACGCGGAACTGCTCGACAGCCCGGAGTTCGTCAGCGGCAGTTACGATACGTCCGTCGTTGCCCGGCTGCGATGATGAGGCTGATCGCAGACAATGATGGTGGCGCGGCTGTCGCTACGGTCGCCGGGCCATGACGCGAGGAGGTGCGCGTGATCGAAGTCCGCGCCGAGATGGTCGCGAACGTGTGGAAAATCGTGGCTATCCAGGGTGCTGAGGTAGCCGACGGTGACACGGTGGTCATCCTCGAATCGATGAAGATGGAAATCCCGGTCCTGGCCGAGGACACGGGCACGATCACGAAGCTCGCCGTGGCCGAGGGAGACGTGGTCCAGGAAGGCGACCTGATCGCGGTCATCGAATGACGCCGGGCACTGGCGAGGAGGCAGGCCCGGACACCGCCCGGGCCACGGGCGCGGCCCTGGCGGTCGGGCTGCGGGCGAGCGTGCGCGCGATCGTCACCGAGGACGACACCGCCCTGGCCATGGGCAGTGGCGATGTGCCCGTGCTCGCCACGCCGCGGCTGCTCGCGCTGGCCGAGGCGGCCGCGATCGCGGCGATTGCCCCGTACCTGGCTGAGACGTCCACCTCGGTGGGCACCTCGGCCAGCCTGGAGCACAAGCGGGCCAGCCCGCTGAACGAGGAACTCGAAGTAGAGGCCGAGCTCACCGAGGTGGACGGCGCCCGGCTGGTGTTCAGCTTCATCGCCCGGGTCTGGAACCCGGCGGAGGACCTGGTGGTGGGGGCGGGCAGCATGGAGCGCGTCGTGGTGGACAGGAAACGGTTCGTGGCCCACGCCCGGCCCGCCTCGGTCGGCGCCTGACCAGCGGCGTCGCGGGTTTCCGGCCAGCGCCGGCGCGCGGGGTCTCCTGGCCAGCGCCGGCGCGCGGGTCCCCTGGCCGGTGGCGCCGCGCCGGCCCCGGCCCCCGGCTCAGATTCCGGTCGTGGAGCGCGGGTAGGAGATCTTCGGGTCGGTGATGACGTTGACCAGGTACGGAACGCCCGAATCGAAGGCCCGGCGCAGGGCCTGCCCGATCTGGCCCGGTGATGTCACCATTTCCCCCGCCCCGCCCAGCGCGGTGGCCACCTGGTCGTAGCGGCACCGTGGCTGCAGGTCGGCCGCGACGTCATAGCCGTAGAGCTGTTGCATCGGATGCTTCTCCAGCCCCCAGATGCCGTTATTGCCGCAAATTATCACCATGGGCAGCCGGTGCCGGACCGCGGTATCGATGTCCATCAGGGAAAACCCGGCGGCACCGTCCCCGAGCAGCAGCACTACCTGCGCCGACGGCCTGGCGATCCGGGCGGCGATGGCGTAGCCGAGGCCGGTGCCCAGGCACCCGTACGGGCCCGGGTCCAGCCAGCAGCCCGGACGCTGTGGCTCGATGTACTTTCCCGCATAGGAGACGAAATCGCCGCCGTCGCCAATCACCACGGCGTCACTGTCGAGCACCCTGGCCAGCTCGCCGTAGATCCGCATCGGGTGGATCGGGTCAGCGTCGCTGGCCAGCAGGGGCGCGTCAGCCGCGACGGCGGCCTGGCTCTCAGCCTGGAGCCCGGGCAGCCATGATTCCGCCCAGCGGCCCGGCGCCGGGCCCCCGGCGCCGCCCGCTGCCTCCAGCGTGGCGGCGGCCAGCCCGGCGAAGAACGCCGCCAGGTCGCCCGACGCGCGCCCGGCCAGCTCCCGGTGGCGCGCGATGAGGTCAGGCGCGTCAGCGACGTGAACCACCAGCGCGGGCGGCGTTCCGTTCTTGCCGCCGTAGTCGCCGTAACCGAGCCGGAAATCCAGCGGCGTGCCCGCCACGATCACCAGGTCGGCCTGGCCGAGAGCGACCGACCGGGCCCTGGAGACGAGCAGCTCGTGCCCGGCGGGCAGGATCCCGCGTCCCTGGCCGTTCGGGATCACCGGCAAGGCCAGTTGCTCGGCCGCGGCCCTGGCCGCGTCCGCCGCTCCGTCCAGCCAGACATCAGAGCCGAGGACGAGCACCGGGCGGCTGGCCCGGGCGAGCAGCCGGGCGATGTGCGCGACCTCCTCGGGGTCCGGCGCGCCGCCGTCGCCACCTGGGGCAGCCGTGACACCGGCGCCCTGCGCGGGCGAAGCCGGGGCCGCGCCGGCGCTGCCGAACAGGGCCTCGAGACTGGCGTCGACGAATACTGGTCCCCGGTGGCGCGTCCCGGCCAGCGTAAAGGCCTCGTCAATGGCCGGGCCGACCCGGGCGCTGTCATGCTCGGTCCAGGCCCGTTTCGTGATGGCGCTCAGCAGCACCGGATGATCGATCTCCTGCAGGCTGCCCGATCCCCAGCGGTAGTCAGGAGCGCGGCCGCCGATGATGACCAGGGGTGCCCCGTTGAAGTGCGCGGTGGTCATCGCGCTCACGCCGTTGGTCACGCCGGGGCCGGCGGTCAGGACGGCCAGGCCGGGGCCGCGGGTCAGCCGGGCGGTCGCCTCGGCGGCGAACACCGCGGTCTGCTCGTGCCTGACGTCCACGATCCGCATCGGCGGATCGGCCTTCACCGCGCCGTCGTACAGCGGGAAGACATGCCCTCCGGAGAGGGTGAACATGGTCTGGACACCATGCCGCCGGGCCGCCGCCACGGCGTGCGCGCCGCCGTGATCAGGCTCGTGATCAGGCTCGTGATCAGGCTCGTGATCAGGCTCGTGATCAGGCTCGTGATCAGGCTCGTGGGCGGTCCCCGGTGGCCCTTCGCTGGCCTGGACCGCGTTCTGTTCGCTGCCGCCCATGGGGGGAGGTTACCAGCTGGTAGCAGGTCCGGGCGCCTGGTGCTCCGGGCGCCGGGTCCGGGTCAGGAACTTGTACCTGTCGCCGCGATACCACGACTGGGACCACTCCACCGGGGAACCCGCGGCGTCGAAGGCGCGCCGGCTGAGCAGCAGCAGCGGCAGCCCCGCATCCACCCCGAGCAGGCGGGCATCCGCCGGAGTGGCCAGCACGGTCTCGATGGTCTCCTCAGCCTGCGCCAGCTCTACCCCGTAGTCGGAGGCCAGCGTCTCATAGAGCGAGGACGACGAGTCCACCTTCCGGCGCAGCCCGGGGAAGCGGCGTGCGGGCAGGTGGGAGACGGCGATGGCCATCGGCTCGCCGTCGGCCAGCCGGAGCCGGTGGATGCACAGCACGCGACTGCCCGTCCTGATGCCCAGCAGCAGGGCAAGTTCCTCGTCAGCCGGCCGGTATCCGGTGTCGAGGATCCGAGTCTGCGGGTTCAGGCCGTGGGCGCGCATCTCCTCCGTGTATCCGGCCAGCTCCAGCAGCTGGGCGACCTTTGGCTGGGCCACGAACGTGCCCTTGCCCTGCCGGCGCAGCAGCCGGCCCTCGATGACAAGCTCGGCTAGCGCCTGCCGGATGGTGGTACGCGAGGTCCCGTACCGCTGCGCCAGCTCACGCTCGCCCGGAACCGGCGAGCCAGCGGCCAGGGTGCTGGTGAGCGCCAGCAGTTCGCACTTCACGCCGTAGTACTTCGGAAACCTGGCCCCCGCCGCCTCAGCCGGAAGTTCACCAGCGGCCGCGACATCCGATTCCCTGAGCGGCACATCACCCCGATTCATGGTCATCCGGACATGGTCTCTCAGGTCGGACCGCCTGATCAGGCAGATGCGATGATGGCGGGGTGCCTACGATGACCAACCTGGCCCTCCGCCAGGCGGGGCTGGCCGGAGCCGATGTGGAATGGCTGCACGCGCTGGTGTCCGACTGGCAGCTGCTGGCCGACCTTTCCTTTGCCGACCTGGTGCTCTGGGCGCCGCTCCAGGATGGAACCGGCTGGGTGGCGCTCGCCCAGATGCGGCCGACGACGGGGCCGACCGCGTTTCCCGACGATGTGGTCGGCTCGGTCAGGTCGGCCGCCGAGCGGCCGTTCCTTGAAGCGGCCCGGCGCGACTGGCGGATTTGCCGTGAGGGAGACCCGGAATGGACCAGCGGGGTGCCGGTCAGGCACGAGACAATCCCGGTGGCCCACCACGGCAAGGTCATCGCGGTCATTGAGCGCTCCACCAACCTCAGCGCGGCTCGCACGCCAAGCCGGATGGATATCGCGTACCTGCGGGCCGCAGATGATCTTGCCCAGATGGTCGCGGCGGGGATGTTCCCCGCGGCCGGAGACGAGCCCGCGCTGGTCAGGTCCCCTCGGGTGGGCGATGGCTTGCTGCGCCTCAGCCGGTCGGGCAAGGTGACGTACGCGAGCCCGAACGCGCTGTCCGCCTACCGCAGGCTGGGCCTCACCGCCGACCTGGTGGGGGCGGAACTCGGGCCGCTCACGGCACGGCTGTGCACGGCTGCGGCGCCCCGCGACGACTCGCTGATACTGACCGCGAGCGGCCGCGCGCATATGGAGACCGAGGTCGAGGGGAACGGGTCGGTCGTGCAGCTGCGCACCATCCCGCTGGTCGTGGCGGGAACCAGATCGGGTGCGCTCGTGCTGGTCCGTGACGTCACTGAGCTCCGGCACCGGGAACGTGAGCTGATAACCAAGGACGCGACGATCAGGGAGATCCATCATCGGGTCAAGAACAACCTGCAGACCGTGGCCGCGCTGCTGCGGCTCCAGGCGCGCAGGCTCAAGGCGCCTGAGGCCCGCGCCGCACTTGAGGAGGCCGTGCGCAGGGTCGGCTCGATTGCCATCGTCCACGAGACGCTCTCCCATACGCCCGAGGAGGTCGTGGATTTCGACGACATCGCCAGGCGAGTCGCGATGATGGCGGGGGAGGTGTCCGCGCCCGAGGCCCGGGTCACGCCGGAGCTGTCAGGAGAATTCGGCCGGCTGCCGGCATCGCTGGCTACTCCCCTGGCCCTGGTCCTGACGGAATTGCTCCAGAACGCGCTGCAGCACGGCCTGACCCGTCCGACCGGCGCCGCGCTCGGCGGGACCCTCCAGGTGAACGCGGCCAGAAGCCAGCACCGGCTGACGGTCACCGTGGCCGACAACGGAGTCGGGCTGCCAGCCGGCTTCGACCTGGACTCCACCGCAAGCCTCGGGCTGCAGATCGTCCGCACCCTGGTCGTGGCGGAACTCGGCGGCCGCCTGGAGATAACGCCACAGGCCACCGGGGGCACCAGGGTACTAGTGGATCTACCAGTGGAAAGCCAGCCGACCGCGGCTGGATCTGACGGCGCAGGAGACGACGAGCCGGGATCTGACGGCCCCGGACCTGAGGGCCTGGAGTTCACCGCGCCACTCGTGCGCTAGCGGCGGCGCCCAGCCGTGGTTCAGGCGTTGGCGCCAGCCCGGACCCTGGCCGCGCGGCGCTTGACCGCGCGCCGTTCGTCTTCGCTGAGGCCGCCCCAGACCCCCGAGTCCTGACCGCTCTCGAGCGCCCACTGCAGGCAGGCTTCCTGTACCGGGCAGCGCTGGCACACCTGCTTGGCCTCGTCGATCTGGAGCAACGCGGGCCCCGTGTTGCCGATCGGGAAGAACAGCTCCGGGTCCACGTCACGGCAGGCGGCGTGGTGACGCCAGTCCATGAGGTCCACTCCTTCTCAGGACGGTGCCGTGGCCTAGGCCCGTCGAGTCAGTCCTGCTTGTGAACGATTTCACGAGCTATAACGTATACTGGGAGTTTATAGTCCCAAGTCGAAAATGTCCTAGGTCACGGGACTCGCGTCCCGATCGGCACCCGGACCAGCCGTCAGACGCGGTCACGATGATCATGCCCGCGCCCAGCGGGGACGCGTGGCTGGCGCGCCGCTCGCCGGGAGCGTTACAACCCTCTCAAGCGCGGCGATCAACCGCAAGAGGCTTTGGCAAAGGTTCGGGCGGATTTCAGTGTCAGATGAGTCACATTTGCGGTCATGGGACTCCGCCGGGTGCGCGCCCGATGCGGAGATGGCGCGGGGCGGTCTGGGATATGTGGTTTTTATAAAGGTATCAGCTATTTTATTCTATTCACTCAACACTTCATACTATGACACGGAGCGCGTTCGGGATTGCCATGAAGTTCATGTTTTCGCGTTCGCCCATGTACTCGCCGTCAACCTGGAAGGCCATCGGCCGGGTTGCGGTAAAGGCCAATTCTGCCTCGTCGTGCGAGGTCAGCACGCTCCGCCCGCGGGCCGGGGGGCCGGGCGGGGACAGCAGCTGGCGCAGAGTCCGCAGCGTAGCGCCGGTATGCAGGCTGCGTAGCGCGAACACATCGAGCCCGCTGTCGAATGCGGCGCGCGGGTTGGTGTTGACCGGATGCCGGCCGAGATATGTCCAGGGCGCGGTGTTGGAAATGATACCGAGGTAGAAGGGGCCGGCCGGCGGATGTCCGTTGCGTTCCAGAGTCAGGGCGGGATGGCCCCGGTCGGTCTGCAGGAAAAACTGGCGAACGGCCGTCCTGGCGTACAGCGCCGGGGTGACCGGCCGGCCATGGGCGCGCAGCCCGTCGACCGCCCGGACCACCTCCGCATCGAAGCCGAGCCCGGCATTGAAGGCGAAGTACCTGCTCCCGGCCAGGCCAAGGCCGATGCGGCGCTGCCTGCCCTCAGCCAGCGCCTGCAGGATCCAGCCAGCGGCGTCGACCGGATCAGGCGGCAGCCCGAGCGCGCGGGTGAATACGTTGGCGCTGCCGCCCGGCAGGGGGGCGAGCGCCGGCAGGGGGGCGAGCGCCGGCAGGTCGGCTGCGGCGGGAAGGCCGGCCAGGGTGCGCGGGCCCGGCGCGCCGAGGATTCCGTTGATTGCCTCATTCACCGTCCCGTCCCCGCCGAGCGTGAGCACCAGGCCGACACCCGCGGACCGGGCGTCGGCCGCCAGGCCGGTAGCGTCGCCCCGGTAACGTGTCTGGACGACCTCAAGGTCGACGGCTGACGCGAGGGCGCGCACAATGACGTCGCGGCGGAGCCGCGTCGTGGAGGTGGCCTGTGGATTCACGATCAAGAGCGCGCGCACGCGCTCAGGTTAGCGAGTCCGGAAATTCCGAAATGCCGCGGCGCCCGCTCGTCGTGGTCGTCGCCGCGGCTGTGCAGGCGGCCGAGGCGGCCGGGGTGCTCATCGCGTCGATCCTGGCCGGGATCGACGCGGGCGCCGGGCAGTCGTATCACGCCGACAGCGGGGTAGCCCTGACCCTGATCGGGGTGGTGACGGCAGCCGCGCTCGCGTGGGTCGCGGTCGGGCTGGCCCGGACCCGGCGCTGGAGCCGCACGCCGGCCCTGCTCACCCAGCTATTTGTCGGCATCGTCGGCATCTACCTCGTCCAGGGTCACCGCCTTGACTGGGGTGTGCCCGCCATTGCGCTAGCCGTCGCCGGATTCGCGGCCCTGCTCTCGGGGCCCGGCCTGCGCGCGCTGGCCGGTAGCAGCCCGGCACCGGTGCCGGGCCGCCAGGACGGGACCGGCCGAAGCGGCGGCTAGTCGTCGATGGTGAGGCCCTGGCGGAGCTGTGCGAGCGTCCGGGCCAGCAGGCGCGATACGTGCATCTGTGAGATGCCGAGCTCGGTGGCGATCTGCGACTGGGTCATGTTCCCGAAGAACCGCAGCAGCAGGATCCGCTTCTCCCGGGGCGGGAGCCGTTCCAGCAGCGGCTTGAGCGACTCCCGGTATTCCACTCCCTCCAGGGCGTCGTCCAGCATGCCCAGCGATTCAGCGACCGCCGGCGCGTCGTCGTCGCCGGAGTCGGGCGCGTCGAGCGAAACCGTGGAGTACGCGTTGGCCGACTCCAGGCCCTCCAGCACTTCTTCCTCGCTCATCTGGAGATGAGCAGCGAGTTCCGCCACGGTCGGCGCCCGGCCCAGTCGCTGGGCCAGGTCGCTGATGGCCTTGGTCAGGGCCAGCTTGAGTTCCTGCAGCCGCCGGGGAACCCGGACGGCCCATCCTTTATCACGGAAATGCCGCTTGATCTCGCCGACAATGGTCGGGGTCGCATAGGTGGAGAACTCCACCCCGCGGCTGAGATCAAACCGGTCAATGGACTTGATGAGCCCGATGGTGGCCACCTGGGTGAGATCGTCGAGCCACTCGCCCCGGTTGCGGAACCGGCGCGCGAGGTACTCGACCAGCGGCAGGTGCAGCTCGACGAGCTCCCCGCGGATGCGCAGTCGCTCTTCATCTCCGGCCGGCAGCACCGCCAGCTGCTCGAACAGGTCTCGGGCCCGGCCTCGCTCGCGCGGCGCGTGCTGGATCTTCGGCGGCGGCAATGCATCGTCGGCGCTGACGCCCTCGGCAGCCTCGTCGTCCGCATCCCGGAAGTCGATGACCGCGGCCACGGGGACGTCAGGCTCCCCGCCCGCGGCCCCGCCCCCGGCGCGCGCGATCAGCGTGCTCTCGAACTCCTCGGTCAAGGTGACCTCGATCTCCCCCGTCATACTGATCCCGATATCTCGCGGGTCTTGCGCATCACGATGGTCAGCAGATCACCGGGCCCCACGTGCGCCCCGACGCTTCCCGCCAGCGCGGACAGCACCGTCCACGCGAAAGTGTCGCTCGCGGGCGGCTGCGGTGCCAGGCACTCGGCCGACACCGAGATGGTCATCATGTCGGCCTCGAGCGAGAAGACGCATTCGAGGCTGCCTCCGGGCCGCGCCTGGCTCAGCAGCATGGCGCAGGCCTCGTCGACGGCAATACGCAGGTCCTCGATCTCGTCGAGGGTGAAATCGAGGCGTGCGGCCAGGCCCGCCGTGGCGGTCCGCAGCACCGACAGGTACGCGCCCTCGGCCGGCAGCCGGACCGTCACGCGGTCCCGGGCGTCGGGCAGCTCGCCAGGGTAGCCACGGACGGCGGTGGCCGGTCCCGGACGGCCGGCCCCGGGCGCGCTGCCATCCTCGCGCGCCACCGGGCTCGTCGCGGCTGGCCTGATCGCCGGTGCGGTCGTCTTCTCGGTCACGTCTGCCCTCCTGCAGCGTCCGGCCCGGGCCGCCCGCGGCGGCCGACCGGTTCCTGTCTGCAACCTACCGTGCGCGCGCCGCTGCGCCGACACGCCGCGCGGCCGGCGGGGGCCGGCACAGCGAGGGGCCGCGCGTACCCTGCCCGCGCGGCCCCAACTGTCAGGATTCCGGATCTCTGCGAGGTCAGGCCTGCTTTGTCTCCCAGAAGATCTTCCCGATCTCCTCAATCTTGCCCAGCAGCTGGTCGGCCTTGGCCACGTCGGTGCTGCCTTTGGTGCCGGCCGCCCCGGCCAGCTTGGTGGCCTCGTTGAACAGCTGGTTCAGCTGGGGGTACTTCTCGAAGTGCGGCGGCTTGAAGTAGTCGGTCCACAGCACCCACAGATGGTGCTTGACGAGTTCCGACCGCTCTTCCTTGATCTGCAGGGCGCGGGTCCGGAACTCCGGGTCCGCGTTCTGCTGGTACTTCTCGCAGATCGCGCGGACCGATTCGGCCTCGATCCTGGCCTGCGCCGGGTCGTAGATGCCGCAGGGGAGGTCACAGTGAGCGTGCGCCGTGGCCCTCGGCTCGAGGATACGTGCGAGCAACCTCATCGATGTCCTTCTCTCGTGTCAGATCATGGGTACCGGAACTCCGACAGTACCCCGTCAGCTCAATTGCATTCAGGGAGGGCTCCATGCGCTGGCCGCTGTGGCGCGTCGCGGTGGCGGAGCGCTCGATGGAGCCGGTGCTACGGCCGGGAGACTGGCTGCTGGTCCGGCGGCGGCTGCGGGCTGGCCGCCCGCCGCGGATCGCCGCCGGCCAGTTGGTGATCGCCCGCCACCCAGGTCGGCCAGGCCTGCTGCTGGTCAAGCGGGCCGGACGGCGCGAGCCTGCGGGCTGGTGGCTGGAGTCTGACAACCGGGATGCCGGAGCGATCGACAGCCGGGCCTTCGGCGCCGTGCCTGACCAGCTGATCGAGGGCCGGGTGCTGCTGCGCTACTGGCCGCCGCGCCGGCGCTGCCCATGAGGCGCGGCTGGCCGCCCGCCCCCGTTTACTGAAAAGCCCTTTGGCATGCCCGAGGGCCCCGTCCCGCCGGCTGCGGATCGGGGCCCTCGCGGACCCGTAAGCCAGGCTGGCCCGTCGGCCCCGGCGTCAGTGCGACAGGGCCGGCCCGGGCGGCTTAGGCTGGACCGCCTGCCGCTCGACGAGGTTGAGCATCTCGTGCCTGGGCAGCTTGGTGGCCTGCGCCCAGTAGTAGATGGCCAGGCTGAACCCGGCGACCACCAGCATGTCCAACCCGAACGGGATGTTGTTGGTGTTGACCGGCGGCGCGATCGCGCCGCCGCTGAACTGGCCCTGCCAGGAGATGATGCCCATGCCGATCAGGTAGACCGGCAGCCACTGCGCTGACTTCCAGTCCAGCGGCGGCCGCTGGGGGTCGAACGCCATGCACACGCCGATCAGGACATACCCGACCACGATGCAGACCCCGAGCTTCCAGATCGTCTCGAGGCCCGTCCAGTAGATGATGATGCTGGAGATCATGAACGCGATCGGGGCGACCACGCGGCCCCAGGGCAGCACGTAGGGCCGGCTGGCCTCGGGAACCTGGTCCCGGAACGCGCCCAGGGACAGCGGCGCGCCCGCGTACATCAGCACGCTCGCCCCGGTGACCAGGTTGACCAGCGAGTGCCAGCTCGGGAACGGCAGCAGGAACACCAGCCCGAACAGGAACGCGAGGATCAGGCTGACCCAGGGCACGCCGTTACGGTCGGTCATCTGGAAGATCTGCGGGTAGTAGCGGTTACGGGCCAGGCCGTAGCCGACCCGCGAGGTGGAGGTCTCGTAGATCAGGCCGGTCCCGAACGGTGAGACGAACGCGTCGATCCGCAGGATGATCGCCAGCCAGCCGAGCCCGACCAGGCCGGCCAGGCCGGCGAACGGCCCGATGGCGATGGGGCTGGTGCTCGGTATGCCGGCCCAGCCCTTGGGGCCGGTGATGAGGCTGTGCGGTATCGCGCCGATGAACACGACCTGCAGCATGACGTAGATCGTGACGCCGATCAGGACGGCCAGGATGATCGCCCGCGGCAGGTTGCGCTGCGGGTTCTTGATCTCTCCGGCTAGCTGGTCGGCCTGCTCGAAGCCCAGGTAGGCGAACACGATCCCGGCCGAGGGAATCGCCCCGAGCAGGGCCTTGAACCCGAACGGCATGAAACCGCCGCCCGCGCCGAAGTTGCTGGGCTGGAACTTGAACAGCAGCACGATGATGGCCAGCACCGGGACCGCGACCTTCCACCAGGTGATGCCGGCGTTGACCTTGGAGAACAATCCGATGGCCAGGAAGTTGATCGCAGTGAAGATGGCCATCAGGACGATGGTCATGATGAAGCCGGTCGTGGTGACGTTGCCGACTCCCGTCCCGCCATTGGCCAGCGGGTTGAACAGGCCATGCCAGTAGTAGGACCCGTACTGCATCACCGCGAAGCACTCGATCGGCGCCACCGTGACTGCCTGCAGCCAGGAGAAGAAGCCGAACGAGATGCCAGCGATGCTGCCGAACGCGAAGTGCGGGAACCTCGCGGTGCCTCCGGACACCGGGTACATCCCGCCCAGCTCGGCATGGACGAGGGCCAGGATGATGACCGCGACCCCGGCGATGACCCAGCCCAGCAGGGCCGCAGTCCCGGCGGCCTGCGCGGCGTACAGCGCGCCGAACAGCCAGCCGGAGCCGATGATCGAGGTCTCGGACGCCCAAGTGGCGCCGACCAGCCCCATCTCTCGTCTGAGGCCGACGTCCGCCGGTCTGGGTTCCGTGGCTACAGACTCAGTTGCCATGATCGAACCTTCTTTCGGGTCCGCTTACGTGGGCCATACGGCCGAGTGAGTAGGGCTCATGGTAATGATCGACTTGGGACGTGAGAAGAAGCCGCTTGGTGTCTTTTTGGTAACGTAGGTCACTGCCCGGCAATGCGCAACGACCCGGCGCTGTCGGCGGCGCGCCGTATCGACGCAGCTAGGCACGAGAGGCGGGAACCTCTGGTGGGCCGGCTAGCCCGCGGCCGTGGTGGGCGGGGTGCCTGCCCTGGCGCCGTCGCGGGCGCGGAAGGCAGTCACGGTCGCCCTGGTGCTGCAGTGATCCGAGCAATAACGCCTGGACCGGTTGGTGCTTGCATCTATGAAGGCGCATTGGCACGACGCAATTGCGCAAATGCCAAGCCGATTTGCGCCGAACTGAGCCACCACTGTCGCCAGGCCGCATGCCGCACCGGCCGCGTACCGCTCGGCCACCGAGCCACTGTCGGCCAGGTGCATGTGCCAGTGCAGGCCATCATGACGGGCCACCACCGGATGGACGGGATGCCGGGCCAGGAGCGAATTCAGCCGGTCCGCCACGGCCGCGTCATTCCCTTCGGCCGCCAAGGTGAAGATCGCCGCGAGTTCGGCACGGAGCAGCCGGAGCGCATCCAGGTCTCCGAAGGCGACCGGCCCAGCCAGATGCGGGCGGTCCGCCACGAATGCGCAGAACGCCCGTGGGCTGCCAAGCCAGTCCTGGTCGCCGTCAGCACGGGCGGCCGTGTTGACGAGACGCACTGCGAGCTCGGCGTAGGACGTATAGTCCACACCGGTCCTTTACCTGCGAGAGTGCCAAGTGAACTTCCCGCACGGCAGTATGGCACAAGCAGCCGCGGTCCGGCAGTGCTTCAGGGAGGCGTTCATCACATATTGGCATCAGATGACTCCACTCTGTTGTCACAATTTGGGGGATTTGCCCGGCTGGACCGGCAGGCAGCCGCGATAACCCGCGAGCCGCTGGCTGGTCGCCGCCCGATGGGTGATCCGGCTCGGCCAGCGCGCTAGTGTCCTGTGCATGTTTGCTGTCACCGCGGTGCGCTTCTCCCCTGACGACCCGCTGGCCGGACTTGAGCTCGGCGAGCGGCCAGAGCCCACGCCGCCGGAAGGGTGGACCACCGTGTCGGTCCGGGCCACCTCACTCAACCAGCACGATGTCTGGACGCTGCGCGGGGTGGGGATCTCGGCCGACCGGCTGCCGATGGTGCTCGGGTGCGACGCGGCCGGGATCGACGCGGACGGCCACGAGGTCGTGGTGCACGCGGTCGTCAGCGACCCGGGATTCGGCGGTTCCGACGACACGCTCGACCCGTCCAGGTCGCTGCTGTCGGAGCGCTATCACGGTACGTTCGCCGAACTGGTGGCGGTGCCCAGGCGCAACCTGCTGCCCAAGCCGGCCGCTCTGTCCTTCGCTGAGGCCGCCTGCCTGCCGACCGCCTATCTGACCGCCTACCGGATGCTGTTCGACAAGGCGGGCCTTGAGCCAGGCGCTACTGTTCTCGTCCAGGGCGCGGGAGGCGGGGTCGCGACCGCCCTGATCCTGCTCGGGCACGCGGTCGGCTACCGGATCTGGGTGACCAGCAGGAGCGAGGCCAAGCGCGAGCATGCCATCAAGCTCGGTGCCGATCAGGCCTTCCCGTCCGGAGCCCGGCTGCCCGAGCGCGTCGATGCGGTGATGGAAACGGTCGGCGAGGCCACCTGGGCGCATTCGCTGCGGGCCGTCAGGCCCGGCGGCGTGGTCGTGATCTCCGGGGCGACCAGCGGCTCCGCGCCGTCGGCCGACCTGGCCCGGGTCTTCTTCCTGCAGCTGTCGGTGGTCGGATCCACGATGGGCAGCCGCGACCAGCTGGGGCGCCTGCTGAGGTTCTGCGAGCAGACGGGGGTGCGGCCGCTGATCGACCGCACCATGCCGCTGGCTGAGGCCCGCGACGGTTTCGCCGCGATGATCTCCGGGGACCTGTTCGGGAAGATCGTATTCACGCTCTAGCGGCGCGGGCCTCCGGTCTCCTCGCCGGCCGGCCCGGTCTCATCCTCGACGGCCTGGCCGGGCTCGGGCGTCCCGGGCGTCCCGGTGCCGTCATCGGGGCCGGACCCCTTAGCGCTGCCCGCTGACCCGCCGAATACCTCATCCCTTACCTTGCTCAGCGTCTCCTCGAGGATGGTGCGCAGGTCGCCGAGCGCGTTCTCGCCGAAGGATTCGGTATGAAATGCGGCCGAGCGCAGCTGCATGGCGAAGTCCACGGCCAGCCGTTCGAGGTCGCGGAACAGCCCGGCGTCGGGCTTGGCTGAGCCGCCGCGCTTGGCTCTTGGCCATGGCCCTGGCGTGTCTGAGCCGGGCGCGTCCGGGCCGGGCGCCGAGCCGGGGAGGCCGCCGAAGCCGGGCCAGCCACGCTTGCCCGACCGCTCACGCCAGCCGGCCCAGCTCTGCCAGTCCTGGAAAGCAGCCCAGTCCGGCCGTTCCCGGCCGCCAGCGCGCTCCTCGCCCGGCCATCCGCGCGCGCTCCCGGTCCTATCAGCGGCCGACCCGGTGCTGTCGCCCTCGCTTCTAGGCTCGTGCTGGGCGTTCCTGGTCTCGTTCCGCGCCTGCCTGGCGCTTTCCTTGACCTCATCGCAGGTGCGCCTGGCCCGGTCCCGGGTGTCCTCCCGCGCTTGCTCGCGGCCCTCCCGGCGGACGTCACGCGCGGCCCAGGTCAGCTCCTCGCGCAGGTTACGCACCGTGTCCCTGACGTCCTGGGTCACCTCCCTGGCGATATCCCGCACCGAGTCGGTGATCTCCTCTTCGAGTTCCGCTAGATCGTCCAGCCTGGCCCGGATTTCCTCGCGTCCCTGGTCGGTGATCCGGTACACCTTCTTGCCGTCAACCTCGTCGTGGGTAACCAGGCCTTCTTCCTCCAGCCTGGCCAGCCGGGGGTAAATGGTGCCTGGCGAAGGCGCATAGACGCCCAGGAAACGGTCCTGCAGCAGGCGGATCACCTCGTAGCCGTGGCGCGGTGCTTCATCAAGGAGCTTGAGCAGGTAGAGACGAAGCCTGCCGTGCCTGAATACCGGGCTCATCATGCACCACCCTGTCGTTCCGCGGCGGGCCCGGCTGGCTGCCCGGGAGGAGCAGGCTCAGCTCGCGCCAGCAGCGTCACATCGCCGCTCATGCTTGCTACCGACAGGCTCGCCGAGCCCGAGCCGAGGGTGCCCGTAACGGTGGCAGGCCCCGGGCCGTCGCTGGATACCATCCCGTCGAAGTTACATTGCACCCGGCCAGAGGTGGACTTGAGGTCGACCTGAATGCTGGAGCACGCGGGAAGGCGCACGGCGACCTCCCCGGAAACGGTGTTGACCCGGAGGCCGCCACCGTCGCGTACATCAATATCGGCGGTCACCTGACCGCTGACCGTCTTGGCCGCCAGCTGCCGGACCGAGCTGCTAGCCAGGGTCAGGCCGCCGGTAACCGAGTTGAAGATGACCTCGCCGTCGAGGCCACGCGCCTCAAGGCTTCCTGACACGGTCTTCACGTCCACGGCGCCGGTCACTCCGTCGAGTGTCAGGTCGCCAGACAGGCTCTTGGCGGAAATGCTCGCGGCTACCCCCGCCACGGTGGCGCTGGCATTCACCACGCCGATGCGCATCGGGCAGGCCGTCGGCACGGTGAGCGTGATGTCCGCCGCGTGCCGTTGCGGGCGGAGCCAGCCGAGCAGGCCATCCAGGCGCAGGTCCTCGTAGCTGATGGTCAGGATTCCCGCCTCGTGCGTCACCAGCAGCGGCGGGCCGGTCAGGCTGGCCACATCGAGGGCTGGCGCATCGTCGGTACCCAGGATGGCGAGTGAGCCGGAAACCATGCGCACTCGCAGCGCGGCGAAGTCGCCAAGGTCGATAGTGGCAGGGCTATCGATGGTCCAGCGCGGCATCCTGTCCGTCCCTCCCCGGTCACAGTGCGCTGCCGATACGTGCGTACCGTGGCACCGGCCGGTCGTTACAAACGATATATCGTGTCCGGGGGTAGTCAAGATGTATCGCGTCTGATCCACGGACTGCTGGCACCGCGCAGCCAGGTGCGGTGGAGCAGCGCCGGAGCCGCTCGCGGGTGATCCGTCCGCCTGCGGGCCGGTCGCCTAGTCCTCATCGTCCAGCCGGGCGAGCCAGCTGGCCAGGCGATCGACGGGCGACTCCGCGTCGGGATTCAGGTCAACGAACTCACCCATCCGCTCGGCCAGCCAGCCGAGCGTGACCTGATCCTCGCCGCGCCGGTCAGCGAGTTCCTCGATGCCGCGGTCGGTGAAGTACACGCTCAGCCGTCCAGCCGGAGGGCCGTCTCTAGCAGCGCGGCGTGCTCGGCGGCGTGCGCCTTGGCGGATCCGCCGGCCGGCGCCGAGCTCGGCGGCAGCGACACCACGCCCAGCTGCCGGCCGATCGCCCCGGGCAGGTGCAGCGCCATGTAGGGCCAGGGGCCCATGTTGGCCGGCTCCTCCTGCACCCAGACGAACTCCTCGGCGTTCGGGAACTTCGCCAGCTCGGCGGAGATCTGACCGCCGGGCAACGGATAGAGGCGCTCGACGCGCACGATCGCGCAGCCGGCGCTCCCCATCTCGGCGCGCTTGCGCGCCAGGTCGTAGTAGACCTTGCCGGTGCACAGCAGGACCCGCCGCACTGTGCCGCCGTCGATCTCCTCAGTCTCGCCGAGCACCGGGCGGAACGTGCCGCTCGTGAAGTCAGCGACGGCCGAAGACGCCGCCTTCAGCCGCAGCATCGACTTGGGCGTGAAAGCGATGAGCGGCTTGACCCGCGGTGACAGCGCCTGCCAGCGCAGCAGGTGGAAGTAGCTAGCCGGGGTGGACGGAACCGCCACGGTCATGTTGTCCTGTGCGCAGAGGGTGAGAAAGCGCTCGATCCGCGCCGACGAGTGATCAGGGCCCTGGCCCTCGTACCCGTGTGGCAGCAGGAGCACGACGCCGGAGCGCTGGCCCCACTTCTGCTCCCCGGAGCTGATGAACTCATCCATGATCGTCTGGGCGCCGTTGGCGAAGTCACCGAACTGCGCTTCCCAGCAGACCAGGGCGTCAGGCCTGGCGACGGAGTAGCCGTATTCGAATCCCACGGCGGCGAACTCCGACAGCAGCGAATCGTAGGCATGGAATCTCGCCGTGGCGGTATTGAACTGCCGCAGCGGGGTGTACTCCGCGCCGGTATGCCGGTCGACGAGCACCGCGTGCCGCTGGCCGAAGGTGCCACGGCGGGTGTCCTGCCCGACCAGGCGCACCGTATGGCCGTCGATCAGCACCGAGCCGAAGGCCAGCAGCTCCCCGGTGGCCCAGTCGATCTCGTCCCGTTCGATCATGACGGCCCGCCGCTGCAGCTGCGGCTGCAGCCGGGGGTGCGGGGTGAAGCCGTCGGGCAGGTTGACCTGCGTATCGATAATCTGCTTGATCGTTTCCACGGTGATCGCGGTGGGCGTCGCCTCCTGGTCAGCGGAGTGCGGGGCAGCCGGGGCCGGCCGCACCACCGCCCCGGGCTCGGCCGGCCGCTCGGCCGCGTCCTTGGTCTCGGTGAAGGCACGCTCAAGTTCCTGCTGATAGTCGCGGAGGGCGTGCTCGGCCTCCTCCAGCGTGATGTCGCCGCGCCCGATCAGCGATTCGGTGTAGAGCTTCCTGGTCGACCGCTTGGAGTCGATCAGGTCGTACATCCGCGGCTGCGTGAACGAAGGGTTGTCCGCCTCGTTGTGACCCCGCCTGCGGTAGCAGATCATGTCGATGACGACGTCTTTCCTGAACTCCTGCCGGTAGGCGAAGGCGAGGCGGCCGATCCGGGCGACGGCCTCCGGGTCGTCCCCGTTGACATGGAAGATCGGCGCCTGGATGGTCCGGGCCACATCGGTGGAGTACACGCTCGACCGTGAGTACTCGGGCGCGGTGGTGAACCCCACCTGGTTGTTGACCACGATGTGCACGGTGCCGCCGGTCCGGTAGCCGCGCAGCTGGGACAGCTCGAGCGTCTCGGCCACCACGCCCTGGCCGGCGAAGGCCGCGTCGCCGTGGATGAGCACCGGCAGCACCGTGAAGCCCGGCTCGCCCATGTCGATGACATCCTGCTTGGCCCGGACCACGCCCTCCAGCACCGGGTCGACCGCCTCCAGGTGACTGGGGTTAGCCACCAGCGAGGTCGCGATGACGGATCCGTCGCCGGTCCGGTACTTGCCCTCAGCGCCGAGGTGGTACTTGACATCACCGGACCCGTGGGTGGTGGCCGGGTCCAGGTTTCCCTCGAACTCCTGGAAGATCTGCGCGTAGGACTTGCCCACGATGTTGGCCAGGACGTTCAGCCGGCCGCGGTGCGCCATCCCGATGACGGCCTCGTCCAGGTGCTGGCTGGCCGCCTCGGTCAGGACCGCGTCCAGCAGCGGGATCAGCGATTCGGCGCCCTCGAGGGAGAACCTGCGCTGGCCGACGAACTTCGTCTGCAGGAACATCTCGAACGCCTCGGCCACGTTGAGCCGGGACAGGATCCGGATCTGCTCGTCATGGTCGGCCCGGCCGTGCGGCCGCTCCACCCGGGCCTGCAGCCAGGCCCGCTCTTGCGGGTTCTGCATGTGCATGTACTCGACGCCGACCGTGCGGCAGTAGGAGTCCCGCAGCACGCCGAGTATCTCCCGCAGCTGCATCCGCGGCTTCCCGCCGAACCCGCCGGTGGCGAACTCCCGCTCCAGGTCCCAGAGGGTGAGCCCGTGCTGGTTGATGTCGAGGTCTGGGTGCTTGCGCTGCCGGTATTCCAGGGGATCGGTGTCGGCCATCAGGTGGCCGCGCACCCGGTAGGCGTGAATCAGCTCATGGACCCGGGCCGCCTTGGTGATGTCGTCCTCGTGCGCGGCCGGGATGTCCTGCACCCAGCGGACCGGCTCATATGGAATCCGCAGGGCCTGGAAGACCTCGTCGTAGAAACCCTGCTCGCCCAGCAGAAGCCGGTGGATGATCCGCAGGAAATCGCCTGACTGCGCGCCCTGGATGATCCGGTGATCGTAGGTGGAGGTCAGCGTGACCGTCTTGCTGATGGCCAGCCGGGCGATGGTCTCCGCGGACGCGCCCTGGTAGGCGGCCGGGTACTCCATGGCGCCGACGCCGATGATACAGCCCTGCCCGGGCATCAGCCTCGGCACTGAATGCTCGGTACCGATGGTGCCCGGGTTGGTCAGGCTGATCGTGGTGCCTGCGAAGTCCTCGATCCCCAGCTTGCCCGTGCGGGCCTTCCGCACCACGTCCTCATACGCCATCCAGAACTGCCGGAAGTCCATCAGCTCGGCCGACTTGATGTTGGGCACCAGCAGCTGCCGGGTTCCGTCGTCCTTGCGCACGTCGATCGCCAGGCCGAGATTGACGTGCTCGGGCCGGACAACCGCCGGCTTGCCGTCCAGCTCGGCGAAGGACTCGTTCATCTCCCCGGCCTCGCCGAGCGCCCTGACGATCGCATAGCCGATGAGGTGGGTGAAGGACACCTTGCCGCCGCGGCCGCGGGCCAGGTGATTGTTGATCACGATCCGGTTATCGATCAGGAGCTTGGCGGGTATCCCGCGCACGCTGGTGGCGGTGGGCACGGCGACGCTGGCCGCCATGTTCGCCGCCGTCCTGGCCGCGGCTCCGCGGAGCCTGACCTCGTGAGCGGCGGCCGGATCGGGCAGGGCGCCGTCAGGCCCGGCCGTAGCTGTCCGGCCTGGGCCGGCTCCGCCCGGGCTAGTGCTGCCCGGCCCAGTGCTGCCCGGCCCAGTGCTGCCTGGAGCCCTGGCGTCGGTGGCCGTCCCGCCGGAGGACCTGCCGCCGGAGGACCTGCCGTCGTCTTGCCCCGCCCCGCGAGGACCCTGGACGCCGGTCCTCGTCGCGCCCCGGGCGGCCTGGTCCTGGCCGGCCGCGTCGGCGGATCCGCTCGCCTGCCTCGCCGCCTGCTGATCACCTGGCGCGCCGCCGCCCGCCCGGTCGGCCGGCCGGCCCGCAGGCCGGTTACCGGCCAAGGCGCCGCCGCCCTGAGCGCCGCCGCCCTGAGCGCCGCCGCCCTGAGCGCCGCCGCCCTGAGCACCGCCGCCCTGAGCACCGCCGCCTGCCGTCCCGCCCGCCTCAGGCCGGGGCGCCGCGCGAGGCGGCTCAGGCGGCAGCGGATGGTAATCGGCGAAGAAGTTCCACCAGGCCCGGTCGACGGAACTCGGGTCCGCCTGGTATCGCTGGTATAGCTCGTCGACCAGCCATTCGTTAGGCCCGAAGTCGGTACTGCCCCGGTCGGCCGCCCCCTGCGGCTCCTGGCTCTCGCCGTCGTCGCGGCCCGGCGAGGCCGGGCCGGCGCCGGAACGGCCGTTTGCTTGCTCGGCGAGATCCGCGGCGGACCGCGGGGACTCAGAAGACACGGCGGACATCGCCCTCTTCCGCAGCTGGTTTGCCTGTCACTTCCCGCGCACCAGGCTACCCGGGTGCCCAGGAACCTCCGCCCGGCACCGGGCTCGTGCCCAGGCCGGCAGGGCGGTACCGGCCGGGCGGCTCGAGCCAGTCGGAGAACGGGCCCTGGGCGACGATCCAGTTACGGCCCGGCTCAGCGGGCCGGCGCGCCGACCCCGCCGAACACGTCCGTTCTCCGGTTATCCAGGCATGGCAGGACGGCGCGGACCCGGGCGGTCATCTCGGTGTCCACATCGCCCACCCCGATACCCTCGGCCGATCCGAGATCAATCCGGGCCGTGCCCATCGGATCCACCAGCAGGCTGCGGCCGATCCCGGTCGGCGCCCTGGTGACCGGCTCGGCCGGGTCAGGTACCTGGCCGGCCGCGGCCACCCAGATGGTGTTCTCGATGGCTCTGGCCCGCACCAGGGTCACCCAGTGCTCCTCCTTGAACAGCCCGGATGCCCAGGCCGCTGGGATCACCAGCAGCTCGGCGCCGTCGGCCGCCAGCGCCCGGGCCTGCTCGGGGAACCTGACGTCGTAGCAGGTGAGGAATCCGACCCGCAGTCCGGCGAGCGTCGCGATGACTGGCTCAGCGCCGGCCGCGACCAGATCAGACTCACGCTGGCCGAGCGCGTCGAACAAGTGGATCTTGCGGTAGGCAGCCACCAGCTGCCCGGTCTCGTCAAAGGCCACCGCGGTGTTGTACACCCGGCCCCCGGACGCCGGCTCGAAGACTCCCGCCACGACGGCCAGTCGACCCCGCCGCGCGGCTTCGAGCAAACCAGCGCAGAACGCGCCATCGAGGGGTGCGGCCACGGCTGCGAGGTCAGTCCCGAACCTGGCCTGGATCCCTTCGGGAAACACCGCGAGCCCGGCTCCCTGCCGGGCGGCGCTGGCGATCGCGGCCTTCGCCCTGGCCAGGTTGACGGACGGATCAGAGCTGACCGGTATCTGGCAGAGCGCGACCCGCATAGCGGCAGCGTAAAGCATCCGATCCAATGGCCGCCCGGCCCGGCCCCTGACCCGAGATGCGGCTAACGTGACGGCATGGTCGCGCTCCTGCTCATCGCGGTCTCCGTCGGCCTGTCCAACTTCGCCGCGGCGATCGGGATTGGCACGGGGGGCGTCGACAACCGGACGCGGCTGAGGGTCGGGCTCATCTTCGGCCTGTATGAGGCGGGCATGCCGATCGTCGGGCTTGTTCTCGGCCAGCGCTTCGCCAGCACCATCGGCAGGGCAAGTCACTGGGTAGGGGGTGCTCTCCTGATCGCCCTGGGCCTGTACGGGCTGATCAGGTCGTTCCGCTCGGCTCGCGACGGCGGCGGACAGGTGCGCTCAGCGACCGGGGCCAGGCTGGTGATCAGCGGGTTCGCGTTGAGCATTGACAACCTGGTGATCGGCTTCGCGCTCGGCACTTACCAGGTCCCCATTCTGACCGGTGCGCTCGTGATTGGGCTGGTCAGCGTGGCCATGTCGCTCGTGGGGCTGGAGCTTGGCGCGAGGATAGCCAGATGGTCAGGCCGGCGCAGCGAGCAACTCGGCGGCCTCATCCTGATCTGCGTGGGCTCAGCCATCGCGGCCGGCACCATCAGCTAGCGAACCGCGTCCCTAGCGAACCGCGTTGTTAGTTGAAGGTCACGACCTGTCTGATCACGTCGCCGCGGCGCAGCGCGGCGATGGCTTCGTTCAGGTCATCGAACGTTATCCGCCTGGTGATCAGGCTTTCGATGTCCAGCAGGCCAGCCCGCCACAGGCTCACGAAGCGGGGTATGTCGCGGCGCAGGTCGCACCCGCCATACATCGAGCTGAGCAGCCGCTTCCCGTCGAATAGCAGTTCAAAGGCGCTGAAAGGAACGCTGTCGGAGCGATCGCCCGCGCCGACCACGATCACCTCCCCGCCCCGCCTGGCCAGCCGCCACGCGCTCCTGATGGTCGCTGACACGCCGACCACCTCGAAGGCGTAGTCGAATCCGCTGCCGCCGGTGAGTTCCTTGCGCGCCTGCTCCGTTTCGTCCGGCGTCACCGCGCGGGTCGCCCCGAGCGCCCTGGCCAGGTCGTGCTTGGCCGGCAATGGGTCGACGGCCAGGATCGTGGCCGCCCCCGCGATCCTGGCGCCCTGGATGGCGGCTAGGCCGACTCCGCCGCAGCCGACTACCGCCACCGAGGAACCGGGTATCACCCTGGCCGTGTTCACCACCGCGCCGACGCCGGTCGGGATGCCGCAACCCAGCAGCGCCGCGTATTCGAACGGGATGTCGTGGTCGATCGGGATGACGGCCTGCCAGGGCACCACGATTTCCTCGGCCCACGTGCCGCAACCCGCCATGCCGAACGCCTCGGTGCCGTCTCCCAGCCGGAATTGCGGGGTCTTGAATCCCTTGACCACGTAGGTGAGGCAGAGAAAGGGCTGCCCCCGGCGGCATTCAGGGCAGTCCCCGCAGGCCGGCGTCCACGAGATCACGATGTGCTGGCCGGGGGCGAGCCCGATTACCCGCTCGCCTACCGCGACCACCTCGCCGGCGCCCTCGTGGCCGATGACGGCGGGCAGCCCGCACGGGATCACGCCGGTGAGCGCGGACAGGTCCGAGTGGCACACGCCGGTGGCGCGGATCCTGACCCGCACCTCGCCCGGGCCTGGCCCGACCGCCGTGATGTCATCCCGGAGGTCCACGCCAGCTTCGGGACCGGTCGCATGCAACAGCGCGGCTCGCAACGGCGTTGTCTCCTTGCTGATAAGGGATGGTCAGGAATCGTCAGGTGGTCGGGACTCGTCAGGCTCTCGGGATTGGTCAGGGCTCGTCAAGCGCCAGGGCGGCCTTCGGGCACGACCGCGCCGCATGCCGCACCGCGTCGGTCAGGCTGGCCGGCACCTCGGCTACCAGGATCTGAAGATTGTCTTCGTCGTCGACGGCGAACACCTCCGGGACAAGGCCCGCGCAGACCGCGTTGGCCTCGCAGGCCTCACGGTCGACTCTAACCCTCACCCGCCGCCTCCCCGGCCCGGACCTCATTCGGATGCGGTGCCCTGGCACCGGCCTGCCGATCATCGGAGCCGGTCATCGGAGTAGAGCATGTCCGGCCGCGCGCGGGCAAGGCCGCTGACGGCAGACTGGTCTCCATGAACGAGAGCATGCCCCCCGGGCTCAGGCAGGCAGCGGAGGCGGCCACGGGCTTCATGCCGCCCGCCGAGGGACTGGCGCTCTTCCGGACCGCCGCCGCCTATGCGCCGGCCGGGCCCATCGCCGAGATCGGCACCTACTGCGGAAAGTCCACGATCTACCTGGCCGCGGCGGCCCGCGCGGCCGGGCAGCTGATGGTGACCGTCGATCATCATCATGGTTCTGAGGAGAACCAGCCTGGCTGGGAGTATCACGACCCCCGGCTGGTCGATCCGGCCACCGGGCGGCTCGACACCCTGCCGCATTTCAGGTCGACGCTGGCGGCCGCCGGCCTGGAGGACTCGGTGATCGCCATCGTGGGCGCCTCCGCCGATGTGGCCCGGCTGTGGCGGACGCCGCTCGGCATGCTGTTCATCGACGGCGGCCACACGCAGGCCGCGGCCAGCACCGACTACGAGGGCTGGGCGCCGTGGGTCGCCCGCGGAGGTGCGCTGGCCATCCACGACGTCTTCCCCGATCCGGCCGATGGCGGCCGCCCGCCCTACCTGATCTACCAGCGGGCGCTAAAGTCCGGGGCGTTTGCCGAGATGACCGTCGAGGGATCGCTCCGGGTCCTGGAGCGGACCGGCGAGGGGATCGGCTGAGCCTCGCGCCGGACCGGTGACCGGATCCGCTAGCCGGCCGCCGGACCGGTGCCCGGATCGGCTGAGAAGTCAGTCGGACCACAGCCGCATGCGGACCGGTCGACGGGCGCGGCGCTGTCCCACCGCGGGGCCGCCTTGCGGAAGATCCCCGCGCCGCCGGTCGCCTCGCCGAGTGCGTCGGCGGCGAGCACCACCGCGGCCGAGGTCCAGCTGCTCCGCTCGGCGGGGTAGTGCGCCTGGTCGGCGAACTGCCAGCCGGTCCAGTACCCGCCGGTGGCCTCGCGCAGATGCTGGACCTGCCCGAACAGATCCACCGCGCCGCCGCGGTCGCCGATCGCCTCGAGCGCGAGCACGAGCTCGCATGTCTCAGCCCCGGTCACCCAAGGCTCATCGCTGACGCACCGGACCCCGAGACCGGGCACTACAAACCGGTCCCAGCCGGCCTGGAGGCACCGCAGCGCCGCGCTGCCGCGCAGCGGGCCGCCGAGGATGGGGTAGTACCAGTCCATCGAGAACCAGCTCTTGTCGGCGAATGCCTCCGGGTGGCAGGCGACCGCGTGGCCGAGCAGATCGGCCGCGAGCTCCCAGTCCGGCTGCGGCTCGCCAATGTGCTCGGCCAGCGCCACGGCGCAGCGCAGGCTGTGATGGATGCTGGAGCAGCCGGTCAGCAGCGCGTAGTCATCTAACGTGCCGTCGGCCTTCCGCTGCCAGATGATCTCGCCCCGGGGCAGCTGCAGGCCGAGCGCGAACTCGACGCCCGCCCGGACGACCGGCCACATCCGCTCGGTGAAATCCGTGTCCCCGCTGACCAGGAACTCATGCCAGACCCCTACGGCGGGGTAGGCGGCATGGTTGCTCTCGGCAGCGGGGTCGATGATCACGCCCTCGGCGGTCTGCCTCGGCCAGGACCCGTCGGCGCGCTGCGCCGTGCGTAGCCATTCGTAGCCGCGCCTGGAGGCATCTCGCAGGCCGCAGACGCTCAGCGCCATCGCGCACTCGACGTGGTTCCAGGCGTCGACGTGGCCGTCCGGCCAGCCGATCGCGCCGTCCGGCTGCTGCTGCGCGCTGATGCTGAGGCCGGTGGCCACCACCTCGTCGGCGGTCAGGATGCCCCGCACGGCCGGCGGCCGATGTCGCGCTGTGGTTCTCTCGTGCACTTTCCCCCCGTTGGTTACTGCCCTGCCCACGCCTCAGGCCGCCGCATCCGCCCGGCCGGCGGCGCCGCCCCCGGCTGCCCCGCTCAGGCAGGCATCGCGGCCGATCCCTGGCACTGTTTCCGCCCGCCTGACCGCATAAACGACGGTGCTCTTCCCGATGAGCGGGTTCAGCGCCCGGTCGGCCAGCCGCATGATGCGTGGCTGCTTCATGATTTCCCAGACCAGGACCCGGTGGTAGGCGCGGGCCAGCGGATGATCGTCGTCGTGCACCCCGACCGCGCACTTCAGCCACCAGTACGGGGAATGCAGCGCGTGCGCGTGATGATGGCCGCTCACGGCCAGGCCCGCGCGCTCCAGCTTGGTCTCGAGCTCGGTGCGGGTGAAGATCCGCACGTGGCCGCCCGGGACATTGTGGTAGTCGTCGGACAGCCGCCAGCAGATCCGCTCGGGCAGCCAGCTCGGCACGGTGATGGCCGCCAGACCGCCGGGCCGCAGCACCCGCGCCAGCTCGTTGAGGGCGGCCTGATCGGATGGGATGTGCTCGAGCACCTCGGCGGCGATCGCCCGGTCGAACGACGCGTCCGGAAATGGCATCGCGGTCGCATCGCCGGCCACCGCGGCGCCCGAGCCGCCCGGGCCGCTCTCGGCTGCCTCGTCCATCCCGGTGAATATCGCTGCCACCTGGCCAAGCTCCCGCTCGTCGGTGTCCAGGGCCACCACGCGGGCGCCGCGCCGCAGCACCTCGAACGCGTGGCGCCCGGCGCCGCAGCCAAGATCCAGCACCCGGTCCCCGGGGCCGACGGGAAACCTGCTGAAGTCAACGGTCAGCATGGCGGGCCATCCGGTGGCGGCCCACCTGACCCCGGCTGCCCGGCGTCCGGCTGCCCGGCGTCCGGCTGCCCGGCGTCCGGCTGCCCGGCGTCCTGCTGCCCGGCGTCCGGCCGGCCCGCGTCCGCTATCGCCTGCTCGTACTCGGCGACGGTGGCGCGGGCCACGGCCGGCCAGGCGAACCGTTCAGCGACCCGGCGCAGCGCCGCGGCCGACAGCCTGGCCCGCTCCTGTTCACGGTCGTGCAGCCGGCCCATCGCTGCCGCGAGTTCCTCGTCGTCGCCCGGCGTGACCAGCACAGCGGCGTCACCGGTCACCTCGGGCAGCGCTCCGGTGCGGCTGGCTATCAGCGGCGTGCCCGATGCCATGTGCTCGACGGCCGGCAGCGAGAAACCCTCATACAGCGACGGCACGACCGCTATCTCCGCGCTGGCCATGAACTCGGCGAGGGCCGTGTCACTCATCCCGCTGATGAACTGGACCCGGTTGCCGAGACCGAGATCGCCGGCCAGCCGGTCGGTCGGCCCGCCGGGAGCCGGCTTGCCGACGACAGTCAGCACCGCGTCTCGTTCTGTGGTGAATTTCCCGAACGCCCGCAGGAGCGTCGAAATGCCCTTCAGGGGCGAGTCCGCGCTGGCCACGGCGACGATCCGGCCCGGCACCCGGGGCACCGGCCGGGGGTGGAACAGCCGGGTGTCCACCCCGAGCGGGATCACGTGCACGTTGCCAGCCGGCACCCGGAAGTCCCGGCAGATATCGTCGGCCGATGACTGCGAGCCGGTCAGCACCGGGCCGACCCGGCGGGCGACCCGGCCCTGCATCCGCACGAACGAGTACCAGCGGCGCTTGGTCAGCCTGGACAGGCGGCGCGCCGCGGCCAGCTCGATCCGCCGGTCCACCGAGATCGGATGATGGATGCTGGTGACCAGCGGCAGCCCGAGCCTGGCGATGCCGAGCATGCCGTAGGCCAGCACCTGGTTGTCGTGCACCACGTCGAAGTCGGCCCGGCGGGCCCGTAGCAGGCGCAGCGCGCGCAGGCTGAAGGTGAGCGGCTCGGGGAAGGCCGCCGTCCACATCATCGCGACCTCGAGCACGTCGATCCAGTCCCGGAACTCGCCCGGCCAGGGGGTGCGGAACGGGTTGTCATCGCGGTAGAGATCCAGGCTGGGCACGGTACGCAGCAGCGGCCCGGGCTCGAGCTCGGGATAAGGCTGCCCGGAGAACACCTCGACCTGATGGCCGAGCGCGGCCAGCTCACGCGACAGGTGGCGCAGGTAGATGCCCTGCCCGCCGCAGTGTGGCTTGCTCCGGTAGGAGAGCAGGGCGACCCGCAGCGGGCGGGCGCTAGTGCTCACGCAGGTCCGCCTCCCAGTTTCGAGGCCCACCCGCTGGCCTCCCTTAGGGTGCGAACTTATCACCGGCACCTCGGGCACCTTCGGACCCCGTGGCCTGCGGCCGGATTGGGCGCTCCGGCGATGTGCCACCGAGTGGGGCGGGAAGAAAGCACGTCGGAGGAAGTTCCAGGCCGCCAAGATTGATTTCGGGTCTGTGGGATATGCCGCCAAGGTGAGGCGCTAGTAGCCGCTGTGCCCGGCTAGCCGCTTCAGTTCGCTCATCGAGTGACTCTTCGTGGCGTCAACGTCATAGGCGTCCCAGTCCCTTACCGCGCGGACCCGGAATTGGTCGGGTCGGACATTGGCCGCCGCGATGAGCACTGTCTTGCCGCTGACGCGGCCGTAGGCGACAGCGAACCCGTCAGCTACGGCCACCTCAGCTGGCGTGCTTCCGGCCTCCAGGACAGGACCCGGTGACCATAGTTCCTCCGTCGGACCTGGGATTTACTTCGTGTATTGATCTCGAAGTTTGCGCCGCCATATCGCGAGGCATTGTATGCACCGAAGCCCTCGTCATTCGCCGAGGCGTACACGAGCCTGTACGGGTCGTCCGCGGGCCGGAATGGCTTCAGATCTACACCTACGATCCTGACGTCGGCGCCACTGCGCTGATGATCATTCCGTGCTTTTCGTCACCTCCCGGTTGAAAGTGACGAAGTCGTAGTGGTTCCTGAACAGCCGGTCCAGCTTGTGGCCGATGATGCTGCCCCACCGGGTCAGCTTGTCGCCCGTCAGCCAGGGCCCTGCCAGGACCCGATGCCTGGCCGCTCGCGGATCGGCTTGCCGCCCGAGACGTCCAGATCCTCCGTCTGTGCGACGATGACGTGACCGTGAGCCTCGGCCCAGGTTTCGAGGCTGATGCGCTGCGTTTCGGTAGCCGTGGTGACGTCCGTCAGCCGCGATAGCCTGACCGGCGCGAGCAGTCTCATAGCCGAGCAGACTAGAGAGAGCGAGTCGAACTCTGTCCACTACGACACGGCGCGCGCTGATCACCGGGATCACCGGGCAGGACGGGTCCTACCTGGCTGAGCACCTGCTCGGGCTGGGCTACGAGGTCTGGGGGCTGGTCCGGGGCCAGGCGAACCCGCGGGTCCGGCGGGTCCGCCAGCTGCTCGGCGAGGTCCGCCTGGTCCGCGGCGACCTGCTCGACCAGGGCAGCCTGATCTCGGCGGTTGAGCGGGTGCAGCCCGACGAGGTCTACAACCTGGCCGCGATCTCCTACGTGCCGATGTCCTGGCAGCAGGCCGAGCTCACCGGCGAGGTGACCGGTCTTGGGGTGCTCCGGGTGCTCGAGGCGATCAGGGTGTGCAGCGGGATCAGCGCGTCACGCAGCCCGGCCCACGGCCAGATCAGGTTCTACCAGGCATCGTCGTCGGAAATGTTCGGGATGGTACGGGAATCCCCGCAGACCGAGCAGACGCCGTTTCACCCGCGCAGCCCATACGGGGTGGCCAAGGCATATGGGCATTTTCTCACCCAGAACTACCGCGAGTCTTACGGCATGTTCGCGGCCTCCGGGATCTTGTTCAACCACGAATCGCCGCGGCGCGGCGCCGAGTTCGTCACCCGGAAAGTGTCACTCGGCGTCGCTAAGATCAAGCTCGGCTACGAGCGGCAGCTCCGGCTCGGCAACCTGGGCGCCAGCCGGGACTGGGGGTACGCGGGCGACTATGTGCGCGCCATGCACCTGATGCTGGGGCGCGATGAGCCCGCCGACTACGTCGTGGGTACCGGGGTCACCCACGGCGTCGGGGAGCTCGTGGAGCTGGCGTTCGCGGCGGCCGGGCTCGACTGGCGCGATCACGTGGTGACGGACGCCGCGTTCATCAGGCCGGCTGAGGTGGACCGGCTCTGCGCCGATCCGTCCAAGGCCCGGGACGAGCTCGGCTGGGAGCCGAAGATCGGCTTCGAGGAGCTGGTCGCCATGATGGTCGAGGCGGACCTGGAGCTGCTGTCCGCCTCAGGCAGCCAGGCCGAGGACTCGTTCGGCTCGGACTCCTGGTGACCGGGACTGCTGGTGACCAGTCGCGCTTAGCGAGCGAGTCAGCCCGCTACCGCATGGACCAGCGTGCCGATCCCGTACGTCAGGCCGGCCGCGACACCGGCCAGCAGCAGCTGCCGGATGGCGCCGCGCACGAACGGCCGGTCGGTGATCCGGGCGACCAGCCCGCCGCCGACAAAGGCCGCGATGGCCGACAGCCCCAGCGCCGCGGGCAGCGAGCCCAGGCCGACCAGGTAGGGCAGCAGCGGGATCAGCGCACCGACCGCGAACGTCAGCAGTGACGCGCCCGCGGCCACCACCGGGGAGGGCAGCTCGTTGTGATCAACGCCGAGTTCCTCCCTGACGTGCAGGTTCAGCGCCTCCTGCGGATGGGCCGACACCTGTCGCGCCACCCGGTCGGCGAGGTCAGCATCCACCCCCCGCTGCCTGAAGACCTCGGCCAGCTCACGTCGCTCGGCGTCCGGGTGGGTCTCGAGCTCGAACTTCTCCTTGCGGACCTCGGCGGCGACCAGCTCATTCTGTGACGACACCGAGACGTACTCGCCCGCCGCCATCGAGAACGCGCCGGCCGCCAGGCCGGCCAGCCCGGTCAGGATCAGGGTGCTGCGCGTTCCGCCGCCACCGCCGACCCCCGCGATCAGCGAGACGTTGGTGACGAGCCCGTCCATCGCGCCGAAGACGGCAGGACGCAGCCAGCCGCCGGACACGTCGCGATGCTGGTGCCCGTGCGACTCGCGCCCGTGCGACTCGTCTGTAGTGGACATCACTTACCGCTAAGGAAATAAGTCCGGCTCTTGTTCCGGCTGGTCAGCCGAGCATCTGGGCGGGCCGGGTCGGCAGGCCAGCCGCCTGCCAGGCCCGGAAGCCACCGTCGAGGTCGGTTACCTCGCGCAAGCCGATCCGGCGCAGGCTGGCGGCCGCGAGCGTCGAGGCATAACCCTCAGAGCACATAACGATAACCCGCGCGTCAGCCCGGGCCAGGGCTGGAATCCTGGCCTCGCTGCGGGGATCGAGCCGCCACTCAAGCACGTTCCGGCCGATGATGATCGCTCCCGGGACCTCGCCCTCGACGATCCGCTGCTCCAGCGGCCTGATGTCGACCAGCGCCGCGCCGTCGGTGATCGCGGCCAGGGCCGCCTCGGGGCGTAGCCGCCGCAGGCCGCTGCGGGCCTCGGAAAGCAGCTCGTCAATGCCGGGCGCGCCGACCGGCAGCGCATCGGAGGTCAGCTCGGCCGCCGACGCGGTGGCAGAGGCCAGCGCGGTGTCCGCGCCGCCGCGGCCCCGGGCGCCTTCCGGGCCGTCGATCGTCACGGTTTCCCGCGCGATCAGGCCATAGCTGGTCGCCTTGTAGTACGTCATCGCCACCAGCGGCGGCGAGTAGGCGTGAATGCTGGTCGCGGACGCCTCGCCGCCGTGCGCCACATCGTGGACGTGCCCGGGGCCGAACGCGATCGCCTCGCCGGTGCCAAGCCGCCGTGAGCCGAGCCTCCGGCCGCTCGGGACCCGGTATTGCTCGACCAGGCTGCCCTCGGCCACGGCGAACGATCCCGACGAGCCGCCGTGGTCATGCCAGTCGGTGTCCTGGCCGCGCTCCCAGGCCAGCAACCAGACGTCGCAGGCGTTTGACCTGTGCAGAGGCAGGTACCAGCGGACGTCCACGTCGCGGACGACGAGATCGGCCCACAGTTCCTGACGGGAGGCCAGCGCGACCGTGACGGATCTGAGCTGGGCGGGCGACAGGCGCCCCGCGCGCGGCAGCAGGCCATGGAGAGTGTCGATGATCGCCTGCTGGCGCTCCGGGCTGACGCCCCAGCCGCGCTTCAGCCCGGAACCGACCGGGCCGGGCTCATCCGCGCCTGCGCCGTCAGGAGTGACAGTGGCAACCGACACGTGACCTCCTCGGCGTGGGCGGGCCCGTCCCCGCCGCGCCGGGCCGTGCTCGTGCCGCCGAGCCTACCCCTGGAGACCCGGGCCGACCGGTACGCGGCGGGGCGCGGGAGGCACTCGGGAGGCCATCCAGAGGCGCCGGGTGGCAGTACGGGCAGGATAGACCCAAACGATATGCAGCCGCAGAGGTTAATCTGTCTTCTTCTGCGGTGGGCGGGCCCGAGCCACGGAAGAGGCCGCATCTTGATCACCTTTGACCGCGTGACCAAGCGCTACCCCGGCGGAACGCTGGCCGTCGACTCACTGGACCTGGAGGTCCCGGCCGGCCAGACCGTCGTCCTGGTCGGCCCGAGCGGCTGCGGCAAGACGACCTCGCTGCGGATGATCAACCGGCTCATAGAGCCTACCGAGGGCCGGATCTTCCTGGACGGCAAGAACATCCACGAGGGCAACCCGTCCACGCTGCGCCGCGGCATCGGGTACGTGATCCAGCAGACGGGGCTGTTCCCGCACCGGACCATTGAGGACAACATCGCCACGGTCCCGTTGCTGAATGGCTGGAGCCGGGTGAAGGCGCGGGGCCGGGCCAGGGAGCTGATGCAGCTGGTCGGCCTGGAGGCGGCCATGGCGCGCCGGTACCCGCACCAGCTGTCCGGCGGGCAGCAGCAGCGGGTCGGAGTCGCGCGGGCGCTGGCCGCTGACCCGCCGGTGCTGCTCATGGATGAGCCGTTCAGCGCGGTCGACCCGATTGTCAGAGCCAGCCTCCAGGATGAGCTTCTGAGGCTGCAGGGCGAGCTGCGCAAGACGGTCGTGCTGGTCACGCACGACGTCGAGGAGGCGATCAAGGTCGGCGACCTGGTAGCGGTGTTCCGTCCGGGCGGCGTGCTGGCTCAGCTGGACACGCCGGAGCGGCTGCTGGGCAAGCCCGCTGATGAATATGTCGAGGATTTCGTGGGCTTCGACCGCGGCATCCGGCGCCTTTCCTTCTTCGACTCCGCCGGCCTGGACCTGCAGTTCGATGCCGTGCTGCCGGAGGACACCTCGGCCGCCGAGGCGGTGGCCGTGGCCAAGCGGGCCGGCGAGCCCTGGGTGCTCGTCATCGACGCGCAGCGCAAGCCGAAGGGCTGGGTGTCGGCCGCCGACCTTGAGTCGGTTCCCGGGTCGGCCAGGCTCTCCAGCGTCCCGCTGGTGAGCTACGGTCACACCTTCAGGCCGGACTCCCATTCCCTGCGGGCCGCGCTCGACGCCACGGTGCTGTCGCCCACCGGCCGGGCGGTCGGCGTGGACGAGGCCCGCCAGGTGGTCGGCGTGACCTCCTACGAGCGGCTGCGCGCCGCGATCCAGGCCGCCCAGGAGGCCGCAGATCAGGGCCAGCGCGGTGCGCCGGACCGCGGTGCCCGCGGTACGCCGGACCACGGCGCAGCGGAAGGTAGCGCGCTCGACCGCCGCTCACCGGACCAGGCCTCGTCATGATCTGGTCCTGGATTCCCGCCCACATCGGGCTGATCTGGCAGCTCATGCGCGAGAATGCCTATCTCGGCCTGGTGCCGCCGCTGCTAGGGCTGATCATCTCGGTGCCGCTCGGGATCGTCTGCGTTCGCTGGGGCTGGATCTACCCGCCGGTGCTGTCGGGCACCAGCGTTTTCTACGCGATCCCCTCACTCGCCCTGTTCGTGGCGCTGATCCCGTACACCGGCCTGTCAGATACCACGGTGATCATCCCGCTCACGCTGTTCTCGCTGTGCGTGCTCGTCCCGGCCGTGGTCGACGGGCTGCGCTCGGTCCCCGAGCCGGTCAGGCAGGCCGCGACCGCCATGGGCTTCGGAACGCTGCGCAGGCTCGTGCAGGTCGAGCTGCCGATCGCCGCGCCGATCGTGATCGCCGGGCTGCGGGTGGCGACCGTGTCGAGCATCAGCCTGGCCAGCGTCGGGCAGCTGATCGGGGTCAGCAGCCTGGGATACCTGTTCATCGACGGCCTGCAGCGCGACTTTCCCACCGAGATCGTGACCGGCATCGCCTGCGTGATCATTCTCGCCTTCGCGGCCGATCTGCTCCTGCAGGGCGTGCGCAGGCTGCTGACCAGGTGGCAGCGGGGCGATGAGGATAAGGCCAGCACCACGCGGGTGCTCACCCGGCTGCTACCTGGCGGTGCGCGATGAGCTTCTTCAGCTACGCCTGGGACTGGCTGAGGCAGCCGCAGCAGTGGAGCGGCCCGGACGGGATCCCGATCCGCGTGCTGCAGCACCTGGAGTACACCGGCCTCTCGCTGCTGATCGCGACGCTGATCGCGCTTCCGCTCGGGGTGCTCATCGGGCACGCCGCCCGCGGCGCGTTCGCCGTGGTGAGCCTGGCCAACGTCTGGCGGTCGATCCCCACCCTCGGGCTGCTGGTGCTGATGGTCATCATCCTGCAGTTCTCGGTGGCCACCTGGCTGATCCCGCTGGTGGCGCTGGCCATTCCGCCGATCTTGGTCAACGCCTACGAGGGCGTCCTCGGCGTCGACCGGGGCCTGAAGGACGCTGCCCGCGGGATGGGCATGACCCCACTTCAGGTGCTGCTCAAGGTGGAGGTCCCGGTCGCGCTGCCGCTGATCCTCCTCGGGCTGCGGACCGCCGCGATCTTCGTGGTGGCCACCGCAACCATCGCCGCTGAGATCGGTCTCGGCGGCCTGGGCCGGTACATTATCGACGGGCTCTCGACCAACAACTACGGGGAGGTCGCCGGGGGGGCCGTGCTCGTGGTCGCCCTGGCGCTCGCGGTCCAGGTCAGCTTCGTCGGGATCCGCCGCCTGGTGGTTCCGGCGGGCCTGCGTCAGGGCGCAGCTCAGACCTGATAGGCTTTTTCCTATTAAAATGGAAGGAAATTCGATCATGATTCCAACTAGCCCGGCACTCAAGCGGGCGGCGGCCGCGGGCGTCGCCGTGGCGGCAGGCCTCGCGCTGGCCGCCTGCGGCAGCAGTGGCAGTTCGTCAAGCAATCCGCTCACCCCGGCCGCGTCCACGGGCACGGTGGTCATCGGCTCGGCGAACTTCCCCGAGAACGAGTTGCTCGCCCAGATCTACGCGACCGCGCTGGCGGCCAAGGGAGTCAAGGTCACCGACAAGTTCAACATCGGCGCCCGCGAGGTCTACTACCCGGAAGTCAAGAGCGGCGCGATCACGATCATCCCTGAGTACAACGGCGCGCTGCTCACCACTTCCGTGGACCCCACGAGCACCGCGGCCACCACGGCCCAGGTGGATGCGGCCCTGCAGGCTAAGCTGCCGTCGTCGATGGAGATCCTCGACCCGTCATCGGCGCAGGACAAGGACTCGGTGACGGTCACCCAGGCCTTCGCGGCCATGCATCACCTGGTCTCGATCTCCAACCTGACCCCGTACGCGAAGACCATGGTCTTCGGCGGCCCGCCCGAGTTCAAGACGCGTTCCGACGGCCTGCCTGGCCTGGCCAAGAACTACGGCCTGACTTTCAAGGGCTTCGACCCCCTGGATGAGTCGGGCCCGATCACGCTGGCCGCGCTGACCGACGGCAAGGTGCAGGCCGCCGACGTGTTCACCACCACCCCGCAGATCATCACCGACCATCTGCTGGCGCTGGCCGATCCCAAGTCCAACTTCGCCGCGCAGAACGTGATCCCGCTGGTCTACAAGAAGGGCGTCAACTCCACGGTCGTCAGCACGCTCAACGCCATCTCGGCCAAGCTGACCACCCCGGCCCTGCTGGCCATGGACAAGGCGGTCATCCTGGACCACGCGGACTACTCGACGGTTGCGATCGGCTGGCTGAAGGCGGAAGGGCTGCCCAACTGAGCTAGCCCTGACCACCGCGGCATCGGGCGGGTGGCGGACCGCGCGAAGGGCGCGGGCCGCCACCCGCCTTGTCTATCGACAACCAGGCGCCAAATGGCGCTAGCCTAATTCCGGTTTTGGGGTCCGCTCCCTCGGCTAGGTGATGCCTTTCGGCGTCTGAGTGGCTTAAGAATCTGAGTGGCTCAAGAATTCGCTTGCGTCAGGGAGCCCGGCATGAACACGGTGGGCATGGACACAGTGGTAATAAACGCCGTGGGCATACGCACCGTGGGCCCGCTGCTCGGCCGGGATATTCTGGCTGTCACGTTCGGGCTCACCGCGGCCTGGAAGCTAACCCACCGGCGAGAGTACGCAGCATCCTTCATCGGCCTGCGGCCCTCGTTTATCCGCGAATTTGAACTTCCGGCCCGCGTCGGACTTGTCCTCGCCGAACTCGGCTGCGCGGCGGGACTGGCTGTCACGGCCGGCCTGCGCGGTGCGGTCGCCGAAGCCGGGCCCGTCCTGGCCATCGCCCTGCTCCTGGCCCTGACCGTCGCGGTCGTGCGGCAGCCGTCGGTCGCCGATTGCGGCTGCTGGTCCTCGCCCGCGGCTGGGCCGCACGGCCAGGATGTCAAGCGGCCGCTACTGGCCAGGAACGGCATTCTCCTGGCCGCCGGGCTGGCCGCTGTTATTCCGGTGCGGGCGGCCGTTCCGGTCGGCCTGCTCCTTTCGGCTGCCGCGTTCGCGGCCGTCGTCGCGCCGGTCGTGCTTGAGCTGCCCCAGGTGATTGCGGTGGCAACATTCCGGGGCGGCAGCCGGATGACAGGAGCGCGGTCATGAGCATTGTCTGGATAATCTCGATGAGCCTGCTCTGGCTCGCTGTCATTGTCCTCACCGTTCTTGTCCTCTTGCTGTACCGGCAGTTCGGACTGGCGTATATGTCGGGACGCGCCCGGGCGGGCCTGCAGGGTCTCGATCTCGGTGCCCGGGCCAGGCCCGTCGCGCTGACCACGCTGGACGGAAGTGACTACGCCATCGACTGGTCGGCCGCGCCGCGCGACGCCGCCACCGCGGGCGCGACGGTGCTGGTCTTCGCCCAGCCGACCTGCCCGGTCTGCGGCGACCTGGCCAAGGATGCGGCCAGCCTGCCGCCGGCCTGGCCCGCGTCGAGGTTCGTCTGGGTCGACGGCACCGTCACCGGCCGCCCGCCGCGGGCCGTGGACAGCGCGCCGGGCTGGATCGTCGGCACCGCCGAGGGCGACGCGGTTCATCAGGCCTGGGAGGTCTCCGGCTCGCCCTTCGCTTACGTGGTGGGCGACTCCGCCCGCGTCGCGGCGAAGGGCGTCGTGAACACCGCGGCCGACCTGGAGCGGCTCCTGGCCAACGTGCTGGGCGCCGGGCATCCGGCCGGCCGCGCGATTGACATCGTTCCTGGTGAGATCCCGGGCAGGCGGGCATGATCAGCGGCCAGGCCGACACGCCGGGCCGCGCGCTAGCGAGGAGAGGACGTCCATGGCCACTACCGCGGTGATGGTGGAGCGGGCCAGCCGGGTGCTGGCCGAGCGGGTCAACCGCCGGAGCTTCATCAGGAAGGGCGCGGACGCGATCTTCGGAGTCGGCATCGTTATCGGCGGGGGCGGCGGGCACAAGCGGAAGCATCACAAGCCCGGCCGCAGATACACCGCCGACTGCGATGGCGCCGGGCCCGGCTGCCCGTATGGCTGCGGCCCGAGCCAGTGCTGCAACCGGCGCGGGCGCGCGGCGGGCTGCAACTGCGGCACGGGAGCGAGATGCTCGAGCACGGGCCGCTGTCACGGGCAGGCCGGGACCTGGAGCGGCGCCAGCTGCTGGACCTGCCAGTATTACGAGTGCCGCAGCCAGGGCAAGGTGCTGTTCACCACGACCTGCTGCGACTGCGCCACGTCAGGCTGCGACGCAGACGGCCGGTGCATTAGCTACAGCGCGACATCGCAGGTGGTCGGGCATTGCGGCGGCCGGACCGCGACGGTGCCGATCGGGTCCGTCCTCGCCGTCGACAGCGGTGAGGAGGCCACCTCGCGCGGTGATGTATCCATCTTCTTCGACAGGACGTGATGCCCGGATGAATGCGGTGCTGCTGCTCGCGGCCGGGGTGGCGATCGGCCAGCTGAACACGCGTTCTGGTTGAGGCGCTAACGCGTACTTCATCGCGTATGGGAGGCGTGCCCTTCCGCTGAGCCTGACGGCCGCGCTGATCTTCACGATCGGCGCGGCCGCGGGTGCCGCGTGCGTGGCGATGGGCGGGTGCGGCGCTGGCCTGCTGGTCCCGCCGGAGGCGGTCGCAGGTTGCCTGGCCGCGGTGCTGGCGTTCGCGCTCTGGTGGCATATCAGCGGCGCGATCAGGTTCCCCGGTGACCGGGGCGGGATCCAGGCCAACCGGGCCCTCGCCCAGGCCGGACCGGGCGGGACGCTGTATTTCGGGCTGCTGCTCGGCGTCGGGTTCCGGACCCGGATGGCCACGCCGCTGTGGTACGCGATCCCGCTGGCCGCGGCCGTCAGCGGGGTCGCCGGGGCGCTGGCCGTCGGGCTCGGGGCCGGGCTCGGGCGGTCGGGGCCGGTGGCCAGGGCGGTGGCCGATTCCCTGGCCGGCTCCCGGCCGAAGTCCCGGACGGCGGACGGCCTCGCGGACGGGCCGGCGGACGGGCGGACGGGCCAGCGAACGGGCCCGCGAACGGGCCCGCGGACGGCGCGGTCTCGGCCGGCCTGCGGATCGCTACCCGGCGGCGGTCAGACGCCGCGCTGGCGGTGGCCGCGGTGGTGATCATGGGCGCTGCGCTGGCTGCCTCGCATCTGTAGGGTTACCTGCGGTGGGCGAGGAGAATGAGGAGCGGTCATGGCTGCCATGCACACGTCCGGCCCGGTGCCTGCGGGCCCGCGCCCGGTCCGGGCCCCGCGCGGAACCGCGCTGAGCTGTAAGGGCTGGCCGCAGGAGGCGGCCCTGCGGATGCTGATGAACAACCTCGACCCGGAGGTGGCCGAGCACCCCGACCAGCTGATCGTGTACGGGGGATCGGGCCGGGCGGCGCGCAGCTGGGACGCCTTCGACGCGATCGTCGGCAGCCTGCAGGATCTGGCTGCCGACGAAACGCTCCTGGTGCAGTCCGGCAAGCCGGTCGGCGTGTTCCGCACGCACGAGTGGGCGCCCCGGGTCCTGATCGCGAACTCCAACCTGGTCCCGCAGTGGGCCACCTGGGAGGAGTTCCGGCGCCTGGAGGCGCTCGGGCTGACCATGTACGGCCAGATGACCGCCGGGTCATGGATCTACATCGGCACCCAGGGCATCCTGCAGGGCACCTACGAGACGTTCGCGGCGATCGCCGCGAAGCGGTTCGGCGGCTCGCTGAGCGGGACGATCACGCTCACCGCGGGCCTGGGCGGGATGGGCGGCGCGCAGCCCCTGGCGGTAACCATGAACGGCGGCGTGGCCATCTGCGTGGAGTGCGACCCGTCCCGGATCGCCCGCCGGATCGAGTACGGGTACCTGGACGCCGCCGCCGACAGCATCGACGACGCGATCAGGCGCGCGACGGCCGCCCGCGACGCCGGGCAGCCGCTGTCGATCGGGCTGCTGGGCAACGCCGCCGACGTGCTGCCCGCCATGCTGGCCATGGGCGCACCGGTGGACATCGTCACCGACCAGACCTCGGCCCACGACCCGCTGAGCTACCTGCCGCGCGGCGTGCCGTTCGAGGAGATGGGCGCGCTGCGGGCCGAGGACCCGGCCGGCTTCACCCGGCGGGCCCGCGAGTCGATGGCCGTGCACGTCGAGGCGATGGTGGGTTTCGCCGATCGCGGCGCCGAGGTGTTCGACTACGGCAACTCGATCCGCGGCGAGGCCGAGCTGGCCGGCTACCAGCGGGCGTTCGACTTCCCCGGTTTCGTGCCCGCCTACATCAGGCCGCTGTTCTGCGAGGGCAAGGGCCCGTTCCGGTGGGCGGCGCTGTCCGGCGACCCGGCCGACATCGCCGCGACCGACGACGCCATCCTCGACCTGTTCCCCGACAACGAGCCGCTGGCCCGCTGGATCCGGATGGCCCGCGAGAGGGTGCACTTCCAGGGCCTGCCCGCGCGGATCTGCTGGCTCGGCTACGGCGAGCGGCACCTGGCCGGGCTGCGCTTCAACGAGCTGGTCGAGCGCGGTCAGGTGCAGGCGCCGATCGTGCTCGGCCGTGATCACCTCGATTGCGGCTCGGTCGCCTCCCCGTACCGCGAGACCGAGTCCATGGCCGACGGGTCCGATGCGATCGCCGACTGGCCGCTGCTGAACGCCCTGCTGAACACGTCCTCGGGCGCATCCTGGGTGAGCATCCACCACGGCGGCGGGGTGGGCATCGGCCGGTCCATCCACGCCGGCCAGGTCTGCGTCGCCGACGGCACCGCACTGGCCGCCCAGAAGCTGGAGCGGGTCCTCACCAACGACCCGGGCACCGGCGTGATCAGGCACGCCGATGCGGGCTACGAGCGGGCCACCGAGGTCGCCGCCGAGCGCGGCGTCCGGGTCCCGATGGCCGCCCCCGCCCCCAGCCCACGATGACCCCTCATCGCGATGCGCCCCCGCCCCCGGCCGGTCTTTCATGATCACGGTGGATAGGGGGTGCTCGCGCGCTACCAATCAACCGCGATCATGCCGGGCACACCGGGTGCGATCATGACGACCGCCTTCGCTGAGCTGTGGGAGTCGCTGCTGCCGGTCGGCCGCTACGGGCCCACCGGCGGGTACCGGCGTTACTCGTTCACCGAGACCGACGTGGCCTGCCACCAGTGGTTCAGGAAAACCGCAGCGAAACGGGGACTGCGCGCTGATCATGACCGCAACGGGAATCTGTGGGCCTGGTGGGACCGCGATCCCGGCAGCCGGCCGCAGACTCAGGGCGCGATCGTCACCGGGAGCCATCTCGACTCGGTACCCGACGGCGGCGCCTTCGACGGCCCGCTCGGCGTGGTCTCGGCGTTCGCCGCGCTCGACCTGCTCCGAGCGCGCGGCCGGTCGCCGCGCCGGCCGGTCGCCGTCGCCGTGTTCGCCGAGGAGGAGGGGGCCAGGTTCGGCGTGGCCTGCCTGGGCAGCCGGCTGCTGACCGGGGCGATAACGCCAGCCGCGGCCCGGGACCTGGCCGACGGCTCGGGGGTCGGCCTGGCCGAGGCGATGACCGGCGCCGGGCTCGATCCGGATGCCATCGGCCCCGACGAGGACCGGCTGGGCGGGATCGCCGCCTATGTGGAACTGCATATCGAGCAGGGCAGCGCGCTGGCCGGCCTGGACGCGGCGGTTGGGCTCGCGGAGGGCATCTGGCCGCATGGCCGCTGGCGGATCGAGTTCACCGGCCGGGCTGACCATGCAGGCACCACCCGCCTGGCGGACCGCCGGGATCCGATGCTGCCGTTCGCCGCGACCGTCCTGGCGGCCAGGCAGGCGGCGGCCGATCATGACGCGCTGGCGACCGTCGGAAAGGTGATCGCCGAGCCAGGCGGCGCGAACGCGATCTGCTCGGCCGTGCGCTGCTGGCTGGACGCCCGGGCCCCGGACACCGCGACGCTGGAGCGCGTCACCACCCAGGTCACGGTGGCCGCGCAGGAAGCCGCGGCCGGTCACCAGGTGTCGGTCAGCGTCACCCGGGAGTCGGTCACGCCGCCGGTCCGGTTCGACGCCGGCCTGCGAGACCGGCTGGCCGGAGCGCTCGCCGCGCGCGGGATCACCGCGCCGGTGCTGCCGACCGGCGCGGGCCACGACGCCGGCGTGCTGGCTGCCCGGCTGCCGACCGCGATGCTCTTCGTGCGCAACCCGGCCGGTGTCTCCCATTCACCGGCCGAGCATGCCGACCCAGCCGACTGCGAGGCCGGGGTCATGGCCCTCGCCGCCGTACTAGAAGAACTGGCCTTCCAGTGAACGTGCCCAGCGTGCCAGGCCCCCCGCCATCAGCCCCGGTCTCATCCGGCGGGGCGTCCGGCCGCCAGGCGTCCGGCCGCCGGGCGTCCGGCCGCGGGACGTCCGGAGGCGGCGGTGCATCCGGAGGCGGCGGGACGATCAGGCGCTGGCATGCCGAGCGGGCCTGGCTGCCTGGCGACGGGGTTCGCCCCGGCGTGCTGATCGAGGCCGAGGGGGACCGGTTCACCGCGGTAACTCCGGCCGTTCCGGCCGCCCAGCTGCCCCCGGGCGTGATCACGCTGCCGGGCCTGACCCTGCCCGGCCTGGCCAACGGGCACTCGCACGCCTTCCATCGCGCGCTGCGCGGGATCACCCAGGCGGACCGGGGGACGTTCTGGACATGGCGGGACCGGATGTACGCGGTCGCGTCCAGGCTCGAGCCGGATAGCTATCTGGCCCTGGCCACGGCCGTCTACGCGGAGATGGCGCTGGCGGGCATCACCTGCGTCGGCGAGTTCCACTATCTGCATCACGGCCCGGGCGGCGCCGCTTACGCCGACCCCAACGAGATGGGCCGGGTGCTGCTGGCCGCGGCCGGCCGGGCAGGCATCCGGATCACCCTGCTCGACACCTGCTACCTGTCGGGCGGGCTGGCCGCCGACGGCCGACCGCAGCCGCTCACTGGCCCGCAGTTGCGGTTCGGCGACCGCGACGGCGAGGCCTGGGCGGCCCGGGCCGAAGCGCTCGGTGCCGACGCCAGGGGGACCCTGAGCCCGGTGGCCCGGGCCGGTGCCGCGATCCATTCGGTGCGCGCGGTGCCCGAGCAGCAGATGCACCCCGTGGTGGCCTGGTCGCACCGGCTCGGCGCGCCGCTGCATGTCCACCTGTCCGAGCAGCCAGCCGAGAACGAGGCCTGCCTGGCCGCTTACCACCGGACACCCGCCCGGGTCCTCTACGACGCGGGCGCGCTCGGCCCGCGGTCCACCATGGTGCATGCCACCCACCTGACCGCCCGTGACCTGGAGCTGCTCGGGGGCAGCCGGGCCTACGCCTGCCTGTGCCCGACCACCGAGGCCGACCTGGCCGATGGAATCGGCCCGGCAGGCGCGCTGGCGTCAGCGGGCAGCCCGCTGACCGTCGGCAGCGACAGCCAGGCGGTGATCGACCTGTTCGAGGAGGCCAGGCGGGTCGAGCAGTACGAGCGCCTGGCCTCAGGCCGGCGCGGCCACTTCAGCGCCGACGCGCTGGCCAGGGCGGCCACCCTGGACGGGCACGCCAGCCTGGGCTGGCCGGACGCGGGCGAGATCACCCCGGGCGCGCTCGCCGACCTGGTGACCGTCTCGCTTGACTCACCCCGGCTGGCCGGGACGGCAGCGGCGAGCGCCCTGGAATCGGTCATCTTCGCGGCGTCGGCCGCCGATGTCGCCACGGTCGTGGCCGGAGGCCGCGACGTGGTACGCGACGGCAGGCACCTGCTGGTCGGCGACGTGCCCGCGGCCCTGGACTCGGCCATCCGCGCGCTGCGGGACTGACCGCGCCCGCGTGCCAGTGACCGCGCCCGCCCGCCGCCCGGACGTCGACCGTCAGGGCGGCGTGCCGACCAGCGGGTTGGCGGCCGGCATGCCAGAGCAGATGTTCGCGGCGGCATTGCGGGTCTGGACCACGGCTGCTGTGCCGCCGGGCAGCGGGCTGACCTGCCGCGTCCGCCCGGCCAGCTGGCCGCGAGCGGGCCTGCCCGCCCGGTGCGCAGGTGCCTGCACGCCGGCGAAATCGGCGCCGATCGTCAGCGTCAGGCCAGCGCTGACACCGCTGTCCGCCGACGGCGCCTGATTCAGCGCCCGGGTCAAGGTGTAGGCGGCGCCCGCCTGGCCGGTCCCTGAGTAGCTCACCATGGTGGTCGCGGTGGCCGGGGCGTTACCGATCGCAGTGACCGTGAACCCGAGCCTCTTCAGCTCGACCGCCGTCCGCCGGGCCAGCCCGGTAATGCCGGTGCCGTTGAGCACCCGCACCGAGACACCGCTGACCGCCGGCGCGGCCAGGTGCCCCCGCCACAGCTGCCCGGTCTGCAGCATGTGCCAGAGCACGTCATCTTCAGGCTCTTGCGGAAGCAGCCGGTTGGTGTCCGCCGGATCGGTGATCGTCGGCATGGTGATGAAGGTGACGTTACTGGTGTGCAGGTTGCGCAGGGTCGCGGCCAGTGAGAGCAGCTTGGCGATCGACCCGAGGCCGGGATCGACGGTCACCGCCCTGGTGGCCGTGTCGGCGATGTCGAAGACCTTGACCGGGTTGTCCAGCGTGCCCTGGCTCTTGAGCTTCTGGATCAGTGACGAGATGAACTCTTGCTGCAGCTCGATCCGGCCCAGATCGCCCCCGTTGCCCACTCCGTGCCTGGTGCGCACGAAGGCCAGCGCCTGGTTACCCGTGATCAGGTGCTTGCCCGCGCTCAGCTGCAGGTGGCTCCAGGGATCGTCGTACGCCTGCGGAATGCAGACCTCGACGCCGCCCAGCGTGTCCACCATTGACCGGAACGAGTTGAAGTCGAACTCCACGAAATGGTTCATCCGGATGTCGGTCAGGTGCTCGACGGTGGCCACCGCACAGGTCGGCCCGCCCAGGTTCATCGCACCGTCGATGATCGCCTGCTGCTGGGCAGGCACGATGGTCGGGCCCAGCCTGGACTTGCAGGCGGGTTCGTAGACCATCGTGTCGCGCGGGATAGAAACGATCGTCGCGTGCGTGTGGGTTGCGTCCAGATGGACCAGGATCAGGTTGTCCGACAGATTGGTCCCCGGGTCGTAGCCGAAGCCCGGTCCCTGGCCGTCGCGCGTCTGGGAGCCCAGGATCAGGATGTTCAGCACGCCGGGCGCCGCGGCCGGCGGCCGCCACGGCAGCCCGGAGAACGGGTTGATGACCGTGAGATTGCCGTCCAGTTTCGCGTAGATCCCGTAGGCGCCCAGGCTCAGCAGCACCGCCAGCGAGGTGACCGCCACGGCGGCGCAATAGCCGATCTTCCGGCCGGCGCTCAGCCGTCGCCAGCGGGCCCGCCGCGATGATCTGCCGCGCGCGGGTCCTGGCCAGTGTTCGTTCATGCCCCGTCCCTGGCGTGCCTGGCCGTTTCCTGAAACTGCTCCCAATTCCATCATTGCGCAAGACTGCAAGTATAGCGCCGACCGCCGTCCGGGCCGTGATGCCGCGCGGCTTACCTTGAGGGCGCGCGGTTCGCCGGCGTCCGCACCGATTGGTCGGCCCCGCTCCGGGAGGACAGCCGCCTGAGGTAACAGGTCTTGGCCGCGACCGTCGCGGCGCAGTAGCCGACGATCACGACCGCCAGCACCGGGAAGTAGGCGGCGGGCAGCGCCTGCAGCCGCAGGGCCGCGCCCAGCGGGGTCAGCGGCAGGCACAGGCCGGTCAGTGCCAGTGCCAGCGTGGCCACCAGGACGGGCCGGGCCGCGTGAGCACCCGCCGTGGGCAGCGAGGGACTGCGCAGCAGATGCACCGCGATGGCCTGGGTCAGCAGGTTCTCGGCAAACCAGCCGGCCCGGAACAGCGCCTGGCCCGCGGCGCTCGCGTGGGCGCCCATGAGCCGCCATAGGAAGACGAAGATGGCCAGGTCCGCCAGCGCGTTGACGGGACCGAATCCCGCGACGAACCGAGCCAGATCCCGGTTGTCGAAGCCGAGCGGCCGGCGCAGCGCCTGCTCATCGACGGTGTCGAAGGCCAGCGAGAGCTGGCAGACGTCGAAGCACAGATTCTGCGCCAGCACCTGCAGTGGCAGCATCGGCAGGAACGGCAGCGTGGCGCTGGCCGCCAGCATCGCCAGCACGTTGCCGAAGTTCGACGAGACGGTGATCTTGAGGTACTTGGCGATGTTGGCGACGCTGCGCCGTCCGGAGAGCACGGCCTGGCCAAGCATCGGCAGATCCTTGCGGAGCAAGACGATGTCCGCGCACTCCCTGGCCAGGCTCACCGCTCCGGCCACCGAGATTCCCACATCCGCGGCGCGCAGCGCGGCGGCGTCGTTGATGCCGTCGCCGAGGAAACCGACCGTGCGCCCGCCGGCCCGCAGCGCCCGGACGATCCTGGCCTTCTGAGCCGGGTCGACCCGGGCGAACACGGCGGCCGCCCCGGCCGCCCGGACCAGCGCGGTGTCATCCAGCCGCGCCACGTCCTGGCCGGTCAGCACCTGACCCGGGTCCACGCCGACGTCGCGGCAGATCCGGGCGGCCACCAGCGGGTGATCGCCGGTCAGCACCTTGACCGCGATCCCGCAGGAGGCCAGGTCGGCCACCGCCTGGCGGGCCGAGGCGGCGGGCGGGTCGCGGAAACCGACGAAGCCGGCCAGGGCCAGGCCGGTCTCGTCGGCCGCGCGGTAACGGCCTGGCCTGGCCTGCCGGGCGGCCACGGCGACCGCGATCAGGCGCACGCCTTCGCGCGCGTAGCTGTCGATCAGCGTGACGGCCCGCGCGCGGCGGGCTGGTCCGAGCGGGACATCCCGGCCGTCGGCCCGGACGCTCGTGCAGCACGCGAGTACCTCCTCGGCCGCTCCCTTCGTGATCAGCTGGTGGCTGCCGAAGCCGTCACGGGTGACCACCGTGACCCGACGGCGGCTGAAGTCGAACGGGACGATGTCGACCACGTCCGCGCCGTCCTGGGCGGTCAGGCCGAGGCTCTCGCCGTGATCGAGGAGCGCCTGGTCGAGCAGGTCGGCCGGGCCCGCCTCGGCATCGACGGTCGAGGCGTAGCTGTTCAGCCAGGCCAGCCGGATGACCTCAGCGCCAGGGCCGCCCGCGGCGTCCAGACAGCAGTCCACGCCGGCCCGGTCCTGCGTCAGGGTTCCGGTCTTGTCGGTGCACAGGACGTCCATGGCACCCAGGTTGTGGATCGCCGGGAGCCGCTTGACGATGGCGCCGCGGCCGGCCATCACCCGCGCGCCATGCGCGAGCGCGGCGGTGACCACCACCGGGAGCATCTCGGGGGTCAGGCCGACGGCAACGGCCACGGCGAACAGGAAGGCCTCGAGCGGATGGCCCCGGATCGTCGCGTTGACCGCGAGGACGACCGGGACGCAGCCGAGCATGAAGCACAGCAGCAGCCGGGTCACGCCGCGCACCCCCCGGTCGAAGGACGTCTCGGGGGCGCGGTGCGGCTGTTCCTGGTGACCCGAGCCCAGATAGGTCGAGGTCCCGGTGGCAACCACGACCGACGTGCCCGTGCCGCTTACGACCGTGGTGCCCATGAAGCACAGCCGGGGGGAATCGAACATCCCGGCCTGGTCGGCATCCGATTCGGCCTGCCGCGCCCGGCCGTCACCGGCCGTTCCGCCGTCACCGGCCGCCTGGCCGATCACGGCGACCGCGCGCTTGACGGCGGGACCGGACTCTCCGGTGAGCACGGCCTGGTTCACCGCCAGGTCGTCCGATTTCAGCAGCAGCACATCGGCCGGCACCAGGTCGCCGGCGGCCAGCAGCACGAGGTCGCCGGGCACGAGCTGGTCGACCGGCACCTCGCGGGCGCACGGCCCGGCCGAGGCACAGGCCCGGCGAACCACGGTGGCGGTCGTCGCCACCGTCGCCTGCAGGGCGGCAGCGGCCAGGCCGGACTGATACTCCTGGCGGACCCGCAGCGCGCAGCTGATCACGACCATCGCGCCGATTACCACCGCGCCGTCCAGGTCACCGGTCGCGGCGCAGACCAGTGTCAGGCAGCTGAGGATCATGACGAACGGATTGCCCGCGGCGGTGAGCACCCGCCGGCTCCAGCGCGGCGGCCGCCCGGCGGCCACCGTGTTGTCACCGACCAGGATCAGCCGGTCCTGCGCCTGCGCCTCGTCCAGCCCGTGCCAGCTGGAGTCCAGCCGGCGCAGCGCCGGTAGCGGCGATGCGGTCGCGTAGTCGGCCAGCCGGACCGGTGCGGCCAGGCCGGCCGCTGGCCGGTCCGGCGCCTCCCGCGGCGGGCGAGCGGTCAGCGACAGCCGATCAGGCGCCGAGGCCACTGCGTCGCTCCGCGCCGGGCGGTTCCTGCCTGAGCTGCTCTACCGCCAGCCGCACGATGGTGACCAGATGCGGATCGTCGACCAGATAGACGTGACGCCTGCCTTCGCGGCGCGAGCGGACCAGCCCGCTGAGCTTCAGCTTGGCCAGGTGCTGGCTCACCGCCTGCACCGACCCGCCGACCGAGTCGGCCAGACTGCCCACGTCCCGTTCTCCGTGCGCCAGGACCCAGACGATGTGCAGCCGCATTGTCGATGCCAGCAGGCCGAACCTGGCCGCCGCGCTCTGCAGCAGCTCCGGGCTCAGGTCCGCACCCATGTCCCCACCCGCGTCCCCGCCCGCGACGGCCCCGGCCACCTGTTACGCCTCGCTCTGGGCCCGCTGCACGGGCTCCGAGGTCTGGGCGGCGAGCTCCCTGAGCTGCTCCTGCGTCCAGTCCAGCCGCCCGTCGCGCAGCTCGCCGATCACCTGGCGAACCCAGGCGAGCTCGGCGCTCAGCACCGCGATCCGGTACTCGTCCTCGATGAGCACGATGCGCGGCAGGAAGTCCGGCCCCGACGCCATCCCGCCGGTGATCCTGGCCAGCTCGCCTTCCAGGCCGGCCGCCCGCGCCTCGAGCTGGGCGGCGTCGTCAGGCTCCAGCAGCAGCATGAACGCCAGCGCGGCCGGGAAGTCGGGGAAGTCCGGCGCCGGGACGGCCAGCATCTCGCGCAGCCACTGCAGCATGAGCTGACGGCCGGCTGGGGTGAAGCTCGTAGAGAGAGCGGCGCGGCGAGGCGGACATAGCGAGGATCTTACTAGGCCATGCCGCTGGTCATCAGCGCCTTCGCGGCCTGCGCGGCGCTATCGGTCGTGCTGCCCCGCACCGCCGTCAGCGAGCCGTACGAGTAGCTGGGGGCAATACTGCGCGGCGGGGATGTGGGAGACAATGCTTGATGTAGTTACGGAATGTAGGTACATTGAGGTTATGGAGACGATCGGCCTTCGAGAACTCAACCAGAACCCGTCCAAGGCTGTCGCACGGGTTCGGGCCGGCGCGTCGCTGGTCGTCACTGACCGGGGCAGGCCAGTGTTGCGCATGATTCCCGAGACCGAGCACCCGAGCACACTCCAGCGGATGATATCGACCGGGGAAGCAAGAGCGCCCGTTGACGTTGGAATGCCGGACGTCTACCTCGAGCTTGCTCCTGAGCTGCACAGCCTCTCTGAGCTCCTCGTGGCTGACCGGGACAGGGAGCGCAATCGTTGATCTATCTCGACGCTTGCGCGCTGATCAAGTTCATCAGGCTGGAAGCAGAAACCGACGCGTTGCGCGCGTGGCGGCAGGCGCTACCTCCCGGGACCGAACTGCTCACCAGCGAGTTGTCGCAGCTTGAGGTCACCCGCACGCTGCTACGAGCCGGGGTGGACCATCAGCGCGTGCCGTTTTTCGTCGGGGAGGCGCTCAAGGGCGTTTATGTGGTGGACCTGACCGCCGCGGTGCTCTCTCGTGCGATGGCATACCGGCCAGCCCGGCTGGGATCGCTGGATGCCATCCACCTGGCCAGTGCCGATCCATTCCGGGCTGAGCTTACTGAGTTCGTTACTTATGGCGACGAGCTGGCCAAGGCCGCCGCCGATCTTGGCTTCCCCGTCGCCGGGCCGTCCTAGCCTGCGTGGGAGTATGCGCACGTGAGGCTGACGTGAGCATTCTGATAACGAATATCGGCGAGCTGGTCACCAACGCACCGGATGCGCGATCGCCGCAGGCCGGCGGGTTCGCGGCGATGGCGAACGCCGCGCTCGTCATCGACGGGGGACAGGTGGCCTGGACGGGCGCGGCGGCCCGCGCGCCCGCGGCGGACGAGGTCGTGGACGCGGGCGGCCGCGCGGTCCTGCCCGGCTTCGTGGACTCGCACGCGCACCTGGTCTTCGCCGGCGAGCGCGGCGCCGAGTTCGCCGCGCGGATGGCCGGACGGCCGTACCAGGCCGGCGGGATCCGCGCGACGGTCGCCGCCACCAGGGCCGCGACCGACGACGAGCTCCGGTCCAACCTGCGCAGGCTAGCCGCCGAGATGCTGGCCCAGGGGACGACCACGTTCGAGTGCAAGTCCGGGTACGGGCTGACCACGGCCGATGAGCAGCGCAGCGTCGCGCTCGCGGCCGAGGCGACCGCGGAGGTCACCTATCTGGGCGCGCACGTGGTCCCGCCGGAGTTCGCCGCCGACCCGGCCGGCTACGTGGAGCTGGTCTGCGGCGAGATGCTGGCCGCCTGCGCGCCGCACGCCCGGTGGGTGGACGTGTTCTGCGAGCGGGGCGCTTTCGGCCCGGACGAGGCGGCCGCCGTGCTGGCCGCGGGTGCCGGGGCCGGCCTGCAGCCGCGGGTCCATGCCAACCAGCTCGGCGAGGGTCCCGGCGTGCGGCTGGCCGTGTCGGCGGGCGCCGCGTCGGCGGATCACTGTACCTATCTCAGCGACGCCGACGTCGACGCCCTGGCCTCGGGCGACACGGTCGCGACGCTGCTGCCGGGGGTCGAGTTCTCCACCAGGCAGCCGTTCCCGGATGCCGGCCGGCTGCTGGCGGCGGGCGCCACCGTGGCGATCGCCACGGACTGCAACCCCGGCTCGTGTTTCACCTCCAGCATGGCGCTGTGCATCGCGCTGGCGGTGCGGGAGATGCGGATGACCACCGAGCAGGCGGTGTGGGCGGCCACCGCGGGCGGCGCCCGCGCGCTGCGCCGGGCCGACGTCGGCCATCTCGGCATCGGCGCCCGCGCCGACCTGGTCCTGCTGGACGCGCCCTCGCACGCCTACCTGGCCTACCGGCCGGGAGTCCCGCTGGCCGCGGCGGTCTGGCAAGCGGGCCAGCTCGTCGCCGGGGACGCCGACAGCTGAGCTGATGGCGGGCGAGGCGAGGGTGGGCGTAGGCCTACCTGAGCGGTGGGCCTGAGCGGATGGTGCCCGGCGGGCTCCGGCGAGACGATGACCGCATGCGCTTCGTCTGGGTCCTATTCATCGGCGTGTCGATTCTGCTGGCCGTGCTCATGGCGCGGCGGATGCCGCGCAGCCAGGCCGGCGAGATCCTGACCAGGACGACGGCTTACCTCGGCTGGGGGCCGCTGCTGCTGGTGGCCGCGCTCATGAACATGCAGCTGTGGGGCATGAGCCTGTGGACCGGGGGGCTGCTGCTGCTCGCCGCGGTCCTCGTGGTCGCGACACCGGCCCTCGCCGCAGAGCTTGCGGCGGCCGGGTTCGTGATCGGCGGGCTGTACGGGATCCTGCTTGGCGCATTCTGGCAGTCGGTCTTCATGCCGCATCGGGCCTGGCACAGCCTGATCTACGGCACCATCATGGTCAGCAGCTGGAACACCGCTGTGCTGGCCGCAGTGGAAGGCCTGGCCTTCGCCGGCCTCGGGCTCTGGCTCGTCCCGCGCACGCTCGGCAGGCGCCGCTGGATGGTCGCGCTGGCCGCAGCGGCTCCGTGGCTGGCGAGGCTATCCGTTACCGGGGCTGGCGGGCCGGCCATCGCCCGCGGAGCACCCGGCTGATGCTCATCAAGGCTCTGCGGGGGCGCCTTCATGAGATCGGCTGGGCCGCAGCGCTACCCGTCGCGGTGCTCGCCCTGCCGCTATCCGACCAGGACCAGGCCGCGGTGGTGACAGTGGTGGTGGCCGCGGCGCTGGCTCTGCTGCTGCCCGCCGTCGCGGCCAGGATCCTGCCATTCATGCTGGCCGTGCTGGGCTTGTTCGGAATCTACCTTGCGATGAAATGGTCCGGGTCCGGCCAACTGGTCCTGTACCGGGACGGCCAGCTGGGGCAGTTCAGTTACCGGATGTACGGGACCGCCTACGTGGACAGCGGCGTGCAGGCCGGGCTGGCCGGCACGGAGGGGCTGGCGCTCCTGATCTTCGCGTTCTGGCTGGCCCCGCGCACGTTCGCCGGGCGCGGCCAGCTGGCCGCGCTGGCCGGCCGGATACAGCGGCTCGCGCAGACCCGCAACGACGCGGTCGATGTCGCTGCCGCCGAGTTGCGGCGGGTGGAACGGGACCTGCACGACGGGGCCCAGGCCCGGCTGGTGGCAGTCGGCATGAGCCTGCGGGCCGCGGAGCACCTGATCGGAACTAACCCGGCGGCCGCGCAGGCGCTGGTCGCCGAGGCCAGGCAGGCTTCGTCCCGGGCGCTGACCGACCTGCGTGACCTGGTCCGGGGCATCTACCCGCCGGTGCTCGCCGACCGTGGCCTCGGCGATGCGGTCCAGGCACTCGCGCTCGACACCCCGATCAGGACGGACGTCGAGGTCGGCCTGCCCGGGCGGCAGGCCCGGCCGGTCGAGTCGGCCGTGTACTTCGCGGTCGCGGAGGCCCTCGCCAACGCGGTCAAACATGCCGGGGCACGTCAGGTCCAGATCCGGCTCGCGCACGCCGGCGGCATGCTGCGGGCCGAGGTGACCGATGACGGCGCGGGCGGCGCGGATCCCGCGGGAGGCACCGGCCTGGCCGGAATCGAGCGGCGCCTCGGTACATTCGACGGCATCCTGGCCATCAGCAGCCCGCCGGGCGGACCGACCATCGTTGTCATCGAGGTGCCATGCGAGTTGTCGTCGCCGAGGACCTATACCTGCTGAGGGAAGGGCTGGTCCGGCTGCTCGAGGCGCATGGCTTCGAGATCGCGGCCGCCGTCGGCGGTGCGCCCGAGCTGCTGGCCGCCCTGCTCGAGCAGCGGCCGGATGTGGCGATCATCGATGTCAGGCTGCCGCCCTCGTTCACCGATGACGGGCTGCGCACCGCGATCGAGGCCCGGCGGCAGCTGCCTGGCCTGCCGGTCCTGGTGCTGTCCCAGTATGTCGAGCAGCTGTATGCCCGGGAGCTGCTGGCCGATCAGGCCGGGGCGGTTGGTTACCTGCTGAAGGACCGGGTCTTCAGCGACGATCAGTTCATCGACGCGATCCGTACCGTGGCCGGCGGCGGGATGGCCATGGACCCGGAGGTCATCGGTAAGCTGCTGGCCCGCAGGTCGGGTGAGGAGCCGATGGCCAGGCTGACCGGCCGGGAACGCGAGGTGCTCGAGCTGATGGCGCAGGGCCGGTCCAACAGCGCGATCGGGCAGCGCCTGTTCATCTCGGAGAAAGCGGTCAGCAAGCACAGCACCAGCATCTTCGCCAAGCTTGACCTGGCGCCGTCCGACGACGACAACCGGCGGGTGCTGGCCGTGCTGGCCTACCTCAACTCGTAGCCAGCGCGCGGTACCGGCTGCGGAACCTGATCAGCGGATCTCCGGACTCGGCGACGTAGCTCACCTCGAGCACCCCGGCGATCACCAGCAGATGATCACCGGCCGGGATCCGGTCGCGGGCCTCGCACTCCAGGGCGGCCAGGCCGCCGTCCGGGATCAGCGCGCCCGAGTGCGAGCCGCGGGCATGCGGAACGCCGTCGAGCATCAGCCGGGCGCCCGGGCGGCCTGACACGGCGAACCGGCCCGCCAGCGTGCGCTGGCCGGCCGTGAGCAGGGTCACCGCGAACCAGTCCAGCCGGGCCAGCACCTCGGCGGGATACGAGTCGGCCAGCAGCGAGACTCCGACCAGCGGCGGCCGGCTGGACAACGGGCAGAACGCGCTCACCGTCGTCCCGATGTCATCTCGCCCGTCCGCCAGGGTCACCAGCGTCACGCTCGCGGCAAGTGCGGTCAGCGCATCAGCGAACTTGGCGCCGAGGTCAGCGCCGGTCAATCGTTTCTCATTCAAAAATCCAGCTGCCGGGCAGGATCAGCGGACCGTACGGCGCCAGCCCGGCCTCCGCCGCCAGCCGCCAGAGCGGCCCCCAGCCGTCCGCGAGCCGCGCGCTGGCCTGGCTCTCGCTGGAGGACGGCGGGCGCAGCCGGTCCAGCGGCCGGGCCCGCGGGAAGGTGCGAAGCGGAGCGGACATCGGCAGCCCGGCCCGGCTGCGGGCGATCACGGCGGCGCGGTCCAGGCCGCCGATCTCATCGACCAGACCGCGCTCCCGCGCGTCGGCTCCGGTCCACACCCGACCCCGGGCCAGCTCGTGCACCCGGTCGGCGGACAGGCCGCGGCCGGCCGCGACCTTGCTGGTGAAGTCGGCGTAGATGTGATCGAGCCAGTTGTTGACCAGCGCCCACTCTTCCTCGCTGAACGGGCGGTTGCTGCTGAACATGGCCGAATGGGCGCCCTCCGTGACGGCGTCCGTCGTTACCCCGATCCGGTCGAGGAGGTGGCTGACCACGGCCTTGCCGGACAGCACGCCGATCGAGCCGGTGACCGTCCCTGGCTGCGCCACGATCGCATCGGCGGCCATCGAGATGAAGTAACCGCCCGAGGCGGCGACGTCACCCATCGAGACCACGACCGGCTTGCCCGCGGTGCGGGCCCGGACCACTTCGCGCCAGATCGTGTCGGACGCTATGTAGGAGCCGCCCGGGCTGTTGACCCGCAGCACGATCGCGCGGACCTGCTCGTCGGCGACGGCCGACCGCAGGGCCGAGGCGATCGTGTCCGAGCCCATCGCACCGCCGGACAGCGGGCCCCGCCCGCTGCGGCCACGGCGGATCGGGCCGGTGGCGTAGATCAGCGCGACCGACCGCTCCCGGGCCGTGGGCAGCCTGGCCGGCAGCTTGCGGGCCCGCTCGGCGAGCAGCTGGGAACGCTGGTAGCGGCCTAGGTACAGCAGCAGGGCGTCCTGGCCGGCCTGCTTCCTGACCTGCGCGTACACCTCATCCCGGTAGCCGAGCTCGTCCACCAGGCCCGCTTCGAGCGCCTGCGCGGACAGGAACGGGCCCTGGTCTATGAGCTCGCGCACCCGCTCCGGGGCGATCCGCCTGCGTTCGGCGATCGCGCTGGCCAGCTGGTCGGTGACCGATCCGGCGATCCGCTCGGTCGCTTCCCTGGCCGGCTCGCTGAAGCCGGTCTCGGTCAGCTGCTCGGCGGCGCTCTTGTACTCGTGCCGCTTGGCTACCTGGAACTCGACCCCGAGCCGGTCCATCGCGCTCCGGTAGAACCTGCGCTCCATGGCCAGGCCGGTCAGCCCGAGATCTCCCGATGGCTGCAGGTAGATCGTCTCGAACGCGGTGGCCAGGTAGTAGGGGACGTTTCCGGCGGAGAATTCACCGAAGCTCTCGGCCCAGGCGACCGTCAGCTTGCCCGCGTCGCGGAACTTCTCGATCGCGTGCCGCAGTTCCTGGACCGTAGCCAGCCCGATCGGCCGTCCGCCGACCTTGGCCACCAGAGCCTTGACCCGCTGGTCATTGGTGGCCCTGCGCAGCCCGTCCAGGATGTCGGCCAGGACCGGCCGGTGCCGGGCCAGGAACGCCGACACCGGATCGGCAGGCCGCTCCTCGCCCAGCCCGTCCGATAGGTCCAGTTCCAGGATCAACGGCGCGGTCAGGCGCTGTCGCAGCTTGGCGACCTGGTCGGCAATCAATGACTCCGCCATGGCCTCAGCTTATGTGGCGGGCCAGTCGCCCTCGTCGGCTATCTTCAGCCTGGATGGCAACTCGCGACGGCAACGGCTGGACGACGTGCGGCCAGGGCCACCGGCACTGGGGCCGGCACGGGGCCGCTGGCCTGCTTGCCTATGCCTCAGGCGGCACTGGCCAGCCCAGCGTGCTGCTGCAGCGCAGGAGCGAATGGAGTCACCACGGGGGCACCTGGGGACTGCCCGGCGGCGCGATGGACAGCCATGAGTCGGTGATCGAGACGGCGCTGCGCGAGGCCGCCGAGGAGTGCGGCATGCCGGCCGACGCGGTCACCGTCACCGGGATCATGCGCGACGATCACGGATCCTGGAGCTACCACACGGTGATCGGCTCAGCTCCCGAGCCCTTCGCCGTGCATGTGGCGAGCGCGGAGACCATCGAGGTCGCCTGGGTAGCGGCGGCGGAGGTCGCCCGGCTCGCCTTGCATCCTGGTTTCGCGTCGCAGTGGCCGGTCCTGCGCGAGACTTTGGCGCCGCTGACCATCATCGTCGACGCGGCCAACGTGATGGGCTCCCGCCCGGACGGGTGGTGGCGGGACCGGGCCGGGGCCGCGGCCCGGTTGCGCAGCGAGCTGGAGTCGCTGGCCGTGCGCGGCCTGGACGGGTTGCCTGAGTTGCTGGCGGTGCCCGCGCTGGAGCGGTGGTTCCCGGGCTTCGTCCTGGTCGTGGAAGGCGCGGCGCGGCGGATGGCGGCCGACGCGCCGCCTGGCGGGCGGGTACGGGTGGTGGCTGCGGCTGGTTCTGGCGACGACGCGATCGCTGCTGCGGCCGGTGACCTGCCCGGGCGGCGGCTGGTGGTCACGGCCGACCGGGAACTGCGCCGCCGGTGCACCGCGGCCGGCGCGTCGGTGACCGGCCCGGGCTGGCTGCTGGGGCTGCTGTGACGGGCGCCCGGGGAGAGTTCGGTGTCGGTGCGTCGGTTACCACGGCCGCGCTCGACCTCGACCCCCACCCGCTGCTCCGGCTGCTGCGCGAGCGCGAGCCGGTGTCCTTCGTGCCGGCCCTGGGCGGCTGGCTCGTGACCAGGCGCGACATCGCGCTGCGGGTCCTGCGGGATGCAGCGACCTTCACGGTCGACGATCCGAGGTTCACCACCGCCCGTGTGGTCGGGCCGAGCATGCTGTCGCTCGACGGCGCGGAGCATAGGCGGCACCGTGACCCGTTCACGGCCGCGCTCCGGGCCGCCGAATCCAGCGGCCGGCTAGCGGCGTTCACCGAGGCGGCCGCGGCGCGGCTGGTGACGGCGCTCGCTCCGGCCGGGCACGCTGAGCTGCGCCGCGGCCTGGGCGGGCCGCTCGCCGTCGCGGTTGTCGCCGAGGTGCTCGGCCTGGGCGACACTGCTCCCGAGCTCATCCTGTCCTGGTATGACGCCATCGTAGGGGCGGTGTCCGGCCTGGCCGGGCAGCAGGGGACCGGGCAGCAGGGGACCGGGCAGCAGGGGACCGGGCAGCAGGGGACCGGGCAGCAGGCCGGGCAGGAGCAGGACGGGCAGCCGGGCGGCGCCGAGGCGTTCGGCTCGCTGCGGGCCAGCCTTGAGGCGGTGATCGTCGGCCGCGACGGCCCGTCGCTGCTAGCCACCGTGGCGGCCGATGGCGGCCTGAGCGTCGGCCAGGTCGTGTCCAACGCCGCGGTTGTGATGTTCGGCGGCATCGAGACAACCGAGGGGATGATCTGCAACGCGGTCTGGCATCTGCTGAGCCATCCCGACCAGGCCCGCCAGGTGATCGCTGATCCGACCCTGGCGGCCGGCGCGATCGAGGAGTCGCTGCGCCTGGAGCCCGCCGCCGCTGTGGTTGACCGATACGCCACCGCCGATGTGACGATCGGTGCGGCGGCGATCCGCCGCGGTGATCTGGTCACCGTCTCGCTGGCCGGGGCCAACCGGGATCCCGCGTTCTTCGACGACCCGGATGCCTTCGACGTGCGCCGGGCCAATGCCGGGCACAGCCTCGCCTTCGCGCGCGGCCCGCATTTCTGCATCGGGGCCCAGCTGGCCAGGCTCGAGGCGCGCACGGCGGTCCTCGAGCTGCTGGACCGGCTGCCCGGCCTGCGGCTTGACCCCGGCCGGACGTCGGCGCCGCGCGGGCTGGTGTTTCGCAAGCCGCCGACGCTCCACGTGACCTGGGAGGCCGGGCGGCTCCTGGCTACGCGACCTGGATCGACCGTTTAGCCAGGCCCAGCCAGTATCCGGTGATGGTGGTCGCCGGGGCCGGGCCGTCGGCGGCGCCGAGCGTCACGAAGATCGGCGCGAAGTGCTCAGTAGAGGGATGGGCGTACCTTGCTCCGGGCGCCCGGCGGAAATCGGCCAGCGCGTCCACGTCACCCGAGTCGAGCGCCTCGGCCGCCCAGTGGTCGAATTCCGTCGACCAGCCGGGCGGCGGCGCGTCGAACCTGAAGTCCCGCAGGAACGGCAGGCCATGGGTGAGGAAGCCGCTGCCGATGATCAGGATGCCCTCGTCCCGCAGCGGCGCGAGCGCCGCTCCGATCCGCAGCAGTCGCTGCGGGTCCAGGCTGGGCATCGAGACTTGCAGTACCGGGATGTCCGCGTCGGGGTACATCACGGTGAGGGGCACGTAGGCGCCGTGGTCCAAGCCGCGGTCGGGCCGGCCGGCGACGGGCTCGATCCCCGACAGCAGCGCCCGCAGCCGGTCCGCCAGCTGCGGGGCGCCCGGGGAGGGGTACTTGGCGTGGTAATAGCGCTCAGGGAACCCGCCGAAGTCATAGACGAGTGGCGCGGCGTCCCTGGTCGCCCCGATGGTCAGCGGGGCCGACTCCCAGTGGGCCGAGACCATCAGGATGGCGCGCGGCTGCGGGATCGCCCGGGCCCACGCCTCCAGCTGGATCACCCACAGCGGGTCGTCGACCAGCGGCGGGGCTCCGTGGCCGAGGTAGATGGCCGGCATCCGGCCTGGGGCGACCGCTGCGGCGGCCCGCTCCGCGACGAGCTCGGCGGCGCCGGCCGGGACCGGCTCGTGCTCAGGCGCTTGCGCCTCTAGCTCCTCGTCCATGGCTGCTCCTGACCGACTCCGGACCGGTTCCTGATCTCCGCTACCTGGTCAGTTGGAAGGTAACCCAGCTGGCCCAGCGTCCGGAAGGTGGGACCCATAGGGCGTACCGGAGCCGGGCCAATGGTGTGAAGGGTGCCTTACTGTCGCTGCCGTCACTGCAATGTGCCATCGCCTCTATGGATCCACAGGCAGTCAGCCAGACATCGCCGTGGCGGCACGCACCCAGAAGCGAAGGGCGGGCGCTTTCAGGGCGGGCCGCCTTCATGGCGTCCGAGCGGCCGCGCGCTGATCACGGGCACCACTCGCGTGTCTATGGCCCGCTTCTGTCACTGGCGCCGCAGGAGTCCGCGGCAGAGCCGGGCGAACGGGCGTGATCCGGCCGCCTTATAGGTGGCTTCTGGGTGATCTTGACTACTTTCCAGCGATATCTACTGGAAGGTAGTCAAGATCATTGGCCACCACACTACTGCAGGGGCTGGCGGGACTGCTGTTGCCAGCGTGACCGATCGGGGGCGCTGCGGTCCCGGGCATCGACGACATCCGGCCGGCCATGCGCCGCGGTGGCAGCAACCCGAGCATCCTCCCGGCGACACGCGCGCCTGAGCCGCGTGGCGGCCAGTTCCTGTCGCCGCGGCAGCCGCTCGCTACGGCCCGGGAACCCCGGCTGGGCTGGTGGTCCGCGTATTGGGCAGGATGGCTGGGTGCGAGTGGTGGTACTGGCCGATACGCACGCCCCGCGGCGGTGGAAGACCTGCCCGCCGCTGGTCGCCGCGCAGCTGCGACGGGCCGACCTCGTCCTGCACGCGGGCGACGTGTGCACCGCCGGGGTTCTTGACGAGCTGTCGGGCTATGCGCCCGTAAGCGCCGTGCTCGGCAACAATGACGGCCCGGACGTGGCGGCCTGGGGCGCGCCGCCGACGCTGGAATTCGACCTGGATGGCTTGCGGGTAGCCATGATCCACGACAGCGGCGCCGCGACCGGGCGGCTGCGGCGGATGCGCCGCCTGTTCCCGGGAGCTGGCCTGGTGGTGTTCGGCCACTCGCACATTCCGCTCGATGAGGCGGCCGAGGGCATCCGCATCTTCAACCCCGGCTCGCCGACCGACCGTCGGCGTCAACCCCAGGGGACGGTCGGGCTGCTGCGCATCGAGGCTGGCCTGCTGGTCGAAGCGCGGATCGTTCCCGTCACCTGAGCGATCCGCGGCCGATCGGGCCGTGGGTGATCACGCCGGAGCCGATCATGCCAGCCGCGGCCTCAGTCGTCCGGAGCCAGCATCAGGACCGCCAGGGGCGGCAGCGTGATCACCGCCGAAGCCGGCCGTCCGTGGCGGGGCTCCTCGATGGCCTCGATCATCCCCAGGTTGCCGACGCCGCTGCCGCCGTAGACATCCGCGTCGGTGTTGATCACCTCGCGCCAGCGGCCGGCCACCGGCAGGCCGACCTGGTAGCCGAGGTGCGGTCCGCCGGAGAAGTTGGCAATGCAGGCGATCTGGCCCGCCGCCCCGCCGCCGCCCGCCTTGCCGCCGTGCCCCGCGAACCGGAGGAACGACAGCACGTTGCCCGCCGCGTCGTTGGCATCTATCCAGCTGAAGCCGTCCGGGGAGGTGTCCTGCCGCCACAGGGCCGGGCAGGAGGCGTAGAACCGGTTCAGGTCGGCGACCAGCCGCTGAACGCCGGCGTGGCGCTCGCCGCCGAGGGCCGCCCAGTCGAGACCGGCCTGCTCGGACCACTCAGCCTCCTGGCCGAACTCCGAGCCCATGAACAGCAGCTGCTTACCCGGATGGGCCCACATATAGGCCAGCAGGGCCCGCAGGCCGGCGAACCGGCGCCAGTCGTCACCCGGCATCTTGCCCAGCAGGGAGCCCTTGCCGTGGACCACCTCGTCGTGCGAGAGCGGCAGCACGAAGTTCTCCGAGTACGCGTACATCATCGAGAACGTCATCTCGTTCTGGTGATAATGCCGGAACACCGGATCGCGGGACATGTAGCCGAGCGTGTCGTGCATCCAGCCGAGGTTCCATTTCAGGCCGAACCCCAGCCCGCCCAGGTGCACGGGCCTGGTCACGCCCGGCCAGGCGGTGGACTCCTCGGCGATCATCATGATCCCCGGGGCCACCTTGTAGCAGGTCGCGTTGACTTCCTGCAGGAACGAGACCGCGTCCAGGTTCTCCCGGCCGCCGAGCGCGTTCGGCGTCCACTCGCCGGTCTTGCGCGAGTAGTCGAGGTAGAGCATCGACGCGACGGCATCCACGCGCAGGCCGTCGATGTGGAATTCCTCCAGCCAGTAAAGCGCGTTGGCGACCAGGAAGTTACGGACCTCCGGCCGGCCGTAGTTGAAGATGTACGTGCCCCAGTCCGGGTGCTCGCCGCGGCGCGGATCGGGATGCTCGTACAGCGGGGTGCCATCGAAGCGGGCCAGCGCCCATTCGTCCCGCGGGAAGTGTGCGGGAACCCAGTCCACGATCACCCCGATGCCCGCCTGATGCAGCCGGTCCACCAGGTAGCGGAAGTCGTCCGGGTTACCGAATCGCGCCGATGGCGCGTAGTAGGACGTTACCTGGTAGCCCCAGGAGCCGCCGTAGGGATGCTCGGCCACCGGCAGGAACTCCACGTGGGTGAAGCCCATCTCGGTCACGTAGGCGGCCAGCTGGTCGGCCAGTTCGGAGTAGGACAGGCCCGGCCGCCAGGAGCCAATGTGCACCTCGTAGGCGCTGACCGCGGAGTGCAGCGAATCCCAGCGCCCCCGGGACGCCATCCAGTCCGCATCGCCCCACTGGTAGCCGGATTCGAAGATAACCGAGGCGGTGGCGGGCGGCCGCTCGGCGAGAGCGGCCATCGGGTCGGCCTTACGGCGCCAGTTCCCGTCCGGCCCGCAGATGTCGTACTTGTACCGCATCCACGGCTCGGCTCCGGGTACGAAGAGCTCCCAGACTCCCGAGGATCCCAGCGAGCGCATGGCATGCGGTCGGCCGTCCCAGCGGTTGAAGTCGCCGATAACCCGGACCCCGCGGGCGTTCGGCGCCCACACCGCGAAGGCCGTGCCGCCCGCGTCCCGCTGGTACCTGGCCCCCAGGACCCGCCACAGCTCCTCGTGCCTGCCCTCGGCGATCAGGTGCAGGTCCATCTCGCCCAGGCTGGGCAGATGCCGGTACGGGTCGTCAGCGATCGTCTCCGGCAGCGTGACGGCGGCCGGGGCGCCGCGGTCGGCCGCCCGGGCGCTGGGGTCGGCCGCCGGGGTGCTGGGGTCGGCCGCCGGGGTGCTGGGGTCGGCCGCTGGGGTGCTGGGGTCGGCCGCTGGGGTGCTGGGGTCGGCGGCCGGGGCGCCGGGGCCGGCCGCCGGGCGGCCGCCCCCGGTGGCGGCCGCCTGGCCCGGCCTGGCCGCCTGGCCCGGCCTGGCCGCCTGGCCCGGCCTGGCCGCCTGGCCCGGCCCGGCTGCCGGGATCTGCGGGGCAGCACCGGGGTAGGCGACGGCGATCCGGTAGTCAGGCACCTGACCATCTGGCAGCGTCGCCGAGAAAACGCCCTGATGAACGTGGGTCATCGGAAACCGCCGGCCATTCGGGAGCACGACCGTAACGGTCGCGGCGAGCGGCCGCAGCGCGCGCACGACGACGCCGTCCGGCCCCGGGTGCGCGCCGAGGATCGAGTGCGGGTCATGGTGCGTGCCGCCGACGATCCGGTCAATCTCCCCGTGATCTACCGGATCGGCTGGGCTCGTAGTTGCTTCGGTCATGCCAGTTAGCTCCGTCATAACGCATCAGCGATCGAGTCGAGTGGGATGGACAGCCAGGCCGGCCGGTACCTGGCCTCGTACACGACCTCATATACCGCCTTGTCGAGCATCAGCGCGCGCATCAGCTCCGCATTCGCCTGCGGATCCATCCCGCCGGCGCTGGCGTAGCCTTCGCAGAACGCCATCTGGCTGCGCTGCACCCACTGATCGGCGGTCGCCGCGAGGTCATCGGCGTCCGGCCGGCCAAGCAGCTGATGACGCGCCACGTAATCGAAGGACCGGAGCATACCGGCCACGTCCCGCAGCGCGGGCGCTGGGGCGCGGCGCTGCTCGAGCGGGACCGCCGGCTCGCCCTCGAAGTCCAGCACCACCCAGCCGGTCGTGGTGCGGAGCACCTGCCCGAGATGGTAGTCGCCGTGCACCCGTTGCACGGGCACCGCCCGGCCGAGATCAGCCAGGCCGGCGAAGTAGCCGCGCACCTTTTCCTCGTGCTTGCGCAGGTCAGGGACCTCGGTACTGGCCCGCTCCAGCCTGCTGATCATCTGCCCGGCGAGATCGCGAACCGCCTGCGCGCTCAGCTCCGCGGTACCGAATTCGGTGGCGAGATCGGCGTGCACCTCGGCGGTGGCCACGCCCAGCCGGCCGGCCTCACCGGCGAAATCACCGCCCGCCTGCTGCGGCGAGATGCGCTGGCCGTCACGCAGCAGGTCAGCCGCGTACAGGTCGCGGACGCTGGTGGCGGCCAGCAGCCAGCCGTCGCTGCCGGTCGGCAGGAACACCGACAGCAAGCCCAGCAGCAGCGGCTCGCCGTCCAGCCGGGTCTCGATCCAGCCGAGCGGCGCGGCCACGTGCGGCGAGCCGCGCCTGGCCAGCGCGCTGGTTACCTCCAGCTCGGGATTGCACCCGACGAATAGCTTGCGCAGCACTTTGAGGATGGCGGCCTCGCCGAAGATCAGGCTGGTGTTGCTCTGCTCGGCGGTGAGCACGATGCTGTTCAGCCCGGTATCGATCAGCTCGCCCGGCTCCCGGCCGAACCTGAGCGCGCCGACGGTCCGCTCCTCCGCCAGGTTGCGCAGCAGGACGCGGGTCAGGTCGTCGTCATGCAGTGCGTCGTAAGCGAACCGCCCGTCGCCGGTCGGCCCGATGGCAACGTGCCGGAAGGACTCCGGCAGCTGCGGGCGGACGCCGACGAGTACCTGGTACCTGGCCGCCTGGCCGCCGACAGTCAGGCTGACGATCAGGTGCCGCAGCTCCGGATCGCCGGCCAGCAGGATGGTCTCCGCCGTGATGGTGAGATCACGGACGTGCGCGTCCTTACCGGAGAACCACCGCTGGGCGGGCAGCCAGCTCGCTAGCGTGTCCTCAAATGTCATGACTCCCGCTCTACCCTGTCGCTCGCTTCTCATCCCCGCAACGGGCGAAACCGTGCGTTGCGGACCAGATCAGCCAGGGACCAGCCTAGATCCTCGGCGTCCGGGCGGCCGGCTCCGGATGCCGTGCCGGCCTCAGCGCTGCGGTACCGGCGGCAGCTGGAACCAGTAGAACCCGTGCCCGGGCAGGGTGAGCAGGTAGCTGAAGTCGCCGATCGGGGGGAAGGTGACGCCGCCCATGCACTCCACCGGGGTGATCCCCTTGAACCTGCGCAGATCCAGTTCGACCGGCTGGGGAAACCTGGAGAGATTGTTAACGCAGAGGATCTGGTCGGCCGCGGACGCGTCCTGATCGGGCTCGCGGTATTCCCGGACGAACGCCAGCACGCTCGGGTTGGATGAGTTGAGCTCGTCGTAGCTGCCCCGGCCGAAGACCGGGTGCCGCTTGCGAATCTCGATCATGCGCTTGGTCCAGTGCAGCAGCGATCCGGGGCTCCGCTCCTGCGCCTCCACGTTCAGTGCCTGGTACCCGTAGATCGGGTCCATGAGCAGCGGCAGGTAGAGCCGGGCCGGGTCACACAGCGAGAAGCCCGCGTTGCGGTCGGGGGTCCACTGCATCGGCGTCCGCACGCCGTCGCGGTCACCGAGCCAGATGTTGTCGCCCATGCCGATCTCGTCGCCGTAGTAGAGCACCGGCGAGCCGGGCAGCGAGAGCAGGAGCGCCGTGAAGAGCTCCAGCTGGTTCCGGTCGTTCTCGAGCAGCGGCGCGAGCCTGCGCCTGATCCCGATGTTCGCCTTCATCCGCGGGTCCTTGGCGTACTCCGCGTACATGTAGTCCCGCTCGTCGTCGGCGACCATTTCCAGGGTCAGCTCGTCGTGGTTGCGCAGGAAGATGCCCCACTGGCAGCCGGAAGGGATGGGCGGGGTCTGGGCCAGGATCTCGGAGATCGGATACCGCTGTTCCCGCCGCACGGCCATGAAGATCCGCGGCATCAGCGGGAAGTGGAACGCCATGTGGCACTCGTCGCCGCCGACTTCCGGGTCGCCGAAGTATTCCACCACGTCAGCGGGCCACTGGTTGGCCTCGGCGAGCAGGACCCGGTCCGGGTAGAGCCGGTCGACCTCGGCCCGGATCCGCTTCATGTACTCGTGCGTTTCCTTGAGGTTCTCGCAGTTGGTGCCCTCCCGCTCGTACAGGTAGGGCACCGCATCCAGCCGGAACCCGTCGATGCCCAGGTCGAGCCAGAACCTCAGCACCTCGAGCATGGCGTCCTGAACCCTGGGGTTCTCGTAGTTCAGGTCGGGCTGGTGGGAGAAGAACCTGTGCCAGTAGTACTGGCCGCGGACCTGGTCGAAGGTCCAGTTCGACTGCTCGGTGTCGACGAAGATGATCCGGGCGTCCGGGTAACCGTCGTCGGTGTCAGCCCATACGTAGAAGTCGCCGAACGGGCCGTTGGGGTCGGTGCGGGACGACTGGAACCAGGGATGCTGATCGCTGGTGTGGTTCATGACCAGGTCGGCGATGACCCGGATGCCGCGCTCGTGCGCAGACTCGACCAGCTCGACGAAATCTCCGATATTCCCGAATTCGGGAAGTATGGACATGTAATCAGAGATGTCGTACCCGCCGTCCTTGAGCGGCGAGGAGTAGATGGGCAGCAGCCAGATGCAGTCGATGCCGAGCCATTGCAGGTAGTCGAGCCTGGAGGTGAGCCCGCGGATGTCGCCGGTGCCGTCGGCGTTCGAGTCGTGGAAGCCGCGCACCAGTACCTCGTAGAAGACCGCGTGCTTGTACCACTGCGGATCGCGGGGGGTGGCGAAGCTGAACGAGTCCGGCACGGGCTCGCTCGGGGCGGGGGCAGAGCTGGGCAGGAAGGCCGGCGGCGGCACCCTGCCCTGGCCAAACCGGGCGGGCTCAGGTGGTGTCACCACGGCGGTCTCCCGGGAAGATCTGAGAAGCCATTCGGGGTCGTCTCTCGTGTCGCTGGACGTTCGTGCTGCCGCGGCTCAGCCACCGGGCGGGCTGCCGGTCACGGTGAAGATGTGGGCGGGCGCGACCGCCGGGTCAAGCCGCACGTAGTTTGCCTGGCCCCAGCGATACGACTCGCCGGACAGCTCATCCGTCACCATCAGCTCCGCTCCCGCCCCGACGCCCAGCGCGGCGAAGTCGAGCCAGATGGTCGACTCCTGCGGGTGGTACGGGTCGAGGTTCACCACGACCAGGACCGTATCGTGCCGCTGTGTCCCGTCATCCGCCGCGCTCGCACTCGCGCTCTTGGAGAAAACCAGTATCCCTGGCTGATCGCTGTGATGAAAGCGCAGGTTGCGGAGCCAGTGCAGGGCCGGGTGGTTCTTCCTGATCATGTTGAGGCGGGTGATGAAGGGCGAGATATCGGCCGCGAAGGCCGCCGCGTGCTCCCAGTCGCGCGGCCGGTACTGGTACTTCTCCGAATCCAGGTACTCCTCGCTCCCGGGAACCGCGGGAACGTTCTCGCAGAGCTCGTAGCCGGCGTAGACCCCCCAGGACGGCGAGAGCATGGCGGCGAGCACGGCCCGGACCCGGAACGCGGGCGGCCCGCCGTGCTGCAGGTACTCGCTGAGGATATCCGGCGTGTTCACGAAGAAATTCGGCCGCATGTACGCGGCCGCCGGGCCGGATAGCTCACGCAGGTACTCGGTGAGCTCGCTGGCCGAGGTCCGCCAGGTGAAGTAGGTGTAGGACTGATGGAAGCCGATGGCGGCCAGGGCGTGCATCATCGCGGGCCTGGTGAACGCCTCGGCCAGGAAGATCACGTCTGGGTCGCTGGCTGCCACCTCGGCCAGCAGCCGCTCCCAGAACGGCAGCGGCTTGGTGTGCGGGTTGTCCACCCGGAAGATCCTGACCCCGTGGTCCATCCAGTACCTGACCACCCGGAGCATCTCGGCGTAGATCCCGTCGGGATCGTTGTCGAAGTTCAGCGGGAAGATGTCCTGGTACTTCTTGGGCGGGTTCTCGGCGTAGGCGACGCTGCCGTCCGCCCGCGTGGTGAACCATTCCGGATGCTTGGCCACCCAGGGATGATCGGGCGAGCACTGCAGGGCCAGGTCGAGCGCGACTTCCAGGCCGAGATCCCCGGCCCGGCGCACGAAGGCGTCGAAGTCGGCGATGGTCCCGAGATCAGGATGGATGGCATCGTGGCCGCCTTCCGCCGCGCCGATCGCCCACGGAGAGCCCGGGTCGCCGGGCGCCGCGTTTAGTGAATTGTTGGCCCCTTTGCGCGCGGTCAAGCCGATCGGGTGGACCGGGGGGAGGTAGATGACGTCGAAACCCATCCTGGCCACCGCGTCGAGCCGCCGCGCCGCGGTGCGCAGCGTGCCTGACACCATGGCGCCCGTCGACCGGTCCGCGTGGGCCCCTTCGGACCGGGGGAAGAACTCATACCACGATCCGTAGAGCGCGCGCTGCCGGTGCACGATGACCGGGTACTCGTCGGAGGCGGTGAGCAGCTCGCGCAGGGGGAAGGCAGCCAGGATCGCGGCGACCTCATCGCTGGTCGCCGCGGTCAGGCGGTCGAGCGATGGGATCGCGTCGTCACGCAGCCGGGCGGCCAGTTGCCGCAGCGAGTCGCGGGCCGTCCTGGCGTCCCTGGCCGGTCCGGCCCCGGACACCTCGATGCGGCTCGCGGCGCGCTCGAATAGCACCGCGCCTTCGGCGAGCATTAGCTCCACGTCCTGGCCCAGCGGGATCTTGATGGTGGCGTCATGCTGCCAGCGGGCGATCGGATCGCCCCACGCCTGGATGTGAAACTGCCAGGGCCCGGTCGATGTCACCGTGACGTCGGCGCCATAGCGGTCCGACCCCTCGGCGAGCTCTCGCATCACCACTAGCGGTTGGAGGGCGCCATCGGGGGCGCGCAGCACCGCGCCGGTCCCGAGCATCTCGTGTCCCTCACGGAACACAGTTGCGCTGACCTGGAACGTCTCACCAGCGACGGCCCGGACAGGGCGGTGGCCGCAGTCCACCACGGGCTGCACGTCAAGAATGGGAATCCTGCCGATCACCCCTGAAAGCTACCCATCAAAGCCCGGCCCAAGCGAGCGGGACACCGGTTGTGGTCACCGTCGGTCCGCCGGACCGATTAATGTCGCACCTCGTGAGAGCCATCCGCCGATTCACGATCCATCCGGTCCTGCCTGAGCCGCTGGCGCCGCTGCGCTCGCTGATGCTCAACCTGCGCTGGACCTGGCATCCGGAGACGATCGACCTTTTCGCCACGATCGATCCAGCTGGCTGGGAGCGAGTCGGCCGGGAACCGGCCGCGCTGCTGGCCGATGTACCTCCCGCTCGGCTCACCGCTCTGGCCGCTGACCGCCGGTTCCTGCGCAGGCTCGGCGACGCGGTCGAGGACCTGCGCGAGTACACCACCGGGCCGCGCTGGTACCAGGGGCTGAATCAGCCCGGGAAGCCGTCCGGCGTGGCGTACTTCTCGCCGGAATACGGGATCACCGCTGCGCTGCCGCAGTACTCGGGCGGCCTGGGCATCCTGGCCGGAGATCATCTCAAGGCCGCCAGCGATCTCGGCGTGCCGCTGATCGGCGTGGGCCTGCTCTACCGGCACGGTTATTTCACCCAGTCGTTCTCGCCGGAGGGCTGGCAGGCGGAGCGTTATCCGGCCAGCGACCCGGGCGGCCTGCCGCTGGCCCTGCTGCGCGACGGAGCCGGTGATCAGGTCCGGATCAGCGTGGCCCTGTCCGGCGGCGCCGTCCTGGCCGCGCAGGTCTGGATCGCCCAGATCGGCAGGCTGTCGCTGCTGCTGCTCGACTCCTACGTCGAGGAGAACGACCCCGAGCTGAGCGAGGTGACCGACCGGCTGTACGGCGGTGCCAGCGATCACCGGCTCAGGCAGGAACTGCTGCTGGGCATCGGCGGTGTCCGGGCGGTCCGGGCGTTCTGCGCGATCACGTCCCATCCCGAGCCCGAGGTGTTCCACACCAACGAGGGCCACGCGGGCTTCCTCGGCCTCGAGCGCATCCGTGAGTACGTGCACCAGGGACTGAGCTTCGACGAGGCGATCGAGATGTGCCGGGCAGGCACGGTGTTCACCACGCACACCCCGGTGCCGGCCGGGATCGACAGGTTCAGCCGGGAACTCATGGAGCGCCAGTTCGGCCGCAGTGACGCGGATCCCGCGCTGCCGTGCGAGCGGGTTCTCGCGCTCGGCGCCGAGACCTTTCCCGGCGGGGATCCTGACGTCTTCAACATGGCCGTCATGGGGATGCGGCTGGCCCAGCGGGTCAACGGGGTAAGCCGCCTGCACGGCGAGGTAAGCCGGGAGATGTTCACCGGCCTGTGGCCGGGATTCGACACCGCTGAGGTACCGATCGGCTCGGTCACCAACGGAGTACACGGGCCCAGCTGGATCGCCGACCAGATGCTGAGCATGGCCCGCAGCGGCAAGCCCGCAAACGGGGCCGCTGAAGACGAGCTGGCCTGGGAACAGGCGGCGGCCGACCCGGCGGCGATCTGGAACATCCGCCGCGCGCTGCGCGCCCGGCTGGTGGCCGAGGCCAGGCGGCGGCTGCGAGCCTCCTGGCGGCAGCGCGGTGCGCCGGACGCCGAGCTGGCCTGGATCGAGAGCGCGCTCGATGAGAACGTGCTCACCATCGGCTTCGCGCGCCGCGTGCCGTCCTACAAGCGGCTGACGCTGATGCTGCACGACCCGGTCCGGCTGACTGAGCTGCTGCTGGATCCGGAGCGGCCGCTGCAGCTGGTGATAGCGGGCAAGGCGCATCCGGCCGACGACGGCGGGAAGCTGCTCATCCAGCAGATGGTGCGCTTCGCCGACGATCCGCTGGTCCGGCACCGGATCGTGGTCCTGCCCGACTACGACATGGCGCTGGCGAGCACGATGGTGCAGGGCTGCGACGTGTGGCTGAACAACCCGCTGCGCCCGCTCGAGGCATGCGGCACGTCGGGCATGAAGGCAGCGCTGAACGGCGGCCTCAACCTGTCCGTGCTCGATGGCTGGTGGGACGAGTGGTACGACGGCGGCAACGGCTGGGCGATCCCATCCGCTGATGAGGTGGCCGATCTGGCGCGCCGGGACGAACTCGAGGCCAATGCGCTCTACGACCTGCTCAGCGCGTCAGTAGCGCCGTTGTTCTACGACTCGGGCGCCGACGGCCTGCCGCATCGCTGGCTGGAGATGGTGGCGCACACGTTGCGGACCCTCGGGCCCAAGGTCCAGGCGACCAGGATGGTCCGTGAGTACGTGACCGAGCTGTACCTGCCTGCGGCCAGGTCCTCGCGGGCGCTGGCCGCAGGCGGTGCCGCGGGCGTTCCCGCGGGCGAGTTCAGCGGTGCGCGCCAGCTCGCGGCGTGGAAGGCGCGAGTCAGCCAGGCCTGGCCGCAGGTCAGGATCGAGCACGTGGAGGCCGACGACACTGACCAGAGCCCGGGCGCGACCCTGACCGTGCGGGTGAGCGTCGCGCTGGGCGAGCTGTCACCGGAGGACATCGCGGTGCAGGTGGTCTACGGCCGCGCCGGGGACCAGGACGAGATCATCGGCCCGGAGCTGCGTGACCTCAAGCTCGAGGAGCCGCCCGTGGCCGGCTCGGTGGCACGGTTCTCCGGACAGGTCGCGCTCGGACGACCGGGGCCGTTCGGCTACACGGCCCGGGTGCTGCCGAGCCATCCGCTGCTGTCGGGGCCGGCCGAGCTCGGCCTCGTGACGTTCCCGGTGGCAACGGCCGGGATGAGCAACGGCGACCTGCGCTAACGCCGCTGATGCGGTGATTTCATGCGGACTGGCCCGCTGTCGGATTGGCTGTGCGAGATTGCCGCGACATCGCGTGTCGGTTGAGTTACGCGCCGCGAGTAAACCCGCCTGCCACTCTCGGCGTCCTTTTTAGCAGGGACAACCTAGGCACGCACCGGAATTTCTGCTCGTGCCAGGCGGAACGCCAAAAAAGTCCAGGGGGGCGTGACATCCTGTGATAGAACGGTGGCGGTAGGTAACACGATCGCGACGTCACTTTCTGTTACGAACCCAATACCCCGAGCTTGAGAGGATCAGCCGTCGTGAGAACGCAGATCAAGCCAGAGAACCGGCTCCTGACCCCGGCAGAGGTTGCCGCGATGCTTCGGGTAGACCCGAAGACAGTCACCCGATGGGCGCGGGGCGGCAAGCTGTCGTCGATCCGCACTCCCGGCGGTCACCGTCGCTACAGTGAGAACGAGGTCCGGGGCTTCCTGAACGGCTGGCAGCAGCACGTCTCGCTGCCCCGGGTGCCGGAGCAGTAGTCAGCTGAGCGCCTGCCCCAGCCGCGCCGGGGCAGGCGCTTGTCGCGTCGTACCGATGCGCCCGGGCCGGGCGGTCACCGAACGGCGAGTAGCGGAGCGAGCCCGGGATCCCGGGCTCGTGACCGAGGGGGAACCAGATGGGCGTGATGCTGTCCCTGGACCGGCCGGCGCTGGCCAGGAGCCGCAGGCCCGGCCGCCACGCCCGCAGGCCGGATGATCAGGCGTGGGCGGAGGCGCTCGCCGCCATCCTCCGTGATGAGCCGCCAGCGGCCGCCGGCTGCCTGGTGCGGCTGGCGAAAACCGTGCTGACCGGACGGCTGCTCCCGGCGGAAACTCCGATCGGCTGGGCTACGAAAGACACGCTCGCCGGTGATCAGGGGTCCGGTGATCAGTGGTCCGGTGATCAGCGGTCCGGTGGTCTGGGAGCTGGCGGGCAGGGGAAGAACGCGCCCGCAACGTGTCCGCCAGCCGACTGCACCGTGCGGGCGGCTGGTGAGCTATCCGGAGCCTGCCTGCTCGGCCAGTGCCACGATTCCCCCGGTGCCCCGGCTTGTGCGTCGGCTACCTGCACGCACGACTGTCACCGCCGGGCGCCGGCGCCCGGGCCACTGGCGTCCCGGCCGCCTGACCACCGCGCCAAGGCCCGCCCCGACCACGGCGTGCCCGCCGCCTGACCACACCGTTCAGGCTTGCCCCGCGCGTCTCGATCAGCGGCCCGATGCGCGCCTGCGCCGTCTTGCGTAGGATCATGGCTCGGCATGGAGGTGCGGCATGGCTGAGTTCGTACAGGTCCAGACCGATCAGGCGGTGGCTACCATCCGCCTGGACCGGCCCCCGATGAATGCGCTGAACGCCCAGATCCAGTTCGAGCTAGCTGCGGCTGCGGCGCAGGTCTCCGAGGATCCTGAAGTCCGCGCCGTGGTGTTGTACGGCGGCGAGAAGGTGTTCGCGGCCGGGGCCGACATCAAGGAGATGGCGCAGGCCAGTTACAGCCAGATGGCCGCGACCAGCAAGCGGCTGCAGGATTCCCTGACCGCGGTGGCCAAGATCGGAAAGCCAGTGGTAGCAGCGATCACCGGCTATGCGCTCGGTGGCGGGCTTGAGCTCGCGCTGTGTGCTGATTTCCGCATTGCGGGTGAGAGCACGCGGGTCGGTCAGCCCGAAATCCTGCTCGGCGTGATCCCCGGGGCGGGGGGGACCCAGCGGCTGCCGCGGCTGGTCGGGCCGGCCAGGGCCAAGGACATCGTGTTCACAGGCAGGTTCGTGGCCGCGGCGGAGGCCCTGGCCATCGGCCTGGTGGACCGGGTGGTCCCCGACGCCGACGTCTACCAGGCCGCGCGCGAGCTGGTGGCGCGCTACGCGGGCGGCCCTGCCATCGCGCTGCGCGCGGCCAAGCAGGCCATCGATGACGGCCTCGACGTCGATCTCGACTCCGGGCTGGAGATCGAGCGGCTGCACTTCGCCGGGCTGTTCGCCACCGAGGACCAGCGGACAGGCATGCGCAGCTTCCTCGAAAATGGCCCGGGTAAGGCCACCTTCGCCGGGCGGTGAGGGCGGCCAGCGCGGCAGGCGGCAGATTCCGCGGGCGCGCTGCGTTATCAACGTCGTTGTCTCGCCTCAAGGAGAATCCGTGCTCATACGCCAAGTAAACGACCCCGGCCGGGGTCGCGGGCCGCGGACCTGGGCGGCACCGACCTGGGCGGCACCGATCTGGGCGGCACCGACCTGGGCGGCACCGCGATGACCGAGCCTGCCGAGAGCCCGTCGCTGGAAATGGTCACGGCCGCACTCCGCGCGGACAGCGCCGATGTAGAGATCTACGCCCGGGTACTGACCGAGTCCCTGGGCGCCTCGCTGCCGCCCGGCTGCGTCACCGTCGACCGCGACCGGAGCATGTCCGACCGGATGCACGGCCGCCCGGGCCAGGTCACGAAAGTCACCGTGCGGCTCGGCGACCGGATCATGACGCTGGGCATCCAGCGCGGCCTGCCGGTCGCCGAGATCTGCAGCGAAGTGCGCGGCGTGGTGCTGTCCAGGCAGCCGGTGCAGCTCGGCCAGTGGGCTGACGAGCTGGCCAAAGCGCTGGTGGCGCACGCGGAGCAGAACGCGGCGGCGGCGCAGGCCCTGCGCAAGTTGGTGGCCGGCAGCTGAGGCCGGCTGCCGCCGGTGGCCTGCCATGTCACGATGGTGATGGCGCCCGCCCCGGCCGGCTCGGCGGCCGTCCAGGCGAACTGCCCTGGCGCATTCCGTAGGCTGGTGGGGTTATGACTAGTCAGGTACCGGCACCGGACAGACTCGGGAACTACCGTGTGCTCAGGCGGCTCGGCGAGGGCGGCATGGGCGTCGTCTACCTGGCAGTCGATCCGCAGCAGCGCATGGTGGCGGTGAAGGCGCTCCGGCAGGGCGGTTCCTTCGACCCGAACGCCCGGCACCGGCTGGCCCGCGAGGTCGAGACGATGCGCCGGGTGCGCAGCCCGTTCGTCGCCGAGGTCCTGGACGCGGACGTGAACTCGGAACCGCCCTACATCGTCACCAGGTACGTGGAAGGCCGCACGCTCGAGGACATGGTCGCCGAGAGCGGCCCGCTGGCTGGCCACGCGCTGGCGCGGCTGGCCTATGGCCTAGCCTCCGCCCTGACGGCCGTGCACGCGGCGGGAGTCGTGCACCGCGACCTCAAGCCGGGCAACGTCATGCTGGCCGACGGCAAGCCGGTGGTCATTGACTTTGGCATCGCCCAGGCGCCCGACCTGACCAGGCTCACCATGACGGGCATGTTCATGGGTACGCCAGGTTATCTCGCACCCGAGGTTATCGAGGGCAAGCCGAGCGGCCCGGCGGCGGACGTGCATTCGTGGGGCGCCACGGTGGCATTCGCAGCCACCGGCCGCCCGCCGTTCGGGATCGGCACCTTCGAGACGATCTTCTACCGGATCGTGCACGGCCAGCCTGACCTCGACAGGTTTCCGCCGGTGCTGGCGCCGCTGGTGGTGCACGCCCTGGCCCGTGATCCAGCCAGACGGCCAACGGCCGCGGAACTCGGCGCCAGACTCGCGGCCCTCGATCCGGCCTCGCTGGTCCCGACCACCGCGCCGTCGCCATCATCGGGCGCAGCTCCGCCCTGGGCACCGGGGACGATCATGGATTCTCCGGCGGCCGCGGCCGGCCGGGCGCAGGCCTCGGGCCGGGCACCCGCACCGAACGGCCTGCCTCCGCCGAACGGCCAGCCCGTACGCAACGGCCAGCCAGCGCCGGCCCAGGGCGCCGCGGCGCAGGGCTCCCCGTCCCCGGTGGGCCTGACCCCGCCGGGTGCGGCACCGGCTGCACCCGGCGCACCCGGCGCACCCGGCGCACCAGGCTCGGCCGGATGGCCTCCCGCCGCGGCTGCCCCGGCCGCCGCGTTCCCGCCCGGATGGGCCGCCTCCCCGGTGGGCCTGCCGCCACCGGGGGCACCGGGCGGCCGCAATGGCCCGGCCCAGGCCGGCGCGGCGGCCACAAGCGGCGCGGCCCCTAACGGCGCCGCCCCGAACGGCGCGGCCGTGCTGAATGGCGCGGCGGCCCGCAATGGCGCCCCAGGCTGGAACGGCACGGTGCAGGCGAGCGCGGCCCCGGCCGGCCCGGTGACCCGGCCGATCGCGGCGCGCGGCGGTCGGCGGCCGGTCCCGGCCGACTTCGGTGACGTGCTGCCGCCCGTGCAATACGGGTCGGCAGGTTCCGCGGCCCCCGGCCGGGCAGCGCCGTCGGGCGTCGCCTGGCCGGCCGGCGGCCAGGCGGCATCCGGTGTGGCTGGCCAGGCAGGCGCCAAGCCGGCCAGGAAGACCGGCGGCGTAGGCCGTCCGCTGGCCGTAGCGACGGTAGCGGTGGCGGTCAGCGTCAGCGTCCTGCTCCCGGTCGCAGGGATGGTAGCTTCACTGGCCGGGCTGCTGGCGCTGCGCGCGGCCAGCCGCACCGGGGGCAGCCTGGCTAGACGGCGCTCGGCCCGGGGGAGCAGGGCAACCGATCCGGTGATCGCGGCGGTCGTCTTTCCCGGCGCCTTGCTGAGATCGCTGATCCGGATGGTGCTACTCGCGCCGCTGGCCGTGCTGGTCGGCGGCATCGTGGTGGCCGTCACGATCGTTGCGGCTCGCACGTATCCGCTGCCGCAGGCGGGCGCCTACGCAGCCGGTGCCATTGTCGCCTTCTACGGGCTGGGCCCGGGATCGTCAGGCTGCCGCAAGCCCCTGGTGCGGTTCTTCAACGGGCTGGGGCGGACTCCGGTGAGCGCGGTCATCGTGAGCGTCGGAATGGCCGCGCTCGCGATCGGCGCAATCGTCGCCGCCGCCACGCATCCGCCGTTTTACTGGCCGTTCGGGACCCTGTCCGGGCGGCTTCAGAACCTGCCTACGCTGCACGGCCTCGGCCACGGTGCGTGGGCAGCGCTGCTTCGGATGATCGGCCGGTAGGACGCGGATCCCTCAGCCGGGCCCAAGCGGAACCGGCCGCCCCTGCTGGGCTGACCGGGCAGGCTGGGGTGACCGGGCTGGCTGGCCTGACCGGGCTGGCTGGCCTGATCGTGCAGGCTGGCCTGATCGTGCAGGCTGGGCCGAGCGGGCCAGCGGAACCGAATGTGCAAGCTGGGCCGTCCCGGCGGACTGGTCCGACCGGGCCAGCGGGACGGTGGGCGCGACGGGCTCCGGCAGGCCGTCTGGCGTCGTCGGCGCCGGGTCACCTGGGATGCCGGTCACAGCCGGCGGGCTTCCGCTTACCGTCGGCGGACCCCCGTTCGCGGTCGCCAGGCCCCCGTTCGCGGTCGCCAGGCCCCCGTTCGCGGTCGCCGGGCCTCCGTGCACGGTCGGCAATGCGCCAGTGGTGGCCAGCTGATCCGGCCGCTCGGCCGGCGGCAGCGGACGGACCAGGCCGAGCGCCACGACCTCGTTGGCGAGCCGGACCCGCCGGTTCGGGCCCTCGGGGATGCGGAATTTCTGGTAAAGGCGCAGCAGATGCTGTTTGACCGCCGCCTCCGTCACCACCAGGTCGGCAGCGATCTCCCGTGCCGTGGCCGGAGCGACGAACGCCTCGTCAGAGAGCGCGGGCCTGCACAGTGACGTCACCACGTCGGACTCGCGGCGGGTCAATTCGGGCGTGGCAGGCCGGCGCAGATCGACTTCGGCCGCGCAATCCTCGGTGCCGAGCCCGCCGATCCGGCACCGGGCCGCCCCGAAGGTCAGGACGTCGCCGTCCTGGAGCACCCGCCGGGCCACCAGGCGGCCGTTAACCCGGGTCCCGTTACGTGATAAACCGAGGTCGGTCACATAGGCGTAGGGCCCACGGCGGATGATCTCGGCGTGCAGCCGGGAGACGCTCGGGTCGCTGAGCTGGACATCGACCCAGCTGCCCCGGCCGACGGTGGTTACATCCTCACGCAGAGGCACCGTGATGCCGCTGTCCTCGACCCGGATGTAGGGGGCTTGCATGACCGTTCTCCTGCCTGTCGGAGCAGCCACTAATAGCTCACTATCCAGTTACCCTGGCGACGGCATTCGTACCCCGTCTGCCGGGGCTGGTTACGAAGTCCCGCGGCGGGGACGGCCACCGCGCGGAAGTACACTGCCGAGCGAGCCGTCCAGGAGGAATGCATATGGCGGATAAGCCGTCGAGAGGGCTGGCCGATGTGGTCGCCGCGTCTACCGCGGTGAGCGACATCGATGGCCAGGCCGGCCGCCTGTTCTACCGCGGCTATGACATCAACCAGCTCGCGGGCTCCGCCACCTTCGAGGAGATCGCCTACCTGCTGCAGCGGGGCCGTGCGCCGAGCCGAGCCGAGCTGGGCGCCTACCGCGATGAGATCGCGGCCGGGCGGTCGCCAGGCAAGCTGGTGACCACCTGCCTGGCCGAGGTATCCCGCAGCCAGGGCCCGATGGAGGCGCTGCGCAGCCTGGTCTCCCTGGCCAGTGCGGACGACCCGGATTCCGGCAGCAACGCGCCGGCGGCCGACATCCGCAAAGCGGCCAGGCTCACCGCGCAGCAGCCGGTGCTGGTGGCCTCCTATCATGCGACCCGGGTCGGCCAGGATCTCGCTGCCGCCGATCCGGGGCTCAGCCTGGCCGGTAACTTCCTGCTTCAGATAACCGGGCGGCCGCCATCGGCCCAGGCCGCCCGGATCTTCGACACCTGCCTGGTGCTGCATGCGGACCACACGATGAACGCCTCCACGTTCGCGGCCCGGGTCTGCGCTGCGACTCTGTCGGACATGCACTCCGCGGTGGTCGCGGCGCTCGGTACCCTCAAGGGTCCACTGCATGGCGGGGCTAACGAGCAGGTCATGCGGGGACTTGAGGCAATCAGGAAGGCCGCGCCCGCTGATCCGGTCGAGGCGGCGGGCGCCCAGGCCGCCGCGCGGCTGCGCGCCGGGGAGAAGATCATGGGATTCGGGCACCGCGTGTACCGGACCGAGGATCCCCGTGCGGCTCATCTGCGGCGAATGTCAGCCGAACTCGCCGCGGCTTCCGGCGACGCCACCTACTACGAGATGTCCCGGCGGATGGAAGAGGTGGTGTTCGCCGAGAAGGGCCTCTACGCAAATGTGGACTTCTACGCGGCGACGGTTTATCACTACCTCGGCATCCCGATCGAGGAATTCACGCCGGTCTTTTCGATTTCCAGGATGGCGGGGTGGACCGCTCACGTCATCGAGCAACATGCCGACAACAGGCTGATCAGACCGGACAGCGAGTACATCGGGGAATCCGGACTCACCTGGATACCGCTGGAGGAGCGATGAGGCACTCCGCGGGCACGCCAGCCCCGCGGACCGGCCCCGGGCCGCGCAGCCGGGCCGCTGACAGCGCCTCGACGGGGCCGCGCACCCGCCGCCGGGCCCCGGCCGGGTGGGCCCGCGCCGAGCAAGTGCCGTACTGGATCACCATCACGGGCGTGGCCGTCGCGATCGTCCTGATGTGGCAGCGCGCGCTCAGCATAAGAGGGGGTACGTTGGCAGTGGCCGGGTTCGTGCTTGCCGCTGCCCTGGCCAGGCTGGCGCTGCCGGAACGCCGGGCCGGGATGCTGGTGTCCAGGCGGCGGCTGGCGGACGTGGGCGTTCTCACCGTGCTCGGCACCGGCCTGCTGGTCGCCGGCCTGGTGCTGCCGCCGCAGACCTGAGCAGGGCCATCGGCTCTGGGCAGACCCGCGAGACGATCCAGACCGACTGACGAGCCAGACCACAGGCACCAGACCCGAGAGACAGCCTGACCCGAGAGACAGCCAGACCCGAGAGACAGCCAGACAACAGTTACCAGCCAGACCCGAGACGAGCTAGACCCGAGATAGCGGCGGCGAGCGGCTAGCCCCGGCCATCAGCACTGACGAAGACGTCGTGAAGGGAATGCAACGGCATGTCCAAGATCAAGGTAGCTAATCCCGTCGTCGAGCTCGACGGCGATGAGATGACGAGGATCATCTGGGAGTCCATAAGGGAGCAGCTGATCCTGCCCTACCTGGACATCGAGCTGGACTACTACGACCTGTCCATCCAGAACAGGGACGCCACCGATGACCAGGTAACAGTGGACGCCGCGAACGCGATCAAGCGCCACGGGGTCGGGGTGAAGTGCGCCACGATCACCCCGGACGAGGACCGGGTCACGGAGTTCGGCCTGAAGAAGATGTGGCGGTCGCCGAACGGGACGATCCGCAACATCCTCGGCGGCGTGGTCTTTCGAGAGCCGATCGTGATCCCCAGCATCCCGCGCTTCGTCCCCGGCTGGACCAAGCCGATCATCATCGGCAGGCACGCCCACGCTGACCAGTACCGCGCGACTGACTTCGTGGTGCCTGGGGAGGGCACCGTGACGATCTCCTACCGGCCGGACGGCGGCGGCGGCCAGCCGATCGAGCTGGAGGTCGCCAAGTTCCGCGGCGGCGGAATCGCGATGGGCATGTACAACTTCGACGACTCGATCCGCGACTTCGCCCGCGCTACCATGCGCTACGCGCTCGATCGTCGCAATCCGCTGTACCTGTCGACCAAGAACACGATCCTGAAAGCCTACGACGGCCGTTTCAAGGACATCTTCGCCGAGATATTCGAGGCCGAGTTCAAGGGCGAGTTCGAGGCGGCCGGGATCACCTATGACCACCGGCTGATCGACGACATGGTCGCCCAGGTCATCAAGGGCGACGGCGGCATCGTCTGGGCCTGCAAGAACTACGACGGTGACGTTGTGTCCGACATTGTCGCGCAGGGCTTCGGCTCGCTCGGCCTGATGACCAGCGTGCTGATGACCCCCGACGGCAAGTGCGTCGAGGCGGAAGCTGCGCACGGCACGGTGACCAGGCACTACCGTCAGCACCAGCAGGGCAGGCCGACGTCGACCAACCCGGTCGCGTCGATCTTCGCGTGGACGCGCGGTCTCGCGCACCGCGGCAAGCTGGACAGCACGCCCGAGGTCACCGCGTTCGCGGACACGCTGGAGCGGGTCTGTGTCGAGACGGTGGCGGCCGGGCAGATGACCAAGGACCTGGCGCTGCTGGTGGGCGGCAACGCCCCGTTCATGACCACGCAGGAGTTCCTCGCGGCGCTGGCCGACGGCCTCAAGGCCGCGGTAGCCGGGTCCTGACCGCGACGACGAGTAAAGGAGATCACGGAGATGGCCCGCACAGGCAAGGTGACCGTCGTCGGAGCCGGGTTCTACGGCTCGACCACCGCGCAGCGGCTCGCCGAATACGACATCTTCGATGAGGTCGTGCTGACCGACATCGTGGAAGGCAGGCCCGAGGGGCTGGCCCTCGACATGAACCAGTCGCGCCCGGTCGAGGGTTTCGAGACCAAGGTCACCGGGCAGACGACCGGGCCGTCCGGCGAAGGCTACGAAGCGATCGCGGGCTCCGGGGTCGTGGTGATCACTGCCGGGCTGCCGCGCAAGCCGGGAATGAGCCGGATGGACCTGATCGGGGTTAACGCGAAGATTGTCCGGAGCGTTGTGGAGCAGGTGGTCAAGCACGCCCCAGAAGCCGTGCTGATCGTGGTCTCCAACCCGCTCGACGAGATGACCGCGCTGGCCGCGAAGGTCTCGGGCTTTCCGTCGCACCGGGTCATGGGCCAGGCCGGCATGCTGGACACGGCGAGGTTCAGCTATTTCGTCGCCGAGCGCCTCGGCGTGCCGGTCGGCGGCGTCCGCACGCTCACGCTCGGCTCGCATGGCGACACCATGGTGCCCGTCAGGTCCGCTTGCACCGTGGATGGCCGGCCGCTGTCGGAGTTGCTTCCCGCGGCTGATATCGACGCGCTCGTGGAGCGGACCAGGGGCGGTGGCGGCGAGATTGTCGGCCTGCTGAAGACCGGGTCCGCTTACTATGCGCCGTCAGCGGCCGCCGCCAGGATGGCCAGGGCCGTCGCTGAGGACTCGGGTCGGGTGCTCCCGGTCTGCGCCTGGGTGGATGGCCAGTACGGCATCTCGGGTGTCTACCTGGGGGTCGAGGCGGAGATCGGGTCCTCAGGCGTCCGGCGGGTGGTCGAGCGGGATCTGACCGCGCAGGAGCGGGAAGCGCTTCTGGCGGCGGCGGAGGCGGTCCGCTCCAAGCAGGCCGACGTCGCCAGCCTCTGAGCTGCTGCCCGGTGGCTGCTGGCAGATCTGACCCCATGAGCGGTTCTCGGGTCGGATCATGCGGGGTAGTGGCCAGGGCGGGTGGCGTGCGGTCTTCATCGCCTCACGTTTGGCTTTGACCTGCGCGGATGCGGCCCTGTTTCGGTCCCGTCCACCGGTTAGGCTCGGCCAGCCCACACGCCGGAGACTCCGTCGCAATTGCTCCGGACGTTTCCGCGGAGACGCGCGCACCTGCCCTGGTCCTGGCCTGCGGCAGCCGCGCGGCAGCGCGGCAGCGCGGCCGCGCCAGGCTCAGACCAGCGTGAACATCGACCCGGCTGAAACGGATGAAGACCTCGGCGTACTGGCGGCCGCAGGGCAATGTCCAGCGGAAGGATGCCGGGTTCGGGCTGTTCGAGGTGCCAGCGTGGGGCCTGCTTGGCGCGGTGATGTCCCCGGCAGCCGGGGCCGCCGGCCGTGTGGCCGACCGGCTCAGCGACATTCGTTTAAGGAAATCCAGGATCGTACCGGTGGGCGGTCGCTGGCGCGGATCCCAGGGCATACATCGAGGCGTGCCGCCGACGCCGTACTAGCTCGCCGCCAGTCTGCGCAGCGCAAGCTCGGCGTACAGTGCTGCACCATCGGCGAGCACCGCGTCGTCGAAGATGGCCTGCGCCGAATGATTGAACGGTGCGGTCGCCGGATCAGAGCCCGGCTGACAGGCGCCCAGCATGATGAAGGCGCCTGGCACCTGCTCAAGCACGTACGAGAAGTCCTCCGCCCCGGTCAGCGGGTTCGCCGCGGCCACGAAGCCGCCCTCCCCGAGCAGCCCGGTCACGGTCTGCTGGGCGAACACCGACTCTTGAGCATCGTTCACCGTCACCGGATAACCGTCGATGAACTCGGCCCGCGCCGTCAGGCCATGCGCGGCCGTGATGCCCCTGACCAGCCGCAGCGCCGCGTCCCTGACGCTGGCCCGGGCGGCCGGCGAGAACGTCCGAACGGTGGCGGCGAATTGCGCCTGATCGGGAATCACGTTGTCGACCGTGCCCGCCTGGAACCTGCCGACCGTGATCACCACCGGGTCGAAGACGTTGAACTTCCTGGTGACCATCGTCTGCAGCGCGGTCACGAGCTCGCAGGCGACCGGTATCGGGTCGGCCGCATTGTGCGGCTGCGCGGCATGCCCGCCGCGGCCGCGCACGGTCACCTCGAGCGCGTCAGATGCGGCCAGCATCGGCCCCGGCCGGCTGGTGCATACGCCGCCCGGAAGCAGGCTCGACATGACATGCAGCCCGAATGCGGCAACCGGCCGCGTCCCGGCCGCGTCGAGCACGCCCTCGGCAATCATTGTCTCGGCACCGCCGAAGCCTTCCTCGCCGGGCTGGAACATGAAGATGACGTTTCCCGTCAGCTCGCTGCGCCGCGCGGACAGCAGCCGAGCGGCACCGGCCAGCATGGCGGTGTGCAGGTCATGACCGCAGGCATGCATGGCCCCGTCGACCTCGGAGGAGTAAGGCACGCTGGCCTGCTCGGTGACCGGCAGGGCATCCATGTCGCCGCGCAGCAGGACGGTCGCGCCCGGCTTGGCCCCGCGCAGGACGGCCGTCACCGAGCTCAGCGCCTGCCCGCGGGTGACCTCGAGCGGCAGCCCGTCCAGCGCGCCGAGCACCTTTGCCTGGGTCCTGGGCAGGTCAAGGCCGATCTCCGGGTCCCGGTGAATGGCCCGGCGCAGCTCGGCAAGGTCGCCTGAGATGGCGGCCGCGTCGTCGCGAGTGCTCGCCACAGTCAGTCTCCTTTGCGCCATGCTGGATCACCTGATGCGTCCGGTTATGTTCCTCAAGAATCGCATGGTCACGCCGGGGTTGCTTAGACTGGGCCGACACCGCGTCGCGCGGTGTCGGCTTAGTCGTCGATGGCACGCCGACGGCCAGCTGCCGCTGCAGGCAAATCCGCAAGGTCAGGGATCCAGACGTGAATAGCGTCGGCTGGGACATTGTTCTGGTCCTGGTCATCATCCTCATCGGCGGCTTCTTCGCGGGCGCCGAGATGGCCCTCGTGACGCTGCGCGAGGGTCAGCTGCGATCCCTGGCCAGGCGCGGAAAGCGCGGTCAGCGGGCCGCGAAACTGGCCCACGACCCCAACCGGTTCCTGTCCGCGGTCCAGATCGGCGTCACGCTGGCGACCCTGCTCTCCGGCGCTGTCGGGGCGGCCACCCTGGCCGCCGATCTGCGCAAGAGCCTCGTCCACGAAATGCCGCCCGGTCTGGCCTCCGCGCTCTCGGTCATCCTGGTCACGCTGGTGATCTCATTCTTCACGCTGATCTTCGGCGAGCTGGCGCCGAAGCGGATCGCCCTGCAGCGCTCCGAACGGGTCGCGGTGACAGCCGCTCCGTTGCTTGACCGCCTCGCCACGGTAGCCAGGCCACTGGTCTGGCTGCTGTCCAAGTGCACCAACCTGGTGGTCAAGGTCCTGGGCGGCGATCCGGCCGTCGCCCGCGGCGTGATGACCGAGCAGGAACTCCGCGACCTGGTCGCCGGTCATCAGGCCCTGTCCGCCGACGAGCGGCAGATCGTCAGCGAGGTCTTCGATGCCGGAAAACGGCAGATTCGCGAGGTGCTCACGCCCCGGACCGAGGTCGAGTTCCTGCCCGCCATCATGCCGCTGACCGAGGCGGCATCGATAGCCGCGGGAGCCCCGTATTCGCGGTTCCCCGTCTATCAGGAGTCCTACGACGACGTGATCGGCTTCGTGCACGCTCGCGACCTGTTCGACCGCAGCGCGGCACCGACGGCACGCGTCGGAGAGGTGGTCCGCCCGGTGAAGCTGCTGCCGATCAGCAAGACCGTGCTGACAGCGCTGTCGGAGATGCGGCGGGACCGCGCGCACCTGGCCATTGTGCTTGACGAGTACGGCGGCACCGCGGGCATCATCACCCTGGAAGATCTCGTTGAGGAACTCATCGGGGATATCCAGGACGAATACGACATTGACGTGGGTCATGCCAAGCAGTTGCGCGGCGGCGAGCTTGAGGTCGACGGCCTGCTGAATCTCGATGAGTTCGCCGAGCAGACCGGGGTCGAGCTCCCCGAGGGCCCATACGAGACGGTGGCGGGCTATGTCCTGGCTGCCCTCGGTCACCTGCCCGGCGAGGGCGAGTCGGTGGAGGTTTCCGGATATAAGCTCGCCGTCACCCAGCTGGATGGCAGGCGCATAGCAAGGGTCCGGGTCGGCCAGCCGCCGGGTTCCGCTGCCGATGGGCAGGCCGGGACGGGCGGGCAGGCCGGGACGGGCGGGCAGGCAGTCACTGGCGGGCAAGCCGGATCCGGCCCGGCCGGCGCCGGCCCGGCCGCGCGCTAAACGCGCTAAACGCGCTAGACGCGCTAGACGCGCACTAAACTGGAACGCCTGGCACGGCCGATGACCAGGCATCCCGGACACCGGTGGGCCCGATGAGGCCGCTGCCGGGGAAGGCGGCCACGTGCGCTCAGCTGATGACTCGCAGATGCGTTCCGGCGCGCCCGACACGGTCCTCGTGGTCGACTTCGGGGCCCAGTACGCCCAGCTGATCGCGCGCCGGGTACGCGAGTGCCGGGTGTACTCGCAGATCGTGCCGCCCACGATGACCGTCGAGCAGATGCTCGAGCTACGGCCCGCGGCGATCATACTGTCCGGCGGCCCCGCGTCGGTCTACGCGCCAGGAGCGCCGGCCGCCCGGCCGGCCTGCTGGCGGCCGGAGTCCCGGTGCTCGGCATCTGCTACGGCTTCCAGCTGATGGTGTCCAGTCTGGGCGGCCGGGTCGAGCGCACCGGTGGCCGCGAGTACGGCGCGACCGCACTCGAGCTGCTCACCCCGGGGCCGCCGGCCGGTCCCGGCGGCGTGCTGCTCGGCGGGCTGCCGTCCCACCAGCAGGTGTGGATGTCGCACGGGGACAGCTGCGCCGCGGCGCCGCCCGGGTTCGCCGTGACGGCCCGCACAGCCGCCACCCCCGTGGCCGCCGCCGAGGATCCAGGCCGGGCACTTTACGGCGTTCAGTTTCACCCCGAGGTGGCTCACACCGAGCACGGCATGGCGGTGCTGCGCGCGTTCCTGGCCGCCGCCGGCTGCCGTCCCACTTGGACCATGAGCAGCGTCATCGACGAGCAGGTAGAACGGATCCGCGAGCAGGTCGGCTCCGGCCGGGCAATCTGCGGCCTGTCCGGCGGCGTCGACTCCGCGGTCGCCGCCGCCCTGGTGCAGCGCGCGATCGGGTCCAGGCTGACCTGTGTCTTCGTCGACCACGGCCTGCTCCGCGCGGGTGAGGCCAAGCAAGTCGAGCAGGACTTCGTGGCGGCCACCGGGGTTGACCTGAAGGTCGTGGACGCGGCGGCGGAGTTCGTGGCCGCGCTGGCCGGGGTGACCGACCCGGAGGAGAAACGCAAGATCATCGGGCGCGAGTTCATCCGCGCGTTCGAGCAGGCCGAGCGGGAGGTCGCGGCCGAGGCCGGCAGCCAAGGGGAGGCGGTGCGTTTCCTCGTCCAGGGCACCCTCTACCCGGACGTCGTCGAATCGGGCGGCGGGACGCACGCCGCCAGCATCAAGTCCCACCACAACGTCGGCGGCCTGCCCGAAGACCTCGCCTTCGAACTGGTTGAGCCGCTGCGCGCCCTGTTCAAGGACGAGGTGCGCCAAGTCGGTCTCGGGCTCGGCCTGCCCCCGGAGATCGTCTGGCGGCAGCCGTTCCCAGGACCCGGCCTCGCGGTCCGGATCATCGGCGAGGTCACCCCGCAGCGCCTGAAGATCACGGCCGCGGCCGACGCGATCGTCCGCGAGGAACTGTCGGCGGCCGGCCTTGACCGCGAGATCTGGCAGTGCCCGGTGGTGCTGCTGGCCGACGTCCGCTCGGTCGGTGTGCAAGGTGACGGGCGCAGCTACGGTTACCCGGTCGTGCTGCGCCCGGTGACCAGCGAGGACGCGATGACCGCCGACTGGGCGCGGCTGCCTGGTCCGCTGCTGGCCAGGATCTCGACCCGGATCACCAACGAGGTGCCCGAGGTCAACCGGGTCGTGCTCGATGTGACGAGTAAGCCGCCGGCCACCATCGAGTGGGAGTAAAGCCCGCGATTTAACGATTTTCCCGCTTACTGCCGTCGACCAGCCCGATCGCCCCGGCCGCCGCCCGTCCCGGGCAGGCCGGCGCCTCAGGTGACCCGGGCGGGACCGGCGGGCAGGCCCGCGTACGAGGCCGGGTCGGCGGCGATGCGGCGCAGCGCGTCGAGCGCGTCCCATACATCGGTGAAGGCAGTGGTGATCGGGGCAGGCCCGAGCCTGAGCCGGTCCGGGGTCCGGTAGTCAGGGATCACCCCGGCCCGGATCAGGGCCTGGCTGATCCGCCATGCTTCCGGATGGCGCAGGCAGACGTGCGAACCGCGGCGCCGGTCATCCCGGGGCGAGGCGACCACCAGACCATGCGGCGCCAGCCATTCATCCGCCAGGCTGATCAGGTAACTGGTCAGCGCGGTTCCCTTGGCGCGCAGCCGGTCGATTCCTGCCTCGCCGAGCAGCCGCGCCCCTTCCTCGACCGCGACCGTTCCGATGATCTGGGGCGTTCCGGTCATAAACGCATCGATACCCGGCGCCGGCTCATACCGCTGGCCCATCGCGAACTGATCCCGCTGGCCGAACCAGCCCCAGATCGGCTGGCGCAGCCGGTCCTGCAGATCCGCGCGGACGTAAAGGAACGCGGGTGAGCCTGGCCCGGCATTGAGGTACTTGTACGTGCAGCCAACGGCCAGGTCGGCGCCGGCCGCGTCAAGCTTGACCGGCACCGCGCCGACCGCGTGGCACAGGTCCCACAGCACCAGCGCGCCTGCCTCGTGAACGATCTCGGTGATCTTCGCCATGTCCGCGAGGGCGCCACTGCGGTAGGCGACATGCGAGAGGCTGACGAGCGCGGTGTCGGCATCGACGGCGCTGCGCACCGCGTCCTCGCTGACGCCCTGATCCAGGTCGGTGGTGATCAGGCGCAGCTCACCGCCGCGCTGGGCGGCGATCCCCTGCAGGGCGTAGCGGTCGGTGGGGAAATTGTCGTCATCGGTCACGATAACGGTCCGGCCCGGGTGGGCGTCCAGCGCGGCGCAGGCCAGCTTGTAGAGGTTGACGGTGGTCGAGTCGCAGACCACGACCTGGCCGGCCGCCGCCCCGACCAGCTGCGCGACCGCCTCGCCGGCCTGGCGGGGCAGGCCGATCCACCGTCCCCAGGACCGGATCAGGCCCGCGCCCCACTCCTGCGCGATCACCTCGCCGATCCGGTTTGCGGTGGCCAGCGGCAGCGGTCCCAGCGAGTTACCGTCCAGGTAGATCAGCGGCTCATCGGGCCAGGCGAAGCGATCGCGGAACCGGCTGAGCGGATCCGCCGCGTCCAGTTCTCGGGCATACGACCGGTCGCAGGGGAAGCTCGTCACCTTTCCACCCTAGGCGGGCGCTCACGGGGCCGCCTGGCGGCTGGGCCGCGAGGTGCCAGCCGGCTGGCGGTGCGGCAGACTGACCGAATGAGTGACGCCGTGGTCAAAACGATCAACGACCTCGACGAGGAGGCGTTCCAGTCCCGGTACGGGCGCTGGGAACCCCTGGAGCCGGATCAGGTGGCCGGGCTGTTCGCTGCGTCCTCCCGGCTGCGCTGGTGGATCGCGGGCGGCCGGGCGGCCCGGATCGGCGCCCCGGCTCGCCGACACGAGGATACCGACGTTGCGGTCCGGGTCGACGACCTCGATGAGCTGCGGCAGCTGCTGTCGGGCTGGGACCTGTGGGAAACACACGGCGGGACCCTGCGGCCGCTGGTGCCCGGCGACGGGCTCACGGCCGGACGCGAGCAGCTATGGGCGCGCCTGGACGCCTATCACCCGTGGCAGCTGGACCTGCTGCTCGATCGCAGCACGGACGAGTGGGACTTCAAGCGCGACGCACGGATCCGGGTGCCGTGGGCGAACGCCCTGCACACCGTGGGCGGCGTGCCCTTTCTGAGGCCCGAGCTGGCACTCCTCCACAAGGCTCACCTGGACCGGCCGAAGGACCGGGCCGACCTGGCCGCGGCGTGCCTGGATCCCGCCGCCGCGACCTGGCTGGCCGCGACCCTGGACCAGCTGGGTCACGATTCGTGGGCCCAGCTGGTCCGCGCGCAACTAACCGCACCAGCTTGCTCGCTCTTACCTATACCGGATTTGGTGACCGCATATCGGACATTACTGCTTACTGAGGCCACCAAATCCGGTACAGGACCGCAGCCGGGTGCGGCGACGCAGCTTCGCGGCGACGCAGCTTAGGGCTAGGCGAGGAAGTCGACCAGCAGGGGGCGAAGCGCGGCCGGCTGGTTGAGCACGCCGTGGTCCTGACCCTCCAGGGTGACGTAACGCGCGCCCGGGATCGCGCCGGCCACGGCGCGGGCCGCGGCGGGGAGCCATTCCGGACTCTGGCCGCCCCCGATGACCAGCGTCGGGACGGTGATCTTCGCCAGTCGATCAGCGGGCAGGACCCCGCCAGGACCGCAAATGGCCAGGTCGTACGGGAGCGTGTGGGCGAGCCGGACGAGCCAGCCCCACGTCTGGCTCGCGCGCATTCCCGCCACCATGTCAGGGGGGACTCCCACCGACTCGGTCAAGAAGAGCGTCACGGCATCGTCGCGGCGATCCTGGTCGATCAGCGCCCTGATCCGACCGGCGATGTCGTCCGCGGGAGCGGCCCGGCCGCCGGCGGTGACGTACGGGGGCTCGTAGAGCGCCAGCTTGTCGATGGCCGCGCCCTGCTCGGCCGCCTCCAGGGCCAGCACGGCGCCCGAGGAGTGCCCGAACACCCGGGCTGATCCGCCCACCTGGCCGATCACGGCCGCGAGATCCTCGACCTCACGCTCGACGGCGTAACTCGCGTTGTCCCCGCTGTCGCCCCGGCCGCGCCGGTCGTAGGTGACCACGGTGTAGTCGGGCGCCAGCACGGCCGCCAGCCCGGCGACCGTGGAGCGGTCATTGAATGCGCCGCCGATGAGAATCACCGGCGGCCCGTCACCGGTCTGGTCAAAGGCGATCGGGGTACCGTCAGCCGAGGTCACGGTCTTGAGCGCGGTACTCATTGGTTCCTCCTGTGGTCGTCGGGGCTAAGCGTCGCGGGCGGAAACCGGGGCCGGGATCTCGCCTCACATGCTGAGGTCGAAGCCGACCGCCTGATCTCGACATCAGCCGCCAGGATGAACCCATCCGCGCGGGCGGGAGAACACCTCGAAGCAGTGGCCGGGAGCGGCGTGTCCGGCCAGGAGGGCCAGTGACCGGGCTGGCTGTGACCGGGCTGGCTGTGACCGGGCTGGCTGTGACCGGGGCTAGCTGCGACTGTGGCGCCGCCGACGGCGCAGCCCGATCACGACTATCACGGACAGCAGGGACGCTGCGGCGACCGGCAGCGCGCGCTTGAGGACCGGGATCCCGGCCACGCTGAGCAGGTCGATCGCGTCATCGTCGGGCGGCCCGGCCGCAAGCCGGGGCGGGACCGCAGATGTGACCTCTAGGCGGGGCTGACCGGCCCGGGCTGACTGGCCTGCCGCTGACTGGCCTGCCGCTGACTGGCGCGCCGCTGACTGGCCTGCCGGGGCGGTGACGTCGGTGCGCTCGGCCCGCATACCGTTCGCGCTCGGGCCGGACTGGCTGAGCGAAAGCCCTATGGCGGCTAGCTTCTGCCTGATCTCCTCGACCGACGCGGGGCCAATGTTGTCGATCGCGAGCAACTCCTGGCTGGTGCGCGAGGCGAGATCGCCGACGGTATGAATGCCCTCCCTGCGGAGACTGTTGTAGGACCGTAGCGACAGCTGAAGTTCCTCGACCGGCTGGCCAAGCTCGCTCGCCGGGCGGTCGCCGAGGCCGAGGCCCGGTCCAGTGCCCGGCCCATCGGTGGCTGCGTCACTGGCCTGTCCGCCGGAACTGGCACTTTCGCTCGAGCTAGCGCCTTCGCCGGGGCTAGCGCCTTCGCCGGGGCCAGCGCCTTCGCCAGAGCTGAGGGTCTCGCCGGGGCTGAGGGTCTCGCCGGGGCTGAGGGTCTCGCCTGAGTTGTCGCCTGAGCTGGCGGCTGGTCCTCCATCGACGGCCGATGGCTGGTCCGCGGCCAGCATCTGAGCCAGGTTATCGGCGAAGATGCCGACGAGCTTGCCGCCGACTTCGGCCATCACACCCCGGCCGAACTGGGCCGGGCGCCCGGTCACGTTCAGCGTCGTATGCACGAGCACGTGCGTGTGGTCGCCCTGGCCCTCCAGCATCGAGCGCACGGTCGCCGAGGCGGTGCCCGCGCCGCGGGTCTCCTTGCCCGACGCCTGCAGCGTGACGACGTGCGCGTGCGGGTCTCGCTCGGTGAAGCGCGCGGTGCCCGCGTAGGTCATCGCGATCGGGCCGACCTTGACCTTGATCCGGCCCGAGATGGCATCGCCATCGACCGAGTCGAGGGAGGCGCCCGGCATGCAGGGCGCCACCCGCTCGACATCCAGCAGCACTTCCCACGCCCGTTCCTCGGGGACCGGGACCGTGAACGAGTGCTCCAGTTCCATCTGTCAGACTCCTGCCGCCGCTGCTAGGGCCCGGCCGGTGAGTACCCGCGCCAGGTGGCGCCGGTAATCGGGCGCGCCATGCAGGTCGGCGGGAGGCTCCGTGCCCTCCGCCGCATGGGCGGCCGCGTCGTTCAGCGCCGCGCGGCTCGCCTCCGCTCCTGCTGCCGCGGCCTCAGCCGCGCTCGCCCTCACCGGCACGGTGCCCATGTTAGTCAGGCCGATCCTGGCCTCGGCGATGAGTCCGTCCGATCGCCGGGCGAGAGCCGCCACCCCGACCGTAGCCCAGGCCTGCGCGGTCCGGTGAAATTTCTCATAACGGTAACCCCAGCCCGATCCGAGCTTCGGAATCGAGATCCCGGTCAGGATCTCGACGGGCTCCAGGGCGGTGGTCAGGTAGTCGACGAAAAAGTCGGCCGCCCCGATCTGCCGCTCGCCGCCTGGCCCCCGGACGATGAACGTCGCGTCCAGCGCGAGCACCACTGCGGGCAGGTCGCCCGCCGGGTCGCCGTGCGCCAGTGAGCCGCCTAGGGTCCCGCGATGCCGGACCGCGGGGTCGGCGACCGTCCCGGCCGCCTGCGCGAGGATCCCGCAGTGCTCGGCGATGAGCGGGTCGCGGGTCAGGTCGTAGTGGGTGGTCCTGGCCCCGATCAGCAGGCAGGCGCCCGTATCGGTGACGCCGCGGAGTTCGGCGAGGCTGCCCACGTCGACCAGGAGATCGGGGTAGGCCAGCCTGAGCCTCAGCAGCGGCATCAGGCTCTGGCCGCCGGCGATCACCTTGGCGTCCTCGCCTCCCTCGGCCAGGGCATGGATCGCCTCGTCCAGTGTGGACGGGCGGACGTAATCGAACTTGGCCGGGATCACGCCGCGCCTCCTGCCTGCTGTGCCTGGCCGCCCTGGCCGGCGTTGCCTGATGGGCTGTGGCCCTGGGTCTGGTCGCTCTGCCTGGCCTGGTGCTGGTCCGCCGCACTACCCTGCTCGCCGCCCTGGGCCGTCTGGATCGCCCGCCAGACCCGTTCGGGCGTGCAGGGCATGATGATGTCCCTGACTCCGAGCGGGCGCAGCGCGTCGATGATCGAGTTGACGACGGCCGGGGTGGACGCGATGGTGCCTGCCTCGCCCACGCCCTTGACGCCCAGCCGGTTGTCGGCCGGGCTCTCGGTCCGGCTGGTGACATAGGACGGCAGGTCGGCCGCGGACGGTACCAGGTAGTCGGCTAGCGTCGTGGTGACCAGGTTCCCCTCGTCGTCGTAGACGGCCTCCTCATAGAGCGCCTGGGCGATGCCCTGGGCGATGCCGCCGTGCACCTGGCCCTCAACGATGAGCGGGTTGACCACCTTGCCTACGTCGTCCACGGCCACGTAGGAGCGGATGGTCACCATGCCGGTCTCGGTGTCCACCTCGGTCGCGCACAGGTGCGTGCCGTGCGGGAAGGAGAAGTTGTCCGGGTCGTAGGTGGCGTCGGAGTCCAGCGAAGGCTCCACCCCGTCCGGCAGGTCGTGCGCCGCGAACGTGGCCAGCGCCACCTCCTGGATGGTCTTGGTCGCGCCGCCGCCCGCGGAGAAGACCCCGTTTGCGAACGTCACTTCCTCCGGCGGGGCCTCGAGCATCTTCGACGCGATGACCTTGGCCTTGGCGATCACCTTGTCGCAGGCGGAGACCAGGGCCATGCCCCCGACCGCCAGCGACCTCGATCCGTAGGTGTCCATGCCCTTGGGCGAGATCTGCGTGTCGCCGTGCAGCACCCTGATGTCCTCGAACGGCACCCCGAGCTGGTCGGCCACGATCTGGCTCCAGGCTGTCTCGTGGCCCTGGCCGTGCGCGCTCGACCCGGTGACCACTTCGACCTTGCCGGTGGGCAGCATCCGGATCGAGGCGTTCTCCCAGCCGCCCGCGCCGTAGGCGAGCGAGCCGAGGACCCGGGACGGGGCGAGGCCGCACATCTCGGTGAAGGTGGAGATGCCTATCCCGAGGCGCAGCGGATCACCCCGGTTTATCCGTTCTGCTTGCTCTGCGCGGAGCTCGTCGTACCCGAATAGCTCCTTAGCCTTGGCCGTCGCCGCCTCGTAGTTCCCCGAGTCGTAGGTGAGGCCGGAGATGGTGGTGTACGGGAACTCCTCGTGGCTGATCCAGTTAAGCTCGCGCAGGGCCAGCGGCTCGATGCCGAGTTCTGCCGCGAGGTCGTCCATGATCCGCTCGATCGCGAACGTCGCCTCCGGCAGGCCCGCGCCGCGGTAGGCGTCGGTCGGCATCTTGGTGGTGAAGACGCCGGTGCACCGGAACGAGTAGGCGTCCATCTTGTAGATGCTGTTGTACATGAACGCGCCGAGCAGCGGGACGCCCGGCGTGACCAGCATCAGGTAGGCGCCCATGTCGGCCAGCAGGTCAACGGACAGGCCGCGGATCCGGCCGTCGCGGTCGGCGGCGATCCTGATCCGCTGCCACTGGTCCCGGCCATGGTGCACGGTCATGTTGCCTTCGCTGCGCGACTCGGTCCACTTGACCGGCCTGCCGATCTTGCGGGCGACCAGCACCGCGAGCACTTCCTCGGCCGTGACCTGCAGCTTGGAGCCGAAGCCGCCGCCGACATCCGGCGCGATGACCCGGATGTTCTGCTCAGGTATGCCGGTGACCAGGGCCAGCATGACCCGCAGAACGTGCGGGATCTGGGTCGCCGACCACAGCGTGAACTCGCCGCCTACGCAGGAGGCGACCACCGCCCGCGGCTCCATCGCGCTGGGGATCAGCCGCTGCTGCCGGTAGTTGCGCTCGATCACCACCTCCGCGTCCCGGAAGGCGGCGTCCAGGTCACCGCCCGCGAAGGTCCACTCGAAGCTCTTGTTACCTGCCTCGTGCACCTTCGGCGAGCCCTCGTCCAGCGCGGTGCGGATGTCGAGCACCGGTGCCAGCGGCTCGTAGTCAATGTCGATCGCGGCCAGCGCGTCGGCGGCGGTATACCGGTCCCTGGCGATGACGCAGGCCACGGCCTCGCCGACGTAGCGCACCTCGTCGGTGGCCATCGGCGGGTGCGCGGGGATCACGATATCGGCGGTGACCGGCCAGGCGCACGGCAGGCTGCCCTGCTCATCGGCGAAGTCGGCGCCGGAGAAGGCCGCGATCACGCCAGGCATCGCCTTCGCCGCGCTCACGTCCACCGAGCTGATCTTCGCGTGCGCAAATGGGCTGCGCAGGAAGGCCATGTGCACCATGCCGGGCAGGACGATGTTGTCGGTCCAGTTGGTCTGGCCGGTGATGAGCCTGGCGTCTTCCTTGCGGGGCCGGGCCCGGCCGAGCTCAGCTGCGGGCGCCTGGGTCTGAGTGGTCATGCCGGTACCCCCGCCTCGGCGGCGCGCTTGACAGCGCGGACGATGTTCTCATAGCCGGTACACCGGCAGAGGTTGCCCTCCAGCCCGTCCCTGATCTCCTGCTCGCTCGGGTGCGGGTTCTCACGGAGCAGGTCAGCGGCCGCGATGATCATGCCGGGCGTGCAGTAGCCGCACTGCAGCGCGTGCTCGGTATGGAAAGCGCGCTGCAGCGGGTGCAGCTCGCCGTTCGCGAGCCCCTCGATCGTGGTGATCTCGCTGCCGTCCGCCTGCACGGCGAGAACAGCGCAGCTCTTGACCGACTCGCCGTTCATCAGCACGGTGCATGCACCGCAGTTGGACGTGTCGCAGCCGATCGGTGTACCGGTCTTGCCGACCACTTCCCTGAGGTAGTGGACGAGCAGCAGTCGTGGTTCGACATGGTCGACATAGCTGACCCCGTCGACCTTGACGGATATTTGCGTCATGCGCTGACCCCTCCGAGAGACGGCAGTTACGCCTGATGCCCAACCTAAGACCGCAGGCACCGGCCGCACCAGTACCCGGCAGCGGATCTTGCTTAGCGGATCTGGCTAGCCGAATCGGCCTGCGACGTAGTCGGCGGTCCGCGGATCCCCGGGCGCGTCGAAGATCTGCGCCGTAGGCCCGGACTCCACGATGTAGCCAGGGGTGTTGTCGGTGGCGAGGAAGAATGCGCAGTTCTCGGACACCCGCTGGGCCTGCTGCATGTTGTGGGTGACGATGACGATCGTCACCTGGTTACGCAGTTCGGCGATCGTGTCCTCGACCCGGCGGGTGGAGGTCGGATCCAGCGCCGAGCACGGTTCGTCCATCAGCAGCACGTCCGGCGAGACGGCCAGCGACCTGGCGATGCACAGCCGCTGCTGCTGGCCGCCCGACAGTGCGCCGCCGGGCGACTTCAGCCGACGGTATACCTCATTCCACAGCCCGGCCCGGCGCAAGCTGGTCTCGACCACGAAGTCCCTGTCGGGGACCTTGATGCCGGCCAGCTTCAGCCCGCTGGCCACGTTGTCGTAGATCGACATGGCGGGGAACGGGTTCGGCTTCTGGAACACCATGCCGACCCGGCGCCTGATGTCGGAGGAACGGCGGCCAGGCTCGTAGATGTCATCGCCGCCGAGCAGCACCTCGCCGGCCAGGGCTGCCCCCTTCACCATCTCGTGCATCCGGTTGAGTATCCGCAGGAACGTCGACTTACCGCAGCCTGAGGGCCCGATCAGCGCGGTGACCGTTCCCGGCTCCATGCGCAGCGACACCCGTTCCAGCACCTTGTGGTTACCGAACCAGGCCGACACGGCGCGGGCCTCCAGGCCCACCAGGGGACCCGCCGGGAGGGCGGGAGCCCCCGGGGCCTGGTAGTCGATCAGGGCGGTACCCGTCGGGGGCAGATCCGCGGGGACCCCGTCTGCGGGGATCTCGTCTGCGGGGATCCCGTCTGCGGGGGGCGCCCCGGTGGGGGACGGATCGGCCGGGGGCAGTGGCGGCGCCTGTCGCTGCTCGTCGACGTACTCGGCGGCAGTGTCGCTCATGGGCTGGGCTCCGCCCCCTGGCTCGGTCATCGGTTCACCGGTCGGCCGGTCAGTACACGTTCGGCAGCAGCGCGGCGATGCTCTGATACAGGTTCCACAGCACCGCCAGCAGGACCGGCGCGGTCGCGAGATAGGCCAGCCACGGCGACCAGCGCACCACGGCGACCGTACCGGCCGCCGAGACCAGCACCAGGGCCAGCCCCCACACCATGGTCAGCACCAGGGCGCTTTCGTCGCCGGCCAGGGCGATCTCGGCGGCGGTGATCGCGGACAGCACCGCGCCATCGGCGTGGGCAGCAGAGGTGAGGTCCGCGTCCACATAGGTGAAATAGGTGGGGATATCGGGCGATCCGGCGGTGAGCAGGATGAGCCGGTTGGGTGCCGGGTCCTCCACCAGGTGGCTGCTGTCGCCTAGCGCCGCCACCGTGTAGGAGGAGGCGCCCTGACCCGTGATGACCAGGATCTTGTCGCCTCGCCGCAGGTCGGCTAGGCGGCCGAACGGCGCGCCGAAAGTAGCCCGCCGCCCGTATACCTCGCTGACCCCGGCCTGGCCGGGCAGCGGGGAGTCGCGCCGGAGGCCGGGTCCGAGGGTGAGGTTCTCCGGACTGGTGCCTTCGACAATCACCATGTTGCGCACTCCGATGCTCGGGATATCCAGGAGCGCGACCGGTGCTCCCGGTGTTGTGACGCCAAGCGGGGCAATCTCGTTGGCGAGCTCGATCCGCAGCGTCGAGTAGAGAGTGGTCTGGCTCCGCGCCTCCTGCACTCCGGACAGCCCGTAGAGGTAAACGGCGAATCCCAGCAGGAAGCCGCCGAGCAGGGTCAGGCCCAGGCCCACGGCACGCAGCACCGGCCGCTGCCCGGGCGCCGCCGCATCGCCCGGCGCCGCGGCAGGTCCGGGCGTCGCGGCAGGCCCAGGGGTCCGGCCCGGCCCGGTTTCCGGCTGGGCGGCGGCTGACACCTCCGCGGCCCCCTCGATCGTCGTCATGGGCTCCTTCGCTTTAGGTGGTTACACCTGACCACCGGGGCTGCTCCGGCTAGCCGGAGGCGCGCTTGCGCCGCCGGCGCAGCCACATGCCCAAAGTGGGGGGCGTGGCGATCGCGATAACGATGGCCAGGGCGGTGATCCCGGCCAGCAGCGGCCGGTCGGTTCCGGCATCCGCCACGTTCACCACCTGGCCGGTGACCGCCACGGCGCCGGTGCCCCCTGACGTAGTAGCGCCAGGCAGGCTGCCGCCTGGGTTTGCGGCGGCGCTGGCGCTAGTGCTGGCGCTAGTGCCGGTGCTGGTGCCGGTCCCGGTCCCGCCGGTGGACCCTGCGGTTTTTCCTGACTTCTTGGATCCCGGGCCAGAACTGGCTCCTGGGGTCGTGGCGTGCCCGTTCACCACCACGCAGTCCAGCGGCTCACCCTCCTTGGCGCAGGGCGAGGGCTCCGGAGCGTCCTTGAGCAGGGTGAGCACTCCGTCGGTGAAGGTCGGATTGTTGCAGCCGGCCAGCGTGACGGGATTGGGCGTGGCGACGTGCCCGGGGATGCGGTCCACCTGGAGCAGCCCGCCCTTCACCAGGTTCAGCGGTAGCGGCGAGTAGCCGAGCGCCGCCACCTGCTGCTGGCCGCCGCACAGGAAGAAGTTGATGAACGTGCTGAGCGTCTGGCCCTTGGCCGCGACAGGGGTGAAGGAAGGCGGGAGCGGCGTGCCGCTGCGCGGCACGATCAGATAGCTGTAGCTGGACAGCGGATAGGATCTCGGATCGTTATAAGTGTAGACATTGTCGAGATCCTGCTGCAGGAAGTCGATGCTCTGCGGATCCTCGTTGATCTGCGCCTGGGTCAGCGCTACGGCGACGTTCGACGCACTGGGCAGCACGTAGTAGCCCGCCGGGTTGAGGAGCTCGACCACCGGGTAGTGCGAATTGAGCGCATAAGCGTACTCGTCGTAGCCGATGGCGCCATTGGCATAACTGGACGTTATGTAGGTCGCGACGTTGTTGGAGCCGTTCTCGGCCTTGACGTTGCCCCATCCGGTCTCCGGGTAAAATTCGGTCTCCCCGCAGGGGGGCCTGACTCGGCCACCGGTTACTTTCTCGCAGAACGCATCCCACTGGCTGGGGAACATCTGCGACATCCAGCGGGTGAGGAAAAAGGTGGCTCCCGATCCGTCGGAGCGGACCACCGGCGTGATCGGTATGTTCGGCAGCTGGGCGCCGTAGTCGTGGGTGATCTCAGGGTTGTCCCAGTTGGTGATCTGCCCGGTGAAGATCTTCATGATGGTCAGGCCGGACAGGCGCATGTTCGTGATCTGCCTGGCCACCACGAGGTGATACATGAACGCCGTGCCGCCGGCCGTGTCGGGGATATAGGAATAGCCGTACGGGGAGACCTCCGTGCCGGTGGCGGCGATCTTGTCGCTTCCGTTGCGGAACGGCGGATCTGATGCGGCGAAATCGTCCTGGCCGTGGATGTAATCAGCCCGGCCTGCGGCCGACCCGTCCGGGCTGAAGTTGACGGTGATGCCGCTGGAATAGACGTCCTGTGACCATTGGTCCAGTGCCACCTCGCTCCACGAGGAGCCGGAGCCGTTGATCGTCGCGTAGTTGCCCGCGCTGGCCGGCGCTGGCACCCCGGCCAGTCCGAGCGCGGTGATGGCCATGGCAGCGGCGGCTAGCGCGAGTTTCCGCCAGCGGGTGGTCATGTCTTACTCCTCCGCACCGTGCGCACGTAGTGGCGGCGCCGCAGCCGGGCCCGGATGGCGGCGCCCGAGGTCCCGGCCACCAGGAGGGACGCGCCGGCGAGTACGGCCAGTCCGCCGACGATCAGCAGTACGGGCAGGACGTACCTGGTCAGCCCCGAGCTCACCGGATTCCTGACCGCGACCAGGGCGATCTTCGGCCTCACCGTCGGGAACGAGACCCGGGGGGACGGGGCCGGAGACGTCCGCACCGTTGTGGCCGGGCTGGGCGATAGCGACGGTGACTGCGAGGGCGAGGGCGAGGGTGACGGCTTCGGCGCCGGGGTGGCGTGGTGCGCGCGCGTGCGGCCGGTCTGGTTCGCGACCTGGTCTGCCGCCTTCAGCGTTTCCGCCCTCAGCCTGGCGGGCAGCGGGAGATAGCCGACCGGCAGCTGGCCAGGCAGCGATCCGGAGATCTGGCCGGCTCCGGCGACGAAGTCCAGCCAGCGGGCGATGTTGGCGGCCTTCGCGGCTGAGACGCCGCTTGTCGGCACCATCGCGTAGATCACCATCGTCAGCGGGTACTCGGCCGGGTTGTCGCTGTTCGTCCGCACCTGCTGGGTGACGCCGTCCGGGCTGGTCACCATCGACTGCAGGGCGGCCGACATGGCCGATTGAGTCGGCTCCACGTAGCGGCCCGCGTGGTTGAGAATCGCCGCGACCGGAATCAGGAACGCGGCGGCGTCCGCCTCGTCCATGACCGCGAACAGCACGCGTCCGCCCGGCTGCTCTTGCGGGAGCCTGGCGTAGTTGTACTCGTTGTCGGTGGGATCGATCGACAGGTACGCCTGCGTGCCCGGAGGCGAGTTCTGCACCATATCGCTGGCGATGGCGCTCAGCGGGAAGACCGGGCTGTAGGCGCGGGCGACCTCAGGGTAAGGGTCCTCCGAGATGAAGCCGTCCGTCGGGTATTTCAGGCCGAGGTAAGCGGTGTTGATGTGCATCCCCCACGGATCGAACTGGCCGCCCAGGAATCCGCTCGCGGCCGGATTCGCGGCTATCCAGCGGGTGACCTCATAGGTCATATCGCTATGGCCCGACTGCACCATCGGCACCTCGGCCAGTCCTCCCACGCTCGCCGGAGCCCGCACCTGTGGGTTGAGCTGGGTGAACTCCGGGTCCACGAGCACGCTGATCGGGTTTCCGTCGGTGGCGCTGTCGCAGTTGGCCGTCTGCGACGGGCCGCAGCCCTCGTTGTTGTAGTCGTAAGAGGTGGTGAGCATCTTCGCGACCAGCCGGGGGTTCAGCTTCAGGTGGGTGTAGGGCTGAAAGGTGACCGGGTTGTCCACCCAGTAGGCAATCGAGACCGCGGACACCGCGACCGGGGCATAGGTGTAATGGCGGTTCCCTGCGACCGTCGTGGCGGCGGGCCTGGTGGTCAGCGCGACGTCACCCAGGCCAGATTGCACGGCGGAGATGGCCTCCGGCTCCGGGAGCGCAGAACTGTACTGCACTACCAGCGGATGAGAGCCCGCGCACAGTCCGGTGTTCCACTGCTCCATCGCGGTCTGCATCATGGGCGAGCCCAGGACGCTGAAGCTGGCATTCTGGATCGGGCAGTGCAGCGGATCGGCGGCGAATTTGAGCGGCACGATGATCCGGCTCGCCCAGGAGCACGGCGTAGTGCTGCCGCCGAACGCGTTCGAGCCGGTATCCATTCCGGCGCCCGAGCCATATGAGTCGTAGAGATGGTTATCGCAGCTGTACGGCGGCGCGATTTCATTGCCGCCTTGCGAGGGCACGATGGCGAGCGAGCATGGATGCGAGGCGTCGCAGCCGAGTACCTGGTTCTGCACCACGGTCTGGATCGGGATGTATGCCTCGCCAGTGCCATTGGCGGCCGTCGTGGCGTACGCGGCGTTGCTCGCGGCGCCGAGCGAGTTGGCTACCCCGCCTTCGGTAGCGTCGTAGCATTGCCCGATCTCGTGCGGCGCCGAGCCCCGGCACTCAACGACCATTACCGGATAGTCCGTCGCGTCGGCCCGGTATACAGAGCCATTAACGACGCTCGGCGTGAATCCGGTCCACGATACGTACAGCATCTGGTTGACAAGTCCGGTCGTCTGGCTCACCGTAACCGTGCTCGCCTGGGCGAACTGCTTCCCGGTCCCCGTTGTCGCATTCATCGTGGACGGATTCCACATGTGCGGGCCGCGCACGGTCACCGGGGAGCCCCCGTGTCCCCGGTGCCCGGCCGGCCGCGACTCGCTGGGGGTGGCGGTGGGGGTGCCCGCGGACGTGGCGCTGGCGGACGGGGTGCTAGCGGACGGGGTGCTGGCGGCCTGCGCGACCGGGACGGGCGAGGCCCACAGCAGCGGGGCCAGGGCCAGCGATACGGCGCTGGACAGGATCAGGACGCGCCGGAGCGCGCGAGGCCGCATCATAAGGCGGCCGCTTCCGCACTGAGCTTGCGGCGCTGCCGCCTGGTCAGCTCACCCGGCGCCGAGCCGCCCAGGAGCCGCGCGATAGTGAACAGAACCAGCACCAGGACCACCAGCACGAAGCATGCGCCGAAGCCTCGCGCGAAGTCGGCCGGAATCTCCCCCTCGATGTGCACGTAGTTCCAGATGTACAGCGGGAGGTTAATCTGCGGGCCGTTCAGCGGGTCGAGGTTCAATCCCTTGGTGAACCCGGCCGTGAACAGTACCGGCGCGGTCTCGCCGATCCCGCGCGCCATGGCCAGCACGGTCGCGGTGGCCAGGCCGGAGCGCGCGGTGGGCAGGGTCACGTTCCAGACGGTCCGCCACTGACTCCCGCCGAGCGCATAGGAGGCCTCCCGCAGCGTGCCGGGCACGATCCTGATCACCACCTCGGCCGCCCTGGTGATGATCGGCATCATCGTCACCGTGAGGGCCAGCGCCACCATCAGCCCGCTCTTTGAATAGTGGAGGGAGAGGATGAACAGGCTGTAGATGAACAGGCCCGCTATGAGGTCGGGCAGGGCCGTCATCGCCTCGACGATGGTGCGGACCGGCCGGGCCAGCGGGCCGCCCACCTCGGCCAGGAACAGCGCGGCGGCCACGCCGAGCGGCACGGAGAACAGCGTGGCCAGGCCGAGCTGCTCCAGCGTGCCGACGATGGCATGCTGGACGCCGCCATCCGACAGCGGCAGGAGCGGCCCCGAGTCCGCCATGGTCGTGGTCAGGAAGCTGAGGTGCTTCACCGCGGTCCAGCCCTTGAGCAGCGTGTAGGCGACGATCGCGACGACGATGGCCAGGGCCAGGACGCCGGCCGTACCGAAGGCGACTGAGGTCACCCGGTTCGCCGCATCGAGCCGGTCCCACTGCAACGCCGCCATGGCCGCATATACCAGCATGAACACGAGGTACCAGCTGATCCAGAATCCGAGTACGCCGCTAAGCGGCAGCACCCGTTCGTAGAGCACCCAGGTCAGCCCCAGCGCCGCCGCCCCGGCCCCGACCACGGTCGCGGTGCCTTCAGCCGTGACCGACGAGATGTGCACCCGGACCTCCGGCCCGGGCTGCACTGCGGCTACCGCCATCGCTGCTTCCTTGTCTGGATCATCGCGACTTTATGCATCGGGGCGTCAGTCCGCCTCGGTCGCAGCGCCCGAGCGTGAGCGGTTGATCGCGACCGCGGCGATCGTGTTGATGATCAAGGTCATCACGAAGAGCGTGAGCGCGGCGGCGAACAGGAACGAGATGCCCTTGGCCGAGAACGAGGTGTACTCGTTGGCGATCTCGGCAGTTATCGAATTCCCTCCGTTCTCGAGTATGTGGAAACTGAACGTGTCAGTAGGAGGCGTGAGGATGAAGGAAACGGCGATCGTCTCGCCCAGCGCCCGGCCGAGGCCGAGCATGCTGGCGCCGATGATGCCGGCCCGGCCGAACGGCAGGACCACGATCTTGACCATCCCCCAGCGCGTCGAGCCGAGCGCATACGCGGCCTCCCGCTCGCCCTGCGGGGCCTGCGAGAACACCTGGCGCGCCAGCGACGTGATGATCGGTATCACCATCATCGAGACCACGGCGCCTGCGATGAACATCGAGCCGACGAAGTAGGAAGAGCTGTCGGGCAGCCGGAACTCGAAGAACGGGATGAAGCCGAGGTGGCGCGCCAGCCAGCTGTCGGTGCCGAGGATCCTGGGCATCAGGAAGATGAGTCCCCAGAGGGCGAAGGCAATGCTGGGGATCGCCGCGAGCAGGTCGATGACCGCGATGAGCGGGCGGCGCAGCACGAGCGGCGCGTACTCGGAGATGTAGATCGCGGCGGCCAGGCCGGCCGGAATGGCGATGGATAGCGCGATCAGCGCGATCAGCACCGTATCCGGCAGCAGCGCGGCGATGCCGAACTGGTTGGTTCCGTATAGCAGCGTCGATGTGGTGAAGAAGCGGAAGCCCTCCGCGCGGAAGGCCGGGACGGCCTGCAGCACCAGGAACGCCAGGATCATCGCCGTGATCGCCAGGACGGCGAGTCCCGCGCTGCGCAGGATTCCCCGGAACACCCGGTCACTGGCTGACGCCCGGCTGACGATCGTGCGCGGCGTGTCCTCGTCCGGCGGCGCCGAGGAAGGGGCAGGGCCCAACGCGACGGCCATGATCGTCTGCCTCCCCGCGCCCTCTAGACTCCGCTGCGCTCAGCGACGCTCGTACCCTGCGGATTTCATACTGTTCGGCAAGGATGACCATCTGGGAACCGTCAGGTAAACGGCCGGGGAAGACATTCGCTATAGGTGGCTGACCACCGTTACTGACGTGGTGCCGGGGACCTTCCCCGGCACCACGTCAGCTGCCTTGTCCGACGGTTTGCTGACGGTCAGAATCCCCGGCCGCACAGTGGCGACGGGAGGAATCCGTAGTCGGCTATGTCGGCCCGGGCCGTCTTGGTGGTGCAGAACCAGCCCTTGACCTTCGCCTGCGCCGAGGCGAAGAACGGCTCCAGGCTGGCGGGGATGTGGTCGCTGGTGGCCGTCGAGTACCGGACGACGTCGTAGACCGTGCGCACGAAGGTCGGTGAGAAGCCGGGGTTAATCGTCTGCTTCGCGCCCGACCCGACCGTCGGCCTGCTGCCGTTGATCGAGTTCAGCTTCAGGGTGCCGTGCACGTCGCAGCCGAATTTGTTCTGGCTGGCCGTGGGCTTCTTGCCGCAGGCCGCCGAGTGGTAGCGCTGCGCGATGTAGTCAGCGACCGAGTAGGGGAAGATCGCGTTCAGGCTGTGCAGCAGCTTGTTGGTGCCCTCGTTCTGCTCCGGCGTGCTGTTCACGCAGGTACCTGGCGTGGTCACGCCGATCGCGGCCAGGAAGAACGTCCTGGTGCCCGAGGTGGTGGGCGGCAGGAATGGCTTGATGACGGCCTTGCTGGTGCCGCCAACCTGGTTCCATTTCGTGGCCGTGCACAGGTAGATCTTCGTCAGCTGGGCGGTGGTCAGGTTCTTCGCCGCGTTACTGGCCTGCTGCGTGGCATAAGTTACTGCGTCCTTGGCTAGCGCGACGAACAGGATGCCGCCTTTGCCGGCGGGCGGGTCGGTGGGCTGGCGCCCGCGTGACGAGCGGGCGACGTCCTCGCAGTGCCCGCCCTTAGGGTCCTTGATGTTGGATTCCAGCGTGGCGATGCCTGCCGAGGAGCCGTTGGGCCGCGCGAGCTTCGCGCAGCCCGACTTTGTCGTGATCAGGTCGCCGATGGCCTGCGTCTCGGGGTTGGTCGCGTCCCAGCTGTAGATCCAGGGGTGGTTCTTGTTGTGGGTCTTGTGCGCGGCGTTGTAGCCGACCGAGAGCTGGTCAAGCAGGGACTGGGTGGTGTCGGGCCCGACGCTGACGACGTCGTACGGCCTAGGCGTCACGGGCTGGCCCTTGCCATTGACCGGATCGGCCAGTCGGGCCCGCCGTCAGCGCGACGGCGGCGGCCGCCGCCACGGCGCCCGCGACCAGAGTTCTGAGCATGCGCATGCGTCCTCCAAGGACATACGAGCGTCAAGCCGTCAGCGCTCGGGGCTGACCGAATGCCATATTCCTATCTTTCCTAGTTATTAACAAGGAAACAATCGGTAAACGACACCCGATGCAGGGTTAACCAGCTGGCCTTAACGAGGCGGCCCAGCTGGCCATTCGCCGGGGCCGCCCGCGCAAACGCACGTGGTGCCGGGGCGAGATCCCCGGCACCACGTGCGGATGGGTGATTTAACTGCGGGTCAGGAACCTAGCCCGCACAGTGGCGTGGGAAGGTACCCGTACTTGCTCAGATCGGCCCGGGCCTTGCTGGTGGCGCAGAACCAGCCCTTGACCTTGGCGTGCGACGAGGCGAAGAACCGCTCCAGGTTGGCGGGGATGTGGTCCTTGGTGCTTGTCGAGTACCGCACCACGTCGTAGAGCGTGCGGATGAACGTCGCCGAGAAGTGCGTGTTGATCGTCTGCTTCGAGCCGACCCCGACGGTCGGCTTGGTGCCGTTGATCGAGTTCAGCCCCAGGACGCCGTTGACAGCGCAGCCGAAGTCGTTCTGGCCCTTCTTCGGCTTACAGGTGATGCACGCTGCGGTCGAGCACTTGGCCGAGCGGTATTCCTGGGTGAGCCACTTGCCGATCGAGAACGGGACGATCGCGTTCTTGTTGCCCTTGAACACCGGGTTGATGCCCTCGTTCTCCTCCAGCGTCGTGCTACTGGTCACGCACTTGCCCGGCGTGGTCACGCCGATCGCGGCGAGGAAGAAGGCGTAGGTGCCCGAGCTTGACTGCGGCAGGACCGGATCGATCTTGGCGTGGCTCGTGCCGCCGACCTGATTCCAGGTAGAAACGCTGCAGCTGTAGATCTTCGTCAGGTCCGAGGTGGTCAGGTTCTTCGGCGCGTTGCTGCCCTTAGCCAGGCTGGCGTAGGTGACTGCATCCTTGGCCAGCGCGACGAACAAGACGCCGCCCTTGGCGGCCGGCGGGTCAGTGGCCTTGCGGGCGCGCGACGAGCGCGCGAAGTCCTCGCAGAACCCGCCCTTGGGGTCCTTGATGTTGGACGCGAGGGTGGCGATGCCGGCCGACGAGCCATTGGGGCGCGCGATCTTCGCGCAGCCCGACTTCGTGCTGATCAGGTCCCCGATGGCGCCCGTCTTGGGATTGGTCGCGTCCCAGCTGTAGATAAACGGGTGGGACGCGTTGTGGGTCGTTTGTGCGGCGTTGTAGTCGACCGACAGCTGGTCAAGCAAGTACTCGGTGGTGTTGGACCCGGTGGAGACCACGTCGAACGGCTTCGGCACGACCGGCTTGAGCTTGCTGTTGACCGGGTCGGCCAGGGCCGCGCCAGCGGTCAGGGCCGTCGCGGTCGCTACGACGGCAGCGCCCGCGATCAGCTTGTTGAGCATCCGCATATTCCCGCTCCTCCTGCAAACTAAGAGCGCCCCGAGGGCACGGCGCATGGATTGCACCGATCAGCCTCACGGGCCGACGGGCTCAGCTTCCCTGGATCACGACTTCGCCACAAGGGAACGCTAAAAGGCGGATATCTTATGTCTGGCTTAACCACTGGCATCCAGACGATGAAGTCGCAGACAGATGCGCCAGGCAAGAGACCGAGCCGACCGCAGCGGCCGTAGCAAGACAAGCCCCGGCTACCGCCGAAGCTGTTCGCTAAAGGCAATTACACAGATGAAGTCTTGTGGCGTATAGGTCCCCTGGGCTTCCGGACTACGGGGCGGGGGGCTTCAGTTCGTGGAACCTCCCTGGGGATTCTCAGCACATTCACAGGAAAGGAGGTCGTGCATCCGCAACGGTCAGGCTGCCGCGGCTGTCCACGACCCCGGTACCGGTCAGGCCCGTGTCGAGGTCCCGGTCAGGCGGTGTTGAGGACCTGGAACATCTCCGCGAGGCGGCCTGGAGGCAGTCCGGCCTGCTGCGCGGTATTCCTTGCCCAGCCGCGAATGCGGTCCTCGAGGCCGTCCAGGTGGCCGGTCTGGCTCGCGTGCGCCTGCAGCGCCGCGATCTTGCGGTTGAACACCTCGGTGATATCCACATAATGGTTCGGGGTCGGGCTGCCGCTGATCCATACCTCCCGAACCGTCCAGGCGCTGAGTCCCTCGTCGGCGAGCAGGCGGGGAAACGCGAACGGATTCCTGGCATCCGGATAAACCGCATCAAGAGCCGCCGAGCCTGCCGCGCGGTGGTCCGGATGGCTGACCGGGAGCCGGGCATAGTTGCGCTCAGGCGAGGGGCACACCACCCGGTCCGGCCGCAGGCGCCTGATCACCCTGGTCAGGTCCTCGCGCAGGCCGAGCGTGGCCTCCAGGCGGCCGTCGGAGTAGCCGAGGAACAGGATGTCGTGCACGCCCACGTGCTTGGCCGCCGCGGTCTGCTCGGCGCGGCGCAAGACGGCCATCTCCGGCCGGGTAATGGAGTGGTCGCTGCCACCCGCGGCCCCGTCGGTGACGATGCAGTAGCTGACCTGAGCTCCTGCGTCGGTCCACCTCGCCACGGTGCCAGCGGCGCCGAAGTCGACGTCGTCGGGGTGCGCGGCGATGACCAGGGTCCGGTCGACCTCTGAGTCTTCCAGCACGGTGCCGATCTTACGGGACCTGCCGGGCGGCCCGGCCCGCTCGCGCCGGACGGCTGAACCGCGATCATCGGCCAGACGTTTCACAAACACCTCTCCAGCGGTTGACAGGCCCATGGCTGGAGCCGCAATGATCGGATAACGCACGTGTGCGCCGGAGAGCGGACGAGTGGGCGCCTGGCGTGCAATTTCACCTGCAATTTCATGTGCAGCTACGCAAAGCGGAGAGGCGTAGAGATGGGTCTGCTGGATTCGGGCGCCTGGCAGGGCAAGATCTTCTCATCTGGCTGGCAGTCCGGCTCCGGGGGCGAGCACTCGGTGACCGAGCCCGCCACCGGGCAGGAGATCGGCCGGATCGGCTACGCGACGCCGGCGGACGTGCGCAGGGCCAGTGCGCTGGCGACCCAGGCCCAGCGATCCTGGGCCGGCTCCTCCTACGGGGAGCGCGCCGCGGTGCTGAGGCGCGCAGGCGATCTGTGGAACGCTCACGCCGCGGAGATCAAGACCTGGCTGACCAGGGAGACCGGGGCCATCGGGCCCATGGGTGACCTGCAGGTCCACGTGTCCGCCGACGAGTGCTACGAGGCGGCCGCGCTGGCGTCGCAGCCCTACGGCGAGCTGCTGCGCACCCAGCAGCCGAGGCTGAGCCTGGCCAGGCGCGTGCCAGCCGGAGTGGTCGGCGTGATTGCCCCGTTCAACGTCCCGACGATCCTGGCGATCAGGTCCGTGGCGCCGGCGCTGGCCCTCGGCAACGCGGTCATCCTGAAGCCCGACCCGCGTACCTCGGTGAGCGGCGGTGTCGTCCTGGCGGAGATCTTCTCCAGGGCCGGGCTGCCCGACGACCTCCTGCACGTGCTGCCCGGCGGTCCCGGCACCGGCGAGGCAGTGGTCACCGACCCCGCCATCAGGATCATCGCGTTCACCGGTTCCACCCGGGCCGGCCGCAGCGTCGCCCGGCTGGCCGGCGAGCACCTCAAGCGGGTTCTCCTGGAACTTGGCGGCAACTCAGCGCTGATCGTGCTGCCCGACGTGGACATCGAGCGGGCCACCTCGGTGGGCGCGTTCGGCTCCTTCATCCACCAGGGACAGATCTGCATGTCCGCCAGCAGGCACCTGGTGCACAGCTCCATCGCCAAGGACTACGCGATGGCGCTTGCGGCCCGCGCTGAGCAGCTCCCGGTCGGGGATCCGCACAAGGAGCAGGTCGCGCTCGGGCCGCTCATCGATGAGCGGCAGCGTGACAACGTGCACCGGATCGTCAGCGCCAGCGTCGATGCCGGGGCCATGCTGCTGACCGGCGGCACCTACCAGGGCCTGTTCTACCGCCCGACGGTCCTGTCCGACGTGCCCCGTTCGGCCCCCGCCTATGCGGAGGAGATCTTCGGCCCGGTAGCCCCGGTGACGCCGTTCGATTCCATCGACGAGGCGGTCGAGATGGCCGGGAGCACCGAGTACGGTCTCTCACTGGCCATCCTGACCAGGGACGTCTACCAGGGCCTCGCGATCGCCGAGCGGATCCCGTCCGGACTTGTCCACATCAACGACCAGACCGTCAACGACGAGGCGACCATCCCGTTCGGCGGGATGGGTGCGTCCGGCAACGGCGGCAGGCTGGGCGGGACCCGGGCCAACCTTGATGCCTTCACCGAGACGCAGTGGGTCACGGTGCGCGGCGACCTGCCCGCCTACCCGTTCTAGACGGCGGCGCCCCGGCCGGAGAATCCCGCTAAGCCGGCCGGGCTCACCGCGATCGGATGGCTCCAGACCAGCACCTGGTAAGCGCCGACCACGTAGCTGTGGGCGGGCCGCCCGAACGTCGCTGATGCGGTGGCCGCGTCCACGCCGAGCCACGGCTGGGCCCGGTTGAACACCAGGAACTCGAAGGACTTCCCCGCGTACCATCCGGCGGCCGATTGCCTGTTATAGCGGACGATCCGGCCGTCCTGGGCGACCACCGGGCGCACCCGCACCGTACCGCCGGTGACCGCGGTGGTGATGGACGCGCTCCAGTAGTCGCCGATCCCCTGCCGGAGGTGGTGGTCCTCAAGGAAGCTGGCGAGCTGGTTATAGGGCCGGGCGGGCTTCGGCGCGGCCAGGTTGAGCCCGAAGCCGGCCGCGAAGGCCGGGATGACGGCCAGACAGGCGATGGCCCCGGCGGGCCGGAGCCTGGCCTGCCCGATGGCTGCGGTCAGGCCGCCGACCAGCCGTCCGGCCAGGATGATCCCGAAGATGATGCCGGCCGTCAGCTCGCGCGAGTAGGTGGGATTGTCGCCCACGTCGAGGACCACGAACAGGAAAACGTCGGCCAGGAAAGCGAAGAGCAGCAGGTCGTCCAGTAGCCATGCGTTGGCGGCGGGCGAGGCGCGGTCTCCCTGCGCCACGCGACGGGCCAGCGCGGCGGCGGAGGAGGAGCGGTTTCCCCGCGCCACGCCGCGGGCCAGCGCGGCGGCGGCGCTCACGACGCCTGCCACCACCACCAGCAGGCCGATCACGTGCACGGCCTGCAGTGCCGTGGGCATTCCGCCGCTACCAAAGCTGCCGCTGCCGACGCCCAGCATCTCGGAGTCCCAGCTGGCCAGGTACTTCAGGTTTCCCGGCATCTGGGCCAACGTGGCCCTCGGGTGGGACGTGCTGATCGTGTAGGTCCCGGCGTGCACGGCGGCCCAGCGAGCCAGCCCGGCCAGGAGCAGCGCGGCCCCGGCGGCGGTGGCGGGCGCGGCCCCGGACCGCCAGTCACGCGTACGCGCGATCGCGATGAGCGCGACGGCGAGCGCAGGCGCCATGCCGAGCGCGACCGTCTCGAAGTCGCCCAGCACGCCTGCCGCCAGGAACACCACCGCCACTGACCAGCCCCAGCCGAACCGTCCCGACCGCAATCCTGCGAAGGCGATCAGGCACCACAGCACGGTCCCGACGTGCATCGCGCCGTGCAGGAAGACCAGCGACAGCGCGTGGCTGGGTAGGGCGAGCAGCGCCACCACCGTGACCGCGGCGGCGACGCCGCCAGCGCCCGTCCGGCCGTCACGAGCCAGCGCTGCGGCTACGACGATCACCAGCGCTGCCATGGCCGCTGGTACCAGGTAGAGCAGTTCCGGTCGCATCCCGTCGACCAGCTCGGCGACCGTGTAAAAGACGGCGTCGATCGTCCAGAACGGGTCGAACGACAGCGCCCAGCCGCTGAGCATCAGGTTCCCTGAACGCATCGCCTGCCCTTGGAGCACCACGGTCGCGCCGTCGGAATCCGGGATTGTCGCATGCAGGGCGGCCTGGTACATGACCAGCACCAGGATGCCGAAGCCGGCCGCCAGCGCCGCGGCGGCGAGTGCGGTGCGGCGCCTGGTGTGCTCTCGGGCGGCGGCGCGGTCAGCGGCGGCCCGGTCAGCGGCGGCCCGGTCAGCGGCGGTGCCGTCAGCGGCGGACCGGGGGAGCAGGTGACCAGGCTTCACGTTGGGAGGTTCCTAAGGACTTGTCCAGGCTGACCTTGATCGGATGGCTCCAGACCAGGACCCAGTAGCTGCCGACGGCATACGTGTGGGCCACAGGTCCGAACGTCCTGATCGCCGTGGCATAGTCGACGCCCTGCCACGGCCTGGTCGTATCGTAGACAAGGAACCTGAAGGTTTGCTCCGTGTACCAGGACCTGCTCGCCTGCAGCGGAAAGGCCACGATCCGGCCGGAAACCCGGGTGGTCACCGGCCGCACCGTGACCGCGCCGCCGGTGGCGACCGTGACGATCGAGGAACTCCAGAAGTCACCGATCCCCCGGCGGAGGTGATGGGCCTCCAGGAACTTGCCGAGTTGCTCGTAGGGCCGGACCGGCCGGGGCTTGGCGACGTTGACCCCGCTGCCGGACGCGAAGACCGCGATGACGGCAATCCCCGCGATCGCCCCCTCGCGCCGGAGCCTGGGCGAGGAGATCGCGGCGGTCAGCCGGCCAACCCACCGTCCGGCGAGGATGGACCCGAAGATGACCGCAGCCGTCAGCTCCCGCAGGAAGCTCGAGTCGGCGCTGATCGTGAGGGCGAGGAACACGGCCAGGCTGCCGAAAAACGCGAGCACCAGCAGGTCATCAAGCCGCCACGGCGCGGTCGCGCCGGCCTGCGCCGGGGTTCCCTTCACAAGGCCGCGGGCCAGCGCGATGGCGGCGGCCGCCACACCCCCTAGCACCGCCAGCACGCCGATGAGGTGTACCACCTGCACCGGCGCGGCCACCCCGCTCCCGCCTCCGACGCCGAGCAGGTTGGCGCCCCAGGCGGCCAGGTACTTCAGGTCCGCAACCATCTGGGCGGGTGACGTGGCCCGGCGGTTGCGGGTGATGGTGTAGGTGCCGACGTACACGGCGGCCTGACGAATCAGCCAGGCCAGTGCGATGGCGGCGCCCGCGGCGCTGACCTCAGGTGCTCCCGAGCGCCAGCGGCGGGTGCGTACCGCGGCGGCCAGCCCCGCGGCGACCACCGGGACAATGCCGAACACGACGGTCTCAGCGTCGCCGAGCGTGCCAGCAGCGAAGAATACGACGGCCAGGGCCCAGCCCCAGCCGAACCGTCCCCACCGCAATCCGGCGAAGGCAATCAGGCACCACAGTACGGTGCCGACATGCAGCGGGCCGCGCAGGAAGACGCTGCCCAGTGCCTGGCTGGGCAGCGCGAGCAGCGCGACCACGGTCGCCGCGGCCGCCACCCTGGCCGCGCCGCGCTGGCCGTCGCCGGCCAGCGCCGCGCCCACGATGATGACCAGGGACGCGATGATCGCCGGGCCGAGGTAGAGCAGGGCCGCCTGCAGGCCGGTGAACCGCTCGATGACTGTGTAAAACAGGGCGTCGACCGTCCAGAACGGATCGAGGGCCAGCGACCAGTTATGCAGGGTCAGGTTCCCGGCGCTCATCACCTGGCCCTGCAGCACCACGGTCGCGCCGTCGGAGTCGGGCACCGAGGCGTGCAGGGCTGTCACGTACAGTAGCCCGACGAGGATGAGGAACCCGGCAGCGACCGCTCCCGCCGCCGCGGCGGGGCGGCGAAGGGAGCGGCCGCGCCCAGGTACCTCGTCGTCAGGAGAGGCTGGCCGACGAGGGCTCGCTTCGATCGGCCTCATCGCAGGCACCGGCTTGGCGTGGCTCAACGCCGGTTCAGCACGTTAGTCGCAGCAGACACCCGGAAACTATAGCGAACCAGCCTTAACCCTGGCCTTGAGGTCGATAACTCTGGTACCGGAGGGCTCAGTCCAGAGCGGACATCACGTGCTTGATCCTGGTGTAGTCCTCAAACCCGTACATCGACAGGTCCTTGCCGTACCCGGAGCTCTTGAAGCCGCCGTGCGGCATCTCGGCGACCAGCGGGATGTGGGTGTTGATCCAGACGCAGCCAAAGTCGAGCCGCCTGGCCATCCGCATGGCGCGGCCGTGATCGGAGGTCCACACCGACGAGGCCAGCCCGTATTCGGTGCCGTTGGCCCAGCGCACCGCCTCGTCCTCGTCGCTGAACTGCTGCACGGTGATGACCGGTCCGAACACCTCGCCCTGGATGATCTCGTCGTCCTGATGCAGCCCGTCGACCACGCTGGCCTCGAAGAAGAAACCGCGCTCCCCAGTCTGCCGGCCGCCGGTCATTACCCGGGCGTGATCGGGCAGCCGCTGGATGAACCCGGACACCCGCTCCAGCTGATTGGCGTTGTTGAGCGGGCCGAAGTCCGCGTCGGGCACGTCAGGCCCGGCCACCGTCTGGCCCTTGGCCTGCTCGACGAGGGCTGCCACGAAGTCCTCGTGCACGCCGGGGCCGGCCAGCACCCTGGTCGCGGCCGTGCAGTCCTGGCCGGCGTTGAAGTAACCGGCGATCGCTATCGCCTCGGCGGCCTTGGCCGGGTCGGCATCGTCGAAAACCACCACCGGGGCCTTGCCACCCAGCTCGAGGTGGACCCGCTTGAGGCCGGGCGCCGCCGCGGCGGCCACTTCCCGGCCCGCCCGCACGCTCCCGGTGATCGACACCATCTGCGGCACCGGGTGCGAGACCAGGGCCCGGCCGGTGTTCCGGTCGCCACAGACCACGTTGAAGACCCCGGGCGGCAGGTGCTCGCTCATCAGCTCGGCCATCAGCAGCGTGCTGGCCGGGGTGGTGTCGGACGGCTTCAGCACCATCGTGTTGCCCGCCGCGAGTGCGGGCGCCCACTTCCAGACCGCCATCATCATCGGGTAGTTCCACGGGGTCACCGCCGCGCAGACGCCGATCGGCTCGCGCCGGATAAAGGAGGTATACCCAGACATGTACTCACCGGCCGAGCGGCCCTCCAGCATGCGGGCCGCGCCGGCGAAGAACCTGATCTGGTCCACCATCGGCGGGATTTCCTCGGACAGCGTCAGCGCGACCGGCTTGCCGGTGTTCTCCGACTCGGTGGCGACCAGCTGCTGCGCCTTGGCCTCGATCGAGTCGGCGATCCGCAGCAGCGCCAGGCTGCGCTCGCCGGGCGTCGCGTCGCGCCAGCCATCGAACGCGTCCGCGGCGGATCTGAAGGCTGCGTCGACCTCGTCGGCGCCGGAGACCGGCGCGGTAGCAAAGACCTCACCGGTGGACGGGTTGACCAGGTCGGCGCGCCGGTCGAAGGAGATGTCGGTGTACTGTCCGCCGATGAAGTTGCGCAGATCGTCTGCCACGCGTCCTCCGTTCAGGGTTGTTACCGGGTTACTTACTCGCCGGCGTGCGTTCCTCGCAAGCCCATGGGGAGCCGTAGTCATTAAGCAGATCAAGGAAGGGCGCCGCGGGCAGCGCCTCGGGGCCGAGCACGCCGGTGCCCGACCACGCGCCTTCCTCGATCAGCTCTAGGGCGACGACCGGGTTGACCGCGGTCTGCCACACCACCGCCTGGGACCCGTACTCGGCCATTGACCAGGCGTTATCGACGACGTGGTACAGGTACACCTCGCGCGGCGAGCCGTCGCGGCCCAGGCCCGTCACCCAGGTTCCCGCGCACGTCAGGCCGGTCATCCGGTCGCCTAGCGTGGCCGGGTCCGGCAGGCAGGCCGCGACCACGTCGCGTGGCGAGACCTTGACCCCGCCCGCGCTGACCGGATCCACCGAGTCGAGGCCGAGCTTGTGCAGGGTCTGCAGGACGTCGATGAACTCGGAGCCGAGCCCGTACTTGAAGGTGACCCGCTGGGCGTCCACCCAGCGCGGCATGAGCAGCACTTCCTCATGCTCCACGTTGACGCACTCGACCGGCCCGATGCCGGCCGGGAAGTTGAAGATCTCCGGCTCGCTGAACGGCGGCGTGGTGAACCAGCCGCGGTTCTTCTCCCAGATCACCGGCGGGTTGAGGCACTCCTCGATGGTCGTCCAGATGGAGAAGGTCGGCGCGAAGTCATAGCCGGCCACCTCCAGGTTGGCTCCGTCCCGCACGCCGAGCTGGTGGATCTCGCTGAACATCTCATCGGCCGCGTGCCTGGCGAAAACATCCGACAGGCCGGGCTCGACCCCGATCCCCGCCAGGGCAAGCTTTCCGCGCTGCTCCCACTCGGGTGCCAGCGCGAACTGCTCGTCGCCCAGCTTGACACCGGTGTTGCTGTAGGGGTCATCCTGGTCAGGATGGGACAACGACATCGCCATGTCCAGGTAGTGCGTGCCCGCCTGCAGCGCGGCACGGAACAGCGGCATGACGAACCGGGGGTCGGTCGCGTTCATCAGCACGTCGCAGGAGTGCTCGGCCAGCAGCGCGGCAGCGGCCTGCTCATCGCGCGCGTCGAGCCTGACCGCGCGGTAGCGCTCGCTGGCCGCGGCGGCGCGCTGAGCCCGGTCCAGGTCGTAGTCGGCGATGACCAGTTCGGCGAAGCGGCGGCGGGCGGCGATCCGGGCAAAAGCCGTGCCTACCCCGCCGGCGCCAACCAGAAGAATGCGCATGGGCTGATCCTAGACCGCAGCCCCGTGACTGACGGGACCCGCGGTGATGCTTAGCTGTTACAACGGAAATCGTCGCCGGGGGGCACAAATCATGCTAGAACCGTCGTACCTGGGTGTCATCGTCTCGGCAACCGGGCATCCAGACCGCGGCACCACTAACCGGCTCTGCCGTGCCCGCGGGCAAGATCCGACCCGGTCGGGCGATTGCCAGGAGGGGTGAGCCATGGCTGCCGCTACACCAGACCTGCGACCAACCGAAGAGGGTCTCGACAAGGGCCTGAAGAGCGGGGCTCTCGGCCTGATGTCCAGCATCGTCATCGGCGTCGCCTCGACCGCGCCCGCCTACAGCCTGGCCGCCACGCTGGGCTTCGTGGTGGTGGCGATCGGCCTGCAGTCCCCGGCGGTCGCTTTCCTCGCGTTCGTGCCGATGCTGCTGGCCTCAATCGGCTACAGCGAGATGAACAAGGCCGACCCGGACTGCGGCACCACGTTCACCTGGGCCACCAGGGCCTTCGGCCCCAGGACCGGCTGGGCGGGCGGCTGGGCGATCGTCGCCGCCGACGTCCTGGTCATGGCCAGCCTGGCCCAGGTGGCAGGCGCGTACGTGTTCGACCTGTTCAACACCAGCAGCATCGGCGGCAACCCGGCCAGCGGCTGGGTGCTGCTGGTCGGCATCATCTGGATCATCGCGATGACCGCGATCTGCTACGTCGGCATCGAGGTCTCGGCCAACTTCCAGAAGGCGCTGCTGTCCATCGAGATCGTCATGCTGCTGGTGCTGTCGATCGTGGCCCTGGTCAAGGTCGGCACCGGGCACGCGCCGGTCGGCTCGCTGCACGTCAGCGCGGCCTGGTTCAACCCGTTCAAGGCGCATCTGTCGGCGTTCATCTCCGGGCTGGTGCTGTTCCTGTTCATCTACTGGGGCTGGGACACCGCGGTGTCGGTCAACGAGGAGACGGCAGACCGCAACCGGACCCCGGGCCTGGCCGCGATCATCTCGACCGTCGTGCTCCTGATCACCTACCTGCTGGTGACCACCTCGGTCCAGGCCTACGCCGGGATCGGCTCGAAGGGCATCGGCCTCGGCAATACCGCCAACCAGGGCGACGTGCTGTCGGTGCTTGGCGGCTCGGTCTTCGGCACCAGCGGCTTCGGCTCGGTCCTGAGCCACCTGCTGATCCTGATGGTGCTGTCATCGGCGGCCGCCTCTACCCAGACCACGATCCTGCCGACCGCCCGGACCACCCTGTCGATGGCCGCCTACAAGGCGCTGCCGCAGGCATTCGCCAAGATCCACCCGAGATTCCTGACGCCGACCGTGTCCACGGTCTTGATGGGCCTGGTCTCGATCGCGCTGTACATACCGCTCAACTACCTGTCCGGCGGCCTGGTCATCTCCGACGCGGTGACCGCGATCGGGCTGTACATAGCGTTCTACTACGGGCTGACCGCGTGGTCGTGCGTCTGGTATTACCGCAAGACGCTGGGGGAGAACTCGCGCAACCTGTGGATGCGCGGCATCCTGCCCGGCCTCGGCGGCCTGATCCTGTGGGCAGCGGGGATCTACAGCCTGCAGAGCGACTGGGTGGCCACCAACAGCTACACCTTCTGGACGATTCCCGGCCTGCACTGGCAGGTCGGCGGGTCATTCATCATCGCGTTCCTGTCCGCGCTGGCCGGGGTGATCTTCTTCATCTACTGCCGGACCACCGCGCCTGCCTTCTTCAAGAAGCAGACGCTGACCCGGGCGACACCGACGCTGGTGCCCGATACGGACGCCTAGCCGCCGCGGCGCCGCCCCGCGGCCGCCCCGCGCCGCCCGGCCCGGTGTCGCCCCGCGAGCGCACCTGCGCCGCCCGGCCCGGTGCCGCTCCGGGCGCCCGGGCGCCGTCCCGGGCGCCGCTTGCCGCGCGGCTGTCGGCGGTAGCGCCTAGGCTGTGCCAGTGACTACCGCGACGGCTGCCGATGCCTTGCTGGACGGGCTGAATCCGCAGCAGCGCGCTGCCGTCGTGCACCAGGGCAGCCCGCTGCTCATCGTGGCCGGGGCCGGCTCGGGCAAGACCCGGGTGCTGACCCACCGGATCGCCTACCTGCTGGCCGAGCGCGGCGTCGCGCCCGGCGAGATCCTGGCCATCACGTTCACCAACAAGGCGGCCGGCGAGATGGCCGCCCGGGCCGCCGCACTGACCGGGGCCCGGGCCCGGGCCATGTGGCTGCTCACGTTCCACTCTGCCTGCGTCAGGATCCTGCGCAGGGAGGCGAGCAGGTTCGGCTACCCGTCGTCGTTCTCGATCTACGACCAGGCCGACTCGCAGCGCCTGATGGCGCTGGTCTGCCGCGAGCTTGACCTCGACGCCAAGTATCACCCGCCGAAGGCGATGGCGAACCAGGTCTCCGGCCTCAAGAACGAGCTCGTCGACTACGAGACGCTGGCCGCCCGCGCGTCGGGTTACCGGGAGAAGGCGCTGGCCGAGGCGTACGGCGAGTACCAGCGCAGGCTGGTGGCGGCGGGCGCGATGGACTTCGACGACCTGATCATGGTCACCGTCCATCTGCTGCAGGCATTTCCCGAGGTCGCCGCCACCTACCGGCGCAAGTTCCGGCACGTGCTGGTCGATGAATACCAGGACACCAACCATGCGCAGTACGTCCTGGTCAGGGAGCTGGCCGGGCGCTCAGCGCTCGAGGCGCCCGGTGGCGACGGGACTGAGGTGCTCCCGCCGGCGGAGCTTTGCGTGGTCGGTGACGCAGACCAGTCCATCTACGCCTTCCGCGGCGCGACGATCAGGAACATCGAGGAGTTCGAGCGGGACTTCGCCGGCGCCCGGGTCATCCTGCTCGAGCAGAACTACCGCTCCACGCACAACATCCTGGCCGCGGCCAACGCCGTCGTGTCCCGCAACCCTGGCCGGGTGCCCAAGAACCTCTGGTCTGACGCCGGGGACGGGCCGCCGATCACCGGGTACGTGGCCGACAGCGAGCACGACGAGGCCGCGTTCGTCGCTGAGGAGGTCGACCGGCTCGCCGATGAGGGCGAGGCCAGCCCGGGCCAGGTGGCCGTCTTCTACCGGACCAACGCCCAGTCCAGGGTCTTCGAGGAGGTCTTCATCCGGGCCGGGCTGCCCTACAAGGTGGTCGGCGGCGTGCGGTTCTACGAGCGTAGGGAGATCCGGGATCTGCTCGCTTACCTGAGGCTGGTCGCCAACCCCGGCGACGAGGTGTCACTGCGCCGGGTGCTCAATGTGCCCAAGCGGGGGATCGGGGACCGGGCGCAGGAGTATGTCGCGGCCTTCGCGACCCGGCAGAAGATCAGTTTCGCGATGGCGCTGGCCCGGCCGCAGGATGTGCCTGGCCTCGCTACGCGCTCGGTGAAGGCGATAGCGGCATTTAACGATCTCATCACCGGACTCCGCGCGCTCTCGGCGGGCCCGGCGGGGGATCTGGCCGAGGCGGTGCTTGACCGGACTGGGTACGTGGCCGAGCTCAGGGACTCCTCCGACCTGCAGGACGAGAGCAGGATCGAGAACCTGACCGAGCTCGTCTCGGTGGCCAGGGAGTTCGACGCCCGCAGTCCCGATGGGACGCTGATCGACTTCCTCGAGCAGGTGTCGCTGGTCGCCGACGCCGACCAGATTCCCGACGGCGAGGATCACGGCGGCCTGGTCACCCTGATGACCCTGCACACCGCCAAGGGGCTGGAGTTTCCCGTCGTATTCCTGACCGGTCTCGAGGAGAACGTTTTCCCGCACGAGCGATCCAGCGGCGACGAGCGGGAACTCGCCGAGGAGCGGCGGCTGGCCTACGTCGGGATCACCCGGGCCCAGCAGCGGCTGTATCTGACCCGCGCGGTGTCCAGGGCCTGGTTCGGGCGGCCGGCGTACCACAAGCAATCCAGGTTCCTCTCCGAGGTCCCGGCGGAGCTGATCGACTGGCGCCGGGACGCGGCCGCCGCCGCGCCGCCAGCGTCAGAACGGCTGGCGCGCCGGCCGGGGGTTCAGGCCCTCGGTAACCGGCCGGTGCCGTCCCTGGTGCCGGGTGATCATGTCAACCACGACTCCTACGGCCTGGGCCGGGTGCTGTCGGTCGAGGGCCGGGGCGACGACCCGGAAGCCAAGATCGACTTCGGCGGTGAGTACGGGATCAAGCACCTGGTCCTGCGTTACGCGCCCATTGAGAAGCTCTAGGCGGCAACGTCGGCCCAGCGGCCGGTTTCCGGCCCTTCGGCCGGTTTCCGGCCCAGCGGCCGGTTCCCGGTGCCGCTGCGCGGGGTCGGCGTGCCCGCTGCTCAGCCGGGAACATACTCGCGGACCAGGCCCGCGAGCAGGCCTGGCGCGCGCAGCGGCAGCATATGATCGGCTCCGGGGACCTCCACGATCCGGCAGCCGGGGATGCGGCCGGCGATGTGCGCGGCGGCGTCCCGCACCATCGGGTAATCAAGATCCCCGATCGCGAGCACCGAGGGCGCGGTGATCTGGCCGAGCCTGGCGTAGCCGGGCGGATCGGGGCGCGGGTAATCGCTCTGCCGGAAGAACGCCGTGACCGCGCTGGTCACTTGGGCCCGCGCGGCCGGATCCGGGCCGGCGGCGGCCCAGGTCCGCAATTCGAGCTCGACCAGGCCGTCCCGGTCGCCGGCCCGCAGCAGCCTGCCGAATTCCGCCCCATAGGGATCATCCTCCGGCCACGGATAGTCCTCGATCCCAGGCGCGACGAGTATCAGTGCGCTGACCCGGGCGGGCTCGGTCAGGGCCAAGCACATCGCGGGCCCGCCCCCGCCGCTGTGCGCCACCAGGGCGGCCCGGCCGACCCCAAGGTGATCAAGGACTGCGATCAGGTCGGTGAACTGGCTGTAGGGGGCGGCCGGAGCGGACGACCTGCCGTACCCGCGGGCATCGTAGGAGATGATGCGGTAGCGCCCTGGTGGCTGCTCCAGCAGGTCGACCATCGGATCTCAGATGCGGGAGTCACCCCAGCCGGGATGCAGCAGGGCAACCGGGGTGCCGTCGCCGCCGGTGTCCCGCGCCCAGATTTCGCCGCCAGGAACACCGATCCTGGGTTCCATCGGGGCATTGTGGCATGCTCGGCGCAAGCACGGACAATGCTTTTCATGATCACGGTCGCCAGCGGGTGCGCTAGAGGCTGTCGCACAACTCGTGATCTTGAAAAGTCAAGCTCATCTGGGACGGCGTGTCGACCAGTTGATCTCCACTCAGATGGCCAAGTCGGGCCTCAAAGCGGTTCGTTCGCTCCACCTGGGCGACCCCGGAGTCAGTTGTGCGACAGCCTCGCTAGCCCCACCAATCCACCGCGATCATGTCAGACCGGTCGCGGGGACGGCGCCTGCGGGCGGCTACGCTGCAGGAGAGCCCGCCGTCTTTGCCTGCCGAACGGGCCGCGTTCCGGTGGAGGAAGCATGAGCAGCATCCGGGTCGTCATCGCCAAGCCTGGCCTGGACGGTCATGACCGCGGCGCCAAGGTGGTGGCGCGGGCGCTCCGCGACGCAGGCGTTGAGGTCATCTACACCGGCCTGCATCAGACGCCGGAGCAGATCGTCTCGGCGGCACTGCAGGAGGACGTCGACGGGATCGGCCTGTCGGTGCTGTCGGGGGCCCATATGACCCAGTTCAGCCGGGTCCTCGAACTGCTGAAAGAACGCGGCGCCGACGACATCACCGTGTTCGGCGGCGGCATCATCCCGGCGGCCGACATAGTGGAGCTTGAGCAGCTGGGCGTGGCGCGGATCTTCACCCCCGGCGCGTCCACCCACGAGATCGTAGCCTGGGTCCGGACCGCCTTCGGCGACGAGCGCGCCGCGGCCACTGGTGCGGGCAGCACCGGGAGCTAAACCGGTATCGCGAGCCTCCTGTCAGCCGGTTATGCCACCCCAGGCGCGACTTATACCGGATCCGGCGGCCGCATAACCGGCATTTCGGATCGCTCTCGCCACTTAATCCGGTATAAGTCTTGGTGCGCACCGGTCCGCGGGTGGGTGAGCTTCAGCGAACCGGCAGCGTTAGGTCGCATACGGGAGTATCCGGGGTGGCCGTCCGCTGGTCGGCAATGAGCAGTTGACGCAGGGCTCCGGCCGGACGGCGCTGCTGGTCGGTGACCCAGCGCTCGAGGGCGTCGGCGGCCGGGAGCAAGGCCGGCCAGCCCATGTCCTTCATCGCCAGCCGGATGTACGCCTCATCGTGAGCGGGCTCGATCCGCAGCTGGACGTAACCCGGCGCCTGGCCCGGCGCCTGGCCCGGCCGCTGGGCCCGCGCATCGCCCGGCGCCTGGCCCGGCGCATCGCCCGGCGCCTGGCCCGGCAGTTCGCCTTCGATAATGGATGCGACCGGGCGGCACAGCTCAATCGGGCCGTCGCTGTCGTCGCTGACCTCGCCGTGAAAAATGAGGAACGGTACCCCGGCAATGCCGTCGAGGCCTGGCCCGGCGGCCAGCAGCCGGGCGAAGGCGTCGATGAAGAACTGATCGGTCTCATCGATGTGCAGGTGCCTGCTGATGGTGAGGACTTGGCGCGCGGGCATCGAGCGCACCTTGATGTCGTACCTGGCCTGGACCCTTCCTGCGAGGCGCGCCTGGAGGTAGGACACCAGCGCCTGCTGCTGCGCGACCTTGGTCGTGGTCTGTGCCCACCAGTCGGCCACGGCCTGGGCGGCCTGGGCGCCATCCATGGTCATGACCGACGCGATGAGGCCCAGCGGCATACCGGCCCGGCGGAGGTTTCCAACTAGACGAGCCGGTTCCACCTGGTCCTCGGAATAGAACCGGTAGCCGGAGCCGGGGTCGACGCGGGCGGGTAGCAGCAGCTTTAGCTCGTGATACAGGCGCAGGGCCTTGATGGACAGGCGAGTGCGCTCGGCGAACTCGCCGATGGTCATGAGCCTCACGGTGTTCCTCCAGTGCCGGGCACGGTACCCGACCCGCTAAATCCTGGGACCTGCCCTTAGGGCAGGGTCAAGGCGGCCGGGTCAGGGCGGCCGGGTCAGGGCGGCCGGGTCAGGGCGGCCGGGTCAGGGCGGCCGGGTCAGGGCGGCCGGGTCAGGGCGGCCGGGTCAGGGCGGCCGGGTCAGGGCGGCCGGGTCAGGGCGGCCGGGTCAGGGCGGCCGGGTCAGGGCGGCCGGGTCAAGACGGCCGGGTCAGGGCGGCCGGTCAGGGCGGCCGGGTTAAGGTGCGGGCCCGATCAGCGGGCCGAAACGGGACCGGGCCGCGGCGCCCGTTAGGCTGCTTGGTTGGGTACATGGTGGCTGGCTAGCCCGTCGCGGACCGAGCAAGCGCGCGCTGGCCCGTACCGGACGTAAGGCTATCGACGGAAATAGGACGGACCCCCCAGTGGACCTGTTCGAGTATCAGGCGAAGGAGCTCTTCGCGGAGTACAACGTTCCGATTCCGCGGGGCAAGGTGGCGCACACCCCGGAGGAAGCGCGAGCGATCGCGGCGGATTTCGCGGCCGCCGGGAAACCGAATGTCGTGATCAAGGCGCAAGTGAAGACCGGGGGGCGCGGGAAGGCGGGCGGGGTGAAACTGGCCAACGGGCCCGACGAGACCGAGGCCAAGGCGCGTCAGATCCTCGGCATGGATATCAAGGGCCATATCGTCCACGCCGTCCTGGTCGCCGAGGACACCGACATCGCGCAGGAGTATTACCTGTCGTTCCTGCTCGACCGGGCGGACCGCACCTTCCTGTCGATGTGCTCGGTGCAGGGCGGCGTCGAGATCGAGGAAGTGGCCAGGACCAGCCCCGAGGCGCTGGCCAAGATCATCGTTGACCCGCTCACCGGGGTGGACGCTCAGAAGGCGGCCGAGATCGTGGCCGCAGGCGGCCTGCCGCCGGAGGCGCTGGATGGCGCCGCCGCGCTCGCCGAGCGCCTGTGGGCGGTGTTCGCCGACGCGGACGCCACGCTGGTGGAGGTCAACCCGCTCGTCTACACCGGAGACGGGCGGGTGATCGCGCTCGACGCCAAGGTCACCCTGGACGACAATGCCGCCTTCCGGCAGGACTTCGGCCGGTTCGCCGATCCGAGCGCCACCGATCCGCTCGAGGCGCGCGCCAAGGCCAAGCACCTTAACTACGTTAAGCTCGACGGCCAGGTCGGCGTCATCGGCAACGGAGCCGGCCTGGTGATGTCCACGCTCGACGTCGTCGCCTATGCGGGCGAGGCGTTCGGCGGTATCCGCCCGGCCAACTTCCTCGACATCGGCGGCGGGGCGTCGGCTCAGGTGATGGCCGACGGACTGGAGATCGTGCTGGCCGACCCGTCGGTCCGCAGCGTCCTGGTCAACGTGTTCGGCGGGATCACCTCCTGCGACGCGGTGGCGGACGGCATCGTGTCGGCGATCGGCATGCTCAGCGCCCGCGGTGACCAGGTGAGCCACCCGATCGTCGTGCGCCTGGACGGCAATAACGCTGCGGAAGGCCACCGCATCCTCGACGAGGCGGGCATCGCCGTGGTCGAGCAGGTCGCGACCATGGACGATGCGGCGCGGCGGGCCGCCGAGCTGGCCGCCGCGGCCCCGACGGGAGCATGAGATGGCAATCTTCCTGAATGGCCAGAGCCGGATCGTCGTGCAGGGCATCACCGGCTCCGAGGGCCGCAAGCACGGGGCCAGGATGCTGGCGGCCGGCACCCAGGTGGTGGGCGGGACCAACCCGCGCAAGGCCGGCCAGACGATCGAGCTGGCCGATACGGCGGTGCCCGTATTCGGGACGGTCGCGGACGCGATGTCGGCCACCGGCGCTGACGTCTCGGTGGTGTTCGTGCCTCCGGCAGGCACCAAGGATGCGGTGATCGAGGCGATCGACGCGCAGATCCCGCTGGTCGTCGTGATCACCGAGGGCATCCCGGTGCACGACACGGCGGCGTTCTGGGCCTATGCGAGCGCGCGCGGCAACGTCACCAGGATCGTCGGCCCGAACTGCCCGGGCGTCGCGTCGCCGGGCAAGTCGAACGCCGGGATCATCCCCGCGGATATCACCACGGAAGGCCGGATCGGCCTGGTGTCCAAGTCGGGCACGCTGACCTACCAGATGATGTACGAACTACGAGACATCGGCTTCACGACCGCGGTGGGCATCGGCGGTGACCCGATCGTCGGGACCACGCACATCGACTGCCTGCGCGCGTTCCAGGAGGATCCGGAGACCGAGGCGATCGTGATGATCGGCGAGATCGGCGGTGACGCAGAGGAGCGAGCCGCGACCTTCGTCGAACGGAATGTCACCAAGCCGGTAGTCGCGTACGTCGCGGGGTTCACCGCACCGGAGGGCCGGACGATGGGCCATGCGGGCGCGATCATCTCCGGCTCAGCAGGCACCGCGCAGGCCAAGAAGGACGCGCTGGAGAAGGTGGGGGTGCGGGTCGGACGGACGCCGAGCGGCACTGCCCAGCTGATCCGGGAGGTAATGCGGGGCCGCTGACTGCGGCGCGCCTCCCTGTTTCAGGGCCGCGGAATTGCCAGGCTTGAGCTTTGTGACTAGTTCCGTCCTGCATACCCGTCGGCCCGATGGCGCGCCGCGCGCCGCACCGCCGGGGGCGGGGCGGCCGCTCGCGGTCCTCGGCACCGTCGCCGCCGGTGCGGTCGTTGGGACCGGTCTGGTCATCCTGGTGCTGTTTGTGGTGGTGGGCTGGATGGCCGCACCACACGCCGGTCTCGGGCTGACCGGCGTACTTCGCACCGCCACCACTGCCTGGCTCATCGGCAACCACGTCGGTTTCGTGCTGTCAGGCACTGGCCGGATCGGCCTGCTGCCGCTCGGCCTGGTCCTGTTGCCCGGAGCGCTGCTCTGGCGGGCCGGGCGGTGGGTGGTGCGGGCCAGCGGGGCGGTCAGGCTTCGCCAGGTCGGCGCGGCCGCGCTGGCCGTCGCGGTGCCCTACGCGACCCTGGCCCTAGGGCTCGCCCTAGCCGGCCGGTCGGCCCGCGCGGCGCCGTCCGTGCCGGAGGCCGGGGTGGCCTGCTTCCTGCTCGCGCTGATCGCCGCTGGCCTGGGTGGTGCCCGCGCCCTGGCGCCGTGGGCACAGCTAGCCGGGCTGCTGCCGGCCAGGCTGCGCCCGGTCATCATGGGAATGGCCGGGGCGCTGGCCGTCCTGGTCGTGGCGGGCGCGCTGCTCGGCGCCGTTTCGCTCGCGGCTCACCTGGGCCGGTTCGGCTCGATCAGCGGCGGGTTGGCGCCTGGGGCGGTGGGCACCGCCTTGCTGCTGGTCGCCCAGGTCGGTTACGTGCCCAACGCGATTATCTGGGCGATCTCGTTCGCTCTCGGTCCCGGGTTTGCGTTCGGAACCGGGACCGTGGTCGCGCCGGCCGGCTCCGCGCTCGGAACGCTGCCCGCCTTCCCGATGCTCGCCGCGCTGCCGGCCGGGCTTCATCCGGGCGTGCCGCCCGCACTGTCGGCCGCGATGCTCGCCATGCCCTACGTCGCGGGAGCATTGGCCGGCCTGCTGGTCGCCCGCTCGGCCCCGATGCGGACGCTGGAGGAAGCAGCCCTGTGGGGGTTCGGCTGCGGGCTGCTGACCGGCTGCGTGCTGGCCGCGGCGGCCGGGTTCGCGGGCGGCCCGCTGGGCGATGGGCGCCTGGCCGCGGTGGGCCCGTCAGCATGGCAGGTGGGCGTGGTCGCTGGCCTGGAGATAGGCGTCGCCGCCGCGGTCGCCGCCGCAGTGGCGACCTACCTGCGCTACCGGGCCACCGCGCGGTCAGGCCCGGGCAAGGCGGCAGATGGCGCCGGCATCACGCCGGCCGGCGCTAGCGGCGCGCGAGTCGCCGCGAGCTCACACAGCACGGGCGTACGCAGTGCGGGCGCAGGCCACACCCCGGCTAATGACGTGGCTGAGCCGGACGACGGGCACACGATCTACCTGAACCCTTGGGCCGACGACCAGGCGTCCGTCGCCCCGCCGCCGGCATCACGCGGCCCGGCGTCGCTCCCGTGACTGGCTACCGTGACTAGCTACCGCCCCCGATCCTGGCGATCTCCCCGTTGACCGACTTGTTCAGCTGGTTCTGGCAGGCTTGCTGGGCGGACAGGGTGTTCGCGCCCGCCAGGCATCGCGAGTATTGCGACAGCTGGGTCCAGAACACCGCAAGAACGACCAGCAGTATGACGCTCAGCACCGAGCCGATGGCGCCGAACACCGTCCCGAAGATCGCCCCGCGCGGGCGCCAGGTCGCCGCGCGCCGGGCCTGCCGGAGCGCCGTCACCCCCAGCCAGCACGCTCCCGCGCCGACCGCCAGCGAAAAGATCACCAGGTAGACGCCCCGATGGAAGTTGCTGCCGAGGCCGAGCAGGGCCAGCACGCTGAGTGAGCCGAGGAGCAGGGCAGCCAGGGCGCGCTGCCGGACGGCAGGATCGGGCGGCCTGGCTGGCCGGCCAGGCCCCCTCACGGGCGGCGTCGGCCGTACTCCCCGCTGCTGTTGCCGTTCACCAGGTGGCGCGGCCGGGGCCGGCGGGCCCGCCGCACCTGGCGTCTCCCCTGCGTAGCCGCCCGGCCGGGATCCGGGGTGGCTTCCTGGCGCGGAGGCCGGACCCTCCCCGGCGGGCTGCTCGGGGAAATGCAATCGCGGTAGCCCGGGAGCCTGCTCAGCTGGCTGCTCAGGAGCGCTGGGCGGCGGGGGCGGGCTCTGGTCGGCAGGCAGGGCCGGATCCTCTCGTGATGGACGCACAGTCTCGATGACGACCTTCCTATTTCACCACCTCCCGGGGGTCCTCAGCGCCTAGGCAGACCGGGCATCGTCCTGGCGAGCGTCGGGGTCGGCGTCCTGCCCTGGACGGTCCAGGCCCTGATCGCCGGCCGGACCGCGAGAAAACGTCCCCCGTCCCCGTCGATCGGAGCCTGGCTCGTTCGTGTGAAGGATGAAAGGCCGGCTCGGGCCGGCCGTCAGGTGACCGGAGGTCAGGCATGAGCAAGATCGTGGTGACAGAGTTCGTCTCGCTGGACGGCATCATGGGAGATCCGGGCGGATCTGAGGGGTCCGAGCGGGGCGGCTGGGCATTCAAGTTCGAGCGCGGGCCCGAGGGCGACAAGTTCAAGGCCGACGAGCTGTTGGCCAGCGATGCGTTGCTGCTGGGACGGGTGACCTATCAGGGCTTCGCACAGGCCTGGCCATCCATGACCGACGAGGACGGCTTCGCCGACCGGATGAACAGCATCCCCAAGTACGTCGTCTCGGGGACGCTGACGGACGCCCAGGCGACCTGGAACAACACGACGGTCATCCGAGGGGACGCCGCGGCGGAGATCGCCAAGCTGAAGGCGCAGCCCGGTGGTGACATCCTGGTCGCGGGCAGCGGTCAGCTGGTCGGCCTGCTCATGGAGCACGGTCTCGTCGACACCTACCGGCTGATGGTCTACCCGACCGTGCTCGGCAGCGGCCAGCGCTTGTTCCCTGCGGGGCTGGACGAGGCGGCCGATCTCACCCTCACCGGCTCCGCGACGTCCGGCGCAGGCATTCTGCTGCTCACCTACCAGGCCCCGCGGTAGCTTGGCCGGTTCAACGACGAAGGAGATGCCCGATGGCGCAATACCTGCTCAGCGTGCACTACGTCGAGGGCAGCGCCCCCCGGTCGGCCGAGGCGACCTCGAAGGCCTATGAGGCAGTCGCTGCCCTCAACACCGAACTCCAGGCCACCGGAGCCTGGGTGTTCGCCGGCGGACTGCAACCGCCGGACCGCTCCACCGTGGCGCGGGTCCAGGATGGTGCGGTGCTGATCACAGATGGCCCGTTCGCTGAGGGCAAGGAGCACATCGGCGGGTTCTGGGTCATCAACGTCCCGGACCTCGACGCTGCGCACGAGTGGGCCGCCAAGGCCACGCAGGCGTGCGCCGAGCCGGTCGAGGTGCGCCCGTTTCAGGACGACAGCGAGGGCTGAGGCGGCAGAGGCTGACGGGGTTGGCCAATTTATGAGAAAAGCACTCGATATGCGTGGCGGTGACATCTCGACCAGCTGGCCCTAAAAGGGCTACGGTGATCTTGGGCGATCAAGCTTCGCGCGCAATGACTTGCAGGGTCCCCGGTCCCCGGTCCCGCGACCTCGACCGCTCGATGGGCTGCGGTCTGCCATCCACAGGACCTGCTTCATGCCCAGTCCGGGCTGGGCTACTGCCGCTTGGGGGCTTGCATGCATATCAACGCCGGTGACACCGCCTGGATGCTGACCTCGACAGCTCTGGTGTTCTTCATGCTGCCCGGGCTGGCGCTGTTCTACGGCGGGCTGGTGGGTGCTAAGAACGTGATCGCCACGATGGTCCAGTCCTTCGTCGCGATCGGCCTGATCAGCTTGATCTGGGTGATCATCGGCTACACGCTGACGTTCGGCCAAGATCACGGAGGCGTGATCGGCGGCTTGGAGTGGGTGGGGCTGCGCGGCGTCAACGGCACCCCGAACAGCTACGCGCCGACGATCCCGGCGCTGGTGTACATGGCGTTCCAGATGAAATTCGCCGTCATCACCCCGGCCCTGATCGCCGGCGCGTTTTGCGAGCGGATGCGCTTCCGGGGCTACCTGGTCTTCATCGGCCTGTGGTCGCTGGTCGTCTACTGCCCGTTCGCGCACGCCGAGTGGGGCGGCGGATTTCTCGGCACCGGCGGCCTGCACGCGATCGACTTCGCCGGCGGCTCGGTCGTACACGAGCTGGCCGGGGCCGCCGCCCTGGCCACGGCCCTCTACCTGCGGCGGCGGCGGCGGCTCGAGCGGCCGCACAACATACCGCTGGTGCTGCTGGGCGCCGGCATCCTGTGGTTCGGCTGGTTCGGCTTCAACGCGGGCAGCGCGAATGCCGCGAACTCGGTGGCCGGCTACGCCCTGGTGAACACCCAGCTGGGCGCGTCCGCCGCGATGCTGGCCTGGATGGCCATCGAGTGGGCGCGGCGCGGCAGGCCATCGGGTACCGGCCTGGCCGCGGGCGCCGTCGCCGGCCTGGCTGCCATCACCCCGGCGTCCGGATACGTCCAGCCGTGGGCGGCGATCGTGATCGGCGTCGCGGCCGGGCTGCTCTGCTACGGCGCCGTTCACCTGAAGGAGATCTTCCACTACGACGACTCGCTCGACGTCGTGGGCGTCCACATGGTGGGCGGCTTCATCGGGGTCCTGCTGACCGGGGTCTTCGCCAGCCTGGCCGTGAACGCGGCCGGGCAGGCCGGCGGCTGGACGCAGCTCGGCCGCCAGGCGGCGCTGGCCGGGATCGGCCTCGCTTATCCGTTCGTGATGACCTGGGCCATCCTGTGGGTGACGGACCGCACAGTCGGGCTGCAGGTCAGCGAGGAGGAGGAAGAAGCCGGGCTCGACCTGGGCGAGCTCGCCGAGATCGGCTATGCGCGGCTGGAGCGGGTGGCCGATCCGGCCACCACGCCGGCTGGCGCTGCCGACGGCCAGCCTGAGACGCCAGCCTGAGAAGCCAGCCTGAGACGCCAGTCCGCTGAGCTGGCGCGCACATCCGCCGGGACGCCCCCTCGCGCACCCGTGGCGGACGACGTCCTGCACGTCTAACGGGCGCGCGGACGCGGGCCCCGCGCTAGCTTTGGACGGGTGCCGGGCGGGAGCCCCGCACCGGGCCTGACACCAATCGTGCGCGGACGACCGCGGGATGGCTGGGGGATAACCGGGGATGACGTTGCCGATCACGCCTCAGTCGCGGCTGCTCGTGCTGGTGTCAGGGGCCGGGACTAACCTGCAGGCGCTGCTGGACGCCACCGCCGACGGCTCCCTCGGCGCGCAGGTGGTGGCGGTCGGGTCGGACCGGTCCGGCGTCGCGGCCCTGGCCAGGGCGCAGGCGGCCGACATTCCGACGTTCACGTGTCGGGTAAGCGACCACCCGGCCCGCGAGGACTGGGATCTGGCCCTCACCGCGCTGTGCGCCGCGTTCCAGCCTGATCTGGTGATCCTGGCCGGCTTCCTCAAGCTGGTCGGCGCGCCTTTCCTGGCCGCCTTCGGCGGCCGGGTCATCAACACCCACCCGGCCCTGCTACCGTCGTTTCCCGGCTTGCATGGGGTGCGGGACGCGCTGCAGTACGGGGTGAAGCTGACCGGCTGCACGGTCTTCCTGGTGGATTCGGGCACCGATACCGGCCCGATCATCGCGCAGGCGGCGGTGCCAGTGGCCGATGATGACGACGAGACATCCCTGCACGAGCGGATCAAGGTGGCCGAGCGCGCCCTGCTCACCCAGACCGTGGGCCGGATGGTGCGGGAGGGCTGGTCCGTACGGGACCGGAAGGTGAGGATCGGCCAGTGACCACGGTGGCGATCAGGCGGGCGCTGGTCAGCGTCTACGACAAGACGGGCCTGGAGGAGCTGGCTAATGCGCTGCACGCGGCCGGCGTTGAGATCGTCTCCACCGGCAGCACCGCCGCGGCGATCAGCGCCGCCGGAGTGCCCGTCACCAGCGTCGAAGCCATCACCGGCTTCCCCGAGTGCCTGGACGGCCGGGTCAAGACGCTGCATCCGGGCGTGCACGCGGGCCTGCTGGCCGACCTCGGCCAGGCCCGGCATCGCGAGCAGCTGGCCGAGCTCGGGATCGCGCCGTTCGAGCTGCTGGTCTCCAACCTGTACCCGTTCGAGCAGGCGGTGGCCGGCGGGAGCGGCCCGGCCGAGTGCGTCGAGCAGATCGACATCGGCGGCCCGGCCATGATCAGGGCGGCGGCGAAGAACCACGCCCGGGTGGCGGTCATCACCGACCCGTCGATGTACCGGGAGGTGGCCGCTGCGCTGGACGCAGGCGGGTTCACGCCGGAGCAGCGCCGCAGGCTGGCGGCCCGGGCTTACGCGCGGACCGCCGCCTACGATTCCGCGATCGCGTCCTGGTTCGCGTCCGCCTACGCGCCGGACGAGACGGCCGCCGACACCGGGTGGCCGGACGTGATCAGCGCGGTCTGGTCCCGCGCGGACGTGCTCAGGTACGGGGAGAACCCGCACCAGCGGGCCGCCCTGTACGTGCACGGCGGTGCCGGCGGCATCGCGGCTGCCGAGCAGCTGCACGGCAAGGCGATGTCGTACAACAACTACGTCGATGCGGAGGCGGCCAGGCGGGCCGCCTTCGATTTCGCCGAGCCGTGCGTAGCGATCATGAAGCACTCCAACCCGTGCGGCCTGGCCGTCGGCGCAGACCTGGCCGAAGCGCACCGCAAGGCCCACGCCTGCGATCCGGTCTCGGCGTACGGCGGCGTTATCGCGGCCAACGGACCGGTGACCGCGGCGCTGGCCGGCCAGATCGCCGAGGTTTTCACCGAGGTCCTGATCGCGCCAGGATTCGAGCCTGCCGCGCTCGACATCCTGGCCGGGAGGAAGAACCTGCGGGTGCTGCGCTGCCCGGCGCCGGGCGGTGCTGGTGCGGGCTCCGGTGCGGGGGCCAGCCCGGCCACCGAATGGCGCCAGATAAGCGGCGGGCTGCTGGTGCAGACCGCCGACCGGGTCGACCAGCCCGGCGACCAGCCGGGGAACTGGCGGCTGGCCGCGGGCCGGCCAGCCGACGACGGCGCTGCCGGTGACCTGGCCTTCGCCTGGCGGGCCTGCCGGGCGGTCAAGTCCAACGCCATCCTGCTCGCGTCCGCCGGGGCAACGGTCGGGATCGGCATGGGCCAGGTCAACCGGGTGGACTCGGCCCGGCTCGCGGTGACCAGGGCGGGCGACCGGGCGCGCGGGGCGGTCGGCGCCAGCGACGCGTTTTTCCCGTTCGCCGACGGCTTGCAGGTGCTGGCCGACGCGGGGGTCCTGGCCGTCGCCGAGCCCGGCGGGTCGATCCATGACGACGAGGTCATCGCGGCCGCCGAGGCGGCCGGGCTTACCCTGTACTTCACCGGCGTCCGGCACTTCTTTCACTAGCCAGGGCGGCAGCGGCCGGGGGTGCCGCTAGCGGCGGAAGCCCGGGTTGTCCTGCTGCAGGACCCATCCGTTGCCGTCCGGGTCCTCGAAGGTCTGCCACCGGCCCCAGGGCGCCTCCTGGATCTCGGCCTCGCTGAACTCGACGCCGAGCGCGGAGAGTTCCGCCACGGTCTTCTCGATGTCGTCGCAGCCCAGGACGGCGCCCCGCATCGAGCCGGCTGGCATGGTCTCGAACCAGTTGACGAGCGTCACCGCGGTGCCGGCGCCAGGCGGCCGCAGCATGACCCAGCGCATCGACTCGCCGAACTCCGAGTCGATCTCCTCGGCGAATCCGAGCTTGCCTACGTAGAACTGCTTGGCCCGGTCCTGGTCGCTGACCGGGACGGAGACGAGTTGCAGGTTAGTGAGCGCCATGATGAACCCCTCGTTTCGTATTGGTGGTAAATCGTCAAGCACGCTGCCGCCACCGGCGGAAGATGCCCAGATAAGCGCGCCAGCCCTCGGCGCAGTCCACCGGCACCGCTGCGGTGGGTACGCCCGCCGCGCCGTCCAGGTAGCCGGGCAGCCTGCGGCCGAGCAGCCGTGGATAGCCTCCGGCTAGAATGCGCCTGGTGAGCTGCGCGGCCAGGCCGTGGAAGCCGACCTGGCGCAGCCGGAGCCTGGTCGCGCCGGCGCCGTCCGCCGCGAGCGTGAAGGTGACGGTGGTGGCGATGTTGCCGCCCGCCCACGACCAGGCCATCCGGTGCGGCGGGTCGAGTTCGAGCACCTCACGGCGGACGATGCCGTCGAAACCAGGCGCTGGCCTGGTCCGGAAGGTGAACTTGTGCCCGACGACGGGTGCGAAGTCATTGGGCATCAGCCACGCCGCCAGGGCCTCGCTCGAGGTCAGCGCCGCCCACACCTGGCCGATGGGATGCAGATAGCGCACCGTCATATCAATGTCGGCTTTCACGTGGGGCCTGCCCTCAGGTAATCGCCGAGCGCGCCGAGCCGCTCCTGCCAGAACCGCTCCAGCTCATCGAGCCAGTCGCGTAGCTCGGTCAGAGCAGCCGGGCGAAGCTGGTAGTAGCGGTACCGGCCGTCTTTACGCGCCGTGACCAGGCCGGCCTCGCGCAGTACCCGCAGGTGCTGCGAGACCGCGGCCTGGCTGATGTCAAGCCCGGAGGTCAGCTCGGAGACCGCCAGGTCACGGCCCGCCAGCTGCTCCAGCAGGTGCCGCCTGGTCGGATCGGCCAGCGCACCGAACCTGTCGGCGCAGCCCGCCGCGCCGGTCTTCGGCTTCCTCGGCCTGCCCGTCTGCAGCGTCACAGTTCAAGTTTCATTAGTTTTTATTTATATGTCAACCGTATCCGGGCGCCAGCCGGGCCCCAGCCGGGCCCCAGCCGGGCCCCAGCCGGGCCCCAGCCGGGCGCCAGTCGGCATAGGTTCGCGCCGGGCGCGGCCCTGGCGGGCACTCCCGGTGATCTCGACGACTTTTCAGTAGATATCGCGGAGTACTCGTCAAGATCTTTTGAAGCCGGGTGGGCAGCGCGGCGGCGTCGGCGTGGGCAGGGCGGCGGCGGCCGGGTGGGCAGGGCGGCGGCGGCCGGGTGGGCAGGGCGGCGACCGCGTGAGCAGGGCGGCGACCGCGTGAGCAGGGCGGCGACTGCGGACCGGGCGCTTGTGCCGCCGCTGCCGCGGAGCCCGCCGGCTGATCCGGCCGGGGCTCGTCGGCTGATCCGGGCGGGCCTGCCGGCTGTTCCGGGCGGCCGCCGGCTGATCCGGGCGGGCGGGCCGGCCTTTGCGGCGCCGCTGGTGCCTGGCGTCGGGCACAATGGGCAGCGATGACTGCAATTATCCTGGACGGCAAGGCCACGGCTGCCGCGATACGCGAGGACCTCACCCGCCGGGTGACTGAGCTGGCCAAGCGCGGCGCCCCGCCTGGCCTGGGCACCGTCCTGGTCGGCGACGACGAGGGCAGCCGGGTATACGTGGCCGCCAAGCACCGGGACTGCGCCCATGTGGGCATCGTCAGCATCCGCCGTGACCTGCCCGCCGACGCCAGCCAGCAGCAGGTGGAGGACGCGGTCCTCGAGCTGAACGCCGACCCCGCGTGCACCGGATTCATCGTCCAGCTGCCGCTGCCCGCCGGCCTTGACCCGCAGCCGGTTCTGGAGCTGATGGACCCGGCCAAGGACGCCGACGGGCTGCATCCGGTTAATCTCGGCCGTCTCGTGCTCGGCGAGCGTGGGCCGCTGCCGTGCACCCCGCACGGCATCGTGGAGCTGCTGCGCAAGTTCGAGGTGCCGATCGCCGGGGCGGACGTCACGCTGATCGGGCGCGGGATCACCGTCGGGCGCTCCCTGGCCCTGCTGCTAACCCGCCGCACGGAGAACGCGACCGTCACCCAGTGCCACACCGGCACGAAGGACCTGGCCGCGCATACCCGTGGCGCCGACATCGTGGTGGTCGCGGCGGGCAAGCCCGGGCTGCTAACCCCCGACATGGTGCGGCCCGGCGCAGCCGTCGTCGACGTGGGCATCACCAGGAGCGAGGCGGGCCTGGTCGGTGACGTCGATCCGGCGGTGGCGGAGGTGGCCGGCTACCTGGCCCCGATGCCGGGCGGTGTCGGCCCGATGACCAGGGCCATGCTGCTGTCCAACGTGGTGCAGGCCGCCGAGGCCCACGCCGCGGCTGGGAGATTAAAGCTACCGGCCGGTAACATGTAGCCGGCGGCCGGAGCCGGGACCCCGGATGCGCGGGGCGGGCGCCGTTTGGCAGGCTTAAGCTGCCGTGGCCTGGTTAGTCGGCAGGCTGCGTACAGGCGGTCCACCGGCTGGGCCGCTGGTGCTGGCACGTTTGTGTTGGCACATTTGGGTTGGGACGTTTGTGCAGAGCGTCTGCGCAGAGCGTATGTGCAGAGGGAGGTCGGCCACGGTTATGAACATCGTCGTCTGCGTCAAGCAGGTGCCCGATACCTATTCCGAGCGGACGCTGAAGGCTGAGGACTCCACGCTGGACCGCCAGTCAGCCGACGCCGTCATCAACGAGATTGATGAGTACGCGATCGAGGAAGGGCTGCGGCTGGTCGAGGCACACGGCGGCGAGGTGACCATCCTGTCCATGGGGCCCGAGCGGGCCGCCGAGTCGATCCGCAAGGCCCTGTCGATGGGTGCTGACAAGGCCATTCATCTCGTCGATGCCGGGCTGGCTGGCTCCGACGCCTTGCAGACCTCCGCGGCGATCGCCCAGGTCCTGTCCAGGACTGGGTTCGACCTGGTGATCCTCGGCTCGGAGTCGACCGATGCGCGGATGGGGGTACTCGGCGCGATGCTGGCCGAGCGGCTCGGCGTGCCGCAGCTGTCGCTGGCCAACAAGGTCGAGATCGACGGCACCTCGGTGCACATCAACCGGCTGACGGACTACGGCTACGACAAGGTCCAGGGGACCCTGCCCGCCGTGATCAGTGTGGTCGAGAAGATCAACGAACCCCGCTACCCCTCGTTCAAGGGGATCATGGCCGCCAAGAAGAAGCCGGTCGAGACGCTGAGCATCGCCGACGCGGGAATCGACCCCGGCCAGGTCGGCCTGGCCAGCGCCGCGACCGAGGTGGTCAGCTGGGCCAAGCGGCCGCCCCGGCAGGCAGGCACGATCGTGCCGGACGAGGGCGACGGCGGCACCAAGGCAGCCGAGTACCTCGCGGCGCAGAAGTTCATCTGATTACCGGCTCAACTGGAGGCTGCCAGACATGGCTGAGATCCTGGTTCTCGTCGAGCACTCGGGCGAGGACGTCAAGAAGGTCACCGGTGAGCTGCTGACCCTCGCGGGCAAGCTCGGCGAGCCAGCCGCGGTGTGGGCCGGTCCGGGCGCCAGCGGCGGCCGGGAGCGGCTCGCCGAGTTCGGAGCCGCCAAGGCGTACGTGGCCGACGGCCCGGAATTCGACGACTACGTCGTGGCGCCCAAGGCCGAGCTGCTCGCCGCGCTGGTCGCGAGCGCCTCGCCGGCCGCTGTCCTGATAGCGCATACCGGCGAGGGAAAGGAGATCGCCGGGCGGCTCGCGGTCAAGACCGGCTCCGGGGTGATCACCGACGCGGTCGGTGTGGACGAGGGGCTGGTCGCCGAACAGTCGATCTTCGGCGGGGCGATCGTCGTGCAGTCGAGGGTCCGGACCGGGACGCCGATCATCACCGTCCGGCCCAACGCCGTCGCCCCCGTGCCTGCGCCTGGAGCCGCGGTGATCGAGCCGGTCAGCCTTGAGATCAGCGACGGGGCGAAGACCGCGCAGGTCACCGAGCGGGTCGTCCAGGAGCGTGGCGACCGCCCGGACCTGACCGAGGCATCGATCGTGGTCTCCGGCGGCCGGGGGGTCGGCGCGAGCGAGCACTTCGCGCTGATCGAGAAGCTGGCCGACGCGCTGGGGGCCGCAGTCGGCGCGTCGCGGGCCGCTACTGACGCCGGGTGGTACCCGCACCAGTTCCAGGTGGGCCAGACCGGCAAGACCGTGTCGCCCCAGCTCTACCTGGCGGTCGGCATCTCGGGCGCGATCCAGCACCGGGCCGGCATGCAGACCTCCAAGACCATCATGGTGATCAACAAGGATCCCGAGGCGCCCATCTTCGAGCTGGCTGACTTCGGCGTGGTCGGCGACCTGTTCAACGTGGTGCCGCAGCTAACCGAGGAGATCGAGAAGCGCGCCTAGGGTTGAGCTTCGCGCATGGGCCGGCCGCAGTCGGCCGGCCCGGGGCCGCCACGCAGAGCCAGCGCCACCGGTCACCGTTACTTTTCGGTAGCTAGAGCGAAAAGTCGTATGCAGTGAAGTGGGGCGCTGGCTCGTTGGTACTGATCACGACGGGCGCACTAGGCTGAGGCCACCATGGGAAACCTCGATAGCGCGGACGGGCGCCCGCAGCGCGGGCCTGCCTCGCCGGTGTATCTCGATCATGCGGCGACCACGCCAATGTTGCCCGAGGCCCTGGCGGCGATGACCGAGGAACTTGGCCAGCTGGGCAATCCTTCGTCGCTGCATAACGCGGGCCGGAGGGCGCGCCGGGTGGTCGAGGAGTCGCGCGAGCAGATCGCCGAAGCGTACGGGGCGCGCCCCAGCGAAGTGGTGTTCACCAGCGGCGGCACCGAGGCCGATAACCTCGCGATCAAGGGCCTGTTCTGGGCCCGCAGGGACGCCGATCCAGGACGGACCCGGGTACTCGCCACGGCGATCGAGCATCATGCGGTACTGGACTGCGCGCGATGGCTGACCGACCATGAGGCGGCCGACGCCGACTGGCTGGCGGTCGACGATGCAGGCAGCCTGTCCGTCGCGGCACTGCGCGCGGCCATCTCGCGTGACCCCGGTAGCGTCGCCCTGGTCAGCGTGATGTGGGCCAATAACGAGGTCGGTACGGTCCAGCCGATCGCCGCACTCGCCGCGGTGGCCAGTGAGTACCACATCCCGTTCCACAGCGACGCGGTCCAGGCGGCGGGCCAGCTGCCCGTGGACCTCGCGGCGAGCGGCGCCGACGCGCTCACCATCACCGGTCACAAGATCGGCGGGCCGGTCGGGGTCGGCGCCCTGCTGGTCGCCAGGGGGACCGGGCTGGTTCCCGTGCTCCACGGCGGCGGCCAGGAGGGGGACGTGCGCTCGGGGACCCTCGACGCCCCGGCGATCAGGGCGTTCGCCGTCGCGGTCCAGCTGGCCACCTCGCGCAGGGTCGATGAGGCCAAGCGGCTGGCCGCGCTCAGGGATGACCTGATCGCGCAGGTCCTGACGGCGGTGCCGGACGCGGTCCTGAACGGCGCGCCGCCCGGACCGGGGCGGCTGCCAGGCAACGCGCACTTCTCCTTCCCCGGCTGCGAGGGTGACGCGCTGCTGATGCTGCTCGACGCCAAGGGCATCGCCTGCTCGACCGGCTCGGCCTGCACGGCGGGCGTGGCGCAGCCCAGTCATGTGCTGCTCGCAATGGGCGCCGACGACGCACGGGCCCGTGGGTCGCTGCGGTTCTCGCTGGGGCACTCGAGCACCCAGGCGGATGTGGACGCCCTCGGCGTGGTCATCGGCGAGGCAGTCGAACGCGCCCGCCGCGCCGCGGCGCGCTGACCGCGGCGGGCCGCATACCCTCGAACGCGATGACTCAGCTACGTGTGCTCGCCGCCATGTCGGGGGGCGTCGACTCCGCGGTGGCCGCGGCCCGGGCCGCCGAGGCCGGCCATGACGTGACCGGCGTTCACCTCGCCCTGTCCAGCAACCCCAGCTCCTACCGGACCGGCGCCCGGGGCTGCTGCACGCTGGAGGACGCCAGGGACGCCCGGCGCGCAGCCGACGTGATCGGCATCCCGTTCTACGTCTGGGACATGGCCGAGCGGTTTCACGCGGACGTGGTGCGGGACTTCGTCGACGAGTACGCCCGCGGCCATACGCCCAATCCGTGCCTGCGCTGCAACGAGAAGATCAAGTTCGCCGCGGTCCTGGACCGGGCCGTCGCGCTCGGCTTCGACGCGGTCTGCACCGGCCATCACGCCCGCCTGCAGCAGGGCGAGCACGGCCCTCGCCTGGTCCGGAGCGCGGACGCGGCCAAGGACCAGTCGTATGTGCTGGCCGTGCTGAGCAGCGCGCAGCTGGCCCGGGCTATGTTCCCGCTCGGTGACTCCACCAAGGACGAGGTCCGCAAGGAGGCCGCCGAGCGCGGGCTGGCCGTCGCCGACAAGCCCGACAGCCATGATGTGTGTTTCATCGCCGACGGCGACACCAGGAGATTCCTCTCCCGCCAGCTTGGCTCCGCTCCGGGACCGATCGTCGAGGCTGACGGGACCGTGGTGGGCAGCCACGACGGCGCGTTCGCCTTCACGGTGGGCCAGCGCCGGGGGCTGCGGATCGGCCGTCCGGCGGCCGATGGCAGGCCGCGCTACGTGCTGGACATCGAGCCGGTATCCGGCACGGTGACCGTGGGCCCGGCCGAGTCCCTGGACGTGCTCGATATCGAGGCGCAGCGGCCGGTGTGGACCGGCTGCCCGGCGCCGGCGGGCGAGATCAGGTGCCTGGTCCAGCTGCGCGCCCACGGCGAGCAGTACCCGGCGACCGCCTGGCTGGACGCTGGCGCCCTGCGGATCATGCTGGACAGGCCGGCCCGGGGCATCGCCCGGGGCCAGGCGGCGGTCCTGTACGAGGGCGACCTCGTGCTCGGCTCCGCGACGATTACCGGTGCGAACCGGTGCGTCCCGTGCCGGGCAGCCAACGAAACACATCTGACGGGCAAACCTGCCTGGCCGGCGGGTTGAGTCCTTGGCCGCGGAACCCGTCCCTCGCACGCGAAGTGGGTCGTGTTCCGCAGCCCGGACCTGGTCACGCTAAGGGACCTGGTCACGCTAGGTCACTCGCGATCCGTCAGCGGGGGTCGTAGTGCTCGTAGCGGTACTGCGCGGACGGGCGACAGTGTCGCTTGGCCATGGCACCCCCTCTCACCGGACCGTACACACCCATGCCCGGCCGCCACTTGGCTGCCCATCTAAGCTAAGCCTCCCGATGGTGGCCGAATGGCATTTCATGTGTACAAATCAGGTTCGCGCGTCAGCCGAAAGCCCGCAACTAGGTTGGCTGGGCGCGAAGGGACGGACCAGTCGCGCGGTCGACCTAGGCCCAGTGTGCTGAACTGGGGCGATGTGCCCTGGCTCAAGTCATTCGTCTGTGGAAGGTAAGCGAGCGCGGGCCCTTCTTGTTATCAAAACGAGATAGTCGTCTGTTACTCAGGGTACGTTATTGGTCGTAAGTGCCTCCTGTTGCTATATGACAACTCGTGACGCATTGTGGATCGCCATGCGTCTTTTCAGCCAGTCCTTGGCGGTGGTCGAGAGGCTTAGTTCCAGCACGGCGACGGCCAAGGCGGGCGCGGCAAGCACCAGCCCAGTCCAGCGAATCCCGACGGTGCCGGCGAGCCAGCCGTCGGCCAGCGACGCGAGCGGCTTGCTCCCGGCCCAGGCGATTGCCCACAGCGCCATGACCTTGGCGGCCAGCTGCGGGCCCGCAAGGCGCCACAGCAGACTCTGGGTCGCCGACCCGGTGAGCAGGCCGGCCACGCCCGCGACCAGCGCAGCGAACAGGCTGATCCAGACGGTAAGTCCCCCGGTAAAAATGATCATGGAGAATGCCAGCACCAATAGCCCGCCCGCCGCACGTTTGGAGGCGGATTTCACGGACGTCAGCTGCCGGGTGGGCAGCGAGGCGCCCAGCACTGTGCCCGCGCCTAGCGCGGACAGAAAGAAACCCGGCCAGACGCTCGAGAGGGCGTGCATCTCACGGGCCAGCGACGGCCCGAGGACCAGGATTGGATCCTCGGCGACCGTGAGGGCGGCCACCATCGCGAGCAGCAGCATGATCCGAGGCCGTTGCACCGCGATGCGGACGGAGATCCAGTAACGGGGACGCCGCGCCGACTGCGGGCCGCCGTGGGGCTGGCCGGGGAGCGCGAGGCCGTCGGCATGGGGGGGACCGGGACGCCGTCAGCATGGGCGGGGAGCGAGACGCCGTCAGAATGGGCCCGCTGCGCGACGCTGTCAGGACGGATGAGAAATAGCGCCGCGGCGAAGACGACAAATGAGCCGGCATTGAGCGCGAAGGCCCAGCCGAGGCCGAAAGCCGCGGCCAGGCCGACACACAGTGCGGGTGCGATCGCCCGTCCCGCGTTGTAGCTCACTGAATTCATGGCCATCGCGGCTTCGGTGTCGGCCTCGCGGACCAGCCTGGGCACCATGGCTGTCTGCACGGGGAGCGCGAAGGTGAAGGCCAGGCCGAGCCCCATCGCGCCCAGGATCAGCGGCTTCTCGCCCAGCAGGCCGGAAACTTCAATCCGGCGATACCGGCTGCGATGCACGCGGAGAACAGCTGAGTGCCGATCAGCAGTCGTCGCGCGTCCAGTCGGTCGGTCAGCGAGGCGGCCCAGGGGCCGAGAAACAGCGAGCTGGAGAACTGCGCGCAGGCCACCATGCCCACCGCGAAGGCGGAATGGGTCAGCTGGTAAGCGAGCAGGACCTGAGCGGTGTTCTGCAGCCAGGTACCCAGATTCGAGATGAGGCTGCCGACGAAATAGCGACGGAAACGACGCTGTCTCAGTACGTGCCACGAAGCAATTCCCTCGCTCCGCGAAATCTGCAGGGCGGCGAACCAGCCGGGCCATACCAGCATCCGCCGGGGCTTCCCGGTGTCGGTAACCTGCCGTTCCACGGTATCGGGACTCACGGCGCTCTTCCCTCGGCTGGCGCGATGCCGGCCAGCCATCCGTCCATGGCTGGCCGGCATCGCGCGCGGATAGTCAGCGGCTCAGGCGGTGCCCTGCGCGGTCAGCGGCCGGGCGCCCCAAAGCTCGTGCTATCCCCCGGACGCCGCCTCCTGCGCTCCGCTGACCGATCTGAGCCGGGCGCGCGTGTCAGGGACCCGGCCAACGTTGATGACGAACTTGTTCCGGTCGGCAGGGAACACGGTGACCGTCAGCCTGATTGGTTCACCGCTGTCATCAAAACCCGTCCGGAGGATCTCCACCACTGCCACTCGGCCGTCGCTGGGCAGTTTGAAGGCGGCAGTCTCGTTCATGTCTGGCGGACGGACGGTGATGGTGTCGCGGTAACCGGCCTCCCTGATGCTGAGGGTGTCCGCGATGTACTTGACGGCGCCCTGCTCAATGTTGGCGGCCTGAATGAGGCTGGTCGCGCCTTGTTGGACGAAGCGCATCGGGTAGAAGGTCGTCTGCAGCGACCAGAGCCGGTCATCGATGAATCGCAGCTGGTGGCGACTGACTACCGTCGTGCCTTCATCGAGCTGGAGTTCGGTGGCGATCACGCCCTGGGCCTGCTGGATCTCGACCCGAGGATCTGTGGTACTTGCGGTCCTGCGCTGTGCTGTCGCCTGAGAGGCATAGGCCGCGCTGTCGCTGTCGCCGAGTCCGGCTGACGACAGGAGATCACCGCCAACGCTGGTTGACGACAGGGTGGTGACGAGCGGGTCGATCTTCTCGACGACGAAGGTTCCCTGGCCTGGCCGGGTCTCCACCAGGCCGCGGGTGATCAGCCACTTGATCGCGTCGCGGATCGTGTTGCGCGATGCGTTGTCATACAGCTCGCGGAGTTCAAGCTCGGTCGGCAGTTGGCTACCCGGCCCTAGCTGGCCTGACTCAATCTGCTGCCGCAGATCATCAGCGATCTTGCGGTACATCGGCTCGGCCACGGCTTCCTCCCAAAGATCCCAACAGCCCCAATGACAGGACTTGCAGGGTCCAAAAGGATCATCCCATTGATCCGTGTGGCAAGGATATTTGGCATGATCTGGTTTAGGCCCAGTTTGACCTGGATAACATCCTAAGTGTACCAGAGGTTGGGACAACCCAGATGGCAGGTCTGAGACTGGTGGTCCGATTTGCAGGTCTCAGGCTATCGGTCCGGTTGCTTGGGTGCAGCCGGATTGGCCTACAAGTTCCGACAAGTTTCTGAACTTGCTGTCAGCGCTGGTCGCGCCCAACAAGCGGCTACGGGCCAGGAGGCCCAGATCGGAGCCCGCGGAGACCATCACCGCTGGTCGGGAGTGAAGGGGACGCTCATGACAGCCATCGTCGTACTCGCAATCGTGATCATCTTCGTCTTTGGGATGATCGTCGGAATCGTGGTCCTGGTCAGCGTGGCAAGCCACCGGGAGGACAAAAGACTGAGGCTGAGCGTCGAGGCCCCCGACCGGACGACACTCGCCGGGCGGTACCTGACGAGCCTGTACGTCCGCCGTCCGGGACAGGCCGCCGCCCCGCAGGTGCGGCGCGACGATCAGCGGGCCGAAGCTCTCCGGTGGCCGAACCGCGGGCCCGGAGGCATCGCCAGCTAGGGCGACAGGGTAGGACGGCGCGTTAGGAAAGCGCCGAGCCGGGCAATTGGAAGCAGCGCGCCGGGCCGCACAGCGTCGTGCGGCCCGGCGGTCTTGTAACGGAGGTCGTCGCGGGGCGGCTCAATGACAGTGGTCAACACTAAGCTCGGCAGCGTGCCGGACTCCTCAGCCGCGAACCCCGCGCCACCGTTTCCCTGGCCAGCCGCCTCCGCCACCGGGGTCGGGTCGATGCCGGGCACCAGACCCGCCGAGGCGGTGGCCGTCGTCCTGGGCGAGCTGCCCGACTTCCCGCACCTGCCCGAGCTGCCGGCCCGCGGACCCGGTGCCGACCTGACCGGCCGGACCGCGGCGCTGCTGGTGGACATGCCGGTGGAGACCACCCCGCGCGGCTGGCGGTTCGCGCCGGCGCCGGGGCGGGACCAGCGCCACGCGGCGGGGCTGCTGGCCGGGGACCTTGATGCTGCCCAGGAGGCCGCCGAGGGGTATGCGGGGCCGTTCAAGATCCAGCTGGCCGGCCCGTGGACGATGGCGGCGACCATCGAGCTGGCCCGCAGCCAGGACCCGGCGCTGGCCGACCCTGGCGCGGTAGCTGACCTGATCGCTTCGCTGGCCGAGGGGGTGGCCGCCCACGTGGCCGAGGTCCGCAAGCGGATCCCGGCCGCCACGGTCGTGCTCCAGCTCGATGAGCCCGCGCTGCCTGGCGTGCTGGCCGGCGCGATACCGACCGCCAGCGGGCTGAACCGGGTCGGCGCCGTCGACACCACCGTCACGGGCGACGGGCTGCGCGTGGTGCTGGCCGCCGCCGCGGCATTCAGCGTGCTGCATTGCTGCGCGCCGGATTATCCGTTTGGGCTCATCAAACAGTCCGGTGCCGGAGCCATCAGCATCGATCTCAGCCAGCTGCCGCGGGGCGCCGAGGATAACGTCGCGGAGCTGGCCGAGGCCGGCCTGGGGATTCTGGCCGGCGCGCTGGACACGAGGGATCCGAAACGGGTCAGCGGGGCAGCCTCGCCCGCTCCGAAGGAACTCGCCGCTCGCGTGATCGAGCTGTGGCACCGGGCCGGACTGCCGCCCGCGAAGCTGGCCGAGCAGCTGGTGCTGACCCCGGCCTGCGGGCTGGCCGGGTTCTCGCCGGATGGTGCGCGGACCGCGCTGGCCCGCTGCCGGGAGGCGGCGAGGATAATGCCGGAGCTGGTGGCAGAGGGGTCGCCGTGATCGATCCGGGATGCGGCACGAAGATTGCGGGGCGGGTGTGATGAGCGAGCCGGACACGGTGAGCGCGGAAGCGGATGTGCCGGCCGGGGACCGATCCAGGCACGCGGAGCTGGCCGCCGAGGTTACCGAGCACAACTACCGCTATCACGTGCTCGACTCGCCGCTGGTCTCCGACGCGGAGTACGACGCGCTGATGCGCGAGCTGCGCGCCCTTGAGGAGCGCTACCCGGAGCTGCGGACGCCTGACTCGCCGACGCAGCAGGTCGGCGGCCTGATCTCGACCGACTTCTCGCCGGTCGAGCATCTGCAGCAGCTGCTCAGCCTGGATAACGCGTTCTCCGCCGGTGAGCTGGACGCATGGGCCGCGCGGGTCGAGCGGCTCGGCGGCGGCGGGCCTTACCTGTGTGAAGTCAAGATCGACGGGCTGGCGATCGCGCTCGTCTACCAGGACGGCAAACTAGTCCGCGCGGCCACCAGGGGCGACGGGCGGACCGGCGAGGACGTCACGCCCAATGTGCGGACCATCGCCGCGGTGCCGTCGAGGCTGAAAGGGACCGGCTGGCCGGACACCCTGGAGGTGCGGGGCGAGGTGTTCTTGCCGGTGGCCGCCTTCCTCGAATTGAACGAGCGGCTGCAGGAGGCGGGTCGGCCCGCGTTCGCCAACCCGCGCAACTCGGCCGCCGGCTCGCTGCGGCAGAAGGACCCGCGGGTCACGGCGACCCGCCCGCTCAGCATGCTGGTGCACGGCCTGTTCGTGCCCGGTGCCTCAGCCGAGGCCGGCATGCCGGCCCCCAGCGACGCCGGCGCCTCGGCGGCGGTGGGCACCGACGTGCCTGACACGCAGTCAGGCTGGTACCGGCGGCTGGCCGCGTGGGGGCTGCCGGTCAGCGACCTGTTCAAGGTGGTCGACGAACTGGACCAGGTGCGCGAGTACATCGCCTACTACAACGAGCACCGGCACGACCCGTCGTATGAGATCGACGGGGTGGTGGTCAAGATCGACCAGCTGGAACTGCAGCGCACGCTGGGCGCCACCAGCCGGGCACCGCGCTGGGCGATCGCCTACAAGTACCCGCCCGAGGAGGTGAACACCAGGCTGCTCGATATCAGGGTCAACGTGGGGCGGACTGGCCGGGTCACGCCATTCGCCGTAATGGAGCCGGTCAAGGTCAGCGGGTCAACGGTCGAGAACGCCACCTTGCACAACGCCGACGAGATCGCCCGCAAGGGCGTGCTGATCGGCGACATGGTGGTGCTTCGCAAGGCGGGCGACGTCATTCCCGAGGTGGTCGGGCCGGTTATTGACCTGCGCACCGGCGACGAGCGGGCCTTCGAGTTCCCCACCTCCTGCCCGGCGTGCGGCACCACGCTGGCCCGCGAGGAGGGCGAGGTCGACTGGCGCTGCCCGAATACCAGGTCCTGCCCGGCTCAGTTGCGCGAGCGGCTGTTCCACGTGGCCGGACGGGGCGCCCTGGACATCGAGGTGCTCGGTTACGAGGCCGTGACCGCGCTGCTGGACGGCGGGCTGGTCACCGATGAGGGTGACATCTTCGCGCTGACCGCCGACCAACTCGCCACCTGCCCGTTCTTCGTGACCAAGGCGGGCAGCCTGTCGGCCAATGCGGTCAAGCTGCTGCGCAACTTGGACGAGGCGCGTAGGCGTCCGCTCTGGCGGATCCTGGTCGCGCTGTCGATCAGGCACGTCGGGCCGACGGCCGCCCGCGCGCTGGCCGCGGCGTTCGGGTCGATCGATGCGATCGCGGCGGCGTCGGCCGAGCAACTGGTCGGAGTCGACGAGGTGGGGCCGACGATCGCGGGATCGGTGCGGGACTGGTTCGCGGTGGACTGGCATGCGGCGATCGTGACGAAATGGCGCGACGCCGGGGTCGTGCTGGCCGACCCGGGCTTTACCGGACCCGGCCGCACCGCTGACTCGGTGGTCGGCGAGTCGGCGTCGGGGTTGCCGCTAGCTGGCGTTACCGTCGTGATTACCGGCACGCTAGCCGGTTCTAGCAGGGACGAAGCCGCTGAGGCGGTGCAAGCTATCGGCGGGAAGGTCGCGGGTTCGGTGTCAAAGAAGACCGACTTTGTGATCGCGGGAGCGAGCCCGGGATCGAAGTACGACAAGGCGATCGCGCTCGGCGTGCCGGTCCTGGACGAGGCGGGACTCGCCCTGCTGCTCGCCGGCGGGCCGGACGCGGCACGGGAATCGGCGACGCTTGAGCCCGCCGAGCCGGACGATTAAGAACTTGCCGGGCGGCTGTCGCTCCAGCTGCGGTTAACCGGCCTTTCATGTTGTAACGGATAGTATGCGATTGGCTTCGGGAAGTATGGTTCTGCCGTAGGCTGCTCAGCAGCATCGCCTAGCTGGCAGGCCCGATGAGGACGCCTATGAAGGATCCGAACGACACCAGGAACATCGGCCCCCGGATTGGCTCGCCGCTGTGGACTTACCTGACCGTGGTCACGACGGTCGGCCTGCTGGTGCTGGTTGTGGGGCTGCTGCACTTGGATGGCCTGCTCACGCTGGCCCGCCATCCATTATTCTGGCTGGTCGCCGGGCTGATCGTGATCGGCGAGATGCGCCCGATCATGACGCCGGGCAGGTCAAAGACCGAGGCGCCGGTCGCCTCGCTGACCTTCAGCTTCGCCGCGCTGCTGTTCTGGGGGTTCGGAATCGCCGCGGCGTTGCGGGCAACTGTCACACTGGTGGTCGGGCTGGCCCAGCGCAAGGCAGTGCACCGGTCAGCGTTCAACGCGGCGCAGGTCACCCTGAGCATGGCGGCCGCCGGCGTGGTGCTGGCCGCGACCGGGATCCATCCGACGCCGAGTCGGCCGTGGACCCCGGTGGGCGCGGAGTTGCCCGGGGTGGCGCTCGCGGGCTGTGCCTATTTCGCGGTGAACTTCGGTGTGGTCGTGGTCGCGATCGCGCTGCACTCGCGAGCCAGGATCCTCCGTACCCTGCGAGCCGCGCTGCCCTACCAGGCGCTCGTGCACCTGGTCCTGCTCAGCGCGGCGCCGCTGGTGGCAGTCGTGATGGGAGCCAGGTCGGCATGGCTCGTGCTGCTGTTCGCGTTCCCGCTCGCGGCCATCTACGCCAACGCGGTGATCTCCGTACAGCGGGAGCACCAGGCGCACCACGACGAACTGACCGGGCTGTCCAACCGTAAGCTGCTGGTCCGCAAGACCGGTGAGGCGCTGGCCGAGGCCGACGCCTCAGGCACCAAGGCCGGGTTCCTGCTGCTCGACCTGGACCGGTTCAAGGAGGTCAACGACACGCTCGGGCACGCGGTCGGCGACCGGCTGCTACGGGTCGTCGCGCACCGGCTCACGCACAGCGTCCGGCCGGGTGACCTGGTCGCCCGGCTCGGCGGCGACGAGTTCGCCATCCTGCTGCCATCGGTGCGCGAGGCGAGCGCGGCCCGTGAGGTCGCGGCCCGGCTGCGGGCGGCGCTGTCCGAGCCGATCCGCATGGAGGGCATGTCATTCGGCATCGAGGCCAGCGTCGGCATCGCGCTGTATCCGGACGACGCGACCGGGTTCGAGCTGCTGATGCAGCGCGCCGATGTCGCCATGTACCTGGCCAAGGAGCGGCGCAGCGGGGTGGAGCGATACGTCGCTGACTCCGATCGCAACTCCCCGGCCCGGCTGGCGCTGCTCGGCGATCTGCGGCGAGGCCTGGATAGCGGTGAGCTCGAGCTGCATTTCCAGCCGAAGATCACGCTGGACAGCGGCCGGATCGCCGGGATGGAGGCACTGGTCCGCTGGCATCACCCGGTGCGCGGGCTGATGTCACCAGCAGAGTTCATCCCGCTGGCCGAACAGTCCTACTTGATGCGGGACCTGACCTCCCAGGTGGTCGACCGGGCGCTCACGCAAACCGCGCTCTGGTGGCGAGATGGTCTGCCGGTGCAGGTGTCGCTGAACGTGTCGGCTCGCGACCTGCTCGACGCTGGTCTCGCCGAGACCATCGCCCGCGGGCTCAGCCAGTACGGATTGCCACCGGCGGCGCTGCTGCTCGAGATCAACGAGCGCGTGCTGACCAGCGAGCCGGCCCACGCCGTGCTGGCTGTGGAGGCGCTGGCCGCCCTCGGCGTGGCGCTCAGCCTGGACGACTTCGGGACCGGCTACTCCTCGCTGGTGCGGCTCAAGCGGCTGCCGGTGCGGGAGGTGAAGATCGACGCGTCCTTTGTCGCCCGGATGCTGACCTCCAGCGACGACGAGGTGATCGTCCAGTCGATCGTTGACCTGGTCCGCGCCCTCGGCATCGACTCGGTCGCAGAAGGCGTCGAGTCGGCCGAGGTCGCCGCGGCGCTGCGGGTGATGGGCTGTGACGCGGCCCAGGGCTGGTACTTCAGCGCACCGCTCAACGCGGCGTCGGCGACTGCCTGGCTGACCGAGTACGGCGTCGGCAGCCCGCGGCCCGGCAAGCCGCGGCGGCCGCCGGTGGCCCGGCCGCCCGCTCCCCGGCCCCCGGCCGCGATCCCTGCGCCCGCTGCGCGGGCGCAGGCATCCAGCGGCGGACCGGCCGCCGCCGCGGTTACGCCGTGGGCGGGCTGGTCCAGCTGGCCGGCCTGCCGCTAGCGGGCCCGGCTGGTCGTCCGGGCCCGGCTGGTCGTCCCGGTCGGCAATGCGGTCGGTAATGCGGTCGGCCCCGGTTACTGGCCGCCCCTAGGATGGCGTGCATGTCCATTACCCGCGACGAAGTTGCCCACCTGGCCCGGTTGTCCAGGCTGGCCCTGTCCGAGGCGGAGCTCGACCACTTCGCCGGTCAGCTGGACACGATCATCACGCACGTGGCGCGGGTGCAGGAGGTGGCCGCCGACGGGATCCCGCCGATGACCCACGCCGCGTCGCTGACCAATGTGTTCCGCGAGGACGTACTGGTGCCGTGTCTGGGCGCCGCGGCCGCGCTGGATCAGGCGCCCGCTGCCGAGCAGGACAAGTTCCGGGTCCCGCGGATCCTGGCGGAGGACTGACGATGGCCGCCGACCTGACCAGGATGACCGCGGCCGACCTGGCCGCGGCGATCGCCGCGGGCGAGGTGTCCGCCGTCGAGGTGACCAGGGCCCACCTGGACCGGATCGAAGCCGTTGACCCGCAGGTGCACGCGTTCTTGCACGTCGCGGCCGAGGGAGCGGTGCGCGCCGCCCGGGCGGTCGACGACCGGCGGGCGGCCGGCGAGCTGCTCGGCCCGCTGGCCGGGGTCCCGATGGCGCTCAAGGATGTCTTCACCACCACCGACATGCCGACGACCTGCGGTTCTGCGATTCTGGATGGCTGGAAGCCGCCCTACGACGCGACCGTCACGCAGCGGCTCAGGAAGGCCGGCGTCGTCATCCTTGGCAAGACCAACATGGACGAGTTCGCGATGGGCTCCTCCACCGAGAACTCAGCATTCGGCCCGTCGCATAACCCGTGGGACCTGAGCCTGGTGCCCGGCGGCTCCTCCGGCGGCTCGGCCGCGGCGGTTACCGCCTTCGAGGCCCCGCTGGGCATAGGCACCGACACCGGTGGGTCGATCAGGCAGCCTGCCGCGGTTTGCGGGATCGTGGGCGTCAAGCCGACCTATGGCGGCTCGTCCAGGTACGGGGTGGTCGCCTTCGCTTCCTCGCTGGACACGCCGGGACCGCTGGCCAGGACCGTGCTGGACGCCGCCCTGCTGCACGAGGTCATGTCCGGTCACGACCCGATGGATTCCACGTCGGTGGGCGCGCCGGTGCCGCCGTGCGTGGCGGCCGCCCGGCAGGCCGACGTGGCCGGCCTGCGGGTCGGCGTGGTGAGCGAGCTAACCGGCGAGGGCTACCAGGCCGGGGTGCTGGCCAAGTTCGGCGAGGCCGTTGAGCTGCTCGAATCGCTGGGAGCGAAGGTCACTGAGGTGTCCTGCCCGCATTTCGAATACGCGCTGCCCGCCTATTACCTCATCGCCCCGAGCGAGTGCTCGTCGAACCTGGCCAGGTTCGACGCGATGCGGTACGGCCTGCGGGTGGGCGATGACGGGACGAGGAGCGCCGAGGAGGTCATGTCGCTAACCCGGGCGGCCGGATTCGGCGCCGAGGTCAAGCGGCGGATCATGCTCGGCACCTACGCGCTGTCCAGCGGCTATTACGACGCCTACTATGGCAAGGCGCAGCAGGTGCGGACGCTGATCACGCGGGACTTCGACGCGGCGTTCGAGCAGGTCGACGTGCTGGTGTCGCCGACCACACCGACGACCGCGTTCCCGATCGGGGCCCGCGCCGATGATCCGATGGCCATGTACCTGGCCGACCTTTGCACCATCCCGTCCGACCTCGCGGGCAACGCGGCCCTGTCGGTGCCGTGCGGGCTCGCCCCCGAGGACGGTCTGCCGGTCGGCCTGCAGATCATGGCGCCGGTGCTGGCCGATGACCGGCTCTACCGGGTGGCCGGCGCCGTCGAGGCGGCGCTCGTGCAGCGCTGGGGGCACCCGCTGGTTGACGAGGCGAAGGGGCTTGGCGATGACTGACCTGACGGCCCGCGGCAATCAGGACGCGCTGGTCCCGTACGAGGAGGCGGTCAGCCGGTACGAGCCGGTCATCGGCCTGGAGACGCACGTCGAGCTGGGCAGTCGGTCGAAGATGTTCTGCGGCTGCCCGACGGAGTTCGGAGCGTCGCCCAACGCGTCCGTCTGCCCGGTCTGCCTCGGCCTGCCGGGCTCGCTTCCGGTGGCCAACCGGGCCGCGATCGAGTACACGATCAGGATCGGCCTCGCGCTGAACTGCACGATCGCCTCCTGGTGCCGGTTCGCCAGGAAGAACTATTTCTATCCGGATATGCCGAAAGACTTCCAGATCTCGCAATATGACGAGCCGCTGTGCACCGACGGCTGGCTGGATGTAACGCTCGGGGACACCCGGGTCCGGGTCGGCATCGAGCGGGTTCACCTGGAAGAGGACACCGGGAAGTCGACGCATGTCGGCGGCGCGGGCCGGATCCACGGAGCGGACTACTCGCTGGTCGACTACAACCGGGCCGGTATCCCGCTGGTCGAGGTGGTGACCAAGCCCGTTCCCAGGACCGGGGCGCTAGCCCCGCAGGTCGCGCGCGAGTACGTCACCGAGCTTCGTGACCTGCTCCGCGCGCTCCAGGTGTCTGACGTTCGGATGGAGGAAGGATCGCTGCGCTGCGACGTCAACACCTCGCTGGCGCCGCGCGGATCGGCGGTGTGGGGCACCCGTACCGAGACGAAGAACGTCAACTCGTTGCGCTCGGTGGAGCGTGCGGTCAGGTTCGAGATCGAGCGGCAGGCCGCGGTGCTGGACGCAGGCGGCCGGGTGATCCAGGAGACCAGGCACTTCCACGAGGAGTCCGGCACCACCACCGCGGGCCGCAGCAAGGAAGAGGCACAGGACTACAGGTACTTCCCGGAGCCCGACCTGGTGCCCGTCGCGCCGTCGCGGGAGTGGGTCGAGCAGATCCGCGCGGCGCTGCCTGAGCTGCCCACGGCGCGCCGGGCCCGGCTGCAGGAACAGTGGGGGCTGTCCGATCTTGACATGACCGCCTTGCGCAATGCGGGCGCGCTGGATCTGGTCGCGGAGACCGTGGCCGCGGGTGCCGCTCCCGCCGCGGCCCGCAAATGGTGGCTGGAAGAGCTGTCCAGGCAGGCCAACAAGGCCGGGATCGAGCTAGCCGCCCTGGCCGTCACGCCGGCTCAGGTAGCCAGGGTCGCCGAGCTGGTCGACTCGGGCGCGCTCAACGACAAGCTGGCGCGTCAGGTCCTTGAGGGCGTGCTGGCCGGAGAGGGCTCACCCGACGAAGTGGTCGCTGCCCGCGGGCTGGCCGTGGTCAGCGACGAGTCCGCACTCGCCGACGCTGTCGGTGCGGCCATCGCTGCCCATCCCGACGTGGTGGCCAAGATCGCTGGAGGCAAGACGGCCGCAGTGGGCGTCCTGGTCGGGGCCGTGATGAAGGCCACCAGGGGGCAGGCCGATGCGGCCCGGGTCCGCGAGATGATCCTGCGGCGGCTCAGCTGAGGGTGGTCGCGGCTTCAGCGGAGTGTCCGCGGCTTCAGCTGATCGTGGCGGCTTCAGCTGATCCTGCGGCTGCACGCTTCAGCTGATCCTGCGGCTGCACGCTTCAGCTGATCTTGCGGCTGCACGCTTCAGCTGATCGTCGCGGCTTCAGCTGATCTTGCGGCTCCACGCTTCAGCTGATCCGGCGGCGGCTCAGCCGAGCCTGCGCCGGCTGAGTTCTGGCCGGCGTCGGCGGCTGCGCGAGCGGAGCCGGCGCTGCAGCCAGGTCAGCGGAATGGCCAGCGCGAATCCCGCCTCAATCGGCAGGTACGTGGTAGCCGCGGCGAAGGTGACGCTGACGTCGGCGGCCGCGCTCGGCGAGGCGATGCCCGGCTGGCTGAACGTGGCAGGGATCGACAGAATCCGCCACCGGCTGGGCGGCCACACCGTGATGAAGGCCCGTCCGATCACCTCGTTCTCCGGTATCGTCCCGCCGCCCGGATCGCCGCGGTGCAGCCGGGAGTCTTCTGAGACGCTCCGGTGATCGCCCATCACCCACAGCCGTCCGGCCGGGACCGTGATGCTGAACGACTCCGTGGCCGCGGGAGTGCTGCCCGGAGTGTCGCCCGGATAGAGGTAGGACTGCTCGTGCAGGGGAACGCCATTGACAGTGACCAGGCCCTGCGCCGTGCAGCAGGCCACATGATCGCCTGGCACCCCGATGACCCGCTTGATGAAATCGGTCTGGCCTGGAGCGGTCCCGAACAGCCCGGCAATCGAGTGCAGCAGCGGCCTCAGCGTCGCGTCGTACAACCGGGCCGCCGGATTCGAGCTGGGCGGCGTCGGCCGCGGCACCGGATCCCAGGAGCCCGCGCCGTCGAAAACGACGATGTCCCCGGGTTTGATTGCCCTGAAGTGATAGACGAGCTTGTTGACCAGCACCTTGTCGCCGATCATGATCGTGTTCTCCATGGACGACGATGGGATGAAGAACGCCTGCACCACGAAGGACTTGATCAGCAGCGCAATAACCAGCGCCACCACGACCAGGACCGGGAGTTCACGCCAGAAGGACCGAGGCCGCCGGTGTTCCTTACCGTCGGCGGGGTCCTCGCTGGCGTCCGGGCTGGCGTCCGTGCTGGCGGGCGGGCTGGCGTCCGGGCTCGCGGGCGGGCCGGCGTCCGGGCTCGCGGGCGGGCCTGCGGGCGCGGCAGCCTCCAGGCCTGCAGGCGGGGCGGCGTCCGGCTCCGCCGAAGCTTCCCGATGCCCGCCCTGGTCCTCGTTCATCATCTGGTCCGATCGTCGTTCATCGACTCGGATCCGAGCCTAACGGTCACCAGTACCTCACGCGGTGCATGCGATCGCCGCTGCTCCGGCGCGGCTCCTCCCGCCCAGGCGAGCCGGTACACTGACCAGCATGACGTCATACGTTCCTCAGGTGATGATGCCCCGCTAGCGGGGCCAATTCACGCTGCCAGGACGACGTCCGACTCGAGGCCCCAACGGGGCCTCGATTTGCGTCGCGGGTCGGTGCCCCTGCGTAACCAGGAGGTTCCGATGAACGCGGTACGTCTGTACATCAGTACCACCATCCCGTACGTCAACGCGCGTGCCCACCTGGGACACGCGCTGGAGCTCGTCCAGGCCGACGTGCTGGCCCGGCATCACCGGCAGGCCGGCGACGAGGTGCGGTTCCAGACCGGTACGGATGACAACTCCCTGAAGAACGTGCTGGCGGCGCAGGACGAGGGAGTGGCCGTCCGGGAGCTTGTTGACCGCAACGCGAGGGCGTTCGCCGCGCTGCGTGATCCGCTCGGGCTTTCCTTCGATGACTTCATCGCTACCAGCAGTGATCCACGTCATCTGCCCGGAGTGGACCGGCTCTGGCGAGCCTGCGCGGCCAGCGGCGACCTGTACGCCAGGCACTACGAGGGGCTGTACTGCGTCGGGTGCGAGCAGTTCTACAAGCCTGCCGAGCTGCCAGGCGGCCGCTGCCCCGAGCATGACGCGCCGCCGCAACTGGTCACCGAGGAGAACTGGTTCTTCCGGCTGTCCAGGTACGCCGACCAGCTGCACGATCTCATCAGCTCCGATCAGCTCCGGATCTCTCCGGCCGGCCGGCGCAACGAGGTACTCGCCTTCATTGCCTCCGGGCTCGAGGACTTCAGCGCGTCCAGGTCAGCCGAGCGCGCCGGCGGCTGGGGAATCGGCGTGCCGGATGACCCGAGCCAGGTGATCTATGTCTGGTGGGACGCGCTCGGTAACTACATCACGGCGCTCGGGTACGGCACCGGCGACCCCGGCTATCAGCATTGGTGGGCCGGTGCTGACCGCCGCATTCACCTGGTCGGGAAAGGCGTGCTGCGCTTCCACGCCGTCTATTGGCCGGCCATCCTGCTGTCGGCGGGCGAGCCGCTGCCGACCCAGATCCTGGTCCACGATTACCTGACCATCGACGGACACAAGATCAGCAAGTCGAAGGCCAGGACCGGGGCCGGGGCCGGAGTCAGGGCCGGGGATAGGAACGGGAACGGGGGCGGGGGCAGGGATGGGGATGGGGATCCCGCCAGGGCGGACCCGGTTGCGCTGGCCGCGGCGTTCGGGACCGACGCGGTCCGCTGGTGGCTGCTGCGCGAGGTGCCCCGGGTGGGCGACGCTGACTTCACGATCGCCAGGCTGATCAGCCGGGCCAACGATGATCTCGCCAACGAGCTGGGCAATCTGGTGAACCGGACGATCTCGCTGGTGCATCGTTATCGTGACGGCCGGGTCCCTCAGGCGCTGCCGGCCGGGGGAGCTGAGGCTGGCCCCGGGCCGGCTGGCCCCGGGCCGGCTGGCCATGTGCCGGCTGGCCCCCTGCTGACTGCTTGCGAGCAGGCACCGCAGCGTCGGGCCGCAGCCCTCGAGGCCGTCGACTTCAGGGCCGCCACCGCCGCGGTATGGCAGATCGTGACAGAGGCCAACCGGTGCATCGAGCGGATCAGGCCGTGGGAGCTGGCCAGGGCCGAGCGCGACGGGGAGCCCGGTGCTGCCGAGCAGCTGGACTCGCTCCTCTCGCTGCTGGTCGGCGCCTGCCGGACGCTGGGCCGCGAGATCGAGCCGTTCGTCCCGGGCCTGGCGGCCAGGATCATCCAGGCCTGTGACGATTCCGCAGGCTCCCTGCCCCCGCCGCGCCCGGTCTTCCCCCGCATCGGCTGACCGCCGTCGTCCCTGGCGATCACGCTGGAGCCGCCCTTCATGATCACGGCGAAGCCGCCCTTCATGATCACGGTGGATTAGGGGTGCGATCACACCCCCTAGCCACCGTGATCATGGTGTGCCTCCGCCCGGAGCGTCGGGCGGGGCTTCGGGCGGGGCGTGGGGCGGGGCTTCGGGCGGGGCTTCGTGAGGGTCATCGGGGGGGTACAGCAGCGGTTGGTCGCTTAGCTGCCTGATCTGACCGAAGCTCTGCTCGTACATGGTCAGGTTCTGGTTGATGGTCCTGATGATGTCGAACACGGCGGTGGGCGGTATCCGGACCCTGGCGACCAGCCGGTGCGGCGCCACGATGACGGTCTCGCCCTCGTCGGTCGCGGCAGGCTGCGGCGGTTCGCTGCTGACCAGGAAGTCGAAGGTGAATTCGTGCGGGGTATGCCAGATCGCGAGGGCGTTCGCGTACGCTCCGGCCTCAAGGGCCGGGTCGACACGGGTTTCGATTGCCATCCTCGGGCTGGCCGACGGCTCGTCCACTCTGGCACGGTACCTTCGCTTGCCCCCGGAGCGAGCGGGACATGGTCTGCGACAGTGCCCTAAGTGACGACAGTGACTCAGCAGACTGTCATCCTTCCTCAATCAAAGCGTGACCTCCGGCACATAGAGTGAGGACACATCGCTCATCGCGAGACCGCGTCCAGTACTCCGGCGATCCCCGCTACGCCTGTGATACGGGATCAACGTCCTGGCTGCTCGTGAGCTGCCGCACAGAGTCGTGCGCTCCGTCTGTGACCCTGGACGCGAGCCCGGCGGGCCTACGGGGCCAGCCGGGCTCGTCCGGTATTGGACGCGGCGAGAGGGAGGCTCAGTTTGCAGTCGGATTCATCCGGCAGCGCGCGATGAGCCTGGCCGTATTCGCCTGGATGACGGCCGGGGCTCTGGTCGCCTGCGCGGTCGCCGCATTTCTCTGGCGCGCGTCGACCGGCGCTGAGCCATCCGTTAAAAATGCTTATCGCTGGCTCGCAGTCGTCGCGCTGGCGTGGGGCGCCGCCTTCGTCTCCCAGGAAGGACTTCCCGGCCCGGGTGTGGCCGAGTCGCTGACGCTTGCCGACCTCCTCGCCCTGGTCGCCCTGCCGGCCTTGGCGGTGGGAGTAGTGGGTCTGGCGTCGGCGGGAGATGAGGCCGTGGACGGGGCCGACCCGCCGATCCGGGAGGCCGGCCCGATCGTGGCCCGGCTGGCCGACGGCTGCCTCCTGGTGGCGGCGCTGTTCGTGCTGGGCTGGACGGCACTCTACGGGCCCGCGTATACGAAGGCCGACCTGAGCCCGGGCGCGTTCGCGCACAACATGATCCATCCGCTGACCGACCTGGTCGTGCTGGGCATCCTGCTGGCTTACGTCGGAAACAGGTGGCGGCACACCCTGCTGCCGTGGCTCGCGCTGCTCGCCGTGACGCTCGGCGACTCACTTGCCGTCTCCGGCCGGGTCGGCGGGCTGCGCCCTGGATCATGGGCCCTGCTCGCGCAGCTGGCCGGGCTGTGCCTGCTGGCAGCGGTGCCGCTGGCCAGCTCGGGCGCCCGCCTGCGCTGGCGGCCCGGGCCCGGACTGCCCTCGCCGGGAGCGTCGACGGCGGCGGCGGCCATCGCGGCCACGGTCGCCGCGGTCACCGTCATCGGCTGGGCCATCTCCGGAGGGTCGGTCACTGAGCCGGTCGTAGTGATCGCCGCGGGCGTCGCCATCCTCGCGCTCGTGGCCAGGATCGTCGGCGTCGCACGGCGCGAGAGCGCGGCGTCGGTGCTCGGGCAGGAGTCCGGCCGGGGCTTCCGCCAGCTGGCCGACCGCACCAGCGATGTGGTTGCGCTATGTGATCTCCGCGGCGTCGTCACGTACGCGAGCCCGGCGGTCGCCCAGTTTGGCTACACGCCGCAGGCGCTCGAGGGCACCTCGCTGTCCGCGCTGGTTCATCCGGAGGACCGGCTGAACGCTACCCGGGTGATGCTGGCCACCGCCCGGAGCGTGCCGGACCAGACGGCCAGCTTTTCCTGCCGGGTCAGGTCCTCGGACGGTACCTGGCATCACGTGGAGTCCAATCTGTCGCGGCACAGTCATCCAGGCTCGCCGGACAAGGTGCTCATCACGGCCCGGGATGTCAGCGACCAGGTCGCCCTGCGCAGGCAAGTCACGCACCTGACCTTCCATGATGGGCTGACCGGGCTGCCGAACCGCACCTACATCGAGGAACGCGCCAAGAACGCGGCCGCCCGCGCGCCCGGCTCGGAGCCGCCCGGCGAGGCCGCAGCGATCTTCATCGACCTGGACGGCTTCACGGGGGTGAACGACTCCGTCGGCCACGGCGCGGGTGACCTGCTGCTGGCCCAGGCGGCGCGTCGGCTGCGGGCGGCGGTGCCGCCTCAGCACACGGTGGCCCGATGGGGGGGCGACGAGTTCGCGGTCGTCGTCGAGGACGCCGCGAGCGTCCAGGAGATCGTGGACATTGCCGAACGGCTGGCCGGGGCGGTGGCCGGCGAGCCGTTCCGGGTCGCTGACCGGGATGTCTCCATGACCGCCAGCATCGGGGTCGCGCTGGCCGATACCAATCCGGCCGATCACCTGCTGCGCAACGCGGACGTCGCGATGTCGCGGGCCAAGGAATCCGGCGGCGGGCACGTGGAGGTGTTCGCTCCGCACATGCACGCCGACGTGGTGCGCAGGCTGGAGCTGGCCAGCGATCTGCGCCGGGCGATCACCGAGGAGGAGCTTGAGCTTGAGTACCAGCCGGTGGTCGAGCTTGCCACCTCGCGGGTGGTCGGCGTCGAGGCGCTGGTCAGATGGCGGCGGGGGCCGAGTTTGGTTCCCCCGGTCGAGTTCCTCAGCGTGGCGGAGGAATCCGGGCTGATCGTGCCGCTCGGCGAGCAAGTGCTGCGGGCCGCCTGCGGGCAAGCGGCCGCCTGGCACGCATCCGGCTGGCCGGTCGGCGTCTCGGTCAACTTCTCGCTCCGCCAGGTGAGCGCGGCTGGTTTCGCTGATCTGGTGGCCGGCGTGCTCGCCGACACCGGCCTGCCGCCGGGAGCGCTGACCCTGGAGGTGGCCGAGCGCGTTCTGATCGACGGTGCCGGGAGCATGGTCGATGCCCTGGCCCAGCTCCGCCGTCGCGGCGTCCGGCTGGCCATCGATGACTTCGGCACCGGGTACGCGTCGCTCGCTTATCTCCGGCAGCTGCCAGTCGACATCATCAAGATCGATCCGTCCTTCGTGGCCGGGCTGGGGGCCGACCCGACCCTGGCTATGCTGACCGAAACCATCGTCCGGGTGGGCCGCGACCTGGGCATCGAGGTGGTGGCCGAAGGAATCGAGCGGCCCGAGCAGCTTGAGCTGCTGCGCGGGATGGGCTGCGGGCGCGGGCAGGGTTTCCTGGTAGCCAGGCCCATGGCAGCGGGCCGGATCGAGTCGTTTGCAGCCCCGTTCGAGACGGACCCGGACCGGGCGCCCCGGCTCGCAGCCGGGGACGAGCCTGCGCCGCAGCCTGAACAGGCTGATCAGCGCGGGCTTGGAGCCGGGCCGCAGACCGGTGTCCCGCTGGAGCCCGCGCCCGCGCCCGCGCCGTCGAGCTGACTCAAAGCCGCTTGGTTGCCACATTTTGTGAAGCCATTCACAAGCGCCGCTAGACTTTGACGTCCCATTCGCAGCCTCTGGAGGGTCTGTGTCAGCACCCGTCGTCCTCGTTGCCGAAGAGCTTTCGCCAGCCGGCCTGGCTCACCTGGAGTCCGGCTTCGACATCCGCCATGCCGACGGCGCCGACCGGGCCGCGCTGCTGCCCGCGCTGGCCGAGGCGGACGCCGTGATCATCCGCAGCGCGACCAGGATCGACGCGGAGGCGATCGCGCACGGGCCGCGATTGCGGGTGATCGCGAGGGCCGGGGTGGGCCTGGACAACGTGGACGTTGAGGCGGCGACCAAGGCGGGCGTGATGGTGGTGAACGCGCCGACCTCCAACATCGTGAGCGCCGCCGAGCATGCGGTCGCGCTGCTTCTCTCGCTCGCCCGTAACCTCCCGCAGGCCATGGCTTCGCTGCAGGCCGGGCAGTGGCAGCGGGCCGCCTTCACCGGGATCGAGCTGCAAGACAAGGTGCTCGGGCTGCTCGGCCTGGGCCGGATCGGGATGCTGGTCGCCGAGCGGCTTACCTCGTTCGGCATGACGGCGATCGCATACGACCCGTACGTCCCCGCGGCCCGCGCGGCCGCGCTCGGGGTCCGGCTGGTCAGCATGGACGAGCTGCTGGCCGAGGCTGACTTCATCAGCGTCCACCTGCCCAAGAACGTCGAGACCCTCGGCCTGCTGGGCGAGGCGGAACTGCGCAAGGTCAAGCCGGGCGTCCGGATAGTAAACGCGGCGCGCGGCGGGATCGTGGACGAGGGCGCGCTGGCCGATGCGCTGGTCGACGGCCGGGTGGCCGGTGCCGCGCTTGACGTGTACGCCAGGGAACCGTGCACGGACAGCCCGCTGTTCAAGCTGGCCAACGTGGTCGTCACCCCGCACCTGGCGGCCAGTACGCATGAGGCGCAGGAGAAGGCGGGAACCCAGGTGGCCCGGTCGGTACGGCTGGCCCTGGCGGGCGAGTTCGTGCCCGACGCCGTCAACGTCCAGGGCGGCGTGGTGGCCGAGGACCTCAGGCCCGGGCTGCCGCTGGCCGAGAAGCTCGGCCGGATCTTCACCGCGCTGGCCGCTGCGGCCCCGGTCAGGCTCGATGTCCAGGTGCGCGGCGAGATCGCCGCGCTCGACGTCAGCGTGCTGCAGCTGGCCGCGCTGAAGGGCGTCTTCATGGACGTGACCGAGGAGGCCGTGAGCTACGTGAACGCGCCGTTGCTGGCGAAGGAACGCGGCATCGAGGTGGGCCTGGAGACGATCGAGGAGAGCCCGGACTGGCGCAACATGATCTCGCTGCGCGGCACCCTGCCTGATGGCCAGGTGGTCTCGGTCAGCGGGACGCTGACCGGCCGTCGGCAAGCGGAGCGCCTCATTGAGGTCAATGGCTTTGACATGGAGATCGCGCCGACCGAGCACATGGCGTTCTTCACCTACACCGACCGGCCCGGAGTGGTCGGGATCGTCGGCCAGATCCTCGGCGGTGAGGGCATCAACATCGCCGGAATGCAGGTGTGCCGGGACGCCCGTGGCGGGCACGCACTGATCGTCCTGACGGTCGACTCCGCGCTGCCGCCCGCCACCCTGAGCGGGATCGCATCCTCGATCGGCGCAGTCGTGGGCCGGACCGTGGATCTCGAAGAGCGCTGAACCGCCCTCGGCCTGGCACCGACCTTCCCAGGCAGCCGGCACCGCCCAGTAAGGTACGCGCATGGCGGCACGCACCATCCGGATTGCCGTGATCGGCGGTGACGGCATCGGTCCCGAGGTGGTCGCAGAGGCGATCAAGGTACTCCGGGCCGCGGTCACCGAGGTCACGATCCAGACCACCAGCTACGATCTCGGCTCGGAGCGCTGGCGTCGCACCAGGGAGGCGCTTCCTGCGTCGGTGCTCAGTGAGATCGCCGAGCATGACGTGATCCTGCTCGGGGCGGTCGGTGATCCGGGCGTTCCGAGCGGCGTCCTCGAGCGCGGTCTGGTCCTGCGGCTGAGATTCGAACTCGACCAGTACGTCAACCTCCGCCCGGTGCGCAGGTACCCGGGGGTCGCCTCGCCGCTGTCCGGGCTGCGCTCGGACTCGGTGGACATGCTGGTGGTGCGAGAGGGGACCGAGGGGCCCTACATCGAGGCGGGCGGCGTCATGCGGAAGGGCGGTCCCGGCGAGGTGGCCACCCAGGAGAGCATCAACACTGCCTTCGGGGTAGAACGGGTGACCAGGTACGCGATGCAGCGCGCCGCTGACCGGCCGCGCAGGAAGCTGACCCTGGTCCACAAGTCCAACGTGCTCACCTACGCCGGTGACCTCTGGCGGCGGACGGTCGACCAGGTCGCGAAGGAGTTCAGCGAGGTCACCACGGACTACTGCCATATGGATGCCGCGTCGATGTATTTCGTGACCCAGCCGGAACGGTTCGACGTCATCCTCACCGACAACCTGTTCGGCGACATCCTCACCGCACTGGGCGCGGCAGTGGCCGGCGGCATCGGCCTGGCGGCCAGTGCCAGCATCAACCCCGAGCGGACCGCTCCCAGCACATTCGAGCCGGTGCACGGTAGCGCGCCGGACCTCGCGGGCCAGCAGAAGGCGGATCCGACCGCTGCGATCCTGTCGGCCGCCATGCTGTGTGAGCACGTCGGGCTGACCGCCGAGGCGGCCAGGATCGAGCAGGCGGTCGCCGATGACCTGGTAGAGCGCCAGGGAGCCTGGGCGGCGCGGTCCACGCCCGAGGTGGGCGACGATATCGCCGAGCGAGTCGCCGGCTAACCGGGCAAGTCGCCGGCTGACCCGGGCGAGTCGCCGGCTACCCGGGCGAGTCGCCGGCTGACCCGGGCGAGTCGCCGGCTACCCGGGCGGGCGGGCTGCCTGCCCGGCGGCTGCCCATGATCCTGTCGGATTGTCAGCGCATATATAGCTGAAAGGTCGTCAAGATCAATTAAAAGTGTCCCGGCCCTGGGGCTGGCGGGGCTGCTGTTGCCAGCGTGACTCAAGGCGGGCGGTGCCGTTGGCCTGGCGCCGGCTGGGAAGAGCTGGCCGGTCAGGCGTCCGGGAGCCGGCCGCTGGCCCGGACCAGCGCGGGGCTGGCCGGGATGGTCTGCGGGTACTTCAGCCCGGCGCCGGTGTTCACCGCCACCACCTCGTCGGTCTCGGCTAGCCAGCCGTCAGCGCGCAGGCGGGCGACGGCCGCGAAACAGGCGGCCCCTTCCGGGCAGACCCAGCAGCCCTCGGCCCGCGCCGCCTGCCGCTGGCTGGCGAGCAGCTCGGCGTCGGTCACCGACACCGCCGTGCCGCCGGTCGCCCGTAGCGCCCGCAGCACCAGGAACCCGCCCAGCGGCGAAGGAACGGTGAGGCCGAACGCCACCGTCCTGGCGTCAGGCCACGGATCTACCTCGCCGGCCTGCTGGTCAAAGGCGCGCACCACCGGAGCGCAGCCAGCGGCCTGCACCGCCACCAGGCGGGGCAGCTCCGGGCCGATCCAGCCCAGCTCGCGGAGCTCACACAGGGCCTTGGCGATGCCGATCAGCGCCACACCCCCGCCGACCGGGCAGACGATGACGTCGGGGACGCGCCAGCCAAGCTGCTCGGCGATCTCCAGCCCGATCGTTTTCTTGCCTTCCAGCCGGTAGGGCTCCTTGAGCGTGGAGACGTCCTGGTAGCCGGGGCGGGCCGGGAGCGCGTCGGCGACCAGCCGGGCCGCGTCGCCGATCAGGCCGTCCACCAGGAAGGTCTGTGCGCCGGCCGCCACGCATTCCGACCGGGTGATCTCCGGGGCGTCGGCGGGCATCACGACCAGGCAGGGCAGCCCGGCCCTGGCCGCGTACGCGGCCCAGGCGGCGCCAGCGTTACCGTTGGTCGGCATCGCGACTCCGGTCGCGCCGAGCTCGGACGCGCGGGAGACACCCAGCGCGGCGCCCCTGGCCTTAAACGTCCCGGTAGGCAACAGGCCCTCGTCCTTCATCAGCAGGCCGGGCACGCCCAGCTCGCGGCCGAGCCGCCCGATGGGCAGCAACGGCGTCATGCCCTCACCGAGGCCGACCACGGCGGCGCCCGAACCCACCGGCAGCAGCTCGTGATACCGCCACAGATCCGGCGGACGGCAGGCAATCTGGCCCGGGCCGCACAGTGCCGCGGCCGTAGCCAGGTCATAGCGGGCCAGCAACGGCGCCCCGCACTTGCAGGTACCCTGCAGCTGCCCGGCGTCGTGGGTCGCCGCGCACCGGGTGCACTCCAGGTGCGTCAGCGTCGAGTACGTCCCGGCCAAGGCGGCCGTCCCTTCCCGTGGATCGGCCTGCTGCTCCCTGGATCAGCCTGCCGCGCCGTCGGCGATGACCTCGGCGACCTCACTGGCCCTCGCGGCCTCCTCGGCGGCGAACCGCTCGGCATCCAGCCGCTCGGCGGTCTGTTCGTCGGTCCGCATCAGCGCCTCGAGGTCCGCCCGGCCGCAGTCAAGCACCCCCATGTTGGCATAGGCCTGCCTGAGCCGCTCGCTCCACAGGCCGATATCCCTGACGCACGGCACCAGCCTGCTGAACAGCAGCGACCGGAAGGCCATGTTGCGCTCGGACTTCCGGGTCATCTCCCTGACCTCGTCCCGGCTGATGCCGAAGTTCTCCCAGATCTCGTCGCCGCGCAGCCGGTCGCGCATCAGGTAGCAGCCCTCGATCACGAAATCCTCGCGCTCGGCCAGCTCGGCCGCGGACAGCTGCCGGTAGTAGTCGCGCAGTGCCATCCGGCCGAAGGCCACGTGCCTGGCCTCGTCCTGCATGACATAAGCGAGGATCTGCTTGGGCAGCGGCTTGGTCGTGGTATCCCGCAGCAGGCCGAACGCGGCCAGCGCCAGTCCCTCGATCAGCACCTGCATGCCCAGGTAGGGCATGTCCCAGCGGGAATCGCGCAGGGTGTCGGCCAGCAGCGCCTGAAGCTGGCTGTTGATCGGGTAGAGCAGCCCGATCTTGGAGTGCAGGAACCTTGCGTACAGCTCGGCGTGCCGTGCCTCGTCCATGGTCTGGGTCGCGGCGTAGAACTTGGCGTCCAGGTCGGGGACGGTTTCCACGATCTTCGCGGCGCAGATCATCGCGCCCTGCTCCCCATGCAGGAACTGGGAGAACTGCCAGGACGCCGAGTGCCGCCGCAGTTCCGCGATGTTGGCCGGGCCGAGCCTGTCCCAGTGCCTGGTCCCGTAGATGGCCATCGACTCATCAGGCAGGCCGAGCACGTCGCCCGGATCGACCTCCAGGTCCCAGTCAATCCTGCGTGCCGCGTCCCACTGCTTGTCCTTGCCCTTGGCGTACAGAGCCAGCAGCCGGTCCCGGCCGTCCTCGTACTCCCAGCTGAGCCTGGCCTGGCCGGCCATCGGGACGTCCCAGCCTGACTCCTCGGGCGGCGCGGTATACAGATCTCGAGTGGACACGGCGGCCTCCTCTAACTCCACGGTACGTCGCCGGAGGGCCGCGTTGGCACGTCACGAGTCAGCCCCATACGGTGTTCGGCATGGATGACAAGGAGATCCTCGGTCAGATCGATCAGCTCATCAAGACCGAGCGTGAACTGCGCGACAAGCTCACCGCTGGACAGCTGTCCGAGGGTGAGGAGCAGGCCAGGCTGACCACGGCGGAGGAAGCCCTCGACCAGTGCTGGGACCTGCTGCGGCAGCGCCGCGCCCGGCGCGAGTTCGGGGAGGACCCTGAGCAGGCCGCGCCGCGCCCGGCGCCGGAGGTGGAAGGCTACCTGCAATAGCCGCTCAGTAGGCTCGGGCGTGAGTCGAAACAGCGGAGGGCTGACGTGCGTATCGCGAGGTTTACCGTGGGCAGCGAAGTCGCCTACGGAGTCGTGCAGGAGGCTCCGCCGGATGGTGCCGCGGCCGGCCACGCGAGCGACGAGCTGGTCGTGGCCGAGTTGTCCGGACACCCGTTTGGCGTAGGAAAGACCAGCGTTCAGTTCACCGGGGCGCGCTATCCGCTGGCCGACGTGCGGCTGCTGGCTCCCGTGCTGCCCAGCAAGGTCGTCGCGATCGGGAAGAACTACGCCGATCACGCGCGGGAGATGGGCAGCGAGCCGCCGGATGAGCCGGTGATCTTCCTCAAGCCGTCCACGGCGGTGGCCGGTCCGGCCGATGCGATTGTCCGTCCGGTGCAGCTGTCCAAGCAGGTCGACTACGAGGGCGAGCTCGCCGTGGTGATCGGCCGGCTGTGCCGCGAGGTGCCCGCCGCCCGGGTGCCCGACGTGATCTTCGGCTACACCTGCGCCAACGACGTCACCGCGCGTGACCTGCAGGCCAGGGATGGCCAGTGGGCCAGGGCCAAGGGGTTCGACACGTTCTGCCCGCTGGGGCCGTGGATCGAGACCGAGCTGGATCCCTCCGACCTGGAACTCAGCACGCTGGTCAACGGCGAGGTCAGGCAGCACGCGCGTACCTCGCTGCTGCTGCACGACGTGACCGCGCTGGTGACCTATGTGAGCGCGGTCATGACGCTGCTGCCGGGCGACGTGCTGCTGACCGGGACTCCGGCCGGGGTTGGCCCGCTCGAGGACGGCGATCAGGTTTCGGTGCGTATCGAGGGAATCGGAACGCTAACCAACAGGGTGATCAGCCATGTCTGAGGATCCGGCCGTCCGGGTGCGGTTTGCCCCGTCCCCTAGCGGCGATCTGCATGTCGGAAATATCCGGACCGCTCTGTACGACTGGGCGTTCGCCCGGCACACCGGCGGGACGTTCGTGCTCAGGATCGAGGACACCGACGCGTCCCGGGTGACACCCGAGTATGTCGCCTCGGCGCTGGACACGCTGCGCTGGCTGGGCCTGGACTGGGACGAGGGGCCGGAGGTCGGCGGCCGGTACGGCCCGTACCAGCAGAGCCAGCGGCTGGAGATCTACGCGGATTGGGTGGAAACCCTGCTGAATTCCGGTGCCGCCTATTACTGCTGCTGCACGCAGGAGGAACTCGCGGAGCGCCGGGCGGCCTCGCGGGCGGCGGGCGGCCCGAGCGGCTACGACGGGCACTGCCGGGAGCTGACGGCCGACCAGGTCGCTGCCTACCAGGCAGAGGGCAGGCAGCCCGTAGTGCGGTTGCGAATGCCGGACGGCTCGACCACCTTCACCGACCTGGTCCGGGGCGAGGTGACCTTCGACCACCAGCACGTGCCCGATTTCGTGCTGGCCCGCGCCGACGGCAGCCCGCTGTACACGCTGGCCGTCGCGGTCGACGACGTGCTCATGAGGATCACCCACGTGGTGCGGGGCGAGGACCTGCTGTCGTCGACGCCGCGGCAGCTGGCCGTCTACGCGGCGATGGGGGTGCCCGAGGCGGAGTACCCGGTGTTCGCGCACCTGCCGTACGTCCTCGGCAAGGACGGCCAGCGGCTGTCCAAGCGCAACGGCGTCGTCTCGGTCAACTGGTACCGGGAGCACGGCTACCTCCCCGAGGCGATCTGCAACTACCTCGCGCTGCTCGGCTGGTCACCGGGGGAGAACCGGGAGGAGTTCACGATGGCCGAGATGGCCGCCGAGTTCGACCTGGCCCGGGTCAACAAGAACGCCGCCCAGTTCGACGTGGACAAGCTCAGGGCGATCAACGGGGACAAGATCCGGGCCCTGGAGCCGGCCGATTTCGCGGCCAGACTGACGCCGTTCCTGCACCGGCTGAAGCTGGTCGGTGACCCGCCGTCGGAGCAGGAGGCCACCCTGATCGCGGCGGCGGCGCCGCTGGTCCAGGAGCGCTCCGGCGACCTGGCGGAGGCGGCCGACATGCTGGCTTTCCTATTCGTCCCCGAAGACCGGTTCACCGTCGATGCCGCTGATGCCGAACGCTCGCTCGGCGCCGACGCGGCACCGGTGCTTGAGGCCGCGCGTGCCGCGCTGGACGGGATCGGATCCTGGACCAGGCCGGCCATCGAGGATGCCCTGCGCTCGATGGTGGAGAAGATGGGGCTGAAGCCGCGGGCCGTGTTCGGCGGCTCCGTGCGGGTCGCGGTGACCGGTCGGCGCATCGGGCCGCCGCTTTTCGATTCGATCGAGCTGCTCGGCCGGGAGCGGACCCTGAGCCGACTGTCCAGGACGCTGGCCGAGGTACCCGCAGGAGGCGCCGGGGCGTCCTAGTCGGACGCCGACCTAGCGGTCCTGGTCGGATGACTCGTGCTTGCGCGGCCGGTTCTGCAGCCAGCCTGATAGCGCCGCTGCGCCGGCCATGCCGAGCTGGCCGGCCACCTTGGCCGCCCTGACCGGCCCCTGCATATCCAGGTGGGCCAGCGGCGAGGAACTTGCGACGACCCTGGTGCCCGGCGGAACCTCGAGCGTGAATTCGGCCGGGTCGGTGGCGCTGCACTGCTGGACGCCGTGCAGCTCGAAGCAGGCGGCTGGTTGGCCGTCGAAATAGCCGACTAGCCGCAGCAGGATGCCAAGCTCCGGGTCGATGACGACCGCGGCCCGGTCGAACGTAACGCCCGCGCGCGGCCGGTACCAGCCGCCCGGAGATAGCCCCGGCAGGTCGGCAACCTGCCTGGCGTCGGCCCAGGCGAGCAGGCCAGGCCGGCCGTCCACCGTGGTCTCGCCTGCGGGTGAGAGCCGCCAGTCCGACAGCAGCCAGGCTGGATCGGCCAGCTGGGCCCAGTCGTCGTCCAGCTGCTTGACTGGACCGGTCACCACCCGGTTGTGGTAGCGGGTCTGCACGCGCGAGCCGTCGCAGGTGACGGCCAGCTTGGAATGCCAGTCACCGGACAGGTAATCGATCCGGTACCGGCGGGGCGCCGCGACACGCAGCTGGGCGGTGCGATACGTGATGCCCGTGACCCGCTCGCCGAGTGCGGACCACAGCGCGTCGGGGCCGAAGATGCCGGTGATCGGCTGCGGCGCGGACGAGCGTAGTTGCTGCCAGCGTTGCAGCACGACGTCGGCGTTCGCCCAGTGCCGGACCTCGGCGGTGAAGTCCTGGCTGGGCAGCCCGGTGCGGTACAGCAGGTTGATCTCGTCGCTGGCTAGCGGCTCGCCCGGAACTGACTCGGCCTCGGGCGCTGGCACCGGCATCGGGGGCGCTGGCTGCGCCTCAGCCGGCCGCGGAGCGTGCCGGACGGCAAAGTCGAGCGCGGTGGCCGTCAGGTCCGCCGCGGTGCCGACCACCTGCCCGAGCGGGCCTTTCAGCTGCCCGGACTCAGCAGGAGCCGAACCGCTCGAGGTGGTCCCCGGCGGAGGCAGGAACTGGGTCGGATCGGGGATCCGATCGGGCTGAATCGTTACCGGATCGAGTGCGACCGTCTCGATCAGCCGGCCGGCGTGCTTGGCCTCCAGGCGGAGCAGGATCCCCAGCTCGGCGTCGACCAGGACGTCGAGGCGGTCCGGCCGGCCCTCGCGCGGCCCGAACGGGCGCGGCGTCGCGGTGACGCAGTAGGCAGTCCGGCCGTCGGCGTCGATGGTCCCTGACTCTTGCAGGACGTACCCGGCGAGCAGCCAGGACGAGTCAAGCAGCTGCGCCAGCGCCGGATCCCGGAGGCCGGCCTCGCGCCGCTCCGCCCAGTCGCCGAGGAGCCGCCAGCACGACTCCCCGTCGCAGACGATCAGTTCCCGGCGGCCGCTGACGTCCGATTGCCCCGCGGCGTCCGGATACTCCGCGGCGTCCGGATGCTCGGCGGCGTCCACGCGCTCGTCGCGGGCCACGCTCTCCACCCGGAACCGGCCGCCTGGCGCGACCAGCACGCTGCTCTTCGTTTCCCGCCAGCGCGGTGGCTCCGGCGCGTCCACCGGGTCAGCGGCCCGCCCGGACGGGGCGAGCAGCGACCGCTCAGCGGCCAGATCGGCCCGCCTGGTCAGCTCGCCGGACAGGCTCAGCTGTGTCCAGTCAGCCCGGTACAGCAGGGTGACCAGATCCCGCAAACCCGTCATGACGGGCCCTCCTCACGCCGGCGGCGTCATCAGGGCCGGCTATGTCAGCGTAGGCCGGTGCGCAGGGCGGATCGGCCGCTGGCCCGGCCCGGGATCCGGTTAGCCGCAGCGTCCTGCTTCGGCTAAACTGCACTGGCGCGGCAGCCCTCCGGGCGGCGCGTTCCCATGGGGTATGGGGTAATTGGCAGCCCGACGGGTTCTGGCCCCGTTAGTCTAGGTTCGAGTCCTGGTACCCCAGCCACGTCGCTGACCAGCGCGGTTGCTCACGGGAGCAGCCGCGCTCGCTCGTTAAGAGATCATCCGGGCCCAGCTGCGGGCAGTCTCATGCGGCGAATCGGCGTTTGGCGGGGCTCGCCGGTTGCGCTAACCTTGGTTCCCGGCCGGGGTCGCGGGATCTGCCCGAGTCCGCGTACTCTAGCCGATCTTTCTGCAGTCGGCCAGCGGTCGGCAGCGGACACGGTGCAGGTGCTGGCCGTGGCAGGAGGCCCCGTCGTCTAGTGGCCCAGGACGCCGCCCTCTCAAGGCGGTAGCGCCGGTTCAAATCCGGTCGGGGCTACTCATGGAGTAGCAGGTCAGGGACCTGATCGCCGGTCACGGCGGTCGGGTTCTTGATCGTTTGTAGGGCAGAATGTGGGCACGAACGTTCATCAGATGGCGGTAGGGCCAGCACTGGTCGGGGATCCACGGGCATCCGAGTCAGGTGAGGACGGAGCCAGTTGAACTCCTCCACTGGGTCGCCCCCAATGCGTGGGCGTCATCAAGTCGTCCCGTTGGCGGCCACGGTGGACGCTACGCTCCTCGCCCGGCTGCGTGCCAGCGCAGCGAACCAGGCCCTGTCGCCCGGCTCGTATAGCACCCGGTCGGTAGGCCGTCGCAGCATCGCGTTCTGGTGCCGGAGGACCAGCAGCTCAGCATCCCTCGCCTGATCCCCGCGGAACGCACACGGTCAGGCTGAATATCCAGCGCATGAGCAGATAGATGGTCTCGCTGTAACTTCAAGTCGCTGCGACGGCGTAGCTTGGCTCCGGCGGAGAGCCGTGGCAGATGAGCGCCTTCTGGGAGCCAATTAGCATTCGGCCATCTAACGAGCTATACCTTCTGATATCGTTTCCTAAAGGATGCAAGGTTCTGCATACTCGGAGCTGTTAGCGGTGCTGGCCGCCGACCACTCACTGAAAGCGTTGGCCTACGTATTGCTAATGACCTGCAGCAGGAACGAAAGATGTGGCATCTCTATTGTCGAATGGTCAGGCAGCCTTACGGGGAACGCGCAACCGCCTTGGACGAGTTTCGGTATCGAATGGAAGATGGCGATCAGCCCAAACGCATTGAAGTGGACGAGACCCGCAACGAAGCCTTGACCGTCAATAAACCGCTCGGCAGCGGCCAGTAGCAGGCGGTTGTCAGTCGGCAACGGCGGCCGAGCCTTCTTCATCCTTTTTGGCGGTCTGTTGGTGGGACGGGACCTCGGCGGGCGGCACCGGCTGGCTAGGACTGACAGAAAAGCGATCCTCGCGGCTGCGGGAAGTTACGCCGGGCTGCTGATGAGGCGGATGTGCAGGTCCTGAATGAGGATCAGGCCGTGGATGGTGCACAGCAGGTGCAGCCGCAGCCCCCAGAAATACCGAGAATGGCTGGCGCAGTATCCGTACTCTGCCCATCCGGCCAGGTCGGAGCGGCGGGCGGTCTCGCCGGACCGGCCGCATTCCACCGGGGTGGAATCCACCACCCACACGTCATCGACCCACAGGCTGGTGTCGCGGGCCAGGGCCCTGCTCAGCCATCTCCACCTGGCGCGCTGCGTCGGCTGAGCGCAGCTCGTGCACGTCGTCGATGACCAGCCAGATTCGACAGGCGGGTCGACGGCTACACCAAGGTCCTGCTGCACCCGTAACCGAGGAAAGACCAGCTCCGCAACGGGAATCGCGGGCCGGCCCGGCCCGCAATGCCGGGCCCGCGCGCGCGTCACAACCCGGGACCCGGCCTGGACCGCAAAGGACCGATCCGGCGCGGCACCGGCGGTCAGCGGTTTCGTATCGCGAGGTCCGCCGCGGCCAACGGCGGGAGCGCCCCGCTTCCTCCGGGCGGAGGCCCTGCGTCGTGCCGCCACCGCCTGAATACTGGCCCCGTGTCGCCGCCCTTCCACGCAGTTCCCATGATGCGGCACTGCAGGTCCAGGCAGAGAAGTCTTGCTACGAGTGTAGCCGTCGGTCTACACTCGTAGTATGACTGCCATCCCGGCACGCGATCTCCGAAACCACACCGCGGAGGTGCTGCGGCGCGTTGAGGCGGGGGAGGAGATCGAGGTCCTCAGGGACAACCGCCCGGTGGCGAAGATCATCCCGCTGTCGCGGCGGCGGCAGTGGCTGCCCGCGGCCGAGATCGGCCATGAGCTCATGCGTCTCGGGCCGGACACCACGGGCCTGGCTGAGGAGTTGCGGGCGACCCTGACCGATACGACGGACAATCTCCCATGGTGACATCCCAGCGAGCGCTAGCCGACACCTCCGTTTTCGTCGGACTTGAGGCAGCGCGTTTTGACGCCGGCAGGTTCGCCGGGTATGAGTGGGGCGTTTCCGCGGTCACGCTCGGGGAACTGCGGCTCGGCGTGCTGCAGGCCAAGGATCCGGAGGCTGCTTCCCGGCGGCTGTCGACGTATCAGCTCGCGCAGCGATTCGAGGCGCTCACCGTGGATGAGGCAGTGTCTGAGGCCTGGGCTTTGCTGGTGTCCCGGCTCCGCGCGGCAGGGCGCAGGGTGCCGGTGAACGATAGCTGGATCGCGGCCACCGCGATTGCGCACGGCGTTCCGGTGGTGACGCACGACTCCGACTACGACGCCATGCCCGACGTCCGGGTCATCAGGATCTGATGCAGGCTCTGGCCATCCGCGTTCGCCTTCGCTTCGGTGCCTTTGTGTCGGCGCATGCCGACTGGGCATGCGAGATGCTGCCTTCGGCTGAACGGCGCCGCTCTGTCCTCTCAAGGCGGTAGCGCCGCCGCGACGACAGTAGCTGGATGCTGGTCACTTGCCTGCTCGCAACGGACTAACTTTACTGAGCTCACGTGCGAATGCCGCGCACTTCTTGATCGTGCCGGATCCATGCCTAGATCCTTGTCTGCAGACTGACCCGCGCCCGGGAAGGGTAGCCGTGTGCGCGCCGTGGCGATCTGGCAGTGTCGGAGGCGAGTCGGGCCGGGCAACGGGTTGATTCACCTCAGCGAGCGGCCGGCTCCCACAACCGTGACGAGAGTGTTGGTGGTCGCTGGGTGAGCAGGGTGCCGACTCCACCGGGATTCCAAGCTGCGACAGGGTCCAGTCCAGCCATCGAGGCTCGGCCTCGCACTTGCCGTCGCCCGGCTCATCGTCGCGTCGGCCGCGGAAGTCGCACTGATCGAGGCACCGTGCGGACAGCGCGACGAGGCGCAGCGAAGAGCGCTGTACGCACTTACCGGGCGAGCGCGAGGCCCTGACGAGGGCTTCCCCGCTCACGAGCCGGCCCGGGTACCGATCGCGTAGTCCTGGGCGGACAGGCCGAGGTCTTGGCCCAAGATCACCGAGTGCGCGTGCTCGACGCTGGCCCGGATGCCCGGGAAGTGACTCAGTATGGCGGGTCCGCGCGCGGGGCTGATGGCCAGCCTGCGTCCTCTCGTGGGGCCGACGAAGTTCACCACGTGGAAGATCTCCGCAGCCGATGGCCGTCCGAGCCTGGCCGCTCAAGCAGGTCGAAACCGTGGCGTCTGCGCTCGCATCACCGACGACCCATCGGACCGGTGAAGGACAAGATCCGTGTTCTGGCCGCAGAACGTCGCAGCAGCCGCCCAGGGCTGTGCTAATTGAGGTCCTGCCGTCCTTCAGCCGAGCTGGATATCGCGGCTGGCCGGCCACGTAAAGCTGGGCCGCTACCGGGCCGTCAGGCCTCGGCGCAAGGCAGCGGTGCTGTCTTGCCACGCTGGTTTCACCCGGAGCACGAGGTGGCCGCGTGTTACATCATCGTCGCTGTTTGATGGCTGCGGCCGCGGCGGGGAGCGCGGTGGTGGAGAAGCAGTTGGCTTCGGCATATTCCTCGAGCTTGAGTGACTATTCCCAGGGGGCGTCGGCGGCGGCTCGGAGGAGCGGCTTGGTCATCTCGAGGGCGTGTGGCGGGAACATGCTGATCCGCTCGCACCAGCGCTGGGCGGCGGGCAGGATCTCGTGGTGGGTGCGCCACCGCGAAGGCCCGCAAGAACTACGGCGGCACCAGCCCGATCACCCGCGCCTCCGGCAAGAAGAAGGTCGTCGCCGCCCGGTTAATCCACAACGACCGGCTCGTCGACGCCCTGATGTCCTGGGCCTTCTCGTCGCTGAAGGCATCCCCCGGAGCGCGCGCCCTTGCCCGCGCTGCACCGGCGTGTCGCAGATCCCCCGATTACCGCCGGAAACGGCTTGCTGGCACCCCGATACTTGAGGAGTATGGACGGACATGCCTTGGAGCCTGCGGCCGCCGCGGCCTCGGCTCGGTCGAGTGAGCTGCTGGGTTTCCCTCCCGATGCCCGGGTGCTCATCGTCAACCTCGACGACTTCGGGATGTATCACGCGGTCAACGCCGCGGTCATCCGCTCGATCGAGGAAGGAATCGCCAGCTCGTGCAGCCTGATGGTGCCATGTCCGTGGGCGCTGCACGCCATGCATCTGCTCCGCCAGCGGCCGGAGATCCCGTTCGGGATCCATCTCACGCTGTTCTGCGACACGACCCACTACCGGTGGGGACCGCTGACCGCGAGGCAGAAGGTGTCCTCGCTGCTCAGCGAGACGGGCGAGCTGCTCACGCCCGCCCAGGTTCCCCAGCTGCTCGCCCAGGCTCGTCTCGACGAGGTGGAGCTCGAGTTCCGAGCGCAGGTCAACGCCGTGGCTAGTACCGGGCTGACGCCGACCCATCTGGACTGGCACTGCCTGGCCGATGGCGGGCGCGACGACATCCTCGACCTGACTCTGGCACTAGCCAGGGAGTATGGCCTGGCGGTGCGGATCTGGCTCGAGCCCGGACGCCGGAAGTTGCGGCAGCGCGGCCTGCCGGTTACCGATCACGAATTCCTGGACAGCTTCAGTCTCGACATCGACGGCAAGGCGGCCCGGTACGCCAAGCTGCTGCGCGACCTGCCGGCTGGCCTCAGCGAGTGGGCAGTGCACCCCGGCCTGGGCAACGAGGAGTCGCAGGCCATAGATCCTGGCTGGCGCGTGCGCCAGACCGACTATGAGTTCCTGACGTCGCGGGAGGCTCGCGAGCTCCTCGATCAGGAGGGAATCGTGGTGATCGACTACAGCACCATCCAGCAGGTCTGGTCCCCGGCCAGCGCACCCCGGTAGGCCGGCAGCGACTCATTACAGCCGGCCGGGCGCCACGACACAGCTGGCCAGCAGTTACGAACTCGTGAACTGCAGCCACGGGACTTTGCCGGGACCCTGCCCGACACTCCTGTGCCGGCGATCTCGACCAGGGCGGCGGCCTTCTTGCGCTGCCTGGCGGCCAGCCATTTCTGCGCGGGCGCACGCATGTCGGGTCCCAGCACGCGTTCGGCGATGTCGGGCAGCCGGATAACCTGGCCGAACCCGCCCCAGGTGCCGTCTGGAACCTCGAACGTGAACACCCAGACGCGGCCGGCTGGGTCCGGGCGGCTGCCGGCCTCGGCATCCGCGACCGCTTGTGTCATTGCCGCGGTGACGGCCTGGCGTCGCTTCGAGTTGTACTGGCCTTCCGGGACCTGGCACACGAATCGGTAACGCGGCTCGGCGGCTGCCAAGCCGCCGACGTAGACGGCGGGCCGGTGGACGAAGACCCACGCCAGCGCGCGTGCGGCCTGGTTCGCGGGGTCGACGCCCTCATGTTCCAGCAGAAGGTCGGTCAGCCGCGCGAGAAGCTTGCCCTCCGCCTCGGCCGACAGCGCGCCCTCAGGGATGTAAGCGTCGAGCATTGGCATGGGCTTGTCCTTCCGGTTTATGCGCCTAGCTACGACTGAGCGTTCCGGGGAATCTGTGCTCGTAGGGCGGCAGCGCCCAGACGTCCTCGAGCCGGAAGTCGCCGGTGATCTTATGGATGCGCCGGGCCTTGGATGTGCGCGGCGTCAGCGAACCTCATGCGCGCCTCCATCTGTACGCTACCGTATATATGGACGCTAGCATCGTCAGCGGAACTGTCAACCCCCCGAAGGTGATATTCACAGTTCATGGTTGCCATCACCCGGACGCCCCGTAGCAGGTGGATCGACGAGGGCTTGCGGGCACTTGCGGCCGGAGGCCCGGACTCCGTCCGGATCGAGGCACTGGCGCAGGCCCTCGGGGTCACCAAGGGCGGTTTCTACGGGCACTTCGCCGACCGGAACGCGCTGCTCGGCGAGATGCTCGACTCCTGGGAGCGGATGAGCACCGACGACGTGCTCGAGCGGGTCGAGCGCACCGGCAGCGACGTCAGGGCCAAGCTGCGGCTGGCCGGAGCGCTCACCTTCTCCAGCAAATTGCTGCCGGTCGACCTGGCCATCCGCGACTGGGCCCGGCGCGACAATGGGGTCGCCGAGCGCCTGCGGCGCGTCGACAACCGGCGCATGGAATACCTGCGCCTGCTGTTCGCTACCATCTGCGCCGACGAGGAGGAGGCCGAGGCACGCAGCGTGCTCGCCTTCTCGCTTGTGATCGGCCATCACTTCATGGCCGCCGATCACGGCGTTCGCAGCCACGCAGACGCGCTTGACCTCGCTGCCAGATGGCTCCTGGCCTAACAGCGCCGGCAGCGGCACGAGTCTGATCGGTGCAGGCCTGCCCGACCGAGCAGCTGGAGTCCGGCTGAACGAATGCGCATGGTTGGCTCTGCAGTCCTCGTGATCCTCGTCGGCTGCAATCTGTGGCAGGGCCTGCCGCCGCATCGTGGTGACGGAGGACAAGAGGAGCTAGTATCAGCATTGAACCGACTCTAGGAGGAGCCCGTGTTCCGGATGATCGCCCGTCGGCAGTACCGGCGTGCCTGGCAGTCGATGAACGACCACGACTACCACGCGATCATCGAGCAGCTCGCCCCCGACTTCCGGGTGACGTTCCAGGGCGACACCAGCCTGGGCGGCACGCGCACCACCCGGGCCGCGATGGCCGCCTGGTTCGACCGGCTGTTCCGCCTCCTGCCTGATGCGCGGTTCGAGCTGCGGCAGGTAGCGGTGGACGGGCCGCCATGGAACACCCGGATCGCCGGCCTGTTCACCATCCGGGCGACCACGTCGCTCGGCGAGCTCTACGAGAACCAGTTCGTCCAGTTCGTCGGCCTGCGGTTCGGGCGGGTGTCTTGGTATGAGGTCCACGAGGACTCGCTGCGCTGGTGGCGGCTGTGCCAGCGGCTGGGCTCGAACGGCATCAAAGAGGCCGTCGCGCCGCCCATCATCGACGCGGCCGGGGTGTGAGCCGTGCGGCAAACGAGCTTCGCCGGCATGCACTGTTCCCTGGCCCGCGCGCTGGAGGTCGTCGGTGACTGGTGGACCCCGCTCATCCTGCGCGACATCTACCTGGGCGTCGACCGGTTCGCCGACCTGGCACAGGACCTGGGCTTGAGCCGCAACCTGCTCACCGAACGACTAGGCGGCCTGGTCAACGACGGCATCCTGCGGCGCGAGCGCTACCAGGAGCGTCCACCCCGCGACCGGTACGCCCTAACCGAAGCCGGGCAGGAGCTGATCCCGATCCTGGTCGCGCTGACCGCGTGGGGCGACCGCTGGCAGACGCCCGAAGGCGGGCCGCCGATCCGCTTCCAGCACGGCGGCCATCACGCCGCACCCATCGTCGCATGCGGAGTGTGCGGCAACCAGATCACGTCGGAGAACCTGACCGCCAGGCCCGGCCCGGGAGGCCAGCGGGCACCCGGAACGATGCTGATAGCTGAGCGCCTCGCCACAGCCTGATCTGGCCCCCGCCACCACGACTGGTCATGGCCCGCGAAGGTCGGCCAGGATAGAAAGGCGCACGCCGATGCTGGCCAGACTCCGAACCGAACACCCGAGCACGGTCACCCCGATCCAGACCGCCACCAACGCGGCAGGATCTCCGATCCTGGCCGGGCCCGTCCCGTACGCTATCGCGATCGCGCCGTAACGGCCGCAGTTCGCGGCCCGGGCGTGCTCCCGCCGGACGCCCGATTCCCGTGATCGTGGCGACTGCTCAGCGATAATCGCGGAAAAGTAGTCACGATCAGGAAGATTCCAGCCGAGCTGGGCCTTTTGATCATCCGTTGGCCGCTGCCCGGGGCGACTACGGGCACCCCTGGATCGAGTTCCGGGCGGCGACTGCGCGCTGATGGCGTTCAGGCGGGAAGGCGCCAGTCCCGGCGATGCGCCCGGCGAAGATCGTCCACGGCATCCGCCATACCGGGTTCCGGGCTTACCCGGCCGAGGATCTGGAAGGTCGCCACCGGGTCTTCGCCCGGGTCCGGCCCCGGCAGCTTTGATCCCGGGGGCAGCGCATTTCGCGGCAGCGAAGACTAGTCATCCGCTGAGACGTCCAGTTACCGTGGTGAATTAGCTCACAATGGGCTCCGGTCTGGGGGGCGTATGCCGGCGGAACGGGTGTTCATTTCCTATAGCTCAGCCGACCGGGCCGAGGCATTCGCCCTGCTGAAAATCCTCGAAGGCAGCGGCGCGGACGCGTGGCTGGACTTCTTCGACATCAAGCCGGCCTCCGTGCTGGAGAGCGAGCTGACGTCGAACCTGGACAGCGCGGCCGTCGCCTGCATTCTGCTATCTCCCGCCTCGGTGGCCTCCAGGTGGGTTGACTACGAGGTCAGGCACGCACTGGCCCGGCGTGAAAAAGGCCTGCGGATCGTCCCGCTCATCCTGCGGCCGTGCCGTATCCCTGGTGAGCTGGACGACCTCGTCGCCATCGACGCGTCCGGCGGACTCGACGAAGAGGCCGTGCGCCTGCGAGTGATCCGGGCGGTGATCGGCGCGGAGCACGTGGAGGACGGGGTGCTGCTGACGGCCGGACAGCGTTCGGCCTGGGCCAAGCGCGAGCTCGAGACGGATGTCCAGGCCCGGCTGACCCAGCTCGCCGGTCAGCTCGACCGGGTGCGCGACAAGGCCATCACGAGCATTCAGGTCGTGGTCGACCACCGGTCGTTCCCTGCCGAGCCCGGCTTGGTCGCGGAGCTCCGGCTGCGGCTGAATCCGCTCTGGACGGTGCCGATGTCCTTCTACTTTGCAGCGTACCGGGAAGGATCCACCTGGCCTGCGGAGCTGGGCTTCGGGGAGCCTTCCTACGAGGACTATGCGCTCGACAGCCGGCCGCGGATCGACGCCAAGTTCCGCTGGTTCAACCGGGTCGAGGAGCTGAGCGCGCACATCGACGGGACCGACGATCATTCGATGCTGGCGACCTTCTCCCTGGAGTTCGACGGCAGCGAGTTCATTCCGGCTGCCCGCCAGCCGGTCATGCCGCAGCGCTTCGAGATCCCGAGCCTGCGCAAGCTGGCGGACGACGATTGCCGTTTCACGCTCACCACGTACGTCGATGGCAAGGCCGAAGAATGGGCCGATCCCGAGTTGAGCCCCATCGACGTCACGGTGAGCGCTTACTTCCGGGACGAGCAGCCGCAGTGGGTGCAGCTGTTCTCCTCCCGCCACAGTCCGGAGAGCCGCAGCGTCCTCGCTGCGCCGGCACTCGCGTCCCGCCCGAATCCGATCGAGCGCGAGGCGCTGGCAAGCCTGTACGCGGAACCGGAGCCCCCTGACAGCGGGGAGAAGAACGAGGCGCTGGTCTGCGCGGTGCTCGAGGACAAGCCAGTCGCGGATGCCGATATCCGGCTGGCCGCGCGGCTGGCGGTGGCGCGGGCCACGTTGCTGGCGTTCCGGCACGACGACCAGGACGCGGCCAGGCTGTTCTGGGGCGCCGCGAAGCTGCTCGAGCCGCTCGTCATGAGCGGCTATCCGAGCTACTCCGAGGGGGTCCTGCTCGTCCGCGCCTGCGCCGGCCTGCTCGGCTGTTATGTCAGCGCCAAGCATTACAAAGACGCGCTCCAGTACTGCGATCCGGTCGTCCGCGTGCCGGTCCGGCTGGCTGAGCTTTACGGCGACGAGCCCGAGTACCGTCGGCTGACGGCGCGCGGGCTGGTGGCCTGCGCGGATGTCTACCTGGCGAACGGCCGGAAGGATGCCGGGGTGCGGGCGCTGACCGACAGCGTGGAAATCTGGCGCCGCCTGGCTCATGAGCGGTCAAGCCCGCAGCGTCAGGGCGATGCGCGGCGCGCTTACCTGACGGCGCTGGACCTGGCGACCCGCTGGGGCGTCGCGGCGGATCTGCCGGTCAGCAGGTGGCAGGGCGAACTTGACCCGGACAAGCGGATCGCGTCCGCGGTCGAGGCCAAGGATCAGCAGCAGAAAAACGGTCCGGTGTGGATGCTGCCCGCCGACCCGGAGGGGTGGCCGTCGGTCGCCTACGACAGTCCGGCCCTCCGCTATCAGATCCGCGTTCCGCAGCGGTGGTCCGCCGAGCCCGCGGTCACGGCCAGGGGGCATGAGCTGCAGCATGTCTTTGCGGGCGGGAGCCCGGCGACCCTGCTGTCGGTCAGGTTTATGGACAACGCAGTGCCCGGGCACAACATGCGTCTGTGGGTCGAGACCACGCAGTTGCTGACCGGGTTTCCGGTGATGGAGCTCACGGGCAGCGGGCCGCCGCCCGCACTACTGGACTGGCGATACGAGGGCGAGTTCATCGTCGTCGCGGACCGGCTCGGCCTGGACGAGGTGCACTGCTGGAGCGGAGTCGCCCGGCTTCAGGACGCCAGCCCGCCGCTGCGCAGGCTGTATGTGGCAGCGTGCCGCAAGGACACGTTCGCCTGGCTGATCACGCTGGTGCTCGAGACGGCCGTGCTGCCGGGCATGCCGGAGAAGTTCGTCGAGACCAACGATCACGTGCGGGCCGGCGCGACCTTCGGCCACGTTCGTCTCGGCTAGCCGTCCGGTCTGGAGCGTGATCCTGGGGTTATCAGGCCCGGCCAAATTCAGGATCGGAGAAGAAAGGCGATGCAATGGAGACCCAGATTTTCATCAGCCACGTCACGGAGCAGGCCAGGTTGGCTGCCCGGTTAAAGCAGAGGATAACCGAGGACTTCCTCGGTCAAGTCGGCGTTTTCATGTCGTCTGATACGGAGAGTATTGCCGCCGGAGAACTGTGGTTTTCATCGCTCAGCCGGGCACTGCACGATTCTGCGATTTTCGTCGTACTGTGCGACCGGGCCGCGCTCAGCCGCCCGTGGATCAACTTCGAGTCCGGAGCGGCCTGGATGCGGGACATCCCGGTAATACCCCTGTGCTCTGGCGGGCTACGGCCGCGAGACCTGCCCATGCCTCTGCTGGCCTACCAGGGACTGGAGCTCGCCGACGGTAGCGGCCTGTTGCGGTTGTACTCCCGCATTGCGCAGGCCCACGGGTGCCAGCTGCCCGTGCGGGACTTTGACACGCTGGCCGCCGAGCTGGCCGCCTTTGCCGACCGGCCTCCCGGTGATGGTGACCCAGCGGTACCGGGCACCGGCAGCGCGATCAGGTCGCGCATTGATGAGGCGCTCAACCATCCCCGCTTCCGGTGGCGCTCGCTCGACAGGCTGGCCGCCGCGGCGGCGGTTCCGGTGGAAACCGCGACGGAGATACTGCAGAACGACCCTCGGGTTCGGTTCAGCCGTGGAAGGTCGGGCGACACGATAGTCGGCCTGCGCTCGCGCGTGGGCTGACGCCGGGCCTGCTCATCGCATCACGATGGCCCCGGTGAAAGCCCAGGCTCCGCGCCGCAACCAATGGCACCGAGCCATCGCTGCCGTCCGCTGTCGCTGCGCGCTGGTCAGTGACCAGCGCGCCAGCCGCAGGCTGGTCCGTGTCGGCGCAGGTAACCGAGGTATCCGACCGCCGCGACGAGCACGACGAACAGACCGAGCCCGATCTGGATTCCCCGGGTGAGGCCGGGTGGGTAGATCACCTGGATCAGGTAGTGCGAGATGAATCCGCCGTTGTATCCCGGCTCGCCGCCGTGGCGGCGGAGGTAATTCTGCAGCGGGGTCAGCGGGCACGTGAAGCCGACAAATTCGACGAGCGCGCCGTATACCATCGCTGGCAGATGCACCCAGATGACCCACGGCCAGCGCCAGGCGAGGAACGCGCCGCCTACTACGAAGCCGATGAACAGCAGATGGACGACGAGCACGATGTCAGCGGCAATTCGGTACCAGATCATGTTCCCCGTCCGGGCAGGACGCCACTGCCAGGATAGGCGCCACCTCGTGCTCACCGTGCGCAGCGTGGTCGCACCACTGCATGGCGGGTTCTCGCCGCAGAAGCCCCGATAGGTAACCGGCATCGGCCGTGACACCACCGCCTCCGGGGAGGCCCGACCGAATGGGGGCCGCCCCGCGGCACCGATTTCCGGCCGGTGAGTGTTACGTCATGCATGCTTGCGGTTTCGGCGTGTCGACGGCAGGCGTCAGAGCCCGAAACGAGCGGAGGGGTCACCTTGTCGCAGTCAGAGGAGGAATCGATGAGCCCACCGGGAACCTCGCCGCTGGCAGCGGCTGAGACGGCCGACCATGCGGCGAACCACGATATGCGATGGTGGATTCTGGCCGTGCTGGGCATCGCGCAGCTGATGGTCATCCTGGACAACACCGTGGTCAACATCGCGCTGCCGACAGCTCAGCACGCGCTCAGCTTCTCCAACGCCGACCGCCAGTGGGTCGTGACCGCCTACTCGCTCGCCTTCGGCAGCCTTCTCCTGCTCGGCGGCCGGATTGGCGACATTTTCGGGCGTAAGCGGACGCTGATCATCGGGCTGGCCGGGTTCGCCGGGGCTTCGGCCATCGGCGGAGCCTCGGTCAACTTCGCGATGCTGGTGACCGCCCGAACCGTGCAGGGCGCCTTCGGCGCGCTGCTCGCCCCTTCGGTCCTGGCCCTGCTCACCACGACCTTCACCGACCTCCGGGAACGCGGCAAGGCGTTCGCCATTTACGGCGGCATCGCCGGAGCAGGCGGGGCCCTGGGGCTGCTGCTGGGCGGGATCCTCACTTCGTACGCGTCATGGCGCTGGACCCTCTATATCAACCTGGTCTTTGCCGCCATCGCCACTACCGGTGCCTTGCTCTGGCTCAAGAACGACAAGGCCGCCAACCGCGATCCGGTGGACATTCCCGGGCTCCTCCTGGTCACCAGCGGCCTGTTCTGCCTGGTCTACGGCTTCTCTCACGCCGAGACCACCGCCTGGAGCAATCCCTTCACCATTGGCTTCCTGGTCGTCGGGGTAATCCTGCTGGCCAGCTTCGCCCTGTTCGAGCCCCGGGCGTCGTACCCGCTGCTCCCGCCCCGGGTCGTACGGAACAGGACGAGAGGCGGTTCGATACTCGCCATGCTGCTGGCCAGCATGGGGCTCTTCGGGGTCTTCCTGTTCCTCACCTACTACATGCAGGAGACACTCAAGTTCAGCCCGGTCAAGACCGGCATCGCCTTTCTCCCCATGATCGCCGCGCTCGCGGGGATGGCGCAGGTGTCCAACCGGGTGCTCCTGCCCCGTGTCGGTCCCAAGGTGATCGTGCCGATCGGGCTGCTCATGAACGCCGCCGCCTTGTACCTCCTCCATCTGGTCGGGCCGCACAGCTCGTACGTGAGCCACGTGCTGCCCTACCTCCTGCTGCTGGGCCTCGGGTTCGGCCTGAGCCTGGCCCCCTCGTTCAGCACCGGCACCCTGGGGCTCAAGCCCCACGATGCGGGGGTGGGGTCGGCCACTCTCAACACCTCCCAGCAGGTCGGTGGCTCGATCGGCACGGCCCTTCTCAATACGCTGGCCGCCGGCGCCGCCACCGGCTACCTGGTGGGCCGGGCGATAACGCCGGCCAGCCTGCAGGCGGCAGCGGTCCACAGCTACACCACAGCGTTCCTGTACTCGTCGCTGATCTTCGTCGTGGCGGCGGTCATCGCCGGACTGGTGCTCCCCACAGGCAACATGCGGACCCTGTCGGGGCCGGCCCCGGACGGCACTGGTGGAACCGGCAGCGATTCCCGGCCGAGGGCAGGCGTGATCCCGGCCGGGCAGACGCAACGTCCAGTTAGCTTACCGACAGGCTTAGCGTCGCAGCCCGAGCGGTAACACGCGAATGCGGCCTGCAGCATTCCAGGTGGGTGGCTGGCGTACGGCGGTCGTGGAGCCGCCCGGTGATCATCGGCTGCGGGAGACCACCGGCCAGGCCCTCCCAACTCGGACGCCGGGATAACCAATCCGCCGCATGAGTTTCGGTACCCGACAGGCCTCGAAGGCGAGCAGGCAAACGCTGCCTTAAGGGGCACTAACAGCTGGCTTCGCTGGTCAGCAGATCGCTGTTCGGAACCGCCCTACTGGCGGTGCATCTGACAGTTCGTGCAGGCCGCCGGTCTTCGCGGGATGGTCGGCGGACGGGGCGGCTGGGGTATGCGGCAGGTTCGGCGAGGAGGCGGGCGAGCGCCCCGCGGGCCTGTTTCAGCTCGTTGTAGCGTTCGCTGGCCACCTGGTGGGTGACTGGATTGATCCCGTCGATGTCGACTAAGTAGAGCCCTGCTCCCCGGCCGGGCCACAGGTAATGACGATCATCGCCTGGGCCTGTCAGTGACCATAAGACCGGGCCTGGGCCGGAGGGTGAACGTTCGCGGATCACGGTTCCGTTGAGATGCTTGATCCTGGCTGACATGATCGTGGCCCCCCTTGCAAGTCCGCCGAGGCGGCAGGTTCCTGCGCATGATGGAAGTATCCACCTGAGTGGTGACAATTCCCTGCAGGCAGGCTGAGCCTTCCTGGTGTCACTGACTCTTCTCGATTTTCGCGCCGCTGCTGCACGCCCCGACCGGCGGGCCGTGGTCGTTCCGTTCCCGGCCGTCTTACGTCGCGGCCGGCCCACGGCCAGTGCCACGGGGACTGGAGGCCTCGGACCAGGCCCTGCAGACTGTGGTCCAGCGCTACCTGGAGGGGTTCGGCCCGGCGTCGGTGGCGGACGTGTCGCAGTTTGCCCTGGTTCAGCGGTCTAGGGCCCGGAACGCCCTGCGGGCCCTGGACGGCCACCTCGAGCAGCTGGAAGGACCCGACGGTGCGACGCTGTTCGACGTCCCCGGCGCACCGCGCCCCCAGGGGACACGCCGGCCCCGCCCCGGCTGATGGCCACGCGGGACAGCATCCTGCTCGCCCATGCCGACCGCAGCCGGGTCATCCCGCCTGAGTACCGGAGACTGGTGGTCCGGTCAAACGGTGACGTGCTGCCGGCGCTACTCGTCGACGGCTACGTCGCCGGGGTATGGCGCCCGGCCGATCCCGGAATCGAGGCCACCGCCTTCCACCGCCTGCCCGAGCAGGCCTGGGAAGGACGAGCAGGCCTGGGAAGGACTTGCCGCCGAGGCCCGGGCGCTGGTGGCGCTGCTGGCCGACCGCGAACCACGGGTCTACCGCCGCTACGACCGATGGTGGACCACCCTGCCCAAAGCCGACGTCCGCGTGCTCCCGGGATAGCCGGGGGCGAGCCGCGGACAGGCAGCCAACCGGCCGACTACCGTCTCCAGAGATCAGGCCTGTGCGCGAACGGGGGGATTTCCGATGGCAGGCGGCCGGTTCGACATCGAGCGCGTGCGGGGCAACCGGCTAGTGCGGTGGGGCGAGCGGCGGCTCGAGCGCCACTCAAGCGGGCGGATCGGCAGCCTCGTCCTCGGCTGGTTACGCCGCTACGCCGAATCGAGCGACTACTCTGCCGCAGCGCTGGTCCTCGGCACCTTCTTGTCGATGGTTCCAGCGCTGCTGGCCGTGTATGCCCTGGCCGACCTCTCGGTCGGCTCGGGCAACGGCATCGCTCAGCATCTGGTCTACCGCCTCCATATCCACCAGCCGGCTATCGCGCTGGTGGTTTCAGCGTTCGGAAGCGAGGCCAGCAACGCTGCGGCCGCCTCGGTCGTCGGCCTGCTGGGTTTTCTCATCTTCGGACTCGGACTTGGGAAGATCGTTCAGGACGTCTACGCACGGGCCTGGCGCATCCGCGTCGGCTCGCCCACCGACCAGTGGCGTTTCGCATTCTGGTTTATCGTCGCAACGACCCTGCTGGGTCTGCAGGTAGCCGAGGAATCGGTTGTCTCGTCGCTGGGCTGGGTGCTGCTCAGCCCGATCGGGTTCGCTGTTCTCGTCGCGTTCTGGCTTTGGACGCCGTGGTTCCTGTTGCACCGTCAGATAGAGCTGGCCCGGCTGCTTCCGGGCGCGCTGCTCGTGGCGGTCGCTTATATGGGCGCGTCGACCATCTCCGAGTTCTTACTCGGTTACTGGATCACCGACAACGGGCGCCTCTTCGGTTCCTTCGGGGTGGTCCTCGCGCTGCTGGCGTGGGGGCAGGTCCTGGCCGGGCTCTGGTTCACGTGCGGCATCTTCTCACCCGTCTACGCGGAGTGGCGTGATGGCTGGAAACGCTCTGGAGCATCGCCCTTCACCTCTTATCTCCCGCGCGCAGGTGACCGGCGTCCATGATCATGTCGGACGCCGGCCGGTCACGATGCCCGTCGTGTTCGGCGGGAATGACCCGGGATGCTACGTTTCCAGGTATGTCGCCCGCAGTGGACCGCCGCGAACTTGTGCTGGGCGGACTCGCCGTGCCGCTGGTCGAGCTGACCGGTGCCGAGGACGGCCCGTTGCTGACGGTGCTGGCCGGTGTGCACGGCTGCGAGTACGCGTCGATGGCTGGCGTCCGCCGGTGGATTCGCGATCTCCAGGCCCGCGAGCTTCGTGGCCGGGTCCGGGCTGTGCCCGTGCTCAACCTGCCCGCGTTCGCTGCCCGGAGCCCGTTCGTCGTGCCGCAGGACGGCAAGAACCTTAACCGATGCTTTCCAGGTAACGCCCGCGGCTCGCTGGCCGAGCGCCTCGCGTATGACACGTTCAGCCAGCTCATCTCCGGCTCGGACGCGGTGATCGATGCCCATTGCGGTGACCTGGTCGAGGCGCTGCAGCCGTTCACGCTGTATGAGGCGGGGCCCGCTGAGGGCAGGGCCCGGGAGCTCGCCGCTGCCTACGGCCTGCCGTACGTGATCCGGCAGGAGGCCGGCCCGGACCAGGCGGTAACCGGAACAACCAGCGGGGCGGCGGCCGGGGCTGGCATCCCGGCCATCACCGCCGAGGCCGGAGGCTGCGGCCTGGTAGCGGAGCACGCCGTTCAGCTGCACGTCGCGGGCCTGAACCGGGTGCTCAGCGCCCTGGGCATGGCGGAGCACCGCCCGGACGACGAGGTCGGCCGACGGGAACCGACTTACCTCGGGCGCTTCCTCTGGCTGCGCTGCCGGCAAGCCGGCTGGTGGGAACCGGCCGTGGGGCCAGGCGATGCCGTGGCCGAAGGCCAGGTCGTCGGCACGGTCAGCAGCCTGGACGGAGCCGAGGTGCTGGAGACGATCACCGCGCCCGCCGATGGCGTCGCCATCTTCCTGACCAGCTCGCCAGCCGTGGCCGACGACGGCCTGCTGCTCGGCCTCGGCGCGGCCTGATAGGTCACGCGCAGATCACGAAAGCATCCCACCTGGGACTATTCCTGGCATCTTCGCCGGAAGACGCACGTCATCCCACGCTGCGGTAAGCAATACTAATCGCGTGCATGATCAGATAGGTCGCTCATATTCGTGCACATGCGACCCAGCGGTCACGCCACCTGCGTCCAGCGCCCGGAAGGAACAGCAGCCATGAGGTCTGTGCTCGCGCGGCAAGGTAGATCGCGATCTAGGATCCACCGCCGGATGCTGGTCGCCGGCGCAGCCGCGCTGGCACTCGTCGCAGTGGGCTGCGGCGGCAGCAGCGGCGGCAGCTCCGCATCCGGGGGGGCCACTCCGGTCAAGGGCGGCACTGCGGTCTGGGCGTTGCCGCCGTCAGAGACGCCGAGCTACATCTTCCCGTACATGAACAGCGCCAACATCAGCAACGTCAACCTGTTCGACTTCCAGTACCTGATGTACCGGCCGCTGTACTGGTTCGGCCAGGGCAGCCAGCCGGTCGTGAACAACTCGCTGAGCGTGGCCAACCCGCCGCAATTCAACGGCACCAAGGTCACGATCACGCTGAAGCATTACATGTGGTCCAACGGCACCCCGGTGACCGCGCAGGACGTGGTGTTCTGGCTGAACATGGAGCTGGCCGAGCCGGCCAACTACGGTGCCTACACCGGGTTTCCCGCGAACGTGAAGGACATCAAGGTGGTCAGCCCGACCGAGCTGACCATGACGATGGACAAGCCGTACTCGCCGACCTGGTTCCAGTACAACGACCTGAGCCAGGTCACGCCGATGCCGGCGGCCTGGGACCGGACCGCGTCCGGGCCTAGCAGCTGCGCCACGACGGTCAGCGACTGCACGAAGGTGTACACCTACCTGGATTCCCAGTCCAAGGACATGGCCGGGTACGTGGGCTCGCCGCTGTGGAGCATCGTGGACGGGCCGTGGAAGCTCAGCGCGTTCAACGCCGACGGCCACGTCACCTTCGTGCCGAACAAGTCCTACAGCGGGCCGGTCAAGCCGACGCTGGCGGCGTTCCAGGAGGTGCCGTTCACCACGGACACCGCCGAGTACGGCGTGCTTGAGTCGCCGAGCGGCACCACCAAGATCGACTTCGGTTATCTGCCCGACCAGGATGCGCCGCCCAAGGCACCCGACGCGGCGGTCGGCGCCAACCCGCTGGCATCCAAGGGCTACACGCTGGCCCCTGTGTACCCGTGGGGGATCGATTACTACGCGCTGAATTTCCAGTCCACGGTCTCCGACCACGCGGCCATCTTCAAGCAGCTGTACTTCCGCGAGGCGCTGGCCTACCTGATGAACCAGGCCTCGGTGATCAAGGGCCCGCTGCGCGGGTACGGGGCGGTCACCGTCGGCCCGGTCGCCGCTACCCCGCCCACCTCGTTCCTGTCGGCCACGGGCAAGCAGGGCGACCCGTTCCCCTTCAACCCGGGCAAGGCCAAGAGCCTGCTGGCCAGCCACGGCTGGAATGTGGTCGCCGGCGGGGTCACCACCTGCACCGACGCGGCCAAGTGCGGGCCAGGTATCACCACGGGCACCGGGCTGAGCTTCAACTTCGTGTATGAGGGCGGTGTCTCCTGGGTGACGTCGGAGATGACGCAGCTGCAGGCCAACGCCGCGGCGATCGGGATCAAGCTGAACCTGGTCCCCAAGCCGTTCAACCAGGTGATCGCGATAGCCGGCGGCAACTGCGTGACCACCAAGGTCCCCTGCAACTGGGACATGGCGAACTGGGGGTTCGGCTGGTCGTTCTCTCCCGACTACCTGCCGACCGGCGAGGAGCTGTTCATGTGCGGCGTGCCCGCCAACTCCGGCGGGTACTGCGACAAGAACAATGACGCGCTGATCAACCAGACGCTGACCAGCTCCAACCTGCAGTACATGTACAACTGGCAGGACTACCTGGCGCCCCAGCTGCCGGTCGAGTACCAGCCGAACGCGGCCTACACCCTGTCGGAAGTCGCCAACGACCTGCACGGAGTCCTCCCGCAGAGCCCGACGCTCAGCATCACCCCAGAGAACTGGTATTTCGTGAAATGACCACCGGCCTCGACTACTGACTGGGCAGGGCGAGTTCAACGTGCGGGTGTTCGACGCGAACTGGATGCAGATCGAGGAGTACCTGAGGCGGGACGACCGCATCGTGCTGCCGACCGGCTCCACCGAACAGCACGGTTACCTCTCGCTGGGGACCGACGCCATCCTGGCTGAGAGGGTGGCGGTCGAGGCCGCGCAGCCGCTCGGCGTCCCGGTCCTCCCGGCGCTGCCGTTCGGGATGGCTCCGTACTTCGCCGCGTTTCCCGGAAGCATGAGCCTGCGGATCACGACCTACGTCGAGGTGATCAGGGACCTTCTCGACGGTCTCGCGGCCCAGGGCTTCCGTCGCATCGCCATCGTCAACGGGCACGGAGGCAATGCGCCGGTCACCGGGCTCATTCGCGAGTGGCTCTGCCAGCCGCGCCCGGAACCGGTGCAGGTGCTCTTTCACAGCTGGTACAACGCGCCGCAGACGACCGCCGCCGCCGATCAGTTCGACCGCGATCAGCTGCATGGCGGCTGGGTGGAGAATTTTCCCTGGACCCGGCTGCCAGGAGTGGAGCTGCCCGCTGACCCGCGGCCGGTCATCCCGCGAGAACTCGTCGGGCTGCTCGACGCCGAGCGGATCCGGGCCGCCGCGCCGGACGGCGTGCTGGGCGGTGCCTACGCGCGTCCGGACGAGGACATGCGGGTGGTCTGGGACGCCGGGGTGGCCGAGGTCCGGTCGCTGCTCGAGAGCGGCTGGGCGCGATGACCGGGCGGGAACCGATCACCGGGAGGCTGGCCGGCAAGACGGCGGTCGTGACCGGCACGGCGCACGGCATCGGCGCCGCCATCGCCGAGGCGCTCCGTGGCGAGGGAGCGGCCGTCCATGGCGTGGACAAACAGACCGCCGACCTGACCAGAGCCGATGCGGTGCGGGACTTTTTCGCCGGGCTCGGCACCGTCGACATCCTGGTCAATAACGCCGGGGGCGTCTGCGGGCAGGTCGGCCGCCCCCTGGAAGAGGTAACCGACGACGACTGGCGTGCGGTGGTCGATGCCAACCTGACCAGTACATTCCTCTGCACGCGGGCGGCGGCGCCCGGGATGAAGGAGCGCCGCTGGGGCCGGATCGTCAACATCTCCTCCGGAGCCGGGCGCACCATCAGCCTGACCGGAATCCAGGCGTACGCCAGCGCCAAGGCAGCCCAGATCGGGTTCACCCGGCAGATGGCCCACGAGCTCGGGCCGTTCGGCATCACGGTCAACTGCATCGCGCCTGGCTTCATCCTCTCCAACCCGACGACCGAGCGGCAGTGGGAGAGCTACGGCGAGGCGGGCCAGCAGGAGCTGGTGGCCGGCATTGCCATGCGGCGGCTGGGGGAACCCGCCGACATCGCAGGCGGCGTCCAGTTCTTTGTCGCGGAGCGGTCCTCCTGGGTGACCGGGCAGACGATCTCCATCGACGGCGGTCATGCTTTCCTTTGACCCCGGGGACGCGGGCTATCTGCGGGAACTCGCCGAGTTCGTCGCCGTGCCCAGCGTCAGCCGGGACGCGAGCCCCGCCGCGATGCGCGCTGCCGCGCAGTGGCTGGCCGGGCAGCTTGAGTTCGCTAACGGGCGGGTGGTCGCGACCGATGGTCATCCGGTCGTCCGCGGTGAATGGCTCGGTGCCGACGGGGCGCCGACCGTCCTGGTCTACGGGCACTACGACGTGCAGCCGACGGGCGAGGAGGCTGAGTGGCTGACACCGCCGTTTGAGCTGAGCGTGGACGGCGATGTCGTCCGCGGGCGGGGCGCGACGGACGACAAGGGACCCGTCTACCTGGTGCTCAAGACAGCTCAGGCGTTCCTGGCGGAGGAGCGCGGCCTGCCGCTCAACGTGAAGTTCCTGTTCGAGGGCGAGGAGGAGATCGGAAGCCCGCACCTTCCGGCCTTTGTGACCAGCCACGCCGCGGAGCTGGCGGCCGATCTGGTGATATCCGCGGACGGGGCGATGTGGCGGCCCAGCGAGCCGTCCCTGGCGCTGAAGTCCAAGGGGCTCGTCGCGATGGACATCACCGTCGAGGGCGCCAACACCGACCTGCATTCGGGACGGTACGGGGGGACGGTCGCCAATCCGCTGCACGCGCTCAGCGAGATCCTGGCCAGCCTCCATCACCGGGACGGGACGGTCGCCGTCGACGGCTTCTACGACGGCATCCCCGAGCTGAGCCCGGCGCGCCGCGCGGAGATTGCCGCCGTCCCGTTCGATGAAGCGAGCTACCTCGCCGAACTGGGGCTGGACCAGACGCACGGCGAGGCGGGGTTCAGCACGCTCGAGCGCCTCTGGGAACGGCCCACGCTGGAGATCAACGGCGTGCGGGGCGGCGGGAAGTACACCGTGATACCCCACGCCGCCACGGCGCACGTGTCCTGCCGCCTGGTGCCCGGCCAGGACCCGGAGCTGGTCATCGCGGCCATCGTCGCCCACGTGGCCGCGCACGCGCCGCGCGGCGTGCGCGCCGAGGTGCACGCGGACGACGCCCGGGTGCCTGCCTACACCATCCCCCCCGACCACCCGGCCATCCGGGCGGCCACCGCCGCGCTCGAGGAGGTCTACCCCGGCCAGCGGGTCCTGCTGGCCTGCATTGGCGGGACGCTTCCGGCCACCGCGCTGTTCGAGCGGGTGCTCGGGGTCAAGACACTGTTCTTCTCGTTCTCGACCGCCGACGAGAAGCTGCACGCTCCCAACGAGTACCTGCGCATCCGCCGGCTGCGCGAGGGGATGCGGGCGTGGGAACAGCTGTGGCGCCTGCTCGCCGCCGGCCCCCACCGGCTGGCCGCCGCGGGAGGGCCGGACCAGCGGGCCGCCGCGAGAGGGCCGGGCGGAGAGCCTGCCGGAGAGCCTGCCGGGGGCCTGCCGAATGACTGACTTCCCGCGGCCCGGGCCGCCCGACCAACCGGGCGCCGAGACCAGCTACACCGCCTACTCCTATCTCACCGGGGGCGAGGACTACCGCCGGTTCGAGCTGGCGCCCGAATTCGGCCGGGTGGCTCCCTACACCGCCGGGCTGACCGCTGATCAGCGGCGCCGGTCGCAGCAGCTGCTGCAGGACAGCCTCGTGATCAGCCTGCATGACCATCCGGTCCGGTTCCCGCTGCGGATGGAGGAGACCCCCGAGTACAACCGCACCGGCCGCCAGCACGCCGCGTACGCCGGCCTGGCGGCCTCGGGCATGACCGTCGTCTTCGACAACATGATGGACGGCACGGCCTGCGTCACGGGGAACGCTCCGTGGCGGTGGGACGACATCATCACCGACCTCGGGATGCGGCAGGCGGACCTCGCGCACCAGAGCCACGTCATGGTGATCCGCACCGTGGCTGACATCGATGAGGCGCACCGCTCCGGGCGGGTCGGGCTGGTGTTCGGGCTGGAGGCCGCCACACCGATCGAGAACGAGATTGACCGCCTCGATGTCCTCTACGGTCTCGGCCTCCGGCAGATCGGGATCGCCTACTCCGACGCCAACGCGCTCGGCAGCGGGCTGAGCGAACCAGCCGATGGCGGCCTCACCGCTCTCGGCCGGCGGGCGGTGACGCGGATGAACAAGCTCGGGCTGGCCATCGACGTCTCCCATTCCTCGGACCGCACGGCGCTCGACGCCTGCTGGCACAGTGACCGGCCGGTGTTCATGACCCATGCCGGCGCCCGGGCGGTCTGGGACACCGCCCGGATGAAGCCCGACGACGTGCTGCGCGCGATAGCGGGAACCGGGGGCGTGATAGGAATGTCGGCCGCGCCGCACACGACGCTGTCCGGCGCCCATCCCAGGCATTCGATCGAGTCGGTGATGGATCATTTCCGCTACTGCGTTGACCTGGTCGGCATCGACCACGTGGCGTTCGGGCCAGATACGCTCTACGGCGATCACGTTGCCCTGCACCGGATCTTCGCTCGCCTGCTCAGCATCGGCGCGGCCCGCGGCCCGTCCTTCGACCCGGTCGCGTACGTCGACGGGCTGGAGAATCCGACCGAGAATTTCGCGAACATCTGCGGCTGGCTGGTCCAGCATGGGTACGACGACGAGGCCGTGCGCGCTGTCATCGGCGGGAACGTCTACCGGGCGCTGCAATCCATCTGGGCCAGCTAGCCAGGCGCGCTCACTGCACCGCGGGGTCGTGCCGTTCGAAGGCCAGGGCCTCCTCGACCAGGCTCGCCGCAGCCAGCAGCGGCATATCGGCGTCGCGCGGAGCGGACAGCTGTATCCCGATGGGGAGCCCGTGGTCATCCCATCCGCAGGGCAGCACGACAGCCGGGGCCCCGGTGAGGTTGAAGACGGCGGTGAAGAGCCCCTCCTGGCCTCCCTCCGGCGTGTCCACGGGCGGGGTCGTCACCGGGGCGGTAAACGGGGCGGCCGGCGTGAGCAGCACGTCGGCGCTCCGGTACAGCTCAGCTGCGAGCGGAAGCAGCTCGTCGCGGCGGCGACAGGCGGCCTGATAGGTAGCGTCATCGACCTTCGACGCCGTCCGGAGGAGCCGGAGCGTTTCCGGTCCGTAACGCTCCGGGTGGTCATCCGCCTGGCCGCGGTGCACCTGCCACGCCTCCCACAAGAAGATGTCGTCGAAGGTCAGGGCGATCTCGGTCAGGGCTGACCCGTCCACCTCGACCATTCCGAACGCCTGACCGAGCCGCTGCGTCGTTTCGCGCAAGGCAGCAGCCACCCCGGGCCGGATGGCCGGATGTTCCATCTGCGGCCGGGCCACGCCCACCCGCAGCGTGGCCGGACGGGCTTCGGGCTGGCGGCCGGTGATGGCGGCGAAGACCCTGGCCGTCACCGCGACATCGGCGCCCAGGATGCCGACATGATCGAGTGACGGCGACAGCGGCTGTACGCCGGTGGCATCGATGGCGTGCAGTGACGGCTTGAAGCCGACGATCCCGCAGTAGTGAGCGGGAATGCGGATCGAGCCACCGGTATCAGTCCCGAGAGCCACGCTGCATGCGCCGGCGCCGACGAGTGCGGCCGAGCCGCCGCTGGAGCCCCCGGCGGTCCGTCCGGGGTCGAAGGGATTACGTGCCTCGGGCACGCCGGGGCGGGTCGCACCGGCGGCATACTCGAGCAGGGACGTGGTCGCGTAGACGTCGGCGGCCGCTTCGCGCAGGGCCGTGATCACGGGGGCGTCGCTGGCCGCCGGGGCCGCGCTCATGTCATGGGGGTTCCCGTTACCGCGGGGGTTTCCGGCGATGTCGATCAGGTCTTTCACCGCGATGGGGACACCGTGCAGGGCACCGTCCGGGCTGCGGGCCGGCGCCGGAAACATGCTGACCACGGCGTTCAGCGGCGCCCCGAGGCGGAGCGTCCGCTCGTAAGCGGCTAGCAGCTCAAGGTTGGCCACCTCGCAGGTCCGTTCGCCCCGCTCGATCGCGCGGATCAGCTCCCCGGTGAAAGTGGTCAGCGGGCCCTTCAGGTCCCGGAGCAAGTCGTCGACTTCGGTCTTGCGCTTACGGACCATCAGATCGCGGTAGATGCCGCTGTGCGACTTCGCCGTCTCGCGGTTGAAGGTGACCAGGCGGGCCAGGGAGCCCTCGAGGTCGTCAGGCTCGAAACCGTCGAAACCTTCCGGCCGGACCGGTGCCTGGGCCAGCACCTCGCGCGCGATCGCGAGCATCAGCGGCCGCCACCTCGGGTCGTCGAGGGAGTCGGCGATCGACAGGTCAGATACCGCTCCGGCGTACAGCATCGCCCCGTACGCCTCCTTGCCCCACAGGAAGCCCATGATGTTGTCGGTGGCCTCCGCATAAGGCAGCGCTGCGGCCAGCTCCAGGACCCGGTCGCTGATGCCGCCTCCGGGCTCCCCGACCCGGAAGGTACCGATATTGCCCTGCAGGATCCGCCCGGGTTCGAGCCAGTCCGCGCCGAAGTTGACGAAGCTGACGATCACCCGGTCCGGCCCCACCACTGCGGACAAGATGTCGGCCGTCAGCCCGTTCTGGAAGCTGACCACGTACCCGTCCGGATCGAGCCGTCCGCGCAGCAGCTCGGCCGCCGCCGCGGTGTGGTGGCTCTTCACGGCGACGGCCGCCCGCGGCAGCGATGCGGGAAGGTCACCCGGCAGCACGGCCGTGGCCTGCACCGTGAAGTTCTCGACCGGCCCGCAGATCGTGAGGCCGCGCTCGTTGATCGCCTGGACATGAGCAGGGTCGGCGTCGCAGAGGAGGATGTCATGGCCATCGCGGATCAGGTGGGCACCGATCGTGCCACCGATGGCACCGGCCCCGATGATGGTCAGCTGCATGAAGCTCCTGGTGCCCGAGTGGCTAGCCGCCCCAAGCGTAAACGCCGGTGCCGTTCGCAGTGAACAGCCAGCCATCGGCGAAGACACTCTGCGCGAAGTCGTAGCTGCCCTTGAGCAGGGCCCGGACGATCTGCCCGGTGGCGGCCTTGACGAGGTAGATGTTGTTAGCGTTGCCGGGTGAATTGTCATAGGTTCCGACGGCGATGACCCCGCCGCCGTCCATGGTCGGACTGCCGATGACCCCGTCGGACAGGCCGGTTTCCCACTCTAGCTTGCCGGTGGCCGGGTTTCGTTCCTGGATCGACCCGCGGTGCAGCTTGCCCTTGATCGTGACCGCGGTTCCGGCGGTAAAGAGCTGCTTGCCGTTGTAGACGGCGGCGGCTGCGCATTCGGCCAGGCCTCCACGCGGGTTCGTCCCGATCCGCTGCTGCCAGGCCAGTCTCATGGTCGACCGCTTCACGACGTAGTAGATGCCGTCCTTGTTACACGCGCCCACGTAGGGCCCGAAGATGGTCGGCGACCCGCCGAAGTCGCTATCAACGATTATCTGCTGCCTGGGCACCTTGTAGTAACTGATCAGCCGCAGCGTGTTCGGGCTGAGCTTGACGATCGATTCCGAATAGCGAAGCTGCTGATTCGCGACCGGCCCGTTACCGGTGGTGGCAAAGACATCTCCGTTAGCGGCTACTGCCACGCTCGACCACACCGAGCCGCCGATGGCGCCCGGGGGCACGGTGAAGAACTCGGCGAACTTCTTCCCGGTCGCCTGCCGGTAGCCGATCACCCCGCCGCGGATCAGCGGATTGTCGCAGCTCGACGAGACGCCGATATAGATCTTGCCGTTCGCTACCGTCGGCGAGGACCATTCGAAATAGTTACTGGTCTTGGTGGACGGGATGGCGATAACCGACTTCCATTTCAGCGCCAGGTCCGATGCGCTGAACGCGTACAGGTAGCCATCCGCGCCCCCGACATAGACGGTGTCCTGATGGTCGGACGGGTCGGTCGCGACGGTGGCGGTGTCGATGACGCCCATCGGACTGCAGGTGTGTCTGGGCTGGTAGCCGATGAAGACCTTGTCGAGAACCGCGCCGGTGGCCGCACTGAGCTTGTAGAACCAGCCGGTGCCGGAGCCGATGAACACCGCGCCGTCGGCTACGGTCGGGCTGGCGAGGAAGTCGGGACCTGGCTGTCCTGGCATGGTCGCCGGGTCGCCGGCATAGTGCCACTTCTCCACCAGACGCGGCGCACTGGCGGGCGTGATTGCCTTCTCGGCAGCGCTGTACGACGAATGCGTCGGCCCGTTGAGGTACGCGGGCCAGTCGCCCGCAGTCACCGCCGAGGCCGGAATGGCCACGGCCATAATCGCCATTCCTGACAGAACCGCCAGTACCAGGGCCAGTGACCGCCCATTGCGCCTCGCCGAGTGCCTCATCGGACTCTCTTTCCTGGTACTCGCGTCCTAGGCCATGCATGCAGATCTGGCGTTCTGGCAGGCAATAACCTCGGCACCGGGCGCGGCCGTCAGCCGCAGGTTCCCCGCTCTCCGAAGGGAGATCTAATCACATCGAGGCCTGACATCGCTGCCCATTGGCGTCAATCGGGTGCCAGTTGCCGGTGGCGAGCAGCCGGCTGCGACACTGGAGCGGGCACACGGCAGGGAGGTTAGCTATGGCGGGTGCGGCCAGCGCGGCGGCGGCGGGGACGATCGAGATCGGCGGCGACCTGGTGGTGGCTCGGATGGGCTTCGGCGCGATGCGGATCACCGGCGACGGCATCTGGGGCGAGCCGCCCGACGCGGGCCAGGCCAGGGCGACGCTGCGGCGGGCGGTGGAACTCGGCGTCAACTTCATCGACACCGCTGATTCCTACGGCCCGGAGGTCAGCGAGCGGCTGATCGCCGAGGCCCTGCACCCCTATCCCGACGACCTCGTCATCGCTACCAAGGGCGGCCTGGTCCGGCCGGGTCCGGGCCGCTGGGACGCGGACGGCCGGCCCGAGCACCTGCGCGCGGCGTGCGAGGGCAGCCTGCAGCGGCTGCGGCTGGACCAGATTCCGCTGTACCAGTTCCACCGGCCCGACCCTCGGGTGCCGCTGGCCGAGTCGCTGGGTGCGCTCGTGCAGCTCAAGGACGAGGGCAAGATCCGGCACATCGGGGTCTCGAACGTGTCGCACGCCCAGCTGCGGGAGGCGCAGCAGATCACTCCGGTTGTCTCCGTGCAGAACAGGTATAACGCGGCCGACCGCCAGTCGGAGTCGATGGTGGCGACGTGCGAGCTGGAGCAGCTCGCGTTCTTGCCCTGGGCGCCGATCCAGCAGGCGGACAGCAACCCGGCCGTGACCGAGGCGGCCAAGCGGCATGACGCCAGCCCGCGGCAGATCGTGCTGGCCTGGCTGCTGGCCAGATCGCCGCAGCTGCTGCCGATCCCCGGCACCGGATCGCCGGAGCACGTCGAGACCAACGTGGCGGCCGCCGCCATCGAGCTAAGCCCCGACGAGGTGGCGGCCATCACGCGCGCCGCGTGAGGCGGCGGCAGCCATCATTCCGGGCTTGAGCAGCGGAGCAAGGTCCGAAGCGGGACCTGTCGGCGTTGCGGTGCGAGGAGGGCCCTCAGCCCGGGAGATGGTCGCGGGTCCGGCGGGGCGCGGGTTCGCGCCCCGGTGGCTGGCTGGGCCGGGCCCTGGCTGGCGCCGGCGGGACCGGGTGCTCCTGCGCCTTCCCGGCCAAGAGCTTCACCGGGGCGCCGTGGTGGGCGACCTCCAGCGGTTCACCGTCCACCAGGAGGTAGCGGGCGCGGGCGTGGGTTAGCTCGACGTGCAGGTGCCGTCCCCGGATCATGACGCGGAAGGACAGCCTGGTGATGCCCTCGGGAAGCCGGGGCGCGAAGCTGACCGTGCCGTCGCGGTGGCGCAGGCCGGCGAAGCCGCCGACCAGCGCGACCCAGGTGCCGGCCAGCGAGGCGATGTGCACGCCGTCGCGAGTGTTGTGCTCGAGATCGGCCAGGTCCATGAGGGCGGCCTCGCCGAGGTAGTCCAGGGCCAGGTCCAGCTGCCCGACCTCGGCCGCGATGACCGCCTGCGTGCAGGCGGACAAGGAGGAGTCCCGCACCGTGAGCCGCTCGTAGTAGTCGAAGTTCCGCGCCTTCTGCTCGGCGGTGAACGCAGCCCCGCACAAGTGCATGGCGAGCACCAGGTCGGCCTGCTTGACGACCTGCTTGCGATACAGGTCGACGTAGGGGAAATGCAGCATCAGCGGGTACTGATCAGCGGAGGTGCGGGGAAAGTCCCACACCTGATGCTGGGTGAAGCGCTCGGCCTGCGAGTGCACCCCCAGGGAACGGTCATAGGGGATGGACATGGCCTCACCGGCGTCGCGCCACTGCGCTGCCTCTTCGGTGTCGATGCCAAGCTCGCGGGCGCGCTGCGGATACTTCTCCGCGATGTCAGCGGCGGCGATGAGGTTCTGGCGGGCCATCAGGTTGGTATAGACGTTGTTGTCGGCGACGGCACTGTACTCGTCGGGCCCGGTGACCCCGTCGATATGGAACCGGCCCTGTCCGTCATGGTGACCAAGGGAACGCCAGAGCCTCGCCGTGTGGGTCAGCAGCTCCATCCCTTCGTGGCGGGTGAACTCCTCGTCACCGGTGGCGTCGGCATAGTGGATCGCCGCGTGGGCGATGTCGGCGTTGACGTGGAAGGCGGCCGTGCCGGCGGGCCAGTAGCCCGAGCACTCCTGGCCGGCGATCGTCCGCCACGGGAAGGCGGCACCGGCGAATCCGAGCTGCGCTGCTCGCGCGATGGCGGTCGGGAGCGTGCTGTGCCGCCACCGCAATGCGCTGGCGGCGGCATCAGGAGCGGTCAGGGTGAGCAGGGGCAGCACGAATATCTCGGTATCCCAGAAGGCGTGCCCGTCGTAGCCGGGCCCGGTCAGGCCCTTGGCCGGGATCGGGCGGTTCTCCCCGCGGGCGCCCGCCTGCAGGACGTGGAACAGCCCGAACCGCACCGCCTGCTGGACCTCGGTGTCTCCGTCAATCTCCACGTCGGCCCGGTCCCAGAAGTCGTCCAGGTAGGAGCGCTGCTCCGCCAGCAGGCCATCCCAGCCGGCCTGACGGGCTCCGCTCAGCGCGGCCCACACCTGATCACGTACTCCGGTCAGCGACCGCACCCCCGACCACCCGCTGGCCACGAACTTGATCACGCGCAGCCGCTGGCCTGGCTCCAGGACCGTGGACGCGGTGACCAGGCCGGTGTCCGGGAATACCCGGCAGTCGACCTGCACGCTGGTCGGCGCGTCGATCAGGTGATCCATGGCGGCGCCGACCCGCAGGGCGCTGCGGACGGTCTTGTGCACCATGATTGCGGCGGCCCCATGCGCGGCCTGGTGCTCCCCGGCCAGCGCGTGGCTGGGCGTGGCCGCGTCACGCGGGTCGTTACCCGAGGCGGGCAGCTCTTCGTTCGCCAGCAGCTCGGACTGTACCGAGATCCGCGCCTTCCCGTCGACCGGCTCCACCTCATAACAGATCGCGGCGATCGCGCGCTGGGTGAACGACACCAGCCTCGCCGACCGGACGCGCACCGACCCTCCGGCCGGCGACACCCATTCGGCGCGGCGGGTGAGCACGCCGGTGCGGAAATCCAGGACCCGCTCGTGCGAGCGCAGGTTCCCGTACCGCACGTCGAACGGCTCATCATCGACGAACAGCCTGATCAGCTTGCCGTTGGTGACGTTCAGGACGGTCTGCGCGGACTCCGGCCGGCCATAGGCGGCCTCGGCGGCGGGCAGCGGCCGGAGCTCGTACACCCCGTTCAGGTAGGTCCCGGGCAGCCCGTGCGGCTCGCCCTCGTCCAGGTTGCCCCGCCACCCCACGTGGCCGTTGGACAACGCGAACACCGACTCCGTCTGTGCCAGAATGTCCAGGTCCAGCGCCGTCTCGCGCAAGGACCACGGCTCCACGCTGAACGCCGCCTGCTTGATCACGGCTGGTCCAGCAGCTCAGCTAGATCGGCGACGACAATATCCGCGCCATGCTCTCTCAGAGCATCAGCCTGCCCGGCACGATCGACTCCCACCACGTAACCGAACGCGCCGGCCCGGCCCGCTGCCACCCCAGCCAGAGCGTCCTCGAAAACGGCGGCCTCGCGCGGCTCCAGGCCCAGCGCCCGGGCTCCGGCCAGGAAGGTGTCCGGGGCCGGTTTCCCGCGCAGATGCTCCCGCCGGGCGACCACGCCGTCGATCGTCGCCTCGAACTCCTGCTCGATGTGGGCCGCGGCGAGCACCGCGCGGCAGTTAGCGCTGGAGGACACCACGGCGCGGTGCAGCCCCGCATCCCCGACCGCCCTGACATAGCGCACCGAACTCTCGTATGCCTCCACCCCGTCCGTGCGCAGCCGCTGCAGCAGGATCTCGTTCTTGCGACTGCCCAGGCCGTGGATGGTCTCCGCGTCGGGGGGATCGTCCTGACCGCCCTCGGGCAGCTCGATGCCGCGTGAGGCCAGGAACGAGCGCGTGCCCTCGTCCCTCGGCTTCCCGTCGACGTACTCGTCATAGTCCGCGACCGGGTCGAACGGCACGAATGGCTGGCCGGTCCGCTCGGAGCGGTCGCGCAGGTAGCTGTCGAACATCTCCTTCCACGCGGCGTCATGGACCTTCGCCGTCTTGGTCAGGACACCGTCCAGGTCAAACAGGCAGCCGCGGATACCATCCGGAAGACCGAGCACGCGTCAAGCGTACGAGAACGGCTCGCGCGGCGCTCCATCGGTGGCACCCGCCTCGCCCGGCTGGCTCAGGGTGTATCTGGCTGCTGCCGGTCAGCTGGTCTCTCCGGAGAACTCGCGGCTGCCGCCGATCTCGGCGATCCACGACTCGGTGACAATCAGGTCCTCCAGGTCGTGGCCGCGTTTTCCGATGATCCGGCTACTGCCTGCGCCTACTGCCGCGGGGCTCGTGGCCGGGGCGCTGCGCGTTGGCCGGGTGATCCTGAGGGCAAGTGCCGGGCACATGGCCACGGCCTGGCCGGCTGCGTCCGCGAGCCAGAAGGGCACCGGCATGTCGAGAAACTCGGGGTAACCGCTGCGGTCGAGCTGGATCAGCTCGGGCACCAGATGCGCGCACAGCCCGTGCCCCTGGCAGCGCGTCCAGTCCACTTCGAGCCGCGCGTCGCTGTCAGCTGCGTCCAGCGGCAGGATCCTGCGGACCGGACGCCCGCAGGTGCCGCGGAACAGGTGCGCGGCCAGGTCGCCGGTGAACACGTCGAGCGCGGAGACGATGAACCTGAACACGCCATCGGGGTGGGAGCAGGCGCCCCGGCCGCGGACCGCCGCGGCCGCGCGGCGCGCGGCCTCCAGCGCATCGACGCCGCCTGAGCCGTTGGCCAGGGCCGTGAGCGCCCTGGCGATGGCGGGCAAGCCGAGCATGCACGGCCCGCACTGGCCCGACGATTCCTTAGCCAGGTACCCGGCGACCCGGGCCACCTCGCCCAGCGGACAGGTCCGCTGGCCGAGTGGTATCACGATGCCGGCTCCCAGGGTGCCCCCGGCCGCGATGAGCCCGGCCCGGCTCACCCGGACGTCATAGGCGGCCTGGGCCGACAGCCACATCCCGTGATAGCCGCCGACCAGCACGGCTTCGGCGGCCTCCGCCCCGCAGATATCCAGCACCTCGCCCAGCGGCACGCCGGTCGGGACCTCCACGACCGCGGGCCGGGCGACTGAGCCGCCGACGGTGAGCAGCACCGTGCCCGGCTCATCCGAGGATCCGACTGAGGCATAGCCGGCCGGGCCGGACAGGGCCAGCACAGCGAGCTGCGCGAACGTCTCGGCATTGGATAGCAGGGTGGGGAGGCCGCCGACACCGCTGTCGCTGGCCCTGGTCTTACGGCCGGGCGGCAGCGCCGCTCGGCCATTGATGGCGTTCACCAGGGCGCCGCTCTCGCCGGACACGAACCGGTCGGGCAGGCAGACCACGACGACCGCGCGCCGGTAGTCCGGGTCGGCGTTGACCGCCTCGGTGACCGACCGGACATGCGGGCCGTCACCCGCTACGGCGACCACGACCTGCCTCGCGCGCAGCGCCTTGGCGGCCAGCAGGGCTCCGGAGAGCACCAGGTAGGGCGATCTGAGCAGCAGCGTCTTGTCCTTGGCGCTTCCCGGCTCGCCCTCGGCCGCGTTAATCACGATCATCGTGCGGCTCTTTCGAGCGCGCGCGGCCGTCATGACCGCCTGCAGCTTGGCGGCGACCGGGAACGCCGCTCCGCCGCGACCGCGCAGATCGACCTGCTCAGCCAGCTTGATCAGCTCGCTGGCCGTCATGGTCGGCACGGAGCCGAAGATCGCGCGATGCGCAGCGAGGTCGATCCGCTGCAGCCGGTCGAGACCGGCAGTCAGACGTGCCTGGCCAATCCGCAGGACCGGTGGCATCGCCGTCACTAGTTCCCCCCGCCAGGGTAGGTCCCGGTCCAGTTCTCCTCGTCGGGGTTAGTCCCGGTCCATGGGCTGTCGCTGGGACTGGTCCCGGTCCATGGGCTGTCGCTGGGACTGGTCCCGGTCCACGGGCTGTCGCTGGGACTGGTCCACTGGCCGTCGCTAGGTCTGGTCCCGGTCCACTGGCCGTCGCCCGGGAACGTCCCGGTCCACTGGCCGTCGCCCGGGAACGTCCCGGTCCAGTGCCCCTCACCTGGGAAAGTCCCGGTCCGCGGGAGGTAGTCAGCGCTCGGAGTGCCATCTGGCGTGCCCGGCCCGGGCCCGGGCTGAGCCATCAGCGGCTGCTCGGCCGGTGCGGCCAGCGCCCGAGGGGCCGTGCGTTGCGGCGCCAGCGGGCCAAGCGGGCCGGTCCAGGCGGGCACGGAGGGAAGGCCGAGCTCGCCGAAGGGCGCCGCCATCGCCGACGGCACGCGGACCCGCTGGGAGAACTGGTCGGCTGTCGACCGGCCTGACAGGTGCCGGGACCGCACCATCGCGACGCGCCGCATCGTCAGCGCCAGCCCGACCGCTGCGAGGCACGCGCCGTAACTCCAGTCCACATAGGGCTTCGCCGTGCGGCCAGCCACCAGTCCATGCAGTATCGCCAGTGGCCAGGCGAGGTAGGCGGTGGCGTGCAGCGCGCGCCACACCCACGGGCGGGCCCCGGCAGCGAACCGCTTGCGCAGGATTCCGGTAACCAGGATGAGGACAAAGAGATCCGTGGCAATGGTGCCCAGGCCCATAAAGAGCACCTGGCGCTGGGCCAGGAAGGGCACGAACGCGTCACCGGCGTGCGCCCGGTGGGCGATTATCTCGAGCGTTATGTGATTGAACAGCGTGGCCAGCGCGAGGAGTGACAGAGCCCGGTGCGTGGCCTGCGTGACGATCCGGGGCCCAGGTGCCATTACGACCCGGTCGGCCGCGGCCAGACCCGCGCCAACCGCTGCAGTCAGGGCGATTAGCGCGAAGACGCCGGAGTAAAAGAGAAGGAACCGCTGCAGCGCCGCGGCAATGGTCCGGAGCTGGCCCGAGCCGGTCGCGCTGGCCAGCGGGACGAGCGCCGAGGAAAGAAGAAGGGCCGTAGCCACGATGACAACCCAGGCGGTGCGGCGCGGTGCCGGATTTACTTCGCCTATAATGTCCATGGTACCCGCGTGCCGCTGACCGCGCCTGGCTGGCATCCCTTTTCTCCAGTGAACGACTCATCACAATAACGTTGGCCATCTGGTCAACGTTGCGTCGCTCGCAGGCAGCATTGCTGCCACCAGGTCGCGCCGATCTCGAACTCGTAACGGCGGCGATCTCGACCCGGTAACGGCTCATGCTAGCGCCCTTGATTCCACGCTGGCTGCGAAACCACGTATAAATGGCTATATTCGAGCATCTTCCCACGTCAGCGGCCCCGCTACCCGACGGCGCCGTCCGGCCGCAGGCGGCCTGTCGCGGTTCCGTGCTGACGATCTTGATACGGATCGGCCGTGACTGTCGGCCCCTCGTGCCGGGGTGCTGCCAACTTCGGAGCGGGCGCCGGTCGTGCTGGTTTTCCCGGCCGGGCGGTGGTCGCCGATGCGTCTTTCACGGCCCTGTCCGCCCAGGCTGCTACGTGGCGGCCGACCAGTTATTACCAAAGTATGACCGGTGGCGGATCGGCCTTTGCGCGGCGCTCTGAGTCTGATAGAGAAGCAATTCAGGTCCGGCTCGAGACGATTACCAGCGAGCCGGGTGCGCTGTCACCAGATGCCCTTCAGCAGGCGGTCTAACTGGGCAAACTACGGTGCGCTGAATGTTGCTCACTAGCCGTTGTAGTCAACCGAATTAAAGGTACAAAACGGACAAAGCGACGATTATCTCGATTCGGTATCACCGGCTTGAGTCTGGGTCTACTGTTCCCCCTGGGAGCAGTTTCGAAAGAGAGATGCTGTCATGTCTTATCGGAAAGTCGCCAGGTCATATCGGAGAAGTGTCGCTCATGCTTATGGGGGATTCGAGCAGCGGCCACGAGCGCGCCTCGCCGCGATGGCCGGGCTCATGGTCATTGTCCTGGGCGCGGGAATGGCCATCCTGATCGTTTCCCATCCCGGATTCGTGCTGGGTACCTCGCGCAACGCGGCGAATCTGGCCAGTAGCTGTACCACGCCGACTTCCACGACGCCCGCCTCGACCGGGACAGCGACCCCGACGGGCACGGCGACGCCGACATCCAACCCAACGCCGGCCTCCACCACTATGCCGGGTTCAACCGCAACGCCGATGCCGGCGGGCGGCGCACCTGCGGTCGCCGCAGCGACCCCTGCCGCGGCGCAGGCCTCCGCGGGTCCTGCCGCCGCTGGTGCAGCGACGCCCGCCGCGCCCGCCACCACGCCGGCCACCACCACGCCAACCGCCACCGCCGCTGCGACGCCGACTGCGGCTGCGACGCCGACTGGCACCGCGACGCCGACCGGCACCGCGACCCCGACCGTGACCCCGACGCCGACCGGCACCGCGACGCCGACCGGCACCCCATCGGCTACACCGTGCCCCTCGACCACGCCGACGGCTCCGGCGGCGGCCGCGAATGTGAGCTGCGACATCATCGTGCCGTCTAACCCGCTGAGCGCTCAGGGCCTGGCCACGCCGTATCAGCTCACCGGGACTGGCGGTGCCTCTCCGGCCGCGTCGGGCTGCAACCAGGCCAACTCGGTCAACCTCGGAGCCTTCGTACAGGCGACGATCCTGAATCCGGCCACCGGGGCGCTATCGGTATATGAGCCCCTGGTCATCACGCAGGGCACGCCGCCGGCCGCGCCGCCGGTCGTGCCGACACTGCCCCCCGGCGCGATCGTCACGATTGATATCGGCTTCAACGGGACCAACCTCACGCAGGTCGGCGCCACCCCAACCGCGCTGAGCCAGGGCCGCTGCGTCGACGGCCTGGACGGTTCGATATTCGGCCAGGTCTCGTTCTGCAACGGCGTTCCCTTCTTCCGTGCCGCGCGCCGGGCCGAAGCCGAAGGCAAGCTCATCGTGCCGTCGGCTGGCGTCTCCCCGAAGACGGGTCAGCCATGCCCGACGACCCGCAACTTCAATCTCGTCGATCAGGACCCGAGCGACAACGTGACGACCGACTACCTGCTCACCGCGAGCGGGCAGACGGCACAGTTCAACGCAGCCAACGAAGCAGCCCTGCCCGGCGCCACCGATATCGTGAACGGAAGCGACAACAAGCTGCTCACCGCATTTATCGATCCGACGCTCGGCTGCACGCCCTACGAGGCACCGGACCTATCGCAATCCGGCGCTCCCGGTACTTCGCAGGCCCTGGATGAGCTTTCCGCGGCCGCCAGTCACCCGTCGCCTGCCGCGCTCATTCCAGAGAACGACGAGATGGTGCTGGTCAACAATGCGTTCAGCGCCGCTAAGACAAATCTCTACCGGGTCAACATTGGCCAGCCGACAATCTCGGCGGCGAACAATGCGGCTGACAGCCCGGCGACCTTCTGCCAGAACATGGTCAATATCCAGACACCGTTCCTGAGCGCCGACCAGGCACTGCTGGCCACGGGCTCCTCGCCGGTCCCTTCGGTCGGCGACAACCTGCTCACTTTCATGGCGAACCGGCTGAGCATGTCTTTTGCCAACCTCAGCTGCCAGGACTACGGGCTGACCAACCCGGTGACCGTCACGCTCGATGGTGCAGGCGCGGCGACATCCGCCACGTTCAGCCTGGCGCAGCAGACGGCGACGGATCCTTCCGCGAGTCCGACGTCGGTGCCGACGCCTCCTGAGCAGCCTGGACGCCACCACAGGCGGCAGAACCCGTCGGGGATGTAGCGTCCGGGAGCATCACCCACCGGAAGTTATCCCTGACGCAAGCTGCGGCCCGCCCGATATCACCGGGCGGGCCGCGGCGCCCTCCGGTCTCTCCGTTAACCCTGGCCGTCCCCCGCTTAATCTTTCGCAGCCTGCGAAGGTTAAGCGGGACAAAAGAATGCCCATGGCCAAATCTTACGATCCGCTGACGCGGACGCTGACTCGGCTTGAATGTCGGTCCTTCGCCACTAATGTCATTGATGCAATCAGATCTGCACCGTGGGCTGAATGGCCGCTACGGCCGCAAGACTTGGCGGACGAGCGGGCGACCTAGCTGCAGCCCCGATGCCAGCTAAAGAGCAATCTGACAGCGAGGTATCAGATGCATGGGAAGGGAATCTAAGTGAGAACGAGTCATGAAAGTTATGGCGCGGGCTGGCGCAGGCCAGGGAAGAGCCTGACGATCACGGCGGCGCTCGGCGTCAGCGTCGTCGCCACGGGCGCGATAATCCTCAGTGTCCTCGTCGCCGGTGGTTCGGCGAAGATGAGCCTGTCGTCTGATTCCAGCAGTCATCACTGGCCAGGTTGGCGCGCTGGAAGTCACTGGTCGTTCAGCACGATTAACAATAATAATGACCCTACGTTCAATCAGCTGCTGGGGATCAACAACCGCGGCGAGATAGCGGGGTATTTCGGTTCCGGTGCGAAGGGCCACCCGAACCAGGGCTACCTGCTGGTCCTGTCGGGTCGCGGGTCGCCGTACTGGAATGAGAACGTCCCGGGTGCGGTCCAGACCCAGGTCACCGGGCTGAATGACCGGGGCGTGACGGTCGGGTTCTTCTCGACTCAGAATCACGCCAACATGGTTAACAACAACTTCGGGTTCTACGCGATGAACGGCATGTTCCACCGCGTGAACTTCCCCACGCACGCCCTGGGGAAGCCGCCGGTCCAGCAGCTGCTCGGGGTCAATGACCGCGACGTCGCCGTCGGGTTCTATACCAACAGGGCGGGGAACAACCGTGGCTACGAGTACAACATCATGACCCGCCAGTTCAGGCGGGTGCTGGTGCCCGGCGCGCCGGCCGGTCCGATGGGCCCGAGCCTGACCGCCACGGCGATCAACAACCGCGGTGACGTGGCCGGTTTCTACGCCGCCTCCGGCGGTATGACCGACGGATTCCTCAAGACCGCCCGTCAGTTCACCACGCTGGCCTTCCCGGGTGCCTCGATGACCCAGGCCTTCGGGGTGAACGACCGGGGCGAGGTCGTCGGCGGCTACACCACCGGAAGTGGCTCCAGCGCCAAGACGTACGGGTTCACCTGGTCCCGCCGGACCGGATTCAAGACCGTGAGCGACCCCAAGGGCATCGGCAGCACGACCATCAACGGCGTGAACGACGCCGGTGACCTGGTGGGCTTCTACACCGATGCGGCCGGCAACACCGACGGCCTGCTCTGGGCGGCGCGCCGTCACCTGGCGCCGTCCGCCCCGATGCCGACCCAGTCCATGATGCCGGGCATGACGCCGACAGCGACGCCGACGGGCATGCCGACTTCCACGCCGACGCGCATGCCCACCTCCACGCCGACAGGCACGCCGATGCCGATGCCGACGGGCACGCCGACGGCCCCGGCGCCGGGCACCTCGCCGCCGCCAGGGGGTCCCTGGTAGGCCAGGGTCCTTGGTAGGACGGTGAGGCAGCGGGGCGGCCGGCGCGAGGATCCGGCCGCCCTGTCGGCGTGACTTCCCGACGGCCACCCCGGCGAATCCGTGACTTATCCGTTAAGCGCCGATCGTGCTCCGCGATCGGCGTTACCGTGGCGGAGGAGGGCGGCCAGGGGACCGGATAGAAAGGATCTGAATGCTCAGTAACCCGGATCCGCCCGGCCGGATCATGGTCGTGGATGACGACGAGACCCTGGTCGACGTGGTGGGACGGTACCTGTGCCGGGACGGTCACCAGGTCGAGTGCATGCCGGACGGCCACGCGGCGCTCCGCCGGATCGAGGAAGAGCCGCCGGACCTGGTCATACTCGACCTGATGCTGCCGGGCATGAGCGGCCTGGAGGTGTGCAGGCGGCTGCGTGAGCAATGGCCGATCCCGGTCGTTATGCTCACGGCGCTCGGCGAGGAGACCGACAAGGTAGTTGGCTTCGAGACGGGCGCCGACGACTACGTCACCAAGCCGTTCAGCCCCCGCGAGCTCACCCTGCGGGTCAGGTCGGTGCTCTGCCGGGCGAGGGGCGGAGTTCCGCGCGCCGCGCCGTCCCTGGGCGTTCTCAGCGACGGTGACCTCCGGGTTGACCTGGGCGCTCATCAGGTCGAGCTGGGCTCGGCGCCATTGGCGCTGACCTCGCGGGAGTATGACCTGCTGGTGTTCTTCATGCGTCATCCGCGGCAGGCGTTCGCCCGTGAGGACCTGCTCGAGCAGGTGTGGAACTGGTCGTTCGGTGACACCTCCACGGTCACCGTGCATGTGCGCAGGCTCCGCGAGAAGCTCCAGACCGGGCCGGCCCGGGACCGGCGGATTGCCACCGTCTGGGGCGTGGGCTACCGGTATGAGCCGGGTAAGCCATGATCTCGGCGTCGAACCTGTGGATGTTCAGCTACACGGTCGCCGGGATCGCGCTCGCGGCGGCGGCGGTCGGGCTGGTGACGCTACGGCTGCTGGCGGCCCGCTCCGTTGCCACCAGCCTGACGGTCATCGCGGCCGTCACGGTCGCGGCGACGCTGGCCGGCGTCGTGGTGATTGCCAGGGAAATGTTCATCTCCCAGGGCGACCTCAGCGTGGTGATCGCGGTAGTCGTCATCGCCGGCGTGGCGGGCTTCGCTGTCTCGCTGCTGGTGGGCCGGCGCGTCTCGGCGGCCAGCCGTACGCTCCTGCACGCGGTACAGGAGGTGGGCCGCAGCGGTGCCTACCGTCGGCCGTCGGCCGTGCTGCCTGCCGAACTGGCCGGCTTGTCGGACGCGCTCGCCACCGCGCATGAGCGGCTCGCTGCGGCCAGGGCCCGCGAGCGGGCGCTTGAGGCCAGCCGCCGGGAGCTGGTCGCCTGGGTCAGCCATGATCTGCGGGCGCCGCTGGCGGGCCTGCGCGCGATGGCCGAGGCCCTGGAGGACGGCGTCGTCAGTGATTATCCGACGGTCGGCCGGTATCACACGCAGATCCGCAAGGAGACGGCCCGCCTCACGCTGATGATCGATGACTTGTTTGAGCTCTCCCGCATCCATGCCGGAGCGCTCCGGCTGTGCAGCCGCCCGGTGGGCCTCGGTGAGCTGATCAGCGAGGCCCTCACCAGCGCCGAGCCTCTCGCCCGCGCCAAGGGGGTGCAGCTGCGCGGCTCCTGGGCCGCCCGCAGGCCCGTCCTGGCTGACACCGCCGAGATCGGCCGCGCCCTGCGGAACCTGGTCGTCAATGCCATCAGGCACACGCCGTCGGAGGGCGCCGTCGTGGTACTGGGCCGCGAGGAGTTCGACGTGGCGAAGGTCAGCGTCTCCGACTGCTGCGGCGGAATCCCGGCCGAGCATCTGACCAGGGTCTTCGACGTCGGCTTCCGAGGTGAACCGGCCCGCACGCCAGGGCCTGCCGAGGGCGCGGGCCTGGGCCTCAGCATTGCCCGTGGCATCATCGAGGCTCACTCGGGCCAGATCGGCGTCCGCAACGTCGGGATCGGCTGCGAGTTCGTGATCCGGCTGCCGCTGGCCACCCGGGCTGGTGGCCAGCGGCAATCCCGTGACGCCGCCCTGACCGGCTGAGGTCCACGCCGCGGCGGCCGGCGACTAGATTGCGGCTACTGATCGCGAAACAGCGGGGGACCGTGCCGTGCTCGCTGCGCTCGTGCTGGCCGGGATTGTGGCAGCCGCCGAAGTGATCGGGGTCGTTGACTCCGACTACCAGCTGGCGCGGGGGTTTCCTGCGCCGCTGCGCCCCGCTCTTCGCCGAGAGCTGGGTCGGCTTCACCCAGGCCCCGCAGGATTACTGCGGCTGGTCGCACGCGCGCTACTACCGCCGGTTGTACTACTCGTACGAGTACTTCTTCGCCGTCTCGGAGCCCTCGCGCAACGAGCGGGACGGCGCGATCTTCGCCGGCACGATGGGGCTCATCCGACGGGTGGTGCTCGAGCAGCTCCGCGGCTGGGATGAGTGGTGCATCACCGAGGACGCCGAGCTTTCGCTGCGGCTGCTGCAGGCCGGCTGGACCGGGCTGTATGTCGGCGAGTCCTAGGGAAAGGGAATCATGCCGCTCACCTTCGAGGCGCTCAAGGGCCAGCGCTACCGGTGGTGTTTCGGTGGCATCCAGATCCTGCGGATGCACTCAGCATCTGGTGGCCACGGTCCCGGTGCTGGTGGCGCTGGGGCTGGTCAGGGCGGTGGCGCTGCTGCGCCGCGGGACCGGCGCGTCGTGGCGGGATGCGATCGGCGCGTTCTTTATCGGGCAGTCGACCTCGCTGGTGGTGGCCCGGGCCTCGGTGCTCGGCTTGTTCGCCCGCAAAGCGGCATTCCTCCGCACGCCCAAGACCAGCGAGAAGGCTAAGTGGTGGGAGGCGCTGCGGGCAAACTGGGCCGAGTCGTCCCTGGCGCTGCTCGGCGCGGCCGCCATCGGGCGGCGGCCAGCCGGGCGCGCGGCAAAGCGTCAGGCGCTGCCCAGCACGCGCAGGAGTACCGGCCGCTGCGTGCGGGCGGCCGCGTCAAGCACCGCGGCGAGTTCGTCGCCGCGCAGTTCCTCGGCGGCCGCCACCAGCACGACGAGCGGCTCGCCGTCGGCAGCGGCTCGCTTGATCACATCCTTGACCTGATCGGCCTCGCGCGACAGTGCCTCGGGTGACAGGACGGACAGGACCAGCTCGCCCGCCTCCGGCGGCAAGAGCCGGCCCTCCTCGTCAGCGGGCAGCCGCTCGACCACTGCCCGGCCGCTGGAAACGGCCAGCGGCGGATCCTCGCGAAGCTGACGGTCCACCGCGCTATCCCGCGGCACCTGGATGATGAGTTCGACATCGTCGGCCATCGCTGGAGCATAGCCCGCTCTGGCCACCGGTACGTGATCCTGCAGATGGGGCGCCCCGGGCCGGGCGGATGCTCACAGGTAGCCTCGCCGCTGCATGAACCGCCAGCAGATCCATCCGGGTACGACCGGCAGCCAGTACGTGGCCAGCCGGTAGGTAAGGACCGCCGACACCGCGGGGCCGGGCGCGATGCCGATGTCTCCACGCAGCCGCCCGCCCGGCCGAGCGGCTCAGCCGATTCCATGATCTAGGCGACTTCCCAGTTGATATCGAGGCTGTCGCACAACTCGTGATCTTGAAAAGTCAAGCTCATCTGGGACGGCGTGTCGACCAGTTGATCTCCACTCAGATGGCCAAGTCGGGCCTCAAAGCGGTTCGTTCGCTCCACCTGGGCGACCCCGGAGTCAGTTGTGCGACAGCCTCATATCGCTGAGAAGTCGCCAAGATCACTATGGACTCGGCGTCGGCGTGCCTGATGCTGCCGGGTTAGCGCACTCCTTGGAGCCGGACATCGTAGACGCTGACCTCGTAGGTGCCGGAGGAGTCGGGAGGCAGCCTGGTGAACCAGATCAGCACGTAACGTCCGTGAGCTGGCTTGGCCAGCCGCAGGTGAACCTGGCCACCGGCGCCGGTTACCCGTGCGACGGGACGCAGGTCCGCCAGCGAGGTCGCGCTCGTGCCGACGCGCATTTCGAACTTGGCGCCGGTGGCGCGGCCGAGGGTGATCCGGGCACTGGTGATCGTGACTGCCCGGCCCATGTCGATGAGCAGGCCGGTACCGGGCTTCAGGTTCCCGAACTTGGCGCTGGCGTACCACTCGGTGTGCCAGGCCGTGGCCGGGTTGCCGTCGATGGCCAGCCGCGCCAGCCGGTTGTTCTGACCGCTGCCGTAGGGGTCGAAGGACGCGGCGGACACTGGCGCCAGCGTGCGGATCCGGGGGACGGCGCCCGCTGGCGCCGTGGCGCCGGCTGGCGCCGTGGCGCCGGCCGGGTGGTGGCCGGCCGACGCCGACGTCGCCGTGCCCCCGCCGTGGCCCAGTAGCCAGCCGAGCAACGCGCTGACCGCGAGGATCAGTATGACGATGGCCACGCGTAGCGGCTTGGCCATCGCGTCGGGCACCGCTGGGAGCCGGGGCAGACTGGCCGGTCGCGGCAGCGATTTGCTCTTTTCCCGCGCAGCCGTGCGGGTATGCGACGCTGCCCTGCCAAGCTTTGCCGAAAGGACCGACAGTAGCGGCGGGCCCTGCCTGGCGGGCGCCGGTTCGGGGGCCGCAGAGTCGGACGGGGTGTCGCGGCGCACCGGGGCGAGCGGCGGGAAGACCATCGGTACGGGAGTCGTTCCCGGGCCGCCCGGCGGGGCGGCGGCGATTGTCTCCCTGGACTCGGGCTCCGGCGGCGCCGACGGGACCGGTGGTTCGGCATGGCTGGCCCAGGCGTCGGGCTCTGGCGGCGCCGAAGGGCCCGGTGGTTCGGCAGGAGCGGCCCAGGCGTCAGGCTCTGGCGGCACCGGCGGGACCGGTAGTTCGGCAGGGCCGGCCCAGGCGTCGGGCCCTGGCGGCGCGGCGGCGGTTGTTGCCCAGGTGCCCGGAGCGTCCGGGGGTGTGGAAGTGCCGGGTGGTGTCGCAGGGGTAGCCCAGGCGTCGGGCTCCGGCGGCGCGGCGGCGGTAGCTGGCCAGGCGTCGGGGGTTTCTGGTGGTGCTGCGGCTGGCCAGATGTCGGGTGTGCCCGGGGGCGCCGCTGGCCAGATGTCGGGGGCATCGGTTAGGGGGGCGGTGGCTGGCCAGATGTCGGGGGTGTCGGGTGGCGCGGCGGCGGCTGGCCAGATTTCTGGGGTATCCGGCCACGCGGGAGCGGCTGCCCAGGCGTCAAGGGCGTCCGGTGCCTCCGAGGTGCTCGGCGATGGCTGAGCGTCCGGTGACGCGGGGATGGGCGCCGGGGCTTCTGGCGGAGCGGGTTCGCTGGCCTGAGTCCCCGGCGTCTCCGGCGGCCAGGACGCGATGACCGGGATCTCTGTGGTCTCCGCGGGTGGAGCGGTCGCCGCAGCGTCCGCTGACGCGGTATCGGTAGCCGGCGCGTCCGGCGGTGGCGGGGCGGGCGCGGTGGCCCAGCCGTCGGGCCAGTCTGGCGGGGGTGGTGTGGTGGCCCAGGTGTCCGACGGCTCGGGCGGTGCAGGTGCGGGTGCGGTGGTCCAGGCCTCGGGCCAGCCTGGCGGGGGTGGTGTGGTGGCCCAGGTGTCCGGCGCAGCCGGTGGTGCGGGTGCGGCGGCCGAGGCCGGGGAAGGGGGTGCCGCCCACGGCCACACCAGGGTCGGCGGTGACGTTTCGGCCGGCGGAAAGTCGGCGGGCACCGCAGCGAAGGGCTGTGTATAGGACGGCACCGAACCGAGCGGCTGGGTGTCCTCGCTGGGGTGCGCGATCGCGCCCAGCGCGACGGCCAGCCCGGCCGGGCTGAGAATCGGCGGCCCGTAGCCGTTGGCCTCGCCGAACAGCGCCCGGCAGGTTAGCGCGTCGACGTCACCGGGCAGCCCGGGCCTGACCTGGCCGGGACTATCCGCGCGCCCGCCCGATCGCGGCGCTGCCGGAAGCAGGGTCTGCTCGGGGCCCGGCCAGTATCCGGTGAGCGCGGCGTACAGCAGCCGGGCGAGGCCACGGGTATCGGCAGCGGCCAGGCTGTCACCCTCGGCTAGCTTCTCGGCCGCCCCGGTGATCGCCGCTTCGATCCCCAGCCCGCTGATCTTCACCTCGCCCCACCGGTTCCACCACAGTACGTCAGGGGTGAGACACAGGTGGGCCAGCCCGGCCGCGTGCGCAACCGTCAGGGCCTCGGCCGCCGCCTCGATGACCTCGGCCGCGCGCACCGGCTCGAGCGGCCCGGCCGCGATGACCTGATCGAGCCGCTCGCCGGAGGGCCATTCGGTGACGATGTAGGGCTGGTCGGCGCGATCATCGGCGTCGAAGACACCGACCAGCCGCGGATCACTCAGCTGGGCGGCTGACCGGGCGGCCTCGACGGCCGCGGTCGCCCGGCGGGCTCCGGGGACGAACGTGTGGACGGCGACTATGCGGGCCAAAGACTCATCGGTCGCCTTCCAGATCGCCGACTCATCCTGCTCGCTCAGCAGTTCGGTGAGCAGGTACCGCCCGGCCAGCAGCGGGAGCTCGGGGGACAGGAGCGCGTCCAAAGTGGTGTAGCCGGATGCCTCCTGATCGTCAGCCCAGCCCCCTGACCTCGTTTCATGTCTTGGGCTGCCACCCGGGCGGCGGCCCGCGTTACGGCGCGGCCGACGCCCGCCCGCGACGCCGGGCACTCCCGGGAAGCCCGCGTCACCGCCCGCTGATTTTCGTGCCATGACGCTCATCTCCCCGCACCAACATCTAGCCAACCGCCCGACACCGGCCCGCTAGTAGAGCCGTTGGTCCCCGCGCCCGGCCTGCCCGCCATCGATCACCAGCGGCTGGCCATGCCGCCTTATAGATCGGCCGCCTGGCGTTCTAGGGTTACCTGGAGGCCCCCCTGATTGCTCCTCGACGCAGTGTCACTCGGTCCGTCCCGTCCGCTTGGTCGTCTAACGACCATAACCCGGCAGGAGGAGTAGCCCGTGCAGGTAAATGATCGGGCCGGACAGCCGGCGGCCCAGTCCGACCTGGTCGATGTCGTCGGGCTGGTGACCGCGTATTACGCTCTGCACCCGGATCCGGCCGAGCCGGGCCAGCAGGTGGCCTTCGGCACCTCCGGCCATCGCGGGTCGGCGCTACGGGTCTCGTTCAACGACGACCACATCGCCGCGACCACCCAGGCCATCTGCGAGTACCGGGCTCGCAGCGGCATCACCGGCCCGCTGTTCATGGGCCGCGACACGCACGCGCTGTCCGAGCCGGCCTTCGCCACCGCGCTCGAGGTACTCGCCGCCAACGACGTGCGGGTACTGATCGATTCACGGGACGGTTACACGCCGACACCCGCGCTCTCGCGCGCGATATTGAGCTATAACGAAGACCGCGCGGATGGCCTCGCCGATGGGATCGTGGTCACTCCGTCGCATAACCCGCCCGAAGATGGCGGCTTCAAGTACAACCCGCCCGACGGCGGGCCCGCGGGCACCCAGATCACCTCGGTCATCCAGGACCGGGCCAACGAGCTGCTGCGCGGCGGGCTGACCGGGGTCCGCAGGATTCACTACGCGCCGGCCAAGGCGTCCGCCGGACGGCACGACTTCCTCGATGAGTACGTATCCGGGCTGCCTGCGGTGCTGGACCTGGACGCGGTGCGGGCCGCCGGGGTGCGGATCGGCGCTGACCCGCTGGGCGGGGCCAGCGTCGGCTACTGGGGTGAGATCGGGGAGCGGTTCGGGCTCGACCTGACCGTGGTGAACCCGGGGGTGGATCCGGCCTTCGGGTTCATGACCCTGGACTGGGACGGCCGGATCCGGATGGACTGCTCGTCGCCGTACGCGATGGCCTCGCTGATCGGCCGGCGGGCCGAGTTCGCCATCGCGACCGGCAACGACACCGACGCCGACCGGCATGGCATCGTGACTCCGGACGCGGGCCTGCTCAACCCCAATCACTACCTGGCCGCGGCCATCGACTACCTCTACCGGCACCGGGAGGGCTGGTCGGCCGGAGCCGCGGTCGGCAAGACCATGGTGAGTTCGTCGATCATCGACCGGGTGGCGCAGGCTGCCGGGCGGCGCCTGCTGGAGGTGCCGGTCGGTTTCAAGTGGTTCGTGCCCGGCCTGCTGGATGGTTCCGTCGCCTTCGGCGGCGAGGAGAGCGCGGGGGCCTCGTTCCTGCGCAAGGACGGGCGGGTCTGGACGACCGATAAGGACGGCATCATCCTGGCGCTGCTCGCCTCCGAGATCACCGCCGTCACCGGCCGCACGCCGGCCGAGCGCTACCGGGAACTGACCGCCACGCTCGGCGACCCCGCGTACGCCCGGATCGACGCCCCGGCCACCCGGGAGCAGAAGGCGGCCCTGGCCAGGCTCAGCCCTGATCAGGTCAGCGCGGACGAGCTGGGCGGCGAGCCGGTGCTGGAGCGCCTCACCACCGCGCCGGGCAACGGCGAGCCGCTCGGTGGCCTGAAGGTGATCACCGCCTCGGGCTGGTTCGCCGCCCGGCCGTCCGGCACCGAGGACGTTTACAAGCTGTATGCCGAGTCTTTCCAGGGACCTGATCAGCTGGCCCGCATCCAGGAAGAGGCCAGGCAGATCCTCGACACCGTGCTCTGAGCTGCGGCCCGGGCAGCTGACCAGCGGCAGCGACAGGCCCGCGGCAGCGACAGGCCCGCGACAGCGACAGGCCCGCGACAGCGACAGGCCCGGGAAGGCGACTGGCGCGGGGGCAGGAGCCCGGGGCAGAGCCTGATGAATTCGGGAATCCGCTAGGAATTCCCTGATGAATTCGGGAATCCATCAGGCAGCTAGTCGTGTCCTCCGGCACGGAGAGTGATTTCTGGGGCCACAGTGACGCAAGAGCGTCCTGTTTTCGAGCGACCCGCCACCACCGTCACAGGTGGTGCGAACTCCCCGTTTAGGTTCCGCCGTAATCAGGTAAACGGCCTAACCGCTACGCGTGGTGACCGGTGCTCGATCATGTTCCGGCTGGTTCCCGGTCCGTTTCGGCAAGGACGAAGTCCATCTCGGCGAGGTATTCGACGTCGGCGGGGTCGCCTGGGCCGGCTGGCCGGAAGCGCCTGATCAGGGAGTCCTTCACGCCGAAGACGGTGTCGCTGTCCAAGTACGGATTCTCGGCATCGAAGATGTGGGTGGTGACCGGACGATGCCCGGGCGCCGAGACGATGGCGTGAATGTGGGCCGCGCGCCAGCCGTGCCGGCCCGAGCTGCGCAGCAGGCCGCCGACCGGGCCGTCGACCGGTACCGGATAGCTGACCGGCCGCACGGTGCGGAACTCGAACCGGCCATCGGGGTCGGCCTGGAAAATGCCGCGCAGGTTGAACGGCGGCTGCTGCGGGTCCTGGGTGTCGTAGAGGCCGTTGCCGCTGGCCTGCCAGACGTCCAGGGAGGCGCCCTCCAGCGGCTGGCCGGCCTGGCTGGTCACTCGGCCGCGCACCAAGGCGGGACTGCCGTCCTCCGGGCGCCCGATCTGCTCGCCCAGCTGGCGCCGCGGGGCGCCGGGCACGTAGAACGGGCCGAGGACGGTCGACTCGGTCGCGCCGCCGGCCGCGTTCAGCAGGTCGACCAGCGAAGAAAGACCGAGCACATCGGAGAGCAGGATGAACTCCTGCCGCTGGTGGTCGCACTTGCGGCCGGTGGCGGTCAGGAACTCAACGCCCGCCAGCCACTCCTGCGGGGTCAGCCGCGTTTCCACGGCGAACTCGTGCAGATGCCTGACGAGCGCGCCGAGCAGCTCGCGCAGGCGCGGATCGGGCGTGGCGTCGTAGGCCGCCAGGACCTGCCCGGTGAGCTGGCCCGGGGTCATCGCAGCCATTGATGGGCCTCCTTCCCGGCCGAGCCCGCGAGATCAAGCTCGGTGGTCACCCGGTCGATGTCGCCGCGATTCTTAATCAGCACGGGCAGGGTCCGCCGGATCGAAGCCGCGTCGAGCTCGGTGACACCGAGCAGGACCAGGCTCCTCGACCAGTCGACGCTTTCCGCGATGCTAGGCGGCTTCTGCAGGTCAAACGAGCGCAGGGCGTGAACGATCCGGGCCGCCTGGGCGGCCAGCGCGGCGCGGATCCCTGGGACGCGCAGCTCGATGATCTGCCGCTCGCGGTCGGCATCCGGGTAGTCCAGGTTCAGGTACAGGCAGCGCCGCTTGAGCGCGTCGGACAGCTCCCTGGTGGCGTTGGAGGTCAGGAACACCAGCGGCGCCTGCCGGGCCGTCAGGGTGCCGAGTTCGGGGATCGACACCTGGAAGTCGGAGAGAACTTCCAGCATGAGAGCCTCGGTTTCGACCTCGACCCGGTCGACCTCGTCGATCAGGAGCACGACGGGATCGGTGGCCCGGATGGCCGCCAGGAGTGGGCGCTCGAGCAGGAAGTCCGTGGTGAAGATGTTGGCCTCGGTCTGGTCCCAGGACTCCTCGCTGCCCGCCTGGATGCGCAGCAGCTGCTTCTTGTAGTTCCACTCATACAGTGCCTTGGCCTCGTCAAGGCCCTCGTAGCACTGCAGGCGCAGCAGCCGGGCGCCCGTGACGGCGGCCGCGGTCTTGGCCAGCTCGGTCTTACCGACCCCGGCGGGTCCCTCGATCAGCAGCGGCTTGCCGAGCCGGTCAGCCAGGAAGAGTGCGTCGGCGATGACCTCGTCGGCGAGATAGCCCGCCGCCCTGAGCTCATCCCTGATCGAGGCCGCCGCGCCGAACCTGCCGCTCACGATGGCCCGCGCTCGTCGGTCCCGTCCGCGACCGCGGTCCTGGCCGCGACCGCGGTCCTGGCCGCGACCGCGGTCCTGGCCGCCACCGCGTTCCCGGCCGCCACCGCGGTCCCGGCGCCATGGCGCGCAGGCCACGACTGCCGGACGAACGTCAGCGTCGCCGGCCCGGCGCCTCGCACCGCAACGTGGCCGGCCACCGGAATCAGCGGCCGTACCAGTCAGGAACTCCGCCATCCACATTGATCCAGACCGACTTGGCCTGGGTGTACTCCTGCATGGCCTCGAATCCCATCTCCCGGCCGTAGCCGGACAGGCCGACGCCGCCGAACGGGGAGCCGGGATTCACCCTCTTGTAGGAGTTGACCCAGACCATGCCGGCCCGGATCGCGCCGGCCATCCGGTGCCCGCGGGACAGGTCTGCGGTCCACAGGCCGCCGCCCAGCCCATACTCGCCGTCGTTGGCGATGGCGATCGCCTCGTCATCGTCTCCGAAGGTGGTGACCGTGACGAACGGGCCGAAGACCTCCTCGCGGCAGACCCGGTCACCGGGCGCGGCTCGGACGACGGTCGGCTCCAGGTAGAAGCCCCCGGCCAGCGCGGGGTTGTCCGGCGGCTGGCCGCCGGTGAGCACCTCGCCGCCTTCGTCTGCGGCGACCTTGATGTAGCCGAGCACGCGGTCCCGGTGCGCGGCCGAGGTGAGCGGTCCCATCTGGGTCGCCTCGTCGAGCGGGTCGCCTAGCCGGATCCGGCGCGCGACGGCCAGGAAGGCGGCCAGGAATTCGTCGGCGATCCGCTCGTGCAGGATCAGCCTCGAGCCGGCGATGCACGCCTGCCCCTGGTTATGGAAGATGCCGAATGCCGAGCCTCGGACCGCCGCGGCGAGGTCGGCATCGTCGAAGACGATGTTCGCGCCCTTGCCGCCCAGCTCAAGCTGGAGCTTCTTGAGGTTCCCGGCGCTGGCCGCCACGATCTGCCGGCCGGTCGAGGTGGAACCGGTGAACGAGAGCTTGCCCACGCCCGGATGGGCGGCCAGCCGGGCGCCCGCAAGATGGCCGAAGCCGGGGACGATGTTGACCACGCCGCGCGGGAAGCCCACCTCGGCGACCAGTTCGGCCAGCCGCAGGCTGGTCATGGGCGTCAGCTCGGCGGCCTTGAGGACGGCCGTGTTGCCGGCGGCCAGGGCCGGGCCTAGCTTCCAGCTGGTGAACATCAGCGGGAAGTTCCACGGCACGATGGATCCGGCCACGCCGACCGGCTCCCTCAGCACGTAGTTGAGGAAGCCCTGCTCCACGGGCACGACTGAGCCCTGGTACTTGTCGGCGATACCGCCGAAGTAGCGGAACGCGGCTGCGGTGCGGGGCACGTCGAGCAGACGGGTATCCCTGATCGGGTGCCCGGTGTCGAGCGACTCGAGCCGGGCCAGGTCAGCCGCGTTCTCCTCGATCGCGTCGGCCAGCCGCAGCAGCAGCAGGCCCCGGTCGGCGGCGGAGGTCTTGGCCCAGCCGCGGAACGCCCGCTGGGCCGCCGCGACCGCCAGGTCGACATCCTCCGCCCTGGCTTCCGCCACGCTGGCCAGGACGCTGCCGTCGGCGGGATTGACGACCTCGATCGTCCCGCCCGCCAGCCCGTCGACGAAATCGCCGTCGATATAGAGCTTGGTCTGCACCGGTCAGAACTCCACCGGCTGCGTGGGGAACTGGCCGCTGCTGATCAGCTCAGGGATCTTAGGGCTCGCGTTCTCCCAGACCAGCAGCATGGACCGCTTGGGTGAGTAGCCCTGATGCCGGATGTCGGAGGGCATCGCCGCCACGTCACCCGCCTTCATGATGACCTTGGCGCGCTTGCGGCCGGTGTCCCGGTCCTCGACGTCCCAGATGATCTCGTCCGAGAGCTGCACGAACCACTCGGCCCGGTCATTGCCGTGGATGATGGGCAGGATGTACTCCTCGGTCGTCGGGCAGTACAGCGATTCCCGGCAGACGCTCACCACGCTGGGATTCCAGGTCACCGGGGACCTGGAGAGGTAGGCGAACAGGTTGAACGACCCGACCTCCTGCTCGAACCCCGGCTCCGCGTGAATCTCTGGCTCGTCCTGAGCCACGTCGGCGAACATCCGGTTGATGGGATGGCCGTTGTCGTCGCTGCGCAGCCCCTCGTCGCCGGGCAGCGACACCATCCGCTCCGCCGTCACCCGGTGCCGGGTGATCGCGGCGATGTTGTCACCGTTCTTGGGCCCGAACGCGGAGCCGGTCTCTTCCGGGCTGGCGAACGGGTCGAAGCTCGCGTTGGTCCAGTCGGCGAGGATGGCCTTGAAGGTCTCCCTGATCAGCGGCGTGTCGATGGTCTCCACATGATCGAGTTCCGCCTTGCGGAAGGCGTCGTTGTACCGCCCGGCGAACAAATCGACGGTGCCGTAGTGATTCATTGTGCCGAGCACGCCGTCGAAGTTGACGATGCCGTAGAAGAAATCCCAGGCGACGTCGCGCTGCAGGGCCCGCAGGAACGCGTCGGCGCTCATCACGTGGCGGCCGGTAGGCCAGTTGACGTACGCGAAATATTCGTCCCTGCTGAACAGGAACTCGCCGAGGGCGAAGCTCCGGTAGCCGAAGTCGTTGGGCTCGTGTACCTCGCTGGCCATATGGGTGTCAGAGGCGGTCATCGCTGCATCCTCCAGTGCTCAACGGTCCAGTGCTCAGCTGTCATGCCGTCTGGGCTGTCATGCCGTCTGGGCTGTCATGCCGTCTGGCAGATCTCGGCCCAGCGGTACTGGGTGTCGGCGCCTTCGGCGGTCTGGATCAAGATCACGGCCGGCTTCGCGGAGGCGTACCGGTAGGCCCGCCCCGCCGGAAGCAGGGTGAGGTGCCCGCGCCGCGCGATCACGCGGCCCACCAGCGTCCCGGCGGCTTCGTCGGGCATTCCCACCGAGCCAAGATCGGGCAGCGCGAACTCCTGCGCCCGGGTCCGCAGCGTGAATTCCACCTCGCCATCGAGAACCAGTGCGCTCTGGTCATGCGCGCATGTGCGCCAGCTCGATGTGCCTTCCACCCGCACCGCCTCGAGCACATACTCAAAGTTCTTCGCCACGGCGATCTGCTCGAATGGCCTGGCGTGCGACGCCACTTCGAAGATGTTGGAAAACGCGTAGTTCTTGGGATCATCGTCGATGACCTCGACGGCACCCTTCTCGTAGCTGTCCAGCGACGCCAGACGTGTCACATAGGCCACGGCCACTCCAGTTTCACTATGCGGACACATGTGCGGGTAAAAGTCAGTGTTGTGGAGGCATGGCAGGTTCGTCAAGGATGATCCGGTAGCGCGGCTGCATCGGGCGCTGGGGCCGCGCGCTGGATGCGTGCAGGTGGACATCGGCACCAGGTTCCCCGCGTCCGCGACGTCCATGGCCTGCGTCGACGGGCCGAGCCTGACGATTACCTCGGCCGGCGGCCGCCCCAGCCTGCCGGGGGCGGCGGCGGAGCCGACGGCGGCTCACCGTGGCGGAGCACGCCAGCGCCGACGGCGATGGCCCGGAGCTGAGCGAGGACGTCTGGCAGGTCGCCGGTCCAGGGGAGGTAGCAGACGAGTTCGGCGGCACCGAGGTGAGCCAGTCGCGCGGCGGTCGCCTGGCACTCCTCGAGGGTGCCGAACAGGCCTTGCCGCTCCGGGTGGCCGATGATCCTGAACACCTCATCCGCGTCCGCCCGGGCACTCGCCTCCGCGGTGGTCCTGCCCACAGACACCGAGACCTCGGCCAGCACCGGGCGGCCGGCCGCCCCCGCTGCCGCAGCGCTGACGGCGGCATCAAGGTCACGGCCTCGCCGCAGCGGCACGAACACGGCGTGGCGGCGGCTCTCCGGGTCGGCGGGCGCGGCCCGGCCGGTGTCGGCCAGGGCGGGCCGGCCGGTGTGGGCCAGGGCTGGCGGGCCGCTGTCGGCGGGCGCCAGTTGGCTGCCATCGGCGGGCGGCATGGCGATCTGACCCGGCAGGGCGGTCGGCAGGCCGGCCAGCACCTGCCGCCAGGGCGCCAGCCCGGCTGGCGACCCGGACAGCGCGAGGCGGACTACCCCGGCTCTGCGGCCATTCCGGTCGTCGATGGTCAGCGCATCGAGCACGGCCGGGCCGAGGAGATCCGTCTGGACAATCAGGCCGACGGCGGCGCTCCCCGCCGCCGTCCGCAGCTGGGTGAGCTGGACCCCGGGACTGGCGGCCGGCGCGCTGCTCAGCGGCGGCTGCCGGATCCAAATTCCGGTCAGCCCGAGCCGTGCGACCAGCCCCGCGATCTCGACGGCGCGCGCCGCGGTGAATCGGCCGTCCACGACGACACTCAGCGCGATCCCTCGCCTGGCTGCGGACAGCCCTGGCTCCGGAGAAGCCGTGACTTCTACGCTGTCGTCCATGGTCGAGCATGGTAGCCGCGAGGCCGACGAGGTAACGAGCGCGCTGCCCGGCCAAGGAGCGAGCGGCCGGGCCGGCGGGGGAGCGAGCGGCCGGGCCGGCGGGGGAGCGAGCGGCCGGGCCGGCGGAGCGGGCAGGCTGGGCGATGAGGAAACGAGCGTGCTCGCCGATGTGCTCCTTGAGATGCTCGTCGAGTTCGCCCGCCAACTGAGGCGGCTGGGCCTGGACGTCTCGATCGTCGAGCTCACCGACGCCTTGCGCGCGGTCCGCGATGCTGATCTTCTTGACCGAGGCCGCCTGCGCCGGCTGCTGATGATCTCGCTGGTCAAGCGAGCCGCCGACATCCCAACGTTCGGGGCCGCCTTCGACCTGCTCTTCCCGGGGGCCGGGTCGGGCCAGGCGGGCGGCCGCCACGACGGGCCGCTGGCCGGCGCTGCGGCGCAGCAGGAGGGACAGGAGCAGGGACCGGTGGCCGAGGTGGACTTGCTGGGCCGCTTGGTCGCTGCGCTGCGCGGCGACAAGTCCGCCGGCCTGCAGGACCTAGCCGCCGAGGCAGTCACGGCCTTCTCGGGCCTGCACGCCGAAGGCGCAGCAGGCTCGGGGCGCTACTACCAGTACCGCGTCTTGCGCCAGCTCGATGTCAGCTCGCTCCTGCAGCGCGCCATGCGGTTCGACGGGCCGCCGCCTGCTCTGCTTGACCGCCGCCTGGCGGCGATTGAACGGCAGGACCGGGTCGACGAGCTGCGCGCACAGATCGCCGCCGAGGTGCGGTCGCGCCTGGCCGACCTCGGCGGGCTCGAGTCGTCCCTGAGCCAGCTGCGTGACTCGATCCTCGACGAGGATTTTCTGCGGGCCGGGCCCGCCGAACTGGCCGCGATGCGGGATGTGGTGCGGCCCCTGGCGCGTAGGCTCGCCGCGTCAGCCCGGCGACGGCGCAGGATGCACAGCTCAGGCAAGCTCGATGTCCGCAGGACGATGCGCCGGGCGGTGGCCGCCGGGGGCGTGCCCATGGAGCCGGCCTGGCGCCAGCGGCGCAGGTCCAGGCCCAGGCTGGTGCTGCTCTGCGACGTATCGGGCTCGGTAGCCGAGTTCGCGAAGTTCACCCTGTCGCTCTTGCACGCGCTGCACGCTGAGCTTCCCCGGCTCCGGTCCTTCGTCTTCACCGATGGGCTGGCTGAGGTCACCGACCTGGTGGGGTCGAGCCCGGGGGTCATCGACACCAGGCTCCTCCTATCGCGGCCAGGAGTTGTGCGCGGCGACGGGCACAGCGATTACGGCGCTATGTTCCGGCATTTCATCGATGAGTACGGCGGCGAGGTGCACCGGGACTCTGTCCTTATCATCTGCGGGGACGGAAGGACCAACTACCGGCCCGCTCGCCAGGATCTGCTGCATGCGCTGCGTGGCCGGGTGCGTACCATCCACTGGCTCAATCCCGAGCCGCGCGAGAACTGGGATACCACCGACTCACGCATCGGCGACTATGGGCGCGACTGCGACACGGTGACCGAGGTCCGCAACCTCCGGCAGCTCAGCGACTGGGCTGGCGCCCTGATGTAAAGAGCCTGCCCGCGAGCCTCGCAGCTGAGGCAGCCCTGGCGGTCGAAGAGCCTGCTTGAGCGCGGCATCCTTCGCCGCACCCACGAAAGCGATGACCGTGAGGCGCGAGGCGGCGGCTTGTGAGATCAGCGTGACCTGTGGGGTCAACGTGAACTCGGTCTCGCTGCGGCGCCAATCCTTTTTCCGGTTCCAGAACGGCGAAAGGGGACAGTTCGCCGGGCCGGTCTCGATATTGTGACGCGCATGCCTGCAGATATACCGGATCGATGGCTTGCTGGTCGCAACGCGCAGGGGCCGGCTGTCGGGCCAGGCGGCGGTTGGATGCCTGCTGGCGATCCCGATGGGGGCGCAGCGATCAGGGAGGGGTTCGGGCTGCCGGACCGGCTGCCCGGGCTGCGCCTGCCCGACGAGGCGGAACTCGCGTCCGCGGCCCGGCAGAGCCGGCTGCTCGCCAGCGTCCGGGCACTGGCCGTGTGGGCTGAGGGCAGGGAGCTGACCGAAGAAGGTGAACTGCTCCCTGCGGACCTGGCCGTCGCGGCGCGGCTACTGGGGGTCGACGTTCCGGCTGCCCCGGCCGGCCTGGATGACGTGCCGGCGCTGCTTCAGGCGTGGCACCTGGCCTGCTGCGCAGAATTCCTTTATGACGACGACGTGACCGCCGAACTGGGCGAGGCGGCTGATGAATGGCCGGACGGCACCGACGACGAGGTGATCGGCACCTGGGCGGCGGCGTTCGGTCATCTGTGCAATGACAGCCTGGCGATTGATGCGGACGGCGACGAGTCGCTGGCGGGGCTGGCCCTCGATAGCGCGAGCGCGGGACTGGCCATGGCCCTGTTCCTGGCCAGGGGGGAGGGCCTGCCGCGCGGCGAGTGCCGGTCAGTGATGAACGAGCTGGCTACCGTCGACCTCAGCCCCTCGCTCGCCCGCCAGGCGCTCGCCGCGTGGACGCGCGCGCATGGTGAGATGGCCGATCTCCTGCTGGAGCGGTGGAGCGACCACGGAGCGGTCGAAGTCAACGACGATGTGGCCCGGCTGACCGCCCTCGCCATGTGGCAGATGTGCGTTGAACTCGAGGACACCGTGGAGATCCCGCTCCTGCCGCCGGCCGCCGAGATGACCGCGGCGGACCTGGTGGCGTTCGGCCTCGACGCACCTGAGGATGAACTGGCGCGGGAACTTCAGACCTGGCTCGCCGGGCGGCCAGCGGTAGACGCCGCGCGCGAACTGGTCAAGGCGGCCGCCGACGGCGGCCCGGCCGAGCGGATGGTTGGCACGAGCCTGGCCATGGCGGTCGGGGAGGCCGCCGAGCCGTTGTGGCGGGAGACGCTGGACGACGCGTTGCTCGGCAGTTACGCGAAGGTCGCCCTGAACCAGATCGCCGGGCACGATCCGGCGGTCGATCCGCTGCCTGGCCTGGAGATCGGGCCGGATGAGATGGCCTCCATGCTGAGCGACACGATCATGGCCATGTCCGACGCTCTGGACGGCGAGGACATCACGGATGTGCTGCGCCGGGCCATCCCGCCCGGCGACGAGGAATACGCGTTCGGGCTGATGGGGCGGTCCGCCAACCCCGCAAGCCGCGAAGCACTCGAGGTACTCGGCCGCCATCACCCCGACAAGAAGATCGCGAAAGCCGCTCGCAAGGCTTCCTACCGGGCGCGCTCGCAGGCCGGTACGGGCGTCGGCTGACACCGCCCGCGGCTGCTATCTGAGTACCCGCACCGCCTGGCAGAGCCGGTCCAGCTCGTCGCCGGTGTTGTAGTAGTGGACCGAGGCGCGGACCAGCTCGGTGAGCCTGCGGGCGGGCAGGTCGAATTGCGCCGAGCTGGCCGCCGATACGCTCACGTTGATGCCGGCGGCCGACAGCCGGCGCTGTACCGTCCCGGCATCGGTGCCGTCGACGGTGAACGTCACGATCCCGCACAGCCGCCTCCCCCGGTCCTGCACCGTGACCCCGGGCAGCGCCGCCAGCTGCTCGCGCAGCCGGGCGGCCAGCTGGCTCACCCGGGCCGCTATGTCAGGCAGCCCGATCGCGAGGGCGTAGTCCACCGCCACGCCCAGGCCGATCTTGGCGGCCACATTGCCTTCCCAGTTCTCGAAGCGCCGGGCGCCCGGGATGATCTCGAAGCTGCCCGGGCCGGTCCAGGTAGCTGACCACAGGTCAAGGAACGGTGGCTCCAGGGTCCCGGCCAGCCGGTCAGATACGTAAAGGAACCCGGTACCCCGCGGACCACGCAGGTACTTGCGGCCGGTCGCCGAGAGCATGTCGCAGCCAATCTCGCTGACGTCGAGTGGCAGCTGGCCGGCCGACTGGCAGGCGTCGAGCAGATAAGGGACGCCAGCGGCGCGGGCCGCCCGGCCGATCTCGGCGGCCGGATTGACCAGGCCGCCCTGGGTCGGGACATGAGTGACGGCCACCAGCCGGGCCGGCCCGGGGCCGCTAGCCAGCCTGCGCTCGAGATCGGCCACGTCCAGCTGGCCATCCGCGTCATCATCGACGACCTCGACCACGGCGCCGGTGCGCCTTGAGACCTGTAGGAACGCGATGGCATTGGACGCATACTCCGCACGCGAGGTGAGGATGCGGTCACCTGGCGAGAAGACCAGCGAATAAAACGCCATGTCCCAGGCCCGGGTGGCGTTCTCGACCAGGGCGATCTCGCCCGGTGCGCAAGCCAGCAGGCGGGCGACGGCCTGGTAGCTGTGCTCGGTCGCGCCCGCTGCCGCCGTAGCGGCCTCGTAGCCGCCGACCTGTGCCTCGTGCTCCAGGTGGGCCACCACTGCCTCGGTCACGCACCGGGGCGGCAGTGCGGCGCCCGCGTTGTTGAGATGCGTTACGTGCGCGCAGCCGGGCGTGTCTAGGCGGGCCCGTTCCACGTCGATCGCCACCCGAGCAGCGTATGAGATAGCCGCTCACCTGGGCGGCGGAGATCTCCGGAATGTCCCGGCTCGTCGGAAGGGCCCGTACCCTGGGAAGGGCGTTAGGACATGACCTGGCAGCCCGGCCAAGGCAGCGTCTTCTCGCTGACCGTGGCGAGACCGACACTGGGGAGGACATGGGCATGGTGCTGGCGGTGACGCACCTGGGTAATGTCGGCCTGTGGGCGCGCGGCAGCCTGCTCGAGAGCCTGCTCCAGGTCGTGCTGCTGGTGGCCGGCACAATCCTGCTGACCCGCTTCGCGAACTGGGTGAGCGACCGGATCACCACGGGCATCGACGCCAAGGCCGACCAGGGCGATGCTCTGGTGAGTTCCGAAGCGCTGAAGTACCGGCACTCGGTCACCCAGGTCATCACGTGGACCCTGCTCGTGGTGATCTACTGCGTGGTGGGCGTGCTGGTGTTGCAGGCCCTGCACGTCCCGCTATCCGGCTTCATCGCGCCCGGCGCGGTCGCTGCGGTGGCCCTCGGCTTTGGCGCGCAGCGGGTGGTTCAGGACGTCCTGTCCGGCTTCCTGATCGTGACCGAGCGGCAGTACGGCTACGGTGACATCGTCCGGCTGAACGTAACAGGAGTCACGCTGCCGGCGACCGGCACGGTCGAGGAGGTGACGCTGCGCATCACCCGGATCCGCTCGCTGAACGGCGAGGTGATCACCACCCCGAACGGCCAGATCGTGCAGGCGACGAACCTCTCCAGGGACTGGGCCCGGGTGGTGGTCGACGTTCCGGTGCCGGTCAGCGTGGACCTGAACCACGTCACTGAGATCCTGCACCAGGTCTGCGACGATATTTTCAGTGACGAGGAGATGAAGCCGCTGCTGCTGGACCAGCCGAACGTCATGGGCGTGGAGAGCCTGGAAATGGACCACTTCAACCTGCGGGTGGTCGCGCGGACCCTGCCCGGCAAGCAGTTCGATGTGGGGCGTGCTCTCCGGGCCCGGATCACGCTGGTGTTCCTGCGCGAGGGGATCACCCTGCACACCAGCCTCGACGTCGCCGACTCGACCAGCGCGAGCTGATGCCGATGCGCGCCTGGCTACGCGAGCACCTGCCCGTCCGCACATCGACGGCGGTGATCACCGTCTTCTTCGTCGCGATTCTCGGGTTGTACCTGTACCTGTACCCACCTTCCGACTACCAGTCCCCGGCCCAGGGCGGAACACCAGTGTCGCCGACGACGCCGGCCACCTCGCCCACGGTCGGCCACCAGTCGCGGTCTCCGTCCGTCACACCGAAGGTCACCCAGTCGCCCACCGCCACCCCCAGCCCGTCGACATCCGCCACACCGCACCGGGGCTCGACCTCGTCCCCCACCGTCGGTACGACGCCGTCCTCCTCAGGTAGCCCGACGCCCACACCTAGCTCGAGCACACCCGTCATCGGCGCCGGCGGCTGAACCGGCGGGCCGGGAGGCTCCCGGCCGGCAGCCGGTCGCACATCCGGCCGGCCGTCGACGGCGTCACGTCCTGCCTTGGCCGCGCCCCAGCCCGGCCGGGCCGTGACCGCGAGCCGCCCAGCCTGCTAAACGATCTCCTTTACCTGCGGCATTGCTCGCGGTGTCCTATTGTTCCGGTGTGGTCGCGCAGCAATTCAGCATCCCGATGCCAGCTCAATCCGTCGTCGCCGTGCCGCCTCCAGGGTCCGGCCCCGGCATGTGGGCAGGCGCGCCGAGCGCGGTCCGCTGCGGCGCGGAGATCTACCTCGCCTACCGGCTGCGGCGGCCGATCGGCCAGGGCCGGGGTTACGCGGTCGTGCTGGCGCGCTCGGCGGATGGGGAGCACTTCGAGACCATCGCCACGGTCACGAAGGAACAATTCCGTGCGGAGTCGCTGGAACGGCCGGCCCTGGTCGTCACTGCCGACGGAACCTGGCGGCTCTACGTGAGCTGCGCGACGCCTGGCACCAAGCACTGGCGGGTGGAGGTGATCGAGGCGGCCGATCCTGGCTCGTTTGATAGCAGGCACAGCCAGGTCGTGCTGCCCGGCGACACCAAGACCGCCGTGAAGGACACGGTGATCGTGCATCATGACGGCCGGTGGCATCTGTGGGCCTCGACGCACCCGCTGGCCGACCCCCTTGAGGCCGACCAGATGGTCACCGAGTACGCCTCAAGCGCCGACGGCCTGGAGTGGGCCTGGCAGGGCACCGCGCTCAGCCCGCGCCCCGGCCAGTGGGACTCGCGCGGCGTGCGGGTCAGCGCGGTCAGGTTCACGGCGGACGCGGTTGTCGCCTACTACGACGGGCGGGCCAGCGCCGCGGAAAACTATGAGGAGCGCACCGGCCTGGCGACCGGCCCGGACCCCGCCACGCTGACCGCGGTCGGCTCGGTTTACGGATCGCCCTACGGCGGCGGCTTGCGTTACCTGACCATCGTCGACCTCGGCGACGGGCGCGAGCGCCTGTATTACGAGATGACCCGCGCGGACGGGGCCCACGACCTGAGGACCGAACTCCGGGAGGCACCGGGACCGGTTCCCGCCCCCGCCCGCGGAGGCGGCCCGGGCCCCGGAGGCGCAGGCGGCTGAGCGCGCGTCGCGAGGTGCCCGCTCAGAAGTCCCGCGGGCGCCCGTTCTTGGCCTGGCTCTGGCCGGCGGGCCTGGCGCCGACCAGGCCGCCCGAATCGCCGCGCGGCTGCACCCAGTCGCCGAAGCTCTCGCCAGTAACGCTCTCGAGCAGGCGGATGTCCGCCTCGAAATGCGGGATGAGCGCCCGTCGCTCCTCCCAGGTCAGCGGACGCCGGGGCGGGCTGTCGCGCTGCAGCATCCGCTCCAGCGACTCGGTCGGCACGCCGGGAATCGCATGGCCGATCCGGAGCCCGGCGGACAGGGCACGGTGCCGGAGCGTCAGGTCCGGATGGGCGGTGACGTTCTCTTTCGGCACCTCGGTGACCACGCCCTGCGGCACACGGAGAAACGCGCAGATCCGGTCGAGCACCGTCGCCGGCTGCTCGAGCAGCGTCCGGTAACGGAAGACCAGGACCTGCTCCCTCGGGAAAACCGTGTACAGATGCTCTAACTGCTCCCCGTACCGGCCGAGCGCCTTGTAGTGCCAGAAATCGGCCCAGCCGGCCTCGATGCGGCGTTCCTCCTCGGCGCATGCGCGGACGAAGTCGCCGACCGGATCGAGCCCGGCCGACCACAGGTGCGTCCAGTTGGAATGCGCGCGCTCCACCGGATCACGCAGGACGACGATCAGCCTTGCGCCCGGCACGAGTTCCTTGATGCGGCGCTGCGCATCATGGCGGTAGAGGTAGAACGGCGTCGACTCGCCCCGCAGCAGGCCGGCCGGTGCCGCGTCGAACAGTGCCTCGTAGTCCTCCCGGCGCCAGACGTGCTCACGGTAGGTCCGGACGTCACCGGGTCCGCCGCGGCCGGGCGGCGGGCCGTCGGTGAGGAAGAACTTGGGCTCCTTGACGGGGGATAGGTAGAGGGACGGGTGCCGGGCAAGCGCCGCGTGCAGGGCTGTGGTGCCCGCCTTCGGCGCTCCTGCCACGAAGAAGTCCGGCAGGGCCATCGCTGATCTCCTCGGTCGGGGCTAGCCTGCTATAGCTATTCTTTTAGTAGGATGCCGTTTCCGCACGTCTTGTGTACCCGAGATCCGGCAGTTGTCACGTCGGATCCGCCGCTCGGTACTCGGCCGGCTGGTCGGCCCGGCGCTTGCTCGGCCGCTCGTACGGGCGCCTGGTCCCCGCGTTATCCGGGCAGACCACTAGCTTTGCCCTCGTCAAAAGCCGGCGACTGTCCGGAGCGCACCCTGCCTCCTCAGCCGTAACTCCTCAGCCGCAACTCCTCAGCCGCAACCATGGCCCGCCGCCGCGAGTTACGTCCTGGTGGCCCCGGTGGGTCTGGCGCCGCAACCGGATTACCGCTTCAGCCGCGCGAGCGGCGGTGCGGCCATCGGCTCTCCATCGTAGTCGGCCACCGTGCCGAACCTGCCCGCCCGCCAGTCGGCTGCCGCTGCCGCGATCTCCTCCGGCGTCCGTGCGACGAAGTTCCACCACATCAGCAGCCGCTCGCCGAGGGGCACGCCACCCAGCAGGATCAGCCTGCTGCCCTCCGGCGCCGCGATCTCGGCGTGCTCCCGGCCGGTGCCCAGGTAGAGCAGGCGGCCCGGCGGCAGAGTGGTGCCCTCGACCTCAGCCGAACCAACTGTGACGAAGAGCACGTGCTCATGCCCGCGCTGGAGCGGGAGCACGCCCCGCGCATTCCGTCCCGCGATCAGCTCGGCGCCGACGATCTCTGAGTAGACCCGGGCCGGTGACCGCTCCCCTGCTAGGGACCCGATGAACACCCTGGCCACGAAGCCGCCGATGTCGGCGGCCGGCAGCTCAGGGTGATGCGCGAAGGCAGGCTCCACCTGGCGCGCCGCATCCGGCAGGGCCACCCAGAGCTGGACCCCATGCAGAGCCGGGTCGTGCTCGGCCGGCGAGACCTCGGCGTGCGCGATCCCGCGCCCGGCGGTCATCAGGTTCAGCTGACCAGGCCGGATCAGCTGCTCGCTGCCGAGGCTGTCGGTGTGCAGGACATCACCGGAGATGAGCCAGGTGACTGTCTGCAGCCCGATGTGCGGATGGGGCGGCACCTTCATTCCGGCCGTGCCATCCACCGACATCGGGCCGTAGTGGTCGACGAAGCACCACGCGCCCACGCTCCGCCGCTGCCTGAGCGGCAAGAGCCTGCGCACGGTCATGTCGCCAACTTGCGCCTCCCTGGCGCCGGTAAGTTCGAGACCGAGGGAATTAACGGAGGTCTCAGCTATCTCGAGTTCCGCATCTACTGTGCTCATCGGCATTCCCTTCGGTCCTGGCCGCGCTGCTGCCGGGCGGGCAGGTCTCGACGATAGAGGAGGCGCCACGCAATGGCCACAAACCACGAATTGCTCCACGAGCTCGCTGAAGCTGGCCGCACGCTCCGTGACGCCATCCCGGAGGTCTACGCCGGTTATGTCCGGACGTCGTCGGCGGCGCTCGGTGATGGCGGTGCGCTACCGGCCAAGATGCGCGAGCTCATCGCCCTGGCCATCGCCGTCACCAGGGAATGCGATGGCTGTGTAGCGGCACACGCCCGCGGTGCCGCTCGCCAGGGCGCGACCGCCCAGGAAGTGGCCGAGGCCCTGGGCGTCGCGATCTCGATGAATGGCGGCCCCGGCACCGTCTGGGCACCCCGCGCCTATGCGGCATTCCATGAATTCGCCGCCGAAGGACAGTGAGCGCGAGGTTTCGGGCGAATCGTCATCATCTCGTTTGGCGCACGCCCTGCGGGCGTCGCGGCGCGTGGCCGGCGAGGTCTCGTCGAGGGCCCGGCGCGGGCTGCACCCGCCCGGTCGGATCACGCTGGCAACACCAGTCTCACCAGCCCCTGCTGTGAGGTGATGATCAATGATCTTGACGACTTTTCGGTAGATATCGCTGGAAAGTAGTCAAGATCACCAAGAGGCACCTGTCTAAGCGGCCGGATCACGCGCGTCCGCCCGGCTCCGCCGCAGACTCCTGCGGCGCCAGTGACAGAAGCGACCACAGGCACGGTAGTGATGCCCATGATCATCGCGCAGCCGCCAGCGTTGATGTGTTCCGGCTACGCGCGCGGCCCCTGGAAAACTCGCCGCCACCATCTCCGGCTCCCGAGAAGTAACAGTCGTTCCCGCCACGTCAGCCTGGGGGCCGGCTATGTATGCACAGGCCGGTATCACCAGGGAGCAGGCAGTCGCCCCCGCAGTCGCCCAGGCAATGTCGGCAATGGCGCACGGTAGGCAGGTGCGCTCCGCCAGGATTCGTCGCGCTCATGGCCCCTGCATATGCCGTCCCTAATTGGTCGTCAACCCGACGACCCGCCGGGCGGCCGCTCTGGCCGTCCCGCTGTCGTACTCCTGGGCATGCGACCCCCCGGCACGCTCGTTATCCCTGCTAGTTCAGGCAGGCACTGAGACGCCGCAGGCCAGCAAACCTCAGCCGCGCTGATCCTCGGCGCGTAGCGATTCAGCCATTGCGTGGGCCAAGATGTCGTATTGATCACCGGATATTTCGCCTCGCTGGTAGGCCGCGGTGACGTCGTCGAATGACCCGGGCAGGTATGGCTCTGGGTCTTCTTGTGCGGCGGCTGCCATTTCCAGGTACGTCGCCGGGGCGCGCTTGCGTCGACGTGGCCAGGAGCGTTCGCGGAACCGTTGCGCGACCTCATCCAAGGTCATCGAGCCATCTCGCAGCGCATTGATCAGGTCGGTGACTTCGCTAGTCATGCGGTTCCCTCTTCTGTGTCCTTTGCGTCCTCGAGCACCGGCGCTGCGGCGGAGTTGTCGTAGCGTGCCCAGCTATCGAATCGGTGCTTTACTGCCTCGAAGGTTCTCCGGTTCAGGCTGCCCCACTCCGGGTCAGCCTGTGCCAGGATCACTTCGTCGGGCAGGAACCGGCCGCCGCAGCCTTTGCCAATGTGGTAGTCGTCCTGGCCCTCGCGGTGTCTGGCGTCAGCCCGGGTCACCGCGGTCTCGACCGGGATGTCGACGAAGATGCCCTCGACGCGTCCGTAGCCAGCTGCGCGCAGGTCGTCTATCCGCCGTTCGGTCGACGCGTGGCCGGACATAGTGATGTCCCAGATGACGTTTCTTCCCGTCGGTCTGGGCTTGTATCGCCAGTCGCTTGGCGATGTGCGAGGACTCCTCATGCACCAGGTCCGAGGCCTCCATCGGGGATAAGCCTTCGACCGGCGGGATCAGGCCGCGTTCGGCCATCTCTTCCTTGATGTCGTCGGGGTTGATGGTCAGGTACTGCGACCGGTCGATGCCTGTGCAGTGATCCAGGATCGTCGACTTACCCGCGCCGCTTAGACCCCCGGCGATGACCGCGCGCCGCTCACAAGGGACTGCGGATGATCTCGCGTATAAGGTCGCGACGATCGAATCGTGAGCATTCCGCCGTTCCGTGTCCCACGCCGCGTGGTCAAGGTCGACGGTGTGTTGCTGGTCGGTGGCCAGGCCGCTGGCGCGGGCTTTGTCGAGGCGTTCTTTGACGTCTTTGACGTGCTCGGCGTGCTCGGTGTCGGTGAGCGGTTCGGGGAGTGCGATGTCCTGCAGGCGTGGTGGTGGCGGCTTGCGGCGGCCGTCGGCTTCGGTGGGGGAGGACGGGTGGCCGGGGGGGAGCCGCTGGAGGTGCTGGCGGAGGTCGCTGGTGGTGCCGGGCCGGGGGTGGTCTAAGTCGGCGCTGGCGGCTGGTGTGTCCGGCTGGTCGGTCCGCACCGTTTGCTCCCTTGGTCGCTTCCGTCCGCGCCAGGGTAGAAGGCCCGCCATGGCGCTGGCAAGGGCTGACCCGCGGCCGGTGATCAGCCTGAGGGCAGCCACACCCAGGCAGTGAACTGCCTGGGTGTGGCTGACAGCAGATCTAGTCAGCACCGGCCCACGGACGCCGCCGATACAGCCCCTGTGGGCTGGCGACGAGGACTTGTACCGGATTGGCGCGCCAATCTGGTCCAAAATGTCTGAGATACTCGCGCTGAATCCGGTACAAGTGAAAACCGGCGGTCTGGCTACGGCTGTCTCATTGGCGACCTCAAAGCAGCCGTTGGCGCTCGCACATGAAGTCTCGCGTACCGTCAGCCGTCGAGTTGATCTTCGGCGCGTTTCGATTCGGCAACCGCTTCGGCCAGTGCGCGGTACTGCTCACGTGTTATTTCGCCTCGATCGTAGGCGGCGAGAACATCGTCGAATGAGCCTGGCAGATATGGCTCGGGGTCTTCCTGGCCTGCCATGGCGCGGGCAAGGGCCCGGGCGGACCGACGACGGGCGATCGACCAGAGGGCAGCCAGCGCTCCAGCGCCGGGAGATCAACCGCCGTCGATCGCATCGCCGGCCCAGGAGTGTGAGGTTGCCAGCACCACTCCGCAGAAGGTGATCGAGGCATTGCGGACGAGGGGCTAGTGGTCACCTCGCCAATGGAACCTACGTCAGGGAGGAGTTAGCACCAGGTCCGAGATGATCGAGGAAAATCGGCCAACAGGCGTCGGCGCACGTTCACGCTATTCTCACGTATCCGTTCAGCCGTCATGCTGGTCTTCGGCCCGCAACGACTCGGCCGCCGCTTCTGCGAGCGTTCGATACTCCGGGCGAGAAAGATCACCTTGCCGATATGCCGCCGCCACCTCATCGAAGGATCCGGGCACGTTAGGCTCAGGATCTTCCTGGGCGGCAGCTGCCATCTCCATGTAGCTGGTCGGGGCGGGCTTTCTCGTCCGTGGCCAGGAACGTTCGCGGAACCGCTGAGCGACCTCGTCCAGGCTCATCGAACCGTCCCGCAGCGCGGCGATCAGGTCGGTGACTTCGCTGGTCATCGGGTTCCTCTTCTTTGCGCGCGGCGTCCCGCAAGCACCGGGGCGGCCCCCGAGTTCTCATAGCGCGCCCATGTGTCGAACTGGTGCTTGACGGCCTCGAAGGTCTTCCTGTTCACGCTGCCCCACTCGGGATCGACCTGTGCCCTGATTACCTCCTCGGGAACGAACCGGCCGCCGAATCCCTTGCCAATGCGGTAGTCGTCCTGGCCCTCGCGGTGCCTGGCGTCTGCCCGGGTGATGGCGCGTCTCTACCGGGATGTCGACGAAGATGCCCGCGATGCGCGCGTAACCGGCGGAGTGCAGTTCGCCGATGCGCCGCTCCGTCGATGGCCTGTGACGACATTGTGATATCCCAGATGATGTTCTTCCCGTCGGCCTGAGCCCGACAGGGCCAATCGCCTGGCGATGTAAGACGACTCCTCGTGGACTAGGTCGGAGGCCTCCATCGGGGATAGGCCGTCGACTTGCGGGATCAGGCCGCGGTCGGCCATTTTCTCCTTGATGTCGTCGGGGTTGATGGTCAGGTACTGCGACCGGTCGATGCCTGCGTAGTGGTCTAGGACGGTGGACTTACCGGCGCCGCTTAAACCCCCGGCGATGATCGCGCGGCCGCTCACCAGGCACGTGGCCGCTTCGCGCATACATATCCGTCTGATGATCGAGTCATGGAGTGCTTCCCGCTCGTCTGACCAGACCTCTCTGGCTCTGGGTCGATGGTGTGTTGCTGGTCGGTGGCCAGGCCGCTGGCGCGGGCTTTGTCGAGGCGTTCTTTGACGTCTTTGACGTGCTCGGCGTGCTCGGTGTCGGTGAGCGGTTCGGGGAGTGCGATGTCCTGCAGGCGTGGTGGTGGCGGCTTGCGGCGGCCGTCGGCTTCGGTGGGGGAGGACGGGTGGCCGGGGGGCAGCCGTTCGAGGCGCTGCCGGAGGTCTTGGGGGGTGCCGGGCCCGGGGTGGTCTAAGTTGGCGGCTGGTGTCTCCGGCCGGTCGGTCCGCACCGTCTGCTCCCTTGGTCGCTTCCGTCCGCGCCAGGGTAGAAGGCCCCACGGGGCAACGGCAAGGGCTGGATCATCTGCCGGGCCCGTCCGCCATGATCGCGGTTGATAGGGGGTGCGGCCACACCACTAATCCACCGCGATCATGGCGGAACGTAGTTAACCGGGGGGCCGGGTGCGTGGCGCCCGCAGCCTGGGTCAGCCAACCAGGGTCTTGACGGCGCCGGTCAGGCTGGCCAGTGCCGCCTTGGCGTCGCCAAAGTACATGCTGGTCTTCGGGTCGACGTAGAGCTCGTTGTCGATGCCCGCGTAACCGTGTCCCATCGAGCGCTTGATCACGATGATGCTCTTGGCCTGGTCCACGTCCAGGATGGGCATGCCGGAGATCGCAGTACCCGGGCGGCGCGCAGCGGGGTTGGTTACGTCGTTGGCGCCGATGACCAGCGCCACGTCGGTGCGGGCGAACTCCGGGTTGATATCGTCCATTTCCTTGAGCTGCGGGTAGGGCACGTTGGCCTCGGCCAGCAGTACGTTCATGTGTCCTGGCATCCGGCCTGCGACCGGGTGGATCGCGTAACTGACGTCGATGCCTCGCGACTCGAGGAGGTCGGCAAGCTCGGCGACCTCGTGCTGAGCCTGGGCAGCGGCGAGGCCGTAGCCGGGCACGATGATCACCTTGGACGCGTAGGCGAGCTGAATCGCTGCGTCGTCAGCGGCGATGGACCGTACACCTGCGCCTGCCCCGGGCAGCGCTGCCACCGCCGAGTCGCCGGTGCCGAACCCGCCCACGATGATGTTGCCGATGGACCGGTTCATCGCATCGGCCATCAGCTTGGTCAGGATGCCGCCGGATGCGCCGACGAGCGCGCCGGCGATGATCAGCGCCCAGTTGCCGATCACGAAGCCCGCCATCGCTACGGCGGTGCCTGTGAACGCGTTCAGCAGGGAGATCACCACCGGCATGTCCGCGCCGCCGATCGGCATGACCATCGACACGCCGAAGGCGAGCGCGGCGACGATCACGATACCCAGGCCGATCAGGCTCGGGCTGGCAATCAGGTAGCCGCCCGAGCCCAGGGCGATCGCGGCCAGTACGAGGTTGGCGATGCGCTGACCGTGGAAGGTCACGGGGGCCGAGTTGATGAGGCCCTGCAGCTTACCCGCGGCGATGATCGATCCGGAGAAGGTGACCGATCCGATGATGACGTCGAGCAGGGTCGTGATGGTCGTGGACTCGGGCACTCCGACCGTCCCGCCGGCCAGCAGCGTGTAATCGTGGATCGCGACGAGGGCGGCCGCGCCGCCGCCAACCGCGTTGAAAATGCTGACCAGTTGCGGCATGGCGGTCATCTGCACGGTCCGCGCGGCGTAGAGCCCGACACCGCCGCCGAGGAGCGCGCCTATGATCATCACGATCCAGCCGGTGGCGCTGATGGCTCCGGTGTGGATGATCAGTGCGAGGGTGGCCAGAACTGCGGCCACCATGCCCGCTGTGGACACCTGGTTGCCGCGCCGGGCGGTAGCCGGGCTGTTCATCAGGTGCAGGCCCATTACGAAGCATGATGCGGCGGCGACATATACAAGCTGGATGACTGTGTCGAAGCCGCTCATGACGCCTGTCCGTCCTGGCTCGCCGTGACCGCTGGCGCGGCAGACACAGCAGACACAGCCGGTGCGGCAGGCCTGCGGTGGAACATCTTCAGCATCCGGCCGGTGACCACGTAACCACCGACCACGTTCATGGCGGCAAACGCGGCAGCGACGAAGGCAATGATGTAGCCGATGGCGTTGTTGGCCGTCACCGCGATCAGCATGGCGCCGACCAGGACGATGCCGTGGATCGAGTTCGCTGCCGACATAAGCGGCGTGTGGAGGGTGGCTGGGACCTTACTGATCACTTCGAAACCCACCCACAGGCTGAGTACGAAGATGACTATGTCAGTCAGAAGCGCCGTCGACATTGGCCTTACCTCCAGCGGACTCGGCAAGCGCGGGATGAACAACGTGGCCGTCGTGAGTGATAACGACCCCCGCCAGCAGGTCATCGGTCAGATCGACGGCCAGGTTGCCGTCCTTAACCATGTAAAGGAGCAGCGCGCTGAGGTTCCGGGCGTAGGCGGCAGAGGCGGCCGGTGCCATTGTGGATGGCAGGCCGCTGGCGCCGATCACCGTGACGCCGTTCTCGGTCACGATGGTCTCGCCCGGGATCGAGCCAGTGACGTTGCCGCCCAGCTCGCTGGCACCCATGTCGACGACCACCGAGCCGGCCGCCATCGACTTGAGCGCGTCGGCGGTAACCAGCAGTGGTGGCCGCCTCCCTGGCACCTGCGCGGTCGTGATCAATACGTCCTGGCGCCCGATATGGCCGGCCAGCTCGTCTTGCTGCGCCTGGCGCTCGTCCTCGGTCAGAGCGCGCGCGTACCCGCCTTCGCCGCTCGCCGACCCGACGGATTTCAGCTCGATGAAGGTCCCGCCCAGCGAGGCAACCTCGGTCTTGGTTTCCGGCCGCACATCGTAAGCGGACACCACGGCGCCAAGCCTTCGTGCGGTGCCGATCGCCTGCAGGCCGGCCACCCCGGTGCCGAGGATCAGCACCTTGGCCGGCCTCGCAGTACCCGCAGCAGTGATGAGCAGCGGGAAGAACCGGCCGTAAGAACTCGCGGCCAGCAGCACGGCCTTGTAGCCGGCGATGTTGGCCTGAGACGTCAGCGCGTCCATCGACTGTGCCCGCGGCAGAGTCCTCGGAATCATGTCCATGCTGGCGGCGGTGACCCCCGTGCTGGCGAGCTGTGCTGCCAGTGCCGGATCGGTGAGCGGCGCCAGCATCCCGAACAGAGCCTGGCCAGCCCGCAGTCCGGTGATGGCCTTGGCGTCGGGCTTCCCGACCATTAGGACGGCGTCTGCCGCCCAGGCCTCTTCGCGGGCGACGATCGCGGCTCCGGCCTCGGCATAGCTGCCGTCGGCAAACCACGCTCCGTCCCCTGCACCAGATTCCACCAGAACCTCAAGCCCGGCGGCGCGCAGCTTGGCCACGACCTCAGGCACCAGCGCGACCCGGCGCTCACCGGGCGCAGCTTCCCTGACGACGGCGACTTTCATGGGCGCGACCTCACGAGTCATTCGGGGCAGTCTACGAGTTGCCCGCAGCCTGTTGCCGTCAAGGCTGCCTGCTGCGGGGCGAGGCGGCCAGGGCATAACGTCCCGATCCGCCAGGGCCCTCGGCCGTGTTCCTGCCGTAGCCGAGGCTGCCGTACAAGTAGGACTCTACTGGCTGGACTGGGCCTCCAAGCTGGCCGGGCGAGGGGAGCGCGACGGAGGGACTGGGGGCTGGGGTGGGTATGGGGCTGGGTTGACTGCTGTGACCGGAGGCCGGGCCGACACTCCCGATCACGCCGGGCGCGTGGCGCCGGGGCAGCAGCGGGGGGGTACGTTTGTGAGGGGGCTTATGCGGTCGGTGCGACAGTCAAATTGGCTGACCTTTTCGGGTAGGCATGATTGGCGATCCGCGCCTTGCGGGCATGCTGATGATATCGCAAGGAATGGCGCACGATAATCGACCAAGTCGTGGTCTTGAGCAGAGCAGGTATCGGAATAAGTGATCATATACTGTGAGTTCGGCCAATCTGGTTCCGGCCTTGGTGGCGCTTCGCCGACCGGGGAGCCCGGTGGTCTCGCTGACCGGCTGTCAGCGGCGCAACGGGTGCTGGCCTCCGCCGCCGTGGACAGCCGCGTGCGGGCGAGGTTCCAGCGGAGGCTGACCGCAATATGCGACGCGCTGAAGGCTCCGGGCGCTGATACGGCACGATGCGCGCGCAGGCTCGACCTGCTCCTGGCCGATCTACAGCCCTGGGTCAACTCCGGCGAGGAGGGGCGCGACCCGGGCCGGTAAGGAGCAGCGACCCGGGGCCGGCCAGGAGCCGCGACCCGGGCCGGCCAGGAGCCGCGACCCGGGCCGGCCAGGAGCCGCGACCCGGGACGAGGTGGCACGTCCCTGGGTCTGGGTGAGATGGGGTCTGGGTGAGATGGACGGCGGCGCAGCGCGCGCCGCGGTCGGTGATTGGTGTTGCATTATGCGCGGTTCACACCTCGACACGCCGTGCTTTTGCGCGAAGGTGATTGTGCGCAAGCGTCGGATCGCCTAATTTCAAGCAGGTCAGAGGTCGCGAATAGCTGGTGCCCTGTCCGCGCGACCTCCCGTTGGGGGAACCGCAGGAGTGAGGAAATGAACAAGCGTGACCTGATCGATGCGATTTCAGGCCGGTTGGGGGACAAGAAAACCGCGACCGAAGCCGTAAACGCGGTACTGGACACCATCCAGGCGGCTGTCGCCAAGGGTGACAAGGTCTCCATCACCGGGTTCGGAGTATTCGAGAAGGCTGTCCGGCCGGCCCGCACGGCGCGGAACCCGGCCACCGGGGCGTCCATCAAGGTGCCCAAGTCCTCAGTGCCCAAGTTCCGGGCCGGTTCGGACTTCAAGGCGGTCGTGAACGGCGAGAAGAAGGTCGCTGCGGTTAAGCGATAGCGTGCACGGCGAGCGGCGTGTCACGCGCCGCTCGCCGTCGCGCTGGACGGCGGGTCCGGCGGCGGCCGGGCGGGCATGGCTGCGGTCACCGCATGGCCGGGGCGCTTGGGTGGAACGCGCTGATCGCCATCGCCTTGGACGGCGCGGTCGGCGATCGGTCGGCTACGCCGATTTAGGCGCTGCGTTCACCGCAGGCCGGGCCGCTTCTTGAGGGCAGTGGCCAGCATCCGGTCGATGAGCTGGCTAAATGGCAGGCCGCTCGCCTCCCACATCTTCTGGAAATATGACGCGGGCGATAGGCCGGGAATCGTGTTGATTTCATTGAGCAGGATCTGGCCGTCCGCGGTGTAGAAGAAATCCACCCGGGCGAAGCCCTCAGCGGACACTGCCGTGAACGCCTCAGCGGCGAGTCTGCGGATCTCCTGGCTGTGCGCCTGCGGGATCGGCGCGGGGATGGCCATCCTGCTGGCCGTGTCCAGGTACTTGGCCTCGAAATCCCAGAACTCCTCGCCGCCCTCGATCAGCAGCTGTCCGGGGAGGCTCGTGTCCGGCGCGTCGCCGTCGTCGCCTTCGAGCACTGAGCACTCGATCTCGCGGCCCTCGATGGCGGCCTCGACGAGCACCTTGGGATCGTAGCGCCGGGCGTTCGCGATGGCGCTGGCCAGCTGCTCGGGATCGGCCGCCTTGGCCGTGCCGATGCTCGAGCCGCCGCGGGCCGGCTTGACGAACAGCGGCCAGCCGAGTTCCGCGATCGCGTCCTGCACCCGTTTGCCCTCGGGATCGGATGCTGGCCAGTCCCGCTCGTGTACGACCACGTACGGCCCGACCGGGAGCCCGCTGGCCTTGAAGATCATCTTCATGTAGGCCTTGTCCATGCTCACCGCGCTCGCGAGCACCCCGGACCCGACGTATCTGATGCCGGCCATCTCCAGCAGGCCCTGAATGGTGCCGTCCTCGCCGAACGGGCCATGCAGCACCGGCATGACCACGTCGACCTCGCTCAGCAGATGCGGGACCTGCCCGGGTGCGGTGGCCGTGATGGCGGCCGGGCTGGCCCACGGGACGATCTGGCTGCCCGGCTGGGCCACCGAATCGACCGACGGCAGCTCGCCTCCGGTAACGGCGAGCCTGGCCGGGTCATCGGCGGCCAGCACCCAGTCTCCTTCCCTGGTAATGCCCACCGGGACCACGTCGTATTTGTCCCTGTCGAGCGAAGCGAGCAGATTGCCGCCGCCCATGCAGGAGACCGCGTGCTCGGGGCCCTTGCCGCCGAAGACGACCGCGACCCTGATCTTGCGCCGCTCGCTCATCCGGTTACCTCCTCTTGCCGGTCAAGTCAGCTACATCCCCGGCGCCTTCAGTTTCTTGCCGGTCTGATCCTGCCTGGTCAGGCGTCCCACTGGCGGTCAGATGCCGTAGCGTTCCGGCTTTGCTGACCGGCTGGCCAGGAGCACCGCCGCCTTGCCCACCTCAAGGCCCTCGTGCATGACCGCCACCATGACCTCGGTGATGGGCATCTCCACGCGCTGGTTCCTGGCCAGCTGCAGAACCGATTCCGAAGACGCCACGCCCTCGGCCGTCTGCTTGGTGGCCGCGATAACCTTGCCCAGGGCCATGCCCTTGCCCAGGTTCTCACCGAACGTGCGGTTCCGGGACAGCGGCGAGCTGCAGGTGCCCACGAGGTCGCCCATCCCGGCCAGGCCGGCGAAGGTGTGCTGGTCGGCGCCGAGGGCGGCGCCGAGCCTGGTGATCTCGGCCAGGCCCCGGGTGATCAGCATGGCCCGGGTGTTGTCACCGAGACCCATTCCGACGGCGATGCCGACGGCCAGGGCGATCACGTTCTTGACCGCGCCGCCCAGCTCGCACCCGATCACATCCGGGTTGGTGTAGGGGCGGAAGTAGCTGGTGTGGCAGGCGGCCTGCAGCCGGGCGGCCGCTTCGGCATCGGTGCAGGCGACCACCGTCGCCGCGTACTGGCGCAGGGCGATCTCGCGGGCCAGGTTGGGCCCGGAGACCACGGCGATGCGGTCCCGCGGCACGTCCGCTACCTCGGCGATCACCTCGCTCATCCGCTTGCAGCTGCCCCGTTCGATGCCCTTCATCAGGCTGACCAGCAGCGCGCCGGGCGGCAGCAGGGCGGACCAGCTGGCCAGGTTCTGCCTGAGCGTCTGGGCGGGCACGGCCAGGATCACCAGGTCGGCGCCGTACAGGGCATCAGCGGGCTCGGCGGTCGCGCGGATAGCGCCGGACAGGGCGACGCCCGGCAGGTAATCGGGATTCTCCCGGCCCGAGTTGATGGCCTTGGCGAGCTCGGGCCTGCGGCAGTACAAGACAGCCGGGGTGCTGGCGTCGCAGAGGACCTGGGCGAACGTCGTGCCCCAGGATCCAGCTCCCATCACGGCTGCCCTCACGTCGGCGTCGCCTGGCTGCTGCCAGGGCCTGCGGTGGCGCCGGAGTCGGTCGTGGTGCCTGAGGCCGGAGCGATGCTGCCGTCGGCGGCGGTACCCGAGTCGGGCACAGTGCCCGAGCCCGCTGAACCCTCCGTTTCGCTCTGGTCTTGCAGCTTACGAACTTCCTGGCGGGCCTTACGGCGGGCCACGGCGGGGTGATACGGCTCGGCGGGCGGCGTCTCGCCACGCAGCTGGGCGAGGAGGCCCGTGATGTCGTTCATGATCGTCTCGGTGGCCGCGTGCAGCACCTTGCTGTTCAGCGGCTGGCCCTGGAACGCGGACAGGTCCACCGGCGGGCCGGCCAGCACGTGCACGGTCTTGCGCGGCACCAGCCGCGGCCGGAAGCTGTGGTACGGCAGGATGTCCTGGGCGCCCCAGTGCGCGACCGGGACGACCGGGGCCCCGGTGGCCAGGGCGAGCCGGGCCGCACCGGTCTTGGCCACCATCGGCCACTGAGCCGGGTCGCGGGTGACGGTGGCCTCCGGGTAGAACATCACGCAGGCGCCGTTCCGTACGCCTGCCTCGGCGTCTCTCAGCACGAGCGCGGCGTCGGTGGCGTTGCGGTGGACGGGCAGCTGGCCGAGCTTGCGGATGATCGCGCCGAGCACCGGGACCTCAAAGAGCGTCGACTTGGCCAGGAACACCGGGTACCGGCCGGCCTGGTAGCTGTACAGGGACAACGCGAAGATGTCCATGTAGGAGAGGTGGTTGGCCGCCAGGATCATGCCTCCCTCGGGGGGGAAGTTCTCCTGGCCGTGCCAGTCCCGTTTCATCATCGCGGGGATCAGCGGCACCAGTATGATCTTCGAGACCCTACGCCAGGCACGCGAGTAGCTGCCGTCCGCCCGCTTGCTCATCTTGGCAGTCTCCCGCTATTCATGTGGCCAGTCTCCCGGTTCCGGCGAGGCGGTGTCGAGGCAGGATCAGTTCCATGGATACCCCGCTGCCCTGGTCGGTAGTGATCCCCGTCAAGGTACTTGCCCGGGCCAAATCGAGGCTCACGGCGCTGGCCGGCCCGCGCCGCCCCGAGCTCGCGCTCGCGATGGCCGCGGACACCGTGGCCGCCGCCGTGGCCTGCGACGCGGCGGGCGCCGTGATCGTGGTCACGGACGACGCGGCCGCGGCGGACGAGCTGTCGGGCCTGGGCGCGGTGATACTGCCCGACCAGCCCGACGCCGGGCTGAACCCCGCCCTCGAATTCGGCGCCGCGTACGCGGCGGCCCGCTGGCCGGACCGGGGGAGAGCGGCGCTGGCGGCCGACCTGCCCGCGCTCCGGCCTGCTGAGCTGAGCCGGGCGCTGGCCGCCGCGGCCAGGCAGCCCGAGGCGTTCCTGGCCGACGCCGCCGGAACGGGCACGACGCTGTACACGGCCGGGCCGCGGGCTGCGTTCTGCCCGAGGTTCGGGCCGGGCTCGCGGGACCAGCATCGCCTGGGCGGCGCCGTGCAGCTTGACCTGCCCGCCGTCAGCAGCCTCCAGCGGGACGTGGATACCCCCGCTGACCTTCGGAAGGCGGCGCAGATCGGGCTCGGACGGCGGACCGCCGCGGTGGCCGCGCAGCTGGCCAGTCCCCAGCCCCGCTAGCCGCGGCCGCCGACCGCCGGCGACTAGCGGCCGCCAGTCCCCGGACCGGCCGCCGACGGCTATATGTGGACAATCGGGCAGGTCAGCGTCCTGGTGATGCCTTCGACGCCCTGGATCTGGGCGACCACGAGCTTGCCGAGGTCATCGACGTTGTCCGCCTGGGCCCTGACGATCACGTCGTAGGGCCCGGTCACGTCATCAGCCTGGGTGACGCCGGTGATCTGCCCGATCTGAACGGCGACATCGGCTGCCTTGCCGACCTCTGTCTGGACGAGGATGTATGCCTGAACCATGCCGTCCTCCGGGGCGCGAGTGGAAGCCCACGCTACCGTAGGTACCCGACATCAGGTACCCGGCAGCCGGCCGGCTACCCGGGCCTGCCGGGTCCGTCGCCGGGGCCGGGCGACGCTCAGGACTGGCTGGAGGCTCCCATTACCGTCGCTGACCTGGGAGAATTTGGCCTGATCGCCGCCATAAGGGAGCTGGCACCGCCGGGTGGCGCGCAGCTGGTGGGCATCGGCGATGACGCGGCCGTGCTCCGGCGCCCGGACGGCCCGGTGGTCGCGACCATGGACCTGCTGGTCGAGGATCGCCATTTCCGCCGCGAATGGTCATCCGCCTTCGACGTCGGCTGCAAGGCCGCGGCGCAGAACCTGGCCGACGTCGCGGCCATGGGCGCCAGCCCGACCGCGCTGCTGGTGGGTCTGGCCACGCCGGGGGACCTGCTGGTGACCTGGGCGCAGGATCTGACCCGGGGCCTGGTGGCCGAGTGCGAGCGGGCCGGGGCATTCCTGGCCGGCGGCGATGTCAGCAGCGCCGAGAAGATCACGCTGGCGATCACCGCGCTCGGCGAGATGGCGGGCCGTGAGCCGGTGACCAGGGCGGGGGCGCGGCCCGGGGACATGCTGGCGCTGGCCGGCCGGCTTGGTCACGCGGCGGCCGGCCTGGCCCTGCTGGAAGCCGGCCTAACCGAGCCTGGCGCCCTGGTGGCCAGCCACCGGCGGCCGCGGCCGCCGTATGCGGCCGGCCCGGAAGCGGCCACGCTCGGTGCCACCTCGATGATCGACATCAGTGACGGGCTGCTGGGCGATCTCGGGCACGTGGCGCAGGGCAGCGGGGTTCGTATCAACGTGGCGGCGGAGCGGCTGGCGGATTCCCGGCTGACGGCCGCCGCGGCGGCGCTGGCCGGCGCGGACTGGCTCCGGTGGGCGCTGACCGGCGGCGAAGATCACGCGCTGGCCGCCACGTTCCCCGCCGGAACGGAGCTAGGCCGTCACTGGAAGGTGATCGGAAGCGTCAGCGCGGGCGAGGGCGTGCGGGTGGACGGGCAGGAGTACCCGGGGCCGGCCGGTTGGAATCACTTCGCGTGACGCAGAACCACAGCTGTATAACCATGCGTGACCTCTAAAAAACGACTAGTGACTAGCCGCGTAGAGACATTGCTTGGTATAAACCCCCTGATGCCAAGTCACCGCAGGGAACGCGGCCGCAGGCCCCGGCACGGCGCGCTAGGCGCGCGCCAGCGGGCCGTTTGGCGTGCGCCCGCCGAGGGCCGGGCAGCGCCGCGCCCGGGCCATGCGCGGTACTTGCGCATGCTGATGGTGACCCCGCAGTTCGCGGCCGGCGCGGGAATCGTGATCGCGGCCATGCTGGCGGTGGACGCGCCGCATGCCGCGCTGACTTACGGCCCGAACCCGCTGGTACGTAAGTGCGCGGCCGCGGCGTGCAGCACCCCCAGCCCCGCGCCCGGGCTGGCCACCGCTCAGCCGAGCATCAAATTCCAGGCGCCGCGGCCCAGGGTCGGCGCGAGCGCCGCGGCGGCGACGACTCCGGCGGCAGTCCCCCCGGCGCGCCCCAGCCGGCCGCAGGCGGTGATCGAGTACCGGACGATCCGGACGTTCGGGACGGGGTTCATCGCGATGATCACCATCCGGAGCGACGGCAAGCCCGGAGCCTGGTCCCTGATGCTCACCTTCGCTGATGCCGAGGTCCAGCATGTCCTCGGCGCGGACTGGCAGCCCGACAGCAGCGGGGACGGCGGGGTGGCGACTGCGCAGCCGTGGCCGTGGCCGGGGCCGAAGCCGGGCACGTCGAGGGTCGTGATCTTCGCCAGCGGGCGGTCGTCGACGCCGACATCCTGCAGCTTCGACGGGGGAAGCTGCAGGTTCGGCTGACGACGGGCGCTACCGTCAGCGGGTGCTCCTACGCTAGAGGTCATGGCAGCGACTCCCCCGTGCGTTCTGGCGATAGCAGGCTCAGACTCGGCAGGCGGCGCCGGGATCCAGGCCGACCTGAAGACGATGCTCGCCCTCGGGGTGCACGGCATGACCGTAGTCTGCGCTGTGACGGCGCAGAACTCGGTGGGCGTCCAGGGGTACTGGGAGATGCCCGCCGACGCGGTCGCCGCTCAGCTCAGCTCGGTGCTCGGCGACATCCGCGTACAGGCGGTCAAGACCGGGATGCTGGCCAGCGCCTCGATTGTCGAGACCGTCTCCGGTGTGCTCGAGGAGGTCTCCGCGCCAATCGTGGTCGATCCGGTGGCAGTGTCCAAGCACGGCGACAGCCTGCTCTCGCCTGGTGCCCTGGAGGCCGTCAAGGAGCGCCTGCTCCCACTGGCGGCCGTCGTCACCCCGAACCTCCTGGAGGCCCAGCTGCTCACCGGTATCCAGATCACCGATGAGGCAGGAATGCTCAAGGCGGCTGAGGTGATCTTCAGCCTGGGCCCGCGGTGGGTCCTGGTGAAGGGCGGCCACCTGCCCGGCAATCCGGTCGACCTGCTCTACGACGGGCACCAGGGCGTCCGCTATCCCGGTCAGCGGATCGCCAGCCGCCATACCCACGGGACCGGGTGCACGCTGGCGTCGGCGATCGCCTCGTTCCTGGCCAGGGGCGATGAGATGCCGGCTGCCGTCGAGTCAGCCAAGGCATACGTCGCAGGCGCGATCGCGGGCGGGTTCCCGCTGGGGGCGGGCATCGGGCCGGTTGATCACGCCTGGCGGATCCGCGTCAGCGAGTAACTTTTCCCGCCTTGATGCAGGAAGTGCACACGTTGAGCCGACGGGGCGAGCCATTGACGGTAGCGCGCACGCGCTGGATGTTGGGGTTCCAGCGGCGCGGGGTGCGGCGGTGCGAGTGCGACACGTTGTTGCCGAAACCCGGCCCCTTGCCGCAGACGTCGCAGACGGAAGCCACGGGATACTCCATTGGGGTGTAGCCAGATAGGTCAGCCCGGCTCCAGCCAGGCAGTCGCCCTACGATATCCGACGCGCGGCCATTCGCGCGAGCCGGACCGGCCGGCGCCCCCTGCAGGCGCCGGGCGGGCGCCGGGCGGACGCCGTTCGCCGGGCGAATAGTCGGCACGGGGACTTACCCTGCCGGTATGACGCTGGAGGCCATCGACGGCGAGGCGGTACGGCGCTGGTACCGCCTGGCCGCGCAGGCCCTGGCGCAGGCCAGGGCCGCGATCGACGCGCTCAACGTGTTCCCCGTGCCGGACGCGGACACTGGGACGAACCTGCATCTGACCCTGATGTCGGCGGCCGAGGCGGCTGATGCGCTGCCTGCGGGCGCCAGCCAGGCCGAGATCTGGCAGGCGGCCGCCCATGGCGCGATGGTCGGCGCGTGCGGCAATTCCGGGATCATCGTTAGCCAGCTGCTGCGCGGGCTGAGCGACGTCTGCGCGAAGGCCGACCCGTGTGATGGCCGGGTGGTCGCTGAAGCGCTCGGGCACGCGGCCGCGATGGCCAGGGCAGCGGTGAGCCGGCCGGTGGAGGGCACGGTGCTGACGGTCGCGGACGCGGCGGCCTTGGCTGCCTCGCAGCTGCGCGAGGATGGCTTGCCCGGGGTGGTCAAGGCGGCGGCCGCCGCCGCGCGTACGGCGCTGGCCGGGACCGTGGAGCAGCTGGATGTGCTGGCCGCCAGCGGTGTCGTCGACGCCGGCGGCGCCGGGCTGTGCATACTGCTTGACGTGCTGGCCGCTACCGTCACCGGCACCGGCCCGCTGGCCTACGAGGTGCCCGCGGCCACCGGGCGCGGCCAGGCAGCGGCGTGCGGTTCGTCGGGATACGAGGTCACCTACCTGCTGGAGGCCGATCCGGCGGCGGTGGCGCCGCTGCGGGACAGCCTCGACGCGCTGGGAAACTCTGTCGTCATCGTCGGCGGCGAGCGCTTGTGGAACGTGCACGTGCATCTGGCCGACGCCGGGGCGGCGATCGAGGCGGGCATGCGCGCCGGGCGGCCGCACCGGATCTGTGTCAGCTACCTCGGGGCGGCCCTCTCCGGCGGGCGCGTGGTGCTCGCCATCGCCGACGGCGCCGGGCTGGCCTCCCTGCTGCGCGGCGCGGGCGCCCGGCTGATCGGCCAGGAGAACGGCGCCGGCCCGGCTGCGCCTGCTCTGATGGCAGCGGTCCGTCAGGCCGGGCCCGAAGTGATTATCCTGCCAAACGAATATCGCGTGGCCGCTCTCGCCGGGTCGGCGGCAGCCCGGCTCGTGGCGGAAGGGCAGACGGTGGCGGTGATCCCGGCCCGTTCGCCGCTCCAGGCGCTCGCGGCCATGACCGTGCACGACCCGTCGCGGCCCTTCGACGCCGATCTCGCGGCGATGAGCCAGGCCGCCGCCGGAATGCGGTACGGGAGCGTGATCAGGCGGGGCGATAGCCTGGCCGGGCTGGTCGCTGACGAGGTGGCGGTCACCGGGGCGGATGCCGCCCAGGTGGCGATCGGCGTCGCCCGGGCGCTGATGGCCGGCGGCGCGGAGGTTGTGACGCTGATGGCTGCGGAAGGCGATGCGGCGCTGGCGCGGGCCGTCGCCGGGTACCTGCACGAGGCATGGCCGGAGGCCGAGGTCGCCTGCTACGACGGCGGCCCGGCACCGCTACTGATAGGCGTGGAGTAACGAGCCGATGGCTGCTCTCGCGGATCCGCTCCGCCCGGTCGTGGGCGAGAAGGCGGCCAAACGGCTGAAGTCGGCGCTCGACCTGCAGACCGTCGGCGAGCTGCTCAGCTACTACCCGCGCCGCCATGACACCCGGGGCGAGCTGACCGACCTGGCCTCGCTGCGCGACGGCGAGCACGTGACGGTGCAAGCGGAGGTCGCTGCGGTGCGGGTCCGCAAGATGCGCAACCGGCCGGGCACCATCATGGAGGCCACCGTGACGGACGGTCGCGGGCGGCTCACGCTGACGTTCTTCAGCAGGGGCAGGCAGGACTGGCGGGAGCAGGTGCTCACCCCGGGGGTGCGCGGGCTGTTCTCCGGCCAGGTATCGACTTTCCAGGGCAAGCGGCAGCTCGCGCACCCCGAATGCGAGCTGCTCGGCAGCGGGGAGCCGCGAGTCCGGGCGGCTGACTTCGCGGCCGAGCTGATCCCGGTCTACCGGGCCAGCAGCCAGATCACCTCCTGGCAGATCGCCGACTCGGTGCGGATCGCGCTGGACACCCTCGACGTCGACGAGGACCCGCTGCCCCCCGAGGTGCGGCAGCGGTATGGCCTGTGCGGCCTGGCCGACGCCCTGCGCGGCATCCACCGGCCGGTCGACCGCGCCGATGTGCATCGCGCTCAGACGCGCCTGAAATGGGACGAGGCGTTCGTGCTCCAGGTGATCCTGGCGCAGCGTCGCCGGGCCGCCATCGCCTTCTCAGCGACGCCCAGGCGGCGCAGGGACTCCGGGCTGCTCGCGGCCTTCGACGGGCTGCTGCCGTTCGAGCTGACGGTCGGCCAGCAGCTGGCGGGCGCGACGATCTCGGACGAGCTCGCGCTCGATCATCCCATGCACCGGCTGCTGCAGGGCGAGGTCGGCTCGGGCAAGACGGTCATCGCGATCCGCGCGATGCTGCAGGTGGTCGACGCGGGCGGCCAGGCGGCGCTGCTGGCCCCGACGGAGGTGCTCGCGCAGCAGCACTTCCGGGGCATGACTGACCTGCTCGGCCCGCTGGCCCGGGCCGGCCAGCTCGACGGGGATCACCGGGGCACCAGGGTCGCGCTGCTCACCGGTTCGCAGGCCACGGCGGCGCGCCGCCGGGCGCTGCTTGAGGCGGCGACCGGCGAGGCGGGGATCCTGATCGGCACCCATGCGCTGCTCCAGGAGCAGGTGCGTTTTGCCGACCTGGGCCTGGTGGTGATCGACGAGCAGCACAGGTTCGGCGTCGAGCAGCGCGACGCGCTGCGCGAGAAGGCCGACGACGGCAGGCCGCACCTGCTGGTGATGACCGCGACCCCGATTCCCCGCACAGTGGCCATGACGGTCTTCGGTGACCTGGACATCTCGACGCTGACCGAGCTGCCGGCCGGCCGCTCGCCGATCACCACGCATGTGGTCCCGGCGGCGGAGAAGCCCAGGTTCGCGGCCCGGGTGTGGGAGCGGGTCGCTGAGGAGGTCGCCAGCGGGCGCCAGGCGTACATAGTGTGCCCGCGGATCGGCGAGGAGCCCGGTGCCGATGGCACGCAGGCGGTGATGGCCGGTGCTGATCCCGGTCCGCGGGCCGCTCTCGCCGGGACCAGGGGCCGGACAGCGGAAGGCGGGCTATTCGGCGACGCGGGGCTGGCCGACGACGAGCCTACCGAGGATGGCGCGCTGTTCGGAGACAGCCGTGGCGACGGGGGGCTGACCGAGGACGGAGCGCTTTTCGAGGCAGACGGCAGCAGGTCCGGGGCCGACGGGCAGCCGCCCGGCGCCGACGGCCGCCCGCCGGTCGCCGTCCTGGACCTGGCTCCCGAGCTGGAGCAGGGCCCGCTCGCCGGATCGCGGCTGGCCATCCTGCACGGACGGCTGCCGGCCGATGAGAAGGACCGCGTGATGCGGTCCTTCGCGGATGGGTCGGTCGACGTGCTGATTACGACCACAGTCGTCGAGGTGGGCGTGGATGTGCCGAACGCGACCGCCATGGTGATCATGGACGCCGACCGGTTCGGCGTGTCGCAGCTGCATCAGCTCAGAGGACGGGTCGGCCGCGGCAGCCACGAGGGGCTCTGCCTGCTGGTGACCGAAGCACCCCAGGGCACCAAGTCGCGCGAGCGCCTGGACGCGGTCGCCGCGACGCTGGACGGATTCACCCTGTCCAGGCTCGATCTTGAGCAGCGCAGGGAGGGCGACGTACTCGGCGCGGCGCAGGCAGGCCGCAAGTCGAGCCTGAAGCTGCTGACCCTGCTCAAAGACGAGGAGCTGATCGGGCAGGCCAGGCAGGCTGCGACCGCGCTGGTGGCCGCGGATCCGGCCCTGGCCGGTCATCCGGCGCTGGCGGCCGCCGTCGGGGCGCTGCTCGACCACGAGCGCGCCGAATTCCTGGAGAAGGCCTGAGCCGGCGATGACGCGCATTGTCGCCGGGGTAGCCAAGGGCAGGCGCCTGGCGGTACCGCCCGGAGCGCGCCCGACCAGCGACCGCGCCCGCGAGGGGCTGCTGGCCAGTGCCGCTGCCAGCCTCGGCACGCTGGCAGGCGCGCGGGTGGCTGACCTGTACGCGGGATCTGGCGCGGTAGGGCTCGAGGCGCTCTCGCGCGGCGCCGCCGACGTGATGCTCGTCGAGGCGGACCGGGCCGCCACCCAGGTGATCCTCGGCAACATCGAAGCCGTGCGGCTGCCGGGCGCCCGGCTGGTGCCCGGGCGAGTGGAGCGGGTGCTCGCCCGGGGGCCGGCCGACGGGACGCGATGTGACTTCGTCTTTGCCGACCCGCCCTATGCAACGCCCGCCGATGAGGTAGCGCGCGTTCTCGAGCTGCTGCTTGACCGTGGCTGGCTGGCACCAGGTGCCCTGGTGGCCGTGGAGCGCGCGACCAGATCAGGGCCGGTAGCGTGGCCGCGCGGATACCACCAGGACAGGTCCCGCAGGTACGGCGAGGCCACGCTCTGGTACGGTCTCGCCGCAGGCGCGGAGTCCGCCGCCGGATCGCTGACAGGAGTGTGAGCCATCTTGCGAAGTGTCGTCTATCCGGGCTCGTTCGACCCTGTGACCAACGGGCACGTCGACATCGTCAGCCGTGCGGCCCGCCTGTACGACGAGGTGATCGTCGCGGTCCTGCTCAACCCCTCTAAGTCCGCGCTGTTCACGGTCGACGAGCGGGTGGACATGCTCCGTGAGGTCACCGCCGGCTTCCCGAACGTGCGGGTGGCCAAATTCGACGGGCTGATCGTCGACTTCTGCAAGGCCAACGACGTGTCGGCGATCGTGAAGGGCCTGCGCGCGGTCAGCGATTTTGACTATGAGCTGCAGATGGCCCAGATGAACTACAACCAGGCCGGGGTCGAGACCCTGTTCATGACCACCAACCCGCTGTACGCCTTCCTATCGTCGAGCCTGGTCAAGGAGTTCGCGAGGTTCGGCGGCGATGTCTCGAGCCTGGTGCCCAAGCCGGTGCTCGACCGTCTCGGTCAGGGCGCGGGCGGCTCCTAGCGCGACTGGCTGGCGCCGGGAAAGCCCGGCAGGCGCCGGGCGTGTCCGGCGGGCGCCGGGCGCGACTGGCGGGCCTCCCGGCGGGACCAACTTGGGTTTGGGCCGGCCTGCCGGGTAAGCTGGGCCGCTCAGTACCCCGCCACCACGTCAGCCTGCCATGTCACATGTGAAGTCCAAGCATTCGAAGCGCCTCGGCCACCCGCTCGTATTCGATACGCGAGGCCTCGGCCCTGGTTCGGCGACCCTGCATACCCGCACTGCGCCTGCGCCTGGCGATCTCGCGGTGCAGCTGGCCAGTATTCCCGAGGGGTCGGAGCTGGCGCTTGAGGTCCAGCTCGAGGGGGTCACCGAGGGCGTCCTCGCCACGGTGACCGTCCGGGCGCCCCTGGCCGGAGAGTGCGCCCGGTGCCTGGAGCCCGTCTCCTCGATGACCGAGGTCAGGTTCCGTGAGCTGTTCGGTTACGAGGAGAACGAGGAAGGCGGGTATCTTCTCGACGGAGACCTGCTCGATCTGGAGCCAGCCCTGCGCGACGCGCTGGTGCTTGAGCTGCCGCTCGCGCCGCTCTGCGCGGAGGACTGCGCCGGGCTGTGCGTGGAGTGCGGCGTCCGGCTCGCGGATGCGGGTCCTGGTCATGGACATGCGGAGCCAGATATCGCCGATACTGGCGGGGAACTCGATACCGGCAGGGTACAGCTGCTGGATGACACGCCGGCCGGGTCGCCCGGTTCGGAGACAAGAAAGGAGCGCTGAGGTGGCGGTCCCCAAGCGGAGAATGTCGCGCAGCAACACCAGGTCGCGCCGGTCCCAGTGGAAGGCCGCGGCGCCCCAGCTCGTGACCTGCCCGCAGTGCCGGGACCCGAAGCTGCCTCACCGGGCGTGCCCAACCTGCGGCACCTACAACCGGCGCCAGGTGATTACTCCTTCCTGACGCGTCCCAGGTGCGCGGCCGGTGCGGCGCGCACTGCGGAGAGGAGGAGGCCGTGCCGAGCGCATCGAGCCGAGGCGGAGCCGCCGAGGCTGACACAGCCGACCTGCTGGGCGCCCTTGAGGTGCCGCTCGGCCGTGAGCTGCTTGAGCGCGCCCTCACGCACCGGTCTTATGCCTACGAGAACGGCGGCCTGCCGACCAACGAGCGCCTGGAGTTCCTCGGCGATTCCGTGCTCGGCCTGATCGTCACCGACACGCTGTTCCGCGAGTACCCCGACCTGCCCGAGGGGCAGCTCGCCAAGCTGCGCGCGGCCGTGGTCAACATGCGCGCGCTGGCCGGGGTCGCCCGCGGGCTGCGCCTGGGCCGTTATGTCCGGCTCGGCAAGGGCGAAGAAGGTACCGGGGGCAGGGACAAGTCGTCCATCCTGGCTGACACGCTTGAAGCGGTGCTCGGCGCCGTCTACCTCGACCAGGGCCTGGCCGAGGCTGACGCCCTGGTGCACAGGCTCTTCGATCCGGTCATCGCGCGATCGGCCAGGCTGGGGGCGGGCCTGGACTGGAAGACGTCGCTGCAGGAACTCACCGCCGCCGAGATACTCGGCGTGCCCGAGTACCACGTCGACGAGAGCGGCCCTGACCACCAGAAGTCGTTCCGGGCGTCAGTCCGGATCGGCGGGCGTACCTACGGTGAGGGCGAGGGGCGCTCCAAGAAGGAAGCCGAGCAGCAGGCGGCCGAGGCCGCATGGACCTCGATCAGCGAGGGCGGGGCCCAGCCCGGCAACGGCGGCGCCTCCCCGGCCGGCAACGGCGGCGCCTCGCCGGCCGCCAACGGCGAGCACGCCGCGGGCGGCGAGGGCCGTGGCCAGGCCAGCAACGGGCAGGGCGGCGGCCCGCGGGCTGCGGGCAGCGGGGACCGGAACTAGCCCGTGCCGGAACTGCCCGAGGTCGAGGTTGTCCGTCGCGGCCTGCAACGCCACGTGGCTGGCCGCACGATAGACCAGGTTGAGTTCCTGCACCCGCGGGTGGCCAGGCACTATGCGCCGGGCCAGCGGGATTTCGCGGCCGCGGTGGCCGGCCGTACCATCACCGGCGCCCGACGGCGGGGCAAATACCTGTGGCTGCCGATCGGGGACGACGCCCTGCTCGCCCATCTAGGCATGAGCGGGCAGCTGCTGGTCGGCGATCCAGCCCGGCCGCTCTCGCCGCACGACCGGGCCCGGTTCACCTTCGCTGACTCCGGTCCTGACCTGCGCTTCACCGACCAGCGGACGTTCGGCCATCTGTGCTTCTGCCCGGGCGGCGCCGTAACGCCCGGGGTCATCAGGCACATCGCACCCGATCCGCTCGAGCCCGCGTTCGACCTGGCCGCCTTCACCGCCAGGCTGCGCGTGCGCCGCAGCGGGATCAAGCGTGCGTTGCTCGACCAGTCGCTGGTCAGCGGGATCGGCAACATCTACGCCGACGAGGCACTCTGGCGGGCCCGCCTGCACTGGGCGCGCCCGGCCGACGGGCTCAGGCGCAGCGAGGTCGCGCTGGTGATCAGCGCGGTCCAGGAGATTTTCGCGGCGGCGCTGGCCGTCGGGGGCACCTCCTTCGACAGTCTGTACGTGAACGTGAACGGGGAGAGCGGCTACTTCGACCGGTCGCTGGCCGTCTACGGGCGGGCCGGCCAGCCGTGCCGCAGGTGCGGCACTCCGGTGCGGCGCGATCCGTTCATGAACAGGTCCTCCTTCAGCTGCCCGAAGTGCCAGCCCCGGCCCCGCAAGGGCCGCTGGTGACCGGCCCCACGGCCCGGCTCAGCGCCTGGGTGGAAGGGCGTGTCCAGGGGGTCGGCTTCCGATGGTGGGTCCGGGCCAGGGCACTGGAGCGCGGCCTGGCCGGCGTTGCGGAAAATCTTGTCGACGGTCGGGTCAAGGTAATCGCCGAGGGCTCGGCAGATGCGTGCCGAGAGCTGCTGGCCCTCCTGGCCTCCGGACGGACCCCGGGCCAGGTGCGCCGGGTAACGCACAGGTGGGACGAGCCGGGCGGCGGCTTCTCCGGTTTTACCGAACGTTGACCGGCATTCTTCGGTGGCAGGCGCAGGCCGCGTATTACGTTTCTACTTGCCCGGGCGGTCTTCAGCCCACCCGCGTGACCTGCATGATCGCTCAACTTGACCGGATACCCCGCGCAGTGGGACCATAGAGGTGTTACTTGCGCGCAGGGCTGCGCTACCTATTGCGTTTATGCATGCGCGCCCACTCTGGTCACTCAGTGTGGAGGACCTTTAACAATGGCGAAGGCTCTGTACGGCCACGTCGGCGGGCCGGATCCCCGCATGGTCTCTGAGATGCGCCGCCTTCAGCAACGTGTGCGTGACCTGGAAGCCGAGCTTGCCAGGCTTCAGGAAGAGAACGACGTGCTCGCTGCCGAAGTCGGCCAGGACCTGCTGATCCCGGTCCGCGTGCCCGCGCTCGCCTAGCGAGCAACGGCTGGCCACGACGAAACGGAGGGGCGTCTGCACCGGGCGTCCCTCTTCGTCTGCCGCAGTCCGGCTTGCCCGGCGTCGGCTCGCTCGGTAGTTGGAGCGTGCCCGGCGACCGGTCGCCTGCCCGGTAGCTGCGGCCCGAGGTGCGGGTGAAGGCTGCCCTCAGCCGATAGCGGAGGCCAGCCGGCGGCCGCTTTGGGCTGCCCGGTCAGTTCGTCAGGCCAGATGCCGGCCAAGGAACTGAAGCTCGGCCGGGGCGCTCCGGGCCCAGAAGGCCGTGTCGTGGCACCCCGCATCGATGCCACCGCCCGGCGCGCGCCCGGTCAACCGGGTAAGCCGCGCTCGCAGTAGCTGGGTCATGTCGAGGAACGGGTCGCTGCTGCCGCACTCCACCCAGGCCGGGACCCGCCGGAGTGCCGCGAGCCCGGACATGACATCGCTGCGCTCGAAGTCCGCGGGCCCGTCAAAAGCACCTGGATCCGCGGCCTGAGCGTCCTGGTAGGAGGCGAAGATGGCCGGTGAGGCAGCCGCGACACCCGCTACCGCCGCGGCAGCGGGCACCTGGGACAGACGCTCAGCCAGCAGCAGCGCGCCGTAGCCGCCCATCGAGTAGCCGACGATCCCGATGCGCCCGGTGGCGAGGCCGCGGGCGGCGGCCCTCGGCAGGACCTCATGGATGATCATGCCTAGCGGGTCGTCGCCGTCGGCGCGGGGGTGCCAGTAGGTGTTGCCGCCGTCGACGGATATCACGGCGAACCTGCGGATGCGCGCGGCGGCCATGGCAGGCGCATAAAGAGCCGCCGCGCCGGTCGCGCTGCTGCCCAGACCGTGCAGCGCGACGACCGCTCCGAGCCGGGGCGCCGGATCGGCCGGGATCAAGATCACCATGCGAACGGTCCGGTGCCGGTAGCTGGACCGGAAAACCTGCTGCCGGCTCGCGGGCAGCGGCCCGGCGGGCGGCCCCGGCGCTGATCCGCACGCGCCGAGCAGTTCGTCAAGCCGGTACTTGCCCGGCAGGACGCCTTCCTGCACCAGGCCGTAGGCCGCGGCAGCCGCGACGGCCCCGCCCGCTGGCACGCCGATCGCGGCGGCCAGCAGCCGCCGTCGCGAAATATCATGCATCGGTGCAGACCGGGACAGACCGACGGCAACAGCTCTGCCGGTGCCCGCGCGGATTCACGAGCCTGACGATAGTGCGCGGTAAGGTGCGGAGGGGCGGTCAGCGGGGGTACCGGGCGATCCGGAACCCGGGAGCAGGCCGCACTTCATGATCACGGTGGATAGTGGGTGCGCGTGCGCCACCGATCAACCGTGATCACGAAACCCGTGATCCGGGCTCCGCGGGGTGGGGCCGGGTGATCATGGGACCGTGATCCGGGCTCCGCACGGCGGGGCCGGGTGATCATGGGACCCGGGCTCCAGGCCCCGCGGGGGTGGGGCGGTCGACCAGGCGGGTAACCGCGGCTGGTCGCGGCGGGCGGGCGGGAAATGCAGGGCGGCCAGACCCGGGTAGTAGGGCGGGGCAGACAGCGCCACCAGGCCAGTGGCTGAGGAGGAGAGCCGTCGGGTGTACCTCAAGACCCTCACCCTGCGCGGGTTCAAATCGTTCGCGTCAGCCACCTCGCTCCGGTTCGAGCCGGGCATCACCTGTGTCGTGGGCCCCAACGGCTCGGGCAAGTCCAACGTCGTGGATGCGTTCTCCTGGGTGATGGGCGAGCAGGGCGTCAAGCCGCTGCGCGGCGGCAAGATGGAGGACGTCGTGTTCGCGGGCACGGCCGGCCTGCTGCCGCTTGGCCGGGCCGAGGTCACGCTGACCATCGACAACAGCGACGGCACGCTGCCGATTGACTACGCCGAGGTCACGATCAGCCGCCTGCTGTTCCGGTCGGGTCAGAGCGAGTACGCGATCAACGGCGATCAGTGCAGGCTGCTTGACGTGCAGGAACTGCTCTCCGACACCGGCCTCGGCCGCGAGATGCACGTCATCGTGAGCCAGGGTCACCTGGATGAGGTCCTGAACGCCGGGCCCGAGGCGCGGCGCGCGCTGATCGAGGAGGCCGCCGGCGTCCTCAAGCACCGCAAGCGCAAAGAGAAGGCGCTCCGCAAGCTGGAGGCGATGCAGGCCAACCTGACCAGGCTGATCGACCTGACCACCGAGCTCGGCCGCCGCCTCAAGCCGCTCGGCCGGCAGGCCCAGATCGCCCGCAAGGCCGCCGTCATCCAGGCTGACCTGCGCGACGCCAAGCTGCGCTTGCTTGCCGACGACTACACCACGCTCGCCGCCGAGCTGGAGCGCAGTCAGACCGACGAGGCGGCCAGCGCCGCCCGGCGTGCGGCGGTGGAGGCCGAGCTCGCCGCCGCCCGGGTGATCGAGGCCGACCTTGACGCCGCCGAGCAGCAGCACGCCCCGCGCCTGGCCGCAGCGCAGGAGGCCTTCTTCGCGCTCTCCGGGCTTGCTGAACGGCTTCGCGGCGTGGCCAGCCTGGCCCGGGAGCGCCACAAGCACCTGACGGCCCCGCCGGAGCCGCAGCGGCCCGGCCGGGACCCGGACGAGCTCGACCAGGAAGCCGCGAGGCTGCGCGCCGAGGAGGCCGCGCTCAGTCAGCGGCTGGTCGGCGCGCGCGAACAGCTGGCGACCGCGGTGGCAGGCCGGACGGCGGCCGAAGCGGCGCTGGCCGAGACCGAACGGCGGCTGGCGGCCAATGCCCGAGCCGCCGCGCAGCGCGCCGAGCGGCTGGCCCAGCTGCGCAGCCAGGTCGGTGCCGCGCAGAGCAGGCTGACCGCCGCGCAGGAGGAGGCCGGGCGGCTTACCGAGGCGTTTGCCCAGGCACAAGCGCGGGCCGAGCGCGCCCAGCGCGACTACGGCGAATTGCAGGATCTCGTCTCTGGCCGGGATGAGGGCCGGGCTGACCTCGCCGCCGCGCATGAGCGCGCCGCTGCTGCCCTCACCCAGGCGTCCGCGCTCGTCGCGGACCTGCGGTCGGCCGAGCGGGAGGCCAGCGGCGCCCATGCGGCGCTGCGGGCGCGCAGTGAGGCGCTGCACGAGGCGGTCCGGCGCGGCGTCGACGCTTCTGGCGTGCTGCTGGCCGAGCCGGGCCGGTTCAGCGGGGTACTCGGCTCGCTGGCCGCCCTGCTCACCGTCGAGGACGGCGCCGCCGACGCGATCGCGGCCGCGCTCGGCGCGGCCGCAGGCGCGGTAGCCGTTGAGGGGCTGGACGCGGCCGCGGACATCCTGGCCACGCTGAAGCGCGACGGCGCCGGGCAGGCCGACCTGGTGATCGCCTGTGACCCGCCGCCACCTGGCCCGGCGCCGGGCGCGGGGTCGGGCGACGGTGACCCGGGCGGCCGGGCCGGATGCAGGGTTCCCTCGGGCCGCCCGGGTGCGGCCGGCGGCGATGCGGGCGGCCCGGCCGGGGCCGGGGCCCGGGTGACCGGCTCGGGCCCGACCAGCGGCGATGCGGGCGGGGAGGCTGGACGATCCGTTATCCGCGCTCTTGATCTCGTGAAGGCCCCCGCCGAGCTGGCGCATGCGGTCGAGCAGCTGCTGGAGGGGATCTTCGTTGCCGGTGACCTGACCGAGGGCCTCGAGGCAGTCCGCGCCGATCCCGGGCTGCGCATCGTGACCAGGGACGGTGACCTGATCGGCGGGCACTGGGCGCGCGGCGGGTCGGCGGGCGCGCCGAGCCTGCTCGGGCTGCGGGCGGCCGCCCAGGAAGCGGAAGGGCGTCTGGGCGAGGCCGCGAGCCGGTGCCAGCGGGCCGAGCGTGACCTGGCCGACGTGATCGAGGACGAGCAGGCGGCCCGCCGCACGCTGGCCGAGGCGCTGGCCAGCCTGCAGGAGGCGGACGCGGCCGCCGCCGAGACCTCGGGCAGGCTCGGCTCGCTGGCGGGCGCGGCGCGAGCGGCCCGGGACGAGGCGGGCCGGCTGGCAGCGGCGATCACGGCGGCCGAGCGGGCGCGCGAGCAAGACCTGGGGAAGCTCGCTGATGCCCAGGCCAGGCTGGCCAAGCAGGAGGCCGAGCCGGAGCTGGCGGCCGGCCGCGAGGCCGGCGACGACAAGGGCGTCCTGGCCGAGAGCGCGGTGGCCGCGCGCAACGCCGAGATGGACGCCCGGCTTGAAGTGCGGACCGTCGAGGAGCGGCTGCGGGCCATCGCGGGCCGCGGCGACGCGCTGGCGGCCGCCGCCGTGGCGGAGCGGCGGGCGATCGCGCGCGCCGCCGCCCGCCGGGAGCGCGCGGCGCGGGAGGCCTCGGTGGCCAGCGCGGTTGCGACGGCGGCGGCGATCGCGCTAGGCAAGATCGAGGAGTCCAGGTCGGCCGCCGACGCGCAGCGGCAGGCGGCCGAGGCCGCCAGCCGGGAGCGCGGCAGCGAGCTGGCGGCGATCAGGCTGCGGATCAGGGAATTCTCCGACCAGCTCGACAACGTCGTGGACATCGCGCACGGGGCCGAGATCGCCCGGGCCGGCCAGCAGATGCGGCTTGACCAGATCGCCGGTCGGGCGGCCGAGGAGTTTGGCGTGGACCCGGCCGCCCTGATCTCCGAGTACGGTCCGCAGCTGCCGGTTCCCGGCCCGGACGACGACAGCCCGGCGGCTGGATACGACCGCGCCGTCCAGGAGCGGCGCGCGCAGCAGGCGCAGCGCCTGCTCGATCAGCTCGGTAAGGTCAACCCGCTGGCGCTCGAGGAGTTCGCGGCCCTGGAGGAGCGGCACGCGTTTCTGGTCACCCAGCTCGAGGACCTGAAAAAGACCCGGCGTGACCTGCTGACGGTGATCAAGGAGGTCGACGACCGGGTCCAGCAGGTATTCGCCGCCGCGTTCGAGGACACCGCGAGGGAGTTCGAGCGGATCATCGGCCGGCTGTTCCCCGGCGGCGACGGCCGGCTGCTGCTGACCGAGCCCGACGACATGCTGGCGACGGGGATCGAAGTCGAGGCCAGGCCGCCGGGCAAGAAGGTCAAGCGGCTGTCCCTGCTGTCAGGCGGCGAGCGGGCGCTGACCGCGATCGCGTTCCTGGTGGCGATCTTCAAGGCCCGGCCCTCGCCGTTCTACGTCCTCGACGAGGTCGAGGCGGCGCTGGACGACGTCAACCTGCAGCGGCTGCTGGAGATCTTCGAGGAACTCAGGGAGAGCTCCCAGCTGATCATCGTCACGCACCAGAAGCGGACCATGGAGGTAGCCGACTCGCTGTACGGGGTCAGCATGCGGGGCGATGGCGTTTCGGCGGTGATCAGCCAGCGCCTGCGGGAGCGGGAGAGCGCCTGAGGTCCGCCTGGCCCGCGGGCGCTTGGCCCGGTCTGCGAGACTAGGGCCGTCATGGAAGAGCTCATCATCATTCTGGCGGCCGTTGTCGTGGTCGGCGGGGGCGGCGGCGCGGCCATCGCGCTGCGCCAGCGCCGCCGGACTCACCCGGGCGCCCCCGAGGCCGGCGAGAGCGCTGCCGGAGCTGGCGCCCCCGGTACTGGCGCCCCCGGTACTGGCGCTGGTACCGGCGCCGCGGGGACCGCGGTGGCGGAGCCGGAAGCAGGCCGCGCGGCCCCGGCCGGCCCCGGTCTGGCGGCCGAGGCGGTGGCGCCGCCGGCGATCGAGCACCCGCCGCCGTCAGCCGGGCTGGTCCGGCTGCGGTCCAGGCTGGCCAGGTCCCAGTCGGCGTTCGGCGGGGTGCTGCTCGGGCTGCTGTCGCGGGACCGCCTGGACGAGGAGACGTGGGAGGAGATCGAGGACACGCTGATCACCGCGGACATGGGCGTCAGCCCGGCCCGGGACCTGGTTGCCGAGCTGCGCACCCAGGTCAAGGTGGCGGGAACGGCCGATCCGCAAGCGGTCAGGTCGCTGCTGAAGGCGGATCTGCTGGCCCAGGTCGGCCCCGACATGGACCGGTCGCTGCATACCGCGCGGCACGGCGACCGGCCCGCCGTGGTGCTGGTGGTCGGGGTGAACGGGACCGGGAAGACGACGTCGGTCGGCAAGCTGGCCCGGGTGCTCGTCGGTGACGGGCGGACCGTGCTGCTCGGCGCGGCGGACACCTTCAGGGCAGCCGCCGCCGACCAGCTCCAGACCTGGGGGCAGCGGGTCGGCGCCGAGACCGTCCGGTCCGACCGGGACGGGGCCGACCCGGCGAGCGTCGCGTTCGAGGCGGTCGCCCAGGGCATCGAGCAGGGCGTGGACACGGTCATCGTGGACACCGCGGGACGGCTGCACACCAAGGCCGGCCTGATGGACGAGCTCGGCAAGATCAAGCGGGTGATCTCCAGGTACGGGCCCGTGGACGAGGTGCTGCTCGTGCTGGACGCCACGACCGGGCAGAACGGCCTGCGGCAGGCCCGGGTGTTCGCCGAGGTCGTGGACGTGACCGGGATCATCCTGACGAAGCTCGACGGGACGGCCAAGGGCGGGATCGTGATCGCCGTTCAGCGCGAGCTTGGCGTGCCGGTCAAGCTGGTCGGGCTGGGTGAGGGCCCCGACGACCTGGCGCCATTTGAGCCCAGCGCATTCGTCGACGCGATTATCGGCGGTTAGCGGACCTTTCGTCCAACACCCCACTTACGGGTCTTCGAGTCACTATTTCCCTGAAGTCAGTAACCGATCGCATGCGCATCCGTGAATCCTTACTTAGGCTCCGATCAAGACATGTATCGTGTGCATGCCGCCAAATGCAACGTGCAGCTCAGTTCACCCGAGGGCGGCTGGAAGGGGAGTCATGAGCCGGCGTTCCCCCTCGCTAGCTACCCGCTTAGACGACCTACTTGAAGGCGACAACAACGCGGGCGAAGCGGACAGGAATGACCCAGATTCGCAACCATGGTGGCGGTTGCGAACCTGGAAAGTAGATCTGAATATCCTGACCAAAGTCCGCGAAGGCCTAAAAGCCCTGCCTGATGATGAGCCGCCCGGCGAATCGGACGGCGACGAGCCGCCTGGCGAATCAGAAGCAGCCGAGCCGCCGCCCCCCGACGGTCTGCTACCAGACCCGGCCGTCATGGCGATCCGGGAGACCTTCGCCATCGCCGCCGAGGCCGGGGATGCTGCTGCCGCTCACTTCTACACCTCGCTGTTCGTGTCCCAGCCCCGACTGCGTGACCTGTTCCCTCCGGCCATGGATGAGCAGCGCGACCGGCTGCTGCGGGCGCTGTCCCGCATCGTGGAGAGCCTGAGCACCCCCGAGGAGATGGCCAGCTACCTGGCCCAGCTCGGGCGTGATCACCGCAAGTACGCGGTTGAGCCCGCAATGTACGGGGCGGTCGGCGAGGCCCTGGTGGGCACGCTCCGCAAGTTCGCCGGGCCGGCCTTCACGCCGGCGGCTGAGGAGGCCTGGGTGCAGGCCTACACCGCGGCATCTGCGCTGATGATCCGGGCGGCCGAGGAGGACAGCGCCTCCAGCCCGGCATTCTGGCCTGCCGAAGTCGTGGACCATGAGACGTTCGGCCACGGAAACGCGGTGCTGACCGTGGCACCGGAGCAGGTGCTGCCGTTTGCGGCGGGCCAGCATGTGACCATACAGACGCGGCGCTGGCCGCGGGTCTGGCGGCCGTATTCGATCGCATGCCGGCCTCGTGATGATGGCCTGCTTAGCTTCCACGTCAAGGCCGTCCCCGGGGGGTGGGTCAGCAACGCGCTGGTCAAGCACACCGTGCCGGGTGATGAAATTATCCTCGGCCCGGCCCTAGGCAACATGACGCTGCAGCCGGCCGGGGACAGGGATCTGCTGTGCGTCGCGGGCGGCACCGGCCTGTCCCCGCTGAAGGCCATCACGGAGCAGGTCGTCAGGGACGCCGTCGCCGGACGCCGTCGCCGGGTCTTCCTGTTCTGGGGGGCCCGGCGCCGAGAAGATCTATATGACCTGCCGGATCTGTGGCGGCTGGCAGATGCCTACGAGGGTTTACAGGTAACGCTAGTCACCTCTGATGACCCGGCCTTTGACGGGATGCAGGGCAATGTGGGCCGGGTCGCGGCGCGGTACATGCCGCACCGCGAATGCGAGGCTTATGTCGCCGGACCGGAACGGATGGTGAGGGAAACGATCAGGGTGCTCGCCAAGGCCGGGATGCCCCGCGAACGCATCCACTACGATGACGCGCTGCTTGCTGATCGTAAGCGTGTCGGGACCGGAACATAGGCCGGGCCGACGACGGCTCGAACGCTAATCGGGTGGCCTCCGAGAAAGTCCGCGCGCTGGCTTAGATCCGGCGCTGGCCGACAGCTGGACATATTGTCCGGTCCTATTTTTAGCACGCCCGACTTCTCATAGCAGGGACAGAATTCAGGCCCAGCAGCGGGGTGCGCAGGCTGCGTCCGGGCGGCTGACCGGCGCCGCGGCGGCCGGGTGCCCGCCGGCCCGGCGCTCAGAAGCCCGTCGGCGCTCCCGCGCTCTGCCGCCGCCGCTCCCGCGCTCTGCCGCCGGCGCTCCCGCGCTCAGTCAGCGGCCGAGCCCGGCGCCGTCCGAACCGGATAACCTGGGCGGGGGCGCGGCATCCGCGCTTGCCCGTAGCGGCCCTAGCCCATCTGCGAGGACGGCAGCCACACGTGTTCGAGACACTTTCCGACCGACTGACCCAGGTCTTCTCCGCGCTGCGCGGACACGGGCGGCTGTCCGCCGCCGACATCGACGCGACCTGCCGCGAGATCAGGATCGCACTGCTGGAAGCGGACGTCGCGCTCCCCGTGGTCAGGCAGTTCATTGCGCGCGTCAAGGAGCGGGCGTCCGGTGAAGAGGTATCCGCCGCGCTCAACCCGGCCCAGCAGGTCATCAAGATCGTTAATGAGGAACTGATCGGGATCCTGGGCGGCGAGGCGCGGCGGCTGCGTTTCGCCAAGGTCGCCCCGACCGTGATCATGCTGGCTGGCCTGCAGGGCTCGGGTAAGACGACGCTCGCGGCCAAGCTCGGCCTGTGGCTGCGAGAGCAGGGCAATACGCCGCTGCTGGTCGCGGCCGACCTGCAGCGCCCGAACGCCGTACAGCAGCTTGAGGTGCTCGGCGAGCGCGCCGGGGTGCCGGTGTTCGCGCCCTCACCCGGCGGCGGCGTCGGCGATCCGGTGGAAGTAGCCAGGCAGTCCATTGATGAGGCCCGCCATCGCCTGCACAACATCGTGATCATCGACACCGCAGGCCGACTGGGCATTGACCAGGAGATGATGGCGCAGGCCGCCGCCATCAGGGACGCCGTCGACCCGGACGAGATCCTGTTCGTGGTCGACGCGATGATCGGCCAGGACGCGGTGACGACCGCGCAGGCGTTCCTCGACGGCGTGGGCTTCGACGGCGTGGTGCTGGCCAAGCTGGACGGCGACGCCCGCGGCGGCGCAGCGCTGTCGGTGGCCCAGATCACCGGCAGGCCGGTGATGTTTGCCTCATCTGGCGAGAAACTGGAAGACTTCGACCTCTTCCACCCCGACCGGATGGCCTCCCGCATCCTCGACCTGGGCGACGTCCTGACCCTTATCGAGCAGGCCGAACGGACCTTCGACGCCGACCAGGCCGCCGAAATGGCCGGAAAGCTCACCTCTGGTGAGGGTTTCACCCTAGAGGACTTCGTCGAGCAGCTCGCGATGGTACGCAAGCTCGGGCCGATCGGCAACCTGCTCGGGATGCTCCCCGGCGCCGCCCAGAACCGGGAGCTGCTCAGCCAGGTCAGCGATCGTGACCTCGACCGGGCCGCGGCGATCGTGAACTCGATGACGCCGGAGGAGCGCCGCAACCCGAAGATGATCAATGGCTCGCGGCGGGCCCGGATCGCGGCCGGCTCGGGCGTAACGGTCGGTGAGGTCGGTTCGCTCATCGTTCGGTTCCTCGAGGGCCAGAAGATGATGCGCCAGATGATGGGAAACATGCCCGGAATGCGGCGGGCCCAGAAGGGGGCGCGGGGCAAGGCGAAGAAGAAGGCAAAGGGCGGGCGGCCGGGCGGATCGGCGAGCGGGCGTGCGCCTGGCGGTTCCGCCGGAGCGGGCGGCCAGGCCGACGGCGCCCCGGGCGGCGGCCGAGGGCCCGCCGGGCTGCCAGCCGGATTCGGCCAGGGCCCGGCCGGATCGACGCCGCCCGGCCTGCCGGGCGGGTTCGGCGGCCGGGATGATTCCCTGTCGATTCCGGCCACCCGGGGCCCCGGGTGGCCAACTCCGCCGCCGAACCTGCCGCCCGGGCTGCGCGGTGCGCCGCCGAACCGGGGCAGGCAGGGCAAGAAGGGCCGGTAAGCCGCCGGAGCGGGACGCTCACAGGCACTGATCGGGCCCTGATCCGGAGACTTATCCGGCACTTATCCGGCACTTATCCGGCATACGGGAGCCAGCGATTACGCCCCGGCGGCGGACGTCTGGCAGAATGTGGTCGCTACCGTCGGCTCCGCGTGGCCCTCTACCACTCGCTGAGCCGGATCCATCCGGGCAGCACGGCCGGTCCCCACCCGGCGTGGCGCTGGCCCGCACCCGAATCCGCTGGGAGAAGACCACAGCCGTGGCTGTAAAGATCAAGCTGAAGCGCCTGGGCAAGATCCGGGCGCCCTATTACCGGATCGTCGTCGCCGATGCCCGCACCAAGCGGGACGGCCGTGCGATCGAGGAGATCGGAAAGTACCACCCGAAGGCCGAGCCCTCGCTCATTGAGGTCGACTCGGACCGCGCACAGCACTGGCTGTCGGTCGGAGCGCAGCCCACCGATCCGGTCAGGAAGATCCTGGAGATCACTGGCGACTGGCAGAAGTTCAAGGGCCTGCCCGGCACTGAGGGGACGCTGCGGACCGCGGCCCCGAAGGAGGACAGGAAGGAGATCTTCGCCGCGGCGGTCTCGGAGACGCTGGCGGATGGCGGCGCTGCCGCCAAGGGACGGGCCAGGGCCAAGTCAGGCGACGCATCCAAGGATGCCGATGCCGCGGCCGGCAGGTCAGGCAAGGCGGCCGCGGGCCAGGCGAAGGCCGACAAGCCCACACGCGGTAAGGGCAAGGCGCCGGACGGCGCCAAGGCGGCCGACGCCGAGACGGCTGGCGCCAAGGCAGCCGACGCCGAGACGGCCGACGCCGAGACGGCCGAGGCCAAGGTGACGGCCGAGCCTGCCGGGACCGAGCCTGCCGGGACCGAGTCTACTGGGGCTGAGCCTGCCGGGGCTGAGTCCACCGGGGCTGAGCCTGCCGGGGCTGAGTCCACTGGGGCTGAGCCTGCCGGGGCTGAGTCTGCCGGGGCTGAGCCTGCCGGGGCTGAGTCTGCCGGGGCTGAGTCTGCCGGGGCTGAGCCTGCCGGAGCTGAGCCCGCCGGGGCTGAGCCCGCGGCAGCGGCGGCCGACGCGAAGGCCGGAGCTGATGCGAAGGCGGGGGCCGACGAGCCCGATGCTGCCGTGACGGCTGATGGCACGGCCCAGGAGAACGGAGCCTGAGGTGCTCGAAGAGGCCCTTGAGCATCTAGTCCGGGGCATCGTCGAATACCCGGACGATGTGCGGGTGGACAGCCGGGGGCTGCGCAGAGGACGGGTGCTCGAAGTGCGCGTGCACCCCGAGGATCTCGGCAAGGTCATCGGCCGGGGCGGCCGGACGGCCAAGGCGCTGCGGACGGTCATCGGCTCCCTGGCGGGCAACGCCTACGTCAGGGTCGACCTGCTGGACACCGACGAGATCCGCTAGGCATGCAGCTGGTCGTCGGCCGCGTCGGCAGGCCGCACGGGATCCGCGGTGAGCTGACCGTGGACGTGCGCACCGACGACCCGGACGGAAGGTTCGCTGCGGGCTCCGTGCTTGCGACGGAGCCCGCAGCGCGCGGCCCGCTGACGGTGGCCTCGTCGCGCTGGCATTCGGGACGGCTGCTCATCTCGTTCGCCGGGTACCACGACCGGACAGCGGCCGAGGAGCTGCGCGGCACCCTGCTCGTGATGGACTCGGCCGAGCTTGATGTGCCCGAGGATCCGGACGAGTTCCACGACTATCAGTTGATCGGGCTCGGCGCCTGGACCGTGGCGGGCGAGCAGGTCGGTGTCGTCGCCGACGTGCTCCATCATGGCCAGGATCTGCTGGTAATCAGGCCGTCCAAGGGCCGGGCGGACAGCGGCGAGATACTCGTCCCGTTTGTGGCGGCGATCGTGCCTGAGGTTGATGTGGCGGCCGGCCGCCTGGTGATCGACCCGCCGGGCGGCCTGCTCGATCCGTCCGGCTAAGCAGGAGGCCCGGCCTTGCGCATCGACATCATCACGATCTTCCCCGAGTACTTCGGCCCGCTGGCAGTATCCCTGATCGGCAAGGCAGCCGAGCGCGGCGAGATCTCCTTCGGGGTGCACGACCTGCGGGCCTGGACGCATGACGTGCACCATTCCGTCGATGACACGCCATTCGGCGGTGGCCCCGGGATGATCATGAAGCCCCAGCCGTGGGGCGAGGCGCTCGACGCAGTGCTCCCGGCGGGGGGGTCGGGACGGCTCGTGATCCCGAGCCCGGCCGGGACCCGGTTCACGCAGGCGACGGCGATCCAATATGCGGCGCAGGACCATCTCATCTTCGCCTGCGGCAGGTATGAGGGGATCGACGCGCGGGTGGCGCAATACGCCCGTTCCCGGATCACGGTCGACGAGGTGAGCATCGGTGACTACGTGCTCGCCGGGGCTGAGGCCGCCGTGCTCGTCATGATCGAGGCGACCTGCAGGCTGCTGCCCGGCGTCATCGGCAATGCCGACTCCGCGGCCGACGACTCGTTCGGCGACGGCACCGGGCCGGCGCTCCTTGAGGGGCCTTCCTATACCAGGCCCAGGGTCTGGCGCGGCCTAGAGGTACCGCCCGTCCTGCTGTCCGGCGACCATGCGGCGATCGCCAGGTGGCGCCGTGACGCCGCCCTGCGCACCACCGTCGCCAACCGTCCGGACCTGGCGGCCAGGCTGGGCTCCGGTTCCCCCACACCGCCTCCGGGCACCGGGCAGAGCGCTGCGGCGCAGCTTGACGCGCACGACCGGCAGGTGCTCTCGGAGACTGGCTTTCCGGTCAGTGGCGAAGGTGTGGCACACTAAAAGCCGTTGCCCCACCCGCGAGACCAAGTCTGCAGGGGCGTAGCCGGGCCCCTCCCGGCGCCAAAGTGACCGAATCAGCGCGTCCGCAGGCGTGCGCGTAAAGACCACCGAGGAAACACAGCGATGCACACCGCGATTGCCGAGCTGGAGCAGGCGCAGATCCGATCCGACATCCCGGATTTCCGGCCGGGTGACACGCTCAAGGTGCACGTGCGGGTCGTGGAGGGCAGCAGATCCAGGATCCAGGTCTTCCAGGGCGTAGCCATCCGCCGCCAGGGCGGTGGCGCCCGCGAGACCTTCACGGTGCGCAAGGTCAGCTACGGCGTTGGCGTGGAGCGTACGTTCCCCGTGCACAGCCCCTCGTTGGACCGGATCGAGGTAGTGACAAGGGGCCAGGTCCGCCGGGCCAAGCTCTACTATCTCCGCGCGCTCCGCGGTCGCGCTGCCCGGATCAAGGAACGCCGCGAGCGGTCGGCCCGCTAGGCGGGTCCGCGTCGGCGTGGCTGCTCTAAGCGCTGGCCGGGGAGCGCACGGCGCTAGGCTCGACACTGATGAGTGATGACTTCAGCGCTCCCGAGCGCGCCCTGACTGACGCGCACGGGCCCGTCTGGCCAGACGGCGAACCGGGCCCCACCGAGCCCGGCCAGGAACGGGAAGGCTCGCCCATGGCAGGCACGGCCGCGCAGGACGAGGCAGCGGGCTCGGCGGCAGACGGGGGAACCGCCGGGACCGCCGCCAAGAAGCCGCGGAAACCCAGGTCGTTCTGGCGAGAGCTGCCGGTCCTGATCGTAGTCGCGCTGGTCATCGCGCTGGTGATCAAGTCATTCGTCGTCCAGGCGTTCTACATACCGTCCTCGTCGATGGAGAACACGCTCGACATCGGCGACAAGGTACTGGTGAACAAGCTCGTCTACCATTTCCGCAGCATCGAGCCTGGCGACATTATCGTTTTCGATGGGTCAGGGTCATGGGATCCCGCGCCGCCCCCGGCCGCGACGAGCTCCAATCCGGTCGCCCGGCTCTACGACGCGACCCTGGTCCCGCTCTTCCACTCGGTCATCGAGCTGTTCGGCACCGCCCCCGGCCAGCATGACTACATCAAGCGCGTGATCGGGGTCCCCGGCGACCATGTCGCGTGCTGCAACGCTCACGGCCAGGTGACGGTCAACGGGGTAGCCCTGAAGGAAAGCTCCTACCTCTATTCCGGCAACGCCCCCTCGACCACGAACTTCAGCATTACCGTGCCGCCTGGCCGGTTGTGGGTCATGGGCGATCACCGGGCCGTGTCGTGTGACTCCAGGTGCCACCCGGGCGACCCGGGGGACGGGACCATCCCCGAGAGCCAGGTAGTCGGGCGTGCCTTCATGATCGTCTGGCCGCCGAGCCGGTGGCGGATCCTGCCGATCCCGGCTACCTTCGCCCAGCCCGGCGTCGACCAGCCCCTGCGCGGCGCGCTGAGCCTCGCCGGGCCTGCCGCGCCCTACCTCCCGCTCGGGGCCGGCTTCGTCGCTGCCGTGCCGCTAACCTGGCTCCAGCGCAGGCTGCGTCGGCGGCTGAGGCGCCGGTGACGCCATGCAGGAACCCGCTTGGCGGCATCCGGGCTACACCCCCCGTCGGACCGCAGGCCTGACCGGGTACGAGCGTGTCCTGGCCCGGGCCGGGCTGGCGCCCGTGGCCGGGATCGACGAGGCAGGCCGCGGCGCCTGCGCCGGGCCGCTGGTGGTGGCGGCCGTTGCGCTCGATCCTCGCCGGGTCTCGCGCTGCACCGAGCTGGCCGATTCGAAAATGCTCTCCGCGCAGGTCCGAGAGACTGCTTATCAGCAGGTGATGGAGTCCGCCCTGGCCTGGAGCGTCGTCGTGATCCCGCCCGGCGACATCGACCGGATCGGCTTGCACGTCTGCAACGTGACCGGGATGCGCCGGGCGCTGGCTGGCCTCGCTGCCAGGCCGGGGTACGTGCTGACCGACGGGTTCCCGGTGCGGGGCCTCGCCGTTCCCGCGCTGGCCATGTGGAAGGGCGACCAGGTGGCCGCCTGCGTCGCGGCGGCCTCGGTGGTCGCCAAGGTCACCAGGGACCACATTATGAAGGGCCTGCACGCCGAATACCCGCAATACGGCTTCGCGCGGCACAAGGGATATTCCACCCGCGGCCACATGCGGGCGCTGACCGAGCACGGCCCGTGTCCTGAGCACCGGAGATCGTTTGCCAACGTGGTCGGCGCGGCATGCGGGGAAGCCGAGCTGCCGCGTGGCGTGGAGCTGCAGGTGCCCCCCGCCGATGCCGAGGTGCCGCCAGAAGAGCGGGCTGAGGTGCTGCTCGGCGCGGGGCCGGGTAGCTGAGTCGCAGAATGGTCCTATCGTTGACCTCATTCGGACCGTCCGGCGGGGCATGGGCCGGCCCCGCTGGCGCCTGGCGAGCGCCGGAGGCGGCTGCGGCTGCTGGCCGCCGCCGCGCGAAGGCGACGCCGGAGCGGAGGGGAGCACATGAGCGCTGAGGATCTCGAGAAGTACGAGACGGAGATGGAGCTGCAGCTCTATCGCGAGTACCGCGATGTGGTCGGGCTATTCAGCCATGTGGTCGAGACGGAGCGCAGGTTCTACCTCACCAACGCGGTCGAGCTCAACGTGCGCACCGCCGACAACGGCGAGGTCTTCTTCGAGGTAATCATGCAGGATGCCTGGGTCTGGGACATGTACCGGCCGGCCCGTTTCGTGAAGAACGTCCGGGTAGTCACTTTCAAGGATGTTAACGTCGAGGAACTAGCCAAGAGCGACCTGCAGGTCCCTGACGAGAAGTAGCCGGGCTCCCCGCCGGCGCCTCCCGGCGCCTCCCCGGCCCGCGCCCTGCCCGGTCCGGCGGGCAGCGCTCGCCGCGACGGCCAGCAAAGCACACGGTGCCGACAGCCCGGCGCTCTCATCCACATCGGGACCCCCTCCACGCAGCCTGCGCACAGCCGCCGAAACAGGTCGGCAGGGCTCCCCCCGCCTGAGCCAGCCTCACAGGCGGAGGTGGTGAGGTTGAATGCCAAGGATGTCCTGGGCAGGCAAGGCGAGCAGGCTGCGGCGGAGCACCTGCAGCGCGCCGGGTTCCGGATCCTGGACCGCAACTGGCGGTGTGCCGACGGCGAGCTGGACATCGTCGCCGCGGAGCGCAGGACCTTAGTGATCTGCGAGGTGAAGACCCGCTCGGGCACCAGGTTCGGGAGCCCGCTGGAGGCGATCACCAGGCAGAAGAGGAGTCGGCTTCGCCGGCTGGCCGTCCGCTGGGTGATCGCGCACGGGGTGCTGTTCGACGAGGTACGCATCGACGTCATCGGCGTGCTCACGAGCCCGGCGGGCGGCTACGCGATCGAGCACGTCCGGGGGGTGGGCTAGATGCCGCTGGCTCGCACCCACGCCATCGCCCTGGTCGGCGTGCAGGGCCACCCCGTCGAGATCGAGGCGGACATCGAGAACGGGCTGGTCGGGCTCATGCTGGTGGGGCTGCCGGACACGGCCCTGCGCGAGGCACGGGACCGGATCCGTTCGGCGATCGTCAACAGCAGGGAGCGCTGGCCGCAGCGCAGGATCACCGTGGGCCTGTCGCCCGCTAGCCTGCCCAAGCGCGGCAGCGGCTTCGACCTCGGCATCGCGGTGGCGATCCTGTGCGCGGCCGACGCTGCGCCCGCGGCGGCCCTGCGGGACGTAGTGTTCATCGGGGAACTCGGCCTCGATGGCCGGGCGCGGCCGGTGCCGGGCGTGCTGCCCGCCGCGGCCGCCGCGGCCGCAGCCGGCTTCCCGGCGGTCGCGGTGCCCGCGCAGAACGCGCCGGAGGCCATGCTGGTGCCCGGGCTGCGGGTCCTGGCGGTACCCAGCCTCGGCTCGCTGCTGGCCTGGCTGCGCGGCCAGCCTCCGCCGGATACGGCCTCGCCGGTCGAGGTCGGGGAAGGCGGCTTCGTGCCGCCCGCGCGAATCGGCCCGCAGACCCTGGCCGGCCGACCGCATCGCCGTGACCTAGCCGAGGTGGTCGGGCAGCCGACGGCCAGGCGGGCCGCCGAGATCTGCGCGGCGGGCGGGCACCACCTGCTGCTGGTCGGGCCGCCCGGCGCCGGCAAGACGATGCTGGCCGAGCGGCTGCCCACGGTGCTGCCCCGGCTGGAGCCCGCCGCCGCGCTGGAGGTCACGGCCATCCATTCGGTCGCGGGAACACTGCCCGATGGCCGCCCGCTGGTGACCGAGCCGCCGTTCTGCGCCCCGCATCACACTGCGACCAAGGCGGCGATCGTGGGCGGCGGCAGCGGCACGATCAGGCCGGGCGCTGCATCGCTGGCCCATCACGGCTGCCTGTTCCTCGATGAGGCGCCTGAATTCTCGCGTGATGTCCTAGATGCCCTCCGTCAGCCGCTGGAGTCCGGCGAGGTGGTGGTGGCCAGATCCGGGCTGACGGCATGTTTCCCGGCCAGGTTCACCCTGGTCCTGGCGGCGAACCCGTGCCCGTGCGCCCGGGCCTCGTCGGTCAGGGCAGGCAGGTCGGCCTGCGAGTGCACGCCCTGGGTGCGCCGTAGGTACCTGGCCAGGCTGTCCGGGCCGCTGCTCGACCGGGTGGACGTGAAGGTGGAGTTCCTGCCGGTCGGCCGGGCTGAACTACTCAGCGACCGCTGCCTCACCGAGCCAAGCTCCGTGGTGGCCGAGCGGGTCGTCCTGGCCAGGCAGCGCGCGGCGGCCCGCCTCAAAGGCACCTGCTGGCGGCTGAACGCCCAGATCCCGGGCAGCGAGCTGCGGCGCAGCTACCGGCCTGCCCCGGGTGCGCTGGCTCCGCTTGAGCGCGCCATGGATACCGGCGAGATCAGCGCGCGGGGGGTTGACCGGGTGATCCGGCTGGCCTGGACCGTGGCCGATCTCGCCGGCGTCAGCCGGCCGACGACCGCCGAGGTGAGCTACGCGCTAGGGCTGTGGCTGGGGGTGGCCAGATGACGGGCCCGCTGGGTGGCCAGGCGGCTGGCCCGGGCGACGACGAGCGATTCGCGCGGACGGCGCTGAGCTGCGTGACCGATCCGGGCGATCCGGTACTCGGCGCGCTCCTGCGGGCCGCCAGCCCCGCAGAGGTGCTCGCCGCCATCGGCGCCGGGCAGGTACCGCTCTCCCTGACGGGCCCCTGGGCCGGTCAGGAGCCGGCGATGCGGAGCGTGGCCCGGGCGCTGCAACGGTGGGCGGCACGGCTGGACTCAGTCCCCACCGAATCCAGAATCGCCGCCTGGCAGCGCCGCGGCATCCGGGTCGTCTGTCCCGGGGACCCGGAGTGGCCGACTCAGCTCGACGCGCTCGGCGACGCGCGTCCGGTCCTGCTCTGGGTCAAGGGCAGCACCGACCTGCGCTACGCCTGCCTGCGCTCGGTGTCGGTGGTGGGGGCGCGCGCCGCCACCGGATACGGGGCACATGTGTGCACCGAGATGACGGCCGCACTGGCCGATCGCGGCTGGACCATCATTTCCGGCGGCGCGTACGGCATCGACGCCAGCGCGCACCGCGCCGCGCTCGCGGCCCAGGGCACCACGATCGCGGTGCTGGCCAGCGGGCTCAGCTACGGCTACCCGCGAGGGCACAGCGAGCTGTTCGCCTCGATCGCGGCCAGTGGGGCGCTGGTCAGCGAATGGCCGCCGGACCGGGCACCGACCAGGCCGGGGTTCCTGATCCGCAACCGCCTGATCGCGGCGGCGAGCCATGGGACCGTGGTGGTCGAGGCCGCGCTGCGCAGCGGCGCACTGAGCACCGCGAAGCACGCCTGCGACCTATGCCGGCCTCTGATGGCCGTGCCCGGGCCGGTGACCTCAGATCTGTCGGCGGGCTGTCATGAGATCATCAGGAACCGGGGCGGAGTCCTGGTCACCGACGCGCAAGACGTCCTGGAGATCATCTCGTCGGCGGGCGAAGAGCTCGCAGAGCCGAGGAGAGGCCCGGCCGTCCCGCGTGACGCGCTCGACGGGGAGTCGGCGGCCGTCCTGGAGGCGGTCCCGGCGCGGGGCGGCCGCGGGCCCGCGGAGATCGCGGCATCGGCCGGCGTCGGCTTGGACGCCGTCCTGCGCTGCCTCGGACTGCTCGCTGCGGCCGGCTTCATTGAGCGGTCGGATACCGGCTGGAGGACCCGGAAGAAACGGTGACTGCGCGCCGGCCAGACAGTGCGGAGGGTCACGTTGTCGCGCGCAGTAGCCCGCCGCGCGGCCGGCCCGGGGAGTTTGGCCCGCCGGGCCAGGAAAACGAGCCGGTGGTTCGAGTGGCGTCCCCGCCTGGCCGGTGATGCTGGGGCAGGATGGTCGGGTGACCGACGACCTGCTGTCAGAAGCGGTCGCAGAGCTGTATTCGTCCGACCCAGATGAGTTCATCAAGCGCCGCGGCGTCCTGGCTGCCCAGGCCCGCGAGGCTGGCCTGCCCGCGGTGGCCAAGCAGATCAGCGGGCTGCGAAAACCGACCAGGTCGGCCTGGACCGTCAACCAGCTGGTTCGTGCGGTGCCCGGGGTGCCCTCCGAGCTGTCCGAGCTGGGAGCTCAGCTTCGCGCCGCGCAAAGATCCCTGGACGGCGCGGCCATCAGGGACCTGTCCCTCCGGCGCCGCCACCTGATCGACGCCCTTACCCGCCAGGCGTTCAAGGTGTGCGGTCAGTTCTCCCCGCCCGCGGCGCTCAGGGAAGAGGTGGCTGCCACCCTCGGCGCAGCGCTGGCCGACCCGCAAGTCACCGAGCAGCTACAGGCAGGAGCCCTGCAGCGCCCCGCCCGCAGCGACGGCTTCGCGGCCGCCGAGGCGCCGGTACTTACGCTCGTGCCGTCGCCGGCGGCCGGGCACCGGGTCAGGGCCGTGCCGGGCACTGGGACGATCCGCGGCACCAACGGCACGGTGTTTGCCCGCCGAGGCAACGGCGCGGCGGTGGCCCCGGTCGTGACGGGCGGCATGACCGGGTCGGCGCAGGTGGTGGTCAAGGCCAGCGAGCTGGCCGCTGCGCGCGCGAGGGCGGAACGGGAGCGCCGTCGGCAGGCCATCGCCGAGGCGCAGCAGGCGGCCGCCGAGGCCGATCGGGCGCTCAATGCTGCAGCTGATGCCGAGCGGGTGCACGAGGACGCCGTCCAGTCGCTGGAAGAGCAGCTGGCCGATGCCCGCTACCGGCTGGCCGACGCTAGGCTCGTGTGCCGCCAGGCAAGGACCGCGCAGCGCCAGGCCCGGCGCGCGCTCGATCGGCTGCATGAACTCGACCGGCTGCGTGAGTAGCTGGTAGCCCGAAGATGGCTGACACCGGGCGCATGGAGCCGTCCGCCACGGGGCGGGCGCCGGGCCCGTCTCCGGCGGGCCCGTCACCGGCGGGCCGAGCGCCCGACTGGGTCGATCAGAGGCTGGCGGAGTTCCAGCGGCACCTGGCCGCCGGGCGGAGCATGTCGCCCCATAGTGTCCGCGCCTACGTCGGCGATGCGAGATCCCTGCTTGAGCATGCCAGCCAGAATGGTCTCAGCGAGCTCGCCGCGCTGGACATCGCCGCCATCAGGTCCTGGCTCGCGGCCCAGCACGCGGGCGGCCGGGCCCGCGCCACCCTGGCCCGCCGGGCGGCGGCAGCCCGGGCTTTTACCGCGTTCGGGTACTCGCGGGGCTGGCTGCCCGTCGATCCGGGCTCGCTGCTGAAAAGTCCCAAGGCCGGCCGCCACCTGCCGCAGGTACTGGGCCGCGAGCAGATGAGTGCCGTGCTGGCTGCGGGAGCCGCCTTGTCGGCTGCCATCGCCACGGCCGATGGCGCGGGCGCCGTCGCCACGGCGGATGGCGCGGGCGCCGGTGGCGCGGCGGATGGATTGGGCGCCGGTGGCGCGGGCGAAGGCGGCCCAGGTGACGAGGAGGTCGCGGTGGCGCTGGCCTGGCGGGACACGGCGATCATGGAGCTGCTGTACGCGTCCGGTATCAGAGTCAGCGAGCTGTGCGGGCTCGACATCGGCGATGTCGACGGCGACCGGCGCAGCGTGCGCGTGCTCGGCAAGGGCGGCCGGGAGCGGGTCGTGCCGATGGGCATCCCGGCCGCGCGGGCGCTCCGGCAGTGGCACCGGGCCGGGCGCCCCAGGCTCGTTACTGCGCAATCGGGCGCCGCCCTCTTCCTCGGCGCGCGTGGTGGCCGCCTCGATCCGCGTACCGCGCGCCGGGTTGTGCACGCCAGGATCGCCGCCGCCGGATCGGTCCCCGACACCGGCCCGCACGGGCTGCGCCATACCGCCGCGACCCACCTGCTGGAAGGCGGCGCCGACCTCAGGAGCGTGCAGGAGATACTCGGTCACGCCTCACTGGCCACCACCCAGATCTACACCCACGTATCAGTGGAGCGTCTGCTGTCGGCCTACCGCCAGGCACACCCGCGGGCGTGAGCCCGCAGGCCTGACCGCGAGCGGCTGCCGCCCGCAGTGGAGCAGGCATCAAACCGGCACTGGCATGTAGACTACGCAAGGCTGCTACGGCGCCCGGGGAAGCCCGTGCCCGCCGGCGGCCAAATTCGCGCGTCCGCTCGCCACAAGGGAGGCCCTCATGGCTCCCAGCGGAACGTAGTTCACCGGTCCGCGGGATCTCATCCCGCGGTGAGCACGTTCGGACGCCAGGGACTAACCGGGAGCGCCCCCGATCACGGCGGGCGCATGAGAGGAAGGGGACACCGGTATGGCACCGGTCGTCACCATGCGGCAGCTGCTGGAGAGCGGCGTTCATTTCGGTCATCAGACCCGCCGCTGGAACCCGAAGATGAAGCGGTTCATCCTGACTGAGCGCAACGGGATCTACATCATTGACCTCCAGCAGTCGCTGGACTTCATCGACCGGGCGTATGAGTTCATCAAGGAGACCGTCGCGCACGGCGGCTCCGTCCTGTACGTCGGCACCAAGAAGCAGGCCCAGGAGGCCATCGCCGAGCAGGCCCGCAGGGTCGGGATGCCGTTCGTGAACCAGCGCTGGCTGGGCGGGATGCTGACCAACTTCGCGACGGTTTACAAGCGACTGCAGCGGCTCAAGGAACTCGAAGAGATCGACTTCGACGACGTGGCCAACTCCGGTCTCACCAAGAAGGAGCTCCTGCACCTGAGGCGGGAGCGAGACAAGCTGGAGCGGTCGCTGGGCGGGATCAGGGACATGGCCCGGGTGCCGAGCGCGCTCTGGGTGGTCGACACGAAGAAAGAGCACATCGCGGTCAGCGAGGCCCGCAAGCTGGGCATCCCGGTGATCGCCATCCTGGACACCAACTGTGACCCGGACGAGGTGACCTACCCGGTACCGGGCAATGACGACGCGATCCGCAGCGTGGCCCTGCTCACCAGGGTGGTCGCGGACGCGGTCGCTGACGGCCTGATCGCGCGGGCCGGCGCCGCGGCCGGCGAGGAGAAGCCGGCTGCCGCAGCCGACGGGATGCTGGGCACCGAGGAGCCGCTCGCCGAGTGGGAACGGGCGCTGCTCGAGCGCACTGCCACCGACGGCGCCTCGGAACCTGGCGCGGTGGCTGCGAACGGTGCCGCTCCGGCTTCTGAGGCCGCTGCGTCTGCGGCTCCGGGTGCCGCGACGGTCGGCGCAGCCGCTGGCGGCGCGGCTGCCGATGGCAGCTCCGCAGCAACGGCCGGCCCCGCACCCGCGGCGGGCGCCGTTCCGTCCGGCGACGCCACGGCAACGGGTGCCGCGGCAGACCAAGCACCAGCGGAACAGGCACCAGCAGACCAGGCACCAGCGGAACAGGCACCAGCGGACCAGGCACCAGCGGACCAGGCACCAGCGGACCAGGCACCAGCGGATCAGGCATCAGGCGAGGCGGTCACCGCCCAGGCGGGGGGCGAGGCCGCACCAGCGGACGAGGCGGCATCCGCCCGTGCCGCGGCTGACGGAGAAGCGGCCCCGGAGTCGGCCTGACCGGCCCGGCCGACGGCTGGCCCGGCCGCTGAAGCCGGGTCGGCTGCCCGTGACGAGATGACGAGAGATGAGGAAATGGAATACAGCGCTGCGGACGTGAAGCGGCTTCGTGAGCTGTCCGGCGCCGGCATGCTCGACTGCAAGAACGCCCTCGTGGAGGCCGACAGCTTCGAGGAGGCCATGGAGCGGCTGCGCCGTAAGGGCGCAAAGGATGTCGGCAAGCGGGCCGGCCGGACCGCGGCCAACGGCCTGGTCACCGCCCAGCTAGACGGCAGCAGCTCCGGCGTGCTTGTCGAGCTGAACTGCGAGACTGACTTTGTCGCCAAGACCGACCTATTCCAGCAGGTGGCCGCGGACATCGCAAAGGCCGCGCTGGAGGCGGGCGCAGTGGACCGGCTCGCCGTGCTCGGCCTCGAGGTGCGGCCGGGCCAGACCGCGACGGCCCTGATCGAGGAGGCCAGCTCGTCGCTGAAGGAGAAGCTCGAGCTCGGCCGGTTCACCAGGTTCGATGGCGGTTATGTGAAGAGCTACCTGCACAAGTCAGATCCCGCCCTGCCGCCGACGCTCGGCGTGCTCGTCCAGCTCGACAAGGACGACCCCGCAATCGGGCTGGACATCGCGCACCAGGTCGCTGCCATGCGGCCGCGCTATGTCACCAGGGACGAGGTGCCTGAGGACGTGCTGGCGAACGAGCGCCGGATCGCCGAGCAGATCACCCGGGACGAGGGCAAGCCTGAACAGGCCATCGGCAAGATCGTCGAGGGCCGGGTCAACGCGTTCCTCAAGGAGATCGTGCTGGTCGACCAGGCGTCCGTCAGGGACCAGAAGAAGGCGGTCAGCCAGCTGCTGGCCGAGCATGGCGTCAGCGTGCGCGGCTTTGCCCGGTTCCAGATCGGACAGGCTGGCTGAGCCGGAGCGGACACCAAGGGAGCGGACCAGAGGAAAGGAAGCGCCCTGTGCAGGACCGCACCACGGGCCAGGACCGCGGCCCTGCAAGCAATGGCTCTGGCACCGCTTACGGCCTCGGCGAGGCGGATGGGCTCACCACAGCGGATGACGCCCATCCCGCCTGGCGCCGGGTGGTCGTCAAGCTGTCCGGCGAGGCGTTTTCCGGAGATGATCCGCTGGGCATCTCGCCCGACGTGGTGTACCACATCGCCAAGGAGATCGTGGCCGCGGTCGCCGAGGGGGTCGAGGTCGCGGCCGTGTGCGGCGGCGGCAACATGTTCCGCGGCAAGGCGATGGCCGAGCGCGGCATCGACCGGGCCCGGGCCGACTACATGGGCATGCTGGGCACCGTCATCAACTGCCTCGCCCTCCAGGACGTACTGGAGAAGCTGGGCGTCGAGACCCGGGTGCAGACGGCGATCACCATGGGCCAGGTCGCCGAGCCGTATATTCCCCGCAAGGCGATCAGGCACCTGGAGAAGGGCCGCGTGGTGATCTTCGGAGCTGGCCTGGGTGCTCCCTTCTTCTCCACCGACACCTGCGCCGCCCAGCGCGCCCTGGAGATCGGCGCCCAGGCGGTCCTCAAGGGAACCAAGGTCGACGGGGTCTACGACGCCGACCCGCACCAGATACCGGACGCGAGGCGCTTCCACCAGCTGGACTACAGTGAAGTGCTCCAGCGCGAGCTGCGGGTGATGGACGCCACCGCGGTGAGCCTGTGCATGGACAACAACCTGCCGATCGTGGTGTTTGACCTGATGGGTGAAGGCAATATCGCCCGCGTGGTGCGCGGTGAGCGGATCGGCACCCTGGTGGGCAGGTTCGGCCGCTGATGGATGCGGCGTCGCATGACTGCGCGGGTCGGGAGCACCATGGAAGCAGGCGGGCACGCCCGAAGGTGCGCCTGGGACGCCTAACGGACCACGGGAGCCGCAGTGATTGACGATACCCTCCTCGAAGCTGAGGAGAAGATGGAGAAGGCCGTAGCGGTCGCAAAGGAAGAATTCGGCGGCATCCGCACGGGCCGTGCGCATCCTGCGATGTTCAACAAGATCACGGCTGAGTACTACGGGACCCAGACGCCGGTGAACCAGCTCGCCTCCTTCCATATGCCCGAGCCCCGGATGGTGGTGATCCAGCCGTTCGACAAATCGTCGCTGCAGGCGATCGAGAAGGCGATCAGGAACTCAGACCTCGGGGTGAACCCGTCCAACGACGGCGTGCTCATCCGGGTGGTGTTCCCCGAGCTCTCCGAAGAGCGCAGGCGCGAATTCGTCAAGGTCGCGCGGCACAAGGCCGAGGACAGCCGGGTATCCATCCGCAACATCCGCCGGCACGCCAAGGACTCGCTGGACAAGCTGGTCAAGAACGGCGATGCGGGCGAAGACGACGGCCGCCGGGCCGAGCGGGAGCTCGACGACCTGACGCACACCTACGTCGCCCAGGTTGACGAGCTGCTCAGGCACAAGGAAACCGAGCTGCTTGAGGTCTAGCCGGGTCCCGGCTATTCGGCTGCGCCGAAGCGGAGGGGTGTGCACGCTCACGAGGACTCGCCAGGCGCCGCTCCAGATGACGGGGCGCAGCGCCCGGATGCGGCGGCCGGCGACGGGGACGCCACCCGGCAGGAGGCCAGCCTGCAGGACGTCGGCCCCCGGGAGACCGCCGAGCGGGAGACCGGCGAGCGGGAGACCGGGCAGCAGGACACCGGGCAGCAGGACACCGGGGAGCAGGACACCGGGGAGCAGGACACCGGGCAGCAGAAGACCAGGCAGCAGGGGAGCGGGGCGACGGCAGCCGGCGGCCCGGTGCCCATCAGGGCTGTCCCGGTGAGCAAGCGGAAGCCGATCTCCGCGGGCCGTAACCTTCCCGCCGCTGCCGCGGTCGGCGTCTTCCTGGGCGGCCTGGTCCTGGTCACCCTGTTCACGGTTAAGGCCACCTTCCTGGCATATGTCGGGCTGATAGTGATAGTCGCCCTATGGGAGCTGAGCCGCGCCCTGGGCACCCGCGGCATCCGGCTGCCGCTGGTGCCGGTCACGCTCGGCGGGGCCGCCATGTACACCCTGGCGTACTGGTACGGTGCGCAGGCGGCGCTGGTCGCGATGGCCCTGTCGGTGATCGCGCTGATGGCGTGGCGGCTGCCTGGCGGTGCCGTCGGGTACCTGCGTGACCTGACCGCAGGCATCTTTGCCCTGGCCTACCTGCCCCTGATGGCGGTGTTCCTCGCCCTGATCCTGGCCAGGAACACCGGCGCCCGGCAGGCGCTCATCTTCATCGTGCTCACGATCTGCAGTGACATCGGAGGCTACGCGGCCGGCGTCCTGATCGGCCGCCACCCGCTGGCCCGGTCAATTAGCCCGAAGAAGACCTGGGAGGGCCTAGCGGGCTCGGTCGTAGCCTGCCTGGCGGCCGGGGGAATCGTCATGACGTGGCTGCTGCACACTCATGTCTGGCAGGGCCTCGTGGTCGGCGCGGCCGCCGCGGCCGCGGCGACCCTCGGTGACCTGGTCGAGTCGATAATGAAGCGGGACCTGCAGATCAAGGACATGGGCAGCGTGCTGCCCGGGCACGGCGGCATCCTGGACCGGATCGACTCGCTGCTCGTGGTGGCCCCGGTGGTGTGGCTGCTGCTGACGGTATTCATCCCCGGCCGCTAGCCGTGACCCGGCCGCTAGCCGTGACCCGGCCGCCAGCCGTGACCCGGCTGAGCCGCCGATCCCGTCCCCCGCTGAGTAACCGGGCACCAGCCCGGCGCCTCAGCGCAGCTCGGTGAGGAGGTTCTTGTTCCAGACCAGCACGGTGTAGGCGCCGTCATCGTAACTGCGCTGCGGCCGGCCGAAGGTGGCCAGCACGGGTCTGTCCGAGAGGCCGTCAGCGCCAGGGGCCAGCACGACGAAATCAGCACGGTGCCTGTCCGGGTCATACCAGGACTGGTTGGCCTCCCAGAGCCCCGTCCCCAGGAACGGGTTCCCCGCGACCGCGCGCACCGCCACCCGGCCGTTGCTAGCCACAGTGACGCTGTTGGCCTGCCAGTAGCCGGCGAGACCGTAGCGTAGCTGGTGGGCAGCCAGAAAGGCGCCGAGCTGCTGGCCCGGGTCCGGGGCAGCCGGCTCTGCCGCTGCCAGGCCCAGGCTCGCCAGGTAGCCGGCCAGGACCACCGCGAGGGCGGGTACCAGCCGGGCGCGATCCAGCCGGGCGCCGAGCATCCGGGCGGCCAGCACCGCCGACAGCGGTAACACCGCGACCATTTCCCTGGTGGCCTGCCGCCATCCGAACAGGTAGCCGGCCAGGTTGATCAGCACCCCGGCCAGGAGCAGAGATGTAACCAGGTCGATGTCGCAGAAGAACCGCCGGACCGCGCGGCAGACGCCCCATGCGGCCAGGCCGAGGCCGACCAGGTGCAGTATCGTCAGCGCAGCGCTGAAGTCCAGCTTTCGGCCGGTGAAGTCGGCCCCGAACAGCAACAGCAGCCCGTCGATGGCGTCCATGATGTGCGGCAGCCAGTCACTGAACGGCACCAGGATCAGCCCCGTCTGCGCTATGCCGAAGCCGCCGGCCGCGCTGATCAGCATGAGCGCGGCTCGCGCGGCCGGGACCGCGAGCAGCGCCGCCGCGCCGAGCGCCAGCTCGTAGCGGACCGAGCGAAGCGGCAGCCTGTTCACGATCCGCGCCTGGTGGGTCCGCACCGCGCAGACCAGCAGCAGCGGCAGCACGCCGGTCATCAGGACCGTGTTGTCCGCGATCAGCCCCAAGGCCAGCAGGAACGCTACCGCTAAGGGTAGGTACCACCGCCGAGGCGCACGGTCAACCAGCAGCCAGGTCGCCAGCACCAGCAGCGCCGAGCCTATGTGATCAGGAGACAGCAGCAGCGTCTTGACGCTGGCGCCTAGCTCCGGCGCGACCATGATCCCGCCCGCGATCACCATCCGGACCGCTGCCTGCCTGCCGGTTGCGGTCCCCTTGGCCAGCAGAGCGGCCAGCAGGATGAGCAGCGTATAGGTCACCGCGGCCCCGATGTGGATAACCTCCGCATTGAGTCCATGGACGAGCTCGATCAGCATGTATTGCGGCAAGTCGATCGTGTAGAACGACACGTTCGACAGCTGCCAGCCGTGCAGCAGTAAGTTGCCGTGCAGCATCTCCCAGGCCTGCAGCGCGTCGGCACCGCCGTCAGAGTCGATCGGCGTGGTGCCGGACACGCGCAGGTAGCAGAAGAACAGGACAATCGTCGTGGCCGCCCAGCCTGCGGGCACCAGCAGCACGCCCGGCCGGACCGCGCCTAGCCAGGCGCCCCGCGGCGGACGCTGAGCCGGGACCGCAATGCCCGGCGCCATGGGCCTGGCGGCCTCCCTGGTGGCCGCGTCCGACAGAGGCTCGGTAGACGGCGCGCCTGCCGTCATTGCGGCCCTCCTAACGTAATCTCCCCGGCGGATTGCCTGTGAAAAGGCTTCCCGATTCACGGTATTAGGTTAGGCCCGTGCGTGCCGGGAGCCACGTCCATATCGTGACCAGCGCCACGCGGCAGGCGGGCGCTAGCCGGCCACCCAGCTGCGGCGCTGCGCGGCGAGCTGGGTGACCAGGCTGGTCGGCCCGCGCTCGGTCGCCAGCATGCGCTCCCGCGCACTGACCGGGATGATCCACAGCCACCGGACCGGTTCCGAATTGAACGAGAAACCACCCAGGTCGGGAACCTCCGGGCCGATCAGTTCACCGGGCTTGCCGAGCAGCAGGACGGCCTCATTGCCGCCGCCGAGCGGGAAGGTCGCCGGCTCGTGGTACCACGGAATGACGTGGCCAGAACCGAGCCAGCTGACCTCGCGCCACGGATACTGCGCGAGCCACAGGAAGATCCGGGCGGCATCGTTGCTCGGTAGCGTCGTGGCGATGGCGAGCTCGATCCGCGGCGCGGCGCCCGGGTCATCGCCCAGCTGCTCCACTACCGGCATGCACTGGCAGCTCATCCCGACCGTGGACAGGACAGTATAGGCCCGCCTGCCTGTCGGCGGTCGCTCGGAGACGCCGACGAGCGGCTGCCGTCCGCCACCGACGTCCCAGTACCTGGCGCCCGGGCCGAGCCTGGTGAGAAGGTGGCCCAGGATCGCCTGCTGGAAGCCGGCCCAGGCGCTCTCGTCGGCCCGCCACCGCCAGAACTCCGCCGCCCCGGCCGTCCTGGGCCCCAGGCCCTCCATCGCGTCATCAAGCGACCAGCCGAACGGGGTCTGGCCGATCACGTCCCTGCCGTAGCCAGGCATTCCCTTCGACATGTTGGACCAGCCAGGAAGCACGGCGAGCAGCTCACCGCCCTCCAGTACCGCGGCCCCGTCGCCCTCCTCCAGCCACAGCGCCCGCAGCGCATGCGGCTCCAGCAGCGGCGTGCCCTCCGGGTACCTGGTATGCGCGGCGGGCATCTCGGGAGCCTGCCCGGAGGTCAGCCGGGCCAGGTCAGTCGTCTCCGGCGCGTGACGGTGATTGGCGATCCAGGTGGCGGCGATCGGCCCGCTCTTGTCATGCAAGTAGGCGGCGGTGCTCGTGCCGTCGTACTCAACGACGACACGCCGGCTCGCGTATGGACTCTCGCTGTCCAGCAGGATCGTCGGCCCGCCGGGCCCGGCGGATATCCTGGGCTGACCGGTCCCTCTGCGCAACGTCGGCATAGTACGGAAATCTACCGACTTGCCGCAGGTCAACGGGGTTGATCCAAGGCATCGTTGCTGCTTTGCCGCAAGCAAGCCCGCCGCACCTCGACTAACCAGGCAGAACGGAGCACAGGTGCCAAGCCCGCGACCACCCGCGCCGGACGGACCGGTGCTGACCACGCTCGCCGACCCGGACCGTCGCGGGGCCGGCGGGCGGCCGCGTCCGCCCGTGCACCTCGCCGACCTGGACGCCGCTCAACGGCGCTCAGCGGCGGCCGGACTCGGCGAGCAGCCCTTCCGCGCCGATCAGCTATCCCGGCACTACTTCGGGCGGCTCACCGATGATCCGGCCGAGATGACCGACCTTCCGGCCGCAACCCGTACCGCGCTATCGGGCGCCCTGCTGCCCCGGCTGCTCACCGCGGAGCGCGAGCTCAGCTGCGATGACGGGCAGACCGTCAAGACGCTATGGCGGGCCTTCGACGGCGCCTACATCGAGTCCGTGCTGATGCGCTATCCAGGGCGCGTCACGATGTGCGTGTCCTCGCAGGCGGGGTGCGGGATGGCCTGCCCGTTCTGCGCGACGGGGCAGGCCGGGCTGACCCGCAATCTGTCCGCGGCCGAGATCGTCGCCCAGGTTGTCGCCGGGGCCAGGGCACTGGCCCGCGGCGAGGTGCCAGGGGGACCAGGCCGGGTCTCCAACGTGGTATTCATGGGGATGGGCGAGCCGCTGGCCAATTACGCCCACGTGGTCGGTGCCGTGCGCCGGATGACCGACGGCGTCCCCGACGGCCTCGGCATCTCCAGACGGGCGCTGACCGTCTCGACCGTGGGCCTGGTGCCTGCGATCAGCAGGCTCGCCGGGGAAGGCCTGCCGGTACGGCTTGCAGTGTCCCTGCATGCGCCGGATGACAGGCTGCGTGACGAGCTTGTCCCGGTGAACAGGCGCTGGAATGTCGATGAGGTGCTGAGTGCGGCGTGGGAGTACGCGGCCGCCACCGGCCGGCGGGTGTCGGTCGAGTACGCGCTGATCAGGAACGTCAACGACCAGGCCTGGCGGGCAGCGGCGCTGGCCCGTCTGCTGTCGGGCCGTCCTGCGCACGTAAATCTCATCCCGCTCAACCCGACGCCGGGATCGAAGTGGACAGCGTCGGATCCCGGGGTGATGGCGGAGTTCGAGGACGTGCTCGCCAGCCGCGGAGTCCCCGTGACCGTCCGGGACACCAGGGGGCGGCAGATCGACGGCGCGTGCGGCCAGCTCGCGGCCTCCGGTGGCGGTCGCAATCTGGGGACGGCGACCCGGTCGGCTACCTGATGGTGCGCGCGGCCTGACCGGCACGCACCGGACCCGTGCCCTGATAGAACGCGCGGCCGACCCGCGCGGCCGGTACGTTGTCCGCCATGTCATGGAAGCGCGCGCTCGGCAGGCGGTATCGGTATGCTGCCGCTGGCCTGGCCCACAGTGCCTGGCGGGTCTTCCAGCGCGCCGGGACGATCACCGCGGACACCGCGGCAGGCCGCAGGTTCGCGGCGTTCGGGCCGCGCTCGCTAATCTCTTTCCCTACGGGCGACGTATTCGGTGAGACCTGGATCGCGATCGGCGATCAGACCATGATCGGCGCTAACGTGACGCTGTCGGCCGGGCTGATGCCCGGGCATGACCTGGGACCGAGTCCGGTGCTGCGGGTCGGCAACCGGTGCGTGATCGGGCGAGGCAGTCACATCATCGCGCATCACTCGCTGGTGATCGGGGACGACGTGTTCACCGGCCCGTACGTCTACATCACTGACCAGAACCACAGTTACGCCGACCCGGATATCCCGATCGGGCGTCAGTGGCCGGTGAACACGTCCGTGTCGATAGGCGCTGGCAGCTGGCTCGGCGCCGGCGCTGTCATCCTGCCGGGCGCGCAGGTCGGTGCGAACGTGGTGGTCGGGGCAGGTTCGGTGGTCCGCGGGCAGGTTCCCGATCACTGCGTCGTCGCCGGCGTGCCTGCCAGGATCGTCAGGAAATACGTGCCGGGAGATGGCTGGTGCCGGCCTTCGCAACGCCCGGACTAAGCGCTTTACCGACGATGCCGTTACGAGTCTGTCACGATGGGTTAGGCCGAAGTTGCTGTAGACGTAACTTCGGGTTAGGGCTGATGACGACCGCCTGCGGACGGCCGCGTAGCGGGTGTGGGCGGACGGCCGGGCGCCGCGATGCCCCAGGCGTCGCCGGACGGAGCTGAGCGATGGGTAGCCAAGAGTGCAGGTGCAGGCACGGGAAGAGTTCGTAGCGACCGCGGCGTACCAGCCTGAGCCGGCTGCTGCGGCAGCCGCGCGCAGGTTCGTGCGCGAGACCCTGCAGTCATGGCCGCTGCCAGGACGCGCGGTCCGGCAGGCCACGCTCATCGACGATGCGGTCTTGCTGACCAGCGAGCTTGTCACCAATGCCGTGGTCCATGCCGGCACGTCCGTAGACGTGACGTGCAGGCTTTACGGCGGGGCCGTGGAAATCGTGGTCCTCGACAGGCAGCCCGCCCAGCAGATTCCTGATCTGCCGCGCGCTACGGCAGACCCAGCTGAGCGCACCAGCGGCCGTGGGCTCCAGCTCCCCTCCGAGCTGGCGTCGGCATGGGGGGTGACCTACGCGCGGGCGGTCAAGGCGGTCTGGTTCCGGATCGGCCTGCCCGGATTCGGCGCCAGGACCGGGACCGGGACCCGGACGGGGACCGGGACCGGGACCCAGGCTGGCAGCAGCACTGCTCCCGCCCTGGCGGAGGAGACGGCGGGCCCGGCCGGCATGCTGGCCAGGACGCCCGCCCCGGCGGAAAGCGTCCCGCCCTGGGCTCGCAGGAACCTCAGCAAGCTCGGCTACGAGGAGCTGCTGAGCAGCACCGCGGAAGCCGCCCGCGCCGCTGTGGCGGCCGACGTCGCCTACGTCCTTGACGCGGGCCAGGACGGCGAGCTGCGGGTACGCGCTGTTGCCGGGGCAGGCCCGTCCAGGCTGGCGGTCGGCCCAGGTCAGGGGAGCGCCGCCCGGACGCTGGCTAGCGCCGCGCTATCGCTGGTGACCGTTCCGCTTATCGTCGACGGCCGGGTAACAGGCGTGCTGGCCTTGGCCGCCTCCGAGCCTGATCGGTTCGGTGAGCAGGACGCTGCACGATTGCAAGATCTTGCTGACTGGTCCGCCCCGGCGCTTGAGCGGGCCAGGCTGGCTGAGCTCGAGCACGGCAGGCAGGTCCGGGCGGACTTCCTGGCCGAGGCGAGCGAGGAACTGTCGGTGAGCCTGGACGAGGCGAAGATCGCGGCCATCGGCGCCAGGCTCGCCGTCGGGCAGCTGGCGAGATGGTGCGCGGTGCTGATCGCCGACGAGGGCCGGCCGATGCGGCTGTTGCATGCCGCGCATGCTGACGCCGCCCGCGTCGGGGAGCTTGAGCGGCTGCTGGAGCGGGCCGACCCGCCAGCTAGTCCGGGGGGTGATCGGCGGGCCCGCGGTCGGCCGGCGGACTGGCGGTGGCAGCTCGACCTTCCCGCGGGTACCGGCTGGGGCCGGGAGCCGGACCCACGCAGTCCTTCGCTCAGGCTGCATCACGGCGGACCAGACCGTCGCGGTCGACCGGATGAGCCGGACCGCGCCCAGCCTGGCCCGGCTGACCTGGCCGCCGACCATGTCTGGTGCTTCCCGCTCGACGCCGCTGACCAGACTCTCGGGCTGCTGGCTCTCGGTGGCGCCGGGGAACAATGGCCGCTCAGGGAAGCCAGGGAACTCGCCGCCGGCCTGGCCCGCAGGATTGCCGTGGCCCTCGACAATGCCAGGCGCAGTGCGGCGCGCCCGGTCAGCGCGGCGGACCGGGTGACGGCCGACCGGGTGACGGCGGACCGGGTGACGGCGGATCGGGCGACGGCGGACCGGGTGACCGCCGACCGGCCGACGGCTAGCCAGGCGACGGCCCGCCAGGCTGCGGCGCGCCGGGCGACGGCCCGCCAGGCGACGGCCCGCCTTGCGCCCGGAGGCCAGGAGGGACCCCTTCTCCGGCCGGCGAGCCAGGAGCATGCGTGCCAGGAGGAGGCCCGTCGCGGGAACGCGGGCCAGGACGACCGGGTACGCCAGGAGGAGGGCCGGGAATCGCTTGGCCAGGCGCCCGCCGGTCGTTAGGCCGGTCGTTAGGCCGGTCGTTAGGCCGGTCGTTAGCCCGCTGCCCGCGCTCTTGGGTGCCGCCCAGCTGAGGCCTGGGCACCTCACCGCGCAGCGCCCCCTCGATGAGCTCAACGGCACGCGCGGTCTCCACCAGCCTGCGGCCCTCGCTTCGATAGGCGGCTAGTACCGCATCCAGGGCGGCGGGCGGCAAATCGCGACCGAGTTCGGCCCGCGCGCACCGGTAACCGTCGCGTGCGCCAGCCACGCACGCCGCCACATGGTGCCGGGTAAGCGCGGCGAGCGCCACCGGGTGGCGCCGCAGCACGCCGTGCAGCCGGTAATCAGGGGGTGCCACGTCGAGCAGCCAGGCCACCGCGGTCCGCTCGAACTGGTCGCTGCCCGGCGGATGGACGCCAGCTGGCCAGCCGGGCGGAAGATAGGCAGCCACGACGCCAGGATAACTATTATCGAACAAACGTTCTACCCAGTATCGTTCTGCCGCGGCAAGATCTTCTTTCTCGCTGGCCAGGGTTGACGGGCCGGACGGGCACGGCCGGGACCCCTGATGTAGGGGCGGCGGCACGCCGAGTCCTATGACCTGTGGTTGACGCAGTCGCCAGGCGGGTGGCTTTGTGCCAGAAGACATGGGACAGTGAGCCCGCAGCCAGGCTTGAGGGGATTGCACATGCGCGCACGCAGAAGGGCGCTGGCCGCCAGGGCGATAACCGGTCTGGCGGTCCTGGCCCTGGCCGGGCCAGCACTGGCCGGGCTGGCACCGGCCTGGACCGGATTGACTAGCGTGGCCCAGGCCGCGTACCGGGGATCGGACGGCCGCATCGCCTTTGTCCGGGGCGGGAACATCTACTCGATCAAGCCTGCTGGCACCGGGCTGGTCAAGCTGACCACAGACGGCCGTGCCTCGGGGCCGCGATGGTCGCCGAGCGGCAGCCAGATCGGCTACCTCGATGGCGGCAATCTGTGGATCATGAATGCTGACGGCAGCCATAAGCGGCAGATCACCAATGCGGCTCCCGGCGATAGCGACGCCCGGCCGTCCTGGTCGCCGAGCGGTCGCTACCTGGCCTTCGTGAAGACCGCCCGTCATCGCTCCTACGGCTACCTGACCAGGTACGACACGGTGACGCGCCGGTTCGCGACCTTCACCACGATGATCAATCCGCCGCACCTGATCAAGGTCACCGCGCTGCCGGCCGCGGTGGCCTGGACCCGCGCTCGCAACGCGGCCAATACGCCCGGCTACTTCATCCTGTTCGAGGGCGCCCGCCAGCTCTGCTCGGCCGCCCGGTTCTGCCTGGACGCGCTCGGCATGGGGCACGAGTCGCAGTACCGGAATGGTTACCCCAGCGCTGAGGACCAGACCCTGAAGCCCGAGCGCCTGGTGGACCCGGACTGGTTTCCCATCGACCCGGCCTTTGCGACCGATGTCCTCACCACGGTTGAGTCATGCACCCCGCTGCACTGCACTCACCAGGGAATAGCGCTCTTCATTACCGCGCCGACCATCCTTCCCGACGCCTACCAGGCGGTGTTCTCGCCCACCGGCCGGCAGATCGCGTTCGTCCGTAACGTCCGCCGGGTGCCCGAGATCTATCTGACCGTCAACGACCCCGCCAACGCTAATCCCGACGCCAGGCTGCTGACGGCAGGTACCGAGCCGGACTGGCAGCCGGTGGCGCCGTTCCCTCCGGCCTGAACGCGGACTGGGTCATAGACATTTCAATTCTCCTGAATCATCGGGCTGGGTGGTGGTCGCCACGCAGCGGGAACCGGCGCGGCGCCGGGCATGTCGGCTGACTCATCCGGCGCCGCGGTGCGGAGATCCGGGCCGGACCGGCCGGGACCCGGTCCGGTCCGGTCCGGCTGGCCTGGTCTCATGCGTGGTGCCCGGTCAGCTCGGGCGCTGCGGTCCGGCCCATGGCCTGCCGCACGGAAACGGCGCGGTGTCCGGCCCGGCGGCCGCGGCGGGCCAGCCTGGCACGCTGGGTCCGGGCCGCGTTCGCCCGCATATCCCTGATCTGGTCCGCCGCGATCTCGGTCATCATCGTCGGGTACATGGTTCCTCCTCTTACTGGCGCCGGGCTTCTGGCCCGACACCATTGAGGTTCGTCGTAAGGCGCCCCGGCGCACATCGGGCGGATTCCTTATCTCTTGCGCCGGAGGTGCCTAAGGCGCGGAGCCGGTGCGAGATCAGCCAGCTAAGGCACCAGGCCGCGGCCGGCCAGGAGGCGCGCGCTGATGTGCCGTCCCGGCTGCGCTGGTCGCGGTCGCGCCTTCGGTGTGGGCGCCTCTCATGGGATTAACCACGCCGGAAAAGGCGTTGAGAACTGATTGAGAGCCGCTCAAGGGGCCGTTACCAGCAGCCCCGGGTGACTGGCCGGTTCAGGCGGGTAAGCAGACGATTCTCGTTACGCGCCTAAAAGCAATAAGCTGAACGGGCCGTCACTGTCGGCACCTACCCTGACCATCTCGGAGCCTTGTCGCATGCCTGCCCCTACTGTCCAGCTCGCCACCCGCGATGACCTGCGTAATGTCGCGATCGTCGCGCACGTCGACCACGGTAAGACGACCCTTGTCGACGCCATGCTCTGGCAGTCAGGGGCATTCCGGGCCGGCGCGCACATCGCCGACCGGGTGATGGACTCCGGCGACCTGGAGCGGGAAAAGGGCATCACGATCCTGGCCAAGAACACCGCCGTGCGCCACGGCGGGCTGACCATCAACATCGTGGACACTCCGGGACACGCGGATTTCGGCGGCGAGGTGGAACGCGGCCTGTCCATGGTCGACGGCGTCCTGCTGCTCGTGGACGCGAGCGAGGGCCCGCTGCCCCAGACCAGGTTCGTGCTGCGCAAGACGCTGCAGGCACGCCTGCCGGTGATCCTGGTCATCAACAAGGTGGACCGGCCTGACGCCCGGATCGCCGAGGTGGTGGACGCCTGCTACGAGCTGTTCCTGGACCTGGACGCGTCCGAGGAGCAGATCGAATTCCCGATCGTGTACGCGAGCGCGCGGGCCGGCCGGGCCTCTCTCACCCGGCCTGACGACGGCACCATGCCCGACTCGCCCGACCTGGAGCCGCTGTTCGCCACGCTCCGGGCCACCGTTCCCGCGCCGTCCTACGACCCGGCCGCGCCGCTACGGGCCCATGTCACCAACCTGGACGCCTCGTCTTACCTGGGCCGGATCGCACTGTGCCGGGTGTTCAGCGGCGAGATCACCAGGGGCCAGCAGGCCGCCTGGTGCCGGCGCGATGGCTCGATCGAGCGAGTGAAGATCACCGAGCTGTTCAGAACGGAAGCCCTGGAGCGGGTCCCGGCGGCCAGCGCAAGGGCCGGGGACATCATCGCGGTGGCCGGCATCAGCGAGATTATGATCGGCGAGACGCTGGCCGATCCCGATGATCCCCAGCCGCTGCCGCTGATCACCGTCGACGAGCCCGCCATCTCGATGACCATCGGGGTCAACACCTCGCCGCTGGTCGGCCGGGAGAAGGGCTCGAAGGTCACCGCGCGGATGGTCCGGGACCGGCTGGACCGCGAGCTGGTCGGCAACGTCTCCGTGGCGGTGCTGCCGACCGACCGGCCGGACACCTGGGAGGTCCAGGGCCGCGGCGAGCTGGCCCTGGCAGTGCTGGTCGAGACCATGCGCAGGGAAGGCTACGAGCTGACGGTGGGCCGGCCGACGGTCGTGACCAAAGAGGTCGACGGCGCCCTGCACGAGCCGGTGGAGTCCCTGTCCGTGGACGTGCCCGAGGAGTACCTGGGCGCGGTCTCGTCGCTGCTGGCGCAGCGCAAGGGCCGCCTGGAGAACATGACCAACCACGGCACCGGCTGGGTCCGGATGGACTTCACGGTGCCCGCCCGGGGGCTGATCGGGTTCCGCACCCAGTTCCTGACCGATACCCGCGGGACCGGCATCGCGCATCACGTTTTCGAGGGCTACGAGCCGTGGTCGGGGCCGATGCGGATGCGGCCGACCGGCTCGCTGGTGGCCGACCGGTTCGGGACGGCCACCCCGTACGCGATGTTCTCGCTGCAGGAGCGCGGCACGCTGTTCGTGCCGCCGGGCACCGAGGTGTACGAGGGCATGATCGTCGGGGAGAACAGCCGGTCCGACGACATGGACGTCAATATCGCCCGGGAACGGAAGCTGACCAACGTCCGCCAGTCCACCGGCGAGGAGCTGGAGCGGCTGGTCCCGCCGCGGCTGCTGAGCCTGGAGCAGGCCCTGGAGTTCTGCGCCGACGACGAGTGCGCCGAGGTGACCCCGAGCACGGTCCGGCTGCGCAAGACGGTGCTGGACGCCAAGGAACGGGGCAGGCGGCGGGCCCGCAGATCGCGCCAGGGCGAGTAGTTCCGGCACCACGCGTCCGGAGCTATCCGCCGGATGACTATTATTCACGCATGGTCATAGTTCATCCTCAAGACGGATATCAGGCTACTTGATGTGATTGATGTCGGCCGTCCGGTGAGGATCAAGGGCTGAATACCCCGACCATTACGGAGCCGAAGGACGGCCTGCCGCCGGGCGATCTGCCGGCCGGCGTCCGGTGGATGGCCAGGACGGCTACGCGCGGTGGCGCACGCCTCTCATGGCACCGTCGACCTTTATCAGCCGTGGCAGCTGCTGAACCGTCTCATCCACTGGCATCCGGTCAGCCCGGGGACTGACGCCCTGGCGCTGATCGTGACCGTGGCGCTGGCGGTGCTCCTGGTCTGGCGACTGCCCGCCGGCCTGCCCGGATGGCCGGCTGTCCAGCCGGCGCTCGCGCTGTCGCTGGCCTGGCTGGTCTGCTCGCCGCCGCAGCGGCCCTGGTTTGACGCCATGATCTTCCCGCTGCTCGCGGTGATGCCGGCCACCAGGCTGGACTGGATAGTGCTGCTCCGGGCCCTGGCCGCGATGGCGGCAGAGCTACCCGGAGTCACGTTCTACACCGGGCTGCGCCCGGCGTGGCTGTCGGAGACGGCGAACCTCATCTCTCGCGGCCTCGCGCCGTGCGCCCTGGCCGTGGCCGGCGCCGCGCTCGTCTACCTGTGCGTCACCAACCGCTGGACCAGCGGCCGGGGCGGGCTGGAGGTGGTATCGCCTGAGCCCCCGGCCGGGCCGGCCGCCTCCGCGCCAGATCTGAGCGGTACCGGTGAGAGCGCGGCCGCCGGCTACTTGACCGATAGGTAGATGATGCTGGCCAGCCCGAACACCACGCAGTAGATCGCGAACGGGGTCAGCGTGCGAGTCTGGAAGTACCGGACCAGGAACCGCACCGACAGGTAGGCGCCGACTCCGGACAGCACGCTGCCGAGCAGGATCTGGCCGTGGATGCCGTTACCCAGGTGGCCGGTCAGGTCGGGAACCTTGAGCACGCCGGCGGCCAGGATGACCGGCGTGGCCAGCAGGAAGGCGAACCTGGCCGCGTCCTCGCGGGACAGGCCGCGGAACATGCCGGCCACCATCGCGACGCCGTCCCGGCTGATGCCCGCCAGCAGGGCCAGGATCTGCGCGCTCCCGATGACGATCCCCTGCGCGTAGTCGAGCTGGGTCAGACGGCGGTCCGCCTGCACGGCCTCCGAGATCTCGGCCTGCCTGATGGCCCGCTGGCCCGAGGCGTGCTCGCCGATACTGCGGTCAGCGCGGTCGGGGTTCTCCTCGAGTTCTTCCCGGTCCCGCGCGGCTTGCGCGTCGGCCGCGAGTGATCTCTTGGTCCGGAATCTCTCTCCCGCGTAGAGGATCAGGCCGTTGATGACCAGGAAGATCGCGGCCCGGATCGGCTTGCCGAACAGGACCCGGAACTCGTGCTCGAACAACAGGCCGACCAGGCCCACCGGGACGGTGGCCAGGATGACCATCCAGGCCATCTTCTGGTCGACGGTCTCCACCCGCCGGTCGCGGATGGAACTGAAGAAGCCGCCGATAATCCGGATCCAGTCCCGCCAGAAGTAGATCATGATGGCAATAGCCGTCGCGACGTGCATGCCGACGATGAAGGCCAGGTACGGTGACTCGGGCGCGGCCACGTTGAGGTCGGTGGCCCAGCTGCCGCCGATCAGCGCCGGAATCAGCACGTTATGGCCAAGGCTGGAGACCGGGAAGAGTTCCGACACCCCCTGGATGAGCCCGACAACCGCCGCCTCGGCGTAGGTCAGATGCGACATGACAGCCTTTCGCTCCGCAGATACTCGATCCCGGCCCGCGCCAGACAGATTAACCCTGCTAAACGGCTGATTGGAGCCAGTCCCGTGACCCAGGCCCATCAGCAGCGGGACCGGCCTGGCGGCGCAGTCCCACTAGCCATGGGCCTTAAGCGCCATGGACCTTGAGCGCCATGGGCCTTTCGCGTCATGGGCCTTGAGCGTCCTGGGTGACCGCGGGCTGCGGGCGCGGCGCGTACTGTCGGTCAGCCTGGGCTTGATGATCAATCTGACACTGGTTACCTAAGCTAATCATTTCGCCGGCCGGCATGCTCGGTGTTCGGGCACGTCCATCGCGGCAGTTCCCGGGCGGGCCGGGCGACGTCGTGATCAGGCCGGCCCCCCCTTGTGCGCAGCTCTTCAGTGCCGGATACTCTCAGTTAGCTTTAATTACTCTCCGTAGATATGCGGCCAATGGTTTCCCATCTGAGATGAGGTAATGCCATGCCCGCCCGCTGTTTGCGTGTCGCTCTGACTGTCTTGTCTGCTGGCTCGCTGGCGCTGTCCGCGTGGACCCTCCCGGCCGGCGCGGGCGCGGCTGCGGGCGCGGGCGGGGATGCGGGCGGGGGCGCGGCGGCGGGCGGCTGGCAGGTCCAGGCGATCATCTCGGTGCCGGGCGAATCCATCCAGCTGAACAGCGTCACCTCCCGATCGCCGACCAGTGCGTGGGCGGCCGGAGGCATCGCGCCCCAGGGATCGCCCAGCTATAACCCGCTGCTGGCGCACTGGGACGGTTCCGCCTGGCACATCGTTTCGCTGCCCGCCGCGGTCTTGACCACCCTGGGCACCGGCCAGGGCCTCACCGTGATCGGCGCCTGGTCCGCGTCTGGCTTCTGGGCATTCGACGGGCTGACCGGATCCTGGCTGCGCCGGGACAAGCTGGGCTGGACGGCCGGGCGGCTTCCAGCCCCCGGCGGGGGCGCCTCGCCGCCCGTGATCACCTCAGCGGTCGTGCTGAGCAGGACCAACGTCTGGGCGTTCGGGTTCACGGTCAACGGGAGCGGCCAGGCCGCGACCTATGCCGCGCACCGGCGGGGCGGGACCTGGCGGCTGGTCGCGGTGCCCGCCGTCGGCGCCGTCACAGATGCGAGCGGCTCCTCGCGGGCCAGCCTGTGGGCCCTGGCCGGCGGCGGCCCGCAGACCGGCACGGCCAACGCCCTGCTGCGCTGGAACGGCCGCCAGTGGAGCCAGGTCGGCCTGACGGACTCGCTGGCCAATACCACCCGGCTGTACAGCGTGCTGGCCGCCGGCCCGGACAGCGCGTGGACCGGCGGCGGCACCCCGGCCGGGACGGCCGGGGTGCCGGGCGTGGCGGCGCTGTGGAACGGCACCTCCTGGCAGACGGACCAGCTCCGCCGGATGACGACGCCGGCGGTGAACGCGGAGTTCAGCCTGGCGCGCGACGGCCACGGCGGCGTATGGGCGGCGGTCGGCGGCTTCGGCCGGGGGCGCTGGAGGCTGTGGCAGTACGCCGGCGGCCAGTGGACGCTGCCGGTCACCCTCAAGACGGGCGGCAGGCGTTCCTTCCTGGGCGGGATGGCGCTGGTACCAGGGACGACCTCGCTGTGGGCGGTCGGCGAGCGTTCGGTAGGCCTCGCGGACCAGGGCGTGATCGCCAGCTACGGTACGCCGAGCGCCTAGCGGGCGGCACCGCCAGCACGCAACCCGAGGCGCTCATGATCACTCGCGGGACAGGCTCGCAGGATGGGCGGGGCTGCGCTGATCATCGAAGCCAGCCGCGCCGACCAGCGCGCGGGCGAGCGGCTGACGTATCCGTACCACCTCGGCCGCCCGCGCCGACCGGTGGCATCACTGCCGTGTCTATGGACACTTCTGCCACTGCCGCCGCAGAGTCTCCGCGCAGAGCCTGGCCGCTTGCCATGATCGTGACGACTTTCCAGTACATAGAGGCTGTCGCACAACTCGTGATCTTGAAAAGTCAAGCTCATCTGGGACGGCGTGTCGACCAGTTGATCTCCACTCAGATGGCCAAGTCGGGGCTCAAAGCGGTTCGTTCGCTCCACCTGGGCGACCCCGGAGTCAGTTGTGCGACAGCCTCCATATATCCCTGAAAAGCCGCCAAGATCGTTGGTTTTCTCGGGCACGGTGACCCCGATCAGCATCGCCACCAACAAACCTGGGCAGGCTCCGCACCGGCGCCGGTGACCGCCATCGACCAGGCTGCCCGTAGTTCGCATCCTTCACGTAGCACAGGTCGATCGAGTCTTCCGCGTAGACGTCGATCGAGTCTTCCGCGTAGACGGGGAAGCGCAGCGACGAGAGGTCTGGCGCCGTGCCGCGGGCGGCGGCCCCGGCAGTGATGCCGCCGTACACGCCGATCGTGCTCGCGACGCCCACGCGTTCCACGCCCCAGGCCTGGGCGGCCTGCAGGATGCTGATGCGTGCGGAGCGCTGGCCATGCCACGATATGCGCAGTCAGGACGTGAGGTGGTAGCGACGATGACGGTCGACCGGGAAGACGCGGCGTATCCGGGCCAGGCGATGTACACGCGCCGGTTACTGCGCGCTTATGACGCGGTCATCCTCGGTTTCAACTGCCCGGTCGTGTGGCGCTGCCCCAAGAGCCGGTTCCTTGAGCTGTATGACGCCTGCGTCTCGGCACGTCACCTCGACATTGGCGTCGCAACCGGATTGCTCCTGGATCAGTGCCACTTCCCGTCCCCTCAGCCGGCCATCACGCTGATGGACCTGAATCCCAACTCACTGGCGGCTGCGGCGCACCGGCTGCGGCGTTACGCGCCACGCACTCATCGGGCGAATGTGCTGGATCCGTGGGGGCTTGCAGCGAGTTCGGCGGACTCGATCGGCATGTTCAATCTGCTGCACTGCCTGCCCGGCTCGATCCCGGCTAAAGCGGTCGTCTTCGAGCACGCCCGGACGGTGCTGGCCCCGGGCGGCGTGCTGTTCGGCGCGACCATTCCCGGACAGGGCGTCCGGCATAACAGGCTCGCCGCCCGCGAGCTCGCATTCGCTAACAGGCGCGGGATGATGTGCAACCTGGACGACCGGCTCGACGACCTTCAGGCGGCTCTTGACCGCGCCTTCGACCGGCACGAGGTGATCACCGCGGGATCGATAGCCCTGTTTCACGCACGAATGGCGTCCTGACTGCGGGCGCCCCGGAAGCCGTGAGGCCGCCTGCCGGACAGCGAGGGTTATCCGGTTGCGCAAGTTTCCCGTCATGCCGGTGTTCACCAATACCGAGCGCCTGACATTAGCCGGGTTCCTGGTCGGCTACAGCGCCTGACCTGACAGGCCTATGAGCTGGACTTGCGCCTGTACGCCTGCTGGTGCCACCATCACCAGCTGCGGGCTATTCGTCCGGAGCGTTGCGCACGATTACCTCCGCCGCCGGCGTCTGCGGGCTGACGTCGCTGAACATGAGCACGGAAGCTGCGCGCGAATACGGCCGGTGAAAGCGAGGCCGCCTCCCCGTTACGGGAGGCGGCCCGGTTATCCGTTAAAGAACTGGTTCTTCTAGCTCTTGCCGGGGACCTTCGGGGTGTCCTTGGGGGTGCGCCGGGTGATCTTGCTGCCGAGCCAGACCAGCGGATCGTACTTCCGGTCGGCCACCCGCTCCTTCATCGGGATCAGGGCATTATCGGTGATCTTGATGTGCTCGGGGCAGACCTCGGTGCAGCACTTGGTGATGTTGCAGTAGCCGAGCCCGAAGTCGTCCTGGGCGATCTCGCGCCGGTCGTCGGTGTCGGCCGGGTGCATCTCAAGCTCGGCGATCCGCATCAGGTATCTCGGGCCGGCGAACGCCTGCTCGTTGTCGGCGTGGTCACGGATCACGTGGCAGGTGTTCTGGCACAGGTAGCACTCGATGCACTTGCGGAACTCCTGCGACCGCTCCACGTCGACCTGCTGCATCCGGAACTCGCCGAGGCCGATCGAGGGGTCCGGGGTGAACGAGGGGATCTGCCGGGCCTTGGCATAGTTGAACGAGACGTCCGTCACCAGATCCCTGATCACCGGGAAGGTGCGCAACGGGGTGATGGTCAGGGTCTCGTCAGGCTCGAAGGTCGACATCCGGGTCATGCAGGCCAGCCGGGGGTTGCCGTTGATCTCCATCGAGCAGGAGCCGCACTTGCCTGCCTTGCAGTTCCACCGGATGGCCAGGTCGCCGGCCTGGGTCGCCTGCAGCCGGTGCAGGACGTCGAGGACGACCTCGCCCTCGTTGACGTCGACCTTATAGTCCGCCAGGGCGCCCTGGCCGAGGTCACCGCGCCAGACCCGCAGCGCTGCCTGGTAGGCCATCAGTTCGTCTCCTTAGGCGTGGCGGGAGAGGCGGCGGCGTCGCCATCGGGGGCGGCGCCGCCATCGGGGGCGGCGGGCGTAGAGGCGCCGCCATCGGGGGCGGCGGGCGCAGAGGCGGCGGGCGCAGAGGCGGCGGCACTGGCCGGCTTGGCCGGCAGTTCCTCCTCGGTCAGGTACTTCTTGAGCTCGTCCCGGTCGAACAGGGCCAGCAGGTCCTCGCGCATCGGCGCGAGCGGCTGACGCCGAACCCGGGCCCGCTCGCCATCCAGCCAGCAGACCAGGTTGATCTTGCGCCAGTCCGGGGACATGTCAGGGAAGTCGTCCCTGGTGTGGCCGCCCCGGGACTCCTGGCGCTCCAGTGCCGCCTGCGCCACGCAGTCCGAGACCAGCAGCATATTGCGCAGGTCGAGGGCCAGGTGCCAGCCGGGGTTGTAGGCCCGGCCGCCCAGGGCCCTGACGTTAGCGGCCCGGACCCGCAGCTTGTCGAGCTCGGCCAGGGCGGCCTGCAGCTCGGGCTCCCGCCTGATGATGCCGACCAGCTCGTTCATGGTCTGCTGCAGCTCGCTGTGGACCTGGTAGGGGTTCTCGCCGTCGGTGCGCTCCAGCGGGGCCAGCGCCTCGGCGGCGGCACCGGCCACGGTGGTCTCGTTCGGCACCGGCCGGGACCCCGCGGCCAGGCTGTCGACGTACTGCGCGGCGTACATCCCGGCCCGGCGGCCGAAGACCAGCAGGTCAGAGAGGGAGTTGCCGCCCAGCCGGTTCGAGCCGTGCATGCCGCCCGAGACCTCGCCGACCGCGAACAGGCCAGCCACGGTGGCCTCCTGCGTGTCCGGGTCCACCTCGACCCCGCCCATCATGTAGTGACAGGTCGGCCCGACCTCCATCTGCTCCTTGGTGATGTCGACGTCGGCCAGCTCCTTGAACTGATGGCACATCGACGGCAGCCTGCGCAGGATCTCCGCGGCCGGCAGCCGGGAGGCGATGTCGAGGAAGACCCCGCCGTGCGGCGACCCCCGGCCTTCCTTGACCTCGGAGTTGATCGAGCGGGCGACCTCGTCGCGGGGCAGCAGCTCGGGCGGGCGCCGGTTGTTGCCCTGGTCGTCGTACCAGCGGTCGGCCTCTTCCTCGGTCTCCGCGTACTGCGCGCGGAACACGTCAGGCACGTAGTCGAACATGAACCGCTTGCCCTCGGAGTTGCGGAGGACCCCGCCGTCGCCGCGGACCGACTCGGTGACCAGGATCCCCTTCACCGACAGTGGCCAGACCATCCCGGTGGGGTGGAACTGCACGAACTCCATGTTCAGCGCGGTCGCCCCGGCCAGCAGCGCGAGCGCGTGCCCGTCCCCGGTGTACTCCCAGGAGTTCGAGGTGACCTTGAACGACTTGCCGATCCCGCCGGTGGCCAGGATCACCGCCGGCGCCTCGAACAGCACGAAGCCGCCGGTCTCCCTGACGTAGCCGAACGCGCCCGCGATCGCGCCGCCCTCGGTGATCAGCCGGGTGATCGTGGTCTCGGCGAAGACCTTGATCATGCCCTCCGGATCACCGCCCGTGATCGCGTCCTCCTGCTGCAGCGCGACCACCTTCTGCTGCAGGGTGCGGATCATCTCCAGCCCGGTCCGGTCGCCGACGTGCGCCAGCCGCGGGTACTCGTGGCCGCCGAAGTTACGCTGGCTGATCTTGCCCGCTTTGGTCCGGTCGAACAGCGCGCCCCAGGCCTCCAGCTCCCAGATCCGTTCGGGCGCCTCCTTGGCGTGCACTTCGGCCATCCGCCAGCTGTTGAGGAACTTCCCGCCGCGCATCGTGTCGCGGAAGTGCACCTGCCAGCTGTCATTGGGGTTGACGTTGCCCATCGCGGCGGCGGCGCCCCCCTCGGCCATCACCGTGTGCGCCTTGCCGAACAGCGACTTGGAGATGATCGCGGTCTTCTTGCCCGCCAGCCGCGCCTCGATCGCCGCGCGCAGCCCGGAACCCCCGGCGCCGATCACTACGACGTCGTAGGAGTGCCGCTCGATGTCAGTCATCCGGATTGCCTGCCTCTGCCTGCCTCGTCCGCCTCAGTTGAAGATCCTCGGGTCGCTGAACACGCCCGCCGCGACCAGCCAGATGTAGAGGTCAGTCAGCATCAGCGTGCCCAGCGTGGTCCAGGCGAGCTGCATGTGCTTGGCGTTCAGCTTGGAGACCTGGGTCCATATCCAGTATCGGGCCGGGTGCTTGGAGAAGTTCTTTAGCCGGCCGCCGGTGATGTGCCTGCAGGAATGGCAGGACAGGGTGTACGCCCACAGCAGCACCACGTTCACGAACATGATCAGCGTGCCGAGGCCGATCCCGAAACTGCCATTGGGGCCGCGGAATGCCTGCGTCAGGTCGTAGGTGTTGAGGATCGAGACCAGGATGACCAGGTAGAAGAAGAACCGGTGCAGGTTCTGCAGGATCAGCGGGAACCTGGTCTCGCCGCTGTAGCTGGCGTGCGGCTCGCGTACCGCGCAGGCGGCCGGGGCCCGCCAGAACGCCCGGTAGTAGGCCTTGCGGTAGTAATAGCAGCTCAGCCGGAAGCCGAGGACGAACGGCAGCGACACGATCGCGTACGGGACGATCGAGGGCACCTTGGGGAACCAGGTGCCCAGGCTGCTCGACCCCGGGACGCAGGCGCCGCTGACGCACGGCGAGTAGAACGGCGTCAGATAGTGGTAGCGCGGCACCCAGTACCAGCGGCCGAGGAATACGTGCACCATCGCGTAGGCCACCCAGATGGTCAGCGCCACGGCGGTTATCCGCGGCTCCCGCCACCAGGGATCCTTGCGCAGCGTTCGTGCCGAGATCTGCGCCCTGCTCTTGGCCGGCGCCACCGGTGCCTGCGTCATTGTCGAGCACTCCGCCCTGGAAACCGCTAAGGTCGCAGCGCGCTGTATCCGCTGGGCCGACCGCGTGGTGATGCCACCTCGGCGGCCCTGCGTGGCCGCGTTGCCGTCAGAACCCTATTCCACAGGGATACCACCGCGAGGTGGCGGGGCGAGGTTCCGCTGGGTGTGACAATTGCTACAGTGCGCGCAGTCGGGGCCGCCGGCGGGGCCGGCCAGCCGCCATCACCCGGCCGGCCCCGGTCCGCCGAGCGCTTGACGCAGGAAATCCACCTGGAGCAGCAGCAGGTTCTCGGCCACGTCCTCCTGCGACGCGAGATGAGTCACCCCGGACAGCGGCAGGACGGAATGCGGCTTTCCGGCGGCCAGCAGCGCCGATGACAGCCGGAGCGTGTGCGCGACCACCACGTTGTCGTCAGCCAGGCCGTGGATGAGCAGCAGCGGCCTGGTCAGCCTGGCCGCATCGGCGATCAGCGAGACGCGCTGGTAGGCAGCCGGATTGTCATCGGGGTGACCCAGGTACCGCTCGGTGTAATGGGTGTCGTACAGCCGCCAGTCGGTGACCGGCGCGCCCGCGATCGCCGCGTGGAACACATCGGGCCGCCGCAGCACGGCCAGCGCGGCCAGGTAGCCGCCGAATGACCAGCCCCTGATCGCCACCCGGCTGAGGTCCAGATCCGGGCACCGGACGGCGGCGTCGGCGAGCGCGTCGACCTGGTCGGCCAGCACCGCTCCGGCGAGATCCGCGGCGATGGCCCGCTCCCACTCCGGCCCGCGTCCGGGGGTGCCGCGGCCATCCGCGATCACCACCGCGAAGCCCTGCTCGGCCAGCCACTGCGCGGTGAGGTACATCGACCCGCTGGCCAGCACCATCTGGGCATGCGGGCCGCCGTAGGGGTCGAGCAGGACCGGCAGCTTGGCCGAGCCCGGCCGGTGCCAGGACGGGAGCAGCAGCGCGGTACGGATCCCGAGCGGCCCGGCGCTGAAGATCACCGGGTGCGGATCGGGCAGCAGCGGGCGCTCGGCGTGCTCGGCGATCCGCCCGGCCTCCTTGCCGTCTCGCAGGACCCGGACCGTCAGCCGGGCTGAGTCAAGGGACCTGGCCGCGGCCACCGTGGTGCCGCCTGACCTGCGGCCGGTGGCGACCTGCCGGGGGCGCTCGCCATCGTCCAGGGCCGCCAGGCCGTCCGGCCCGCAGGTCCACAGGCTGATCTCGGTCGGCTCCCCGGCTGACGCGCTGAACAGCACGGTGTCGCCATCCACGCTGAGGATCTCCCTGACCTGCAGCGTGGCCGGGGTGACCGGCGCGGCCGTGCCCGCGGCCAGCTCGCCCGCGGCGGCGACCAGCAGGCGCCGGGCCCCGCCGGCGTCCGCGGTCCAGACGATCCGTCCGTCGCTGATCCTGGCCGGCACCCCGGGCACGATGTCCAGCCAGTGCCGGTCGGTGTCGCCGCGGACCAGGCTCGTCGCCCCGGTGGCCGGGTCGACCGCCAGAACGCGCATGTCCCGCTGATCCCGGCTCTGCACCACGATCAGCGGCGCGTCCGGGCGGACGGCGTCCCAGCTGGCGGTGACCAGATAGGGATACCCGGCCCGGTCCCAGTCGACCTCGATGATGCTGCCGTCCACCGCCGCGAGCACCAGCGACACGTCGGCGTTGGGGGTGCCCGCGGCCGGGTAGCCAACCTGCGCAGGCGGGCGGTCCGGGTTGGCCGGATCGGCGATGTACCAGCGCTGGACCGGGCGCTCATCGACCCGCGCGGCCAGCAGGGCGCTGCCATCCGGCGCCCACCAGTAGCCGCGGAAGCGGTCCATCTCCTCGGCGGCGATAAATTCGGCGATGCCAAACGAAACCCCGGGCGTGCCCCCCGGCTCAGCGATGGCATGATCATCGCCGGTGGCCAGGTCGGCCACCCGCAGCGCGCCCTCGTGCAGGTAAGCGACGCGCCGCCCGGCGGGATCGGGCCGCGGGTCGGCCGCCGGGGCCAGCGCCGCGACCGGCCGGACCTCGGGAGCGCCCGCGAGGTCGGCCACGTATAGCTGGCCGGACAGGACAAAGGCGGCGATCCGCAGCTCAGCGTCGGTGGCGTACCCGACGATGCCGCCGGCCCGCTCCCTGGAGCGTTCTCGGCGAGCCTGCTCGGCCGGGTCGAGCTGGTCGCCGCCCGGGCTGATCGAGGCCGGATCGGCGATCAGGTGTTCCTGGCCGGTGCCGACGTCGAACAGCCACAGGCAGCTCGCCGGGTCGGTGCCGCCTTTGGTGCGCAGGAAGGCGATCCGGCCGCCGTCCGGCGAGATCTGGAACGAGCGAGGGGTGCCCAGGGTGAACCGCTGCGTCCGGGCCTGCTGCCGCGGAAAGGTGTCGGCCATAAGGCTAGATCCTGCCATCCGGTGGCGGACCGACGGCAGCGGAGGGACGGCAGCGCAGGGATGGCAGCGGAGGGATGGCAGCGCAGGGACGGCAGCGCAGCGGCGGCGGCTAGGCTCGGCGGCATGAGCGAACGGGACGGCAGCAGGCTGCTGCTCGTGCACGCCCATCCCGATGACGAATCGATCGGCACCGGGGCGACGATGGCCAAGTACGCCGCCGAGGGCGCCGGGGTGACGCTGGTGACCTGCACGCTCGGCGAGCTGGGCGAGGTGATCCCGGCCGGTCTCGCGCACCTGGCGGCGGACCGCGAGGACCGCCTGGGTGAGTACCGGATCGGGGAGCTCGCCGCCGCCTGCGCGGCGCTCGGCGTGACCGACCACCGGTTCCTGGGCGGGCCCGGGCGGTGGCGTGACTCTGGGATGATGGGACTGGAGACCAACAACGCCCCCGGCTGCTTCTGGCAGGCCGACCTGGACGAGGCCGCCGCCGACCTGCTGGCGGTGATCGATGAGGTCCGCCCGCAGGTGCTGGTCAGCTACGACTCCAACGGCCTCTACGGGCACCCTGACCACATCCAGGCGCACCGGGTGGCGCGGCGGGCCTTCGAGCTGGCGGGCGGGCAGGTCAGCAAGTTCTACGCGACCGCGGTGCCCAAGTCGGTGCTGGCCGCGGCCATCGACCTGGCCCGCGACCATGACGACGCGGGCGGCGGCGTCGACTTCAGGCAGGTCGAGTCGGTGGACGACCTGCCCTTCGGTACCGCGGACGAGGATGTGACGACCGAGATCGACGCGACCGCGTTCCTCGACTCCAAGCTGGCCGCGATGCGTGCTCATGCCACCCAGATCGCGGTGGACAGCCCGTTTTTCGCGCTCTCCAATAACCTCGGTCAGCGGGCCTTCGGCCGCGAGTATTACACGCTGCTGGCCGGACCGCGCGGTCCGGCCTCCGGTCCGGCCGGCCGGGAGAGCGATCTTTTCGGCGGGATTGGCTAGCCTCCTGTGGTGGAAAACGCACCGCCGCAGCCCGGGCAGCCGCCATCCGGTCGCGCCCGCCGCCGACCGGTCAGCCGCAATCCGGTCGCGCCGGTCAGCCGCATCCGGGCCGGCCCGGAGCCGGGCAGGTCCAGACGCGACGCAGCCAGCCCCAGGCCCCGGCCACCCGGCAGCTGGCGTTGGTCGGCGCCTGCTACGCGACCCTGTTCGTGCTGGGGGTCGCGGAGGGCATCATCGGTTCCTTCCACTACAGCGGCGGGATCGGGGGCATCCCGGGCGCCGCCCTGGGTTTCGGCGCGGCGATCCTGGTGACTTGTGTGCTCGCCGCCTGGGGAATGCGCAGGCCGCTGCTCGGCCTTATGCCCGCTGTGGGGTGGTTTGCCGCGTCGTTCGTGCTGGCCATGCGCACCCCGGGAGGGAGCATCGTGATTACGAATACGACCGCGGGCAAATGGTTCCTGTTCGGCGGGGCACTGTGCGCCGCCGCCGGGGTAGTCGCCTCGTTCACCGGGCTGGCGACCGCCGGGGCGCCGCGACGCGGCCAGCTCCCGCCACGGAAGCCGCGCTCGTGATGCCAGTTGACAACGCGTCGTTCCGGCACGCGGCCGGGCATTTCCCGAGCGGCATCATGGTGGTCTGCACCAGCCTGGACGGCATCCTGCACGCGATGACCGTGAGCGCGTTCGCGTCGGTGTCACTCGAGCCGCTGCTCGTGCTGTTCTGCGCGGAGAAGATCGCGCGTTTTCACGACGCTGTCATGGCCGCGGGCGTCTGGTCCGCCTCGATACTCGACGAGGACTCGGAGAAGACCGCGCGCTGGCTGGCTATCCGCGGCCGGCCGCTGACCGGTCAGCTCGACACGATCGGCCATCATCCGGGCGAGGAGACCGGCATGCCCGTCCTGGACGCCGCGATCGCCGCCCTGGAATGCCGGACCACGGCCGTCCACGACGGCGGGGACCACAGCATCGTGGTCGGCCAGGTCGTCGGGGTGAGCGGGCTGCGTGAGCAGGCCGAGCCCCTGATCCACCACGCCGGCCGCTACCGCAGGCTCGCCCCGGACCTGTGATGCCAGCCGCGACACTGATCATCGATGGCGTGCTGCTGCTCGGGATGATCGGGGTGTCCCTCTACGGTGCGGCCAGGCTGCCGGACGGCGCACAGGTGCCGATCCACTTCGGGCCTGGCTCGTACAACAACTGGGTGAGCAAGAACATCGGCCTCGTACTGTGGCCCGCTGCCGGCGTGGTCGTCTACGTCATCCTGATCATCACGCACCGGAGCGGGCAGGCGAGTGGCAGGTCCGGGTCCGGGCTCGCGGTCGGCCTCACGGTCGCGCTCGTCGTGATGCTGGTCACCCAGGTGGGCGCGCTCAGGGTCGCGTTCAGCCGTAGCGGCCGCGACTAGCCTGCGCGCTGGCCGGGGCCGCCGTTACGCGGGCTCGTAGGCGAGGTTGGGCTGTAGCCAGCGCTCGACTTCGGCCAGATCGAGCCCGCGCCGCGCCGCGTAGTCCGCCACCTGATCCTTTCCGATCCGCCCGACCGTGAAGTACCGCGACGACGGGTGGGCGAAGAGCAGCCCGCTGACACTGGCGGCAGGGGTCATCGCGAACGATTCGGTCAGCGCCATGCCGAGTTTCTCGGCACCCAGCAGGTCGAACAGCGTCTGCTTCTCGCTGTGGTCCGGGCTCGCGGGGTAGCCGAGCGCGGGACGGATGCCGCGGAACCGCTCGGCGTGCAGGTCCTCGACCGCCGGGTCGGCGTCCGGCTCGTACCAGGCCCGCCGTGCCTCGAGGTGGATGTGCTCGGCGAACGCCTCGGCGAGCCGGTCGGCCAGCGCCTTCACCATGATCGCCCGGTAGTCATCCTGGCTGGCCTCGAAATCGGCGGCCAGCCCTTCGGCGCCGTGGATGGCCACAGCGAAGCCGCCGAGGTAATCACCGTCCGGGGCCAGGTAGTCCGCGAGACACCGGTTCGGCCGGCCTTCCGGCTTGGCCGTCTGCTGGCGGAGCATCGGGAAGCCCGCGCCGCCGTCGCCCGCGGCTGCGCCTTCGATCAGGATGTCGTCGCCGTCGGAGCGGGCCGGCCAGAAGCCGTAGGCACCGCAGGCCCGGAACTGGCCGCCGGAGATGATCTCGTCCAGGAGAGCGTTCGCGTCGTCATAGAGCTCGCGCGCTACCGGCTGGTCGAGGATCGCCGGGTACTTGCCCTTCAGCTCCCAGGCGAGGAAGAGGAACTGCCAGTCGATCATCGCGCGCAGGGTGCTCAGGTCCGGGTGGACGGTGCGCACGCCGGTGAAGTCCGGCACAGGCAGGTCGTCGAAGGGGACCTGCTCGCGGTTGGCCCGGGCCTGCGCGAGGGGGAGCAGGGGACTGCGCTGCCTGGTCGCGTGCTGCTCGCGCAGGCGCTCCTGCTCGTCGCGGTTGCGCACGGCCAGCGCCTCGGCCCGGTCGGAGTCGAGCAGGTCCCCGACCACGCCGGCCACCCGGGACGCGTCGAGCACGTGGACGGTGGTGCCGTCGTAGGCGGGAGCGATGCGGACCGCGGTGTGCTGGCGCGAGGTCGTGGCCCCGCCGATCAGCAAGGGCAGCTTCAGCCCGCGGCGCTGCATCTCGCCGGCGACCGTGACCATCTGGTCCAGGGACGGGGTGATCAGCCCCGACAGGCCGACCGCGTCCGCGCCTTCGGTGACCGCGGTGTCCAGGATGGTCGCGGCCGGGACCATCACACCGAGGTCGATGACCTGGTAGTTGTTGCAGCCGAGCACTACCCCCACGATGTTCTTGCCGATATCGTGCACGTCGCCCTTGACGGTGGCCAGGACCACCTTCCCGTGGCCGCGGTCTTCCTGGGCGCGCCCGTCCAGGCGGGCCTGCTCCTTCTCGGCTTCCATGTACGGCTCGAGGTAGGCCACCGACCGCTTCATCACCCGGGCGCTCTTGACCACCTGGGGCAGGAACATCTTCCCGGAGCCGAACAGGTCGCCCACGATCTTCATGCCGTCCATGAGGGGGCCCTCGATCACGTCCAGGGGGCGGGCCGCCTGCTGTCTGGCTTCCTCGGTGTCGGCCTCGATGAAATCGACGACGCCGTGCACGAGCGCGTGGGCCAGGCGCTCGGCCACCTTCGCCTCCCGCCAGGACAGGTCCACGGTGCGCTGGGTGCCCGCCCCGCTCACCGTCTCGGCGAACGCCACGAGCCGGTCGGTGGCGTCCTCGCGCCGGTCAAAGAGCACGTCCTCGACCAGTTCGAGCAGGTCGGCCGGGATGTCCTGGTAGACGGCGAGCTGCCCGGCGTTGACGATGCCCATGTCCAGTCCGGCCCGCACGGCGTGGAAGAGGAACGCCGAGTGCATCGCCTCGCGCACGACATTGTTGCCGCGGAAGGAGAACGACAGGTTGGAGATGCCGCCGCTGGTGTGCACGCCCGGGCACCGCTCCTTGATCAGCGGCAGTGCCTCGATGAACGCCTTCGCGTAGCCGTTGTGCTCGGCGATGCCGGTGGCGACCGCGAGCACGTTGGGGTCGAACACGATGTCCTCGGCGGCGAACCCGGCCTGCTGCGTGAGCAGGTCGTACGCACGGCCGCAGATCGCCACCTTGCGCTCGGTGGTGTCGGCCTGCCCCTGCTCGTCGAAGGCCATGACCACGACGCCGGCGCCGTAGTCACGGATCCGCCTGGCCTGCTCGAGGAACGGGCCCTCGCCCTCCTTGAGGCTGATCGAGTTGACGACGCCCTTGCCCTGCACGCACTTGAGCCCGGCCTCCAGCACGCTCCAGCGCGAGCTGTCAATCATGATCGGGAGACGGGCGACCTCAGGCTCGGTCGCGACCAGGTTCAGGAAGGTGGTCATGGCCTGCTCGCTGTCGAGCAGGTCGGCGTCCATGTTGACGTCGAGCAGGTTGGCCCCGCCGCGCACCTGGTCCAGCGCGACGCCGACCGCGCCCTGGTGATCATCCGCCTCGATCAGGCGCCTGAACCGTGCCGAGCCAGTGACGTTGGTGCGCTCCCCGATCATGACGAACCCGGTGTCCGGGCCAAGCTCGAAGGGCTCGAGGCCGCTGAAGGAGGTCCGGGCGGGCGGAGCCGGGACCGGGCGCGGCGCCAGCCCGGACACCGCGGCGGCGATCTGCTCGGTGTGCGCCGGCGTCGTGCCACAGCAACCGCCGACGATGTTGACCATTCCTGATGCCGCGAACTCGCGGAGTAGCCCGGCGGTCTGCTCTGGTGTCTGGTCGTAGCCGCCGAACGCGTTGGGCAGGCCGGCGTTGGGATGGCACGCCGTGTAGGTGTCGGCGAACCGCGACAGCTCGGCGATGTGCGGGCGCATCTCGGCCGCGCCCAGCGAGCAGTTCACGCCGACCACCAGCGGGTTGGCGTGCTGGACCGAGTTCCAGAACGCCTCGACGGTCTGCCCGGACAGCGTGCGCCCGCTCAGATCGATGATCGTCACCGATAGCCACAGGGGCAGCTGCGGCGCGACCTCGCGGGCGGCGGCGATGGCGGCCTTCGCGTTGAGGGTGTCGAAGATCGTCTCGATCAGCAGCAGGTCAACCCCGCCGTCGGCCAGCGCCTGGATCTGCTCGGCGTACGCGGTGTAGACGTCGTCGAACGACACGGCCCGGTACGCGGGGTCCTCCACCCGCGGGGACAGCGACAGCGTGACGTTCAGCGGCCCGACCGAGCCGGCCACGAACCGGCCGCCCGCCTCATCCGCGGCCTGGCGCGCCAGCTCGGCGCCCCGCAGGTTCATCTCCCTGACCGCTGGCTGCAGCCGGTAGTCCGACTGGCCGATGCTGGTCGCGGTGAACGTGTTGGTGGTGGCGATGTCGGCGCCTGCCGCCAGGTATTGGCGGTGCACGTCCAGGATCACGTCCGGGCGCGTCAGGTTCAGCAGGTCAGGATCGCCGGTTACATCGTGCGGGTGGTCGGCGAACCGCTCTGCGCGGTAGTCAGCGGCACTGAGCCCGACGCCTTGCAGCATCGTCCCCCAGGCCCCGTCGAGCACGGCGATCCGCTGGTCAAGAAGCTCTCGCAGGGCATCGGCGCTGCCACTGGGGTTCACAGACTTACCCAACCAGACCACCTCCCGCTAGGGGAGGCGCCCTTGAGAACCGGTTCCCGGCCGAGCGTGGCGGGCATCCGCCCGTTGCAGCGCCTCTCGGCCAGTCGCACCAGGATATCAAAGGACCGCTCGCTTGCCCTCCCCACGGATCCCCACCGATCCCTCCCGGCCGGTTTCCCGGCTCAATCACGTCTCCCGCCACCATCCGGGCCGCGGCCAAACCTGGTTCTGGCCCCAATTCTCTCTCGCCCCAACTCCATCTTCCGCCTCAGGCCGCATGCTCAGCGGAGGCCCGATTAGCCCCTTTCGCCAGGAAGTCAGGGTCAGGCGGGAAAATTTGATGGCCACAGTGAGGTCTTGACGTTTGGCTTTGACCTGCGCGGCTGCGGCCTTGTTCCGGTCCCGCCCACCGGTTAAGCGCGGCCAGCCCGCACGCCGGAGACTCCGGCCGGAGACTCCGTCCGCAATTGCGCCGAACGTTTCCGCGGAGACGCGGGCGCACCTGGCCTGGCCCTGGCCTGCGGCAGCCGCGCGGCAGCGCCAGGCTACGTGAACATGGACCCGGCTGAAACGTGATGAAGACCTCACAGTAAGCAGGAAGCCCGGGCGTGACTGCCAGGACCGCGCGCGGCGCGGGCATCGCCCGTGGGCCGTGCGGTTCCGTTGGCGTCGTATATGACTATGAAGGCCATCGGTCAGTACAGCCCAAGTTCCAGCGCGGGCATCAGGCCTAGTGTCTGGGCCCTCGATCGCAGAAATCATGGCCATCGCTGTATAGCCAAGGCCGTGGATGGCTTCCCATGAGCAGCCTGACCCTGCCTGCCCGGGCCTCGCTCGGCCGCGTTGATTCCGGCCCGCACCCAGGGCGGATCATATCCGGCCCGTGGCGGTACAGGCCGTTTCCACCGTTTCGTGCAATCTCACGGGTGGCTTAGGACCCTGTTCACTGATGATCGTCAGTGGTAGGCAGGAAACGGGACAGAACCACGACGGTCCTGCCTGGACCCTTGCCGAGCGACCGTGTGCAATGCCCTGATGAGCCGGCGTCGCCCGACCTTCCGGCCCCCGGGGCACTGGGGAACAGAGGCTTAACGGCCATGAAGATCACTAGATGGATCGGCGTGCCAGCGGCACCGGCCGTGATCGCGGGCAGGATGGGGATGGCGGCGCCTGCCCAGCCAGCCAATAGCGCCAGCGCGGGCGCTGGCTGATGAGGCGGCCTCGCGTTCGGAGACCCGAGTATCCCGAGGGGGGACTGACCGGTGAAGCGGTTTAAGCGGTTAGTGGATGACGCGGTGGTGTCGGCTATATCGGCGGCGGTCGTCGTCGCCCTGGCGGTGGATGAGCTGATAACGCGCCGCCGGCGCGCAAGGATTGAGGACAGAGCCAGGATGAGCACGACAGAGCAGACGCTCAAGACGGCGGATGAGGGGCACGAGCCTCCGCCATCAGCGGCAGACCCGTGACGCCGTGGTGGTCAATCAGGAACCGGCGCGCCGCGTCCTCACCTCCGCGCAAAAGCCGGTGAGCAGGTCCGCACTTGAAAAGTCCACCCCACTGTCCGAATTCCCCTTGGCCGCCAGTCAGACCGCGGAATTCCATTGAAGGTTGGCGGCGGAGTTATGGCGAGGGGAGCAGGGACCGGGGGATGTCGGCTGGCGCTGCTCTCAGTTCTTCGCCCAGCGCCTTGGCCTGCGCGTCCAGGCGCGTGCTCGCGGCGACCCCGCGGCCCAGGAGCCCGACCACCACGAAGTTGAGTGCGAGCAGGTTAGGCAGCCGGTAGCGCTCGATCTCGAGCCCTGCGGCCGATGGGACCAGCTCGGCCAGCCGCTGCACGGTCAGGTAGCCGTCCAGCCAGGCGTACGCCTCGGGGGTCCGCACCCACACGCCGACGTTGGCGTTGCCGCCCTTGTCGCCGGAGCGCGCTCCGGCGATCGTCCCCAGCGGCGTCCGGACCGTGTGCTCCGCGGTGACCGTCGCCGGCTGGCCCGCCCCCATCGGCGGGTCAGCGGCCAGTACCGGAGCGCTGGCCGCTGTTGCCGGAGCGTCGGCGGCCGGTACCGGAGCGCTGGCCGCCGGTACCGGCGGCTCTGGCGGGCTGGCGGCTGGTGCTGGCGGGCTGGCGGCTGGCCTGGGCTGAGCCTGGGGCGGCCCCGCCCAGACCTGTTCACCGTCGATGACGACGCGCGCGGTCACCAGGGACGCGGGTACCAGGGCGGGCCAGTACACCCCATAGGAAGACGCGTCGCCCGGCGGGGTCAGTGCGAACAGGCCCGGATAGCTGGCCAGCGCCGTCTCGATGACAGCCGCGGAGAACATGCGCCCGGCCCTGGACCGGTCGGAGTCCAGGACCGTGATGCGCAGCAGCGCGGGACCGGAGCCAACCAGCTCGACGGAGACCTCGTCGAACGCACCCGGGCCGCCCGGCACCCTGGCCCAGATCGCCTGCTGGGCCAGCTCGGCCTTGGCCGCTGCGTCCAGCCCCTCGATGACCAGGATCATCGTGTTGCGGTAACCCCCCGCGTAGTTGATCGCGACCTTCAGGTCGGCCGGCGGCGGCTCACCGCGGCAGCCTGTCACCAGGACGCGATCGCGTCCCTGCTGCAGAAGGCGGATCGTGTCAAAACGGGCGATCACGTCCGGGTTGACGTACCTGGGGCCGCCGATCTCGTACAGCAGCTGGGCCGTCACCGTGCCGACGCTGACCAGGCCGCCGGTGCCAGGGTGCTTGGTGATGACCGCCGACCCGTCCGCCGCGAGCTCGGCCAGCGGGAAGCCGGCTTCGGCGAGGTCGGGAACCTCTCCGAAGAACGCGTAATTGCCGCCGGTGGCCTGGCACCCGCACTCGATGATGTGGCCGGCCACCACGGCCCCGGCCAGCGCGTCCAGGTCCTCGCCTGACCAGCCGAACCGCCACATGCCCGGGCCGACCGCGAGCGCCGCGTCGGTCACCCGCCCGGTGACCACCACGTCGGCCCCGAGCCGGAGAGCCTCGGCGATCGGCTGCCCGCCGAGATACGCGTTGGCGGTCAGCGGCGTGACCCCGGCGTCGGCGAGCCGCGCCCCGCTGTCGGTGTTGGCCAGATCATGGCCCGCGGTCATCAGCCCGCTCAGGCGCTCCAGCAGGTCGTCACCTTCGACATGCGCGACCACTGGCGCGAGCCCGGCCCGCCGGGCCAGCTCGCGGACGGCGTCAGCGCAGCCGGCCGGGTCGAGGCCGCCCGCGTTCGACACGATCTTGATCCCGCGCTCCAGGCAGGTGCCGAGCACCTGCTCCAGCTGGGTCAGGAAGGTTCGCGCGTAGCCTGGCCCGCCCCGGTCCCGGCTCTTGGCGAGCAGCAGCATGGTGAGCTCGGCCAGCCAGTCCCCGGTGAGCACGTCGATGGGCCCGCCTTCGACCATCTCCCTGGCCGCCGAGAGCCGGTCACCGAAGAAGCCGCTGCAGTTGGCGACCCGCAGGATGGGCCCGCCAGCATCTGGCCCGCTGCCCGCCGGCCCCCCACCGGCCGGCCCGCCTGCTGGCGCACCACCTGCTGGCGCACCACCTGCTGGCCCGCCACCTGCGGCCCGCCACCGGCCCGCGGCCTGCCACGCTCATCGCCTGCTCACCGCGGGACGACCCAGCCGGGGTCCCGTTTCTCGGCGAATGCGGCCATTCCTTCCCGGGCCTCCGGCGAGGCGAACCTGCTCGCGGACAACTCGGCCATCTGCGCCAGCCCGTCGGCCACCGGCAGCCCGGGCACCTCCCGCAGGATGGTCTTGGTGGCCGCGAGCGCTCCCGGCGCGCCGCGCAGCAGCATGCTCACGTACCTGTCCGTCTCCGCGTCGAGGTCGGCATCGGCCGTGACGGTGGTCAGCAGCCCGACCTCGGCCGCCCGGCCGGCGTCGAAGGTTTCCCCGGTGAGGAAGTACTCATAACTGGCCCGGGGCGGCATCCGGCGCAGGCAGGTCACAGCGATGACCGCGGCCGCGACGCCGATCCTCACCTCGGTGAACGCGAACGTAGCCGACTGCGGCGCGATCGCGATGTCGCACGCGGCGATCAGGCCGATGCCGCCCGCCCGGGCGCTCCCGTTGACCCGGCAGACCACCGGCTTGTCGCTGTCCCAGAGGAGCTGGAGGATCTGCGGGTACCAGGCCGGGGCGGCGGCCGGACTCTGCCTGCTCTCCTTCAGGTCGGCGCCGGAGCAGAACACCGGCCCGGCCCCGGTCAGCACGATGACCCGGACGCCCGGATCAGCCAGCGCCCCGCCCAGCACCTCCCGCAGCTCGGTGAGCAGCCCGGACGAGAGCGCGTTACGGTTGGCCGGCGAGTCGAGGATGATGGTCGCGACCTGGTCGCCGCTCTCCCGCCGGACCAGGCTGTTCATGCGTCCTGCCCGGTAACGATGGCGAGCACGTCGCCCGCCTCCACCTGAGTGCCCGGCGTGACCCGCAGGTCGGACAGGATGCCGTCGGCGGGTGCCAGGATCTGGTGCTCCATCTTCATCGCCTCCAGGATGAGCACCGGCTGCCCGGCCCTGACCTGGCCGCCGCGAGCGACCTCGGCCCGCACCAGGACGCCGGGCATGGGCGCGACCAGCGATCCGGGTTCCCCGGCGGCGGCCGGGGCGGGCAGCCGCGTGGCCGGCGTCAGTGCCACCGCGCCGAAACCTGAGTCCACCCAGACCACGCCGCCCGCCCGGCCGATGTCGAACCGGTGCCGGACGCCGGAAACCTCGAGGAGGGCGTGATCCTCGGCCATCGCGATCACGGTCAGGCGGCCGAAGTCCTGGGCTCCGGACGCCGTCCGCCTGCCGGGGGCCGCGGGCCTGCTTCCGTCCGGTTCGCCGGAGCCCCTGGGCCCGGCCCCGTCCGGTTCGCCGGAGTCCACGATCTCGATACCGTCGCGGGTCCACGCGTACGCGATCGTTATCCGCCCGCGCGGGCCGTCGTACGACCTGAGCTGCGGCTGGGAGCGCACGTTACGCCAGCCCCCAGGCAGGCCGGCGCCGGTCTGCGCGGCGGCCCGCGCGGCGGCCGCGTCGGCGAGCGCGGCGGCGACCGCGGAAAGCCGGACCGCCGCCCCGCCCGGGGCCAGCCCGGCCAGGTCGTAGCCGGTCAGCAGCGAGGTGTCGGCGTGCCCGGCCGCGAATGTAGGGTGCCGCAGCACGCTGACCAGCAGGGCCCGGTTGGTGGCCGGGCCGTGTATCCGGGCCCGGTCCAGGGCGCTGGCCAGCCGCCGGGCGGCGGCCTGCCTGGCGGGCGCCCACGCGATCAGCTTGGCGAGCATCGCATCGTAGTGCGGGCTGATCTCGCTGCCGGACTCGATGCCGGAGTCCAGCCGCAGGCCGCTCAGGGCGGCGGGCGGTGCGAACCAGGTGTCGACGTCCGGGATGCGCAGCAGGTGCATGGTGCCGCTGGCGGGCTGATAGCCGGCCGCCGGGTCCTCCGCATACAGCCTGGCCTCGATCGCGTGGCCGGCCGCGGCGGGCGGCCGCGGCGGCAGCGCGATGCCCTGGGCGATGTCGAGCTGGAGGGCGACCAGGTCGATGCCGTGCACGCACTCGGTCACCGGGTGCTCGACCTGCAGCCTCGTGTTGAACTCGAGAAAGTAGAACTCCCCGCCGGAGGTGAGCAGGAACTCGGCGGTGCCCGCGCCGGTGTACCCGACGGTCCGGGTGATGGCGGCCGCCGCGGTGAGCAGTTCCTCGCGCAGCCGCGCGCCGACGGCCGGGGACGGGGTCTCCTCGATCACCTTCTGGTACCTGCGCTGGACGGAGCAGTCCCGCTCGGTCAGCGCCCACACCGAGCCCTGGGTATCGGCGAGTACCTGTACTTCGACGTGCCGCGCCCCGGGCAGCAGCGGCTCGCAGAAGACCGTCGGATCGCCGAACGCTGCCTCCGCCTCCCGGCGGGCCGCCGCGAGCGCAGCTGGCAGCTCAGCCGCCGAGCCGACCACCCGCATGCCGCGCCCGCCGCCGCCGCCCGAGGCCTTGACCAGCACCGGGAACGCGGAGACCGAGTCCGGGTCGAGCATGGGCAGTACCGGCACGCCCGCGCCGGCCGCGAGCTTCTTCGATGTGATCTTGGAGGCCATGGCCTCGATCGCGTCGGCGGGCGGGCCGATCCAGGTCAGGCCCGCGGCCGCCACCGCCCGCGCGAATCCCGCATCCTCGGCCAGGAAGCCGTAGCCGGGGTGGACCGCGTCGGCGCCCGCCGCCACGGCGGCGGCCACGATCGCGGGGCCGTTCAGGTAGGTCTGTGCCGGGCTGGCGCCGGGCAGCCGGACGGCGGCGTCGGCCTCAGCCGTATGCGGCGCCGCCGCATCGGGATCGGAGAAAACCGCCACGCAGCCGATGCCGGCCCGCCGGCAGCTGCGGAAGACCCGGCGGGCGATCTCCCCGCGGTTGGCGACCAGCAGCCTGGCTATCACCCGAGCGTCGCTCACAGCCGGAACACGCCGTAGCTGCCAGACCCGGGCCCGACGCCGGACGGGGTCGCCCAGCTGGGTGACCCCCACCCCGGCGGCGCGCTCTGGATCGCCGACAGGCAGATGCCGAGCACCGTACGGGTGTCCCTCGGGTCGATCACCCCGTCATCGTAGAGCCGGCCGGACAGGAAGAAGGCCTGCGATTCGGCCTCGATCTGCTCCTCCACGGCGGTGCGCATCGCCGCATCGGCGGCCTCGTCGTAGGGCTCGCCCCGGGCCGCGGCCGCCTGCCGCCCCACGATCGACAGCACCCCGGCCAGCTGGGCGGGCCCCATCACCGCGGACTTCGCGCTAGGCCAGCTGAACAGGAAGCGCGGGTCATAGGCACGGCCGCACATGCCGTAGTTGCCCGCGCCGTAAGAGGCGCCGAGCACGACCGTCAGATGGGGCACCTGGCTGTTGGACACCGCGTTGATCATCAGGGCGCCATGCTTGATGATGCCGGCTTGCTCGTAGCTGGCCCCGACCATGTAACCGGTGGTGTTCTGCAGGAACAGCAGCGGGGTACCGGTCTGGTTAGCCAGCTGGATGAACTGCGCCGCCTTCTGCGACTCGGCGCTGAAGAGCACGCCGCGCGCGTTGGCGAGGATCCCGATCGGATAACCGTGCAGCGTGGCCCAGCCGGTCACCAGGCTGCTCCCGTACAGCGGCTTGAACTCGTCGAAGTCCGAGCCGTCGGTGATCCGCGCGATGACTTCCCGCGGATCGAACGGCTCCTTCAGGTCCTCGGGCACGATCCCGAGCAGCTCGTCCTGGTTGCAGGCCCGGCCGGGGTCCGGGCGGGCGGCCGGCCGAGCTTGCGCCAGTTCAGCCTGGCCACGATCGAGCGGCCGATGCGCAGCGCGTCATGCTCGTCGGCCGCGAGGTAGTCGGCCAGCCCGGACTGGCGCGCGTGCATCCGGCCGCCGCCGAGCGACTCGTCGTCGGACTCCTCGCCGGTAGCCATTTTCACCAGCGGCGGCCCGCCGAGAAATACCTTGGCCCGGCCCTCCACGAGCACCGCGTAGTCGCTCATCCCCGGGACGTACGCCCCGCCGGCCGTGGAATTGCCGAAGACCAGGGCGATCGTCGGGATCCCGGCCGCCGACAGCCGAGTCAGGTCGCGGAAGATCTGCCCACCCGGGATGAAGATCTCTTTCTGGGTGGGCAGGTCGGCGCCGCCCGACTCGACCAGGTTGATCAGCGGCAGCCGGTTCCGCAGCGCGATCTCGCCTGCCCGCAGTGACTTGCGCAGCGTCCACGGATTGGAGGACCCGCCGCGGACCGTCGGGTCGTTCGCCGACAGCACGCATTCAGTGCCCTCGACGATGCCGACGCCGGTCACCACGCTGCCCCCCACGCTGAACCCGGTGCCCCAGGCGGCCAGCGGCGACAGCTCGAGGAACGGCGAATCCGGGTCGATGAGCAGCTCGATCCGCTCCCGCGCGGTCAGCTTGCCGCGGCTGCGGTGCCGCTGCGTGTATTTCGGGCCGCCACCCGCTACCGCCTTGGCATGCTCGGCGTCAAGCTCACCGAGCCGCGCGAGCATCGCCGCGCGCCTGGCCGCGTACTGCTCGCCGCGGGTGTCCAGAGTGCTGGTGATGACGGTCACAAGCCGAACGATATTCGTCGGCGGCAGCCAGGGCCACAGCTGGCCTGGCAGTGCTACCCCGGGCCAGGCTCTGCCCTAGCAGTGCTAACTCGGGCCAGTCTGCCGCGTGCCTGAATGAGCAGCCCGGCGCATTCCGGCTACTCGTCCTCGTAGCCTGGCCATTCTCGCTTTGTCTGCGCGCGCGGCTCTGCTTACCAGGGCGCCGGGCGTTCAGCATCAAGCTCAACGGGTGCGTACTTTGTACGCCCGGGATCTATCCGGTACGCAGTCAGATCCTCAGGACCCGGATCCGCTCCGACCGCGGACGCCCCGGCTCCTCGGTGAGGCGCCCCATGTCGTCAACGTCGCTAGTGAGCAGGACAACCGGCCGCGGCTGGGCCAGCGCGATCACCGCGACAAGCGCATCAAGGGCAGAGCGATGCCCGGTCAGCCCGGTTAGGCTGAGAAGCTCACCGGCCGCGCGGCCCTGCTCCTTCTCGATACCGGCCACTGTGACCCCGCCCAGGATGCGGTGGATCGGTGTATTCCTTGGCCCTCCGCGCAGCACCTCAGGAAGAGTCGACGCGGCCGTAACTACGCGGGCCCGCCGCCGACGGGCCGCCTCGAAGCGATGCCTGGCCCGGGGATCGCCGTCGGCCAGCTTCACGAGCCCTTCGGCATCCAGGACCAGCGTGCCGCCTACTTCGCTTCGTAGTCTGGCCACTCTCTCATCGCCTGCTCCACCTGCTCCTCGTCTACCGGTCCGTACTGGGCTTCGAGTACCGCGGCCAGGTCGTCAAGCAGGTCCAGCCGCACCCGCTCTTGCACTGCCTCCGCCACATACCGGCTGAATCCGCCTGCGCCGGTCCGTGCGCGCACTGTCTCGGTCAGTTCTTCGGGCATGGACACGCTCACCTTCCTCGCCTTGCCCTCGTGCAGCCGTGAACTGTGATCCGTAGCGATCTCGATGGGTATGGTCGCCGCAATGCACCTGGCTATCTCATCGCGGGGCGCGGTCGCCAGCGCCTGCCGGAGTGCTTCTTCGAGCGCGCTTAGCGACTGGCGCCCGTCGTCCGCGAATTCGTCATGGTCTGACTTATCGCTCTCCGGCTCTTCGCCCTCGGGTCTGGTCGGGCTCATATAGCGATGCTACCGCCGGTAGCAAGATTTGAGGAAACGATTTCCTGACCCGGCCGGGCTCACCTGACCTGGTCCGGGGTCATCGGCGGGCAGCGCGCGGCGGGCTGCTCAGCGGATGATCTCCTCGAGCTGGTCGAGTCCCCAGTCCAGGTCCTCCTCGCTGATCACCAGCGGCGGGGCGAGCCTGATCGTGGTGCCATGGGTGTCCTTGGTCAGCACGCCGAGCCTGGCCAGCCGCTCAGATGCCTCCCGGCCGCTCATCGAGACGAACTCCACGCCCGCCCACAGGCCACGCCCGCGCACGTCGCGGACCGCGGACTCGGGCATCGCGCTCAGGCGGTCCTGCATGTGCGTGCCGAGCTTGGCGGAACGCTCCTGGAACTCGCCCGTGGACAGCATGGCGATGACTTCCCTGGCGATCGCGCAGGCCAGCGGGTTGCCGCCGAACGTCGAACCGTGCTGGCCCGGCTTGAACACGCCCAGGATGTCGCTGGAGGAGACCATCGCGGACAACGGCACGATGCCGCCGCCGAGCGCCTTCCCGAGCAGGTACGCGTCGGGCACCACGTCCTCGTGCTCGCAGGCGAAGGTGGTGCCGGTCCGGCCGAGCCCGCTCTGGATCTCGTCGGCGATCATCAGGGCGCCCCACTGCGAGCAGATCTCGCGCACCCGCGTCAGGAAGCCCGGCGGCGGTATCAACACGCCCGCCTCGCCCTGGATCGGCTCGACCAGCACGGCGACCACGCGCTCGTCCATGGCCGCGGCCAGCGCCTCCGCGTCACCGTAGGGAACTATGCGGAAGCCGGGCGTGTACGGCCCGAACGAGCCTCGCGCGTCGGGGTCGGTGGAGAAGCTGATAATCGTCGTGGTCCGGCCATGGAAGTTGCCTTCAAAGGCCACGATCACGGCCTCGTCGGCGGGCACGCCCTTGACCTCGTACCCCCACTTGCGCGCGGTCTTGATCGCCGTCTCGACCGCCTCGGCGCCGGTGACCATGGGCAGCACCATCTCCATGCCGGCCAGTGCCGCCAGCTCGGCGCAGAACGGGCCGAACTGGTCGTGGTCGAACGCCCGGCTGACCAGGGTGACCCGGTCAAGCTGGCGCTGTGCCGCCGCGACCAGGCGCGGGTGCCGGTGCCCGAAGTTGAGCGCGGAGTAGGCCGCGAGCATGTCCAGATAGCGCCGCCCCTCGACGTCCGTCACCCAGGCACCCTCGGCGCTGGCGATCACCACGGGAAGCGGATGGTAGTTGTGGGCGCTGTGTGCGGCTGACTGAGCCCGGAGCTGGGCTGTCGTCGCGGTGTCGCCCGTGGCGGGGTTGCTAGCTGACATACTGCCTGCCTCCTAATGCCTCAGCTCTAGGGTGCAGCACTTCGGCCCGCCGCCGGCCCTGAGGAGCTCAGAAAGATCAACCGGAACCGGCTCGAACCCGGCCGCCGCAATCTGGGCAGCCAGTCCGACCGCCTGCGCGGGCAGCACGACATGGTGGCCGTCGCTGACCGCGTTCAGGCCGAGCACCTCAGCGTCGGTGTCCTTGGCCTCGATGAGCTTGGTGAAATGACCGGCCAGCGCCGCGTTGCCTGCCTCGTCGAATGCCGCAGGGTAGTACGCGGCCGCGCCGCCGCCCAGGACGCAAAGCGCGGTATCCAGGTGATAGAAGCGCGGGTCCACCAGGCGCACGCTGATCACCGGCAGGCCGAACAGCTCCTCGAGCTCGTCAGCTACCCCCGGCGCGCTGCGGAACCCGTAGCCAGCGATGATCGCTGTCCCGGCGAACGCGATGTCGCCCTCACCCTCATTGATGCTGAGCGGCTCCCGTACGGTCTGGTAGCCGCTGCGCCTGAACCAGTCGAGGTATGCACTGCCCTCAGCGGCTCGCTGCGGGTACTTGAACCTGGCGCCGAGTACCTTGCCGCCGATCACGGTCCCGCCGTTCGCGGCGAACACCATGTCGGGCAGCCCCGGCTCCGGGTCGATGAAGCGCACGGTATGACCGAGATCGGCGAAGACGTCGGACAGCTGCCGCCACTGGCTCATGGCGCGGTCAACGTCGACCGGAACGCTCGGGTTCATCCACGGATTGATCGCGTATTCCACCGCGAAGTGCTCTGGCGGGCACATCAGGTAGGTTCTGGTCGGCAGCGCTGCATCCGGGGGCGGTGGCCACTGACACGCGGCATCCGGGCGGGCGGCATCCGCGCGGGCGGCATCTCGGTGCGCGTCCTGTCGGGCAGCGTCCGGGCGCGCGACATTCCCGTCCGCGGCGGAGTACATATCGGTCATCCGGCTCCCATCCGTGGCGTTGCGGTCGCGGGCGTGGTCGTAGCAGGCATGCCCATAATTGATCGCGCACGATCAAGCGTAGAAGCGCCGAGGGGCAATCAGTGTGTCCTACGCGTGCGTGATGGTAGGGATCTGTTGCGTTATTTGCGGCTAAGTGCGCGAATTATTGCGTAAGGGCGGCAGGCAAACGGCTGCTCAGCCTCGCGGGGCGACCGTCCACCGCTGGCCGTCGGCGCTGTCGGTGACGATCACGCCCATCGCGGCGAGCTCGCTCCGCAGCCGATCGGCGGTGGCCCAGTCCCGCGCCTGCCTGGCTGCGCGGCGCTCCGCCAGCCTCTGCTCGGCCCCGCCGGGCAACGGCGGCGGGGCGGGGCGGCGGCCGATGTCCGCGGCCAGATCCAGCCCGAGAACCTGATCGGCGTGGACAAACGTTTCGAATTTTGAACCTGCAGGTATCCCGGCATCATTCTCCAGGCGCCGCAGTACGCCCACGGCTGCGCGGGTGTCCAGGTCATCGTCGAGCGCCGCGGCGATCTGGGCGGTCACCTCCGCGCACATCGGCCGGCTCGCCGCGGTCGCCCAGCCGGCGACCTGCTCGCGCCACCTGCGCACGGTCGCGTCAGCGGCCGCCAGGGTGTCCCAGGTGAGATTCATCTGCTGCCGGTAGTGGTGCTCGAGGAAGGCGAGCCTGGCTGCCAGCGGGTCGAGTCCGCGGGCCGCGAGATCGGCGACCAGCACCACGTTCCCGGTCGACTTGGCCATCTTTCGGCCCTCGAACAGCAGCTGCTCGCCATGCACCCAGTGCCTGACCACCTCGTGCCCGGTTACCGAGTTGGACTGCGCGCGCTCGTCCTCGTGGTGCGGGAAGCGCAGGTCGATACCGCCGGTGTGGATGTCGATCACCGCACCGAGGAAGTGCAATGACATCGCCGAGCACTCGGTGTGCCAGCCGGGAAAGCCGGTGCCCCACGGGGTCGGCCAGCTGAGCTCCCGGCCCTCGGCCGCCCCTTTCCACAGCGCCCAGTCGGCGTGGAACCGCTTCTTCGGGTCGGTCGCGCCTCCCGAGCGATGTCCGGGCCGCAATTGATCGAGGCTATTTCCTGACAGCTCGCCGTAACCGGGGAAGGACCGCGCGTCGAAATACACGCTGCCGCCCTCGGCGACGTAGGCATGCCCGGTCTCGATCAGCTTCGCGATCATGTCGGTGACCAGCCCGATGGACTCCGAGGCGCGCGGCGTGAAGTCCGCGGGACGGATGTTCAGCGCTACGGTGTCGGCGGCGAACGCTTCCTCGTAAAAGCGCGCGATCTCCAGCGCGGTCCTCCCCTCGGCGCGGGCCTGCGCCAGGATCTTGTCCTGGCCGGCCGGATCGATCAGGCTGTCGTCGGAGAGATGACCCACGTCGGTGATGTTCTGGCAGGCCACGACCGTCAGGCCGCGCTGCTGCGCAACCCGCGTGATCAGGTCGGAGAAAAGGTAGGTGCGGAGGTTGCCGAGATGGGCGAACCTGTAGACAGTCGGCCCGCAGGTGTACATCCGCAGCAGCCCGCGGCTGGCCGGCCTGATCGGCTCCGCCTGCCTGGTTCGCGTGTCATAGAGCCGGAACATGCCCCCAGCCTAGAGAGCCCCGCCGCCGGATCAGGCCCGCCGCCACGGCGCGCGCGCACCGGGGCGCCGGCCTTGGACGCCGATCCAGCGCGGCGGCCCGCCGCTGCGCTGATCTCGGCGAGCTGGTCGATGGTCAGGCGAGTGCCGCCAGCCGCGCCGCCGCCGCGTCGATCCGCTCGTCGGTCGCGGTCAGCGCCACCCGGACGTGGCGCGCCCCGGCCGGGCCGTAGAAGTCGCCCGGCGCCACCAGGATGCCCGCCCCGGCCAGCAGAGCGACCGAGTCCCAGCAGTCCTGGCCGGGATGCGCGGCCCACAGGTAGAGCCCCGCCTCGGAGTGCTCGACCGCCCAGCCCGCGGCCTCCAGCGCCGCGCGCAGCAGGCCGCGCCGCGCCGCGTACCTGGCGCGCTGCTGCGCGGCATGGGCGTCATCATCGAGTGCGGCTGTCATCGCCGCCTGAACCGGCCCGGGCACCATCATCCCGGCATGCTTGCGGATCTCCAGCAGTTCGCCGACCAGGCCGGGATCGCCGGTCACGAAGCCAGCCCGGTAGCCCGCCATGTTCGATCGCTTGGACAGCGAGTGCACGGCGAGCAGGCCCTGCTGCGATCCCTCGCACACCTGCGGATGCAGCACCGAGACCGGCTCCGCGTCCCAGCCGAACCCGATGTAGCACTCATCAGCGGCGATGAGGGTGCCCCGCTCCCTGGCCCAGGCCACCACCTTGCGCAGATGCTCGGCGGGCAGCACCCGGCCGGTCGGGTTGGCCGGGGAGTTGAGCCAGACGAGCCGGACCGGCTCAGGGCCGAGCGAGACGAGCCCGTCGGCCGCCACCGGCCTGGCCCCGGCCAGCCGGGCGCCCACGTCGTAGGTGGGGTAGCTGAGTTCCGGGTGAACGACCACGTCACCAGGGCCGCAGCCGAGCAGCGTCGGCAGCCAGGCGATCAGTTCCTTGGTGCCGATCACCGGCAGCACTGCGGTGTCGTGCACCGTCACTCCCAGGCTGCGCGCCAGCCAACCGGCCGCGGCGGCGCGCAGCGCGGCGGTCCCGGCAGTAGCGGGGTAGCCAGGGAAGTCCGCAGCGGCCGCGAGCGCTTCACGGACCGGCGGCGGAACCGGGTCGACCGGGGTACCCACGGACAGGTCGACGATCCCGCCGGGGTGCGCGAGCGCCCGCTCCCGGTAGGACGCCAGCCGGTCCCAGGGGAACTGCGGCAGCCGGGCGGCCAGGGACGGTGCCCTCGACCGCGCCAGGCCCCTAACCGCGCCCGGATCCGCGCCCGGATCCGCGCCTGCCCTGGGGCCCGCCGCGGGGCCTGCTCCGGCCCCCGGGCGCGCTCCTGCTCCGGCGGCCAGCGTCAGTGCTCTTCGGCTTGCGGCGGCAGCGCGGCGACGATCGGGTGATCCTTGTGGATCTTGCCAGTCTTGGACGCGCCGCCCGGCGAGCCGAGATCCTCGAAGAACTCGACGTTCGCCTTGTAGTAGTCCTTCCACTGTTCGGGCACGTCATCCTCGTAGAAGATCGCCTCGACCGGGCACACCGGCTCGCAGGCACCGCAGTCGACGCACTCGTCGGGGTGGATATAGAGCATTCGCTCGCCCTCGTAGATGCAGTCGACCGGGCATTCCTCGATGCACGCCCGGTCGAGCACATCGACGCAGGGCAGGGCGATGATGTAGGTCACGTCGGCACTCCTCTTCGGTCCATGCCTGGGGAAGGCCTGCGCTGGCCCTGGCCCCCACGCTGGGGCCATAGCCCAGTATCGCGCGGCGGGCGGGGCCGACGCGCCCCGGTGCCGCGGGAACGCAGGCTATCAGCTGAGCACCAGCTCGCTGGGCGGGGCCGGGGCCCGGTCGCGGGTCCATCCGGCCGAGCCGTCAGCCGCGGTCCACCGGTAACCCGCGTACCGCACGACGTCGATATCGTATTGCTGGGCATGCGACACCAGCCAGGCGGCGACCGCCCAGCCGGCCCGGGCGTCCCTGGCCGGCACCATCATCTGCGGGTCCTTGGCTATCTGCACGGGCATCGGCCCGAACGTCCTGGCCAGCTCGCTGCGGATGGCCCGCTGCCTGGGCCGGACGCCGATCGCCTGGCCGTACCAGCACCAGACCGAGTGCGAGAGGCGCCCGGTAAACGCCGTGGCCAGGCCCGCCGCGACCGGTGCGTACTGGTCGTAGGCATAACCATCCGCGCTGTGCTGGACCGCCTGGGCGGCCTGGTAGACCGCCAGCTTGCGGTAGCCGGGCACCTTGACCAGCGCGTCGAAGAACTTGGTGGTCGCGTAGACCGGATCGAGGAGCAGCTGGCGCGGGCCCCAGCCCTCCGAAGGGCGCTGCTGGAAGACCCCGACCGAGTCCCGGTCGCCGAAGGAGGGGTTGGTCAGTTTCGACTCCTGCAGGGCGGTCGCGTACGCGATGGTTACGGCGCGATCAGGAAGTGCGTTCCGGCTGGCCACGCCCGCGATCGTCGCCGCGATGCCGGCCTGGTCGGTGTCCAGGGAGACGACGCCCTGGCCGGTTGTCCTGGCGTCGCAGCCACTGCCGGCCAGCAGCGGCTCCACATGCCGGAAGGCCAGGTAGACGCCGATCCCCAGGGCCAGGATGAGGAGGACGGTGACCCCGGAGATCCCGCGGCGGATCCGGCGCGAGCCCGCAGCGCTGCCAGCCGAATTCGTCACGACACGCAAGCTACCTGCTGATGGCAGCCGCTAGGCTCGCTCGCCATGAACCGGTCACAGCAGGCCCCCGCCGGCCAGCCGCTATCCGCGCCGTCGGCCAGCCGCGGCGTCCCGCCATCCACGCTGCCTGCCAGCCTCGATGAGCTGTGGGAGGCCCGCGCCGGGCTGACCCCCGACGACGAGCGGGCCCGCGCGATTGTGGTGGGTGCGGTCGACGCCATCGACGCCGGGCAGGCCAGGGTGGCCTGGCCGGATCAGGCCAGCGGCGAGATCGTGGTCGACGAGCGGGCCAAACGGGCAATCCTGCTGGCCTTCCGGTTGCTGCCGATGGTCCGCTCGCAGGTGGGCGACTTCCGCTACCACGACCGGGTCCCGCTGACGGCGAACCTGGATGGCGTGCGCGCGGTGCCCGGCTGCATTGTCCGGTGGGGTGCCTACGTCGCGCCGGGCGCCGTGCTGATGCCCTCGTTCGTCAACATCGGTGCCTACGTCGACACCGGGACGATGGTCGACACCTGGGCGACGGTCGGCTCCTGCGCCCAGATCGGCAAGAACGTGCACCTGTCGGGCGGAGTGGGGATCGGCGGGGTCCTTGAGCCGCCGAACGCCGTCCCCGTGGTGGTCGAGGACGACGCGCACATCGGCTCCAGGAGCATGGTCGTCGAGGGGGCGCGGGTCCGCCAGGGCGCGGTGCTGGGCGCGGGCACCATCCTGACCAGGACCACGCACGTGATCGACGTGGAGACCGGCGAGGAACTGCCGCGTGGCGAGGTGCCCGCGTGGTCGGTCTGCGTGAGCGGCACCCGCCCGCGCAAGTTCCCCGGCGGCGAGTTCGGGATGCCGTGCGTGCTGGTGCTCAAGCGACTGCCCGCGGGCAGCGCGCACGACAAGGCGGCCCTCAATGAGATCCTCCGCGACCACGGCGTCACCGGCTGAGGCACGGCCGGCCATTTCCGCCGCGGTCTTTTGAAGACCCATTCATAACGGGGATCACAGCATGACCGCCTCCCGCAGGGAACGCAGGCGCGGCGGCCATGGACAGAACCTTCCCGCGATTGACGCCCGATCTTTCCTGGCAGGACGCCCGGTGCACCGTGAGGCCGGCGCGTACCTTTGATGATCGTGAGCGCGCTACCCGAGCCGCGCCGTCGGCTGCGCCGTCAGGGCCCGGCCACGCTGCGCGGTAAGCACATCCCGAAGACCACCACCGACCAGCGGCTGCTCGACCGGCGCGGGCCGAGTGACTGGGTGCACACCGATCCGTGGCGGGTGCTGCGGATCCAGGCAGAATTCGTCGAAGGGTTCGGGCTGCTCGCCGAGCTTGGTCCGGCGGTGTCCATTTTCGGCTCGTCGCGGACCATGCCCGGCACGCCGCAGTACGAGAGCGCTGAACAGATCGCCGCCGGGCTGGTCCGGGCTGGCTATTCGATCATCACCGGCGGCGGCCCGGGAATCATGGAGGCCGCCAACAAGGGCGCGGCCGGAGCGAACGGGGTATCGGTCGGCCTCGGCATCGAGCTGCCGCTCGAGCAGGGCCTCAATGACTACGTCGAGATCGGCCTGGAGTTCCGGTACTTCTTCGTGCGCAAGATGATGTTCGTCAAGTACTCACAGGCATTCGTGGTGCTGCCAGGCGGCTTCGGCACCATGGACGAGCTGTTCGAGGCGCTGACGCTGGTGCAGACCGGCAAGATCACGAAGTTTCCCATCGTTCTGGTCGGCAGCGAGTACTGGTCAGGCTTGCTGGCCTGGATCAGGCACGCCATGATCGACGGGGGCAAGGCCACCTTCGGCGACCTTGAGCTACTGCATGTCGCGGATGATCCCGCCGAAGTCGTCCGCGTCATCCAGACGGCCCATCAATCCAGCGCAGTCGGCGGCGCCTGAGCTCACTGCCGTTCAGCCCGACCACAGCACCCGACCGTGACGGGCCCGGAACGCCGCGACCAGCCCAGCCGGCGCAGGCCCGAAGTCCACTACGTCGGAGCCGGCCACGACGCCGACGCCTCCGTAAGCTCGTCCGCCACCGCTACGAGGGCGGTACCGGCGGCTAGCCGCACCACGGCACGCATCACCATGCGCCCGAGCGTGGCACGATTCATACTGTGCCTGTTGTCCTGCTCGCCGTTGCCGCCGTCATCCTGGGCGGGGTGGTCGTCACCGCACTCGGCCGTGGCGGCGAGCTGGCGGAGTTTGCTGCCGACCGCCCGCCTTTCGATCCCGACCTCGCCACTGCGGCCGATGTAGCCATGCTGCGGCCGCCGTCGGCGCTGTGGGGATACCGCGTGCAGGCCACCGACGAGGCTTTCCATCGGATCGCACAGGCAGTTACCGAGCGTGACGTCGAGATCGCCACCCTCCGGCGGCGGATCGAGGAGCTAACGTCGTCGGCCGGCGACCAGCCCGCGGGCGCGAGTGAGTTCCCGGCCTCCGGCCAGTTCCAGGCCGGACCAGTTTGGCCGGGCCGGAGCCTGGGCCCTGGCGGGCACGGTTCGGCGGGCGGGTGGGCCAACGAGGTCCGCCCGGCGGCCGGTCCGTACGCAGCACAAGGATTGTGGCCGGTCCATCCGGGACCGGGAAGGCCGCCCGGGCCGGGCCTGCCCCCGCAGGATGACGAGCTGTGGCCGGTCACTCCCCGGCCGTCGGACGGTCTTGGAGTCGGTGGCGGGCAGCCGTCAGGTGGCCCGGAGGTGAGTGACAGAAGGCCGTCACCGGACGGTCCTCCGGAGGGTGACAGGCAGCCGTCAGTTGGCCCTGGACCAACCCCCGGTTCGAGACCTGCCGGCCGCCGGCGCGTGCCGGGGGGCGCGCGCCCTAGCGCGTTCCGCAGCAATGTCGGCCAGCCGGGTCGGACTGAGCAGCAAGAGGCTTGGTCCGCGTGGGCGCGGCCAGGGGCGTCGCGGCCGGGCCAGGCCGGGCAGCCCGGGCAGCCCGGGCAGCCCGGTCAGCCAGGTTCAACCGAAACCGAGCCCACTACGGATCCGCAGGTCCAGCCGTCGCCCGGTCCCGGGGAAGGCGGCGATAACCAGTGACCACCTTCCCGCCGGGCGCCGCGGCCGGCCCGGATGGGCGCCTGCGCTGCCCGTGGGCCCTCGGCGCCGCCGAGTATCTCGCCTATCACGACGAAGAGTGGGGCTGTCCGGTCCGCGACGACACAGGCATGTTCGAGCGACTCAGCCTGGAGGCTTTCCAGTCGGGACTGTCCTGGCTCACGATCCTGCGTAAACGGGAGAACTTCCGTTCTGCTTTCGCGGGTTTCAACATCGCAGCCGTCGCCGATTTCGGTCCTGATGACCTGGCGAGGCTGTTGGCGGACTCTGGCATCGTGCGGAACCGCGCCAAGATCGAGGCTGTGATCCGCAACGCTCGGGCGGCACGGGAGCTTCCTGGCGGCTTGGCCGCGCTGATCTGGCGGTATGCGGGCAGCAGGGACGCGGCCGCGGATACGGGGCCGGCGACGCTGGCTGACGTGCCTGCCTGGACGCCCGAATCGAAGGCACTCGCAGCCGACCTCAGGCGTCACGGTTTCAATTTCACCGGCCCCGTCACGGCCTATGCGACCATGCAGGCGTGCGGGGTAGTGGACGATCACCTGGCCGCCTGCTTCCGCCGCGGCCGCGCCGTGACCTGATGGCGGACATCATGCCTGAGGCCCAGATGTAGGGCAGCATCCGGTCAACCGGAGCGCAGTTTCTGACGTACGCGACCCATGCCAGACTGTGGCTGATGACGTGTTGGAGGAGATAATGGTCCAGACCGAGGTTGCCCCACCTGGCGTCGACCCGACGACGCCTACCACGGCCCGGCTATACGACTTCTACCTCGGCGGGACCGCCAACTACGCGTCTGATCGAGCGATGGCGAAGCGGATGTTCGAGCTGGTGCCCGAAGTGTCCGAGGGGGCGTGGGCCAATCGCGGCTTCCATCAGCGCGCCGCGCTGTGGATGGCCGAGCGCGGGATCAGGCAGTTCCTCGACATCGGCGCCGGCTTGCCTACGCAGGGCAATACGCACGAGGTCGTCCTCAAGTTCGCGCCGGATGCCAGGGTCGTCTACGTGGACATCGACCCGATGGTCTCGGCGCATGCCTCCGCATTGCTCACCGGGGGCGGCAGCACCACCTTCATCCAGGCCGACCTGCGCGACCCCGACGCCATCCTGGGCAGTCCTGAACTGCGCAAGGTGATCGACTTCGCCGAACCCGTGGGCTTGCTCATCACCGCGGTCATGCATTTCGTCACCGACGGCGACGATCCCTGGGGCGTCATGACCCGGTACGTGGCCGCGCTTGCTCCGGGCAGCTACCTGGCCCTGTCCCATCTCACCCTGGACAGCAAGCCAAGCCGGGCCGTCGAGGGCGGGAGCGAGCTTTACGACCACATGCCGGAGAACGTGGCGTTGCGCTCGAAGGAGGACATCACGCGGTTCTTCGATGGCCTGGAGATCGAGCCGCCCTACCCGGGCGCCGAGCCGGCCCTGACGTTCGTCGGCACCTGGGGCGCGGTCGACCCGGACCTGGCCGACAGCGACGGATCGCGATGGCTGTATTGCGCCGTAGCCAGGCGGCCATGACTGCAGAACGTGGCCAGGCGCCGGTGCCGCCTGACTGCGCGAGCCGCCCTGCGGTCGGCGTGCCATGACCGCGAAACCCACCCTGGCGGCGCTCGGCATCGATCCCGATGGGCAGGCGTGGGCCCGCTCCGGCGTCGGCCCCGATGCCTTTGAGGTGGCCTTTGTTCGGGAATCCACCCTGGTCAGAGGCGAATGGGTGCTGATGAGGGTGGCGGCCGACCCGTCCGGCCGGGTGCTTGTCTTCGACCGGCACGAGTGGGAGTGCTTCCTGGACGGCGTACGGAAAGGCGAGTTCGACATCGCCTCGGGCTAGACCGGTTCCCGCTGGCTGACGCGCCCCCCACCGCCCGCGCGGCGGCCCGTCCCACCGCCCGCGCGGCGGCCTCACCCGTTGCGCTATGTATACGCGATCGTTAAGGACGATTTTGTGATTCACAACTTTGTCAGGTCTATGCTAAAAGTGACATCTCGTCCGGAAGGAGACTGCGGATGACTGATGACGCCTACGGGGCCACTGTGGCCAAGCGTCGCCTGTCCCGCCGTCTCACCGAGATGCGGATCGCTCGCGGCTATACCGCCAATCATGTCTGCGACATGCTGAGCTGGGGGCGCGGCAAGGTCGGCCGTTTCGAGGCCAACCAGTGGCGGCGGCCTGAGATGAGCGACATCAGGGACCTGCTGCGCATCTACGGCGTCGACAGTGCCAAGCAGCACGAGCTTGAGGATCTCGCCATGCGGGCCAGGGCCCGGCCGTGGTGGCGGGACTACCCGGAGGTCTTCGACAACGAATTCCCCGGCTTCGAGGCCGATGCTGTCCGGATTCGGGTGTTTATGCCCCTTGTGCTGCCTGGGCTGCTCCAGACGCCTGACTACGTCGACGCGCTCGTCCGCACCGGCGCGCGATCGCCGGCCTGGCGGCGCAAGGCGGTCGAGACCCGCCTGCGCAGGCAGGAGATCCTCAGCCGGACCGACGACACGCTGCCGAAGCTGAAGGCAGTGATCACGGAGGCCTCGCTCATGTACCGGTGGGGCAGCCGGGCCGAGCGCCGCGATCAGGTGGCTCATCTGGCCGAGCTGAGCGTCCGCCCGGGAGTGCAGCTGTATCTGCAGCGCTTCGCGGACGGCCCGCCGCAGGGTGTCTTTTCGACCGTCAACATTTTCGATTTTCCCGACGGGGAGCCCAGTCTGGTCTACACGGAGACCGATTACATGATCCAGGAGGTGAGTGATAGCGACGAGGTGAACAGCTATGTCGAAGCCTTCGACAGAACGGTCGACGCGGCGCTTGAGCCCGCTGATACGACGATCTACCTCAAGCAATTCGCAGAACGACTGGAGTAACAATGACCGACCTGTCTCAAGCTGCCTGGCGCAAGGCCAGCCGCAGCAACGCCGCGAATGGTGGCTGCGTGGAAATCGCAGCCAACTTCGAAGATGTCGTCGCTGTCCGTGACAGCAAGCGCCCCGAGGGCGGCGCTCATGTCGTCGGGCAGGCGGCCTTTGCCGCGTTTGTCGCGGATGTGAAGTCGGGGCGTTACGACCTCGACATCGTGTTCCCGGCGGGCTGAGCCTGCCGCCTGCGGGGCGGGCCCGCCTGTCTCAAGCCGCGGCGGGTAGCCGCGCGGTAGCCGCCGCGTTTGTCACTGTACACGCGTGTTGTCCGCGTGACAGGTAAGGGCATGCTGGCTATAGCGTTAGCGTCCCGGCTGGCTCGCCGGCCCCACTGGCCAGCCAGATCCCATTATGGGGACCATTTCGTGGGTTGCCATTGCGAAGAGGGGCAAACGACTCATAATCTGTGTTTCACGGATGCCTAACTCGGGAAGGCGGAGGAGCATGCTACCGTCGCCGGCCGAGAGCGGTCCGGAGCGCGCCGGGAGTCCCGGTCGGCCTGCTGCCGACGGTGGGCTGCTGAGCGCACCGGTTGCCGAGGTGGTTGACATAGCGCCACCGCGGCTCGTCGAGGCCAGTATCAGAGCCGGGGGCTGCTTCGCTCGGCCGCTGCCGCTCGACGCCACCTGCTCGTCGGTGGCCCGCCGGTTCTTCCGGGAGGCGGTCGCCGGTCTCGGCCTGCCCGCTGACTTGGTACACGACGGCATCACGATGGCTAGCGAACTGGCCGCCAACACCCTGCACTCCGACGGCAATGTTGAGTTCAGGGGAGGCAGCCAGCGGCCGGTCAGCGGCTGCCCTGAGTTCTGGCTCTACTCCCGCGGCGAAGGCACCCGCTGCGAGCTGATCTGCAAGGTCTTCGATTCTGATCCGGGCTGGGAGCGGGGCACCCTGCCCGACATCAACGCCAAGAAATCGGAGTCGGTCAGTGGCCGCGGGCTCCAGGTGGTGGCAGGCCTGTCGGCCGGCCAGTGGGGAGCCCACCTCAGCCGCGGCAGGCTCGGCTGCTGGAAGGTGCCTGGCAAGGCTGTCTGGTTCGCCGTTCGCGTGCCGCCGGGTACCACGTTGGCCCGGGTCTGCCGTCCCGTCCTGAGCCCGTCTGAGGCCGTCGGCGAGCTTGAGGCCATGCTCGCCGACCGTGGCCTGGGCGGCCGCCTGGTCCGGGCCGACGAGCCGGCCGTCTCCATGTCGGTGCTGTCGGTCAGCTGCGACCTCACGGTGTGGTGCCACGGCGGGACCGCCTCGTGGCGGCGGCCAGACGGCGGCTACGACCGTTATCCGCTGACCGACCTCGTGGACGTCGCGGAACGCGTAGTGTGCGCGCACGAGGAGCTGCAGGCCCCGGCCGCCATGCCCGCCGGCAGCTGACGGCGGGCGACGGCTTCCCCGGCGGCTACCTGCCTACAGCGGCTACCTGCCTACATATGTGGGCGGCTGCTTGCGTACGAAGGCCATCGTGGCGGCGGTATGGTCGTCAGTGCGCGCCAGGGCGGCCTGTAGCTGCGCCTCCATCTCCAGCGACTCGGCGAGGTCATGGCTGGCCGCGAAGGCCAGCCCTTCCTTGATCGCCGCATAGGCCGCGGTCGGCCCGGCCGCGAGCCTGCCGGCCAGGTCCGCCGCCGCGCTCGCCAGGTCCTGCTCGTCGACGATCGAGTTGACCAGGCCGATGCTGAGCGCGCGCTCGGCGGTCACTGGCTCGGCGAGCATCAGCAGTTCGGTAGCGCGGGCGATCCCGGTCAGCCGCTGCAGGGTCCAGGACGCGCCAGAGTCCGCGCCGAGGCCCACCTTCGCGAACGCCATCAGCAGGCTCGCGCCCCGCGTCGCGATGCGGAAGTCACACGCGAACGCCAGCGCGGCCCCGGCGCCCGCCGCGACGCCGCCGATCGCGGCGATGACTGGCTTGGGCATGGTGGCGATCGCTGTGATGATCGGGTTGTAATGAGCCCGGACCGTATCGGTCGGGGCGGCGCCCGACTCCAGCAGCTCGGCATGCTCCCGCAGGTCCTGCCCGGAGCAGAACGACGGCCCGGCCCCGGTCAGGATCACGGCGCGGACGCCGGGGTCAGATGCGCATGTGCGCAACGCCGCCAGCAGCCCGTCCTTCATCTCCGCGGTCAGCGCATTCCTGGCCGCAGGACGGTTCAGGGTGATCGTGGCTACCGCACCATCGAGATCGCACAGCACACTGTCGGCCACCGCTGTCTCCTTAAGTTGTCGGCCGGGGGCCGGGCGGCCCGGCCATCCGCCTCTCCAGTCTCGCCCGAAGACCGGCAATGCCGTAAGGGGAACGCTGATCGTTAGCACCTCAGGCCGGAACTCTGGATAATAGAGGTACTGATCGACATGGTTGTGGCTGGCCGGTCCCGCCAGGCACCGAGCCCCGGTGCCGTGGGCCTTAACGAGGTCACGTGCGGCCCTCAGGCAGGAAGGGGATGCAGGATGGCGGCGATGAAGCCGCGGACGGGTGACGGTCCGCTTGAGGTCACCAAGGAGGGCCGCGGCATCGTGATGCGCGTCCCGCTTGAGGGCGGTGGGCGGCTGGTCGTCGAGCTCTCGCCGGACGAAGCGGCGGCGCTGGGCGAGGCGCTCAGGTCGGTCGGTGGCTGAGGCTGCCGATCTGGTCCCCGGCCGCTGCGGCCCCAAGTCCGCAAACCCGGACTACGGCCTGCTATGGCTCCGAACCAGGTGCAACGGACCCGGAACCGGACAGGCTCCACGAAGGGGGCAGGCGCTGGCTAATCGGGCCGCTTGACCGCGGCAAGCAGGCCGTCCCCGACCGGCAGGAGCAGGGGCACCAGCCGCTCGTCGGCCCTGACCTGCTCGCACAGTTCCTTGACGACTGCCATGTCCGGGTCGGTGTAGTCCGGGTCGGCCATCCGGTCGCCCTGCAGGGCATCGTCGAAGGCCACGATGCCGCCAGGCCGCAGCAGCCGCATTGCCGCGGCCAGGTAGTCCGGGTACTCCTGCTGGTCGGCGTCGCAGAAGACCAGGTCATAAGCGCCATCGGCCAGTCGGGGTAGTACTTCAAGCGCCCGGCCGCTGATCAGCCGGTACCGGCCAGCCGGGTAGCCAGCTGCCACGAACGCTGCCCTGGCCAGCCGCTGATGCTCAGGCTCGATGTCCACGCTGGTCAGGACGGATCCAGCGCGCATCCCCCTGAGCAGCCAGATCCCGGATGTCCCGCATCCGGTGCCGATCTCGACCACCGCCTTGGCCGCGATGGATGATGCGACGAAGCGCAGCACCGCGCCGGTGACCGGCCCGACCGGGGTCGTGCCACCCACCTCGGCGGCGTTGCTGCGGGCGATCAGCAGCGGCTCGTCCTCGGGAAGGAATCCGTCCACGTAGGCCACGGTGGCCGCGGCACTGGTAATGGCTGCCTCCTGCTCCGCTGGTGGCTGCATCGCTGGCTGTTTGTGCGGCAGCCTAGCGGCCCGGGTGGCCAAACGGGAACCAGCGCGGCTGTGCCGACCGTTGAAGTTATGCACGTCGCAGGCGTGAGCGGCGCGCGCAGGCGTCAGGGATGGGCACGAAGCGGGCCGGCCGGGTCGGCACTTCGAGTCCTCCGGGGCCTGCCGGCGGCCAGGATCGGGCGCGGTTGCGGAAGCACACGCGCAATGGTGGTGTTAAAGGCTGCGGGAGCTGCGGAAGGGGGAAGGCGTGGAGAAGACAGCGCCGCTGCAGCAAGCCGCTGAGTGGACACCGCCCAGCTGGGATGAGGTGGTCCGGGATCACTCCGCCCGGGTCTACCGGCTCGCCTACCGACTGACAGGTAACAGCCATGACGCGGAGGACCTCACCCAGGAGGTGTTCGTCCGCGTCTTCAGGTCACTGCCCAGCTACACCCCGGGCACCTTCGAGGGATGGCTGCACCGCATTACGACCAATTTGTTTCTCGACATGGCCCGTCGGCGGCAGCGGATCAGGTTCGAGGGGCTAGGTGACGAGACCGCCGCCCGGCTGAGCAGTGCTGCACCCACGCCCGCCCAGGCCTTTGATGACCGGCACCTCGACGGCGACATCCAGGCCGCGCTGAAGGCGCTCGCGCCCGAGTACCGCGCGGCCGTCATCCTCTGCGACATCGAGGGCCTGTCCTACGAGGAGATCGCCGACGCGCTCGGAATCAAGCTCGGCACGGTCCGCAGCCGGATCCACCGGGGCCGGGCGCAGCTACGCAGCGCCCTGGAGCATCGCCGGCCGCGGCACACGAGCGAGCGGAGCCTGCCGCTGCCGCGGCCGCAAGCTCCGCTAGTCCCCGGAGGCCAGCCATGAGCCACCTTGGGCAGCGCATCTCCGCGTTGATCGACGGAGAACTTGACGGTGAGGAACGCGACCGGGTGCTTGCGCACCTGGCCAGGTGCGAGCCGTGCCGGGGTGAGGCCGCCGCGCTTCGCACGCTGAAGAGGCGGATGAGCGCGCTGGGCGAGGCCGCCGCCGACTCCGCGTTCACCCGGCGGCTGATGGGGTTGGCGCAGTCGGGCAGTGGGTTCCCGCCAGGCAGTGTCTGGCCTGCCGGAGGCGGCACGGCCACCGCGACGCGGCCGCCCGGACGGGGGGGCCGGGAGATCAGGCCGGCCTGGTATGTCGCGCTCGGCTGCAGCGCCGTGTTCCTCACCAGCGTTGGCACCGCCGCCTTCATGGCCGGAGGCCCGCCTGAGCCTGGGCCGAGGGTGACACCCAATGTTGACGTGTTCATGGCCCAGTATGACGTCACCACAGGCCTGCTCCCAGTCGTGCCGCCGCACCGCGCGCCGCGCCCTGAGCGGAACCCTCAGCTACCCGCGCCGTGAGCCGCAGGCCCATCTCCCCGTGGCGGATCGCCAGCGTGGCCGTGGTGCTCGGCCTGCTGGGGTCGGCCATCGTGACGCTGGCGCTGATCGATTCGGTCGGCCGCCCGGCGGTCGGCCGGCGCGCGAGCCCGGGCGGCGGGTCATCCCCTTCCATCCCGGTGACCGGCCAGGCGGCGGGTGCCGCCCGCGCGCCCGGCCTCGGCCACGCGGCCGGGCTGGCCCGGGAAGGAGCAGGCCCCCTCGCCCGGGCCAGCCTGACCCCGGAGGCCCGCGCGGGCCAGCGGCTGCTGGCCGAAGCCGCGGCGGCATGTCAGGACATCTCCTACCGCGGCGTGCAGATCGTGGCGTGGTGGGGGAGTGGCGGCGCGAGCACTTCCGTCGTCGAGGTCTGGCATCAGCCTGGCCGCGGGACGCTGGCGCAGGCCGCCGACACTGAGACGGAGCCGCTCGGCGCGCTGCAGGCGGGGCTGTCGGGCGCCCAGGACCCGGACGGGATCCTGGGGGTATCCGGGCAGCTGCTCGTCCTGATGCAGGCCAACTACGAGGTCGTCTATGCGGGACCAGGAACGGCCGACAACCGCCCGGCCCAGATCGTCGAGGTGCGCCGCCCGCAGGGCGGGCTGGCGGCCAGATTCTGGCTGGACACCGCCACCAAGCTGCCGCTGCGCAGGGAAGTGTTCGACACCGGCTCGCGGGTGGTCAGCGAGGATGCCTTCATCGACCTGACGGTGGGCGGCCGCGGCCTGGCGGGCATGCCATCGGCAACCGTGCGGCCCTGGACCGGCCGGCTTGACTCCGGGGCGCTCGCGTCGCTGCGCGCCAGGGGCTGGCCATTGCCCGGGCAGCTTTCGGGCAACCTGCAGATGTTCGCCTCGGACGAGACCTCCGGCCCTTCGGGTGAAGTGGTCGATCTGTCGTATTCCGACGGCCTGTCGGTCGTCTCCCTGTTCGTCCAGCGCGGAGTCCTGCCCCGGGCGCTGACCGGCTGGCGGCCGGTCACGCTGGCCGGGCGGGCGGTCTACGCAGCCGACCCCGACGACCGGAGCCTGGCCTGGTCGGCTCACGGGTACGTGTTCACCCTCATCGCGGACGCCCCGTCGGCCACGGTCGCTGGCGTGGTAGCCGATTTGCCACAGGACACGGAGCCCGGGTTCTGGGTCCGCCTGGGGCGCGGCTTCCGCCGTCTTGTTTCGTGGGCCAACCCGTTCGGCTGATTATGCCTATCCCGCCCTTTGCAGGGGAGGTATGCAGCGAACGGCGGCCACGGGTTGTCCTCACGTGCGGTCGCATCGGGGAGGCAGCTGATGTCCGACAAGCGCGCGGGTGAGGGCGCGGAAAGCCCAGATCAGGCTGGCAGCGATCAGGCCAGCCCGGACGATCAGGCTGGCAGCGATCAGGCCAGCCCGGACGATCCGGCTGGCAGCGATCGGGCTGGCAGCGATCAGGCCAGCCCGGACTATTGGGCCAGATCAGATGATCATTCCATTCCGCCCTATCCGGCCGACCGGGTGCGGTCCGGCCAGGACTGGCGGTCCGGCCAGGACTGGCAGGCCGACCAGGACTGGCGGCTGGGCCAGGGCCGCCAGCTGGGCGAGAGCTGGCTGGCGGCCGAAGACGGGCAGTTCGCCGGGCCCGCCGGGCCCGCTGGATCGCGCCGACAGCGGGCTCACCGCGCGGTGGCCGGGTGGCGGCTGGTCGCGCTGGTGATCGCGACCGCGGTCACGGCGGCGCTGGCCGGCGGCCTGGTGGGCGGATATATCGAGTCCCGGGCCGTGACCGCGGGTACAGACCCCAGCTTCAGCATCGGCGCGGTGCCGCCCGCGATGACGGACCGTCCGCCGGACTCCATCGCCGGCATCGCGGCCAGGGTGCTGCCGAGCGTGGTGATGATCAAGGTCAACGGTACCCAGGGGACCGGCTCCGGATTCGCCATCAGCGGCGGGTACATCGTCACCGACAACCACGTGATCACTCTCGACGGCCAGGTGCGCCACGCCGCCCTGCAAATTGTCCTCAACGGTGGCCGGACCGTGCCGGGCAAGGTCATCGGGACCGACCCGTATTCGGACATCGCGGTTATCAGGCCAGCGGTGGCCGCCCGGCTGCCCGCGCTCCCGCTGGGCAACTCAGGCAGCGTCCGGGTGGGGGATCCCGTCCTCGCCTTTGGCTCGCCACTCGGCCTGGCGGGCACCGTCACGAGCGGCATCGTCAGCGCGATAGGGCGCCCGGTACAGCCGACCGGCGTCATGGGGGCCGACAATGCTCCGCAGGTGTTCTTCGACGCGATCCAGACCGACGCCCCGATCAATCCGGGCAATTCTGGCGGCCCCCTGGTTAATGCCCAGGCGCAGGTCATCGGGGTCGATGCCGCGATTGACACCCTGGGCGGCGATCCGATTACCGGCGGCCAGGGGGGCAGCATCGGCCTCGGATTCGCTATCCCGATCAATCAGGCCCGACTGATAGCGACGCAGCTCATCAGGACCGGGCGGGCGGCGCACGCCGTCATCGACGCGCTGATCAATTCCAGCTATGCCGGGGCCGGCGCTCAGATCATGCAGCAGAGCCCGGGCGGTCCCAGGCCGGTCAGCCCGGGCGGCCCGGCCGCCCGGGCCGGGCTCAGGCCCGGCGACGTGATCATCGGGTTCGGCGGCCAGCGGATCGACGGCGCCACCGCGCTGCTCGATGCCATTCGGTCCGTCCAGCCGGGCGCCCGGGTGACGGTCACCTTTACCCGAAACGGGATTCCACACACGGTCACCCTGACCTTGGGGTCTGCCGAGTCATCACCCCCTGCGGGCGGGTCGTAGCCGCTACGGGCACAGTCATCGCCACTTCGGGCATTAGTGGCTGTCGGCCGGACGGTCTACATTGGAAGGAGCAGATCCTGCCCGCGTCCCCGACCGAGTGGTGGAGTTCCTCGTGCTCGACCTGTCGCTCCCGAAGATCCTGGTCCTCGCGGTCCTCGCGCTGTTGATATTCGGTCCCGACCAGCTGCCGAAGCTCGCATCCCAGGCCGGGCGCGCGTTGCGTGATTTGCGTAGGATCGCCGAGAATGCCAAGGCTGACCTGCAAGACGGGCTGGGCCCAGAGTTCCGCGACTTCGACATCAACGACCTGCATCCGCGCAACTTCGTCCGCAAGCACCTTCTCGACGACCTGGACGGGACCGGGCCCGCTGGCGCGATGGCCAACGGGTCAGCCGGGGTGACGCTGGCGCCCGGTGAGAGCCCGCCATACGACACCGAGGCCACCTGATCAGCAGGTTTACCTAGCGGTACCAGCCGGGGCCAGGCTGGAGGTCAGGCGGCAACCGCAGGGGTCAGGCCGGAGGTGAGGGCGAACCGGCAGGGGTCAGGGGCAGGGGTCAGGCTGGAGTGAGCCCCAGCGGGCGCCCGGCGAGGCTGCGGGAGCGGTTAGCCAGGGTGTCGGCGATCTTCTTCAGCTGCTGCGCCGCCGGAGCATCAGGATGAGACAGCACCAGCGGGACGCCGCTGTCCCCGGCCTCGCGGAGCCGGACATCGATGGGGATCTCGCCGAGTACAGGCACCTGGGTGCCGGTCACCCGGCCCAGTGTCGCCGCCACTGCGGCACCGCCGCCGGAGCCGAACACTTCCACCCGCTCCCCGCAATGCGGGCAGAGGAGATAGGCCATGTTCTCGATCACCCCGACGACGCGCTGATGCAACTGGGCCGCCAGTGATCCGGCGCGCTCGGCCACCTCGGCCGAGGCCAGCTGCGGAGTGGTCACGACGATCAGCTCGGAGCCTGGCACCAGATGGGCGGCCGAGATTGCCACATCCCCGGTACCAGGAGGCAGGTCAAGCAGCAGGACGTCCAGGTCGCCCCAGTAGACATCGGCGAGGAACTGCTGCAGCAGGCGGTGCAGGATCGGCCCACGCAGCGGCAGCGGCTCGTTTCCCTTCTTGAGCATCCCGCTGGAGATCGCCCGCACCCCGTGGGCGGACGGGGGCATGATCATCTGCTCGACCTGGGTGGGCCGTCCGGTCACGCCGAGCATCCGCGGGATGGAGTGCCCGTAAATGTCGGCGTCGAGCAGGCCGACCTTCTGCCCGGCGGCGGCCAGGGCCGCGGCCAGGTTGACCGTGACCGATGACTTGCCGACGCCGCCCTTTCCGCTGGCCACCGCGTACACCTTGGTCAGCGAGGCCGGGCTGGCGAACGGGATCTCGCGCTCCGGCTGGCCGCCGCGGAGCTTGCTCTGCAGGCCCTGGCGCTGCTCCTCGCTCATCACGTCGAGCTCGACAGCCACCCTGGCCACCCCGTCCAGCGCGCTGACCGCGGCGGTGACCTCACGGGTGATGGTGTCTCGCAGCGGGCATCCGGCGACCGTCAGCCAGACCTCGACGCGTACCGTACCGTCGGCCGCGACCTCGATGTTCTTCACCATGCCGAGCTCGGTGATGGGTCGGCGGATCTCCGGGTCGTTGACGCCGGAAAGCGCGGCCATCACCTGGTCGACCGTGGGCGGTGCGGAGAGTGCAGGCGGGGAGGTCATGGCCCCATGCTACGAAGCCCGCGATCGTGCGTCGAACCCGTGCGGCCGGTGCCAGATAGATCAGGCGGCACCGGACGATGCAGCAGCAGCCAGAGCCTCTGGTGGCCGCGGCCGGGGCGGGCGGCCGGGCTGGCCACGACGGTCAGGTTCCAGCCACCGCCGCGATGAGCGGGCGTGAATAGGAGCTGCCATCGCCCAGGTTGGTGGTCAGGCCGCCGACCGCCCAGCAGCTGCTCGCGCAGGCCAGGTCACCCAGGTAGCCAAGCTCAGCACCGTCGGCCGGTACCCGGACCCACTGGCCGCCCTGCCAGCGCAGCATGACAGGCCGCAGGCTGTGCGAGGTGCCGAGCAGCCAGCAGCCATTAGCGCCAGAGCAGGCCAGGCCAGCGGGGTAAGGTGGCGGGCTGGCTGTTGTTTGGGTCCAGGATCGGCCGTTCCAAACTTCGGTGACCGCGCCGTGTCGGGCCGGGAGCAGCGCCAGGCAGCTCGTGGCCGTGGTGCAGGAAAGGAGGCTGGGAATCTGGTTGCCCTGCACTCCCTCTGGCAGCGCCACCTGGGTCCACTGGCCGAGATCGTAGCTGGCCGCTGTCGGCCTATTGCCGGCCTCGCCCAGGACCAGGCAATGACCGGCCGCCGGGCAGTCGATGAGCCTCGGATACAGGCCTCCGGGCAGCGAGGGAACAATCTGCCAGCTGGTCCCGTCCCATTGCTCGAGGACATCAGAAGTCCGGTTTCTCCTGGTCTGCTGGCCTCCGAAGGCCCAGCACAGGCTCGCTGAGGCGCAGTTCACGCTGACCAGCTGGCCGCCGGGCAGCGTGGGTGAGGAGACCAGCTTCCAGGCCCCGCCGGTCCAGTGCTCGATGATGGCTGACCCGTTAGCGCTGCTGCCGCCCACCGCCCAGCAATCACGGCTGCCCGGGCAGGCAATGTCGGTCAGCATCAGGTTCTGCAGCTGCCCGTCCGGTGCCGCCACCCGGTGCCACCGCCCAGCGGTCTCGTGCTCCAGCAGCTGGGACCTGACCTCCGAGTAGGTGTTGCCGCCGCGCGCCATGGCGGTCTGGCCGACGGCCCAGCACTCGGTGGAGTTCGGGCAGGCGATCGCGTTGAGGTAACTGTCGGTGCCCTGGTCGGCGGCGGCGTGCGCGCCAAAGTGCTTGATTACGAAGCCGTCCGTGCCGGCCACCAGGACCACGGCGAGCAGTATCACGAGCCCGAGCAGCAGCCGACGCCCCCCGAGTGGCCTGATCTTCCGAGTCATCTGACGCGGCGACTTGTCGAGCAGCTCATCGCAGTGTTCGCTCCCGTTAGCACAGCTGGGCCTATTGGCACAGCAGGGCCTGCGAGCCGCGAGAGCGCTCACCAGGCCGACAGCCTGAAGCACAAATTGTAGCGACCGGACTAACGGCGCTATCCAGCCGGGCGCTCCCAGGCCCCCAGAAACTCCGCAAGACCCGTAGTCAGCGGCAGGCGAGCCATTTCGGCCGAGTCCGCCCAGCGGGCGTCGGCGGCGTCGTCGCCTGCGGCTAGGTCACCTCCGATGACCACCGCGCGGTAGTCCCGCACCTCGATGATCGCGCCGCCCGGGCCAGGGAGCCTCGCGGTACCCAGCAGGGTGCCGCAGCGCACGGCCAGCCCGGTCTCCTCCGCGATCTCTCTGACGACGGCCTGCTCGTCGGTCTCGCCGGGCTCGATCCGGCCGCCCGGCAGCGACCACAGCCCGGCGCCCGGCTCGTGGGCTCGCTTGATCAGCAGCAGCCGCCCGGACGAGTCCCTGATCACGGCGCCTACGCACTGGATCACCTGGCCCGTCACCTGTCCAGTATCCCGCCGCCGCGCGACGGCCTGAAGCCGGCCGTTTAGCACTGCTGCCGGATGAGCACGGTAGGAGACATGGTGCAATTGAATAACTACTCTAAGTAATCAATACTGCCGCGTCCGCATGACGGCGGTACTTATCTGACGGCGGGGTTCACATGACGACGGCGTTCACCGGTGAAGGCCTGGCCGAGTTGCTGCGCAGCTCGGTCGTGCCGGTCTGGCTGCCGTGGCCGCTGCCTGAGGGCTGGCTGGTCACCGGCTTCGCCGGCGCTGGCGACGAGCGCAGCCGGGCGCGGGGCAGCGTGGTGGCCCTGTCCGGGCCGAATCCGTTCGGCGGCACGGGCGAGATGCTGATCATCTCGGAGGAGCTCGGGCTCGGCCTGGGCGCCGGGTTCGCTGGCCTGCCGGGTCCAGACCCTGGCGGCGACTTCGCGATCAGCCAGCCGCACGCGTTCGTGCAGGTCAACAAGCACGAATTCCCGCTGTGGCACGTCGAGGCGCCGCGCCGGGCGGCCTTTGCGGGCGTAGTGGGCGGCCACTGGCTGTGGCTCGTCCTGTGGCCGGACACGGCCGGCCTGCTGCTGGCCGTGCCGCTTGCGCTCAGGGATCTGCGAGAGGGCGGCCGGGACCTTAACTTGCCCTACGGGGAGCGCTCCCCACTGTTGCCCGGCTAGGGTCAGCCGGTGTGCGCGCCGACCTGCATAGCCACAGCACGGCCTCGGATGGCACCTGTGAGCCCGCTGAGGTAATGAGCCGGGCCCGCCGGGCCGGGCTCGACGTGATCGCCTTGACCGATCATGACACTGTCGCCGGACATGGCCCGGCGGCCGCTGCCCTGCCGCCCGGCCTGACCCTGGTGCCCGGGATGGAGCTGTCCTGTCGCCTGGACGGCCATAGCCTGCACCTGCTCGGCTACCTGTTCGACCCGGCCGAGCCCCAGCTGGCCGCCGAATGCGCGGCGATCCGCAGCAGCCGGATCGACCGCGCCCGGGCGATGGTGGCTCGCCTCGAGGACCTCGGGGCGCCCGTCACCTGGGAGCAGGTCACCAGGATCGCCGGGGACGGCGTGGTCGGCAGGCCCCATATCGCCAGGGCGCTGGCTGAATCGGGGGTAGTGGCCAGCCCGGCTGACGCGTTCGGCCCGGAATGGATCGGCGCCGGAGGTCGCGCCCACGTGCCGCGGTACGCGCTGGAACCGGTCCGGGCGATCACGCTGGTTCGCGGCGCGGGCGGGGTGACGGTGCTGGCTCATCCCAGGGCGGCCTCGCGCGGCTGGGTGGTCAGTGACGAGGCGATCGCCAGGCTCGCCTCGGCCGGGCTGACCGGCATCGAAGTCGATCATCCAGATCACGACCATGAGAAACGGGAGCATCTGCGAGCCCTCGCGGCTGCCCTCGGACTCGTCGCGTCTGGCGGAAGTGACGATCACGGCCAGCTCACCGGCTACCGGATTGGCTGCGATACGATCTCGCCGGAGAACTATCAGCAGCTGATCGCGCAGGCCACCGGCGCCGCGCCGGTCAGCGGGCGATGAACTCGTTCTTCCTGGCGGATCCGGGCGCGATCGTGGCCACCATGCTGTTCGTGCAGCGGACCAGCGGCAGCGGGGATATCGTCGCGTTCGCGGTGGCAATTGGCGCAGTCATAGTTTGCTGTGGCTGGTTATGCGGTTCTCCCCGGGCCATTCACCTGCTGCTGCGGCGACGCGCTGGGCGGACGAGAGGCTCCCCAGGGCAAGGAGGCAGGGCGGTATGGAAGCGCGAATAGAACAGGTGGCCGAGGCCGTCAACACCTGGATCATCGGCGACGACGATGAGGTCATCGTCATCGACGCGGGCGGCGACGCGCAGGCGGTGCGCGACAAGATCGGCGACCGCGCGGTGCTCGCGGTCATTTGCACGCATGGCCACGCTGCCCACGTGGCGGCGGCATTCGAGGTGGCCGCCGACGACGAGGCGCCGGTCGCGCTTCATCCGGCCGATCGGGTGCCCTGGCGCGAGGTTCATTCCGATGACCCCGAGATCGAGATGGAAGACGGCGGCATCTTCGAGGTGGCCGACGTGGCCCTTGAGGTGATGCACGCGCCCGGCCACAGCCCCGGCTCGGTCTGCCTCTACTGCGAGGATCTCGGTGTGGTCTTCACCGGCGACGTGCTGACCGCCAGCGGGCCGGTTCCGTACGAGGACTCCTTCCCCGATTTCAGCCGCCAGCTGAGTTCCATCGGTTCGGCCGTGCTGACGCTGCCGAGCGAGACCAGGGTGCTGCCTGGACATGGCGATGAGCTCACCGTGGCCGCGGCGGAGAAGCGATTCGACTCCTGGGTCTCGGCAGGCCCCGACGCCTTCTTCGGCGACCTCCGGTGATCTTGGCGGCTTTCCAGTACATATCTCGCTGAGAAGTCGTCAAGATCATCGGTCATCGCGGGGTAATGAGTGGCTGTCAGACCAGTCGGCCAGGATGGGACCGTGGAGCAGCTCGGTTTCGAGGGCATGCCACGCCGGCTGTATGCGTGCACGCCGACCAGGCTGGGTGCCTGGCTCGACTGCCCGCGCCGCTATCGGATGATCTATCTGGACCGGCCGCCGCCGCCCAAGGGGCCGCCGTGGGCGCACAACAGCCTGGGCGCCAGTGTTCACAACGCGCTGGCCGGGTGGTGGCGGCTGCCGCGGTCGGAGCGCAGTGTCGGGGCTGCCGGAGATCTGCTCGAACGCGGCTGGATCAGCGAGGGCTTCGCCGACGCGGCGCAATCCGACCGCCATCGTGACCGGGCCCGGATCATGGTGGAGCGCTACGTCAGCCGCCTTGATCCGGCTGCGGAGCCGGCCGGAGTCGAGCGAACCGTCGCGACCCGTACCGAACTGATCGCGGTGTCCGGCCGGATTGACCGGCTGGATGACCGGCGCGGCCCGGATGGCAGCGGCGAGCTGGTCGTGGTGGACTACAAGACCGGCCGCCACGTGCTGACCGCCGACGACGCGCGCAGCTCCCTGCCGCTCGCGTTGTACGCGCTGGCGGCGGAGCGGGTCATGCGACGGCCGTGCTCACGGGTGGAGCTGCATCACCTGCCGACCGGTCAGGTGCTGGCCTGGGAGCACTCCGCCGAGTCGCTGCGGCGGCAGCTTGGCCGGGCGGAGGATATCGCAGCCGAGTGCGCCGAAGCCGATGAGCGGTACCGCGGCGGCCAGCCGAGCGATCGGGGTGACGAGGTGTTCCCGCCCCGGCCGGGTCAGTCCTGCGGCTGGTGCGACTACCGGGCCCACTGCCCGCAGGGCCTGGCCGCCGCCACCACCCGTCGGCCCTGGGACGGGCTGGGGGATCCCGACGGCTAACCGCGGGGCTGGCGGACAGCGGGCGCCGTGGCGCCCTGCATTGCGCGGCGGCGCCGTCGGCTGGCTTCCTCAGCCGCGTTCCAGAACGACGTCAGCGTGCTCGCGGTGGTTTCCGGCGCCTCGATGGCAGGCGAGTGGGCGGCGCCCGGAATGCAGACCCGCTGCGCGCGCAGGCGCCTGCCCATCCGGTCCTGGACCTCAGGTGGCCAGGCGTCGTCGTTCTCGCCGTACATGACCAGGATGGGCGGCCCGTCCACCCGGGCCAGCTCGGCGGTGCGGTCCGGGCAGCTGAGCAGGTAATTTCCCATGACCATCAGCGCGGTCGGGCAGTTAGCGAGGTGCCGGTCGCGCAAGAATTCGATGATGTGCTCGGCCACGCCATCGGCCCGGGCCTGCGGCTCCAGGTGCTCTTCCCAGAGCTGCTTGGCCCAGCGCCGGAGCCCGGCGGGATCGGCGTCGGCCTGCCTGGGGCTACCAGTCAGGGCAAGCATGGAGCGAAGCAAGTCCTGCCTGGGGCCGGTAATGCTGCCCGGTCCGGACCCTAGCAGGGTCAGCGAGGCGATGCTTGCGGTCCTGGCCAGCACGGCGTGCCGGGCGATGAGCCCGCCGAGGGAGTGGCCGAGCAGGTGTACCTCATCCTCGTCTGGCGCGACGGCCTCGGCCACCGCCCCGATATCGGCGGCCAGCTGGTCCGGGGCGTAGCCGTCCTGGTGCGTCGCACCGGCGCTCTGATACTGACCGCGCATGTCGATGGCGATCACAAACCGGCCCGAGGACGCCAGCGGCTGCAGAACCGGGATGAAATCTTCCTTGCTGCCGGTGTAGCCAGGGACGAGAATCGCGGGCTTACGCTCGCATACACCACTCGCCGGCCGTGCCTGCAGCGCCGCGAACAGGCCGCGCGGCGTCTGGACGATCACAGAGCGGACAAGGTAAGGCAGGTCGAGAGACCTTGGTGTACTCACGGAGCGGCAGCCTACCCAGACAGGCTCGGGGTATTTCTATTAGTTTTACGCTGATTCCGCTGCGGTGCCACTCGCCTGGCCCATGTCGTGTGCTGGTTTGGCCCGTGATCGGCCGCGCCGGCGCGCGGCGGGCTGCCCGCGGAGCGCAGCCGGGCCCGCGCCGGCGGCTGCGGCCGACTCGGCCGCGCGCCCTGGCTCGCCACGCCCTGCCTCTGCCCGGCCCGCGGTGTCCCGGCCGCCCCGGGAGCCGTTTCTGCCGCCGCGACCAGGCTCCTGGCTCCTGCCGCGACCAGCCTCCTGGCTCCCGCCGCGACCAGCCTCCTGGCCTGCGCCGACCGGAGAACCCGCCCGGGTGCGGCGGCGGGAGCGCTGGCGCGGCTTGGCCGTGTCGCGGGACCTGGAGGGCTCGCCGCGATCGCTGTCGGAGCGGCTGCCGCGCTGCGGCGAACCTGAGCCCGCGGCGCGCCCGCGACCGCGATCTCTCGACCCCGGGCCGCTCGCCGGACGGGCGGCGTGCGACCGGTTACGGCCGGTCTCGCCGATGTCTTCCAGGGTTTCCGCCTCAAGCCCGAGCCGGTCACGCCGGGCTCTGGGCAGCGTGCCCGTCGCGTTCTCGGGGATGCTCAGCGCCTCGTAGAGGTGCTCAGAGGTCGAATACGTCTCTACCGGCTCGGGCCGGCCAAGCCCCAGCGCCTCGTTGATCATCTTCCAGCGGTGCATGTCGGCCCAGTCCACGAAGGTCACGGCCGCCCCGATGCGGCCTGCCCGGCCGGTCCTGCCGGTCCGGTGCAGGTAAGCCTTGTCGTCCTCGGGGCACTCGTAGTTCACCACGTGCGTGACGTCGTCGACGTCCAGCCCGCGGGCGGCGACGTCGGTCGCAACCAGCACGTCCACCTTGCCGGTCCGGAAAGCCCGCATGGCACGTTCCCGCTGGCCCTGGCCCAGGTCGCCGTGGACAGCGGCCGCGGCGAAGCCCCGGGTGGACAGGGCCCCTGCGATCTGGTCACATGCTCGCTTGGTCCGGCAGAACACGATGGTCAGGCCGCGGCCTTCAGACTGCAGCACGCGGGCGAGGACCTCAACCTTGTCCATCTGGTGCGCGCGGAATACATGCTGCTCGGTGCTCGGCACGAGCACCGGCTCGTCGTGGTGCTCGGCCCGCACGTGTACCGGCCGGCTGAGGTGGCGCCGGGCGAGGGTGACGATCTCGCCGGGCATAGTGGCCGAGAACAGCATGGTCTGCCGGTGCTGCGGCGTGAGCCGCAGGATCTTCTCGACGTCCGGCAGGAAGCCCAGGTCGAGCATCTTGTCCGCTTCGTCGAGTACTAGCGAGCGGGTCTGGGAGAGGTCCAGGTGACTCTGCCGCACCAGGTCGAGCAGTCGGCCAGGCGTGCCTACGACCACATCGACGCTGCGCAGGGCGTCGATCTGGGGCTCGTACGCGCGGCCGCCGTACAGGGTGACGACGGAGATGGCGCTGCCCGCGGCCGCGGTCCGCAGATCCTCTGCGACCTGAATGGCCAGTTCCCTGGTGGGAACCACCACGAGAGCACGCGGGGCCGATGGCTTGCGGTCCGGCGTCAGTTCGAGGCGCTGCAGCATGGGGATGCCGAAGGCGAGGGTTTTGCCGGTGCCGGTCCGGGCCTGGCCGATGAGATCATGGCCGTCGAGCGCGATCGGCAGGGTCAGTGCCTGGATCGGGAAGGCATGGGTGATGCCGGCGGCCTCCAGGGCCACGCAGAATGGCTCGGCCACGCCGAAGTCACGAAACGTCTTCTCGTTCCGGGGCAGGTCTGAAGTCGCCGTCTCGGACAGCAGCAGATCCGCCCCGAGCGCCTGGGCGCCCGGCGAGTCGGATGAGAGCGCCTCGGATGAGAGCGCCTCGGATGAGAGCGCCTCGGACGCCGGGCTGCCGGCGGGCAGGGCCTCGGACCGGGAAACAGGTGCGCCGGGCGCTGCTTGCTCGTCCTCCGGCACGTCCGGCATGGTCCAGTTATGCGTTGTCAGGGCTTCCGCCTCCATCAATAGCCCACGGGTCCACCAGGCGCAGCTGCGCCGTGCGTCCGCGTCGCGGGCTCACATTTCGACCTCTCCCGCGGGACGGCTCGCGCTGTCGCAGCGCGGCATTGGCCACGCACTCGCGGGGAAGATTCGGCGCGGCGGCCGGGGAGCAATCAAGGCTCCCGGCATAGCCGTACCTTACTTTCTGAGGTACAACACGCTTCGGGGTTACCGCATTCCACATGCGGATTGACAACAGTCTAGCAACATCACCGGCCAGGCAGAGCGGCGCGGGCCGGACTTAGTTGCCGGCAAGTTGTTACGCTGCGTGGATGACCGAAATGGGGGTGGACGGCACAGAGCAGGGGGCGAGTAGCGTCGCGGCCGGCGAACCTCGGTCAGCTGGATCCGACGCCGGCCTGGCGCAGCCACTCGGAGCTGAGTTCGAGGCGGCCGGGCCCGTCGGAGCTGAGCCCGTTGGAGCTGAGCCCGTTGGAGCTGAGCCCGTTGGAGCTGAGCCCGTTGGAGCTGAGCCCGTTGGAGCTGAGCCCGTTGGAGCTGAGCCCGTTGGAGCTGAGCCCGTTGGAGCTGAGCCCGTTGGAGCTGAGCCGGTCGCCGCCGAGCCCGCGGGCGCTCCGGCCGGGGATACCGTGTCTGGGGGTGCCGCAGCCAGGCATGCCCCGGCCGGGGCACCCGACCCGGACGGCGTGATCGACCTGCTCGGCGTGCTCGCCTACGCCTCGTTGGTGGCCTTCTTCAGGCTTTCCGATGACGCCGCGGACGCCGTGTCGCTGGCTGACAAGGAAGCTATGGCCGGGATGGCGGTCGCCCAGTTCGGCCATTTCCAGCTGCTGCGCCGCCGGCTCGAGAGCATGCACGCGGACCCGGAAGCGGCGATGTCACCGTTTGTCGAGGCCATCGACGCGTTCCACGCCCGGACAACACCCGCGGACTGGCTTGAGAGCCTGGTCAAGGCATACGTCGGCGATGGGTTCGCGGCCGACTTCTACCGGGCCCTCGCGGAGCTGCTGGACCAGGAGACGCGCGAGCTCGTGGTCGAAGTGCTGAGTGACGCGGGGCACGCGGAATTCGTCGTCGCCCGGGTTCGAGCGGCGATCGAGGCCGACCCGAAGGTCGCTGGCAGGCTGGCTCTGTGGGCTCGGCGTCTGGTTGGGGAGGCTCTGGGCCAGGCTCAGCGGGTGGCGGCCGAGCGTGAGGCACTCGCGCGCCTGCTCGCGGGCGGTACGCTCACCCAGCTCGGTGAGATCGGCCGAATGTTCGCGCGGCTGACTGACGCTCATGCCGAGCGGATGGCCGCGCTCGGCCTGGCCAGCTAGCCGACGTCGCCGGCGGTCACCGGACCCGCTGCAGCGCCCCGATGCCCCGCGAATTCCGCCATGAAGATGAATCGCCGGATGCCCGCCGTGGCCAGGATCGCTCCTGACCCGGCGAGCACGCGGGAGCAACCGGGCTCCAGCGACTGAGAGCGATGGCAGGGGTGGCCGCCGGCGACCGGGCTAACCTGCAACGGATCGCCAGCGCCTAGACCCGCTCGTTATGCGGAGTTGCGGTTCCGCCCTAGCGGCGGGCGGCGCTGATTCTGGTCAGGCAATTCCGCGGTCTGAGACCCAGGCGTACCGCCATCTGCCTCGACTTCGATCCGCTCCTTGCGGAGTTCGTCCCGGATCATCCTGTCCTCCGCCACCCTCTTCGTCACCAGGCGGATCCGTTCGACCGGCACCGCCTCCTTCTTGATGACGGCGCGCTCCTGGTGCAGGATGATCTCCTGGTTGCCTTCGGCGATCGGGCCGCTGACTCGCTCCTCGGCCGAGATCGGGACGCGCTCGAGCTCGTACTCCTCGTGGAACACGTGGACCGGCTGCTCGACCGGCTCGACATCGACGTACTTGCGTAGCCGGACCCGTCCCGCTTCCATCACCTCGGTGCTGACGGCCATGCGCTCCTCGGTGCGGATAAGCCACTCGTCGCTCGACGGGGGCCTGACGTCGGCCTGGCCCGCCTGCCCGGCCTGGCCCGCCTGCCCGGGAGCCTGTCCGGCCTGGCCCGCCTGCCCGGGAGCCTGCCCGGCCTGGCCCGCCTGCCCGGCCTGGCCCGCCTGCCCGGGCGCGGGCGTGGCCTGCGCGGGAACCACGAGGCCGTAGTAGCGGCGCAGTTCCTCCGCCTGCGCAGCCGACATGTGCCGCTCCACGCCCAGGTCTGGCCCGCTCATGATCCTCTTTGCGTCGAACGGGACGCTGAAGCCGTCGGCGGCACTGCGGCGCCCGCCGAGCGGGACGAAACGGCTCAGCTTTCCGGCACGGACTCGCGCCCATACCGGACTTCCGTCCGCGTCGTCATTGAACACTTGCTCGACCGTGCCGACTACTTGACCATCGGCGTCGGTTACCCGAGCCCCTGTGAGTTCTCTTCCTTGCGTGGTCATGGTGACATCTCCCCCCGAGTCGCTATCACCGCACAGTTGCGGGCATGGAGCCGCCCCTGTGACCTAGGCATTTTGACTAATTGTAGTCCTTCGACCACGAGATGCGATAGGTGCGGGGTGGGGCCAGAGTTGCGGACAGTGCGCTGAGCCCGGCTGGATCAGCCCGGCTGGATCAGCCCGGCTGGACGAGCCCGGCTGCATGAGCGTGGGCAGATTTCCGGCGGCGGCGGTTTCAGATGGTGGGGCCAAAGCCGATGCGGCGCGGCTCGGCTCCACCGATCTCCACGTAGGCGATCTTGTCCGCTGGGACCATGATCTTGCCGCCCTTGTCGTCGGTCAGCACGAAGACGCCATTGTCGGTGATGGCGGTCGTCAGCGCCTGCTCGACCGCTTCGAACGCGGATTCGGTCTCCACAACCAGTTCGCGAGGTACGGACTGAATTCCGATCTTGACTTCCACGGCAGCTCCTCTCGGACCGAGGCTAGCTTGGTAGGCGGCGCGAGTGGCCCGGCCGGAGGCTCGCGGCACTACGCCGCCAGCGAAACCCGGTCGAAGTGGCGGCCAGCCCGCCTGGTCGGCCTCAGCTGGCCCGCGGCCAATCGCCGATGCCGCGCCAGGCCAGCCGAGTGATCAGCTGTTCGGCGGCATCTTTGGGAATGGACTGGCCGGTACTGAGCCAATACCGCGAGCTGACCTGGGCCATGCCGACCAGCGCCATGCCGAGCAGATGCGCCTCAGCTTCGCCGAGGCCGGCATCGGAGTGGATGGACTGGCTGACCATCTCGGCGCAGTCCTGCATGGTCGCCTCCAGGCGGGCTCGCACGGCAGGCTCATTGCTCAGATCGGACTCGAAGACCAGCCGGAACGCCTCGCCGCCGCTGGCCACGAAGTCGAAGAACGCCTTGAAGGTGGCTGGCACGCGTTGCTTGTTGTCGGAGGTCGAGGAAAGGGCCGCCTTGACGGTGGCCACGAGCTCCTCCGCGCTCTCGTCCAGGAGCGCTAGATAGAGCTCGAGCTTGCCGGGGAAGTGCTGGTAGAGAACCGGCTTGCTGACCCCGGCCCGCTCGGCGATCTCATCCATCGCCGCGGCATGGTAGCCCTGAGCGACGAATACCTGTTGTGCCGCACCAAGGAGCTGCCTGCGCCTGACCGGTCTCGGCAGCCGGGTGGCGGCCGGTTTCGCTTCCGGCGATGCTGTCACGAGACTCTCCGAATGTCTGCTGTCCTGCGATGATTACCCGCCGCTCCTGATGCCATCTTACGGCCGGGGCGTAACCAGGACCCGCAGCGCAGAATGTGGCGAGGCGGCCGGGCACCCGGCAGGTGATCGCCGACGGCCAGCCCGCTCAGCGGTATTCGTCCTCGTCAGAACTGACTTCGCGGCCTTGTTCCGCCGCGTCGGCCGGATCGGCCTCGAACGGCGCCTCCTCTTGATCGGTGCCGCTCTCCTCGTCGGCACCCGGGATGGCATCCTGGTCCTGCTCAGCAGCATCTGCCTCGGGCCGTTCGATGTTCATGTCGCTCATTCGGGGCGTGCTCCTTGTCTGCTCGGTTCTCGAACATATTGCCGAACAGAAGAATCCGGACAACACTGCTTGTATCAGTACCCGCTGTAACGGGGTAGGGAGACATCATGCGCAGCATGTGGAAGGGCTCAATTTCCTTCGGCCTGGTCATGATCCCTGTGAAACTGTACGCCGCGACCGAGCAGAAGGACATAGCGTTCCGGCAGGTTCACCGGACTGACGGCGGCCGGATCAGGTTCCGCCGGGTCTGCTCCATAGACGGCGAGGAAATCCCCTACGAGCAGGTGGCCAAGGGATACGAGTTGCCCAGCGGCGAGATGATCGTGCTGACCGACGAGGACATGGCCGACCTGCCGCTGCCGACGACCCGGAGCATCGAAGTCCTGCACTTCATGCCCGCTGATCAGCTTGATCCCATCCTGCTGTCCCGCAGCTACTACGCGGAACCGGAGGCCGCGGGCGCGCGTGCCTATGTGCTGCTGCGTGACTCGCTGGAACGGTCCGGGAAAGTGGCCCTGGCCATGGTGGCGCTGCGCCAGCGCGAGTCGCTGGCCACACTGCGGTCCAGGGACGGCGTGCTGGTGCTTGAGACCTTGCTGTGGCCTGATGAGGTGCGCGAACCCGCGTTCCCGTTCCTCGACGACGACATCGAGGTGCGGTCGCAGGAACTGAAGATGGCTTCCTCGCTGATCGACTCCATGACCGTCGACTTCGATCCTGACGAGTACCACGACGGTTACCGTGAGGCCCTCCAGGAACTGGTGAACGCCAAGGCAGAGGGGCGCGAGGTGATCCAGCCTGAAGAGGGCCAGGCCTCGGAGGGCGAGCCCGCCAGCCTCGCGGAAGCGCTGAAGGCCAGCCTGAGCGCCGCCCGCCAAGACCAGCGCCAGGCGGGCTCGGGCAGTTCGGGCTCGGGCAGGTCAACGGGCGGCAGGTCAGCCGGCGGCAGGTCAGCCGGCGCGAGGCCGGATGGCGCTAAGGTCGCGGGCGCGGATTCAGACGGCGGAAAGACCGGCGCCGTCAAGTCCGGGGCGGCCAAGGCCGGGGCCGCGAAGACCGGCCCCGCGAAGACCGGCCCCGCGAAGTCCGCCCCCGCGAAGACCGCCCCCGCGAAGACCGGCACCGCAAAGTCCCGGGCCGCGAAGTCTGGAGCCGGCCAGGGCGAAGGCGATGAGGCGACCGCCGGCCAGAGCACCGGCAAAGCGGCCCCGAGGTCACGCCGGCGGGCGAGCTAGGATCGCCGGGCAGCGCCCGAGCGGGCCACCAGGGCTGCTCGGCGGCAGCGGCCTGGGATACTGGCGAGTAATATAGGGCTTGTGGCAGATCCGATTCCGGCCTGGCCCGGCGAGTTCGCTTCGTTCGGCACTGGCGAGGTCTTTGTTCGCAGCGCCCCGGCACCCGCGGGGGCCGAGCCAGCATTGCTCGTTCACGGCCTGGGAGGTTCGTCCACTAACTGGACCGACCTGATGGACGAGCTAAGGCAGCCGCCCGCCGACGGTCAGCCTGCTGCGGCCCTGGCCTGTGAGGCGCTGGACTTGCCTGGGTTCGGGTTTTCCCCGCCACCGGCTGATAATGATTTTTCGATCGACGGGCACGCGTCATCCGTTATCGGCCTTATTGAAAAACGCGGCTACTGGCCAGTCCATCTGATCGGCAACTCGCTGGGCGGCGCTATCTGTACCAGGGTGGCGGCGCGTCGGCCCGACCTGGTGCGGACCCTCACGCTGATTTCGCCTGCTCTGCCCGACTTGCGCCCGCGGCTCGTCCCGCTGCGAGTGACCGCGCTGTCCTCGCCTGGCCTTGGCCCGTGGCTAGCCAAGCGGGCGGCCCGGATGTCCGCGGCGGCCAGAAGCGAGCTGCTGCTGCGGGACGTCTACTTCAACCCGCACTCGATGCACCCCAAGCGGCGCAGCGAGGAGATCGCTGAACTCGCCCGCCGGGACGAGCTCGACTACGCGAGCCAGGTACTGATCATGACCGCCCGCGGGCTGGTCGGGGAGTACGTCCGCCGTGGGCCGCGGTCGCTGTGGCGCGACGCGGCCCGGGTTAAGGCGCCGACGCTGGTCATCCACGGAAGCCATGATCGCCTGGTGAACCCGCTGCTGGCGGCCCGGGCCGCGCGTTCCTTCGCCCGTTCCCGGGTCGTGGTGCTACCGCGGACGGGTCACGTGGCCATGATGGAGCGGCCATCCTGGGTGGCCAAGGAGATCCGCGCGCTGCTGGTGAGCGCCCCGCCTGCCCCGTGACCTCGGGCGACCGGCGCGGCGGGCCAGGCCTGCTGATCGCGGCCGCCCGCATCGTCCCGGCCACCACGACTGGAACGCCCGCCATCACCCCGGGTTACGTGGCCGTTGCCGACGGCGTGATCACCGAGGTCGGCTCGGGGTTGCCGCCGAGGGTGCCCGACGCCACGCTGGCTAGCGGCACGCTGCTGCCGGGCTTGGTGGATCTCCAGGTCAACGGCTACTTCGGCGTCGAGCTGATGACAGCGGGCGCGGCCGGGTGGGCCGAGATCGCCCGGCGGCTGCCGGAGACCGGGACGACAGCGTTCTTGCCCACGTTCATTACCGCGCCGATCGGCCAGCTCTGCGCTGCCCTCCGGGCCGCCCAGGGCGTGGTGCCCGCGCTGGCGGGCGGGGCCAGGGTGCTCGGAGTGCACGTGGAGGGCCCGTTCATCGCGCCGAGCCGCCGGGGAGCTCACAACGAGGCGTGGATCACCACCGCCACCGCGGAGGCCGTCGATGAGCTGCTGGCGGCGGGGGCGGGGCTGCTCACGATGGTCACGCTGGCCCCGGAACGCGACGGCGCGGCCGCCGCCATCGACCGGCTGACCGGGGCGGGCGTGATGGTCAGCATCGGCCACAGCGACGCCACCGCGCGGCAGGTGGCGGAGGCGGTGCGGCGCGGTGCCCGGATGGTCACGCATCTGTTCGACGCCCAGCGTCCGCTCCATCACCGGGAGCCGGGAGTCGTCGGCCAGGCGCTCGCCGATCCGCGGCTGACCAGCGGCCTGATCGCCGATCTCCGGCACGTCTGCGCCGCCGTCTGCAAGATCGTCTTCGCCGCGGCGCCCGGCCGGATCGTTATCGTCACGGACGCCGCGGCCTGCGCGGGGATGCCGCCGGGCCGTTACCTGCTCGGCGGCGAGCCGATCGAGCTGCCGCCCGGCGGGGAGCCTCCGGTACGAGCCGATGGCACGCTGGCGGGCTCGGCGCTGCGGATGGACACTGGGATCGCGAACATGGTCACGGCCGGGGTCGGGTTCCCGGACGCGGTCGCCGCGGCCAGCCGGATTCCCGCCGACCTGATCGGCAGGCCGGAACTCGGCCGGATTGCCCCGGGGGCGGCTGCGGATCTGGTCTGGCTGGGCGATGACATGCGGACCAAGGCGACCTGGATCGGCGGCGAGCTGGTGTACCCGCGCAGCGGACCGGACCGGGCCAGATCGCCGGGTGACTCGCCTGCAGCCGTTTCCGGCCTGAGCGACGTCACATCTCGGCTCCGTCGGGGCTCAGGATCGGCCGGACCTCCATGCCCCACAATCGTGCGTCGGGCCAGCGGGCGGCGATCTCGACGGCCCGGTCCATGCTGTCGCAGTCGACGATGCAGTAGCCGACAACCTGTTCCTTGGCCTCGGCGAAAGGACCGTCCGTCACGGTGGCCACGCCGCCGCGCACCCGCACCGACCTGGCGGTGGCAGAGTCAGCCAGCCCCTCGCCGCCGACCCACTCGCCGGACTCGACGAGTTCCCTGACCACGGCCCCGGCGTCGGACATGAGTTCCTGTCTGGTCGCCTCGGGCAAGCTCTGCCAGGCGACGGGGTTCTGGTAGATCATCAGGAGGTATTTCACGGACCGCTCCTCACTGCTCTCATCGGTATGGCCCTGATCGGTAAGGCCGGCGCCCCGGCCAGCCCGCTCACCCATGGGTCGGAGCTGAGCCGGTCATCTCGACGCGTCGTTCAGGGCTCCCGGTGGACTTTGTGCTGGGCCGCCTGAGCCAGCGGACGGAGCACCATCAGATCCACGTTCACGTGCGGCGGCCTGGTCACTACCCAGGTCACGGCGTCGGCCACGTCGTCAGCAGTGAGCGGTTCGGCGACTCCCGCATACACGGCCTCGGCCTTGGCGGCATCGCCGCGGAAGCGATTGAGCGAGAATTCCTCGGTCTTCACCATTCCCGGCGCGATCTCGATGACGCGGACCGGCTGGCCGCACAGCTCAAGACGCAGGGTCGCCGCGAGGCCGTGCTCCGCATGCTTGGCCGCTACGTAACCGCCCCCGCCCTCGTATCCGACGAATCCGGCGGTCGATCCCATCACCACGATCGTGCCCGCGCCCGTCGCGACGAGCTTCGGCAGCAGCGCCTGAATGACATGCAGGGTGCCGAGGACGTTGACCTCGTACATGGTGAGCCAGTCGTCCGGTGCCGCGTCGGCCACGGCGTCCATCCCGACGGCCCCGCCGGCGTTACTGACCACGACGTCGCAGCGATTAAACGAGTCCGCGAAGCTGGTCACGGCGTTCCGGTCGGTCACGTCCAGCTGATGGGTCGTCGCCGCTCCGCCGTCTGCGCGAATCCGCGCGGCTACGGCATCGAGGTGATCGGCGCGCCGGGCGGCCAGCACGACGTGATAGCCGGCCTGGGCCAGCTTGACCGCGGTGGCGGCGCCGATACCGATGCTGGCCCCTGTGACTACGGCGGTGCGCTGCATGGGTGAGATTCTGCCAGCCCCCCGATCTCGCGCCGCGTCCCTAGCTGGGTACCCGATTCCATGATCATGGTTGCTAGGGGGCGCTCCAGGCCCCCCAAATAACCGTGATCATGAAAAGGCCCCTCATGGCGGGTGAGCGGGTGATGCTGGCGTGATTGGCGTTGTCCATGGTGACGGTGGGGCATTGAGTAGCGGACTCGGTCGGGCTTCAGCGGGCACGCTGCGGCAGGCCGGGGGTCACTTACGATCGATGTGTGCCCGAAACCAATGGATCTGCGCGGGATGATCCCGGCGACCGCGCGCGGGAACGCTCTGTGGACGTCGGATCACCGGAGAATGGGCCGCGGCTGCGGGGAGTGATCACCGACTGGGGCGGGGTCATGACCAACCCGATGGCCGAGGCCATGAACGCCTGGCTGGACGCCGACGGCATCGACCGCAAGAGCTACGCGGCTGCGATCAGGCCCTGGCTGGCCCAGGCGTATGAGGCCGGATCGACGGGTAACCCGGTACACGCGCTGGAGCGCGGAGAGTGCGTGGCCGAGGAATTCGAACGGGCCCTGGCCGATCGGCTGGTCCGCTTTGATGGCCAGCCGGTTGTCGCTGAGGGTCTTCTCAACAGGATGTTCGCGGCCTCGACGATGGTGGCAGCCATGCGGGAGCTGATGCGGGCGCTGCGCCAGGCTGGCGTGCGCACCGCGCTGCTGTCCAATTCCTGGGGCGGTACCGGCTACCCGCGCGACATCTTTCCGGAGATGTTCGACGTCGTGGTGATCTCGGCCGAGGTCGGGATGCGAAAGCCGGAGGAGGAGATCTTCCGGCATGCTGCCGCGCTGCTGGGCCTGGAGCCTGAGGAGTGCGTGTTCATCGACGACATCCAAGCGAACGTGCTGGCGGCCGAGGCGGTCGGCCTGGTCGGCGTGTGCCATCGCGAGCCCAGCCGGACCGCCGAGCTGCTCGGTGAGCTGCTCGGCATCCAGCTCGCCTGACTGGCGGCGGTTTATCGCAGCGGCTGACGGTCCGGCTCGGCTGACTGGTCGGCCGGTGTTGGCCTAGCCTTGCCGCTGTGCCCGACTATCCGCGGTCATCGAGCGCGGGCCGCTCAGCCAACATGCGCGCGAACCGCCGCAAGGACACCAAGCCCGAGCTTGCCCTGCGCCGGGCACTGCACAGTCAGGGATACCGCTACCGGAAGGACTACCGGCTCGACCTGGCGGCTGGGACGAGGGTACGTCCGGACATCGCGTTCACAGCGCGGAAGGTCGCGGTATTCGTAGACGGCTGCTTCTGGCACGGCTGTCCCGAGCACGGGACCAGGCCTGCCGTCAACGTCTGGTACTGGGAACCCAAGCTGCGCAGGAACGCCGAGCGGGACCGGGCAGCGGATGCGGCGCTGGCGGCGGCCGGGTGGGCCGTGGTGCGAGTGTGGGAGCACGAGCCACTGGCTGCGGCGGTGGCGAGCGTGGTCGCGGCGCTGCGGCAGGCGGCCGGAGGACGCCCCGAGGTAAGCCCGCCGACGGGCGTGGAGGGCTCGGTGGATCTGTCGCCGGGCGGGGAATCCCTCATCATTTGAGCAGAGCGGGATTTGAGCAGAGCCGGGATTCGAGCAGAGCGGGTGATTATCCGGCCGGGCGCGGCCGGGACTGGCACACTCTTGATCACCCTCGCCTGCCGCTGGGGAGCATATGCGCGTCTACCTGCCCATCACGCTGCCGACCCTGGCGGCGCTGTTCCGCGACGGTCAGATCGGCCCGGCTCCGGTGCGGGGCTACGGAGTCACCCCCGCGCTACGCGAGTGGTATTCGAGCGGTGACCTGGAGGAGCTCGAGTATGCGGCGATGACCCAGGCGGCCAAGGCATCGCTGCGGCTGCTGCAGGCCGATCCGGGGGCCCCAGCGCAGCGAGCAGTGGTCGCCGCGGACGTCGCCGACGAGCTGGCGGCCGAAGCCGGGGGCTTCGACGAGCCAGCGCTCGTCAACATCGCCACTGCCATCCCGGTCAGCGCGGTGGTTTCCGGTCATATAGACGACCCACAGGCCGTGGCGGACATCGAAGCGGCGATCCAGGCGCTCCCCGCGGCCGATTCCGGCGATGACGATGCTCAATTCACCGTGGACAGCGCCGAGGGGCATGAGCTGATGTGGTACGCCACGCAGGAGCTGCGACGTGGTGAGTACCGCTAGAGCCTGACCGTCACGACGGCACCAGCCGCTCGGGCCAGCCCCCGTGGCCGGATGAACCGAGCAGCCATGAGTCAACCTACGATGGATGGACTGCCGTCAGGTCGCGTAGCGCAGGGAGATCCGCGATGGATGCTGTCACCAACGTTCCTTTCCCAGCTAATGAGCCGACCAGGAGTTACGCTCCGGGCACGCCGGAACGCGCTGCGCTGGAGGGCATGATCAAGGAGCTCACCGGCGAGCGCGCCGAGCTGGCCATGACCATCGGCGGCCAGGAACGGATGGGCGGCGGTGAGCGCGCCGACGTGGTCCAGCCGCACAACCACCGCCACGTGCTCGGCCAGTTCGGGAAGGCAACCGACGAGGACGTGGCGGCGGCGATCGACGCGGCCAGGCAGGCGGCGCCCGGATGGCGAGAGCTGTCCTTCGACGACCGCGCCGCGATCTTCCTGCGGGCCGCCGATCTGCTCTCCGGTCCCTGGCGGTTCACCCTCAACGCCGCGACCATGCTCGGCCAGTCGAAGTCGGTCCAGCAGGCGGAGATCGACTCGGCTGCGGAGCTGATCGACTTCTGGCGGTTCAACGTGCACTACGGCCGCCGGCTGCTCGCGGAACAGCCGATCTCCTCGCCGGGCGTCTGGAACCGGCTTGAGTACCGGCCGCTTGAGGGCTTCGTGCTGGCCATCACCCCGTTCAACTTCACCGCGATCGCGGGTAACCTGCCGACCGCGCCGGCGCTGCTCGGCAACGTCGTGGTCTGGAAGCCGTCGCACACCCAGCAGCTGGCCGCGCACTACACCATGCGCGTGCTCGAGGCGGCCGGCCTGCCGCCGGGGGTGATCAACATGGTCACCGGCAGCGGCCAGCCGGTGTCCAGGGTGGCGCTGCCGCACCCGGACCTGGCCGGTATCCATTTCACCGGCTCGACCGGAACCTTCCAGCACATGTGGCGGACGGTCGGCGAGAACATCTCTTCCTATCGCGGGTACCCGCGCCTGGTCGGCGAGACCGGCGGCAAGGACTTCGTTATCGCGCATCCCTCGGCCGACCCTGAGGTCCTGGCGACGGCGGCGATCCGGGGCGCGTTCGAGTACCAGGGCCAAAAATGCTCCGCCGCGTCACGTGCGTACATCCCGCGGTCGGTGTGGGATCGGATGGGGGACGACTTCGTATCCGCCGTCAAGTCACTGACCATGGGCGACATTGCGTCGGACCTTTCGCTGTTCATGGGGGCCGTCATCGATGACAAGGCGTTCGCTGAGCATGCGGACGCGCTGGCCAGGGCCAAGACCAGGCCGTCGATCCGGGTCCTGGCCGGCGGCGAGACTGACGACACGGACGGCTATTTCGTGCAGCCGACCGTGCTGCTGGGCACCGATCCGACCGACGAGATATTCACCACGGAATACTTCGGCCCGATCCTGTCGGTCCATGTCTTCGACGACGCCGACTACGCCCGCGTCGTCGCGCAAGCAGCAGACGCCTCGCCGTACGCGCTGACCGGCTCGATCATCGCGACGGACCGGGCCGCCATCGCCGCTGCGAGCGAGGTGCTGCGTTACTCGGCAGGCAACTTCTACATCAACGACAAGCCGACCGGCGCGGTCGTCGGCCAGCAGCCGTTCGGCGGAGCGAGGGCCAGTGGCACCAACGACAAGGCGGGTTCTATCTTCAATCTGATCCGGTGGGTCAACGCCCGGACGATCAAGGAGACCTTCGTTCCTCCGGTCGACTACCGCTACCCGCACATGGGCTAGGGCCGGGCTGCGGCGGGCGGTCGGCAGCTGGCGGTAGGCTCGCAAGGGCCTGGACCGGCCGGTCGGCAACGATGCCGGTCACGATGTCGCTGGAGGGCAATGTATTACCGCCTGGTCTTGTGGAACATCGATCTGACCCTCGTGGACGTGGTCAGGGTTTCCAGAGACGCCTATGCGGACGCGTTCCACCGGGTGACCGGACGGCCGCTGGTGGCACTGCCGCAGATAGCAGGCCAGACCGACTCTGAGATCTTTTTCGAGGCGCTCGCGCTCAATCAGGCGGCATCGGGCCCGACCGAGGTCGGCGGCCAGGAGCTGCTGGCCTGCTACGTCAGGGAACTTGCCGATGCGTTCGCGGCCAGGCGGCACCTGCTGGGCGAGCAGGGCCGGATGCTTCCCGGAGCGGCGGAAGCCGTCGCGGCCACGGCCGCGCTGCCCGGCGTGGTCCAGTCAGTGCTGACCGGCTCGATCAGGCCGAATGCGGTGGCGAAACTGCAGGCGTTCGGCCTTGAGCAGTTCCTCGACCTTGAGATCGGCGGCTACGGGTCAGAGATCTTTCTCAAGGGCGCCCAGCTGATGGACACCCGCAGCCGGGCAGCGGCCAAGTACGGCGCCGAATTCGGCCCCGGTTCCACCGTGTACCTGGCGGATTCGAGCCGGGATGTCGAGGCGGCCGGAATCGGGGGTGCGCGCTGCGTGGCGATCGCCAGCGGCCGGTCCACCGTCAGTGAGCTGAGGGCCGCCGGGGCTGACGTCGTCATCGAGGAACTTTGCGACACCGATGCCGTCGTCGGTGCCATCGGCAGGCTGACGTCGCCGGTGTCGGCGGGTTGAGCGGCCGTCGTGGGCGGCCTCGGGCTGACTATCTACGGGGTCGCTGCCCTGACCTTCATGATGGCGATGTACAGCCTGGAGCGACGCCATCCCCGGTTCATCCTGGCTTTCGCGGGCGGCTGCCTGCTGGCGAGCAGCTACGGCTTCCTGTCCGGTGCCTGGCCGTTCGGGGTGGTCGAGGCGATCTGGTCGGTTATCGCTCTTCGGCGCTATCTGCAGCAGGTCCGCCGGGACATCGGCTGACTTAGGAGAGAACTTGCCAGGCCCCGGCGTTTGCGAGGAACAAGTGGACAGCTCATGCTGATGCCTATGCCAATCGAAGACGAGGGCAGCGCACGTAGCGGGGACGATGCAGCCGCCACGCTCGCGAAGGCTGGGCGTGATTACGGCTCGGTGCTCTGGGAACCTGGTCCGCAGGTCATGGCGAACGCCAAGGTCACCGCCTATGCCGACTGGCTCAGCGCCGGACGCGGGGTCGACCTGCACGGGTACGACGAACTGTGGCAGTGGTCGGTGGACGATCCCGGCCGGTTCTGGGGCACCGTATGGGACTACTTCGGGGTGCTCGGAGAACGCGGCGACGGGCCCGAACTGAGCGGCGGCCCGATGCCGGACGTCCGGTGGTTCACCGGGGCAACGCTCAACTACGCTCGGAACGCCCTCAGACCTGCCCAAGCCAACCCGCAGCGGACAGCCGTCATCTTCCGGTCAGAGGCAGGCCGATCCGGCTCGCTCAGCTACCGGGAACTTGATCTCCAGGTAGCAAGGGTCCGGGACGCCCTGCGGGCGCTCGGCGTGGCCAGGGGTGACCGGGTCGCGGCCTACCTGCCCAACGCGCCCGAGGCGCTGATCGCGCTGCTCGCCACCGCGAGCCTGGGCGCGGTCTGGTCATCGTGCTCGCCTGACTTCGGCTCGCGCAGCGTGATCGACAGGTTCGCGCAGATCACGCCTAAGTTGCTGATCGCGGTCGATGGCTACGTGTACGGCGGCAAGTCCTTTGACCGGCGTGCCGAAGTCGCGGGCATCGCGGCCGCGCTGCCTGGCCTGGAAGCAGTGATCATGGTCGATTACCTGGCGGCCGCGGGCGGCGAGGCGGCCAGCCCGGAGCCTGTCCCGGGGCTCGGCGAGCTCGGCGTGCCGGTGCTGTCCTGGGACTCGCTGCCCGAGGGGGAGGCCGCGCCGGAACGCGGCGGCGGGTCGGCCGATTTCGACGAGGTCCCCTTCGACCATCCGTTGTGGATCCTGTATTCCTCGGGTACTACCGGCCTGCCCAAGCCGATTGTGCACGGCCACGGCGGGATCGTGCTTGAGCACCTGAAGGCGCTCACCTTCCATCAGGATCTCGGGCCAGGCGATGTGTTCTTCTGGTACACCACGACCGGCTGGATGATGTGGAACTACCTGGCCGGCGGCCTGCTGGCGGGCGCGACCGTGGTGGCCTACGACGGCAGCGCCACTCATCCGGGCATCGACGCGCTCTGGCAGCTGGCCGCCGAGACGGGCGTCAGCTACGCCGGGACCGGCGCGCCCTACCTGCTGGCGTGCATGAAGGCGGGCCTGCGCCCGGCGGTGCAGCACGACCTGTCCGGGCTCCGCGGAATCGGCTCCACCGGGTCCCCGTTGCCGCCCGAGGGCTTCCGCTGGGTGTACGCGGAGGTAGCAGCCCGGGGCCACGACCTCATTCTCGGCTCATTCTCCGGCGGCACCGACCTCGCCACGGGTTTCGTCGGGCCGTGCCCGCTGCTGCCCGTGCGGGCCGGGGTGATCTCAGGCCGGTGCCTGGGCGCTGCGGTGGAGGCCTACGACCCATCCGGCCGCCCGCTGGTGGGGGCGGTCGGGGAGCTGGTGATCACCCGCCCGATGCCGTCCATGCCGGTGGGCTTCTGGAACGATCCGGGCGGCGAGCGGTACACCGCCAGCTATTTCGCCGACTTCCCCGGGGTATGGCGGCACGGCGACTGGATCATGATGCTGCCCGACGGCGGCTGCGTGATCTACGGCCGTTCGGATGCCACCTTGAACCGGGGCGGCGTACGGATGGGCACGAGCGAGTTCTACCGGGTCGTCGAGGGGCTGCCCGAGGTCACCGACAGCCTGGTGATCGACACCGGGCAGCTCGGGCAGGATGGCAGGCTGCTGCTGTACGTGGTGCTTGCTGGCGGCCGCCAGCTGGATGAGGACCTCACCGGCGCCATCCGCTCCCAGCTGCGCTCCCAGCTGTCGCCGCGGCACGTGCCGGACGAGATTCATCAGGTGCCTGGCATCCCGAGGACACTGTCGGGAAAGAAACTCGAGGTGCCGGTCCGGAGAATCCTGCAGGGAACGCCGGTCGCGGAGGCCGCCGATCCCGATGCGCTGGCCAACCCCGAAGTGCTCGGCTTCTTCGCGGCCGGAGGTCAGCCGTGAGCGCGGGGCGCGACGGGCCGGCGGGCCGCAGCTTCGGTGAGGAAGGCGGCCTGCTGACCTACGGCAGTTACCTGCGGGTGCCCGAGCTGATCAGCCAGCAAGTGCCGCAGGCGGTTCCGCAGGTTCACGACGAGCTGCTGTTCATCACCGTCCACCAGGCCTACGAGCTCTGGTTCAAGCAGCTCCTGCATGAGCTGAGTGCCGCCCGGGACCTGATGGCCAAGGACGAGACCTGGCGGGCCAGGCAGCTGCTGCGGCGCTCGCATGTGATCGAGCGGCTGCTGGTCAGCCAGATCGATGTGCTCGAGACCATGACACCGCAGGACTTCCTTGAGTTCCGGTCGGTGCTCGCGCCGGCCAGCGGCTTTCAGTCCGTGCAGTTCCGCGAGCTTGAGTTCCTGTCCGGGGCCAAGGACGCGCGTTATATCGCGCGCTTCCGGGCCCTGACGGATTCTGAACGGGAGCGCCTGCACCGGCGGCTGGCCGAGCCGTCGCTATGGGACGCCTTCGCCGGACTGCTCGCCTCGCGGGGTCTGCCCGCGGAGACCGACGAGCAGGTCATGTCCTCGCTCGTGGAGGTGGCCAGGGACCGGGCCAGCCACGATGATCTGTGGCAGCTGGCGGAGGATCTGCTGACTCATGATGAGATGGCCGGACTCTGGCGGGCCAGGCACGTTCAGATGGTGGAACGCCAGATCGGCACGAAGTCCGGAACGGGCGGGTCGACCGGCGCTCCGTACCTGCACCGGCGGGTGCCGTTGCGTTATTACCCGCTGTTGTGGGAGCTGCGAGATTGCCTATAGCAGCCAGGCCGGCCATCGTCGTCCGGCCGGAACAAGGGAGTGAAGCCAATGTCGGACAGGGCAGGCGGGGACAAGGACACGCTGCTGGCTGAGGCGGCCCAGGTGGCCGCAGGGGCGGACGCGGGCGTTGGCGATGTACCCGGCTATCTCCAGGCCTACTTCCGGCACGTGGCCGAAGATGACCTCATTCCGGCCGGGCCGAAGCGGATCGCCGCGGTGGCGATCGACCAGGCCAGGTTTGCCGCGCGGCGGCCGCAGGGTCGCGCCCTGGTCCGGGTGGGGCGGGGGACGGCGATCGATCCGAGCCGGGACGTGATCTCCATCGTGACCGACGACATGCCGTTCCTCGTCGACTCGATGACGATGGAGCTCGGCAGGCATGACCTGATCCCCCGCCTGGTCATCCATCCGCAGCTGCGGGTCAAGCGTGATGTCGCCGGGGCGCTGCGCGAGGTTCTCGGGGCGGTCGATGGCGGCCGGTCCGACCGTGATGAGATCGCCGAGTCGTGGACGCACATCGAGATCACCCGCCTGGCCGACAACGAGGCGGCCGGGCTTGAGGCGGATCTGCGGCGGGTCCTCGGCGACGTGCGGGTGGCGGTCGAGGACTACCCGCGGATGCAGGCCAAGGCGGTGCTGCTGGCCGACGAGCTGTCCGCCTCAGACGCGAGCCACCCGGCCGATGCGACGCTCAGCCTGCCTGACGCCGAGGTCGAGGCGCTGCTGCGGTGGCTGGCCGACGATCATTTCACCTTCATGGGTTACCGCGAATACGACCTGGACGATGGCCCGGACGGGCTGTGCCTGCGGGCCGTCCCCGGCACCGGCCTCGGCATCTTGCGGCACGACAAGCACGGATCGAGTTCCTTCGCGGCGCTGCCACCCGAGGTGCGGGCCAGGGCCCGAGAGCCCAAGCGGCTGATCCTGACCAAGGCGAACTCGCGTTCTACCGTCCACCGGCCGACCTACCTGGACTACGTCTCGGTGAAACGGATGGACGGCGCGGGCGTGGTGACCGGCGAATACCGGTTCCTCGGCCTGTACACGCACACCGCCTACACCGAGAGCATCACCCGCATCCCGGTGCTGCGGCGCCGGCTGACCCGGGTGCTCGATTCGGCGGGCGTGGCCGCGGACAGCCATGACGGCAAGGACATGGCCGAGGTGCTAGAGAGTTATCCGCGCGAGGAGCTGTTCCAGACCACGGCGGCCGAGCTCATCCCGATCGCGGCGGGCGTGCTGCGGCTGCGGGAGCGCAGGCAGACCCGGCTGTTCCTGCGCAGGGACATCTACGGACGGTACATGTCCTGCCTGGTGTACCTGCCCAGGGACCGGTACACCACCAAGGTCAGGCTGCGCGCGCAGGACATCCTGCGCCGCGCCCTCGACGGCGCGCAGGTGGATTACAGCGTGATGATCGGCGAGTCGCCGGTGGCCAGGGTGCAGATCGTGGTGCGCGCGCCGCGCGGCCGGCTGATACCCGATGTGTCCGCCGCCGACCTGGAGCGGAAGATCGCCGCGGTGGTGAGGTCCTGGGACGATGACTTCGCGCAGGAGGCGACCCGCCAGCTTGGCGAGCGGCGCGCGCGGGCGCTGCTCGCGATGCGCGGCGAGTCGATACCCGAGACCTACAAGACCGACGTGCCAGCCAGCGCCGCGGTCAGCGACCTGGAGATGATCCTGCGGCTGCGGGAGTCGGGCGGCAGCGTCGCCTTCGAGCTGTGGGAATCGGAGAGCTTCGTCGGCGGCATGCCGGTGACCGGCGGCAGCGCTGAAGGGGGCGGCGAGGGCAGTGGCGGTGGCAGCTGGGCAGGCGCCGAGAGCGGCGACAGCGGCACCGGCGGCGGCCGGCGGGTCTGGCGGCTGACGATCTACCGGTCAGGCTCCCCGATCACGCTGACCGACGTGCTGCCCAGGCTCCAGCACATGGGCGTCGAGGTGGTCGACGAGCACCCGTACGAGTTCAGCGCGGCGGAGCCGTTCTGGATCTACGACTTCGGGCTGCGCAAGAGAAAGCCGGCCGCTGCCCCTGGTACCGGCGGGCCGGGCGGCACGTCCCGGATGCCTTCCTCGGTTGACTCGGTCAAGTCATTGTTCGAGGACGCCCTGGCCGCGCTGTGGCGGGGCGACATCGAGGACGACGGGTTCAATGCGCTCGTCCTCGACGCTCACCTGACCTGGCAGCAGGTGATGGTGCTGCGCGCGTACGCCAAGTACCTGCGCCAGACCGGCAGCACCTTCAGCCAGGACTACATCGAGCAGGTGCTGACCTCGAACATCATCGTCACCAGGCTGCTGGTGCGGCTGTTCGAGTCCAGGTTCGACCCGGACCGGCAGGCCGGCGAGGCCGAGCGCAGCGAGGCGATCACCGAGGAGATCCGCGGCGAGCTTGACGAGGTCGCCAGCCTTGATCAGGACCGGATCCTGCGCGCCTACTGGGGGCTCATCCGGGCCAGCCTGCGGACCAACCATTTCAAGGGCCGTCAGGACCAGCAGCCGCCGTACTTTGTGGTCAAGCTCGACGCCTCGCAGGTCCCCGACCTGCCCGCGCCGCGGCCCAAGTTCGAGCTGTTCGTCTACTCGCCGCGGTTCGAGGGCGTCCATCTGCGGTTCGGTGACGTGGCCCGAGGCGGCTTGCGCTGGTCGGATCGGCGCGAGGACTTCCGTACCGAGATCCTCGGACTGGCCAAGGCGCAGGAGGTCAAGAACTCGGTCATCGTCCCGTCCGGGGCCAAGGGCGGCTTCGTCTGCAAGCAGCTTCCCGAGCCAGCCGACCGCGAGGCGTACCAGGCCGAGGTGCTGTCCAGTTACCGGATGTTCATCAGCGCCATGCTGGATGTGACCGACAATCTCGAGGCCGGGCGGGTGGTGCCGCCGAGCGGGGTGGTCCGCCACGACCGCAACGACCCCTACCTGGTGGTCGCCGCCGACAAGGGCACGGCGACGTTCTCGGACACCGCCAACGAGATCGCCTCCAGGCGCGGGTTCTGGCTGGGCGACGCCTTCGCCTCGGGTGGCTCGGAGGGCTATGACCACAAGAAGATGGGGATCACCGCGCGCGGCGCCTGGGAGTCGGTGAAATTCCACTTCCAGACCCTGGGGACCAACGTCGACGAGACCGAGTTCACCGTGGTCGGGATCGGCGACATGTCCGGTGACGTGTTCGGCAACGGGATGCTGCTGTCGCGGTATATCAAGCTGGTGGCCGCCTTCGACCACCGGCATCTGTTCATCGACCCCGATCCCGACCCGGCGGTGAGTTTCGCCGAACGGTCCAGGCTGTTCGCGCTGCCCAGGTCGTCGTGGACCGACTACGATCCCGCGCTGATCTCCGCGGGCGGCGGGGTGTGGCCGCGGAGCGCCAAATCGGTGCCGGTCGCCGTGGAAGTGCGGGCCGCCCTCGGCCTGGACGACAGCGTGACCGCGCTCGCACCCGACCAGCTGGTCTCGGCGATCCTCGCGGCCCCGGTCGACCTGCTGTGGAACGGCGGCATCGGGACCTACGTCAAGGCGACGTCGCAGACCCAGGCCGATGCGGGCGACCGGTCGAACGACGCCGTCCGGATCGACGCCTCGCAGTTGCGGGTCAGGGTGGTCGGCGAGGGCGGGAACCTGGGCCTGACCCAGGAGGCCAGGATCGAGTACGCGCTGTCGGGCGGCCTGGTCAACACCGACTTCATCGATAACTCGGCGGGCGTGGATACCTCCGACCACGAGGTCAACATCAAGATCCTGATTGACGAGGCGGTCCGGGACGGCGAGCTCAGCCGCGCCGATCGCAATACGCTGCTGCACGAGATGACCGACGAGGTCGGGCACCTGGTCCTGCAGCACAACTACCAGCAGAACCGGGCGCTGGCCGCGGCCCGCGCGCAAGCCGGCTCGATGCTGCATGTGCATTCCCGCTATATCCGCAAGCTGGAGCGGGACCGGCGGATCCGGCGCCGGCTCGATGTGCTGCCCGGCGACAAGGAGGTCGCCGAACGACGGTCGGCGGGGACCGGCCTGACCAGGCCCGAGTTCGCGGTACTGCTCGCCCAGACCAAGATCGCCGCGGCTCAGGAGGTGCTCACTTCCCGGCTGCCCGATGACCCGTTCCTGCGCGGGGCGCTGACCAAGTACTTCCCGGTGCCGCTGCGGGAGCGCTTCGCCGACCGGATGGGAGCCCATCCGCTGCACCGGGAGATCATCACCACCGCGGTCGTCAACGACATGGTGGACCGGTCAGGAATCACCTTCGTGTTCCGCATCAACGAGGAGACCGGTGCGTCCGTCCCCGACGTCACGGCGGCCTGGCTGGTGGCCCGCGCGGTCTTCGATATGCCGGGCTTCTGGGCCCAGGTGGAGGCGCTCGACGGCAAGGTGGACACCTCCGTCCAGATCCTGCTCGCGCTGGAGGCCCGCAAGCTCACCGAGCGTGCCACCCGCTGGCTGCTGCACAGCCGCCGGGCGTCGTTCGACATCCAGGAGACCGTCGACTTCATGGCCGGCGGCGTCCTCACCGTGGCCGCCGGGATTCCCAAGCTGCTTACTGGCCGGGACCTGGCCGGTTTCGAGGAGCGCCGGGACTCTTTCACGTCCCGGGGCGTGCCGGGTGACCTGGCCGACCGGGTGGCCGCCATGGTCCCGGCGTATTCCGCCTTCGACATTGTGGACACCGCCTCCGGAATCGGGCGCTCGGTCGAGGAGACGACCGAGGTCTACTTCGATCTTGCTGACCGGCTGCAGATCACCAGGCTGAGGGACCGCATAACCGCGCTGCCCCGGGACGAGCGCTGGAATACGATGGCCCGCGCCGCGCTGCGCGACGATCTTTATAACGCACAGGCGGCGCTGGCCAAGGACGTGCTCATGGTGACGGGCCCGGGCAGTCCTGAGGAACGGCTGGCCGCCTGGACCGAGCGGAACGAGTCCGCGGTGAGCCGGGCCACCCAGACGCTCACCGAGATCTGGGAGAGCGATGCCTTCACGGTGGCCACGCTGTCGGTCGCGGTCCGGGCCATCCGGACCCTGGTGGCGGCCAGCACGCTCCCCGGCTGACCGCGGCGGCCGGCTGACCCGGTGCCCGGCTGACCGACCTGAAATACCGGCGCATAACTGTTCGTTCAGTTAATCGGCATGGCCGAAACTTACTGCTTGTCAGCCCTCGCGTAGGCTTTCCCGCATGGCTACCGACCCAGCGGGCGAGCTCTCTGAGCTGTCGTCCAAGCTCGCCAGCGTCGAAGCCGTCCTGGACCCCGATGCGATGCGCAAGGAGGCCGACGGCTTGCGCGAGCGCGCGTCAGATCCGGATCTGTGGAGCGACCAGGAGCAGGCCCAGCTGGTCACCCGCAGGCTCTCCCACCTCGATGGTGAGCTGGGCCGGCTGGATGGCCTGCGCAGCCGGCTCGATGACACCAAGGTGATGTTCGAGCTCGCGGAGAGCGAGAACGACCAGCCGACGCGCGAGGAGGCCACGCGTGACCTGGCCAAGCTGCGCAAGGAGATCGACCAGCTGGAGATCAGGACGCTGCTGTCCGGGGAGTACGACGCCCGGGAGGCCCTGATCTCGATCAACGCGCAGGCGGGCGGGGCCGACGCGGCCGACTGGGCGGAGGGCCTGCAGCGCATCTACCTGCGCTGGGCGGAGCGGCACGGTTACCCGACCGAGGTCTACGACACCTCTTACGCGGAAGAGGCCGGGATCAAGTCGACCACCTTCGCGATCAAGGCGCCGTACGCGTACGGGACACTGCGCGGCGAGCATGGCACGCACCGGATGGTCCGCATCTCCAAGTACGACAACCAGGGACGCCGGCAGACCTCGTTCGCCGGGGTCGACGTGATCCCGGTGGTCCAGCAGGCCGACCACATCGAGGTCCCCGAGGACGAGCTGCGGATCGACGTGTTCCGGTCGAGCGGGCCCGGCGGCCAGGGCGTCAACACCACCGACTCGGCCGTCCGGATCACCCACCTGCCGACCGGGATCGTCGTCTCCTGCCAGAACGAGCGCAGCCAGATCCAGAACCGCGCCACCGCCATGGCGGTCTTGCAAGCGAAGCTCCTCGAGCGCAAGCGGGAGGAGCAGCAGGCCAAAATGGCTGAATTGCGCGGAGATCACGCGGGCAGCTGGGGCACCCAGATCCGCAACTACGTTCTGCACCCGTACCAGAACATCAAGGATCTGCGGACCGGCTATGAGACCGGGAACACCGCGGCGGTCCTCGACGGCGAGATCGACGACTTCATCGAGGCGGAGATCCGCTGGCTCCGGACCCAGGGTCTGTAGCGCCACCTCAGCCTGGACAAAGTCGGCCGGGTTTCCATGACCGCGACCACTTTCCAGCGATATCTGCTGGAAAGTCGTCAAGATCACCGGTTAGTGCGCCACGTGCTCGACGGCCAGCATCAGCGCCAGCAGCAAAAGCAGCGCGACGGCTAGGAAAGGCACGGTCAGGCCGGACCCGTGGTGGTGATGCACCCGGGAACGCGCAGCCTGGCAGACTGGGCACCGGCCTTCCGCTACTGGTCCAGCGCACTGGGCACAGATCAGGTGCTCGCAGCTCATCTGGGGTCCCTCCGGGCCGGTGCACCGGTCACTTCGTCGATGTTGGACGTTCCTAGCCAGTTTCCCCCCTAGACTGGCCGGTGGCCAAACTGGGGCACCGATTTCCGTCCCGGCCAGGCATGTCCGCATCTCGTCGAGCGCGTGTGATGGGCCAGTGATCCACTTCGACAACGTCACCAAGATGTACCCGAACCAGAGTCGTGCCGCCCTGGAGAGCGTCAACCTTGACGTCGAAAAGGGCGAATTCGTCTTTCTGGTCGGGCCGTCCGGGTCGGGCAAATCGACCTTCCTAAGGCTTGTGCTCAAGGAGGAGCGGCCGACCGAGGGGCGGATTCACGTGGCCGGCAAGGATCTCGCCAGGCTCACCAACTGGAAGGTGCCACACCTGCGCCGCAGGATCGGCTGCGTCTTCCAGGACTTCAGGCTGCTGCCGCAGAAGAACGTCTACCAGAACGTCGCCTTCGCCCTGGAGGTCATCGGCAAGCCGCGACGGTTCATCCGGAAGGTGGTCCCCGAGGTCATCGACCTCGTCGGGCTGGAAGGCAAGCGAGACCGGATGCCCGATGAGCTATCGGGCGGGGAGCAGCAGCGGGTCGCGATGGCCCGCGCGTTCGTGAACCGCCCGATGATCCTGCTCGCCGACGAGCCGACGGGCAACATCGACCCGGCCACCTCCATCGGCATCATGAAGGTGCTCGACCGCATCAACCGGACGGGCACCACCGTCGTCATGGCCACGCACGATGCGGCGATCGTGGACTCCATGCGCAAGCGCGTCATCGAGCTTGAATACGGCAAGGTGGTGCGCGACCAGTCGCGCGGGGTGTACGGCCAGGCTTACTGACCGGCGGCAGGCGACTACCGAGGGAACAGCGACATGCGCGCGCAGTTTATTTTTCATGAGGTCTGGATCGGCCTGCGGCGAAATCTGACCATGACGGTCGCCCTCGTCGTGGTGGTCGCGATCAGCCTGGCGCTGCTCGGCACCGGGCTGCTGTTCGTCAAGCAGGTCGACAACACCAGGACCTACTGGCAGGGCCGGGTCCAGCTATCGGTCTACCTGTGCACAGCGGCGATCGCCAGCCCGCAGTGCACCAAGAACGGGCCGGCCACGGCCGCGGAAAAGACTCAGATCCAGCAGCAGCTGCGCGGGCTTCCGCAGGTCTCGACGGTTACCTACCTGTCGCAGAATCAGGCGTTCGCCCAGTTCAAGCAGGAGTTCTCACAGGATCCGGCGTTCGTCAGCCTGACCAGCGAGAACGACATACCTGACTCGTTCCAGGTCCGGCTCAAGAACACCCAGGCGGACGCGGGCATCGTCGCGCAGAGCATCGACGGCGCACCCGGCGTGGACCAGGTGCTCTATCCGTCCTCGATCCTGGACAAGTTCTACCGGCTGCTCGACGGGGCCAGGAACGCGGTAGTGATCATCGCCATTATTTTGATCATCGCGGCTATTCTCCTGGTCGCCAACACAATCAGGCTCTCGGCGTTCAACCGCCGCCGGGAAACCAGCATCATGCGCCTGGTCGGCGCCTCCAACTTCTACGTGCAGCTGCCGTTCCTGGTCGAGGGGATGATCGCGGGGATCATCGGCTGGCTGCTCGCGGCCGGCCTGCTGGTCGCGGTGAAATCCCTGGGGCTCAACGCACTGCAGGGATATTTCTCCTTCGATGTCCAGCTGAGCAGCAGCGACCTGATCGAGGTCATCATCTTGACCCTGATCGTCGGGGTGCTCCTGACCGGGGCCACCTCCTTCCTCACGCTCAGGCGGTACCTGCGCGTATGACGCCCCGGGACCGACGGAACGTGGCAGCCGACGGCCGGAAGATCGTCGCCAGGAACCGGCGGGCCAGGCACGACTATCACATCGAGGATGTGGTCGAAGCCGGGATCGTGCTGACCGGAACCGAGGTGAAATCGCTGCGCGAGGGCCGCGCGTCGCTCACTGACGGATTCGGCCAGGTCGATGACCATGAAATGTGGCTCCATGGGGTGCACATCCCCGAGTACTTGCATGGGACGTGGACCAACCATGAGCCCCGCCGGACCCGTAAGCTGCTGCTGCACCGCAAGGAGATTGACCGGCTGGCCGCCGCGACCGCAGAACGCGGCTTGACTCTGGTCCCGCTTTCGCTGTACTTCAAAGACGGGAAGGCCAAGGTCGAGCTGGCTGTGGCCCGCGGCAAGCGGACCTACGACAAGCGCCATGAGCTCGCGCGTAGGGACGCTGCCAGAGAGGTTGACCGTGCCTTGCGGCGGCGAAGGTAACGGAGTGCGGGGCGATGGTCCGCACTCGTAACCGCGGGACGCACGCTTCTAGCCAGCGTGCTCCGCTGCGGGCGACCCGGGCCACGGGGGACCGGGCGGGGGACGGGCGGGTCGGGGAAGAACGGTTGAGCCGCGTTCTCCCGCGCGAAGCGCGGGTACGGGTAGCAGCCATCGCTACGGCGGTGGCGTTGCTGGCGATCGGCGTGGCCGTCGGCCTGGGCTCGCCGCAGGCGTCGGCTGAGCCGACCGTTCAGTCGTTCCTGCTGGACTGGGAGAACGCGCAGTACCGGGCCGCGGCCGAACAGACCACCGGCGATCCTGCCGCGGTGGCAAAGGCCATGTCCGACGTCTACCAGCAGCTGGACGCGGACGACCTCACGCTCGGTCTCGGAACGATCATCCAGCACGGCGATTCGGCGACCGCGCATTTCAACGCGACCGTCAACCTCGGTCCCGGCGGCTCCGCGTGGAACTACCAGGGCACCTTCGCGTTGCGGAAGCTGGCGGCCGGCTGGAGGGTCATCTGGAGCCCGGCCGTCATCGTGCCCGGGCTGCGGCCCGGCCTGCGGATGGCGGTCCTGACCACCTCCCCGCCCCGCGCGGCGCTCCTGGACGCCGAGGGCGCGCCGCTGGCGCGGCCCTCGCCCGCGTTCATCGTGGGGGTGCGTCCCGGCAGGCTGGCCCACCCGGCCGCCACCGCCGCCGGCCTGGCCAGGGTGACCGGCCTGGAGTCCAGCGAGATCTTCGAGGAGATACAAGTCGCACCGGCTCGCGGCTTCCTGGGGCTCGTGCACCTCAAGCCCAGCACATATCGGCGGATGAGCCGCGAGCTTTCCCAGGTACCCGGCCTGATCGTCAAGAAGGTCCAGATCCGGTTGTTCGAGAGCATCGCCAGCGCGGTGTCCGGCTCAGTCGGGACCGAGATATCCCAGGTGCTGCGCGATTCCGGAGCGCCGTACCGGCCGGGCGCGACCATCGGCCTGTCCGGCCTGGAGCAGGCGTTCCAGCGCACCCTGGTCGGCACGCCCACCACCGAGGTCGTCACCGAGACCCAGGCGGGACAGGTGGTCTCGGTGCTCAAACGCTGGCCGGGCGGCCCCGGGACACCCGTAAAGACCACGATTAACGAATCGATCCAGTCGGCCGCCGACCAGGCGGCTGGTTCGGCCACCGGATCCACGGCGATCGTTGCGGTCCGGCCGGCCAACGGCCAGATTCTCGCGGTGGCGCAGCATGCCGGTCACGGCATGCCCGCGCTGCAGCCGCTGACCGGGCACTACCAGCCCGGGCAGGTCTTCACGATCGTGTCCGCGGCTGCGCTGCTGACCGCCGGGGTCCAGCTGGGCAACTCGATCCCGTGCAATCCGGTGAATCCGGTCGGCGGCCAGAGCTTCGTCAACGACCCGCCCCAGCTCAACCTGGGGCCGCAGCCAGCCTTCCTGACCGACTTCGCGCGCGGGTGCCAGACGGCGTTCGCCGGGCTCTCGCTGCGGCTGACCTCCAGGAGCCTGGCTACGGCGGCGCAGGAGTTCGGCCTGGGCGCGCCCTGGCAGCTGCCCCGGCCGCTCAGCGCGTTCGCCGGATCGATGCGGTCGCCCGCCAGTGCGGCCCAGCTCGCCGCGGACTCCATAGGCGGCGGGACCGTGCTGGTGAGCCCGTTGCAGGCGGCGCTGATGGCGGCGGTGGTGGCGTCCGGCCGGTGGCATTCGCCGTCCCTGATCATCAGCCCGGGTGATCCGGGGCTGGCGCCGAGGATCCCGTTTAGCGCTCAGGTAGGCCAGGACCTGCGTACGCTCATGCGCGCGGCGGTCACCAGCGGCTCAGGCCGGGCCGCGAACGTCACGGGCTCGGCCGTCGTCTACGGCCAGGTCGGGACCGCGCCGCTCAGCGGCGCCCCGGGGAAATGGGTCAGCTGGTTCGTCGGATTCCGGTCCGGGGTCGCCTTCGCGGCGGCCGAGGTGACGCCCGCGCCGGCCAGTTCGGCGGCCAGCCTGGCCGCTGAGTTCTTGCGGGGATTCCCGGCCGGTTCCTGACCGTAACGTTGCCTCCATTTTGGTTACGCGGAGCAACCCTCATACTTCGCTGCGCGTCTTACCTAATGACTGGGGTGCCGCTTGGGGGGTTGCGGCCCAGTCATCGTGATGGGATCCGGGCCTCATCTCGGGGGAGGCCCGGCACGCAGAACCGGCTCCGACCCTGCCGGTCGACCCCCGTGGGCGCGATCTTCGGCCACCGCCAGCGCCCACGGGGGTTTCTCATCACCACCGATGGATGCCCGATGGGGCCCGCACTCTGCGGGCGGCCCGTCGGGCATCTTTTGTGCCCACCGGTCGGTCGGGCAGGCCGGGGAGGGTGGCACCGGCCGGGGAGGGCGGTGGCGGCCGGGCGCTGCCGGGAAGACGACGGGCCCCGGTGCGGTTATGCTAGGTGCACAACTCAAGAGGGGGTGACAGGCTTCGACTTCGGTAGTTGATCCAGGGGAAGCGGGCCGAGGGTCGCGGTGATGACCTCGTTAATCCTGTGACCGCAAAAATTAAGTGCCAACTCAAAGCGCACTCGTCTCGCCCTCGCGGCCTGACCGCGAGTTAGAGACCGTCAGCCCGGGAGCGCCTCCGGCCCGGTGTCTGGCGTCATCAAGGAGGATCCACCGTCTGGCCCGGCCGCGGGACTAGGCGGGACAACCAACAGCGGCTGAGCCCGTCCGGCGGCTTGCCTGCATGACCGCCGGGGCCGAGAAAAACGACGCAGGCTGCGCCCGGAGAAGCCCTGGTGATGTACTGAAGGACGCGGGTTCGATTCCCGCCACCTCCACCAACCAACCAAGGGGTCTTCACGTTCAGGCCCGGTCCATGTTCACGTTTGAGCCTGGCTCTGCCGCGCGGCTGCCGCAGGCCAGGACCAGGGCAGCTGCGCCCGCGTTTCCGCGGAGACGCGGGCGCAATTGCGGACGGAGTTCGCGCCGCGGTCGCCTGGATCGACAGCCAGGTCTGCCTAGCTCGGCCACCGTGCCGGTGCCGTCAGCGGGTGCTTATGCCGGTTCGAGGTCGGTCTCCGGGAAAGCGTCACCAACGAACAGCAGGGGTTCGTTTGCCAGTCGCGCGACGGCGTAGGTCAGGCAGTCGCCGAAGTTCAGCCGGGCCTTGTGCCGCCCCTTGCCGAACCGCAGATAGGCGTCAACGGCTTCCCGCCAGTGGCGGTCACCGAACGGGACTTCTTCGATGCTGAACTCGTCGAGCAGGCGGACGACAAGATCGCGCGAGTCCCGGCCGAGCCGGGACGCGAGCACCAGTCCGGTCTCGGCGAGAGTGGGGGCGCCGATTCCCGCCGACGGCGTACCGGCCAGCTTGGTGATGAGTTCCTGGTGCCCGGGTTCCCGGAAGGTAACGGCGACCAGCGCGGAGGTGTCGACGATCACACGCCCTCCGGGCCATAGCCTAGGATCTCGTCCGCTTCGCTTCTGCTGAGGCGGCGACCGAGCTGGTCTTCCGGTATCCGGGGCCAGATCTCACGCTCAAGGAACCGTAGCGCGTGCGCTTCCCGGTCGCTGGGACTGATCCGGTAGGCCAGACGCTGACGTCGCTCGGCCAGCGCACGGCGGATGGCTTCCGTCTTGGACTCCCCGGTCATGTGCGCCACTTCGTTGGCGAGCCGTTCGACTTCGTCGTTCTTGATGTTCAAGGCCACCTTAATAGGTTACACCAAATTTCTACCATGGTGTAAACCTAGCGTTCGGCTGGCCACCGATCAAACCGGTGACCTGCCCGGCGCGACGGTGAACGTCATCCCGTCCAGCGCCACGGTCGGCGGCTGACACCGGGCTGACACCGGCGGCCTGGCATCGTGGACCCAGGGAGGCAGGCCGCCGGCCCCGGCGCAGGACCGGCCGGGCGCCGCAGGGAAAGGATCACCGGACGATCATGAGAGTGCTGGTCGCTGAAGATCACGAGATCCTGGCCCGGGCGATCGGGACCGGGCTTCGCCGGGAGGGCATGGCGGTCGACGTGGTTCTCGACGGCGACGATGCGCTCGAGCACCTGGCCGTCACCCGCTATGAGGTCTTGGTGCTGGACCGCGACCTGCCCGGGACTCATGGCGACGAGATCTGCCGGCGGCTCGCGGCCGGGCGCTGCCAGACCCGGATCTTGATGCTAACCGCGGCCAGCACTGTCGCTGACCGGGTGGACGGCCTCGGCCTGGGGGCCGACGACTACCTGCCCAAGCCGTTTGATTTCCCCGAGCTCACGGCGCGCATCCGGGCGCTGGGCCGCCGCGCCGCTGCCCCCGACGCTCCTCAGCGGCGACGTGATCCTCGACCCCGGCCGTCGCGTCGCGTTCCGGGCCGGGCAGCGTCTTGATCTCAGCCCGAAGGAGTTGCCGTCCTCGAGTGCCTGCTCGCGTCCGGTGACCGGGTCGTCTCGGCCGAGGAACTGCTCGAGCGAGCCTGGGACGAGGCGGCCGACCCCTTCACCACCGCGGTCAAGAGCACGATCCGCCGCCTTCGGGCCAAGCTCGGCTACCCGCCCGTCATCCAGACCGTCCGGGAGGGCGGATACCGGATCGGAGAAGCGTGATGGTCAGTTCACGCAAGCTGGCCTCGTCGTTCCGGCTGCCCCGGCGTACGCTGCGGATCCGGCTGCCCCGGCGTACGCTGCGGATTCGCCTCGCCTTGCTCTACGCCGGGTTCTTCTTCGTTTGCGGTGTGGCCGTGCTCCTGGTCCCGATCCTGACCATCAAGGGCTCGACGCAGGCGGGAGCCACCGCATCCGACATCGCGCAGAGTAACGCCGCCGTCCGCGGCCAGGTCATTCGCGCCGGTGCCACTGTCGCGGGCCTGGTCGCGGCGTCCCTGGCGGTCGGCTGGCTGATCGCCGGGCGGTTCCTGCGGCCCCTGCGCACGATCACCGCGACGGCCCGGGACATCTCGGCCAGCAACCTGAACCAGCGCCTGAGCCTTCGCCGCCGCGACGATGAGTTCACCGAACTGGGGGAGACGCTGGACGGGCTGTTCGAGCGGCTGGAGGCCTCCTTCCAATCGCAGCGGCGGTTCGTGGCTAACGCCTCCCACGAACTGCGGACCCCGCTCACTGCGGAACGCGCTCTGCTCCAGGTCGCGCTGGCCGATCCCGACGCCACCGCCCAGACGCTGCGATCCGCCTGCCAGGAGGTGCTGGCGCTGGGTGAACAGCAGGAACTACTCATCGAGGCGCTGCTCACGCTGGCCAGCAGTGAGCGCGGAGTTGACCGCTGGGAGCCGTTTGACCTTGCCGAGATCGCCGGGAAGGCGATCTCGGAACGCCGCCAGGAAGCCGAGCGCCGGGGCATCCATGTCGACGCGACTCTCACCGCGGCTCCGGCCACCGGTGACCCGAGCCTGGCCGCAAGCCTGGTGGCGAACCTGGTGGACAACGCCATCCGGCACAACCTCGACCGAGGCCGGGCCGAGATCTCAACGCGGGTAGCCGACGGACTGGCGGTTGTGACGGTCGGCAACACCGGGCCATTGATCCCGCCCGAGGAGGTGGACCGCCTCTTCCAGCCGTTCCAGCGACTCGGCACCGAGCGAATCCGCCATGCCGACGGGCACGGGCTCGGCCTTGCCATCGTCCGCGCCATCGTCGGCGTCCACGGCGCGACGCTGAGCGCGAAGGCCCGGCCCGAAGGCGGCCTCGACGTCGAGGTGGGCTTTCCCAGGCAGGCGTTCACTCACTAGTTTGACTGACACCGTCCTCCGCTCGGGCAGAGAGCTTTCGCCTCGGCCCGGTGGTCGGACTCTTCCGGTCCCCACCGAACTGCTTTTGACAAATGGGAATTGCGGTGAGCGTGAGGGCGACCACGCACATAGCCACATACAGCGCCTTCGGTATGGCGATGATGGCAAGCGCTTTCAGCAGCACCAGCACGAGATAGATAACGAGCAGTAAGAGCAGGATCATGGGTAGACCTCCGGAATGTCTTACCTTCCGCACTGCCGACTCGTGCGTACTAAACCCTACCCATCTCATCTCTTCGCGGGCCGCTTTTTACGCAGGCCAGGGCCTCGCTCCTATATGGAGAGGCCAGCCGCAGAATAAGACATACAAGGGCCAGGTGCGCTAAGCCCAGAATCCATGCATGGCGCTATGGGTTGCGGGGGAGTTGCGGCCGGGTGACCGGGACGAGCATCAGAAGGTGATCGAGGCCGGCGAAGTCACCCGGGTTGGTAGTGAACAGGGGCAGATCTTCGGCGATGGCGATGGAAGCAATCATCAGGTCGGCGATCCTGCGGCGGGGCTTACGCCCTGCGGTGATCACTGCTGCGGTGACCCGGCCGTAGATCCGGGCGGCCTCGGCGCCGAAGGGGATCGCGTCAAATTCGTTCTCGGCGCGCTGGAGCACGTCTAGGCGGCGGGCTCTCTCGGCGTGCTCGTCGTAGTCGTTTTGCTCGTCATTGCGGCGCACCTCATGTGGTCCGGCGGAAAGCTCGGCGAGGGTGATGGCGGTGATGGCCATCTCTGCGGGCAGCTCGGCCGGGTTGATCCATTTCCGAAGGATCATGATGTTGGTATCGAGCAGGCCTTGCGGATGGCTTTCACTGGTCATAAGGGCTGCCTGCCTCGTGGTCGAGCGCTGCGTCCTGGTCAGCCCGGAATGTTGCGATGTCGAGGCTGGGGGCGCTGCGGGACATGGCGGCGAACTCTTGGCGCGAGACGAACCGTCGGCGTGATCGCAGGGGAATCAGTTCACCGATTCGGTGACCGTCCCGGGTGACAGTGAATGCCTGCCCGTGCTCGACGGCGTCCATGATCTCCCTGGACTTGTTGCGCAGATCACGCTGGGTGATCTCAGGCTGCTCGCTCATACTCGGCATTTTAGAGTCCACGTAGCACTTGGTGCTACGTGGTGCTGCGGCGTGAAACGTCGGCGCCCAGTCACGTGCTGGTCAGCGCGTGGCGGCTGCGCTGCAGGAAGCCGCGCTCGGCCGCGTTCTCGGCGAGGGCGATGGCCGCATCGTAGGCCTGGGCGGCCTCGGCGGTCCGGCCCAGGCGCCGGAGCAGGTCGGCCCGGATGGCGTGGAACAGGTAGAAGCTGCCGAGGCCGAGTCCGTCCACGAGTTCCAGCGCGGCGTCAGGTCCCTCGGTCTCGGCCACTGCCACCGCGCGGTTGAGGGCGACAACCGGGCTGGGGGCGAGCGCGGCGAGCTGGTCATACAGCTGCAGGATCTGCCGCCAGTCCGTCTCGCCCGCGGCTGATGCGTCACTGTGCACGGCATTGATCGCTGCCTGGATCTGGTAGGGGCCCGGCTGGTTCCGCCTGAGGCACTGCCTGACGATGGCCTGGCCTTCGGCGATGAGGCTGCGGTCCCAGCGATCGCGGTCCTGGTCGGCCAGCAGCACCAGGTCACCGGCTGAGGTGGTGCGAGCGGCCCGGCGTGACTCGATCAGCAGCATGAGCGCGAGCAGGCCCATGACCTCCGGTTCGTCGGGCATGAGCTCGGCGAGGAGCCGCCCCAGGCGGACGGCCTCCGCGCAGAGATCCTCGCGGGCCAGCCGGTCGCCTGAGCTTGCCGTGTAGCCCTCATTGAAGATGAGGTAGATGACCGCGAGCACGGCGCGCAGGCGGTCCGGGAGGTCGGCCTCGGCAGGGATCCGGTAGGGGATCCGCGCGTCACGGATCTTGCCCTTGGCCCGGACCAGCCGCTGGGCCATGGTCGGCTCGGGGACCAGGAAGGCACGGGCGATCTCCGCGGTGGTGAGCCCGCCCAGGAGCCTGAGCGTCAGCGCGACCTGGACGCTGGTGGCGAGCGCCGGGTGGCAGCAGGTGAAGATCAGGCGCAGCCGGTCATCACGCACGGCGCCCTCCTCGATGGCTGGTTCGTCGCGGGCGTGCAGCAGGGCGGCCTCCGCGTGCCGGTCCTCGCGGGAGGCTTCCCGCCGGAGGCGGTCGATCGCCCGGTTCCGGGCGGTGGTAATGATCCAGCCCGCCGGGCTCGGCGGGAGACCCGCGGCCGGCCATCGCTGCGCTGCCGCCGTGAACGCGTCCTGGACCGCATCCTCGGCGATGTCAATGCTGCCGAAGACGCGGACCAGGACGGCCACCGCGCGGCCGTATTCGGCCCGGAACACCCGCTCGATCTCGGCCGTGGGCAGGGTAGGCAAGGCAGGCTCAGTTCCCGGTTTCGTCCAGGAACGGCCGCACCTCGATCGGGAGGCCGGTCACCCGGGTGAGCTTGCGGCCCCAGTCGAGGGCGGAATCGAGATCGGGCGCATCGATGATGGTGAACCCGCCCAGGAACTCCTTGCCCTCAGCGAACGGGCCGTCGGTCGTGAGCACCTCCTCGCCCGCGAGCCGCACCACGGTGGCCGTGGATGGCTGGTGCAGGCCTCCGGCGAAGACCCACGCCCCGGCCGCCTTGAGCTCGGTGTTCAGCGCCTCGAGATCGCGCGAGATCCGGGCCAGCACCTCTGGCGCGGGCAGCGGTCCCTCCGGCTGATAGACGCTGAGCAGATACCTGGTCATTCTCGTGCTCCTCTCGGTAACGCGACGTTGTCACCTGCTACACGAACGGGTCCCGGCCAGATCGACAGCAGGCCCGCCCGCGAGCGAGCGGGCGATTCCCGGATCCGTCAGCCGGCGGCGGGCGCGGTCCTGGCTGGTGCCTTCCTGGCCGCGATCCGGTACACCAGGCCGGCCCGTCCGGCTCGCTCGTACTCCTGCACATCGAATCCGGCCTCGCGCGCCAGCGCCACCGGGTCGCGCAGCATGTCGTCGGCCTGCAGGCGCACCCACCATGGATTCAGCAGCCGCTGCCCGGCCAGTATCAGGCGGTTGCGAGCCGGGCCGTGCTCGACCAGCACCAGCAGGCCGTCGTCGCGCAGCACCCGGCGGGCTTCTCGCAGCGCCGCGGCAGGCTCCGGGATGGTGCAGAGCGCGTACGTCGACACCACCGTGTCGAAGGAACCATCGGCCCAGTCCAGGTTGGCGACATCAGCCTGCAGCACGCGGCATTTGCTCAGGCCGGTGAGGCTGATGCGCTGCCGGGCTCGGGTCAGCATCTGCTCCGACAGCTCGACCCCGACGACTCCGGTGGCCGCGGCCGGGTAAAATGGCAGGTTCAGCCCGGTGCCGACCGCCAGCTCCAGCACCGCGCCTGAGGCACGCGATGTCGCCCATTCGCGATGCTCGCCGAGCAGGTGCCGTTCGACGAACCGCATCTGCTGGTCATAGTCGGCCGCGTGCGCGTCGAAGTGGCGCCGCACCCGCTCGGTGGTCGGCTCACGTCCCATCGGGCTTTCCTTCCGGCCTGCGGCGCTGAACGAGCTCTGAGCTCTGGCGGCGGGCTCGCGGGCCGGCCGGTCGCACCGGTCGGGCACCAGCTACCCGCGTCCGAGCAGTGAGATAACCCGTTTAAGATCATCTTCACTGGCCGGTACCTGCATCACCATGAGCAGGCCGGGATGCTCGACGAGCCGCAGCTGGAACATCTCCAACGAGGTCCGCCCGATGAGGGGGTGGTCAATCCCGATGGTAGCGGGCCTGAAATACCTGATGGGGTATTGAGGCCACCAATCACGGAACTCCGGGCTGGCCTCGGTCAGCCCGGCCACCAGCTCGGCGAATCGCGGATCGTCGGGCCGCTGGCCGGCCGCGGCACGTAATTGGCCGAGCACGGCCCGAGCGGCAGGCTCCCATCGCACCATGCGAGCGCGGTTGTCCGGGTCGGTGAACATCATCCAGACCAGGTTGCGCCGATCGCCGGGGAGGCGGCCCGGATCGTGCCTGATCCGCGCGTAAGGCGTGTTCCACGCCAGGTAGTCGAGGTGCACGTCATAGATCGAGGCCACGTTCGGCGTCACCGCGTCGACCAGCCGTTGCAGCCGGGGCAGCACGGCGTCGTCGGGCGGCTCGGGTTCCGCGCTGGCCAGGCCAGCGAGGTCCCTCAGATGCCGGTGCTGGTCGGAGCTCAGCAACAGGGCACGCGCCAGCGCATCGACGACCTGGGCGGAGGCCGGTATGTCCCGGCCCTGCTCCAGCCAGGTGTACCAGGTGACTCCGACTCCGGACAGCTCCGAGACCTCCTCGCGCCGCAGGCCCGGAGTCCGGCGCCGCCCCGAGGCACTGCCCTCCGGCAGCCCGACGTCGGCCGGGCGCAGCCGCGCCCGCTGAGCGCGCAGGAAGGAGGCTAGTTCGGCGCGAGCTGCTCGTCTGGCCTCTTGGTCATTCATCAGATTGGTCACTCATCAGACTGGCCTGTTCCTCGTCTGGGCGGTGGCCATCCGCCTGGGTAGCAGGATCAGTACCAGGATCGCGACCAGCCTGCTCGCTACCCTGATGATCGTAGTCGGCCGCTGCCGGTCAGCAAGGTGGGAGTGAGAGCGAGCGAACATGACTGATGGACTGGTGCTGCCGCCCGGCGCTGGCCACCGGATCCGGTCTGCGGGCATGACCCTGAAGGTGGGTGCGGAGCAGTCGAGGACCTGGTCGGTATTCGAGGCTGACGTCCCGCCCGGATTCGATGTCGGGGCACACGTGCACCGCGAGGCCGAGGAACTCTTCTACATCCTGGAGGGCGAACTCGACCTGCTGGCCTTCGAGCCGCGGGTCAGGACCGCGGGCGAGTGGGGCAAGTGGGAATCGGCTACCGGCGCCAGGATGGTCCGGGGCGGCCCCGGGAGCGTCATGCTCGTGCCGCCCGGCTGCCCGCACGCCTTCGCCAACCCCGGGCCCGGGCCGGCCCGGATGCTCTTCCAGGTCGCTCCGCCCGGGCACGAGCATTACCTTGAGGAGCTGGCCGAGCTGATCGCCCAGCCCGGACCGCCGGATCAGGCAGCGATCGTCGCGCTCCGGGCCCGCCACGACATTGAGCAGCTCACTCCGCTGATCTCTCGCCGCGTTCCTTAACCGGTCCCGGACACCTGGGACTCGGGCTCGCGTCAGTCCGCTCGGCCTGCCAGATTAGGAGGACGAGGAAGGAGCCCGGCCGTGGTATTCACTGACGCCGAACTCGACGACCTGCGTTCCGGGCGCCTGGGACGGCTGGCGACGCTCACCCCGGATGGCACCTTGCCGAACAGTCCGGTCGGACGGGCGGAGCAGGCGGCCGGGAGCAGCGCTGAGCAGCCAGGCGCCGAAGGGCCGCGGTGATGGCCATGTTCGTCCCGGCGGACCTGCTCGCCACCATCCCGTACGCGGTGGAACTTGGCATCACGCTGGAAGCGGCTGACCCGCAGCTGACGGTCGGTGCGCTGGCCTGGGCGCCGCAGCGATGCACCTCGAGCGGAATCCTGCACGGAGGTGCGGTGATGGCGCTGGCCGATACCGTGGGCGCGGTCTGCGCCTTCCTGAATCTGCCCGACGGGGCCGGGACCGCCACCGTCGAGTCCAAGACGAACTTCTTCCGGGCCCTGCGAGCGGGCACGCTGCACGCGAGCGCGCGGCCGCTGCACGTCGGGCGCTCGTTCATCGTCGTGCAAACCGACCTGACTGACGATACGGGCCGGGCGGTCGGCCAGACGACGCAGACCCAGGCGGTCATCGCGCCGCAGCCGGCGGGCTGAACAACAGGCCCATCGGACCACGACGGGCAAGGTGAGGCGGATGAATTTGCTGGGCCGGATTTTCGCTGGACGTCGGCCCCGCCCAGATAGTCATCCGCCGTCGCGAACCAGCCAGGCCGTGGCGCTGGCGCGGGCTGAGTTCTCCCGGCCGCACTCGGCGGACGGTGATCCAGGTGCCCAGCGTGGACTCTGCGCAGGTATGCGGCCCGTTGACGTGGGCGGGATGCGTTCCAGCCTGGCGGCCCGCACCACGTTCTTCGACGAGCAGGTGGTCGCGGCCATCGAAGCCGGTGTCGGCCAGATTGTCATACTCGGGGCCGGCTATGACGACCGGGCGTTGCGTTTCAGGACGCCTGGCGTGCGCTTTTTCGAGATCGACCACCCAGCCACGCAGTCGGACAAGGCCAGGCGACTACGCGGGATGCGGGCTCGCGCCGATCTGACCCTGGCCACCGCGGACTTCACGACCGACGACGTGGCAGGCGTGCTGGGCACTTGCGGACACGACGCGACCTCCTCGTCGCTGTTCCTGTGCGAGGGGCTGCTGGTGTACCTCGACGCCGAAACGGGGATCCGGCTGCTTGCCGGGCTGCGCGCGGTGGCCGGGCCTGGCAGTACGCTCGCGGCCAGTCTCGCTGCTCACCGGCCGGACGTTCCCACCGCACGGGCGATCGCGTTCGCGAACGCCCGGCGGCCGAGCGCAGCCGCCGAGCCCTGGCTGACGATCATGCCTGCCGGGGCCTACCCCGAGTTCCTCGGGCGGGCCGGCTGGCAGATGGACCGGGCAACCGACGCATCGGAGCTTGAGGCCGGCGTTCCGGCCGGGCGTTCGCTGCTGGTGACCGCGCATCCGCGCGGTGCGTGGCCCACATCTGGCTGATCAGCGCGGGGACGGCGTCAGCCTGGGCCGCGGGCACCGCGAACTCCTACTGTCACGGGTGACAGAGGTAGCCGCCTCAGCGACCTGAGGAGACCATGGGCACGATGGCTGAGCACCCCGGCGGCGATGTCCCGCGCCTGCAATCCGTTTATGTGCCAATCAGCGACGGTACGCGGCTGGCGGTTGACGTATGGCTGCCGGTGCGTCTGGTCGCCGCGGGAGCGAGGGTCGGTGCGATCCTCAGGGCTACGCGGTACCACCGGGCTGGGGCAGCAGCCGGACCCGGGCCCGAGGCCGACGCCAACTTCGGGGCCGGGAACATGTGGAACCAGGCCGGCTTCGCGCTGGTGCTGGCCGACGCCCGCGGCACCGGTGCGTCGTTCGGTACCCGCGGCACCGAACTCGGCGTGCGGGAGATCGCGGACTACGGGGAACTCATCGACTGGATCGCGGCGCAGCCCTGGTCCAGCGGCCGGGTCGGCGCGTACGGCTACTCCTACGGCGGGGATGCCGCCGAGCTGGTTATCCGGCTGCGCAACCCGCATCTGGTCGCGGTCGCGGCATTGTTCAGCGACTTTGACCCGTACCGGCAGCTCGCCTACCCGGGCGGCGCCTATACCGAGCACGTTCTCGGCCGGTGGGTGGGGGCCAACCGCGTCTACGACGGTGTCGAAGGGGCGCTGGAGGAGCTGGCCGAGGAAGCCGGCCTGCCGCCGGACGTGCTGGCCGGCCAGTTCCAGCCGGTGAAGCCGCCGGCGGCTCCGACGGCCCGGCCCTGCTCGCGCAGGCCGTCGCTGAGCACCAGGCCAATGCGGACCTGGCCCGGCTGCTGCCGCGCCTGCCGTTCCGCGACGACCGCCAGGACGGCGTGGACTGGGACACCATGGCTGTGCCGCACTGGCGGGAGGAGATCGAGGCGGCCGGCGTGCCGATCCTGATCCGCGCTGGCTGGCTCGACGCGGGCACCGCGGCCGGCGCGCTGACCAGGTTCGCGACGTTCCGCGGTCCGCAAGAGGTCGAGATCGGGCCCTGGGGTCACGGCGGGCAGACCCTGGCGGACCCGCTGCGCCCGGCTGCCGGGCTCGACACGGCTGAGCTCAGCGAGGCAGGCCAGCAGAGCCGCATGATCGACTTCTTCGCGCGGTACGTGCAGCGCGGTGAACGGCACCGCGGGCAGCGCACCCTGCGCTACGGCACGCTCGGCACCGTCGACTGGCAGACGGCTACCGCCTGGCCGCCGGACTGGCTCAGCACGCGCCGCTGGTACCTGGCCCGCGACGGCAGGCTGGCCGAAGTGGCGAGTCCGGCTGGCGAGGTGCGTTATGCGGTCGATCCCACCGCCTCATCGGGGGAAGCCAACCGCTGGATCGGCAACGTGCTCGGCCAGGCCGTCGCCTACCCCGACCGCCGGGCGGCTGACGAGCTGCTCCTGTCTCATACCAGCGACCCGCTCGGTGCTGACCTGCACGTCCTCGGCTTCCCTGTGGTGACCTTGCGGATGTCCACCGCTGGCACCGACGGCGTGGTTTACGTCTACCTCGAGGCCGTGCGCCCGGACGGCACCGTCGCCTATCTGACCGAGGGCCAGCTACGCCTGCTGCACCGCAAGACAGCCGGGCCGCCCGAGGCCGGCCTCGGCGTGCCGCGAACCTTCGCTGGCGCCGACGGCCAGCCCGTTCGGCCCGGGCAGCACATTGAGCTCACCGTGGAGCTCTTTCCCGTCTCGGCGCTCATCCCGGCCGGTCACCGGCTCCGGGTCGCGGTGGCCGGGCACGACGCCGCCTGCTTCGCGCGCTACGGCTCCGCCGACGAGACCTTCACCGTCGACCTCGCGGCGTCGCACCTGGTTGTCCCGGTAGCTGACCGCCCGCAGACGTGACGGAACGGCATCTGCCATGATCGTGACTCCTTTTCCGCGATATCTATCGACTGAAAAGGAGCCACGATCATGTGCGGGACCTCGGCCACGGGCCCGGCCGGCATCGCCGGGTCGCTGGCCGACTGGGCTCAGCGCGCGCCTAGCTTGGTCCCCAGGTTCTGGTAATCGACGTCCACCTGGTTGAGGACCTGCTGGACGTTGGTGCTGGTGAGAATCGCCTCGTACTGCGCGGCTGTCGTGGCATGCCCGAGCCGCAGGAGCAGCTGCCCGGCCTGCAGAGACGCGGAGGCGAGCTGGTCCGCGGCGGAACTGGACGTCCCGTTAGGCATCGCAGTGCCCTGCACCGAAGTCCCGAAGGTGTCAAATGCCTGGCCGGCCTGCCGGTCCAGCGCGGTGACGCAGCTTACGTTGCCCTGGCAGGCCGAGTATTTGGCCTGGAAGGGCGAGAGGACCTGGCTGAGCACGGAATACGCGGACTGGACCTGGTGGATGGCGTTGTTCCTGATCACTATGGTGTTCGCGCTGCCCAGCACCGAGGTGCTGAAGATGACGTTGATGACCAACAGCAGGGCGCCGATGGCGAGGAACATGCCGATCAGGTTTCTGGCTGCCCGGGATAGCACGAGCCGCCAGGGCTGCCTGATGGCCGGGGCGAATGTTCCGGCGTAGGCCGGCGGCCCCGGCCGGGCCGGGAAGCTGCCTGGTTCGGCTGCGAAACTCGCCGAAGGGGGCCGGAAACTGCCTGGGCCGCCGATCGGCTGAGTGAACTCGCCGGGCTGAGCGGGGTAGGCGCCGGGCTGAGCAGGGTGGGCGCCCGGCTGGGCGGGGGGCTCGCCGGGCTGAGTGGAGTAGGTACCGGGCTGGGCCCCGTAGGACTCGGGCTGGGCCCCGTAGGACTCGGGCTGGGCCCCGTAGGACTCGGGCTGGGTCCCGTAGGACTCGGGCTGGGTCCCGTAGGACTCGGGCTGGGCCCCGTAGGAGCCGGGCCGGGCGGCGAGACTGGCCGTGCCGGTTGTGGCCTCGCCTGGGACCGGCTCGTCACCGAACAGTGCCTTGGGATACTCGCTGGTGAGTAGCTCCAAATAGCCCAGCCACCTGGTCTGGAAGCGCAGGACGGCCGCGTAGGCCTGGTAGAGCGGCGCTGGCATGTTGCCGGTCACCAGCACTATGAGCCAGGTGATGAACAGCATGATGCTCAGCGCGCCATAAGCAAGCAGCCCGAGGAGGATGGCCGCCGGAATGGCGAGGATGATCCGGAAGAAGACGGCAAACCGGTTCAGCGGCCCTCGCGGCGGTACTGCCAGGCGCACCGGGTAATCGGCGTCCCCGAGCGTGAACGGCGGATAAGCCCCGGTCAGCAGGAGGCAGTAGGCGCTGACCCTGACCTGCCAGTGCAGCACTCCGGACAGGTAGTCCTCAGCGAACCGCGGCAGGCGGCCGGTGAACAACGCACCGAACCAGCCGATCACGACGACGATCTCCGCGACGAAGCCCAGCACCTCCAGCGCGATGAGGTGCGGGATGGCCAGGATTATGCGGACGAGAACCGACAGCCGCTGCTGCGGGGCGCGGTCAGGAAACGCCACCAGGATTGATGCCCGCCCGCCGTAGGGGCCTTCTTGCGCCTGCGGTGCGGGCCCCGACAGGGAGGTAAAAGCGCCCATGTCTACACTCCTTTGCCGAGCAGTTACCGTACTAGGAGGAGAGCTATGGAAACAGGGCAAGTCCAGTTATTTCCCAGCGGAGCTTAAGGATGAGGCCGGGGGTGAGCCGCAACGGCCAGAGTGCGCCCCGGAGCCTGGTCGCGCGGGTCGGCCCATAAGTCTGTGCTGGACAGGCGGTTCAGCGCTGCCTACTCTTGACTGTATGATCAGTCAGTCCGCTGTGCCCTCCGTGCCTTCCCTGTCCACCGTACCCGCTGGGCCCGCTGCGTCCTCCGCACCCGCCGCGCCCATCGACCAGGCCGGGCTCGCCGAGTCCCTGCAGCCGTTTGGCGCGAGCAAGATGCTGCCCAGGGCCGCCTATGTCAGCCCGGCGGTGTTCGCGTGGGAACAGCAGCACTTCTTTGGCGGCGGATGGAGCTGCGTCGGCCACAGTTCACAGGTCGCTGAGCCCGGGGATCAGCGTGCCGAGCCGGTTGGCCAGGGCAGCGTGCTGCTCGTCCGCGACGACGACGGGGCGCTGCACGCCTTCGCCAACACGTGCCGGCACCGTGGCCATGAGCTGCTGACCTGCGGCGCCACCGCGCAGCGGAACGCGATTATCTGCCCCTATCATTCCTGGACCTACTCGCTGTCCGGCGACCTGCGCGCCGCGGCCGGGTTCAAGGGACGCGGCGGGTTCGACACGGCGGACTGGGGCCTGGTCGAGCTTCCCGTGGCCGAGTGGCACGGGCTGATCTTCGTCGACAGCTCACGGCGCGCCGGTCCCATCGGGGAGTCGCTCCGGGAGCTTGACGCCCTGGTAGCGCCGTATGAGCCGGAGCGGCTCGCCATCGCTGGCCGGCACATCTACGATGCGGCCTCCAACTGGAAGATCCTGACCGAGAACTACCACGAGTGCTACCACTGTCCGATGATCCACCCCGAGCTGTGCAAGGTCAGCCCGCCCAGGAGCGGCGAGAACTATCCGGCGCAAGACGCCTGGATCGGCGGCTGGATGGACCTGCGCGACGGCATGGAGACCATGTCACTGGACGGGACCAGCCTGGGAGTGCCGCTGCGGGGCCTGGACGCGGCCGGCCTGCGCACCGTGATCTACCTGAATATCTTCCCGAACGTGCTGCTCAGCCTGCACCCCGACTACGTGATGACGCATCGTCTGGTACCGCTGGCCGCGGACCGGACGATGATCGAGTGCACGTGGGCGTTCGCTCCCGAAGCGCTGGAGCGGCCTGGATTCGACCCCGGCTACGCGGTCGAGTTCTGGGACATCACCAACCGGCAGGACTGGGGCGCCTGCGAGTCGGTGCAGCGCGGCCTGACCTCCGAGCACGCGCTTCCCGGCCCGCTATCGCCCGACGAGGACGCGGTGTATCAGTTCGTCACGATGGTGGCGCGCGGATACCTGGGCCAGCCGGTCTGGAATCGGCCAGCGAAGGCCCGCCCGGCCGAACCCGCGGTCAGTTAGCGTCGGGGAGAGCCGCTGCCGGGTCGGGTAGGCACTCGGGAAGACAGCGGCCGCCGATGATGTTTCGCGTAACGGCATCGATAGCAACTCCCGATCAGCGAAGGGCATGCAACGTGACTGTGCGCGACTTCCCGGTGAACACCCTGTCCGGCCAGCCTGCCTCGCTCGGCGATCTGTCCGGCAAAACGCTACTGGTCGTCAACGTCGCCTCCAAGTGCGGTCTCACGCCGCAGTACGAGGGACTGGAGCGGCTGCAGGAGCGGTACCGCGACCGCGGCTTCTCGGTGGTCGGATTCCCGTGTAATCAGTTCGGCGGCCAGGAGCCCGGCAGCGCCGAGGAGATCCAGCAGTTCTGCTCGGTTAATTACGGCGTCAGCTTCCCGCTGTTCGAGAAGATTGATGTCAACGGACCGGATCGGCACCCGATTTACGCCGAGCTGACCGGGGTGCCCGATGCCGCGGGTCAGGCAGGCGACATCCAGTGGAACTTCGAGAAATTCCTGATCGCGCCGGACGGCACGGTGGCCGGCCGGTTCCGCCCGCAGACGGAACCCGAGGACCCCGCGCTGGTCGCCGCGATCGAGGCGAACCTGCCCAGGTAACCGGTCGCCACCTGCTCAGGCCAGCGCCTGCGGTCCTCGCTTGATCATCTGGTCGGTGATGATCGCGCGCTGGACCTCGCTGGTACCTTCCCAGATCCGCTCGACCCGCAGCTCGCGGTAGAACCGCTCGGCGACGTTCTCCCGCATGTAGCCGCGGCCGCCGAACACCTGGACCGCCCGGTCGGCCACCCGGCCGGCCATCTCGGAGGCGTACAGCTTGGCCATCGAGCACTGGGCATGCTGCACCTTGACGTCGGCGCCCGCGTCGATGGCCCGCGCGGTCTCGTAGGTCAGCGACCGGGCGGCGAACAGCTCGGTCAGGCTGTCGGCGAGCATCGCCTGGATCGCGCCGAACTGGCTGATCGGCTCGCCCTGCACCCGCCGGTGCGCGGCGAACTCGGTCATCTCGGCGATCAGCCGCTCGGCGGCACCCAGGCAGCGGGCGGCGACCATCAGCCGCTCGAACCTGAACCACTCGTAGGCGAAACTCATCCCGTCGCCCTCCGCGCCGACCAGGTTGGCGGCCGGCACCCGGACGGCCTCGAAGGCGACGATCGGGTGATGATGGCTGATCGTGTGCGAGTAGGCGGGGGTCCGGATTACCCGGACGCCCGGGCTGGGCAGGTCGACCAGGAACATCGCGTGCTCGCCGTCGTGCGGGCCGCCGACCAGCTTGCCCTGGAAGAACGCGAAGGTGGCCGAGTTGTACGACGTGACATGCCACTTCTCGCCGGTCAGGACGTATTCATCGGCGTCCCGGCGGGCGGTGGCGACGATGGCATCCACGTCCGAGCCCGCGCCCTCCTCGGTGATCGCGTAGCACTCCTCGGCCTCGCCGCGGATGGCCGGGATCACGTACCTGTCCAGCTGATAGGGGGTGGCCACGGCGGGCAGCCAGGACGGCGGAGTGCCGCAGCACCAGGCGAGCGCGTTGGTGACCCGGCCGACCTGCTCCTGGATCAGGACCTGCTGCAGCGAGGTGGCGCCGCCGCCGCCGAGCTCGGCGGGCATGTTCGCGGCGTGCAGGCCGAGTTCCCTGGCCCGTGCCGCATGCCTCGCCGCGAGGTCATCGGGCAGCGTTCCGTTTCTCAGCTCGGCGGTCACCTCGTAAGGGATCACCTGATCCGCGAATGACCTGGCTCGCGCCTGGATCTGGCGATCCTCGCCCGACAAGCCGTACATAGCGCCCTTTCATCCCCGGCATCACGGTCGGCCAACCGGGCGTGGCCGAAGGATGACCAGCCTCCCGGGCCAGGCCAGCGCTTGACTGAACGTTCAGTCTATGCCAGCATCAACCACGTGCCAATGGGTCCGGCCGGCCAGCCAGAACTTGCTGACGCCGTCGTGGTCGGCGGCGGGACGGTGGGCGCCTGGTGCGCCTATTTCCTGCGCCGCAGCGGCCTGGACCGGGTGATCCTGCTGGAGAAGCGGACCCTGGGCGAGGGCGCGAGCAGCCGCGCGGCCGGGGTGGTCAGGACGCAGGGCGGCACCCCCTGGGCGGTCCGGCTCGGCGAATGGTCCCGCCGGTTCTACCTGGGGCAGCGCCAGGAACTCGGGATCGACTCCGGCTTTACTCCGCAGGGCTACCTGCTGCCGTGCTTCACCAAGGACGACGTCGCCGCCGCCCGCGACCGGATGGCGATGCAGACCGGGCTCGGCCTGTCCGTCCGCTGGCTGGAGCCGGCCGAGGTCGACGAGCTCAACCCGACCCTCGCGCCCGGGCTCACGCTGGGCGGGACCTTCTGCGCGGAAGACGGCTACCTCCCCCCGCCGCGCAACGTGACGGCCTACGCGGTGGCGCTGGCGGCCAGCAGCGTCATCGTCCGTGAGCGGGTCGCCTTCACCGGGCTGACGACCGAGCGCGGCCAGGTCACCGGCGTGGCGACCAGCGCGGGCGCGATCGCCGCACCGCTGGTCGTGCTCACCGGCGGCCCAGAGCTGGCCGAGGTCGGCGCGCTGGCCGGGGTGCGGATCCCGGCGGGCGGGGCCAGGCACCAGGTCGCGGTGACGCAGGCCCACCCTGACCTGGCCGCAAGCCGGGTGCCGATGGTCTTCGACCTGTCGGCGGGCCTGTACTGGCGGCCCGAGGAGGGCGGCCTCCTGTTCGGCATGAGCAATCCCGACGAGCCGCCCGGCACCGCCCGCTGCGTTGACCAGGACTACCTGGGCCGGATGCGGGAGCGGCTGGGGCGGCTGGTCCCGGTCACCGCCGGGCTCGGGCTGCGGCGGGTCTGGGCCGCGACAATCGATTACACCCCTGATCACCTGCCTATCGTCGGTCCCGCCATCGGCCGGGACGGGATCATAAACGGGGCCACCGTGGCCGGTGCGGGCGGCGCCGGGATGATGTGGGGGCCCGCCGTGGCCCGCGCGGCGGCCGATGTGGCCCTCACCGGATCGTCCGACGTCGTGGACACGGCCGACCTCGGGCTGGACAGGTTCGACGAGGACGGCCATAGCCGCCTGGCCACCGATCCGATCGCACTGCCTTTTCCCGACCACGCGACTGGCCAGCCCGCCGGACGATCCGATCCCGCTGCCCTTCCCTGAGCACGCGGCTGGCTAGCCGACCGGCCAGCCAGCGGTGATTGAACGCACCGAAAGGATAACGACCGTGAGTGACATTACGTCCGCGACCCCGTTTCTCGCCTCTGCCGTCACCGCCGAGCTGGAGGACTGGGGTCCCCTGGAGGAGGCCACCGGGGATCCGATGGCCACCCGCGGCCTCACGCTCTGGCAGGACGGCGAGCGGGAGGTCGGGGTCTGGGAGTGCGCGCCGGGCCCGTCCTACTGGAAGCTCGAGACGCACGAGTTCGTCCACATCGTGGCCGGCCGGATGACCGTGACGCCGGACGGCGGCGCGCCGCAGGACATCGGCCCCGGCGATACCGCCGTCTTCCCGCGCGGCTGGGCGGGGACCTGGCAGATCCACGAGCAGATCCGCAAGGTCTACGTCATCTTCTAGCTCTCGCTGATGTCCTGGCTGATCAGATGGTCTTCTCAGATGGTCTTCGAGGTCGAGTCCATCGACCGGATGGCCCTCAACGTGTAGCGGTGAGTCCCGGGACGTTGGCGGTGAAGCGGTGGTTGCCGACCGTCGGCCGACGTAACCGCCGGCAGTTCCGCTGATACCGGATCAGTCGCTGCCGCCGTCACCATCGCCGTCACCATCGCCGTGCCCGTGCCCGTGCCCGTGCCCGTGCCCGTGGCGGTGCTCATGGCCAGGGCCGGGGGTGAGCCCGACGTCTGGGGTGCGGGAGTCCGGGCTGGGGCTGGCTGGCGTCGGCTCTGCGGGGGTGAGTGCGACGTCGGGGGTGTCTGGGGCAGCGTCCCGAGGGCCTGACCCAGCGGATCGCTGACTTACCGCCGGTTCCCGCGGGCCCGCCCTGCCTGCTGATCTTTTCCCATTGCCCGGATCGCCTGGCAGGGCCACGGCACGTACCGTGCGCTGGTGTCTTAACATCAATAGCCACAGGCCGAATCCGAGCAAGAAGAGTGCCCAGGGCATCGCGGCCAGAGTGGCTGCCGTGGGCCGCCGCGGGAGGTTAATGTCCGCCGCCTGCAGTGCCCCTGCCACGGCAACGACAGCCAGCAAGATCATGATAGAAAGTGCCGCGTAGCCCCGCATCCACCACACGGCGCCCCGCAGTGCCAGCGCGGTTACGCACGCGACCACCAGCGTCGTATCGAAGTTCAGCGGATATAGTCCTGCAAGTCCTGGAGAAACCCCCGCGGACACAGCGATCTCGTGGATCCGGGCATAGGACAACAGGAAGGCACTCACGGCCAGCACCACGACTCCGGTTATCACGCTTGCAACCGCGGTCGCTTGAAGCCTGCTGTTGTGTTCCGTCTCAGGGAACCGGCGCGTGCCGGAGAAGTCACTCATGAGACTTTAAGGTCCTTCCCGTGATCATTGCGAGCTTATCCCGACCACCCATGATAGGAAAGGAGCGAAGGGCGATGACCCGCTTTAGGAGTTCGTGCCCTCGCGATTGTCGGCAGTCTCGTCCGCTGACCAGACGTCAATGTTTGTCCTCGTTGGATCGCTGCTGTCCGGGTCGTTTATGTCAGTCGGAAATGTCAGCCGGCAGATCCGGTAATTCGGTCGGCGGACCTCTTGCTGGCCGAGCTTTCCGGGAATACGTTGACCGCAGGCGGCACAGCAGGCCCCGAAGCCTGTCGGGCCACCGCACAGGGAGGTCACGCACGCGCGACTCCGGGTGGAGGGTCGGAATTTGAGAACGGTGCGCGCCGTGCTCAACCGGTGGAGAAATATGTAAATATGTGAGGCAGCCGGTTAGGACGAATGGCGGGGATGCTGACATGCAAAGCGCCAGGCTGGACCGGACACGCCGCGCCGCACCGTGTGGTCCGCGCACCCGGGCGGCCGCGCTGGCCGGGTGGGATTTCCCCTCGCCGGGTGGCCGGTCAGCTGAGCGGGGCCGGGCATGTCTGCCGTAAACGAGGACCGCGAACGGGAATCGCGGGGTTTGGTACGTCACCGGTTCACCCCGCGGGCCGTTGTTCGCCTACTCGGACAGATGGAGGACAGCGCGGCGCAGGCCGGTGACGAGACCTTGATCAGCGCGGTGACGATGGGCCGCCGGGCGCTGGCCGAGTGGCAGGAACTGGCCGGCCGCCTGCGAGAGCTGGAGGGGGAGTACGAGCAGCTGGCCTTGAGCGAGTCGAGGGCAATGGCCCGGCTGCGGCATGTGCTGGATCTGCTGGACAAGCTCGTCGAGCAGCCTGGACCGGGTTCGGCGCCGACCCGTGCGGGTGGGCTGACACTGTCGCCACGACCCGGGCCTGGCCGCGACGCGGCCAGTGTTCTGGCCGTGCGCATGCTGGGTGCTTTCGAACTCTCGATTGACGGGCGGCAGGTGACGCACTGGCGCGGGCAGCGGACGCGATCGGTGATGCAGTTCCTCGCCGCCCACCGCCACCGCAGCGTGCCGCGAGACGAGCTGATCGCCGCAGTCTGGCCAGACGCTGACCAGGACAACGGGCGGCACCGGCTGCACCAGGGAGTTTATGAGCTGCGCAGCACCTTGCGCGCCATCGACCCCGACCGCTCGCCCGTTGTCTGCCTCGACGGCGGGTACGGGATCGATCACAAGGTGCCCATCTGGGTCGACGTCGAGGAATTCGATGATCTCGTGTCGACTGCGGTGCACAGCTTCACCGCGCAGCGGACCGACGAGGCGATCGAGTTGTCCCGGGAGGCTCTGGAGCTTTATCGCGGCGATTTCCTGTGCCAGGCCACTGACGCGGAGTGGGCCACGACGGAGCGCAACCGACTTCGTGCCCGCTTCGTTCTGCTCAGCATCCAGTTGGGCGAGCTACTCGCCCGGCGCGGCGACTATGGACTGGCCCTCGCCGTGGTTGACCCGGTGCTGAGCATGGAGCCGTGGAACGAGGACGCCACGGTGCTCAAGATGCGCTGCCATGCGCAGACCGGTGCCCGCTCCATGGCCGCCGCCGCGTACCGGTCCTGCACCGAAGCCCTGACCAGCGAGCTGGGGATCACACCGGCCGCGCAGACCATTCGCGTCTACGACCAGATCCGGTGCGCAGGGTCGGCCGAGCCTGGCGGTGGGCTCACCGCCGCTCGGGCCCGAACACCACCGCAACGTCGATGAGTTCCATCGACACCACCGACGCCGGGCGTCGGCCGGCTCGGACGGCGGTTGCGCCGACCCGAGCCGGCCGATTATCCACCTCACCCAATCCGTCGGCTCGCTGCCGGGGAATGTGGTCTCGTCCCCGGTTTCCTCGTGACATCACGCGTCGAGGTGGTGCCCGGGCTACCCGGCGTCGGTCATTCCGTCTGCGGCGGCGACACGGTGATGGTGAATTCCTCGCAGCTGCCGAAGACGTACCCGACCTTGCCGCAGCAGTCCTTTGACCCAAGGGTGATGCATACGGTGTACTCCCGCCCGCACTCGCCCGGGTTGAACGTGCCGGCGGGCACGTCGATCACGAACACGTACGTGTCGGTGTTGCACGGGCTGTAGTCACCCACAAGCTCGATCCACTGACAGAAGTCTCCCGACGGACCGCACCCGCAGGCCGTGAACGCCAGGCACACGCACAGTTGCGTGTCACACAGGTAGTAACGGATCCTGCCGGTCAGCGTGACCGTGACCGTAACCTCCAGTACCTGGTCGGAATCGATATATCCGGTCGGCGACGTCGGGTCGGACTTATCGGCGAAGGTGGCGGTCATCGTGCCGCCTAGATCCCAGATGTGGGGCCGGGGTTCGAGCGTGCACGGAGTGGTTCCCACGTCGTTTGGCATGATCTTCCCCATTCGCGAATGCCGCGCCAGGCGCGACGCCGGCGACCCCCGCCGGTCACCTGCCTGTATGCGCCCTCGCGCTCACTCCCGACTGCGCGAGCACCCGCTGAACCCGCCGTGAGCCCTCACGGCGTCCTCCCGAGCCGCTCACGAGCCGCTACCGGAGACAACCGTGAACGTCCGGGCAGTGGCCAGCCAGGCCATGGCGGCCAGGCCGGCCATGGCGGCCGGGTGCTAGCCGTTGCGCCGGAAATAATCACCGAAGGCAGCCAGATCGTGAGCCATTTGCCGATACCTCCGGTGAGCTCCCCTTTACCATGGGGGACCCGCCTGTCAGGGCGCTCTGACCGGATACCGAGCGCGCACGTTCCCGGACAAGGAGCCGCGATGTATCAGCCGTACCCGGCCTGGGGGCCCCCTCAGGAAGCTCAGCCCATGCAGCCGCCCCGCCCGGTGCGGACCGCAGTCAAGCTCATGTACGTCGCAGCGGGGCTGACCGCGCTGGGCGTGGTGATCAACCTGGCGCTATACAGCAGCTTCAAGGCGGCTTTCGCGGCCGCGAATCCAGGTCTCACCCCGGCCCAGCTGCAGACAGCCGAGGTCGGCCGCCTCGTGGGCGAAGTGGCGGGTGCCCTGGTCTCTCTCGGCTTGTGGCTCTGGATGGCCTGGGCCCTCGGCCGGGGTCGGAACTGGGCCAGGGTGGTCTCGTCGGTGTTCTTCGGCATCGACACGCTGGCCATCCTGGGCCTGGCCGCGCTGGACCCGGGCGTCGCGCTGATCGTCTCCGGCCTCATCTGGCTGATCGGTGTCGGCGTGATCGTGCTCATCTGGAGCAGAGCTTCAGCCCCGTTCTACCACCGGCGGCAGTTCCAGCCAGGTTATCCAGGGCAGCAGCCTGGCAGCTGGCAGCAGGCTGACGGCAGCTGGCAGCAGGCGGACAACAGCTGGCAGCAGCCTGGCAGCTGGTAGCTGGTTGCCGGGTCGCGGCCGGATACCACGGCGGGCGGCCACAGCCCCGGCAGAGCTCAGTGGTCATCCGGACTCGGTATGATGCCGACCTGTGCCGGTAAGAACCGCTCCCGACCTTGAGGATACGTTCGAGCAGTACCGCCGTGAGCTCACCGGTTACTGCTACCGGATGCTCGGCTCGGCGTTCGAGGCCGAGGACGCCGTACAGCAGACGCTGCTCAAGGCCTGGCGGAATTCCGAGTCGTTCGAGGGCCGGTCCGGTGTCCGCTCGTGGCTCTACCGGATCGCCTCGAACGTCTGCATCGACATGCTGCGCCAGCCCCAGCGCCGAGCCATGCCCATGGAGATGGGGCCTCCGTCCCCTCCGGATGAGTCGCTGCTCGGCCAGCCTCTTCCCGACGCCACGTGGATTACCCCGCTTCCCGACGGGCGGCCGCCGTCGGAGGTTCTCGACCCGGCCCAGCGGGCGCAGGACCGGGAGTCCGTGCGGCTGGCGTTCCTCACCGCGCTCCAGCATCTGCCCGCTCGCCAGCGCGCCACGCTCATCCTCCGGGAGGTGCTGCAGTTCCAGGCGGCCGAGGTCGCCGGGCTGCTCGACATGAGCGTGCCGGCGGTCAACAGCGCTCTGCAGCGGGCCCGCGGCGCGCTGCGCGCACTGCCATTCGACGCCCGGCCCGCACCTCTGGACGATCCGGAAGCGGCGCTGCTCCATCGCTACGTGGACGCGTTCGAGCGTTATGACATCGATCGGCTCGTGTCGCTGCTGTCGGAGGACGCGCTCCAGACCATGCCCCCGTTCGCCCTGTGGATCAAGGGCGCGGCCAACATCGGCCGCTGGATGGCCGAGCCAGGGCCGAGCCACTGCCGTGGCTCGCGCCTCGTGCCGACCTACGCCAACGGCTGCGCCGCCTTCGGCCAGTACCACCTGGACCCGGATGGCGGCCACGTGCCCTGGGCGCTGCAGCTGGTCGAGATCTCGGGCGGCAAGATCACCGGCTTGCATACCTTCCTCTCGATCCAGGACGAGGGCCGGCTCTTCGGGGCGTTCGGGCTCCCGGCCCGCCTCGGCGAGGCGCGCTGCTGACCGCGTGGCGCTGCTGACCGCGTGGCGCTGCTGACCGCGTGGCGCTGCTGACCGCGCGGCGCTGCTGTGTCGCGACGCGGCTCTGGTGGTTATTTGGCCGCTTTGCGCTCCGACCCGGATGCATCGCTGCTAGCGTGCCTTAGCAAGTTCGCGTGCCTGAAGATCCGACTTCGAAAGGAGCAGGTAATGCGATCGTTCTTAAAGCCGCGACATCGGTGGCTGCCCGTTCTTGTCGCCGGAGCGCTGGCCGCCCCGGGCCTGGCTATTGTCACAGCTCTGCCCGCCTCGGCGCAGGCTGCCATTCCCCCGCACCCGGCCTGGAAGTCGAGCGCTCCTTTCGGGACATGGAAGGATGGCGCATTCGACGTCTACAATAACGAGTGGAACACCTCCGAGGCGGGCCCTCAGACCATCTGGGCTAATTCATACCGGGACTGGGGCGTCGAATCCAAGCAGGCGAACACGACCAGCGTCAAGACTTACCCGTCTGTCCAGAAGAATTACAGCAACCCGAGGTTCACTTCCCTGCGGAGCCTCCGGAGCACGTTCACTCAGTCAATGCCTGCCGCGGCTAACTTCGACGCCGAGGCCGCATATGACCTCTGGCTGAACAACTACCAGATCGAGGTCATGATGTGGGTTGACAACCACAGGCAGACACCGGCTGGCAGCGTCGTGGCCAGGATCCGTCTCTACGGGGAGAAGTTCGCCGTCTGGCAGAGCGGCCAGGACATGTACAGCTTCGTGCTGTCCGGCAAGCAGCAGACCACGGGCAAGGCCCATCTGCTCGCCGCCCTGCTCTGGCTGGCAGGCCACGGATATCTGAGCCGCTCCGCCACGCTGACACAGGTCAACTTCGGCTGGGAAATTGCTTCCACGGACGGAGTACCCATGAACTTCACCCTGACGCGATACTCGCTGGTAACCGACTGGAAGCACTGACGTCCGACTGGCTCACGGCTCGGATCCGATCGAGAGCACGTGCCAGAGGGTGCCCGTCAGCCACAAGAAGGTCGTGGCCACGACCACGACCTCGACCGCATGGCCGCTGTTACCGATCAGCCCGGCCAGCCCGGCCAGGAGCGCGATCGTGCCGAGCACGGTCGTGATCCTCCGGACGATCCTGCCCGGCCGCGGCTGCGGCCTGGTATGCAAATCACCGGCGGCGCACACGGCGCAGATGCAGCCGAGGACTAGTTCCACGGCGCTGGCGGCCCACGCGCTGGAGAGCAGCAGCATGGTCGTTCCATACTCAAACCACGCGTACACCAGGATCATCACCAGAATGGTGACCCCAGACACGAGATCCTTCCAGGTCAGCCCCAACCGCCAGCACCTCCCCGCTGCATCCGAAGAGACCACCATCGCGATCAAGTCTGCGCTCAAATGCCAACCGCGGATAGTGAAGACCCGGTCAGTCTCGAAGTCATGACGCAACGAGTTCCCGCAGATCCTGCGGCTCCTCGATGTGCCAGTCCAGATGGGTCTGCCGGAGCGACTGGCCGGGGATCAGCTGCTTGTCCGCGAAGTAGACCTTCACTCTCGGCTTCTTCACCTTGTAGATCAGGCCCACCATGGCCAGGAGCTGGATGAGCCTCCAGGTGGCATCGGGACGCCAGCCACGATCGGGCCTGGCTCCGGCGGCCAGGGCCTCGGCGTCCAGCTCGACCTTGCGGCCGTGCCGGGGGCAGGCGGGGTCGGCGTGGTGCCAGCTGTGGTTGCCCTCGCCGCCGGCCACCACTGCCACCAGCACGTTGTTGCGGCTGTCGTCGGCGCGATACTCCTGCCCGCGGCTGTCGACGGCCCGGCTGCCCCATTTGTGGCACACGGAGTTGACGAAACCGGTCGACGTCATCAGGGCCGCGGTGCGCAGCGCTCCGGCTATCAGTACCGAATTCCACCCGAACAGGGGGTAGAACGCCAGCGGCACGAGGAAGTTCGCCACCACCAGGAACGGGAACGCCCGGCGCTGCCACTGCACGAGCCGGTCGCCGGCCAGATCGCGGTGCAGCGTGTACTCGGCAGGCCGCTCGTATACGAAGAACAGCCAGACGCCCTGCGCCCACGCCAGGCCTTTGTAGCCCCGCCAGCCCGGATATTCGTAAGGCGAGTGCGGATCCTTGCCGACCACATCGGCGAAACGGTGGTGAGCGCGGTGGTTCATCACCCATTGCTGGATGTCGCCTTCCATCGACATCCCGCTCGCCACGGCGAGCACAACTTGCAGCGGGAATCTGGCCTCAAAGCCCCGGTGGGTCCAGTAACGATGGTTCCCCAGCGTAACGCCGAACATCGTGAACAAGTACATCCCGGCCGCCAGCGCCCAGAGGCCGATGCCGGTCGGGGTGGTGAAGGCCCGGGCCAGTCCCCACATCGCGAAAACCGGCAGCAGTATCCCCAGGGACAGGATGTTGATCCATATCGGCTTTCTCCGTCTGCCAATACGATCGATGTTAAAGCCCAGCGACAGGACCGCCGGCCAGTCTTTCCTTCCTTTCACCGAAGATGACATGGCTATCAGCGCCTTTCAATGCAAAGAGATATAGCCACACGACCCCTCAGCCTTCATCAGACCCGCGCGGCAGCGAGCCGGTCAGGGGCGGAGGTCCTCACGAGGGTCCCGGGCACGATCACGGCCGCCTTCCGCTCGCGGCCGCCGGGCCCGGCGGCAGATCCCGGACGGCATCAGCCACCGGAGCAGCGCCGTCGCGGCGGTCACATATGCCCGCGATCGGCACCTGTCGGACGCGCCGATATCGGAGCATGATGCTTATGCGCGGTAACGGGACGGCAGCCGGTGGAGGCGTCATGGGAGATCGCAATGGTGTGCCGCAGGGGCCCGGCTGGCCCAGGCGGCGGTTCCTGACGGGCGCGGGCGCGGCCGCCGCGGGCGCGGCCGCCGTCGGCGCTCTCGGCCTGGGTGCCCCGCCAGCGCAAGCGTTAGCCGCCGCGCGCACCGGTACGTCCCGCCGCACTGGCCCGGCCACGGGCCTGCCCGGCCCGCGGGAAGTGCGGCGATGGCAGGAACAGCTCGTCCGGTTCGGAACCCGCTATACCGGCAGCACCGGTCACTGCGGATATGTGGACTGGCTCACTGAGCAGTTCTCCGCGGTCCCTGGCTTCAGGATGCGGACCGACCGGCTTACCTTCAGCCGCTGGCTGGCCCGCGACTTCGCCCTCCGGGTCAGCGTCCCCGCGACCGTGGGCCCGTCGGGTCCGGTACCGCTCACTTACTATTACCCCTACTCCGGGCAGACCCCGCCCGGCGGCGTGACCGGCACTCTCGTCGATCTCGGCAGCTACCCGCCCGCCGGCGGCTACACCTCGGCCTTCTGGGCTCCGGCGCGCGGCGGGATCGCCCTGGTGCGGACCGCGCCGTCGGTATTCGACCTGGACCTGGGCCAGAGCGCGGAAGGCGGCTACCAGCCGGGCCAGACATCCGCTCAGGCCGCCGCGGATTACACGGCCTACGCGGCGGCGCTGACCCATCCCGCCTGGCAGGGCATATTCGAGCCGGTTCCGCTGCTCGACGCGAGGAATGCCGGGGTGGCAGGCGTGGTCTGCGCCTGGACCGGGATGCCCGATGACGAGGTCATCAACCAGTACAACCCGTTTATCACGCCATATCCCGCCGCATCCGGCCTCCCGGCCGCTGGCGATCCCGGCTGCCCGGCGGTGTGGGTGGGTGACTCGACCGGCACGCAGCTGTCCGGGCTGGCCGCGAGCGGCCAGGCGAGCGCGACGCTCGTGCTGACCGCTGATATCACCGCCGGCGCCGCCACCGAGACGGTCTGGGGCTGGCTGAAGGGCTCGGGGAACACCGGCCAGAACATCATCATCAACACCCACACCGACGGGCCGAACGCCGTCGAGGAGAACGGCGGGCTCGGGCTGATCGCGCTCGCCCGGCACCTGGCCGGGCTGCCCGCCCGGAACAACGACATGTACTTCGCCCTGGTGACCGGGCACTTCCAGCTGCCTCAGTTCACCCAGGCGATCCCGGACCCCAAGAACGACGAGGTCGGCAACGACGCCATCAGCGTCTGGATGCTCGACCACCCGGAGATCTACCAGGCCGCCACGCTGGGCGTGACCGTCGAGCACCTCGGCGCCACCATGTGGACGAACGACCCGGTGACCGGGCAGTACGTGGCCACTGGCGGCGCGGACTGGGGCACCACGTACGCCATGCAGCGGGACATCACCAGCCCGGCCAACGCCGAGCAGGACGCCTACCTGGCTGCGGTCGCCGCGGTCAACGAGCTCGGCTGGCCCGACTATCCGGTGGCCACCGTGCGGCCCGAAGCCGCCTTCCCGCTCTACCTGGGCGAGGGAGCTCCGCTGTACGCGGCCGGGCTCGGCACCGTCTCGCTGTGCCCGCTCCCCACCTATCTCCTGCAAGCCGGGGATGCGCAGCGCCCGGACCTGCTCGACCTCGACAAGGTCGATCTGCGGCTGATGTACGGCCAGATCCTCGCCTTCGCGCAGACCATCGAGGCGCTCGACGCGGCCCCGGCGTCCGCGCTGTAGGCCGGCCCGGCTATCCCGGGCACAGCCCGAACGGGACGCACAGGTCGTTGGTGCTGCGAGCGGCGGCCGCGCCCAGGTAACGCAGGTGCAGGAGTTTCTCGGTCATCTTGAGCAGCGAGTAGTGGGAGAAGTCGGTGCCCGAGAGCACGTGCCTGGTGTACGGCGAGATCACGATGTCGGGAACGATGCAGTTGGCGGCCCGGGACGCGACACAGTCCGCGCCGGCCGTGCCGCCGCTGCCCTCGTCCCAGGTGATGTCGATGACCAGGCGGCCGCGGGCGTAGTCGGGACCGGCGGTGATGATCGGTATCCATCTCGCCAGCCACGCGTCGCCGGCCGCGATCTGGTCCGGGCAGCCCGGGTCACCGACCGGCAGCGCGTGCATGTCGTCGCACAGGCCCGGCGTGATGAAGCCGAACCTGGGCAGCCGCCCGGCCCGCACGTCACCGACCAGCGGGCCCGAGGCGGTAGTGCCGAGCGGCTCGTCATACTTCCTGCAGTCCCCGCGGTCCGGAGCGCCGACCGGCAGCGACGAGTAGGAGGCAGCCGGGTTGTGCCTGCCGACGTAGAAGTGCCTGGTGGCCGCGCTCCCGGTCTGGGCGGCGTGGTCGCAGCCGGCCGGCATGAACTCCTCGTAGCTGCGCCAGGCCGGGTTGACCTGGCCGAAGATGTTGGGAACGCGGAAGTAGCGGAGCGAGTCGAGGGCATAGCCGTGGGTGCTGCCGCTGGTCGCGGCCAGGTAGTTCGGGTAGCTGGGATGCGTGACCGCGTGGTAATCCGACGTGCTCCCGCAGTGCCCGATCAGGGTGCGCCGGATGTAGGGGTCGGACCGGCTGCCCGGGATCTCGCTGGCCCCCGGGCCGTAGGAGCGGTTCTCCATGAATATCCACAGCACCTTGGTGACGTGCGGGCTACGGCCGGCCAGGGACCCGCACAGCCGCGCGGACCGGGTGGCGGTGTGCGCGGAGCCGCCGGTGGGGCCGCTGGCCGGCGCGGTGGCGGCCGCGCAGGCTGACGAAGCCGCGATAGCTGCGGCGAGCATCGTGGCCTGGATTGACTTGAAACGGGTCAGCATCGCCAGTCGCCCTCGGATCCCGGTCATGCGCAGGTTCACCGGTACATGTCAGCCAAGTGCGCGCCGCAGGAAGTCAAGTTCAAGCCGGAGCATATTCTCTGCGACCTCGGGCTGGGCGAGCATGTGCGTCGTGTCCGGCAGCGGTAGCACGGCGTGCGGCCGCCCCGCCGCCAGCAGGGCCGCGGAGAAACGCAGCGTGTGCGCGGCGATCACGTTGTCGTCGGCCAGCCCGTGGATGAGCAGGAGCGGCCGCTCCAGCTTGGCGGCCTCGGGCAACAGCGAACAGCGCTCGTAGTTCCCGGGCTCGGTGGCCGGATGACCGAGAAACCGCTCCTTGTAGTAAGTGTCGTACAGCCGCTGGTCAGAAATGGCCGCGCCGGCGATGGCGGCGTGGAACACGTCCGGGCGCCGCAGCACCGCGAGCGCGGCGAGGAACCCGCCGAATGACCACCCGCGGATCCCGACCCGGTCAAGATCGAGGTCTGGATAGCGGTCCGCGGCCGCCTGCAGCGCCTCGACCTGGTCGTCCAGGGGCGGCCCGGCGATATCGCTGCGGACCGTGCGGTCCCACGCCGGGCCACGGCCTGGCGTGCCGCGGCCGTCGGCGACGACGACCGCGAACCCCTGCTCGGCGAACCACTGCGCCACGCCGAACCACCAGGTCCTGGCGTGCACCACCAGCTGCAGGGCCGGGCCGCCGTAGGGGTCCATCAGGACCGGCAGCCGGCCGGCGCCGGGCTCATGCCAGGACGGCAGCAGCACGGCGGTCGCTAGTTCCCGCGGGCCGGCCCGGAGCAGCTCGATCCGGAGATCAAGGCCGAGCGGCCTGGCGCGCCCGGGGATCTGGGCGATCTTCGCCCCGTCCCGCTCGACGCGCACCAGCGTGCCGTCATGGTCCAGTGATTGCTGCGTCACCACGGTGACGCCCCCGGCCCGCGTGCCCCCGTACACGCCCGGTGCCCGGGTCAGCCGGACCAGCCCGGCGCGCGGGTCATGCGCCCACAGATGGGTCTGCACCGGGTCCGTTGACGCGCTGAACAGCACGGTGTCGCCATCGACGTCGTGCACCTCCCTGACCTGCAGCCCGGGCGGGGTGACCGGGCGGCCGTCTACCAGCAGCCGGTAGCTGTCGCCCACGGCGGTGATCCATACCAGGCCACCGGACGCGGTGGTCGCGGGCAGCCCGGGCGGGACGTCTACCCACGTGTCGTCACGTTCCTCGCGAACCAGCTCGGTCCGGCCGGAGGCCGGATCGACCTGCAGGACCCGCACCAGCCGCTGGTCCCGGCTCTGCACGACGATCAGCAGGCGCGGCCCCCAGCAGACGTTCACCAGGTACTCCAGCTCCGCCCGGTCCCAGCGGACCTCGGTCCGCTCGCCATCCAGCCCGGCCAGCCACAGCGAGACGTCCGCGTTCGCCGTTCCCGCGGCCGGATAGGCAATCTGACGCGGTGCATTCTGGGGATTGGCGGGATCGGCGATGTACCAGCGCCGCACGGCCGCGATGTCGACCCGTGCCACGAGCAGCCGGTCGCTGTCCGGCGACCACCAGAAACCCCGCGACCGGCCCATTTCCTCCGCGGCGACGTGCTCAGCCAGGCCGTAGCTGACATCAGGCGCCTCGGGCGCGGCCAGCTCGGCGTCCGCGCTGCCATCGAACCCGACCACCCGCAGGGCGCCGTCGCAGACGTAGCCGATCCGCTGGCCCGCCGGATCGATGTGCGGATCGATGACCGGCCCGACGGTCTCGATCTCGGCCACGGCCCCCGAGATCAGGTCGGCCGACCACAGCCGCCCGGACAGTGCGAACGCGGCGCGCCGTACTTCGCGGTCGGTCGAGTACGCCATGATCCCGCCGCCCGCCTGCCTGGACCGCTCGCGCCTAGCCCGCTCCTGCGCGGGGAGATCCTCGGCGCCCCCGCCGAGCAGCACGTCAGGATCAGCAACCAGCCGGTCCTGGCCCCGGTCCTGGCCCCGGTCCTGGCCCCGGTCCTGGCCACTGTCGAGGTCAAGCACTCGTAGCCGGGTCACCGGGTCCGTGCCGGCCTCAGACCTCAGGAACACCACCCGGCCGCCATCCGGCGACACCGTGAACTCGCCCGGCCGGCCGTACATGAACCGGCCGGTGCAGGCGAAACGGCGCGGGAAGTCGTCAGCACCCATAACCCCACCCTGCCATGACGCAGGTATCGCCATCGGGGGCGGGCGGGACAACGGGAGCATAAACGATTGTCATGAACGAGCCATGAAGAAACCACGAACGCGTCGGCAAATGGCCAAACGTGCATGCTGACCGGTCCAAAGGGTACCCCTTCCCGGGAAAGGTCCTGGCCCCATCGGGGGATTGGGGTCACGGGGATGGGTGACGGGGATTAGGTCGGGGGTTTTCGGGGTGAAGCAACACAATGCCGGCTCTGCTCGGGCAGGCTCTGCTCGGGCCAGGCTCTGCTCGGCCAGGCAGCCGGCTGGTGATCATCGCGGCGGGGACCGCACTGGTCCTTACGGCGACAGCCTGCTCAGCACTGGGCGGCCACAGCAATCCGCCGCCCGCCGCGCAGCTAACGATCACGCCAGCGAGCGGTACGCAGAATGTCAGCCCCAGTGCCGGGGTTACGGTAACAGCGAAACACGGCAAGCTGCGGAGCGTCGTCGTCCGGGCCGTCGGCGACCCGATGGCCGGCCTGATCAGCCGCAGCAAGACAGCCTGGCACAGTGAGGGGCTGCTGAACCCGTCGCACACCTACACGGTGACGGCGACCGCGGTCGGGGCAGGCGGCAAGCGGGTCACGGCGACGAGCACGTTCCAGACGCTGAAGCCGCGCAAGACCTTCAGCGCCTCGATCATCGAGGGTTACCAGCAGAGCTACGGCGTCGGCATGCCGATCGTCTTGACGTTCAACCGCCCGGTCACCCATAAGGCCGCGGTCGAGAGCTCGCTCAGCCTGGTGACCTCCAAGCCGGTCGTGGGTGCCTGGTACTGGGACGGTAACCAGACGCTGGAATTCAGGCCGCGCGTCTACTGGCCCTCGCACACCGTGGTAAGCGTCGAAGGGCACTTCAAGGGCGTGGAGGCCGCCCGGGGTGTCTACGGCATCCACAACCTCAGCCAGACCTTCCGGATCGGTCCCTCGCTGATCGTCGTGGCGAGCACGGTCACCCACTACATGAAGGTGTACTACAAGCGCCATTTGTTCGGTGACTGGGCGATCAGCACCGGCAGGCCGGGCATGGACACGCCGAACGGGACCTACCTGACGATCGAGAAGGGCAATCCGACCCTCATGGTGGGCCCCGGGTACAGCCTGGAGGTGCCCTGGGCGGTCCGGTTCACCTGGAGCGGCGTCTACATCCACGACGCGTACTGGTCGGTCGGCGAGCAGGGCTACGTGAACGTCAGCCACGGCTGCGTCAACACCTCGCCCCAGCACGCCGAGACCTATTACAACATGGAGCTGCCCGGCGATCCGGTGACCGTTACCGGCAGCCCGGTGGCTGGTTACTGGGATGATGGCTGGACCGAATGGTTCCTGTCCTGGAAGCAGTTGCTGCGGGGCAGCGCGCTGCATGAGGCAGTCGTGGCCGGCCCGACCGGCAGCACGTTCGTCAACCCGGACACCCTTCCCGCGGTGTACCCGAGTTCGCCGCTGCAGGCGCCGCGTCTGCACAACTCGTACTCAGTCTGAGGACGGGCGATAGCCAGCGGCCCGTGCAGTAAACCGCGGCCGGCATCGCCGGCTGACCGCACCGTCGCGGTCAGCCGGCGATGCCGACGATGTGCTTGATCGTCTCGGGCTGCCCGACGGCCCGGAGCATGTACTGCGCCACGTCGGCGCGGGACACCGACCAGCCGCCGCGCAGGTTCTGCTCGTAGGCCGTCCGGTAGGTACTGGTCAGCGGCTTGCTGGTCAGCCTGGGCGGCCGCACAATGGTCCAGTCCAGGCCGCTGTCCCGCAGCGCGTCCTCCATCTGGGCCAGATCGGCGTAATGCTGCCGGAGCGCGAGCTTCGGCAGCTGGCTGAACAGGTGCCGCATGAAGAATCCGTCACCCGGATCGTGTCTGGGCGGGCTGGGGCGGCCGGGCGACGGCACGGTCCCGATCGGAGCGGCGCTGACCACCACGATGCGCCGGACCTGGGTGGCCTGCATGGCCCCGATCATGGCCCGGGTGCCCCGGGTGGCGACGCCGGCTTCGGATTTCGACCGGGGCCCGAGCCCGGACAGCACCGCGTCGGCTCCTTCGACGGCTGTCTCAAGCGCCGGTGAGTCCGCGGCCAGGTCGGCAGCGACGACGCGCAAGCCCGCGCCCTGCGCGGCGGTCCGCTCCGCGGGGACAAAACCTGCGGCCGCGAGCTTGGCCGGGTTCCTGACCACGGCCGTGACGTCGTGACCCGAGGCGATGGCCTGCTCTAGGAGCTGCCGGCCGATGCCTCCGGTCGCCGCGAAGATCGTGAGTTTCATCTGCCGCGTCCCTCGTACCCGGTCGCTGCGGTAACCAAGATCATGAATGGCCCTTTCGGCTGAGCGCCTGCCCCGGTGCGGGGTAAGCTTCTCCTCTGAGTTTCATACAACATCAGGAGCATATCATATGGATTCCAAAATATCAGGCGAGGCGGAGTCCGGCGGCCCCGAGACTGCGCGGGGGCGCAGGCGGCTGACGAGCGCGATCAAGGAGTCCCTTCGCGAGCTGAGCAACCAGCTGTCGCTGCTCAACCATCACGTCGGCGCGAAACTTGAGCTCCGGGACGTTGACCTGGATTGCCTTGATCTCATTGCCCGTCAGGGGCCACTGAGCCCGACCGTCCTGGCCCGGCGGGCGGGCCTGCACCCGGCCACGATGACCGGCATCCTGGACCGGCTCCAGCGCGGCGGCTGGGTCACCCGGGAGCGCGACCCGGAGGCGCCGGACCGCCGCGCGGTCACGGTCCGGGCCGTGCGACAACGCGGCGCCGAGATCTTCCGGCTCTACTCGGGGATGAACGCGCTCCTGGACGAGATCTGCGCCGGGTATGCCGACATTGAGCTCGAGCTACTCGCCGATTTCCTGCGCCGCACGGCCGGCGCCGGCCAGGCCGCCACCGATGAGCTGGCCGACCGCTGAGCCGCGCCCGATGACGAGCGCATCGACGGCCACGGCGCCCGCGGGCCCGCAGATCAGCGGGTTCACGTCGAGTGCGTCAAGCTCGTCGCCCAGCTCGCAGGCGAGCGCGGACAGGCCGGTGATCGCGCCGACGATGGCATCGAGGTCGGCCGGCGCCGCGCCGCGAAAACCGTGCAGCAAGCTGGCGATCCTCAGTTCGCTGATCAGCTGCGCGGCGGTCGGCTCGTCGACCGGCGGCAGGGCGACCGCCCGGTCGGCAAGGACCTCCACCAGAACCCCGCCCGCGCCCACCACGATGAGCGGCCCAAGCTCCGGGTCGCGGGCGATGCCGAGCGCCAGCTCGACGCCGGCCGGGATCGTCTCGCAGACCAGTACCCGGGGTCCGAGCCGGTGAGCCAGGTCGGCATAGGCGACCGCCAGCTCGCCCGGCCCGCTGACGCCGAGGATCACCCCCCTGGCGTCCGACTTGTGCGGGATGCCCGGCTCGTCGGTCTTCAGGACCACGGGATAACCGACCGCCTCGGCGGCCGTCAGCGCGCCGCCGGCCGTGTCGGTCGCGGCGGCGGTCGCGCACCGGATCCCGTACTCGCGCAGCAGGTCAAGCAGGGGAGCGCCGCCGGCGGTCGCAGCGGCGAGCAGGCCGGCTGCGCGGCGGCGGCGGGCCTCGTCACGGCCCGAGCGCGGCGCGGCGGCGCGGTCAGCGTTCTGGCCGCTGGTCCCGTCCAAGCCCGAGCGGGTGGCGGCGCGGTCAGCGTTCTGGCCGCCGGTCCCGTCCTGGCCTGAGCGGGGGGCAGGAAAACGCGACCGGGCGCCGGTCTGGTCGAGGAGGTGCCCGAGCGCCAGCAGGCCAGACCGCAGCCCCTCCAGGACCGGGATCTGCTCCCGCCGCAGCCGGTCCGCGGCGTCCTGATCTATCGCGCTCGGCAGGTTGCTGAGCACGACGAGCGGCTTGTCGGTACGCCGCGCCGCGTCGAGGATGGCGAGCGGATAGGAGTCATCCCCGTCGAGTTCGCTAACCAGATCCACGGCCAGCGCCACCGCCGCGACCGACGGATCGTCGGCCAGGGTAACGAGCGAGTTGGCGAACAGCCCCTGGGTGTCGGCTCCGGTGCCCCAGACGTCGAGCGGATTGCCCGGCTCGAGGCCGGGATCGAGCAGTTCGGCCAGGCGGCTCCGGGTGGCCTCCCCGATCTGGGCAAACGGCACGCCGAGCTGCTCGGCGAGGTCAGCGGCGTGCGCTCGTTCCAGCCCCGAATCGTGCACGGTGGCGATGCCCGCGCCGATTGCCGGGCTGGCTGCGCCGGGTGCCAGGCTGACTGCGCCCGGCGGAATCGGCGTCCCGTCGGCTTCCTGCGTGGGCGCTATCAGGCGGCGGGACGGCCCAGCGGGCCGACGCGCGGCGAAGAGTTCAAGGGTGTCGGTCAGCTCAGCCAGATCTCCGACGCGGTGCACGCCATAGGCCCGGGCCAGCGCCTCCCAGCCACCGTCCGCGGCGGCGAGCGCGCCAGAGTGAGCGGCCACCATCATCCGCCCGCGGACCGAGTTTCCGACGGTGAGGAGGATGACGGGGATATCGCGTTCGGCAGCACTGCCGAGCACCCTGCGCAGCAGGGCAGGCTCTCGGATCGCCTCGAGCACCAGGGCGAGCACTCTGGTCTCCGGCAGTCGGAGCGCGTAGTCCAGGTAGGCCGGCGCGGCGGTGACGAGTTCCTGACCAGAAGAGACCGCGAGCGTGAACCCGATCGCCCTGCGCATCCGCAGCATCGCGGAGAACACCGACCCCGAGTGCGTAACCAGCGCCACCGGGCCTGCGGGCAGCGGGTTCGGCTCTATGTAACCGGTCGCACGCAGCCCGTAGGCGACATTGACGAAGCCCATGCAGCCGGCCCCGCACAGCTCCATTCCGGCCGAGCCGGCGATCGCCGCCAGCCGCTCGCGCAGCCCCGGCGCGACTACATCGGCTGCATCGGCCGAGTCCGCTCGATCGGAACCGGCGCGCACGGCGCCGGCCCGCCCAAATTTTTCGCCGCCGACTGATGGATTCCCGAATCCATCAGGAAATTCCTTACCGATTCCCGGATTCATCAGGCGGGGTGCGTGGCTGGGGCGGGGGCTAGAGGTGCTGGTGTTAACGCCGGGGTGACTGGGGGCGTTGGTGTTGGAATCGGGATGGCGGGGGGCGCTGGTGCTGGGGTCGTGGTGGCCGGTGGCGCTGGTGGTGGTGCCGGGGTGATCGGGATATATGGGCTCAAAGTCGCTGTAGTCTTCATGGGCGTTGCCGAAGATGACGGCCGCCCGGTCACCGTGGGCGGCGGCCAGCGTGAGTTGATCTTCGAGCGCCGCGTCGGGCACGCCGAGCAGCACCAGGTCGACCGGGCCTGGGAGGTCGGCGAGTGACGGGTAGCACTGCCGGCCGCGGATCTCGGCGTATCGCGGGTTGACCGGGTAGATCTCCGGGCCGGCCGGGCTGGCCGCGACCTCCGCGAGCATCCGCTCGCCGAAGCTGCCCGGCCTGCTCGACGCGCCGACCACAGCGACGCTCCTGGCCTCCAGCATCGCGGCCAGCGCAGCCTGGCTGCGGGCGGCCGGGCGGGTCATGGGGCTGTCCCCGGCGTCGCGGCCGGGGCGGGCGGGGCGGGCGGCCGGGAGGAGACATGGGACTTCTCCGGCGCTGCAGCCAGGGCGGCTCTGGTGGCGGGAGCCCGGAGCGTCATCCGTTTAATTTCTGCTGTCATACCCGCCGGGTGAGCTTGCGTAGCTGGCCGGACCGGCGGGCGGCCTTCTTGTCGGCGATCGCGGCCTTGGCCGCCTGCCAGCCGGGGATGCCGCAGACCCCGCCGCCAGCATGGGTGGCCGAGCTGCCGTAATACAGGCCGGTCACCGGGGTGCGGTAGTCGGCGTAGCCGGGGGCCGGGCGCATGTGGAACAGCTGCTCCAGGGCCAGCTCGCCGTGGAAGATGTTGCCGCCGATCAGGCCGTACTCGTGCTCCATCTGGTACGGGCCGACGATGTCCCGGTGCAGGATCGAGGCCTTGAAGTTCGGGGCCAGCTCGTTGTAGCAGTCGATCATCCGGTCCGCGTAGGCCTCGAGTTCCCCGGTGTGGGGCTCCTCGCTCCAGTCGGCGGGCACCCACTGGGTGAACAGCGACATGATGTGACTGCCTTCCGGGCACAGCTTGGTGTCGAAGGTGGTCGGGATCACCCCGTCGGAGAACGGGAACTGGGCCGGCCGTCCCTCGCGAGCGTCCTGGAAGGCCCGCTCGATGTACTCCATGGTGGGCGCCATCTCCACCGAGCCCGTGTGGTGTTCCTGTAGCTGCGATCCCGGGTCGGCGGTGAAGTCGGGCAGCTCGGCCAGGGCCAGGTTGATCTTCACCACGCCGCTGCGGGTCTTCCAGTGCTCGATGTCGGCGACGAAGCTGTCGGGCAGGTATTCCGGTCCGACCTGCTCAAGGAAGGCGGTCCGGGGGTGCAGCGTGGACACGACGACTCCGGCGCGCAGTTCCTCGCCGCTGTCCAGCACCGCGCCGACTGCCCGGTCGTTCTCGATGATCAGCCGGGCCACGCGCGCACCGGTGCGGATCTGCGCGCCGTGGGCGCGTGCGGCGCCCTCGATGGCGGCCGAGACCCCGCCCATGCCACCCTCCTGGAAACCCCAGTTGCCCAGGTGACCATCGCCCACGTCGCCGATGGAGTGATGGGCCATCACATACGCGGTGCCAGGCTCAGCCGGGCCCGCCCAGGTCCCGATCACGCCGTTGACCGCGAGCGCGCCCTTTACCTGCGGGGACTCGAACCAGTCGTCGAGCAGGTCGGCGATGCTCATCGTCATGAGCCGGGTGACATCGGCGATCGTGCGGACATCAAGACCGCGGTGGCGCCAGGCCAGCCTGAGGGCGCCGGCCAGGTCGCGGGGCCGGCGCGAGCCGATCGCGGGCGGCACGGTCAGCAGCAGCGGGCCGAGGACCTCAGCCAGCCCCTCGAGCCAGGCATCCCAGCGCGGCATGGCGTCGGCGTCCTTTTTGGACCACTTTGATACTTCGTCGTGGTTGCGCTTGGCGTCGTCGGCATATAGCTTGATCGAGCCACCTTCCGGAAACGCCTGGTAATAAGGGCCCATCGGGTAGATCTTGTAACCATGACGGGCCAGGTCAAGCTCCGAGATGATGGTCGGCGGCAGCAGGCTCATGACGTAGGAGAGCCTGGTGACCTTGTACTCGGGCGCGTCCGGCCACGGCGCCTCGGTGGTGGCGGCGCCGCCCGTCTTGGGCCGGCCCTCGAGCACGATGGTGCGGGCGCCCGAGCGGGCCAGATATGCGGCGGCGACCAGCCCGTTGTGCCCGCCGCCCACCACGATGGCGTCGTATGTTGCGGTCATGGGTCCGCCTTCCCTGAGTTGCGGTCATGAGCCCGCAGGACAAGTTGACTGAATGTTCAGTCTAGAAACCTGCTACGGTATCGACAAGAGGCCGGGAGGATGTCGCCGATGACCCACGAGGCCGGTGCGGCCGTGGAGGCCCTGGGCACCGCCGACCAGCGCCGTGAGCAGATGCTGCGCGCGGCGCTTCAAGTCATCTCCGAGCGCGGTTACCCGGAAACCCGGATCGCTGACGTGGCCGAGCGGATCGGGATCAGCCCGGCCCTGGTCATCTACTACTTCAAGACCAAGGACCAGCTGCTGACCGAGGCCATCAGGTACTCGGAGGACAGCTGGTATGCCAGCGGGCAGCGCCGGATGGCGGTGCTGCCGACCGCCGTGGCCCGCATCGAGGAAATCGTCGCCATGAGCTGCCTGCCCGAGGCGGACCCGGACGCGGACTACTCGTGGCTGATCTGGCTGGACTTCTGGGCGCAGGCGGCCAGGCACGCCGAGGTGGCCGCGGTCCGGCAGAAGTCGGACGAGCGCTGGCGTGAGACGATCAGATCACTGGTCGCCGAAGGCCAGCAGGCCGGCGAGTTCACTGAAGTCGACCCGGGTACCTTCGCCATCCACCTGTCCGCGCTGCTGGACGGGCTGGCCATCCAGATAGCGCTCGAGGATCCGGTGGTCGACCCGGTGACCGCCTTCGAGCTGAGCATGCATTTCGCCGCCCAGCAGCTAGGGTTCGACTGGGTTCCCAGCGGGCGCGGGCACCCGGCAGGGAGCGGCTCAGGAGGGGAGTGAGCAGTGGCCGGAGGACAGATCCAGCTGGTGTCGCTGACCAAGCGCTTCGTTGAGCTCGCCGTCGACGAGATCGACCTGACCGTGCCCAGCGGGGAGTTCTTCTCGCTGCTCGGTCCCTCTGGCTGCGGCAAGACGACCACGCTGCGGCTGATCGCCGGGTTCGAGCAGCCGACGTCCGGCCGGGTACTGCTCGACGACGTCGACGTGACGATGGTTCCGCCCAACAAGCGGAACGTCAACACGGTGTTCCAGAGCTACGCGCTGTTCCCGTTTCTCACCGTGTTCGACAATGTGGCCTTCGGCCTGCGTAACCGGAAGCTGCCCAAGAAGGAGCTGGAGACCCGGGTGCGGGAGGCCATCGACCTGGTCCATCTCGGCTCGTTCGCCAAGCGCCGGCCCGGCCAGCTGTCCGGCGGGCAGCAGCAGCGGGTGGCCCTGGCCAGGGCGCTGGTGCTCAACCCGGCCGTGCTGCTGCTCGACGAGCCGCTCGGCGCGCTGGACGCCAAGCTCCGCCGGTCGCTGAAGGTCGAGCTCAAGGCGCTGCAGGAGCGGGTCGGCATCACGTTCCTGTACGTCACGCACGACCAGGAAGAGGCGCTGACCATGTCCGACCGGGTGGCGGTCATGCGCAACGGCAAGATCGTCCAGATCGGCGACCCGCACGAGATCTACGAGGAGCCCGTCGACACGTACGTGGCGGACTTCCTGGGCGTCTCGAATCTCATGCCGGTCGAGGTGGTCGAGCGCCTGGCGGCCTCGAAGTGCCAGGTGCGGCTCGGGGAATCGGCGCTCAGCGTCGAGCATGGAGTGGCCCAGGGGCTGGGCAAGGCATTTTGCGTGATCCGGCCGGAACGGGTACGGATCGAGCCGTTCGGCTCGCCTGGGCCCAACCGCGTGCCCGCGATGGTGGAGCGGCTGGTCTACGTGGGCTCGGCCACGCAGGTTATGCTCAGGCTCGCGCCTGGCGAGCTGCTTCAGGCGCTGGTCCAAAACGACGGCTCGCACACGCAGCTTGCGCAGGGCACCCCGGTGCATACCTTCCTGGCTCCGGACGCCCTCCGGGTCCTGGCCGACACCGGCCCGGCGCCCACCGCCAACGAAGACGCCGCGGATGACGCGGGCCTGCAGCTGATTCAGCAGCCGGGACGCGGGGCTCAGGCCGGCGGGCGGGAGCGGTCAGATTCCGGCGATGGTGGAGAGCGCCTCCTGGCGGTCGCCGCGCTCGCCGCGGGTCATGAACCGGTAGCCGAAGTACCCGATCGTCGCGATCACGAACGACATGACCAGCATGATCGTGCCGAGCGCGTTGAGCGCGGGGCCGCCGTTCCCGCCGTGCTGCTGGGAGTAGATGTAGACCGACATGGGGGTGTTGGCCGCGTTGGAGTTCAGCAGGTCGACGATCACGAAGTCGTCGATGACGCTGGAGAAGACCAGCACCGCGCTGGCGAAGATGGCCGGGGTGAGCAGCGGTAGCATGACCCGGCGCATGGTCTGCAGCTGGGTCGAGCCGAGGTCGGCCGAGGCCTCCTCGTACTGTCTGCCGATGGTCGCGAGCCTCGCCTGGACGATGATCGCCGGCCAGCTGACATTCCAGGTGACCAGGGCGAGCGTCTCGGCCAGCGTGCCGAGGCCGACGGACGTGAACAGCGAGGTGAACACGAAGAACATCGCCACGCCGAAGATCAGCTCCGGGATGACGAAGGACAGGATCATCACGAAGTTGAACGACATCGACGTGTAACCGCGCCACCTGTTGATGCCGAGCGCGAACGCCACGCCCAGGGGCACCGCGATGAGCGTGGTGTACGCCGACAGCCGCAGCGTCTGGATGACCGCCAGGCGCAGCTGCTCATCATGCAGGACCGAGTTCACCGGGTCGGAGTAGTACCAGCGCATGGAGAAGCCCTGCCATACGCTCTGCGACTTGCCGTTGTTGAAGGAGAACAGGACGGCGAGCGCGATCGGCACGATCGACCAGATCAGGTACAGCCAGGTGAAGCCCTCGAGGAACCACGGATGGCCCCACGGATTGCGCCGCAGCCGCGGTAGCGGGGAGCGTGCGGCGACCGAGCCTGCGGCCGGCTTGGCGGCCGCGGCGGCGGCCGGGGTGGCGGCGGTGGCGCTCACACTGCCTCCCGCGAGGATCGGTTGGTCGCCACCACGTAGTAGATCATCGGGACGATCAGGATCAGCAGCAGCAGCAGCGACAGCACGGCGCCCTGGCCCTGGAAGGCCGGCGTCGACAGGTTCCCGTCGATCACGTTGCCGATCATCGCCGTGCCCGGGGTCCCGGACAGCAGCTGGTTGGTGAAGTAGTCGCCGAGCATCGGCAGCACCGTGATCAGCAGCCCGGTCAGGATCGCCTGCCTGGACAGCGGCAGCGTAACCCGCACGAAGGTGCGCAACCGGCCCAGGCCCAGATCCCGCCCGGCTTCCAGGAGCGAGCCATCAATCCGGTCCAGCCCGGCGTAGAGGACCAGGATCAGGTACGGGATGTAGCCGTAGACCAGGCCGAGGATCACGGTGTAGGACTGGCCGCCCAGCCAGTCGACTGGATGCGAGACCAGATGCAGGGTGGTGAGCACCTTGTTCACGTAACCGTCGGTCTGCAGCAGGTCGATCCAGGCCAGCATGCGCATCATGTAGCTGATCCAGAACGGTGCGATCAGCAGGACCAGGAACAGCGCCTTGCGGCGGCCGGCGAACCTGGCCACGAAATAGGCCGCCGGATAGCCGATCAGCAGCGAGATGACCGAGGCCACGGCCGTGTACCAGAGCGTCCTTAGGAAGATCGGGCCGATGTAGGCGCCGCTGCCCACGGTGTCGTGCCAGACGGCGACCAGGTTGACCGAACTCCAGTCGAGTGGGTTGTAGGCCGCGATGGGCGTGCCGTACAGCTGGTTCAGCTGCCCGGCCGCGATCGCGAGGACCACATAGAACGGCACGATGAACAGCAGCGCCAGCCAGATGATGCCCGGGGCGGCCAGGACGGCCCAGAAGAGCCGGTTAGGCTCCCGTTCGGCCCGCCGCCGCCGCCTGGCCAGCCCGCCGCCTGCTGTCACCCGGTGCCGCCCTAGACGCCGTGGCTAACGGTCTGCCAGGCCTGCTGCCACAGCTGGTCGGCCGCGATGGGCAGCTGCAGCTCGCTGACCCCGCGCCGGAAGTACGACGGCAGGACCACGGTGGAAATCAGGCTCTGCGGCAGGATGCCGTCGCTGACCAGGCGCTGGGGCGTGACGCCGTTGATCGGCTGCATATAGCCGTTGAAGCTGATGTTGGTCAGGACGTTGGGCAGGTCCTCCAGGTAGTTGAGGAACAGGTGGGCGAGCACCGGGTTCTGCGCGCCGCGGAGCACGGTGTTGGTGTCGTTCGCCACCGGGCCCTTGCCGTCGGTGGGGAACCAGTAGCCGACCACGTCAACCGGGACGCCCTTGGGCATGTACTGCGCGGCCGCGGCCATGTCGCCCGACCAGGCGTGGTGGATCCAGATCTGCCCGCTGGGGACCTCGGTGTAGTCGTTGTTGTCGATGTGCACGCCGGTCAGCGAGGCGAGATTCTGCAGCGCCTGCTGGGACTCGGTGATCTGGGCGGGGTCTGTCGTGTTCAGGTCGAAGATCCCGTTTTTCATCAGCCCGAGGCTGATGGACTCCCGGTAGTCGTCGAGTATCGCAACCTTGCCCTTGTACTTGGCGTTCCACGGCATCGCCCAGGGGTTCGCCATCGTGTACGGGTTCTCTGATACGTGGTCCTTGCGCCACGAGATGCCCGTCGTGTAGATCGTGTACGGGACCGTGTACTGCCAGTGCTGGTCATAGAACGGGTTGGAGAAGTCGGTCCAGGCCTGGCTGATGTTCGGGATGTAGCTGTGGTTGAGCGGCTGGATGGTCTTCTGCTCGATCAGCCGGCCGAGCACGTCCACGGTGACGCCCATGAAGACGTCGAAGTTCACCTGGCCGCTGGCCAGCTTGGCGAGCGCCTCGTTCATCGTGTTGAACGTGGTCACCTCGACCTTGCAGTTGTACTTCTTGCCGAAGTCGTCGAGGCACGTCTGGTTGACGTAGGCAACCCAGTTGTAGATCTTCAGCGTGGCTCCCTTCTCGGGGAGCTGCCCGCTCTTGATCGCCGGGTTGTCCTTGAACAGCGGCCAGGTGACCGGGTGGTTGGGACGAGGGAGCGGTATCCCGCCTGAGGTCAGGTTCGATGTGGCGCTGCTGCCCGATGAGCTGCCGCCGCAGGCTGCGATCAGCGAGCCGATGACCCCGCTCCCGCCCAGCACTGCTCCCGCCGTCGCCCCCGAGCGCAGGAAGCTGCGCCGCGACGTCCCCGGACGCGGCTGCCTTCCGTCTGGGCGCCAGCCTTCTCTCGGATGCATGATGGATTACCCCTTCGCCTAGCGTAGCCAAGTCGCTACAGGTGCCTGGGTGCGGTCTGGCAGGCCACAGAAACCGCTGACTGAATGTTCCGTCAAACGGGACGGTAACGCTAGGTGTACTACTTGCGACTGCGCTGGCGCAAGATCTTGCCGGTAACAGTCCAGACTATCTCCGTACTGCGGTGGCAAAAGCGGCGAAGTTTGTAACGAAACGATCGATATCGTCCTCGTCGTGCTGCACGGAGATCAGCCACTGCTCGCTCTTGCCCCAGGGCGGCAGGAACACCCCGCCGTTGTGCTGGAACAGCCAGTGCGCGTGACTGTAGGCGTCATCAATGGCCAGGTAGCCGCGGAAATCGCGGACCGGCTCGGCGGCGAAGACCACGCAGCCCTTGGCCCCCACGGAGACGACGTGCGCCCGCAGCCCGTTGTCGTCGATCGCCTGCTGCAGGCCGGCCACGGCCCGCTGGCGCAGCCGCTCGAGCCGCGCGTAGGCACGGGGCGTGGCGACGTCGGCGAGCATCGCCCGGCACGCGGCCATCGCGAGCGGGTTGCCGTTGAAGGTCCCGACCATCTCGTAGTCGCCGTTACTGACGTGCGCCATTACCTCCGCGGTGCCGCCGATGGCCGCGACGGCCACCCCGCCGCCGATGGCCTTGGCCAGGCAGATGACGTCCGGGCTGACGCCGGTCAATTCCGTCGCCCCGCCCGGCCCGGCGGTCAGCCCGGTCTTCACCTCATCGAAGACCAGCAGGGCATCCCTGGAGTGCAGGAGTTCCTTCAGGCCGGCCAGGTAACCGGGCTCCGGCTTGATGATGCCGGCGTTCATCATGATCGGCTCGAGGATCATCCCGGCAATCTGACCGGGGTGCTCATCAAGCAGCCTGGCCACGCCCTCGAGGTCGTTGAACCCGACGACCAGGGTCAGGTCGGTGATCGCCCGCGGGATCCCGGTGCTGGAGGGGAGGCTGGCGGGTTTTTCCGCCGGGCCCATCTGCTCGTCTGGATCCGGGCTGACCGACACCTGGACCGAGTCATGATGACCGTGGTAACCCCCCTCGACCTTGATGATCAGATCCCGGCCGGTGATCGCGCGGATCAGGTGCACGGCGTCCATGGTCGCCTCGGTGCCCGAGTTGGCGAAGCGCCACACCGGCAGGCCGAACCGGCGGGCCAGTTCCTCGGCGACGGCCAGCGCGTTGCGGGTCGGCTGGGCGAAATGGGTGCCGAGCGCGATCTGCCCGCGGACCGCCTCGACGATGGCCGGGTGACCATGCCCGGCCAGCGACGCGCCATAACCGCCGTGCAGGTCGACGTATTCGTTGCCGTCGACGTCATAGATCTTGGAGCCCTTGCCGTGGCTGAGCCAGACCGGCTGCGGACGGGTGATCTGCCAGCTGGAAGTGACGCCTCCGGCCATCGCGGCGGCCGCCCGCCGGGCCATCCGGCGTGATTCGGGCTGCCGCGCGCTGAAGATCTCCTCCTGCCGGTCGATGGTGTCCTGAAGTGGGGCGGGCGACCCCGCGCCTGCGCTGGCCGGCGATTCAGCATCGGGGGAAGCTGAAGTGCCGGGACTAGTCGGTGACCCGGCTCGGGGGATATCCGGATCACCGGCGCCAGGCGCGGGATCGCCTGCCGGACCAGGAGAGAGCTCAGTGGAGGGGCGGGTGGCTGACTCGACTGGGACGGCCTGCGGACTGGCCATTACGTGCTCCTACACCTTTGACTGAATGTTCAGTTTAGGGTCGGGCCGACTCCGCTGGCAAGGGCCGGTGCGATTATGCAAGGCCGACCAGCCCAGGCCGGGCAGGCGGTGCTGGCCAGGCCGGGCAGGCGGTGCTGGCCAGGCCGGGCAGGCGGTGCTGGCCAGGCCGGGCAGCCGGTGCTGCCAGGCCGGGCAGCCGGTGCTGGCCAGGCCGGGCAGCCGGTGCTGCCAGGCTGGGCAGCCGGTGACCTGCGTGGCCTAGCCTTCGCCGCGCACTCGGCCGCTGTTCATGCCCAGGATCGCGGCTGGACATGGGGGATCCCTAGCGTCGGGCTCATGGCCCGATCGAGGATGAGCCCAGAGCAGGCCGGCCGCCTCAGCATCGCGGAGCAGCATGAGTGGCTGGCCAGCGTCAGGGGGCGCCGCTCGCGGCCGGCCTCGTCACGGTCGGCCTCGTCACGGTCGGCTCCCGCCCGGCTGGCTCCCGCCCGGCTGGCTCCGGGACTGCTGGCTCCGGGACTGCTGCCCCGGACCAGGCGACCGGGGGGATCCGCCGTGCCGCCGTTCGGCACGCACCTCGCGTTCGGCGCGGAACCCACCACCCAGATGTCGGCTACCTGGCAGGTTCCGGTCCCGGTGGACAGCCCGTTCCTGCGGGTCGGCTCCTCGCCGTGGGATCTGGGCGAGCGGATAGCCGCTGAAATTCGGCCCGTAACGACTCCGATGGCCGGTCTGTGGGCCCCAAGCGCGGTCCCGTCGCGGGCAGCGGAGATCGAGCAGTACTACGTGCATGCCACCGTCAGCGGGCTGCGGCCGGGCCAGACCTACTTCTACAGCATCGGCCACCACGGCTGGGACCGGCGGCCTCCCGCGCCGGCCGGGACCTTCATCACCGCGCCCAGCGGGCGCGAGCCGTTTACCTTCACCGCGTTCGGCGACCAGGGCGTCAGCGAGGACGCGATCGCGGCGTCCGCCCTGGTCGCCGCCCAGAAGCCGGCCTTCCACCTGCACGCGGGCGATCTCTCTTATGCGGAGTCAGGCGGCCGCGGCCTGATCACCGATTGCTACGACCCGAGAGTGTGGGACTCGTTCTTCACCGAACTCGAGCCGGTGGCCGGGCATGTGCCCTGGCAGATCGCGGCCGGCAACCATGAGATGGAGGCCTGGTACTCACCGGATGGTTACCGTGCCCTGCGGGCTCGCTTCGGACTCCCCGGCGACGGCTCCGGTCAGCCTCAGCCGACCTACTACTCGTTCGTGTACGGCAACGTGGGAATCATCAGCCTCGACGCCAACGATGTCTCCTGCGAGATCCCGGCCAATAACGGCTACTCGGGCGGGGCGCAGACCAGATGGCTGGCGCAGACGCTGGCCACGCTGCGCCGCGACCCCGGCGTCGACTTCATCGTGGCCTACTTCCACCACTGCGCTTACTCCAGCTGCACGGTGCACGGCTCGGACGCCGGCCCGAGGCAGCTGTGGGTGCCGCTGTTCGACGACTACAGCGTGGACCTGGTCATCAACGGGCACAACCACATCTTCGAGCGGACCGACCCGCTCAAGAGCGGGGTACCCACGCCGGCGCCGACCGGCGCAACGGTCTACCCGGCCGCTCAGGGCACCACCTACATCACGGCCGGAGGCGGCGGCGTGGGCCTGTACGACTTCCCGGCGCCCGATAGCTACCTGGGTAACCAGGCTGACGTCCCGTCCGTGCGCAGCTACGTCCACGAGCCGGGCGGCGCCACGGCGGAGGAGACCGTCACGTGGTCGCGGGTCAGGTACCCGGGCTATTGCCTGCTGGTGATCGACAGCAAGCCGGGCTGGCGGCGCGGCGCGGGCTCGGCGCTGACCGTGCGCGGGCTGGCGGAAGACGGCAGCGAGCTGGACCGGGTGACGCTGGCCAGATAGCCGGGAGTCAGCAGGTCAGCCAGAGCGTCCTGGCCGGTCGGCCGGAGCGCGGCTGGGAAATGGCAGGCTGCCCTTGGGCGTGTTCCAGGTCATGACGTCGAAGCAGTAGTAACCTTGCGCGACGCCCGGGTCATTACCCAGCAGTTGGCGGACCGCGTCCAGTGAGCCCTGCCGGAACAGGCCGAGCCCGCAGATCTCCTCGTCCTGCTCGGGCCCGTCCGGGATCGGTCCAGCCGCAAGTTGCCTGCCGCTGGCCACCAGGTCAAGGGTGTACGCAAGGTGCTCGCGGAAGATCTTCTCCTTGGCCTGCTGATCGAAGTCCCGGCCCTGCCGGGTGTGACGCAACAGTACGAGCTCGTAGGACTCCAGCTCGATAGCGTCCGGGTTGAGGCTCATCGGGTCGGTGGGCTCGCTCATGGAGATCCGTCCTCCTGGTAGTCGGCGCAGCGCAGGTGGGTGTCAGGTCGGCAGCGCGTCGCCGGGGAAGCCTCCCGGTGGCGGTGTCGCTGTCAACGGGATGGCAGACGCCGTCGTCAGGTGTCAGCTCGCTCATGGTGTCCTCTTCAGCCATCGCCGTCCTCGTTGCCGTTGCCGTTGCCGTTGCCGTTGCCGTCGGCCGGCCCGAGCGCGACGGCGGCGGCGGCCAGGATCTGCGCCCAGCCTGCCGAGTACGTGCCGGCGGCGTAGCCGCCTGGCAGCGCGCAGTCCTGCGCCAGCTGCTCGTCGGTGAGCGCCTCCCAGCCGCGATGCTCCACGGTGACGCGGGTCAGGGCCGGCCCGAGGGCAGAGAAGCTGAGTTCCACCTCGGTCGGCACGGGTGTCTGGTTCCAGGTCATGACGAACCGGGCCGGAGGCTCCCAGGCCAGCAGCTCACCCCAGTCCACTTCGGTGCCGTCCGCCCAGGTCTCATAGACGCGGCCGCCGACCTGCTGCTCGATGACGATGTCCTTGACCAGGTCCTTTCCGGCCGAGAACGGATCGACTGGCCACCAGATCCCGATTGTCCGGACGAACACCTCGAACGTGTGCCGGACATCGCTGCGGACCACAGTGGACTGGCGGACCGGGGGGCGCCGCAGCGTAGCGACCGAGCCGACGGTGCCGGTCGCGCCCGGGCCCGCTGAGTTGTCGCCGTCGGCTGATCCCGAAGCCCCGGCGGGACTGGACCTGCGAGGGCTTCCAGCCTCAGGTGTCTTGGTCATGCTGCCCTCCCGGGCGCGATGGTGGATCGTCGGCCACGATAGCCGTCCAGCTCAGGTAGTCACGAAATCTGCCGAACACCAGGGCCCACAAGCCGGCGAGTCCCGCTCGCCGGTGTCGGGCCAGCTGGCTTCAGGTTCCGGCCGGACCCGGTTCGCGTGGCTGATCAGGCTCACCCGGCGCTGGCGGCCGCGTCGTCATCGCTAATGCCCCGCTCCGCCTCGACCAGCCCGCGCGCGACCTCCAGCGATGAGGCCCACATGTCATTGAGGACTTGCCGGAGGCCATCCAGCCCTTCTGGCCGGGCCCGGTACAGCCGGCGGGTGCCCTCGCGGCGCTCGCTCAGCAGGCCCGCGTTCTTGAGCACGGTCAGATGCTGGCTTACCGCCGTCCTGCTCACCTCGAACGCCGCGGCGATCTCGCCCGCGGGCAGCTCGTCGTGGGCGACCAGCTGCAGGATGGCGCGACGGCGCGGCTCGGCGATCGCCTTGAGCGCCTCGTCGGCCGGCTGCTCGTCGGCCATCGCGGCATCCTGCGGCTGATTACTCATGGCACCCGGTCAGCTCCATAGGCCGACCTGGTTGCCGTCCGGGTCGGTGAAGATGGCGAAGCGGCCGAAGTCACCCGGCAGGTCCATGGGCGGGACCAGCCGCTTGCCCCCGAGCTGCTCGGCACGGTCCAGGTAGCCGTCGAGGTCGTCGACGCGTACGTAGATTTTCACGCTCTTCTCGGTCTTGTCGTCGCTGGTGCCGATGCCGCCGCCGATCGCGCCTTCGCCCGCGCCGGTGTCCACCAGCCCGTACCCGCCCATGGCGGGGTCGGCCGCGACCTGCCAGCCGAACAACTCGGCGTAGAACTTCTGCGCGCGCTCCGCATCGGGGCTGATTACCTCGAAGAACGCAACTGGCTGGCCCATGAGCTTCTCCCTTTCGCTTGGCTCTCACCTCTGTCCGCTGACACTAACGTTAGTATTCACTAACGTTAGTGTCAACTGACGGATGGTGGGCTGGCGTGTGGGATGCTGCCGTGCGGGAGGTTGCCGTGCGGAAGGCTGCGGCCCGGCGGGCTGCGATGCGGCGGGCGGCCGTGCGGGCGGCCACCCGCCAGCCGAGCTGGAACAAGCCGAGAAAGGCCAGCGCGACGAGGATGAACGCGAAGGCGGTGCCCTGGCCGGACACGACCCGCAGGAGCATGCCGACGGTCACTGTCGACAGCCACACCCCCACGCCGGTAGGAAGCAGCGCGATGGGCCGCCGCCAGAACCGGGTGATCAGCATCCCGGCCGCCGCTCCCGCCAGGAACGGCCAGGTGGTCCCGGCGAGCCCGGCCACGCCGCCCCCGGCGTGATGATTCGCGCGGCCGATCACGACGAACAGCATCACGCAGCACAGGTCGGCCAGGCAGGCACCAGCAGCACGCATGCGCCCAGGCTAGCGACCGGGCGTACACTGCGGTGGTGCCTGACTGTGGTGCCGAACATCCTGGTGGCGCCGGCTGATGGCCAGGCTGCTGATCATCCACCACACGTCATCGCCTGCGATGCAGGCGATGTTCGAGGCGGCGAAGGACGGGGCCGGCACCGACGAGGTCGACGGCGTGCAGGTCATCGTCAGGCCCGCGCTGACCGCTGGGGCCGCGGACGTGCTCGGTGCCGACGGGTTCCTGCTCGGGACCCCGGCCAACATCGGCTACATGTCCGGCGCGCTCAAGCACTTCTTCGACACCATCTACTACCCGTGCCTGGCCGCGACTGAGCGTCGGCCCTATGCCCTCTACGTGCACGGAAACACCGACACCACCGGGGCGGTGCGGGCGGTAGAGGCGATCGCCACCGGCCTGAAATGGCGGCGGATCCGCCCGCCGGTGTGCGTGACCGGGCCCCCAGGCAAAGACGACCTGGAGGCCTGCTGGGAACTGGGCGCCACGCTCGCGGCGGAGCTGTCGTCATGATCGTCACCGTTACCCATCCGGCGCGCGGAGCCAGGCGCGATGCTCGCGCGGGAGCGATGTGGAAGTATCCTCGGACAGCCCCAGTAGCCCGGTAGCGGGTACTTCCGGGCACCAGGCCGCAAACAGCGCTCCGCTGCCGCTCGGCCCGGTCAGCGCTAACGCCCGGATGCCGGACACGAGGGGCCTGGATGAGCTAAGGGGTAGGAAGAAAGAGCCATGGACACGGCCAAGTACTCGATCGTCGTCCCGATTTACAACGAGGAAGAGTCCTTCCCTGACCTGGTCGGGCGGCTGCGTGAGGTGATGGGCCGGCTGGATGGCCCGGCGGAGGTGGTGCTGGTTGATGACGGGAGCCGGGATGCCAGCTACCAGCTGATGGGGGCGGTTAATCGTGAGGATTCGCGGTTCAAGCTGGTGCAGTTGTCTCGTAATTTCGGGCATCAGGTGGCGATCACGGCCGGGATGGATGCGGCGTCGGGTCAGGCGGTCATCGTGATGGACGCTGATTTGCAGGATCCGCCTGAGGTGATCTTGGAGATGGCGGCGCGGTGGCAGGAGGGCTATGAGGTGGTGTATGCGGTCCGGGAGCGGCGGGAGGGGGAGACGCTGTTCAAGAAGACGACCGCGACGCTGTTCTACAGCCTGCTGCGGCGGCTGGCGGATATCGAGCAGCCGGTGGATGTGGGTGATTTCCGGCTGGTGGACCGCAAGGCGCTGGATGCTTTCCTGCGGATGCGGGAGAGCAACCGGTATGTGCGGGGGATGTTCTCGTGGATCGGGTTCCGGCAGGTCGCGGTGCCGTATACGCGGGTGTCGCGGCAGGCGGGCCGCAGTAAGTACCCGTTGCGCAAGATGATCGGCCTTGCCTCCGACGGGGTGGTGGGGTTCTCGACTGCCCCGCTGCGGTTCGCGATGATGGCCGGGCTGCTGATGGCTATCGCCTCGGTGGGCTATGGGGTGGTGGCCATCGCGCTCAAGCTGGCTGGCCTGCCCTATGTGCCCGGCTATGCTTCGTTGCTGGTAACCATCACCTTCCTGAGCGGAGTCCAGCTGATCGTGATCGGAATGGTCGGTCAGTACGTGGCCCGGATTTACGACGAGGCCAGAGGTCGTCCGCTGTACCTGGTGCGCGAGACCCGCGGACTCGCGGGGGGCGGCGACGATGACGACCGCCCGGCGTGGTCGGCTAACGGTGATGGCCCGCTCGCGCGGGGCGCGCACACTCCTGGCAGGCCGGCCAACTGAAGCCGCCATTCAGGCCGCATTCGGGCGCCTGTGTGCCTTGTCCGCTCAAGGGGGGACATGCTCTACTGCGGTCGAAGGCAACCGGCCATCGCACAGGCCCGTAGGCGGCCGCGCGCAGACCGAGGGAGGTGGCCATGGCGCTCGGTTTCTGGCGCCGCGCGGAGCAGGAGCCGGGCTGGATCGCTGTCATCGACACCGATGGCAGCCAGCACACCGCCGGTGAACTGCTGGCCCGCGTCAATCAGCTGACTTCAGGCCTGCGGAGCCTCGGGCTGCGCACCAGTGATGGCATCGCCGCGCTGGCGCCGAACGGGATTGCCCCGCTTGAGCTGTACCTGGCCGCGCTCCAGGGCGGCTGGTACTTCACCCCGATCAACTGGCATTTCACGCCTCCCGAGATCTCCTACATCCTGCGTGACTGTGCGGCGAAGGCGTTTTTTGCGCATGAGCGGTTCGCGGCGGCCGGCGCCGCGGCCGCCGACGCCGTCGGGCTCCCAGCCGGAGCGCGGTTCGGCTACGGCAGGGTTCCTGGCTTCGTCCCGGTCGCCGAGCTGCGCGCTGGCCAGCCGGAGACCAGCCCGGCTGGCCGCACCGCCGGCTCGGCGATGCACTACACCTCGGGCACCACGGGGCGGCCGAAGGGAGTGCGCCGGGAGCTGTCCGGCCTTGATCCCGACGAGGCGGCCGAGCTTTCCGCGCTGATCCTGCAGTTCTTCGGCATCACGACCGCGTCCGGAAACGTGCACCTGGTCAGCTCGCCGAACTATCACACTGCCGTGACGGTGTTTGGCGGTGGCGCCATCCACCTCGGGCACACCCTCGTTTATATGGACAGCTGGGACTCCCGGCACGCGCTGGCCCTGGTCGAGCGCTACCGCGTGACCAACACGCACATGGTGCCGACGCAGTTCAAGCGCCTGCTGGCGCTGCCCGAGGAGGTCAGGACCGCCTACGACCTGTCCTCCATGAAATGGCTGATCCACGCCGCGGCGCCCTGCCCGGCCGGGATCAAGCGGGCCATGCTGGACTGGTGGGGGCCATGCGTTTATGAGTATTACGCGGCCACCGAAGGCGGCGGCACCATTGTCACGCCGCAAGACTGGCTGGCCAGGCCGGGCACCGTCGGGGTGCCCTGGCCGGTCAGCGAGGTAATGATCGCCGACGACGACGGCTCCGAGTGCCCGCCTGGCAAGCCGGGCACGGTCTACCTCAAGATGTCGACGTTCGACTTCACTTACAAGGGGGACCCGGAGAAGACCGCGGCGAACCGGCTGCGCGGTTTCTTCACCGTCGGCGACATCGGCTACCTCGACGATGACGGCTTCCTCTTCCTGTGCGACCGGAAGAGCGACATGATCATTTCGGGCGGGGCGAACATCTACCCGGCCGAGGTCGAGGCCGAGATCATCATGCATCCGAAGGTGGCCGACGTAGCGGTGTTCGGCGTCCCGGACGAGGAGTGGGGTGAGCAGGTCAAGGCGGTCGTGCAGGCGGCCTCAGGCGCGCAGCCCGGCGATGAGCTAGCCGCCGAGATCCTGGCCTCCCTGGAGGGCAGGCTGGCCCGGATGAAATGGCCGAAGACGATCGACTTCATCGACGAACTGCCCCGTGACCCAAGCGGCAAGCTGCTCAAGCGCCGGCTGCGCGAGCCGTACTGGCAGCACCACGGCCGGACGATCTGACGGGGCGCGAGCCCGGTTCGGTGGCTGCCCGCGCATGGGCGTCTCACGGGCGTGTCTCACGGGCGTCTCATGGGCGTGTCTCACGGGCGTCTCACGGGTGCGTCTCACGGGCATCTCACGGGTGCGTCTCACGGGCGTCACTGTCGTGTCTTTGGCCCCTTTTGTCACTGGGGACACAAGAGTTCAGCGCCGCCCGGGAACCTGGGCCCGGTTCAGCGGCTTATCCAATGAGTTTCCAATGATCTTGGCGGCCTCTCAGCGATATGTACTGGAAACCCGTCAAGATCATTAGCTATCGCTGGGCTGGCAGGGCTGGCGGGGCTGCTGTTGCGGGTGTGACTCGATTCGAGTGGCACCGCTGGCTCGCGTGCCCGTTATGACCCATTGTTCTACCTGACCGTGCCTGCCGCGCCACGGCGGGGCCACGAACCTAACCCGCACCGATGGCACGTATGGACAGCGCCGCTGCTGTCGTGACCGTGCGCGGCCCTTGACGCCGATTACGCAAGCGCCACGGGCGATCCGCCAGAAACTCAGGTTGGCGGCACGGCGGCGGGAGCCTCCGGCGACCGCCCGTGGAGCCGCGTTATGATCCGGCAGCGGAGGCGGTTGATGATCCCCAGAGTCCTGACCCGCGGTCAGGGGCAGCAGAGTTATACCGCCCGTGGCAGCGTCATGCTGTCCAAGGCGCTGGCCGAGCAGGACGACGGTGACTTCTCGCTGATGGAGCGCACCCTGCCGCCCGGCGGCCGTAGGCCGCCTCCGCATCGGCACACCAACTGCTCGGAGGCCTACTTCGTGCTCGACGGGCTGGTCACGGTTACCGTCGGGAACGAGGACCTGGCTGTCGGGCCCGAGGGATTCGTCCTGGTGCCCCGGGGCACCGCGCACACCTTCGGCAACGCCGGGCAGGACGAGGCCAGGCTGCTGGTCATCCATGCTCCCGCGATGGACGCCTACTTCGCAGGGCTGCATGAGCTGTGGAACCGTGACGAGCCGCCTTCGCCAGACCAAGAACGTGCGCTCATGGCCAGGTTCGGGATGGAAGCGGTCTAGAGCTCCACGGTCAGGACGCGTGAGTCCTGGAGAGGATCATGACGGGAATCTCCCGTTGCGTGCGGGCTCGGTAGAGATCCCACGCCGGGTACATGCGGCAGCCCTGGGCCCAGTACAGCTCGCGTTCCGGCCCGGTCACCTCGCGGGCAATGACCTCGTACGTCGATCCGGACACGGTCACCCGTGCCCGGGGGTTGGCCCGCAGGTTGTAGTACCAGGACGGATTGTGCTGCTGGCCGAAGTTCGACGCGATCACGATGTAGTCACCGCCGCGGCCGAGGTAGGCGACCGGCTGGGTCCGCTGCGCGCCGGTCTTGGCGCCTGTCGTGGTCAGCATGAGCGCCTGGAGGCCGGTGGCCAAGCCAACGAAGGTCAGGCGACGGCCGGTGATGCGCGAGACGAACCGGTCCGTGGCCGGAAGGATCCTCGCGAACAGCCACGAGGACGGCCGCCAGCCCGCCATCCGCCGCATCGCGCGGAAGAACGCGCTGGCATCCTCGTACGGGGATATCTCGACGGTGTCGGTCATCTCATTGTCTCCTTCCTCCGCGCCAGTCCTGCAGATTCTCGCCGCGCCGGTGCGCGTGCGGTACCACGCCGCTACGGGTGTACCGATTGTCCCGCGAGGCGGCAGGATGCGGGCATGAGAAGGGTACGAGCCGTCCGCAGCCACGAGATCCCGAAGCGTGCGCCGTTGCGGCTATCCGCAGGCCAGCAGGTCACTGTCGGACCGCGGGACAGCCAGTGGCCGGCGTTCGTCTTCGTGACCACGGATACCGGCGAGGGCTGGGTGCCCTCCCGGTACCTCGACGCGGACGCCGGGCCGGCGACCGTGACCGTCCCCTATGACACGACGGAGCTGCCGACCGAGGCCGGAGAGGTGCTGGCGGTCGTGGTCCGTGACGACGAGAGCGGATGGATCTGGCTGCGGGCGGCCAGCGGGCGTGCGGGCTGGGTGCCCGCCGACACCGTCGAGCCGCTGCCCTGAGCCCGGTGCGCATCATCTCCCGGTGACCATCGGCCGCCCGCGCACGTGGGCGGCCTTCTGGTCCGCGAGTTCATCCGGCGGTAGCCGGCCCGCTGGGCGGCCATCCTGCTGCCGGGGGCAGCGGCCGGCTGCGTTAACGAGGGGATCTTCGCCGGGACCTGGTACAAGGCTCAGTACCCGATCGGCGCGGTCGATCCGGCAGTGGCGGCCGGCCCGGCCGACGGCGAGGCGCGCGGCTCGTCTGGGTCGGCTCCTGGTTAGCGTTAGCCGGCCGCCGCCGCGGCGGTGCTGGCCAGCACCTCCATCAGGCGCAGCGTCGCGGGCGGGTCGGGCGGCTCGCCGTAGGTCATCGCGAACACGTGCCTGCGGGCACCGGCCAGCGGCGCAGCCCAGACACCCGGATGCCGGGCGGCGCGCAGCGCCAGGCTGGGCAGCGTGGTGACGCCCAGGCCCGCCGCGACCAGCGCCTGCACCGCCACATAGTCGTCGGTGGTGAACGCGATCTTCGGGACGAAACCCGCCAGCGCACACTGCCGTAGCAGGCAGTCGCGGCAGCGCTCGCAGCCCGCGATCCAGCGGCGCTCGGCATAAGCCGCCAGGTCGGCCGGCCCGGACGACTCCGGCCGGTCCCCGCCGGGAACCGCTGGCGTGACCAGGACGACCGGCTCGTCGAGGAGGAGCCGGCCGCGCGCGCCCTCGTCGTCCGCCTCGGGCGGCTGCGCGTCCTCGTCTCGGAGGTAGTGCCTGAACACCAGCGCGACATCGACATGGCCGGCCCTGAGCATGCGCAGCGCCTCGGGCGGTTCGGCCTCGGTCAGCATGACGTCCATGCCGGGCGTTTCCGCCTCGAGCCTGGCCGCGGCCGCAGGCACGATGGTCCCGAGCGCGGAAGGAAACGCGGCAAGCCGGACCCGGCCCTGGCGCAGCCCGACGTGGGCCGCAAGCTCGTTCTCTGCCGCGTCCAGTCTGCCGATGATCTCCTCGGCCCGTTCGGCCAGCAGCAGCCCCGCGTCGGTCAGCCGCACGCCCCGCCCGGCGCGCTGTAGCAGCCGGGCGCCGGTCTCGGCCTCCAGCCGGGCGATGTGATGGCTGATCGAGGGCTGGGCGTAGTTGAGCGCTTGCGCGGCGGCGGTCACCGAGCCGTACCTGGCCACCGCAACGAGCACGCGGAGCCTGGTCACGTCCAGCATGGCCTAACTATAGATGCCTTTGATTATCCAGGGCCTTCACTGGGGCTTGACCTATTTGAGCAGGTGAGTGCCGATCGGCGCGGCCGACGCGGCCCCTGAGGCGGGAGCGGCGGGGCGCGGCGCGGTACAGCCGCTGAGGCCGGGCGGGGCGCGGCGCGGCGCAATACGGCGGCTGAGGCGGGGCGCGGCGCGGTGTAGCTGCTCAGGCCGGGACCGGCTCGGGTTCGGCTTGGCGGCTCAGACCGAGGGCGGCGGCTCAAGGCCCTCGAGCAGCGGCGCCTCGGGCCGCCGGACCGGCCGGCCGTCATCGGCCGCGTCGCGCTTGCGGCGCCAGGCGATGCCGGACAGCACCTCGAGCACGACCCGGTTGGCCAGGAACGCGGTGACCTCCGCGTGATCGTAAGGCGGCGAGACTTCCACCACGTCCACCCCGGCGACCGGCAGTTCCATGGCGATCCGGCGGACCGCGTCGAGCAGCTGGCGGCCGGTCAGCCCACCGGGCTCCGGGGTCCCGGTGCCCGGTGCCATGCCGGGATCCACGACGTCAACATCGACCGACAGGAACACGCCGTCGCAGTCATCAGTAGCGATGTCGCTGGCCTCGGACAGGCACTCGTCCAGGCCGCGCGCGACGATCTCGGCCATCTCGTAGCTGCGCATGCCGCGGCCGGCCATCCAGCCCAGCGTTTCTGGCTCCGGCCAGTAGCCTCGCAGGCCGAGCTGCAGGAACCGGTCACCGCGGACCGCGCCGGATTCGATCAGCCGCCGCATCGGCGTGCCGTGTCCGTACAGCGAGCCGAACTGGGTGTCACCCGTGTCGGCGTGCGCGTCGAAGTGGATCATCGAAAGCCTGCCCCAGCCGACGTGACGGGCCACGCCAGTGGCGTCGGGGAAGGCCACGGTGTGGTCGCCGCCCAGGATGACCGGGATGGTGCCGCCGCGGCAGGCCCGGTGGACGGCCTCCTCCAGGCGGCGCAGCGATAGCTCCGTGTCGCCGGAGGGCATCTCGATGTCGCCGGCGTCCGCCACCCGGAGGTCGGTCAGCGGATCGACGCCGAGCGCCAGGTGCGGCCTGGACGCATCGTGCGGAAGGTAGTCGGTACACCGGATCGCCTGCGGGCCGAACCTCGCGCCCGGCCGGTGTGACGTCCCTCCATCAAACGGCGCACCGATGATCATGATGTCGGTGCCCGCCCAGGAGGCCGGATCGGCCAGATCGGCCCTCGGCACGCCGAGGAACGTGGCATCTGGTCCGTACATCCCGCCCAGTCGCGTCATGCCATCCTCCCGGGCACCGACAATAGCGCCTGCCGGTCTCATGATCGCGGTGGATTGGGGGCGCTCGCGCGCCACCTAGCCACCGTGATCAAGTAAACGTCGCTGCGCGCCCGGGTGCGACATGCTGGTTCATCTCCTGCGCGCCACGGGAGTCCGTGGGTCTCCATGCTTGCCGATCACGCGGCGGCCGCGGCGTCGTACGGAGGGAGGCAATGGGGAGCCGCTACCGCGGACGGAGTACTCCGGCGGGAGTACCTCCGGGAGTACGTATTGTCAGGAGTTATGCGCTCCAGCTCGCTGCCGGACCGGTACATCGCGCTGCCGGGCACCTTCAACCTGCGCGACCTCGGCGGCTATCCGGCCGGCGGCGGGACCGTGCGGTGGCGCACCCTGCTGCGCTCGGACGGGCTGCACAGGCTCGACGACAGCGGCCGGGCCAGGCTGGCCGGCCTCAGCCTGCGGACCGTTATCGACCTGCGGACTCACGAGGAATGCGAGATTGCCCCGAGCGCGCTAGGCGATGAGCTCGGAATGCTGCGACGGCACATCCCGGTCATGACCACCGCGGCCTTTGTCACCCTGGAGCCGGAACTGAGCGCTGCCTACCGGTACATGGTCGATGAGTGCGGGCCGACGATCGCCGCCGTTATCGGCTGCCTGTGCGCTCCGGGCGCGCTGCCCGGCCTGATCCACTGCAGCGCGGGAAAGGACCGGACCGGGCTGCTCGCCGCGCTGATCCTGGCGGCGATCGGCGTCGGCGACGACGTCATCGCGACCGACTACGCCCTCAGCCGCGCTTACCTGCTCGCCGCGCCGACCGCCGCGGACCGCCAGGTCCGGGGCAGCACCGGCGTCGGCCAGCGGCTCGACCTCCAGCTCATGGGGTCACCGCCGGAGATCATCCTCGGCGCTCTGGCCCGGGTCCGCGGCCAGGCCGGCAGCGTCACCGGATACCTGCTCAGGCACGGCCTTGCCGCGGCAGACGTCGACGCGCTGCGCGCGGCGCTCATCGAGTAGCTGACTGGTGCTGGATGGCGGGCCAGTACGGCGCCGCCCGGGGCGGGCTCCCGATGTGGCTGTCCGCTCAGCTTGCGGCCTTCCGGGCGGCGTCGAAGGGGGCCCGGTCGAAGACGAACCGGCTGTATGTGATCTTGTCATCTGTGACTGTGACGCACTCGGCGGCGGGAGCGCTCTTTACCGGCACCGTTTCGGTGTCGTACATGATGAGCGCGATCTGGTCGTCACCGTAGGCGGCGATCATCTTCGATCCGGTGAGAATTTGGACGAACGGGCCCATGAAGCCCCGGTACATTTCGGCGCCGAGCAGGCGGCCTGCTGGCGAGTCGCAGACGATGTCGTCGGCGATGTAGCTCATGGCCGTGTCCAGGTCGTGACTGGTCCAGGCTCGGTAGTAAGCCAGCGCGATGCGCAGCGCAGGGCTGGTGGTGTCGGTCATGGTGGATCCTCACTGTGATCGGCCGGCGGGCGGCCTTGCGTTACCCGTTCAGACACCGCGACGGCCGCCAACGGAACGCTGCGCGGGATCTGGCCGGGCGTGGCATGATTCGGCGGTGGAGCAGGCCACGCTGGAGCGGGCTCGCGATGGCGACGAGCAGGCGTTCCGCGAGCTCACCGACCCGCACCGGCGCGAGCTGCAGGTGCACTGCTACCGGATGCTGGGCTCGCTGACCGACGCCGAGGACGTGCTGCAGGAGACGCTGCTGGCGGCCTGGCGAGGCCTGGCAGGCCTGCAGGAACAGGCGTCGTTGCGGCCCTGGCTGTACCGCATCGCGACCAACCGCTGCCTCAACGCTCGGCGCGCGGCCGCCCGGCGGGTGCCGGCCGAGCCGGTACCGCCGTTCCAGCCGCCCGAGCCCACCCGGCGCAGCGAAGTCAGCTGGCTGCAGCCATGCCCGGACACCCTGCTCGAAGGAATCCCCGACACCGGGCCAGGGCCCGAGGCGCGCTACCAGGCCACCGAGACGGTCGAGCTTGCCTTCGTGGCTGCCCTGCAGCGCATGCAGCCACGGCAGGCGGCCACCCTAGTGCTACGCGACGTGCTCGGCTTCTCTACCGGGGAGGTGGCGAGCATGCTCGGCATGAGCCCGACTGCGATCAAGGGCGTCTTGCAACGGGCCCGCCTGTCACTCGGCCAGCATCGCAGCAGTGCCGATCGCGCCCGGCCAGGGCCAGCCCGCGAGCGAGATCTCGCCCGGCGCTTCGCGAACGCCTTCGTTGCTGGCGACGTCCATGGCGTGGTCGCGCTGCTCACCGACGACGCGTGGCTGTCCATGCCGCCAGCGCCGCACGAGTACTGCGGCATCGACGCGATCGGGGCATTCCTGCGAGCCTCCTTCGGCTGGCGCGGCGACCGGCGAGCGCGCCTGATATCCACCGGCGCCAACACCCAGCCCGCCTTCGGCAGTTACCTCAGCCATCACGCCAAGCCGATCGCCACACCGGCGGGCCTCATCGTGCTCACGATCACCGGTGACCAGATCCAGGCCATCACCCGGTTCCACGTCGACGCGCTCTACCCTCGGTTCGGGCTTCCCGGTTCGCTGGCCGACCCGGCGGAGCGTTCCGGGTCTTGACCACGGTCGCCGCATCCGTCTGCGATGGCGGAGGACGGTGCGGGCATGGCCATCGCCGGCCGGCAAACAGGCACCCAGCCGTCACCGGCTCGTGGCCGGATGCCGGGTGTCGGCGCCTCCTACGTGACGCTCTGTGGCGGAGCCTTGTGGATCAGGCACGCAGTGAATGGCTCCGCCTTCAAGACGGCGAACTCCTGCCCCGGGCCACGCGGCAAGGGCTGCGCGGTCGGCTTGTTCATGCGGGCGTACCAGGCACCGCGGATCCTGCACGCCACCGCTGAGCGTCAGCCGGACGCCGACGAAGGCCGGGCCGGGACCGTCCTGATTGGCTCGGTCGTCGTCTGGGGCGCGGCCATCGCTGGTTTTGCGGTCGGCGAGCACCCTGGGGCTGCCGCGGCCTGAAGAGGTCGCGCGCTGCGGCCATGGCTAAGATCTCGGCAACGGCGGCCCGGGTGCTCGCTGACGCCGGGCCGGTGCCGGAGCCGGGAAGGGACAGCCGTCATGGCAGTAACGATCCTGCGGAACGCGTCGGTCCTCGATCCTGAGCAGGGGACGCTGGCGGAGGGCCAGTCGGTGGTGATCGACGGCGGCCGGATCGCCGCGGTCGGCCCCGGCCTGACCGCCCCCGATGACGCCGTGGTGTTCGATGTCGTCGGCCGGACGGTCATGCCGGGCCTGATCGACGCGCACACTCATCCGGCGGTCGTCGACATGGACGTGTTCGCCATGTCCGAGTGGCCGCCCAGTTACGTCGCGGCGCGGGCCAGCCGTGCGCTGGAGGGCATGCTCGCGCGTGGTTTCACCACCATCCGGGACGTTGGGGGCGGCGACTTCGGGCTGGCGAGGGCCGTGGCAGACGGGTACTTCACCGGGCCGCGTATCTGCTTCGGGGGGAAGCAGCTGTCCCAGACCGGGGGGGCGGGCGACTGGCGGGCGCCCAGCCGCCGGGTCTATGACGACAACTACTATTCACCGGCGATCGGGGTCATCTGCGACGGGATACCCGAGGTCCGGCGGGCGGTGCGGGAGGAAGTGCGCCGCGGAGCGCATCACATCAAGGTCTATCTCAGCGGCGCGGTCGACTCTCCGAGTGACCGGGTGGACTCGACCCAGTTCTCCATCGAGGAGCTTCGCGCCATCGTGGAAGAGGCCACCGCCGCAGGCATCTACGTCGCTGGTCACGCGTACACCTCCAGGGCGATCAACCGCGGCCTGGAGTGCGGGGTGCGCAGCATCGAGCACGGGAACCTGATGGACTCCAGCAGCATTCCGCTGTTCAAGCAGTACGACGCCTTTTACGTTCCGACGATCGTGACGTACCAGACGCTGGCCAGAAAATCCCGGGACGGCCTGCTGCCGAAAGACATCGACGTCAAACTGCAGGAGGTGATCCACGGCGCGATCGGTGCCCTGGAGATGGCGCATAAGGCGGGAGTCCCGATCGTCTACGGCACGGACCTGTTCGCCGATATGCATGATCAGCAGCTGCAGGAATTCGTCATCCGCGCCGAGGTTCAGCCCCCGGCCGACCTGATCAGGTCGGCAACGACCACCGCAGCGCGGTTGCTGAGGCTCGAGGGAGAGGTAGCCGTCGTAGCGCCGGGGGCGTTGGCTGACCTCCTGGTGATTGACGGCAACCCGCTGGAAGACATCGGGGTGCTCACGACCCCGGAGCGGACCCTGAAGCTCATTATGAAAGATGGCCGGATTTACAAGAACGAGCTTTAGATCGTGTCACCCGATCGGGCGTCATGACAGTGTCGCCCTCGATCGGGAATGCTGACTGTGCGCCAGCCCGCGATCTGATGACGCCGCGGCGCCCGGCCATGCAGCTCCGCGTCGGCCTGCGGCCGATTCGGCTGTGGGCAGCTCCAGGGGGGGCTTGGGTGTCCCGGGCCATTCACCGGCCCGGGGCACCCAGGCTGGGGCGGTCTTCCGCAGCGCGGGCGAATGACTTGTACGGCATGATCTCGCCCGGCTTGATTACGCCGTCCTCGATCGCGCGGGCGAGCAGCGCGTCCTTGCTCGGCGCGGTCCGCCCGGTGGCCGCGTACTTGGCGCGCGCGCGGCTGATGTACTGGCGGACCGTGTTCTCGCTGATCGACATGCGCCGCCCGACCGATGCTTTCGACATGCCCTGGAACCACAGCAGCAGCGCCTGCCGCTCCTGCTCCGACAGCGCCGGCCGGGCCGGGCGCTGGTCGGCGAGCATCGCCCTGGCCTGCGACCGGGTCACGTACGGCCGGTCGGCAGCAGCGGCCAGCACGGCCTCGACCAGATGGTCGCGGCCCTCCTCCTTGGACACGTAGGCGTGCGCGCCGTTGTCCAGCGTCTCCATCACGATCGCCGGATCGCTGTGCCCGGAGAAGGCCACCACCCGGTATCCGGCTGCCACCAGCCCGGGAATCTGCGTGGTGACCAGCTCGCCGGACAGCTCCAGGTCCAGGATGATCACGTCGGCCGGCGACCGCGGCACGGCGCGGAGCCCGGTCAGGTCGCGCGCCGTATGCACTAGCCGCACCCGCTGGCCGGGATCGGACCGGATCCAGGACACCACCCCCTCGGTGACGACCGGGTGGTCTTCGATGATCGCCACCGTCACCGGCTGTTCCATCGCGCCTCCGCCCAGAGCATGCCGCCGTCTTGCTGCTGTTCGATGGCGACCCCCTCGTCGGCTGCGGGCAGCCGGACGACCGCGTCGGTATCGGCGACGAAGCTGACGGCGATTCCGGCGGCCACCGCCGCCAGGGTGATCCGTGCCTGGCTGCGCGCGGCGGTCAGGATCGCGATGGTGGCATCGGTGATCACCCGCCGGGCCGGGCCGGGCACCTGCGGCAGCGGCCCGGCCGTCTCGATCTCGACGGCAACGCCGCGCCGCTCGGCCACGTCGGCACTCGCGTGCAGTTCGTGCACCAGCGATCCGGGTACCTCATCGCCCTCGGCCAGCAGCCGGCGCAGCCGGGCCGCCTGGACCGCGCACCTGAGGCGCACCTGCGCGTCGCCCGGGTCAGCCGTCCCCGCCGCCAGCTCGGTGACCAGCGGGACGGCGCTTTCCTGCAGCGTCAGCCAGCGGGCGTGCCGGGCGGCCCGGATGATCTCCGCGGTGCTGGCCCGCTCGCGCGCGGCGTGCTCACTCCGCGCCGCCGCAGCGGCCTGGCCGGCGGCGGCATCCAGCGCCCTGACCCCGGCGGCGACGGCCACCTGGGCGCCAGTCGACCAGGCCAGCACGGCGAGGAACCCGGCCAGGTTGGTGCGGTGCAGCCCGTCCCACGCCTGCACGCCCAGGGTGGCCAGGGCCTCGGCGGCGAGGAACCACGCAAGCTCAGCGAACGGGCGGCGGAGCAGCACGAGCACGCCCATCCAGCCGGCCGTCCCCCAGGCCCAGTTGACCGCCAACATCTGGCCGGCCGGGCTGGCCGCCGCCGCTGCCGTGCTGGCGGCCAGCGCGATCACCGCCACCGCCCAGGCTGGGCGCCAGCCGGGCGCTCCGCGCAGCACCAGGACCGACCCGGCGGTGATCGCCAGCGCCATGACCAGCCACATGGCGCCCTGGAAGGCGAACGAGCCGTAGGCCGGCCGGTTATGCAGCAGCTGCCCGCCCGCTCCGGCGAGATGCCAGCCCGCGACCAGGAAGACCACAGCGACGGTGAAGGCCCGCTGATAGCGGCCGGACATCATCGCCGTCGGCTGCACGGTGGTCATGCCGGCCAGCTCACGGTGACGGTCGTGCCCGCGCCTGGACGGCTGGCGATCGCGGCCCGGCCGCCGGCCGCCAGCATCCGCCCGGTGATCGACTCGCGGATGCCCCGGCGGGATGGCGGGGTGGCGGCCGGGTCGAACCCGCGGCCGCGGTCAGTGATCTTGACGACCGCCCAGCCCGCACCGCCGGTGACGGTCACTTCCGCCTCGCCGGTTCCGGCGTGCCGCTCGACGTTGCGCAGCGCCTCGCCGACGCAGGCGACGAGCTGATCCGCGACCGGAGACGGCAGCGTGACCGCACCGAGCTTCAGCCGCACGGCCAGCTCATCGGTGCTGGCCGCGGCCCGCTCCAGCTTCGGTCTCAGGTCAGTCGGCGGCGCCAACCCGCTCGGCACGGCCGGGGCGCCCGCGAGCCCTTGCAGCACGCCCAGGTCCCGGGCCGCCTGCGCGGTCAGCGCCGGGGACGGTTCGGCAAAGGCGCCGGCCGCGACCATGGTCAGGGTCGACAGGACGGTGTCGTGCAGCTGGCGGTGCTGCTCTCGCTCGTCAGCGCGCCGCGCCTCCTCGGCCCGGATCTGCCGCTCGGTCTCCAGGCCGGCGGCGACGATCGCGTCCGCTTGCCGGGCGCCGCCGCGGATCACCGCCACCAGCCCGGCGGCGACGATCGTCTCCACTACCAGCAGCCAGGCATCGGCCGGGTGGCCGGCGCCGAGCCCGTAGGCGATGACCACGATCGCGGCCCCGGGCAGCCCGAGCCACGGCCGCAGCGCGATCTGCAGGATGTACACCGACGTGCAGGCCAGCGGGAGCATCCAGGTCGTGCTGCCGGAGATCAGCACGGCCGGGACCAGGTGCTGCTGCGCCAGCGCCAGCGCCGCGATAACCGCGGCGTCGGCCAGTACCACGATCGGCGTCAACCCGGACCGCCGGACCCGCCAGGTGAAGAAGGCTGACCACAAGCACAGCGCAGTCAGCGCCGCGCCCAGCCACCAGCCGGAAATCTGCTTCGTCGCGGCCAGCACCGCTACCGCGGTGAACAAGACCGCACTGCCGAGGCGCAGGGCGATCGCATACCAGCCGGCCAGCCGGTGCAGGGCCTGGTCGGATGGCCCCGCGAACCGCGGGCGGCGTGCCCGCCTGCGGCGGCCCGCGGGGGGCTGGAGCCGCCCCCCGACGGAATCAGCTGCCGGTTCCACCGGACCAGTATGCGGCAGGACCACGGCACCGGGAACGTTGACGTTTCAACATCTGGGCCGGGCTGACCGACCTGCGGTTCTTTTTCCTGTTGCGCGGCAGTCGTTCCAGTCAGGCTTAGCCAATGCCGATCAGGCGCGCCGATCGGCGGATCTCGCGCCCTGAGCGCCAGCCAGCGCCAGTCACAGACCGTGACAGACCGCCTGGACCGGCCGGCGTATCTGTTTGCTGCTGTCTGCGGCCGTCGGTAGGGTTGTCGGGTCCGCGCCGCGGGGCCGGATCAGGTCCCTGGTGTTCCCCGTGGTGACCGGCAAGCCAGCTACGGTGCTCTGCCTGGCAAGCGGATGTGCTGCCGGGTTGCCTGCCACAGGAGCAATCGGATGACGCAACCGGATGACCGTCCGGTCCGGTGGGGAATCCTCGCCACGGGCGGCATCGCCCATGCCTTCGCGGATGATCTCGCGCTGCAGCCCGGCGGTGAGGTTGTCGCCGTCGGGTCACGGTCCCAGGCTTCGGCGGAGGCGTTCGGGGACGAATTCGGCGTCCCGCACCGGCACGCGAGCTACCAGGCTCTGGTCAGCGATCCGGATGTCGATGCCGTGTACGTGTCAACGCCTCACCCCGGTCATCACGACGCCGCGCTGCTCGCGATCGACGCGGGTAAGGCCGTGCTCGTGGAGAAGCCGTTCGCCATGGACGCCGCCCAGGCGCGCGAGATGATCGACGCCGCGCGCGGCCGGGGAACGTTCCTCATGGAAGCAATGTGGACGCGGTTCCTGCCGCATATTGCGCGGGTGCGTGAGATCCTCGCCGGGGGAACGCTCGGCGATGTCGTCTACCTGACCGCCGAGCACGGGCAGTGGTTCGCCCCCGATCCGGCCTTCCGGCTGTTCGCACCGGGACTGGGCGGCGGGGCCCTGCTGGACCTTGGCATCTACCCGGTCTCGTTCGCGAGCCTGGTGCTGGGCGCGCCGGCGCGGATCACCGCGGTCAGCCATCCGGCGTTCACCGGCGTTGACGCCACCACGTCGATGATCTTCCAGTACGACAGCGGTGCCCACGCGGTGCTGACCACGACCTTGCTGGCGGCATCGGGCAACCGCGCCGCCATTTACGGCACGGCGGCGAGGATAGAGATCGACGGCTGGTTTTACACCCCGACCGCGTTCCGCGTGATCGCGCGGGACGGCACCGAACTGGAGCGCTTCGAGGAACCGTATGAAGGGCGCGGGCTGCGCGGCGAGGCCGCCGAGGTGGGCCGCTGTCTTCGCGCGGGGCTGCTCGAGAGCCCGCTGCTCCCGCTGGATGAGACGTACGCGATCATGCAGGCAATGGACGAGGTCCGCCGGCAGATCGGCTTGTCTTACCCGCCAGCCTGATCGCGCCCGGCCGTGAGGTTCGCGACGTCCCGGCCGTGCCCGGCCCGCGGCACGTACGCCATCAGCGCTCCGCCCAGGCGCCCACGCGCAGCGCCGACCGGGCCGTGCTTGCAGGCTGCCGGCCGGGCGGCAAGCCGCTGAGCGGAATCCCTGTCGCGGCGGAACCACTAACCGGCTGAGTCCTGGGAGCCCGTGACTGCCCGCGCCTTGATCCCCCGGAACCGCACGGCGTATTCGTTCGTGTCGACGTGGACAGTTGTGAAGCCGACCGCCTCAAGGCGTGCTTGCAGGCTGGCCGGATCGACCGGGACGTAGATGTCATCGTGATGCAAGCTGCGCAGTTCAGGACTGTCGAGGCTGTCTTGTCCGGCCAGTATGCCGCCGGGACGCAGGAGCCTGCAGATCTCGGCAAGCACGGCATCTTGCTTCTGGTGCGAGGGAACATGGTGGAGCATCGTCAGGCACACCGCACCGCTGAACCGCCCGGCAGACAGCGGAGTCTGCGTAGCGTCGGCACAAACCACCTCGACGTTCGTGTCCGTCAGTCGCGCGGCCAGCGCATCAGCGAGCTCAGCGTGTATCTCCACCGCCGTCAGCCTGGGGACCCTGGCCCGGAGAACGTCGGTAGTGAGTCCGGGACCCGGACCGACTTCCAGCACGTCATCACCGAGGTCGACAGCGTCGAGAACCCAGGGAATAATCCAGCGCTGGACAGCTTCGGCCCACTCGGCACTCGCGCACAGAGCGAGATGTTCCCGGTTCATCGCTACCCCCTGTCGCGTCGTACCGTATGACATCGCGCAATTGCCGCGACGAGTTGGCCAGCGTGATCATGATCCGTGCTGGGCCGCCAACCCCAGCGCGCCCCGAGCCGCCGATCGGTGCGCCAGTGGCTGACCGATGCTGGGTCTGCTGTGCCGCTCAGATCGGGTGGCTAGGTGTGGCTGGGCAGTCCGCGCGACCGGCGAGGACGGGGAACGTTGTTGTCGGGCGGACGGTCAGTCCGGGCACAGGATGCGGTCGAGCCACCCGAACGATCGTGCGTGGTAGAGAGTGCGTGCTCCCGCTTCGCAGTGATCGCCGGCGCCCTCCGATGCGGTGAAGGTGACGAATTCCTTCTCGCATGTCAGTGCCTGGGCAAGCTGCGGCGCCGACTGGCTGATGTCGTCACCTTCGGCGTTGCAGACGAAAACCGGGCAGGTGATCTTGCCGGCCTGGCCCTTCAGGGAGTAGTCGCGCAGACCGCGGAGGTAGTCGACCGGGTCGGCGGCACCGTGCACCTGCTGGCCACGGCGCAGTGCCCACCCTGCGGTGGGCTTGCGTTCCAGCGTCCGCAGGACGCGCCGCAGCACCGCGGTCGCCGTGCTCCGGCCGTCCGTCAGGCCGCCGGCGAGCGGGCCGGGAATACGTTCAAGCGCGGAGGCGAACAGGTCGTAGGATCCGCAGTCGGCGATGCACGCGGCGAGCCGGTGCTCGGCGCTGGCCGCGCGGGGGGCGAGGTAGCCGCCGAGGCTCAGGCCGATAAGAGCGATCTTGCTGGCGTCCACGTCCGGGCGGGACAGCAGGTAGTCCACGACGGGCGTCACGACGTTTTCCCAGTCCGGCCTCAGGACCAGGCCCTGCTGCAGGAGGGCCGCCCCCTGGCCCGGCCCGTCAAAGGCCAGCACGTGATAACCGCGGGCCAGCGCCGCGGCGCCGTTGAAGAAGTACAGTTCCTCGGCGGTCCCGTCGTAGCCCCCCGTCAAGATGACCGTGGCCCGTGGCCGCCGCCCGTCACCGGCGCGGCAGAAATAGCCCGGCAACGTGGTGCCCTCATACGGAATCTGCAGGATCTCCGGCGGCATCGCAAGCAGCGCCGCGCCGCGGCGGAAGGCGTCCGCCTGCCACCTGCCGGCCTCCACCAGGCGCGGATCCGGCGGGGTGCCCATGAGCATGACCCCAGCCGTGCGGAAGTAACTGGAGGACCGCCAGAAAGCCAGCCGCGCGGATTCGGTCCGCCCGGCGGCTAGCTCGCCCTCCGCCAGGGCCAGCGCCGCGGCGGCAGTCGACACCCACGCGTCGTGCCAGCTGGTCAGGTCGGTTCCCCGAACCCGCGCGGCCGTCGCCAGGCACTCCCCGACATCAGCGCCGCCATACGGCGCGGAACCCACCGTCCGCAGCGTCTGAGCGCCCAGCAGGACGTCTTTGACACCGACTCGGATCAAGCTTCACCCCCCGGGCAGGACCATACACCGAAGATCCCGCGAGCCCGCAGATCCTTGCCGCCCCAGGAGCGTTGCCACGCGAATGCGCTTCGGCCACGTCCGGCGGCCTGCCGCAGCGGTGCCGACGCGGGCGTTTCCGCGGGGACGCCCGCTTCCGCCAGCCCTGTGCGCTGGAGTCTTCGGGCGGCGCGCGTAGCCGCCTGTGGCATTGCGACAAGCGTCTCGCTGGCGGACTACGGGAACTCTTGGACGGCGCCTGTTCCCTGTATGTACCACCAGCCGTTTATCAGCGATTGCGGGATCGTCGGGCCAACCGGGCCCTTGCCCCAGTAGTAATCGCCGTAGTCGCAGATGCCGATCGTCTGTCCGTCGTGTGCCACGTTGAAGACTGGTCCCATAGCGGCGGGAGTGCCCATGTTGTTGCTCATCGCCGAGTTAAGCCATCCCTGGACTATCGTCTGCGGCGAAATGACGATGAACAGGGCGTTGACGCCAAGTATGAAAGCCGGGAAGTCGGTCATGAAGCCAACGCCGGCATCCGAGGCGAGGCTGTAGAAGCCCAGCATGCTGTGCAGGCCGTTGAACGCCGGACCCCAGCGCTGCCAGGGCGGCGGGTTGCTGCCGTCATCGTCGAGAATCTCGCACGCGTACATTGCCAGCCATTGCAGGCTATCGCCCTCGTTCGGAGCTCCCCACGCACCGTTGTAGCCAACCGTATAACTCTGGCTGCCGACCTGCACATCGCCGGGACCCGGGGTGAAGAGCGTCGCACCGCCTGAGGCGTTATAGTCCGCGAGCGTCGCGCCCGGATACATCTCGGTGAAAGCCCCGGGGTTGCCGTCGCCGTTGTAGAGCATGATGTTCGTGGTGTTGATGCCCCAGTTGGAATAATCTGCATCGCCGTTTATCCATGGAGACGGATCGAGCGAGCCAGGGGGAACCGGCTCGATGTAGTCGCCTGGCCAGGAATCATCAGCCAGCCAGCAGAACCGCTGTGACCCACCGCCCTGGCCGGGGGCGCCCATCGCCTGCTGCCAGGCGATCCGCTCCGGCGCATACGAGCCATCCGTTGGGCTCGGCCCCGGGTCGTTGGGGCTTTCGCACCCGTAGGTAATTGAGTTGTGCGACCGCGGCGCGGGCTGCGCCGTGACCTGGACCGAGTCTCCCGCCTGCACCCGCACGCCGTTGGCGTCGATCACGGTAACCGAGATGCTCTCGGTGCGCTCCATCGCCTGCGCGGCCAGCACGCCACGGTAGTCACGCACCCGCGGAACGTAGCTGACCGAGTCGCCGGTGCTGGCGGAAGCCTCCGGGTCGGAGCCTGCCCAGAGGTAGGTGTACGGCGGTGTGCCGCCGGTGGCGCTGGCGCGCGCCTCGACGCTCGTTCCGTCCGGGGCTGCCGCAGCGACGGCTACCGAGGGCACGAACCGGGAATCGTCGGTCGCCGGGACGAGGTGCACTCGCGAGGTAATCGTCTGCTGCGTCTTCGTTCTCGGATCGAAGAGGCGCCGGGCGATGGTGACGGCATACCAGGGGATGATCGTGCTGGGCCGCCAGCGCGGCGACGCGCACAGTCCGCGCCGAAGGGGCGGCGCCCAGTAGACGAGCCGGACCGACACCTCCGTGTCATCCGGCAAGAACCTGGCGAACCGGCCCCGCATCTCGTCGGCGGGGATGATCTGGACTGACGGCCCTTTCTTCAGCGTGCGCGTAGCGTGCAGCAGGCGGGTGACGTTGCCGTCCGGGCCATAGGACACCTGCACCTGTGCTCCGGGCCCCCCCAGGAGGTAGCCGTCAAGGGTGAAGCGGTGCGTGACGTGCGTGTCGAGGTTCGTCGTTGCCGGGCCGGCCGAGTGCTCGCTGACCGAGACCGTCTTGAATATCGTGTGGTCGGCGACGGGGGTCGCGTTGTCCGGCGTCAATCCGGCCGACTCCAGTGCGTCCGCGGTCGACCGCAAGGCGTCCTCGATGCTGGGCGGCGACAGCCGGGACAGGGCCGCGTAGTCGATGGCGCGCACCTCGATAGGCATTTCCGGATGGTGGTTCTCGGTAGCATCGCGCTGTGCGGCCACGATCTCCGGGTCGGTGACATGCACGGTGGGGACGGCAAGATAGGTGGCGGGATCGACGAATGAAGCCTCCCCGTCTCGCAGCACCAGCTTCTCCGCGGAGATCCCGAGCGCCGCGGCCAGTCTCCTGGCCTGGTCTTCACCGATGCCGGTCCCGGTGACCTCGTACACGGAAAGGCATGCGTGCGAGCATGGCTCATGAGCAGTCATGACTTCCCCCTGGTGAGAGCTTCCTGCCCATACAGAGGCCGGCGTCATGGCGCAGATACCTGCGGTCCGAGCTGCAGAAACCGGCCGCGATCGGCTGGGCGTTCCAGGGGGCGCCGGGAACGGTCGGGTCAGCTCCGCCATTCAGCGCGGCCTGAGCCTCTGGGGACAAGAAGCGGTGTCCGCCAGGCCGGGGCGGTGGACGAGAATCGGACCGGAGGGGCGAGCATGTGGACGTCGCCCAGCGGGCTAGGGGCGTTGTAGGGGACTGGCTCGCGGAGACGGTGCTCGTCGTCACAGCCGGCGAGAGCAGGGTTCACAAGGCCGAGCGAGCCGCACCACATGGCGGTGCGGGCGAGGTTCACCGTGACGTGCCAGGAGCCTCCCTCGGTGGCGCGCTTGACCAGGCCGGCGGAGGCGCCGGCTGCTCCCAGGTAGCCAGTGATGTAGTCGTTGATCATCCCGGTGACGGGAAGCCTGGGCTCGGCCGCACCTCCTTCCATGATCATGAGGCCGGAGGCGGCGGATCCGTTCATGTCGAAGCCTCCGCGTTCGGCCCACGGTCCGCGTGATCCGTAGCAGGTGACTGAGACGTACACCAGGCCCGGGTACCGTTCTGCGAGTCGGCGTGGCTCGAGGCCACGGCGTTCCAGCGAGCCGCTGCGGTGGTTGTTGACCACGATGTCGGTCTCGGCCAGCAGGGCGTCCGCTCGTTCCTGCCCGGCGGGGTTCCCGAGGTCGAGGTAGGCGCTGCGGGAGCCGACGTTGGCCTCGGCGTAGATGAATTCGTGTTCGTAGTCGTTCGGACGGGTCGCGCAGAGCACGTCCGCGCCGTGCTCGGCCAGGGTCCGGCCCACGACCGGGCCCGCGACGGCCTGAGTGAACGACAGTACGCGGATGCCGTCGAATGGCCGCGGCGCCGGTCCGAAGTCTCGTACCGGGGCGTCGCCGATGCGCTCCACGCCGATCACGGGCTGGCTGGCCAGGAGCGCTCCCTGCGGGTGCGCCAGCCATTCCCGGGGCGCGCGTATTACGCACGCCGGAAGGCCGACCGCGTTAGCGGCCTCTTCCAGGTCGAACGCGTCCCACCGCTGGATGGCTGCGGCGACCCTGGCGGCATCGGGTGGCACGTCCAGGAAGCGGCACCACTTCGCGGCCAGATGCGGGTAGACCCCTGACGCCATGACCCAGCGGTCGTCCGCTGTGCGGTACGGCGTGAGCAGGAAGGGGTTGTCGAGCACCAGCGGATGCGGCGCCAGCTCCCCGTTCAGGGTCGGGTGCCAGAAGGCAGCTGGGTTGATGCCGTGCACGGCCTGGCGCAGGTCCAGCTCAAGGTCTTGCCCGGGGCCGCCCCGGTGCCGGTGGAAGGCGACCGCCGTCACGGCACCCGCCATGATCGGGATGCCGATGCAGGCACCGAGACGGTGCGCGGCGGGCAGGATGGGATCCTGGCCAGCGAACGACACGGCGCTCCCCGTCTCTGCTCTGGAGAGGCCGACGTCTGACAACAGGCCGTCCAGCACTGCCAGAGGATCAAAGGCGGTGGCGTTTCGCGCCGCGGGTGTGGAGATGTCAGTGTCCTGCGTGCTCATGGTGTCTGGGCCTCCTCTGTGGCCGGCGCCGCGGGGGCGCCGCGGCGGAAGAGCAGGGCTGCGAGCACGGACCCGCCGGCGAACATTCCGGCGGCCCACCAGAACGCGGTGGTGTAGCTGTGCACCTGGGCCAGTTCGGCTACTGCGGGTGCCGGGTGGCCGCCGATCATCAGCCGGGGGCTGAGGTGGCTGGCCAGGTAGCTGGCGGCGGCGCTGGCCGCCATGGTGTTGAGCAGCGACGTGCCGATGGAACCGCCGACCTGCTGGCCGGTGTTGACCATGGCCGATGCGGCGCCCGCGTCCGACGGCGCCACGCCGGCGGTCCCGGTGTTCATCGACGGTGACATCACGAAGCCGAGGCCGGTGGATGCGAGCAGTAGCGGCGGCAGGACATCCGCGGCGTAGCTGGAGTGGACGCCGATGCGGGTCAGCCAGGCCAGCCCGGCGGCGGCGGCGAGCATGCCCGGCGCGACGACGAGCCGCGGGCCGATGCGGGGCAGCAGCACGATGTTGGCCAGGTTGGCGCTGACGATGATCGCGCCGACCATGGGCAGGAAGGCGACGCCGGCCATCACCGGGCTGAAGCCCAGCGTCTCCTGCAGGTAGTAGGTGAGGAACAGGAAGATGCCGAACATGCCGGCGCCGGTGATGAGGATCGACAGGTAGGCGGCGGCCCGGTTGCGGTCCAGGACGATCCGCGGCGGCAGCAGCGGCTGGCGGGCCCGCGTCTCGATGAAGGCGAACGCCGTCAGCAAGGCCGCGCCGACGGCGAGGAAGCCCCAGGTGGCCGGCGCGTGCCAGCCGTCGCTGGCCGCGTTCGAGAAGCCATAGACGATGCAGAACATGCCGCCGACCTCGGTCGCCAGGCCGGGCAGGTCCAGCCGCGGCCGCTGCCGGGCCGGCTGCCGGCGCAGCAGCACGACGGCGCCCGCGCCCGCGATGGCGGCGAAGACCAGGTTGACGTACAGGCACCAGCGCCAGTCCAGGTACTGGGTCAGCAGCCCGCCGAGCAGCAGGCCCACTGCTCCGCCGGCGCCCGCGATCGCGCCGAAGACCCCGAACGCCTTGCCCCGGTCCTTCGTGCCCTCGAATGTGGTGGTCAGCAGCGACAGCGCGGCCGGGGCCAGCAGCGCACCGAAGGCGCCCTGGCAGGCCCGGGCCGCGACGAGCATGCCGAAGCTGCCCGCCGCGCCGCCGACCGCGGACGCGGCGGCGAAGCCGGCCAGGCCGGCGATGAACGTTGCCTTGCGGCCGATCAGGTCGGTGAGCCTGCCGCCGAGCAGCAGCAGGCTGCCGAAGGCGAGGGCGTAGGCGGTGACCACCCACTGGCGCTCGATGTTGGAGAAGTGCAGGGCCTGCTGCGCTGAGGGCAGCGCGATGTTCACGATCGTCGCGTCGAGCACGACCATCAGCTGGGCCAGGGCGACGACGGCCAGGATCAGCCAGCGCCGGGGGCCCGCGCCGGTCACATCTGGCTCCGGGGCTGGTCCCCGGGCCGGGCCGGGGGTGCCCTCCTGCCGAGTTCGGTTCGTTGCCACGACTGGTGTGGTACGCGGGTGCGCTGGAGCGGGGGCGTTGCTCATCGGGCTGGATCCTTTCAGGTCCGTCGGCTGAGATTCCTGCAGTCTAGCGCAAATTTGCAGTCTGATGCAATATTGCTATCTGATGTATACTTGTGGCATGCCAGAAGCGGGACTGAGAGAGCGCAGCAAGGCGCGCCGCCGGGCAGCGATCATCCGCGCGGCCTACGAGCTGTTCGCCGAGCGCGGCTACGACGCGACTACGATTGCCGACATCGCCGAGGCGGCCGAGGTCTCGCCACGGACCGTGGGGATGTATTTCCCGGCCAAGCAGGACATCGCGCTATCCCGGTTCAGCGACGGGGTAGCCAGCCTGACCGACGCGATACGCGACCGGCGGCCCGGCGAGGCGGTCCACGACGCCTTCGGCCGCTGGCTGCTGACCAGCCAGGCCGAGCCGGAAGACCGTGACCTTTATCGGCTCGCGCGCCGCATGTTCGCCGCCAATCCCGACCTCGGAGCACTGCGCACAGCGCGGATGACCGACGCGGTGCGGGAAGGCGCGGCCATGATCGCTGCCGATACCGGCAGCACCTCCGACGCCATCGCCCCCCGGCTGGCGGCGGCCGCAGCTGCCGCGATCGCGATGGAGATCGTCGACACTGAGCCGGGCGCAGAACGCGAGCAGGCTGTCGCCGCCGCGATGCGCTTCCTCGAGGCCGGGACCGCAGCGCTCCGATCGTGGGCCGACCACGCGGTCCTCCGACTACCGTCTGGCGATCGGGCCCCTGACCTTCAACTTCCTGGTAGCGGGGGCAGGACGTGAACCTGCGGCCTCGGGGTTATGAGAACGGGGAGGCACCGTTGTCAACCACCAGAGGCTGAGGCGGGCTGGGCTGCCACGATCCTGGCGACGGCTGCCGGTCAGACCGTCCGACTGAGGACCGGCAGCCGCGAACGCTCGGCCACCGACTCCGACTGCGGGGCGGCCCTGGCGGGGCGCCAGCGCGTTTGATGATGTCGAGTTGACCTGCTAATCACCAGACGCCCAGCTCTGCGAGCCGAGCTGCACTGATACGCCGAGGCGCTGGGCCAGGCCGGCTGCCCGGCGGCGGTCAGCCGGGCTGAACTGCGCTCCGTCGCGCCTGAAGTGCAGGTGCCCAAGGCCGCCGACGGGGCGCGGCCTTGCGCCGTCGGCGGCCGGGGCTGCGCGAACGAGCCGCAGGCGTGCGCCATTCTCCCAGGTCAGCTCGGTGGCTGATGCCTTTGCGGTGTCCTGCCGGCTGACCACTTCGCCCTCCAGTGCCTCCTCGAATAGACGGACCGCGCCGTCGATGTCAGCCACGTAGTGCTCGACCAGGGTGAAGGCCGACGACGGCCCGGGCGCCGGAAGCTGGGCGGGCGCCGCTAGCTCCGGCGGCGGGCCGGACTGCTCGGCTACCTGGATCACGATGCCGTAGGCGTCCTTGGGGTGCAGGAACGCTTCCTTCCAGGTCGCGCTCACCAGGCTGATCTGGACCGGTTCGATGCCGAGCGCCCGGACCCGCGACAGTGCGGTGCCGATGTCAGGCACGATGAAGTTGAGATGATGCGGACCAGCGCCGCGGGAGGCCAGGAAGCGCTCGAGAAAGCCAGCGTCTGGGCCCCCAGCGGGCGTGAGCAGCTCGATCTTCGGGCCGGCGCGGAACTTCAGCTGACCCCACCAGAAGCCAGGCGAATCACCCCCGTAGGCCCAGGAACCGCCGAGCAGGCCGCCGAACAGGTCCCAGCCATCCGTCAGCTCGCGCGTGCCAATCGCCACATGATCCAGGACAGTCTTCGTCACGGTCGCTCGCTATCTCGCTGCTGCTGTACGGGGAGATGCTAGTTCTAACGCGCTGTCAGGGATCTGGTGATCCGCGCCCCGGGACGACCCCTAGGCACGGAGCCGGTGGTGCGGGACTCTGGGCAGAGGCACGAAATCCAGCAGGAGGTTCACGATGAAGTGGTGGGCTTGGGCGGCCGCAGCCGCCGCTACGGTCGTCGCGGTGGCCGTGCTCGCGGGCAAGAATGACATCCGCCGGTTCAGGGAGATGAAGCGCTTGTAGCTCGCACGCCGACGAGCCGGGCCTGGAGCGGCAGCGCGTCTTCAGGGCAGCAAGGTCATTGACTGGAGTACTCGCTGCCCGAGCGGACGGTCTCCGGTGATCGAGACATCGCCGGGTGCGTCTGAACGCCCACCGATCAGCGCGGCGAAGGTTGCCACGGGCATCGTCAGGCTCACGGTCGGGTCACGCAGGTCGTCCGCGCGCCGTCCCCGGCCGCCGGCCACCTCGACTCCGACCGGATCCCGGGCGCCGATGAGGAAGACAACGCTGGAGCCTTCGGGCGCCGCGGCCCGCTTGCCGACCAGGTACGGCAAGAATCCGGTGAAATAGCCCAGGGTCTCATCGACGGCCGGGCCCTCCAGGTCCCCGGGCCGCCCGATCGCCCGGCGGATGTCCTGCTCATGGCTCCAGCTGTCCATCAGCCGCAGGGTGAGCAGGTCAGCCACCGAGCCGGGCCGCCCATCGGGGGTCGTGGTCTGCGCGGCAAGATCCTGATCGGTCAGCTGCCGCAGCTGCGCCAGCCGCCCGGCGGTCACCTGACGGAACTCCTCAAGGACCTCGGGCCCTGATCGCGCGCGGCGAGCATCGACGCCGACCTCGTTCGCCCGGCCGAGATCGTTCTTCACGTGCGGCAGCGGACCGGGCTCATGCTGCGGAGCGGGGCGGCCAAGGGCACGGGCCTCGTAGTCCACCAGGTGGGAGAGGTGATCCTTGACGGTCCACCCCGGACAGCCGGTCGGGAGGTCCCACTGGGTATCCGCCAAGCCCGAGCACAGCTCATCAATGGAGGTCCAGACGATGGCGAGGTTCTCGATCGAGGCGGACACGGCGTTCTCCCTCCACCACGGTGACGTCCGGCCGGATGCGACCGCGCCGCCGAGGTAACTCTTCTGGGTGCCGGCTGACGCCAGGAACCCCGGGCCCGCTGCGGACGAAGGCCCCTTTGTCCGCGGCCAGGCAATCATATTGTCCTATGGCGCACTCGGCGCCTACGCGTTCTGCTCCTGTTCGCCGGGCCCACCAGGCCGCGGTCCACTTTCCCAGGAGGGCCGGCCGCTTGGGCGAGACGACCTGGCAGGACCGGGACCACGCCGCCTAGAGTCCGATCTGTGAAGCCGTCGGTGAGGTCCGCGGCCGCCGCGCGGGCGGGGCGATTGTGACCGTGATCGTGGTGTCGGGAGCGCCGGGTACCGGCAAGTCGACCATCGCCGCGGCGCTGGCGGCGGCTCAGCGCTGGCCGTTGCTCTCGCTGGACCCGATCAAGGAGACCCTGGCCGACGTCCTGGGCCTGGGCAGTGAAGACTGGTCAAACCGGCTGGGCGACGCCGCCGCCGAGGTGATCTTCCGGCTGAGCGCGCAGTTCCCGGCCGCCGTCGCCGAGGGCTGGTGGCGGGGGGACCGGCGCGAGCGGGCGCTCGGCGAGTTCGCCGGGGCGATCGAGGTGTTCTGCTACTGCGACCCGCAGCTGGCCGTCAGCCGGATGCGCGCCCGGCTGGGCGTGGCCCGGCACCCGATCCACCGCGACGTGATCAACCCAGCGATCATCGAACGGGCCGCGAGCCTCGCCGCGTCGGTGGTCCCGCTGGTCCTGGGGGCGGCCCTGGTCAAGGTAGACACCGGGCAGGCCGAGGCACCGGAACAGGCGGTCGCCCAGGTGACAGCGGCGCTGGCGGGTTAGCGGCTGGCGGTCGGTGCACCGGGCCTGCGCCCGTGCGGCCTGCCCGGACCGTGACCAGGTGCCTGTCCGGGATAAGCTGTTATCAATTCGTTATATATATTCGGTATCCCGCGTCGGCTGCGCTGCTCTCGACAACTGAGAAGCACTGGCACCATTCTTAATTGGACTTTCGGTGACCTGCGGGCAGAGGATGAGGTGGCGTTCCACATGCCGGAGCAGACCATGAAATGGTTCGTCGTGCCGCGTCGTGACGACGAGGGGACCGGGCCCGATGAAGATGACTCGGCGCCTGGCCAGATCGGCCTGCCGTCGGCGCTGTTGCAACGGCACGGCGCGCTGGTCCTCAACCCGGCGGAAGCTGCGGCGGTCCATGGCTGGCAGCGCCCGCGGTCGACGGTCTACCGGGCCAGGACGCTGCTGATTCCAGGCGACCTGCTGCAAGAGCCAGGCGTCATTGAAGCGATCAACGCTGTGCTCGCCCGCGTCGGGATGAGCCTGATCCCGCCTGGTCAGGCGCCGAATGGGCCGCCCACGGACACGCAGGGCCCCGATGAGCCGGGTGCGGAAGCGCCTGGCCGCGGGGTACTGGGGCGGCTGCCCCGGGCGGGTGTCCTGGTGCCGGCCAAGGCGCAGGACGGCACGGCGCCGTTGCCCGTGGTGGTCGACGCCTGGGTAGCGCTGCAGGCGCTGCGCTCGGCTGCGACCGCGCAGGTGCATCCAGCGCTGGACGAAGCGGCAGTCCGCCGGATCGCGCTCGAGCACCTGCTGGTCAGCTCGGCCATTAACGGGAGCCCGATCAGCCACGGCAACGGTGACAACGGCGGTCCCAGCGACGGCACCGGTACGAGCGGACCCACCAGTACCGATTCTTACCTGTTCAGCGGCGGGGACTCGCGAGCTCCGGTGGCGGTCTGCCTTCCCAGGCCCAAACGCAAGTCGGCCGACAAGTGCGGGTCCGCATACGGTCGGCGTCTGGTAGTCGCCATCCCAGACACCGGCCTGCGCGCGCATGACTGGCTGGAGGTGACCGCGGATCCGCCGAACGGCTACCTCACTGACCCAGATGGTTTCGTTGCGATCGACCAGGGCATGCAGGACGTTCTCTATGCCTGGGCCAAGGAGGCGGTCGCGGCCGGCGATCAGCCGCGCCAGCTGATCGCGTACCCGTGGGACACGCCGGTGACGGCCGACCCGTTGATCGGCGAGCTTGACACTGACACCGGCCACTTCACGTTCATCGCCGGGATCGTGCGCCAGGTCGCACCCGATGCCCAGGTCCTAGCCTTGAAGATCACCCACAGCGACGGCGTTATTTATGAAAGTGATCTCATCGGTGCTCTTGGCCTGCTCGCCGAGCGGGTCGCGGCCGCCGTGGACGGTGACCTGACCGGGATGGTCGACGTGGTTTCGCTGTCGCTCGGTTACTTCAGCGAGTCCACCGCCGATGACCTGGCTTTCAGTTCGGGTTTGTGGCAGGTGATCGAATTGCTGCTCAGCATGGGCGTGGCCGTGGTTGCGGCGGCAGGAAACTATGCCACGAGGCGCAAGTTCTACCCCGCGGCGTTCACGCAGGAGCCGACCCCGGCCGGTCAGGTGCCTCTGATCAGCGTGGGGGCGCTCAACCCGAACGACACCACGGCGCTGTTCAGCGACGGCGGCCGGTGGATAACGGCCCTGACCAAGGGCGCAGCCGTGGTCAGCACGATGCCGATGGACATTAACGGCAGCCGCAACCCGGAGATCACCACCCGCGCGCATTCCGCTAGCCGGCTGGCCGACGAACGTGAGGCGCTCGATCCGGACGACTACTCCAGCGGCTTCGGGGTCTGGAGCGGTACCTCGTTCTCTGCTCCTCTGCTGGCTGCCCACCTGGCCAGATCGCTGCTGGAGGGTGCCGCCGATCAGTCGAGCGGACTGCAGCTCAACGTGCCCGGCGCGGAGGCAGCCACGGACCGGGTGGTCGCGGCCCTGACGAATATTGGCTGGCAGGGTTGATCGCAGTGAATGACCGAAGGCCCGTCGCGGAGTCGGCCAGCCCGCCGGACCGCAACGCACGGATCGCGGGCCTGGTGAACGCGGCCAGAGCGGGCAACGATGACGCGCTGGGTCAGATCGTCACCGAACTCAGCCCGCTGCTATGGCAGGTCGCACGCGGCGCTGGACTGACTTCCGGTGATGCCGAGGACGTGCTCCAGACGGTGTGGATGCGGCTGCTCGCTCACCTGGACGGGATCCGGAGCTCGTCGGCGCTGACTGCCTGGCTGGTGGTCACCACCCGCCGGGAAGCCTGGCGGATGCGCGCTGCAGGGCGTCGGCAGCTTCCAGCGGATCAGGACTGGCTCGCCGCGCTGCCTGACGCCGGACCTGACGGCGAGCAGCTGGCCATCATGGACGACCAGCGGCGGGCCCTGTGGGCGGCGATCGGCAAGCTCTCCCCGCGATGTCAGGAGCTGCTGCGGATCACCGCCTTCGTGCCGCGCCCGGATTACGCGGCGGTGGCGGCCGAACTCGGTATGGCCCGCGGGAGCGTCGGCCCGACTCGCGGCCGGTGCCTGACCAAGCTCCGCGTCCTGCTGGCCGGCGACCTCGAAGGGAACGGGCAATGAAGCCTTCGGATGCAGGCTGGCTAGCCGGTGACGGGCCGCTGGACGACGTCGATCTCGCGATCCTGGACCGCATCCGCGAGGCATTCGGAGAGGCCGACCCGATGCCGGCGGACCTTCCCGAGCGGATCAGGTTCTCTCTTGCGCTGCGGGACCTGGAAGTCGAGGTGGCCCGCCTCGCGGCCACGGACGACCAGCAGGTGCTTGCCGCCCGGGGCGAGGAGCAGAGCCGGACGGTCACCTTCGACAGTGACAGCCTGACCATCATGATCCGGATCGACACCAACAAGGACGGGACAGCACGGGTCGACGGTTGGCTGGCGCCGCCGCAGCGCCGTGAGGTCGAGATGAAGACTACGGCAGCCTCGCTGCGGGTAATGAGCGACGACCAGGGACGGTTCGCCTTCGCCAGCGTGCCCCGTGGCACCGCCCAGCTGATGGTGCGGTCGGCTGAGCAAGGACCGAGCGGATCTGAGCGATCGGTGGTCACGCCGGCGCTCATCCTCTGAGCCACGAGCACCGGGAGGCGCCCGCCGAATGTTGGCTGCCGAGCGCGGCTCAGCCCGGCCCAAGGGACCGTCGGCTCTCGCGGAGAGCCGGGCCCGCCAGGCGCATGAGCGCGGCCAACGGGAGGGTAATGCGGGCCGTCCCGCCGCCGCTACCCGCCACCTGCGGGCCGGGCTCCTGCGGCTGGGCTGGCAGGAAGACGGCAAGCTGCCTGACGCGCAGCAGGTGCTCGGCAATCACCACGCCCTGGCCGCCAGGCTGCTCATTACCTTGGCCCACTTCGAGGCGGAGCAGGGCCGGGCCGAGTACGGGTTGCACCTGCTGGACCGGGCCGAGCCCCTGGTCGCGCCGGGTGACCGGGGCATCCTGGTCTCCCAGCGCGGGCTGATATTCATGCGTACCTGGCGGGGCAGCGAGGCACTCCCGTTGCTCGATGAGTCGGTGCCTGCCCTGCAGGGGTACTCAGACGCGGCGGTCCTGGCGGCGGTGCTGCTCAACCGCGGTTTCCTGCATCTCAACGCTGGTGACATCCGGCGGGCACGCGCTGATCTGGAATGGTGTCACCGCATTGCCGCAGGCGAGGGCATCGACGTTATCGCGGCCAAGGCCATGCACAACCTGGGCTACTGCGACCTGCTCGCGGGCGACATTCCCGCCGCGCTGAAGCTCTTCAATGCCGCGGCGGACACCTACCGGCTGACTACGCCAGGTAACCTGCCCATCCTGGCGATGGACAAGGCCCGAGCGCTGCTCGCGGTCGGCCTGGCCGACGACGCAGCCAGCGAGCTGGATAGCGCTATTGCCTCGTTCCGGCGGCAGCGGCTTGGCCAGGATCTCGCCGACGCGGAGCTGGCCCGGTCCCAGGCGGCGCTGGCCGGAGGTCAGCTGGCTATCGCACGCCGCTGGGCAGCTGCCGCCGAGCGGCGCTTCCGCCGCCAAGGGAACGACGCGTGTGCCTGCCTCGCTGAACTCACCCGACTGCGCGCACGGTCAGTTTCGCCACGCCACCCGGGGCCGATCGCCGATGAGGCGCTACTGCTCGCCGAGCGGCTGCGCGGCTGCGGGTTGCGCGACGACGCCGACCGGGCAGAGCTGATCGCCGCCCGTGCGCTGCTCGCGGCCGGCCGTCTCGGCCAGGCGAGGCAGCGGATCGCGCTGGTGCGGCGCGGCCCCGCGGTGTCACTGGATGTCAGCCTGCTGCGCCGGCTGGCCCGGGCCGAGCTGGCGGAACTCGAGGGGCGCGGCGGGGCGGCGCTGGCCGAGCTCCGGGCGGGCCTGGCAATGGTGCAAGCCCGGCGCGGCCGGCTGGGCAGCATCGACCTGCAGACTGGCTCCGCAGCCCTGGGAGCTGATCTCGCGGCCGCTGGCCTGCAGCTTGCGCTGGACCGTGGTTCTGCGCCGCTGGTGTTCGCGTGGCTGGAACGCTCCCGGGCGCAGGCGTTCCGGGCCAAGCCGGTCCGGCCGCCCGCTGACCCGCATGCCGTGACGGTCCTCGCCGAGTTGCGCCAGCTCAGCTACCTCGAGCGGCAGGCGGAGCTGGTCGGCCGCCACGACCCGGCCATGACCACCAGGCGCGCCGAACTGCAGCGCGAGATCAGGGAGCACAGCTGGCTGGCCGGCGGTCTAGGCGAGGTCAGCGCACAGGCGAGTCTTGGTGAGGTAAGCGCGGCCCTGGACGAGAGCGGGCAGAGCCTGATCGGCATCCTGGCGCGCGACGGACAGATGCACGCCGTGGCGCTGCGGCATGGAGCTGTGCGCCTGATCACCCTGGGCGACTTCGAGGCGGCCGCCGAGGCCGCCACGCGCCTGAACGCGGATCTGGACACGCTGGCCGGAAGGCGCCTGCCCGCCCGGCTGGAAGCCGTGATCAGAGAGTCGATCCGACATCAGGCCGAAGTGCTCACCGACGAGGTCATCGCCCCGCTGCGGTCATCGCTCGGGGATGGCGGCGTCGTCCTGGTGCCGGCCGGGGCGCTGGCCGGCATCCCGTGGAGCTTGCTTCCTGACCTGCGCGGCCGCCCGGTGACAGTGTGCCCGTCGGCATCGTCATGGCTGGCCGCATGGCGCTGCAGCCGACCGGCACGCGGCCCGGTCACGGGACTGCAGCCGCCGCCGGAAGCGCGGACGGCAGACGCGCTCTTCGCTGGTTCACCGTCCCCTGGTTCACCGTCCCATGGTTCACCGTCCCCTGGTTCGCTGGCCGCTGTTTCGCTATCTGCCGGGCCGCCGTCTGCCGGGCCGCCGTCTGCCGGGCCGCCGCTCCTGGTGGCGGGACCTGATCTCGCGCACGCCACCCCAGAAGTCACCGAGATCGCAAAGATCTACCCGGGCTCCCGGCCGCTGTTCGGCGAAGCGGCGACTGTGAGCGTCGCGCTGAGCGGCCTCGACGGTGCCCCGCTCGCTCACCTGGCCGCGCACGGCCATCACGATCGCGAGAATTTCCTGTTCTCCAGCCTCGACCTGGCAGACGGGCCGCTGATGGCCTACGACATCCAGCAGCTCGCGGCCGCTCCCCGCCAGGTGGTCCTGTCCTCCTGCGATGTCGGGCGGGCGGTCGTGCGCCCCGGCGAGGAGATCCTCGGCTTCACCGCGGCCCTGCTCTACATCGGGACGGCGACCGTGATCTCCAGCGTCACCAGGGTGCCCGACGACGCTGCCGTCGGCGTGATGACCGGCTACCACCGTGCGCTCGCGGCCGGCGCCCGGCCCGCCGAGGCACTGGCCGGAGCGGCTCTGGCCGAGCCGCTCAGCACTTTCGTCTGCTTCGGATCCGGATAACCGGCGCCGGGGCGCGTGACTACCGCCGAATCGAGCGCCTCACTGCCTGATAGCTGTCAGTTCAAGCTCGGCTGACCGGTCACCCGGGCAGACGCCGGTGGGACGAACAGTAGGCACTGGGCGTGCGGTGCCAGCCAGTCGTAGCTCACCGAGCCCATCTCCCGCCAGCCGCGCGCCCGGTACAGCGCGACCGCGTGCCGGTTGAGCGAGACGACCTCCAGCGCGGCCGCGGCACCGTCGGCTTGGACCGCCTGAGCAACGCGACGCAGTCGGCCAGGTCCGCCGCCAGGCGCGGCCGGATGCGGACGGTGTCGGGCATGCCTGCAAGTTAACACCAGCAGGCAGGCCAGCCGGTCGGACCGCTGAACAGCCGGTCAGCCTGGCTGCCCTCGGCGTATCGGATGAAAGGATGGCACCGTGATCGGACGCCTCCACCACGTGATCCTGGACTGCCGGGATCCGGCAGCGCTCGCGGCCTTCTACTCTGAGCTGCTCGGCCTGCCCATCACCTGGCAGGAAGACGACTTCGTGGTTGTCTCGCGAGACGACACGACCTCGGGCATCGGGTTCCAGCTCGCTCCCGACCATCTGCCGCCGCGGTGGCCCGACCCCGCGTTCCCGCAGCAGATGCACTTCGACGTGATGGTCGACGACGTCGAGGCCGCCGAACCGCGGGTCATCGCGCTAGGTGCCAGGCGGCTGGCGGGCGGAGACCGGGTATACGCAGACCCGGCGGGGCACCCGTTCTGCCTGATACCCCGGCCGGGCTGGGCGGCGCCGGTCGGCAGCTCGGCCGTGTCCTCGCAGTGATCTTGACGCCTGCTCCGCGATATGCGCTGGAAACTCGTCACGATCACGGAGCAGGCGGCGTGCCGGGGGTGGCCAGGCCCGTAGCGTAGGCAATCACGATCAGCTGCGCCGGTCTCGGGCGCTGAGCACGAGCCGGGCGGCGATCTCATCGTTGGACAGCCCGTCACCGTATGCGACCCGGCTGCGGCGCGGAACTGGCAGGATCTGATGGCGTGGGGCGGGACTCATCGGGAAGCGGCCGGACAGCCGGCCCGGGCTAGCGATGGCCCTCGACGAACTGGACAGGCAGATCGTCGCGGCGCTCGTCGACGACGGGCGCGCGACGTACGCCGAGATCGGCGCGCGGGTCGGGCTGTCCGCACCCGCGGTCAAGCGGCGGGTCGACCGGCTCCGGACGGCCGGCGCCATCACCGGGTTCTCCGCCCAGGTCAACCCGGCCGCGCTGGGCTGGACCACCGAGGCCTACGTCGAGCTGTTCTGCAGCGGCCGGACCTCGCCGGCCGGCATCGCCGCAGCCGTCGGCAAGCATCCAGAGGTCATCGAGGCGTGCACGGTAACCGGCGACGCCGACGCGCTGCTGCACATCAGGGCAGCGGACGTCCATCACTTCGAGCAGGTGGTGGAACGGATCGCGGCGGAGCCATTCGTGGTCCGCACACGCAGCGTCATTGTGTTGTCCCGATTGCTGCAACGGCCGGACGCCCCGCCGCCTGGCATCCGAGGGTGAGACCGCCGCTGCTGGGACGGTTTGGCATGCATCTCGGTGACCGGCCGTTTCTTGAGCCTGCTTTGGGCTAAAGTCGTGCCCATGTCTGAGCGTGAGACCGAAACCTCCGACGGCTCCGCAAGTACCGCGGAGTTCCGTGCGTTCGCCAGCAGGGCTTCTGGCGAGGCTGACCGGGCCTGGAGCATGCGGGCGTCCGTCCCCAAGGTCGCGCTTCTGGCCGTGGCCGTGATCGTCGTGGCCGGCGTTCTCGCCATTATCGGGTTCTCGGTAGCCGGTCACTAGCAGTCATTTCCTGCCGCCATGATGGCCGGTCGCATCGTCGGCGGGGCGGGCGGCCTGACCCGGGGCCGGGGCGCGAGTATGGACGGTCATGACCGCTGATCCCGGGGACGAAGAGAAGCACCGGCTGACCGCGCTGGAGGGCCTGGCCGCGCTCTCGCTCGACGCCCTGTCGTCGGTGGCCTACGGCCCGGAGGCGATCGTTGTCGTCCTGATGGCCGCCGGGACCGCCGGGCTCGCTTACACCCTGCCGGTGACCGGCGCGATCGTCCTGCTGCTCGCGGTGCTGGTGATCTCCTACCGGCAGGTCATCGCCGCGTTCCCCGGGGGCGGCGGCGCCTACGCGGTGGCCAGCAAGCACCTGGGCTCGATGGCCAGCCTGGTCGCCGCCGCCTCGCTCATCGTCGATTACGTGCTGAACGCGGCCGTCGGCGTGTCAGCCGGCGTCGAGGCGCTCACCTCGGCGTTCAAATCGCTGTATCCCGACCGGGTGATCCTGTGCCTGGTCGTGCTGGCGCTGATCACGGCGGCCAACCTGTGGGGAGTCGCCGAGTCGGCCCGGCTGTTCATCGCGCCGACCGTCGCGTTCATCGTGGCCATTGCCGCCGTGATCATCGGCGGCCTGGTCAGGTCGCAGCCGGCGGTCCCGGTCGCGCACAACCTGCCCAGCGTGGCCGAGTCGGTCGGGGTGCTCCTGCTGCTCAAGGCATTCGCGTCCGGCTGCTCGGCGCTGACCGGCGTGGAGGCGATCGCCAACGCGGTGCCGTCGTTCCGGCAGCCGCGGGCCCGCCGGGCGCAGCACACCGAGGTGTGGCTCGGGATCATCCTCGGCGCCATGCTCATCGGCCTGGCCCTGTGCATCCGCAAGTTCGACGTCACGTCGTCGCCGACCGAGACGGTGCTGGCCCAGCTGACCGGAGCGGCGCTCGGCCGCAACTTCGCCTTCTACGCCGTCCAGCTGCTCACCACCGTGCTGCTGGCGCTGGCAGCCAACACGTCTTTCGGCGGCCTGCCGGTGCTGGCCTCGCTGCTGGCCAGGGACAACTACCTGCCGCACCTGTTCTCGCTGCGCGCTGACCGGCAGGTGCACAGGTACGGCGTGGTGGTGCTCGCGGTGGTGGCCGCCATCCTGCTGGTCGTCTCCCGCGGCAACACCCAGGCGCTGGTGCCGCTGTTCGCCATCGGGGTGTTCGTCGGGTTCACGCTCTCGCAGGCCGGCATGGTCAGGCACTGGCGCCAGGAGCGATCCCCCGGCTGGGAGGGAAGGGCCACGATAAACGGGGTCGGCGCGGTATTCACTACCGCGGCGCTGGCCATCGAGCTGCTCAGTAAGTTCACCGAGGGCGCCTGGCTGATCGTCATCGTGGTCCCGCTGCTGGTATGGATGTTCGTCCGGGTGCGCAAGGCCTACGACAAGATCGGGGCCGTGCTCGAGCTGGGCAAAAAACCCGCGCCGCCGCATCGCGTCAGCTCGCTGGCGGTGGTCCCGGTCCGCGGCATGTCCAGGCTGACCGCCGAGGCGGTGTCGACCGCCCTGTCCATCGGGGATGAGGTCGTGGCGGTGACCGTCTGCTTCGCTGATCCGGCCGATGATCAGGTGGATGCCACGTTCCGCGCGGAGTGGGAAGCCTGGCACCCGAACGTGCCGCTGATCACGCTGCGCACCAGCCACCGGTCGCTCGGCCCGCCGATCGTGGACTACCTGCGCGTCCTCGAGGAGGCAGAACGCTACCAGCGGCTGGTCGTGCTCATCCCGGAAGTGTCGCCGGCCCGGCCGTGGCAGCGGATCCTGCAGAACCAGCGCGGCTTCGTGCTGGAACGGGCCATCCAGCACGGCACCGAGAGCGTGGTGATCTGCAGGCTCAGGTTCCGGCTGGCGACGGTGACGAAGCGGGAGCCGGGATGATCCGGATCAGCGGGCCACGGCCTCGAATGCGGGCGGATGCGGTGTGAGATCCGCAGCCCGGCGCGCATCGCGGGGATGGCAGGCTGGGATGGCAGGCTGGGATGGCAGGAGAGGCTGGGATGGCGGGAGGCTGGGATGGCAGGCTAAGGCCATGGCTCTTCTGCTGCCAGCGGCCGACGGGATCGCTGATCATGTCGAGCGGCAGCTGCCTCAGGCGGCGGTCCTCCGCTACGGCCAGCCCGGCCACGATCGCCTCGGCGAGGTCACCTTCTACTGCCTGCCGTACATGGGCGATGCGGCCAGTGTCGCGCTGCTCGCCGAGCTGCCGCGCGTCCAGGTGGTGCAGAGCCTGAGCAGCGGGGTGGACGACGTACTCGGTGCCGTGCCGCCGCATGCGGCCCTGTGCAACGGGCGGGGCCTGCAGCACGAGGAGGGCACCGCCGAGCTGGCGGTCACCCTGGTCCTGGCCAGCCTGCGACAGCTGCCTTCGTTCGTCGAGCAGCAGTCGCGGCGGTCATGGCGGCACCTGCGGACCGACACGCTGGAGCACCAGCGGGTCCTGCTGGTCGGTTACGGCGCGATCGGATTGGCCATACAGGCGCGGCTGACGCCGTTCGGCGCGCAGCTGACGCGGGTCTCGCGCACAGCACGCGATGGCGTGGCCACGCTGCCTGAGCTGCCCAAGCTGGCCGCGGCGGCGGACATCCTGATCATCTGCATCGCGCTGAGCCGCGACACCCACGGGCTCGTCAGCCGCGAGGTGCTCGCCGCCCTCCCGGACGGCGCGCTGGTCGTCAACGTAGCCCGCGGTCCGGTGGTCGACGCGGCCGCGCTGGCCGCCGAGCTCATCGCCGGCCGGCTCCGGGCCGCGCTGGACGTCACCGACGTGGAGCCGCTGCCCGCCGACCGCCCGGAATGGTCACTGCCGAACGTGCTGATCACCCCGCACATTGGCGGCGATACCTTCGCGTTCGCGGATCGCGCCCCCGGGTTCGTGGCCGAGCAGGCCGCGCGGCACCTGTCCGGACGCCCGCTGGCCAATGTCGTCCGGCCGCCGCTCGCCAGACCCAGCTGAAATCGCCCTTGTCCTGGCGGCAATCCCGGCGGATCCTGGGTAGATCCGAACGGGCGGATGGCTGGTCGCCGCAGGGTGCGAGCCAAGACGCGAGAGCCGGGAGCCGCGAGAGCCGGGGAGCAAGGCCGATGAGCGTCCGTAATGCCCGCTGGGCCAGGCCCGCGTGCGATCCCGAACTGCCAGCGCGCCTGCGCGCCCTGGCCAGGCAAACCAGGATCACCAGCCGACCCAGGCGCTGGCTAGATGCCGCCTCCCTGAGGGCCCGGCGGGCCGTCATCACCTGCTGGCTGCTGGCCTTCTGCTGCTTCATCGTCGGGCTCGTCGGCGGGCTCTCCCCGGTCTGGGCGGCGGCCTGGATGGCTGCTACCGCCACGGCAGCCAGCACCGCCGTGGTCCTCGGGTACCGCCTGTCGCCGGTGCGGGAGTTGTGGCGCAGCCGTGACCGGGTGATCTTCCCCCACAGCCTGGATACGCCCAGCCAGGTTCTCCTGGCGCGAGCCCAGCACGCGAGCGAGGAGATCCTGCACTCGGGCGTCCGAGCTGCCGGACTGCTCGAGCACGCAGCGGACGAGATGACACTCCAGCGACACGAGTGGGAGGTCGCCTGCGCCCTGCGTGACATCAGCGGACTGCGCGCCCAGCTCGACCAGGGCGCCCCGGCCGGTCCGGCTGGCACGATGACCGCTGCGGTCCTGGACTCGCAGCGGCATGCCATCGCGCTGGCCCGGGATGCCACGGCCGCGCGAGTCACCGCGCTGGAGCGCTACGCGGGCCAGGTCAAGTCCGCCGACGACGCTCACGGCGACTGGCGCAACGCCCTCCGGCTGGCCGGGCTCAATGACCGGTATCTCGACCTGGTGGCCCGCACCGCCGCCGACGAGCTCGCCATCAGCGAGATCCAGGACCTCACGGAGCGGGCCGGGGTCACCATGCGGATGCTGCAGGACTGCCTGCAAGAGGCCAATCTGGCCGCGGAGATCCTGGCCCTCCCCGTGGCACGGGCAGGCTGACGAATATCAGTGACCGTCGGGGTATCAGTGACCGTCGGGTATCAGTGACCGTCGGGCCCGGGTAGGCAGCCGCCGTCGCTGATGATGCCGCCCGCGCCGACAGTGGCGTCCGCTGTTGACCTGAATTCGGATCTCGGCCACGCTGAGGGACCGTGGCCAGCTGGGGTGAGTTCGAGGAGAGCCGGGCCGACCTGGCTGCGTCAGGGCGGGCTCTGCTGTACCAGTTCGGGGTTGGACTGGCCTTCCTGGCGACGGTCCGCCGCGACGGGGGTCCCCGCGTGCACCCGATGTGCCCGCTGCTGCGCGGCGACGGCTTGTACGCGTTTATCGTGCCCGGGCCTAAGCAGGCCGATCTCTGCCGCGATGGCCGGTACGCGCTGCACTCGTTTCCTGCCGCCGACAATGAGGATGCCTTTTACTGTACCGGCCGGGCCCGGCTGGTGCAGGATCCGGCCGTCCGCCAGGCGCTGGCCGGGCTCTTCGTCGCGGAGCGGTCTGCATTCAGCGTCCAGCCCCCGGCCGCAGACCATCACCTGTTCGGGTTCGATATCGAGCGCTGCCTGCTCACCAGCACGACCGGCCACGGCGACCCCAGCCCCCGGCACACCGTCTGGGAGCAGCCTGGGCCGCAGCGCCTGCGGCCAGCCGGTCATCAATGATGTCGGCGAGCCGCGCTCCTGACCACGTCAGCCAGGACCGGGGGCTCGCATCGAGAAGCCATCAGGCTGCGGGCTGAAGGCGGCCCGGGGCGATCGCCGGGCGGCTGCGCGGCCGGGCTGAGGCCTGATGAATTCGGGAATTGGTCAGGGATTTCCGTACCGATTCCCGGATTGACTAGGCGCGAGCGGCGGGCGGGGACGATCTGCCGGTGACGTCTGTTGCCGTAGTTACGGAAGCGGCTCTGGATACGGCAGTTGCATGGTGACTACCCGGGCGGCACGCTCCCCGTGATGGGGCTGATGACCGTGGCGCTGCTTAAGGTGTCCGGAGCGGCCGAGAACACGCGGAGCTTGATGAGAACGCCAGGCGGGCCGGTCGCCGCGTTGAACGGCGCATTGATCAGGTACGTCGCTGTGGCACCCGGCGGGAGCGTCGGCGGGCCTGACTTGATGATCCAGATGGCCGTGGTCGCCGAATCGGAGCTCAACGCGAAATGCGGTGTGACGTCGTGGCCGGACAAGTTCGTCGCGGTCACGGTGAGCCTGGCGATGACGTGGCCGGTCGGAGGCGGGGTGACGGTGAGCCGAAGCGGCTGCGGCGTGCCGATCGCGACCGCCAGGCAGGCCACGGTCGGCAGGAAGAGCGCCGCAACGACAATGGCGCGGACCGGAGAGTCGAGGAACAGGCGCCGCCGCAGGCGGCCGCCTAGCTGGTGAGCGCGTTCGAACACCGCGAAGTCGATGGTGAGAAGCGATACCACCCACAGCCCGGCGAAGATGACGAAGTAGCCGGACTGGGAGCGGATGGGGAAGAAGAGAATGGTCCACGGCAGGATCGCCACCGCTGGCCCGAGCCGCCGGAACCAGACGCAGAAGCAGACCAGCAAGGCGGCGGTATACAGCACGGCAGCGTAACCGTAGAAGACCAGCGCGCCGCTGCCCCCGATCAGGTAGTACGTGATCCCGATCAGGCCCTGGCCGTTAGGGATCGCGCCCTGAGTCAGCGGGGCACCTATCGCGCGCGCCCAGTCGCCGAGGTTCCAGATCATAAAGGGAATGTTGACCACGGCGAAGGTGATGGTAGCGACCGCAATGTACTTGCCGACCAGCCGCGCGGCCGCGGGCATCGGAGTGTCCGAGCGTCGGACCAGAAAGATCGCTACCAGCAGGAACGGGACGATGAACCAGGCTAGCTGCTGAGTGGCCGCCGCCAGGCCGAGGCAGACAGCACTGACCCACCCGATGGGGCCCAGGCGGCCTCCGCTGCCGATGGACGTCCATCGGTACAAGGCCAGCATCAGCAACGGCAGCGCCAGGATGGCCGGGGCGCCCGCGCTGACATCCGGCGCGTAGAGGCCCAGTCCCAGGCAGATCATCGGCGCCACAACCCGCCACGGCGAGGGCAGCAGGATGAACATCACGATCGCGGTGAGTCCCAGGGTCACCACGCTGAGCACCCCCGCTGTGGGCAGGCCGCGGGTATAGGGCTCGGCCAGCGCGTTGAGGATCGCGGTCAGCGGCGGGTACTCGAATCGGCTGATGAGATGACCGGACATCGTCAGCGTGATGCCCAGGCTCCGGCCGGCCAGCGCATGCGGCCACGACATCGCATAGGGATCCACCCGGTGCCGGAGAGCAGAGCCGGCCAGATCCGTCAGGATGCCCTCGTCACCGCGATAGGGGTGCTTGGCGGTCGCTGGGTACAGGCGGGGAAACGTGGTGATGTAGAGGCCGATCGCCAGGCCCAGCACGCCGCACTCAAGTAGCCGCATCGAGACAGGTCTGCGCAGCGTGACTGCGAGCACAGCGCCCAACAGAATCCCGGCATAGCCGATCATGACCGCCGGGGTGGTCCACAGATCGGACCAGCTCGCCTGGACGCCGATGAACAGGCTGATCAACGCGACCAGCACGATGCCCCGCCACAGGGTGCTCACCTGGCTGTCCGTCGGCGCGGGCTCCGCGGCGGGCTGCGCACCGTCGCTGTCGGGCTCCGGGGCGGGCTGCGCACCGTCGCTGTCGGGCTCCGGGGCGGGCTGCGCACCGTCGCTGTCGGGCCCCCGGGTGGGCTGCGCACCGTCGCTGTCGGCTCTCAGTACGACGGCCTGTTCGCCAGGCCCGGCGGTCATCGGCCGTTGCTCCTCACGGGACGAAAGCCTATAGCCGTGCGGACCACGGACGAATTGGTCGCATCGTTTTCTATGATCCTCGATCCCGCGCCGGGAGACAGGCGTGCTGTTCCGGGCAAGCCTTGTTTCGGGGACCGAATCCCCCGCAAGTCCACTAACATGGGGCGGCCACCGGACAAACCCCGGCGATTCACCGTCGAGCGTCCCACCTGGGAAGGAAAGCGCCGTGGCCCTTCGCCTCACCGTGCTGGGAGCCGGGTATCTCGGCACCACGCAGGCCGCGTGCCTGGCCGAGCTCGGCTTTGACGTGCTGGGCCTGGATGTCGACGCGACGCGGATCAGCGCGCTCGCGAGCGGCCAGCTTCCCTTCTACGAACCCGGCCTTGACCAGCTGCTTGTCCGCGGCCTGCGGTCGGGGCGGCTGCGGTTCACCACCTCCTTCCAGGATGCTGCGGATTTCGGGGACGTGCACTTCTGCTGTGTCGGCACGCCGCAGCGGACGGACTCGGCCGGAGCCGATCTGTCGCAACTGACCGGCTGCATCGACGCTCTGGCCCCGCTCCTGGAGCGGCCGTGCCTGATCGTCGGGAAGTCCACCACGCCGGTAGGTACCGCCCGCAGCCTGGCCGACCGCGTGCAACGGCTCGCGCCCGCCGGTGCAGAGGCTGAGCTGGCCTGGAGCCCGGAGTTCCTGCGTGAGGGATTTGCGGTGACCGACACGCTGCGGCCGGAGCGGATCGTGGCGGGGGTACGCTCCGCGAGCGCCGAGGCGACCCTGCGCGAGGTTTACGCCGAGCCGCTGGCCGCGGGCGTGCCCTTCGTCGTCACCGATCTCGCCACCGCAGAGCTGGTGAAGACCGCGGCGAACGCCTTCCTTGCTACCAAGATCTCCTTCGTCAATGCGATGGCCGAGGTGTGCGAGGCAGTCGACGGCGATGTCGCCAAGCTGGCGGACGCGCTGGCCTACGATCACCGGATCGGCGGCGCGGGACTGCGGCCGGGCCTTGGTTTCGGCGGCGGGTGCCTGCCCAAGGATATCCGGGCCTTCCGGACCTGGGCCACGGAGCTTGGCGTCGGCGAGGCGGTGTCCTTTCTCGGCCAGATGGACGCGATCAATCTGCGGCGCCGCACCCGGATGGTCGAGCTCGCACGTGAGCTGGCCGGGGGATCGCTCCAGGGCCGGGCTGTAGGGGTGCTGGGCCTGGCGTTCAAGCCGGAGTCCGACGACATCAGGGACTCGCCCGCGCTTGAGGTGGCGACAACCCTGCATAACCTGGGCGCCCAGGTCACCGCGTACGACCCGGCCGCCATGGACAAAGCCAGGCGGGTGCACCCCGAACTGGGATACGCAGGCTCCGTGCTCGAGGTGGCGACTGACGCGGATGTGCTGCTGTTGCTGACCGAATGGCCTGAGTTCCGGCACGCTGACCCGGAGCTCATCGGAAAGGCCGTAGCCAGGCGAGTCATCGCGGATGGGCGCCACGCGCTCGATCCGGGGCTCTGGCGCGCCGCTGACTGGACCTACCGGACCCTGGGCGGGCCGGCGCAGTCCGGCCCGGTCACCGCAGCCGCGCGGCGAGCGAGGTCCTCCCCGGCCAGCCCCATCGGATACCGGCGGAAGTCCACGGCGTAACTCAGCCCGGGGCCAGGCTCGTGAAATCCGCCAGATCCGGTCGGCAGCAGCCGGACCTGAAAGGAACGGACAGTAAGGTGCTCCCGTGAGTCCAGGGGCAGCGGCGAGATGAACAGGGACACCCGCGCCGCGAGAGCCGGTCCCTCGGCAGCCGGCGTCCTCGATGGCGGCGGCCAGGCAGCTCATCCAAGCGATGTCGTCGGCCGGCTGTTCGGGCGGCTGTCGGTGCTACCGGCGCTGGTGGCGACGGCCTGGCTGCTGGCCGCGCTGCCACTGCTGCTCGTCGGCCGGTTCACGCCGGCGCTCATGCTGGTGACGTCCGTGCCGCTGGCCGCGGTGCTCGTCGTGGCCGGCCTGCGCTGGATCCCCGACCGGTGGCAGGCCGCCAGGCCGGCGCGCCAGCCGGAGCGGGCGCGCACGCCCTGGTGGGCGCTCGCCGGTGTGGTCGTGGTGGCGGCCGCGTTCGGCGTCGATCAGCTGATTTATCATTCGCAGTTCGTTATCGTCACGCGCGATCCTGGGTCCTATTTCCAGTTCGGCTACTGGATCGCCCACCACGGCTCACTGCCGATCCCGCAGCAGCGCGCGGCGTTCGGCGGCACCCGCCAGGTACTTACCTTCGGCAGCCCCGCGTTCTATCAGCAGGGCGGCGCCATAGTGCCCCAGTTCATGGCCGGGCTGCCCATGATCCTCGCACCCGCATTCTGGATCGGCGGAGCAGGAGCGGCGGCGGCGATGTCGCCGCTGCTCGGGGGGTGCGCGGTGCTCACCTTCGGCGGCCTGGTCGCCCGGCTCGTCGGCGCGCGGTGGGCACCGGCCGCAGCCCTCGTCCTCGCGCTCTCGTTGCCGGAGCAGTTCACCAGCCGGTCGACCTACAGTGAGCCGCTGGCCGAGATCCTGTTCCTCGGCGGGCTCTGCCTGGTCGTCGACTCGTTCGATGCGGACGAGATCGGTACGAGGGTCACCGCGGCGCTCGGCGGTCTCCTCCTCGGCCTGACCGTGCTGGTCCGTATCGATGGAATAAGCGACATCCTGCCGGTCATCCCGTACTGCGGCCTGCTGCTCATCGCTCGCAGGCGGCAGGCGCTCCCGCTGCTCGGCGGCCTGGTGGTCGGCGCGGCCTATGGCATCGTCGACGGGCTGGTTCTGTCCAGGCCCTACCTGACCAGCATCAACAGCTCGCTGGCTCCGCTGGTGCTGCTGATCGGCGTGGTAAGCCTGGCGACGGCAGTGGTGGTGGCCGTGCTGTGGCACCGGGGCCTGCCGAAGGTGCGCCGGGCCTGGCTGCCCAACACCGTTGCCCTGCTGACAGTCGTCATAATGATCGGCTTCGCCATCCGCCCGTACCTGCAGACCGTGCGAGCCAACTCGGGCCCGGTCACCGAAGGCGCCGTCGCGTATGCCCAGCGGGCCGACCACCTGCCGGTCGACCCGGAGCGGCTGTATTACGAACTCAGCCTCCACTGGGTGTTCTGGTACATCGGGATTCCCGCCGTAGTGCTCGGCACGCTGGCGGCCGCGTTGCTCTTCCGCAGGTGCGTGCGGGGCCGCGCGCCAGCCTGGACGCTGCCGCTGGTGATCTTCGCGTGGGCCATTATCACCTTCCTGTACCGGCCTGCGATCACTCCCGATCAGCCGTGGGCCAGCCGCAGGATGGTGCCCGCCGTGCTGCCTGGCCTGCTCCTGCTGGCGGTATGGGGGTCGCGCTGGCTTGTCGTCCGGCTCCGCCAGCGCGGATTCGGCCGGCTGACCTGCGGTGCCGTTGCGGCATGCTGCGTGGTGGCGTTGGCGCTGCCCACCGCGGCGACCTCCTTCGGTCTGCGGATCAGCCGCGGCGGCCCGGTCGGGATCAGGCTCACCGCGGACGGCTTGGCGGTCAAGACCACCTACCAGGGCGAGATCGCGGCGGTGGACCGCATGTGCGCGGCAATTCCCCGGCGCTCATCGGTCGTGATCATCGATTACGCCGTCGGCCACCAGCTCCCCGAGGTCATCCGAGGGATGTGCGGCGACCCAGCGGCATACCTCGTCCGCCCGGGGCGCAGCTCGGTGGCGGAGGTGGTGGCTGGCATCCTGCGGGCCGGACGGCGGCCGGTGCTGCTCGGGGGGAACCGGTCAGAGCTCGCGCCGTATGGCGGCCGGACGAGGAAGATCATGGCGCTGCGGACGACCAAGGACGGGGCTACCCTGACGGCCCCTCCGCTGGACACCTGGCCGCTCACGCTGAACGTCTGGATGTCTGAGCCACGGCACTGAGATCGCTGGTGGGCTGCTATAAGCACCGCTACATCAGAAAACCTAGTAATCTCAGCCTCTGTGAGCGTTCCGTCCCAGCCCAATCCATATGTCTCGATCATCCTTCCCTGCCATAACGAGCAGGAACATGTCGCGGCTGAGGTGGCGCGGATCTGCGAAGCCATGGATACGAGCGGCTACGACTACGAGCTCGTCGCGTATGACGACGCCTCGACCGATAACACGCTGGCCTGCCTCTACGAAGCCGCGCCCAGATATCCGCACCTGCAGATCGTGCATTTCCATCGCAATGGCGGCTCTGGCACCGTCCGCCGGATCGGGACCCAGCAGGCCAGGGGCGAGATCGTGGTGTGGACTGACGCCGACATGACCTACCCGAACGAACGCATTCCCGAGCTCGTCCAGATGCTCGAGAAGGACCCGGCGCTCGATCAGGTGGTCGGCGCCCGGACCAGCGAGCAGGGCACGCACAAGATGCTGCGGGTACCGGCCAAGTGGTTCATCCGCAAGCTTGCCGAGCGGCTGACCAACACCCAGATCCCGGACCTGAACTCCGGCCTCAGGGCGTTCCGGCGCCAGGTTGCGCTGCCCTACCTGCGGCTGCTGCCGCCGGGGTTCTCCTGCGTCACCACGATCACCCTCGCGTTCCTGTCCAACCAGCACGACGTGCGCTACGTGCCGATCAGTTACGCCAAGCGGTCGGGTACCTCGAAGTTCCGTTTCGTCACCGACGCCTACCGCTACGTCCTGCAGGTGCTGCGGATGGTGATGTACTTCAACCCGCTCAAGGTGCTCATGCCCGTCGCCCTGTTCCTGCTCGGCCTCGGCGTCGCCAAGGGCATCTTCGACATGGTCGTGCATCCGCTGCTCTTCGCGGTCAACACCGTCCTGATCTTCGTGACCGGGCTGATCATCGCCTCGCTCGCACTGCTCGCTGATTTGATCGTCCGGTCCCGGGGAGACATGTGACCGTCCCCCGGATCGGCCGGCGGCTAGCCAGCGAGCCGGGCCAGGACCACGAGCCCGGTTCCGGTATTGGGGAACGCCCGTTGCAGTACCCGGAACGGTGCGGTTCCCCATCGGATGGTCGCGCCGAGCTTGGCGCCAGATGGCTGGAGCAACCGGCCGGATCCCGCAGTGCGCTCGGCAACGGACTGGGCTGCCTTCGCGGCAAGCAGGCGCCGGCCGATCAGGTTACGGCCCGCCTCCAGGAGGTAGCCGAGCGGGAAGCCGTAGCGGCGTATCTCGATCTCACCGAAACCGCAGCTGGCGAGCAGGGCGGCCATTACCTCGGGATTGTAACGACGGAAGTGGCCTGCCAGCTTGTCGGCCGGACCGTACCGGCGCTGGTCCGCCGGGACCGACAGCAGCAACCATCCGCCGCGACGTAGCCGAGCCGCCCACTCCTTCACCGCTGTCGCGTCGTCCTCGATGTGTTCAAGCACCTCGAACGCGCAGACCAAGTCGAACCGTTCGTCGCCGATTGCTTCGACAGCTACATTGCGCACCTCACCCGGCCCCACCGCGCTGATCCTTCGCATGGCCACCGCCCAGGACGCCTTGTCTGGTTCGACACCCAGGTAGCGGTACCGTTGTGCCAGCCGGGCTCCAAGCGCGCCTTGGCCGCAGCCAATCTCCAGCACGTCGGTGATGCCGACCGGCAGCAGGCGCTTGACCACGTCATAGCGCAACCAGGCGTTCGGCGTCAGCGGTGCCACCGCGTTGACGTCCGCTCCCGACCCCGCGGCCATCGAACTAGAGACCATGCCAAACTCCTTATCGTGAAGGCTGCGTGACCGCGACCACGCCGTCGGCCGGGAGAAGCACCTGGACCAGCGGGGCCACGATGCGCTGGGGTGCGAATTGCTGCTGGGCCAGCTGATGGGCCTGCCGCCGCAGCCGGGCCAGTTCGGCGCGATCATCAGCCAGCCGCAGCAATTCCGTGGCCAATGCCTCTGGGTCGCCTGGCGGCACCAGGATGGCCGCACCGGCCAGGGCCCGTCGCTGCGGTGGCGTGTCGGACGTCACGATAGCGCACCCGGCGGCGGCGCCCTGGAACACCTTGTTGGGCACCACCCGCAACGCCTTGTCCCCGGTGCCGAAGATACCGAGGCAGACGTGGTGGCTGGCCACCAGCGCGGGCAGGTCGGCGGCGGGGACCCAGTCCAGCCAGCGAACCGCGTGGTTAGCCGCAGCCGCTGTCCTCGTCTCGGCCTCATCCTGACCGCTGCCGATCATGGTGACCTCGATGGGCGCTCCGGTGATCCGGCCTAGCGCGGCACCGATGACCGGGGTCCCCTGCAGCGGGGTGTACAGGCCGTAGAAGACCACCCGCAGCTGCCCGGCCTCGTCCCGCCCGGGCTCGGCCGGTCGCGCTGCCGCATACCACGCTGACGGTGCGCCTACCGGCACCACGATGGCCCGTGCTCGGTGCCTTTCTGGCAGCGCGGCCAGATGCTCGTCAGTGTCCACCACAACGATGTCGGCGGCCCGCAGCGCCGCGGCGTCGATCGCGCGCAGCAGGGCCTGGCGCGGGCCGCCGTTCAGCCGCCTGTCCCGTGCGGTGTCACTGGCGCCGATGAGGTGGTCGAGAACCACCGGCACCCGGCGGAAGGCCAGTCTCGCCAGGTGGACGTCGAAGTGGCCCAGATAGCCGATTAGGACCACGTCCGGTGCGGGCATCCGGCGGGCAGCCCGGACCAGCGTCGTCCAGCGTGCTGCGAGCCGGGTCAGCAGGGCCGGCGCCCGCCACGGACGGGCGAGCATGTCGACCCTGGCCGCCGTGGTCAGGCCCAGCGGCGCATTACACTCGGCCACTTCGATCCCGCAGGCCCGCAGGCCCTCCGCGATCGTGGCGACCCTCGGATGTGTCGAGGTGTCATAAGTGCCGAAAATCAGAATGCGCATGACCTGCTACCTTAACGTCTTCGAGTAGCGCTATTGACCGAGATCGCCTGGTCGGCGGTTACCACGACGTCTAAGCTCTGCCTATACCGCGAAGCGCTGTGGATCCTGCGTCGGGAGCGGCCCGCGGCCTGTGCGCCTGACGCTCGCCAGGCCAGCTGCCAATGCCTTCAGCCAGGGCGAGATTCAGGAGGCTGGAACCAGTTGCGTGCCGACGACGATGTGCTCGCCTCCGTCCCGGACGCGGATGCAGCGAAGTCCGGCGCCGCAACCGGAGGTCCGCGTACCCGGGTGCGAGAGGCGATCCGGCGGAGGCTGACCGCGGAACACCTGATCGTGGCGATACTCGCGCTACTCGTCCTCGTGGTCCATGACGTGGGGTATGTACTCAGTCAGCCGTTCTGGAACGACGAGGCCTGGGTGGCTGTCACCACCCGATTCCCGCTGTCGCAACTGCCCGCGACGACTTCCAGCACGCCGATCGGCTGGTCGGCGCTGGTGCGCGTATTCACTACGGGTGCGAATCAGACCTCCAGGCTCCTGCCGCTCGCTTTCGCCGGCGCGGCAGTGATCATCGCCTACTGGTTCGCGCGGCGGATCGACTGGCGACGGCCAGGCACTGCGGTCGCCGCTGGGCTGCTGGCCGGGCTGGGCGTGCTGCTGGTGCCGGCGATGCTCGTGCGCAACGACTTGAAGCAGTACACCGCTGACGCCTGCTTCGCACTGCTGACGGTGGCGGTGACCTCGAGGCTCGAGCGCCGATGGTCGCGAGGAGGGCTGGTCGGCCTGTCGGTCGCTATCTGGGGCGGCATGCTGTTCAGTCACACCGTCGCATTCGTTGGTCTGGCGGCGTGGGGGGCGGTGTGCACCGTGCAACTCGCGCGCCGAGCCTGGCGCAGGCTCGCGGAGGCGATCATCGCCAGCGCTGCCACGGCCGTCTTGATGCTCGGCGTTTATGAGGGATTCGATGCCCGCACGGTTCTGCCGGGGCTCACTGCCTACTGGGGTGGCTACTACCTACCGGTTGCCGAGGGCCTGCACGCGAGCATCACGTTCGTGGCGATGCGCTTCGGCGCCGTGCATACCTATTTTGGCCTCGGGCCTGCCTGGCTTGCGGTACCCCTGTTCGTCGCCGGGCTGGTCACCATATTCCGGCTCGGCAGGCCAGCGACGGCGATCGCGCTGGCCGCGCTGTGGCCAGAGATGCTCATCGTCTCCGCGCTGCAGAAGTATCCGTTCCTCGACCTCCGGACCTCGACGTTCCTGTTCGCGCTCACTGTCGTGGTGGCCTCGATCGGGCTCATCGGGGTGTGCTCGCTGCTGCGGCCCTGGCTCAGGGGCGTGGGCGCGGCCACCCTGGCGGCTCTGGCCGTGGCGGCATTCGTCGTCGGGGCCCGGCCCTACGTCCGAAGCCACACGATCCCGGCCGAGGACGTGCGCGACCAGGCCAGCTTCGTCGCCGCGCACGCCGCACCCGGCGACGTGATCATAGTGAACTTGAATAGCAACTGGGGATTCGCCTACTACTGGCCGGTCGGCCATCCGTCCCGCCGAGCCGACGCCGCCGTAGCGCAGGGGTATGAGGCCTATTTCCCCGATCAGCCGCGCATCGTCGTCGCGGTCAATCGGGACCGGGCCGGCGTCGAAGGGGCGCTGAGGCAGGCTATGGCGCAGGAGCGGCAGCGCCCGTGCGCACGGATCTGGCTCGTCCGTACGCACGTCTCAACTGCCGAGCGAGCGGCGTGGACCGCAGCGCTGCGGCAGCAGGGGCTGGTGGCGAAGCCGGTTGGTCACGAAGGCCTGAGCGTCATACGGGCGCCCGGATCGCGGTGCCCATGAGCCAGGCACCACGATCGGCCCGGTCCGGAGAACGGGCTGATCCGCTCTTCAGGGCTTCGTCGGCAATCCTGAGCCGGAGACGGTGTTCTCCCTGGCGGAGCCCGGTTGCCGAGTACCTTCCCGATCCGAGGTACCCGGTTCACGCCGTCGCGCGCTCCGGATGAAGCCTCGAACAGGGCCGCCCTGGTCCTGCCAGTTGCCGCCGTCCCGCCGCGCGCGGTAGCCGAGTCCGAAGGCTGTGGCTGCGCAGGCCAGGTCGGCGATCGTCATGACCAGCCTGGAAATGACGGCGACCACGATCGCGGATCCGTGGGACATGACCGGTGCCAGCGCCGCGACCAGCGCGAGTTCCCTTGGCCCCACGCCACCAGGAAAGGGAATGAGGACGAACCCGACCGACCACGCGAGCGCGTACGCGCCGGCCGCTATCGGCAGGACCCGCACGCCCTCGCCCGTCACGCCCGCGACGAGCAGCCACATGTGCACACTGAACAACGTCCAGCCAAGCAGTGACCAGACGACAGCGCGGATCAGGCCGACCGGGCTTATCCGGTGCTCAAGGGGCGGGCGCTTGGCCAGACGCAGCAGACGGTCGACTACGAAACTCGTCACCGGCGGATACAGGCAGATCAGCGCCGGAGGCGCCAAGGCCAGCGCCCACCAGTATTCGCGCGCCGCATCGCCTGAGCTCAGCGGTAGCGCCACCGCCGCTGTCAGAAGCCCGGTGGCCAGCGTGACCAGCATGCTGACTACGGCTGCCGTCGCCGACCGCGTCCGCGGTACCTGGTGTCCGCGCGCCAACTCGACCTGCGCCGCCATCGCCCATACCGCACCCGGGACGTACTTGCCGAGTTGCGCGACGAACATGATGCGCGCCGCGGCGCGTACCGATAGCGGGGAGCCTAGGTCGAGCAGCACCGCCCGCCAGCACAACATCATGCAGCCCAGACCGGCGATCGCCGCGATGACCGCCCCGATGACCGAATACCAGGCGAGGTCATGCAGGGCCGCGGCCGCCGCGGTACGTTGAGTAGCCAGCGCGAAGCCGCAGAAGCCAAGCGCGAATGCGAGCAGGCCGAGCTTGACCCATCGGCTCGTCGCCAGACGGCGCAACATCCGGCCAGCCTATGCCAGCTACCGGCTCAGCGGATCGGACAGGTACGTGGCGAAGATGATTGCACGGCGGTGTGTACTCCTAGTCGGCTAGCGCGTGCCTGAAGTAGTCGACCGTTCGCTTGAGTCCCTCATCGAGCGGCACGGTCGGTTCCCACCCCAGCAGTCTCTGGGCGCGGTCGATATCGGGTCGGCGACGCATCGGGTCGTCGGACGGTAGCGGACGGTGCTCGACCGGGCTGTCGTCGCCCACCAGCGCCACAACCTTCGTGGCGAGTTCGCGCACCGTAAATTCGTCCGGATTGCCGAGGTTGATCGGGCCGGTGACCTCTGGCGGCGAATTCATCAGCCGGATCAAGCCGTCGACCGTGTCGTCGACGTAGCAGAACGATCTGGTCTGCGAGCCGTCACCGAAGATGGTGAGCGGCTCGCCCCGCAGGGCCTGGACGATGAAGCTCGACACCACGCGACCGTCGTCCGGCAGCATGTTCGGGCCATAGGTGTTGAAGATCCGCGCGACCTTGATCGGCAGCTTGTGCTGCCGGTAGTAGTCGAAGAACAGAGTCTCCGCGCACCGCTTGCCTTCGTCGTAGCAGGACCGGGCGCCGATCGGATTCACGTTGCCCCAGTAGGACTCGTCCTGCGGGTGCACGGCCGGATCGCCGTACACCTCAGACGTCGAGGCCAGCAGGATCCGCGCGCCCAGCCGTTTAGCCAGCCCCAGCATGTTGATCGACCCATGCACGCAGGTCTTCGTGGTCTGGACCGGGTCCCGCTGGTAGAAGGCGGGCGAGGCCGGGCAGGCAAGGTGATAGATCTGGTCGACCTCGACGTAGAGCGGGAACGTCACGTCGTGGCGCATCAGCTCGAAGCGCGGCTCGCCGAGCAGCGCGAGGACATTGTGCCGGGTGCCCGAGGAGAAGTTGTCGACAACGAGCACGTCGTGACCGAGCGAGAGCAAACGCCGGCAAAGGTGCAAGCCGATGAATCCCGAACCCCCGGTCACCAGGATCCGCTGAGCTGCTGCAACCGGCGTCGCCTGACGACCTGGCGTCGAGCTCGAGGTCACCGAGACTCCCTCCGGCGGGGTTGGCTGGCACCCGGTGTGCCCCCCATGGGGTCGTAATCTATCGGTATGCCGCACCTTTTCCGGCATGGCCGCAGAAGTCTCCCGTAAGCTGCCCAGCGTGAAGCTGTCGATCCTGATGCCGGTTTATAACGAGCGCGCCACGCTCCTGTCTGCGATCAAGGAGGTGCTCGCCGTTCACTTCCCCTGCGAGATCGAGCTTGTCGTGGTCGACGACGGCAGCACGGACGGCACCCGGGACCTGTACCCATCCCTCGGCTTCGACCCGCGCGTGAGTATCCACCTGCACGACCGCAACCGGGGCAAGGGCGCTGCCATCCGCACGGCAGTCGCCAGCGCCACCGGCGATTACGTGATCATGTGTGATGCTGACCTGGAGTACTCGCCGGCCGAGATCCCGGCGCTGCTCGCGCCGGTCATCGCCGGTGACGCCGAGGTCGTGTACGGCACCAGGACCTTCGGCAGCCACAACGCCTATTCCTACGTCTATGTGTTGGGCAACAAGGGAGTGACGACCCTCGCCAACGTGCTGTTCAACTGCTACATCAGCGACCTTGAGACCTGCTTCAAGCTGGTCCCGGCTGCGCTGTACCGCGAACTGGACATCCGGGAGACCGGATTCGGCATGGAGGCCGAGGTGACCGGCAAGCTGCTTCGACGCGGTATCCGACCCTACGAGGTTGCGATCAGGTATGCAGCGCGCAGCCGGGAGGCCGGAAAGAAGCTCACCTGGCGCGACGGCGCAGAGGCGGTCTGGATCCTGCTCCGGGAGCGGCTCGCGGCCCGTCCGGCCCGAGGCCTGCGCCCGAACTGAGAGCGGCAAGGGACGATGATGTCTGGTGGCTGCAGGTTCCGCGAGCGCTCAGGGTAGCGGCTACAGAATGCCGATGACGTGACGGCGCCGGCGCGCCACCATGACGAGGGTCCCGCGAATTCCGGGTCTTCGGCGGCGGAGCCGGCGTCTGCCGCCGGGAAACCGGTTCCACATCGCGCTTGGGTAGTTGCCATTCCGAGGATCGCCGGGATCGGCCCGGTTACGATTCGGGCCCGGATTTCTTCCCCAGTCCTGCAGGGCCTGGCGGCGCTGGCCGTATACCTGGCCGTGTGGGTACTCTTCAAGGCGTATCCGCTGGTTCTCCACCCCGCGCGGCCGCAGGTCAACCAGTCGAGCATGGACCCGAACTTCTACACCTGGAGCCTGCGCTGGTGGCCGTATGCGATCGGGCACGGGCTCAACCCCCTGCACTCCACCGAGATCGGCGCACCCGCGGGCTACGGCCTGGCCTGGGTGACCACGATCCCGCCGCTGGCCCTGCTCCTTACCCCGCTCACCGAGACGGCCGGCCCGGTGGTCTCGTTCAATTTGCTCGTCGTGGTCTTGCTGCCGGCGTCGGCTTGGGGCGCCTTCGTGCTGTGCCGCCGGCTCACCGGGCGGTTCTGGCCAGCCCTCGTCGGAGGCGCCGTCTACGGGTTCTCTTCATTCGAGGTGAATCACAGCGAGGCCGGGCAACTGAACCTGGTCGCCGTCGTGCTCCTGCCGCTCATGGCGTATCTCGTTGTCTTGTGGCGGGATGGAAAGATCGGCCCTCGCGCCCTCGTCGGCCTGCTGGCCCTGGCGATGGTGGCGCAGTTCTACCTGTTCCTCGAGTTCTTCGCGGACATGACGGCCGTCTGGACCGTAGCTCTCCTACTCGGCTACGCCCTGGCTGGCCGGCCCGGCCGTCCAGTAGTCGCGCACCTGAGCCGGCTGGTGGGCCTGGCGTACCTGCTCGCCATCGTGTTCATCGCCCCGTATCTCGGGTACGCGCTGACCCACGTGCCCAAAGGGTTCGCGCGCTCTCCGGCCCTGTACGACCTCGACCTGGCGAGCCTGGTGATACCCGGACCTGGCCGGGCCTTCGGGCTGAGCTGGCTGGCCCACCTTGCGGCACGGCCGCCGATCGTATCGGCGGGCGGCTACGTAGGCATCCCGCTGTTGGCGATCGTCGTGGCGCTGGCCGTGTTCACCTGGTCGAGGAAGATCACCCGGTTCCTGTGCTTCATGCTCGTCTTTATCATCCTGGTCGCGCTCGGGCCCGTGATGAATCTGGACGGCCGCCGCGTCACCGGGCTTCCCTGGGCCCGCCTCTGGTATCTGCCGATCGTGCGCAGTGCCCTCCCGGCCAGATTCATGATCTTTGCTTTCCTCGTCCTGGCCGTGATGACAGCCCTATGGCTGGCCGGTCCGTCGAAGCGGCTGTGGGCGCGGTGGCTGCTGGTCCCGCTGGCCATCGCAGCCGTGGCCGCGAATGCGCCGGCCATCGATCAGCCCAGTCTGCCCGGCTCGCCGGCTTTCATCGCCACTGGCGAGTACCGCGACTACCTGGCTCCCGATAGCACCGTGGTGATCGTGTCGACGCGGGGCAACGCCGGCCTGCTGTGGCAGGCGGAGACCGACTTCTACCCGCGGCTGGCCGGCGGGTTCATCAACACCGCGATCACGCCAGGCACCGACCTGCCGGCGCCGGTCGCCGCCCTGGCCCACGCCACGCCGCGCAAGATCAGGCTGTTCCGCTCGTTCATCAGAAGGGCCAGGGTCGCGGCGATCCTGGTCGAGGCGGCCACGGCCCCAGGATGGGCCGGAATTTTCAGCAAGCTCGGTCTGCACGGAACAACCATCGGCGGCGTCATCCTGTACAAGACCATCGGCGATCTAACGGCTCACGATGTCGCTCTCCGGAGCCGTATCGCGGGTCGCTGACGCAGTTGTCCGGGTCGCTCGCGCTATGGTCGGGCCAAGACCACAATTACCAGTCCTGACACGACCAGGAGCGTTCCCGCCCAGGTCAGCACGTTAGCGCGTTCGTGCAGGACGAGGATGCTCGCAGTCAGGATTCCGAGATAGCCAAGGGCGTTGAATGGATAGGCGACGCTCAGCGGTACCCGGGACAGCGCGGCCAGCCAGGCGATCGCGGAGATGCCGAAGACCACGAGCCCGAGCAGCACCCACGGCGAGGTAGCCGCGCTGGCGGCCAGCGAGCCGCCGGACCGGGCCGCACGGGATGATGCGATCTGCATGCCGTGCTTGAGCATAACCTGCCCGATAGCTGCGGTGGTCACGGCGGACAGTAGCAGTGCCATGCTTCCGATGGTCAAGTGATGCCTCCTTGACGTCTGGTCACGGTCGGGATGACCCGTCTCGTGGTATTCCGACGACTGCGCCGGCCGTCCGGTAGACAACATGGCCGGGCGCGTGTCCGGAGGGAGCGGGCCATCCCCGTCAGATGACATCGACATGCACCGTATCCTAGGCGTGCGGGGGGTTAGCGTCAGAACGTCCTGGTGGCCGAACAGAATCAGCGGACCTGTTCCGGCGTCGGTTCGCGGCGTGCTTGCACATATATGGTGCCCCCCGAGCGGGCTGCCATTTCGACGGCTGCCGCTGTCAAGGCCGGCGGAACGGCGGCCGCCGCAGCGGCCAGGGCATAGAGGCGACTGGTCGGACGCAGTGCGGCTCTGCGCGCCTCGCGGCGACGGATAACCTCGTAGAGATCGGGTTGTCCCGGGAGCTGGCCGACGAGGCCGTGGACCCAGCCGAAGACAACCTGGCCTCCCCGCCGGTAGCTCACTCGCTCCACTCGCAACCCCAGCGCCTCGATCTCGGACAGCAGCGCCATCGGGCTCAGGTGGACGAGATGGCGAGGCAGGTCGAGGGCAAACCAGCGGTCCCCGAAAGCACGGGCCTGAAAGCTTGTCGCATTAGGCACGGCGACCACAAGCACCCCGCCTGGGGCAAGGAGTCTCGCTGCATGGCGCAAAGCCCTGGCGGGCTGGCGGAGGTGCTCGAGCGAGTGCCAAAAGATGACCGCGGCCCAAGCCCCGCTCATCTCTTCGATCTCGGTGTTGCGAAGGTGCGGTCCGGACGCGTGTGGCTCAAGGCCGACGGCTTCACGGCCATGGCGCACGAAGGCCTCAACCAGGGTCCCGTCGCCGGCCCCCACATCGAGAACCGGACCTGGCGGCAATATCCCGTGAAGACGATTGGCAAGCGCCGCGCGTGTCCGACGGAGCACCGTGTCTCCGAGACCGGCGAACCGACCGGCGACGGGGCGATACCAGTCACCGTAGGCCTCGTCCAGCTGAGCCTCGCTTGGCCACGGCGACGTTGTCGCCACGCCGCATCGGGCGCACCATACCCTGCCGGTACAAGGGTCGTCAGCGTCGTCGAACCGGTGATCGCACCATGCGCACCGGACAGCGGGGGGTGCCGGGGCGCGCGACCAGGCCAAGGAGTTGTTGATCCCTCTAGACGACCCGCCTGCATTCCGCCCTCCTTTCGAGCGGAATGCAGATGACTTTGTGTTCGACAACCCAGATCATCCTCCTAGCGATTTAGCCAGACTGTCATGCCTCGGAGGGTTATTCCATTCCTTGAATAAGAGAATGGCTCCTGCCATGCCGTCCGCGTTGGCGAGAAGTGGGATCCATTGGGGGAAGCCATTGCGGTACGAGGTTCTCACAGGATTGCGCAGCGGGCAACTTTCCGAGCTGACGGTGCGGATCTGGGCTCACGCCGGGCACGTGGCCTGAAGGGCGGCCGGTCCGGTAGCGATCGGCCGGTGCCGTTCATGAGGCCCGTATCCGGAGGCCGCCGGGGCAGGGCGCTCGGAGCGGGGCCCAGGAGTCCAGCATGTGTGGACGGCGAACCTCGGCGGCCGCAGCATCGGACCAACGGCGCTATGTCGCGCTATGCGGCGATAGACTGCCGTCGTGCTTAATGGCCGCCGGATCGCTGTCGTTTTACCCGCCTACAATGCCCAGGCGACGTTGTCGCGCACGGTCGCCGAGCTCGACCTCGGGGTGGTCGACGAGCTTGTGCTCGTCGATGACGCCAGCACCGACCAGACGGTCGCGCTGGCCCATCGGTTGGGCCTAGATCCGATCCGCCACGAGCGCAACCTGGGCTACGGGGGCAACCAGAAGACCTGCTACCGGCGGGCGCTTGAGCTTGGCGCGGACATCATCGTCATGGTGCACCCGGATTACCAGTACACGCCGCGGCTCGTCCCGGCCATGGCTTCGATGATCGCCTACGACGAGTACGACCTGGTACTCGGCTCGCGCATCCTCGCGCAGGACACGGTCGCCCGGGGCATGCCCCGCCACAAGTTCATCGCCAACCGGTTCCTCACCCTGGTCGAGAACGTCGTGCTCGCCCAGAAGCTGTCCGAGTATCACACCGGCCTGCGCGCGTTCAGCCGCACGCTGCTCGCCGCTGTCCCGTTCGAGCGCAACTCCGATGACTTCATCTTCGACAATCAGTTCATCGTCCAGGCTCTCGCCGGCGGCGCTCGCATCGGCGAGCTGTCCTGTCCGACACGCTACGCAGCCGACTCGTCGTCGATCAACCTGATCGACAGCACCCGCTACGGCCTCGGCGTGCTGCGTACCTGTGCCCAGTACCGGCTCCACCGGCGGGGGCTTCGCCACTACCCCTTCCTCGAGTTCGATCCCGCCTGCACACTCGTGCGGCTCCCGGCGGCCCACGACGCGACTGAGCCGACAGCCGAGGACAGCGAGCCGGCCCAGACCGTGGGGTAGTTACCTCGAGTTGCCTATCGGGACACTGAAGGCGTGCTGAGGTGTGGCGGCCGCCGGTGGATCCGTTGCCGGCGGAACGGATGCCGGCCGCTGTCCGGTCGAAGCAGGTTCATCCGGTAGATCAGGATTTTGTGTCCCGCTACCTGGTAGATCGCGACCGGCCGCCCGAAGGACCGCTCGAAGTCGGCGGCCGTGATGTTGTCGTTGGGGTAGCTGTTGGGCGAATCGGCGATCACGAAGGTCGCGTCGTGCCTGGAGGGGTTGTACCAGCTGGCGTTCGTCTCCCAGTCGTAGGCGGTGAACCCGTCGGGCCCGCCGACGACCGCGCGGACCTGAACCTGGTTGCCCGACTGCAGGGTGACTGCCGAGGCATCCCAGTACCCGCCGATGCCGTACGTGAATCCGTGTGCCTTGAGCCATGCGGCGAGGGGAACCGTGGCCGGCGTCGCGGTGGGCTGGGCGGCCGCGGCCGCCAATGGCAGCAGCGCGGCAAGAGCGGCCGTGGCGAGCGCCACGCGGGCACGCGCCGCGCCGATGATGCGGCCGGGCACGCAGGCCCGCGCCGCGAGTACCGCGCCGCAGGGCAGCACCGCGGCGATCTCGCGCTCGTTGCTGGCGTTCGGCATCGTGGAGACCAGGTACACGGCGAGGTTGATGACGATCGCGACGCACACCAGCTGCTCGCCCCGGCTCGCGGTGCGCCACGTCCATACGACCTTGGCAAAGCCGAACGCGGCGGCCAGCAAGCAGGCCAGCCCGAAGGCGGCTGCTACGACGCCCAACACACCGCCCGGATCGACGACCGCCGCCCCGAACAGGGTGCGGATGGCCCGCAGGGTCAGCGCCGCGTGATGCGGCCATTGCCCCATTGGCGAGATCCGGGTTTTCGGCGTGACCATCGAGTACGCGCCGAAGTGCAGCATCACCGCGCGAGCCAGCGACGCCAAGGGCACGGACGCGGCGGCGGCCACCGCGATCGCCGTGTCGCCCGTGCGGATCTTCCGTGCGGCCAGGATGCGATAAGCGCACACCACCAGGACCGTCGGCACGGCGATGTAACGGACGGTGGCGTCGTCGAGCTGACCGGCGCACAGGATCGCGCAGAGCAGCGGCGACGTGAAACGTCGGCCCGGAGCCCGATCGATCAGCAAAAAGGAGCCCAGCAGGATTGCGGAGGTCCCGATGTGGTCGGGCTCCTCCAGCAGGGTCACCATACCTGGATAGGTGACGAGCGGCGCGGCCAGCACCGCGACCACGACTCCGCAGCGGACCGCCCCGGACGGGCCACGGCTGTTCGTCCGGGCCAGGGCCACACAGCAGGCCGCGACGATCACGTAAGTGAGCGCGGGGACCAGATGGCAGAGCACGCTGTGCAGCCCGAACAAGAACTCGGTGATCGCGTACAGCGGCAGTTCGAAGGCGTAATAGGTCGCGTCGCCGATGATCCAGCCGGGTAATAGGAGGTGACCGTGGAGCATGTCCCACGCCTGCAATGCATTGTTCGCCGCGTCCGAATCCATCGGCCCTCTGAGCGAGATCCGCAGGAGCACGGCGACCAGCGCCAGACCGCCGCTGATCCACGCCGCCGCAATCCACCAGCGGCGCGCAGCCGGACGGACTCTGCGATCGCGTGGGCTTCCGCGTCGCCAGAACTGGCGCGGCGGCCACGCCCTCCCGGTCGCAGCCGCCGGATCGGGGCGAGCCGAATAATGCTCACCAAGGTGCATACGGAAACCCTAGTTGTTTAGCCACCCACACCGCTGTATTGGGTCAGACAGGACGGGGCGGAGGTGAAGTGCGGCGAGGTACGGAGTTTCCTTGAGATCACAGATCCGGCCGAGGACGCCTGCGGCGAGTGCGCGACGTGCGGAACCCAGGGCGGCGGATCGGGCTGCCTGAACGAGCATGCGAAGATCGACGCGGACTCTCGCCGTGAGACCGCAGCCGAAGCGCCAGACTATTGACAGGGGAGTTCTACATGGACTCGATAGGGATTGATGGCGCGTGGATCTTCACGCCGCGCATCTACCCGGACAATCGAGGTAACTTTCATGAGTGGTTCCGCGGAGCCGAGTTCCTCGATGATCTTGGCTATCGCTTCGAGCTTGCGCAGGCCAACTGCTCTGTATCGCACCGCGGCGTGATCCGTGGCGTACATTTCACGGAAGTGCCGCCTGGCCAGGCGAAGTATGTGGCGTGCGGCAGCGGCGCGGTCCTCGACGTCGTCGTCGACGTGCGGGTCGGCTCTCCGACGTACGGGCGCTGGGAGGCCGTGCAGCTGGATGACCAGACGCGGCGCGCGGTGTTCATCTGCGAGGGCCTGGGGCATGCGTTCATGGCGCTCAGCCCGCAGGCCACGGTGATGTACCTGTGCTCGACCCCTTATGCTCCCGGCATTGAGCATGGCGTGCACCCGCTCGACCCGGCGCTAGGCATTGCCTGGCCGAAGGACGTGCCGGGGATCCTGTCCGAGAAGGATGCGGCCGCGCCGACCCTGGATGAGGCGCGACGCACCGGGCTGCTGCCGGGTTACCAGGACTGCCTGGCTTTCGCGGCCCGGCTCCGCGAGCCCGCCGCGGATAGGCGGCATCGGGCCGACGCCGCTCCCCGTCAGGCGGCCGACCCATCGGGCTGACCGGCGGGGGGTGGGAACGTCCGCGAGGGCGCGGCACCGGCCGCGTCGCCCGGCTCTCCGGCGCCGCCCGTCTCGGCCGCGACCAGCGCGGGCAGCGCCCGGCCGAGGGCCAGCCGCCAGTCGGGGATGGGCGCGATGCCTGCCTGTGCCCACCGGTCGTGGCCGAGAACGCTGAACGCCGGCCGCGGCGCCGGCCGGTCAAGCGCGCTGCTGGGGATGGCCCTGACCCTGGCCGGGTCCGCGCCGAGCAGGCGGAAGACCTCGCGGGCCAGGCCGCACCAGGTCGTCTGCCCGGAACTCGTCGCGTGGTAGATGCCTGGCGCGGCGCCCGATTCGATCAGCGCGATGATCTGCCCGGCCACATCGGCGGTCCAGGTCGGCTGGCCATGCTGGTCGTCGACCACGTCCAGGTGCGGCCGCTGGCGCTCGAGCCTGATCATCGTGCGCACGAAGTTCGGCCCGCGGGCGCCGTACAGCCACCCGGTCCGCACCACGTACCCCGCCTCGGCAAGCTGCCCGAGCACGGCCCGTTCCCCGGCCAGCTTGGTCCGCCCGTAGGCACTGCGCGGCGCCGGGAGAGCATCCTCCGCATAAGGCCGCCGTGCGGTCCCGTCGAACACGTAGTCCGTGGACACCTGGACCAGCCGCGCGCCGACGGACTCGCACGCTGCGGCGAGGATGGCCGGGCCGCGGCCGTTCACCGCGAGCGCGTCGGCCTCGCGGGCCTCCGCGGCGTCCACCGCGGTCCACGCGGCGCAATTGACCACCACGTCCGGCCGGGCCCGCCGGAGCCAGCCGGGGGCGTCGGCTGCGTCCGTCACGTCCAGGTCGCGGCGGGTCAGGCCGGTGACCTGCGCGCCGTCGCGCCGCAGCCGCGACACCAGGTCCTGGCCGAGCATGCCGCCCGCCCCGGTGATCAGCCACCGGCTCACGGCGCACGACCGGCACGGGCGGGCGCCTGGCCCGCGCCCGCCGGCTCCGCGGTGGCCGGGGCGCGCGGTACGGGGGCCTGCGCTTTCAGCGGCTGCCACCAGCTGCGGTTGTCCGCATACCAGCAGACGGTCGCCTTGAGCCCCTCCGGGAACGGGCTGGCCGGCGCGTAGCCCATGCCGCGCAGCGCGGTGTCGTCGAGCGAATAGCGGCGGTCGTGTCCCTTCCGGTCCTCGACGTAGCAGACCATGTCCCAGCCCGCGCCGCAGGCATCGAGCAGTGCCTGAGTCAGCTCGCGGTTGGTCAGCTCCGCATTCCCGCCGATGTGATAGACGGCGCCGCGCTGGCCGCGCTCGGCGACCAGCTGGACACCACGGCAGTGATCATCGACGTGCACCCAGCCCCGGACGTTGCCGCCGTCGCCATACAGCGGCACCTTCAGCCCGTCCAGCAGGCTGGTGACGAACAGCGGGATCACCTTCTCCGGGAACTGGTACGGGCCGTAGTTGTTACAGCAGCGCGTGATGCTCACGTTCAGCCCGTGGGTCCGGGCGTAGGCCAGCGCGATCAGGTCACCGCCAGCCTTCGCGGCCGCATACGGCGAGTTCGGCGACAGCGGCGCATCCTCCGCCCACGACCCGTCCGCCACGCTGCCGTAGACCTCATCCGTGGAGACCTGGACCACCCGCGGCGTGCCCGCCTCCAGGCACGCCTGCATCAGCACCTGGGTGCCAGCGACGTTCGTCGCCACGAACGCCCCCGCCCCGGCGATCGACCGGTCCACGTGCGTCTCAGCGGCGAAGCTGACCACCAGGTCATGCCCGGGAACGACCGTCTCCAGCAGTGCCGCGTCGCAGATGTCACCATGCACGAACTCCAGCCGCGGGCTGCCCGACACCGGCCCGAGGTTCGCCAGATTCCCCGCATAGGTCAGCTTGTCCAGCACCGTCACCCGGGCATCCCCGAAACCGCGATAACCGCCGGTCAGCATCGTCCGCACGTAGTGCGAGCCGATGAACCCGGCCCCGCCGGTCACCAGGACCCTCTTCGCGCCGGCGCCTGCTCCCGTGTTCTTCGAGATCGAGCCTTCCCCCCTCTGCCGACACCACGGCCAGCCGCCCCGGCCCGGCGCCGTCACGAGCTGATCTGGACCTTGCTGTGATCACCAAGGACCAGCCGGTGGGCCTTCGGGACCTTGGGCGCTGCGGTGACTTCCACCTCGCGACCGATCAGCGACGCCTCGATCCGCCGCACCCCGTGAATAGACGCACCGCGCAGCATGATGGAGTACTCAATCTCACTGCCGACGATGCTGCAGGCCGGTGCGACCGAGGTGAACGGGCCGACGTAGGCGTCGATCACCCGGGTGCCCGCACCGATGATAACCGGCCCGACGATGCGCGACCCCGCGACCTGCGCGCCATCCTCGATCACCACCCGGCCGATCAGCTCGCTGGCGTCATCGACGGTGCCGCGCTGCGACGGCTCCACGCTCTCCAGCACCAGCCGGTTGACCTCGAGCATGTCCGCGACGTTTCCGGTGTCCTTCCAGTACCCCGAGATCACCGTGGAACGTACCGGATGGCCCGCGTCGATCAGCCACTGGATCGCCTCGGTGATCTCCAGCTCCCCCCGCCACGACGGCTTGAGGTGACCGACCGCCTCATGCACGGCCGGGGTGAACATGTAGACACCGACCAGCGCCAGGTCGCTCTTCGGATGCTCGGGCTTCTCCACGAGCCCGACCACCTGCCCGGCCTCGTCCAGCTCCGCCACGCCGAACTCCCGCGGGTCAGCCACCCGGGTCAGCATGATCTGCGCGTCCGGCCGGGCCGAGCGGAACTGCTCCACCAGCGGCGTGATGCCGCCCACGATGAAGTTGTCACCCAGGTACATGACAAAATCGTCACCGCCCAGGAAATCACGCGCCACCAGCACCGCATGAGCCAGGCCCAGCGGAGCCTCCTGGGCAATATAGGTGGCCTCCAGGCCGAACGCCGAGCCATCACCCACCGCGCACTCGATCTCCGCGGCAGTATCCCCCACCACCAGGCCGACATCGCTGATACCTGCGTCCCTGATCGCCTCAAGACCGTAAAACAGCACCGGCTTGTTAGCGACCGGGATGAGCTGCTTGGCCGAGGTGTAAGTAATCGGCCGAAGCCGAGTCCCCGCACCCCCGGCCAGCACCAGGGCCTTCACAAGAACGAAACTAGCTCATCTCAGCCCCAATTAGGGCCCGATGCCCCCGGCCAGCGTGGCATACCAGGCCGAGTCTGGGGCTGCTGGCCAGGGCGGTCCGGCGGATCGCCCTGGCCGGGCGGCATCAGGTGCCGAGCTTGCGGTCCAGCCACGTGACTAGGTCATCGACGACCTCGTCGCGGTTGGTCTCGTTGAAGATCTCGTGGCGCGCTTGCGGGTAGGTCTTCAAGGTCACGTCGGTGAGCCCGGCGGCGGTGTAGCGGTCCACCAGCGCGTGGACCAGAGCGAGCTGCCCGCCGACCGGGTCCAGCTCTCCGGACGCGATATAGATCGGCAGGTCGGAGCGCATTGCGGCGACCCGGTCCGGGTCGGCCAGCTCGCGGGCCGCCGTGAACATGGCCCGGGCTGCGGCCGCGTCGATCCCGAAGCCGCATCGCGGGTCGCTGACGTACTTGTCCACCTGGGCCTCGTCGCGGCTGAGCCAGTCATAGTCGGTGCGCGCGGGCTGGAACGCAGCGTTGAACACCGCGAGGTCGATGGGCTCGTCGAGGTTGAGCGCTGGCTCCAGGAGGTCCAGCAGCGCCGTCCCGGTCAGCACCGCGGCGCTGACGTCCCGGCTATGGTCGAGGAGGTACTGCTGGACGGCGAAGGAGCCCATGCTGTGGCCCAGCAGCACCAGCGGTATCCCGGGATACTCCGCGCGGGCCTTGGACCGGAGCCGGTCGATGTCATTGATCAGCTCGGCCCACCCCTGGGCGCCCAGCTGGCCGAGCTCTTCCTCGGACCCCGCGGTCGCCCCGTGCCCGCGCTGATCCTGGGCCACGACCACCATGCCGCGGGAGTTCAGGGCCCCGGCCAGGCCCGCGTACCGGAGGGCATGCTCGCCCATGCCATGGGTGATCTGAACGATGGCGCGCGGTGCGCCCTGTGGATCCCAGCGATAGGCCGCCACGGTCAGCCCGGCACTGGGGAAGTCGACCCGAACTGGCTCGCGTGAACCGGTCACTGTGTTCTCCTTTGCTCCAGGCGGCTCATCGGCCGCCGAACGCCTCCCATGAAACGGTAACGTCACCCAGGGCGTGCGCACCGCTGGCCGTCGCCGCCAACGACACACCCGCCCTCGATGAGCAGGCGGACTGCTGCCTCGGGCAGGATGAGCAGGGGATGGCCTGCGGCTCGTCGTGCGCTCCGGAGGTGGGAGCTAGGTGGATGAACTCCGGGATCACCTTGAGGCCCGCTACGGCGGGCGGGTCGGCCGGATCGCCCGGCTGGATGAGGGGGTCTTCCGGGTCGGGCGCAGCGGGGACCCGGACTGGGTGGCGCGGTTGTTCGGCCCGGAGCGCACGGTCGCCGACGCCGAGGCGGACGCGCAGATCCTGCGGGCCCTGGAGCGGGCCGGGTTCCCGGCCGAGCGGTGCGCTGACGAGCAGCCGGTGTCGGCGATCAACGGCCGGGCGGTTCTGATCACCGAATACGTCGACGGGGTGCCGGCGGGCGGGCGCGGCCGGACGTTCGCCGTGCTCGGGTCCCTGCTCGGTCGGCTGCACGGCCGCACCGCGGCCAGCATGCGGCCGGGCGGAGCATGGCATCACCTGTCGCCGCGCGGCACGCCCAGCGATGAGGTCGCCGCCGCGACCGCCTTGCTTGAATCTCATTCCCGTCGCATCACGGCCTCGGACACGGCCGCCTACGACCGGCTACGCCAGCGCGTCGAAAGCACCGACACCTGCACCGACCTTCCGCACGCGTTCGTCCACCCCGATTTCGTGCCGGCCAACGCCATCCTGACCCGCGACGAGCGCACGGTGATCATCGACTGGGCCAACTCCGGCCGCGGCCCGCGCCTGTGGTCCCTCGCCTTCCTGCTCTGGGCGGGCGGCGCTCGTGATCTGCGGCTCGTCGACCTCGTCGTATCCCGTTACCAGCGGCATACGCAGCTCGACGCCGCCGAGATGGACCGGCTGCCGGGCGCCATCCGGGCCAGGCCGCTGTTGCTCGACACCTGGTCGGTGTGCAACGGCCGGAAACAGCTCGCTGACCTCGGCGAGCAGCTGCAGCATTACGACGACCTGAGCCAGGCCATTGCCGCCCGGGCCCGCGACGCCTTCACCGCCGGCCCCGGGTGAGCGCCGCTGGGGCCCCCGCCTCGCCGGGCTGGATCACGCGGGGCCAGCGGCTTCGCCTCAGCCGCTCCCGGTGCGCCGGGCAGTGACCCGCCAGGCGGCTGCGCGCACCCACACGCCGTCGGGACGCTGGCGGGCAGCGTACTGCTCGGCCATGGCGGCCAGCACCTGCTGGGCCTGCGACTCGTCCGCTAAGCCGGCCACCAGCCTGCGGAACATCGCCATGCCGCGCACGTAGCCCAGCACGTCGGCGACATCGGCTCCCATCCAGGCCGGCTCGCTGAGCGCATCGATGTGAATGTCCTGCCAGCCCGCGCCGGACAGCAGCTCGGTGATCGATCGCGGGTCGGCAAAGAGGTCGTCGCCGGCCGGGACCGGCCGGCGCGTGACGGCGGCCCAGGCGGCCAGCGGGATCGCGAACAGCTCGTTGAGCATGTCGTCCTGCCAGCACAGGAAGGCCAGCCGTCCGCCGCGGCGGAGCCCGGCCGCGAGGTTCGCGAACGCCCCGGCCGGGTCGTCGAAGAACATGACGCCAAAGCTGCTGATGATCACGTCGAAGCGTTCTCGGCGCAGCGGCCAGGCCTGGGCGTCGCCCTGGACGAATCTGGCGTTCGCTGCACCGGCGTCGGCCGCGAGCCCCCGCGCGACAGCCAGCATGGCGCCCGACAGATCCAGACCGACGGCGCTGCCGCCCGTACCCCGCTCACCGCCGGCCGGCCAATGGGTGGCTGGCCCGGCCTATGGCGTGTCACGTGCCGCCCGGGCCGCCATGATGGTCGTCGCACCGCAGCCGCAGCCAACATCAAGGACTCGCTCTCCTGTCGCGATCGCCGCCGCGCTGAACAGGTGCGGGACGAGGTTCTGGTGCCCGGCCAGATGCCGCTCCCGGTGGGCGATCCAGTACCGGCCGCTGTCGCCGTTCCACCGCTGCACCTGCGCCGCGTTGGGTGACCCGCTTGCCTCAGCCACCTGGTCACCGCCCTAGCCGCCCGCTGACAGCCATGCTGCCATGGCCACGTCGGCGCGGCGGCCCGCAGGCGAGCTATCCGAGGAGCGGCGTCCACCGGCCGGCGCCCACCGGCCGGCCCCACCGGCCGGCGCCCACCGGCCGGCGCTGCGGGCGCCGCGCCGGCTGCTGGAGCCGGTCGAGACTTAGGGCCTGCCTTGCACCCGGATGTCGGACACGCTCGCCTGGAAGGTGCCGGACGGATCAGGGGGCAGGCGGGTGAACCAGATGAGCACGTAACGGGCCCGCGCCGGGCGGGCGAGATGCAGGCTCACCACGCCGCCCGCGTTGGTCGCGCTCGCGACGGGCGGCAGGTCCGCCAGCACGGGCGCAGCGCCGGCGCGCACCTGGAGGTCGGCGCCCGGAGCGCTGCCGAGCCTTATCCGGACGTCGGTGATCGTCACTGGCCGTCCCATGTTCACGAGCAGTCCGGTGCCCTGGTACAGGTTCCCGAAGTGAGCCGTGGTGTACCAGTCGGTGTGCCAGGCCGAGGCGGGATTCCCGTCGATGGCGAGCTGCGCCCGACCGGGATCATCGCCCTGGCCAGGGCCGGAGGGACCAAACGCCACGGCGCTGACCGGGGGCAGGGGCCGCACCGGTATGGCCCCCGCCGCCGTGGGGGTCTGGGTTGGCGTCGGAGTCGGAGTCGGAGTCGGAGTCGGAGTCCGGGTCGGGCTCAGCGCCGGACTGCTGTGGCTGGCGGCGCGGTGGATGACCGGGCGAAGCCGGGCGGGATGCGCCGCGCCCGCCGCTGGACCCGAGCCCGCCAGGAAGCGATATGCGGCGAAAGCCAGCGCGGCCACCAGCAGCAGCCCCAGCGCCAGGGTCAGGCTCAGCCCGCGCCGCTCGCGCAGCCTGACCGGCGCGACCGGCTCGGTGACATCCTCTCCGATCGCCTCCGGCCCCAGCCTTGCCGTGTCGTATTCCCTGATCAGCGGCTCCGGGTCCGTTCCGATCGCCTCGGCGATGAGGCGGATGTGCCCGCGGGCATAGAAGTCGCCGCCGCATGCCGAGTAGTCGTCGGCCTCGATCTCAGTGATGATCGCTTCCCTGATCCGAGTCCGCTGGCTGACCTGGCTAACGGTGAGACCGGCCTGACGCCGTGCCTCCGCGAGGGCTTCACCGATGCTCAAACCGCGCCTCCGCTGAGGTCCTCACTGCGCCGCCCCGGCGGCGAGCGCCGTTGGCCGTAGCTACCTCACCGACACTACGTCGGCCGCTGAACCTCCGCGCCGTCAAAATCAAGCGGTCGCGACGTCAGCCCCATGAATGGGGCGCGACAATAACAGCTCAGCCCCGGCCGGCACACTCCGAGAATGGCTGGCTGACCAGCAACTCAGTTTGCGTTGTCAGATGGACTGTCTGCGTCGCCCGAGGGGCCGGGCTGGTAGCGGTAACCCATGCCTGGCTCGGTCAGCAGCCAGCGCGGCCGGGCCGGGTCGGGCTCGAGCTTCCTGCGCAGCTGGGCCATGTAGAGGCGCAGGTTGCCGGTCGCTTCGGCGTAGCCGGGTCCCCAGACCTCGTTCAGCAGCTGCTGCTGGCTGAGCAGCTTGCCCGGATGGCGCAACAGCACCTCAAGCAGGTGCCATTCGGTCGGGGTGAGCCTGATGTCCGTGTTGGCCTGGCCGGCCTGTGCCTGGCCGGTGTGTCCCTGGCCGGCCTGTGCCTGGCCGGTCTGTCCGTGCCCCGCCTGTGCCTGGCCGGTGTGTCCGTGTCCGGCCTGTGCCTGGCCGGCGTGCTCATGTCCTGCTTGCTCCCGGACGACGTGCTCATGTCCTGCTTGCTCCCGGCCGTCGGCCGCAGCCGCCCCCGACGCGGCTGGCTCCTGGATGACCCGCTTGGCGGCGAGGTCGACGACCAGATCACCGAGACGGATCCGCGGCTCCTCGCCGTCGGCGGCAGCACGCCGACCGACCGCCCGCATCCGGGCGAGCAGCTCTTCCATGCCGAACGGCTTGGTGATGTAGTCATCGGCTCCCGCATCGAGCGCCTCGACCTTGTCGATGCTGTCCGCCCGGCCGGACAACACGATGATCGGAGCGGCCGTCCAGCCGCGCAGGCCCTGGATCACCTCGACGCCGTCCAGGTCCGGCAGGCCGAGGTCGAGGATGACCAGGTCCGGGGGGTGCTTGGCGGCCTGCTCGAGGGCCTCGGCTCCGCTCGCGGCGGTCTGCACGTCGTAGTTCCTGACCCGGAGGTTGATCCGCAGCGCGCGCAGGATCTGCGGCTCGTCGTCGACGACCAGGACGCGGGTCACTGCATTACCGTGCCATGCTCAGGCGCCATAGCGGTCCCGGCTCGCCGTGGCGGCCGATCCGATTCCTTCCCGTTCGCGCCTGCCCGGTTCGCCCGGAGTCGGATGGCCCGGTCCCGGCACGGCCGGCAGCGAGATGGCCATCGTCAGGCCGCCGCCGGGGGTCTCCTCAGCTTCCAGCGTGCCGCCCATCGCCTCGGTCAGGCCGCGGGACAGCGCGAGCCCGAGGCCGACGCCGGTGGTGTTATCGGTGTCGCCGAGCCGCTGGAACGGCACGAACATCCGGTCCCGGTCCGATTCGGGGATGCCGGGCCCGCGGTCGACGATGCGCAGCTCGACCCGGTCGCCGAGGGCGCTGGCGGTGAGCAGCGGCGGCGAGGTTCCGGGGGAGTACCGCAGCGCGTTGGCGGTCAGGTTCACGATGACCCGTTCGAGGATGGCCGGATCAACCATGACCTCCGGCACCTCGTCCGGGAAGTCCACGACGACCGTCCTGGCCTTCGGTCCTATGTCGTCGAGCGAGCGGGAGATGATCTCCTCAAGGTCGGCCGGCCTGGGGAATACCGACATCGCCCCGGCCTGCAGCCTGCTCATGTCCAGCAGGTTGTCGACCAAGTGGGTCAGCCGGTCCAGGGATTCATCGGCGGTGGCCAGGAGCTCGTCGTGGTCCTCCGCGGTCAGCTGGACGTCTAGCGAGCGCAGGCTGCTGACGGCCGCCTTGGCCGAGGCGAGCGGCGTGCGGAGATCATGGCTGACCGCGGCGAGCAGGGCCGTGCGCATCCGGTCGGCCTCGGCGATCGGCCGGGCCGCCTCGGCCTCGGCGGCGAGCCGCTGCTGCTCGAGGGCGGCGGCGGCATAGGCGGCGAACGCACCGAGGATCCTACGGTCGGTCACGGGCAGGGCTCGGCCGCGCAGTGCCAGCGAGAGGCCGTCGGTGACCGGGATCTCCACGTCAGCGTCGTCCGGCCGGCTGACAGGCGGCCCGCCGGAGACGGCCACGGGCGTCCAGCGGGCGGCGATCCCGCGGGCGACGCCCTCCGTGTCCGGGCCACGTTCCAGCAGGGTCACCGATTCCATGCCGAACGCCTCGCGCGTCCGGTCCAGCACCGCGGTGAGCGCCTCCTGGCCGCGCAGCACGCTGCCCGCGGTGGTCACCATGAGCTCGGATTCTGCGCTCGCCCTGGCTGCCTGCTTGGTCCGGCGCGCGGCGTCGTCCACCAGGAAGCTGACCACCACGGCCACTGCGGCGAAAATGATCAGCGCCAGCACGTTGTTGGCGTCGGCGATGGTGAACTTGTGCAGGGGCGGCGTGAAGTAGAAGTTCAGCAGCGCCGAGCCGATGATGGCCTCAAGCAGCGCCGGGACGAAACCGCCCACCAGCGCGACCGCGATCACGGCGGCCAGGAAGACCAGCACGTCGGTGGTCAGGTTGAGCTGGCTGCGCACGCTGGCCAGGATGAGGGTGAGCAGCGGCGCCAGCACGACCGCCAGGGCATAGCCGGCCAGCTTGCGCCGCAGCGGCAGCCCGCCGTGGGCCATGGGCAGGCCGCGGCCGCGGCCCATATGAGCATGAGTCACGATATGGACATCGATATCGCCCGAATCTCGGATGGTCCGCATACTGACCCCCGGCCCGGTCAGCAGCGACGCGAGCCAGCCGCGCCTGCTGGCCCCGAGGACCAGCTGGGTCGCGTTCTCGGCTCGGGCGAAGGTGAGCAGCGCGTCATGCACGTCGTCGCCGATCACCTGGTGATAGCTGCCGCCCAGCGACTCCACCAGCCGCCGCTGCGCGGCCAGCGCCGCCGGATCAGCGCCGGTCAGGCCATCCGACTTGGTGACGTGCAGGGCAAGCAGGTCGCCGCCGGTAGAGCGGGCCGCGATCCTCGCGGCCCGGCGGATCAGGGTGTCCCCTTCAGGGCCGCCCGTGAGCGCGACCACCACTCGCTCCCGCGCTTCCCAGGTGTCCTGAATGTCATGGGCTGCGCGGTAGCGCTGCAGCCCCTCGTCGACCTTGTCGGCCAGCCAGAGCAGCGCGAGCTCGCGCAGGGCGGCCAGGTTGCCGGCCCGGAAGTAGTGCGTCAGCGCGGCATCGATCTTCTCGGCCGGGTAGATGTTGCCGTGCACCATCCGGCGGCGCAGCGCCTCGGGGGTCATGTCGACGAGCTCGACCTGGTCGGCGGCGCGGACCATGGCGTCGGGGACTGTCTCCCGTTGCGGGACGCCGGTGATCTTCTCTACGACATCGTTCAGGGATTCCAGGTGCTGGATATTGACGTTGGAGATCACGTCGATGCCCGCCGCGAGCAGGTCCGCCACGTCCTGCCAGCGCTTCTCGTTACGCGAGCCCGGCACGTTGGTGTGGGCGAACTCATCGACCAGGGCAACCTGGGGCCGCCGCGCCAGCACGGCGTCGACGTCCATCTCCTCGAAAACGGCGTCCCGGTAGAGCAGCTTGGCGCGCGGCACGACCTCGAGGCCGCCGATCTGCTCGGCCGTGTGCGCCCGGCCGTGGGTCTCCACGAACGCGACCACCACATCGGTGCCGCGCTCATGCCTGCGGTGGCCCTCTCCGAGCATGGCGAACGTCTTACCCACCCCGGCAGCACAGCCAAGATAGATCCTGAGCTGACCGCGCCCGGTCCGGGGCGCCCGACCTGCCTCGCCCGCGTGGTTCATGGCTTCCCTGTCGATGCTAAGTGCCTCTCTCAGGACCATAAGCCACGTTGACCAACGCCGTCGCACGGGCAGCGGCTTGATCACGATTCCAGTCCACCTGACCTTGGCCATCTGGCTGCTGCCGCTAGCGGAATGTATGCGTCCTGCGGCCGAACCCACACGCCACCCATGCGGGCTGTTCGCATCTACCATGCCGGCTGTTCGCATCTGCCATGCGGCTGTTCGCATCTGCCGTGCGGGCTTGTTCGCAGGCAGGCGACGGGCAGGCGGGCCCGGGTGCCAGTTACCGGGCTCCGGCGGGCGGATCAGGGCCGGCAGGTGTTATGAGCGTCACTGCCGTCACTGTGGTCGCTTTGTTTCACTGGCGCCGCAGGAGTCTCCCACAGAGACGGGCGGAACTGGCTGATTTCCGAGATATTGTCGCCTTTCCAGTACATATCTCTGGAAAGGCGACAAGATCATTAGTTCTGGCCCGGCTGAGGGGCTGGCGGGACTGCTGTTGCCAGCGTGACCCGATCTGGTGTTGCCGGTGACCTGACCCGATCTGTGTTGCCCGTGACCCGGGCTCGCGAGCGCCGAGCGCGCCGGCGGCTCCGACGTTCGTGCGGCCACATCGCTGGCCGGGATCGGGCGGAAGCGCTTAATATCTTCATACGATTGTACGATTGTTGTAGCATATTTGTATGAGCACTAAGCAACGTCTCTCGGTTTCTGCGGATACGGAGCTGGTGGCCGTGGCCCAGGAGGCGGTCGCTCAGGGCCGTGCGGAGAGCGTGAGCGCCTGGGTGAACGACGCGCTGCGCCTGAAGGCCGACCATGATCGCCGGCTCCAGGCTCTGGATGACTTCCTCGCCGCCTACGAATCCGAGCACGGCGAAATCACCGAGGAGGAAATGCGCGACGCCGCCCGCCGGGCGCGCGGCCGGGCCGTGGTGGTGCGGGGCACGCCCGATGCAGGCGGGCCGGGGACGGAACGCCGCGGCCAGGGAGTGGCTTGATGCTGGTCCTGGACGCAGGGGCCTTTCTGGCGGTCGAGCGCGACAATCGTGATGTGGTTGCCTTGGTGAAGCGGGAGCGGTTGGCTCAACGCCCGCCGGTCACCAGCGGTGGAGTGGTCGCGCAAGTGTGGCGTGGCGGCCGGGGTCGGCAAGCGCAGGTCGCGCGCTTGCTGGCCGGAGTCGACATCGCCGCGATCGACGACAGATTGGGCCGCCGCGCAGGACTCCTGATGGCACGCAGCGGCCAGTCAGACGCCATCGATGCGACGGTCGTGTGCCTGGCGGCCGACGGGGACGACATCCTTACTTCCGATCCCAGCGATCTGCGCGCGCTTGCGGAGGTCGCAGAGATCCACGTCGACCTCATTCCCGTATAGCTGGCCTGTACCGGATTCAGTAGGCTAATAAGCCGCAAAACGGGCGCTTCATGCCATCAAATCCGGGATAAGTGGTTCGGTGGGATAAGTGGTTCGGTGGAATGAGTGGTTCGGTGGGGGATGAGTGGTTGGGTGGGATAAGTGGTTCGGTGGAATGAGTGGTTCGGTGGGGGATGAGTGGTTGGGTGGGATGAGTGGTTCGGTGATTGTGACTCTTGTGTCACTCGTTCCCGTGCTCGCGGTCTGCGGGTGTTAGGGCCCCGCGGCCAGGGCTCGCGGGCCTGGAGGTCGGGCGCTGGTCCTGCAGCCAGTGTGCTGGCCGAGTCATTGACGGGGGCAGCTTGGTCTCCTGATCGCCCCGCGCGGCATCGAGCTGGGCCTGGGTGAGAAAGATGCTCCCGCTCAGGTCAGCCCCGTTCAGGCGAGCGCCCCTGAGGTCAGCCCCGGTGAAGTCGGCGGTGCGCAGGTCGGCTCCGCTCAGGTCGGTTCCGATGAGGTACGCGCCGCGCAGGCTGGCCCCGGCCAGATCGGCGCCGCGGAGGTCGTTGCCGGTGAGGTCGGCACCCCGCAGATCGGTCTCCTGGTGCCGGACACCGGCGCGCACGAGTTCGCTCGCGCGCAGCAGCACGGCGTTGACGTGTCGCCGGTGCGCGCTGACGTCCAGTTCCGCGAGGGCCTCAGGGCTACCGCGGGTCAGGCGGTCGGTCTCGTCGAGGGCGCGGCTGAGCTCGCTGTGGAGCGGCCGGGCCGGCTCGAGCGTCAGCGCCTCGGACAGGTACCAGAGCAGCTCATGCAGCTGCCGCATGATCGTGAACACCTGGAACATCTGGGGGGCGAGGCCGGGAGCCTGTCGCCAGTCCCGGCCGCCGAACGTGACCTGGGCGACCTTCTGCCCGGCGCCGAAGCAGTCGTAGACCGTGCAGCCGGCAAAACCCCGCTGCCTGAGTCGGCGGTGAATCGAGCAGCGGAAGTCCGGCCGCAGGCTCGGGCACGGCCGACCGGCAGGCTTGTCGATCGCGAAATCCGCCGACGCCGAGAAGGCCGGCGCTACGCAGCACAGGCCGAAGCAGCGCTCGCAGTCGGCGCGCAGGCTCAAGCCCTGCCCGGCGGGGACGTCGGGCCGGTCCTCGGAATGAATCACGATGCCCGGACGCGCGCCGACTCGGGTGCGGTCACCAGGACGTCAGGGTTCCCGATGTTCATCGCCGACAGTGCGACCACCGCCTCCTTCTCACCGCCAACGCTAGCAAGACAGTCTTCGCCGGCGACCGCGACGACTTTCCTGCGATCTGCGCTGAGAAGTCGTCACGGTCACTGGGCCGGGACCCGCCGGGGGCTCGCGGTGAAGTGGCGCGGATCAGGCCGCGCCGGTACTCGGCGGTGATGAACATCGTCCCCACGACGCTCATCGCGATCAGCCCGGCGAATGCGCCACCAGGATCTGCCCGACGCTATTGCCCTCGATCTGCGCCTGGCCTGCGCCTGGCCTGCGCCTGGCCGCCCCGCGATGGATGCGCCTAGCTGACGAGCCGCGGCCCCCAAGCGCTCACGCCGTAGCCATTGGCCGTGAACAGCCAGCCGTCGGCGAACACGCTCTGCGCGAAGTCGTCGGTGCCCTTGATGAGCGTCCTGACGATCCGCCCGGTGGCGGCGCTGAGAAGATAGATAGCGTTCGGCGTCGTCGAGGAGTCGTAGGTGCCGACGGCGATAACGCCGCCGCCGTTCATCGTCGGACTGCCGATGACTCCATTGGGCAGTCCGGTCTCCCACCCCGGCTGGCCGTTGTCCGGGTTGCGCTCCTGGAGCGAGCCGCGGTAGGCCCGGCCCCTGATGGTAGTCGCGGTCCCGCCCAGGAAGAGGTCCTTGCCGTCATAGGCGGCTGCGGCTGAGCACTGCGCGTAGGTTGCGGCACTGGACCCGGCGCCGATCCGGCGCTCCCAGGCTAGGGTCATGGTCGAGCGTCGCACCGCGTAGTAGATGCCGTTCTTGTTACAGGCACCCACGTAGCGCCCGAAGATGGTCGGTGATCCACCGAAGTCGCCGTCGTAGGTCACTTGTGACGCGGGCACCTTGAAGGAGCCGAGCGGCCGCAGCGTGTCCGGGCTGAGCCTGACGATCGATTCGGAGTAGGACAGCTGCGGCGCGGCGACCGGCCCGTTACCTGTCGATGCGAACACGTCGCCGCCGCGGGCTACCGCCACGCTCGACCAGACGGAGCCGCCGACGGCGCCCCTCGGCACCGTATAGAACTCGGCGAATTTCTTCCCGGTCGCCTGGCGGTAGCCGATCACCCCGCCGCGGATCAGCGGGTTGTCGCAGTTCGATGAGACGCCGATATAGATCCTGCCGTTCGCCACCGTGGGTGAGGACCACTCGAAGTAGTTGCTGGTCCTGGTCGACGGGATAGCGATGACTGACCGCCATTTCAGTGACAGGTCCGACGCCCGCAGCGCATACAGATAGCCATTCACGCCTCCGACGTAGACGGTCGCCTGGTGGTCACTGGGGTCGGCTGCGACAGTGGCGGTGTCGACGAAGCCCCTGGCACCGCAGGTCTTTCTGGGCTGGTAGCCGATGAAGACCTTGTCGAGCACCTTGCCGGTGGTTTCGCTGAGCTTGTAGAACCAGCCAGTGTCTGAGCCGATGAACACCGCACTGTCGGCTACGGTGGGGCTGGAGAGGTAGATGTGGCCCGGCTGCCCCGGCCTGGTCGGCCCGGCCCCAGCGAAATGCCATTTCTTTACGAGCGCCGGTACGTTGGCCGGCCTGATCGCCTTCTCAGCTACGTTGTACGAGGAGTGCATCGGCCCGTTGAGGTAGGCGGGCCAGTCGCTCGCGTTCGCCGCTGGTGCCGGGACTGCCGTAGCGACGAGCGCTGCCGCCGCACCTGCTACAGCGGCCAGCGAGCCGGCTGAAGGCCGGCCAGTTCGTTGTGCCCAGCGCTTCATGGCGCCACCTCCTGCCTGGCCCGGCCCGCCAACAGCCGGATTGAGGACTGCGACATCGACTACTGACCCGCAGTCTCAGGATTAACGACTGCCTCAGGACTAACGGCTGTCCCAGGATTAACGGAGCACAGCTGGTATCCCGTCGACTTGAGGCTAGACCTACCTGACGCAAGTGTCATACTGAGTCGCGGCATTTGCGCCGTCTTCGGGGGCCGGGCTGCTGATCGCTACGAACGGCCGCTCATCGGCGGCCTCCGAAGGAGTGAAAGGGAGCGGGATAGCTCGCAATGTTGAGACGCATGACCTTGATGGCCGCCGTGATCGGCGCGGTGGTCACCCTGGTGGCGGGCAGCGCCGCGGCCAGCGCCGGGCCGACGTTCAACTCGCCGGAGCAGGCCGGATACGCCGCGACTGGCGCGCATTTCAAAGAGGTCGACGTCTGGGCCAAGCTGCCTGATGCGGCGCGGTTCGCCCGCGAGATCGGCCGGCTCAGCCTGTCGGTGCAGCTGTGGGATTCGACGTCGGTCGTTGACCTCAGCGCCTCCGCCTGCACAGATGCCACGTGCAAGCCGGGCGGCAGGCCAGTCACCCGGGACTACAGCCTCGGGTTCACGGTGTTCAGCCGCACCACTGGCGCGCTGATCTGCGCTACGTCGAACCGCACCTGCCCGAACATCCCCCCGGCCTGGAACCGGGCCAGGTTCGCGCCCGGACGGACCCTGGCCTTCTCGCTGTTCTACGATCCGCGCGCCGGGTTCATGGAAGGCCAGGTGAACAACCAGACCTACTGGGGCTACACCCCGGGCGCCGGGGTCGTGTACACACAGGCCCGCATCGGCGCCGAGTTCGGCGCTACACCGTGGAGCACCACCCCGTTCCGTGCCCCGAGAACCCGGACCCTGGTGGCGAGCTTCGGCGTGCCACCTGCCCCGCCATATATGGGCGAGCTCACGACCTACAGTGGCGGCGGTGACTGCCTGACCGGGTGGTATGCGCATCACTCGGTCAAGATGACCGGGAGCGGCACGTCAGGCCACGGCGAGGCCTTGGCGGGCGCCTTGTCGTACTACGGCTGCGACTTCGGCGTGTACCTGGAGCCGTAACCAGCGAGCGGGCCCGGCCGCCCCAGTCCCGGGCGGCCGGGCCGGGTGGATAGCCGGATGCCCGTTACGCGGCTCCGGCATTTCCCGGGCATCGGCGTCGACAAGGTCGGTGACGGCCGACGCGGCCGGCGATCCGCGCCTCCTGCGGCTGGAGAACCTGGACACCGACATCCCGCCGCCCGCGATCGCCCGTGAGGTCACCCATGCGGCCGTCGGCCAGGACGACGCCAATCACTTACGTGCGATAGGCATCTGCCCGGTGCCGGATGGAGCGGATCTCGATGGCATGCTTGCTCTCGTCGATCTTGTACAGGACGCGATAGGTGCCGCGCCTGACCGCATGAAGCCCTTCGTAAGGCCCGTGCAAGGGCTTGCCGACCCGCCGTGGATCCTCCGCCAGCGTGCCGGTGATCAGCTCCCACGCGGCGGCGGCGACACCCGGCGGCAGATACTCCGCCAGCGCCAGCCTCGCCGGAGCGGTCAGCAGGACGGCATACCGCTCGGTCACCGTTCGTCGCGGCGGCCGAGGCGGGTATCCAGGATCGCCTGCATCTCCTCCTCGGTGGTGAAGTCACCGCGCTGCGCGGCCCCCGCAGACTCGGTCAGGTCGGCGCGTGCTTCAGGATCAGACAGCACCGCGATCGTTTCCTGCAACTCGTCCCACTCCGCGACGGAGACCACCATGACGTGCGGGCGCCCGTTCCTGGTCACGGTGAAATGGTCGTGCTCGGTGGCAGCGCGGTCGGCGATTTCGGTGAACCGGTTCTTCGCCTCGGTAATCGATAGGGTCTCCATTGCCATAATTCTTGCTATTCGACGGCGTGCTCTGCCAATCCCGGGGCCAGCGGGCCGCGCGTCCTGCCTGACTGGCCCGCCGAGCGGGTCGGCCGGACCTGGTTGGATAGCCGCATGCCCGTTTCGCGGCTCCGGTATATCCCGGGCATCGGTGTCGACAAGGTCGGTGACGCGGCCGACGCGGCCGGCGATCCGCGCTTCCTGCGGCTGGAGAACCTGGACACCGACATCCCGCCGCCCGCGATCGCCCGTGAGGTCACCCATGCGGCGGTCGACCAGGACGACGCCAACAGCTACCTGCCCTTCGCGGGCCACCGGGCGCTGCGCGAGGCAGCCGCCGGGCACGTCAGCGCGATCACCGGGAACCACTACGATCCCGGCACCCAGTGCGTCAGCGTCGCCGGGGGACTGAACGGCATCCTGAACGTCCTGCTGGCCACCGTGGAGCCCGGTCAGGAAGTGGTCATCTGCGATCCGATCTACGCCGGCCTGGTGAACCGGATCCGGCTGGCCGGCGGGGTCCCGCGGCACGTCCGCTGCGTCCCCGGTGCCGAGGGCTGGGCCACCGATCCGGGCGAACTCGCGGCCGCCATCGGGCCGCAGACCGCCGCCGTGCTGCTGATGAGCCCGGCCATGCCCACCGGCGCCGTGCTGGCCAGCGAGCACTTCGACGCGATCGCTGGCCCGGTGAACAGCCAGGGCGCCTGGGTCATCTATGACGCCGCGATGGAGCGGATCAGGTTCGACGGGCTTCCGGTCGCGCACCCGGGCTCGCACCCGGATCTTGTTTCGCGCACCATTACTGTCGGCTCGGCGTCCAAGGAACTGCGCATGATCGGCTGGCGGGTGGGCTGGGTGGTCGGGCCCGAGTCCATCATGGGCGATGTCGGGCTGGTCGGCCTCACCAACGTGGTGTGCCAGGTCGGCATCGCCCAGCAGGCGGTCGCCGCGGCGCTGCGCGACCCGGGCGCCGACGAGGACGTGACGGCGGCCACCCGGATCTGGCAGCAGCGCTGCGAGACCATCCTGGACCAGCTGGCCGGCTACCCGTGCATCCGCCCGCACGGCGGCTGGTCGCTGCTCATCGACACGGCCAGCATGGGGCTCACCCCCGAGGACGCGTCGCAGCAGCTGTTCACCCGGTCGCAGGTCGCGGCGACCCCGATGTCCGGCTGGGGACCGAGCGGCGGTCGGTACCTGCGCCTGGTGTTCGCCAACGAGCCGGTCGAGCGCCTCGGTGACCTGCGGACCCGGTTCGAGGCCGCGCTGAGCTGACGTTCGGGGACCAGGGGAGCCAGCCCCTGCGCGCAGCCTGAACCGCTTCTCAGCGAGGCGTCAGCACGCAGAATTCGTTTAGTTCCGGATCGGAAAGCACCGTCCAGTTCACCCGACGCTGGCCGACATCGGCTGGCGCGGCACCCGATCGCAGCAGCCTGGTCACTTCGGCCTGGCGATCCTCGCCGCGACGGGGCGCGATGTCGACGTGAATCCGGTTCTTGCCGGACTTGGCGCCGCCGGCCCGCAGTAGTTCCAGGAAGGGCCCTTGGCCGGCCGGTGACCGCAGCGCCCGCAGGTCGCTGTTGCGGGCGTCCGGCGCCCAGCCCGTGGCCTGCGCCCAGAACCTGGCCAGGGCGGCGGGATCGGCGCAGTCAACGACGATGGCGGCGACCGGCCCGGTGCCTGAGTAGACGGGCCGGGGCTCGAGTACGCAGAACTCGTTGCCTTCCGGGTCGGCCAGCACTACCCAGGGCACGTCACCCTGGCCGATGTCGACCGGGACGGCTCCCAGGTCGCGCACGCGGCTGACCAGTTCCGCCTGGTGCGCGGCGGAGGTGCTCGCCAGGTCGAGATGCACCCGGTTCTTCCCGGTCTTGGACTCGGGGACGGGCACGAGCACCAGCGGCAGGGCCTCCGGACTCGGATAGTCGAAGCCTGCTGGCCCTACGTCAACCTCATGGGAGTTCTCCTCGGCCACCACCCACCCGAGCGCGGCGGCCCAGAACCTGGCCAGGCGGGCCGGGTCGGCGGCGTCAACCACCAGGTGCACGGGGCGGGTTGGCATGGCGTCAGCCTCCCAGATCGGCGCGGCTCAGGCAGCTTGCTGTCGCGGTCAGGACGCGCTGGCCTGCTGGGCCTGGCCGGGCGTCTCGTGCAGGGCATCAAGGAAGGTCGCCGCCCAGTAGGCCACGTCGTGATCGCGCACGCGTCGGCGCATCGAGCGCATCCGGCGCCTGGCCTCCCGGGGGGAGATCGTCGCCGCGCGGACGATGGCGTCCTTCAGTGCCTCGATGTCATGCGGGTTGACGATGAACGCGCTGCCCAGCTCGTCGGCCGCGCCGGTGAACTCGCTCAGCACCAGCGCGCCGCTCTCGTCGTTGCGGCACGACACGTACTCCTTGGCCACCAGGTTCATGCCGTCTCGCAGCGGGGTCACCAGCATCACGTCGGCGGCCAGGTACAGCGCGGCCATCTCGTCCCGCGGGTAGGACTGGTGCAGGTAGTGGACCGGCGGGCTGCCGACCTCGCCGTGCTCCCCGTTGATCCGGCCCACCGTCACCTCGACCTCGTTGCGCAGGCGGCGGTAGTGCTCGACCCGTTCCCGGCTGGGGCTGGCCACCTGGACGAGGACCGCCTCAGGCGGCCCGAGCCTGCCCTCGTCCAGCACCTCGCCGTAGGCGTTGAGCCGGTGCAGAATGCCCTTGGTGTAGTCCAGGCGGTCAATGCCGAGCAGCACGACGTCGGGGTTGCCCAGAGCCTCGCGTATCTCCCGGGACCGGGCCAGCACGTCGGGGCGCCTGGCGATCTCGCTGAGCTCGGCCGAGTCGATCGAGATGGGAAAGGCGGCCGCCCGGACCTCGCGTCCGTCTGGCACGCCGGCCGCCCCGCGGCGCCGCCGCCTCGGAGTGGCGCCGACCGCCTCGGCCAGGGGGTTATCGGGGACGGTGACCAGCGACCCGTGCGTGACCAGCCCGGCGCTTCGCCTGCAGGCCCGCAGGAAGTTGGTCGCGTCGCTGTGGCGCTGGAAGCCCAGCAGGTCAGCGCCGAGCAGGCCCTCGACGATCTGCCTGCGCCAGGGAAGCTGGGCGAAGATCTCGTAACCGGGGAACGGGATGTGGGTGAAATGGCCGATGCGCACGTCGGCGCGCAGCTCGCGCACCATTCCTGGAACCAGCTGGAGCTGGTAGTCGTGGATCCATACGGTCGCGCCGTGGGCGGCCTGCTCGGCTACCTTGTGGGCGTAGCGGCGGTTGACCCGGACGTAGGCGTCCCACCACTCGCGATGGAACTCCGGCTGCGCGATGACATCGTGGTATAGCGGCCACAGCGTGGCGTTGCAGAAGCCCTCGTAGTAGTCGCGGACCTCGTCAGCGGACAGGCTCACGCTGACCAGGTGCATGCCGCCGGCGTCGAACGGCTCCGGCGCGTCGCCCGCCGAGCCCGGCCAGCCGATCCAGGCGCCGCCTGCCTCGCGCATCACCGGCTCGAGCGCGGTAACCAGGCCGCCTGGACTGGGCCGCCACTCAATTTCCCCGTCAGGGCCCTCGGCCCGGTCCACCGGCAGGCGGCTGGCGGCGACCACGAATTTGTGCTCGCCGACCTTGGGCGGGGGCTGCTCACGGGCTTCGGGCAGGCGCTCACCAGCCTCTTTGTGCTCACTGGCCTCAGCTGGGTGCTGGCCAACCACCGGCCGCGGGCCCGCATCCCTCGCCGCGGCGGTGCTCTCCTCGTGGTCAGACGGCTGAACCGGCTCCTCCACCAGGCCAGCAACTCCTCTCATCGACGGTACTGCCAACCCTATCGGTGCCACTGGACACGACTGGATGAAGGGGCTCAGGCCGGGTCCGGGCCGGGCTTAGGCGCTGAGGTGGCGCGAATAGGGCGTCTGCCTGATGCGGCCTGACCGGCCTTACGGCGAGTCTCGAGGTACGAGCCCAAGAAGCTTCCTACCGAAGGACGGTGCATCATGACCAGGACCGGTCGGCGTCAGCCATCCTTGCGGCGCATCGGGCGGGGCGTGCGGCGGCTGGCCCGCCGGATCGCGGCTGCGGTGGCCGACTGCAGGTACGCGCAGCGCCGGATGGCCGCGCTGCAAGCCAGCCCGGACAGATACCTGCCCGACCCGGACCGGGCGCCGGATACCTACCAGGAATTCCTGTTCCGGACGTCCGGGCCGCTGGTGCGCGAGCTGTCGGCCGCGCGCCGCTCAGCCGGGCGCGCGGTCCGCTGATCGCCCGCGATCCTGCCTGGGCCGGGAGACCGCCGGGAGACCTAAGACCGATTGCTCACCGCAGATAAGGCGTTTGCCCGATGCGGCCGACGGCGCCTTAGCGCGAGGGTCAATGCTGCGGGGGCTACGCGGCGCCCCGAGCCGGGCAGCCCCAGCAGGCCCTGAGCAGGCCGGGGCAGGCATGAGGAGGAATCGATGTACCCGATACAGCCGATGCCACGGCGGGGCGCCGTCGCACCGGAAGTGCCCTGCCGGAGCAGCCCGGAGTTGTTCTTCGCCGAGAAGCCAGCGGAACTGCAGCGCGCGAAGGCGCTCTGCTGCGGGTGCCCGGCGCTGACCGCGTGCCTGGCCGGGGCGCTGCAGCGCGGTGAGCCGTGGGGGGTCTGGGGCGGCGAGCTGTTCCTGAACGGCATGATCATCGCGGACAAGCGGCCGCGCGGCAGGCCGCGCAAGGTCGACGTGGCCGCGTGAGGGGAGCGTTTCCCACGCTGATCTGGTCCGCCTGAACTGGTGGCTCGCCGGTGGCTCGCCGGTGGCTAGCAGGTGGCTCGTTGGCTCGCCGACGGTGTTGCCGGGCGCCTGGCTGGCCTGCTCGCCGCCCCTCGGCGGCTCTGGCCGGGGACGAGGAAATCGCGGGTGCGCGCCATGGACGGTGACCGGATTCTGCGGAATCCTGGTTGTCCCAGGCGGTACTGAGCCCGGCCGGCCGGCCGGAGATCGCCGAGGCGCGACGCGGCCGGAGGCTGAGCGGTGGACGTAGACGCGGACGTGAGCGTGATCGGCCAGTTCGACCGGGCCCGGCTGCTCTTCGAGCGGTGCGTCTTCGGCGGGGACGCCAGCGCGCTGGCCGTTGCCGAGCGCGAGCTGGACGAAGTCGAGGCGGACCTGTGCCTGGCGCGCGGACGCATCCTGCACGCGCGGTTCCTGGAGCGGCACGAGGAAGACCCTCGCGAGCTGCCGCTCTTCGAGCGGGCCGTCGGGCTGTACCGGCAGCTGGGCAATGTGCCCGGTGAGGGCGAAGCGCTGCTGTGGGTCGGCTTGTGCTACCAGGTGGTCAGGGACGACGGCGTGGCGGCGGTACCCGCCCTGGAGCGGTCCTACGAGCTCGCGGCGGCCGTGGACGACAAGCTGACCTTGTCTTATGCGGCGCGTCATCTCGGTTTCGCGGACCTGGCCGCCGACCGGATGGAGGCGGCTCGCTGGCGGCTCGAGGAGTCAGTCCGGCTGCGCCGCGAGATCGGTTTCATGCCCGGCGTGGCCGCCGGGCTACTGGCGGTCGCCGAGCTGACGGCAGCCGAAGGCAACCGGTCCGAGGCGCTGGCGCTTCTCGACCAGGCGGCCTCGGTGGCGGCTGACAGCGGCGCCCTGGGCACCCTGCGCTGGATCGAGGAGACGCGGGCGGATCTGACCCGGGCCGGGTAGCCCGGCCGGCCCGCCCCAGGCTGAGTAGCCTGGGCCGGTCGGCTTAGCTCAGTTCGGCCGCGGATTGGGGAGCAGGACGATCTTGCCGCGCAGATGCCGCTTCTCCAGCTGCGCAAATGCCTCCCGCACCTGCTCAAGGGGATACGTACGGGCGATGGGAACCGCCAGCTCGCCGACCGCGATCAAGCCCGCCAGCTCGGACAGGACCGCCGCCGGATCCTCGACTGCTGCGAGACCCTCCATCTTGGTGCCGGTCCGCTGGGCAGCCGACCAGTCGATGATCGTGTCGATCCGATCCTTGGGCACCCCGAGCTCGACCGCCAGGTCGACGTAACCGCCGCCGAAACAATCGATGAAGGCGTCAATGCCCTCGGGAGCCGCAGCCTTGAGGCGGTCGGCCAGCCCGTCGCCGTAGGCCACCGGCGTGATCCTGAGAAACTTCAGCCAATCGGCGTTGGCCGACCCGGCAATACCGATGACGCTGGCCCCGGCTCGCCGCGCAAGCTGAACGGCAATGCACCCGACGCCGCCGGCCGCCGCGGAGACCGCTACGGTGTCGCCGCGTTTGGTGCCGACGGCCCGGACCGCCGACCATGCGGTGACGCCTGCCACGTACAGGGCACCGGCCGTCTCCCAGGAGATCCCAGCCGGCTTGGGGACCAGCTGATCGGCCGGAACACTGACCGCCTCGGCGTGACTGGCCCGCTCCTCCGTCCAGCCGATCACCTCGTCGCCAACCCCGACCGATGTCACCCCGTCACCAACCTCGGTGACGACGCCGGCCAGGTCACTGCCCTCGCCCTCGGGGAAGTGGGCCGGCCATCGGTCGTGCAGGAGTCCCTTCCGGATCGAGGTCTCGCCCGGGTTGATGGACGCCGCTATCACCTGCACCACGGCCCGGCCGGGGGTGGCGGTAGGCCGGGGGACCTCGACCACTTCAAGCTCTTCCGCCCCGCCGTAACGCTCGAATCGCACTGCTCGCATCGTCTGCTCGGACATACCTGCTGCAACTAATCGCCGGGCGGGATCTGTTCCACGTCCTCGTCTTCCCGGGATACGAGGCTGGCCGCGATGGCCCCGAACCGCGACGGGGGCGCGGAATAAGGGCCCGGGCTAGGGGCGCCGGGCGCCGGGCGCCGGACTGGCCCGGCAGCGGCCGCACGCCGTGAGCAGCCGCCCTGTGAGCAGCCGCCCTGTGAGCAGCCTCGTGCTGTACTTGGCCTATCTCCGCAGGGGCACGGCGTATCCTGCGCATGACCTGTCTCGTTCAGCTCAGCCTTAGGGGTCTGAAATGCGGGCCGATACGTCCCCAATGAATGGGTATGATGCCTTCATTTCTTACAGCCAGGCCGTCTCCGGCAAACTGGCCACAGCCTTGCAGGAATGGCTGGAACGGTTCGCAACGCCATGGTACAGGCCGCGTAGCTTGCGAATTTTCCGCGACTACACGAATCTGTCAGCGAGCGAGGATCTCTGGCAGACCATCGAGCAGGCACTGTCTTCCTCCCGGCACTTCATCTTACTGGCATCCCCGGAAGCGGCCCAGTCCAAGTGGGTAAACAGCGAGGTGAGATGGTGGCGAGACAATAAGCCGGCCGACAAGGTACTAGTCGTCCTGACCGCCGGCGAGCTGCACTGGGATGACGAGCACAATGACTGGGACTGGGAGCGCACCACCAGCCTGCCCTCCGCCGCCCGCGGCATGTTCAGCCACGAGCCGCTGTGGGTGGACCTCTCGTCGGTTCAGACAACGACGGCGCTGGATCGCTCGAATCCCGTTCTGCTTAACAGCGTAGCGCAAATCGCAGCTCCCTTGCGGGGGGTGGACAAGGACTTCCTCGTCGGCGAGCACATCAATTACTACCGGCGCGCGAGGCGTCAGCGCCGCGGCGGTATCGTAGCCTTGGCCGTGCTGACCGCAGCTGCCGTAGCGGCCGCCTCCATCGCGCGAATCCAGGCGGATAACGCTACCAATCAGACCAACATCGCGACCGGGCGCGCCCTCGCAACAGCTGCCATAGAGGATATCGGTGGTAATCTTGACCTCGCGCAGCTGCTCGCTGTCGAGGCGTACCAGATCAACCCCAATACCGACTCGCGATCCGCGCTGTTCCAGGCGGTTACGGCGAATCCAGCGCTTGTGCGATACCTGCATGCCAGCTCGACCGTATCGGCCGTAGCGGGATCCGGAAATGGGCGCATCATAATTGCCGGAACACAGCGGGGACAGGTAGAGCGCTGGACTACCGGCTCATTCAGCGAATTCGGCGTGGCGCAGCTCGGAAAAAGCATAACGAGCGTGTCAGTAAGCGAGGACGGCAATACGGTAGCTGCAGCCGACGGCGCGGAGGCCATCGCCTGGACCTCCAGGGCGGGCGCGCACACCATCGATATCCCGCATGGACAGGTTGCCAGCCTTACGGCAGTATCCTCATCGGGTCGGTACGTACTGGTATATAGCCACGCGCCCGGCCTCCAGAATGCTTTGACGGTACCAGGTACGCTAAGCCTGCTGGATATGAAGACGGGAGCGGTGGTCCGCGCCGGGGTTACCGGGACCTGGGTGGACGCCGCCATGCCCTCAGATCGTGAGGTTGTGCTGCTCAGGCGCTTTCCAGGACGGTGGGAGCGACGGGCGCTGCCGACACTTGCGCTGACCGCGAGCGCGAAGCTCGGTTTCGGCATCATTGACTATGCGTGGGCGCTGTCTCCTAACGGCGACCTGGTGACCTATTCTAACGGCAGCCCCGTGCTTTCCCTGTGGAAGACGGAGCCGAATGTAACCACGCCGGGATTCCGGGCCGCGAGCGCTGGGCCGATACCGAACGCGCTCGCCATATCTCCCGATGGCCAGGCGGTCGTCACCGCTGATAATGGATCCCTCTACGTCGGGAGCATCAATAAGGCTGGCGCCGGCACCGCTCCCGCGAGGCAGCTTAATGGCAGTCCGGCGATCAACCCCGGCTCGCTGACGTTCTTCGGGGATTCCAGCCACATTTTGTCAGCGTCGGGTTCCCTTGTCGCCCTCTGGAATTTGAAGCAACTCAGCAGGATCGCTACGCAAGTCAGCACCCCGGTTCCCGTGACCTGCGTTGAATGCTCTGGAGACTGGCTGTCCGTGAGTCCGGGCAATAGGGCGGCGATTATCTCTTATGCTGGAACGCCTCCCATTGTACAGCAGCTTGACCCTGCGGGCGAGGCGCAGCAGTTTCCGAGCAGCGGAGGCCTGACTTACCTGGGGCCGGTGGCATGGTCTCCCGATGGGCGCAGGCTGTTCATGCCGACCTCCGCGGGAATGGAGGTCCGGAGCCGGTCGCCAGGGTTACCGGTCGTTGCCAGGTGGCCCGATGTGACATCAACGGGTTTCGTAAAGGCCATATCGACCTATAACGACGGCAAATACCTAGTAGTCGTCGGTGCTACTAACCTCATAGAGATTGAAAACGCCGCTACCGGCAAGGTCTTGAAGAGAATCCGCGGCCCAGGCGGCTCGGAAGCCGACGCGCTGGGACCCAATGCGGAGACCGCTGCGATAAACGGCGATGGCACGGATGCGGCGATTATTACTCCCACTCGGGGCGTTGAGGTAATCAACCTTCAGACGGGCAAAGTCTCGGCGGTTCCTGTCTCGGATGCCTTCGCAGTACAGTTCGGCGGCAGCTACCTGGCGATCCTGCTGGTCAACGGCGGTGTCGACCTGTGGAGCCTGGAACACGATAGCCTGACGGCAAATAGCGGCGACAGTAACGTCTCGGCATTTTCGATCAACACGCAGGGCACGATGCTGGCCAAGTATGAGGAAGATGACTCCGTCCTGCTTGAGGAACCCGGCAGCGGTAACGAAATTGGCTCTCTCGATGTCGCCTCGCCTGCTCTGGGAAATCCGACGTCACTGAATTTTACGAATGACGGGACCAGCCTGCTGATCGCGGTGGAGAGCTACGGCACCAGGTTTGTCGGCAAGCTGGAGCAGTGGAATCTGTCGGAGAGCGGATGGATGCGCTCGGCCTGCACCACTGCCGGAGTCGGCATGACTGCTGGCGAGTGGGGTGAGGTGGTTGGAACTCAGGCTCCCGCGAAGCTTGCCTGCGATGGCGGCTAACTTGTAAAGGGTGGTCCTCGCGAAGGCAGACCCGCCCGCATACCGGACAGACTGGAGCGCCGACCGAGATGGTAGCCCGATCTCCGCAGCGAGACAGGGCTGCTCGGGACAGGGCGGCTCGGGACAGGGCGGCTCGGGACAGGGCGGCCATCGCGGCAAATCTAGCCCGCTTCCGGCCCGTCGCGGCGCCCCCGGCGGCCCTGAAGGCTGCGGCGGTCGCCGTCTGCGTCGTGCTCCAGCAGGATGCGTGCTGCCTGCTGATCACCAGAAGAGCCCTGACCTTGCGATCCCATCCTGGTCAATGGGCCCTGCCCGGCGGAGTTTGCGATCCGGGTGAGTCGGCGCCGGACGCCGCCCTCAGGGAACTGCACGAGGAGACAGGCGTGGCCGTCGCGCCTGGCGATGTCCTCGGGGTACTCGATGACTACGTCACCCGGTCCGGGTACCTGATGACCCCGGTGGTGGTGTGGGGGGGTGCGGTCAGCCCCGCGATGAGCGGGCCGGAATCCGAGGTCGACCAGATCCATGTGATACCGCTGGCCGATCTTGACGTCGTACCCAGGATGCTGCGTATCCCTGAGTCGGACTCGCCGGTCATTCAGCTGCCGCTCCTCGGCCAGTCTCTTCATGCGCCGACCGCGGCGATCGTCTACCAATTCTGCCAGGTGGCGCTGCACGGCCGCACGATCAGGGTGTCGCACCTGGAGCAGCCCGTCTTCGCCTGGAAGTAGTCGGCGCCGTTCCGGATTCTGTCTCATCTGTCACTGCCGATGAGGACAGGCTCCGGCGCCACCCGTTGCCGGGTGACAGTGACGGTCTCCTCCGGCCGCGATGAGGGGCTGGTGCCGTCTTCGCAGCTTGGCTGAACTCGGTCTGGCGTGACGGCCGAGCCCCGGTATGAGCTTCGGTTCAGGCCTGCGGCGCTGCGTGCGATGCGCAAGTTGGACCGGCCGGCGTCAAGCTCAGGCGTCCTTGCCGAGCATGTGCTCGGCGACGATCCGTAGCCCGTCGGCGAGCTCGTGCGCCGACATGTCCTGCTTGGGATCCATGAACCACTTCACCAAGATGCCGAGGAACAAGGCGTGCATGACTGAGCCTGCCGTGCGCGCTGAGTCCGGGTCGGCGGCCGGGTCGATACCGAGGAAGAGCTCGGCCAGCCCGGTCGCCGCCTCGCGCTGGACGTCGGCCAGGAACGTGCGCAGCTCCGCGCTCCGGTCCATCAGGCTCAGGAGCTCCACCTGAGCGGCCCATAGCCCCCGCTCATCGCCGAAGGACTCGATCGTCCGGCCCATGATCGACTCGAATCGCCGGAGCGGCTCGGCGCCCGGGGCCCCGTCGGCGCCCGGCGCCCCGTCGGCGCCCGGCGCCCCGTCGGCGGCCAAGGTCCGCTGGATCTCCTCGGCCCAGTCGCCGACCGACTCATAGACGGCCTGGTTCATCAGGGCGTCCTTGGAGCCGAAGTGATATCCGATCGCCGCCAGGCTCACGCCCGACGCCGCCGAGATGTCACGCGCGGTCGTGTTCGCGTAACCCTTTTCCAGCAGGCAGCGCTTGGCTCCGGCGATCAGGTCCTCACGGTTCCCCATGGCGAGCAAGCGTACCCGAAAGTCTTGAACAACCGTCTAGTACAAATGTACTAGACAAGTGTTTCAGACGCTTGTACGGTTCTGGCCATGACGACACACGCGACCCCTCAGCCAGCTCCTGCCAGAGCCGGACGCAAGGAATGGACCGGGCTCGGCGTGCTCCTGCTGCCGCTGCTGCTCGTGTCCATGGACGTATCCGTGCTCTACTTCGCCGTCCCGTTCATCAGCAGGGACCTGCAGCCCAGCGCCACCCAGCAGCTGTGGATCTTCGATGTCTACGGCTTCGTGCTGGCCGGCCTGCTCATCACGATGGGCTCCCTCGGCGACCGGATCGGCCGGCGCCGGCTGCTGCTGACCGGCGCGGCGGCCTTCAGCCTCGCCTCGCTGGGGGCGGCCTACTCCCACACCGCCGGGCAGCTCATCGCCGCCCGCGCGGTGCTGGGGATCGCCGGGGCGACCCTGATGCCCTCGACGCTCGCGCTGATCCGCAACATGTTCCACGACGAGAAGCAGCGCCGCACCGCGATCGCCATCTGGACCAGCGCCACGATGAGCGGCATCGCGCTCGGCCCGGTGCTGAGCGGCTTCCTGCTGAACCATTTCTGGTGGGGATCGGTCTTCCTGATCAACATCCCGTTCATGGTCATGCTGCTGGCCCTCGGGCCCGCGCTGGTGCCGGAGTTCCGCGTCCCGCAGGCTAGCCGGTTCGACCTGGCTGGCTCCCTCTTGTCCTTGGGCGCCGTGCTGCCGGCCATCTACGGCATCAAGGAGATCGCCGCCAACGGCCTGACCGTCCCGCGCGCCGCGTGCATAGCGGCCGGCCTGGCCGTCGGCGCGGTGTTCATCCTCCGGCAGGCGCGCAGCTCCGCGCCGATGATCGACCTGAGGCTGTTCCGTAGCCGGGGCTTCACCGGGTCGGTTGCGATAAGCCTGGTGTCGATGTTCGCGATCGTCGGGTTCGCCATCTTCAGCACCCAGTACCTGCAGTCCGTGCTCGGGATGCGCCCGTTCACCGCCGCGCTCTGGTCGCTGGTGCCGATGGCGGGCACGATGACCGCCGCGCCGCTCACCCGGGTGCTGGTGCAGCACATGGACCGCGCGTACATCGCCGCGGCCGGTTTCACGATCGCCGGCGCCGGGTTCGCCGCGCTCACCCAGCTGCACGCGCACTCGCCGCTCTGGCTCATCCTGACCGCTTCCACTGTCTACGCGGGCGGGATCGTCGCGGTCATGGCGATCAGCAGTGAGCTGATCATGGGCGCGGTCCCGCCGGAGCGGGCCGGCGCCGCGGCGGCCGTGGTGGAGACGGCGAGCGAGTTCGGCGGAGCGCTCGGCATGGCGGTACTCGGCAGCATCGGCGTCGCGGTCTACCGGTCCGGCCTGGCGGCTAGCACCCCGGCCGGCACCCGCCGGCTGCGCTCGGCGCCGCTCGCAGCACCCTGGGCGGCGCGCTGACGGTGGCCGGCCGCCTCCCCGGGCGGCTGGGCACTGAGCTGATCGAGGCGGCCCGGGTCGCGTTCACCAGCGGCATGGACCGCGCCGCGCTCGGCGCCGCCATCGCGGTAGCGCTGGCCGCTGTCGCGTCCGCCGCGTTCTTCCGCGGCGTCCGGGTCGAGCCGGCCCTCGTGACGGAGCGCCCGCCGGCCGATGCGTACGAGGAGGAACTGGTCTCCTGACGAAGTCCACGGTGGCGGCCGCAGCGGGCCACGCCGCGGCCGCCTGAAGTATGTCCCTGGCGGGCCAGAACTGACGGAGTGCGGGCCCGGCCTCGCCCCGAGCGCGCTCGGTCAGCTCCCGCAGGATCACGTTAAGCGCGCCGAACTGCGTCGGGCCCTCAGCATCCGCCCGTGACCGGTCCACCCGGAGAGCAAACCACCCTCTCCTGGCCGCAGTCGAAGGGTTAATCCCCGCGATGGCACTCACATGTTCCACTGGGGCGTAACCGATAAGCTATCACCCGGGTGCCGGGAAGATGCGACCCTGATGCTCGTCCCACGGGACAGGAGTTCAATGACCACACTGCTGGCAATGCCGTAGGCAATAATCGCGCCCATAACGCTGACAACGCTTATCGCATAGCCAACGCTGTGAATATCCCCGACTATGAAGGCGATCAGGGGACCGAAGAACAGGATAAATGGAGCGAGTCCGTCAAAGGTCCCGCTGAGCCGGGTACCTCGGGGATGACCGGCCCCGCTCCCCGGCGCGAGATTCTCAAGTACCGGCCGCATAAGGAGGCTCAGGCGCTCCTGCAGCATTTTCCGGCTATAGGACGTGTAGCCGCCGAGGTTGCCGAGCGGGCTGCTTTTCATGATCCACGTCTGGCCGAATTGAATAAACCAGCCTTCAGATGGACCGGATCTGGGCGCGGAGAGCCGGGCAGGCAGGACCGGCGGAGACCAATTATCGCCGGTGTCCCGGCGCAGCCGCCCGACCTCGAGGCGGAATGCTCTATTGAGTTTCTTCCGGAGGTCAGCGTAGGAGTTCGCTGACATGAGAATGAGCAGCATCAGCCGATCCGGCGGAACCGCGCGAACGGCTTGCAGCAGTTCCCATTCGAGACTCCGGCCCGGACCGAGGGCGATGACGACCAGCCGGGCGCGGCGCAGCAGGTCGGGGCCGGCGCCCTGCGAACCGTACGAGCCAGCCGACCGTCCTGCCACTATCTTGACTGAATCGCCCTGTTACCACAGAGTATGCCGGGATGCCGTCGCTCCGGCGGGCTGGTCATAGCCCGAGGTGGTAAAGAAAGGGCCCTGATTCACGGGAGCCAGATGCCCGTAATCGGCTGCGCGGCTGTGTGCCAGATGCCGGGTCAGGTCTACGACGCTGCGCCCTGACCGTCGCCAGGGGCACTGGACTGCCTGCTGAGCAGCAGCATCACCGAGACCAGCACGACCAGGCCACCAAGCAGCGAAACGATCGACAGGCGCTCGCCCAGCAGCAGCGCGCCGAGGCCGACGGCGATGACCGGGTTGACGTAGGCGTAGGTCGAAACGGTCGCCGTCGGCAGACGGCGCAGTGCGATCACGTAGCACGTCATGGCCAGCAGCGAGCCCGGGCCGATCAGGTAGAGCAGCGCCAGCAGCGACCGGCCGCTCACCTGGCCGGGATCGAGGCGGCTCAGCTCGCCGGTCGCGGCCGCCAGCCCGGTGAGCACGGCCCCGCCGGCCAGCATCTCCATCGCGCTGCCCAGCAATGGCCGGGCAGGTGCTGGGAGCCGGCCGGCCAGCACCGAGCCGGTGCCCCAGCTGAGGCTGCCGCCCAGCACGATGAGGACCGGCAGCAGCGGGCCGTGCGCGGGCGGCCGGGCCAGGATGGCGACCCCCGCCGCCCCGATGACCAGGGCCAGCCAGCCGACCGGCCCGATCCGCTTCCCGTTGATGACCCGGTCCGCGAGGACCATCCAGATCGGGACGGTCGCGATCAGCAGGGCGGTGAGGCCGGCCGGCAGGGTCTGCTCGGCGTAGCATGCGGCACCGTTCCCGAAGGCCAGCAGCATGGTCCCGACCACGGCCATGCCGAGCCACTGCCTGATCCCCGGACCGTCGGCCGCCCGCAGCCCAGCACCGCCGCGGCGCCGGGCGATCGGGTAGAGCACGGCCCCGGCGATGAGGTAGCGGACAGCGGCCATAGCCAGCGGCGGGAAGCTCTCGACCCCGACCCGGATCGCGACGTACGTCGAGCCCCAGACAACCCAGACCACCAGCAGGCACGCCCAGCCCGCCGCCCGCGCACTGGCCACCCGCCCCGCGGCCGCCCGGCCCCCGGCCGCCCGGCCCCCGGCCGCCCGGCCCCCGGCGACGTGCTCGTCAGCGATGGTCGCGGTGGCTCGTGCGGCGGGGGAGTCCGATGCCATGAGTCCATCCTCGCCAGGAAGCGGATCGTCGCGCGAGTGGCAGGATTGACATTTAACGATAGTTTCCTGCCAGACTAGTCCCTGTGGTGTCATCGGTCGCGGTGCTGGCCTACGAGGGCGTCTCGACCTTCGGGCTCGGCGTCACCGCGGAGATCTTCGGCTGCGACCGGAGCGCCGAGGGGCTGCCCAGCTACGACTACGCGATCACGGCCGCGGCCCCGGGAATCATCCGCACCGATGTCGGCCTGCCCATCGTGGTGGACGCTGGCCTGGACCGGTTCTGCGCCGCCGACCTGGGCATCGTCGTGTGCTGGGACCAGGCAGAGATTTCGCCGCCTGGTCCGCTACTCGACGCGCTGCGCACCCTGGCCCAACGCGGCGGCCGCCTGCTCAGCCACTGCACCGGAGCCTTCGTCCTGGCCGAAGCAGGACTGCTGGACGGGCGCCGCGCGACGACCCACTGGCAGTGGGCGGCCGAGCTCGCGCGGCGCTATCCGCTGGTCGATGTTGATCCGGGCGTCCTGTACGTCGACGACGGCCGGGTCATCACCAGCGCGGGCACCGCGGCCGGGATCGACGCGTGCCTGCACCTGCTCCGCCTGGAACACGGCGCCGCGGTGGCGAACGCGGTCGCGCGCCGGATGGTGGTGCCGCCGCACCGCCGCGGCGGCCAGGCCCAGTACGTCACGCCGCTGGCCGAGGAGACCAGCGGCGCGGCGGGCCTGGCCGCCGTGCACGAGTGGGCCCGGGCTCATCTGCACGAGCCCGTCACGGTGGCCGATCTTGCCGCTCGCGCTCTCATGTCACCGCGGACCTTCGCCCGCCAGTTCGTGGCCGCCACCGGGACCACGCCGCACCAGTGGCTGATCGGCCAGCGCGTGACGCGGGCGCAGGAACTGCTCGAGCGCGCCGACGCCAGCATCGAGCAGGTCGCGGCCCAGTGCGGGCTGACCCCCCTGATGCTGCGCAAACACTTCGCGCGCCGGTACGGGACCACCCCGCAGGCCTACCGCCGCACCTTCAGCCAATCGGGAGCGACGCAATGAAAGCTGCGGACACGTCCAGCCGCCTGGTGTCCAGCAGCAGGTACTCACCGGGATCAGGCAAGCAGGTCACGCCGCCCCTTCCCGGGCACGTCCTGGCCGCGTGGTGAAGGCGGAGCGACGCATCCGACGGTTCGCAGCCCCCTCATGGCGATGTCCATGGCGCGCCGGGCCGCCGCTTGCACCTCGCCGGTGGTGCCGCCGCGTTCCAGGGTGACGAGCGCCGCGGCGAGTACCGCTCCCATGAGCGACCCGATCACTGCGGCGGCGGCAGGCGGGTCGAGAACGTCCGGGTAGGCGCGGTGCAGCGCCTCGGCCAGCTGGGTTTCGGCCAGGAAATAGCGGCGCAAGGTGGCGGCCTGCACAGACGGGACGGACAGGACCAGGGGCAGGCGCGCCGATGCCAGGCCGGCCGCCAGTTCGTCCCTGACCGCGTCGGCCAGCATGTGCTCCATGGCCCTGGCCAGGACATCGGCCATGTTCTCGCCGGGCCGACGCTGCCCGATGACCGCGACCGCGCCGTCTATCCGGCCGGACAGATGCGGGAAGAGGACCTCATCCTTGCTGGCGAAGTAGTTGAAGAAGGTCTTGGTGGACACGCCTGCGGCGGCGGTGATCTCGGCGACAGTGGTCTCGTCGTACCCCTTCTCCTCGAACAGCCGCACAGCAGCGCTGATCAGTGCCTGCCGGGTCTGCTGCCGCTTGCGCTCCCGCAACCCGTCCTGTCCGGCCATGCCGCTGCCTCCTTCCCGCTATTGATTACACTCGATAGAAAATTATACTCGATATATGTATCGCTTATCGGACGGCAGGGACTGGCGATGGACGAGGCGATCAGGACCGAGGAGCTGACTAAGGTCTTCGGGAAGACCAGGGCGCTGAGCTCGCTCAGCCTGGAGGTGGCGCCCGGGGAGGTGCTCGGGTACCTGGGACCCAACGGCGCGGGCAAGACAACCACCATCCGGCTGCTGCTCGGCATGATCGGGGCGACGTCGGGCCGGGCCGAGATCTTCGGCGTGGACTGCCAGCGCCACCCGGTGCAGGCGCACCGCCGGGTGGCGTACGTGCCCGGCGAGGCCAGCTTGTGGCCGTCGCTGACCGGGACCGAGACCCTGGAGCTGCTCGGCCGGATCCAGGGACGGGCGGATCCGGGCTACCGTGACGTGCTCATCGAGCGGTTCCAGCTGGACCCCTCCAGACGGGTTCGGGCCTACTCCAAAGGCAACCGCCAGAAGCTCCTGCTGATCGCCGCCCTGATGAGCCTGCCGGACCTGCTGCTGCTGGACGAGCCGACCAGCGGCCTGGATCCGCTGATGGAACAGGCGTTCCGGCACAGCATCGCCGAGGCGCGCGGGAACGGCCAGACCGTCTTCCTGTCCTCCCACATCCTCAGCGAGGTCGAGGCGCTGTGCGACCGGGTGGCCATCCTGCGCGCCGGGCACCTGGTGGAAACGGGGACGCTTGCTGAGCTGCGCCACCTGTCGGCGCTGTCGGTCGAGGCCGAGTTCGGGACCGCCCCGCCGGCGCTGTCCGGGGTGCCGGGGGTCACGGTCACCGGCGTTCAGGGCAACCGGGTGCTCTGCCAGGTCACCGGCCCGGTCCGGCCGCTGCTCGCGGCCCTCGCCGGATCAGACGTGCGTCACCTGATCGCCAGGGAGCCCTCGCTGGAGGAACTGTTCCTCGCCCACTACGGGGCTGACGCACCTGCGGCTGCGGAGACCTCTGATGCCGCGTGATAGCCGTGCCCGCGCACGGCGGGTTGCGGGGATTCTGACGGCCCGGCGGATCACCTGGCCGGCCGTCCTGTGGGGCGCCGTGTCCGGTGGCTATATCGCCTACGCCGCCGTGCAGTATGCCACCACCTACCCCACGGCGGCATCGCGCGAGAAGGTCGCGCTCACCTTCGGCGCGAACGCAGGCCTGACGGCCCTGCTGGGAGAAGGCCAGCGGATGGCCACGGTCGCCGGGTTCACCGCATGGCGGGCAATGGGCGTGCTGGTCCCCGTCGGTGCCGTGTGGGCGATGCTGGCCGCCACCCGGCTGACCCGCGGCGAGGAGGAAGCCGGCCGGACCGAACTGCTCCTGGCCGGGCAGACTACCCGCCGCCGGGCCGCCGCGCAGGCCGTCGCCGGGATCGCTGCCGGGATCGCGGTGCTATGGGCCATCACCTCGGCAGCTGCCCTGATGGCCGGGCCCTCGGCCAAGGTGGCCATCCCGGCAGGCAGCGCGCTGTTCCTGGCCACCGCCGTGACCACCGGGCCGGTCATGTTCGCGGCCGTGGGCGTGCTGGCCGGACAGCTCACTCCAAGCCGCCGTCAGGCCAACGGCATCACCGCACTGATCCTCGGCGCGTCACTGCTGATCCGGATCGTGGCCGACTCCGGCTCTGGCCTGCACTGGCTGCGGTGGCTCAGCCCGCTCGGCTGGGCCGAACAGCTTCACCCCCTCACCAGCCCGGCCCCCGTCGCGTTCCTGCCCATCGTGGCCTTCACCGCCATCCTCTGTGCGGGGGCCATAGCACTGGCCGGACGCAGGGACCTCGGGGCTGGCGCAATCCCCGCCCGCGACACCTCCGGCTCCCGCACCCGCCTGCTGCGCGGCCCTCTCGGCCTGGCCTGGCGGCTCAGCCGCCCGGCGGTCACCGGCTGGACCGCCGGCCTGGCAATCCTGGGCCTGATCGGCGGGCTGGTCGCCCCCTCGGCCGCCAAGGCGATCAGCAACTCCGCCGATATCCGGCAGGTGCTCGGCAGGCTCGGCGCCCAGCCGGGCAGCGCCGCATACCTCGGGATCATCTACCTCATCGGCGCCGCACTGACCTGCTTCGCCGCCGCCAGCCAGATCACCGCCACCCGAGGCGAAGAAGCCGACGGACACGCCGACCACCTGCTCGCCCGCCCGATCAGCCGCTGGCGCTGGCTAGCCGGGCGGCTTGCCATCGCCGCGACGCTCATCGTCATCGCGAGCTTGGCCGCGGGCCTGGCCGGCTGGGCCGGCCTCGCCGGCCAGCACACCGCCCTCAGCTTCACCCAGCTCGTCAAAGCCGGGCTCAACATCGCACCGCCCGCCCTGTTCATCCTCGGCGCGGGCAGCCTCGCCTACGGCGCCTGGCCGCGCCTCGCCCCCGCCGTCGCCTACGGGCTGGTCGCCTGGTCGTTCCTCATCGAACTCCTCGCCACAGTGATCACCAGCCGGTGGCTCCTGGACACCTCAGTCCTCCACCACATCCAGCCAGTCCCCGCCGCCCAGCCCGACTGGACCACCGCCGCCTGGCTCACCGGCCTGGGAATCCTCACCGCCCTGGCCGGGATGACGCTCTTCAGCCGACGTGACCTGGCCGGCCCATGACGGCTGCCGACGGGCGCGCCAAGTACAGCTGCAGTTACCGAGCAAACGGCGGAGATCGCCGATCGGGCCCCGGCGGGCTGGTGCCTGGGCGATTGGGTGTCATGGCCGGGCTGGGTGTCCTGCGGTCCGTATCCGAATGGCCCGCGGCCAGCTGGCCGGGCGGCGGAGGACGGCGAGCAGGATGGGCTGGGGGTCGGAAAAGGCCCGGCGATCGGCCACCATCCCGTTCTCGATGACGAACCGGTCGCAGACATCGAAGCGGACGGTGGTGCGGCCGAGGCTGCCGGTGCACTCGGATTCGATGAAGATGACGTCGCCGGCGATGGCGGAACGCCGGACGGTGCAGGCGAGGTCGGGGAAAAGGGCGAACAGCCGACGGAACATCTGCGCGATCTGGGCCGGGCCGTGGGCGTCCGGGAACACGGGCTGGCGGAAGGTTGCGCGCGGGCTGATGAGCGGGAGGAAGCAGTCGAGGAACGCGTCGGGCTTGGGTAGCGCCCATCCCTTGGCGAACATGGCTGGAAAGCCGGCCGGGGTCATTGGCCGTCGGCCCGGTCAGCGATCAGCCCGGACCATGTCCCGGGAACCTTATGACTGCTGGTCATAGACTGACTCATAGTCAATCACTCTGATAGAGTTCAGTATGCCTGTCAAGGGCCGCCGCCTGGAGTACAAGGAGCTGACCAGAGCCGCCGTGCTCGAGGCCGCGGCGGAACAGTTCGTCGCGCGCGGGTTCGCGGCGACGACCGTCGACGACATCGCCCGGGCGGCCCGGGTCAGCAAGGGGACCGTCTACTACCACTTCGCTGACAAGGCGCAGCTGTTCGAGGCCGTCTTCCGTGACCGCCAGACCCGGCTCGTCGACGTGGTCGCAGCGGCCGTCGCTAGGCGCAACGGGCCGTGGGAGCAGCTGCAAGCTGGACTGGGCGCCTACGTCAACGGCACCGTGACCGATCCCGCCCACCGCCTCCTTCTCCAGGAAGCACCGGCCGCGCTCGGCGCCGGGCGGTGCCGCGAGATCGACGAGCAGATCGGCCTTCCGGTACTGCGCGCCGCCCTGGAGAACCTCGCCGCCAGCGGCGAGCTAGTCGCCCAGCCCGTCGACATGCTCGCCCGGGTCCTCTTCGGCGCCCTCTGTGAAGCTGCGATGGCCGCCGGCGCTGACCCGCACCCAGCCCGAGCCGGGCGCCAGGCCGGCGCCGCGCTCAGGGCCCTGACGGATGGGCTGCGCCAGCGGCCCTGACGCTCCAGACGCACCCGATCATCTACTGTGACCGGGACCAGCCTGCCATGCCTCCGGCTAGGCGCGGGCGGCGGATCAAGGGCAGGATGTTGGGCATGGCCATTGTCGATGTCTGGATGCAGCATCCGACGCTGCGATTCCTGCAGCAGGACATATTCGACTCGCTACGCCGGTGGACCGGGCAGCCGCTGAGCGAGGAGGTACCTATCGACCGCACGCTCGCGGTCATGGACGAGGCTGGCGTGGAACGCGGGATGATCTGCGCCTGGTACGACGCGACCGGCCCGCTCATCAGCAACGACGAGGTGGCGAGCTGGGTCGCCGCCTACCCGGAGCGGCTGACCGGCATCGCGTCCGTCGACATCCGCAACCCGCGACGGGCCGTGCTAGAGCTGCGCCGGGCGATCACCGAGCTAGGGTTCCGAGGGCTGCGCATCGTGCCGTGGCTGTGGGGACTACCGCCCAACCACCGTCTGTATTACCCGCTGTTCGCCGAGTGCGTGGAACTGGGCATCCCGTTCATGACCCAGGTCGGGCACACTGGCCCGCTGCGCACGTCGGAGACCGGCCGGCCCATCCCGTACCTCGACGACGTCGCCCTCGAGTTCCCCGACCTCGTGATCGTGGGCGGCCACATCGGCTACCCGTGGACGACCGAGATGATCGCACTCGCGACCAAGTACCCGAACGTCTACATCGACACTTCCGCCTACGTCGCGCACCGCTATCCCGCCGAGCTTGTCGATTACATGCGCGGTCACGGCCGGCGCAAGGTCCTCTTCGGCTCCAACTACCCGATGATCACCCCGGCCCAGGCGCTGCGGCGGCTCGACGGGCTTGGCCTGGACGACGAGGCTCAAGAGCTGTTTCTGGGCGGCAACGCCTCGCGGCTCTTCCCCGCGCACAGCTAACGCCGGGCGACAGCTGGCGCCGGGCGACAGCTGGCGCCGGGCGACCGCTGACGCCGGGGACGGCAACGCTGCGACACAGCCACTCCTGGCCACCCAGCCATTCCTGATGACACAGCTATTCCTGACGACACAGCCATTCCCGACGACACAGCCACTCCGGCAACACCAATCCCACTAGTCCCGCAGCAGGTGATTGTAGTCTCGCAGCCAAGTGATCCCTCGGTGAACTTGTCGCCTTTCCAGCGATATGCGCTGAGAAGGCGTCAAGATCATTATAATCGTGTCAATCGAGCGTCCTGAGCTGTTTCTGGTGGTATAGGTGAGGTGCCTGGGGCCAGTGTTTTCTGGGGCCAGTGTGGTTTCTGGGGCCAGTGTGTTAGCAACGGCGGTCAGCTGGATCGCTGAGGCCATTCCGGAGCCAGCCGGAAGGTCTGGGCGACCACGAGAGTGTCGTCGTCAACCCTGAACTCCAGGTCGCCCAGCGCCTCGCGCATCTCGGCGGAGTGCCAGTACCGCTCGTGGCCGGCCCGCCACTCCGCGACGGAGGCATACCCCTCGCCCTCGCCGAGCGCGTGAGCCAGGTCTACGTCCGCAAGGCGCACCACTCGCACCGCCGTCGTCTCGATCACCGCGACCGGATCGCCCGCCGAATCGACCACGACCTGGCGCAGCCCCGGGCGCGGCAGCGGCTCGCCTTGCAGCTCGTAGTCAGCGGCCAGCCCGCTGGTGGTCGTCTTCCGGCCCGCCAAGATCGCAGCGACGAGCTGATCGCGCAGCGGACCAGGAAAGGCGAACTCGGCGACCGGCAACTCCTCGGATGACATGCCGGCCAGGGTAGCGGCCCTGCAGGCGCCTCCCGAACCGGTGGCCCGGCGCCGTGCCGCCATTATCGGCGCGGGTCCCGACCTTTTCGGCGCGGGCCTGCGAGAGCAGGTATCCACCAAGTCTTCGGAACTCAGGCTGCAGGTGCCACGCTCACGTTGAGGGTTACCGTCTCTCTCGATCCAGCCGTCTCGCTTGAGCGCCCCGCTAGCAGGGCTGGTCAGGGGCTGGCCTCGATCCGCTCCAGGAGATACCGGTACCTGGCCATTGCGCCGGTGTCCACGGTGCGCTGGTCCCAGCATCCGCCGGGTCCGCAGGCGGGATGCGGGCAGGAGGCCCCAGCCTGCTCGGCATGGACCTTGAGGGCGTACCGCAGAGCGGCCCGTACCGTGACCATGTCGGAGGCGCTGAGGGTACCTGTTCCGGGTGTCCGCAGGCCCGTGATCGCGGCGCCGCCGTCGGCCGCGCCAGGGCCTGGCCGATGCGCGCTGCCGCTGTCGATCAGATCGAGCAGGCTGTCGAGAGCGATACACAGGCGATCGGACCAGTGGTACCAGTCGAGCGGCGGCCCGCCTGCCGTGAACGCTCTGCGGGACCGGCCGTAAGCCGCGGCCGCATCGCGGGCCACGGTCAGCCGCGCGCCTAGCTCGGCGCTGTACGGAATCGTGTGCATCAGGCTGTCCTTCCGTTCCGCGGGGGCGGCATGACCCAGGCTGCGCGGTGCGCGCAGCGCGTGGCGGGCGTGGCTGACTGCTGTCGGCCCGCCTCAAGGCCGGATTCGCGTTGTGCTGCCAGTTCGGCGGCCTGGCGAGGGCGGCCGTCGGTCAAGATGGACTGGGGGGATCCCTGGCCGTCGGCGCGCCCTCGGACCCGTCCGGGCTCGCACGGCGCGCCGCGGGGAGGGCTACATGCAGCATCAGCGATCAGCCTGATGGTCTACTGAGTGTTACCTGCAAGTAACCTGGAAGCCAGTTGAACGTTGTTAAGTCCTCGGCAACCCGGGCCGACATGTCTGGCCCGGGACGCCAGGGTTGGCCATTCCGTCCAGGGACTTGACGCCGTCAGGGCTAACGGTTATCTCTATAGATAACCGTTAGAGGGGATGACCGTGCAGCAGGAAGTGGTGCTGGCGCTGCTGGCGAAAGAGCCGTCGCACGGGTACCAGCTGCGCGCGCGGCTGGTCCAGGCGCTCGGCCCGCTGGGCGACGCGATGAACGCCGGGCAGATCTACGTCACGCTGACCCGGCTGGAGAAGGCCGGCCTGGTCGCCTCCGAGCAGGAGACCGGGCAGGCGGACCGGCCGGACCGCAAGGTGTACGCGCTGACGGCGAACGGGCAGCAGCGAGTCGCCGACTGGCTCACAGAGATCAGCTGGCCCAAGCCCGACCTGGCCGAATTTCATCTCAAGCTGATCGCGGCGGCGGCGGCGCGGCTCGCTGACCCGATCGCGATCGTGGACGCCCAGCGCCGCGAGCTGCTGCGCCGGCTGCGGGACGCGCAGCGCGCCGCGATGGCCGAGCCGCCCCGCTCGGACGCCGCGCTGCTGCTGGAGGGAATCGTGCTGCGGCTGCAGGCGGACTTGCGATGGCTAGAAGCATGCGAGCGCAACTGGACGGGCCGGAAGGGTCAATCATGAGCGACACCAAAGACGGGTTCGTGCTGCGGGCCCGCGGGCTGCGCAAGGAGTACGGCAAGGGCGAAGGGCTGGTGCGCGCGGTGGACGGGGTCGACCTGGAGGTCGACCGGGGCGAGACCCTCGCCGTAATGGGGCCCAGCGGCTGCGGGAAGTCGACGCTGCTGCACCTGCTCGGTGCGCTGGACCGGCCCTCAGCCGGGGAAATAGAGCTAGCCGGGCAGCGCATTGACCAACTGGGGGAGCGGGGCCTGGCCCGGCTGCGCCGCGGCGCCGTCGGATTCGTGTTCCAGGCCTTCCACCTAATGGACGAGCTCACCGCCACCGAGAATGTGGAACTGCCCGCGCTGCTGGCCGGGCGCTCCCCGCGGGCCGCCCGGCGGCGGGCCACCGGCCTGCTGGAGCAGGTCGGCCTGGCCGACCGGGGCAGTTTCCTGCCCTCGGCGCTGTCCGGCGGCCAGCGGCAGCGGGTGGCCGTCGCCCGCGCGCTGGCCAACGATCCGCTGATCGTGTTCGCCGACGAGCCCACCGGCAATCTCGACAGTGAGGCCACCCTCGAAGTCCTGCGGCTCTTCGAGACCCTCCACGAAACCGGCCAGACCCTGGTCATCGTCACCCACGACTCGCGCATCGCGGCCACTGCGGACCGGCTGATCTCGATGCGCGATGGCGCGTTCGTCGACGAGACCCGGCTGACCGGCGGCACCACGGGACAGCTGGGCAACCTCGCCGGGCTGGAGATCTGACGCCATGGGCCGGATCCTCCTGGTGTGCCGTCTGGTCGCCCGTGACCTGCGGCACCATCCGGCCGAGGCCGCGCTGCTGTTGCTCGCGATCACCGCTGCGACCACGACGCTCACCCTAGGGCTGGCCCTGCGCGGGGTGACCAGCAATCCGTACCAGCAAACCCGGGCAGCGACCGCCGGGCCTGATGTGGTGGCCCAGTTCGGCGGCGTGCCCGGGAACGTCGGGCCAGGGAACACCAGGCAACAGGCCAGGGCGCTGGCCAGCCTGGCCGGGGTCACCGGCTACAGCGGGCCCTATCCGATCGCCACCGCCGCCCTGCGGACGCACGGCACCACGGTTGAAGCGCTGGCAGAAGGACGTGACCAGGCGCCAGCGCGGGTCGACCAGCCGGAGCTGACCCAGGGCAGCTGGGTAAGCCCCGGCGAAGTGGTGCTTGAGCGGACGTTCGCCGGAGCGCTCGGCGTACAAGCCGGTGACTCGATCACTCTCGACGGCAGGCGGTTCAGGGTGGCCGGGATAGCGGTGACCGCCGCGTTCCCGCCCTATCCGAACGTCTGCTATGTCGGCTGCGACCTGAATCTGGCCCGGGCCCCGGGTGAGTATGCCGGCCGGGGGCCCGGCCTGATCTGGGTCACCCAGGCCGACGCCCGCCGCCTGGTCACGGCCACGGCACCGCCGAGTTACGTCATGAACCTGAAGCTGGCGGACCCGGCACAGGCCCCGGCGTTCGCCGGCCGGTTCGACAACAACTCCAGCAGCGTGGCCCAGCTGATTCCCTGGCAGACCGTCCGGGACGCGGATGCGCTGCTGGTGACAGACGAGCAGCAGGTGCTGACGGTGGGCAGTTGGCTGCTCGGGCTGCTCGCGGTCGCCAGCGTGGCCGTGCTGGCCGGGGGCCGAATGGCGGAGCAGACCCGGCGGGTTGGGCTACTCAAGGCCGTCGGCGGCACGCCGGGGCTGGTCGCGGTCGTCCTGCTGGCCGAGAACCTGGTCCTGGCCCTGCTCGCAGCGGGGGCCGGGCTGACGGCCGGATGGCTGGCCGCTCCGCTGTTCACCAGCCCCGGCGCCGGCCTGATCGGGGCTCCCGACGCGCCGTCGCTCACCCTGGCCACGGCCGGCCTGGTAGTGGCCGTGGCACTCGCGGTGGCACTGGCCGCGACGCTCGTGCCCGCCATCCGCGCGGCCCGCACCAGCACGGTCCGGGCGATGGCGGACGCGGCCCGCGCACCGCGGCGCCGGGGCTGGCTGAACGCCATCTCGGCGCGGCTGCCGGTCCCGCTGCTGCTCGGGCTGCGGCTGGCCAGCCGCCGGCCGCGCCGGGCCGTGCTGAGCGCGGCCAGCATCGCGATCACGGTCACCGGGATCGTCGCCGTGCTGGCCTTCCACGCCACGGCCGGCGAGAAGCGTTTCGGGGGGTCTTCGGGGATTACCGACCCGGTCGCCGTCCGGGATAGCCAGGTACTGCTGGTCCTCACGGTCGCGCTGGTCGGCCTGGCGGCGCTCAACGCGATCTTCACCACCTGGGCGGCGGTCCTGGAGGCCAGGCGCTCGTCCGCGCTGACGCGGGCGCTCGGCGCGAGCCCGCAGCAGGTCACCGCCGGGTTGTCGGCGGCGCAGCTACTTTCCGCGCTGCCCGGCGCCATCGTCGGCGTCCCGCTGGGTCTCGAGCTGTTCAAGGCCGCCAACGGCGCCGGGATTGCGACCATCCCGCCCGCCTGGTGGCTGATCGCCGCGGTGCTGGGCACCCTGCTCGCGGTGGCCGGCCTGACCATCATCCCGGCCCGGATCGGCGCCCGCCGCCCGGCGGCCGAGATCCTTCAATCCGAGTTCGCATGATGCGGGACAGGGCCGTCGCCGAGCGGGCCGCGGAGATGGGCCGGACCTAGCCTGATCGCGGCGGGATCCGCACGTAGACCAGGAAACCGGCGGCCGCCGGGCCTTCGAGGCGGAAATTGGCGCTCATGTATCCGGCGACGGCTGGGCCCCATCCGCGATGAGCAGTAGGCGCTATAACGGTGTCGGAGGCTTTGACCCAGCGCAGGAAGGTGGCCTGTACCGCGGCATTGGTGGTATCCGAGGGGGCCCGGGCGAGGCCATGGTCGAGCACCCGTTCCTGGCCGAGCCAGTCGATCACTTGCGGGCAGCCGGGGACGTCGCCGGTGAACCGGTTGGCGAGTATCGCCAGCGAGGGATCGAGGGACAGGACGCAGCCGCGGGCGGCGATCTCGCTGCTGAACGCGCCCCTGACCGGCATGGGCGGGTAGGCGGTGACGATGCCGTTGACGCGCAGCCCGGCCATCGCCGCGATCAGCGCGAGCGGCACCGCCGTGGCCGCGGCGACGCGGAGCGGGACCCGTTTCCCTCCGACGCCGATGTGGCGGGCTGCGCGGCGCTGGGCTGGTGCGAGCGGCGCGTTGCCTGACTTGGCTGGTGGGAGCGCGGCGTTGCCTGGCTCGGCTGGTGGGAGCGCGGCGTCGCCTGGCTCGGCTGGTGGGAGCGCCGCGGCGGGCGAGCCCGCGGCCCGGGCGGCCAGCCGGACGGCGATGGAACCGTACACCAGCGCGACGAACGGGGCCGCGAATCCCCCGTAGTGGTAGAAGTACGTAGGCGAGCCGAGCAGGCCGGCCACCGCGAGCGCCGCGGCCAGCAGCGCGAACGCCTCCAGCGGGCTGACGGCGGCGCGGCCGCGCCCGGTGAAGGCGGCCAGGCCCAGCGCCACCAGGATGACGAGCACCATCGCCAGCCCGGCGATCCCGGCGGCACGGTTCGTGACGACCAGCGAGAAAAGGCCGGGAAGCCCGGTCAGGTCGGCCACCCGCTCCACGAGCGGGTACCCGCCGCCGCCGCGGATGCCCTGGGTCACGAACACCTGCCTGAAGAAGCCGGCCGGCGAGCCGATGATGAACGGCGCCGTGCCCGCCAGGAACCCGGCGGCGCCCCCCGCCACCAGCAGGCGGCGCGCCCGTGGTCCCGATCGCCACGCCACGCACACCACGGCGACGAAGACCAGGGCCGCCCACAGCTTGATCGCGCCGCCCACCCCGATGAGCGCCCCGCAGGCCAGCAGCCGGCCCCGCGAGGTGGTGATCCGGTCCCCGTCGAACAGGCAGAGCAGCCCGGCCAGGCAGAAGAGCACCAGCGGCGGCTCGAGCAGGACCGTCTGGGCCGAGCCGACCGTGGCCGGGTAGAAGGCCATGAACCCGACCGTCACCACCACCTGCCAGGTAGGCCGGTGCCGCACCAGCAGCCCCACCATCACCACGTTGGCCGTGGCGACCAGGTCGATGAAGATCCGGGCCGTTTCGAGTGCGGGGGCGGTCCCGGTCAGGAAGGACAGCGCTGCGAAGGGCAGGAGCAGAACGCTGATCATCGGCGGCTGGATGAAGACGAAATCACGGTAGGGCAGCGCCCCGTGGATCAGCTGCAGCGAGGACGCGAAATACACGCCGTCGTCGTACTCGTCGTGCGCGCTCAGATGGCCGTACAGGAGCGACTGAAGCAGCAGCACGCCGAGCGCCGCGGCGGCCACGGCCGCGATCACGGCCAGGTTGCGCCTTCTCCGGCGGGCCAGGTCGTCGGGGCTGGCTGGAGGTAGCGTTATATGTCCTGGTCTTTCGGCCGTCCCGGCATTAGGGCCGGCCGCGGGCAGCACGCCGGAGCTCGCGGGCCCGCGCCGGTTCATCACCCACAAATAGTCGGGGACCGGACCCGTCACCGGCAAATCCGGGCTCGGTGATCAGGGCGGAACAGGCTGCTTATGGCTGGTAGCGGTAGCCCATCCCGGGCTCGGTGAGCAGATGGCGGGGGCGCGGCGGGTCGTCCTCCAGCTTGCGGCGCAGTCTGGCCATGTGAAACCTGAGGTAGTGCGTACTGCGCTCGAAACCGGGGCCCCAGACCGCGTTGAGCAGCGTGTCCGAGCTGACCAGCTGCCCGGGGGCGCGCAGCAGGATCTCCAGCAGCCGCCATTCGGTGGGGGTGAGGTGGACCGCCGGCTCGGCCGGGATGAGGTCCACCGTCGGCTCGGCCGGGTTGCGGACCGCGGGCTCGGCGGGGGCCGCGGAGCCGTCGGTCGGCGCGATATCCGGCAGCCTGCCGCCGGTCTCCGCGGGCCGGGCGCTGGTCACCGTGTAGGCGGTCAGGTCCACCACGTACTTGCCGATCGTGAAGGTGGTGTCCTTGGCCGGGGGCTCCTCGCGGCGGAGCGCGGCGCGCAGCCTGGCCAGCAGTTCCTCCATCGAGAACGGCTTGGTCACGTAGTCGTCGGCTCCGGCGTCCAGGGCGCCGATCTTGTCGCCCGGCCCGGCCCGGCCCGACAGCACGATGACGGGCGCGCTGGACCAGGTGCGCAGCTGCCGGACGACCTGGGTTCCGTCCAGGTCGGGGAGGCCGAGGTCGAGCAGGACCGCGTCGGGCGGGCGCCGTTTCGCCTCCGCGAGGGCCTCCAGGCCGGTCGGCGCGGTCGCGACGTCGTAGCCGCGGGCGCGCAGGTTGATCCGGAGCGCGCGCAGCAGCGCGGGCTCGTCTTCCACGATCAGGATCCGCTGGGTCATGGGCGTAACCACGCGCGCGGGCGGACTAACCGTCCGCCCGCGCACTGTGGTCACCTGCCGTTCTCTGGCTCAGCCCGAGACCGGGTACTTGGTGTCGAGCGCGATATTCAGGTTGAGCACGTTGACCCGCGGCTCGCCGAGGAACCCGATCACGCGGCCCTGGGTGTACTGGCTGACCAGCGCCCGGACCTGTGCCGGGCTGATGTGCCTGGCCGCTGCCACCCGGTTCACTTGGATGGCGGCGTTCTGCGGCGAGATGTAGGGGTCCAGGCCCGAGGCCGACGTGGTCACCGCGTCCGGCGGGATCTGGGACACGCTGACGTGATCGAACTTCGCGATCTGCTGCTGCCGCTGCTTGATGTCGTTCACCAGGACCTGGTTGGTCGGGCCCAGGTTCGACGCGCCGGAATACAGCGGGTCGCAGCCGTAGTCGTTCGTCGCGCCGCTGGTCGCGGCGGACGGCCGGGGCTGGAAGTACTGCGGCAGCGGGTTGCCCTTCGCGTCCACGAACTCCTGGCAGAGCAGGCTGGAGCCGACCACCTTGCCGTGGAAGCTCACCAGCGAGCCGTTGGCCTGCTTGTGGAAGACGGTCTGGCCGATGCCGAGCATGACCAGCGGGTAGGCAATCCCGCAGACCACCGTGAAGAGAATCAGGCCGCGCAGCGCTGCGATGAGCTGCCGGACCGTGCCGGGTAGACGATTCATTCTGGTCAACCGCCGAATCCTGGAATGAACTGGATGATGAGGTCGATGGCCTTGATCCCGATGAACGGGATGATCAGCCCGCCGACGCCGTAGATCCACAGGTTCCTGCGGAGCATGGCCGACGCCGAGGCAGGCCGGTACTTGACGCCGCGCAGCGCCAGCGGGATCAGCGCGACGATGATCAGCGCGTTGAAGATGATCGCCGAGGTGATCGCCGACTTCGGGCTGCTCAGGTGCAGGATGTTGAGCTTGGCCAGGCCGGGGATCACGCTCTCGAACATGGCCGGGATGATGGCAAAGTACTTGGCCACGTCGTTGGTGATGGAGAAGGTGGTCAGCGCGCCGCGGGTGATGAGCAGCTGCTTGCCGATCTCCACGATCTCAATGAGCTTGGTCGGGTTGGAGTCCAGGTCCACCATGTTCCCGGCCTCCTTGGCGGCCGAGGTCCCGGTGTTCATGGCCACGCCGACGTCGGCCTGGGCGAGCGCCGGGGCGTCGTTGGTGCCGTCCCCAGTCATCGCGACCAGCTTGCCGCCTTCCTGCTCCTTCTTGATCAGCGCCATCTTGTCTTCCGGCGTCGCCTCGGCGAGGAAGTCGTCCACGCCGGACTCGTCCGCGATCGCCTTGGCGGTCAGCGGGTTGTCGCCGGTGATCATGACGGTCTTGATGCCCATCTTGCGCATCTCGGCGAACCGCTCGGAGATCCCCTCTTTGACGATGTCCTTGAGCAGGATCACGCCGAGCGCGCGGGCCGATCCGTCGGACCGCTCGGCCACCACCAGCGGGGTTCCGCCGGCCGAGGAGATGCCGTCGACCAGCGGGCCGAGCTCATCGGCGGGGGTGCCGCCGCAGGTCCGGATCCACTCGCGGACGGCGCTGGCGGCGCCCTTGCGGACCTGCCGGCCGTCGGCCAGGTCCACGCCGCTCATCCGGGTCTGCGCGGTGAACTCGACGAACTCCGCGCCGGGCAGCTCGCCTTCCTTGCGCTCGCGCAGGCCGTACTGGCCCTTGGCGAGCACCACGATCGAGCGGCCTTCCGGGGTGTAGTCGGCCATGCTGGACAGCTGGGCGGCGTCGGCCAGTTCGGCCGCGGTGACGCCGGTTACCGGCAGGAACTCGGTGGCCTGACGGTTTCCGATGGTGATCGTGCCGGTCTTGTCCAGCAGCAGCGTGTTGACGTCGCCGGCCGCCTCGACCGCGCGGCCGGACATGGCCAGCACGTTGCGCTGCACCAGCCGGTCCATGCCCGCGATGCCGATCGCCGACAGCAGCGCGCCGATCGTGGTCGGGATCAGCGCCACCAGCAGCGCGACCAGGATGACCAGGCTCTGCGGATCGCCCGAGTAGAAGGCCATCGGCTGCAGCGTGACCACGGCGAGCATGAAGATGATCGTGAGCGCGGCGAGCAGGATGTTCAGCGCGATCTCGTTCGGCGTCTTCTGCCGCTCCGCGCCCTCGACCAGGGCGATCATCCGGTCGATGAACGTCTCGCCCGGCTTGGAGGTGATCTTGACGACGATCCGGTCGGACAGCACCCGGGTGCCGCCGGTGACCGCGGACCGGTCGCCGCCTGACTCGCGGATGACCGGGGCGGACTCGCCGGTGATCGCCGACTCGTCCACCGACGCGACACCCTCGACGACGTCGCCGTCACCGGGGATGATCTCGCCCGCCTCGACGACCACATGGTCGCCCAGGGTGAGCTGGGTGCCGGGCACCTGCTCCTCGCGGGTCTGGCTATGCTTCGGCTGCCAGCCGACCAGGCGCCGGGCGACGGTCTCCCGCTTGGTCCGGCGGAGCGTATCGGCCTGCGCCTTGCCGCGGCCCTCGGCCACGGCCTCCGCCATGTTGGCGAACAGGACCGTCAGCCACAGCCAGACCACGATCGTCCAGTTGAAGACCGACGGGCTAGCGATCGCGGTGCCGGTAGTCAGGACCGCGCCGACCTCGACCACGAACATGACCGGGTTCTTGAGCTGGACCCGCGGGTCCAGTTTCTTGAACGCGTCGGGAGTGGAGCGCCACAGCATCTTGGGATCGAGCAGCCCGCCGCCGGTCCGGTGCGGCTGGGCGCCGGCCGCGTTCTTGTCCACCCCGGCGGACTCGGGTGTTGTCATCACAGACATCAGTGCAGTCCTTCTGCGAATGGGCCCAGCGCGAGGGCCGGGAAGTAGGTCAGGCCGACCAGGATCAAGATGACGCCGATGAGCATCCCCACGAACAGCGGCTTGTGCGTCTCCATGGTGCCGGCGCTGGCCGGCGTGGGTTGCTGTCTGGCCAGGGACCCGGCCAGGCCGAGGGCGAAGATCTCCGGTGCGAACCTGCCGAGCAGCATCACCACGCCGCCGACCGTGTTGTACCAGGTCGTGTTGGTCCCCAGGCCCGCGAACGCGGAGCCGTTGTTGTTGGCCATCGAGGTGAACGCGTACATGATCTCGGTCAGGCCGTGCGGTCCCGGATTGAGGATCCGCGACGTGCCGACCTTGAGGCCGAGCGACAGGCCGGAGGCGGTCAGGATGACCGTCGGCAGCGTCAGGAAGTACAGCGCCGCGTACTTCATCTCGGTCGGCCGGATCTTCTTGCCGATGTACTCCGGCGTCCGGCCCACCATCAGCCCGCCGACGAACACCGTGACAATGGCCAGGACCAGGATGCCGTACAGCCCGGCCCCGACACCGCCGGGCGCGATCTCGCCGAGAGCCATGTCGAACAGCGCGATGCCGCCGCCGAACGCGGTGAACGAGTCGTGGAACGAGTTCACCGCCCCGGTCGACGTCACCGTGGTCGACGCCGCGAAGAGCGACGAGCCCGGGATGCCGAAGGCCACGTTCTTGCCTTCCATGGCCCCGCGGGCTAGCTGCGGGGCGAGGCCTGCGTGCTGGTTCTCGAAGAAGCTGATCCCGCCGACCGCCGCGGCCCAGATGGTCGTCATGACCGCGAGCAGCGCGTAGCCCTGCCGGTTGTCCTTGACCATCTTGCCGAACGTCCGCGGCAGGCAGAACGCCGTCAGCAGCAGCAGGAAGATCTCGAACCAGTTCGTGAACGGGTTCGGGTTCTCGAACGGGTGCGCGGAGTTCGCGTTGAAGAAGCCGCCTCCGTTGTTCCCGGCGTCCTTGATGACCTCCTGCGAGGCGACAGGACCGCCCACGATGGTCTGGTGCGCGCCGGACAGCGTCGTCACCGTGTGGTAGGAGCTGAAGTTGTCGATGGTGCCGGCGGCCATCAGGATGATCGCGCCGACGACGGACAGGGGGATCAGGTAGCGGATCGTGATCCTGGTCAGGTCCACCCAGAAGTTGCCGAGCTTGTCGGTCCGGGACCGGATGAACCCGCGGACCAGTGCGATCGCGACCACGATGCCCACCGCGGCGGACAGGAAGTTCTGCACCGCCAGGCCGCCCATCTGGGTCAGGTAGCCCATGGTGGACTCGCCGGAGTAGTTCTGCCAGTTGGTGTTGGTCACGAACGAGGCGGCGGTGTTCCAGGCCAGCGCGGGCGGCACGTTGGCCATGCCCTCGGACAGCAGCAGGTAATGCTGCAGCCGCTCGAGCCCGTACAGGAACAGCACGCTGATGAAGGAGAACGCCAGCATGCTGCGGAGGTACAGGCTCCACTTCTGGTCGGCTTTGGAGTCAACGCCGATCAGCTTGTAGATGCCGCGCTCGACCCGCCAGTCCTTGTCGCTGGTGAAAATGTGGGCCATGTAGTTGCCGATCGGCACGTAGCACGCCGCCAGGGCGACCACGAGCAGGGCAAACTGAAGCCAGCCCGCAAGGGCGCCATTCATCAGAACCTCTCAGGCATGACGAGTGCCAGGAACAGGTAAACGGTCAGCAAGAAGCCGACGATCAGGCCGATCAGGTTCTCAGCGCTCAAAGCGCTCAACCCCCTTCAAGATGAGGAGGAGCACGGCGAACACGACGATCGTGAGGCCGATATAGAGCAGGTCGGACACGGAGCCCTCCTAGAGGCGTTAGCGCATACAGAGTCGAGTGAACCTCGCTGGAGACGCGTAGGGCCGGGTCTAAGCGGAACCCATGCGCCGCCGCCGTGCGGCCTAACAGAAGCCATGCGGCTTGCTCAACGTAGGTCCGCTGGCACCCGGGAGCCAGGACCTGGAGAGCCGAGTTTTACCAGGATTCACAGCCTGGTTGAAGCAGGTTCTGAGCTGGGCATGGGCAGGTTCGTCAGCCAGGCCTAGGCAAGCTCGTCAGCCGGGTCTAGGCAGGTTTGTGAGCCGGAAGGCCGCGGACGCTGCGCTCGTCGGCGCGGCGAAGCTACCGGTTGCGTCCGGGACGCCGGTGCGTGCCCGCTCCCAGCGGCTCGATGGCGACAGTCCGGTAGGGCCCCGCCAGCCGGCGTAGATCGTCTGGATCAGCGGTGAGAACTACGCCGCCTCCGGCTTCGACGGCAACCGCGACTGGATGAGCGTCGGCCAGGAGCGATGAGTCGGCCCGCGCCTCGGCGAGCAGCGCGCCGACGAGGCGCGCTAGCTGACGGTCGGTATCACGGAGGGCGAGGCCATCGGCCGACTCCCGGGCCAGCAGACTATCGAGAGAGTGGCTACGCCCGGCCCCGCGGTATAGCTCGGCGAGGGTCACCGTGGCGATGACGGCCTCGCGATGAAGTCGGCGAGCGGCCTCCAGCGCCCGCCGCACACGTCGCTCGGCTGGGTGGCGCGGATCAAGCAGAGCACTGACAGCTTCCGCGTCAAGTACGAGGCGCACTCAGCCAGCCCGGAACTGCGATGGCTCCTGCGAGGTACCGCCCAGCAGGCGCATGAACCGATCGATCTCTGCATGATCTTCGGCGGTGTCTAGCGGCCCGCGCTCGTCGGCCAGCCTGTCCAGCAGCTCAGCAAGCGCCCGTTGGCGACGGCGATCCTCGAGGTCGGCGCGCAGCGCGGCGTTCACCCTGGCGGACAGGTTTTCCCCCGCCTCGACCTCTACCGCAGCGACTAGGTCTGCGTCGAGCGTCACGGAGATCTTCCGTTTGGGCTCACGAGTCATACCAACATCCTACCCTGATCGTTCCTTCCAGGCCGGTTCAGGATCCCGAGTCTGAGGGCGTGGCAGGGTTATCCGGCAGACCGCTGATCGTGCGCCGTAATCGGAAGGCCGCGGACGCCGAGTTCGTCGGCGCGGGCGAGCAGTTCGGCGGGGTCGGAGTAGACGCGGAAGGCGCCGGCCCGCTCCAGTTCCTCGCGGCCGTACCCGCCGGACATCAGGCCGACGCCGAGCGATCCGGCCCGCCGGGCGGCGAGCAGGTCCCAGACGCTATCGCCGACCACCATGGCGTTCTGCGGCTCGACCCCGATCAGCGCCGCGGCGGCCAGGAACAGGTCGGGGTCCGGCTTGGCGTGCCGGACCATGTCCCTGGTGACCATCGGCGTGTCGTCGGGCAGGCCCAGCATCACCAGGGCGCGCCTCGCGACGTTGGCGCGGCCGCTGGTGGCTATCGCCCACGGCACGCCGCGGCCGGTCAGGGCGGCCAGCAGCGCGGCGGCGCCGGGCAGCGGGCGGACCGAGTCGATCTGGGCCAGGTACCCGGCCCCGTGCGCCTGCTGGACGGCCTCGATGTCCTCGTCCGACAGCGTCCGGCCGGTCTCGCGGAGCAGCGCGGACATGAACAGGCCGCCGCTCATCCCGATCCGCCGGTGGATCCGCCACACCGACAGGTCGATGTCTACCATGGCCAGCGCGTTCCGCCAGGCGATCACGTGCTGGTACACGCTGTCGATCAGCGTGCCGTCAAGATCGAAGAGAAACGCGGGCACTGGGGGCTCGCGGTAGTTCACCGGACCGGTCACGGGACCAGACTAGGCGAGCAGTGATCGGTGGCGGCGCGAAAGGTGCGCCGCCGCCGAGGTGCGCTGTCGTACTTACTCTGGGCAGTGTCAGAGCATGCCTGGCGGCGCCACGGTTGCCTGGACGGTCAGTTGCCCGGCGTTGCGGAACGTCAGGGTCAGCGGCACTGTCTGGCCGGTCATCAGCTGGGCTGGCCCGGTCAGGGTGATGTCACTGCCGAACGGGCTGAGGCTAAGCGTCGCGTGCGCTGGGATCGTCAGGCTGTGCAGGATGCGTCCCGGGCCGGCGGCGGTGCCGTTGTGCTGGATGAGCTGGACGTGCCATGGGCCCGGAGCGGTGGCCGAGAGGAGATCGTCCGCGGCGCCGAGATTCACCAGCACCAGGTAGGTCACGGCCCGGCCGCCTCCGGCGGTGGTTATGACCACCGAAGCCGAGCTGACCTCGATCCTGACCCGTGAGATCGTGCCTGCCCCGCCGGTGGCCACCCAGCAGGACAGCAGGCCTAGCAGCAGCACGGCGCAGATGACCGGCGCCAGCGCGGCCTTGAGCAGCTGCATCCGTGCATCCCGGCGTGGCTCCGGTTCCCCCGGCGCTGGCCGGCGCAGCGCAGGCGCCGGATCGTGAGCGATCATCTGGACAGCCCCGCGGGAGCAGGCCGGGCTGCAGCGCGGGGACCGAACCAGCGCAGGCGCAGGCTGTTGCCCACGACGATCAGGGAGCTGGCTGACATCGCCACCCCGGCGAACAGCGGGTTGAGGTAACCGAGCGCGGCGAGCGGGATGGCGATCACGTTGTAGGCGAACGCCCAGGCCAGGTTGGCGTGGATCGCCCGCAGTGTCGCCCGGGCCAGCAGCATCGCCTCAGCCACGCTGCGCAGATCCCCGCTGACCAGGGTGAGGTCGGCTGCCCCGATCGCCACGTCGGTGCCGGTGCCGATCGCCAGGCCGAGATCGGCCTGGGCCAGCGCCGCGGCGTCGTTGATGCCGTCGCCGACGACCGCTACTCGCAGGCCGTCTGCCTGAAGCTGGCGTACCAGCGCGACTTTGCCCTCGGGCCGGACGCCGGCGAACACTTCCGAGCCGGCCAGGCCAAGCTGCGCAGCCACCACGTGTGCGGCGCGGCTGTTGTCGCCGGTCACCATCACCGCGCGCGCGCCAAGCGCCCTGATCCTGCGCACCGCCTCGGCGCCGCCCGGCCGCAGCGTGTCCGTGATGGTGACCATTCCGCAGGCGCGGCCGTCCCAGCCGACGAGGACAGCCGTGCTGCCGTAATCCTCGGCGCGGCAGGCCGATTCCCGCAGCTCCTCGGGCACTGCCAGCCCCAGGTCCTCGAACAGCAGCTGGCTGCCGCAGGTGACGGCCCGGCCCCCGGCCTCGCCAGTGACGCCCAGGCCCGGCAGGCTCGCGAAGGCAGTCACCGGCGGCAGCGTGCCCAGGCGGGCGGCGTCCCTGGCGATGGCCAGGCCGACCGGATGCTCGGAGCAGTCCTCAACCGCCCCGGCGAGCAGCAGCACTTCCTTCTCGTCAGCGCCCGCTGCGGCGGTCACCTCCTGCACGGTCATGGCGCCGCTGGTCAGGGTGCCTGTCTTGTCCAGGACGACGGCGTCGATCCGGCGGGCTGACTCCAGCGCATGAACGTTCTTCACCAGGATCCCGAGCTCGGCGCCGCGTCCCGTCCCGGCCAGCAGCGCGGTGGTCGTGGCCAGGCCGAGCGCGCACGGGCAGGCCACCACGAGAACGGCGAAGGCGGCACTCCACGCATCTTGCGAGGGCAGGCCGACGCCCAGCCAGAAACCCAGCGTCACGACGGCCAGGCTGATCACGCACGGCACGAAAATCGAGGCCAGCCGGTCGGCGAGGCGCTGCGCACCCGCCTTGCCGGTCTGCGCTTGCGTCACCAGGCTGACGATCTGGGCAAGCGTCGTCTGCGCACCGACCCGGCTGGCCCGCACGACCAGCCGCCCGCTGGAGTTGACCGTCGCCCCGGTCACCTCATCGCCCGGCCCCACCTCGGCCGGGACAGACTCCCCGGTCAGCAAGGATGCATCGACCGCCGAGCAGCCCTCGACCACCACCCCGTCAGTGGCGATCTTCTCGCCCGGCCGGACGACAAAGCAGTCACCGGGAACCAGCATCCCGGCGCTCACCCGTCGCTCGACGCCGTCGCGCAGCACCGCCACGGTCTTGGCCCCGAGCTGCGCGAGGGCGGCCAGGACCGACCCGGCCCGGTCCTTGGCCCGCGCTTCCAGATACCGCCCGGTCAGCACCGAGACGGTGACGCCCGCCGCCACATCAAGGAACAGGGTGCGCTGGCCCGCCGGCCCGAAGACGAGTGCAAACGGCATCCGCATGCCGAGCATCCCGGCCCCGCCGAACAGCAGGGCGTAGAGCGACCAGGTGAACGACGCGGCGATGCCCAGGCTGACCAGCGTGTCCATGGTGGCCGTCGCACGCTGCAGGCTGGCCCAGGCGGCGGTGTGCAGCGGCCACGCGCCCCATCCGACTACCGGGCAGGCCAGGACCAGGCTCCACCACTGCCACCCGCGGAACTGCGCTGACGGGAGCATCGCCAGTGCCACCACGGGGACAGCGAGCGGAACGCACACCGCCAGGCGCCAGCGCAGCGCACGAGCGCGATCCGGCAGCGCAGGCCGCTCGCCGTCGGCCGGGCCGGGAACGGCAGCCGTGTATCCGGCCGCCTCGATCGCGGTGATCAGCTCACCGAGGTCCCGGCCACCGGTCGAGGTCACGTACACACGCTCAGTGGCATAGTTGACGGTGGCGGCGACGCCGTCGAGCAGGTTCAGCCGCTTCTCGATCCTGGCGGCACAGGCGGCGCAGCTCATGCCGCCGATAGCGAGTTCCCGCGGAGCGTCCGGCCCGGCCGTCACGGCCATCAGCGCCTGCCCTGCGCTGAGCCGGCCCGGGCAGCTGAGGCCCAGTTCCCGAGGCCGGCCCGGCGCCCATGTTCATGGAGCCGGACCCGCCGCCGGTATGTGAGCCGCCAGAGTGCGAATAGACCGTGGTCACCGGCCCGAGCTGGACAGCCACGGCGCGCGCCCCGAGGAATAGCGCGACCAGCAAGATGCCGAACGCGCACAGCCGGGCTGCCGGGCTCATTGCGGCTCCCCGGCGCCGGCCCGATGGAGTCCGGCCGCCAGCGCGCGCTGCGTGAATGCGAGAGCAGCTACATCCGCCATCACAGCGTCCCTTGTCTTCATCATGTTCGCGAGCAGGCTCAGACCGCCCGAGCGGCGAGGCGTGACCTGCGTCCGGCGCCGGCCAGCCACGTGGTGCCAGCAGCCTGCCAGTACACCGTAGTGTGTCACCCCCGCAGGCGCCGCGCCGGGCTATGGCAGGGCGGGGCCGGAGTCTTTTCAATACCCCTGGAGGGCTTGCCATATACCCCTCCCCGGTTTAACGAATACCGGGGCACGGTTTCCGGGATACCTATGCGGGGTTTAGGGGTACGAAAGAATCCGGCGAAACATGTTCGGCAAATTGAATCCAGAGCTTGTGCGGACCAGCGTTGCGCTATTAATCTCATCCCGCTACGGGTCGTTGCCCGGCAGGCGTTCCCGGTATCCGGCTCATCACCGGGGCGGGATGCTCCTGGTCAATGCAACATCATCCCGGGCACGCAAGCGCAAGAGACGACGGAAGGGACCTCCATGACAATCCGGGCTGCGGGGGCCAGGTCCGGTGGCCGCTGGCTGGGCAGCATCGGCCTAGTCCGGGAGGAAAGCTGGACAGCGCCCGACGCGCGGCGGCTGCTGCAGCTAGCGCTGGCGGGCATCTGGCTGCTTGACGCGGTGCTGCAGTTCCAGTCGTTCATGTTCACCAAGGGTTTCGCCCAGATGCTCGGCGGGACGGCGCAGGGCAACCCGGCTGTCATCGCCGGCCCGATCAACTGGTCCGCCCGGCTCATCGACCAGCACGGCACGCTGCCAAACGCGATCTTCGCCGTCATCCAGCTGCTGATCGCACTCGGGATCGCCTGGCGGCCCACAATCAGGCTCGCTCTCGGCGCTTCCATCGCGTGGGCGCTGGCCGTATGGTGGCTCGGCGAGGGCCTCGGCGGGATACTGAACGGCGCCGCGAGCCCGGTCAACGGCGCGCCGGGCGCGGTGCTCATCTATGCCCTGCTCGCCGTCCTGCTCTGGCCTGGCCAGCATGAGCGGCCTGCGCCGTTCGTCGCCGGCCGGTTCACCGGAGCTGCGCTCGCCCGGTCGCTCTGGCTGGTGCTGTGGGGCAGCCTTGCTTACCTGGCGCTGCAGCCCGCGACCAGGGCACCGCAGGCACTGAGCGGCATGATCTCCGGGATGGCGTCGGGGCAGCCTGGCTGGCTGGCCGGCGTCGATAACCACCTGGGCGCATTCCTGGGCCACCGGGGCCCGGCTGCGGCCGTCATGCTGGCGGTCGTGCTCGCGGTCGTGGCGGTGGGCGTCTGGCTGCCGCGGCCTGCGGCCCGGGCAGTGGTAGTGCTGGCCGTCGTGACGGCCGCCGCCATCTGGATCGCGGAAGGACTCGGCGGCATCCTGACCGGGGGCGGCACCGACCCCAACTCCGGCTTGCTGCTTGCGCTGCTTGCGCTGGCGTACTGGCCGCTGGCCAGCCACGCCCGGACTGTAGCTCGATCAGAATATCGGCCTGAGGGAGCCTGACATGGCAGGACCATCCTGGCTCGCGTACACGTTCGCGGGCGTAATGATCGTGACCGCGGCCTATTGCGTGAGCCGCCTGGTGATTGCCCGGCGGCAGCGCCGTCCGACGGATCACCAGGTCGACGCCGTACATGTCCTGATGGGCGTCGCGATGACCGGAATGCTGGTGCCGCGGCTGCGGATCTTCTGGGCTGGCGGCTGGGAGATACTGTTCGCCGCCGCGGCCGCCTGGTTCGCCTGGCAGGCGATCCGCGGTCTGCGTAGCCAGGACGCCGCCGGCCGCGGGCAGCGTCATCATCTGCAGCACGCGCTCGCCTGCATCGCGATGCTGTACATGTTCCTGGCGGCGGCCTCGGCCAGCAAGGCAGTAGCGGGCGGATCCGCGATGAGCGGGATGGCCGGCGGTGCCGCGCACTTCCCGACCCTGGCCCTCATCCTGGCCTTCGCGCTATTGGGCTACGTGATCTGGACGACGGACCGGCTTCCGTCCCTGGCGCCAGTGGCCGCATTCGCGGCTCGCGGTGTGGCGGTGCCAGTGCCCGCCGGAGCCGCCGCGAGTTCGATGACCGGGCGAGACACCGGCGGAAGCACGCTACCGGACGAGGACCATGCGCCGACGGGCCGGGGCTCCGGGCCGCCGGTGTCGCCGCGCTTGGCCGCGTGCTGCGAGATCGCCATGGGCGTGACCATGGGCTATGCGCTGATCATGATGCTATGACCCGGTGCGGGAAAGCCCGGGCCAACGGGGCCGGCCTGGTGCTGCTCGCCGGCCAGCTCGTAACCGGCCGCCTCGACCGCTGCCCGGACCGCCGCCGGGTCCGGCCGGGACTCGGCAGCGATCCTGACTTCGCCGGAGGCGACGTCGACGTCGACAGTGCTCACCCCGGGGATTCTGGCGATCTCGGAGCGGACGGCGTCGGCGCAGTGCGCGCAGCTCATGCCGGTGACGGCGATCACGCTCTGGTCCATGCACGGCATCGTAGCGCCGGGGCGGGGTAATCTTCCGGCCAGGCAGGTGAAACCTCCTGCCTGGCCGATCGGTGGCACTTCCGAAGGGGGGCCGTGATGGCGTCGGCTGCGGTGGCTGACGGGTCGTCAGGAACCACCCGCATCGAGCTCTCCATCCAGGGCATGACCTGCGCGGCATGCGCGGCGCGGGTGGAGAGGAAGCTGAACAGCCTCGATGACATCCGCGCCACGGTCAACTTCGCCACCGAGAGGGCCAGCATCACCGCCCCGCCTCGCATCACCGTGCCCATGCTGATCGCTGCGATCGAACAGGCCGGGTACGGTGCCGCGGACGCCCGGCCCGAAACCGGATCCGCGACGGCGGGCGATGACGGCAGGCAGGACCAGGACCGCGTGGCCTACCTGCGGCGCCGGCTGATTCTCGCCATCGTCTTCTTCATCCCGCTCTCCGACATATCCATCGCGCTATCGCTGTTCCCTGCCTTCCGCTTCCCCGGCTGGCAGTGGGTCCTCGTCGCCTTGGCCGCCCCGGTGGTCGGGTGGGCAGCCTGGCCGTTCCACCGCGCCGCGCTGCGCAATGCCCGGCACGGGTCACTGACCATGGACACCCTGGTGTCGCTCGGCATCACAGCGGCCTGCGGATGGTCGATCTACGCGATGTTCGTCCTGGACCGCGGCAGCACGCAGGTGAGCAGCAGGTACGAGCTCCTTCATGCCTCCGGTGGCGGCATCTACCTTGAGGTAGCGGTGTCGGTGACCACCTTCCTGCTGGCCGGGCGGTTCTACGAGGCACGCGCGCGGCGCACGGCCGGCGAGGCCATGCGCGAGCTTGCCGCGACCGGAGCCAGGGACGTATGCGTGCTGGCCTCTGACGGCACCGAGCGCCGCATCCCGGTCGCCGAGCTCCGGGCTGGCGACGTCTTCGTCGTGCGGCCGGGTGAGAAGATCGCCGCCGACGGCACCGTCCTGTTCGGCCAGTCGGCCGTCGACCGTAGCATGATGACCGGGGAATCCGTCCCGGCTGATGTCGCCGAGGGCGACAGCGTGGTCGGCGGCACGGTGGCGCTCAGCGGCCGGGTGATCGTCCGTGCCGTGAAGGTCGGCGCCGACACCCAGCTCTCCCATCTCATCAGGCTGGTCGAGCAGGCTCAGGCGCAGAAGGCCGCGATCCAGCGCCTCGCCGACCGGATCTCCGGCATCTTCGTCCCGGCGGTGCTCGCCATGGCCGCGCTGACCCTGGCCGGATGGCTCGCAGCCGGAAGCCCGGCGGAGCATGCCTTCAGCGCGGCCCTAGCGGTGCTGATCATCGCGTGTCCGTGTGCGCTCGGCCTGGCCACGCCGGCCGCCCTCGTCGTCGCCTGCGGGCGCGGCGCCCGGCTGGGAATCTTCATCAAGGGCTACCAGGCGCTGGAGTCCTCGCAATCAATCGACACCGTGGTCCTGGACAAGACCGGCACCGTGACGACCGGCACCATGTCCCTGACCGGCCTGCTGCCCGCCGACGGGACCAGCCGCGCCGAGCTGCTCCGTTACGCCGGCTCGGTCGAGCAGGCCTCCGAGCATGCGGTCGCCACCGCCATTAGCGCCGCGGCCCGCGACGAGACCGCGGACCTCCGCCAGCCCACCAGGTTCGCCGCCCTGCCCGGGCTGGGTGCCCGCGGCAATGTGGATGGCCTGGAGGTCATCGTCGGGCGCGAGAAGCTCTTCCGCGACCGTGCCATCCCCATCCCCATCCCCGCCGCGCTGTCCGAGCAGGCGGCCCGCTGGGAACAGGCCGGCTGCACCACCGTACTGGCGGGATGGGGCGGCCAGGCCCGCGGCGTGCTCGCAGTAGCCGACACGATCAAGCCCTCGGCCGCCCCCGCCGTCGCGGAGCTGCACCGGCTGGGCCTTCGCTGCGTGCTGCTGACCGGCGACAACCAGGCCACCGCCAGCGCGGTCGGCGCCCAGGCCGGGGTTGATCAGGTGATCGCCGAGGCACTGCCCGCCGACAAGGCCGCGGTCATCACCCGGCTGCGGACCGAAGGCCGCTCGGTGGCGATGGTCGGCGACGGCGTCAACGACGGGCCCGCGCTGGCCGCCGCCAGCCTGGCGCTGGCCCTGGGCTCGGGCACCGACGTCGCGATCAGCGCGGCTGACCTGATCCTGCTCAGGGACGACCTGATGGTCGTTCCCGAGTCCATCAAGCTGGCCCGCGGCACCTACCGGACGATCCGCCGCAACCTGGCCTGGGCATTTGGGTACAACATCGCCGCGATACCGCTGGCCGCCCTCGGGTTCCTCAACCCGCTGATCGCCGCCGCCGCGATGACCCTGTCCTCGGCCTTCGTCGTCTGGAATAGCCTGCGGCTCCGCAAGCTGGACGTGACGGCTCCCGGGATCCCTGAGATCGCCCTGTAACCGAGCGCAAGGCAGTCTCGACCACCGTGGTGGGAGACGCCGATCTGCCGGCCCGGTTAGCTTGACCACCGAACGAAAGTGATTATCATTCCCAGTTAACGCTTCAGCGGCGCGTATTCGTCGCCAGCATCACTCCTATCGGCCTGAGACCGGAGACCCTGACATGTCGCCTCGCAGCACCGCCTTGATCGCGCTCGCCCTATCCGTACCTTTGCTGGGAGCGGCCTGCTCAACGAGCCAGGCCTTAAGCACGGGCGCCCCCGGCGCCATCACGGCCATCGGCGCCGAGAACGAGTACGCCAACGTGATCAGCCAGCTCGGCGGCAAGTACGTCCGCGTCGGCGCGATCCTTAACAACCCCAACACCGACCCGCACACCTTCGAGTCGAGCGCGAGCGTCACCCAGGAGGTCAGCGGCGCGCAGCTGGTCGTCCAGAACGGCGTGGGCTACGACAGCTTCATGAACAAGATCGAGGCCGCCGCGCCGAGTTCCGCGCGCACCATCATCGACGTCCAGAACCTCCTCGGCCTGCCGGACAGTACGCCCAACCCGCATCTGTGGTACTCCCCGTCGACCATGCCCGCCGTGGCCAAGGCTGTCGCCGCCGCCTTGTCCAGGCTCGAGCCGGCGCATTCCGCGTTCTTCGCGGCCAGCCTCCGCCGCTTCGACGCGTCCCTGCAGCCCTGGTACCGGGCGATCGCGCAGTTCAAGGCCGCCTATCCGGGCACTCCCGTGGCCACCACCGAACCCGTCGGCGACTACATGCTCCAGGCCGCCGGGACCCGCAACCTCACGCCGTTCTCCTTCCAGGCCGACATCATGAATGGCGTGGATCCGTCACCACAGGACGTCTCCCTCCAGAACAGCCTCTTCTCCGGCCACCAGGTCAAAGTGTTCGTCTACAACCAGCAGGTCACCGACTCGCTCACCGAATCGTTCCTCACCCAGGCCAGGAAATACGGCATCCCGGTCGTCGGCGTCTACGAGACCATGCCCACCCCCGGCTACGACTACCAGTCCTGGATGCTCGCCGAGGTCACGGCCCTGCAGAAAGCCGTAGCCGACAAGATCTCCACCCAGAGGCTATGAACCTGCCGCGGGACAGGTTCGGGACAGGTTTTCTGGTCTTTCCAGTTCTTGTGGCAGTCGGCCAGGTGCGTGGCCGGCCAGGCGGTGACCGGCCACGCACGCCGTTCGCCGTGCTAGCCGGCGGTCATGGTGTAGCCGGTGGTGGTGAGGGAGCCGGTGGCGGCGAGTTCCAGGCCGAAGGACAGGGCGGTGGCGCCGGCCGGGACGGCCGGGGTGGTCCAGGTGGCCTGGGCCCAGGTGCTGGAGGCAGGCTCGGCCGGGCTTTCGGTCCAGTAGGTCCAGGTGCCGCTGGCGTTCTGGTAGTAGGCGACGATGCGGGCAGGCTGGCTGGACTCGTACGAGGCGCCGAGGGTGTAGGCGGTGCCCGGGGTGACCCGGGGTGAGCAGGCGCTGGTGTTCTGGGCGGTGATGAGCTTGCTGCCGCCGCTGGTGTAAGCGGAGATGGTGACGTTCTCGGTGGCGTTGCCGTTGTCGGCGTCGGGGGTGTAGGTCCACGCCTGGGTGTTGCCGCTGGTGTTGCTTTCCTGCCAGCAGTTGGGGGTGGTGCCGCCGCCGGTGTTGGTGTTGAGGCTGGCGTTGGCGAGCAGGTTGCCGCCGCGCCCGGCGGCGTTGGCGACGGTGTCGGCCTGCCCGGTGCTGATGGTCTGGTTGCCGGCGGTGTCGGTGGCCCGGGCGGTAACCGTGACGGGGCCGTCGCCGACGGTGGTGGAGTCCCAGGTGGCGGTGTAGGGCGAGGACGTGGCGGTGGCCACGACCACGCCGTCGACCAGGAAGTCGACCTTGGCGATGCCGACCGCGGAGGACGCGTTCGCGGTGAACGTCACCGGCCCGGTCAGCGTCGCGCCCGCCGCGGGCCCGGTCAGCGACACGGTCGGCGGGGCGGGTGCCCCGGCCGTCATGAAGTAGCCGGTGGTGGTGAGGGAGCCGGCCGCGGCCAGGTTGAGGCCGAAGGACAGGGCGGTGGCGCCGGCCGGGACGGCCGGGGTGGTCCAGGTGGCCTGGGCCCAGGAACTGGAGGCGGCGAAGGCGGGGCTTTCGGTCCAGTAGGTCCAGGCGCCGCTGGCGTTCTGGTAGTAGGCGACGATGCGGGCGGGCTGGGTGGACTGGTAGGAGCCGCCGAGGGTGTAGGCGGTGCCGGGGGTGACCCGGGGCGAGCAGGCGCTGGTGCCCTGCGCGGTGAGGAGCTTGCTGTCGCCGCTGGTGTAGGAGGAGATCGTGACGTTCTCGGTGGCGTTGCCGTTGTCGGCGTCCGGGGTGTAGGTCCAGGCGGGCGTGTTGGTTCCGGTGGTGCTCTGCTGCCAGCAGTTCGGGGTGGAGCCGCCGCCGGTGTTGGTGTTGAGGGTGGCGTTGGCGAGCAGGTTGCCGCCGCGGCCGGCGGCGTTGGCGACGGTGTCGGCCTGCCCGGTGCTGGTGGTCTGGTTGCCCGAGATGTCGGTGGCGCGGGCGGTGACCGTGACCGGGCCGTCGCCGACGGTGGTGGAGTCCCAGGTGGCGGTGTAGGGGGAGGAGGTGGCGGTGGCCACGACCACGCCGTCGACCAGGAAGTCGACCTTGGCGATGCCGACCGGGGAGGACGCGTTCGCGGTGAACGTCACCGGCCCGGTCAGGGTCGCCCCCGCGGCCGGCCCGGTCAGCGACACCGTCGGGCTGGTCGGCGGCCCGCCCGAGTCCATCAGCGAGTAGTCGTCAGTGGTGAGGGTGCCGACGGCCTCGATGTCCATCCCGAAGCTCAGCGCGGTCGCGCCGGCCGGGACCGCTGGCGTCGCCCAGGTCGCCTGGGTCCAGGAACTGGCCGCGGCGAACTGCGGGCTCTTCGTCCAGGAATGCCAGCCCCCGTTCGCGTCCCGGTACCAGAACACGAACCGGGTCGGCACGGTGCTCTGATACCAGCCGGAGACCAGGTAGGCGTCACCCGGCACCGCGCTCGGGGCGCACTGGCCCAGGTCCTGCCCGCTGATCAGGGCCGCGTTGCCGCTGGTGTAGGAACTCATGGTGACGGTCTCGCCCACCGACCCGGTGTGCGCCGTGCTGGTCTCCGCGAAGCTGGCCGTATCGCCGGCATCCACGTTGGTCGACCAGCAGTACGGAGTCCCGGGATTGTACGGGTCATCGGTCTCGACCGAGGCGTTGACGACACCGTTGGTGCCGGGCGGGGCCGGCGCCACCTGGGGCGCGGTCACCGCTGGCTGAACCGGCCCGCCCATGACCTGGGCCATGGTCTCGACCGACACGTTCTGGGTCTGCAGCCAGGTCAGAAAGGCGTTGAAATTCGCCGGCGTGACCGAGTAAGGGTTGCAGCTGCTCTGGCTGCAGATGTGGTGGAAGACCAGCACCGCCCAGCCGCCGCCGCCGTTCTCGACCTGGGTGACCAGACTCTCCATGTCAGCCAGGGACCAGTTATCCTCGATCGATTCCGGGGCCCGGATGGCATACGGGTCTTTCGGCGGGATGGTCTCGGCCACCGGGCACCCGCTCTGGCAGGCGTAGGGCGATTTGAGATCGCCGTCCTGCCGCGCGAAGTCGTAGCCACACGCTGCGGCGATGCCTTCGAGCGTCGAGTTGTACGCGGTGTACGGGTAGGCGAAGTCGGTCACCGGGAAGCCCCAGTTGAGCAGGGTGTCCCGGCTGTCGCAGGTCTCCCTGGTCGCCTCGGCAGTGCTCACCTGGGTGAGGAACGGATGCAGCACCGTGTGATCGGCGATCTCGTTGCCCGCGGCGTAGAGGGCCTGAAGCTGCGGCACGGTCATGAAACCGCTGTCGACCCCGTTGTACCCGGTGATCGTATAGAACGTCCCGACCATCCCGTGCGCCTCCAGCGCCGGGAGCGCGTTGGTGTAGTTATCTTCATAGCCGTCGTCGAAGGTGAGCGTCACGACAGTTTTTGCCGTCGCGGCCCGTGCGGCAGCGGCCGGGCCCATGACGCCCAGCAGCAAGACCACGGCGGCGGCCACGGCGAGCGCGGCGCACCGCATCGGCCGGCGAGTATGAATAAACACTGCAAGACCTCCCATAGCAAACTTGTCGGTGGCATCGTCGGCGCACGGCACAGGGCCGGCTGCCTGGTGACGCGGTCACCAGGCAGCCGGTATCGCCCTGCTAGCCGGCGGTCATGGTGTAGCCGGTGGTGGTGAGGGAGCCGGCCGCGGCGAGTTCCAGGCCGAAGGACAGGGCGGTGGCGCCGGCCGGGACGGCCGGGGTGGTCCAGGTGGCCTGGGCCCAGGTGCTGGAGGCGGGCTCGGCGGGGCTTTCGGTCCAGTAGGTCCAGGTGCCGCTGGAGTTCTGGTAGTAGGCGACGATGCGGGCGGGCTGGCTGGACTCGTACGAGGCGCCGAGGGTGTAGGCGGTGCCCGGGGTGACCCGGGGTGAGCAGGCGCTGGTGTTCTGGGCGGTGATGAGCTTGCTGCCGCCGGTGGTGTAAGCGGAGATGGTGACGTTCTCGGTGGCGTTGCCGTTGTCGGCGTCGGGGGTGTAGGTCCAGGCCTGGGTGTTGCCGCTGGTGTTGCTTTCCTGCCAGCAGTTGGGGGTGGAGCCGCCGCCGGTGTTGGTGTTGAGGTTGGCGTTGGCGAGCAGGTTGCCGCCGCGCCCGGCGGCGTTGGCGACGGTGTCGGCCTGGCCGGTGGTGGAGTTCTGGTTGCCGGCGGTGTCGGTCGCTCGGGCGACGACGGTGACGGGGCCGTCGCCGACGGTGGTGGAGTCCCAGGTGGCGGTGTAGGGCGAGGACGTGGCGGTGGCCACGACGACGCCGTCGACCAGGAAGTCGACCTTGGCGATGCCGACCGCGGAGGACGCGTTCGCGGTGAAGGTCACCGGCCCGGTCAGGGTCGCGCCTGCGGCCGGCCCGGTCAGCGACACCGTCGGCGGCGCTGGCGCCCCGGCCGTCATGAAGTAGCCGGTCGTGGTCAGTGAGCCGGCCGCGGCGAGTTGCAGG
>CAWIXN010000012.1:0-1038593 GCA_963840095.1 uncultured Actinomycetota bacterium | reverse complement strand
ACCAGCCGCCAGGGCCGCTACCACAACAAGTACTTCAAGACCCACGCCGAAGAACTCGGCATCGCCGTCGAACAGACCAGCGGCTCGGCTCGTCCGTCACCACCCTGCCTGAGGACACCGCCCTGTCCTACGCCACCCAGATTTCCGGCCTTCAGGCCGCGCTCACCCTGTGGCGTCACGACAAGTTTGGCCCGGCGGGCACTACCCGGCGCTCCACCAACCTGATTGCCGCCGCCTGCCCCTGCGGCCGGTCCATCCGGATCGCCGCATCCACCCTCGCCGAAGCGCCCGTCACCTGCGGGGCCTGCGACGGCGACTTCACCGCCAAGGACGCCGCTTGACACTTAAGCGTCAAACCAGGACGGCACACCGCTGGTGACCGCCGCGACGGTCACCCTCGCCCCCGGACCACTACCCGGCCCGGAGGCGGGAGCGAACGCCGACGACGACACGCGGGGCCAGGCGCACGCGCCGACTTCGCCCAATGGCAGAGCGAACTACCGCCACCGGCCCTGCCATCACCCGGTCCGGATGCACGGCCACATCCGCGCCGTCGACCTGGCGACCGGCGAGGTCCGCTCGGTGTACTCGACCGCCGCCGAGCCCGGCGCGGGTGCTGCAGCTGCCCGTGCGGGAACCGCCGCGAAACGGTCTGCCCGTCCTGCTCACAGGTCTACAAGCGCGACGCCCGCCAGCTCGTCCGCGCGGGCCTGGCCGGCGGCAAGGGCATCCCCGACTCCATCGCCGCGCACCCGTGCGTGTTCGCCACCTTCACCGCCCCCTCCTTCGGCCCGGTCCATGCCCGCCGGATGCGCGGCAAGACCGTGCTGCCGTGCCGACCCCGCCGCGACGCTAGCGCCCGCCGCTGCCCGCACGGCCGCGACATTTCCTGCCCGGTCCGCCACGCCGAGGACGATCCGCGGCTCGGCCGCGCCCTGTGCCCGCGACTGCTACGACTACACCGCAGCCGTGCTGTTCAACGCTCACGCCGGGCAGCTATGGCGCCGGTTCATCACCTACCTGCCCCGCCGCCTTGCCGCGCCGGCAGGCATCACGCTCAAGGCATTCCGTGAGCAGCTCGCGGTCCGGTACGTCAAGGTCACCGAATACCAGGCACGCGGCGTCGTCCATTTCCACGCGGTCATCCGCCTCGACCAGCCAGGCGACGCTTATCAGCCGCCCGGCCCGTTCTGGACCGCTGACTTGCTGTGCGAGGCCATCGACCAGGCCGCCGCCGCCGTGGTCCTGGCCGTCGCTCCCGAGCCCGGCCCGCACGCCGTCGTGCTGACCTTCGGGCCGCAGACCGACACCCGGCCGGTCCGGCCCGGCCCGGCGCTGCCCGCCACCGGCACCGCGCTGCCCGGCCAGGCCGTCGCGAACTACATCGCCAAATACGTCACCAAGACCCTCACCGCCACCGGTCTCCCGGACCGGCGGATCCGGCTGCTGGCCGACATCGACCGGCTGCGCTGCCACCGGCACTACAAGCAGATGATGACCACCGCCTGGCACCTTGCTGGCGACCAGGCCGCAGGTGATGAGCGGTACCGCAAATGGGCGCACGCCCTCGGCTACGGCGGGCACTGCCTCACCAAATCCCGCCGCTACTCGGTCACCTTCGGCCAGCTCCGCCGGGCCCGCCGCGAACACCGCCGCCTGCTGCGCCACCCCAACGGCGAACACGACCCGTGGGGCCGCCCCCTCGACGAGACCACCGTCCTGGTTCTCAAGGTCTGGAGCTACGCCGGGACCGGCTACGCACCGTCACCCCCGACGCCGACTTGGCGCGCGCATCCGCTGCTCGCGCCCGCGACCACCATGACTGGTCTAGCGCCGCGTGATCAGCAACCGACCCGACTACCGAAGGAGGAGCGATGCACGGATGAACCGAACCGCTCAGACCGCCAAGTTCCCTTACGGCGACAAGCTCACCATCGCTGAGGTATGCGCCGACCTCGAAATCAGCCGCAGGACCTTCTACGAATGGCGGGCAAAGAACAAGGCGCCGACGTGCATCACCTTGCCGAACGGCAGCCTGCGCATCCGCCGGGCCGAATACCAGCGATGGCTCGCCGCGCGAGAAGAGGCCGCCTGATGGACGACACCAGCTACGGCGTCCGCGTCTACAAGACCGAGGCCTACAAAGGCACCAAGGTCACCACCTACTGGGTGCGGTGGAAGGTCAGCGGCCAGGAATGGAAAGAGCCGTTCCGCAACGCCGCGCAAGCCGACAGCTTCCGCAGCTCCCTGCTAGCGGCGGCCAGGCAAGGGCAGGCGTTCAGCATCGCGACCGGACGCCCGCACTCCTGGAACGCGAGGAGTCGTCGATGAGCTGGTACGCCTTACCCTCGACTACGCCGCCGCGAAGTGGCCGTACGCCGCGCCGACCCATCGGCGATCCATTGGCGAGGCTCTCACCGACGCCACCGAGCCGATGCTGCGTGACGACGACAGCCCGTACCCGCGCGACGAGATTCGCCGGGCTCTGCGGACCTGGGCATTCAGCGACCGGCTTCGCGGGAAAGCTAGCCGCCCGAGATATTGCCGACGTAATCCGCTGGCTGGAAACCGCTACGATCCCCGTGGCCGACCTCATGCAGGCTGGGACCGGCGCGCTACGCGCCCGCGCGCTCCTCGACCGCATCAGCAAGAAGCAGGACGGAACCGCCGCCGCAGCCAACACCGCGAACCGCAAGCGTGCCGTGCTCAATAGTGCGATGCAGTACGCCATCGAGATCGGCGCACTGCCCGCCAACCCGCTCAAGGCCGTCAAATGGACCCGCCCGCGCACGCTCAAGACCGTTGACCCGCGAACGGTCATCAACAGTGACCAGGCCCGGCGGTTCCTGGCCGCGACGGCGTCCCAGGGTGCACGCGGCGAGCGGATGGTGGCCTTCTTCGGCTGCATGTACTACGCCGCGCTCCGGCCCGAGGAAGCCGCAGACCTACGCCTGGACAACCTCATCAGCCTCCCCGAGCAAGGCTGGGGAGAGATGCTCCTCACCCACTCCGAGCCGCGCAGCGGATCCCAGCTGGACCGACACCGGCCGTCCCCGCGAGCAACGCGAACTCAAGCACCGGGCACCAGGCGAAACCCGCCCGTGCCCATCCATCCCGAACTCGTCTCGCTGCTTCGCTCCCACCTCAAGCAGTACGGCACCGGGCCACGGCGGCCGCGTGTTCATCGGTGCGCGTGGCGGCGCACTTACTGACCGCGCGTACCTGGCGGTCTTCCACAAGGCACGCGGCGCAGCGTTCAGTGGCCCCGAAGCCGCCTCGCTCCTGGCCCGGCGTCCCTACGATCTCCGCCACGCCGCCGTCTCGACATGGCTCAACGCCGGGGTCGCCCCCGCCCAGGTCGCCGAATGGGCAGGCCACAGCGTGGACGTGCTGCTACGGGTCTACGCCAAGTGCATCTCCGGGAAGCAGGACGAGGCTAAACGCCGCATCCTCGAAGCGACCAGACCAGACGACAGCGGCACCGGGAGCGGGCCGGGCGATTCCAGTGACTGAGCCAGCGGCGTTCTTCGGCACGTATTCGGCACAGCCACCCGCATACGCATGCTTCGGGCTGCACAGAGCCGCACCTGACACAGATCAGCGCCTGACCGCATCGTTGCAGGTCAGGGGCTGTTTCTGCTGGTGGTGGCAGGTGTTGGGTTCGAACCAACGTAGGCTGAGCCGACGGTTTTACAGACCGCTCCCTTTGGCCACTCGGGCAACCTGCCTGGCGCCGCCTTCGCTGGACGGCAAAGTGAAGGATAGCGGAAGTCACGCCAGCCGACAGCATTGTGGGCGCTCACCTAATTCCCCAGGGGTTGTGCTCAGGTAATTCCCCAGGTCCTGGCCGTGTTCAGATTTTAGCTGCCGCTCGTGGTCCCGGTGGGGGTGACACGCCCGGGGCGTTTGCTGGGCCGGTAGCTGGGGCCGTTCATGAAGACCTGGTGGCTGGTGTTGATGAGCCGGTCCAGGAGGGACTCGGCGACGACGGGGTTGGGGAACAGCGGGTACCAGTCGGCCGGGGCCCGGTTGCTGGTCAGGATGAGGGAGCGCCGGGCTCGTTCGGTGATCAGCTCGTAAAGGTCGTCGGCCTGGGTGGCGGTGAGCTCGCGCATGGCGAAGTCGTCCAGGACCAAGACAGCGGGGCGGGCAAGCTCTCGGAGCCGTTTGTCCCAGGTGCGGTCGGCGTGCCCGCCGGCCAGGCAGGCCAGGGCCCGGCTGGTTTTCATGAACCGGGCGTCGGCTCCGGAGCGGACGGCCAGGTGCGCGAGGGCCTGGGCGATATGGCTTTTGCCCACGCCGACGGGGCCGTAGAGAATGACCGATTCGCCCGCGGTGAGCCAGCGCAGGGCGGCGAGGTCACGGATCTGGGCGGCGGGCAGTTTCGGGGATGCGCCGAACTCGAAGCCTTCCAGGGTGGATTGCTCTTCGAACCGGGCCTGGCGCAGCCGCCGTTGCAGGGAGGTGGTTTCCCGGCGGGAAATCTCGTCCTGGCACAGGACCTGCAGGAAGTCCAGGTGGCCGAGTTCCCCGGCGTGGGCCTGGGCCAGGCGGGCCTCCAGGGTGTCCAGCATGCCGGACAGTTTCAGGCCGCGCAGCGAGGCGGCCAGGGCGCTGCGGTCGGTGATGGTGACGGTGGTCATGCGGTTTCCTGTTCTCCGGGTTCGATGGTGGTGGAGATGTGGGCGTCGTGCCCGGCGATGCGCCCGCTGGTGGCGACCCATGCCCAGGCCTGGTGGCCGGTGCGTTGCGGGCAGGGTGCGCCGGTGAGGACGGCCAGGTAGGTGACCGTCCCGGTCCGCGTGGCCGGGCTGCCCGCGGAGCGGGGCACGCTGATGTAGATCCCGTCGCTGTCGGCGGTGACGGACAGGCCTTTCAGGCCGGTGCGCTCGATGAACGCGGCGGCGGCGCGCAGCGCGTGGGCCTGGGCGGCCAGCGGCCGGGCCGGCAGCAGCCCAGCGCCGTCCTGCCCGGCGGCGCTCGTGGTGGCGGGGGTCATGAGGTGGCCTGCGCCGTGCTGGCCGGGCGGACGGCGTCGCTGGTGACCGCGCCGGGCATGGGGATGACGTTCGCGAACGAGGCCGGGCCGCGCAGGAACGCCGCCGCGCCGCCGTCCCCGGCGGCCGCGGGCAGCGCCTGGGCCTCGGCGCCAGCAGCGAGGATGCCCTTGACGGTCCGGTAGGACGGGTCCCCGGCGGTGATCGCCCTGGCGCAGGCAGCGTCCAGCCTGCCGGGGTCGTGCCGGTCGGCCAGGCCGATCACCCCCTGGGCGGCGCGCAGCCGGTACAGCGCGTTATCGGCCAGCAGCCCCGCGATGACCTGCTCGCACGCCGGGCCGATGGCGGCGGCCTGCTTGCGGCACCAGGCCGGGGTGCGCATGTGGAACGCAATCTTCTCCGGCGGGTAGTCACCGAAATCGGTCTGCTTGCCGCGTACCTTCCGCGGGTGGGTCTTGACCAGCTGCCCGCCGATGAAGAACTGCACCATCGTGGCAGTGACGCGCACGTCGGCGGTCTTGCCGATGTGCTGCCACGGCACGGAGTACAGAACCCGCTCGACCTGGGCATGGATATCCGGGCCGATCTTCGCTGTCGCCCAGGTGGCCAGCACGAACGGCCCGGACGGCAGCGGCTTGAGCGTGTCCTTCTCCACCGCCTCGAACACCACCGCCGGCTTGGCGCCTTCCAGCGGACGGCACGCCCGGCGCCCGGCGACCTCGGCGCTCCAGCGTTCCGCCTCGGCCTGCATCTGCTCCAGGCTGGTGAACTCCCGGCCCCGCCAGAAGCTGTCGCGGACATACGGCATCGGCCGTTCGACCCTGGCCTTGTCGCGGGGCTTGATCGCCCGCGCGGGGTCGATCAAGCAGCCATAATGGGCGGCGAGCTCAGCATAGGACCGGTTGATCTTCGGGTCATACAGGTCCGGTTTGTCCACCCCGGTTTTCAGGTTGTCAGGGACCAGCCGGGCCGGGACGCCGCCGAAGAACGCGAACGCCGCGACATGGCATTCAGTCCACGCGCGCTGGTCCATCTTCAGCACCGGCCGCACGAACATGTGCCGCGAGCAGCACAACACCATCACGAACGCCTGCACCGTCCGCAGCTTCCCGGTCAGCGGGTCCAGCCAGCGGCCCAGCTGCCCGTAATCGATCTGCGCCTGCTCCCCGGCCTCAGCCGGGCGCGGGTTCCAGACCCGGACCTGCGCACGGCGGATCTCCTCCGGCACGTTCGCCGCGACATACCGGCGGAAGCTCTGCACGCTGACGGCCAGGCCATGCTCGTCGCGCAGCCGCTGGTGAATCGTCGACATCCGCACGCCAGCCTTCAGCTGGGCGGTGATGAACTCGTGATGCACGGCGATCACCGGCCAGGTCACCTGCCGCAGCCGGGTATCAGCCAGCTGCGGGAACCAGCCCCGCACCAGCTCCGCCCATTCCTCCTCGCTCTTCGCCGGCCCGCCCGGGGCGATGCCCGCCGCCTCAGCCGGGGCGATGTACTTGCGCAGCGTCTTGCGGTCTGCGCCCAGGCTCCCGGCCATCTCGTTCTTCGACCGGCCCGCATGCCAGTGCATGAGTATCTCGATGACGTCGATCACGTCGAACGTCCTCCTTGCCATCGGCCCCCCGCCCTCGTCTCAGACGGGAGGGAAGGTTGCTCCTTCTCGATGGCCAGGTCCACCACGACACGCACGCCATCCCCATGGGGAATTACGTGAGCGAGGTGGGGAATTACGTGAACGCTAACCCCTCAGAACTGGGGAATTACGTGAGCGCCGAGAACCAACGTAGGCTGAGCCGACGGTTTTACAGACCGCTCCCTTTGGCCACTCGGGCAACCTGCCTGGCGCCGCCTTCGCTGGACGGCAAAGTGAAGGATAGCGGAAGTCACGCCAGCCGACAGCATGCGGGCCCTGTTCCCAGGCCGACACGCCCGTGCCAGCATGCCCGCGCGTGGGCGAGGCGTCTAACCTGGGACCCGTGGCATCCGAATCCTCTTTCGACATCGTATCCAAGATCAACCGGCAGGAAGTCGACAACGCGCTCAACCAGGCTAGCAAGGAGATCGGTACCCGCTTCGATTTCCGCGGCGTGGGAGCGTCCATCGCCTGGTCGGGAGATCACGCCGTCGCGATCACGGCTAACAGCGAGGAACGGGCCCGGGCGGTGCTCGACGTCTTCAAGGACAAGCTGGTCAAGCGCTCGGTCTCGCTCAAGGTACTGGACCCGGACGAGCCGAAGGCATCCGGCAAGGAGTACCGGCTCGCTGTGGCCCTGAAGGAAGGTATCTCCCAGGACGACGCCAGGAAGATATCGAAGATCATCAGAGACGAGGGGCCGAAGGGCGTCCGGGCTCAGGTGCAGGGCGACGAACTGCGCGTCTCGTCCAAGAAGAAGGACGAACTGCAGCAGGTCATCAGCCTGCTGAAGGACAAGGAATTCGACCTGGCGCTCCAGTTTGTCAACTATCGGTAGCGCCCGCGAGGTAGCCGCTTAAATACCCGGCCAGCTAGTCGCCAGCGGGAGCCAGCCGTAGCCTCAGGAAACAATGGGAGTCCGGCGCCGGTAGCCCGAGATGTCGGTCGGCGGCTGGATCGGCGTAGGCGTCGGAGCCAGGTCGGTGGAGCACAGCTCGCCGTCGATGTGGGCCTGACCGCCGCGAGCGGAAAGCAGGGCCGCCAGGTCGGCATAGTCCCGGGCCCGCTCGAAGTCCCTTGAGTGTTCCGGACACCGGCCGCCCCGGACGTTCTCGCAGTCCCAGCAGCCGACCGAGTCGACGCCGGCTACGCGATGAACCACAGCGTCCTTGAGCGCAGCGAGAACCATATCCAGCTGAACCGGCGTGAGCGCAGCCTCGTTACGGCCCGCGCGTCGTGCCCTCCTGAGGAGAGAGGCCACCGAAGCGGCGTTCCGCTTGTCCCAGTGGACCAGTTTGCCGAGAAACTGCTTGTCCCTGGCGCTGAGCGGCGCCCCGGCTAACGCAGCGTCCAGCTCGTCACGGACAGCAGCCCGGCTGATGGCTGGCTGCTTTACGGCCCGGACATGCTGCGGACCCACCGCGGCCGACCGCGACGTGACCAGCGCGGGCGCCGGCTGCCTGGGTACCGGCGGCCTGGGCACCGGCGGCCTGGGCACCGCCTGCCTGGGCACCGCAGATCCAGGCGCGGTCCTCGGCAACGAGGGCCTGGGCACTGCAGGGATCCCGGCTGAGACCCCGTCCATCTCGGAGACGAGCGGCTGCGGCCTGCCGGGTGACGCCGGTCCCTCATCGGAGTCAGTCGGCCTGGGCGCGGTGGTGACCAGGCTGGCGGCATCTCCCTGCACACGATCGCTCATACTCCGCGGCCTCCTCACAGGCGGGAGATCTGGTTGCGGATCACGCGAGTATGACGCCTCGGAATGCGATCAGGTTGACACTCTGCGTAATCAGATTCTGCCCGCGCAGCCGGACCGCCAACCAGCAGCGCGCACGCGATATGTAGACGCCCAGAGAAGGCCCGGTAGCGCCCATAACTGGCGCAACGTCCGGCCGGTCGCGCCCCGAGCGTGAACCCGCCACCTGCGGAGTGCGTCATGATTAGCAGAGATAAATACCTAAAGCACGGATGCGTCCCGGAACCACGCAGAGCCACCGCGCAAACCGCGTGACCTGGCTACGGATGGGCAGGGCGGCCAGCGCAGAAGTTAAGGGCCGTCCGTAACCGACCTTCGACCCAATGCCGCGAGTAAGATGGCTCAAGTCCAAACTTCAACGCCCCGGCCGACGTTTGGCGTCGGGGCGGCGCTCAAAGATGCACGCCGTCACCGCTCACCAGTGGAACCACTGCCCCGGCCTCGGCGCGTGGAGGAGGTCCCCCCACTGTGACCAAGCAGGTCCACCAACTCGACCACGTCATCATCAGGTTCGCGGGCGACTCCGGGGACGGGATGCAGCTGGCCGGTGACAGGTTCACTCAGGAAACGGCCACGTTCGGCAACGACCTGTCGACCCTGCCCAACTTCCCGGCCGAGATACGCGCCCCGGCGGGCACCATGCCTGGTGTCTCCAGTTTCCAGCTGCATTTCGCCGACCATGACATCCTGACGCCTGGCGATGTCCCCGACGTCCTGGTGGCCATGAACCCCGCCGCGCTCAAGGCCAATCTCGGCGACCTGCCGCGCGGCGCGGACATCATTGCCAACACCGACGAGTTCACCAAGCGGAACCTCTCGAAGGTCGGCTACGGCGAGAACCCGCTGGAGGACGGTTCCCTCAGCGGGTACCAGCTGCACGCGCTGCAGATCACCTCGATGACCATCAAGGCCCTGGAAGGCTACGACATCTCGAGGAAGGACGCCGAGCGGGCCAAGAACATGTTCGCGCTCGGCCTGCTCTCCTGGCTGTATAACCGGCCGACCGAGGGAACGATGAAGTTCCTCACCTCCAAGTTCGCGGCCAAGCCCGAGATCATGCAGGCGAACATCGCGGCCTTCCAGGCCGGCTGGAACTACGGCGAGACGACCGAGGACTTCTCCGTTCAGTACGAAGTCAAGCCCGCGACCCTCCAGCCGGGGACCTACCGCAACATCACCGGCAACACCGCCCTGGCCTACGGGCTCGTTGCGGCGTCCAGGCGCTCCGGTCTGCCGCTGTTCCTCGGCTCGTATCCGATCACCCCCGCCTCGGACATCCTGCACGAGCTGGCCAAGCTCAAGCGGTTCGGCGTCCGCACCTTCCAGGCGGAGGACGAGATCAGCGGCGTGGGCGCGGCGCTCGGCGCGGCATTCGGCGGCGGCCTCGGCGTGACCACCACATCCGGGCCGGGCATGTGCCTCAAGGCCGAGACGATCGGCCTGGCCGCGTCCGTGGAGCTGCCGCTGATCGTCTGCGACATCCAGCGGGCCGGCCCGTCGACCGGCATGCCGACCAAGACCGAGCAGGCCGACCTGCTGACCGCCTTGTATGGCAGGAACGGGGAATCACCGGTCGCGGTCCTGGCGCCGTCGACCCCCTCGGACTGTTTCGAGACGGCCATCGAGGCCGTCCGGATCGCGGTCAAGTACCGCACACCGGTGATCATCCTGTCCGACGGTTATCTGGCGAACGGTTCAGAACCATGGCGCATTCCCACTGTGGACAGCCTGGCTAAGCTGCGGAATGAGTTCAGATTCGCCATTCCAAACGAAAGCCAGGGCGCCAATGCCGCGCCCCCGTTCATGCCGTTCCAGCGGGATCCGCAGACCCTCGCCCGGCCCTGGGCTATCCCAGGAACCCCCGGCCTTGAGCACCGGATCGGCGGGATCGAGAAGGCCGACGGCGCCGGGACGATCTCCTATGACCCCGATAACCACGACAAGATGGTCAGGCTCCGCCAGGCCAAGATCGACGGGATCGCGGCCGACATCGCGCCGCTCGAGGTGGACGATCCGGACGGCAGCGCCCGGGTGCTGGTCCTCGGCTGGGGCTCGACCTACGGTTCCATCGGGGCGGCGGCTCGCCGGATCCGGCTGGCCGGCGGCGCGGTGGCCCAGGCGCACCTCAGGCACCTGTCGCCGTTCCCGGCCAACCTCGGTGACGTCCTGCGCTCCTACGACAAGGTGCTCGTCCCGGAGATCAACCTCGGCCAGCTCGCGCTGCTGTTGCGCGGGCGCTACCTGATCGATGTGATCTCCTACAACAGGGTCCGCGGGCTCCCCTTCCGCGCCGCCGAACTGGCTGGCGTCATCCAGGATGTGATCGCGAATGTCTGATCTGCCCGCTGCGAGTCACGGCCCGGCAGGCGACGGCGTGGAACACGATGTCGACCCGAACCGGTTCGCCTCCCTGACCCTGGTACCCAAGGCCGACCAGAAGCTGGGCACCAGGGAATTCAAGTCTGACCAGGAAGTTCGCTGGTGCCCGGGATGCGGCGACTACGCGATCCTGGCCGCGTTCCAGGCCTTCCTGCCGGAGCTGGAAATCCCGCGGGAGAACCTGGTCATCATCTCCGGCATCGGCTGCTCGTCCCGCCTGCCCTACTACGTCAACAGCTACGGGATGCACTCGATCCACGGCCGCGCCCCGGCCATCGCAACCGGGCTGGCCGCTTCCCGCCCGGACCTGTCGGTCTGGGTGATCACCGGGGACGGCGACGCGCTGTCGATCGGCGGTAACCACCTGATCCACGCCCTGCGCCGGAACATCAACATCAAGATCTTGCTGTTCAACAACCGGATCTACGGGCTGACCAAGGGCCAGTACTCACCGACCTCGGAACAGGGCAAGGTCACCAAGTCCAGCCCGTTCGGGTCCCTGGACATGCCCTTCAACCCGGTCTCCCTGGCGCTCGGGGCCGAGGCCAGCTTCGTGGCCAGGACCATTGACTCCGACCGCAAGCACATGACCGGGGTACTGCGGGCGGCGGCCGACCACAGGGGGACCGCGTTCATCGAGATCTACCAGAACTGCCCGATCTACAACGACGACGCGTTCGCGCCTGTTACCGAGCCAGAATCCCGGGACCAGCACCTCATCAGGCTCGAGCACGGCGCGCCGGTGCGATTCGGCGCTGGCGGCAGCAAGGGCCTGCGGTTCGGCCGCCAGGGCAGCCTGGAGGCGGTCGACGTGGCGGGGGCTGAGCCGGAGACGCTGCTGACGCATGATGCGCACACCGCCGATCCCTCGTACGCGTTCGCGCTGTCGCGGCTGGACACATCCGACTTCGCCCATGCCCCGATCGGCGTGTTCAGGCAGGCGCCGAGGCCCAGCTACGACGAGCTGATGTCGGCCCAGCTCGAGTCGGCCCGCGTCCAGCAGGGAGACGGGGACCTGGCCGCGCTGCTCGCGGGCAGCGACACCTGGCAGGTCGGCTAGCCGCCGATGACAGTGAGCGTCGAGCGCAGCGGGCCGGTCACCACCGTCATCCTGGACCGGCCCGGGGTGCGCAATGCGGTCGATGGCCCGACCGCCGCCGCGCTCGCCGAGGCATTCGCCGATTTCGACGCCGACCCGGACGCATCGGTCGCGGTCCTGTTCGGCGCGGGCGGGACGTTCTGCGCCGGAGCCGACCTGAAGGCGATGGGCGGCCCGGACGGCAACGTCGTCGGGCCGGACGGGGCCGGGCCGATGGGCCCGACCCGGATGGGCCTCTCGAAACCGGTGATCGCGGCGATCGCCGGGCACGCCGTGGCCGGCGGCCTGGAGCTGGCCCTGTGGTGCGACCTACGGGTCGCCGAGGAAGACGCGGTCCTCGGGGTGTTCTGCCGCCGCTGGGGGGTACCCCTCGTCGACGGCGGCACGGTCCGCCTGCCCCGTATCGTCGGCCTGGGCCGGGCACTCGACATGATCCTGACCGGACGCGCCGTGACCGCCACCGAGGCCGGCCAGATGGGCCTGGTCAACCGGGTCGTGCCGGCGGGCAGCGCCCGGGCCGCCGCCGAGCACCTGGCCCGCGAGCTTGCCGTGGCGCCCCAGACCTGCCTGCGCAGTGACCGGCGGTCCGCGCTGGAGGGGATGTCCCTGTCCAGCGAGGCCGCCATGGCCAACGAATTCCGCCACGGGGCGGAGGCGCTGGCCGATCCGGCCATACTGGCGGGCATCTCGCGGTTCCGAGGCGGCGCTGGGCGCAGCGGCGCCCCCGCCTAGCCCGACCCTTATGGGGCCGCCTGCTACCTGTGCGCGGTATCCGGCCCGGCCGGAATGGCCAGCCCGCGGATCGCGGCAACCATGCGGCCGGGCCCGGCGTCCTTACTGCTAGTGCGAGCCATGCCCGGCAAGAGCAGAGGTGACTTCGTGGGCGCGAGCCATTACATTGCGCGGATCAGCCGGCCCGTTGGCCTGCTCGCGGCGCTATCGCTCTGCGCGGCGAGCGCAACGGCCACCGCCGCCAGCGCGGCCCAGGCTCGCGTGCTCACGCCTGCAGCGGCCCGGCAGGCGAGCACGGCGAGGCCAGCGGCCTCTGCGGGCACGATCTGCTGGTCGGGTGCTCATCCCGGGCTTGCCGCCCGGATCTCCCGCGGCATCCTGGCCGCGCTGAGCGGGCGTTCTTCGGTGGTCGGCCTGAAGGCCGACGACACGGTCAGCGGCGTGCTCTGCGACTTCCACCAGGACCGGCGGTTCTACTCGGCCAGCGTGGTGAAGGCGACCATCCTGGCCGCGCTGCTGCGCAAGCTGATGACCGAACACCGCTACCTGACCTCGGCCCAGCGGACTCTTGCCACCGAGATGATCACCGAGTCGGACAACGATGCCGCCTCGGCCCTGTGGGCCGAGGTCGGCCGCAGCAGCCTGCAGCATTTCCTCAACCTCGCGTCGATGAAGCAGACTGTCCTCGGGCCGGGCGGCTACTGGGGCCTCACCTTGATCACCGCGCACGACCAGATCCTGCTGCTGAGGCTGCTGACCAGCAAGAACCGCGTGCTCGACTACGCGTCGCGATCGTATGAGCTCTCGCTCATGGCCCGCGTCATCCCATCGCAGCGCTGGGGCGTGCCGGCCGGCGCTCCCGACGACGTCACGGTGCACGTGAAGAACGGCTGGCTGCCCTACCCCGGTGATGACTGGCGCATCAACAGCATCGGGAGCTTCTCCGGCCACCACCGTAACTACATGATCGTGGTGCTCACGGCGAACAACCCGAGCATGGCCTACGGTGTGGACACGGTCCAGGACGTCGCGGAGGTGATCAACCGTGACCTGAACGAGGGAGTGACGGACGTCATCCCGCCGTCCGCGCCGTCCCCGTCGTGGGGCATTCCCGACGAGCAGATCCCGGAGCCGCAGGCCCGCCAGTAAACGGCGGCAACCCCGTTCCCTACCACCGATGCCGCCGACCGCCCCCTTCAACGGGACCGGCGCGCGGTCCCCGTTAATAAACCGCCGTCATTTCCTCCGGCCCGGCCGGCCAGAATGTTCCGGTGACCGCCGACCTGATCCAGGCTGCCGCGGGTGACCTGCCCGGCGCGGCACCAGAGCGCCGCGCCGGCGCGGCCGGAATCCCTGCCGCCCGCAGCGAGTTTCCCGACTGGAAGTTCGCGCCCAACATCGGTGGTCACCCGGACACCTATGAGCTCGAGAACCGGGCTGTCGATGCGGCCGGGCATGTCCTGGCCGCCATGCGCGTGCTGGCGCCCTGGGACGGCCAAACCCTGGTGGACCTGGGCTGCGGCACCGGGTTCTGGCTGAGCAGATACACCGCGGACGCCGCCCGGGTGATCGGGGTAGAGCCTGATCCGGCGCTCCGGGCCGCCGCGACGCGACGGGCATCAGGGCTGCAGCGGACAACCGTACTAGCCGGATCGGCCGAGCGGCTGCCGCTGCCGTCCCGGTCGGTGGATGTCGTGCACGCGAGGTTCGCCTATTTCCTCGCGCCCGGCGGCGACGCCGGGCTGGCCGAGGTCATGCGGGTGCTGCGCCCGGGCGGGAGCCTCGTTGTGGTTGACAACGACCATCGATGGGGTCAGTTCGCCGAGCTGCTCGCCGCGGCCTCAGCCGCGGGGCCGGACCGGACCGCCGCCGCTACCGATGCCTGGTGGCGGGAGCGCGGCGCAATTCGCGTCCCGGTGCGGTCGGAACTGCGCTTTCGCAGCCGGGCCGAGCTGGCGGCGGTTCTGCACATCGAGCTTCCCGCCACCGTCGCCCGGTCCTGGCTCGCCAGGAACCCGGCGGCGACGGGTCTCACTTACGGCTACGTCTTGTTCGCGCTCCAGCGAGCCGGGTCACATCTTGGAGACCTGTACCGGATTTAGTGGCTACATAGCGGACAATTCGCCCTGGTTTGGCCATGGAATCCGGTATAAGCGAGCCGGACCGGGTGTCGATATGGAGACACCCGGGCAGCGAGGAACTCATCCGCGGAGGTGAAGAATTGACAGCCGAACGCTCGACTGCGACCGTGCTGACGGCTAAGGCGATCTGGCCCGACTACCGGTCGGGTAAGTCTTTCAGGCACATCATAATTGCGGATGGCCGGGTAAGCGCGCTGGCAGATACCAGGGCGGAAGCGGCCCGGGCGGCCGGTTCGCCGGCCTTCTGGGTCGATCTCGGTTCCGCTTGCGTGGGACCGGGTTTCATTGATACTCACATCCACGCGATACAAGCGGCGGCGGACGCGCGGCTCGTTAGCTTGCGCGATGCGGCCACCTTGGCGGACCTGCTGCTGATGGTGCGCGAGCATGCCCTCGGCCGCCCGGCGAGCGAGTGGACCGTCTCCGGGCGCAACTGGCATGAGTCCCAGCTGCTAGAGGGTCGATTGCCGACCACGGCGGAGCTTGATGCGCTGCGCGCTCCCGGGCCGGTCATGGTGCGCCGGGGAAGTCATCTCGCGGTGCTCAACTCGCGCGCCATTGAGCTGCTAGCAGAGCATGGCGGCGGCCAGGCAGCGGCACCGCTCGCGGGCACTGCAGCGCGGACCGCGCCCATTCAGGCGGACGCCCGGATCGCCGGGGCGCTCGAGCTGGCCGGGGAGCCGAGCCGGGAGCAGCGCTGCGAGGATCTCGCGACGGTGATGGCGCGCTTCAACGCCCGCGGAATTACGTCTATCCGGGAGGCCGGGGTCGATGGCGCCGAGCTGGAGCTGTTCCGGGCGCTCCGGAACGACGGCCGGCTGTCGCTGCGGTGTGACCTGCTGTGGCGTATTTCCGAAGGCAGCGATCTGGATTCGGCGCGCGCGCAGATCGAAGGAATGCCATCGGCCAACTCGATGACCGACTCATATTTGCGCCTGACCGGAGTAAAGGCGTTTGTGGATGGGCGGATCTCGGACGCCGCGATTGGCGGGGAAGCGGGGGCCGACTATACCAGCACGGAACCCTTCAGGGTGACTCCCGCAGATCTGGAAGTAATGGTAGAAGAATCGTTGCGCCGGTCGCCCGGATTCGGATGCCATGCAGTTGGTGACGAGGCGATCCGGATGGTTCTGGATGTCTACGAACGCGCGCTGTCGGCTGGCCTGGCGCGCCAGCCGCGGCAGCTGGTCGTCGAGCACGCCCTCAGCTGCACGCCGGAGACGATTGAACGCATGGCCGCCTCCGGCGTCGGGGTCTCCGTCCACCCGGCCATCGTGTATGAGTTCGCCGAAGATGTGCGGCGATACTGGGGCGAGGTGAACTCGGCGAGAGCCGCTCCCGTGCGGGACATGCTCTTGGCCGGGGTTCAGGTGGCGGCCGGAAGCGACGGGGATGTGCCGCCATTCGACCCGATGCGTGGCATCTGGTTCATGGTGACCCGGCTCGGCCGATCGGGCGGGCTCATCGGCGAGAGCCAGGCTCTGACGAGGAGCGTTGCATTCGATCTCTACACTCGTCGTGGTGCGGTCCTACTCGGAGTGCAGGCGCGGCGCGGACAGTTGCGGCCCGGGATGGACGCCGACCTGGTGGCGTTCGCTGCGGATCCGCTGGCGTGCCCGATGGAGGAACTGCCGAATATCGAGATCCTCCTGACCTTGCTGGGAGGCAGGCCAGTCTATGACCCGGCCCAGCTGATGGAGGAAGCGATGTGAGCGGTGGCCGTGAGCGCGGGGAGAGCGGCAGTGAGTGATGCGAAGGTCCTTATCAACTGCAAGGTGTTTGATGGCCGCAGCGCTGATGTGCGTCGCGACCAGCATATTCTGGTGAGGGACGGCAAGATTGCCGGGATCGGGCCATCGGGCCCGGCAGCCGCGTCTGAGCACGCAACCGTCGTGGATCTCCAGGGATCGTATGTGATGGCGGGGCTGTTTAATATGCACACGCACTTTTCGCTGGCGCTGCCCGGCCTCCTCGGCAATTCAGTCCAGGCCATGTCGCCGCACGAACTGGCGCTGTATGTGGCCGGCTGCGCGCGGCGGACTCTGCTCAGCGGGGTGACGTCCGCCCGGTGCGTCGGAGAGAGCAACCACGTTGAGTTCGCGCTGCGTTCTGCGATTGAGGCAGGACGCGCCGAGGGACCGCGTATTTTCTCCGCCGGGCGCGCGCTGGTATGTACTGGCGGGCATGGGCATAAGTACTCAAGCACGCTCGAATGCGATGGAGCAGTTGAGTTTGCGCGCGGTGTGCGGGCACAGATCAGCGCGGGTGCGGATCTCATCAAGGTGATGGTTTCCGGCGGCATAGCCGGCGCGAACGAAACCATGGACACGGCCCAGCTGACGCCGGGCGAGCTTGAGGCCGTCATCGTTACCGCGCACGCCTGGGGGCGCAAGGTGACAGCGCATGCTGGTCCTGCGCAAATTATTGAAAAGGCACTGGAGCAGGGGCTCGATGGCGTAGAACATGGGTACCAGCTGACCAAGGATGTCGCCCGGCAAATGCACGATCGCGGCACCGCGCTGGTGCCTACGCTGTCGGTTACCAGATGCGGCGAATTCTTCGATTCGCTTGAAATACCGGCCTGGATGCAGAAGCGAGCATTTGGCGCGGCAGCCGTTCACGAGGAATCGTATCGACTGGCGCTGGAGGCGGGCGTGCAGGTGATGCTGGGCAGCGACGTTCCGCCATTCTGGAAGACCGACGGAACGTCAGCCACAGTGCGCGAACTGGAGCACATGGAGGCGTTCGGCCTCTCCGCGCGCGCCGCGCTTCTGGCCGCCACGCGGGGGCCGGCCGCGTGGCTCGGGATAGACGACGAAGTAGGTTCGGTGGAAGTCGGGAAGAAGGCGGATCTCATCGCGATGAAGGAGGATCCGACGGTATCTGTATCTGCGCTGCGGACGCTTCACTGGGTTATGAAAGATGGGGTCGTATACCGGAATGATGCGTGGGTGAGCTGACCGCGAAGACCTCGCCGGTAGATTCCGGTACTGGGCGCGAAAGGGGAAAACTCCGATGAGCGGCGCGGAGGAATCGGCTGCCCTCTATGACCTGCGGGTGGTGGTGGAGCGCATCGAGGGACGGTCGGTGTGCGGGATGCAGGTGGGTGACTGGTTCGAGCTCACCCATAGCAGCCGCCTACGCACCTGCCCGAGCCGTTTCTTCTGCGTGTACGCGCTCTCAGCGGTGCTGCCCTTGCTCGCGGCCAAGCAGCGCCCGCTCCCCCCGGGGGACTGGCTTGACAGTGACAGTCTCGTCGCCTGCCCGGACCCCGACGAGCGGCTGATCATGCGGATCGAGCGGACCGGGCAGCGGACAATTGCGCTGCGAGACGTCACGTGAGTCCTGCTGCCGACCGCGAAAGCCGCGAGCTTAGCGTCGCGCTGCAATCGGACGAGGACCTGGCGATGTACGCCAGCCTGGCTCCGCGGATCGAGGAACTCGGCTTCCGGACCATATCTGTCTACAGCGACCTGCTCTACCCGTCGCCTCTGCTGCCGCTGATCACCGTCGCGCAGACGACGCACAGCGTCCGGCTCGGCCCGGCCTGCCTCAATCCCTACCTGCTGCATCCGCTTGAGATAGCCAATCAGCTCCACATCCTCGACACCGTCTCGGGCGGACGCGCCTATCTCGGGCTCGCCCGCGGAGCGTGGCTCGAGGCGGTCGGCGTGTCGCAGGAGCGGCCGGTCCGCCGGCTGCGGGAGGCTATTGACGTCGTCCGTCACCTGTTCTCCGGCCATGACGATGCCTACTGCGGCGAGATCTTCCAGGTGGAAGCGGGCGCGCGCCTCGCTTACCGGCCGGTCCGGGAGGATGTCGACCTCTTGCTGGGAGCGTGGGGACCGGCCGGGACATCGCTGGCTGGCGAGCTTGCCGCCGAAGTCAAGATTGGCGGCTCGGCGAATCCAGCACTGCTGCCCTCCGCGAGGGCGTCGCTCGCTGGCGGCGAAGCGCGCGCGAAACGGTCACCGGGCGAGGTCGGCCTGGTGTGCGGTGCCGTCACGGTCGTCGACGACGACGGGGCGAGCGCCCGCCGCCTGGCCAGAGCAGAAGTGGCCAGGTACCTCCCGGTCGTCGCGGGCCTGGATCCGGCGTCCGGCCTGGACCCGGTCGACCTGGCCAGCATGCAGTCCCTGGTCCGCGCAGGTAACCACGAGGAAGCAGGCCGGCTTGTCCCGGATGCGGTTCTCGACCGCTTTGCCTTTTCCGGGACACCTGAGCAGGTTGCCGCTCAGGTGCAAGCGCTCTTCGAAGCTGGCGCGACTCGCGTCGAGTTCGGGACACCTCACGGCATCACGGCCGTCCGCGGCATCGAGCTCATCGGCCGGCGCGTGTTGCCAGCGGTCCTGGCGAGATAGGCCATAGCCGGCGGGGCGATAGTGCTCCCGCATACGCAGACGCCTCGCCTGATCGCGAGGCGCATCCAGGATGCCCGCAGCTCGCATCCGGGTAGGATCAAATAGCCAAAGCGGCAGCGCAGCGCTATGGGAGGAAGGCTGGCGTGTTCGAGGCTGGTGACATCCGGGAGTGGCGCGGCCACGACGTGGTTGACGCCGACGGTCACAAGATCGGCGAACTGGAAGCCGTCTACGTCGACACCGGCACCGACCTGCCATCGTTCGGCACGGTCAGGGTCGGCCTGCTCACCCGGCACCGGCTCGTGTTCGTTCCCCTCAACCAGGCGACCGTGGGCCCGGGGTACCTCAAGGTCTGCTATGACAAGAAGCAAGTGAAGGACGCCCCGTCGATCGACACCGACGGTGAGCTTCCTGCGGGCGACGAAGAGGCGATCTTCAAGCATTACGGCCTGACCTACCAGCCGGGCGGCGGCGGCGAGCGGCGGCTAGCCCGCCGCTAAGCGGCCCGACGGAGCGGAGGATCGGATGCTTGCCTTCTTTCTACTGCTGGTGATCGTGGCGATCGCGCTGGGCATCGTGGGCGTGGTCGTGAAGGGCCTGCTGTACCTGCTGTTCATCGGCATTGTCATATTCCTCGGCGCGCTGCTCCTGAGCGCTCTGCGGATGCGGCGGCGGCCCGGCAAGCGCTCGGCCCGGTAATGATCCCTACCTCGTCCTGGTTTCGGCGGCCGGATGCAGGTGGACGGCGAGGTCGATGACCTGCTCAGCAGCCGCGACCGCCTGGCCAGCGCCAACGCCAGCGTGAACGCCTAGAGCGCTTAGTTCAGGCACCATCGCGCCGAGGGGTGGCCACTGGCCATGATGTAGTAGCCTGCGTCAAGACCTCGATCGACTGCGCTGGTTAGCCCGAGATCACCGACACCGTGTCGTCTCCGAAATTGCTGACGTAAACGGTGTTGGTCAACGGGTTGGTCCCCACCTCGACCGGCCCGGCGCCGACTGGGATGGTCGCGGTCACCCTATCGGTCCGGGGCCTCTGCCGCCCCAGCCGGCCTGACGGCAAGGGCCAGGCCACAGGCCAGGCCCGGTACACGGGCGGCGAACATCCACTAGATAGTTCCGATAGTGGACCGCAAAGTATTCGAGATGTATCGTGATGCCGTGGATCAGACGACGCGGAGTGATATCGCTGCCGCAACAGCAGCGCACCACGAACTCGGCCGCGACTACGACGACGCGGTCGCAGAAAGCTTGGTCGATCGGATCGGCGCGGAGATCGACAAGCGGGTAGATGCCAGGCTACGCACTGGATCATCAGGTTCTCGCCCGCCGGCAGAGTCCTGGCGGTCGGGTAAGGGCCAGGCGCTGTTTCTCGGCGCCGGGATCGGCGCCGGGCTTACCGGGTTCGTGGCCATCATCGTCGAACACGTCAGCAAGCACGTCGGCTACGCGGTGATCATGGTATGGGTCATCCTCGCAGTCGCCGGTCTGGGCACGGCTGTGGTGAACCGATACCGCAACATGTCGGCGCAGGTAAGGGCCACAAGCACGGACTACCGCCAGTGATCTTGTCCGGGAGACACTCCCGTGCCAGAACCCGCTGACCAAGGAAGGGCACTGGCGGACACTCACGGTATCGATAAATACGAGTTGAGCTGCGGAGACCCAGCCTAGACGACCACGCGATACGACCTCGTAAGGAACAGGTCACCGTGCCCGCTGCATGCCGGACGGGTCGGTCGGACGCGGGATTCAGGGTCACTGGGATCTTGTGATCGTGGACCACGGGGCGCCGTCAAGGTCAAGCCAGAGTTACCGTCGAGCGTACTTGTCGCGCAGCCCACCCGGCGAGCCTCGCCAGGTCAGCTCAGCCCTCCGTCGTCACGCTCCCGAGCGGACCGCTCGCCTTCACCACGCCGACCGGGCAGGACACGCCCGTACCGTGGTCGGGGCAGGAGCCGTACGGGTTCTTGGCATCTGAAAGATACTGCTGGTGCCAGCAGTACCCGGAGTGAAACACGGACCCGTCGGGACGGCGGAGCGGCAGCGTTTCCGCGGAAATGTCGGCTGGCGTTCAACACGCCCGCGGAGAGCACGCCACGGCCGGATCGGCCGAGGCTATCGTCGTGGCATGCCACGGATCAGCTCGTTCTACGGCGTAGTGATCTACATGTACTGGAACGAGCGCGATCACCCTGTGGCCCACTTCCATGCCTACTACGCCGGGCGCCGCGCTTCGGTCTCGGTAGACGGGAGGTGCTTGCCGGCAGCCTTGAACCTCGGGCGCTCCGGCTTGTCCGGGAATGGGCCATTCTGCGAAATCAGGAGATCCTGGCGAACTGGGAGCGCGCCCGGAAGAGTGAGCCCCTCAGCGAGATCGACCCGCTGCCGTAGGATCTACAGCATGAGCGAGGAGTACCTTCCGGTTGTGGTCGGTGTTGCTGTGCTCGGTGAGCATGTACTTCGGCTGTTGTTTAGTGACGGGACCGTTGGCGACGTCGACTTCACCCAGGAACGCTGGATAGGAGTCCTGGAGCCGCTCAACGATCCTGAGTACTTCGCCCAGGTCAGGATCGACACCGAGGCAGGCACAATAGCCTGGCCCGACGGTATTGACCTGGCCCCGGAACCGCTCTACGAGCAGGCGCACGCGCACCCACTTGTTGCTGCCTGAAGGCTAGCCCCAGCAGCGCTGTCGCGAACGGGCGACCAACATGACTGCCAGCCGCTCGCCCGCCTAGCTCACTTCTCCGCCTTGACGCTCCCAACGGGGCCACTGGCCTTGACGACACCGATGGGGCAGGACACGCCCGTCCCGTGGTCCGGGCAGTACCCGTACGGGTTTTTATTGCTTGAAAGATACTGCTGGTGGTAGTCCTCGGCGAAGTAGAAGTCCGAAGCCGGGGACACCTCCGTGGTGATCTCACCGTATCCGGCCTCGCTCAGCCGCCTCTGGTAGGCGGCCAGCGACTCCCTCGCCTCGGCCTCCTGCTCAGGTGAGGTGTAGAAGATCGCGGAACGGTACTGGGAGCCCACGTCGTTGCCCTGCCGCATGCCCTGCGTGGGGTTATGGGACTCCCAGAAGATCGCGAGCAGCTCACGGTAGGAGATCTTGGCCGGGTCGAAGACCACCCGTACGGTCTCGGCGTGCCCGGTGCGCCCGGAGCAGACCTCCTCGTAGGTGGGGTTGGGCGTGAACCCGCCCTCGTAGCCCACCGCGGTGGAGAGCACCCCCGGCGTCTGCCAGTACTTCTTCTCGGCCCCCCAGAAGCAGCCCAGCGCGAACTCAGCGACCTGGCTGCCGGCCGGATAGGGCGGCCGCAACGGGCTGCCGAGGACCTCATGGCGCGCCGGGACCTCCATCGGCCTGCTCCGTCCCAGGAGGGCCTCATCCGCGGTGATCATCCGCGCCTTGTGGAATCCGAACATGCTCACGGCCGCCTCCTCAACGAGCTACACCCCGGCGGAGGCTGACATCCGGCGCCTGCCGAGGTCGAGCGGGCCGGCCCGGCCCGCACAATCTGACAACCGCCCGCCGCAGGCCGTGATTCCCGCCCGAAGGCCCGATCAGGCCCAACCCGCACCGCGGGCAGCCGAGGTCAGGCCGGCCCTGCACCTGCAGGTCAGCTTCGATCTGCCGGGCCGTCTTGAGCAGCTCGGGCAGTATCTCCGACCGCAGGGCGGCCACGCTGACCCGGCTGGCGTGCGCGGATACGTTGATGGCCGCGTGGCCCACGTCGGCAGCGCCGCGGATCGGCGCGGCAACCGCCCGCAGGCCCTCCTCGAGCTCCTGGTCGACGATGGCGTAGCCCTGCCTCGCCACCTCGCGGACGATGGCCCTGAGTCGGACCGGGTCGGTCACCGTCCGGCTGGTGAACGGGTCGAGCACCGCCTCGGACAGGTACCGGTCCAGCTCGTCCTCGCTCAGCGCGGCGAGCAGGACACGGCCCATGGATGTCGCGTACGCGGGAAACCTGGTGCCCACCGAGATCGCCACCGTCATGATCCGCTTCGTCGGAACCCGGACCACGTAAACGACGTGCGGCCCGTCCAGCACCGAGATCGACGACGACTCGTGCAGCCGGGCAACGAGTTCCTCCATGTGCGGTGCGGCGACCTCGGGCAGCGCCAGCCCGGACAGGTAGGCATAACCGAGCTCGAGCACCCTGGGCCGGAGCGAGAACTGTCTGCCGTCGCTGCGCACGTAGCCGAGCTTGACCAGCGTCAGCAGGAACCGGCGCGCCGCTGCCCTGGTCAGGCCCGTCGCGCGGGCGACCTCGCTGAGGCTCAGCCGGTCACGATCCGGCCCGAAGGCGCGGATCACGGCTAGCCCCCGGTCGAGGGACTGCACGAAGTCGCTGTTTCTGACGGCGATGCCGCCATCGTCGGCTGCTGCTCGCGGGCCTGCGCGGCCGGCGCTCAGACGCGACCGCATCGTTCGCCTTGCGCCCAGTAGTTCTCATTGCACGGCAATGCTAGCGTGCGACGGCCGCCGTCCGGCAGCGCACGACAGCTCCCTGAGGACAGCAGCGGGCTGCGGCTGATGACCCGCTGTCCGGCGGCCCGCGGCCGCACGCGGCCGGGAGTCAGCCCAGCTTGTTCACGTCGATCACCTGGCTGGCGGCCGGCGCGACCGGCGGCGGCACGCTGTTCCACTGGGAGAAGCTGAGACTCCCGTGCTTATCGCGGCTTGAGATGGCCTCGATCGGGTAAGCCTTCCCGGTCGCCGCGACGGCGAGCGTGGACCCGTCGGCACCGTGCAGTATCTGGGCCGGCTGGCCGCTGACCGTCTGGATCCCCGCGCTGGTGAAGACGGGCAGCTTCCCGGTGATCGACTGGAGCAGCTGGGGCATGCTGAGCTCGCCGGTCAGCGCGGCGCCCTGGGCGGCGGACATTTCGACGTACTTGCCGCACATGACCGAGCAGACCACGGCGGGCACGTGGAGCAGGGCCAGAAACGAGCGGGTGGCCTTGATGTAGACCTTCCCGCCCGCGTTGATGATCGTCAACGTCGCGCCGCCCTCGGTCACCGTGCCGGAGAACTTACCCGACTTGGTCAGGCCGACGTTCAGGCCGATCGTCTTCCCGGAACCGCTCAGCGAGCCAGCCAGGTGCACGCTGGTTGCGGCGCGTACCGCGGTCTTCATCTGGGCGACGGCCGCGGCCGCCGAGCGCGACGTCCCCGACGGCGACGAGCCGGACGTGGCCGACCCGGACGTGGCCGAGCCGGACGCCGGTGGCGCGGCCGGTGAGGCCGATGAGCCGCTGCAGGCCGCCAGGACGACCGTCGCGGCGGTAGCGGCGGCCAGGGCCGCGGCTGTCATCCTCGGACGAATCCCCATATAGCTGCCTCCAGGGTAGTAACTGCCGTCGTGCCGATATGGCCGCGAAACGGATGACGCGCGCCAGCGCCAGCGCCAGCGCCGGAGCCCGCAGCCGACGTCCAGGCGCCTGCGGGCCTGACGGGCCGGCCCGAGCCGCCGGTGCAGCCAAAGAAGAGGCTCAGCCGGTCCGCTCCACCACGAAATCGCAGAGCGCCTCAAACGCCGCGCGGGCCGGCACGTCGGGCAGGGCCAGGATCTCGTCCCTGGCCAGCTGGGCCCAGCGGGCCATGTCCGCCCGGGCCATCCGCATTCCAGGGTGCGCCCGGAGCAGGGTGAGGGCCTCGGCATGCCGGGCGGGGTCGGTCAGCTCGCCGCTGCCCAGCAGCTCGACCAGCCGGGCGTCACCGCTGTCGGCCGAGCGCAGCGCGTGCAGCATTGGCAGCGTCCGCACCCCCTCGCGCAGGTCCGTCCCCGGGGTCTTGCCCGATTGCGCCGACTCGCTAGCCACATCCAGGATGTCGTCGGAGAGCTGGAAGGCCACGCCGAGCGCCTCGCAGGCCGGGCGGATCCGCTCGACGACCTGGTCAGGCGCTCCGGAGAACATGGCGCCGAACTGGCCGGCGGTAGCGATCAGCGACGCGGTCTTCTGGGTCACAACGCTCAGGTAGTGGGTCAGCGGATCCTCATCGGGCCGCGGGCCGACGGTCTCCGCGATCTGCCCGCTGACCAGGCGGCTGAAGGTCGCGGCCTGGATCCTGATCGCGTCGGTGCCGAGGTCGGCCAGGATCTGGGAGGCGCGGGCGAAGAGGAAGTCCCCGGTCAGGATGGCGATCGTATTGTCCCAGCGGGAGTTGGCGCTGGGCAGCCCGCGCCGGACGGGCGCCTCGTCCATCACGTCGTCGTGATAGAGGGTGGCCAGATGGGTGAGCTCGATGGCTACCGCAGCCGGTACGATCCGCTCGTCCTTCGAATTGCCGAACTGGGCGGCCAGCAGCACCAGGGTGGCCCGGAACCGCTTGCCGCCCGCATCGATCAGGTACCTGGATGTGTCCGCGAGCTGCTCGTGCTGGGCGCGCGCCGCCTCCCGCAGGCCGTCCTCGACCAGCGCGAGGCCGTCGACAACGTCGGCCGCCAGCGCCGCATCGGATAGCTCCACGGGCACGACAGTGATCACTCAGGCTCCCTCGATCTGGCCGCCCGGCTGGCGGACCGGCGGACCGGCGGCGGTGCGGACATCGCAACGCCACCCCCACGATAGGTGCAAGGCTAGGTAATCGGGATATGCCCGCGATGCGGCAGGGAACACCAGCGCCCTCGCCGCCGCCCGGTCGGTCAGCGCACGAACAGCTGGCTGGCGGCGTGGTGGGCGAGATTCAGCAGCGGCTCTGGTGCCACGCCCAGCCACAGCGTAATGACCGCGCCGGCCGCCACGGCCACCCCAGTGTAAAGGCTCGGCCGGACCACGGCCGCCCCGCCTGGCCCCGGCTCGCTGAAGAACATCAGCACGATAACCCGGACATAGGGGAACGCGAGAATCGCGCTGCTGAGTACCCCGATGATCACCAGCGGCAGCGCCCCGCCGCTGACGGCAGCCTCGAATACCGCGAACTTGCCGCTGAAACCGCTGGTCAGGGGTATTCCGGCAAACGCGATGAGGAAGAAGGCGAAGACCCCGGCTACCAGTGGCGAGCGCTTGCCGAGGCCGGCCCAGCTTTTCAGGTGGGCCGCCTCGCCGGCCGGGTCGCGCACCAGCGTGACCACGGCGAAGGCGCCGATGACCGCGGCGCCGTAGGCTGCCAGGTAGAACAGGCTGCCGGACAGGCCCGCCGTGTTGGCCGCGACCACCCCGGTCAGGACGTACCCGGCCTGAGCGATGGAGGAATAGGCCAGCAGCCGCTTGACGTCCGTCTGGGTGATCGCGACGATCGAGCCGACCAGCATGGTCAAGATCGCGACCGCCCACAGGGCCGGCCGCCAGTCCCAGGTCAGCTGCCCGAATGCGACGTAGAAGATACGCAGTACGGCCCCGAAGGCGGACACCAGGGTGCACGAGGCCATCAGCGCCGTGACCGGCGTGGGAGCGCCCTGGTACACGTCAGGCTTCCAGCTGTGGAACGGCACGGCACCGATCTTGAAGAACAGGCCGAGGCCGAGCAGCGCGATCCCGGCATACAGGAGCGTCGCGTTCGCGGTGCTTGAGGAGGCCGTCGAGGCGATCGCCGATAGCCGCACCGAGCCCGCGAATCCGTACAGCATCGCCACGCCGAACAGGAAGAACGCCGACGAGTACGCCCCCAGCAGGAAGTACTTCATCGCCGCTTCCTGGGACAGCAGGCGCCGGCGCCGGGCCAGGCCGCACAGCAGGTACAGCGGCAGGGACAGCACCTCCAGCGCGACGAACATGGTGAGCAGGTCGTTGGCGGCGGGGAACAGCAGCATGCCGCCCACCGCGAACAGGGTCAGCGGGTAGACCTCGGTGTGCGTGATGCCCGCCTCGAGCCCCTCGCGTTCCTCGGCGCTGCCCGGCACGGCAGCCGCCTGGGCCACGAACGGGCTCACCTCATGTGAGCTCTCGGCGATCATCAGCGTGCTGATGAACGCGAGCACCAGGATCGTGCCCTGGATGAACAGGGTGGGCCGGTCCACCGCGACCGCGCCCTCCGCCGCGATGTGCCCCGGGCTGCCGTGGCTGAAGGCGGAGCTGGTGGCCCCGACCACGATGGTGAGGATGAAGGCGCCCGCGAGGCCGCCCAGCGAGAGGGCGATGTGGATCGGCCGCCGCAGCGGCCTGGCCACGAACGCCTCGACCAGCACCCCGGCCACCGCGACGCCGAAGACCAGCAGCATCGGCGAAAGCTGGCCGTATTCGATGCGCGGTGTCGGGATCACCGGGGCGGAGCTGAAGGCGGCCGACAGGCTCGCGACGGTCCCGGTCACGGGTTGCTCCTCGGGTAGAGCGCGTTAGCCGGATGCGGCGGGACCGGGTCGGTGGAGTGCACTTGCACCATGGTCTGGTGGACCGCCGGGTTGATGATGTCGAGCACCGGCTTGGGATACACGCCGAGCGCCACGATCAGGACGATCAGCGGGCCGACCGCCCACAGTTCGCGCGCCTTCAGGTCGGGCATGCCCTTGACCTCCTCGCGCACCGGGCCGGTCATGGTGCGCTGGTACATCCACAGGATGTAGATCGCGGCCAGGATGATGCCGACGGTGGCCAGCACGGCGGGCACCACGTACCTGGTGAACGTGCCGACCAGGACGAGGAACTCGCTGACGAAGGTGGACAGGCCGGGCAGCGCCAGCCCGGCCAGGCCGGCGATCAGGAACAGGCCGGCCAGCAGGGGGGCGACCGACTGCACGCCACCATAGTCCGCGATCAGCTGCGACCGGCGACGGGCGATCATGAACCCGGCGATCAGGAACAGCGCGCCGGTGGCGAAGCCGTGGTTGACCATGTACAGGGTGGCGCCGGACTGGCCCTGGCTGGTCATCGCGAAGATGCCCAGGGTGATCAGCCCGAAGTGGGAGACCGAGGTGTAGGCGATCAGCCGCTTCAGGTCGGCCTGGCCGATGGCCACGATCGCGCCGTACAGGACTCCGATCACGGCCAGCGCGATGACCAGGGGGGTGAAGTAGTGCGAGGCCGAAGGGAACAGCTCCAGGCAGTAGCGGATCATGCCGAACGTGCCGACCTTGTCGAGCACGCCGACCAGCAGGACCGCCGCGCCCGGCTGGGCGGCGGTGGCGGCATCGGGCAGCCAGGTGTGGAACGGCCACAGCGGCGCCTTGATCGCGAACGCGACGAAGAAGCCGAGGAACATCCACTTCTGTGCGGTCGGGCTGAACGTGGTGTGGATCAGCCGGCTGAACAGGAACGTGCCCGGGTGGCCGCCATGCGCCGAGTACACGTAGAGCGCGATCACCGCGACCAGCATGAGTAGCCCGCCGAGCAGGCTGTAGAGCAGGAACTTGACCGCCGCGTACTGCCGCTGGCCGACCCCGTAGCTCCCGATCATGAAGTACATCGGGATGAGCATGGCCTCGAAGAACACGTAGAACAAGAACACGTCGGTGGCCGCGAAGACGCCGATCATCATGGTCTCGAGCACGAGCATCAGCGCGAAGTAGGTCTTGACGCTGCGCCGCGGCGGCGGCTGCTCCGCCGGGCCCGAGCCGCCCTCGGCGTCGTTCCAGGAGGCGAGCACCACCACGGGCATCAAGACCGTGGTCATCAGGATGAGGACGAGCGCGATGCCATCCACGCCCACCGCGTAGTGCACGCCGAACTGCGGGATCCACTGGTAGGTCTGGTTGAACTGGAAGTCAGGGCCGTTGGGCTTGAATGCGACCGCCATCGCGATCGTGACCCCGAGCGTGACCAGCGTGAATACCAGGGTCAGCCGCTTGACCAGCAGGTCGCGGGCGCGCCGGTCAGCCGCGCCGCCGGGCGCCGACCGGCCCGGGGTCAGGGCCACCGCCACCGCGCCGACCAGCGGGACCGCGCCCGCTACGGTCAACCAGGGGAATGTGCTCATGGGTTCGGCAGCCTTTCGGGGTATTAGATCCGCACCAGCAGCAGCGCGCCAACCAGCAGGACCGCGCCGATCAGCATCGACAGCGCATAGGAGCGGACGAACCCGGTCTGCAGCCTGCGCATCCGGCCCGAGGTGCCGCCCATGGTGGCCGCGAGCGTATTCACGATGCCGTCCACGCCCCGGTTGTCGAAGTAGACCGAGAGCCTGGTCAGCCACTGGCCCGGGCGCATGAGCACGGACTCGTTGATCGCGTCGCCGTACAGGTCCTTGCGCGCCGCCACCGTCGGGAACCGGCCGGCCGGGGCGAGGGCGGGTACCTCGCGCCGCCCGTACATTGTCCAGGCGATCACAGCGCCCACCACTACCAGGGCGAGCGCCCCGATCGAGACCGGCGTGAAAAGTCCCTTGGACGCCGGCGGTGTCCCGACCACCGGCGCGAGGAAGTTCACCAGCCGGTTATCGAGGATGAGGAACGCGCCGGCGCCGGCTGATCCGATGGCGAGCACCACCATCGGGGAGGTCATCACGGGCGGTGCCTCGTGCGGGTGCACGGTATCGTCCCAGCGGCGGTCCCCGGTGAAGGTCATCAGCACCACGCGGGTCATGTAGAAGGCGGTGATGCCCGCGCCGAGCAGCGCGGCGGTACCCAGGATCGCTCCTGAGGTGCCGCCCTTGGCGAACGCCGCCTCGATGATCGGATCCTTGGTGAAGAAGCCGGAGAACGGGGGCACCCCGATGATCGCCAGGTAGCCGATCAGGAACGTCACGAAGGTGACCGGCATGACCGCGCGCAGCGCGCCGAACCTGCGCATATCCACCTCTTCGTTCATCTCGTGCTTCACCGAGCCGGCCCCGAGGAAGAGGCCGGCCTTGAAGAAGCCATGCGCGAGGAGGTGGGCGATCGCGAACGCGTATCCGGCAGGCCCGAGACCGGCGGCCAGCGTCATATAGCCGATCTGGCTCATCGTGGACCCGGCGAGTGCCTTCTTGATGTCGTCCTTGGCGCACCCGATGATCGCACCAAACAGCAGGGTCGCCGCGCCCACGACGGTGACGGCGAGCCGGGCGTCACCAGACAGGTTGAAGATCGGGTTGGACCGGACGATCAGGTAGACCCCGGCGGTCACCATCGTGGCCGCGTGGATCAGCGCTGACACCGGAGTGGGGCCTTCCATGGCGTCCAGCAGCCAGGACTGCAGCGGCAGCTGGGCCGACTTGCCGCAGGCGCCGAGCAGCAGCAGCAGCCCGAGCGCGGTCACCACGGCGTGGCTCGCCGCGCCGGCCTTCGAGAAGACGCCGACGAAGGTCACGCTTCCGAAGGTCGCGAACATCAGCATGATCGCCAGTGACAGACCGGCGTCGCCGACCCGGTTGGCGATGAATGCCTTCTTCGCCGCGGTCGCCGCAGCCGGCTTGTACTGCCAGAACCCGATCAGCAGGTAGGAGGCGAGGCCGACGCCTTCCCACCCTGCGTACAGGCCGAGGTAGTTGTCGGCCAGCACGAGCAGCAGCATCGCCGTGACGAAGAGGTTCATGTAGCCGAAGAACCGGCGTCGCCCCGGGTCGGACGCCATGTAGCCGACCGCGAAGATGTGGATCAGCGTGCCGACGCCAGTGATCAGCAGGACGAAGCACATGGACAGCGGGTCGAGCAGGATCCCGATGTTCACGTGGAACCCGGCCACCGGGATCCAGGTGAACAGGTACAGGTCCCTGCTGCGCTGGCTGGCCGGGTAGGACAGCATCGTGAAAAAGGCGATCAGGCCGTAGCAGAACGCGGCGGCCGGCATCGCGACGCCTACCAGGTGCCCGAACTTGTCGGTGCGCCTGCCGCCAAGCAGCAGCACGACCGCGCCTGCCGCCGGCAACGCCAGCAGCAGCCACGCGGCGCGCTGGACGCCCGTCGCGGCAAGCGGGGCCATGGCCGGGGCCGCGTGCGCCGCGTACGCGACCGCAACTGAGCCTGTCACGGGCTACCTCTCTGCAGTACTGGCCGGGGGAACCAGGGTGCCCTCCGGGGAAAGCGAAGCCCCCGGACACGGTGTGCCCCGGGGCCACCGGGTCAATATTTCAGCAGGCTCGCCTCGTCCACCGACGCAGACCTGCGGGCGCGGAAGATGGCGGTCAGGATGGCCAGGCCGACGACCACCTCGGAGGCCGCGACCACCATCACGAAGAACGCGATGACCTGCCCGTCGAGGTTGCCGTGCAGCTTGGCGAAGCCGACGAACGCCAGGTTGACCGCGTTCAGCATCAGCTCGACGCACATGAACACCACGATGGCGTTCCTGCGCACCAGAACGCCGACGCTGCCGATCACGAACAAGATCACCGCTAGGGCGATGTAATGCGACGGGGTTACCATCGGGCCTCCTCGCGCTGGTCGGCTGGCTCGGCCCCGGAACCGGACGGGCCGCCACCGCCCAGCTCAAGCTGGCCAGGCTCGGCCCTCGGACTGATCACCGGGCTGACCGACTGCTGCGCGGGCGAGCCGTCGGGCAGCAGGGCCGGCATGTCGACCGCGTTATGTCTGGCGAACGTGCCCGGGCCGGGCAGCGGCGCGGGACGGCCGCTGGCCACCCGCCGCCTGGCCAGCTCGCGCTGCGTCGGCTTCGGGCTGGTGCGCTCCCGGTGCGCGAGGACCATCGCCCCCACCGCCGCGGTGATCAGCAGCGCGCTGGTCACTTCGAACGGGAACACGTACCTGGTGAAGATGAGGGTCGCCACCCCCTGCACGTTGGAGTTCCCGAACGCCGCGCCGGTCGGGGCGGCCGGGCCGATAACCGCGTTGCCGACCGTGAGGGCCAGCAGCACGAGCATGCCGATCCCGGCCAGGCCGGCGGCCAGCCGCTGGCCCCTGATCGTCTCCACGATCGAGTCCGAGGCGGCCACGCCGACCATCATCAGCACGAAGAGGAACAGCATCAGCACGGCGCCGGTGTACACGATCACCTGTACGAAGGCCAGGAACGGCGCGCCGGCCAGCGCGTAGAGCACTGCCAGGGAGAGCATGACCACCGCGAGCAGTACCGCGCAGTGCACGGCGCGCCTGGCCAGGACCATGCCGAGCCCCGCTGTCACCGCGATGATCGCGAGCAGCCAGAACGTGAAGTTCTGGAAGGTGTACGAGGCCCCGGCGGCCAGCACCATGGGGTGGGTCATCGCGCCGCACCGCCCCGTGCCTCATCATGCTCGCCGTCATCGCCTGGCTTGCCCGGGCCGGGTCCCGACCCGGCCGAGCCGAGCCGGTAGTAGTCCTCCTCGGTGTCGCCCAGCCGCATCGGATGCGGCGGGGCCTCCATGCCCGGCTGCAGCGGGGCGACCAGCTGCTCCTTGGTCCAGATCAGGGCTTCCCGGCTGTCGTCGGCCAGCTCGTATTCGTTGGTCATGGTGAGCGCGCGGGTCGGGCAGGCCTCTACGCACAGCCCGCACAGGATGCAGCGCAGGTAGTTGATCTGGTAGACGCGGCCGTAGCGCTCGCCGGGAGAGTACCGCTCCTCCTCGGTGTTGTCGCCGCCCTCGACGTAGATCGCATCGGCCGGGCAGGCCCACGCGCACAGCTCGCAGCCGATGCACTTCTCCAGCCCGTCCGGCCACCGGTTCAGCTGGTGACGGCCGTGGAACCGGGGCGCGGTCGGCTCCTTCACCTCCGGGTACTCCACGGTGTCGACCTTGCGGAACATCTGCCGGAAGGTGACGCCAAAGCCCTTGATCGGGTTGAGGAAGTCAAGCACCGGTGACCTCCTTAGCTGTGGTCTCGGCCGGTTCCGCCAGCAGCGGGCCGCCCCGGACGCCGATCCCGACGCCGTGATAGTGCGGCAGGTCCATCGGCGGGACCGGGAATGGGGCAGCGGCCGCGCCGGCCGCGGTCTCGGCGGCCGTCTCGGCGGCGTCAGCCGCCTCGCTGCCGGCCTCCGCGCGGGCGCTGGCTGTGTCCCAGCCCCAGACCAGCACCATCAGCACCACCACGATGGTGCCGGCGGCGAGGTAGACGGCGGGGCTGCCGCCCAGCCGCCGCCAGACCCGGACGGTGGCGATCATCAGCGTCCACACCAGCGCGGTGGGGATCAGGACCTTCCAGCCCAGCGCCATCAGCTGGTCGTAACGGATCCTGGGCAGCGTGCCGCGCAGCCAGATGAAGCAGAACAGCAGGATCGCGATCTTGCCGACGAACCACAGGATCGGCCACCATCCGGTGTTGGCGTCCGGCCAGACCGAGATCGGCCACGGCGCCCGCCAGCCGCCCAGGAACAGCGTGGTCGCCAGCGCGGACACCGTGATCATGTTGATGTACTCGGCCAGGTAGAACAGGGCGAACTTGAGCGAGGAGTACTCGGTGTGGAAGCCGGCCACCAGCTCGCCCTCGCCCTCAGGCAGGTCGAAGGGCAGCCGGTTGGTCTCGCCCACCATCGTGATGAGGTAGATCACGAACGACGGCAGCAGCAGGATCGCGAACCAGGACGGGTAGTGCAAGATCGCGCCAGCGACGTGGAACTCGCCGCCGTTGGCCTGGGCGGCCACGATCTGCGAGGTGGACAGCGAGCCCGCGTAGAGGAAGACGGGGACGAACGACAGCCCCATCGCGATCTCGTAGCTGATCACCTGGGCCGACGAGCGCAGGCCGCCGAGCAGCGAGTAAGGCGACGCCGACGCCCAGCCGGCCAGCACGATCCCGTACACCGCCATGGAGCTCATCGCGAGCACCAGCAGCACGGCCACCGGAAGGTCGGTCAGCTGCAGCGGGGTCTTGTGGTGGAAGATCGAGACGATCGGGCCGACCGGGATGATCGCGAAGCTGATGAAAGCGGGGATCAGCGCGATCGCCGGCGCGATCACGAACAGCACCTTGTCCACGCCACGCGGCACGATGTCTTCCTTGAGCGGCAGCTTCAGGCCGTCCATCAGCGACTGCAGCAGCCCGTACTTCCCGGCCCGGTTCGGCCCGGGACGCTGCTGCATCCGGCCGATCACCCGGCGCTCGGCCCAGATCATGAACAGCGTCACCAGCATCAGGAATACGAAGATCACCACGACCTTGAGCAGGATCATCCACCAGGGTTGGTCGCCGAAGCTGGCCAGCGTGGGGTAGGTAGGGCCGACGCTTCGCGCCTGCGCCGCGACTGCCAGGGCAGTCATTCCGCGCTCCTCACCGTCACTAGGGTGCCGTGACCCGCGCCGAGCCCGGCGCGGACCGCGCACCCTGCCGAGTTGGCCGGCAGCCAGACCACCCGGTCCGGCATGTCGGCGATAAGCAGCGGGACTGTGATCTCGCCGCGGTCAGTGGCCACCGTGACCTTATCGCCTTCGGCGGCTCCGGCTTCGGCCGCGGTCGCCGCGGACATCTTCGCGACGCTGGCGCGCGCCGTAGCCGCCAGGTTCGGCTCGCCGTCCTGCATCCGGCCGGCGTCCAGAAGATTATGCCAGGTCGCCAGCAGCGCCTGGCCGGGGCCCGGATGCGGCCGCCCGAGATGATCGATCTGGCCCGATGGGACCCGAGCGTGTGCCGCGCCGCCCTGGACCGCTGCGGCACCGGACTCGCCGGCGACGGCCGCTCCCGGCCCGTCGGCGGTGGCACCGGAGCGGCCCGCCCCGGCGGCCGTCCCGGCCGTGGCCGGGACGAGCCCGGCCAGCACGCTGAGCTCACGGACCGCGGCCGCCGCGTCGGGCAGGCCCAGGTGCACGTCCATCGCGTCAGCGATCACGTTGAGTACCTGCAGATCGGACTGGGCCGCCGGGACCTGCAGCGCGGCGCCGAAGGAACCGGGCCTGCCCTCCCAGTTCACGAACGTGCCCGGCTTCTCCGCCACGGCGGCCACCGGGAAGACGACGTCCGCACGGTCGGTCACGGCACTGACCCGCAGCTCCAGGCTGACAATGAAGGGCGCCGCCTCCAGGCAGCGCAGCGCGTCCTGCGGGTCGGGCAGGTCCTCCGGGTCGACCCCGGCCACCAGCAGGGCGCCAAGTTCGCCCGCCCCGGCCGCGGCCAGGATCTGCGTGGTGTCCCGGCCCGGGTCGGCGGGCAGCGCCGCCACCCCCCAGGCCCTGGCCACTTCGGCCCGCCCGGCCGCGTCGGTGACCGGGCGCCCGCCGGGCAGCAGGGTGGGCATGGCGCCCGCCTCGATCGCGCCGCGCTCCCCAGCCCGGCGCGGGATCCAGGCCAGCCCGGCCCCGGTCTGGGTGGCCAGCCTGGCCACCGCCTCCAGCGCGCCCGGCACCTCGGCCAGCCGCTCGCCTGCCAGGATGATCGCGCCCGGCTGGCTCAGCGCACGGGCCGCCGCCCGCCCCGCGTCATCGAGGTCGATGCCGTCGGCGAGGCTGTCGAGAGCGGCCCCCTCACCGCCCGGCACGACTGGCAGCAGCACGCCGGACAGCCGGTCCAGCCCGGGGCTGGCCAGCGCGGCCAGCGAATACACCGCAAGCCGCCGGGCCCGGGCCGCCTTGCGCAGCCGCAGGAACACGATCGGCGACTCATCCTGCGGCTCGAACCCGGCCAGCAGCACCGCTGGCGCCCGCTGCAGGCTGGCGTAGCTGACGCCGTACCGCCCGGCCACGCTGTCGGCCAGGAACTGCGTCTCCTCGGCCGAATGCGGCCTGGCCCGCATGTCGATGTCGTTACTGGACAGGGCCAGCCTGGCGAACTTGGCGTACGCGTAGGCATCTTCCAGGGTGAGCCGGCCGCCGGTCAGCACGGCGGCGCTGCCCCGCGCCGCCGCCAGCCCGGCCGCCGCCGCTGCCACGGCCTCCGGCCAGGAGGCGGGCACCAGCACCCCGGCCTCGTCCCGCACCAGGGGCGTGACCAGCCGGTCCGGCTGGGTGGCGTAGGTAAACGCCCACCGGCCCTTGTCGCAGTTCCACTCCTCGTTGACCTGCGGCGCGTTGCCGGCCAGCCGCCTGGTCACCGCCCCGCGCCGGTGGTCGGTCCGCTGCCTGCAGCCCGATGCGCAGTGCTCGCACACGCTCGGCGTCGAGACCAGGTCGTATGGACGGGCCCGGAACCGGTAGGAGGTGCCGGTCAGCGCGCCCACCGGGCAGATCTGGATGGTGTTGCCGGAGAAATAGGAATCGAACGGAACGCCCGGCGCCACCGCGATCTGCTCCTGCGGGCCGCGCTCGAACAGCTCGATCAGCTGGTCGCCGGCGATCTGGTCGGCGAACCTGGTGCACCTGGCGCACTGCACGCAGCGTTCCCGATCCAGCAGCACCTGCGCGGACAGCGGAATGGGCTTGGCGAAGGTCCGCTTGTGGCCGGTGAACCTGGTCTCCCCCTGTCCGGTGGACATCGCCTGGTTCTGCAGCGGGCACTCGCCGCCCTTGTCGCACATCGGGCAGTCCAGCGGATGGTTGACCAGCAGCATCTCCATCACGCCGCGCTGCGCCTTCTCGGCGACCTTGGAGGTCAGCTGGGTGCGGACCACCATCCCGTCGGTGCAGGTGGTGGTGCAGGACGCCGGCGGCTTGGGCTGGCCCTCGATCTGGACCAGGCACTGCCTGCAGGCGCCGATCGGCGCGAGCAGCGGATGGTCGCAGAACCGCGGTACCTGGATCCCAAGCAACTCGGCGGCCCTGATCACCAGCGTGCCCTTGGGCACGGTGATCTCGAACCCGTCGATGGTCACGCTGACGCCGTCGGCTGGCCTGGCCAGCGCGCCGCCAGCGTTGCCCGGAGTCTGGACGGTCATCGGCGCATCACCTTCCGGCTCCGGCGAACAGCGTGGCGGCCATGGGGTCGAATGGGCAGCCGCCGCGCTTGCGGTGCTCGAGGTACTCGTCCCTGAAGTACTTGATCGACGAGACAACCGGGCTGATGGCGCCGTCACCGAACGGGCAGAACGCGCGGCCGAGGATGTTGTCGCAGATGTCGAGCAGCTTGTCCAGGTCGTCGTCGCTGCCCAGGCCCCGCTCCAGGTCGGCGAGGACCTGGACCATCCAGAAGGTGCCCTCCCGGCACGGCGTGCACTTGCCGCACGACTCGTGCTCGTAGAACTCCGTCCAGCGCAGCGTGGCGCGGATGATGCAGGTGGTCTCGTCGAAGATCTGCAGCGCCCGGGTGCCCAGCATGGACCCGGCCGCGCCGACCGCCTCGAAGTCCAGCGGCACGTCCAGATGCTCGTCGGTGAACAGCGGGGTGGACGACCCCCCCGGGGTCCAGAACTTCAGCCGGTGCCCGGCCCGGACCCCGCCGGACAGATCAAGCAGCTCACGCAGGGTGACCCCGAGCGGGGCCTCGTACTGGCCGGGGGTGGTCACGTGCCCGGTGAGCGAGAAGATGCCGAAGCCCTTGGACCTCTCCGTGCCGAGCGCGGCGAACGCGGCCGCGCCGCGAGCCACGATGAACGGGACGCTGGCGATCGACTCGACGTTGTTGACCACGGTCGGGCAGGCGTACAGGCCGGCGATGGCCGGGAACGGCGGCTTCAGCCTGGGCTGGCCGCGGAAGCCCTCCAGCGAGTCCAGCAGCGCGGTCTCCTCCCCGCACTCGTAGGCGCCCGCGCCCGCGTGCACCACGATGTCCAGGTGGAAGCCGGAGTCCAGGACGTTGCGGCCCAGGTAGCCGGCCTCGTAGGCCTCGGCCACCGCGTGGTGCAGCCTGCGGATCACGTGCAGCACCTCGCCGCGCACGTAGATGAACGCGAGCTCCGCCCTGATCGCGTACGCGGCGATGATCGCACCCTCGATCAGCGCGTGCGGGGTGGCCAGCATGGTCGGGATGTCCTTGCAGGTGCCAGGCTCCGACTCGTCGGCGTTCACCACCAGGTAGTGCGGCTTGCCGTCGCCTTGCGGGATGAAGCCCCACTTGGTCCCGGTCGGGAAGCCCGCGCCGCCACGGCCGCGCAGCCCGGACTCCTTCACCATCCTGATGATCTCGTCCGGGTCGGTCTGCAGTGCCTTCGACAGCGCCTGGTACCCCCCGCTGCGCCGGTAGCCCTCCAGCGTGAACGAGTCAGCCTCGTCCCAATGAGCAGTGAGCACCGGCGTGAGTACAGAGGTCACTGCGGTACCTCACTTCTCGGGTTATCGTCCGGCTCCCAGCCGTGCTCTCTGGCGATGCGGAGGCCGGCCAGGGTGCCGTGGCCGGCGGTGTGGCCGCCGGCCGCCTGGTCGTCGGGGAAACCCGCCAGGATCCTGGCCGCCTGCCGCCAGGTACACAGGCGGGGCGCGCCGCGCGACGGCGCGATGTCCGCGCCCGCGCGCAGCCCGTCGACGAGTTCCCGGGTCGACTGCGGGGTCATGTCGTCGAAGAACTCCCAGTTGACCATCACCACCGGAGCGTAATCACAGCCCGCGTTGCACTCCACGTGCTCGACCGAGACCTTGCCGTCCGGGGTGGGCTCGTCGACGCCCACGCCGAGGTGCTCCAGCAGGTCCGCCAGGATGACGTCGCCGCCCATGACGGCGCACAGCGTGTTGGTGCACACCCCGACGTGGTACTCGCCGACCGGCTGCCGCTTGTACATGGTGTAGAACGAGACCACCGCGGTGACCTCCGCCTCGGTGAGGCCGAGCTGCTCGGCGCAGTACCTGATGCCGTCCTGCGACACGAACCCTTCCTCGGCCTGGACGAGGTGCAGGAGCGGCAGCAGCGCGGACCGCGACCGCGGGTACCGCCCGATGATCTGTCCGGCGTCCGCGGCCAGCTTGGCGCGGTCAATCACCTGTCCACCCCTCCCATCACCGGGTCAATGCTGGCCACGGCCACGATCACGTCCGCGACCATCCCGCCCTCGGTCATCGCCGAGACTGCCTGCAGGTTGGTGAACGAGGGGTCGCGGTAGTGCACCCGGTACGGCCTGGTGCCGCCGTCGCTGACCGCGTGGCAGCCGAGCTCGCCGCGGGGCGACTCCACCGCCTGATATACCTGGCCGGGAGGCACCCGGAAGCCCTCGGTCACCAGCTTGAAGTGATGAATGAGCGCCTCCATGGACTGCCCCATGATGTGGGCGATGTGGTCAGGTGAGTTGCCGAGGCCATCGGGGCCGAGGGCCAGCTGCGCGGGCCAGCCGATCTTAGCGTCCCTGATCATCACCGGGTCGTCGGCCGGTCTGCTGCCCGACAGCCGGTCCACGCACTGCTCGATGATCCGCAGCGACTGGTCCATCTCGTCCATCCGGATCAGGTACCGGCCGTAGGCGTCGCAGCTGGTCTGCACGGGCACGTCGAACTCGTAGGTCTCGTAACCGCAGTACGGCTGGCTCTTGCGCAGGTCCCAGGGCAGCCCGGTGGCCCGCAGGATCGGGCCGGTGACGCCGAGCGACATGCACCCGGTCAGGTCGAGGTAGGAGATGCCGTTGGTCCTGGCCAGGTAGATCGGGTTGACGTCGAGCAGCCGGTGGATCTCGGACAGCAGGCCGGGCATTACCCCCAGGAACTCCCGCACCTTCTCCAGCGCGCCGGAGGGCAGATCCTGGGACACCCCGCCGGGCCGGACGTAGGCGTGGTTCATCCGCAGCCCGGTGATCAGCTCGAACAGGTCGAGCACCTTCTCCCGTTCGCGCATTCCGTAGAGGAACACCGTGGTCGCGCCGATCTCCAGCCCGAAGGTGCCGATGGCCGTCAGGTGCGAGGAGATCCGGTTGAGCTCCATCATCATCACCCTGATGATCGACGCCCGCTCGGGGACCCGGTCTTCGATGCCCAGCAGCCGCTCGGTGGCCAGGCAGAACGCGGTCTCGTTGAACAGCGGCGAGAGGTAGTCCATCCGGGTGCAGAACGTCACGCCCTGCGTCCAGGTGCGGAACTCCATGTTCTTCTCGATGCCGGTATGCAGGTAGCCGACGACCGGGCGCAGCTCGGTCACGGTCTCGCCGTCCAGCGTGAGAATCAGCCTGAGCACCCCGTGGGTGGAGGGGTGCTGCGGGCCCATGTTGACGACCAGGCGCTCCTCGCCCGGCCGGTCGCCGTCGTCGGCGGCCGCGACGATCTCGTCCCAGTCCTGGCCGCCGACCGTATAGACGCGGCCCTCGGCTTCATAGTCCGGCCCGGCGGTCATTCGTATGCCCTCCGCTCGTCCGGTGGCGGCACCGTCGCGCCGCGGTACTCGACCGGGATCCCGCCCAGCGGGTAGTCCTTCCGCTGCGGGTGCCCCTTCCAGTCATCGGGCATCTCGATCCTGGTCAGCGCCGGGTGCCCGTCGAAGATGATCCCGAAGAAATCCCAGGTCTCCCGCTCATGCCAGTCACAGGTCGGGTAGACAGCGACCACCGTGGGAATGTGCGGGTCGGCGTCGGGCGCGGACACCTCGAGCCGCAGCCGCCGGTTGTGCGTGACCGAGGCCAGATGGTAAACGGCATGCAGCTCACGGCCGATCTCCGTCGGGTAGTGCACGCCTGAGACCCCCATGCACAGCTCGAAGGCCAGCGTGGGGTCATCCCGCAGCCGGGCCGCCACCGCGGGCAGGTGCTCGCGGCGGACGTGGAAGGTCAGTTCGCCACGGTCGACGACGACCCGTTCCACCGCGTCGCCGAAGTTCAGCCCGGACTGCTCGAGCGAGCCACCGAGCGCGTCGGCCAGATCGTCGAAATAGGAGCCGTAGGGCCGCGGCGTGGACAGCGCGGGCGGCCGGCGAACCTGCAGCCCGCCGTAGCCCGAGGTGTCACCGGTGGTCTCGGTGCCGAACATGCCGGTCCTGACCACCTGCTCAGCCAGCCGGTCGCGGCCCGCCAGCGCGGCCGGGTCGCCCTGGCCGTCGGGGCCTGGCTGGTCATCGGGGCCTGGCTGGCCGGGGCCGGGCTGGGTCACGGCTTCACCTCCGGCTGCTGGGCCAGCAGCGGCCCGTCCGCCTCCGCGGGCTGCTGGGCGAGCAGCGGGCCGACCTGCTGACCGACCTGCTGGCCGGCCGAACTGACCGCCGGGCGGGGGCCGGCTCCGGCCACGCCGCCGGGATTGTTGCCTGGCACCAGCGGCAGCCGCCGCAGCCGGGCCCCCTCCAGTTCGGTGATCTGACGCTGGCGGTTAGCGCCGAGCTTCATGTTCTGGATCTTGTCGTGCAGCTTGACGATGGCATCGAGCAGCATCTCCGGCCGCGGCGGGCAGCCGGGCAGGTAGATGTCCACCGGGACCACGTGGTCCACCCCCTGCACGATCGCGTAGTTGTTGAACATGCCGCCGCTCGAGGCGCAGACCCCCATCGAGATCACCCACTTGGGCTCCGCCATCTGGTCGTAGATCTGGCGCAGCACCGGAGCCATCTTCTGGCTGACCCGCCCGGCCACGATCATCAGGTCAGCCTGGCGCGGCGTGTTCGAGGCCCGCTCCATGCCGAACCTGGCCAGGTCGTGCCGGGGGCCGCCGGTAGCCATCAGCTCAATCGCGCAGCAGGCCAGCCCGAAGGTGGCCGGCCAGACCGAGCTCTTGCGGGCATACCCGGCCACATGCTCGACCGTGGTCAGCAAGATCCCGCTCGGCAGCTTCTCTTCAAGACCCATGGGCTAATCCCATTCCAAACCGCCGCGCCGCCACACGTAGGCGTACGCGACCAGAACCGTGGCGATGAACGTGACCATCTCGATCAGCCCGAACGCCCCGAGCCGGTCAAAGGCGACCGCCCACGGGTACAGGAAGATGATCTCGATGTCGAACACGATGAACAGCATCGCCGTGAGGTAGTACTTCACCGGGAAGCGCAGGCCGCTTTGCCGCGGGGTGGGCTCAATGCCGCATTCATACGCCTCGAGCTTGGCCCTGTTCCACCGTTTCGGGCCGGCCATTGCCCCCATGACCAGCGAGAAGGTAGCGAAGAGAGCGGCCAGCGCCCCGAGCACGATGATCGGTATATAAAGGCTCAGCACCGGCCATCACCTCCTATCGGCTGCCGGGCGCGCCAGGCACCCGCGCAATATTGCCCGGCTGGCTACGCCGCCGGCGTCATCTTAGACAGTGCGTTAAGCATTCGATCCATTGCGTCGCCGCCACGGGTCTCGGTCAGGTTGCCGAGCAGCTTCATGGTGAACCGCATCACGGCCGGGCGCTTGACGCCGTGCCTGGTCGCGAACCTCATGAAAGACGGCTGGCCGATCAGCTTCACGAAGGTGCGGCCGAGAGTGTAATAGCCACCGTAGGCGTCTTTCAGCGCTCTCGGGTAGGTCTGCAGTACCATCTCGGCGCTGGCGGCGGTCGGCCGGGCCAGCGCCTGCACGATGACCCGCGCCGCGCTCTCGCCGGATTCGAGCGCGTACGCGATGCCCTCGCCGTTGAACGGGTTGACCATGCCGCCCGCGTCGCCGACCAGCAGCAGGCCGCTGGTGTAGTGCGGCGTCCGGTTGAACCCCATCGGCAGCGCGGCGCCGCGAATCGGCTCGGTGCGGTTCTCCTCGGTCAAGCCCCACTCCGGCGGCATCGCGCCCAGCCAGCGCCGGAGCAGGTCCTTGTAGTCGATGTTGCCGAACGCCGAGCTGGTGTTCAGCAAGCCGAGACCGACGTTGGACGTCCCGTCGCCCATCCCGAAGATCCAGCCGTAACCGGGCAGCAGCGAGGTGCCGTCCCACAGGTCCAGCCACGCTTCCAGATAATCGTCCTCGTGCCGGGGGCTGGTGTAATAGGTGCGCACCGCGACGCCGAGCGGCCGGTCGTCCCGCTTGCGCAGGCCCATGGACACCGACAGCCGCGACGAGTTCCCATCAGCTGCGACGACGAGACGGGCGCGGAACTCTCGTTCTGCGGCCAATCCGGACGCGGCCGCCCGCCCGGCACCTTCCCCGGTACCGGCGGGAGCCTGCCGCGCGGTGACCCCGACCATCCGCCCGCTGCGGTCGTCGAGGATCGGCCCGGTGACGTTGGTTCCCTCCAGCAGCCGGGCGCCCGCCTTCTGCGCGTGCCTGGCCAGGATCTCGTCGAAATCCAGCCGGTGACGGACCAGGCCGAAGCCGGGATAGCTGGAGATGTCCGGCCACGGCACCTCGATCCGGCCGCCACCGCCGATGATCCGCAGGCCCTTATTGCGCAGCCAGCCGTCTTCCTCGGTGACCGGCACGCCCATCCCGGTCAGCGCCTTGACCGCCCGCGGGGTCAGGCCGTCGCCGCAGACCTTCTCCCTGGGGAAGTGGGTCTTCTCCAGCACCAGCACGTCGAGGCCGGCCGTCGCGAGGTAGAACGCCACCGCCGACCCGGCCGGCCCGGCGCCCACCACGATCACGTCCGCGCTGTCACCGCCGCCCGCGGTCGGCCCGGCGGCCCGCCGCGCGGACGGCCGGGCGGACGGCCGGGCGGCATCACGGCCGCTCCCCGCGCGCGCTGGCTTGCTGTCCGTGCTGGCTGCGCTGGGGACGATGGCCGGTGTGCCGGAAGGGGGAGCTTGCTCGGTCACGAAGGCGTCCTGACTATCTTGTGAACCACTTCACAAGTAACATTCGCGGTTCAGTCTAAACCGTCACACGGCCTGGCTATCCGTCGCCCCTCACGCTATCTGGGCTGCCCGGCGGTCTGATGCCGCATTCCGGAGAGGTCCTCAGCGGGCCGCCGCCCGACATGGATGGCGACAACGCCCATCGAGAGGTTACGCCACCGGACCGACGACCATCCGGCCGCGGCGATCCGGCGCGCCAGTTCCGGCTGGGCCGGCCAGTCCTTGATCGACTCGCTCAGGTAGTCGTAGGCCTCCGCGTTGCCGGACACCCGGCGGGCGATGCGCGGCAACACGGTGGTCAGGTAGCTCTCATACAGATCGTTCAGCCCGCCGGGCAGCTTGCCGAACTCGCAGATCACCAGCCGCCCGCCCGGCCTGGTCACCCGCAGCATCTCAGCCAGGCCGGCGTCGGGATCGGTCAGGTTCCGCAGGCCGAACGAGATCGTGACGGCGTCAAAGACAGCGTCGGCAAACGGGAGATCCAGCGCATCGCCTGCCACGAAGCCGACTCCGGGCGCCGGTTTGCGCGCCCCCACACCGAGCATGCCGAGCGAGAAGTCACACGCCACGCAGCGTGCCCCGGCGGTAGTGAAGGCGCGCGACGAGGTGCCGGTGCCGGCCGCCAGGTCCAGGACCAGCTCGCCGCTGCGCGCTCCGACCGTCCTGGCCACCGCCCGGCGCCAGAGCCGGTCCTGGCCCAGCGACAGCACGTCGTTGAGCAGGTCATAGCGGTCCGCGACCAGGTCGAACATGGCCGCGACCGCATCGGGCCGCTTATCAAGCCGAGCACGCGTCATCCGCCCAGCCTGGCATACCCAATCCGGGCGCCCCCGGCTGAGTCACGGCCGGCTGAGGTCACAGTAGGTCGGGGCGCTGCCAGGGCTCGCCGAGCACGTGCTGGGCCAGGAACGCCAGCACGGTCTGGTACCAGATGATCGCGTTGCCCGGCGTGAGGATCCAGTGGTTCTCGTCGGGGAAGTACAGGAACTTTGCGTTCTTCCCGCGGCCTTCCAGGTCCCACCACAGCCGCAGCGCCTCGCCGACCGGCACCCGGTAGTCCTTGTCACCGTGAATCACCAGGATGGGCGTACTGATCTCGCCGGCATGCAGGTGGGGTGAGTGCTCCAGGTAGCGCCCGGGCTGGGTGGCCGGGTCGCCGAACATCCTGCGCCAGGCGGAAGGCAGATCGGTGGTCCCGAACATCTGATCGAGCGCCCACAGGCCGGCGTGCGAGACGATCGCCCGGAACCTGGCGGTATGCCCGGCGATCCAGTTGGCCATGTAACCGCCGTAGGAGCCGCCCATCATCGCGGTGCGCGTCTGGTCGATGTCCGGCCGCGCCGCCGCCGCGTCGGTGATCGCCATCAGGTCCCGGTAAGGCTGGCCGCCCCACTGGTCGTAGCCGCGGGCGATGAAGTCGTGACCGTAGCCGGTCGACAGGGCCGGGTCGGGCAGCAGCACCGCGTAGCCCTGGGCGGCCAGCAGCCATGGGTTCCACCGCCAGGACCAGGTGTTCCAGCTCGACATCGGGCCGCCGTGGGCCCAGAGCACGAGCGGGGCCGCCGCCTCGGGCGAGGCCGTCTCCGGCAGCACCAGCCAGGCCCGGACCGTGGCTCCATCCTCCGCGGTGGTCTCGATCTCGGTCAGGCGCCCCGGCAGCGCCAGCGGCGTGCCCGGACTCCGCAGGCGGACCATGTCGGCAGCCGGAAGGTCCAGCCGGACCGGGGTCGGCGGCTCGTCCACCGCCGAGCGCACCGCGTAAACCGACCGGCCGTCGGGTGCCGGGCACAGGCTCTCGTAGCCGCCATGGTCGGCGGTCAGCCTGCTGACCGTGCCCGTCTCCAGGTCGGCGCGGAACACCGGCCGCCTGCCGTGGTCGTCGGCGGTGAACAAGACGGTGCGCGAGTCGGGGGCCCAGGCGGCCTCCGCGGGCCGGCGATCAAGCCCGCCGAGGAGGTCCCGAGGGCCGCCGCGGCCATCAAGCTCGACGATCACCACGGTCACGTCACCTGGCTTCTCGTAGCGGTCGTGCGTCTCCCTGAGGCACGCGACCAGGCGGCCGTCCGGGGAGATCCGCGGCGCGGCGAAGTCACAGCCGGGCTCGGAAAGCAGCGTGCGCCGCTGCCCGGTGGCCATGTCGATGACCGCGATCTCGTCCCGCCGCCCGCCGCCGGCGTCCCACACCGACCAGCCGGTGACCACCCGGGTGCCGTCCGGGGTCAGCTCGAACGACTGCTCGTCCAGGGCCCGGCCCGGCGCCGGGGTGAGATCAACCAGGCCGGTCCCGCTGTTCTCGCCGTCCGGGCTGATCTCGGCGGCCATCAGGCGGACCTGATCCGGGCCGAGGTCGTGGTCCCAGTACCTGACCGGGCCCGATTCGTGCAAGATCGCGGTGACGCCCGCTTGCTGGCGGGCCTCCCGCAAGCTGGCGTCCGGCCCGGCGCCTGCCGCCCCGGGCAGGCTCGGCACCGCCAGCACCACCGATCCGGCGCCGCGGGCGGTCGCTACGCCGGTGACGCCGCCCGGGGCCGACGCGACCCGGCGGGGCTCGCCGCCCAGGGCGGGCAGCAGCCACAGCGCGGGTTTCTCCCCGGCCCGACCGCCATCCGCAGCGGCGGGACCCGCCGGTCCTCCCGACGCTGCGGCGGGGTTCTCGCCGGGCGGAGGCGGGCCGGCCGGGTCGGGCCGGGCCGAGAGGAACAGCAGTGAGCCGTCAGCCAGGAACCGCGGGCTGGACTCGCCCTCCGCCGAACGGGTCAGCCTGGCCGGTGCCCCGCCGCCGGGATCGATCCGCCAGATACTGCCGACGAACTTCTTCCCGTCACGGCTGCGGGCCTGAACCACGGCGGCCAGCCAGCTGCCGTCCGGTGCCAGCCGCAGCCCGGTAAGCCGCGGGATCGCCACGTAATCGCGGATGTCGCGGAAATCAGGCACGGGCACTCCCTTGTGATCGCATCTGAATCGGACTACTTCTCCGCGGTGACCACCAGGGCCATCCCGAACCGCCGCAGCGGCGTCCGCTCGGCGAAGTCGGTCACCGCGCGGACCCGCCCTCCGATGGCCGACCGGTCGAAGGGCGGCATCAGGTAGTCCACCGAACGCGGGCGGAGCCCCGCGACCACCAGCCTGCGGCGCAGGTCGGCGGCGGTGAAGACGCGAGCGTCGGCCAGGCGGCGATGGACGGGGCTGACCCAGGTCAGCAGCGGCGCCCGGGCTGGCGGATAACGGCGCTCGCGGTAGATGAAGCCGTGGGTCTCGAACGGGAACCACCGGTTGGGCGTGGTGAACCCGAACCGGCCGCCCGGCCTGAGCACCCGGCGGATCTCCGCCAGCGCCTGGTCGAGTTCCGCCACGTGCTCGAGCACCTCGATCGCGGTGACCAGGTCGAAGGAGTCATCCGGGAAGTCGAGCTTGGCCGCGGACATCTCAGCGATCGTGATCCGGCCCGCGGCAGGACTGCCCTCGATCCGGTCGTGGAACAGCGCGAGCTGGCTCGCCTGGACGTCAATCGCGTCGACCTGGCGGAAGCCGTCGGCCAGGCGCATCGTGTACGAGCCGTCGCCGCAGCCGATGTCCAGCAGCCGGTCACCACGAAGCTCGGTCCGCCGGGCCAGGGCGTCAAGGCGCTTCGTTATCCCCCGCTCGCCGAACGCGCTGGATCTGTTGCCCACCCCGAGCGGGTTATGCATCGGCGACCTCACCTGGCGGGAGTATGGGCGGGCGTGGTGTCATGCACTGCGGTCAGGGTACGCAGGATCAGCCAGCCGAACAGCCAGCCGCCGACGACATCCTCCGGCCAGTGCCGCCCGAGGTAGAGGCGGGAGCCGCCCTGGACGAGCACCAGCCCGGTCACTATGGACCAGATGACCCGGCGCTCCGCCGGAGCGCCCCAGCGCTGGGTCAGCAGGTGGGCCAGCAGCCCGAAGGTGATGACCGTGCGGGCCGCACCGCCGGAAGGGAAGTCCCCCGGGGCCCCGATGGAGGACTCCTCGGGCGGCTTGGTCCCCTTGACGAGCCGCTTGAGCGCCTTCTGAAGGTAGATCTCGGCTACGAAGCCGCCGGCCAGCAGCGGGAGGGGCGCCCATTGCCGGCGGTCGTAGGCGATGATCCCGCCGACCAGGACCGAGAAGGGGCCGATGACGGAGTAGTCGCCGATGGTGGTCACGCCCTGATTGAGCCGCCGGGTCACGGCCGCGGAACGGTGCTCGAGGCAGTAGTCATACAGCCGGCGGGACCGGCGGGTCACCGAGTCGCGTTGCAGCAGTTTTCCGGTCGCCCAGCAGGCCGCCAGCGTCGCCGCGCCGCCTACCGCCAGCTTGGGGAGGATACTGCCGGAGCCGACACTGCCCGCCAAGGCGCCGCCCGATCTGGATGAACCCGCTCTCAGCACCTGCCAACGATATCGAAGTAAGCGGGCGCATTCTCCGGCTAAGCCCGGAATGCGCCAGGGGCGGCTACGCTGGTCGCCGCGATCGGACCGGTCGCCCCGCTCCGGGAGGTCGTCAGCTGCTGGCTGGGCGGGGCGGGCCGGTTCTCCTCATCGCGCAAGGCGGTCCGGTTCGCCTGATCCCGCCTAGCTCTGATTCGGGCTAACTCAGATCCCGCGGCCGCGCCGGTTTGCCTGGCGGACGATCGAGGTGGCCGAGACGACGCCCGAGGCGACCGCGAGCGCCAGGTAGGCCCGGCGCTCGCGCGGGTTGCGGCGCAGCGCGCGCCAGCTGGCCTGGCAGGCGGCCTGCCGCCGCGACGCAGCGGCCTGCGCGAAGGCGATCTGGCCTTCGATCCGCGCCATCCCGCGGGGATCGGCCCGCAGTTCAGGATGCTTGCCGAGCAGGTAGGACAGGGCATCGGCGATCGCTTCCCACCGCTGCGCGAAAAACGATTGCTCGTGCCAGTACACATCGACGAGCGGCTGGCGCACCGAGACGATCGGCATCCGCCTGGCCGCGCGCAGCAGCCAGTCGTAGTCCTCGCCGTAGCTGCCGGGGATTTTCTCATCCACCAGGCCCATCTCGGCCAGGGCCGCGCGCCGGATGACAAACGTCGACGGGTGCAGCGCCGTGACGCGCTCGCGTACCAGCTGCTCGAACGCCACCTGGGCGGGCGGCACCCGGACGACGACCCGGTCGCCGTGGTGGATCCGCACGCCGCTGGCGACGAACTCGGCCGGCCCGCGTTCCAGCTCCTCGACCTGCAGCGTTAGCTTGTCCGCCACCCACTCGTCGTCGTCATCGCAGAACGCGACGACCGCGCCGTCGCCGGCCGCGATGCCGGTGTTGCGCGCGCCGGCCAGCCCGGGCGTGCGGGTGTTGGTGACCAGGCGCAGCCGCCGCCCCGCTGGCACCTCGACCGGCACCTCGGCCGGCTGGCTCTGGTCGAAGACGACCACGCACTCGACCTCGCCCGGATAGGACTGGCTGAGGATGCTGCGGACGGCCCGCTGCAGCAGGGCCGGCCGGTGCCGGGTCGCCACGACCGCGGTTACCGCGAGCGGCTGGGCGGTCAATGGACCGGCTGCTTACTCGCTGGCCAGGGTAGCGAGCGCCCGAGCAGCTCCTCGAGTCCGCGGTTGTGATCCGCCAGTGCCTCCTGCAGGCGCTGGCGCGTCTGCGGCTTGATGTCGGGAGCCGGCAGGTAGTTGTGCCTGACGCGGCTGGCGAGCCGGCCCGGCGCGAGGCCGAGAAACGACCACACCTCGTTCACGTGACGCTGCGGGTCACCGTAGAGGTCCTCGCTCGCCGCGATGTGGAACTGCTCGCGCGGGAACAGGCCGAACCAGCGCGGGAGCATGTCGAGGTAGCGGCCCTGGGCGAGGTAGGAGTGGTTCTCATGCTCGGCGCTCAGGTAAGTAGGCTCGGTCCTGATCCGCTCGGCCTCGCCGCACAGCCGCTCTTCCTCGGCGTCCAGCGCGGCCTCGAAGCTCAGCGTCTCGCCGCCGTGGTGCGTTCGCTCCTTGAAATGGGAGTAGGCCCGCTCCACCGGGTCGCGCAGGAAGACGATGATCCGCACGTCAGGGAAATCACGCGCCAGCCGCTCCGCCGCGAGCGGGTGGAACAGGTAGTAGGGGCTCGCGTCACCGGCGATCGCCGGCTTGATCCCCGGCCGCGCCAGGTGAGTGCCGCCGGCCTGGAGCGGGAAGTGGGAGCGGTACCAGCGCAGGCCGCGATGGTAGTTCGAGTCGTAGTAGTGGACGCCCTTGATGTGCTGGCGGCCCGGGAACAGCGGCGAGATCGACGGATGCTCGAGCACGTAGTTGTACAGCGACGTGGTGCCGCCGCGCTTCGCCCCGATGATGACGAAGTCCGGCCCGCGCCGCAGCCCGGCGGTGGCCTCGCCGCAGCGGCGCAGAACGCGCTTGGCGGCCTGCCGGGCAGCCTGGTTCACGGGTCCTCTGACTTGCTGGGTCATCAGGTCCTCCTCGGCCGGCGGCCGGATAGTGCTCAGGATCGTCTTTACCTAGGCCGCCTGCTGCTTGGCCTGGCTCGCGGCGCCAGGCAGGGCCCGGAGCCTGAACGCCTCGAACAGCCCGCCGAGCTGCAGGGGTGCCCGGGCCAGGTACAAGACCCCGGCGTAGGCGGCCAGTCCCACGGCGAGCGCCGCTGCCAGCGCGGGCAGCGTCTGGCCCAGCAGGACCCGGGCCGCTATGCCGGTGACGCCAAAGCAGCCCAGGGTGATCGCGGCCACTAGCGCGTACCCGGGCCCGAACGGGGCCATCCCAAGGACCCATCGGACCTCGATCATGGCAGTCACGTTGTCCACCACGATGCTCGCCCCCCAGGCGATCGCCGCGCCCTCGATGCCGATGTGTGGCAGCAGCACCAGGTTGAGCGCCACGTTGACGATGAGCGCAGCCCCCGCGTTGATCGCGCTCCACGAACTCTTGCCGCCCATCAGCAGGACCACCGTGACGTTGCCGGTGCCCAGGTTGACCAGCATCGCCAGGGAGAGCACGGTGAGCGCAACGGCGCCTGCGGTGTAGCGCGGCCCGAAGATGCCGAGTACTACGGCGGGGAACACCGCGAAGACGATGTAGAGCGGCCAGGATGCCAGTACCAGCCAGCGGGTCGCGCTCTGGAACAGATCGGCGGCGCGGTCGTACTTACGGCGCGCGAGCAGCGCGCTCAGCTGCGGGGCGATCGCGAGCCGGTTTCCCTCGAGGGCGAAGGCACCAACCAGGGCGAGCTTGCTGACCGCGCCGTAGATACCCGCCGCGTAGCGCGAGACCATCGCGCCGACCAGCAGGATGTCCAGCCAGAGGACGACGACCTGGAAGGTGCCCTGAAAGCCGCGCGGCGCGGTGAAGCGCCAGAATTCCTTGCTCAGCTCCCTGCGCCGGGTGGCCGCGCGGGCCGACCCGCGGTGCCGGCCGCGGGCCAGCTCGCCCTGGCGGGCGGCGCGGGCCCTGGCCGGCCCATCCGCCTCGGCGATCGCGGGCATTTCCAGGGTGGGGGAATACTCCCGGTCTGCCGGGAAGTCCGGAGGCGGCGCAGGCGCCTGGATAACGGGAGACTCGGGGTCGACCCGGCGATCCGGCCAGACCGGGCGCTCCGTCGCCCGTTCAGGCCCGTCATGCTCACGCTCGCCGGGTCGCCCGGGGCGGTTCGCCTGGCGGCGGGCCGGCGGTTTGACCGGCCTGATGACCGGGACCTCGGTCCTGAGGATCCCGGCGAAGATCAGCAGGGCGGCCGCCAGCCCGACGGCGACCGGAAGACCCCAGGCGATGATCGCCCCGTGCAGGCCCCAGCCGACGGCCAGGACCGCCACGACCAGGGCCATGCGTACCGTCGGCTTGCCGAGGCCCTCGACGATCAGGTATGGCCACATCCGCCCGAAACCGCGCGCGGCATCCAGCAGGCAGATTGACAGCGCCCCGAGCGGAACCAGCGGGGCGACCATCCTGATGTCGGTCGCGCCGGCGCCGGGGGGCATGCCATGCAGGAAGACACGCGCGAGCTCCGGAGCCTCCGCCCACATCGCGGCCGCCGCGCAGGCGCCGATGACCAGGACGGGCACCAGGGCGATGACGACGATCCGGCGCACGTCCGCCAGGCCGCCGATGGCCCGCGCCCGTGATATCCACCGGGTGAGGCCGGTATCGGCACCGAGTTCGAAGGTGTTCGACAGGATGGTGAAGAGCGCGATCAGCTCGAAGAACGCGCCAGCCCCGCTCGGCTGGAGCCAGCGGCTCACCAGCACGGTCAGCCCGAACCCGAGCGCCGCTCCGGTCACCATCGCAGCGACGTTGACCACCGATCCGCGCGCGACGGTAGTGGCCTCCGCCGAAAGCGCCGCCGCGCCCCGGCCTAGGCGCATCACGGCCCTGCGGCCGGGAGCGCCCGCCGCGGACCGGCGTCAGCTCGCCCCGGGACCTCCGGGGCCGCTGCGGCCGGCCCGGCCGCTCCCCTCGCCGTGCCAGCGGGCCGCCAGCAGCGCCGGTAGGCGAGCGCCGCGGCGACCATTACCACCTGGAGCTCGACCGGCAGCCAGCCGTAGACCGCGATCTGGGCCATGGCCACCAGGACCGCCGTGTGCAGCCACAGCCCGGCCGTGCCGCGGGCTCGGCGCGTCTGCCAGAGGACGGCGGCAAAGAAGCCGACGAACAATACGGTCGCCGGATAGCCATTCGAGTACAGCACCATCCACAGCTGGCCCTGCGTCCCGATCGCCGGGGTACCCGCCAGCACGGCGCCGGTAACCGGCTGCGGCTCGCCGTGGCCGAACAGCGGTGACTGGTTGGCCCCCGCGATCGCCTGCTGGTACAGGCTCAGCCGGGTGGCGTTGCTGTGACCGTGGGTGCTGGAGAAGCTGGCGATCAGCAGATGGCCGAGCGGCGTCACGGCGACGATGATCGCCATCAGCGCGGTCACCCCGAGCACCGACATCAGGGCGCCGAAGTGGCCGCGCATGGCCAGCCGGACCGTCACGTACACGATGCCAACGGCAAGGCTCAGGAACATGCCGCGGTTCAGCGAGAAGACCATGGGAACGAGCGAGGCGATCAGCACGGCGACGAGCACCTTGCGCCGCCGTCCGGGCCTGCTGGCGGCGATCGCCGCGAACGCCACCGGGGTCAGTACCGCGATGATCCCGCCCCAGTCGTTCGTATAGGGGAATGGCGCCGCAGGCCGCGGGATCGGCGAGCCGAGAAAGCCCGTCACCTCCGCGAAGACCGGCTGGATGAGTTCCTGCACGAGCGCCTGGCCGCGCAGGCCGTGCGGCAGCAGGTACTCGATCGGCGGCGTGAACGTGTGCGCGCCCACCAGGAGGCCGGCATAGCCGCCGGCCACGACAATCATCCAGAACACCACGAGGATGCGCAGCACCCTGGTGTCAAGCCGCCCGGTGCGCGGCAGGTTGTACACGTACAGGAACAAGATCCCGGCACAGGCGTAGAGCGAAAGCCGGTAGCAGAACGTCGTGATCTTGGTGCCGCTCTCCAGCTGCAGGCCGGACATCAGCACCCAGCTGGTGAAGGCGAACCACAGGACAATGGGCACCGGCGCCCTGGCCTGCCGCCGCCAGACCATCGCCACCAGCATCGGCACCGCGATGATCGGCCAGATGAATGAGCTCACCCCGAGTACCCACCACAGGGGGAACGCGACGAACAGCACCACCAACGGCCAGGTGACCGGGAGGCGCAGGCCTCCCGGCGGGACTACCCCGTAGCCGGGCCGCGGCGGCTGCGCTACCGCGTCCAGGTGGCCGCGAGGTCGGCCATACCGGAGCGCAGTGCTCACAGCGGCCGCTTCACTGGACCGCCCGACGCCCGGGGCGCCGCATCGCCGGAAACTGCGGGCATCGGCCGCGTTACGGGCGGCGTCGGCCGGCTGGCTGCCTGCGCGACACCGCTGGGCTCCGCGCTCGCCACGGCCAGGGCGGCGGCCGGCTGCGGACTTCCAGACCGGTGCTGATGGCGGCCGACTTCGCCTCGGCCGATGAAGACACCGCCGATCAGCAGCGCGCCGACCTGATCGAGCCTGCGGCGCAGGTCCTCGATGGCCCGTCCCCTGCTGCGCGAGTCGCGCGCGACCACGATCACTCCGTCGACATGTCCTGCGACCGCGAAGACGTCGGCCGCGACGGTCGCAGGCGGAGCATCGAGGACCACGAAGTCGTATGCCTCGCGCTGGCTTTGCAGGAGGCTGACCATGGCGCTTGAGTCGAGGATCGACAGCGCGTGGCCCAGCTGCGGCCCGCTTCCGAGTACGGCGAGGCGCTTGACGATGGCCGCGGGCAGCGTGGCCCCGCTCGCCTGCTTCGGCTGCCTGGTGAGCACCTCCGGATCGCCCCCGCCGACCAGCAGGTCACTGAGCCCGGCGTTGTTGGGCACGTCGAAGATCTGCGGCAGGGCCGAGCCCCGCATGTCGGCCGCCACGAGCAGGACGCGCCGCCCCGACTCGGCGAGCGCCACGCCGAGTTCTGCCGCGATCCGGCCGGATGAGACATTGGCGTCGGCGGCGACCACCAGGATCGTCCGCAGGTTCTGGCGCGCTGCCACCGCGACCAGGGTCGCCCGCAGCGCCCGGACCGCTTCGGCCGCCCGGCTGTCCGGGCTGGCCGCGGTGACGATCGCTGGCCCCTGACGCCGCTGGCCGGCGGCACGGCTGTCGTCTGGCACGTTTTCCGGGGGCGGCAGCACCGCCAGGGTGGCGGCCCCCAGCCTGCGCTCCAGCTGGGCCGGCTCGCGTACCCGGTCGTCGAAGGAATCGCGCACGAAGGCGAGGATGAGCCCGATCAGCAGGCCGAGCAGGGCACCGAGAACGAGGATGGCCGAGCGGCCCAGGCCGGAAGGCGCGGTCGGCAGCGCGGCGCTGATGACGCTGCCGCCGCTGTCGTTGTAGGTGGGAAGCGACGCGAGCTCATTGCCGGCCGTGCTCGCCTGCCCGGTCAGCTCGTTGAGCCTGATCTGCAGGCTCTGGTGCGCGGACGAGCCCGCCGAGGCCCTGCTCAGCTCCGTGGTCAGGTGCGAGATCTGCTTGTCCAGCGAGTCCACCTGGTGGCCGAAGACAGCCTCGAGGCTCGCGATCTGCGAGGCGAGCTCGGTGTGCCGGTAGGACAGGTAGGCGTTGGCGAACGCGTTCGCGCCGGCCTGCGCGGCCCGCGGGCTCCCGGCCTTCCAGGCGATCTGCAGGACATTGGAGGTGGTCACCGAGGTAGCTGGCACCGTGACCGTCAGCCGCTTGGCCGCCGCCGCCTCCAGCCCGGCCGCCGAGGTGTTCATCAGCCCGGCCGCCTGCTCGATCACCGGGGGCGACTGCGCGACCGCCTGCTCGGTGCTCATGTTGACCTGCAGGTTGACCTGCGACGGCGGGTTGAGCGGGCCCTGCGTGACGCCGGTCACCACCACCTGCGAGGTCGCGGTGTAGCTGAGGCCGGCCGCAACCGCGTACCCGGCCCCCGCGACGGCACCCAGCAAGGTCACGACCAGGACCAGTATCCATCGGCGGCGAATTACCAGCCAGTACTCACGCAGGTCGATCGAGCGCGGTTCGGCCGCGAAGTCGTCCTCATCCGGCGGTCGTCGTGCGGCCATGGTGGGTGTCCTCCGTTAAGGCGCTCAGCTGGGCGGCTGCCTTATACAGCTGGTCGGGCGCTAAAGTACTGATCTTGCGCAAAAGCGCGGAACGCTGCGAGGGCCGACTGTGATGTCGTCACTCTCCAGTTGAAGTACCTGCCGAAGGCAGGGTGGTCTGAGTTGAAGTAGACAACGGCGCGGATGGCCTGGAACTTGGTGCGCAATTGCTGGTCGGCCTGCCTGAACCAGGCAGCCTTGGCTCCCGGCGCCCCTTCGACGGACCCGTATTCACCGACGAGCAGCGGCTTACCGGTCGAGATGCCCCATTGGTAGAAGGGCGAGAAGATCTCAGCGAAGGATCTCCATTTCGCGTGGGGGAGCTCGGGCGCCCAGTTGTAGCCGTCCGCACCGACCCAGTCTACGTAGGAGCTGCCCGGATAGTACGCCTGTGCGACTGAAGTACCGAAAGCTGATCCATCTGGGCACCACACCCAGCGCACGTTGGTCGCGCCGACGCTGGCGAAAATGCCGTGGATGAGCCGCCACGCCGCGATGAAGCTGGCCGGCGAGACGGCGTCGGTCTGATTGGCGGGCAGATCCATTTCCGCGAACCAGCGCAGCATCACCGGCCCGGGCAGCGCCTTCAGCTGCAGCGCCCGGGCCCGGATCTGGGCGTCGTAGTCCCCGGCGGCGATCCGGTCCGTGCGCGTGCCGGACCACGAGATCATCGGGATGCTGCCCTGCCGCAGATCCCAGCGGGCGGCCGCCAGCGGCATCGGACCTGCCCAGTTCACGTACAGCCCGTCGATCGCGAGCGGGCGGCCGATGGTGCGCTCGAAGGCGGCGACCGCGTGCTGCTCGGCATTGCTGCCGGAATAGCCCGCCGGCTGCACCCAGGCCCCGAACAGCGCGCCGTAGGACGGGGCCAGCGACCGCGCGGCGCCATCGCTCACGGCCCGGGGCTGCCGGGCGGCGGAAGCAGCCACGGCTGCCCCGCCCAGCACGGCGATCACGGCCACCGCTGCCGCCACGCGCCACCTCGCGACGCGCCGGCTCGCCCACCGCTGGCCGACGTCGCGCCGCCTCGGGCCGACCGGACCCCGCGCCGGACCGGGTGGTTGCGGTCTCACGTTCCCCATCAGCGGTGTGCCGCCCTGTGCCGGAGGCCGCCCGAGGAACCCGTGGTCCCGGGCGGGCATGGCTCCCCTGCGGCACCGGCGGTGGCGGCCACCGCGTCCCCGGCCATCGCGGCCGCCGCCATAGTCGGCTGGCCGATCCGGCCCGCCGTAGCGGGCGGGGTTACGATAGCGCTCACCACCGGCACTGTCACTTCCTGCGGAAACTTCTCTAGTTAGCGAATGTTGTCAGGATTGGCGGATCTTACCTCCGTTAAGCCCCCTGCTGCAGGGCCGCCGCGTAATGCGTCAGGACCTGAGCCGCCGACAGGGCGGTCGGGTAGACGGCGACATCTGCGATCGAGCCCTGGAAGTAGTAGCTGTTCGGCTCGGTCGTGCCCTGGCTGTTGCTGCCCCAGGGGTCGAGGTTCCAGCCGCCCAGGTTGTCGCCGCCGACCCGCCAGTAGCCGTTGTAGGCCTGGGCCGAGGTGGTGGCGTTGGTGCCGACCAGATGACCGTCGATGTACAGCGACATGCCGTGGGTCGGGTCGAGCGTGGCCGCCAGGTAATGCCACTGGCCGTCGTTGTAGACGTCAGGCGTCTCGATGGTCTCGGTCTGCCCGGTCCACACGCCGTACACGATCTGGCCGTCGTTCATCATGTAGACGTGCCGGTCGTAGCTGCCGCTCGATCCGGTCTGCGCGTCGCCGAAGCCGACCAGCTTGCCGCCGGTGTTGGTCGTGGTCTTGAACCAGAGCTCGATGGAGTAGTCCTGCGGGTTGGTCACCTGGCTGGCCGAGACCACGTTGCCCGAGCTGCCGTCGAAGGCGGTCGCCTTCTGGCCGGCGATCGGCCCGGGGACGCCCTGGGTCGTGCCGGACTCGTAGCTGCCGTTGAAGCCATGGGGCGAGGCGTCGTGGGCGGTTGACCCCGAGGTCTCGTTGAGCGGCCAGAAGAACGACGGGTTATCGGCCAGCGCGGCCTGCTCGTAGGTGAGCGTCGGGCTGGTCGAGGCGACGGTGACCGACGCGGACGCCGGTGACTTCGCCGTGGTGTGCGGGCCGTCGCTGGCGGTGTAGGTGTAGGTGTGGCTGGACCCTGGAACCAGGCCGGTGTCCTGGTAGTGCAGGACCGGCAGCGCCCACGGCCAGGACGTCGCGCTCAGGGTGGCGATCGGCTTGGTGCCGCTGTCCCGGTAGATGGCGTAGCTCAGGGTGCCGACGTCGCGGCTGCTCACTGCGGGGAAGCTCACCGTGTCGACCCCGGACGAGGTGCTGGTGACGGTGGGCGCGACTGACGGGCGCGTCGGGTACTGCGGGTCGACGGCCGACGGGAAGATCGCGAAGCCCTGCTGGCCGCCGCCGTTGATCAAGGTGAAGTCACCGCCGAGGAACAGCTGCTTGCCGTCGGTGGCCAGCACGCGAGGGCCCAGCCCGTTGTTCGGGCTGCTGGTGTCGGGCGTGAAGTGCCCCAGTGAGCCGTCGGTCAGCGACTGGTCGAGCAGGTGGTGCGAGACCCAGCCACCGGAGCCGTTGTTCACCTGCGGGAAGCCACCCGGTGCGTACGCGCAGTCGTGCGCGTGGGAGCCCTTGAACAGCCAGTTGTTGATGACCACGAGCGCCTGGGTCGCGCCGAGGCAGTCGTTCTGCCAGATCAGCGAGCCGGTGGCGACGTTGAAGGCGAAGTCGCCGTCGAAGCAGCCGCCGCCGGTGCCCTCGGCGGCGACGTAGGCGATGCCCGACGGGGACGAGGTGCCCGCGGCGGCGATGATGACGTCCTTGACCGAGGAAGAGCACCCGGCGTAGTTGGGAACGATGGTCGCGGTGAAGTTCGGGTCGCTGGCGCCGGTCGTCGGGTAGGTCGAGCCGATGGCGTTCTGCGTGACGCCGTTGAACTCGGTGAAGTAGCCGCCCACCACGACCCGGGAGTCATCGGGCGCAACCGCGACCGAGGTAACGGAGTCGTTGAGGACGGGGTCCCATGCGTCCAGGGTGCCGGTGCCTGATCCGCTGACCGCGCCAGCGTAGGTGCGGGCCACGCCGTCGAGTTCGTTGAAGTCGCCGCCCAGGTAGATCTCCGAGCCGTCCGGCGAGGGAGCGATCGACAGGACAGTCCCGAACGCCGTCGGCGCCCAGCTCAGCAGCGCGCCGGTGGTCAGGTTGAAGGCGGCCAGGTTGTCCCGGTAGACGCCGTTGACGTGGTTGAAGTTCCCGCCGACGTACAGGGTGTTGCCGGAGACCGCGAGCGCGGTCACCTCCGCGGCCGATCCGCCGGTGATGGTGGGATCGAACGAGGTCACCAGCGCGCCGGTGCTGGAATTGAACGCGGCCAGGAAGGTGCGCGGGACCTCACCGGTGCCCAGCGGGTCGCCGGGCGGGCGGACCGAGGTGAACTGGCCGCCCGCGTACACCACGCCGCCCGAGTAGGCCAGCGCCCACACCGTGTTGTTGGTCTGCCAGGTCGACAGCGGGGTCGAGCTGACGCCGGCATCGGACGTGCCGGCCAGCGCCAGCGGGGCCAGCTTGGCCGGGTCAGTCCGCTTGACCTTGACCGCGTGGTGCCGCTTGGCCTGCAGCGCGTGGCGCCGCTTGGCCTTGGCGTCATCCCGGCTGCCAACGTGGCCGGGCCTGCTCTGGACGGCGTGGGCCGACGCGGTCGCCGCCGACGCCGGCAGCGTCGGCATGGTAGTAACCGTGGCGGCAGCGAGCGCCAGCGCGGCGGCTCCAAAGAGAACCCTGATCTTCATTCTTGCTCCTCGTTAGCCATCCCAGCGAGGCCGGCGTGTCCTGCCGAGCCGCTTGCCTGCCAGTCGGTACTCGCTCCCGGGTCCCGGCCCGGCGACAGATCGCCGGCGGCGCCAGCGCCGTCGCCGGTCACGGGCCGACGGGCTCGCCGGCTCCGGTGGATCAAGGGCAGCCGGCGTCGTGGCCGGCTGACCAGCTCATCGACGAGCTCCCCGAAACGCTTGACGGCCGCTTCGGTGTCGGCCTCGGGACTTTCGGCCCGGAACCGGGTGTAGTCGCGGGCCGCCTCGTCGAGAAACTCGGCCAGCGCATCCGGTGCCTGCGCGAGCCTGATCCGGCCGAGCCCGGCGAGCTTGCGGCAGAAATCGACCTGATGGTCGTCCACCACCTCACCGAAGCGCCGCAGCCGCGGCACGACGATCGGCACCAGCCCGCGCGCCCAGGCGTCCGCGATCGATCCGGGGCCGCCGTGGCAGATCATCACGTCGGCCATGTCGAGCAGCGCGCCCAGCTGCCCGGGATCGAGGAACCGCGACCCCGGGCAGGCGGGGGCCACCGACGCGGCACCCGATTGCACGAAGAATGCCTGGGTCAGTTCCGGGTGCCGCCCGAGCCAGTCATTGGTCCACCCGATGAGCCGGTCGAACGGGTGGTGGTCGGTGCCGACGATCACCACGATCCGCGGTCCGGCGGGCTCGAGCGCCTCGGTGGCGAGCGCCATCACAGCAGGCTCCCGATGACCTTGCCGCGCGGGTAATTGGCGGCCTGCTCGGGCCACTGGAGCAGGAACAGCTGCGTGAGCGGGTAGCACAGCCGGCCGGTCAGGGTGGGCCGCCAGATCCGGTCGTAGACCTCGATGTAGACGGTACGGACTCCGAGCGCCCGGCCGACCAGGAAGAACGGAAACGCGACCCCGGCACCGTCGGATACGAGCACGTCAGGCCGCTCGGCGCGGATCACCCGGATCGCCAGCCAGAGGTTCCTGATGGCGTTGGGAATGTTCCGGGTCGTGGGGAAGAAGGCAGGCGCCCACTTCTCCCCGGCCAGCAGCGACTCAGACTGCGGGCCAGGAAAGGTGACCCAGGTGCGGTCCTGCCCTTCCCACCAGGACCGCAGCCGGTAGAGCTGGGTGAGGTGGCCGCCCGCCGAGCAGACCAGCATGACCTTCATGCGGCCCGCTCCCGTCCGCCGTGGCAGGCCGCGCTGGCGGCGCCCGGTGCGAGCGCGTGTTCCAGCGCTGCCCCGACCGCCGGGTAGAAACGGTCGTCGATGCTGCCGGCGCTGCTGCGCGCCTCCTCGTGGCGGACGAACAACTCCGCGAGGTGCAGGGCCGTAACCAGATCCCTGGCCCCGGCCGGCACACCCAGCGCGTCGAGCGTCGCCTGCGCCTGGCGCCTGGCCAGCGATGCCGCCTCCGCCACCGGGCACCGCCTGGCCACGAACGCCACCTGGAAGAAGAAGTGCAGCGCATCGAACCCGACCGGCGCCTGCGGCGCGCTGCTCTCCCAGTCCCACAGGTAGAGGCGCCCGTTGTGGGTGGCCATGTTCCACGGCACGAAGTCGCCATGCCAGCTGCCGAACTCCAGCCGCACCTGACCGTAGGCACCCTCAATGGCGTCCGCTATCTGCGTCAGGCAGGCTCGGGACTGCGGGTCGGCGACGCCGGTCCCGATCCGCATCCGCAGGCCTCGCCACCACGGGCTGGTGGCGAGATCGCCGGCGTGGGGCGCCGAAAGCTGGCTGATCTCCCTGAGCACGGCGACGTCGGGGAGCGGCCAGCCGGACGGCAGCCGGCGGACCCTGGCCGGGAGCGGCGCGGTGACCAGGAGATCGAGACCCTGCCAGCGCGAGTGGTCAAGCAGGTCAGGCACGCCGATCCGGATCTGGCGCGCCGCGCAGGCCCGCAAGGCCTCGGCCTCCCGGCGGACCGCCTCGCGCGTCCAGTCGTTCCAGCCGACCTTGACGTAGCCGAGCGGGGTGCCGTCGGTGCTGAACGCCTGCAGGACCGGCTTGCGGTATGGGCCGGAGCCCCCGCCGAATGCCAGCATCACCGGGCCGCCGCCCAGCAGCCCGCTCAGGTGCTCGGTGAGCAGGACGTCGGCGAGCTGCGCCGCGGACGCGCCGGAGGCAACGCCGATGTCGATCTTGTTCCGCAGGACGGGCTGAGCGAGCCCGGCCTGCACCGCGAGGCTGAGCACGTCACGTACCAGCCGCCTGCGTGCGGTCCTCAGCGCCTTGTAAGACGTCAGGGCCGAGCACGTACCTGGGCGGGCGGCGAGTGACACCATGAAGCTGCGGCCGGCGACCGCCGACAGCACGGCGAACTGCTCGGCGCGCTCGAACCCGGCCGGAAGCTCGCCCGCGGCTGCCCATGTCACCGTGGTTCCGCCGGAAAAGAGCAGATCGAAGATCCACGCATAATTCGCCGGATCCGGCGCCCTGTGGCGTCGCGGCACGTGCACCCCTCTCTCGGGCCTAGATCTTCCTGCGAACGAGCGGGTCCGAACGCGCGGGCGTCCAGACACGCGACCACCACCGATAGGCCTGGCTGATGTCGCTAAGGCGATGACGGTCCGGCCCGGCACCCGCTCACGTGCCCGCCATCCACCACCGGGGCGCGCCACCCCGTGTTCGCCTCAGTGTCACCTTTCAGCCATAGACGTCAGACGCGCATCCAAACGGGATGGTTGACATTTTTCTATCGGTACGTGAGCAAGAGGGGGCAGGCCATTGCCGATCAGTCTAAGCGTGTCGACTCGGTCGCAGGGGGTGAGATGCTGGAAAATCATTGTTTCTCAGGATCTCACCAGCATTCCCCCAGAATCGCTGCTCCTGCTGCGCTCGCCCGGCTGGTCCTGCCTCGCGGCCGCCGGATGGCGGACTGCTGCCCGCTCGGCGGCCTCGCAAGCGCCGCGAGACCTGGGGGCCGCGCCGGACCGCGCCGACCAGAATGCGACGGCGCGCGCCGCGGTCAGCGCGACGATTACGCGGCGCGTGGCCGCAGGCACCGGGCACATCCGGCAGGAACGGATACATATTGTGCTGCGCCGCTGAGCCGTTGTCTAGAGCACATCACGCGCAGATCACGCGCACTGGCCGGCCCATCCGGTGCGAAGCGGCTGACCTGCTGTTACGTGATACCGCAGGGATGAGATGTTGACCGGCCGGTCCCGGTGACGGGTAATGACGCTCCGCAACGTTCAGGCCGCGGGCACCGGGATCGGCGGAAGATGAGGAAATTAGCTCGTTTCCGCTGCCGCGGCACTCCGTTTCCGTTAATGTCCAACGCTGATACCCGCTGCTGTCCGCCCTGCTGGGCGGGCGGCACACCCGCCGAATCCCTGGAGCGGCCAGGGAGCCGGGGACCCATGTCTCCCCGGGGTGAATCGGCGTGCCGCGACCGCCTGGGCGGCCGGCTCGCTGTAGGGCTACTCCTGGCCCGAACCCGTCAGCTAACCCGGTAGGCGGCCAAGGAGAGGAGTTTCATGCCCCGCAGCAGGCACACATCCAGTCATTCACGGGCAGATCGGGCCACCGGGACTACCCGAGAACGTACCGGAGCACGACGATTTAGGTGGCTCGCGATCGCAGCGGCCATCGCCGTCGTGGTGGGCACCGCGGTCGCCCTGGCCGCCGGCCGGCCCGCGGGCCAGCTGACCTCGGACAGCACAACCACCCCGCTGTTCGGCGCGTCGGCCTCCAGCCCCGGCGCCCTCGCGCAGGCGACATCCGAGTTCGGCCACATGCCGATTTTCCGCATGTATTTCCGGGCGCTGCCCGATGCCAATGCGTGGACCACCGACGCCACGGGGATTAACAAGTCGGCGGTGGTCGTCAGCTTCAATGGCGCGCCCGGCTCCATTCTCTCCGGTGCCGACAATTCCACCCTATCGCATTTCTTCGACACCGCGCCGGCCGGGCATGCCATCTATTATTCTTACTATCCGGAACCTGAGCAGTACATCGCATCCGGTCAATTCTCGATGTCGGACTACCGGGCCGCCTGGGCGCATATCGTCTCGCTCGCCGACGCGGCGCACAATCCTTACCTGCACTCCACGCTCATACTGACCAACTGGGATCTCAATCCGGCGTCGGGCCGCAACTGGAAGAACTACCTGCCGGGCGGCGGGGTCATCAGCACGCTTGGCTGGGACGCCTACCCGGCCGGGACGGTCCAGGACAATAACCCGCAGCCGACCCCGCCCGCCGACTTCATGGGCCCGGCGGTGGCCGCGTCCAGGAGCGTGGGCCTGCCCTTCGGTTTTGCCGAGTTCGCGCTGGGGACTCCGAGCGGCAGGCCGGCCTGGCTGGCCGAGGTGGCCAGCTACATGACCAGCGTGGGCGCCCTGTTCGGAACCCTGTTCAACTCGCCGGGCTATCCCTGGACCGTGCTGAACGACGCTGCCTCGATCTCGGCCTGGCGGTCCATCGTGGCCAAGTCCGCGGAGAACATCCCGGTCTCGGGCCCGGTATCCAGCCCGACCCCGACGCCGACGGCACCGTCGGCCCCGGCTGCTCTGCGGGTCACCGGACTTGCGGTGAGTCCGGCGGCGCTCACGGTGGATGGCGCGAGCCATATCAGGATCGCTTTCAAGGTCAGCCAGAGTTCCGACGTCACCATCTGCGTCCTGAACAGCGAGGGGGCGGTGGTGCGCGAACTGGCCCGGCCAGGCTCGGACGGCAGGACCACGCTGTGGTGGTACGGCTACGACGGCCACGGGCAGCCGCTCGCCCCGGGGCATTACCCGATTCTCGTGGTGGCCAGCAACGCCCACGGCAGTGCGACAGCAGAAACGGCGGCCACCATCACCGCCGGCTGACGCGACGCGGGAGGGCGGGTCATCGCGGCGGCAGCGCCGCGGTGGCCCGCTCGCTCATCCCGGGTCAGTGATCATCGCGGCGCCCACCGTCACGTTGGACGTCTCGTCTATGAGGATCAGGCCGCCCGTCATCCGGTTGCGGCTGTAAGGGTCGCAGAATACCGGCTGGGTGAGCCGCAACGTCACCCTGCCGATCTCGTTCAGGGTGAGCTGAGTGGCCGACTCGTCCCGGTGCAGGGTATTCACATCGAGCCGGTAGTGCAGGTCCCGCACGATGGCCTTGACGCTGCGAGTAGTGTGCTTGACGATCAGCCTGCTCTGCGGGGTGAGGGACCTGACGTCGCTCATCCAGCAGACCATCGCCTCGACGTCCTGCGTCACGGCAGGCTGGTTGTGCGGGCGGCAGAACAGGTCGCCCCGGGAAACGTCCAGGTCGTCGGCGAGCAGCAGGGTCACCGACATCGGCGGGAACGCCTCGGCCACCGGGCCCGCCGCGGTGTCGATCCGCGAAATCGTCGTGGTCAGGCCCGACGGCAGATGCAGCACCTCATCGCCGGGCTTGAGTACCCCGCCCGCCACCTGGCCCGCGTAACCGCGGTAGTCGTGCAGCTGCGGATCGGTGGCCTGGTGCGGCCGGATCACGTACTGAACGGGGAACCTGACGTCGATCAGGTTCCGGTCGGACGCGATATGCACATGCTCCAGGTGGTGCAGCAGCGACGGGCCGTCATACCACTGCATATTGGCCGACCGTTGTACGACGTTGTCACCATGCAGCGCCGAGATCGGGATAAAGGTGAGATCCCCGATCTCCAGCTTGGTCGCGAACGCGGCGAATTCCTCGGTGATCCGCTCGAACACCGCGCCGTCGTAGTCCACGAGGTCCATTTTGTTGACCGCGAGTACCAGGTGCGGTACCCGCAGCAGGGTGGTCAGGAATGCGTGCCGCCTGCTCTGCTCGGTCAGCCCATTGCGGGCGTCAACCAGGACAATCGCGAGGTCAGCCGTGGAGGCGCCGGTCACCATGTTTCTCGTGTACTGGATGTGGCCTGGGGTGTCGGCGATGATGAATTTCCGCCGCGGCGTCGCGAAGTACCGGTACGCCACGTCGATGGTGATGCCCTGCTCGCGCTCGGCCCGCAGGCCGTCAGTGAGCAGCGCGAGGTTGGTGTACTCCTCGCCGCGCTCCCTGCTGGTCCGCTCGACCGCAGCCAGCTGATCCTCGAAGATTGCCTTCGAGTCGTACAGCAGCCGCCCGATCAGCGTGCTCTTCCCGTCGTCCACCGATCCGGCCGTGGCCAGCCGCAAGATGTCCATATGCCGGCCGATCGGGCTGGGAGCCTGCACCGGCGTTGATGCCGAAGTCATCAGAAGTAGCCTTCCCGCTTGCGATCCTCCATGGCTGCCTCGCTGGCGCGGTCGTCCGCACGGGTCTGGCCCCGCTCGGTGATGCGGGTCGCCGCGATCTCGGCGATTACCTCCGCGATGGTCGAGGCGGTGGACTCGACGGCACCCGTACAGCTCATATCGCCGACCGTCCGGTACCGGACGCTGGTCTCGAAGACCTGCTCGTCATCGCCCCTCGTCACGAACGGCCCGTCCGCCAGCAGGATTCCGTCACGCTCGAAGACGGGCCGCTGATGCGAGAAGTAGATGGACGGGATCTCCAGCTCCTGAGTGTCTATGTAGTGCCAGATATCGAGCTCGGTCCAGTTCGATAGCGGGAACACCCGGATGTGCTCGCCCCTGCGGATCCGGGCGTTGTACAGGTTCCACAGCTCGGGCCGCTGGTTCTTCGGGTCCCACTGACCGAACTCGTCTCGGAAGGAGAACACTCGCTCCTTGGCCCGGGCCTTCTCCTCGTCCCGGCGAGCACCGCCGAAGACCGCGTCGAACTTGTGCTCGTTGATGGCATCGAGCAGGGTCGTGGTCTGCAGCCGGTTGCGGCTCGCCCAGCGGCCGGTCTCCTCGACGACCTTCCCGGCGTCAATCGACTCCTGGACCGAGGCGACGATCAGCCGGGCGCCGAGCTCAGCGGCGCGGCGATCACGGAACTCCAGGACCTCCGCGAAGTTGTGGCCGGTGTCCACGTGCATGATGGGGAAAGGGATGCGGGCCGGCCGGAACGCGCGCTGCGCCAGGGCGAGCATCACGATCGAGTCCTTGCCCCCAGAGAACAGCAGCACCGGCCGCTCGAACTCGGCGGCCACCTCGCGCATCACGTGGATGGACTCGGCCTCAAGGACATCGATCTGGGAGAGCAGGTAGTCGGAACGTTGCGCCATCAGTGAGACTCCAGGTTGTCGTGCCGGGCGGGTCGGACGGCAGGACCGTCCGCCCCGCAGGGGCGGCGTGAGCCGGCGCACGCCTAGTCGGGCGGGCGCCGGACGGAACTGATCGCCTCGAGCAGCCTGTCCGCAAGCGCGGCTCGACAGATCAGGATATCCGGCACCGAGGGCTCAGCCTGGTTGTAGCGAAGCTTCGATCCGTCAATCCGCGAGGTATGCAGTCCGGCGGCCCTGGCCACGGCGACCGGCGCCGCCGAGTCCCACTCGTACTGACCGCCGCTGTGCACGTACGCGTCAGCCGCCCCGCAGATCACCACGGCGGCTTTCGCCCCAGCCGAGCCGAGCGGCACCAGCGCCGCGCCGGTCTGGTCAGCAAGCCGCTGCACGAAATCGGGCGGCCTGGTCCGGCTAACCACGAACTTGAGCTGGCCATCGGCCGCGACCAGCCGGTCGGGGGCCGATGCGGGCGCGCCGGGCTCGGCTTCGGTCGGGTCGTCCTGGCCGCCGGGCGGCCTGGGCCGGGGACCCGGCGGGGCGGCCTGGACGCCGCGCTCCTGGCTGAGGGTGGATAGGACCTTGCCCTGGGCCGGCAGCGCGACCGCGCCCGCGGTGAGCTCGCCCCGCTCCCACAATGCCACGTGCACGGCCCAGTCGGTCCGCCCTGGCTCGCCGAACTCCCTGGTCCCGTCGAGCGGGTCCACGATCCACACGCGGTCAGCGCTCAGCCGCGCCGGATCGTCGACCCGGCCCTCCTCGGAGAGCACCGCGTCGCCGGGCCTGGCCTCGGCGAGCCGGCCGACGATGAACTCATGGGATCGCCGGTCGCCGTCGCGCCGCAGGCGACGGGCGTCACCGCCGGCTTCCCTGAGCGCCACCAGCAGCTGTCCGGCCTGTTCCGCCAGATCATGGGCCAGCCGATCATCTTCAGAAGTCAATACGGGTGCTCTCCGTGGGTAGATCCGCCAGGCAGCAGGCTAGTACGCTCCGGAGCCGCGCAGGACAGCCGCCAGCGTCTTCCACAGGATCTGCAGGTCCAGAGCGAGCGACCAGTTCTCCACGTAACGCAGATCCAGCCGGACCGACTCCTCCCAGGTCAGATCGGACCTGCCGTTGACCTGCCAGAGACCGGTGATACCCGGCTTCACCGCGAGCCGCCGCCGCACCTGCTCACCGTACGCGGCCGCCTCCTCGGGCAGCGCAGGCCGGGGCCCGACCATGGACATGTCGCCGAGCAGCACGTTGAACAGCTGCGGCAGCTCGTCCACCGACCAGCGGCGCAGCCAGAAGCCGACCTTGGTGATCCGCGGGTCCTTGCGGATCTTGAAGAGCACGCTGTCGTACTCGTTGCTTGCGGTGAGCTGCGCCTTCCGCTGCTCGGCGTCACGCACCATGGTGCGGAATTTGAATACCGTGAACGGCCGGCCGTCCTGCCCCACCCTGGTCTGCCTGAAGAATGGCGGACCGCCGTCCCCGATCCAGATGGCGAGGGAAATCGCCATAAAGGCCGGGGCGGCCACGGCGAGCGACGACAGGGCCAGTACCTTGTCGAAAGCTGACTTGATCACCCTTCGCGCGCCGGTGAACTCAGGGTGATCCATGTGCAGCAACGGGAGCCCGGCGACCGGCCTGATCGTGGTGCGCGGTCCGGCGACATCCAGCAGGGCAGGGGCGACGCAGAGATCTGTCCCGCGCTTCTCCAGCGCCCAGGCGAGTTCCCTGAGCCGGACTCCGCTCATCTCAGGGCACGCGAGCACGGCCACGGTGTCGGCGCCGAACCTGCCCACGACCTCGGGAACGCTGCCGAGGTCGCCGATCACCGGGATACCGGCGATCTCGCCATTGCCGGTGATGCCGGTGACACACGCGGCTACCACCTCCAGACCGTGATAGTTCTCCCGGCGCAGCTCGGTGGTGAGTTCAGCGGCCACCTGCGCGTGCCCGACGACCACGGTCCTGCGCATGCACTCGCCGAGCTGCCGGCGCCTGTGCAGGCGCTTGCGCAGCGCGAACCTGGTGAGCAGGTCGAACAGCGTGGCGCAGGGCAGCGCGATCACCACGTACCCGCGCGCGACATCGGTGTGCGTGGCATAGGAGACGATGGCCACGGCCGCGGTCAGGCCCACGCCGACGTTCAGGACTTTGCGGAACTCGTCCGAGCCGACGCCGACGAACCGCGGGTCGTATCCCCCGAACAACGCCAGCACCAGCATCCAGAGGACCGGAAGGGCCAGGCTCAGGGCCAGATAAGGGCCGTGCAGCCGGTCCCCGTCGAAACGCACGCCGAACGCCAGCAGCCCCGCCACGAGTGCGCAGAGGCCATCCGCCAGCGCCGCCTCGCGCAGGTAGCGGTGCATCCACAAGGCGGGGCTGCGCGCGGCCAGCCGGGTGGCATTGCGCCCGGCGGCGCGGGGGCCGGTGACGGCGGTCGGACCTGACACTCGCACCGCCCTTCCCACCGCGCCGGATCTGGCTGCCATAGCCTCCGGTTCCCCTAAACGGGGCTACTAGCAAGACGCACGGCCAAAGCGGGAGGTTGACCGCAATTTTCACAGAGGTCACAGATAATTGGCTACCCGGTCATCCCCGGCAACGGACCGCTGACCCAGCCTGGGACACGACGCCAGCGGCGCGGCGGATCGCGCTACCCGCCGCCATGCGACTGGGCAGGATGGAACCCATTCTGCGCGGCGGCCAGGCCCTCGCCGAGCAGGACCGTGACCGCGTCCGCGGCGCTATCGAGCAGCTCAGGAAGCTGATCCCGCTGGGCCCCCGAGAAGTCGTGCAGCACATAGTCGGCCGGGTCCATCCGGCCCGCTGGCCGGCCGATGCCCAGCCGCGTTCGGTAGTAGTCCCGCGTTCCAAGCGCGGCGGTGACCGAGCGCAATCCGTTATGGCCGTTGTCCCCGCCGCCCAGCTTGAGCCTGATCGCGCCAAACGGGATGTCCAGCTCATCGTGGACTATCACGACCCGCTCCGGCGGGATCTTGTAAAAGCCGCACAGAGCCGCGACCGGACCGCCCGACAGGTTCATGAAGCACATCGGCTTGGCCAGCGTGACGGGCAGCCCGGCCAGCCTGCCCTCGGCGACATGCGCCCGCGACCTGTGCCGTTTGAAGCGCGCGCCAATCCGCCCGGCGAGCACATCGGCCACCATGAAGCCGACGTTATGCCGGTTACCCGCATACTCCGGGCCCGGGTTACCGAGCCCGGCTACCAGCCACCGCTGGTCGGCCATGCAGTGCTCACCTCGGCTCAGGTTCGCCCGGGCCGGTCAGGTCGGTCTCGCCTAGGAGGGCTCGGCCGGCTCGGCCGCAGCCTCGCCCTCGGGTGCTGGCACCGGGGCCGGCTCGGCGCCCGCAGCCGCCGGGGCCTCCGCCGCCTCGCCCTCACCCGCGCCAAGTTCGGCTTCGAACTGCTCGGCCGTGGGCGCCGCGACCACGTGCAGGATCAGCACGTCGGGCTCGACCGCGAGGGTCACGCCCCGGGGCAGTTCCAGGTCACTGGCGTGCACCGACGCACCTATGGCCAGGCCGTCGATGCTCACCTCGACGCGCGGCGGGATGTTGGTGGCCTCGGCCTCGACCGCCACCTGGACGACCTGCTGATCGAGCAGTCCGTCCGGAACCAGCTCGCCGGTCACCTGGACCGGGATCTCGACCGTCACCTTCTCGCCGCGCCGGACCAGGATCAGGTCGACGTGCTCCACGCTGCCCTTGATGGCGTCGCGCTGCACCGCCTTGGGCAGCGCGAGCTGGCTGCCTCCCGGCAGGCCATCCAGCCGGATCAGTACATTCGGCGTCCGCAGCGCCAGCAAGACATCGTGACCAGGCACGGTGACATGACGCGTGCCGGTCCCGTGGCCGTACAGAACGGCAGGCACCTTGCCCGCGCGCCGCGCCCGGCGGGCGGGCCCCTTGCCGAACTCGGTGCGGGGTTCGGCGTCGATACGTACCTCGGGCACGGTGGGGCTCCTCAAAGACAGGGAGATTTCCTGCGCAGTCTAGCCCAGATCCGCCCGCGCCAGGGCCAACGGCCTGGCCGCCAGGCCGGCCCGGCCGGTCACGCAACTGAGCCGTTAGTCATTCCACGGGGCGGGCTCGGCCTCCGGACCAGCGTCCGTGGTGTCGTTCCACGGGGCGGGCTCGGCCTCCGGACCAGCGTCCGTGGTGTCGTTCCACGGGGCGGGCTCGGCCTCCGGACCAGCGTCCGTGGTGTCGTTCCACGGGGCGGGCTCGGCCTCCGGACCAGAATCGGTCGCGTCGTTCCACGGGTCAGGTTTCCCCGCCTGCGGGGCGCTTGCGTCTTCCATGATCATCCCCTTGCTGGCCTGACCCCTGTGAGCCAGACCCTACGCTCGGTAACTGGCGATCGAAATCGTAATAGACTTCATCAAGAGATATCCCGGAAATGGCGACCATTTACGGATGCTGATTATCCGTGCTGTCGGCAGCGGATATGGTCGGCGCCGGGTCTGCCCCGAGGTTGCGCAGGCGGGAGCGCAGCTCCGCGGCCTGCCGATCGTCCCCGACGGTCCCGAAGATGTGCCAGGCGCGGGTCCACGCCTCGCGGGCCTGGTCGGGCCGCTCGGCTCGGGCGTGCGCGATACCGATCTGATGCAGGTCCTGAGCCTCGCCGTTCTTGTCGCCCGCCTTTACATGAATGGCCAGGGCCTGCTCGAGCAGCCCCATCGCCTCGGCAGTACTGCCGAGTTCCAGGTAGGCCCGGCCGAGGTTGTAGTGGGCATAGCCTTCCAGGCGCGCCGAGCCGATCTCGCGGGCCACCTCCAGTGCCTCGGTTGACCGGGCGATCGCCTCCTCCTGGCGGCCGAGATCCAGGTACGCCTCGCCCAGGTTGCAGAGCGCGATCCCTTCGCCGTATCTCCGGCCATCCTCACGCTGCAGCTCGAGCGCGGCCAGCTGCGCCGCTACCGCATCGGAGTACCGGCCGAGGAACCGATAGCTGAAGGCGAGGTTGTTCGCGGCCTGAGCCTGGCCCCGGCGGTCGCCGATCTCGCGATGAATCGCCAGCGCCCGCTCGAAGTAGCCGACCGCGCCGTCGGCCCGCTGCTGGTGCAGGACAATGCCCAGGTTGTTCAGCGCCCTGGCCTCGCCGAGCCGGTCGCCAAGTTCTCGTGCGCTGATCAGCGCGATCTGGTGGGTCGTAATCCACTCCGCCCGGTATCCGTGCAGTTCAAAGCAGATCATTGCGGCCACGGGCAGTTTCCAGGCGATGTCATGCAGCCCCTGCGCCGCGGCCTGCCGGGTGGCGGCCACCAGGTTGGCGCGCTCCGTCTCGCACCAGCGCAGCGCCTGGTCCGCGGTGCTGAAACCCAGCGGCTCGATGCCCGGCTCTGGCGGTTCGAGCGGAACCGGGTTCCGGTACGGCGAGAGCGCGCCGGCTGCGGCGTCGGCGGTCAGCAGGTACCACGTCAGCACCCGGCGTACCGCGTCCTCGATGGCCTCGGGGGGCTCCTGCGCAAGCGCCCGTTCCTCGGCGTACGCGCGCAGGAGATCATGGAACCGGTACCGATCAGGGGCCGGGGAGTCCACCAGATTGGCGTCGATGAGCACTTCCAGCGCGTCCTCGACGGGCCCCTCCGGCCGCCCGATCATGGCGGCGGCGGCACGCAGCCCGATGGATGGCCCCTGCCACACGCCGAGCAGCCGGAACGCATGCGCCGCAGCCACGCCGTCCGGACGCTCGGAGCGGGCCAAGGCGTCGAAGCTGACCTGGAAGCAGGCCCGGATGGCCAGGTCCCCCGCCGTGAGCTCGTCCATCCGGCGCCGCTGGTCAGCGAGCCGGTCGGCGAGCGTCCCGACGCTCCAGCCGCGGCGTGCGGTGAGGCGGGCCCCAGCGATCCGGATGGCCAGCGGAAGGCCAGCGCAGGCGGCCAGGACGGCGCGTACCGCATCCGGCTCATCATCGGCGCGCTCGGTTCCGATCATCCTGGTGAACAGCAGGCGGCCCTCATCCTCATCGAGGACATCGAGATCCATCAGCCGACTCCCGGCCAGATCAGGCAGCCGGTGCCTGGAGGTGACGATGACGGCGCACGACGAGGTCCCCGGCAGCAGCGGCCGGACCTGGGCGGCATCCTGAGCGTCGTCGAGCACGATCAGCATCCGCCGCCCGGCCAGCCGGGTGCGGTACAGTGCGGCGCGCTCATCCTGGGCCACCGGGATCCGAGCCCCGGCCACCCCTAGGTCCCTTAGCAGCCGGGCCAGGACCTCATCCGGCGGCAACGGCTGCTGACTGGCGCCGAGCAGGCTGACATAGAGCTGGCCATCGGGAAAGGACGACCGCATGGCGTGAGCGGCGTGCACCGCCAGCGCGGTCTTGCCCAGGCCCCCCGCGCCTGCCACCACCGCCACCGCCACCGCGGCCGGGTTGTCCCCTTGCTGGGCCTCCGTGAGCAGGCGGCGCAGCTGCTCCACGTGGCCCCCGCGGCCGGTGAAATCTGCGACATCGGCGGGTAGCTGCGCGGGCGCCACCGGTGACGGCTGTCCGGCCGCGGCTGGCCGGTCCGCCTGGACCGGAACCGGCCCGCTCGCCTGCTCCATCGCAGCTGGCCCGCTCGTCGGCGCTGGCCCGCTCGTCTGCCCGGTCGCGGCTGGCGCGCCCTCCTGCGCCGCGGAGTCCAGGTATGCCGCCCGCGGCTCGGCGGCCGCCGCGGACGCGGCGCCCCGCAGGTCAGGCAGCCGACTAGCCGTGAGTATCGCCTGGTAGAGCCGCTGCAGCTCCGCACCGGGATCCACGCCGAGCTCATCGGCAATGATCTCGCGGGCCTGCCCGTAGGCCGCCACCGCCTCAGCGTGCCGCCCGGCACCGTCGAGCGCCCGGATGAGCAGGCCCCAGAGCTCTTCCCTGAGCGGCTGGTCAGAGATCAGCCTGCGCAGCTCAGGTACCAGCTGGGCGTGCAGCCCGCAGCCGAGCTCGGCTTCAGCTCGCAGCTCCAGGGCGTTCAGGCGTGACTCCTCGAGCCTGGTCACCTCGGCGGTCACCAGCGGAGAAGGCGGCACGTCGGCCAGCGCGACGCCCCGCCACAGGGCCAGCGCCTCGGCCAGGACCATGGCTGCGCGCCGCGGGTCCCGCGCGCCAAGCGCCTGCCTGCCCTGTGAGACCAGTTCCTCGAACGACCGCGCGTCCAGGTCATCGGGGCCAAGCTGCAGCTGATACCCGGGAGCCCGGGTGGCGAGAACGCGGCCCTCGGCGTCGCCGAGCCGACGGCGCAGCCTGAGCACGTAGACACTGAGCAGGTTTGGGGCGCTATCTGGCGGGTCCTCGCCCCATAGCTCGGCAATCAGCCGCTCGGCCGAGACGGCCTGGCCCGGGTTGAGCAGCAGGGCGGCCAGGAGCGACCGCCACTTGGGCGCGCTGATGCTGTGCCAGGCCTGGCCAGTCCAGACCTCCAGCGGCCCCAGGATCCGGAACCGCACTACGCCGTCCCGTCCAGGAACGCCAATTCCGCCATTCCGTGCCGGCCCACCATTCCGCCCGCCCGAGCCCCCTGCCACCTGACCAGCGCCGGGGAGCCAAGACGCTCCATTATCGCTCAATCAGGCCGCAACCGCCGGCACTCATGCTTATCGGTAACCGGGTCATCACAGATGGGTGAAGTCGGGCGGTAGACGCGGCCGCCGCGGCCCGTGCCGACCACCCGGCCGGGCCTGCACGCGCAATCAGCACTCAATCGGCGCGCAATACCTCATTGCCACACTTCATATCAGCCCGCTCGCCGCACATTGGCTGCGGCGAGTAGGCCAAGCCACCGGCAGCACGCCGAAACGCTGCATCCGGCTGCGGACAGCCTCGCGGGGGCGCAGTCCGCAGGGCAGGTGAGCTAGTGGCCGCTGCGCTCCGTTCGGATTGGGGGGGCGGAGACAGCGGTCACCTGGCCCTCAGCTCTGGCCGTCGAAGAGGCTGGTCACCGAGCCGTCGCTGAAAACCTCGTTGATCGCACGGGCGATCAGCGGCGCAATGGACAGTACGGTGAGCTTGTCGAATCGCTTCTCGGCCGGGATCGGCAGCGTATTCGTCACGATCACCTCGCTGATCTGCGAGTTCTTCAGTGAGTCCACCGCCGGGCCGGACAGCACGCCATGGGTCGCCGTCACGATGACCTGCGTGGCGCCCTGCTCGAACAGCGCCTCGGCGGCGTTCACGATCGTCGAACCAGTGTCGATCATGTCATCGACCACGATGCAGGTGCGTCCCTTGACCTGCCCGACGACCTCGAGGACCTTCACCCGGTTATTGGCATCGGGGTCGCGGCGCTTGTGGATGATCGCCAGCGGGCAGCCGAGCCGGTCGGTCCACCGCTCGCAGACGCGCACCCGGCCCGCGTCCGGCGCCACGACCGTGACCTGCGACATCTCGAGCCGGTCGTCGATGTAGGAGGCCAGGATCGGCAGCGCGAAGAGGTGGTCGACCGGGCCGTCGAAGAAGCCCTGGATCTGCGCGGTGTGCAGGTCGACGGCCATGAGCCGGTCAGCGCCCGCGGTCGCGAACAGGTCCGCCATCAGGCGGGCCGAGATCGGCTCCCGGCCCGCGCTCTTCTTGTCCTGGCGGGCGTAGCCGAAGAACGGGGTCACGACGGTGATCCGTTTTGCCGATGCCCGCTTGAGGGCATCAACCATGATCAGCTGCTCCATGATCCATTCATTGATCGGAGCCGTGTGGCTCTGCAGAACGAACGCGTCACAGCCCCGCACTGACTCAAGGAACCGCACGAAGATCTCACCGTTAGGGAAGTCAGACAGCATGGTCGGGGTCGGCTCGATGCCCAGGGCGTCGGCGATCTCGCCGGACAGCTCGGGATGGGCCCGGCCCGAGAACAGCAGCAGCTTCTTCTCGCCGGTAGTGGTGATTCCGGTCACGGCTTCCGCCTTCCCTCGTGCCGCGGCGCGGCGCTGTTGCCCCCGGTGCTCGTCTCGTCGGTCACGCTCCCGCCCGTGCCTTCACCGGCTGCCTGCTCGCCCGCCGCCAGCCGCGTCCCGGCAGTCAAGTGAGCAAACGGACCCACGCTAGCGCCGGCCCCCACCTCGGCAGATTCGCAAAACGACTGAACCACGGTGGCGCCCTCAGCTACGGCGGTGTCACGAAGCACGCAGCCAGGCCCGATCCGCGCCCCGGTGGCCACAGCAGTGCTGCCTTCCAGCTGGGTTCCTGGCCCGATCTGGGCGCCAGGTTCCAGCGTCACGTCGACGTCGATCCAGGTACTCGCGGGATCGACGATCGTCACCCCGGCGCGCATCCACGATCCGAGCAGCCGCTCGTTCAGGACCCGTCGCGCCCAGGCCAGCTGAGCCTGATCGTTGACGCCCAGCACTTCCTCCGGGTCCTGGCACTGGACGGTGGCCACCGGGTAACCGTCACCGCGAAGGATGCCGGCCACGTCGGTCAGGTACTCCTCACCCTTCGCATTGTCGGTCGGCACCCGCTTGACCGCATCGGCCAGCCGGTCGCCATCGAAGGCGTACATGCCCGAGTTGATCTCGTTGATGGCACGCTGCTCGGGGCTGGCATCGGCCTGCTCGACGATCGCGACGAACATGCCGTCGGCGTCCCGGACGATCCGGCCGTAGCCGGTGGGATCGCTGAGGCAGGCAGTGAGCGCCGTGACCGCCGCGCCCTGCGCATGATGCGCCTGGACGAGATCCTGCAGCGTCTCCCCGCGCAGCAGCGGGGTATCGGCATAGGTCACCACGACCGTTCCGTGAATAAGGCCGACGGCCTCGATCACCGTGCGGACCGCGTGCCCGGTGCCGCCCTGCCGGTCCTGGACCACGATCTCCGCGTCCGGGGCATGCCGGGCGAGATGGGCGGCGACCTGCCCCCGGCCACGGCCGACCACCACGATCAGCCGCCCGGGCTCGAGCTCCCTGGCCGCCGCCACGACGTGATCGAGCATCGTGCGGCCGCACACAGTGTGCAGCACTTTCGGGATGCGGGTCTTCATCCGCGTGCCCTCACCCGCCGCAAGGATGATGACGGCGGCCGGACCGCTCACGCTCACTCGGCTCGGCTCCTCGGTATCGCTGCAGGCAATGAACGGGGAATCGCCCCGCCGGCTCACGCTCTCGACCACCGCAGGATACCGTCAGGTCGCCCCCCGCCAGGCTGGCATGGGGGATCCTCCCCGAACTTCACGCTACCCGCCACCCAGGTCGCCGGGGCGGCGACAGGCCGCGCCGCCCCGCATCTGGGCTGGTAAGCGCCGTAAAGTCGCCTGGGTGCACCGGCGGTCTCGGCCCCCCCAGGCTGAGCAGCGCAACGCAACCGGGGCCGCCGCCGGCGGCGCCGCGCCGCATCTGAGCCGGTGAGCGTCACGAACCGGGCCCGGCAGACTGGCCGGGGCGGGGCCGGCCGTACGCGCCCCGCGTGAGCGCTCGGACGATCCGCCCGCCATCCCGCATATTTCTCGTGCGGCGGGTCGCCGCCGCGGCGGCCAGGCGGCTGCACCTTTCCGTACGAGCTATCACATACCGGCTCGCCAGGGCCAGAGCGCTCACCGGCCAGGACCCCTCCGACCCTGCTCAGTCGCTGGTCCTGCAGGTCGCAGCCATCGGAGCCAGACTGCTGGACTGGCCTGCCACGCCACTCGAATCGGGCTGGCGCGGCCGACCGGTCGGCTCCCGGGCGAGGATTCGAACCTCGGTTCAGGGCTCCAAAGGCCCTAGTCCTGCCGATTAGACGACCCGGGATCGCGAACCGCCCAAATACTCTACCGACTGCGGCCAGCCTGCCCCGCAGCACTCGCGAGCGCACCACGCGGCCCGGTGGCACCGCCCGATTCGCCTCGCCTGCCGAATACCAGCCGTCCTCGCGGGTAGGGGTCCGTTTGCGGGTGGGGCCAACATGACAACTTCGTGAAATATGGCCCAGGTACTTGCACAACCTACGGTGCCGTAGCCTACGGTTACGTAAGCGTACTTGCATCGCCCCTGATCTCGGTACATGCGGAGCGCTCACATTCTCTGGCCGCACGTTCTCAGACGCCGAGCGAGGATCGCCATGACAACTTCCGCAGAAGTCACGACGCGCAGCCCCGTGGCCGTACCCCCGGCCGGCTCCGCCCGGCCCTCGCCCGGACATTGACCGGGAAGGAGCCAGCACCGGGGAGCGGATCCTCGTCGCGACGTTCGTCGGCCTCCCGATGCTCGCACTCCTCGCCGCTGCGCCGCTCGCGTGGCACTGGGGGCTGCTCAACTGGCACGACATCGTGCTCGCCCTGGTCTTTTACGCGGTGTCCGGCCTGGGGATCAGCATGGGCTTTCACCGATACTTCACGCACGGATCCTTCAAGGCCGTCCGCGGATTCAAGATCGCTCTCGCGGTGGCCGGATCCCTTGCCATCGAAGGGCCCGTGCTCACCTGGGTCGCCGACCACCGCAGGCACCACAAGTACAGCGACAAGGAAGGCGACCCGCACTCGCCATGGCGCTTCGGCGAGGACTGGAAAGCCCTCAGCAAGGGCCTGGTATTCGCCCATATGGGCTGGATGTTCGATGCCAACCACACCTCGCAGGAGAAGTTCTGTCCTGACTGGCTCGCCGACTCCGACGTCAGGCGGGTCTCCCGGTCATTCGGCTGGCTGGTCGCTGCCTCGCTGCTGGCGCCAGCCCTCATCGGCGGTCTGTGGGCGTGGTCGTGGCAGGGCGCCGTCCTCGCCTTCTTCTGGGCCAGCCTGGTGCGAGTCTCGTTCCTCCACCACGTGACCTGGTCAATCAACTCCATCTGCCACACTTTCGGCAAGGAGGACTTCGAGGTCAGGGACAAGTCGAGGAACGTGGCCTGGCTGGCGATTCTGTCCTTCGGCGAGTCTTGGCACAATCTGCACCACTCCGACCCCACCTGCGCACGTCACGGCGTCCTGAAGGGCCAGATCGACATTGCGGCGCGGCTGATCTGGGTGGCCGAGAAGCTCGGCTGGGTCTACGACGTGCGGTGGCCGGAGGAGAGTCGGCTGGTCGGCAAGCAGCGCGGCGGCCCGAGCAAGCTGAGGAAGCTGGGTTCCATGACCCAGCGGGCTCGGCGGAGCGACTGGCTGAGCGCGGCGCAGGCCGACATGATGGAGCAGTGACAAGCCAACCACCCGGCCCAGGTCGCAAGAGGATGACCGGTACAGAGCGCCGAGCCCAGCTACTCGACATCGGCCGACGCCTGTTCGCCGAGCGCGGTCTCGATGGCACGTCTATCGAGGAGATCGCAGCGAAGGCGGGTGTCTCCAAGCCTGTCGTTTACGAGCACTTCGGCGGGAAGGAAGGACTTTACGCGGTCGTCGTCGATCGCGAGGTGGAGCGCTTCACCACCATGGCGACGCACCTCCTGGAAGGCGAGGACACCACCGCTAAGTTCGAGGTGGCCGCCGTTGTCCTGCTCAGGTACATCCAGGACAACTCCGACGGCTTCCGGATCCTGGTCCGCGACTCCAACCCGGCGTCCGGATCCGGCACCTTCGCCAGCCTGATCAGCGACATCGCCAGCCAGGTTGAGTACATACTCGGCGACGTGCTCAAGTCCCGCGGCTACGACCCTAAGCTCGCGCCGATGTATGCGCAGATGCTCGTCGGGATGGTGGCGTTCACCGGCCAGTGGTGGCTGGACGCGCGGAAGCCCAAGCTGGAGGAGGTAGCCGCGCACCTGGTGAACCTGGCCTGGAACGGCCTCTCCCAGCTTGATCCCAAGCCGACCATCTCGGACGAGGCCAAGCGTCTGCTCAGCGAGCTGGATTAATCCAGTCTCCGGCCGAATGCTAACTGCGGACCGCGACCGCGAAGACCCGCCGGAAGGGCAGCACCGTCCCGTGCGGCCCGGCGGGATACGCCTCGCGCAGCCGCGCGCCGTATGCGGCGGCGAACTCGGCCGCGGGTCCGGGTGGCAGGGCGGCGAGCACCGGTCGCAGCGCCGTGCCGCGGTACCAGTCGAGTACCGGGTCATCGCCATGCAGTACATGCAGGTAGGTCGTCTCCCAGGCGTCCACCTCGCAGCCTGCGTCCGCGAGCACATCCAGGTAGTCAGCAGGCCCGGCCGCCTGGCGGTTGAGCCTGACGTCGCCGAGTAGCGGGCGCCAGGCGGGCGAGCTGGCCAGCTCGCGCAGGATGACATGGCTGGGCTGGTCGAAATTCCCTGGCACCTGGATCGCCAGCCAGCCGCCGACGGAGAGCAGGTCTGCCCACCCGGCCAGGACCTGCAGGTGCTGGGGGATCCATTGCAGAACCGCATTGGAGATGATCACGTCCGCCGGTCGGTCCGGCCGCCAGTGCGCCGCGTCGGCGATCGTGAAACTGAGCCGGCCGCCTGCCGCCCCCGCTGGCCCCCCGGCGCCCGGCTCATCGGCGAGCAGGGCCCGCGCGGCGCCGATCATCTCGGGCGAGCTGTCGACGCCGTGGACCTCGGCCCCCGGCCATCTGCGAGCCAGCGAGATAGTCAGCTCGCCTGGCCCGCAGCCCAGGTCCGCCACCAGCCCCGGACGCTCAGCCGGTACCCGGGCGAGTAGCTCTGCGAACGGGCGCGATCGCTCGTCGGCGAACCTGCGGTACTGGCCGGGGTCCCACATGATAGCTTCCCCATTTCTCTTGATGTCGAGGTATCCTTACTACCGGCCGCAAAGTCTCGATGTCAAGAGATATGCTGCAAATCATGGAGCAGCAACGGCGCGGGCCGACCCGGGCTACCCGGCCCGCCGCGGTCACGCAGCCGGTGACCGACGAGGTGGACGACCTGGTCGCAGGCTGGCGGGCCGAGCGGCCCGACCTCGACGTCGAACCATTGCAGGTGCTCAGCCGTATCTCAAGGCTGGCCAGGCACCTGGACCGGGCCAGGCGCGCGGCGTTCACGGCGCACGGGCTTGAGTCCTGGGAGTTCGATGTCCTGTCGGCACTCCGCAGGCAGGGACCCCCCTATCAGCTGAGCCCCGGCGCGCTGCTTCATGCCACCCTCGTCACATCGGGCACGATGACGAACCGGATAGACCGGCTGGCCGACACTGGCCTGGTCAGCAGGCAGCCCGATCCGCAGGACAAGAGGGGCGTGCTGGTCGCCCTGACTGAGCGCGGAAGAGCGGCCGTCGACGCCGCTCTCGCCGACCTGCTGGGCAGCGAGCGTGAGCTCCTCACCCAGCTCGACGCCGGGCAGCAGCGCGATCTCGCGGGGCTGCTGCGGATCCTGCTGGCGCCGTTCGACGCGCGGCAGCGGGGCGGCGGAGAATAAGGAGAATAACCCGCCCCGCCCGGGCCGGCCATCGCTCACTCGGCTAGCTCCTCGGCGAGGGTGAGCCAGCGATCCTCCATGCTGGCCTTTTCGTCTTGGACCCGGCGAAGCTGGGCGGCCAGCTCGATCAGCTTCGGGTAGTCGGCTGCGTGCTCGGCCAGCGCGGCGGTTAGCTCCGCCTCCCGGCCGGTGACCTTTCCGAGCTGACGCTCGATCCTGGTGAGTTCCTTCTGGCCATCGCGACGCCGCGCCGCGCTCGATGCTTCTCCTGCTGCCCCCCCGGTGTCCCGCTGGCGCTGCGAGGGCGGCGCTTCCGCGTGCTCGCGTTCCCGTCGCTCCAGGTACTCGGTCACGCCGCCGGGGAGGAAGGACAGCTCGCCGCCGAGCAGGGCGACGACGTGGTCGGTTACCCGCTCGAGGAAATACCTGTCGTGGCTGACCACCACCAGCGAGCCTGGCCACCCGTCGAGCAGGTCTTCGAGCTCGGTGAGGGTCTCGATGTCCAGATCATTGGTCGGCTCGTCCAGCAGCAGGACGTTGGGCTCGGCCATCAACAGCATCAGCAGCTGCAGCCGTCTCCGCTCACCGCCCGACAGCTCGCCGACCAGGGTCCACTGCCGCTCGCCGCTCAGGCCGAGCAGGTCCAGCAGCTGGCTGGCAGACACCTCACGGCTCCCGAGCCGGGCCGAGCCGCGCACCTGTTGTGCGGCCTCGAGCGCACGCAGGCCCGGATCCACCTCGCCCGGCTCCTGAGTGAGGTATCCGAGACGGACGGTCTTGCCCCGCCGTACCCGGCCGCGGGCGATCAGTCCGCCGTCCGGAGCTCCAGCTTCCGCCGACCGCTCAGCACCACCGCCCTGGTCACCGCTGACTGACAGGGCGCCAGCCAGCAGCCGCAGCAACGTGGTCTTCCCGCTCCCGTTCACCCCGACCACGCCGACCCGGTCACCGGGACCCAGCTGCCAGGTCACATGGTCAAGCAGCACCCGATCGCCAGCTGATACATATCCGTGCTCGATGTCGATGACGGTCTTGCCGAGGCGCGCCGCGGCTATCCGGGCCAGCTGGACGCTGTCCCGGGGCGCTGGCTCGTCCGCGATCAGCGCGCTGGCCGCCTCGATCCGGAACTTGGGCTTGCTGGTGCGGGCCGGCGGCCCCCGCCGCAGCCAGGCAAGTTCCTTGCGCAGCAGGCTGCGCCGCCTTCGGTCGGCGGCCTCAGCGAGCCTGGCCCGCTCTGCCCGGACGAGCACATAAGCGGAATAACCGCCCTCGTAGGAATGCACCTGCCCGTCGCCGACCTCCCAGGTGCGCTCGGTCACCGCGTCAAGGAACCAGCGATCGTGCGTGACCACCACCACCGCCCCGGCCTGGTCGCTGAGGTACCCGGCCAGCCAGCGGATCGCCTCCAGGTCCAGGTGGTTGGTCGGCTCGTCGAGCAGCAGCAGGTCGTGCGGGCCAAGCAGCAGGGCGGCCAGCGCTGCCCGGCGGCGCTCGCCTCCCGACAGCCGCTCGACAGCAGCCTCGGGATCGATACCGGAAAGCAGCGCGGCCACCACGCCACGGCTGCGCGCATCCGCGGCCCATTCGTGCTCGGACAGGCTTCCGAAGACGAGTTCCCGCACCGATCCGGTCACTTCCGCACGCTGCGGCAGGTAGCCAAGCCGCGCATCACGGGCGCGGGTCGCCCGCCCGGAGTCGAGCTGAGCGGTGCCCGCGAGCGCGGCCAGGAGCGTCGTCTTGCCCGCGCCATTGCGGCCGACCACGCCGATCCTTTCTCCGGCCGACACTCCGAGCGAGACCCCGTCCAGCAGCACCCGAGGGCCGTAAGCCTTCACGGCTGCCTCCAGGTTGACCAGGTTCACGCCGGCTCTCCTGCGGCCACGACCGCCGCGCCGCCCACTGGCCCCTTCACGCTGACGACAGCGCGGCAGACCCCAGCGCCAGTCAGCGAGACCGCGAGGTCCCGGGCGTGCGCCGCATCCGCTGCCAGGAAGGCACAGGTCGGACCCGATCCGGAGACGATCGCGCCCAGGGCGCCAAGCTCGCGGCCCGCGGTGAGCGTCCGCCGCAGCGCGGGACGCAGTGAAAGCGCCGCGGCCTGCAGATCATTCGCCAGCTGGGCGCCTACCGCTTCCGGATCACCTGATCGCAACGCCGTCATCAGCGCGGTACTGAGCTGCGGCGCGGCGGCGCCAGCCGAGCCAGACAGCGGACCGCCGGCGCCAGACCGCGGACCGCCAGCGCCAGACCGCGGACCACCCGACGCCCCAGACCGCGGACCACCCGACGCCCCAGACCGCGGACCGGCGACCGTACCTGCTGACGGATCCGCCGCCCCGCCCGACCGCGGACCGTCGGGCGGCACCGACCGCCGACTTGGTGCCGCCGCCCCGGGCGCTGCGTCAACCGGTATGGAACCTGGCGGAGCCGCGACGGCCGCCGTTACGTCGGCGGCCCGGGCTGCCCGGAGCCGGTCACTGGCCGCGTACACCTCAGGCGTCGACAGCCCGCCCGCGGCGAACGCTAGCACCCAGTGATACACGCCGGCGACCAGGGCGGCAGTGAGCTGCTCGCCCCGGCCCAGGCCGACGGCGGTGCCGCCCAGGAGCGCGAACGGGACATCGCTGCCGATCTCCGCGGCCACCGCCTGCAGGTCCTGCGGGGAAGCTCCGGCGTGCCACAACTGGTTGCAAGCGACGAGGGCGGCCGCGGCATCGGCGCTACCACCAGCCAGCCCGGCCGCCACTGGGATCCGCTTGCGGATCTCGATCAGCACCGCTGCCTTGCCGCGGCGCCGTGATCCGGCGGCCTCGGCCAGCGCCTTCGCGGCGCGGGCGGCCAGGTTCGTTGGCCCGCTGGGCACCGAGCCGGCGCCGGTCCCCGTCACTACCACCCTGGTACGGTCAGCCGGCCGGACCGTGACCTCGTCGAAAAGCGACACCGCATGGAACACGGTTACCAGATCGTGATAGCCGTCGGCCCGAGGCGGCCCGACGGCTAGCTGGAGGTTCACCTTCGCGGGTACCCGCGCGGTCACAGGAGTCACTGTCACGACCAGACGATGTTATGCGGGCCCCCACGGTTGACTAGCCGCCGGATCGCCTGAATATCACTGGTTCACCCGGCCCGCGCTCTTGGACCGCGACCTGATGGATTCGGGAATCGGTAAGGAATTCCCGTATCGATTCCCGAATCCATCAGCCTGCAGCGCTGACGGTCCCTGTTGTACAGGCGGATCTTGTGACCAGGGTTAAAGAAGCGCCCTGAGGGATCAGCCCTGAGGGCGCAGCAGCGTTGAAGTCGCTACGGACAGCACCGCGATCGCTACCCGCTGCGCCGCTGTCAATACCAGTCGCACCACGGTCCCCACCGGCCGCACCACCATCGCTACCACCCGGGGTCGGCACCACCAGCCGGGTCGGCGCCACCACCCGCACCACCACCGCCACCACCCACGTCGGCGCCGCCACCCGCGTCGGCGCCGCCACCCGCGTCGGCGGCACCAGCCGCATCGGCGCCACCACCCGCGTCGGCACCACCACCCGCACCACGGTGGCTGGCCGCGCCGTTCGGAGCACGGCTACGGTCGCCGGGGCGAGTGTGGCTGCGGCCGGCCAGCGCGATCCTGGCGAACTCGGCGACCCCGAGCGACTCGCCCCGCAGCGCCGGATCTATCCCCGCGTCCCTGAGTATCTGCTCTGCCGCTGCTGCAGAACCCGCCCACGACGACAAGGCGGCTCGCAGCGTCTTGCGCCGTTGCGAGAACGCAGCGTCCACCACCGTAAAGACCTCCTCCCGGCTTGGCTGTCGGGTCGCGGGGGCGCGGGTGGCCACCACATCAGGCCAATCCCCCTCAATATCGGCGGCCCCAGCGCCCGACTCCCGTGATCGTGACGACTTTTCAGTGGCTATCGCGGAAAAGTCGTCGCGATCATGGATGACCAGGCGCGGAGCGGCCAGGTCTGGGCCGGCGACGTCAACCGCCGTGGGAACGGTGACAGTGGTGGTAACGGCGGCAGCGGCCGGCGCATCAGCGGTGGCGGTGGCAGAGGCGGCCGTGGGAGCGATGGTGGCGGTGGCAGAGGCGGCCGCGGGAGCGATGGTGGCGGCGGGAAGCGGGACCAGCGGTGGGTCACGCCTGGTGAAAGCGACCAGTCCTGAGTCCACCCTTGGCACCGGCCAGAACACCGTGCGCGGCACCGAGCCCGCCCGCCTGACGTCGGCGAACCACGCCAACTTCACCGAGGGGACCCCGTAGACCCGGGTACCAGGCCCAGCGCTCATCCGCTCAGCGACTTCAGCCTGAACCATTACCAGGCCGCGGCGAATCGAGGGGACGGTGGCCAGCAGGTGCAGTAGAACTGGCACCGCCGCGTTGTAGGGGAGGTTGGCTATCAGCGCGGTCGGCGGAGGTCCCGGCAGCTCAGTCACCCGGGCCGCGTCCGCGGTCACTACCTCGAGGCGGCTGGCCAGCCTGGGTGCGCGGGCGGCGACGGTGACCGGAAGTTCGGCCGCGAGCACCGGATCAACCTCGACCGCGACGACCCGGCCGGCCGCCGCCAGCAGCGGCAGGGTGAGTGATCCGAAGCCGGGTCCCACCTCAAGCACGGTCTCATCCGGCTGCAACGCCGCCAAAGCCGTAATCCGGTTGACGGTTCCCGCATCGATGACAAAGTTCTGGCCCAGCCGCTTGGCCGGGACGACGCCGAGCCTGGCCGCGATCTGCCTGATATCGACGGGCCCGAGCGGGACCACTCCCGCGCTCACGCCGCGGCCCCGACAGCCGCCATGGCTCTGGCACCCGCTACGGCCCCGGCACCCGCCCCAGGTCCACCGTTCGCCGCCGCCCCGATAGCCGCCGCCACCCCGACAGCCGCCATGGCTCCGATGGTCAGCGCGGCTCTGGAGGCTGGCACCGCCTTAGGCCCGCCACGGCCCGAAGAGCCGCTCCCCGGTCGCGGCGACGGCCGCGCACAGATCGGCCACCGGCATCTGCTTGACCTCGGCGAGCGCGCGCAGCGTATCGGCCACCATGGCCGGCGAATTGGGCTTGCCCCGGTTCGGCATCGGAGTCAGGAAGGGCGCGTCCGTCTCGGCCAGGATCGCCTCGGCGGGCGCCGCTGCCGCGGCATCACGCAGCGGCTGTGCACTGGCGAACGTCACGTTGCCGGCGAAGCTCATCACGTACCCGGCGTCCGCGCAGCGCTTGGCCATCGCGGCATCTCCAGAGAAGCAGTGAAAGATCACCTGCTCTGGCGGCCCCTCCTCATCGAGAATCCGCAGCACATCGTGGTGGGCGTCCCTGTCATGGATCATCAGGGCCTTCCCGGCCTGCTTGGCGATCTGGATGTGCGCGCGGAACCATTCCTGCTGGAGCCGCGGCCCGGCGCTGTCCCGGTAGTAGTCGAGCCCCGTCTCGCCGACGGCCCGCACCTGGTCAAGCTCGGCGAGGGCCGCGATCTGGGCGAGCACGGCGTCGCGCTCGGCCGGGGACGAGGCCGCCCGAGCCGTCTCGTTCGGATGGATGGCCACCGCCGCGTAGACATCCGGATACTGGCCTGCGCAGCTGGCCGCCCAGCGCGAGGAGGGCACATCGCAGCCGACCGTCACGACCCGGGCGATGCCCACCGACCTCGCGTCGGCCAGCACCTCGGTCACCGGGCGCTCGATCAGGTCGAGGTGGCAGTGGCTGTCGAGCGCCGGCCGGGGCAGTGGCTCGGGCAGCGGGGGCCAGCCGCGCTGGCGCCGCTCTGCTGCAGCCCGCTCAGCCGCGGTCGGCTCAGCCGCAGGCGGCTCAATCACAGGCCGCTCAACCACAGGCCGCTCAACCACAGGCCGCTCAACCACAGGCCGCTCAACCACAGGCCACATCCGCAGCAAGCCGTTCAGGCTGGACCGGCTGGACCGGCCGGGCATGCTGGACCGGCTGGACCGGCCGGGCTGGCTGGACCGGCCGGGCTGGCTGGACCGGCTGGACCGGCTGGGGCTGTTCAGCCGGACCAACGCCGCTCACGCCTGCTCCAGCCGGGCAACTTCCTCGGCGGCCACGGACGGGTCGAGCTTGGCGAACAGCGGAGTGGGCGTGGCTAGCGGGGTACCCGGCCGGATCGGCGCCGATTCCCAGCGGGCCGCCGTGGCGTACTCGCCGGTGATCACCGGGTAGCCGGCGCCGCCGTCCTCATGGACCTCATCGATCCGCGGCATCCCCGACCACACGCCGGTGCCGCCGAGCATCTCGAAGACCTTCTGCGAAGACCGCGGCAGGAACGGGGTCAGCAGCGTCTTCCCATCGTCGACGAGCTGCAACGCCACGTGACAGATGGTCCGCATCCGGTCAGGATCGGACTCGCGCAGCTTCCACGGCGCCTGGTCGGAAAGGTACTTGTTGGCTTCGGCCAGCGTCCGCATCGCCTCGGTGGTCGCTAGCTTGAACCTGGACCGGCCGATCGCCTCTCCGACGGTGGCGAACGCCCCCCGGGAGCGCTGCAGGATGTCCGAGTCGGCTTCGGTCAGCTGGCCGGCCTCCGGGATCGCGCCGATGTTGCGGGCGGCGAACGAGACCGACCTGTTGACCAGGTTCCCCCAGTTGGCGAGCAGCTCATCATTGTTACGCCGGACGAACTCGGCCCAGGTGAAGTCGGTGTCCTGGTTCTCCGGACCGGCGACCGCGATGTAGTAGCGCAGCGCGTCGACGTCGTAGCGGGCCAGGAAGTCCCGGACGTAGATGACCACCGCGCGCGAGGAGGAGAACTTGCGGCCCTCCATGGTCAGGTACTCGCTGGAGACCACCTCGGTCGGCAGGTTGAGTGCGCCGAGATCCCCGGGAACGCCGCCCCTGCTGCCCTGCCCGTCGTAGCCGAACAGCATGGCCGGCCAGATCTCGGCGTGGAAGACGATGTTGTCCTTGCCCATGAAGTAATACGCCTCGGCGTCCGGCGACTGCCACCAGGCCCGCCAGGCGTCCGGATCGCCGGACCGGCGCGCCCACTCGACCGAGGCCGACAGGTACCCGACCACCGCGTCGAACCAGACGTAGATCCGCTTGTCCGGCCGGTCCCGCCAGCCAGGCAGCGGGATGGGCACGCCCCAGTCGAGATCACGGGTGATCGCCCGGGGCTGCAGGTCGCCCAGCAGGTTGAGGGCGAACTTCAGGACGTTGGGGCGCCACTGCCCGCTTTTGCCCTGCAGCCAGCTGCCGAGCACGTCGGCGAAGGCGGGCAGGTCGAGGAAGAAGTGCTCGGTCTCCACGAACTCCGGCTTCTCGCCGTTGATCCTCGAGCGCGGATTGATCAGGTCAGCCGGGTCGAGCTGGTTGCCGCAGTTGTCACACTGGTCCCCGCGCGCCCCGTCGTAGCCGCAGATCGGGCAGGTGCCCTCGATGTAGCGGTCGGGCAGCGTCCGTCCGGTCGACGGCGAGATCGCGCCCATCGTGGCCCGCGGGAAGATATAGCCGTTGCGGTACAGACCGGTGAAGATCTCCTGGACGACCGCGTAGTGATTGCGCGTCGTGGTCCGCGTGAACAGGTCGTAGGACATGCCCAGGCCGGTCAGATCCTCGGCGATGACCCGGTTGTACCGGTCGGCGAGATCGCGGGCCGTTACTCCCTCGGAGTCGGCCTGCACCTGGATCGGGGTGCCGTGCTCGTCAGTGCCGCTGACCATGAGCACCTGGTGGCCGGCCATCCGCTGGTACCTGGCGAACATGTCGCACGGCAGCCCGAACCCGGATACGTGCCCGATGTGGCGCGGGCCGTTTGCGTACGGCCAGGCCGGTGCGGCCAGGATGTGACGGCTGGTAGGGGACATGGCCTCCAGCCTAGAGCCTGGCCTGCCGCGCAGGGCCGCGGCCGCGGCTCAGCCACCGTCCGGCTGCTGCGAGCAGCCCGGGCCGGCGCCCGGCACTGCCGAACCCCCCGGCCGGACCGACCGGTGCTGTACGACAGCGTCGTAGAGTTCCCGTTTCGCTATCCCGTGCTCAGCCGCCACGGTGGCGATCGCCGTATTGCGCCGGGCCCCGGCCGCCACCCGCCGCTCTACCTCGGCCGCAGCGGCGCCGGCATCGGCCGCTGGCCGACGCGGGCGCCCGCCGCGGCTCCCTCGACCACAACCGTGATCTCGCCCAGCACACCGGCCGCCGCCCAGCTCGCCAGCTCGGCCAGGGTGCCTCGCCTGACCTCCTCGTGCGTCTTGGTGAGCTCCCGGCAGACCACCGCCCGCCGCGCCCCGCCGAGGGCCTCGGCCAGACCGGCCAGGGTGACGCCCAGCCGGCGCGGCGACTCGAAGAAGATCAGCGTCCGGCGCTCGGCGGCCAGCTCAGCGAACCGGCGTGCCCGCTCGCCGGCCCGCCGCGGCGGAAAGCCCTCAAAGCAGAACCTGTCGCTGGGCAGCCCGGAGACGGCCAGCGCGGCGGTGACGGCGGACGGCCCGGGCAGCACGCTGACCCGGACGCCATGAGCGGCCGCCGCCGTTACCAGCCGGTAACCCGGATCGCTCACGCCCGGCATGCCGGCGTCGGTGACCAGCAGGACGTCCCGGCCGGCCTGGAGCTCGGCCAGCAGCACCGCCGCCCGCTCCGTCTCGACCTCGTTGTAGTAGGACACCACGCGGCCGGTCAGCGCGACATCGAGCGAGGCCGCCAGCCTGCGGAGCCTGCGGGTGTCCTCGGCCGCGATCACCGGCGCGGACCGCAGCGCCTCCGCCAGCCGCCCGGAGGCGTCCGCGGGCTGGCCGATCGGCACCGCCGCCAGGGTCAGCGTGCCGGCCGGGCCGCCGGCCGGGCCGCCACCGGGGTCCTGCGCCGCGGTGTCCCCGCGCGCAGCGCCGCCACGTTCCGCTCCGCCGCCCACGTTAGTGCCCGCCGCCCCTACGATGGCACTCGATGATGGCAAACGAGGCCGAGCCGCTGGCCGATACGGCGGCGGAGGACCGGGGCGCTGACCTCCGGGCCCGGCTGGTGCCCCCGATCGCAGGCAGCGCCTTCTGGGGCTGGGCCGGCCCGCTCCTCGTCACCGCGCTTGGCGCCTTCCTGCGCTTCAACAGGCTCAGTGTTCCCCCGTCCATCGTCTTCGACGAGACCTACTACGTGGGCGACGCCTACGGCATCCTTCGGCACGGCGCCGAGATCAACCATGTCAAAAACGCGGACGCGCTGCTGGCCCACGGCAACACCAACATCTTCGCCGCCGGCGGGGAGTTCGTGGTCCATCCGCCGCTCGGCAAGGTGGCGATCGCGGTCGGCGAGTGGCTGTTCGGCCTGACCCCGTTCGGCTGGCGGTTCGCCGTGGCCGTGGTCGGGTCCCTGGCCATCCTGATGACGGCCAGGATCGCCCGCCGGATGACCCGCTCGACGCTCCTCGGCTGCGTCGCCGGGCTGTTGCTGGCGCTGGACGGGCTCGAGCTCGTGATGAGCCGGACCGCGCTGCTTGACATCTTCGTGATGTTCTGGGTCCTGGCGGCCTTCGGCTGCCTGGTGATCGACCGGGACCGCGCGCGAGCCAAGATCGCGGACGCGGCGGCCAGCGGCACCGCCGACGACGCCGGGCCGCGGCTCGGTTTCCGGTGGTGGCGGGTGGCTGCGGGACTCTGCCTCGGCTGTGCGTGCGCGTCTAAGTGGAACGGTATCTACTACATAGCGGCCTTTGGGTGCCTGGCTATCGCGTGGGACATAGGCGCCCGCCGGGCGGCCGGGTTCACGAGGTATGTCCGCGGCGCGCTGGTGCGGGACGCGAGCTGGCTGCCGGTCACGTTCGGGTTGCTGCCGCTCGCCGCCTACCTGGCCTCCTATAGCGGCTGGTTCGCCGGGACGGTCGGCTACGACAGGAACTGGGCCGCGCAGCACGGCGACCATACCCCGGTGCTGTCCGCGCTGGACTCGCTGTATCAGTACACGCTGGCGATGTGGCACTTCAGCGTCACCCTCGACGCGGGCCACCCGTACAAGTCGCAGCCGTGGACCTGGCTGATGATGAGCAGGCCGGTCTCGTTTTACTACGCGACCCCGAATACCTGCGGGGCCAAGAGCTGCTCGCAGGAGGTCCTGGCCCTCGGCACCCCGCTGATCTGGTGGGCGTCGATCCCGGCGCTGGCGGCCTGCGCCGTGTGGTGGCTGGCCCGCCGGGACTGGCGCGCGGGCGCGGTGCTAGTCAGCGTCGCGGCTGGCTGGCTGCCATGGTTCTGGTTTGCCTGGCACGATCACCGGACCGAGTTTTCGTTCTACGCGGTGGCCTTCGACCCGTTTCTCGTCATCGCGATCACGCTGTGCCTCGGGCTGATCATCGGGCCGTCGCTGGCCAGCCCGGTGCGCCGCGCGACCGGCGCCATCGTGGCCGGCGTCTACCTGCTGGCGGTGCTGGCGGATTTCTATTACATGTATCCGGTATTCGCCGCGAAGGTCGTCCCGTACAGTTCCTGGCTGGCCCGAATGTGGTACCACGGCTGGATTTGATCCGGACGTTTTACGCAGAGCGTAACTCCGTCGCTTAGTCCGAGAGGGAAGTATCCGCTTTTGTAGGTGTTTATGACCCCGCAGACAATGTTACCGGATCACGCATCGTGACGACCTGCTGCTGCGTCTATTAGGTTGTCTTTAACCAGGGATGGAGCGGCGATGGGGAACAAAGAGCAGACACCAGAACGGGATATGCGCTTTGAGCGTGATGTTATGCCCTATTTTGGTCAGCTTTATCCAGCCGCCCTCCGCATGACGAGGAACGCCAGCGACGCCGAGGACCTCGTCCAGGAGACGTTCGTCAAGGCCTATGCGGCGTTCCATCAGTTCAAGCCGGGGACCAACCTGCGGGCCTGGCTGCACCGGATCCTCGCGAATACGTTCATCAATAACTACCGGCGGAGGCGGCGCGAGCCGGTTCAGCCGCTCGGCATCGACTTTCAGGAGGACTGGCAGGTCGGGACCGACCCGCTGAGCCCGCCCGCGGCGTCGGCCGAGGCCGAGGCGCTGGGCCGGATGGCCGACTCCGATGTGCTGCGGGCGCTACGGGACCTGCCGAAGGAATTCCGGGTGGCGATTTACCTGGCCGACATTGAGGGCTACCCGTACAAGGAGATCGCGGAGATCATGGGCACGCCGATCGGCACGGTGATGTCGCGGCTGCACCGTGGCCGGGAGAAGCTGCGTCAGCGGCTGCACACCTACGCGCCGGGCCGGCGCTTTGCGGCCACGTCCCCCTGAGCCTGCGGCCGTTCAGGTGCCGAAGATCCGGTCGCAGGCCCTCGCGCTGGCCTTGCCGTCATCCAGCGGGCAGAACTTCGCGGTGAACGCCGCATACGCGGCGCGGTGGCCGGCCGCGACGGCGCGGATGTCGCCGATCGCCGCGATCACCTCATCGGAGGTGGCCAGCAGCGGGCCAGGGGCCTCGGCCTCGAAGTCGAAGTAGAAGCCGCGCAGGTTGTCCCGGTACTGCTCGAGGTCGTAGGTGAAGAACAGCATGGGCTTGCCGGTCGGCGCGAAGTCGAACATCACTGACGAGTAGTCGGTCACCAGGACGTCGCTCACCAGGAAGAGCTCGGAGATGTCCGGATAGCGGGTCACATTGACCGTGAAACCAGGCCGGCCCGCCGGCACGTCGTCAGCCATGTGATGATGGCCGCGAACCAGGATCACGTAGTCGTCGCCCAGCTTCTGCCAGGCTCGTTCCAGGTCGAACCTGAAGTCGAAACGGTACCGGCCGGAGGCGTAGTACTGGTTGTCGCGCCAGGTCGGCGCGTAAAGCACCACCTTCTTGCCGTCCGGCAGCCCGAGCCGCCGCCGCACGTCCTCCGCTATCTGGCCGACTTCGGCACTGGCCAGGACGTCGTTCCTCGGGTACCCGGATTCGCAGATCTCCCCGTCGTAGTGGAATGCCCTGCGCATGATGGCCGTGCTGAACGGATTGGGCGACAGCAGCAGGTCCCACCTGGCCACGTCCCTGGCCAGGTGATCGAAGTAACCGGTACCTGAGATGAACTGCGGCTGGTCGATGTCGAACCCGATGCGCTTCAGCGGCGTGCCGTGCCAGGTCTGCACGTACATCTGGCCGTCCCGCTTCTGGTACGCGCCCGGCATGTCGTCGTTGGCGATCAGATAGCGGGACCGGCCCAGCGCCTCGAGGTACTCCTCGGTGTTGGTCAGCACCGCCCGGGCGCCTTCGGGGGCCGGCACTGACCAGTCCGCCACTACCCAGATGTGCTCCCGGTCGTCGCCGCGCCTGCGCAGCTCATCGGCGATCGCCTTGGGGTTGTCGCCGCACTGCTTGCCCTTCCAGCTGACGAACATGACCGCATCCCTGACCGGGAGCTTCATCTGCAGCGGGTAGTAGACGCCGCGCAGCACCCGCCGCGGGACCCGGCCCTGCTCAGCGAGCCTGAGCGCCGCGCTGACCAGGATGACCGGCATGTCGTAGCCGATCGTGGAGAACCGGTAGGTCTTCGGCCCGAACACAAACTTCTTCTCGTCGATATCCGATAGCCGCGCGTGATCGTAGCTGGGCACCATTAGCTGATCGCCAGCGTCATCGGCGTGGCGCACCATGATTTCCCATGAGCCATCCCGCAGCGGCAGCAACTGGCCGAATGACGGCAGCCCGGTGGGATGGATCTCGATCGTGAAGCGGTCGCCGTCCCTGACGAACCCGGTCAGGTGCTGATCGGTCGACCCGCGCCGGCGCAGCACGGTCTGGAAACGGCCCTCGATTTCCGCCGGGAAGCTGCCGGTCAGCGTGAGCAGGCCGTCCTCGCTCCACGCGTGGTGGTCGATCACGGGCCGGACTCCCCGGCCGACGATGATCACGTTGCCGTCACTGGCCCGCTCAACGCCGATTTCCCTGGTCCCGAGATGGTGCCTGAACTCAGGCAAGCCGGCCGGGTACGCCACCCGTACCGGGCCCCGGCTGTCCGTCTCGACCTGCAGGTCCCACTCGAGCGCCGCGTCATCGGCCGCATCCTGCGCGTCGGCGGCGGCCTGGCCAGGCGGGCGCGCCGCGGCGACAGGTACCTCGCCGCGCAGTCTCGGCCGGCCTCCAGCTGGGTGGCGGTCGCCGCGAACCGCTGGGTCGCCGCGCCATTCGGCCAGGTCAGGACCAGGTGAGCGGCGCTGGCAGGCTGTGCCGCGACGACGTCCACCTCGATGGCGAGATTGCCGCCTGACTGCTGGCAGCCCCGCAGCACGGCGGGCGTGTCCAGCACCTGGATATGCAGCTGCCGTCGCACCCAGCGGGCCCCGAACCGGATCCCGGGGGCTACTTCACGGAATTCCGGCCGTTCGGCTGAGCCGCGGATCGGAGTGTGCAGCCGGGCCGGCCGCCACACGCCGCGCCCCCTGACCAGGATCAGGCTGTCCCAGTCCCCGGTCAGCCAGCGGCGGCCGATCCGGAACCGCTTCGGGTTGATCTCCAGGCGGAAGCCCGCCCAGTCGTAGGAGTAACGCCTCTGGCCCGACCATATGGTGGCCTCGGAATGCGGAACCGACCGGGCGATCGTGACGATCGGCGGCAGCCGCCGGCCGGCCGCGCGCAGGATGACGATCTTGGACGTATGCCTGCGCTTGGTGATGCTGATCGAAGGCACGAACGCGGCGCCGGAGACGACGAGCTTGTTCCCCTCCCAGCTGATGCGCTCGACCCGGACGAACGGATCGAGTTCCCGCCAGTGCGGCCGGTAGATCCGGCCCGGTATCTTCAGCGCGCGGTCCTTGCGGAACGGCAGGTCGGCGCGGAGCCTGCCGAACCGCCTGACCACCGGGATGGTCTTGATCGGCTGCCCTTGCTGCCAGGCGTTGAACTCGATCAGTTGGTCCAGCTGGCGGGTGGCGACCAGGTAGTAGGCGAGCTTGTGGGTCGAGGGCAGCTTCGCGAGCACCCGCCGGTCGACCTGGGCCAGGTACTTGCCGGTGAGCTCGAGGAACTCGGCCTGGTACTCGTCGCTGGTCCTCGACAGGTCAGAGACATACAGCCATAGGTCATTGAGGAGCGCCTTGCGCTGATGCTCACGCAGCAGCTTGGGCGAGCCGCGCTCGGCGAGGAAACGGTCGATGGCGGTCAGCGCGGTGATCCGGTCCCTGAAATTGGTGATGTCCGTCCGGGACTGAGTGATCGACAGCTGGCCCTTGCCGCGCTCGCGCCAGTAGTAGATCGTGTCCGGGATCACGTCGACGGCCCTGGCCAGGACGTGCGCCCTCGTCATGGCCTGCAGGTCTTCCCAGAGCATGCCCTCGGGAAAGGACAGGCCGCTGGCGTCCCAGAATGCCTTGCGGAACAGCTTGTTCCACACGGACACGTCCCAGAACAGCTGCGGCGTCCTGCTGATGTGCGTCCTGATCTGCCGGCCCTTAATGGCGCGGGAATGCAGGATTGACTGGGCAATCCCGGCGGGCCCCATCCGCTCCACGTTGCCGGAGACGAAATCCGAGCCCGATCCCTCCAGGGTGTGCAGCATCCTGGAGTAGGCGTAACTCGGTAGCATGTCGTCGGCGTCAACGAAGGCCAGGAATTCGCCAGTGGCGTGCTCGATGCCGCGGTTGCGGGCGTAGCCGGGCCCGCCGTTGGGGACCTGAATCAGCTTGAACCTCGGATCGGACGCCGCGCGAGCCTGCGCGATGGCCACGCTGCCGTCGGACGAGCCGTCATCCACCATGATGACTTCGAGGTCAGTGAAGGTCTGGCCCGCGATTGACTGCAGGCAGTCACCAAGCAGGTCCTCGTTGTTGTAGAACGGCACAACAACGCTGATCCGCGGAGCCGTCATTCTCATCTCCCTCGTCGCCTGGCCACGCTGCCCTGCCGGAAAGCCTAGGAGACCTGGCCCGGTGCGCATTATTTCCGCAGCTCACCGCGGCGTGGCAGCCGCTGCTGACCTGCGGCCGGACGGCGGCCTCCGGTGTGCCGCTGCCCGGGCGGCGCTGCCGCTGCTGCCCTGGCCCCCATTGGCCCGCGAACCCGCCGCGCCAGCCGCACCAGCCGCGAATGCAGGCCCGCTGATCCCACCGCAGGTTCTGCTCTCCGGACCGGGAGGCACCAGCCTACTGACCGCGGGCGCCCAATGCAGCGGGTCAGCGTCGAAGGCCGGTTACCGGCCCCGGAGACGGCAGGCAATCGGCCGACGGTGGGCGGTTACATCCCGATAAAGATCCGGTGACGTCTCGTGCCGCGCCGGTCACTCGCCGCGCCAGACCGCGGGCCGCTTCTCGGCGAAGGCGACCGCGCCCTCGATCGCGTCTGCGGAGCCGAAGACCGGATTGATGATCTCGCCCTGCCGGGCGAAGGCCTCAGCGCTGTCCCAGTCCGCGGACTCAACAATGACCCGCTTGCTGGCGGCCAGGGCCAGCGGGGCGCCCTGAGCCACCCGTGCCGCGAGCTCCCTGGCCCCGGCCAGGGCCTCGCCTGCTGGTACCAGCCGGCTGACCAGGCCCGCCTCGGCCAGCCGGGCGGCCGGGAAGTGCTCGCCGGTCAGGACGATCTCCATGGCCAGGTGGTAAGGGACCCGGCGGGGCAGCCTCAGCAGCCCGCCCGCGCCGGCGACCAGTCCGCGCCGGACTTCAGGCAGGCCGAACTTTGCCTCATCGCTGGCCACCACGAGGTCGCAGGCCAGGACGATCTCGAAACCTCCCGCGAGTGCGTAGCCCTCTACCGCCGCGATGACCGGCTTGCGCGGAGGGCTCTCCGTGATCCCGGCGAAACCGCGGCCGTCGGCCACCGGAGCGTCACCGGCCAGGAAGCCCTTCAGGTCCATGCCAGCACAGAAGCTGCCGCCCGCCCCCGTGAGCACCAGCACCCGGACGTCGCTGCTGGCATCGAATTCCTCGATCGCGGCGGCTATGCCGCGGGCTACCACGCCGTTGACCGCGTTGCGCGCCTCAGGCCGGTTGATCGTAATGACCGCGATCCCGTCGGCCACCTCAGTGACCACTGCATCAGCCATCACTACCTCGCTTGCTCATCAGGCACCCGCTCATCAGGCACTCGTGCTCGTCCGGCGCCCGCCGGCCCGCTGGCTGATCAGGCCCCGCTGGTCCGCCGGGCTTACTTGGGCTGGAATCTGACGCCGCCGTCGAAACGGATCACCTCGGCGTTGAGGTAGTCATTCTCGATCAGCGCCCGCACCAGGTGAGCGAACTCCGCGGCGGTGCCCATCCGCTTGGGGAAGACCACCGGAGCCGCCAGCTTGGCCTTGAACTCCTCACTCTCCGGCCCCGATCCGTAGATGGGCGTGTCGATGATGCCCGGGCAGATCGTATTGACCCGGACGCCGATCGCGGCCAGGTCGCGGGCGGCGGGCACGGTCATGCCCATGATTCCGCCCTTGGACGCGGAGTAGGCGACCTGGCCGGTCTGCCCCTCGATGCCGGCGATCGAGGCGGTGTTAATGATCACGCCCCGGAGTCCGTCCGAGTCGGCAGGCGGCGTCTTGGCTATCGCCGCCGCCGCGAGCCGCATCAGGTTGAAGGTGCCGATCAGGTTGACGTCGATGACCTTGCGGTAAGGCGCCAGGTCGTGGGGTGATCCGTCCCGGCCGACGGTGCGGGCCGCCCAGCCAATGCCCGCGCAGCTCACCGCGACCCGTAGCGGCGGCCCCGCGGCCGCCGCCGCGTCCACGGCAGCCTGCACCGAGCTCTCATCGGAGACGTCGGTCCTGACGAACTCGCCGCCCACCTCATCGGCGACCGCCTTGCCCCGCTCCTCGCTAAGGTCGGCGACGACCACCCGGCAGCCTGCCGCCGCCAGCCCGCGCACCGTCGCCTCGCCCAGGCCGCTCGCACCACCGGAGACGATGGCCGACACCCCATTCAGTTCCATGCGCGGAGCATACTTGCCGCCCATGACAGCGGAACCGAGCGGGGTTCGGTGCCGGTTGGTGACAGATTAGTAGTGAGCCTGGATCTTCTGAGTTTGTGACGTTGTCAGATGCAGCTCAGGGCGAGGATGCCGGCGGTGCCGCACGTGTGCCTTCGGCGCTCCTAATCCGGGCGGTGCGGTCGGCGCGGAGGCGCGGGCGGGATGGTGGTGATGGCCGGCGGGGTCTCGGGCCAGACCAGCAGGACCGGGCAGGGTGCGTGGTCGATGACGAAGCGGGTGGCGGGACTCAGGCTCCGGGGTCCCAGGTGGGTGCGGTCTCCGTCGCGGGCAAGGATCAGAAGGTCGGCGCCGTCGGCAACGGCAACGACTTCCCGCTCGATCTGCCCGGATCGTTCCAGCCGGGTGCAGGGCCGCCCGAGGCGGTCGGCGGCTGCCTGCAGGAGCTGCTGAGCGGAGGCGGCGGCCAGCTGCTGCAGGTGGGTGCCGGGGTCGCGGTCGGGGCGGCTGCGGCCGAACAGGCCCGCGTAGGCGCCGTGGGCGGCACCGGGGATGTCGTGGCCGGTGACGTGGAGCAAGACGATATCGGCGCCTTCAGGGGCGTGAGTGCTGGCGGCGTCGACGCAGGCCGGCCAGGTGCCTTCGACGATCCAGGCGATCACGGTCACGGGAATCAGCCTCCGATGGCGTGCAGCGAAACCGACAGGGCCAGCACCGCCAGGATCAGCGCGGCAGGTACGGTGAGCAGTCCGAGCCGGGTGAACTCTCCGAGGTCGACGCTGGTGTCGTGCTCGCGCGCGATGCGGCGCCACAGCAGGGTGGCCAGGGAACCGGCGTAGGTGAGGTTGGGGCCGATGTTCACCCCGAGTAGTACCGCGAGGACGGCGCCGGGGCCCGCGGGAACGGCCAGCGGCAGCAGCACCAGCACGGCGGGCAGGTTGTTGATCACGTTGGCCAGGACGGCGGACAGCGCCGCGGTGGCCAGCAGCGAGGGCAGCGTCACGCCGCCGGGCAGCAGATGCCCCAGAGCCCCGGCGAGCCCGTTATCGACCACCGCGCGGACCACAATCCCCAGGCCCAGCACGAAGAACAGGAAGGGGATATCCGCGGCTCTGACGATGGCAGCGGGGGCGGTGCGCCGTTGGGCCAGGGCGCGGGCGGCGAGCACCGCCGCGCCGGCCAGGGCCGCCCAGGCCGGGTTCACCCCGGCAACCGAGGTGACGGCAAACCCGGCGAGGGTGCAGGCCACCACCGCCACGGCGAACACCGGCACCTCGGGCGGCTCGGCGGCAGGCGGGGCCTGGGCGCCGGCGTCCAGGTCGGAGGCAAAGAACCGGCGGAAGACCGCATACTCGGCTCCGATGGCGACCAGCCACGGCAGCGCCATCAGCGCGGCGAAGCGGGTGAAGCTCAGCCCGCTGGCCGCGAACGCCAGCAGGTTGGTCAGGTTAGAAACCGGGAGCAGCAAGGAGGCGGTATTCGCCAGATGGGTGCAGGCATACACGTGCGGCCTGGGACGCGCCCCCAGCTGAGCGGCAGTGACGAACACCACCGGGGTGAGCAGCACCACCGCGGCGTCCAGGCTCAGCACCGCCGTGATCACCGAGGCGGCAATGAAGACGGCGAGCAGCAGCCGCCGCGGCCGCCCCGCCGCGGCGCGTGCCATCCAGCCCCCGCATTCCCGGAACAGCCCTTCGTCGTCACACAACTGACCCAGTACGAGCACCGCCGCCAGGAATCCGATCACCGGCCCCAGCCGCTCCGCCACCGCGCGGGCCTGGTCCAGCGAGATCGCCCCCGTGGCCAGCAGCACGAGCGCGGCCGGGACCGCCAGGACTGCCTCCGGCCAGCCCCACGGGCGCACCAGAGCACAAGCCAGCACCCCCGCCAGCAGGACGACGGACAAGGCTTCCGCCAGCGCCGCAGTCAAGACCATGCCCTCCCGCAGAAGCGGGAGGCTCGACGTCGCATCGGACCCCTCCAGAGTCTGTTACGCGTTCTCGGCATGAGCATCTTGCGACACCGATCGTGAGCACGGCCATGGCGGTCCCCTCCCGCCTGCCAGCGACAGGATCGTGAGCATGCGGCGCGGCGGGAGTCGCTGCCGTGACCCGCGCTTGGCCGCCGATCGCCACGGCGGGTGACCGCGCCGGGATGTCACGGACAGGCAGGGCGCCGCCCTGCCGAATGGTTGCGCCCCTCCGCGGGCGGGCGCCATCGCCGCATGGAGGACAGATCGGCCGGTTCGGGACGGCCCTCAGCGCCGCGCGGAGCCGTGCGTACCCACCGCGGCTGGTTCGTGTGGCTCGCTCGCGATCACGAAGCGCCCAACTCCGCCCGCTTAGCCGTCAGCTCGCCGGCTCAAAAACCGCAGGCGCCCACAAGCCCGGCAGTTGCTCCGGCTCCGGGTCGAACGGGAATCGTGAACTGAACGCGGGCTTCAGGTCGGACAGCCAGATGGCCTGCGGATCAAACCGCGCGAAGAACGGCTTCCCGACCAGCTCGGGGTCTCGGGCCTGAATCATGTGCAGGGCGAAGACCTTCTCGCCCGCCACTTCGACAACGCCGTCAATGCACAGCTTCCCCGGAGTGGCTGACATGGATGGACCGCGCACCGTCCGGCACAGGCCAGACACCGTGCGGTACGCGTCACGGTAGATCTCATAGCCCCGGGCCAGCGGCACGGCGAAGTACCCCTGCGGGCCCGTGTCGCGCTCGACAAACATGTAGTAAGGCACCATTCCCATCCGGCTCTGGGACCGCCACAAGGCCGACCAGACCGCCGAATCATCATTGATCGACCTGATCAGCGGAGCCTGGGTCCGGATGATGGCTCCCGACGCCCTGATCCGCCGCACCGCCTCGGCCACCAGCGGCGGCTCAAGTTCACGCGGATGGGAGAAGTGGGCCATGAAGGCCAGGACGCGCCCTGACTGGGCAACCTGTTCGAATAGGCGCAGCGTGTCATCGGCATCCGGGTCGGTGACGAACCGCTGCGGCCAGTAAGACAGTGACTTGCTGCCAATCCTGATCGACTCGATGTGGTCAAGCCGCAGGTCGAGCAGCGGCTCAAGGTAGCGGCGGAGCACGTCCGTACCCATGATCATCGGGTCGCCACCGGTGATCAAGACACTTGTGACTTCCGGATGGCTCCGGAGGTAGGCGGTGACCCGGGCCATGTCGTCGGTGGCCATCTTCATGTCTGGCTCGTCAACGAACTGCGCCCACCGGAAGCAGTAAGTGCAGTATGCGTGACAGGTTTGACCCTGCTTAGGGAAAAGCAGGATGGTTTCCGGGTACTTGTGCTGCACTCCTGGAACCGGCTCATCGCCCAGATCGGGGATGTTGAGCGCGAGCTGGCCTGCGGGATGCGGGTTCAGCCGCATCCGGACGCTATGTGCCACGGCTCGCAGCGCGCTCTCCGGCGCGCCGCAGGCCAGCAGGTCCGCGAGTCTGCCGACGTCGGCCTCGGGCAACATGTCCGGCTGCGGGAAAACCAGCCGGTAGATCGGATCCTCCGGTGCCGCATCCCAGTCAATCAGGCTCTCAACAACATAGGAGTTGGTCCGGAACGGGAGGACCGTGGCCACGGCCCTCACTGCCAGCCGCTCGCTGAGCTCCAGGCCTGCACGTTCGGTCAGAGCATCGAGATGCTTGGCCGTGACCGCCCGGAACCTGCGGCCTGCCGCCGCAGCGGCGGCCCCTGCCTGCTCATATCTGCTCACGCATCTCCCTCCGTCGGTCGCCGTCCGGTGCGGGTCGCCGGACGCGCGAAGCTCGCCAGGTGGCGGCAGGGTGCGGATCGCCAGGGACACTCAACCTTTGGACGCAGATGGGAGCATCTGCGTTAGTGGTTATCCATCCAAAATGGCCACGTTTAGAAGGCACTCAACGAACGCACAGGGTTCCCTGCGGTAGTCGAGAGCCACCCAATATTCCCCCAGATGAAGGCCGCCCGCTCGGCCCAGGTATCTCCATGCTGACATCGCACGCCGGGTTGCGCATCCCTCATCTTGGTAACATTTGGTCATCGCTTGATTTCAATTTGTCACTGACCGTAGCGGCGGCCTACCCAGCGGGCCGGCCGCTCATGCGCGCGCATCCGCTCAGATCCGCCGCTGGCCAGCCACTACAGGCCGGTTCGGCCGCGAGCCAGCCCGCCGCCGACTAATGCCGGCGATATCCAGCCAGCCGGGCAATGAGAAGCTGTCCGGATGCGGGACCCTGGTGACGGCCGTTCGCCCGGCGACCCCCGTCCGGACGGCGGCGCCGCCAGCGTCATGCCGCCCGACAGCCCGCCCCGCCGCGCAGACGCGGCGCAGTACGGGGGCGCGGCGCAGCAGGGCGACCGCACACCGCGCGGCGAAAGTCAGCAAGACGATACTCCGCCGCAGGGTTCCGGCCCGCCCAGCGATACCTCGCCGCGGGGCGCAGGCCCGCAGGGCGAGACGCCTCCGGGCGGGCTCCCGCCGGTCTCCATCGCGGTGGATGCGATGGGCGGAGATAACGCCCCCGCGGAAATTGTGGCCGGCGCCGTCGAAGCAGCCCGTGCCTGCGGCCTGCGCATCGTACTGACTGGCCGCCCAGGCCTGCTGCGCCCGCTGCTGGCTAAGCACGGAGCCCTCGACGAGATGCGGATCGTCGCCGCCGAGGAGGCGCTCGGCATGGACGAGGGCGCCCTGGCCAGCTGGCGCCGGCCCCGATCCAGCATCGCGGTCGCCTGCCAGCTGGTCAGGCGCGGCCAGGCGGCCGCCGTGGTCTCGGCCGGGTCAACGGGCGGAATCGTGGCCACCGCCCGGCTGCGGCTGCGGCCGCTGCCCGGCGTCGCCCGGCCGGCGCTCGCGGTCGTGCTCCCGACCAGGCCGGGGCCGACGCTGCTCCTGGACGTGGGCGCGATAGCCGACCCGAAGCCGGAGATGCTGGTTCAGTTCGCCCAGCTCGGGGTCGCCTACGCGCAGACCGCGCACGCCATCTCCGAGCCAAGGGTGGGCCTGCTGACCATCGGCGCGGAGCCCGGTAAGGGCAACAAGCTCATCCGGCGTGCCTACGAGCTGCTGGACGCCGCGCCCCCGCACGGCGCGCAGCCGATTAGCTTCGTGGGCAATGTCGAGGGTGGCGACCTGCTGACCGGCAAGGTCGACGTGATCGTGACCGACGGCTTCACCGGGAACGTCGCCCTCAAGACGCTGGAGGGCACGGCGGCGTTTGCCGGCCGGGAGCTGCGCAGCGCCCTGAGCGGGTCAGCAGCAGCCCGCCTGGGCGCGCTCCTGCAGCGCCGCACCCTGCGGGAGCTCAGCGCGCGGCTGGACGTCGAGGGCTACGGGGGCGCAGCGCTGCTCGGTCTCGAAGGGACGGTGGTGATCGCGCACGGGGCGGCCACCGCCCGCACCGCGGCTGCCGCCTGCAAGCTCGCGGCCGCCCTCGCCACCGGCGAGACAACGGAACGGATCAGGGAACGGCTCGGCCCGCAGCGCGGCGGTTACTTCCTGCGCAGGCCCTGACGGCCGGCCTGCTGCCGGCGGCGGTAATGCCAGCGCGGGATCGGGCGGCCGGCCGCCCGCCGGCGGCGGTAATGCCAGCACGGGATCGGGCGGCTGGCCGATAAGCTGAGGCCATGACGGATCCGGAGGTGGCCCTGGCCGGTCTATTGCGCGCCGCTCTCGCCGCCGAGTTTGGTCCCGATTACGCCGACGCCGATCCGGTCATCAGGCCGTCTCAGTTCGCCGACTTCCAGGCCAACGTGGCCCTGGCGCTGGCCAAGCGCCTCGGCCGCCCGCCGCGCGAGGTCGCCGCTCGGCTGGCCAGGCATCTGGATGGCAGCGAGGTGTGCGAACGCGTCGAGGTGAGTGGTCCCGGTTTCATCAACCTCACTTTGCGCGACGACTGGATCGAGGCCCAGGCCGCCGGCCAGCTCGCCGACGCCCGCCTCGGCGTCGCGATGGCAGATCCGCAGCGGAAGGTGGTCGTCGATTACTCGGGACCGAACGTCTCCAAGGAACTGCACGTCGGCCACCTGCGTGCCACGGTGGTCGGCGACGCGATCGTGCGAGTGCTCGAGCACCTTGGCCACGAGGTCACCAGGGCGGCACACCTCGGGGACTGGGGCACCCAGTTCGGCATGCTGATCGAGCACGCGCTGGACATCGGCGAGCAGGCCACGTTCGACCAGCTCGCCGACGGCGAGTTCACCGCGTTCTACCAGGCCGCCCGGGCCTCGTTCGACTCGGATCCGGCGTTCGCCGAGCGGGCCAGGCGCCGGGTCGTCCAGCTGCAAGCCGGCGACGAGGAGACGCTGCAGCTGTGGCGGCTGCTCATCGGTGACTCCATGGAGTACCTCCGCAAGATCTACGCCAGGCTGCAGGTCACGCTGACCGACGAGTTCATGGCCCCGGAGAGCTTCTATAACCCGATGCTCGCCGACGTCTGCGCCGAGCTTGAGACGTCCGGCATTGCGGTGATCAGCGATGGCGCGCTCTGCGTGTTCCCCCCGGGCTTTACCGGCCGGGACGGCAACCCGCTGCCGCTGATACTGCGCAAGAGTGACGGCGGCTACGGCTATGACACCACCGACGTGGCCGCGATCAGGTACCGGCTGAGGGATCTCGGCGCGACCAGGATCATCTACGTGGTGGGATCCGAGCAGCATCAGCACCTGGAGATGGTGTTCGCCGCCGCACGCCTGGCCGGCTGGCTGACCGACGCGGCCAGCGCGGAGCACGCCCAGATCGGCCTGGTCACAGCGCCGGGCGGGCAGCGGCTGCGCACCCGCAGCGGCGACCAGGCCAAGCTGATCACGCTGATCGAGGAGGCCGTCGGCCGGGCTGACAAGGTCATCGAGGATCGCTACGACGATCCGGCCGAGCGAAGCCGGATCGCCGAGGCAGTCGGGATCGGCGCGCTGAAGTACGGTGACCTGTCGGTGGCCCGCGACTCGAGTTACGCGCTCGACTTCGACCGGATGCTCGCGCTGACCGGCAACACCGGGCCTTACCTGCAGTATGCGACCGCTCGGATCCGCTCGATCTTCCACCGGGCCGGGCTGGAGCCGGAGGCCGCCAGCGGCCCGATCAGGCTCACCGACGGCACGGAACGGACTCTCGCGCTGCACTTGCTGGGCTTCGGGGCGATCGTCACCGATGTGGCCCGGGCGGCTGAGCCGCATCGGCTAGCCGGATTCTTGTTCGAGACGGCCAGCGCGTTCACCGCGTTCTACGAGCGCTGCCCGGTGCTGAAGGCCACCGACGACTCGGTGCGCAGCAGCAGGCTGGCGGTGTCCGCGCTGACCTTGCGGGTGCTGATCACCGGCCTAGGCTTGCTCGGCATCCCCGTTCCCGACCGGATGTAACTTCCGCACGCATGGCGGCGTTCTGAGGCATTTGCCGGGCTGTTCCCAGCCTGCTCCCAGGTTCCGCTGCCGGTCGTCACAGGCCGTCGCGTCATCCTGCAGGTATGGACAACATTTATCAGCCGCCGAGCGGCGACCCGCAGGACAACTGGCCCGCGCAGCAGTTCGGCCCGGCCGGCGGCCAGCGGCGCGGCCCTGGCGGCCGGCGATCGTTGCGCTGGGGCGCCGGGATCGCGCTGGCGGCGCTGCTGGCGGGCGGCGGGGCTCTGGCAGTCACTGAGCTCACCAGCAGCCCGGCATCGGCCACCACCGGATCCGGCCAGGCGGCCGCGCTGAATACCATCCTCAGCTCGGCCTCATCGCCGGCGTCGGGCTCAGCGGCGGGCACCGCCTCCGCGCCCGCCACAACCTCGTCGGTGACCGCATCGTCATCCGCCGCAGGCTCGGCCGACGCGGCCGCGCTCTCGTCCGCGACCCCGGTGCCCGCTGGCCGCGCCGCAGCCGGACGCTGCAGGCGCGTGATCATCAGGCTCCGGGCGACCGGGCACCCGTGGGCCGCCCGGGTGGTCGGGCGGTTCTGCCTGGGCCGCCTGGTGCGCCTGCGCGCACTTGGCGGCCTGCACGGGCAGTTCACCTTCAAGACCAGGACCGGTCCGCGCACCATCGCCTTCGCGCGGGGAGTTGTCACTTCCGTCAGCGGCACTCAGGTGGTGGTCCGCTCGGCCGACAACACCACCTGGACCTGGGATCTCGTGAGCACCACGGTGGTCAGGGAAAACGGGAAGAGGGTCGCCGCGAACGCGCTGGCCGACGGCGAGCAGGTGTTCGCCGGGGGTCCGGTGGTCAGTGGCACCAACGACGCCCGGCTGATCGTGATCCGCCCCGCCAGCGGCTCGTCGGCCAGCTAGGAGCCGACGGGGCCGCGCCGCCCTCCGAAGGATGCCGTCGTCCGGGACATCGGCTGTCCCGGACGACGGCGTCACGCCACCCACCCGCCAGGCGTCCGCGCTGCGCGGGGATCGGGTTCGCCGCAGTTGCCCCGACAAGCAAGAATGAACCCGGTATCTCATGACAGACAACGACCGCATACCCCAGGTGCTCGTCGTGGACGACGAGCCGAACATCCGTGAGCTGGTTCAGGTCGCGCTGAAGTTTCATGGCTGCGCGGTCAGCACGGCGGCCAACGGGACCGAGGCGCTGCGCCAGGCGGAAACCGACCGGCCCGACCTGATCGTCCTCGACGTGATGCTCCCGGATATGGACGGCTTCGAGGTCTGCCGCCGGCTGAGGACCGGGGGCAATGAGGTGCCGGTGATCTTCCTGACGGCCCGGGACACATCCTCCGACACCGTCACCGGGCTGGCCATCGGCGGCGACGACTACGTGACCAAGCCGTTCTCGGTCGAGGCGCTGGTGGCCAGGGTCAGGGCGGTCTTGCGGCGGGCGTCGCGGACCGGCCGGGACACCCGCCCGGGCGACGAGGCAGGCCCGCTGCGCGCTGGCGACCTGGAACTCGACGAGGCGCGCTGGACCGTGCACCGGGCCGGCGTCCCGGTGGAACTCTCGCCCACCGAGTTCCGGCTGCTCGCGTATCTCATCCGGCACCAGGGGCGCGTCCTGACCCGGGCCCAGCTGCTGGAGAGCGTGTGGGGCTGGGACTATGCGGGCGAGTCCCAGATCGTCGAGACCTACGTCAGCTACCTGCGCCGCAAGCTTGACCCGCTCGGGCCGCCCATGATCTACACCCAGCGCGGCGTCGGCTACAGCCTCCGGCCACCGGAACAGGGGCAGGCCGGACCCGGAGGATGAAGGCCCGGGGATGATGACGTCACACCGGCTATCGCTGCGCGCGCGGATGCTCGTGCTGCTCATCGGCGTGACAGTGATCTTCCTGCTCATCATGGGCGCGGTGAGCACGATCGTGCTGAAAAACCAGTGGACCAAGCAATTCAGCGCGGGCCTGATGGCCGACGCCACCCGCAGCCCGGCTGAGCTGAGTGCCAAGCCGAACGGCTACTCGGCCGTCCAGGTCACCGTCAAGTACCTGCCCACCCCGCACGTTGTCATCGCGCCGCTGACCGGCAGCGCGTCCGACGGCGCAACCGCCAGCCAGCAGCTGGACACCCAGGAGCTAGCTACCGGGATACGGCAGCTGGCGGCCAGCGGCGAACTGCGCACCTACCTCAGGCGCGACCAGGCGTTCACCATTCCCGACTCGGTCGGCGGTCCGAAGCTGCGCGGCGCGGCAGCGAGGTACAGCCCCCGGATCTACGTCGTCGTCGCGCAGCCGGTCAGCGCGGTGACCGATCATGTGCGCGGCTTCGTGCTCGCCGAGCTGATCACCGGCGGTGCGCTCGTCGCCCTGCTCGCCATCGGCGGCGAATGGCTCATCGGCCGCGGCCTGCAGCCGCTCGACAAGATGGCGACCACGGCCAACGAGATCACCTCCAAAGGCGACCTCACCACCCGGATGCCCGACGCGGGCGATCGCACCGAGGTGGGCCAGCTGGGGTCCGCGATCAACACCATGCTCGACCGGATCCAGCAGGCCTTCGGCGCCCGGCTGCGCTCGGAGCAGAAAGTCCGCGAGTTCGCCGCCGACGCCTCGCACGAGCTGCGCACCCCGCTCACCACGATCCGCGGTTACGCGGAGCTGTACCGCCAGGGAGCGCTCGGCCCCGACCAGCTGCCCAGCGCGATGCGCCGGATCGAGCAGGAGGCGCAGCGGATGAGCACGCTGGTCGCCGAGCTGCTTGAGCTGGCCCGGCTGGACCGCACCTCCTCGCTGGACCTGACCGAGAGCGACCTGGCCAGCGTGGTCAGGGACGCCGTCGCCGACGCGGTAGCCGTTGAGCCGGAGCGGCCAGTGCGCGCCGAGGCGCCGCCGCGGCTGGTCGCCGTGGTCGATGAGCCCCGGATCCGCCAGGTCCTGGCCAACCTGCTGGGCAACGTCCGGGCGCACACGCCGGTGACCACGCCGGTAGCAGTGCGGCTCGGCCAGCTGACCGGGGGGGTGCTGATCGAGGTGGCCGACGCAGGTCCCGGCATGTCCGCGGAGGACGCCGCTCGGGCGTTCGACAGGTTCCACCGGGCCACCGACCGGCCCGACAGCGGCGGCCAGAATCCCGATCGGCCAGGCCGGGACGGACCGCGCGGGCAGGACGGCCGGGACAAGGTCGATGCAGCCCGGGGAGGCGGCGGCAGCGGCCTCGGCTTGTCCATCGTGCAGGCTATCGCCGCCGCGCACGGCGGCCGCGCGACCCTGGAATCCTGGCCAGGCCGTGGCACCAGGGTGCGCATCTGGCTCCCCGTCCGCACGGCCACATGAAGATCTTGACGCCGTTCCGGCAGATATCGCGGGAAAGACGTCAAGATCTTTAAGAGGTGGATGAGCCGGGCGGCTCGCCGCTAGGGGCGGGCCCAGGGAGATGCTCGAACAGGTAGTAGACCGCGATCAGCGCATAGATCGCCAGCGCGATGCCGGGTGACCAGAACGCCGCGACGAGCGTGGCGATCACATAGCCGATCAGGCCCGCGCTGAACCGCAGCGTCGCCTGCCGCGGCATCGCGATCTCGGTCGCGCCCAGCGAGTCCTGATGCGCGGCCAGGTAGATCCACATGCCGGAGAACGCAACCGAGATGGCCGTCAGGACCAGCCCGTACACGACCGCGGCCACCTTGCCCCCGGGCGGGGCCCCGGCCGCGAGGTGGTCGGCGACCAGGGCCGTCGGGAATGGCACGGCGACCACGCCCATCAGCAGGAAGGTGTTGAGCACCAGGGTGGTCCGGTCGACCCTGGACACCAGCGACAGCATCGTGTGGTGGTTCAGCCACATGATCCCGATGGTCAGGAAGCTCACCACGTACGCCCCGTACTGCGGCCAGGCGTCCAGCAGCACCCGGTAGGTGAGCGGCCCGCGGCCGATCGCCAGCAGGTTGAACACCAGCACGGTGATGGCGACGGCAAAGACCCCGTCGCTGAACGACTCAGCGCGCCGCGTGTCCATCGCGGACTGCCCTCCCCCGATCTGCTGACCTCCCGGGTCAGTTGGCTCCGGGGGCGGCGGGCGGCTCCGGGCTGGCGGGAGTACCGGACGGACCTGGGGCGTCGGCCGGACCAGCGGCGCGGGCCGGACCGCCGTCACCGGATGGGCCCCCGGAGCCGCCCACGGCGGCCGCGGCCGGCGCCACCGACCTGGCCAGCAACTGCGCCACATCGACGACCTCAAGCGACTCGGCCGCCTCACCGGACCCCTGTTTCGCGCCGATCGCGTCGCCCAGCATGACCAGGCAGAACGGGCAGGCCGTCGAGACCGTGTCCGGGTTGGTGGCCAGCGCCTCGTCGATCCGCTCCTCGTTGATCCGCTTGCCGATCCGCTCCTCCATCCACATCCGGGCCCCGCCCGCCCCGCAGCAGAACCCGCGCTCCTTGCACCGGTGCATCTCCTGCGCCTGGACGCCCGGCACGTTCTCCATGATCTCGCGCGGCGCGGTGAACACCCGGTTGTGCCGGCCCAGGAAGCACGGGTCGTGGTAAGTGATCTTCTCGTCGATCGGCGTCACCGGGGTGAGCCGGCCTTCGGCGATGAGCCGGGCCAGGAGCTGGGTGTGGTGGATCACTTCGTAGTTGCCGCCCAGCTGCGGGTACTCGTTACTAATCGCGTTAAAACAGTGCGGGCAGCTGGCCACGATCTTGCGCGCGCCCGCCTCGTTGAGGGTTTCCACGTTCTGCTGGGCCAGCATGCTGAACACGAACTCGTTGCCCATCCGCCGGGCCGGGTCGCCGGTGCAGGTCTCGCCCGGCCCGAGGATCGCGAAGTTGACGCCCGCGGTGTGCAGCAGCCCGGCGATCGCCCGGGTGGTCTTGCGGGCCCGGTCCTCCAGCGCGCCCGCGCAGCCGACCCAGAACAGGTACTCCACGTCGTCGCCGATCGGGCCGTCCACGACCGGCACCTCGAAGCCCAGCCCCTCGGTCCACTCCAGCCGCTTGGACTCCCCCATGCCCCAGGGGTCGCCCTTGTTCTCCAGGTTCTTCAGCATCCCCGATGCCTCGTTCGGGAACGCCGACTCGATCAGCACCTGGTGCCTGCGCATGTCGGTGATGTGGTCGATGTGCTCGATGTCGACCGGGCATTCCTCCACGCAGGCACCGCAGTTGGTGCAGGACCAGAGCACGTCGGGGTCGATCACGCCGCCTGCGGCTGCGTCGCCGACCAGGGGCCGGTCGGCTTCTTTTTTAACGGCCTCCGGGAGCTTGTCCCGCTCTTCCTCCGAACCGGCCAGCAGGTAAGGCGCCTTGGCGAAGGCATGATCGCGCAGGTCAAGGATGACCATCTTCGGGGACAGCGGCTTGCCCGTCGCCCAGGCCGGGCACTGTGACTGGCAGCGCCCGCACTCGGTGCAGGTGGCCATGTCCAGCATGCCCTTCCAGGTGAAGTCCTCGATCTTCCCGCGGCCGAAGATGTCGGTGTCCGGGTCGGCCTCCTCGAAGTCGAGCACCTTGCCGCCCGAGCGCATCGGCTGCAGCCCGCCCAGCCCGTTCGGCCGGCGGGAGAACAGCACGTTCACCGGGGCGGCGAAGATGTGCAGGTGCTTGGAGTAGGTGACCAGCACCAGGAAGCCGAGCACCACCGCCAGCTGGGCCAGCACGAAGGTCGTCTCGAGGACCTTGTCCGTGCCCACGCCGAGCGGGTGCAGCCAGTGCCCGACGATCTGCGAGGCGAATGCGTCGTGGGCATAGGGGAACACCCCGGTGTCGATCTGCGCGCCGCGGTATACCAGCAGCGTCGCGACCACCAAGAAGATCAGCACCAGGACGAGCCAGGCGGCGCCGGTGTGCGAGCCGGCGAACCGCGAGTTCCGGCCCTCGCGCTTGGGGTCGTGGCGGAACCTGATCACCGCGAACGTGATGATGCCGGCCATGACCGCCACCGCCATCAGGTCCTCCAGGAAGCCGACCCACGCCCAGTGCCCGATGCCCGGGATCGCGAACCTGCGGCTGAACAAGTCCCCGTAGGACTCGATCAGCGTGAGGATCAGGATGATGAAGCCCCAGAAGGTGACGAAGTGCGCGATGCCTGGCACCCGCCACTGCAGCAGCTTGCGCTGGCCGAGCACCTCGGTGGCCTCGGTCTCCGCGTCCCGGGCCGGGTGCGTCCGGACGGCCGCTACCCGCTCCGGGGCGGGCTGGCCAGTGCGCCCGATCCGGTAGAGCCACCACAGCCGCCGCCCCGCGATTGTCAGCGCGATCACGGTGATGGCCAGGCCGATGATGATGCGCAGGGTCACGGGGACCTCCAGGTGCGGCGTCGGACCAGGCGGTGCCGGGCGGCACGGTGCCGGTGCCAGCGTAACGCGGGCGGGGTCACAGCCGATGATCTAGGCGGCAGCTCCTCCTACCCCGTTTGCCCGGTATCTTGCTGATTGGTAACTTAGCCCGGAACGGGACGTGCTCAGGCTGTCCCGCACGCATGGTCATCGCCCGGGTAACCTCGGACCCATCGCAGCGCGCAGCCGCCACCATTCCCGGGCCTTACGGCCGTCAAGGAACGGCACCGATGACGACCCTCAAAGACGCCTCCAGCCGTGCCGCGCAAGCCGGCCGGGTCCTGGACCGGATGCCGCGGCCGTCCCCGGCCGACCAGGCCATACTGCGCATCTGGCTGCTGTCCAGATGCGCCGTGCTCGCACTCACCTGGCCCGCGGTCTCGATCATGGAGGGCACCTCGAAGGCGTCCAGGCCCTGGTTCGGCCTCTGGCAGAACTGGGATGCGGTGAACCTGCAGTCGATCGCCCAGTACGGCTATTTCGCCCGGGGCGCCCACCTGATCCGCAATCAGGTGGCTTTCTTCCCCGGCTTCCCGATCGTGCTGCATGCCACGGCGCTGGTGGTGCGGCAGTGGACCGTGTCGGGGCTGCTGATCTCGTTCGTGGCCGGAGGGGTGGCGGTGGTCGCGCTCGGCCGCCTGGCCGAGCTGGACTACGAGCCGGGTTCGGGCGGCCGGGCCGTCCTGTTCCTGGTGGCCTCTCCGGCCGCGATCTTCCTGGCCGTTGGCTATACCGAGTCGCTGTTCCTCGCCTTCGCCCTGTGCTCGTGGCTGGCGGCTCGGAACCGGCACTGGACGCTGGCCGTGCTCCTGGCGGGCGGGGCCAGCGTCATCCGGGTGGAAGGGCTGTTCCTGTGCGCGGCGCTGGTCATCGAGATCTTCCGCCGGGCCGACGGCCGGCGCATCCGGGCCCTGGCCATGTTCGTCCCCGCCCTGCTGCCGCTGGCGGGGTACGAGCTGTACCTGCGGCTGGTGACCGGTGACTGGCTGGCCTGGCTGCACGCCGAGGCGGCCGGCTGGGACCGGCACCTCACCAACCCGGTCGACACGTTCCGCACCGCCTGGACCGCCGGATTCAGCCACGAGTTCGCGGCCCCGGTTAACTTCGTGTTCCAGCTGGAGATCCTGGCCGTCGCGGTCGGGGTGATCACCACGGTCGCGTTGCTGGCCAGCCGGCGCTGGCCCGAGGCGGTGTACGTGGGCCTGACCGTCGGGTCACTCGCCACGTCGGTGTGGTACGAGTCGGTGCCGCGGGCGCTCCTGCTGCTGTGGCCGCTGTGGTGCGGGCTAGCCGCCTTCGCCGCCAGGCGCCCCTGGATCGGCCAGCTTTACCTGGCCGTCTCGGTGCCCATCAGCGTGTCGATCGGGCTGCTCTTCCTTACCGGCAACTGGGCCGGCTAGCCGGAACAGGGCTGACTAGCAGGGACTTTGCCTGGGACGTCACCCGGAATATCGGAGCCATCCGCAAAGTTGAGTACATCAGACTCAAGTCACTTGCCAGGCACAGTGCGGCGTGGCAAACTTGCGTCGATCAGGCTCAACTTAGGCACACGATCATAACAAGGGACTGAACTCATGGCACGAGCGGTAGGCATCGACCTGGGGACGACCAACTCCGTCGTCGCCGTTCTCGAGGGCGGCGAGCCCACGGTCATCGCCAACGCGGAAGGCTCGCGGACCACGCCGTCCGTGGTCGCCTTCGCGAAGAACGGTGAAGTGCTCGTCGGCGAGGTCGCCAAGCGGCAGGCAGTGACCAACGTTGACCGGACGATCCGCTCGGTCAAGCGCCAGATGGGCACCGACTGGACCGTCTCCATTGACGGCAAGAAGTTCACCGCGCAGCAGATCAGCGCGTTCATCCTGCAGAAGCTGAAGCGGGACGCCGAGGCGTACCTGGGTGAGACGATCACCGACGCGGTGATCACTGTGCCCGCTTACTTCAGCGACGCGCAGCGCCAGGCGACCAAGGAGGCCGGCCAGATCGCCGGGCTCAACGTACTGCGGATCATCAACGAGCCGACGTCCGCGGCCCTGGCTTACCACCTGGACAAGGACACCGAGGCCACCATCCTGGTCTTCGACCTGGGCGGCGGTACCTTCGACGTCTCGCTGCTCGAGGTGGGCGAGGGCGTCGTGGAGGTCAAGGCCACCAGCGGTGACAACCACCTCGGCGGCGACGACTGGGACCAGCGCATCGTGGACTGGCTGGTGCAGGACTTCAAGAACAACTACGGCATCGATCTGTCCAAGGACAAGATGGCGCTGCAGCGGCTGCGGGAGACGGCGGAGAAGGCCAAGATCGAGCTGTCCAGCTCCACCGAGTCGCAGATCAACCTGCCCTACATCACCCACTCCGACCAGGGTCCGCTGCACCTGGACACCAAGCTCACCCGGGCCGAGTTCCAGAAGATGACCGCGGACCTGCTCGACCGGTGCAAGGCGCCGTTCCAGCAGGTGATCAAGGACGCGGGCGTCAAGCTCGGCGACATCCACCACGTGGTGCTGGTCGGCGGGTCCACCCGGATGCCCGCCGTGGTCGACCTGGTCAAGGAGCTGACCGGCGGCAAGGAGCCGAACAAGGGCGTCAACCCGGACGAGGTCGTGGCGGTCGGCGCCTGCCTGCAGGCCGGCGTGCTCAAGGGCGAGGTCAAGGATGTCCTGCTGCTGGATGTGACCCCGCTGTCGCTGGGCATCGAGACCAAGGGCGGCATCTTCACCAAGCTGATCGAGCGCAACACCACGATCCCGACCAAGCGCTCGGAGATCTTCACCACGGCCGATGACAACCAGCCCTCCGTGCAGATCCAGGTGTTCCAGGGCGAGCGCGAGATAGCGGCGTACAACAAGAAGCTCGGCATGTTCGAGCTCGCTGGCCTGGCGCCAGCGCCGCGCGGGGTGCCGCAGATCGAGGTCACCTTCGACATCGACGCCAACGGCATCGTCAACGTCTCCGCCAAGGACCTCGGCACCGGCAAGCAGCAGTCGGTCACCATCTCCGGTGGCTCGGCGCTGAACAAGGACGACATCGAGCGGATGATGGCCGACGCCGAGAAGTTCGCCGAGGAGGACCGCAAGCGCCGCGAGGAGGCTGAGGTCCGCAACCGCGCCGAGACCCTGGCGTACACCACGGAGAAGTTCCTCTCCGAGAACTCCGATAAGGTCCCGGCCGACGTGAAGTCCGAGGTCGAGTCCTCGATCGCCGACCTGAAGCGGGCCCTGGAGGGCACCGACACCGAGGCGATCCGGGTGGCCAGTGAGCACGCGGCTCAGGTCAGCCAGAAGATGGGCACGGCTATCTACGCGCAGTCGCAGCAGGCCGCCGGGGCCCAGGCTGAGGGCGCGGAGAGCCACGACGACGCGGCCCATGACGACGAGGTCGTCGAGGCCGAGATCGTCGATGAGGACAAGCCCGGCGAGCAAGAGGGCGGCGCCGCCTGATGAGGCCTTCAGAAGAGGAACCACAGGGGCCGGTCATCCGTGACCGGCGGCGTATCGACCCGGCCACCGGTCAGGTCCGCGATCCCGGCCAGGCTGGCCAGCCCCAGCGCGGGCCAGCCCAGCCCAGGCCGGGCAGGCATTCGGTGTCAAAGCCGGGTGGCAGCTCAGGCGCTGGCGCGGCGGGAGCCTCCGCCGCGCCCGGCGCCCCGGGCGGCGGATCAGGTAATGGCGGCGGCGAGCGGGATGGCGCGGCGGACAAGCTGGCTGTCCAGCTGGCCGAGCGTACCGCGGACCTGCAGCGGCTCCAGGCCGAGTACTCGAACTACCGCAAGCGGGTCGACCGGGACCGGGCGGCGGTCAGGGAGCAGGCGCTGGCCAACGTGCTCACCGAACTGCTGCCGGTCATTGACGACATCGGCCGCGCCAGGGAGCACGGAGAGCTGACCGGAGGGTTCAAGTCGGTGGCCGAGTCCCTGGAGGCGGCGGTCGCCAAGCTCGGGCTGACCAGCTACGGGGAGAACGGCGACCCGTTCGATCCGACCGTGCACGAGGCGCTGATGCACTCCTACTCGGCCCAGGTGAGCGAGCCCACCTGCGTTCGCATCCTGCAGCCCGGCTACAAGGTCGCGGACCGGATCCTGCGGCCGGCCAGGGTGGCGGTCGAGGAGCCTGGCGACGTCACGGAGCCGGGAGGCTCCGCTGAGCCTGCCGGTTCCGCAGAGCCGGGCGACGCCGCCGGGCCAGCCGGCCCGGCCGGGGCGGCGGCAGCCGACGACGCCCAGACCGACACCGACGACGCCGTACGAGGCGGCGACTAAGATTCCGCGAGAAGAGGACCGTTGAGCACCAAGGACTTCCTTGAGAAGGACTATTACAAGGTTCTCGGCGTCTCCAAGGGCGCGACCGCCGACGAGATTAAGAAGTCGTACCGCAAGCTCGCCCGCAAGTATCACCCGGACGCCAACAAGGGCGACTCGACGTCCGAGGATCGCTTTAAGGAGATATCCGAGGCGTACAACGTCTTGTCCGACGAGAAGCGGCGCAAGGAGTACGACGAGGCGCGTTCCCTGTTCGGCGGCGGCGGAGTGCACATGCCCGGGTCGGGCGGCGGTTACAACTTCGACCTGGGTGACCTGTTCGGCGGCGGCAACACGACGGGCACCACCGGCGGGCGCCTCGGCGACCTGCTCGGCGGCATGTTCGGCGGCGGCGGCGGCCGGACCACCACCCAGCAGCGGCCCCGGCGGGGCGCCGACATCGAGACCGAGACGTCACTGAGCTTCAGCGACGCGATCGACGGCGTGACCGTATCGCTGCGCCTGGCGGGCGAGGGCCCCTGCAAAACCTGCATGGGCACCGGAGCGAAGGCGGGCACCGTCCCCCGGGTCTGCCCGACCTGCGAGGGCACCGGGCAGGCAAGCAGGAACCTGGGCAACTTCGCGTTCTCGGAGCCGTGCCGGGAATGCCGCGGCCGCGGCCTGGTGGTTGACGACCCGTGCCCGGTCTGCTCGGGCAGCGGGCGGGCCATGAGCACCAGGACCATCCAGGCGCGTATCCCCGCGGGGGTGGCGAACGGCCAGCGCATCAAGCTGAAGGGCAAGGGCGCTCCGGGCGAGCGCGGCGGGCCGGCCGGGGACCTGTACGTCAAGGTGCATGTCGCGCCGCATCCGGTGTTCGGGCGGTCCGGTCACAACCTGACCGTCACGGTGCCCCTCACCTTCCCCGAGGCGGCGCTCGGCGCCGAGATCAAGGTGCCCGCACACCGCGGGATGCCGGTCAGCCTGCGCATCCCGGCGGGTACGCCGAACGGCCGGACGTTCCGGGTCCGCGGCAAGGGCGTCCGCCGCTCTGACGCCACCATGGGCGATCTGCTGGTGACGGTCAGCGTGCAGGTGCCGCAGAACCTCAACGGCACTGCCAAGGAGGCGCTGGAGACCTTCAAGCAGGCCACCGCCGGCCCCGACCCCCGGGATGAGCTGCTGCGCCGCGCCAGCGCGGGATGAGCGGGACGAGCTGCGGCATCGGTGACCACCAGCGGAAGGAGATGACATGACGAGCGAGTTCGAGCTTTCCGACGACACGCCCGTGTACGTCATTTCCGTGGCCGCGCAGCTGTCCGGGCTGCACCCGCAGACGCTGCGCGCCTACGACCGGCTTGGCCTGGTCTCTCCGGGCCGGGCGCCGGGGCGCGGGCGGCGCTACTCGCTGCGCGACATCCTCATCCTGCGCGAAGTCCAGCGCCTCTCGCAGGAGGAGGGCGTCAACCTGTCCGGGATCAAGCGGATCCTCGAACTGGAGAACGAAGAGCATCGCAGCCGGATGCTGCTCGCTGAGATGCACACGGAGATCGCCCAGCTGCGTGCCGAGCTCGAGTCCACCCGCGCGGTGGCGGCCAGGCTGGCGGGCCTGCTCCGGAGCCGGAAGCGGGGCGCGGCCCTGGTGCCGGTGCGCCGCTCGGATGGTTCCGTCGCGGTGCCGGCTGGTCACGATGGAATCGGACAGACGACAAATCCGGGGGAGACCGGTAATGGATGACAAGCTGACCCGCAAGAGCCAGGACGCGCTGTCCGAAGCGGTCAAGCGCGCCGCGGCCGCGGGCAACCCTAACGTCGACGGGCTGCACCTGCTCGCCGCGCTGATCGAGCAGGACGGGGGGACCGCCGCCCCGCTGCTGCGGGCCGTCGGGGCCGATCCCGGCTCCGTCCTGGCCGCCGCCGGCCGGCTCCTGGCCAGGCTCCCGAGCGCGACCGGGGCTACTGTCAACGCCCCGGAGGCCTCCAGGCCGCTGCTGGCGGCGCTCGCTACCGCGGGACGGCGCGCCAAGGAGATGTCAGATGAGTACGTGTCTACCGAGCACCTGCTCGTCGGGCTGGCCACCGACGGCGGCCAGGCTGCGACCGTGCTGCGCGAGGCCGGAGCCGGCCCGGACGAGCTGCTGGCCGCCTTCGAGAAGGTCCGTGGCAGCGCCCGGGTGACGACCCCGGATCCCGAGGGCACCTACCAGGCGCTGGAAAAGTACGGCGTGGACCTGACCGCCAGCGCCCGGGAGGGCAAGCTCGACCCGGTCATCGGGCGGGACGCGGAAATCAGGCGGGTCATCCAGGTGCTCTCGCGCCGCACCAAGAACAATCCCGTGCTGATCGGCGAGCCCGGTGTCGGCAAGACCGCGGTGGTCGAGGGCCTGGCCCAGCGGATCGTCGCCGGCGACGTGCCCGAGTCGCTGCGCGGGAAGCGGATTGTCGCCCTCGACCTGGGCGCGATGCTGGCCGGCGCCAAGTACCGGGGCGAGTTCGAGGAGCGGCTGAAGGCGGTCCTCGGCGAGATCAAGCAGAGCGAGGGCCAGGTCATCACCTTCATCGATGAGCTGCACACGCTGGTGGGCGCGGGCGCCGCCGAGGGCGCCATGGATGCCGGCAACATGGTCAAGCCCATGCTGGCCCGTGGCGAGCTGAGGATGGTCGGCGCCACCACGCTGGATGAGTACCGGGAGCGGATCGAGAAGGACCCGGCCCTGGAGCGCCGGTTTCAGCAGGTCTTCGTCGGCGAGCCGTCGGTCGAGGACACGATCGCGATCCTGCGCGGCCTGAAGAGCCGCTACGAGGCCCACCATCAGGTGCAGATCTCCGATGCTGCCCTGGTCGCGGCGGCGACCCTGTCGGACCGCTACATCACGGCCAGGTTCCTGCCCGACAAGGCGATCGACCTGATCGACGAGGCGGCGTCGCGGCTGCGTATGGAGATCGACTCACGGCCCGTCGAGATCGACGAGCTGCAGCGCGCGGTGGACCGGATGAAGATGGAGGAGATGGCCCTGGCCAGGGAGCCCGACCCGGCCAGCAAGGAACGTCTCGAGCGACTCCGCGCCGACCTGGCCGACCGGCAGGAGCAGCTGACGGCGCTGCTCGCCCGCTGGGACCGGGAGAAGTCGAGCCTGAACAAGGTCGGCGAGCTGAAGAAGCGCCTCGATGACCTCAAGGGCCAGGCCGAGCGCGCTCAGCGGGACGCTGACTTCGAGACCGCGTCGCGCCTGATGTACGGCGAGATCCCGGCGCTGGAACGTGAGCTGGCCGCCGCTGCGGTCGCCGCGAACGACGGCGCGGCGGCCGGCACCGACGACGCAGCCGCGGACGGGCACGCTAACCTCGCCGATACCAGCCCGATGGTCAAGGAAGAGGTCGGCCCCGACGATGTCGCCGATGTCGTCTCCGCCTGGACCGGGATACCGGCGGGCCGCCTGCTCGAGGGCGAGACGGGCAAGCTTCTCCGGATGGAGACCGAGCTAGGCAAGCGCCTGGTCGGGCAGGCCAGGGCCGTTCAGGCCGTGTCGGACGCGGTCCGCAGGTCTCGCGCGGGGATCGCTGACCCGGATCGCCCCTCCGGCTCGTTCCTTTTCCTCGGGCCCACCGGGGTAGGCAAGACCGAGCTGGCCAAGGCGCTCGCTGAGTTCCTCTTCGACGACGAGCGGGCAATGATCAGGATCGACATGAGCGAGTACTCCGAGCGGCACTCGGTCGCCAGGCTGGTCGGCGCGCCGCCCGGCTATGTCGGGTACGAGGAAGGCGGCCAGCTCACCGAGGCCGTCCGGCGCCGGCCGTACTGCGTCATCCTGCTCGACGAAGTGGAGAAGGCGCACCCAGAGGTCTTCGACATCCTGCTGCAGGTGCTCGACGACGGGCGGCTGACCGACGGCCAGGGCCGGACAGTTGACTTCCGCAACACCATCCTGATCCTCACCTCCAACCTGGGATCGCAGTTCATCGCGGACCCGGCGCTGGACGAGGCCGCCAAGCGGGAGGCAGTGATGTCGGTGGTCCGGGCAACCTTCAAGCCCGAGTTCCTGAACCGGCTCGATGACGTCATCCTGTTCGACGCGCTCACCACCGAGGAGCTGACGGAGATCGTCGAACTGCAGGTGGCCAGGCTCGGCCGGCGCCTCGCTGACCGGAGGCTGACGCTGACGGTCACCCCGGCTGCGCAGGAGTGGCTGGCGGTCACCGGTTTCGACCCGGTCTACGGGGCCAGGCCGCTGCGCAGGCTGATCCAGTCAGCCATCGGCGACCAGCTCGCTCGGCAGATCCTGGCGGGCCAGATCAGCGACGGCGACACGGTGCTGGTTGACCTCGATACCGCGGCCGACTCGCTCACGGTCCGCTCGGCCCGGAAGCGGGCTAGCGCCGCCACCCGATCTTGATCACGTTTCGTCGAGCAGCTTGTCGTAGCTGTCTTCCGCCAGGCCAAGATCATTGCGGATCCGGTAGCGGAGGCTCAGGAGCATCCGCAGCTCGGCGCGGTCGTCGTCGGGCGAGTCCGCCTCCGGGTTCCTGCTGACCGAGTGCAGCCCCCGCACGGCGTACAGCCGGCCCTCGGAGCGCCCGCCGTCCGCTGCTGGAGGGCCCTCGTCGCTGCCGCCGCCAGCTGGACGGACCGCGCCGCTGCCGAGCGGCCGGTCCCCGGCTGCGCGGGCCAGGCAGAGTTCCACTCCCGCGGTCGCCCAGTCCAGGGCGCCTGCCAGGTCGGAGCGCTCGACCAGTAGCTCGGCCACAATGTCGCAGGTCCTCGGGTCGGTCGCGCCTTCCGCCTTCAGCTTCTCGATCAGCGCCTGGGCCTCGCCCGGCCGCTCGAGCTGGAAGAGCGCGCGCGCCAGCGGGACGCGAGGGTCAACGAAGACCGGGCCGCCATCCGCCATGGCCAGCCGGAACCCGCTGGCCGCGGCGGCCGGGTCGTCAGCGAGCAGCCACTGCTCACCGGCCCGCAGGAATGCCTCCGAGCGGGGCATCGAATCGGTCTGGATGCCGGTTACCGCGAGCCGACTCATCCGCCGCGCGGCGGTCTGATGGTCGCCGCTGCACGCAGCGTCGAACTCAATCGCGTCGAATTCCTCACGACTCAGGACAGCCACGGTAGGTACGGTACCCAGTCGGGAGCCCGTTCAATTGCGGCTCCTGACTCCTACGTGGACAATCCCGGCAGGGCTACCTACGCGAGCGCTCCAGGGCATCCCAGAACCCGCGGCGTAGTGCGTGCCTGACCTCATCATGCAGCAGGGAGTCGATCGGCAGCGTCGACCCCTGCAGCAGCCTCGCCTCCAGATCGGAGGGCATCCGCGGCTTGCGGGCCAGCACGGCCTCCAGCCAGAGCGCGGGCGCGTCCCTCGCGACAGCGTCACCGAAGCCGAATCCCTCGGCATGCGCGGCCTGGACGGCGTCGGCCAGCGAGATCGTCACCGGCTGCGGCACCGGGGTCGGCGACGCCGCGGGCTGAGGCCCGCTGAAGGGGCCTTCAAGCTGCGAGCCAGGGCGGTATGCCTGGCCCGCAGGCTGCCCTGGCGGAGCGGGGTACTGCGGCCGGGGCGGCTGGCTGGCGGATTCGCGCCCGAACCCGCCCGGCGGAGCCGCCCGGTACTGCTCCGCAAGGCCGCCGGTGAGCTGGGATCCGGACGCCGGCGGCAGCGGCGAGCCCGGCCGGGCAGGCCCTTCCGCGGGCGGCGCCGGTGCCCGCCCGGCCAGCGGGTCAGGCTGCTGGTAACCGCTACGGCTGTAGCCCAACGAAGCCGCGTCGTCGCGACGGGCATGCGCGGCACCCTGACGGCCGCCGGCCTCGCGTTCCGCCGGCGGCTGCATGCCCCGACGCTCTTGGCCCTGCGCCGGCGCGGTCGGCGCGGCCAGGCCAGGCGCGGCGAGGCCGGGCCCGGCCAGGCCGGGCCCGGCCAGGTCCCCGGGGCCGGCACCGCTCTGAGCATGGCCAGGCGCAGCCTTCGCCGCACCTGACCCGATGCCCGACCTGCCGAGGGGTTGCTCATGCAGCCCGTGCAGCCCGGCGGTCGTGGCCGGTGCCTGCTCAGGCAGGCCAGTGGTGGCCCCGGCAGAGGGCGGAAGGCCACGGTCGGGGCGAGGCTGCTCATGCAGCCCGCCCGGCTCAGCGGGGCGAATGCGCGGCCCGGCGCGATGGCCCTGATCCTGCCCCTGCGCAGGGCCCGGCTGGCGGTAGCCGAATCCCGGCGGGTCGGCGAGGTCCTCGGCATCTGGCTCGCGCTGGCCGGGTGATCCCTGGGCAGCCGGATCCGGCGGCTGGGCGGCGCGCTGATACTCAGTGACAATGGGGGCAGTGTAAATGGTGCCCCCGGGAGGAAGAGCGGCCGCCGGAAGTCCCCGGTGAGTGAGCGCACCGAGATTCGCCCCGTGTCCGTTGGAGAGGACTCGCTCCGGGTAACTGCCATTCGGGTAGCGGTCATCCAGCCCGGCAGGCTCCGCACCGGCTATCAGGTCCACAAACGGCCGAAGATGCGCGCCGGAAACCTCGACGATATCGTCGCATTCCTGCCGGAGCGGCTGCGATATGGCCTGAGTTCCGTCGGTCGTGATATGCAGCAGGATTACCCGGACGCCCAGGTCCTGCACTTCGGCAATGACCTGCGAGAGGTCTTCCTCGGCGCTGGCGATGACCGCATCGCAGACGGCGCCGTTCCTGGCCAGCGTGATCAAGTCGCGGTGGATCTCGGTCTCGACGCCCTCGCGGTGGCCGGGACGCATCCGCCCGAGCCGCAGCTTGAGCCCGGGCAGGTCGGCGAGCAGGTCATGCTCGTGGGTGCGGCGCCCCTGGACCGTTGCCTCATACCAGTAGCAGCGCAGCAGGGGCAGGCCGGTCCGGTCCCGTGACAAACCGGCCAGCAGCTGGAGAAGACCTGGATAGTCGAAGGAAACAGAATCTCGGCGGCGGGTGCCGTGGACAGCCATTGCGCCATCGGCGAGCACATAGCCCGCATCCACGAACAGCACGCAGCGATCCACCCGACACCGTCCCTTCTCTTTGACGCGAGACGCTACCAGCGCCGGGACGTCGTCGTGACATATCACGCCGATCGTGGCTCTATATGCCACACCGGGTTTCTGTCACCGGTTTGGGCGCTTCTGCCGAATCCCTACGATGGCGACATCGCGCTGAGTTGAGTGAACTGGCCACTCAGCCCCCTGCCTTTCGGTGCGCTCTACGCAGAACGTACCAGATCAACAGATGCACCCTTAAGTCAGGGCACCAGACGCGCTCCGGCTCATGTCAGGGCACCGGACGCGTTCCGGCTCACGTCAGCGCACCCCCGCGGCCCTCCGGCGAGGTGCGGGCGCTGGGATAGGCTCGGGTCCCGTGGCTGACCGTGACGACCTGCTGAGCATGATCACAGCCGAGGCGATAGTCCACGGCGAGGTGATCCTCTCCTCCGGGCAGCGCGCGGACACCTACATCGACCTGCGAAGGATCCTCCTGGCTGGCCACGCCGCTCCGCTGGCCGGGCGGGTCATGCTCGAGACCACGGCTGACCTGGCCTACGAGGCTGTCGGCGGCCTGACTCTGGGCGCCGACCCGGTCGCGATCGCCATGATGCATGCTGCGAGTGCTCAGGGCCGGGTGCTCGACTCCTTCGTGGTGCGCAAGGCAGGTAAGGCCCACGGCCTGCAGCGCCGGATCGAGGGTCCCGACGTCGCGGGCCGCCGTGTCCTGGCGGTGGAGGACACCTCGACGACCGGGAACTCGGTGCTGGCCGCGGTCGAGGCACTGCTGGAGGCGGGCGCGGAAGTGGCTGGCGTGGCGGTGGTCGTTGATCGCGGCGCCCGCGCGCGGATCGCCGGGCGCGGCCTTCCTTACCGAGCGGCCTATGAACTGGCCGACCTGGGCCTGGGCTGAGTGCCGTCAGGTCGGCTAGCCGCTGGCCAGGGAATGCAGCGCGGAAATCCCGACCACTAGCAGCGCGATAAGGACCAGCACGACCAGCGCGGCCAAGACGTAACGTAAGCGTTCCCTGGGATCGGCATCGTGGCGTCCCATGAGGCGAGACTAGACCCGTGGCCTGTTACTTTCCGTTATCACGCTTAACACGGCCCGGCGCACTGACCCGGCGCGGTCGGCGCGGTCCCCGACATGGCCGGCCGTTATGGCCAGGCGGGTTCCCCCAGGGTGGCCGGCTTCGGGATACTGGGAGGGCCATCTACCGAGAAGGGGGCAGCTGCCATGCCTATCGCGACCCCAGAGATCTACGCTCAGATGCTCGACCGCGCGAAGGAGCATGGTTTCGCCTACCCAGCGATCAACGTGACGTCCAGCCAGACCTTGAACGCCGCCCTTCGCGGCTTCGCCGAGGCAGGCAGCGACGGGATCGTCCAGATCTCTACGGGCGGCGCCGAATACCTGTCGGGCGCGGCGGTCAAGGACATGGTCACCGGCGCGGTCGCGCTCGCCGAGTTCGCCGGCGTGGTGGCCAAACGTTATCCGGTGCAGATCGCACTGCACACCGACCACTGTCCCAAAGACAAGCTGGATCACTACATGCGGCCGCTGGTCCAGATTTCCAAGGAGCGGGTCGCGCGGGGCGAGGAGCCGCTGTTCCAGTCGCACATGTGGGACGGCTCGGCGGTACCACTTCCCGAGAACCTGCAGATCGCGGCGGAGCTGCTGGAACAGTGCGCTAGCGCCCGCATCATCATGGAAATGGAGATCGGGGTCGTCGGCGGCGAGGAGGACGGCGTCGTCGGCGAGATCAACGAGAAGCTGTACACCACGCCGCAAGACGCGCTCGCGACCGCCGAGGCGGTCGGGCTGGGCGAGCGCGGCCGGTACATCCTGGCCGCGACCTTCGGCAACGTGCACGGCGTCTACAAGCCAGGGCATGTCAGGCTGCGCCCCGCCGTGCTGAAGGAGATCCAGGACGCGGTAGGCGCGAAATACGGCAAGGACCAGCCCTTCGACCTTGTCTTCCACGGCGGCTCAGGCTCGGCGCTGGAGGACATCAGGGAGGCCATCTCCTACGGCGTAGTCAAGATGAACGTGGACACTGACACGCAGTACGCGTTCACCCGGCCGGTGGCCGGCTTCATGTTCACCCATTACGACGGCGTGCTCAAGATCGACGGCGAGGTCGGCCGGAAGAAGGACTACGACCCGCGGGCCTGGGGCAAGGCCGGCGAGGCGGCGATGTCCGACCGCATCCAGCGTGCGTGCGAAGACCTGATGTCGGCAGGCAAGCAGCTCAGCTGACCCGCGAGCCGTGATCGCGCGGCCCCGGCCGCCCAGCCCCGGCCGCCCAGCCCCGGCCGCCCAGCCCCGGCCGCCCAGCCCCGGCCGCCCAGCCCCGGCCGCGCAGCCCCGGCCGCCCAGCCCTTGGTCGCGCAGCCCCGGTCGCTCAGCCGGCTCGGGCGGCGTCGCCGCGCTGGAACGCGGCCTGCAGGGCCGCGACTACCTGCCACGGCACGCTCACGATCTGGTGCCAGGTGAAGTGCACCACCTCGAAACCCGCTTCGCGCAGCCACGCGTCCCGCTCGAGCTGGCGGATGGCCCGCTGCGGGCTGGTGTATTTCATCGCGCCGTCGGCCTCGCCGATGGTGCCGTGCTCCGGCCAGAAGAAGTCAGCGCGGCCGACGACTCCTTCGTCGCCGCCTACCCAGGCCTGCAGGCGCGGAGCGGGCAGGCCATGCTCATGGAAGGTCACCCGAGCGATCGACTCCAGCACCGACTCGGAGCGAGGATCGCTGAACTCGATGACCTGCTGCGCGCGCCTAGCACCCGGCCACCTGGGACACGCCGCCACCACGGCGGTCAACGCGGCCCGGGTCGTTTTCTTGTCGTGGAGCGCTGAGTCCGCGACCACCACACCCTGCACAAAGGGAACGGTCCTGGCCAGGTCGACGACCGTCCTGGCGACCGTGGTGACCGGGACATCTCCGGCCGTCGTCCAATGCTCTGGCGGCAGCTCCGCGATATGCATGCGGACACCGGCCCGGCTGGAGCGGCTCTGGCTGGAATGGGGTGACCGGCTAAGCGTCACCCCGGCCCCGTCCGGTTGGGACATCAGGCGAAGGTCATGAATGATCGCCGCCGACTGATGGCTGGCGACCACCCCGGAACCGGCCCTGCGAATGGCGGCCGCCGCCGCGAGGGCATGCTGGCGGGCCCGGTCTGTCTCCGCCGCCTCCGCCAGGCGCGGGAGCGCGTAGACACCCCGGGAAAGCTGGACGAGGGCACCGGCCTTCAGCTGAGTCCGGATGCGGGTCGGGGAGATCCCCGCGGTGGCCAGGTCCGCACTAGTTGCCAGGCCTGCGAGTCGGCCGAGAACCATCCCGATATCAGGCGGGACGTCGCTCACCGGTGCCTCCTTAATCCGGGATGTCCTCGGCCCAGAACCAGCCGGTAGCACACCTATACCGGATTAGGTTGAGGATCGCAACACTAATGACTGATTTGTCCCCGCAAAATCCGGTACAGGCCAGATTCGCAACGAGGCCAGCCGGGGACTGGGCAGGGCCGGAACGGGCCGATCCCGGGAAACGGGGCCAGCCAGGGACTGGGCAGGCCCGGAACGGGCCGATCCCGGGAAACCGGGGCCAGCCAGGGACTAGGCAGGGCCGGAACGGGCCGATCCCGGGAAACCGGGGCCAGCCAGGGACTAGGCAGGCCCGGAACGGGCCGATCCCGGGAAACGAGGCCAAGCCCGGACGGGCCAATCCCGGGACCAGGCCAGCCCGCGACGGCCAGGGCCAGCCTGTCGCTGGATCAGACAGGGTCAGGCAAGGTCAGACAGGGTCAGCCGAGGCCGGACAATGCGGTGAAGTGCTCGTCGGTGAGGTCCAGCTCGGCTCCGGCCAGGTTCTCCTCCAAGTGGCCCGGCGAGTTGGTCCCCGGGATCGGCAGCATCACCGGGGACCTGCGCAGCAGCCACGCCAGCGCCAGCTGAGCCGGAGTCGCGCCGACCTGCTTGGCCAGCACGGATAGCGGGCCGTCCCGGCCGGCCAGCCGGCCGGTCGCGATCGGGTGCCACGGTATGAAGCCGAGCCCCTCCCGCTCGCAGTAGTCAAGGACGTCCTCAGACTGGCGGCTGACCAAGTTGTAGCGGTTCTGCACGGAAGCGATCCGGGCCGTCAGCCTGGCCTCGCGGATCTCCGCGACCGACACCTCCGACAACCCGATGTGCCGGATCTTGCCTTCCCCCCGCATGTCGTCCAGCACGCCGATCTGATCAGCGAGCGGAACCTCGGGATCGACCATGTGCAGCTGGTAGAGCTCGATCGTGTCCAGGCCGAGCCGCCGCAGGCTCATCTCGACGCACTGGCGCAGGTACGCAGGCCGGCCGAGCGGCTCCCCCCGGTTAGGGCCGGTCCGGACGAAACCGCCCTTGGTCGCGATCGTGATCCCGTCGTAGGGGTGCAACGCCTCGCGGATCAGTTCCTCGCTCACGAACGGCCCATAGGAATCAGCCGTGTCGATGAAGTCGACGCCTAGCTCGGCGGCCCGGCGCACGACCCGGACAGAAGCGGCCCGGTCGGGGGGATCGCCCCAGATGCCGGGGCCGGTGATCCTCGTCGCGCCATACCCGAGCCGGGTGATCGCCACATTGCCGCCGAGCGCGAAAACGCCGCTCGCCACGGCCGGGAGGTCGCTATAGGACATGGGCCAAACCTACCCAGCCACCGGCGGCCCCGGAAACCGCCGGAAGCGGGGCAGGGTGCAGGATGGCTGCCATGGCACACCCGAACCTGCTCGGCGGTCCCCTGCCGATCCACCTGCCGGAGAACGACGAGGCGAGGGCCGAACTGGCGGCCGCCAGCGACCCGGCCGCGGTCGCGGCCCGGTTTCCCGCCTACTGCGCAGCGTGGGCGGCGCTGGCCGACCGGGCGATGAGGGCCGGCGACCCGGTCGCCGCTTACGCCTTCGCGAGGACCGGCTACCACCGCGGCCTGGACCAGCTGCGCCGGGCGGGCTGGAAGGGGCACGGGCCGATCCCGTGGGAGCACGAAGCCAACCGGGGTTTCCTGCGGTCGCTGCACATGCTCGCGGTCGCCGCGGCCGCCATCGGCGAGGACGAGGAGGCGGCCCGCTGCCGCGACTTCCTCCGCGATTCCAGCCAGACCGCCGCCGCGGCCCTTCAGGCCGGCTGACCGATCCAGCTCGGGCTGACAGTTCAGCCCCGGATAGCCGTTTTTGGCTTCCCTGACCGCGTCAGTGGCGGCACGGGCCGTTTCCGCCCCGCTGACCTGCGGCCGGGGAGCGCCGATCCGGTAACATCGCAGGGCAAGAGCCCCTGCCGCGCTTGCACAGACCGTGCTCCACCAGCGGACAGGGGCTTCGCTGCGACCGGAAGGGCCTGATGAGATGCCCGCCATCGTGATCGTGGGCGCGCAGTGGGGCGACGAGGGCAAGGGCAAGGCGACTGACCTCATCGGTGACAGCGTCGACTACGTGGTCAGGTACCAGGGCGGCAACAACGCCGGGCACACGGTGGTAATCGGCGACGAGAGCTACGCCCTGCACCTGCTGCCCGCCGGGGTGCTGTCCAGGACCGCGACGCCCGTCATCGGCAATGGCGTGGTGATCGACCCGGCCGTTCTCCTGGAGGAGATCGACGGCCTGCAGGCCCGCGGGATCTCCTGCGACCGGCTGCTCATCTCGGCCAACGCGCACCTGATCATGCCGTACCACCGGGCACTCGACAAGGTGAGCGAACGCCATCTGGGCAGCGCCCGGATCGGCACCACCGGCCGCGGCATCGGCCCGACGTACGGCGACAAGGTGGCCCGGATAGGGATCCGGGTGCAGGACCTGTTTGACCCCGGGATTCTCTGTCAGAAGCTCGAGCTGGCGCTCCGCGAGAAGAACCAGGTACTCGCCAAGGTCTATAACCGCCGCGGGACGGAGCCTGCGGCGATCGCCGAGGAGTATCTGCGCTACGCCGAGCGCCTCGGCCGCTACGTGGCCGACACCGGCCTGGCCATCAACTCGGCGCTCGACCAGGGCCAGGTGGTGCTGCTGGAAGGCGCCCAGGCCACCATGCTCGACGTCGACCACGGCACCTACCCCTTCGTCACCTCGTCCTCGCCGACGGCCGGGGGCGCCTGCTCGGGTTCTGGTGTCGGGCCGACCAGGATCACGAAGGTGATCGGGATCGTCAAGGCCTACACGACCAGGGTCGGCGCCGGCCCGTTCCCGACCGAGCTGACTGGCGCGGAGGGCGACTGGCTGCGCAAGACCGGCATGGAGTACGGCGTGACCACCGGCAGGCCGCGCCGGACCGGCTGGTTCGACGCCGTCATCGCGAGGTACTCCACCAGGATCAACGGGATCACTGACTACTTCCTCACCAAGCTCGACGTGCTCTCCGGCCTGGAACGGGTGCCGGTATGCGTCGGCTATGACGTGAACGGGATAAGGCACGATGAGGTCCCCATGACCCAGACCGAGTTCCACCACGCGGTCCCGGTCTATGAGTACCTGGACGGCTGGTGGGAGGACATCTCCTCGGCGAACGCGTTCGAGGAGCTGCCGCCTAACGCCCGGGCTTACGTGCGGGCGCTGGAGGAGATCATCGGCGCCCCGTTCTGCGGGATCGGCGTCGGCCCCCGCCGGGATCAGACCCTGCAGCTGCGCCCGCTGATCTGAGGCCGCTGATCTGGGACCGGTGATCCGAGGCCGGTAGGCTCACCGCGTGCGAGTCCTCGTCCTCGGCTCAGGCGGCCGTGAGCATGCCCTGGTGCGCGCCCTCACCCGCGACAGCGACGTCACCGGCCTGCACGCCGCCCCGGGCAACCCCGGCATCGCCGCGGCGGCGCAGGTCCACCTCCTCGCCCCGACCGACCCGGCCGCCGTCTGCGATCTCGTCCGGCGGACCGGGGCGGACCTGGTCGTCATCGGCCCGGAGGCACCGCTGGTGGCCGGCGTGGCCGACGCCGTGCGGTCGGCCGGCATCGCCTGCTTCGGCCCCGGACGGTCAGCGGCGATGATCGAGGGATCGAAGTCGTTCGCCAAGGACATCATGACTACGGCCGGGATCCCGACCGCGGCCGCCGCCACCTGCGTAACCGAGGCGCAGGCCAATGCCGCGCTGGACGCGTTCGGGCCGCCCTACGTGGTGAAGGCCGACGGCCTGGCGGCCGGCAAGGGCGTGGTGGTGACACCGGACCGCCGGGAGGCCCTCGCGCACGCCAGGCACAGCGGCAAGGTCGTCATCGAGGAATTCCTCGACGGCCCCGAGGTGTCGGTCTTCGCGCTCACGGACGGGGTGACGGCGACGACGCTGCTGCCCGCCCAGGACTACAAGCGCGCCCAGGACGGCGATGCGGGCCAGAACACCGGGGGCATGGGCGCCTATGCCCCGCTGCCGTGGGCGCCGCCCGGGCTCGCCGACGAGGTCCTCGCGGCCGTCATCAGGCCCGCGCTCGACGAGCTGCGCCGCCGGGGCACGCCCTACGCCGGGCTGCTGTACGCGGGGCTGGCCCTGACCGCGACGGGGATCAGGGTCGTGGAGTTCAACGCCCGCTTCGGCGACCCGGAAACACAGGTCATCCTGGATCGCCTGGCGACCCCGCTGGCCGGGCTGCTGCGGGCGGCGGCGGTCGGCGGCCTGGCCGGCGCCGGCCAGCTGCGGTGGGCGCCCGGGGCGGCCGTCACCGTGGTGGTCGCCGCGGAGGGCTATCCGGGCCCAGCAGCGGCTGGTGACGAGATCAGTGGCTTGGAAGACGCTGAACGGCTACCTGGCGCCTATGTCCTGCACGCGGGTACCCGGGTGGACGGCGATGGCGCGCTGGTCTCGGCCGGGGGCCGGGTGCTCAACGTAGTGGGCACCGGGGCCGACCTGGCCGCGGCCCGGGCTGTCGCCTATGACGCGGTGGCCAGGGTCAGGATGCGCGGCGGCTGGTTCCGCACCGACATCGCCAGGCGCCCCGCGGCAGGCACGCCAGCGGAAATATGAGCCAGCCGTCCCAGTCCGGAGCCCTGCCGCCTGACGCAACGCCCACGCCGCCCCTGGCCGGGCCATCAGCGCGGCTGCGGCAGGATAGAGCATGTGATCGAGCGGTACACCCTGCCTGAGATGGGCCGCGTCTGGAGCGAGGCGCACAAGTACGAGCTGTGGTGCAAGGTCGAGACGCTGGTGCTCGAGGCGCACGCGCGGGCCGGCACGGTGCCCGCCGACTGCGTAGCTCCGGTGCGAGCCGCACCCCCGCCGACGCCGGAGGCCGTCGCCGCGCTGGAGGCCGTCACCGGACACGACGTCATCGCGTTCCTCTCAGCGTGGGCCGACAACACCGTCCCGCGGGCGGCGGCGGCCTACGTGCATTTCGGGCTGACCTCGTCTGACCTGCTCGACACCGCGCTCGCCCGGCAGCTGACCGAGGCCACCGACCTGCTGGCGGCCAAGTGCTCCGCGCTCACCGCGGTGCTGCGCGACCATGCGCTCGCGCATCAGGCCACACTCCGGGTCGGGCGTACTCACGGTATCCACGCGGAACCTGATGTGTGGGGACACCGAGTGGCCGATTTCGCGTTCGCGATGGCCAGGTGCAGCGACCGGCTGGCCAGGGCTCGCACGGCGATCGCCGTCGGCAAGCTGTCCGGCCCGGTTGGCACCTACTCCAACATCGACCCGGCCATCGAGACGGCGGTCATGGCCCAGCTTGGGCTGACGCCCGCCGACGTCGCCACCCAGGTCGTGCTCCGCGACGGCATCGCCGAGTGGGTCAGCGTTCTCGCGCTGATCTCGACGGTGTGCGAGGCGATCGCACTGGAGGTCAGGCACGGCCAGCGAACCGAGGTCGCCGAGCTCGCCGAGCCGTTCGGCCCGGGCCAGAAGGGCTCGTCGGCCATGCCGCACAAGAAGAACCCGGTCCGTTCGGAACGCATCTGCGGGCTTGCCCGCGTGGTCCGTGGCCTCATCACTCCGGTCATGGAGGGAATACCGCTGTGGCATGAGCGAGATATCTCACATTCCTCCACCGAGCGCGTGGCGCTGCCCGACGCCGCCATACTGACCGATTATCTGCTCGACCAGACCACCGGGCTGGTCGAGGGGCTCGTCGTGGACGCCGCGCGGATGCGGGCCAACCTGGAAATGACCCACGGCCTGATCTACACCTCCGCTGTATTGCTGGAGCTGGTGGCGGCCGGGATGTCCCGCGAGGACGCCTACGCGCTCGTGCAGGCGGCCGCGATGGACACCTTCCAGACTCAGGCGCCGTTCCGCGAGACGCTCCGCAAGCGCGCCAGCGACCGCGGACAGCCGCTCGACGAGGCCCGGCTGGACGAGGCCTGCAGGCCGGAGCGGTACACCAAGCGTCTTGGCCCGGTCTTCGAGCGCCTGCGGGGACTGTCGTGAGCGCCCGGCGCGGCCGGTCATGAGGCACCTGTATTCCGGCAAAGTACGCGAGCTCTACGAGACCGATGCGGGCGTGCTGTTCCTGGTCGCCACCGACCGGATCTCCGCTTTCGACTTCGTTCTGCCCACCGAGATCCCTGACAAGGGGAAGATCCTCACCCAGCTGTCGCTCTGGTGGTTCGAGCAGCTCGCTGACCTGGTGCCGAACCACCTCGTAGCGGCCGAGATACCGGCCGAGTTCGCGGGCCGGGCCATGGCCTGCCGCCGCCTTTCGATGGTGGGCGTGGAATGCGTGGCCCGCGGTTACCTGACCGGCTCCGGCCTGGCCGACTACCAGCGGACCGGCATGATCTGCGGGACCCGGCTGCCGCCCGGGCTCGAGGACGGATCCCGGCTGCCCGAGCCGGTTTTCACCCCGGCGACGAAGGCGGCCCGGGGCGAGCACGACCAGAACATCCCGGTCTCGGCCGTCGCGGCGGTCCACGGCGCGGACCTGACCGCTGAGCTGGAGCGCATCACGCTTGAGGTGTACCGGCGCGGCGCGCAAACCGCCGTCCGCCGCGGCATTATCGTGGCCGATACGAAGATAGAGTTCGGCTTCGACTCGGGTGGCGTGCTCAGGCTGGCCGACGAGGTGCTTACCCCGGATTCGTCCAGATTCTGGCCCGCGAGCAAGTGGGCCCCCGGTCGTCGCCAGCCGTCATTCGACAAGCAGTATGTGCGGGACTGGCTGACCTCGCCTGAGGCGGGCTGGGACCGCAGCCAACCGCCGCCGCCGCTGCCCGAGGGCGTGGTCGAGCAGACTCGTAACCTCTACATTCAGGCCTACGAGAGCCTTACTGGGCTGCGCTGGGACTAACGGACAGGGCCTGCCTATTACTCATTGAATTCGATCAGATACGTTACGTAACACTGCTGACATGGTCTAGGGGGCGGGGACGCGGTGCGATACTGGACGCCACGGGAGACGGGCTGCCGGGCGGCCCGGGGGCAGGCTGGCCACCGGCCGCGCCGCTGCTGCGGGCTGCCGAGCGCAGCGGCATGACACAGCAATTGACGGACAGGAGCCCTAGCGATATGACCAGCGGCCCACAGACCCGCTACCGCGTACGAGGCGGGATCCCGCTCCAGGGCACGGTGTTCGTACAGGGCGCCAAGAACGCTGCCCTGAAGATGATCGCCGCCTCGCTGCTCGCTGACAAGGGCCGCACGGTACTCAGGAACGTCCCGGTCATCGAGGACGTGCGCCGCGCAGTCGAGCTGGCTCAGGCGGTCGGGGCCGTGGTCAAGTTCCACGAGGCAGAGCGCACCTTGGTGGTGGACGCCTCCGAGCTGACCAGCTCGGTGCTGCCGGCCGAGATAACCAGCCGGTTCCGCGGTTCGGTGCTCTTCGTGCCCGCCCTGCTGCACCGGCTCGGCGAGGCCACCCTCGAGGGGATCGGCGGCTGCAACCTCGGCAGCCGCAGCCTGGACTTTCACTACCGGGGCTTCGCACGGCTCGGCGCCATCGTGGAAGAGGGCGAGAGCCAGATCCACATCAAGGCGGACCGGCTGCGCGGGGCGCATCTCTACCTGGATACCCCTTCGCACACCGGGACCGAGAACCTGATCATGGCAGCATCGCTGGCGCCGGGTGTCACGGTCATCGACAACGCGGCGCTTGAGCCAGAGGTCCTCGACGTCATCGCGTTCCTCGGCAAGATGGGCGCCCAGATCGGCGGCGGCGGCACCGGTTTCGTGACGGTACGCGGGGTCGATAAGCTAACCGCGGTCGAGCACACCGTCATGCCGGACCGCATCGACGCGGCCGTCTTCGCCATGGCGGCCGCCATGACGGGCGGAGAGCTGAGCCTGGTCGGCGCGTCGCTGGACCATTTCGGCGTCGTCAGGTGGAAGCTGGAGCAGATGGGCGTCGAGTTCGCCAGCCAGGGAGCCATCCTCCAGGTCAGGCGGGAGCGCCCGCTGCGCTCGATCAACGTCATTACGTGCCCTTTCCCGGGATTCGCGACCGACCTGCAGTCACCCATCATGACTCTGGCCAGCATCGCCGATGGCACCAGCTACATCAGGGAAACCATCTTCGACGGGCGCTATACGCTCGTCGGCGAGCTCAACAAGATGGGCGCGAAGGTCGAGGTCGTCGGCAATGCCGTCGTGGTTCACGGCCCGATGGCGCTGAGGGGCACCGAGGTCATCGCGCACGACCTGCGCACCGGGATCGCGCTGGTGCTCGCCGGGCTCGCCGCGGAGGGCGAGACGATCGTCGCGCCCGGTTACCTGATCGATCGGGGCCACGCCTCGGTGGCGGCCCGGCTCACGACGCTCGGCGCTGACATTGACGTCGACGTCGACCGCTGACGCAGGCTGTCGACCGCTGACGCAGGCTTCAGCCGCAGACGCCGACCGCAGGCGCGGGCCAGCAGGCCTGGCCTGCCCCCCGGGGCCGCCCGTGGCCCGGCGCCCTGGCTGGCGCTGATGCTCATGGCCAGCCGATGGGTTGAGATGCGCCCGGGTGAAGTGCTCGCCACTCCCGCCAGCCGCTGACTCGAATGTGACAAGACGAGCCACCCGGCGACGATCCGATCACTTGCCCGCCTTTGCTCGCCTTTTTCGTTCGCTTTTATAATGCTTTACATGCTGACGCTGCCGGAGCACAGATAATTGCCTCTTCCGGTGATCGACTACGTGAGCTACGAAATGTAACAGTGGGCAGTCGCACTCACCGGGCACGCGGCCGGAGACGGGACGGGGCATGGAGCAGATTACGGGTGTGCGGCCGGGCGCGGAATGGGGCGTGGAGCAGATCGCGGGCAGCCAGGCAGCCTGGGCGGGACGCCCGCTGGTCATGGGACGCGATCTCGCATGAGCCCATTACGGCAGGTCCCCGGCGAACTCACCATTGGCGTCATCGGGCCGCACGATCTCGTAGAGCGAGTCATGCTGGCCGGGAACTCAGCGGCCGGCCAGCCGGGTGCCGGCAGCGGGCCCGGGCCCGGGCCCGCCAGGCGGCTTGTCGCGGCAGCTTACCGGGACGAGCACGAGGCCGCCGATATGGTGGTCAGGCTAGGCCCGGCCATCGACGCGTGCCTGTTTGCGAGCCAGGTCCCTTATGAGGTGGCCAGGAAAGCCGGCGTGCTGAACGCCCCGGCCACCTTCGTACCGCTGGCCGGCAGCGCGCTGTATGCCGCGCTGTTCCGCGCCAGCCGGGATGGCGACCGCGATCTGGGCCGGGCCAGCGTCGACGTGCTGAGCCGCGCCGAGGTCGAGGGCGCGTTCGCAGAGGTCGGCATCCCCGCGCGCAGGCTGCACGTCCGCGAGGACCCGGCCAGCCCCGCGGTGCTGGCCTCATTCCATGAGCGGCTGTGGCGTAAGCAGGAGTCCTCGGTTGCGTTTACCTGCCTGCAGTCAGTCGCGAACCGGCTGTCCGCCGCGGATGTCCCGGTCTTCACCGTGCGTCCGACCAGCAGCGCGATCCACTGGGCCCTGCAGACCGCCGCCCTGCTCGGTGGCTATCGCAGGCTCGAGGATGCGCAGCTCGCGATGGCCGTCGTGGAAATTCCGACGCTACGGGACTCCGCGCGGCGCGCATCCCCGCGCCAGTCGCGTGAGGAACTGCGGCTAACCGTCCAGAGATTCCTGGTCCAGGAGGCCCAGCGGCTGCATGCGACGGTCAGCCCCGTGAGCGATTATGGCTTCCTGATTACGGCCACCCGCGGCTCCCTGGCCGGCCTGACGGAAGGATTCCGCTCCCCGCCATTCACTGAGCGCGCCCGCAGCGAACTCGGGATCACCATCGAGTCGGGAGTGGGAATGGGCCGGACCGCCCTTGAGGCGGAGGCGCATGCCCGCGCCGCGATGAGCCGGGCTCATCTGGGCCCGCCTGGCCGCGGATTCACCCTGGGCCGGGAGGGATATCAGCTGGTTCCCACGCCGCGCCATCCGGCCGCCGGCACGCCTGGCCGGATGCGCGCCCTCGACACGCTTTCCCGGCTAGCCGAGAAGCTGCCCGAGGCCGGCTCCACGCTGATCGTGGACGCGGACACCGCGGGACGACTGCTCGAGGTGACGCCCCGCACGGCCAGGCGGCTGCTGCACAGCCTCGTGGAGGAGGGGCTGGCCTGGCCGCTGCCGCCCAGCAGGTCCCCGCAGCCGGGCCGTCCCAGGCAGTTCTACCGGCTGCTCGTGGAGAAACTTGAGCACCGCCAGGACCGCTGAGTGCGCCGCCCGTGGCCTGCCGCCACCGGCCCCTGGTCGCGGGCGCGCCGCTTACTCAGCTCCGCTGCGAGCCGGGCTGACCCGGATAGCGGCTGATCACGGCGGCCCCGAACCTGGCCATCTCCTCGCGCTGCGGCGAGAACTGGAGCAGCATCAGGCTGACCCCGGCCCGCTCATAGGCCTGCAGACGCTTGATGATCTGATCGGGCGTGCCGATCAGGCCGCTGCGCAGCCCGCGATTGGAGACGCTGTACTCCGCCACGGAGACCCGCGACTCGAGCTGCGACCCCTCGATGAAGTCCTGGTAGGACGCGTAAGCCTGAGGTGACGACCGGACATCGAGGATCCGGTCAAGTTCCGCCCTGGCGGCCGCCTCGGTGTCCCTGCAGATCACGTACCCGGAGACACCGAACGCCAGTGGCGGCAGGCCGGCCTGGGCCCGGCGCGCGCTCAGGTCAGCGACCTTGGCCGCGACCACCTCCGGCGCGTCCCCGTGCATGACATAGGCATCTGCCGCAACGGCGATCACGTCCTTGGCCTTTGGCGACTCGCCACCCATGTAGACCGGCGGGACCCGGCCCGGTTTGGGCTCGAGGACGGTCGCTTCGAGCTGGTACAGCGGGCCCGAATGGGTCACGGTGTCCTCGCGCAGCAGGCGGGAGACGACCTCCAGCCACTCCTGGGTCCGGGCGTACCTGGCGTCGTGCACGTCGAAGGGCGCCCCGTACTGGGCTGCCTCGTCCTTCCACCATGACGACACCACATTGAGCGAGATCCGTCCGGGCGCGATCGTGTCCAGCGTGGACAACGCCTTGGCGGTCAGCGAAGGGGAATGATAATTCGGCCGGACGGCGAGCATGAGCTCCAGCTTTTCGGTGACCGCCGCCACGGCGGGCGCCAGCGTCCAGCAATCCAGGGACGGTGCATGATGGCCCTTGATGTCGTTGAGGTTCAGCTCGGCGATCAAGGTCAGATCGAAGCCCTGCCGTTCGCTGTCGACGGCGAGGTCCCGGATGTACGGCCACGAGACAGACATTCCCTCATCCGTGACGTTGCGCAGCCAGCCGCCGAAGATCGGCATCCAGTATCCGAACCGCATGCACGGCTCCTCTCGCCGTTCGATCCGCACGTCCGAGCCGCTCCGCCCCTATCCAAGCCCGCCTGTTGACGCCCATTGCCCGCCGTATTGGCTAAGGCGGAGTTTCCCAGACGTCTCGGTAGTCGAAGGGGCCCCAGGCGTCTCGAGGATCCACGGTGTCCTGAGATTCCCGGAGGTTGCGCGGATCCCGGAGGTCGCGCGGATCCCGGAGGTCCCGGAGGTTGCGCGGATCCCGGAGGTCCCGGAGGTTGCGCGGATCCCGGAGGTCCCGGAGGCCGCGAAGATCTCTGTGATCTTGAAAACCCCGGCCGTCCTGCTCCTGCGCGAGCAGCCGCCCCAGGAAGGCAGCGACCGCCGGGAGCGCCGGCCGGGGAGCGACCGCCTCGATGCCGGCGTTGTAGTTGGTCGTGGTGTTGATGTCGTAACTGACCAGCCTGCCGTCAATGGTCTCGATGAACTCGAAGCCGGCGATCTCGATTCCATGCCGCCGGGCGAAATCCAGGTACCGCCCGATTATCGGGTGATCGAAGCCTCCTCGCAGCGCGAAAAGGGGAGGCCCGGCCGCCTTATCGGCTGCGCACGCGTCGGCGGGGCACAGCTGGAAGCCGCCGACCGAGGTATCGGCGGTGATGGCGTATACGAATTCTCCGCCGACCACCTCGACCCTCGTGATGCGAGCCTCCGCGGACCGCAGGTACTCCTGCAGCAGGGTGATGCCATCCACCGGCGGCTCGTAGGCCGCCGAGGCCAGATACGCATCGAAGTCCTCATGTCGGTCGAACAAGCGAACGCCGAGGCCCTTACCGCCCTGATTGTGCTTGCTGATGAACGGCGCAGGCAGCTTACGCGCCGCGGCGGCCAGCTCGGCGGCGCCCGCCACCGCCACCGTGCGCGGCACGTCAAACCCGGCGGCGCGCAGCGCGGTGAGCTGCTCGACCTTGCTCATCTCTAGCTCGAGCACGCCCCGGCCGTTCACCACCCGGCGGCCGTGGGCTTCCAGCCAGCTCAGCACCCCGCGGGCCTGGTCCTTGGCGTAAGGATGGCCGCGGGTGTGCGAGGACGCGCTCATCCGGGACCAGAAAACCCCAGCCGGCGGCGGCTCGCTCAGGTCGAGCACCGCCTCGCCGAGCAGCCACTGCTCATGCGGCAGGTCTGCGTCGTCGAAGGCCGCCGCGAGCGCCGCGTACCAGTCGGGGTTCTCGTGGATGACGTGAACCTGCACCGCTGCGCAGCCCCCGCTCAATGGCGGCGCGGATAGGCCGCGGTGACGTCGAGCAGCGCGTCGTTGGCCGCCCGGTCACCGATGGAGACCCTGGCCCCCTCGCCCCCGAACGGCCGGACACTGATCCCGGCGCGATCGCAGGCACCGGCGAAGTCGGCGGTGTCGTCGCCGAGCGACAGCCAGACGAAGTTGGCCTGGGTGAGCGGGACCGCCCAGCCCTGCCTGGTCAGCTCGGCAAAGACCCGCTCCCGTTCCGCCACGACCGCCTCGACCCGGTCAAGCAGTTCGGGCTCGGCCGCCAAAGACGCGATGGCCGCCGCCTGCGCCAGCGAGTTCACCGTGAAGGTCAGCATCGTCTTGCGGGCCGCGGCGGCCACTGGCTCGTGCCCGACCAGGAAGCCGACCCGCAGTCCGGCCAGTCCGTAGGCCTTGGAGAAGGTCCGCAGCACCGCGAGGTTGGGCCGGTCCGGGTACAGCGTCAGCCCATTCGGGACGTCACCGTCGCGGACATACTCCGAATACGCCTCATCCAGGACGACCAGGCAGTCACGAGGGACCCGGTCCAGGAACTCCACCAGCTCGGCGCGGTGCACGACGGTACCAGTCGGGTTGTTCGGGTTGCACACGAAGATCAGCCTGGTCCGGCTGGTGATCGCGGCCGCCATCGCGGCCAGGTCGTGCCGTTCGTTACGCAGCGGCACCCGCACCGAGGTGGCACCAGCCAGGTCGGACAGGTACGGATAAGCCTCGAATGACCGCCATGCGTAGAGCACCTCAGCGCCCGGCTCGCCGACCGCCTCGAGAAGCTGCTGGGCGATCCCGACCGAGCCGCAGCCGACCGCGATGTGAGCGGACGGCACGCCGAAGTGCGCCGCGATGGCCGCGGTAAGCTCGACCGCCCCGTTGTCCGGGTACCTGTTGACTTCCCCGGCCGCCTCGGCGATGACCTTGAGCACCGACGGCAGCGGGCCGAAGGGGCTCTCGTTGGAGGAGAGCTTGAATGACCTCACGCCAGGCGCCGGGGACCGGCCCGGCTTGTAGGGCGCGAACTGGTCGAGGATCGGCCGGAAGCGCGGCGATTCTGCGGACATCGGTGTCCTCCTGGCTGCTGAGCTCCGTAATGGTGGCCAGCCCGGGAGACCGGCCGTGGGTGCCCGACGACGGCCCTGCTGACGGCCTGCTCCCGGTCGCGGGGACTACCGGCTGGAAGGGCGCGAACCTATAGGGCTAGTGTCGCATCTCGCCGGTACCAGCTGGGCAGGCCTCGGCCGCACCCGTGACATCCAGGGCCTCCTGTGTCACTGTGGTCCCGGGAGTCACCAGCCAGGCGCCCAGAACCCGGTCCTGCCCTCTGATGGATTCCCGAATCCGTCAGGAAAATCCTGACCAATTCCCGGATCCATCAGACGGGCGGCCCCCGCTGCCGGGTTGGAACAGGCGGCAGCACGGGCGGTACCGGCAGATGACGGCGCAGAGCGAGCAGGGCCAGCAAAACGACTGCGTCCGTCCAGTCAAGCGGCGCGACCGAGACTGGCTGCCCCCGGGAGTTAACCTGCTCGGGCAGCGCTCCCAGGCTGGTCCGGTGCGCGGCCAGCCAGGACAGGGTCGCCTCGCTCCGCTGCCGGTCTCCGGCCGATGCCCACAGCAACGCGAAGAATGCCGTCTCAGCCGTCCAGGCCACGGTCCGGTTGCCTGGCCACGATGTGCCGGGCAGTACCCCCCCGCCTGGCAGGGTCAGCGCGGCTTCCGCGCTGCGCGCGGCCCGTTCCAGGCCCGGGCGGGCCGCGCCGAACGGCGGCCCGAGGAACGTGATGGCCGCGTCCGCTCCCGATGTGTCCTGTGGCTGCCGGTGATACCCCGACCGCCCGAACCTGCTCGTGATGGCACTGGCCAGCCGCGCCGCGGCCGCGGACCAGCGCTGCCCATCAGCCCGGGCGCCGGCCTGGGCGGCCAGGTCGGCAGCCGCTCGCAGGCCAGCCAGCAGCGGCGCCGCGACGCCGAGCGTGACCGCCGTGGAGTCCTCCCAGTAATCCATCGCGGGTCCAGGCAGGCCGTCGGCGGCCACGGCCCGGTCGGCAGCGTCCGCGGCCGCCCTGACCATCGGCCACAACAGCGCGAGCTGGCGCCGCCCCGCGCCGTCGCCAGGAGGGAGCGCCGTGGCCCAGCACCAGACAGCCCACGGAACCCATCCATCCGAGTCGAGCTCGGCCGGCCTGCCATCGCGTACCGGGCCCGCCCCGTCTGGCCAGTACCTGGCGGCCCAGGTGCCGTCGGCCAGTTGCATGCGCTGCAGGAAACGCAGGATGCGGAATGAATCCGACCGGTGACCCGTATCGGCGAGCGCGACCGCCACCCAGCTGGAGTCGCGCGGCCACGCATAGCGCCATATCGAGTGCCACGCCGCGACCACGGCGCCGTCCGGACGGGTGAGCAGCCGCAGGTCGAGCAGGGCGCGGGCGGCCATCGAGCGCTGCTGGCCGGTAATTCCGGGAATGATGCCCGCAGCTAGCCACTGCTGGCTGGCGCGCACGGCCGCTCGCTCACAGGCCGCCAGGGCGGGCGTCACCGGGACGGCGCGCCCCGGCGCGGCGTAGATCCCAGCGCTGGTCCGCAGCACGCTGCTGCCCGGCAGGTACCAGCCCTTGACACCGACCGGCACGGCCAGGACCGACTGCGGGGCGCATGGGTCCCCGGCAATGCCCTCAAGTGCCAGCGACGGCGGCCCTGGCTGGCGGGACGCGGCCGTGATGATCACGCCGCAGGCCAGCGCCAGGGCCGCGGTGACGACGATCAGGCGGCCGCGGCCCGTGCGCCAGGGCCCGAGTGCGCTGCTCACGCGCACGGCTCCGGCTCCCCGCGGCCCATCTCGATCAGCTACGTTCCGGGAACTGGCTGCATCGCGCGGCGGAACGCGTCGGCCACGTCCTGGCTGAACAGCACGAATCGAACCTCATCGACCGGCGTGGCGTCCTGCTGGACGGCCGTGACGGCGATCCGCGCCGCGTCCTGCACCGGCCATCCAAAGGCACCGGTGGAGATGGCAGGAAACGCCACCCTCCGCGCGCCCAGCTCGCCGGCGACCCGCAGCGCGCTGGTATAGCAGGACGCGAGCAGCGCGCTGCGGTCTTCGGACCGTGAGTAAACCGGCCCGACGGTGTGGATGACCCACCGGGCCGGCAGGCGGCCCGCCGTGGTCGCCACGGCCTGGCCCGCCGGCAGCCCGTCGCGGTACTCGCCCGCCCGTAGATCCCGGCAGGCGGCCAGGATCTCCGGGCCGCCGCGGCGGTGGATGGCGCCATCTACCCCGCCGCCGCCCAGCAGCGCCGAATTGGCCGCATTGACCACGGCATCGACGTCCTGATCAGTGATGTCGCCGGTCAGTAGTGTGATCCTCACGCAGGCGAGGCTACTCAGCGGCGAGGCGCAAAGGTACCCTGACGCAGTGAACCGCCTTGGCGAGCTTGAGCGCGCGATCATGGACATACTGTGGGAGAGCCGGGACCCGCTGACAGTCCGGCAGGTCAGCAGCGGGCTGATCGAACGCGACCTGGCGCATACGACCGTGATGACTGTCCTCGACCGGCTCGCCAAGAAGGGCTTCGCGCGGCGCGAGCGAGACGGTCGCGCGTGGCGTTATTGCGCGGCCGAGAGCCGGGAGGCTTACGTGACCGAGCTGATGCTGAACGCGCTGGAGCAGACGGGGGACCGGCAGGCGGCGCTGGCGAGGTTTGCCCGCAGCGTCACCGACACCGAGGCCGCGGCGCTCCGCCGGGCACTCGAAGCGCTGGGTAACGGCAGCGGGGAGTGACCGCGGGTGCCCGCCGCCGTCCTTATTCTCGCCGCCGTCGCGGTCGCCTGCGTGCCCGCCGCCTCGGCGCTCGCCACCGCACGCTGGCCCCGCCGCTCGCCCGCGGCGGCGATTCTGCTCTGGCAGTCGATCGGCCTCGGCTGGGGCCTGGCGGCCGTCGGGGCGCTGGCCGGCCTGGGGGCGGATCAGCGGCCCGGTGTCGTCAGGGGCGCTTATGCGCTGGCCAACCGCCTGATCACCGGCCGCGGGGTGGTTGCCGCCGGGGTCCGCGCCCTCCCGGCGGGGATCCGACTGCTGTCGCTGGCCACCGGCACCGTGCTGCTACTGCTGCTCAGCGGCGCGCTGCTCGCCGCCTCCGCTGCGGTGCTGCGAGCCCGAAGGCGACAGCGCACGCTGCTCACATTGCTCGCGCGCGGTGATCCCAAGGTTCCTGGTGCGCTGGTGGTCGATCACCCTGCGGCGGCTGCCTATTGCGTGCCCGGCCTGCGGTCGGCGATCGTGATCAGCGCGGGCACGCTGGCCTTGCTCGATCAGGCCGAGCTCGCCGCCGTGCTCGCCCACGAACGCGCGCACCTGCGGGAACGTCACGATCTCGTGCTGCTGCCGTTTACTGCGCTGCTGCGAGCCTTCCGCTGGTCGGCGGCCGTCAGGCAGGCCCACGCCTCGGTGGCGATGCTCGTCGAGATGCTGGCCGACGACTGCGCTCTCCGGCACCGGCCGGTGACGGCCAGGGAACTCGCCACCGCATTGCTCAGGGTCGGCGCAGCGGGCGGCGGCCAGGCCCCGCTCGGCAGCCTCGCTGTCTCCGAGCGCGGAGCCGACGGCCAGGTCGCGGCGCGGGTCTCCCGGCTGCTCCGCCCGGCGCCGAGACTGTCCTGGCCGGCCATCACCTTGGTCTGCGGTGCGGCAGCGCTTGTGGTCACCGTTCCCGCCGCGTTGCTGCTCTTTCCATCCTGAACCCCGACCACCCCGGCGATCCTGCCGAAACGGCCGGTCCCGTCCGGCCGCAGACAGGCAGATTAAACGGGACCGCCTCCCCGCCCCGTCGAAGTGGCCAGTCCCGGTCGGCCCTTCTCCGGCGGCCGTCATTGAGAAGGGACCGCTAGTCCGCGATGCGGATCCGCAGGCGGCGGAAGCCCCTCCCCTTGTTCTCGATCTTGACGACCTCGATCTTGCCGATCTGGCTAGTGGTGGCCACATGCGTGCCGCCGTCGGCCTGCTGGTCAAGGCCGACTATGTCGATGATCCGCACGTCCTTCACATCCGGCGGGACCAGGTTGGTAGCGGTGCGGATGATGTCCGGGATCTCGAACGCCGCCTGCCGTGGCAGCACCCGCACGTCGATCCGGCGTCCCGCGCTGATCTCGGCGTTGCACCCGGCTTCCACGGCGTCCCGGAAGCCCTCCGGCAGCTGGGGCAGGTCGAAGTCCATCCTGGCGCTGAACGGCTCCATGTTGCCGCCGGTCACCAGCGCGCCGTAGTCGCGAAACACGACCCCGCACAGCACGTGCAGGCCGGAATGGGTACGCATGAGCGCCGTGCGCCGATCGTCCTCGACGGCGCCGCGCACCGTCGTCCCGGCGGGTGGCACCGGATCATCCTCGGCCGGGATCAGGTAAAGATCATCGCCTTTGCGCGCGCCGACGATGCGGGTCTGCACCCCGCCCCACAGCAGCACGCCCTGGTCGGGCGGCTGACCGCCGCCGCCGGGATAAAAGGCGGAGGTGTCGAGCACGATCCCGGCAGCGCTGGAGTCCAGCACCGTCGCGTCCCATTCGCGCAGCGTCTGGTCGTCCAGCTCCAGCCGGTGCGTTCGCCAGCTCGTCTCGCTCATCTGGCCCCACTCACGGCTAGCAGCCTACTGCAGGCCTTGGCGGCCGATCAGGAGGTCTGACCCCAGGGCCGGACGGCTCCTGCTGCGATCAGGGCCTCACCAGGGCCCGTACGGACCCTGATGTTGTGAAGGCCCGCCCTTGAACTCCCTGACCTTGGGCCGAACGTCGGTCAGGTAGATGGCCGCCGCCACGAAGGCGGCGATGGGCAGGATGGACAGCGCGCCGAGCCGGTAGGCGGCGAAGCCGAAGCCAACGGCCGTGGCCACGCCCAGGATGATCAGCCAGAGCGACTTGGTCTGCTTACCTGCGGCCACGAAGGCGCTGGTCGGACGCCGGATCGCGTCCACCAGAGCCCAGGCCTCGAAAACGAAAGCTACGAGGAGGAGCACCTCGAAGAACCAGCCGAGCGCGCTGTAGGCGCCGAAGTTCGAGAACACGGCTTCAGGCTATCCGTTACGGGCCGCGCTTGGGCGCGCTCTGCCGGTGCGGCTGCCGTTGCCCGAGTCCCCACCGGACCCGGGCTTGGCGGTCCTGCCCTGGCCGGCCTGGCCCTTGGCCGCCTGGTCCTTGACCGCCTGGCCCTTGACCGCGTCCACCGGCGTGGTCCGCGTTGAGCGGGAGCTGGTCTTGTGTCCGGCCCCGTCCGGGCTGGCCTGCTGGCCGTTGCCGTCCGGGCCATGAGCGTTGACCGCGCGCTCCTTGACCGCGCGCGTCGGCGTTGTCCGCTTCGGCCCGGCACTGCCCCGCTCCCTGGTCGTCTGCTCCTTAGCCGTCTGTTCCCTGGCCGCACGCTCCTTGGCGGTCTGTTCCCTGGTCGTCTGCTCCCTGGTCGTCTGCTCCTTCGCCGCCCGCATCGGCGTCGTCCGCTTCGGCCCGGCGCCGCCCCGCCGCGCCGGCGCCTGCTGCGCCGCCGCACGCTCCGCGGCCGCCTGCTCCAGAATGGCCTCCTCGAGGATCGCTTCCTCGAGGATCGCCTCCTCCAGGGCCTGCTCCTCTAGGGCGTCCTGCTCCGCAGCCACCTGCTCGGCGGCGATCAGCTCGGTCGCCACCTGCCCAGCGGCCGCCGGCTCCGAGCCTGGCCGCTCTGGCGCCACCCCGCCCGGACCCTCGGCCATCTCCGGCCAGGCCAGCGCGGCCGGATCGAGTCCCACGGCGGCCGCTTCGGCCTTCTCGCCGACCTCGGTGTCCTCGGCGTCCAGCGCCGCCTCATTCCTGAAGGAGTCGTAGATCTCCAGGAGCATCTGCTTCTGACGCTCGGTGAGGTCCGGGTCGGCCAGGACCACCTCGCGGACTCCCGCCCCTGGCGGCCGGTCCTCAAGGAAACCTGCCTGCACGTACAGCGCCTCCGCAGAGATCCGCAGTCCCTTGGCGAGCTGCTGCAGGATCTCCGCGCTTGGCTTGCGGAGACCGCGCTCGATCTGGCTCAGGTACGGATTGGAGACGCCTGTCGCCTGGGCCAGCTGGCGAAGCGAGATTTTGGCCTGCTCCCGCTGCTCGCGGATGTAGGCACCTATCGCCGGAACGTTGACGGGACTCATGAATCAATTCTCACCGCTGGTGCTTGCAATCGCAAACTAGGCCGACCGGCGGCTCCAGTTAAAGCTCTCCAGGTATTTTCACCCGGATCTGGCCAACTACCTGCCCGCCGCCCAGCACCGGCGGGGCCGCCAGCGCGGACAGGCCCGCCAGCGCTGCCTCATCCGTCCCCATCGCGTGTAGCAGCGCCACCGTCACCGCCGGCCGGGCCCGCTGAGCACCGTCGTCGATCTTGAATGCGGCGGCTCGGCCGTCGGCCAGGGCGAATGCCTCGACTCCTTCTGCGCCTGACTTGAGCAGGAGGCCGGGGACGGCGGCCATCAGGGCACGCTCCGGGCGGGTCGTGCCCGAGGTCCACTCGGGGTGCGCCCGCATCGCGTCGGCGACCTTGCGCTCCGGTGATCCCGGCGCGGCGAGCACCATTGTCCTGAAAGCCCGCGCGACGCCGATCACGGAGATCGCCAGGACCGGCGCACCGCAGCCATCCACTCCCACGGCGGCCACCTGCTCGCCAGCCAGCCGCTCGACGGTTTGCCTGATCGCGACGTGCAAGGGGTGACCAGGGTCACGGTAGCTGCCGGTCGGCCAGCCCGCCGCGACGCAGGTGGCCAGCATGGCCGCGTGCTTGCCCGAGCAGTTCATGTGGATCCGGTCTGGCCCGCCGCCGCTGCGCAGCACCGCGCGCTGGGCCGGCAGGTCGATGGGCAGGTCCGGAGTGCACTGCAGCGACCCCTCGTCCAGTCCGGACCTGGCCAGGATCTCGCGCACCCCGGCCACGTGGAAGTCCTCGCCCGAATGGCTCGCCGCCGCCAGCGCGAGCAGCTTTCCGTCCAGGTCGAGGCCGCAGCTGAGCATCGCCGCCGCCTGCATCGGCTTGTTGGACGACCTGGGGAACACCGGCTCCGCGGCCAGCCCAGCGGCCAGCGTCACCGCGCCGTCGGCACTGAGCGTGGCGATCGCGGCGCGGTGCCTGGACTCCGCGAACCCGGATCTGATGACCTCGGCGACTACCGGGTTGTCGGCGATGACCGTCTGGTCCGCGGTGACCGTCTGCTCAGCGATGACCGGCCACCCCCAGCATGGCGCGGGCCTGGTCCGGGGACATCGCCGGCCGCTGGGCGAGTTCCGCGAGGGACGCGGCCCGCTGCACGAGCTCGGCGTTGCCGGTCACCGGGCGGCCGCGGGCGAAGGTGACCGTGTCCTCCATGCCGACCCGCAGGTGGCCGCCGGCCGCCAGGGCCGCGAACATCACCGGCAGCGAGGCCCGGCCAATCCCGGTGGCCGACCAGGTGACGCCGGCCGGCAGGGCGCCGACCGCCTGGACCAGCGTGGCGGCGTTGCCCGGCATCCCGCCTGGCACCCCCATCACCAGGTCGCAGTGGACATGCCCGCCATGCGGCTCGCCCAGGTCGTCGAGCAGCCGGTGCAGCGTGGCCACGTGGCCCAGATCGAACAGCTCGAACTCCGGTACCACGCCGAGTTCCTTGGTCCTGGCGTAGAGCTCGCGGATGAACGGCCAGGGGTTGCTGAACACCTCGTCACCGAAGTTGACCGTCCCGCAGGTGAGCGAGCAGGCGTCCGGGCCCGCGTCCAGGACCGCCAGCCGCGACTCGAAGCCGTCGCTGACCGCCCCGCCAGTGGACAGCTGGACGATCAGGTCGGTGCCCTCCCGGAGCGCCCGCACGGTGTCGGCCAGCCGCACGGCGTCCAGGCTGGGACGACCCTGGCCGTCCCTGATGTGCACGTGCACAACGGCGGCGCCGGACGCCCGGCACTCCTTCGCGGTCGTGACCAGCTCGTCGAGGGTGACCGGAAGGGCCGGCACGGCCGACTTCTCCGACTCCGCACCGGTGGGCGCGACGGTTATGAGAGTGGCCGGACCGGGCCGGCGAGTGCTGTCTGAGGTCATGAGCGGAAGAATGCCTTCTCGTGCGAGCTGTAGTCCAGCGTGCCAGCCAGGCGAGCGTAGAGGTGGCCGGGGTGACGGTTGCCGAGCTGCCCTCGCCGGGATTGGTGGTGCTGGTCGGCGTGACCCATTCGGACACCGCCGCTGAGGCCGCCCGCCTCGCTCGGAAGATCTATCATCTCCGGATTCTGCCTGACGAGCAGTCCTGCGCGGCAACGGGTGCGCCGCTGCTCGTGGTGAGCCAGTTCACGCTTTATGCCGACACCAGCAAGGGCCGGCGCCCGACCTGGCAGGCCGCGGCACCGGGCCTGGTGGCCGAACCGCTGGTCGAGGCGTTCACCGATGCGCTCCGCGAACTTGGCGGACAGGTGTTCACCGGGGTGTTCGGCGCGCATATGCGCGTGCTGCTAGTCAACGATGGCCCGGTCACGCTGATTGTCGACGCCTGACCCCGGCCATCGTGGCCTTGTCTGTCTTGGCCCTAGCTGTCGTGGCCCGGCCCGTCGAGGTCCTGGCCGTCTTGGCGTCGGCTGTCTTGGCGTCGGCTGTCTTGGCGTCGGCTGTCTTGGCGTCGGCTGCCTTGGCGTCGGCTGCCTTGTCTCGCCTGTCTCGGGTTGGCCGGCTTCGGGCTGGCCTGGCCCGGGCCGGCCCATCTTGGGCCAGCCGCTCTCGGGCGGACTTGTCTCGGGCTGGCTCGTCTTGCACTGGCTCGTGTTGGGCCGACTCGTCGGAAGGCGTCTTCTCGGGCGGCTTCTCGCCAGATAGATAGCGGCGGGTGAACGCGAGCGATTCGGCAAGATCAGCCTGGCGGTCGTCGCGGGTAGCGACGCGGCGGGTACTCACCTCCAGCACCACCATTCCGCCATATCCAGTCGAAGCGAGCCGCGCGAGCAGGTGCGCGCAGGGCTGGCTGCCCCGCCCGGGAACCAGGTGCTCGTCCGGCAGGCCCGGCTTGATGCCGTCGGCCATGTGCACATGCGCCAGCCTGTCCCCGAGCTGCTCCGCCATTTCCATGGCATCAGAACCGGAGACCGCGGTGTGGGACAGGTCCAGGGTGGCATGCGCGTAGTCCAGCTCCACCGGGTTCCAGTGCGGGGCGTACGCGACCACCTCGGCGCCCCTGGCCCGCAGCGGATACAGGTTCTCGACCGCGAAGACCACATCGGTCTCCTGGTCCATCCTGGTCAGGCCAGCCTCGAATTCCCTCGCGTACTCCCGCTGCCAGCGAAACGGCGGATGCACCACGACAACTTTCGCACCGAGCTTCTCGGCCACCTCCCTGGCCCGGGCCAGCTTGCCCCACGGCTCACGTCCCCAGACCCGCTGGGTGATCAGCAGGCACGGCGCGTGCACGGCGAGCACCGGCACGCCGTGATAGTCCGCCAGCCTGCGCAGAACGTCCACGTCCTGGCTGATCGGGTCGGCCGAGACCATCACCTCGACTCCGTCGTAGCCATGACGGGCCGCGGCCTCGAAGGCGTCCGGCACCCGCTCGGGGAAGACCGAGGCGGTTGACAACGCCACCGGCACATTGCCTACCCGGGCGGCGTGGCCCACAGCGTCTCCTTTGCTCTGATCGGCTCTTGTTCCGATCGGCTTTTCGCCCTGGTCGGCGCCTGCTCCGATCGACTTGTGCCCCTGATCGCCGCTGCCCTGCTGATCCGGGTCCGCTCCGCTTCTCCGTTTCGTGGCCGTGCTCTTAATGCGGGCAGCTGCTCTCATGGACCCTGCCTGGCCAGCTTATGCCGGCCGGCGCCCAGGCCCGGCCAAGCCAGGCCAGGCCAGTGTCAGTACCAGCCGTTACGTTCACGCCATGGGAAAGTCCACGACGGCCACGCTCTACCAATGCGCGGAGTGCGGCTGGCAGAGCACGAAGTGGGCAGGGCGGTGCGGTGAGTGCCAGAGCTGGGGCACCGTGGCTGAGTCCAGGGCCCGGGCATCCGCGCTGGCGCTCGCCTGGGCGCGGGCCGGATCACGGTCGCCGCACCCGGCCGGGCAGCCGGATCGGCCCGGATCGGGCGCTGTCTCCATCGCCGACATCGACGCCACCGCCGCCCACGCCAGGCCGACCGGTCTGGGCGAGCTGGACCGGGTGCTCGGTGGCGGCCTGGTCCCGGGCGCCGTAGTGCTGCTGGCCGGTGAGCCAGGCGTCGGCAAGTCCACGCTGCTGCTGCAGGCCGGCGCCCTGGCCACGAGCAACGGCGCGGTCCTCTACGTGACCGGGGAAGAGTCAGCCGCACAAGTCCGGCTCCGCGCCGACCGGACCGGCGCGGTCAGCAAGGGGCTCTTCCTGGCGGCGGAAACCGATCTGGCCGCGCTGCTGGAGCACGTCGAGGCGGTCGATCCGCGGCTGCTCATCGTGGACTCCGTGCAGACCATCTCCGCGGCCGGGGTCGAGGGCGTCCCGGGAGGCGTCACCCAGATCCGTGAGATCACCGCGGCCCTCACCGCGCTGGCCAAGCAGCGAACGCTGACTACCGTGCTGGTCGGTCACGTCACCAAGGACGGGTCCATCGCCGGACCGCGGTCGCTGGAGCATTTGGTCGACGTGGTCCTGCATTTCGACGGGGACTCCCGCGCCCAGCTACGGATGGTGCGCGCCCTGAAGAACAGGTACGGGCCTACGGACGAGATCGGCTGCTTCGAGCTGGGTGAGGATGGCCTGGCCGAGCTCCCCGATCCGAGCGGGCTGTTCCTGTCCCGGCTGCCCGACCCGGTTCCTGGTACCTGTGTCACCGTCACCCTGGAGGGACGCCGCCCGCTCGTGGCCGAGGTCCAGACGCTCGTCTGCTCCTCAACGGCGGAGCTGGCCCGGAGGGTGACATCCGGGCTCGACTCCTCACGGGTGGGCATGGTGGTCGCGGTCCTGCAGCGCCGGGCAGCGGTGGCCATCGGCAAGCACGATGTCTACGCCGCCACCGTGGGCGGAGTCCGGCTGACCGAGCCGTCGGTAGATCTGGCCATCGCGCTCTCGCTCGCCAGCGCGGCGTCCAACCTGAGCGTGCCGGCCAGCCTGGCCGCCGTCGGCGAGGTGGGGCTGGCTGGCGAGATCCGCCGGGTGGCAGGCCTGCCGAGACGGCTGGCCGAGGCGGAGCGGATGGGATTCCGGCGCGCGATCGTGCCGCCGGGCAGCCTGGAGCCGCTGCGGCAGGCACGCTCCGCCGGGGGCATGGCTGGCGTCTCCGCCCGCATGGACGTCCGGGAGGCGGCGAGTATCGGGCAGGCCATTGCGCTGGCGCTCGGCGGGTGAGCGCTGGCTGGCCGGGGCAAGCGGCCCGAAGCCGCAGGCGCTGCGCCCAGGCGTCGATACACTCGCGGTAATGACCGACTTTCCGGGGGTCACGTGCCTGCACTGAGCGAGGGCCGAGAAAAACGTCGTCGCGCCGCGCTGGCAGCGCTGGCGCCTGGCACGGCGCTGCGCGACGGCCTCGAGCGGATTCTGCGCGGCAGCACCGGAGCGCTGATCGTGCTGGGTCACGACCAGGCGGTCGAGGATATCTGCTCCGGCGGATTCGAGCTGAAGGTCTCCTTCTCCGCGACGCGGCTGCGCGAGCTGGCCAAGATGGACGGTGCGATCGTCCTGGACGAGTCGGCGAGCAGCATCGTGCGGGCGGCCGTCCAGCTGGTCCCTGATCCGGCCATCCCGACCGACGAGGCGGGCACCCGCCACCGGACCGCCGAGCGCGTCGCCAGGCAGACCGGGCATCCGGTGATCTCGGTGAGCAAGTCGATGCGGATCATCGCGCTCTACATCGACGGGGATCGGTGCGTGCTCGAGGACTCGGCGGCCATCCTGTCGCACGCCAACCAGGCGCTGGCGACCCTCGAGCGGTATCGGCTCAGGCTCGACGAGGTCGCTGGCGCGCTGTCCGCGCTCGAGATCGAGGACCTGGCGACGGTGCGGGATGTCACCGCCGTCGCGCAGCGACTGGAAATGGTGCGGCGCATCGCGGCTGAGATCGAGAACTACATGGTGGAACTCGGCACCGACGGCCGGCTGCTCGCGCTCCAGCTCAACGAGCTGATCGCCGGTACGGCACAGGACCGCGAGCTGCTCGTGCGGGACTACGTGCCGGCCGGGGACCGGGAGCGGTCGCGGGCCACCGCCGATGTGCTCACCAGGCTGGAACAGGTGCCCCCTGATGAGCTCCTTGACTCACGCGCGGTCGCGGCGGTGCTGGGCTTCGCCGGTCCCGAGGCGCTGGACGAGCTGGTCAGCCCGCGCGGCTACCGGCTGCTGGCGATGGTCCCGCGCATCCCCCGGGCTGCGGTGGACCGGCTGATCGACCACTTTGGCGGGCTGCAGAAGGTCCTCGCCGCGAGCGTCGAGGACCTCCAGCGGGTGGAAGGCCTCGGCGGCCCGCACGCCCGCAGCCTCCGTGAGGGCCTGTCCCGGCTCGCGGAAGCGTCGATCCTGGAGAGATACGCGTAGCACGCAGGCCCGGTCAGGTGATCCGGAAGGTCACCTTCTTGCTGACGAGCCTTCCGTGGGAGGCGGCGGCGGCATAGGTTCCGCTGGGTACCCGGGCGGCCGAAGCAGCACATCCGGGAGTTGACGTCTGCCGCCCCCAGGAGATGGGCAGAACCGTCGGCACGCCCTTGACCAGGTAGGTCACCAGCGAGCCCGCACCCGCAACACAGTCCGCCGAGTCCCAGATCCTGGCTCCGCCCGAAGTGATCACAAGCGCGAGGAACTTGGGACCGACGTTGAACGTGCACGTCCTGGCCGAGGTGGAGACCACGTCCAGATTGAAGACCGGGAGCTGCCCCGGACCGTAACTGTCCTGGCTGGTGAACAGGCTCAGCACGACACTCCCGGGCCGACAGGCGCGCCGGGACGAGCGCTCGGACACTCGCGGCGGGCGGGCCCCGGACGAGCTTCCGGCCTGACCTCCGGTCGGCAGCTTGTCGGCTGACCGGCGTTCATGCGCTGGGCTCGCCGCCGGACTAGCCGGGCCAGGCGCCGAAGCGCGCGGGCTCGCGACCGCGTACTCGAGCCGGTGCTGATGCGACGCCGATGATGCCGAACCCGTCCCGGGCGAGTCGGCTACCCTGCCCACGGCTAGCGCGCCGGAGAAGGCCCAGGCAACCAGGGACAGAACGCCGAAACCGACAACCAGAGCGACGAAACGGCGCCTCCAGTAGGTCGCGGGCCGCACCTCGCCCTTCTGCGTTTGACTACGGAACGCTTTCAGGCGCATGCGACGAGTATGCAAGCGGCGGGGGGCCAGGGCAGGGCGACCCGCCGGCCCGGCGATCTGAACGTCACTGCAGGTAGCAGGCTTGTCCGGGTTGCTATAGCGAGTCCGGGAGGCGCTCATCCTGCGGGTCCGCGGCCTCCGCGCCGTCCGTGCACTGTGCGGTGCGGCTCGCGTCGATGTCACGTTCTGTAATCATCGTGTTGTCATCCGGCCTTGCCTGAGTTCGCCCTCGCGCATATTCCTAGCCTCGGGTTCCTAGCCTCGGGCCCGGCATCCGGGCGCGGTGGCCTGACAATGGGCTGGTGATCTATGTGGAAGCCGCCCAGTTCGAGGAGATGGTCGTCACGGCCCTCGACGGACTCCCGGACGAACTGGGCCGGATGATGCAGAACGTCGCGGTCACCGTCGAGCATGATCCCGGGCCTCCTGGCCTGCTCGGGCTATACCGGGGCCTGCCCCTCACCAGCCGCGGCACGCACTACGCCGGCGTACTGCCCGACCAGATCACCATCTACCACCAGGCGATCTGCGCCATCTGCCGGACTCCCGCGGAGGTCGTCGAGCAAGTGCGCCGCACCGTTATCCACGAGGTCGCCCACCATTTCGGCATCGATGACGACCGGCTCGACGAACTCGGCTGGTGAGGCCGCTGCCAGGCGCCGACAAGCTTGGCGGGCGAGGCCCGGTACGATCCCGGCACCAGCTGGCCGCCGGCTCGACGACCAGTCAGGCAGCTGCCAGGCACCGACGGGCCGCCAGCCCGACGAGCTCCGCCGGTAATAACGCTGCCAGGCGCCGGCGGGGCCGCCAGCCCGACGAGCTCCGCCGGTAATAACGCTGCCAGGCGCCGGCGGGGCCGCCAGCCCGACGAGCTCCGCCGGTAATGCCGCTGCCGGGCGTCGGCCGACCGCGGGGGTGCAGCATCTGCGTCAAACCGCGGCCCCGGCGGGCCGGGCTTGCCCCGCGCTCACTGCCGGGAACGCTCCGGGCCCAGCCTGGGCCGACGGCACCGTCCAATCGAGTCACACTGGAAACAACAGCCTCGTCAGCATCTACGGCTCGGAGGTCGCCGGTCATTTTGTCGTCTTATCAGCGATATGTACTGAAAAGACGTCAAAATCTTCTAAAGTCTCCGGATAAGCAGCCGAGTCAGGCCCGTTCCTCGGGCCGTGCTGAGCACTCCTGGGGCGGCAGTGACAGAAGTGTCCACAGACACGGCAGTGATGCCTATCATTACCGCGCAGCCGCTCGGGCAGCCTGAAGCAGGGCAGCCTGCCGCGTCCAGACGTCCAGACGTCCAGACGTCTGGACGTCTGGACTGCAGGGGCGGCAGGCTTACCTGGCGAGGAGCTCGTCAAGGACGGCCTGCTGGCCACCAACGATCTCGATAACCTTCGTCCGGCTGGCCGCGCCGGCCACTAGCGTTACCGCCCGGCGCCGGACCCCGAATGCCGCAGCCACGGCGACGAGGGCCGCCTCGGTCGCCTGGCCGTCCACGGCACGCGCTTTGACCCGGACGACCAGCGCGCCGCCGTAGTCGCCGCCCACCCCGGTGGTGCTGGCGCCCGGCCGAACGCGAATGGTGACCTTCACGACAGCAGTGTGCCAACAACAGTGCCTAGCGGCCTGCGGCGGCCGTCGAGGAGAGAAATTGACGTACAGGGCTAGCCTGGTCCCGTCGGCCCGCGTGGTAGTACCACCAGCACGACAGCATTAAGCAGACAGCTGAATGACCGCCAACCCGGTTCCCGCTAGCTACGCCACTGTCAAGGCGTGGATCATCTCGCCGGACACGGCCCGGCTCATCGACTATGTAACGGCCGCATTCGACGCCCGGGAACTCGGCCGCGTCAACGACGACGATGGACGCATCGGGCACGCCGAGGTACGGACCGGCGACTCGGTAGTAATGATGTTCGACGCCTGACCGGACTGGCCGCCGACGCCCGCCTTCCTCCGTCTTTACGTGGCCGACGCGGCGCCACCCTGCGTACCCGGGCGGGCGGACCCCGCATACCCAGGCGGGCGCGATCCCGCGTACCCAGGGGGCGCGACCCCGCGTACCCAGGGGGGCGCGACCCCGCATACCCAGGCGGGGCGCGACCCCGCATACCCGGGCGGGCGCGACCCCGCATAGCCGGGCGGCGAGATCCTGCGTACCCGGCGGACGGCGCCCGGTCAGGAGCGCAGCGTAATTATCCGCGCGGCGATCAGGGTCTCGGCGGCTAGCGCCAGCGTGACCGCGGCCCGCTGCACGAGCCCGTTCCACGGCTCCACCCAGCCGGAGGCGAACAGCACCAGCGCAGCGGCGCTGATGAGCGCCAGGGCCCGCAGGAGAGGGCACAGGCCAGCCCACGCCATGTCACCGCGCCAGCGGCGAGCCAGCACCAGCGGCGCGGCGATCATCGAGACATACGCCACGTCGCTGACCAGGTCATGTACCTGGTTGTGCCACGATTCCCCGACAAATCCTGGACCCACGAGGAGCATGTGATCGCGGCGAAACCCCCCGGCGGCGACCGTTGCCACGCCGGCGATCTTCACCAGCCAGGGCCCAGCCGAACCGGAGCCGGCGACCCGGCCAACCGCCGCACCGAAAGCGATTGAGCAGACACCCAACGCGATGAATCCGGCCATCATTATCTCGGGATCCCGCGCATCCATGGCAGCCAGCCCGCTCAGTTGTACCCTCGTCGCGGAGTGACCAGTCTGCCGTAGCGAACTGGCGGCCCATGCGGCGGTGAACAGCACTGGCCCGGCCACTCCGCACCATGCCAGCAACTTCGTGCTGCCCACCCCGGCCAGCCAGCCGCGCAACGACCCGCTGGCTCCCGCCCGGTGCAGCCGTGAGGCTTTCGCAGCTCGCACTGCACGCCGCTGCCCCAGCCGGGGAATCCGCGCCTGCGGACCACTTCCCACGTGGTCAGGTTAATGGCAGCTGCACAGCCCGGCGAAGGATCGGCGTGCTCGCCAGGACGTTCTCTGGCGTCGGCCACGTCAGCTTGACACCCCCGTTGCCCACTCCGACTGTGCCTCTATGCAATCGAATTATTACTCTAAGTTATATAATTGCCTGTCTCCGCGCCTTTCACGTTCCGCTGGCCGCGGCAGGCCCCAGCACCGGCTTGCCCACGCGGCCGGCCAGGCGCAGCTCGCCGGCACAATCATCACCGCGATGCGCACCCACTTCCGGCACTGGTGCGGTAGCCCGCCCAAATGGTCGTAGCCAGCAACAGTCGTAGCCAGCAACAGACAGTGATGAGGCGATCCCCGGGGCAGCTGCTCCGGGGATCGCCGCATTGAGAGCCGCCGCCGGACGTAGGGTCGTTTGATGAGCGGACGGGCGGTTCTGGTCACCGGGGCATCCCGGGGCATCGGCAGCGCGATCGCGCGGGCCTTCGCCACCAACGGCGACCGGGTCGCGGTGCACCATCGTGACTCAGCGGGGCTGGCCGCTGCGGTGCTGGCCGGGCTGCCGGGCAGCGGGCACGCGGTCGTGCAGGCCGACCTGGCCGACCCGGAGGCGGTACGGCGGATGGTCGACCAGGCGCACGAACTGCTCGGCGGCCTCGACGTGCTGGTGAACAACGCGGGCATCTTCACCCCGCACCCGATCACCGAGGTCTCCTACGAGCAGTGGCAGGAGGCCTGGCGGGCCACTCTCGGGGTGAACCTGACCGGCGCGGCCAACGTGACCTGGTGCGCGGTCCGCCACATGATCGCCGGCGGCGGCGGGTGCATCGTCAACGTGTCGTCACGCGGCGCGTTCCGTGGCGAGCCCGGCCAGCCTGCCTACGGGGCCAGCAAGGCCGGCCTGAACGCCTTCGGCCAGTCCCTGGCGCGCGCGCTGGGCCCGAACGGCATCGCCGTCGCCACGGTAGCCCCCGGATACGTCGAGACCGACATGGCGAACGAGCACCTCAAGTCCCCGCGCGGGGACCAGATCCGGGCGCAGAGCCCATTCGGGCGGGTCGCGCGTCCCGACGAGATCGCCGCCGCAGTCCTGTACCTGGCAGCCCCGGAGGCCGAGTGGGCCAGCGGCGCGATCCTCGACCTGAACGGCGCCTCGTACCTGCGGTCCTGACTACTGGTGATACGACTCGAGGAAGGTGGCCAGCCGCCCGATCGCGTCGTCCAGCACGTTGACCCCGGCCAGGAACACCAGGCGTAGGTGGTCGGTGGAGGGCAGGTTGAACCCGCTGCCGTGGGACAGCAGCAGGTGCTGCTGCTCAAGCAGGTCGATCACCAGCTGCTCGTCGTCGACGACCTTGTAGACGTCAGGGTCGAGGCGCGGGAACAGGTACAGCGCCGCGGCTGGCTTGACGCAGTCCACCCCGGGGATCTCCGCCATCAGCTGCCAGGCATGATCACGCTGGTCACGTAGCCGCCCGCCGGGCCGCAGCAGGTCGCTGATGTCCTGCCGGCCGCTGAGCGCGGTGTGGATCGCGTACTGGGCCGGCACATTCGGGCACAGCCGCATGTTGGCCAGCAGCTCCAGCCCTTCCAGGTACTCCCCAGCGTCGCGCCGGGGCCCGCTGACCACCAGCCAGCCAGAGCGGAAGCCCGCCAGCCGGTAGGTCTTGGACAGCCCGCACAGCGTGAGCACCAGGAGGTCAGGGGCAAGCGCGGCCGCGGATTCGTGTACCGCGTCCTCGTAGAGGATCTTGTCGTAGATCTCGTCGGCCAGCACGAGCAGGTTGTGCCGGCGCGCCAGGTCCAGCAGGCCGAGCACAGCCTCCCTGGAGTAAACCGCGCCGGTCGGGTTGTTCGGATTTATGATCACGATGGCCCGTGTCCTGGCCGTGATCTGGGCGGCGGCGTGGCTGAGATCAGGAGCCCAGCCCGCCGACTCCTCGCACCGGTAGTGCACGGCCCGGCCGCCGCACAGGCTGACCGCGCCGGTCCACAGCGGGTAGTCGGGGCTCGGGATCAGCACCTCGTCACCGTCGTTGAGCAGCGCCTGCAGCGCCATCACGATCAGCTCTGATACCCCGTTGCCAAGGTAGACATCCTCCGGGCCCACCCCCGGCACCAGGGCGGCGTAACGCTCGGCGACCGCCAGGCGGGCCGGGTAGATGCCCCGCGCATCGCTGTACCCCTGGGCCTCGTAAATGCTCTGGGCCACGTCCTCGAGCACCGTCCCCGGCGCCTGCAGCCCGAACGGGGCCGGGTTGCCGAGGTTCAGCTTGAGGATCTGGTGCCCCGCCGCCTCTAGCTGCCTGGCCCGGCTCAGCACCGGTCCCCGGATGTCATACCGGACGTCGCGAAGCCTGCTGGCCTGCGGCACGATCACTGTGCACCTCCCGCTCCCAAGAGGCTATCGTGCCGGAAACACTGGCGGGGCGCAGCGGATTTCCGCCAGCATGGCCGACAAAGCCGCTGCATCAGGCCCGGCGGGGTCGCTTCCGCGCTTGACGTGCATCAGGTCGCTATGGACTTGTTGCCAGACAATAAGGGCAGAATTAAACGAATGGCACTACCGACCCGGACTCGGAAGGCGCCGGGCCGGCCGTGCGAGAAGATCGGTCCCGACATGACTGACGACTTGGTGGCCTCGGTCCTGCGATGGTACGGCGCGCATGCCAGGGACCTTCCATGGCGCCGTCCCGGCGCATCCGCCTGGTCGGTGCTGGTGAGCGAAATCATGCTGCAGCAGACCCCGGTAGCGCGGGTGCTGCCTGCCCATGCGGCCTGGCTGGCGCGCTGGCCCACACCGCAGGCGCTGGCCGCAGCCGCTCCAGCGGACGCGGTCAGGCAGTGGGACCGGCTGGGCTATCCGCGCCGGGCGCTGCGACTGCACGCTGCCGCGGGCATGCTCACCGATCAGTACGCGGGACGGGTGCCTGCCTCAGTATCGGCGCTTGAAGCGCTGCCGGGAGTCGGCTCCTACACGGCTGCCGCGGTCGCCAGTTTCGCGTTCGGCCAGCGGCACGCCGTCCTCGATACCAACGTGCGCCGGGTGCTCGCCCGGCTGCTGCGAGGTGAGCACCTGCCGCCGCGGACCGTCTCCGCTGCCGAGCGGCGGCTCGCCGAGTCGCTGCTGCCCGCTGCGCCGCGCCGGGCGGCGCGATGGTCGGTGGCGGTGATGGAACTCGGCGCGCTGGTATGCACGGCCGCCAGGCCCGCCTGCGCTGGCTGCCCGGTGGCGCGGCACTGCTCGTGGCGGCTGGCGGGCAGCCAGGCTGGTCCAGGCAGGCCGACGGCGGCGCGTTATGCGGGCAGCGACCGACAGTGCCGAGGCCGGCTCCTCGAGGTGCTCAGGGCCGCCACCGGGCCGGTGCCTGCGGCGCGGCTCGACGCGGCGTGGCCCGGCGACGATCAGCGAGCCAGGGCGCTGGCCACCCTGATCGCCGACGGTCTCGCGGCGCCCGCGGGCGCCGGATACTACGGCCTGCCCACGCGATCGGGCGGCTAGCCGGGCTCCAGATCAGAAGCGCGCCGACCTAACTCAACCAGCCAAAGTTCGCTAAACCGACCAACTTCCACAACCTATACCGGATTTTGTGACCGCATATCGGACATCAGACCCCACCGGGACCTCCAAATCCGGTATAGGTGAAAGCGACGACGCACTCCCTGTCGGCTGGCGCGCATTCTGGCCGCCGAGCCGCGAGCCGCGAGCCGCACGCCGCTAGCCGCACACCGCACACCACCCGCCGCACACCACCCGCCGCACACCACCCGCCGCACACCACCACGCCGCACACCACCAGCCGCACTGGCGCGCCGCACACCACCCGCCGCACACCACCCGCCGCACACCACCCGCCGCACACCACCCGCCGCACACCACCCGCCGCAACGACGCAGCGCGCAGCGCCAGCCGCAACGACGCAGCGCGCAGCGCCGAAGGGCGCTAGCCGCTCCCGCGGCTAGCGCCCCTATGACGTGCTGTGTACCGTCGTGCGGCTACTCGGCGCTCAGGTGCCCTTCGGCAGCGCTGGCCGAGCCGCCGCTCGCGCCGCTGCCGGCTGGCTTGGTCGCGGCGATCTCGGCCGGCGGGGCGTCGGGCACCGCGTCGGGCTTCGGCTCGCCCGCGAAGGTGAACTTCGCCTCCGGCCCGGTGCCGCCCTCGGCGTCGACCACCACGATCTGGCCAGCCCTGAGCTCGCCGAAGAGGATCTTCTCCGACAGGAGGTCCTCGATCTCGCGCTGGATCGTGCGCCGCAGCGGCCTGGCCCCGAGCACCGGGTCGTAGCCGCGGGTGGCAAGCAGCGCCTTCGCCCCCGGCCGCAGCTCCAGGCCCATGTCGCGGTCCTTCAGCCGCTCGTCCACCTTGGCGATCATCAGGTCGACGATCCTGACGATCTCCTCCTGGGTGAGCTGGTGGAAGACGATGGTGTCGTCCACGCGGTTGAGGAACTCGGGCCGGAAGTGCTGCTTGAGTTCCTCGTTCACCTTGGTCTTCATCCGGTCATACGAGCCACGGGACTCGCCCGCGGTACCGAAGCCGACCGAGACGCCCTTGGAGATGTCCCTGGTCCCGAGGTTGGTGGTCATGATGATGACGGTGTTCTTGAAGTCCACCACCCGGCCCTGGGCGTCGGTCAGGCGCCCGTCCTCCAGGATCTGCAGCAGTGAGTTGAAGATGTCCGGGTGGGCCTTCTCGATCTCGTCGAAGAGCACCACAGAGAACGGCTTACGCCTGACCTTCTCGGTCAGCTGGCCGCCCTCCTCGTACCCGACGTATCCGGGCGGCGAGCCGAACAGCCGCGAGACCGTGTGCTTCTCCATGTACTCGCTCATGTCGAGCTGGATCAGCGAGTCCTCGTCGCCGAACAGGAACTCGGCGAGCGTCTTGGACAGCTCGGTCTTGCCGACGCCCGACGGCCCGGCAAAGATGAACGAGCCACCAGGCCGCTTCGGGTCCTTCAGGCCTGCCCTGGTCCGCCGGATCGCCTGCGACAGCGCCTTGATGGCGTCGTTCTGGCCGATGACCCGCCGGTGCAGCTCGTCCTCCATGCGCAGCAGGCGCTGCGACTCCTCCTCGGTGAGCTTGAAGACCGGGATGCCGGTAGCCGTGGCCAGCACCTCCGCGATCATCTCCTCGTTCACCTCGGCGACCGCGTCCATGTCGCCGGCCTTCCACTCCTTCTCCCTGGCGTCCTTCTTGTCGATCAGCTGCTTCTCGGTGTCCCGGAGCCTGGCTGCCTTCTCGAAGTCCTGGGAGTCGATGGCCGACTCCTTCTCGCGCCGCACGTCGGCAATTTTCTCGTCGAATTCGCGCAGGTCAGGCGGCGCAGTCATCCGGCGGATGCGCATCCGCGACCCGGCCTCGTCGATCAGGTCGATCGCCTTGTCCGGCAGGAACCTGTCGCTGATGTAGCGATCGGCCAGCTGCGCGGCCGCCACCAGCGCGTCGTCAGTAATCGACACCCGGTGGTGCGCCTCGTAGCGGTCCCGCAGGCCCTTGAGGATCTCGATGGTGTGCTTGATGGTCGGCTCAGCCACCTGGATCGGCTGGAACCTGCGCTCGAGCGCCGCGTCCTTCTCCAGGTGCTTGCGGTACTCATCCAGCGTGGTCGCGCCAATGGTCTGCAGCTCACCGCGGGCCAGCATGGGCTTGAGGATGGAGGCCGCGTCGATCGCGCCCTCGGCGGCGCCCGCACCGACCAGCGTGTGGATCTCGTCGATGAACAGGATGATGTCGCCGCGGGTGCGGATCTCCTTCAGGACCTTCTTCAGCCGCTCCTCGAAGTCGCCGCGGTACCTGGAGCCCGCCACCAGCGCGCCCAGGTCCAGCGTGTAGAGCTGCTTGTCCTTGATGGTCTCGGGCACCTCACCCTTGACGATCTTCTGGGCCAGCCCTTCCACCACAGCGGTCTTGCCCACGCCGGGCTCGCCTACCAGGACCGGGTTGTTCTTCGTGCGGCGGGAGAGCACCTGCATCACCCGCTCGATCTCCTTCTCCCGGCCAATGACGGGATCGAGCTTGCCCTCGCGGGCGGCCGCGGTGAGATTCCTGCCGAACTGGTCGAGCACGAGTGAGGTGGACGGCGCGGTCTCCGACGGCGCGCCCGCAGCTGCGGGCTCCTTGCCCTGGTAGCCATGGAGGAGCTGGATCACCTGCTGGCGGACCCGGTTAAGGTCGGCGCCCAGCCGGACCAGGACCTGGGCGGCCACGCCCTCGCCCTCTCGGATCAGGCCGAGCAGGATGTGCTCGGTGCCGATGTAGTTGTGGCCAAGCTGCAGGGCCTCACGCAGTGACAGCTCGAGGACCTTCTTGGCCCGCGGGGTGAACGGGATGTGCCCGGACGGGGCCTGCTGGCCCTGTCCGATGATCTCCTCGACCTGCTGCCGCACAGCCTCCAGGCTGATCCCGAGCGACTCGAGCGCCTTCGCGGCGACGCCCTCGCCCTCATGGATCAGGCCGAGCAGGATGTGCTCCGTGCCGATGTAGTTGTGGTTAAGCATCCTGGCTTCTTCTTGAGCCAGGACCACGACCCGGCGCGCCCGGTCGGTGAATCTTTCGAACATCTGGTCGCTCCCTCACAGAGCAGTCGGGGGAGACGCTGGGATGCACGCCCCGTCCCTTCCGCATGCTAGCCCGGCGCCGGGCGACGCCTCCGGTGCGAAATGTCGCACTACTAAGACGTTCCCCGTCGGCTGGGCGTTCACCCCATCCAACCTAGGGCAGAAGGACCATGTTCCCAGGTACGCCCGGAGCGAACGCGCCGTGCCCGGCCCGAATCCGGGACTCAGGCACGCCGACGACCCCCGGCGCCCGGATTCAACGCGAACCGGCCGAGCCGGAACCGAAGCGGCCCGAGGTGAGTTCGAAGCCGCCCAGGCGAACTCGAAGCGGCCCCGGGCGGGTGAGTTCGATGCGGCCCGGGCGAACTCGAAGCGGCCCGGGCGGGTGAGTTCGATGCGGCCCGGGCGAACTCGAAGCGGCCCCGGGCGGGTGAGTTCGAAGCGGCCCGGGCGAACTCGAAGCGGCCCGGGCGAACTCGAAGCGGCTGAGGCCGGCCAACACTAACGCCAACGGGCGAACCGGAAATGGGGCGGATGCGAAGCGGCCAGCGGCGCACCTCCGTGCGCGACTGGAGTGCGCGACTGGCCGCCTAGGTGCTTGCCGAATCACGGCGCGGCTGACTTTGCTGTCCGGGCCAGGGTTGCTAGCGGTCGTCCGGGCTGGGCCAACTAGGCCGACAGTCTTCATCCTGACTGTGCCCGGAGCTACCTAACACTGCCCGAGGCTAGTGGCTGGCCTCGTAGTCGGCGATGATCGACGCGGGAATACGACCACGCTCGCTGACCTTATGGCCGCGGTTCCTGGCCCATGCCCTGATTTCCGCGCTCCGCTCACGACCGGGGCCAGAGCGCGTCCGACGCCGACGTCCCGTCGAACTTACCTTGCGCGCGCTGTCGGTGTACTCGCCGAACTTGTCATGCAGTTCCTTGGCGTGCGACGTACACACGTCGATCTCGTAGGCGGTTCCGTCAAAGGAGAACGCAACAGTCTCCCTGCCCTCGACCTCGCCATCGTGGGGAAGGTCACAGACGACCGTCACCACCGTCTTCTGAGCCATGAGCGCCAGCCCTTCCGCTGAAGCAAGCATTTATTGATTGCTAAACCTATACCAGAAGTCTTGCACTTGACAATTCAATCCATGCTCATTGACTTGCGGAGTTCCACATTGCGGATGCGCGGAAGCAATCCGGAAGAGGCTAGTAACGCTCCGTAATCAGATTAGGATCACCTGTACGTCAATCGGCTCGCCGCGCTTCCTCATCCTCGGCTGCCGTAGCCGCTTCCTTGCCGTCCGTATCCGCAATGGCCGCGCTGGACGGAATATCATCTGCCGCATCCTGATCATGCCGCCTGCGCCTGGCACCCATCTCATGTCGTAGGAACGCGCCGACAGCGATGAGGAATGCAACGCACACAACCAGCGGTGGCGTCAGCACGCTCAAGTCCCTGATCACGTCGCACGCCTCCTTTCGGGCCCGTGACCGCCCGCTGCCTTTCGCGTGGCTCAGCCGGCTTCCTTTCAGCCCGGACCACGGAACCCGGACTGCTGACTCGGCTTTGCGGCCCGCGACCGTGTCCCTGGCCGCCGCGCGTAAAACCCTGACATCTTCAATTTGGCATTCTCACCCATCACCGTGCCCGGGCCCCGGCCGGATCCCGCGGCCGCGGCAGTCGGGCCGACAACGCCCAGGGGCGGGGCCGGGCTCAGGGCATCATCCGCCCTGGGCCGTCCTAGCCCGTCCTGGCCACCGGAGCCAGGCGGCGGCAATTCCAGCTCGAGCGCGGTGCTGAGTTCCACGCCAGCTCTGGCTTCCACTCTAGATTCTCCCGTAGATTCTCCCGTACTGACCGCGCGGACTGCAACAGGCGGGAAAGCTGCCTGCTAGGCGCCGCTCAGCGCCGATATGAAGGGCGGCCCGGGTCAATATGCCGGCCGGGGTCCCGGCCGCAGACTTCAACCCGCTGCCCGAGCCCGGCATTCACTCCTCTAGCAGGAACACGGCCACTCGTGGCCTCCAGCAGGAACACGGCTACTCGTGGGGACGACCCGCCGCAGCCAGGCCTGTTCTTGCCCGGTCGCCGCGCGAGCGCAGTAGCCGCTGCGGCACGCCGTGCCGCCCGGCCGCGCGGGGACGTCTGGCTCGTGGCGGCCGGGAAGATATCCGCAATCCGCCCAGAATCAGCACGCCGACAGAATCTGCCGGGCAAGCGGAATCTTCCCGGGCCGGAATCAGCCCGGCGGGCCGGAATCAGCCCCGGCGGGCCGGAATCAGCCCCGGCGGGCCGGAATCAGCCAGGCGCGCCGGAATCAGCCAGGCTGGCCGGAATCAGCCAGGCTGGACCCGAATCTGCCAGCGGGCCGTAATCAGCCCGGCGGGCCCGAATCTGGCAGGGCGGTCCGGAATCTACTGGGCGGGCCAGGCACGTGGAAAATCCGTCACCTTCGCGACGTCGGCATTCGAGGCGGATGATCGCATCACCGCCCGCCAAGCGAAGGCCGCTAACCCGGGTCAGCCCTTCCGCGAGAGCCGGACCGTCTGGCCCGGGCATCCGACGGCCACCCGATACTCGGTCTTGACCTGCGCCCCCCGCCCCGAGATCACTAAGGGGGGCGCGCAGGCGCAATCTGGCGGGCGGCACCCGCGTCGGCACCTTGGTTCGCCTGGCTTGGCTCCAAATCCGGCTTCCTGGCGCGGACAGCCCGGCGATCCGGTCGCGCGGATATTGGCCATCGAGCGGCCCTCTCCGGATCCGCCGATGAACCGGCGATGCTCATCACTCGACGCCTATTGCCTGGTGAGCAACGCGGAGCGTATTCAGCTCCGACGCCGGGCTTCGGAGGGGACCACGTTCGCGGCGGAGTCGATTTGTTCCGGATGATCAGCCCTGCGGGCCGACTGCCCGGAAGGCCGTAGGCCGCGGAAGGCCGGATTTGCCAATCTGGTGAAGTTGGCGGGCAGGGCCGGAGAATTCCCGGCATCGGCTGCAGGAGCAAGAAGGCCGCCACCCGGCTCGGCCGGGTGGCGGCCGATCTGCCGCCTAGCCAGGCATCGCGTAGCCAGGCATCACGGCGATGCGAGCTATAGACGCAGCAACATCCGCGTGTTGCCGAGTGTGTTCGGCTTGACCCGGTCCAGGTCGAGGAACTCGGCGACGCCCTCGTCGGCGGAGCGCAGCAGCTCGGCGAAGACCTCCGGGTCGGAGACGTCAGGGTCAGCGGCGGCCCCGCTGATCTCCTCGAAGCCGTAGCGGCCGAAGAAGCTGACGGCGAAGGTGAGCACGAAAACCCGGCGCACGCCTAGCTCACTCGCCCTGGCCAGCAGCGCGCCGACCAGCATGCCCCCGATCCCCCGCCGCTGATGGCCCGCGGCCACGGCTATCGTCCGGATCTCAGCCAGGTCCTCCCACATCACATGCAGAGCGCCGCACCCGATTACCTGCCCGTCCCGCGAGCCGCGGCCCTCCTGGCTACCGGGCCGGTCGGGCGTGCTGACGGCGACCACGAACTCCTGGATGTCCTCATAGAGGGTGACCTTCGGCTTGTCCAGCAGCCGGCCAGACGCGAGATTGGCGTCGATCAGGTCCCTGATGACCCGGACATCGCCGGTGCGGGCCGACCTGACCGTATAACCCACTACCAGCCACCTTCGTTCTTTGGCGTGATCGTCGTGGTGCTTGCCGATAGCATGGCAAACGGCGAGGCGGAGTGGCAATTCAATTCTCCACAGAGTGTCACCGGGTCGATACGTATTGCGCCTGAGGCTCGGTACCGTCGGCTATTCGTGCACATCACGCGCAGATCACAGACGCTTGCTTTCTGTGGAGACACGCTGCGTGACCTGCGGAAACTTCAAGTTGAGACACCGAAGAGCGGTGCTGGTGGAGCATGGCAGCGTGGACGTCGGCGGCGCTAGTCCAATCCTGGGCCCGCGCACTTGGCGAAAAGTAAAAACTTGGCCGTTTGGCTTGGCGGCCTGCTGTCGTTCCATTAACGTGCAGCGCTGTTAAGCATCGTCGACCGCCCCCGAATCCGGGGGCGGACTGCATGACCCGCCGAGTTCCCGGTCAGCGGAAACGCGATCCGGGGAGCCGGGGAACCATACTTCCCCGGGGTGAATCGGCGGGTCCTGGTCTGCTCCATGGGACCAGGGCCTGCCGTAGGGCTGCTCCGGCCCGAACCCGTCAGCTAACCCGGTAGGCGGCCTAGGAGAGGAGACTCCACGTGGAGCGCTTGCCATCGGGCAGGCACAGCAAGTCTGGTTCACGGGGGGCTCGTGTCCGCTCGACCTCGCACCGCGCATGGGGTCGCACGGCCATCCTGGCCAGCGTCGCGGTACTGGTCGGCGTGGCACTACCCAGCGGGATCGGCTCCGCCAGTACGGCGGGCAGTTCCCCGAGCCTGCATGCCCTGTATCTCGAGGCAGCCAAGCTCTCGGACCAGATCGACAGCCTCAGCGAGCAGTACGACGGGCTCAAGATCCAGCTGACCGAGGCCCGGTCCGAGGAGCGGATCGCCCACCAGACCGCCCAGCGCGACGAGCAGCAGCTCCAGGCGGGCAAGCTCGCGGTGGGCGAGATAGCGGCCGAGGGTTACCTGACCGGCGGCATCGACCCGTCACTTGAACTCCTGCAGAGCAGCGATCCGCAGGCCTTCCTCAACCGCGCCTCGATCATGCTGCAGCTTCAGCAGGAAAACGGCACCAAGGTGAACCTGCTCGCCGCCGCTGAGGCTGCGGCGCAGCGCGCTCAGCTGACCGCCACCCAGGAGGCGGCGCAGGCCGAGAAGCTCTCGGTCGCGATGAGCAGCAAGGTGGCGGCGATCCAGGCCAAAGAGGACGTGCTGAACAGCGCGGCGTATAAGCAGGCATTCGCGCAGTTCCAGCAGACCGGCAAGTTCCCCAACATTCAGATGCCCGGTGGCAACTCGATCGGCGTGCAGGCCCTCCGGTGGGCGCTGACCAGGCAGGGCGATCCCTATGTCTGGGGTGCCGCGGGACCGAACGCCTTTGACTGCTCCGGCCTGGTGATGTGGGCCTACGCCCACGTCGGCATCAGCCTGGATCACTACACCGGCGACCAGTGGAACGAGGGAGAGCACATCTCGCGGAGCCAGCTGGAACCCGGCGACCTGGTGTTCTTCTTCCCCGATATCAGCCATGTCGGAATGTATGTCGGCAACGGCTACATGATCGACGCGCCGACCTATGGCCAGCCGGTCCAGGTCCAGCAGGTGTTCTGGAGCGCCTACGTCGGAGCGGTGCGGATCGTCGCCTGACCGCGGCGGCCGCCGGGTACTGGCCGGGTGCCGCGCTCCCGGAACGCGACGCCGGGTTCCTCGTCCCAGTCAGACGTGACGGGTGAGGCTGGCCCAGTCAGGCGGGCCGAGTCACTCCGGACGTACCAGCGGGAACAGGATCGTCTCCCTGATGGTGGCGCCGGTCAGCATGATCAGCACTCGGTCGATGCCCATGCCCATCCCGCCGGATGGCGGCATGCCGTACTCGAGGGCGCGCAGGAAGTCCTCGTCCAGCTGCATCGCCTCCGGGTCGCCGCCCGCAGCGCGCAGCGACTGAGCCGTCAGCCGTCTGCGCTCCTCGATCGGGTCCACCAGCTCGGAGTAGGCGGTCCCGATCTCGGTGCCGAACGCGACCAGGTCCCACTTTTCCGCGAGCCTGGGATCGTCCCGGTGCGCCCTGGTCAGCGGGGCGACCTCGACGGGGAAGTCACAGTAGAAGACCGGCTCGACCGTCCGCGCCTCGACCAGGTGCTCGTAGATCTCCAGCAGCACCGCACCGCGGCCCCAGCCTGGATCGAGCTCGATCGACGCCCGGGCGGCTAGCTTGCGCAGGCTCTCCTCGCTCGTGTCCGGCGTGACCGGCTCGCCAAGCGCGTCGGAGACCGCGTCGTGCACGGTCTTCGTTGGCCACTGGCCGGCAATGTCGTGCTCGGATCCGTCCGGCCTGCGCACCACCGAGCCGCCGAGCGCGGCCAGCGCCGCGCCCTGGATCAGCTCCCTGGTCAGCGTGGCCATGGTGGTGTAGTCGGCGTACGCCTCGTAGAGCTCGAGCATCGTGAACTCGGGATTGTGGGTGGCGTCAGCGCCCTCGTTCCTGAAGATCCGGCCGATCTCATAGACCTTCTCGATGCCGCCCACCACCAGGCGCTTCAGGTAGAGTTCCAGGGCGATCCGCAGGTAGAGGTCGATGTCATAGGCATTGCTCCGGGTGACGAACGGGCGGGCATTGGCACCGCCGTGCAGCACCTGGAGCACCGGCGTCTCAGCCTCAAGGAAGCCCCGTGCGTGCAGTTCCTCACGCAGCGCCCTGGTCACCCCGGATCGCAGCTCGGCCATCTGGCGGGCCGCCGGACTGATGATGAGCTCGACATAGCGCTGCCTGACCCGCGCCTCCGTGTCGGCCAGGCCGGCCCGCTTGTCCGGGAGCGGCCGCAGCGCCTTGGACGTGATCGCGAAGGAATCCGCCAGCACCGACAGCTCGCCGCTGCGTGAGGCGATCACCTCACCCTGCACCCCGATGTGATCGCCGAGGTCCACGTCCTGCTTCCAGGCGGCCAGCGCATCGGCGCCGACCCGGTCCAGCGAGATCATGACCTGGATGTCCCCGGTACCGTCCCGGATGGTGGCGAAGCAGAGCTTGCCGCCGTTGCGGTACAGCATCACCCGCCCGGTCACCCCGACCGGATCACCGGTGGAGGTACCTGGCGCGAGGTCAGGATGGGCCGCACGCACCTGAGCGATGGTCGCGGTGCGAGGAAAACCGACCGGATAAGGTTCAGCCCCGGCCGCCCGCATCCGCTCCAGCTTGGCCAGCCGTACCTGCATCTGCTCCGGCACGCTGCCGCCAGGTCGGCCCGCCCCGCGGCCAGCGGATCCGCGGCTGCGCTCGTCGTCGGTCATCTGCCCGAGATTACCGGCGCTCAGCCGCCGCCCGCACGCCGGTTACCGGCCCCGACCCGCACGCCGGTTACCGGCCCCGACCCGCACGCCGGTCACCGGCCCGGAAGCAGCCGCCCGAGGTCAGGAAGCAGTGGTATTGCGCGCAAAGACCAGGCGCAGCCCGATCAGCGTCAGCCACGGCTCGTATCCGTCGATGATGGCGACCTCGTCGATGACCAGCGGCGCCAGGCCGCCGGTGGCGATGATGGTCACGGCCCCGGGGTCAGCGGGCGACAGCTCCCTGGCCATCCGCCTGGCGATTCCCTCGACCTGGCCGGCGAACCCGAAGACGATCCCGGACTGCAGCGCCTCGACCGTGTTCTTGCCGATCACGTGGACCGGCCTGGTCAGCTCCACCTTGAGCAGCTGCGCCGCCCGGCGGGACAGCGCGTCCACCGAGATCTCGATGCCGGGCGCGAGGGCCCCGCCGACGAACTCGCCTCTTTCGCTGACCGCGTCAAAGTTGGTCGAGGTACCGAAGTCCACGACGATCGCCGGGCCGCCGTACAGGTGCACGGCGGCGAGCGCGTTCATGATCCGGTCGCTGCCGACCTCCTTGGGGTTGTCCATCCGGATCGGGACACCGGTCTTCACGCCCGGCTCGACGATGACGGCGGGCACGTCCCCGTAATAGCGCTGGAACATCTCCCGCATCTCGTGCAGCACCGACGGCACGGTCGAGCACAGCGAAATGCCGCTGATGTCAGCCTCTTTGAACAGGGTGCTCTGGGCGAGCAGTCCCTGCAGGATGACGGCGAGCTCATCGGCGGTCCGGACCGGGTCGGTGGCGATCCGCCAGTGCTCGACGACCTCCTCACCCTCGAAGACGCCCAGCACCGTGTTGGTGTTTCCCACATCGATCGTCAGCAGCATTGCTCTCCCGCTTGACCTTTCACCTCGGCCGCCGGCCGCCAAGACGGCGCGCCCGGCGCCCTGCCATCAGCTCGGCCCGGCCAGGACGAGCGCCGTATTGTCGATCAGCCTGGTCTTCCCGACCTTCGCTGCGACCAGCAACCGCGCCGGGCCGGCCGCGCCGTCCGCCACCTCGGCGAAGGTATCCGGGGCGACCAGGGCCAGGTAGTCCAGGACTAGCGGCGGGTCCGCCGCGGCGGCCTTGGCGAGCACAGCGCCCGCGGCGGCTCGCACCGCGGCAGGCCCGCCCCCTGCCGCCCGGAGGCCGGCGCTCATAGCCCGCGACAGGGCGAGCGCGGTTGCCCGCTCGGCGCCCGACAGGTACGCGTTCCTGCTGGAGGAGGCGAGGCCGTCGGCATCGCGCACAATCGGCGCTTCGGCTATCCGAACGCGGAGGTTGAGGTCGGCCGTCATCCGCCGCACCAGCGCGAGCTGCTGGGCGTCCTTGGCACCGAACACCGCGACATCCGCGGCCGTCAGCTGGAAGAGCTTCAGCACCACGGTCAGTACCCCGGTGAAGAATCCGGGCCTGGACCGGCCCTCCAGGACCTGCCCCATCACTCCGGGATCAACCTTGATCATCTGTTCGGCCGGGTACATCTCCGCCTGCTCCGGGGCGAACACGACCGCGGCGCCCGCTTCGGCGCAGATGGCCAGATCCTGCTCGAGGGCGCGCGGATACCGATCGAAGTCCTCACCGGGGCCGAACTGAAGCGGATTGACGAAGATGGACACCAGCAGGCTGCCGTCCGGGGTCGAGATCTCGCGCGCCCGGCGCAGCAGCGCCCGGTGGCCGGCGTGCAGCGCGCCCATGGTCGGGATGAGCACCACCGGCTGCGGCAGCCCGTCGCGGGCCGCCGCGAGCGCGGCCCGGGTAGTAGCCAGGACGGGCGTCACCGGCCGGCCCCGGTCCGTCCGAATGCAGGGTTGGCCATAACGGGGTCACCGGCCAGTCCCGGCCAGGACGCCGAGCAGTCGCTGCGCGTCGGGGACCGTGAGGGTACCCGCGGCGAGCGCCCGGTCAGCGGTGAGCCTGGCCAGCGCGAGGTAGGCGGGAAGCACCTCGGGCGCGGCCGCCCGGAGGGCCTCGATGTGACTGGCGACCGTGTCGGCGTCGCCCCGGGCAACCGGCCCGGTCAGGGCGGCATCGCCGAGCCGCAGCGCGTTGTCGAGGGCCGCGGACAGCAGCGGCCCAAGCATCCGGCCCGGCTCCGGTACCCCCGCCTGCCCGAGCAGGTCAGTGGCCTGTGCCACCAGCGTCACCAGGTAGTTGGCGCCGATGGCCAGGGCCCCGTGGTACAGGTCACGGCACTCCTCGCTGATGAACACCGGCTCGCCGCCCATCTCGACGACGAGCGCCTCGGCGACCGGGCGGAGCGAGTCGGGGGCCGTCACGCCGAAAGATATCCCGGCCAGCCGGTCGATATCGTCCGGGCGCCCGGTGAAGGTCATGACCGGATGCAGGGCCAGCGGCATCGCGCCGTGACGGACGGCGGGCTCAAGCACAGCCAGCCCATGCCGGCCACTGGCATGCGCGAGCAAGCGTCCGGCCAGGTCGGCGCCGGTCGAGGTGAGCCCGGCCACCAGGCCGGGCAGCACGTCATCGGGCACGGTCAATAGCACCAGGTCGGCCCGGGCGACCACCTCGGCGGGCTGGCAGATCGCCACGTCGGGCAGGTTCTTGCTCAGCCGCCTGATCGATGCGTCCGACACGGCCGAGGCAGCGACCACCCGGTGGCCGGCCCGGCTCAGGGCGACCGCCAGCACGGTTCCCACCCGCCCAGCGCCTACGACGCCCACCTGAAGCTGGGCCGGATGCTGGTGTGCCGATGGCGGCCGTCGCACCGGATGCGGCTGCAGGGCCTCCTGATGCCCCTGGAGCGGCTGCGGTGGCCCCTGCAGCGGCTGCGGTGGCCGTGGTCGCGCCCCGGGCCGCCGCGCAGGTTCAGGCTGTGGTGGCCCGGCCTGGCCGCTCAGCTGGTCATCGGTCATGTCGTTCCAGTCCTCGCCGGGTACCGGACGGTCGTGGTCAGCATATCCACTCGGCTACCGCACGCCGCTCTGCGCTCCGGGCCGGCCGCCCTGCTCGTCCTCCTCGGGCGGCTCGGGGGTACGGCAGCAGCGCTCCAGGTACAGGGCGGCGCCGCCGAGGACGATGGCGGCCGCGAGGGTGACTCCGGCCGAGTAAGCGTCCCCTCGGGGCACGGCCTTCTCCAGCGACCCGCCGACGGCAGCCAGGAAACCAGCCGCCAGGCCGGCCACCACCGCGGCCACGGCCGCGCTGGCCTTTGCCAGCACCGCCATCCGCGCGATGGCAATCGGCGGCATGGGCCTGGCGGTACCCCGGCCCAGGATCCTCGCGCGGACGTTCCGGGCGCTCAGGCCTTCCGCCGCCGCGAGCAGCAGCAGGGTCAGGGCCGAGGTCCACGGTAGCGGCGGCAGCGAGGCAAATGCGGCCCGTACGACCAGCCAGGCAGCCAGCGCGCAGCAGATGACGATGGCAGCCAGCGGCCAGGGCCGGGTCGGTTTCATCGGCGCATCAGCTCACCTGGCCGCAGGCCGGGGACCGCAGCCTCGGGCCGCCGGCCCGGCGGACCCCGGCGCGGCCGACCCGGGTCAGCAGGTCAGCGATCGCACCCCGCCCCGGAATCTGGGCGTCGGGTTCCAGGTCATGCCACGGAGCGAGGACGAAAGCACGCTCGTGCGCCCTCGGATGCGGCAGGGTCAGCTCCGGGTCATCGCTGACCTGGCTGCCGTAGGCGATGACGTCGACATCCAGCGTGCGCGGGCCCCAACGCTGCGCCCGGACCCGGTGCAGGGCTGCCTCGGCCTCCTGGGCGCGCTGCAGGATCGCGCTGGCCGGCAGCGCTGTCTCGGCGATGACCACCGCATTAAGGTAGTCGCCCTGGGCCGGGCCGCCAACGGGCACGGTCTCGTAGACGGGCGAGACGGCCAGGCAGTCAAGTCCGGGCCGGGCGGCAAGTACGTCGAGCCCCTCCTGCAGGTGGGCCAGCCGGTCGCCGAGATTACTGCCCAGCGCGAGGACAACGCGGTGCCGGCCGGGCGTGAGCACCGCGCTCACCCGCGGCGCCGGTGAATTGTCACGCTGATGTCGTGCAGCAGCTGGCCGACCGGCGCGTGCGGCTTGTGCACGGTCACGTCGACTTCCTGCACGGCCGGCTCGGCCAGGCAGGCCGCCGCGAGGCGGCCGGCCAGGGTCTCGATCAGCGACACGGGCTCGCCGGACACTATCGCGGCCAGCCGGCCGGCCAGCTCACTGTAGTCGACTGTCAGGGATAGGTCATCGGCGGCCGCGGCGGCTGTGGTGTCCACGCCCAGCGCCACATCGATGAGGAACTCCTGGCCGTCAAGGCGCTCGGCCGGAAGCACGCCGTGCCGGCCGGAGGCACGCAGGCCGACCAGCGAGATCCGGTCCAGGCTCATCCGGGCTCGCCTGGCCTTCCGGCGGCATCGCGCCACCGCGCCGCCACCCGCACCGCATCGGCGTTACCGGGCACCGTGTGGACCCGCACGCACCATGCGCCGGCCGTCGCTGCCAGCGCCGAGATGGCGGTCGTGGCGTCATCGCAGTCGGCGAAAGACCGCGGCTGGCCATCACCGGCGGCCAGCAATCCGCCGAGGAAGCGTTTCCTGGACGCTCCGATGAGGACCGGAAAGGGCGACCCGGGCCCACCGAGCCGTCCTATCTCGTCGAGCTGGGCCAGCAGCGCCCAGTTGTGCTCGGGCAGCTTGGCGAACCCGAGACCGGGGTCAACCGCGATCAGCGCCGGATCCACGCCCTGGGCGATCACCGCGTCCACCCGCTGGCGCAGTTCGTCTCGCACCTCGCGCACCACGTCACCGTAGACCGCCTTGTCCTGCATCTGGCGGCTGTGGCCGCGCCAGTGCATGACGACGTAAGGTACCCCGGCCTCGGCTACCAGGCGCTGCATCTGCGGGTCAGCCAGCCCGCCGCTGACGTCGTTGACCAGCCCGGCGCCTGCGGCCAGGGCGGCGCGGGCCACCGGCGCCCTCGTGGTGTCGACGCTGACCGGCGCGCCCGCCGCGGCCAGCGCGCTGACCACCGGGCCGACCCGGCGCAGTTCCTCGTCGGCGTCGACCCGGGGCGCGCCGGGGCGGGTTGACTCCCCGCCCACATCGACGATGTCCGCGCCCTGCGCGATCAGGTCGAGGCCGTGGGAAATGGCGGCGCCGGGTTCGAACCAACTGCCGCCGTCGGAGAACGAATCCGGGGTGACGTTGACCACGCCCATGACCAGGCAGCGGCTCACGGCGGGCCATCCGGCCAGCCCCGCCCACCCGGCGGGGCCCGCCGCCTGCACCCGCGCTTCACCTGCCATAGGCGCCAATCTACGAGCTACGCGGCAGTGGTTGGAGGGTGGCCAGCCCCGGGTAACCGGCGCAGGAGCGAGCCGAGGCCCAGCTTCCGCGCTATCCTGCGCAGCCCGACCTTCGGCCAGACCAGGAAAGCCTCCGCTTCCATGGCGGCCAGGCTAATCCGCGGCACGTCCCCGGTGCTCGGATACACCAGGAATCTCGGCACCCACTGCGGGCTGAACTTGGCGTTGAACTTGTACAGCGACTCGATCTGGAACCACCTGGAGGCGAACAGCAGGATGCGGCGCCAGGCGCGCAGCACCGGGCCGGCGCCGATCTTCTCACCGCGTTCCAGCGCGGCACGGAAGACCGCGAAGTTCAGCGAGATCCGCTTGACCCCGAGTTCTTCGGCGTTCTTGATGGTCTCCACGATCAGGAAGTCGTTCAGGCCGGGCTGAGCGGAGCGGTCGCGGCGCATCAGGTCAAGCGAGAGACCGTCCGATCCCCAGGGCACGTAGTGCAGGATGGCCCGGAGCACGCCGTCCTCGGTGGCCGTCGCGACGACGCAGCGGTCGTCGCCCTGGCCGCCTACCCGGCCGAGCGCCATGGAGAAGCCGCGCTCGGTGGGATTGCCGCGCCAGGAATCTGCCTGCCTGATCATCCGGCGGATCTCAGCCTCCGGGATGTCGCCGATCCGGCGCACCTGCGCGCAGTAACCGTGCCGCTCGACCCGGCTGCACATCTGCCGGACGTTCCGCATCGGCCGGCCCTTCAGCGAGAAGTCCGCGATGTCGACGACCGCCTCGTCGCCGAGTTCCAGCGCGGTCAGCCCGCCCTCCCGGCACCACACCTCCGCCCCGAGTTCGCCGCAGCCAATCACGGCCGGGACCCAGGCGTGCCGCGCGGCCTCGTCGAGGAAGGCATGGATGGCGCCCGGCCACGCCTCCGCATCGCCGAGGGGGTCGCCGCTGGCCAGCATCACGCCGGACAGGACCCGGTAGCCGATGCAGGACTTGCCGGTGGCCGACCAGATGATCCTCTTGTCGTCGCGGAGCGTGAAGTAACCGAGCGAGTCCCGGTCCCCGTATTTGGCCAGCAAATCCCGGACCTGGGTCGTGTCCCGCGCGGCATGGCGGTCCTGCGGCTTGGCGGGCCGCAGGAACAGGTAACAGGCGGAGATCAGCGTGAACAGCCCCAGGCCGCTGAGGAGGAAGTTGAAGAGGTCGCCGCGGGTCTCTGAGGTGAAGGCGACCGGGCCGGAGAAGCCGACCAGCTGGAAGACCACCGACTGAAGCCGCTGGATCAGCGTGTAGTCCTGGGCCAGGCCGCGGGTGACCGCGAGATAGGCGAGGCCGATGGCGACGTCCGCCACCAGCAGCCCGACGAGCGTCAGCAGCGCCCGCCACCGGGTGAGCGGATCACCGATCGCGTAGAACTCGCTCCGGAAGAGCCCCAGGATCACCAGCAGTGCGGCGGTCACGGCGATCGGGGCGACATGGGGGTGCATGAGGTGGATGATCATGCTGGAGGCGATCAGCAGCATCGCCGCCTCCCAGGCCCGGCGCTTTCGCCTGCGCAGCCCGTGCGACAGCATGAGAAGCAGCAGGCCGATGATGACATCGGCCGTCCGGGTCAGATTGGACAGCGCGCCAGGCACGATCTCGGATATCCGGTGCAGCGGATGATTGACGTGCGCGTAGATGACCTTGGTCCGGAAGCCGAGGATGATGTCGGCCAGGCCGACCAGAAAGGTGAGCCAGGCGGCCACGACCGGGACCCAGCGGCGCTGCCGCCTGCGGTCGGGTGGCCGTGCGGCGGGCGCGGCCCGCCGCTCGGAGTCGCCGCTCGCGAGTTCCGCGGGACCCGGCCCGCTGCGCTTGGTCATCTCAGACATGTAGGTCAAGCCCCGGCTCACGGGGGTTTAGCGTAGTCAACGCCCACCTCCCGCGTAGCCAAACTCGCCGAACGCCGGGGACATCACGGACGGCCCGGCCGGCCCGGGCGGTAAGGCAACGCAGGCGTCCATCCGCGGTCGGCCCCCTTCAGAGTCGGTGTGCCTGGAACGACTGACCCGCCCCCGGCAGGCCTGACAGGCCTAGCGCCGGCCCACGAGCAGGCTCATGGCCTCGGCGCGGGTACGGTCGGAGTCGCGGAACGACCCCCGGACCGCAGATGTCACTGTCTTGGCGCCCGGCTTCCTGACGCCTCGCATGCTCATGCACAAGTGCTCCGCCTCGACAACCACGATAACGCCGCGCGGCTCCAGCACGCGCATCAGCGCCTCAGCGATCTGGCTGGTCATCCGCTCCTGCACCTGCGGGCGCCGGGCGAACACGTCGACCAGCCTGGCCAGCTTGGACAGCCCCGTGATCTGCCCCTTTTCGTTGGGTATGTACCCCACGTGGGCGTGGCCGAAGAACGGAGTGAGGTGGTGCTCGCAGGTGGAATACAGCTCGAGGTCGCGCACCAGCACCATCTCGTCGTGATCGGCGTCGAAGACCGTCGTGAGCACGTCCTCGGGCTGCAACCGGAGCCCGGCGAACTGCTCCGCGTAAGCCCGGCCGACCCGCGCCGGGGTGTCCCGGAGCCCCTCTCTGGCCGGATCCTCGCCAATGGCCAGCAGGATCTCCCTGACAGCGCGCTCGATCCGCTCCAGGTCGACCTGCGGGCTCACCTATCTCCGCCGTAAGGCGTCTCGTCGGGCCCGTGGCCGGGCCCGCCCTGGCCCGGCGCCGGCGGCCCGATCGGGCCTTTGGAGCCGATCGGGCGGATGGGGCTGGCCTGCGCCGACGGGCCCGCCTGCGATCCGTCCGGGGCCGCGCCCAGCGCCTGCCCGTTGCCCGCCGCGGGCAGGTCCTTCGGGTCGGCCGCAGCCGTGAGCGCCATCTCCTTCGGGGTCAGCACCGGGGGCCGGTCGGAGGGCAGCCGCTTGCCATAGCCGGTGTAGGAGCCGCGGGAGGCGCGCTTGCGGATCGGCGAGAAGATCGCCAGCACCTGATCCCTGGACAGCGTCTCGTGCTCCATCAGCTGCAGCACGAGGTTGTCGAGGACGTCGCGGTACTGGACCAGGATGTCCCAGGCCTCGTCGTGGGCCGACTCGATCAGCCGGCGGACCTCATCGTCGATCGCCGAGGCGATCTCCTCGGAGTAGTCCCTGGAGTGCGACATCTCACGGCCCAGGAACGGCTCCCCGTCGCCGGTGCCGAACTTGCGCGCGCCGAGCCGCTCGCTCATCCCGTACTCGGTGATCATGCCGCGGGCGATCGAGCTGGCCTTCTCGATGTCGTTCGCCGCGCCGGTGGTCGGCTCGTGGAAGACAAGCTCCTCCGCGGTCCTGCCGCCGAGCAGCATCGCCAGCTGGTCCATCATCTCGGCCCGGCTGACCAGGAACTTGTCCTCGGTCGGCGCCGATGCGGTGTAGCCAAGCGCCCGGCCGCGCGGAATGATGGTGATCTTGTGTACCGGGTCGGCGTTCGGCAGCGCGTGCCCGACCAGGGCGTGGCCGCCCTCGTGGTAGGCGATGATCTTCCGTTCCTTCTCCGACAGCAGCACGCTCTTGCGCTTGGGGCCCGCCGTGACCCGGTCGATCGCCTCCTCAAGCGAGGCCATCGTGATCTGGGTCATGTTGCCCCGGGCGGTGAGCAGCGCGCCCTCGTTGATGACGTTGGCCAGGTCCGCGCCGGTGAACCCGGGGGTCCGGCGCGCGATCATGTCGAGATCCACGTCCTGGGCGAGCGGCTTGCCGCGCGCATGCACCCGCAGGATCCCCTTGCGGCCGGTCAGGTCCGGCTGGGCCACGACGATCTGCCGGTCGAACCGGCCCGGGCGCAGCAGCGCGGGGTCGAGGATGTCGGGCCGGTTGGTGGCCGCGATGACGATGACGCCGCCCTTGGTGTCGAACCCGTCCAGCTCGACCAGCAGCTGGTTCAGGGTCTGCTCGCGCTCGTCGTGACCGCCGCCGAAGCCAGCTCCGCGGTGCCGCCCGACCGCATCGATCTCGTCGACGAACACGATCGCCGGCGCGTTGGCCTTGGCCTGCTCGAAGAGGTCGCGCACCCGGGAGGCGCCGACACCGACGAACATCTCCACGAAGTCGGAGCCCGAGATCGAGTAGAAAGGCACCCCGGCCTCGCCAGCCACCGCGCGGGCCAGCAGGGTCTTGCCCGTTCCCGGCGGCCCGTACAGCAGGACGCCCTTGGGGATCTTCGCCCCGATCGCCTGGAACTTGGCCGGAGTCTGCAGGAATTCCTTGATCTCCTGCAGTTCCTCGATCGCCTCGTCAGCGCCGGCCACATCGGAGAACGTGGTCTTCGGGGTGTCCTTGGTGATCAGCTTGGCGCGGGACTTCCCGAAGTTCATCACCCGGGAGCCGCCGCCCTGCATCTGGTTCATCATGAACAAGAAGATCAGGATGAGGGCCAGGAACGGCAGCCAGTCGATGAGCAGGCTCCAGATCGAGCTGCCCTTCGGCACCTCCACGTTGTAGCCCTGCGGCAGCTTGCCCTGCTGGTATTCCTGCTGCAGGGTCGTGGCCAGCTGCTGACCCTGGTTACCGACCCAGGACGCCTGCAGCGACTGACCGCTTTTGGTGGTGACCTGGATTGTCTGCTCGGTGTCAATCAGCAGGGCCGACTTGACCTGGCCCTGCTCGATGAGGCTGATTACCTGTGAGGTGTCTTTCTGCTGGTACGACGTGCCCGAGCTCGCGTACCTGTAGAGAAAGAAAAAGACCAGCAGGACGACGAGGACAGCCACGAACGGCCCGCGGAAGTAGCGCTTCAGATCCATCGATGAACGGCCCCGCGGTCCGGGGCCGATCCCTCCTGCCGAGCCTCATGTCCCGCCGACCCCCGGCAGGACTGCCATGCGTCCCAGCGCCCACGCGCGAGCTTCCTGATCAGCCCGCCCGAAACACAGGAACAATCGACGTTACACCGCTGAAGTTACAGCTGGCACGCAAGAGCACCGCCAGGCGCCCCCAACGGCCCCGACAGCCCTCTACCCAGCTGAACGCGTTTCATCGCGGATTGTGTTCCCGCTGTAGACATGTGGGGCGAGTGTGCCGATAAAGGGCAGGTTACGGTAACGCTCAGCGTAGTCTAGGCCGTAGCCGATGACGAACTTCTCCTCGATGTCAAATCCGGTATAAGCCACCTCGACGTCCATCTGCACGGCCGTCGGCTTGCGGAGCAGCACGCACACCTGCAGTGAGGCAGGCTCGCGCGACTGCAGGTTCTGGACCAGCCACGAGAGCGTCAGGCCCGAGTCCACGATGTCCTCCACCAGCAGCACGTGCCGGCCGGTTATATCGGAGTCGAGGTCCTTGAGGATCCGCACGACCCCCGAGGATCTGGTGCCGGAGCCGTAGGACGAGACCGCCATCCAGTCCATCTGCACCGGCAGCCGCATGCAGCGGGCCAGGTCGGCCATGATCATGACCGCCCCCTTCAGCACGCCGACCAGCAGAAGTTCGCAGCCAGCGTAATCCCGATCGATCTCGGCGGCCAGCTCCGCGACGCGCGAGCGCAGGCGCTCCGGGGGGATCAGTACTTCCTCGAGGTCGGCGCCCATGTCAGTCGCGTCCACCCATGCCCTCCCCGTGCCGGCCGGTTCCTGCCTCCGCCATGCCGCCGCGGCGGTGCGATGGCGGGCTGGCGCCGGGCCCGGCCATGGCGGTGAACGCCAGCTTGCCACAGCCGCGCTGGCCGCGGATGCCGCCGGGCAGGTCTGTCCAGCGCTGGCCGTGCCAGCGGGTCACCAGGTCGTCGAGCCCGGCGATGTGCGCGGCGGTCAGCGCACCGGGCGGGCACCCGGCCGCGATGGCGGCGAGCCTGAGCACCCGGGTCCTGATCGCATCCGGCAGCGCCGCTACGGCATCAAGCTCAAGGGTGGCATCAGCGCCGGTCATCCGTTTCGCCTCGGTCTTTGCCATCGAGTCGAGGAGGTCGGCATCGGCCCGCAGCCCGCGGGCACTGCGGGCCAGGGCCGCGGAGATTCCCGGGCCGAGCGCGGCTTCCAGCACCGGCATCACCTGGTGGCGGACCCTGGCCCGGGCGTAGGCGGGATCGCTGTTGTGCGGATCGTCCCATGGCTGCAGGCCCAGCGCAGCGCAGGCGTCCCGGGTCTGGGTACGGCTGACGGCCAGCAGCGGGCGCAGGTAACGGCCGCTGCGCGGCGCCATCCCGGCCAGCGAGCGGCTCCCTGAGCCGCGGGCCAGCCCGAGCAGCACGCCCTCAGCCTGGTCATCACGGGTATGGCCGAGCAAGATCGCGCTTGCGCCCGCCTGGCTGGCGGCCGCGTCCAGCGCCGCGTAACGGCCCGCTCGCGCGGCCGCCTCCGGGCCCGGATACGCAGAGCCAGCCGCGGGCCCGGCGGGCGCGTCCGGGCCGGCCAACGTCGCGGCCGGGCCGGGCTGGGGGCCGGACCGGGGGCCGGACTGGGAGCCGGGCTGGCTGCCGGACTGGGAGCCGGGCTGGCTGCCGCGCCTGGCGACCTCGGCGGTGACACTGAGAACCGGGTCGAGCCCCATGGCCGTGAGCGCCTGCGTTACGGCCCGTGCCTGGGCTGCCGAGCCTGGCTGGAGCCCGTGGTCCACGGTCACGCCGCCGGCCCGCAGCCCGAGCCTGGCCGCCTCGAACGCCAGCGCGGCCGCCAGGGCCAGCGAATCCGCGCCGCCGGAGCAGGCGGCCAGGACCAGCTCGCCACCGGGCCGCCCGGTCGGCTCGCAGCCGGGCAGCCCGGCCAGCTCGCCGCTGGACAGCCCGGTCAGCGCGCGGCGGACGGCCAGACGCACCGTCGCGACCGCCGGATGGGGGCCCATGACCGTCAGGCGCCGGCGGCGCCGTTTCCGTCCACCCGGTCCAGCCAGGTCTGCGGGCTGGTGATCTCGGTCTTGGTCGGAAGGGTCTCCGGCGAGGTCCACACCTTGTTGAAGGTGGCCATGCCAGCCTGCTCGACGACGGCCTTCACGAAGCGCGAGCCCTGCTCGTACTGCTTCATCTTCAGGTCGATGCCCAGGATCCGGCGGATCGCCTGCTCCATCCGGCCCGCGGTGCTCCGCCGGGCGGTGAACCTTTCCCTGATCTGCGCCACGGAGGGCACCACGGCGGGCCCGACAGCGTCCATCACGTAGTCGCCGTGGCCTTCCACCAGGGTCATCACGCTGGTAAGGCGGTCCAGGATCTCGCGCTGCCTGGGGCTCTGGATGGCTTCGATCAGGCTCTCGCCGCCGCCCTTGCGGACCGCGCCCGCCACCGCCTCAGCGGCGCTGCGGAGCCGGTCCAGGATCGAGGCCGGGTCGAGATCGGAGGCGAGCAGGAACTCGGTCATCTGCTGCTGCACGTACGGCCGCAGCCAGGGCACCGCGGTGAACTGGGTCCGGTGCGTCTCCTCGTGCAGACAGACCCATCGCCGGAAGTCGTGCGGGTCGACGCCGAGCTCGCGTTCCACCATCACGATGTTGGGCGCCACCAGGGTCAGCCGGCCGGCGGGCGCTTCGGATCCGTCCGCGCCCGGGTCCGGCGGCAGGAACAGCTCGTACTGGCCGAGGACCCGGCCCGCCAGGTAGGCGAGGATGAGGCCCGCCTGCATGCCGGTGACCCGGGATCCGACCGCCCCGACCACCGAGCCGGCCGGCGGCGCGGTGCCCGTCTGCCGCATGTGCTCGACCAGCGGGTCGAGCACCACGCGGAAACCGTCGACATTGGCCCGGATCCACCCGGGCCGGTCCACAACCGCGACCTGGCCGACGGCGTAGGCGTTGTCGAGCCCGGTGACGGCCGCGACCGGCTCGGCGACGGCCGCGGCGATGTCGCGGAGCTCCGCGACCACCTTCCTGGCCTCGCCCATCGTGACGTCGGGCCCGGGCCGCGCCCAGCGGACACCGGTGGCGGTAGCGACATTCCAGTCAATCATCTGCGAGCTGCTCACCCCACCACCGTACGTTGGCCGGGCGCCTGCCGCTGACTCAGTGGCAACCGCATCCGGCCAGCGCCGTCGCCAGGCCCGCCAGGTCCGCGCCCGCCGCCGCGAGATCCTTGGCGCGCAGCCCGTCTGCCATGATCGCGAAGTCGAGGAGCTGGCCGTCGCGCGCGTCGGCCAGGCCGGCCAGGGCGGCGACGGTGGACAGGTTGCCGGTCTTGGCCCGGACCAGGCCGAGCGCGGCGTTGCCCACGGGCCCGAAGACGCTTGCGCCGGGTGCGAGCGTGCCCGCGAACCCGGCCACCGGCAGGCCGGTGATGGCGGCCCGAAGCCGCGGGCGCGCCGCAGCGGCGGCCAGCTGGATGATCTTGACAAGCGCGTCCGGGGCGATCCGGTCGTCGGGGGACAGGCCGCTGCCGTCCACCAGGCTGACGCTGGCGGTCACGCCGACCCGGCGCAGCACCTTCTCCTCCGCTGCGGCGGCCCCGCTGAAGGACGCCGGGGCCCCGGTGGCGATGGCCACCTGCCTGGCCAGGTTCTCCGCTATCACGTTGTTGCTCTCCATCAGCATCCACTGCACGATCTGCGCCAGCGGCGGTGAGCTGACGCTGGCCAGCGTGCGGTTTCCCGGCCCGGCCACCGCCTGACTGACCGGGCCGGCCACCCGGATGCCGTCGCGGGCCAGGAACGCGGCGAACGCGCGGGCGGCATCGGCGGCCGGGGTCAGCGTGCGCGGCCGGAAGTTCTGCGGGTCGTCGGCGTCTTGCGGCGCCCCGCTGGCGGTCAGCCGGCCCTGGTCCACCTCGAGCGACTGGATGGGGGTGACATTGCCGGTGCTGACGTAGCTGGCCGGCCAGCCCGGGGCCAGTCCCGGCCCGCTGTAGAGCGAGGTGTCGTAGCTGAGCCGCACCCTTGCGACGTGCCTGGCCCGCAGCGCCGATGCGGTGGCTGCGGCCAGCGATGCGAGGGTGGCAGGCTGCGGGTAGTCGGCAGCGGGCGGCGGACCGGCGGCCAGCGTGGGGTCGCCGCCGCCGACCAGCACGATGGCGGACGGCCTGCGGCCCGCCACGACGCGGGTCCGCAGGCGGTCACTGGGGCCGAGGACGTCGAGAGCCGCGACCGCCACGGCTAGCTTGGCGGTCGACGCCGGGGTGAACGGCGCGGAGCCGTTCTGCGAGAACAGCACCCGGCCGGTGGACAGGTCAGTGACGACTGCGGCCACGTCCGGGCCGAGCGCGGCTGATCCGAGGCCTGCCGACAGTGCCGCCGCCACCCCGGCGGGCGTGGCCGCCCCGCCTGCTGCCGTGCCGGTGGCCGGCCCGAGCACCGGGACGCCGACGGCCAGCGGGTGCCCCGCCACCGTGGGCAGCCGCCACAGTGCGAGCCGGGGCGGGAGCAGGTGCGCGACCGCGACGCCTGCGCTGATCGTGAACAGGCTGAGCAAGGCGAGGGTTAGCCACGCCGCGCGAGCGAGCCGGCTCACCGATCAGCCTCCGTCCGGGAGATGCTTGGTACCGGTAGGGGCGATAGCTCCGGACCGGGTAGACACTCAGCAACGGAGTCAATCATCTACGCGACGAAGGGGCGGCATCGTGGAGTTCGACGTGACCATCGAGATCCCGAAGGGACAGCGCAACAAGTACGAGATGGATCACGATTCGGGCCGGATCAGGCTGGATCGGATGCTTTTCACCGCCACCCGCTATCCCGCCGATTACGGCTTCATCGAGGACACGCTGGCCGACGATGGCGACCCGCTTGACGCGCTGGTGCTGCTGGAGGAGCCCACGTTTCCCGGCTGCCTGATCCGGTGCCGGGCGATCGGGATGTTCCGGATGCGGGATGAGAAGGGCCTGGACGACAAGGTGCTGTGCGTGCCCGCCACGGACCCGCGGGTGGCGCACCTGACCGACATCACCGACGTCTCCGAGTTTGACCGCCTGGAGATCGAGCACTTCTTTCAGGTTTATAAGGCACTTGAGCCCGGCAAGGAAGTTGAGACGGCCAGGTGGGCGGACCGGACGGCAGCCGAGACCGAGATCGCGTCCTGCCGGGCGCGCCTGGCCGACCACGCGGGGCAGGATGCGGGGCCCTGAGCAAGCGGCGAGCTCACGGCAGGGACCGGCCCGTGGCATGGGGCCCCGTGAGCTGCCGATCTGTCCGGACGAAAGCCGACATTATACCCAGGTAGCGGCCAAGTGACCGATGGTCCACACTAAGTAGTAGCTGTAGCGAGGAGGGGCCGTGGATCACGTTGATGACGTGCTCGGCCGGACGCCGCTGTTCGGGGCACTCGACGCCGACGGCGCGAGCGCGCTGCGGGCCGAGATGCGCAACGTCGAGATCGAGCGGGGCGAACGGCTGTTCAGCGAGGGCGACGGCGGCGACAAGCTGTATGTGGTGCTGGACGGCAAGATCAAGCTGACCAGGACCTCGGCGGACGGCCGGGAGAACCTGCTGAGCGTGCTCGGGCCCGGCGAGATGTTCGGTGAGCTGTCCCTGTTCGATCCTCGCGCGCGCACCCAGACGGCGACCGCGCTGACCGATACCAGGCTCGCCGCACTTGATCATCAGGCGCTGAGCAGCTGGCTGACCGGCCGTCCCGACATGGCCCTGCACCTGCTGCGGGCTCTCGCGCAGCGGCTGCGCCGCACCAACGACGTCATGACCGACCTGGTCTTCACCGACGTGCCGGGCCGCGTCGCCAAGGCCCTGCTTGACCTGGCCGACCGGTTCGGCGTGCAGCGCCCCGACGGGCTGCAGGTCAATCACGACCTGACCCAGGAGGAACTCGCCCAGCTGGTCGGGGCGTCCAGGGAGACGGTCAACAAGGCGCTCGCCGACTTCGTCGGCCGGGGCTGGATCCAGCTGTCAGCGAAATCCGTCCTGCTGGTGGACCTGGAGCGGCTGCGCAGGCGGGCCAGGTTAACTGGGCCGGATGCGGTCCAGCCGGTCAGTACGTCACGCCCGGCGGCAGGGCGCCCCGGTCAGCCAGGTACTCCAGCTGAGCCCGCACCGACCACCGGGCAAACCGCCACAGCGACCGGTCCACGTCCCCGTATACCCGCGCCACGATCTCGTCCACCGTGCGATCTCCCGCGCTGAGGGCGGCCTCGATCCTGGCCAGCCGCTCCGCCCGGTGCGCGATGTAGTAGTCCAGCGCCCCGGCCGGGTCAGCGAGCGGCGGCCCGTGTCCGGGTAGCAGTGCCCGCAGCCGCGCGCTGTCCGCGACCGCCCGCAGCTCCTCCAGCGAGCGCAGGTAGTCGCGCAGGCGGCCGCCGCGGGCGATCACGGTGGAGCCGCGGCCGAGTACCGTGTCCCCGGTCAGCAGGGCCCCGTCCGGCTCGATCAGCAGGCAGACCGAGTCGGGCGTATGCCCGGGCGTGGCGAGCACCCGCAGCTCACAGCCGGCGCCCTTGATCGCGGTCCCGTCGCCGAGCCCATCGGCGCCGAGCCGGTGCGCCGGATCCGCGGCCAGCACGTCAGCGCCGGTCAGCCCGGCCAGCCGCCGGGCGCCCGCTGAGTGGTCCGAGTGGCCGTGGGTGAGCACGATCCGGCTGATCCGATGCCCGGCCTCGGCGGCGCTCGCCTGCACCCGGCGCAGGTGCCGCTCATCATCGGGGCCTGGATCCACGACGATCGCAGCGGCCGAGCCCGGCTCGGCAATGATCCAGGTGTTGGTGCCGTCCAGCGTCATCGGGGACGGATTGGGGGCCAGCACGCAGCGGGCCCGCGACGTGCCCGAGCCGTCGATCCCGGCCCGTGACAGGTGCTCTGCGTCCGGCCCGGCGGCGATCGTGCCCTCCGCCCCGTCGGCCGGCCCCGCGGGGCTTGGCAGCCGGTCATAGCGGGTAGTCCAGGGCCGCAGGCAGGGTCAGCCAGACGGCGCCGTCGGCCAGCACCACGCCGGGCATGACCGGGGCGAGATCGCGCGGCGCGGCCAGCGTATCGGCGACACTGGCGCGGGCCCCGAGTTCAGCCAGCGTGACCGCGGTGGGCGGCCAGAGCAGGATCTCGCCCCGCCGGGCCGCGGCGATCGCGTCAGCGGGGCGCAGCCAGGCCACCGCCGCGGCCTCGCCGCCGACATCCCTCGGCTGCTGCGGCGACGGCAGCGCCGCGGCGAAGAACCTGGCGTCGAACCTGCGTTCCTCGATGATCGGCGTGACCCACCGTGACCATGGCCTGAGCAGGTCAGAGCGGAGCACCAGGCCGCGCCTGCTGAGCATCTCGGCCAGGGACAGGGAACGGTCGAGCAGGGCGCCCCGGTCTGACTCCAGCTCCCCGGCCGAGGTGTCGGCTACCACCGAGCCAGCGTCCGGCCCGGCCAGCAGTACCCCTGACTCCTCGAAGGTTTCCCTGACCGCCGCGCAGACCAGCGCGCGGGCCAACTCGGGCGGCGCGTCAAGGGCGCGGCCCCACTCCGTGATGCTGGGTCCCGCCCAGGCGACTTCGCTATCGGCGTCCCGGTCGTCGACGGAACCGCCCGGGAAGACGAAGCTGCCCGGAGCGAACACCATGCCGGGCTTCCTGCGCAGCATGTACACCTCGGTACCGGCTGCCGGAGCCGGCCCGGGCCGCAGCAGCATGACCGTCGCGGCGTTGCGCGCGGCAGGCGGCGGCTCACGGCCGGCCAGGATCCCCTGGTCCCGCTCGGTCACGTTCCCGCGCACCCGGATCCTGACCTGCTCCACCCGCACTCCCTCGTCAGCCGGAACCGGTGGTCCCCGATCGGCCGGGGACCGGTCGTCCCGGGACCGGTACTCCCTCATCGGCCGGGCTTGGTCCGCAGCTCAGTCCCGGACCTCGGCGATCAGCTCGACCTCCACCGGGGAGTTCATCGGCAGCACGGCCATCCCCACCGCGCTGCGCGCGTGCCTGCCCGCGTCGCCGAACACCTCGAGCAGCAGCTCACTCGCGCCGTTGACGACCTGCGGCTGCTCGGTAAAGTCCGGTGCGCTGGCCACGAAGCCGGTCACCTTCACGATCCGCCGCACCGCCGACAGGCTGCCGGTCACCGACACCAGGGCGGCCAGCGCGTTCAGCGCGCAGGTGCGGGCGAGCGCGCTGGCCTCCGCCACGCCGATCTCCGCTCCCACCTTGCCGGTGGCCAGCAGCTGCCCGTCCACCATGGGCACCTGGCCCGAGGTGTAGACGTAGTAGCCAGTGCGCACGGCCGGAACATAGGCCGCCACCGGCTTGGGAACCTCGGGCAGCGCCAGCCCAAGGGCGCTGAGCCTCGCTTCCGGTGCCGGCGCGGGCTGCCCGCCGGGCCCGTCCGCGCTCATGGCTTGGCTCGCTTCAGGTAGGCGACCAGCTGCTCGGGGTTGGGCCCGGGCACCACGGCCACCAGCTCCCAGCCGTCATCGCCCCAGTTGTCCAGGATCTGCTTGGTCGCGTGCACCAGCAGCGGAACGGTTGCGTACTCCCACTTTTGCATGAAGGAACACTAGCCGGGCCGACCGTGCCCGGGCCGGGGTCCCCCGGCCCGGCACGGCTACGCCGGGGGCCGGGCTGGCTAAGCGCCCGGCTCCCCGGTGGCACCCTCGTTCCCCGCGGCGGCCTGCTTGTTGCCGGTCCGCTGGTTACGCGCCAGCTCGGGCTCGGGAAGCTCGTTGCCGGTGACCGCCGCGCCGTTTCCGGTGGCGTTCCCATCGGCCGCCCCGACGGCTTCGGGACCGCCCAGCTGGCTGGCGCCCAGGTCCTTGCCTGGCGCCAGGTTCTCGGGCAGCTCGGGGATGGCCGGGACGTCAGGTATCTCCAGCGGGGCGTCACCGGCGATCTCCGCTTCGGCCTTGGCCACCGCCGCGTCGCCGAAGTCAGCCAGCGAGGGCTCGGCCGCCGGGCCGCCGGGCGTGGCTGGGGTGAACTTGTCGAAGAACCTGAGCAGCTCGACCGGAATCGGCATGACCAGGGTGCTATTCCGCTCGCCCGCCACCTCGACGACGGTCTGCAGCAGGCGCAGCTGGAGCGCGGCCGGGTCGCGGGCCATCACGTTGGCCGCCGCGGCGAGGCGCTTGGACGCCTGGTACTCACCGTCGGCGGTGATGATCCGGGCCCGCCGCTCCCGCTCTGCTTCCGCCTGCCGGGACATGGACCGCTTCATGCCCTCAGGCAGGGAGACGTCCTTAATCTCGACCCGCTCCACCCGGATTCCCCATGGGCCCTCGGTCGGCTCGTCGATAATCCGGCGGAGTTCCCGGTTGACCGTGTCCCGCTCGGCCAGCAGCTGGTCCATCTCAGACTGGCCGATGATGGACCGCAGTGAAGTCTGAGCCTGCTGGGAAATGGCAAACAGGTAATTCTGCACGTTGATGGTGGCCTTGATCGGGTCAACCACTCGGAAGTAGACCACCGCGTCCACCCGCACGCTGACGTTATCCCTGGTGATGCCTTCCTGCGCGGGCACCGCCATGGCGACGATCTGCATGTTGACCTTCTGCATGCGATCGCCGAAGGGCCTGATGATCGTCAGCCCAGGGCCGCGTGGCCCGGCCAGCACCTTGCCAAATCTGAAAATTATGCCCTGCTCGTACTGCTGTACGACCTTCAACGAGCGGCCAAGTCCTATTAGCCCGGCTATGACAAGGATCACCAGGATGACCAGTAGAGCTTCCATCGCCGACACCTCTTCTTCCGGCCATGCCTAGATCTAATAGTCCCAGCCTAGTGACATTCGGCCACAGCGCGACCCCCGCGTTCGGCGGGGCTGGGACAACCAGGTGACGAGCACGGATAGCCTCCAAGGGGTGAGCACACGGGACACCGACTGGGAAGGCGTGCGCCTGCACGTCGTTACCGGCAAGGGGGGAACGGGCAAGACGACGGTGGCCGGGGCGCTGGCCCTGGCGCTCGCCTCCGGGGGCAAGCGGGTGCTGCTCATGGAGGTGGAGGGCCGCCAGGGGATCGCCCAGCTGTTCGACTGCCCGCCGCTGCCCTATGAGGAGCGCAAGGTGGCGCTGGCGCCGCCGACCTCGACCCAGCCGGGCGGCGATGTGTACGCGCTGGTCGCCGACCCTGAGTCGGCACTCCTTGAATACCTGGAGATGTTCTATAACCTCCGGCACGCGGGCCGGGCGCTGACCCGCCTCGGCGTCATCGACTTCGCCACCACGATCGCTCCCGGCCTGCGCGACGTGCTGCTGACCGGCAAGGCGGCCGAGGCGGTCCGCCGGAAGGAATCAGGCCGCCGCGTATACGACGCCGTCGTCATGGACGCGCCGCCGACCGGGCGGATCGGCAGGTTCCTGAACGTGGCCTCTGAGGTATCCGGCCTGGCCCGGGTGGGACCGATCCGCGGCCATGCGGAGACCGTGCTGAAGGTGATCCGCTCCCCGGAGACAGCCGTGCACTTCGTCACGGTGCTGGAGGAGATGCCGGTCCAGGAGACCCTGGACGGCATCGACGAGCTGCGCGGCCTGGCCGGCGGCGGGATCCAGGCCGGCGGCATCATGATCAATATGGTCCGGCCGGTCATGCTGCCCCCTGGCGCCCTCCGCGCGGCGGCGAACGGCTCGGTGGACGAGCACGAGCTGGCGCTGGGCTTCAAGGCGGCCGGCCTCGAGGACAGCGTCCGGCTCGCCGGCGACCTGGCGGTCGAGCTGACCGAGCACGCCAGGACCGCCCTGGCCCAGCGCGAACAGCAGCGCAGGCTGGTAGCACCCGGCCAGCCTTGCTACGAGCTGCCGATGATCAGCGACGGAATGGACCTGGCCGGCCTTTACCGGCTGGCCGCCGCGCTACGGGAGCAGGGAGCCGCCTGATGCGCAACGCAAACCCTCCCAGGCTGGACATTGAGGCGCTGATCGACGATCGCCGGACCCGCATCATCGTGTGCTGCGGCTCCGGCGGCGTCGGCAAGACGACCACTGCGGCCGCGATCGGCTTGCGGGCCGCGGAACGTGGCAGGCATGTGGTGGTGCTCACCGTCGACCCGGCGCGCAGGCTGGCGCAGGCAATGGGGCTGACCTCGCTGGATAACACCCCGCGCCCGGTGCCGTTCGCGGCCAGGGCGCGCGGCAGCCGCGGGCAGCAAGACCAGGGGCAAAACGAGAACGTCGGCGGCGGCAGCATGCACGCGATGATGCTGGACATGAAGCGGACCTTCGATGAGATCGTCGAGGCCCATGCCGACCCGGACCGGGCCGCCCAGATCCTGGCTAACCCCTTCTACCAGTCACTGTCGTCGAGCTTCGCCGGCACCCAGGAGTACATGGCCATGGAGAAGCTCGGCCAGCTCCGCCGGGCCGACGAATGGGATCTCATCGTCGTCGACACCCCGCCGAGCCGGTCAGCGCTCGACTTCCTCGACGCCCCCCAGCGGCTCGGGCGGTTCCTCGACGGCAAGCTGCTCCGGCTGCTCACCGCGCCGGCCAAGCTGGGCGGACGGGCCTACCTGAAGGTGCTGAACGCCGGCTTCGGCGTGGTGACCGGGGTCCTGACCAAGGTGCTCGGGGCTCAGGTGCTCAAGGACGTGCAGACCTTCGTTTCCGCGCTCGACACCATGTTCGGTGGCTTCCGCGAGCGCGCCGACTATACGTATCAGCTGCTGCGCGCGCCGGGAACGTCCTTCCTGGTGATCGCCGCGCCAGAACCCGATGCGCTGCGCGAGGCATCCTATTTCGTGGAAAGGCTCGCGCAAGAAGGAATGCCGCTGGCCGGCTTGATCGTGAACCGGGTGCACTTCTCGCCCGCGGCCCGCCTTTCAGCGGCCCGCAGCCTGGCCGCCGCCGAGAACCTGCAGGGCGCCGATGAGCAGACCGCGAGTCCGCCAGGCAGTCGCCCTGAACCGGGTGCGCAGGAGCCTGGTCATACCGCCGGAGCAGGGCGCCGGACCGACCGCCGGCCGCCCTATTCGCTGGCGATCGCGGCGCTGCGGCTGCATGCCGACCGGATGCAGCTGGCCGCGACCGAACGGCGGGTGACGGAGCACTTCACGGCAGCACACCCGCTGGTTCCGATCACCGAGATACCCGCTCAGCCGGACGACGTTCACGATCTGGCCGGGCTGCGGATTATCGGGCGGAGCTTCAGGGCCGACCTGAGCCAGGCCGCCAGCTGAGCCCTCAGGGGGCTCCAGCAGCCGGTTCCCTGGGCGGGCTCCGCCAGCGCGGGGACTCCGTGGACTGGCTACTGCCAGGTCAGCTGGCTACGAGCTCGTCGCCGGAGCGCTCGTAGGAGTTGCGAGCGTTCTCCAGCAGGTCACGCCAGCAGGTGACGTCGGGACGGCGGCGGAGCAGCGCGCGCCGCTCCCGCTCGGTCATGCCGCCCCAGACTCCGAACTCGATCCGGTTGTCGAGCGCGTCGGCGAGGCACTCGGTCCGGACCGGACAGCCGCGGCAGATCAGCTTGGCCCGGTTCTGCGCAGCCCCCTGAACGAAGAGCTCATCGGGGTCCGTGCCCTTGCAAGCGGCACGCGCGGTCCAGTCCGTGATCCACATGTAGCCCAACTCCTCCTGATCGTCACAACCGCACAGGGTCGTCACGCCGGATGGCGTTTAGTTACGGTCCCGGGCCGTCGGCAGATGCCGGGCCCCGAAGCGATGGTCGCGAAAGAGTAACTTACGGGTGCCAGGCCCGGAGCGCTAGAGCCCGTTAGGCCCATTTCCTGGATAGCCCTCATGGGCTATGCGGACACATATGACTAGTCACTCGTCTCTCACTGGCCCTGGCCGGGCACTTTCGGGGCCTCGCGGCGCCGGCCGGTGCGCCCGATGCCCCGCCATGCCGGTCGAGTGGTAGCGCTGTTAGCTGTGGGTACTTGAGTGCCCTGGTTCGGTCCGGCCAGCGGTCAGCGTACTCTGATCCCGTGCTGAAATCGCCGCGCCGCGCCGGGCTAAGCGCGGCTGGTCTCCTGGTCGTCATGTCTGTGGCGGCCGGGCTGCTGGTCGGCGCCATCCTGATTCCGGTCGTGGGCGCCATCGGCGTCGGGGCCAGGAACGCGGCGCGGACGTTCCAGACCCTGTCCGTGCCGTCCCTCGGCCAGCTGCCGTCACGCTCGGAGATCCTGGACGCAGATGGCAATCTGATCGCCTATTACTATCCAAACAACATTGACCGGGTACCGGTCGGCTTTAACCAGATCGCGCCCGTGATGCGGCACGCGATCGTGGCGATCGAGGACGCGAGATTCTACGATCACGGAGCGTTCGACATCAGGGGGACGGTCCGCGCTGTCGTCAACGACCTGCAGAACACGGCTGTCCAGGGCGGATCGACCCTGGCCCAGCAGTACGTGAAGAACGCGCTGATCCTGACCGCCACCACTCCCCAGCAAGTGGCGGCCGCCAGGGCCGAGACGCCCGCGCGGAAGATCCGCGAGCTGCGGATGGCCGCGATCGTCGAGCACGAGATGACCAAGGATCAGCTGCTCGCCGCCTATCTGAACGCCGCCTACTTCGAGAACGAGGCCTACGGCGTCCAGGTCGCGGCGCAGCGCTATTTCGGGACCACCGCCGCCCAGCTGACCCTGACCGAGTCTGCCATGCTGGCGGGGATGGTGGAGTACCCGACGTTCTACAACCCGGTGGTTAACCCGCAGAACGCGCTCGCCCGGCGCAACGAGGTCCTGCAGAAGATGGCCCAGTACGGCTACATCACCGCCGCCGCGTCCAAGGCGGCCCAGGCTAAGCCACTCGGGCTGCACCTGCACTACTCGACGCTGCAGAGCGGCTGCACCAGCAATTCAGCGGCCAGCGCCGCGTTCTTCTGCGACTACGTGATGGCCGCGATGCGGACCGATCCGGCCTACTCGGCGGTGTACACGGCCTTGCGGACGACCGGCGGCCTGAAGATCTACACCACGCTGAACCCGAAGGACCAGCGGGCGGCGCAGAACGCGGTCGATTACGTCGAGCCGCCCCATTCGTATGCTTATAACCCGGGCGGCAACGTCGACACCGAGGTGCTGATCAAGCCGGGCACCGGTGCTATCAAGGCCATCGCCGTCGACCGGCCCTACGGCAACGGGCCGGGTCAGACCACGGTGGACTACGCGGTGAACCAGCAGTACGACGGCGGCCAGGGCGTGCAGACCGGCTCATCGTCCAAGATCTTTACCTTGCTCACCGCACTGAAGCAGGGCACACCGTTCGGCTTCAACCTGCCGGTGGTCTCCCCGAGCTCGCTCAGCGGCTACTACAACTGCAAAGGCGGGCCCACGGGACCGTTTAATGTCGGCAATGCCGAAGGGCCGGGCAAGGGAACCTTCACCCTCTACAACGGCACCACCGGGTCAATCAACGTCTTCTTTGCCGAACTGGAGCGGAAGGTCGGCCTGTGCAACGTGGTCAGGACCGCGGTCAGCCTCGGGATGACCCGCGGTGACGGCGTCTCGCTGCTGCGCAGGGACCCGAACCTCCCGCGCGACGACAACCTCTCGGCCGACAACTACCCGTCCTTCACGCTCGGCTCGGTCTACGTCTCGCCGATGAGCATGGCCGACGCCTACGCGACCGTGGCGGCCCGGGGCATCTACTGCCGGCCGATCGCTATCTCCAGTGTCGTGACCGCGTCGGGCGCCAGCCTGCCGGTGGAATCCGCGGGGTGCCACCGGGTCCTGTCCAGTGCGGTCGCGGACGCCGCCAACTTCATCCTGCAGGGGGTGCTGACCACCGGCACGGCGGCCGGCCGGGGCATCGGCCGCCCGGCGGCGGCCAAGACCGGCACCGCCAACAGCGGTTATTACGCGGCCTTCGCCGGCTACACCCCGACCCTGGCCGGTTATGTGTCGGTCTTCAATCCGATCGATCCGACCACCGGGGGGGAGATGCTCGGCTACCCCCACGCGTGCTACCGGGAGGTGTACGGGGGCCTGTCGTGCCCGGGCCAGATGTTCGGCGACAACGCGCCCGGGGCTACCTGGGAGCTGACGTTCATGCATGCCGCCCTGGGAGCGCCGGTGCCGTTCGTCTACCCGCCGCAGTTCCCGTTCTTCCAGCTCGGCAACGGGTTCAGCTCGCCGAAGCCGCCGGCACCGCCCAAGCGCGCCGGTGGTGGCGGTGGCGGTGGCTTTGGTACCGGCGGCGGTCCGACGCCGGTACCGACGCCGGTACCGACGCCGGGGCCGCCGAAGAAGGGTCACTAGCCAGGACGTGACGGCCGGCCGCTGCTTCAGCTGCCTGCTAGCTGCCGGCGGACCTCTGCGGCGACCCGGCCGCCCTCGGCGCGGCCGGCGACCTGCGGCGTGACGGCCTTCATCACCTGCCCCATTGCCCCCATTCCCGAACCGCCGGTCTCCGCGACGGCAGCGGCCACGATGGCCGTGAGCTCATCGTCGCCCAGTGGGGCGGGCAGGTAGGCGGCCAGCACCCCTTCCTCGGCCCGCTCGGACGCTGCCTGGTCGGGCCTGCCCGCGGCGTCAAACGCGTCCGCGGCCTCACGCCGGCGTTTGGCCTCGCGAGCGACCAGGCGGAGCACCTCGTCGTCGTCGAGGTCGCGGGCGGCCTTCCCGGCCACTTCCTCATTGGCGATCGAGGTTAGCGCCATCCGGAGGGTCCTGGTGCGCACCTGGTCGCGGGCCTTCATCGCCGTTGTGAGGTCGCCGCGGAGCCGATCCTTCAGTCCAGTCATGCGCCCATCGTGCCGCCAGCCGGCCAGCGTCTGGCACCCGGGGCCGCGGCACCGCCGGACCGGCCAGTCAGCCAGGCATGGCACCATATTGAGATGCGATCACGAACTGCCATCGCGACCGCCGCCGTGGCCGGGGCCGCGACGCTCGGCTATGCATCGGTCATTGAGCGCAACTGGTTCGCCGTGCGGCGCTATGACGTTCCGGTGCTGGCACCGGGCGCGGAGCCGCTGCGGATCCTGCATATCTCCGATGCGCACCTGACTCCCGGACGGCACCGGCTCCTGTCCTTTCTCAGGTCACTGGACGCCCTTGAGCCTGACCTGGTGGTCAACACCGGCGACTCCATCGCCCACCGGGACGCCATCGGCCCATTCCTTGACGCCCTCGGGCCGCTGCTGGACCGGCCCGGGGTGTTCGTGTACGGCTCGAACGACATGTTCGCGCCGAAGCCGAAAAACCCGCTGCGCTACCTCTGGCGGACCAGCGCCCTCGATCACCGTGACCCGCCGGACCTGCCCTGGGCCGAGCTCGGCGAGAGCATGGCCGCGGCCGGCTGGCTGAATGCGAACAACCGGCGCGGCCGGATCAAGGTCGGCCAGGCCGACATCGAGGTGGGCGGCGTGCACGACTCCCACATCGACTTCGACCGTTATAACGAGATCGCGGGGCCCACCGACCCCACCGCCGACCTGCGGCTCGGGGTGATGCACTCGCCCGAGCCCGCAATCCTCGACAATTTCGTGGCCGATGGCTACGACCTGCTGCTGGCGGGCCACACCCACGGCGGCCAGGTCCGGCTGCCCGGCTTCGGCACGCTGGTGACCAACTGCGGAATCGACCGGGCCCGCGCCGGCGGGCTGCACCGGCATCCCCCGGCTGGCACCGATGGGCAGCGGCAGGCGTGGCTGCACGTTTCGGTCGGCCTGGGCACTTCACCGTGGGCGCCGGTCCGCTTCTACTGCCGCCCGGAGGCCACGCTGCTCACGCTGGTTCCCGCGATCGGCTAGAGTTATCGAGCGGTCGGCGGGGTGTGGCGCAGTTTGGCAGCGCGCTTCGTTCGGGACGAAGAGGCCGCCGGTTCAAATCCGGCCACCCCGACCAGGTCAAGGGCCATATGCGGCTTTCGAAAGCGGCGCCGAGCTGGCGCTGAGTATCTATCTGAGTAACTACGCATCGCGTCGCTCCACAGGGAAGATCACGTCCATAGTGTCAGCTCCCCGGACGAGAACGGGCCGGATCTGCTTGCGGTAGATCGTTTCCGTGGTGGTGCTGCCGCTGTGACCGACCAGTCGCGAGATCTGCTCGATCGGCATGCCGGCATCTGAGAGCAGCGAGACGAAACTGTGCCGCAGTTCGCGCGGCGTCCAGTCAGATGGATTCAGCCCGGCGGCCTCGACTACTCGGCGGAACGAGCGCCTGACATGTGAAGCGTCGGACAGTGTTCCGACTCGCGAGGGGAACACCAGGTCGTTGTCCTGCCACTTGCCGCCAGCTATTCGCCTGATCTGCAACCCGAACCACGGATCAGCTCCGGCCGAGCCGATGGAGCTGTCCATCAGCGCGCTGACCGGCGACCGGCACAGGGCGGCCTTGCCGGCCCGTACCAGCGTGAGCTGGACCTGCTCAAACTGCGACTGCTAGTCGCCTACGCCCGCGAGGCCATCAAGCCCCGCCCCTACCGGCTGGCCGACCTGGCCGACGCCGCAGGGATGTCCATCTCAGGCGTCCGCATCGCCTACACCACCGCTGACGCGCTACGTGATCACCGTGAACGCCAGGAGCAATGCCGGGCGTGCCAGTAAGGCCGGTCGAAGTGGAGTAAGTAGACGATTCCGAGCGGGTACCTCGCAGTACACCGTGTCCCAGCACTCGGCCATTCAGGACGCGGAGAGCTACCTCCAGACCGAGCCCGGATTCTCGAAGCTGGGCCTGATCCAGCAGCTTGAGTACGACAAGTTCTCCCCGGCCGCCGCCCGGTTCGCGGTGAACCACATCACCGTCAACTGGGACCAGCAGGCTGCCGCAGACGCCAAGAACTACATGCAGACCGAGGGCGGGTTCAGCTACGGCAGCCTCGTTCAGCAGCTCGAGTACGACAAGTTCACGCCCGCCCAGGCCGCGCACGGCGCGCGGTCCGTCGGCCTCTGAGGATCAGGCACGCCCCGGCCCGGTCCCAGCATCTGGGGCCGGGTCTGGGCTCAAGCGTGTGGGTATGCCCGAACGATCAAGGGAAGAAAGCGCTCGGCCGACTTGACCGGCTGGCCGCGTCCATCGCGGTCGGCTTTTGGGAGCAGGTGGCCAGTGCCTCGTACGAAGGAGCATTCACAGTCTGCTGACGTGGAAACTGACCACCAATCCTGACCACAACGGCACCCGACAGAGCCAGTCTGAGATGGATTGGCCAAGGCACTAATATCCAGGTCAGCGACGGCATCCGACAGTCTGGGCGTACTTTGCAAGCAGGTGGTCAGATCCATGATCGTGCCCGCTGCGTGCCCGATCGGCCGGACAACCAGGGCATCTGGCGGCACTCACGGACAGGGCAAGGTCCGTCCGACCTGCGGCCATGATGGTCACAGCGTTACTTGCGCTCATTCCCAAGCTGATAGTGCGAGTTCGATTCCTGTCACCCGCTCCACGAAGAATCGCCTGGTCAGAAGCGTGATCACGATATCCCTTGCCGGTCATCACGATGTGTTCCCGGCGTCCGCGTGCCTGAGTTGGGCGGTCCGGTCACAAGCGAGGCGTACCGTGGATCGAGTCGGGCCGCGTACGGGCCAGGTTTGGCTTCATTCGAACTCCGAGTTGACTGGGTATAGGGCGAATATTCGGAGAGTGTCATGTTTGTCGTTCTCGGCCTCATCATCCTGGTCGCCGCGGTGGTCGTGGGCGTGGCGGGCGTGTTCAACAACCTCGGCAGCGGGCACGCGCTGACCCACAGCTTCTCGGTGTTCGGCTACCACGTGACCGGTTCCACCGGCGCGCTGTTCCTCTACGGCATCGTGATCGGGGCGGCCGCCATACTCGGGCTGGGCCTGCTGCTGGCCGGTGCGCGCCGGACCTCACGCCGCGGCCGCGCTGCACGTCGCGAACTGAAACAGTCCCGCGGACAGACAGCCGACAGCCAGGACCGCGACCTGATCGGCCAGCGCGAGAGTGCCCAAGCCGAGACCGCCCGCTCGGAGGCGGCCCGCGCGGATGAGACGGCCCGCTCGGAGAGGGCCCGCGCGGATGAGACAGCCCGCTCGGAGGCGGCCCGCGCGGATGAGACAGCCCGCTCGGAGAGGGCCCGCGCGGATGAGACGGCCCGCTCGGAGAGGGCCCGCGCGGATGAGACGGCCCGGGCGAAGACGGCCCACGCGGACGAGACGACCCGGGCGAAGACCGCCCGCGCGGACGACGCGACGGTCCGCGCGGACGAGACGGCCCGGGCGAAGACCGCCCGCGCGGATGAGACGGCCCGGGCGAAGACCGCCCGCGCGGACGAGACGACCCGCTCGGAAAGGGCCCACGCGGATGAGACGACCCGGGCTAAGACCGCCCGCGCGGACGACGCGACGGCCCGCGCGGATGAGACGGCCCGGGCTAAGACCGCCCGCGCGGATGAGAGGGCCCGGGCGAAGACGGCCCGCGCGGACGAGGCGACCCGCGCCCAGCAGAACAGCCTGCCCCACGACCACGACGATCCAGGCCAGGAGGGCTAGCACCTCCCTTCCCAGCCCGGTCTCCATAATCACCATCGCCGCGACGGCCTGACACCACCTCAGCAACCCGACACGACGTCGGCAAGGGCGTCGAAGTCGGACTGATCCTGTGGGTTCGCGCCTTGGCATGCCATGGGCGAGGACAGCCGCCTGTCTGGCCATCCTCGCAACGCATCGGACGGCGCAGCGGCGTGCCACACTCGTGCCACACCAGCACGAGACCCAGGCATACTCACGGCCACTCGCGCGTAGCCGGAACAGTCGATGACCTGCGAACACGCGGGTTACAGCAGGCAGTGAAGTGTTCTCCTAAGCAACCGTTCATGAAACAGACTGACGAGCGACCGAGTAACCAAGTGAGTAACTATCGCCATCGCCGCCAGTGGACGTCGGCGGACGTTGACGGACGCTGTTTCCCAGGTCAGGCACGCCGCGCCACTGGCAGTCGGCACCGCGACTTGGCTTCGGGACGAAGAGGCCGCCGGTTCAAATCCGGCCACCCCGACCCAGGTCAAAGGCCACTCCCCGGCTCGGGAAGTGGCCTTTTTGCATGGCGTACAGCAACAAAGTACAGCTACGGCTGCGTATCAAGGCGGCTCCGCCGCGCGGCACCGCCCTACGGGCGTCGCCCTGCGATGACTTCGCCAGCCTAGACCAAGCGCCGACTCGCACGGATTCGGCGATTACCAGGAAGAAAGGGCAAGAATCGGTCCCGCTCAGTTTGGCTCGGCGGCTCGGCGCTGGTTGTAGAGGCGGATGGCCCAGAGGTAGGCCACGATGGCGATGCCGATGCCCCACGCGATGGCGGCTATGGCGTGGTCGCCGATCGCGCCGCCGCTGAGCAGTTCGCGCACGGTGTCGGCGACGGGGGTGAACGGCTGGTACTCAGCGAACTGGCGCAGGACCGTTGGCATGGTGGCGGTGGCCACGAAGCCGCTGCTGAGGAACAGCAGCAGGAACAGGACCATCGGGGTGTTGCTGGCGGTCTCGACGCTCTTGGCGGCGAGCCCGAGCGCGACGGCCAGCCAGATCAGCGCGAAGGCGAACAGGGCTATTATTCCGATCGCGGCGAACCAGTGCAGCGGCCCGGCGCTGGAGTGGAATCCCAGGCCGAAGGCGACCCCGATGAGGATGGCGATCCCGGCCAGGGTTTGCATGAGGCTGCCGAGTACGTGGCCGGTGAGGACTGAGCCGCGGGCGATGGCCATGGTGCGGAACCGGTCGATGATGCCGCTGGTCATGTCCATGGCGACCATGATCGCGGTGCCCTGGACGACTGAGATCACGGTGATGAGCAGCAGCCCTGGCAGCACGTAGTCGAGGTAGGCGCTGCGACCCTGGTGAGCGCCGAGGCCAGCGCCGAGTTGTCCGCCAAAGACATAGACGAAGAGCAGCAAGAGCACGATGGGCATGCCGATGAGCATCACGGTCATGGACGGGTAGCGGAGCTGGTGCTTGAGGTTGCGGCGCAGCATGACCCGTGAGTCGCTGAGCGCGTAGGCGAGCGTGGTCATCGTTTCGCTGCTCCTTGTGGTGTGGGGCCCTGGTAAGGCTGGGCGCTGACGTGGCTGCTGGTAACGGCGAAGAACACGTCGTCGAGGTCGGGAGCGTGGATCGACAGCCGTTCGACCTCGATACGAGCGCGGTGCAGCTCGTCGAGCAGTTCGCGGAGCGAGTCCACGGTGCCGTCGGCCGGGACCTGCAGAACAAGCTGGTCCTGGTCGGGAGCAGCCGCCGGGAGGAACTCCGCCGCAGACCGCAGCAGGTCGAGACGAGAAAAGTGGAGTCGGACGTGGCCACCGGGGGTGCGGCTCTTCAACTCGGCCGGGGTTCCTTCGGCGACGATCCGGCCCTGGTCGAGCACCGCGATCCGGTCGGCCAGCTGGTCGGCCTCGTCGAGGTACTGGGTGGTGAGCAGGATGGTGACCCCGGCCGCAACGAGCCCGCGAATGATCTGCCACATGGTGCGACGGCTGCGCGGGTCCAAGCCGGTGGTGGGCTCGTCGAGGAAGATCACCCGGGGCTGATCCACAAGGGTCATCGCCAGATCGAGGCGTCGTCGCATCCCGCCTGAGTAGGTCGAAAGCAGCTTGCGAGCGGCGTCGGTGAGGTCGAACTGCTCCAACAACTCGGCCACCCGCCGCCGCCCAGCCTCGCGGGCGAGGTGGCGAAGGTCGGCCATCAGCTGCAGGTTCTCGGCGCCGGTGAGCAGGTTGTCCACGGCCGAGAACTGACCGGTGACCCCGATGACGGCCCGCACCCCGTCAGGGTCAGTGACCACGTCGTGACCGGCGATGCGCATGGAGCCGGAATCGGCCGGGATCAGGGTGGACAGGATGCGGACCATGGTGGTCTTGCCGGCCCCGTTGGGGCCGAGAAGCGCCAGGATCGTGCCCTCCTCCACGGACAGGCTCACCTTGTCGAGCACCAAGTGATCGCCGAACGACTTGCACACGTCCTGGGCGACGATCCCCGTCGCAGCAGACACGCTTGTCATGGCCTTCTCCCTCATTGCCGGGTGGCCGAGTCGTCGGGAAGCTCGCCCGCGGCACGCAGCGCCTCGCGGTGTGCTTTCCACTCCTGCTCCAGGACCGGCATCCGCTCGACCAGGAAATCGGAGAACGCCGCCCACTCCAACAAGATCGCTTTCCGCTCAGGTGGCGCATCGGCCAGCAGGCGCAGGCCCTCCCGGGCGAGTTCGGCCATCTCCCGGTACTCGGAGACGTCGAAGCCCATCGCATGAGACGACGACATGTCGATGCGTACCCGGTCCATCCGCTCGCCCGCGGCCCTGGACCGCTGGATGAGCCCGAGGTTCTCCAACGCGTTCACCGCTCCGGCGATCGCGCTCCGGCTCGCCAGCAGGGCGTCGGCCAGCTCGCTGATGCTCTGCTCGCGCGGGTCGCACACCGCCAGGTACCCGATCAGCCGGCCCACCATCGGGGCCATTCCGAAGCGCCGGGCATAGAAGCGCCCGGCGTGGTCAGCGAACGTGATCTCACCGTCACTTGGCATGCCAACCAGCCTACACAGCCTACTGAGATAACGCAAATCTATGTTATCTCAGGAGATCACGCTGTCCCGGCGGGCTCCCTTGAAAGCACGTGGGAACAAAGAAGGCCCTCGCGGGAAAGCCCGCAACGCTCGGCGACATGCTGCGACGCCTCATTGTCGGGACCGCAAGTCAGCTCCAGCCGGGCCAGTCCCAGCTCGGCGAAGGCCCACCGGGCGAGCAGGCGGACCGCATGTGTCGCGGCACCCCGGCCGCGGGCCCCCGGGGCGAGCCAATACCCAACCGCCGCGCAGCCCTGATCCAGGCGGACCTCATACAGCGAGAAGGCGCCGAGCACCACGTCCTGGTCGTGCGGTTCGACCAGCGCGAAGTTCAGCTCATCGCCACGCAAGCGGGCCTCTTCCTGCTCAGCGACGTAGTCGCGCGCGTCAGTCTCGGTGTACGGAGTGGTGCGCCACGAGAACCGCTGCATCACCGGATCACTGAACGCCAGCACCATGCCCGGCACGTCGGCCTCGCGCCAAGGGCGCAGCAGCACCACATCACCAGCCAGGGGCGGTACCGGGAACCCAAGCTCGGCCATGTCGAGATCCGCGGCGTTAGCGGGACCTGTTGTCGCTCGGCAGCGGCGAGCTGGTCTCGGCCGGCTGGCCGGCGGGTGGCCGGCCGCGGGGGCGCATCGGTCCGGCGTGGCGCGGCAGTCGTCCCGCTTCGGCGAGCGCGCGGCGCAGCAGGAATTCGATCTGGGCGTTGGTGCTGCGCAGCTCGTCGTTAGCCCATCTGGCCAGGGCGTCGTGGACGGCCGGGTCCAGCCGCAGTAGGACGCCTTTGCGCTCGCTCACGTGAAGACCGTAGCTGCCGTCACTGGTACAGGGAGCCGGTGTTGACGACCTGCTGGGTCGCCTGCTCGCTGCACAGCACCACCAGCAGGTTGGAGACCATGGCGGCCTTCCGCTCCTCGTCCAGCTCGACGACGCCCTCCTCTTGGAGCCGCTCCAGGGCCAGCTTGACCATGCCGACGGCGCCCTCGACTATGCGCTGCCGCGCGCCCACGACCGCGCTGGCCTGCTGCTGGCGCAGCATGGCCTGGGCGATCTCCGCGGCGTAGGAGAGCCGGGTGAGGCGGGACTCGATGATGTGCACGCCGGCCGGCGCGACTCGCGCGGTGATCTCGGCGGAGAGCCGCTGGGTGATCTCATCGGCGTTGTCGCGCAGCGACAGCGCACCGCTGCCCCGGTTGTCGTAGGGGTAGCTGGAGGCAATGTGCCGGACGGCGGTCTCGGTCTGGATCGTGACGAACTGCGTGAAGTCATCGACGGAGTAGCTGGCGCTGGCGGTGTCGTGGACCTGCCAGACGACCACGGCGGCGATCTCGATCGGGTTGCCGTCGGCGTCATTGACCTTGGCCTGCGCCGATTCCTGGTTACGAATCCTGGTCGAGACCACGATGCGGTTGGTGAACGGATTCACCCACTGCAGGCCGGACTCCCGGATGGTGCCCCGGTACCTGCCGAACAGCTGCACGACCCGCGCCTGGCCGGGTACGACGGCAGTGAGCCCGCGCAGGATGAGACCGCCGGCGATCACGACCAGGATGCCGAGCGCTATCAGCGCCTTAGTTACCCCGCCGCTCTCATGACCGGCCAAAACGAGTAGCGCCACCCCGGCCAGCACCAAGACGATGCCCAGCACCAGCATGCGCAGGCCGGGCACGAACCGGGCCGCGCTCTCGGTCACCCGCCGGCTAGGCGGTACCGGGCCTGCCGCCGGCGCATCCCGAGTAACCATTCCGGGGCCCGTGGCCCTTGCATCCTGGGTAACCATCTGGGGCCTCCTCCGCTTGACGGACCTGATTACACCAGCTTAGCATAATGATATCAATTTATCACCGCAGGGGCCACGCGCCGGTGCATGCATGGCAGGCACCGCCGACCGGCCCCAGACAAGGCGGACGAGTGAGCAGCGACGCCGGAATGCCCGGACTGACCAGCATAGGCCGGCGGCACGGTGACGGGACAGCGGCGTTTGTGGTCAGCTGGCTGAGAGTTGGATGAGGTGTTTAGTCAGTCGGCCCGCGACCGCTGATCATCGCCCACAGACTCGGTGCCAAGGGCCGGCTTCCCGACACCGTGGGCTCGTCGCCGGCCGCCGGAGGCATTGTCATGCCGCGGCCCCGCGGCCGGGAGCTACGGCTGGCCGCTATCAAGGAGGCAGATATGGATAAGCCGACCATCGCGGTGCGCGGACTGCGCAAGAGTTTCGGGGCGAAGGAGGCAGTGGCCGGGATCGACCTGGAGATCGCGGCCGGTTCCCTCGCCGGGCTGGTCGGGCCGAACGGGGCAGGCAAGACGACGTCCCTGTCGATGATGACCGGCCTGCTGCGGCCGGACGGCGGCCAGGTCCTGGTCAGCGGGCTGGACGTGTGGGCGGACCCGCCTGCCGCCAAGGCCATCATCGGGGTGGTACCCGATCAGGCCAGGCTGTTCGAGCGGCTGAGCGGGGCGGAACTGCTGGAATACGCCGGGCGGCTGCGCGGCCTGCCGGCCGGCGAGGCGCGCTCGCGGGCGGCGCAGTTGCTGGACGTGCTCGACCTGACCGCGGATGCGAAGCGGCTCGTCGCCGACTACTCCACCGGCATGCGCAAGAAGGCCGCGCTCGGATGCGCTCTGATCCACAACCCGTCCGTGCTGTTCCTGGACGAGCCGCTAGAAGGCGTCGACCCGATCTCCGCCGATGTGATCCGACGACTGCTGACGCGCTTCGTCGGCTCCGGCTCGACCGTGCTGTTCTCCAGTCACGTCATGGAGCTGGTCGAGCAGGTCTGCGATCACGTGTCGATCATCGACAAGGGGACGATCGTGGCTACCGGCACGACCGAGCAGGTGCGCGGCGGCAAGACCCTGCAGCAGGCGTTCATCGAGCTGGTCGGCCCGCGGTCGGGCGACGAGGAGGGACTGTCATGGCTTGGCTCCTCGTCCAGCTGAAGCTGCGCTTGCTGACGAACGCGCTGCGGTCATCCACCGCAGCCAAGGTCTCCTTCATCCTCAGCACGACCGTTGCCTGCATGCTCGCGGTCGGCGCCTTCGTGGTCCTGGCCCTGCTGCGCGGCCAGCCCACGGCGACGGATCTGACCACGGTCATCTTCACCGTGTTCACGTTCGGCTGGCTCATCCTGCCGATCTTCGCATTCGGCCTGGATAGCACTCTCGACCCGGCCACGCTGGCGCTCTACCCGCTGCGGACCCGCCCGCTCGCCGTGGGACTACTGGCCGCCTCGGCCAGTGGCGCCTGGCCGCTGGCCAACCTGCTCGGCCTGCTCGGGGTGACGGTCGGGCTGGCCAGCGGTGCGCTCGGCGTCCTCACCGCGGTAGTCGCGGTGCTGCTGCAGGTGCTGTTCTGCATCACGCTGGCCCGGTTCGTGACGACCGGCATGGCCGGGCTGCTGCGCTCACGCCGCGGCAAAGACCTCGCCGCCTTCCTGGTCATCCCGATCTTCGCCTTGTATGAGTTCTTCACCCAGGTGGTACCGAAGGCGGCCGCCGAGGGCAAGATCACCGCAGCGAGCTTCACCGGCTTCGACTCGTGGATGCGCTGGCTCCCGCCGGGCCTGGCCGCCCACGCGATCCAGGACGCCTCGGACGGCCGCCCCGGCACCGCTCTGCTCCGCCTGGCGCTGCTGGCAGCCATCATCGTCGCGCTCGGCTGGTTGTGGATACGGTCGCTCAGCCGTGCTCTGGTCACCGCCGACACGTCTACCCAGTCGTCGCGGGTCCGCGGCGGGGCGCTGCCGCTGGCCCGGTACGGCCTGCGCGGCACCGTGGCCGCGCGATTCTGGATCTATCAGCGCCGCGAGCCCGCGTCACTCATCTTCTGGGGCCTCACCGCGGTGATCATGGTCGCCGTATCGATCAGCACCATCCTGGGCAAGAACGGGCATCCCGGGGTGCTGCTGGCAAGCGCGGTCTTCGGCGCCGCCTTCGTCGGAGTCTTCCACGCCAACTCGGTCGGGCTGACCGGGCCGCCGTTCGTCATCGAGGCGCTGGCGCTGGCCGACCGCCGCGGGCTGCGTTCCTACTTCTCCGGCCAGAACATCGCGCTTGGCGTGATCGCGGTACCGCTGCTCACCGCGATCTCCTTCGGCCTCGCGGCCGCGGCCGGGCGGCTGGAGTACGGCTTCCTGGGCACGGCGGTGGACCTGGCCGGACTCGGCGCGGCCCTGGCCATGAGCAACATCTTCACTGTCGCGCTTGCCTACCCGATGGATAAGCGAGCCGGAAACCCCATGCGCCAGGCCGCCCAGGGATACACGTCGTACGGGTTGGGCGGCGTCCTCGGCACCCTGGCTTGCGTGGCGGTGGCGACGATCCCGGTGATCGTCGCCGCGGTCCTCACGAGCTCTGATCCGTCGGAGGTCCGGCTGCCGGTGCTCTTGCCGTGCGCCGCCGCGTACGGCTTCGCGCTGGCCTGGATCGGCGTGCGGATCGCAGCCATCGCGGCCCAGCAGAAGCTGCCGGAACTCTGCCAGGTCGCCATCCGCAGCAAGCTGTAGCCGGGCCGGAGGCCGACACTTCGGGGATATGGCGTGCAAGAGCGCTTCGAACCAGCCTGATTTTCTCATGGCGAAGGCCGGAGAGCCGAGGTAGTCAGGCGGACCTGCACGTGACCTCGCTATCCGGTCGCCAAACGCCGGTACCACAATTAATCTATCAGGCCTTCAGGTGACAAGAGGGCACGGCCAGTCCCGGCGGCATTCGGTTAGACACGTCGGCTGAAATGGATCTGAACAATGAAAGCCAGGTCATCCTGATCAGCACCAAGAACTCATCCGAACGCTCTATTGAGGTAGCGCATCGCAGACTCAGTAGGATTCACTGGCGATCCATGGCCGGCCTGGCGACTGACCCCTGCGGCTACGGCTCGGGTTAGTAACCTAATCTATGATTGCTGAGAATGAATCCTCTCATGAGCGGACTATCTTCATGCAATTGGCTGAAATCACCCGGCAGGAGACCAGCGAGCGAGCTCAGCTGCTCCGGGTTGGCTCCTACGATGTGCAGCTCGACCTGACCCGTGGCGAGGAGATCTTCGGCTCGGTGTCAGTGATCCGCTTCGACTGCCGTGAGCCGGGTGCCGTCAGCCATGCCGATCTGATCGCGCAGCGAGTGCATGAGATCACCCTGAACGGCACGCCAATCGACCCCGCAACCGCTTACGCGGCGGGCCGCATCGCGCTGCCTGGCCTGGCCGAGCACAACGAGCTGCGAGTGGTCGCCGACTGCGCCTACGCCAGCGACGGCTCGGGCCTGCACCGGACAGTTGACTCCGCTGACGGGAGGATTTACACCTTCACCCAGTTCGAGCCCGCCGATGCGCGCAAGGTATACGCCAACTTCGAGCAGCCTGACCTGAAGGCCGAGTTCACCTTCCACGTCACTGCGGCTGCGCACTGGACCGTGCTGTCGAACCAGCCTGCCCCCGAACCTGGCCCGGCCGACGATGGCGCCGCGGTCTGGCATTTTGCCGCGACGCCGCGCATGTCTAGCTACCTGACCGCGGTGGTGGCCGGTGAGTATCACCTGATCCGCGACTCGCACACCACGCGCGGCGGCCAGCTGATCCCGCTCGGACTTGCTTGCCGGCAGTCGCTGGCTGCCCACCTCGAGCCCGAGGACATGTTCACCATAACCCGCCAGGGTCTTGATTATTTCATCGGGCTCTTCGGCGGGGCATTTCCTTATGCCAAATACGACCAGGTCTTCGTCGCTGACCACGTCGGGGCGATGGAGAACATCGGCTGCGTCACTTTTTCCGAGCAGTTCCTGTTCCGCTCGAAGGTGACCGACGCCATGTACGAGATGCGCGCCATGGTCATCCTGCATGAGATGTCGCATCAGTGGTTCGGCGACTTGGTCACCATGCGGTGGTGGGGAGACCTGTGGCTGAACGAGTCCTTCGCAGAATTCTGCGCCACCCTGTCCAGCGCCGAGGCAACGAGGTTCACCAGCGCCTGGACCACGTTCTGCGGCGGCCGGAAGATCTTCGGCTACATGCAGGACCAGCAGCCGTCCACCCATCCGATCGCGCCAGATGTGCAGACGTTGAGCGAGGCAGTCGCTAACTTCGACGGGATCAGCTACGCCAAGGGCGCGTCGGTACTCAAGCAGCTGGTGGCTTACCTGGGCCGGGAACAGTTCTTCGCCGGCGTCCGGGCCTACTTTGCCGAGCACGGCTGGGGCAACGCCACGCTGGCCGACCTGCTCCGGGCGTTGGAGGCTAGTTCCGGCCGTGCCCTGGCCGACTGGTCGAAGGCCTGGCTGGAGACGGCCGGGCCGAATACGCTGCGGGCCGACTTCACCGTCGACAACCAGGGAGCCTTCACCGGTTTCGACGTACTGCAGCAGGCGCCTGCCGAGTACCCGACGCTGCGCCCGCACCATATCGCCATCGGCCTGTACAACCGATCTGGGCACGAGATCACCCGCAGTCACCGGGTGGAGGTGGATGTCACCGGCCCGCGGACCGCCGTGCCCGATCTGGTTGGCCAGGTCCAGCCGGACCTGATCCTGCTGAATGACGACGACCTCGGGTACGCGATCGTCAGGTTTGACCAGCGGTCGCTGGCGACCCTAGCCGAATCCATCGGGAAGTTCACCGACTCGCTGGCCCGCACCGTGTGCTGGAGTGCCGTCATCGACATGGCCCTGCAGGCGGAGCTCTCCCTGCCAGCGTTCGTGCGGATCGTGGCGGCCGGCATGGGTCAGGAGCAATTGATCTCCGTGCTGCAGCTCCTGCACAGCGTGGTCACCCGGCTGCTGAACCTCGCCGGAGACCCGCAATGGGTTCCGGCCGGAAAGCAGCAGCTAGCCACGGCCGCCATTCCCCTGCTGCGCACGGCTGAGCCGGGCAGCGATCATCAGCTGGCCTGGGCACAGCTGCTCAGCTCGACCGCAGTGACCGCTGAGCAGCTTGACCTGCTGGCCGGACTGCTGGACGGCAGCGCCGGGGTCCCCGGTCTGGCCGTCGACACCGAACTGCGGTGGGCCCTGCTGCACAGGCTCGCCACCACCGGCCGGGCTGGCGATGCGCAGATCGACGCCGAGCTGGCCCGCGATTCGACCGATGCGGGAGCCCGGCATGCCGCAGCGTGCCGGGCTGCGATACCGGACGCCGCGCACAAGGCTGCAGCGTGGCAGCTGATCACTGAGTCCGGGAAACTGGGCATCGAGGGCACCCTTGAGGTAGCGCAGGGCTTTAATCAGGCAGAGCACGCGCAGTTGCTGGCCGAGTACACCGAGCGCTACTTCGAGCGGCTGCCGGAGATCTGGGCGTCCCTCAACCACGCCATGAAATTGGTATTCGGGCGGGCGCTATTCCCGTATCCCGCGGCCTCGCCCGAGCTGCTTGCACGTATCGACGCGTTCCTCGCCGACGGCGATCGCGAGGCTGGCCTCATCCGAGCGGTGATCGAGGGACGCGATGTGGTCGAGAAGGCCTTGCGCGCCCGGGCGCTGCCCGCATAAGAGCCGGAGGGTGTCAGGCCCGGCGGGCTACCGTGCCCGGCCGGCCTGGCCTGCCCCAGCCGTCGCGTCGGCTCGCTCGCGGCTGGCCCGGGCCAGCCACCGCCGGGCGATTGGCAGGTCCAGAACGAGGGAAAGCCCGCACACCGTTCCGATACCGACAGCGGCGCCGGCCACGGTATCGGTGAAGTAGTGCCATCGCAGGCCGACGAGGGCGATAGCTACGACGCCCCCCAGCACGCAGACGGCGGCCGGGATCACTGCCCGCAGCGCCCCGCTCTTAGCCGACCGCGGCGAGCTGAGAAGCAGCACCGTGACCGTCGCAGCCAGCGCGAACATCGCTGTGGTGTGGCCGCTCGGAAAGGTAACCTCGCCCAGATAGGTGCGGTGGACCAGGGGCTTGAACAGGCGGTCATCCAGCCCGGTGGCAGCCGGAACGGCTGCCGCGGCCAGCACCGTGCCGTTGAGCCGGCCGGTGAGCAGGCAGGTCAGGGCAATGGCTGCGCTGAGCACGAACGCCGGGATAGCCGATCCCGGAGCGACAAGCCAGATCAGGAGACTCCGGTGGCCGCCCAGCCAGGTAATGACCGGAGAGTCGACGGCACGATCGAGCCAGTCCGCCTGAGCCTGATCTGCGAATAGCACGCCGAGCAGCGCGACAAGGATCGAGCAGCAGGTCAGCAGCACGCCAGCCCAGGGACGGGCGGAGGCGGCCAGCAAGGGTCGGCCGGGCCGTAAACGTATACCGTCCATGCCATTCCCGTCAGGCGCTTGCCGGCGGGGCGCTCGAGCCCGCGACGCCGGCGAACCAGCCTACGTGCCCTGAGTTCGCTTCGCATCTGTCGGGTGGCCCACCGATGGCCCCCAGGCCAAGCGCCGGTCCGGGCTCGGCGATGATCAGGGATCGGCTGGGATGCCCGGGCATCGCTGCAGGTGATCCGCAACATGGCGGATGACCAGGTCTTGCGCCCGCAGGTGTGCTTGCAGGCGCTCACAGGCATGCAGGACGGCTTCGGCGTTGAGATACGTCTGCGCGGCGCGCCGCTGCGCCTCCTTCCCGAGCACCTGCTGCCCGACCATGATCACGAACATCAGGATGAGCTGGGTCTGGCTGGAAAGGAACAGCAGGAACAGGTAAGGGTACGGGTCGAATCCGACCACCTGACCGGCGATCATCCAGACGATCTGGAAGACCGCCGCGGCATAGAAAGCCGTCATCGTGCCCACCTTGTTCGTGAGCCAGGCCGCCAGCCGGCCGTTGACCCCGACAGGTTCCTCATCCGCCGCGACCGGATGCTCAATCCGCTCCGCAGCGAGCGCCTCATGCTCCACGGCCAGCAAGCCGGGGCGGCCGGCCAGATGGATGTCCTGCGCGATCAGGTGGTTCTGGATCTGCGCACAGTCGACCAGGATCGCCTCGGCGTCCTCGTAGGTGTGCACTGATCGCCGGTGCCCGGCCGCATCCAGCACCTGCTGGCCCAGCAGGATGATGAAGATCAGCAGCAGCTGGGCCACGTTGCCGAGGAAAAGCAGGAACGGATACGGATACGGATCGAATCCCAGCACCTGCCGGGAGGCGAGCACCATCCAGACCACCGTGACGACCAGGCAGATATAAACGGTCCACATCGACCCGATCCTGGCCGTGATCCAGGCCGCCAGGCGCTCGTTAAACCCTGCGCCCTCATCCGACTGCGGGGGGTCCTGCTTCCGGTGCGCATGCGCCCGCGGGTGACGGGCCTCCGTATAAAGGCTCATAACCGGAGCCCGCCTTTTGACCTAGTCGACCAGTCCGCCGGCTACCGGCCCGCGTCGCGGGCGAGGACCGCAGCGACGGCAGGCCTGCTTCTCCTCGCCTGGCGGACTGCTGGCCTGGCGGACTGCTGGCCTGCGCCGGGTATCCGATGCGGTCTTCTGGCTCATCATGCCAGCGTGCCCGAAGAGGTCATGGCCGGACGTCATCCCGGTCGGGTGAACCGCGGCCGACCGGAACCACCATGAACCGCGGCGAGCACGGCACCGGCTGCGCCCGACGGGCGACACCGCCCACCTACCTCCGGCGAGGCTTGCCATACTGGCCCGGTGCCCGTGAATACTCGCTGCGCGACGGTGCTCGCCGGGACCGCGCTGCTGGGTATCGGCCTTGACCAGGCGACGAAGGCGCTCGTGGTCGCGACCCGCGAGGGTAAGCCGCCGGTTCGCGTGATCGGCCAGGTCCTGACCATCTACGTGTCCAGGAACTCCGGTTCCGCCTTCAGCTTCGCGCCAGCCGCGACGGTGCTGTTCACCTGCCTGGCGGTGGCGATCGCTGTGCTGATCATCACCAAGGTGCCCCGGCTACAATCGGTCGGCTGGGCGGCCGCACTCGGCCTGCTGCTAGCCGGAGCCGTCGGGAACCTGTGTGACCGGCTGATGCGAGCGCCCGGCATCGGGCGCGGCGCCGTGGTTGATTTCATCGACCTGCAGCATTTCGCGGACTTCAACGTCGCCGACAGCTGTCTGACCTGCGGAGTCGTGCTCGCGATCGTGCTCTCGATCCGTGGCATTCCCATGTCAGGCGCCGTCACCCCCAGCGGGTTGAAAGCGCCGGGCGGCCTGAAGCGGCGGGGCGGGTGACGCGCTCGCACCGGACGCCGGCCCCGAGGCCGCGCACCGGTAGCGGCCGACATGCAGGCCGGCGCGCCGCCGACCGTTGGTTATATAGGGACATGGAACTCTCCCTTCCCATCTGCAGCACCTGTGGCGTTCAGTACTCGGGTCCGCGCGACGACTGCCCGATCTGCCTGGACGAGCGCCAGTACGTGGGCTGGGACGGCCAGCACTGGACGACCCTCGCCGACCTGCAGGCCTCCGGCCACCGGGGCAGGCTGGACGAAGAAGGCCCGGGCGTCGTGGGTATCGGCACCGACCCGCCGACCGCGATCGGCCAGCGCGCCCTGCTGGCCCGCGCGCCGGGCGGCAATGTGCTCTGGGACATGATCACCTACATCGACGACAACCTGATCGCCCGGGTCAGGGAACTGGGCGGGATCAGCGCCATCGCGGTCAGTCATCCGCACTTCTATGGCTCGGTGATCGAATGGGCGCACGCCTTCAGCGCTCCGGTCTACATTCACCGCAAGGACCGCGAGTGGGTCGCGCGGCCCGATGACTCGGTCATCTTCTGGGACGGCGACACCCGCGAGATCGGCGACGGGCTGACGCTGATCAATGCCGGGGTGCATTTCGACGGCGGCCAGGTGCTGCACTGGGCCGACCCGCCGGATGGCGCGGGCGCGCTGTTCTCTGGCGACATTTTCACGGTGGTCGCCGACAGGCGCTGGGTGAGCTTCATGTACAGCTACCCCAACCTCATCCCGGAGCGCCCGAGCTCGATCCGCCGTGCGCTGGACCTGATCGAGCCGTTTCGCTTCGACCGCGTCTATGGCGCCTGGTGGCACCGCCTCGTAGCCGCCGATGGGGCCGCCGCGCTGCGGCGATCAGCGGAGCGTTACCTTCATTTCGCGCTGGACGGTCAGGAATTATAACGATTTGCGGGCCGTAATCCCGCCGGTCCGCTCAGCGCTGCCGGATGCGCGCGAGGACCAGGGTGATGTCGTCCTCGCCGTCCTCGCGCAGCGCCTCGGTGGCCGTATCGCAGACCTGGGCCAGCGAGGCGGCCGGATCCGCGAGGGCGGTGCCCAGTGCCGCCCGCAACGCGGCCACGCCGTCGTCAAACGGCCGGGTGCGGCTCTCCACCAGCCCATCGGTGTAGAGGGCGAGCGTGGCACCGGGCGGCAGGCTGATCTCGGTGGCATGGAAGGAGCCGGCCCGCAGGCCAAGCGGCAGCCCGGGCGGCAGATCGAGCACCCGCGTCACGCCGCCCTCCAGCGCGAGGACCGGCGGCAGGTGGCCGGCCTGGGCGATCACGCACGACGAGGCCAGCGGGTCGATGACCGAGTACACGCACGTGGCGAACGGGGCGGCGGCGAGTCCCGCCGCCATCCGGTCCAGCCTGTGCAGGATCTGCTCGGGCGGCAGTTCCAGGTCGGCCAGCGTGTGGGCCGCGGTACGCAACTGCACCATGACGGCCGCCGCCTCGGGGCCGTGGCCCATCGCGTCACCGACAATCAGCGCTGCCCGGCCGCCCGGTAGCGGGACGATGTCGTGCCAGTCGCCGCCGACCATGCTGGCGCCGACCGGCAGGTAGCGGTGCGCGACCTCCAGGCCTGCCGGGACCCGCGGCCTGCCGGGAAGCAGGCTGCGCTGCAGCGCCCGCGCGGTCCGCCGTTCCCGGTCGTACAGCCTGGCGTTGTCGATGCACAGCGCGGCCCGTCCGGCCAGCGCGGAGGCGCGCGCGAGGTCATCGGGCCCGAAGCCGGGCCCGGCCGCGGTCCGCCCGAACACCGCGCACCCCACCACGGCCCCGCGGGCGGCGAGCGGAACGGCCAGCACCGACGTGTAACCGGCGGCGATCTCCGAGCCGCCGGGATGGCGGCCGAGCGGTTCGGCGATCGCGCCGTCCAGATGGTCGGACAGCACCGGGCGGCCCGCCGCCATCGCGAGCAGGCACGGGTTGTCCTCGCCCAGGACAACCACCTCACCCGGGGGCAGCAGGACACCTGCGACGGCGGCCTGCAGTTCCACGAGGCGGGTGGCCAGCCGCCGCACCACGGTCGTCGGCCGGGCCGGATGGCCGGCCAGGTCGTCGGCGGCGAGCAGCCGTTCCGGCACGTAAATGGCAGCCGAGTCGGCGAAACTGGGCACCGCGACGTCCACGACCTCCCGGGCCGTCTGGGCCAGATCGAGCGTGCTGCCGATCCGGGTGATCGCGTCCCCGCGCAGCAGGCGGTCTGGCCGCGGCTCCGCGGGCCGGGCGATCACCAGCGTGCCTGCGCCTGATCCGGTCAGCGGTTCGCAGCGGATGACGACCTGCCTGTCGGCCGCACCGGGCACGGCCAGCATCCCGGTCCAGACATGCCCGGCGGCCGCCTCGGCGAGCCCGCGGCGTAACAGCAGGCTCTGGTCAGGGCCGGCCATCAGCACGTCGCATACGTCATTCCCGACCGCCGCGCACGCCACAGCGCCGAACAGCCGCTCCGCGGTCGCCGACCACGACGCCACCAGGCCCTTGGTATCCAGAGTGAACGCGGCGAGGTCAGCCAGATCCGGCCCAGGCGACCACGCCGCGACAGGCTCTTCCCCCCGGATCTGTGACTCCACCGGTACTTACACCAAACCTTGACGACTAGTTCACCGGGCATGCTGCGGGTATCGGTCCCACCTCGCTGCTCATCCCGCTGCGGGCCGCGGTCTGACAGCCGTCCGCGCATGCCTCAGATATCGTGCGAATACGAAATGTACCGCATCGCGACGCGAAAAATGGCCAGCCGCCCAGGCCCGTGATCAGGGCGTTGCCGACGCTTCGCCGCGCTTCCAGCGGAGCCGCCCGAGTTCCGCCGTGGCGGCCTCGCTCAGCAAGGGCAACCGCCTGCTCCCGTGGGGGTTGGATGACCGCGACGAGGAGGAGTGGGTAGAACCAAATGAGGTAGCTGTAGAACCAGTAGCCGAGTAGTAGCTGCGCGCCGATGAGGAGTGCGGCCGCGAGAGCGGCGTGCAGCCGCGCGTCCTGCACTTCAGGACGCAACATCGGTGAGATCGCTAGCAGCACTAAGGCGGCGGCGAGCGGTGGCCTGGCCAGCGTCGCCACGTGCGGCAGGTAGGTCCAGATGCTGAACTGCAAGCCGCCGCCGCGCTGCATCAGCTGGTAGCCGAACGTCGAGTCGAGGGACTGCGCCGCCCCGGAGGTGATGAGCGGCCAGGCGAGCATCCCGGCGAGCGAGGCGACGAGCGTCAGCAGGTAGCGCGAGCGCCCACGTTTTACGCCCAGGAATTGGACTGGGAGCAGCGCCGGGACGAACTTCGTCAAGGCGGCTGCCGCGATGAGCAGCCCGCGAGTGACCGGCCGCTGCGCTGCGACGATCGTCCATACGCAGAGGGCGGCGATCAGCGCGTCGTTGGTTTCCGCCATCAAGGAGAGGTCGGTGAACGGGTAGAGCAGATACGCAAACATGAACGCCTGCGCGAGCGGCCGACCTCCGAGCCGGCCGCCGAGCTTGTGCAATCCCACGAGGGTCGCCGCGTCGAAGCACACCGCAGGCAACAGCGTCGCGATCGGTGCCGGCGCCGGTGGGAAGAGGGCCACGAACGGGATGTACGCGTAGTAGGCGAAGGGCCCGTAGGAGTCGGGGCGGTAGATTCGAAGCCCGCCGGGGCCCGGCCAGGACAGCGCGCCGTAAAGGTGCAGGCCGTGTAGGAGACGCCACGCGCCGAGCGAGCTCGCCTGCCCGACATCCAGGATGTTCCCGGCGGCGACGCTTCCGAGCCGAACGAGCAGCAGTATCCCAATTACCGCGCGCAATCGTCGGGAGCTGATGGACGGACGCAGTTCCGGCATCCGCCACTTCCCGATCCAAGCTCCGAGCATGCGGACGAACAGCCAGCCAAGGGCGACGGCCGCAAGCCACAGGCCGGCCCCGGAGATGTCGTCGCTGAGCAGCATGGCCACGGGGAAGAAGGCAGCGAGGGCCAGCAAGTCCAGATGCTCGACTCGCCACGGGCGACGCCAGTCGACCAGGCCGAGCACGAAGCAGGCCGCCGACGGCACGGCGATCAACAGCGGGTGCAACGTGAACGGGCCGCCGACAACCGCCGGGATGAACCAGCCACCCCCTTTCGGTACGAAGCCGTGACCGAGCGGCACGAACGCCGCCAGCAGCCCCAACCCGGCGATGAACGCGAACACCAGCAGACCAAAGATCACCCGTTCGGCCGCTCGCGCGGCTTGCCGTCCGGGTCTGCTCAGCAGCGCATCGTCCGCCGCCTCGGGGGCGGTAGCCGGGCCGATCCCCGTATTGCCGCCAGCCCGGCCATCAGTCGCCGGGAAGGTACGCTCGCCGAGATCGGCCATCGAGGGTTCCCTCCAGCTAGCGAGCGTGCGGACCTATCACCCGGCGGCCGGCGAAGCCATGCTGGGGCTTGTGATACCAGCCGAGTTCAGGCTCGCCTTCCAGCCAGCACAGCAGGACAGCGTCCCCATCGAGCTGCGCGGGGAAGTCGATCAGCAGCGGGGCTATGCCCTTGACGTCAATGCCCTGGGCGGGAAACCAGCCGAGCAGCTCGCTGAGCCGCGCCTGCAGTCCCTTCGCCTCCGGCAGGCCGCCCAGCGCCGAGCTCTCGCCCACGGCCAGCGCGGCCTGCACCTCGATGAGATCCGCCCGGACGGCGATCAACTCGGCGGCCCGCGCGCGAACCTCGGGCATCAGCCCGCGCGCCTGCTCAAGGGTGAATTCCTGCGCCATAACCGGCAGCCTGCCCGACCCGGGCCACCCGAGTCCACCATGGCCTACTCACTTCAGCCGGCCGCTCAGTTGCCGGCCCGGGACGAGGGCCGGCCAGCGGCGGCGAACTCGGGGACGAGCAGCTCGGCGATCTGCGCGGCGTTCAGGGCCGCGCCCTTGCGGAGGTTGTCTCCGCAGACGAACACCTCGAGCGCGCGGGTGTCGTCGAGACTCTGCCGCACCCGGCCGACCCAGGTCGGATCGGTGCCTGCCACGTCGGCCGGCGTCGGGTACTCGCCGCGGGCCGGGTCGTCGGCCACCACCACGCCCGGCGCCTCGCGCAGCACCCGGCGGGCGCCCTGCTGCGTCACCTCGCGGTCGAAGACGGCATGAACGGCCGCCGAGTGCCCGATGACCACGGGGACCCGCACGCAGGTCGCCGACACCTTGAGGTCCGGCATGCCGAGGATCTTGCGGGTCTCATTGCGGATCTTCAGCTCCTCCGACGACCAGCCCTCGTCCTTCAGCGACCCGGCCCACGGCACCACGTTCAGCACCAGCGGGGCGGGGAACGGGCCGAAATCGCCGACCGCGGCGCGCAGGTCGCCCGGGCGCTGGCCCACCGTCCGGTTCCCGGCGATCTTGCTCAGCTGATCGTAGAGGGCATCGGTCCCGGCCTGTCCGGCCCCGGACGCCGCCTGGTAGGAGGCGACGACCAGCTCGCGCAGGCCGAACGCGCGGTGCAGGGCCGCGACCGCGACGATCAGCGACAGGGTCGTGCAGTTCGGGACGGCGATGATTCCCTTGGGCCGGCTGGCCGCCTGCCCCGGATTCACCTCGGGTACCACGAGGGGGACGGCGGGATCCATCCGGAACGCCCCCGACTTGTCGATCACGACCACGCCGCGCTCCGCCGCGACCGGCGCCCAGGTCGCGGACACCTCATCGGGCACGTCAAACATGGCCAGGTCAACACCGTCGAAGACGTCCGTGGTCAGCTCGCGTACCTCCGTGAGCGTGCCCCGCACCGGCAGCAGCCAGGGCTGACCTGGCCGAGGCCACCAGCCGGATCTCGCCCCAGACATCGTCTCGGGTGGAAACCACGTCGCGCATCACCGTACCGACTGCCCCGGTCGCGCCGACGATGGCCAGCACCGGCTTCGCGGTCATCGGCCGGTCCCCCCGTAGATGACGGCTTCCACCTCGCCGGCCTCCAGGTTGAACGCCCGGTGCGCGGCGGCGACGGCGAGATCCAGATCGTTCTCGTCGACGACGACCGAGATCCTGATCTCGGAGGTGGAGATCATCCTGATGTTGATTCCGACGTCCGCCAGCGCGCCGAAGAAGGCGGCGATCACCCCGGGCTGCGACCGCATCCCGGCGCCGATCAGCGAGATCTTGCCGATCTTGTCGTCGTAGACCAGCGAATCGAAGGCGTCATCGTGCTGCAACGCCCGCAGCGCGGCCATCGCGGTCTGGCCGTCAGCCCGCGGCACGGTGAACGAGATGTCGGTGCGCCCGGTGGCGGCGGCCGAGATGTTCTGCACGATCATGTCGATGTTGATGCCGGCCCGGCCGATCGCATGGAAGATCTTGGCGGCCTCGCCCACCTTGTCGGGCACGCCGATGACGGTCACCTCCGCCTCGCTCCGGTCATGGGCGACCCCGGTGATGATGGCCCGGTCCATCTCGTCTCCTTCCGCCCGCGAGCCGGCTGGCCGCGGGGCTGGCTCATCGGTCACCAAGGTTCCATCGCGGCTGCTGAACGACGAGCGCACATGGATGGGAATCGCGAACTTCCGCGCGTACTCCACGCATCTGACGTGCAGGATCTTTGCCCCGGACGCCGCCATCTCCAGCATTTCCTCGTAGCTGATCCGCGGGATCCTGCGGGCTCCGGGCACGATTCGCGGGTCGGCGGTGAACACCCCGTCGACGTCGGTGTAGATCTCGCAGATCCCGGCGCCCAGGGCGGCGGCGAGCGCGACCGCCGTGGTGTCCGATCCACCCCGGCCCAGCGTCGTGATGTCCTTACTGTCCTGCGACACACCCTGGAAGCCCGCCACGATCGGGATCGCGCCGTCGGCCAGCGCACCCGCGATCCGCCCGGGCGTCACGTCGATGATCCGTGCCTTGCCGTGCGTGGAGTCGGTGATGACCCCCGCCTGCGAGCCGGTGAACGACCGCGCTTCCAGGCCGAGATTGGCGATGGCCATGGCCAGCAGTGCCATCGAGATCCGCTCACCGGCGGTGAGCAGCATGTCCAGTTCGCGGCCCGGTGGCAGCGGGCTGATCTGCTTGGCCAGATCATGTAGCTCGTCGGTGGTGTCGCCCATCGCGGACACCACCACCACCACCGAATGGCCGGACTTCCTCGACGCGGCGATCCGCTGCGCCACGCGCTTGATGCCGTCCGCGTCAGCGACCGATGATCCACCGTACTTCTGCACGATAAGAGCCACGGGCGGCCGCACCTCCGGTTCGGCTGGCGACGGGCAGAACCTTGAGTGTACCGAGATCAGGCGAACTCAGCCCGCCGCCGGATCTTCGGCCACGTCCAGCCGGGCGTGGGCGACGACCGCATGCAGGGCCCGCAGCGCCGCGCCACCGTGAGTTCCCCAGTGGTTCACGTATGAGTACTGCCACCACCACAGTGCTTCGGAGGACCGGCCCGCCTCGTAGTGCTTGAGGCCGTGGATCAGGTCAGCGGCGACCGCGGCCAGGTCGTCCGAGAGGCGGAACGGCGTGGCCCGGGTGTCGGAGTAAGGGTCGAAAAGCTCGGCGTACTCATCGCAATCGAGGAGCCGCGCCGCGAGCCCGCTCCGCAGCACGTCCAGATCCGGGTCGGCGCCAACGTCAGGTTCCCAATTGCCGGGCAGGATCACGTCCTTGCTCGCGCCCAGCTGCGCTCCCGCGAGCAGGATCTGCGCGACCTCGAGCAGGAGCAGCGGAACTGTCTCGTCCTCGCCCTCGCCCCTGGCCAGCGCGGCGACCCCGTCGAGAAAGTCCCGGGCCTGGCGCGCAATCCGGTCCGCCAGTGGCTGCCAGTCCTCACCCGTACCGCCGGGCGCCGGTCGCGTCCCAGAACGCGGTGCGCTAGACATCAAGAAGTCTCCGTCCTTCGAAGGCGCGCCCGAGCGTAACCTCATCGGCATACTCGAGCTCGCCGCCCACCGGCAAGCCACTGGCGGGCCTCGTCACCCGAAGCCCCATCGGCTTGATAAGCCGGGCGAGGTAGGTGGCAGTCGCCTCGCCCTCGAGATTGGGGTCAGTCGCCAGGATCAGCTCGGTGACCGTGCCGTCGGACAACCTGGTCATCAGCTCTTTGATCCGGAGGTTCTCCGGTCCCACCCCGTCGATCGGGCTGATCGCCCCGCCAAGGACATGGTAACGGCCCCTGAACTCGCGGATCTTCTCAATCGCCGCAACGTCCTTCGGCTCCTCGACGACGCAGATCACTGTCGGGTCGCGGCGCTGGTCCCCGCAGATCCGGCATTCCTCGCTCTCCGCCACGTTGCCGCACGTACGGCAGAACTTCACCCGCTCCAGGACCTCCAGCAGCACCGAGGACAGCCGCCGGATATCCGCGGGGTCGGCCGCGAGCAGGTGAAAGGCGATCCGCTGCGCGCCCTTCGGCCCGACGCCAGGCAGTAGTCCAAGCTCGTCGATCAGGTCCTGGACGACGCCCTCGTACACCTCAGAGCCCGCTCGAAGACCCGCCCGGTTGCTCGCCAGGCGGCTCGGTGAGGCCAGGTAGCCCGGGGAAGCCGGGCAGTCCCGGGATCCCAGGTGCACCCGCATCGCCGCCCATACCGCCCGCGAGCGGCCCCATCATTTCCTGCTGCAGGTCGCCAACGCCGCTGTAAGCGTCGCGGACCGCGGCGAGCACGAGATCGGCGATGTTCTGCGCCGTTTCCGCCGGGTCGGCCGGGTCGATGGCCGCCGCGGCGATGGTGAGGTCCACCAGCTCGCCCTGCCCGTTGACGACCGCTTTCACCAGCCCGCCGCCTGAGGTGCCTTCCACCTCGGCATCGGCAAGCTCCTGCTGAGCGCTCATCAGCTGGTTCTGCATCTGCTGAGCTGCCGCTAGCAGCTGCTGCATGTCCAACTGGCCGCCAGGGTCCACGTCGTCGTCCCCAATCGGTTGCTTGACCGGGCCGCCGGTCCGCTGGCCGGATCGCCCGCGCGGCGCACCCTCGCGATCTGATGTCGTTCCGAGCCTACGGCCTGCGGCAGGCTCCGGGTACCACCGCATCGCCGGGCTGCCGGGCGCACAGGTCCCGGGCCCACCGGCCCCGCGGCTTCCCGGGCCGCGGCCCGGCGCCCAGCTGGCCTGCGGACGTTCAGTCCCCGCCGGTCTCCCCGATGACCTGGCCGCCGAGTTCTCGCTGGATAAGGTCGGCACCGGTGAGCGCGTCCGCATCGAAATCGCCGCCCGGGTGCAGGCCGTCCGGCTCGCCCTGGCGGAAGCCGGCCGACCCGCCCGGCCGGATCCCGTCGGCCTGCGGACTGGCCGACCGAGCGCTGGCCGACCGCGCCGCACCCGGCTGCGGGCCTCCTGACCGAGCGCTGGCCGACCGCGCCATACCCGGCTGCCCGTCACCCGGGTGCCCGCCACCCGACTGCTCGGCGCCCGGCTGCCCGCCACCCGACCGCGCGGCGCCCGACTGCTCGGCGCCCGGCTGAGCGTCGGCCGACGTCGCGTCCCCTGCCCGCGGGCGCGGCGGCTGCCCGCGGGACTCAGCTGAAGCAGCGCCCGCCCGCTCGTCCCGGCCCGGCCAGGCCGCCGCCTGGCGGTCGCCAGCCGACTGGCCGCCGCGCTCGCTGGCCTCAGTTTCCGGGCCTCGCGCCGCGGCCGCCCCGGCGCGACCCCTAGGGCCGGCCGCGGCCGCCGCTCCGTCCGCGGCGCCGACGACGGACCTGATCTGCGGGCTGATGCCGAGCATCTCCTGCAGGACCTGGGCCAGCGCGCGGTCGTGCCCGCCGCCCGCGAACCCCTTGGCGTCGCCCTCCCGCGCGAACCTGAGCGTAAGGACGCCACCGGCCAGGGAATCGACGGTCGCGCCGCGCAGCAGTATCCAGGCCACCTTGCGCTCGCGCATGACCGCCTCGAGGATGGCGTCCCACCGCTCCAGGATTGACCCGGCGTCCGCTTCCCCCGAACCAGCCGGGCGGGACGCGGCCGCGGCCTGATCGGTTCGCTCCGCCGTCCGCCTGGCACCGGTCCCGCCGGGTGATCCGGCTGCGGGGCCCGACTGAGCACCGGAACCCGTTTCGCGCGAATTTCCTTCATCAGCCATCGCGGCGGCCGCAGGCCGTGCCGTGGGCCCGACTGACCCCCCGGGCGCATCTGCGGTGCGTGCGGCAGGCCGACTAGCCGGTCCCGCGGGGGCCGCCTCAGCCGGGTGAGGGTGGCTGGCCAGGCGCGGCGCCGCATCATCGGCATCACCGCTGCCGATCCGGCGCTCGAGCCGGTCAAGGCGGGCCGTCAGTGCCTGCACCTCAGCGTCCGGCGGCGGCAAGAGCACCTGGGCGCACATGAGCTCGAGCAGCAGCCTCGGCGAGGTCGCGCCGCGCATCTCGACCAGCCCGGCACTGATCGTCTCCGCGGCCCTGGTGAGCTGCGCCTGCCCGATCCCGGCCGCCTGGTCGCGCATCCGGTCCAGCCGGTCGGCGGGAATGTCCAGGAGCCCGGTCTGCCCGGCGTCGGGCACCGCGGCCAGCACGATCAGGTCGCGGAACCTGTCCAGCAGGTCAGCGGCGAAGCGCCGCGGGTCGTGACCGCCCTCCACCACCCGGTCCACCGCGTGGAAGACCGCCGCTCCGTCGCCGGTCGCGAACGCGTCGGTTACCTCATCAAGCAGGCTGTCGTCGGTGTAGCCGAGCAGCGCGACGGCCCGCTCGTAGGTCAGCCCGGCTTCATCGGCCCCGGCGAGCAGCTGATCGAGCACCGACAAGGCATCCCGCGCCGAGCCGGCGCCCGCCCGGATCACCACCGGAAGCACCGCGGGCTCGTAGGCGACGCCCTCGCTGGCGAGTATCTCCTCCAGCAGCCCGCGCAGGACGGCAGGCGGCATCAGCCGGAACGGGTAATGATGGGTCCGCGACCTGATCGTCGCGATGACTTTCTCCGGCTCGGTGGTGGCGAAGACGAACTTCAGGTGCGGGGGTGGCTCCTCGACCAGCTTGAGCAGCGCGTTGAAGCCCTCGCGGGTCACCATGTGCGCCTCGTCGACGATGTAGATCTTGAAGCGGCCGGAGACCGGCGCGTAGAACGCCCGCTCGCGCAGGTCCCTCGCGTCGTCGACGCCGCCGTGCGAGGCCGCGTCGATCTCGATCACGTCGATGCTGCCCGGGCCGGTCGGAGCCAGCGCCACGCAGGAGGCGCACTTCCCGCACGGATCCGGCGTCGGGCCCTGCTCGCAATTGAGGGAGCGGGCCAGGATCCGGGCGCTTGACGTCTTTCCGCAGCCACGCGGCCCGCTGAACAGGTACGCGTGGTGTACCCGGCCGCTGCGGAGCGCCTGGCGCAGCGGCTCGGTTACGTGTTCCTGGCCCCTGACTTCGGCGAACGTGGCCGGACGGTACCTGCGATAGAGCGCCATCGGGGCACCGGGAGCGCCACGTTGCGCCTGTTCCGCAGGGGGTTGACCTGGAACGTCGGCTGCCATGACCTCATCCTCACCGGACCGAAAGGGACCCCCCGCACACCCGTCAGAGCCCGCGTACCCTTGCTGCCTTCCGGCCCTGGGGGAGTTGGCGGGATAAACGCCGTGCGAGGGGTCTGCCGTCAGTTTAACCAGTCGGCCGACCCGCGGTGCCGTGATCCCCCACGCGGCAGCGAACCTTAGCCAGGCCCAGCCGGTTCCCACCAGACCACTGATCACTCCAGCCTCGCCGATATCGCCCCCGCGGTGCCTGCTTGCTGGCCTATTTCATGAAGACGGTGGATTAGGGGCGCTGGCCACCAATCAACCACGATCATGGGAGCAGCCGCGGTGAGCGTCGCGGCCGAGGTGAAGGTTGCGGTCTTCAGTCGGTAGGCTGGCCGGCGGAGGATTCGCCTAGTGGCCTAGGGCGCACGCTTGGAAAGCGTGTTGGGGGCAACCCCTCAAGAGTTCGAATCTCTTATCCTCCGCCATCGTGACCAGCAGGTTTCAAGATACGAACCCGGCAGCGGCCGTCCTTGCGCCGGTCGCTAGTCTCATTTCAGTCTCAGTTGTCCCGCTTCGCTGGGAGGCTTGGCCTGCCACCTCGCCGTATGCCCCGCACGGCGTATTCCATCGGGGTCAGGCGCCGCTTTGCACGGGTTTCGACGGGCGCTACCCCAGCTGGTCGCGGCGGCGTGTCAGGTAGGCGGTCTCGGCGGTGTTACCTGCCAGCTCGATGGCTTTGTCGTACGCCGCGCGCGACTTCTGACTGCGGCCCAGCCGGCGCAGCAGGTCGGCGCGGGTCGCATGGTAGGCGTGATAGCCGGCCAGCTTGTGCTCGAGACGGTCGACGGCCGCCAGCGCCACTTCCGGGCCGTCAAGCTCCGCGACCGCGATGGCCCGGTTGAGGGCGATGACCGGCGAGGGGTCGAGGCGGACGAGCTGGTCGTAGAGGGCGACGACCTGCGACCAGTCGGTGTCGCGTACGTCGCGGGCGGAGGTGTGCACGGCGCTGATCGCTGCGAGGATCTGGTAGCGACCTGGAGCCACCCGGGCGGCCAGGCGCTCGCGCACCAGCCGGTGACCCTCGGCGATCAGCGCGGCGTCCCAGGTCCCACGGTCCTGCTCGTCGAGGGTGACCAGTTCGCCGCTCGCCGAAACCCGGGCGGTGCGGCGGGCCTCGGTGAGGAGCATCAGCGCCAGCAGCCCGGCCACCTCACCGTCGGCCGGCCTGAGGGCACGGATCAGGCGAGTGAGCCGGATCGCCTCGGCGGTCAGGTCGCGACGTACGGGATCGGTGTCGGGGCCGGTCGCCAGGTAGCCCTCGTTGAAGACGAGGAAGAGGACGGCGAGTACGCCGCAGACGCGTGCCGGGAGATCCTCCGCGGACGGCACCCGGTAAGGGATGCGAGCCGCCTTGATCTTGGCCTTCGCGCGGGTGATCCGCTGCCCGATGGTGGTCTCCTGCACCAGGAAGGCGCGGGCGATCTCGGGCACGGTCAGACCGGCGACCATGCGCAGCGTCAGCGCGACGCGGGTCTCCATCGCGAGCGCCGGGTGACAGCAGGTGAAGATCAGCCGGAGCCGCTCGTCGTCGATGGCGCCGGGAGGCTCGGGCGGGTCGTCGTCGTGCAACAGCTGAGCCTCCTTCTGCTTGTCGCCGCGCTTGTTCTCGCGCCGGATCCGGTCGATGGCCTTGCGGTTGGCGGTGGTGGTCAGCCAGGCGCCGGGGCTGGGGGGTACGCCGTCAGCCGGCCACCGCCCGACGGCGGTCGCGAACGCCTCGGCCGCCGCCTCCTCGGCGATGTCGAGGTCACCGAAACGCCTGGTCAGGGCGGCGACCACCCGCGCCCACTCGTCATGGTGGGCCTGGGTGATCGCCTCCCGGACGTCGGCCGAGCTCACAGGACCGGCCGCACCTCGACCTTCCGGTTGCAGTGCTTCGACCCCTCGGCGGCGAGCTTGAGCGCCACGTCGAGGTCGGGGGCCTCCATGATCCAGAAGCCGGCGAGATACTCCTTCGATTCCAGGAAGGGCCCGTCGGTGAACATCGCCTCCTCGCCTCGGTTGTCGATGACGGTGGCCGAGCTGGGCGCCGCGAGGCCGGCCGCGAAGACCCAGTGACCCTCCGCCTGGAGCCGGTCGTTGAACGCGTCGATGGCCGCCATCTCGTCCGCGGTGGCGAGGCCGGCCGTGTCGTCGATCACGGAAACCAGGTACTGCATCTGAAGATCATCTCCTGTGGTTTTGGGGGCGCTCCTCGTGGGCGGCCGCTCACACCTGCTACGAACACCTCCGCCCCGATCCGACACCGCCGCCCGGATTTCTTTCAAGGACTTTCTGGTGCGCCGGTTGAGAGCGATCCGACAGCGAGACGGTTTCGGGGCGACTGCGCCGGATTCCTTGGATCGGTAACCACCTTGAGCGAGATGCACGGATGAGCCTGGCCACTGCGCTCAAGGACGCGGTGGCCTACGCCCGCCTGCTGCAGGACCCCGACTTCCGGCGCCTCTGGGGTACCCAGATCATCACCATGATCGGCGCTCAACGATCAGTGGCGGGTGTGTTTCCGGTGGACCGAGTCGGGCGCGGAAGATGTCGAGATCGTGGACTATCACCGAGGGAGTGACGGAGATGGCGCAGGTGAGGATCCCGTCGGACCGGCCGCCGACGCCGCCGGGAGAGATGCTGCTGGAGGAGTTCGTCAAGCCGCTGGGCATGACGCAGGGGGAGCTGGCGGACCGGATCGGCGTTTCATACGTGCGGCTGAACGAGATCGTCAACGGACGGCGCGGCATCACCCCGTCAACGGCGCTGCGGCTGGCCAAGGCGCTCGGGACCACTCTCCAGTTCTGGTTGAACGGCCAGCTCGCGCTCGACCTGTACCAGGCATCCCACGAGGAAGAACTCCGGCAGCTGGAGCGCATCGAGCCCGTCTCCAGCTGAGTTCCTGATCGTGTCCCACGGCAGAAAACATCAGCAGCAGGATCACCCGCCATCGACCTCACGTCCAAGCCACGTCCGCATCCCGTCGTGGCCTTCATCAGCGATGAACCTCCTACCCCTCGGAATCTCTCACTGCTCGCCACCAGGCATTCCCGAGCGATTTGATAGACCTGTGGACTTCGGCGATGTGTGGCGTGAGGGTGGACGTCAGCACCCAGCCCAGGTGGCACAGGAGCCGGAGGCCATGGACACAGGCCACTGACAACAAAGGGAGAGGGACCGGCATGGCAGACATCAAGCTCGAGGTGGTCGTCATCCCTGTCGTGGATGTCGACCGCGCGAAGGAGTTCTACGGGAAACTCGGGTGGAGACTCGACGCCGACTTTCCACATGATAACGGCTTCCGGATCGTCCAGTTCACGCCGCCCGGCTCGGGGAGCTCGATCCAATTCGGCACGAACATCACGTCGGCCGCGCCCGGCTCGGCCCAGGGCCTTTACCTGATCGTCTCCGATATCGAGGCTGCGCGCGACGAACTCGTCGCCCGCGGTGCCCAGGTCAGCGAGGTGTTCCACGCCGGGACGCCGGGCGCTCAGTTCCAGCCCGACGGTACGAGCGGCCGCGTGAGCGGTCCCGCGCCCGATCACGCCAGCTACAGCTCCTTCGCCACGTTCACCGACCCGGACGGCAATGGCTGGCTGCTGCAGGAGGTCACGGCGCGGCTGCCCGGCCGGATCAACGCCGCTGAGACGGCATTCGCATCCACGGCGGACCTGGCGAACGCGATGCGGCGCGCGTCGGCCGCGCACGGCGAGCACGAGAAGCGCATCGGCGAGGCAGACGCGAACTGGCCCGACTGGTATGCCGAGTACATGGTGGCGGAGCAGGCCGGGACTGAGCTGCCGACATGAGTGACTATGACGTGAGGCGCGCGAGCCAGCGGTGTCACCCGAATCAGGGCACCAGGCGATTACGTCCGGGGCTGACCTGGCCACCGGAAACCCTCGCGCATGCCCTCCGCAAGCTCAGCCTCCTGGTTGACAAGCCAAACGGCTTGTATGGTATAGTTACCACATACAGCCGTTCCCGAGGAGGAGGACAGAGCGATGACCGATCCCGGTGCCGTCAGCAAGGAAGTGCAGGGCCAGATCCTGGACACGATCCGCAGGAGCCAGGAGGCGGTGACCGACGCGATCCAGACCTGGGCCCAAGCCGTCCAGTCGGTCACGTCGTCGCTGCCCATCCCGGCTGTGCCGTTCGCCGACAAGCTGCCCAAGCCAGACGAGCTGGTCGCCAACGCCTACGACTTCGCCGAGCAGCTGCTCACCGCACAGCGGAAGTTCGCCGAGGACGTGATCAAGGCCACCGCGCCGGTCCTCACCCAGGGCGGGGCCGCATCGGCCAAGAAGGGTACCGGCTCGGCTAAGTGACCCTCGTGCGCGGCGACCCGGGCCTGAGCCCGTCGCCGCGCACGAGCACGTCCATTATCTTCGGCGCGGGCCGGTCCCGCGCCACCTCAGCCGCGTGGAGGCAAACGTGACCGATCCGTGGGCTGCCCAGACCGAGGCGCTCGGCGCCTTCATCCGCAGCCAGCGCGAGATGGCCAGGCTGTCGCTGCGCCAGCTGGCCGAGCTGACCAGCTTGTCGCACCCGTACCTGAGCCAGGTCGAGCGCGGCGTACACCAGCCCTCAGTGCGCGTTCTCAAGCTGATCGCGGAAGCCCTCAACGTGTCCGCCGAGACCCTGCTGGTGCAGGCGGGCCTGCTCAGCCAACCTGACGAAGGCGACGCCGGCGGTGCCGGCGGCGATCGCACGACCGAGCAGGTGACAGCGCTGATCCGGGCCGACCAGCGGCTGACCGAGACGCAGAAGGCCGCGCTGATCGCCGTCTACGACAGCATGCTCCGGGACTGACCGGTTACGCGCGCCTCAGACGCTGCCGCAGGCCTCACCGCCGACGTCGTCCCCGGCTGGGGCGGCAGCGGCTGCTCCCCGGAAGTGCCGGAAGGCGGCGAGTTATGGGTTGACGTCGTCGCCTCGACCGTCGGTCCGAATGTGAATGCTCACCTGGGAGCCGAGTTCGCGGAAACCGAGGGCTCGAGCGACCCGGCGGGACGGCTGCGCCCGGGCTCGCCATTGCGGCAGCAGGCCGGCCTGGATCGCGTGGGCGACCGCAGCCGAGGCGGCGACGCGCCCGAACCCTCGGCTGCGCGCCTGCGCTGCGGTCAGCACCGATAGGTGAGCTCCTTCGCCCGGCCAGGTGCGGTAGCCAGCGGCAGCGACTACCAGGCCCCGAGCGCGGACGGCGAATGCCGGGGACGCGATCTCAGCCAGGCCGCTCTCCGCGACATCCTCGTCGCCGGCTCCGGCCAGGAACTGCCGCAGGTCTCGATCCTGCAGATCGAGCAGCTCGACGCAGGCCCCGTCATGCCGCGGGCGGAACTCCTCGGCGTCCAGGTAGGCCAGGCATGCCGGGCCGAGTATCTCAAGAACTGGGAAGCAGGCCCTGAGCACGCCGGGATCCGTCAAGGATGCTGCGGCCAGCGTCCCGAGCGGCTGCTGCACCAGCTGCGCGAGCTCGGGACTCGGGGCGGTGGCTATGACCGCATCGCCGATCACCACGATTCCCACCCAGCCGGGCGGCCCCAGACCTGACTCCGGCGATACGACGACCCGGAGGGCTGGCATGAATGCGACGGGCGCGCGGGCAACACGCTCCCACAGGTCGCGGGATCTCGCCATGAGCGCGGGCCGGAGCATGGCTAAATTCTGGCCGACGTCAACACGGTCGAGGTTGCTTCGACAACGACCCGACGCGTTAGAGACCCCGCCGCGCGGGCTTCCTGCGGGCCGACGGAGGAGCAATTCACCCCCTGCCGGACAGCAAGGGGCAACGGCCATGACAGCTCCGGGCGTGCAGCCACATAGGCGGCACAAGCTGTGGCCCAGGGTCCGCTCTGGGTGAGTCCGCCCCCCGGCGGTGGGCAGGATATGGCCATGACTTCGCCGACGACTGACATACGCCACGCCCAGGTCGAAGCCGGCCGCTGCTCGATCCATGTGGCCGAGGCCGGTGCCCCCGGAGCCGCCCCGGTGCTGTTCCTGCACGGGTGGCCGCAGTCATGGCGCGCCTGGCGCCCGGTCATGGAGCTGGCCGGCCGCCAGGTACGGGCGGTGGCGATCGATCTTCCTGGAATCGGGGAGTCGGCGGGCGGTCCGGCCGACGGGTCGAAGCGCGAGCTGGCCGGGGTGGTGCATTCCGTGATCGAAGCGCTGGGACTGCGCGGGCCCACGCTGGTGGGCCACGACGTCGGCGGCATGGTCACCTACTCTTTCCTGCGGCGCTATCAGGATCTCGCTCGTGCCGTGATCATGGATGTGGTCATTCCCGGCCTCGGTCCCTGGGACGAGGTCCTCCGCAACCCCTACATCTGGCATTTCGGCTTCCATGCGGTCCCGGGCCTGCCCGAACGGCTCGTTCAGGGACGCCAGGCAGACTACTTCGGCTACTTCTACGAGGTGCTGTCCCCGGACCCCGAGAAGATCACCAAACAGGCGCGAGCCGCATACGAGGCGGCCTACGCGAGCGACTCCGCGCTGAGCGCCGGGTTCAGCTGGTACCGGTCGTTTCGGCAGGATGCCATCGACAACCGGCGGCCCGGCGCTCTGCAGCGGATCAGCACGCCGCTGCTCTACCTGCGCGGCGAGCATGAGAGCGGCGACATCGGCGCCTACGTCGCAGGGTTCAAGGACGCGGGCGTCGCGGCGGTCAGCCAGGGCGTGATATCCGGGGCCGGGCACTTCGCGCCTGAGGAGCGGCCTGCACAGACCTGGCGCCTGATCTCAGGCTTCATTGGGCTCTGAGCCGCCCGGCCCGGCCGGGATGCCCGCCCCGCCCCCCGGGGCGCCGCCCGGCCCGGCCGCGATGCCCGCCGCGGCCCCCGGGGCGCCGCCCGCCGCGTCCAGGCCGGCCGGATCCGCCCGGCGGAACATCGCTTTCGCGTTCCAGCGGGCCGCGCCGGCCAGGTCCCTGGCATGCTCGAGCACCGTGTAGTCCTGGCGCATCGCAGCCTGCGCCACGGCCCGGTAGAGATCGTGATCGCATTGGTCAAGCAAGGTCGAGAAGTCGCGGCGCACCGGGCCGAGCAGGTTGTATCCGAATGAGCTGTGCATCCGGGCGAACAACGGCTTGTACAGCCTGGCCCGCTCATGCAGGCCCGACGAATGCGACATCGGATTCTTCGGCCGCGCCCTGATGTAGTCGGGGAGCATGCTGGAGAACGCCTCGCGCAGGATCCATTTTTCCTGCCCGTCGCGCATCTTGAACTCCATGGGCAGTCGCATCGCCAGTTCCACCAGCGACAGATCCAGGAACGGCACCCGGGCTTCCACAGTGGCCGCCATGCTGGCGCGGTCGACGCGCTGCAGCTCAGTCCGGCCCAGGTTGCGGATCTTGTGGACGAACAGCCGCCGGGCCTGGCGGGCTCCGATCCGCTGGTACATCGGATATCCGCCGAAGAGTTCGTCCGAGCCGTCCCCGGTCAGGACGACCTTGATGCCGAGTTCGTGCACCCGGCGGAACAGCGGCACCGACACCACCGCATTGATGATGTCGCCGTACTCGGTGAGTTCCGATATCCGGATCGCCTGCCGCACATCGCGCCGCCGGATATCGCGCGGCCGCATCTCGATGACCTCGTGCGGCACGCCAAGCTCGGCGGTCAGCCGCCGGGCGTACGCCAGGTCCTCGCTGCCCGGCGCGCCGACGGTCAGGGCCACGCAGTCGGGGTGCATCTCCCGCACGTGCAGGAGGGTGAGCGAGCTATCCAGGCCGCCGGAGAGGATCACCCCGACGGTCAGGTCGGTATCGACCCGCACCCTGATGCTGTCCTCGAGCGCAGTGCGCACCAGCTTGGCCGCCTCGTCGGGATCGTCGATCAGCCCGGCGTCCTCGCCGAGGTGCAGCAGGTCGACATAAGGCACCAGCTCAGGTACGGCCGCCGGCTCAGCCCAGCCGTGATGGCCGGGAGGGACCTCTGACACCGGCGCGCCGACCGGCACCAGCGCCTTGATCTCCGAGGCGACGTGCAGGCACTCGGACTTGAGCGACCAGTACAGCGGCTTGACGCCGAGCGGATCGCGGGCCAGGAAGGCCCGCCTGGTGGCACGGTCCACGATCACGAACGCGAATTCTCCGCGGAACCGGCTGACCGCCGCCGCGCCCCACCGCAGGAAGGCCTCGAGGACTACCTCGGTATCGCTGTCAGTGCGCAGCTGGCAGCCCATGTTGACCAGCTCCGCGCGTAGCTCGTGGTGATTGAAGATCTCGCCGTTGTAACAGAGCACCCAGCGGCCGTCTCCGCCGATCCACGGCTGTACCGCGTGATCTCTGTCCACGATCGGGAGCCGCTGCACCCCGGCCAGCAAGGCGTCGTCGCCGCCCGCCTCGGGGATCTCACCGCGTGGCGCCAGCGAGTCGAGCATGGCGAGGAAGCTCGAGCGGTCGCCACCTGGACCGACGATGACGGCGATACCGCACACCGTGCTCAGCCGCCCACGCGTGCCCCGGGAACGCGGCGGAGTCCCTGTCCGCCGACCGGGCTGATGCACACATGCCAGGCCTGGCCCTCGTCGATAACGTTGATCTCCCCAGCGTCCTGCCGGTCGAGGAGCAGGCGCTGCAGTACGGTGTCCGCTCCATACCGGCGGAACCATTTCATCTCGACGTCAGCCGCATAGCCCACGCAATGTGCGCTCGGCAGCGCCGCGGCGTAGCCCAGCGCCCTGAGGTGCCGCTGATGCTCGACGCTGCGGGCCAGGCTGGTGATCCACAGCGGCGGCGTGCCCGCGGGCGCCAGTGCGGCGAACTCGGTGGCCAGCTGGTTGAGCATCGCCGCTGCCTCGGGCCGGACGCGGGGGAACCGCAGTCCGGCCGTGCACGGCATGCGGCTGGGCCACACCCTTCGCTCGGCCAACCGCACGGCCCTGTTCAGCAGGCCGGTGGCCTGGCGGCGGTAGCGGAACCGCAGCAGCCTGCCGCGCCTGAGCGCCTCGAGGTCGACGAGGTCACCGGCGCCGAGCACGTCCGCGTCGGTCAGATAGGCGGGCGTGCTTCCCCACCACATCGCGTCGATCTGGGCGAGCATCCAGACGCGGACCTGCGCGGTCAGATCGGCCGCGGAACTGCGGGCGCTGGGCTGATAGTTCCTGACCTCATACGTCAGCCGCTTGAGCGCTGCGGAGGTGCCATGCGGGGTCGCGGCGAGGACTGACACTAACTCCGGCTCTTGCAGGCGCCTGGTTAAGATCCGCTCGGCGCGGACCCGTTCCACCAGCCGGGCGCCGCCTGACCGGCTGCGGGCCGCGATCTCCGCCACCAGGTCAGTGACCGCGGATCGGTAGGCGGCGAGATCGGTGACCGCCCCGCGGTGCGCCGTGGTGTCGGCACCCTTGGCCGCGACGGCGGATGCAGGGGCACTTGGCCGTGCCAGATCCTGGTCAACCAGCCACATCGTCACGAGCAACTCCCCCATAGTTTGACTCGGATTCCTTGGCAGCGCGTCACCGAGAGTAGCAGCGACACTACGCGTCGTGGTGCCTTTTGTTATCGGTCCGGCTTTGGCCCGGGACGTTGCCCATGACCGGCGGGCGCTTGCGCGCTCATCTAGACTTCATGTGTGATCTTCAAGCAGGTCGGAGAGGGACGGCCCTATCCCGACCACGCCCGGAGCGCGCGCGAATGGGCGCAAATACCGCCCCGCCCGGTCCGGCTGGATCAGCTCGTAACCACCAAGAATGTCCTGGACCTGAATACCGTCCTGGCATCGGATTCAACGTTCTACGGCGACCTATTTCCGCACGTCGTGCGGTGGCGCGGGGAACTTTACCTGGAAGACGGCCTGCACCGGGCGCTGCGGGCCGCCCTGCATCAGCGATCCGTCCTGCACGTCCGGGTGCTTGAGCTGGACTGAGCTGCACCGGGCGGCGGCGCCAGTGGCGGCGGCGCTAGTGGCGGCGGCGCTTCTTGGCCGGGACTACCGGCTTGGCGGGGACGGTCGACTTGGGGTGGACGGTCGGTTTCGAGTGCGGAGCCGGGTGAGCAGGCTTTCCTGACGGCCTCGGGGCCGCGGCGCGGGCCTTCTGGGCGGCCGCATGCATGTCATTCAGCCGAGCGTCGAACGCCAGGTGCGGCGTCATCCACTCCAGCATCGCCGGGATCAGCGCCCGCCAGGTGAACATGGTGTGGCCGCCGCCGGGCACGACCTTGAGTGTCACGACCGGCTGCCGGGACTGCACGAGCTGCGCGAATATCGCGGCATTCCTGGTGTCGGAATGGTCCAGGGCGCCGGTACCGAGCCAGAACTGCGGGACCGGCGTTCCGGGCGGCATCGTCTCAAGCAGGTCAACCGGAGTATTGCGGCGGCGGAGCGCGGCATTCCGGCCGAACGGGCTTACTAGCCGCGGCGGATCGATCAGCTGATTGTCATAGGGCTTGAAATAGCCGCTCAGCACGCCCGCGAATCCGAACCTTCCGCCGTACTGCAGGCCGAGGTTGGCGGCGCAGTAGCCGCCTTCGGAGTAGCCCGCGATGCCCCAGGCGCCGCCCGGAGGCTGGACCCGCAGGACGCGCGTGATGTAATTCGGCAGGTCCACGGCAAGGTAGGTCGCGTCCTGGGGGCCCTTCACCTGGTTGAGGCACTGCAGCGAGACCCCGCGAGCGCCGTTGGCGTCCGGCATGATCAGCACGGCGGGTTGCGCCTTGCCGGCCGCGACCAGGTTCCTCAAGATCGTGTTCACCCCGATGACGCTGATCCAGTCCTGGGGCAGGCCAGGGAAGCCATGAATGAGCTCGATGGCGGGGAACTTGTAGCTGTGGTAAGCCGACTGGAAGTACTGGGGCGGCAGATAGACAAAGACCGTGCGGGTCAGGTGACTCAGCGCCCCCGGCACATCCAGCCGCAGAATGTAGCCGTCCTGCTGCGCCAGTGCCGTGTCAATGCCGCTGCCGAGCAGCGTCCCGAACTTGACCGACCCGCCCAGCGCGGCATCGGGCAGCTCAGGCGTCTGGGAGCTCGAACCCGTCAGGTCCGAGATTGCGGCACTCCAGTTCTGGTAATAGTCGTAGTACTTATTGACCGCCGCGACGCCGAACAACATGGCCGGAAGGAACGCCAGGCAGGCCGCGAGGATGCGGAAGACCAGCTGCCTGGCGACCGCCAGCCACCACATGAGGGCGCCAAATACGGCCAACATCAGCAGGAAGAAGGCTGTGCTCTGCGGCTCTGGCAATCGCTTCTCCGGTGGCCCGGCTAGTCGGCTCTCGCTGTCGGTCTGCCTCCCGCGCGATACCCGGCGCAGCGACTGTGCTGCGCCCGAGCGCGCCGGCGGTGGAGGTGGGATTTGAACCCACGGAAGGGTTGCCCCTTCACACGCTTTCGAGGCGTGCGCCCTCGGCCACTAGGCGACTCCACCGCAGCTGAGCCTACCCGACCTGTGGCCCAGACCGCGGCAGGAGGACACGGCGGGCCCGGCTACCTCAGGTGCCCGAAGAAATCGCTGAGCAGGTCCCCGCATTCGGCCGCGAGCACACCGCCGATCACTTCGACGGAGTGGCCGAGCCTGCGGTCGCGGAGCAGGTCCCAGACCGAGCCGACCGCCCCCGCCTTCGGGTCCGCGGCGCCGTAGACCAGCCGGTCCAGCCGCGCGGCGATGATGGCGCCGGCGCACATCGTGCACGGCTCGAGCGTGACGACCAGCGTGCAGCCATCCAGGCGGCGGCTCGACACGGCCGCGGCGGCCCGCCGGATGGCCACTATCTCGGCATGCCCGGTCGGGTCGGTGTCAGCCTCGCGCCGGTTCCGCGCCCGAGCGATGATCGTGCCCGCGGTGTCGAGGACGACGGCCCCCACTGGCACGTCCGCCGCCGGCCCGTCCGCCGCCGGCCCGTCCGCCGCCGGCCCATTCGCCGCCGGCCCGTCCGGCGCCGGAGCGGTGGCGGCTGCCTCCGCCGCCTCCTCGATGGCCGTGCGCATGGCCGACTCGTAGGCGCCCAGGTAACCTGCCGTCACCGGCCGTCCTCAGATACCTAGCGCGACGTCCAGCGCCCGCTCCAGCGCGTGGCCGAACCCGAGCCGCCGCCCGATGCTCATTAGCATCTCGTCCGGAAAAAGGTCGAGGTCGCCGGAGATGGCACCCAGTTCCATCTCGTCAATTCCCAGGTCGGCGAAGATGGACAGATCTCCGGCCGGAAGAACCTGATCGAGGTCTTCGTCCTCAGGCACCGGAATGTCCAGGTAATCAAGCACCTGACGAGCCAGCGGCCAGTCGACCGACGCGGTCAGGTCGGAAAGAAATACGCAAACATTAGTTCTCCGTACCCGTAGCGCTACGAAGAAATCGTCGCCAACCGCCGCCAAACCGATAGTTCCGCCAATACTTGGCTGCTGCCGGAGCGCATGGATGAGGCCGTCAAGGTTCTCGGTGAGCGCCACGGGCAGCACTTCGGCATCCCAGGCGTCGTCCTCTCGGTAGACGACGACTGCGAAGTCGCTGCTGCCCACATCGCTCATCATCACCTCACGAGGGGGCCACGGTGGCAGGCGCAGCGCCCGGAAGGAATCGTGTCAGATTCCCGTGGGCGACGTGGCTTGATCGCCTCGGCCGGGCGCATCCAAACCTGGCATCCCACCGCGACCGTTACTGAAAGATAGATTCCTGTCACCGATCGTGCCCGTTTGGTCACGGACGTAGCGGCCACTGCCACCGGGCCGCGCCCCGGCACAGCAGGAATTATCCGTGTCGATCGGCGCGGGGGACGCACGTGCGGTCGTTGATCCACTAGGGTTAAGCTCTGCTCGTAGTCATTGGCCCCCAAATTACGCTGGGCTATGCTGGGGTTCGGCAACCTGCCGTGACCCGCCCGTTGCGCCTCAGGGAGGTGATCAGGATGTTGAAGAAGGTCATCACCTGGGCGATCGTACTCTTCATCATCTACTACCTCGCCACTGATCCCACCGGTGCCGCCAATTTCGTTCACCACATTTACAACGGGCTGAAGTCGGCCGCTGTCTCACTGACGACGTTCTTCAACTCCCTCTAGCTCAGATGAGGCTGCCGACGAGTGCTAGCCCGGCCGGCCCGGCCGCTGTCAACAGGTACCTGCTGCCGCACGAGCACCAGGTCATCACGGTCCGCAAGCATCCGGCCATCCTGATTGGCCCGGCCATCGAGGCGCTGGGCGGCCTGCTGGTCGCGGCGGTGCTGAGCGCCACGATCCTGCGCGGCAACAGCACCCTCACCTTCGTGGTGTGGATCGCCTGGATCTTCCTGTTCCTGCGCATGGTCTGGAAGACCGTCAACTGGGCGGTCGACTTCTTCGTCGTCACCTCACAGCGAATGCTCCTCACCTCTGGCGTCCTGACCAGGAAGGTGGCAATGATGCCGCTGTCGAAGGTGACTGACATGAGCTTCCGGCGCTCGTTCGCAGGCAAGCTGTTCGGCTACGGCGAGTTCATCGTCGAATCGGCCGGGCAGAACCAGGCCCTGCAGAATGTTGACCATATTCCCTATCCTGAGCAGCTATACCTGGAAGTTTGTGGGCTGCTCTTCCCGCCGAAGCCGGGCAGCGAGGACATGCCGGGCTTCCGGGAGCAACAGGACTACCGGGACATGTCGGACATCCCGGACCCGGACGACGAGGCCCCGGAGGACGGCTGGAGCGGACCAGACCAGGCCGACGACTAAGCGTTCGAACTCGCCCCTTCCCCGGGGTTCGTGCGGCCGGACGACCGATGCGAGGCGTCCGGCCGCACGAGCCTGTCCGGGCCGGAATCTGACCGGTGCCGTCATACGGTCACCAGCAGGATGCCGACCGCCGCCAGGGCCAGGCCGGCCCGCTGCAGGCCGCGCATCCGCTCGCCGAGCAGCACCCGCGCCAGCAGGACCGTCACGCCGGAGTATAGGGATGTCAGCACCACGGCGATCCCGAACAGGCCCGCCCTGGTGGCCAGCACGTACCAGATGTTCGCGGCGGCGTCGAGCACGCCCGACATCAGCGCGGCCAGGAACAAACCGCCGCCCGCCCGCCAGTGCACCGGGCGGGCCCGCATGAGCACCGCGGCGATGACGACCACGACCAGGCCCGCGATACGCGCCACCGCGACGGGCCAGAGCGCACCTGACTCGCCGGCGTTGCGGAGGAAGACAAAGAACATCCCAAACGCAGCTCCGGCCGCGATCCCGTACCAGATGCCCCGGGCAGGCCCGCCCATCGGGCTACCGGCCCTGGACCCGCCGCCCGAGCTGACCAGCACGACGGCGCCCAGGCAGATCAGCGCGCCCGCGTAGACCAGCGGTCCGGGCCGCTCACCCGCGGCCAGCGCGAATCCGACCGGCAGCACGGTCGAGACAAGCGCTGACAGCGGTGCGACGACGCTCATCGGCCCGGCCGCCAGGCCGGCATAGAAGAACATCAGCCCGATCCCGCCGGCCGCTCCGCCGCAGGCCCCCCAGGCGATTCCGGCCGCGGCCGGCGGGCCGCCCGCTGCCGCCGCCACGGCCAGCACGATCACCGCACCGGCGGATGCGGAGACGCCGAGCACCGACAGGACTGGCGCGCGCCTGGCGGCCGAGCCGCCGAGGAAGTCCGCGCTCCCGTAGCACAGGGCCGCGGCCAGCGCGAACATCGTCACCATGAGAACCGTCCTGCCAACTCGGAGACCCGCAGGCCGCTCGCGCTTCGGTCGGAATAGTGGTTGTCACTGTTCATTATAACGACCGATACGGCGCGCCCGGCAGTTACCTCGCGTTGACTGCACCAGGCAGCTGGGCGACCCTGCTGTAACGGGGAACTCGTCAATGTCGTGCGTCTTGCACCGGGACGAGCGCAATGTCTGCTGGAAGGAGCGGCTCGATGGCCGATGAGCAGGAGAGCACACCCGGCGGGATCCCGGGTCTGACCCAGGAAGTCATTGCGCAGCTCCGGGGCCTCAACGAGAGACTCGAGGGCATGACCGGGCTTGGCCTGTCACTGCCGAGTATTCCGGCGCTGTCTTCGCTGCCCTGGCTGCGGAACCTGCCGGTTCCCGGAGGCCTGACCGCGGCGCAGCTCAAGTCGGTCGCGACCGCCGTTACCGCGCAGCGGCGCAGCGTGGAAGCGCTGCAGACCCAGCTAAGGGCGTTCGACGAGCAGCTGGCCGTGCTGGAGCGGATCCTCGGCCCGCTCGCGGAGTGGAGCGCGAGATGGGCTCAGATCGAGGACCGGCTCATGAATCTGGGCCATGGGCCCGCCGCCGAGGATCGCGGCGTGGACTGACCGGCCCCGGCGGCCCGGCTGACGAGGGCCGGCGTAGCCGGCCGGAGCTAAGCTGCACCGATGCAACGCACGCTGATGCTGAGCCGCGCGGAGGCGGCATGACCCGCAGAACGTCATCCGGCACCCCGTGGGAACCTGTGGTGGGCTACAGCCGGGCCGTCGCGGCCGGCGATTTCGTATTCGTGTCAGGCTGCACATCGGTCAGCGGCGGGACGCTGGTGCACGAGGGCGACGCCCGCGCGCAGACCGCGCAGGCAATCAGCAACATAGCGGCGGCGCTGCAGGCACTTGGTACCGGGCTGGCCGACGTGGTGCGCACCAGGATGTACGTCACCGACATATCCCGCTGGGAAGAGTACGGCCGGGCACATGGTGCGGCGTTCGGTGCCGCGCCGCCCGCGACCTCAATGGTGGAGGTATCCGCGCTGATCGATCCCCGGATGCTGGTGGAGGTCGAGGCGGTCGCCTACCGGCCAGGCATCGGAGCCTGACCGGCGTGCCCCGGCCGTCCCGGGCGTGCGGCGGCAACCGGCCGGGGGTCAGCGGAGCCCGGTGAGCTTGGCGGGCTGATCAGGACTCCAGATAGCGCAGCACCGCCAGCACCCGGCGGTGATCGGCGTCCGACGGCGCCAGGCCGAGCTTGCTGAAGATGTTCCCGACATGCTTCTCGACGGCCCGCTCCGAGACCACGAGGATCCCGGCGATCGCGCCGTTGGACCGGCCTTCGGCCATCAGAGCCAGCACATCGCGCTCCCTGGCCGTGAGGGAGCCGAGCCCGGCGGTGCGGCGACTGGCACCGAGCAGTTGCGTAACGACCTCTGGGTCGAGGGCGGTGCCGCCGGCCGCCACCCGGCTCAGCGCGTCGACGAACTCACCGACATCGGCGACCCGGTCCTTGAGCAGGTACCCGACGCCTGCGGCGCCGCCACCGGACGCCGCGCCGAGCAGGTCGGCCGCGTACCGGGTCTCGATGTACTGGGAGAACACCAGCACCCCGGTCTTTGGGTGGTCACGGCGGATGGCGATCGCGGCGCGCAGGCCCTCGTCGGTGTAGCCGGGCGGCATCCGCACGTCGACCACGGTGGCGTCCGGCTGGTGCTCGTCGACCGCAGCCCGCAGGTCCTCGGCGTTGCCGACGGCGGCGACCACTTCGTGGCCGCGGTCGGCCAGGATCTCGGCCAGGCCCGCCCGGACTACTGCCGAGTCCTCGGCGATCACAATCCGCATCGGGGGCTCCGGTTCGGGTCAGGCGTGGGACGGCAGCTCAACGGTGACCATGGTGGGGCCGTGCGGCGGGCTGCTGACCTCCAGCCTGCCGTCCACGGTCCTGACCCGCTCGTCGAGCCCGGCCAGGCCACCGCGGGCCTCGATGCGGGCGCCGCCGCAGCCATCGTCGCCGACCCGCACCCGCAGCAGCCCGGCCACGTGCACCACCTCCAGCGTGGCATGCCGGGCGCCGCTGTGCTTAGCGACATTGGTGAGCAACTCGGCCGCGCAGAAGTAGGCGATGGTCTCGATCGCGGCCGACGGGCGCTCGGGCAGGTCGATGACCAGCTCGACGGGCACGTCGCTGCGCGCGGCGAGGGTGGTGAGCGCGGTGCCGAGGCCGTGGTCGAGCACCGGCGGGTGGATGCCGCGGGCCAGGTCGCGCAGCTCGATGATGGCTTCCTTGGCGTTGCGGTGGGCAGCATCGACCAGCTCCAGGGCCCGCTCCATGTCGGCCTGCGCGGTCCCGGTGATCGTGCCGCCGAGCTTCTCCCGGGCCAGGCCCAGCTTCATGGCGACGGCGACCATCTGGGCCTGCGCCCCGTCGTGCAGGTCCCGCTCGATCCGGCGCAGCCTCGCGGCCGAGTCGTCCACCGCGCGGGCCCGGCTCTGCTCCAGTTCACGCACCCGGTTCCCCAACGGCGGCCCGAGCAGCCTGGCGACCAGCCTCCCATCCACGGCGTTGCACCCCCTCAGCCACCACGGGCAATAGAGCAGCGCGGCCGCGCCAACCGGAACCAGGGCGAAGGAGACAGCCAGCGAATGCACCGAATTCGCCACCAGCAAGGGGTCTGGCTTCCACCACGCCAGCCAACCAGGCAGGTGGATCACCACGCCGTTGACGTGCAGGATCTCCCACCAGATCGGAAAGGTCAGATAGGGGAGCCCCCAAAGCAGCAGGTAGACCACGATGATCGCACCGAGCAACGAGAGCGGCAGCTTGAGCAGCAGGTAGGCACAGGCCCGCCAGCCGACGGGGTCGGTCAAGGCCGCCCGGACCCGGCCCAGGGCGCCAGGCTGCGGACGCACCGGCGGCGGCGGCTCGACCTGCAATGCCAGCAGCCGACCGGCCAGGCGGCGGTGAACCGCGCCCAGCCGCCGCGCACCCAGCAGGGACACCACCAGCAGCGGCAGCCCGACCAGCATGCCAGCGAAACTGAGCGACAATCCCAAGCCGATGGTGAAGGCGACCACGACGAACACAAAGCCGGGAATCGCGAGCAGCAGTCCGAGGACCGCGTACTCGACCTGCCGCCTGGTATCCCGGGTGAACGGAGCCCGCAGCAGCCTCAGCACGGTCTGCCTGAACCACATCCGGTCGCGAGAGGACCGGGACGGACGCACCGGAGGTGCGACGGGAATCGTGGAGGTGCCGCGCCACGCATCGTCGGGCCCAGCTGACACAATTGGGTGGGCCTGCGGGCCGGTTACCGGGTTTGTGCTGTCCATAACGGGGTTCTCCGCTTCTGATCTTAAGTATCTGCCCGTACCGCGCGCACGGCGAGCGGTCACATTCCGATACTCGCGGCACGTCAGCTCAAGATCGATGGGGCGGACACCCGAAGTGGGGACCGTGCTAGCCGTACCTCGGGTTCGGGTGGCCGCACGATGGATCTCCTGCTCGCGCGGCGCGAGCATCGAGATAGGTGACCGGAGCGGCCGGCCCCGCAGGTCACAGGAGGCATCCCGATGCACGCACCGACTGACAACGCCATGCCCCCGCGACCCGTCCTCATGAGGCTCCTGGTCAGGTCCTTCGAATATCGCCACCCCCATGTCTGGGTGCGCGTGCGCCTTGCCTGTGGTGTCTTCAACCTCGGTCTTGGCGTCCTTCTGCTCGCTTCCGGCTACTGGTTGGGACCGCTAGCCTGGCTGGGATTGCTGCCGCTAACGGGGGCGGCGCTGATCTTCTGGACCGGCTACCGGCTGCAGCGCAGCGTCCGGACCTAGCCTGCGGGATCCGTCGCACGGAGGGTGAACTGCAACCCCTGCTGACCACCAATTGCAGCGCGTAATCCAGCCATACTCCATAGCCAATGCCCAGGTAGTTCAGTTTCCTGCTGCCGCCTACGTCGAGCGCCGCTGCCAGCCGCATCGCAATAGTCCCGGTAACCCACCGCCTGTCGGTCGGCTCGCGCGGGACCGGGATGGCAACTGATGGCATCGGCGATGACGGCCGCCCGCGGCTGATCTGCCACTGCGGTATCCAGGGCCACCTGTGTCACAGTGGTCCCGGGCGTCACCAGCCTGGTCGCAGGAACCCGGCGCTGGCGCCTGATGGATTCCCGAATTCATCAGAGAATTCCTTACCAATTCCCGGATCCATCAGGCGCGGGCCACCCGCGGCCCGCGCAACGGATCTCGGGAAGCGGCAAACCGGTCATCCCGCTGGGCTGCAGTTGCCTTCACCAGCGTGGCTGGAGCGTGGCCTCGGGCTGGTACCTGGACCGGCCGGTCAGCATCGCGCGAGCGTGAGCTGCCCTCTCCGAGCGGACCGGCGACCGTAGGGACTTGGGGCCGCCGCCCTTTGCGGCTTGAGACAGGGGACTACGCTGGCTCAGCGTCCCGGCGTCTGCTGACCAGCGAAGCCCGCCTGCGCCGGACCCCCGGGGTGGCTGGTTGCTTTGGCGTAGTTGCGAAGGCGTGAGGCGCTTGGCTGGCTTAGCTGGTTCTGGTTCTGGTGCCAGATGGCGGGTGTTCATTTCTCATACCTCCGAGCTGGGGGATTTTCCGGCGGGCAGGTCTTATGCGGCGGAGGCAGAGCGGGCGGTCTCCGCGGTCGGGCACGTGATCGTGAATATGGCCGGCTTTCCGGCCGCCGATCAGCCTGCCGCGCAGCTGTGCATGGACCGGGTGCGCGGGTGTGAGGTCTATGTGGGGGTGCTGGGCACCCGGTACGGCTCTCTGGTGCGCGACAAGCCGGAGATGTCATATACGGAGCTGGAGTTCGACACCGCAACCGAGGCGGGCTTGGACCGGCTGGTGTTCTTGCTGGACACCAGCGCGGAGAATGTGGGTATCCCGCTGTCGGCGTTGATCGATCCCGAGTACGGGGCCCGGCAGGAGGCGTTCCGCCGCCGGGTGCAAGACAGCGGCCTGGTCACCCAGTCGTTTGCCGACCCGGCCACGCTGGGGCGGCTGGTGGAGCGTTCGCTGCGGGAGCTGGCCGACGAGCACTGGCGCCGCGGCAGCGAAAATCAGCGCGAGCAGATCCCGCAGACGGTGGCGGTGGGGGAGATTCCGCAAGAGCCGCTGGGGTTTCAGCCGCGCGCTGACCTGCTGGCCGCACTGGACGCGCCCGGGCCGGGGTCGCGAGTGCTGGTGGTGCACGCGCTGACCGGGATGCGGGGAGTGGGCAAGACGCACCTGGCCGCGGCCTATGCCCGGGCCCGGCTGGCCGACCGCTGGCGCCTGGTGGCCTGGGTCAATGCCGAGGACCTGGGCGGAGTGCTCGCGGGCATGGCCGAGGTCGCCGCCGCGCTGGGCGTACCCGCAGGTGCCGGGGATGCCGTTGCGGCGGGTCGGGCGGTGCGGCACCGGCTGGAGGCAGACGGGCAGCGGTGCTTGCTGGTGTTCGATAACGCCACTGACCCGGCGTTACTGCAGCCGTTCCTGCCCGCGGCCGGTGCCGCCCGGGTGATCATCACCAGCAACTACCGGTCAGTCGCTCATCTGGGTGCCGGCGTGCCGGTGGAGGTGTTCTCCGCGCCGGAGGCGCTGGCGTTCCTGGCCGATCGGACCGGTCACACGGACGCCACGGGAGCCTGGATCCTGGCCAGGGAGCTGGGGCGGCTTCCGCTGGCGCTGGCGCAAGCGGCGGCGGTGATCGCTAGCCAGCATCTGTCTTACAGCACGTATGTGGACCGACTGCGCCGTCTCCCGGTTGGTGACTTGCTGTCTCCGGTGGAAGCGGGGCAGTATCCGCAGGGGGTGGCGGCGGCGGTGCTGCTGTCGCTGGACGCTGTTCAGGACGGTGACGACAGCGGCGCGTGTGGCCCGGTGATGGACCTGCTGGCTGTGCTGTCGCCCGCCGGGGTACCCAGATCACTGATCCACGCGGCCGGTCAGGCAGGGTTCCCGGGCCGGGCCGGGCCACTCGCTGGGCTGGCCGCTGAGGTGGTGGACCAAGCGCTCGCGCGGCTGGTCGGGGCGTCGCTGCTGACCTTCAGCCTCGATGGCTCTGCCGTCAGTGCGCACCGTCTGGTGCTGCGGGTGATCCGGGAGAACCTGGCCGCCAGTGGCTCCCTCCTGGCCGTCTGCGAGGCGGCCGGGCAACTACTCGACGGGCTGGCCGAATCACTACGCAAGAGCTGGCATGAGGACCGGGCGGCGGTCCGGGATCTGGTTGAGCAGATGATGGCCCTGTATGAGTCGTCCGCCGAGTGCCCATCCAGCAGTTCCCTTAACCGTCGCATGATCCGGCTCAGATGGTGGGCAGTCACCTTCCTGGAATACCTGGCCGACAGCCCAGCACAGTCCATCCTTATCGGTGAGGAGTTGCTGGCTGAGCAGGAGCGGACCCTGGGCACCGACCATCCCGACACAATGATCTCGCGCAACAACGTCGCCATTGCCTACCGGACCGCTGGCCGGACGGACGAGGCGATCACCCTCCACGTGCAGACCCTGGCCGCCCGGGAGCGGATCCTGGGCCCGGACCACCACAGCACACTGAACTCGCGCAACAACCTCGCCAACGCCTACCAGGACGCTGGCCGGACGGACGAGGCGATCACCCTGCACGTGCAGACCCTGGCCGCCCGGGAGCGGATCCTGGGCCCGGACCACCACAGCACACTGAACTCGCGCAACAACCTCGCCAACGCCTACCGGACCGCTGGCCGGACGGACGAGGCGATCACCCTGCACGAGCAGACCCTGGGCGCCCGGGAGCGGATCCTGGGCCCAGACCACCCCGACACACTGAACTCGCGCAACAACCTCGCCAGCGCCTACCAGGACGCTGGCCGGACGGACGAGGCGATCACCCTGCACGAGCAGACCCTGGCCGCCCGGGAGCGGACCCTGGGCCCAGACCACCCCGACACACTGAACTCGCGCAACAACCTCGCCAACGCCTACCGGACCGCAGGCCGGACGGACGAGGCGATCACCCTGCACGAGCAGACCCTGGCCGCCCGGGAGCGGACCCTGGGCCCAGACCACCACAGCACACTGAACTCGCGCAACAACCTCGCCAACGCCTACCGGACCGCAGGCCGGACGGACGAGGCGATCACCCTGCACGAGCAGACCCTGGCCGCCCGGGAGCGGACCCTGGGCCCAGACCACCCCGACACACTGCAATCTCGCAACAACCTCGCCGGCGCCTACCAGGACGCTGGCCGGACGGGCGAGGCGCAGGTTCGCGCCACGATGCCCACAGGAAGCGAAAATGATCACTGACAGCAGCGCAGGCACCCCGCCTATCTGGCAGAGTGCCTGGTCAGCAGCAGCGGAGGCTCGGGGATTTGAACCCCGGATGGGCGCGAACCCAAACCGCATTAGCAGTGCGGCGCCATAGACCGGACTAGGCGAAGCCTCCCAATGACCCGATGGGTCCGCCCCAGCGTACCGGTACCGCCCGAGCGCCGCCAAAGCAGATCGGGCTGGACGGGTAGCGCCCCGATGCCGATCTACGCCATAGCCGACCAACTGGCCCATGGCACCCTAGTCACGGTAGGGTGCCGCACGTGGAGCTAAAGGTCTCAATCCGGTCGCAAGGTAAGCGCACCGTCATGTCGGTGGCCGGTGAGATCGACCTGTACACCGCGCCGCGGCTGCACGGGGAGCTCGTCGCAGCGCTGAACGTCGACTATCCCGTCCGGCTCGTGGTTGACATGTCCGGCGTAGAGTTCTGCGACTCCACGGGCATGAACGTGCTGCTCGCGGCGCACCGGCGGGCCCATGAGCACGGCGGGGACCTTGAACTGGCCGCTCCCCGCCCGGGGGTCAAGAAGATCTTGCAGGTGACCGGCCTCGAATCGGTGTTCACGGTGATCGACAACCCGGCCAAGGTGGCCGGATCCTAGCCTGCGCGGTCCTAGCCTGCGCGATCCTAGCCCGAACGGCCCGAGAGAGCCGGTTTCCCACCGGCTGCACCGCACTAAGATCGCACCCATGCCGCCCAGCGGCGACGTCGCCGTCGTCATCCCTGCCAGGAACGAGTCCGACCGGATCAGCGCCACAGTGGCTGCGGCCACCGGGCTGCCGGGAGTGGACATAGTCGTCGTCGTCGACGACGGCTCGACTGACGGGACGGCGGCCGTCGCCGAGCGCGCGGGAGTCCCGGTCGTGCGCCACGCCCGCAACCGGGGTAAGGCGGCCGCCATGGAGACGGGCGCCGAGGCAGTCCGGCTGCTTGAGCGGTCCGACGCCCGGGCTGTCCCCCGCCATCTGCTCTTTCTCGACGGCGACCTGGCGGAGACGGCGGCCCAGGCAGGCCCGCTTATCGAGCCGGTCCGCCACGGTGCGGCCGACATGACGATCGCCGTATTCAGCGACCGGGTGCGCAAGGGCGGCCATGGCCTGGTCGTCGGATTGTCAGGGGCGGGCATCGAGCGCGCGACCGGCTGGCGGCCCGACCAGCCGCTCAACGGCCAGCGCTGCCTGACCCGGGCCGCGTTCGAGATGGCCTGCCCGCTGGCGCCCGGATTCGGCGTGGAGACCGCGCTCACCATCGACCTGCTGCGCAAGGGAATGCGGGTCACGCAGGTCGAGGTGCCGCTTGCTCATCGCGCCACCGGCACCGACTGGCAATCCCAGCTGCACCGGGCCAGGCAGTTCGCGGACGTCGCGCGGGCCCTGGCGGTCCGGCAGCCGGGTAAGCGGGCGGCCCGGCCCGCGGGCGGATGACCAGCCGCGCCTCCGGCGAGCAGGCCGGCCGCGCCGGGCTGGCGCTCACGGCGGTCAGCATCGCGGCCACCTTCACCGTCGCGGTGCTCGGGCCGTCCGTGATGGAGCCGGCGCTTCCCGGCCAGGCTGGCCAGCCCCCGTGGGCGTTCACCGCCCATCCGTCGCCGTATCTCGTCGTGGCCCTGACAGCATTCGCGATCGCGGCGGGGACGGCCGGCCTGGCGCTGACCCTCCGGGCCACCCGGCGCGGCTGGGCGGTGTCCCCCTGGCTCATCCTGGGGGCGGGAATCGTCGCCGCGGCGGCGCTGGCGCTCGTCCCCCCGTTTGGCACTTCTGATCATTTGAGCTACGCGGCATATGGCCGCATGGTAATCACGGGCCACAACCCTTACACGACCACTCCGGCCGCGCTGGCCAGGCTTGGTGATCCAGTCGCACGCGCGGTGCAGGACTGGAGAACCACCCCCTCGGTGTACGGCAGCCTGGCGACCGGCGGGCAGGCGTTCGCGTCGATGATCGGCGGCACCTCAGTCCGGCTCACCGTCTTCGTGCTCTCATTGCTGAACGTCGCCGCGTTCGCGGCGACCGGGCTGCTGCTGAACCTGATGGCCCGCGGCGACGGGCGCCGCCAGCTCCGCGCCGCCTTGCTGTGGACCTGCAACCCGCTCCTGCTACAGGTGCTGATCGCGGGCGGGCACGTCGACAGCCAGGCGGTGGTCTGTGTCATCGGCGCCCTGGCGGTCTTCACGCTCGGCATCGCGCCCGGTTACCCATCCGGCCCGGCTCCCGGATCGCGCCCGGCAGGCCTGGGGCGCCAGGCGATGACCTGCGCCGTGGCCGGCGGGCTGATCGGAGCCGGGTTCGCGGTCAAGGCGACAACCGCGCTGGCTGGCGGTGGCCTGGCCATCGGGTGCGTGCTCGCCTGGCGCGCCCGCCCGCGGGCCGAGGCTGGCCCCCTGCGGTTGCTGGCCCTGATGCTGGGCAGCCTGGCCGCCGGGTTCTGTGTGACGGCCGGTGCCTCGCTGGCCCGCTGGGGGCCGGGTGCGCTCACTCCTGCGCTGCGCGAAGGCAGCTACGTGTCAATCGGCTCGCCGTGGCGCGCGGTGCGCGCGGCGGTGGGGCTCGCAACCGGAGAAGGTATTGCCGAGAACTTGGTCAAGGCCGGCGCGGTGGCGCTGGCAGTGGTCCTGCTCGCGCTGTTGCTACGGTCGATAGCCGCGGCCGGGCCCGGATTCTGGCCGCAGGTAGACGACCTGGCAACGTCCGCCGACCGGGCACCGTCCGCCGGGCTGGCATCGTCCGCCGTGACCGCGCCATCCGCCGTGACCGGACCACTGCCCGTGGCGGTGCCGTCCGCCATGAACGCGCCATCCGCCGTGACCGGATCGTTGGCCAGGGCGGCACCGTTCGCCGTGGCGGCAACGTTCGCCGTGATCTTCGCCTGGCTGGTCGCGTGGCCTTACGTGCTGCCGTGGTATGACGGGCTGGGCTGGGCGCTGCTTGCGCTCCTCCCCTTCTCCCGCCTTGACTGGCTGATGCTCGCGCGCACCGCCGCGCTGGCAGTTGGCTATCTGCCCGGACGCACGGTGGTCATGCCCGCCGGACTCGGCTGGCTGCGCACCGTGGTCAGGACCGGCGTCACGCCGGTCATCCTGCTGGCCGTAACCGTGGCGCTGGTGGTGATGCTGTGGCCGAAGCGCAGTACGCCGACGGTTGCTCCCGCCGATGGCAACCCGGATGGTGAGACCGAGGGCGCACTCCGTAGCCACCAAGGCGGGCTGGCATCATGATGGCCATGCCTCACCGGTACGCCTATCTCGGGCCAGCGGGTACGTTCTCCGAGGCCGCCGTGCGGGCGGTCAGCCACGGCGAGCGGGCCGACGCTATGCCGTTCCCAACCATCCAGGCCGCTCTTGACGCGGTGCGCGGCAACGCCGCCGAGCGAGCTGTCGTGCCCATCGAGAACTCGGTCGAAGGTGCGGTCACCGCGACGCTTGACGAGCTTGCCGCCGGTCAGGACCTGGTCATCTGCGCCGAGGTGCTGCTCGACGTGGCGTTCGCGCTGCTGGTGCGGCCCGGCACCGAGATGTCGGCCGTCAAGCTGATCGGCGGCCATCCGGTGGCCCAGCCTCAGTGCCGGCAGTGGCTTGCGGCGCACCTGCCCGACGCCGAATGGCGGTCCGCGCTGTCCAACGCCGAGGCGGCCAGGCAGGTCGCTGACGGGCAGCTGGACGCCGCGCTGGCCGGGGCGTTCGCCGCGGACGTCTACGGCCTCGCCGTTCTCGCCCGCGATATCCACGACCGGGACAGCGCGGTGACCCGGTTCGTCGTGGTGCGCTTGCCGGGACCGCTGCCGCCAGTCACCGGCGCCGACCGGACGTCAGTGATCGCCTTCCTGGCCGACGATCATCCAGGCGCCCTGATGGAGATCCTCAGCCAGTTCGCGGTGCGCGACGTCAACCTGACCCGGATCGAGTCCAGGCCGACCGGCCTGGGGCTCGGCAGGTACTGCTTCTTCATCGACTGCGAGGGCCACGTCGAGGAAGCCCGGGTCGGCGAGGCACTGATGGGCTTGCGCCGGATCTGCAGCGACGTCCGGTTTCTCGGCAGCTATCCGCGCCGCGACGGCGGGCGCACTCAAGTCCGCGCGGGTACTTCTGATGCCGCCTTCGCGGACGCAGGCGCGTGGCTCACCCGGCTACGAGACGGCCGGGCGACCGGCTAGCTCCGGCGGTTACAGATACGGGCCCGACGCCCCTGGCGCCGCGGGCCGTCCCTGCTGGATGTCGTCCTGGCCGGCCATCATTCCGGGCGGTAGCGCCCGGCGCATCTGCTCTAGCTGGGCCCGGGCGGCCATCTGCTGGGCAAACAGCGTGGTCTGGATGCCGTGGAAGAGCCCCTCGAGCCAGCCGACCAGCTGCGCTTGGGCGACTCGCAGCTCAGCCTCGCTGGGCAGGTCGTCTTCCGCGAACGGCAGGGAGAGCCGCTCAAGCTCAGCGATCAGCTCGGGTGCCAGCCCGTCCTCAAGTTCCTTGATCGAGCTCTCATGGATTTCCTTGAGCCTGGCCCGGCTCTTCTCATCAAGCGGCGCCGCCCTGACTTCCTCAAGCAGCTGGCGGATCATGCTGCCGATCCGCATCACCTTGGCGGGCTGCTCGACCATCTCGGTGACCGGGCGCTCGGCGTTGTGCTCTTCCGGCCCGGTCTCGACGGCCACGCCATCGGGGCCGACCACCACGACCCTGGCCCGGCCCTCAGGCTCGGAGTTCGTCTCGTCGCTCATGTTCCTAGTCTGTCCGAGTGCTGGCAGCGGTCGCATCTCAGGGTGCGAGTCTCCGTCAGAGTGCGAGCCCGGACCGGGCCGGAGTCGGCGGAGCCATCACCACGAATCGCGTCAGCCACGTAGGTCACACCGGTCGCTCGCGCAGGTTAAAGCACCTGGCTCCGAGCCCAGTGGATCCGCGGTTTCACTCTGATCTGCCGTACCGAACCCGTATTCACCCGGCCCTGGCCGGGCCTGAACCGGCCAGCGGCATCATCGGCTACCGATAGCCGGCGTCACCTACCGAATTGCGGTTACCTGGCCTACCCTCGACTGGGGACACATTTGGTGCCCTTACGGGCATGCCATTCCCCCTGTGAATAGGTGAGGGGACGATCTTGGCCAACGACGATCTGGACCAGGCCGCTCCGGCCGCCAACGGCTCGGGCAATGGGGACGCAGGACCCGAGTATCCCGCAGCGGCCGGTGCCCAGCCTTCCGTCCAAGACCAGCGGCGTTCGCCAGGCGAGCCGGAGCGCAGGCCCGCCGACTATGCGGCGCGCGCCATTCCCCGCCAGCAGCTGTACGGTCTTCAGCCGCCGTTCGGCTCGCGACCGTCATTAGATCCGGAGGGCTCGGACGTGAGCAGCTCTCCCGGGCCCGCGGATCCGCCGGGGCACACCGAGGGGTCAGATCAGGATGTGCTGACCGGGCCAGCCGCCGGCTCGCAGCCGGACCCCTACGGACCGCGGGAAACCGGACCTGAGGCGGACCAATACGGCGCTTCGGGCCGTTACAGCGCCGCAGACCTCTACGGCCCACGTGACGCGGGCCACCAGGCGGACCGCTACGGCGCCGCGGGCCCCTTCGGCCCCGGGCAGCCCGCTCCGCTGGCGGATGTGTACGGCCCGCACGGGACGTACGACCCGGCCGATCCTTACGGGCCGGCGGATGCGTACGGGCCTTCGGGTGGTTACGTTCCCGCCGGCCCGCAAGGCGCCGGCCCACAAGGCCCGGCTGACGGCTACGGCCCGGCTGACGACTACAGCCCCGCGGATCCCTACGGGCCGGCCAACGCCTACGGCCCGGCGGGCATGCGCGGCCCAGCCAGCAGCCGCGGCGGAGCCGACGCCTACCCGCGGGACAGCTCCCAGGAAGCGTCCGATATCCGTGCGCCAGCCGACGAATGGAGCGCCGCCGGCGGATACTGGCCCGCCGGGTCGTACGGCCCGGCTGAGCCGTACGCCCCGGCTGAGCCGTACGCCCCGGCGGCTGAGTTGTACGACCCGGCTGAGTTGTACGGGCCTGCTGAGTCCTACGGGCTAGGGCCAGCTGAGCCCTACGGGGCCGCCGAGTCGTACCGGCCCGGTGACTCCTACGGGCCAGGGCCAGCCGGCCACGAGGCCAGCCATCCGGGACCTGACGATGGCCCTGGCGCTCCCGGCGGCCCGGGGTCGCGCGGACCAGAACGGGTCCCCGAGCCCGCGGAACCGTCCGGGCCAGCATCGGGCCGCGACCCGGCAGGCCCTGACGACCCGGCAGGCTGGCGCGATGCCGCTGGTCGCTACCGGCCGCCGGGCACCCCGGGCAACGGCGCCTCGGGCTCGCCGGCCTCGCCGGGCAAGGGCGCGTCCGGCGCCCCGGGCAACGGCGCATCCGGCTCCCCAGGTAACGGCGCAGCCGCCTCCCGCGGTCCATCCGGCCGGGCGGCGCCCGAGCTACGGGCTCCTGAGGAGACCGAGAGCCTGACTCCCGAGTTCCTCCTTCCAGGCAGACGCCGGGCGCCGGCGCCAGGCTGGCGGCGCGTTCTCTACCAGGCCACCGGCGGCATCATGCGGGTGCCTTCCTCGGCCGCTGAGCTCCGCAGAAGAGACATGGTGACCCGGGTCAGGACCCCGGTGGCCAGCGGTCACCACCGGGTGGCCGTCCTGAGCCTGAAGGGCGGCGTCGGCAAGACCACGACCACCGTCGGTCTCGGTTCCACGCTGGCATCGCTGCGCGGCGACCGGGTCATTGCCGTCGATGCCAACCCCGATCGCGGCACCCTCTCGGACAAGGTGGATCTGGAGACGTCGGCCACCGTCAGGGACCTGCTGAACGAGCGGCGCAGGGTGACCCGCTATGCCGACGTGCGGGCCTTCACGTCTCAGGCCGCTAGCAGGCTCGAAGTGCTCGCCTCCGACCGCGATCCGACGATCTCCGTCGCATTCAGCGATAACGACTACTGCGAGGTGGCCGGGGTACTCGAGCACTTCTATTCCATCTGCATCACCGACTGCGGGACCGGCTTGCTGCACTCGGCCATGGCCGGGGTGCTGCGCCTCGCCGATCAGATCATATTGGTCAGCTCGCCGTCGGTGGACGGGGCGCGAAGCGCGAGCGCGACCCTGGACTGGCTTGCCGCGCACTCCTACGGCGATCTGGTGCGCAATGCGGTCGTCGTCCTTTCCGCGGTCAGGCCCAAGAGCAGGAGCACGGTGGACCTGAACCGCCTGGAGGAGCACTTTGCCGCCAGGTGCAGAGCGGTGACCAGGATCCCGTACGACTCCCACCTCGAAGAGGGAGCCGAGGTTGAGCTGGATCAGCTGAGCAGGCCGACGGCCGACGCCTACCTGGCGCTGGCCGCCATCATCGGCGACGGCTTCGCGTGGTCAAGGGACGTCGCCGCCGTCGTGCGACCGGGCCATCACTAGTTCGGACTCAGATCTATCGGTTGACGGTATATCGGTCAGCGAGTTAATGTCGCTGACATGGTTCAGCTGATCGATGGCCAGCCCACCGAGGAGGTCGCCGGCCCGCACCGCAGCGGCCGGAGCATCCAGCGCGCCCTGGTGAAACTCGCCCTGGGGCTGGCCGTCGCAGGATGCTGCGCGGGTGTCGGCCTGTTCGTGTTCCTGATGGTCGCCCCCTCCGCGGGGGCAGCGGGCGGCTGCGGTGGCGGCTGACACGGCTGACACCCCGCCCCGGGCCGCCGGTGCGTGGCTGTGGGCCACGGGGGCCCTGACGGCCGGGGCTTTCGTCGCGGCGGTCGCCATGGCACCGCCCGCATCCGCCGCCCCGGTCCGCGCCCTGAGCTGGCTTCTGTTCCTCGGAGCCTCGGTACACGTGGCCGCGACCGGCTGGCTCTTCACGCTGCGGGAAGTCCGGGGCCAGGTGCGCGCGCAGCGCGGCAGGTACCTCTGGGCCCCGGCCAGCCTGATCCTGGTCACCGGGATGGTCGCCGCTGTCGCGCCGCCCGCCGCGCTCGCCTGGTTCCTGCTGCCCTACTTCGGCTGGCAGTTCTTCCACTATCAGAAGCAGAACGTCGGGATGGCCGCCCTGGCCGCGTCGTCGCACCGCGTCAGGTCCCTGCGGCCCGCTGAGCGGCGCGCCGTGATGCTCGCGGGCTACGCGGGCATCGCCGGCCTGATGTGCCGCCCCGGGCTGTTGCAGCTGCGCGTGGATCCCGGCCTGGGTGCGCTGTTCCCGGTGGCCGGCTGCGCCTTCGCGGCCGCGGTCGGCACCGGCTTGGTCATGCTGGCCAGGCGGCCCGCGGGTGCCCGCCCGGCCGGGTTCTGCGTGCTCTACCTGATCTCGCTGGCGTTCTCGTTTCCGGTCTTCGTCTTTTCCTCGCCGTACGCGGCGGTCGGCGGCATGACGATCGCCCACGGCCTGCAGTACCTGCTTCTCGTCGGCCTGGTGACCGGTGGCGGCGCGGGCGAGGGCCAGCGTGCTGGCTCGGTCCTGCGGGTGGCGGCCTTCTGCAACGTCGCCCTGATCGGCGGCGTCATCCTGAACGTGGCATCGCACCTGCACGACGCGGCGCCCGCGGCCCGGTTCTTGTTCGGCATGTTCCTCGGCGCCGTCATGGCGCATTTCGTCATCGATGCCGGCCTGTGGCGGCTGCGGGACTCGTTTCCGCGCGCGTTCCTGGCCGGCAGGCTGCCCTACCTGGTGCCAGCCAGCGCGGCTGGCCGCAGCCCAGGCTCTCCGCTCGCCGATCGATCGTCCGCCGATATACGATGACCACCATGCCCGTCGCGAGGAAGGCCCAGCCGGCCGGGGAACCGCTCGGCGGTTCGGGCCGGTATGCGGGCGCTGCCACGCTGATCCTCGCGAGCCTCGCTGACGGGGCCAAGCACGGCTACGCGCTCACCAAGGATGTCGAGGCGTTCTCGGGCGTCCGGCTCGCTCCCGGCACCCTCTATGAGGCACTGGGCCGGCTGGAAGGGCAGGGGCTCATCGAGGCCCTGGAAAGCGACGACCGGCGCAGGCCTTACCAGCTCACCGCGGCGGGCGCGGCCGCTCTCCGGGCGCACCTGGACAGCCAGCGCCATGTCGCCGACGTAGGTCTGCGCCGGCTCACGCAGAACTGGAGCGCGCCGTGACCCAGACGCCTGAGGCTCACTCCAGGCGGGTGCGGCGCCTGCTCCGGTGCTATCCGCCGCAGTGGCGGGCTCGCTACGGCGATGAGTTCACCGAGTTGCTGCTCGCGGAACTGACCGAGCGCCCCTGGTCGTGGCGGCTGACCGCCGACGTGGCCCGGGGCGGGGCCGCCGCCCGGCTCGCCAGCGCCGGCCTGGCCGGCCGTGCCCTGGAGCCGTCCGAGCAGGTCCGGGCGGGTCTGGTGACCCTGGCCCGGTCCCTGGCCGCGTTCCTCGCCTTCGGGATCGCGATGTGGGCGCAGCTGACCATCGGCTGGGAATGGGCGCCACCGGGCAGCGCCGGGATCAGGATCGCGATGGTGGTGATGTCAGCTTCCGTGCTGGGGCTCGGCATCCTGGCCGTGCTGGCCGCCGCGCCGGTCATCTGGACCGCCGGGCTCGCGATCGCCGCCGGCGCGGGAAAACGCCTGCGCGGGCCGGCCACGCTGGCCGCGGCCGGGGCGGTAGCGCTCGCCGCCGGAAGTCACCATTTCGAGAATGCCTGGCCGGGCACGGGCGGTCACGCCTGGCCGCACCAGGGCCTGGTGCCCGGGGGTGCCGCCGCCTTCAGCTGGGCGGCTACCCTGTCCGTCTCCTCGTACTGGGCCCACCCCGCCATGCTCGGCCGGTTTCCCGCGGCGGAGATCGCCTGGATGGCGCTCAGCCCGGCCGCGGTGATCTGCCTGATGGCCGGAGTGACCAGGGCAGTCCGCGGGCTGAGCCTGTCGCAGCGGGTCTTGCGGTACGAGATCAGGCTGGGCAGCGCGGCCGCCGCGGGCATGACCTTCTTCCTGATCGGCACCAGCTGCTGGGTACTGGCCGGCGGCGCCCAGCCGGGGACATTCCATGCGGGGGCCATCGACGTCGCCGGACTCGCGGTCATGCTGCTCGCGCTGGCGGCGGCGTGGCGGGCGCTGGGCCGGGCCCGCCGGTCGGGGCTGGGCTGCCACGCGCTGTGACCTGCGCCTGCGAATCCCGTCTCGGCACCGGGTCGGGGGAGCCCGGGATGATTTCCGCATTTAACGGAGCTTGAGGTCGGCCGGGCACTCGGCGGCGGGCTGTGCCAGGCTGGAAGAACCGGGCGGGCGGCAGCCGGGCGCCCGGGGCTGAGCCCGCGATCGATAAGGCGTAAGGCAGGGACAATGGAAGACACGTGGGGAGCACGGGACGTGCCGGTGCTCAACGCGGCCGTTGCACTGCTCGAGCAGAGCTACATGGTGACGGTCAGCGACATAGCCGAACGGACCGGCCTTGAGCTCGGCGCCGTGGCGCGCTCGCTGGAGGCACTGGATCCCACCTACGTCGATTTCCGGAAGACCACCACGGGCGGGGACCCCAGGTACTGGTACGTGCATAAGGTGACGCCCGCCGCACGCCAGGAAGTCGGTCAGTGGCCGACTCCCGAGAGCCTCATCGACCGGCTGGCGGCCGGGTTCAGCCAGGCCGCCGACCGCGAAACCGACCTCAGCCAGGCCGACCGGCTCCGGATGACCGCCCGGCTGCTCGGTGACAGCGTCCGCGCGGCCGCGGTCGAGATAGCGGCTGGCGTCGTCGGGATCCCCGACGGGCCGGACCGGACCGGGATCAGCAGCCCTGAGCGGGCAGGCTAGATTCGGCCTGTGCCCGGAGGTGCTGAGCGCGACGCCCGCCGCGTGACGTCGCGCAACGCCCTGTTCCAGCAGTGGCAGTCGCTGCTGGCCAACCGCACGAAACGGCTGCGTGCGGCCGAGTTCCTGGTCCAGGGAGTGCGGCCGATCACCCGCGCCGTCCAGCTCGGCTGGACGATCCGGGCGCTGCTGCACGACGGGCGCCCCTCACCCTCGCGCTGGGCCGCCGACCTGTGGGCGCGAACGCCCGCGGCTCGTTTCGTCGTCGCCCCGGAGCTCATGCGGGAGCTGGGCGACAAGTCGGCGGGCGTCCCCGAGCTGCTGGCCGTGGTGCAGATGCCCGGTGATGACTTCTCCCGTATCCCGGTCGGCCCGGACCTGCTCGGCGTGGTGCTCGACCGGCCGGGCAGCCCGGGCAACATCGGCAGCCTGATCCGGTCGGTGGATGCCCTCGGCGGATCCGGCGTGGTGGTCACCGGCCACGGCGCGGATCCCTACGACCCGCAATGCGTCCGCGCGACTACTGGGTCGTTCTTCAGCGTGCCCACCGTGCGGGCACCGTCGCACCGGGAAGTCCTGTCCTGGATCGGCGATCAGCGCGCGGCCGGGATCCCGGTCACCGTCATCGGGGCCGATGAGGACGGCCAGAGGAGTATCTGGGACGCCGATCTGACCGGGCCCGTCATCGTGGTGATCGGCAACGAGACCACGGGGATGACCGCGGCGTGGCGCAGCGAGTGCGATGTCCTGGTCGGGATCCCCATGACCGGAACGGCCAGCTCGCTGAACGCCGCGAGCGCGGGCTCGATCATGCTCTATGAGGCCCGCCGGCAGCGCCGCGGCTGACCGCGCGCCCCCGTAATCCAGGGAGCCGGCTCCCAGACAGCAACCTGAACGCAGGTATCCGATGCGACGCTGGCGTGCTCTAACTCAGCAGGATCACCACAGGACGAAAGGAATCCGCAGATGACCAGCGACCCATCCGCCAACACCAAATCCGACCGACGACCCGCTCGCTGGTACCAGCTGAGCAGACGAGCGAAGCTGTCATTAGCGGGGGCGGTGGCAGTCATGATCGGCGGGCCGCTCACCGCAGGAGTCGCGTGGGCGTCGATCCCCGCCCCCAACGGGGTTATCCACGGCTGCTACCGGACCAAGACCGGGGCGCTGTCGGTCATTAACAGCGCCAAAGTGGCTGGCTGCCCTACGGGCAGCAAGGGCCTTAACTGGAATCAGAAAGGCGCCCGGGGTGCGACGGGGCCCGCCGGCACCGCACGTGACGCCGGCACCGTGGTCTCTGTTGGCCAGGGAGGGCCATTCTTCTACTCAGAGGGCCTGACGGGATGGAGGTCAGTGACCAGTCCCGAGCCCGGCGAGTACTGCCTCGTCCCGGACGCCAGCTCCACGCAAGCCAACACCTCCCTGCTCCTGTCCCTGGGTTCTCCGGGAGCGGGCGGGCCCGGCTTCGTAACTTGGGGCGGCTACTGCGGCACCGGGGGCAAGCTTGCGCTGACTGTCTGGACCTACAACTCCAGCGGCAGCCTCGCCAGCGACATTCCCTTTGAGGCCGTGATCCCGTGAGCCGGCGCTGAGGCGGCGGCGCCTGCGCGCGGGACCAGGCCGAGCCGGCGGCAATCGGAAGGACATGGGTTAACCGCGGACTTTCTGGTTTGCAGGTGCAGGCACCTCTTCTGCCCCGGCTGCTGGCCGCGGCCGGGGCAGCCGCCCCTGGCGGTCGGCGCAGGTGCGCACCGGCGGTGCGTTATGCGGAACTAGCCCCCAGCTGACCGAAATCACGGCTGCCGCAGCTGCTCGACATGCTCGACGAGCTGCCGCAGACCCACGCCCACGGCGACGCGAGCCCGCAGAACCTGCTGCTCCCCGAGGACGAACCCGGCACGATCGCGGTTGTCGACTGGGGCTTCGGCACGCTGCTGCCGGTAGGGTTCGACCTCGGCCAGCTGCTGGTCGGCCTGGCCCATGCCCGAGACACCGACTTGTCGCAGCTCCCGGCTATCGACGCGGAGATCTTCCCCGCCTATCTCGACGGACTGGCCAGCGAGGATTACCAGGTCGACCCGGCGCACGTCCGTGCCGGGTATATCGGCTCGCTCGCAGCGCGCTCCGCGTTGTGCGCGATCCCCGCCGAGCAGCTCAGCAGCGCAGAACCGACCGAGGACACGGTTGCGCTGTTCGCGCGGCGCATCCGGCTGACCCGGCTGATGCTCGACCTGGCCCGCGAGGTCTAGACATTGCGGAGCAGGGGCCCGCCGGGCCGCGGCCCGGTCAGCCTGCTTTATCTCTGGGCCGTCGGAGCGGCTGACGGTCCGAGGCACTTCGCCTATTGAGGGCCTGACCGCATCAGTTTCGTGCCTTAGGGTCGCTCGGTCCGCTCCCGGAACGCGACGAGCAGCTCTTCCAATGCCTGCATCAGGGCGGGCCGGCGGTGGTGGGGCACGCCCTCGAGCAGTGCGTTGATGAGGCGGCTTTCGGCCAGCTCTTGGTAGACCCTGGCGTCGGCACGGGTCTGCTCGGGGATGACCACGACGGTCCGCCTGCCGTCCGACGGGTCGGCTTCGGTTTGCACCCAGGCTCGTTCGACCATGCTTGCTACGGCGGCTGACACCCGACTCTGCGCGTAGCCGGTCCGCTGGGCGATGGCCGTGATGGTGGTCGGTGCATGATCGATCAAGTCGACCATCACCACCAGTTCGGCCGTCGGGATGCCGGGGGCGTTGACCTGCAACTGCCGGTGCCCCGCCTGTGTGATCTGCTGTCCGAGCCAGATCAGGTCTACCACCTTCACAGCATGGGACAGTACCTCTGCAGCAGCGCGCCGGGCAGTACTTCTGTAAAGATGCATCTCATTAGATTGATCTTTCGAGATGCATCTGACATGATGTGAAGCAACGAACCGACGGCCACGAGAGGTCCGCTATGCTCCTACCGGCGCTGGTCATCAACGTGACCGTGCTGGCGGTGGTGCTTGAATCAGACCTCGGCTCCCATCGCAGGGTCACCCGATTCCGCGTGCTGCGGCCCCTGATCACATCCCTGCTGATCGTGCCTTTCTTCATCAAGGGCGCCGCCACGGGGGGCACCGGCCTGGCCCTAGAGGTGGTGCTCACCGCCGCCGGGCTCATGATCGGTCTGCTTGCCGCGTCGCAGATGGGGGTGTCCCTGAGCTCGGGGACCGGCAGGGCCTTCACCCGTGCCGGGCTGGCTTACGCGCTGGTGTGGGCCGTGGTCATGGTGGCCCGGACCGCCTTCTCCTACGGCTCGGCGCACTGGTTTGCTGCGTCGCTCGGGCGATGGATGGCCGACCACCACGTCACCGCGGATGCCCTCACCGACGCCCTCATCTTCATGGCCCTCGCCATGGTGCTGACCCGGGTCGCCGCAATGGCGATTCGGAGCCGGGCGGTCAAACAGCAAGCCGCAACGACGGCGAGCCCGACGTCGATGCAATCTCCGGCTCGGGCCGACGCCAAGCCGCACCCCGGTCGTCTCTCGGGATCGGCCGCGGCATCCGACATCGGCCATGCGGTGGCAGCGGCCGCCGGGGTCCTGGCCAGTCACAGACAGGACCAGCACGACGAGCGGGCACGCCGCCGGGCGAGCCGCGGGGGACGGCGCGACCAGCGCTGAGCGCGCCGGTCCCAGGCAGTTGTGGCGGCAGTTGCCGCCTTCCTCGTCGGCCCGGACGGGCGTTGACGACCTTACAGAACGCGGGAATCGCGCCATGGTACCTGAGAGTCTTCGTGAATTCTTCGCGGCGAGCGCGGGCGTTGCTGGTGCGCTGGTCGGACTTTTGTTCGTGGCTGTCACGGTGGCCTCGGAGAGGCTGGGACGGGCTGGGAAAGGGGGTCAGCTTCACCGCATCCGGGCGTCGGCGGCGCTGACGGCCTTTACCAATGCGCTTATGGTGTCGCTCCTAGCACTGGTTTCTGGGCAAACGATCGGGCCAACTGCCGTGGCCGTGGCCGGGGGCGGACTCATATTCGTCACGGCGTCGCTGCTTTCTCTGATCCGCCTGCGCCAGGTTCATTGGCGCACAATGCGCGACGCGCTGTTCCTGGTCGGACTGGTGATCATATTTGCAGCGCAGCTTTTCCGAGGGATAGACGTGATTGTTCATCCCGGTGATTCTGGCGCGGTAGTTACGATCGCAATCCTGGTGGCAGTTTGCTTGCTGATCGGGATCGACCGGGCATGGGAGTTGATTGGCGGGCCGTCGATCGGTATCAGTAAAGAGGTCGCGGAATTGGTGCGAGGCCGCAAGCGCGGCACAGACGATCAGACCGGCACAGACTTATGGCCCTGGCGTGGTGTCACGAGCAGATCGTGTATAGGCTCACGCCCGCCTGACCGCTACGCGGTGACTGGCTCCGCTAAGATCAAAAAGAGCCCCGGAGACTCCCGGAACCGCAGGCTAGGGCAGCCGGGCCGATCAGTCGCCTGTGCGGAAAGTTATGAAGTTGCATGGTGTCACCCATTTTCCTAAAGACTGTTAAGGACCCATACACTAAGTATAAGTAAGAGCACCTGGCTGATTCGATTGTTACGGGGAGGGCTCCCCATAACGGCAGGGCCAAAGACCGGGAAGATGGAGGGCCTTCGACCCGCGGCCGGTCACCGCCGCACGACCCCCATTCATGCCAGCGCACTCTTTGCCAGCAGGCACTTGCGGATACCGGTGCGACAGAACAATCCATTCGGTGCGCCGCCGACGGCCAGCCAGCCGAACGGGACGAGCGTGTAAGGCGGATACCGCGCGCCGCGCGACCCTCGAGCTTCAGAGCCCGTCACCCTCACCGGGATCCCCGGGCCGCCGCTGCCCAAGTTCGAGCACCATGATGACCGCAACGAACCCACGTTGATCGCGGCCGCCAGGTCCCAGATGACCGCGAGTCCCCCGCGGGGCACCTTCAGTCCGCTGAACCCACGGGGGGAAACTGGTAACCGTCGTATTTGGGTGTGACGAGTTAGAGGCCGCGTCTCGTGGTTCGAGTGTGGGCGGCCATCGGAACTGCGGCGGCCACGAAGATGGCACAGTGCTCGTCTGCGCACAGGGAGTGCCCGGATTCCCTGTCACTGCGCTGCCGGTCTCACCGCATATCGCCGATTCGCGCGTCCGTGCGGGTAGTGAGATAGTCGTCCTTCGGTGCGCTCGCGAACAGGCGACCGGCGTAGCTAGCCTGTCACGCCGAGGAGGAACCGCATGGCCGATTCTGACCGCCGAAGCACGTTGTTGGATTCTTACGAGAACGCTGCGGTGATCGTCTCAGGAATAGTTGCTGACGAGCTCGGCCACCCGACACCGTGCCCCAAGTACGACGTGGCCGGACTGATCGACCACCTCGTCGAAGCGGGCCACCGGGCGGCCGCTCTCGGCCGCGGGCAGGCACCCCCGCCCGGAGACGGGTCCCCTCACGTGGAGCTGTCCGACGCGCCCGGTCAGCTACGTAGCGCTGCGGAGGAGGCGGCACAAGCATGGGGCGACAATTCCAGCTTGTCGTTGAGGTACACAATGCCGTGGGGCGAGGAGTACACGGGAGCCACCCTGGTGGACATGTACCTGGCAGAGCTGGCCGCACACGCCTGGGACTTGGCCAGGGCCACCGGACAGATCGACAAGTTGGACCCTTCCCTCGCCTTGCCGGCACTCGAGGGGGCACGGACCATGATCAAACCTCAGTACCGCAACATGGTCGAGCCTGGAGCCCCTTTCGGGGCGGAGGTTTACCCAGCTCCCGGTGCTGACGACTGGGAACGCCTCGCTGCCTTCATGGGACGCGACCCACGGACAACGCTCGGTCTATAAGGGGCGAGCGGGGCGCCGGGCCTTCGATCGACATGGCGTCTTGAGCCTGGGTAATAGCCGGAGGTAGCGATGGGTCACTGCCGAACGCCCACGCAGAACACCGCTGGCGACGGGTTCCCGGCCGATCCGATCGACGGATATTGCATGCTCGTTCCAAGGCGGATGGTGACACTCCGTAACGATGGCCTACTACGACGTCTTGTCGTCCGGGGTGTGAGCACGTCTTCGAGCGGCGTAGGCGGACCAGTCGGCGCCGCCGAGGAGCGCGTGGCGCATCGCTGTTGCCCGGCGAGACGCCGAGCGCGTCGGCCAGGACCGCGGGTGATGCGCTGCGGACGAGCTCGCGCCATGCGGCCAGCCGGCTCGCCCGGGCAGGGATGCCAAGTTGGTGAAGAACGCGGACGAGCCGGCGGTAACTGCGATGTTCGCCGGCGAGCTGCCCGGGAAACAGCCACGACGAGGCCGGGTTGGCTGCCGTGGTCGTGTTGCTGCGGTTGCGTAGGTGTTCCCGCAGCGGGGTGGCAACGGGCTCGGGAACGTCAAGCCAGTCCGCGCTGAGCTTGAGCCGGGTGGCGCCGGCGGCGCAGGAGGTATCGGTCGTGCGCAGCGCGGCGATCGTGCTGACCTGCTGGCCGTAAAGCGCGACAAGGCAGCCGGCGATGCGGTCGCCGCGCGCGAGGGTGTCGTCGAGTAGCAGCCGCCGGATCGCCGCGAGCCGGGCGTCGGGTCCGGGCGGGCAGGCCCCCGCCCCTTCGGTGTTGATCACCGGAACGTCGACGTCGCAGATGATGCGCTGCTGGCGGGCCCAGGACAAGAAGGCGATGACGTGCCGCCCGGGTGGTGGGTCCGGCACTGAACCACTCGTCGAGATCGTGCTGGGTGCATTCACCGGGGTTGCCGTTCGCGGTCCTCCAGCCAGGCCAGGAAAGCGATGGCCACGGTGAGGCGCTGCTTGGCCCGCTGGTAGGGGCCGTGGCCGAGCGGCGCGGTGGTGGTGCCGGAGCGCAGGGGGCGCAGGAGGCGCCAGCGGAGGAACCGTTCGAGTAGCTGGCGGTGCCCGGCATTGCCGACGCCGTCGAGCTTGGCGGCGGCCCAGCGCTGGAAGTCGGCCAGGCGCCGATCGCGGGGCGGCAGCGCGCCGTAATGAACCAGCAGCGAGCGCAGGTATTCGACAGCGCGGTCCGCCCCGGTGGCATCGAGGGCGGCGTGGCTGCAGGGGATGCTATCTCGGGCCAAGTCCCGCAAGGTCTCGCGCGTTATCGCGCTCCGGCGTAGCCATACCACGCCGCTTTGCGGACGGCGCATCGACACCAGCCCGTCCGCCAGCGGCCGCAGGCGGGTGGGCACCTCTCCGTCGGGTCCGGCCAGGGCATCGGTGACCAGCCCGGCCAGGACGCACCACCAGCATCGCCCGCGCTCGCCAGCGGTGACCTCGCGCCCACAGCCGCAGCGGCAGACTCGCCCGCGGTTTTGCGGCGGGCGGCCGATTCGACGTAGGGGTCGATCAGGTCTGCGGGGGTGCAGTCGAGGATGTCGCACAGCGCGATGAGCACCTTCATCGACAGCCGCTCCGGCTTGTCGGTGACCAGGCGATACACCTGCGACGCCGACAGCTCCGCGCCCCGCTCGCGCAGCAGCGGGACCAGCTCGGTGGTCTTCCACATCTCGTGGGCGGCCATCAGCCGCCGCAGGTTCCAGTGGAAGTCCAGCTTCCGCCGCGCCATCACCGATCCCCCTTCCTGCGTGCGGCATCCCCGCCCAGGGCGGCCTGGATAGACCTATCCAGCGCCGCGCGCAGCGTCCGGTTGCGGAAGTCCGACGACATCGACGTGTACAGCGCGGTCGTCGAGGCGTAGCAGTGGCCTACCTGCTGCTGAACGAACAGCGGGTCATAGCCGTCCTCGATCAGGTGCGTGATATAGGAGTGGCGCAGGCTGTGCAGCGACACGCTCTCCGGCAGCCCGAGCGCGTCGCGGTATTCGGCGAACCGGGCGCTGACCTTCTCCAGTGACACCCGCGGCGACCGTACTCGCCCAGCCCGGCCGCCGCCGCGTCCGCGGCATCGCCGCCCAGTCAGTGTTCACCGCCTTGCTGCTAGCCGCCGCCAACATCCGCAAGATCCGCGCCTGGCGGGAACTCACCCCCGCCGACAAGACCCGGATCGCCGGCCGGGCACGGCGGCGCCGGACCAGCCTGGGCGACTACCTCCCCGACGGGTAAACGCGCGCGCCCTAACGCCATCACTGACCAGCACGAACTCCGGCCGGGCAGCCACGCCCCCAGCGGGCCGACAGCAACGCAACAGCCCCGCCAGAACCCCAGAAACATGACGACACAGCGATCAGAGCCAATGTCAGACCCTGCGGGCATACTCAGAAGCGGCCACCGAAGCAGTTCTGTCGCTATGACACCGGCAGTTCTGTCGGTAACCCGCGGCGGAGGGTGTGGGATTCGAACCCACGAGGACGCGTCAACGCCCTAGCGGTTTTCAAGCCCCTAGCCCCGTAGCGGCTGTCGCGCCCGGCCGCGGCTGACCGCGTTTTCGCATGTCACGGACCTGATGCCCGTAGCGGCTGGTAGCCGCTGGACGCGGCTGGTCTCACGCCGTCTGTCCCCACGACGTCCCCACCAAACCGAGTTACAAGCGGGCCGCCGCATGCGTTCAGAGCGCTGCGGCGGCCCTTGGCATCCATCCAGCTAGGAGGACGGAAACCATGCACGACACGATCCCACAGCCGCCCGAGAGGACGGCAACATCGGCCGAGCTGGCCGACGAGACCGCCCGCATCGAGCGGGCCCGCACCGGCCGCACGCTGCGCCGCACGCTGCACGCCCTGATTGAGCAGGGCGCCGGGCTGGTGAGCTGCGGCCACTGCTGGACGCGCGGCGGCACGGCCTGCGACGGCGCGAACGGCTACCACCTAGCCCGCTTCATGCGCGCCGAGCGCAAGGGCCTGATCACCCGGGGCGAGCTGGCCGGCGTGGTCGACGGGCTCGATGCGATCGCCCCGTCCGTGCTCGTGCTGGACGTGACCCGGTGACCGCCCGTTTGAAACCAGCGCAGGCCGCCGAGCTGCCCGCCGTCCGCACGATCTACGACGCCGCCCGGGCTAGCAACCAGCGCGGCGTCATCGGCCAGGAGTCCTACCTGATGCTGTTCCGGGCGTGCGAGGCGGCTGGGGTCGACCTCGGCAGCCCTTCGTCATACGACCGGCGGATCCTGGCGTGGCTGGCCAACTGGGAGCCGCAGGTCTGTGCTGTGGTCGCCGGGCTGATCACACGGGCGGCGGCCGGGAACGGCGGCCAGGCCGCCGCGCTCACCGCTGACCAGCGCGCCGTCCTGGCCCAGGTGTTCGCCGACGCGATCGAGTACCGCACTCCGGGCGCTGACTGCACCGGCTGTGATGAGGACCCGGCCGGGCTGTGCTGGGACCACGCCGCTGATCTCGACAGGACCGACGCCTACCTCGGGCTGGCCCGCCAGCTCGGCGCGGAGGTGGAGCGGTGAGCGCCGTCACGACTGAGCTGCCTCCGCAGACCCGCTTCGAGGCGCGCCTGCAGGACTACACAGACCTGCGGTCCTGGGGCCTCACCCGCCTGCAGCCGCCGAGCGGATGGGCGTGACCCTCCGCACGTCAGCGGTACGAGAGGGCGCTCCGCCAGGCACGCCAGCCCGGCTGCGAGGTGCAGCGGTGACCGGGACCGTGTACCTGCTGCACTTCGACCGCCCGTACAAGCACGCCCGGCACTACCTCGGCTGGACGCCCGGCAGCGTCCAGGCCCGGCTGAGGCTGCACCGCAAGGGCAGCGGCGCCAGGCTCATGACCGTCATCCGCGACGCCGGGATCGGGTTCGAGCTCGCGCGTACCTGGCCGGGCGGCCGCGGCCGCGAGCGGCAGATCAAGCGGCAGGGCGGCGCCTCGCGGTGCTGCCCGCTGTGCGGCGTCAAGCCTCGCGGAGGTGCCCGGTGACCGCCAAGGCACTACCGCGCTGGCCGCTGTTCCTGATCGCCGCCCCGGCCGCCGTCGCGGTCTGGTCGGGGTGGGTCGGGCTCGGCGGCCTGTGCGGGTTCGGCCTCGATCCACCCGCTGCCCGGCATCGCGGACGGCCTCGTGATCAACACCGCGATCACGCTGCCGGTCGGGTCGAAGCGTACGGCGCCTACGCGCTCGGCGCCTGGCTGACACCGCGGCGCCCCCGCCCGGGCCCGCACGTTCGCCCGCCGCTCCGCGATCGGCGCCCTGGCGCTCGGCATGTCCGGCCAGGTCATCTACCACCTGCTGGCCGCCGCGCACGCGGCCCGGGCGCCGTGGCCGGTCGTCATGCTCGTGTCCTGCCTCCCGGTGATCACCCTCGGCTTCGGCGCCGCCCTGACCCACCTGCTGCGCTCGCACCCGGAGGCCGCACCCGCACCTGACCCGTACCCGGGCCGCACCTGGCGGCGCACCCGTACCCGTACCCGGCAGGTGTACCCGCATGTACCCGGCGCCCGCCGGGCTGAACGGCCACGGCCACGCCGCGGCGGACCTGTTCGCCGCCGAGCTCGCCGCTGTGACGTCCCGAGCATCCGCTCTATCCGCCGGGCTGCACATCGGCCAGGACAAGGCCCGCCAGGTACAGGCGTACCTGGAGACGCTGACCCCGGCCGGGCGCAGTATCCGCGGCTGCGCGCGGAGCTGCGCGGCGAACCCGACTGAACGCAATCCGGTCCCGGCTAACCCGCCAGGCGCACCCGGGACCGGCTCCCCAACCCAACCGAATCGGAGAGATCAAGAATGACAACGAACCCAGGCGACGAAGGCCAGATGGCCGAACTCGCTCCGCACCAGGACGCACCCGCGCCCGTATCCGATGTACCCGAGGTGCTCCCCGCCGTGCGCGGTGACACCTCCTACGAGATCAAGCTGGACGACCGGACAGTACCGGCCCCGGCGGCGCCCATCTACGTTGACGTCACCGCATCGGCCGCCGAGCTGCGCCGATCATCCCCGCGCACCTGCGCACCCTGGCCGGCGTCCGGGCGGCGGCCGGGTACCACGCTGGCCGGCACTGGCACCGCGCCCGGTATCACGGCGTGCGCTCGCCCGCCTACCTGGTCACCGCGCTCATGTGGGCGGTGATCGGCGTGTTCCGCCTCACCGGGCGGCAGATCCGCTGGTGGTGGCACCTGGAAGCGCACGGCCTGCGGTCGCAGGCCGCCGCGGCCGGTGACTCCCGCGAGTACATGAAGCTCCACAAGGAGTCCAAGGAGGTCCGCAAGGTCCGCGGCGTCATCCTCGCCGGCGAGATCCTCGGCCTGGCCGTCGCCGTGGTCCTGCTGGCCCGTTCGCGCCCTGGTGGGGATGGCTGATCGCCGCCGCGGTGACGCTGCCGGCTGGCCCGCCAGGGCCGCCCGGCCGACCAGCCGATCATCGGCAAGGCCGTGGTCGAGCCGCGCTTCCGCGTCCTGAACTCCGACGTGGTGCTCAGGGCCTACTACTCGGCCGGCTCGGCCACCCGGACCGGCCAGGGCAGCAGGTGCAGTTCGGCACCCGGATGGCCCGCGACGGCGACGGCACCTGGTCCTGGTCGACCTGCCCTACGGCAAGGCCTCAAGGACGCCATCGAGGCGAAGGACAAGATCGCATCCGGGCTGGACGTCACCGAGAGCCAGGTCTTCATCCGGCGCGATCCGACCAGCTACCGCCGCCACACGCTGTGGGTCGCCGACCGGGACCCGCTCGCCGTCCCGGTCGGCCGGACCCCGCTGCTGGCCTGCCGCCCACGGACATCTGGAAGCCCGCGCCGATGGGCCTCGATGAGCGCGGCCAGCTCGTGACCGTCCCGCTGATGTGGAACTCGGTGCTGGTGTCGGCGCTGCCCCGGGCCGGCAAGACGTTCGCCGCCCGGCTCCTGACCCTGTACTGCGCCCTGGACCCGTACGTGAAGCTGGACGTTTTCGACGCCAAGGGGTCGCCGGACTGGCGGAAGTTCTCGCTGGTCGCCGACTCGTGCGCGTTCGGGCTCACGCCGACCCGGCAGGGCCTGCCGCCGGAGATCCTGCTGCGGACGCTGGAGGCCATCAAGGCCGACGCTCAGCGCCGCTACCAGCGGCTTTCGGAGATGCCCACCGACGTCTGCCGGAGGGCAAGCTCACCAGGGAGATCGCCCGCGATCCCCGCTACGGCATGCCGGTCCGTGTCCTGGTGCTGGAGGAGTTCCAGGAGTACTTCGAGCTAGGCGACATCAGCAAGGACATCGCCGCCCTGCTGGTGTTCCTGATCAAGGTCGCGCCCGGCGCCGGGATCATCCTGCTGTGCTCGACTCAGAAGCCGTCAGGCATCGGCGGCGGCGGCGAGCTGGGCCAGCGGTTCACCGCGTTCCGCGACAACTTCGCCATCCGGTTCGGGCTGCGGACCTCGAGCTGGCAAGTCAGCGAGATGTGCCTCGGGCAGGGCGCCTACTCGGAGGGGCTGGACACCTCCACCCTGCTGCCGCAGTACAAGGGCGTCGGCATCCTGCGCGGTGCCTCTGACGCCAGCCCGACCGTCCGGACCTACCTCGCTGACGGCCAGGACGCCGAGCGCATCCTGATCGCCGCGCGGGCCATCCGCCAGCGCGCCGGGACCCTCTCGGGGATGGCGCTCGGCGACGTGCCGCCCGAGGCCGCGTCGATCCTCGCCGATGTCCTGGCCGTGTTCGGCGCCGACACCGGGCTGCAATGGCAGATCCTCGCGCAGCGGCTCGCGACCCGGATGCCGGACCGGCACGCCGACGCGACCGCCGAGTCAGTCTCGGCTCAGTGCCGCGCCGCCGGCGTCCCGAGCGTGGACGTCAAGCAGTTCGGCAAGGCGCTCAAGGGCTGCCGCCGGGCCGACGTCCAGGCGGCGGCGAGCCGGTGACCGTGCCGCTACCGGGTCGCGTTCGCGCGACCGCCCGTGACCTGCGGAAACGCAGGCTGCCGCGACCTGCCGCGACCCGCACCACGACGCTGACCTGCACGGTCGCGGGTCGCGGCAGGTTCCGCCCGGTCGCCGCCAGGAGGCCCGCATGGCGGTGAACGGCCACCCCTACCAAGCCTGCCGCGACCAGGAGTGCGAGCGGCCCTACTGCGTCATCTGGCGCGAGGCGTGGCGGGAGGCGTGGCAGGAAGGCCACCGCGACGGATACCGCGAGGGCCACCAAGACGGATACGGCGAGGGCTTCGCCGCCGGCGCCGCATCAGCAGAAAGGAGCTAGCCGTGGATCTCTTCCTGATCATCGTGGCCGTGGTCGTCATCTGGGCCATCCGCGCCTACGTGACGCCGTTCGCGGCCTGCCGAAAGTGCAACGGCAAGAAGGTCAACGCCCTGAGCGGCAAGAAGCGCTTCGGCCCGTGCACCCGGTGCGGCGGCAGCGGCAGCCGCCAGGTGCTCGGCTCCAAGCAGGTCCACCAGGCCGTCCGCAGCCTCATCGCCTACCGCAGCAAGGAGAAGTGACCATGAGCAAGATCTGTCACACCCATTGCCCGGACGAAAGCCTCGGGCTCGGCGTCCTGGTCCTGGTCGCCGCGGCCGTCGCCGCCGGGCTGGCCGTGATCCTGTTCGTCATCGCGCACGCGGCCGTGCTCGCTCTCGGCCTGGCCGGCGTCGCCGTCGCCACCTTCGCGCTGTACCGCTTCGCGCTGCGTTTCGTGGTGGTCACGATCTGGCGGCCACTACCGGGCCGGCCAGCTCTCCAGGCCGCCCCGGCCAAGCCCTCACAGCCGATCACAGCGCCGCAGCGCCGCGCGATCGAGGCGCCCCGCACCAGCCTCGCAACTATCACCATCACCACAGCGGAGATCCGATGCTCGCCGTCATCATCGTCGTCATGAACCAAAGAGGGGGCCGCCCAGCGCGGGACGTTCGCCCCTACCCAGTCCCCGGGGTAACCCCCGATCATCATCTAGGCGTCGTACGCAACGCCAGCCAGGAAGGGCTAGCGAATGACTACTCGCGCGACCTCTGCCCCCGGCGAAGCCGCGCACCAGGCGCCCCGTTGATTGGGAGCAGCATGAAGCAGCGCGTGAAGCGCATGATCACCGCAGCCGCCTTACCAGCCGCGGTCCTTGGCCTTGTCGTGCCCGGGCCTTCGGCTTCGGCATCATCCACGCTGGCGCCACTGCCATGTCATGCGTCGATGAGCAACAGCCATCCGAAGGACTACACCACGACCGATGTGCGGGTGAGCACGGCCAATTACGCCAAGGTGAAGACCGTCGCGCATTACAGGACGACCAAGACGACGCACTACAGGAAGGCCAGCAGTCGCGGACGCGCGTCGATCCCCTACTACATCAGCGGCGCCACGCCTGGATACAAGGTGAAGGTCAGTGTCCGCGTGACCAAGGGGAGCCGCACAGGCGACTGCTCGACGTCCTTCACGCCGCACCGCTAACTTCCGCTGCACCGTCGAATCACCGGCGTCCTACACCGGGAACTGGCAGGCGGGCGGCTGATGAGGTCCCACCGAAGCTGGCCAGCCTGAAGGGGAGAATGATCATGGCCAGGGAGAAAGATCCATTGGACGTGGCCGCCACTATCCGGCGATCGATCGAGGTGAGCCCGAAAGGCTCGCGCAGGGTGCTCTCTCACCGCCTAAGGGATCTGTTCGGCTTCCAGGCATGGTCAGAGCAACGTAAGGAACTCGTCGCCCGCCTCTTCGCTGATCAGGGCATAACGGCGCAGCCAGCCCTCAGCAAAGCGGGACCTGACGACTGGGTGCTGCTCAGCCTGCCCCAGCTTCCGGCACCACGCAGCGACAGCCCGGAGCCCAGGCCAACGGCGGACTGGTTCGAGCACCTCGCGTCCGTCCGACTGGACTCCGAGCGCGAAGTAGAGATGCACTTCGCCAGCCCCCTGTTCCATGCCCTCGGCTACGACGACGAGCACGAAGCGGCTGGATTCCGAATCAACCGCTGGGAAGGCGTTCATCGCGAGACCGTTGAAGCCGACCTCATCTATTTCGCGGATGGCCCCCAGACTCTCGAAGAGGGGAAGCCCCTCATCCTGGTTGAGTGCAAGGCACCGAGTAAGCCCCCTGACGCGGGAACCGGGCAGGCCAAGAGCTATGCATACTGGGTCAAGCCTGCGTATTACGTCTTGGTGAACGGCAACGTGGTGGTCGTTTACAACTACCAAGGTGGCGCGGTCCCGGACGTGAAGGTACTGGAAGTGAGCCGGGCGGCGCTGCGCGACCGATTCGATGAGCTGTATAGCCTGCTCAATCCGAGAGCGGCTGCCGACGCCAGGCAGGACAAGATTGACAAGCTCGGACCGTCGCCTGCGATCTAGGCCGTCGTCCTGACCGCCGCGATCGCCAGGCCGGTCATCGACGCGGCCGAGGCCCGTACATCACCGCCCCGGGACCATTCGGCATCCGGATCCGGCACCGGCTCTAACCACCTGCAGCTTCCCGGGATCTGCGCCTCCGCCTGCTACGGGCGTTCGGGTGGCGCGTCTCAAGAACGATGTCGCCGGGTGGACCGCGGACCCCGGCCCGGACCCAGCCGGGACCTAGCCGTCTGGGGACGCGATCAGCGTTCATCCCGGATCGTGCCCAGCTAGCCTGTGCGCGTGCGAGTGGTTCTCTCGGCGCTTCGCTACTACTTGTCCGCTGCGCTTCTCGCCGTCGCTGCGGTTGTCCTTCTGCTGCTGGGCGTTCCATCTAAGGCTGCCCTGACTGCTGCTGGTTTCGCTTTCTTGGGTGCAGCTGTTACGCGGGTCATCGATCTTGCCAGGGAACACCGGATCAAAGCGGTGCAGGCAGAGGACAGTCGCCGACGCGACCTGGACGAGACGCGGCGCGTCGCCTACATGGCGCTTGCTTCCCTGGAAACTGAGCGCTACGAGCTGGCCGCAACGATCGTGAACGCGCTCGCGCATCACGGATCAGCCGTTGACCCAGACATCGCGATGCGGCATGTCATAGTCATCATGAATCGAGGCCCCGGCGACACGGCTGAGAGCGAGCAGTGGCTTCGCGGGCACATCGAGCGGATGATCGCTGAACTCAATCCCACCTGAGTTCGCGGTCGTTAGCCCCGCGTCTCGCGACCGGCCTGCCCCGGCTCATGCTTCGGCTTGTACCACACGCTCGGGCAACCCTCCGCCCGGCAGGACACCCGCAGGTGCCCCGGGCCCTTCGCCTGTGCCGCCCTGGCAGGCGGGCAGTCACAAGGCATCCACGAGACGGTTACCCGGCCGGGTCCCCACGGATGGCCATTCCTGCACGCGGTCGGGTAGTTCCACCAGTCCGGCCGCCGCACATCCGCCATCAGCTCATTAGAACACGTGACCGATGCTCGTCAGTGAGCTGCGCGTTGTGAGCCGTTGTGGTTAGCGGCGCGCTTGGCCAGGGTCGCAGGAGCAGTCGCGGCTGTCAGTGGCCGCCGCCGCGGCGCTGTACGGCGCCGTCCGGCTCGGCACGGTGGTGCGCCGCTATTTCCAGCATCAGGCCACTCAGCACCCGATCCGCGACATACAGTCATCGCCGCGGCAGCTCCCGATCGAGGCGCCGCGCAAGGTCATCCCCGTGGCCGTCATCGCCGAGGAGGCCGCCCGCCCAGGCGGCGACACCAGCGCAGCGCACCAGACCCGCAGTAGCAGACGGCCCCGCACGGGCAGCAACACGTTGCGGGGCCAAGATCCCTAATCCGCCGGAGAGCGAAGGAAGGACCTGGTCTCCAAAATGAAGATCCGCATAGCAGCCTTACTGGCTGCCGCCGCGCTTGTCGCCGGCTGCGGCAGCCATCTATCACCTGCCGTGAGCACGCCATCGACAGCGCCCGCCGCAGCCGCCAGCTCCGGCGCGACGGCAGCCACGCCGATGACCGCCGCTGCGGCGAGGTCGGCCGCTCAGGACCTGTTCGCCCTGTACGCCGCGGGGCAGTACACCGCGGTCTACCCACTGCTCGACGCTCAGACCCGGACCGAGGTCCCCGAGCACAAGTGGGTCGCCGTTCACGAGGACTGCAGGTCGCCCGCCTCCGGCCTGTCGTACAAGGTCGGCAAGCCGGTGATGGCCGGGCAGATCGCGGTCATGACCGTGTCGCTGGACGGGGTCGCGTCGAGCCTGGGCAGCGAGAGGAAAGCTTCGTCTACCAGGACGGCGGATGGTTCTGGTCGCCGACGGCGTCCGATATGTCAGCAGCCGGCTCCTACAAGGGGACAGTGGCGCAGATCGTGGCGACGCTGAAGGCGGCGGGACGGTGCGGCTAATGCGGCCGACATCACTGCGGATCATGCTGCATCGTTCCCTTCGGTGTTCCGGGTGACCCGCCGCTCGGCGATGTGTCGCTCGACGGAATCCTCCTCGATGCGGATGGCACGCTTGCCGACGCGGACCTCCGTCAGGTGACCCGCGCGGCCGAGACGCCGGACGGTCATTTCGCTCACGCGGAGCCGGGCTGCGACCTCGCTGCGGTCTAGCAGACTGCCGGTCACTGGCATCACCCGTGGGTCGCTCGATATCGAGAGTCTTGACGTCAAAGTATTCTCCTGAACGCTTGTGATCCGCACGGGCTTTGCGAGGCTCGATCGCTGGTGATCGCTTCGGATCGTTCCTGCGGCGTCCTGAAACACTGAAACTCTCTGACCTTCGCTGTTACATCTATTGACATAGCTGTGATACGATCACGTCTATGAAGCTGATCGCATACCTCCGGGTGAGCACCGACAAGCAAGCCGAGGAAGGCTACGGACTCGACGTCCAAGAAGCCGAAGTCCGCGCCTACGCCAAGGCCAACGGGCACAAGATCGTCGCATCTTGGTCCGATGACGGCAGTCCGGATCCAACGGGCTCGACACCCGCGAGGCCCTGCCAGAGGCGCTGATCGCTCTCAAGCGGCCAGGCGGACGGCCTGCTCATACCGAAGCTCGACCGGCTCAGCCGTGACATGCTCCTCCAGGAGCAGCTGCTCCGCGAGATCTGGTCGATGAGCCGCGAGGTGTTCTCCACCCTCGGCAGTGAGCAGAACCTCCGCGACGACCCCGACGACCCCGGCCGCAAGATGCTGCGGCAGATCCTCGGCGCGTCAACGAGTACGAGCGGAGCATCATCGTCTTGCGTCTGCGTAAAGGCCGCGCCGCCAAGGCTGCCAAGGGTGGCTTCGCCTACGGGTCGCCTGCCTTCGGTCAGCACGCGAGCATCGGCCAGCTTGTCACCGACGAGCGACGAGGCCTCCGTATCGCCCGGATTCGTGAACTTCCGACGCGTCGGGCAGTCCTTCGGCAGATTGCCGACCACCTCAACGCCGAAGGCCTCAAGTCCAAGCGCGGCGGTCAGTGGCACTCGCAGACGGTTTCCCGGGGCTGGAGCGCGTCTGAGCGAGGCGGGCAGGTCAGGAGGGGCGGGTGCCCTTGGTCCGGCCGCAAACAGGCCGTGCCCTTGGAGGAGAACTCAGCCGAGCACAGCGCGCCGGGGCCCTGCGCCTCAGTTTTCGCTATCGCCCATCGAAGCAGTTATCTACAGTGCGCTAGCCGGCTAGTTCCCCGTCCGTACACGAAGCGACGATGCTCGCAGTATCGCGTGACGGCGTAGCTCGTTGCCCTGTGGTCCCTGAAGGTCCCAGCCGCCGGAGCGGGCGACGCCAGTCCTGTATAGCGAGTCCCGCGACCCACTCGATCGAGATCTCGCGCACCGCGTCAGCCTCCGCGCCGGTCAGCCGGTAAGCAGCAATCAGGCACTCTGCCAGCGACTCAGAGAGCTCCGCAAACCAGCTCAAGCAAGCTGATCATCAGCTTACGACGCCGGGTTCCTCGCTGCAGCAGTCATCGTCCAGCCGCGCCGCTCCCAGCCGCAGCGCAGCGCCTTCATCGCAGCCGGTCGCGCGCGATGGCAGTCCGTGATCGCCAGAGCGGATCTAGAGAGCGCCGCGAGCTGATCTCATCCAGTCAGATTCTCTCGCACGTCGGGAGTTTCCCTAGCGTATAGCGTACGTGAGGTTTTCTCCCGTGCCCGTCCTTCACGAAACGTTCCGCGCGCGTAGCGCCTTGAACGTTTCCCTGAGTGCAGCAATAGCCGCGTGCCCTGCGAGTGCGCCCCTGAGGCTCAGCGAAACGTTTCTGCGCGGGAGCCGAGCCGTGCCCCGGGTGCAGCAACAGCCCTGGCCAGCAGCCCGCGCCGGACAGCGTCGCCGAGGCTAGTAGCGTACAGCTTCCAGAAGCAAGCGCAGACCTTGTCGTAGCGAGATCGGACATTCACCCTGCGGCCAGTTAGCCACTGGCTAGCGGCCTCTAAAAGCAGACAGCCCGCCGAAGCGGAGCCGTCTTTCACCACGTACACAGAGGCTAGCAGCACGTCCCGCCAACCCCTGAACTCCCCGCAAGCGCCACCGCGTCCGCAACAGCGGTTAAGCACCCTCGCCGTCCTAGCGGGCTCGCCGTCATCAGCGCCCTGGAGAGAAACCACCAGAACGCCGCCAGCTTCAAGACGCCGCAGCACGCCGCTGCCGCTGCCGCGCCATCCGCATCGTCAGCAGGTCGTCATCGCTCAGCAGCGGAGAGGCCGCGTTCGGTCCGCAATCCGCTCTGCTCTCGCCGCCCACGGAGACAGCAGCGACAGCACTGACGCCCAGCTCGCCGCAATCAGCAAGACCTGGCACCGTCCGCCAGGACGAGAGCAGCCAAGCCACGCTAATCGCAGCCACTCAGCACACCGAAGCGAAGTTCGACATGACGCCGCCCAGTTCGTCAAGACAGCCGAGCGCGACATCTGCCGTCCGAGTACACGAAGCCCGCGATCATCTGCTGAAGCAGTCCAGCAGCGAGATCCAGAACTCAGCCCCGTTCACAGTCAGCAGGACGCTGACAGGCACTACAGCTACGACAGCTCGTCCTTCAGCTCGTCAGCAACTTCGTAGTCGACATCGAGACCGAGAACCAGCAAGCTTAGACTCCGACGACCAGTCCATCGCCAACGCGCTCAGCACCGAGAGCTCAGCGACGACCACAGTCTACTCGCAGAACGTGAGCAGCCAGTCTCACTAGTCCGTAGACTCCAGGCTCCTAGTCAGTCACGTCACCAACAGCAGCTAATAGCGTTCACCAGTCACCACAGCACGCCCTCGAGGATGAGTCAGCGAAGACTCAGTCGAACACGCCGCCGCAGCCGAGACAGTCAAGCGTCCAGATGAACGTAGCGCGCAAGCCATCAGCAGCCGAGTTGTAGCGAAGTACTCGGAGATACTGAGCCGCTAGCCCTGGGCTTCGAGGCCAGCGAGTGAGTTCAGCAGACTCAGCCTCAGTGAGAGTCATAGTCAAGCTGTCCTCCTAGTAGTAGTCGTCGCTGGCGGATAGGACTAGTTGCAGAGCTAGCAGGTGAGCGCACCAGTCTGGCAGACCGAGCAGGAGCACCACCAACCCCAGCCGAGCTAGTAGCCGAGCTAGTAGACATCGCCGCTTCCCTCGCAAGCTGCCGGACGTGATCGCCGTCAAACGACGTGACGATCAAGCGCCCTTCAGCGAAGTAGCAGCTAGCCTTAGCAGCCGTAGTCTCTAGAGTCACTCGCAGCCTCTTCTCGCCGGCGTAGTGAACCCCATAGCGATGAGAGCTAGTCGAGCAGCTCGCCGCACATAGGCAGCCGACAGCGCGCTTATCCCTCTCTGCAGTAAGCGCACACTCGCACACCAGCTCTGACTGCAGCTCCGTCGCAGAAAGCTGTGCACAGAGGCGCACTGGCGCCGCACACCCGAGCGAGAAGAACGATCTGCTCTTCCGAGAGAGAGTTGCCGATCCAGTAGCATCCCAACTGCCGCGTTTCTCCTCGATGTTGACGAGGTAGCCCTTCTCCCGGGCCGACGCCACTCGGTACTGCACCGTGGACCGCTCCAGGCCGAAGTGGATCTCCAGGTCGTGAACCTTGACGCCATCGCCTGGATCGAGCTTGGCGATGGCGTCGACGGTTTCCCGGGTGGCAGCTGGCACGGTGTGGCCGACCTGATCTGAGATCAGGTCGGCGACCAGGGCCCGCACCGCCAGGTAGTCCGCTTCGGTCGCGACGATGCGGCCGCACTCGTCGGTGGCGCGGTTCAGCTGGTGCAGGATGGCGTGGGTCTCGATGAGGCGCAGCAGGGCCCGGAAGTCGCGCCGCAGCCGCACCGCGACGGGCGGGATGGCCTCGGCCAGCCACGCGGCGTAGGGGATGACGACCTTGCTTGTTGCCCGCGGCGATCCACCGCGGCGTAGGCGTGCCATTCGGAGAAGTCGGCCTCCGACTTCTGGCTCCGTCGGCGATGGCCTTCATGATGCCGGTGGTCTGCGCTGCGCTGTCGTCGGTTGGTAGCGAGATCATCCGGGTTTCGTTCTCGCCGTGCAGGCTCGTCGCCGTCGTGGTGACGATGAAGTTGGTCGGGCCTTCCTTGACGATGGTCCCGGTGACGCATCTTGCCGTCCGGCCCTTTCATCGTCGACCGGGTAGCGGATCTCGCCTTCGGACAGCAGCGACCGGACGATGTAGGCGGTCAGGTTCGACTCGGTTTTCTCCCGTTCCTCACGCAGCGCCACGGCCTCGAACAGCACCATGGTGCGGTGCGCGAAGTCTTCCTTCATGTAGATCAGCGCCCGCTCTCGACATCGCGGTCATGGTGATGACGCGCCTCGGCGGGGAAGAACTCGCAGTACGCGTGCTCGACGGTGAAGGACTTCCCCGAGCTCGACAGTCCTTTCATGGCCAGTGACACCGGGTCGTCCAGTATCCGGCTGGTGATCGCCAGGTAGGTGAGCTTTGCGTTGCGGTGCTCGCCTGACCAAGCCACACGCACACCCCCATTGCACACACCAGCCGCGCGAGAATGTCCTGGTCAGAGGCCCAAGCGGGCGGGGTGTGCAGGTGTGAAGCACCGCGGGGGGTAGAGAGCCGTTCGCTTTAGTGCCAGACACTTTGGCACCCGCTGGCGGCCCGAGAAGCGTCACCGCGTCGCCGCGATTCCGGCGGTTCGGGGTGCACCAGCGACCAGAGGCCGTCTGCGCCTTCGGCGGCGAGGTAGTCGTCCAGGCCGGTCTTGCCGTCTCCCAGGTCCGGCAGGTGCAGGTACTCGACCTCGGCGCCTTTGGTTTCCAGGTAGGCGGCGAGGACCTAGCGCCTGCGGCACCTGCGGCTTGACGGTCACGTCGGAGTCGAACGCGAGGACCACCCGGCGGCCGTTCAGCGCGATGTCATGCCAGTCCGCGATGGCGACCTTGCCGCCCTTGCCGTTGGTGCCGCGCCATCCCCAGACGCCGGACAGCGCGATGCATGCGATGCCGGCGACACGGCGCTGTCGGCCTTGCGGCTGCCCTCCGTGACCAACAGCGGCACCGACGGGTCGCCTAGCGAGTCGCCGATGCCCGGCGGGATGTCCATGCCGTTGCGCTGGCCTGCGGGTGTCTCGTACTTGATGACGGTGCCGGCCTCGGTCACGCGCGGCTTGTCCGGGCGCAGCTGGTAGCCGAACACCGAGCCGTCCGCCCGGTGCAGCGGGACCACCAGGCCCGGCGCCTTGCGCTGGTAGCCCTCGAAGCCATAGCGCTGAAGCTGCGCCTTGGTGTCGGCAGACACGTAGCCGCGCTCGCGGGCCACGTCGGGATGGATGGCGGACGCCGCCAGCAGCTCGGCGTGCTGCGGGAGGATGTGCAGCCCGTAAGGGGTGGTCACGCGACCCCCCGGCCCGGAGCGCCATAACGGCGGCGAACCACGATCACCGCTAGCCGTACGCACGCCATGCGGCGCGGGCCGTTCGCCTCTTCAGGCGTCCTCACGCGGCCGAGATGCACCCGATCGCAGAACGGGCAGCGGATTGACAGCCACGTCCAGCGCCGCCGCGCGTCCGGCATGTAGAGGCTGGCGGACGCGACCGGGAGCACGCGCCGCGAGCGCGGCGCGGCGTCATCGGTGCTGGTTAGGATGGTGGGCAAGTCGGCTTCCTTAGCAGGTCAGTCGGTCTCGGTGATGGCGGCCGGTCCTGGTGGTGCGGGACCGGCCCCGTCTATGTCTGGGCCGATGCCGAGAAGTGCCAGGATCGGCGCGGTCGGCACCACCAGGTGCCGGCCGACCTTGAGGACGGGCACCGGGAAACTGCCGCGCTTCACTGCCCGATACGACTCATCGCGGCACAGCCCGGCGAGGATCTCGCCGGCCGTGGGGACATCATCCGGACGCCGAGCGCGAGCACCTCGCGCGTGGTCCAGACGCGCTGCCCGGTGGCGCCTGCCTGCGTCGCAGCCCTAGGCATGCGAGGCCAGCTCCCGCGCGATCGCCGCCGGGTCTACGCCGAGGGTGCGAAACAGATCCGAGCGCATGACCCGGTAGGACGTGCCTACTCGCCGGACCGGGCACTGGAACTTGCCGGCTCGCGCCAGGCCGTGCGCCTTGCTGCGGCCGATGGCGAAAGCACGCCCGGCGGTGACGAGATCGAAACTGACTGGCAGGGCGGCCAGCTCGGCGAGCGTCATGCCCGGCCTGCGGGCCGCGGCCTGAGAATGTGCCACTGCGGTCTACTCCTAGTCTAATCATCGACCATGGTGGCCCATAGCTTTCCGTGTTAGAAGAGGCTTGTCAAGGTCGATTGATTCGGGATATCGTGCGCTGGTGGCACAATCCCCTCCCTGGCCCGTGAAGATGGCAGCCGATATCGGCAAGCGAATCACCGGCTACCGCGCACAGGTCACCGATGCAAGCGGCAGGCGGATGACCGTGCAGGCACTCGCCGACCGGTGCGCAGAGCTGGGCTTGCCCCTGGACCGGACCGTGATCACAAAGCTTGAGAAGAGGCGCCGGCAGTCGTCACGGTGCCCGAGCTTCTTGTTCTCGCGCGGGCGCTCGACGTGGCACCGCTGCTACTGCTATTCCCGATCGGCACCGAGGACACGATCGAGGTTCTCCCTGACGTCATGGTCCCGGCGTTCAGGGCTGCTCTCTGGTTCACGGGCGAGCAGCCCTGGCCCCACGGCACTGGTGAGGCAGCGAGGTCGTGGTCGCGTGGCAGTTTTGCAGCCGTGGCGTTCCGTGAGCACGAGAAGCTCGCAGCAGAGCACCGTTTGGAGATCCGCGCCGCGCGGATGCAGCGCCAGACGCTGGTAGAAGCCACCATGGCCGACGATGAGGCGCAAGATCTCCGCCAGTCCGCGGACTGGCACGAGCGGCGGCGGCCGAGATCGAGCGTAAGCTCCGGCGGTCCGGAGGGCGATGCGCGACCGGAAGCTTGACCCTCCGCCCCTAGCCGCGGCCTTGAGCACATTACGGCCCGAGCAGTGACGAGGATGTCCCCAGCTTGGTCCTGGCGGCGTCATTCGGCTTTGCCGACGACCTGGCGGTGGCATGCAATGACTCCGCCCAGGGCTCAACAGGTAAGCGCTGCGGTTGCCGCGACCCGGAGACCAAGAAGCAGCTGGGCAGCTCGTGCCCGAAGCTGCGCCAGCGCCACCACGGCGATTACTTCATCGAGATCCGGATTGACACGACCAAGGGGCGCCGGAAGCTGCACCGCTCCGGGTTCGCCAGGGCCGAGGACGCCGACACCGCGCTCGACCAGATCCGCGACCTCGTGCGCCTGGCCCAGGACCCCGGCGACACGGCACGGATCGGTGACCTGATCTGGTCGGCGCACCCGTCACGGCGGGCAGCTCCCGGCCTCCGAGGACGTGCGGCGTCGCCTCGGGCTCGGCGCTCGACCCCGGATGCCAGCGGCGTCACGTTCGGCGAGGCATGGGCCGCCTGGCTGGACGGCAACAAGCGGCTGCGGCCGTCGGCCAGGCGCCGGCTCGAAGGGATCGGCCAGCACTGGCTGCTGCCGGTCCTCGCCGACGTCCAGCTGGAGCGGCTGAACGGCGGGCACTGCACGGCCGTGTTCGACCGCATCGAGCGGATCAACGCCGAGATCGCGGCGGCCAGCGCGCCGAGGGCCGGGCCCTGGTGCGGCCCGAGGACGATGTCCGCCAGCGGCCGGAGCTGGTCGGCAACGCCTCACAGCACCGGGTGTTCGCCGCCCTGCGGAGGTCCTGAACTTCGAGGTGAAGTCACCCACCGGCACTGATCCCGTTCAACCCGGTCTACGCCGTCGAGCTGGAGCCCGAGGAGACCCCCGAGGCGCGAGCGGTGGAGCGCGGCGCAGGCCCGCCGGTTCCTGGCCGCCATGTGCGGGCGATCCGCTCGGGCTGATGCTCCGCGTGGCGGTCCTGCGCGGTGCCCCGCCGCGCTGAGGCGGTCGGCTTCCGCTGGGCCGGCGTCCGACCTGGACGCCGGGTACCTGGGGGTCGACCGGGCCGTCCTCCAGCTCGGCGGCGCCGTGGTCCCGAGGGCAAGGCCAAGACCAGGGCCGAGCGAGCCGCAGGTCTGGCTCGACGCCGCCACGGTGGGACTGCTCAGGGCGCACCGCCGGCGCAGCTCGCCGCGCGGCTGCGGGCTTCCACGGCGTGGCTGGACAATGACCTGATCTTCTGCCGCGCGGACGGGTCACCGTGGCCGCCGGACTACGTGTCCCGCCGGTTCAAGGCGCTCGCCGCCGCCGCGGGCGTGCCCGTGATCAAGCTGCACGAGGGGCGGCACTCGGCGGCCTCACTGGCCCGCGACGCCGGGATTGACCCGAAGATCCGCAGGGAACAGCTCGGGCACACCGACCGCAGCCATGACCGACCACTACACGCACGTGCTCGCTGAGGCGCACCTGGACGCCGCTGAGCGGGTCGCGCGGCTGGTCGCCGGGGACGCAGAGGAGACAGGCTCATGACCGGCTGTCCCCACACTGTCCCCACGCCACCCGTGCGTTGCGGAAGCCGCTGCGCTCGCGTGTTCGGGTTCGGGTGCGTTCTGCCTGGTCAGCGCGGAGGGTGTGGGATTCGAACCCACGAGGACGCGTCAACGCCCTAGCGGTTTTCAAGACCGCCGCCATCGGCCACTAGGCGAACCCTCCTGGCTGCGGAGTCGTCCAGAGCCTCGGTGACGAGAGCCGCCTTGGTCCGCCCCTGGTCCGCAGTTGCAAGCACCCGGCTAGCGCAAGCCGCCCGGCATCCATAGCCTCTCATATCTCCCGACCTGAGCAGGCGAGAGCACATGCACCCGCGCACTTCACCGACTCGCGACGGTTTTGCGAGCTGGCCCATCGTCGCGGGCTGGGCGGCGGCCGCGAGCGCGACGGAGAAGATTGGCGCAGCCAGCTCATCCACCAGCCAGAAGGAGCACCGACCATGAGCCGGGAGACCACTGCGCTGGGCCTGCTCGGGCAGGCTGTCGGCCAGCTGGATGCCATCATCGGCCGCATCCGCCCTGAGCAGGGATCCGCGCCACGCCCCGCTCGGACTGGGCCGTGCGGGCGCTGATCACGCACCTGGTCAGTCATACGATGCCCAATTTCCTCGTCGCCGCCAGCGGCCAGCCCCCGGACTGGCAGGCGCCGGCCGCTGACCTGCCAGCTGACTGGTCGGCGGCCTTCCACAGCCGTGCAGCTGCTCGCCACCTGGCGCGCCGCCCACCTCGAACGGATGGTCGCCTGGGGCGGCGGTCAGACGCCGCTGCACGGCCACGCCGATCAGCAGATCACTGACCGGTCACGTGGGATCTGGCCCGGGCGACCGGCCCCGAATACCGTGGAGGAGGCCAGGGCTTCGGCGTCGAGGTAGCCGTCCCAGCGGACGCCCCGGTCTACGACAAGCTCGCTGGCTGGTTCGGCCGAGACCCGCGTGGCAGCCACCAGCCGGCTCCGGCCGGTAGATACCGCTGCTACGTGGCGTAGTAGGCTCCCGGTTGGGAGGGAGGTCGCATGCTGCCCCCGTTCGGCTGGAACGCCATCCTCACGGTCTGGCAATTCGCGCCGGTCGTCACCGCGTTCACCAGCGTGGCGGCTGCCGCCTACCTGTGGGGCGTCGTCCGGGTCGCACGGCGTCATCCGGCCCGGCCGTGGCCGGCCTGGCGGACCGGCATGTTCCTTGGCGGCCTGGCCGTCGTGGTGCTGGCCACCCAGAGCGGAATCGGCGCTTACGACGATGTGCTGTTCTGGGACCACATGGTGCAGCATCTGATGCTGCTGATGGTCGCGCCAGTGCTGCTGATCTTCGGCCAGCCGGTGACCCTGCTCCTGCACGCGAGCAGGAACCCGCTGCACACCTGGACCAAGCGGCTGGTGCGTTCCCGCGTCGTCAGCTTCCTGACCTGGCCGGTCTTCGGATTCGCCGCCTATGCGACCGCGGTCGCCGCAGCCCACCTGACGAGCCTCGCCAACCTCGTCGAGTCCAACCAGACGGTGCACAACGCCGAGCATGCGGGCTTCCTGATCATCGGCTACGTGTTCTTCCTGCCGATCATCGGCAGCGAGCCGATCCGCTGGCGGCTCTCCTACCCGGTGCGGTTCATCATTCTCGTCCTGGCCATGCCGATCGACACGTTCACCGGGCTGATGCTCGGCTACGGCGGCGCCGATTCCCCCGGCGTATCAGCTGTCGGCAGGCCCTCCTGGGCGCCCAGCCCAGTGGCAGACCTGCACGCCGGGGGCGCGGTGATGTGGGTGGCGGGCGACGGGCTCATGTTCGCCCTGATGATGATCGTCTACTTGCTCTGGAGCATGGACGACCGGGCGGCCGTCAGCGGGCATGGCTGGCTTGAGGCAGCCCGGCGGGCCAGCATGGCCAGCCTGGTCGCCTCGCAGCCGGCCCACAGCGTTGCCGCCGCCCCTGGCGATGCTGACAGCAGCCGGGCCAGCACGGAGCCCGAACCAGCGAGCCGGGCGGCAGCCTGGCGAGATGGGCCTGGCGGAATCGATGATGACGAGCACCTGGCGGCCTACAACGCCTTCCTGGCCAGGCTGAACGATGCCGGGCCAGGCCGAAGGCCGTAACCGCAGAGCGAGTGGCGCGCTGAATGGGCGCTGGGGCCATCTTCACGATCGTGGGACGCTGAGCCGGCGTCTCGGGCGAGGCTGCGAAGGCCCGGTGGTCCTGCATATCAGCGATAACACAGGTCGCACACTCCTGCCGCGCAAAACTTGTACAAGTTTTAGTACACTAGTTGCGTGGCTGATCCTGCTGTCATCCAGGTGCATCCGCTGTCGGAGGTCAGGCAGCGGCTTTCCGGCATACTTGCGCGCTTCCGCCGTGAGGGTGCGGCGGCGGCGCCGGTCGCCTTCGGTTCGCACCGCAAGCCCGAGGCCGTCCTCCTGCCGTATGAGGTGTACGAGCGGTACGAGGCGATCGCCCGGCAGCGCGCACGTCTGGACTCCGCGCTCTCCGCAGCACAGTCCGTCCAGGTCGAGCTGCCGGGGCCGTTCACCCCAGATCATGACCGGGAGGTCTCGGCGTACGTGGACGGGGAAATCAGCGCTGCGGAACTGTACCGCAGGACAGTTGCCCGGTACCGGCAGCCGTAAGTGGTGGACGATCCGTACGCCGACCCGGTTACGGGAGTCCTGCTCAACAAGCTCGGGCTGGGCACGGCTGCGGAGCTGGAGGCCGCTGAACGGGAGATTACCCACGCGGCGCTCATCTTGCTCGGGGAGTCACCTGTTCATCCTGGCTATGACCTGCCGCACCTATGCGCGATCCACCGGAGGATCTTCGGCGACATCTACGACTGGGCGGGGCAGATCCGGACGGTCGGCATCGCCAAGGGGAGCCTGTTCTGCCTGCCCCAGCACATAGAGACGTCGGCGGCGGAGATCTTCCGCGCGCTGCGCAGCGAGAATTGCCTTCGTGACCTGGACAGGGAAGCGTTCGTCGCACGGCTGGCCTATCACCTGAGCGAGGTCAACGCGGTCCATCCGTTCCGCGAGGGCAACGGGCGAACCCAGCGCGCCTTCTTCGAGCAGCTGGCCCGCGAGGCAGGCTACGCACTCGCCTGGCAGCACCTCGACGCCACCCGGAACATCGAGGCCTCCGCTGCGATCATGCGCGGCGACGCGGAGCCCATGCGGAAGATGCTCGACACGCTCGTCTCGGACGGAATCTAGCCTGCACTACAGTGCCGCGCCAGCCCATCAATAGCCGTCTTTCTCAGTGAACCGGGTTCGTAGTGCGCCCGTTACAGCTACAGCGGTTCGGGCGGACTTGCCAGACGTGCGGCCCGCACCCTGACGGCAGCCGCCGCCACGCGCGGCTGCACCGGATCCATTCGAGAAGGGGGACCTATGGTTTTGCTCAACCGGATTCTCACTACAGCCTTAGCGACTGCCACAGTCACGGCGGCCGGGCTGGCGATCGGGCCTGCCGCGGGGGCCACGCCCACTCCCAGCTCGCCGTCGTACCTGTCCCATTTCCACCAGCTCACGAACATCGCTTCCACCGTGCCGGGCAATGGCGACGTCAACCCGTATGGCGTAGCGGTAGTACGGCAGACCCGCGGTCGGCTATCCCGCGGCGACGTCCTGGTCAGCAACTTCAACGACAAGGCCAACCAGCAAGGCACGGGCACCACGATCGTCGAGATCTCCCCTGGCGGTCATCGCACCCTGTTTGCCCGCCTCAAGGCCTCGCGGCTACCTGGCAAGTGCCCGGGCGGCGTCGGCCTGACGACCGCGCTCGTCACGCTGCGCGGCGGGTGGGTCATCGTCGGCAGCCTTCCATCAACCGACGGAACGGCCGCCACGTCCAAGTCCGGCTGCCTGATCGTGCTGGACAGCAACGGAATTGCGCGGGAGACGATAACAGGACACGGCATTAACGGGCCGTGGGACGCGGTCGCCGTTCAGCGCGGCCAGGCCGCGGACGTCTTCGTCACCAGCGTGCTGAACGGAACGGTCGCGGCGGGCGGTCACGTCGTGAACCGCGGCACCGTAGTCAGGCTGCGGCTACGGCTGTTTGCCCACCATGCGCCGCTGGTCGTGGCCAGCACAAAGGTAGGTTCCGGCTTCGCCGAGCAGACGAATCCCACGACTTTCGTGGTGGGACCGACCGGCCTCGGACTTGGCCGCGGCGGCACGCTTTACGTGGCCGACACCGGGGGGAACCGGATCACCGCAATCCCGCACGCGGTCACCAGGCACAGCTCGGCGGGCACCGGCGCGGTGGTGACCATGAACGGCGGGCTGAGCGCGCCGCTCGGCCTGACGATCGCGCCCAACGGCGACGTGCTCACTGTCAACGGGAACAACGGGCTGATCGTCGAGACTACTCCGGGCGGCGTCCAGGTGGCCAGGCGCCTGCTGGACTCCTCCGGCACTCCGAAAGGCAACGGCGCACTTTTCGGCCTGGCCATCGCGCCGCACCGGTCGGGCGTCTACTACGTGGACGACTCCACCAACATGCTCCGGCTGCTGCACTGAAGCTGAGTCAGCTGGATCGGTACAGGAAATGATCTCCGCCGGGCCGTCGCCGGGGACACGTGGCCCGGTCCCCGGCCGGCCCGGCGGCCCCGTCCCCGGCCGGCCCGGCAGCCCCGCGACACGCCGGCTAGCGCTTTCTAGCGGAATCTAGGGAGTCTGCTAGATCAGCCCATAGGCTTCGATAGCGTGGATCCGGTTCGCAATCCTTACGCTCCGGGCGCCGGTCAGCGCCCGCCCGAACTGGCGGGCCGCGACCGCGAAGTCGCTCAGTTCGAGGTAGTCCTTCAGCGTGTGGCGCGCGGTCGCCCTGAGCGCAGCATGGTGCTGACCGGTCTGCGCGGAGTTGGCAAGACCGTGCTGCTCAACGCGTTCCGGTCGATGGCGATGCAGCATCTGTGGGGCACCGGCAAGATCGAGGCGCGGCCCGATCAGTCGATCAGGCGGCCGGTGGCGGGCGCCCTGCACATGGCCGTGCGCGAGCTCGCACCGCGGCACCGGGCACCGGACCGGATCGATCAGTTCCTCGGCGTTCTCAAGGCGTTCGGCTCCCGTGATCCGGGCGCTCCCAAGGGAGCGCTCGCGGCTGGCCTGGGCATCGACGTCCCGGCGATCCGCGGCCGGGCTGACTCCGGTGACCTCGAGATCGACCTGACCGAGCTGCTGACCGACGCGGCGTCCGTAGCCGCCGATCTCGGAGTCGGAATCGCGCTCTTCGTCGACGAAATGCAGGATGTTCCGGCGCGTGACGTCTCCGCCCTCTGCGCGGCCTGCCATGAGCTGTCCCAGAATGGCGGCCCGCTGATCGTGGTAGGTGCCGGGCTGCCGCACCTGCCGTCTGTCCTGTCGGCGAGCAAGAGCTACTCGGAACGGCTGTTCAGGTACGTGCCGATCGACCGGCTGGACCGGGATGCCGCGGACTTCGCGCTCATCGCCCCGGCCCGGCGGGAAGGCGCCGATTTCGAGCCTGCCGCCCTGGATGCCTTGTATGCGGCAGCCGACGGCTATCCCTACTTCGTACAGGCCTATGGCAAGGTGACCTGGGATGTCGCGGCGGCGAGCCCGGTCACGGCGGGCGATGTCAGTGTTGCCGCGCCAGTAGCGGCGAGCGAGCTTGCGATCGGGTTCTTTGGCAGCAGGTACGAGCGCGCGACGCCGGCCGAGCGGGAGTACATGCGCGCGATGGCCGCCCTCGGCGACGAGCCGGTGCAGACCGCCGACGTGGCCGAGGAACTGGCCCGCAAGCCATCGAGCGTCTCTCCGGCGCGGGACAGCCTGATCAAAAAGGGCCTGATCTATAGCTCAGAGCGCGGCCTCATCGCGTTCACCGTGCCGCACTTCGGCAAATTCCTGCGTACCCAGCCAGCCTGACGCACTCATCCCGCCGAAGCACCGGAGGACCCAGCCGGCCGAAGCACCCGGCTAGCCTGACGCACTCCGCCGGAGCGCGCAGCCAGCGGAGAACGTGCCTTTCCGGCGGTGTCTCGAAAAGTATCGCGTTTTCTTCCGTCCGGGCTAGAGATCGCTAGAGAACGGCAGAGAACCCCACGCTTCCTCGCTGAGCGGCCACCACGGAACCCTGTCGCCTCGGCTCACCGGCCCCGCGTGGCAGGCTGTGGCGCCGGCGCCGGTCCCGGCCGATGCACCCGTCCCGGCTGAGCTGCCTTTCCTGGCCGAGGCGCCCGTCCCGGCCGCTGCACCCGCCCGAGCCGGGGGGCGCGCCCTGGCAACGGCCAGCTGAGCACTTCTCCCGTCGCGGAGTCGATCACCGCCGACCGGATGAGGGGACGACGCTGCTTCAGGTAGACGGCGAAAACGATCTCCGCATCCCGGTCACGGCACCGGGCGGGGAACACGACGTATCGCCAGCAGAGTTCCCGCCATACGTCGGTGGGCAGATCGGCCGTGATGTTCCCGGCGTGCCGACGCCACTGAGAGCTTTTCCGCAATGCGGCAAGGGTCCGCTCGGCCGGTAGCAGCCGCAGCTCGCACGGCTCGGTGTAGCCGAGCCGCACTAGGCCCTCGCCGATCTCCGGTGACAGTGCCCCGATCAACGCCAGCTCGGCCGCCAGGATGCCGAGCATGGCCGCAACGGGCAGGCCGGCCTTGGGCGGCTGCAGCGGGGCCAGCCCGATGGTGCTTAACGCACCGACAGCCAGCAGTGCCGACCTGGCCAGCGTGCGGTTGCTGACCGGCGTGGTGCTGATCTCGCCGAAGCATCCGCAGCCCGCCTCAGGCCGGGCGTTGCGGAGTTCAATCAGGGCACAGGTGGCGACCATAAACAAGATGGCCACCATGAGCCGCACCGCGCTGGCCGGGACGCCCATGCCGAGCCGGCCAGCGGTCACGATGAGCGCGATGCCCAGCCCGAACTCAATCGCGCACAGGAACATCGCCGCCGGACGCCGCAGGCGCAACGGGAACAGCGTGGTCGGCCCGAGCGCGGCACTGACCGTCCGGGTCCGCAGCACCCGGAACAGCTTCGCGGCGCACCCGCCGAGCAGCATGGCGGACAACAGCGGGATCTGGGCGTCCGCAGCCGCGGTCGTCAGGGTCATCAGCGGCCCATCGTGATCGTCGCGTTGAAGCAGCCGCGCTCAAGCTCGCCGCCGAGAGCCACGAAGCTAGCCAGGCTCAGATCTGCGATCCGGCCCCGTGGCGATGTGCCACAGGTCAGGCAACGGTCGTTGAACAACCGCGCGACCGGGGCGCAGCCGGTCACCGGGAGGACGCACGAAGCGCCTGTGCAGTCGTTGCGGATCCGCAGCAGGCTTCCCACGGAGAGATAAGGCATCCGGACAAAGCCAGGTACCGGGCCCCCGGCAGGCTCCTCGGCGCATCCCGAGTCCGGATCCAGGGCGGGATAGGCCACGCCGAGCAGCCCGTAGGGCTCATCCGACGGCTCATGCCAGGTGGCGGAGCCGCTGATCGCATCGGGCACGTGCCCGCTCACCAGCGGGGGGGCCGGGAGCCTGCTGACCCGGTAGGCAGGCTGGGAGGTGGCGGGCACCAGCGCCTCAAGGCAGTCCGGACGGCGAAGGCCGATGACGTCGATCAGGTAACCGGGCTCCAGGTTCGGGAACCGGACCTGGATCCGGCTGGTCGCCCGGGGCGGCACCAGCACGACCTCGCGTGCCCTGGTCGCGCCGATGTCAACGACCAGAGCGGTCCCGTTTCGCTCGATGATCGTGCCCGTCACCCGGCCTATGCTCGCCCAGATCCGGTCGGCCACGTCACGTTGCGCGGGGTGCAGGCGCACCACCGCGACTTCCCCAGGAAAGAGCCCGGCAGGCTCCACTGGGCCACCCCGCCAGGCCGCCGCGTCCGCCGTCAGGGCAAAGCGCATCTCGGTGGTTCCCCGGCCGATCGCGAGGACATGCGGGCTGGCGTCCACGATCGTGCCCACGACGATGCGAGGCAATTCGCCGGCTTCGGGAAACCCGCTGCCCACCGGGTCGGGGAAACCGCTCCCGGGGACATCGTCGGGCCGGAAGACCGCAGCCTTCAGCAGCCGTCGGCGTGCCACGCGTACGGCGGTTGAGGTGCTCGCGCAGCGATCGCAGCACGTGCGCCCCCCGCGACCATCGAGCATCGGCCCTCCTCGGGCGGATATTCCCGCGTCACGACATTGCGTAATTGCCGCGCTCGCGTCAAGCGATTCGGCCGGCTTCAGGCCGAACGTCATACATGCACCTCTTTGCGGATAGGCCGAAATTGCTATGTCCGTCTGTCTATATTCGGCGAGCAGACTCGCCGTTACAGCAGCTAGCCGACCATCAGGGCTGGTCTCACCGGTACCGTTGAGGTGTGAGCGTGGGGGGCGATCACCTTTTCGGGCATGCGCGCGCGAATGGCGCCAGGCATGCTAACGGCACTGCCCAGGTCAACGGTACAGGCCCGGCCAATCGCACAGCCCGCGCGAATGGCACAACTGTGGCCAATGGCACATCCAACACTAACGGCACTACTCGCACTGAGCGCACGGCCCGCGCCAACGGCACGGCCGGCTGAAACGACACGGCCGACTCAAACGACACAGCGCTTGCCCACGGTGACCAAGGCTTTCGCGACTACGTCACGACGCGCGGCCCGTCCCTGCTCCGGGCCGCCTACGTGCTGACGGGGAACCGCGCCGACGCCGAGGATCTCGTCCAGGCCGCGCTGGCCAAGACGTACCTAGCCTGGGGCCGGATCGAGGACCGGGGCGCCCTCGACGGATATGTCCGGCGGGCCATGATCAACACTCATATCTCCTGGTGGCGGCGCCGCAAGTTCGAGGAGTACCCGACCGACGAGATTCCCGATCAGGCCGTCGCTGATCACGCCGACGACAGCGACCTGCAGGACAGTCTCCGCCGTGCCGTCGAGCGACTGCCGCAGCGGATGCGGGCCGCTGTCGTGCTCCGTTATTACGAAGACATGACCGAGGCCGAGGTTGCTGACGCTCTCGGGGTTAGCCTCGGCACGGTCAAAAGCACGGTCTCGCGCGCTGTCGCGAAGCTCCGCGTCGATGCCGGCCTGCTTGACTGAGGTTCGGTCGGCTGACACAGTGACGTTTCATCGCTGACATGGCACTATCCACCCCAAAGGATGATTCAGGCGCCTCCGGGGTGAGCGCCGCCTGATAGCCATAGCAGGAGGCCCAGAGTGCGCAGCACGATGATGGACGTACAGCTGACGGTGGCCGCGCTGATGCGACACGGCGTCTCGGCATACGGCGACCGCGAAGTTGTCACCGCCACGGCGGATGGCGTGCGGCGCCAGTCCTACCAGCAGACGGGCGCGAACGCGGCCCGGCTCGCCAATGCCCTGCGCGCGCTCGGCATCGATGCCGATCAGCGGGTGGCCACCCTCATGTGGAACAATGCCGAGCACCTGGAGGCCTACCTGGCCATCCCCTCCATGGGCGCGGTGCTGCACACGCTGAACCTGCGGCTCGATCCAGAACAAATCGGTTACATCGCCAGTCACGCCGACGACGAGGTGGTCATCGTCGACGGCACGCTCATTCCGCTGCTCGCCCAGGTCCTGCCGCATGCCTCGAGCATCCGCCACGTGATCGTGACAAGACCGGAAGATATAACGGATCGCTCGGTGCTGGCCGACCTTATTGCCCAGTCGGCGAACGTGCATTACTACCCGGAGCTGCTCATGGCCCAGCCGGATTCGTTCAGCTGGCCCGAGCTGGATGAGCGGGACGCTGCGGCGATGTGCTACACCAGCGGCACCACCGGGCGGCCGAAAGGGGTGGTCTACAGCCACCGGTCGATGTACCTGCATTCGATGGCCCTAGCCATGGGCAACGTGTTCGGGCTGTCGGAGCAGGACCGGGTCATGCCCGTCGTGCCGATGTTCCACGCCAATGCCTGGGGCCTGCCGTACGCGGCGGTGCTGGCCGGCGCGGATCTGATCATGCCGGACCGGTTCCTGCAGCCGGAGCCGCTAACCGCCCTGATCGAGGCGGAGCGGCCGACACTGGCCGGCGGGGTGCCGACAATCTTCAGCGCGCTGCTGGCGCACGTCCGGGCGCACGGCGCGGACCTGTCGTCGCTCCGGGTCGTGCCGTGCGGCGGATCCGCGGTGCCGCATGCGCTGCAAGAGGCGTATGAGAAGGAACTCGGCGTGCGGATCGTCCATGCCTGGGGAATGACCGAGACCTCGCCGCTCGGCAGCGTCGCGCACCCGCCGGCCGGCACGCCCGAGGCGCAGGCCTGGCGATACCGCGACAGCCAGGGCCGCGTGCTGTGCACGGTGGAAGCCAGGCTGGTGGGCGAGGGGGGCGCCGTTCTGCCACATGACGGCGAGGCGGTCGGCGAGGTGGAGGTCCGCGGCCCGTGGATCACCGGCGCGTACTACAAGGACGACGACTCGGCCAAGTTCAGGGACGGCTGGCTGCGTACCGGGGACGTCGGGACCATCGACCGGCTTGGTTTTGTCGCACTTACCGACCGGGCCAAGGACGTCATCAAATCCGGCGGCGAGTGGATCTCATCGATGGAACTCGAGAACGCGCTGATGGCCCATCCGGACGTGGCCGAGGCGGCAGTGATCGGGGTGGCCGACGACAAATGGGGCGAGCGGCCGCTGGCCACTGTCGTGGTCCGGGCCGGCACCACGGTGACGGCGCCGGAGCTGCGGTCGTTCCTGGCCACGAGGGTGCCGCGCTGGCAGCTGCCCGAGCGGTGGTGCTTCATTGCCGAAGTGCCCAAGACCAGTGTGGGCAAGTTCGCCAAGACCAGGATCCGTGAGGCCTATGCCAAGGGCGATTACGAGGTGATCGAGGCTCGCTGATCGAGGCTCGCTGATCGAGGCTCGCTGATCGAGGCTCGCTGATCGAGGCTCGCTGATCGGCAGCCTAGCCTGCCGCTGCTAGCTGCTCCTGCCGGCCGGCGCCCGCCACGCACGGATCGGTGGTTTCCTCCGGAAACCCGGAGCCAGCGGGGGCCAGAGCGCGGCCGGCCGCGCTGCCCAGCTTGCCCGACACGCTGAACGGCTCGGCCGCGTCCGGCTCCGCAGCCGGGTCCCTGGTCACCGGGCAGGACATGCCGCGCGGGCCGCCGCGCAGGCTGCCAAGTTCGCTGCCGGGTACCCTGATCACCTCGATTCCTGCCGCCTCGAGGCGATCATTGGTCTCGGCGTTGCGCTCGTAGCAGACTGCCAGGCGGCTGCCGAGCGCTAGGACGTTGCCCGCGTCGTCCCACTGCCTTCGCGGCGCGGCCAGCGGATCGAGGCCGGTATCGATGATCTTGAGCTGGCTGATCCCCATGGCCTGCGCCGCCGCCTCCAGGAACGGCTGGGCGCGGGTCACCCGCATGCCGTCCGCGCGCGGGGTGATGGTGTGCGCCGTGAGCGTGAAGGCCAGGGCCGGGTACATGACGACGGTATCCATGTCCACGACGGTGCAGACCGTGTCCAGGTGGCCCGGCGCGCCGCCGATCGGTACCGCTAGCACGGTGTGCGCGAGGCCGGCGTCAAAGACTCGGCGCGCCAGCCGCTCAACGCCGGCGGCGGTGGTCCTGCCTCCCACCCCCACCGCCACCACGCTGGGCGCCAGCAGCAGGACGTCGCCGCCTTCCACGTGCTCAAGGTGGGGCAGGTAGAGGCTCTTGGTGCCGGTGAACCTCGGGTGATACTCGTAGATGACCCGAATCAGGCTGGATTCCCTGGACCGTCCGGCGGCGGCCAGGCTGGCCACTGCGACCCGGTCGCTGATCCAGAAACTTGTATCCCTGCAGAACACCAGGTTGGGCAGCGGATCGATGACGAAGTCATGCCGATCGAGCAGCTCGAAGACCACGCCCCGGCCGATTCTCAGCTCGGCCGGGGTAAGGCCCGCGATGAGGACCTCGGCCAGGTCTTCCGGATCGAGGTTATCCAGATAACCGCGAAGCTGCCCCCGGAGCTCATCGCCCAGAGCGGCGCCGGCCAGGACCGAGGCGATGGCCTCGTCCCGGGCGGGCTGGTACTCAAGGACGTCCTGGAGCAGTTCGGTCACGTAGAGGACCTCGACGCCGTGATCGCGAAGCGCGCGAGTGAAGGTGTCATGCTCCTGCTGCGCGCGGTTTACCCACGGGATGGTGTTAAAGAGCAGCCAATCCCGGTTCCGCGGGGTGATCCTCCGCAGCTCGAGCCCGGGCCGGTGGACCAGGACCGTTCTGAGCTTGCCAACTTCGCTGTCGACGCCATGAGTGTGGCTCACGATCCCCCCCGCAGTCGCCGGTGTCCCGGCGTGATGCCCCCTGTGAGGGAGTATCACCAGTTCGCGGGCTGATTACGCCTGACGTCGGCGTTTCGTGCCGCGGTCGCTACATCGGGTGGCCAGCGGCGCCGCTGCGGTACCGGGGTGGCGCCGCCATGATCGCCCAGACGGTCAGGCCGGTTCGGTCGTCCCGCATTCCCCAGCTGTCCGAAAGGTGCGCGACGATGCCAAGCCCGCGGCCGCCCAGAGATGACAGCGAGGGATGGGAATCATGCGGGCGGGTCGGGCTGCCGCCGTCGCTGACCGAGACCTCCAGGCACCCGGCGGCCAGCGCCCAGGCCACCTGGAGCTGCGCTCCGGGCAGCGGGCGAGCGTGCCGAATCGCGTTGCTCAGCAGCTCGCTGACCACCAGCGCCGCATCGCCGATGGCCGCATCGAAGATCCCGGCCGCGAGCAGTTCCTCGATGAGCCGGCGCCGGGCGATGGCGACGCTCGCCGGATCCCAGGGCAGGAGCACCACGCTCGACTTCCTCACCTCCCGCGCACCTGCCCCGATGCTGCGGCTCTCGCGATGAACGGAACCGCTGCGAGCGAAAATGCCCCGCCAGGCCGCCCCGGAAACCCGACACGGGCCCCGCGAGTATCAGGCCATCCGCAAGGCAACGCAGGCTCTTGAGCACCAGCAGCCCGCTTGATCGCACGTCCAGCCCCATGGGCAGGCGGACTGTACCCCTTAGCCCCGTGACGCCACTTTGCGTAGCGACGGGGGCAGGCGGCGATCCCCCTGCCGCTATCATGGGCCGCGCCGCGGCGTCGCTGGCACCCCGCCAACTTCCGGAGCGCCCGCAGGGGACAGGCCGTGATCGCAGATGGCGGCAAGCTGCCGGAGAGATGCTGGACAGGATGAGCCGATGAACCGACCGGGTAACGCCAGCGCGGGCCCGTCCATTGCGGACCACGGCGGCTCCGACGGCTCCAGCGGCTCCGCCAGCTCCAGCGGCTCCAGCGGCTCCGCCAGCTCCGGCGGTTCCGGCCAGGCCGGTCCTGACAGCGCGCTCGGGGAGGTCCAGCTCAGATCCGGCGCTGGCCAGGCCGGGCGGCCTGGACCAGGCAGGCTGCTGTGGGCAGTCCAGTCCCGGCCCTGGGTCCGCCACCTGACGCTGATCGTTGCCTATCTGGCCGCCGGCGTCGCCGTGACCTGGCCGCGGGCGACATACATCACGGGCTCGTTGCCGCAGTCCCGCGATGTGGCCAGCTATGTATGGGACCTGCAGTGGATCGCCCACCAGGTCGTCCACCTGGGAAACCCCTTCTTCACCCGGCAGATGGCCGCGCCGGTCGGCATCCAGCTGGCGTTCGATACCACCATGCCGCTCGTCGGGCTGCTGATGACCCCGTTCACGCTGGTGTTCGGCCCGTCGGCCGTCTTCACGGTGCTGACGGTCGCGGCGCCCGGCCTGGCCTGTTACGTGATGTACCGGGCCGCCCGGCTGTGGCTGGCCGGCCCGGGCGCGGTCGCCGCCGGCGCGCTGTTCGGGCTGTCCTCGATGCTCGGCTGGCAGGACTGGTATCACCTCAACATCGCGCTGGGTACCGCCTTCCTGCCCATGACGCTGGAGGCGGCCGTCCGGCTGCGACGCCGCCCCGGCCGCCGGCAGGCGGTCATCCTGGGCCTAGTCCTTGGCGCCTCGCTGCTAGTCAACCAGGAGTCCGCGGTCCTGGCCCTGCTGCTGGCCGCGGTGGTCCTGCTGCCCTGGCTCGCGGGTTTCGGCACCGCGACCGCACCTCGGCGCGCCGTCGGCATCCCAGATGCCCGCGCCCCAGATGCCAGCACCACAACTGCCGGTATCACAAAGGCCGGCGCCACAGCCGCAGTCTCCGCCCCGGCCGCCTACCCGGCCCGGACCAGGCTCTCTGTCGTGGCGCTGGGGGGGCTGGTTGCCGCCGTGCTTGCCAGCCCGCTGCTGATTGCCATGGCCGAGCAGTACCTGGCGGGCCAGGCCAGCGCGGATCCGCATTTGCTGGCGCTCGATGGCGTGCTCTACGGGGTGGGCGTCCTCCGCCTCTTCGCGCCGACCGCCCGGGTCGCGCAGTTCGGGCTGCACGGACTGGCCGCCTCGGCCACCGGCGAGGGCATGCCGCTGTTCGGTCTGACGCTGACCGTTCTCGCTGTGCTCGGCCTGGCTGCCGCCTGGCGGCGTCGCCCCGCGTGGCTTTTCGCGCTGCTCTGGCTGGGCTGCGCCGTCCTGGCGCTCGGGCCGTCTCTTTACATCGGCAACCACAGATACCTGCCGTTCGCGGCAGACCTGCACGGGGTGCACGTCTCCTGGCTCATGCCCTACACCTGGCTCATGACTGTCCCTGGCCTGTCCGCGCTACGGGAGGCTGACCGGTTCGCGCTGCTCGGGCTGGTCGGCGCCGCCATGCTGGCCGGCGCTGCCGTGGACTGGCTGACCAGGCGCGCCCGGCCGGTGGTCATCGCGGTGGCCGTGCTCGCCATCTTCGAGGCAGGCTGGTCAGGCGGCTCGGGTGTCGGGCTCATGCCGACCACGCTGAGCCAGGTGGACGGACCGATCGCCGCCGATCACTCCGGCTCGATCGTGGTCGACGTCCCGTACGGCCTGCGCGGCGGCATTCCGGAAGACGGAAGCCAGTTCTGGCCCATGACCTTGCTCCTCGCGACTGCCGATGGTCATCCGCGGGCGATCTCCTATACCTCGTGGGTGCCGAGCAAGACCATCAATGGCATCCAGGCTCATGCGTTCTACGCGCAGCTGATCAGGTCCGAGCAGGCGATCCCGGTCGCGCCCGCAGCCAGCGGAAACGGGCAGCAGATTTCCCAGGCGGAACTGGCCGCCGCCCGGAGTGACGTCCGCGCCATGCACGTCGGCTGGGCGCTCGTCGACATGCCGGCCCAGCATCCGTATGCGATCCGTTACCTGCTCGCCACCGGCTTCCGGTTTGACTACCAGGCCGACGGCATCTCGGTGTACCGGCTGGCCCCGTAACTGGGCCCCGTGGACTGATGTGCGCCGCTCTCCAATGATCTTGACGACATTTCAGTACATATCGCTGGGAATCCGTCAAGATCATTGGCCATTACCCAGCTGCTGGGGCTGGCGGGACTGCCGGTGCCAGCGTGACCCGATCTGAGCGGGCGGGGTGCTGCGTGCCGGGCCATCGATGGGACCTGGCCTGGCCAGCCCCTGCCCAGCCCCTGCCCCCCAGCCCAGCCCCTGCCCAGCCAGCCATCGTCACGACCTGCACCGATGGCACATGTGGACAAACCAGCTGTTGTGACATCGGGGGGCCCCTCGCACCTATTACTCTGCGGCGGCCGCGGGACCGCCGATGATGCCTTCGGCCGCCAGGCCACGGACCAGACCGCGTAGCCCCGCCTCGAGGCCCGCGCGCTCATCGGCGCTGAGAGCCGAAAGGATGCGCGCCTGCCGGGACTGCCACGCGTTCAGTACCCGAGCGGCGACGGCCCTGCCCTCCGGCGTCAGGTACAGGCGGATGTAACGCTGGTTGCCCTCGTCGCGGCCACGCCGGATCCAGCCCTTCCGCTCCAGTCCTGCGGCCAGCCGGCTGACAGTACTCTTCTCCAGGCCAAGCAGCTCACCCAGCTGGCCCTGAGCGATCCCACGGGCCGCGACAAGTTCGATCAGCGCGCGCGCCTCAGACGGTGATATGGCCGCCGAGCCCACAACAGCCTCAGGCTCGGGACCAGCTAGCATGCTCGCAGGACCAGGAGCATCCGTCACGCTGCTGGCAGCAATCCGGTCGTCGGCAGCGCCGGAAGCAGACCGCTCGCCTACGGCACCCGGATCGCTTACGTCACCCGGAGCGACCGTCCTGCTGGCGACGCCGTTCAGCCCAGCTACGCCGGGTCCGGCCGGTTCCGCTGCTTCGCCGTCGGCATGAGCCCCCCCATCTACCCCGCTGATCTGCGCCCGCTTAGATCGCCTCGCTGACTCGGCGTCGTTGGCCGTGACCGCAGGACTGACCACCCGCAGCAGCTGAGCTAGCAGCCGAGCGAGTTCAGCATCTTCCAGGGAGTCGCTCACCACACCTACAGTTGTACCGCACAACTGTCGTGGTGCTACAGTCGCGACGTGATTGTTGCCCCGCACAACTCATGGATCGCCGGTCCGGACCGCCCGCAGGCCCGCCCGGTGCTGCGGGCTGCAGTCGGCCCGGTGACGCAAGGGCCCATGCCGCGGTCGGCCCGGGCACAGTTGCCCCCCGCCCAGGCGGCCCCGGCCCAGGCAGCCCCCGCTCAGGCAGCCCCGGCGCGGGCCGCCCGGCCGGTTGAGGGACCCGGTGCTAATACCGTTAGTAAGGTTCAGGCTCCATGAGCGACGACCGGCGCCTCAGCGCGCCCGGGCAGCTGCTGGTCGGGACCGACCTGCAAGCCGACGACTCGCTGACCGCCGAGCTGCCGGACGTACCGCTTGCCGAGCTGGCGGCCGAGTACGGTCTGCGACCGAGTGCCGCCCGGCCGCCGGTCATCAGCTACCTCCGCCAGCTCTGGCGACGGACAAGCTTCATCATCGCCTTCGCCACCGCCCGTAACATCGCCATGTACACCGAGGCCAGGCTGGGCCAGCTCTGGCAGGTACTCACCCCGCTGCTGAATGCGGGCGTCTACTTCCTGATCTTCGGCGTGCTCCTGAAGATCAACAGAGGCATCCCCGACTATCTGGGATTCCTCGTCACCGGCGTGTTCGTCTTCAACTTCACCCAGCGCGCCGTCATCTCGTCGTCCACCGTGATCACCAACAGCCTGCCGCTGATCCGCGCGCTGCAGTTCCCCCGGGCCAGCCTGCCGCTGGCCTACGTAATGATCGAATTCCAGCAGATGCTGCTGTCGATGGCGGTCCTGGTGATCATCCTCGTCAGCCCACTCTGCCACGAGCCGGTCACCTGGTACTGGCTGCTGGCGATCCCGGCGCTGCTACTGCAGACGATCTTCAACGTCGGCATCGGGCTACTCGTCGCGCGGATCGGGTCCACCGTCAACGACTTCAGCCAACTGCTGCCGTTCCTCATGCGCACGTGGCTGTACCTGTCCGGAGTGCTGTTCAGCATCGCCGCCTTGCAGATCCGCACCCACCGCTGGGCCATCGCGCTGCTAGAGATCAATCCGGCGGCTCTGTACATCACGCTGATGCGGAACGCGCTGCTCTTGTCGCAGCGCCTGAGTGCACCGGGCAGCAAGCCCTACAACGCGCACCTGTGCGCCCTGTGGAACACCAAGGCCAAGCAATACTGGTACGACAGCGCGCACTGCCACTACTACGCCAACCCGGACCACTTCTGGCAGTTCGGGATAGCCTGGGCGGTGGTCGCCCTCTTGGTCGGGTTCTGGTTCTTCTGGCGGGCGGAGGCGAAGTACGGCCGTGGCTGATCCGATGGTGGTCGTCGATGACCTGCACATCGTGTACCGCGTCTACGGCGCGGGCGGTGACCGTGGCACAGCGGCAACGGCACTGCTACGGATCCTGGGCCGCAAGACCAGGGGGTCCATCCGCGAGGTGCACGCGATCCGCGGGATTTCCTTCATTGCCTACCGCGGCGACGCGGTAGGCGTCATCGGCCGGAACGGATCGGGAAAATCCACCCTGCTGCGCGCCATCGCCGGCCTGCTGCCGCCCGAGCAGGGCAACGTGTTTACGACCGGCGAGGCGTCCCTGCTCGGCGTGAACGCGGCACTGCTCGAAGACCTCACCGGCGAGCGCAACGTGATCCTCGGCTGCCTGGCGATGGGGATGACCAAGCAGGAAGCCAAAGACAAGTACCAGAGCATCGTTGACTTCTCGGGCGTCGGCGAGTTCATCGACCTGCCCATGAAGACCTATTCATCGGGCATGGGCTCGCGGCTGAGGTTCGCGATCGCTGCGTCTAAGAGCCACGACGTGCTGCTGGTCGACGAGGCGCTGGCGACCGGCGACGCGGAGTTCCGGGTCAAGAGCCACGCCAGGATCGATGAGCTGCGCAAGGAGGCAGGCACCGTCTTCCTGGTTGCGCACAACCTCGAAGAGGTCGAGATGACCTGCAACCGCGTGATCTGGATGGAGCGTGGCAAGATCGTGACGCAGGGCGAGGATGTCATCGGCATCATCGACCAGTACATCGCGGCGTCCGGCGGCAAGCCGGTCGAGCGCGATCCTGAGACCGGCCAGCGCATCAGCGCAGCACGCGAGCACGCGAAGACCTGACCGCAGGAATCACGCACAGAAAGCCTGGCGGCCCGGGTCGACACAGCGGGGCCTGTGACTTACTCGGAATACATCGGGGCCCGGGACTCAGTGGTGATAGCGGGGGCGAGCCTGACGCGGGATCGGCATTGGTCAGCTGACCGTCCAGAGCTCGCCCGGCTGACCGTAGCAGTCCTCCTGGACTAGCCCGGTGCCGCCCGTCGTGGTGTTCCGAGGATCGGTGAGACAGCGACCTGAGCTGCCGTTCAGCAACTCGCCAGCTGGACCGGTGAACCATTTCTGGGCCGCCGCGCCCGAGCAGCGGGCGAGCTCGATGGCGGCACCGTCCTGCGCGCTGCCGCCCGCCACCGCCAGGCACTCCCCCCGGATGCGCAGCGTGGCATTGCGCTTCATAGTCCACTGCTGCGAGCCGCTGCCGCTGCACCGCGCAATTGTGATCTTGGTTCCGGGAGCGTCGCGGTCCGACGGATCGGTAAGGCAGCGGCCGGTCACGGCGGACTGGACCGGGCCGGCCTGCAGCTCCCATGACTGGGCGGCACTGCGGCGGCATGACTCGATCACTACCTGGGTTCCGGACTGGCTGCTCCCGCCCGGGTCCGTCAGGCATTTTCCATCCGCCGGGCTGTAGAGCTGGTCCCGGGACCGGTACTGCCACCGCTGGCCAGCCGAGCCGCTGCAGGCCCGCAGCATCGCCACGGCCGCGTTGCCGGTCCCGGTGCCGATGCCCAGGCATCCGCCGCCGCGTAGTTTCAGCGTGCCGGCACCCCCGGGATACGGCGCCGGGCGGAACCGCCAGTCCCGGGCGCCGCGGCCGGCACAGCGGGCGATCTGAACCCTGGCTCGGGTCCGGCCGCGTCCGGCCATAGCCAGGCACATGCCCCGCCCGTCCAGCCGGACCGGGCCAGCGCCCGCAGGATCGGCCGCCATCCTTCGCACCACCACCAACGCGAACTGCACCGATCCCGAGCCGGCGCTCCGGCTGGAAGCGCTCACCGTCACCTTGGAGATCCCAGCCGCGGCCGGCCTGCCTGAGATCAGGCCGTCTGAACGACTGAGGTTCAGGCCCGCTGGCAGTCCCCGCGCGGTGAAGGACAGCCTTCCGCCCATGCTGCCGACCGCGGCTACCCGCAGCCTGATCCGGCTGCCGAGCACGACGTCCTGCGTTCCAGGATCCGTGACCGTCACGCCGTCGGCCGGCGCCGTGAAGCCGCCTGTCCCAGACGGCGTGCCGAGACCGCTCGGGCCGTCATAGCCGACCCCGGCTTGGCACAGGTACCGCCGTCCGGCCTCGCACTGGCCGTTCGAGCCTGACGTAATGTCGGTGAAGTCCCCGCGGTGCTGGTACGGATAGGAGGCCGGGTAGGTTCCCGGGGCAGGCTTTCCTGCCAGCGCGTAGGCCCCGGCGATGATCGGAGTCGCCACGCTGGTGCCGCCTGCGGTGTTCCAGCCCGCCGCTATGCCCGGGACGGCCGAACTCACCGTGTCGTAGACGGCCACCGGCGTATGCGGGTCGGCGTCGGCGGATACGTCGGTCTCGGTCCGGTTCTGGCAGCCGGACGGCGTGGCTTGCTGCTGCCAGGCCGGCTCGGGCTCAAGCGAGGAGCAACCCGAGCCAGTGCCGCTCCAGGCGGTCTCGGTACCGCGGCTGGTGGCCGTCGCGCCGGTCAGCGTGGTGCCCCCCACCGCAATAACAAACTGGGACGCAGCCGGGTACTGAGTCCCGTAGCCCGCATCCCCCGCCGCCGCGACGATCGCCACGCCCGGGTGGTCGAAGCGGGAGTCGAAAGCATTCTCACCGGTGAATTCGGCGCCGCTGCCCCAGCTATTGGACACGACGCTCGCATGCTGTCCCGCATAGCCTTCGGCGGCGGCCATGCTGGCTATCGAGTCCGAACTTGCCTCGACAAGCAGCAGGTGACAGTAAGGGCAGATCGCCGAGATCATATCCAGGTCGACAGATTCCTCGAATTCCCAGTCTCCGGTCCGATCGGAGCGTGGTAGCCGGGAGCCGCCGGAGGAGTTGACGATTCGCAGGCAGGGCACCGAACCGCGGGCCAAGCAGGCGGGTAGTCCGTAATGTGCCCGGTAGGCGGCCAGGTCGCTGCTAGCCCTTGGATCGTTGTAGGCATCGACGACGGCCACGGTCGGAGCCCGTACCCCGCCCGCATGTGACCTGGCCGCCGTGGTCAGTCCATAGGCGCTGAGAAGGTCGGCCGGCGCGTACGCACCGGCTGGCGGCCCGCCGCGCGATGTTGTCCTTGCCTGGTCAGGCACCAGGGCCATACACGTCATCTGGCCAGGGCGGGATGGCGTGGGGCACGCCTGCCTGGCGCCGCCCGACGCCGGGACCGTGCGCGGCGAATTGACGAACTGGGCCCAGGCCGGGACTTGCGGCACCGGGTCGGCCAGTCCGGATGCGGGACCCGAGCCCACCGGGCTGGGCGACCCCGGACCCGAGCCAGCCGGACTGGGCAACCCCGGACCCGAGCCCGCCGGACTGGCCGGACTGGGCGACCTCGGAGCCGGGCTGGCGGGGGCGGGCGACGCCGGGTCCGGACCAGCCAGGCTGGATGACGCCCCGCCTAGCCCGGCCGGGATCGCCGCAGCCGTAGCGGCCGACGCGGGCGTCGCGGTCACCCCGATCACTGCCAGTACCGCGAGCCCGGCAGGCGCGCCGATGCGTCGCGTCAACGCTGGGAGCACCTGCCCCCGCCAAGTCCACCCGGCCATGCGCATGAATCCTCCGCACGCACGGTTAATCCAGCGAACAGGCCAGCCTCTGAAGCTGTGACAAGTCCGCCCGGATTACCGTCAAATTGCAAGTAAAGCCTGTTATTCGGGGAAATCGATGAAGCCTGGCCACCACCCGAATGCCAATTCACTCTTCGTATTTGGCCCACCGACTCTAACGATTGGGCTACGCCCTTTTCAGGGAAACGGCGGCGGCCGTCAGCCCGCTGGCCGGCCGCGCCGATCGGTGACGGCTGCAGGCGGTGGCGCGGCCGGGGCTGGCAGGGCAGCCGAGGCTGGAGGCGCCGGCGAGGCTGGAGGCACCGGCGAGGCTGGAGACGCACTGGAAGCTGGAGAAGCAGTCGGGGCTGGAGGAGCAGTCGGGCCCGGGACCGTGGCCGGAGCCACCGTCGGCGCCGGGGCCGACACCGCAGCTAGATCGGGCAGCGCCGTGGGAGGCGGCACCGCGACCGGATCCGATTCCGGGCTGGGCGCCGCAGCTGGATCCGGCACCGCAGCTGGATCCGGCCCCGGGGCAGCCGCCGGGGGCGGGGCCGTAGACGGCGGGGCCGTAGACGGCGGGGCCGGGGGCGGGGCCGTGGCCGGGGGCGGGGCCGTGGCCTGGGGCCCGGTGATCGCGGCGACCGCCGGTTGACCACCTGGAGCGGCGGCGCGCAGGCGCAGCCGCATCACCGTGCCGCCACCCGGGCGTTCGCCTGCGGTCACCTCGGCGCCCTGGGCCAGGGCCAGCTGGCGCACGATGTAGAGACCCAGGCCGATCCCGCCGAACCGGCGACGGTCGCCGGTCTCACCCTGCACGAAGCGCTCGAAGATCCGCTCCCGGTCGGCGGGCGCGATGCCGATGCCGGTGTCGGCCACCGTCACCTCTATCCAGTCGCCAGCCTGGGCGGCCCGGATCGTTACAGGGCCGCCGTCTGGCGAGTACTTGAAGGCGTTCTCGATGAACTGGCCGACGATGATGTCGGTGGCCATCGCGTCACCGTACGCCGGGGGCAGGTCATCAGGGATCTCGGCGGCCAGGGTATGCCGGTCCGATAGCGGGCGGAACGCCGTCACGGCGGCCCGCAGCGGACCGACCAGGTCGAACAGGCCGTTACTGACCGCCAGCTGATCCGCGCCGGCCCTCGAGCCGAGCAGCAGCTGTTCCACCAGCCTGGCCAGCGAGCCCGCGCGCTCGGCGATCGTCTGCACCGCGCTGCGACGATCGGCGTCGGATAGCTTGTCCCAGCGGTTGGCCAGCGTGCTCGCGAAACCCTGCACCACGGTGATCGGCGTCCGCAGCTCGTGACTCGTGGTGGCCAGGAACAGGTCCTTCGCCTCCTCAAGCTCCTTAGCGGCGGTCACGTCCCTGAAGTCGATCACCTGCTCGTCCCGGCCGGTCAGCCCGGAGCACATCAGGTCGAGCCAGCGGCCGTTGGCTAGCTTGTGGGTCAGCTTGGCGCCCGGCTCGGGCAGCGGAAACGGCGGCGGCCTGTCAATCGCCTCCTCGTAGGTCACGCCGGTCAGCCGGTGCGCGGCCGGGTTCCACTGCCGGACCAGGCCGCCGGAGTCGACCACCGCGATGCCGTCAGCGCTGGCGTCGATCACGGCGCGCTCGTGCGCCCGCTGCTTCACGACCTCCTCGAACGCGGTCACGTTGGAGAGCGCGACGCTGGCGTGCCCGGCCAGCAGCTCGAGGAGTTCTAGCTCGACATGGCCGACCTTGCGCCTGGAGTACAGGGCGTACAGCGCGCCGTAGGGGCGGCCGGCCACGTGCGAGAGGCTCAGCGTGATCGTGTGCAGCCCGGGCAGTGCCGACCAGATCAGGTCGTCGAAGCGGCCCGACTCCCCGGTCGCCATCATGACCGTCTTGCCCGATCGCATCAGCTGGCCGACCATGCTGGAGGCCAGGTCCGCGGTGCGGCCCCGGAGCCTGGCCGGCAGCCCGTCCATGCTGACCAGGCGCAGCCGGTCCTCCTCGATCAGCACGAACCCTCCGGCGTCGGCCCGGGTCAGCTCGCGCAGGCTGGCTGAGATCCGGTCAAGTACGGCCTCCAGGCTGAGCTGGGCGTTCATGTCAGCGACCACGTCACCGAGGCGGCGGACCACCCTGGCCCGCTCGGCCATGTAGTGCCTGACCGCCTCGTCGTCGCCGGTCTGATGGCAGACGCTTACCCAGCCGACGGTCTCGCCGGTGCGGCTGACCAGGGCACTGATGTCGATGCGCAGGTCGAGCAGGCTGCCGTCCTTGCAGAGCCTGCGGGTCGCGAACGAGATCCGGCCGCCTCCGCGGACCCGCTCGAGGACCGCGTTGTGCTCAGCCTTGAGTTCCTCGGGCACCATCGGCGGCTCGGTGCCCGCCACCTCGCCCGCCGACCAGCCGAACATCCGCTCGGCCGCCGGGTTCCAAGCCAGGACCTTGCGGTCGGGACCGAACGCCATGATCGCGTCGGCCGCGCACTCGACGATCGCGCGTGCGGTCGCATCCGTCCGGTCTCGGCCGGTTGACGCCACCAGTCTCAGTCCCACGATCCCATGCTCCACCGTATGCAATCGCACGTCAGCGAAAAACCCAAGGCCGGTGGCTGGTCAGCGGGCCCGGTCGGGTGGGCTGACCGGATGCGGAACCGATCAGGGAGCAGTCACGTCCAAAGGGCATGAGGCGAGAGATGCGTGGCGCGCGGGCAGGCGCCTGGTACCTGCTCATCGCGGCGGTGTGCGCGATTGTGGTCACGGCGTGCGGTTCCGCGGCTGCTCCCGGTAGCAGCGGAGCCACCGGCAGCAGCCCGCAGGCGACCGGGAGCGCGGGCGGCGGCGCGGGCGGCGGCGCGCCAGCCGCCAAGGTCTCGCTCAGCATCAGCGTGAGCCACGGACCCGGCACCCCCATCGTGCACTGGACGCTGCGATGCGAGCCGACCGGCGGCACGCACCCGGACGCGGCCCGCGCCTGCCGGGTGCTGATGCACGCGAAGAACCCGTTCGCACCCATCCCCAAGGGCATCATGTGCCCGATGATCGTGGCCGGCACCAAGGTCGCGACGGTCCGCGGCAGCTGGTATGGCCAGCCCGTCAATGTGAGCCTGAGCCAGGGCGGCTGCTGGCTGTCGCGGTGGGACGAGGTCGGGCAGATATTTAACTGACCAGCGCGCGGCCCGCAGCGCGCCTGCTCAGCGCAGCAGCCGCGACATCCTCCGGTCGGCCAACGGCTTGCCGCCGGTCTGGCAGGTAGCGCAATACTGCAGCGCGGAGTCGGCGAACGAGACCTCGCGCACGGTGTCGCCGCAGACCGGGCAGGGCTGGCCGGTCCGGCCGTGAACCCGCAGGCCGGCCTTCTTCTCCGCCTTCAGATCGCCCGCCGACAGTCCCGCAGATCTGGCGATGGCCTCCCGGAGGGTGCCGACGATCACCGCGTGCAGTTCGGTCACCTCCTCCGGGCTGAGGCTGGAGGCGAGCCTGAACGGTGACATCCTGGCCGCGTGCAGGACCTCGTCGGAGTAGGCATTGCCGATTCCTGCGATGATCTTCTGGTCCCTGAGCACGCCCTTGATCTGCGTCCGGCGCCCGTTCAGCAGCCCGGCCAGGACGGCCGGGGTGAAGGCCGGATCCAGCGGATCGGGCCCGAGCGCCGCGATGCCGGGGACCATCGCGGGGTCGGTCACCAGGTAGACGGCCAGCCGCTTGCGCGTTCCGGCCTCGGTCAGGTCGAAGCCGGAGCCGTCGGTGAACCTGAGCCGCAACGCCAGCGGGCCCTTGCCCGGCCTGGGCGGTGCCTCAGGCAGGCTGTCCCGCCAGCGCAGCCACCCGGCCCGGGCCAGGTGCACGATCAGGTGCAGCGAGGGCGGGCCGCCGCCGTCACGCCCGGCGGGCGGCTCCGTCACGAGATCAAGGAACTTGCCGTATCGCCCGGTTTCCTTGATTACCCGGCCACCGAGCGCGGTCAGGGGCGGGTCGTAGGTCTTGAGCACGGAGATCTCCGCGCTGTCCGCGCGGTCGATCACCCGGCCCGTCGCCCGCTCACGCAGGTCGGCGGCTAGGGCCTCCACCTCGGGAAGTTCTGGCACGAATCTGATTCTGCCTTGCGGCTGACCCGGCTGCACCAGCCGGGAACCTGAACTGGCCCTTTGCGCCGCACCGCACTGCGGGGGCTTCGGCACCTGACCGCCGACCCCAGCCACCAATCGCGGGGGTCCGGGGGCTCGGCAGCCAACCGCCGACCCCAGCCACCAATCGCGGGGGTCCGGGGGCTCGGCAGCCAACCGCCGACCCCAGCCACCAATCGCGGGGGTCCGGGGGCTCGGCAGCCAACCGCCGACCCCAGCCACCAATCGCGGGGGTCCGGGGGCTCGGCAGCCAACCGCCGACCCCAGCCACCAATCGCGGGGGTCCGGGGGCTCGGCCCCCGGGCAGATACCGCGGGCTGCGGCGAAGCTGACTGTAGGTCAGCGAGCAGGACAAGCCGCCCCGTGGGCGAGGAGGGATTTGAACCCTCACGTCCTCTCGGACACACGGACCTGAACCGTGCGCGTCTGCCGTTCCGCCACCCGCCCTGGGCAAGGAGTCACCTTAGCACGTACTCCAGCTGTAGCGCTGCGCCGATACTATCGGATGCGAGTAGGGGAAGGAGGTACCCCTGGTGGGCGTTCTGCAGCGCTTCGAGCACCGCCTGGAGGACATGGTCGAGGGTGCGTTCGCGCGTGCGTTCAAGTCCGAGCTCGAGCCGGTCGAGATCGCGAGCGCGGTGCAACGCGAGATGGACGACCGTGCCGCGATCGTTGCGCACGGCAGGACTCTGGTGCCCAACGACTTCGTCGTCGAGCTCGCGGAGACTGACCATGAGCGCCTCAACGTGTACGCGGACAGCCTCGGCGTCGAGCTGGCCACCCTCGCTCGCGAGCATGCGAGGGAACAGGGCTATTCCTTCGTGGGCCCGGTGCGGATGCGCTTCGAGGGGGTGCCCGACCTGACCACAGGCACGTTCAGGATCCGCTCCGGAGTCATCCGCGGCACCACGGTAGAGGACGGCGAGATCCGCAGGCCCACCAGCGACCTGCCCAGCCCGCCAGGTCACTTCGCGGGGCGGCCGCGGCTGCTTGTCTCCGGGCCCGAGGCGGGCCCGGATGGCAACACGCAGCGCACCTTCGAGCTGAGCGCGCCGCTGACCATACTCGGCCGCGGGACCGACTGTGACCTACGTCTCGTCGATCCTGGCGTGTCCAGGCATCACGCCGAGCTGCGAGTAGAGGACGGCGAGGTCGTGCTCGTCGACCTAGGCTCGACCAACGGAACCTTCGTTAACGGACAGCCGGTGCGCAGGGTCACGCTGAACGACGGCACCCAGGTGACGCTAGGCCGCACCACACTGGTGTTCCGCAGGGATGGCATTTACTGATCCCTGCGAAACCCCGCCCCGACCACCCGACCGTGCCAGCCACGCCCCGACCGACGGCAGGCGCCAGCCAAGGACATATGACCGGATGAATGCGCTCACCCTTACCCTGATCAGGCTTGGGTTCCTCGCGGTCCTGTGGCTGTTCGTCATAGCGGCCGTCGGAGTCGTGCGCACTGACCTGTTCGGCTCGGCGGCCTCCGCGCGCAGGCAGCGCAGACAGCGCGCCGCGGCCCGGCCGAGGCAGCCCGCGCCTGCCAAGCCGCCCAGGAAGAGCAGGCCAGCCGGCGGCCGGGGCGCCCCCCAGCACCTGCTGGTCACGGCGGGAGCGCTGGCCGGTACCACGCTGGATCTGGCGGGCGGGCAGCAAATCACCATCGGCCGCGCGGATGATGCCACACTGGTGCTTAACGATGACTACGCTTCCACCCGACATGCCCGGCTGTTTCCACAGGATGGTCAGTGGATTGTCGAGGACCTGGGTTCGACCAACGGCACCTACCTCGACCGCCAGAAGGTAACCCAGCCAACCCCGGTGCCGGTCGGCGTGCCGATCCGTATCGGCAAGACCGTTCTGGAACTGCGCAAATGACACTTGCACTCCGCTATGCGGTCCGCTCAGATGTCGGCCTCCTCCGCGAGGGGAACGAGGACTCGGCTTACGCGGGCCCTCATTTGCTTGCCATCGCCGACGGCATGGGCGGGCACGCCGCGGGTGAGGTGGCCAGTGCGGTGGCCATCTCGGCGCTGGCCGGGCTTGACGAAGAGCTGCCGGTCAGCGACCTGCTGCAGGTGCTGTCGGCGGCCGTCGCCAGCGCTAACGCGACCTTGCACGAGATGAGCACGCAGGATCCGTCGACCGAGGGCATGGGCACCACGCTCACCGCCATGCTCTGGTCCGGCTCGACGGTCGCGGTCTGCCATATCGGCGACTCGCGCGCCTACCTGCTGCGAGACGGCAGCCTCTATCAGATCACCCACGATCACACGCTGGTCCAGTCGCTGGTCGACGACGGCCGGCTCAGCCCCGAGCAGGCCCACACCCATCCGCAGCGATCCCTGGTCATGCGGGCACTGCAGAGCAGCACCGAGGCTGAACCGGACCTGACCGTGCGCGAAGCCAGCGTGGGAGACCGGTACCTGCTGTGCAGCGACGGGCTGTCGGACGTGGTCAGCGAGCAGACCCTGCAGAAGACGCTGATGCAGGTCGCCGACCCCGAGGAGGCCGTCCACCAGCTGATCGATCTGGCCATCCGCGGCGGCGGCCCGGACAACATCACCTGCATCGTGGCTGACGTGATCGACACCGCCGCCGAGCCCGGCGCCGCGACCAAGGCAACGGTCATCGCGGGCGCCGCGTCGAACGGCGACGGCCGGCCCAGGCTGCGCAGCGACAGCCCGGCGGTCCGCGCCAGGCAGCTCACCGAGCCCGGCCTCCAGACCACCGCCCGGCCGTCAGCCGCCGCGGGATCGCTGATCACGCCGAGGACCGGCCTGCCCACCAGGCCGGGCGGCGCGGCCAGGCCGCAGACGGCGACCCGGCCGGGTGCGGCCACCGGCCTGGCCGAGCCCGAAGACGACGACGCGGACTACGGTGGCGCCGAAGACGGCGCCGAGGATGGCTTGCCCCGCAGGCGCTGGCCGGTGGTCACCTCCGTCCTGGCCATCCTGGTCATCGTCATTGCCGCCGGCGGGTACGCGGCCTGGCGCTATACCCAGGGCCAGTACTACGTGGGCACCGACGGTCAACAGGTGATCATCTACCGCGGGGTCAACGAGCAGGTCGCCGGGCTGAACCTGTCCAGCGTCTACCAGCGGACCGGCATCCCGGTATCGCACGTGACGGCCAACGACCTCCCGCAGATCAAGAACACGATCACGGCAAGCAGCCTCAGTGACGCCAAGCAGATCGTGGTCAACATCCAGCACGCTTACAACTGCCAGGTCGCGGTGGCCGCCGTGCAGAAATGGCAGGCGGCCAAGCCCCCGCCGCCCAAGCCGAAGCGGGTGAAAGGCAAGCTGATCGTGCCCAAGGCGAAGCCGTATCCAGCCAAGCCGGTCGTGCCCTCCTACTGCACAGGCCTGCAGGGGGCACCGGCGTGACGGCTGCCCCCCAAGCGGCGCGGGCGTCCGCCGCGTCAGACACACCGGCCCCCATGCCGCGCGGCAGGCGCGGAACCGAGCTGGTCATGCTCATCTTCGCGGTCGGGGTCGTCATCTTCGCCTACGCGAGCGTCGGGCTCGGGATGAACGGCAAGCTCCCGTCCGGCCTGGCCGTCTACGGCGCTGCGTTCGCGGTCATCGTCGGCGCGGCGCACCTGGCGGTCCGGTGGCTGGCCCCGTGGGCTGATCCGCTGCTGCTGCCGCTCGCTGCCCTGCTCAACGGGCTCGGGATCGTGATGATCTACCGGCTGCAGGAGGCGGGCCGGAACGGCAACCCGGGCCTGCAGATCAGCACCATGACCGCATCCTCCACGGCCATGCAGGTGATGTACAGCGCGGTGGGGGTGGCCGCTTTCGTCGCGGTGCTCGCCTTCATCAGGGAGCCTCGCGTGCTGCAGCGCTACACCTATACCCTCGGCGCGGCCGGCCTGGTGCTGCTGGCCATCCCGACCGTGCTGCCCTCCAGCATGAGCGTGGTGAACGGCGCCAAGGAGTGGATCATCCTGGGCGGGTTCTCGCTCGAGCCGGGCGAGTTCGCCAAGCTGGCGCTGGCCGTGTTCTTCGCCGGCTACCTCGTCGCCAAGCGGGACGTGCTGGCGCTGGCGGGCCGCCGGGTCCTGGGCGTCGACCTGCCCCGCGGCCGTGACCTCGGCCCGGTGCTCATCGCCTGGGCAGCCAGCCTGCTCATCCTGGTCTTCGAGACCGACATCGGCACCTCGGCGATCTTTTTCGGGATGTTCGTGGCGATGCTGTACGTGGCCACCCAGCGCACCTCGTGGCTGCTGATCGGGATCGGCCTGTTCGTCTTCGGCGCCTACACCGCCAGCAAGCTGTTCGCCCACGTCGGCGAGCGGTTCACCATCTGGCTGCACCCGTTCGCTGGTAACAATCCGGCGGGCCCCGCCTACCAGCTGGTGCAGGGCCTGGAAGGGATGGGCTTCGGTGGCGTCTTCGGCACCGGCCTCGGCCATGGCCAGCCGTACCTGACCCCGCTGGCGCAAAGCGACTTCATCATCACCGCGTTCGGCGAGGAACTCGGGCTGACCGGCCTGATGGCGCTGCTGCTCATCTTCGGCCTGATCGTGCAGCGCGGGCTGCGGGCGGCGATCGCGGTCCGCGACCCGTTCTCCAAGCTGCTGGCCGGCGGCCTCGCGTTCGTGATCGCGCTGCAGGTCTTCGTGATCGTGGGCGGCGTGACCGGCCTGATCCCGCTGACCGGCGTCACGACCCCGTTTCTCTCCCAAGGCGGCTCGTCGCTGATCGCCAGCTGGGCGCTGATCGCGCTGCTCATGCGGATCAGTGACACCGCGCGCCGGCCGGCCCCACAGCCGATCCAGGACGAGGGCATGACCCAGGTGGTGCGGGCCGGATGAACCGCGCGCTGCTCCGCCTCTCGCTGGCCTGCCTGGCCATGTTCGTGCTGCTGCTGCTCAACGTCAATTACGTGCAAGCCTTCGAGGCAGGCAGCCTGGCCAACAAGCCGCTCAACACCAGGACCTTCGACCAGCAGTTCCAGTACCAGCGTGGCTCGATCGTGGCCGGCGGCGGCGTCAAGATCGCCGAATCCCGACTGATCAAGGGCACCAATGAATACCAGCGGTACTACCCCGACGGGGCGACGTACGCCCCGGTGACCGGCTACGACTCGATCTACGGCGCCACCGGGATCGAGGCGGCCGAGGACAAGGAACTGGCCGGCACCGACCCCCGGCTGGCCGTGCACAACCTGATCGGCCTGCTGACCGGCAAGCCCAAACTGGGCGCCACCGTCTACCTCACCATCAGCCCGGCCGCCCAGCAGGCCGCCTACCAGGCACTGAAGAATGACGGGGGCCACGACGCGGCGGCGGTCGCGATCGACCCGAGCACCGGCGCGATCCTGGCGCTCGCGTCTTACCCGTCGTACAACCCGAACGTTTACACCACGCTGGACGGAACGAAGCTCGACCGGGTCGACCTGGCGTTGCGCAAGGACCCGGCCCAGCCGCTGCTCAACCGGGCCATCGACGCGACCTTCCCGCCCGGGTCGTCGTTCAAGGTGATCACCAGTTCCGCCGCGTTCAGCACCGGCAAGGTCGCGAACCCGCAGTCCACCGTGCCCGCGCCGACCAGCCTGCCGCTGCCCAACACCACCCACGTGCTGATCAACGACGGAGGCGAGTCCTGCGGGGACGGGAACCCGCCGATCATCGTCGCGTTCACGCTGTCCTGCAACACCGCCTTCGGCGCGCTCGGCATGAAGCTCACCGGCCCGGTGCTGCGCAGCTACGCGAACGACTTCGGCTTCAACAACCCGAACCTGACCATCCCGCTGCCGGTCACGCCGAGCGTGTTCCCGCACGTCACCGACCCCGCGCTGACCGCTTACTCGGCGATCGGCCAGTTCGACGACGCAGAGACGCCGCTGCAGGAGGCCATGGTCGCCGCCGCCATCGCCAACAACGGCACCCTGATGACCCCGTACCTGGTCCAGCAGGTCCAGGCACCCGACCTGACCCCGATCCAGAACGCCAGCCCGTCGGTGCTGTCGCGTCCGGTCACCCCTCAGGTAGCGGGCTACGTGAGGCAGATGATGGTGCAGGTGACCGACAACCCGTCGGGTACCGCCTACGCCACCGCCAACCCGAGCGTGGCCGGCGTCCTGATCGCGGGCAAGACCGGCACCGCGCAGAACGGGATCAACAACACCGGCCTCAACGACGCGGTCTTCACCTGCTTCGCGCCCGCTTACAGCCCCCGGATAGCGGTCGGCGTCATAGTCAAGGGCGGCGGCTTCGGCGCTGATGCGGCCGCCCCCATCGCTGTGGCGATCATCCGGGCCTACCTGGGGCTCAAATGACCGCGCGCCAGCCGGGCGCGCGACTGTGGCGCGAGCGGCCCCGCAGTTTGATAACAGAGAATATTAAACGGCCACCGACGGTGACTGCCGCCGCTCCGGTCGGCCGGGACCACCAAGACGCAGGGCGGTAACTTTAGGTGCGAGACATGACCCAGCCACGGCTGCTCGGCGGCCGCTACGAACTCGACGGGATCGTCGGCCGTGGCGGCATGGCCGAGGTCTTCCGGGCCCGCGACATCCGTCTCGATCGCATCGTCGCGGTGAAGACGCTCCGCGACGACCTGGCCAGGGACCAGACTTTCCAGGCCAGGTTCCGGCGCGAGGCCCAGTCAGCCGCGTCGCTCAACCACCCGTCGATCGTGGCCGTGTACGACACCGGCGAGGACATGGTCGGCGCTACGCCCGTCCCGTACATCGTGATGGAGTACGTGGACGGCCGGACCCTGCGCGACCTGCTGCGCGACGACCGGCGGCTGCTGCCCGAGCGCGCCCTGGAGATCACCGACGGGGTGCTGCGCGCCCTGGACTACAGCCACCGCAACGGCATCGTGCACCGGGACATCAAGCCGGGCAACGTGATGCTGACCAGGACCGGCGAGGTCAAGGTGATGGACTTCGGCATCGCCCGGGCGGTCAGCGACACGCAGGCCACGATGACCCAGACCGCGCAGGTCATCGGCACCGCCCAGTACCTGTCGCCGGAGCAGGCCCGGGGCGAGCGGGTGGACGCCCGCAGTGACCTGTACTCGACCGGCTGCCTGCTGTACGAACTGCTCACCGGGCGCCCCCCGTTCACCGGCGACTCCCCGGTTGCCATCGCCTACCAGCATGTCCGCGAGAATCCGGTGCCGCCGTCGGTGGTGGATCCGGAGATCCCCCGCTGGGCCGACGCGATCGTGCTCAAGGCGATGGCCAAGGATGCGAACGACCGCTACCAGTCGGCCGGCGACATGCGCAACGACATCCAGCGCGCGCTGTCCGGCGTGCCGGTGGCGGCGCCGACCCGCGCGGCGAGCTATCCGGGAACCCGGCGGATGGGTGCCGCCACCGCGGTGGCTGGCCCGACCGGCGCGATCCCGCCCTACGACTACGGGCCTGAGGACCAGGAGCCGCCCAGCGGCCGCCGGCGACGCTGGCCGTGGATCGTGGCGATCCTGGTCGCGCTGTTGGTGGCGGCCGGGCTGATCTTCGCATTCAGGTACATCTCCGGCAACGGCGGCAACATCGCGGTGCCGCCGGTCACCGGTGAGACTCAGGCGGCGGCCGTTAAGGCGATCGAGAAGGCCCATCTGCAGCCTGACGTGGTGAGACAAGCCTCGAGCAGCACGCCCAGGGGCGACGTGATCAGTACCAGCCCCGCAGTGGGGAGCTTCGTGGCCAAGAACAGCGTGGTCAAGCTGTTCGTCTCCACCGGACCCGGCAAGGTGGCCGTGCCTGATGTGAGCGGCGACCAGATCGCGCAGGCGGCGAACATCGTCCAAGGGAAGGGCCTGCAGGTCAGGGAGGATCCAGTCAACAGCACGGCACCAGCGGGCCAGGTGGTGAGGGAGAGCCCGTCGGCGGGCACGCTAGTACTGCCGGGCAGCTTCATCACCCTCTCCTACTCCCGCGGCAGCGTGCCGGTGCCATCCGTGATCGGCGACACGGCCAGCTTGGCCAGGCAGATCCTGACCGGTGACGGGTTCTCGGTCAACACGATCACCACGGCCGGGCCGTCGACAGCCACCCCCGGCGACGTGTTCGCGCAGAATCCGAGCGGCGGAACCGCGTCGACCGGTTCCCAGGTCACTATCTACGTCGCGACGGCGCCGTCCCCGAGCCCGAGCACCAGCTCACCGAGCCCGTCGCCGTCGACGAGCTCACCCAGCCCGAGCACCACCCCCCCGGCCAGCCCATGACCCGGCACCCAGGCGACAAGCCGCCGACCGATAGCCGTATCACAGCGGGTACCCGCGGCCTGGCCTCAGCAACTACGCTTACCAGGAAAGGCCCGCGTGCTGCCCGGCACGCGCCTACCGTGCCGAGCACGACAGCCCGCGGTGCCGGTGCGAGCAGATCAGGAGAATGATCGTGCCCAAGTCCCGCGTGAGAAGCAAGGCGGTCTACACCCCACCGCCGAGGTCAACGAAGGCCAAGGTCAGCCCGCGCTGGCTGGCTCCGACCATGGTGGCCTGCCTGCTGCTCGGGCTGGCCTGGATCGCGCTGTTCTACATCACCCAGGGCAGCACGCCCATTCAGCAGCCCATCGGGGACTGGAACCTGGTCGTCGGGTTCGGCTTCATCATCGCCAGCGTGATGCTCGCCACCAAGTGGCACTAAGGGCCGCCCGGCCCGGACCCTCAGCCCCAGCCCAGGCTCAGCCGAAATTAGTCAGGGCCGCGGCCAGCTGGTGGTTACGGAAGATCACCGCAACCACCAGCACCGCCAGCAGCATTACCGTCGCCCCGATCTGAAACAGCGTCCGCTGATTCCGTGGCGCATACGCATAGGCCGCGGTGAGCAGGCCTCCGGCCAGGATTCCGCCCAGATGATCCTGCCAGGCGATATTCGGTACCACAAAGCCGAAGATCAGGTTGATCACGATCAGGAAGACGATCTGCCTGCTGTCCAGGCGCAGCCGCCTGGCCACCACGAACCACGCGCCGAACAGGCCGAAGATCGCACCCGAGGCGCCCAGCGCGAACTGGTTGGACGGCCCGATGAGGTAGAACATCACCCCGCCGCCCAGGGCGCTGACCAGATAAATAGTGAGATAGCGCACATGGCCGAGGAGTCGCTCCAGGGCCGGGCCGACCAGGATCAGCGCCCACATGTTGAACGCGATGTCCAGAATGCCGGAGCCGCCCAGGCCGGGAGGCGGCATGAACGCTGAGGTGATCAGCCGGTAGTACTGGCCCTGCGCCACGCCCTGCAGGCGGCCGTCATAGAAGGCCTGCCCCAGCATCGCCCAGTCGTAGCCGATGCTGGCGCGGGCCAGCTCGACGACCCAAAGCACCAGGTTGAGGCCGACCAGCACCCAGGTCACCATGGCACCGCTGGCCGCACGACCGCCGAACACGGCGTGCGGCTGCCTGACGCTCCGGTTGCCCTCCTGCACGCAGTCGACGCACTGCTGGCCGACCGCGGCGGAACGCAGGCAATCCGGGCACGCCGGGCGGCCGCACCGGGTACACGACACGTATGTCTCGCGACCCGGATGCCGGTAGCAGGTGGGAACGCTGCTGGTGGCCGGGCTGGATTCGGGGCCCGGGGGGATGGCCACAGCGCTATCCGGCGGAATTCCCGGCGCTGTCGCCACCCTCGATCTGCACCGACTCCAGCACCACGTCGTCGACGGGACGGTCGGCGGGGCCGGTCGCCACCTTGCTGATCTGGTCCACTACGTCGCTGCCCTCGATGACCTCGCCGAAGATGGTGTGCCTGCCGTTGAGGTGGGGCGTGGGCACGGTAGTGATGAAGAACTGCGAGCCGTTGGTCCCCGGGCCGGCGTTGGCCATGGCCAGCAGGTAAGGCCGGTCGAACCGCAGATCCGGATGGATCTCATCGGCGAACTTGTAGCCGGGGCCGCCGGTACCGGTACCGAGCGGGTCACCGCCCTGGATCATGAAGTTGGGAATGACCCGGTGGAAGATCGTCCCGTCGTAGAGCTTGGCCTGGGTGCGCTGCCTGGTCCGCGGATCGGTCCACTCACGTGTCCCCTGCGCCAGGTCCACGAAGTTCCGCACCGTCTTGGGCGCATGGTCAGGGAAGAGCCGGACGGTGATCGTTCCGCGGTTTGTCCGCAATTGTGCGGTGAGCGTGTTCGTCATGAAGGGAATCCTCGCATGGCCGGGCAGTCGGCCGACCGGGTGGCCAGCGCATGGCGCCTGTCCGGGCGCGACAGCAGCATTTTCGCACCTACCGGCGAATGCGGCGAATCCGTCCGGTCACGGTTGACGGCTCGCGAGGGGGGAAGTGTGTGAGGCGACAAGGATCTACGGGGAGGTTATGTGTCTATCCTGACCAGGAAGCGCCCGGACGTTATCGAGACCGTTACCGTGCGGGCGCGCCTAGCACCGATTGCGAAGAATGCCACTCCCATGGCAAAGAATGCCAGCCGCGCCGCGAAGGACCGTGCGGACTCGGTGCTCACCTGGGCGATGCCATATATCGACAACGCCCGGGTCTGGGCGGCGCCGCACGTTGAGCGCACCGGCATAGCCGTGCGTGACAACGTGGCACCGAAGGTCTCGTCGCTGTTGGTTACGACCGCGCGCCGACTGGAGAAGCCGGCGCCCAAGCGGCGCCGCTGGCCGCGCATGCTGGCCACGATGGCCATGCTGGCCGCCGCCGGAAGTGCCGCCGCCGCGGTCGCCATGCGCCGGCGGGCCTATTCGCTTGGCTATGACCCAAACCAGAGACCCGACAGCACCGGGCTCGGCGCCACCGCCGGGCCCGAGACGGCCAACGGCGAGCAGGCCACGACCGAGTCGGAGGTGAACGGCCAGCACCGGATGCCCTGACCAGCACCAGAGTCGCCTTGAGCTGGCACCGGCGCCTGATGAATTCGGGGATCGGTCAGGTATTTCCTGATTGATTCCCGAATTCATCTGGTTTCGGACTGGGGCCGCAGGGCCGCTCCAGTACCAAGAACCGACAAACCGGTCATGCGGCGCACCGGCGGCCAGGTCGGCGCTGGGCGCAGCATCGCGGCTGCCGTGTGTCGGGCAGAATCGCCCTGTGCTGCTTAACGAACTCGTCGAAGCATCGGCCGCGGTAGCCAGTGCGGCCGGGCGGCGGGTGAAGATCGCCGCGATCGCCGCCTTGCTCCGTCTGGTACCGCCTGGCGAGGTGGGCATCGCGGTCGCTTTCCTGTCCGGCGAGCTACGGCAGCGCCAGATCGGCGTCGGCTACGCGGCGCTGACTGGCCTGCTGCGCACCGACCTCGGCCCGCAGGCCAGCGCGGCCGCTGGCGCTCCCCCGGCGGCTGGACCCGCACTGACCCTCACCGACACCGACACCGCCTTCGAGGCCATCGGCGCGGTGACCGGGCCCGGGTCGCAGGCGGAGCGGCGCCGGCTGCTGGCCAGCCTCTTCAGCCGGGCCACCCCTGGCGAGCGCGAGTTCCTGGTCCGGCTGATCGCTGGCGACCTGCGGCAGGGAGCGCTGGAGGGCGTCATGACGGATGCCATCGCCAGCGCGGCCGAAGTTCCTGCCGCGGATGTCCGCCGCGCCCACCAGCTCGGCGGATCGCTGGCCGAGGTCGCGCGGGCGGCCCTGAGCGAGGACGGCCTGGCGGCGCTCCGCGAGTTCAGCCTGCAGGTCGGCCAGCCGATCCGGCCGATGCTGGCCGCTTCGGCGCCGAGCATCGGAGCCGCCTTCGAGCGGGTGTCGCCCGCCGCGGTCGAGTGGAAGATCGACGGCATCCGGATCCAGGTGCACAAGAACGGCGCCGAGGTGACCGTGTTCACCAGGACGCTGGAGAACATCACCGCGCGGGTGCCTGAAATCGCCGAAATGGCCGCCGCCCTCGATGCAGGGTCCGCGGTGCTCGACGGCGAGGCGGTGGCGCTCTACCCGGACGGGCGACCGCGCCCGTTCCAGGTGACCGGGGCGCGGGCGGCCAGCCAGACCGACGTGGTCAGGCTGCGCGCCGAAACGCCACTCACCCCGTTCCTGTTCGATCTGCTGCACCTGAACGGGACCGACCTGATCGATGCGCCGGCCAGCGACCGGTTCGGCCTGCTGTCCCGGGTGGCTCCGGCCGAGCTGCTCATCCCGCGCACCGTCACCGCCTACCAGGCCGCCGCGCTGGAGTTCTTCGGTGACGCGGTGCGCCGCGGTCACGAAGGCGTCGTGGTCAAGTCACTCGCCGCGCCGTACGGGGTCGGCCGCCGGGGCAGCGAGTGGATCAAAGTGAAGCCCCGGCACACGCTTGACCTGGTGGTGCTCGCGGCCGAGTGGGGTCACGGGCGGCGCCGCGGCCTGCTGTCCAACCTGCACCTGGGTGCCCGCGAGCCCGCCACCGGCGACCTGGTGATGCTGGGCAAGACGTTCAAGGGCCTGACCGACGAGATGCTGGCGTGGCAGACCGCGCGGCTGCTCGAACTGGCGGACCCGGCCCCCGGGCAGCTGGCCGATGAGGACCGCATGGCACGGTACGGGGTCGTGCGGGTCCGCCCCGAGCTGGTCCTGGAGATTGCCTTCGACGGGGTCCAGGCCAGCCGGCGCTACCCGGGTGGCCTGGCTCTCAGGTTCGCCCGGGTGGTGCGGTACCGGCCAGACAAGAGTCCCGCCGAGGCGGACACCATCGACGCCGTCCGGGCCATCTGGAGCCACGGCACTCCATCGCCATAGCGAGCAAGAAAGCGGGCGCGCGGCGGACTGTCCGCCGCGCGCCCCGATGACTCCGCGCTCGCGGCACGCGAGGAGCCGCGACCGCGATTCAGGAACTTAGTTGACGAAGACGAGCGGGTGGCCCGCCACGCTCTGGTCGCGTACGGGACCGTACGTGGCCGAGAAGGCCCCGGAGGACGGGCAGAGGCTCGCGCCGGACGACTTCTTGAACAGCTGCTTGCTGAAGCTGATCGTCTGGTCCTTGTTCGAGGCGTGGCCGTTGATCTTACTCGCGCCATACGTGCAGGTGAGCGCGCCGACAAACGTGTTCAGAACGATGGTGGTACTCAGCCGGAATACTGTGACCGGGTTTCCCTTGGCGTCGCTGATCGTTGTCCGGTAGGGGAGCTTGTTGAGCTTTATGCTCTTCAATCCGGTGGCGCCGACGGTGCTGACCGTGCAGCGGCTGAAGGTCTGTCCGGTCAGCGACTCGACAGCGGTTCCTGGCCTGGTCGGGTTGGTGATGACCTTATCGGAGATGGTCGACTTCTTGCAGCTGACGCCCGTCTTAGTCTTCGGGTCGATGAACGTGGCGCTGGTGCCGGGCTTCAGGCTGAGCTGCAGGAGCGCCTTGGGCTTCACGCCGGGACCGCCGACCCTGACGATCGTGAGTACATGAGGACGGGCCGCCGCGGAAGCCGCGGTCATCGGCAGGACCGCCAGCAGCATCGTGGCGGCCGCCGTGGCCAGAAGCAACAATTTGCGCATCTGCATCTTCCTCCTTGATGGCTACGGCGGGTCACGCTGACCCGCCGGGGGTTCCGCGTCTCCTGCGAGCTGGCTAGCTAACGGCACCTCCTTGGGCTGACAGCGGTTTAGCTGGCGGTCAGATTGAGATCGCTGGCCTGCATGGAGCCGGCCGTGGTGTAAGGCTGATCCGCGACCAGGCTCGTGAACGTCATGTCGGGCAGGACCGCTGGAGGCGGGCTCGTCGGGGTGAAGGTCACCGGGATGCCGATCAGGTCGCCGGAGATCTTCGTGGTGTAGAGCACGACGCCGCCGTTGAAGGCGAGGGACGAATCCTTCGCGACAAGCCCGTGCCCAGCCTCCGAGACCGTCAGCACGGTGCCCCCGGACAGTGTCAGCGTGCTCATGCTGAACTTGAGCATCCGCACGGTCCCGCTGACCGTGGCGACCGTGGCGACTCCGTCGTAAGACAGCCCGGTCATCACCGCTGACCCGGCCGTGATGCTGGATTGCGCTGCCGAGACCCGGACCGCCGTCGGGTCGGCGGCCGCCACGTGCCTGGCATGCCGAAGCCGTGACCTGCGCGGCTTGCGAGTGGGGCTCCTGGTCGGGGTGGGCTTGATGGGGGTGGCCTTGGCCGTCGGGCTAGGGGTCGGGCTTGAGCTGGTGCTCGGGCTAGGGCTCGGGCTGAAGCTCGGGATCGGGCTCGGATTCGGGCTGAAGCTCGGGATCGGGCTGAAGCTCGGGATCGGGCTGAAGCTCGGGATCGGGCCCGGGCCTAAAGTCGCCGGCAGTCCATGGTGGGCAAGCACCACCAAGCTCGCGAGCAGCAGGGGGGCGGCCGGGACCGCCAGGAACGCACTACTATCCCAGGCACCACGCCCCGCCGATCCGGATTCCGCCGCCCTTCCCGGATCCTGCGGCCGGGACTCGCGCTGGCCGGACGGGGGCGGTCCCGGATCCCGCGGCCAGGGCTCGGGCTGGGACGGGGGCTCAGCGCCCCTGGCGTGCCGCGCTTCACCTCCTACCGGCCGGTCGGCCAGGCCGCCGGGCTCGGTGTCACGGAGGATCAGGCCCAGGCCCTCCGACGGGGTGTCCGCCACCGGCACCCGGCGGCTGCGTCGCTCCGGGGCGGGGCCGACACCGCGTTCCCAGGCGAAGGCCAGCGAACCGCCGATCAGCCCGAGCAGCATGCCGACGAAGAACCCGCCGAGATTGGAGGTGACCCAGGAACCGAGCGAGAGCAGCACCGCGAGAATCGAGTAGAACGTTCTCTGCACCGGGTTGAACCAGAGCAGCAGCCCGACCAGCAGCAGGATCGCCGGGATCAGGTAGCCCGCCAGCCCCAGGAACCCGATATGAACGACCACGGGAAGCGGCGCCTTCTCGGACAGCAGCATCTCGGCGCTGCCGAGCACAACCAGGAAGCCGCCCCAGAACGGGCGGGTCCGCCGCCACCGCCGCCAGGCCAGCCGGGCCCGCCTGATGGAGCCAACCGGCTGGGCTACCTCGTCGGGCGCACCGTCCGGCCCGGGATCGGCATCCGCCCGCGATGGCGCCACGGCTAGCAGGAACCACCGAATCGCAGGCTGAACCCGGGCAGCTTGAAGACTCCGGCGGTCGTCGCATACGCATGCTGGTACAGGTTATTGATGGTGACCGAGTCAGCCTGCTGGGCGAAGTCGCCGGCTGGGCCCTTGATTCCTGGCACCTCGGTGAGCGTGCTGGCGTCCTGCCCGATATGGATGTTGGTGAAGGTGGCGTCGCCGGACAACTGGTCGGCGTCGACGACCAGGTCGGTGGCGGACACCGGCTGACTGCCATCCCCGGCGGTGATCCGCAAGGTGAGGCCGCCGAGCGTGACGGCCTGGCACAGGTGACTGAGGGTCGCCGACCGGATCGCGTTGGCAGTGAGGACGATCTGGTTGGTGTGTCCAGGCAGATCACTGACAACTGAGGTGTCGAGGATGCCGAACTGCTCGAACCCTTGCCCCTTGAGCTGCGTCGCGGTGACCGTGAACGGGGTACCCGAGATGCTGAACGAGACCGCCAGCACGCTTTGGGCGGTCAGCACCGCCAGCGCACCTGCCGCCGCGAGCGCCGGCACCATAATGACGGCGAAGCGCCGCCAGCGAACCCGGCCCTGTCCTTCAGGTGTGCTGTTCTCGGACGAGGCCATCTGGCTCCTCCAAGGTCGGTGGTGGGCAGAAAAATGGCCGGAAATACTCAAACAGCCATTTTGCCGTATTCGGATGAGACCGTCTTACTTTGCCAATCAGGTGCAGATACGCTACCGGCAAGTAACATTGGCGTCAAGGTACCCGCTCTACCCAGATATCGCACCGGAACCAGGCTGCTCCGCAGACCGTACCCCCGTTGTGTCTGAACGACGGCCAAAACGGTGATTATTGGCCTTGTCTTGCGGCCTGGGGGTTCCGGCGCGCAGCAGGTAGCGCGGGTGGCTGCCGAGGCCTCGCTATGATCCGCGCAGGCGCACCGCGAGTAGATCCGCGCAGCACTCGGCGGGTAAGGGTGTCCCTGGCGGGTACGGTAGCGTGTTCGGCGTCGGCGGTGCCGGGTGCGCGCGCCAGGATGGCAGGCGCAGGCCGAGCCGGGCGGGCGCAGGCCGGATGGGCGCGGGCCAGGGCCGTGCCGCTCAGGCCGGGCCGGGCGCTAAGACCAGAGAGCGAAGCGGGGCCGGAGAGGTGATGCAGGGCAGAGTGGAACGGCCGTCGTGACTACCACCGCAACTGGCGAGCCGGAAGCGCCGCCGCCCGGTCCTGGGGATCGGTCGGCAGGGTCCGCGCGGCTCACCCGGATCCTGGGCTGGGCGGCCGGCCCCGCCATCGCCTGTTCCGTTCTGCTCATGGTCGCCGCCGTCGCCGCGGGCCCGAGTGCGATTGCCACGCCGATCAGGCGGACCTGGCCGATGCCGCCCTGGTGGTTCTCGCTGCATCTGTCGGACCTGTCCGCCGCAGCGACCATCTACGCGGCGGTGATCCTGGGCGCCGCCGGAGTCGCGGGCGGCCTCCTGGCCGTCCGGCGCGGGGCCCGGCCGCCAATTCGGGCCATGCTCGCGGCCGCGGCCATCGCGATCGCCGTGCTGACGGTGCTGCCACCCGCCGGATCGACCGACAGCATCAGCTACGCGACCTACGGCAGGATCGCCGCCATTGGTCACAACCCGTATGTCATGACACCGTTGCAGCTTCGCGAAAGCGGCGATCCGGTCGGTCTGCAGACGGTCCCCAACTGGCAGACCGACCCGTCCCTGTACGGCCCGCTGGCGACCGCCGTCCAGTGGGGAGCCGCCAAGCTGGGCGGTATCTCGATCGGCCGCATCATCTTCTGGATGAAACTGCTGTTCGCGGTGGCGTTCGGCGCGATCGCGTTTACCCTCGACCGGTTGCTGCGCACGGACCCGGCCGCCAGGGCCCGGGCCCACTTGCTGTGGTCGGTCAACCCGCTGATGCTGTGGGCGGTGCTCGGCGGCGCGCACATTGACGGGCTGGCCGCGGGCCTGGGGCTGATCGGCCTGGTCATCCTCCGCCCGACGGCCGGCCGACAGCCGCTGGCGATCAGCCCGGGCCGGGCCCTGGCGGCCGGGATGCTGGTCGGGGCCGCGGTCGCGATCAAGAGCCCGTTCGCCGTGCTCGTCATCGGGCTTGGCTGGGCGGTGCGACACTCGCGGGCCGCGCTGGCCGCCGCGGCCGCGGGAGTATTGGTCGTGCTGGTGCCCGGCTACCTCATCGCCGGGCCGGCCGCGATCAAGGATCTGGCTAGCCGGGGCGGCAACCTGGTGACCTTCGACAGCTTCTGGCGCCTCTTCTACGCTCCGTTCGGCTACGGCGTCGAGCCGCGCGGGCTCACCCTGCTGGCCATCCTGGGCGTCGTGGCCATGGCCGCGCTGCTGGCCTGGCGGCTCCCGTCCGGCCCGCCCGGCTTGCCCGCCGTGCGGCCGGCCCTGGTGGCCGCCATGGCCTGGCTGTTCATCTGGCCGCTGCAGCGGGCCTGGTATGACGTCGTCATGTTCGCCTTGCTGGCCGTCTTCCCGGCGACCAGGATCGACTGGCTGGTCCTGGTCCGGTCGGTGCCCACCACGCTGGACCTGGTGACCGGGCCCGCCGGGCATCCGCTCACGCCGACCTGGCTGCGCTGGACCAACAACTTCCTCGGCTTCACCCTGGCCCCCGACGTCCGGCTCGCGGCGGTCGCCGTCCTGCTGCTGCTGTGCGTGACCAGGGCGTGGAATCCGCGGCCGCGGCAGGCGGGCAAGCTGACCGCAGCGCAGGTCCCGCTGTTGTCAGGGCCCCGCCGGAATTAGGGACTGGCATGCGAACGGTATGGCAGGACTCCGACGGCTCGCTGCGTACGACGCTGCGCGGACGCCAGGTACTTTCCGATCCCAGGATCAACAAGGGAACAGCGTTCTGCGATGCGGAGAGGCAGGCGCTGGGCGTCACCGGCCTGATCCCGTCCGGCCACGTCACCCTCGACCAGCAGGTCAGCCGGGTCCACGAGCAGTACCTCAGGCAGTCGACCGACCTGGCCAAGAACGTTTACCTCACCGACGTGCACGATCGCAACGAGGTGCTCTTCTACCGGCTCCTGACCAGCAACCTGAGCGAGATGCTGCCGATCGTCTATACGCCGACCGTCGGCCAGGCGATCGAGCACTACAGCCACGAGTACCGCCTGCCGCGCGGCGTCTACCTGTCCGTCGATCACCCCGAGCTCATCGAGACCTCGCTGCGGGCGCCTGGCCTGGAAGCGGACGAAGTGGACCTGATTGTCGCCACCGATGCCGGGGCCATCCTGGGCATCGGGGACTGGGGCGTCGGCGGGATCCACATCGCCGTGGGGAAGCTCGCCGTCTATACGGCGGCGGGCGGCATCAACCCCAACCGGGGGCTGCCCGTCATGCTCGACGTCGGTACCGACCGGCAGAGCCTGCTCGACGATCCGCTCTACATAGGCAACCGCCACCCGCGGGTCCCGGCGGCCGACTATGACCGTTTCATCGATAAGTTCGTGGCCGTAGTCAGCCGGCTCTTTCCTGACGCCCTGCTGCACTGGGAAGACATTGGCCTGAGTAACGCGAGGCGGCTGCTGGACCGGTACGCGGATCGGCTGCTGACCTTCAATGACGACATCCAGGGCACCGGCGCGGTCAACCTGGCCGCGGTCCTGGCTGCCGTCAGGGCGGCAGGAATTCCCCTGGCGGAGCACCGGATCGTAATCTTCGGCGCGGGAACGGCGGGTACCGGGATCGCCGACCAGCTAAGCACCGCGCTGGTGGGCCAGGGGCTGACGCGGCAGCAGGCCCGCGGGCGGTTCTGGGCTGTCGACCGGCCGGGGCTGCTCACCACGAAGACGCCCGGCCTCAGCCAGTCACAACGCCGGTACGCGCGCGAGGCGGCCGAGGTGGCCGAGTGGACGACCGGCGAGCCGCCCGGCGGCATCAGCCTGTCCGAGGTGGTCAGGCGCGTGCATCCGACGATCCTGATCGGCACCTCGACGGTGGCGGGCGCGTTCAGCAAGGAAATCGTCTCCGAGATGGCGGCACATGCCGACCGGCCGATCATCCTGCCGATGTCCAACCCCACCTCGCTGTCCGAGGCCGCCCCGGCCGACGTGATCAAGTGGACCGAGGGCCGGGCCCTGGTAGCGACGGGCAGTCCCTTCGACCCGGTGGATTACGAAGGCACCCGCTACGTGATCGGACAGGCCAACAACGCGCTGGTCTTCCCTGGCCTCGGGCTCGGCGTCATCGCCGCCCGGGCCCGCCGGGTGACCGACGGAATGCTCGCGGCCGCGGCCCACGCGGTAGCGGACATGGTGGACACGTCGGCTGCGGGATCGGCGCTGCTGCCCCGCGTGGACGAACTGCGTGAGACCTCCGTCGCGGTGGCTGCCGCCGTCGCGACGGCCGCGGCCAGGGAGGGCGTGTCGGCGGCCGGGCCCGCTGAGTACCCGCCGGACCGCATCCGGGCGCTGCTGTGGCAGCCCGCCTACCAGCCGGTCCGCCCGGTCTCCCCGCCGGCCTAGGCCGAGTCAGCGACGGGACTCGGCCCCCGCTCAGAGCCTCGGGTCCACCGGCTCGCTTTCGAGGGCGAGCACGCCGAACACGCACTCGTGGACCCGGTACAGCGGTTCACCCGCGACGAACCGCTCCAGCGCCTCGATGCCGAGCGCGAACTCGCGCAGCGCCAGCGAGCGCTTGTGACCGAGCCCGCGGGACCTGAGCCGGGACAGATTGCCTTCCGCGGTGTACTCGGGCCCGTAAATGATGCGCAGATACTCGCGGCCGCGGCATTTGATCCCGGGCTGCACCAGGCCCTTGGGCCCGCGGTGGATGACGCCGGACGGCTTGACGACCATCCCCTCGCCGCCCGCCGCGGTGAGCTCAAGCCACCAGGCGGTGGCCGCGTCAGCGCTCAGCGCCGGGGCGCCCGGCCCGGCGGCGGGACGCTCTCCGCCCGGCTGAGCAAGATCCACAGTCACCGACCTCGTCCGCCGCAGCGTCGCCGGGGCCTGGCCGCACAGCCGGTCAAGCACGTCCAGATGCCAGCGATGATTACGGAGCGCATGCACCGCGTCCTGTCCGGCCAGGATCTGGAACGGCGCGAGGGCGACGTCGTCGACGGATTCCACCGGCCAGCAGTACCGCCGGTAGGCGTCGACGAACTGGCGGGCCATGGCCGAGCGCTCACGGCAGCGCTGGGCCAGGGCGCCGACGTCGGCGCCGCGGGCGGCCGCCTGGCTGGCCGCGGCCGACTCCGCGTCCAGCGCCGCGGTGGCGGCGGCGCCGACCGGCGCGTACTGGCCGCGCAGCAGCTCGCCAGCCTTCGCCGACCAGGGCAGCAGCTCGCAGTCGAGGGCCAGCCAGTCGGTGCGCAGTTCGTCCCACAGGCCAGCCGCGGTGATCGCGGCGGTGACCCGCCGTAGTAGTTCCAGCTCGATGGCCTGATCGGCGAAGAACGCCCGCCCCGTGCGGGTGTAGATGACGCCGGGCGGAGCATCGGGAATCGCGAACCTGCGCGCGGCCACCGACTCGTCCCGGCAGGCCAGCACGATGGCCCTGGAGCCCATGTGCTTTTCCTCGCAGACCACGTCGGGCACGCCGGCGGCCCGGTAGGTGCGCAGCGCCTCCATCGGGTGCTCCAGCAAGCCAGGCAGCTCGGAGGTGGCCGTCGGGGACATGGTCGGCGGGAGGTAGATCAGCCAGCGCGGATCGATCGCGAACCGGCTCATCACCTCCAGCGCAGCGATCGCGTTCTCCTCACGGACGGTCACCGTGGCGCCGGTCAGCCGGGTCTCGATCTGCCGCTTGCCGATGACGTCCGTGATGTCAAGGTCGACTCCCGTGCGCTCCGCCGGGTGACCTGGCAGCGCGCTCGCAGCCGCATTCCCGGCGGCGAAGTCACCCGCGACGCCTGCGCTGCCACCATCACCTTCATCGGCGCTGGCACCGGCCGCGGGCGCGGCGGCGGCGGCCAGCGGCCTGGCCGGCTCGTAGTAGACGGCCCGGGCCGGTACCGACACCAGCTCGCGCTCCGGGTACCGCAGCGCGGTGAGCCGGCCGCCGAACACACAGCCGGTGTCCACGCAGATCGTGCCGTTGACCCAGGTGGCCTCCGGCACCGGGGTATGACCGTAGACGACCATGGCCCGGCCGCGATAATCGGTGGCCCACGGATAGCGAACGGGAAGCCCGTACTCATCGGTCTCCCCGGTGGTATCGCCGTACAGCGCGAAGGACCGGACCGCCGCGGAGGCGCGGCCGTGCATGGCAGCAGGCAGCCCGGCGTGAGCGACGACCAGCTTCCCGTCGTCAAGCACCAGATGGCCGATCAGCTTGTCCATGAACGCGGTCGCCGCGGCGGTGAACTCGGGCGGCTCCGCCGCCAGCTGGGCCAGGCTCTCGGCCAGCCCGTGCGCGATGCTGACCGTGCGCCCGCGTAGCGCCCGGACCAGTTTGACCTCGTGATTCCCGGCCACGGACAGGGCGGTTCCCGCCGCGGCCATGCCCATCACCAGGCGGAGCACGGCCGGGATGGCCGGGCCCCGGTCCACCAGGTCGCCGAGGAAGATCGCGGTCCGGCCATCCGGGTGCCGCGCGGAGCCGCCACCAGAGTCCACCGAGTAGCCGAGTTCGGTCAGCAGATCCACCAGCTCGCTGAAGCAGCCGTGCACGTCGCCGATGATGTCAAACGGCCCGTGGTCGGACCGGCGATCGTTCCAGAGCGGCTCGCGCTCGAGCCGGGCCGCGGTGATCTCCGCCTCGCCGGACAGGACGAAGACCCGGTGAAAGCCCTCCTTGCGCAAGCCGCGCAGGCCGCGACGGAGCTGATCCTGCTGTTGGCGGACGACATGGGCGCCGAACGTCCGGTCCGGGCGGCCCGCGTTCCTCGCGGCGCAGACGTCCGCGGGCACGTCGAGGACGATGGCGACCGCCAGCACATGGTGCTGCCTGGCCAGCTCGATGAGCGACTTGCGGGCGGCCGGCTGGACGCTGGTCGCGTCGACGACGGTGCGGCGGCCGGCCGCCAGCCGCTTGCCGGCGATGAAGTTCAGCACGTCGAAGGCGTCGCTGGTCGCCGACTGGTCATTGACGTGGTCGCTGACCAGTCCCCGGCAGAAGTCCGACGAGAGGACCTCGGTGGGCAGGAAGTGCCTGGCCGCGAACGTGGATTTGCCTGCCCCGGTGACGCCGATCAGCACCACCAGCGAGAGGTCCGGGATCTTGATAGTGGTCACCGCCGGAACACCGCCAGCTGGGACGGGCTGCCGAGGCGCGGATCCGCTGGCCCGATACCCGTGAGCTCAGCCTGGTAGCCATGACGGGCGGCAACTCCTGCCGACCATTGCGCGAGCTGATCCCGCGTCCACTCAAACCGGTGGTCGCGGTGCCGCATGGCCCCGGCGGGAAGGCCAGCGAACAGCTCGTTGTACTCGGCGTTCGGGGTGGTCAGGATGACGGTGCCCGGCTGCGCGTGGCCGAACACGGCTCGCTCGAACGCGCCGAGGCGCGGCGGGTCGAGGTGCTCGATAACCTCGACCACGGCGGCCGCATCGAACCCCCGCAGCCTGCTGTCGGTATAGGTGAGCGAGCCCGGCAGCAGCTCGACCCGGCTCCGCTGCCGCGGCGCCATGGTGTCGAGATGAATCCGCCGGGCCGCGCCGGCCAGGGCCCGGTGGGAGACGTCCATGCCGACGATCCGCTCCAGCCCCCGCTCGGCCAGCAGGGCGGGGAGCAGCTGGCCGGACCCGCAGCCGAGGTCGAGCACGGAGCGGGCCCCGCTCGAGCGGATTACCCCGAGCACCGCCGCCAGCCGCTGGGCCTGCAGGCTGACGGTCCGCTCCACTGACTCCTCGGCCGCGTCGGCCTGCTCGTCGGCGCGGTCCGGGTCGGCGGCCTCGTCCTCGAAGAGCCTGGCCAGAGCGTCCCTGGTTAGGCGCTGGTCATGGCGAAGGTAGCGGCGCGTGATCAGCTCGCGATCGGGATGGGCGGCGAGCCACTCGCCGCCACGGCGCAGGAGCTTGTCGACCTCGTCGGCGGAGACCCAGTAGTGCTTGTCATCGTCGAGTACCGGAAGCAGCACGAAGAGATGACCGAGCCCGTCGCGCAGCCGCAGGGTGCCGGTCAGGCGGAGCGAGAGGTAAGGGCTGTCACCCCAGCCGGGGAACTCCGGGTCCAGCGGCAGCGGCCTGGCTTCGACGGCGTAGCCCAGCGGCTCGAAGAGGCGGCGGGCCAGCGGCTCCCCGCCGCGGCACGGCACGACCGGCAACGTGAGCTCAAGCGGGATGGCCTGATCGGCCAGGTACTGCCGTTCCTTGCTCCGGCCGCTCATCGCGGTCCCGAACAGCCTGCCGAGCGCGACGGCGAGAAACGACGACGCCGCGTACGGCCGGTCGTTGACGTAGCTGGCCAGCGCGAACTGGCCGCTCCCCGCGCTGCGCCGGCGCGCGACCAGGCCGACCGGGTCGACTTCCACCAGGACCGCCGCCGAGCTTCGCTCCTCACTCACCTCCGGGTAGAACACGTGGGCGGTGCCGAAGCCGACTTCGCTCACGTGCACGCGGCCAGGGTTCTTGTGCAGCAGGTACCCGAGGTCGGTGGCGGGCCGATGGGTCGTCGAGATCGTCAGGAGCACAGCGCCTCATTCTGGTTCCGGCTGCTGGCCACGTTGCGAGGCGTGACAGCCGGGACAAAGGCTAGCCGCTCCTGGCGGCCGGACCCGCCTGGTTTATCGCCGGGCCGCGATGCTGACCGAACCGTGCGGCCGGGGCACCGCGCTATGTGATCGCACGGCCGCGATGGTCACCGCCAGGACATACCCGACCATCAGCACAAACACCACCGCGAAGGCCAGCCGCTCCCACCGCGTGAGCCGGCCCGCGTGCGCGGGCGGCCGTCGCACGCCACCCCCCCTGAGCATGAACTTCCCCCGGCTGAGCAATTTGGCCGCGGCCGACGAAAGAATCCGCGAGCGAGGCCTTATTCCGTGATTTCCGATTGGGCACTGGCCAAGCGGCACTTGTCCCGGCTGCGACGTCCCCCCGTCGCAGTAAGCGCAGGTAGAAGGATAGACCCGCAGGCGGCAGCGGCGCTTAAAGAAAGGCGGACCAGGAGGGCGGCCGACAATAGGCGGGAATTCCTGCCTAGTTTTCTGGCCGGGAACGTCCGTAATTATTCTCGTTACTGCGGCGTAGCAGCATTCGAGTGGCTATCACCGGCGCCCGACACTCGATAGGATCCACAGTGATGCGGACGAAACGGTAGCTGCGGCGCACTGCCGGAAAGTCGTTACGAAAGGGGCGGACGGGATCTCCCGGCGGGAGGCCCGGCGGACTTCGGAGCGGAAGAGATGGCACGCAAGGCGGCACTGGTAACCATCGACGGACGGCCGTTCAGGTGCGGGCTATGCAACAACGACGAGTTCTTCGACCGCGAGATCAATCTCAGCAGCGGCCCGGGAGCCGAAGGGAACGATGATGGCTGGGCCAGGCCCTCGGCAACCGGCCTGATCTGCAGTCAATGCGGGTACGTACATCTGTTCCTCAGCGACGCCATCGAGTTCTGGAAGCCGGAGCGCGAGTACTACCAGGGCTGAGCCTGCTCGCGGGGCGACGGTCCCCTTTGACACGGCCGTATATCCGTGCGACCATACGGACGTGCGGTTACGCGGCGGCTCGCGCGGGGCCACAGGGAAGCGCGGAGCCACAGGGAAGCGGAGCCACCCCGGATGCGGCGGAGGAACGGGTTGCCGGCTGGTCACGATCATCCCGTTGACGCGGAGCGGGTCGCTGCGGCGCGGGGAGGCCTGCTGTCGGTTGATGAGGCTGGCCGCCTGGCGGGCCTGCTTGGGATGCTGGCCGACCCGGTGCGGTCGAGGATCCTTTTCGCCCTGGTCGCGGCGGGCGAACTGTGCGTCGGTGACCTGGCCCTGGTGCTTGAGGTCACCCAGGACCAGGTGACGTATGCGCTGAAGATGCTGCGCTTCGCCGGGCTGGTCAGCTACCGCAAGGCGGGCCGCATGGTGTTCTACCGGCTGAGCGAGGGCTTTCCGCATCCACTGCTCGAGCACTGCCTGCGCCAGTTGCTGACCATCGCGGCGGCGGAAGGCAACGATGTTCATCCTTAACGCGCTTGGCCACGCCCTGGGTGTCGCCGGGTCGATGACCTGGGAGATCACCTGGTCGCTGATCCTCGGCTTCGGACTGTCGGCAATCGTCCAGGCGGTGGTCAGGCGCGAGACGATCGTCCGGCTCCTCGGCGGCGATTCCCCGGCTAGCCTGGCCGCCGCTACCGGGTTCGGTGCCGCCTCCTCGTCCTGCTCGTATGCTGCCGTCGCGCTGGCGCGTTCGCTGTTCCGCCGGGGCGCCAGCTTCACCGCGGCGATGGCGTTCGAGATCGCGAGCACCAACCTGGTAATCGAGCTGGGCATCATTCTGGCTCTGCTGATCTCCTGGCAGTTCACCCTGGCCGAATTCGTCGGCGGCCCGATCATGATCGTCACGATGGCGGTAGCGTTCCGGCTGTTCGTCCGGGCCCGGCTCATCGAGGAGGCCCGGCGGCAGGCAGAGCGGGGAAGGGCGGGCTCCATGGAGGGGCACGCCGCCATGGACATGAGCCTCAGCTCGGCCGGGGGGTTCTGGCGCCGGCTGATCAGCGGGGACGGCTACACGGCGGTCAGCCACATCTTCGTGATGGAGTGGGCTGCGATCATCCGCGACGTGATCATCGGCCTGCTGATCGCCGGGGCGGTGGCCGCCTGGGTGCCTGCGAGCTTCTGGGGGCACCTCTTCCTGACCGGCCATCCGCTCGCCGCCAGGCTCTGGGGGCCGGTCATCGGCCCGGTCATCTCCCTGCTCAGCTTCGTCTGCTCGATCGGAAACGTGCCGCTGGCCGCGGTGCTGTGGAATGGCGGGATCAGCTTCGGCGGCGTGATTGCCTTCATCTTCGCCGATCTGATCATCGTCCCGATCCTGATCATCTACCGGAAGTACTACGGCACGAAGATGATGCTGGTCCTGCTCGGGATCTTCTACGCCACCATGGTCATCGCCGGTTATATCGTCGAGTTCCTGTTCGGCGGGCTCGGGCTGATCCCGACCCACCGGACGGCGCAGATCGCCGAGGCAGGCATCCGGTGGAACTACACCACCATCCTCAATATCATCTTCCTGCTGCTGGCCGCCGCGCTCCTGGTGCGCTTCTTCACCTCGGGCGGCGTCGCGATGCTCAAGATGATGGGCGGCAGCCCGGACGAGCACTCCGGCCACGAGCACGGCGCGCATATGACACCCCGATGACCGCACTTGGTCAGCTGCCCCCGGCCTGACCGCTGGGGTGACCCGGGGCCGACCGTAGACTTGGCTGCCAGACCAGGCTAGACATAGCCGCCTATCGGGGGATGGCGGGTCCAGGCGCCGCAATGCGCCGCATGGCCGTGATCTGGGGGGATCATGAGCAGGATGTCACCGGGGGTTCTTGCGCCACCACACGAGGTGCTCACGCCGCAGGAGTGGCACGGCCGCGGCCGCGGCCGGCGGCGCGCGGCGAGCCGCTCCTCGCACGCGGCATGGGAGCCGCCGGCCGACCGTCCCGATCCGGTGACGATCCTGGAGGACCAGGCCAGGACCCGGGTGCCCGAGCTGGTCGCGATCAGGCACGGGCGGATGATGGCGTCGCAGTTCGCCTACTTCCGCGGCGCCGCCGCGCCGATGGCCTGGGATCTTGCCAACACGCCCACCAGCGACATCCGGGTCCAGTGCTGCGGCGACGCGCACCTGCTGAACTTCGGCATGTACGCGGCGCCCGACCGGCGGCTGGTCTTCGACGTGAACGACTTCGACGAGACGCTGCCGGCGCCGTTCGAGTGGGACGTCAAGCGGCTGGCCGCCAGCTTCGCGGTCGCGGCGCGTGACAACGACCTTGCCGGTCAGGCGGGGCGGGCCGCCGCCGAGCAGTGCGCGCACAGTTATCGCACCGAGATGGCCAGGTTCGCGGGGATGCGCTTTCTTGACGTCTGGTATTCGAGGATCGACATCGAGGACGTCACCCGGCTCTTCGACGCCGTGCAGCCGCGCAAGGCCGTCCGCCGGCGGCGCCGGGACATCGAGAAGGCCCGCGGCCGCACCAGCCGCAAGGCGCTGATGAAGCTGTGCGACGAGGTTGACGGCGACTACCGGGTCCGGGTCGTCCCGCCCATGATCGTCCGGTATCCGCTGCACTCCAACCCGGGGATCCTCGACGAGTTGCGGGAGGCGGTGGCCCTGTACAAGGAGACGCTGCAGTCCGATCGGTGGGAAGTGCTGCGGCGCTACTACTTCGGCGATTTCGCGCGTAAGGTCGTCGGCGTCGGCTCGGTCGGCACCGAGGCCTTCATCCTGCTGCTGATGGGCGATCGTGCCGACGAACCGCTGTTCCTGCAGCTCAAAGAGGCGCAGGAGTCGGTGCTCGCCCCTTATGCCGGACCCAGCAAGTACGACCACGAGGGCGAGCGGGTAGTGCGGGGGCAGCGCCTGACCCAGGCCGCCGCCGATCCGTTTCTCGGCTGGACCAAGGGCATTGCCGCCGACAAGAAGGCACCCGCGGACTACTACGTGCGGCAGCTGCGCGACATGAAGGGCAGCATGAACGTTCCCGCCATGGATGCCGAGCAGCTCGCCTACTACGCCCGGCTGTGCGGCTGGGCGCTGGCCCGGGCCCACGCCCGGACCTGCCGGGCCGCGATGATCACCGGTTATCTTGGCACCTCGGACACCTTCGACCGGGCGATCGGCGAGTTCGCCATGGCCTACGCCCAGCAGAACGAACTGGACTACCGGCGGCTGGTGGATGCGATCTCGTCGGGCCGCCTCGAGGCGATCGCCGGCTTGTAGCGGGCGATTGCCAGCTTGTACTCGGCCCCCGGCACGTCGGCCCGGGCCTCGGCCTCGCGCCTCCAGATACCTCATGTAGTCTTTCGACTGCATAGCGTGACTTTGATCTGCCCTCGGGAACAATGAGGTCATCCGGTGGTGGCCGGGCCGCACGAGGCCTTCAGGCTCGGCGAATCGGGGGCAGGATGTGAGCAGGGCAGACAGGTCGTCGCGGGGACCGGCGGCGGCGGCTGACGGCCCGGCCGGCCCGGCGGCTGACGGCCAGGCCGGTGCTCCGGCCAGCGCCAGCAGGGGGACGGCTCCGGATGGCCAGCCGGCTGGCGCGGGCGGCAACGGGTGGTACGCGCTGTCACCACAGGACGTCGCAGCCAGGCTCGGCGTTGAACCGGCCGCGGGCCTGTCGAGCGCGCGGGCGGCGGAACTGCTGGCGCGTAACGGGCCGAACGCCTTGCCGAGCGAGAAGCCGAAGCCGGAATGGCGCCGGTTCCTCGACGAGTACCGCAGCTATATGCAGATCATCCTGGTGGTCGCGGGCGTCGTATCGCTGATCATCGCCGAGTGGGGCACCGCCGTGCTGCTCTTCCTGCTCACCGTGCTGAACGCCGTGGTCGGCATGCGGGAGCAGGGCAAAGCGGAAAGCGCGATGAACGCACTGAAGTCGATGATCAAGGAGACCGCCCGGGTCCGCCGGGACGGGACCGAAGCGGAGATCCCCGCCGACCAGGTGGTCATCGGAGATGTCGCGCTGATCACCGCCGGAGATCAGGTGCCGGCCGACGGGCGGATCGTCAAGGCAAGCGCCCTGCAGATCGACGAGTCCGCGCTGAGCGGGGAGAGCACGCCCGCGTCCAAGGGAGTCGCGGCGCTGGATGGGGCCGAGCCGGGGGCGGCGGACCAGGAGACCGCGCAACCGGGCCACCAGGGCGGCGGCCATCGAGGCGGCCACGCGGAACTCGGACCCGGTGACCAGACCAACATGGCCTTCATGAATACCCCGGTCACGCACGGCAGCGGCACGATCGTGGTGACTGCCACCGGCGCCGGCACCGAGGTCGGGAAGATCGCCGGAATGCTGTCCATGACCTCGGCCGAGAAGACGCCGCTGACCAGGCAACTCAACGTGATGACGCTGTGGATTGGCGCGGCGGCCCTGGTCGCCATGGTCGTGATGTTCGCGCTGGGGCTGAACCGCGGCCTGGACTGGAAAGTCCTGTTCGTGACGGCCGTCGCGCTCGCGATCGCCGCGATCCCCGAGGCGCTGCCGACTGTGGTGCAGACCATCCTGTCACTCGGCGCCGTGGACCTGGCCAGGCGCAATGCCATCGTCAAGGACCTCGGATCGGTCGACACGCTCGGCTCTACCTCGGCGATCAACTCCGACAAGACCGGGACGCTGACCATGAACCAGATGACGGTGGTCGAGGTGGCGGATCTCGGCGACCGTTACACGGTCTCGGGCACCGGCTACGGCCTCGAAGGCCAGCTTCATCACGCCGCCGGGTCGTCCGCTTCCGCTGAGGGTGCGATCCTGCCATTCATCGTCGCGAGCGACGCCAAGCTCGAGAACGGCAAGGTGGTCGGGGACCCGACCGAGGGGGCGCTGCTCGTGCTCGGGCACAAGGCCGGGCTGGATATCAGCCAGACCAGGCAGCGCTATCCACGGCTGGCGACGCTGCCATTCGATCCGACCTACAAGCTGATGGCGACGTTCAACCGGACGACCGACGCCGCGGGCCAGGACATCGTCCGCTGCTATGTGAAGGGCGCCGCCCCAGCCGTGCTCGGCCGGGCGGCCAGCGCGCTCTCGTCGGGTAAGAGCGTGCCCGTGGACGCCAGCATGAAGAAGAAGGCCGCCGCCGAGGTGACCAGGATGGAGGGCGAGGGCCTGCGGGTCATGGCGGCCGGATTTCGTGACCTTGATCCGGCCTCGTTTGATCCAGCCGGGAACCTGCTCGACCACGTGACCGGACTGGAGGTAACCGGCCTGGTCGGGATGGTCGACCCGCCCCGCGAGGAGTCCAGGGCAGCCGTCCAGAACGCCCAGCACGCCCACATCAGGGTGCGGATGGTTACCGGAGACGACGTGATCACCGGTGCGGCCATCGCGAAGAAACTAGGGATCCCCGGCACCGCGATCCTCGGTACCGATTTCGCGGCCCTGGCGCAGGAGGAGCGGCTGGCCCGCATCGATGAGATCGGTGTCGTCGGCCGGGTCGCGCCCGAGCACAAGCGGATGATCGTGCAGACGCTCCGGAAAAAGGGCGACGTGGTCGCGATGACCGGGGACGGGGTGAACGACGCGCCCGCAATCAAGGCGGCCGACATCGGCATCGCGATGGGCACCGGCACCGACGTGGCCAAGAATGCGGGCCGGATGATCCTGTCCGACGACAACTTCGCGACGATCGTGTTCGCCGTCGAGCAGGGCCGCAAGCTGTACGACAACCTGACGAAATATGTCCGTTTCCTGCTGATCACGCTGGTCGCCTTCGTCCTGACGTTTCTTGGCGCGAGCCTGTTCAACATCGCCGCCGGAGAGCCGTTCACGCCGGTCCAGATCCTGTGGATCAACTTCCTCATCGACACGCCACTCGGCATCGCGCTTGGCTTCGACATTATGACGCCCGGGCTGATGCGGCTGCGGCCCCGCAGCCGCGACGAGCCGATCCTGACCAGGAGCATCCTGGTGACGGCGGGACTGGTCGGCCTATTCATGGCGGCCTGCCTGCTCGGCCTGCTCAGCTACGGTAAATCGCATTACCACAGCATCGCGATCGCCACTTCGCTGGCCCTGACCGCGTTCGCGTTCTTCCGTGTCGTCAGCACGTTCTCCAGCCGCAGCCCGACGGCTACGACGGTCACCACCAGCACATTCGACTGTAAGGCGATTAACCGGATCGCGCTGGCCGAGGTGCTGCTCGCACTGATCGTCTGTTACTGGGACGCACTCCGTAAGCTGCTCGGGACGGCCCCGCTGTCGGTCAACCAGGTGCTGCTCGCGCTCGCGCCGGCCGTGCTGCTGTTCGCGTTGTGGGAAATCGGCAAGCTCGCCGCACGGCACCGAGCGTCACCCGGGGCAGGCGCTGCACCTGCCGCAGATGGCACCGGAAAGGACACGTAATGGCCGACGGCAGAGCCAAGCAGGCCGCTGAGCTGATTAAGCCCCTGCGCGTCAAGCCAGGCGCGAAGGTGACCCTGGCGAAGGACTTCGACCCCGGGTACAAGGCCGGATTCGTGCACAAGAAGGAAGGCGCGCAACTGCTGCACCGGGGCGTCGAGCTCCTTGAGGAGTACCAGGCGCGGCTGGCGGCCCAGGACACCTACGGATTGCTGGTCGTGCTCCAGGCGCTGGACGCGGGAGGCAAGGACGGCACCATCCGGCATGTGATGAGCGGGGTCAATCCCCAGGGCGTCGCGGTGCACAGCTTCAAGGTCCCGTCCGCGGAAGAACTCGGCCACGACTTCCTGTGGCGGTATGCCCAGCGCCTGCCCGCGCGCGGCGAGATCGGCATCTTCAACCGCTCGCACTATGAGGAGGTGCTGGTGGTCCGGGTGCACCCAGAGAACCTGGATCGCCAGCGGCTTCCTGCGGCGGACCAGGGAAAGGCCGTCTGGACCCGCCGCTATCGCGAGATCAACGACTGGGAACGCTATCTGAGTGATAACGGCTTCCGCATCGTCAAGCTGTTTCTCAACCTGTCCCTGGAGGAGCAGCGCACCAGGTTCCTGAAGCGGCTCGACCTGCCGGAAAAGAACTGGAAGTTCTCCGCAAACGATATCAAGGAGCGTCAGTACTGGGCCGGCTACCAGCAGGCGTTCTCCGAGATGCTCAGCAACACCAGCACCTCCTGGGCGCCCTGGTATGTCATCCCGGCCGATCACAAGTGGTTCGCGAGGATCTGCGTTTCGTCGATCATCGCCAATGCGCTGATCGAGATCGACCCGCAGTACCCGAAGGTAAGCCGGGAAGCCAAGCGCGACCTGGCGGCGGCGAAGAAGCTCCTCGAGGCGGAGGCACCCAAGGGGGCGCCGACCGACCCGTTCGCCGCCAAGCAGGGCAAGTAAGCCGGCAGGTTCACGGCCGAGCACGAGGGACCACCCCGACCGGCACGCTCCGGCCGCGCGTCCAGCAGCTATTATCTTGTCCGGGGATGCCTGCAGGCCCGGGTGAACGGGAGGAGGCACCCCGGCAGCTGGGCAGCGACGTGGGGGCGCGTCAGGCCAGTTGGCTAAGTGCTGGCGAGGTAAGGGTGGGCATGACGCAGACCACGATGGCGGGGACCGTTCGCGGCTATCGCCATGAGGCGATGCTTTATGCCGGCCTGGCCGAGTTCGTAGCCGGGACAACATCGTTCATCCGGCAGGCAGTGAGCGCGGGTGACCCGATCCTCGTCATCGTGAGCACCCCGAAGATCGAGATTCTCCGCCAGGAACTGGGCGCGGCCGCGCCGCGGGTGGAGTTCGCGGACATGGCACAGGTCGGCAATCCGGCGCGGATCATCGCCGCCTGGCAGGCATTCGTGCGCGCTCACGCCGGGGCCGCGCACCTGTGGGGGATCGGGGAGCCGGTCTACCCCGAGCGCTCGCCTGCCGAACTTGCCGAATGCCAGCTGCATGAGGCCCTGCTGAACGTGGCCTTTGATGCCGCGACTCCGTTCACGCTGCTGTGCCCGTACAACCTCGAGACACTGGCCGACGACGTGATCGACGAGATGCACCGGACCCACCCCTTCGTCGGCCGGGGCGAGCACCGGCAGCCGTGCGGCACTTACCGGGCGATTGACCCGGCCGGCCCGTTCGAGCGGCAGCCGCAGGCCCCGCCCGGCGATGCGGCTGGCCTGTCCTTTGAGGTCGGCGGCCTCGGCCGGCTGAGGTCGTTCGTCACCGAGCAGGCCACGCTCGCCGGGCTCGACCGCGACGCGGCCGGCTCGCTCGTGCTGGCGGTGAACGAGATCGCTACCAACAGCCTCCGGTACGGCGGCGGCCGGGGCGAGCTTCGGGCGTGGACCGACGACCAATCGCTGGTGTGCGAGGTGTCCGACCGGGGCCATATAACGGAGCCGCTGGTTGGCCGGATGCTTCCGACTCTTGACAGCGGGACCGGGGCCGGCCTCTGGCTGGCCAACCAGCTTTGCGACCTCGTTCAGATCTTCTCATCGCCCAGCGGCACCGTGATCCGCATCTTCCAGGACCTCTGATCCCCCTCTCACCAGGGGCTGCCGCATTCACTTTGGTCACTCTTGCATGAAACGCTGCCCTGCGGTTAGTGCCTTCTCCGAAGGTAGAGCACTCTCGCTGCGGCGGGCATCGCCCGGGACCCGGTGCTGCCGCCGCCCCGGCCGGTGCGGACAGACCGAAAGGAGGCGTGATGGAACGCGGTACGGAGCAGGGCCCGGGGTACGGCCACCTGGATCTTGCTCTCGCTGAGATGAAGCTCACTGCTCTGGTCGAGACGTGGGAGAGCTCCGTGGAGGAGCTTGGCTGCGCGGTCCCCGCGGCACAGGTGCGTGCGCTGCTGGTCATCGACCGGGCCGGAAAGATGAGGCTCGGCCGGCTGGCCCGGGTCCTGGGCGCCTCGGCGTCGGCCACCAGGCGGCTGTGCGACCGGATGACGGCGGCCGGCCTGCTGAAATCCGAGGCGGTCCAGGCCAGCCGACGCGAGATCGTGCTGCGGGCGACCGAGTCCGGCCGCCGGCTGGCGGCCTGGGTCCGGAGCCGGCGCCGCGAAGTCCTTCGGCGCGCGGTCCAGCCCATGAGCCCGGCCGGCCGCGAGTGCCTGGCGCTCGGGCTGAGCGAGCTGGCTACCGGCTCGGCTTAGCGCCGGGTTTGTACGATCGGGTCATGCTCAAGCCCGCCTATCCGCTGTCCTCGCCCCGGCTCACGCTCCGTCCCTATACCTTCGACGACCTCGATGCTCTCTACGACATCCAGTCCCGGCCCGAGGTCACGCGTTACCTGCCCTTCGGCACCCGCAACCGCCAGCAGGTCTCGAGGTCGCTCGAGCAGAAGGTGGCGGCTTGCACCCTGGAGGACGAGGGCAGCAACCTCACGCTGGCCGTGATCCTGCCAGAGACCGGCACCCTGATCGGGGACGTCACGCTGTTCTGGCTCAGTCGCGCGGACCGGCAGGGCGAGATCGGGTACGTTTTCCATCCTCACTCTGGCGGACGGGGTTATGCCACCGAGGCGGCCCGGGTGCTGCTGCGGCTGGGCTTCTCCGATCTCGGGCTGCACCGGATCATCGGCCGCATCGACGCGCGTAATGCCGCTTCCGCGCGGGTTCTGGAGCGGCTCGGCATGCGCCGCGAAGCTCATTTTGTCCAAAACGAGTTCGTCAAGGGCGAGTGGACCGACGAAGTCGTCTACGCGATGCTCGAAGACGAGTGGAGAAGAGCGCTCTAACGGCCGGAACGTGCCCTGAGCCGCTCGCAACGGCGGGCCAGCCTGGCATCACCAGTCACATCATGGCGCCGATTTTCGGGTCTGGCCAGAGCCGGGCGGATGCTGGAATCCGGCGAAGTATGGCCACCTGATAGATCCTGAAAATGGCGAGTTCTGGTCGGGTGCCTGTGCGGGCCGGCGGCACAGTAACGTTGACGTATATCTCGCCACAGGAGGCGGACGTGGGTTACGCGCTGGCGGTCGTCATTGTCCTGGCGCTGGCCTTCACCGTCGCCGGTGCCATGCATGTGCGCGCTGAATTGCGCCCTGAGCCGCGACCGTCCCGGGTGGCGGTGCGAAGGGTCGTGCGCCGCGTTCCGCGAGTTACGGCGGGAGATCTATGCATCTGCGGGGGCACCATAGGGAGGACCTCGACCCAGTCCGGCGATTACCTTGGCTGCACCGGCTGTGACCGGGCCTGGACCATGGACGGCCGGAAGATCGGCCGCCGCTGACGTCGCGCCGGCGGGCGGCGCCGCGAAGCATGAACCCTGCGTGGGTTAGTCAGGCACCCTCTGATCGTTTCCCCGCCTGTTTCTCTACTCGTTCCTTGAGTGCCTGGTTGAGAGCCCGGAAACTGGCCTCGGCGCGGGCCAGGGTCTTTCCGGAGAACGGTACGAGCAGGCCGCGGAAGGTCTCGCTTTGGTCGAGCCGGGTGCCGCCGCCGTCCGCGGCGCTCAGCGCGAAGCGGTGCTCTCCGCCGATAACGCCGGGGAGGCCGGAGGCCCACCGCAGCTCTACTCCCGGCTCGACCGCGACGATCTTGGGCTTGACCGTCATCAGGCGGCCATTGACCGGATGGACGCTCCTGAGCGAGATTCTCTTCCCGGCCGCGATTTCCCCGGAGGCCTCCTTGAACAGCGGATTCCACTCGGGGTAGCGGCTCAGATCAGTGAGAACCGCCCAGACTGCCATGGGCGGAGCGTCAATCTGAGTGGTTGCGGACATCGTTTTCATCGGGTGTTCTCGCTCCTATCTCGCTCAGCGTGGGCGCGGGCATGAGCGTGGGCGCGGGCGTGGGCGTCGGGGGGGACGTCCCTCGGCCAAATTTACGTATCATGTACGTTGTTTACTTGGAGAATACTACGTACATCACACGTCGAAAGCTGCGGGTGCCATGGGAAAAGCTGGCGATCGGCAGCCGGGCCGCACCACCGGCTCGGGTCCGGATCCGGATCCGGGCCGCCGGGCCAGCCAGGGACACAAGGCCGGCCCCGAACCCGCTTCCGGCATGTCCATCTGGGATCTGCCTGAGCGCGGCACCCGAGGGCCGAGGCCGCGGCATGACCGCGCCGCCATCTCAGCCACCGCGGTGCGGCTGGCCGATGCGGAGGGCCTGGACGCTCTCACCATGCGCCGGGTAGCGGGCGCGCTGGGCATGGCCACCATGTCGCTGTACAACTACGTTCCCGCCAAGGATCACCTGGCTCAGCTGATGATCGACCACGTCGCGGGCGAGTACGCCTACCCGTCCGCGCCCCCGGCGGACAAGCGCGCCGCCATCGCGGACCTGGCCGGCCAGGCGCGCGACATCGCCCGGCGTCACCCGTGGCTGGCCGGACTGCTGCGCCGCCCCGCGCCCCCGGGTCCGGCCGGGCTGCGTTACCTCGACTACTTCCTCGGGCTGCTCGCGGACTCCAGGCTCGACACCGGGGCAAAGCTGGAGGTGATCGCGCTGATCAGCGGCTTCGCCACCATGTACGGGGGGATGCAGGCCGCGCTCGACGATGACCGGGCAGGCACCGGAGCCAGCGCCGGCGAGCAGGCTGCCGCCCAGATCCGTATCTTCGCGCGCGCCGCGGCCAGCGGCCAGTACCCGAACCTCTCCGCAGCCCTCCCGGTGGCAGGGCCGGCCCGCGGCGAGGACGACCTCTTCGAGTCCTGCATCCTGCGCCTCATCGACATCGCCCAGGTCACCGGCCCGGACGCAGCTCCTTAGCGTGTCGAGGCCCACCAGGCACTCTGGCCCCGGCATCGGACGGGTAGCGGGTAGTAAGTTCGCGTATGACAGCAGCGAGAAATGGCGGCGCCGATGGGTGAGTGGCCGGGTAACTGGGCTGACCTGATCCGCGGGCTGGGCTGCGCGATGTGCGAGCAAGGCCGCCCGGAATCCGACCACTATGGCGTGCGCATCCAGGAGGGACGCTGCAGCGATGCATACCTGCAGCGCGCCGACATCCAGCGCGGCTCCACGGTGGTGATCTGGCGGGGCCGTCACGTCACCGAGCCGACTGAGCTGACCGAGCGCGAGGCCGCCGGGTACTGGGCCGAGGTGCATGCCGTGGCCCGCGCGCTGATCGGCACGTACCAGCCGTTGAAGATCAATTACGAGACCCTCGGCAACTCCCTGCCGCACCTGCACACCCACCTGGTGCCGCGTTACGCGGAAGGTGACCCGTGGCCCGGCCAGCCGTTCCCCCTCTCGGCACTCGCTCCGGCGGCTCAGATTCCCGTGGACCGACTGCTCGCCGAGGCCGCAGACTTGCGGTATCGCCTGAGATAGGACCCAGCGCCCAGCAGGCCGCGCCGGCCGGCTCCAGCGCCTGCGCCTGTGGAATTCTTCGACATCACGGTGCTCATGAGCGCGACCGCGCACCGGTTCGCTGCCGGGCACCGGCTCAGGCTGCAGATCTCCGGCGGCGAACGCTGAACTGCACCGCCGTCCGGACGCCCTGACCCCGACGGAGAGCGCCTTCATCCGGCACGGTTCCTAACGAGCATTCCGACGCGGCGTCACAGTGTGAGCGTGTACTGGGGAGTCCGTTTCGGCCGGCTTGATGTTCACAGCGTCATTCACAGCGGTCTGCGAGCGTCTGCGTTCTGCTCGCTTACAGGAAACAGCGATCTGCTGGACCTGGTAGCCACCCCCCGCGACCGGAGGCGTGAGCACTGAGAGGGAAAGGAACGCTGATGACGGCCGATCTAGCCATCTTCCCGCCGCCCGCGGCGACACGGCGCAGCCCGGAGGCGCAGGCACGGCACCTGCACCCGGCGGCGCTGCCCCGGTGGCGTGCCCTGCTCGAGACCCGGTGGCAGGAACGGCTGGAGGCGGTCACCGAGTTCTCCCTTGCCTACCACGACGCCCGGGAAGCCGCCGCGGACGCCGGACTCGGCCGGGATGCGCGCTGGGCGGCACGACTGCGGGCGAGCGCGGCCTTGCACCGCGCGGTCGCCGAACGGCTCGCGCTCGCCGAGATCGAGGCCGCGCTGGCCCGGCTGGCAGTCGGGCGCTTCGGCTGGTGCGAGCAGTGCGGCGCTGCCATCGCCGCCGCGAGGCTGGCCGAGGCACCGCAGGCCAGGTACTGCGAAGCGGGTGAACGCTAATCGCCGGGCCGGGACTGCGCGCGCAGCCAGGCCCCGAAGCGCATCCGGCTCCGGATCAGTCCGGCCATTCGGCCAACAATCGCCGCGCGTGCTCGTCTCCGCCTTCCGCGCGCTCGTGCAGCCTGGCCAGCCACACCTCCAGGCGGTGCTGGGCCTTGTCGTCTCCAAGTTCTGCTGCCAGGCGCACCATCTTCATGCCGTGTTGTCTGGCCAGCCAGCCCGACAGCAGCTCCCGGTTATCAGCAACGAGTTCGCGGAGCTCGTCCAGGTGCTCGTGACCGGCTAGCCACCCAGCCAGCTCATGCAGGGCCGGGTAGTTCCCGCTTGCGGCCCGCTGGCGCAGCTCCTGGAGATGGTCACCGTCAGCCAGCCAGCGTGCCAGCCACAAGTCGGCTACGTCATCCCCGGCCTCGGCCAGGGGACGGATGGCTTCGATGGCTTCCTCTGTCCTGCCCCGCTCGGATAGCAGGGTGGCCAGCTGCCGCCTGGCGTGATCGTCTCCGGCCGCGGCGCGTTCGCGAAGCTCAGCGGCCTGGCCGTGCTCGGCCAGCTGGTAGGCCTGCCACCACCGGGCCGCGTCCTCTGCTTCCTCGCTCGACGGACGGACCATCGCAACAGCCTCACTGAAGGGACCCATGCCGCCAGGGCGAAGCGGGCCCAAGGCAAGAGCCCAGCGGTAATCCCGGCCACTACTCACGCTACGTCCGTCGGCAGCCAAATCCGCCACCCCAGTCGGGGACGGGCCTGGCCGCCGGCCGGAACCGGGTCACGTCGCGGGCCTGGCATGCGGCAAGATCAGCCACATGACCGAACTCACCGATGTTTCCGGCGCATTCGGCTACGGCGACTCGATCCTCGTCGGCGAGCGGGTGCGACTGCGCGGCGTGCGTGACGACGACCTGCCCGCGCTCGCGAAGTGGGAGATGGATCCAGGGCGCATGGCCACGCTGTCGAGTTGGGTGGCCCCGCCGTCGGAGGCCGCGGCGAAGGAGCGCATCACGAAGTGGAGCGCGAACGAGAATGATGACCTCGGCTTCGCCATCGAGACGCTCGACGATCCGCCGGTGCTGGTCGGCAACATTGGGCTGTGGGGCGCGCGGCCCAAGGACCGGTGTGCGACGCTCGGGATCGCCCTCGGCCGTGAGTACATCGGTCGTGGCCACGGCACGGATGCGATGCGCGTCATCGTCGACTACGGGTTCCGCGAGATGGGCCTGCACCGCATTGAGCTCAGCGTGGCTCCGTTCAACTTCGCCGGGATCCGCGCCTATGAGAAGGCGGGATTTGTCGAGGAGGGCCGCCATCGCGAGTCGGTGCTGCATGACGGCCGCTGGTACGACGAGGTACTGATGTCCATCCTCGACCACGAGTGGGCGGCCCGCCGATCGGCCGGCCGATGAGCGAGCCGATGCCGGCGCCGCAGGAATTCGTTCGCGTACGTAACCGGGTAGCCTGCCGGCCATCCTGATGACACCGATTCGCTCCTAGGCCGCCAGCCTGGCGTCGCGAGCGCGAGACCCATCGACGTTCGCTCCCTGTGGCCAGTGACACTGAGCTAACCTGGGAAGTAGCAGATATGCGACTCTAGGTTGGTTAGAGTCGCAGAAGATTGACTTTAGGAGCCACATGGCCGTGTCGAGGACACCGATCGCGGTGGCTAACGGCCAACGGCGTATCGGCGAGCAGCTCGCCACCTGGCGGCGCCTGCGCAGGCTGACCGCAGCCCAGGTCGCGGACCGGGCAGGGCTGTCCCGGCACACTGTCATGCGACTCGAAAATGGCGAGGGTGCCAGCCTGGAAAGCATGCTGCGGATCGCCCGAGCGCTAGGCGTGCTGGACTCGCTGGTGGCGGCGCTCGACCCGTATACGACCGAAGTGGGCCGAATGCGATCAGAGGAGGCGCTGCCAGAGCGGGTGCGCCCACCTAAGCCGGAGCGAAAGCCGTGAGCGACGAAGTCTCCGTTTTCGTCGCGGTCGGCGATGAGAATGTCCTGGCCGGCCGGATGTACTCCCAACGCCGCCGGGGAGTGGAGTCGACCAGCTTCGTTTACGACGCCAGTTTCCTTGCCAACCCCCACGCCTACGCCCTCGACCCAGCGCTGCCGCTGGTCACCGGCACTCTGCAGACACCCGCAGGTCATGCGCTTTTCGGAGCGTTCGCGGACACCCTGCCGGACCGGTGGGGACGAACACTGCTCCACCGCACCGAGCGGGCTCGGGCCAAAGCCACTGGAACAGCGCCGCGTTCGATCGGCGAGGTTGACCTGCTGCTGGGCGTGCGAGACGACCTGCGCCAGGGAGCGCTGCGCTTCCGGCTCGGCGACGAGAGACCATTTCTCGCGACTGAGAACTCGGGAGTTCCAGCTCTGACCGATCTTCCCGCACTGCTGGACATCGCCGCACGCGTCGAGCGGGATACCGCTGACTACGACGACCTCAGGCGGTTGTCGCGAGCCGCCAGTTCTCTGGGCGGCGCACGTCCGAAGGCACATGTCCTGGACGCTGCGGGCCGCGTTGCGATTGCCAAGTTCCCTAGCCTGGGCTCGGACACCTGGAACGTGATGGCATGGGAGAAAGTAGCGCTTGACCTGGCCCGGGATGCGAGGGTGACGGTGCCCGACTCGCAGTTGATCCGCATCGGAAACCGGAACGTGCTAATCGTCGACCGGTTCGATCGCCGCGGCCCGGCCCGCGTTGGCTACGCCAGCGCGATGACAATGCTTGAGGCCAGTGACGGCGACCTGCGCAGCTACCTCGAGATCGCAGCAGTGATCGAGGAGCGGTCCCCGGCCGCTACCTCGGAACTGCGCCAGCTCTGGCGGCGGATGGCCTTCTCGATCCTGATCTCCAACACCGACGACCACCTCCGCAACCACGGGTTCTTGCACGAGCACGCGGAGTCGTGGTCACTGTCTCCCGCATTCGACCTCAACCCCAATCCGGCCCCTGGATCGAAAGACCTTAGTACCGCCATCGACTTCGAGGACACGCGCGCGAGTGTGGAGACCCTCTTGAACGTCGCTGACTTCTTCCGGCTGGATGCCAGCGATGCGCTCGACGTTCTCGCTGAGGTCACGCGAGCGGCCGCAAGCTGGCGTCGTGTCGCCGAGTCGCACGGACTGACGCAGCGGGACTTTGACGAGATGGAGCCAGCGTTCGAACATGCCGAGGCAGGGCATGCCAGAGCCCTCACAGAGGGTAAGAAATAATCCCGTGTTACCTATTTTCCTGGCTCATGTAAAGCGATGAACGGGAGGAGAAGGCTCGGTCTGCACCCCCACGAGGGCTGCCAGGCAAGAGTCCCGGTAGGAAGCACGATGACATTGGGCGCGGCACCCGGCGAAAGGACCGGCAGTGAGCCTGGTGAACGTGTGCTCAGGAGTTGATCGCGAAATCGCCTGGTCAGATGGTGGGCAGAGCGGCGGGCGTGGACATCCCCTATACATACACCACGGCCTGATGTCGGTATATACTGCGGTCCATGTACCGACATGGGAGGAGCCTGTGAAAATGACCATCTACCTGCCCGATGCGCTCGCCGCCGAGGTGAAGGCCGGGCTGACCGATACGAACATCAGCGCGGTCTGCCAGGCCGCGCTGCGCGCTGAACTGGAACGGGAGAAGGCAATGGAGAAGATCGACGCTGACGGCTACCAGCGGGTGAAGCTCTACGACGGCAAGCGGGAACACGATATCGCGTTCCAGGGCCGCAAGATCGGCAGCAGCCAGCGGGCCGACGCGTGGCTGACGCCGAAGGGGACGATCGCGGTCTACGACCACCGCGAGCAGGAGCTGTACACCTACGACGAGTACGGCGCGTTCGCCGATGACGAAGGCATCGACGACAGGCTGAGGGCCGACGTCGCGGACGCGCTCGGCGAGAAGTACGTGGAAGAACTCGACATCTGACTAGCCTGATCGCAACCGGCGGCGCCACTTTCCGGCCTGACGCACTTGGACGCAGCACGAGCAAATAGCTGCCCTAGCCTGCGGGCATAGAGCGCATCCTTATCAGGGATGTTTCAGCGACCAGTGCGACGTGCTGCAACCCACGTCGGCGGGCCTGTCGGTCTGTCCGCGAGTGACCGTGACGGTCCCTGGGCGACCCTCCGATCGGGCACGTGGCGGGCACGTACCGGGTAGTGCAGCGTAGCGAGCAGCTGACTGTGCAGTATGGCGTTCGAATACAGGCCGCCGCCCTGATCGCTCGCACGTCCACCGGTTCGGTCGGTGAATCGGCCGCCGGCTTCCTCGACGAGGAGAACCCACGGCGCGTGATCCCAGATGTGATAGCCCTCGGCCAAGAACGCATCGATCTCGCCACGAACGAGCTCGACCAGCGGCAGGGGGCTCGCCGGTGCGCAAGTCGCGCTCGGTGGGAGACGAGCTCTCGACTCGTTGTCCAGAGCATCGAGCACGGCATCAGCGAGCGTCGACGTCGTACTGACCTTGAGGCGCCGCGTCGTGCCCTCCTCGCGTGGCCAGGACGACTCGAAGGAACCGCCACCCCGGGTCGCCCACCAACAGCGCCGGAGCGCAGGAGAGGTAACCAGCGCGATCTCCGTGGTCCCTTGAACATCCAGAGCAATGTGGATTCGCCAGTTCGGATCACCCCGACTGAAGAACCCGGTGCCATCGATCGGGTCGAGGATCCAGACCCGATCGGACTCACCGAGCTGACCAAGTTCCTCGCCGAGGAACGCATCTTCGGGCCGTGCCTCCGACAACGTCTCCCGAAGCAAGCGCTCTACTGCCCGGTCGGCTTCGGTGACCGGTGTGCCGTCGGCCTTCAGCGTTGCCGAAACGCCAGACTCGAAGTGAGCGAGCGCGAGTTCCGCCACCAGGTCCGAGGTGTCGAACGCGAGTTGAAGGTCATCAAGGCTGTCCATCACGGCTGACCCTAGCAGCCCAGCCCCTGCCCCAAACTGACGTGTAGGTCGTCCTACTGCTCCCCCGGGTCTTCGAGCTGGCCGGGTTGATGAAGGATCGCCGGTTCCGTGTTGCGGCGGGGTAACTTCCGGCGTGACTCAGGCTGGGCCGCGGCAGCCGGCAAGCTCGGTGTTCCGGGCGTGCATTTCCACGATCTGCGGCATACCGGGAACATGCTGGCCGCTCCCGGCGCGAGCCTCGGTGACCTCAAGGCGCGCACGGGACATGACAGCGCCCGCGCCGCGATGATCTACCAGCACGCTACGGCCGCCGCTGACCGCGTGATCGCTGACGCGCTCGACAAGCGTATCGAGGCCTCCGAGCAGGGCGACGAGGACAGGCCGGAGGATGATGACGATGGCCTGGGCGGCCTGCTATCCCGGGCCCCAGAGGCGGGCAACTAGCAGCACCAGCAAAGCAGGGACGTCCGTTGACTAGCAGGCTGACCACAAAGTAGCTATACTTATAGCCATGTCGATAGCCGAGCAGATGCCCCTCGCCGACGTCAAGAACCGGCTCTCAGAGGTCGTAGACCGCCTGGAAAGAGAACATGGCCGCGTGATCATCACCAAGCACGGACACCCTGCCGCCGTGGTCATCAGTGTGGAAGACCTGGAGTCGCTCGAAGAAACACTCGACATCATGGACAGCGCCGGACTGCTCAGCGATATCCGCGAGAGCCTGGCCGAACTCGGCACCGCCGATGAGGCCGTGCTGAGCAAAGAAGACGCCCTGCGGCTCATCTCCGGCCGGTGAGCGGGAACGATTTCGCGATCGCCTGGACCGCGGCGTCGCGCCGGGCGCTGACCAGGCTCCCCGAGAAAGTCGCGACAGCAGTGGTCGAATTCCTATATGGCTCTTTGGCCGAGAACCCGCACCGTGTCGGCAAGCCGCTGAAGCTCGGCCTTGAGGGCCTCCGCAGCGCTCGCCGGGGCGACTACCGAGTGATATACCGCATCGATGACCACCTTCGGCAAGTCACCGTCGTGGCCATCGAACACCGCTCCGACATCTACCGACCACGACAATTCTGACCATGCCCGACCTGCGGCTACGTGTGAGTGAGTCTCAGCACGGTCTGGCCCGTCTTGATGTCAACACCACCAGACATGACGAGCCCATCTGTGCGCCGTTGGCGGATCAGTCACGATATGCGCGGACCTGCGGTCCGGCCAGTCAAGTCCGCTCGCGGCGGTGCAGGTCCATGCCGACGACCTGACGGCCGTCATACGCTGTCTCCATTGGGGCCTCCTATTCCTGGTGGAGACGGATGCTTCGCAACTTCCAGCATCCGCCAGGCAGCGGGAGGCTCCACCCCTTCATCGCATCAAGAGCATCCGTGGCTCATAGTCTGCCATCGCTGCTACCTGCATTGTTGACGCTCGTGGCTGGCTCGCCGAGCAAGATCATCCCGCGTATATCCCGTGGTTGCTGTCAGCCGTTACCGGGAGAGCGGGCGGCCGATGGTTTGCGCGGCCCTCGACCCGTTGCTGAGGAGGATGTGGGCGGCCGGACCGGGATGCTCGCGCGAAGGAGCGGTATGGTACGGAAGGGGTGAGCTTATGGTCAAGTTCTGGCGGCGGAGAGTGCAGCCAGGCCCGCCGCCCGCCCAGCCAGCGGTCCCGCCAGACCTTGTCGCCTGGGCGGGGGAGGTGGATGTGTCGCGGCTGTCGAACAGGACCTTCCAGGACGCCGAAGACTACCTAAAGGGGTACCGGCACATGAACCTGGACCTCAGCCAGCAAATGGGCTGGCGCCTGATCGCGGCCGTCGAGACCCAGGTAACTCCCTCGCCGCCAGCCGACGCCCAGCCGGTGGATGTTCTCGCGACAGTCGTTGCGCTGCGGCGCAAGCAGCTCGGCATTGACTGATCGTCGCCGTCGGCTCTCGCCTGACAGGAAATGCCGCTCCAGCGCGGCGATCATGTCGCGACCGCGATGTTGACGACCGTCATGTTGAGCAGTGTCATGAAGAATCCTGATAACATGACTGGCCCGCGTCACCTTGCAGGGGATGGCCCGCGTCCGGTCCGGGCAGGCTCCGCCTGGCCCTCGTCTTCTGACCGGAGTGCCCGCAGAGGTCTCCAGGATCAAGCGTGACTTCGCGTGTACGTCCGCCAGGCACGTTCTTCCTGTGCTCATTGTCCTGCGGTCACAGTCACGCTTGATGCTGGAGGGGCGGGCACGTACACTCAGCGGGCCATATCAGCCCCGAAATGATCCGCGAGTGGCGGGCAACCCTGCTGAGCAGCGGCGTGTCCGTCTCGGCCGCGGCCAAGGCTTACCGGCTGCTTCGCGCTGTGCTGATGACCGCGACCGATGACCGGATCATCCCGCACAATCCGTGCCGGATCCGGGGCGCGGGAGATGAGAAGCCAGCGGAGCGTCCCGTTCTCACGGTCGCCCAGGTCTTCGAGCTGGCCGGGTTGATGAAGGATCGCCGGTTCCGTGCGCTGGTCCTGCTCGTCACGTTTGCCAGCCTGCGCTGGGGTGAGGCGATCGCGCTACGCCGCTGCGACATCGACCTGGATGGCCGGACGGTGGATGTCCGCCGTCAGTACGTGGAGTTGTCCGGCCGACTCGTCCCCGGACCGCCGAAGTCCCGGGCGGGTATCCGTACGGTTGGCATCCCGGCGGCGATCATCCCGGAGCTGCGCGACCACCTGGTCGCCTATGTCGGCCCGCAGGAGACCGACCTGGTGTTCGCCGGGCCGCTCGGCGGGGTGCTGCGGCGGGGTAACTTCCGGCGTGACTCAGGCTGGGCCGCGGCAGCCGGCAAGCTCGGTGTTCCGGGCGTGCATTTCCACGATCTGCGGCATACCGGGAACATGCTGGCCGCTCCCGGCGCGAGCCTCGGTGACCTCAAGGCGCGCACGGGACATGACAGCGCCCGCGCCGCGATGATCTACCAGCACGCTACGGCCGCCGCTGACCGCGTGATCGCTGACGCGCTCGACAAGCGGATCGAGGCCTCCGAGCAGGGCGACGAGGACGGGCCGGAGGATGATGACGATGGCCTGGGTGGCGTGCTGGTCCCGGCTGGGTAATGGCATGCTAATGGCACGAGCACCCCGGCTTGCGATCTTGGTCGGGGTGTTTTGCCTGGTGGAGCTAAGGGGACTCGAACCCCTGACCCCCTGCTTGCAAAGCAGGTGCTCTTCCAGCTGAGCTATAGCCCCAGGAAACTGCTGTTCAGGCGGCCCTCATGCTACCCCGGTCGGTCGGCCCCATCGCATGGCTGCCTGATGCACGCCTGCCTGTTCCTAGCACACCGGGCAGCAGCATACCCAGGCTGCTACATGATATCTGCGACGGTTCTGGCACTCGGTTCCTCTTCCGGCTGAGCTACAGCCCCGCGCTCCGGCGTTCCAGCGGCACCTGGGGAGAGGCGCCAGCGCCGGTCCGGCCGACCGCGGCCGATGGTGACGGACGCGTCCCCGGCTCCGGCGCCACAGCCTGCGCCGGGACCGGTAAGCCCGTCTGTTCAGCCGGACGGCCGGCGGCCGAAGCAGGCGAGGAACCGGCCGAAGCAGGCGAGGAACCGGCTGAAGCTGACCGTTCAGTGCCTCCCCAGGCGGCGCCGAGCAGTTCAGGCAGGCCGACGACGCTGCCGATCAGGTGCGTGGCGCCCGCCCGGTGGAGCCGCTCCTTGGTATGGATCCCGGTCAGGACTCCGGCCACGATGCCGGCCCCGGCGCGCTTCCCGGCCAGGATGCCGCTCTCGGTGCTTTGCGCAACCGCCGCGTCCTGTACATCCCGGATCCCCAGCCGGAGCATCGCGGACAGCACCAGGTCCGGCGCCGGGCTGCCGCGCGGCACGTCATCAGGGCAGATAGTCAGATCGACACGGTCCCACCAGCCGAGGGTGTCGAGCACCAGCCCTAGCACCCGCCGGGAGAACCCGGAGACCAGGCAGACCCGTGCGCCCATCCCGGTCAGCTTGTCGATAGCCTGCTCGGCGCCGGGCACCGCGGCGATGCCGGTCCGGTCGATAGCGGCGCTGTAAGACCGGTCGAATGCGAGCTGTGCGGCCTGCGCCCTGGCCTGGCTCTCCGGAAACAGGGTCTGCAGGACGTCGATGGTCGCCCGCCCCCTGGCCCGGTGCACCTGAGCCATGCACCGGGCATAGGCGGTGGTTCCGGTGACCACGCCCTGGGTGGCGATGGCCTCGGAGTAGGCACGTTCAACCATGCCGTCGTCGGCGACGGTGGTTCCGATCAGGCCACAGCAGACAAGTGAGACCAGGGGGGTCTCACTCACCTGCTCGTCTGCATGTGACACCATCGCCGGTCCGGCCGGAGGTTAGTTATCGCTAGTAGTCGCCTCGGTCCACAGGTCGAGTTCGGAACGGTCAGCTTTGACCTTCCTCCAGACGGCCAGGACGCCGACCCCGACCAGGGCCAGCAGGACCAGCTTCTTCACGGTGCGCACCCCTCAAGCTTGGACAGCGGCGGACCCCGGCCAATATGCGGAGGCCAGGTTCCCTGAGATTCAAGAAGCCTAGCAAGCCTGCCGGTCAGCGCGGCCGGGCTACGCGAGTCTCGTCCCAGACCGGGCCCTCCGCCTCGTAGACATCCCCGGTCGCACCGAAGACGAGGAAGCGGTCGAACGAGCGGGCGAACCAGCGATCGTGCGTGACGGCGAGGACCGTGCCGGCATACGATTCCAGGCCTTCCTGCAGCGCCTCGGCGCTGGCCAGGTCGAGGTTGTCGGTCGGCTCGTCGAGTAGCAGGAGCGTCGATCCGGCCAGCTCGAGCAGCAGGATCTGCAGTCTCGCCTGCTGCCCGCCGGAGAGCGTGCCGAATGGCTGCCCGGCACATGACTGCAGCTCGTACCGGGCGAGTGCGGACATTGCCTCATTAACGAATAGCGCATACTCGGTCATCACGATCTCGCGCGGACTTCGTCCGCCCAGGTCCGGGCGAAAATGCGTCTGCGCGAAAATCCCCGGCACGACCCTGGCGCCGAGCCGCGCCAGGCCGGTGTGCGCCACCTCGTCCCCGGCCAGCAATCGCAGGAAGTGTGACTTCCCCGAGCCGTTGGACCCGAGCACCGCGACCCGCTCGCCGTACCAGACCTCCAGGTCGAAGGGTTTCATCAGCCCGGTGAGCTCCAGGTTCTCGCAGATCACCGCCCGCTTGCCGGTACGGCCGCCGCGCAGCCGCATCCGCACGTTCTGCTCGCGCGGCGCCAGCTCGGGGGGTCCTTCCTCCTCGAACTTGCGCAGCCTGGTCACCGCCGCCTGCAGGCGCGAGGCCATGTCCGAGTTGTAGGCCGCCTTCTGCCGGTACATCCGCACCAGCTGCTTGATTTTCTCGTGCTCCTCGTCCCACCGCCTGCGCAGCTCGTCCAGCCGCTCGATCCGGTCCCGGCGGGCGCGGGCATAACTGGCGAAGCCACCACCGTGCACCCAGACGTTCGCGTCCTCCACGGTGATGACCCGCTCGGCGCAGTTCGCCAGCAACTCCCGGTCGTGGCTGACCAGCAGCACCGTCTTGGCGGTAGCCGTCAGCTGCTGCTCCAGCCAGAGCTTGCCCGGCACGTCAAGGAAGTTGTCCGGCTCGTCGAGCAGCAGCACCTCGGCCTTGCCGCGCAGTAGCGACTCGAGCACCAGCCGCTTGCGCTCGCCGCCGGACAGGGTGCGCACCTCGCGCCAGCGGCACCGGTCGTAAGGAATGCCGAGGGCGGCGGTGCAGCACGCGTCCCAGTGCACCTCGGCCTCGTAGCCGCCCGCGTCACCCCATTCGGTGAGTGCAGCGGCATAACGGATCTGGGTCGGCTCGTCGTCGCGCTCCATCATCGCGAGTTCCGCGGCGTCCAGCCTGGCCGCCGCCTCCTGGATCCGGCGCGGGGCTACGGAAAGCAGCAGGTCGCACACGGTCGAGGAGTCGCTCAGGAGGCTCAAGCCCGGCTCACCCGGCCCCGGCAGACCGCCAACGAACTGTCGCATAACGCCGAGCCCGCCGCTGGAACTCACCGTCCCCGTCTGAGCCGTCGCGTCGCCCGCGATCAGCCGCAGCAGCGTGGTCTTGCCCGCCCCGTTCGGGCCGATCAGCGCCGCCTTGGTACCGTCGCCGATCCGGAAGGACACTTCGTCGAGCAGCACCCGGCCATCGGGCAGCGTGTGGCTGACGTGCGCAGCTTCGACGTGGCCCACCGTGCCCCCATTTGGTTTCTCCTAAGTCCGACACTATCCAGCCACCCCCAGGAAACTTCAAACCGATATTCCGCGCGTTCGCCTGGCTCACGCTGCGCACGGTCCCTGGCAGGCTCAGCGGCCTCGGCCAGCCCACCGCCAGCCCGTACGTCCGCTTAAACCAGCCCGTGCGTCCGCTTAAACAGGTGCCTTCCGATGATCTTGACTGGTTTCCAGCGATATTTACTGGAAACCAGCCAAGATCATCGATCAACGCCCCGCTACAGGGACTGGTGAGACTGCTGGTGCCAGCGTGACCCGATCGGGCAGGAAGCTGCGCGCCGGGCCAGAGACCTAGCCGGCCACCCGCCACGGTCGGCGACAACCCGAGCAGCGCACCGATGGCAATATGTGGACAACACCGCCGTGTATGGCAGCAGGGTGCCCATCACACCATTGCAGGCCACACCATTGCAGGCCACACCATTGCAGGCCACACCATTGCAGGCCACACCATTGCAGGCCACACCACGCCACACCTTTGCAGGCACCACACGCCACACCTTTGCAGGCGCCACACCATTGCAAGGACCAAACTCCACACCTTTGCAGGTGCCACACCTTTGCAGGTGCCATGAGTTGGCCCATTTTCGGCTGGGACCCTGGCCGAGGGGGAGGCAGCGCCTCCAGCGCGAGCAGGAATCGCCGGGACGCTGCTAACGGGGCGACGTGGCCACCTGGAGACCAGCCTGGCCCCACTTTCGCTGGCGTCCTTCTGGGGCTGACAATGGCCGGATGGACTCCGACGATTTCAAGGCAAATTCGCGGCTGCGAGCCTCCGACGCTGACCGGGACCGAGCGGCGTCGGTGCTCAACGAGGCTCTCGCCGAGGGCCGCCTGACCGCGGAGGAACACTCGCAGCGGCTTGACTCGATCTACGCCGCGCGCACCCACGCCGACATCGTGCCGCTCATCGATGACCTCCCGGCCAGCTCCGGATTCGCCTCGCCGGCCCTGCGGCCGGCTGGCACGGTGGCGCCCGTCGGCTCGGCCAGGCCGATCATCGCGATCTTCGGCGGCGCGACCAGGAAGGGTGCCTGGCGCGTGCCTCCGACCACCACGGTGGTCACCGTTTTCGGCGGCGCCGACATCGACCTGCGCTACGCGACGCTCCCGGCCCGTGAGATCACCATCAGGGCCTTTTCGGTGTTCGGCGGCATGGGGATCACCGTGCCGCCGGAGATGCACGTGATCGACTCGGGTATTGCGATCTTCGGCGGCCGCGATGTCTCCGGCGAGAGCGAGGAGTCAGCGCGGCCCGACGCGCCCGTCCTCCGCGTGACCGGTGCCTGCATCTTCGGCGGCATCGGCGTCAAGCACAAGGCACGCAAGAGCAAGCGCGGCCAGGCGTCGGCCGACGGCTGACCCGGGGGTTGCGGCGCCTAGTCAGCCGGCGGCCGGGTCGACCTGGCCGATCAGCTGCTCACCGGCGGCGAACCTCGCCACATTCTCCTTGATCCGTCGCGCGAGCAGCCGCTCGACCATCTCGGCGGTGTCCGCAGTGTGCGGGGTGATGATGCAGCGCTCCAGATCCCACAGCGGGTGCCCGTCCGGCAGCGGCTCGGGGTCGGTCACGTCCAGGGCCGCGCCGCCGATCGCGCCCTGCTTCAGCGCTGCCACCAGCGCGTCGGTGTCGACATGGCGGCCCCGGGCCACGTTCACCAGCCAGGCATCGGGCCGCATGGCCGCCAGCTGAGCCTGACCGATGATGTGCTCGGTGCTCGGTGTCAGCGCCAGAGCCAGGAAAACGACCCTCGCGCTGGCCAATGCCTCGCGCAGCCGGGCGGTGTCCAGGGTCCGCGCGGCTCCGGGAACCGGCTCGGGCCGACGGCGGACCACGGTCGCCTCGACCCGCAGCGGCGCGAGCAACCCCAGCAGGCTCGCGGTGATGCCGCCCCCGCCCAGGATCGTCACCGGCTGGTCGTACAGGCTCTCCCCGGCGCCCTCGCCCCAGGATCGGGCCATGATCCTGGTGCGCAGCAGCCGCAGGCCCGCGAGCGCGAGCGTGAGCGCGTGCTCGGCGACCGGCTCGGCGTAGGCGCCCTTCGCTGAGGTCCAGGTCCGGCCGGGATCGAGGAGACCGTAGGACGTCACCCGTTCGATGCCGGCCATCGGGAGCTGGATCCAGCTAGCCGAGCTAGCCGCCTGCAGCGCCTCGCGCAGACCGTCGATGTCGGCGGGGTCTAGCCAGATGAGCGCGTCAGCCTTGGCATCGACGTCGGCGGGCTCGCCGCCGCCGGCGCTGACTGCCCTGGCCGCCCGCTCCGCGAACTCGCTTGCGGCCGGGCCGATCGCCACCCGCAGTACCGTCATCCCCCGGACATTAGCCGTAAAGCCGCGCCCGGGCGAGCCGGGGCCGAGCCGGGACCGAGCCGGGACCGAGCCGGGACCGAACCGGGACCGAGCCGGGACCGAACCGGGACCGAACCGGGGCCGAACCGGGGCCGAACCGGGGCCGAACCGGGGCCGAACCGAATGTGGGCCGCTGACCATGCTCCCGTGATCCGGCGGCGCTGGGCGCGGCTATTGCGTGGCGGAGAGCGTGGGCGCGCCCTCGGGCTGGTGCTGCACCACGTAGCTCTCGGTGTGCAGCAGGCGGTCCTCAGCTCCCAGGGCCAGCGCCGCGGCGGCGCAATCGTCCACGAAATGCGGGCTGCCGGCGATGAACACGCTGGTGCCTGACAGGCTTCCGAATACCTCAGGCAGCAGCTGGGGAATTCGCTTGGTGGGGCGGCCGTCGGCAGGCCCGCGGGTGTGGGTGATGACGAACCTGAAGTTCCGGTACCGCTGCTCCCACCAGCGCAGCAGCCCGATGTCCAGCTCGTCCGCGCCGGTCGCCGCCGAGAACAGCAGCGTGACCTGGTGCGGGAAGCCGCGGCGCAGCGCCGCGTCGGTCAGCGCCAGGATCGGGGCCAGCCCCGATCCGGCCGCGAGGCAGACGACCGGGGTCTGCGTAGCCGGATCTCCCACGAACGTGCCGTAAGGGCCGTCGACCGTCACCCGCTGGCCCAGTTCCAGCTGATCGTGTACCCACTGGCTGGTGGTGCCGGACGGCATCCGGCTGATCAGGAAGGTCAGCTCGCCATCGAGGCGGGGGGCGTTGGCGATGGAGTAACAGCGCGGCGATGCCCCCGCGGTCGCGTCGCCCAGCAGGACGTACTGGCCGGGCCAGTAGCGCAGCGGCTCGCCGAGCGGGCGGAGCCGGACTTCCACGATGCGCGGGGTCCGCACGATCAGGTCGCACACGATGAACGGGACCCCGGTGCGCGGCGGGAACAGCCGCGGCCGCGCGTCGCCAGCGCCGAACTCGATGTCGAGCACCGGCGACAGCGGGACGGCCATGCACATCAGGCCATAGCCCGCGGCCGCGTCCTGCTCGGATAGCGCCATGGCAAAGACCATGCCCTGGTCGTACTGGCCGGCCAGCACCTTGGTCTTGCACTCGCCGCACGCGCCCGCCCGGCAGTTGTTAGGCAGGGCGTAGCCGGCCCGCTCGAGCGCGGCCAGCACGGTGTCACCGGGCTCGGCGGTGACCTCGTGCCCGGACGGCTGGAGCCTGATGACGCTCATCAGAACACGGGGATGATCGAGTCCATGTCGACGTCGGTGACCTCCTGCCCGTCGATGCCAACCTCGGGAATGGCGGGGAACGGAATGTCATACCGGTCCAGCACGCCTTTCAGGTTGAGGATGGCCTGCCGCCAGTTCTCCTTCTTGGCCTCGTACTCGGGGATGAAGAACCCGGCGCGCCTGGCCACCTCCTCGGCCTGCCGCTGCACCTCGATGAAGTCGCTGGGCAGGTCCCAGAAGTCCTCCGGCGGCTCGAACAAGACCGCGGACAGGAACAGGTAGCCCGCCCGGATCTGCTTGGTGACCACCGCGCGGTCCTCGATCTTCAGCTTGGGGTAGTCGCGCTGCATCAGCGTCAGGCAGATGGCCATGTGGCGGCCCTCGTCCCGGCCGATGTTCCGGAAACCCTGCTCGAACACCGGCTCCTTGGCCCCGGCCGCCATCCGGTGGAACACGGTAGCGGCGGCGATCTCGCCCATCAGGAAGGAACTGAAGAGCACCGCGAGATCGTAGCGGGGTACCGCCTTTAGATAGCCCTCCCAGTAGCGGGCGCCATTGTGGTACAGCCACTTGGCGTTGCGCTGCAGCCGGGCGCCGAGTTCGGTATGCGGCTGGTAGGTCAGCGGGTCAGGGTGCTCCAGCAGCTTGGTGATGGCCAGCCCGCACATCTGCTCGTGATTCTGCTCATCACGGGTGACGGAGAAGAAGCAGCGCCGGACGGCGTCCTCTTCGTGATCGGTGTAGGTCTTGATCAGTGCCTCGGCGAACACCGGCGGGGCGGAGGCGTCGAACACGCTCAGCAGCGTCCACCAGTAGGCGATCGCCTCCCGCTGCTCCCAGGTGTAGGCACCGGGATCGAAGGAGTCCCAGGGCAGTGCCTCGGGATCCCAGGCCTCGCGCAATGACGAGCGCCAGATCTCTTCCATCTTCTCGGTCTTGCGATGCCAGGACAGCGGGAAGACATTGGGGCCGGAGAGCTGCGGAGGTAGGTCCATGGTCTTGGCTAGGTCGTGGGGTCTGCTCATCACAGCATTGGACCCGCAGGGAACACGCCTGGACAGAGACCAAAGTCCCGGTCCGGGTCACCGGCCCGGGCGGGCGGTGGCGCGGCGCCGGGCCGGGTCGGCGAGCGCGGCGGTGAGCTGGTCAAGGGCCTGCACCGTGTGAGCGCTCACCACCGCGTCGCAGTGCGGCCAGGCAGCCGCCATGCCACCGGCCAGCGGCTGGTAACTCGCGCTCCTGGTGCGCGGATTGACCCAGATGATGCGGTGGGCCACCAGGGAAAGGCGCTCCATCTCGCGCCCGACCAGCTGCGGATCACCGGTCTCCCAGCCATCGGAGACGATTACCACCACCGCGCCGCGCGCGGTCCCGCGGCGCCCGTAGGCGTCGTTGAACTCCTTCAGCGAGGCCCCGATCCTGGTGCCGCCCAGCCAGTCGGGCGCCGCCTGCCCGGCCCGCTGCAGGGCCGGGCCGGGCTGCGACCTCGACAGTGCCGGGGTCAGCCTGGTCAGCTGGGTAGCGAAACTGAATACTTCCGCGCGGCCGCCGCCTGCCGCGCAGTAGAGCAGCTGGATCATGGCGCGCGCGTAGGGCTCCATCGAGCCTGAGATGTCGCACAGCACCACCAGCTTGCGCGGCCGCCGGGCGGGGGCCAGCGAGATCAGCCGGAACACGTCGCCGCCGGTGCGGCCGGCCAGCCGCAGGGTCGAGCGCATGTCCGTGCGCGGGCCGCCCGGCCTGCGCCGCTGCCGGCCGGACCGGCGGGCGGGCACGGCCAGCGTGATCCTGCGCATCAGGGCCGCGAGCTGCAGGAGTTCTGCGTCGGACAGATCAGCGAAATCGGTGGCGGCCAGCCGCTCGATGTCGCTGCCCAGGTACCGGTCCTCGATCTCCCGCTCCGCCCCGGTCTGATCGGCGCGGTCATCGTCGGCCACCGGCTGCGGAGCGGGGGGACGCGCCTGGCTGGCGTGCATTCTCGCGGCCCTGGCCGCCTGCGCGAGCAGGTCGTGCCCAGACCGGGGGCCGCTCGCCGCCGGCGACCGGGCGGTCTGGTCCCCGCACTGGCCGGCCGGATCGGCCAGGCCGCCGAAGACCTGGCCGAACACCGCGGCCAGCACCTCGCCGTGTTCCTTACTGGACACAAGAGTCGCGAGGGCGCACAGGTAGAGCGAGCGCGGTGTCTGTGGCCTGGCCAGCGTGACCGCGGCCGCGAACCGCTCGGCCCGGCCCGGTCCGACCGGCAGGCCCGCCAGCCGCAGTGCGGCGCTGAACCGCGCGACCACCTCGGCCAGGTCGTCAGCCATCGCCGCTGACCGTGCCGCTGACCGTGCCGGTAACCGTGTCGCTGACCAGGGCGGCGAATCCGGCCTCGCGGGCGGCCTGCAGGTCCTCGGCGTACTTGAGCACCGCGCCCGCGCTCTGCTCGGCCGCCTTCTCATCGAGCTGCTCCGCGCCGAGCACCTGCAGTGCGGCCGTCCAGCTGATGGCCTCGGCCACGCCGGGCGGCTTGGCCAGGTCCATACCACGCAGCCGGGCGACGCCCCGGGCCACCTGGTCGGCCAGCGGGACCGCGGCGGCGGGCACCCGGCGGCGGATGATCGCCGCCACCCGGCTGATGTCCGGGTAGTCGATCCAGTGGTACAGGCAGCGCCGCTTGAGCGCGTCGTGCAGGTCACGGGTGCGGTTGGAGGTCAGCACGACCACCGGCGGCAAGGCCGCCCGCCTGGTCCCGAGCTCGGGGATGGTCACCGCCGACTCGGCTAGCAGCTCGAACAGGAACGCCTCGAACTCATCGTCACTGCGGTCCACCTCGTCGATCAGCAGCACCGCCGGGCGCGGGCCCGGATGGTCGATGGCGGCCAGCAGCGGCCTGGCGAGCAGGAAGTCGGGGCCGAACAGGTCGGCCTCATGCGGTGTCTCGCCCCTCGCCTCGGCCAGCCTGATGGCTAGCAGCTGCCGCGGGTAGTTCCATTCATACAGCGCTTCGGCCGAGGTCAGGCCCTCATAGCACTGCAGCCTGATCAGCGGGGTCTCCAGCGCATCGGCGAGGGCCTTGGCGGCCTCGGTCTTGCCGACCCCCGGCTCGCCTTCCAGGAGCAGCGGCTGGCCCATCCGGGCGGCCAGGAACAGCGCCGTGCCCAGCGGCTGGTCGGCCAGGTAGTCGGTAACCTCCAGCGCGCCGAGCAGCGCGCCGACATCGGGCAGCCGGTCGGCCAGTTCGCTCATCGGTAGCCTCCGGTCACGTGATCGCCAGGTCGGTGCGCAGCGGGCGGCCCTGGATCGCGGACCAGACGTTGGCCGGGGTCAGCGGCATGTCCGCGTGCCGCACCCCGAGCGGCCGCAGGGCATCGAGCACCGAGTTGACGATGGCGGGCGGCGATCCCACGGTGGCCGACTCGCCGATGCCCTTGGCGCCGATCGGGTGGTGCGGCGACGGGGTGACCGTCTCGCCGAGTTCGAAGGACGGGCATTCCACCGCGGTGGGAAGAAGATAGTCCATAAACGAGCCCCCCAGGCAGTTGCCATCTTCATCGAAGGCGATGACCTGCATCATCGCCATGCCCACTCCGTCTGCGAGCCCGCCGTGCACCTGCCCTTCGACGATCATCGGGTTGATCTGCACCCCGCAGTCGTCCACCGCGATGAACCGCCGCAGGCTGACCTGCCCGGTGCCGGGATCCACGTCGGTAACGCAGATATAGGCGCCGAACGGATAGGTCAGGTTGGGCGGGTTGTAAACGGTCTCCGCGTCGAGGTGGCCCTCGATCCCCTCCGGCAGCTCGATCGCGGAGTGCGCTGCCATCGCGATCTGGGCGATGCCGGCGGCCTGTTCCGGATCACCCCGGACCTGCCATTTCCCGTCCGCCCACTCCAGGTCGTCCGGCGATACCTCCAGCATCGCCGACGCCACGATCCTGGCGCGCTCGCGCACCTTGCGCGCCACCACCGCGGCGGCGGCACCGGACACCGGTGTCGACCTGGAGCCGTAGGTACCGAGCCCGAACGGCGTCCGGTCGGTGTCGCCGTGCACGACCTCGACGTCGTCGGGCGACAGGCCGAGCTCCGCGGCCACGATCTGAGCGAAGGTGGTCTCGTGCCCCTGGCCCTGGGTCTGCACCGAGATGGCCAAGACCGCCTTGCCGGTCGGGTGGATCCGCAGGTCAGCACCGTCAGCCATGCCCAGGCCCAGGATGTCCATGTGCGCCCGGGGGCCCGCGCCTACCCCCTCGGTGAAGAAGCTGATCCCGATGCCCATGTACTCGCCGCGGGCCAGCTTGTCGGCCTGCTCGCGGCGCAGGCGGTCGTATCCGGCCATGTCCATGGCCAGCTGCAGGGCGCGCGGGTAGTCGCCGGAGTCGTACTCCCAGCCGGTCGGGCAGGTGTAGGGGAATTGCTCGGGACGCAGCAGGTTCTTCATGCGGAGCTCGCCTGCGTCCATGCCGAGCTCGTGGGCCAGCAGGTCGACCATCCGCTCGACCAGGTACACCGCCTCGGTGACCCGGAACGAGCAGGAGTAGGCGACCCCGCCCGGTGCCTTGTTGGTGTAAACGCCGGTCACCTCGCAGTGCGCGGCCTGCAGGTCGTAGGAGCCGGTGAAGATGTGAAAGAACCCGGCCGGGAACTTGGTCGGCTGCGCCGCTCCGTTGAACGCGCCGTGGTCGGCCAGGACCTTGGCTCGCAGGCCGAGGATCCGGCCCTCCCGGGTGGCGGCGATCTCGCCGTGCATGTGGTAGTCGCGGGCGAACGAGGTGGACATCAGGTTCTCCGACCGGTCCTCCATCCACTTGACCGGCCTGCCGCACGCCATGGAGCCGACCACGGCGCACAGGTATCCCGGGTAGATGGGGACCTTGTTGCCGAACCCGCCGCCGACATCCGGCGAGATGATCCGGATCTTGTGCTCGGGAATCCCGGCGATCAGCGCGTACAGCGTCCGGTGCGCGTGCGGTGCCTGCGTGGTGGACCACACGGTGAGCTGGCCGGACACCGGGTTGAAGTCGGCGACCGTGCCGCAGGTCTCCAGCGGCGCCGGATGCGAGCGCGGGTACAGCATGTCCTGCGTGACGACGACATCGGCGGCGGCGAACACGGCGTCGGTGGCGGCCTGGTCACCGGCTTCCCAGTCGAAGATGTGGTTATCGGTCTGTCCCGGCAGGTCGTCCCTGATCACCGGGGCGCTGTCGTCGAGCGCCCGGGTCGCGTCGATTACGACCGGCAGCTGCTCGTAGCTGACGCTGATCAGCTCCAGCGCGTCGCGGGCGGCATATCTGTCCTGCGCGACGACGAACGCGACTTCCTGGCCCTGGAACCTGACCTTGTCGGTGGCCAGCACCGCCTGCACGTCCTGCGACAGCGTCGGCATCCAGGCCAGCGCCTGCTGCGCCAGATCCTGGCCGGTGATGACGGCCTCGACCTTCGGATGCGCCTGCGCCGCCGCGACATCGATCGAGACGATCCTGGCGTGGGCGAGCGGGCTGCGCAGGATCGCGCCGTGCAGCATCCCGGGCAGCTGGATGTCATCGACGAACGTGCCCTGGCCACGGATAAAACGGGCGTCCTCCTTGCGCCGGACCGGCCCGTAGGCTCCGTTTAGCGCCGGTTCTGAACTCATGCCGGGCCCTTTCTGACCGCGCCCGCGCCGCCCGGCCCGCCGCCTTGCTCCCCAGAACTGTCCGCCCGGTCCCTGGCCTCATAGTCGGCGGCCCAGCGGACAGAACGGACAATGTTCTCGTACCCGGTGCAGCGGCAGATCTGGCCGGACAGCGCCTCGCGGATCTGGCCGGGCGACGGGTCCGGGTGGTGGTCGAGCAGCCACCGGGCGGTCAGCATCATGGCCGGCGTGCAGAACCCGCACTGGAGCCCGTGGCACTCGGCGAACCCGCGCTGGACCGGGTCGAGCCTGCCGCGCCGTTCCAGCCCCTCGACGGTCAGCACGCGGTGCCCGTCCGCCATGGCCGCGAGCACCGTGCAGGACTTCACCGGGGTGTCGTCCAGCCAGACCACGCAGGCCCCGCAGTTGGAGGTGTCGCAGCCCCAGTGCGAGCCGGTCAGGCCCAGGTGGTCGCGCAGGAAATGGATCAGCAGCAGCCGGGCCTCCACGTCGCGGGAGTACTCGGTCCCGTTGACGTTCATCGTCACCTGCACGTCAGGCCTCCTGCCCGCGGGCCCGGCGGACCGCCCGGCGCAGCGCCCGGATGGTGAGCTCGCTGGCCAGATGCCGCTTGTAATCGGCCGGGCCGCGCTGATCGGAGACTGGCCGGCACTGCCCGGCCGCCAGCCGGCCTGCGCGAAGCTCGCGTCGGTGGCCGGGGCGCCGCGCAGGAAGTCCTCGGCCTCGGGGGCCGCGAAATGCCGCGCGCCCACGGCGGTCAGGCCGATCCCGGCGCCGGCGATAGTGTCACCGGCCAGCCAGATGGCCGCGCCGGCGGCACCGACCGGCCAGTCGCCGACCCGGCGGCCCACCTTCTCGTACGCGCTGCCACCGCCCGGCCCGATCGCGATCCTGATCTCGGTCAGCAGCTCGCCCGGGCCCACCATGGTCTCGTAAGGCCCGGTGTGGAATTCCCTGGCCGATACCGTGCGGACGCCGCCCGGACCCTGGATGACCATGGTCGCCTTCAGCGCCGCGAACGCGGCGGACAGGTCCTCGGACGGATCGGCCTGGCAGAGCGAGCCGCCTACGGTGCCCCAGTTGCGCACGATCGGGTCGGCGATGACCCGCTCGGCGTCATGCAGGATCGCGAAATGCCTGCCCGCGAGCTGATCGTCGAGCAGCTGGGCGTGCCTGGTCAGCGCGCCGATCCGCAGCTCGCCGTCGGTCAGCCGGAGGTAGGAAAGCTCGCTGAGCCCGTTGATGTCGACCAGGGTCTGCGGCTGCGCGATCCTGAGCTTCATCATCGGGATCAGGCTATGGCCGCCCGCCAGGATCCGGGCTTCCGGGCCAAATCGGGCGAGCAGGGCCAGCGCGTGCTCGACGCTGGTGGCCTTCTCGTAATCGACGTACGCCGGGACCTGCATGCGCCCTCCCTCGAACCCGCCGCGCGTGAGCAGTTTACGAGCGGCCCGCAGCTGCCCGGCCGCACCACCGGGCCGCGGCTCCCCAGCCGCCTCGCGTCCACAGCCAGCCCTGACCCTGGGTAATAATCAACAGTGTCATGACTCTCACGCAGCTCAACGCTTTCGTCCTGGTCGCCCGCCTGGGCTCGGTGACGGCTGCGGCCAACGCCCTGGGAGTCAGCGAGCCCGCCGTGTCTCAGGCGCTATCGGCCCTCCGGCAGCACCTCGGGGACCAGCTGGTCAGCCGCGGGCCCGCCGGCATGACGCTAACCGCCGGCGGCTCCAGGCTGCTGGCGACCGCGTCCCAGATCGTGGTGCTCGGCGCCGAGGCGCACGCCGCGGTCCGGGCCGCGCAGGGCGCTCCCGAGCAGCTGCGGGTGGTCGCGACCTCCACGATCGCCGAGTTCGTCGTCAGCCCGCTGATGGAGGCGTTCACCAGGCGATTCGCCGGCTCCGTGGAGGTGTCGGCCGGGGTGGCGGTGACCAACGAGATGGGCGTGCTGGTCGGCGGTCGGCTAGCCGATGTGGCCATCGGGCCGAGTGTGGCCCGCGACCCCGCGCTCCCGGTCGTGAGCGAGCCGATCTTCAGGTACCGGCTCGTGGTGGTCACGGCCGGGCAGTCCAGGCTGCGGGGCAGCGCCAGGGACTGGCGCTGGCTGGTGGATCCCTCCGGCACCGACCCGGGCAGCGACACCGGCCAGTTGCTGGCGGCGCTGCGGATACCTGAGAACCGGATCGGCGTGTTCCCCAACCAGACGGCGGCCTGGGCGGCGGCGGCCGACGGGGGCGGGGTGGCGCCGGCGGTCGAGCACCTGGTCGCCCAGCAGCTGCGCCGCGGCGAGCTGTCGCTGGTCGATATGCCTGGGGCACCGGTCGATGCCTGCTGGCACGCGACCGTGCTGGAGCGGCAGCAGCGGAGCACGGCGGCGAGCGCGCTGCGTCGTTTCCTCAGCACCCCGGAGGCCATGCACCTGATGCGCTCGCCGGCCGCCGGGGTCCCGCCGTCCAGGTTCCGCCCGCCGGTTTACGTGACGATCTGGAGCTGAGCCGCCGGTCAGGGGCATTAAGCAAGAGCTTATTCGCCGGTTGCGGGCCCGCTTGGCCAGGCAGATCATGTCGTGCACGTCACAAGTGACGGTACACATATGGCCGTCTCAGGCCGGGAGCGGCCGTCCAAGGCAGGAGCGCGCCTCATGCGGATCGAGTCCAGCGGGCACAGCCGGGGTAATCCCCGCCTCTTCGAGCTGGTCGAGCACGCGCCGAAAACCGGCCAGAGCCCGACCGTGTGGGCCTGGCCCGAGCTGATCGATTACCTCAAGATCGCCGGGCAGCCCGTCGCCGGGCCGTGGCCGCCGCACCAGGAGCCGCGCCCCGATCCCGAGGAAGACTCGCTGCCGGTGGCCGTGCCGGACCCGGAAGCATAGGACTGGAGGGTCGTATGTATCCGTCTCGGTTCCGGTACGAGGCACCGCGCTCGCTTGACGAGGCGATCACCCTGCTGCAGGGCGGCGGGGACTACGCGAAGGTGCTGGCCGGCGGGCAGAGCCTGGTCCCGCTCATGAAACTGCGCTTCGCGTCGCCGGAACTGATCGTCGACATCAACAACCTCCCCGGCCTCGACTACCACCGGGCCGACCCGGACGGCACGCTCCGCATCGGCGCCCTGTGCCGGCACGCCGACCTGGAACACTCCGCGCTGCTGCCCGGCACCCAGCCGACCATGGCCGCCGCGGCGCCGCTGATCGCCGATCCGATCGTGCGGAACCGGGGCACGCTGGTGGGCTCGCTCTGCCACGCCGACCCGCAAGGCGACTGGGCCTCGGTGGTGCTGGCCCTGTCCGGCTCGGTGGTCGCGCAGGGACCAGGCGGCCGGCGCGCCATCCCGATCGCCGATTTCGTTACCGGGCCATTCCAGAACGTCCTCGAGCCGGACGAGATCGCCGTCGAGGCCGTCATCCCGGCGGCCCAGGGAGTCCGCGCGGGCGGCTACCTGAAGCTGGAGCGCCGCGTCGGCGATTTCGCGACGGTCGGGGTCGCGGTGGCGGTGGAGACCTCCGGCGAAACGGTGCGACGGGCCGGGATCGCGCTCACCGGCGTGGGCGGATCCACCATCGGGGCCACGGCGGCGGCGCAGGCGCTGGTCGGCCAGCCGCTGAGCGCGCAGACCATCGGGCAGGCCGCCGCGCTCGCCGCCGAGGCCGCCCGGCCGCGGACCGATCACCGCGGCAGCGCGGAATACAAGCGGCACATGGTGGCGACGTTCGTCGAGCGGATCCTGAGCCGCCCGGACGCCGCCGCGGAGAGGGCGGCCTGACATGACGATCGTGTACGAGGATCACGGCGACGAGGCCGCCGCCGAGGTCCCGGTCCGCCGGATCAAGTTCGCCATCAACGGCGCCAGGAAGATCGCCGAGGTGGAGCCCCGGCTGCTGCTGTCCCACCTGATCCGCCGCGGACTGGGGCTGACCGGCACGCACATGGGGTGCGACACGACCAACTGCGGCGCGTGCACGGTGCTCGTCGACGGGCGGGCGGTGAAGTCGTGCACGATGCTCGCCGTGCAGGCGGACGGGCATGAGATCACCACGGTCGAGGGCCTGGCCACCGCCAGCGAGCTGCATCCGCTCCAGGAGGGCTTCAAGGAGGAACACGGCCTGCAGTGCGGGTTCTGCACGCCGGGGATGATGCTGGCCGCCAAGGCGCTGCTCGACGTCAATCCGGATCCGACCGAGGAAGAGGTGCGGTGGGCGCTGTCGGGCAACCTCTGCCGCTGCACCGGCTACCAGAACATCGTTAAATCCGTGCTCTGGGCCGCCGAGAAGCTCAGATCCAGTGCACAGTCCGCTGGCTGACCAGGACGGGAGGTAAGACGTGACGCAGGCGCTGGACGAGATCAAGATCGGCGGGCTGGGCGCGAGCCGCAAGCGGGTCGAGGACAACCGCTTCATCAGGGGCAAGGGCAACTACACCGACGACATCACGCTGCCCGGCATGCTGCACATGGAGATCCTGCGCAGTCCGCTGGCGCACGCCAGGATCGTCTCGATCGATGCCACCAAGGCCTGGGACATACCCGGCGTCCACCTCGTGCTGACCGGCGAGATGATGGCGACCCGCAACCTGGCCTGGATGCCGACGCTGTCCTATGACACGCAGGCCGTGCTGGCCACCGACAAGGTGCGGTTCCAGGGTCAGGAGGTCGCGTGCGTCATCGCCGACGACCCCTACATCGCCAAGGACGCCTGCGAGCTGATCGACGTCACCTATGAGCCGCTTCCCGTGATCGTCAACCCGGAGCGGTCCCTCGCCGACGGAGCGCCGGTCATCCGCGACGACAAGGAAGGCCAGCACGACAACGTCATCTACAACTGGGAGGTCGGCGACGCCGACGGCACCGAGCGCGCCTTCGCGCAGGCCGACGTGGTGTCGAGGCTGCGGCTGCACTACCCGCGCTCGCACCCTTCCCCGATCGAGTGCTGCGGGTCGATCGCCGACTTCAACCGGTCGACTTCCAAGCTCACGGTCTACATGACCACGCAGGCGCCGCACATCATCCGGGCCGCGGTCGCGCTGGTGGCCGAGCTGCCCGAGCACCTGATCCGGATCATCTCCCCGGATATCGGCGGCGGATTCGGCAACAAGGTCCCGGTCTACCCCGGCTACGTCTGCTCGATCCTGGCCTCGATCCTGCTGGAGCGGCCGGTGAAGTGGATCGAGGACAAGTCGGGCAACCTGATCTCGACCGGGTTCGCGCGGGACGTTTACCTGGACGGCGAGATGGCGCTGCGCAAGGACGGCAAGATCCTCGCCGTCCGGATGCGCACCGACGCCGACCACGGTGCGTTCTTCTCCGACGCGCAGCCGAGCAAGTTCAAGATCGGGCTGATGCACTCGGCCTTCGCCGCCTACGACATCCCGTTCGCTCATCTCTCCGCGCGCGGCACCTATACCAACAAGGCGCCGGGCGGGGTCGCCTACCGCTGCTCGTTCCGGGTCACCGAGGCGATGTTCTTCCAGGAACGGATGATGCAGGCCGCCGCGGTCGACCTCGGCCTGGATCAGGCGGAGTTCCGGCGGATGAACTTCGTGGCCGACGATCAGTTCCCGCACCGCACCCCGTTCGGCTTCCTGACCGACTCCGGCCAGTACGGCAAGTGCCTGGAGGTCGGCCTGCGGGCGGTCGGCTACTCCGACCTCCTGCGCCAGCAGGCCGAAGCGCGGGCGCAGGGCCGCCTGCTCGGCATCGGCATCTCGACGATGACCGAGCCGCTCGGCGCGGGCAACAGCCGCGAGTACGACATCCTCGGCATCAAGATGTTCGACTCGGCCGAGCTCAAGATCCACATGACCGGTAAGGCCATCGTCCGGACCGGCGCCCGCGGGCAGGGCCAGGGACACGAGACGACCTGGGCCCAGATCGTCAGCCACGAGCTGGGCATTCCGGCCGAGGACGTCGTGGTCGAGGAGGGCGATACCGATACCGCGCCGTTCGGGATGGGCACGTACGCGTCCCGGAGCACGCCGGTGGCCGGGGCGGCAGTCTCGATGGTGGCCCGCAAGATCCGGGCCAAGGCCCGCAAGCTGGCCGCGCACCTGCTTGAGGTGTCCGAGGAGGACATCGAGTGGGAGCTCGGGCGGTTCTATGTCCGCAGCGCACCGGACCGGGGGGTCACCATCCAGGAATGCGCGATGGCTGCCTACAGCAACATGCCCGACGGCATGGAGCCCGGCCTGGAGAACACCGCCTATTACGACCCGCCCAACCTGACCTGGCCGTTCGCGGTGTACATCGTCACCGTCGAGATCGACCCGGCCACCGGGGTGTGGGACGTGCTGAACATGGTGGCGGTCGACGACTGCGGCGTGCGGATCAACCCCATGATCGTCGAGGGGCAGATCATGGGCGGGCTGACCGAGGCCTACGCGATGGCCAACATGCAGTTCATCACGTTTGACGCCGACGGTAACTGCGTGGGCTCGAACTACCTGGACTACCTGCTGCCCACCGCCTGGGAGACGCCGGGCTTCGAGCTGCACAGCGAGGTGGTCACGCCGTGCCCGCACCACCCGATCGGCGCCAAGGGCATCGGCGAGTGCGCGGCCGTCGGCGGGCCGGCCGCCTTCGTCAACGCGGTGCTGGACGCTATCGGCGACACCAGGGTCAGGAACATCGACATGCCGCTGCTGCCGGACCGGGTCTGGGAGGCCGTCACCTATCACCGCGATGTGTCCGGCGTGCCGCCGGTGCGCGCCGACGACTGACGGGAGGACAGCAGGTGGAGAGCTGGCGGGTCCTTGAGCAGGCCAGCGCGCTGGCCCGGCGAGGCGAGGCGTTCGCCCTCGCCACGGTGGTCTGGCGGCAGGGCCCGTCGTCGGGGCAGCAGGGCTCGCGCGCGATCATCACGGCCTCGGGCGAGCTGCACGGCTGGATCGGCGGGGCCTGCGCCGAGCCGACGGTGATCCGGGTGGCTCGCGAGGTGATCGCGCAGGGCACGCCGCGCCTGTTGCTGCTCGGTACCCCGGAACAGTTCGGCGCGACGATCGCGGAGGGGATGACCGTCGTGCCCATCTCCTGCCAGAGCGAGGGCGCCCTGCAGGTCTATATCGAGCCGGTCCCGCCCGTGCCGCACCTGGTCATCGTCGGCCGCTCGCCGATGACGCACACGCTCGCCGACCTGGCCCGGGTGCTTGACTGGCGGGCCGAGGTGATCGACGCCGCTGACTTCTCGGCGGCCGACGCGGACGAGCGCTCGATGGTGCTGGTGGCCACCCAGGGTCACGGCGACGAGGAAGCGGTCACCCAGGCGATCGCCGCCCGGCCCGCCTACCTGGGCCTGGTCGGATCGCGCCGGCGGGGCGAGGCGGTGCTCGGCTATCTCGCGGACCGGGGCGTGCCCCGCGACCAGCTGGACCGGGTGCGGGTCCCAGCCGGTCTCGACCTCGGCCAGACGTCGCACCGCGAGATCGCGGTCGCGGTCCTGGCCGAACTTGTCCAGCTGCGTGCCTGCGGCGCGCTGCCGTCCGGCCAGAGCGCCGGGACCGGGGCTGGCGCGTCGGCCGAGCCTGCGCAGGCCACCGATCCGGTCTGCGGGATGACCGTCGCGGCCACCGCGGCCGGCCTGCCGCTGGAGCACGACGGCCTCACCTACTACTTCTGCAGCGCCGGCTGCCGCACCGCGTTCGCCAACGATCCCGCTGGTCACGTGGAGAGAGAGACCCGATGCTGATCAAGAACGACTTCGAGGTCGCAGCGCCGCTGGACATGGTCTGGCAGTTCTTCGATGACATCCCGCAGGTGGCCGCCTGCCTGCCCGGCACCGAACTGACCAGCGATCTGGGCGATGACAAGTACGAGGGCCGGGTCGCGGTCCGGATGGGCCCGGTCCGGCTGCAGTTCGCGGGCCGGGCCGAGATCACCGAGCGCGACGAGGCGGCCCGGCGGGTGGTCGTGCACGCCAGCGGGGCCGAGGAAAAGGGCCGGGGCCAGGCCAGCATGGTGGTGACGGCGACGCTGGCCCGGGCCGGCCGCGGCACGAAGGTCGGCGTCACCCAGGACCTGCAGCTGTCCGGCGCCGCCGCGCAGTACGGCCGCGGAATGATCTCCGATGTCACCTCGGTGCTGATGCGGGACTTCTCCGTCAACCTGGCCGACCGCATCGACAGGATCGAGCGAGGCGAGTCGCCGGAGCAGGTGGCCGCCGCGGCCGCCGCGCCGGCGAAGGGCTTCACGCTCGGCCTGCGCGCCGCTCTCATGGCGCTGCGACGGGTCTTCCGCCGCTTCTTCGCCCCCTACCAGGCCGCGAGCTGAGGAGAACCGACCATGGTGCTGTGGTGGATCGGCAACGCCATCCTGCTGCTGGTGGTGCTGCCCGTCGTCATCTTCCTGCTCAACCGGGTACTCGCCGCTCTCGAGCGGATCCGGGGCGCTACCGATCAGGTCCTCAGCGGGGGCGTCGCCCTGGTCGGGGAACTCGAAGGCGTCCCGGACGGGCTGGCTAGGACCGACGCCGTCGTGCGGGACGTCTCGGTCGGCGCCGTGAGGTACGCGGGCTCGGTAGCCAAGCTCCTCGGCTGAGGGTCCGGGCCAGGTCTCCGCCGAGGAGCCCCGAGCCGAGGATCTGAGCCAGACAGAAAGGAGAACGTCATGCCAGCAGCCGCCTGGGTGACATTGATCATCGCCGCGCTGATCATCGCGATCACCGCGGTGGGCCTGTTGCGGGTCATCTTCCACCTGAGAGCGATCCGGTCGACGCTGAAATCGACCACCGGCGGCGTGCAGGCCGTGGCCCAGCTGACCAGCACCGTGCCGGACCGGCTGACCTCGGTCAACGCAAGCCTCAAGCCGGTACGCGACTTCTGTGAAACGGTCTGACCCCCGGCGAAGGAGCCGTTTATGCAACCACATGTCCTCGCCGCAGCGACGTCCACCACCGGCTGGGTGGTGGGCTACACGATCGGCGTCGTGATTGTGCTGGTCGTCGTCGCGCTGGTCGTGCCGATCCTGGTGCTGGCCCGCTCGATCGGCAACGAGGCGCCAAAGATCAACGACGCGCTGACCGAGGCCGTCCACAACACCGGGCCGCTCGGCGCGCTCCGCACGACCATCGAGCACGCCACGATCATCATCGGCGGCCTCCAGCGCGGCCGCGCCAGGCTGGGAGGATAGCGATGCATCCGCTGGCTATGTCGGGACTGGCCAGATCGGGACTGGCCATGTCGGGAACGGAGCACACCCTGTGGGTGTGGGCCATCATCCTGGGCTTCGTCGTGGTGCTCGCCGTCGCGGCCCTGCTGAGCCTGCTGATCTATTTCGTGAAGATCATTGACCGCCGGGTGGTCGCGGTCCGGGACACGCTCAAGGCGGCCGCGGCGAATACCGCGGACACCACGCTGATCCCGCAGGTCGCCGGGGGCGTGGAGGCCGTCCTGGCCGAAGGCCTCCAGCATCACCTGTTCCTCGGCCGGGTGCTAGGGAAGGTGAAGTCTTGACCACGCTGGTGATCCTGACCGTCGTCGACATCGTCCTGCTGATCGCCGGACTGGCGTTCTACCTATTCTGGGTGGGGACGCTGCTGACCCGGATCGCCGGGAACCTGGAGGAGTGCGCCGAGATCGTGCAGACCATCGTCGGCCACGCCAAGCTGATCGGGCCGGGCGTGGAGCACATCAACCAGACCGGCGGGGTGGTCGCCGGCGCGCTGCCGCTGCTGTACGGGATGGCCGAGGAGATCGTGACCGACGTCACTCCCCGGCCCGCGGAGCCGGCCGTGCGCGAGCCCGCGCGGCCAGCATCGGGAACGCGCCGCTCGCGCCTGCACGACGCCGTGGGCTTCGCCCCGCACCGGTAACACCTACCTGGGGGCGCCGCCGATCCACTCGTCCTTCCACGCCTGGTCGTACTGCTGGGTATTGCAGCGCGGATGGTAGACCGCGGTGAGCTCGCGGGCGATCTGCTCCCGGTGCCGCGGCCCGCCGCCTGGCACCTCATAGGTGCAGATGTACACCTTCCACTTCGAGCCGGCCCGGCGCACCCAGCAGTGCGCCCGCGGGTGCTGGAAGGGGAACCGCTCCGCGGACAGGTCGTCGGAGTGGCCCACGTAGATGACCGCGTACCGGTCCGGCCTGGCGTCCGGATCCGGCTTGTACATGATCGCGAAGACGGCCGCTGACGTCGGCGGCGTCCACCCGCCGAGCAGCCGTGGTCCCTCGAACGGGTAACCGGCCAGCGAGCCGAGCCTGATCATCCGCGCAAGTCCTCGTCCTCGCTGATCGCCTCGACCCGCACGATGGGGCACACCGGGAGCCCGGCCCGCATAACGGCCGCGGTGAATTCCGCGCTCGCCTTCTCGATCGCCTCGTCACGGTCGCAGGCCTGCACGACCAGCTGAGCGCCGTAACGTTTCGTGCCTATCCCGGTCGCGATGCCATTGCTCGCGGCAACCGCATCGGCCAGCTCGACGATGTCCTCGCGCGAGACCACCCGATCGCCCTCGGCCTCGATGCCCACGCTCCATCTCACCGGAAACTCCCCACTAGCTCAGGGTCGGCAGCAGCGCCGCCAGCTCTTCCAGGCTGCTCAGATCGTGCCCGGACAGCATCAGGTCGATGTGCGGGGCCGCCACCATCATCCCGAGCGTGCTCGGCCGGAACGCCAGGTTGTCGCCCTTATGCGGGTTCATCCACACCACCCGGTGCGACAGGCGCCCGAGTCGTTCCATCGCGGCGGCCAGTACGCCCGGATCGCCTCGGTCCAGGCCGTCGGAGCAGATGACCACGATCCCGCCGCGGCACAGGCCGCGCCGTCCCCAGTCCCTGACGAACGCGTCCAGGCTGTCACCGATCCTGGTGCCGCCCTCCCAGTCGAACACCGTCGCCGCGGCCCGCTCCAGCGCGTCGTCGGGCCTGCGGCTGGCCAGTGCCCGGCTGACCCGGGTCAGCCGGGTCCCGAAGCAGAACACCTCGACCCGGGCCGCCGCGCGCTGGGCGGAATAGGCGAACTGCAGCAGGTTGCGCGAGTAGTCGGCCATCGAGCCGGAGACGTCGAGGATCAGGATCAGCGGCCGCAGCCTGACCTTGCGCCGCCGCCAGTAGAGCTCGGCGGGCTCGCCGTGCATCCGCATCGACTCCCGGACGGTTCGGCGCAGGTCAGGGGAACGTCCCGAGCGGGCGGCCGCGGTCCGGCGGGTGCGCCGCTTCGGCGGGGTCAGCCGGATCCGGGCCATGATCCGCCGGACCGCCCGCAGTTCCTCGGGCGTGCAGGCGGCAAACGATTTGTGCCGCAGGGCCTCCGCATCGGAGGCCATCAGGCCCAGCGTCGCCTCGTCCGGCCGCCCCTCCGAGCCCGGGTCGGTGGCGGGGACCTCGAGGACCGCCGCAGCCTCCGTGCTCACCTGGGCCCGGAGGGTCAGCATCTCCCGGACCGGATCGGCGGCGCCCAGGAAATACCGCCTGAACACCTCGTCGTAGACCGGGATCTGGTCACGCCGGGTGACCAGCGTGGCGCGGCCCGCCCAGTAGAGGTCCAGCAGGTCAGTCGGGTCCAGGGGGGCCATCGCCGCGCAGTAGGTCGCCGCGTCGCCCGAGCCCACGGCGAGCCCGGCGGAGCGCAGCTGTGCTGCGAAGCCCACCAGCACGCCGACGAACGGAGCGCGCTCAGCCACCGGAGGTGATCTCCTGCAGGTTCTCCCGCACCAGATCGAGGTCGTCGCGTTCCTTCACCACGGTCCCGAGGGTGTCCGCCGCGATCTGGGCGTCCAGGCCGACCTCCCCGGTCGCGCCGGTCGCGCCGAGGAAGTCGAGGGTGCGCGCCCAGTCGATGGTCTCGGCCACGCCGGGCGGCTTGGCCAGGTCAAGCTCACGCAGCCGGTTGACCGCGGCGACCACCTTGCGGGCCAGCCCCTCAGCCACTCCTGGCTCCCTGACCAGCACGATCTCTACCTCACGCTCGGGCGGCGGGTAGCCGATCCAGTGGTAGAGGCAGCGCCGCTTGAGCGCGTCGTGCAGTTCACGGGTGCGGTTGGAGGTCAGCACCACCAGGGGCGGGGTGGCCGCCTTGATCGTGCCGATCTCGGGGATGCTGATCTGGAAGTCCGAGAGCAACTCCAGCAGGAACGCCTCGAACTCATCGTCAGCCCGGTCGATCTCGTCGATCAGCAGCACCGCCTGGTCACCGGCGCGAACCGCTTCCAGCAGCGGCCGCTCCAGCAGGAACTTCGGTCCGAACAGCTTGTCGACCGCGTCGGAGTTGGCGATCTGATGCTCGGACAGCGCCCGGATGTGCAGCATCTGCCGGGCGTAGTCCCATTCGTAGAGGGCCTGATGGGTGTCGATGCCCTCGTAGCACTGCAGGCGGATCAGCTTCCGGCCGAACACCGACGCCAGGACCTTGGCCACCTCGGTCTTGCCCACCCCGACCTCGCCCTCGAGCAGGATCGGGCGCTGCAGGGACAGGGCAACGAACAGCGCGGTGGCGAGCCCGCGGTCGGCGAGGTAACCGCCGCTCCGCAGGATCTCGGTGAGCTTACCGACGGTCTCCGGACAGTCCATCCAGCGCTCTCCTCGCCGTCGGCATCCTCGTGATCAGCTGGCCTCCCCGGCGCCCAGGACCAGGTCCCTGACGCTGTCGGCTCCGGGATTCAGCTTGCCCTCGCGCTCCAGCGTGGCCCGCCACGCGGCCCGCAGGTCGCCGTCCTCGCCGCCCAGGTCGCCGAAGCCGACGTCCGACATCCGCTGGCAGGACTTAGTGCTGCCGCACGACTCGTCGAGGTCCGCACTGCCCTGCCCGTTCGCGCTCCAGACCCCGCGGAGGACCTCGATGGCCTCATCCGGCTGACTGCTCATCCCCAGGTACCTTCCGGCCGGTGCTGCTGCTGTCCTGGCCTGACTCTAATTCCTGCCGTCAGTCCGGGCGACGCCGGATTAAGGGTTCTCTTATCGCTAGCGCGCTTGCCCCTCCAGCGGGTGGAGACCGCAGGATGGCGGCATGGATGATCGCGATGGCCCGCTGCTGGGCATCGGGACCGTGGCGGCGATGACCGGACTGCCGGTCCGGACCATCAGGTTCTGGTCCGACGCCGGGCTGGTTCCGCCTACGGCCCGCAGTTCCGCCGGGCAGCGGAGGTACAGCCAGGAAGCGGTGGCGCGGGTCCAGCTGGTCGCAACGCTCCGCGCGCTCGGGCTGGGCCTGCAGACCATCCAGGCCGTCCTGGACCAGCGCGCCGACCTGCGGCAGATCGCCGCGGTGCATGCGCGGGCACTGCAGGCCGAAATCCGCTCGCTCAGCGTGCGGCGGGCGGTACTGCTGGCCGTCGCGGCGCGAGGAGCTTCCTTCGAAACGACTACCGAGGAAATGAATCAAATGAAGGATCTGGCCAGGCTGTCCGGCGAGCAGCGGCAGCGGCTAGTCGAAGATCTCATTACCGAGACGTTCGGTGCCGGGCCCGATCAGACCGGCATCGCCGGGCAGATGTGCGAGCTGACCCCCGCGCTGCCCGACGATCCGAGCCCGGAACAGGTCAACGCCTGGATCGAGGTCGCTGAGCTGGTGCAGGACGCTAGCTTCAGGGACCGGGTCCGCGAGATGGCGCAGGCCGGCGCGCGGCAGCCGGAGCCGCTGGACCGCGAGGCGGGCCAGGCGTTCGCAGCGACCGTGGCCGAGCAGGTCGGGCCCGCCCTGGCGGCCGGCCTGGACCCGGCGTCAACCGCCGCCGCCGCCGTCCTGGACCGGAACGTGCCCGCCACCCCGCACACCCGGCCCGCCACCCCGGATACCACGCCCGCCATCCCGGACACCAAGCCCGCCGCCCCGGACACCGGGCGAGCCGAGCTGGCCGACCGGCTGGCCACTTTCACCGACGCCCGGGTCGACCGCTACTGGCAGCTGGTCGGGGTCATCAACGGCTGGCCGACCGTCCCGAGCCAGGCCCCGGCGTTCCAGTGGCTGATCGAGGCGCTGCGCAGCCACCCCGCCACCTGAACCGCCGCCCGACGCACCGTAGTTGCCCGCGCCGCCACGCCAGCACCGCAACCCCGGCCGCCCGCCCGCGCCGCCCCGCCCGCACCGCAACCCCGGCCGCCCGCCCGCGCCGCACCGGGCCGTCCCGCGCTAATGCAGCTGCGGGCCGTCGGGTTCCTCAGGTGAGACAGCATGTCAAGGTGTGACCGGGCGGCGAAGTGGTAACTGATGGGCCCGCCTCGCATATGGTCGTCCATGATCCCCATGCCGATTCCCCGATCCTGAAGCCGCAACTGGAGATGGTGTGCCGCGAAATCTCTCGTCCGTTGCCGTCTATTGCGGGTCAAGCCCCGGCGCCGACCCCAGGTTCGCGGAGGCCGCTACCGCACTGGGGCGACTGCTGGCCGAGCGCGAGATCCGGCTCGTGTACGGCGGCGGGCACGTCGGCCTGATGGGCGTGCTGGCCGACGCAGCCCTCAGGCACGGCGGCGAGGTGTACGGCGTGATCACCCGGGCGCTGGAGGAGCGGGAGATCGCCCACCAGGGCCTGACGGCCCTCGAGGTCGTCGAGACGATGCACGAGCGCAAGGCCGTGATGGCCGACACGGCAGATGCATTCATCATGCTGCCGGGCGGTTTCGGCACGCTGGACGAGTTCTTCGAGGTAGTGACGTGGACCCAGCTCGGCATCCACTCCAAGCCCTGCGGCGTTCTCAACGTGAACGGCTTCTTCGACCCGCTGCTCGCGCTGCTGGAGACCGCCACCCAGCAGCGCTTCCTTCGTCCCGAGCACCGGGACCTGGTGGTCACGGAGGCCAGCCCCGTGTCGCTGGTCGAGCGCCTTAGCTCATGGGCGCCCTTGACCGTGGCCAAGTGGCTCGACCGCTCCCAGCGATGAGGCTCTCCCTCCGTTAGCTACTTGAGACGACGCTGGTAGTGGTATCGGCGAGGGCGGGCCCTGGTGGACCTGGGGCCAGCAGGAATGGTTGGGCCAGGCTCCTTCTCGTGGCGCGGAGGGAGCCTGGCCCTGCTGAACCGGCTGTCAGGCGGTGGCCGCTACGGCGTCGTCAGCACGGCGTCGAGCTGGAAGGACGCGACCGCGCCCCTGGCCAGCTCGGGCGCGTTCGGGCTGGTGTTGCACTTGCCCTTCTTCGGCCCGGACTTGTACCTCGGCCCGTACCCCGCGAAGTAGACCTGCACCGCACCGGGTCCGGAGTCCCCGGCGAACTTGCCGGTGCTCTTGCTGCCAACCACGGACAGGGCGATGTCCTCGGTCTGCGAGAAGTGGCAGGCCTTCAGGTTCACCGTCTGGCTCATGGTCGGCTTGGCGGTGATCCGTACCGTCAGGATCCCGGCCGAGCTGGTGAGCGACTTGGTCTTGCCCTTCGTCGCCCCGGAGCCGTTGAGGTGGACGACCCCGGTGGCCTTCACCAGGCCCCGGAGCTTCAGCGGGATGTTATTGGCGGTCACGGCCGCCTTGCCGTGGACCACCCCGTAGGCGTCCTCCGGGCCGGTGACGGACTTGCTGGCCGCGGTGTGGCTGCTCGCCAGCGCGGGCGCCCCCGCCGCCAGGGCGAGCGCGACAGCGCCGCCCACGGCCGCGAGCTTCATCGTGAGTTGCATCGTTTCCCCCTCTTTGGACGATGATGGTGTCCTCTTGACGGGTGAGGCTACGCTGCGCCGCCCCGGAGCGGAAGACGCGCATCGATGATCTTGGCTGGTAGGGCCCGCGAGGCCAGGCCTGGCATGGTCATCACAAAGGGCAGGAAAACAACCGCGCCGCCGCCACACCGCGCGGCATCTCAGCCTGCGGCTGTAGTACTGGCCGTCCACTAGCCTCGGGTGCGGCCCGGCCCGGCCGCCCCTAGCATCGCGTGCATGGTCAGGTTCCTTGTTCTTACGACACGCCGGATGACCCCGAGGCTTTCGATCGTCACTACCGTGAGATCCACATTCCGCTGGCCAAGAAGCTGCCCGGCCTCCGCCGCTACACCATCAGCCGCGACCATGCTCCAATCCGCGGCGCCGAGCCTTTCTACCTGGTCGCCGAGCTGGACTGGGACGACGTGGCGGCCTTCCGGCAGGCATTTCAGTCGCCCGAAGGCAAGGCCACGGCGCAGGATGTACCAAAGTTCGCGCCCAGCGGCGTCCGCAGCATGGTCTACGAGCTCGAGGACGTCTAGCCCGCGTCTAGCCCGCGTCTAGCCCGCGTCTAGCCCGCGTCTAGCCCCCCGCGCTGTCCGCGGTGCGGACAGCAGGCCGTGATGATGGTTGCCTGGGCTGGGGCTGGCCGGCCGGGGTCCCTTCGATGGCCCGGCACGCAGCGGCCCGCCGCTCAGATCGGGTCACGCTGGCACCGACAGTCCCGCCCGCCCCTCCAGCTGGGCAATGGCCAATGATCTTGACTACTTTCCAGCGATATGCACTGAAAAGTACCCAAGATCATGGAGAGCGGCCGGATCGCGCCCGTTCGTCTGGGCCCGACCAGAAACTCCTGCGACGCTAGTGACATAAGTGGTCCACAAGGACGCATCTCGGGCACTATTGGCCACTAAGTTCCGGTGTGGGTGACTCCTAGCCGTCGGCGGATGCGTAAACAAAGTGCAGACTTCGGATGAGGCTCAGCCCTGAGGGCCGGCCTCGTCGTCTGGCGCGTAAGGGCCCAGGCGACGGCGCCGTATCCAGCGCCTGTACTGGTTAGCGGGATGGGCGAGCGAACTGAGCCAGTCACGGTCAACGCCCCTGAACGAGTCGATGGGGAAACCAAGAACGCGCTGCGCCGGCTCTTCCTCGGACCGCCCGAGCCAGCTGGCGTTCACGCCAAGGACACGCCGCTGCGGCTCTTCGTTGATTCTGGCGCCCGGTCCTGGCCGCCCTGCTACGCCCGTGGGCCAGTTTCGCTTCTCCCGGTCACTGACCACGCGGTCGCCTCCCACCTAACCACTCGCGGGGTGCGCCTACCTGTCCAGCATGGGGGAACTGCTCGATCTCGGCTAGGTCCGGACGGCACGTCTTCCTTGCGAGTTGCTGAAAGATCACCTCGGCGTCTCCAGGTCACGCCATGACCTGCGCACTCAAGTTGGCCCAACTCGGGCCGCACGGTGAAGGCAGTAACGTGGCTGTCATTGATCGGCCTGCGCACTGGAAATGACGATGCCTCGCTCGTCGATGCTCACGGTGTGGAATGCGAAGTGCACGTTGCCATCTGCTGCAGTGTTCTTGAACAAGTCAACGCCGCCGACCTGAACGCCGCTGGCGCGCATCAGCCGCAGTGCCTCGTGCGCGGTGTGCAGGAGCTGGTCATCGTGCGCATCGTGCTCGCTCCAGTTAGCAGCCATCGGGCTGTACCCGCGTACCGTGATGACGGCGGTCCAAGTTCGATGTTCGCTGTCAGCGATCATATCTTTGCCCTGCCCGGAAAGAGCGCCCGCCGTACCCGGTTGGTCAGCGCCGCAAGGCCATGCCGCTGACCTCGGCATCGGCATCGTCCGCGCAGTCCGCCACGCGGCGTCTACGCGCCTAGGGACACCCGCTCGAAATGGGGGAACTCCCATTGGGGCTGCCCGTCACGCTCTTCGAGCAGCGGGTCCATTGCCTCCCAGATCGCTAGCACATCGGGGTGATCGTGGACTTGGCCGGCGCCGCCCTCGGCCCAGGTGAAGATCTCAACGTAGGTGAGCCCGTCATTCACGCCGCGGAACACGAGCGACTCCTCGTCGGTCACGAAGCTCAGATCATGCAGCGTGTGCCAGTGGCGACCCAGGAGGTCGAGGAAGCGGAACTCCTGATCCCGCCGGACCCGGTAGGTGCAGATCACGGTCTCATTAGCCACCCTGCTGAAGCTGTCATAGCCGTCGTCAGCCATGCTCTGGCTTGGCGCGGCTCGGCGCAATACGTGGGGCCGGTCGGCGTACGCCCGGACTGCCCGGTCGGCGTAGAAGAGCCGTCGAGGACCACATGACGAGGCTGGGCGAGCCCTTGCCTCAGTACTTGATGCGGAAGTTCCCGATGAAGGTGACCCTGTTGCCGTCGGGATCGGTGATGGCCGACAGCTGTACACCCTTGTTTACCGTCTCGGCCGCTCCTGGAGCCATTCCTCTCCCGGAGACATCAGCGATGTGCTGATCCAAGTCGTCGACCGCGAAGTTCAGCAGTGCCGAGCCGGCCCGCTCGGCGTCCAAGGTGACCTGCACCCACCCGGTGCCTGTTACCCGCCATTCGACGAGGCGACCCTCCATCGGCAGGTTGTCGGCGGGACGGCCGAAGAGGCGCTCGTACCAAGCGTGGCCCGGGTCAAAGTCGGACACTGGGACGACGGCGAGAACATGATCTATTGACATGGCCTGGTCACTCCTGGATCTGGATGGGTCGTGTGTCGGGCGGCGGTCAGACACCTGGGCCGTCGGTCAGCTCTGCGCCTAGGGCATCGAGCCACTCGCTCGTCCCCTGCTCTCGCCACTCCGGCTGCTCTTGACCGTCGAGGAAAGCCCCGTGCTCGGTGAGGACCAGTCGGGTGCTCCCCCCGTCGGCGGTGAGCTCGACCGTCGTGAGCGACACGGTCACCACGTTCTCCCCGACGGACAAGGTCGAGGTGTAGGTGATTCGCTGGTCTACCACGATGTCGTGGTAGTGCGACTCGAAGGTCAGAACCTGACCATCGGGATTGTGGCCCCGGTTCACCTCCCGGCCGCCGACACGGAAGTCGAGATCGTGAGGCCCGCCGGGGGAGAACCAGCGGGCCTTGGCGGCCGGGTCGGCCCACGCCGCGAACACCCGGCCGACTGACGTGTCATAGACCCGCTCAAGGCTGAAGGTGGAATGGACAACACAGCGGTCACTCATGGTGTGCTCCTTGGCTCTGGTGATTCCGGTGCCCTGGCTGACTCAGGCTGCTCAGCCAGGAAGTCGCCGAGCTGATCGAGGCGCTCCTCCCACTGCGTGCGCTGGAGGCTGATCCAGTCCTCGGCCAAGCGCAACGCCTGGGGGTCTACGCGGCAGGTGCGGACCCGGCCGACCTTTTCGGATCGGACCAGGCCAGACGCTTCAAGGACGCCCAGGTGTTGCATCACCGCAGGCAGTGACATGGCCAGGGGTTGCGCAAGATCACTCACCGAGGCCGACCCGCGGACCAGGCGCTCGACCAGGTTCCGCCGCGTCGAGTCGGCCAGTGCTTGGAACACCTGGTCCAACGTCCCAGAATAGTTAGGCATGTACTTAACTATATGTCCCCGCACACTGATAGTAAAGTGACCTGTTAACTATCTTAGGTCGCTTGCGGCAGCCGCCCTGCCCAGCCAGCCAGCATGGGCGCTCGGGCGCGGCGAACGGCGGATCCACTGGTCCCGAGCCGATGAGGTTGTCAGCCATGCGGCCGGACGTTAGCACCCATCCGGTCCCAGGGCCTCGAGCTAGGAGCAGAACGGATAAGGCCCACAGGTTTCAAATGTCCATAACGGGTAGGCAATTTCCGAGCTGTCATTAGCCCTGAGGGACGTGTATAGATATGCGGCAGTGTCTGCTTGTGCTGGACATGGACTTGCTCGCGGCCGACGAGCAGCTCGACCTAGAGCTGATCAACCATTTCGTCGCGCGGCAAGAGCAGGAGCCGTGCGAGATAGTGGTGTTGTCCATGGTCACGGACCAGCCACACCTGCCAGCTACGGAGCTGCTTCTCGGTGCTCAAATTGGAAAGTTCCCCGTAGCGCCCCGGCCGGACCATGACATCAGCGCTGCGGCAGAGCATCGCATGAGACTGGCTATGCATGACCTGCGAGTGATCGGCTGCCGGGCGAGTGGTGTCATCAGCGACGAAGGCGACCCGGTGAAGGCGGTGCGCTCCGAGACCCGTGGGCGCCACTATGAGGAGGTGATCCTCGCCATCAGCAGGCAAGGCGGCGGCTGGCTAACTCGCCTCTTGCATCTGGACCCGGTTCACCGGCTACGGCGGCATTGGGGGCAGCGGCTGACCGTGTTTCGGCCCGAGTGGCCGCACAGTCAGGGCCAGGGAAGATAAGGAGTCTTGATGGCTCAGGCTGTCGCCGTCACTCGTCAGGCTCGTTGTTCCCGTCGAGGTGCGGGCGGCCACCTGTTCACACCGGACCCAGCGTCCATCCCAGCTGCCATGAATGAGGCCATCATCCGTATCTTACCTGGGTGAGGTCATCACGTTTGGCTTTGACTTGCGCGGAGGCGGCCCTGTTTCGTTCCCGCCCACCGGTTAAGCGCGGCCAGCCCACACACCGGTGACTCCGTCCGCGATTGCGATCGTCTCCGCGGAAACGCGGCCGCACCTGCCCTGGTCCTGGCCTGCGGCAGCCGCGCCACACAGCTTCAGGTTGCGGCGGTGCGCTGCATCAGGTCGATGTGTGATGGCGCTGCTGTCAGACGATGAGATGGCGCCCCAGCTTGGAAGATCGGTGGTGAGAGATTCCCCTGACCTGGGCCGACTGTCTGGCAGGCCAGCGCGCATCAAGTGCGGGTGAGTGACCGTGTTATTCCGCGGGAGTCTGTGGCATGTGGCCCAGGTGTGGCCCGGCCGCAGGACTCAAACGATGTCGATCATCGCATCAACAGACTGGCGGCGAAAGGCCCGCGCAGCACGGTGGCACTGGATGAACCTGACAGATGCGACAACGATCAGCAGTAGGCCAGCAAGGATCATAATGAGCCCGATATTCGCAAGGGCCCCGTCAGACTCGGATTCAGCTGTGATCACGAGACCCGCCATTGCCGTCAGCCAGCCGAAAGCCCAGTCGGCTAGCCCTGCCAAGGCCAGCCTGTGCCCCTCGGGGCCGCGTCTCTCGAATCTGGCTACCTTCGGCCCGCCCACAACTTGCTGCCGTTTCAGCCATGCCGCTGCAATCCAGCGCTCAGGTGGCAGCAATAGATAGCGGCGCTTCTTCGGCAGGGGCATCAACTGCCTCCCTTTCCATCCGAGCAGGCATCCGCTCGTGGTCGCGAGCGCAGGAACATGCGTTCGGGCTGTCTGGGCCGCATACATCCTTTCCCATCCCCGACAGGGTCGCCAATGCCTTGCGGGCCGCGATCCTGACCCGGAAGCTCGCCCAAGGCGAGAAGCTTCCCTCAGGCAGTGAACTCGCCCAGCGCTACGGCGTGGCCCGGATGACGGTCCAGCAGGCCATCCGGCTCCTGCGCGACGAGGGCCTGATCGTCTCCCGGCAGGGCAGCGGCGTGTTCGTCCGTGAGCGGACCGCCCGGGCGATCGCCTAGCGCCCGCATGTCGAGCGGGCGTTCGAGCAACCGAAGGTGTCCATCGACTTCGCCCGGTTCTCCCGGGGGAGACCCTGCACGGGGTGATCCAGGAGCCGCTGGACAATATACGCGCCGGGCAGCTCGTCCCGCAGAGCATTGACATCCGGGTCCTGGTCCCCGACACCCGGCAGCCCTGGGCCATCCCGTGCCGGGTCGGCGACCTCGCCGATGAACCCGCGTTCCGGGAGAGGGCCGGGCAGATCTCCCGGCGCCATATCGAGCCTGGCCGGCGCCCAGGTCAACGTCGGCTTCGAGCTCGCCGCGTGTCACGCTGCGGATGGACGGCACGCAGATGGCGGTGATCAGCCACGACGGGACACTCATGCGCACGCTGCCCTGCCCCGTACTCGCAAGCGACCGGCAACGGCTGCGCGGTGCCCGCCGGTCGAGCGTAAGCCCGCCGCCTCCGGCCAGGCCTGTCGTAGCTCAGCGGCGGGCCTCCCAGCGCGGCCAGATCATGGTCGCCACCCAGCGGATTCACGCCCGCAAGATCGTCACCATCACGGCGGACGACCATAGCTTCCAGCTCAGCATCGACTGCGAGACTGTCGCCGTGGTGCCCCGGACCACCAGCAGGGAGATTCACCGCTACAAGGCCGCAGCGCACTCCGGCGGATCCGGTACCCGGGGTTCGCAGGGTCGCTCATCATGACATCGGACCTGTGCGCGGTAACCGGGCTGTGGAACAGCGCGGTCATCCGGCGCGCGCCGAGGTCCGGTGAATCGCGATTGCACTGCAGGCACGCACAGGGGCAGACTCCGAGCAGGCTCCAGATGGTTCCCGGCCCACCAGAAGCAGGGATGAAAGACGTGCCAGTCATCGCGCTACGGCCGGTCGCGGACGCTGACCTCGACGCGCTGTTCGATCAGATGCGTGACCCCGAGTCGTTCTGGATGGCCGCGTTCACCCCGGACGACCCGGACGACAGGAGCGCATTCGATGCGCACATGGCCAAGGTGAGATCCTCGCCCGACACCACCTTGCGCGCGGTCACGTGCGACGGCCAGCTCGTGGGCAGCGTCGCTTCCTTCGTCTTCGACGGCGGGACCGACGTCACCTACTGGATCGACCGGACAGCCTGGGGACGCGGCATCGCGACCCAAGCCCTGGAGCTGCTGATGGACCTAGTCCCCACCCGGCCACTGAACGCCCGCGCGGCCAGCGACAACGTCGGCTCGCTCAGGGTCCTCCAGAAGTCTGGTTTCAAGATCATCAGAACCGAGAACTCCTTCGCGCCCGGCCGGAACAGCGATATCGAGGAAACTATTCTGCGGAGGGACTAGTCTCCAGGGCCGACCTGGGGCCCCGCAGGTAACCTCCGAACGCAGCGCACAAGACGTCTAGGGCGGGTAACGGAACAACTGAAGCCGATCCGTCGAGGATCAAGTGAGGCTAGGCATCAAAGGGCCACGCGCGGCTAGACCGTCCACACCAGACAGAAGGGCTTGCCGACCGGATCGGCGTAGACGCGCCAGTTCGGGCCGGCGCCGTCCAGTCGGGTGGCGCCGATGTCAAGGGCGGCCCGTTCCGCCGCGTCCACGTCCTGGACCGTCACGTCGAGGTGGATCTGCTGCGGGTACGCCGGATCCGGCCAGCGTGGCGCGGTGTACTGCTCCACCTGCTGGAACATCACCGGCTGCGCGCCGTCCTCGCCGATCATGGCGACCCCGTCCGTCTCGTACGTCACCGGCTTGCCGAGTAGCTCCGCGTAGAAATGGCCCAACGCCTTCGGGTCGGGGCAGTCGAGCATGACGCCCATCAGGGTGGTCCGCGGATCGCCGGTGTTGAGGCACAGGTCGAACGGGTGACCGGCCGGGTCGGCCAGCGTGTGCCACCGCTCGTTGCGGCGCAGCACGGTGGCGCCGAGTTGCTGGGCGCGCTCGGCCGCCGCGTCGATGTCCGGTACCCGGAAGTCGAGATGGGCCTGCTGCGGACGGTCCTGGTCCGGCCAGTGGGGCGGCACGTGGTCGATGGCCCGTTGCAGGCCCAGCCGCCAGCCGTCACCGGTGTCCAGCGTGATCCACTCGTCGTCGTCGTCGGGGACGCGTTGCCAGCCGGCGAGCTGCTCGTAGAACTTGGCCAGGCGGTCGATGTCCGGGGCGTCGAGTGCCACGGCCCGCAGTGAGCCGATCGTCCGCCGGTGCGGTTCGGAGGTCATACCCCCGATCCTGCCGATCCCGGGGCCGGCCCGCCATCGGAACACCGGCGTTGACGATCCGGTCTAGGGCTAATGTGTCGTGGCTCGGGCCCGGACGAACGACCTTGACCCGTGGGGCTTGGTCTGCTCGGACTTGTCCTGGGCCGATGGTGCCGGGGTGACCGGGCTTCCACCTCAGCCGCCCACAACCTCGACCGTGCGGCGGCGTCCATCCTGGAGCCCGAGGTCCCCGCCGGAGGCATGAAGACTGCCGGGCATCAGCTTGGGGTATCTGTGCCGTTTCTCGCGGGCTGCCGGGCCAGGTGGACGGGCCTTTTGGCCCTAGCCCGCGAGCCCGGCGCGGAAGATGCTCCCGTAGGGTGATGGCTTGTTTCGCCCTATGACCGGTGGGCGCGCCGTCTTTGATCGGGACCTGCGGGTCGCTTCGCAGCGATCTTGGTGGAATCGGAGAATACGCGACCGGAGCGGCATATTTGGCGACTAAGGCGAGCTGGGGCGGCCATGGCCAGTGCAAGCGGACGAGAAGGACAGCCTGTTCACGGGGGGAAAGTCGTGAGCTGGCTGTCGAAGGTGTTCGAGGTCAACCCCGCGGGGATCAACTGGCCGCGAGCAGTGATGTTCTTGGACGTCGCGCTGGTGCCGCTGGTCGTCTTCTGGGCGATCGGGCATGAGCAGTATCTTCTCAGCGCGGTGTTCGGCCTCCTGTTCGCCGGGCTGGCCGACCCTGGAGGCGGCTACGGGTACCGCGCGTCGCGCATCGCCGTATTCGCGCTGATCGGCGCAGGGCTGACCGCGCTGGGGTTCGGCATCGGCGGAGATGCCTGGGGCTGGCTGGCGCTTGCGGCGTTCGCGGTCACGCTGGTGGCCGGCCTGGCGGCCGCGTTCGGGGTGCGCAGGTTCGTTACGGCCTTGCTTCTCAACCTGTGGTTCATCATCGCCCTCGGGCTCGCGTTCAGCTTCCATCATCACGCCCATGTCACTAGCTACACCTGGGCTCAGGTGCTCGCCTGGGCCGGGGGGTCGGCGCTGTGGATCGCGGTGACGTTCATCTGGTGGCTGATCCGCGGGCGCGAGGACCGGCCCCAGCCGGTCACGGAGCTGCCCGGCGACACCTCGCGGCGGAAGCTGACCCGGCCGCTGATCATGTTCGCGGTCATCCGTGCTCTCGTCATGGCCGGTACCGTCGCGCTTGCGTTCGGGCTGAACCTGTCGCACGGCTATTGGCTGCCGATCGCGGCCATGGTCGCGATGAAGCCGAGCCTGGAGCAGGCCACCCTCGTAGCCGTCCAGCGCCTGGCCGGTGCGCTGATCGGCGCCGCCGCGGCTGCGCTGCTGCTGCTGATACCAGCCAGTGAACACGGACTCAGGCTGTTCGCGGTCGAGCGCGGACTGGAAGTGGTTGCGCTCGTCCTGTTGATGCACGGCGCGGCGATCCGCTTCTGGAACTACGCGCTCTACTGTGCGGCCATCGCCGCGGGAGTGCTGATCCTGGTCGACCTTCCGCAGCCCTCCGACTACGCTGCCGAGGGTTACCGGGTGCTGTGGACGCTGTGCGGTGTAGGAATCGGTGTGCTCGTCATGCTGCTCGCCGACCTGCTGGCAAAGCGCACCGCCACAGCGCCGCCACAACCAGCCCCACAACCAGCTTGAACGTGTTCCGTTCCAGCTCAGCCGGAGACCTTCTTCCGCAACGGGCCTCCCAAGGCCAAGTCCGGCGCATCGTCAGGTACACGGCGCACGAGCTGCGGCACGTGTGCGCGTCCGTGCTCATCGCCTCCGGCGCTACCGACATGCAGGTAGCGCACCAGATGAGACATAGCAAGGTCGAAACGACCAAGAACATCTACGGTCACCTATGCGCCCAGGACCGGGCTTCGGTCCTGGATGCCATGAATCAGGCGGTCAGTCGCCTGTACGCCGATGAGAGCCAGGATCGGCGGGCAGATGGAAGGGAAGATCCGGCGCTTGACCACGTGCTCGCTGGTAGTCAATCCCTATGGACTGTAGGGCCAGGGGCTAGGGCCGGAGCCTCTGTTAACCGGGTGGGCCTGGGAAGACTTGAACTTCCGACCTCTTCCTTATCAGGGAAGCGCTCTAACCGACTGAGCTACAGGCCCGTGCCACGGCATCTTGGCGCCCAGTGCAGGGCACGCTGGGCTAGGGTACCCTACCGCGGGACAGGTCGGTCAGTCGGTCTCCTTGAGCGTCACCTCGATGCCTCCTGCGATGTGCGTCACCAGGTTGTAGATGACGGCACCCACCGTGGCGAGCGCGGTGATCAGGGCGACGTTCACCGCGCCTACCAGCATGGTGTAGCCGAGGATCCTGGAGGCCGAGAACCATCCTCCGCCCGCATCGACACCCGGGGAGCCCTTGCTCGAGGTGACGCTGCCGATAGTGGTCTGGATCGCATGGAAGACGCCGAGCTTGTTCAGGACGAAGTACAGGACCGAGACGGCGACGAACAGGATGACCCAGCCCACCAGCGAGACCATGAAGCTAAATTTCATCACCGACCAGGGCTCGATCCTGGACAGGACGAGCTGCGCCTTGCGCGTCGTCTGGGGGCCCTTCGGGCCCAGGGCGGCGGCCGCGGCTTTCTGCGGTTTCGCCTGCTTGGCGGCGCCTGGCTTCGTGCGCGCCTGGAATGGGGCCGTAACCCTGGCTGCCATCGCGCTAGAGGACCTTTCGTCGGGCCGCCCAGGCTGAGCGGTATCTGTCTTGGACCGTGCGAGGAACGAGGGCCTCAGCCTGGCCCCGCGGCCGCGCGAGGGCGGAGGCGGCGCGGGGGCCGGATAGGGCCGTTGGGGTGAGCTGGGGATCTGAGCGGGATAGGGGAACGGCACGCCACCCGGCGGCACCGGCCCGGCATCCGCAGATCCCGTGTCGGCAGATCCCGTGTCGGCAGATCCTGTATCAGCAGATCTGGCTTCGGCCGAGTGTCCGTTCGGGTACTCAGGAGCGAACCCCCGGGCATCGGTAGTGAAGTCAGCCGGGGCAGCCGCGTAAGACGACGCATCGTCCGCTGGCCCGGTCTGTTCCGGTTTCGGGCCTGTGCCGGCGCCCCCGGCCGCGTCGCCGGTCAGCCACGGCTGCGGCTCTACGCGGTGATCCACCCCGTCCTCCTCAGGAGACTCGCCTCTCAAGAGGTTATCCCCAGATAGCGAATACGACCCCCTGGGAGCTTATGTCATTCGTGACAACACCTATAAGACGCCGCAAACCGTCAGGACGTTGCGCCTGACTTCCCAGGGCCCAACTCTGCGATTGGTTATCCCCGGAACTGTCAGTCATAGTCCGGTCACTCTCCTAGTACCTTTTCTAGGCAGTTGCCTGCGCCAAGGCATGGCCTGAGCCTAAGCACGGCCTGCCCATGGCCATGGCCCTACCCCAGGTCATCAGCGGGACCGCGGTCCCCATTGTCCTGCGCACCGTCGCCATGCTCGACACTGCCATCGTCGGCAGGGCCATCGTCGGCAGGGCCATCGTCGGCGCCGTCATCGTCCTCAGGCACACCATCCTCGGCACCGCCGTTGGCGGCGTCCAGGGACTCCGCGTTCCGGGCGATGGCGACCAGGCTCTGCCCGCTGGCCAGGTTGACCAGCCGTACGCCCATAGTCTGCCTGCCTGACTGCTTGATCTCGGCGACCGAGGTCCTGATCACACCGCCCGCGGAGGTGATAGCGAACACCTCCTCCTCGGGCAGCACCATCAGCGCGCCAACCAGCTCACCGCGGGCCTCGACGATCCGGGCGGTGAGCACGCCGCGGCCGCCGCGGCCCTGGACCGGGTACTGGTCGACGGGTGTCCGCTTGGCATAACCGCCGTCGGTGGCGACCAGCACGTCCGCGCCCTCCCGGACTACGTGCATGCCAAGCAGCTGGTCGCCGTTGCTGAACCGCATCCCGATCACGCCGGACGTCGCCCGGCCCATGGGCCGGAGGGCCTCATCGGTCGCATGGAACCTGATCGCCTGGGCCTGCCTGCTGACCAGCAGCAGGTCCTCCTCAGCGGAGACCAGCCGGGCGGCGATGACCTCGTCGTCCTCGCGCAGGCTGATCGCGATGATGCCGCCCGATCGCGGCGAGTCAAAGTCGGTCAGCCGTGACTTCTTGACCAGCCCGGATGAGGTGGCGAGCACCAGGTAGGGCGCGACCGAGTAGTCGCTCAGCGCCAGCACCTCGGCAATCCGCTCGTCTGGCTGGAAGGCCAGCAGGTTGGCCACGTGCTGGCCGCGGGCGTCCCGGGCCGCGTCGGGCAGCTCGTAGGCCTTCGCCCGGTATACCCGGCCCTTGTTGGTGAAGAACAGGATCCAGTGGTGCGTGCTGGTGACGAAGAAATGCTCGACGATGTCGTCGGTGCGCAGCTGAGCGCCGCGGACGCCCTTGCCGCCGCGCCGCTGGGCGCGGTACAGGTCGGTCTTGGTCCGCTTGGCGTAGCCGCCGCGGGTGATGGTGACGACCACGTCCTCCTCGGCGATCAGGTCCGCGATGGACACGTCGCCGTCGTAGGGGATGATCGCGGTCCGCCGGTCGTCGCCGTACTTCGCGACGATCTCGGCGAGCTCGGTGCCGACGATCTGCCGCTGCCGCTCCGGAGAGGCCAGGATGGCCTCGTAGTCGGCGATCTGGGACATCAGCTCGTTGTATTCATCGGTCAACTGCTGCCGCTCCAGGGCGGCCAGCTTGCGCAGCTGCATGTCCAGGATCGCGCGGGCCTGGATCTCGTCGATCTCCAGCAGGTCCATCAGGCCCTGCTGCGCAGCGGTGGCCGACTCACTGGCCCTGATCAGCGCGATGACCTCGTCGATCCGGTCGATCGCCTTGAGCAGCGCGACCAGGATGTGGGCCCGCTCCTGCGCCTTGCGCAGCAGGTAGCGGGTCCGCCGGACGATGACCTCGATCTGGTGGGTGACCCAGTGCCTGATGATCTGGTCCAGCCGCAGCGTGCGGGGCACGCCGTCGACCAGGGCGAGCATGTTGGCGCCGAACGTCTCCTGCAGCTGGGTGTGCTTGTACAGGTTGTTCAGCACGACCTTGGCGACCGCGTCTCGCTTCAGCACGATCACCAGCCGCTGGCCGGTCCGGTCACTGGTCTCGTCGCGGACGTCGGCGATCCCGCCCACCCGGCCGTCCTTGGCCAGCTCGGCGATCTTCTCAGCGACCCGGTCCGGGTTCACCTGGTAGGGCAGTTCGGTGACCACCAGGCAGGCGCGGCCCTTGATGTCCTCCTCGACCTCCACGACCGCGCGCATGGTGATCGACCCGCGGCCGGTCCGGTAGGCCTCCTCGATGCCCCGTCGGCCCACGATCAGGCCGTAGGTGGGGAAGTCAGGGCCCTTGATCCGCTCGATCAGCGCGTCGAGCAGGTCGGAGTCGGAGGCATCGAAGTGGTCCAGGTACCAGGCGACGCCCTCGGCAATCTCGCGCAGGTTGTGCGGCGGGATCTTGGTGGCCATCCCGACCGCGATCCCCTCCGACCCGTTGACCAGCAGGTTGGGGAACCGGCTGGGCAGGACCACGGGCTCGCTGGAGCGGCCGTCGTAGTTCGCCCGGAAATCGACGGTCTCCTTGTCGATGTCCCGGAGCATCTCCATGGCCAGCGGCGCGAGCCTGCACTCGGTGTAGCGCATGGCGGCCGCCGGGTCGTCACCGCGCGAGCCGAAGTTGCCCTGGCCGTCGATCAGCGGCATCCGCATCGACCACGGCTGGGCCATCCGGACCAAGGCGTCGTAGATCGCCGAGTCACCGTGCGGGTGGTAGACGCCCATGACCTCGCCGACCACCCGGGCGCACTTGAAGTAGCCCCGGTCGGGCCGGAAGCCGCCGTCGTACATGGCGTACAGCACGCGGGTGTGCACCGGCTTCAGGCCGTCCCGCACGTCGGGCAGGGCGCGGCCGACGATGACCGACATCGCGTAGTCGATGTAGCTGCGCTGCATCTCTACCTGGATGTCGACCGGCTCGGTGCGGTCGTGCCCTTCCGCTGGCGCGTCAGGCGTGCTCACGTCGGGCACCTTCCATCCCCTCTCTCCACCGCGCGGCCATCCTGTGCCGTGACCACGGAGGCCTGGCTAGTATGCGACGCGGAACTTACGAAATCGTGAAAGACCAGGTCAGATGTCCAGGAACCTGACGTCCTTGGCGTTCCGCTGGATAAACGCGCGCCTGGCCTCCACGTCCTCGCCCATCAGCACGGTGAACAGCTCGTCAGCCTGCGCCGCGTCGTCCAGCGTGACCTGGAGCAGGATCCGCCGGGCCGGGTTCATCGTGGTATCCCACAGCTCGCGCGCGTTCATCTCGCCGAGGCCCTTGAACCGCTGCACGCCATCGCGCGGCCGCGGGTCCTTGCGGCCATCGGCGATGCCCGCCTCGATAATCGTGTCCCGCTCCTTGTCAGAGTAGGCGTAGTCAGGGGCCACCCCGCGTCCGTCCCACTTGATCTTGTACAGCGGCGGCTGGGCCAGATAGACATACCCGGCCTCGACCAGTGGCTTCATGAACCGGAACAGCAGCGTGAGCAGCAGTGTCCTGATGTGCTGGCCGTCCACGTCGGCGTCAGCCATCAGGATGATCTTGTGGTACCGCAGCTTGGAGACGTCGAACTCGTCGTGGATGCCGGTGCCCAGGGCCGTGATCATCGCCTGGACTTCGTTGTTCTTCAGCACCCGGTCGATCCTGGCCTTCTCGACATTAAGGATCTTGCCCCGGATCGGCAGGATGGCCTGGAACTTCGGATCCCGGCCGCCCTTGGCGGAGCCGCCGGCCGAGTCGCCCTCGACCACGTAGATCTCGCATTCGGCGGGGTTGCCCGACTGGCAGTCCGACAGCTTGCCGGGCAGCCCCGAGCCGCCCATCAGGTTCTTCCTAGTCAGGTCACGGGCCTGGCGCGCCGCGATCCTGGCCCGGGCGGCCTGGGTGGCCTTGATGATGATGGCCTTGGCCTCGCCCGGGTTCCGCTCAAACCAGTCCCGCAGATGGTCGTTGCAGGCCTTCTGCACGAACGACTTGGCCTCGGTGTTGCCGAGCTTGGTCTTGGTCTGGCCCTCGAACTGCGGCTCGGCCAGCTTGACGTGGATGATCGCGGTGAGGCCTTCCCTGACGTCCTCGCCGGTCAGGTTGTCGTCCCGCTCGCGCAGTAGCTTCTGCTCCCTGGCGTACCTGTTCACGATCGTGGTCAGCGCGGCACGAAAACCCTCTTCGTGGGTTCCGCCCTCAGCCGTGTTGATGGTATTCGCGAAGGTATGCACGGATTCGGCGTACGAGCCGGTCCACTGCATGGCGATCTCGACGGCGATGCCCGGTGCCTCGTCACCGAAATCGATGACGGTCTCGTGCACCGGCTCCTTGGAGGCGTTCAGGTAGCGCACGAAGTCGGCGATGCCGCCGTCGTAGCGGTAGCTGACCACACGCGGCTCGCCGTTGACGTGGTCGGGCCGCTCGTCGGTCAGGGTGATGGCCAGGCCGCGGTTGAGGAACGCCATCTCCTGCAGCCGCCGCGACAGCGTCTCGAAGGACCAGATGGTCTCCTCGAAGATGTCGGGGTCCGGCCAGAATGTGACCGTGGTGCCGGTCTCGTCCGTCGGCTCACCCCGGGCCAGCGGTCCGGCAGGCTCACTGACCAGGTAGGACTGCCGCCAGACGTAGCCGTCCCGGCGGATCTCGACCTCCAGCCTGCGCGACAGCGCATTCACCACCGACACGCCGACGCCGTGCAGGCCGCCGGAGACCGCGTAGGACTTGCCGTCAAACTTGCCGCCGGCGTGCAGCGTGGTCAGCACCACCTCGACAGCGGGCCGGTGCTCCACCGGGTGCTCGTCGACGGGGATACCGCGGCCGTTGTCGACCACCCGGACGCCGCCGTCGGCCAGCAGCGTGACCTCGATGCGGTCCGCATACCCCGCCAGCGCCTCGTCGACGGCGTTGTCCACCACCTCCTGGACCAGGTGGTGCAGGCCGCGCTCGCCGGTAGAGCCGATGTACATTCCCGGGCGCTTGCGGACCGCTTCCAGGCCTTCGAGGACCGTGATCGAACGTGCGTCATACGACAAGGTGGAAGCTCCTCCTGGGACTGGCGGCACAGGGGCACTGCAGCCCCCGCCGCCGCTTGCCCTGGTGCGCATCACCATTTTACCTGGGCGTACCGTCAGCATCAGCCGTACGTGTCACGTGGGCCCCGGGCGCCGCGGACTCGCCACTGCCCGGGCTGCCTGGGCGCGGCAGGCCCGCGTACTTTGACCCGTTTTACGGAGCCGTCGCCGAGTTCGGTGTTGAGCCTGCGAACCAGCTGGGCGGCCAGCAGGCGAACCTGCGTAGCCCACGCCGTCGAGTCCGCCGTCACCGTCAGCTCACCGTCGGTGAGACCTTCCGGTTTGGTGTGCGCCGCGAGCTCGGACCCGACAATCTGCGCCCACCGCCCGAAAACGGACCCGGTGGCCGCGGCCAGCCGCCAGCCCTGCTCGTCGATGAGCCCCTCGATCGCCGAATTCAGCGGCTGCGGGTCGTCCCGGCGTGGCCGGCGCCGGTACCGCAGTGGCGCGGCGACGCTCGGGGCAGTGCCGGCGGTAGCGCTCGCGCCAGTGCCGGCGGTAGCGCTCGCGCCAGTGCCGGCGACCTGCTCCTGGCCGGCCGCAGTCGGCTGGCTCCTGGCGCTCCTGGCGCTCCCGGCCGGGCGGCCGGGAGGCACGGGATGGTTACCCCTGGCCAGCGAGTCCGTCCTGGCCGCCGCGAGCGCCTCGGCAGCGAGCCGCGCCCGCTCCGCGCTGCCGGGGCCCGGTGACCGCCTGGCCGGCCGGTCCTCCTGGGGCCCGGGTGACCCCCGTGGCGGCCCATCGTCGTAGGGGTCCGGTGACCGCCTCGCCGACCGGTCCTCGTCGCCCGCGGGTGATCGCTTCGGCGCCCGGTCGTGGTCAGGCACGCGTGACCGCCCCGCCCGCCACCGCGAACCGCTCCCCGGCCAGCCGCTTCGGGACGTCGTCGGTCACGGCGGCGGTAACCAGAACCTGCTCAGCGGCGGCCACCAGCGCGGCCAGCCGGTCTCGGCGGCCCTCGTCGAGCTCGGCGAACACATCGTCGAGCAGCAGCACCGGATCGTCGCCCCCGCTGCGGAGCAGCTCGTAGGCGGCGAGCCGGAGCGCGAGCGCCAGCGACCACGACTCTCCCTGGCTCGCATAACCGCGGGCGGGCAGCTCGCCGATCCGCAGCTCGAGCTCGTCCCGGTGCGGGCCGACCAGGCAGACGCCGCGGTCCAGCTCGGAGCCCCGCACGCTGGCCAGGGCGGCGCGGAGTTCCGCCGCCAGCTGCTCGCGGTCCGCCGCGCTCTGGCCGCTCACCTGTTCAGCATGGCCAGCCGGGACCGGTTCGCTCCGCGAGGCTCCCGAGGCGCCGTCCTGAGCTGAAAGACCAGCCCTAAACGATTGCCGGTAGCTCATGCCGGCTTCCTTAGCCTCGCCGGACACCTGGCTATAAGCCGAGGCCACCAGCGGGCGGATCGCGCTGACCAGCCTCAGCCGGCCGGCGGTGAGCTCCGCGCCTGCCCGGACAAGCTGCTCATCCCAGACATCAAGTGCGCTGGGCACCGCACCGCCGCGAGCTCGGGCCGACTTCAGCAGCGCGGTCCGCTGCCGCACTACGCGCTCGTAGTCGGCCCTTACCCCGGCGTACCGCGGCCTGGTCGCCACCAGCAGGTCATCCAGGTACCTGCGCCGCTGATCGGGGTCGCCCTTGACCATGGTGAGGTCCTCAGGCGCGAAGAGCACGCACCGCAAGGTCCCCAACGCCTCGCGTGGCCGCGGCACCGGCACCCGGTTCAGCCGGACCCGGTTGGCCTTGCCCGGGTTGACCTCGATCTCGATCAGGCTGTCGCGGGACGCGGAGGTCACCGCCGCCCGCAGGATGGCACGGTCAGCACCGTGACGGATCAGCGGACCGTCGGCCGCCACCCGGTGGCTGCCGAACGTGGCCGCGTAGGCAGCCGCCTCCACCAGGTTGGTCTTGCCCTGGCCGTTAGCGCCCGTGAAGGTCGTAGCGCCGGGGGCCAGCTGCAGATCGACCTCCGCGTAACAGCGGAAATCGGTGAGCGCGAGCCGGGTCAGGTGCACGGCTGTGAGGCTACATCGCGCTGCCGTCGGCCGTCCGGCCCACCGCCAGCCGACGAGTGCAGCGCTAGCCGCCGAGCCGGATCGGCATCAGCAGGTACCTGTAATCGGGATGCCCGTCAGGTCCTGGCTTGCCGGTGATCAGCGCGGGTTTGCCCGGCTGGGTGAACGAGATGCGCACCGTGTCGGAGTCGATGGCGGAGAGCCCGTCGAGGAGGTAGGCCGGGTTGAACGCGATCGACAGGTCATCGCCCTCGTAGCCAGCCTCGAGGAGCTCCTCGGCCTGCGCCTCATCGCCGGTTCCCGCTTCGAGGAGCAGTTGGCCGGCCGAGAAGGTCAGCCGGACCGCGGTGTTGCGCTCCGCCACCAGGGCGACGCGCTTGACGGCCTCGGCGAGCACCGCGGTGGGCAGCTCGGCCGTGGCGGTCAGCTCGCTGGGCAGCAGCGCCTGGTAGCGCGGGAACTCGCCGCCCAGCAGCCGGGTCGTCGTGCGCCGCCCGGCGCCCTCGAAACCGATCATGCCGTCGCCGCCCGGCCCCTCCTCACCCGGCAGCGCCAGGGCGATCGACACCTCGGCGCCTGAGGTCAGCGAGCGGGCGGTCTCGGCCAGCGCCCGGGCGGGTACCAGCACCGCCGCCGAGAGGTCAGGCCGCGCCGGTGACCACCGCAGCTCACGGACGGCGAGCCGGTAGCGGTCCGTAGAGATCAGCGTGAGCGTCTCACCCTCGATCTCGATCCTCACCCCGGTCAGCGCAGGCAGGGTGTCGTCGCGGCCCGCGGCGGTCGCGGACTGGCTGACCGCCGAAGCGAACGCGTCGCTGCCCACCGACCCGGCCGCCGGCGGCATCTCGGGCAGGGCCGGGTATTCCTCCTCCGGCATCGTCAGCAAGTTGAAGGTGGCGCTACCGCAGGTGAGAACCGCGCGGCCGCCGTCGGAGACGATCTGCACCGGCCGGGACGGCAGGCTGCGGCTGATCTCGGCCAGCAGTCGGCCAGAGACCAGTGCGGAGCCCGGCTCCTCGGCGGTGACCGGCACGGTGGCCTGCGCGGAGACGTCGTAATCAAAGCTGGACAAGGTCAGCTCGTCGTCGGCCTGCAACCGGATGCCGGCGAGCACGGGCACGGTGGGACGGGCCGGCAGCGCGCGGGCGGTCCACGCCACGGCATCGGCCAGAACGTCTCGGTCGAGTTGGATCTTCACAGGAAGCTGCCTCCTGTTCTTGCTGGCGCGCAAGTAACTGTCATGCAAGGGAGCGGGCTGTCGGTCGGCACTGGCCAGCGCCCAGCCTGCTTGGTACTTGGTGTCTGGCTGAAATAGATAAAGGTAGTCGTCATAGGGTCGGTGGATCCTGGGGATATCTGGCGTCTGCGCAGATGAGAGCGGCTGCGGGCGTCCACAGGGGCTGTGCTTGCGGCCCCCGCCGCAGTGGCAGTGCTGTGGAACGCCGCCGTCGCTGCGTCTGGAACCTGCTGGTTACCCTCCGGACGGCTGCTGTTTTCCGCCGGTTGTCCCAAGCTCGTCCACAGAGTTTTCCACAGCCTGTGTGCGCCGATTGTGGTCCGAGGCACTGATATGGGGCCTTCACCCGGACAGCGCCTGCTGCTTGATCCGGTTGGTCAGCTCGGTGACCTGGTTATAAATCGACCGTCGCTCGGCCATCAGCGACCTGATTTTGCGGTCCGCGTGCATGACCGTGGTGTGATCCCGGCCGCCGAATTGCTGACCGATCTTCGGCAGCGAGAGCTCGGTGAGCTCGCGGCACAGGTACATGGCGATCTGCCGGGCGGTCACCAGGACCCGGGACCGGGATGTCCCGCACAGGTCGTCGATGGACAGCCCGAAATAGGAGGCGGTCTGGCCCATGATCGTCGAAGCGGTGATCTCGGGCCCCTGGGCCTCAGGGATCAGGTCCTTCAGAACGAACTCGGCCAGCTGAAGGTCGACGGACTGCCGGTTCAGGCTGGCGAAGGCGGTGACCCTGATGAGCGCGCCCTCGAGCTCGCGGATATTGGTGGAAATCCGGCTCGCGATGTACTCGAGCGCCTCGGGCGGCGCGTTGAGCCGGTCCTGGACCGCCTTCTTGCGCAAGATGGCGATGCGGGTCTCGAGTTCCGGCGGCTGCACGTCGGTGAGCAGGCCCCATTCGAACCTGCTGCGCAGCCTGTCTTCCAGGGTCACCAGCCGCTTGGGCGCCCGGTCACTGGAGATGACGATCTGCTTGCTGGCGTTGTGCAGCGTGTTGAAGGTGTGGAAGAACTCCTCCTGGGTTCCTTCCTTGTTCTCCAGGAACTGGATGTCGTCGACCAGCAGCACGTCGACGTCGCGGTACCGGCGCCTGAAGCCATCCTGCTTGCCGTCCCTGATCATGTTGATGAAGTCGTTGGTGAACTCTTCAGAGCTGACGTAGCGGACCTTAACGCCCTGGTAGAGGCTCTGGGCATAATGGCCGATGGCATGGAGCAGGTGAGTCTTGCCCAAGCCGGAGTCACCGTAGACGAACAACGGGTTGTACGCCTTCGCCGGTGCCTCGGCGACGGCGACCGCCGCCGCGTGGGCGAACCGGTTGCTCGAGCCGATCACGAATGTCTCGAACGTGTACTTCGGGTTGAGCCTGGCCTGCGCAGGACGCGGCGCACCAGAGCCGCCCAGGCCGGACCCGGTCCCGGGTGAGGCGCCTGCCGCTGCGCCCCGGCCAGGCTGGCCGGGGCCCGCCAGGCCCGCAGCCCGGGAGAATCCGGAGCTCTGCCCCGGTCCGTTGGCATCGGCGGGCTCGGCCGGGTAGGCCGGTCGCTGCGGATAAGCCTGCCGCCCCGGGTAGCCGTGGTCGCCCGGATAGGCGGCGCCGTCACCCGGCGGCCGCTGGAAAGGCTGATCGCCGGGATAGGCCTGGCCTGGATAGCGCTGCGGTTCCTGAAAGGCCTGCCCGTCGGCATAGGTCTGCCCGTCGCCGTAGCCGGGCCTGCCGGGCACCTCGCGCCCGCCCCGGAACGGCTGCCGTTCCGGGTACGCCTGGCCGTCTGCGTATCGCTGGGCTTCCGGGTAGGGCTGGGCTTCCGGGTAGGGCTGGCCTTCCGGGTAGGGCTGGCCTTCCGGGTAGGGCTGGCCTTCCGGGTAGGGCTGGGCTTCCGGGTAGGGCTGGCCCTCGGAGTACGGATGCCGGCCGGTAAAGGGTCCTCGGTCCGCGTAGGCCTCCGCGTTAGGAAAGGCCCGGCCGTCTGAGCGAGCCGGGCTGCCCTGCTTATGCCCGCTCGCCTCGCCGAAGGCGTGCGGCTGATCGAGGGCCTCGGTCGCACGGGCCTCGGTCGCACGGGCCTTGGTCGCACGGGCCCTCGTCGTGCGGGCCTTGGTCGTGCGGGCCTTGGTCGCACGAGGCGCGGACGCCATGGTGCTGCCGTTCGCCTGCTCGGGGGATCCCGCGTCGGGCAGCCGATGCTCGCCCCCGGCATCGAAACCCGGGGCCGGGGCGGTCACGGCGGCTGGGTCAACGGTGACCGCGAGCTGGATGCTGCGCCCGAGTTCCCTGGAAAGCGCATTAGTGATCAGCGAGCGGAGCCTGGTCTCCAGCTGCTCCTTGACGAACTCGTTCGGAGTGGCGATCAGGGCAGTATTCTCGACCAGACCAAGCGGCCTCGTGAGTTGCAGCCAGGCCCGCTGAGCTGGCTCGATGTGCATGTCAGCGAGTTCATCGAGGGACCTGGCCCAGACTCCAGCGAGGTCGGATTCGCTCATCGGCCGTTCACCTCGCGCCCCCACATGTGATCAACAGGTTTTTCCACAGGTTGTGCACGTTGCGCTTCGTGCGGTGACCGCTCATCTGTCGCTGGAAGATGCGGGAAAGCCGACGATCATCTGATCCCCGCGCCCGGGACCGCTGTCCACAGCCTAGGGGTCGGGTTCGGCGCTCGTTAGGTAAACAGCAAGTGTCACCCGCGGTGACGGGACGCACCGGTTGCGGGTCCTCGTGCGATCGCCGGTTTGACCTGCTGCGGCCTGGCCGCGTAACGTTCTGAGGTCCGGCCACACCCGGCGCCTGTTCAGCGTGCTGCGGGCCGGGTGCGGCGGCCTGATCTCTGCACCCGTATCTGGAGTCCCCAGTGAGCAAGCGTACGTTCCAGCCGAACAACCGCCGCCGTGCCAAGACGCACGGATTCCGGCTGCGCATGCGCACCCGGGCCGGGCGCGCGATCCTCTCCGCGCGGCGCCGTAAGGGCCGCACGCGGGTCAGTGTCTGACCAGCCCCTGATCAACGCGACCGCCCGCAGCCAGCGGTGAGCCCCGATGCTTCCGGCCGCCTCCAGGATGCGGCGGCGCTCAGAGTTCTCTCTCGCCATGCGAGAGGGCAGTCGTGCGGGAAAAGCGCTGGTATCGGGTCATTTGCTGGTCCGCCCCGATCACGATGAGCCGGCCAGGGTCGGTTTCGTGGTGAGCCGCGCTGTGGGCAATGCGGTGGTGCGCAACCGGGTCCGGCGCCAGTTGCGCCATCTGGCCCGCAGGTACCTGGGGTCGCTTCCTGAAGGTAGCCTGTTGGTGGTACGCGCCAATCCCCGGAGTGCGGCCGCACGCCAGGCGGATCTCGCCGCCGAACTCGACCTGGTAATCGAAGCGTTGCGTCGGCGGCAAAGTAAGGCGCTGCAGTGACCAGTAAGGCACAGCCACAGACGAGGACCCGGACGTCGGCCGCGGCCCGGTTCCTTCTCGTGCTCCTAGCCGGATACCGGCGCTTCATCAGCCCGTTGCTACCGCCGCGGTGCAGGTTCTACCCATCGTGCAGCGCCTATGCGGTGGAGGCGGTGCAGGTGCACGGTGCCCTGCGCGGCTCCTGGCTCGCGGTGGCGAGGCTCGGTCGTTGCCATCCGTTCCATGCGGGAGGGATCGACCCGGTGCCGCCCCGCGTCGCTGGGTCCTCTCCTGCCGGGTCGAGCCATGCCGGGCCGGGCGAGGACGGGCGGATGTTGTCGATCAGATCGCAAGGGAGCTAGCTGGTGGGCATACTCAACCCGCTCTACGACGCCGTCGCGTGGGTCTTCAAGGAGATCTGGACCGGCCTGAGCTCGGTCTTTGGCGCGAGCAGCGGCTGGACCTGGGCCCTGACGATCGTCTTCCTCGTGGTCCTGATGCGGCTGATCATGGTGCCGCTGTTCATCAAGCAGATGCACACCACGCGCGCGATGACGGCCCTCCAGCCGCAGATGACCGCGCTGAGGAAGAAGTACAAGAACGACAAGCAGGCGCTCAACCAGGAGATGATGAAGCTCTACCAGGAGGCGGGCGTCAACCCGCTGATGGGGTGCCTCCCGGTCGTCGCCCAACTGCCGGTGTTCTTCGCGCTGTTCAGCGTGCTGCGAGCCATCTCAGAGTGGAAGCCGGGCCAGGCGCCCAAGTACGGCATGACCGAAGAGATGATGGTGAGCGCCCAGCACGCCGAGATCCTGGGCGTGAAAATATCGGATAAATTCCTGTTCTCGCACGGGGTCCCGATCGAGGCCAAGGCCGTCATCCTGATCACAGTCATGATCAGTATGGCCACGACGTACCTGACCGTGCGGCAGAGCATGAAGCGCGGCATGATGCCTGCGGCTAGCCCGGACAACCCGATGGGGCAGTCGCAGAAGTTCATGGCGTACATCATGCCGGTCTTCGCGCTGTCCGGCCTGTACTGGCCGTTTGGCCTGGTGCTGTACTGGGTGACGACTAACCTGTGGACGCTCGGCCAGCAGTACGTGCTGTTCAGGAAGTACCCGCAGCCTAAGCTCGCCGGGGCTGGCGCGGTGAGCGGCGCCGCGGCCGGGGCGCCCGCCCTGCAGCCAAGAACGGCCGGTAAGCCAGCGGTGAGCCCTAACGGCTCCGGATCATCGGGCGGCGCGAAGGGGCCAAAAGTGCTGCCAGGGAAGACCGTCTCGGACGGCGGAAAGCCCGCGAAGCCGGGACCAGCGGGGGGCCAGCCCCGTGGCGGTCCTCCGGCCTCTCGCTCATCTGACGCCCAGTCCGGAGCGTCGGCATCCGCCCCGCCGGCTGCGGGCGGTGGCGGGATGCTCCGCCGGCTGGGGAAGGGCCGCCAGGAGCCCGCTCCCGAGCCTGAGCCTCCCGAGGTTAAGCTCGTCAGGCAACAGCCGCAGCGGCAGTCACGCAGCAAACGCTCTGGCAAGCGTTGAGACGGGGCCACGGCCCGCGTGGCCCAGGTTGCTGTCAGCACAACTCGACCCCGAACGTAGGAGGGCCTGGTCGTGAGCCAACGCGACAACGCGGTCGCTGAGCCGAGCGGATCGGCCGGGGACTATGACGCCGGGGAGCCCGACGCGGGGGAGCGCGACCGCGGCGAATTTTCCGCCGCCACGGTAGCCAGTTCCCCAGCGGGCCAGCCTGATGATCCATCGGCTGCTGGGCCCGCCTCCTCTGCGACAGCGTCATTCCCGGTCCAGGCGGACGCGGGCAGCCAGGCGGACCCGGGCAGCCAGGAGGACGCCGGCCCGACCGCACAGCCAGCCGCCCCGTCGGCCGCGGAAATGGACGACGCCAGTGGCGACGACGGCGACGACGCGGACGAGCGTGACGATGCAGGCGAGCGCGATGATGCAGGCGAGCGCGACGGCGCCCGTGCGGTCGCGGACCTCGAGCTGGAGGGTGAGATAGCGGCCGACTATGTCGAAGGGCTGCTCGATGTCGCAGATCTGGATGGCGACATCGACATGGACGTCGAGGGGGACCGGGCGCTGGTGTCGGTGGTCGGTGCCACGCTGGATGAGCTGGTCGGGCCGAGAGGAGAGGTGCTTGAGGCCCTGCAGGAGCTGACCAGGCTCGCTGTCCACAGGCAGACCGGGGTCCGCACCAGGATCATGCTCGATGTCGGCGGATACCGGCTGCGGCGCCGCGCCGAGCTCGCCAAGGCTGGCCGGGAGGCCGCCGACGAAGTAAGGCAGACGGGCCAGCCGAAGAAGCTGTGGGCCATGAACCGGTTCGAGCGCAAGGTCGTGCATGACGCGATCGCCGCCGCCGGGCTGCGGAGCGAGTCCGAGGGCGATGAGCCCGACCGCAGGGTGGTCGTTCTTCCTGCAGATTGAACCGGGCCGCCCTGGCGGCCACCTGGCCCCTGAGCCGCCGCAGCAAGCGCTGGAGATGTTTGGCCCGGCGATCGGCGCAGCCCGGCGCTACGCGGAACTGCTGGCGGGGCCAGCCGTCGAGCGGGGCCTGATTGGCCCGGCGGAGACCGCCCGGCTGTGGGAGCGGCACCTGATCAACTGCGCGGCCATCGCTGATCTGGTGCCGCGGCCTTCGGCACTCGTCGACCTCGGCTCGGGCGCTGGACTGCCCGGCCTGGTGCTCGCGATGCTGCTGCCCGACGTTCAGGTCGCATTGCTCGAACCGATGGAGCGGCGCGTCTCGTTCCTCGCGGAGTGCGTTAGCGAACTCGGGCTCGGCAATGTGGCGATACACCGGGGCCGGGCCGAGGATGCGGCCGGCGAGTTCGCGGCTGACGTGGTGACCGCGCGGGCAGTTGCACCTCTCGACCGGCTGGCCGGGCTGGCCCTGGGGTTGGCCAGGCCAGGTGGCCTGGTGCTGGCCATCAAGGGAGCCGGTGCGGGGCAAGAGGCGGCCCGGGCCGCTCCGGTGCTCCGGCGGCTTGGCGCGCGGGATGTACGAGTCGTGCGAGTCGGCGCGGGGGCTAGTCCCGCGGCTACCGTGGTGCGGTTCGTCGCGGGCTCGGCTCCCGGCCACCCCGGTCGGCCAGGCGGGCAGCGGCGTGGCCGGGCGGGCACCGCAGGAGCGGCGGATGCGGGGCAGCGGCGCGCGAACCCCACTGGCCGTGAGACTGGCCGGCCTGGCGGCCGCAGGAGTCAGGGCCGGTGAGGCCAGGCGATGGCTCGGGGTCGGCTCGGGAATCGCCCGGCCGCCGTGCGGGCCGTGCCCGTCTGCGGGCTAAGGCGGGAGGCCGCCGTGGCTGCCTGGATGGTGGCTCGCAGAGTAATGGCTGACTCGTTGCTCGCGGCCGGTTAACTTAGCGGTGACAGGACTGCGGCGACCCGGCCCGCTGTGGGTCGGGCAACGCCGGGCGCCGGGCGCCGGGAGGAGCAGGAGCGAGATGATGGGCTCCGCACCGGGCCTGGGCTGGCCGGAGCAGGCCGGGCCGGGAGATCTCCGGTCGGCTGACCCCCATACGGCTGACCCCCATACGGCTGACCCCCATACGGCCGACCCATATGCGGCTGATCGGTATTGGGCTGATCCGTCTGCGGCTGATCGGTATCGGGCTGAGCCGTATCCGGCTGAGCCTGCGCTTGGCCTCCTGAGCGGTACCGCTGACGGAGCATCCGGCTCCGGCCAGTGGCAGGTGCCTTCCCGGCGGGATCCGGGTTCGGGTGGGCTGGGCTGGCCGGGCGAGTCGCGGACTGGCCTCGGATGGCGCCCGGAGGGTAGGGCGCGAGAGAGCCAGACGGGTAGCGGTATGTCCGGTGATCAGGTTCCGACCGGCGCGCCGCGTGCGGCCCGCGATCGGTTGCCGGGTGACGGGCCGCGCGGTGGGGTGGCCGATGTGCGGCCTGTTCAGGGCGGCGATGTGGGTGAGCAATCGCCTGGCGGTTCTCCGCGCGGTGAGGTGCCTGAAGCGCGGCGTCCGGCCAGTCTGGACGTTCCATGGCCGCCCGGCGATTATCCTGGCGGGCCGGATAGTCCAGCACAGCTTCCCGGGCAGCGAGCGACGCGCGAGGCCGGACCCGTTTCACGTGGAACCGGCATGCATACCAGGAGCGGCCTCGCGGGCTGGGCGGACTACAAGACAGACCAGGAGAGCGAGACGGAAATGGCCGAAGATCGTGCGCGGACCAGCGCCGATCAGGAACTCCCGGACAGCGGGCGGTCCGTGGGCGCCGTCCGGACGGAGGCCTTCGCGGTTCCCAGGGCACGTGCACGCCACGCCGGGCCTGATGCTGAGGTCGGAAGCCGGGAGGCCGGCATGGCCGACCCTGGCGTCGCCGGGGTCCCGGTCGATACGCCGATTGCGCGCGCGGCCCGGGCGGCGCTGGCGGCACGCGCCGGCGGCCAGGCCTGGCCGCGGCCCGGTTCCTGCCGGATCATCACGATCGCGAACCAGAAAGGCGGCGTGGGCAAGACGACGACCGCGGTGAACCTGGCCGCAGGCCTGGCGCTGCACGGCGCGCGGGTGCTGGTCGTAGATCTTGACCCGCAGGGCAACGCATCGACGGCCCTGGACGTCGATCACCACGCCGGTGTCTCGTCCATCTACAACGTCCTGGTGGAAGCCCTGCCGCTGGCGTCGATCGTCCAGCCGGTCGCCGGCGTTCCCCTGCTCTATTGTGCTCCCGCCACGATTGACCTGGCGGGGGCGGAGATAGAGCTCGTGCCACTGGTGGCCCGAGAGTCCCGGCTGGCCCGAGCGCTGGCCGGCTACGACGCCTCGGGGCTCGATTACATCTTCATCGACTGCCCGCCGTCGCTGGGGCTGCTGACTCTCAATGCCCTGGTCGCGGCTCCGGAGGTGCTGATCCCCATTCAGTGTGAGTACTACGCGCTCGAGGGGCTCGAGCAATTGCTCAGAACTGTGGAGCTCGTCAAGAGCCATCTCAATCCTGGCCTGCTGGTCAGCACGATCGTGCTAACCATGTTCGATGGACGGACCCGCCTGGCCTCCCAGGTAGCTAACGAGGTACGGGAGCATTTTGGCGGCATCGTGCTCGGCTCGGTCATCCCGCGCAGCGTCCGGGTCTCGGAAGCGCCCAGTTACGGCCAGTCGGTGATGACCTACGACCCAGGCTCAAGCGGTGCTGTCGCCTACATGGAGGCGGCCAGGGAGATGGCGCACCGTAACGTCAAGTCGAGCCGGATTACCTGATGCCTTCCCGCTGACGCGTGATATTTCGAATTTCTGTTTGACTTATCTATTTCAAGTGCACCTTTGTTGGCAGCATCGGCGGTCGGGCGCACTGAGGGGATAGGGTCGGAAGCCGGGCAAACGTCTGGCTAGGCAGGCCTGCTCGGCATTGACGGCAGTCCTTTGGAGAGCAAGGCTCCGCTGGCAGTCCGAAGCCAGGGCTGGAGCGCAGAGCGAGGAGAGGCGATGCCTCAGCAGAAGCGGGGCCTGGGCAGGGGCCTGGGCGCGCTGATCCCGTCGGCCCCGGCTCAAGACGGCCACGACGCTGCGGCACGGGACACCGCGGCCCGGGAGCCCGGGCAGGCGGGACCCGGCGCGTACTTCGACGAGATCGCGGTTGGCTCGCTCGTGCCAAACCCGCGCCAGCCGCGGCAGGTATTCGACGAGGAGACCCTCGAGGAGCTGGCCGCGTCGATCCGCGCAGTGGGCCTGCTGCAGCCGGTCGTCGTGCGCGTGGTGGGGCAGGGCCGCTACGAGATCGTGATGGGGGAACGGCGATGGCGCGCCTGCCAGCTCGCCGGGTTGGAACTGATTCCTGCGATCGTGCGGGAGACATCCGATGATGATCTGCTGCGCGACGCGCTGATCGAGAACCTGCACCGGGAGCAGCTCAACCCGCTTGAGGAAGCGGCCGCCTACCAGCAACTGCTGGATGACTTCTCGGCTACCCATGATGAGCTGGCGCGCCGGGTAGGGCGCTCCCGGCCGCACATCTCCAACACCATCCGGCTACTCAACCTGCCGACGGCGGTGCAGAAGCGGGTGGCCGCCGGGGTGCTCAGCGCCGGACACGCGCGGGCCCTGCTGGCCGTTTCCGACGTGGCCGCACAGGAGCAGCTGGCCCATCGCATCGTGGCGGAGGGCCTCTCTGTCCGGGCAGTCGAGGAGATCGTTGCGCTCGGTGCCCAGCCGGCGAAGGCTTCACGGCGGCCAGCGCCGAGGCAGCCGGTTGCTCCCGCGCTGAAGGATCTCGCTGACCGGCTTTCGGACGCCTTCGACACCCGGGTGAAGGTCGAGCTGGGCCAGCGCAAGGGCAAGATAGTCGTCGAGTTCGCCTCCCTTGAGGATCTGGAGCGAATCGTCACGACGATGTCCCCCGGCTGGGCGAAGCCGCGTAGCGCCTAGCGCATCTGCCCGGGACCGCGGGGCCGGAGACAACCTGCCGCTGAGGCGGCGGGCAGGCGCGGCGGGCAGGCGCAGCGGGCAGGCGCGGCGGGCAGGCGCGGCGGGCAGGCGCAGCGGCTGTTCGGCACCAAGCGCTTTGCCGTACGGCAGTCATTTGGTTGACCTAGTACGGGTCCGGCTCTCAGTCCAGCGCAGCGGCGTAAATGGCTGCCGAGCCTGATGGATGCTGACCGGGCGGCTGGCCCGGACGGACGGCCCCGCGTAGCTCGCGATAGACGATCGCGAAGCACGCGGCCTGGTGCCCGGCAAGGACGCCGTCGGCTGGAGGTGTCATCAACATCCGCCGAGCGGCGCGGCTGGTCGGCTGAGCGTGTTTCACGTGAAACCCGGCGGACTGCTCGCACCGCCACGGCCGGGATGTGGCCGAACCGACTAGACCGCTCTCATGTTTGCCCACGTTCGGCACAAGGCCGACCCCGGTGACGGCGGAGTTTGCGGCCTGGCCATCTTCTTCTGTCCGCGTCCGCTAGCTATCCCCGACCGGACCGGCGCTTCGGGCAAATCACAGGTACGATATCCCTGGGCCGGACCACAGGCGTCAAAAGGGCGGCGGCCATCTTCCTGGTCGGCCTGGCCGGAGCGTAGCCGTAGCGATCTCAGAGGTGCCCGTTGTCGCGCCGTCTTGCGAGCATCACGCTGGACAATCTTGATGACCTGCCGTCTCGGTGCCGCCGCTGTGTCTTCTGGGAGCTCGATCCCGTCGGCTACGCGCGGGCGCACGAGGAAGGCGATCCGGCCCTGGAGAAGGAGGCCTGGATCTCTTCCGTGCTGCTCGAATGGGGAAGCTGCGGCAAGATCGCTTATGTCGATGGCGCTCCGGCGGGCTACATGCTCTACGCACCGCCCTACCTCGTGCCCAGGTCGGTCGCATTCCCGACCAGCCCGGTGAGCGCAGATGCGGTGCTGCTCATGACGGCTCACGTGCTCGGCGAGTTTGCCGGAGGCGGCCTGGGGCGGATGCTCGTCCAGGGGGCCGCGAAGGACATGACGAGGCGCGGGGTCAAGGCCATCGAGGCGTTCGGCGACCTGAAATGGAACGGGCCCTCGTGCGTCGTGCCCGCTGACTACCTGCTGGCGGTCGGATTCAAGACGGTCCGCCAGCACATGCGCTTCCCCAGGCTCAGGCTGGAACTCAAGACAGCGCTGTCCTGGCGGGAGGATGTGGAGGTCGCCCTCGAGCGCCTGCTCGGCTCGATGACGCCGGAGCGTGCTCTGCGCCTGGCTTAGACCGTAGCCTCGGACCACAGCCACGAGGAGAATATAAGTTCGGACCTGCCCGGACTAGCTCCCAGCCCCTCGTTACCGCATGCGAAGGCGCGGCAGCCCGCTGGGGGTGGCGGCGCCCGCTACGGCACCAGGAGCCAAACATGTCAGCCGGCGCCTGCCAGGTCGGTCAGCAGGCGCCTGAGCCTTCGGCGGGATCAGAAGAACAGGATCAGATGAAGTCGGCCAGCTCCCGGAGAAGCGCCGACTTGGGCCGGGCACCGACGATTTCCTTGACGACCTCGCCGCCCTTGAAGACACCCAGCGTCGGGATGTTCAGGATGCCGTACTTCTGCGTCACCGCCGGGTTCTCGTCCACGTTGAGCTTGACGATCTCGATCTTGTCGCCGTGCTCTCCGGCGATCTCCTCGAGTACCGGGGCGACCTGACGGCACGGGCCACACCACTCGGCCCAGTAGTCCACGACGACGGGCTTGTCGCTCTTGAGCACATCAGCCTCGAAGGTCGCGTCCGTTACGATCTTGGTTCCACCCATAGCGGGAACTTCCTCTCCGTCGTGCTGGATATTTGGCCTGTTTCTTCGGGTCTGTTGAAAACGAGCCAGGCTCCCGAGGATCAACCCTCAGGACTCGTGGTCCGCCAGCCAGCGCTCGGCGTCGAGTGCCGCGGCGCAGCCGGTGCCTGCCGCCGTGACGGCCTGCCGGTAGGTACGGTCCACCACGTCACCGGCCCCGAAGACACCGTCCACCGCGGTCCGGGTGGACGGATGCTCGACGAGCAGGTACCCGTCAGCGTCGGTGGCCAGCTTCCCGGTGAACAGCTCGGTGCGCGGGTCGTGACCGATAGCCACGAACAGGCCCGTGATCGCGAGAGTGCTCATCTCGCCCGTCCGGACGTCGCGGAGTACCACGCCGCTCACCCGGTCGTCCCCCAGCACCTCCACGACCTCGCTGTTCCAGGCGAAGCGGATTGTCTCATTCGCCATGGCGCGGTCCTGCATGATCCTGGATGCGCGCAGCGCATCCCGGCGGTGGACCACGGTGACCGAGCGAGCGAACCTGGTCAGGAAGGTGGCTTCCTCTATCGCCGAGTCGCCGCCGCCGACCACCGCGATGTCCTGGTCCCTGAAGAAGAATCCGTCGCAAGTAGCACACCAGGAAACGCCATGCCCGGACAGCCGCTTCTCGCCAGGCACGCCGAGTTCCCGGTAGCCGGAGCCGGTCGCGATGATCACCGTGCGGGCCAGGTGCGTGTCCACGCCGACCTTGATCACCTTGGGGGTCCCGGCCAGGTCAACCTCGGTGACGTCCTCAGCGACCAGTTCCGCGCCGAACCGCTCAGCCTGCTTGCGGACCGCATCCATCAGGTCCGGGCCAAGCACGCCATCGGGGAACCCGGGAAAGTTCTCCACATCGGTGGTGTTCATCAGGGCACCGCCTGCGGTCACCGAGCCTTCGAAGACCAGCGGATGCAGCCTGGCCCGCGCCGCGTACAGCGCCGCGGTATAGCCGGCGGGCCCGGACCCGATGATGATGACATCCCGAATCTCGGTCACTGGATTGCCCTTCCTTCAGTTGCTCAGGCGTCAACCGATCCTAGGGCCAGGAGATTCCCGCCGCGGGCGGGTTAGCCACCGGCCGGCAGCGTGGTGGTGTGCAGCAGGTCACTGATGGAAGCCGAGCAGCCCGGCCCGACCACCCAGACCTTCCGCGGGCTCTGGCTGGTGCCTTGCGTCACGATCACGGCGGCGGGCGAGGACTGGTAGCTCGCGACATCGACGAGCACGACCTCGGCGCCCGCCGAGACCCGGGACACGCATCCCTCCAGGGCGCTGGCGCTGAAGCCGCCGATCCGCGGCGGCTGGCCACTGCTCCGGTTGGGGCCGGAACTCGGCGTCGCCAGCGGGGCGGCTTGGCCTGGCCCGGTCGAGGTCGCCAGCGCGCCGAACTCGGCGAGCGTGGTGCGGACCTGCGCCGCGAGCCTGTCCGGGACGTAGTTCTTGGCCGTCGCCACCGGAGTGAAGGCGGTTGGCTGGCCGGCCCGCTGGTATTCAAGGTGTGGTCCGGCGCCCCGGAGGGCCGGGGCGGCGGGCACGTTGGCGCCGGCGGCAGTGCGGTGGATGGAGCTCGACGGCGCCGACGCCGAGCCGGAGCTCGCGCCGCCATTTCCCGGTCCGGACGCTATCAGGTAGTAGGCACCGCCCCCCGCGAGCAAGACGGCCGCGGTGGCCGACGCGGCCCATCCGGCCGCCCGCGGCGAGATCCCCGGTATCCACGGCCAGGACCGCCCGGCGGCACGTCGGTGCGGCGGCGCGCTGGCCGGCCGGGCGTCGCGACTGGCCCGCTGGGCGGACTCCGTGCTCAGCGCGGCCTGGATCCTGGCCGCGAGATGCTCGGGCATCGGCGGCGCCTCGGCGCTCGCCAGCAGCGCGGGCACCCGGGCCAGATCCTCGCGCACGGCGGCGCACTGGCGGCAGCCTGCCAGGTGGGAGCGGATCCGCGTGGCCTTGCGCCCGCTGATGTCGCCCTCGCTATACCTGGCGATGTCCTCAGCGCTGACGTGGCGCCTGATCACGATGGATCACCCCCTTCCCGCCCAGGTAGGACGTTTCCGGCGGCCGATCGGTTCCGCCGGGCCTGGCTGGCGGCCGCCGGCCCGCGCAGGCCGACGTCGCCCTCGTCCGGTTGATCCCGGGCGCTCCCCGGCTCGCGGGACCGGTCGGCGCCTGCCCGCAGATGCGCGAGCCGGGGCAGCAGCCGGGCCCGGCCTCGCGCGCACCGGCTCTTCACGGTGCCCTGGGATACGCCCAGGATCTCCGCCGCGTCGGCGACCGGATAGCCGAGCATGTCGACGAGCACCAGCGCGGCCTGCTGGTCGTGCGGCAGCCTGCGCAGCTCCGCCGCCACATCAAGGGAGGTATCGCTGGTGGACGAAGGGTCCGGCTGGGCCCGACCGACCGCCAGGCCATCCAGGACTCGCTCGTCGGGTGAGCTGGCCACCGGGCGGGCTGCCCTGCGCCGCAGCCGGTCGAGGCTGGCATTGATCACGATCCGGTGCAGCCAGGTGGTGACGGCGGAGTCGCCGCGGAAGCTGCTGGCCCGGCGGAACGCCGAGATTATCGCGTCCTGCAGCGCGTCCGCGGCCTCCTCAGGATCGCCCAGGGTGCGGACCGCTACCGACCACAGCCGGTCGCGATGCCGCAGATACAGCTTGCCGAAGGCGTCCGGATCTCCGGCGACGTGCTGCCGCAGCAACTCCGCGTCCGAAGGCTCCATGTCGGGCGGATGCATGTCGGGCGGCGGCGCGGCTGCGCGGCCGCGTAGCTCGGGCGTCGGCTGGCGGCCAGCGGCACTGCCCGGCTCGGAATGCTCCGTGGCTGCCCTCCCGTCAGCCCGAGCCCCGCAGGACGATGTTGAAGATCTCCGCCATGTAATGGCCCGAGTTGGGCGGCAGCTTGGTGAACCAGATCAGCACGTACCGGCCGGTGGCCGCGGAGGTCACTTGGAACGAGTACAGGCCCCCCACGTCGGTGGCCTTGGCGACCGTGGTGAGGTCCCGGACCGTGGACGGCGCCCGCACGTCGGTGTTCCCGATCTCGATCCGCACGTCCGCGCCCGGGGCGGCCCCGAACAGGATCTGCACCGAGGCCAGCCGGACCGGCTTGCCCATGTCCAGCATCAGCCCGGTGCCTGGCTTAAGGCCGCCGAACATCGCGGTGAAGTAGTACTGGGACGTCCAGGCCGTGGCCGGATTGCCGTCGATCGCAGCCGGGGCGGACTGGCTGTTCTCATCCCCGGCGTCGTTCAGGTTGTAGGCGTCAAAGCCCTGCGCACTCACCGGCGCGAGCAGTGTCGCGGTGGGGTGCGTGGTCGGCTTGGAGATGACCGTCTTGCTCGCCGCGGCATGGGTGGGGTGCTTTCTGAGCTGGAAGGCGGCCGCCACCACGCCGACCATCACCACCAGCACGAGCAGCGCGACCACGCCCGCCCTGATCCGCGCGGCGGCCCGGCGCTCGCCATCGGCCCTCGACGGGCGCGGCCTGGCCGCGGCCTGGCGGCGCTGCGGCCCGGACCAGTAGTCGTCCTCGGGGGCGCCGCGATGGTCCTCCCGGGGCGCGGCGGGCCTGCTGGGCGGCGCCGGGGGGAGCTGGGGAAGCGGCGCGGGAGGGATCGCGGCGGAAAGGGCCGTGGCCAGCTGGGCCGGCGTCGTCAGCGGCTGCCCGTTACCCCGGTCCCGGAGCATCAGCGCCCGGCAGGTGACCTCGTCAAGCGCGGCGGGCACTCCGGCCCTCACCTGCCTGGGGCTGCGCGGCAGCCCGTCGGCGACAGGCGCCGACGGGAGCGCCGGGTAGTCAGGCCCTGGCCAGCGGCCGGTCAGAGCGGCGTACAGCAGCCTGCCGAGCCCGTGGGTATCGGCCAGCGCCGGGTCCTCCGCCGTCGCGCCGGCCAGGGCAGCGCCGATGCCGAGTCCGACCACCTTGACCCCCCCGCCGGGGGTCCAGCGCAGCGACTCCGGAGTGAGGCAGAGGTGAGCGAGGCCTGCCGCGTGCGCAACCGACAGGGCCCCGGCGGCCTCCGCCACGATCCGGGCCCCGCGCCCGGGGTCGACCGGGCCCGCCGCCAGCAGGTCGTCAAGGGTGTCGCCAGCGGCCCACTCCATCACGATGTAGGCACGGTCCCAGTCGTCCTCGACGTCGAACACCTGCGCCAGCCTGGAGTCGTTCAGCCTGCTCGCGGCGCGCGCGGCGGTGACCGCCTCACGGATCCGCGGAAAGCCTGGGGCAAGAGTGAACACCGTGACTGCCCGGGCCAGTGTCTCATCGATTGCCTTCCACGCAGCCCACCCGGCGGCTGCGGCGACCCGGTCCTCAAGCCGGTACCGCCCGCCTAGCCGGGTACCAGGTTCCGAGGTGTACGTGCTCATAAGCCTCATTCAGGAGCGGGCAGCTCTCCACTCTCCCCTCAGGCCCCGTATGTCATCTACAGCGCGCGACTACACCATCATGCTGCACAACATGCTAGGCCGCGCATGCTGCCCCCGAGAGAGGCGAGCCCGCCCCAATGTAAACCGTTACCACCAAGAGATATTGCCGGCCCGTCTCCCGGGGCCGCTGGCCGGGCCGAGAGCGGACATTAGCGGCTGAATCTGGCCGTCAGGCTGCCGGCCAGCTCGCTGACCTCGTCGACACCGAAAGCCTTGGCGAACAGCACGTAGAGCAGCAGCGCGCCGCATCCGGCCAGCACGACGATCATGATCGCGGCGAGCGTCCCGCCGGTCACGATCGCGTCGACCATGACGGTCACGGCCACGGCGCAGATCACGGCGGGAATCGTGGCGATGTGCATCCGGATCAGGCTGCTGGCGATCCGCCGCCCGTCGAGACCGCCAATGCGCCGGCTGAGCACCCACCAGGCCGCCACGGTGCCGAACAGGTTAGCGAGCCCGAATCCGGCGCCCAGGCCGGCGACGACCAGCCGGGCCGGCAAGATCTCTAGCGCGGTGAGGTTCGCCGCGATGTTCACTGCCATGGCGCCGACGCCGATGATGGCCGGCGTCCGGCTGTCGTGCAGCGCGTAGAACACTCGCAGGAGCAGCTGGAAGAGCATGTAAGGGAGCAGGCCGATGGAGAATACGGCGAAGACCTCGCCCAGGTAGCGGGCATCGGCCGGCGAGGTGCTGCCGTATCCGAACAGCGCCACGGCGAGCGGTGCCCCGAGCACCGCGAGGACCAGCGCCGCGGGCACCACGATCACGGAGGCGAGCCGGGTCGCCGTCGAGAAGTCATTGGACACGAGCTGGTACCGGCGGTCGGCCGCGTGCGCGCTCATCCTGGGCAGCATGGCGGTGATCACCGAGATGCCGACGATCGCGTACGGCAGCTGGAACAGCTGCCAGGCGTTGCTGTAGGCCGAGATCCCGGCGCCTGCGGCGGCCTGGGACACCCGTGAGCCTGCGGCGTTGGCCACCACCGTGGTCACCAGGAACGACACCTGGGTGGTGACCACGTAGCCGAACATCCAGCCGCCCATGCGGCCGATCTCGCCGACTTCCGATCGCCTGAAGTCGAATCTCGGGTGCCAGTGGAAGCCAACCCGGCGCAGCGACGGCACCAGCGCGGCGGTCTGGGCGACAATGCCGAGCGTGGTGCCGAGCCCGAGCAGCTGGATCTCGCCAGGCGTGATGCTGGCCGGGGTCTGGTCCAGGCCCGCTACCGCCATGAACCCCAGTCCGACCAGGATCACCACCACGTTGTTGACCACCGGCGTCCACATGGGCGCGCCGAACCGGCCGCGCGCGTTCAGGATCGCGCCCGCCAGCGAGCAGACACCGTAGAAAAAGATCTGCGGAATGAAGAAATAGGCGAAAATGATCGTCAGATGATGGGTCGCGGCATTGTTGACGTGCAGCGCGTATAGGTCGGCGAGCGGCTGCGCGGCCAGCGTCGCCACCACTGTGATCGCGCCCAGGGCCAGCACCCCGAGGGTGAAGATCCGCTGGTCGTACGCCTCGCCCCGGTCCCCTTCCCGTTTCGCCGCGCTCACCAGCAACGGCACCACCACGCTGGTGAGGATGCCGCCCAGCATCAGGTTGTAGACCGCGTTGGGCAGCGTGTTGGCGATGTTGTAGGCATTGCCCAGGTCGTGGGTGCCGATCGCGTAAATGATTACCGCAGTGCGCAGGAACCCGGTGACCCGCGACGCGATGGTGCCGAGCGCCATGACGCCGCTGGAGCGGACCAGGCTGGCGTCGTCTGCCGTCGGAAGGCTGGCCTCCGCGTCAGTGAGTACATCGACGCGGATTTCCTCCGGGACGGGCTCGGCCTCAGTGGCCGTCGGCCCGGCCTGGGGCCCGGGCGTACTCATCGGCATCCTCCGGGGCGTCGGAAACGGCAGTGCCGCGGGACTCGCCGCGGCCAGACTCGACGTTATCGGCTTTCTGCTGCGGCCCGGTCTGGAGGCCGGGCGCGGCGGCCTCGGGGCCTGACGTGGCCGGCGTTCGCGCCGCGGCGCGCCGGCGCCGCAGCGCCCGTGCCCCGGAGGTGAGCAGGAACACGCCGAGGGCGGCAGCGATGATCACTAGCGCCAGCGTGCCGTAGTGCGTGGCCTGCACGGTCATAATCACCGGCTGGTCGGGCAGGGCTGCGCCGGTCGGCGTGAGCAGGCTGAGCCGCAGGGTGGTCGAGCCGACGGCTGCTGAGCTCACCGCGAGCTTAATGGTCATGACAGTGTCGGACGCCACCCGTACGATGCCAGGAGGGTTGTGGACCGAGAGCGTCCCGTCACGCGGCACGCTCACCTGCAGTCGCACGCGTATCGGGTAGCTCAGGTGGCTGGAGATGGACACCGGCACCGAGCCCTTGAGGCCGCCCAGCGTGACCCGGCCCGGGCTGATCAGGGTCAGCCCGCTGTCCTGGGCAGACAGATAGGACGAGAGGCTCTCGGTCAGCTCCTCGCCCGCGTGGCTAGCCGCGCCGCCGCCCTGCCAGGCAGCGGACTCGGCGCTGGCTATCGCGTAACCGAGCGCGGGGTCCGGGTCCACCTGGATGCCCCGCAGCAGCTGGACACGCTGATCAAGCTCGCGCACCCGGCGCAGGTAGGACTGCCTGAGGCCGGAGCTGAGGGCCTGGGCGGGCACGGCCAGCTTGCGGTTCACCTGGCCCGGTGCCGACTTGGCCGCCGCCAGCTGGGCGACGCCCACCGGGTGCAGCCAGGGTGCGCTGACCGTCTCCGCGAGCAGGTCCTTGGCCAGGTTCGCCGGCGGATCCCAGCGGCTCGGCGGGACCACGACAATGGACCGGGCGAGGCTGGGCGCCTCGGCCGCGATCATCGCCGTTTCGGCCAGGTAGTACTGCCTGATGGCGAGGGTGGTGCCTGGTGCGGTCGATGCGGTGGCCGAGCCGAGGATCGTCGTGAGGGTGTGGTCAGCCAGCAGGACATGCAGGTCGGGGCCCTCACCGTCCGGCGTGGTGGTCTGTGCGCTCGGGGTCGGCGGCCAGCTGCTTAGCGGTGGCATGGTCGTGCTGTCCATGATCACCGAGCTGATCCCGTCGACGCCCGCCAGGCTCTGCAGCGTCGTGTAATCGGCGAGTCCGCCGGGCGGCCAGGCCATGCCGTTCAGGACATCGGAGTCATCTGCCTGCGCACCCCGGCCAGGGGAGAAGTCACGGCCGAGGATCCGGCCCGCTACCGACCTGCCTTCCGTGAAGGCGTTGGTCAGGTCGCCGTTCAGGCCCTGGCGAACCAGCGCGACGGCGTCCACGTCGGCGTACGGGGTCACGAACACCGGCTGCCCGGCCGTGACCGATTTGAGTTGGGCCAGCCAGGCCGCCGCCGCCCGGTTGGCCGGTTTGGTGGGGCCGTTGCACTGGCTGTTGCCGCCGACCTGGTACGGACTGGTCATGGTCTGCGCGTTCGCCAGCAGGGCAGGATCGATCGCCCAGGTCAGATGGGCCTTTGCGGCGTAGGAAGCGCCGTCGGCCAGCAGCTCGCCCAGCCTGCCCCCGCTGCCCAGGCTCGCGGCCAGGCCATTGTTGACCAGGCCGGGACAGGCCGCCTGGCGTGGCTGATCCATCAGCGGCCAGACCCACGCGATCGGCAGCGGGCTGAGCGCGCCCTTACCCGGCCAGTAGGGCAGGAACGTGCCGCTGGCGTCCAGCGTCGCCCCGATGGAGTTCACCGCCTCGGCGGCCAGCGGATACACGCCGAACCTGGGCAGGCCGAGTCGCCTGACCGGCACCCGGATCGACCACCGGGCGGCGGCCCCCGGGGCGAGTGCGTGCCTGATGGCCGCCGTGGCCCCGGGCACCTCGGTGTCCGCGATGCTGGAAACACCGGAGCCGGCCGCGTACGCCTGGAGGGCGTCCCGGCTGGCGAAGCCCTGAGCGGAGGAGCTCAACTGGATCGACAGGCCACGGACCGGGACCGCGGAGGCGTTGGTCACCGTGCCGCGGATCGTCAGGGCCTGGCCCGGTGACGCGTAGCCGGGGGTCACCGAGCTGATCACCACGGACACCGGCGGCGTTCCCGGCTGCTGCGCTCCGGCCCGCTGCGCCGCGGCCACCACGGCGACCGCATCGGCCGGGAGCGGGGCGAGGCCCGAAAGCGGGATCGCCACCGAAAGGCAGCCCGCCGCGCCCGCCGCCAGCGCGCCGCAGCCCAACCTGACCAGCGCTCTGGTCAGGCGGCGGCGGGCGCGGGGCAGCGGCGGCATGGCGGAAATGCTATTGCCGCCGGCCGCGGCTGGTGATCCAGGCGGCCAGACCGGGGCCGGGCCGCCAGACGCCGCACGGCCTGAGAGTGTCCTGCATCGGCTCCCTCCGGGCTACCCGGGTTTCCCAAGCTTACGTGCAGCACCTACCCTCAATGCCCGTGCCGGATTCAACGCCGCTCAGCCCGCGGCAGCGCAGCGCCGCCGCCGCCGTGCTCGCTGCGGCCACACCGCTCGCCGACGAGCTGGGCGGTATCTTTGCCAGGAATGGTCATGACCTCGCGCTGGTCGGGGGCTCAGTCCGGGACGCCTTCCTGCGCCGCCCCGCGGGCGACACCGACCTCGCGACGGATGCGCCACCGCAGCGCATCATCGAGATCACTGAGGGCTGGCCGGACCAGATCTGGACGATCGGGATCGACTTCGGCACGGTCGGCATGCGCAAGGCAAGTACGATCTTCGAGATCACGACCTACCGGAGCGAGCGGTACGAGCGCAGGTCGCGCAAGCCCCAGGTCAGCTACGGCAAGTCGCTTGAAGACGACCTGTCACGCCGCGATTTCACGGTCAACGCCATGGCCGCGCGGCTGCCCGGATACGGGCTGGTGGATCCGTTCGGTGGCCTGCGCGACCTGAGAGACAAGGTCCTGCGCACGCCGGGCAGGCCCGAGGACTCGCTTAACGATGATCCGCTGCGGATCCTGCGCGCGGCCCGGTTCGCCGCCCAGCTGGGCTTCGCCGTCACTCCGGAGCTGAGCGCGGCCATGACGGAACTGGCCCCGAAACTGGCCGCGTCCCAGAAGATCGTGTCCGCCGAGCGGATCGCCGCCGAGCTTTCCAAGCTCATGCTGGCGCCGTCTCAGGACGGGCCGTCTCGTGGCATCGCCTTGCTGGTCGACACCCGCGTCGCCGAGCAGATCCTGCCCGAGATTCCCAGGCTGCGCCTGGAGCAGGACGAGCATTACCGGCACAAGGACGTCTACCGGCATTCGCTGACTGTGCTGGAGCAGGCCATCGCGCTGGAGCCCCGCTATGGCCTGCAGCCCGACCTCGTGCTGCGGCTGGCCGCCCTCCTGCACGACATCGGCAAGCCGGCGACCCGGTCCAGGCTGCCAGGCGGCCGGGTCGCGTTCCACCACCATGAGGTCGTCGGAGCCAAGCTGGCCAGGAAAAGACTGGCCGCGCTGCGATTCCCGGCGGACGTGGTGACGGACGTCTCCCGCCTCGTCGAGCTGCATCTGAGGTTCCACGGCTACGGCACCGGTGAGTGGACGGACTCTGCCGTCCGCCGCTACGTGCGGGACGCGGGCCCGCTGCTGACCCGGCTGCACGCGCTGACCAGGGCCGACTGCACCACCAGGAACCAGGCCAAGGCACAGCGGCTGGCCCGTTCCTACGACAGCCTGGAGGAGCGGATCGCTGCGCTGGCCGAGCGCGAAGAGCTGGACAGCATCCGGCCCGATCTGGACGGTCACGAGATCATGCGCATTCTCGGGATCAGTCCCGGCCCGCAGGTCGGCAAGGCCTACGCCCACCTGCTGGAGCTGCGGCTCGAGCATGGGCCGCTCGGCGCCGAGCGAGCCACTCAGGAACTGCTGGCCTGGGCGGCGGCCGAGGGGCTGGGCGGACCTGAGGCTCCGCCGAAGCCGCCCCCGGCCGGCTGACGGCTGAGCGCCCGGTAGCCGACGGCGGCCAGCAGGTAGCCGCCGGCCACGACGGCCAGCAGCGCGTACGATTTCCCGGTCACGGGCATGAAGGCCACGCTGAGGGCGGCCCCGGCCACGAAGGTGACATTGAACATCATGTCGTAGAAGGAGAAGACGCGCCCACGGTAGGCATCGCCGACGTCCTCCTGGATGATCGTGATCGCGCAGATGGCCACTCCCTGGGAGGCCAGATTCACCCCGAAACCGATGATCAGGAACGCGAGCGGGTTGAATGTCGCGCCCAGCGGCCCGGTTACGACGGCGGCCATGGCGAGCAGGACGGCGATCCAGGCTGGCTTGGCCAGCCGCCTGGTCGCCCCCGGCGTGATTAGCGCGGCCGACGCGTAGCCGACCGCCGACGCGGCGATGAGCAGTGAATAGCTGCCGAGTGCGGCGTTCGCGCCGGCCGCGCGATAGAAATAGTTCCGGTACAGCAGGATCGACATCAGGAACAAGATCCCGTAAAGGAGCCGGTTCGCTCCGATCGCGGCCAGCGCCGCAGTGGCGCTGCGGCGGTGCCAGACATAACGGGCCCCGGCGGCCAGGCCGACCGCCACGGCGGCGAGTTCCGTGAGCACCCGGCCGGGCGGCGAGCCGCCCCGGTCGCGGTCCGGGCCGAGCAATTCGCGGCGCATGGTGGCGGCCACCAGTCCCGCTACCAGGTAGCAGAACCCGGAGACCAGCAGGGTAACGGCCGACCCGGTCTGGCCGCTGCCGGTCACCAGGTGCACGCCGAGGGCGGCGAGGCCCCCGACGGATGCCATGATCCCCCCGGCGGTCGGTGACACGGAGTTGGCCATGACCAGCTTGTCGCCCGCCACGACGTGCGGCAGCGCCGCTGACAGCGAGGACAGGAAGAACCTGTCGACGCCGAGCACCGCCAGGACGCTGGCGTACAGCGGGACGCCCAGGTTGCCCGAGGCCACCAGCGAGGCAGTCAGGACCACGAACGCCGCGCGGAGCACGGCCGACCAGACCAGGATCTGCCGCCGCGACCAGCGGTCGATGAATACGCCCGCGAACGGGCCGATCAGCGAGTAGGGGAGGTAGAGCACCGCGAAGGCGCCCGCCGCCGAGGCCGGGTTCGGGAACTTCGTCGCATTGAAGAACACATAGCTGCCCAGGCCCGCGGTGAACACGCCATCGCCAGTCTGCGAGATCAGCCTGGTCGCGAACAGCCGCCGGAAGTTCCGCTCGGCCAGCACGATGCGCAGATCGGAGACGAACGACGACCGGGTCGTCCATCGTCTCAGCCGGCCCGCGGCGGCCGCCCGCCGGGTACGGCGCTGCGGCTGGGAAGACACCTGATCAGCCTACGGGGAGCCGCTCCAGCCCTCCACCTGTCGGCGGAGGGCTGTAGCGGCGAGCAGGTGCCCGGCGAGGGGGTCAGGGCTCGTTCAGGCGGTCAGGGCTCGTTCAGCGGTCGACTTCGCCGCGGATGAACTTGCCGACCGCGTCGCGCGCCTCGTCGTCGCTGTACTGCACCGGCGGTGACTTCATGAAGTACGAGGCGGCTGAGAGGATCGGGCCGCCGATGCCGCGGTCCTTGGCGATCTTGGCCGCCCGGACCGCGTCGATGATCACCCCGGCTGAGTTCGGCGAGTCCCAGACCTCCAGCTTGTACTCCAGGCTCAGCGGCACGTCACCGAAGGCCTTGCCCTCCAGACGGACGAACGCCAGCTTCCGGTCGTCCAGCCACGGCACGTGATCGGACGGGCCGATGTGCACTGCCGCCCGTTCCATCTCGTGCGGGATCTGGGAGGTCACCGACTGGGTCTTGGAGATCTTCTTTGACTGGAGCCTGCTGCGCTCCAGCATGTTCATGAAGTCCATGTTCCCGCCGACGTTGAGCTGGTAGGTGCGCAGCAGCTCGACCCCGCGGTCCTCGAAGAGCTTGGCCAGAACGCGGTGCGTGATCGTGGCTCCCACCTGCGACTTGATGTCGTCACCAATGATCGGCACGCCCGCGTCGGTGAACTTGCGCGCCCACACCGGGTCGGACGCGATGAACACGGGCAGCGCGTTCACGAAGGCCACTCCCGCATCGAGCGCGCACTGCGCGTAATAACGGTCAGCCACCTCAGACCCCACCGGCAGGTACGAGACAAGCACATCGGCGCCGCTCTCGCGCAGGGCCGCGGTCACGTCAACGGGCTGCTCATCCGATTCGGTAATGATCTGCAGGTAGTACTCGCCGAGCCCGTCCAGGGTGGGCCCGCGCTGGACCGTGACGCCGGTCGGGGGCACATCGCAGATCTTGATGGTGTTGTTCTCGCTCGCCACGATCGCCTCAGCGATGTCGCGGCCCACCTTCTTCGCATCAACGTCGAACGCCGCAACAAACTCAAGATCACGAACGTGGTACGGGCCGAACTGGACGTGCATGAGGCCAGGCACCCGGCCGCCAGGCTCGGCGTCCTTGTAATACTCCACGCCCTGGACGAGAGAACTAGCGCAGTTTCCGACGCCGACGATGGCTACCCGTACCGCACTCATGAGCATTGCTCCTTTTAACTGTGTTCCTGCCGCGAGCGACAGCACCTGGTCATCAGCCCGTGGTGCCCGCTGCGCCGCCTTCTGTATTGGTTCCGGCTGTATTGGTTCCGGCTGTATTGGTTCCGGCTTTGTTCCGGCTGATTGGCTCCCGGGGTGCTGCCCGGTCTGCTGGTCCGACTGCCGCTCCGACGCGATCAGCTCATTCAGCCAGCGGACTTCCCGGTCGACCGATTCCAGGCCGTGCCGCTGAAGCTCCAGGGTGTAGCTGTCGACCCGCTCTCGCGTCCTCGATACCGCGGCCCGGAAGCTTTCCCGCCGCTCCTCGAGCCGACTGCGCCGCCCCTCGAGAATCCGCAGCCTGACGTCCGCACGGGTCAGGCCGAAGAAGGCGAAGTGCACGCCGAAGCCGTCGTCTTCCCAGGACGCCGGGCCGGCCTCGGTCAGGAGGTCCTGAAGGCGCTCCTTACCGTCGGCCGTCAGCCGGTAAACGATCTTCGAGCGGCGCCCCGCCAGGGACTTGACCGTGCCGGGCAGGGTCTCCTCGATCAGGCCCTGGCGCAGCAGTTCCTTCAGGCACGGGTACAGCGAGCCGTACCCGAACGCACGGAACGCCCCGAGCAGGGAATTGAGCCGCTTGCGCAGCTCGTAGCCGTGCATGGGAGTCTCCCGCAGGGAGCCGAGCACGGCGAGCTCAAGCACCCCGGACCGCTGGCTGCTCATGCCGTCTCTACCTCCTGCTATCCACCCGGCTACCGTCCACACCAGGCAGGCTACGGTAGTGCTATCTCAGTTCGATGTATCGGTTCGATACATCATCAAGATATGTGGTCGGTCACCTGGGCGCAAGTCGGCGGCTACCGTCCGTTTCCCTGGGACGGCCAGGCCGAGGCGGGGCTCGGCGCAGCCGCGGTTCCGTCGTAACCTGGCGGCATGAGGCGATCGGTCGTTGACTACGGGCTGGCCCGGCGGGCCACGATCGCGTCCGTGTTCGCCGGCCGCACGACGGTCACCGACGTTTGCGATGCCCACCCCTACCTGCTGCGGGCCGCGAAGTTCCATGGCGAGCCAACCGACCGGGCCTGCCCGATCTGCAAGAAGGTCAAGCTCACTCACGTCACGTACGTGTACGGAGACGAGCTCGGGCGGTACGAGGGCCGGGTGAAGCAGTCCGGCGAGCTGGACGAGATGGCAGCCGAATACGGAGAGTTCAAGGTCTACGTCGTCGAGGTCTGCCAGAGTTGTGCGTGGAATCACCTCGCATCGTCCTATGTCCTCGGCACAGGCGAACCGGCTGCCCGGCGCTCCCGGCGCGCCCGGGCCGGAGACTGACCGAGCGGGCCTACGGCCTTCCACAGTCCGCGGCGGGCGGTGCTGACAGGCGTGACTCACGATATGTACCGGGAGGATTGGTAGTGCCGGGTACCGTGTGACTCTCGGCGGGACCGCTGCTCGCTTGCGGCCGCTTACCCCCGACCAGCGAGGACGCGTGAGCAATCCAGATTTTTCCGGGTCGTATTGGCAGGACCCGGCAGAAGTGGGCAGTTCTGCCGCGCGCAGTAATGGCAGGCACAATGCGCCTGCCGGGCGCAATGGGCACCGGCCCGCCAGCGGCTACGACCGCGGCGGCCGCGGCGGTGACGGGTCTCGCGCCGTCGGCCGCCCCAGCGGCGTTGGCTACCGTTCCGGACCGGACGGCGGTTACGGCCGCGGCGGTGACGGTACCAGCCGCAGTGCCAGCCATGGCTACGAGCCCTCGGGTCACGGCAACGGCCGTGATGCCAGTAACGGCATCGGGGTCGGCCAGCGTTCGGGCAACGGTTACGGGGCCGACTCCGAGCGCCCGGAGGGCAACGGAGGCGGCCAGCCGGCCGCCTACGACCGGCGCGGCTACGCGGGCCCAGGGACTAGTGATGGCAACGGCTCCGGGCCGGCCGGCTATCTCGGCCCGGACGCCGACTCCCGCGGCGGGCGGCGGGCGGGCGGTCAGCGCGCCCGAGCCGGCGCGGCGGCCGCATTCGATGGCCGGGAGGGCCGGAGCTACCCAGGCTCGCCCGGGCCGGACCCGGCGGCCGCATTCGATGGCCGGCCGGGCCGGGGCTACCCAGGCTCGCCCGGGCCGGACCCGGCGGCGGCCGGGCGCGGTGGCCCCAATCCGCGAGGTGAGCGATCCGGTGCCGGTGATCTGAGGGACCGCCTGGACATCAAGGCCAGGCTCGGCGCGATCACCGGCGCGGGAGCTGCGGCCGGCACGGGACCTGCGGTCGGCGCGGGACCTGCGGGCGCCGGGCACCCGGCCGGCCCGGGCATCGGCCGGACCGGCCTGACCGGACGCGGTACCAGGGGAAGGCCTGCCCTGAGGCCGGGGGAGGCGGGCTGGGACATCCCGGCCGAAGGCGCCCGGGACTTCGACAGCTTCGATGACATCGTCGGGTATCGCGGCATCAGCGCTCAGGCCAGATCGGCGGCGGTCAAGGACCGCGTTGGCGTTAACCGCCGCACCGGCACCGCACTCCCGCCAGGCCGCCGGCCCGCTGACCGTCGGCCCGGCGACCGCCGGCCCGCTGACCGTCGGCCCGGTGACCGTCGGCCGGGCGGCGGATCCGGCAGCGGGCGGGGCGGCGGAACCGGTCAGCGCCGTAAGGGCAGCTGGTGGCGGCACTGGACCTGGAAGAAGGCCCTGGCCGTCGTGGCCAGCGCGGGCGCCGCGATGATACTGCTCGTCATCGCGCTGGTGGTCTTCTTCTATGGGAAGACGCAGGTCCCCACGGAAGTATCCGAGAGTGCCCTGCAGCAGTCCTCGACCGTCTACTTCGGAGACGGGAAGACGATCGTGGGCACGTTCAGCACCGGTACCAACCGCCAGCTGCTGACATCGGCGCAGATCCCGACCGTGCTGAAGAACGCGGTGATCGCCGCGGAGGACCGGCACTTCTACACCGAGGGTGGTATCTCGCCGACTGGCATCCTGCGTGCCGCCTACGAGGATCTCACCGGCGGGACGTTCCAGGGTGGCTCGACCATCACCCAGCAGTTCGTCAGGAACTACTACGCCACCATCGGCACCCAGCAGACGGTAAGCCGCAAGATCAAAGAGATCTTCGTCGCCATCAAGCTCTCGCACGAGAAGTCCAAGGACTGGATCCTGACTCAGTACCTGAACACGGTTTTCCTCGGTGACAACGCCTACGGCGTCGGCGCCGCCGCGCAGACCTACTTCAACGAGCCGGCGCTCAAGCTCAACGTCGCCCAGTCCGCGATGATCGCCGCGATGATCAACCAGCCGGGTTACTTCAGCCCGGACCCGCACGCGGGGGAGCCCTACACCGCGCTGGTCGCCCGCTGGCACTACGTGCTCACCAATATGGTCAGGGACGGCGTGCTCACTCAGCAGCAGGCGGATGCCCAGAAGTTCCCTAAGATCGTGCCCGGACAGCTGAACGACGGCTGGACCGGCTACCGCGGGTACATCATGCAGGCCGTCGAGGCCGAACTCGAGAGCACCTACGGCTACAGCGCGCCGGAGATCTACACCCGCGGCTTGAAGATCGTGACTACGTTCAACCAGTCCATGATGAGCACGCTCTATAAGTCGGTGGCCGAGCAGAAGCGGCAGATGGCTGCCGACGGCAGCCCGATGCCGTCGTACGTGCACATCGGCGCGGTCCTTGAGCAGCCAGGCACCGGAGCGATCCTGGCCATGTACGGCGGCCCGGGCTACGGCGTGCGGCACTGCCTGCAGGTCGACTGTGAGTACAACATGGCGACCGAGAGCTCGAACCAGGTCGGATCCTCGTTCAAGCCCTACGTGCTCGCCACGGCGGTGTCGCAGGGCATGGACGTCCAGAACAGCCTGCTGAACGGCTACTCGCCGATCTGGATTCCGCCGGACTGGACGGAGGCCGACCGGCTGGCCCTGTCCACCCAGTCGCCGCCTGCCAATCCGTACGGTTACTGGGAGTTCAACGAGCCGGACGAGAACAGCGGCCGCCCCCTGCCGGTTCCGGTAGCCGCCGCCATCTCCTCCGACCCGGCGTTCGAGGACCTGACCCACCGGGTCGGCGTGCAGAACGTCCTCAACATGGCGCGGAGCTTCGGCGTGGCGCCGAAGGACATGGCCGGGCTGGTGAGCATGTTCGGCCCGCACGGCAGCGACCCGGGTTCGGTCACCATGTCGCTGGGACAGGGCGATCTCACGGTCGAGGATCAGGCCAACACCTTCGCCGTCTTGGCCGCGGACGGGCAGTACGCCACGCCGCACGTAATCTCCCAGATCACCGAGAACGGCGCGCTCGTCCCGCTGAAGATCGTCCATCGTCAGGTGCTTACCCCGGCGCAGGCGGCCGACGTTGACTACGCGCTGTCGTTCGACAATGTCCCCGGCGGGACCGCCTACCCGGAGGCCGCGTGGAACCGGCCGGTCATCGCCAAGACCGGGACGACCAACCAGGCCCAGTCGGCGTTTTTCATCGGGTCGATACCGCAGTACTCGCTCGCGATCGGGATGTTCACGCAGAACCAGTCCGACCACACCAGTGAGACACTCGACTACCTACCGACGCTGGCTAACCAGAGCGCCGGCGGGTTTGGCGGGGGCTGGCCGGCGACGATCTGGGATGCCTTCATGACGAACGAGTTCTCCCAGCTGGCCGTCCAGCCGCTGCCGACGCCTGACTACAACGGGTTCACCCAATGGATTCAGGCCCTGCAGCCGCCCAAGCCCAAGGTGCAGCACAACCCGGGCCAGACCTGCGAGCGGCACGGGCGCCTGTTCGGGCGGGCGTGCCCAGGCCAGAACCCGAACCCCCACCCGAACCCGATCTCGTCGTGCGGGCCGGGGTCAGGACTGCCGTGTTCGCCAACGAGCCCGCCGGTCCCGCCAGGACAGCCGCCCGTCCCGGGTCGCCGGGCGGGACTTTAGCCGGCCAGACCGGGCAGTCCTTAGTTAGCGGCCAGCTGGGCGCGCAGCCACCGGATGTCGGGGCCTGGATCCGGGGTCTCGCAGACGAGCGGTGCGCCAGCGGCGCGCACGACGTCGACGATCTGCGCGGGATCGATGGTGCCCGAGGTAAGTCCGGCATGCCGGTCGCGGCCCGAGCCGAACTCGTCGCGCGAGTTGTTGCAGTGCACCAGGTCAATCCGGCCGGTGATCGCCTTGATCCGGTCGACGACTCCGGCCAGGTCCTCGCCGGCCGAGTAGGCATGACAGGTGTCCAGGCAGAACCCGACCTCACCGCCGCCTTCGGCCGCGTCGCTGACCACTTCCCACAGGCGCGCGATCGCCTCGAAGCTGCGGGCCATCGCGCCGTCTCCGCCCGCGGTGTTCTCGATGAGCATCGGCACCGGCCGGTCGATCCGTTCCACCGCCTTGCGCCAGCTGTCGTATCCCACCTCGGGGTCCACGCCCGCGGTGACATGCCCGCCGTGCACAATCAGGCCCTTCGCGCCGATCGCCGCCGCGGCCTGGAGTTGCTGGGTTAGCAGCTTGCGGCTCGGGATCCTGATCCGGTTGTTCGGCGAGGCGACATTGACCAGGTAGGGCGCATGGATGAAGGTATCGATACCTGCCTTGGCGAACCCCGCCTTCACCTCGGCGGGCTCGCCGGGGAACACCGGGCCTTTCCAGCCTTGCGGGTCGCCGAGGAAGAACTGGACAACGTCGGCGCCGAGGGCAACCGCCTGCGTCAGCGGGTCACCTTCGTGGAGATGGGCTCCGATACGAACCATTCCCCGAGCCTAACGGCTCTCCGCGAGCCCGACGTGCCTGCCCGGGATGGCCGGTCGGTCGATGCCATGCTATGCGGGTGACGCATCGGGCGGGGGGGATCGCGCACGCCGCCAGACCGCGGTCCAGGGGGGCCACGGCGATCAGGTGGGGCGCGTGGTTATCGGTGGCAATGGCCGCGACCGGGCTGGTCATTGTGGGTATCTGGTGGCTCGGGCGGGCTGTCCGCACCCCGTCAGCGCCCGACCTGGCCGCCTTCAGCGGATCCTCGGTGGTCCGGGCCGACGACAGGCTAGCCGCCCAGTGGCTGACCACGGAGGGCGCCCGGATGACCGGCCGGGCCAGGGGGCTCACGGTCGCCGGCTACGCCGTGCTCGACCAGTGCGCAGGGTCCTCCGGCGGAGGCGGGCTGTTCGGCGGCGGGATCAGCGCCAGCGTGTCGTGCGATCGCACCGACACCTGGTACCTGGCCGCCGCGGGCAACCAGGGCACGCGGGAGAGCGGGCTGGAGCGCGTCCTGCGGCAAGTCGACGGCTGGGGCCGGTTCGCCGCTGTGCCGCGCGGGTCGGCCTCGCCACCTGTCATGCCGGTGACGACGGCGGCCTGGGCCGGGCCTGCCGGGCCGCGCCCGCCGCCCGGCAAGGTGGGGCTCGACCTCATCTGGGTGGCCAGCAGCCAGGAGTTAGCCGCCGCGGCGCTCGGCTCCTCGCAGCCGCAGATCGCCGCGGACCGGGTCAGCGACCTGACGGTCGTCCGGCCGGACCTGGCCGACGTGGCCAGACGGTCATTCGCGGTGCACCGGCAAGTGCTGGTCGTCTCGATCGAGGACTCGTACTTCTTCAGCACCAGCCAGACGCCGCCCCGCACCGCGCTGCCCCGCACCGCGGCTAACCGCCGCCTCGTGAGCACCGCTGAGTCCTGCCTTAACGATCTTGACGACTTTTCCGCGATATATCCGCTGGCAAGTCGTCAAGATCACTGAGGAAAGGACCCTAGCTGAAACCGCCGTGCGCGATGCCCAGGCCCATGCCGATGAACGCCGTGACCAGGCCGCCGACGATGAGGATCCGCTCCTCCCTCGTCGCGGAGAACATCTGCGCGTACAGTCCGACGACGAAGCCGACCATGCCGGTGACCGTGGCGGCGAAGTGCAGGCTGACGATCAGCCCCATCACGAAGGCCGCCACGCCCGTGACGAAAGTGACGGCGGTCAGGCTGTTCAGCAGCGGGTGCCGCTGGCCGTCACTGTTGAGCGTGACATGCGGCAGGTGCGCGACCTGCGGCAGGTGAGAGTGGGAGTGGGCGGGTACGGTCTCGGGCATCGCTACGACCCCCTGACGGATGCGTCGCCGGTCCTCTTCTGTCGTGATTCTTCCCGCATGTGACGGGCGGAATCCTGTTCTGCCCGGGCGCGGACCGCGACTGAGGGCCGGGAGGAGGCCGCGCTGCCCGTTTAGCATCGTTGTCCTTCGCGGCGAGCCGGCCGGCGGCAGTTGACTGGTAAGCTGGCCCGGCCGCAACCGCCGTCACGGCGGCGCGGCTCCTCCTGTCACGGAAAGACCGTGACCGCATTAGTCCGAAGGAGGCAGGGTAAGCGTATGCGCCGCTACGAGATGATGATCATCCTCGATCCCTCGCTTGAGGAGCGCACCGTCCAGCCGTCGCTTGAGCAGTTCCTGAAGGTCATCACGACCGCCGGCGGCAGCGTGGACAAGGTGGACGTCTGGGGCAGGCGACGGCTTGCGTATGAGATCGACAAGAAGTCCGAGGGCATCTACACCGTTGTCGACCTGATGGCAGAACCGGACACGGTCAAGGAACTGGACCGCCAGCTGAATCTGAATGAGGCAGTCTTGCGGACCAAGATCCTGCGGCCGGAGGCGCACTGAGCCCCAGGCCAGCACAGCCGATCACCCGCAGCGAGATCCAGTACAGCGAGATCCAGTACAGCGAGATCAGCGCGGACCGCAGCGACGGCCGCGCCGAGCCCGAACCGACAGCACCCGAACGACCGGGAGTACCCCGATGGCAGCAGGCGACACTCAGATCACGATTATCGGCAACCTCGTCGGCGATCCAGAACTCCGCTATACCCCGACCGGGCAGGCGGTGGCCACCTTCCGCGTCGCCTCGACCCCGCGGTTCATGGACCGGACCACCAACGAGTGGAAAGACGGCGACAGTCTCTTCCTGTCTTGCAACGTATGGCGGCAGGCGGCAGAGAACGTGGCCGAGTCGCTGCAGCGCGGCATGCGGGTCATCGTCTCTGGCCGGCTCCGGCAGCGGTCTTACGAAACCAAGGAGGGCGAGAAGCGCACTGTCTACGAGGTCGAAGCTGATGAGGTCGGCCCCTCGCTGCGCAACGCGTCGGCCAAGGTGACCAGGTCCAGCAGGTCAGGCGGCGGCGGCTTTGGCGGCGGTCCGTCCGGCGGCGGCTCGTCAGGGCCGGGCGGCCAGGGCGGGTATGGTGGAGGCGGCGGCGGCCGCCCAGCCGACGACCCGTGGGCATCAGATGCGTCCGGCGGAAACGACTTCTCCGACGAGCCGCCCTTCTGAGCAAGTGGTACCCGCCGCTGAGCAATATCCAGCCGGGCACTATCGGGCTGGCCAATATCCGCCATGGCACTATCCGGAACCGCACTATTCCGCTTCATACCGACCATCCCCGCCGCAGGCGGGGCTCTGCCAAGGAGCACCACGATGGCCAAGCCACCTATTCGCAAGCCTAAGAAGAAGGTCTGCCTGTTCTGCCAGGAGAAGATCGCCCGCGTGGACTACAAAGACACCGGGCTGCTGCGGAAGTTCATTTCCGACCGCGGCAAGATCCGGGCACGACGGGTTTCCGGCAATTGCACGCAGCACCAGCGCGACGTCGCCACGGCGATCAAGAACGCGCGGGAGATGGCGCTGCTGCCCTACACAAGCACGGCACGCTAGGGCCGGGGGAGGTTAGCACCGATGAGCGGTTCACCGATGAAGCTCATCCTCACCCAGGAGGTTACCGGCCTGGGCGCCCCCGGTGACGTCGTCGAGGTAGCCGGCGGATATGGCCGTAACTACCTGGTGCCCCGGGGCCTGGCCATGCGCTGGACCCGCGGTGCGGAGAAGCAGATCGAGCTCATCAAGCGGGCCCGGTCGGCCCGCGAGATCAGGGGGATCGACGACGCCAAGGCCGCCGCAGGCAAGCTAGCTACGCTCACCGTGCGGCTGCAGACCAGGGCCGGCGGGGGCGGCAGGCTGTTCGGCTCCGTATCGCCTGGCGACATCGCGGCGGCCGTTACCGCCGCCGGTGGTCCTGACCTCGACAAGCGCCGGATTGAGATCGCCAACCCGATCAAGACGGTCGGCGCGCATCAGGTCACGATCAGGCTGCACCCTGAGGTCAGCGCCACCCTCGACGTCGAGGTCATCGGCGCCTGAGTTATCGGCGCTCAAGTTATCGGCGCCCGAGGGCTGGACTCTCGGCACCGCGGTCATCGGCGCGTGACCAGCGCAGCTCGTTAGGCTCGGGCGCACGGCTTTGCTGGGCGCCCGAGCCGCGTTCTGCGCACCGTTGCTGGCGAGAGGTCGGCCGCTGGCCCGGAGCACTCCGCTTTGGACCGGGTGACGACCGCGACGAGATACTCATGCTCCTGGACCTGCTCTGACGCTTAGCCGTCGCTTAGCCCTGGATCTGCGTTCTGCCGGGGCCGGTTCTGCTTGCCTTGGCTCTGTCGGCCCTGGCTCTGCGGCTCATTCGGGCGCGGCGTAATAGCCGGCCAGTCGCCTGGCCAGCTCCGGATCGAGATCGGCGACCATCGCCCAGATGTCCGCCAGCCGGCCCGCGGCCTGGTCAGCCGCCCCTGCGCTCGCCTGCCCCTGCGAGTCGGCGGCCAGATCATCGATGGCCTGGCCGAGCCGGGCCAGCCGCTCGTCCGCCGTCTCCCCCGTCGAACACATACTCGAATCCTAGGAGAAGCTGACCGCGGCCACCCCCAAAACCGGCTCATTCGCCGGCGTAGTCGGCGTGCCCGCCGCCGTGCGCCGAGCGTGGCATGTTACGTTCGACGTCAAATTTCCAATGTGGATAACTCGCAGCCATTGTGGACTGGAATTCTTCTGCAGTTCTTTTTCGCACGCACAGCCCGTGGACGGGATAGCCGCAGGCAGAACCGCATTTCGGCGGCAGCCGGCGAACGGTATCCACAACGGCGTCCCCAGCCCGCGCACAACCAGGGCGGCGTGTCTGCACAGGCTGTCCACAGACCTGTGCACAGCGCGGCTGGACGCCGGGGTGCGGTGGCACGAGACTGTCGTAGCCGTTCGATAGAACGGACGTGATCGCCCGCGCGGGCAGCCGCGGGACTGCACAGCGCGGGATAGCACCGGCAGGGGGCGGCATCTGGTGAGCGTCACGGAGATAGCGCCGCGGGGCGAGGATTTCGAGCGGACTCCGCCGCATGATCTCGCCGCCGAGCAGTGCGTGCTCGGCGGCATGCTCCTGTCCAAGGACGCAATCTCGGACGTCCTGGAGGTGATCCGGCCGGCCGATCACTACCGGCCCGCTCACCAGTTGGTGCATGAGGTCATTCTGGACCTGTACGGCCGTGGTGAGCCTGCCGACGCGGTGACCGTCGCCGCCGAGCTGACCAAGCGCGGCGATATCGCCCGCGTGGGCGGGGCGCCCTACCTGCATACGCTGATCGCTTCCGTGCCGACGGCGGCCAACGCGGGCTACTACGCCCGGATCGTCCGCGAGCGAGCCGTCCTGCGGCGCCTGGTCGAGGTCGGCACCAGAATCGTCCAGCTCGGCTACGGGGGTGACGGGGACGCCGACGAGCTGGTGGACCGGGCCGAGGCGGAGGTCTACGGAATCACCGAGCGCCGCGTCAGCGAGGATTACCTGCCGCTGGCGGAGATCATGCCGGGCGCCCTGGAGGAGATCGAGGCGATCGGCAGCCGCGGTGGCGCGCTGACCGGGGTCCCGACGGGTTTTGCCGATCTCGATGCCCTCACTAACGGGCTGCATCCAGGGCAGATGATCGTTATCGCGGCCCGGCCCGCGCTCGGGAAGGCCCTCGCCCTCGACACCCCGCTGCCGACGCCATCCGGCTGGACGACGATGGGCGAGGTCAGGGTCGGCGATCAGCTGATCGGCGCGGATGGCAGGTCGGTGCGGGTGCTCGCGGCCACGGAGGTGATGCACGGGCGTCCCTGCTATGAGGTGGAGTTCTCCGGCGGCGAGATCATCGTGGCCGACGCCGAGCACCAGTGGCTTACCTGGACAGACCTGGGCTGCGCAGATCGGGAGGAGGACCGGGCAGAACGAAGGTCCGGACCGAACGTGCCGCCGCGCGTGGTCACGACGGCGGAGATGGCGGCGACGTCGCCGGCCACGGGCGAAGCCGACGGGCCTGCCGTCAGCGGCGGGCGGACTCCCTTCTCGGTGCCCGTCTGCGCAGCCCTCGACCTGCCCCAAGCGGATCTGCCTTTCCCGCCGTATGCCCTGGGAGCCTGGCTGGGTGACGGGCTGGGCTCCCAGCTGGGATCCGGCGTGGCGGACCCGGAGATCGCCATGCGGGCCGAGGCGAGCGGAGTCACCTGTGACGATCACGCGGTCTTGCTGGCGCGGCTGCGCAGCCTGGGGTTTGCGGGGGAGAAGCGCATCCCGGGCTGCTACCTCCGCGGGTCGCAGGCCCAGCGCCGGGCGCTGCTGGCCGGGCTGCTCGACGCGGCGGGCACCGTGCTCGGCTCGGGATTCGTCCAGCTGGCAGCGGGCGGCCCGGGCCTGGCCGCCGACGTCAGGGAGCTGGTTAACAGCCTCGGCTACCTGTGCTCGGTAACGGCCGACCGGGAGCCAGCCGGTCCTGCGCCAGCGTCGCCCAGCTACCTGGCCGCATTCAGCACTGACGATCAGGTCTTCTGGCTGGCCGGCAAGCAACGGCTGCACAAGGAACGGATCGGGCATCGTCCGGCCCCCGCCCGCTGGCGCGACATTGTCGCGGTCAGGCCGGCGGCGACGCGGCCGGTGCGCTGCGTTCAGGTCGCCGCACCTGACCAGCTCTACCTGGCTGGCCGGGAAATGATCCCGACGCACAACTCGACGCTCGCCCTGGACCTGGCCCGCGCCGCCTCGATCAAGCATGGCCTGACCGCCGCGATCTTCAGTCTGGAGATGAGCCGTAACGAGATCACCATGCGGCTGCTGTCCGCGGAGGCGAGGGTCCCGCTGCACTCCATGCGGACCGGGCAGCTCGGCGACGAGGACTGGACCAGGCTGGCCCGGCGGATGAGCGAGGTCGTGGAGGCGCCGTTGTTCATCGACGACTCGCCGAACATGTCGATGATGGAGATCAGGGCCAAGTGCCGCCGGATGAAGCAGCGACATGACCTGCGCCTGGTGATCATCGACTACCTGCAGCTGATGAGCTCGCCGAAGCGGGTGGAGAACCGGCAGCAGGAAGTCTCGGACATGTCCCGCTCGCTCAAGCTGCTCGCCAAGGAACTCGAGGTGCCGGTCGTCGCCGTCGCCCAGCTGAACCGCGGCCCCGAGCAGCGCACCGACAAGCGCCCGCTTTTGGCTGATCTGCGCGAATCTGGATCGATAGAGCAGGATAGTGACGTTGTAATACTTTTGCACCGCGAGGATGCCTACGAGCGAGAGTCGCCGCGGGCAGGCGAGGCGGACTTCATCGTGGCTAAGCACCGCAACGGCCCGACCGCGACAGTCACGGTTGCCTTCCAGGGGCACTACAGCCGCTTCGTTGACATGGCGCCGGTATAGCGCGCTCGTGCGGCCCGCGCCGGCTCCCTCGGCGACCGCTCGCAGTTGCTCGGCGCTCTTCAACACGGCGGCCTCGGGGTCACGGATCGGTTCGTGCTCTTCGCCGTGCTGAACTGCAAAAACCCACGTCACGACCGAGCGGTGTACCCCCCAATCAGACGCTTAATAGTTGATCTTTCGTGCTGGTGGAACCAGGGGAAGGCCTGTTATGAGCCCACAGTGTCGGGGAGCTTTCCGGTCGCCCCGAGCTTGTAGGCGATGATCATGTCCCGCTGCGTACTGGACAGCGCGGCACCGGCGCCGGCGATGACGTAGTCGCCGTCGACGGCGACTGGCGCGTTGCTCCCCGCGGACATCGGCGTCTTGAACAAGATGGCGCCGGTGGCGGTGTCGAGCGCGTACAGGTCGCCGTGGAAGGTGGTGGTGAGCAGGACGTCGTTGGTCACCGTCGCGGCGCCGTACGGCGAAGACGGCAGCGGGGTGTCCCACTCGACGGTGCCGGTGTCCTGGTTGACCGCGACCATCTCGCCGGTGGCCTTCTCGACGTCCCCGAGGACGGCGGTCACCGACCCGGTGTAGCCGGCCGGGGTGGCCGGCAGCGCGAGGTCGTTGACGGCGGCGAAGGTGGTGGAGCCGTTGCTGGCCAGCGGGGTCTCGATGCCGCCGTAAATACTTGGCTGCAGGCAGTACTTGGCTGGCAGAGGGTCGTGTGACGTGGCGGTGGCGTGCTCGGTGAGCAGCCCGTCGTTCTCGTGCCCGTCGTGCACGCCGACCGGGCGCTTCCACAGCAGCTTGCCGGTCTGCGCGTCGAGCTCGATGAGGATGCCGGCCTTGCCGCCGTCGATCACCACCGGCCGGGCGTTGGCAGTGGTGAGCACCGGCGGGTCCTGCAGATCCCAGTCGTACAGGTCGTGCGGGGTGAGCTGGTAGTACCACAGCAGCTTGCCGGCCGGGCTGAGCTTCACCACCGAGTCGGTGTACAGGTCCGGGCCGGGCCGGCTGGACCCCAGCGGGTAGCTCTTGGTGCCGAAGAGCGGGGCGGGATTGGCGATGCCGAGGTAGATGTTGCCCTGGGCGTCGAACGAGGGTGCGTACCACAGCCCGCCGCCGGAGTTGACGCCCGGGCTGCCCCACAGGTCCTGTACCTGGTCCCAGGACCACTCCGGCACGCCGGTCTGAGCGTTCAGCGCCCACAAGATCCCCTTGCCCCCGGCGAGATACTCACCCACGGTCGGGTTGACCGGCACGGTGGACACGTACACCGTGCCGTGGTGGTAGCCAGGGGTCATGTCGATGCCCTCGTGGTCGTTGCCGATTAGCGTCCGGCTCCACAACTGCGCTCCGGTCGCGGCGTTGAGGGCGACCGCGGCGTGGTTGGTGGCCGCGTACACCACACCGCCGGCCACGCTGACGCCGTCCGGCCCGCCGTTGGGCGAATTGTAGCCGTGCGTCCACAAGACCTTGCCGGTGCCCAGGCTGATCGCGAACACGTCGGAGTCCAGGTCCTGGACGTATACCACCCCGTTCACTATCACTGGCGTGGTCGCGTAGGCCCCGTCGGTATGGGCCGTGGACATCGTCAGCGGTACGGTCCACGCCACGCCGAGCCTCGAGACGTCCGTGCTGGTGATCCCGCTGGCCACGTCCCGAGTGTTCGCCAGGTCGGCGCCCGGCTGGGTCCAGCCCGCAGCGGGCCGGCCCGCCTGGGCCGGGGCGGTCCCGGCCACCGCCGTGCCGGGCTTGGACGGGCACGCCAGGGCGCTCGAGCTGCTACTGCTGCTCGAGCAGCCGCCCGCGATCAGGCCTGCCGCGACCACCAGCGCCGCGCCCGCCACCGCGGGCCGGCGGACGCCAACCATGCTGGCTTGTCTGCTCATAGCTCTCCGCTCCCGGTGCTCAGGTTGTTGACCAGCTCAGCATCACGGTGGCACGGCCGGCCTGGCCCGCGGCAGGGGTGCAAGCACCCACACCGCTGGGTGGCCGCCAAGGTGGCCAGACCCGTACCTGGTCGCCGAGTAGGCGGGGCGTCCAGGCTTGCCCTTCGCCGATCCCGAACCCATCCAGCGACGCTGAGAAGAAGTTGTGCACCCGGACCTGCGACACAAGGACCTCCTGACACGCTGCTTCACGGCGAGCGGGACGATGCCGCGGGCCCGCCCCCAGTGAGGACGATCCGCCGGGCCCGAAGTCATCGCCAGTGCCTGGCCGCTGAGCATCATGCGCTGCGGCTCACCGGCGAGGACGGCGATGGCCCGGCCGATCCCTCCGGACGATCATGAAGTGCTAAGCGACTTTGCCGGGGCCCTTGGGGTCGGCGGGCGCTGGTCGGAATCCGCATCGGCCGTCGCCGCTGCATCGCAGTCCGCTACCCAGTCGGGTGTCCCGCCGACTGACGTCCATGCGGTGGCGGGCATCCTGCGCAGGACAGCGAACAGCATCGACCCTCCAGGCATGCGCGCGCACTGACATATTGGGTGCTTCGCCCTCGGCGCCAGACTGCGCATGATCACCGGCGCCCTGGCACTGGCGTGCCCGGCGTGCCGTAGACTGTGCTGCGCACCGGCGCTCGTAGCTCAACGGATAGAGCATCTGACTACGGATCAGAAGGTTGGGGGTTCGAGTCCCTCCGAGCGCGCTCAGGGTCACCGACAGAACTGCCGGTCTTATCCCGACAGAACTCTGGCGGTGGCCTCGTTTTTAGTATTGCGTCGGGGTCTGACAGTGGCTTTGGTGTCTGTCTGACCTGGCCAGGCGTGCGCTGTGGTGGTGCTGGCTGGGCTGGGGCGTGGCTGACCCGCCGGGGTGAAGATGATCAGGGTGACCGGGCTTGTTGTGCTGGTCAGCCGTCGGGGAGGTAGTCGCGCAGGCTGGTGCGCCGCCGGCGAGCACCTGGCGCTCGACTTCCCGCAGCTCCCGGCCGAGGGATCGGCGCACCCGCAGTTCGCTCAGCTCGGTACGGAAGCTCCGGACATCCCCCCGGACCTCGGCAGCGAGGCTGTTTGCCGGGCGAGGTGCCGTGGACTTGTCCAGTGTCTTGCTGCCGTGCGTGAACCACCGGCGTCAGTTCGGGGCACGCCATCGAGAGGCCACCCGGTGAACCAGCGCCAAGCGAATCTCCCCGAGGCCCGCAGGCACCGGAGCAGTGCGTTACTCGTCATTAGCCAAGTGTCCGCCCCCTCTCTGGTCGGTTTCAGTTGGCAGTGATTCCGGGCTTTAGGTCGGCCTGTAATCCGCCTCTGTCGGCACGGCTAGCGCAGCGACATCTGGCCACCGGCAGTGCGGAAACGACGGCCTCGATCCCTTGGGCCAGGAGGGACCGAGGCCATCCTCTCGTCCGCGTCGTTCGTGATCAGCAACCACGCGGGCTTGCTTGGTAGAAGCAACTAGTGGCCGTTATTCGACCAGTGGATCGGATCGTCGGAAGGCACGGCCGTTGCGCAAGTGCCAGGGGGATAGCAGAAGTGGTGTACGTCATACGTGAGCCCGACCGCCATTAGTTTTTCATTGAGCCCATCGCGAGGCGTGGTGTTGATGGATATGTCCTTGCCCGAGCCGTTGACGATGGTGATGCTGGGCTGGGTCCAGGTAGTGTTCATGTCGATGGCGAGCCCCTTCGTGTGCTGGCTGGTCAGCGCTGGGGCAACCTTCGAGGCGATGTGGTACGCGCTGACCATCTGCTGGGCGGCCGCGACCGAGGCCGGCAGGTCTTCGGCGCCGCTGGAATTGGTGTGCACCCAGCAAATATTGACCGGGAGCTGCCCCGCTTCTGGCTGGAACTTGGGCACATCCTTAGGATCGATCTTGTCATGTGCGATGAGCCAGCTGTAGTGCATCAGGTACGCGCGCTGAAGCGGCCGCCGCGTAGAATTGACGCTGAAGCCAGGTGGGGTAATCCCGGCCTTGTCCATCGCGCTGATAAACCGGATCACGTCCTGCTTGAACCCGTCGGCCAGAGTGGATACATCCTGGCTATCAGGGAACTGATAGTACCAGTCCGGGCCGCTCAGCTGGTTAGGCGGAACACAGTGCGTGCTAACTGACAGGCTTCCCGTTACGCGCCAGCTGTAGCCGGTGCCGGGAAATTTTGGTTCGCGGTATGTTCCCGAGCAGTTGAGGTTGACGGTGCCCTCGGGGAACGGGGGCCGGAGAACGCCGTACATGCCTTCCCAGCCGCCCGTTTTGCTAAAGCATCCCGGAATTAACCAGCTGTGCACAGTACCCGTGGTGGTGGTGTTGCAGCCAGAGTCCGGGGGCCCGGTCCATACGGTTTTCTGCGTCTCGGTATACGGGACACCTATGGTCGCGGTTACATAGGTCTTGTGGGGGTGAAAGGTAAAGCCGACAGTTCCGTAGGCGTTATTTCCGTGGTCCACCCAGGCGAGGGAGCCGCCGCCGCTGAAGCTGCCCGTCATGTGGGCCTTGCAGGTGCCCCCGCCGACCGGGTTGCTCCAGCTCTCGTTCGTATTATCGGTTCCCGAGTACGTGCTGGTGTCCTCAGCTGGTGTGTAGTTCTTGAAATTCAAGCCTTTCAAGCTAATGCTGAAAGTCCCGCTTTGCGTATCACCTCCGGTGACACCTTGGAAGAAGTTGTCCATTGTCCAGGTGATGCTTCCGGCGACATTCACCGGTTCCGTGGTGCCGGCCGCGTGACCGGGTAAGGCACCGCTCGGCTGGTACGCGGCCGGACCACCCGGCCTGGCCGTCGGCGCCCCGGCGCTGGCCGGACGGCCCATGGCCGCGATTAATACAACGCTGACCCCCGAGATCAGCGCGATCTTGTGAAGCTTTCCGAACATGTGACTGCCCCTTTCTGGCAGTGCGGCCCATCCGCGGCGCGGAACCGGGTGCTATTCGTGGTTTGCGCCGCCTGGTCTGGAGTCGGCTGGGATCCCAGCCAGCCGCCAGGCGTAGCCTGGCACGGCCCGCACGCTTCTGGCATCGGCGAAATGACGTACCGGGGGTGCGGGAATTGACTATGCAGCGGTCCGGGCCATCTCCTGCTCCTTCCTGGCGCCAGGGCTGGGCGAGGCATGGCTTAGGCTCAGGATGCCCTGCGCTCTCTGACAGCGGAGTCTCCGGTGTAGAGGACCCCTGAGACCAGGCGGGGTGTGTTCTATCGTCTGCGGCGATTGGCAATGTAAGAAGAAATTGATCCGCGATGGTCAGCGCAGCAACAAGCGCGTCGCCGGGACCGTCGAGCTGCGCTGCTAGCCATCCAAGCGTGTCGGACGGCACCGCACACACATAGACCGTTTCGCCCACCCTGTTCGTCACAGTCGAAACCAACGACTCCGCCTGTCCCGGCACGCTCAGGACCTGGCCGATGCGTTCACATACCGCCTGACGCTCGTCGCGGTGCTCATCCATCGCCAGACGCGTCACCAGCTCACGATCAGCGATGTCGTAGTGGCGTTCATGATGCTCGATGACGTTGAACGGGCCGGGCCGTCCGAATTGAAACGAGCACGTCTTCCAGGTCAGAGCGCAGCTCCGCGAGCGACGAACGCCCGTAGACCGGGCCAGGGGCCTGCGGCGACGTGGCGCACGCGCTACCGTCGCCGGACAACCTGATGATCATATGAATCTGCTCGCTCATCATCTCACCGCCCTCAGCGCCTCGTCACGGCTCAGACCTACGCGAATGTCAGTGTCGGCCTTCCCTCGGCAACCAGCCGACGATGGGAACCAGACTGGCGCTCGATCTCATAGCCAAGCTTCCCTCTCATAGCCAAGCTTCCCTCGTAGCACGGCCAGCATCGCGCGCGCCTTCAACGACGGGAACGGGTTCGGCACGCGGCCAGCCTAGGACTGAACCCGGCCGAGAGTCGCCGGTCTATGCAGCTATCGAGGGATGAGACAGGTGCGTGCGGCGCGAGTCATTGACCCCACCTGCCGATGAAGCAGATGTCGTGACCGGCACCTCCTTCGCACCACCACACGGGCTGGTTATCTGCAGTCCGGGGGTGCGCGCCCAGCTGGTGCCTCGGGTAGGGTATGGCACAGCTTCTGCCGCCGCTCGCGGTGCGGATCGCCACGCGGCAGCGGAAAGAGATCGAATGCTTACTCCTGGTAACGTCGGCTGCAGACTCCTTCGTGAAGCGGGGTGTGAGGCCTAACCAGTGGAGGTGCCCGGATGGCCGAGCTCCCACCGCCCCCAGAGGGAATTGTGCTGACCCACTTCATCGTCTCAGACGATGTCGAGCGCTCTCGGCGCTTCTACACCGAAGTACTCGGCGGCAGGGTGGCCTTCCCCGGAGATCCAGTCAATGTTGCGCTAGCCAACAGCTGGATCGTCATCAATGGCGGCGGAGGACCGACCGACGACAAGCCTACGGTCATCCTGGAGACGCCGCGTGATCCCGACCGGGTCAGCAGCTTCCTTAATATCCGGGTTAAAGACATCGAGGCCGTGTACGCCGAATGGAGCGCCAGGGGTGCTGAATTCCTGACGCCGCCGAAACAGCACCAGTTCGAGAAGCGCTGCTACATCCGCGATCCCGACGGTCATCTGATCGAAGTGGGGCAAACCACGGACCCAGATGGTGACTGGTCGCCCGCTCACTGGCCGTCGAGTACGCCCGCCGGGGGGTCCGAGTGAATGCCGAGATCACCGGCGAAATCCCTCACATCGACGGCGGCCAGTCCCCCGGATACTAGCCTCGATCCACCGCGTGACGCTGAGGAGTTGAGATCGGCGGGTGGGCGCGCCCAGGTGACCATCGGCGACCCATCGCCGCCGGCCGCCGAACCCGACTGCACCGTGACAGGCGACGTCTTCGCCCTGCCACCTGGTCAATAAGTCCTCCGGACCAGGCCCTTGACGGCTCCCGCTCCGGGCAGAGATCGGCGCCTATCGGGTGAAGCCCACCAGGTGCGAGACCATCCGCGTGCCTACGGATCAGAAGGTTGGGGGTTCGTGTCCCTCCGAGCGCGCTCGCCCAGCCCAGAGGTCTTCATCGTTTCAGCCGGGTCCATGTTCACGTTGGAGCCTGGCACTGCCGCGCGGCTGCCGCAGGCCAGGACCAGGGCAGGTGCGGCCGCGTTTCCGCGGAGACGTCCGGAGCCCTTGCGGACGGCGTCTCCGGCGTGTGGGCTGGCCGCGCTTAACCGGTGGGCCGGACCAAAACAGGGCCGCATCCGCGCAGGTCAAAGCCAAACGTGACCTCGCCCAGGTCAAAGGCCCCTCCCAGGTGCGGAAGAGGCTTTCATGCTAAGGCAGATGCTAACAGCGGCGCTAGACACACTGATCTTCCACGGCAAGACCCGGCGCCTATCAGGCGGTCGGAGCAGAGTCGATCAAACTCGCTGGCTAGCGCTCCGGGCGCCTGCCGCTGTTGACAGAGCCCTCTCCAAAGTGATATCACTTTGATAGATGATCGGGTGGCTGACACCCAGGTAACAGGAGGCATCCCGATGCACGCACCCAATGGCAACACCGCTCCGAAAGGTCCGCGCGGGTGGTGGGTAACTCTCCCGCGATCCGGCATGCAACGCATAATCTCGCCATGGGAGTACCGCCACCTCCGTGCCTGGGCAGACGTGCGCATTGCCGGTGGTATCGTCTTGGTCGGCCTTGGCGCCGTTACGCTCTCGTTCGGTGGGAACGACTGGAAGACGTACGGGTGGACGATGGTTTTCCTGGCCCTGGCGGCGGCACAGTTCTCGGTCGCCTACTGGGAGCTGACCATCGACCGCTCCGCATCTCCCCGAACCTGAGCCTTGGCACCCGATGATGTGGCCGATCTTCCGGCTCAACGACACCGACTTCTCCGACCCGGCCAACACCCGGCACCGTCCGAAGCCCTACCTGTCAGGGACGCCCGCGAGCTACGGCTTTGCGGTCTTCGACGGCCGAACGCGGGCCGACAACGCACCAGAGGCGATGCTGTTCTTTGTCGCCAACGCGGCCGTGCCGTCAGGGCTGAAGCCATCCGTGGCGAGCATCTGCGGGACAGCAACTTCCCCGACGTCGTGCCAGCGTGACTCGCTCGGATCTCGGACCCATAAAGCCATCGCGTCCCTGGTCGACGGCGACGCAGCACGGGATCACCGAAGTCACACGGGCGGGATGAAGAACTGAGACAGATCTCTCACAGCACGTGTAATGGCGCAGGCGTTCATCGCGACGCCGATCTCCACATCTGCCCACCTCCGGCCGCCGCTTCGCGCAGACCCATGACGACCACGCACCGGGGATCGGCGCCTGGGAGAACGACGGGCATCAGCAGTCAGTCCTCTCCGGAGAACCGCTCCCATGCTGCCTGCTTCGACACGCCGAGCGCCTCGCCGATGCGGGTCCAGCTGATGCCCCGATCGCGCAGGACGGCCACTTGGTCATGCACGGCAGCGTCGGCCTGGGCGACCGCAGCCTGAATCCGCGCCAGGCTCGCCAGCATCTCATCGTCCGGGTGCTCGTTCCATGAGCCGAGATCGGGCGCGAGCTCCTGGGCGAGGATCAGGTCGCAGAGGCCCACGCACTCGTCACAGATGTACACGCCTGGCCCGGCGATGAGCTTGGTCACTGAATCTTTGTCCTTGGTACAGAACGAGCAGCACAGGGTCTCGAGACGGCTGGCGCCTGACGGCGAAATCCGGGGATGCGTCATACCGTCAAGGTAGCCCTGACGTCTGTCGGCGTCAAGGCTACCCTGACGAGGTTCCGAGGAGTCACAAGCTGGGCCAACGTAACTGCGGTGACGCGTTGCCTCAGTCGGCCCGGCCGTAGAGCGTGAAGTCGATCTCGATGCCAGCGAGCGGGGGGTGTTCCGGCCTGGCCAGGAACGTCACCACCTCACCCGGCACCTCGTACACCCTGCTGACCGATCCGCCGGGCGGGACGGTGAAGGAGTCAAGAGCCGTGATGAAGTTGGCGTTGATCGTGCTCGGCTGGTCAACGTGCGAAACAGCGATGACCACCGGAGCCGGGCTGTTCACCCAATTGTCGACCGATAGCCGGATGGTGCGGTAGGCAGACACGTCCAGCTGAGCGAGTTCTGACTCGTTCTCGTCCACTGTCATCTGATTGCCGTCAGCCAGGAGCTTCGTGTTAGGCATACGCCGACCGTAGCCGATAGATCATCGACCCTGCCCACCCCTGGCAGCAAGCGGCGGCGGGTACGCGGCTACTCACGGACCGGGCGGCGGCGGCCGGGACTGCGGCGCCACTGAGAGCGCCTCACGGTAGGCGTCTGTGCGGGTCACGGCTAGTCATGCGGGAGGAAGCTCGCGTGAATGGCGATGTCCATGGCGGTCAGGCTAGCTGCGTCTCGATGACCGGCGCCTCTCGATTCCTGACCGGTCTGGTCACCTGTTTCGCCACGCACGGCGGCAGCCCCGCCGTCCCGCGCGCTGCCTGGCTCCGGTAGGTGCTGGGCGGTATACCGACCAGTTCGGTGAACCGAGTGCTGAAGGTGCCCAGCGACGCGCAGCCGACCGCGAAACAGACCTCGGTGACGCTGAGGTCCCCACGACGCAGCAGCGCCATCGCGCGCTCGATCCGCCGCGTCATCAGATAGCTGTACGGCGACTCGCCGTAGGCGAGCTTGAACTCGCGGCTGAGGTGCCCGGCCGACATGTGCGCGCCGCGGGCGAGCGCCTCCACGTCCAGCGGCTGCGCGTACTCCCGGTCGATCCGGTCGCGGACGCGGCGCAGCCGCGCGAGGTCGCGCAGGTGCTGCGCCGAGGCGGGTCTGCTGGTCACACACAAGATCGTACGTCGCGCCGCATTGGATGCCGAGCCCGTGCAGTGGTCGAGCCCCCTGACTTCACCCGCGGCCCGGACGCCGACTTGGTCGCCCGCACCGCCGACGGCCGCCCGTCCTGCAGCCGCAACCGGGAGCACGTGCTCGCTGTTCCGTGAGCACGACGGTATCTACTGGGCCACCGTCATGATCATGACACGACAGCAGTTCCCGCAGGCTATGAAGGATCTGGCTCACTGGCTCGAACTGGGCCTCATGCTGCCCGGTTGAGGCCCGTGCAAACGAAGCCACCACCAGGTGACGGGAACCTCACTGCTGGAGACCAGCACGAATCCGGGGTGACCGACGCCGAGGATGTCGTCGCCCACGAACGCCTCGAAGACCTGGGTGCCCGGCCTGTACTGCGAGACCCCCGCTGAACAGGTGGTGCCGGAGGCGCAGATCGCGAGTGCGGCACCGGTTGTCTCGCTGTAGATAGTGATGTAGTACGGGGTGGGCCCGACGTCGGCGTTCGTGGTCGCCGTCAGAGTGACGATCCCGCCTATGCCGGGGTAGGGCGAACTGGCCGCCAGCGAGATCGTGAACCCGTTGCCGCCGCTGGGCAGGGCCGGGGTGGCGGATGCCGCCGCAGCCGATCCGGCTAGGAACCAAACGCCGAGGACGGCGGCGGAGAGCATCACGGCTATGCGAGAGCCAGACCAGTGCGCGAGAGATTTCATGATCGGAGTCCCTTCGGTGCGGGAAAGCTGACACCGGTAAGAGCTGCCGGCCACCGGCCCGACAACAGAAACAATGCACTTTTCTCTACCTGTCCGGGCGAGGCGGCCGCAGTGAAGGCGGCTTGAGCACGCCGGGCCATCTGATCAGGAAGAGGTCAGGCGATCAAGAGTGGCACGCCATGGCAGCGAGGCGGTCTCCTGACGTAACGCTCCGGCCAAGCCGAGCTAGGTGACTAGCCAGGGCCTGCTGCACGGTGGCACGACGATCTGGTCGACCGTGGCGGTGAACGTCGCGCTCGCGCTGAGCGCTGCCGGTGTCCGCGTCGGGCTCGTTGACGCGGACCTTTACGGTCCGGACGCGGCGCACATGATGGGCTTGCGCCGGCGAGTGCCACGCCCCTTTGCACGCCAGCGCCCCCCTCGCCGTCTACGGCTGCGCGTCGGTGACGGTCAATCTGGTCAAGGTGGCGCTTACCCGCCAGAGCCTGGCCGTGGCCTCAGTGTCGTATGAGGCCTTGTTCGACGTCCTGGCCTTACCTGCGGCGAAGTATCGACCGCTGATGCCCTTGGCCTCCGGGGAGGAGGCCAGGTAGACCGACATCCTGGCACCTTCGGCCGGGGTCTTCATGAAGGGGCGGCAGGCGAGAGCCAAGGCGCGGGTGACGGCCGTGCTGTCCTCGGTGCTGAAGGCCGTGCGGACCAGACCCGGGTGGAGGACCGTCGCGCTGACACCGCTGGCCGTCAGGCGACGGGCGAGCTCGTAAGTGAACATGACGTTGGCCAGCTTCGATTGGCTGTAGGCGTGCTGGCCTGAGTACTTCCGCTCGCCCATCAGGTCGGCAAAGTCGATCTTTCCCGTCGACTGGGCGCCGGACGATACGGTGACGACCCGCGACGGGACGCTCTCCTTGAGGAGGTCCACCAGCAGGTTGGTCAGCAGGAACGGCGCGAGGTGGTTGAGCGCGAACGTATATTCCAGGCCATCGGCGGTCAGCTGCCGGTGCGCCCAGAAACCACCGACGTTGTTGACCAGCACGTCCAGCCGTGGGTAGCTGGCCAGGACTGCCGTTGCCAGGCGCCGGACCTCGGCCTGCGAGGACATGTCTGCTGCGAACGCGTCGATCGCGGCGTTGCCCGACTCGCGGGCGATATCGCTTGCGGCCTGCTTCACGCGGCTCGGCTCGCGGCCGGTGATGCCGACGCGGGCTCCCATCGTGGCTAAGCCGACGGCGGTGGCCCGGCCAATGCCGCCGGTGCCGCCGGTCACCAGAACCGTCTTGCCGACCATGAGGCCTACAGATTCCCTCGTCATCGCGTTCCCTCCCGCATGGCGGTGAGCGCCGGGCCGGGGAAGCGTTCGCGGACAGGGCGTTTTCCCCTATGATGCCGCCACCGCATTCAGGGCCGCAATCCGATCGGTGCCGCAGACTAGTAATGAGCGATGATGCGGCGGGCCGGACCATCGATAGTGATCATTCCGCCGTAAGGCAGTATCCACTGCGGATCAGTGTGCCCGATGTCGAGGTCGAAGACGATCATGGCATGTGGGCTGTAGGTACCGAAAGCACGAAGGACTGCCGCGCGCTGGTCGGCACGATAGCGCTCGCGCTGCTCGGCCGGCGTGCGATGGAGCAGGCCACCGGCCTTGGCGATGCCGATAAGGACGGCCGGGAACTGGGCCAGGAGCCCACGTTCGCCAATATTGCGCAGCATGCGGAAGGTTTCCTCAGCCGACGGCATTTCCTCGGATGTCTCCAGCAGCAGCACGCAGTCGGTGTAGTCATCGACCGGCCGGATCCACCGGTTCGCTGCGAGATTCCAATGCAGGATCTCCAGGTTGCCGCCCCACGCCGGGCCGGCCACCACCCGGTCGGGCTGGTGCCAGCTCCAGCCGGGGCTGGGCTGAGCCGGTGGCGGCTGGTCCATAGAGGCGGGGTCGCTCCAGTCCAATTCGTCCTCGCTGAAGGTGCCTACCGGATGCAGGTCGACGTCCCCGCCGGTTAGCAGTGCCGCGCGCAGCGATTCGGCTGACACCGGATGCAGGCGTCCGCCGCGGCCGAGATGGACCATGGTCGATCCGCCGTGGTAGCTGGCTATGCCCAGGTTCCACAGCCAGTTGAGCAGGCTGGTGTTGTCGCTGTACCCGGCGAACGGCTTGGGATTGGCGCGCACCACGTCGGGGTCAAGGAAGGGCAGAACGGCGATCAGGTCGTCGCCGCCGATGGAGGCAAGCACGGCCCGGATGTCGGGATCGGCGAACGCGGCCATCAGGTCCGCCGCCCGGTCCCGCAGTGATGCGCCTAGCCGACGGGTCGTCGGGTATTCCACTGGCTCCAGCCCGAACTCCTCACGCAGCCGCCGCATGGCCAGCTCGTGCACCGCCGGGAACTTGCCCGGCGCCGCGAACGAGGGCGAGACCACCGCCACCCGGTCGCCAACAGTCAGCTTCGGAGGCATCGTGAGCATAGGACGCATGGCCCCAATTGAACAAGGTCAGTCAAGTCAAGAAGGGCGTGGGACGTTGCCCGTCCTGCGGCGGCCCGACAGCGCCCCCGGAGCGGCTGCAGATCACCAAGTCAGCGCGAGCTGTCGTCGTGCTGCGCCAGCAGTGCCTGTTCCTGCTCGGGAGAGAAACCTCGCTCCAGCGGCGGCTCGCCGCGCTGGCGGTCCCAGGCCAGCACGTCGGCGGCCGTCACCGCCAGCGGAGTCGCAGGCATGCCCGCGGCCCGGGCGCGCGCCGCGCTGCGCTGCTGTGACGCCCAGTTCGTCCGGTGTACCAGCGGGAACATCGGGGGCGCCTCGTCAGGCGATACCGGGACGATCTCCACCTGGGTGCCGGCCGCACGCGCGCAGGTGTCGATGAGGCCCGCCAGCGTGACCGGATCGGCCGGGCCGACCGCATGGAACGCGCCCGGGCGGTCGTCCGCGAGTAGCTGCACCACCAGGCGGGCCAGGTCTCGCGAGTCAATGACCTGAACCGGCTGCTCGGGGTCGCCGGGCAGCGCCACCGGGCCGCCGCGGGCGGCCGCCCGTACCCAGTAGGTGAGGCCGTCCTGCCAGTCGTGCGGCCCGGCCACCTTCCCCGGCCGTACGATCGTCGCCCGGGAGCCGTACCGGGCCACCACATCGTCCTCGCATGCGACCTTGAGCGGACCGTAAGTCCGTTCGTCAAGCTCCTCGGTGTCCCGCACCGGCGGGCGGCGGGGGGTGTCCTCGGTTGAGCCCGGCTCCAGCCCAGCGTGCTGGTACACGGCGTGGCTGGAGATAAACAGGTAACGGCCCGCCCGGTCGCCTAGGGCGTCCATCGCCTGCCCGACGTGACGGGGAACGTAGCCACTGACATCCACGACCGCGTCCCAGCTGCCCTCGTCCAGCGCCCGGTAGTCTCCGGTGTCCCGGTCGCCAATGAGCCTGACCAGGCCGGGGAATAGGTCAGCCCCGGTCTTGCCGCGCCCGAACAAGGCCACGTCGGCACCGGTGCCCAGCGCGTCCTCCACGATCGCGCGGCCCACGAAAGACGTACCGCCCAGGACGAGGATCCGCATAGTCGCCGACCCTACCGGCGGCAAGCGCCTGAAACCACCGGAAATCCGGCGGGGCAGACGCGTGGCCGGGGAACACGACCCGACAAGACGTGAGGTCGGTGACTATCCCGCCCACGACGAACCCGCTCGCGCCGGCCGCCGCGCCCGCTGCACTCCATACCGCGCCGTGCTCCCAGCTTCAGCAGCCCGCCGAATGGCCGGTCGGCCACGAATCTCGATCGCCGAAAACCCGCGGGACATCGAGTTACGGTAAGCCGCAACAGTATTCTCCGGATACCCGGCAGCCATTCCACGGTGAGCGACGACCGCGACTTCCCAGTCCGGTTCCCTGTCCGGCTTGGCATGTGCGGTCACCCGACAGTACCGCTCAGGAGACGGCCTGCTGGTGGTAGAACGGCGCGGACTCCTTATTGAAGATAAGCACGATAGCCCCGAGCCCGACGAGCCAGATAACAACACCGACCAGCTCACTGCCTATGGCGTGCACCAGCACGAACGAGATGAGCAGGTCCAGGGTGTTGATGCCGAAGAACACCGCGGAGACGACCCTGGCCCAGTTCCGCCCGTGGCCATTCGCCCAGGCCATCCACAGCCACAGGGCTATCGTGATCAGGGCGCCGACTACTAACGAAGCCGTACGAGTGACCTCGGCGGTGTGCAGTTGCGCCAGAGTGTAACTCGGGTGCGCCTTGAAGATCGCCGACTTGAGACTGCCGGCGGTCGCCAAGGCGATGATCACCGCGAGTACCTCTATCGCGGCTCCCGCATACATGAGCTTGACCGCGTTGCGCACTGAGCGCGGCGGCTCGACGCGCTGGGGCTCCGGCGGAGGTCCCGAGGACGGATATGGCTGGTACATGGCTGCGCCTTCAGGTACCTGCCAGTTCAGGTACCTGCCAGTTCAGGTACCTGCCAGTTCAGGTACCTGCCAGCATACCGCTATGCCCCATTTATCCTTAATGAAACAGCTGCGGATGGCCTCGTGGCGGGCCCGGCGGGCGCCCCGCGGTGCGGCCGCGCCTGCCGGATGCTCCTACTTCTCCTGAAGTACCGACAGCACATTGCCTGCCGGATCCTTGAACCAGGCGATATACGGTCCTTCGCCTCGGTTGATGCCCTTCTCGTCCTGCGAGCTGCCCGGATACCGCTCGAAATGGACACCACGCCGGGTCAGTTCGTCGACCGCTGCCTCGATATCGTCCACTGGGAAGTTGAGGACCGTGTACGTGGCCGGCACGTGGTCTTCCTTCGGGTAGACCAGCGTGTCCCTGTCACCATGCAGATGCAGGGTCATCAGGCCGTATCGTTCGGACGTCGCCAGCCCGAGTGTCTCGCCGTAGAACTGCCGCGCCTGGTGCAGGTCATCGACCGAGAAGCCGCTGAAGGCCCTGCTGCTCGCCAACATGTCGTTCGCCCTTTCTCAGTAAGGGATCCTGGCTATTCTCGCCGCCGGTCCGTGATCCGCGCCTCCGAATCGGGCGCCCGTGGTGGTAGACCGTGCGGCCACCAGAAAGTCATCGCTGAGATGGCGGCGCACCGGGCCCGGACACCCGGTCCCGCGGCGGTCCATCTCTGCCGCCCGCCGAGACCGGCCGGTCTTGCTCGATGAGGCGGTAGCACAGCTCAGCCAGCACCAGGCCCAGCGCCGCCTCGATCACTCCTCCGGCGATCCCCCGAATGGCGATCGCCGCGAGCAGGGCGCCCACGCCATCCGAGTGAGGGGCAGCGGACGTGATCTCGTCGGCGACGGCGACGGGCAGCGTGGCGAGCAGGGCGACGGTCCAGAAGTGCTGGCGGACCAGGTGGGCGGACCGGCGCAACGCGGCTAGCACCGGCCGGTTCTCGATCTCGACGACCGGGCCGACGACCGCGAATAGGTTGATCACAATGAGCCCGGGGATCAGCAGCGCGAACAAGCCGATGACGAACAGCACGACCACGGTGAGGTCGGCGAGGATCAGCCGGCGCCACGGCATTTTCCGCGGTATGTCCAGGACGCCCTTGTGGGCCCGGCCGTGCCCGGCCTCGCCCACGAGCTGGCTCAGGAATCCTGACAGGAAGATCACACCGAGCAGGCTGATCCCGGACGCGCCCAGGTCCCCGGTGATGGACAGCGGTACGTTGGTCCGGTCGATGAGGGAGTGAACGGTGATCTCCGCGGTAGCCGCGACGGTCGACACCGCGATGGCGACCAGCAGTATCCGCCCAGCGTTGTACCGCCCAGCGCGGGCGGCGGACGCGATGATCGCGCGAACTGGCAGGGGCGGACGGCCGCGCCGCCGGGCCCGGCGATCTGACTGGTTGCTCTCGTGACAGCTCACCCGAGACCTTCGCTCCCCGCTGGCTGAAGGTGGCAGGACGCGCGGGAAGCGTTTCCGCCCGGCGGTCCGCCCCGGCTGCGCTCCGGCAGCACGCAACGCCCGGGCCCTGGCCGGCTCTTCCCCTCGATGACCTGGGCACATCCCGTCAGGCCAATGTAACTCAGAGCCAGTCACGGCCGGTCAGAGCAGGTCTCCCCAGAGCCTGGCTGGGCTCAGGCTGCGCTCGCTCGTGGCCGGCGGCCGTTGGCGTTTGCGCCATTCCCGACATCCGGCATACTGGAAAGGTCGTCACGACGCCGCCCAGACTCCCGCGGTTGTCCGACGTCGACGTTGATCATCGTGTCCTTCCGGCGTCTGCCGGGGCACCTTCTGACAGCGGTCGGCGAGGTCAATCCCGTCACTGCTGATCAGGAGTCTTTATGATCATTCGTGGCTTTGCGTACCGTATCTGCTGGCTGAGCGCGCGGGCCTGGTGCTGAGGTGCTCACCGATGGTGAGTCTTCCGGTACTGCACAGGGTCGTGTGGTGCATGACGACGGCGTTCTGCGGATCACCGAGACGCGCAGCCCGCCGGGCCTGGCGATTGCCGGAGAGATCGATGAGGGCACCTACCCTGCCCTGGTGGGGACGCTCAAAGAGCTATCGGGCGGCGCGGCCGGCGAGATCCATTTCAACCTGGGTGACGTGGACTACTGCGACCTGGCCGGCCTGCGGGCGATCATCCTGTTGGCTGGTTCAGACGGCGATGGCCGCGGCAGGCGCCTGGTGCTGCACAATGTCCCGCAGCAGCTGCGGGCCGTCCTGCGCATAGTCGGCTGGGATGCTACTCCGGGACTTGTCCTCGACTAACCGGCCCGCGCCGCGGTGCTGTCAATTTGGCGCTGCGCCGCCCCTTCGCTGCGTGCTTCGCGTGCCTGCTCATGGCCAGATGCCCGGCTCGCGAGCCTGGCCCGGGCCCGGGCTGGCGGGACTCAGCCGCCGGGGCGGGCCGGGGAGTTGCGGGCCGCGATGGTGGCGTTGAGGATCAGGGCGAAGAGGTTCCACCCCAGATAGGGCACAAGCGCGGCGGCGGCCTTCCGGTCGGTCCTGGCCACCTCCTTGATGAGTGCCACGGAGGACACCTCGAGTGCGCCGATCACCGCCACCCCGAGGGCCGGCCGGTGCCCGCGGAAGAACACCCACGGCCAGGCCGCATTGATGCCGAGGTTGATGCCCAGGACCGTGGCCAGGCGCCGCCGCCGCGGCGGCGCGGCGCGGTCGGCGGCCCGCCCGGTCGAGGCGGCGATCAGGGTGTAGAGCACCGTCCAGACCTGGCCGATGACCCGGCCGGGAGGCTGCCAGCTGGGCAGGTCGAGCTGCCGGTACCACTGGCTGTTGACATCCGTCGCGGCGCCGCCGATCGCCGCCGCGGCGGCTGTCGCGGCCCCGGTGGCGAGATATGGCTTCAATGACATGGCCGGATCTTGCCCCGGGGCGGGACCCTCAACCGCATACCATTGACCGCGGCTCTTGGCGCCCTCAGGTACTGGCGCCGCCTCAGCCCCGCGTGAGCGTGTCCAGGTTCTCCCGGATCGTCGCGGTCAGCGGATGGTCGGGCGGCAGGGCCTGCTCGCAGTCGGCCAGGGTCCGCTCGAGCAGTCCGGTGGCCTGGGTGAGCCGGTGCGCTGCGTGGTAGGCGGCGGCGAGGTTGGCCCGCGACGTGAGGGTGTCGGGGTGGTAAGCGCCCAGCGCTCGCTCGCAGCCCGCGAGGGTCTGCTCGTACAACGGGACCGCGCTGGCCAGCCGTCCCGCCGAATGGTAGACGGACGCTAGGTTGCCCCGGGCGGTCAGCGTGTCACGGTGGTCCGGGCCCTGGGTCCGCTCCCGGTCGGCCAGGGTCTGCTCGTATAGGGCCATCGCTTCCTTGAACCGCCGCGCGGAGTGGTAGGCGGATGCCAGGTTGGCGCGCGTGGTCATCGTGTCCGGGTGATCGCGGCCGAGCACGCGCTCCCGGTCGGCTAGCGTCTGCTTGTAGACGGGGATCGCGTCCTTCAGCCGGCCCGCCTCGCGGTAGGCGTAAGCGAGGCTGGCGCGCGAGGCCATGGTGTCCGGATGATCCTCGCCAAGTACGCTCGCGCGGTCGGAGAGAGTGCGCTCATACACCGGCATCGCCTCGTTCAGCCGGTCGGCCGCATGGAGCGCGATGGCCAGGTCGGCCCGCGCGGTCAGCGTCTCCGGATGGTCGGGCCCGAGCGCCAGCTCACGGTCGGAGAGCGAGCGCGCGAAGACGTTGATCGCATCGCCCACGCGGCCGGCCGACCGGTATGCGGCGGCCAGGTCGCTGCGCGCCGCCAGCGTGTCCGGATGGTCAGGGCCGAGCACCCACTCCCGGCCGGCCAGGGCGCGCTCGTACAGCGTGATCGCGTCGGCCAGCCGGTCGGCGGCCAGGCAGGAGCGCGCGAGGTTGCCGAGTGCCGTCAGGGTCTGCGGGTGGCCAGGACCCAGGATCCTTTCTCGCTCGGCGAGGCTCTGGCCGTGCACGCCAATCGCCTGGTCCAGCTGTCCTCCGGCCTCGTAGGCGGCGCCCAGGCTGTCGTGCGCCTGCAGGGTCTGGGCGTGACCGGCACCGAGAATACGGGCGCTCGTTTCGGCCATCATCTGCCAGTAGCCGATGGCTGGCCCGGTCAGCCTGGCACTGTCCAGGCTGCGCCCGGCCCGCAGCAGCACCGGATGGCCTTCGGGCTCCCAGAGCAGTTCCGCTGCGGCCTGGTGGAGGCTGGCCGCGCAGCCCCGCAGGGCCTGGCCCAGCAGCGGGTTGGTCTCGCGTTGCGGCCACGCCTGCATGAGCGCGTCAGCTGCGGCCTGGCTGGTCTGCGCCAGGACCGCGGGCGGCAGGACCTGGCGGATCGTCGCCTGGACCAGGTGATGCATCCGGACGGTATACGCGGTACTGGCTGGGTCGATGGTGACCAGCCCGGACCGGGCCAGGTTCTGCAGGGCGGCGCGGGCGTCGGCCTCGTCCTCCGCCGCGCCGATGCGCTGCGGGCCGACGATGAAATCGCACGCGGCCCGGCTGGTCAGGACGGCGCCGGGAATGCCGCCACAGCCGAGCATCGCGGCTAGCGCCAGGGCAGGCCGTGCCGTCCCGGCAGGCGGCATCAGGTCGGCATGATCGAGAGCCAGCGACCAGGCTGCCGCAGTGGTGACTCCGAAGCCATCGGTCGCGTTCAGCTTGATGCGCTGTCGCCGGCCGGCGAACTGGACGCGGTAAGCGCGGCAGCCGAGATCTGATCCGGCAATCGTGTCGGCCGCCATGGTCAGCGCCAGCGGCAGGCAGCCAAGATCCTCGGCGAGGTCGAGGGCCTCGATCCGCTGGTCGGGATCGTCATAGAGCTTCGCGGCCAGGTAGCCAAGCGCCTCGCGTCGGCTGAAGGCCCCGACCTGCAGGATCTTCCGGTCCGGGGCGCGCATCGCGGCCGCCTGAAGTCTGGTCGTGACCAGCACTCTTCCAGTGGCGCCCTGCGGCCACAGCCCCGCCAGGTCGGCCGGGTCAGCGAGATCGTCCAGCACGACCAGCCATGACCGGCTGGTCCCGGCCAGCCAGGCCAGGCACTTAGCCGCCGCGGTGTCCTGATCATCCTGCGGGTCGCTGGCGCCGATGGCCTCGAGCGCCTGGGCATACCCGGTCAAGATCGCGTCGCGGCTAGCCGCCGGCACCCAGACCAGCAGATCCGTGGCGGCGTCCTGCCAGAGGGAGTGCGCGAACGCGACGGCCAACTGCGTCTTGCCTGTGCCGCCGGCACCAGCTAGCGACTGCCCGTCCGTCGCCTGGGGGCGGGTGAGCACCGCCGTCTCGCCCGGGGCGAGATTGCTGGTGGGGCCGAACCCGGTCTCCGGCCGCGGGCTGAAGCAGTCGGCCAGTGGCGGAACCGTGCCCGACTGCAGCGGCCAGCTGCCCTTGGCCGGCGCCTCGCCAGGACGTCTGCTGCTGATCTGGCTGCTCATGCTGATGGGGCCGGCTATCTCCAGGCGCCGGGCTCCCAGACCTCCCTTGCTGCGTTCCGCTGGCTCGCAGCATCACATTACGACGAATATGTCGGTCGGCAGGCGGATTCCGGGCGGCCAGGATCGGCCCCGGCTCGTAAGGGCCTGATGGCGAGAGCCTGACTGCCCAGCGCTAGCGGGCCCTAGAAGTGCTACCGGGCCTGCCGGTCACGCGACCTGTCCTGGTCTAGGACCAGGCTGAGCAGCCATCCGACGACGCCGACGATGATCGCGCCCCAGAACGCAGGCCAGAACCCGGTGATATGGAACGGCAAGAACAGCTTGCCCGCGACCCAGCTAGTGAGCCAGAGCAGGAGCCCGTTGACCACGAGTGCGAACAGCCCGAGCGTGAGCACGTAGAACAGGCAGCCGATCGTCTTGACGATCGGCTTCAGGACCGCGTTGACGATACCGAAGATCAGCGCGACCACGATTAGGTTCCCGCCCGCGAGGCTGCGCTGCCGGCGAGCAGCTCGATGCCAGGCACCAGCGCTGTCGCCACAACAGGGCGGCGGTGATCAGCACCCGGATCACGACCCTCATGACCCCATCTTTATCTTTCCACGAGATCCCGGACAGTAAGTACATACCGCCCTGGCCGGTCGTGCAGGCATTGCGGTCGTCCGGGACCCCCCGATTCGTGGATGGCGCCCGGCGGCCCCGCTGGCGATGATGTGTACGAGGCTGGATATCCGGCAGCAATAACCGAAGAAAATACATAAACATCGTCAGTGTAGGAATGCGAATGGCAATGATTTGCGCTTACCGGCATGTCGCTGGACGCCGCTATAAGCGGCGTGGAACTATAAGCGGCCGGGGAAACGACTGCCGTCATCAGTTATCCGGACCGATCACGGCCGCGGGGGAGTAGTAATGGGATTCGCCTGGGTATCGGCAAATGCAAGTGACTTCACAATGCCGCAGATGTGGGAGCGCGCGGCTTTCTCACCGCGCCACCGGAAACCGCCGCGCTGGTCGCGACGACTGCGGGTGGTAGCCGGGCTCGCCCGCCGGGCGGGCGGGGTTCCCGGGGCCATGCGCCGGACCAGCCGGGTCATCGGTTAGCCGCCGGGCGAGGACGCGCACTGAGGTGATCTACCGGGCCTGGGGGGCCCGCGGCCCTGGCGGGGCAGGGCCGTGGGCCGGGGGCTCGGGGCCGCGCCGGGCTCGGGGCAGGACTCCGGGCCCGCGCGGGCTCGGGCTTACGATTCCGCCTGGGCCGCCTATCGTCGGCTATCCGGTGGCTGCTGACCAGACAGAGGCCAGATATTAGCTGGCGCACCTGGGGCGATAGCGCGGGTGGTCGTCAGGAAACTCGGTCAGCACGTTCCTCGGCTTGGATCTTGATCTTCAAAAGCACGGGCTATTCGCGCCCTATTATCAGCCTCGCCCTCGTGCTCATCTGCGCCCTACTTCCAGCGGAAGTGCACGAATAGCCGCCCGAAGTTCTTGGAATCCTTCTCGACGCGGTGGTAGAGAGCTTTGATGTCCTTGCGCTCCAGAAACCGCAGCACGTGCTTCTTGAGCTGGCCAGAGCCCTTGCCCGGGATGATCTCCACCAGCGGCGCTTTCTTCCGCACCGCCTCATCGATGATGTCCTGCAGGGCGCGATCGATGTCCTGGCCGCGGTTGTAAATGTCGTGCAGGTCGAGCTTCAGCTTCATCTGGACGTCTCCGATCCGCCGGTGCATCCACGCTACGCTGAGCGCCCGTTCCTGGTCGGCGGCCTGCCATCCAACCAGCGAGACGGAGATCTGAGAGCGTTCGGTGACGACGCGCCGCCCGCACGGCCACCCCGCAGTGCAAGCCTGGCCTGTGGCGCGAGGTGACCGAGGTCTGGCCCGCTACGAGGAGTATCAGCGCAGGACAAGCAGGAGATCCCGTTCGTTGTGCTCGAGCGATCCTGAGGCCGGAATGCTAGGAATCAACCAAGGCTCGCGATAATGTGCCCTCCAGGAAAATCTACGCCCAGCCGGTCCTGCCGTTGGCGCATTCACCGCCTGCGGTAGGCCAGGCGCGGTCAAACCCCCCGGCCCCCGCCCCCAGGGAGAAAAATTCATGCGTTTCAGGATGCCCGTGGCTGCTGCCGCCGGCTCGCTCACGCTCGCCGCCGTTGTGAGCGGCGCGACTGTTGCCGGGCCCGCCGCAGTCACCGGTGCCACGGCCGGCTCGCAGGCCGCGGTGGTCGTCATCCGCCCGGACGTGATCCACATCGCCGGCGCGCTGAAGGCACCGCCCACCACAGCCTTCTGCGAGAAGCATTTCGGCATCGCGTGCTACCGGCCCGAGCAGCTCCAGCAGGCCTTCGACCTGCCCGCGCTGTACCGTCAGACGGTCCGCGGAAAGAGCGTCAACGGCCACGGCCAGACGATCGTCATCGTCGACTCGTACGGGTCCCCGACGGTCCGCCACGACCTGAACGTGTTCGATAAGCAGGCCGGCCTGCCGGCGCCGCCCTCGCTGCGGGTGATCCAGCCGGCCGGCAAGGTGGCGCCCTATAAGCCCAACTCCAACCGGGTCGGCTGGGCGGGCGAGACCGACCTGGACGTCGAGTACGCGCACACGATCGCCCCCGGCGCGGCCATCCTGCTGGTCGAGACCCCGACGGCCGAGAACGAGGGCACGACCGGGTTCCCGCAGATCGTCCAGGCCGAGGAGTACGTGATCAATCATCACCTCGGCGGCGTGGTCAGCCAGAGCTTCAGCGCGACCGAGCAGACGTTTCCGTCCCGGCAGTCGCTGCTCAACCTGCGCGGCGCCTACAAGGACGCGGCGCGCAAGGGCGTGACCGTGCTGGCGGCCTCCGGTGACAGCGGCGCGGCGGACGTGCACTACAACGGCGTTACTTACTACCTGCACCCGGTGACCTCGTGGCCGGACAGCGACCCGCTGGTGACCGGCGTCGGAGGGGCCCAGCTGCACCTGAACGCGGCCGGCCAGCCGACCAGCCCGCCGACCGTGTGGAATGACACCTACAACGTCCCGACCAACCAGTTCATCGCCGGCAACAACGGCCCGAACCCGCTGGCAGGCGGCGGCGGCAAGTCGATCATCTTCAGCCGCCCCGCCTACCAGGATGGCGTGCGGAACGTGGTCGGAGACCGCCGCGGCGTGCCTGACATCTCGATGAGCGGTGCCTGCAACGGCGCAGCCGACATGTACCAGAGCTTCAAGGGCCAGGCCGCCGGTTGGTACGAGACCTGCGGCACCAGCGAGGCCACCCCCGAGTTCGCGGGGATCGTGGCCCTGGCCGACCAGGTCGCGGGGCACCCGATCGGCCTGATCAACCCCTACCTGTATCAGCTGCTGGCCCGGCACGCGCCCGGCATCGTGGACATCACCAGTGGCAGCAACACGGTGTCATTCACCCAGGGCGGCAAGCTGCACACCGTGCACGGGTTCGACGCGCTGCCGGGCTACGACCTCGCATCCGGGGTGGGAACCGTGGATGCCAGGTTCTTGGTGCCCGAGCTCGCCAGTGCCGCGAGCCGCCACCGGCGCTAGCCGGGTCAGGTGGCGCCAGCCACCTGAGCGACGCGGCGGGCCAGTCCGGCCAGGACCGGCCCGCCGCGCCAGCTGGGCCCGCACGAGCATGCTGACCTGAAATCCGGCACCCTGCGGACCGATCCGCCCGCTGGCGCGCCCCGAATACTGGGTATGAGCACACGCGATATGCGCGCATCGCAGCCGGGTCCTGATCCCGGCGGGGGCAGCGAGCCCGACCTGAACCGGCTGCTGGATCGCGTGGCCCGCGGTGACCAGGGCGCGTTCGAGGCCGTGTACGACCGGCTGGCCGGTCCGGTCTACGGCCTGATCTGCAAGGTCGTGCGGGATCCCGCCCAGTCCGAAGAGGTCGCGCAGGAGGTCCTGCTCGAGGTGTGGCGCACCGCCTCCCGCTTCGATCCGGGCAAGGGCAGTGCTGCTACCTGGGTCATGATGATCGCCCACCGGCGGGCCATCGACCGGGTCCGGTCGGCCAGTGCCGAGGCTCACCGGGATCAGAAGTCCGCGGCGGCGACGGTCGTGCCCGCGACGGACGAGGTGGCTGAGGCAGTGGAGGCCAGCCTGGACGCCGAACGGGTGCGCCGCTGCCTGGGCTCGCTGACCGAGGTGCAGCGCGAGTCGATCTCGCTCGCCTATTACGGCGGCTATAGCTACCGAGAGGTGTCCGGGCTCCTCGAAGTCGCCCTCGGCACGATCAAGACGAGGATCCGCGACGGTCTCATCCGCCTGCGCGACTGCATGGGGGTGAGCTGGTGAAGCTCCTCCGCCACGATCTGCACACCCTGACCGGCGCGTACGCGCTCGACGCCATCGAGGGATCCGAACGCGACAGGTTCGAGCGCCACCTGCACCGCTGCCAGCCGTGCGACAACGAGGTGCGCGGCCTGCTCGAGACGGCTGGCCGCCTGGCCGTGGCCGTGGCCAGGGTGCCGCCGCCGCAGCTCAAGGAGCGGGTGATGGGCGCCGCGGCGCGCACTCGGCAGCTTCCCCCGCTGGCGCTCGAGCGGCCGCAGCCGCGGGCACGGCGGGCCTGGCTGCCGCGGCTCGCGGTGGCCTTCGGTGCGGCAGGATTGGCTGCCGCCATCGTTTTGGGCTTCGCCCTTTCCAGCGCCCAGCGGCAGCTTGACAGTGCCCGGGCGCAGGAACGGGCCATCTCGGCCGTGCTGACCGCGCCAGGCGCCCGGATCGTGACCGCGCGCTCGACCGTCGGCGGTACCGGCACCGTCGTGGTCGCCACCAGCCAGCAGAAGCTGATTTTCACGGCCAGCGGGCTGCCGCCGCTGTCGGCCGCGAAGGTCTATCAGCTCTGGCTGCTGGGGCCGCCCCGGATCCGCTCGGCCGGGCTGCTCCCGCAGCCCGCCGAGGGCCGGACGGCCCCGGTGCTCGCCGCCGGGCTGCGGGCCGGCGATCGGGTCGGAGTCACGGTCGAGCCCGCAGGCGGCACAACCCAGCCCACTACCACGCCGATCCTGGTCATGTCGGTGCCGTAGCTGGCGCCGGTGACGGTGAGATCGCGCACGGTCACGCGCATTCAATCGCTGATCTGGCTTCATGCCGCAAAGAAGGGGTCTGCCGGGCGGTTCGCGGGGGCGGCCCGCGTTGGGGTCGCTACGCTGCGATCATGTGCGCGGCACCGGGCCACGCGCCGTGATCTGCGTTCTCGGCGATGCCCATCTCGATGTCGTGGTCGCACTCGCGGGACCGGTCGCGGAGGAGACCGATACTGACGCCTCCATCTGCGCCGCCGTCGGCGGCCAGGCGGCGAACGTGGCCGCGTGGGTGGCCGAACTCGGGGGCAGCGCGCGGCTGATCGCGGCGCGCGGTAGTGACCTGGCCGCCAGCCTGGTAGCCGGCGAGGTCCGGCGGCGAGGGATCGATCTCGTAGGGCCGGTGATCGACGGGCACACCGGCGTGGTCGTCTCGCTGTCGGCGGGCGGTGGCGCTCGATCGATGCTCACCGACCGCGGCGTAGGCCCCCGGCTGGCCGCCAGTCACATTGACAGCGAGTGGGTGGCGGGCTGCGAATGGCTGCACCTGCCCGCATACAGCCTGGTCGCCGAGCCGGTGTGCGGGGCGGCCTTGGCCGCGGCGGCCGCGGCGGCTGGGGCCGCCCGGCTGAGTGTCGACCTGTCGTCGACCGCCGCGCTGCTCGGTTACGGCGTCGAACGGTTCCGTGAGCTGATCTCGCGGCTGCGCCCGGACGTGGTGTTCGGTAACGAGGCGGAGGCAGGCCTGGTCGGGGATCTGCCCGGCGCCGAGCTCGTGGTTAAGCTGGGGCCGCGTGGCGTGCTCGCGGGCGGGACGGTCTACCCGGCGCTGCCGACGTGGCCGGCCGACGCGACCGGCGCCGGCGACGCGTTCGCAGCGGGCTATCTGGTCGGCGGCATCGACCTTGGCCTGGAGGCTGCGGCCCGGGCCGTCGCGAAAATGGGGGCCATGCCATGACGTTCGCGCCACGGATCACCGGCGAGATCGCTGCGGCTCTGGGCCGCGGGGACCCCGTCGTCGCCCTGGAGACGACGCTTGTCTCGCACGGCTTCTCGGGAGGACGCGGGCTTGAGGCGGCACAGGCGGCGGAGGACAGGGTCCGCGCGGCTGGCGCGCTCCCGGCGACCGTCGGCATCATCGACGGAACGGTCCGGGTCGGGCTCGACGCGGCCGAGCTGGGGCGATTCGCGTCGGCCGGGAGCAGCGGCGCACGGAAGGTGGGGGCGCGCGATATCGCGCCCTGCATGGTCCAGCGCGGGCTCGGGGCCACCACCGTCGGCGGGACGCTGGCGATATGCCGGGCGGTCGGCATCCGGTTCCTGGGCACCGGCGGCATCGGCGGGGTGCACCGCGGGTATGCCCACAGTCTTGACATTTCCGGAGATCTGCCGCAGATCGCGCATACCGGCGCGGTAGTCGTCTCATCCGGCGCAAAGTCGATCCTGGACGTCAGCGCCACCGCGGAACTGCTGGAGACCCTTGGCGTCCCGGTCCTCGGCTGGCGGACCGCCACGCTGCCGATGTTCTACAGTGCCGCCGGAGGCCCTGCCGTGTCGGCCGTGGTGACCAGCAGCGCGGAAGCAGCCAGCGTCGCGGCGGCTCACTGGGAGCTGAGTCCGTCGGCCGGGCTGCTGCTGGCCCAGCCACCCGCGGCCGAGCTGGACATTGAGCCCGTGCTGGCCGAGGCGGTGGAGCGGGTACGCGGCTCGGGTGTCACCGGGCAGGCCGTCACCCCGGCGGTCCTGGCCCTGGTCGAGGAGCTCACCGCCGGCCGCAGCGTCGAGGTCAACCAGCGGCTGATCGCCGACAACGCAGGACTAGCGGCCGAGGTGGCGGTCGCCTACGCAGCTCGCATGTCCTGAACTGAGCGTGTTTAGACCATCACACTGGGTAAGAACATGGAGCGCCTTTCGGCAGCGCGGGGATGATGGCTGCCGTGCAACCGCCTTCCATGGCCGGGCGCAGGATCGGGGGATCACATGACGAGCGGACCTCAGCCGGGCACGCCAGGACAGTGGGGCGGCGATCCTCAGGGCGTCCCGCCCGGGCAGCAGTGGGGCGGGCCGTCTCAGGGCTCCGCACCCGGAGCGCAGACTCCGGGAGCCGCGTCCCCGGGGGGCACACCCCAGGTCGGTGCGTCCGGCGGCGGCGCGTCCCCGGGTGGCGCGCCCGCCGGTGCTGGCGCCGGACCGGAGTGGGGGGGCCTGCCCCAGGTCGGGGCGGCCTCGCCGGTTCCGCGGCAGGAGACGAAGGTGACGCCGCGCCGCGTCATCCAGTACATCATCGACGACATCCTGGTCGGGATCGTGCCCGGGATCGTATGGTGGCTGATCGGCGACCGTGGCAGCGGGCTGATGCATGCCATCGGGTGGCTGATCGCGGTGGTTGTCGCGCTGCTGATCATGATCTGGTACTGGGTGCTGAGGCCGTACGGCCACGGCGGCCAGACGTTCGGCATGCAGTGGCTCGGCCTGCGGATCATCAGCAAGGACGGCGACCGCGCCAACAAGACGCAGCTGGTGATCAGGTGGATCCTGCTGATCATCGACACCCTGTTCATCGGGCTGGTGGGCCTGATCACGATTCTCTGCTCCCACTACCGCCAGCGGGTTGGCGACCATGCGGCCAAGACCCTGGTAGTGCGGGCCCACTGGCAGATGGGCCAGGCGGAATGGGCGGCCGCGGACGCGGCGCGGGCGCCCGTGCCCGGCCAGATGCCGTAGGAGGCAATGTCCCCGGCGGGGCCCGCGGCAGGCGCGGCGCGGCCGCGGGCCGCCGCCCGGTGGGCCGCCAACCTGAGCACCCGGCTCGTCGAGCTGACCCTGATCGTCATCGGTATCGGCTTTACGGTCGGCTCGGGTACGGCGGGCGTCGAGCTGCGGTACCTCGTGGCGTGGGATCTCGTCGCCATTTCCTATCTGGTGGTCGGGGCGGTCGTGCTACGCCTCCGCCGGGGACAGGACAGCCCGGCCGGCCCGGCCGGCGGCCCAGCCGGCCCGGCCAGCCTGCACGGGCTCCGGCTGCTCGGCAGCCCGCGGTTTAACTTCGCCTTCACGCTGGCCGCGAGCATTGTCGGAATGACCAGTGCCAGCGTGGTGATCTCGCACGGTGACGCCCCCGGGACCGGGCCTGACATCAGGTTCTTCGGCACGATTGCCATCGGCTGCGCGTGGATGCTGCTGCATGCGGGTTACGCGCGGTTCTACGGCTGTCTCTACTACCGGCCGGGCGTGACAGGCGGCCGGGCGGGCGGACCGGCGGGCGGAGCGGCAGGCGGCATGGCGGGCGGACCGGCGGGCGGAGCGGCAGGCGGCATGGCGGGCGGACCGGCCGGCGGCCTCGACTTCCCGCGCCGCGAGTACCCGGGTCCCGATGACTTCATGTACTTCGCTTTCACGCTCGGAACCTCATTCGCGGTCTCCGACGTCAGCGTGACCGCGCCATCGCTGCGCTGGCATGTCATGGTGCACAGCGTGCTCAGCTTCTTTTATAACGCGATCGTCGTGGCCCTCGCCATCGCCGTCCTGACCGGCCGCTGAGTAAGCTCAGCCGGCGGTGTGCCGCCGCCGCTAGCTAGCCGGCCCGATCGCCGCCTCGACCCAGGACCGCAGCGCCGCGGCGGGCGCGGCCCCGGCCTGGCGCGCCGTTACCTGGCCGTCGCGCAGCACCAGCAGGGTCGGGATCGCCTGGACCGCGAAACGCCGCTGCAGGGCCGGCGAGTTATCCACGTTGACCTTGACCAGCTTGATCCGACCGGCCAGCTCGCCCGCGACCTGCGCCAGCGCGGGACTGACCATCCGGCAGGGCCCGCACCAGGGCGCCCACAGGTCGATCACCGCGGGCACCGGCGACTGTTCGGCGACCTCAGCGAAGTTGTCGTCGCCCGCATCGACGATCCAGGGCAGCGGCTTATGGCAATGGCCGCACCGCGGAGTCCCGGCGGCGGCAGCAGGTACCCGGTTCCTGCGTCCGCAGTTCGGGCACCGGATTATTTCGGAAGCCACCTCAGCCATCGGCCCGCCGCCTTACCTCGCGCCTGATCCCCGATTATCCCCCGCAATCGGGCCGGACGCGGCCCAGGCCCGCGGTCCGGGTCAGGAGCTGGCGACCAGCGCGCGAAGCCGTTTACGGTCGATCTTCATGACGCTGGTCAGCGGGATCGCATCGAGGATGCGGACCTCGCGCGGGTACTTCACCGCCGACAGATGATGCCGTGCGTACTCGATCAGCTCGCCAGGCCCGGTGGTGGCGCCCGCGCGCAGCTCCACGAACGCGACCACCTCCTCGCCGAGCTTCGCGTCGGGCCTGCCGACCACGGCTGCGGCCACCACGTCGGGGTGGCTCACCAGGACGTCCTCGACGTCACGGGGATAGACGTTGTACCCGCCGCGGATGATCAGGTCCTTGATCCGGTCGACGATGTAGAGGTAGCCGTCGGCGTCCAGCCTGCCGACGTCACCGGTGTGCAGCCAGCCGCCGCGCATCACCTGCGCTGTTTCCTGCTCCGCGTGCCAGTACCCGGTCATCACCATCGGGCCCCGCACGCAGATCTCGCCGTCCTCGCCCGGGCCGGCCGCCGACCCGTCCGGCCGCTCGATCCGCAGGTCCACGCCCGGCGCGGGCTTGCCCACGCTGCCCACGCGCGCCGCGCCGGCCGGTGACGTCGAGATGATCGCGGCCGTCTCGGTGCAGCCGTACCCCTCGGCGATCTCGACCTGCGGGAGCCGCTTGGCGAAGTCGTCGACCACCTGCCGCGGCAGCGGCGCCGCGCCGCTGCTCAGCCGGATCAGCGCCGACAGGTCGTAGTCCTCCAGCGGCTGCTGCAGGAGCATCTGCAGCATCGAGGGGACCAGCGGGCTGATGTTGACCCGGTACTGTGCCGCCAGCCGCAGCCAGCCTGCCGGATCGAACCAGCGCATCAGCACCGAGGTCCCCGGATCCGGCGCGTGCAGGCTCATCACGCTCACCATCAGCCCGTAGACGTGCGACAGCGGCAGCGGCAGCAGTGCTGAGCGCAGCGCCTCCTGGTAGGACGTGGCGGTGGCCGACCAGGCCGACGCCGACAGGGCGTCGTGACTGATCATCACCCCCTTCGACCGGCCGGTGGTACCCCCGGTGTACAGCAGCGCGGCCAGCTCCGATGGCTCGGCGTCGACCAGCCCGGCTTCCCCCGCGGTCTCCAGCGCGGCAAACGACAGCACCTCGCCGCCCAGCTCCGGAGGCGGATCGCCGACCACGACGACGTCGCGCAGGCTGGCGACCCCGGCCGCCGCGGCGGTCACCTTCGGGAGGATCTCGGGTGTGGTGACCACGAGCGCCGCCGCGCTGTCGGTGAGCACGTGCCGCAGCTCGTCCTCGCTGAGCAGGAAGAGGACCGGTGTGGTGACTGCGCCCAGCCGCCATACCGCGTGGTAGGTGATGCTGACCTCGGGGCAGTTGGCCATGCAGACGACGACCCGATCGCCGGGCCGCAGCCCCGCCTCGCGCAGGCCGCCGGCGACCCGCCGGACGCGCTCGGCGAGGTCGGTGCCGCTCCAGCGCCGGTCTTCGTAGTACAGCTCGGTATCGGCGGCGTTCCGGTCCCAGGACTGCTCGGCGAGCCGCTGCAGGCTCGTTCCCGTCGGGCGGGTCACCATCGGCGTGCTCACGTGCGGATTATCGCACCAAACGTGCATCCAGTGGAGCGCTCACCACAGGCCGAGCAGGGCACCGAGAACCCGGGCGGCCTGACCCCCGCTGTCCTCGGCGATGGCGAGCGCCGTGGGCACGTCGAGGTCGCTGGCCAGGGCCGCGTGGATGGCTGTGACCGCAGCGTCGGGCGTACCGGGCATGACGGGTGCCGGCCGCCCCGCGGCCGCTTGCAGGCGCTCCAGCCTGGCCGCGGCGGCCTCCACCCCGGCGTGGTCGTAGTCCCAGTCCTGGTCCCAGCGGCGGTCCAGGATCAGCAGCCGGAGCGCCCCGGGCGGGTAGCTGGCCAGCAGATCCCTGACCAGGACGAGGTTGCCTGCGGACTTGGCCATCTTCGCTCCGCCGATCCTGACCACGCCGACCTGCAGCCTGACCCGGGCGAACGGGGTCACGCCGGTCAGCGCCTCGGCCAGCGCGGCCTGGTAGGCGTGATGCGGGAAGCGCAGGTCAGCGCCGCCGGCCTGCACATCGACGGTCGGGCCGAACGCGTGCAGCGCCATCGCCGCGCACTCCGCATGCCAGCCCGGATGACCGGGCCCCCACGGGCTGGCCCAGGCCGGAGCCGCCGGTCCGGACGCCCGCCAGAGGAGGATGTCGAACGGATCGTCCTTGGCAGCCTGAGGCTGGTCGCCGTACTCGGCGGCCAGCCGCCGCGCCGTCGCGGTGTCAAGCCCGGCGGCGGACGGCACGCCGCCGCCGCGGAAGAAGACCTGGCCGTCGCGCTCGTAGGCGGCGCCGCGCGCCAGCAAGCCCGCCGTCAGCTCGATCACCTGGCTCACGCAGGCGTGTGACCGGGGCCCGACGGCGGGCGGCCGGACGCCTAGCGCCGCCATGTCCTGGTCGAAATAGAACTGCTGGATGGCTGCGAACCGGTCATAGGGCGCGCCGGCCTGGCTGGCTGCGGCCAGCAGCACGTCATCGGCGTCCGTCACGTTGCGGCACATGATCACTTCGGTGCCTGCCGCGTGCAGCACGCGGGCCAGGGTGTCGATCCAGACGAACGTCGCGGCGTGGCCAACGTGAGTGACGTCGTAAGGCGTGATGCCGCACGCATACAGCCGGGCCCGCCCGACCAGGGGGAGCGGCTTGCCGCCCAGGGACACGACCGGGGGCAGCTCCCTGACCAGCGACTGATCCATGTGGCTGCCTCCTTGGCCCGGAGCCCGTAACAACCTTCCGAGGGCGAGGTTAGCCGAGGGCGCGGTTAGCCGAGGGCGCGGTTAGCCGAGGGCGGAGATCCTGCCGATCAGTGCGGCGAGCAGGGCAGCCCGGTCTGGCATCTGCCTGACGTCGGTGTGCTCGTCGCGGGCGTGCGGCCGGCCGCCGACCGCACCGAGCCCGTCCAGGGTGCGGGTGCCGAGCGCGGCGGTCAGGTTGCCATCCGATCCGCCGCCCGAGCGCACTCCCTCCGGTGGATCCATCCCGATGTCGACAGCCGCGCCGCGGGCCAGCTCGTACAGGCCGAGCGCCGCGCTGGTCTCCAGCGGATAGCGGTTGATCCCGCCGGTGACCGTAACGGCCGCGTCGGCCAGGCTCGGCGCGAGCCGCCGGATCTGCCGGTCGACGCGCTCGAGCTCGGCGCCGGTCCAGGCCCGTACGTCGACGGTCACGCGGGCGCGTTCCGGCACGGTATTCATGGTCGTCCCGGCGGCCAGCACGGTCGGCGTGACCGTCGTCTCGGCGCCTGAGTCGGCCAGTGCCTCCAGCGCCAGCACCTGGTGGGCCAGCTCAATACCAGCGTTGACGCCCAGCTGCGGCTCGAGCCCGGCGTGCGCGGCGCGGCCGACGACGCTGATCTGGTAGCCGCCGACCCCCTTGCGGGCGATCTTCAGCGCGCCGCCGTCGGCGCTCGGCTCGCAGACCAGCACGGCTCCGGCGGCCCGGCCCTGGTCCTCGATCAGGCTCCGCGATGACGGCGAACCTACCTCTTCGTCGCCGGTGACCAGCAGCGAAACGGAGTCCTGGTGACCGCTCAAGGCGATCGCCGCGAGGGCCTGGACGATGCCCGCCTTCATGTCGAAGACCCCGGGCCCTGACGCGATGCCGTCCGTCACCGTGTACGGCCAGTCGGCCAGCGTACCGAGCGGCCACACGGTATCGAAATGCCCGAGTATGAGGACCGGCCGCGGCGCAGCAGCGGCCCAGAGCAGGTGCGGGCGCCCGTCGACGGTCACCCGCCTGGCCGGCCGCCCGAACACCTCGGTGCCCATGTCGTCCACGAGCGCGGCGCACCGCGAGAGCGCAGTGCGCTCCGCCGACGGTGACTCGCAGTTCACCAGTTCGGCCAGGCACTCCCGCATCCACGAGACCCGGGCGGCCGCGGCGGCCCGGAGCTGTTCAGCTGGCATGGCCAGGTCCAGGGACCTCGCCGCCCTCGCAACAGGGCAGGATGAAGAAGCACCGGGGGCAGATCCACTTCGAGCCGTTCCCGTAGGGACGAAGATCGGCCTGCGCGCACTGCGGGCAGCTGTCGCCCGGGACCTGGCAGGTGGTCACGTTCCTACGGTATGGGCTGCCTGCCCGCCCGGCCGGCTGCGACGCGCCCCTGCCTGCCTGCGACTGGCGCGCGCAAATCTCGGGGTCGGCCGGCGAACCGGCGGCCCGGACCTCCAGACTGCTCTCATGGGATTCGACTTGCCCGGCCTGCTCGCCGCCCGGCGCGGGGACGGATACGAACTGCACGCTCGCTATCTCAACCCCCAGCTGCCCCGCATGCTGCATGCGATCGGCTTCGACAAGGTGTATGAGCGAGCAGAGGGTGCCTATCTGTACGACCGCGACGGCAACTCCTACGCCGACTTCCTGACCGGCTTCGGTGTCTTCGGGGTCGGACGCAACCACCCGGTCGTGCGCCGCGCGCTGGCCGATGTCCTCGACGGTGAGCTGGCCGACCTGGTGCAGTTCGACTGCGCGCTGCTGCCTGGCCTGCTCGCTGAGCAGCTGCTGGCCAAGGCGCCCGGGCTGGACCGGGTGTACTTCGGCAACAGCGGCACCGAGGCGGTCGAGGCGGCGCTCAAGTTCGCCAGGTACGCGACGGGCCGCAAGCGGATCATCTTCTGCGACCACGCCTTCCACGGGCTCACCGCCGGCTCGCTGTCGATCAACGGCAGCGCGGAGTTCCGCCGTGGCTTCGATCCGCTGCTGCCCGACGCCATGATCGCCCTGGGCGACCTGGACGCGCTGGAAGCCGAACTCCGCAAGGGCGACGTCGCGGCGCTCATCGTCGAGCCCATCCAGGGCAAGGGCGTGTACGTGGCCCCCCCGGGGTTCCTGGCCGGTGCGCGCAAGCTGCTGCACGATCACGGCGCGCTGCTCATCTGTGACGAGGTCCAGACCGGGCTGGGGCGGACCGGGCGCTTCTTCGCCTACCAGCACGACGATGTCGAGCCGGACATCGTCACGGTCGCCAAGGCGCTGTCGGGCGGGTTCGTGCCGGTCGGCGCCACGCTGGCCAAGGACTGGATCTTCGGCAAGGTCTACTCGTCCATGGACCGGGTGCTCGTGCACGACTCCACGTTCGGCACCAACGCCATGGCCATGGCGGCCGGCCTCGCGTCGCTGGCCGTCATCGAGGACGAGCAACTGGTCGCCAACGCCGAGCGGACCGGCGCCGCGCTGCAGGCGGCGCTCACCGGCCTCGTCGATCAGTATGAGCTGCTCGCCGAGGTGCGCGGCCGGGGCCTGATGATCGGCCTGGAGTTCAGCAAGCCCCGCTCCCTGAAGCTACGGGCCAGCTGGAACATGCTGCAGGCGGCCCGGCGCGGCCTGTTCGCGCAGATGGTCGTCGGCACCCTGTTCCGGCGGCACCGGATCCTCACCCAGGTCGCGGGCGACTTCATGGAAGTGGTCAAGCTGCTGCCGCCGCTGACGATCGGCGACGCCGAAGTGACACTGTTCCAGGATGCGTTCGCCGAGGTGATGACCGAGGCGCACCAGGGCGGCGGCCTGATCTGGGACTTCGGCCGCAACCTGGTCAAGCAGGCGGTCAGCCGCTCCTAGCTAATGGTCGGGGTGCAGGATGACGACCGGGATCTGCCGCGTCGTCTTGGTCTCGTACTCGGCAAAACCGGGATAGGCCGCCTTCTGCGCCGTCCAGATCCGGTCCCGCTCCTCGCGGCCGGCCACCCGGGCCGTGGCCTCGATGGTCTGCGTGCCGATCTCGGCACGCACCTGCGGGTTGGCCAGCAGGTTGTGGTACCAGTCCGGGTTGTCCGGCGCGCCGGCCTTCGAGGCGAACACCGCATAGCCGTCCCCGACAGCCTGGTACATCACCGGGTTCACCCGCTCCTGGCCGGTCTTGGCGCCCACGGTGTGCAGGATCAGCAGCGGGGCGCCCTCGAACTGGCCGCCGACGCGGCCGCCGTTGGCGCGGAACTCCGCGATGATCTTGCTGTTCCAGTCATTGACTTCAGGCATTGCCGCTCCCTCAGGTCAGTCTTCCCTGGTGCGCTCGCAGGCCGGCCAGGCTGCCGGGCGGCTCGGTTGGCGATAGTACCGACCGTCCATTGATAACGCATGACTCAGCTGACTCCCGTCCCGGAAAGCCAGACGTGCAGCGTGTGAGTGCCGAGCAGGTCGGTCCAGGTCAGATCGTAACGAGCGGTCGTGGTGCCGGTCGCGGACGGGGTGAACCGTACCGGGATCGTCAGCTCGTTGCCAGGGGTGAGCGGCAGCCCGCGCGGGATCCGGTAGACCTCGGTGAACGGCGAGCTCAACGGGCCCGCAATGGTCACCAAGGCGGGCAGGTTGCCGGAGTTGGTGATCTCGATGATGCCGGTGGCGCGCTTCCCGAGCGCTACCTTGCCCAGCCGCACCCGGGCCGGGGCCGGGGTGAGAACGCTCACCGGCGGCAGCGCGGCACCCGACAGGTGCACGGTCACCTTCGCGCCGCTCTTCTCCCTGATGGTGATCAAGCCTGAGCCAGGCCCGGCGCGGCGCGGCGCATAGGTGGCCGCTACGACGATCGAGGCTCCCGGCCGGATCGAGGTGCCTGGACGGGGCAGCCCGACGACGGTGAACGGGCCGGTGGGGCCGGTCACTGACTCGACGGTCTCGCTCGCGGTGCCGCCGTTGGTGATCTCGGCCGTCATGGAAACGGCGGTCCCGACCGGGACCTTGCCGGTCGCGTGCTCGTTGGAGTAGGTGAACGACAGCGCACCGGGCTGCGCGTAGAGGCCGGGCTTCGTCCCGTCGCCCGACAGCGGCACCTGCGTCCCGCCGTACCGTGCCGACGGGGTGGCGAACGACAGCGCGCCGGTCGTGCCGCCCCGGCTGGCCGGGCGGAAGGTCACCCGGGCGCGCAGCGAGTCACCGGGCCGGAGCGTGACCGGGAAGGTCACCGGCGCGGCGGCCTGGCGGCCGGGGGCGGTCAGCGTCACCTGACCCACCGTGAACGGGTCCGGCGCGCTGCCCGCGCTCGCGGTGACGCCGGACACGGTTACCCGGGCCGAGGCGGTGACGCTGATCTCCCGGCTGGCCGCCGAGCCGAGGCCGGTCTGGCCGAACGTGACCGGCGCGGCCCGGCCCAGCGGCGCACGGGTGCGCCTGGCGAAGGCGAGTACCTGCTCGTCCCTGGTGCCCACGTACACGTAGCCGCCGCTGGTGGCGGGGATCGAGAACTGGCTGGCCGTCCCGATCGGCGCGGACCAGATGGGCCGCATCACGCACGGGCGCGCGCAGCGGGCGGACGGCACGGCGGCGAACGCGTCCAGCGTGCCCCGGGCGCCGCTTTCGTTCTCGGCCCTGACTACCCACACCACGGCTGAACCGGGGTCGGTCCCGTCCGAGGTGACCACCGGTGAGCCGGAACTAAACCCGAACCGCATGGTACTGTTCGCCACCGCGGCCAGGCTCGGCCTGCCGGCGTGGTTAACCCTGAACTTCAGCGCACGCAGGTAGTCGTTCTTGCCCAGGTAGTACACGTAGTCGCTGGAGCGGCGGGAATCGCGGGCGGAGACGGTGGTGGTGTCACCGAACACCGCGGGATGGCCCCACTGGCCGCCGAACGGCCCGGTCTTGCTCACATAGGCATCGGTGCCGCCCGGGCCCTGCATCCGGCCGCCCAGGTTGTCCCGGTTGAGCAGGAACACCCGGCCGTCCTTGCCGGCCTGCACCAGCAGGCGCGGGAACGCCTTGCTGCCGAAAGGGAGTGCCACTGGCCCGCCGGATCCGAAATCGGTGTCTGAGGCGTCGAGGGCGGGCGCGTCGGCCGGGCTGAAGAAATCCCTGGCCGCCAGGCGCCCGTCCGGCAGCACCGCCAGCCGCACCACCGACTCGGCCAGCTGGCCGGGCGGCGCGGAGCCTTTCCCCGGCGCCGGGGAAACGCCGTTGCCCGAGGTGATGAAGATCCGGCCCGGTCCGTCGGACATCAGGCCGCCTCCGGACTGCCAGATGCCGGCCTGCTCGTCGGTCAGCCCGGCCTCGTCGGTCCACAGCCGGACCGCCCGCGTCGCGACGTCCACGCCCGCCAGGAAACCCGCGTAGGGCTGGATGTCGCAGTGCGAGGCGAATCCGGCGTAGACCCGGCCGCCGAGCAGCAGCAGGCCGGGCCGCTGCCACTGGTCGAAGGCATCGAACCGCAGCTGTGAGTCGTTGAACGGGCGGCCGCCGATCGGGACCCGCTCGGTGATCCGCCCGGTGGTCGCGCCGATCCCGAACAGGCTGAAGACCGGCTTGGTGGGAGCCCGCTTGGCGATCTCGGCGACCAGGTACACCGCGCCGGTTTGCGGATCGTAGACGGGGGTGCTGGTGATCCCGACCGTCGGAGTCAGGTCGGTGCACTTGGTCTCCGCCGCCGGCCATGGCCGGCCGAGGTGATCTGACCACTCGACCCGGCCGGTCACCGCGTTCAGCCCGTATACCCAGTCCCGCTCGGTCGCCACGATCAGGGTCGGCCCGACGACCAGCGGCTGCGCGTACACCTGCCCCCGCACGTGCCTGGCGAACACCCGGCCGAAGCGACCGCTGCGCAGCACCGCCGGGCTCAGGCCGGGCTCAGCGAGGTCCCAGCCGGTACGCAGGTTGTCCTGCGAGGCGGTCACGTCGTCGGCGCGGGCCGCCGCGGTGGTGGTGACCGCGAGAAGCGCCGTGATGGCGGGAACCGCCCCGAGAGTGATCGCTAAGCTCATGACGGCCGAGCAAAGCCGCCTTGGATGTTTCCGCAGCATGCTGAGTCCTTCTGGGTACCGGGGCCAGGCACAGGTCCCGTTTAGTCTCAGAGAGTAGTCAGCAAGTTACAGAACGTATCCGAATCTGGGCCGGGACACGCAGAGACGGCGCCCGGTTCGCGGCCGCGGCGCTGTGGCGGCGGGCTCAGCGGCATGGGCTCAGATACGACCGCCGCCTCAGCGTTTCTGCCCGCGCTTATAGTAGGCAATGGCTTACGCTAGGTGAGTTTGAAGCCTTGCGCCGCTGCTCGCGAAGCGAGCTGCCCTCCCGGCGCCAGGTCCCGCGCCCGATGGCCACCCTCCCGGACCCGAGGATGAGCTCGCAATGCGTGACTCGGAGCGTCTGACCCGGCCGGTGATCGTGTCGCTGCCGGCCGAGATCGATATTGCCAACGTGGAGAGCGTCGGCGAGCGACTGCGCGGCGCCTTCGCCCCGGGCGTCAGGGTCGTCATCGCGGACCTCAGCCTGACAGTCTTCTGCGACTGCACCGGCGTCCGCCACCTGCTGCACGCTCATGACATGGCGGTCGCGGCCGGCGCCGAGCTGCGGGTCGTGACCAACGCCGCCATCGTGCTGCGCGTGCTGCAGGTGCTGGGCGCCGATCGCATGCTGCGGATCTACCCCAGCCTCGGGGCCGCGCTCATGGCCCGGCTGGGCAGCAGCCGCAGAGGTCAGGGCTGAGGCGGCGCGGCGCGCTACCCACGGCCGGTGATCAGGCGGATGCGGGCATGGCGGCGGCGAGGGTGTCGAGGATCTGCTGCCCGTACTTGGCGAGCTTGGCCTCGCCGACGCCGTTCACGGTGGCCAGCCCGGCCAGCGTCGCGGGCACCTCGGCGGCGATCTGGCGCAGCGTGGCGTCGTGGAAGATCACGTAGGCGGGCACGCCCTGCTCCTTGGCGGCCGCTGCGCGCCAGGCGCGCAGCTGCTCGAACACCGGCGCCGCCGCCGCGGGCAGGTCGGCCGGCCCGGCGGCGGCCCGGCGGGACCTGGCGGCGCGCGCTGGCCGCTCGGGTTCCTGCCGCAGCATCACCTGGCGCTGGCGGCTCAGCACCGCATAGCTCGCGTCCGTGAGCACCAGCGTGCCGTACTCGCCTTCGACGGCCAGCAGGCCCTGGGCGAGCAGCTGGCGCACCACGCCGCGCCACGCCCCGTCGTCGAGCTCGGTGCCGACCCCGAAGACGGTCAGGGAGTCGTGGCCGTGCTGGACGACCTTGGGCGTTGACTTCCCGCGCAGGATGTCGATCAGCTGGCCGGCGCCGAATTTCTGGCGCCGCTCGCGCTGCAGCCGGAACACCGCCGACAGCAGTTTCTGGGCCGCGACCGTGCCATCCCACGCGAGTGGCGGCGAGATGCACGTGTCGCAGTTGCCGCACGGGGCGGCGGACTGACCGAAATAGCCGAGCAGCTGGGCCCGGCGGCACTCGATGGTCTCGCAGAGGGCCAGCATGGCGTCGAGATGGATGGCGAGCCGACGGCGGTGGGCCTGGTCGCCATCGGAGCTCTCGATCAGCTTGCGCTGCTGCACCACGTCCTGAAGCCCGTAGGCCAGCCAGGCGGTGGCGGGCAGGCCGTCACGTCCGGCCCGGCCGGTCTCCTGGTAATAACCCTCGACCGACTTGGGCAGGTCCAGGTGAGCGACCAGCCGCACGTCGGGCTTGTCGATGCCCATGCCGAAGGCGATCGTGGCCACCATGACCAGGCCGTCCTCGCGCAGGAACCGGGCCTGGTTCGCCGACCGGGTCCTCGCGTCCAGCCCAGCGTGGTAAGGCAGCGCCGCGATCCCGTTGCTGACCAGGAACTCCGCGGTCGCCTCTACGGACGTGCGGGCCAGGCAGTAGACGATGGCCGCGTCACCGGCGTGCTCGGAACGCAGCAGCCGCAGCAGCTGTGGTCTCGGCTCGGTCTTGGGCTCGATGCGGTAGGTGATGTTCGGGCGGTCGAAGCTCGCGACGAACTGCCGGGCCTCCGCCAGGCGTAGCCTCGCCGCAATCTCGCCGCGGGTCGCCCTGGTGGCGGTCGCGGTCAGCGCGATGCGCGGCACGGTGGGCCAGCGCTCGTGCAGCACGGAAAGGCCGAGATAGTCGGGCCGGAAGTCGTGCCCCCACTGGGCCACGCAGTGCGCCTCGTCGATGGCGAACAGCGAGATGGTACCGCGATCGAGCAGCCTAGCGGTCGGCTCGGCGCATAGCCGTTCCGGCGCCAGGTAGAGCAGATCGAGCTGACCGGCGAGAAAGGCGGCCTCCACCTCCCGGCGCTGGAGCGGATCCTGGGTGGAGTTGAGGAACCCGGCCCGCACGCCCAGCGCCGACAGGGCATCCACCTGGTCCTGCATGAGCGCGATCAGCGGCGAGATGACCACGCCGGTCCCCGCCCGGACCAGCGCGGGGATCTGGTAGCACAGCGACTTGCCTCCGCCGGTGGGCATCAGCACGAGCGCGTCGCCCCCGCCGGTGACATGGTCGATGATCTCGCGCTGCCCGTCCAGGAACGACTCGTAGCCGAAGACCCGGCGCAGTACCTGCAACACGGCGGTCGGGTCGGGGTCGGCGGCGGTCGGGTCGGGGTCGGCGGCGGTCGGGTCGGGGTCGGCGGCGGTCGGGGTGCGGGGTCGGCGGCGGTCGGGTCGGGGTCGGCGCCGAGGAAGGCCATTCGGCGATTCTAGGGCGCGCAGCGGACAGGTTCCCCCGGCGCCCGCGCCGCCGGAGTGTGCTTGAGTCTTGTGGTGAACCTGCCCGAGGTCCTGGCGCTCATCGCAGCGGGCGTGGCGGCCGGGGTGGCCAGCACCGTCGCGAGCCTCGCGTCGGTTGTCTCCTATCCGGTGCTGCTCGCGTTCGGGCTGCCGCCGGTCAGCGCGAACGTCACGAACACGGTCGCGCTGGTGTTCACCGGGGCGGGCGCTGCGGCCGGCTCACGGCAGGAACTGGCCGGCCAGCGCGGCCGGGTGGCCCGGCTCGGCCTGGTGACGGCGGCCGGCGGGGCGGCGGGTGCCGCCCTGCTGCTGCTGTCCCCGGCGCAGGCATTCCAGGCCGTCGCGCCGGTCCTGATCGGCGCCGCGTCCCTGCTGCTGATGGTCCAGCCGATGATCAGCGGCCTGACCGCGCGGCCGGACGGGGAGCGGAGCCTGGCGCTGCGCGCGGCCCTGTTCGCGGTGGCGGTCTATGTCGGCTACTTCGGGGCGGCCGGGGGAATCCTGGCCCTCACGGTTCTCACCGCGATGCTGGATATGCCGCTGGCCAGGATCAACGCGGTAAAAAACGTGGTCTCGGCGCTCGCGAATGCCACCGCGAGCGTGGCGTTCGCCCTGTTCGGGCCGGTTGACTGGGCCGCCGCGGCACCGCTGGCCGCGGGATTCCTGCTCGGCGGCTGGCTCGGCCCGGCACTGGTCCGCCGCCTGCCCGCGAAACCCCTGCGCATCGTCATCGGCGCGGGCGGCCTGGCCCTCGCGGTCATCCTCGGCGTCAGGACCTACCGGTGAGGTGCGGCGCGTCGCGGATTCCTGGCGTGGCCACGCTCCGCCACCTGGCCGCGGGGCCCGCTGACGCTGCTGCGTCACGGTCAGCGGCCCGAGGTTGCCCAGCGGCGGATCATCGCGATGCGGGCCCGGATCTGCTCACCGGTAGCTTGCGGCAGCGGCGGTCCCCCGCAGGCGCGGCGCAGGTCCGCATGAATGACCCCGTGCGGCTGGCCGGTCCGGTGATGCCAGGCCGAGACGAGCTGATTCAGCTCCTTGCGCGTGGCGGCCAGGCTCTCCCTGGTGGTGCCGGCGGCGGGCGCCGTGGGAGCCTGCGCGGTCCATGGCGCACCAGCTGCGGTCTGCGCCGGGGCCGGTCCGGCCGCGGCGGGCGTGGTGCCCTCGTTCCGGCCGGTCCGGCCGGCCCGCTTGCTGGTGAACTGCCCGGCCTGCCGCTGGCGCAGCAGCAGCGCGACCTGCTCGGGCTCCAGCAGTCCCGGCAGGCCGAGGAACTCCTCCTCCTCGGCCGAGGCGCCGAATTCCGCGCCGTCGTACAGCACCCGGTCGAAGTGCGCCGACGCCTCCAGCGCCTTGAAAGGCAGCTCGCCGAGCTCGTCGGCGGTGTCACGCTGGCGCCGCGCTTCGGCGAGCTCACGCTCGTCGGGCGCGGCATCATCACGACGGCTGAGCACATGATCACGTTCGGCTTCCAGCTCAGCCGCATAGCCCAGCAGGGCGGGGATCGACGGGAGGAACACCGAGGCGGTTTCGCCGCGCCGCCGGGCCCGGACGAACCTGCCCACCGCCTGCGCGAAGAACAGCGCGGTGCCCACGCTCGTCGCGTAGACGCCCACGGCGAGCCGCGGGATGTCGACCCCTTCGGACACCATCCGGACCGCGACCATCCACCGGTCGCCTGACGCCGCGAATCCGGCGATCTTGCGGCTCGCCGACGGATCGTCGGAGAGCACGACCACGGGCCGGATCCCGGTAATGCGGCGGAGCAGCGCGGCATAGGCGCGCGCGTCCGCGTGGTCGCCCGCGATCACCAGGCCGGCTGCGTCGGGCATACCCCTGCGCACCTCAGTGAGCCGCCGGTCGGCGGCCTCCAGCACCCGGGCGATCCACGCCCCTTCGGGGTCCAGCGCGGTCCGCCAGGCCTGCGCCAGCTGATCGGGCGTCATCGGGGCGCCCAGCGTGCCGGTGACCTCGTCGCCCGCCCGCGCCCGCCACCGCATCTCGCCGGAGTAGGCCAGGAAGATCACGGGCCGGACGACACCGTCCTCCAGAGCCGGGCCGTACCCGTAGACGTAGTCGGACGAGCTGCGCCTGCTGCCATCGGCGTCCGGCGCGTAGGTCACGAAGGGAATCGGGTTGGCATCGCTGCGGAACGGGGTGCCGGTCAGCCCGAGCCTCCGCCTGGCCGGCTCGAAGGCCTCCCGGACCGCCTCGCCCCAGGACAGCGCGTCGCCCGCATGATGGATCTCGTCGAAGATCACCAGGGTGCGCCGGTTCAGGGTCCGCTGCCTGTGCAGCGCCGGGTGGGCCGCCACCTGCGCGTAAGTCACGGCCACTCCGGTGAAGTCAGCCGAGGCCCGGCCCTGCGCGTTGCGGTAGGAGGGGTCAAGCGGGATCCTGAGCGCGTGCGCTGAACGCGACCATTGGTGCTTCAGGTGCTCGGTCGGGGTGACCACGGTGATCGCGGCGATCTCGCGGCGGGCCAGCAGCTCGGCCGCGACCGTCAGCGCATAGCCGGTTTTGCCGGCCCCCGGCGTCGCGACCAGCAGGAAGTCACGCCGTGGCGCCCGGAAATACGCCTGATACGCGTCCCGCTGCCAGCTCCGCAGGGCGGGGAGCAGGTCGGGCCGCAGCGGAGCGCCTGAGTTGGTCGCCTCATCATCGGTCGCGAAAGCGGGGGTAGTCACAGGGCCGAGAGGCTACCAGCGCCGGCCCGGCGGGGGGTGCAGGCCGCCCTCCGAGCCGGCCCGGAGTCCGCCCGGCCGGGGACATCGTTACATCGCCTGCTGGGCCGGCAGGTGCACCGTCATCAGCATCTCGGCGCCCGACGGCGGTTGGCCGCGGTAGGAATGCGGCACGTCGGCCGCGAAGGTCGCCGTCATGCCCGTCGTCAGCACGTGCTCGGCGGAATCGACGCCGATGACGGCGGTACCGGCCAGGACGGTGATGGTCTCGACGACGCCCGCCGCGTGGGGGTGACTGTCGTAAGCCTCGTCGGCCTCCAGCCGCCACCGCCACAATTCGACCGGCGCCGCCGTCGCGGTCGTGAGCAACAGGCGGGCTGACCCACCCTGCGGTCCCTGCCACAGCGGCTGGACGGTCGCCGCGTCGGCCACCCGCACAGTGGACTCGCGGACCCCTCCGACCAGGGCCGAGACCGGGACACCGAGCGCATCGGCCAGCCGGACCAGGGTGCCGAGGGTCGGATTGGCGGCCGCGCTCTCCAGGGACACCAGGGCCCCCTTGCTCACTCCGGCGCGGACGGCCAGCTGGTCCAGTGACAGCCCGCGGCTGCGCCGGGTCGCGCGGACAGCCCGGGCCACCGACTCGATCACGTAGTCATCGGCCATCGCACCTGCCCTCGGTCTCGTAATAACGCCGGTCACTTTAGTCTCTGGCGTCCCCGGCCCGGACGGTGCGCAGGAGATCGCAGGCGGGCCGTCGGCCGCTGTTGCAGCGAGGCGGCGTGAGCCGGGCGGCCTGGCGTTTACCTGACACCGTAGAGGTGCTTGAGCGCCAGCTGGTCAAGTCGCTCGAAGGCCATTCCCCGGGCGCCGAGGGCGCCGGTGTCCGGCGCGAATCCGCGCAGATCGCGCCAGTTCTCGCCGGCCGCCAGGTTGGGCTGGGCCACCCCGTACGCGCCGACCTCGGCGAGCTTGCGCCCGGCCCGCCCGCCCGGCCGGTCAGCCCGGCCGGTCGGCCCGGCCGGCATCGGCGGCCGGACGGCGGTTCCGAAGACGTCCACGCCCTGCCAGCCAACGGTCCAGATGCCAAACGAGAACCGGTCAGCCGGTGCCGGCGCATAGCGATCTGTGCTCACGGGCAGTTCCTCTCCTTCCAGGCGGCGTGGTCCCAGGTGGCGGTGGCGGCACGAAGGGCCGCATGGCGCGCTCGGATCTCCGGTCCGGGCCCTCCCGATCCGGCCTCCCCCGGGCAGCCCGCATCGGGCGGCCGCGGCCAGTCAGGCGGTGAGGGGGTGCCGGCCAGCGCCCAGGCGGCCTGGCGAGCCGCACCGAGCGCGACGTATTCCTCCGGCTCAGGCACCGCGACGCGGGTCCCGAAGATTCCCGGAGCGAGCTGCCGGACCGCCGCCGACCGCGCCCCGCCGCCGATCAGCAGCACCTGGTTTCGCGGTGGTCCCGGCCCGGCGAGCAGGTCCGCGGCGTCCGCGAGCGAGGCGAGCAGCGCCTCGACCGCGGCCCGGGCGAGGTTTTCCCTGGTCGCGTTGGTGCTGGTCAGCCCGGCCAGGACGCCCGTCGCGCCCGGCCGGTCCGGGGTCCGCTCGCCGTCCAGGTAAGGAAGCAGGGTCAGGCCGCCCGCGCCGGGCGCGGCCGCCAGCGCGAGCCTGGCGAGCTCGTCAAGATCGGCGCCGAGCAGCGCCGCCGTGGCCGTCAACACCAGCCCGGCGTTGACCGTGCATACCAGGGGCAGGAACCGGCCGGTCGCATCGGCGAACCCGGCGACCGCGCCGGAGGGATCAGCGGCCGGCCCGTCACTGACCGCGAACGCGGTGCCCGAGGTGCCGATCGAGACCGCGACATCACCGGGACCGAGCCGCAGGCCAAGCGCTGCCGCCATGTTGTCACCGGTCCCGGCGGAGACCGCCGCGCCCCAGTCGGTCTCCCCGACCACGTCGGCGGGCCCGGCCACCCGCGGGAGCCGGACCGGATGGCCGAGCGCCACCGCCGCCAGGCCAGGCAGCCAGGTGCCGTCCGCCGGGGAGAAATACCCGGTGCCCGACGCGTCGCCCCGGTCGGTGACCGGCTCGGCCGGGGCGGCCGCCGCCCGTGAGCGCAGTCGCCAGGTCAGCCAGTCGTGCGGCAGCAGCACCGCCGCAGTCCGGACGGCGCGGGACGGCTCGTGCTCGGCGAGCCAGCGCAGCTTGGTGACGGTGAACGAGGCCGTGGGCACGCTCCCCACGTGCGCCGCCCACCATTGGGGGCCGCCCTGCTCCATGATCAGCTCAGCGGCCGCGGCCGCGGACCGCAGATCGTTCCAGAGCAGGGCAGGCCTGATCACCCGGCCGGCGTCATCCAGGACGATCATCCCGTGCTGCTGCCCGGCCACCCCGACGGCCGCGGCCCGGTGCAGCAGGCCCTGGCCGGCTTCCTGGAGCGCCGTCCACCAGGCGGCGGGATCGCACTCGGGGCCGGCCGGATGCGGCGCGCTGCCGCGGCCCACCACCGCGCCGTCTTCGGCCCGGCACAAGACAACCTTGGTGGACTGGGTCGAGGAATCCACGCCGGCCACCAGCGTGACGCCGCGCTGTGCAGGCGGACTCATCGCTACCTCAGCTTGCGGCCCGCGCCGCGGCAGGCCATCGCTCGCACCCTCCGGCCGAGTATCCCTCGTATCACCCGGGAAGCCTAGCGCCAGGAGCGCTTCGCTAACGGTGCGCCCGCTCCGGCTGGGTGTTCCTGTCCGGGCGGCGCCCGGCTGGGTGCGACGGGGCGCCGCGCCCGACCGGGGCCCGTCTCCGTTTCGGGTCTTGATGCGATGCCCTACCCGCCCGGGACCGCCCAAACGGCCTTGGCCTCGCCCCCGAGCCTGAAAGACGGTTGACGGGCGGCCGTGCCGAGAGCTTCGAGGTGACCATCTCCATCCAGGCGCTGGCCGAGTGCGACTACGAGGCCCTGACCACGCCGTCGGGCCTTGCGAACTGGTGGACGAGGCGACCAACTCAGGCGCTCCGCTGCGGCCCGACCTGCTCCCTGCCCTGCGGAGCCGGGCGACAGCGACGCCGGGCCGGGCAGTCACGTTCCGTCAGCGAGGTGTTATGCCGCGTGATCGAAGAGCCCTCTTGCGCATGCCCCGCTGCTGGCGAGGCGGCCCCGGCCTTCATGATCCCGGTGGCTAGGGGGTGTCCTGGCACGCCCAATCAACCGGGATCATGAAATGCCGCGCGCATCGACGTGGTGGTAGGGCTGCTCCCGGTGCCACGGCGTGCGCTGCCGCGTGGCGCGCTCGGCCCGGCCCGGCGCGCTCGGCCACCGGGCGCGTGAGCCTGCGGTGCCGCCCAAATCGAGTCACGCCTGCATCAGCAGTCTCGCCAGTCTCGCCAGCTGAGCGATGACTGATGATCTTGACGGCTTTCCAGTAGATATCGCCGAGAAGTCGTCAAGATCATTGGAATGCCATGGATAAGCCGCTAAATCGGGCCCCGGTTTCCGCGCCGCTCTGAAACTCCTGCGTCTCCAGTGACAAAAGCGACCACAGACACGACAGTGACGCCCGTGAGGCACCCGTGAGACACCCGTGAGACACCCACGATCAGCGCCCAGCACGCTGGGCCACCCTGACCCAGCACCCGCGACGGCCAGCCGCCAGACCGCCAAATCCAGCGAGACCAGCGGTCGCATAACTGGCGTGGCCGGTACTCTGCTGCCGGAACAAATCAAGGTGCCTTTCACGGCATTGACGCCGGAGGCTGGCCGAGCGCGAGCTCCACCGGGCGCCGACATCCAGATGCCGAGCCCGATCTGGATCCACACCGCCGAGCCCCCGGCCTGCATGCAAATAGTTACGCCAAAGAAATTGTGAGAGCGCAATCATTGTCATGAAATCGAATTACATTCTCACCCTTATGGCCTAAACGGGTGAATCGGCAGGCTCAGGAGCCCTGATCGTCACAATCCGCAGCGACTGCTCACTGCCAGTCGCGGGCGACCCGGTCGATCCGCGCCCGCAGCCGCGGGTCATCCATCCAGAGGGCGATCATGGCGCGGATACGCGCCGCGGACCGGATGCCGTCCCGCGCATGGGCGGAACTGAGCGCCTGGACCTGGCGGCCGGTCGTGCGCAGCGCTAGGCGGCTCCCGTAGAACATCGGCGACTCCGCAGCCGTCCCCGTGGTTACCTTCGGCTTGTCTGGCATCATGCACCCCCCGGCTAGAGACACCAGGCCGATCATCAAAGCCTAGCTGCCGGGGCTGGATCCGAGGCGCCCGCCCGGCCCGTGTGGCCACTGACCGGGGCCCGGGAATGTCGCCTTCGCCGCGCCGCCGTGCAGCCGGAATCGCCCGCGCACCTGCGGAATCCCAAGGGATACGCCAACCACTCCTGGGCCTGCGTGCACGCACCGCCCGCTAGCCGGACTGACACCTCGCCGGGGCGCGCCCCCGGCTTACTGCTGCCGGGCCTGAGTGCTCCGGGCCTGAGTGCTCCGGGCCTGAGTGCTCCGGGCCTGAGTGCTCCGGGCCCGATGCGCGGCTCGCTGTGCCAAAAAGGAGCGGTATCGCCGCGATCTTCTCCTCGGTCAGATCTTCCCAGCAGATGCCGGGGGCCGACCGCGGGCCCTGCCGGGGCCGACAGTCAATGACGCGCTCGGGTGTGATGATGAAGTCCACCGGCACATCGTGGCCGGTGGTGGGGATCGTCCCGGCCTGGAGGACCTGGAGTTCGTGGACGGTCGTGACGCAGATGCTGCGCGGCCCGATCAGGCCCGCCGCGGCGGCCAGCGCGAATTCCAGGTCGGCAAACCCGCCGCCCTTGCCCAGCCGCGCGCCGTCTTCGCCCGCTGCCACGCTGCCCATCACCACCACGTCAACCGGCGACAGTTCAGCGAGCGTGACCCGCCGGGCGGAGCGGGCAGCGCCACTGATGGACGCCGCCTTGCGAGGCGACTCGCTCAGGCGGTCGGGATCCAGGGCAAAGAACGGCTCCGGCCCGGCCAGCCGCGGCACCGCCATGTAAACGGTCTTGCCGTCCTCCAGCGCACGCTGGCGCACCGGCAGCTGCGCGGAATCCGGGTTGGCCTTCAGGGCGGCCGCCGCCCGCCACGCAGGCATCGCGCGAAGCCACTGCGCGGCGGCCTCCGCGCCCGTGAAGTTCGGGATGCGTCCGGCGGCGCCGGGGAACCTGGCTACCTTCGCCGACCGCATCGCGGACCACACCTCATGCCGCAGGGCAGACTTCGCGGCCAGCACATCGGCGGGGCCGCCGGCATCACGGTCGTGACGCGGCGCGGAACGGGTCATGTCTCCATCCTGCCCGCACCCGGCGGCTGGAGCCGCCCCGGCCGCCTCCTGCCCGCCGCCTGTCGCCTGCCGGCCGCCGCCTGCCCGCCGCCCTGGGTCGCCGCCTGCCCGCCGCCCCGGGTCGCCGCCTGCCCGCAGGCCGCCGTCCCGGGTCGCCGCCTGCCCGGCGGTCAGCTGGCGAAGACCTCGCAGACTGTCAAGGCGCACCTGGCCGTCGCTCCCGGCTGCTCCTGACCGATAGCATCCGAGGCAAGGAGGGCAGGATGGCCAGCGACAACACAGCCAAGCTCGCGGTGCTCATCGACGCGGACAACGCGCAGCCCGCGATCACCGAGGGCTTGCTAGCCGAGGTCGCCAAGCTCGGCACGGCGCACGTCAAGCGGGCCTACGGTGACTGGACCGGCACCAGCCTGAAGGGCTGGAAGGACCAGCTGCTCGCCCAGTCGATCCAGCCGATCCAGCAGTTTGCCTATACCAGCGGCAAGAACGCTACCGACGCGGCGATGGTCATCGACGCGATGGACCTGCTGTACTCGGGGCGCTTCGACGGGTTCTGCATCGTCTCCAGCGACAGCGACTTCACCCGCCTGGCTGCTCGCATCCGGGAGTCCGGCCTCACCGTGTACGGGTTCGGCGAGCGCAAGACCCCGAAGCCCTTTGTCGCGGCGTGCGACAAGTTCATCTATATCGAGAATCTCATCTATACCGAGAGCGCTACCACGCCGGCCGGCGCGGTCCTCAAGCCGGCCCCGCGCGCCACCGCCGCGAAGCTCAAGGGTGACACAGCCCTGGTCAGCCAGCTACGCAACGCCGTGGAGGCGGCCTCCGAAGACGACGGGTGGGCCTCGCTGGCCGCCGTCGGCCATATCCTCACCCAGCAGCGCCCCGACTTCGACTCCCGCAACTATGGCTACGCGAAGCTCAGCGACCTGATGGCCGCGACCACGCTGTTCGAGCTTGACCGCCGCAGCCTCGGGGACGGCAAGCCAGGGGTCATCTACGCACGCGACAAGCGCCACCATCCCGACAAGAAACCCAGGTCCGCAGACCCGGAATCGCCCGATCCCGCCTCGTCGCGCTGAGTAAAGGCGTCGCCCGGCCGCGGCCCAAGCGACCGCAAAGAAGCCTTTCCCGGCGGAACTCACCAACGCAGTGTTCGCGGTGGCCGGCCGGTTCATCAGCAATGCCATCGGCAAGCGGGTGCGGCGAAGCTACGAGGAACGGATCGTCCCGACCCTGCAATCCCGGGCGGAGCAGGCTAGGCACGAGCAGATTGCCATCTGCAGCGACATCCCGACTCGCGTCGCTGCCTGCGCGATGACGTCGTTTTCCTGGCTGGAGGACCCGCGTCGTGCCCTTGGCCGAGGTCTCCGGCCCGATCACGCTGCCCCAGGCTGACGCGCTCGTGGCCGGTCTCCGCACGCCCTGCTCGCGGCACGCCCGGAACGGCCCCCCGGGCAATGACTTCTTGCCGGTGAGGCCTATTTCGTCATGGGCGTTTAGAGCCAGGCAAGTGCGTCGCGCACTTTCAGGGCGCACTTCCGCCTAAAGATAGTTCACTTCATAAGAACGAGCATTGATGGTATCGGTCGTTTCCTTCCTCAAAGGGCGGGTTGGTGTTGTTGAAATTTCCCTCTAAAGGTGACCTCCCGGCGTACGGTAGATACCTCAAAAAGCACCCCAAGGGAGGGGCTGCCAAATGCGACGTGGTTGCTCGTCCGGCACAGGAGCCGGCTATCGGACACGGTCCGCCTGGTGGAAGAAGGGGCGGATCGCCGCCGCGAGCGCGGCGCTAGCTGTCGCGTTAGCGGGCACGTCGCTGGCTGGCGTCCCGGCGGCGTCGGCGAGCGCGGGCGAGACGGTCATCGTCAGCGCGACCGGGCTCCTTAGCCCGGCCCTGGCCGTGCTCGGAGTGGGCGGCACCGTCTTGACGCAGTACCACCTCATCGACGCGGTCGATGCCGTGATCCCCACATTCGTGGAGCCGCTGCTGGCGGCCATACCGGGTATCACCGTTACGCCGGATGTGTCGGTGAGCATCGGGTCCACCCCGGAGTCGACCGGGCCTCACGCGCCTTCTGATGTGTTCTTGCAGCAGACAGGAGCTACCCAGCTGGCGGCAGCTGGTGACACCGGCCAGGGGGTCACCGTGGCCGTGCTGGACACCGGTATCGACAACCTGCCTGACTTCGCCGGGCGGCTGATCGGCGGGGTCGACCTGACCGGCGGGAACAACCCGTTTCAGGACAGTTATGGCCATGGCACCTTCGTGGCCGGCCTGATCGCAGGTAACGGGGCCTCGTCGGACGGCCAGTACTCGGGTGAAGCGCCCGACGCCAATCTGGTGTCGATCAAGGTGGCCGGGGCGGACGGCACGACCACCCTGGGGACGGTGATCTCGGGCCTGCAGTGGGCGGTCGATAACCAGAGCAGGTACGGCATCAAGGTCCTCAACATCTCCCTAGGGGTTCAGCCCACCGAGTCCACGGTCATCAACCCCCTGGACCAGGCGGTGGAGGCAGTCTGGAACTCGGGTATCGCGGTGGTGGCCTCGGCGGGCAACGCCGGGCCGTTCAATGGCACCATCCTTTCCCCCGGCGACGATCCCTTGGTGATCACGGTGGGCGCCCTGGACGATATGGCTTCGACGTCGACCGCCGACGACGAGATGACCGACTTCAGCAGCGTCGGCCCTACCTCACCCGATGGCTGGGTCAAGCCTGACCTGGTCACCTCCGGCCGGTCAGTGGTAAGCCTGGCGGCGCCGGGCTCGACGGTCTACGACGACTATCCCTCGGCTCGGGTCGGCTCGGCCAACTTCGTCGGCTCAGGTACCTCGTTTAGCGCGGCTATCACCAGCGGGGCGGCGGCGCTGGTACTGACCGACAGCCCGGGGCTGTCCCCCAACCAGGTAAAGGCCCGCCTGCTCGGCAACACCAGCCCCGGCCCGGTCGGGAATCCGTTCGTCGACGGCCACGGCGCCCTCAATGCCTATGCCGCGGCCACCTCAGGCCCGATGAGCTTCAACCAGTCGGCCGCCAACCTGATCCCGACCTCGCTGGGCGCGACGGTCTCGCTATCACCCACCGGCCCCGTCGACACGTGGAACGCCAGCCTGTGGTCGGGTCTGTCCGGGGAGCAGTTGCCATCCGGTGGCTCGGCGTGGAACGGCTACGCGTGGAACGGCGGAGACTGGAACGGCTGGACGTGGACCAGTAAGGCCTGGAACGACGGTGCCTGGGCCGGCGCAGCGTGGAACGGCCAAGACTGGGCTAGTAAGGCCTGGAATGAGTCTGCCTGGGACGGCTCTGCGTGGGACGGTTCTGCCTGGGACGGCACTGTGTGGGACGGCTCTGCATGGAACTGACAACGGCCCGGCCGGGTGGTTAAGCCATGAAGTTGCCCCGTGTGACCAGGGCCATCGTCGCCGCTTCCGTTATGGGTGGCGTGGTTACCTTGTTTCTCGCCGTATGGAAGCAATCGGCCTCGTGGCACGTTGACGAGGCTCAATGGATCATCGTCGCTGTGATGGGCGCACTATTCCTGGGCAGCTGGGTCTGGCCGGTCGTGGTGTACCGGGGTGGCGAGTCAGAGACCTTCCATATGGACGAGGGGTTCTTTGTAATCCTCGCCCTCTTGGTGCCACCGCTGCTCACGTTGGGTGCCCTCGCGCTGGCGACCGTCTTGGCTCAGACGGTCCGCCGCCGCCCTGCTGTCAAGTCGGCTTACAACACGGGGCAGGTTCTGACCGCGGCGGGCCTGGGACTGGCTGTGAGCCGCGGCATCGCTCCCCCCTCGAATTCCCTCGCCGCGGGTCAGATTGCGGCCGTCACGCTCGGCGTGGGTGTGTACTTCGTCGTCAATACGGTTCTCGTGGACGCCGTTTTGGTCTCGATCGGGACGAGCTGGGGAGAGTTCATCAGCGACCTTCCGATTCAGGTCATGCTGGCTGGCGCGGGAGCATCGATTGGGGTGGTCTTGGCCCTGGCGATACAGGCGCATCTGTGGGCACTAGCGTTGGCGATCCCGGCCCTGGTCCTGGAGTACTGGCTCATCAGCGCCAGGTATGCGGCGTTGTATGACCACGCCCGGATGGAGGGGCTGTATGAAGTCACGCTGGAGGCAAACCGAGGGCTGCGGCGTGAGGCGGTGCTTGAGACGATCCTGGGGTCGGTACGACGGCTCCTTCGTAGCCCGGCGGCCACCCTGACCTCCGACGAGCCGCGCCCTGATCAGCTTGCGGCGCCTATGATCGTTGCTGATCGCCAGCAATGGCTGGTGGCGTCGGGCCGGCGACGGGATGAGCCTTTCGACGACTCCGACCGCGGCCTGCTGAGAGCCCTGGCCGCCGTGGGGAGCGGGGCGCTCAGCAACGCTGAGCTATACCAGCAGGTCCACGTCGAGCGCGAGCGGCTTTCGTCGATCACGCTCAACATCGGAGAAGGCGTCTGCGCCATCGACGCCGGCGGGAAGCTGACCTTCGTCAACCGGGCGGCAGCCGACATGATCGAGCTGCCGTCGCTGGACATCACGATCGACGATCCGCTGAGCGATAGTGCCCTCGCGGCGCCCGAGTTCCTGCTCGTGCCGGCCCGGGAAGCCATGCGCACGGGCCGCACCATCCGCGAGGACGACGCCCGTTTCCGGGGCAAGAACGGTGACAGCGTCCCGGTTGCGTATACGGTCTCGGCGGTCATGAGCGAGGGCATACCGTCTGGCGCGGTGATCGCCTTCCGGGACATCACCGAACGCAAAGCCTTCGAAGACGAACTCCACCACCACGCTTTCTACGACAGCCTCACCGGCCTGGCCAACCGCAGGCTGCTGGTGGAGCGCCTCGATCAGGCGCTGCTGCGGGCCACGCTGGACGGCAAGACGCATGCCCTGATCTTTGTTGACGTGGACCGCTTCAAGGGCATCAACGACAGCCTTGGTCACATCACCGGCGATGAGTTCCTGGTGGCGATCGGGGCCCGGATGAAGGGCGCGGTGCGCAGCCGCGATCTGCTGGCGCGCTTCGGCGGCGACGAGTTCGTGGTGCTGCTGGAGGACGTGGCCGGAGTAGAAGTGGCGGTCGCCGCGGCGCGGCGCATCTGCGGCGCGGTCGAGCAGCCCATGGTGCTGCCCGACGGCTATGAGCTGGTGGCCAGCGTATCGGTCGGCATCGCTGTGACCGAGCCGGGTAAGACAGCCGACGACGTGCTTCGCAACGCCGACGTGGCGATGTACGAGGCCAAGGGCAAGGGCGGGGGCGGCATCTACAAGGTGTTCGACCAGGTTTCCATGGGAACCCGCTCCTCCGAGCGGCTCCAGATCGAAGCCGAGCTGCGCAAGGGTCTCGAACGGGATGAGCTCGAGGTGCATTACCAGCCGTTCTACTCCGTTGACGAGCAGCGCATCGTGGGCGCGGAGGCGCTGGTGCGGTGGCGCCACCCCACGAACGGCCTGATCAGCCCGGCCAGGTTCATCCCGATAGCGGAGGAAACCGGGCTGATACTGCCGCTCGGTCGGTACGTTCTGGACCAGGCGTGCCGGCAGATCCGCTCGATCCGGGAGCGCCTGGAGGTGAACCTCCCCATCAGCGTCAACCTCTCACCTCGCCAGTTCCAGGAGAACGGGCTCTTGTCGCAGGTGGCCGCGGCTCTCGATACCACCGGCCTGCCCTCGGAGCTGCTTATGTTCGAGATCACCGAGACCACGGTCATGGAGGATCTCTCCGGTGCTCGCGAGGTCATGAAGAAGCTCAGCCGGCTGGGCGTGCGGCTGGCTATCGACGATTTCGGCACCGGCCACTCCTCGCTGGCCTACCTCAAGCAGTTCCCGGTGCACGAGGTCAAGGTGGACCGCGCCTTCGTGCAGGGCGTCGCCGAAGACCCGGTGGACTCGGCGATCGTCCGGGCCGTCATCGACGTGGCCAATGCCATGGGCATATCGGCGGTGGCCGAGGGCGTGGAGACCGAGGACCAGGTCGCCGCGCTCAAGATGCTCGGCTGCCCGGTGGGGCAGGGGTTCTACTTCTCGCCGCCGCTGCGCGCCGAGGAGTTCGGCGATCTTCTGACCCGCCACTTCGCGCCGACGGCGGGACCGGCCGGGCCGGTGCTGATCGGCATGGACGCAAGTACGTCGGGCATCACCACGCTCTCCTCGGTCTGAGCCTGCCCTCGCCGATGCCCCCAGGCCGGCTGGCTGAGGCACCGTGTGCCCGGCATCGGGCCATGCCGGGTCGGCGTGGCCCCGGCCGTGACGTGCCTAGTGGCGGGCGTGCTGCGCCGGCCGTCGCGCGTCATCGCCCCGCTGGTGTCGAGAGAGGTTGAGGCCAGGACAACGCCCCTTCGATCTGCCGCACCGGCTCGGCATCGCCGGTCATCATTAGCTCCGGGCTCGCAGGTGGGTCGAGTCGTCTCGGCGGATGACATGTCGGCCTGAGTCTCATTTGACCTGAGCGCTGCAGGCAACCCGGCGAATCGCGGCTTAACGTCCGGCACGAATTGAGTTCGGCGCAATGCCGGCGGGGTGACATGTGTATGGCTGGCGCTGCCCGGCCGATCAGGGTCTGATAACTGTATAGGCCATTCGCGTCAGGTCACAGATAGAACAGGTAGAACGGAGAGCCGAGCAGCTGTCCCCGTACCGGATGGTCCAGCGACCGGCTCCCTGGGGATGGTCATCACACCGAATCTGGCCCACAATCCAGGCAGGAGCAGGCGAGTGAGCAGTGCGGTAGAAGCAGCGACGGAAGCCATTGACGACAACATCGGGTCCTTCGAGCCGGAAAACATGGACGACCTCGCTGGGTTCCTCGCCGGGCTGCCCCGGCTGTTCGAGTCCCTCGCCGGGTCGTTCAGCCGCATCGCCGACCGGTTCGGCGATGAGCTGCCAGTCCACGGTGACGTTCAGGAGCACCTCAGGGAGCTGGCGTCCCAGACAGCCGGCCTGCAGGACTACGCGGCGGAAGCTAACGGGATCTTCCGCGCCGCGCACGCTGACGACCTCGACAGGCTGGAGAACCCCCGGCCCGGCGAGGAATTCACGGATTACTCACGGCAATGACCATCACCACCTGGAGAGCGTACGTGACGGAAGCCCGGAACAAGACTGAGCCTCATCCGTGGCGGCGCGCCGCCGAAATTGTGCCGCTCGTCACCGGTGGCCTGTACGCCGTGGTGGCCGCGGGCAGTGCCGCCCGGCTGCCCTGGGAGGGCGTCGCGGCCGCCGTCGCCCTGGCGGCCTTCGCGGCGGTGATCGCCGTGGCGTCCGTGACCGGGACCGGCGTCGCCGCCGGGTACGCGGCGGCGTGCGGCGCGGTCGCCTGCGGCTGGGTTATCTATGCCGAGCTGACCAGCCCGTGGACAATAACGGCGGCGTTCGCGCTGCTCTGCCCCGCGCTGTTCCTCGGCATTCTGTACCCGGTGGCCCGCCGCCACCACGAGCGGGCCATCGCCGAGGCGAACCGCCGCGCGGAGGCGGCCCGCAAGGCCGCCGAGGCGCGCAAGTGGCCCAGCCTGCTGGCCAGGATCGGGGCGCCCGGCGTCGCTCTCGCCGGCAGCGTAGAGACCCGCGCTGGGCACACGTACCGGCTGCGCCTGCCAGCGACCGGGAAGGTGACGTTCTCAAGGCTGGAGCGGCTCACCGAGGCGCTGGAGACCGCGGCGCGGCTGCGCGACGGGGCGGTGCGGTTCGAACGCGGCGACCATGCTGGCGAGGTCCTCATGCACGTCGCCGAGCGGGACATCCTGGCCCAGACGGTGCCCTACCCTGGCGACCTGTCCGACCTCACGGTGAACCGGCCATTCCGGATCGGCACCTACGAGGACGGTTCCGTGTGCGAGATCCTCTACCGCGAGGTGAAGGTCCTGCTGATCGGCCTCACCGGCGCCGGGAAGTCGAATCTGATCAACGTCCTCATCGCCCAGCTGGGGCGCTGCGTGGACACGGTCATCTTCATGATCGACCAGAAGGGCGGCCGGGCGGCGCTGCCGTGGATCCAGCCGTGGCTGGAGGGCAGGACCCCTCGCCCGGTCATCGACTGGGTGGCCACGAACCGCGAGGAATCCGAGCGGATGCTCGACGCGCTGCTGCGCGGCATCGACGCCCGTGCCCACTCCGGTGCCGGCGGGGAGAAGATCACCCCGACGGCGGCGATGCCCGCGATCGTGCTGATCATAGACGAGATGGCGGTCATCTTCGGCGCACATGGTGGCCCACGGACGCCCGAGCAGGGCACCAGCAACACCCGCCTGGCCGGGAAGGGCACGCAGATCGTGCAGCTGGGCCGGTCCGAGGCCATCGACGCGATCCTCGCCACGCAGCGCGGCACCGTCACGATGACCGGCGGCGGGGACCTGAAGTCGCAGTGCCGGCTGCGGATCGGCCTGGGAGTGGCCAGTGAGAACGACGCTCGCATGATCATCCCCGATAATGCATCGGTGGCACGGATCCTGCCAAAGCTGAAGCATCCCGGATCGGGCATCGTCTCCGACGGAGACGCGAAGGTCGCCCCGGCGAAGTTCGATCGGCTGGATCCCGGCCCGGGTAACGCGGAGATCCACCGGATCGCCGCCGAGCTGGGAGACCGCCGCCCGGAACCGGACGCGGTTCTGACGGCTGCGTTCGGCGAGGACTACGCGCTGCGGTGGACGATGGAGCGCGCCGGGCATATTCCGGGATTCGCTCGCGCCGCAGTCCTGCATGGCGGCCGTGCGCCGGGCGACGAGTATGACCGCCGATTCAGCGAGATCGTGTCCGGTGAGGAACTGGCCGGGCTCGGCGGGAACGTGGACCAGCCCGCGGTGAACCCGGCGCGCACGCGGATGCTCGAGCTGCTGGAGAGCTCCGGGGTGATGGGTATGACGCCGAACGTCCTGGGCCTGCGGCTGGAAGCCGAGGGGATGGGCGTCGTGCGGCCGACCATCCACGAATGGCTCGCTGAGGAACTTGACTCTGGCCGGGTCGTGAAGGCGACGTACGGGCGGTGGAAGTCGGCCCGCCATGGCTGAGAGACGGCGCGCGAGCGGGCTGGCGCGGAGCAGGCGGCGACACTTTCTCGGGTGGGCGACGATTCCGGCGACGCAGGTGGCAAGACAAGGAGACCCTGATGCCCGGTCGGTTCCCTAAGCGCCGCGCACGCCACGGCGCGGGCCGCGGCCTCGCCGCGATCGCGTGCCTGACCGCCGCCGCTCTGGCGGTGCACCATGCCATCAGGAATGGCCCGGCGGTGCAGCGCGGTACCGGGGAGGTCCTGCGGGCCGCCGCGATCGGCGCGGCCATCCTGGCCGCCGTCGCCGTGCTCGTGGTCATCACCTGGGCGGCGTTGAGGCGCGGCCACCGGGCGCGGCGTTGGGAGGACGAGGCACCCGGCCTCCCCGAGGCCGACCTGACCGTGTCGGCGGAGTACGCCGTCGTGGCGGTGCCAGAACGCCTCCCAGCGCCGGAACAGCTCCCGGCGCCGGAACGCCTCCCAGGACGCCCGCTATTCATCCGTGGCGGGGCCAGCCGCTCCGGAGCGGCAGCGGCTGATCATCCGGGCGCTCGCAGCACATCATTCGCGCCGTCGGCCCTGGCCCCCCGATCTCCTCGATTGCCCCCTTGACGACCCCACGCAGCCCTAGGTGTGCCCGGTCGTTGTGATAGCGCTCACGCCGCGGTCACCCTCTCACCCCACGCAGGCGTCTAACACACAGGGACGGCCTCCGCCAGGTGATCCGACCGCCCGGCGGCGGCCTTGATCCGCAACCCGGATCAGGGGGAAGGGGAGACATGGCAGACGCTACGGCCATCCAGCACCCAAGACGTGGCCGCCATGCCCGGTCAGCGCGAGCCGGTGCGGCATCCGCTCTGCTCGTCCCAGCCAGTGCCATCGGCCAGCCCGCCGAGCCTGATCATGCGTCCCGGCCGATGACTGACCTGGCGAACTGGCGGGACACGCTCGCGCCGCCGGAGGTATCCGGCGGCCCGCCGTGGGGGCCGGCGCCGAAGCCGGCCGGCCAGGGGAGCTCATGACCGCTTTCCCGCGCCCTCGTCCGCGACGAGCCGGGCCGGGCCGGGCTACGGCAGACCAGCTGCCTGGCCGGTTGCTGTCCGCCGCCCTTACCGCTTACTGAAGGCGCTTGGTGTCAAAATTCCTGGTCGCCCAAAAAGCAAGGCCGGCTGAGCGAGAGAATCGCCAGCGTAGCCGCCGCCGGTACATCGTGGTCGCGCTGCTCATCCTGCTCATCATGCTCGGCGGGCTCGGCACCGCCACGGCACGCTGGTTCGTCTGGCCGCAGCAGGGAATGCCCGCCCGCGTCGACGCGATCGTCATGCTGGACGGGCCAGGCGACCGTCTTGACACCGCCCTGAAACTGGCGTGGGCACGTCGTGCGCCGATGCTCGTGATCTCCCAGGGCTCGCCGCAGTCGGGTCATGGCCTAAGTGGCTGCGCGTCGAAGATCCCCGGAGTCAAGGTGATCTGCTTCAACCCCGACCCGGCCACCACGCGCGGCGAGGCGGAGTTCGCTGGCCAGCTGGCCAGGCGGTATCACTGGCACTCGATGGTCCTGGTCTCCACGGCCCCGCAAGACACCCCGGCCCGGCTGCGGGTCGGGCGGTGCTTCGGGGGACAGATCTACGTGATTAACGCTCCCCTGCCCGCATCCGGGTGGCCCGCGGCGATCGCCCACGAGTGGGGATCGACCATCAAGGCACTGTTCCTGCAGCGGAGTTGCTAGCCGAAGTGGCGTGACCGGCCCATGACGCGATGGAGCAGATTTCTACCGATTCGGCCTGTCGGGTCCGGCCCGGGACCACCGAGCCGGGTACCGAGCTCACCGGGGAGGCCAGGGCGTCGAACACCCGCTTGCTGATCGGCTCTACCGTGTCGAGCGCTTCCGCGACTCGAATGCCGTCTGGCCGCGCGGTCTATCCGGGCGGCCCGCTCACGCGTCTTGCTCTCGTCGCCCACGCCCTGACGATGCCCTCAGAACGGCCCGCTGTTCCATGATCTTCTGAAGTATCGGATCAGGTCAAGCGACATCCAATCAGTCAAGAAGTTCTACTGCATTACTGTACTACTGCATTACAGTACTACTGCATTACTGCAACTGTACCCGCATCGCCCACGAACTCCTCGGCCGCACCGTCGTGACCGACAGCCCCGGTGGATGACCAGTCGCGGTTGTTGTATCTGAACAGCCTTAGGCCCGGATGACTTATGCTGTTGCCAGGCGTGAGAGGGCGCCTCCGGGTCCGCGGGCAGGACGCAGTCCACCTCTGCTTTCAGGCAAACGGATCGTGGCGATCTCCTTGTCGGCTTGGTACGCGGATCGCAGGCCGGTGAAGGAGACGTCATGGCGACTCTTCCGGCTCGGCCCAACCTCGACCGCCTGCGCGGCGAGGCCAAGGATTTGCTCTGCGCCGCGCACGCGGGTGACACTAGCGCGGCCGCCCGCATGCGGGCGGTGTCCGGCCGGTTGACGCTGACCACCGCGCAGCTGGCGGTGGCCCGCGAGTACGGTTTCGCGAGCTGGGCCAGGCTGAAGTCGGCGGTCGAGGCTGCCGCGCTGGACCTGGCCCAGCAGGCTGAGGCGTTCTGCGAGGCCAGCATTCGTGACTGGACCGGCCGCGCGGCCCGGATGCTGGCCGCCACCCCGGAGCTGGCCGACTACAACTTCGCCACCGCGGTGATCCTCGGTGACACCAGCCGGGTGCGCCGTGAGATCGAGCGTGACCCCGGCCTGGTGAACCGGACCGATGCCCGGTCGGGCTGGACCGCGCTGCACGCGGTCGGTGCGTCACAATGGCATCGCCTCGACCCGGCGCGGGCGGGCGGACTGCTGGCCGTGGCCCGGCTGCTCCTGGACGCAGGGGCCGATCCCGCTGCCAGGAAGGGAGGCCGGCCCGGTGACTGGACGCCGCTGCGCTGCGCGGTGGCGGGCGCGGCCAACCCGTCAATTGCGCGGCTGCTGCTGGAGAGCGGCGCGGTGCCCGACGACCACGACCTGTACCTGGCCGGGTTCGGCGACGATAACCACGAGCTCCTGCGGCTGCTGCTCGATCACACGACGGACGTCGCCGGGACCGCCCAGAGGGCCCTCGCCGCGCCGATCAGCACCAACTACCTGGAAGGGGTGCGGCTGCTGCTGGCGGCCGGGGCCGATCCCCGCCGGTACGTCGCCGGCGACGCCCCGCCATCTCCTGTGGTGTATGCGGCCGTCCGCGCCGACTGTGCCACGGAGCTGGTAGACCTGCTGCTGGCCCATGGCGCCGAGCCGGGCATCCCCGGCCCGGATGGCCGCTCGCCGTACCAGCTGGCCACCAGCCAGGGCCGGACCGATCTGGCCGGGCTGCTGCGCCGTTACGGCGCCAGCGACGATGCCGGCGACGCCGACCGGTTCCTGTCCGCCTGCGTGCGGGCCGACCACGCCGACGTGCAGCAGCAGCTAACGCGCGACCCGGGGCTGCCCGGCCGGCTCACCAGCTCCCAGCAGGCCGCGGCGATCGTGCAGGCCGCTGAGGCCGACAACACTGCGGCCGTCAGCTTGATGCTCGACCTCGGCTTCCCCATTGACGCCCGCGGCGGCGAGGACGGGCGCACGGTGCTGCACGCCGCCGCCTACTCCGGCAGTGCCAGCACCACCAGGCTCCTGATCGACCGCGGCGCCGACATCGAGGCGCGCGACACCCGCTGGGACGGACCTCCGCTGGACTGGGCCATCGTCGGTAGTGGGGAACACCCCGTGACCAGCCCGCGTCCCGACTGGATCGCCACCATCCGGGCCTTGATCGAGGCCGGCGCCTCCACCCAGGGCATCACGCTGGCCCCCGATGACCCCAAGCCGCCCAGCCCCGACGTCGCTGAACTCCTGCGCGGTTACGGCATCGGTGATGAACCGAATGCCCGTCATCCTGCGGGCTGACCGATTAATCCGGGCGCGAAGCCCAGTCCTATCCCGTGAGACACCCGAACGCATAGGAGGTTGGAATGGCCTTCCCTGACGTCGTGACCCGCGAGCAGTGGCTGGAAGCGCGGAAGCAGCTCCTGGTCCTGGAGAAGCAAGCGACCCGCGAAAGGGACGCGCTTAATGCCGAACGGCGGCGGCTGCCCATGGTCCTGATCGAGGAGGAGTACCTGTCGGAAGGACCGGGCGGCAAGGTGACCCTCGCGGGCATGTTCGGGGACAGCCGGCAGCTGATCGTCCAGCACGTAATGTTCGGCCCCGACTGGGAGGCGGCCTGCCCTGGCTGCACTGCGGCGATCGACGAGATCTCCGATGGGCGCCAGGCGCACCTTCGGTCCCGGGACACGACTTTCGTCCTGGTGTCGCGTGCGCCGCTGGATAAGCTGGAGAAGTACCGGGCCGTAAGGGGCTGGACGGTCCCCTGGTACTCCTCGTACGGCAGCGACTTCAACTACGACTTCCAGGCCACCGTGGACAGCCAGAGGCAACAATTCGTGTACAACTACCGGGACGAACCCGACCTGCTCGCGGACAGGGCTTCCACGGAGGTACCCGGGTTCAGCTGCTTCTTGCGCGACGGCGGCCAGATCTTCCACACGTAATCGGCCTGGGCGCGGGGCACGGACATCCTCGGCAGCACCTACTCACTGCTGGACCTGACGGCGCTGGGGCGGCAAGAAGACTGGGAGGAACCCAAGGACCGGGCTCCCCGGCTGCACGGAGCCGACCCGACGTTCACCGACTGATGCTCGAGGACGAGTTCGGCGAACTCGCTGCCGCTTACCAGTCCGAGCTGCGCGCCCACTGCTACCGGATGCTCGGCTCCGTGCACGACGCGGAGGACGCCCTGCAGGAAGCGCTGCTGCGGGCATGGAAAGGCATCGACCGCTTCGAGGGACGCGGGTCGGTCCGCTCCTGGCTGTACTCCATCGCCACCAACACCGCGCTGGACATCGCCAAGCACCGGTCACGGCGGGAGTTCGCCGTGGACATGGGAACGCCCGCAGGGCCGGGAGCTGAGCTGGACGCGCCGCTCACAGACCTGCCCTGGCTGGAGCCCTATCAACCGGCCGCCCAGTTCTGTTCTCTCGGCCCGCCATGGGTGGGTCACCGCGGGGTGCGCCGGTAGCGGGATCCCGCTACCGGACCCCGTTGCCGGTCCCAGCCGGTGTCGGAGCATCGTTGAGCTGGAAGAGCACGACGACGTAGCAGGCCAAGGCCGCAGCGAACAGCCCGGCCATGATCATCGAGCTGGCGTCGTCGTTGAAGTTGAGGAAGCTGGCCCCGTTGAAGGCGGCTCCCAGGATGAACAGCGCGCCCAAGATCGATGCGATCAGCACACCCCGGTGACCCGAGGACGCGGCCAGGGCGATGAGGACGAACCCGGCGACGATGAGCAGAATGCCAAGGATTACGTGCGCGGCGAGGGGTAGCAGGCCTGAGGTAATGGCCCAGCCCACGCTGTGGGCGGCTCCGACGAGGTAGTTCTTGGGGCTAGCCCCGGGGTGGTGGGCGGGAATGGTCACGAATAGGTTGGCGGCCATGCCCAGCACGAACTGGGCCAAGAGCGCAGCGATCATGATCAGCGTGGCCCAGGCCATCCGGTCGTGGCGCGGTCGTGGCCGCCGTGGGCTCACGCTCGGCACCTCAGCCCGGGCATGGCTATCGGTTCGGAGAGGCCGGCTGATCGACGGCGCGGGACGCTACGCATCACGCGCCATTCGTAGCGCGGGTAGCCGTTTCGCCGCTGCGAACGATCTGCTGCTGCACCTGCGCCGGTGACGCCGTGACGGTCGCGCTCGCCTCGCCGTAGATCATCGGGGGCCTTCCGGGTTGAGAGTTGCGACGGCCGAGCCGACCCATGCCGTCAGGTACGCGTCCAGTTCGACGTCGCCCGGGTTGTGACCGGTCAGCGACTGCAGCACCCGGTAGTAGGTCAGGGACGCCACCAGCACCGCGGCCGTCGCCGCGGTGTCGCCCGCTGGATCCGCCCTAGCTCCTGTTGCGCGTCGAGCCACGCGGTGAGTTCGCGATACAGCACAGCCAGAAGCCCGTCCCACAGCACATCGAGCAAGTCCGGGAACTGCTCCAGATCACGTAGCCCCACCCGGATAATCGCCCGGTCGCCAGCCATCGCCGAGCTGACCGTCAACGCGATCACCGTCAACGCGGCGCGCGGATCCTCCGGCAGGGACGGGATCAGCTCGCTGGCGGACTTCTTCATCGCGTCGACGTAACGGTGAATACCCTCAGCGAGGAGCTCGCGCTTGGACGCGTGGTGCTTATACAGCGCGCCCGACCCAGCCGTCAGCCCGCAAGCGACCTGGATGTCGGCAACCGAGGTCGCGGCATAGCCCCGCTCACCGAACAGCCGCATCCCCGCATCGAGCAGCTCATCCCCCCGCACGGTGAGAGAGTAGTCCCTCACGCGGGACATGCAAGGTGGCTCGGCCGCCGCGCCAACCCACGCGGCCGCGCTGCAAGCGGAACGGCCTACGGACGTTGCGGCTGGGAAGCCATGTTCGGCCAGGAGCGTCCCGTAGCAGCCGCCCCGTGGCGATTTCCGCAAGGGTGCCACAGACGGGATACCTCCAGGCGCTCGCCGACGTACCGCCGGGCCGGAAGGTGATGCTATCCGCAGTCACGTAACTCCGGGTTCCCGCGATAAGCAGCAGCTGGGACACGGCCGCGCTTGGCCGGCTCTGGGCTTGCCCGCGGCAATGGTCCGGTCGACGGTGAAGGTGGCGGTGAAGTCGCTGCTGGTCATGGTCTGGATTGCTTCTTGAATCGTGCTCTTGTCATCGTGGATGCCCGCCGCATCGAGACGACGGGGCCTAGCCAACCCCTACGTCCAGGGCAACGCTGACCCCGTCTCGAGCAGGGTCTTCAGGCTGGCAAGGACGGCAGGCCACCCGTTCGAGATTGCCTGGAGGACGTCGCTGCCAGGCTCGAAGCCCTCGTGGGCGACCGTGAGCTTGACCACACCTTGCCCGGCGTCCTCGATGTCGAAGGCCACCTGGGAGCGGGGCTCAACGCGCCAGGCGTGAGCGGTGGCTTCGTCCATGCCGACACTGGCGGCCCACTCGGGCGTGATGGCGTGCCAGGTGTAGGCCAGCCGGCGGCCGGGGTCGGACTCGAGGATCACCTGTTCGGGGTCGCTCACGACGAGCCCGACTTCGTCGTGCGCCATGTCGTAGGTCGAGCCCTTCTTCCAGTCCGAGCGGAAGGTCTTCGCACCAGCCCTGTGGTGCCGCCAGTAGCGCTTCGTGACGGTGGGGTCGGTGAGGCACTGCCAGACCCGCTCGGGCGTGGCGTGGATGTAGGTCGTGTAGGTAAAGCCCGTCAGCTGGTCGTTGCGTGCAGTCATTTCCTTGCCTCCGGTCGCCGAGTTGCCGGTTCGAAGTGGTGCCAGCCCTTGCGGGAAGCCCGCAGGCCGCCGCCAGCAGGGCGAAGGCGCGCCAGCGCTCCCCGGGCGTCTGGGGAGGCTGGCTCGCCCAGCGCCGGGCGAGCCAGGCCGACGGCCCGGGTTACCAGCGGGTGAGGCACCAGTGCATCGGACGTCCTGCATGTCTTCACCTCCTCGATCGACGTGCAACCAACGGTAGCACATTGGCCTGGGATGTGCAACAACAAGTTGCGCATCCTCGGAACGGCGCGCGGTGCGCCAACTGCAAGCATCGGTTGCACATCCGTCCGCAACATGCTACTTTAGGTTGCAGTTCGACAGTCGGAGTGAGCGATGACTGGCATGCGAGGCCAGGTGGCGGCACCGGCGACAGCCTGCGGCGCGCTCAGGAAGGGACCGGATACTGATGGCAGGCCTGGTGATTGAGCGGGAGGTCCTGATCGCGGCTCCGGCTGAGGTGGTCTGGCGCACCATCACCGAGCCCGATCAGATGAGCCAGTGGTTCGCCGACCGGGTGGAACTGGTCGTGGAACCCGGCGCGCATGGCTTCATGCAGTTCGGCGACCAGGGCGGCCCGGTCGTCGTGGAGACGGTCGATCCGCCGGCTCGTTTCTCGTTCCGCTGGAACCATCCCCGCGGGGAGGAACCGGCGGCAGGCAACTCGATGCTCGTCGAGTTCAGGCTGACGCCCGAAGGCGACGAGCGGACCCGTCTTCGAGTGTCCGAGAGCGGCCACGAGCTGCTCGACTGGCCTGACACGGAGAAGCAGCGCTATGCCGACGAGCACCAGGGCGGCTGGGCCGAGTTCCTGGACCGCCTGGCCCGCGTGCTCGCGAAGGGGCAGCCGGGATGACGGCGCAGGCCGATGACGAGCTGTGGTCGGCCATCGCCGACCCGTCTCGCCGCCGGGTCCTCGACCTGCTGGTCAGCAACGGTGATGTCAGCGCCAGTTGGCTGGCCGGCCGCGTGCCCTTCTCCCGCCAGGCGGTCTCCAAGCATCTGGTCGTGCTCGAACAGGCCGGGCTGGTTAGTCGGCGCAAGCAGGGCCGGGAGGTCCTCTACCAGGTGCAAGCCGGCCGTCTCGACCAGGCCACCCGGGCCATGGCTGACCTGGCCGCGCAATGGGACCGGCGACTCGGCGCGATCAAACGGCTCGCCGAAGCGGCACACGCACAAGCAAGGAAGAGCGAACGCTTCGACAATCCCCCGGCGGACCTTAAGCGACGCCCAGATTCGTAGCATCGCCGGCACGAACCATGCCCAGCCCCGCTGTAATCACATGAGGGAGAGAAACAATGACCGATCACAAGACCGGAACACGTGAAGAGTGGCTTGCGGCCCGGCTGGAGCTGCTCGAGGCCGAGAAGGCACTGACGCGGCGTAGCGACGAACTGGCGCGTCGGCGGCAGGAGCTGCCCTGGGTGCGGGTTGAGAAGGACTATCGGTTCACGACCGAAGACGGCGATGCGTCGCTGCGCGATCTGTTCGGCGGGCGTTCGCAGATGCTCGTCTATCACTTCATGTTCGATCCGGACTGGAACGAAGGTTGTCCGAGCTGCTCCGCGGTCACCGACGGCTTCGCCGGCAGCATCCCGCACTTCGAGCACCACGATGTCGCCTTCGTCGTGGTGTCGCGCGCACCGCTCGGCAAGCTCGTCGCATACAAGCGGCGTATGGGATGGAACTTCCGTTGGGTCTCGTCGTTCGACAGCAGTTTCAACCACGACTTCCACGTGACGGTCGATCCCGCAGTGGCACCGGTTGAGTACAACTACAAGGACCAGGCGCAGCTCGAGGCGGAGAACGCCGCCTGGCGCGACTGGTCGGGCGAGCAACCCGGCATGAGCGCGTTCGCGATGGACGGCGACGACGTGTTCCACACATACTCCGCGTATTCCCGCGGCTTCGACGGGCTGTGGACGATGTGGCAGTGGCTGGACCGTGCGCCGCTGGGCCGCAACGAAGGCGACGTGTCATGGTTCCATCGGCACGACGAGTACCCCGAGACCGCAGAGGAACCGTCATGACACTCGCACATATCGCCCGGATACCAGGCTGTGCCGCTTCTGCGGTTCGGAGGACATCATGGCGAACCCGGCTCCGAGCGGGACCGACGACTACAACACCACGATCATTGAGGAGTTCCGGGCGAATGGGGGACGCCTGCCCGTCCACCGCAGAACCAAGCCAGGGCTTAGAAGATGAAGGGCACGAGCATCTTGGTCGAGCGCCTGTACATCGGGTAGGTGTCGGGGAACTGCTTGCTCAGATAGCGCTCCTCGACGATCGCGCTGTAGACGAAGTAGACCCCGGCCAAGACCATGGCGATAAGCCACATCCAGCTCAGCGCCACCGCGGTGCCGACACCCGCGACCAGGATGCCAGCGTAGATAGGGTGGCGGACCAGGCGGTAGGGGCCGCTGGTCACCAGCTCCGGTTCGTCCTTTTGCGACATCGGCGTGCCCCAGTTGCGCCCGATGTATACGCGGGCCCAGATCGCGAGCCCCAGCCCGAGCGCGAAGAGGAAGAGCCCGAGGCCAGCACGCCATGGATCCGAGTTGAGGCCGTCGTCTCGGAAGGCTCCCAGGCGGATCAACAGGATCGCGGCGACAACGACCAGCGCCCTGATACGTAGCTCGCGGGACCAGGGGACGCGGCCCCTTTTCATGGAGAACGCTGCCACCAGCCAGTAGATCCAGAACGCCGCCCATCCGATGGCAAAGACGAGCTCGACCGCGTGCATGCGACTCATACTTCCATCAGTACCGTGCGGCATCGGCTGCCGGACCAGGCCCTTTTATTTACCGCGGATAGATGTCCTGCCGTCGGCGGAGCGTTCCGCGGCGGGTGACCTGTTTACTTGTCGCAGGACCGCCCTAGCGCGCGGATGCCGTCCTTCCCCTCGGTGGGTGAGGTCTGCCAGCATCTGCTCCAGGCGTACAGCATCTGACCGATCCCGAGAGGAAACCGTGATGGACAGCTTGCCGATCGGCGAGTATTCGCTGCTCTCGGACTGCCGCTCCGCGGCGCTGGTCAGCCGGGACGGCTCAGTGGACTGGCTCTGCTTCCCCCGCTTCGACGGGCCGTCGGTGTTCTGCCGCCTCCTTGACCCGGCCGGCGGGCATTTCGCGATCCGGCCCGCAGGCGAGTTCCAGGTCAGCCGCCGATACGTGGACCAGACGCTGGTCCTGGAGACCACCTTCACCACCGCGCACGGCACCGCGGTACTCACCGACGCCCTCGCGGTCGGCCGCAACGAGCGCGGCCACCACCTGGGTGCACACTCCCCCGGTGTGCTGCTGCGCTCACTGGCCTGCACTCGCGGCGAGATCGAGGCGGAGGTCAGCTACGCGCCCCGGCCGGAGTACGGGCTCATCCACCCCGTCTTGGTTCCCGTACCCGGCGGGCTCGCCGCCCGGGGCGGCGCCAGCCGGCTGTTGTTGTCGACGTCGGTCAGCTTCGGTGTGGATGACGCCACCGCGACCGCCAGGGTCCGGCTGGCCGCCGGGCAGGCCGCCGTGTTCGCGCTCGGGCATGGGGATATCGCCGGGCCGCCACTGGCCTCATGGACCGCGGAGGAGATTACCGGCCGGCTGGACGACACACTGCAGGGCTGGCGGTCCTGGTCAGCGATTCACCAGAACTATGAGGGGCCGTGGCGCGATCTGGTGCGCCATTCCGGGCGCGTGCTGCAGGCCATGACGTTCGCGCCGACGGGCGCAATCGTGGCGGCGCCAACCACCTCTCTGCCGGAGACTGTCGGCGGCGAGCGGAACTGGGACTACCGCTACACCTGGGTGCGCGACGCCAGCCTGACCATGGAGGCCCTGTGGGTGGCGGCTTGCCCAGATGAGGCGAACAAGTTCTTCGCCTTCCTCGCCACTGCGGCCGCCTCCGGGCTGCAGCGCGACGCGGACCTGCAGATCATGTTCGGCGTCGGCGGCGAGCGGGACCTGTCCGAGCGGGAGCTGCCGCACCTGGCGGGCTGGCGGGACAGCCGCCCGGTCCGGGTCGGGAACGGCGCGTGGCTCCAGCGGCAGCTCGACGTGTATGGGGAGCTGCTCGGCGCCGCGCAGCGGCTGGTCGACCAGCTCGGCGAGCTGGACCCGGTGACCAGGCGGTTCCTGGCCGCGGCCGCAGATACCGCCGCTGCCCGCTGGCGAGAAAAGGACCAGGGGATCTGGGAGATCCGCGGCGAGCCGCGGGACTTCCTGTATTCGAAGCTGATGTGCTGGGTGGCGATGGACTGCGCGATCGCCTTGGCCAGCCATCTCGGCGCCGAAGACCGGGTGGCTGACTGGGGGGCCGCCCGTGACGAGATCCGGGAGGCCATCCTTACCCGCGGCTGGAATGAGCGGGCCGGTGCCTTCACGCAGGCGTTCGGCAGCGAGGACCTCGACGCGTCGAACCTGATGCTGACCATCACCGGGTTCCTGGCGGCGGATGACCCGCGGATGAAGGCAACCATGAACGCCATCGCCCAGCGGCTGACCGACGAGCGCGGGCTGGTGTACCGGTATCTGACCCGCGACGGGCTGGCGGGCGAGGAGGGCACGTTCCTGCTGTGCACGTTCTGGCTGGCGCAGGCGCAGGCACTCGCCGGAGACGTCGAGGCAGCCACCGCGACCTTCGAGCGTGCCGTGGCCGCCATCAACGATGTCGGCCTGCTCGCCGAGGAGGTCGACCCGCGCAATGGCGAGATGACCGGCAACTTCCCGCAGGCCTTCAGTCACATAGGCCTGATCAACGCCGCCTGGGCCATCACCCAAGCTCGGCAGCGCACCGGGCGCGCCTGAGCGCCGCTGCCGCTAGATGTTGTACGCGAGTAGGATCCTGACTGTTTCTCTCGAACCATTCCGCGTCCGCAGTTAGTGCTGCCGCGCGGTCGTGAAGGAACTGCGCGTTCAGCTCGCTGTCGCGGCTGAATCTCTGCAAGACCTCGGTCGGCACTTTGGCAAGAGGTACCTCGATCATCACGACTCCCTCCGAGAGGCTGGAACAGGGGGCTGTACCCACCCGATGCCCTCGGCAAGCGCACGTCGTCAGCCTGGAGATGATCGGCCTCGGCCGCGCGGGTGATCATGTGCCGGGGATATGTGCAACGTTTACCGGTCATTGACCGGTTATACCCACAAGACACGATCACCCGACCCGGGCCCCATGGGGTGCCCGTGGCCGCACGCGACCGGATAGTTCCACCATTCCGGCAGGTCGTCCGGTCTGGGCGAGGAATCCGTCGATGAGCGCGGGCCGGTACTGGATGCGCTTGAGCCGGTTCCTGACGATGGCGGCGAGCTGGCCGGCGTTGCTGGCCATGAGGTTGCCCAGGCCGTTCTTCATGTTCGCCCAGGCCCCTTCGGCGGGGTTGAGGTCGGGGCGTAGGCGGGCAGCCGGACGACGGTCAGCCAGTCGTCGATCCTCAGGCGAACCTGTGCTCCTCTGGGAGGTCGAAGCGGCTGAGCAAGCGGCGCATCCGCTCCCTGGTGGCCGCCGCGGCTGAGCGAGGCGCTGGTTAGCGAGACGCGGCGGCGTTGTAACCCCTCCAGGGACCGCCCGGCGACTAACCGTGCATGAAATCAATGCTCGCTGTCGCCGCTGGCGTGCACTGCCTGGGGCCTGGCTCATGCGCCCTAACTATCGAGGCACTCCTGTGGCCTTGCATCTGGACAAGAAGTCGCTAATCACCTCGGGCATCCGGCGATCAATCTCGCCCCTCAACCTCTCTATGGCACGATCAAGGCCCAGAGACCCCGGCCTAAAAACCTCAGAAAACTCGAAATAGTTATGCTGGGATTCTGGCGTCAACACCGTCAGCAGCAAGAATACTTTCAGATCTTCGAGATCTTCGCGGTTTTCTTCCCGGTAAATGCGCTGAGCCACTCCAGCCTTCATCGAAATCCAAGGGCTGGCCAGGCTCTTGATACCCCAGCTGGAAGAATTACCCCCACCACCGTAATCCGGGTGCGGGCTCCAGGTTATAACTGTTATTGGTGGTTCCTGAGTGGATTGAAGACCTGCGGACTCCAGCGCGTTCTTTACGTAATTGAATAGTTTTTTGTACACCTTCGTCAAGGCATCGTTGTACAGACGGCCAAGACGCTCATGCTCCGTCTCCTGCTTTACTATCGTGGTCGCTTCCTCCAAGCGTGCGACTTCCTCCCGGTAAGAGGCTAGATCGGGGCGGGCCGATACATGCGGCTCGCTCCACCAGAACAACTCCTCCGCGAACTCACGCATTGATGGTCGCGTGCCCGGGTCGTCGGCAGTCGCTCGCTCTAGGAGAGCTTCCAGCATGACCGCTTCTCGACCTTGGATGTGCGAACTCAGCCGAAGACTGTCGCGATCACGTCGCAGCTCACCCTGCGGTGGGAATCTGTTTCGTGTTGCGATCGCCCATAGTGTCTTCGCCAGCGAATAAACGTCGGCGGGACCACTCTGCACCTCGCCGGAGTGCTCGATCATCTCCGGAGCCAGGTAGTTCGCTGGCCCTAGCCTTTCTCCTGTGACAGTCAGCCCGGCTTTGTCTGGAAAGTCTGCTATTCCGAAATCACCGATGGCGAATTGATCGTTTACCCAATACAGGTTTGACGGTTTGATATCACGGTGGAAGATGTTTTCGTCGGCCAGCCCTGCGAGGGTTTCCGCGTAACTCTCAACCGCCTTAACGACGGCCGCAAGGTCAGCATCCCGACCTAGTACTACAGCCGCAGCCTGAGATTCTTGGTCCGGCGCGCATAATGCGACCTGCGGGCGCGGCCTGTTGGCGGCGCCTCCAGCCTGACGAGTGCTCGTGGTATGACTCGGGGCGGATGACGCGGGTGTGCAGGTTGAAAAGGCGGCGGGTCTCGGCGGCGGTAAGCGGGATCAGCTCGCTGCCGTTTTCATCCGTTATCACCTGCGGAGGGCTGTATGTTCTCGGCGGGGCGAAGATCTGTCCACAGGGGGCGAGACCCCTTTTTACCGGGCTGGCCGGCGGCGGGCCCGGTGCCGCTGCCTCGCGGCGGTCGCGGCGCCGGGCACGGCCGGGCGGCCCGGGCGGTGATGGCCAGGAACGCGTGCGCGAGCATGGACAAGGTGATGTGCCGGTACCAGGCGTGATAGAGGCGGACCTGGTAGTGGTCCAGGCCGGTCTCGTTCTTGGCCTCGGCGAAACAGTCCTCCACCGCCCACCGGGCGCCGGCCACGGCCACTAGCTCGGCCAGCGCCGCGCCACGCGGGGCGTAGCACAGGAAATAGGCGAGCTCCTTCTCGCCTTTCTCGCCGGGGTGCAGCGGCCGCCGTTCCTGCTAGCCGGGGATGGCGGCTGGCCGTACCGATCAGAGCCCAGTCATACAGCCGCGGCCCCTTCGACCCGTCCGCGCAGCTCAGCTGCTGCCACGCAGCGGAGGGGACCAGGGCCGCCAGCTCATCGGCGCGCCGTTTGCGCCCGGCGGTGATCATCACCTCGCTGCACGGCACCGCCATCACGTAACCGATCTCGCGGTCTTCCAGCCATTCCCGCAGCCCCGGGTTCTGCCCGTACACCTCATCGGCAGCGAACCAGGCAAACGGCACCCCGGCTCGTACCGCGCGCCCGAGCATGTCCTGCGCCAGCTTCGGCTTGGTCGCAAACAGCACGTCATCGCCGATCCCCGCCGCCCGGCACCGCTCCCGGTCGGCCGTCCATTTCTGCGGCAGGTACAGCTCCCGGTCGATCAGCGCCCGCGACCCGTCACCCGCCGCGTACGCCAGGAACACCCCGACCTGCGCGTTCTCCACCCGCCCCGCAGTCCCCGTATACTGCCGGGCCACGCCGGCCGACATCCGGCCCTTCTTGAGGAACCCCGTCTCGTCGGCCACCAGCACCGCGCCCGGGTCACCGATGTTCTTCACCACATACCGGCGCACCGCGTCCCGCACCGCGTCCGCGTCCCAGGAGTAGAAGCTCAGCAGCCGTTGCATCCCGTCCGGCGCCTGGTCACCGGCGAACTCCGCCAGCGTCCACCCGTTCTTGCGCTCGGTGTGCGACAGCAGCCCCAGCAGGTACGCCCGCGCCCGCTTCCGCGACCCCGCGTTCTCGAACTCGCCCGCCACCTGGGCGAACACCTCATTGAACCGCTCCGACCACACGGCATGGCCGGAACCGGCCAGCAGCCGCGCCTCGTCCACGACATCCAGCATCACACCAGGCTGGCCCGCCAGGCACGCAAACTCACGCAGCCACGCCGGACAGCATCACAGCATGCGGCTGTAGTACTAGGTGCTCCGTGACCGGCGTTCCAATTTCCATAGCAAGCCAAGGCCGTCGCCCTGACTCAGCCTGAGTTGAGTCAGGCATGCACGAGTCGACGAGACGCAAGATTCCCGGACGATCACCAAGCTGACGGTAAAGCCTTATCTCATCCCGAAAGCGCCCCGCATACTTCCGTCGCCAGAGGATCTTCAACGCTACATTAGGAGCGTCGCCTTTATTGGCGCTCCAGACCTCACCGCTGCCGCCCTTGCCGATGAACCCCAAAAGCGTCCAGCCGTCGATTCGTTGACCTACTCGCATGTTCTGCTAGGCTCATATCTCAATCGGTTTCTATGCCGACCTATTATGCCATAGACACGGCTGTCCAAGCGCTCCGGCCGTGTGCGTCCGGGGGCGCTGTCACGAGTCTGTCGGCGGAGATCCAGCGCACGACAGGGATCAAGGGGGCGTGAGGCTACCCGGAGAGTCGGGCGGCAAGAGCTACATGCTCGGGCAGTCGACCATTGTCCCTAGCCTAACTAGGGTTCCGCATCCACTGGTGGACGACTCCAAGGCACTCTCCGTCGGTCCCGAACTTGAGCACGACGTGATAGCCGACCCGCTGCCATTGGAGAAGCACGTGGTTGTGGCCCGTGCTGCGCGCGTTGGGCGGCCCAAGCCATTCAGTGACCTGCGCGATCGATCTGCCCCGGACCTCGCCCAGCGCCCGCACCCGCCAGCTGAGGTCCAGCTCGCGCTCCCCGCGCTCGTATACGTCTGTGCAGTTACCGGCAGGAGAGAAGCGAACGGCCCAGTACGGGCGCCGCGACCAGCCGGCGATCAGGCCGCCCGTGGCGGGCTCACCCCGCCACCATGACGGGCGGCCGTACACAGATGCAATGTCGCCGATATGCAGGCCGAGCAGCTGCCTGGCTCTCGTGTACTCGCTCGGGATTCTCCCGAGGAATCCGCGCCGTGACGGCTTTGCCGGAAGTGCCACAATGGCGGTCTGCCAGTCGTTCACGGCGCGATCGTAGCTGGTGGTCGCGTGATCACGTACCGTAAATATCGGCTAGCTCGCTCGTTACGTCGCTGCCCCCAGCAGCCCTGCAGACGGCGCGGAAGATCGTCCGATTGCTATGTCACACCGCGTCCTGCCGACTGTTCGCAACGGGTTACGGAACATTACTGAGAGTAGTACCGTCGTGCGGGTTCACGGGCACCGCAGTGAGAGGACGGTAAAGCAATGTCAGCGGGGACAACGACCGCACGGCGGGCGGTGCTGCGGTGGCGGGTCATGCCTGCAATGGTGATCTTGGCCGCAGCCAGCCTGGGCTCCGTTCAGGTGGCACAGGCCGCGCCTGCGGTGATTGACGTGCCGTGCAGCGCCACCACGCTGGCCGGGGACATAAGCAGCGCTGGCAGCGGCGAGACGCTGAGCCTGGCATCGGGGTGCATCTATGCCCTGACGGCAGGACTGCCCGTCATCAGCCAGGACCTCGCCATACTGGGCAACAGCGCCACCCTGGAGCGTAGTTCCGCCCCGGGTACCTCAGCGTTCACCATCCTCCAGGCGATGTCGGCGCTCATTGTCCCGTCACCGGCCTGAATTTCCGCAACGGCAATGGCGCCATCGCCATCACAGATGAGGCAACGCTCACGGTGAACGGCGGCACCTTCACCGGAAACACGGCCGCTGATGGAGGCGCTATCTCCGAGGGCACCCCGGCTTACGCCGACGGGCAGGATGGCCCTCAAGTGAACGGCGCCACCTTCGATGGAAACACGGCGGGTAGCGGAGGTGCTATCTACGACAACAGCGCGGGCGGCGCCGGGCTCCAGGTGACAGACTCCACCTTCACCGGGAACAGTGCCGGGACGGGTGGCGCCATCTACGACTACTCCGCGTTCTACGATTCTGTGAGTGGCTCATTCCACGGCAACACTGCAGAAACTGGCGGTGCCCTCTTCCTCGACCCGGGCGACTCGGCGAGCGTCTCGGGCGTGGTCAGCGGCAACAGCGCCACCGGGGACGGGGGCGGTATCGTCAGCTTCTACGGCCTACAACTCGGCGGCACCATTTCCGACAATCACGCCGGAGGCCTAGGCGGCGGCCTCTACATCAGCCAGGGGACAGGAACGACAGTAGGCGGCGACTTCTCGGGGAACACCGCCGAGGAGGGCGGCGCCATTTACAACACAGTCAACTTCCTTCCGATGAATCTCGGGGACGTCAGCATTTCTGACAACCACGCCAGCGCATATGGGGGCGGCCTCTACAATCAGGGAACGGTGGACGCCCTAAATGCCGGGATCACCCATAACTCGGCAGCCACCGGAGGCGGCGGCATTTACGACGATGGTCCTTACGCCACGGTCAGCTTGACGACTTCCACCGTGCTCAACAACAAGCCAGATAAAGCAGCCCACCGACTCGATCACGGGCTGCACCAATGTAGGGCCCGTCTTTACCAGCGGCTCGGATGCCACGGCGGCCTTCGGGCGCGCATTCAGGTTCACGGTGACCGCGACCGGCGACCCGGCGCCCAGGATCACCAGAACCGGCCGGCTGCCATCGGGCGTGCGGTTCGCTGACCGCCACGACGGCACGGCCACGATCTCCGGGACCCCCGATCACGCAGCTGCCGGCGTGTACCCGCTGACCCTGGCCGCCACGAACGCGAACGGGACCGCCACCCAGGCGTTCACCCTCACCGTCACCAGGGCCCCGGCCATCAGGGAGATCCGCAATAAGAGGGACAGGGTAGGCGTCCCGCTGCGGCTGATGATACGGGCCACGGGATACCCGGCTCCGGCCGTGGCCGAGTCCGGGTCGCTGCCGAGCGGCCTGACGTTCACTGACAACGGGAACGGGACTGCGACCATCGCCGGGACCCCGGCTGCCGGCACCGCCGGCGTCTACCCGGTCACCATCACCGCGGCGAACAGCTCCGGGTCAGCGTCCAGGCAGGTGACGATCATCGTCACGCAACGCCGCTGACGTAATGGGCGGCGTATGCCCATCGAGCATCATCAGCGGTGTTGGTGCGCCTCTGCTCCATGGGATCTTGTGCTCGTAATGCAGGTCTTCGGCTGACCCTGCACTGCACACATGTGCGTTGGTCCCGGACGCTGACCTGAAACTTGACATCTCCGGGACGACACGGGAGTTGGGCTCGCCGACTGCACAGCGAGCAGGCAGGCTAGCCGATGGGCAGTAACCGGTCCCTGGCGTGGGGTCAGCTCGGGCCCGGTTCGCGGTCGAGGTCGGTCTACCCGCAGACGCGCGCCAGCTACAAGAAGAACTGGCGGCTGCACATCGAGCCCTACCCGGTCGCCTCGCTGCCGCTTGCGCAGGTCACCGGGCTAAAGCTGACCAGCCACTACCGGCACCTCGAGAAGTCAGGCCGCAAGGACTACCGCGAAGGCGAGGGACTGTCGGCGCGCACGGTGCGCTACATCCACACGATCATTCACGGCGTGCTCGGCCAGGCCGTCAGAGACGGCCTGCTGCTCCGCAACCCCGCGGACGCAGCGACTCCGCCGACCCCGCGCGAGGCGAAGGCGCCGGAAATGACCTGCTGGAGCGCGCCGCAGCTCGCTACCTTCCTGCGCTGGTCGGCCGAGAACAGCCAGAGCCACGCCCTGTGGTGGACCCTTGCCAACACGGGCATGCGCCGCGGCGAGGCCCTGGAGCTGCGCTGGCGTGACCCGGATCTCGCCGCGGCGACGCTGAGCGTGCGCAGGTCCGCGGGCCTGGTCCGGGAATTCGGCGAGGGCGCCGAGATAGCCGTGGGCGACACCAAGAGCCACAAGCCGCGAGTGATCGACATGGACGCCGCGACCGTCGCCGTGCTCAGGGCGCGGCGCACGGCGCGCGGCAGCCTGGCGCTGCAGCTAGCCCGCGACGACGCGCTTATCTTCGGCGACATCGAGGGCGCCCACCGGAACCCCGAGCACACGTCCCGGCAATTCGTCCGTGAGGTGACTCGCTGCCGGGAGGCGCTCGGCGAGGACACGCTGCCGATGATCAGGCTTCATGATCTTCGCCATTCGCACGCGACGATCCTGCTGACCGCCGGGGTGCCGGTGCACGTCGTGAGCCAGCGGCTCGGCCACGCGAGCCCGGTCGTGACAATGACCGTTTACGCGCACGTCCTGCCCGGGAGCCAGCGGGAGGCCGCGGACCTCTTCGGCAAGATCATCGGGGAGGCGAGCGGATGACAAGTGTCAAAGCAGTGTCACAGGCGCCATTCCCGGAAATTACATGCCTCTGACCTGCGTAAACTCGGTTTCCGAGACGCCAGTCAGCGACGCAAAGGTAATCGCCCACCTGCGTTCCCGGCGGATCACACTCAGCTACGAACCGCGGCCGGGGACGCTGCAGGCAGACCGCGCCGAAGCCGTGACAATCATGATCGACCACGCAAGCTAACACCCCAAGGGCTCCACGCCCACGAACCGCAGAACGCCGAGAGAACAGAGCAACACAGGTCAGCGGGCTGAGCACTCGGCGCGGGCGCAAGCCCGGGCTCCGGTGAAGTCCTGTCATGCCCGGAAACGGGCAGATACGTACAAATGGCGTGTCCGAGGGGCGAGTTACCGCTTACGTACATGCCCGCCATCACCGGTGCGCTGGTTCTTTGCGGCACCTAATGAGCCCGGGAGTGGAGCCGGTGGACCACGATCGAGTGCGCGGCACTGATGACAACGCAGTAACGGCCGCCCGTTGGCGGACGAGGTGCCTGCTGGCATGGCCCACGCAACGGCGGTCAGATAGGACGCACGCGCTCGGTGACCGTCATTAACGACAGGCCACGTACGTAGTCGCCGCTATGTGCTCTGCTGGTGGTTGCGTCGCTTCTCTGCGCGTGCGCGCCTATCTGCTAATAGTGCGATGTGCTTCTGTATCGTGCTTCCGCGGGAACGTCGGGCATCGGTCGTTACGATCGGGTGCCATGGCGGAGAATCGGATGAGCCGGGAAGAGTTCTTCGCCAAGCTCGCGCCGCTGGACGCTGAACAGCGCGGCAAGATCCTCTGGAACCTGTACTGGCGCGGCGCGGCGGCGGCGCGGGAGCGGATCGAGGGAGAACTGGACCCACCGGAGCAGCGGCGGCGCAAGCACGATGCCGCCACACCGCCGGATCCGGTGCTCGTCCTCGGGGAAGTCTCCCAGTTCGTCGAGCTGGCCAGGTCAGGCGCGTACATCGCCGGTGACCGCCGGGTATCGCGTACCGAGCGGACGAAATGGCGGGTGACGTTCCGGCAGCTCGCCACAGATGCTCAGCTGGCGCTGCACGCTGAGGACACCGCCCCGGGCGAGCGGGCCATGGAGCTGATGATCGACCTTGCCCGGCACGCCGAGGGTAGTTTCCGGTCCGAGGATCCGCTGGAGGCGGCGAAATTCGTGCTTTCCCATGCTGTCTCGGCGCTGTGGGAGACGGTACTTGCGGAGCACGGCTTCGCCCGCTTCGCGGAACGCGCCGTACCGCAGCTGATCCGGTGGGAGTCAGCGTACGGCTGGAGTAACGGCACCGGAGCCGGCAAGGTTGCCGAGCGGGAAATCGCGCTGGCTCGCGTGCTCGCGCCGATGCTGACCACGCCTGATATGTGGACCGAGTTCGCTGATGCGTATCTTGGGGAGCTGGACCGGATCGCGTCCGCCGAACGGCCGCTGGCGGGCCGCCGGGCGGGCAGGGCGATGACCTCCTCTGGCCCAGAGTGGAAACGGAGCGAGCGGACCAGGAACCTCGCGCGCTGGAACGAGCTGCTGTCCGGCCACATCGATGCGGAACGCGCGGAGCGGCTGGCGAACCATCCGGCGTTCGAGGGCCCTGACGCTGAGTTCATGCGGGCGCGGGCCGCGCGACGACGCGGAGATATCGGTGCGGCGCGCACACTGATCATGATGTGCCTGGGGAGACTCCCGGGGAGCCAGCAGTTTGCCGAGTTCGCGGAGGAAGTTGGCGCCGACCTGCCGCCGCGGGCCAGGGAAATGCGTGCCGAACGCGCGGCGGTCCAGGCTCAGCTCGCGCAGGCGTATCAGGGCGGGCCAGTTTCCTCAGCCTGATCCTGCTGCCGCGTTGGCAGCGGCGAGGTCATCCTCACTTACGACCCGGCCGCAGGAACCGTTGCAAGCAGGCACCTGCGAAGCCGCCAAGACCGTTATCAGGAAAGCAAGTTAACCCCGGGCCCAGAGAGCCCCGCGCCGGAAGAAGAGAGAGAAAACATCCGGTCGCCCGGCACAGGCACAAGCCTGCGCCCCGGTGACGCTCCAACGTGCCCGAATTCCGCCGCCCCATGGGGAATACTGTGTCCGAGGGGGATCGACCCCGTATCCCCACATTGCTCTATGAGCTACAGCGCCGAGATAAATCTCTAGCCTCTAGGTCCCCCCTGCCGGGGCCCTATGCCCTTGGCGTGCAGGAACGCTATCTGCCGACTCGAGTGGTGGCTGCTCGTATCCCCGTACTGCCGCATAACCCGGCCTGGATTCCCGTGAAACCGACTCGGACCCCCTTGGCGCAGACCGGGGCCGGCAGTCCAGGAGAGGCGTGCCGGGAGTTGACGCCGGGCCTGCCAGCCCGGCCAGGTACCGTTTATCAGAGGTCAGGATATCTGTTACGCCAAGTGAGTGACCAGCCAGGCGCTGCCCGGGCATCGCTCCCTGCCGATTCGGCGTACGTCTGCGGTGATGCCGATTCCGAGGCAGGCGCAGAGCATCCAGTTCGGAGTGCCGCGTGGCCAGCGGCTGTGCGCATACCGTGTCAGGCGGGGGCTTCGACGGGCAGTCCCAGGGCGTGCGCTGAGTCCCGCAGTCTCTTGTCGTAACAGACGAAGGCGCTCAGCTCGGTTCGTATCTCGTGAGCGGTCGCGAGGTGGATGGCGTCGAGGCTGCGCAGCGTCTTGTCCCCGATGACCTCAGCCGCCGGAGCGACATCGTCCATGCTCAGCAGCGCGATCGCAGCCAGGACCACATTGACTCGGCTCATCCGGTGCGGCGCAGTGCGGGTCACGGCTCGCAGCATCTCAATGCGGAGCAGTCGTGACGATACGCGCGGGATTCCGGCGTGCTCTGCCATCCATAGTTCCAGGCGCCCGGTCTCTGGCTCGGCCACGACGAGCTTGAGCGCGGCCGAGGTATCCAGGTAGATCATCAGTACCGCTCGTCATCGCGCATCTGTGCCAGAGCTGCGCTGAGGGATATGTCCTCATCGTTCTCGTCGCGCGGCGGAGTAGGCGGGATCGCCCCGGGGTTGGCTGCCGGGGTTGCCCGGCCTTGCGCTATCAGGCGATCGAGCAGCGGAGCCCCCGTCGAAGGGGCGGCGGGCATAATGCGGGCAACCGGACGCCCATACTCGCTGATCTCGACCGACTCCCCGGCCTTGACACGCTCCAGCACCCTGGCGGTCTGCCGGTTCAGCTCGCTTACCGTCACGGACTCCATGAGAACCATGGTACTACTAAGTACTACTTGGTGAGACGGCGACCCGGCGGACGAGTTGCCCGGCGCGACAAAGGCGCACAGAACATCTTTTCACGCTCGCCCCATACGTTCACTGTCGGCATTGCCATACCGCGCAGAACGGCGGATATCGCGCGGCGGCAGGAGCCACAAGTGGGTCAGCGGCTCCAGCGGCTCGGCCCGGGATATGACGACATCGAGGCACTGCTCGACTCCGATGACCTGTCGCTGGCCGACCGCAAGGGCGCTGCCACAATGCCCTAGTTGTTGCAACCCCGTAGCGCAGCGCGGAGCAGCGACCGGTATGGCCGATCGCCTTGACCCGAGCCACCCGAAGAGGACACTGCGGTGGCAGGAGCACAAAATGTGCGCGATCGCACAGGTGCCGAGCGGAAAAGAGAAGATGATGCGCACACGCACAGCTTTCCTCGGAATCGGGAGCGCGATAGTCCTCACGATCGGCGGCGGTACCGCGTACGCCACGATTGCCGGAGGCCCGGTGGACTCTGGCGGCGTGATCCACGGCTGCTACACAACCCAGGCCCTGAATGGCAGCCATGTCTTCGTGCTTCAGGACTCGGGGACGAACTGCCCGAAAGGCACCACGGCGATCTCCTGGAACCAGCAGGGAGCTGCGGGACCTGCAGGACCAGCAGGCGCTACCGGAGCTGAAGGTGCGACTGGTCCGCAAGGACCGATCGGCCTCACCGGACCGGCAGGACCAACGGGGAGCGCCGGACCGGCGGGGCCAACAGGGGCAATCGGGCCGCAGGGAGTGGCGGGACCGCAGGGACCTCCGGGACCAGCAGGCACTTCGAGTATTGATGCCCTGGATGGAACCGTCTGCAACACCGGAAGCTCGAATGCGGGGACGCTGAATGTCTCCTATGGCAGCAACGGGTCGGTCAGCATTACCTGCACACCGACAACGCTTTACACCCTGAACGTGTCCATCGCCACCGGCGACGGCAACGACACCGTGGTCAGCAACCCCGCAGGCATTGACTGCAATCCCAGCGCGGCTGAGTCCGTCTGCTCGGCAGAGTTCCCTGCCGGGTACAGCGTCACCCTGACTGCCGAGCCGGATACAGATAACGGGGCTGGCAATCTGGATGTGCTGGCCGGGTGGGGCGGGCAAGGCACTGCCGCCTGCAGCTCGGGGCAAGTCAATCCGGCCGGGCTGGAGCGCGGCACGCCTGCCATTACCAGCTGCACGGTAACGATGACCAGTAACCAGAGCGTCTCGGCGAGCTTCTCCGGGCAGATGGGCGTCTACCTAGACACCAATTACACGGCGGACCTCGATATCCACGTCAACGGCCTAAACCAGCCAAGCCAGCCCCCAAGCATCGCAGGGGTCTATACCTACGTGGTGCCGTACGGGGACGTCATGGAAATAGAAACCCCGCAGGCGGACACGGCAACCTTCAACGGCGCGGCGTGCAACGCAAGCGCAGACCCCGGTGCGGTTGTCACGTCATACTCTTGCGAGTTCACGATGTTCCCTGGAGCTGATTCCGAAGGTGGAAGCTACGGTAATCCCAGTCCTGTTAACGGGACAGAGGTGGTAATACCCGCGAGCTGAGGCATCAGCTCGCCAGCTAATTCATCCAGGCATGCCCAGCCAGGCTGGCGGCCCGTTCGAGCCGGGCCATGCCGCAGATGCTGCGGAGCGTGAGTCAAGCGGCGATGGGGATTCTCTCTGACCTTGACGATGGTCGACTCGGGGATCACGGCCGCGCATCCGAACCTCGGCCCGCGGGTGAGCCCCCTCGCCGCTCGGACAATCACAGATCCACCGGCCGCCAGCGCTCCGCCGCAAGTCGTAGGCACCAACGCGAGCCTTCACCGGCCGCCCGGTCTTGTCGTGAGCAGTGAACTTCACCAGGCCGTCGGGGACGAGTTGCGCCGCCTTGTCATCGACCGACGTCGCGGGCATCGGCTACCAGCGCCTGTCGCGGTCGATGCGCGACAGGCCGTCCTCGCCGCGGGCGAAGTCGCGGAGGTTGTCCGGAACCGCTGGATCGCGTCCTGCCACTGTTGCTGCAAGACGTACAGCTGCCTGCGGGCAGCCTCAGACGCAGACACCGCCCCTTCCCAGGATTGCACCGCACCTCCGGCCTGCCCTGCCGGTACGGAGCCGGGTGCGCGGCGTGCAGAGGGCGTCGGTCTTGTCTGCGCACCGCGCTGAAAACTATCGAACCTGTGTTCTATTGTGACAGTGTGACAGGAGCGGATCGGGACTGGCTGACCTTAGCGCGGATCGCGGCAATCACACGGCGTCATGCGCACGGGCGGCCGCTGCTACGCCGACACGGCTCGTCACTCTCGTCCGCCGTCACTCAACACCGGCCATCCGCGCGTGCCCGCGCACATCACGGACGGTGGCCAACACTGGCGGTGGCCGATTTGCAGCGCGCCACGGGAGAGGTGCGTCGCCGTCGAAGTCGAGCATCCGGTGCTGAGCGTACGCCTTTCGCTCGGGTAGGCCTTGCCTTCGGCAACAAGCAAGGGCGCTGCTGATGATCGGCGTGCTGGCGAGCCTGGCCGCTAACATCGCGGGCGCGGGCCCGGTACGGGTCTCTTGACCGTTACGGCTATATGAGTAGAGTTACCGTTCGTGCAGCGTAACCGTCCCCCGTCGCCACAGACGATCAACGTCCTACGGGCACTGGCCGCCGACCCGGCTCGGTGGCGCTACGGCTACGACCTGGCCGCCGAGGTGCACCTGAAATCCGGGTTCGCTGTATCCGATCCTGGTCCGTCTGGCCGACCGTGGCCTGCTGGACACCTCGTGGGAACCCGGCCAAGGCAGCCGGCCGCCCCGCCATCTGTACCGGCTGACCCTGTCTGGCCGGGAGTTCGTGGCGGCGCTGACCGCCGCCCGCGTCGACCGGACGACCCTGAACCCGCACAAGCGCTGGAGTGAGGCGTAATGCTCGGTGGCCTGTTCTTCGTCCCTATGTTGGGCCTGCTGGGCATCGGCATAGCGCTGTACCGCCGTAACCCGCGGCGGTTCCTGGACGGCCCAGCCGAGGACGCGCCGCTGCGGCTGATGCGCTGGGCGGTCGGCCTGCTGTCCCCGCAGCGGGCCGAATGGGGCCAGGCCATGCTCGGCGAACTCGGCCACCTCGAGGGCCGGATCCGGCGGATGCGCTTCACGCTCGGCTGCGTCGCCGCCGCAGTCGTGCTACCACCATGGGGACGGGCCGCCGCCGGGGCATGGGCGATGATCGTGCTTGCGGCCGGTGCCGTCGGTCTGTACAGCGCAATGGCGGTCCGCTACCGGCTCGGCGGCGGCGACTGGATCGCGGCGGCGATTTTGACCGTCTTCGTGGCCGGTGTCCTGCTCGGCGCCAGCGCCCTGGTACGCCGGCCCGGTGTCGCGGTTCCCGGCCTGCTCGGGGGCCTGTTCATCACCGTGACCTTTCTGACCCTGTCCGGGTTCACGTTCCTCGACCAGCTCTTGCCGAATACCGTGCCCTGGCACCGGCTGGTGCAGGTGATCGTGGTGCCGTTCGTCGTGGGCGCCGCCGGCACCCTGTGGGGCCGTGACCCGATCGTCGGAAAGCGCATCGCCCGGCTCGCCGCCATCACCGGCAGCCTCGGCCTGTTCGTGTACACGTCGATCGCGGTCGCCGCGATCGGCGGCGGCGGACCGTTCGACGAGGACGGCGGCGGGACTCTCCGGGGCACCATCAGCGACCGGCTCGGCAACAACCTGGTCCTTCTGGCCTTCACCACCCTGGTCTTCGCCACCATTGGATGGGGCGGCGCCGCCGCGGCCGGCCGACTGCTTCGCCGCACACCCACACTGACCGTGCCCGACTCGTTCACCTCGAACCCCGAGTCCCAGCAGGAGGCGTAACCCCTGATGACTACACCGAACGAGACGGACCCAGGGGTCCGCGTACCACGCGGACGCCGAACCGTACGCATCGTGGTGCTGTGCGTAATAGTGACAGCGATGCTGTTCCTCGCCGCCACCAGCTGGCTAAGCGGCCGCTGACAATGCCCCTGACTCACGCGCGATATCGATACCGACTTGCATGCCTGGATCGCCACTCATACCAGCAGGCCGGCTGACGACGGCCGCGAGAAACTGCCCGCAGACGGCCAGCACGATCCGGATCGGGACGCCCGGGAGATCGGCGGGAAGGCGGCTGCACGCTGGTCAGGTTGATGCCCAGGTAGAAGGGACCGGTAGTCATCGACACGACCCAGCTTTCAGGACCGGCCGCGGGAGGCTGGCGGCCTGGGCTGAGAGCACAGGGCGGCGTCGTGCAGCAAAGCCGAAGAGCTGCGGGCTGCGGTTCGCGTTCTACGGCCGGGTGTCCGCGGAGGATTACCAGGATCCGCTGACGTCGCAGGCGCGGCAGCTTGGCCAGGCCGGGGCACTGGTCGCCGGGCACGGGCAGATCGTGCTTCTTCGATTCCGGGAAGAGCCGGACGCTGGCGTGGGCGCGCCGCCCGCAGGCCGCCGCTCTCGTCGCTCAGCTAGCCGACCCGGACCGCGGCTGGGATGCGGTGGTGATCGGGGAGTACGAGCGGGCGTGCTACGGGAGCCAGTTCGCGTCGATGGTGCCCCTGTTCGAGCACTACGGGATCCAGCTGTGGACTCCCGAGGTCGGCGGCCGGGTCGGCTTCGGTGCCGAGGATCACGAGCAAACGATGATGGCGCTCGGCTTGCAGTCCAAGCGAGAGATCATCCGCACCAGGATCCGGGTCCGCACCGCGATGGCCGCGCAGAAGCGCGAGCAGGGCAGGTACCTCGGCGGACGGCCGCCGTATGGGTACCGGCTCGCCGACGCTGGTCCTCACCCGAACAGGGCCCACGCGGCGTGGGGGCGTCGGGCACGCCGGCTTGAGCCCGATTCCGAGACGGCGCCGCAGGTGGCGTCGATCTTCGCGGAGCGAATGGCCGGGCACAGCATGCCCGGATAGCCCGGGCGCTCAACGACGCCGCGGTCCCGTGCCCGTCGGCCGCGGACCCGGAACGCAACCCGCATCGCAGCGGCAACGCGTGGACGCTGTACACGGTGCGGGCCACCCTGCGCGTCGGCAGCCACGGCCCTGTGTCCGTCACCATCGACCGCAAAACGTCGGCGGCAAGGAGATAACGCGGGCTGAATCAGCAGGCAGAGCACCTGCACCGGCCGAAGGCCGAGCTCGCGAGACGCTCCAGCATGCCGAATTCAGCAGCTCGTGGGGAAATATTATGTGTCCGAGGGGGGAGCGCACCCATAAGCCAATGCGTGCTCACGGGTGAGTTTGCGCTGGCAGGCGCACTGTGAGCGGGCGGGCGGATCGGTGGTCAGTCTGCGCGGAGATACCTCCCGGCCAGTGTCCAGCTTGATCCCAGCGCACTTCCAGCGCGGGTCGGCATCCTGAGATGAGAACTCAGTGAGAGGAGTTCAGCTAATGTCTTCTCGCAAGCTCACCAGGTCCATCATCGTCGCAGGTGCGGCCATCGCGATCGGGGCCGGTTCCTACGGGGTCGTCAGCGCCACCACGGGCAGCGGCTCATCCACTGCCGGCAGCGGTTCGCCCACTGCGAGCAGCGGCTCGGCCGGCGGTCCCGGATCCAATGCCCGGAGCGGTCCGGAGCCGGGCGGATCGGCTGGCACGGTCAGCAGCACGTCCGCGTCGGGCTTCACGCTGACGACAGCCGCGGGCCAGAAGGTGACCATTAAGGATATATCGTCCACGACCTACGAGAACGGGATGAGCCCTGCCTCGGCGGGCGTCGTGACAACGGGCCAGCGCGTCCTCGTGCTGGGGACGGTCAATAGCACGACGATCACGGCCGCGGAGGTCATCGCGCACCCGCCCGCCAGTCCGTCCTCGACCGCGTCGCAGGTGATCGACTTCCAGAAAGGCACGTCAGGCTCGACCAAGACCGCGGGCCAGATCCCGGCGGACTACACCCAGGGGCAGGGCGCGGTCGCCACCGGAACGGTGGCGGACAAGGCAGCCGAGGCGTCGCTTACCGCCTACCCGGGCGGCGTCGTCGACCGGGTCGTGGAGCTGAGCAACGGCGACTACGAAGTCCACAACATCGGCGTGAACTGGCCGCACCATGTTTTCGTCAACCACGACTTCCAGGTCATCGGCGCCGGCGACTAGCCGCCGCGGGAGAGTTGCCTGCGGCCCTGCCTGAACCGCTACGCAGCGGTCAGGAGACACTGCGGCGGACACGGTCCTGCGTAACTGTCGCTGATCTCGAAGACGGCTCGCATGCCGCCTGGCGTCTATAGGCCCTGGAGGCGAACTACAGCTGCGAAAGCAGCCGGGTCACTACGAGCTCGCTGGCCAGGCCGGCGACGGCCAGCACCGCGCCGTACAGGACGGCGGTGCGCGCAGCTCTTCGTATCGGCGCTCGCATGCTGCACAGCCGTTCGCGCGCTTCAGCGGGCTCGCCCTGCGCGATTCGCAGCTTCCGCGGTCAGCGGCGCAGTGCCAGGCGCGCGGCGCTGACGTCTTGCCTGCCGTGGCCGCTGTCGACGGCCTCGCGCCACTGGCGAGCGAGGGCGGAGAGCACGGGCAGTGTCCTGCCGGCCGCAGCGATCGCGAGGTCGACGTCCTTCAGTGCCCACTCAAGCGGGAACTCGGGCGCGAAATCACCGCGCGCCATCTTGTGCAACTTGGCGTCGGCAATCGGCGCATCCAGCGGGCCGCCCTCGATAGCCTCGGCCAGCTCGGCGTCGTCGATGCCCAGCTGACTGGCCAGCTCGAGGGCCTCGGCCACGCCCTCGATCAGGATGGACATATAGGCGTTGACGACCAGCTTCATCCGGCTGCCCTGGCCGACCTCGCCTAGCCAGACGGTCTTGCGGCCGATCGCGGCGAATGCCGGGGACACGGCGGCATGCGCCTCGGCCGGGCCGGAGGCAAGGATGAGCAGCTCACCCGCCTCGGCGGGAGCCTTGCTGCCCGATACCGGCGCGTCCACGACCATGACATCAGGCCGGAGCTGGCGCATGCGGCCGGCGATCTGGTTCGTGGCGGCCACGCCGATAGTGCCCATCTGCGCCCACACCGCGCCCTGAGTGAACCCCTGCGGCGTGCCGTTGCCGAAGATCACCGACTCCACGACATCCGCGGTCGGCAGCATCGTGATGACCAGCCGCGCGCGGCTTATCGCCTCCGCCGGCGTCGCGGCCACCAGGGCACCGGCCTCAGACAGCGGCGTTGTTGCCGAGGCCGACCGGTCCCAGACTGTTGTCGGCAGCCCGGCATCGACCAGGTTGCGGGCCATCGCCGAGCCCATGATCCCGATCCCCAGCACCGCAACCGCGGCGCCGTCGTGGCTGTGCGTCTCGCTCATCTGCATCTCCTCTGCCCGTGGGTCTGACGGCCTGGCTCGCAGCGGAAAATCGACCTGCGATGGACGCCGCTGTAGCGATCGCATCGCGGTCATTCACGATGTCCAGGACCGCGTCGACGCCTTCCGGGTAAGACGCTCGCAGCGCGCTGGCGACGTCCACGGACTCGACGTCGAATACCTCCGCGGCCCCCAGATGTCGTGCTTCCTCGATATCTCCCCGCACGGTCGCTATGACGTGCGTGCCGCGAGCCGCCGCCATCTGAACCGCGTAGCCTCCTACGCCGCCGGCCGCTCCCATCACTACCAGACTGTCGCCAGCGGTGATGCCGAGAAGCTCAAGCGACCCCAGCGCCGCGACGCCCGCCACCGGCAGCACTGCCGCCTGCTCGTCCGGAATGTTGTCGGGTATGCGGGCCAGCGGCTCGGTCGGCGCGCCGGGTACGACGGAGGTGTACTCGGCGTAGGACCCGTTCGTGCGGGCCAGTCCGAAAACGCGATCCCCGACATGCAGGGCAGACTGCCCTGGCGGGACATGCTCGACCACGCCAGCGACATCGACTCCGAGGACAAAGGGGAACCGCGCGCCTGAGGTGAGCTGGTCGACGAGCTGAAAGTCGACAGGATTGACGCCTGCATAGCTCACTCGGACTAGGACCGAGTCCTCCGCATCGGGAAGTGGCAGGTCAACCATGATCGGCGACCCTCCGAAGCTCGGTACAGCCAATGCGCGCATCTTTTTGCCCTGTTTCTGCCATGCCTATCCGTTGCCAGATGCCAGGGTCTCCCCGCCGGGGCGCGCGAAGCCATCCGTCACCTGACTGCACCTTCTGCGACCAAGCCCGAGCGGTCAGCTGTCCCAGTTCCGCGCAGGAGCCTGCAGTCATGTTGCGGATACCGCCGCGCCACATCGGACAGCAGGATCGGGCTAGGCGTTATCGCGCCTGCACGAGCCGCCACTGCCACCTGTTGGCTGTCCGCAGCGCCGGCACGTGCCTCACCGTCAGGCAGGAGAGGCTGATGAGCGACGAGGACGGCATTCGCCGGACGATCGCGCAGTACTGCCAGCTGTTCGACTCCAAGCAATGGGACGAATTGGGCCAGATATTCGCCGAGGATGCATCGGTGAGTTCCCGCAGGGGAACGTTCCAGGGCCGGGAAAACGTGATCCGGGATCTTCAGAGCGCGATGACCGCCGATTACCACGGAACGCTGTTCAGCTCCAACGTCCTGATCAGGGTGGACGGCGACACCGCCAGCGCGGTCACCGACTTCATGGAGGTGGAGGACACCTCGATCGTGGCCACGGGAATCTACCGGGACACTTTCGTCAGGTCCGGTGACTCGTGGCTGCTCGCCAGTAAGAAGATCACCCTGAAATGACCAGGGGACGCCTGCGCGAAGCAGCCCCCGTGATTGCCGGCTTTGCGCGTGACACCGGCCTGGCCGAGCTATGACCTCATTCATCACCCCCGGCGATCTGGGCATCGACATGGCCACTGACCAGGGCCTGTTCGACTGGCTGCTGGCGAGTATCCTGTTCGGGCGACCCGTGCCGCAGAAGACCGCGGCCGCCGCGTTCCGCCAGTTCAAGGACGACGGCTGGGACGCCCCCGACCGGTTCACCGCCAAGGACCGGGAACCGCTGTGGCACGAGCTGTATGAGGGCAACTACCACCGGATGGGCTCGGTGATGGCCCACGAGCTCCCGGAAGTCATGCAGGGGATCATCGGCCAGTACGGCGGCTCGGTAGCCCGGCTGGTCCACACCTCACGGAGCCGCGAGGAAATCAGCCAGCGGCTGCAGAGCTTCAGGGGCATCGGGCCGAAGACAGCTGAGATCTTCCTCCGCGAAGTCGCCGATGCGTCCATCGGAACCGGCTGAACAGCGGGCATTGTCCCCTTATCGAGCTCATCGCTAGTTCCGGGAGCATTTGAATGCAGAGCTCGCACGCGATCGTCCTGCCTGGTGGCGGCTACCAGGTGCATGCACCGCACGAAGCAGAACCCGTCGCCGCGTGGCTTGAGTCACTCGGGATAGCGGCCAGCGTGCTCCGGTATCCGCTGAACACCCGCCACCCCGGCCCGCTCAACGCCGTGCGAGCCGAGATCGCGGCGCGCCGACGGCAGGCAGCTATCGTGGGAGTCGTCGGCTTCTCCGCCGGAGGACACCTGGCCGGCCAGGCAGCTCTGGCCAGCGAGCGCGGCGGCCCGGCACGGCCGGATTTCGCCCTGCTCGGCTATGCGATCACCTCGATGGAGACCGAGACCTACAAGCTGGCGCAAGACCTCCTGCTCGGCCCGGGTGCGTCAGGCCAATTGCGGCGCCAGACCTCACTCGACCGGCTGGCTCATCGCGGTGCTCCGCCTTTCTTTATCTGGCACACCGCCGAGGACAGCTATGTGCCTCCTGAGCACTCCTACCGGCTCGCGGCCGCCCTCGCCGCCCACAACGTTCCCCATGCCCTGCATGTCTTCGAGCACGGGCAGCACAGTCTGGGGCTGGCTGTAGGCGCGGGTGAGACCGAGCGGTGGAAGGAACTCGCCGCAGCGTGGCTCCACGAGCACGCCGTCGCCAGGACGTAACGGCTGCGGCACGCACTATCAAGTCGGGCTGGCTCGCCCAGGCCACAGGCGGCGGTGCGAAGTGCAGTCATGTTGCGGATACCGGGGCCGGGTGCGGGGGGCCACGGTGTACAGGGCGCGATGCGAACCACGCATCCGACGGCAGGAGCCGGAAATGCCGATGATCGACGTTTACGCTGCGGCCGGGACTTTCGCCGGCCAGCACCAGCTGGCCGCGGACCTGGCCGCGGCCTTGATGAAGATCGAGCAGGTGCCCGACATCCCGATGTTCCGCAAGAACACCGCGGCGTTCATCCATGACCTGCCGTCTGACTCGCTGTCCAACGTCGACGGGGACACCACCTATGTCCGGGTGCAGGTTCTCACCAACGAGGGCGCGCTGGACCGCGACAAGGAGCTGGCGGTGGTGGCGCAGTTCACCGGCCTGATTGCTAGCGCTGCCGGGGACCCGACGCTGGCCGAGCGGACCTGGGTACTGCTGACCGAGGCGAAAGACGGAGGCTGGGGCCTGGGCGGGCATGCCTATACCAACGCTGAGCTGGTCGCGGCTGCGCGCGCTCAGATCGCCGGGCGGTCAGCCGCCACGTCCGAGACAACCACCGATTGAGCACCAGCAACTCCGCCCAGGTCGAAGCGGGAGGTGCACCTTTTCCGGCACAGACCGCCCTCGGACAAAAGGAGTCGTCGTGACCGACGAGGCCGCCTACTGGAAGGCCGGATATCTGGACCGCATCGGCGCGGCCGAAGAGCTGGAGATCGCCACGGTAGGAGCCGACGGATCCCTACGTTCCTGGGTGCCGATCTGGGTGGTCCGAGTGGGGAATGACCTGTACATACGGTCCGCCGCGGGAACGGCGGGTGTGTGGTACCGGCACGCGGTTGCCCGGCATGAAGCCCGGATCCGGGCCAAAGGGATCGAGGATGGCGTGAGCCTCGCACCCGCCGGTGCCAGCGTCCGCGCTGAGATCGACGCGGCCTACCGGGCGAAGTATGCCCGCTACGCGGATTCCTACCTGCCGTCGCTGGTGAGCTCCGCAGCACAGGACGCAACGCTGCGCCTGCTGCCGCGTGGCTGAGCTACCAGCCGCGGGCAGGATCCGGAGCATCCGCATGACCCGCACGCCGGGTGAGGCGTCGTGACAGTGCCGCCCCGTCAGGACTCAGCGCTCCGCGCAGGCTCGCGATGCCCAGGGCGGCGGCCTTCTGGACGGTCACGGCGACGACGGCAACGCTGACTGCCGCGTCGAGTGCACCGAGCCCGCTGTATCCCGTCTACCAGGCGGAATTCAGGTTCTCCGCCGTCACGCTGACCGTGATCTTCGCGGTGTATGTCTTCGCGCTGCTGGCGAGCCTCCTGACCGTCGCCAAGCTGTCCGACTATGCCGGACGGCGGGTCGTGCTCGCGGGCTCCCTGGTAGTCGAGGCGGCTTCGATGGCGCTGTTCCTGGTCGCCGGCGGAGTGGGCTGGCTGGTCATCGCGCGCATCGTTCAGGGACTTGCGACCGGTGCTGCCACCGCCACAGTGGCCGCCTACCTGCTGGACCTGCAGCCTCCTGACGGGTCGCGCCTCGGCTCGCTTGTCAACTCTGCGGCGCCGACCTTCGGGCTCGGCCTCGGGGCAGTGATGACAGGACTGCTGGTGCAGTGCGCTCCGCATCCGACGCGGCTGGTGTTCGCGCTTCTCGGTGCCCTCTTCGTCGCCCTGACTGTGGTTACCGTGGCGGCGCTGCCCGAAACCGTGCAGCGCGTCTCAGGCGGCCTTGCCGCACTGCGGCCATCGGTAGCGGTTCCGCACCGGGCCAGGCGCGCGTTCGCAGGCGCGATCCCGCCGCTGGTGGCCGCCTGGGCGCTGGGCGGGCTGATCCTGTCAGTTGGCGGATCGCTGCTGGCCGCCGTCTTCGACCAGCCCAATCACGCGGTGGCCGGCGTTGTCATCGGCCTCTTCCCGCTGTCAGCTGGCTCGGCCGTCGTCCTCGGTCGCGACGTCGCGCCGCCAGCCATGACCCGCATCGGGTGCGCGGCCCTGACCGCAGGGACGGGCTTGTTCCTGTTCGCGGTCGGCTGGTCGTCGATCGGCTTGTTCGTAGCCGCCTCAGTCGTTGCCGGCGCGGGTTTCGGATCGGGGTTCCTCGGCTCGCTGCGCTCGGTGAGCCAGCTGGCCCAGGCGCACCAGCGGGCCGGGTTGCTGTCAGCTGTCTACGTGGTCAGCTAGCTTGCTTTCAGCGTTCCCGCACTGGCCGGCGGCCTGCTGGCCACGCATGTCGGGCTTCGCGACACGTCTTTCAGCTACGGCGGCTTTGTTGGCGTGATCGCCGTTGGCACGCTTGGCTACGAACGGCTGGTCGGCCGCAAACGCAACGCTCGCTGAGCCGTGTTCGCTACGGGCAGCCCGCGCACCTAGGTGCCGAGCATGGCTAGGCCCTGCGTCGTCGTCACCACCACTTATGCTCTTGTGCTCCCCCGCTATCGTCAGCGCCGATCGCGTCCAGCTCCGCCATCTCCTGGCTGGACAACGCGAAGTCGAAAACCTGCGCGTTCTCCTGCAGGCGGTCACGATGCGTCGACTTGGTGATCACCGGAACGTCGTGCTGCAGACACCAGCGCAGGAGCACCTGGGCCGGGGTCCGGCCCGCACTTTCAGCAACTGAGGTGACGGTCCCGTTCGACAGATGACGGCCGGTGCCCAGCGGGCTGTAGGCCTCGAGCACGATGCTGCGGCGCAGGCATGCCTCCAGGAGTGCCCGCCGGTAGCTCGCGACGTTGAACATGACCTGATTGACGACCGGAGGCATGGTCGCGCCCGCCGCCACCTCATCCAGCTCATCCGTACCGAAGTTAGAAACCCCGATGGAGGCGGCGAGCCCGAGCTCGCGGGTGCGCTCCATCCCCGGCCAGGCCCGGCTCGCCCCTCCTTGCGGCCAGTGAACGAGATAGAGGTCAAGCCGGTCCACGCCAAGCCTTTTAAGGCTGCGCTCGGCCTCCGCGACAGGATCGGCGCGCCCGGGATGGAACTTGGTCGTGATGAAGACCTCGTCCCTGGCCAGCCTGCTTTGGCGCAGCGCCTGTCCTACGCTCTCCTCGTTGCCGTAGCCCTGCGCTGTGTCGATGTGCCGGTACCCGAGCTCAAGCGCCCAGCGCACCGCCTTCACGCAATGCGGTCCGTCTGGCACCTGCCACAGGCCAAGGCCGAGCATCGGCATGTGGTTTCCGTCAGCGAGGACACGGAGCGTGGCGCCGCGTGCGGCCGGGTCAGTAGCCATCGAAATCTCCATTCGGTTGGTTCGGGTCAGACATCGTGAAATCCCCCGCTGATCCACGCGACGAGGACGCTGCAGTAGCGGGAGGCTTCTTCCTCCCAGGCGCTGTGGCCGCACTCGAAGACATCGAGGCGGCTGTGCGGCAGCTGCTCGTGCAGCTGCTCGCCGTCCGTCAGCAGGCCGTACGGGTCATCGCGCCCGACGATGATCTGCACAGGTGTGGCCAGGTACGGCAGAGCGGGTGCAAGGTCGCGATGACACGCTCGCCCGGCCGGCCGCGGCGCTCGATGATCTGAGCCTCGCCGGCCAGCACCACAACGTGCTGTCGGTGCCGTGGTGGGCGCACCGTCGGCGCCGTGCGCGGGTGCGGGTGGAACGCAAGCTCGAGGCCTGGCCCGAGGTCGCCGAGGCGGTCGGGCTGGCCGGGTCGCAGGTCATGTCGGCCGTGGTTGACATGTGGGGCTGGCGTGCCCGGTTCCGCCTGGCGCGTGGCCAGACGATCGATGATGTGCGGGCGAAGCTGTCTGCCATCGAGTCCGGGCTGGGTGTGTTCCGTGGCGCAGCGCGGGTCTACCCGACCCCGGACGACCTGGCGCACCGGTTCGAGCTGCGGGTCCTGTCGGCCGACCCGCATGCCGATGCGATCACCTGGCCTGGTCCTTCGGTCGCCTCGATTACCGAGCCGATCGACCTGGGCCCGTTTGAGGACGCGACCCCCGCCAAGGTGTTGTTCCTGCGGCGCCATGGACTCTTCGGCGGAGTGTCCGGGTCAGGCAAAAGCGGCGGCCTGAACGTCCTCATGGGCAACCTCGCCGCCTGCGCCGACGTGGTCATCTGGGCCATTGACCTCAAGCGCGGGATGGAACTGGGCCCCTGGGCATCCTGCATCGCCCGGCTGGCCACCACCCCGGCTGAGGCTCGCGCGCTCCTGGCCGACGCCGTCGCCGTCCTGGAAGCTCGCGCCGCCATGCTCGCCGCGATGGGACAGCGAGTCTGGCAGCCGACCCCGGACCTGCCCGCACTGGTGATCATCGTGGACGAGTACGCGGAACTGGCCGACGATGCACCCGATGCCACTACGGACGCCGACTCCATCGCCCGGCGCGGCCGTGCGGTCGCCGTCACGCTGATCGCCGCGACGCAGCGACCGACGCAGAAAGCGATGGGCCAGGGCGCACTGCGGTCCCAGATGGACGTGCGGATCAGCTTCCGTGTCCGCGAGCGTAAAGACGTCGAGCTGATCCTCGGCCAGGGCATGCTTGCCGCCGGCTGGCAGGCTCACACGCTCAATGCACCTGGCAAGTTCCTGATCTCCGCACCCGAGCACGACACCCCGCGACGCGCCCGCGCCTACCTCGTGACGGACGAGACGGTCACCGCCACTGCCGCCCAGCATGCCAGCCTGCGGCCCACGCTGGACGAGGTATCACAGCGCGCAATTACCGGTCGCGCCCAGACGCACCCAGACGAGCCCGCTCAGTCGCCCAGCTCAGGCGATGAGGACAGCACTGCGGACAGCCCAGGAAGCGGCCGGGGCGCACCGGAGGTGATCCTGTGGGCCGCGCTGTCACTGGCCCCGGACGAAGGCATCACCGTTCCGGAGCTGATGGCCGAGACCGGCATGAGCCGCCCGTGGGTCTACCAGCGGCTGGCAGACCTGGCCCGCCGCAGTCAGGTCACCCAGGTCAGCCGCGGCCGGTGGCACACCGTCCCTGGTGACTCCCGGTGATTGTCTACGTCTACGTCTCCCGCGCGTCTGCACGTAAGGGCCCTAGATGCCCGTAGACGAAGACATAGACGATCACCCACCGCAGCCAGCCACGCAATGCACCGGTACGCAACCACACCCGAGAAAGAAGGTGGTCACCACGATTCTTCCCAGCGACTCGGCCACGAGATTGCACGTCGGCGACGCCCGCGACGTGCTCGCCCAGATGCCCGACGAGTCGGCCGACTGCATCGTCACCAGCCCGCCGTACTGGGCCAAGCGCGACTACGGCATGCCCGGCCAGTACGGTCACGAGCCCGGACCCATGGCCTACGTCGACACCCTGCGGTCAGCGTTCCGCGAAGCCCGCCGTGTCCTCGCCGTTGACGGCACCTGCTGGCTCAACCTCGGTGACTCCTACTCAGCTGGCGGGGACGCGGCCACCGGACTCCATACCTACCTCGGCTCCGGCCTCGCCGGACGGCACGCACCGGGCATGGGGACCAAGAACCTGCTCGGCCTGCCATGGCGCGTCGCGCTTGCCCTCCAGGACGACGGATGGATCCTCCGCAACGCGATCGTCTGGCACAAGCCCAACGCCATGCCCGAGTCCGTCCGCGACCGGCTCAACTGCCGCCACGAGCTGATCTTCCTGCTGGTCCGCTCCCGGCATTACTGGTTCGACCTCGACCCCATCCGCCTGCCGCACGCCAGCCATCCGCCCGACAGCCGGACCGCGCACACCCGCCCGCCGGCAGGCACTTCTCCCGGCACCGCCCGACGCCGGAGCACGCGACGGGACCAGGCCCACCCTGGTGGAGGCCGCGACAGCGGCGCCCGGCCGCCGAAGTACGGCGCGCACACCCGGCAGGTCGTTGCCGCACGGCGGTACGGCGACGGCAGGCGGCATACCGCTCACCCCAACGGCCGCAACCCCGGCGACGTCTGGTCGATCCCCACCCGCCCTTACCGTGGTCCGCACTTCGCCGCGTTCCCCATCGACATTCCGCTGCGCTGCATCGCGGCCGGGTGCAAGCCGGGCGGCTCCGTGCTCGACCCGTTCTGCGGCACCGGCACCACCGGCATTGCTGCCCGCCAGCTCGGCCGGCGGTTTACCGGCATCGAACTTAACCCCGCCTTCGCCGCGCTCGCCGCCGAACGGCTGCGGCATGCCGCCCCAGCCGCGCAGGGCGACGCCGGCGACGGCAGCGAGGACACCAGCCGGTGACCGGCAAGCCGCCGTCCGACCTAACCGGCAAGCCACATTCCCCCTGCTCACACCCTCCCAAACGACGCCGACCGGCATACGATCACAGGCCCGCAGCAGGGCTGGGCCGCACTCCGCGCCGCGCCCAGCGCCGGTCCACGCAGGCCAGGCAGGTGCGGGTGGAACTGCCGGAGGAGCCACCGCGGCTCACCCCGGAAGCCGCCTTGGCCCTGCTGCGGGTCCTGCTCGACACCGGAGCACCGGCCACCGGCGACGTCGCGGACGACCACCAGAGAACGGAGCACCCATGACTGGCCAGGCCATCGATTTAGCGTTCTGGGGCCGGGTATCCACCGAGGACAATCAGGACCCCGAGTCCTCGCGCGGCTGGCAGATCACCCGCGCCAGGACCCTGATCGAGCCGCACGGCGGCCGGATCGTCGCTGAGTTCTTCGACATCGACAAGTCCCGCTCGATCCCGCCCGCGCGCCGCCCGCAGGCCAGCGCGCTCCTGACGGCACTGGCCGATCCGAACCGCGGGTTCGATGCCGTGGTAGTGGGGGAGCCGCAGCGGGCGTTCTACGGTAACCAGTTCGGCAACACGTTCCCGGTCTTCGCTCACTACGGGGTGCCGCTGTGGGTGCCCGAGGTCGGCGGCCCGATCGACCCCGACAACGAGGCCCACGACCTGATCATGTCCGTGTTCGGTGGTGTCTCCAAAGGCGAGCGGAACCGCATCAAGATCCGCGTCCGCACCGCCATGGCAGCCCAGGCCCAGCTGGAAGGCCGCTACCTCGGCGGCCGGCCGCCCTACGGCTACCAGCTCCGGGACGCCGGCCCGCACCCCAACCCCGCCAAGGCCGCCGACGGCAAGCGACTGCACGCGCTAGCTATCGACGAACCCGCCGCCGCTGTCGTGCAGCGGATCTTCGCCCTGTTCCTGGCCGGGGCAGGCATCTTCGCCATCGCCGAGGAACTAACGCGGGAGGGCATCCCCTGCCCGTCCGCTCATGACCCGGGCCGTAACCGGCACCGCTGCGGGCTGGCCTGGTCCAAGGGAGCCGTCCGCGCCATCCTCACCAACCCCCGCTACACCGGTCGGCAGGTCTGGAACCGCCAGCGCAAAGACGAAGTCCTCCTCGACGTCCACGACGTCGCGCTCGGCCACACCACCAAGCTGCGCTGGAACGACACCGGGAAGTGGATCTACTCCGGCGAGATCGTCCATCCGGTCATCATCGACGCCGACACCTTCACCCGCACGCAGGGCGTCCTAGCCGGCCGCGGGCACGGGCCCGGCCAGCACAAGCCCCACGACGTGCGCCGCGTCTACGCCTTCAACGGCACCGTGTTCTGCGGCGTCTGCCAGCGCCGGATGCAGGGCCACTGGATCAACCAGGCTAACTACTACCGCTGCCGCTTCCCGGCCGAGTACGCCCTGGCCAGCAAGATCACCCACCCCCGCAACGTCTATCTGCGCGAAGACGCCTTCGACGTCCAGGTAACCGACTGGCTCACCGGCCTGTTCGCGCCCAGCCGCATCCAGCACACCATTGAGCAGATGATGGCCGGCCAGGGCGGCAAGCCCGGCGACGCGGTAGCCGATACCGCCACGGCCAGGATCGCCGCCGCGAACCGGCGGATAGCCCGCTACAAGGCCGCTCTCGACGCCGACGGCGACCCGGCCGAGATAGGAGCGTGGATCAGCGAGGCCAAGGCCCAGCGCCTGACCGCCGAAGCCGAGCTGCGCCAGGCCACCACCAGAGCACGCCTGACCCGTCAGCAGATCACCGACCTGATCACAGGGGCCGGCGACGTGGCGGCCGCCCTGCGCGCCGCAGAGCCGGGCTGCACGGCCGATGCGTACAAGAAGCTCGGCCTGCGGCTTATCTACCACCCAGGCAAGCAGATCGTCCGGGCGGTAGCGTCCCCGCAGCCGGGCAGCATAGGCAAATGGTCTGTGTCCGAGGGGGGACTTGAACCCCCATGCCCTTTTGGGGCACTAGCACCTCAAGCTAGCGCGTCTGCCTATTCCGCCACCCGGACGAGCACGGCGCCGGGGACGCCGGGCCGGCGGCCTCACGATAGCAAATCCGGGCGGCCTGGGCGAAGGGGTAAGCCGCAAACTGGCAGCGTCCGGCCCGGTATCAGCCGCCAGACAGCCGACCCGGGCCCGCGCCAAACTACCGTACCTCGCCCTGCCGCAGCCGCGCGGTTGGTGCGACGATGGCCGGATGACCCAGAATCAGGCCGCCAGCGGCGTCTCCGGCCGGGACGAGGTCGCCGCCCTGGCCAGTGACCTCATCAGGATCGACACCACTAATCCGGGGGACCACTCTGGCCCCGGAGAGCGCAAGGCAGCCGAGCACGTCGCGGCGCTGCTCGCCGAGGTTGGCCTGGAGCCGACGATTCTGGAATCTCACCCGGGCCGGGCCAGCGTCGTAACCAGGATCGCAGGCGAGGATTCCTCGAGGCCGGCCCTGCTCATCCACGGTCATCTCGATGTGGTGCCCGCCGATGCCGCGGACTGGCAGGTGCACCCGTTCTCCGGCGAGATCGCTGATGACTGCGTCTGGGGCCGCGGCGCGGTGGACATGAAGGACATGGACGCGATGATCCTGGCCGTGGTCAGGCAGCGGCACAGGGAAGGCCGCCGGCCACCGCGCGATGTCGTGCTGGCCTTTCTCGCGGACGAGGAGGCGGGCGGCAGCTACGGCGCACGCTGGCTGGTGGACAACCACCCGGACCTTTTCGACGGCGTAACCGAGGCGATCGGCGAGGTGGGCGGCTTCAGCGCGACCATCGGGGGACAGCGCCTGTACCTGGTCCAAGTGGCCGAGAAGGGGATGGCCTGGATGCGGCTGAAAGCCCGCGGCACGGCCGGGCACGGCTCGATGCTGAACTCCGACAACGCCGTCACCGAACTGGCCGAGACGGTGGCCAGGATCGGCAGGCATTCCTGGCCGATCCAGCTGACGCCCGCCGTGCGGGCCTTCCTCTCCGAGGCTTGCGCCGCTCTCGGCATCGAGTTCAGTGATAACGGGTGCCGGGACGCGGTCGCCCAGCTCGGGCCGATCTCCCGCCTGGTGGGGGCCACGCTGACCAGCACCGCCAACCCGACCATGCTGTCCGCGGGCTACAAGATCAACGTCGTGCCGCAGGTGGCCACCGCCCAGGTAGACGGCCGGTTCCTGCCCGGGCACGAGGAGGACTTCCTCGCCGAGATCGACAGCCTGCTCGGGCCGGGCGTGGTCAGGGAGTGGGTCCACCGCGACATCGCGCTCGAGACCACGTTCGACGGTGACCTGTGCGCAGCGATGACCACCGCGCTGCTCGACGAGGACCCGCAGTCGCGGATCGTTCCTTACTGCCTGTCCGGCGGCACCGACGCGAAGTCGTTCTCCAGGCTCGGCATCAGGTGCTTCGGGTTCGCCCCGCTCCGGCTGCCCCCTGAGCTTGACTTCGCGGGCATGTTCCACGGCGTGGATGAGCGGGTTCCGGTGGCCGCGCTTGCGTTCGGCGTCCGGGTCCTGGACGGTTTCCTCTCTCGCTGCTAGCTCGTCATCCCAGGTCAGGACGATAGGACCAGGGACGGACGACCCGGGAGGTGTCTGTACCCGGCCCTTTGTTTCGGCAGTTAGTAGTCGCGCACAATGAGTAGTGATATGGTTACTCACTGTGCGAGGCTGCCTTTCGGGGGGTGCCCCTGCCAATAACTCCCCGGTCGGCGGCCGAGCACTAGGCCGGCATCGACGAGGAGGGTCGCCTGTGTCGCCGGAACAGGTAAGGGTCCCGTTGCCGTCACCGGGCGGCCGCGCTGAGCCGTGGCGGCAAGGTGCCGGGCCTGGCGCGAGGGCCTGGTACCTGGGTTGCTTGATCCTCGGAGAGCCGGCAGCGGGCTACGGCCCGCTCATGCGGTCACGGCCGGCGGCGTCCCCGCGGCGCCTGGTCCGGCCGTGACCGCCCGTTACCGCCCCGCATTGGTGCGCTGATAGGCCATGAAGACCTATTCAGTCCACAGCACGCTGCTGGTCAGCAGCCATCTGTTAATTAGCAAGAACAGAACGTAATAATGGCAAGGAGCACATGATGAGTGCGTGGGCCGTGCTGGCGGTAAAGCAGGCCGCCTTCGCGACCGGCTTCGGAGCCGGGCTGGTCCCGGCCATCGGGACCGGCACCGTGGACGGGTTCGTCATCGGCGCGCTGTTGTCGGGCGCTTGCGTCACCATGATCACCGCACCGGGACGGGCCAGGAAGCGAACTGGCCGGGGGGCGGACGATGCGGACCGTGCGATGGTAGCTGATGATGCGGTCATGCCGTCCGCCGACTGGCGCAGGTACTTTCTGGCGGCGGAGAAGTTCGAGCTTGAGCGCGGTCGGCAGGTTCCGGGCCACGACCGGGCGCCTGATCAGGGGCGCGGGAACCCGCACCAGGAAGGCCGCGCGGTCGACTGGTCTGAGGACGGCGATAATGCAGTCGGCTATCGGAGTCGGCACCGGCTCGGGGAAGGCAGCCCCATCCGGCAGCCGCGGCAGGAGTCCCGGCGCAGTGCGCCGAAGCACGCGGCGCCACCCGCCACCTTCGGCAGCCGGATGAGCGGCCTGTTCGCCAGCGGCACCCTGCTGAGCGCCGGATCAGCTTCGCGAGCAGTCTGACTCGGCCGCAGCCGAGCGGTCAGCCGCCACGCCGCATAGTCGCTGCCTAGCGTGGCGGGTGGCCGACCATTACTCCTTGCGCGTCGCCCGCGGCGCGGGGGGCTTACCCGACGTCCAGGTAACCATCTGATGGGTATCCGAAGACCCGGGGAGGCTCGGGGCACGGGCGGCGCGCAAGGGCATGCTGGTGCGCAACTGCGCCAAGAGCGGCCAGGTCGGGGACAGGCGGGCACACGCCGTGCGCCCACGCCACAGGGTCGCGCGCCGAGGCCGCGGGATCGCGCCGAGGCCGCGGGGTAGACGGCCGGGACTCGCGGTCTACGGGGCCGGGAGCCGCCGCGGCAACGTCCGGGCAGGACGAATGATCTGCCGCCGCAGCGTCGCCTTCCCGCTGCCGTCGGCGCTCAAGGCGACACGGGCAAGTTCCCAGCGCCCGTACTCGGCGTGGTCAGTCAGCATGCGCCTGGCCACCTCCCTGGGCGTGCCGCGCGGTAGATATAGCACAAGGTAGGAGTACTCAGCCATCACCTTCATTGTGCTCGACTTCGGCAGTGGTTCACTCCTAGTTGGACAAACGCATCCGGGGATGGCAGAAACATCTTGGCTTGGCTTGGCTTGGCCGAAACGCCGGGCTTGCCGAACGGCGAGACCAGGCCGGGCGGAAACACTGGGCATGGCCTGGCCGGAATCCGGGCTTGACGTGGCCGGAACACCGGCGTTGGCCTGGCCGGAAACCGGGCTTGACGTGGCCGGAACACCGGCGTTGGCCTGGCCGGAACACCGGCGCTTACCCCGGCGGGAACACCGGGCCAGCCCTGGCGGGTTTGATGGGAGGGGACCAGGCCCGCGGACGGCCGCCATGGGGGCGGACGACGAGGACCGGGTGGTAGCGGTTTGCGCAGTAGCCGTAGTGTCGGCGCTAGCGTGGGCCGCCTGCGGTACCCTCCTGGGCGACCGCGGATGTGAGGATGAAGAGCGTGGCAGCAAGGACAGGTTCAGCCGCCAAAGAAGTTAAGGCTGACGGCGCGGCAGCCGGGAACGGCCGCAGGCGGCTCGTTATTGTCGAGTCGCCGGCCAAGGCACGCACAATTGCCGGGTACCTCGGCAAAGGCTACGTCGTCGAATCAAGTATCGGCCACATCCGCGACATGCCAGATAAAGCGGCTGAAATACCTACCAAATACCGCAAAGAGGCCTGGGCCCGGCTCGGTGTCGACGTGGATCACGACTTTGAGCCTCTATACGTGGTCAATTCCGACAAGCGGCAGCAGGTCTCCAAGCTCAAGCACCTGCTGAAGGATGCGGACGAACTCCTGCTCGCCACTGACGAGGACCGCGAGGGCGAGGCCATCGCCTGGCACCTGCTGGAAGAGCTCAAGCCCAAAGTCCCCGCCCACCGGATGGTCTTTCACGAAATTACTCCTGAGGCGATCGCCCAGGCCGTGGCTAACCCGAGGGAAATGGACAACGGGCTGGTCGAGGCCTACCAGACCCGCCGGGTCCTGGACCGGCTTTACGGTTACGAGGTCTCGCCCGTGCTGTGGAAGAAGGTCATGCCACAGCTGTCCGCCGGACGGGTGCAGTCAGTCGCCGTGCGGCTGGTGGTGGACCGCGAGCGGGAGCGGATCGCCTTCCGTGCCGCACGGTACTGGGATCTGGAAGCCGTCTTCGGCACGGTGCGGCACTCGGCGCCCGACACCGCTAAGGCGGCGGACGCCGACGACGTATCGTCGTTCCCTGCGGCGCTGGTGGCGGTCGACGGCCGCCGGGTAGCGCAGGGCCGTGACTTCAGCCCGACGGGCGAGCTGAAGTCCGCCGACATCCTGCACCTCGACGGCGCGGCGGCCGCGGGGCTCGCCGACCGGCTGGCCGATGCGAGCTTTGCCGTCTCGTCGGTCGAGCGCAAGCCGTACCGTCGCTCGCCGTACGCCCCGTTCCGGACCACGACGCTGCAGCAGGAGGCCTCCCGCAAGCTCGGCTTCTCGGCCAAGTATGCGATGCAGGTCGCACAGCGGCTCTATGAGAACGGCCACATCACCTATATGCGGACGGACTCCACCACGCTGTCCCAGACCGCGATCTCGGCCGCCAGGAGACAGGCCCGCGAGCTGTACGGCGATGAGTACGTCCCGGACGCCCCGCGCCTGTATGCCAGCAAGGTCAAGAGCGCTCAGGAGGCCCACGAAGCGATCCGCCCGGCCGGCGATGCCTTCCGCACCCCGGCCCAGGTCGGCCTGCACGGAGACGAGCTGCGCCTGTACGAGCTGGTCTGGAAGCGCACGGTGGCCTCGCAGATGAAGGACGCCACCGGCGAGTCGGTCTCGGTCCGGGTGACCGGCGCGTCAGCCACCGGGGAGCAGGCGGAGTTCGCCGCCTCCGGCAAGGTAATCAGTTTCTATGGATTCCTGAAGGCCTATGTGGAGGGCGCCGACGACCCGGATGCCGAGCTCGATGACAACCAGCGCCGCCTGCCCGCGCTCGCCGAGGGCGATCCGCTGACCGCGCTCAGCCTGGCCGCCGCCGACCACGCCACCAGGCCCCCGGCCCGCTACACCGAGGCGTCGCTGATCAAGGAACTCGAGGACCGGGAAATCGGCCGGCCGTCCACCTACGCCTCGATCATCGGCACCATCCTGGACCGCGGTTACGTGTTCAAGAAGGGCACCGCGCTTGTTCCTTCGTTCGTGGCGTTCGCCGTGGTCACCCTGCTCGAGCAGCATTTTGCCCAGCTGGTCGACTACGACTTCACCGCGCGGATGGAGGCGGCCCTCGACGAGATCGCCGCGGGCGAGGCGGCCCGGGTGCCCTGGCTGCGCCGGTTCTACTTCGGGGCCGATGGCGAGGAGGGCCTCAAGGAGCTGGTCAGTGACCTGAGCGATATCGACGCTCGGGCCGTCAGCTCGTTCCCGCTGGTCGGCACCGACATCGTGGTCCGGGTGGGCAGGTACGGCCCGTACCTGGAGCGCGACGGACAGCGGGCCAACGTGCCCGAGGGCACCGCGCCCGACGAGCTGACGCCCGAGTTCGCCACCGAGCTGCTGAACCGGCCGAGCGGGGACAAGGTGCTCGGCACCGATCCGGAGACCGGCACGACGATCATCGCCAAGGCGGGCAGGTACGGGCCGTATGTCACTGAGCAGCTCGGCGAGGACGCCGCCACCTCGGTGAAGCCGCGATCGGCCTCGCTGCTGAAGTCGATGGACCTGGACAGCGTGACGCTGGATGACGCGCTGCGGCTGCTCACCTTGCCGCGCACCCTTGGCGAGCTCGACGGCGAGGTGGTGACCGCGCAGAACGGTCGTTATGGCCCTTATGTGAAAAAGGGTGCGGACAGCCGCTCGCTGGAGACCGAGGAGCAGATGTTCACGGTCACCCTGGAGCAGGCGAAGGAGATGTTCGCCCAGCCCAAGCCCCGCGGCCGGGCCGCACGCGCCGCGGCGGCCCCGCCCCTGCGCGAGCTGGGGGCGGATCCGGCCAGCGGCAAGGCGATCGTGCTCAGGGAGGGCCGCTGGGGGCCTTACGTCACTGATGGCGAGACCAACGCCTCGCTGCGCAAGGGCGATCTTCCGGAGTCGATCTCGGCCCAGCGCGCGATCGAGCTGCTAGCCGAGCGCAGGTCGGCCGCGCCCGCGCCGCGCCGCAAGGCCGCCGGAGCGGCCCGGACCCCGCGGGCGGCGGCGAAGCCGGCGGCGGCGAAATCGGCGACCGCGAAGCCGGTGGCGGCGAAATCGGCGACCGCGAAATCGGCGGCGGCGAAATCGGCGACCGCTAAGCCCAGGGCCACGAAGCCGGCCGCAGGGTCGGCGGGTACGCGCGGCAAGAAGGCCTGAGGCCCGCAGCACGATGCAGTTCGAGCTCGTCGGCAAGCTCGGCGCACAGCTCGTCCGGCAGATCAGCGAAGCCGGCCGCTCCCGCCCGCCTGCGGGCGAGCGGCGGGCGAGCCGCTGGTGATGCCTTCGTGTCGGCTGATGGGTAAGCGGGCCGTTCTGCCGATACCCTGGCGCCGTGAACTTTAGATCCCCTTTGGGTGGCGGCCGCGGCGGCGCGCTGTCCATCAAGCCGTTTCGGCGGCTTTGGGTGGCTGGCTCGCTGTCCAGCCTGGGGGACTGGCTGAGCCTGCTGGCGCTGACGGCGCTGGCGTTCCGGCTCACCGGGGGGCACGGCTCCACCGCGCAGGTGACCGCGGTCAGCGGCGTCTGGCTGACCTCGCTGCTTCCCGCGCTCCTGCTCGGCCCGCTGGCCGGCGCGGTCGCCGACCGGTTCGACCGGCGGCTGAACATGATCGTCGGCGATGTGCTGCGCGCGGTGCTGTACCTGTCCATCCCGGTCAACCTGTCGCTCGGCCTGGTCAACAAGCTGACCTGGATGTACATCGTGCAGTTCCTGGCCTCCTGCGCCTCGCTGTTCTGGACGCCGGCCAAGGACGCGGTGATCCCGAACCTGGTGCCGCCGGACCGGCTCGAGCAGGCCAATCAGCTGAGCCTGTTCTCCACGTACGGCACCGCCCCGATCGCCGGGCTGGTCTTCAGCCTGCTCGCGATGGTCAGCACGGCCCTGAGCTCGATTTCGCACTATTTCGCCAACGCCAACCAGGTCGACCTGGCACTGTACTTCAACGCCGCGACCTTCGTGGTCTCTGCTCTGACGGTCTTCACGCTCAGGGAGATCGGGCAGCGCCGCCCCCGGGCCGAGGTCTCCGAGCCGTCGGTGGCCACGGCCATCTGGAACGGCTGGCGGTTCATCGGCCGGAACCCGGTGGTACGCGGAATCGTCATCGGCCTGGTCGGCGCGTTCGCGGCCGCCGGGGTGATCGTGGGCCTCGGGCGGTCCTACGTGACCTACACGCTGCACGGCGGCGACGCGGGCTGGGGGGTGGTCTTCTCTGCGATCTTCGTAGGGATCGCCCTCGGCATGGTGGTCGGCCTGCGGGTACTGCGCGGCTTCTCCCGCCGCCGGCTGTTCGGCCTCACCATCGGCTTCGCGGCGGCCATGCTGGTCCTGATCGCCCTGATCCCGAACCTCGTGGTGGTCACCATCCTGGTCGTGGCGCTGGGATCGTGCGCCGGGACCGCCTATGTGACCGGTTACACCATCATCGGGCTGGAGGTGGACGACGACACCCGGGGCCGGACGTTCGCCTTCCTGCAGTCGGCCATCCGGGTCATCCTCTTCGCGGTGATCCCGGTCGCGGCGGTCCTGGCGGCGGGGCTCAGTGCCGCGGTCCGCGCCACCACCGGCTCGGCCACGGTGCGGCTGGGCAATGTCCGCTACGCCGACGTGGGCATCAACTTCGTGCTGCTGCTCGGCGCCGCAGTCGCACTGGTGCTCGGCATCGTCTCCTACCGGCAGATGGATGACCGCCGGGGGGTACCGCTGCTGGCGGACCTGGCCTCGGCCTTCCGCGGGGAGCCCTTCCTGCCCGGGCCCGTGGCCGCGCATACCAACGGCAGCCGGCCGGCCGCGAGAAGCGGGCTGCTGCTCGCGCTGGAGGGCGGCGAGGGAGCGGGCAAGTCCACCCAGGCCCGGCTGCTGGCCATCTGGCTGCGCGACCAGGGTTACGACGTGGTGGCCACGCAGGAGCCGGGCGCGACCAAGGTCGGGATGCGGCTGCGCGCCCTGCTGCTCGACACCGCGCATACCGGCCTGTCAGCCCGATCTGAGACGCTGATGTACGCGGCCGACCGGGCCGAGCACGTCGACTCGGTTATCCGCCCGGCACTCGAGTGCGGCGCGGTCGTGGTCACGGACAGGTACGTGGATTCCTCGCTCGCGTATCAGGGAGCGGGCCGGCTGCTGCCGGTGAGCGAAGTGGCCACGCTGAACGAGTGGGCGACCGGCGGCCTGACGCCGGACCTGACCATCCTCCTCGATCTCGCCCCGGCCGTCGGCCTGCAGCGGCGTGAGCGGTCGGGCGACCGGCTGGAGGCCGAGCCGACGGCATTCCACGAGCGGGTCAGGCGCGGGTTCCTGGCGCTGGCCGAGGCGGACCCCGACCGTTACCTGGTGCTGGACGCGACCCGGCCGCCGACCGAGCTCAGCCGGGAGATCCAGAGCCGGGTCAGGGCCATGCTGCCCGACCCGGTCCCGATGACCGCTGAGGAGATCACCGGCAGCATCCCGGCGGTCCTGGAATGACCAGCAAGGACGCGGCCTCCCAGGAGCATCCAGGGGGCGCGGCAGCGGCCGGCGGCCCGGTCTTCGGCGAGCTTGCTGGCCAGGATGCGGTGGTCGGCCAGCTTCGGGCCGCCGTTTCGGCTGCCGCGGCGGCAGTTGCCTCAAGGGGCGGCCGGGCTCCTGCTGGCCGTCCTGACGCCGGCGGCGGTGCTGATGCCAGCGGTGCCGATGCCACGGGTTCTGAGGCTGGCGCCTCGCTGGCGATGACACACGCGTGGCTCTTCACCGGGCCGCCCGGGTCCGGCCGCTCGGTCGCGGCCCGCGGCTTCGCCGCCGCGCTGCTGTGCGACCGGCAGGGCTGCGGCGAGTGCTCGTCCTGCCATCAGGTCGCCGGGGGTACCCACGCCGATCTGCTGCTGGTCCGGCCGGACGGCCTGTCCTACGGGGTGCGGCAGACCAGGGACCTGGTGCTGCGGGCCGCCGCCGCGCCGGTCTACGGACGCTGGCGGGTCGTGCTGTTCGAAGATGCCGACCGCGCCACCGAACAAGCGGCAAATGCCCTGCTCAAAGCCATAGAGGAGCCTTCACCTCGGACGGTATGGCTACTGTGCACGCCGTCGGCGGCTGACCTGCCCACGACGATCCGGTCGAGATGCCGCCTGATTACCCTGCGCACCCCACCCACCGCGGCGGTGGCCGAGGTGCTGACTCGCGAGGGCGTCAGCCAGCAGCAGGCGATCGCCGCGGCCCGCGCGGCGCAGGGACACATCGGCCGGGCCAGGCGGCTGGCCACCGACCCCGAGGCTGCCAGGCACCGGGCCGAAGTTCTGCGGGTCCCGCTCCAGGTCGGCATGGCCCGGCCGGGCGGCGGTCTCGGTCAGGCGCTGGCGGCGGCGGCCGCGCTGGTCAAGGCGGCCGAGGCCGAAGCCGCGGCGGCGACTGAAGAACTTGACGCGCCGGAACGGGAAGCGATGCGCCAGGCGTTCGGCGAGGGCTCGACCGGCAAGGGAGTGGCTACTGCCATCCGCGGTTCCGCTGGCGCCATGAAGGACCTGGAGGACCGGCAGAAGTCGCGCGCTACCCGGCTGAAGCGCGACTCGCTGGACCGTGCGCTGCTCGACCTGGCCGGGTTCTACCGGGACGTGCTGGCCGTCCAGTTCGGCGCGGAGGTGGAACTCGCCAACGCGGCGCAGCAGGACGAGTTGGGCAAGCTCGCCGCGGCGGGCTCGGCAGAGGCGACGGTGCGCAGGATCGAGGCGATCATGGCGTGCCGGGAGCGCCTGGCCGCCAACGTGGCCCCGTTGCTCGCCGTCGAGGAGATGACCCTCGCTCTGGCCGCCCGCTAGCTCTGGCCGCCCGCTAGCCCTCCGGGCGACCGCCCCAAATGATCTTGACCAGTTCTCCGCGATATTTGCGGAGAACTGGGCAAGATCATTGGAGCCGTCCCGCCAGCGCAGGCTCTGGTTACAAATTGCAACAATGGGAAGCTTAATGTGGTGCGGTTGCGTGCTCAGAGCCACGCCACGGGGGGCCGTCAATGGGGAACTTCATGGCCGGGCTGGCCAGATTCGCGATCCGGTTCCGTTATGCGATCATCGCTGGCTGGGTCATCGCCGGGGCCCTATGCATCGCGCTGCTCCCGGCGCTGTCCTCCGCGATCAATACCGACAACAGCTCATTCCTGCCGGCCAGCGCGCCGAGCGAGCACGCGCTGGCCCTCGCGGCTCCGTTCCAGCCCACCAACGACACGACCGGCACGCTCGTCGTCCTGGGCGCGTCCAAGCTCACCAGCAGTGACCAGAGCGCGATCACCAGCCTGGAGAACAAGATCGCGAAGGACGATCATGTCGTATCGGTGTCCGATCAGGGCCTGTCCAGCGACGGCCTGGCGGACAAGGCCCAGGTAGTCATCAATGTCCTGACATCCAGCACCAAAGCATCCCCCACCGTGGCGAACATCCGTTCGACCATCGCTCACGGCGGGTTGCCTGCCGGGCTGACCGGCTACCTGACCGGGCAGCTGCCGACTGCCGTAGACAACCAGAACTCCCAGGCCAGCGCCCAGAGGCTCACCGAGGACCTGTCGATCATCATCATTCTGGTCATGCTGGTCATCGTGTTCCGCGCGCTGCTCGCTCCGTTGGTGACATTGCTGCCGGCGATTCTCGTCCTGGAGATGTCCGGGCGCATCATCGCCGAGCTGTCCTCGGTCGGGCTCCAGGTGTCCACCATCACCGAGACGATGCTGACCGTGCTGCTGCTCGGCGCGGGAACCGACTACGGGCTGTTCCTCATCATGAGAGTCCGGGAGGAGATGGCCCGGGGTGCCAGTCCGCACACGGCCATCGAACGGGCCGGGCGTTATGTGGGCGAGTCGATCACGTTCTCGGGCGGCACGGTCATCGTCGCGCTGCTGTGCCTGCTGCTGGCATCGTTCGGCCTGTACTCCGGGCTCGGCCCGGCCCTCGCCATGGGCGTGGCCATCATGCTCCTGGCCGCTCTCACGCTGGTCCCGGCGCTGATCGCCGTGTTCGGCCGGGCAACCTTCTGGCCGCGCCCGGTCCGGCTCGCCAAGCGCGAGGGTGTCTGGGCCAAAGTCGCCGACGTCGTGATCGCGCACCCGCTGGTCACCCTGATCATCGGGGTGATCTTCCTCGGGGCCCTCGGGATAGGCGCGACCGGGTACACCTCGAGCGGCTTCGGCGGCACGACGACCGGGCCACCGGGCAGTCAGTCGGCCGAGGGCACCAACGTGATCAACGCCCACTACCCGCCTGCGGTCGCCAACCCGACCAGCGTGCTGCTGGTGTTCTCCTCATCGGTGTGGAACAACCTCACGCCCGTCCAGGACGCCGAGAACGACCTCAGCCAGAAGTCGGTCTTCGCCTCGGTCACCGGCTTGTTTAACGCCAACGGCACGTCGACGAGCACTCAGCAGCTGAGCAGCCTCTACAAACAGCTGGGGCCGCCCGGCAAGCTGCCGGCCACCGAGCCGGCTGGCACCCCGGTTACCGCGCAGGAATACGCCTCCTACCGCGCCACCTCGCAGTTCGTCAGTCCAAGCGGCAAGACGGTGCAGTTCTACACCTCGCTCACGGCCGGCTCACCAGCCAGCACGGCGGCCCTGAATGCGGTCCCGGCCGTGCGCACCGCGGTGACCAACGTCCAGCATGCCGTCAAGGCCACCGATAACGGCGTCAGCGGGCTGGCGCCGTCGTCCTACGACGTGAGCACCGTGTCCCAGAGCGACCTCAAGGAGATCGTGCCCATCGTGATCGTCCTGCTCGCGCTGCTGCTCGGGATACTGCTGCGCAGCCTGGTCGCCCCGCTCTACCTGGTCGCGACCGTCCTGCTCAGCTACTTCGCCGCGCTGGGTATCGCGGTGCTCATCTTCCAGGATGGAGTGGGCGAGGAGGGGCTGAACTTCGTGCTGCCGTTCCTGCTGTTCATCTTCCTGATGGCGCTGGGCGAGGACTACAACATCCTGATCATGACCAGAATCCGTGAGGAGGCGCATAAGGCGCCGCTGCGCGAGGCCGTCGCGACCGCGGCGCACCATACCGGCACCACCGTCACGTCGGCCGGCCTGATCCTCGCCGCCACCTTCGGCGCGGCCGGCGTGACCGGCGCCACCAGCCAGATCAAGCAGCTTGGCACCGCGATCGCCCTCGGCGTGCTGCTCGACACGTTCCTGGTGCGGACGCTGATGGTCCCGGCGATCGTGGTGCTGTGCCGCCGCTACAACTGGTGGCCGTCCAAGCTCGCCCGCCGCGAGGCGGAAGTCGCCGTCCAGCCTGGCCCGGCGCCGGCCAAGACCTGACCGGCCGCTTCAGCACGGCCCATGAAGCGAGCGAGGCCTGGTGAGCGCGCGGGGCGCGGGCCCGGCCGAGGGGACAGACCGGCAGATGATATCCGTTATAGGGCGAAACCATCAGCCCGGGGGAGACGACCTTCGTGATCACACCGTAACCTGAGCGAATGGGCATGATGATGGCGGTCAGCTTCGAGCGGCATGGCCGGCTCTATTACCTGGACCCCGGGTCGCATTCGCCGACGGTCGGGACGAAGGTACTCGTGCCCACCGACGCAGGCCCGGAGGTAGCCGAGTGCATCTGGGCGCCGCAGTGGGTCGACGATGACATCGGCGGCCTGCCGGTCTGCGCGGGCCTGGCGACCGACGACCAGCTGAGCCGGGACGAGGCCAACCGCGCCCGGCGGGCCGAGGCCCGGGTGGCCGCCCGGCGGCTGGTGCGCGAGCTCGAGCTGCCCATGAAGGTCATCGCGGTGGACTACCTGGACGCGCCCAACGTGATCACGATCTACTTCAGCGCGCCGCGCCGGGTCGACTTCCGCGCGTTGGTCCGCGAGCTGGCCGAGCGGCTGCACGCGCGGGTCGAGCTCCGGCAGATCGGGCCGCGTGACGAGGCACGGCTGCAGGGCGGGATCGGCCCGTGCGGACGGGACCTGTGCTGCGCAACGTTTCTCAAGGACTTCGAGCCGGTGTCGGTGCGGATGGCCAAGGATCAGGACCTGCCGGTCAACCCGCTGCGCATCGCGGGTGCGTGCGGGCGGCTGATGTGCTGCCTGAAGTACGAGCATCCGCTGTACCAGGACTTCAGGCGCAACGCTCCGCGGCTGGGCTCCTCGGTGGAGTCGCCGGAGGGGTCAGGGACGGTGGTCGGGCACAACGTGCCTGCCGATCAGGTCGTGGTGAAGCTGGCTGAGGACGGGCGGCGTTGCGCGTGCCCGCGGGCCAGCGTCTGCGGATCCAGGCAGGCGTATGAGGCTAAGTACCACCCCGGGCCGGAACCGGCTGAGGACCGGTAGACTCCTTGCGCTGCCGCTCTCGTAGTGGCACGCCGCCTTAGCTCAGTCGGCAGAGCGGTTCACTCGTAATGAACAGGTCGTCGGTTCGATTCCGACAGGCGGCTCAGGTCAGAGGTCAAGAATCGAACACCCCGAACAGCCCGGTGGGGACAACAGGGGGGACCACCGAGCTTCGCTTGGGCAACCGCCAAGATCCCTGCGGCGGCCTAAACCGGACCTGGGGAAGCAGAGCGCGAATACGGGCGCGCGACGCCGCCCGGCGATATCGCCCGGCGCTGTTCGCCGTGTGGTTCACCGCGCAATGGGGCGAGCGCGCCCCGGCGACGTGGAATGGCGCCCTCGGGGCGTTCCGCTCGGCCGCCCACTACTGGGCCGACCAGGGCTGGATCACCGGCGACCCGTCCCCGTTGCTGCGCCCTCGCTGCCCGCGGCCGGACCGGACCCGGGCCCTGTCCCGCGCCGACGTCGACCGCCTGCTCACCCGCGAGGACATCCCGCTGCGCGAGCGCACGCTCTGGCGGCTGCTTTACGAGATGGGGGCGCGGTCGGGCCGAGGTGCTGGGCCTGGACGTCGGGACCTGGACCTGCCCAACCGCCGGGCCAAGGTCCGGCGCAAGGGTGTCGCCATCGACGTCATCGTCTGGCAAACCGGGACCGCCCGGTTGCTGCCGCGCCTGCTCGGGGGCCGCAAGTCAGGTCCGGTGTTCCTGACCGAGCGCAAAGGACGCGTCCAGCTGCCGTCCGGCGACATTGACCAAGCCAGCGGCCGGGCCCGGCTGTCCAGTCAGCACGCCGAGGCACTGTTCAAGGCCGCCTCGGGCGGCTCCACGCTGCTCCAGCTGCGGCACTCCGCACTGGCGCACGACGCTGAGGACGGCACGAGCACGCCGATGCTGATGGCCCGGTCCGGACACACTTCGGTGCGATCGCTGGCGAAGTACGCCCGCGTGTCCGCCGAAGCGCTAGAGCGCCACCAGGCGCAGCGCGACCCGCCGTGGCGGGATTGAGTCGCGCCTAGGACCACGCTGAATAACCCGCGAGCCCGGTTCGGCGTTTCAGCCGGCAAGGTGTTCGATCTTTTGGGATGATCTTGTTATGCAGGGTCGCACCAGGCTGGACCGGGAATTGCTGGACGCGGAGATGATCGCCGGGCACCTGGTCCCGGCTGGGACTGTGTTCGCGTTCCTGGCCGGGCACCGCACTGAGTTGTTCCCGGGCAGTTTCACTGAGGATTTGTTCCCGTCGCGGACGGGCCGGCCGTCGCTGCCGGCGGACCTGGTCGGGTCGGTGCTGGTGCTCAAGGAGCTGTATGACCTGTCTCCGATGCCCAGGCTGCTGATGCGCTGAAGTTCGATATCCGGTGGAAGGTGGCGTGCGGGCGGTCGCTGACTGAGGTGAGCTTTGATCCGTCGGTGCTGGTGTACTGGCGGCGGCGGATCGCCAGGTCGCAGCACCCGGACCGGGTGTTTGACGCGGTCGCGGAGGTGATAGCGCAGACCGGGATCTTGCAGGGCCGGCGGAAGAGGTGCGTGGACTCGACGGTGTTCGATGACGCGGTCGCTACCCAGGACACCGTCACCCAGCTGGTGGCGGCCATCCGGAAGGTGGCCCGGGTGGTACCCGGCGCGGGCGAGGTGACGGGCCGGGTCTGCACGCTGGATTACAGCAAGCCGGGTAAGCCGCCGATCGACTGGGACGACCCGGAGGCCAGGCGGAACCTGGTCAGCGCGCTGGTGAACGATGCGCTGGCGGTGCTGGCGGAGCTGGCCGGCCCGGGCGCGCCCGAACGTGACGGCGCGGCTGCGGATGCGCTGGGCCTGCTGGCGCTGGTGGCCGGGCAGGACGTGGAACCGGCGGAGGACTCCGACGGCACGGACGGGCGGTGGCGGATCGCCCGTAAAGTCGCCCCGGACCGGGTGATCTCCACCGTGGACCGCCAGGCGCGGCATACCCGTAAATCGAAGTCGAAGCGGCGGGACGGGTTCCGCGGTCAGGTGGCAGCCGAGCCGCACACCGGGCTGATCACCGATTGCGAGATGACGATGGCCGCCGGGCCGGGCAGCGCGGACGCGGAGAACGGCGTCAAGATGGCCGCCCGCGACCGGTTCCACAGCACCGCTGACCATCCCGGGCCGGGCGCCGGGGCGGAGCCCGGCGCGGCAGCCAGCGCGCCGCAGGAGGCCGGGCCCGCCGATCCGCGGCACGCCGCAGGCCTGGAAGTCTACGGCGACTCGGCGTATGGCACTGGAGAGGCCCGCGCGGCCTACCGCGACGGCGGCCACGACACGGTGATCAAGCCCGGGCCGCTGCGCCCGGCGGTGCCCGGCGGGCTGACCCTGGACGACTTCACCGTCGACGAGCAGGCCGGCGCGGTCACCTGCCCGGCCGGCGTCACCCGCCCGATGAGCAAGACCCGGTATGTGACCTTCGGCGGGGCCTGCGCCGGCTGCCCGCTGCGCCAGCGGTGCACCACCGCCAAAGACGGCCGGTCCATGACCATCCACCCGCATGAGGGCCTGCTGCGCGCCGCCCGCGCCCAGGCCAGAACCGCGCAGTTCAAGCAGGCCTATCCCACCCGGTCGGTCATCGAGCGGATCATCGCCTGGACCGCCACCCAAAATGGCCGCCGGATCCGGCTCCGCTACATCGGCGCCAGCAAGAATGACGCCTGGCTGCACACCCGGTGCGCCGCGATCAACCTGCGGACCTTGCTGAAAGCCGGCCTGGCCCGCCGCGACGGCGCCTGGGTCCTGGCCTGACCAGCCACCCAGGTCCGGCGACCCGCAGGCAACGCCGCCCGCCAGCACCTCCTCCTACGGGCCACCACGGCGGCTACCGGACCGGCAGCGCCAGAACCAGCCAGCCACGCCACCCGGCGCCGCGGCTGGGCACTGCCAGCAACCGGAACGACCGGCCGCCGGATCAGGGTTGTTCAGTGGCGTCCTAGGACCTGACCGGATGTCGACGGGACATCCCAGGCCATCTCTCCCGCCAGACCGGCGGCCTTACCTGCCGCCGTGAGGGATACGAGCCGTGGATCTTGCTATGAGGTCACGGTCGGCGCGAAAGGACGGATCTATTTCGTATAGGCGTGTCCGGACCAGGCACCGCCGGGTAGCGTCCGGGCATGCCCGCATAACAGTCCCTCCAGTAATGATCCGGACCACCAGCGACGGCATCGCGACAGGCGCCGGCCCCACGCCCGACGACGCGCTATCTGAGCTTACGGACCTGGCGCGGCCAAGCCTGGAGCGAATGACCGCCCAGGCCGTCGGCGACGATGCGGACACCGCCGCCACGGCCACGTGGGGCATCGAGGTGGTCGACGTCCGCCTGGCGGCCGGGCTTAATGGGATGCAGGAGCCCGGCTGGATTGCCTACGGGACTGTGCGCACGACTGGCCTGAGCCCGCTGGCTCAGGGTGATTCCTGGCGTGCTAGGAGCGCCCGGCCGCTCCGTGTCCCGATCGTGCGGTGGCCTGTATCACCGGGAGGAACAACCCGCGTGCTGGCAAGCGACGGCCAATGTCCAGGACCCTGCGTGCGTTCCACGCGGGCGGGCGCGCAGGAGCACGGCATCCAGCAAACGATCACCAGACCAGGTCCCCGCGGGTGGCCGTGCTGGCAGGCGTCGGTTACGTCATCTGATCGTGGTGGTTCCTGGGATCGGCGGTAGTGTTCTTTGCGATGAGCGGGGCAGGCGGCGGGAGCGGGCTCACAGTTCCCGCCCCAGGCGCTGCCCGTCGAATACTGCTTCCTCGATACCGCGCGGTGCCAGCGCGTCACCTGCGATATGCACCTCAAACGGGCTCTGTCGCAGCTGCCTGTACAGGCTGTCCTCGGCCACCGGCATGCGCACCATGACGATCGAGTCGACGCTAGGGATGACGTGCTCGGCCCTGCTGAAGCCGCGCCGGATCACCACGTCTCGGCTGTGCACGGCAGTGATATCTGCTACCGGGTGGAAGCGGACGCCGAGGGCCGAGAGCTGTTCGTAGCAGACCCGCCAGTTGGTCAGTTCGAGCGCCGCGCCCGGGTACATCACAGGCGTTACGAGTTCGACCTCGGCCCCGCGCGCTGCCAGAGCGTGCACGATACTCATGCCCTGCCAGTCACCGAACTCATCCAGCACGACCACCCGGTGACCGACGGGTACCGTGGCATTCAGGGCAGCGATCGGGTCCACATACGGCAGTTCAGGATCCAGCCCGCCCGGAGGGCGGGCAGCCGGAAGGCGCGATCCTGTAGCGATCACCACGGCGTCTGGCTGCAGCGCGCCGACACTGTCCGGGGTCGCGTGCGTCGCCAAGCGGACGTCGACGCCTGCTGCGGCGCAGCGCCCCTCCAGGTACTCGATGATCTGGGCTAGCTCGGCGCGTCCTGGTGCTTTGGCCGCATCACGTACCTGCCCGCCTAGCGCCTGCTCCCGCTCGAGCAGGATTACCTCGTGGCCGCGAGCAGCGGCGACCCGCGCGCATTCCATCCCGCCAGGGCCTCCCCCGACCACCACGACGCGGCGGCAGGCCGCTGCTGGCTGGAACTGTTCTCCCCACGCACCTTCCCGGCTTACCACCGGGTTATGAATGCAGCGGATGCCGCCGCCGTGGGTCAGGTGGTTTACGCAGTTCATCGCCCCGACACATGGCCGGATTTCCTGCACCCTGCCGGCAGCCGCCTTCGCTGGCAAGTAGGGATCCGCGATTAGGGCGCGTGCCATCGTCACCGCATCGCAACTCCCATCTGCGATCAGGTCCTCTGCCACTTGCGGATGGTTGATACGGCCGACGAGGAAGACAGGAACGCTGACGATGTTCTTGATCCCCTTGGCGTAGCGAGCCCACAGTCCAGGTTCGAAGGTCATGTTGGGTATGTTCCTGGCGGTGTTCAGGGCATCGCTATAGTGCCCCATGGTCACGTCGAAATAGTCCAGCAGGCCCCAGGAGTCGATTGTCCCGGCAATTTCCAGCATGTCGAACTCGCTGGGCTCGCCTTCGTCGAGCCCAGCGCCGGTGATCCTGGCGCCGAGTGCCAGGCCGGGCCCGATCGCCTCGCGCACGGCCAGCAGGACCTCCCTGGCCAGCCGGAGACGATTCTCCAGCGGGCCGCCCCACTCGTCGGTCCGATGATTGGTTTGCGGCGACATGAATTGCTCGATGAGATTGCCGTGGGCAACATGGACAGCGACACCCGGCAATCCGCCCTCGCGGCAGCGTCGCGCTGCTGCACCGAACGCAGCGATAATCGCCCGGATGGCCGCCGACTCTAGTTCGTGTGGGACTCGCCAATGAGTGCCGAAGTTGTGGAGCGGCACAGCCGAGGGCGCGTAGTACACCTCTGCGCCGAATCCCGAGTAGTGGCTTTGGCGGCCGGGATGCGAGAGCTCGGCGAAATAGTGAGTACCGTGCTGTCCCACGACCTGCATAAGCGCCCGGTACTGGTCGATTATCTCGCCATCGCAGTTCCATAGGTCCAGGTACTCCGGCGTGACAGAGGTGGCCTGGGAGATGATCAGCCCGGCACCGCCTCGTGCCCGCTCCTGATGGTAGGCCAGCAGCTGATCGGTGTACCGGCCGCCGGAGGCGAACCCGGTCTGGTGGGCCGAATTGACGATCCTGTTCTTCAGGGTGACCGGTCCGACCTGTAGCGGCGTGAATAGGTGCGGGAACGGCTGCGGCATTGCCTCGGGGGGGTGCGCAGACTTCTCTCGTGTCTCCATTAAGCCCTCGCCGCTCGACAGGCCGAGGGAGCTCTTGCCCAGCTCCTCGACGTCCATCTCGGAAACCGGTAGGGTCCCGGCCCCACCATCTCGCCTGACACTAGGACATACACCCGCCTGGCGATCTCGAGTGCCCGGGCCACATTCTGCTCGACCGGCAGCGTTGTCGCGGCCTGCGCCGACATGTCTGCAAATGTCTGGAAGATCTGGCTGACGACGATCGGGCGAGTCCCATCGACGGCTCGTCGAGAAGCAGCACTTGGGCTGACTCATCAGGGCTCGTGCCAGCGCCAGCATCCGCTGCTCTCCGTCGCTCAGCATCCCGCGTCTTGCTGCTGGCCGAGCGCGGAAGGTATTCGAGCCATTTGTCGATGTCGGCGGGCACGCGGAAGAAGCCGTCGAGGACGCGCCGACGGCCGGACCGGCCAGTGGATCCCTTCGAGAGCATTCGCCGGACCTAGCACGGCTAGTCGAGGTGTACGAGGGCGGCGGCGATGTCGTCAAACGGTCTGTGGGTAAAGTTGATCGCCAGGGCGGTCCATCCCCACAGCGGCAGATGGTCTAGCCCGGCTTCCGGTCCAGCCAGCTCCTGCGCTCCTGCAGGACCCGACCGACGCGTAGGATCAGGGCGTCCTGGCGGTGTCGGGCCGCGATCTGCAGCCCGACAGGCCGGCCGTCGGAGGTGAAGCCCGCGGGCACTGTGAGCGCCGGGTTGTTGAGCATGTTGTAGGGGTAGGTCAACAACCAGTCCAGCAGTTGCTCGCGCAGGGACTTACCCTCCAGCCAACTCGGTGCGAACTGGTCCAGGGGGAAGGTCGCGGTCGCCAACGTGGGCGAGAGCATCAGGTCGAAGTCCTGCATGAACCGGGTCCACGTGTCCCACATGCCGCCGCGCGTGGTATCGGCATTGCCGATATGCACGGCGGTCGTGACTTCGCCTTCGCGCATCAGCTCGATCAGGTTGTCGTCGACCTGCCCGTGTAGGCTCGGCCAGTCGAGGAGGTCGTGCTCGCTCGCAAACCCGGGTACCCAGATGCCATGCCACATGGCCACCGAAGTGTCAGTCCAGCTCGGTGTGGCGTCGCTGACGTTGACCCCTGCTTCCTCCAGCGCACTCACCGCCGCGCGGCAGATCGCGACGACCTCGGGATCCACGTGCTGGCCCAGTCCGAGGTCGGGCGACCACGCGGCGCGCAGGCCGGCGATGTTGCCCTGGACGGCGTGGAAGTACGACGACTCCACGCGCTCGGTCGTCATCGGGTCCGCATGGGATGGCCCGGCGACGACGTCGAGCATGAGGGCGTTGTCCTCTACCGTGCGGGTGATGGGGCCGTGGAATGCCCAGCTGTAGTACCGCCCGGCGAGCACCACCTGTGGGATCACGCCCACCGTGGGCTTGAGGCCAACCACTCCGCACAGGGCACACGGGATGCGCACCGACCCCGCACCGTCGCTGCCCTCGGCCAGCGGCCACAGGCCGGCCGCGACACCTGCCGCCGCGCCACCGCTGGAGCCGCCGGTGGAGTAACCGTGCTTCCACGGGTTGTGGGTGGCGCCGAACAGATGGTTGTCGGTGCTGCCGCCGTAGTAGCCGGACTCCGGTGTGTTCGTCTTGCCCAGGTATAAGCCCCCCGCAGCCCGCATCCGTGCCACGATCGGCGCGTCGTCCTCTGCGATGTTGTCCTTCATCGCCGTCATGCCGAAGGTCGTCGGCTTGCCCTTCACTGCGGTGAGGTCCTTGATCGTGTAGGGCACGCCGTGGATCGCGCCGAGCTCGGCCCCGGACTCGCGGTGGCGCTTGAGTTGGGCGGCGTCGGCGCGGACCTCGTCGGGCTCGAACTGGATGATCGCGTTAATCCCCGGGTTCACCTCCTCGACCCGTAAGATGAAGTGCTCGGCGACCTCCAGTTCGTCCAGTTCACCAGAGCGGATCTTCGCGGCCATCTCGGCGGCGGGCATCCAGTGCAGCTCGGTCATGGCGTCCTTGCTCCTCACAGTGTTGTTCGGCGACTCCTTGATCAACCAGATTCGCCCCTCAGGGAGCGCTCGTTTCCGCCATGGCGGTTAGAAGACTCCACATCTGCTCGACATCTCCGCACATCTGCTCGACATCTCCGCGTTCTGTCGGCTCAGCTCCGATCGACACGCGTACCATCCAGCAGCCGTCGAGTTGCGCGGGAAGGCGTCAGGCAAGCTGGCCAGCCCTCTCTGTCAAACTCCCGTGAGACATGAGGATGAAGTAAACCTCTGTAGTGAGTAGGGCGAGACGGGACCCACGAGACAGTGACACTGACCATGGCAGACATGGCCTCCTCCGCGCGCGAGGATGGGCAGGTGGCCTCCAGGCGGGGCCCGCGGGCGGGCCAGCCGAAGCGGCGGACCTTCACCGCGGCCTACAAGATCAAGATCCTTGAGCGGTATGACGAGCTGGAGGATCCGCGGGAGCGGGGCGCGCTGCTGCGCCGGGAAGGGCTGTATCACTCCCATATCGAGTACTGGCGCGCGGCGCGGGATAAGGGCGCGCTGACGGCACTGGCGGAAAAGCCGGCCGGGCGGCCGTCGCGCAGCCAGGCGGAGGTGGAGAACGAGCGGCTGCGGAAAGAGAACGAGAAACTCGCCAGGGAGCTGGCCCGGACCAAAGCAGCGCTGGAAGTGGTGGGAAAAGCACACGCGCTCTTGGAAATGCTCTCCGAGAGCGCGGATTCAGGCACGAAGCCGGGCAAGTGATCAGCCAGGCGGTGGCGGAGGCGGCCGGGCTGCAGCACGCTGAGCTGGAGGAACGGCTGCAGGAGCGGGGCCGGGAGCTGATGCGGCGGCTGTTCCAGGGGCACCTGGACCTGCTGGCAGCCCGCGAGGTGCGCCGCGATGACATCACCGGGGACGACGGTGTTGCGCGGACGCGGGCGGAGAAGGGTCACGGCCGGGCGCTGGCGACGGTGTTCGGGCAGGTCACGGTGTCGCGGATGGCATACCGGGCACCGGGCGCGGCGAACGTGCACCCGCTGGACGCGGCGCTGAACCTGCCGGAGGAGAAGCACTCCCACGGGCTCCGCAAGATGACGGCGATCGAGGCGGCGCGCGGCTCGCATGAGGCGGCGGCCGCCGCCGTCACCCGCGCGACCGGCGTGAGAATAGGGAAACGGCAGGTGGAAGAGCTCGCCCGCCGCGCCGCCGCCCACGTGGAAGCGTTCTGCCTGTCCCGCGTGATCAGCCCGGCCCCCGATGATCACCCGCTGGTGCTGACCTTCGACGGGAAGGGGATCGTGATGCTGCCCGGCGCGCTGCGGCCCGCCACCGCGAAAGCCGCCGCATCCGCGCAGGGCAAGCTCGCCACCCGCCTGTCACCGGGGGAGAAGAACGGCCGCAAGCGGATGGCCGAGCTGGCCTGCGTCTACGACGCCGTCCCCGTCCCGCGCACCCCGGAAGAGGTCATCAGCACGCCCGCGCAGAACAGGAGAAAGAACAAGGCGCAGGCCCGGAAGGCAAAGGGGACGGGCAAGCCGCGGGAACCGCAGGCCAGGGGCAAGTGGCTGACCGCCTCGGTCACCGACGACATCCCCGCCGTCATCGCCGCTGCCTTCGGCGAGGCAGAACGCCGCGACCCGGCACACCGCCGGACCTGGGTGGTCCTCGTCGACGGCAACAATACGCAGATCGAGGCCGTCACCGCCGAGGCCGCCCGCCGCAGCACCACTGTCACGATCATCATCGACTTCATCCACGTGCTCGAATACCTCTGGCAGGCCGCGTGGTCCTTCTTCGATAAAGGCGAGCCGGCCGCCGAGGAATGGGTCGCTGACCAGGCCCGCAAGATCCTCAACGGGAAAGCGCGGCAGGTCGCGGCGGGGATCCGCCGCCGCGCCACCGCCTACGGCTACTCCGCGCAAGAGCGCGCCGGCGCCGACGAATGCGCCCGCTACCTGGACAACAAGAAGGACTGCCTGGACTACGCCACCGCCCTCGCCAAAGGCTGGCCGATCGCCACCGGGGTCATCGAGGGGGCATGCCGCCACATCGTCAAGGACAGAATGGACATAACAGGCGCGAGATGGGGACTCGAAGGCGCCGAGGCCATCCTCAAGCTCCGCGCCCTCACCGCCAGCGGCGACTTCGACGCCTACTGGCGCTACCACCTCCGCAGCGAACGCGAACGCATCCACCACGCCAGATACCGCGAAACCTACGTCCTCGCAGCGTAACCAGCTCACCTCAAAAGAGCCGCACCCGTTGCCTTTTCGATGAGGGGAGTGATCTCGGTGATGATCCGGGAAACTCCCGGCTGTGAGATGTCGAAGATCTCTGCCCAGACGTCCTGGATGATGTTCTGCCGGGTATATCCGCTCGCGATGATGATCGCTTCCCGGAGCGTGAGTTCCTTTGGGCGGCCGGTTGCGCTTTTCCAGGGATTCTCGAGCATCCCTGCGACCCGCAGCTCGAGTTCGTCGAGTTGCTCAGAGTCGAGTCCTGACATACGATCGAATCGCAACGGCTTCTCCATCGGTGAAAGTTTTGGCTTAGACACCCTTCTTTCTACTGAATGGAGAAGTCGTTGCCTGTTAGGCGCGCCGTGCGCCTATGGCATTATCTGATAACAAATTCTGGGCAGCCTTGCTGGCAAGATTATCTAGGGACTTTTGAATAAGACTCTAAGTAGCCGCCTTACTGACCCGAGTAACTAACTGAGTAACGATCAACGCTGACCGCGGCGGACGCCAGCGGACATGAGTGGCCGAGTCGCGGCAGCTCACAGCCATAATGCGAAAGCGCAAGCGTCTATAGAGATTCCCTGATAAGGAAAAGATCCACTGTCAACCCGTGCTTGACGGTGTTCTTGCTACCAAGTCGCCGTCCTGACCACCACTTCTGACCACAACGAGAGCTGACGGAGGCCGCCTGAGAACGACGAGGCGGACCATCGAACCCCAGCTCAGCGACGGATTCCGACAATCTTGATGTACTTTGCAAGCAGGGGATCAGTGAGCGGCCCGACTGTTGACACTGACACGAAACCGGGCCCTTACCGGCGCGCGGCAGCGAACCCTGGCCCCGTGATGTCGGCGAGGGATCGGGTGATGTGTTATGTGTGCAGCGCGAGAGCGGGCGTGACGGCGATTCCCCCGATCGGCGGTAATGGCGCGCGCGGCATGGCGCTAGTGGTCAGCCGGCCTCCGCAGGGGCGATGGTGATTGCGCAGCCGGGGCTGAGCTTTTCCAGCTGCCGCAGCAGGTAGGCCCGGCGCTGGTCGGGCGACTCCCGCCTGGCGTAATAGTCGGCGCCGAGGTCCTGGTACGGCTTGCCGCTCTGGAGGACCTGGTAGGCGATCTTCAGCAGGGTGTGGGCGATCGCGAAGCGGCCGATGTATTCCTTAAGCGTCAAGGTTCCGGAGCGGACGTAGTCGGCGTCCAGGGCCCCGTGCCCGTTGCGTGCCCGATGGGGCGGTCAGTGACCATGCTTCGCGGATACTCGCGGACAAGCCGACAGAGCGGCCGACCTGCGTGTCAGCTGGCACCGGCCAGCCCGTTCGCTCATTCCCAAGCTGATAGTGCGAGTTCGATTCTCGTCACCCGCTCCGGTGGATCGGCCCAGGTCAGGAGCTATGGCCCGGTCTGGGCCCTGATCGTCTCTGGGCGCTTGCGGCCCAGCGGGCCCTTAGCGGCCATTGGGTTGCCCAGCAGCGGGGGCTACGTGGCCGGAGCGGGCTCCCATGCCTGTCACGATCACATCTGGCCGGCTTGCCCGCCGGTAGATGTCTATCCGCTTGACAGTTGCAGTGTCTAGTCGCTAGATATACCCTAGTGAGGGCACGCGAGGTGAACCGGAAGATCGAGCGGCTGGGCGGTGTCCTGGTCCGCCAGGTCGGATCGCACCGACGTTATGTGGTGGCCTTCACCGATGACGCTGGGGCACAGGTCAAAGCGGCCACCACGGTTCCGCAGCATGCGGGCGACATCCCGACCGGGACCCTGCGCGCCATCGAGCGAGATCTAGAGGCAGCGCTAGGAAAGGGATGGCTGCGATGAGCGGCGAAACGTATCGCGTCGTCGTCACCCGTGACGATGGACACTGGCTCGCTGACGTGCCTTCCCTGGAAGGTGCCCATACCTACGCCCGCAGCCTGCCAACGCTAGACCAGGCGGTGCGAGAGGTTGTGGTCCTGGCAGCCGACCTGCCCGACGAAGCTATGCCTAGCCTCATGCTGGACTACGAGTACCACACCGGCGATGCCAGCCTCGATGCCACTGCACGGGAAGTTCGCCAGCTACGCCGCGAGGCCGACGAGCTCGCTGCCGCTGCGGCCGCTCGTACCGGCCGCGCCGCCGCCGACCTGGTCGCCAGGGGACTATCGGTCCGCGATGTCGCCGCCCTGCTCGGCATCAGTCCACAGCGCGTCTCCCAGCTCACGGCCCGGGCTAGCTAAGCCGACTGATCTGAGCCATACCAAGGTCGCCGTGCAATTAGCATGCAATTAACCAGGGTGACGAGCGGTCAATCGCGGACATCTCCGGTCACCCGGCCTGGCTGGTCAGCGGCCGTAGCGGCATAGATCAGTCAGATTCCCAAGCTGATAGTGCGTGAGTTCGACTCTCGTCAGATGTCCAGAGGCGCACCCGCTGGTCAGCAGCGTGCCACGGGCCGACCTCGGCGGCGGTCGGCCTGAGTGTCTAACTGAGTGACAATCGCCGTGCACGTCGCCGGACACGTCGGGACGCGGATGGACTGTTCATCCGGGTCGCCTGATGGCCGGGCTGACGCCCAAGCGGTACGGATTACCCTCGTAATGAACAGGTCGTCGGTTCGATTCCGACAGGCGGCTCAGGTAGAGAGTGAAATTCGAACAACCATAATTGCTGGTGGGGACAATAGGGGGGACTAACGGTGTTGTCCGCCCGCTGGCCGGGCTTCCGGTCGGTCGCCTCCATCCACCGGTAACAGCGACGAGGACTTATGCCTGCGCGGCGGCCCGCCCCAGGCCATGAACGCAGAAGCGTCCGGCGCCTGTTCATCGTCACCTCTGAAATGACGTGGCGTGACGGGTGATGCAGGTTCCTGTAGAACACCTGTAGAGGAGGTGGGCGAACTGGCTACGTCTGTGCCCACTTCGGGTTATTGCGCTGGTGGGTCGGCTGACGGTGCCCGCGGCAGTGCGTAGGGCGGCATTGTCCGCTCGTCGTTGAACGGTTCGAACCAGTCCTCGAAGCGCATCGGAGCCATCCCAGGCGGCTGGCTCTCCGGGTCATCCTCGATGCCGTCGTACGCCGGGTCGTACAGCAGCTCATGGTCGATGTCCTCGAAGAGGAGGTCTTCGAGGTGGGCGCGCCAGCCGTCGTCCAGGGCAACTCCTGCGGCATCAGCGACGACCTCCACCAGGTTGAGCAGTACCCGCAGCCCGAGTTCCTGGGCGACGCTGGCCAGCGGCTCCCAGCCTTTAGTCAGGCGTCCCGTGACGTCGACCACGGCCACCAGCAGCCTCTGCGCGAACAACGGCGTGTAGTTGGCGGCAAACCGTGCGGGAAGCTGGCAGAGCACCCACGTGTCCCCGATCCGCGAGGCAGTACCGTGCTCGTCCGGCGCGTTGTCCTCAGTGCGCAAACTGACGATATCTTCTATGAGTTCGTCGATCAGGAGATCGGCTGCGTGTATCAGGCATCCAGCCAGCGCGGAGGCACGCCGCAGCGCAGCGGCACGCTCGGTGGCGCTTAGGCTGTCCAGGTGCTCAGTAGACAAGTCCTCCGTCGGCACCGCCCGGAACATATCTGCTGCGCCGTACACCGACTGCTCGTGCTGGATCTCGCGAACCAGTCGGCCCGCGATCTCTTCCCCAGAAGGCAGTCGGCTCTCGGCTTCGGCGTCCAGGTCGTCAGGCCCGGGTTGCTCAAGGTCGACGCCTGACCCTTCCATCAAGCTGACGCTTGGCGTCCAGCCAGCCAGTTCAGGAGTTGCGTCGAGCAAGCTGGCCAGGGCGGCCTGGATGTCGCTGGACACCTGCGCGGGCGACTCGTCTCCGAACTCGACCCGAACGCATGTGACGCCAGCGCCGTCCTGGTCGACTTCTCGCTGGTAAAAGTCCATCTCTAGGCCGAGGACCAAGATCGCGTCGCCGACAAGCTCGGCTGCGCCCGTCAGCAGCACCGTTCCGACAGTCGCGGACGGGACCACAACTGCCTTAATGTCGCAGCACTCAGTCATGGGCCGATTCTCTCGTAAGGCTCGTCGCTGGGCAGGGTTGCGTGCTAGCAGATCGGTCCGGCTCCGTTCGGCGTGCACCGGCTACGTGCGGATATTCGTGGTTGAGGATGCGGTTCAGTCGCAATCAGCGGAGCGTAGAGGGACTTGAATCTGCTGGCTGGCGGCAATTTTGGGCGGCCGCGCGAGTGTCCCCTGTAAAGCCATCGGCTCAGCCTACGTTGATTCGAACTCAACACCGGCCACCACCAGCGAAAACGGCCCTTGGCTTGCGGTAGCTGCGGCTTGCGGGCCGTTTGCTTGATGTTCCGCCTTGCTTCACGCGATGGCCGAGTCGGGCTGCGGACTCTAGCCCGACCGCGAAGGGGTCTTCAGGTCCGCCAGGATCACCTCTGCCAGCATCTCGCTTCGGCCATGTATCGGGCATCTCGCGGGTTCCGCGGCCGTCGGCGGGCCGGGCTACGCTGGCCTGCATGACCGCGCAGCACCATGAGCCTGCGGTAACAGGCCGCCCGGAGGAGACGCCTGCGGCGATAAGGGCCGTGCTGGCGGCGAGCGGTGTCCCCGAGGTGCTGGCGCAGTACGAGACCGAGCTGGATGCCGCGTTTGCGCGGGCTCGGGAGACCGGCGACCTGAGAGTGCTGACCACCGCGGTTCGGCGGTGGTGGATCGAGGCGCTCGAATGGCAGCGCGACCCGGCCGGGCAGCGGGGCTTCCTGGCGCGGATGGAGCGATATCTCGCCGAAGGACCGCCCGGGCCTGAGCATCGGATGACCCGCGAGGAGTTCCGCGCGCAGCTCGGTGTCTGAGCTTGTTCAGATGGGAGCTGGAGGACCTGGCGCGCGAGCAGCTCGCCGGGATGCCCCCGCAAGTACAGCTTGCACTGTCCGACTTCATGGACGCCGTCGTGATTGTCGACCCGGCGGAGTACCCGTCGTCGGCCTGGTGAGCCGGAGCGGCCGCTGCGGACCCTGCCATTTGGGCAGGTCGGCCTGGTGACTTTCCTGGTTTACGAGCCTGACGATCTCGTGCTGGCTACGCGGGTTCATCTGGACAGGCTGACATGCGTCTGCCAGCCCCTGGATTGCAGCAGCGGACGACGTACCCGGCGTAACTTGGGCGCGCGATTGGCGGCGTGGCTCAATGCGGCTGCCCCGGGCGGGCGACTGCTGGCGACGGGGAGGAGGGACGGATTGCCTGCGGGCGGGCGCTAGGCCGCCCGCTGTGGCCGTCATCGGACTAAGGCGGAGCTGTGTCGGACCGGCAAGGTGCGAGTCCTAGCGGGCGCTCGCGCGCTCGCGCCGGGCGCAGCCCAATACTCACGCCCCGTGACACCGGGCTCGCGCGGCCAGGATGAACTGCCAGATCTGAAGCAGAGCAACTTGGTCAAGCGATCCAGACCATCGCTTTGGCGGGAATGGTTATTCCAGGGTGATCTCGACGTGCGTACCGCCTTCCTCCAGCGGTTCGACGACGCCGTTCCGCAGCGTCACTCGATCAAATCCTTCTTCATGAGCCGTCGCGTCGATGCTGATCTCCACCTGGACCTCGCTGGCATTGTCGCGGAGCCATGAGAGGGCACGGTTCAGGTCGAAGAAGCCGGGCCTTGCCGACGGTTGCCTTCAGCTCGACGCGGCCGACCGTATCCGCCGACCCGCTGCGTGACGATTCCAGTGCTGTCGTGTCTTTAGTCTTGCTCGGCCCTTGCGGCACAGCAAGCTCATCGGTAGAAGGAATCACCGCCTCTGTGCGCAGCGCCCCGGCCGGGGTGGTGCTCGGTCTACATGCGGCGTCGAGGAGGCGCTGCGCGTAGTGCGCTTCCAGCAGCGCTGCGTCGGCGGACATGTCGATCTCCTCGCTCGGCAGCATCTCGCCGATGCGGATCAGCCTCGGATCTCGTACCTCGATGGTGCTACCGTCGCGGACCAGGCCCACTGCGTATGCGGCCCGTGACGCGATGACCGCGTTGGAGACTGCTTCGGCGACCACTCGCCGACTCCAGATCTTGGCGAAGTCGAAGTATTGGCGGCTCGTGGTCGCCCAGGGAGTTGCGGACACGCGTTCATCAGCCTGATGTCCGAGTCCGGGATCGCGGTGGCGGAGATCGCCCGCCCGGCCGGGCACTCCAGTTCCCGCATAACCGAGGTCGTCTACCGGCACGAGCTACGCCCCGTGATCATCACCGGCGCTGACGTGATGGACAAGATGTTCAGATAGCCCTGCTCTGGCTCGCCGCTGGTGGACGCCGAGAGACAATGCTGCGCAGGTCAGGCATGACGCAGCGCTGATCGGCGGCCTTGCGAATTGGCTTTGGGAGCAGGCGGCCACGACGACCTGTATCTCATCCCACGCGCTTCGCCGCAGAGATCATCGTACGAGCGAGACGTCCTGGGGGCGCACTCGCCAATTGGCGCAGCTTTCGCCGACTAGCGCGCTGAGGGGACTCGATCAGTCTCTGCACTTGAGGCACGCGCGTTGCGCCCGCCATGGCGGCCGCCGCAGCAAAACCTTCCCAAGGCGTCAATGTAAATGAAGTGGCCGCGCCGACGCTTAGGACTGCCAGGAATTCCAGTGCTTCTGTCGCGATCTTGTTATGAGCGGCTACTCCTACCTTACGCGCTGCCTCCACCGCAGCACGCTCGGCTGACTCCAGAGTTGGCTTTTGGCCTAGGTCGAGATGCCCGCCTGCCAGCATCAAGCGAGTTGTACCAATGGTTTCCACCCAGGCGGCCACCCTGGAATCGATGTCTTTTTCGCGAAGCGCTGAATTCAATGCAATACTCGCGAAAATCTGTTGAGCGTCTGTGGCTTGGTAGAGCGTGCCGGATCTTTCGTTCAGCCTCTTCAACATCGGCGATCGGACAGGATGATGAACAACCTGAACATCTGACAACTCGGCAATCCCGTCATGGTACCGCCCTCTTAGCATTGCGGCCACAGCGCAGGCGTCCCACATTATCTGAATATCCTCTCCAGACTCACGGCTGAGCGTTTGAGTGCGACGAAGATACTCCATATCGCAGCTCAATGCCCAGACCTTTTCTAGATCGGGACGCGGAACCTCAAGGATCGTTGACAGTTCAGGTATAAGAGTGCGATTAAAAACCCCTTTAAGGCGTAGGGAGTGCTCGATTGCGTTGTGCTCAAAGAAGTTGGTCAGCCACTCTAGGAAAGGACTGTAATCTTCCCCCTGTCTGGAATAGGTTCCGGCGTAAAGCTGCTGCAATGTGTCATAAATTTGGCCCGACCGGTCATGGGACCACCGCTTTGTCCGTCGCAGAGCTACTGCCTGAGTTTCGGGTGTTATCTTGAAGATCTGCACCTTGTCCGCAAGACGGTAGACCAACTGGCCGTAAGCGTCAGACGGGGTTCCATCGGCCTCGAACCCAGGCATAATGTGGACGCGTGGTGCGCCAATGAAAATGGTGCTGAGTTCCTTGCTTACCTGCATAGCCCATTTATTCGAGTCGGAACCGAGCCGAAAAAAGTTTACGATTTCGTATAGCGATGCGGAGTCAACGAACCCATCCATGGAACCGCTCCATCAGTTGCCGGGCGCCCATCACGAACCTACCCCCTTGATCGCCTTCCCTCTACCTTCACCGCCACGTCGGCGACCAGCACCGACCTTCCCCGGCTGCTGGCTGAGCCCACCGTCACAGCGACATCGTGCCCGTGTGCCCGACGGCTCGGTCAGCCGATGTGCCGTGTGGACGCTGGCGGACACGCCGGTAGGCCGTGCACCTCGGAACGAGGCTAATGAGAGCAATGCGTGCGCTCATTCCCAGGCTGACAGTGTCAACGCGCGGTCCGCTCGTGGTCCAAACACCGAAGCGAAGGGCGTTTCTGCAGCTCACAGCACTGACCGCCCCGGCTCCGGAGCCGTTTGAGTCCGCTTTGACACTTAGGAGTCAAGATCGCCAGCTCCCTCCACCTGCAGAAACCGCAGAGGGAGAGGGAATGTCTGGGGAGCGCTGCGGTCTCGCGGCCCCAAGATCCCCACAAAACCCACAACTACGGCTGTCGGAATCGGTGCAACCCTTACATTCCGGGGCCGATCGCGCCATCCGTGGCCTGTAGTCGCTACCTGGGGCGGGGGGTGATTGGCGCTGGATCCTGCCCTAGAGCCAACTGGTGGCAGGCCCGCATCAGCGTTTCCGCCATTTCCGCCTTCTCACACGCCTTGACTCGCTTGCCGCCCGTTTGGCATTCGGCTCGATAGAGGTCGCAAAGGGCACTGATCGCGGCGACGGGGTCGCTCGCGCACGCCGCCGCGGACAGTTTCTCCGCGTTCGCCCGCAAGTACCTCCGCCGCCAGGTGCGGCCCCAGGCCACCGCTGACTCGGAGGCGGACCGCTTCAGTTCGTCGACGTATCGCATTACCTGGATTGCCCTGATGAAGGCTTCGCAACCAAGCTCATGATCCTCTTGCCGAGGCTGACCTTTGGTTTTCGTGTGGTAAAGCGGCCCTCCGCACCGGGCACAGCGTATCAACCGGATCGTCCCCTGGCGTCCCCCCGGCGGCACTGGTCCCGGCCACGAGTACTGCATGATCGAACCACCGCCTCCGCAAGAGAACCTTGACCACGAGGATAGAGCCTGGATGTATGGTGCCAAGGCGTCGCACGCGCCTGGGCCACGAGCGCGCGCTCGGCGAACCGGCGCTGGGCCCGGTCAACGGGCTGCTGTATTACCTGTACGCCCGTGACCGGCGCGCCCTATGCGACATCGTCTCGGGCACCAAACAAGTACTACCTCAACGTTCCCGGGTGGCGAGCAGGCCGTCTTTAACCCAAGAGGGGTGCGGTGTTGGCCGGAGATGCGGCTCGAGCTACGCGTCTTTCTTCACAATGAGGACTGCGCCGAGGGCGAGGATTGCCACCGTGTACCCGGCCAGGACGGCCAGTCCGGTCCAGGGAGCGAAGGAGTCGCCGATGGGGCTGCCGGAGGCCATATTGGCGCCGATTTGGCCGGGCAGGAACCGTGCGACGTCGTGGTTGAGGCCGAGGGGTAGCGCTCTGGCGATCAGCGGGAGCACGAGCAGGATGGCGGTGAAGGCGCTGATAGCGCCGGCGGTGTGCCGGATGATGGTAGCCAGCCCGAGGGAGAACAACCCGATCACGCAAAGGAACAGGCCACTTCCGATGACCGCGCGCCACGCTCCCGGGGTGCTGAGGGTTGCGTGGGTTGCCGGTGCGCTGAGCAGGGCTTGGCCGACCAGGAACGACCCGAGCGCCACGATCTCCGATACGACGAGGGCCACCAACCCGAACACGGTGGCTTTGGCGGCCAGCACGAGCGGGCGGCGGGGCGCGGCGGCGAAGGTGGCCCGGATGGTGCCGGTACCGTATTCGGCGCTCATCGCGAGCACGCCGAGGATCCCGATGGTGAACTGGCCGAAGACGACCCCGACCAGGCTGGTGCCGATGGGGTCGAAACCGGTCCGGCTCGCTGGCGACATACTCGACCAGTTAGCTCGGGTCGAGGCGGTGGCGATGACGCTGACGGCCACACCGATGACCAGAGTGAGACCGAGGGTCCACATGGTGGAGCGCACCGACCTCAGTTTGGTCCATTCGGAGCGGAACAGGCCGGACAGTCCGTAGCGCCCGGCGGGTAGGGCCTTGGCCGCGCGGGTTGCGGTGTTCGAGGTGACGCTCATCGGCCTGCCTCCTTGGCCTGAGTCGACTCGGCGGCCGTGCTGTGGTATTCGAGGCTTTCTCCGGTCAGGTCCATGAACACGTCTTCGAGCGTTTCGGATTGGGGCGAAAGCTCGTAGAGGGTGACGCCTAGACTGGCGGCCCGTTCCGCGATGGCGACCTCGTCAGAGCCGCGCACGGTGAGCGAGCCGTCAGCTTCTAGGGTTGTGGTGGCGTCATCGAAGGCTTCGAGCGCGGTTTTGAGCCGTCCTATCTGGGGGGTGCGGACCCGGACGTAACGCCGTGAGCCTTGTGCGAGCAGTTCGTCGATGCCGAGCTGGACGATCAGGCGGCCTTTGCCGATGATGACGGCTTCGTCGGCGGTGAGGGTCATCTCGCTCATCAGGTGGCTGGAGACGAACACGGTGCGGCCTTGGTGTGCCAGGCCTTTCAGCAGGTTGCGGACCCAGCGGATGCCGTCGGCGTCGAGACCGTTAATCGGCTCGTCGAAGAGGAGGATCTCGGGGTCGCCCAGCAAGGCGGCGGCGATGCCGAGGCGTTGGGTCATCCCCAAGGAGAACTTCCCGGCCCGCCAGCGGGCGACGGAGCTGAGACCGACCATGTCCAGCACCTCCTCGACCCGGGTGGCGGGGATGTGGTTGGTCTGGGCGAGCATCTGCAGGTGGGCCCGGGCGCTACGGCCGGGGTGGATCGCCCGTGCTTCGAGAAGGGCCCCGACCTCGTGCAGCGGCCAGGGCAGGTCGTGATAGTGGCGGCCGTTGACCGTCACATCCCCACCGCTCGCGGCGTCGAGTCCCATGATGAGACGCATGGTCGTCGACTTGCCCGACCCATTGGGGCCCAAGAACCCGGTCACCACCCCGGGCCGGGCGGTGAAGCTCAGCTGGTCCACGGCCAGCTTGTCGCCGTAACGCTTGGTGAGCTCTCTGGCCTCGATCATCGCATCCTCCTGGCGGACCCTGCTAGGACCAGCATGGGCTGGCGGGAGAGGCCCGGGCGTCGGCCTGTGGGCTCTTTCTCGACTACGCCACTGGGGTACCGACATCGCTTCGCACGGGCGTCTGTCCACCTGGCGAGGTACTCGCAGCGTCAGCCTGCAGGTCGATGCGCGGCGGGTCGGCGGGGCTTATCGTCGCTGGTGATGGATGACCTGCGGCTGCCGATCACCGAGCGGCTCACTGCCCGGCAGTGGACCGGGATCGACGTGGTCCTGGCTGTCTTGCTGGCTGCGGCGTCGGTGTTCTCGATCGCGCTCGGTGGCCGGACCACACCTGCCGGGTCGGCGTGGACGGTGGTCCGCTATCTGGCCGTTGCGGTCGCCTGCGGATCGCTGCCGTTCCGCCGGCGTCTCCCTTTGGTGGTGCTCGGCGTGGTCGGAGTGTCGGTCGCCTTCCTCAACGCTCTCGGGGGCCAGCGCAACCTCGACGCTGGCGGGGGTGGCCTAGCCGTCCTGGCGCTGACCTTCGCCGTCTACAGCGTGGCCGTGACCTCGACGAGGCGGGCCTCGCTGACCGCCATCGGGGTCGCGGTCGGGGCGATCGAGGTTGGAGCGCTCGTGGCGGCGGGCGGGCCCGACTGGGGCGCCGCGCTACTGGCTCTGGCGCTGGCAGGCGTCGGCTGGCTGGCAGGAGAGAACACCCGAGCGCGGCGCGTCTACGTCCAGGGAATGGTTGAGCGTGCAGCCGAGCGCGAGCGCGAGCGCGAGCAGCGGGCTCGGCGCGCCGGTACCGAGGAGAGGCTGCGGATCGCCCGCGAGCTGCACGACATCGTCGCTCATACCATGAGCATCATTGCCGTGCGCTCCGGGGTCGCCCGGGTGGTCGTCGACCGCCGACCCGAAGAGGCACGCGAGGCACTCAGCATCATCGAGGACACGAGCCGCCAGGCGCTGTCAGAGCTCCGGCTCCTCGTCGGGGTGCTGCGCGGCGATGAGACGGAGGGCGCCGGGAGTAATCGACAGCCGGCACCAGGTCTCGCCGACCTGCAGGAGCTCGTCTTCAAGATCGAAAAGGCGGGAGTCGCTGTCGACGTCCGCTTCGAGGGCGAGGCGCGTCGCCTGACGCCCGGTGTCGATCTCTCCGCTTATCGGATCGTCCAGGAGGCCCTCACCAACGTCGTGCGCCACGCCGGTCCTGCCGCAGCCGAGCTGACCTTGCGCTACCTGCGCGCCGAGGTCGTTATCGAGGTCACTGACGACGGGAGAAAGAGAACCCGCCAGCGACCAGCTTTCCGAGCCTTGGACAACAAGAACGGCGACGGCACGGGGCAAGGCCTGGTGGGCATGCGCGAGCGAGTCGCTCTCTACGGCGGCAAGCTGCTCGCCGAGCCGACCCCGAGGGGGTTTCGAGTCCTCGCCCGCATCCCCACCAACGAAGTGGCGCTATGAGCATCGGCGTCGTCATCGCCGACGACCAGGCCCTCGTGCGAGGCGGGTTCCGACTCCTCGTCGACACGACTGATGACATGACCGTGCTCGGCGAGGCCGCCAACGGGGACGAAGCAGTAGCCCTCGCCCGCCAGCACCGCCCCGACGTGGTGCTCATGGACGTCCGTATGCCCGGCCAGGACGGGATCGAGGCCACGCGACAGATAAAGGACGACGAGGACACCGCGGGAGTGAAGGTGCTCATCCTCACCACCTTTGATCTCGACGAGTACGTCTACGCCGCCCTGCGGGCAGGTGCCAGCGGTTTCCTGCTCAAGGACACCACCCCTGAAAAGCTCCTCGATGCCATTCGGGTCGTGGCCGCGGGAGAGGCGCTTCTTGCGCCAACCGTGACCCGGCGGCTCATCGAGGCGTTCGCCGCACGCGACAAGCCCGTCCTCGTCGCTCCTGATGCCCTCGTCGCTCTCACCGACCGCGAGCGTCAGGTTCTCGGCGAGGTCGCCAGAGGGCGTTCGAACGCCGAGCTCGCCGAGCGGCTGCACATAAGCGCCGCCACCGCGAAGACCCACGTTGGCCGCCTTCTCATGAAGCTCGGGGCGCGCGACCGGGCGCAGCTCGTCGTCGTCGCCTACGAGGCCGGACTCGTGCGAGCTGGATGAGGTTGGCAGCGGCGACTGCCAGGTTCAGCCGGATACCTGGTCGATCACGGTCCGCCGGAACAGATCGGCCGAGAGTGCGGCAGCGTGATGTTCAACCGACCGGTGTGCGGCTGCAACGTCACCCTGCCGTTGGGTGATCACGTTTCCGTGATAGTCAATGAGGTTGTGGACATCGGTCACCGTCAGCTCCGGGTGAAACTGGTAGCCGAAGGTCCGTTCGCGGTATCTGAATGCCTGCACCGGCGTGCGCACGTTGCGCCACTCGATGCGCGTCCCAGCGGCCGAGAGGATTTGCGGCGAGATCGACTCGTAGTGAAACGACGGTACAACCTCCCTGATCCGCCGGTGACTGTGAGCCGTTGCGACAGGCTCGGCATCCCATGGATGGTTGCAGCCAGCTCGGCGTTGAAACGTTCCGTTCCTACAAACTGCATGACTAAATCGATTAGTGGATTTCCATAAGTGAGCGACCCCGTAACAACGGATCCATCAACCGGTCCGACAGAATGAGTCGACCGCCGTCGTCGAGTACGCCCTCGACGGGTATCCTGCACGGCGGTCGGTAGTCGAGCGGGTCCGTACTTGGGAAGAAAGGAGCCGTGACAAGGATCTGGGCGTCACCGTCAAGGTCCAGGCAGTTCGCGTCAATCTGGGAGCGGTTCATCCGAGAGATACTAGCTGGGTCGTCCGGTGGATCCCCTCCGTAAGCAACTGCGGGTAATCGTCCGACGGCAGTGTGCGACCGTCAGAACCAGCCCGGTCACGCCGCCGGTGACCAGCGCCATCGCTAGTCCTACGCCGTAGATGATGATTCTCTCCTGTTCGCTAACTGACGCCCCGCGGCCGGCCAGTCTGACGGCTCAGGTTCCCGTCCCGCACTGGCGGCCAGCTGACGAAAGCGCTGTTCGGCGAGGGCCCGGGCCCGGGCCGCCTCGCCTTGCCAGTAGCGAACCTTGTTTTGCATGCGTTCCTGGGACCAGGAGATCGCCGCCATTACGAAGATCGTCCGCAGCAGCCAGCCGGCCACGAAGCCGGTCACGATGCAGGCCAGCGCCACGACAGTCATGGCGCAAACGCCCGATCGGCCTGCGGTGACCCCAGCCGGGCCAAGGTTTCCGAGTCTGCCGGACTGGTTATACAGAGTGTGAGTTGCACGTAAGATCCCTTCCTTTGATGTGGTCGCGGATTGCGTGCTGGGCGATACGGGCCGATGGAGCCACCCATCGGCCCGATCCATTTCTGCGACGGGCGGCGCGCGGGCCTGGCGCTCCGCGACCGTCCTCGGGACTGCCTCGGCCTGCAGGGCCCAGCAGCCCCGCAGAACCGGACGGGCCACAGCCAGGTAGCTGCGGCCCGCCTCGAGGTTGTGCGCTTGGGCCATGCGGCCCACGTGGGAGGGTGGTGGTTCAGGAGGTACATGTTTCCGGTTCATGAGACGCCCGCTCTTAGAACTTCGTACTGCAAGTTCATTCTTGGGATTCCCATGGGCCAATCGGCTAAACGGCGACGTCGCAGGGGCATGTCCGAAATCGCCTGCCATCCGCACGTCGGGTCCATACCTCTAAGCCTGGCTGGGCCATCCAGTCGGCTGGACGGGGTAGCGCCAATGATCCCGGCTTATCGGACGTCTGGGCTGCGCGGCGGCTCGCCCAGTTGTACGGTTGCATGGTGGGATTCCCAGAAAAGGCGGGGGTTGCCACCCGGCGCTCTAGATATTGCGAGAGGGCAGGTCACCGTGGATGACGTGAGGGTCACCTGTGGATAAGGTGACGGGTCCGCTGGGACCGCGGCGCGGTATCGCCAGTGTGCTCAAGCAGCTGCGGGAAGATCGCGGCAAGCTCCTGAATGAGGTCTCGGAGAAGCTGATGATCTCGACGAGCAAGCTGTCCCGGCTGGAGAACGCCCAGGGCAGGCCGCTTCCTCGCGATATCAGGGACCTGATCCGCTACTACGAGATCGAAGGCACCCCGCAGGCCAGCCAGCTGGAGCGGTGGGTGGAGGCAGCGCAGCGCCGTGGCTGGTGGACAGACTTTGACGACGAGGTCACCGAGGGACTGGACGCGCACCTGGCCTATGAGGCGGACGCCACTGTCGAGCGCGTCTATACGCTGCCGTTCGTGCCTGTGCTGCTGCAGACCCCGGACTACGCTCGGGCGGTGTTCCGCGACATGGAGCGCCGATCCGAACCGGAGATACGGCAACTCCTGGAGGTCCGGCTCCGGCGTCAGGAAGCCTTGCGCAGCAGAGAAGGCATGGAGCCGCTCAAGCTGATCGCGGTGACACACGAGTCGACGCTGAGGCAAGTCGTCGGATCTCCGAGCATCATGCGCGAGCAGCTAAACCAACTCATCGAGCGCTCGGCAGCTCCCAATGTACGCCTGCGGGTGCTCCCGTTCACCGCCAAACCGCTCTTCTCCATGACGTGCATGTACGCGTATTTCGAATACAAGGACGCAGGCGAATCCGACATCGTCCATGTCGAGACCCACGCTGGGTTCTTCAGCGTGGAGAATGCCGAGCAGGTCAAGAAATATCGCGTTGCCCACGGCGCTCTGATGCGTGCGTCCCTCAGCGAGCAGGACTCGCAGAAGCTCATTTGCGCGATTCGCGATGCGACCCCTCGCGATCCCTGATACAAATGCGAGACCGCAGGACTCTTGCTGCGTCGGTGTAACCTGCTCCACATTAGCCGCGGGCGCTCCAGCTGTCACTCACTTGGTCTGGTCGGCCGCTCCCTTAGTGACCTGCGAGTGTCCACTGTGAGCGATGACTGCCCCCGGGACGTGTCCGTCAGCCTTGAGAAGGCGTGGGCTGCACTAGGCCGCAAGGGCTATGCAGTGGTCAACGATCGGTCGATCGGGCTCCCTGAGAAGTTCCGCCACCATTTCAGCAAGAAGTACTTCACCTCCGGGACGCTTCGCCACGATGAGGGCGACTGGCCGGTTGACCGGCAGCGAGCCCGAGACGTCGTCCGGTACCAGTGGCGCGGTGATCATCCCTGCTTGCTGCCGCATGACACGATCACGATCACTGATCGCGCGAGTATTCAGGGCAAACGTGAACACTCGCGCGTTCAACTCCTCGACGATCCACAGGCTGCAGATCTCATTCGTGGTTTGCTCCAACTTGTTCCGCCCAAGCGACGGCAACCCGACGGCACGTTCGGTGTGAATCTTTTCCGGACCTTCACCAATGTTGTGACAACACCGCACCGCGATAATGAAGAGTTCGTGATCATTTACGTGCTTGATAGGGTTGGCGAAGGCGCGGAGACCCGTCTGTACACAGCAGATGACGCAACGGAGGACGGCCAGGTGATGGCGTCACCGGCGCTCCGCAGGCAGCTGAACCCTGGCGGCATCCTCATCTTTGATGACGAACGTTTCCAGCATGAGACCACCCCGCTGAAAGATTCGCCCGACGGAACCGCGAGGCGCGATGCGCTGGTCTGTACCGTAGACTATTGGGACACATATCTTGGTGCGGCTGATACGAATTAGCCGCATTATCTGCCTGCAATAAGCAACTGGTTGTGCAGCAGTGCTGAGGACCCTGTGGCCATCGAGGGTCAAGATACTCCTGCGAGCAGAGCAACCGAAGGTATCGGCTTTGCCCGGCTAGCGCAGCGCTGACGGCGGATTTCATTGATCGAGGGCTGATATCTCCGTATTGTGCTTCGGGTGGGGGATACTCAAGACATCGGCGCTTGCGCCCTATTGCGGGGGTCCAGTCGGCTCTGTGGCAGCATCTCCCCGGTGGCTTGCCCGGGTGCGGGGTGAGACTTGCCAGCTGAACTGAGCCCGGAGGCGGCCCGGGCAATAGTTGGGTCAAAGTTCCACCGCATCCGGAGCGAGCTCGAGCGCCTGGTCCGCATACCGTCGGTCAGCGCGGCAGGCTTCGGCGCTCAGCACGTCCGGCGCTCAGCCAGGGCGACGGCCGCGTGGCTGAAGCGTTCCGGTTTCACGGATGTCAGGCTGCTGGACGTGAAAGGCGCGCATCCTGCCGTGTACGGTGCCGCGCGAGGTCCCACAGGGTCACCCCGGGTGCTTCTTTACGCCCATCATGATGTCCAGCCGCCTGGTCCCGTTGACCTCTGGGACTCACCCCCGTTTGAGCCGACCGAGCGCAACGGGCGCTTGTTCGGAAGGGGCACGGCGGACGATAAGGCCGGGATCGCCGTGCATGCGGCGGCGCTGCAAGCGTGGGAGGGCAAGCCGCCGCTGGATGTCACCGTCTTCATTGACGGCGAGGAAGAAACTGGCTCGACGCACCTTCCCGAGTTCCTGAGCACCTTTAAGGACATGCTGCAAGCAGACGCCATCGTGATCGCGGATTGCTCCAATTGGGGCATCGGGCAGCCGACGCTGACCACTTCCCTGCGCGGCATTGTTGATTGTGTGGTTGAGGTACGAACACTTGATCACGCCGTGCATAGCGGCAAGTACGGCGGCCCGGTGCCGGACTCGGTGACGGCATTATGCAGGCTCATCGCCACGCTGCACGACTCAACTGGCAATATAGCGGTCCAGGGCCTGCACATCGGCCCGCCACATGCCGTGCCGATAGACGAGTCTTACCTGCGCCAAGTCGTCGGCCTTCGGCCCGGCGTACAGTTCCTTGGCGAGGGTTCGCTTTCCCATCGGATCTGGGAGCAACCGGCCATTGCCGTCCTGGGAATTGACGCTCCGTCCGTGGCCGAGGCGGCTCACCAACTCTCGCCGTGGGCCCGGGCCCGCATCAGCGTGCGCCTCGCGCCCGGCGACGATGCCCAGCGGGCATTCCGTGCGCTGCGGGAGCACCTTCACAGCAATGCATCCTGGGGTGCGGAAGTAACGATCACCCCAGACCACCAGAGCGAGCCGTATCGCATCGACGCATCCGGGTCGGCCTTCGACGCATTCCGGCGATCCTGCGCCGCTACGTGGAGCTGCGCTCCGGTAGAGCCTGGCAGTGGCGGCTCTCTCCCGCTGGTCGCCGCCCTGGCCGAGGCATATCCCCAGATGGCATTCCTACTTACCGGCGTCGATGACCCGGAGAGCAGGGCACACTCCGAGAACGAGAGCGTGCATCTTGGCGAGCTCCAGAAGTGCTGCGTGAACGAGGCAATACTGCTGGGGTACCTCGCGGCGGAAGCGCGATAGGTCGGCCAATCAAGTCGGATGTTTTTGCGTGGCTTGAGCCCGGCTCGGGGCGTCCCACGGTCAGCCGACGTCGAGGGCGAGCAGGTCGTCCTCGTTCTCCCGTCGGACCAGGACCCGGGTTGCCCGGTCCCGGACGGCGACCACCGGCGGGCGGGGAACGTGGTTGTACTGGCTAGCCATGCTCCGGCAGTACGCTCCGGTCCCGGGCACGGCCAGCAGGTCACCGGCACTGAGATCGGATGGCAGGAACTCGTCTTTGACCACCACGTCGCCGCTCTCGCAGTGCTTGCCTACCACCCTGGCCAGCACCGGCGCGGCTGATGAGGCACGCGAGGCTACGGTGCAAGAGTAATCGGCGTTGTACAGAGCCGTGCGGATGTTGTCGCTCATGCCGCCGTCCACCGCGACATACTGGCGGACCATGCCATGCTCGAGTTCGACATCCTTGATTGTCCCAACGCTGTACAGCGTGAAGGTGCTCGGGCTAGCGATCGCCCGGCCCGGCTCCACTGAAACCCTGGGCACCTCGACTCCGAGCGCTCGGGACTCACGCCGGATAATTTCCGCGAGCGCGTCGGCTAGCGTCTTGGGCGCGAGCGGGTCGTGCTCGCTGGTGTATGCAACTCCGAATCCGCCGCCCAGGTCGATCTCAGGAAGTGGCGCGCCGTACTCGCGTATCACCTGCGCATGTAGTCCGAGCAGCCGGCGGGCCGCCACTTCGAAGCCACCGGTATCGAAGATTTGCGAGCCGATGTGCGAGTGCAGACCGCGCAGTTCCAGTTCGGATCGGGACAGGATGCGCTGCACCGCCTTCGCTGCTGCTCCTGAGGATAGGGAGAGCCCGAATTTCTGGTCCTCGTGCGCAGTGGCGATGTATTCGTGGGTGTGGGCCTCCACCCCGACAGTCACCCGCAGCATGACGGGCATGCGCGCCCCGTGCCGCGCGGCGATGTCCGCAAGCCGGTCGATCTCCGGCAGCGAGTCGATGACGATCCGCCCGACCCGCGCCTCCACCGCCCGCTCAAGTTCGGCGTTGGACTTGTTGTTGCCATGCAGACAGATGTCCTCCGCCCGCACGCCGGCTCGGAGCAGAACGGCCAGCTCGCCGCCCGAGCAGGCATCCATGCGCAGCCCGTCCTGCGCTAGCCAGCGCGCCACCTCGGTGCACAGAAACGCCTTGCAGGCGTAGTAGACGTCAGCCCCTCCGCAGAGGTCCGCGAACGCGTGCTGGAAGGCATTCCGGAATGCCACTGCCCGGGCACGGAAGTCGGCTTCATCGAGCACATACGCCGGCGTGCCGTGCTCGGCCGCGATGTCCCGGACGTCGACCCCGCCGACCTCGAGCGCGCCAGCGTCGTTGCGCCGCACCGTGTCGGCCCATACCTCTGGCAGCAGCTCATTGACGTCGGCCGGCGGGCGGAGCCAGGCCGGAACGGTGGCGACACTGCCATAACCAGGTGCGTGAAGAGCGCCCGCCTCGTGAGAAGACATGGTTTGTTCCGTTCTATGTGGACGGCAGAGACCACGGTGCCTGTCCCGGGCCGGATGAGCAACGGCCGGGCGTACGGGGGCAGGCGCGGCCCAGGTAAGAGTGGTCGTGTCCGCTCTACCCCCCGCCTCCCCAGCACCGGCCAGCGTAACGATGTCCAGGCCGCGGTGCGCGCCATTAACCGCCAGCTTCGCATCCAGCGCCCTCCGCACCCAGCGGATCGAGGCTGCGCGATTGGTACCGGGCCTGCGCTGCGCGCTGACCTAGCTGCCACTACGGCACGGAGCACTCCGCCCAGGACCTGACATGACGGTAGACTTGCGCCATTCCGTAAGGGGGACAGTAGTTGCTTCAAGATCTTGACAGAACGCTGACAGCTGTCTTGGCGCGTGCCCTTGAGCTTGACCCTGCCCTCTCACGGGAAGCCGCGGCCAGGCGGGTGGCCCACATCGCCAGCGAGGCGGGTTTGGAGGGACTCGATGAACGCCTTCTGCGGCTCGCGTCAGAATTCAGACGACGGGGTGTCATCAACCCGTACCGGCTGTTCGAAGACGAGATCCGGCCCCATTTCTTTCTCACCAATGGCAGGCCTGGCCTCCTAAGCCAGGTCATCCGCGACTCAGAACGCGCCAGAGATGGCGTCTCGCAGTATGTCGTATTCGGGCACTGGGACTCGCTGCTCATCCTGCATGGATCATCCGACGAGGCGTCCCGGCTCATGGAACGGCTGCAGGAGGGCGCTTACGAGGACTCGGTCAGGTTCATGGCCCGGGATGTCCTTCTGGCCTACCGTCACCGGATCAGCTCCGACTACAAAGCCGTTCCCGACGTCAGGTCCGAGGACATCAACGACCTCGCGCTCGACTACGAGAATGACGCCAAACGTGCGCTCCGCGACGCTCTGCTGGCGGGCAACATCCTCGTCGGCCCCACGCTCACGCTTGACGGCCGGTCTCCGTATCCGATTACGGCTTTCGTTGGCATCCTGGTCAGGACCCGGGCGTCGATCTCCGGCCAAGAGGTCCTTGACATGCTGATGCGCCAGGAAGATCTGCAGCGCTGCCTGGTCGACCTTTACCAGATTGATCACGGGGTTCCGTACCACTACTTTGCAAAGATCGCGTGCGCGACGGTCGACGAGCTCGACGGCGCTACGAGCTCAGTAGCTTTCGCATCCTCCGGCGGAATCAGATTCGAGGGAGAGACACTCGTCGTAGCGCAAGGATCAGAACAGCTGCCGCTCGTGCGCAAGGCCGACGTCGCGAGCCTGATGGTCGCCCCCGATATCAGCCCCATCGTGCGCAGGGCGCAGCGGATCTTCGAGAACCTGGAAGCCAAGGAGCGGGTCTCTTTCAACTCGCTCACCGATGAACATCAGCTGGCTACCCTCCGGGCGCTTGTTGGCCTGCAATCCGCGATCGAGGGCAAGGTTTTCGATGCTCCGATGCAGGAACGCATCGAGTCAGCGATCTCGACCTTTGCGAGGGAATCTACCAAGTCGGATGGCGGGCCGAATCTGACCGGGGCCGTAATCGAGGTCACCTCGATGGTGGAGACTCTCGCGAAGACGTTCCTGTCCAGGCTCGCGTACTCCGTTTGCGGCCGGGACGCGGCCCGGATCCAGCTGGAGCTCAGGCTGCCGACAATCAAGATCCGGGCGCTCAGCCTAGGCAAGGTCGTCCAGGCCCTCCGGATCGCGGCGAAGTCGGAAGCGTTCGCGAGCGCCCGCCATCATGTGCCGGACGACTGGACGGATCGGCTCGATGCGTTCGCTGACGAGCGCAATTCCTGGGCGCATGGCGCGACGAATGGAACCGACACGCAACTGGTAGATCAGGCCTTCGCCGCCATGCGAGAAGGAATAATGATCGCGGGCTGGCTGGCTGGCGAACTGCAATCGATCGACCAGAGCCGGCCCACCCGTGGCCAGGACGCTTCTCCTGAGTCTCGTCCGGACACTCCCGTCCTCAGGCTGATCCCGCGGGCCCGCGGGAGTGAGTTCAGTGTCTTTGTTAGCCATGCAGCAACCGACGGAGCGATCGCTGAGCGCCTAGCGATGGGCATGCAGGCGATGGGTTACAACAGCTGGTATGCGGAGTGGGAGCTGAAGGCAGGGGATTCGATCTTCGCCAAGATCCAATCGGCGCTGTCCGCCTGCGACGTTCTGATCGTCGCGCTCAGCCCGAGGTCGGTCGCTTCCAGCTGGGTGAAACGCGAGCTGAACTCAGTGCTCATGGCACAGCTCAGCGGCCAGCAGGTGCTCGTGATCCCGGTCCTGATCGAGACTTGCGAGATCCCGTCGCTGCTGTCAGACACACTGCACGTCGATGTGCGTACAGATTTCGAAAAAGGCTTCCTCGAGATCTTGGATGCCATCCGGTCGCACCGGAACAAGATCGCGCGCATGTCTTTGCCAAGGGCGGTGGAGATCAGCGCCGGCCCGGACCCGAGCCGCTCGGCTGAGTAAGGCGCAGGCCAGCCCCAGCTGAGCCCTTTCTTGTCGACCACCGGCTGGCCAGAGCGTTACGCCTGCGCCAGCGCGGCCCGGCGGGCGAACAGTTCCTCGGCGGCTGCCTGGGCGTTCTGGCGGACCGCCTGCACATCTACCGAGAGCACCTGCCCCCGCTCGACGAGCAGCCGGCCGTCCACCCACACCTGGTCAACGTCGTGCCCGCTGGCGGCGAACACCAGGTGCGCCGCCACGTTCGTGTCCGATCCGTGCAGCAGCGGGGTCAGGTGCGGCGCCCGGAGCTCGATGGTCACCAGGTCCGCTCGCTTACCCGGCTCCAGCGAGCCGGTGATCTCCGCGAGTCCCAGCACCCGGGCGCCCTCCAGCGTAGCCATCGCCAGCACGTCCCATGGGTCGCCGGTGGCCGGGTCGCCGGTGGTGACCTTTTCGAGCAGGGCGGCGAACTTCATCTCCTCGATGAGGTCCAGGTTGTTGTTCTCCTTCTCCCCGTCCGTGCCGAGCCCCAGCCGGACTCCGGCCGCCCGCAGGGCACCGACGGGCGCCGCGCCGGAGGACAGCTTCATATTCGAGCAGGGGCAGTGCACCACCCCGGTCCCGGAACCGGCGAGCAGTTCGATCTCATGGTCGTCGAGCCACACGCAGTGCGCGATGACGGTCCGCGGGCCGAGGGCGCCCAGGGCGGCGAACCGCTCCACCGGCCGGCAGCCGTAGCGCCGCAGCGACTCGTCCACCTCCCAGGACATCTCCGAGGAATGGCTATGCAGGCCGGTGCCGAACTCGGCGGCCAGCGTCGCGGCCGCGGTGACGGTCTCCGGCTTGCAGTAGAACAGGTGCTCCAGCCCGACCCAGGCCCGGACCCGCCCGCCGCCAGCGCCCGCCGCGCCCGCCGCGCCCGCCGCGAGCAGGCGCCGGGTCGAGTCCATGGACTCGAAGTAGTCGTAGCCGTCCTCATCGGCCAGGTACGGGACGAGAGCGGCCCGGATCCCGACCGTCTCGGCGGCCCGGGCCGAGCCCTCCAGATAACGCCACATGTCCATCACCGAGGTCGTGCCGAACCGCAGTCCCTCGGTGTAGGCGAGCATCGACGCCGCCTCGGCGATCTGCGGGGTCAGCGCGCGGTGCGCCGGGTCTACATAACTGCGCAGCCAGTCGAACAGCGCTTTGCCTTCGGCGGTACCGCGGAGCAGGCCGGAGTGCAGGTGCGCATTATGCAGGCCCGGCAGAACCGCGTGCCCGGTGGCGTCCACCACCCTGGCGCCATGCGCCCTGGCATCCACCTCCTCGACCGGCCCGACCGCCACGATGCGGTCCCCTTCCACCAGGACCGAGCCCGGATCATGGACAACCCGGCCGCCAGCCATGGGAAGCACGATCCCATTCCGCAGCACGAACCGTTCAGCCATAGCGCCTCCGCCGCGCCCATGTGCCGACAGTCAATCCGATGCCCGCTCTGCCCGCAACGTCCCAGCAGGTGCCTGCTGGCCCGGTTCGGTCGGCGCAGCGGATGGTGTGCGCTGTCGGAGCGAGTCCGCGGAGTCGGCCGGACTTACGACTCGACGAGCATCATGATCGTCTCCGGGCGAACCCCGTCATACTCCATGGCCTTGGCCGCCTCCTCGGACTGTAGCGCCCGTCGGAAGCTGTCGAGGTCAGGTGCTTCCACTAGCAGCCCGACTCTGTTCGTGCTTTGCGGGTCGATAAACGTGCGTGCCGTAATGCCCATCGGTCCGAAGACCTCTTCACGCCTCGGCGAGGCGAGCCAGTGCCCGACATCAGTGCGGTTCAGCCGCGGCGCGTTCGGGCTGACCTGGAGTCGCCGCGGGCAGGCACGCCCATGATCCAGCGCCCCAGCAGCAGGGCGCCCAGAGGCCCCGCCACCCACAGGAACCACAGACCGCCACCCGCCCCGCTGATCAGCCAGATCACGAAGAAGAAGAGGCTAACCGCGAGCCAGGACCCCCAGGCTGCCCGCCACGCCGGGGAGAACCTGCCCGAGCCGGCCGTGACCGACCCAGGAGTCCGCCGTCCAGGGAGCGGCGAGTTGCCCTCGAAGCGGGCGGGCAACCTGGACGGAAACCGGCTCAGATCGACGGCAGGCAGGTCCACCCCGACCTCGTCAAGCTCGCCCAGGGTCTTCGCCGCATAGGCCTGGTCCAGCCGCTCATTGAACTCCTCGAGGGTGAGACGGCCTGCGACCACATGCTCGCGCAACACCGCGGCGGCGCGGTCGCGGTCCGCGTCGCAGGCCCGCATCCTCGGATCACCAGCCATCAGCGTCCTCCTGACCTGTGCGGGCACTTCGAACATAGGCAGACTTTTCCCAGCCGATGAGGGGCGTCTGGCCTCTGCGCGCGGGACGTTCGTCGTGGTACCGCCAGCGGCGTCAGGCGGCGAGGCGGCGAGGCGGCGCGAGGCGGCGAGGCGGCGAGGCGGCCCAGGCCACCAGCGCCCGGGTTCTCGCATCGTTCGCCGAGGACCTGAGACCGACAGACGCATCCGGCATTATTGGGAAAGGTGTTACGCAAACCCCAACGACTCGTAATCCAAGCGTTACTCCCAGGCGTCATCTTTCAGACTGCACTACCAAAATGGTGCCGTCCCTGGCGACACCCGGAACGGCTCCTACAAAGCCATTGCACCCCCAGACAAGCTGGCTGAGGACCCCCGTGAACAGCAACGATCGCTCTTCCTCTGGCCGGTTGTCCGGCCGTCACAGCCCGTCCGGCCGTCACAGCCCGCCCGGCCGTCACAGCCCGTCCGGCCGTCGCGGCCTGCGGCTGGCCGCCGTCCCGCTGGCCCTGGTCGCCGTGGCGGCCGTACTCCTGCCGGCGTCTGCCTCGGTGAGCGGCGGAGGCGGGACCTCGGTGACGGTATGCAAACAGCTTGGCCATGTCACGGTCAGAAGCCAGCACGGCGTGGTGTCCATCGTCCGCAACGACAACTTCGGCGGCAAGCCCGAATGCCTCGCCGTTGGGTTCAGGGGCCCGCACTTCCTGGTCAGCCTGCAGGCCGTCCGGTACCGCCACCGCGAACCTGTGGCGTTCCCTGACGTCTTCATGGGCTGCGCCTGGGGGGTATGCACGGCCGGGAGCGATATGCCCGTCCGGGTATCCGCCCTCCGCCGCCCCGCTACCAGCTGGCACACCTCGCTGCAGGCCAGAGGCACCTGGAACGCGGCCTACGACATCTGGTTCGGCAAGCATGACATGATGACCAACCAGGCCAACGGCGCCGAGTTGATGATCTGGCTGAGCATCCGCGGCTTGGCCGGGGTCAGAGCGCCCATCCTGCGCATCGACAACGCCCGCTGGTACCTCCTTCACTGGATAGCCTCGCAGAACGGAACATCGTGGAATTACATCCAGTTCCGCCGGGTCCATCCGGTATCGGGCGTCTCCGACCTGCAGCTGGCCCCGTTCATCAGGGCCGCCGAGCGGCTCGGGTGGATCAGGCCATCGTGGTGGCTGCTGAACATCGAGGCGGGCTTCGAGATCTGGAACGGCGGGCGGGGCCTGACCACCAGGTCGTTCTGGGCACGTACGTGATCTGGCAGATCGGTGGCCTCGCGGCCGGGCGGTCGCGCTAGGGTCCAAGGACACGAGGGAGGTGGCCATGGCCGAGATGATGCCGTTCACCATCGGCAGCGACGTCAGCTGCAGTGACGGGCCCTGCGGCGAGGTGAGCCGCGTCGTCGTGAACCCCATCTCCCGCGTCGTCACCCATATCGTGGTCGAGCCGAAACACCGGCAGGGCCTCGGGCGGCTGGTCCCGCTTGGCCTCGTGGACACCTCATCCGGGCAGATCAGCCTGCGATGCAGCCTGGCCGAGTTCGAGCAGCTTGACTCCGCCGAGGAAACCGAGTTCATCCCCGGCAGCGGCGGTTACGCGGCCTACGGGCCCGAGCAGGTGCTCTCCTGGCCTTATTACGGCCTGGGCGGGGCGGCCGGCGTGCAGGGCGAGACGGTCGCGCCGATCTCGCAGACCGTCACCTACGACGCAGTCCCGCTGGGGGAGGTGGCCGTACGCCGCGGCGACCCGGTCCACGCCACCGATGGCGACATCGGTCACGTCCAGGGGCTCGTCATCGACCCTCGCAGCCACGGGGTGACGCACGTGCTCCTCAAGGAGGGCCACCTGTGGGGCCGCAAGGAAGTGTCGATCCCGATCGGAGCCGTGGGCAGCGTGGACGACGACGGCATCCGGCTCACCATCACCAAGCAAGAGGTTGAGGACCTGTCCCCGGTGGACATCGACCACCCGGCCAGCGCTGGCTGAGCTGGCGTCACGGCGCGAGCGGCATCACGGCGCGAGCAGCATCACGGCGCGAGCCTGAACGGCGGATACCGGTCGGTGACCAGGGTCAGCGCATAGGCGATCACCCGGTTGTGCCAGCGGATCACGCCCTCGACGAAGCCGAACAACTCCCGCGGGTAACGCCCGGTGAACAAGATCGCGAACCAGGTCACGATCACCACCACGACCAGGGCGATGTCGAGGAAGAACAGCACGATGTAGTGCGGGATGGCCAGCAGCCACTTGACCAGCGGCAGCCACCGGTTCAGGTCCGTGGCGGCGTCCGGGTAGGCGTACTCCAGGTGCAGCCATTGATGCTCGTCGGTCGACGGGTACTGGTCGTTCATCAATGCCAGGTACGTCCCGACCCGGTTACTGAACCGCTGCAGCTCAAGGTTCCAGTCGAACCACCAGCGCGGATACTTCCGCCGGAACAGGATCATGAGCAGCGGGCCGACAAACAGCAGGCCGCCAGCGCTCGTCACGGCGACGGTGGTGGTGCTGGTGGCGTGGGCGCCGGTGCTGGCGGACTGCCAGGTCCCTCCGGCCACCGCGCTCAGCACTATGGCGATCGGGATGACGGTGAAGATGCGGAAGAACGAGGTCAGCCGGTTGAGCGCTCGATCAGGGTAGTCCACCGAGAACTGGACCGGATAAGGCGCCTGGTAAGTAGCCTGGGCCATAAGTCAATTACCCCTCTATCTACATTCCCGGAATGTGCGGCCGTCCGGGTGGCAGCAATGGCTTGTTCCTGCCCGCTGCCGCTGTCTTTGAACAGCCGGGGGTTCGCGGGTAATCGTTAAGCCCGGATATTCACCCGCGGGGTCCCCCGACCGGCGAAGGCTGGCACGGGATTAGCGGGCGTCCGGCGGTCCGCCGGTCAGCCCGGCCGATTGCGGGCGTCGACGACGAGCCGTGCGTTATCGACCAGAGCGGCCAGCCGCCCGGTGTGCGCGCCGTGCCAGTAGATCTGGCCGCAGGAGCCGCACCGCGCGAAGGCGTCGTAAGTGCGGCGCGTGCCTGGCCGGAGCAGGCGATCTACCTCCTGCTTGGGCACGGCCGCCAGCAGTCCGTTACAGGCGGGGCACCGGGTCCAGGGCGCGAGCGGCGGGGCGAACCGGTCGAGCACGTCGTACAGCTGGGCGTCGGGGTCATCGCCGCGCACGTACGCGCCGAGCCGCACGGCGCGTCGCCGCAGCAGCCCGCGGTCTTTCGTCAGCAGCACCCGGCCATCGGCCGCCGCGAAGGCGGCCAGCTCATCGTCGTCGGCGTCGTTGCGGTACGCGGTATCCAGGCCCAGCAGCCGCAGCCGTCTGGCCAGCGCCCCCAGGTGCACGTCGAGGCAGAACCTCGGCGGGCCGCCGGGCAGCTGTTGCGGCCGGCGGACCGGGCGCACGGTCACCGGCTGGCCTGCCGGCACCCGCTCGGACGCCGCCGCGCGACGCTGGCCGATCAGCAGCTCGCCGACCTCGGGCAGCGGGACCCCCAGCGACTCGACCAGGTGCCCGAGCGAGGACGTACCGTCATAAGCCGCCTCGACCCGCTCGCCGCGACGCCGGCGGTCCAGGAACATCCGCAGTTCAGGCGCGAACCACATAGTCACCAGGCCGCCGCTCACGCCGCTAAGTTTCCCCGCCGCCGCGCGAAATCTGCGCTCACCCCCACATGTTCGCTCGCATGATCGGGCCGGGCGGCTTCCTGGGGCTCCGCTGAGCTGACGGCGAGCAGGCCTTATCACCTCGCAGGCCCCAACTGACGCCTGCACCCCACCATGCCGATGCCTGCGCCGCGCCCCCACCATGCCGATGCCTGCGCCCCGCTCCCACCGAGCCGTTGCCTGCGCCGCGGTCCCACCGAGCCGATGCCTGCGTCGCGCTCCCACCGAGCCGATGCCTGCGCCGCGCCCCCACCAGGCCGATGCCTGCGCCGGGCCAAGCGATCCCGCCCCGGCGAGCTGCTGGGTCTAACTATCTCCGCGAAAGGTATATTTCACTCATAACACCCCTGAAGTGATCAAGGATTGCAGACTTATACCGGATTGTGTGCGGACATAGTGGACATAATCTCCTGAACTGGCCACACAATCCGGTATAAGTGGAGACTGGTCGTGGAAAAAAGGGGTATTTCGGACCGAATTCGTGGCCGCCAGCTGGGCAGCGAGGCCGTGCTCGGCAACTCCTGACTAGGTTGCTGTTGCTGCCGTTGCCAGTGGTGCTGCCGTGTCTGGTGGTGTCGTCTCGGCTGCGCCGCCTCTGCGCGGCCTCCGCCACATCGCCTCCGCCGCTGCCTTCGCGCGGCCTCCGCCGCGTCGCCTCCGCCGCTGCCTTCGCGCGGCCTCCGCCGCGTCGCCTCCGCCGCGTCGCCTCCGCCGCCGTCTCCTTCGTCGGCCCGGGGAAGCTCACGTGGATCCCGGCCCGCGGTCGGCGGGCAGCAGCAGCAGCTTCCCCGTGGTGCGCCTGGCGGCGAGGTCTTCGTGGGCCCGGGCCGCCTCAGCCAGCGGGTACCGGCCGCCGATCCGGACGGTGAGCCGGCCCTGGCTGATCCAGCTGAACAGGTCGCCAGCCCGCTGCAGCAGCTCCTCGCGGCTGGCGATGTAGTGGACCAGGGTCGGCCTGGTGATGAAGAGCGATCCGCCGCCCGCGAGCCGCTGCAGCTCGAACGGCGGAACCGGCCCGCTGGACGCGCCGTACAGGACCAGGTAGCCGCGCGGACGCAGGGCCCCCAGGCTGGCGTCGAACGTCGCCTGCCCGACCCCGTCGTAGACGGCGGCCGCGCCGGGCCCGCCGGTCACCGCCCGCACCGCGTCGCCGAAGCCGGAGTAACCGGCCACCCGGTGCGCACCCGCCTGGATGGCCAGCTGCGCCTTGGCGTCCGTGGAGGTGGTCGCGATAACGATGCCACCGCGGGCGGTGGCCATCTGGGTCAGCAGGAGGCCGACCCCGCCCGCAGCCGCGTGCACGACCACCGGATCGCCTGGTGCCACGGGATAGGTGCTGTGGCACAGGTAGTGGGCAGTCATGCCCTGCAGCATCACGGCGGCCGCGACCTCGAGGTCCAGGCCGGCGGGCACGGGCACGGCGCGGTCGGCCGGGATGACGGCCCGTTCCGCGTAACTGCCCGGCACGCCGGTCCACGCCACCCGGTGGCCTGGAGCAAAGCCGGACACCCCGGCGCCAGTGGCCGCCACCGTTCCCGCGCCCTCGGCGCCGGGCACATACGGCAGCCCGCCGCCGTAGGGTGGCCGGCCCTCCCGCTGGTAGATGTCCATGAAATTGACCCCAGCCGCGGCCACGTCGACCAGCAGCTGGCCCGGGCCGGGGCTGGGGTCCGGCCGCTCGCCAGCCTGCAGGACTTCAGGACCGCCATTGGATTCGACCACCACCGCGCGCATAGGGTCCATCTTCCCGTACCGGCCGGCCCCGCGCCGGCGAGGGATCTGGCCCGCGACGGCCGGCATCGTTACATTCGGGTCCATGTTCGAACCAGGCGAAATACTCGAAAGACTTAACGAAGAGCAGCGCCGGGCCGTCACCTACGAGGCCGGGCCGCTCCTCGTGCTGGCGGGGGCGGGCACCGGGAAGACCCGGACCCTCGTCGCCCGGGCCGCCTGGCTGCGATCGCGCGGCGTGCCGGCCAGCCGGATCCTGCTGCTGACGTTCACCCGCCGCGCCGCCGATGACATGCTCGCCCGGGTGGCGCCGCAGGTCCCGGCGGCCGGCGACCGGGTATGCGGCGGCACCTTTCACGCCATCGCGCACCGCATCATCCGCTCCCACGCCGAGTCCTTCTCGCTGCCGCCTGAGTTCAGCGTGCTCGACCCGGCTGATGTCAGCGACCTGCTCGACGCGGCGCGGGCCGACCATGACCTGATCGGCAGCGGGAGGCGCGCCCCGCGGGCGGCCGTCTGCGCCGACATCTACACCAGGTGCGTGAACACCCACCGGGCCGTGGCCGAGGTGGTGCGCACCGGGTTTCCCTGGTGCACCGACTTCACCCAGCAACTCGCCGCGCTGTTCCGCGGCTACGTCGCCCATAAACGCCGCCACGGCCTGGTCGACTTCGACGACCTGCTGCTGCTGTGGCGGGCCGCCCTGGCCGACCCGGTGGCAGGCGAGACGCTGCGCGGCCAGTACGACGCGGTCCTCGTCGATGAGTACCAGGACGTCAACACGGTGCAGGCCGACATCGTGCGGCTGCTGGCGCCCGACGGGCGCGGCCTGACCTGCGTGGGCGACGACGCCCAGGCGATCTATGGGTTCCGTGGCGCCGACCCGGCGCATCTGCGGGACCTTGGCCAGATCTACCCGGACCTGGCCGTCATCCGCCTGACCAGGAACTACCGGTCCAGTCACGCCGTGCTGCAGCTGGCCAACTCGGTCCGCCCGCAGTCCGAGGGCCTGGAGCTGGCGCTGGCGGCTGACCGCGCGGCCGGGCAGGCCCCGGTGCTGGTGCGCTGCCATGACGAGGCCACCCAGGCCCGCGAGATCTGCGCCCGGGTGCTGGAGGCCCACGAGTCCGGCATCGAGCTGAGGGAACAGGCCGTCCTGGTGCGGGCCGCGCATCACAGCGACGTGCTGGAGGTCGAGCTAGCGGCCCGGGGCATCCCGTTCGTGAAGTACGGGGGCCTGCGATTCACCGAGGCCGCCCATGTCAAGGACTTCCTGTCGGCGGCCAGGGTGGTGGCTAACCCGGCTGACGACCTCGCCTGGTTCCGGCTGCTCCGGCTGCACGAGGGCATCGGGCCGGTGCATGCGCGGCGCATCATCGAGGCTATCGGGCCGGCCGACCCGGCACCGCTGGAGCGCTGGCCGGATGCGGTGGCCGCCGCGCCGCCGCGGGCCAGGGCGGCGCTGACCGCGACGGTGACGGCGCTGGCGGAGGCCGCGAGCCTGGAGCGGACCGCGGACCGGGCGGTGGCGATCCTGGCCGCGCTGATCGATCCGATCCGGGCCCGCTACCCCGACGCCGGCGTCCGCATCGCCGATCTGCAGCGCCTGGCCGATGCGGTGGCCAGCCGCCCATCGCTGCACGAGGCCCTGGTGGAGCTCGCCCTGGACCCGCCCGTGTCCACCTCGGACCTGGCCGGACCGCCGCGGCTTGACCAGGACTTCCTGGTGATCTCTACCATGCACTCGGCCAAAGGACTGGAATGGCGGGTCGTTCACCTCCCGCACCTGGTCGACGGCGCGGTACCCAGCGACATGGCCCTGGCCACGCGGCCCGGGCTGGCGGAGGAACTGCGGCTGTTCTATGTCGCGGTCACCCGGGCCCGAGACCAGCTGCTGCTGTACGCGCCGCTGCGCATGCATCATCACCGGAGCGCGCGCGACGACCGGCACAGCTATGCGCAGCTGACCCGGTTCCTGGACGCGGCCGCGCTGGCCAGGTGCGAGATCACCGACGCCGAGCCGCCGCGCCCGCTCATCCCGCGGGTGCCCGCGCTGGCCGCGCGGGTCGACGCGGCCCTTGACGACCTGTGGGGAAACGGCTGACCCGCGGCCAGCGGCGATCAGGCCGGCGGCTCGTCCAGCACCTCGGCGACCGGGCGTCGCGGGCTGGCGTGCACCGGCAGCCCGTAGCCGAACCGCAAGATCATCTGCGGCTGTTCAGTCCCCGACTTCGGATCACGGACCAGCCACGCCTCGCCGGTCTCCAGCGGCTGGGTGAGCGGGCTGACCGAGATGCCCCGCGCGGTTGCGGTCAGCAGGACCCGTTCCAGCGCCTGGCCCGCCCGCAGCCAGTCGGCGCGGCGGCTGGAGTGGGTGGCCAGGACCGCCAGCTGCGGGTGCTCTTCGAACCACGCATAACGGAATTCTCCGTACTGATGGCCAGGGGCGAAGTCCCGGACCGGGGTGAAGCTCTCCGGGGAACGAGGACCCAGCGACGCATCAGGGATGCCATCGCGATCCCGGTCACCGCCGGCCCACCGCGCCAGCTCTCTGCGATAGCTCGGGTCGGCCAGCTGAGTGCTTTCCGCCTCGGCCGCCAGTCGCAGAACGCGGGCCGCCTCGTCCTGATCCAGGATGTGCAGCATCGCCCCCTCGATCCCGGCCGCCTCGGTGAGCTCCGCGAGCACGCCGGGCGGCACCCGCCGCCCGCTGAACGGCTCCCGGTTGGTGTGCCGCCGCGGGATCGCCGCATGCAGCTCGGCCTCCACATCACCGGCATGACCGCATCCGCCGAGCCGGATGCTGGCCAGCAGCAGCGGCTGACCGGGGTCAGGGAGCAGCTGGACAACCGCCTGGCGGCCGTGCACCGCGGCCGCCAGGCGGAAGTTGAAGAGCGCGGCGCCGCAGGCGATGTGCACCGCGCGGCCATCGGGGTCGCCGTAGGCGAGCTGGCGCCCGGCGTCGGCATACAGCTGAACCGTCTGGCTGGCCTCGTCCACCCGGAACCGCCAGGGCTGGGTGTTGTGCATGGACGGCGCGGCCACAGCCGCCCGGATCAGGTCGTCAACCAGCTCGCGGGTCAATCCGGCCCGCCCATTTTCCGGTGCGTGCTCTCGCGCCATGGCTAAAGCCTGGCCGCCCAGGCCGGGACTATGCAGGGCCGTAGGTCCCCGGGGCAGGGGACCAGTTGACTGACCACCTAGGGTCATCAGCCTTCCGGGCCTCGAGGGCAGCCGTGGAAGATCACCCGATCCGGGGGATGAGCGGCGCGCCGGGACGCCCGACGCTGCCCGGTAGCCGGCCGCATAACGAGTCACCAGGATGGCCGGCCGGGTATCGGCCGCCAGCCGGCGGCCGGGGCGCGACAGGGGGTCTGGTGAACGGGCAACGAACGAATCGCCGGCCGGTTGGCGGGGGTCGCCGCTACGTCACCGGCGCGCTGACGCCGGACCTCATCGAGAAGACCCTGGGCGGCCCGGCGGTCGCGGAGCCGATCCGCGCTTATGTGGGATTCGATGCCAGGCCGGCCGGGCCGGGCGGCCGGGCCGGCCTGGCGCTCAGCGAGCTTGACCGGCTGGGCGCGCTGCGCCGCTCGTTCTTGCTCCTGGTCACCCCGGCCGGTACCGGCCGGGTTGACCAGACCATCATCGAGGCCGCCGAGCTACTCACCCGCGGGGACATCGCCACCTGCGCGATCCACCGCGGCCACTTCCCAGCCCTCCCGGCCTTCCCGGCCTTCCGGGCCTTCCCGGCCTTCCCGGCCTTCCGGGCCCTCCCGGCCTGCCTGGGCTGGCGCAACGGACCTGCTGGCGGTCAGCAGTTCGCTGTCCTGCTGCGGGGGGTGAAGCAGCGGCTGTCCGGCCTGCCCGCGCCGCGGCGCCCCGAGGTACTGGTGCTCGGCCCGGGCCTCCGCGCCCGGGTCAGCTCGGGCGTCCGCGCGCGCCGCCCGAGCGCCGGGCCGGAGCGCCGCGGCGCCGGCGTCGGGGCCGGCCCCGCGGCCGGCCCCGACGACCGCGCGGCGACCGCCCGGCTCGTGCACACGGCATTCGCGCTGCCCCCGGTCGCCGAGGAGCAGATGCAGGCCGTCGAGCAGGTGCTGCGCAAGCTCGAGTCCCGCCGGTAAGGCGAGCGGCAGGTTGACCGTGACCCGGGTGCCCTGTCCAGGGCTGCTGTCCACACTGAGCTGGCCGCTGTGCGCCCAGGTGAGTTCCGCGACCACGGCCAGCCCGATGCCGCTGCCTGCCACCTCGGCGGCGTTGCTGCCGCGCCAGAACCGCTCGGAGATGTGGGGCAGCTCATCGGGCGGGATGCCGATGCCAGTGTCCGACACGGTGAGCACGGCCAGGCCCGACCGCTGGCTGACCTCGATCGTGACCATCCCGGCGGCCGGGGTGAATTTGATCGCGTTGCTCAGCAGGTTGGTGATGACCTGGTGCAGCCGTCGGTCGTCGGCCAGGACGGGCGCAGGGGCGAGCTTGGTCACCAGGGTCAGGTCAGCTGTCTCGAACCGGCTGGCCATGCTGTCGGCCACCGCTTCCGCGATCTCGGCGAGGTCATGCGGCGCCACCGTCAGCTGCAGCCCCGCGGCTTCGGCGGAGGAAAGGATCTGCAGATCATCGACCATGGAGGCGAGCCGGATCACCTCATCCCGCAGGGAGGACAGCTCTCCGGGGGTCGGCGCGATGACGCCGTCGAGCAGCGCCTCGTGTCCGGCCTGCAGGATCGCCACCGGGGTGCGGAGCTCGTGCGTGACGTCGGCCACCAGGTTGCGGCGGAGCCGCTCCTGGCGGGCCAGCGAGTCCGCCATCATGTCGAAGGAGGCGCCGAGCTCGCGAATTTCGGCCGGGGCGTGGAGCTCGCCCACCCGGGCGGCATGGTGGCCGTCGCTCCGCTCCCTGGCCACCTCGATCAGCCGGGTGACCGGCTTGCTGATCCGCCGCGATACCAGGAGGGCCACGATCAGCGCCAGCAGGGCCGCGATGCCGGCGGCGCCGGCGACCGCCTGCCAGAGGATGGTGCGCAGCCTATGGTGCGGGCTGCCGAGCCCCACCGCGCTGAACCGGAGATAGATCGTCCCGGCTTGGTGGCCGCGGATCAGAATCGGCGCCTGACTGTGCGGGCCGGGGTTGCGCGCGAAACCTGGCGAGGAGATCACCAGCCGGCCCGCCTGATCTCTGACCTGGACCACTACGGCGATCTTGGTGGCCAGATCCACGACAGGATGGAGTTCGGCCATCGACCACCTGTGGTCGTGCTCCCAGGCGTCCGCGGTGGCCACGTCCAGCGACTTGGTTAGCAGGGACCGTTGCTGTGAGGCCAGCTTCGAGACCTCGGCGGCCGTGAACACGGCGCTCAGCACGCCAACCAGGGCCACCGCGCACAGGGCGACCGCGACGAAGGCCAGCGCCAGCCGCAGCCCGATCGACCCGGAGCGATCGGCCCTAGCCATCGCGGCGCAGGCCCAGCCGGTAACCACCGCCCAGCACCGTCTGGACGATCTCGGGGTCGGCCGGGTCTTGCTCGATCTTGCGGCGGAGGTTCTTCACGTGCGAGTCGACGCTGCGCTCGTAGCCCTCGAACTCATATCCCCGCACCCGGTTGATCAGCTCTAGCCGCGAGTAGACCCGGCCCGGGACGGTCGTCAGCGCCAGCAGCAGGCCCCATTCGGTCGGCGTCAGCTGCACGCTGGCTTCCCGGACCCGGACATCACGCCGCGGCTCGTCGATGACCAGGACGCCGTCGCCGTAGCTGGTCAGCTGCTCGGCCGCCGGGGAGGCTCCGCGCCGGCGCAGGACCGCCTGGCAGCGCAAGACCAGCTCACGCGGACTGAACGGCTTGGTGACGTAGTCGTCTGCCCCCAGCTCAAGCCCGCGGATCCGGTGCTCTTCGGAGGACTTGGCGGTCAGCATCACGATCGGTGCCGGCGATGTCCCGTGCAGCTCGGCCGCGACCGTCTCGCCTGGCACGTCAGGCAGGCCCAGATCGAGGATGATCAGGTCGGGTGACGCCGAGCCGGCCAGCGAGAGCGCATCGGCTCCCGACCCCGTCGACAGCACGGTCAGCCCGGCCGTCTCCAGGTAACAACGGACCAGCTCACGGAGCTTCCGTTCGTCCTCGACCAGCAGCACAGTCGCGACCATCTGCCCCCCTTTTATACAGCGCGGCCACCCCGGCTACCCGGCGCGGCCACCCCCGGCCCGCCCGCCAGGCTCTCCGTTATCCGGGCCACGATCCCAGAGAACGCACAAGCCAACCTACCTGGACCGCTACGCTCTGTAACCACGCTGGGCTCCCTGAGCGCGAATCCGTGATGTATCTCACGGCCGCTTGCAACTCCACAGCGCCGCCACCGGGGCTGCACGTCTCACCCGCCTCCGGCTGATCCGATAGCGACATTCAGGACACTCGCTTGTGGCGGGAGACGGGTTGACCGGCGGCGATCTGCTTGTTGTGGTGCCGTGGCTGCTGTTCGCGTGCAGCGTTGCCACCATCGTCGCCGCGGTAGTTCACCGGCGGCCCAGGTGCAAATCAGGCGTAGCTGACCGGCGGCCGCAGAGCCAGACCGGCGTGGTTGACCGACGGCCCGACTTCCAGCCAGGCGCCAAGCCCCCGGCGGTCGGCGATGATCGCGACAGCCACCCGGCCGCGCCGCCTCGCTCACCACCCGAGCGATGATCATTAGCCGACTTACCAGGCATCTCGCCTGCACCGTTACGTCATGGGCTGACTGGCATCAATCGTGTCCTCTGCTTGCGGGGTATGGATCCGCACCCGGGCTGCGGCGAGGGCGACCGGTCCGTCGCCTTGAGCCCCAGCACGGTAGCGTTGTGCCGTATTGCCTGCGGGGGAGCTGCCCTGGGCGAACCGCTGACCGCACCATGCGACCTGGGCTCCTGGCAAACCTGGATCCTAGATCCACTATTAACGGGATTTAACGGAGAGGCTTAAGATGCGATTCCGCCAGTCAGCTCGTCATATTTTCCTGCTTCCCGCGCTGGGCGCAGCGGTCGGCATGGGCGTCGCCGCCTGCGGAAGCAGCGGCAGCAGCAGCTCGACCCCTCCGGCCAGTTCAGCGTCGTCGTCGCACAGCTCGTCACCCAGTATGCCGGCCAGTACGCCGGCCACTACGCCTGCCACGTCGTCGAGCCCGGCCCCCTCCAGTGCTCAGGCCCAGATCGAGGCCAACTGGGCCGCCTTCTTCCTTTCCAGCACTCCGATCTCCCGCCGGGTGGCACTGCTGCAGAACGGCAGCCAGTTCCAGAAGGTGATCCAGACGCAGGCCGGCTCGGCTCTGGCGTCATCGGCCACGGCCAAGGTGGCCAAGGTGACTGTGGAGTCCCCGACGCAGGCCAAGGTGATCTACTCAATCTTTGTCAGCGGATCGCCCGCTCTTGCCAACCAGACGGGCGTGGCCGTTTATCAGAACGGTGTCTGGAAGGTTGGCGACGCGAGCTTCTGCGGTCTGCTGACCGTGGAGAATAACGGCAAGACTTCCGGTCTACCGGCGGCCTGCCATTAGGCCGCCCAGCCGATAGGAGCTGCCCAGTGGAGCTACGGGCCGAGGCAGCGGCGGCTGCCCGCGCCCGCGAGCATTTCGGCGGTTACTCGCTGGCCCTGCCGGTGCTGTGCACGCTGCTGTTCCTCACGTTCCTCGACAACACGGTCGTGAGCGTGGCGCTCGGCAGCATCCAGGCCGACCTGCACGCGGGTGTCTCGGCCCTGCAGTGGGTGGTAAGCGCGTATGCGCTCACCTTTGCCAGCATCATGCTCGCCTGCGGGATGATCGGCGATGAATTCGGCCGCAAGAAGGTCATGCTGTCCGGCGCGGGCGTGTTCTGCGCCGGATCAGTCATGTGCGCGCTGGCGCCGAACGTCGCCGTGCTGATCGCAGGCCGCGCCGTCATGGGCCTCGGCGCTGCCGCCAGCGAGCCCGGCACGCTATCCATGCTGCGCCAGCTGTATTCCGACGAGCGCAGTCGCAACCGGGCCGTGGGCATCTGGGCCGCGGTGACCGGCCTGGCGCTGGCCGCGGGCCCGGTCATCGGCGGCACCCTGGTCGGGGTGTGGAGCTGGCGCGGGATCTTCTGGTTCAACCTGGCCTTCGGCCTCGCCGCGTTGGTGGTCGCTGGCCTGGTGCTGCCGGAGAGCTCCGATCCCGATGCGCACCGGGTGGACACCTCAGGGACCTTCCTCGGCGCGGCCGCGCTGGCGGCGTTCGTGTTCGGGATCATCGGTGCGGAGAGCGCCGGCTTCGCCGCGCCGCAGGAGATATTCCTGTTCAGCGTCAGCGCGATCGCGGCCGTTGGCTTCTTCTGGCGCGAAGCCCGGGCCACGCACCCGCTGCTTGACCTGAGGTTCCTGCGCATCGCGCGGTTCGGAACCGCGAATGTGGTCGCGTTTTGCTCCTATTTCGCGACCTTCGCGATCTTCTTCTTCACCGCCCTCTACCTGGCTGAGGTGGTCGGCGATAGCGGCTACGGCATAGCCGCTGTCTTCCTGCCGATGACCGTGCTGATGATTGTCGCCTCGGTCCTGGTGGGCCGCTGGGAGAGCTTCGTCGATCTCCGCTGGCTGGTCCCGGCCGGCTGCCTGGTCTTCAGCGCCGGACTGATACTGACCAACATCAGCCTCAGCCCGCATCCGAGCTACCTCCCGCTGGCGGCGTCCCTGGGCCTGACCGGCATCGGCATCGGCATGACGGTGGTGCCCATTACCTCGTCGGTCCTCACTGCGGTGCCGCCCGAGCGGTCCGGCATGGCCGCCTCGGCCACCAATACCAGTCGCGAGATCGGCGCCGTGACCGGCGTCGCGGTGCTCGGGGCGCTGGTCAACGCGCAGCTGAGATCCGACCTGACCAGCAGGCTGCACCATCTGGGCATTCCGCCCACGTTCCAGGCGATCGTCATCAACGGAGTCGAGACCGGCGCGGCTCCGTCGAGCAACCACCCGCAGCAGGGCGCGCTGGTCCAGGAGGTCATTAACGCCGCTTACACGGCCTTCCACGCTGGCCTGCGAGCCGCCCTGTTCCTGTCGGCGGGGCTGGTGCTCGCCGCCGGGATCCTGACCCTGGTCACCTTCGGCCAGCAGACGCCCGCACCTGGCGGGCCGGGCCGGGCCGCGCCGCCGAGCCAATCCCGTCCGGCCGGCGATCCGGCAGCACCCGGGCACGAGGATAGGAGGAACAGCCGTAGCGACGGGGTCTAGCTGCGTTCCGCCAGCCCGCGGACGTAGGCTGCCTGCCCGGCGTGCTGCAGCCCGTCGGATATCACGCTGATCAGCCGGACGCCCAGCGTGACGGGCGGATCCCACCGCTCGTCGACAATGCGGCCGAGGTCAGCGTCGGATACCCGCTGCACATACTGGATGGTCTCGGTATAGACGGCGTCGTAATACCCGGTCAGCAGGTCACCGGAGGCCACCTGGACCGCCGCCACCTCGTCGGAGCGCTGGCCATAGCCGGTCGCCGTCTCGTCGAAGGGCAGCCCGAACCGCTCGGCCCAGCCGTCCTCCGTCCATAGCTGGCCCGTCTGCGCCGCGCCGGCCAGATGGTCGTCTTGGATCCTGGTCAGATGCCAGACCAGCCACGCCACGGAGTTGGCCCGGGGATCCGGGCGGAACGCGAGCTGCTCCGGGCTCAGGCCGTCGACCACCTCGTGGACAATGCCACGGATCCGGCCGAACGCGTCGGCGAGCAGGTCACTGGATGTCATGCCGGGCTCCCTTCGCGAAATGCTCTGCCGACGACCGTAACGGATGCGGGTGCGGCTGTGGCCACAGTGGCCGATGGCGCGCCAGCGTCTTCCCGCCCGCCCGTGCTGTCAATACGGTGGAGGGCGTGGTCCAGACTGCCCCGGTCGAGCCGGGTCCGGCCGCCCCTCCGCGGGTGCCCACGTGACCGAGCCCGCCGCGGAACGCGTAACGCTGGTCACCATCGCGCGCGAATGGGCCCGCATCGGGATCATCGGGTTCGGCGGCCCTCCCGCGCACATCACCCTGCTCCGCAAGCTGTGCGTGGACCAGCGGGGCTGGCTGTCGGCCCACGAGTTCGAGGACGGCGTCGCTACCACCAACCTGCTCCCCGGCCCGGCGTCTACCCAGCTGGCGATCTTCTGCGCGTGGCGGCTGCGCGGGCTGGCCGGTGCGCTGCTCGGCGGGGTCTGCTTCATCGTGCCAGGCCTGGCCATCATCCTGGCCCTGGCGGCGCTTTTCCTGGCCCGCAACGTGCCGGTATGGGTGCTGGGGGCAGCGGCGGGCGCGGGCGCGGCCGTGCCGGCCGTCGCGGTCAAGGCGGCCGTCGGACTGGCCCCGGCCAGCTGGAAACGGGCTGGCTCCGCCCGGCCGGTCCGGGCCAGATGGATCGCCTACCTGCTGGCGGGCGGGGTCGCGGCCGCCGTGATCGGGCCGTTCCTCGTGCTCGTGCTGCTCGGCTGCGGCCTGATCGAGGTGGCAGCGCGGCGGCCAGGCCCGCTCCGGCCGGACGGTCATCGGCCCGGCACCGCGGCACTGCTGGCCACTCCCGCGGCCGTGGCCAGGGCGGTCGCCGGGGCGGCGGCGACCGCCGGCCTGGGCGCCGTGGCCTGGGTAGCGTTCAAGGTCGGCGCCCTCTCCTATGGCGGCGGCTTCGTGATCGTCCCGCTGATGCAGCACGACGCGGTGATTACCTATCACTGGATGACCGGCGCCCAGTTCCTGAGCGCAGTCGCGCTCGGCCAGATCACGCCGGGTCCGGTGGTCCAGACCGTCGCCGTCGTCGGTTACGCGGCCGCCGGGCTGCCCGGGGGGCTGCTGGCGGCGCTGGTCGCGTTCACGCCGTCCTTTGTCTTCGTCATCGCGGGCGGACCGCATTTCGGGAAGCTCCGGGCCAGTACGGTTGCGCAGTCGTTCCTCACCGGAGCCGGGCCCGCCGCCATTGGCGCGATCGCGGGCGCCGCGATCCCGCTCAGTGCCGAGTTCAGCCATCTGTGGCAAGCAGGGGTCGGGGTCGCCGCCGCGGCCTGGCTGCTCGTATTCCGCAGGGGGGTGGTCACCGCGCTGCTTGGCGCCGCCGCCCTGGGCGTCATCGCGGCGCTGGCCGGAGCCCCGGTGAGCCATTGACCTGCGAGGTGGGCGCGCTGAGCGCAGTGCGGATCGCGGTTCCGAGGGCCCGGGCCACCGGCGGCGGGAACGCGTTCCCCACCTGGCGGTAGGCGGCGGTCTTGCGCCCGGAGAACACCCAGGTATCAGGAAAACCCTGCAACCGCGCCACCATCCGCACAGTCAGCCGGGGCAGCTGCCCGGGCGGGAAGTCGGGCCCGGGCGGGTGATCGGCAATACCGAGCCCGTCAACCCCGAGCGCCAGCCACGCGGCCCGGGCCCGGGTCGGGCCGAGGTCAGGTCCGCCGTGCTTCTTGCTGCCGCCCACGATGGTCGGCGCGATCTGCTGCGCGCCGGCCCGCCATTGCGCCGCGCCCGGCCAGCCGCCTGCGCGCATCAGGTCGTGCAGCGTGTCGCCCACGGTGGGCGCGGGCGCTGCGAGGGGCTCCGGCCAGCTGAACCAGGCTGCCCACGGCTCGCGCAGCGCCACCAGGACGAACCTGGGCCGTAGCTGCGCCACCCCATGCTCGCTGGCCTGCACCTGCTGCCACCAGAGGTGATAGCCGAGAGCGCGGAGCCGTCCGCTGACGGCCGCCCGGTAGCCATCGAACCGCCCCTCTGCCAGCCCGCGCACGTTCTCCAGCAGGGCGGCCCGCGGCCTGATCTCGGCAATTAGCCGGAGCGCCTCGGGGAACAGGTCACGTTCGTCGGCGCGGCCGAGCTGCCGGCCGGCGACCGAGAACGGCGGGCACGGGACTCCGCCGGCCACCAGGTCGACGCCGGTGAACTGACGGCCGTCCAGATCGCGCACGTCACCCTCGATGATCTTCCAGTCGGCACCGCGGTTGCCGCGCAGCGTCTCGCACGCGTCGGCGTCGATCTCGGCCGCGGCCTCGTGGCGGAACCCGGCCTGCTCCAGGCCGAGGGCCTGGCCGCCCGCGCCGGCGCAGATCTCCACGGCGCTCAGCTCGCCCACCGCACCTCCCGTGCTAACTCTGCCCGCTCCGGGGGGCGCGCGCCGTCTCCCACGCCGAGCGCGGGCGCGAGGTCTGCCGTGTGTGGCGGGCGCGCTCCGGCCGGGCCTGCGGCAGGTGCGCTCCGGCCGGGACTGCGGCAGAGTGAGAGCGTGACGACAGCGACAGCAGCAGACCTGGCCGCACCCCTGGCCGCGTACGCCAGGCGGTTCCATGCGGCGGCAGGCGCTCATCACCACGCCGCCTCGCCGCTCGGTGCCTGGCTGCTGCTCGCGCTGTGCGGCCCGGCCTGCACCGGTAAGGCCAGATCCGAGCTGGCCGAGGTGCTCGGCTGCGAGATCGAGACCGCGGCCGCGACCGCGGCGGCGCTGCTGGCTGACCCGCACCCGCTGGTCGCGGCGGCGGCCGGAGCCTGGCACCGGGAAGGCTCCATGACCGACGCGCTGGCCGGCTGGCAGGCCGGGCTGCCTCCGGCCGTGCAGACCGGGCTGCTGCGGGATCAGGCCCAGCTCGATGACTGGGCTAGGGAGCACTCGCTGGGCATGATCCCCAGGTTTCCGGTAAAGCTGCGGCCTGACATCGTGCTGATGCTGGCCACGGCGCTAGCGACCAGGGTCTCCTGGGTCAGGCCGTTCGATCTCGTGCCGTCCAGTGCGCTCGGCCCGGACAGCCCGTGGACGGCCCAGGTACGCCAGGTACTGCACACGCCGGCCCGCCGGGACTCCGGCCACCGGCAGTTCATCGCCGCCACCGAGCGGGCCGGCGATGTGGCGGTGCACACCGCGCGGGCCGTCGGCGGCCTGCTGGTCACCTCGGTGGCCGCCGCGCCCGGGGTACCCGCCGGAGAGGTGCTCGCGGTCGCCTGCGACCTCGCGGCCGGCCTCGCCACCGGGCGGCAGTCGGCCCGGCGGTCGTTGTTCGATCTTGAGCTCGGCGAGGGGCCGCTCTGGGTGGTGACCGAGCGGGCCGCGAAGACGGAGACGGCCAGCGGCCGCGAAGAGCGCTGCACCGCGGTGCTGCCCGCCTGGTCAGCCGACAGCTCCCAGGACCTCAAGCAGCCCGGCCTCGGCTTCGACCTGGCGGCTGCGGGCCTGGCCGAACTGCTCGGGCTCGCCGTCTACCGCTACGAGGCCAGGCAGGCGTGCGTGGCCCGCTTCAGCCGGACCGGGTTCGAGGCGGCGGCGGTCACCGGCTTCGCGGTCGCCGCGATGGCCATGCGATCGCGGCCGGAGGGCGTGCTGCGCACGGCCGAGCTGCGGTTCGGGCATCCGTTCGCCGTAGTCGCGGTCGCCGCCGACGAAGACCATGACCCTAAACGAAGCACCGGCGCCAGTCCCTGGCACGGGATGCCGGTCTTCTCCGCCTGGGTCGCCCGGCCGGAGGAGGCCGGATGACTGCGCCCCCAGTGCGCTGCCCGCATTGCCGGACCGGGCCCAGAGGATCTAGGTTTCGCCCATGCACAGCGTGGATGCGACCACTGAGAAAATGATCCGGTCCGTACTCGCCTACGCCGAGAGCAGGCTGCGGCTGGAGCCGGTCCCGCTCGACGGCTGCCCGCGCGACCCGGGTGAGCTCGCCGCGGCCCTGGCCGGCCTGCTCGGCGATGATCCGCACGACCCCGCCGATGTGCTCGGCCGCTACACCGGGACCCTGGCTCCGGCGGTGATCTCGGCGGACAGCCCGCGATTCCTCGGCTTCATCCCGGCCGCGCCGACCAAGGCGGCGCTCGCCTTCGACATGCTGGTCTCCTGTGCCTCGATCCAGGGCATCTCCTGGCTGGAGGCCGCGGGCGCGATCGAGGCGGAGAACCAGGTGCTGCGGCTCATCGCGGACCGGGCCGGGCTGCCCGAATCGGCCGGCGGGTGCTTCGTTTCCGGCGGCTCGGCGGCCAACCTTTCCGCGCTGGTCGTGGCGCGGGAGGTGGCCAAGCGGAAGGCGGCCGGCGGTGCAATGGCCACGGCCAGGCGGCTGCGGACGGTCATCAGCGCGGACGCGCACTCCTCGATCACCAACACGCTGCGGATCCTTGAGATGGACGCGCTGATCGTGAAGACCGACGATCACCGGCTGACCGGCGCCGCGCTGCAGGGCGCCATCAATAGCGACGGCGATCCGTCGTCGCTAGCGGCGGTGGTCGCCACCGCCGGGACCACGAATGCCGGGATCGTCGACGACCTGGCCGGGATTGCCGCCGTCGCCCGGGACCACGGGCTGTGGTTCCACGTGGATGGCGCCTACGGCGGCGCGGGGCTGTTCGCGCCGACCGTCCGGGCCGCCTACGACGGCATCGAGCACTGCGACTCGTTCGTCGTGGATCCGCACAAGTGGCTGTACGCGCCGTACGACTGCGCGGCCCTCATCTACCGTGAGCCGTCGGTGGCCCGGTCGGTGCACCGCCAGGATGCCTCCTACCTTGACGTCATCCACGACAAGCCAGCGGAGTGGAACCCGACCGACTACGCCTACCACCTGACCAGGCGGGCCCGGGGGCTGCCGTTGTGGTTCTCGCTGGCCGTGCACGGCGTCCGCGCCTACACCGAGGCGATCGAGGCCGCGATCGGGCTGGCGCGGCAGGCCGCCGAGCAGATCCGCGCGCGTCCGTACCTGGAACTGGTCCGCGAGCCTGAGCTGTCGGTGGTCCTGTTCCGCCGCCACGGCTGGGATCAGGCGGACTACACCCGCTGGGCTGACCAGCTCCACGCCGACCAGGTGGCCTTCATGCCGCCGTCAGCGTGGCAGGGCGAGACCGTGGCCAGATTCGCGTTCCTGCACCCCAGCACCCCGATCACCCTGGTCAGCCAGATCCTCGACCGGATGGCCTGACTCAGCTCGGCCAGGCCCGGCCACTCCTGGGTGCGCACTCAGCGCACGTGCATCGGCACTTGCTTCCGCACATCGCCGGTGGGATGGTAAAAGGGGATGCGGCGTGCCGCTCGTATCGTCCCGCCCGGCACTGAGGTTGGCAGATGCACCAGGCGCACCAGCCCCCACGCGCCGGGACGGCGCGCGAACGGGCTGACGCGGTGCCCTCCCCGCCGAGCCAGGCGACGCCCCCGAGAGCGCTGGTGCCGGCCCAGTCTGGCGCGGTCGCCGAGCCCGTCGGCTGGCTCCCGTCCCCGCTACCTCCGCATGCGGCGACGCCGTCCTGGCAGCTGGCCGTGCTGGCCGCCGACCCCGTCCCGCGGTCGGTCAAGGCAGCGCGCGACTTCACGACCGAGACACTGGTGCGCTGGGGCCTGCGCGGGCTGATCGGGGACGCCACGGTGGTGGTATCGGAACTCATCACCAATGCGATCCGCCACGGAGCGCAACAGCCTGGTCAGGACGAACCCGGGCCGGACCGGGCCGCCCAGGACGGAGCCGGCCGCCCCCAGGCCGAGCTGGCCTTGTGGGGCCGGGGCGGCCACCTGGTCTGCGTGGTGACCGACTCGAATATTAGCCCCCCGGTGCTGACTCCTTCCGACCTGGCGACCGAGGACGGCCGAGGCCTGCAAGTGGTTCAGGCGTTTGCCGTCCGGTGGGGCTGGACCGTGCTGGGAATCCACCGAAAGGCGGTCTGGGCGGTCATCGGCGCCCCGGATCAGGGCGGCCCGTCGGGCGGCCCGCCTGAGATCACGAACGCCCGGCGGCCGCGCACCTGATGCAGGTCCGGGCAGCCGGGCGAGCGATCAGTCGTTGGGCGCCGATCGGCTGGCCGCACCGCTCGCAGATCCCGTAGCTGCCCGCATCGAGGCGGCCAAGCGCGGCAGCGATGTCAGCGAGATGGCGGCGTGCCTGATCGATGAGGGCCGCGACGTGCTGGCGCTCGAACGCATTGGTCGCGCCCTCCGGGTCGTGCTCGTCGTCGGTGGCCGCCGGCGAGGCGATGATCCCCTCGAAGTCCCGCGTCAGCGAGCGGAGCCTGGCCTCGGTGCGGTCATAGTCCGCGGCCAGCAGCGCACGCGGCGAAGTCGCGCCTGCCCCGGCGTCCCGCTCGGTCATGCTCAACCAAACGGCGTCGTCCAGGACAGGATTCCGGCCAGCGCCCGCCCTCCGTAACCCGGTTGCATGAGGCACCCGGTTGTCGGGCAGTCTTGTGCCATGGCGGAGACACTCACACTCATGGCGGTGCACGCACATCCAGATGACGAGGCGTCGAGTACCGGCGGCGTGCTGGCCAGGTATGCGGACGAGGGAATCCGCACGGTCCTTGTCACGTGCACTAATGGCGAGTTCGGCGACACGCCTTCGGGAATCAAGCCCGGTGACGAGGGTCATGACGAACTTGAGGTGGCCGAGATCAGGCTGGCCGAGCTCCGGGAGTCCTGCAAATACCTGGGAGTTTCCGATCTGGAACTGCTCGGTTATCACGACTCGGGAATGCCGGATTGGGAGTATAAGCACCGGCCCGACGCGTTCTGCAACGTGCCGCAGCATGATGTAGCGGTCCGCATCAGCGGCTTGATCGAGCGGTACCGGCCCCAGGTCGTGGTCACTTACGACGATAACGGCGCCTACCAGCACCCCGACCACGTGCACGCCAGCCGCGCTGCGGCCGCCGCCGTGGCTGGTACCGGCATCCCCGCCAAGCTCTACCTGACCGCGATGCGCCGCAGCGAGTGGCAGGAGATCATGGAGGCGCTCCGGGCCCAGGGCGCTGACATCCCGGACGCGGCGGCCCTCAGCCCCGACGAACAGCGCCGGATCGACGAGTCCGAGCGCAGGATCAGCACCAATATCGATATCCGGTCCGTGCTGGACCGCAAACGGGCCGCCTTGCTGGCGCACGCCAGCCAGATCAGCGAATCGTGGTTCACCAAGATCCCGCCGGAGCTTGGCGAGCGCGTCTTCGGGCGGGAGAGTTTCATCAGGGCCCGCGACACAACAGGTGCGCCGGTTCCCGAGGAAGATCTTTTTGCTGGGCTCCGGTCCGGAGCTCCCGGCTGAACCGCTCCAGGCAGATGGCACTCCCCGCGGGAGTTACCTCGCGTGCCGAACGGCAGGGCGAGCGAAGGGGCCGCCGCTACCGTGGCATCATTGCTCCGGCCCAGGCCCTGCCAGCCTGAGACAGCGTTCCCGGGACAGAGGGCCCCCTCTTCCCGCTGATCCGGGGACGATGGCTTCGGCGAGCCAGGGCATGACTGGAAACCGCTCCGTCCCGCCGGAGCATGGCAGCCGGCGGGACGGGAGCGGTTTCGTCCCCGGTTGCTCGGATCGGGCGTACCCGGCCGGATCTGGTCAGGCGCATATGTCCGCGGGCGCCGGGTGGGCCAGACTGGACGGGTGAACGAACGGGTCAGGACGGCGGTCCGGGTCGAGGGGATCGTCCAGGGAGTCGGCTTCCGCCCGTTCGTGTATGGGCTGGCGACCCGCCTCGGCCTCGGCGGCCTGGTGGGCAATGACGTCGACGGAGTCTTCGCAGAGATTGAAGGAGCCCCGGAGGCCGTTCAGGAGTTTCTTCTCTCGCTAGAACGGGATGCTCCTCCGCTGGCCAGGATCGAGCGGGTGATCCTTTCACCGCTGACACCCGACGGCTGCGCCGTCTTCTCCATCGCCTCCAGCGAGCCGGGTGGCATCCGGCGGGCCCTGGTGCCGCCTGACACCGCGACGTGCGCTGACTGCCTGGCCGAGCTTGCCGACCCGGCGGACCGCCGGTCTGGCTACCCGTTCATCAACTGCACCAACTGCGGGCCGCGGTTCACGATCATCCGTGATGTGCCCTACGACCGGCCGCTGACCACGATGGCTGGCTTCGCCATGTGTGGCCAGTGCGCGGCGGAATACCGTGACCCGGCGAACCGGCGGTTTCACGCCCAGCCGGTCTGCTGCCCGGCATGCGGGCCGCAGCTGTCCTTGCTCAGCCCGGACGGAACACAAGTGTCCGGCGACCCGCTGGTGACCGCGGGCCGCCTGCTCCGGCGGGGGCAGGTGCTCGCGATAAAGGGTCTGGGCGGCTACCACCTGGCCGTGGATGCCACTAGCGAGAGCGCCGCCGCCGCGCTGCGCTCTCGCAAGCACCGGGAGGACAAGCCGTTCGCCGTCATGGTCGCCGATATCGAGGCGGCAGGAAGGCTCTGCGAGATTGATCCGGCCGGGGCGGCGCTGCTCACCAGCGCGAGGCGGCCGATCGTGCTCCTGCCCAGGCTGACTGGCGCCGCAACCGCGACGATGGCTGGCCCGACCGTGGCTGGCCCGACCGTGGCTGGCCCGGCCGTGGCTGGCGCCGCGATGGCTGGCCCCGTGGCCGCCGCGGTCGCGCCTGGCAACCGCGAACTCGGGGTCATGCTGCCCTACACTCCGCTGCACCACCTGCTGCTCCGTGAGGTCGGCGGGCCGATCGTGCTGACCAGCGGAAATATCTCGGACGAGCCAATCGCCTACGCCGATGACGAGGCGCTGAAGCGGCTCGGCGGCATCGCGGAAGCCTTCCTCACCCACAACCGCGCGATTCACGTCAGAACCGATGATTCGGTGGCCCGTGCCGTGGGCGGCGGGCCGACGCTGATCAGGCGGTCGCGAGGCTACGCGCCCGAGCCGCTCGCCGTGCGCGCCACCTTCCGGCGCCCGGTGCTGGCCTGCGGGGCCGAGCTGAAGAACACGTTCTGCCTGGCCAAGGAGGGCCGGGCGTTCATCTCCCAGCACATCGGCGATCTGGAGAACTACGAGACGCTCCGCTCATTCAGCGAGGGTATCGAGCACTTCAAGCGGCTGTTCGACATCACGCCGCAGCTGGTGGCGCACGACCTGCATCCGGATTACCTGTCCACGGCCTACGCGGTAGGTCTTTCAGACGTGGATCTGATGGCGGTGCAGCACCACCATGCCCACATCGCGTCCTGCCTGGCGGACAACGGAGCGGATGGCCCGGTCATCGGGGTTGCCTTCGACGGCACCGGCTATGGCCCGGACGGGACTATCTGGGGCGGCGAGTTCCTCGTCGCTGACCTCGCCGGATTCGAGCGGGTCGGCCACCTCGCGCCGGTGCGGATGCCCGGCGGCGCCGCGGCGATCAGGCAGCCGTGGCGGATGGCCGCCGCCTATCTGGATGCCGCATCTTCGGGCGGCTCTTACTCGAACGCTGTCTACTCCGGCGCTGCCGATGCCAGCGCGGTCGAGGCGGGCGGTCCGGCGAGCCCGGGCATCCTGGCCGGCCTGCCGCCTCGTGGCCTGGACGTGGCCAGCCGCAACGAGACGTCCTGGGATGCCGTCGTCCAGCTAGCGCGCCGGGGCGTCAATGCCCCGCTGACCTCGAGCGCTGGGCGGCTCTTCGACGCGGTGGCCGCCATCCTCGGCGTGCGTGACGTGATCAACTACGAGGGCCAGGCCGCTGTCGAACTTGAGCAGCTGGCCGATCCGACCGAGCGCGGCAGCTACCGGGCCGGGATCGCGCCCGGGCCGCCGCTGCAGGTGGCCGGAACGGACCTGGTCCTGGCTGTGGTCGGTGACCTCGCGGCCGGGACTGACCCCGCGGTCGTCGCGGCCAGGTTCCATCACGGGGTGGCGGCCGCCATCGAGGAATGCTGCGCGGTCCTGCGTGCGGAGCGCGGCCTGTCCGTAGTGGCGCTGTCCGGCGGTGTCTTCCAGAATCAGCTGCTGGGCCAGGAGGTCGCCGGGAGGCTCGCGGCGCGCGGGTTCGAGGTCCTGACTCATTCGAGGGTGCCGTGCAACGACGGCGGGATCAGTCTGGGCCAGGCCGTAGTGGCAGCCGTCAGGGACGCGTCGGGACTCTAGGCTGGGCAGCCGCCACCGGATCCTGCAAGCAGCTGAGCGGCTGGGAGACCGGCCCGGCAGCGGCCCCGGAGATGCGGCCCGGAGATAGGGTCCTCCGCTATGGAGAAAACATGGGCCACTTCCGGATCTGATCTCCATCTTGAGCTGGCCGGCCGCCACGGCCGGGCTGCCATCGAGCGCGCGCTGCGGGATGCGGTCCAGGGCGGCAGGCTGCACCCCGGCACCCAGCTGCCGTCCTCTCGTGCGCTCGCGCGGGACCTGGGGATCGCCAGGAACACCGTCGTCGAGGCGTACGGCCAGCTCGTCGCGGAAGGGTGGCTCACCGCGGTCACCGGGTCCCGGACACAGGTCGCCGACGGAGTGATGGAGGAGGTACCGCCGGCCATCACGCCGCCTCGGACCCGGGAGATCCGTTACGACCTGCGGGCCGGTCAGCCGGACCCATCGTCGTTCCCGCGTGCCGCCTGGCTCACCGCGGCCAGACGGGCGCTGAACGCCGCGCCTGGCGATGCGCTCGCTTACGGCGATCCGCGCGGACGGCCGGAACTGCGGCAGGCGCTGGCCAGCTATCTCGCGCGCGCCAGGGGCGTGCGCACCGACTCCGAACGCATCATCATCTGCACCGGCTTCACCCAGGCGCTGTCCCTGATGTGCGAGGTCCTGGCCGGGCACGGCTCGAGCCGGCTGGCAGTCGAGGCGTATGGTCAGCACAGCTATCGTCTGCTCGCCGAGGCCCGGGGCCTGCAGGCGCGCACGGTGCCAGTCGATTCTCGCGGTGCTGTCGTCAGCGAGTTCGGCGACGCGCACGCGGCGCTGCTCACCCCCGCCCATCAGTTCCCGCTCGGCATGGCGCTGGCCGCGGACCGCCGCACCGAGGCCGTCCGGTGGGCCAGCGCGGCCGGCGCCCTCATCATCGAAGACGACTACGACGGTGAGTTCCGCTATGACCGGCAGGCCATCGGCGCGATGCAGGCCCTGGCGCCGCATTCCGTCGGCTACGCAGGCTCGGTAAGCAAGACGCTCGCGCCCGGCGTCAGGCTGGGCTGGCTGGTCCCACCCGCGCATCTCCTCGATGACACCGCGAGCGCCAAAGCCCTGGCCGACCGGCAGACCAGCACCATCGACCAGCTCACGCTGGCCGAGCTGATCAGATCGGGCGGATACGACCGGCATGTCAGGCGCTGCCGCCTGATGTACCGGCGACGGCGCGACAAGCTCGTCGCGCTCGTGCGCGAGCAGGCCCCGCTGGTCCGGGTCAGCGGCGTCGCGGCCGGCCTGCACGCCGTGCTCGAACTGCCCGGCGGATGGGACGAGGATGACGTTGTCGAACGGGCTGCCGGGCGCGGGCTCGCGCTGGAAGGGCTCCGCGGCTACGGCAGCCGTGCTGCGGGGCACCCGGACGCCCTGGTCATCGGGTACGGCACGCCGCCCGCGCACGCCTACACCACGGCCATCGCCCGCCTCGGGGCTACGCTCGCAGGTCTCCGCTGACCGGAAAAGTGGATTCTGTCGGGCGTTCTTGTTGTGCCGGATGGTGAACGCGGTGATCTTCGCCTCTAGATCGTCGCGGGAGGCGAGCTCGCCCCGGCCTTACGGCCGGCGGGTCAAGACGCCGAACCACTGCTCGATCATGTTGAGGTTCTATCGCATCACGTTTCAGCCGGTTCCATGTTCACGTTTGAGCGCGGCACTGCTGCGCCGCTGCCGCAGGCCAGGACCAGCGCAGGTGCGCCGGCGTTTCCGCGGAGACGCCCGTGAGCGCCGTCACCGCGGCCTGCCGGGACCTTTTGGCAACCCGAAGCCGTCCTCAGCCATTTAGAACTTCAAGCAGAAGACGACGACAACGGCGTCAGACTGCGCCTGGCGCCGGTCTCACGGCACGGAGCGCCCGGCCTGCTCGGGTGTGAATGTACTGCCGGTGCTGCCGTGACCGGTGAGCCCGGAGGTCGGCGCGGGCCTGGTCGGTGCGGGGGCCGGGGGGAACCGGACCATGGCCGGTGTCGCTGCTCTGTTCGCCGTCGAGGGCATGGCCGCCCGGCCTCGGCCGGGGCGGCAGCTGCCTGCGGGAGGACCTCTGGTCCCATGAGGTCAACACCGCGTACGCCATGATGCCCACTGCCGTCCATAGGCCGGCGATGGCCAGGACGAGCATCAGGGCGGCCAAAAACGAGGGTTGGGGGCCGGTGCCGCCTGGATCGAGGAAAGCGAGGACCCCTATGGCGGCGACCGTGATCATCAGGCAGCTGCCCGACTTGGCGGCCGCCCTGGCCAGCGGCCGACGGCGGGCCGGGGCGGGCGGGCGCGGCTGCCCCGCTGCGGCTGGGGCGGGCGGGATGTCGGCGGTGAGCGCGGCCAGGTCCGCGTGGGTCCGGGCGGTGAGCGCCCGGCCCGCTCGCGTGTCGAGTTCGTCCTTGGTCAGCCGACCCTGCACGAACGCGTCCTTCAGCGCCTCGATCACCTGCTCGCGGTCGGCGTGGCCCGCCCTCAGCCGGTCGCGGCCCGCCGCTGCGGGGTCTTGCGGTCCTGTCGTCACCGGCACCTCCCCGGCTATCACAATGCGGGTAAAGCGTAGCGCGGCTGCTCCCTGGCGGCCATCCGCAGCCAGAGTCCTTGCCAGCCGGGGACGGCGTATATAAGCCTGCTCGTCGGCGCGCCCGCATCCCGGAAAGTGGCCCATCATCCTTTGATGGAAGTGGACCTTATTCGGGAGCCAGTCCTTGCCTAGCGTGGCTTCCATGACAACCACCGACAGCACCGTCCAGATCAGTGTCCGGCTCGACTTCGAGGCCCACGCGACGACGTTCGCCAAGGCGATGGCCCAGCTGGACAATGCCGCCACCAAGCAGCTCGACCAGGTTGATTTCGATCACCGGCTGCGCGAGCTGGTCCGCGTCCGCGCCTCGCAGATCAACGGCTGCGCCTACTGCATCGACACACACACCAAGGACGCCCGGGCGATCAGCGAAACGGAGCAGCGCCTCTACGCACTGCCCGCCTGGCGGGAGACGCCGTACTTCACCGCCCGGGAACGAGCCGCCCTGGCGTTCACCGAGGCCGTCACCCTGCTCGCCGCCGACCATGTGCCTGCCGAGGCCTACGACGCCGTTGCCGCGCAGTTCACGCCCGACGAGGTGGCCGCCTTGCTGAGCCTGATCGTGACCATCAACGCCTGGAATGCGATCGCCGTCAGCACCCGCGCCTGGGTTCCAGGTTCCTATCAGGCGTGACATCGCCTCCGCTGGCGGGGCGCGGCCGTCTCCCCGCTAGCGGAGGGGCTCGTCGCGTGGAGCCGGGGTCCGGCGGCGCAGCCATTCGTACCACGCGTCCATGCCCTGCCCGGTCACCGCGGATAGCTTCAGCATCATCGCACCCGGGCTGACCTTCCTGAGGTCGCTGGCATAGCGGCGGATGTCGAAATCGACGTAGGGCAGCAGGTCGGTCTTGGTGACGATCACCAGATCGGCCTGGCGGAACATGTGCGGGTACTTGGCCGGCTTGTCGGCGCCCTCGGTGACCGAGGCGACCACCACCCGGGCGTCCTCGCCGAGATCGAAGAGGGCGGGGCAGACGAGGTTACCGACGTTCTCGATGACCACGATCGACCCGGTTCGCGGCTCGAGCGCACGCAGCCCGTCGGCCAGCATCTCGGCGTCGAGGTGGCAGCCAACGCCCGTGTTGATCTGTACCACCTTGCATCCGGCCGAGGAGATGCGGCGGGCGTCGAGCGCGGTCTCCTGGTCACCTTCGATGACCGAGATGCTGACCCGGCCAGCCAGCTCCGCCGCAGTGCGCTCCAGCAGGGTGGTCTTGCCTGCGCCCGGCGAGCTCATCAGGTTGATCGCCAGGATCCCCCGATCCCGCAGCCATTCGCGGTTGCGCTGGGCGAGCGCATCGTTCTTGGCGAGCACCTTCTGCTGCAGTAGCACGGTCCGGTCGGATTCACCGGGGCTCGCGAGGAGGATCTCGTCGTCCTGCGGCGCATGATGATCGTGGCCGCCCGAGCCGTGCTCGTGGGGCGTGCGGTGTTCATGTGGCCCGCCGTGTTCATGTGGCGCGCCGTGTTCATGGGACATACCCGGCCCGTGCGCCCTGCTGTGCTGGTGCGCCCCGCTGTGCTCACCGGTGCTGGGCTCGTGCGTGCCGGGCTGGTGCGTGCCGGGCTGGTGCGTGCCGGGCTCGCGGGAGTCCGGGGTCAGCAGCGTTACCACGGCGCGGCCCGAGCATCCGCAGGTGGCGCACACCTCAGGCCACCTGGACGGAGGTGATCCTGAGTTCCTGGCCGGAGACGATCGTGACCTCGACGGATCCGCATGGGCAGAGCGCGATCAGGCCGTTCGCCTCGAACTGCGTGCCGCAGATGTGGCACTGGCACCGGCCGGGCGGCTCGCTGATCTCCAGTCGCGCGCCCTCCACATTGGTGCCCTCAGCGACCAGGTCGAAGCAAAACCGGACGGAGTCGGCCACCACCCCGGACAGTGCGCCGATCTCCAGGTTCACGCAGGTGATCCTGGCGTCCGGCAGCCGCCCGGTGACGGCCTCGACAACGCTCTCGGTGATCGCCAGTTCATGCACCTGCCTATCCCCCCTCTCGCGCTGTCCCGGGTTAGCAGATCCGCGGCAGCGGGTCGCCGACCAGCATGTCGACGATCCTGGTGCCGCCGAAGGCGGTCTTGAGCAGAACGATGCCCGGCGGGTCGTCGGCTACCCGGCCGATGACCGACGCCTGCTCGCCGAGCGGGTGCGCGCGCATCGCCGCCAGCGCGTCGTCGGCCTGGTCATGCTCGACGACGGCGACCAGCCGGCCCTCGCACGCCACGTACATCGGATCGATGCCAAGCAGTTCGGATGCGCCGCGCACCTCCGGCCGGACCGGGATCGCATCCTCGCTGACCACGACGCATACCTCTGCGGCCCGGGCGATCTCATTGAGGATCGTCGCCACTCCGCCCCGGGTGGCGTCCCGCAGCGCGCGCACCCCCGGGGCCGCGGCGAGCAGGTCAGCCACCAGGCCGTTGAGCGGGGCCGTGTCGGAGACCACGTCGGCCTCGATGTCGAGCTCACCGCGGGCCAGCATGATCGTCACACCATGGTCCCCGATCGGGCCTGACACCAGTACGGTGTCGCCCGGCCGGGCATTGGCCACCCCGAGGATGCCGGCGTGCTCGATGATGCCGACCCCCGCGGTGCTGATGTAGCAGCCGTCCGCCTTGCCCTTCTCCACCACCTTGGTGTCGCCGGTCACCACCTGCACGCCGGCCGCCGCCGCCGCCTTGGTCATCGACGCCACGATCCGGTTCAGGTCGGCGACCGGGAAACCCTCTTCGAGGATGAATCCGGCGGAGAGGTAAAGGGGGACCGCGCCCGCGACGGACAGGTCGTTTACGGTGCCGTTGACGGCGAGATCGCCGATGTTTCCGCCCGGGAAGAACAGCGGGGATACCACGTAGGAGTCGGTGGTCAGGGCCACGCGGGAGCCGTTGACGTGGAGCCGGGCGGCGTCCTCCAGCGGCTCGAGCAGCGGGTTGCGGAAGGCGTCGAGGAAAACGGCCTCGATCAGAGTCTGGGTCGCCTTGCCGCCGGCCCCGTGCGACATGGTGATGCGTTCTTCCTTGATCCTTGGCCGGCGGCGCCTGGCGCGATCGATACGATCGAGCACCTGCTGCTCACGGTCGGCCAGCGGCAGCTGGCGCCGCGACCCTGCGGCCGCGGCCGTGTTCCCGCCGGCCGCGGCGTCGTGGTCGTCGTGGTCGTCGTGGTCGTCGTGGTCGTCGTGGCCGTGGTCGTCGTGGTCGTGGTCGCGGAGGGCCTCGCGCGCCCACGGAGCGCTGACTGCCTCCGCGGCACCCTCGGAGCCCGGCGTGGGCGCCTCCAGGCTCGCAGCGGGCTGGTCCAGGCGGCCGGCCGTCATGACCTGCTCACTTCCTTGACTCTCTGCCGGCTCATTCGCCCGTAGTTGTAGTAGGCGGCGCAGGCGCCCTCCGGGGAAACCATGCAGGTGCCGATCGGCGTCTCCGGTGTGCATGCGGTGCCGAACACCTTGCACTCCCACGGCTTGAGCACGCCCTTGAGCACCTCGCCGCACTGGCAGGCCTTCGGGTCAGCGACCCGGACGCCGGGCACCGAGAAGAGCAGCTCCGCGTCGAACGCCGAGTAGCCGGGCCGCATGCGCAGCGCAGAATGCGAGATGAACCCGAGGCCGCGCCATTCGAAGTACGGGCGCAGTTCCATCACCTCGCCGATAGCCTTCAGCGCCACCTCATTGCCGTCCCACGGCACCACGCGGGTGTACTGATTCTCTACCTCGGACCGGCGCTCCGCGAGCTGCAGCATGAGCATGTACACGGACTGGAGGATGTCGAGCGGCTCGAAGCCGGCCACCACGACCGGCTTGCCGTAATCGGCGGCGATGAACTCATAAGGACGGCAGCCGATCACGGTGGACACATGACCGGGCCCGATGAACCCGTCCAGGCGCAGGTCGGGCGAGTCGAGGATGGCCTTGATGGCCGGGATGATCGTCACGTGGTTGCAGAACACGGAGAAGTTCTCGATGCCCTGGGCCGCCGCCCGGAGCACGGTCATCGCCGTCGACGGCGCGGTGGTCTCGAAGCCGATCGCCATGAACACCACCCGCTTGTCCGGGTTCTTCCTGGCGATCTTCAGCGAGTCGAGCGGCGAGTACACCATGCGGATGTCGGTTCCGGCCGCCTTGGCGTCGAAGAACGACCCGTTGCTGCCTGGTACCCGCATCATGTCGCCGAACGAGGTCATGATCACGTCGGGCTGGCTGGCCAGGTGGATGGCATCGTCAACCCGTCCCATCGGGATGACGCAGACCGGGCAGCCTGGGCCGTGCACGAGCGTGATGGACTCGGGCAGGTAGTCCTCGAGCCCGTGCTTGTAGATCGTGTGGGTGTGCCCACCGCACACTTCCATGAACTTGTACTGGCGCCCTGGCTCGCACAGCCCCGCTATCTTCGCCGCGAGGGCGTGCGCCTTGTCGGCGTCACGGAATTCGTCTACGAACCGCATGGGCCACCCTCCTTAATTCGATCCGCGAGTTATTCGATCCGCGAGTCCTGCAGGGCGGCCAGTTCGTCCTCGTAGGCCTGCCCGATCCCTTCGAGAAATTCCAGCGCCGCGGCGGCCTCGTCTTCGTCGATCTTGGACAGCGCGAAACCGACGTGGATGAGCACCCACTCGCCAGGCGCTGGCGGGTCGTCGGAGAGCAGGCCGACGTTGATGACCCGCCGGACCCCGCTCACGTCCACTCTGGCCAGGTCGGGCTGGTCAGGCAGGAACTCGATCACCTCACCCGGTATGCCAAGGCACATGTGATCACCCCTTCGCGAGTCATCGGCTGCCGTCGCCGGCGGCCTGCTGGCCTGTCTGGCCGCCCGCTGGCGTGGCCGCGCCCGCAGCTGCCACCAGCTCCATGACGACCTCTACCGCCTCGCTCACCGCTGCCGCGACCGGTGCGCTCAGTCCCATGCCGTAATCGACGATGGCGGGCTCGCAGCCGACCAGGATCACCCGCCCGGCATCAGCGCCGAGCATGTCGAGCATGCCGAACACGACATCGGGCTGCATGCCGTGCGCGTTGAAGAGCTGACTCCCGGCGAGCGAGCCCGGCGGCGGGTGCTCGCTTGGTTGCAGCTCGACGGTGTAGATGGTGCCAGGCTCGCCGCCGCGCGGCGCGGCATCGATGAGGATGGTAGTGCAGTAGCCTTCGGCCAGATCGTAGGCCAGGTGCATGCCGCTGATCCCGTAGTCGGCCACCCGCACCCAATCCGGCAGGTCGGCCGTGGCCAGCCTCCTGACCACCTCGACGCCGAAGCCATCGTCGGAGAGGAAAATGTTGCCGACGCCGGCGATCAGCATGCCGCTCATCGTCGGCTCCTCTCCTGTCGGCCGAGCTCGGCGACCGTGAGCTCCCACAGAACGTGGTAAATGGTGGTCTGGGCTTCCTGGATCCGGTGGACCGACGACGAGGGCGCGACGAACAGGTAGTCAAGATTGTCCAGCTCCGCCAGCTTGCCGCCGTCGTAGCCCGCGATACCCACGGTCAGCAGCCCGCGCCTGCTCGCCTCGTCGAACGCGCGCAGCAGGTTCTCCGAATTGCCGCTGGTGGACATCCCGACCGCGATGTCGCCCGGGCGGCCGAAGGCGGCGATCTGCCGGGCAAACACGACTTCGACGCCGACGTCGTTAGCCAGCGCGGTGAGCACCGACGGATCGCTGGCCAGCCCGAGCGCGGGAAGCGGCCGCGCCGTGCCGCCCGGGTCGGTGAACGTGGCGACAAGCTGCTGTGCGTCAGTGGCGCTGCCGCCATTGCCGAACGCCAGCAGCCGTCCGCCCGCGGCGAACCGCTCCGCGGCGGCCGTGGCGGCTGCCATCAGCCTGGCGCCGTCGCGCGCGCTGATCACGTGGCGCAGTTCCATGATCTCGGCGGCCTTAGCCACCGTTGACCTGCGCGCCTCGTCCAGCACGCCGGCCAGGTCGGTCGGGCCGGAGTACAGGAACGGGTAGAGCGACTCGTGCGCCCTCGACCCGGCGTTGCTCGCCTGCCCCGGCCGGCTGGTCATCGCCCGACCACCCCGATCGCCTCCCCGGCATGCACGAGAATCGTGTCACCAGGGCCGGCCGACACCAGTGCGACGCTGACCTCTTCCTGGCCCGCCCCGGTGTCCACCACCGCGAGCCCATCGTCGAGCAGTCGCAGCACGGTCACGGCCATGGCGGTGTCCGAGCAGGTGATGCACACCTCGTCAGCGCATTGTGCGTCACGGCCCGGGGTGTCCTGGCCCCGGGTGTCCTGGTGCTGCGCCCCGGCGGGCGCGCGGGGCGCAGCGGCCGGGTCCGTACTCACGCGACCACCCCCGGGGAAAGGACACTAGGCTGCTCGAAGAATATGTGCACGAGTTCCCAGAGCACGTGGTAGGTGGTCACGTGCATCTCCTTGACCAGCCGCGGGTCCGCCGCGGTCGTGGCGAGCAGGTGATCGACGGCCGGGCTCGCGGCGATGGCGCCGCCTGCGCCACCCACCAGGGCGACGGTCAGCATCCCCAGTTCGCGGGCGGCCAGCAGGCCGGCCAGCACGGCCGGGCTGTTGCCGTCGGCGGAGATGCCGAGCGCGATGTCCGCAGGCCCGCCGAGGATCCGCAACTGGTGGGCGAAGATCGCGGCGATGCCCTCCCGCTCGGCCACGCCGGTCAAGGTGGCCACATCCGAGGTCAGCGAGATTGCCGGGAGCGCCCGCTTCCCGACGATGACCGGGTGCACGAATTCCACCGCGACGTGCTGGGCATCGGTGCTGGCGGCGCCGCTGCCGAACACCAGCAGCTTGCCGCCCTGATGGAAGCGGACCGCCATCGCATGGCTGGCCGCGACGACCGCTGCCGCCTGCGCGGTGAATTCCAGCATCGGGCCGGTGCGCAGTTCGAACGCGGCCGTTACCGTGTCGTCAGGCTGCCCGCGCCCGGAACGGGCCTGCTCGGCCCGGGCGGTCATGCCTGCGCCTCGGGTCCGGCGGCCCCGTCCTGGAGGTTGATGTCGATCTCGACATCAACGGCGTCCCGCACCCGGAGCGCTCCGAAGAACGCGCTATAGGGCTTGATCCCGTAGTCAGACTGGACCACTGAGGTGGTCGCCAGGTAGAGACCCGGACCGACCTCGCTCACCTGCAGCTGCAGCGGCCGGGTCACCGACGCCAGCGTCAGGCTGCCGCTGATCACCCCGCCGCCGTCGGCGTCAGACTCGAACTTGGTCGCGGAAAAGGCCGCCTCGGGATACCGATCGGCGGCCAGCACGCGGCGCGCGGTGACCGCGATCTCCCGGCGGTCCCGGTCGGTGAGCGGCTTGAGCCCGCCGGTGCCTTGCCTGACGATGAGCGAGCCTATCTCGATCCGCACCTCAAGATCTGCCGGGTCGAGGGTGTGGGCCACCGTGAGCTCGCCCGACCACCTGCCTATCTCGATCATCAGATCGTGGCCGGCCTGGGACGCCAGGCCGTCGCGGAATGTCCTTAAGACGATCCGGCCACGCTCGGTGCCGAACAGGTGGCGTCCTGCTTCTAGCGCCATGGGAGAACCGTAGGACACATGTGGGGGGACGTCCAGCGATCTGGCAAGACAGTTTTGGCTTAACGGTCGCCGGGGGCGTAACAGGAGCAGCTCGCTAGGGGAGCGGTACCTCACCAAAAACCTCCTGGATCCGCCGCAAGTCGCGCATCCTGGGCTCGGTGGCGCCGCCGACCCAGCGGCTGACGGTCTTGACCGACACGCCGAGCTGCTTTGCTGCCGCCTCCTGCGTCATGCCCTCCCGGCGTAGTGCGGTCGCCATCCAGTCGGCGAACGTTCCCGGCAGTTCACCGCCGCCTGACGGGTCGGACACCTGCCCCGTAGCGGGGGCGGGAACCTGCTGAGCTGGGGACTGCTGGCCGGGAGCCTGAGCGAGGAACTGCTGAGCGGAGTCCGGGGCCCCGGACGCGGCAGTGGGCGACGTCTGCTGGCCGCTGCCTGGCTGGCCCAGTCCGCTGCCCGGCTGGCCGAATCCGCTGCCCGGCTGGCCGAATCCGCTGCCCGGCTGGCCCACTCCGCTGCCCGGCTGGCCCACTCCGCTACCTGCCTGGCTGGAGCCGCTCCCGCCCTGAGCTGCCGCCTGGGCTGGCTGAACTGCCCCGCTGCCTGCCTGGCCGGCCCCGCCGACGGCCTGGGGCCGGGCCGGGAACGGCGTCAGCTGGGTGTCGGAGTGCAGCACGTCCACCTCGACGTGCTCAGGGAAGATGCGGAACGCTACCTGGATCGACCCGGTCGGCCCCGCGGCATCGAGCAGCGCGCGGAATACCGTCTCGCCGACTTCCCTGGTGCCTTCTTCGTTGAGCGGGGACTCGGCCAGGCAGCGGCGGACGAAGTCGCGGATATCCGGAATGGACGACGGCCGCGCCGGGAAGATCTGCGAGAGCACGACGACCGGCACGACCTCAATAGGGTCCGTCGCAGGACCGTAGAGGGGCTCAGCCACCAATCTCTCCCTCACCCGTGACCCCGGCACGACGCGGCGGGCTCCAGCCAGGGTACGTGGATCGGGGGGCAATCGGGAACCCTCTGCGTGACGAGAAGTCACGGATGGCCGGTCAGTTCAGTACCTCAAATGGGCCATGGCCTGCCAATCAGTCCGTTTGCGCAGGTCAAGAGACGGACATTTCTGTCCGGTCTTCTGACTCTTTAGTCTTGTAGCCGACCGGTGACTGCTCTACCATGGCCGCACCTGGGCATCACCCACACGAGGCTGGTCTTGATGTTCCGTACTGGCGCAGCAGCGCGAAACGAGGATCACTCCGGCGGGCCGTTACAGCGCTCGGTAGTCGCCGCGCTGTCAGCCGCGGCGTCCATCACGGCCAGTCGCCGTCAGGGCACTCTTCTGCGAGTCCACGCGCATCCTGCGCAAGCCGATCCGGAAGCGAGGAGGTGGCCCCGAGATGGCCACTGGTACGCAAGCCAATGACGCGCCGCAGGTCGGCGCCGCCAACGAGCCCCTGGTGCACATCCTCTGGATGAACGGGGGGCTTGGCTGCGACGGCGATTCGGTGGCCCTGACCGCGGCTACCCAGCCCAGCGTCGAGGAGATCGCGCTCGGAGCGCTGCCCGGGCTCCCGAAGGTCGCGGTGCACTGGCCGCTGATCGACTTCGAGTGCGGCCCGGAGACCGGCGCGGACAATTTCATCGAGTGGTGGCACAAGGCGGACCGGGGCGAGCTCGACCCGTTCGTCCTCGTCGTGGAGGGCTCGATCCCGAACGAGGCGATCAAGGAAGAGGGCTACTGGTGCGGGTTCGGCAATAACCCGGCGACCGGCCAGCCCATGACCACCAACGAGTGGCTGGACCGGCTGGCGCCCAAGGCGACGGCGATCCTCGCCGTCGGCACCTGCGCCACCTACGGCGGCATCCACGCGATGGCGGGCAATCCGACCGGGGCGATGGGCGTGCCCGACTACCTCGGCTGGGACTGGCGGTCCAAGGCCGGCCTGCCGATCGTGTGCGTCCCCGGCTGCCCGATTCACCCGGACAACCTGTCCGAGACCATCCTCTACCTGCTCTATCAGGTGGCCGGGCAGGCGCCGATGATCCCGCTGGATGAGGCGCTGCGCCCCACCTGGCTGTTCGGGGCGACCGTGCACGAGGGCTGCGACCGGGCCGGTTATTACGAGCAAGGCGACTTCGCCGCCGAGTACGGCTCGGCCAAGTGCCTGGTCAAGCTGGGCTGCTGGGGACCGGTGGTCAAGTGCAACGTGCCCAAGCGCGGCTGGATCAACGGAGTCGGCGGCTGCCCGAACGTCGGCGGGATCTGCATTGCCTGCACCATGCCCGGCTTCCCGGACAAGTTCATGCCGTTCATGGACGAGCCGCCCGGCTCGCGGGTGTCCACGACCGCGACCAGCCTGTACGGGACCGTCATCCGCACGCTGCGTAGTTTCACCGCGAAGACGGCCGACGAGGAGCCCAAGTGGCGCAAGAAGGGCGACGAGCTGCTGACCGGCTACAAGAAGACCTGGTGATATCGGCCGGCGCTGGCGCCGCGCCCCGCATCAACGCAGGAGGGGTAAGTCATGACGACGGTCGATAACACCGGCGTAGTGGAGATGGCCTGGGACCCGATCACCCGGATCGTGGGCAGCCTGGGGATTTACACCAAGATCGACTTTAAGCAGAAGCAGGTCGTCGAGTGCCACAGCACGTCGTCGATCTTCCGCGGCTACAGCATCTTCATGAAGGGCAAGGACCCGCGGGACGCCCACTTCATCACCAGCCGCATCTGCGGTATCTGCGGCGACAACCACGCCACCTGCTCGGTCTACAACCAGAACATGGCCTACGGCGTGCAGCCTCCGCACCTCGGCGAGTGGATCATCAACCTGGGCGAGTCCGCTGAGTACATGTTCGACCACAACATCTTCCAGGAGAACCTGGTCGGAGTGGACTTCTGCGAGCGGATGGTGGCCGAGACCAATCCCGGCGTGCTCGAGCTGGCCAACCGCACCGAGGCGCCACACGCGGCCGAGCACGGCTACCGCTACATCGGCGACATCATGCGCTCGCTCAACCCGCTGGAAGGCGAGTTCTACCGCGAGGCACTGCAGGTCAGCCGGTCGACCCGGGAGATGTTCTGCCTGATGGAGGGGCGCCACGTGCACCCTTCGACGCTCTACCCCGGCGGTGTCGGCACGACGGCGACGGTGCAGCTTTTCACCGACTACCTGACCAGGCTGATGCGCTACGTGGAGTTCATGAAGCGCGTCGTCCCGATGCATGACGACCTGTTCGACTTCTTCTACGACGCGCTGCCCGGCTACGAGGAAGTCGGCCGCCGTCGCGCCGACCTGGTCTGCTGGGGCAGTCTCAACGACCCGGAGCACTGCGACTTCAGGTACGAGAACATGACCAACTGGGGCCGGAAGATGTTCGTCAGCCCCGGCGTCATCCGCGACGGCCAGCTGCTCACCAACGACCTGGTCGAGATCAACCTGGGCATCCGCATCCTGCTCGGCAGCTCTTATTACGAGGACTGGGAAGACCAGCCGATGTTCGTGACCCGCGATCCGCTGGGCAACCCGGTCGACCGCCGGCACCCGTGGAACCAGCACACGATCCCGCGGCCGGCCAAGCGCGACTTCGGCAGCAAGTACAGCTGGGTGATGTCGCCGAGATGGTTCGACGGCACCAACCACCTCGCGGCCGACACCGGCGGCGGTCCGATTGCCCGGCTGTGGGCGACCGCGCTCGGCGGCCTGGTCGACTTCGGCTACGTGAAGTCCACGGGCAACAGCGTGCTGATCAACCTGCCCAGGACTGTAAGCAGGCCGGAGACCACGTTTGAATGGAAGATCCCGGTGGACAAGCAGGGCCGCCCGCTGTCGAACGCCATCGAGCGGGACCGGGCGCGCACCTACTTCCAGGCCTACTCGGCGGCCTGCGCCCTGCACTTCACCGAGAAGGCACTCGCGGAGATCCGCGCGGGGAACACCAAGACCTGGGAGCCGTTCACGGTTCCCGACGAGGCGAACAGCTGCGGGTTCACCGAAGCTGTCCGCGGTGTCCTCTCGCATCACATGGTGATCCGCGAGGGTAAGATCGCCAATTACCACCCGTACCCGCCGACCCCCTGGAACGCCAGTGTCAGGGACAGCTTCGGGACCCCGGGGCCGTATGAGGACGCGGTGCAGAACACGCCGATCTTCGAGGAGAACCCGCCGGAGCGGTTCAAGGGAATCGACATCATGCGCGCCGTGCGCAGCTTCGATCCCTGCCTGCCCTGCGGCGTGCACATGTACCTGGGCAACGGCAAGGTACTCGACAAGGTGCACTCGCCGATGACCGTCACCTTGGCCACCTGACCGCTCCCGGGCAGCCCTGTGCAGGGCGGCCCGGCCTTCCCGTCCGGATCGGGCCGCCTCGGGCGCTCCCGAGGCCAGGCCCGGCAATCCGGCCCGGCTTCCCGTCCGGTCTTCCCCCCGGCCGGGCGGGAAGCCCGGAAACCCCCTGGCAGACGGAGGCGAACCGCATTGACCGGCGTGCGAGATGTCGGGGAACGAGTCGAGGAACTGCTCGCCGGGCTGAGGTCCGCCGGCGGCGGCGCCGCGCCAGCTGCCGAGGAGCTGATCAGCCTGCTGGTCGGACTCTACGGGGACGGTCTCGGGCGGATCGTGGCGACGCTGCAGCAGGCGGGCCCTGACGGTGCGGCGATGCTGGCGAAGCTGGCCGCCGATCCGCTGGTGGAGAGCCTGCTGCTGCTGCACGACCTGCACCCGCTTGACGTAGACGCCCGGATCCAGCGGGCCCTGGACCAGGTCAGGCCGTACCTCGGTTCGCACGCCGGCGGGGTCGAGTATCTCGGCGTGCGCGACGGCGTGGCGCGTCTCCGGCTGGAGGGCAGCTGCCATGGCTGCCCGTCATCAACCGTCACCGTCCAGCTCGCCATCACCGGCGCGGTCCGGGACGCGGCGCCTGAGGTGGCCGAGGTGGTCGTGGAGGGGGTGACCCAGGCGCCCGCGCCAGCACTGCTGCAGATCGGTCAGCGACCGCCCGGCGAGCTGCGCGATCCGGCCGCGGGCGGTGCGGAGAGCGTAGACGGTCCTGGCCAGCCCGGCGGCGGGGACGTCAGCTGGGTCAGCCTGCCCAACATCGGGCCGCCGAGCGCCCGGCCGGTCGCCGCCTTGGCCGGCGGCGTGGCGGTACTGGTCTGCGCGGTCCGCGGCACGCTATACGCCTACCGCGACGCCTGCGCGGCCTGCGGAGCCTCACTGGCCGACGGGCTCCTCGAACGCGAGCTGCTGACCTGCCCGGCCTGCGAGACACGCTACAACGTGCGCCTGGCGGGCCGCGGTCTGGACGACGCGGTCCTGCACCTCGACCCGCTGCCGTTGCTGGCCGACAGCCAGGGCGTGCGCGTGGCCGTGCCGGAAGTGGTGCGAACGTGACTGGGGGCACCGGCCTCAGCAGGTTCGTCCGCGGCTCAGGGTCTCCGGCGACCGCGACGGCCGCGACCGCCGGGACCGCCACGACCGCCGGTACCGCCGGTACCGCCACGACCGCCGGGACCGCCGGGACTTCGGCGACGGCGGGGACGGCGGGGGCCGCCGGCCAGGCCGGGCCGGGGTTCGCGGCTGGCCAGCCCGGCCCGGGCCAGGCCGCGGCCACGGAGATATGCGAGATGTGCGCCACGCCGGTCCCGGCCGAGCACGGTCACGTGGCCGACCTCGAGCACGCCACGCTTCTCTGTGCCTGCCGCGCATGCTATCTGCTGTTTACCCGGGAGCAGGCGGGACGCGGGCGGTACCGGGCGGTGCCCGACCGCTATCTGGCCGACCCGGGCAGCCAGCTGTCGACGGCCGAGTGGGACGAGCTCGAGGTCCCGGTGGGGCTCGCGTTCTTCCTGCACAGCTCGCTGCGGGGCGAAGTGGCCGGCTTCTACCCCAGCCCGGCCGGGGCCACCGAGTGCCGACTCGACCTGCAGGCCTGGCGACGGCTCGCTGCTGCCCATCCGCTCCTCGGCGCCGTCGAGCCGGACGTCGAGGCGATCCTGATCAGCCGCAGGGACTCCGGTATCGAGTGCTTCGTGGTCCCGATCGACGCGTGCTATGAGCTCGCCGGCCGGATGCGCCTGCACTGGCGCGGTTTCGACGGCGGATCGCAGGCCCGGGCGAGCATCGCCGAGTTCCTCGACACTGTCCGCTCCCGGGCGCGTGCCTTCCGCCGGGACGGCTGAGATGGCCGAGCTGGTCTTCGACTGCACGGGCGCCCGCCCGGAGCGGTACTCTGTCGTGCCGTCGATGACGCTGAACCTGCGGATCAGCGAGACTACCGGCCAGCGGGTGGATGCGATCGCGCTGCGCTGCCAGATCAGGATCGAGCCCGCCCGGCGGCGCTACAGCGACGCGGAGGCGCAGCGGCTGAACGACCTCTTTGGCGACACCCAGCGCTGGGCCGACACGCTTAAGCCGCTCCAGCTCACGACCGTTTCGGTCATGGTTGGAGGCTTCACCGGCAGCACCGACATCGAGCTGCCTGTGACCTTCACTTACGACCTCGATATCGGCACGACCAGATACTTCGCCGGGCTGGAGGCGGGCGAGGTGCCGTTGCTCCTGCTGTTCAGCGGCACCGTCTTCGGCAGCGCCGATGGCAAGCTCCAGGTCCAGCAGGTGCCGTGGAGCAAGGAGACGTCCTACCGGCTGCCGGTTAGCATCTGGCGCGCGGCCATCGACGCCCACTTCCCGAACTCCGCCTGGATCAAGATGAGCCGGGAAACGCTCGATGAGCTTGTCCGCTTCAAGACCCGCCACGCTCTGCCCACCTGGGACGCGACGGTCCTCGACCTGCTGGCTAGGGTCGTTGAGGGATCGGAACAGCAGCCATGACACCCGACTCGGCCCATCTCGCGCACGCCCGCAAGGTGGCTGACGCCATCTTGTACGAGGGCTACCTGCTGTACCCCTACCACCGGGCGGCGCAGAAGAACCAGGTCCGGTTCCAGTTCGGGGTGCTGATGCCGCCCGCCTACGGGGCCGTCGATGACTGCGAGCCGTCGGCCAGCCAGACCGAGTGCCTGGTGGAGTGCCCGGGAGATGCGCAGCTGCGCGTGCTGGTGCGCTTCCTGCGGCTGCGGCGGCGGGTGGCGCAGGCCGTGGAGGCCAGCACGGGCGCGCTTCACGAGGTCGCCTCCCTGAGGGTGGCCGGCACTGAGTACACGACCTGGGAAGAGGCGACCGAGCGGGAGCAGTGGGCCGCGGCCGCCGTCAGCGACCTGCTCAGCCAGGACCGGGCCGTGGAGTTTCACATCGGGTCCGGCGAGGCCAGCCAGGATCTGACCGATTCCGGCGGGCAGCAGGCTGGCCGGCTTGTCCATCAGTGGAGCGCGATCAGCGGCATCATCCGGCTGCACGCTGAGCGGGTGCCGGGTCCCTACGGGGCGCTCAGGCTGCAGATCAGGGTCGAGAACGACACCATCCCGCAGGCACCCGTGCAGAGCAGGGACGATGCCCTGCGGCACGCCATGATCGGCGCGCACGCGCTGATCTGGGTGCCGGGCGGGAGATTCCTTTCCATGACCGACCCTCCCGAATGGGCGGCCGCCGACGTCGCCAGGTGCGTCAACATCGGTACCTGGCCCGTCCTCGCCGGGCTGCCCGACTGCCGTACCCTCGTGCTGTCCTCGCCGGTGATTCTCTACGACCACCCCGAGGTTGCGGCCGAGAGCCCCGGTGAGCTGTTCGATGCGACCGAGATCGATGAGATCCTCACCCTGCGGACGATGGCGCTGACTGATGCGGAGAAACAGCAGGCGCGGGCGACAGACCCCCGGGCGGCGCAGATCATGGACCGGCTGGAGGGGATGCCGCCGGAGATGCTCGAACGGATGCACGGCGCGATCCGCTATCTGAAGTCAGCGCCCGCCGGCGCGAGCGCTAAGCCCGCGGGAGTGCCGGAGTCCGCGGGAGTGCCGGAGTCCGCGGGAGTGCCGGAGCCCGCGCTGACCGGCCAGGGCCAGCGGAGCGGTCAGCCTTCGACGCCGTGGTGGGACCCGGGATCCGACAGCTCAGTGTCGCCGGAGACGGATCACGTCGTGATCGCCGGAGTTCGGGTCGCTCGCGGCAGCCGCGTCCGGATGCGTCCAGGATCGCGGCGGGCCGACGCGCAGGATCTCTTCCTCATCGGCCGCGAGGGGCTGGTCGAGGCGGTGCTGCATGACGTCGACGGCCAGGTCCACGTGGCGGTGAGCCCGGCCGATGATCCCGCCGCCGACCTGCAGCGCAGTCATGGCAGGTTCCTCTACTTCGCCCCCGATGAGATCGAACCGATCGATGAGCCCTACCCGCCCATCGAGCCCGCTGGCCCCAGCGGAGGCCAGCCGTGAGTGCAGGCCGGGCAGTCCCGGCGAAACCGGTAGAGGAGGAAACGGCATGATTATGAGGCTGATCAAGGCGGCAATGCTCGCGGTGGTCCTCACGGCGATCGTCCAGTCGCTGCCTGACGTGAAGCGCTACCTCGAACTGCGCGAGATGTGAGGCGGCCTGGTGCCGGTGAGAGCTCGCGAACCACTGTCACGAGGTGAGGCAGAGCTATGGAGACAATCGTTGGTTTTGTGATCGGCTACCTGGCGGGTTCCCGCGAGGGCCGCGCTGGCCTGGACCGGCTCCGGGAATCCTGGCGCGGGATCAGGAACTCGCCCGAGGCGCGGAAGCTTGCGGCCGAGGCGATCGGCGTGGCGGAGCTAGCCGTGCGCCGGGCCGCGGGCAGCGGCCTGACCACCACGGTGAATGGCATGACCGACGCGCTGACGCGCCGGGCCGCGTCCGGCAAGGGCGGGCGCGCGGCCTGACCGGACGGTCATCTGGCTGGCACGGCCAGCTCGGGTACCTGCCCGCTGGCGTCCTGCCTGGCCGGCCTGCTCCTGCGGTGCTTGACGGCGCTGATCATGACGGCGATCCCGAGTGCGCCCGCGGGCGGAAGCGTGACCAGGGCGGGGAGCTGGTACCGCCAGGAGAATTCGAACATGTCGGAGGCACCCAGGACGGCCGCAGCGGTGATGAAGAACATCAGGCAGGCCAGCGTCAGCTGGCGCTCGGCCGCGCCCTGGTCCCGCCGGGCCACGCTGGCCGAGCCGAGCAGGCCTGCCAGGACCGCGAACAGGTAAACCGGACCCGGCGTATACCCCCCGCCTAGCTGGTAGTGGCGCAGGAAAAGTGCGAGCGTGGTGACGACCGTGGCACTGCCGCCCATCGACGGATCGAGCGGCTGGTACCTGAACACGCCGCCGGTGGGCTGATTCGTCAGGCCGACCACGATCACGTGAGCCGGGCTGAGGCTGATGGCCCCGCCATAGGTCGGGTAACTGCCCTGGAACTGCCAGCGCCAGATCGGGGTATCGCCCAGGCCGGTGACCCGCGTTACGGCGAACAGCTTGGCTGCGTCCGAAGCGAACGACCCCAGGACATTCAGCGGCTGCTGGATAAGGACCGCTTCGTCGAAGCTGGACACGAAGTGGGACTGGGCATGCCTGTCCGGCGCTACGAACAACAAGAGCGGGGAATGGTCGTTGTGATCGAGGCCGTCAGGTCCCAGCTCCTTCTGCCTGGCGGTCGGGCACAGCTCACGCTCGGCGGCGGGCACCCTCAAGGTGGCGCAGTCGGCCGCCTCGGCCACCCGGCCGTAGACCCCTGACACGCTGGATCGCGACAGGCCGAAGTGCCCGGTCGCCGCGTAGGCGATGCCGCAGTACAGGACAATGGGCAGCGCGAATGCGGCGCACAGTGCGGTACCGCCGACCACGGCGCGCCGCCACCCTCCGGCCGCGATCAGCAGGTACACCAGCGCAGGCAGCACGAGAATCTCGCCGATCTGCCGGATCGTGGCCGAAGCGCCGAGTGCCAGGCCAGCCGCGATGGTGACCCACAGGACGGGCCGTGGCCGCCATAGCAGCAGCGCGAGGCCGGCGACGATGAGCGCCTCGAACCAGACGTCAGGCATGATTGTCTGCTCGATCTGCAGCTGATAGGCGTCCAGCAGGACCGGGGCGACGGCCAGGGCGGCCAGCCAGCGCGCGGTTCCCCGCCGGAGCAGCACAGCGTAGATAGTCACGGCCATCGCGAGCCCGACCAGGTGCTGGACGGCGGCGACGGCGTCCAGGTTGCCGAACAGCAGGATCGCCTTGAGCGGCACCTTGTACCCGACCGGGTCGGTGCCTGGCCAGCTGTTATAGAGATACTTGAGCGAGTCGACGTACAGCAGTGCCGGCCGGTAGGCGAGCTGGGCGACGAGCCGCAGTGCTAGCCCGGCCAGCAGCAGGAGCGAGACCAGCCAGTGCCTGCGCGCTGCCCGGAGCAGCCGGGCGCCGCGCCGCGCCGCGCCGCCCGGACGGCCGCCGGTAGCGCCGTCCGGACGGCCGCCCGCAGCCCCGGAGTCTGCCGCGCCCGCGCCTGAGTCGGCCGGCCCGGAGCCTGCCGGGCCTGGGCCGGCGATCGCCCCAGGCGTCGCCGGGGAGCGCGCTGCTGGCGAGCCGCCGTCGGCGGTGCCGCGAACTGTCTTTGGCATTCGCATAAAGGTCATCCCGATGGTGGGTGGCACGTGTTCGGACGGCCGTCAGTTCCGGAGTCCGGCCGCACCTCAGCACGCTCATTCGTCAGTCTTGTTATCGAGCGACCCACCTGTTTGCTCGGAGCTGACCTGGCGAGCCTACCGGAGCGCAGGCACTGAGCAGGAAGCAAGCCCATCGCGCGCCTGGCCGTTCAACTCCTGGCTCACCGACCCAGAGGTGCGGTCTGGTGACCGGTATCCGCCGCCGGCGTTGAGATCCGGCTGGTGCTGGCGACGCAGCGTCGGCAGCCCGGCGTAGCCTCGCGACCATGCATGCCCAGGTACGCGGCTCTGCGCCGGGGTGGGCGGCCTTGCGGGCGCAGGTCGCCGCCCGGACGCCCAGGCTCAGCGCGCCGCCGCCGGACGCGAGCCCCGGTCTGGCGCGGCTGTGTCCCGTCTGCAGGGGCCCGGCCGGGCCCGGCCGTTCCCTGTGCTATCAGTGCGCGCTTCACGCCGAGTGCCTGCCCGGCCTCCTGCCCGACGTCGTGGTACCGATCGCTTATGCGGCCAAGGGCGGCGAGCATGCCAGGAGCCTCTGGCTATACAAGTCCGCCGAACCCGGCGCTGCCGCTGCGGCCACCGCGCTGAGGGCGCTGCTCGTGGTCTTCCTGAACGATCATGGACCGTGTGCCTGGCGCCGCGCGGGGATGACCGTGCCGACGCACGTAGCGCTGGTGCCGAGCGGCCGGGGACGCCCTGGACCGCACCCGTTATGGTCGCTGGCCGCTCCGTTCCTGGCGCTGCCCTGGGCTCGCCTTTCGCTGCGGTCCCTCGACGATCAGGAAGTACGCGATCTGGACCCAGGCCGCTTCGTGGCGCAGCGAGCGCCAGGTGCACGCGTCGCGCTCCTCGATGACACCTGGACCTCAGGTGCGAGCGCCGCCAGCGCCACCGCTGCCCTCAAGCTGGCCGGCGCCCGCTCGGTGGCGGTGATCGTGCTCGGGCGTCACGTGGCGGCCGGGCCCGCCGCACCTGGACTTGGCGCTTTCTCGCCCGCAGCGCTGCCGTTCCGGCCCGCGCTCTGCGCGGTGCACGGCCGGGCTACATAGGCTGGGCTGGTGCTCACCGATCTTCCTCCGAGAACCGCGCTTGTCCGGCGCGCGCGCCGGATCAACCGCGAGCTCGCGCTGCTCTACCCGGACGCGCACTGCGAGCTCAATTTCACCTCCCCGCTTGAGCTGCTGGTCGCGACCATCCTGTCCGCGCAGTGCACGGACAAGAGAGTGAACCTGGTGACCCCGGTGGTGTTCGCGCGTTATCGGACAGCGGCGGACTATGCGGCGGCTGAACGCGCTGAGCTGGAGAAGATCATTCAGTCGACTGGCTTCTTTCGCGCCAAGACCACCAGCCTCATCGGCCTCGGCCAGGCACTGTGCGACCGGTTTGGTGGCGAGGTGCCCGGGCGGCTGCGTGATCTCGTCACGCTGCCCGGCGTCGGCAGGAAGACGGCCAACGTGGTGCTCGGGAACGCGTTCGGAGTGCCGGGCATCACGGTCGACACACATTTCGCCCGGCTCTCGCGCCGTTTCGGATGGACTGTCCAGGCGGATCCGGAGAAGATCGAGCAGGAGGTCGGCTCGCTCATTCCCCGCGCCGATTGGACAGTTCTGTCGCATCGGCTGATCTGGCACGGCCGGCGGGTATGCCACGCGCGTCGGCCTGCGTGCGGAGCATGCAGCCTGGCCCGGCTCTGCCCGTCGTTCGGTGAGGGCCCTACCGACGAGGCCACCGCCCGTAAGCTCGTGAAGGCTGGCCCGTTCTCGTGAGCCAGTCCGGAGATGAGCCGCGCGAGGGCGGCGGCGCGGAGGTCCCCGGATGGCTGGTCGCCCTGGCGGACTCCGCGGCGCGGATGCCAGTGCCCACACCGCTGCGTGCTCCGCCTGGCGGCGGCCGCCGTTCCGCGGTATTGATCTTGTTTGGAGATGGTCCTGAAGGTCCTGACCTGCTGCTCGTCCAGCGCAGCCCCTGGTTGCGCCAGCATGCGGGCCAGCCGGCCTTTCCCGGGGGCGCGATCGATAAGGCTGACGCGGACCCGGTATCGGCGGCCCTTCGCGAGGCGAGAGAAGAGGCGCAGGTCAACCCGTCAGGCGTCCAGGTGCTCGCCGTCCTTCCCGAGCTGTTCATCTGGCGCAGCGGGTTCTTGGTGACGCCGGTAATGGCCTGGTGGCGGCATCCTGGCCCGGTCGGGCCGGGTGATCCGATGGAGGTCACCGCGGTCGCCCGGGTCCGGATCGCTGAGTTGGCGGACCCGGCCAACCGCATCATGGTCCGCTACCCGTCCGGTATCGCCGGCCCGGCGTTCCGGGTTAGCGGGATGCTGGTCTGGGGCTTTACCGCCGCGCTGGTCGACCGGCTGCTCGTGCTAGGTGGCTGGGAGCGGCCCTGGGACTTCGGCCGGGTCGAGGATCTGCCGCCCGAGGCACTGCCCGCGCCGGACCGGTGAAGCCCTCCCTGCGCCCTGGCCAGCTGCGTACCCATCGCTCGCACGGGCATATACGGTAAGCACGTGCCGGGTGACTTGCTGGACTTGATCCTGATCGTGCTGGTGATCGCCTTCGCCGTGGCGGGATACCGGCAAGGGTTCATCATCGGGGTACTGAGCTTCGCGGGGTTCATCGTCGGCGGGGCGCTCGGGGCCGAGTTCGGTCCCCGGATAGCTCAGTCCATGGTCAGCGGTCTCGCACAGCAGGCCGTGGTCGCCATCGTCATCGTCTTCCTGGCCGCCGTAATCGGCCAGCTGGTCGCCTCGGGCGTGGGCGTGGCAGTGCGATCCAGGTTGACCTGGCGGCCGGCCACCGTCCTTGACTCGGTCGGCGGCGCAGCGGTCAGCGTGATCGCCGTCCTGCTGATCGCCTGGCTGATCGGCTCGGCAGTCGCCTACGCGCCCTTCCCTGCGGTTTCCCGCCAGGTCAACAACTCAGCGGTGCTCCATGGCGTGGACCGGCTGATGCCTCCAGCCGCGCGAGTCATGTTCTCCGACTTCCGGCGCCTGCTAGCCAGCGGACCCTATCCGCAGGTCTTCGGAGCCCTGGGCGCCGAGGGCGCGCTCGACGTCTCGCCGCCGAACAACAAGGTCTTGTCGTCCCCGGCGCTGGTCCGGGCCAAGGACAGCGTGGTCAAGGTCGAGGGGGTAGCGCCAAGCTGCTCGCGTCGGATCGAGGGCTCGGGCTTCGTCTTCGCCTCCGACCATGTGCTCACCAACGCGCACGTCGTGGCGGGCGAGACTCAGGGTCCTGACGTCTTCACCAGCGCGGGTCAGCAGTACCCCGCGAGAGTTGTCCTCTACGACCCGGACCGGGACATTGCCGTGCTCTACGTGCCCGGGCTCAGCGCGCGTACGCTCCTGCTGGCGCACCAGGCGCAGGTCGGCAGCAACGCGATAGTCGCTGGTTACCCGGAGGATGGGCCGTTCACGGCAGTGGCCGCCCGGATCGGCAGCGTCGAGCGGGCCATAAGCCCGGATATCTATCACTCCACCCAGGTAACGCGGCAGATCTACGCGATCAGGGCGGTGATTAGGCAAGGCAACTCGGGCGGCCCGCTGCTCGCTCCCGACGGCAAGGTCTACGGCGTGGTGTTCGCCGCCGCGACCACTGTCGTCGATACCGGGTACGCGCTCACCGCGTCGGAGATCGCCCCGGATGCCAGCGTCGGTGCCGGGGCCACCTCGCCAGTATCCACCGGTCTCTGCGACTGAGTCCGCCGGCGGGTGCGACAGAGTCCGCCGGCGGGTGCGACAGAGTCCGCCGGCGGGTGCGGCCGAGTCCGCCTCGCGGACCGGCTCCGGAACCCTGGTGGCCTGCGCAACCGGGGCCGGCCGCTGCTTCGGCCCTCAGCCAGCGGATCCCTCCAGCTGGAGCCTAAGCTCGCCGGGGCCGACCGCGGACAGGCCGTCGCGCTCTATCGAATTTGCCAGCTCCGCCGCCGAATCGGCGATGCTCGCCGGTTCGATTCCATGGCCAGGCGAGCCGCTGAACGCGCCGACGCCCTGGGCGCCCCTGCGCAGCAGGGCGACCGCGCCCCGGGCGTTACCGCGCTGGGCATGGGTGAGGCCGACCGCGATCTGGGCGAGTCCTCGCCATAGATCGCGCTCGCCTGGCGGCGCTGTCCGCCACGCTCCCTCGAGCACCTCGTGCGCCTGGAACGGTCGGCCATCATCCACCAGCCGCTGGGCCAGCGCCAGGGCCTCAGCGGGCGGGAGGACCACATCTTCCGGCAGCTCTGGCTCGCCGGCTGCCCCGTGATCGAGCGGGCGGCCGAGCGCATCCCTCGGCCTCGCGTTGCGCGGCCGGCCGGTCGAATCCCTGTCCCTGTCCCTGTCCCTGTCCGGATCCTTGTCCCTTCGCATGCCAGCAGGAACCGTCATCGCTCAGGCTCTGGGTCCGCGAGCCAGGCTCGAAGCTCGGCGTCGAAACGGTCGGGCATCTCCTCATGCGGGAAGTGGCCGGCTCCGTCGATAAGGCGCCAGCGATACGGTGCCTCGACATACTGCCCTGAGCCGCGGGCGGCAGCCGGGAGAACGCAGCGGTCCAGGGAGCCGTGCAGGTGCAGCGTAGGCGCCTGGATCGCGGCCCGCATGCTGCGCGCGTACCGGAGCCCGTCTGGCCGGAACCTGGACCGGATGTACCAGCGGTGATACTCAAGTGCCGAGTGAGCGACCGAGGGGAGGCACATCGCCGCGCGGTAGGTGTGCTCGGTCTTCCAGTCCGGCCACCCCGGGCCTGACCAGGTGTTGAGCAGGCGTCCGACCCGCTGGGCGCCGTCTCGTAGCAGTTGCCGTTCCGGCAGCACGGGCAGCTGGAACGCGAGCGCGTAGCCGCTGCGCCTGCCCTGGCCGAGGGGGTCGGAGAGGACCGCCGAGCGGAGCCGGAGCGGATGCGGTACCGAGACGACCGCAAGCCGCCGCACGACCTTGGGGAAATACGCCGCCATGGTCCAGGCGATGAGGCCCCCCCAGTCATGGCCGACGACGACGGCATTGGCCTCGCCGAGCGACCGGACCAGCCCGGCCGCATCCGATGCCGCGGTCACCAGGTCGTAGCCGCGGGGCGGCTTGTCACTGCCGCCGTATCCGCGCAGGTCGACCGCCGCCGCCCGGTAGCCTGCCTCGCTCAGCGAGGACAGTTGCTCCCGCCATGTCCACCAGAATTCGGGAAAACCATGCAGAAGCAGGACCAGGGGTCCTTCTCCGCTCTCGGCGACGTGAAAACGCGTCCCGTTGGCGCTGACGGACCGGTGCGACCAGGGACCTTCGATGAAAATCGACGCGCCGCCATTCGCGGACATTCGCTCACCCTGCTCCGCGGGCCGGAGCAGGCGCGGCCCCGTCCTCGCGCTTGAGCACCGCGAGGTCATCCTGGACCGTCCGGATAGTCCGGCTCATGCCGCTGAGATTCTTGACTTTGGTGTAGCCGATGAGGACGGCCAGGCCGGCCAGCAGTATGCAGGTGCCGGCCACGATCAGGAACGCGGCCCAGGGCCAGATGCCGAGGGCGATCAGGCCATAGGCGAACGCAAAGCACACCAGCACCAGCACCAGGCAGCCGACGAACGCGGCGACCCCGAGCAGGCTCCCGGCGATGCCCAGGCGGCGCACGTCTGCCTTGAGTTCGATCTTCGCTAGCTCGAGTTCACATCTGACTAGCCGGGACATGTCCTTGACGGCAAACGACACCAGCTCGCCAACAGACGCCTCGCCGGTACCGTCCGTTCCGGGCTTGATTGCGGGTTCGGCCATCTGAGCTCTCCCCTCTCGGGCTGTCGGGTCAAGTCTCGCTCATCACGTGCCGCAGCCCTTGCACCGGCGTCCATTCTGGCGCGCCGGGGGCGGCGGGCATGGCCGCGGGGGATAGCAATGGATGGATCTTGAGAAGGCGCGGGGCCCGCGACCGGGCCGGTCTCAGACCAGCGGACGGCTTGTGCCGGCGTGGCCCGCCTCAGACGGGGCCGCCCCGTGACGGGCAGCCGCAAACGCAAGCGGCGCCCCGATCGGGGCGCCGCCGCCTACCACGTCAAGCCGGGTTACCAAGCGTGCACCTTCTCCGCCGGGGCAGGTGTGCCCAGCTGCGCGCGCCGCCCAAGGGCGTCGCACGTCCGGCTGGACCCGCCTACCTCGGCACGCCTCCCGCGGCTGGTCGCCCGTGGGTACCCGGTAGCCGTGTCCGGACGATCTCGTCCGTGACACCTTTGTACGACGGATCCGCGAGCTTGGGAAGCCTTTGACGTGACCAATTCGTTATGTTGATTGATCGCCGCTGTCACATGCCCTGAACTGGTGGGATTCTGCTGGCCGGAGCATGGCCCGGCATGCTGGCCGACCGGGCGGCCAGGCGGCTGCCGAAGGACAGTACTGGCCAGCAGCGCTCACGGGCGATCTTCCTGAGGGCCCGGTCAGGATTGACCGCATGCGGGTGACCCACGGCTTCCAGCAGCGGCAGATCTGTCACCGAATCGCTGTAGGCGTAGCAGTCCGGGAGCCAGTAACCGCGGCGGGCAGCCAACTCCCTGACCTTGCGTGCCTTGGCTTCGCCGTAGGCCCAGAACTCCATCTCGCCCGTGTAACATCCGTCGGCCACCGCCATCCGGGTGGCGATAATCTCAGAAGCACCAAGCCAGGCGCCAATCGGCCCGACCATCTCCTGGCCCGAGCTGCTGACGATTATCACATCTTGGCCACTGTCGCGGTGGCCGGCGATCAGCCGGTGGGCCTCCGCATACACGTGCGGGAGAATGATCTGGTCCAGGTGCCGCGCGACGATCTCGCTGACCCGGTCGGCCGGCCAGCCGCGGCACAACGCGCTGACCTCGCCCCTGATCCGCTCCATCCGCTGGTGATCAGCGCCGCTCAGCCGGAAGACTAGCTGGCCGAACGCGCTACGGAAAACCTGGTTCCTTGAGATCAGGCCATGCCGGTAGAAGGACGGGCCGAACGCCAGGGTGCTCGACCGCGCGATGATTGTCTTGTCAAGGTCGAAGAAAGCAGCAATAGCCTGGTTTCCTCCCTCGACGGAAGTGCCCACGATCCGGCAGCATAGGGGATGGGGCCTGCCGGAAGGTTGCCTCTTTATGACGGGCCGGATGACTGGCTGGTAACTTTGGCTCGCTGCACGTAGGCTTTCATGGGTGACGGAACCGGCTCTACCCCCCCGGGGCCGGACCGTTCGGCGACCCCCGCTCTCCCCCCGGCGGGGGTCGCCTCATGTCCGGACACAAATGGCAAGTGCGTGACGCTGTTGCCCTCCGCCGGTTGCGCCGGGTCAGGCCGGCATGGAACCGTTCCGGCGGCTGTCCAGCAGGCACCGCAGGAGCAGGATCGCACCCGGCTTAGATAGCGGCTCATTGCCGTTACCGCATTTGGGTGACTGGATGCAGGACGGGCATCCGGCCGTGCACTCGCAGCAGGCGATCGCCTCGGCAGTCGCCTCCAGCCAATCCTCGGCCGCGCGGAAGCCGCGCTCGGCGAATCCGGCGCCTCCGTCGTGCCCGTCGTAGACGAAGACGGTCAGCTGACCGGTCGCGGGGTGCAGATCAGCCGAAACGCCCCCGACATCCCATCGATCGCAGGCGGCCACCAGCGGCAGTAGCCCGATTGAGGCGTGCTCCGCCGCATGCGCCGCACCGCCCAGGTCAACCCCGACGGCGGCGAGGGCGGCTCGCTGACGCGGCGAGATCGTCCACCACACGGCCCTGGTCCGAAGCGTACGCGGTGGCAGGTCGAGTGGTACCTCGCCGATCGGCTGCCCGGACTCGAGACGGCGCCGGACGAACGAGACCACCTGCCGCGTCACCAGGACATCACCGAAATGCACGTGCGCCTCGCCCCAGCGAGACGCAAGTGCGGTGGCGCCGACCTCCACCCAGGTCAGCTCGCGCGCCGAGGTGGCGTAGCCCGGGTCGGCGGCCTGCACGAGGGCCACCCGCTCGTCCAGGTCGAGCTCGGTGACCAGGTACATCTCGCCCTGGTGCGGATAGACGGCGCCAGAGTGCGCCAGCACGTGCGCCGACGGCTCGTCCACGGTGCCGACCAGCCTGCCGGTATCCGCCTCCACTATCCTGACCGGCGCGCCGCCGGTCCCCCTGAGCCCGGCCTGCGGCGCCCGGCCCCGGTGCGTCCAGTACCACCGGTTCCCGCGCCGCCGCAGCATTCCTTCGTTGCGCAGGCTGTCGGCAACACCAGCCGCGGCTGGCCCGAACATCTCGATATCCGCGTCGGTCAGCGGCAGTTCCGCCGCGGCCGCGCGCAGGTGCGGCGCCAGCACATAGGGGTTTCCCGGATCGAGGACGGTGGCCTCTACCGGCTGGTGCAGCAGAGCTTCCGGGTGATGCACCAGGTAGGTGTCCAGAGGGTCGTCACGGGCGATGAGGACCGCTACCGAGGCGCGGCCGTTCCGCCCGGCCCGCCCGGCCTGCTGCCAGAGGGCGGCCCTGGTTCCGGGCCAGCCGGCGATGAGGACCGCGTCAAGCCCGCCTATGTTGACCCCGAGTTCGAGCGCGCTGGTGGTGGCGAGCCCGGTGATCTGGCCCTTGGTTACCGCCGCCTCCAGCGCGCGCCGGTCCTCGGCCAGATACCCGGACCGGTACGCGGCCACCTTCGCCGTCAGATTGGCCGCGCCCGCGTCGGCCAGCGCCCTTCGTGCGCCAAGCGCGACCGCCTCAGCGCCGCGCCGGGACCGGACGAAGGCCAGCGCGGGGACGTTCTCGATCACCAGGTCGGCGAGCAGCCCGGCCGCCTCGGCCGTGGCGGTCCGCCGTACCGGTGCGCCCGCCTCGCCGCGGAGCGTCGTGAGCGGCGGCTCCCAGAGCCCGACGGTGACCGGGCCGCGCGGGGCGCAGTCCACGGTGATCGCCTCGGCGGCCAGTCCGGTCAGCAGCAGCGCGCATCGCTGGGGTTCGCTGATCGTGGCCGAGGCCAGGATGAACACCGGTTCGAGCGGGGGGGTGAGGCCGCCGCGGTGATGGACGGCGATCCGCCGAAGCCTGCGCAGGACCTGTGCCACGTGTGACCCGAACACTCCGCGGTACCCGTGGCACTCGTCGACGATCACATACCGCAGCCGCCGGTAGAAGCCGTCCCACCGGGCATGTCGCGGGAGCAGCGAGTGGTGCAGCATGTCCGGGGTGGTCAGCAGGTAGCTCGCGTAGGACCGGGCCCAGGCTCGCTGCGCCGCCGGCGTGTCGCCGTCCACGACGGCCGCGCGCACCCCCGCAATCCCGAGCGTCTGCACCGTCCGCAGCTGATCTGCCGCCAGCGCCCTGGTCGGGGCCACGTACAGGGCCGTGCCGCCGTCGAGCACGCCGGTCAGGGCGGGCAGCAGGTAGCCGAGTGATTTTCCCGACGCCGTCCCGGTCGAGATGATGACGCTGCGCCCGTCGTGCGCGCACTCCGCCGCGGCCGCCTGATGGGCCCACGGTCCGGTCACGCCGGTGAGTTCCAGCGCCCTGCTCAGCTGACCCGGCACCCAGGCCGGCCAGTCAACCCGGCGGCCGGGCCGGGCGGGTAGGTTCTCCAGGTGGATGAGCCGGCCCGAGCGCGCGCCGCGTTCCAGGATCGCCGCGGCGCCAGGCGACGTCGCGGTGCGAAGCTGATGCTGGCGCAGCGACTCGGCAGCGACTGCCCGGAGGGCAGCATGAGACTGCCCGGCGGCAGCGGCCATGGCGTCAGCCTGGCCTGGCCGCCCGGCAGAGATCGCTGGCTCGTCGGGGACGAGCGGCGCCGTCGAGGGCATCGGGTTTCAGTCTGTCATCACGACGCAAGGTGCCTCGAACCCTGATCTGGTATAGACATGACCTCAGAGCGTGATTGAATGCGCGACGGGAGTACGCCCGATCTCGGGTTCCCGGACATGGCTCGCCCGCACGCTCAGACGATGGCCGCATGGCGCTGGAGGGATTTGTGGATCTGAAGTTGGATCACCACACCAAGGATGGAATCGAGATCGTCGACGTGGAAGGCGAGATCGACGTCTACACCGCGCCGCGCTTGCGTGAGCTCCTGATCGAGCTGGTCAACAGCAGTCACTTCCAGCTCGTGGTGAACATGGAGAAGGTCGAGTTCCTCGACTCAACGGGCCTAGGAGTGCTGGTCGGTGGCCTCAAGCGGGTCCGGGCCCACGACGGCTCCTTGGACCTGGTCTGCACGCAGGAGCGGATTCTCAAGATCTTCCGGATCACTGGCCTCACGAAGGTCTTCGGCATCCACGACACCGTGGACGAGGCCATCGCCGCCAGGAAATCCGAGAAGTAACCGTCGGCTGATGCCCCGAGATGGCCACGGTTGAAGTCAGCTTCACCCCCCTGCCCGCCCACGTACGCACGGCCCGATTGGTAGCCACGGCAGTGGCCAGGCGCAGCGGAGTGCCTGAGGCGCTGCTTGACGAGGTCAGGCTGGCGGTTGGCGAGGCGTGCTCGCGCGCCGTCGAAGCCCACCGGCTGCACTGCCCGGCCGAGCCCGTCAGGATCGCGCTGACCAACGGGGCGGGCCGGTTCGAGGTGGAGGTCACCGATACGGGGGCCGCCCGGGGCGCAGCCAAGGGCGCCCCAGGCGGGCCTTCCGCCGGGCGCCCGCAGGGCTTCGGCCTCGCGGTCATCGCCGGGCTCGCCGACGACGTGGAGATCAACGAGTCCGCGGCCGGGACGAGCATCCGGATGAGCTGGCCATCTGACGGCCCACCGCCCTGACGAGACCGGATGGCATGACCTATCGACGAGCAGCCAGTCCGGGCCCAGGCCCGGGCTTGGCCGCTGCCCGGGCCAGGCTGCCGGGCCGGGCCAGGTTTGCGGATCGGGCCAGGCTCGCGGATCGGGCCCGGTTCGCGGGCTATCCTGCGGGCCCCGGGTGCCGGTGCAACTGTCCACTATTCGTCCATCACGACAGGCTGCGGTGCCGTGAAAACCGGGCCCGCATTATCATTCAGTGGCCAGGATGCGTAGACTCCCGGCACTGTCGTGGTGGCGCTCCTCGATGATGTTCAGTGTCTCCACGCGTGCGTGCCGCGACCTAAGCAGTGGGCAGCAGCGGCGAGGAAAGCTCGTTGCCCTGTCAAGGAGGACAGATGTCTAGGCTCAGCCTCGCCCTAGCGAGCGGCGGCCCCACGGTAACCGGCAGCAACCTGACTTGGGTTGTCGTCGTGGCCGCAGTCGCTCTCGCCGCCCTCGTGGTAGCCGGCGTGCTGGTCAGGGAAGTCCTGGCGGCCAGCCAGGGGACCGCGAAGATGCAGGAGATCTCGCTTGCGGTCCAGGAGGGCGCGGCGGCCTACCTCAGGCGCCAGTTCAAGACCATCAGTGTCTTCGTGGTCCTGATCTTCTTTGTGCTCCTGCTGCTGCCGGCGGTCAACGAGTCGGTCCGCTGGGGCCGTAGCGGTTTCTTCCTGGTCGGCGCGCTCTTCTCGGCGACCACCGGGTTCACGGGGATGTCGCTGGCGGTGCGCGGCAACGTGCGGGTGGCGGCGGCGGCACGTGAGTCGGGCGAGCGGTCGGCGATGCGGATCGCGTTCCGCACCGGCGGCGTGGCCGGGATGTTCACCGTCGGGCTCGGCCTGTTCGGCGCCGCGCTGGTAGTGATCCTCTACCGGGCCAACGCCTCGAGTGTGCTCGAGGGCTTCGGCTTCGGCGCGGCGCTGCTGGCCATGTTCATGCGGGTCGGCGGCGGGATCTTCACCAAGGCCGCCGACGTCGGCGCCGACCTGGTGGGCAAGGTCGAGAAGGGCATCCCGGAAGACGACCCGCGCAACGCGGCCACGATTGCCGACAACGTGGGCGACAATGTCGGCGACTGCGCCGGGATGGCCGCCGACCTGTTCGAGTCGTACTCGGTGATGCTGGTCGCCGCGCTGATCCTCGGCGTCAAGGCGTTCGGCTCGCAGGGCCTGGTCTTCCCGCTGATCGTCCCGATGTGCGGCGTCATTACAGCGGTGATCGGGATCTTCGTGGTCGCTCCGCGCAAGAACGACCGAAGCGGCATGACCGCTATCAACCGCGGCTTCTTCATCTCCGCGATCATCTCCCTGATCCTGGTGATCGGCGCCGCGTTCATCTATCTTCCGGCCCACTTCAGCCAGCTGAAGGGCGTGACCGGGATAGACGCCCGCTCGATCCTGACCCACAGCGGGAGCCCGCGGCTGCTGGCGATCGGCGCGGTCCTGATCGGGCTGGTGCTGGCCAGCGCCATCCAGCTGCTCACCGGGTACTTCACCGAGACCAGCAGGCGGCCGGTCCGCGAGATCGCCGAAAGCTCGCAGACCGGGGCCGCGACCGTCATCTTGTCGGGGATAGCCGTCGGCCTTGAGTCCGCCGTCTACTCGGCGCTGCTCATCGGCGGGGCCGTCTACCTGGCCTTCCTGCTCGGTACCGGCAACGCGACCATCGCCCTGTTCGCTGTGGCGCTGGCCGGGACCGGACTGCTGACCACGGTCGGCGTGATCGTCTCGATGGACACCTTCGGCCCGGTGTCGGACAACGCTCAGGGCATCGCCGAGATGTCCGGCGAGTTTGAGGGCGAGCCTGCCGCGGTGCTCACCCACCTGGACGCGGTCGGCAACACCACCAAGGCGATCACCAAGGGCATCGCGATCGCTACCGCGGTGCTGGCCGCGACGGCGCTGTTCGGCGCGTTCCGCACCACTGTCGAGACCGCGCTGGGCAAGGCGGCGGGCACCTTCAGCCTGTCGGTGGACCATCCCAATGTCCTGGTCGGCGTCATGATCGGCGCGGCTGTGGTGTTCTATTTCTCCGGTCTGCTGATCATGGCAGTGGGACGAGCGGCCGGCCAGGTCGTGTTCGAGGTCCGGAAGCAGTTCCGCGACCATCCCGGGATCATGGACTACACCGAGAAGCCCGAGTACGGCCGCGTGGTCGACATCTGCACCAAGGACTCGCTGCGCGAACTCGCCACGCCCGGGCTGATGGCGGTGCTGACGCCGATCGCGGTCGGTTTTGCCTTTGGTTACGCGCCGCTCGGCTCCTTCCTGGCCGGGGCGATCGCGGCTGGCGCCCTGATGGCGGTCTTCCTGGCCAACTCCGGTGGCGCCTGGGACAACGCGAAGAAGCTGGTCGAGGATGGCCACTACGGCGGCAAGGGGTCGGAGGCGCACGCCGCGACCGTGATCGGCGACACCGTGGGCGACCCGTTCAAGGACACCGCGGGACCGGCGATCAACCCGCTGATCAAGGTCATGAACCTGGTATCGCTGCTGATCGCGCAGAGCGTCGTGGAATACGGCCATAACGCCGGCCTGCGGACCGGTGTCGCGCTCGGTGCGTTCGCGATCGTGGTAGCTGCGATCGTCATCTCCAAGCGGCGTTCAACGAGCATCGCTTCTGGTGGCCCTGAAGTGCCCGCCGCTCCGGCCGACGACGCGGAAGGTAGCGGGAAGACGGCGGCAGCCGCCTGAACAGGCAGCTCCGGACCCGGTGCAGGCTCACTCGGCCCCCGGACCCGGGGCAGGTAAGGCCGGACCCGGGGCGGGCTCTCCCGGCCCTCCGGACCCCGGCCGGTAAGGCCGGACCCGGGGCGGGCTCTCCCGGCCCTCCGGACCCCGGCCGGTAAGGCCGGACCCGGGGTCTGTAAGGGCGGACCTGAGGTAGGTAAGGACCGTGGGTTCCGCGTGCCTGCGCGGCGTTTGGCTTGAGGTGGCGCACGATGGTTGCCATGCGAGCGGGACCGCGGCTCATCGTGATGCGTCATGCGCAGGCAGGAGAGCTGCCTGGCGGCCCGGACGCCGAACGGGCGCTGCGGCCGCGAGGCAGGCGCGACGCGGCGGCGGCTGGTGCCTGGCTGCGTGCGCACGAGTTCATTCCCGACGCGGTGATCTGTTCCACAGCACGCCGTGCTCGCCAGACCTGGCTGCATGTCGGCGCCGACCTCGGCAGCGGAATCGAGGTCAGCAATGATCCCCGGCTGTACGACGCCAGTGCTGAGCAGCTCCTGGCCATCGTCAGGCAGACCCCACCAGAGGTGGGAACGCTGCTGTATGTCGGCCACAACCCGGCCGCGCAGCAGCTCGCTGCGACCCTCACCGGTCGGCGGCCGGAGTTCCCGTCGTCGGCCATCGCCGTGATCGATCTGGCGGGCGACTGGGCGGACGCCGGACCCGGCGCCGGGCAGCTGACCGCGTCCTGGGTGCCAGTGGCCGGATCCTGAGGTGCCCCGGCCTGGCTCATAGCGTCGACCCGCAGCGAGATGAATTCGGGAATCCATCAGGAAATTCCTTATCGATTCCCGAATCCATCAGGCAGGCAGTGCCGGTTTCGGCTCTCCTGCCCCTTGATGCGGTCTGCGCCTGCGGTTACCGGGCCAGCCACGCGGCCGCCTGGCGGATAGCGCCTGACCAGCCGATGACGGTTACCGGGCGGTGGCGCTGGTGCGAGCGGCCCTGGCCAGTGCCGTGTCCTCGGCGTCGGCTGCCTCGACATCATCCCTGGAGATGCCGAGCAGGTAGAGGATGGCGTCCAGGTGCGGGACGCTGAGCGAGGCGTCCGCGGCTTCGCGCACGGCTTGCTTGGCATTGAACGCGATCCCGAGGCCGGCCGCCTCGATCATGTCGAGGTCGTTCGCGCCGTCGCCCACCGCGACCGTCTGGCTCAGCGATACTCCGGCCGCCGCGGCAAACTCCCTGAGCGCCTCCGCCTTGCCGGCCCGGTCGATGAGGCGGCCGGTCAGGCGGCCGGTCAGCCGCCCGCCCGATACTTCCAGGGTGTTCGCCGCCGCATAGTCAAGGCCGAGGTCGGCGGCGAGCGGATCAGTGAACTGGGTGAAGCCTCCGCTGACGATGCCGCATCGGTAGCCGAGGCGCCGCAGCGTACGGATCAGGGTACGGGCACCTGGAGTGAGCTTGAGCTCCTTGCGGACCTCAGCCAGCACGCCCGCATCGAGCCCGGCGAGCATCGCGACCCGTTCGCGCAGCGCGGTGGCGAAGTCCAGCTCGCCGCGCATCGCCGCCGCGGTCAGCTCGGCGGCCGGTCTGCCGCAGCCGGCCCGCTCGGCGAGCAGGTCGATCGCCTCGCCGGCCACTAGCGTCGAGTCGACGTCCATGACGACCAGCCGCATCGCGCGCCGGTGCAGACCGCCGCGCTGGACGGCGATGTCCACCTGCTGGGCGACCGACTCGCGGGCCAGAGCCGTGCGCAGCAGGCTTGGGTCGGCCCCGGATACGTCGAACTCGATGCACGTGACCGGTCGGTTCGCGAGCCTGCCGATCCGGTCGATATTCGCTCCGTTCGCAGCAATCCGCCCGGCGATGGCAGCGATGGCGGCGGGCGCGAGCCGGTCCCCGAGCACGGTCACGTGCAGGCGGCCCCGCCGTCGTCCCGGCTCGCCTGAGCCGGCGGTGATCTCTGCTTCGAGGTCGAGGTCGGCGGCGACCGCCGTGACCTCCCGATGGATCGCCGTCAGGTCCGGCGCACTGTCGCAGGACAGCAGTACGCCAAGTACGAGACGACCGCGGATCACGACCTGCTCGACATCGAGCACGCTCAGCTGGTGCCTGGCGAGCAGGGCGAACAGCCGCGAGGTGACGCCCGGCCGGTCCCGGCCGGTCAGGGTCACCAGCAGAGTTATCTGGGGATCAGGCATAACGCAGTCAACGCTACCCGGACGGCCCGGCCAGGCTGGCCGTCGCCTTGCCTCGCCGTGCGTCGCGTCCGCCTGGCCGTGCGTCGCGACTGCCTGGCCGTGCGTCGCGTCTGCCTGGCCGTGCGTCGCGTCTGCCTGGCGGTGCGCCGCGTTGGCGCTTACCGCGCATCTAACGAGCGGGCTCGCTTTGAAGCAGTTCGCTGGCTCAGGGAATGGCGGCCTTCGATGAGCGCGAGGGTCGCTGCGGCTGCTCGCTCGGCGGCCTGCTCGACCGCGGAATCCCCGTCGCCGAAATCCCCGTCGAGGAGCAGCATGGCGTGGCCGTGAGCCGTAGCCTCCAGGGCGGTGGACAGGTCATCTGCGGCTGACTTCCCGCCGCCTGAGAGGGCCCTGACACAATCGAGCAACGCATCGCTGACCGGCCTTTCGGCTGCCTCGATCTCGGGGTGGTCGCGCTTGTCGATCCCCGCCGTGAACAGAACCGCAAAGAGCGGGCGGTTGAATCCGGCGAACCTCACGTAGCAGCGGGCCAGCCCGGCCAGCCGGGCCTCCGGGCCCTGGGAACGTTCGATCTCCAGGAGAATCTCGCGATAAAAGACCTCCCAGGCACGCACCGCCACCGCCGCCAGCAGGTCCTCGCGATCGGTGAAGTGGGCGTATGGAGCGCTGACTGCCACACCTAGGCGCCGGCTTGCCTCGGCCATGGAGAAACCACGCACGCCGTTCTCGCTGATGAGTTCGATGGCCACTTCCACCAGGGCGGCCCGTAGGTCACCGTGGTGGTAGCGGCCACCCTTGCCAGGCGCGGACATAATCTCCCAGGGTAGGGCCGGACGCGACTAGACGCGGTAGGAGACTCCCGTCCCGGCAGGCCAGGATCACCAGCGCGCCGTGGGCCGCCAGCACCCTCGCCGTCTCGAGCCCGATGCCGGCGCTGGCCCCGGTCACTACCGCGGTCCGACCTGACAGATCGGGGACCGCAGTCTCCGTCCACCGTCGGGCGCCCGCGGCGGTCACCGGAATGCTCGCCGTGGTCGGGGGCCGCCGGAGGCGGGGGACGGGTCGGGCTCGCGCGGATTCACGACTAGGACGGTCATGCGCCTTCCTGGCTACATCCAAATCTGATCGATGATCAGATTGTGATAGACACTAAGTTAAGCGGCGCTGGCCGCGCCACTCGAGTAACCAATCAAGTGCGCGCTGCCCTCTCGGGAGTGGATGCTGACGCCGCTGGGGCGTATGTGGTCACTGGCTGATAGCCGCCGACCACTTGCGGTTTTGGCTCCGGGGCGAGGGGGTACGCGGGTCCATACGGATCCGGGGCTGGAGGCTCAACATGGCTGAGGATGATCTGCATCAGTACGTCGAGGTCAACGACAATGACCGCACGGTCGCCGTAGCCAAGGTGACCACTCCGGGAAGATCCGGGGGAACCGCCCGGGCGTCTTTGCGTGCCGAGTCCGGCCACATCACTCCAGGCCGCCGCGCGAGCCTGGTCGACGCCGTGCTCGACCTTCCCGAGGTAAGACAAAGCGCACGCCTGGAGGCCGCCTTCCCGCTCGGCGACAGTGAGTCACTGCACCGGCTTCAGGAGCGCTGCGCTGATGTCAGTACCCGTCCGGCTGGCGGAAGCGCTCTCCTGGATGCGAGTCTTCGGTTCGCCGATGCAGGTGCTGCGGCTGGCGCGGGCAGCGCGGGCGGCGTAAGCCGTGCAGGCGCTCCCGGTGGGGTCGGGCCAGAGCCGACCAGCGAGGCGCCATCGGTCTGAGGCACGCTCTGTTGAGACGCCGTCTGTTTGAGGCACCGTCTGTTTGAGGCACCGTCTGTTGAGGCACCGTCTGTTTGAGGCATCGCCTGTATGGTGACGAGGATCGGGACTTCTGGCTGGAGTTACGATCACTGGCAGCCGGAGCTTTATCCGCCTGGCCTTCCGGCGCGGGATCGACTGGCCGCCTACGCCAGCGACTTCCGCACGGTCGAGCTCAATAGCAGCTTCTATCGCTGGCCCGGGATTTCGGCCTTCCGCAGCTGGCAGCGGAGATTGCCGGAAGGGTTCCTGCTGTCGGTTAAAGCACCGCGCGGCCTAACGCACGGGAAACGGCTGCAGGCGCCCGAGGCCTGGGTGGAGCGCATCAGTCTCGGCTGGCACGAGCTTGGCAGTAAACGCGCCGTCCTGCTGATCCAGCTCGCACCGGATCATTCGAGGGATGACGCCCGGCTGGCCTATTTCCTGCGACTGATTCCGGGGTGGATGGCCGTCGCAGTGGAGTTCCGTCATCCCAGCTGGCATCACGAGGATGTCTTTGCGCTGCTCAGCCAGCACGGTGCCGCTTACTGCGTCATGAGCGGCGCGCACCTGCCGTGCGTTTTGCGAACGACGGCAGGCGTTGCCTACGTTCGCATGCACGGCCCGGATGACAATCATCTGTACGGCGGCTCCTACAGTGACGATTGCCTGCGGTGGTGGGCCGACCGGATAAGGGAATGGGAATGTCAGGGCAAAGACGTGCTCGTGTACTTCAACAACGACGGCTACGCCAATGCCGTGCGTAATGCCCGGACCCTAAGGGACATGCTCAGCCAGTAGGGCACCCGGGCATAAGCGAGTGACCGGGCATAAGCGTGTGTCCGGGCATTAGGGGCTCTTCGAAGTTAACCGGGATCGCGTCACGGTCCATTGACAGAGCGTGACTACTGGAGGGCGCGGGCGCGCTGGCGGTGACGCCGGGGACTTGCGCCGGCGTGGAGCGTGATCAAGACGCCCGCGGCTCCTGGGATCATGGATCTTCCGAAGGACACATGATCGGCAGAGAGCCGCGGGCATTGTGGCCGAGGATACGGCATCGGCGCTGTTCGGCGTGGAAGGCCTGCGGGTCTTCGACGCCGAGCGTGAACCTGACGGCTCGTTCACCGTCTGGGTGACCACCGATCACCCGGATGCCGCGGTGTGCCCGGATTGCGGGTCTTGCTCGGCGCTGGTGCACGAGTATGTGCTGACCCGGCCGCGGGACCTGCGCCGGGGCCTGGATGAGGTGTCGGTGGCGTGGTGCAAGCGGCGGTGGAAGTGCGCCAGCCAGGAGCGCCCGCGTGACGTTCACCGAATCGCTGCCCGCGGTGCCGCCCCGCTGCAGGTTGACGGCACGGCTGCGCGCGCTGCTGGGCGCGGAGGTGGCTGGGCGGGGCTGCACCGTCGCCGAGGCGGGCCGATGCGGACACTGGCGAGTACCAGTTGCTCGCGGACCGCTGGCACACGTGTTTCTTCGACCTGTCCGGGGATCAGGGGCTGCTGGGCCAGGTCGAGGGCCGCACCGCCGATGACGCCGCGTACTGGCTGGCCCAGGCGCCGGCGGGCTGGCGTGACCGCGTCGAGGTCGTGGCCATCGACATGTGCTCCATCTACGCCGCGGCCATCCGCCGGATGCTGCCGCAGGCGCAGATCGTCGTTGACCTGTTCCACGTGGTGCAGCTCGCGGTCAAGATGACCGGGGACGTGCGGCGCCGGGCGGTGCGGGAGCACTACGGCCGGCGAGGCCGCTCCGGCGATCCGGAGCACGGGGTCAAGGGCTTGCTGGTGCGCAACCTGGAGCACCTGTCTGCCGCTCAGTTCGCCAAGGTGATGGACACCCTCGGCGGGGGCCGGCACGGGCAGCAGATCCTGGCCGCCTGGATCGGGAAGGAGAAGCTCCGCGACGCGCTGAACCTGCGCGCCCGCATCACCCGCTCCGCCCCCTGCGAGCGTGACGTCCGCGGCCGGCTATTCCGCTTCTATGACTGGTGCGCCCAAAACGACGACACTCCCGAGCTGGTCACCCTCGCCCGCACCGTCTCCCGGTGAGAGGAGGAGATCGTAGCCGCAGTGCTGACCGGGGTGAGCAACGCCACGGCCGAGAGCCTGAACTGGATCGCCAAGCTGGAGGCCCGCCAGGCCTATTCCTTCCGCAACCCGGCAAACCAGCGCCGCCGCGTCCCGCCAGCATGTGATCCCGCATCTGGCCGGCTCACGCTCTAGCCACGGGCGTCTTGTGATTCACTGACGGCGTGGCTCGTGAGGAAGAGATCATCGAGTTCCCGTCGGCTGCGGCCTTTGAGGAGTGGATCGCGGCGCATCATTCCACCTGTCCGGGGATCTGGCTGAAGCTCCGCAAGAACGGCCGCGGCGTGGACTGCCTGGACTACGCTCAGGCTCTCGACGCGGCACTGTGCTATGGCTGGATCGACGGAAAGAAGGACAAGTTCGACAACTTCTGCTGGCTCCAGCGATTCACCCCCCGCACGCCGCGCAGCAAGTGGTCCAAGGTCAACCGGGAGAAGGTCACAGCCCTCATCGAGCAGGGGCGGATGCGGGCCCCGGGGATGGCGGAGGTCGAACGCGCAAAGGCGGACGGCCGCTGGGATGCCGCCTACGCTGGGTCGAAGACCGCCACTGTGCCGGAAGACCTCGCGGCGGCGCTGGCGGCCAGCCCCGCCGCAGCCGAGTTTTTCGCGGCTCTCGACAGCCAGAACCGGTACTCGATCCTCTACCGGGTGCAGGACGCCAAGAAGCCGGAAACCCGGGCGCGCCGGATCCAGAAGTTCGTCGAGATGCTGGCCCAGCATCAGAAGATCCACACCTGACCTAATGGGTCCCGCAGAGCCCGGCGCTGCCACCAGCGGGGTGACAGGCAGCAGAGCCTCCGTGCTGGCCACCGGAGCATCTACCGGCTTCCTGGCCGCTGCGGGCTTCGCCGCCGTCTCATTCATCGCCGCCGTCGCGATGATCAAGCTCCCGCAGGCTTCCGGCGCGCCGGTCATGTCCAGTCAAGACATCGACTCCGGGCCCGCTCCCGCCACAGGCAGCCAGTCCGCGACAGCATAGGCGCCCCGCCGCCCGGCGATCATGAGCGCACCGGAAACAGCCGGGCTCACCGGCCCTGGAGCCGGTCCCCGATGAGGTTCTCCAGCACCTTGCCGGTCACCTCGCGCGGCAGGCCTCCCCCAGCGCGCAGCCGGTCAGGCACCTCGTCTGGCTTCACCCGCTCCGCAAGGAAGCTCCGCAACCCCGGCAGGGCGCCGGGGCACAGACAGGACCACGACCGCTGCGGCCAGCCAGCTGCAGGACCACGGCCACTTCCAGAACACTGGGATGGTCATACAGGGCGTCCTGTACGGCGACCAATGACACCAGGCCGCCCTTCCCAGGCAACACATCCTCCAAATCTCAGTCGAAGAGGTACAAGAATCCGCCCTGGCCCAGGCGGCCGAGGCCGGCCAGTGCCCATGGCCCGCTGCGCATCACGAGCCCTCCGGAAGATCCAATGATCTCAGGAGCCGCGGGGTCTTGATCACCGCTCCACGCTGGTGCAAGTCCCCGGCGTCACCGCTGGCGCGCCCGCGCCCTCCAGCACTCACGCGCTGTCAGCGGACCGCAACACGATCCCGGTTAACTTCGAAGAGCCGCATTAGGGCAGAAGCGCATTAGGGCAGAAGCAGATGCAGGTCCCCGAACTCGTGCCAGAGATATCCGCGTTCCATCGCCGCCGCGTAGCAGCTGCCGAGCAGTTCCGGATCGTGGAAGGCGGCCAGCATCCGAAGATGTGACGAGCGCGGCTCGTGCAGCCCGGTGAGCAGCCCGTCGACGGCCCGCAGCCCGCGTTCCGGCGTGACAACGTGCTCGGTCCAGCCGGCCGACGGGAACACCGTGGGCGACAGGCCAGATCGGGCCCCGGCCTCGCGCTCGGTGTCCCCGGCCTCTCGGTCAGCTGCCCCGGCCTCTAGGTCAGCTGCCCCGGCCTCGCGGTCAGCCGCCCCGGCCCCGCGGCCGTGCATCCCGTCGGCGGCTAGCGCCGCGGTCTCGAGCGCCCGCACGACCGTGGTGCCGGCGGCGATCACCCGTCCGCCATGTTGCCTGGTCAGGTTGACCAGCCGGGCTGTGGAGGGCGGCACGTCGTAAGGTTCCGGGTACGGTTCCTCGCCGCCTTCCAGAGACGAGACGCCGGCATGCAGGGTGATGGGCGCGATCACGATGCCCCTCGCGACCAGGCGGGTGACGAGCTCGGGGGTGAAGGGCCTGCTGGCGCTCGGCATCTCGGCGCTTCCCGGCCGCGTGGCGAACACGGTCTGGTACGACTCGATCGGCCAGGCTCGGTCGACATAGGAGTACCGGATGGGACTGCCGTAACGCAGCAGGTAGGGGATGACCGCTGTCGACAGCCTCGCCCGCCACAGTCGCTCGGTGAACCGTGCGGCCAGCGTGAGGACCGCGCCGCCGGGCAGGCCCAGCCGCTGGCCGGGGTTCCCGCCCCGGTAGGGAATGGTGGCCGGGCCGTCCGCCGCGCGCAGCTCCACCAGCCACTTGCCGTCCGGCAGCGGCGTGGAAAAATGCACTACCAGCCCGTCCGCGGGCCGGTCCGCGAGTCCGCCCGCGAGTCCGCCCGCGAGTCCGCCCGCGAGTCCGCCCGCGAGTCCGTCCGCCAGCCGGACCGCAGCGGGCAGCGTGCCCGAGGTGTTGACCACGATCAGGTCGCCAGGCAGCAGCAGGCCGGGCAGCTCCCCGAACGCGTGGTGGCTGATCTCGCCGCTCGCCCGCCTGCTGACCAGCAGGGCAACCAGATCCCGCGCCTCCGGCGGCTCGTGGGCCGCCAATTCGGCCGGGAGAACGAAGTCGATGGTCATCGGCCTGCCACCGAAGGCATCAGTTCCGTGGCCCGGTACCGGCCGCTCGGCATCCGTTCCTGGATCAGTCTTCTGAACGCGGGGACGACGGCCGAAGGCAGCGGGCGGTCCGAGATGTCCTCGCCGGGGAACGCCTGCTGGTGCATCCGGGTCCGTAGGTCGCCCGGGTCGACCCACCAGACCCGGACCATGGTCTCTTCCGCGGCGAGCACATTGAGTGCCTGTTCAAGCGCCGCCTTAGCGGCCCCGTACCCGCCCCAGCCCGCGTAGGCCTCGACTGCGGCGTCAGAGGTGATGGACAGCACGGCGCCACCGCGGCGGCGCAGATCGGGCAGCAGCAGCTGAGTGAGCGCGACCGGCGCAAGCACGTTGACCTCGAACGCGGCGCGGAGTTCATCGATCGGGTAGTCGGCGATCGGCGGCAGCGGGCTGGCGCCCAGCGTCCCGGCATTGTTGATCAGCAGATCGGCTCCGCCGTGCCGGTCGGCGGCCAGGCGCAGCGCACCGCGGTGCCCGCGATCGGCGATGTCGCCGGGCACGGCGGTAACCGTCGTGCCGGCGGGCAGGCCGGCCGCCGCGGCCCGCAGCGCGTCGGCGTCTCGCGCGCCGAGCACCAGCGCGTACCCGGCCTCGGCGAGGCCACGGGCCAGGGCCAGGCCGAGGCCACGTGAGCCGCCGGTGATGATGGCAGTCTTGGATTCGTTCATGCTTGGAAACGGTACGAACGCAGCCGGTCAGGCGCATCGGGCGCGGGCCGGGCTGGGCCTGGTCCGATGGTCCTAGGACCGGCGGCCGATCCGCTCGGGGCGCAGCGCCGGTAGCGTCGCATCGTGGGCGATGATCGGACGGCGGCGGGCCAGCCGACGGCCGGCCGCGAGGACCAGGTCCTGCAGCAGGTCAGCCAGGTGGTACTGGCGGTCGCGCGGCAGCTATCGACCCGTGACGTGCTGCAGGTGATCGTCTCCTCGGCCCGGTCGCTCGTCAACGCGAAGTACGCGGCGATCGGCGTGCCTGACGATCACGGATCGTTCGCCGAGTTCGTGGTGGACGGCATCCCGGAGCGCCAGCGTAAGGCGATCGGCCCGCTGCCGCGCCAGCACGGCCTGCTTGGCGTGTTGCTCCGCGAGGGACAGCCACTGCGCCTGTGCGACATCAGGGCCGATCCGAGGTTCGAGGGCTGGCCGCCCGCCCATCCTGAGCTGGCCGACGTGCTCGGCATGCCGATCAAGGACGGCGCCGAGGTGCTCGGCGTGATCTTCGCGGCCAGCAAACGTGACCCCGGCGGCTTCACCGAGCGTGACGAGCAGCTGCTCGGCCTGTTCGCCGCGCACGCGGCGATCGCCCTGACCAACGCCAGGCTGTACGAGCGCGGCCGTCAGCTTTCCGTGCTCGAGGAGCGCGCGAGGCTGGCCAGGGAGCTGCACGACGCCGTGTCGCAGAAGCTGTTCAGCGTCCGGGCGAAAGCGCACGCTGCGGCGGTCCTGGTGTCGAGGGACCCGGCCCGGGCCATCACCGAGATGGAGAGCGTGGCCGCGCTCAGCGGGCAGGCGCACGCCGAGCTGCGCGCCGTCATCGACGGCCTGGCCCCGCCTGACCTGTCTGCGGGCGGACTGGCCGGTTCGCTGCGCAGCTACTCGGTGCTGGCCGGGCGGACCTACGGGGTCAGGGTCGTCTTCGAGGCCCGTGATCTGCCCTCGGTCGGGGCGCAGCGGGAGACCGTCCTTTATCGGGTCGCGCAGGAGGCGCTGCACAACGCGCTCCGGCACTCGGGTGCCAGCGAGGTCTGCGTGTCGCTGTCGGTCCGGCAGCGGCGGGTCCTACTCGAGGTCGGTGATCGCGGGCGCGGTTTCGCGCCGGAGGCGGCTCCGGTCGGTCTTGGCCTGGCCTCGATGCGGGAGCGGGCCGCGGCGGCGGGCGGATCCCTGACGATTCGTTCGGCGCCCGGGAAGGGAACGCTGGTGCGGCTGGCCGTCCCGGTAGCCGCCGCCCGCCGCGAGGGCCGGCCGTGACGGGGGCGGATCCGGCCGACCGGATCAGGGTCCTGATCGCCGACGATCATCCCGTGGTCCGGCAGGGCCTGCAGGTGCTGCTGAGCGTGCAGGACGACATCGACGTGGTCGGCGAGGCAGCCGACGGCGAGCAGGCCCTGGGGCTGGCGGCGGCACTAGACCCGGACGTCCTGGTTCTCGATCTCAAGCTGCCGGTACTGGACGGCGTCGCGGTCCTGCGGGAGCTGCGGAACCGCGGCATCAGGGCCCGGGCGCTCGTGCTGACCAGCGCCGCCGAGGGCGCCCTGGTAACCAGGGCGGTGCAGGCCGGCGCGGCTGGATTCCTGTACAAGGACGTGGATCCTGATGCCCTGGTCCGCGCGGTCCGCTCGGTCAACGACGGCCATACCCTGCTCGCTCCCGAGGCGGCCATCGCGATCGTCGGATCCGGTGCGGCTGGCCCCACGGCCGGCGGCATCGGCGCCCTCACCAGGCGCGAGCGCGAGATCCTCGCCCAGCTCACCGAGGGTCGTTCCAACCGGGAGATCGCACGAAACCTGCGGGTATCGGAGAAGACCGTCAAGACTCATGTCAGTTCGGTGCTGGCCAAGCTCGGCGTGGCCGACCGCACTCAGGCCGCGTTGCTCGCAGTCCGGCAGGCCGATCCATAGCCTGGGCACTGATGCCGTAGGTTCGACCTGATGATGGTGCTTGCTTGGGAGGAGCCGCATGTCGGATGAAGTTCTGCGGCTACGCGGGGTCGGGGTCAGGCACGAGCACTCGATGCTGTTGCGGGACGTGGACTGGACGGCGCACAGCGACGAGAGCTGGGTGATCATCGGCCCGAACGGGGCAGGCAAGACGACCCTGCTTCAGATCGCCGCCGCGATGCTGCTCCCGACCGACGGCACGGCCGAGATTCTCGGCGAGAGCCTGGAGGGCGCCGACCTTATCGACCTGCGCACCAGGATCGGGCTGGCCAGCGCGGCCGTCGCCGACCGGGTGCCGCCCGCCGAGAAGGTCATCGATCTGGTGCTGACCGCCTCCTACGGGATCATCGGCCGTAACGCGGAGGACTACGACTCCTTCGACGTGACCCGCGCAGTGGAACTGCTCGACACGCTGGGCTGCGCGCACCTGATCAGGCGGAGGTTCACGACCTTGTCCGAGGGGGAGCGCAAGCGCGTCCAGATCGCCCGCGCGATGATGCCCGATCCTGAGCTGCTGCTGCTCGACGAGCCGGCTGCCGCGCTGGACCTGGGCGGCCGCGAGGACCTGCTCAGCCGGATTTCGGCGCTGGCCCGCGACCCGAGGGCACCGACCATGATCCTGGTCACCCACCACGTAGAGGAGGTCCCCGAGGACTTCACCCACGCGATGCTGCTGCGCAAGGGCGCCGTCCTGGCGGCCGGCCCGCTCCATGAGGTGTTCACCGAGCGAAACCTGTCCAGGTGCTTCGGGGTGCCGCTGATGGTCGAGCGCCGCGCGGCACGGTGGACCGCCCGCGCCGGCCAGCTGCCCTGAACCGGGCCGGTACCGGTGCCCTTCGTTAAAGCGATTTCTTGTGTCGCCCGGTGAGGCGATCGCGATCCTCGCCGCGGGAATCGCCGCCGGCGCCATCAACGCCGTAGTGGGATCCGGATCGCTGATCACGTTTCCGACGCTGCTCGCCTTCGGCTTCCCGCCGGTGGTCGCCAATGTCTCGAACAACATTGGCCTGGTATCGGGCAACTTCAGCGGCGCCTACGGCTACCGGCGCGAGCTGGCCGGGCAGCGGGGCCGACTGATCAGGCTCGGGGTGCCCGCTGCCGCGGGCGGCCTGACCGGCGCGATCTTGCTGCTGTCGCTGCCGGCCAGCGCGTTCAGCAAGATAGTCCCGGTCCTCATCCTGATCGCGTGCGTGCTCGTGGTCATCCAGCCGCGGATGGGCGCCTGGCTGGCGAAGCGACGGCAATCGGACGCCAGCTCCGCCAGCTCCGCTAGCTCCGCCAGCCCCGCTAGCTCCGCCAGCCCCGCTAGCTCCGCCAGCCCCGCCAGCCCCCCCGACAGCTCCGCCGGCCCCGCCGGCTACGGCGGCCCGGTGCTGGCCGGGGGCGTGTTCGTGTCCGGCGCTTACGGCGGTTATTTCGGGGCGGCGCAAGGAGTCCTGGTCATCGGCCTGCTCGGTAGCTTCCTCGACGAGAGCCTGCAGCGGGTGAACGGCGCCAAAAACGTCCTTGTCGCGCTGGTCAACGGCACCGCCGCGGTGGTGTTCATCCTGTTCGCTCACGTGTCCTGGCCGGCGGTGCTGCTGATCGCGGTCGGTTCCACGATCGGCGGGCTGCTCGGCGCGAAGTTCGGCCGCCGCCTGCCGCCGATGGCACTGCGGGTGCTCGTGGTGGTCATCGGGGTCATCGCCGCGGTTAAGCTGCTCTTCTTCTGAAACCTCGCTCCCGGTCTCCCAGCGTCGCAGACTCCCCCACGGGTAGGACAGATCATGACACAGTCAGGCCCATGGCTCATGATCACGGTGGATTGGGGGGTCTGGAGCGCCCCCTAGGACCCATGATCATGGGAACGCAGGGTCGTGTCGCGTGTCAGGGAGCCTGGAGGCCAGCGATGAAGGGTGACAAGGTCGAGATCGTCGTGGACGCGGGCGGAGTAACCAAGACCTACGAGGTCGCCGCCACCCGCGCCGGACGTCGCGTCGAGGTAGTGAACAGGCGCGGGCTGATCGAGGTCAGCGAGCTCACCCGGGGCGGGGTCGCGGTCCGGACCGCGCGCTTCATGGCCAGCCGGGTCGTGGCGGTAGTCGAGCACCCGGCGCCGCGGCGCCCCGGCCAGGAGCCCACCACGGGATCGGGCCGGTCCTCAGCCAGTTAGCCGTCTCCGGCGGGGGCCCCGGCGCCGGCCTGACCGTCGGCTGCGGGAGCCAGCAGGCCGGCCTGTACCGCCCCGGCGACCAGGTCCCGCGCATAATGCCCCAGCGCCGCGGACCCGTCCTCGATCAGCTGAACCTTCGCCAGGACCCGGTCCGCGGTGATGCCGTGTTCCTGCCAGGTCCCGCCGTTGGCCTCCAGGTTCGCGAGCATCGGCTGCAGCCGGTCCAGCCCGCGCGCGAACCGCGCCTCGGGCGTCTGCCGCTCCTCGAACTCATCCCACAGCCCGCGCAGCCTGGCCGCCTGGTCCGGCGGCAGCAGCGCGAAGATCCGGTCGGCGGCGGCCCGCTCGGCCTCCTCCTGCCTGGCCTGCTGAGCGTCGTCCGCGTACAGGAACAGGTCACCAGCATCGATCTCGACCAGGTCGTGCACCAGCACCATGGCCAGCACCCGGCCGATGTCGGTGCCGCTCGGCGCGTGCTCGGCCAGGACGACGGCCATCACGGCCAGGTGCCATGAATGCTCGGCGGAGTTCTCCCGGCGGCTCGGGCCGGCCAGCATCGTCTGCCGTAGCACGCTCTTGAGCTGGTCAATCTCGGCGATGAACCGCATCTGCAGATCCAGGCGTTCCATGCCGTCTATTTGATCAGTAACGCGGCTCGCCGGGCATCCGCATATCGGACCCCGGGCACCCCGGCGGGCGCCTGCCGCTGAGAGCATGCGATTCTGTTCGTTGGGGACCCAAAGATGATACGGGGGATACCGGCTCATCCGGCTCGCCCTGGCGGGCATGTGCCAGCCAGGGCGAGCACTCCCCGCCAGAGACCGGCTAGCGGCGACCTGCGCTGGCCAGCCGTAGGCTCGCCAGTGGCATGAGATCTCCGAATGCGATCGTGGTCGGCTCCGGGCCGAACGGGCTGGCGGCCGCCCTGACCCTGGCCCGGGCCGGCGTTGCCGTTGAGGTGTTCGAAGGGGCCGACACGCCGGGCGGTGGCTGCCGGACCCAGGAGCTCACGCTGCCCGGTTTTCACCACGACGTCTGCTCGGCCGTGCATCCGCTCGCCGCTGCCTCCCCGTTCTTCCGGCAGGCGGACCTCGTGGCGCACGGGGTCAGGCTCCGGTCTCCCCGGGTCGCCTTCGCCCACCCGCTCGATGGCGGCCGTGCGGCGGCGGTCCGCGGCTCGGTGGCTGAGACCGCGCAGCTGCTCGGCCCGGATGCGGCCGCCTACCGCCGGCTGTTCGGCCCGCTGGTCCGGGACGCCGAGCTGATCGTGCCTGCCGTCCTGGCCCCGCTGCGCTCCGTCCCGCCGCACCCGGTCGCGATGGCCAGGTTCGGCCTCCCCGGCCTGGCCCCGGCTAGCTGGCTGGCCCGGCGATTTTCCACCGATGCGGGGCGCGGGCTCCTGGCGGGTGTGGCCGCGCACGCCATCAGACCGCTGGACGCCCCGCTGACCGGCGGCTTCGGGCTCCTGCTGACGATGCTGGCCCACTCGGCGGGCTGGCCGGTCGTGGAGGGCGGCAGCGCCCGGCTGGTCGACGCGCTCATCGCCGAGCTGGCCGCGCTGGGCGGCCAGGTCGTCACCGGCCGCCGGATCTCCTCACTCGGCAGCCTGCCGCCCGCCCGGGCGGTCCTGCTCGACGTGACGCCCCGCCAGCTGGTCGCGCTGGCGGGCGACCGGCTGCCGTCGGCGTCGGCCGCCGCCTTCCGCCGGTTCAGGTACGGACCGGGTATCTGCAAGGTCGACTGGGCGTTGTCGGAGCCGGTCGGTTGGACCGCTGAGGTTTGCCGGGAAACGGCCACCCTGCATCTCGGCGGCACCCTGGCCGAGATCGCTCGCAGCGAGTCCGAGGTGGCCGCCGGCCGCCATCCGGATCAGCCGTACTGCATCGTGGTCCAGCCGGGCGTCGTAGACCCGACCCGGGCGCCCGCCGGACAGCAGACGCTATGGGCCTACTGCCACGTGCCGCCTGGCTCGACGGTCGACATGACCGAGCGGATCGAAGCGCAGATTGAGCGGTTCGCGCCCGGCTTCCGCGACATAGTCCTGGCCGCCGCGACCACCGTTGCGGCCCGGATGGAAGAGCACAATCCGAACTACGTGGGCGGCGATATCAATGGGGGCGCGGCCACGCTGCGCCAGACGATACTGGGGCCGACGCCGAGATGGAATCCTTACCGCACCGGCATTCCCGGCGTCTACCTATGCTCGGCATCCACCCCGCCCGGCGGCGGGGTCCACGGGATGTGCGGTGCGGGCGCTGCCGCCGCGGCCCTAGCGGACCTCGGCATCGCTGCTGAGCGGGGTGGCTAGCGCAACGGGGCCCGAACCCTTCGTTCCTGATCAGGCAATGCGCCTCCGCACGGCTTCTGCCGGTGCGGAGGCGCTCTTCGCGGTGATGGTTTCCGCCATGACCGGACGGCTAGCGGCCGGGCGCGGTGCCGAGCGTCATCAGGTTTCCGTCTGGTGGACGTTGCCCTGAGTGCGCAGCGCGCGGGCGGCGATGATGGCACCGGTCAGCGTGGCCGCCGCGGCGACGAGTATGCCGCGGTCGGTGCCGCTGACGAAGGCGGCGGTGGCCTCGTGGAACAGGGCTGCTCCGGGTGACCCGCCCACCCGGCGAGCGATCACCGTCGCGGCGCCGACTGATTGGCGCGCGGCGGTCGCGGCCTGGTGCCCCGCAGCGAAGCCCGCGAGGCGGCTTGAGTAAGCAGCGGCCGCGACGCTGCCGACTATCGCGACGCCGAGGACGCTGCCGAGATTGCGGGTGGCGTCGTTGACCGCGGAGCCGACTCCCGCCATGGCCGGCGGCAGCTCGTGCATGATCGATTCTGTGGCCGGAGCCATCGCCAGGCCCATGCCGGCGCACAGGATGACCATGGCGGTGACGTAATGGGCATACGTAGAGCTGGCCGTCGCGGTCGCGAACAGGCCGAGGCCGGCGGTCATCGTCGCCAGCCCGATGAAGACCGGAACCCGCGTCCCGAAATGCCGGGCGATACGGGTACCGAGCGGACTGCAGATGGCGAGTGCTGCGGCGGAGGGCAGCGTGCGCAGGCCGGCCGCGAGCGGGCTGTAGCCGAGTACGAACTGGTAGATCTGGGTCAGCAGGAAGATGCCACCGGTCAGCGCGAAGAAGATCAGCATGATGGCGAACGCGGCACCGCTGAAGCGCCGGTCGCGGAAGAGGATGAGCGGCAGCATCGGGTGCGAGCTGCGCATCTCCCATCCGACGAACGCGCCGAGCAAGCCCGCGGCGGCGCTCAGGTGGAACAGGGTGGCGGCCGATGTCCAGCCGTCCGCGGGAGCCTGGATGAGCGCATAGGTCGCCGCGGCGAGAGCGGTGACGGAGAGCCCGGCTCCGGCGATGTCCAGGCGGCGCGGCTGTGCGGCACGCGAAGCCGGGACGAGCCAGCGCCCGGCCGCCAGGGCGACGACGACGATCGGCAGGTTGACCAGGAAGATCGAGTCCCAGGCGAAGCGGGTCAGGAGCCAGCCGCCCGCGGTTGGCCCGACGGCCACGCCCAGGCCACTGACCGCAGTCCACAGGCCGATTGCCTTGGCGCGCTCGGTGGTCTCCGTGAAGACGCTGGTAAGTATGGACAGCGTTGCGGGCATGATGAATGCCGCGCCCACGCCCATGACCGCGCGGGCGGCGATGAGCTCGGTGGTCGTGGAGGTGAAAGCGGCGGCGAGCGAGCCGGCGCCGAACAGCGTCAGTCCGCCGGTGAGCGCGTGGTGCCGCCCGAACCGGTCGGCCAGTGTCCCTGCTAGCAGCAGCAATGCGGCGAAGGACAGGGTGTAGGCGTCGACTATCCACTGCAGCCCGCTGGTCGATGCGTGTAGCTGGCGCGTAAGTGTCGGCAGCGCGACATTGACGATGGTGCCATCCACCACGATGACGAGCAGGCTCAGGCACAGCACTGCGAGCGTGCCCCACCGGCGCCGGTAGCGCGCGGACGTCTGGTTCTGGTCGGATCGTGGCAGTGCGGGCGGCGACGCGTGCGTGGTCTGGGTTGGTGCCGCCGCGACCGGCAGCGGGATGGCCCTCGGGTGCCTCTCGCAAGGCTGTGCAACTGCGGTACTCATGATCGGCCTCCTAGGCGTTCACCTGTAGGGCTACGGGCGTTGTGTGACTTGACTGTACGGCCATAGCGCTACAGGTGTCAATACAGTTTGGACGATATAAATGTTCAGGCGTAGCGCAACGGGTGTAGCCTGTAGCGGCAGACCCAGCGGACCGGCGAGAGGAGATGCTGATGACCGCATCAGCCGCTGAGCACTCGCGCCGTCAGCCGAACCCGCGTGGTCAGGGCGAGCGCCTGCGGGATGACATCATCGAGGCGGCCAGCCGCCTGCTGGAGGATCCGGCAGGCCCGCCGCTATCGTTGCGGGCGGTCGCCCGCGCGGTCGGCGTCGCGGCGACCTCTGTCTACCTGCACTTCGACAACGTTGACTCCCTGGTGCGGGCAGTTGCGGAGCGGCATTTCGACGAACTGGCGCGGTTGCAGGGTGAGGCGGCCAGCGGCCTGGCTGACCCGTGCGCACGGGTCCTGGCGGTGGCGCTGACCTATTGCGAATTCGGGCTGGACCATCCCGGCCAGTATTGGATCATGTTCTCCAACCCCCTGCCGCCGCCGCCGTTGGGCGAGGGCAGCGTTCAGGAACAGGTGCGTCGGCCGGCCTTCGATCGGCTGATCGAGGCGATCGCCGCCTGCCTGGGCGGCCCGCCTGGCGAGCCTGAGTCCTTTCAGACGGCGACTTTGGTCTGGCAGCAACTGCACGGGCTGGTCAGCCTGCGCATCTGTCGGCCGCGCTTCCCCTGGCCGCCGCTCGCTGACACGGTCACAGACGCGATCGACCGCCTGCTCGCCGGAGCGCGCGCTCGCGGAGGGGCGCGCTAGCCCAGGGGCGGGTCGTTGAGCGCGGCGTCATGGTGGTGACGGTGACCAGCCGTCGGAGCTTGTCTGCCGGCGGCGCTCCCTAGGAGCGCTGTGCACTCGGGCGGCCGGGCCTGGTTCCGATGACGACGGTGGCATTCAGCTCGTCTGAACTTGCCACCCCCGGGATCAGCCCGGCCAGGGCGACGATTTCGACGGCCTGCGGCCTCTGGCGCTCGCTGGTCTCCACCAGCAGACGACCGCCCGGCGCCAGCCATAGTGACGCCGCCGCGGCCACCCGCCGCAGCACGTCGAGACCATCCGCGCCGCCGTCCAGCGCCACCCGCGCCTCGTGAATGCGCGCCTCGGCGGGCAGCAGCCCGACTTCCTCGGCGGGCACGTAAGGCACGTTCGCGACCAGGATGTCGACCCGGCCCCGAAGCCGGGCGGGAAGCGGATCGTAGAGGTCGCCTTCGTACACCTGCCCGGCGCCCGCGAGGTTGCGGCGGGCACACCGCACCGCGGCGGGATCGATGTCGGCAGCGTGCAACTCGACCTGGCCGAGTGCCTCGACCAGCGCAGCGCCCAGCGCGCCAGAACCACAGCACAAGTCGATGACGACCGGCTGCCGGGCGACCGGCGCGGCCTCACCGCCCGGAACTGGCTGACCGCCCGGAACTGGCTGACCGCCCGGAACTGGCTGACCGCCCGGAACTGGCTGACCGCCCGGAACCGGCTGACCGCCCGGAATCCGCTCGCCGGCAGCTACCGGCTCGCCGGCCGGGATTGTGGCCTTACTGGCGGGTTCGTCTGCCCGGCCGGCGAGCGCGGCGGCCTGGCGGACGAGGAACTCGGTGCGGCGGCGGGGTACGAAGACCCCGGGATCCACCGCGATCCGCAGGCCGCAGAACTCGGCCCAGCCGACGACGTGCTCAAGGGGCTGGCCGCCCGCCCGCCGGTCCACCATCGCGGCCAGTTCGGCTGGTGTCCGGGCCGCGGAAATGAGCACCCGCGCTTCGTCCTCGGCGAAGACGCAACCGGCGGTCCGGAGCCGGGTGGCAATGACGGAATGCGGGAGAAACGATGGCGAAGCCGGCATGTAGCGCCTTTCACGTGAGCTAGCCGGCCGCGGAGAAGACCTCGATCGCCGCCGCCAGGAAAGCGGGCATGGCCGCCGGCGAAGCCAGCGCGAAGTCGGCCCGGTCGGTCAGTGCCTGGCCGACCTCGCCGTTCGCCACTGCCACGCACACCCCGAGGAAGCCGGGGTCTCGCTCCTGCCTGCTGCGGAGCGCGTCGAAGCCCTCGGCGTCCGCGACGTCGTCGCCGAAATACCACACTGACCGCAGCGAGCCGGTCTCGGCGCGCAGGACGGTGCCCTTATCGGTCGGGATGGGCGGCTTCAGCTCGATGACCATCCGGCCGAGCTGCTCGGCGAGCTTGTACTCGCGCGCTTTGTCCCGCGCCCATTCCTCGGCTTCGGCCCGGCGCTCCGGATGCTGGCGGTAGTGGAATGCCACGGCCAGCCGCTTGTCCTCGACGAAAATTTCCGGCGGCAACTCGTCTCGGGCCGATTCCATGACGGTCTGGATCGTGGCGATCCAGCTTTCCGCCTCCGGGTCAGTGGTTGCGACGCCGTCGCGGATGGCCTCCAATCCGTAGAGGCCGTACAGCGACAGGCCGGGGGCGCTGCCGAAGCGGCTAGCCAGGAACTGTACCGGGCGGGCCGAGATGATGCCGACCTTCTCGGCCAGCCTGGCGAGCTCCCTGAGCTGGTCGGTCACCCCTGGCACCGGCTGAACTGCCTCAGGGTCGGGCCCGATCGGTGCGAGAGTGCCGTCAAAGTCGAAGAAGAAGCCGCAGGCGCCCCGGGCCGCAGACTGGGCGAGGGCCCCGCGGATGGCGTGATCTGGCCGCTCAAGCGGGCCGGTTCCGGACATAGCCAGACGATAGCGCGGGTCCCTAGCCCTCGCTGACGTGCTCGCTGACGAAGGTCCCACGGCCATGCACCGTCACGATCAGATTCCGCTCGCGCAGCACCTTCGTCGCGCGGCGGATCGTGTCGTACGCCACGCCATACTCCACCGCGAGATTCCGCTCGGCGGGCAGTCTCGAGCCGGGCGGGAGATCCCCGCTGGCGATCCTGGCCGCGATGTGGTTGGCCACCTGGACGTAGATCAGCGCGGGCCCGCCCGTGTTGATGTCCGGTGGCTCGGTCACAAGAGCCAGGCTATGCACCGCTGACCTGCAGCTTCCTAAGCCCAGCTGAGTCAAGCTAGGCATAGCACGGGCAAGCTCGTATCATGTCAGCATGAACAACAACCAAGCGGCTGCTATCGCCGATGAGTACCCCGGATGGGAAGCGTGGGTGGGACTGGTCAACGGCCTCTGGCACGCCAGGATCGTCGGCGCGGTCCCGCCGGTCATGGTGCACGCTGAGTCCGCCGACGGCATCCGGGAGCAGATCGAGGCCTACACCGCCAAGCCCACCAGCACAGCAAGCACTCGTGCCTGGCGATCAGGCTGACGGCTCCGGTGACGGCTCCGCTGACGGCTGCGCGGCCGGGACCATAAACATCGCCGCGAAGCGCTCGGCGGCACGCCGGTCGCCGGTGATGATCATGCGCTTGTCGCGTTCGGCCACAGTGATTGCCTCGCGGCCGAAGGCCACCGCGCGCAGCGTCGGCAGGTCCGCATCGAGGATTACGGTGGGCTGCTCGGTACGGCCCCGGGTGACCTCGATGGCCTGCCCAGCCACTCGCAGGCCGAACCAGTCGCCGGCGATCCGCAGCGCGAACGTGGCATCGGCCGCGGCGGCGGGATCGAACACGGTCTTGAGGGCGAGCAGCAGCGCGTTGACCGTCATGTCCGTGGACGTCTGCAGCTGCTCCTGGCTGCCCCAGCGGCCCAGTTCGATGAGGACGGGCTCAAGCCCCAGACCGCGGCCGGTGAGCTCGTAGATCGGGACGCTGGCCGGCGGGTCGAGCATGCCCCGGCGCACCACGCCCGCCTCCTCGAGGTCGCGCAGCCGCTGGGCGAGGACGTTCGGACTGATTCCGTGCAAATCGCCGCGCAATTGGACGAATCGCTTGGGCCCAAAGATCAGTTCGCGTACGACCAGCAGCGCCCATCGATCTCCGATGAGGTCGAGGGCCCGCGCAATCCCGCACGGGTCTTCGTAGCGTCGGGCAGTCGGCATGCAGCGATTATAGTTAATCAAGTTGTGTTTTAGGAGCTTACAGTCCTAAATTGGGATCACTGGCCGCGCGAGCTGTTCCGGGGCTTCCAGCCTCCGGACGCGCCTTCGCCGTGAAGGGTGGCAGATGAGTGGCTTCGTCCTGATCCCGGGCGCCGGCGGCGCTGCCTGGTACTGGCACCGGGTGGTCCCGCTGCTGCAGCAGGCCGGACACCAGCCGACCGCTGTCGACCTGCCAGGTGACGACGAGGCGGCCGGGCTGCCCGAGTACACGGATCTGGTCCTCAGCGCGATCGGCAGCCGGGACGACGTCATCCTGGTCGCGCAGTCGCTGGCCGGATTCACCGCGCCGCTGGTGGCCGCCAAGGCCCCGCTGCGAGCGGTCGTGCTGGTGAACGCGATGATCCCGTCGCCCGGTGAGACGCCCGGCGCTTGGTGGGCCAGCACGGGCTGGCTCGAGGCACGTGTGGCGGCCGCGGAGCGGGGCGGCTATGGCACCGAGTTCGATGAGGCGGCCTACTTCCTGCACGACGTCCCGCCTGAGGTGGTGGCCAGCGGCGCGCGGCACCAGCGGCCCGAGGCCAGCGCCGTGTTCGGGTCGGCCTGCGACTTCGGCAGCTGGCCGGCGGTGCCGATCAGGGTCGTGGCCGGCCGCGACGACCGGTTCTTCCCGGTCGGGTTCCAGCAGGAGGTGGCGCGGGACCGGCTGGGGGTGGAGCCCGACGTGCTTCCCGGCGGCCACCTGATCGCGCTGGCGCAGCCGTCTGCGCTGGCGAGTTTCCTGACCGGTGTCTGAGCTGCCGGTCGCCCCGCCGCGGGCAGCCCGAAACCAGCCGACTACGGTCACGTCCGTTACGCCTGCGCCCGGCTGGGCGCCCGAGCCGAGGAGGCGCAGTGCCAGGACCGCGCATTCTGCTGACAGGTCTGGCGTTCGGCGAGTCGCCGCGCTGGCACCAGGACCACCTATGGTTCTGCAACTGGGGAACGCAGGAAATCGTCCGCCTCGGTCTCGACGGCAGCAGCGAGGTCATGGCGCGCGTCCCGACGACCCTGCCCTACTCCATCGACTGGCTGCCCGATGGCAGATTGCTGGTGGTGTCCGGGCGCGAAGGGCTTGTCCTGCGCCAGGACCCGGGCGGATCGCTGGTGACCCATGCAGATCTGGCCGGTCTCGGCTCGGTGTTCAACGAGATCGTCGCGGATGGGCGCGGTTACACCTACGTCAACGGCGGCGGCTCCGACCCGATGGCGGGCGCCGAGTTCGCTCCGGGCATTGTCGTGCTGATCACCCCGGACGGCTCGGCCCGGCCGGTGGCCGATGACATCGCGTTCGGCAATGGCATGGCGGTGACGCCCGACAACTCAACTTTGATCGTCGCCGAGTCCTACGGCCACCGGCTCACCGCTTTCGAGATCGGCACCGACGGCAGCCTGTCGAACCGCCGGGTCTGGGCCGACCTCGGCGATGGTGTGCCCGACGGCATCTGCATCGACGCCGAGCAGGCGGTCTGGTACGCGGACGTCCCCAACCAGCGCTGCGTGCGCGTCCGCGAAGGCGGCGCGGTCCTGCAGGCGATCGGGCTTGACCGCGGCTGCTTCGCCTGCATGCTCGGCGGCGCTGACGGCCGAAGCCTGTTCATGATGGCGGCGCAGTGGCGCGGCATGGACAACATGACCAGTCAGGAGCGGACCGGCCAGGTGCTCGTCGCTGAGGCGCCCGCGCCCGGCGCCGGCTGGCCGTGACGCCGGGTGGAAGAGGTCAACCCAGCAGGCGATCCACTGATCGATGAGAACCGGCGGAGATCATCCGGCGTCCGGCTCAGCGTTCCCGGTGCGCTGTGCGGCGATCAGGTCCCGGTACCAGCCGAACGATGCCTTGGGGGTACGCCGCTGGGTCGCGAAGTCGACGTGCACCAGCCCGAAGCGCTGGTGGTACCCCTGCGCCCACTCAAAGTTGTCCAGCAGGCTCCATTGGAAATACCCGCGCGCGTCGACGCCGGCCGTCATCGCGTCGCGTAGCGCCCGGATATGACCGTCGAGGTAGCCGATCCGGGGCTGGTCGTCGACGGTACCGTCAGCGGCGGGCTCGTCGTCGGTCGAGCAGCCGTTCTCGGTGACATAGATGGGCGGCAAGGCATCGCCATAACGCTCGCGCAGCCCGGTCAGCAGCTCGCTCAGGCCGGACGGGACCACCGGCCAGCCGAACGCGGTCTTCGGATAGCCAGGGATGTCTTCCCTCCGGTATGGAACCGGGCCGCCAGTCGCCGCGGAGAGCCTGGCCGGGCTGTAGTAGTTGACCCCGAGCGCGTCCAGATTGGCGGCGATGATCGCCAGGTCGCCGTCCCGGACGGCGCCCGGGCCGTCGCTGCCCAGGCCGAACGCGGACAGGTCCGGGTAGAAACCGAGCAGCAGCGGGTCGGTGAACAGCCGGTTGTGCAGCGCGTCGAACGCGTCCGCGGCCGCTACATCGTCCGCGGAGTGGCTGGCGGGCCAGGCCGGGGAGTAGTTGTTGGTGGTCGCCACCTGCCCGACCCCGACCGCCCGCAGGCTCGCGGCCGCCAGGCCGTGGCCGAGCAGCTGGTGGTGGGCGGCGGCCAGGGCACCGAGTCCGAGCGTCCGCCCTGGTGCGTGCGTGCCCTGCGCATAGCCGTTGAGAGTTACCACGCACGGCTCGTTTAGCGTTATCCACATCGGTATCCGGTCGGCCAGCCTCCGTGCGGCCAGACCGGCGTACTCGGCGAACCGGTATGCGGTGTCCCTGGCCAGCCAGCCGCCACCGTCTTCGAGCGGCTGCGGCAGATCCCAGTGGAACAGCGTCGGCACCGGAGTGATGCCGCGGGCCAGCAGAGCGTCGGTCAGCCTTTCGTAGAATTCAAGCCCGGCCGGGTTGGCTGGCCCCTTGCCGTCCGGCTGGACCCGGGGCCAGGCGATGGAGAACCGGTAACTGGTAACGCCGAGCCTGGCCATCAGCTCGAGATCCTCCGGCCAGCGGTGATAGTGATCATCCGCGATCTCGCCGGTTTGCCCGTCCCGAATGGCGCCAGGCTGGCGGCAGAATACATCCCAGACGCAGTCACCCCGGCCGTCCTCCGCCACTGCTCCCTCGACCTGGTAAGCGGAGGTGGCAACGCCCCAGGCGAAGGCGGGCGGAAACGGCGGCATGGCCAGATCATTCATCTGAGGATGGTACGCGGGCCCGCTTCCGCCCGGAAAGCTGCCCGCGGCCCGGGCCACGACGGCCGGATGCTCACCAGCGGCGGATGCTCACCAGCAGCCGATGCTCACCAGCGACGGATGCTCACCAGCAGCGGATGCTGACTGGAGCACGGCTGACGCTAGCGGGCGCCATCCGCCACCGCGGTGTCGACCTCGACGGTTCTGGCGGCGAGTTCGGCCGCGTACTTCTGGGCGTCCACCCGCTCCGCGATGTCCTCATCGTCGCGCATCAGCACCTCAAGGTCGGTCTGGGCGGCTTCGAGCACGCCGAGGTCGGCATAGGCGTGCCGCACCTTCGGCCCCCACAGCCCGATGTCCTTCACGCACGGCACGATCCTCGAGAACAGCAGCGTCCTGAACGCCTGCTGGATCGGCGAGTGCTCGGTGAACTCCAGGCACTCGTCGACGTCGAAGCCCATCCGGTCATAGACCTCCTGCGCACGGAACCTGTTGCGCATCAGGTAGCAGCCTTCGACGACGAACTCCTCGCGGTCAGCCCGCTCGGCCTCGGTGAGTTCGGCGTAGTAGTCGCGCAGGGCCAGGCGGCCAAACGCCACGTGCCGGGCCTCGTCCTGCATGACGTAGGCGAGTAGCTGCTTGACTAGCGGGTTGTTGGCCATGTCCCGGTGCACCCCGAACGCGGCCAGGGCCAGCCCCTCGATGAGCACCTGCATGCCCAGGTATGGCAGGTCCCAGCGAGAGTCGCTGAGTGAGTCCGCGAGCAGCTTCGCCAGGTCGGAATTGACCGGGTAGTACAGGCCGATCTTCTCCCGCATGAACCTGGAGTACAGCTCGACATGCCTGGCCTCGTCCATCGCCTGGGTCGCGGCGTAGAACTTCGAGTCCATGTCGGGTACGGATTCGACGATCCGCGCCGCGACGGTCAGCGCGCCCTGCTCGCCGTGCAGGAACTGGCTGAACAGCCAGGCCGAGAGGTGATGCCCTAGCTCGCCGCGCTCGGCCTCGGACAGCAGGTTCCACTGGCGTGAGCCGTAGATCGGGCTCATCTCGTCGGGCAATTCCATCACGTTGGTGGGATCGACCGGGATGTCCCAGTCGATCCGCTTCGCCGCGTCCCACTGCTTGTCCTTGCCCCGCTGGTAGAGATCGAGCAAGCGGCTGCGGCCGTTGTCGTACTCCCAGCTGAACCGGGTGGCGCCAGCGGCAGGCACGTCCCAGGTGCCGAGCTCGACGGGAGTCGCGTAATGATCGTAAGTGCTCACGGGCAGTCTCCCCGAAAGTGGCGTAGCTCGATATTACCCACCGGTAGAGAAATGCTCTAGGGACTATTATGTGATGATTCGGACGGATTGCCCGGTTCGTAAGGCGTCCCTCGTCACGGCCGCTTTCCGCGCCGCTGATCCTTCCCGGTCGGGCCCTCGCCGGGCGGGGGTTCTGGCTGGCCCTGGCCTAGCAGCTCGTACGCGGGGTTGATCATTACCACTCCGCCCTCGCGGATCCCGACGTGCCCGCGCAGCCTGACCCGCGCTCCGCAGTCCAGGCCGGGGATGTGTGATCGCCCATAGAACAGGGCGGTCAGCTGGCCGGTCGAGTCGGCGAGTTCCGCGGCGAGCACCGTGCTTTGCTCGACCGGCCTGATCTCGACGGCGATCACGCGGCCCTCCACCGTGGCCCGGCCTGGCTCGCTCAGCGCGCCAAGCGGGCGGACTCCAGCGGACGGGGCGGGGCGCTCATACCCCCCTGTCTCCGGACGCACCGTTTCACCGGCCCGCGTTAGCTCCGCGGCCGCGGCGCCCGGCTCCGTAGTTGTCTCGTCAGCTGGCCCGGGCCCATCGGCGCGCGACTCCTTGGTCTCGCGGGCATCCGTAGTCTCGCGGGCATCCGTGGTCTGGCGGGCATCTGTGCTCTGGCGGGCATCTGTGGTCTCGCGCAGCTCCATGACCTCGCCCGCCGTGGTGTCGGGTGGTCCGGTGGTCTCGCCCGCCATGGTCTCGCGCGATCCGGTGGTCTCGCCCGCCTTGGGCGTCCGCGGCGCCGCGGTGTCGGCCGCCGCCGCGGTGGTCTCCGCGCCACGCCCCCCTTCCGCTCCCCGGGGGGCCGGCCCCGGCATCGTACGTTCGCCGGCCGGGCCCGGCGGGTCCGTGGCCCGCCCCGCTGACCGCCGGGCCGTTTCGCGGCCCGCCGGTTCCGTCTTACCGCGCTCCCCGCGCTCCCTGCGCTCCCCGCGCTCCCTGCGCTCCCTGCGCTCTTCGTGCTCCCCGCGCTCCTCGTGCTCCCCGCCAGCCACCGCTGCCAGCGGATGTTCACCGTGTCCCGTTTGCCTGCCGTGCAGCGCCTCCAGCCTGCTGCGGACATCGAACGGCACGATCGTGGCGGCCGCGTGCGGAATGCGGCTGACCACCCCGGCGATCTTGTCCGCGGTCCGGTCGTGCAGCAGCCTGCCCAGCAGCGGTGAGTAACCCCGGCGGGGCAGGATCGCGGTCACGCCCACTCCGGGCAGTTCGGCTTCGGCGTTGACTAGTTCTGCGGCCGCCCTGGTCAGCCGCCGGTCCGGGCAGTCGATGAAGTCGAGCACCACGCCGGTGTTGGCCCGCAGCCACTCCTGGCGCAGCTTCGTGGCCTCCGTGCTGTCGATGACGAAATGCACGGCGCGCAGCGTCGTGGGCCGCAGGCTGCGCGCATACCGCAGCGCGGCGAGCGTCGCGAGGTCGAAACTGTCCACGAACAGGAAGACCGTCCGCCGCGGGTAGGTCGGGGGGGCGGGCAGCTTCCGCCTGGTGCCGATGCCCTCCAGCACCCGCGCCTCCATCCGGTACTCCCGGTTGAGCCGGATGAGGACCGGCACCATGATCACGAAGAGCACCACCACGATGCGTGCGCCCTCCGACCACTTCGTGATCACGAAAATGACCACGACGACGGCGGTGACCACCCCGGCGGAGAAGTTGACCACCAGCTTCCGGCGCCAGCCAGGCTCCTTCATCCGGTGGTGGTACTTGGCCATCCCGAAGCCAGCCATGGTGAATGCCGTGAACACCCCGATCGCGTAGAACGGCACCAGGTTGTTCACGTTCGACCCGGCCGCGAACAGCAGCAGGCAGGACAGCACCGCCAGCACGATGATCCCGTTGGAAAACACCAGCCGGTGGCCGCGCTTGGTGAGCCAGCGGGGCAGAAACGCGTCCTCAGCCACGAAGCTGGCCAGGAACGGGAACCCGTTGAAGCTCGTATTGCCCCCGGTATAGAGAATCAGCGCGGTCGCGGTCTGGATCAGGACGTACATGACCGTGCCGAAGGTGGCGGGCCCGAAGACCAGCCTGGCTTCCTGGGAGATGACCGTGGGCACGCCGCTGGTGTAGGGCGTCGCGTGGGTCGCATGGGCCAGCCAGGAGATCCCGGCCACCAGGGTCCCGAGGATCAGGCCCTCGGTCACCAGTACCCGGCGGGCGTTGATGCCCTCGGGCGGCCGGAACGCGCTCACCGCGTTCGAGACCGCCTCGATGCCGGTCAGCGAGGAACCGCCGTTGGCGAACGCCCGCAGCAGCACGAACACCATCCCGTAGGCGATCAGGCCACTGTGGCTGGGCTGGCCCGAGACCGTGCCGGCATGCGGCTGGTAGAGCGGCAGCACGCCGAAAGCCTCCCTGAACAGGCCCACGACGATCATCAGGATCACCACGGCCGAGAACAGGTAGGTGGGTACCGCGAACGACCGGCCCGCCTCCCGGATCCCGCGCAGGTTCCCGTAGCACATCAGGATCACGATGCTGATCGACATGTACTTCAGCACCTGGGGGTGGTTCAGTGCCGGGACCGCCGAGGCCACCGCCGCGGTGCCCGCGGCGACCTGGACGGCAACCGTCACGACATAGTCGATGAGCAGCGCCACCGCGGCGACCTGCGCGATCCGGGGCCCGAAGTTCTCCCGCGCCACCACGTAGGAGCCGCCGGCCCGGGTGTAGACGGTGACGACCTCCCGGTAGGACAGCACCACCAGCGCCATGACGAACAGCACCACGCCGGTCAGCGGCAGGATGAGCGTGAAGGCCGCGACACCGAGGCCGCCCTTCAGCAGCTCGATGAGGATTTCCTCGGTGCCGTAGGCGGACGAGGAGATCCCGTCCGGGGCGAGAACGCCGAGCGCGATCGGCTTGGACAGCCGCTCCTCGGCCAGTTGCTCGTTCACCATCGGCGGGCCGAGCAGGCGCCGCTTGATCGAGTAGCCAAGCGTTTCGCCTAGATCACTCTGCCCGCCTAGCAGGGTGACAGCTTTTCGCATGGCCACCTGATGTTTACCTTCCGCTTAATCGCACCCCTGACGAGGCCTTCATACCATCGCAGGGAAAGGATTGGTGAGTCGGGCGCCGGCCGGTCTGCCGCGCCGCACCTGCCGGTACCCCGGTAACGGGCCGCGTGCCGGGCGCGATCCGGGTAGGAATGACGGCATCTGATCCTCTCAGGAGAGGCAATCCCATGACCACGACACCGGCCGCACCTGCACCGAGAGCGAGCAGCGCGCGGACGCTACACCTGTCGGAACTGCTGCGGCGCCCGCTCACGGACCGCGGCGGCGAGTCGATCGGCCGGCTGTCTGACGTCATCGTGCGGCTGCGAGGCGCGGAACCGCCGCTCGTGACCGGCCTGGTCGGCGCCGTAGGCAGCCGCGAGGTCTATGTCCCGATTGAGCAGGTGGGCGCCTTCGACGGGGAGGTGCTCAAGCTCACCAGTGCCAAGCTCGACCTGCGCAGGTTCGACCGCCGCGAGGGCGAGGTGCTGCTCCGGGCGGATGTGCTCGGGCACCGGCTGATCGACGTGGAGAACGCCCACCTCATCAAGGCCGCCGACCTCGAGCTCGAACAGCGGGGCGGGGACTGGGTACTGACTGGCGTAGACACCCATCGCCGGGGCCGCCGGATCTTCGGCCTCGGCGGCCGCGGGGCGGGCGACCAGAATGAGCACTCGTTCCGCGAGTGGTCGAAGTTCGAGCCGCTGATCGGGCATACCAGCAGCGTCCTGCTGCGCGGCTCGTTCGCGCGGATCCGCAGGCTTAAGCCGGCCCAGATCGCCGACCTGCTTGAGGACGCCTCGAAGGAGGAGGAAACGGAGATCTTGGGGCATGTTCACGCCGATCCGGAGCTAGAGGCCGATGTTTTTGAGGAGCTCGACGAGGACCTGGCGACCCGGCTGCTGGGCGCGCGCACCGACGTCGAGATCGCCGAGGTGCTGGCGCGAATGCGCGCCGACGATGCCGCGGACGCCATCGCCGAGCTGCCGCAGGCGCGCAGGCAGCCGGTGCTTGATCTGCTGCCGCCTGGGCAGCGCACCAAGGTGCTGACCTTGATGGGCTTCAATCCGACGAGCGCGGGCGGGCTGATGGGCGTCGACTTCCTGGCCGTCTCCGCTGACGCTGAGGTCAGTGACGCCCTCGCCGCGGTCGCCAGCTCGGCGAGCCTCCAGCCCGAGGCACTCACCAGCGTGCACGCGCTCGATGAGCAGGGCAGGCTGTGCGGAGTCGCCAGGCTGGTCGGGCTCATCCAGTCAGACCCGTTGGCCCGGATCCGCGACATCTACGACGACGATCCGGTCCGGGTCGGCGCGGACACCGACGTCGTGGACGTCGCGGTGCTGATGAGCGACTACAACCTGATCACCATTCCGGTCGTCGACGAGCGCCGGCGGATGATCGGGGTGATCACTGTGGACGATGTGCTCGAGGTCACCCTGCCTGAGGACTGGCGGCGCCGGGAGGCCGCGCAGCCGCCCGACGCCCACCGCGGAGAGCCAACGTGACGGGCGGTCCCGAGCCCACGCCGGAAGACGGGCGCCCCGCGGGCCGCCCTGGCTCGCAACCGCCCCACGGCCCGGCCGCCGCCGGTCCCGCCGCCGCCGGTCCCGCCGCCGGTCCCGCCGCCCCATCCGGACATTCGCTGACGCAGCCGACGGCCGTGCTCGACTCAGCCCATATCGGCGACATCGAAGGGGCGCTGGGCCGGATCAGGCTCGACGACGAGTACTCCAGCAACCTGCGCCGCAGGCTGGTGACCTTCCTCGCCATCGTCGGGCCTGGCCTGATCGTGATGGTCGGCGACAACGACGCGGGCGGCGTTTCGACCTACGCACAGGCCGGCCAGAATTACGGCTACAGCCTGCTGTGGGTACTGCTGCTGCTGATTCCGGTGCTGATCGTGAACCAGGAGATGGTGGTCAGGCTCGGCGCGGTCACCGGTGTCGGGCATGCCCGGCTGATCAACGAGCGGTTCGGCAGATTCTGGGGCTGGTTCAGCGTCGGGGACCTGTTCGTGCTCAACTTCCTGACCATCGTCACCGAGTTCATCGGTGTCTCGCTCGCTCTCCGCTATTTCGGCGTCAGCCCGTACATCTCGGTGCCGCTGACCGCGGTCCTGCTGGTAGTCATCACCGCGAGCGGCAGCTTCCGCCGGTGGGAACGGGCGATCTTCCTGTTCATCGCGACCAGCCTGGTGCTGTACCCGCTGGCCCTGCTGTCGGGGCCACATTACGGCTCGATCCTCTACCACCTCGTGGTGCCGGGAATCCAGGGTGGCGCCAGCTCGACCTCGATCTTGCTCATTATCGCGATCGTGGGCACCACCGTGGCCCCCTGGCAGCTGTTCTTCCAGCAGTCCAACGTGGTGGACAAGCGCATCACGCCCCGGTTCATTGGCTACGAGCGGGCCGACACCTCGTTCGGCGCCGTCGTGGTCGTGACCGGGGCGATCGCGATCGAAGTGGTGGCCGTGTTCGCGGTGCGCGGCACGAACCTCGTCGGGAAGTTCACCGATGCCCTCGGGGTAGCTCGCGCGCTGGAGGCCCATAGCTACGCGTTCGGCGCGCTGTTCGCGATCGTGCTGCTCGACGCGAGCATCATCGGCGCCTCGGCGGTGACCCTGTCCACCAGCTATGCGTTCGGCGATGTGTTCGGCCTGAAGCACTCGCTGCACCGTAGTTTCCGCGACGCCAGGCCGTTCTACCTCAGTTACTCCGGTCTCGTGGTGGTAGCCGCGGGCATCGTACTCATCCCCGGGGCCCCGCTCGGCCTGATCACCACGGGCGTGCAGGCCCTGGCCGGGGTGCTGCTGCCGTCCGCCTCGGTGTTCCTGCTGCTGCTGTGCAACGACCGGGAGGTCCTCGGTCCCTGGGTCAACCAGCGCTGGCTCAACGTCCTGGCCTGCGTAATCATCGGAGTCCTGCTCACCCTGTCCGGCACGCTCGTGGTCAGCACGGTGTTTCCGAGCCTCAACGTCATCGAGATCGCGGTAGTCCTCGCCATCGCCCTCCTGGTGGGCGGCGGAGGGGCTGGCCTCTGGCTGGAGATCGCCCAGCGCCGGGGCGGCCGGGCTGCCCGGCCAGCCCCGGTGCAGATGACGCAGCAGGAGCGGACAAACTGGCGGATGCCCCCGCTCGCCCTGCTCAAGCCCGTGGCTTGGTCCCCGGGGACCAAGCTGGGCGTGCTGCTGCTCCGGGGCTACCTCGTGATCTCCGTCGTCCTGCTGATCGTCAAGGCCGTCCGGCTGGGCAGCACCTGAGCCCGCGGCCATAGGGAGCACCGCGGGCCGGTTGCGCCCTCCGGTCATCGGGCTCAGTGCGCCCCATGACGGGCCAGCCGCGAAATCCCGCCCGGTCAGTGCGCGAGAGCTAGCTGGACGATCTTCACGATGACCAGAACCGTCGCCACGGCCAGATAGGACCGCAGCACCGTCATGCCGATCTTGCGCCCGGCGGGTACCGGCGGCCTGGTGAGCAGGGCCAGCTGGGGCATCCTCCAGTTCTCCCGGCCGGAGCGGTCGACCTCGGCCACCGGGTGCAGCCGCTGGGATGCCAGCCAGCCCGCGCCGAGCACCACCGCGGCGCCGCAGCAGCAGGCGATGATGGCGAGGATCTGGCCGGCGGTGATGCCAGGGAACAGCACCGACGCGGTGAGGATCAGCGAGAGCGCGACCAGGACGGCCACGACCGCGCCGGTAAACAGGTTCGTCCGGCGGCCGTTGACCCACGGGCCGAGTACCTCGCGGTCATTGCACAGCAGCAGCAGGTAGATGGCGGCCGACGGCAGCAGCACCCCGGCCAGGGCCTGGACGCCCTCGGTGAGCAGCCCGAGCGGCGAGCCGGGAATCAGCACGACCGCCGCGGCGAGAAGCACCAGCCCGCCGTAGATCGCGTAAAACCCCTTTGCCCCCTTCACCCCGCGGTGCAGCGAATGCCGGAGACCGAAAACGTCGCCGATCGCGTAGGCGGTGGACAGCGAGACCGCGAACGCGCCGATGATCGAGGCGTCGAGCAGCGCTATCGCGAATAGCACCCCGGCAATCCGGCCCGCGTGCGCCTGGAGGCCCTGGGCGATGCCCGCGGCGTCGGTGAAGTGCCCGGCGCCCGCGTGCCCGGCGAACGCGGCGGCGGTGAAGCCCATGATGGCCCCAGCCCCGAGGACCACGACGACGATGCCGATCCAAAGGTCGGCCTTCTCGTACCTGATGAACCGGGGGGTGATCCGCTTGTCGATGACGTAGCTCTGCTGGAAGAACAGCTGCCACGGCGCGACCGTCGTGCCGACGATCCCGATGACCAGCAGCATCACCGTGGCCATCTGCCCGGAGCCGCCCGGGATGTCGGGCACGGCAAAGCCGTGCGCCATCTGCGCGGCCGCCGGGTGCGCCAGGAAATAGATCGGGATCAGCAGCAGGGTGCCGCCGCACAGGGCGACCGCCATCCGCTCGAACCGCCGGAAGCTGCCGGTAAACGCCGCTCCGATGATCACTACGGCAGCGAGCGGCACAGCGGCCAGCTTCGGCAGCCCGAGGTAACTAGCGGCCAGTGTGATGCCGATGAACTCGGTAATCAGCGTCAGCGCGTTGAGTAGGAACAGGTCAATGACGCTGAAAGCGCCCCAGAATCGTCCGAAACGCTCCAGGATGAGCCGGGCGTGCCCGACGCCGGTCACCGCGCCAAGGCGCAGCACCATCTCCTGGTTCACGTACAGCACGGGCACCAGCAGCAATAGCGTCCACAGCAGCCGGGTGCCGTAGTTCTGGCCCGCCTGGCCGTAGGTGGCGAAGGCGCCCGCGTCGTTGTCGCCGACCATTACGATCAGGCCGGGACCAATGATCGCCAGCAGCGTCTTGAGCTGGGCCGACCGACCGCGGCGAGGCGAGGTGTCATCAAGCCTGATGGTGCCGAGCGCACCGCGGATGTCGCCGGAGTGCTGTGAGTCGAGTACCGCCGAGCGGCGCTCCAGCGTCGAGGTCATGATGATCCCTCCCTCTCCCCGGTGGGGGTCTTTGGAGGGCACACAGCATCTGCCCGGCCTGCACTTAGGCCGCGCTCAGGCGCAGCGGGCAGGCTATCGGTCGGGCCGATCGCGAAGCGGGGAACTCGCGGTTACCGCATGCCGGAAGAAGTCGAGAATGCTCGGATGCAGGGCCAGTTGCAGGGCCGATGATGGCCCGGACTACTGCAGTCCATGTCTCGCCTCCCTCCGGTCGTGACACGCGCGGGTGCCAGCCAAGGGCACCAGGGGAAACACCGGCGGCGAGCCGGATCGCACCCCTAACTCGTCAGAGCTTTGGCACGACACGACGTAGCGCCGAAGGCGCAGCCACTTCGGGTCACCCCTTAGGCCGGGGAGACCTGTCCTGACCCTGGGCGTCTCTCGACGTCGTCGGATCAGTGGCCTGTGTTCGTGTCGACGCCTCACCGAACGAGGTGCCTAACTAAACCTCATAGACTTTACCTGCACCGCGCATTCCGGGCAAACCTTCGCGCTGCCGCGATTCGTGCCCCCGCGCCCTCATGCCGGGCGAGCATGACCGGGCGAGCCGGGCGGGCGAGCCGAGACTAGCATGGCCGGGCGAGCACGGCCACGCGGACGCGCGGGGGCGAGCAAGCCGGGGCGAGTCCGGCGCCGGGTCCGCTGGCGGCCGCCGGACGCTCAGCCGATGGTGCCCCGAGTCCGGAGACCCGCAATCTCCTCCGGCGTTCGGCCGAGCCCGGCAAGCACCTCGTCGGTGTGCTGGCCTCGGCGGGGTGGCGGCTGCGGCAACTCAGCGCCGGTGCGGCCGAACCGCGGCGCCGGGCCGGGCTGCACCAGGCCGCCGACGTCGACGAACACCCCGCGCGCGGTGTTGTAGGGATGCCCGGGCGCCTCGGCGAGCCCGAGCACCGGTGCCACGCAGGCGTCTGAGTCGGCGAACGTTGCCGCCCACTCGTCCCGGCTGCGTTGCAGGAATGCCTCGGTGAAGCGCTCCCTGAGCACCGGCCAGCCGACCTGGTCATATTGCCCGGGCAGGTCAGCGTCCGCGAGCCCGAGCCCGGCCAGCAGTTCGGCATAGAACTTCGGCTCCAGCGCTCCGACCGCCACGAAGCCGCCGTCAGCGGTCGCGTAGGTGTCGTAGAAGGGCGCTCCGCCGTCCAGCAGATTGACCCCCCGCGCGTCCTGCCACCGGCCCGCCGCCCGCAGCCCGTGGAGAAACGAGGTCAGCAGCGCCGACCCGTCGACCATCGCGGCATCCACGACCTGCCCGAGCCCGGATCGCTCCCGCTCGACCAGGGCGGCCAGCACCCCGAGGGCCAGCAGCATGCCGCCGCCGCCGAAATCGCCGATCAGGTTGAGCGGCGGAACCGGCCGCTGGCCGGCCCGGCCGATCGGCTCGAGCGCGCCGGAAACCGCAATGTAGTCGATGTCGTGCCCGGCGGTCGCGGCCAGCGGGCCGTCCTGGCCCCAGCCGGTTATCCGCGCGTACACCAGCCGCGGGTTACGCCCCGAGCATTGGGCCGGCCCGAACCCCAGCCGCTCCGCGACGCCGGGTCGGAACCCTTCCACCAGCACATCGGCCGATTCGGCCAGGTCGAGCAGCAGGCTGATCCCCTCGGCGTCCTTCAGGTTGATCCCGATTGACCTGCGGCCTCGGCTGAGCGGGTCAGCGGGCGCCCCCGCGTCCGGGCCGCACAGCTCAGCCCGGTCCACCCGCAGCACGTCGGCGCCGAGGTCGGCCAGGATCATGCAGCCGAACGGGCCAGGCGCCAAGCTGGCGATCTCGATGACCCGAACGCCGTCCAGTGGGCCCATCGGTTCCTCCAGCATCAGCAAAAACCATGACATAACGGGGATCGCTGGCTGTTCGCCCGCACCGCCCGGTCTAGCGCGATCGTAGTGGTGCGGGCCTCGGCCGCGGTCGGTAAGACTACTTGCAGGCGCTCCTAGATCATCCGGTCCTAAAGCCCGGCGCCAGATCGTCGGGCGCCGTTCGTCCGGCCCCCGAGGCTCCCGGGGCTTTCACGGCCGCAGGGCTCCCGGTCGCGGGGCTCCCGGTCGCGGGGCTCCCGGTCGCGGGGCTCCCGGTCGCGGGGCTCCCGGCCGCGAGGCTCCCGGCCGCGAGGCTGCCCAGCTCCCGAAGTTCCCGGTCCCTAGGCTGCCTGGTCCCGGTCCTGCCTGGTCCCGGGCCTGCCTGGTCCCGGGCCTGCCTGGTCCCGGCCTGCCTGGTCCCGGTCCTGCCTGGTCCCGGGCCCGGGGCTACCCATGATGGGGCAGCCCCCCATGTGGCTGAGCGCCCGGCCTTGGGCCCAGCCGACGTTCCGCCAGTCCCGAGATCGCCCAGCCTAAGACTACGGCTGCCCAGGCGGTAACAGTGTCGGCGCAGACGCAATCTGCAGACTGCCGCACAAAGAGTTCCTATGTTCTAACGGCAACAGTAGGACGTGCTCTGCGTTCCGGATGTCCATCATATCTCTGCTGGCAAAGCAAGTTTAGCGTAACTGATTTCGAGTTGACTAAGTTATGTCAGTGCTGCTCGCTAACATGGTCGAAGACCTAGATGCCTCGGTGACAGCTTCGCGGAGGAGGTGGCCCAATGTCCGGCAGCGACAAGCGAGAGCCCGAAGCCCCAGGCTCTGAGGCCTCCCGGCGCGGCACCCCTGGGGGCAACAGACCAGAGCGCCGCCAGGCCGAGCAGCGCGAGCCCGAGTGCCGCGACCCTGAGCGCAACGAGACCGAGAACTGCGAGCCTGAGTGTAGCCACTCCGAGCCGTGCAACCGCGAGCGTGGCAAGCCTGAGTGCGGCGAGCCTGAGTGCCGCGAGCCGGGCCAGGACGGCTCGGGCGGCGGCCGCTTGGCCGGCGCCGGGGATGGCGGGGTGCTGTCCGGCACGGGGGCCCCGCAGGGGTTGTCGGGCGCAGGGGGCCCGCAGGGCCTGTCGTGGTCGTGGCAGCTGGATTTCGAGACACTGATGACGGCGTTGAACGAACCCGCTCCGTGGAACCGCCCGCCCCGTTCTTCACGCCGCCCCCCCGCCGCGAGCGGTGGCAGCGCGGGTGGCCCTACCCGATGCGACGCCGGGGAAGGCAGTACCCACCGCAGTGACGTCCCTGGGAGTACGGCTCCCGGCAATACCGCTGCGGGCGGTGCTGCTGTGGGCGGTGCTGCCGCGGGCGGTGCTGTTGTCCCTGATGGTGCTGGTGCCGCTGGTGGTGACGGCAGTGGTGGCGGGGGAGAAGAGGCGGGTCAGGGCGCGGTGCTGGGTCAGGGCGCGGTGCTGGATCAGGACGCGGTGCTGGATGAGCTGCTGGCGGCTGGGTCCCGGGAGGTGCCGGTCGGGGTGGTGGCCGGCCGGGTGGCGGAGTGCCTGCCGGCGGGCCCGGATCTGGCCGGGTGGCTGGCGGCCGCGTCGGGGGCGGGGCTGGAGGACGGGGCGCTGGCCGGGGTGGCGGCGTCGTGGCGGCGGCTGGCGTCGTGGGCGCAGGCGGGGGAGCTGGCCACGGTCGCTCAGATCGCGTCCCGGTCGGCGGCGCGGGATGCGAAGGCCGGCGTGGATGCGCGGGGCTGCCCGGCGCGGGTTCCCGCGGAGGCCGCCGCGCAGGTGTCGCTGGGGCTGGTGATGTCGCAGTACGCCGCGTCGTGGTGGCTGGATCTGGGGGTGACCCTGGCGTGGCGGCTGGCCGCGACCGGCGCGGCGCTGGCCGCGGGGGCGATTGACTTGTACCGGGCCCGGCTGATCGCCGAGGCGACCGCGCGGCTGAGCGAGGAGGCGGCGCGGGCGGTCGAGGAGCAGGTCCTGCCCGGCGCGGGGGAGCTGACCGCCTCGGCGCTGCGGGTGGCGCTGCGGCGGGCGGTGATCGCCGCTGATCCCGAGGGCGCGGAGCGGCGGCGGAAGGAATCGCAGGCGCAGGCGAAGGTGTGCCTGTATCCCGATGAGGACCACACCGCGACGCTGGCCGGGTACCGGCTGCCGGCGATCCTGGCGGCCGCGGCGATGGCCCGGATCCGGGCCATGGCCCGGGCGCTGAAGTCCTCCGGCGCCGCCGGCGGGATCGACCTGCTGTCCGCGCAGATCTACCTCGGCCTGCTGTGCGGCACCCTGCCGCTGATCCCGCCCCCCGACGGCGCACCCCCCGACAGCCCCCCGCCCGGCCACGACGACCCGCCCGGCCACGACACCCCGCCCGGCGGCGGCCCGCCCGGCGGCGACTTGCCGTCTGACGACGCCCCGCCCGGCGGCGGCTGGCCCGGTGACGGTCCGCCGGCTGGCGGTGCGCCCGGCGGCGGGCCCGGGGAGCGCCCGCGTCCCGGGCCGCGCCCGCGTCCCGGGGAACCTCCGCCCGGGGAATCACGCGCCGGGCGAGGCCCGCGCCCGGAGGACCCGCCGGCTGAGGACCGGCCGGCTGAGGACGCGCCGGCTGAGGACCGGCCGGCTGAGGACCGGCCGGCTGAGGACCGGCCCGCTGAGGACCCGCCCGCTGAGGACCCGCCCGCTGAGGACCCGCCCGCTGAGGACCCGCCCGCTGAGGACCCGCCCGCCGAGGACCCGCCCGCCGAGGACCCGCCGCCGAGGACCCGCCCGCTGAGGACCCGCCGGCCGAGCCGGTTCCGCCTCCGCAGGAACCCCTGCCCCCCGACGATTTCGACCCGCACGAGGACCCCGGCGGCCCGGACGGCCCCGGCGGCCCCGTCCTGGCCGATCCCGGAGATGACGATGATGAGTGGTGGCGGGCCGGGCAGGCCGGGCCGGTCCCGGACTGGCCCGCGCTGCCCGCCCTGGTCCCGGCCGCCCCCACCACACCCCGCCCGCCGGGCTCACCCCCGCCCCCCGGGCTGCTGGACCTCACCCTGCCCTGGGCCACCATGGCCGGCCGCTCCCACGAGCCAGGCACCCTGGGCCGCATCGGCCCGGTCACCCCCTCCCAAGCCTGCCTGCTCGCCGGCCTGGCCTCCGGCGACCCCGGCACCGACTGGCGCGTCATCCTGACCACCACCACCGGCCAGGCACTCGCCGTCACCCGCATCCCCCGCACCCGAGCCGCACCCGCCACCGCCCGGGACGGCCCGCTGGCCGCCCGGGACGGGCCGCTGGCCGCCCGGGACGGCCCCGCCGGGCAGCGCGCCCGGCCATCCACCGCATCGACCGGGCTGGTCGGCCGGGTCACCCTGACCATCCCCGACGACCTCCTCGCCGCCACCCCGGCCTCCGACACCGCCGGACCCGGGATCCTCACCCGCGCCCTCCAGGCCGCGGCCACCGCCGCCAGCCGCGCGGCCACCCAGGCCGCCGCCGACCTCGCCGCCGGCGGCTGCGCCCACACCACCGCCACCCCCGCCTACCGGCCCCCGCCCCGGCTCCGCGAATACATCACCGCCCGGGACCTGACCTGCCGGTTCCCCTACTGCCGGCAACCCGCCTGGCGCGGCGACCTCGACCACACCCGCCCCTACCACAACGGCGGCCTGACCTGCGGCTGCAACCTCGGCGGCCTCTGCCGCTTCCACCACATCCTCAAACACCACCCCGACTGGAACCTCACCCAGACCCAGCCAGGCATCTTCCAATGGACCACCCCTACCGGCCGCACCTACCTCACCACCCCCGACACCCACCTCATCTAGCCGATAAATCCGCCAGGGATTACGGGGCTGTCGGCTCTGGTAATGCCAGTCACCGGCTAATGCCAGTGCCAGTCATCGGCCAGTGGCTCAGGGCGTCAAGGATGAACAGCTCAGTCGTCAAGGATCAACAGCTCAGTCGTCAAGGATCAACAGCTCAGTCGTCAAGGATCAACAGCTCAGTCGTCGCGGCTGAGCAGCAGGGCCAAGGTCGGGCAAGCGGCTACGGCCCGTTTGGCGAGCGGCAGGAGTTCTTCAGGGACTGGCCCCGGCCTGATCAGCGGGTACCCCCACGGATCGGCGCGGATCAGCTCGGGCAGTAGCTCGATGCAGATCCCGTGCGCCTCGCACGCGATCGGGTTGACCCGCAGACTGGCGCGGGTGGTGCGGCGACTCATGCCCAGCTATCCGGATAGCTGGGCACTGGCAGCACGCCTGGTCGCCTTACCCGGTCGCAAGGCCCGGCAGATACGTGCCGCGCAAGTTCATCGGCGAACACCCGCAGAGTGCTCGCTGCCAGCGCAGCGGTCCCGTCAGGCAAGTGACAGGCCCCGCGCCGGGCGACTAGCGACAGTAGTCGGCTGGCCCACCCGGCCGTGTCCCTGTCGGCACGCCCGTAGCCGATTTCCCAGAGCGCATCGGCCAGGGCGGGCAGCCCGTTAAAGCACGGCCCACATTGGCCGGCGCTCTGTCCGGCCAGATAGCTCACCACCTGAGCTGTCTCAGCAAGGCCGCAGGCCGAGGCGGGCAGGAGCATCAGGACTCCCGGCCCGAGCGACGCGCCGGCCGACCGCAGCCCCGGGTCGCTGACCGGTACGTCGAGCGAGTCCTCATAGCGGATCCAGCCACCGAAGTAACCTCCGGCCAGGATCGCCTGGGGCGCCTCGGTCGGGCCGCCAGCCTGCCGCAGCAGATCGCCTAGGGGCGTGCCGAGCGCGATCTCGTAGACGCCGGGCCGGTGCACGGCTCCGCCGACCGTGACCAGAGCTGAACCAGCCCCGTCGCCGACCGCGCCGAACCATCCAGCGCCGTACCGCGCGATCAGGGCCAGGTGCGCGAGCGTTTCGACGTTCTGGACCAGGGTGGGACGGCCGTGCGCGCCCTTGTCCGATGGCCTGGGCGGCACGAACGAGGGCTTGCCCGCGCCGCCGTTGATCGAGCTAATCAGGGCGGTCTCCTGGCTTGCGACGTAGCCGCCGCCGATCCTAACCACCTGGATCGGCAACCGGTTGAGGCCGGCCCGCTCCCGCGCGGAGATGGCGTCGGCGATCGTTCCGTCCAGGTGATCGCTGCTGTCGTGCAGGCACAGGTAGGCCCGGGTGGCCCCGACGGCTTCCGCGGCGAGCGCGATCCCGTCCAGCACTAGATGCGGAGCGCGGGCCAGCAGCATGCGGTCCTTGGCGCTGGCCGGTTCGGATTCGGCGCCGTTAGCAATCACGACCGTGCCGACTTGGCTCCGCAGCGGCCCCGCCCGGCGGCCGGCCTGCGCCACGGCGCGCATCTTGCGCCCGGCCGGGAAGCCGGCCCCTCCCCGGCCGGTCAGGCCGGCTTGCTCAGCCTCGGAGATCAGGATGCTGTCGCCAAGCTCGGCCGTGTCGCTGAACGGCACCGGGCCGTACCTGGCGAGGTGCTCAGCGAGCGTGAGCGGGCCATCCGGCGGGATCAGCCGAGGCAGCCGCTGTGGCGGCCGCGCCTGATCCGCCGCCGGGTGTGTTCCGGCCACGCTCACCGCGCCTGCCGCAGCCGTGCCGCCGTGATCAGCCGGGTTGCGCCCGGGTTCGGCACCGCCGTGCCTGGCGTTGTTGAGCTGGCGTTCAGTGCCGCAGTCCCTCGCCCGGCCGGGTCGGGATCCGGGGCGGCGGCGCGGACCCGGGTCCCGCCGGTGACCAACGACGGCGGGGTACCTGCCCGGCGGGCCCAGCCGGGCTGCAGCGGACCCGCCGCCAGCCAGGCGCCGCCGGCGATGAGGGTCAGGGCGATAGCGAGCACGCCGGCGAGCCGCGCGATCGCGTGCGACGGCCACCCGTAGGCGAGCCGCCAGACGGTCAGGCAGGCGACCAGCGCCACGCAGCCAACGGTTAGTCCGAGCACCCAGGTCACCTGGGTGTCCGAGCCGGTACCCAGGCCATGCAGCACGGCCACCGGCCAGCACAAGTACGAGCTCCAGTGCACGAGGTGCCAGGTCCGGTAGCTGATCCTCGCCCGGATCAGGCTAGTGACGGTCAGCGCAATCATCAGGTCGAAGGCGATCGCCCCCAGGCCGAGCCAGAGCGGCCGGTAGGCGGAGATGAACGGAACAACCACATCCTGCAGCCGGATCGGCACATAACTGTCAGCCAGCGTGGTTGCGATGTGCACGCCGGTGAAGACCAGCGCAAGCAGCGAGAGGTTCCGGTGCAGCCCGACGATCACGAAACGTGGCCACGCGGGCCGTTGGTACCGCACCGAGCTCAGTAGCCCGAGCGCCATACCCGCGGTCAGCAGCACCAGCGCGACAAGGCCGGTGGCACGGGTCAGGTACCAGAGCGGCGTTGCCGAGTTGACGACGATCGCGCCAGGCGGGGCCGCGGCACCCAAAATGGTCATCTTTGGCTGGCCGGCAACCGATGTCGAGGCCAGCCTGCGGTCACCTCGACCGACCCGTCGCTGCGGACCAGCCGAGCGGGCAGCAGGTTGTCGCGCAGCCACGGCAAGGCGGCCGCGCCACGGATGATCGCCGCGGTGCTCGCGGTGTTGGCGTCCACACAGCTGCCCGCCGTGACGCTAACCGTACGCCAGCAGGAGCGGGCCGGCTCGCCGGTGGCCGGGTCGATGATGTGGTGCATCCGCCGCCCTCCGGCGGACCAGGTGCGCACCGTGGTGCTTGAGGTAGCAAGCCCGCCGGAACCGATGGTGACGGTCTGGCCGGGCGCGTCAGGGCTGGCCGCATGATCATCGGTGACCCGGATCCGCCAGCCTGTTTCCGGCGCAGGGCCCGCTACAGCGATGTCGCCGCCGAGGCTGACCAGCACCCCGGAACCGGTGCGCGCGGCGATCATGGCCGCACAGCGATCGGCAGCCCAGGCCTTGGCCGTCGCTCCCAGGTCGAGCTTGGCCCCGCGGCCAAGCCGGACCCGGTGACGTGCGCGATCGAGGTGCACGCTGCGCCAGCCTGGCACTCGGCGGGGCTCCGGGGTGGCAGGCGCGCCGCCGGATGGGCCGGCCGCGCGGACGAGGGCGAAGTCCCGGTCGTAGCCGAGACCAGCCAGCGCCGCCCCGCAGGTCGGATCGACGTCTCCGCCGCTCAGTTGGGCAGCGCGCAGTGCGACGCCGAGGATCTCCGTGAACAGCCCGCTGATAGGGACGGCCCGGCCGCATGCGGCGTTCAGCCTCGAAAGCTCTGAGTCCGCGCGGAACCTGCTGCAAGCCAGATCCACGGCCGCAAGCTCGGCATCAGCGACCGCGCGGGCGACTTGCACTGCGGATGGCTCGCTAACCAGCAGCGTAGCGGTCGTGCCGAACACGCTGAAGGTATCCCCAGCCGTGGCCCAGCTGGTCATGAGGCTCCCGAGGTCACCTGCCCGGCGCCCTGGGCGGGTGCCGGGGGCTGAGCGGGGACGATGATGGTGCCCTGACCTGACTGACTGCCGCTGCCCTGATGCTGGTGAGCAGCGACATTGTGGCCGAATGCGATGGCGATCAGGGCCGAGCACACGGCACCCACCGCGCCAGCGCGCCAGGTAAATCTGCTGATCTTGCGGACTCCGTCATCGCGGGCGGCCATCGCGAAGCGCACATCATCCCCTCGCATGGCATGCGCTCCTTCCTGCCAGCCGGCGTGACGCCGCAGTTCTCCGAGTCGCCTGTGCCAGACGATCAGAATGCTGTCTCCACCCTAGGAATCGCTGAAAGCCTCATCCAGGTTCACCGCGCGGCTCACGGGTTTTCGGATGCCCCTGCTGGGCAAGGTGCTGATCTGAGGATGGTGGCCTATGTTCTGCCGTCGGTAGTGCTCAGTTCTGCCGGTGTCGGCCTGCTCTACCTTTTTACCCCTCCTGGCGGAGTGACCGCGACGCGGTGAGCTCGACCGGCGCGGCGTGCACCGTGGCCGCGGCTCGGCGGCCCCACCCGGCTTCACGTATCGTCTCATCATGCGCGGATACACCCAGGACAAAGACGCTTACGTCAGGCGGCTGCGCAGGATCGAGGGCCAGGTACGCGGCCTGCAGCGGATGGTCGAGCAGGACGAGTACTGTATCGACGTGCTCACCCAGGTATCGGCAGTAACCGGGGCATTGCAGGCGGTGGCGCTCGGGTTGCTTGAGGACCACCTGAGTCACTGCGTCACGCAGGCGATCGAAGAGGGCGGCCCGCAGGCGCAGGAGAAGGTTCGTGAGGCAGCTGCGGCCGTCTCCAGGCTCGTAAAATCCTGACTTGGCCGGCCACGCGGCTCCGGCTAAATCCTGGCCCGACCAGCTGGGATCGCGGCCAAATGGTGACTACTCAACTGCGGGGCACCGCAACGCGTCACCAACTTGACGCGCAGCAAGAACTAGTCCGGGTCGGCGAGCCGCGCGAACGGCTGGAGGTTGGCCAGGCTCTCGCCGCGCTTGGCGCGCCAGGCCCACTCCTTGCGGATCGAGGAGGCGAATCCGATCATTAGCGCGGCATCGAAGTTCTCGTCCGAGTAGCTGAGGACGCAGCCGAGGATCCGGTCAATTTCCGCTACGGTAATGCAGCCGAGCGGCAGTCGCCCGACCACGTAGACGTCACCCACCTGATCGAGGGCGAAATGTACGCCGTACATCCGGCCGCTGCGTTCGAGCAGGAAACGGTAGAACTCGGCACGATTCTCGTCGGGCTGCCTGCAGAAGAACGCTTCGACGTGGAGGCTGTGCGTTCCGGCGATGAGCCAGGTCATGATCGCGAGCTTGTGCTGTCCCTCCAGGCGCACGAGGTAACCGCCAGGCCGGGGCGTCTCGAAATTCAGGCCCAGGCTGCCGAGCGCCGACTCGATCGCCGCGGCTGCGGACTGCCCGCTCGTCAAGCGTCTACCGCCTGAGCCGTTTCGCTCATCGCTGCCGAGTACATCTGCATCAGCCGGTCGACCGTCGTCGCCCAGCCGAACCGCGAGGCGTGGCTGCGGGCCCCCACCGACAGCCTGGCCAGTGCGGCGGGATGGGATATCAGGTCGCGGACCGCTAGCGCATAGCTGGCCGGATCGCGCGAGTCCACCAGCACCCCGGATACGCCGTCGCGCACCGCAGTGCGCAGTCCGCCGACGGACGCGGCCACCACCGGCGTGCCGCATGCCTGCGCCTCCACGGCGACCAGGCCGAATGATTCCGAATGCGACGGCACCATCACGATGGTAGCGGCCCGGTACCAGTCGGCGAGCTCGGCCTGTGGGCACGGCGGTTCCAGCCGGACCAGGCCCGAAATTCCTAGTGCGGCGGACAGCTCAGTTAGCCCGTCCGGGTCGGCGCGGCCGGCGCCGCTCGGGCCGCCGACGAAAGCGACCGTCAACCTCGCTGCTAGGCCGGGGTCGTCCCGGACCAGCGCCGCAGCCGCCCGGAGCACCACGTCGGGTGCCTTGAGCGGCTGCACCCGGCCCGCGAAGACCAGCACGATCGCGTCATCGGCCAGGCCAAGCCGCCGCCTGGCCTGCTGCTGTGACCCGGGCTTGAACACCGACAGGTCGACGCCGGGGTTGATGGTGCAGACCCGGGCCGGGTCGGCGTCATAGAGGCCGATGAGCTGCCGGGCCTCTTCGTCAGTGTTGGCGACCAGCCGGTCGGCGGCCGCCACTACTTCAGCCTCGCCACGAATCCGCGCAGCAGGTTCCGCCGCATCGCCGGCGGCCAGCGCCGCATTCTTGACCTTGCCCAGGGTGTGCATGGATTGCACGAGCGGGACGCCCCACCGTTCCTTGGCTACCGCGCCGACCTGGCCCGAGAGCCAGTAGTGACCATGCACCAGGTCGTACCGGCCCGGCGCGGATGCTGCCTCGGCGCGCAAAACCCCGAGCGCGAAGTGGCAGAGCTGGCCCGGCAGGTCGGCCTTGTCGAGATCCTCGAACGGACCTGCGGCGAGATGCCTGACCAGGACACCGGGCGCGAACTCGGCGACCGGCGGCACGTGCCTGGACGACGCGCGGGTAAAAATGTCCACTTCCACGCCGCGGGCGGCCAAGCGCTTGGCAACCTCCACGACATAGACGTTCAAGCCGCCGGCATCTCCGGTGCCCGGCTGCTCCAACGGCGACGTGTGGACGCTGACAGTCGCGATCCGCCGGGGAAAGCGTCGCAACAAGGGCATACACCTCCGAGAGAGCAACCTCCGGCCGCCGCATCCTGTTCCCGCCCGCCGGGGCCGCCGGGGCCGGCCCTGGGCATGTTTCCGGCGGGCGGACCGCCGGAAACGTGCACCAGTAGGCTGTGTTGCGTGATGAATCTGGTGCTGCTCCGGCACGGTGAGAGTGCGTGGAACGCGGAAGGCCTGTTCACCGGGTGGGTCGACGTGGGGCTGTCGCCCAAGGGCGAGGCCGAGGCCGCGAGCGGAGGACGCCAGCTCGCCAGCTCGGGGCTGCGACCCGACATTGTGCACACATCGGTGCTGACCAGGGCGATCCAGACCGCCAACATCGCACTTGAGTCAGCAGAACTGTCCTGGCTGCCGGTCCGACGCTCCTGGCGCCTCAATGAGCGGCACTACGGCGCCTTGCAGGGCAAGAACAAGGCGCAGACCCGGGAGCAGTACGGGGACGAGCAGTTCATGCTGTGGCGCCGGTCGTATGACGTCCCGCCGCCGCCGATCGCGGCCGATGACCCGCTCTCACAGGCGGGTGACCCGAGGTATGTCCTGCTGCCAGCAGAGCTGCTGCCAAGTTCTGAGTGCCTGAAGGACGTTGTGAGCCGGATGCTGCCGCACTGGTACGACGTGATCATCCCGGATCTGGCCGCTGGGCGCACCGTGCTGGTCGTCGCCCACGGCAACTCGATCCGCGCGCTGGTCAAGCACCTGGACGGGATCAGCGACGCGGAGATCGCCGGGCTCAATATCCCGACCGGCATGCCGCTCATCTACGAGCTTGACGCCGCCTTCCGCCCCCGGGTTCCTGGCGGCCGCTACCTTGATCCCGAGGCAGCGGCGGCAGCAGCGGAGGCGGTCAGCAAGCAGGGCCGCTGATCGGCAGATGCCCGTGCGCTTGCTCTGGGATGGAGAATTGTTGTCGGCCATATGAATATTGCGCGAATAACGATACGTGCGAGGCACTGGCCTGGTGCGCGGGAACCGGACGCCGTTTACCATCAAAGTGTGGACATGGGGGTGAACGCGGCGTTCCAGGCTGTGACGCATCGGCGAACGGCCAGATGCCCGCAGCTGCCCGGGCTATGGGCGCGCGTGCCTCGGGGATGGGCGCCCGCGTGAAGATCCACGTCGAGACGCGGACGGCTGACGAGCTTGACGTTCCGACCGGGCCTGCGGCAGCGCCTGTACGGCTCCCGGCAGGAATAGCCGCTGTGCTATCGGTGCTGTCGTCGTCGGCGGTCGTGCTCGACAGCGAGGATCGCGTGCTGACGGCCAGCTCGGCCGCTCGAGCGTTTGGCCTGGTCAGGGGCGACAAGCTGGTTGTTGGTGAACTGCTCGCCCTGGCCCGTCAGGTGCGCAGGGACAGCGAGATCCGCGAAGGCGAGATCGAGGTGTCGACGAGCAGCTTCAACGGGCGGACGACTAGCTTCAACGTGCGGCTCGCCCCGCTGGGCGCAGCCGTCGGAGGCGGCGGCCTGGTGCTGCTGCTGGCCGAGGACCAGACCGAGAGCCGCCGGGTCGAGGAGGTCCGCAGGGACTTCGTGGCCAATACCAGCCATGAGCTGAAAACACCGGTCGGGGCGCTAGCGCTGCTCGCGGAGACGGTTGAAGACGCCGCCGACGATCCCGAGGCGGTACGCCGATTCGCCGGGCGGATGCGGCAGGAGGCCTCCCGGCTCACGAACCTGGTACAGGACCTGATCATCCTGAACCGGATCCAGGCGGCCGAGCCCATCCCCGATCCGTTCCCCGTGCAGGTCGACGCGGTAGTCGCGGAGGCGCTGGATAGATGCCGGATGAAGGCCAGCGCGCGGGGGATCGAGATCGCGGTGAACGGGCCGCGCAACGTGGCCTTGCTGGGTGACGAGGACCTACTGATCACCGCGCTGCGTAACCTGCTGGAGAACGCCATCGCCTACAGCCCGGACAAGACCCGGGTGGTGGTCTCCACCAGGCATGCCGGTGACGACACCATTGAGATCAGCGTCGCGGACCAGGGCATCGGGATTCCGGAGCGAGACCTCGAGCGCATCTTCGAGCGCTTCTACCGTGTCGACCCGGCGCGATCGCGTGCCACCGGCGGGACCGGCCTTGGCCTGGCCATTGTCAAGCACGTCATCGCGGCGCACGGGGGCAACGTCACGGTCTGGAGCAAGGAAGGGACGGGCTCCACGTTCACCTTGCGGCTACCGTTGCGACCCCCTGCGCCGCCAGCATGAGCGGCTCCACCGTACCGGCGACGGCGCGACCTGCCAGGGAGGCAGTCAAAGTGACCAGAGTGCTCGTGGTCGAGGACGAAGAATCGTTCAGCGATGCGATCTCCTACATGCTGCGCAAGGAGGGCTTCGAGGTCGCAGTCTGCCCGACGGGGCCGGACGCGATCGAGACGTTTGACCGTAGCGGTGCCGATCTCGTGCTGCTCGACCTGATGCTGCCCGGGCTGCCTGGCAGCGAGGTGTGCCGGACGCTCCGCGAGCGCTCGAATGTCCCGGTCATCATGCTGACCGCTAAGGATAGCGAGATCGATAAGGTCGTGGGCCTCGAACTTGGCGCCGACGACTATGTGACCAAGCCCTTCTCCTCCCGCGAGCTGGTCGCTCGGATGCGGGCCGTGCTCAGGCGCCGCGGCGAGTCCGAGGAGCCTGCCGCCTCGATCATGGAATCCGGGCCGGTCCGGATGGATGTGGACCGGCATGTCGTAACGGTTCGCGGTGAGCAGGTCCAGCTGCCGCTGAAGGAATTCGAGCTGCTCGAGGTGCTGCTGCGCAACGCAGGGCGGGTGCTTACCCGGATGCAGCTAATCGACCGGGTCTGGGGCGCTGACTACGTCGGGGACACCAAGACCCTCGACGTGCACATTAAGCGGCTGCGCGCCAAGGTTGAAGTCGACCCGGCCAATCCCATGCACATCGTCACCGTGCGCGGGCTCGGCTACAAGTTCGAGCCTGGCGGCTGAGCCACACTCGGCGAAGGCGCTATCCGGCGGGCCCGGTGCCGGGTGTCCAGTTGGCCGGATATCTGTTGCGCCGGGCGTCTAAGGCGTGGAACTCGGCGACGGGCTGGCAGTCGGCGAGGGGCTGCTAGCCGACGGGCTGGCCCCGCGCGTCCCCCGGTGTTTCTTAGTGGGTGACGTCGTTGGCGTCACGGTCGGGGCCGGCGAGAGCGTGGCGTAGTAAAGCGCCCTCGGGACTACCGGGACGACCAGCGTCACGCTGCCCGCGTTCTGGAAGGTCATGACCAGGCGGACCCATGCCGAACCGGACAGCGGGCGGACCAGGTTGTTGAGAATCACCTTCGGCGCCGGCCCGGTCAGGAAGACCGCCTGGTTGTCAGCCAGGCTGACGGTACCGCCTGGCAGCGTTACCGACCTCGCGGAGCCGGGCGCCGAGACGCTGAGCAGCTTGTCCGGCGAGGTCCCGTTGACGACCGCGAAGAACAGGCCTGCCGACTGGCCGACGGCCAGCCGTCCGCCGAGCGGGGGGCCGAGCACGAAGACGTTCCGGATGGCGATGTCGCCCAGCATGGCCTCGGAGCCCACCGTGGGCTGGTGCCATTGGGATGTCGGCGCGCTATTCCCAGCCTCGCACCCGGCGAGCACTGGGACCAATGCGGCGATCGCGAGAACGACCAGGCGGTGCGGCCTCCTCGCCCCGTGGCTGCTCCAGATCACGGCGTGCTCTCCTCGTCTTCGTAATGTGAAGCACTGGGAACGCCGCACAGCGTAGCCGTCGCGGTAATCCTGCCGACCGCCGGCCCGGCTGGTTGCGTGCCGCTATGATCCCGCGGGTCGGCTGGACAGCAGTTGCACGAAGGCCTTCGTCAGATACAGCCCGGGCCGCAGGCCGGGCACGACCCGCCCTACCGAGCCGTCCGCGTGCACCAGGATCGCGGTCAGTCCCGCATGCCGGTAGGTGGTGCCAAGCACGTTGTGCACGTCTTCGGCGACCCGCACGGCGCCGTGCCCGGTTTTCGCGGCTAGCTTGCCCAGCTGGCTGAGCGCGGCCCCGGTTCCGACGAAGTACAGCGCGACCCGGGCTTCGGCGGCTTCATCCGCCAGGTCCCGCATCGCGTTAGTGCACTGACAGCCGACCGGGACCAGGGCTAGCACGGCAGGCTGAAGCGTGCGGAGCCGGGTGGCCTTCCCGGCGATGACAAGTGTCTTATCGGGCAGCGGGCCGCCGATGTGGCCGACTTCGGCGGCTGTGCCTCCCGCGGCTGAGCTGCCCGTTACCAGTTGGCCCGCCGACGTCTTGCTGGCCGGGGCATGCCCGGCAGGGGTGCCGCCCTTGGCGTGGCCAGCCGCGGCAGGCCCGGTTGACTGCGGCCGGGCGGCGGCCTTCCCCGTGACCGCTGGCCTGGCGCCGCGTGACGGCAGGCCAGGCACATCCGCCTGGCCAGCGGAGAACAGGGTGAGCAGAGTCCCTGAGATCAGCGCAAGCACGAGGCAGCTGGCCAGCAGGGGCATTACCATTCCGTCGCGCGTCAGCGGCCCATGCCACCTGCGCGCTCGCATCCGCCGCCGCTCGGCGCGCAGCTCACGGTGATAAGCCTGCACGTCACGGTCGAGTTCCCGCGCGTCGTCGGGTATCTCTATGTCGACCGGTGGCAGGCCAAAGTCGTCCCGTCCCGGATCGCCGCCAAGGTTCACCCGCGCCCCTCTCCGGCATGAGCGGCAACGTCACTTTTCAGTATGAGCCTCCGGCCGGGCAGCCGTGACAGCGCGGGCACCCTTCGGTGCACCCCGCCTGGACAAAGCGGATATTCTGGACAGAGGCCAGCGGTCTGCTCCGGCCGCGCACGGGTCGCTCAGCGGGTCCGCTCCCGGCCGCCGTCGGCGTGTCTCATCTGCGGCTTTTCCTGACGCCTGCACAGCGGCGCGGCGGCGCGGCGGCGCCGCTGGCGGCCGCTGCCGGGCGTGCAGCAATGAGCGGATCTTGAATTGCGCCATTGACCTGCATGTTTGCTGTCAAGGTCGGCTAATCGCCCGGTTTCGGCGTGGTAAGATGGCTTCAGCGGAAGGGGTACTTGCCACATGTCTTTCAAGGTCGGCGACACGGTCGTCTACCCCCACCATGGGGCTGCTCGGATCGAAGAGATCGAGACCCGTTCGATCAAAGGTGAGGATAGAACTTACCTCGTGCTGAAGGTCGACAAGGGCGACCTGACTGTGCGCGTCCCAGCGGACAACGCCGAGCTGGTGGGCGTCAGGGATGTGGTCGGGCAGGAAGGGCTTGAGCGTGTTTTCGAGGTGCTGCGCGCCCCGTACACCGAGGAGCCGACCAACTGGTCCAGGCGGTACAAGGCCAACTTGGAGAAGCTCGCCTCTGGCGACGTGAACAAGGTCGCCGAGGTCGTTCGTGACCTGTGGCGCCGGGATAGGGAACGCGGCCTTTCCGCCGGTGAGAAGCGCATGCTCGCCAAGGCGAGACAGATTCTCGTAAGCGAGCTCGCGCTGGCCGAGAAGACCAACGAGGACAAGGCCGAGGCGCTGCTCGACGAAATTCTCGGTTCCTGATCCGGCCTTCGGCGCTCCTGATCTTGGTCTTGGCGCGTCTGCGGGCCGGAGCACGTCTCCGGCTCGGGCCGGAGTGCTGCGATGGTTCTGGTGTTTCTGATTCCCTGGGATCATGACGGCTAGCATTTGGCCGCGCGTGGGCGTGGGCGCGGACGTGCACCCATTCGGAGGCGGTCGGCCGCTGTACCTGGTTGGCTTGCTGTGGCCGGACGAGCCTGGCCTGATCGGCCATTCCGATGGGGACGTCGCCTCCCATGCCGCGTGCGACGCCTTGCTCTCGGCGGCGGGGCTCGGCGACCTGGGCACCCAGTTCGGCACCGCGCGGCCGGAGTGGGCAGGCGCCCGGGGCGTCGCACTGCTCGGCGAAACAGTCCGGCTGCTCGTTAGCGCAGGTTTCGCGGTCGGGAATGTGGCCGTCCAGGTGATCGGCAACCGCCCGAAGATCGCCGCCCGCAGGGATGAAGCGCAGAACGCTCTGTCAGCGGCGCTCGGCGGCGCGCCGGTAAGCATCTCAGGAACAACGACCGACGGCCTCGGCCTCACAGGGCGCGGCGAGGGCATAGCGGCTATCGCGACGGCGCTGGTGATCCCGTCGGCCTAGTCCTCCTCGGCCGTCCTCCTCTGCCTAGTCCTCCTCTCCTAGTCCTCCTAGTCCTCCTCGGCCTGGTCGTCCTCTTCCTCGGGCGGGGTCGGCGGCCCCCACTTCCTCAGGAACTGGGGCAGCGGCGCCGGAGCAGGCGGCGTGGCCAGAGCAGGCTGGGCGGACGCTCCGTGATCGGCCCCCCGCCCCTCGGCCCCCACACCGGCTACCTGGCCGCTCCCAGCGGCCGCCACCCCGCTGCTCGCCGATATCAGCCGGTCACCGACCGAGTAGTCGCAGGGATGACCGTCGTCGGCAGAATGACCGTCGTCGGCAGGATGACTGGCTGCCTGGTCGGCCCCGTCTTTGGGTCGCTGCCCAGCTAGCTCGTCGGCAGCGCCGTGGGCCTGCCGCGCCGTCGGCCCACCGGCCATGTCGCTGGCGGGCTGGGCGGCCCTAGTCGGCTGGTCGGCCTCGCTGAACTGGCGGCCGCTCGCGCGGTCGGCCGCATCGCCTGGGACTGCTTCGCCTGGGACTGCCTTGCCTGGGACTGCCTTGCCTGGGACTGCCTCGCCTAGGTCAGCGACAGGAGCGAAGTCAGCAGTAGGCGCCGGGCTGAGCTCGGGTAGGTAGCCTCCCGCGTACGCCACGTCGCTTTCGGCAAGCATCTCGTCACGAGATTCTTGCCGAACCCAGCCGGTCCCGGGCTGACTGGCAGCATGAGCCTCGTCGCTAGTCGGGTCATCCTGGCCAGGATCGGTGTCGATCACGAGGTCGGGACCCTGTTCGGCGCCATGGTCCGCGCGGCCAGTTCCAGGCCAGGTGTCAGCGATGTCGCTCGGTTCAGCGGCCAGCGCTGGACTAGCCAGCTTGCCTGGGCTGACCGGCGTGCCCGGGCTGGCTGTGTCTGCGGAGCTGGCGGCAGAACTGCTGGCGACAGAACTGCTGGCTGCGGTGCTGGCCGAGGTGATGCGGGGGATGGCGGCTTTGGTGCTGGCCGCGCCGGCGGGGCTGGCGGCAGAACCGGTAGCTGGGGTGCTGACCGGGGTGGCGGGGGTGGCGGCCAGGCTGCTGGGCGTGTTCGCGGGGCTGGCGGCAGGACTGGCGGCGCCAAGGGTAGCGCTGGCCGGCTTGTCGGAGCGGGCGGTGGGGGCCAGCCTGGCGGCGGCCGGGTTCGTGGTGGCGGGGCTGGCGGTGGTGGCGGGGTTGGCTGCGAGACCGGCGGCGGCCGCCAGCGCTGGATCAGCCGCCGCCGCCGGAGCCATGGTGGCCGGAGCAGTCACCGTGGCGGGAGCCTGCCTCGCGGGATCAGGGCCCGGGCGGCCGGATGGGGTGTTCTGCGCGGGCTCCCGTGGCGTTAGCAGCTCGTTGATGCCGAGCCGATCCTGGCCCTGACGCGGCGGCGGTACCGCAGCCAGCCGCGGCGCGGCGAGCATCCGCTGCCTGGCGTGCCGCAGCATCGTCAGGAGCAGCCCGAATCCGATCAGGACCAGCGCCCACGGGATGATCGCCGCAGCCGCCGCGGTAGGCCGGTGCGGCAGCCTGGTGCCGGTCGCGTTCACCGCGTCGGCGCCTGCTGCGGCAGCCAGCAGGACGAGCATCGACAGCCAGGCGTAGAACCGCGCGACCAGACCGGCCCCGCGCAGCGAAAGCACTGCGGCGCACGCGATGACCAGCATCGCATCGAGAATCAGCGGATAAAGGCGCGCAAGCGACGGCGAAACACCTGCGGCCCGCGCGATGGCGTGAATGCCTGAATAGGACAGCAAGAACGCCGCTGCCACCAGCGCGAGCACGCCTAGTATGACGGCGCCGAGCGCCACGATCCGCAAGCCACGGTGATTTTCCGTGACGACGGGTGCGCTGGCCATGGGGTGATCGCTCATCGCGGCCGATGGTCCTTCCTGCGCTCTGCCGACTGCTGCGCCGTTAGCCTATATAAGCCGTCAGCTTATAGTCGGGGGAGGGCGGCAGCCCCGTTGGCCGAACCGACAGCTGGCGGTCGCGCGAGGCCATCGGCAGCACCGCATGAGCCGTGCTTCCGGGGGAATGACGGTCAGCCAGGCTGCCAGTGACCTCAGCGTCAAAGGAGACGACATGCCGTACTACCGGGTGACTGGGGAGATTCCCAGAAAACGCCACATCCGTTTCCACCGTCCCGACGGCGGCCTCTATGCCGAGGAACTGATGGGCGAGGAAGGCTTCGTTTCTGATTCCTCGTTGCTCTATCACGAGCACCTGCCGACCGCGATCGTGAAGAGCGACGGCATCGAGGACGCGGAGGCGGCGGCGGGCATTACTCCCAACCATCCGCTCTTGCCCCGGCATTTCCGCACCCAGGACCTTCCTGGTGGCGGCGACCTCGTGCTGGGCAGGCAGGTCCTGCTGGTAAATGACGACGTGCGGATCTGTTTCGCGGCCGCCGACGCGCCTTCGGAGCTTTACCGGAATTCAACCGGTGACGAGACGGTCTACCTGCGGACCGGCTCGGCCCGGTTCGAGTCGGTGTACGGCACGATTAACGCGGTCGCCGGCGATTACGTCGTCGTCCCGAGGGGGACCATCCACCGCTGGATTCCCGGCGGCGATCGGCTGCACGCGCTGGTGGTCGAGGCGCGGGGGCACATCAGGCCGCCGCGCCGCTATCTATCGCAATCCGGCCAGTTCCTCGAGCATGCGCCGTACTCCGAACGGGACCTGCGCGGCCCGGAGGGGCCGCTGCTCGCCGAGGGTGAGGACGTGCCGGTGATCGTGCGCAACCGCGATGGCCTCACCAGGCTCACCTACGCTTACCATCCCTTCGACGTGATCGGCTGGGACGGCTGCCTCTACCCGTACGCGTTCAACATCGCTGACTTCGAGCCGATCGTGAAGCGGACCCACGCGCCGCCGCCGGTACACCAGACCTTCGAGGGACCGAACTTCGTGATCTGCTCGTTCTGCCCCCGCCCACTTGACTTCGACGACGGCGCGGTGCCGATCCCCTACAACCATCACAACGTCGACTCCGACGAGATGATGTACTACGTGGCCGGGGACTACTCGGCGCGCAAGGGCTCTGGGGTCGGCATCGGCTCGATCACATTGCACCCGTCGGGGTTCACCCACGGGCCGCAGCCGGGTGCGGTCGAGGCCGCCGTCCGCGGCCTACAGGAAGGACGAACCAGCACCGACGAGACGGCGGTCATGATCGACACGTTCCGGCCGCTGCTCCTCGGCCCGGCCAGCCGCAGCGCGGAAGACCCGGGGTACCCGTGGAGCTGGGCCCGGGGCTCTCGCAGCTGACCTGGAATTGCGTCCCAGTCGGCGGCGCCTGCGGACAGGCTGGGACGCAATTATTCAAAGGCGACGACAAGGGCCGCGGCAGGCACACGCCGCGCGCTGTCGGCGACGTCCCGTAGCCTTACTGTCATGGTCCTGCGTCTCTACGACACTGCCGCGCGCTCGGTGCGCGAGTTCACGCCCGTGATCCCCGGGCGAGCGTCGCTGTACCTGTGCGGGGCCACGGTGCAGGCGCCGCCGCACATCGGGCACATCAGGTCCGGCGTCAACTTCGACATCCTCACCAGGTGGCTGCGGGCCAGCGGCTACCAGGTGACGTTCTGCAGGAACGTGACCGACATCGACGACAAGATCCTGCGGACTGCTGAGCACGAGGGCAGCGCGTGGTGGGCGGTGGCGGAGCGGAACCAGCGGGCGTTCACCCGCGCCTACAACGTGCTTGGCTGCCTGCCGCCCGACGTCGAGCCGCGGGCGACCGGGCACGTTCCCGAGATGATCGTGCTGATGCGGCGGCTGATCGACAGCGGGCACGCCTATCCGGCGGGCGGCGACGTCTACTTCGACGTGTGCTCCTACCCAGCCTACGGCGCGCTGTCCGGCCAGCGGCTCGAGCACATGCGGGCCGCCGACGACATCGAGGGCGGCGGCGCCAAGCGTGACCCGCGCGATTTCGCCCTATGGAAAGGGGCCAAGCCGGGGGAGCCGTCCTGGGAGACGCCGTGGGGACCGGGCCGTCCCGGCTGGCACCTGGAGTGCTCGGCGATGGCCACCAAGTACCTCGGCGCCACCTTCGACATCCACGGGGGCGGCCTTGACCTGGTCTTCCCGCATCACGAGAATGAGCTCGCCCAATCCAGGGCGGCGGGAGACGGCTTTGCCAGGTACTGGATGCACAACGGGCTGCTCCACCTAGCGGGCGCCAAGATGAGCAAGTCGCTGGGCAACTCGCTGCTGGTGGATGCCATGATCACGCAGGTAAGGCCGGTCGAGCTGCGGTACTACCTGGGCCAGCCGCACTACCGCTCCGACGTCGAGTACAGCCGCGAGGCCCTGGATGAGGCGGGGGCCGCCTACCGGCGGATCGAGGGCTTTGTGACCAGGGCCGCCGAGATGGCAGACGGGGCCGACGGGCCGGCCGACGCGGCGCTGCCCGCGGCGTTCACGGCGGCTCTCGACGACGATCTTGGAGTGCCGCAGGCCCTGGCCATCGTCCATGAGGCGGTCAGGGAGGGCAACAGCGCGCTGGCCGCTGGTGACTCGGCCGGCGCGGCCAAGCGCGCGGCGCAGGTCCGGGCGATGGTCTGGGTCCTCGGGCTTGATCCGCTGGCCGAGCCGTGGATCGGCGGGGACGGCGAGGGCGACCTGCATAGCGTGGTCGATGCGCTGGTCGGCGTGGTGCTGCAGCAGCGGCAGGCCGCGCGCGAGCGGAAGGACTACGCTGCGGCGGACGCGATCAGGGATGGGCTGGCCGAGGCGGGCATCGTCGTCGAGGACACCCCGCACGGGCCGCGCTGGGAACTGAGCCGGTGAGCGCAGCGGGCAAGCAGGGGCGGCCCGGGCCGGGCGGCCGGACTAAGTCCGGCAAACCGCGCCCGGGTACCGGCGGTTACGGTAAGCGGCGGCTCGAAGGCAAGGGACCGACTCCGCCCGCGCAGCTGCGGCCCGGGCATCCCGCGCAGCGGCGGGCCGCCGCGGCCGCAGGCTCGTCCGGTCCATCCGGCCCGCCCGCCACCCGGGGCACGAGCCGGGGGACCGGGGGACCGGCACCCGCGGGCCGTCCTGCCCGGGGCACGACCCGGGGGACCGAGGGACCGGCACCCGCGGGCCGTTATACATCGAAATCCCGGTCGCCGGGCGGCACCGAGGTGGTCGCCGGGAGGAACGCGGTGCTTGAATCGCTGCGCGCCGCCGTGCCGGCCACCGCGCTGCACGTCGGGCCGCGGCTGGACGCCGATGACCGGATCAGCGAGGCGATCAAGCTGGCCGCCGACGCGAGGATCCCGGTGGTCGAGGCCGGGCGCGACGAGCTGGACCGGCTGACCGGCGGCGCGGTGCATCAGGGCCTGGCACTGCGGGTCCGGCCCTATTCCTATGCGCACCCCGACGACCTGATCGCCCGCGCGGCGCAGGCCGGGGAGCAGCCGCTGATCGTCGCTCTCGACGGAGTCACCGACCCGAGGAACCTGGGCGCGGTGGTCCGCTCGGTAGCCGCGTTCGGCGCGCACGGGGTGCTGGTGCCGGTGCGGCGCTCGGCTGGCGTCACCGCGGGGGCGTGGAAGGCATCGGCCGGGGCGCTGGCCCGGGTGCCGGTCGCCCAGGCGGCGAACCTGGTCCGGGTGCTGGCGGGTTATCAGGAGAACGGGCTGTTCATCGCTGGACTCGATGGGAACGGTGACACGCCGATCAGCGAGCTCGAGCTGGCCGACTCCCCGCTGGTGCTGGTCGTCGGGTCTGAGGGCCGCGGCCTGTCCAGGCTGGTCGCGCAGCGCTGCGATGTGCTGACCAGGATCCCGATCTCGTCCGCAGCGCAGTCGCTGAACGCGGGAGTCGCCGCCAGCATCGCGCTGTACGAGGTCGCCCGGGCACGGTCTGCGGGTCAGACAGAGCGCTGGTAAGCGCGGAAGGCCCCGGTGGATGCCGCCGCGGTCGCCGCGAGCGCGATCACGAGGAAGACCGCGTAGGAGCCGACCGTACCCCAGGCCGAACGGCCGCCGATCGCCAGCCGTCCGGCGCTGGCTGCCCAGTTGACCGGGTTGAACCTGGCGGCGGCGGCGATCCAGCCGGGGACGAGCCGCAGCGACAGGAAGGCCCCGGACAGGAACGTCAGCGGCAGCACGAGCGTGGTCGACGCGGCGATCAGCGTCTCACGCTGGCGGGCCAGGAGCGCGAGGCCGTCCGACAGCCCGGCCATCGCGAGGGCGATCAATACCGAGATCGCGATCAGGGCTGCGATGCCCGCGGCGCCCCCAGGGAAGCTGGCCCCCATGGCCCAGCCGAGCGCGATGATGACCGCGGACTGGACGACGGTCGTCACTGCCTGGTAGGCGAGCGTGGCCGTGACCAGGGCGGTACGCGGGATGGGTGCGGTCAGGAACCTGTCCATGACGCCGGAATCCATGTCCTCGATATAGGTCATGCCGATCCAGCTCGACGAGAACAGCGCCGTCATGATCACCACGCCCGGAGTCAGGTAGGTGATGTAGTTCCCGCCGCCGAATCCCGGGATCTCGTTGACCTTCTTGAACAGCGCGCCGAACAGCAGCAGCCAGATGACCGGCTGGGTCAGCGTGATGCCGATGACGGCTGGCTGACGGTAGAGCTGGCGCAGGTACCGGCTAGTCAGCAGCACCCAGGACTGGCGAATGAGGTTCATGAGACTGTGATCCCTTCTGCCTGCCGGAACGACCGGCCGGCGTAGTGCAGGTAGACGTCGTCCAGCGACGGCCGCGCGACGGTGACGGACAGCACGGGCACGCCGTCTGCCTCCAGGCCGGCCAGCACCGCGGGGAGCGCCCGCGGCCCGTCGGCGACGCGGGCGCGTACCATGGCGCCCTCGGCGGCGGTCTGGCGCACCTGGGCCACCCGGGTCAGGGCCTTCTCGGCCTGCCGCGCGCCCTCGGTGTCGGCGAGCTCCAGCTGTACCGAATCGCCCTGAAGCCGCGCCTTTAGCTGGTCGGGCGTGCCCTCGGCGACAACCCGGCCCTGATCGACGATGGCGATCCTGGCCGCGAAATGGTCAGCCTCTTCCAGGTAGTGCGTCGTGACCAGGATGGTGGTGCCCTCGGCCGCCGACAGGCCGGTGAGCACCGCCCATAGCTCGGCCCGGCCCTCCGGGTCGAGGCCCGTGGTCGGTTCGTCAAGGAACAGGACCGCCGGGCGGTGTACCAGGGCCGTGGCCACGTCGAGGCGCCGCCGCATCCCGCCCGAGTAGGTGCGCAGCGGCCTGCGGGCCGCCTGCGCCAGGCCGAACTGCTCCAGCAGCTCCGCGACGCGCCGCCGTAGGTCCGTCCGGCGCATCTGGTAGATCTTGCCCTGCAGCATCAGGTTCTCGTAACCAGTCAGCAGGCCCACGGCGCCGCTGCGCTGGCTCACCGCGCCGATGACCGACCTGACCTGGCCGGGGCGGGAGAGCACATCGATCCCGGCCACGGCCGCCCGGCCGCCATCGGGCCTGGACAGGGTGGTCAGGATCCGCACCGTGGTGGTCTTCCCGGCGCCATTCGGGCCGAGCAGGGCAAACACGCTGCCCGCCGCGACCGAGAAGCTCAGCCCGTCCAGGGCGCGCACGTCCCCCCGGTAGCTCTTCCGGAGCTCCGCGGCCTCCACCGCGCCGGTTCCCTCGTTCATGGCGGCACCCTTCTGAATCATGTTCTTAGAAAAAACAGTGTTCTGCTACGAACAACGTTTACTACAGAACGCTGTTCACGGCAAGTACCCTGTCGGATATGGCTGCGAACTCTGACCGGAACTCTGACAGCCCGGAGCCCGCCCGGCTCCGGCGCGGCGTGCCGGAGCCGCCCTGGCGGTCCGAGCCGCGGCGCCGCAGCGTGCCGCGACCGCAGCTCAGCCGCGAGGTGGTCGTCCAGGCCGCCCTGCAGGTCCTCGAGGCGGGCGGCGGGCAGGCGCTCACCATGCGGCGCGTGGCTGACCAGATCGGCGTCTCGGCATCGTCGCTGTATGGCTACGTGGCCAACAAGGAGGAGCTAGTCCAGCTGGTGCTCGACCGGATCATCGAGGAGGTCGACATCCCCCCGGCGACCGGCGACTGGCGGGACAGGCTCAAGGACTTCGGGCGGGCCGTGCTCGCAGTGTTCCGGCGGCACCCGGGCGTTGCCGAGCTGTCTCTCGGCCGGGTGCCGTTCGGCCCGAGCATGCTGGCCGCCGGCGAGATCCTCCTGGGCGAACTGCGCTCGGTCGGGATCCCGGATCAGGTGGCCGCCTATGTGGGTGACCTGGCCGGGCTCTACGTCGGTGCGTTCGCGTACGAGCAGGAAGTGATGCCGATGCCTGCCGCCGGGGATGACCCGCGGGTCCAGATGGCCGCCTGGCTCGGATCGCTGCCAGCTGACCGCTTCCCCAACACCGTGGCGCTCGCTAATGATCTCGTCGCGGGCGACGGCGACGACCGGTTCGAGTGGGGGATGGACGTCATCGTCCGCGGCCTGGCCAGCTACCTGGACGCGCCCCCTGACCCGCGGGCGCGCTGGCCCGCTCCGAAGACCCGCCAGGCACCCGCCGGCGACAGCTAGTCCGCCGAGCGCCTGGGCACGCGCCCGGCATCGGCCGCTGATCGGCGCCCGGGTGCCGTAGCGAGTCGCCGGCCACCTGGAGCGGGGACTGCCACTATTGACGAGCCACCTATCAATTTGATATCATATTGATAGGTGATCGGGTAGTCGACATCACAGTCCACAGGAGGCGATCCCGATGAGCGCACCCAGCGACAGCACCGCTGCGAAAGGCCTGCGCGGGTGGTGGCTATCTCCCCCGCGACCCGGCATGCACCGCCTGATCGTGCCATATGAGTACCGCCACCTCCGCCTCTGTGGGGTCGCGCGTCTTGCCGGTGGCAGTGTCGCGGCCGCCGCGGGCGTCGTGTGCCTCTCGTATGGCGTCTACGGATGGGCAGCCTTCTTCCTGGTTCTTGGGGCGCTGAATCTCGCGGGTGGCTGCTGGTACCTCACCATCGCTCGCTCCGCAGCTGCCCGAACCTGAGTCAGCGATCACCAACAGCGAACCCGCAGGGCGACGCGGGAGAGAACTCTCGGCGCGGCCCCGGCCCGCCAGCGGCCGGAGGGTCAGGCTGGCTGTTGCGGCGGGGCATCGGGGCTATCGGCGAGCGGCGCGCCGAACGGGCCCGCGGCCTCGTCGCCGCGCAGTTCCGTGATCCCCCGGCTGGCCACCGGGGCCAGTCCGACTCCGTCTCCCCGGCCGCCTGCCACCGTGAGCCGGTGCTCGTCTCGCCGTCTGACGCCGTCGGCGCGCGGCAGGCTGATGACGTCCAGGGTGCGGCGGGCCCTGCGCTGCGCGGCGCGGATCAGCGGATCAGCGGCGGTCTCGCCAATCAGCGGTGCAGGCCCGACGATCAGGGAGTCGGGCTCCCCGACGACCAGGGAGTCTTTTCCCGCGTAGTCAGTGGATGACAATACATAACGCAGCGCTTCCAGCCTGGCCCGCTTCTTGTCGTTGCTCTTCACGACGGTCCACGGGACCTCGGCCTGGTCGGTGTGCGCGAACATCGCCTCCTTGGCCGCGGTGTACTCATGCCACTTATCCAGCGAGGCCAGATCGATCGGGCTGAGCTTCCACTGCTTGACCGGATCCAGCTGGCGACGGATGAACCTCCTGAGCTGCTCGGTCTGAGTCACGGAGAACCAGAACTTGATCAGCGAGATGCCATCGCGAGCCAGCGTCCGCTCGAACTCAGGCGCCTCCCTGAGGAACTCCAGGTACTCTTCCTGGCGGCAGAAGCCCATCACCCGCTCGACGCCTGCCCGGTTATACCAGGACCTGTCGAAGAACACGATCTCGCCGGCGGCCGGCATGTGGGCGAGATAACGCTGCAGGTACCACTGGGCCGCCTCCCGCTCGGTCGGCTTCTCCAGGGCGACAATCCGGGCCCCCCGCGGGTTGAGATTCTCCGTGAAGCGCTTGATCGTGCCGCCTTTGCCCGCCGCATCCCGTCCCTCGAAGACGATCGCGAGCCTGCGTCCCGACGACTTGATCGATCTCTGCAGCTTGAGCAGCTCGATCTGAAGCGGCTGCATGGCGGCTTCGTAGGATTCGTGAGCGAGCCGCTTGTCGTAGGGGTAGTCCTGGCGCCAGGTCTGCATGGCCATGCCGTCGGCGTCGACTAGCCGGGCCCGGCCGTTCTTCTTCTGGATGATGCGCAGGCCAAGCTGGTCGGCAAGCCGCCGCAGTATCGCGCCGACGTCGCCGTCAGCCGGCTTGCCGGACACTGGACTGCCCCGCCGAACCCTGGCGTCGTCCTGCCTGGCCGCCGGTCATCGGGCGGTGACGTCCTTGACCCGCACATCCTTGACGCGCACGTCCCTGCCTCGCAGATCCGACATGGCCGCCGATGCCCGCCCGCCGGCCTCCTGCAGTCCGCCGGTCACCTGGACGGCCAGCAGGCCCGCGGCCCGTACCGCCCGGTTATTGCCGTAGGTGTCAAATACCCTCAGAAAAAGCCCCTCGGCCACCCGCCGGACATTGCTGACGAAACTCACCACGGCCCCCGTTCCCCCCTGGTCAGTGAGTATTCGGCGATGTGCCGAACAACGCGGGGTAGATACCCGCGCGGTGGACATGCACACGTACTTGTTACCTGCTGTTAACCATCGCCACGCGGGTGGATTAACCAGGCTCGATTAACTGGCCGAGCGGCGTCGCAGGCCGACCACGGCCAGGGTGAGCCCGGCCAGCGCGACCAGCGGGCCGACGACCGCCCAGAAGGTCACGCCGGACATGACGCTGCCGCCGATGAAGCCGAGCCCCTGCAGTGCCCAGACCACTCCGGCGATGGTGAGCAGCACGCCCGCGACGACCAGCAGGCTGTTCTTCATGGCGATGCGCCCCTTCGGAGGCTTACGGGCCGCATCCCGTCTGGGGCGGCGGGTGTCCCGTCTCGATGCTGTCATGGCCGGAACGGCTGCGGGGCAGCCAGGGTTCAGCGTGGCGGGCTTGGTTGTCATGCGCAACCCGCCGGCCATGTCAGACGTCTAGGAAACAGGTGTGGCCTCACAATGGCAGTACCCCCTTACGTCTGCGAGGCTTTAAACCAAATCCTGGTCGCGCAGCGCGGGGCCGGCGGCTAAAGGAGCATGCATGGGAATCCCGTTTCGGCGCTGGCTGATCGGCCTGGGAGCGGTCGCTGCGGCCAGTGCGGCCATCGTGGCCCAGGTCCCGGCGGCGGGCGCGTCCACGGCTGCGGCCGCTGGGCGCGCGGCACCCCAGTCGGTGGCCGTGCCTGCCTATAAGCCGCCGGGCCGGGTCCTGGCCGTGGGCATGAGCGGCACTGCGGTCAGGAATCTGCAGCGGCGCCTGGACGTCCTGAAGTACTACCCGGGCAAGATTGACGGCGTGTTCGGCCAGGACACGATCGAGGCGGTGTGGGCCTTCGAGCGGGTTCAGGGATTCGTCATCACCGCGGCCAACGCCAACGAGATCGGGCTCCGGATGGAACGGGCGCTGGTCCATCCGCGCCTGCCCAAGGTGCTGGCCCCGCATGGCGGCCGCAACCTGCGGGTCGAGATCAACCTCGGCACCGAGGTGCTCGTCCTTTACCATCACAACCAGATCGAGCTGATCAGCCACGTGTCAACGGGAGGCGGATACTACTACCCGTGCCCGGGCGGCGGCGGGACCTGCGGTCCGGCGGTCACGCCCACCGGCAACTACCGGTTCCTGAGCTACGCGCCGGGCTGGATAACGGTGCCGCTCGGCACGATGTACAACTCGGCCTTTTTCATCGGACGTGCCTACGCGGTGCACGGTGATATCCCCGTCCCCTGGTACCCGGCGTCGCACGGCTGCGTGCGGATCCCGATGGACATCGCCGCCTTCTTCCACACGCTGATTCACATTCCGGGAACACCGCTCTACATCCGCGGCTGACCGACACCCGGCTCGCCGTCCGCCACCGTCGCCGAGGAACGCGGTAAGCAGCGCCCGGCCTGGCCGGAATTCCTACCCGGAACTTGGGTTTGTCTGGCGGTGCGGTTAGGCTGGCCAGTCACAGATCGTGACGGGCCCTCCCGCCCGTCTTCCCGTACTGACGATGTGGGGTGGATCCGATGCGACGGATTGTTCCGGCCGCCGTCATCGTGGCCGTGTGCGCCGCGATGGCCGGGTGTGGCAGCTCGAGCGCTCCGGCCTCAACCGCCGCTACGCCGAGTACCGGCGCGTCGGCCGCCAGCTGCTCCAACGCATCGATCCAGAAGGACCTCTACGCCAAGGGCGCGCTGACGGTCGCCACCGACAAGCCCGCCTACCCGCCCTGGTTCGAGAACAACAACCCAGCCAGCGGCACCGGTTACGAGAGCGCCGTCAGCTACGCGATCGCCAAGCAGCTTGGCTTCACCCCGACGCAGGTGCACTGGACGTACGAGCCGTTCGACGCCTCGTATGCGCCCGGACCCAAGAAATTCGATTTCGATATAAACGAGATCTCTTACACGCCCCAGCGGGCTACGGCGGTCAGCTTCTCCAGTAGCTACTACGACGTCCAGCAGGCACTCGTGGCACTGAAGGGCACCCCGATCGTCACCAAGCATTCCCCGGCGGAGCTGAAGACCTACAACTTCGGCGATCAGGTGGGGACGACCAGCCTCGCCTTCATCACCAGCCAGATCCAGCCGACCGCGCGCCCGAAGGTGTTCCAGACGCTGAACGACGTAAAGGAGGCGCTGCAGACGCACCAGATCGCCGCGCTGGTGACCGACACCCCGACCGCGCAGTACATCTCCTCGTCGGAGATCCCCGGCTCGGTCATGGTCGGTCAGTTCCCGAGCACCGGCGAGCACTACGGCCTGCTGTTCAGCCTGGGTAACCCGCTGGTCAGTTGTGTCAACCAGGCCATCGCGAAACTGAAGAGCGACGGGACCCTGCAGGCCCTGCAGAAGAAGTATCTGCAGATCTACCTGACCGTCCCGACCATCCAGCCCTGAGGCCGGCCAGGCGGTCCGGTCTCCTCGCCTGACATGGACGACAATCAGCCTGGTGCCCAGGACGGCGCCTTCGCCGGGTTCGACCCGATTCCCGGGACCGTCGGCTCCGAGTGGGGGATCCCTGGCACGTTCGCCAGCACCGGGCGCGGCCCGCGGCTGCTGTCCGGCGGCGGCCGCCGGGCTACCGCCATCTCGAGCGCCAGCACGCTGGTCGTGCTGGCCGCGCTCATCGCGGTCTTCCTGCTGGCGCCGGGCAGCGCGCAGGTCAGGCACACGTTCTTCAACCCGCAGGACATGTGGCAGTCGTTCATCGGCAACCCGAAGAAGGGCTACTACTCGGTTGGCGCGGCCATCTGGCTGAACATCAGGATGTTCCTTGCCGCCGAGGTCCTCATCCTTATTCTCGCCCTGGTCATCGCGCTCATCCGGCAGTCCACCAGCCCGGTCCTCTTCCCGCTGCGGGTGCTGGGCGTGGTCTACGTCGACTTCTTCCGCGGCGTCCCGCTGCTGCTGGTCATCTACGCGATCGGGTTCGGCCTGCCCGCGCTGCGGCTGCCGGTTGTCTCGTATCAGTCTTACGCCGTCTACGGAGTGGTGGCCCTCGTGCTCTCCTACTCCGCCTACGTCTCCGAGGTCTACCGCGCGGGCCTGAACTCGGTCCAGCGCAGCCAGGTAGCGGCCGCGCGATCGCTCGGGCTGTCGCAGTTCACCGCGCTGCGCCACGTGATCCTCCCGCAGGCGGTGCGGAACATCATCCCGCCGCTGCTCAATGACTTCATCAGCCTGCAGAAGGACACCGCGCTGGTCGGGGTCCTCGGCGCGATCGAGGCCAACGAGGCGGCCCAGATCTACGCCAGCACCGTTTTCAACTACTCGAGCTTCACCGTCGCGGCGATCCTGTTCCTGATCCTGACCATCCCGCTGGCCAGGTTCACCGACCGGCTGATTGACCGCGACCGCAGGCGCCGCCTGGCGGGGGTCGGGCCGTGACAGGCGGCGGACCCGGCCCGGGCGCCGGCCCAGGCGGCGCCGGTCTGGGCGGGGCCGGTCTGGGCGGGGCCGGTCTGGGCGGGGCCGGTCTGGGCGGGGCTGGTCTGGGCGGCGAGGGTCGCCAGCGGCCGCCCAGCGAGGGCCGCCCGGGCCCCGGTGCCGAGGCCATCAGGGTCGAGGGTCTCTACAAATCGTTCGGCGCCAACCAGGTGCTGCGCGGGATCGACCTGTCGGTGGCGACTCACGAGGTGATCTGCCTGATCGGCGCGTCCGGCTCGGGCAAGTCCACTCTGCTGCGCTGTCTCAACCTCCTCGAGCCGATCGATGCGGGCGAGATCCGGCTGTGGGGCAACCTGATCACCGGGGAGGGCATCAACGAGAACCTCGTGCGGCGCTACATCGGGATCGTGTTCCAGTCGTTCAACCTGTTCCCCCACATGAACGTGCTGCAGAACGTCACGCTCGCGCCGGTCAAGGCGCGCGGAATGTCCCGTAAGCGGGCCGAGGAAGAGGCCAGGGCGCTGCTGGCCAGGTTCGGCCTGGCCGACAAGGAGGCGGACTATCCGGACCGGCTGTCAGGCGGGCAACAGCAGCGAGTCGCGATCGTCCGCGCCCTGGCCGTGAAGCCGCAGATCATGCTGCTCGACGAGGTCACCAGCGCCCTCGACCCCGAGCTGGTGGCCGAGGTGCTCGACGTGATTCGCGAACTCGCCGCCGCCGGTATGACCATGCTCATCGCCACTCATGAGATGGGCTTCGCCAGGGACATCGCCAACCGGGTCTGCTTCCTTGAGGAGGGAACGATCATCGAGGACGCGCCGCCCGGCGAGCTGTTCACCAATCCGAGGGACGAGCGGACCCGCCGTTTCCTGCGCCGTATCGTCGAGGCCGGTCGGCTGTAACCCGTCCGTTCTCTCCCGTTTCCTCTGTCGCTTAAGACCCATACCGGTCTAGAGTCCGCTGCAGGGTTCTATCCGGATGGAACGGCGCAATGGAGAGTGATAATGCGAAAACTCGCGAGCCTGCCCGTATTGGCGCTGTCGGCGGCGGTGCTGGCGGCCGGGGCCATTCCGGCCGCACCGGCCTTCGCGGCCGCCACCTCGCCTGCCAGCCCGGCGGTGAAGACGCTGACCGGCAAGTTCAAGGACGGGGCCACCTATGAGATTCAGCTCCCCGCGCACTGGAACGGCACCCTGTTCCTCTACAGCCATGGGTACGTCACGCCGGGCTCGGCCAACCCGGCCACTGACGTCGGCGACCCGGTGACCGGCGCGTGGCTGCTCGATCATGGCTACGCGCTGGCCGGATCGTCTTACGCCACGACCGGCTGGGCCATCCAGCAAGCGCTGCCTGATCAGATCCACACCCTGAACGTCTTCGACCGCAGGGTCGGTAACCCGGCCCGGACGATCGCCTGGGGCCACTCGCTGGGCGGCATCATCACCGCGGGCCTGATCCAGAACTATCCGGGCCGGTTCAAGGCCGCGCTGCCGATGTGCGGCGTGCTGTCCGGCGGGGTCGCCACCTGGAACACCGCGCTCGACTCGGAGTTCGCATTCCAGCAGCTGATCGACCCGACCGTGCAGGTCGTTAACATCACCGACCCCTCCAACCTGAATAACGCTGAAGCCGCGGCCGCCGCCGCGCAGAAGACCGCGAAGGGCCGGGCCCGGCTCGCCCTGTCGGCGGCGCTGGCCGACACGCCAGGCTGGTTCACCCCGCTGTCCAAGCAGCCGGGGAGCCGGGACTACCAGGCGCAGGAGGCCAACCAGTACCTGTGGGCCAGTGAGGTCGACTACCCGTTCGTGTTCGCCCTCCGGGCCGAGCTGGAAGCCAGGGCCGGAGGCAACGTGTCCTGGAACACCGGCGTGAACTACTTCGCTGACCTGGCCAAGTCGGTCGACTCCCAGGAGGTCAGGGCGCTGTACAAGCGGGCCGGGCTGAGCCTGAGCGCTGACCTCGCGGCGCTCAACAAGGCGCCGCGGATCAAGGCTGATCCCTCGGCAGTGGCCTACCTGACTCGTTACATCACCTTCAACGGCGAGCTCTCCATGCCGGTGCTCACTATGCACACCACCGGTGACGGCCTGGTGGTGCCGGAGAACGAGCAGGCCTACGCGAGCGTCGTCCGGCGCGCCGGGAACTCACGGCTGCTCAGGCAGATCTTCGTCAGCCGGGCCGGGCATTGCGCGTTCACCCCGGCGGAAACGATCACCGCGGCCAAGGTCCTGCTGAGCCGGCTGCGGACCGGCCATTGGAACTCCAGCGCGCTGCAGCCCGCCAGGCTGAACGCGGCAGCGGCCGGGCTAGGCCCGACCTACAACATCTTCGCGGCCCAGGCCGGCAAGTGCCCGACCGGGTCGCCGGTGAGCGGAGTCTGCCCGACGGTGCCACACTTCGTCCGTTACCGCCCCGCTCCCTACCTGCGCCCCTACGACCGGCCCAGCCACTAGGGACAGCCGGGCACGCTACCTCGCCGGCTGAGCCCGGGCCGCCTACTGTCGGCGGCCCGGGCTCAGCCGGATCAGGCGCCGCCAGGTGAGGATGCAGAAAATGATGCCGAGCAGCGCCAGCGCTGAAATGTCGGTGAGCCAGGCGCGCGGGGTGTGGTTCCAGAGCGGATCGGGCTTGGCCGGCGCGAGGGCCGGCGGGGAGGCCGCCGTGGTTACTGCTGACTTCCCCGACCGGGCCGCCACCGGCATGGCGGGAAGCTTGCCCACCGCAGCTGTATTCGGCCCGGTGGACGGGGTTCCAGTGGCTCCGAGCACGATCACGTTGTAGTTAGAGGTAGCCGCGGTCGCCGCGAAGCCCCACCTGGACGGGGCCACCCAGGAGAGCTGCTCGGCTACCAACTTCCCGTTGACGATGAAAACCCCGCCCGACAGGATGATCTGCACCACCACCGCCACCAGCAGCAATGGCATCGTCTTCTCCGGCGAATTGGTCATCGACGAGAAGAGCAGCCCGAGGGCCATGGAGGTGAGAGCCAGGATGGCCGTCGCGATCAGGATTTCCAGCAGCGGATCGGACTTCAGGAAGGCCCCGGTCGCGGGCATCTGCCGCCCGGCCAGCCCCAGCATGACCAGCAGAATGGCCTGCAGGGCGCTGATGAACCCCAGCACCAGGAGCTTGGACCATAGGTAAACGCCGACCGACAGCCCCGCGGCCCGTTCCCTGGCATAGATGGCCCGTTCCTTGACGATCTCTCCGACGGAAAGGAACGTCCCGGTGAAACACGCGCCCATGACCAGGATCAGCAGCAGTCCCTGGGCATCGGGGTTGGTTCCCGGCCCGCCGGCCAGCCCGTCGGGAGCGGGCATCAGCCGGACGGCGCCCGCCAGGACGATCGGAGTCACGGCCAGCATGGCCAGGTACACCCGGCTGGAGGCGATGACCGCCAGGTATCGCCTGCAGAGCGTGCTCAGCTGCGCGAACCGGTTGCGGGTGGCGGGCGGCGGCGTCGTCGAGCGCATCGGTGCCGTGGCCGGTGGCGGGCTGCTCATCTCGGCGGCCACATACCGGACATACGCTGGTGACCTGCGGTAATCCCCAGCCCAGTCCCGGTTGGGCTGGGCTTCGAAGGCCTGGAACACCTCCGCCCAGCCCGGTTCGCCGAAATATCTCAGGCCCTCATCGGGCGGCCCGAAGAATGCGACCTTGCCGCCAGGCACGAGGACCAGCAGCCGGTCGCAGAGATGCAGGTTGGCGACGCTGTGCGTGACCACGATGATCGTGCGGCCGTCGTGGGCCAGGTCGGCCATCATTTCCATGACGGACTTGTCCAGCCCGGGATCGAGACCGGAGGTCGGCTCGTCGAGGAACAGTAGTGACGGCTTGGTCAGCAGCTCGAGGGCCACGTTGACGCGCTTTTGCTGACCGCCGGACATGGCCGCGGTCCTGGTCTCCGCGTGCTTGGTCAGCGCGAGTTCCTCGAGCACCTCGTCGATCCGGCGGTTGCGCTCGGCCTTGCTGGTATCGCGGGGGAACCGCAGCTCGGCCGCGTAGCCCAGGGATCGCCGCGCGGACAGCTGCGTGTGCAGGATGTTGTCCTGGGGTACCAGCCCGATCCGGTGCCGCAGCTCGTCGTAGTACGTGTACAGGTCGCGATTGTCGTACAGGACGCTGCCCTCGGTGGCGGGCCGGATTCCGGTCAGCGCACCGAGCAGCGTCGACTTGCCCGCGCCGCTCGGGCCGATGACCCCGAGCAGGCAGCGCTCGCCAAGCGGGAAGCTGACGTGATCCAGCAGGACCTTGCCGCCCGGCAGCCGGACGGTCAGGTCCAGGGCGGCCAGCGAGATGTCACCGGTATCGATGAACTCCTGCAGTTCCTCGCCGACGAGCCGGAACATGGCGGGCCCGACGCTGATGATGTCCCGCTCGGTGACCCGCGTGGACGACACCCGCTGGCCGTTGACATAGGTGCCGTTATAGCTGGCCAGGTCGACGATCACGAATCCGCCGTCGGACCTGCGCAGCTCGGCGTGGTGGCGGGATACGTTCACGTCCGAGACGACCACGTCGTTGTCTGAGGCCCGCCCGATCCGCAGCACCCTGGTCGGCAGCCGCATGATCGCGCTCGGCTGGCGCACCAGGCTCGATGCGGGGCCGGCCCCCGGCGCGGGCGCGGCATGGTCGGGCCCAGCCCACCCGTCGGGCCCAGCCCACCCGTCCTGCCCAGCCCACCCGTCCTGCCGAGCAGGGGCGCCCGGGCGCTGGGCCGGCCAGCCGGGCTGCTGGGCAGGTGCCGCGTAGTCCTGCTGTGCCCAGTCGGCCTGCTGCCCTTGCTGCACGGCGGCTGGCGGGCTCGGGGGTCCCCAGCCGGCCTGCTGCGCCGCCGCCGGCTTGGCCACGACGGCTGTGCCCATCGGGCCCGCGGACGGGACAGGCTCGGCCGGGACGACGGAGCAGGTCACCGTCGCACCGTCGTCCGGGTGGCCGAGCCGTAGCATGCAGGCGCCTGCGATCGGCACCCGGGTTACTCGCCGGGAATCCAGGAACGTGCCGTTGGTGCTGCCGGAATCCTCAAGCAGCCAGCGGTCGCGCTCGACCCGGAGCACGGCATGCCGCCATGACACCCGCGAATCGTCGATCACGATGTCGGATGCCGGATCACGGCCAATCTTGTAGGCGGGCCCCGCCTGCAGCCTCCGGTCAGACCCCTGCGTCCGGACAATCAGCGCCGGGGCGTTCGAGGAGGCTGCGCCCTCGTTGGTCATTGCATAACTCTAAGGCGAGACGGTCTAAAGCAGAATCCGCAGTTATCGCTGGGGCCGACGGCGAGCAGGAAACCTGATTACCGGCGACTCTATTAACCCGGGATCCATCCTGCCGTCGCGGTTACGCCCGCTACCCGGGGCTGCTGCGGTCGGCACCCCAGGCAGGCCTCGCCGAGACTCCGACCAGGGTTGCAGCCGAGAGCAGCCGACCAAGATACTAGGGACGCACCCGGCGGCGTTGCGGCTGAGCGGCGCGATCCCGGAGCTGGCCGGTGCGGCTGCGGGCGGTCGCGGCAATCATCGGGACTGGCAGGGGCACTGGAGGCGCGGTGAGCGAGGACTATCCTTCGGGGTCCGAATTCGCGGTCGGTTCCCAGATAGCCGGGTACCGCCTCGAGGCGCAGATCGGCCACGGCGGGATGGCGGTCGTCTACCGTGCCCTGGACATCCGCCTTGACCGGCATGTCGCGCTGAAGATCCTGGCTCCCGGTCTGGCCGTCGACGATGCGTTCCGGCAGCGCTTTATCCGCGAATCGAGGGCGGCGGCCGCCGTCGACCACCCCCACATCATTCCCGTCTTCGAGGCGGGCGAGGCGCACGGCGTTCTTTTCATCGCGATGCGTTATGTCCACGGCGGCGACGTGCGAAAGCTGCTCGACACCGAAGGGCCGCTGCCTGCCGCGCGGGCGGCCGACGTCATCACCCAGGTGGCGGCGGCGCTGGACGCGGCCCACGCGCACGGGCTGGTGCACCGCGACGTGAAACCGGGCAATATGCTGCTCGACTCGACCTCCGGCAGCGGCCGCCAGGATCACGTCTACCTGTCCGACTTCGGCCTCAGCAAGCAGTCCCTGGCGGTTACCGGCCTGACCTCCACTGGTCAGTTCCTCGGCACGCTTGACTACGTCGCCCCAGAGCAGATCGAGGGCCGCGCGGTCGACGGCCGTGCGGATCTGTACGCGCTGGCCTGCGCCTCCTTCGAGATGCTCTGCGGCGTAACGCCGTTCCGGCGCGACCAGGGCCTGGCCGTGATCTGGGCGCAGCTTTCCGAGGCGCCGCCTTCGCTGTGCGCCCGCCGAGGTGACCTGCCGGCCGGGGTCGACGAGGTCATGGGCAAGGCGATGGCGAAGGCGCCCGCCGACCGGTACCCGAACTGCCTGGCGTTCGCCGCGGCCCTGCGCGAGGCGCTCGGCCTAGACCGGCCGGGCTCACCCGGGCGCCAGGATGAACTGCGGGCGCACCCCGCGACCGAGATCTCGATGCCGGGCCGGGCGGCCGACCCGACACCGGGCCAGGGAAAGCCAGCGGGCGCCGGACCGGCAGCGGGCGCGGGTACGCCAGCAGGCGCGGGTACGCCGCCGGGCCCGAGACCTGCCTTGCCCCCCGACCGGGCGGCGGATCAGCCCGGCGGGCCGCAGGACGCTGGCGGGCCACCGACCGAGGCGATCCGCCTCCCGCGGGTCGCCAGGCCGGACCCGGCCGAGCCGCCCGGTACCTATCCGCCCGCCGGCCAGGCCGGGTACCCGCCGTCCGGCCAGGCCGGATACCCGCAACCTGGCCAGGCCGGCTATCCCACTGCCCCGGCCGGGTACCCGCCGTCCGCCGGGGCCGGGTACCCGCCGTCCGCCCAGTCCGGGCACCAGCCGCCGCGCAGGCCCTGGTGGCAGTCGCCTGCCGCCGTGATCGCCGCATGCGTGATCGTGCTCGGGGGGGCCAGCGGGGCGTACGCGGTCCTGCACGGCCCCGGTAAGAGCGGCGCGAGCAGCGGCAAGACGGCGACCACTGTCGTGATGCCGGGCTGCTCTTCCGCGGTGGCGAGGGCCCCGGCCTTGCGCAAGGTCAGCACCTCCCCGGTGACCGTCGGAGGCCAGCCCTTCACGGTGCTCGCCACCGCCGACGGGAAATACTCGTTCGTCACGCTTGGTAACTCCATCGCGGTGCTCAGTGACAGCGGATCGTTCGCGCCCAAAGTGGTCAGCACGTTCTCGGCCCCCGGGGCCAGCCACGGCGCGGCGATCACACACGACGGGCGCTACCTTCTCGCGGCGACAGGCAGCGGCGCCATCGTGATCAACGTCGCCGCGGCTGAGCAAGGCGGCAGCCCGATCACTGGCGTTCTCACCAGCCCATACGGTAGCGGCGCCGTGGAAGTGGCGATCTCGCCCGACGACAAGTTCGCGTTCGTCACGCTGCAGAACAGCGCAGACATGGTGGTCTTCAACCTGGCCAGCGCCCTGACCAACGGCTTCGGCCCGTCTGACGTAGTGGGAAGGATCAAGCTTGGCCAGCAGCCGGTCGGGATGGCCATCTCGCCCGACGGGAACTGGCTGTACGCGACGAGCATCGCGCGGACCAAGACAGCCAACCCGTCCGAGGGCACGCTCACGGTCATCAACCTGCATCGTGCCGAGGTCAGGCCTTCGGACGCGGTCTCCTCGACGGCGATCGCGGGCTGCAGCCCGGTCCGGGTGATCGTCGCGGGCAACGACCTCTGGGTGACCAGCCGGGAAAGCAACGCCTTGCTCGGATTCTCCGCGGCCAGCCTGCGCACCGACCCGTCGCACTCGTTGATCGCGCGGGTCGACGTGGGCGCCACCCCGATCGGGGTGGTCATGGTCAAGAGCGGCAGCCGGATCCTGGTCGCCGACGCTGACCTGCATAATCAGCCTGGCGCAACCCCGAACATCTCGGTGATCAACACCTCGCTGGCGCTAGCCGGCCGCCCGGCCTTGCTGGGGGAGATCAGCGCCGGCCAGATGCCCCGCGAGTTCGCGATTGAGCCGGGCGGCCAGACCGTACTGGTCACGAACACCGGGTCGGCCCGCATCCAGGCTATCGACGTCGGAAGCCTGCCGTGACGGGCGCCGTCGGCCGGAATCGCCATCTGCCCCGGTCCGCTGACAAACGCGCGGGCGCCCCTCAAGCGATGTCCGCGCCCCCGCCCTCATGCCATAGCATCGGCTCATGAAACGTGCCGGGGCGGCCGAAAAAGCCGCGTCGCTGGCGCAGCGGGCCGCCGCGTGAGCGACTACCAGGCCACCAAGGCCTACCGCAGGCCGCCACGATCACGAAGGCCGCTGCGGACCTTCGTGATCGTCCTGCTCGTGGTGGTCGGGCTCCTGGTCGCATTGGATTTCGGCGCGAAGGCGATCGCCGAAAACGAGGTGGCGAACCAGATCCAGAAACAGGGCATCTCGCAGAAGCCGAGTGTCTCGATCGGCGGCTTCCCGTTCCTGACCCAGGTGATCAGCCGCGACATCAAAACCATGCAGATCTCCTGGCATGACCTGACCGAGGGCCCGGTAACGTTCGCGAGCATTAATGCGGTCCTGACGGGAGTGCACATCAACTCCAGTTTCAATGGAGCGACCGTCAGCCAGCTGACCGGAACGGCCAGGATCAGCTTCGGCGAACTCTCCAATGTGGTGTCGTCCCAGGTGGGCGCGCTCGGAGCGCTGGGCGGGGCCGGCCTCACGCTGACCGAGGCTGGTCCGAGCGAGGTCACGGCCAACCTGGACCTGGTGATCACCAGCGCGTCGGCCACCTGGCGGGTCACCAGGCTCAGCGGCAACCGGATCAACATCCAGCTGGTGTCCAGCAGCGGCCTGCCTTCCGATCTGCTCGACTCGGTACGGAGCATCACGATCCCGCTATCCGGCATCCCGCTGCATCTGCAGGTCCAGAGCATCAGTGTCACGTCTAACGGCGTGGTCGGCACGCTGACCGGCCAGAACGTAACCTTCGGCGGCTAAGTTCGGCCGGCTGCCAGGCGGCGGCGCTCGGCCGGGGTGAACTCGAGCCACACCCGCTCATCTGGTCACAGGGCAGGTGGCTGAGTGTGGCCGAGTCCGGTGACGCCGTCCAGTTGCTCGCGAAGGATGTCGGCCTGGCCGGCGTGCCGGGCCGTCTCCCAGACCATCCTGGCCACGATCCAGCGCAGGCTCAGTTCCCCGCGCCGGGCCGCGCGGTCGTCCAGGCGGGCGGCCGCGACGATATCCCGGCTCTGCTGGCACTCGGCGGCGTAGAAGTCCAGGACCGTCTCGGTGCTCTCGTCGTCATAGATGCGGAACTCGGCGTTCGGATCGGCATCGGCCCACGGGTAGCTGACCTCACGGCCGGCAAATTTGTCCTGGAACCACCAGCGCTCGGCGTAGGCCAGGTGCTTCACGATCCCGAGCAGGCTGGTCTCCGACAGGACCAGCCTGGCCCGGAGGTCGTCATCGGAGCAGCCAGCACAGATGGCCGTGATGGACGCTCGCTGGAGGTCGAGCAGCGCTAGTAACGTCTGCCGTTCGCCGGCCGCAACCGGGACATCTGGTAGGTATTCCATGGAAGTGTTTTTATCCCGTCGGCACGACATCGTGCATCACGCCAGGTCGTCGGGCGCCCCTGCCGGAAGATCTCCTCGCGGGTCAGCTCCCCCAGAGCCGCCCCGCTGCCTCGTCCGCGGGCGGGCTTCATTCCATGATCGTGACGTGTTTTCAGCGACTATATCGCGGGAAATTCGTCACGATCATTTAGTTGGCGGGCCTGATCAGCTTGGCCAGTCGGTTGCGTACCGGGAGCGCCGCCTAAGGTCATCGCGCACGTGGGCGCCAAGCCGGCGAGTCTCGCGCCGGTTGAGGGCCGCTCCCATGGTTGCTCCGGTCAGCAACGGCCCGACCGAGGCGGCACTGCGCCCGGCCCGGACGATAAGCCGGCGCTGGAGGCGCCTGCGTAGCGGCGAGCCGACCGCGATGACCAGCCCGCCCGGCGCGACGGTGACGCCGCGCCGGTGCGCCCAGGCCGCGACGTAGGCCAGCATGCGCTCGGTTGGCGAGCCAGCCGCGCGCATGCCGTAGACCTCGTGGAGCTCGGCTACCAGCTTGAGCTCGATGCCGACCAGGGCCAGCGTCTCGACGGCGACTTCCACCGGGGCGGCGGGCAGGGGCAGCACCATGGCCATCCCGGCGGCCGCGCCCACGGCCGCCGCGGCCCGGGCCGAGCCCTGGATCAGTGCGTCGGCGACTTCCTCGGGCTGGAGCCCGGGGAACTGGGCCCGGAGCCGCTCGTAGTCGCGCACCGGCAGGCGCGGCGCCATCGCGAGCACCTCGCTGGTCAGCCAGCGGCTGCCGGAAGCCACCCCGTACCTGGTGGCCCGCCCGCTGCGGGTCCCGATCCTGGCGATCGCAGCGGTGATCCTGCGGCGCCGGGACGGGCTCTCATCCTCGCTCAGCTCCCCGACCAGCTCGGCCATCTCAGCGGGGAGGACGTCAGGGCGGGCCGCGGCCGCCTGCCCGGGCAGCGCGCCTGGGGTGTCTGCGGCCGCCTGCCCGGGCAGCGCGCCAGGGGTGTCTGCGGCCGCCTGCCCGGGCGGCGCGTCGGGGGACAGGTCCGCTTGCCCATCGCGCGGGTAGCCGTAGTTATCCATCGCTTAGGGCTACCCGCGCTCCGCCGTCATACGCCCGGACCAGCCGTTTCGGGCGAACAAACTGTGCTGGGCAAGTGATCAGGCCGGGCGGTCGGCGGTGCCGCCGCCCGCGGCGGCCCATGCTGGCGGATAACCTCCCGGGCGGGCACCGGCCTCGACATCGTGAAGGCTGTCCTGGGCGGCACTGGCGACGGCTTCGCCGGTGACGCCGAATTCGCGGAACAGGGTCTGGTAGTCGGCGGAGGCGCCGTAGTGCTCGACGCTGATGCTGCGCCCGGCGTCACCGACGAACTTCTCCCAGCCGCTGGCTACCCCGGCCTCCACGCTGACCCGGGCCCGGACCTTGGGCGGCAGGATCTCATCGCGGTAAGCGGGATCCTGCGCGCCGAACCATTCCACGCACGGCATCGACACGACCCGGGTCGGGATGCCAGCGGCCTGGAGCCGATTACGGCCATCCAGGGCCACCTGCACCTCGGAGCCGGTGCCGATCAGGATGACCTGCGGCGGGCCGCCGGTCGCCTCGGCGAGGATGTATCCGCCGCGGGCGGCGCCGTCAGCGGAGGCGTAGCCGGTGCTGGCACCACGGTCGAGGGTCGGAATGTTCTGCCTGCTGAGGATGAGCCCGGCCGGCCGGTCGCCGTGTTCGATGATGGTCTGCCAGCAGACGCTGACCTCGTTGGCGTCGCCCGGCCTGACCACGTCCAGGCCGGGGATGGCGCGCAGCGCGGCCAGGTGCTCGATCGGCTGGTGGGTCGGCCCGTCTTCGCCGAGGCCGATCGAGTCGTGGGTCCAGATATAGATGGTCGGGATCGCCATCAGCGCCGCCAGCCGCACGGCCCCGCGCATGTAATCGCTAAAGGTCAGGAACGTGCCGCCGTAAGGCCTGGTCAGGGACTGCAGCGCGATCCCGTTCAGGATCGCGCCCATGGTGTGCTCGCGGATACCGAAGTGCAGCGTCCGCCCGTAGGGACCGCCGTGCCACTCCTTGGTCTGCTTGCCGGACGGGATGAACGAGTCCGCGCCGTCCATGGTGGTGTTGTTGCTTTCGGCCAGGTCCGCCGACCCGCCCCACAGCTCGGGCAGGACGGGGGCCAGCGCGGACAGCACGGCACCGCTGGCCTTGCGGGTCCCCATCCCCTTCGGGTCGGCGTCGAAGCTGGGCAGCGCGTCGGCCCAGCCAGCGGGCAGTTCCTGGGCCAGCAGCCGGTCAAGCAGCGCCGCCCGGTCGGGATTGGCCGTTCTCCATGCCTCGTAACGGGGCTGCCAGGCGGCGTGCGCCTCGCGACCCCGGTCAACGACCCGGCGGGCGTGCGCGAGGACGTCGGGCTCAACGACGAAGTTCCGTTCCGGGTCAAACCCGAGCAGCACCTTGGTCGCGGCAACCTCTTTGGTGCCCAGCGCCGCGCCATGAGCCTTGCCGGTGTTCTGCAAGGTCGGCGCGGGCCAGCCGATGATCGTGTTGAGCACGATTATCGACGGGCGGCCGGTTTCCCGCTGGGCGGCCTTGATGGTCTCAAGCAGGCCATCGACGTTCTCCACGTACCCGTCGGGGGTGCGCCAGTCCAGGGTCTGCACATGCCAGCCGTAGGCGGCGTAGCGGGCGCCGACATCCTCGCTGAACGAGATGTGCGTGTCGTCCTCGATGGAGATGTGATTCTGGTCGTAGAAGACGATGAGGTCGCCCAGCTCCTGGTGCCCAGCCAGGGAGCTGGCCTCGCTGGTAATGCCCTCCATCAGGTCGCCATCGGAGGCGATGACGTAGACGCGGTGGTCGAACGGGCTGGCGCCTGGCTCGGCGTCCGGGTCGAGCAGGCCACGCTCGCGGCGGGCCGCCATCGCCATCCCGACGGCCGCCGACAGGCCCTGGCCGAGCGGGCCGGTGGTGATCTCCACGCCGCGGGTATGTCGGTACTCCGGGTGACCGGGGGTCTTCGAGCCCCAGGTCCGCAGCGCCTCGAGGTCCTCGAGCTCCAGCCCGTAACCCGACAGGAACAGCTGGATGTAGAGGGTCAGGCTAGAGTGACCACAGGACAGCACGAACCTGTCCCGGCCGAGCCACTGATCATCAGCCGGGTCGTGGACCAGCACGTGCTGGAACAGCAAGTAGGCCAGCGGGGCCAGGCTCATCGCCGTCCCCGGGTGGCCGTTGCCCACCTTCTGGACCGCGTCGGCGGCCAGCACCCGGATGGTGTCGACCGTCCGTACGTCGACATCCTGCCAGCCGACCCGGCCGGCCTTTGGCCTGTTCAGCGAGGGATCCCGGTATTGCAGGCCGGTCCGCGGGCCGCTCCCGCTGTCACTGCCTGTGGCGTGCTGCTGGTCCATCGCAATCCCGTCTATTCGTGTCGGGCATTCGGCCGATACCAGCATGCCGGTTGTGGTTCGCGGGCGCGCGGGCGGGGCCCGGCGCCGGGTCAGCCATGGCGTGATGACCGGTGTCAGCAGCGGCGTGATGACCGGTGTCAGCAGCGGCGTGATGACCGGTGTCAGCAGCGGCGTGATGAACGGTGTCAGCAGCGGCGTGATGAACGGTGTCAGCAGCGGCGTGAGGAACAGCGTCACCCGGGGCGTTACCGCATCAACCGGGGCGTGATGGCCCGGCCGGGCAGGCGCAAGCGGCTCGCCGCGGGCGGTAAGGCAGCGGCCCCGGCTGGCGGCCCGCCGTTTGGCGGCCGGACAGCCGGGTAGCGCCACCGGCCAGGCAGCGCCGTCAAGCCGGCGCTGAGAAATGGGGGCTCAGATGACAGACGCGGCAAGGCCGATGCGGCCGCCGGTGGAGGCGGCGGACCGGTCGGCCGGCGAACTGGTCAAGGACCTGTCGGAGCAGGTTTCCCGGCTGGTGCGCGATGAGCTGCGGCTGGCCCAGGTGGAGATGACCAGCAAGGGCAAGCGAGCCGGCGGCGCCATCGGAATGCTCGGCGGAGGCGGCATTCTCGCCTGGTACGGGATCGGCTGCCTGCTGGCCGCGGCCGTCGCCGGGCTGGCCGTCGTCCTGTCCGTCTGGCTCTCGGCGCTGATCGTCGGAGCTGCCGTCCTGGCCGCTGCGGGTGTGGCCGCGCTGCTCGGCAGGAACAAGCTGAAGAAAGCTGCGCCGCCCGTGCCTGAGCAGGCGGTCGGCAGCATCAAAGCCGACGTGGCGGAAGTCAAGGAGCGGGCCAGGCGATGAGCGCAGCGGATCAAGCGGGAGAACTACAGGATGCGGGAGCAACGCTGGAGGGCGTTGGGCAGCAGGCGCCCCCGCCTGCCGACCGGGCCACGCCTGAGAACCGGGCCACGCCTGACGACCGGGCCAGGCCTGACGACCAGGCCAGGCCTGATGACAGAGAGGCGCTGACCATGGAGATCGAGCAGACCCGCGCGGATCTGGGCAAGACCGTCGAGGCGCTCGTGGCCAAGGCAGATGTGAAGGCCAGGGCCAGGGAGAAGGTGAGCGAGGTCTCCGGGCGGTTGCCGGAACGGGCCGGACACCTCAGGGAACAGGCCACCAGCCAGGCAGCCAAGGCCACGGCGACGGTCAGGCAGGCTGCTCCCGAGCCGATGCAGCGGACCGCGGAACGCGCCGCCGCCGTTACCTGGCAGCGCCGGGCGCCGGGTGCCGCGATCGTGGCGGCCGTGGCGGTGACGGGCTGGCTGCTGCTGCGCCGGAGGAAGCGATGAACAAGACCGCCGACCAGCTGCTCAGCCTCGCGGTGGTCCGGGCCGTGCTGGACCGGAGCGCCGCGGTGGGTACACGCAGGCTGACCGGAACATGGCCAGCTGAGCAGGACGCATGACGGCGCCGGAGACTCCCACGCAGCTTGGCCGCGGCTCGTGGCTCGCGGCGGGCAAGCGAGCGGCCAAGGAATTCAGCAATGACTTCCTGCAGGATCGCGCGGCGGCGCTGACCTACTACGGTGTGCTGGCGATCTTCCCCGCGCTCCTGGTCCTGGTCTCGCTGCTCGGCCTGATCGGCAAGTCGGCCACCCAGCCGCTGATCACCAACCTGGCCCAGGCGGCGCCGAGCGCGGTGCGGCAGACTCTGCTCACGGCCGTGACCCATCTCCAGCGAAGCCACGGCTCGGCGGGGGTCGTGGCGATCGTCGGCATCGTGGCCGGACTGTGGTCGGCCTCGAGTTACGTCGCCGCGTTCATGCGGGCGTCGAACGCCATTTATGACGTGCCCGAGGGCCGGCCCGCCTGGAAGACGCTGCCGATCCGGCTCGGCGTCACCATTGCCCTGATGGTGCTGCTGCTGGCGTCGGCGTTCATCGTCGTGGTGACCGGCGGCCTGGCCCGGCATGTGGGCCAGGTGCTCGGCATCGGCTCGGCCGCGATGACGGCGTGGAGCATAGCCAAGTGGCCGGTGCTGCTGCTGTTCGTCAGCCTGATGCTGGCCATCTTGTACTGGGCCAGCCCCAACGCCAGGCAGGGATTCCGCTGGCTCAGTCCGGGAAGCGTTATCGCGGTCATCGGATGGCTCATCGCGTCCGGACTCTTCGCGCTGTACGTCGCGAATTTCGGGCACTACAACAAGGTGTACGGGAGCATAGCGGGCGTCATTATCTTCCTGATCTGGATGTGGATCTCCAACTCGGTCGTCCTGTTCGGCGCTGAATTCAATGCCGAGCTTCAGCGGGGCCGCGCCATAGCAGCCGGACTGCCTCCGGGAAGGGAGCCATTCGCCGAGCTGCGCGATACCACGAAGCTGCGTAAGAAGGCCGGCCGCAGAAGCCGGGTCTAGGGACAATGCCACTTACGGTAAGTGGCATTGGCTCTCGGGGTGGCGTCGACCTTCCCCACGGCGATATCTCAGCGGTGAAACGCACCTGGCCCGCTACTACCAGAAAATGGGCGCGACACCGCCCTGGGACAAGTAGCGACGGGCGCGACACCGCCCTGGGACAGGTAGCGACGGCCCAAAGTCACCGGGACAGCTTGTCGCCGGGGAAGTGGACTCGCCAAGAGCCGGCCGTCCCGAAGGACTGGGCCCCACTACCCTTGTTGTGGCGTTCTATCTAGGCCAGTTCAGCCAGGAGGCAGCTATGTCGTCGCGCGTCGAGTCCGTCCGGACCCCGGAGGGGTCGTTCGACCTCACGGTCTGGCTGCCAGAGGCCGGTACCGGCCCCGGCGTGCTGCTGATCCAGGAGATATACGGCGTCAGCGGATACATCCGGGCTGTCGCCGAGGACCTGGCTGGGCTGGGCTACGTGGTCGCGGCGCCGGACCTGTTCTGGCGGATCAAGCCAGGCCACCAGGCCGACCACGACGAGGCGGGCCTGAGTGAATCGCTCGACCTGGCGTCGCGGTTCGATTTCGCCGCCGGGGTGGCCGACGCCGCGGCCGCGCTGCGTGCCCTTACTGCGCTGCCTGAGGTGGAGGGTGGCCTCGGGGTCATCGGATTCTGCCTCGGCGGTTCGATCGCGTACTTCCTGGCGGCCCAGGCGGAGCTGGACGCCGTGGTCTCGTATTACGGCTCGGCCGTCCACGACAACCTCGAGATCCTGGCGCAGATCCGGAGTCCGTTGCAGTTCCAGTACGGCGGCAGCGACCCGTACATCCCGCGCGAGCAGGTCCGCCGGGTGGAAGTGGCCGTCGCGGACCATCCCACCGCGGAGATCAACGTCGAGGAGGAAGCCGGGCATGCCTTCCACAACCGGAAGGCCCCTATGTTCCACGCGCCGGAGCCAGCCGCCCGGGCGTGGCAGCGTACCGAGCAGTTCCTCCAGCGCCACCTCCCAGTCCCGCACCACGAGGCCGGGAAGTCGAAGGCCCCGGCGTCGGCGTCGGACGCATCCTCGTCAGAGGCGCCGAAGTCCTGAGTCGGCCCCGCAGGCCCTTATGGTCTCGGGCGCGGGCAACGCCCCGTTCTGGTCTGTCTTGGCAGAGCGTGATCAGCCGGACGGTCGGGTCGAGGACACGGAGATCACCGGGATCGGACGTGACGACCCGCTGTGCCTCGGAACCTGGGTGCCTCGGTCAGCTGACCGCGCTCGGTACCCGCTGGGTGGAGCTCAGCGTAACCGCTGGGGGACGGGTGAGCACTCGCGCGCAGGTCAGCACGCCCAGTGCGACGACGAAGCCGCAGTAGATCCAGAATTCCGGCGTGGCCCCGGAGCTGATCGTCAGCCCGGCCTGCGCGGCCTGCGCCGGCGAGATCCCCAGCTGAGCCGGCGAGGTGGCCTCGCCGAGCTGGACCAGGGCCGAGATCGCCTGGGCCGCCATCGGGATAATGGCCCCGGCCAGCAGTGCCGCGCCCTCGCGGGCCGGGCGCCACAGCGCCGCCGCGACGACCACCGCGACCAGCGCCACCATCACGGCGACATTCCCGGCGATGACCGGCGCCGGGTTCGCGAAGGCGTTGCCCTCGGTCAGCGATTGCACCAACCCGGCTGACGTGTGCAGGGTGTATCTGTCCCACGAGGGGGCGAAAGCGACCGCGGTGCCAAGCGCAGCGAGCGTCAGCGCCAGGACCAGGCCCGCCTCGTGAGGCTGCGGTCGGGCCGGCCCGCCGGGCCCTCCGGCTCCGGCCGGACGGAGCCGGAAGGCCGCTACGGAGCCGACTGTGCAGGCCAGCCAGCCGGCCAGCCCGAGCACCAGGCCCGCGCCGATAGCGCTCGTACCTCCCGCAATCGCTTGGCCGAGGTCAGCTAGAAAGAGGCCGAACGTGACGACGCTTGTTCCCAGCCCGGCTAGCGCTCCCATCCGCAGCCGGACGCCCCCGAGCAGGATGAGCACTGCGCTCGCGCTCCAGACGGCGAGGTAGATCACGTGCGGGACCAGCTCGACCGGCTGCTGGGCGATGCTCGCTCCGCCGAAGTAATCGGGGAAGAGCCCGGCAATCCCGCAGACGACTCCGATGCCGATCAGTGCGGCCGCGATGACCGCAGGCACGCCCGGCCGCCCGGCCGGCGCCTTGGACCGGTCGGCCAGAGTGGTGGGTTGCCCGGCCGGAGGGGTGGGCTGGCCGGCCAGAGCGGCGGGCTGGCCCTCGGGGAAAGTCGTCTCGCCGCCGGCGGCCGGGTGCTGGCCGCGGACCGGGGCGCGGTACTGGCTGACCGGGACGATCGTGCCTGGTGCCTCGATCCCCGCGAACCTTGACCACGCGCCGTGCCAGCCCTCCGGAGTCTGCGGCCACCACTCGAGTGGCTGCGGCCGCCCTGGTATCTCAGCGGCCCAGATCCCGTAGAAGCCCGGTCCCTGTCCGATCTCGTAGTTCGCTCCCCGGTACGAGATCGTCACACCCTCGCGCACGGTTACCGGCCCTCCCTGGTCAGCCCATCCCGTCATGTACCGAAGCCTAGGAACCTGATCTGCAGGCCGACTGGGTGCTCCCTGAGGTTTTCCTTACGGCATGTTGGACGGACCAGCGTCGGCCGATCCGCTCCGCCCGGCTGACCGCTCCGCCCGGCTGACCGCTCCGCCCGGCTGGCCGGGCGAGCCCGGCTGGCCAGCCGAGCCTGGCGAAGCGGGCATGATGGATGGACCATGACGCTCACCGATCTCCTGCCGCAGACTGCCGCCCCGGATCCCGTTTTCGATGCCTTTGCCAGCTGGGCCGCGGAACGGGGCCTGGAGCTGTACCCGCATCAGGAAGAAGCGCTTATCGAGATCGTGTCGGGCGCCAACGTGATCTTGAGCACCCCCACTGGGTCGGGTAAGAGCCTGGTCGCGGCGGGCGCGCACTTCGCGTCGCTGGCCCGCGGGCGGCGGAGTTTCTACACCGCGCCGATCAAGGCCCTGGTGTCGGAGAAGTTCTTCGCGCTGTGCGAGATGTTCGGGCCGGACAACATCGGCATGATGACCGGAGACGCCAGCGTCAACGCCACCGCCCCGATCATCTGCTGCACGGCAGAGATCCTGGCCAGCATCGCGCTGCGCGAGGGCGAGAGCGCTGACGTCGGCCAGGTCGTGATGGACGAATTTCACTACTACGCCGACCCGGACCGGGGCTGGGCCTGGCAGGTGCCGCTCATTGAACTACCCCAGGCGCAGTTCATCCTCATGTCGGCGACACTGGGCGACGTCACCCGTTTCGAAAATGACCTGACCAGGCGGACCGGACGGCCGACTGCCGTCGTCCGGTCGGCGGAGCGCCCGGTGCCCCTGGTCTTCTCCTACGTGCTCACGCCGCTGCACGAGACGCTGGAGGAGCTGCTCGCCACCCGGCAGGCGCCGGTCTACATCGTGCACTTCACCCAGGCGGCGGCGATCGAGCAGGCGCAGGCGCTGATGAGCATCAACGTCTGCACCCGCGAGGAGAAGGACGCCATCGCCGAGCTGATCGGCAACTTCCGGTTCACCGCCGGCTTCGGCAAGACCCTGTCCCGGCTGGTCAGGCACGGCATCGGGGTCCATCACGCCGGGATGCTGCCCAGGTACCGGCGGCTGGTAGAGACGCTGGCCCAGGCCGGCCTGCTGAAGGTGATCTGCGGCACCGACACCCTGGGCGTCGGCATCAACGTGCCGATCCGCACCGTGGTGTTCACGGCGCTGTCCAAGTACGACGGCAGCACCACCCGGCTGCTGCAGGCCCGCGAGTTCCACCAGATCGCCGGGCGGGCCGGCCGGGCCGGTTTCGACACCATGGGCTACGTGGTGGTGCAGGCGCCCGAGCACGTGGTGGAGAACGAGCGGTTGCTGGCCAAGGCCGGCGACGATCCGAAGAAGCGGCGCAAGGTGGTCCGGAAGAAGCCGTCGGCGGGATTCGTCTCCTGGGGGAAGCCGACCTTCGAGCGGCTGGTGGCCTCGGAGCCAGAGCCGCTGAAGTCGAGTTTCAAGGTCAGCCACGCAATGCTGCTCGGCGTGATCAGCCGCCCTGGAGACGCCTTCACGGCCATGCGGCACCTGCTGACCGATAACGACGAGGACCCGGCGGCGCAGCGCAGGCACATCCGCCGGGCGTTCGCCATCTACCGCGCGCTGGTGGCGGGCGGGGTGGTCGAGCGGCTGGCCGAGCCGGACGCGGAGGGCCGCCGCTGGCGGCTGACCGTGGACCTGCAGGACGACTTCGCGCTCAACCAGCCGCTGTCGCTGCTGGCGCTGGCCGCCATCGAGCTGCTGGACCGGGACGCGCCGGAGTACCCGCTCGAGGTGCTGTCGATCATCGAGGCGACCCTGGACGATCCGCGGCAGGTGCTGTCCGCGCAGCTGTTCAAGGCCCGTGGTGAGGCCGTCGCGCAGATGAAGGCCGACGGCATCTCCTACGAGGAGCGGATGGAGCTGCTGGACTCGGTCAGCTACCCGCGGCCGATGGCCGACCTGCTGGAGGCCGCGTACAACATGTACCGGCGCGGTCACCCGTGGGTCGCCGACCACGAGCTGCGGCCCAAGTCGGTGGCCAGGGACATGTTCGAGCGGGCGATGACCTTCGTGGAGTACGTCGGCTACTACGGGCTGGCCCGCTCGGAGGGGCTGGTGCTGCGCTACCTGGCCGACGCGTTCAAGGCGCTGCGGCAGACCGTGCCCGAGGACGCCAGGACCGAGGAACTCGCCGACCTCATTGAGTGGCTGGGCGAGCTGGTCCGGCAGGTCGACTCCAGCCTGATCGACGAATGGGAGCGGCTGCGCAACCCGGCGGAGGTCACGGCCGCGGACCTGGACGAGCGGCCGCCGGCGGTGACCGGCAATGTGCGGGCGTTTCGCGTGCTGGTGCGCAACGCGCTGTTCCGGCGGGTCGAGCTGGCCGCGCTGCGGCGCTACGACGACCTGGGCGAGCTGGACGCCGAGGCGGGCTGGGACGCTGACGCCTGGGCCGAGGCGCTGGAGCCGTACTTCGACGAGCATGCCGACATCGGGACCGGCGCGGACGCGCGGGGCCCGGCGATGCTGATCATCTCGCCGGAGCCCGGCCGCTGGCTGGTGCGGCAGATCTTCGACGACCCGGCCGGCGACCACGACTGGGGGATCAGCGCGGAGGTCGACCTGGCCGCCTCGGACGAGGCAGGCGCGGCCGTCGTGCGCGTCACCGAGGTCGGCCAGCTATAGTCGGCGAGCTGACTGATTTCGGGGCAGCGATGGCTGGCTAACCCGCGGTTACCGGCACGGCGTCCGATATCAGGACATACGGTGCCCGGTCCGGCCGGCGGCTGAACCTGCACCGGTCAGCGGCTGAACCTGGCCCCGACCAGCCGGGGGAGCGCGGCCGCCCCGCCGATGGGCCGGAACCGCTCGGCGGCGGCCCGCAGGGCCAGGTACTGGTCGTCATTGAGGTCGATATCCGCCGCAACGACGTTGCTCTCCAGCTGCTCGACGCTGGAGGCGCCGGGGATCGCGACCACGGCCGGGTGCCTGATGACCCACGCGAGCGCAACCTGGGCCGGGGTGGCGGAGAGCGCGCTGGCCACCTCGCGCAGCGTGGCGATCAGGTCGCTCGCGCGCTCGAGGTTGTCGGGCAGGAAGAGCGGATTCGCGGTCCGGACCCGGTTAACCGGCCGGCTGGTCCCGTGATACCGCCCCGACAGCAGCCCCTGGGCCAGCGGGCTGTAGGCGATCACCACGCGGCTGTTGGCCTGCGCGTAAGGAAGCAATTCCTGCTCGGGTGAGCGGTCGACGAGGTTATAGCGGACCTGGTTGCTGAGGACCCGGCTGCCCAGCGCGTCCTCGGCCAGCCGCCAGCGCTGCAGCGGGTAGTTGCTGACGCCGACCTCGCCGACCAGCCCGACGCGCTGCAGCGCTCGCATGCCACGCATGGTGGTGCCGTCGCGCACCACCGGATTCGGCTGGTGGACCTGGTAGAGGTCGAGCCTGTGGGCCCCGAGCCGGTTCGCGCTGGCCACGGCGCGCTGTTCGACCACCGGGGCCAGCGGCATGATCGGAAGGATCTTGGTGGCCAGGAAGGCAGACTCCAGATCCGCCCCGAGGGCCCGGCCCAGGATCTGCTCGCTGCGCCCGAAACCGTAGATCTCGGCGGTGTCGAACAGGGTGACGCCGAGTTCGAGGGCGCGGCGGACGATCGCGCGGGCACCCTCCTGCGCATACGGCTGGCCGTATCCCCACTCTTTGGAGCCGAACTGCCAGGTACCCAGCCCGATCTTCGAGATCCGCTTCGAGGTGTCGATATCCAGATAGCGCATGGTTCTAGTGTGCCGGTTAGCTAATGTCCGTCGCCGGGCAGCCACCGGTCCCAGCGCGCTGCGGGACGAGCACCCGTCGCGGCATCCCGACGGGAACGGTTCCATCCGGCGGACATCGCGGCCAGCGGCTTCGATCCATCGGATGCAGTGGACTTCTGGGACCTGGTGAACCGGCAGGACTGGGCGGTCTGCGAGTAGGTCCAGGACGACATTCGGTCCCGCTGGCGGGCGGAGGTGACCGGGCCGGTCGGATTTGTCCGTCACCCGCCGAGGCATCCTTGTGGCAGGCCTGACCTTATGGCACGGCTGAGTATGAGCCTGATGAGAAGGGACTGCGGTGCATGACGGCTAGCCGGGATGTTGTGGTCATCGGCGGAGGGCACAACGGGCTGGTAGCGGCGGCCTATCTGGCCAGGAGCGGGCTGAGCACGCTGGTGTGCGAGCGTCGCAACGTGCTGGGCGGCGCGGCGGTGAGCGAGCACCCGTTCGGGCCCGACTACACGGTGACGTCGCTGTCCTACGTGGTCTCGCTGCTGCCGCCCGGCCTGGTCCGGGATCTGCAGCTGGCCAGGCACGGCTATCACGTCTTCCCGCAGGGCCCGTATTTCGCGCCCCGGGCCGACGGGCGGTACCTGAGCCTGCCGCCCGACCCGGCGCGGCGGCGCGCCGAGATCGCCAAGTTCTCCGCCCGGGACGCCGCTGCCTACGAGGACTATGAGGCGCACCTGGCCGGCATCGGCGCGATCCTCGGGCCGATGCTGGAGGAGATCCCGCCGCGGCTCGGCTCCCGGCGGCCTCCGGACCTGTGGCGGCAGGGCCTGCTCCTACGGCACCTGCGCAAGCTCGATGTGCGCGGGACGGTCGATGTGACCAGGCTGCTGACCGGCAGCATCGCCGACCTGATCGAGCGATATTTCGAGAGTGACGCGATGGCAGGCGTGCTGTCGGTGTCGGGAGTGATCGGGACCTGGGCCGGGCCACGGTCGGCCGGGACCGCTTACGTGATGCTGCACCACCACATCGGCGGGGTCGACGGGGCGGCCGGCGCGTGGGGTTTCCCGCGCGGCGGGATGGGCGGCGTCAGCGCGGCGCTGGCCGGGGCGGCCCGCTCGTTCGGTGCCGAGCTCCGCACCGGCGCCGAGGTGGCCAGGATCAACACCAGCGGGGACCGGGTGACCGGGGTGACGCTGGCCAGCGGGGAACAGGTGGACGCGACCACCGTGGTCACGACGGCTCACCCGCAGATATCGTTTCTCCGGCTCCTTGATCCCGCGCTGCTGCCACCGGCCTTCGTGGCCGACATCCGCGGCTGGCAGACGCGCAGCGGCACGGTCAAGATCAACCTGGCGCTGGACAGGCTGCCGGTGTTCGCCTCTCATCCCGATGCCGATCCGCAGGTGCACGGCGGCACGATCGTGCTGGCCGAGAGCCTCGATGACGTCGAGAACGCTTACCAGCAGGCGGTGTCCGGGGTGCCGTCAGCCGCGCCGTTCGCCGACATCTGCATCCCGAGCGTGTTCGATGACTCGCTGGCCCCGCCCGGCCGGCACGTCATGTCGATGTTCACCCAGTGGGTGCCGCACGGTTACGCCGACCAGCCGGACGCCGACGCGCTGGCCGCCTACGCCGACCGGGCGATCGCCAGGGTGGAGACGGTCGCGCCCGGCTTTACCAGCTCGGTGCTGCACCGGCAGGTGATCGGCCCGCGTCAGATGCAGGAGGAATACGGGCTGGTCGGCGGCAACATCTTCCATGGTGAGCTAAGCCTCGGGCAAATGTTCCACGCCAGGCCGGCGGCGGGATACGCGGACCTGCGCACCCCGCTGCGGGGCCTGTATCAGGCCGGATCGGCCACCCACGGCGGCGGCGGCGTCACCGGCATCCCGGGCCGCAACGTGGTCCGCCAGATCGCCGCCGACCGGCGCGCCGCCCGCTGGCGCAGGCCCGGCGCCGGCCGTACCGGGTGAATCGGCGCGGACGCGGCCGGGCGCCGGCCGTACCGGGTGAATCGGCGCGGACGCGGCCGGGCGCCGGCCGTACCGGGTGAATCGGCGCGGACGCGGCCCGGCGTCGGCGGCTGCTCTCGTCACGTAGACCGCTTCTGTCACTGTGGCCACGAGAATCAACCGCAGAGGCGGACGAACCGGGCGTTGCCGACTGATGGATTCCCGGATTCATCGCGTAATTCCTGATGAATTCCCGGATTCATCAGGTTTCCGGCCGACCGCGCCGACCCGGGGACCCCTCAGCAGGTGATTTCGCAGTATCCCTCGATGGCCCCGTTGCTGGGCTGAACCGCGCGGCGCTCAGCCGGATCCGGCGAAGTCCTGCGTCGCGCGCCGGTCACGCCCGGACCGAGCACTGGCTGACCGCCTGGGCATCGTCGGATGGGCGAAAGCGAGGGTCCTTCTTCCCGGCTGCTTGCCTGCCGCCGGGGCTGGGTCGCAGAACGCCTGCCAGAGATGGCTGGCTGGCGCGGATATCACCAGGCCGGGCGTGTGGTCCCAGCCGAGAACCTGTAGGACGGTCAGGAGGTGCGACGGAACGTCGTGCAGGACGAGGCGGGCCGTTGCGGGCTGGTGGCTTCCGGGCTGGTGGCTTCCGGGCTGGCAGGCACCGGGCGGCCGGCCGCCGGATTCGTCGGCCCCGTCGCAGGCGCCGGTCAGCGCGATCATGGCGCGCAGGCCGGCGAGATCGCAGAACGCTACGTCACGAAGGCTGATGTGGATGTCCCTTTGGCCTGCGGTGAGTCTGCGCAGCGTCTTCACCAGCCCTGCGTAGGCGCTCTCGTCGATCTCGCCGGCCATCGCCAGGACGGCCGGTTTGCCGGTGCGGGTGATCCGGAGCGCGCCATCGTCGTAGGCGACGCGGCGGGTCAGCATTGTTGCCGCGCTCTCGGTGGGTCCGCCAAGACTCTTCAGCCTCTCTTCAGGGGGGTTCTTCTCTGTCCTCCCGATGGTTGCTATGCTAGCTGTTCAACGAGATGCTGAACAAGAGTTGCCGAACTTCCGTAGAAGATATGAGGGAGGCGTCGCGTGGAGGAAGGGCGCCGCGCCCTCTACAGCATCAGTGCGGCCGGACGCATGGTCGGCGTGCCGGTGGCGACGATCCGGACCTGGGAAGACCGGTACAAGCTGGTGGTTCCCGAGCGGAACGCCAGCGGCCACCGGCTATACAGCCGCGATCAGGTTGAGCAGCTCAGGTTCATAACGGCCCGGATGGCCGAGGGCCTCAGCGCGGCAGACGCGCATCGCCTCCTGGCCGAGCAGATGGAGGGCGGGCTGCCCGTATCCGCCCAGTCCGGCCGGGACCGGCTCCTTATCCTGCTCGCCGAGCAGGACCCGTACGCGGCTGACTATCAGGAGTACTTCCTCAAGACCGAGGGATTCGACGTCGAGATGGCGTTGAGCGAGGAAGCGGCCCGGGCTTCGTTCCGCGAGTACTCTCCCTCCCTCGCCGTGGTCGAGCTGCTCATCTCGGGCGGATCGGGACTGAGCCTGTGCCGCTATTTTAAGGAGCGCGGAGACATCCCGGTCATCGCGGTGTCGGTGCTGGAGTGCCGCGACGAGGCAATCGAAGCGGGCGCCGATGTCTTCCTGACCAAACCACTGGATCCGCTGCAGCTCGTGTCCGCTATCCGTGATCTCCTGGACTTGAGTGCCTTCCTGAACGTCCGGCCGAAGGCCTTGCGGTGAATGATCGGCTGCTGAGCGGGCATGAGCCGCTCGATAGGGTCCTCGACGGTGGGCTGCCCGCGAATGCGATAAGCCTCATCATGGGGCGCCCGGGGAGTGGTAAGACCATCCTGGCCCAGCAATACGTCTTCCATAATGCGACGCCAGAGCGTCCCGTGATTTATTTCAGCACGGTCTCCGAGCCGCTCGAGAAGATCGTTCGCTTCGGCCAGGGCCTTAATTTCTTTGATCGCTCCGCGATAGGAACCGCGGTCTTCTATGAAGATCTCGGGGGAACGGTCAACCGTCACGGGCTCAGCGGGGTCGCCGATCAGATCTCGAGGGCGATCAAGGAGCGCCGCCCGGGAATGGTGGTGATCGACAGTTTCAAGGCGCTGCATGAATTTGCGAATGATCACGCTGTATTCCGGCGTTTCCTGCACGAGCTGGCCTGGCTCACCGCGTTCCCGGTGGCCTCCTTGTGGGTCGGGGAATACGAGGAGGACGAGATCGGCTCGAGCGCGGAGTTCGCCGTAGCGGATGCGATTGTAGGGCTGACCACGGCCCGGACCGGCGAGCGAACCAACCGGAGGATCCTCGAGATCCGGAAGCTCAGGGGAAGCGGCTTCTGGTCCGGGCTGCATGCGTACCGGATCACTGCTGACGGGCTACGCCTCTTTCCCCGGCTCGCCGATGCGCCGATCGACGAAGATTACCCGCAGGACACGGTGCGCGCGTCATCGGGGATCCCGGCCCTCGACGAGATGCTGGAGGACGGATACTGGCCTGGCGCGTCAACCCTTCTCGCTGGCCCGTCGGGCTCAGGTAAGACGCTGCTGGGACTTCATTTCGTCTTTAACGGCGCACGCCACGGGGAACCGGGAGTCATCGCTACCCTCCAGGAGAATACGACGCAGCTGGAGCGGGTCGTGCAAGGCTTCGGCTGGTCCCTGAGCGAACGCCACGTCGAAGTAATGTACCGCTCACCGGTGGATCTCTACGTCGACGAATGGGCTTATGACCTGCTGAGCGCGGTGAAGCGAACCGGAGCCCGCCGGGTCCTCATCGACAGCCTCGTCGATCTGCGAGTGGCGGCTTCAGAAAGCACCCGGTTTCGCGAGTTTACGTATTCGCTTATGCAGCGCTTTGCCCGGCAAGGCGTCAGTACCATGATGACGTACGAGGTAGCGGACCTCTTCGGCGCCCGGCGCCTTTCGGAGGATGCCGTCTCGCCGCTGTCCGACAACATCGTGCTGCTGAGCTATCTCCGGGAGGAAGACCTGATCAAGCGGACGATGTCGGTCATCAAGACCCGCGCCAGCCGGCACGACCCAGCCGTCCGCCAGTTCCTCATCGGGCCGGACGGCATCGTGCTCGAATGAGCTTTCAGCCTGCCGAGCCGCCGGCGACCTCGTAGGACCAAAGCTCGCTGGCGACGCCTACCGGGGCTTGCGGCTCGCCGCCGCCGCGCTCGGCGGCGGAGCGGTGCCCGTGGCCGAACGCCGGCGAGTTCAGCCACGCCTCGAAGGATGCCTGGTCCCGCCACCGCGTGACGACGAGCCAGGTGGTGCGCTCGTCGGTGGGCTTGAGCAGCTCGAAACCCTCGAAGCCGTCCTGGTTGTCGACGGCGCCAGCGCGGGCGGCGAACCGGCGAGCGAGCTCGTCTCCGCTGTCGGGCGGCACAGTAATCGCGTTGATCCTTACGACGGTCATGTGCTCGATGATGCCAGCCACGGGCCAGTGACGGGATCGGCGGGCCGCGGGATCAGCGGGCTGCGGGATCGGCGGGCTGCGGGATCGGCGGGCTGCGGGATCGGCGGGCTGCGGGATCGGCGGGCTGCGGGATCGGCGGGCTGCGGGATCGGCGGGCTGCGGGATCAGCGGGCCTCGAAGAAGCGCCGCGGGTTATCGACGAGCATGCTGGTGATCTGTTCCTCGGTCACGCCGTGCTTGCGGACGTAGGGCAGCACCTCATCGCCGATGTGCAAGTAGTGCCACTGCGGCAGGACTGGCAGGATCGCCGGGTCGATCCAGTCGATGTAGCAGGAGGCGTCGTGCGACAGCACGATGCTGCCCGCGTAGCCGCGCCTGCACATCTCCACGAGTGTGTCCGCTCGCGCCTCGAACGTCGTCTCGGTGTTGATGCCGAACCGGTCAAAGCCGAGCACGAAGCCGGCCTCGGCCAGCTCGGTGAGGTGCTCGCAGTCGGTGGTGTCGCCGCTATGGCCGAGTACGACCCGGTCGGTGGCCACGCCTCCTTCATCGCAGAGCACTCGCTTGACCTCAAGCCCGGCCCTGGACGATGGGTGGGTGTGCACGGTGATCGGGGTGCCGGTCTGCTGGTGCGTCTTCGCGACCGCGCGCATAACGCGCTCAACCCCCGGGGTCATGCCGTTGGCGTCGATGGCGCACTTGAGCATGCCTGCCTTCACGCCGGTGCCGGTTATGCCCTCGGTGATATCCCCGACGAACATATCGACCATCGGATCGGGTACTTCGGTGCCGAGCGCCTCGTTCAGCGCGGGACCGCGGAAGGCGAAGAAGAACGGAGCGCTGTCGTAGGTATAGATGCCGGTCGAGACAATGATGTTGAGCTCGGGCACCTGCTCGGCGATGCGCTGGATCCGCGGGATGTAGCGGCCGAGCCCCACCACGGTAGGATCGGCGATCGTGTTGATCCCTTGGGCGGCGAGGGCTCGCAGCTTGGCGACCGCGTCGGCGACGCGGTCTTCCTCGCTTCCCCATTCCCGCGGGTAGTTCTGCTGGACGTCGGCGGTGAGGGTGAAAATGTGCTCGTGCATGTACGTCCGGCCAAGCTCGGCGGTATCAACGGGCCCCCGGACGGTCGGTATCTGGCTCATCGGTGTGCCTCACCTCTGGGGATCATGGACATCTGGGTCCGCTGAACCGCCCTGCCAGTACATCGGACGTGAGCCCGGTTGTCACCCCCCACCGCCCGGCGAATACCGGAACCCGCGTGCGGCTCAGCCCGCTGAGCCGGTCGGCCTGCCGCCGACCCGGGCCACGATCTCGGCAGCCAGGTCGCGGAGCTTCATGTTGCGGTTGTTGGAGGCCCGGCTCAGGGTCGCGAATGCTTCCTCGGCGCTGCAGTGGGACTCGGCCAGGGACCAGACCCAGTTAAGCCGTCGGCCAGGTCATCGTGGTGCGCGGACGGCGTCGAGTAGCGTGACGCGCGTACTTGCCGACGATTGACCCCGAGTTGGGGGATCGCGGGTTTGTGGCCGAGCAGGAGACGATCTGTCGCGGGTGAGGGAGGCGGTTCGGGCTAGTAAGTTCGGAAGGGACCTGAGCAGATGGGCGTGCTTATCGTTCTGCTCGTGGTGGCGCCGGTCGCAGGCGCCGCGTTCGTGCAGATCTGGGCGAGGCAGCAGGTAAGCATCTTCTGGCCGCATGACATCGCATCAGCGCGCAGGGTCGTCCGCAGTTCGTTCGGCCCGGCTTGGAGCACCGTGCCAGGACGAGGTGACGATAACTTCAAGCCGAAGTTGCGCGCCAGGGCGCCGGTCCTGTCGATCAGTTATCTGGCGGGCGAGGGCGGCGGATGCGCGGTTGACATCTGGTGCTCGCAGCTCGTTACGAGATACGGGTTCATCGAGCACGGTCAGCTGATGTGGCGGAAGAAGTGCTCAGTGGCCAGGGCGCTTGCGCGGGCTGGCAGGTCGGTCAGCGGCCCGACGGCGTCGGCTCAGGTATCAGCGGGACAGGTGATGCGCGCCGATCCCCGCTCGCCGGACCGGACTCGCGCTAGGGCGGCGCGGCTCGACTCGCCGGAGAGAACCTTGGTGGCCGGCTACGACGACCAGGCGCTCGACGACGCCCGCTGGCTCGGCTCGGGCGAAAGGCGATTCGGCTCGCTGATCTCAAGGCGTTACGAATCACCTGACACCATCGCGGCGTGCGGTGACCAGAGGCTTCAGGCCGATGACCCGGCCGCCGCGCTCTTCTTCTTCCAGAAGGCGATCGATGCCCTGCACGGAATCTACGTCAGCGGCTTGAATGACAACCGGCTGGCGATACGGACCCGGCGGCCATCGTCGCGTGATGAGTCGATCATGGACAGGTATCTCGCTACCCTTCGGGTAGTCCGGCGGCTGCGCCCAGGAGCGCCGGTCACCAGATCGGTTATTGAGGTGACCCATCGGATGCGCACGATCTCCAGCCAGTTCAAGCTGTACGGACTCGACCCGGGCCCCTACCTGACGCGGCTCGAGGAACTTGCCGATATCGCACCCGACGTTGACGTGCGCGAAGTGTTCTGGCAGTTACGTACGGACGGGTTGGCCCCGACCCGAATCGAGGGCCGCCGATAAACGGTGTGCGCAGCGAGAGGTTCCGTGGCTACGGTGGGGCGCGCCAGCGGATGCGCCTGCGTCGGGCGGTTCCTGGCCGAGGCGACGAGGCGTCCCCGGGCGGAGGTGGCCATGGAGCGGATCAGCAAGAGGCTGATGAGCTGGGCCTCGATCCTGGAGGACAACACCCGTGAGCAGGCGCAGCGCACCGCCGGGATGCCCTTCATCTTCCCGCACGTAGCCCTCATGCCCGATGCCCACCTCGGGAAGGGTGCGACCGTCGGCTCGGTCATTCCGACGATCGGCGCCATAATTCCCGCAGCGGTCGGGGTCGATATCGGCTGTGGCATGATTGCCGTCCGGACCCAGTTCACCGCCACCGACGTGCGAGATTGCGGCGACCTTGGCCCGCTGCGGATGGCCATCGAGCACGCCATCCCACTCTCAGCCGGGAAGTACAACAGCTCTGATTACAGCGCCGAGACCGTCAGCCGGGTCGAGGTCCTGGAGCAGCGAGACGGAGCGGAGAGCGCGGAGGCGATCGCGCCGAACTGGCGCCTGCAGCTGGGCAGTCTCGGCTCGGGTAACCACTTCATCGAGGTCAGCCTGGATGAGGACGGCCGGGTGTGGCTGTTCCTGCATTCCGGGTCGCGGGGCGTTGGCAACAAGCTGGCCCAACGGCACATCAAGATCGCACAGGCACTGGCCAAGAAGTGGTGGATCGGCCTGCCCGACCCCGATCTCGCGTATCTGGTCGAGGGGACCGACGAGTTCTGGGCCTACATCAGGGACCTGAGATGGGCGCAACATTTCGCGCTGCTGAACCGTGAGGAGATGATGCACCGGGTGGTCGACTGTGCACGGGACTGGTTCGGCCAGAGTGTCGAGGCCGTCGAGACGGTCAACACGCACCACAACTACACGGCCAGGGAAACGCACTTCGGCCAGGAGGTCTGGCTCTCACGCAAGGGAGCCATCGACGCCTCCGCTGGCGTTCCCGGGCTCATCCCCGGCTCGATGGGCACCCGCTCCTATGTGGTGACCGGCAAGGGCAACCGCCTGGCACTGAACTCCGCGCCGCACGGCGCCGGCCGCGAGTACAGCCGATCGGCGGCGCGGAAGAAGTTCACTCGCGCGCAGCTCGACGCAGCGATGGAAGGCATCGAGTGGCGCCGGACCGATGCATTCCTCGACGAGATCCCCGGCGCCTATAAGGCGATCGACGTGGTCATGGATGACGCCAGGGATCTCGTCGAAATCCGGCACACCCTGCGGCAGATCGTCAACGTCAAGGGCGACTAGGCGCGGCCAGCTCTATCGGGCAGGCATGGGATGCTGCGGGCGTGGCAGAACTTGCGGAGCTACGCGACCGTATGCGGCAGTTCAGCGAGGATCGGGACTGGGAGAAGTTCCATGATCCCAAGTCGGTGATCCTCGCCCTGGTTGGCGAGGTTGGCGAACTCGCTGAGCTGTTCCAGTGGCTTCCTGCTGACGACGCGCGGAGTCTGGCCCGGGCTGAGCCGCTCCGGACCCGGGCGGGCGAAGAGATGGCTGACGTACTGCTCTATCTGGTGCTGCTCGCGGATGTCCTCGGCATCGATCTCGGCACCGCTGCGGCCAGCAAGATGGCCGACTCCGAGCGCCGTTTCCCGGTCCAATAACGAGCATGTTCGCCAGGAGCTTGTCTCTACGAACATGGGCCATGCTCGGGCAGATCCTCGGCCAGATCGACCTGAGCCCGCCCCGTTCTGCCTCCCGATCGGGTCACGATGGCAACATCAGTCTCACCAGCTCCTGCAGCAGGGTGATGACCAATGATCTTGGCGCCTTCTCAGTGCATATATCGCTGGAAAGGCGTCAAGATCATTGGAGGGTGCCTGTTTAAGCGGCCGGGGCACGCCCGTTGGCCCGGCTCTGCCGCAGACTCCTGTGGCGCCAGTGACAGAAGCGACCACGGACACGGCAGTGATGCCCCATGAACAGCGCGCAGCCGCTCGGACGCCGTGAATGTTGTCCTCGGCAATGGCGGCGATGATGTCATCCTTGCTCGGGCTACCTGCAGATCGACAACACCGTCGTGTCCTACAACCCAGGCGGCAGCCAAGCTGGCTGGCCTGGAACGAGACTGGCTGGCGCGCAACCCGCATTTGCGAGTAACCCTGGCGAGCGACCCGGGCCCCGGTTGCTACACCATCGCGTACTTGAGCAGCCGCAGCCCTTCCAGTCTCAGGGCCTCCGGGTAGATCGCCTTGTAGATGTTGCAGTTCGGTGACTTGATGTCGTACCTTCCCGTCGCCCGGAAGGTGGCCACCGTGCATCCCCCCGAGCACCAGTAACGCCACGTGCAGTCCCGGCACCCTTCCTTCTCGTCCACCAGAAGGTTCAGGGCAGTCGACTTGTCTTGCTGTACCAGCTGAAGGGGATCATCGCTGAAGATGTCGCCCAGCGTCCGCTCGATCTCCATGTGGCATTTGGCGACCTGGCCGCGCTGGTCGATGACGACATAGTCCTGGCCCACGCCGCAAGAGCGCTGCCGTGGCTGCAGTAGCTGCCCCCGGTCCAGTATCGATCCGAGGACGCTCCAGCGAGGCAGGATCTCCTCGATAACGCCGAAAGCGTCAAGAAGGGCCGAGATCATGACCTGTTCTTCGTAGCGCAGGTCGGGAAAGCTAGCCGCGCAGTCATTGTCGCGGAAGAAATTCAGGCTGAAGGTCAGGCCTCGTTCGAGAGCGAAGCGCACGACGTCCGCAACCCCGCTCGCATTGCGGCTGGTAATGGTCACGGAGATATGGGGAGCGTGGTCCTGCTCTATCAGCTGGGCAATCGTGCGCTCGACGAGGTGGAACGACGGCTTGCCGCTGGCGAAGGGCCGCTGAGCGTCATGCTGACTGCCCAGCCCGTCCAGGGAGATCATCACCCGGATACCCTCGGCCTTCAGGGTCTCGACCAATGTCCGTGACAGCGCTACGCCATTGCTGAGCAAGGTTGCATACAACTGCAGTCCGCCCTGGGCGGCGAGTTCCCTGGCCTGGGCCTGCAGGCTCACCAGCAGCCGATGATTGAGGCTGGCCTCTCCTCCGGCGTACTTCAGCTTGACCGCGGGAAACCCATGTGCCACTGCCGACCGGATCACCGCCTCCACGGCGGCGCGGCCGACGGATTCGTCCATCTTTTCGCTGGACTTGTTCACGTAGCAGTAGGGGCACCGGAGGTTGCAGCCATTAGTCACGTGCAACCACGCCGTCAGCACCTGGCTGCCGCGGAACTCGGGCCTCAGGATCTGCTCGGCGGGGTGAATCATCTGGAGCTGGCCCAGACGCCTGAATATTTCCTCGGCGTCGTCATCGCGCCCGGGCTCCCTACCCTGTACCTGCCTGAACGTAGCGGGCTGCCGAAAGCAGCAGAAGAGGCGGTGGGCTTGCTCATTGACCACGACCACCCCGCCGCGGCCGACCGGGTTGAACAGCAGCTGATGCTCTCGGTCGAGTGGCATCTCCACAACGTCCCGGCCGCAGACCCAGCGGCTCGTATCGGACAGGCTGGCCGGCGGCATGACGGGCTGAGTCGCCAGGCCCCGGTCGTCGCTTACCGGGCAGGCACAGTCCTCGCAGCCGTGGAGCGCAAGCTCCTGCGCGTCGGGCAGATCGAGGGTGGAGAGCACGGCAGCCCGACGCTCCCGTTGTACTGATGCCATGTCCCACGCCTCTCTGGACGGTGGAGTTAGTGTCGTGTGGACGGTGTAGCTGGTGCGGCCGACCGGTCCTACCTGGTCGGCGCGGTGCAGTGGTACGGCGTTAGTACAACTCTTCCAGGCGGGCTAGGAGGAGCGTTGATCCGCCATGCTCTAGGTTGCTCCAGGCGCGCCGGAGTTCCTCCTGCCATTCGTCGCGGATATCTGGAGATAGCCGCGAAAAGAGTCCTCCGAAGGTCTTGAACTCGCCGGGGATGGCCGAGGCACCAGATGATCCCACGTATCCCTGCGCGATCAAGCCGAAACCGTCCTTGTAGTTCTGCAGAGCAGTGCTCAGCAGGGTCCGGTCGCCAGTGTCCAGCCACGCGTGGACGCCCAGATGGCCCTGCAGCAGATCCCACCGGCCCCTGAGATCGGGGAATTCGTACTCCCGCATGGCCTGCATGATCTCGGCCTCGCGCCCGGCGATCCTGGCCAGGTACTCCTCGCGCTCGGTCACCACCCAGGCGCGATAACTCAGCTCGACGTACTCGATGAGGTTGGCGAACCAGAACCAGCCGTCGGACAGCCTGCGGGCCCATTCGATACCGTCGTTCAGGTAACGGAAGCCAGCGTCCCGGTCCTCCCGGCCGTAAATGCGGGCCGCCCGGTTGAGCGCGGACGGATAGCCCCGGACAGCCTGGTCGCTGCAGATGTCAAGGGCCAGGGTGATAAGGCGCTTGGCCTGCTCGACGGGGTCCCGGTCGGGAGTGAGGTTGACCCCGTCCTCGGTCGCCTGGAAAAGGCAGATCGCCTGCTCCTGGTAGATCATCCCCAGCCAGGCCCAGTTCCGCTGCCCGTGAAAGATCCGCTCCGCCTCGGCATAGGCCGCCCAGGCTTTCTCGAACCTCCGCTCGTAGCGGTACACCTCGCCGCAGACACTCCAGGAGTTGCCCTCGGCCAGATGCTTCTTCAGGCGCCGGCGGACGGTGATGGCACTCTCGACCAGGTTGGAGCCATCGCGGTAGCTGCCGCCCAGGCCCTTGACGTACGCCCAGTTGGTCTGGATCGAGGCAGCCTCCTCGCGATCCTCGTCTGAGCTCCGCACGGAGAGGGTCTGCGAGATGGCGTCGCGGGCTTGCTGATAGGCGTCGTCGGCCTTCTGCCATGAGCCTTCATTACGGTAGTAGAAGCCCAGTTCCTTGTGCGCCTCGGCGACCAGCTTCGTGCGGTTAGGCGAGTCTATTTCCTGCGCTTCGGAGAGCGCTTCCAAGAAGTACGGCAGGCCTTCCCTCATGCGGCGCGGGATTCGCATGTAGGCATTACCGCGCAGGACGCTCAGCAGATAGCGCAGGCCATGATCGGCGGCGGGCGGCTCGGGGAGCTTGTCGAGAAGCTCGATCGCTGTCTGAGGCTGCCCGTTCCCGACGAGGTAGTCGGCCATGCCGAGCCCGAGTTCCAGGTAAAGGCCCTGGCGGCTGTCCGAGGTCAGCCAGCTGCGAAACTCTTCAATCACCGCGCCGACCACGTCGTCAACGCCGTACGGTGGCACCTCGCCGGGCAGGAAGCGCTGCATCTCGAAGGCGAGCAGATCCTGGAAGAGGACGTCATGATCTGCCTCCGCCTGCCTGAGGAGTTTCAGGAACTGCCGGGCATCCTGCTTCGAAGTCCGAAATGATCTGGTAGTAAAGCCGGACCGCCTTCAGCTGGTGGAGTTCCCGCTTCTGGGCGTCGAGCCGGGCCACTTCCTGAATGAACGCGGTCGCCTCCGCTGTGGGCGGCTCGCTTTCGCCTTGCCCCTGCTGTCGTTCGTCTAGCAGCTGCAGCCGCTCATCCACGGCGGCCTGCTTGGCGGCCAGCTCTTCCTCGCGGGCCTGCGTCAGTTCGCCGTAGACGGCCAGCGCTCGCCGCCATAGCTGCTTCCGCCATTGCTTGTCCTGGTCATGCAAGGGAATGATCCGCTGCGCCAGTTCTTCGGCCACCGCATCGTGCAGGGTGACGTAACGGCGATTGGCGCGGGGCCTGATCCAGGGGGTCTGCAGCAACAGCGTCCACGCCTGCTCCAGGCTGGCCACGCCGTCAGGCAGCGGCCGGTCGCTCATGAGGTGCTGCCAGATCGGCTGGTTGACGCTCTCGCGCACGACCGCCAGGCGCTTGATGGCTTCATGCCAGAAATCGCTCTCGCGGTAGGGGGCCACCAGGCGGCGCTTGAATGCCTCGTGGAGGCTTTTCCCCTCCTGGCTCATCTCTCCCCGGTAGCGCAGGGCCCGCCGGATCTCCTCCAGCGGCGCCTCGGCCTCCTCTGGCATGCCGTTTTCCCCGAGATAGGAGATGGTGAAGGCCAGCCAGAGAGGGTGTCCGCGGGTCAGGAGGACAAGCTTGGACTTCTCGTCCGGATCGAGCCGGGCGGCGATGCTGTGGTCCAGGTAGTCGAGCGCGGCTTTCTCAGTGAACTCGCCCAGCTGCACTGGGGTGACCGGGAGCGGCTGGTAGGGGTCTTCGAGTTCGTTCTTGATCGGGTCCTGGCTGTCGGCGTGACCGGGCAGCGGGCGGCCGGACAGGATGAAGAGGGTGGCGGGAAGTGCCTTCATCCACTGGGTCAGCGTCAGCAGCAGGTACATGCCGCGAATGGCCTCGACCGTGTCGAGGACGATGACCACCGTCTTCTCGGTGCTCCCGGCATCCTTGCTGCCGTCGGCCTCCTTGGCGCCCTCCACGAAGCTCTTGTAACAATCGCCGAAGACCCGCTTGATCCGGCCGAGATGGCTGACGACCGTCTCCTGCTCGATAGGCGCCCTGGTGAGCCTGGGCAGCCTGGAAAGGTATTGCATGTACGGTCCGAAATACTGGTTGCCCGGGTCTAACCGCTCGGCGACATGCCGCTCCAGATTCGACAGCAGCCAGTACTCTGAGTCGTCGATGTCGATGGGGTCGAGCCAGATGGTCCTCTCGTCGGCTGCGCTGGTGCGGGCCAGCTCGCGCACGAGCGAGGTTTTTCCCACGCCGCCTGGGCCGTAAAGCAGTATCGCGCGGCTCTTCCTGTCCTCGCGCACCTGTGCTGCGATATCGCGGATCTGGCGCTCCTCGGCCCGCGGAATATAACGGGGAAATGAGATGTCCTCGTTCACGCTATGACTCCTTCAGCGGCTCTTCGACGAGCCGGACCAGCCTGTTGAATTGTCCGGCGGAATTGCCGACGGCTTCCTGGAGTTCGGTGTCATTCTGCATCCGCTCGACGGCGTACGATCGCAGCTCTCTCATGGTGTACGCGGGAGACGGCGTGAGCGCCCGGGAGAGCATTATCGCCGACTCGCTCAACGCTCGCTCCAGCTCTGCGGGCTGGCTGAGGCGGAGCATGGCCGCCTCATGCCAGAGGCACTCCACCAGGCCGATGACCTGTTCGGTTCCAGTCTGCCTTTCGGCCCAGACCTCGACGAACTTGCGGGCCTCGCTATGAGCCGCGGCGCGCCGCTCGTCCGACTTGTAGAAGTAACTATAGAGGAGCCTGCGGATCGCCCCATGGATCTCCTGCCAGGGCTCATTCAGCGGGCGTGACAGCAGTGCGGTTCCGCTGATGGCCTCGGAGAGATCTTCGATGGACCAGCCCAGGTCCAGCAGGGTCCGCTCGAAGACAGGGTCCGACTCGACATGATGGCGCAGGTGGGACTGGGTGAAGAGACGATAAGGCGCCAGGACGCGGAAAGCCTGCTCCAGCGCAGGCCGCGGCTCGGCGGTCTGCCCGGGGCGCCGCGAGAAGAGGCTGTCGCGAGAGAGCAAGCCCTGCTCGATGTAGGGATGCGCCAGCTCCTCGAAGACTCGGGGGCTGTCCAGGCGCTCCATGCCGAGCCATTCCTCAGTCCGTATCCACTGCAGGCACCGCACGAGCAGGGCGGGCAGCCCTTCGCTTAGCCGGTGGACACGCGCGGCGTGCTGCAGGTAGGCCGGGGGGTCAAACACGCGGCCCATCTGAGCCGCCAGGTCTCGCAGAGCCTGCTGCACGACGTCGGGCTTGAACTCGGTCAGGGGCAGCGAGGAGAGCCGCGGGTCCGGTGCCACGCCGCGCCACTTGTCGTCCCTGCGGCTCGCGGCCACGAAGCCGAGCCGGACGTCGATGTCTCCGCCCTGCTGCACAAGACGGTAGATCTCGCTGAGAGCCTCCCGCAGGGCGGTGACGGTCGTCTCGTCCAGCAGCTCGGCGCTGTCCAGCAGGCACAGGTAGGGCTGCCTGCTGCGGAAGATCCCCTGCGCGATGCTCCGGAAGGTGTCTGGCCCGATCGCGGCTGGCATCGGCAGGTCGAAGAACCGGGCGAGGATAGCGGCCGCGTCAGCGCGCACCTCGGCGGGCTGGTTGCGCAGGTCGACCAGGCGCGCCACCCAGGTGGAGTCATCGGCTAAGGTCAGGCGGGCGCTGAGCCGGTGCAGGAACCACGTCTTGCCGAGTTCAGGTGGTGCGATCACGAGCCAGAAATGTGGTCCGCTCGGATTCGACAGCCCGCGCGACAGGAGTTCCAGCTCGTGGTGCCGGTTCCGGAACGACGGCGACCAGCGCCCGGGGCTGGTCGCACCGCCGGTCTCGGACTCCGCCTGGCTGGTCGGCCGATGGCGGGTCGCCCGGAGCCGGTCGGCCATGCCATGCAGCGCCTGGTCCTGGTGCTCCAGGCTGACCAGCTCGACGTTACTCAGGCCGGTCAGGTCGGCCCAGTCATAGTTCCGGAGGAAACCCAGGCCGCGCGGGGCCGTATCGCTGATCCTCAGGACGTGGATGAAGACGGCATCGGGACGGCCGACCTGGAGGTCTTGTTCGCGATGTACCGCCAGGTCCCGCTCCATGCGGCACCAGGGCGAGGCGACGAACCTGGGGGAGGTCAGCGCGACGAAGCCGTCCGCCCGGTTGATCGCTTCCTCGATCTGCTCGATGTACCGCCCGCCCCGGCGCCTGGGATCCTGCCAGTCGTAGACCTCCAGGCCCAGCTGGCTTAACCATTCGATGATCTTTAGGGCTTTCTCGCTATCCTCCTCGGCGTAGCTCAGAAAGAGCACCGTCCTCGCCCTCCTGCACAAGATCTTGAAACTTCGCGTCGCCATATCGATGCCGAGGAACTTGATGAGCAGTCCCTCGCGGTGGCCACGGCGTGGTCGGACATTGGCGAGCCGGACACCGGCCTGCTCGGCGGCTGCGTTTCGTAATGGCGCAAGTAAAGGGCCGGCAAGCAGGCAGCGGATTGATCGCCGGGCGCTGGCCGTGGCCCGGCGGCGAGGCAGACCATGATCACCGCACAGTGCCCCCCATCCGAACTGTGCCCCCATCCAGTGTTCAGTCTGTCATCGGGGCCGGCCAGGCCCAGTCCAATCGCTCAGGCGTTCTCCCACGTGCGGCACCGAGCACCTTTCGCCGGGTTGAGGTCGATTCGCCAAGGCAGAATCTAGATGAACAGGTGGGGTTATGCAACATTGCGCGCTACTCGCGCGGAGCGGCCCGGCCATTTATTGGCCGTCACTGCCGCGCTGTCAGCCACTGATTCTCGCGCATCCTGCGGGCCCGGGAGTACGGATGCGGCGCGCGTCGTCCAGCGCACCACGGGTATGGGATGAATTCGGCCAATATGGAAAGCTGAATCAGCGGCACTGGCCTCCGGGAGCGCCGTTCCAGAGGCGGCGCAGCAGCCAGGCCGCGGCGTTCGGCTGGCGGCCGGTGGTGAAGGCTCCCTTATGGTTGCCGCCCGGCCGGTGCGCAGCTCCACACATGCTCGCCGATCACCTCGGGAATTCGCCGGAAAACGTCCTGGGTCGGGCTCTTTCCGGGTCTTCAGCGGGTGAGGGCGCTGTCCGCGGCGCCCGCATACAGCTCAGCGGCGCGCCAGCAATACCAGGCCACTACCGAACGATACGGGCGGTACGGCTCGCCGAGCGGATCGAGTGCCTTCGCCGTCGGCGTCGGGATTCCCCAGGCCAGCCCGAACCCCTTGCGGACCCCGAGATCACCGGTCGGCCACACATCCAGGCGCCGCAGCTGGAACATGAGGAACATCTCGGCCGTCCATTTCCCGATGCCGCGGACGGTCGACAGCCTCGCGACGACCTCGGCGTCGCTTTCGGCCCGCAGCCCGGCCGCGTCGAGCACCACCGTGCCGTCCAGCACCTTGGTCGCCAGGTCCTCGAGGGATGCGGCCTTATTGCCGGACAGGCCGACCGTGCGGAGCGTCCCGGCGGGCAGCGAGAGCAGCCGCTGCGGCGTGACCTCTCCACCGAGGGCCTCGATCAGGCGGCCGTGGATGGCGGCGGCCGCGGCGCCGGCCAGCTGCTGATAGAGCACCGAGCGGACCAGGGCGGCGAAGTGGGTCTCCATCGGCGCGCGCACGCGGGCCGGGCCGGCCTCGGCGACCAGCCGGCGCAGTACCGGATCCCGCCCAGCCAGGATCGCGGCGGCCGCCGGGTAGCTGCGGGCCCGGCGCGCGGATGTCGGACGGTCGGGCATGGACCAAGTCTGCCTGGTCCTGTTACTTGACGATATGGCCACCTCACCGGCAAGCTTACAAAGCCGATCGATACGCTAGGTAAATGAAGCGGCGGTCAGTGGATCGCCCGGCGGCCAGAACCCGGCGAGCCACCCGGCGCTTGGCACGCGACGATGAAGGAGGCAAGGCATGTCTGTCCGCGATGAAGTGCTCCAGGCCAACGAGGAGTACGCGAGCTCGTTCGGCTCCAAGGCTGACCTCGCGCTCCCTCCGGCCCGCGGCTTCGCGATCCTCACCTGCATGGACGCCAGGCTTGACCCCGCCAAGTACGCCGGGCTCAGCGAGGGCGACGCGCATGTCATCCGCAACGCGGGCGGCCGGGCCAGCGACGACGCGATCCGCTCGCTCGTCATCTCCTACAAGCTGCTCGGCACCAAGGAGTGGTTCGTCATCCACCACTCCAACTGCGGCATGGAGTTCTTCACCGACGAGGTGATCCGCGGCCTGCTCGCCAGCAGCCTGGAAACCGCCGAGCTGGGCGCCGAGGGCTTCCGGGACGTCGGGACCGGGCCGGGCTCAGCCGAAGCCAGCTACATCGACTGGCTCACGATCGCCGACAACGAACAGAGCGTTGTCGACGATGTCAGCCGGATCCGCGCTCATCCGCTCGTCCCCGCCACCATCCCGATCTACGGCTACATCTACGACGTGGCGACCGGACGGCTGACTGAGGTGGCCGAGGCGACCAAGGCCGGCCAGGCCTCGTAACCCCCCGCCCGGACTCGCACGCGGTCAGGCCTGGCAAAACGCGCTAACCGGCGGTAGGACCGGACCCGGCCGACGGGACCGTTCCGCGCCTGTCGTGTGGGACAGGCGCTGCCCTGAATGGGTAGATCAGCAGCTTGCGATATCCGAGCCGGTACAGGGAGGCCAGGATGAGGTGCAGTTCGTTCTGCGCTTCGCTCTCTAACCTGCGGGCCAGCCGAGGCAGATCGTCGGGGGCGTACTTGTTCATGCCCCGCGTGGCGGGGTGACTGTGCAAGGCGGCCTCCAGCCTGGCGGGCGTGGTATCCAGGCCTATCAGCCGCACAATCCTGATCTTGTGCTCGATCGATTCCCGCCAGGCGCTGAGTTCTGCGCGTGCCCGGACGTGCTTTAGCCTTCCGTCTACCTGGTTGTAGTAATACTGCGCCGCGTCCGACACCCATTGCGGCGTCTTCGATGCCGCTCTCAGCCGGGCGTCGCACCAGTCCTGCATGTCGTCGCCTATCCGGTCCTCGTGGCAGCGGAGGGGAAGGGTGAGATAGCCGATCAGCTGGCCGGCCCGGCGGCTGCCTCGCTCGCGCCTGCGCTGGGCGGACACGGTACCCAGCCACAGGCCGCTGGGCAGGATGAGGCCGATGTAGGCGGCCCGGACATGACCGCCTGCCGTTACGGCAGCCACGGCCAGGCCAGTCGATACCGCGGCGGTGATCACGACGATGGCGATCCCCCACCATCTGGCCCGGGGCCCGAACGGATCACCGGCCCGCCGGCAACGGAGCCATAGAAAGAGGTAGGCCGAGACTGTGGACACGACGATTGTTCCCACGACGCCTGTCACCCAGCCCGGCATGTGGCCCCCACCCCTCGCCTTGTGCATCGCGGTAGCTCCGGCCGATGGCCGATTTCCCCAAGGCATATGGTTGCAGGTCATTCACCATCTATCTAGGCGCAACGGCTGCAGGGTGCTTGTCCGGACATTAGCCTCGTTAAGTAACAAACCGGGTAGCCGACGGTGCGCCAGGCGAGGTTCGCGGTGTCTTGCGATGGGGGCATGCGGCACAATGCGCCTCCGGGGCGGAGCCGCCCTGGGCCAGGTTCGCGCGCATTCCCCGAGGTCAAGAAGTCGGGACCAAGGTCCCAGGCTCGCAAGCCCGCCCGCTGGCCCGGCCAGGAGCCGCAGGTGGCCAGGTCCGGGCGTTCGCATAACGTTCCGATAACAGCTTGGTAACAGTTAGCTATCGGAAGTTAGCTCATCCTGGCCTTGGCGATACTTCCTTTAGTCATACCTATAGCTTTAGCTGTACCTAAGGAACGGGAAGCAACAGACTAGGGGCTGGCCATGACCGCTCGACTAGGAGTTTCGTCAGGCCAGCAGGCCATCGAGGCCCGGACCGACGAAGAGCTTACCCGCCTGATTACGCAGTTTACGAACGAGATCACCTGGCAGATGAACGAGCGCGGTCTGACCCGCGCAGACCTCGCCGGGCGCATGGGCGTCTCGCCCGGGCGAGTCAGCCAGGTTCTGTCCGGGGGAGAGAACCTCACGCTGCGGACCTTGGCCAGCCTGTCGGTGGCGCTTGATGCGCAGTTCGAGGTGGAGCTGAAAGTGCGCGAGCCGGTGACGGAGAGCAGCGCTGCCGGCCAGGGCGTGGCCGATGCCGCCGAACCCGCCACAGCGCGCGAGCGTCCGAGCCCGCGCGCCGACCGTTTTGAGGAAGCCGCGGCCAGCCGGGCTTTCCCCGGCGCTGAGGTCCTCCGCCAGGTCTCCTCGGGCCGTCCCGGAGAGATATGGCGGCGGGCAGCGTAGCAAGATGGGCCCATGCTTGTCGTCCACGTTCACGTGCGCGTCCGGCCGGAGCGTACGGCGGACTTCCTGGCCGCGACGGTTATCAACGCGCGAGCCTCGCTGGCCGAGCCCGGGGTGCTGCGTTTCGACGTCATCGAGGACGACGCCGACCCGGCGCACGTGGTCCTGGTCGAGGTTTACCGTGACGCGGACGCGGCTGCGGCGCACAAGACAACGCCGCACTATGCGACCTGGCGGGACACGGTCGCGGAGATGATGGCGCAGCCGCGGGAGTCCACGAAATTCTCGGTCATCTTCCCGCCCGGGACCAGCGACTGGGCAAGCTGATCGCAGTGACCGGCATGTCGTTCGAGTTCGCCACCGCTGGCCGGGTCATCGTCGGGCCTGGCCGGGCCGCCGAGCTGCCCTCGGTGCTGGCAGGGCTCGGGTCGCGGGCCCTGGTGTGCACGGGCTCGCGCCCGGACAGCCATGCCGGGCTGCTGGCCGGGCTGCAGCTGCCCGCCAGGGTGGTCACCGTGGGCGGCGAGCCGACGACCGAGTCGGCCCGTGCGGCGGCCGTCACGGCCCGCGAGCACGGTGCCGATGTCATTGCCGCGATCGGTGGTGGCAGCGTCATCGACCTGGCCAAGGCCGTGGCCATGCTGCTCGGCAACGGCGGGGACCCGCTGGATTACCTGGAGGTCATCGGCTCCGGTCGGAAGATCACCCAGCCCGCCGTCCCGATGGTCGCGGTGCCGACCACGGCCGGCACCGGAGCGGAGGTAACCGCTAACGCCGTGCTCGCCTCGCCGGGCCACCGGGTCAAGGCCAGCCTGCGCAGCGCCCTGATGATCCCGCGGGTCGCGATCGTCGACCCCTTGCTCACCCTCACCTGCCCACCGCCGGTCACCGCGGCCAGCGGTCTCGATGCGCTGACCCAATGCCTGGAGCCGTTCGTGTCGGTCCGGGCGAACGCCCTGACCGACTGCCTCACGACGGTCGGGCTGCGCTACGCCGGGACCGGGCTGCGGCGGGCCTACGCCGACGGCGCGGACCTGCAGGCGCGCACCGACATGGCACTGTGCAGCCTGCTGGGCGGGATGGCCCTGGCCAACGCGAAGCTCGGCGCGGTCCACGGGCTCGCCAGCGCCGTCGGCGGTGCCGCCGACGTCCCGCACGGTGCCGCCTGCGCCGCGCTGCTGGCGCCGGTCGTCGAGGCGAACGTCCGCGCGCTGCGGTCCGCGGAGCCTGGTGGTCCTGCGCTGTCCCGTTACGCGGAAGCCGCGCGGCTGCTCACCGGCAACCAGGGGGCCGCCATCGAGGACGGCCTCGCCTGGATCCGCGAGACTGTCGCCCAGCTAGAGATTCCCCGGCTGCGGGAGTTCGGCCTGCGACCGGAGAGCTTCGCCGACATCACGGCCAGCGCGATGAAGGCCAGCAGCACCCAGGGCAACCCGGTTGTCCTGGCCGCAAACGACTTCCGCGCGATCCTCACCGAAGCCGCCTGAGCTTGAGTGCCATGTTAGTAGGCGCCCTCAGCGGAGAGCCGATCGAGGAGGTGGGGGAACCGGGTCATGCGAGAGCCGTTCCCCTAGCTCCGCGTATCGCGTCACCAGGGCGAGATTGATCGCTGCCTCGAGGTTGTCGAGCTGGAGTTGCATCCGCCGGAGCCTCGGGCTGATGTCGGCCGCAACCTCGTGGCGAAGATAGCGGACGCAGATCATGCCGCCCACGAGCATGCCTAGAAGTGCACCTACGAGGAAGATCAGTATTAACACCGGCACCGTCCTAGGTCCAGGAGGCTCAATGCCAGTATGCACTATGCCCGGCTCGTTTAGGAAGGAGGCAATTAGCTACCTGTCATACAGCTAACTATCGCTCCGCCCTAGAGGCGTGGCTTGGCGTCCCGCCCGCCCAAGCCCCCGATCTGCGGGTACGGCCGCCCGTTGGGCCCGGTTCGCGACGCTGACCGGCCGAGCCCGAACCGCCGTAGGCATCAGACCCTGGCCTTTCACCCTGACCGGCTCTAGGCTGTCTGCCGCGCAGTGATATGCAACCTGTCTATCTGCGTCCTGGCAGATAGGACAGTTCGGCTCGCCAGTTGCCAAGGGGATGGGTGTGGGAGATAGTGACGGTCCGAGCCCGGTGGTTCAGCGTCGACGACTCCGGGCTGAGCTCCGCAGAGCCCGCCAGGAGGCCGGATTAACCCAGGAGCAAGTGGCTGCCGCAATGGACTGGTCACTATCGAAGGTCATCCGGATCGAGGCCGGCACGGTCGGCATCTCGACCAACGACCTCAAGGCGCTGCTGCGACATTATCAGCTCGTCGATGACGGCCGGACGGACGAGCTTGTCGCGCTCGCACGGGCAGCCAGGGAGCGTTCGTGGTGGAGTGTATACCGCGACGTCGCGCCGGCGGGGCTGCTGCAATTGATCGGATACGAGAGTGCCGCAGCCATTAGAAGGAACTTCGAACCCCTGCTAATTCCGGGCCTGCTCCAGACCGAGGAATACGCCCGTGCTGTTATCCGGCAGTTCGAGGAGCGATACCCAGCGGAGCGAGTGGATACTCTGGTCGAGATCCGGATGAGGCGCCAGGAGTTGCTGGACCGAGCCGATCCGCCCCTGCTGTTCTTCATCCTGGACGAGGCAGTAGTCCGGCGTCTGGTAGGAGGGACGGCCGTCATGCGCCGTCAGGTTCGCAGGCTGACAGAGATAGCAGCCAGTCCGAACGTGACGATTGAGCTCGTACCCTTCAGCGCGGGTGTTCACCCTGGGATAAAGGGGCCTTTCGTGGTTCTTGAGTTTCCTGATGCCGTTGATGATGACGTGCTGTATCTGGAGAGCGCCAGGGGTGACCTGATCAGCCGAGATGTCCAGGAGGAAATTCTGGCCTACCGGGAGATCTTCGAGCAGCTAAGGGCGATGTCGCTCGGGCCCGAGGCTTCGGTGACCTACCTTGGCAAATTGGCAGACGAGATGACATGACCAGGCGGCCGGGGACCCGCATTCCTGCGATCCCATAGGGAGTAGCGCGGGTTCGGCCGACGGATGCTACCGCCGTTGTGCAGTGGTCAAATTGACCAATAGCGCCTACACTGGCTTTTCCTACTGGTCCTGCGTAGGGGGTGGAGTAGCCGCATGCCTAGCGCGGTCTTGTGTTGTTCGCAGGTACCTCCACCGTCAATGCTCGGATCACACTCCGGCCGCGCCTGCCGTTGCGACGGCTAGTGTGGCGGTGGTGTCACAGGTGGCTGCCATTGACTCGCCCGCACGGGAGAGCGCGGCTGCCCCGAAGGAGGAGGAAGCGTGGCCGACACGGAGCAGGCCCGTATTGCATGGCGGAAAAGCATGGCGTCGGGCGGTAGTGACTGCGTTGAAGTGGCCTTCACCGACCAGTCAATACTCCTGCGCCACTCAAAAGAACCGTCGGGGCCCGTGCTGTCGTTTTCGCATTCGGAGTGGGCCGCCTTTCTGTCGGGCGTACGCAGCGGGGAGTTCGACTTGGCTAAGCCCGAATCATAGAGTGTGTGCGTATCGGTGCATGGCTATCCGGCCGTCTGCATTGAGCACTTGGCTGGTCAGGCGGGTTCGCTGATGCCGTGGGCGGTGGCAGCGGGCTGGATGGCGCCGTCGGTGTAGGTGACAGTGCTGGCGCCGATGGCGGGGATGCGCGGTCCGGGCAGGACGACGCCGGTGAGGTTGAGCGGGTCGGCTGCGGAGATGCAGACCGTCTCGCCCGTGCGGGGTTGCTTGCGGACTGAGCGGAGCACCTCGACGGCGTCGGGGTGGGCAAACTGCTCACCGGAGAACCCGGTGACGAACCGGCCGCCGCGGATGGTGCCACGGGCTTCCATCCGCCGCAGCGCCCAGAGGATCTCGCGCCAGGGGACGGCGAGGTGCTCACGGGCGGCAACATCGCGGAAGATCACGCCCCAGCGGGCCACGAGCTGCTCGGCGATCGCCTCGGCCAGCTCGTCACGGTCAGGCGCGGCGGCGGGGGCGGGGAGCAGCGACCAGCGTCCGGCCGAGCCGCCGGAACTCGCGCCGAGCCACCGGAGCCGCGCAGGCCCTGGCGCAGCCCGCGCCGCCCGAAGGCGTTGGCGCGGCCGCTGCGGCGCAGCAGTGATCGCACCGCACGGAAGCCGTCCGCGGTGACCAGCCCGCGGGCCACGCCATCCCACAGGGCCTCCGCTACCTCGTAGGGCAGGCGGCCGGTGACTGAAGCGAGATCCGGGCGGAACAGCGCGCCGTGCCGGGCGAGCGCGTCAACGATGTCGCGGGTCCGGCCGGGTCCCGGCTCGGCGGGCTGGACGTCACCCCGGGCCGCGGCGAGCAGCCAGGGCAGGTCGTCACGAATCGTCAGCGTGATCGGGGTAGCCCGGGATGGGGTCAGGCCGCTACGGCGCGGGGTTGAGCCGGACTGGATGTCTTGGGGCGCGCCGAGGTCGGACTGGCCATCGCGGACGGTGAGCCGGCCCCAGGCGACCTGCCCGGACAGGCACAGCTCATCGAGCCACTCGCGGCGGTAGCCGTCGACCCGGCTGGCCAGGACCGCGTGCTCCCAGGCGCCCGCCGCCAGCTCGAAGCCCTGCAGCTGCTCGATGACGGCCAGCACGCCGAACCGGCCCTCGCGCCTGGTTCCGGCCGCCACATGCTGCCAGCGCAGCAGGAACCGCATGTAGTCCCTGGCGCTGACCGGCTCGATCTCCCGCCGCAACCGCTGCCGCGTGTAGACGTGAATCCGGGCCAGCAGCCGCCGGGCGCAGAACTCCTCGGCGGCGGGCGCGGTGAACTCGCCGCGGATCGCGAAGCCCTCGGCTTCCAGCCGGGCCAGTCCCCGGACCACGAGGGTCTCCGGCAGGCCGGTAGCACAGCTCAGGTCCGCGGCAGTGGACGGCCCTCGGCATTCCAGATGACCGCGCAGCATGTCGGCGGCCGCGGTGTCCTCGTCGGGCGGGGCGCCCGGGACCGGGCAGGGGTGGTCGGGCACAATCCCGGCGTCGGGGAAGAGGGCCTCCGCGGCGGGGCGGCGTTCTACCGCGGCCCACAGCTCCCCGGCCGGGCCGCGGACGGTGACGGCACGTCGTGCGGCGGCCAATGCGTCGAAGAATGGCTGCCAGTCGGGCTCCGGGCGGTGCGCGAGCACTGTCATTAGCAGGTCGTGCAGCTCGTCGGCGTCCCGCGGGTCGGGGCGGACCTGCGCCGCCACCTGCTCGATCGCGTCCGGGTCGAGCCTGCCGAGCTCATGTGCCTCGACCGGCAGGCCTCGGCGCAGCGGGACTGCGCGGCTGCGGCGCTCCTCCAGCGGGGCGTCGTCCAGGAAGGTGAACGGTCGGCCGTTGAGGATCTCGTGGGCGAGGACTGACGGCTCGGTGGTGTCCCGTACCACCACGTTGACCCGCCCGGACTCGATCCGGAGGAGAAGGTGCTTGAGGCCATCGATGTCCATGGCCTCGCGCAGGCAGTCATCCAGGGTCTGGCGGACGATCGGATGATCGGGAATCTCCAGAGGGCCAGGCGCCACGTTCTCCTGGCAGGCGGCCAGCGTCGGGAACACCGCCGCCATGATGTCGTCGGCCTCCATCCGCTGGATCGCGGGCGGGTTCTTCTTCCCGCCGCGCATCCGCAGCACGGCCAATGACCGGTTCAGGTTCCACCGCCACCGGGCGGCGAACATTGGCGAGGTGAGCACCGCCTGCCGGACCACATCCTCGACGGTCCGCGACACCAGGAACTTCGGCACCCGCTCCAGCGGGAAGCTGTGCTGGGGGCCGAGCGACAGCAGGATCGCGTCGTCGCTGGCGGCCGCCTGCAGCTCGAAGTCGAACGTCACACAGAACCGCTTGCGCAGCGCCAGCCCGAGCGCGCGGTTCAGCCGGGCGCCAAACGGGGCGTGCCCGACCAGCTGCATGCCGCCGGCCTCGTCAAAGAAGCGTTCCAGCACGATCGTGTCCATGTCGGGCAGCACCCCGAGCTGCGCGAGGCCCGCCGCGAGGTAGGCCACGATCGTCTGCGCCGCATCGGCGCCAAGACCGCATTCGGCCTCCAGCCATCCGGCCGCCTCGGCCCGCCGCCCGTCCGCCAGACGTTCCGCGACGGCCTTGCGGATCCCGCATACCTCCTCCGACAGCTCCATCGTGCGGCCGGGCGCCTCACCGAGCCAGAACGGTACCGACGGCGGCGCGCCGCGGGCATCCTCGACCCGTACGATGCCCGGCTCCACCCGCCGGATCCGCCAGGACATGGTGCCGAGCAGGAACACGTCCCCCGCCATCGACTCGATCGCCCAGTCCTCGTTCACGGTCCCGACCAGGGTCCCGTCCGGCTCGGCCAGCACCCGGAAGTCACCCAGCTCCGGAATCGCCCCGCCGGAGGTGAGCGCGGCCAGCCGGGCCCCGCGGCGCCCTCGCAGCCGCCCGCCGACCTGATCACGGTGCAGGTACGCAGCCCGGCGCCCGCGGCCCGTTGAGATTCCCTCGGAAACCAGCTCGGCCACATCGGCAAAATCGTCGGCAGTCAGCTCCGCGTAGGGGGCCGCCCGCCGGAACAGCGCCAGGAGATCGTCTTCCGCCCAGTCGGCGGCCGCGCACTCGGCGACCATCTGCTGGGCCAGGATGTCCAGCGGGCCGACCGGGACCTGCAGCGCGTCCAGCCGCCCGGACCGCGCTCCGCGCAGCAGCGCCGCGCATTCGACCAGCTCGTCGCGGGAGGTCGGGTAGAGCCGCCCGGCCGGGATCCCGCCGCGGGAGTGGTTGGACCGGCCGACCCGCTGCAGCAGCGTGGCGAAACTCCGCGGCGAGCCGATCTGGCAGGCCAGCTCGACCGGGCCGATGTCGATGCCGAGCTCCAGCGACGCGGTGGCCACCAGCGCCCGCAGGTCACCCGACCGCAGCCGTGACTCCACCCGCTGTCTGCGGTCCTTCGACAGGCTGCCGTGATGCGCGGCGACCTGGTCCTCGCCGAGCCGCTCGCCAAGCTGGTGCGCGACCCGCTCGGCCAGCCGCCGGGTGTTGACGAACACCAGCGTGGTCCGGTGCTCGCTGACGTGGCCGGCGATCAGGTCCAGGATGGCGTCCATCTGCTCGGCCGACGCGACCGCGCCGAGCTCGTCGTCGGGCAGCTCGAGGGCCAGGTCAAGGTCGCGGCGGTGCCCGGTGTCGATGATCGCGCAGCGCGGTGACCCGTCCGCGGCGGAGCGCTCCGGGCCCGCGCCGACCAGCAGCCGGGCGACCGTCTGGATGGGCCGCTGGGTCGCCGACAGCCCGATCCGCTGCACCGGCCCGGCGGCCAGGTGCTCCAGCCGTTCCAGCGTCAGCGCCAGGTGGGAACCGCGCTTGTTGCCCGCGACAGCGTGGATCTCATCGACGATGACCACGGCGGCCGGCGCGAGCACCGTCCGGGCGCGTTCCGCAGTGACCAGCAGGTACAGCGACTCCGGGGTCGTGATCAGGAAGTCCGGCGGGTGTTTCAGCATCGCGGCCCGGTCCGCCGCGGCCGTGTCGCCGGTCCGCACCGCGACCCGGATGTCGGGCGCGCTCAGCCCCAGGTCGGCAGCGGTCTCGGCGATCTCGCGCAGCGGCCGCTCCAGGTTCTGCCAGATGTCGACGGCCAGCGCCTTCAGCGGCGACACGTAGAGCACCTGCGGGCCAGCGACCGGATCCGTCTCGCCCGCGCGCGCCGGGCGGCCGGCGTCCGGTTCGCTGTCCGCACCGGGCGCCGCAGGCCTTCCGCCCGGACCTGCGCCAGGCTCGGCAGCCGCCTCGTGCGCCCGGTAGATCCGGTCAATGCACACCAGGAACGCGGCCAGTGTCTTCCCCGACCCGGTCGGGGCGGCGATCAGCGTGTGCCGCCCCGCCGCGATCTCCTTCCAGCCCTGCGCCTGCGGCTCGGTCGGCCCGTCCGGAAACTGCCGGGCGAACCAGGCAGCTACCGCGGGATGGAACGACTCGAGCACCCGTTCACACTAACCCCGGCTGCCGACATTCCGGCTCGTCGCTGGCGATACGGCGATACGGCGCTACCCGGCGCTACGGCGCTACCGGGTGCGCGACCCCGGCCGCCCAGGGTAACCGGGACCGCTGTGGCCGGCGTGTTCCGGCGTGAGCCTGCCGACCAGGTCACCGAAGGCCACGCCGTGCGAGCCGTGGGCGTCCGGACATGGTGTTATTGGTTGGATCTCAGGCGCAGGTAGGCGACCGGGCATTCCGCGCCGAAGAAGCCGGCCACCTCCGACAGCAGGTAGCGATTGGGATCGCCCTCCCCGCCATGTGATGCCACCGCTGGATCAATCTGGCGGGCGCCGCCGGCCAGAAAGACCACCACGTGCAGGCCCGGGTAGGCGCCGAACACCGCGAGATCACCGCGCCAGGTTTGCCGGAACGGGATGTGCGGCAGGTGAGCCAGCATCGTGCCGGTGTAGCCTTCGCCATCGAAATCGTTACCGTTCGGGTCCGGATTGCCGCTCCACTTAGCCATGAGGGTAACGAATCCAGAGCAGTCCGTGGTAAAAGGCACGTGGAACTTAGGTAGGTTTACCGGGATTGGCCGGACCTGTGCGTAGTGAATCTCGTCTCGGTGCTCGATCGCCCAGTCGCAATCATTCACCATCGCCTGCCGGTATTCCATCAGGGTCATCACTGTGCGCCTCCATCTATGTGATGACACCGGAACGCACGACATCGCCGCGACCTGGCCGAAAGCTCATGTCAGGCCCCGTGTCCGCCAGTCAGATCCTTCCGGCCTCCGGTGGTACTCGCGTCTAATACTTGCACCTCCCAGCGTAGTCTTTAAAGTCGGCGAATGGCAGCTCTCACCTGCGGTTATTTACAGCATGACCCGGTCGCTTTTGCCATAAGTCAGGGGCCTATTGGCGAACTTGAGAGTGCTGTTTCGGTGGCCTTCGACCGCAAAACGGCAGGCCCGACATTGCATTTTTCTTGGCCGCTCCCGTGCTATCGCCGATGGCGACGCAGGCCCGCCGGCCAGGTCCTGCTTCGCTGGAACGCGGCCGGAGCGGCGTGCCGCAGGGCCGGGCCAGGGCGCTGGCGGGGGTACTCAGGTTCCTGGCGAGAGGTCAGCCTGGTAATAGCATTCCCGCCGCCGGCCGTGCAGCCGCTCGTATTCGACCTCCTTCCGCACGTATTCGAGAAAGCTGCTGGCCAGGGGGCTCAATCCGCCCTCGCGGCGCCACTGCAGCCAGACCGGCGTGGAGACCTCGGCGCCGCTTTGATCGGCCAGCACGGGATAGGGGTACCGTTGCTGTCCGACGAGCGGGTAGTCGTCGGGAAGAATCGGGATCCCCAGCCCCTGCCTGCCGAGCACCAGGAGCGCCGACGGGGTTGAGCTGTCGGTCTCGACCCGCAGGCTGAAGCCCGCCTCGCGGGCGATCGCTTCGACCGCCTGCCGGGAGAAGTATTTCGGCGGGGCAATCAGTACCGGGCGGTCTTTCAGGTCGCCTATCGGGATGGTCGGCTGATGGCGGCGCGGGTCGGTGTCCGGCACCAGGGCCAGGATCTTCGCGTCGTAGACCTTGACTCCGCCCAGTTCCATCTTGGGATCAGCTGGCGCCATTGCGAGGTCTACGTCCCCGTCGCGTAGTTCCTCGAGAAGAGACCTCCCGAGGCCTCTCCGGCGGTCGTCTCTCAGCCGGGTCAGGTCGAACCGAACCCGGGGATAGTCGCGGCGGAACGAGCCGATCACCTGCCCCAGAAAGCGCTCGATATGGACCGGGTAGCAGGCGATGGATACAGTGCCGTCCTGGCCAGCCGCCAGATTCTGGGCAAACTCTTCGAGCCGGTCGATCGAATTCATAACCGCCTTGGCGCGGACCAGCAGCTGCTGGCCGAACGGCGTGAGATGAGTTCCCTTCGCGCTCCGCTCGAAAAGGCTGACATGCAGGCTCTTCTCAAGCATCTGGATATGCTGGGAAAGTGCCGGCTGCGTTAAATGCAGCGCGTCTGCTGCCCGCCGGAAGCTCTGCTGCTCCGCTGCCTCGACGAAACACTGGAGACGTTGAATAGTGATGTCGAGCTTCATAGCTCGCCCCCTGCCCCTGAGGCGGCCCGCCCCCGGCTGGCTCCGCCCTCGTCATCCCTGGTCTGCGGCTGGTTGGCGCTGCAGTTGCCCGGAGTAATCGCTCGATTCGGGGTGAGCATGAAATACAGCTCAGTGTAGTCAAGCGATAACACTGCGTGCCTTGATGGCCACGTCACGCCTACTTCTCAGGCACGCCGCGCCTACCTGAGCGTACTTCGCCTATCACCGTGATAACCAATCCCAGCTTGCGTACCGCATCCGGTCGCCCAAACCATGGTGTTAGACGGTGACAATCACCGGGCTCCGGATCGGAGGAGTGAAATGACCCTGATCGAGATCTACATCTTAACGGCACTAGCGCTCGCGGCCGCCTGCGTGGCTATCGGAGTCGTCGTAATTGTCTCGTCAGGAATCCGCCGTGAAGAGCGCGCCTTCAGCCTGATGACTAACACCACCGACCGGGTCGCCCGCGGAGCCAGGCTACTGACCGGCGTCTACGTGAGCATGCCCGAGCCGACTCATAAGGCGACCGTCGGCTGACTCATCTGCACCGGCCCGGCTGGGCTGGCCTGCCCTGCTCGGCTTGGCCGGGCTGGGCTGGCTGGCCGGGCTGGGCTGGCTGGGCTGGCTGGCGGTATCTCCTGCGCCGCCGGATGCGGCTGGCCATCTTGATCGCGCTGCGCCTGTCAGCCGGGCAGCCCCCTCCCGGTGCCGGGGGCTTCGACGTGAAGGGGGTGGACACGCCCCATCTCTCGCTAGGCCCGCTCATAGCCGGGACGATCACCTCGGGCCGAACGCGCCCGGCGTGAGCGCGCCCGGCTGCTGGCTGACGAACCCGCCGGCAGTCTCGATGCGGACACCCGGGATGGGCTCATCGGGCTGGAGAAACTCTGGCGGGACTCGGGCTGACCCTCATCCTGGTCAGCAACGACGCCGCGATCGCCCGCCGCGCTCAGCGGATCGGCCTGCTGCGCAACGGCAGGCTATCGATTCGCAAGGACGCGGTCGGCTAGCCCGAATTAAGCCGCGCCGGTTACCCGCCTAATGAATAGGCGCGTGTTATCTTCGCTCCGACCGCGGGAGTCCGCCCGCCAGAATACCTTTCGCTATTCCGTTCGTTATGGAAGCAGGCTGACAATGTTCGCTTTCCGCACGTGCCCGAGGTTCCCGTGGGGGGCGTTAGCCGCTGATCGCGACCGCAGGCGGAACGCCTTCCGGCGGAAGGCCCTGCCACGAACGGCGGCCGGCGCGTGCGCTGCGACCTGCGTGCTGACCGGCATCACGGGCCCGGCGGGCGTCGCATCGGCCCTGGCCTCCGGTGCCTCCGCCCACCCCCGGCCGTTGATCCACGCCCCGGCGTCAACTCCTACCCCGGCGTCGACCCATACCCCGGCGTCGACCCATACCCCGGCGTCGACCCATACCCCGGCGTTCTCGCAGATCCTCCTGGTGACGAAACTCGCAAGCTCAGGCCCCGGAACGCTCCGGGCGGCGATTAAGGCCGCTGATGCGGTGCCGCCGGGAATGTCCACGCTCATTAACTTTTCGGTGGCCGGGACTATCATCCTCGCCAGCCGGCTGCCTGCTGTCTCAAGAAAAGTGACAATTAACGCAACGTCGGCGCCAGGCTATTCCAGGGGTGGTCCCCCGGTTGTGGCAATTGACTGCCGCGTCCACGCTGGCCTGCATTTCGCTGCGGGCTCGCGCGGTTCGCAGCTCCTGGGGACCGCCGTCGAGCACGCTAGCGGCAACGCGGTGACGCTGAACGCTGGCTCCATCACCCTCGACGACAACTACATCGGCCTGAACCTGCGCGGCCGGGCCGCCGGCAACCGCGGCGCCGGCGTCTACGTCTCGGCGCGATCCCAGAAGAACTTCATCGGGCTGAACCCCTCCGGCGCCTCCGGGGTGGTCGCGAACGTGATCTCAGGAAACTCGGGAAGCGGCATCGTAGTGGCCGGATCGTCGGGCAACACGGTGGTATCCAACCGGATCGGGACCAACCCTGCAGGTAAGTCACGCATCGCCAACGGCGGCGACGGCATCTTGATCACCGCCAGGTCGGACCGCAACGAGATCGGCGGAACGGAATTCACCGACACCGCCACCGGTCAGGTCAACAACCCGACCGGCAGCAAGGGCACGGTGACCCCGGTCTTCGTGGTGCCCCCGCTGGGCAACCTGATCTCGGGCAACGCCAGGGACGGCGTCCTGATCGACTCCGGCTCGCGGGGCAATGTCCTGAACGGCAACTTCATCGGGACGACGGCGAACGGGGACGCTGCCCTCGGCAACGCGGGCGATGGCGTATGGATCAAGCGGGCCGGCCGCAACTCGCTGACCGGCTGCAGGTTCGTCAATAACCCGTTCGTCTATTACAACGTCCTGTCCGGCAACGGCGAGGACGGCCTGCGGGTTACCGACTCGGACAAGGTGCTTGTCCAGGGCAACTTCTTCGGCATCGGCGCCAACAACACCGCGATCGTGGGCAACCGCCTCGACGGCATCCGGGTGGACGGCTCCTCGGCGGACACTCAGGTCGGCGGGGTGATCCCGCTGGGGAACGTTTCCGCAGGCAACGGACGCAACGGCATCGACGTTGCCGGGCGGGCGCGGGGATTCGTCACGTTCAATACCTTCGGCGGGCTGCTGGCCTTCAAGGGCGCCGCACCGAACGGCCGGGACGGGCTGCTGATCACCTCAACCGGCGGCGACAACCTGGCCCGCACCAATGTGTTCTCCGGCAACCGGGAAAACGGGATCGAACTGTCCGGTCAGGCCCGCGGGGTAACCATCGACCCCGACATCGCGGGCCTGACTACCAGTGGCGGGGCCGTGCTACCCAACGGCGGTGACGGTGTCCTGATCGACGGCGCCGCGCACGGCAACGTGATCGGCGGCTCGCGGCGTTCGGTCATCCCGCAGAACACGTTCTCCGGTAACAAAGGCTACGGGCTTGCCATAGCGGGCCAGGCGTACGGCAACCGCGTCTTCAGCACCTTCGTCGGTACCGAGATTTTCGGCGTAAGCGCTCTGGGCAACCGGAAAGGCGGCATCCTGATCGCCGGCCGCGCGCACCGGAACTGGATCGGCCAGCCTGGACCGAGGCCGTCCAATCTGATCAGCGGCAATACGGGCAATGGGGTGACGCTGAGGCGGGGCAGTTACGCCAACCGGGTGATCAGCAACTTCATCGGGCTCAACCGGTTCAGGAAGTCACTGCCTAACACCGGCCGCGCGGTCGTGAACTCCGGTCCCTCGAACATAGTCCGGCGCAACCGTTACTGACTGCTTTAAGCGCTTACGGAAAGGACGGGACGCCGATACCATCCTGCTGTGGCAGCGACGTCGCGGCGGCCTGGCGGCGCGAGGTGCCGCCGCTCGGGGAGACGGCGGCTCAGCCAGGCGATCATCCTGCTCTGCGAGGCGATCAGTGTTGCCTGCGCTGCGGCTATCCCGGTCTACGGTGCCCTGTCGCTGGGCCTGGGGGCGCGGCGGCGCCGGCGGCGGGCAGTTCGGGCCGTCCTCGGGGACTGATGAATGTTCAGCCGCCGTAAGCCCCAGCCTGACCTGTCCGTGCTGGCCCGGGTCAGCGTCTTTGCACTGGTAATGGCCAGCCTGCGGCGCCGCCCGGGCCGCAGCTGCGGTGTCGCGCGGCTGGAACCTTCGGACTGCGGCGACGTTGGCCTACGGTGGTGACCATGCGAGGCGTGCCGTGGTGGGGCGTGATCTCGGCGGCCGCGGCTCCGGTGCTGCTGGTCGGCGGGTGGACGGTTGCGGCCCGGCTGCAGCCAGGCACCTTCGACCAGGTCACCAGGACCGTTAGCTCGCTCGCTGCGGTAGGTGCCGCCGACCGGTGGCTGATGACGCTGGTGTTCCTGGTCGTGGGGGCCTGCGATGTCATGATCGGGCTGGCAATGCGGCCGGCCGCTCCCCCCGGGCGGCTGATCCTGATCGCAGGCGGCCTCGCAGGAATGATGGTCGCGGCCAGCCCTGATTTCCGTGGCGGGTCGCTGGCGCATGGGTTATGGGCGGCGGTCGGGTTCGTGGCCCTGACGGCCTGGCCGGTCGGTGCCAGCAGGCGGGGGCGCGGGGTGCCATGGGGACTGCGGCCTGGCGTTGCGTTCTGCGCCGCGCTCGTGCTGCTCGGGCTGCTCGGGTGGTTCGTCTTTGAGCTGGTCGCCAGGGGCGGGCAGATCGGCCTGGCAGAGCGGGTCCTCGGTGCGGCGCAGGCCGCCTGGCCGCTGGCGGTGGTCCTGTCCTGTCGCGGGGTCGCGCCGATCGAGCCGCTGCGCGCCCAGGTCGTCCGCCGCTCGGGCGGGTTCCCCCTTGGCCGGTGACAGGCAGTGCGGTCAGTGCACTGTCCTGCCAGAAGCTGGTTGGGCCGGTCCCAGCGGGTGCGCCCGGGCGGCACGGCTGACGGCAGCGGCACGGCTGACGGCAGCGGCACGGCTCGCAGCGGCGCTGTTCGCGATGGCGCTGGCGGTGGCGGCCTGCAGCGGCCGAGGTCCTCCCGCGACCGGTCAGGCACCGCCCCGCCACGCCATCCAGGCCGGGCCAGCCACGTTCTCCGGCCCGGCCGGTGTCGAGGCCCGCTGGGTGATCGCCCAGAACCGGCTGCCCGGCACGAGGGCGTGGGAGATCCATGGGCGCCACGCCGGGATCGAGGGGTTCGCCAGCCTGGTGTACGCCCATCGGGGGCAGCGGGTCACCCTGTACGTCTCAACGACCGGCCCGCGGTTCCGGGCCGAGGCCTTCCGGATGGGTTACTACCAGGGCAGGGGCGCCCGGCTGGTGTGGCAGTCGGCGCAGCTGGCCGGGCGGCGGCAGCCTGCCTGCCCGCTGGCCCGCGGCATCAACATGGTGGCGTGTGACAACTGGTCCCCTTCGCTGACCTTCACGGTGACCGGGGCGTTCGCCCAGGGCGACTACCTGATCAAGCTGGCGGGCCCGGGCAACCGGCAGAGCTACGTACCGCTGACCGTGTGGGACCCCGCCAGCACCGCCACGTACGTGGTCAAGAATGACGTGTTCACCTGGCAGGCGTGGAACCCGTTTGGCGGCTATGACCTTTATGCCGGGCTGGGCAGCTGCCCGGCCGGGGTGTACCCGCTCTGCTCGCGGGCCCGGGTGGTGTCGTTCGACCGCCCCTACGACGCCGAGAACGGCTCAGGCAACTTCCTCACGCTGGAGTATCCGCTGGTCCGCTGGGCCGAGGAGCGGGGGCTCGACGTCGGCTACGCCACCGACCTCACGATCCAGCAGCACCCGGCGTGGCTGCTGCGGCATCGGGTGCTGCTGTCACTCGGCCACGATGAATGCTGGTCGCTCGCCGAGCGGCAGGCCGCGGTGGCCGCCCGCGATCAGGGGGTCAACATCGTGTTCTTCGCCGCCAGCCCGATCCTCCGTCACGTCCGCACCCAGGCCTCGCCGCTCGGGCCGGACCGCGAGGAGGTCGACTATCGGGACGCGGCGCAGGACCCGCTGAACAAGGGGAACCCGCTGCAGGTCACCGGCAATGAATGGGCGTCCCCGCCCGCTAGCTGGCCGGAATACGACTTCGTCGGGGACACCTATGAAGGGTTCCTTGAGCCCGGGCTGCACGCCGGGCTGCGGGTCGCCGACGCCTCCGCCTGGGTCTTCCAGGGCACCGGGCTGGGCAACGGCTCCGTCATCCCCGGCGTCGTCGCCTCCGACGTGGACAAGTTCGACGCGGCGATGGGCCAGCCCGCCGATGACCAGATCCTCGCCCATTCCCCGGTCCCGGCCGGGCTCGGGCAGACCAGCATGCCGCCGTTCTACTCGGACATGACCTATTACACCGGCCCGGGCGGCGGCGCCGGGGTCCTGGACACCGGCACCAACAACTGGATCCCCGCTCTGGGCAGTGACCGCGACGGATGCCGCCCCGGCGGGACCGGCGGGACCGGGGGGATCTGTGCGCTCGCGGCCGTCCGCCGGATCACGGCCAACATTCTGCGGGTCTTCGGCGAGGGTCCGGCGGGGCGGATCCAGCCGTCGGTCGCGAACTGGCAGCAGGTCGCCGGCCAGTAGCCGCCGGAACCGGTGACCGAGGTCCGCTGGGCCCGGGTCCAACTGCTCTGCCCATAGGAGGCCCTGCGGGCCAAGCATGGGTATATCAGGCGCAAGAGCGGCGCTGGCGGCTTGGCCCGCAGGTGGCGCGCAAGTGCTCCAAGCGCATCCACGCACTGCGGCTGAGGCAGCACTAAGGAGGCAGGCTCATGCCGAAGAAAGAAGACGTGAAGCGCTACGCCGACGCCATTATCACCATGATCAGGGAGGATCAGGACAGTGGGCAGGTTTCCCGCGGTGCCTCTTCATGGGACGAGCTCGACGAGAGCGTGGACGCTAACGACTACTACCGGAAGGCCGGAATGCCATCCGGCACCGACGAGGCCGATGAGCTGCGTAACGCTGTGTACGCCGAGGTGGGCCGGCGCCTGAGCGGCTCGCAGGGCGGCCCGTGGCGGGTGAGCTGGACACCTCCGTACGTAGCCGCACTGAACATCGGCCGGAAGATCGGCTACGCCACCAGGGAAGAGGCCGAGGAGGTCGGCCAGAAATACCTCGCCCAGCATGGCGGCGCGTACCACGTGCACGACGGCTGAGACGCGCTGGCTCAAACTGGGAGGATGGGTATAACCGTCGGCGCGATGCGCGACTACCTCGCGTGGCCGGCGGAGCTGCTGCACCCGCTGCCCGACGCGCTGACCGACGCGGCCGGGCGGTACTAGCGGACGGTCTGCCCGACGGCCCGCTCCGCTGCAGAAGGCTCTCCCACCAGCGGCCCGGAGGTCCGGACGAGAAACTCCGCGTAACTGTCGGGCGGGCTGCCGGGATGTGGCAGGTGTTGGCCGGTGCTGGCTCCCAGCGTCACGGCAAGCCGCCGCCCGCGCCGCGCTCGCCTGGCCAGCCGCGCCGCGCTGGCCTCCTTCTGCAGGTCACGGGCCCGCTCAGCGGCCAGGATCTGCGAGATGTAGGGGTGCATGGGTCCTCCTCGACGCCGGGCCGCATCGCTGTCGGCCACAGCATCGAGACTGGCCGTAAGGCAGGTGCCTAACAATCAGGCACATGCCTTAATCTCTCGCTAGCAGCTGGCTCTAAGGCGCCCTCCCTAGACGTCCGCAGCAGCCCCTAACGCCTTACTGACGCCGGTCTGGAACCGCCGAGCGCACCACATTGTGCCCGTGGGCGAGGTGGCGCGGGCCCGGTCCCGGCGAGGCTCATCCGGATCTCGTGAACATCGCGTCGTACGTGCTGGCTATCTGCGCGCTGGAAAGTGCATAGTCGTAAACCGCGACGTCCCCGATGGCTCCCTCGAAGAACGAATCCAGGCTCTGCGTAGCTATCCGGAACGGTGCGTTGCTCCCGGTAGGCCGCACGTGATACCGAGCCAGGCTGGCTTGCCCCCGGAACTGGCCGTTCTTATAGATCGCCACATAGCCCCTGGGCCATGTCGGCGTCGGCATATCGTTCACCACCAAAGCCACCATCATCCAGCGCCCGATGCTAACTGGATCTTGGAAATATACGCCTGAGCCACGGCCCCCCCAGCGATTGAACACGTAGGCAGACACGCGGTTCGGGCGTACCGGGATCTCTGAATTTGTTCTTGAGTACATCCGCAGGGCGTACTGCTGCTCTCCGGGCTCGCCCTTGCCGAGCACGTACGCGAAGCCCGAGCCTTCTTCGAGGGGAAACTGCAGCGTGGCCGGCCGTATCCACGCCTCCACGGTGAGGCAGCCGGTATGCGTGACCGAGAGCAAGTCTGACGAGCTAACTTGCACATACTGGCCGTGCCCGTTGAACTGGCTGGCGAAGGCGCCGTTCGGCAGCGTCACCAGTGATGGCGGCCGTGCCTGCGGCATGGACATGCCGTTATTATGGCTGCCAGACAAGTCCGGGTAGATTCCACCCGATGAGTGCGCCAGGGGCAGGTATAAGACGGGACCTAGCGCGAGAACCTGCCGATCATAGGCGGTGGTGATTCCGGCCGGTACCTTGGCCGGGCGCTCTCCGCAGCCGTTCATGCTGACCGCCACTGCCTGACTTGGCGGAGAGACGGGTGGCGCTGAGCACGCTACGCTTGAGAAAACACACAAGCCGAGCGAAACTGTGATGAGCGTACCACCACGTGATATGTTCGGTCGTCGCATAGTTCGTCCTCGGTATCAGGCTCGCTTGCCTTAGGGCCGACAGGCCCAGTAGCCGCTTGCGCTCTCGCCCGGCGAAGACCACCGTAATGTTGGCGGGCTTATCGTGCCCTTACCTTTTTATGATTTGCCCTTGACGCCTGGGGAGTTCTCGGTCAGCGCAGGGCAAATTGATGGGGCGTGCCCGGTTTGCGGGGGCGCGTCAAGCGCGGGGCAGACACGGAAATGGGCACGTTCGCCTTGACGTCCGGTCGCTGGATCGGTGTAACGTGCTGGCTGTTGCCTATCCGGTTGCTCACATATGGCTACTGCGCCCAGCGTCCCATGGTTGGCGCAGTGCCCACCAGGCACTCGACGTCGGCCGGGAAGCCGGCCAGGGCGTAAGCAGTCAGGCGCAGGTGGCCCTCCAGGCACACCAGCTCCTCGTGTCTTTCACCGACAAAGATTAGAGGCGAGAACCGCTCCCCTCTCGTGATCGCGCGAGCTGCTTTCACGAACCGCTCATTGGGTACGTCAAACGCCCGTACGCCTGCCATGATGCGTCTGGCTGCGTCGGCTGGTCGGCGGCTGCCGCCCGACAGTTCCACCCAGTAGGAATAGTTCATGTAACGCACCTTGGCCGCCTCGTCGGCGGAGAGCACCGCCCTGATCCACGTGACATGAGCGGGGAAGTCCTCGTCGAACAGCTCACGGTTTTCGCCGTACCCGCGCGTTGCCGCGAGCAGGGCGCGACGTGCGGCGTTCGCTTCGGCGTCGGAGAGATCCGGATGAGTGAGCAACTGCTCGGCCTGCCCGCATGCCACCAGGCGAGACCGGATGTCCCCGCCGAACCTCTGGCTGGACAACTCGCCGCGCAAGAAGCAGGCGACCATCTCGTCCTCGCTGCTCACGCCCAGCACGCGCATGACCATCAGTATGAGGCGGACGAGCCAGGTGATGGTCCTCGGTGCGGTGCCGGAGATGTTGCCGGGCCGGCGATCTTGGCGGCCTGCGGACAGCACATGGGTGGCCGCGCATCGCGCACCCTGGACCGTCAACCTGATTTACACAGCTGTGATTTACTCCACACCACCATCCACAGACTGTGCGTAATGGTTGCCCAGGTCGCTGGCGAAATGCACGGCATTATCCACAATCAGGCCCGGAAGTGCCGGCTTAGCGCGTAGCGACGAGCACGCACAGTCAGCAAGTAAACGGCCGCGCTTCTCTGCTGCCGTAGATACTGCAATACTGCAACAGTGCGCTTCCAGCCCTCTGGCGGCCCCTGGCCGCCCGCAGCCTTAGCCCGCAGTTGCGTCCCGGCATCGGTAGCGCACAGTTCCGAAGGGTGCACCGCGCGCCAGTATGCCCTTGACTGGCTACCGTTATCCGTCACACGCTGCAATACTGCCTGGATGACGGGGATCCGCCTGGCCCTGGCCAACCTCAAACCAGGTACCGGTAAGACAACATCGGCAGTCTGGCTTGCGCACGTTTTCGCGCAGGCGGGAAACAGCGTGCTGCTGGTGGACGCCGACCCTTCCGGCAGCGCCCTGGAATGGTCCGACCTCGCGGCCATGTACCCGGGCCTGCCGCCGCAGGCGGCGTTCCCGTTCCGGATCGTGGCCCTGCCTTCCCGCGAACTGCACCGCCGGGTGCCCGAGATCGCCGAGCTGGATGACGTGGTGATCATCGACGCACCGCAGCTGGAGGACCACGCCGCCATTGCCCGGTCGGCGCTGCGCTACGCCGATGAGATCCTGATCCCGTGCGCGCCGAGCCCGATTGAAATCAACCGCACCTCGCCGGTGCGAGACGAGATCCGCGAGGTGGAGGCGTTCCGGGAGCGTGGCGCCCGGTCGGCGATCCTGCTCAACCGGTGCGTCGCCCGTGCGAACTCAACGGCGGACGCCCGGGAGGCGCTGGAGGGCCTCGGCTATGACGTGCTGGCGACGGCCGTGCCGCGCCTGGAGGTCTACGCCCAGAGCTTCGGGATGCCGATTCCGTCTACCGGCCGCGAAATCTGGCGCCAGGTGGCCCACGATCTCATCGAGCGATGCGCGCCGCTGTGCTCGGTCCGGACGTGATCGCGCCGCGGCAACTGGTGCGGGCATGACCACCCAGCGCGACCAGCGGAAGGCGCAGATGGCGGCGGCCGCGGCCCGGCGGGCCGAGGCCGATGCGGGCCCGGCCGGGCGGACCGCGATCCGGTCGAAGCCGGTCCGGGTCACCCTCGACCTCAGCCCGGAGCTTTACCGGCAGCTCACCCGGCTGGCGGACTCGGCCGCGATGACCCTCGGCGTGCCGCGCGTCGCCCTGGCGGACGCGCTGCGGGCCATGATCCGGGTGACGGCCGATAGTCCCGGCGAGGTTCTCGAGCGGCTACGCGACGATTACGAGCAATAACGACTAACGGCCCGCAATCCTGTCGTCCAGGGCCGTGAGGTGCTCCGGGTCGTCGCCCATCCGGAACGACGACAAGTACAGCCGCATCGGTCCTACCCGAGCAAGGTTTCGATGGTGCGGTGGCCGATCCCGGCCATCAGCGGGTTGTCGGCCGAGTGGGCCAGGAACGCGAGGGCTAGCGCGAGCGCCCAGCCACGGGCCCGGGCCCAGGTGTGATCGCTCCGCGGGTGCCCGCTGGCCGCGTGGTAGGCGTCGGTGAACGCGTCGTGCTGCCGGGCCGGCCGGAGCATCCAGGCCACCGACAAGTCGGTGGCGGGGTCACCGGAGGTGACGTCGCCGAAGTCGATCACTCCGCTGATCCGGCCCTCGTGGACCAGGATGTTGGCGGGGTGAAGATCGCCGTGCAGCCATACGGGCGGGCGGTCCCAGCTGGGCGCGGCCACCGCGGCCTGCCACGCCTGCATGACCGCGCGGCGGTCCACCATTCCGTCCAGCAGGCTGGCCTGCGCCGCCACCCCGGCACCGCGGCCAGTGCCCGCCTCGGCAGCCGGACGACCAGCTCGTCGCCGAGCCGGCACATTAGGTTGTCCCAGCCGTTGGCCAGCACCTTGATCGGCAGATGAGCAACATCGGGCTGCTGGGCGATGAGGAGCTGGCGCACCAGATCCGGGGAGACGTTCACCTCGGCCGCCGGCATGCGGTGCGTTCCCACCCCGCGACCCTACCCGAGCGTGAGTCCGGCGCTCACGGCCGAGGCAGCTGCGCACCTCACCGCCCGGTCCAGGGCGCTAGAGAGGCGCTAGGCGGGAGAGGCGGCGGCCGGCCTCCTCGAGGGTGGCCAGTTTCTTGCTGAAGGAGAAGCGGAGCTTGGAGCGGCCCAGCTCGGGCCGCGAGTAGAACGATGAGCCAGGCACCGCGGCCACCCTGGCCTGCCGGACCAGCGCGCCGGCGGCCGCCGTGTCGTCGCCCAGGCGCAGCTCGGAGCAGTCGGTCATGATGTAGTAGGCGCCGGCCGGGGGGATGGGCCGCAGGCCCGCCTTGTCCAGGATCGCGAGCATCAGGTCGCGGCGCTCGGTGTAGCCGGCGGCGAGCTGCTGGTAGTAGGCGTCCGGCAGCCGCAGCGCCACGGCCCCGGCCTCCTGCAGCGGGGTCGGCGCGCCGACGGTCAGGAAGTCGTGCACCCGGCGGATCGCGTCGGTGAGGTCGGGCGGGGCGATCGCCCAGCCGACCCGCCAGCCGGTCACCGAGTAGGTCTTGGACAGTGCGCTGATCGTAATGGTGCGGTCTTCCATGCCGCCGATGGTGGCCAGCGGGACATGGCGGGCGCCGTCGTAGACGATGTGCTCGTAGATCTCATCGGTGATCGCGAACACCCCGTACCGCTCGCACAGCCGCGCGATCGCGGTCAGCTCGGCGCGGCTGAACACCTTGCCGGTCGGGTTGTTCGGGTCATTGATGACGATGGCGCGGGTTTGGTTATTAAACGAAGCACGCAGCTCAGTCTCGTCGAATGTCCAGTCGGGCTCGCGCAGGGTCACATATCGCGGCCTCGCTCCCGCGATGATGGCGTCGGCGCCGTAGTTCTCGTAGAACGGCTCGAAGACGATCACCTCCTGGCCGGGGTCGACGCACCCGGTCATCGCGGCGATCATGGCCTCGGTGGCGCCGCAGGTCACGCAGATCTGGCGTTCCGGGTCGACCTCCAGGCCGTACCAGCGGCGGTATTTGTCCGCCAGCGCCTGGCGGATGGACGGCTGGCCCCAGGTGATCGGGTACTGGTTGATGTCGGCCTCGATCGCGGCGCAGGCCGCCCGCTTGACGTCGTCAGGGGCGGGGAAGTCAGGGAAGCCCTGAGCCAGGTTGATCGCGTCGTACTCCAGCGCGAGCCGGGTCATCTCCCTGATCACCGACTCGGTCAGCGCCGCGGCCGTTGCCGACGCCCGGCCAGCCGGGCGCGCGGCGGGGTCGGGTGCGACGGCGGGGGGCGCGGCTGCGGAATGGGGCGAACCAGCCGAGTCAGCTGCCATGGAGCGCTCCGGCGCTTCCTGGAGCGGTCGAGCGGCTGGCCGGACGGTGAGTCGGCTGGCCAGCTGGATTCGGGCGGGTGCTGGGCGGGGGCGCCGGGCGGTCAGCGCGCTGGCGGCGGGGGAACTCGCGGGTCAGGATGGCGGCGATCCGGTCGGTCAGCACGCCGGCCAGGTAGCGGCCGATCTCGGGCGAGGCCAGATCGGACCGCCAGGGAACCCCGTCCGGCGGGATCACGTCGGCAGGCGGCGGGAAGATGTCATAGGTAACCAGCCGGGCCAAGTCGCCCACACCCTTGAGCTCGGTGCGCACCAGGTCGGGGCGAAGCTCCTCCATCAGCGAGGTCTCGGTCACCCCGGCGTGCTCGGCCTCCCACCCGGGGAAGCTGTCGCCGAAGATCTGGCTGATGTCGTCCAGCTGGATCTGCTCCCACCAGTTCATCATGATCGCCTTACAGGTGCCCAGGCGCGGCTCGATGGCCTCGGTGAGCGCCTCGTAGACGAGCGAGGAGTTCTCGTAGTGGGCATTGAGGTAGGCGATCCGGCGGAACCCGGTGCGGAAGAACTCACCGGTCACGTCGCGGACCAGGCTGATCAGCGTCTGCCCGGACACCCCGGTCGACCCGGCGAAGCTGCGGCCGCCGCCGCCGCTGCGCGGGGACGAGCGGGCCGCATAGCACATCGCGGGCGCGACCACGGCGCCCTGCCGCCGGGCCACCCGGCGGGCCAGCTCGAAGGCGACGATGGCGTCGGTGGCCAGCGGCAGGTGCGGGCCGTGCTGCTCGATCGCGCCGATCGGGATGAGCAGGACGCGGTGCTCGTCCCGAGCGGCTTGCGCTTCGTACCATGTCATGTGCTCGAGCAGCAGCCCGGCGCCGTCGTCGGAGTGCATGGCCGTGTTCACCTCTCCCGGATCCCCGCGTCGCCCTGGCCCTGCTGGTCGGCGTCGCCGACGTCCTCATACCAGCGGACCCGGGTGCCGATCCTGGCCCGGGCCTTCCAGCGGAGAGTCTTCGGCGCCAGCTCGATCCGCTCCCGGAGGGCCTCGATGCCCACGGTGGCGGCCACCGTGACCTTGCCCACCGGGCTCCACTCGGCCAGTAGGTCCTCGGCGATCGTCAGGTTCTCCAGCGCCGTGTAGCACAGGCCCCAGTCGCGGCTCATCAGGTTGACGATGTGCCGCATCTCGATCGTGCCCTGCAAGCCGTCGCCGGGCGGATGCGAGGCGAGCAGCGCGGCCATGTCCTTCACGTCCTTCTCGGTTATCTCGTGGATCTGGAGTTTGGCCAGGAGCAGATCGGCGGTCGGAGCGGTCGGCGGGGTGCAGTCCAGCCGCGTCTTGAACTCGATCGTGTGCGACATCCGCAGCGCGTCGAGGAACACGTCCACCTTGGCGGCGGCCGCGTGCCCGGTGTAGATGAGCCGGTCGATGCCGTACTCCTGGCTGTAGGCCACCGACGGGTCGGCCCGGTACCCGAGATCGGTGAACATCTGGCCAAGTTCGCGCTGCTGCTTGCTGTAGGCGAAGAAGTCCAGGTCGCGAGGGGGCTCGCGGCGCAGGGCACCGACGGCGCGGCGACAGTGCTCGCAATGCCTGAGCACGGCCGCCGAGCCGACCAGTCGGAGCACCAGCCCGCGCCTGGCTGATTCCGCCAGGAGCTGGTCGGCTTCCGCCAGGAGCGGCTGCACCTCGCCGGGCAGGCTCACGCGGTCCCCTTCCTGACCTCGTAGAGCAGCATGGCTGGCTGGGACGAGTCGTTAAATTTCTATTTTAAGTTACTCAATCGGTATCTCCTTAAACCGCCTGTCCACGTCCTCGCCATGGTTCTTCCGGTACCAGCGCAGCGCGTAGAACCAGGCGAACCCGATGGCGATCAGGACGCCGTTGACGATCAGCGAGATGTGCGCGTTCGCGCCGAGCGCCTTGTCAGTGGCCGTGCGGTAGGCGATGAACCCGATGAACGGGATGGCCAGCACTCCGCAGATGGTAATCAGCGGGACACCGGCCACCTTGATGTTGGCCGGGGAGCGCTCCAGGGTCTCCCGGTGGGTGAACGGGAAGAACACGCCCGTGATCGCGACTACCAGGAAGGCGATCGCGAAGCCGAGGAACCCGGACAGGATCACCACCCACGTGGTGTAGGTGAAGATCGCCAGGGCGATCTCGGCCAGCACGACCAGCGTGATGATCGCGAAGACGGGGGTGTGCCTGCGCTCGGACACATTGGAGAACTGCCCGGGGGCGACGCCGTCCAGGCCCCAGGCGAGCATGGCGCGGGATGAGTAGATGACGTTGCTGCCCAGCGCGAACGGGATCACGAACACGATCCACAGGCTCATCAATATGGTCAGGAAGCCGTTATGGCCGAGGATCGAGGCGAACACGTTGAGGAACGGCGGCGCGGGGATCTTCGTGGAGGTCGGGGCGGCCTGCAGGAAGCGGGTGCCGAAGGCGTCCTGCCCGAGGAACATCAGCACGATCATCAGCACGCCGGTGACGATCATCGAGCCGACGATGCCGATCAGCGGGCCGCGCCGGACGTTCTTGACCTCGCCGCTGAAGGACACCATGTTGACTGAGAACAGGATCGAGAAGGCCGGCCAGACCATGAAGTTGAACGTGGCCACCGTGCTGAAGGCGGGGTTGGCGCCGGCCTTGGCCACCGCGGCGTAGGCGCCCGACCCGGCGACCGCGTTGAACTGGCTGGCGAAGTGCAGGGCGCCGGTGCTGCCCAGGGCCATGATGATGATGGTCAGTAAAACGCTGCCCAGGGCGAACAGGCCCGCCCAGCGCTGCATCCGGAAGAACCCGCGCATGCCGCGGTAGACCATGTAGCCGATAAACACGACCATGACGGAGCCGGTGATGAAGATGCCGTTGTGGCTGGCGAACCACGTTCCGGTGCTGGTCAGGCCGGAGTTGTGCCATTGCAGGCCAAGGACGGTGAATAGCGGGGCGAGTCCGTAGATCGCGAAGAACGCGCCGTTCAGGCCGAAGTAGAAGGCATACCAGAAGGCCTGGATGAAGCTGATCACGAACCCGACGCTCGGGTGCACAACCCGGGAGAGGAAGACGTACTCACCGCCTGAGCGCGGGTAGACCGAGGCGAACAGCGCGTAGACCACGCCGAGCAGGCAGCCGCCGATCACGGTGAGCAGGGTGGCCAGTTCCATCGAGGAGCCCGGGTAGGAAGGCCAGGCGGTCACGATGAACACCATGTAGGCGATCGTGATCGCCATCGCGCCGTAGTAGATGGTGTCGGTCGTGGAGACCTGGCGGACCAGTCCGGAACTCGCCCGGGTGAAGACCCCGGAGACGCCGACCACCTTCGGCTCGGTCGAATCCATCAGCGGCTCCTTCCGCTCAGCTTTCGTCACTCGGACGGGGTGGGTCTGCCTGCGTTCGGTATGGCTCGGTTTCGGTCTGGCTCGGTTCGGTCTGCTGGGGGCGGGCGTTAGCCGGAGGTCAGCTTGACGTCGGTGACGCCGTTGCGCGGGTCGAGGTCGATGAGGACGCCGTCCAGCACGCCCTCGCCGTACTCGCTCCCGGGGTTGGCCACTGTGGAGCGGCCGAGCTTGCGGATGCCGCGGGACTCGTGAATGTGCCCGTGCAGCCCGAGCATCGGCTGGTAGCGCATGATCGCGTCGCGGACGGCCGTGCTGCCGACCGGGATCATCTGCGGACCGGCGCCGGACATCACCATCCGCAGCTCGCTGTCGAGCTGGGGCGCGAAGTCCAGGCCGCTGCCGTAGGGCGGGACGTGCAGGTTGAAGATGGCGCGGTCGGGCCGCTCGACGGTGTCGGCCACCTTGGCGATCTTGGCGGCCAGCTCGTCCTCGGGGATGTCGCGCGGGCAGTTCCACGGGGTCGGGTTGCCGTAGCCGATGCCCATGATCTGGAAACCGTCGTCGAGGTCGAGGACTGTGCCGTCCGGGTTCTGGATGACGCTGGATGCTTTGAGCACCTCATCGACCTCGTAGAAGTCGTCGTTGCCGCCGCTGACCATGACCGTGATCCCGGCCGGGCCGAGCCGGTCGTCGGCCAGCTCCACCCAGTGGCGGACCCGTTCCAGCGCCAGCCTCCGGAACAGCTCGTCGATCCTGGGCTGGTTGCCCTGGTAGGTGGCGTGCTCCTCGGGGGTGGTCTCGAATGCGTACTGGCCGGTGTCGGCGATCTGGGCCTTCATTCTGGTGAGCTCATCGCGGGTGGTAACACGCCATTGGCGGCCGAGAAAGTTCTGCACGGTCCAGCTGCCGCGAGGCTGGGCGATGATCGGGACGACGAATTTGCCGGTGATGTCGCCGCCGACAATGACGGTGTCGGCCTCGTAGAACTTGGGCGCGGCCAGGAACTTCAGCCAGCACCGCTCCGACGCGTGCACATCGGAGACGAAGTAAATGCGCCGTCGGGCCACACCAGCGTCCTGATGGTCTCGGTTTGCTGCGCCGTTGCTGCTGTCTGACTGTTGCTGCTGTCTGACTGTTGCCGCTGTATGACGGTTCAGTTGTTCCGTATACCGGAACAGTTTGGATCGTATAGCGTTACGTCAGGCTAATGGCGGGAATGATTTCCGGTCAAGGCCGCGAGCATGCGCAAAGCGGAGGTGGGGGGATTGGCGGGTACCATCTCGCGGGACAGCAGGCTGGGCTCGCTGGACCGGGGGCTGGCGGTGCTGGAGTTCATCGCGCGGCGGGGCGAGGCCCGGCTGGCCGAGCTGGCGCGGGAGCTGGGCACCTCGCGGACCACTATGTTCCGGGTGCTGGAGACGCTGCGGGCCCGTGGGTTCGCCGAGCACGTGGCGGCCAGTCACACTTACCGGCTGGGGCCGGGGGCACGGTCGCTGGCGGCCCAGGCGACCAGGTCGCTGATCGCGCGGCTGGCCGAGCCGGTCATGGCCGAGCTGCGCAACGAGACTGGCGAGACGATCAACATGGTCGGGGTGCAGGGCGGGCGGCTGGTGTACGAGGCGGTGCTGGAGGGCGGTTATGCGCTGCGGAGCCTGCCGTTGCTGGGACAGACCGTCGCCGCGCACTGCAGCGCGCTGGGCAAGGCGGTGCTGGCGTCATCGCCCGCGGCCATGCGCGAGGTGCTGCTCGGGCGGGAGCCTTACGAGCGGTTGACCGAGCATACGATCACTGCGCGCGGTGAGCTGGATCGTGAGCTGGAGGCCACGCAGGAGCGCGGTTTCGCTGTCGATGAGGAGGAGAGCGAGACCGGGCTCACCTGCGTGGCCGCCGCGATCCGCGGGGCGGACGGGCGGCCGGGCTGGGCGATCTCGGTGTCCGGGCTCAGCGAGCGGATGCACCAGCGGGATCTGGCTGAGCTGGGGCGGCTGGTGCAGGCGCGCTGTGACGGAATCGGTGCAGCGCTGAGGGCCTGACTCGTTGGTGCGCCTCGAGCCGTCAGTCGTGCCCGTCGGCCCAACGGGCACGACTGTGATCGCTAACTCTGATCGGCCTCTTCGTCGTCAGGCTCGTGCGATGTGGCCGTGGTGTCCTGTTGGACCTTAAGCACCAGCCGCAAGGTCTTGATCAGATCTGCTCTTCCTTGCTGGCAGCCCTCGGCCCAGATCTTCGACCCCTGCTGGGCGTGAATCGCTTCTGTAGTGGCTCGTGCTGCCTCAGTACGCCAGTAGTCGATTTGCCCGAGCATCTGTTCCTCTGAGTCAGAAGCCGATGCGGCGGCGCACAGCATGGCGATGCCACAACCCGCCGCTCCGCCCATGGCCACGCCTTTGCCGCCGACCCTGACCGAGCCCCGGTCAGGGTCGGCAGCGGGACTAGCCCGAAGTCACTGTTGCATTGGCCGTCCGCCTGAGGCGAGCGCAAGCTCGCACGGAGTTAGTGGGGTTAGGAGTCCGCCCCGCGGGGCCTCCAGATGGTTGTCCAATCTGACAATCACCATCGAGCCCCCTTTCCCGCGGGGAGCATGCTCCTTAAGCCGAGTATGCGGTAGCTTTGGGCTCTCTGCAAGCTGCAATAATCCCTGCAGTTTGGGTCCCCAAAAGCCCCCATCGCGTCTCTCTAGCCACTAAGCTTTAGCCGCATCACATCCCTAGACAGTGGCTGCGCCTGTCCGAAGGGAGGGCCAGGCACATGACTGACCCTCGCAGTCCGACAGTTCGCCGCCGTCGCCTCGCGGCCGAACTTCGTCGGCTCCGCGAGCGCACGATGAAGACTGAGGACGAAGTTGCCGAATCCCTCAGTTGGTCGGGTTCGAAGATCAGTAGGATCGAAACGGCCCGGACAGGCGTGAAGGTGGCCGATCTTCATAAGCTTCTCGACCTGTACGACGTCCCCCCTGAGCAGCGACCCGAACTGATCAAGCTGTCGCGCGAGGGCAAGATGAAGGGATGGTGGGAGAGTTACTCACACACGCTGCCAGAAGAGTACGCCGCGCTCATTGGTCTGGAAGCAGAGGCCGACTCGGTCTTCTGCTGGTCGCCCGAACTAGTCCACGGTCTCTTGCAGACGGAGGACTATGCTCGTGCCGTCATCCGATCCCACATGAGGTCAACGGATCCCATTCCGCCAGGCGCCGTCGAGCGACGGGTCGAGGCCCGGATGCAACGGCAACAGGTGATCTTCCGCGAGCAGCCGATGAAGCTGTATGTCGTTCTGGACGAGGCGGTGTTGCTGAGAAGGTTCGGGGACGCCGAGGTGATGCGCGGGCAGCTCGGGCATCTGCTAACGCTGTCTCAACTGCCTAACGTGACGGTACGTGTTCTCCGGCTCGACGGGCCGCATCCGATCGGGACCGGTGCCTTCGTCATGCTTCGCTTCGGGCCAGTGGACCAAACGACCTTGCATGATGTCGTGTACATCGAACAGCTAAACGCCAGCAGCTTGTACATAGAGGACGAGAAGGACACCTTCCAGTTTCAACTGGCCTTTGATGAACTCGCCGGCGCGGCGCTTAGCGATACCGAGTCTCGTGCGCTAATTTCTTCGATCAAACAAACGAACTGGAAATAAGCAATTGCCGTGACTGGCTTACGGCTCTCTACACGAAAGTGATCGCCATGGAAGATCTTAACGGGTTCGGGCCAGCTGAGTACATTATGGGGCATTCTGGCGCGACCGCTGTTCACCCTCAGACCAGTTGGAGCAGGAGCAGTTACTGCGCTGGCAATGGCTCCTGCGTCGAGATCGCTTCCCTCGAAGAATCCAGTATAGGCGTCCGCGACAGCAAAGCCAAGGGAAATCCTCCGGTCCTCGTCTTTACGCGCATGGAATGGCAGGCATTCATCGCGGGTGTGAAAGACGGGGAGTTCGACAGGTTCTGACCGTTCTGACCCGTCATGCCGCGATAATGCCAATTCCGTTGGTCGGAACTCGGTGGGCGCTGAGTAACTGACCGCCGGACCCATGGTCACAGATCAGTGCACAACTAGGCGGGCTGGCGGGCGCTAGCTGGCGCGGGCCGGTGCGCCGCGAGGCCCTGCCCGGTCTGGGTAGGGACGGCCGTGTCTTGCGGCTGCTCGGCGGGGCCTGGCGTGCTGGTCGGATCTATCGTGCCGCGCAACTCATCCACGCGGACCAGCGCGACGCCCGTAATGATGAATGCGCCGCCAAGCAACTGCAGGCCGGATGGCAGCTGGTTGAGCAGCAGCCAGGCGAACAGGACCGCGAACAGCACTTCAGCCAGGCCAGTGAACGACGCGACCTTGGCTCCAGCCGGCGGGCTGCGCCGATGCCTGAGACATAAGCGATTACGGCGGCCAGGAGCGACAGCCCCAGGACTGGCACGATCCAGCTGACCCGCTGGCCGATGAAGTTGACGTCGCTGGCGGTGGCGGTCATGGACAGCACGCCGATCGCTGCGAGCGTGCCGAGCACGGCCACGCCGACGCACATGCTGGCCCAGACCATGACGATCGGCGGCAGCGGCTCCGCGTCGGTCGCGGACGAGAGCATAAAGTAGATCGCCAGGCCGACGGCCGCCAGGAGTCCCCACATGACCCCGATCGGGTCGAGGCGGGCTGATCCGGTCAGCTTGAGGACCAGCGCCAGGCCAGTTATCGCGACGACGGCGCCCGCCACGGTGAGCCGCCGGGGTCGCTGGCCGTGCCGTAGCCAAAGCCACCCGACCACCAGCACGATGCCGAGGTACTCCAGCAGCAGGGCGACGCCGATCGGGATCCGCTGGATCGAGTTGAAGTAGAACAGCTGGCAGCCGGCCACCCCGACCAGGCCGAACGCGACGACCCGCCCCGCCCGGCGGCGCAGCAGCACCCACCGGCCGCGCAGTTGCAGCAGGGCGGGAACGGTGAGCACGAGCGCCGCTGCGGCGACCCGCGCCGTCACGGCCGCCGCCGGGCTCCAGCCGGCGTTGATCAGGGAGGTCCCGAACACGCCCGATGTCCCGAAGGTCGCGGCCGACAGGATGCCGAGGGCTAGGCCCGAGCGCGAGCCGCCCGAGCCGGCTCGCGTGCCGCGGGCCCCAGCTGCGGTCACGGCGATCCTCCTGTAATGGGTAAAACGAAGCTACGCTAGTGACGCTAGCCGAGGGACGTGAAAGGAGTCAAAGTGCTTTTTGCCCATGACACGGAGTTGGCGCTGATCTCGGCTGCGGCGCTCGTCAACACCGGCCGCGGCGGCCGGGAGCAACTGCCCGACCCGGTCGCCCTCGATCAGTTCGCGGTCACCTGGGGCTGGACCGGTGCGCGTACCGGCGATCAGGCCGAGCTCGATGCCGTCCGCCGGCTCCGTCCCCGGCTCGAGCAGCTGTGGGAGCTGGCCGAAGACGATGCCGCCACCCTGGTCAACGCCCTGCTGCGGGAGGGGCATGCGCTGCCGCAACTGGTGAAGCACGACGACTGGGACTACCACCTGCACGCGACCCCTGCCGACGCCCCGTTCGCCGACCGGATGGCCGTTGAGGCGGCGATGGCGTTTACCGATGTCATCCGGGCCGGGCAGCTGGACCGGCTGCGGCTGTGCGCTGCCGACGATTGCGACAGCGTCCACATCGACTTGTCGAAGAACCGGTCCCGGCGGTTCTGCAGCACTTCCTGCGCGAACCGCACCAACGTCGCTGCCTATCGCACCCGGCAGGCCAGGCGAATGTCCCCGGAGCACATAACGAGGCGGGCCAGATACTGCTAGTCGACCCGGTCTACCGCGACACCTGGGACTTGCCGGGTGGCGCGGTGGAGGTCGAGGAATCGCCGCACGCCGCTTGCCGCCGGGAGGTGGCCAAGGAACTGGGGTTAGACCGCGCCGTGGGGCGGGTGCTCGCGGTGGACTGGGTGCCGTCACGGCGGGAGCGACCCGAGGGCCCGATCGTGGTGTATGACGGCGGCGTGCTTGCCACCAGTGACATCGAGGCCATCTCTGTACAGGAAGACGAACTGGCCGGCTTCGCGTTCGTGCGCCCGGATCAGGCGGCCGCCCGGGTGACGCCGCTGGTGGCACGCCGAATCGCCGCAAGCCTCAGCGCCATGACCGCCGGGACAGTGGCTTCCCTCGAAGATGGCAGGCCAGTCGGCTGAGTGACGCAGGTCGGCCTGCTCCATGCGGCTGACGCGGCCGCGCAAGCAGCGTCCACTGCGGCTCGGCCGCGACGCCAACCATCGGTTCACCGCCTTCGGCCCGTCCAACGTCACTCTTTATCAGGTCAGCATCGCCCAGGTCCTGGGCGATAGCGGAGCCGCCATCGAGCACGCGAAGACGTTGCGCCCGGCGGCGATACCCACTGCAGAGCGGCAAGGCCGGTTCTGGATCGACGTTGCTCGCGCCTATCATCAGTGGGGCAAACCGGGACCCTGTTATCGCGCGCTGCTGACAGCCGAGCGTCCCGCGCCTGCCGAGGTCCGCTACCGGCCGCCTGTTCACTGACTAGCCGAGGAAGTCAGCTGCGGTTAGCTTAAGACGCCGCAGTTTGCCCGGGCCATCCGTTAGACGGGCACGCCGTGATCGCCGTGACGCCAGATCCGCATCCGGCGCACGTGCGCGCCCTGGTGGCGTCCGCGGGATGCGGGCGGCCGGGGCTGCTGAGCGCGGTGGCGGCTGTCGTGGCGGCCGGCTCTGACGGCGATCCACGTGACGACCAGGCCCGCGAAGATCACCACCGCCGCGGCGATGGCGATTACCGGCCAGGACACGTGGAATCCAACATGGCGAAATAGGAGGCGTGATTTGCCCCCAGCGCCGTGCGTGGCATCATTGACGCTTCCCCTCTCCTTTTAAGCGTCCGAGGTTTCGGTGGCCGGTTCCCAGCGCTGCGGCCTTGCCTTGGGCGCGGCAGCTGGATAAACGGACGGGAAACCTGGCGTTTATTCTACAAGTCGAGGACCGTAATTGCTTGTGGGAATGTCACTTTTTCTGCTGTGCACAGGATGTGAATTACGTCAGCCCAGGTGGCAAGCCTCGTGCACGCGGGACCGCTGGATAATTAAGGACATTATCCCCACGCTGCCCACAGCTCCGCCGACGTTTTTGCACAGGTCGTGCACAGGTTATGCACGGAGAAGTTTGAGCTTGGTGCGGCGTCCAGCCGGATCCGGGCACATCGGCGGACCGGGCAAGTGTCGAGGTAGCCGCAGCGGATGACTCTGGGGCGGTGCGCGGACCTGCCGTAACCACGCGCGGACCAGTCGTAACTATTTGTGGAGTCCGACCCTGATCATGAGACTTCTGTCGCGGTGTACTCCGCGAAGGGCGCCAGGTGTCAGGATGACGGCAGCGGGGCTGCGATACGGATTCTCCCACCCATTCCACGTAACCCGGCGGGAGACGGTCTTCGGTTCCTCGGGACTCGTCGCGCGGCCCGGCATCGCGTCGTGCCGGCCTGGTCGCCTACGACCAGTAGGGTATGCGTTACTGCGGCCCGACGGGCTTTCGCGTCACGCACCTGAGGTGCGGCCGATCCGGACATGCCCCCACCCGCGCGATTCTTTCGTGCTGGCTGGGGGCCGGTCTCTTGGCGTTAATTCGGCGTTCGGCCGTGAACCTGGCCGCGATTGCGGACAGCGGCAGTGTGGCTGAGCTGATGTTCGAGCAAGCGCTCTACGGGCGTGGGACGCGGCCCGCGCCCGGGGAAAGACGTTCGTGGAGCCGAAGCATCCCCGTTCTCGCGCATGACCTGGTCCAGGCAGGCCTGGGGAACGTTGAGGTCCTGCTTGAGCACCGGCTACCGCTGAGCAGCCGCCGGGTGGACGCGATCATCGCTGGCCGCCACCCGGTCACCGGCGCGGCGTCGTACGTGATCGTCGAGCTGAAGCAGTGGAGCGGCGCCGAGCTCTTCGAGGAGGATCCCGCGCTCGTCGTCATCGACGGTTACGGGCACCATCCCAGGCTTCATCCGCTTGAGCAGGTCCGCGGCTACTGCGAGTATCTAGTTGACTTTCTGCCTGCGCTCCAGGCCAACGTGGATGCGGTTTCGGGAGTTGCGTACCTGCACAACGCCACGGAGTTCGGCGTCGCGCCGTTGCGGCGACTGGCCGAGTCAGATCACGCGCGACTGTTCACCGGTGAGCGCCGGTCGGAGTTCATGGATTACTTGCGGTCCCGCCTTGCGCCGGAGGTGGCAGGCGCCCCGTACGCCGATGTGTTCTTGGCTTCGCGGGCGGCGCCAAGTCGGCAGCTGCTATCGCTGGCAGCGGCTGAGATCCGCGATCGCGAGCAGTTCATCCTGCTCGACCAGCAGCGGCTCGCGTTCAACCTTGTCCTGCATGCCACCGAGACCGCGCGTGCGGGCGACTCGAAGACGGTCGTAATCGTCATCGGCGGGCCCGGCAGCGGCAAGAGCGTGATCGCGTTGTCGCTGCTTGGCGAGCTGGCCCGCCGTGGCCGGACGGTGATCCATGCGACCGGTTCCCGGTCTTTCACGCAGACCCTGCGGAAGGTCGCCGGCCAGGGCTCATCACGGACGCAGAGCCTGTTCAAGTACTTCAATCAGTTCATGGATGCGGACCGCAACGGCCTGGAGGTCCTCATCCTGGATGAGGCACACCGGATCAGGGAAACCTCGGCGAACCGCTACACGCCGGCCCGTTTCCGCAACGACAGGCCGCAGATCGACGAGCTGATCTCGGCTGCCCGCGTGCCCGTGTTTCTGCTGGACGAGCATCAGGTCGTACGCGCCAACGAACTCGGGACGGTCGATGACATTGAGGCGCACGCTAAGTCGCTGGGGCTGGCTGTGGAGAAGATCTCCCTGGACGCCCATTTCCGTTGCGGCGGAAGCGAGGCCTACCTCGAGTGGGTTGTCCGCCTGCTGGGGCTGGCTCCGGGCGGCCCGGTGCCGTGGGTCGGCGATCCCGCGTTCAATGTGCATGTCGCGGATACTCCGTACGAACTGGAGCAGATGCTCCGGACGAAGCTCCATGCAGGTTACGGGGCCCGGATCGCGGCCGGATACTGCTGGCCGTGGAATGATCCTCGCCCGGACGGAACGCTGGTTCCTGACGTTGTCATCGGCGATTGGTCTCGACCGTGGAACCTGCGCGGTGACCGCGCCGTAGGCGGGGCGCCACCTGCTGCGCTCTGGGCTACCGATCCGGCCGGATTCGGTCAGGTCGGCTGCATCTATACGGCTCAGGGATTCGAGTACGACTGGAACGGGGTCATCATCGGCCCCGACCTCGTCTGGCGAGGCAACCGCTGGGCGCTGAAACGCGAGGCCAACAAGGACCCAGAATTCCGCAGCCGGACCAAGGTGACCGACACCGAGTTCGAGCGGCTGGTCCGCAACGTCTACAAGGTGCTACTGACCCGCGGCATGATCGGGACAGTGATCTACTCACCCGATCCAGAGACAAACGCGATTCTCTGCTCGCTCGTCGGGTAAAGAGACCGGTGCCAGGGTTCGCTGAGGTATGCAGACAGCGTCGGCTGCCTCGTTAATCCCGGATGCATAGATGAGCGAGGACTCAACAGCGGCAGCGGTTGCCCGGGTTGCTGTTAATGGTCAACTCTGCTTTCGATTTTGCTCCCGGCTGCCTGATTCGCGGGTGTGTCGCGTGTCGCAGCGACCGGTTGCGCAGCGAGATCGAGGCTGAGCTGGCTGACTGCCGCGAGCCAGCTGCGTAGCTCGGCTGCGGTGGGCGCTAGCTCGTAGGCGTGGTGGTGGGCTGCCCGGGAAAGTCCAGTCCATGCGTCCCGTGCGCGCTCGGCAATGGCCGGGTCGGCGTATCCGGGCAGCAGGAGAAGCTGGGAGCGCATTCCGCATTGTGCCGCTTCTGGCAGCACTTGTGCCCAGTACTGATCGAGTGCCTTCTCAAGGGCGAGCCGGATCAGCCATGCGCATGCGCGTGGCCAGCGCGCCTGAGTGCCGGGAACCTCTGTGGCAAGAAGGTGGTCGGCTTCGGCCAGCAGTTGTTCGGATGTCACGGCCGCAGCCGTTCAGTTAGCCAGGCAGTATCCTCGACGAGTCCGGTCAGGTTTCCGCGGTAGCCGATGTGCGGTCCGGCGTTGGCGGCTTTGAAGGCGGAGGCAGCGGTTGGCCCGAATCTCGTCCGCAGCCGAGTGATGACCTGGTCGCCGCGGTCGGCATTGTCGAAGAGCGCGAGCGCAGCCACCTGGTAGAGGGTGTGTGCATTGGCTAGCGCCTGCTCGACGTCCGCATGCCTGGCGCCGGCGGCGATCCGGCGGGCTCGCACCGCCTCGTGGCAGGCGGCCTCTATGGCGCTGCGGCAAAAACCGGCGACGACCACAGCTCGGGCTTCCTCGCGCACCTCGCGGGTGCGGGCAAGTGCACGGGCGTCGTCAAGATAGCAGGTGACCGGATCGTCGTTCTTTTTCAGCTCGACGATCGAGCGCTCCCTGCGAACGACCTCCCAGATGGTAGCGGGTAGCTGGAGACGACGTACTGCCTCGGCGAGCCGATCGTCGTGAGTGAACACGATCACTTGGCGGCTCTGTGCGATTTGCGACAGGACCCGGGCGAGCCCGTCAACCTTTGCAGGGTCCATCGACTGCACCGGGTCGTCGATGACGAGGAACCGGAACGGGCTAGCTGGGCTGGTGGCCCGCGGCAGGAACAAGGCGAGCCCTAGAGCATGCAGCTCTCCCTGGCTCATTACGCCCAGCGCGGCGGCCGAGACACCGTCGACTGTTACGTCGAGGCTGAGTCGGCGATGCGTGGATGAGCCTTCCAGCCGGATGGGACCGAGCTCGACGTTGCTCTCCTGCCGCAACATCTCCCAGATCTGCGCCGACAGCTCCGCAAAGGGCTCAAGGCGGGCGTTGCGGATTTCCTGGCCGCTTGCCTTCAGCCACATCAGTGCCTTTTTGACCTGTGCTAGCACGACGGCGGCGCGTTGGCTGGCCCGGGCAAGTTCGATCCAGCCGACCATGACAGCAGCAACAGGCTGCCAGGCTTCGCTGCGGCGCAGCAATACCCGGTTCGCCGCATCGCGGAGGTCGGCTGCGGCGGCGATTACCTCTTCCAGGGAGCCTGGGGCAGCTGTTACCAGCTCATGCGTGGTCGCGGTCGATGCGAGTCGCGACCACCGCTGCCAGGCAGCCCGAGCCGCGGCAGGATCAACCTCGCGACCGAGATCACGGGAAAGGGCCGCGGGTTCAGGCGGCAGCAATGTTCGGAGTGCTCGTGCTGCAGCGTCACGTTCACGAAGGCGCGAGTCAGCCTCTTGACCGATCGCGGTGAGCCGGGCGACTTCCTGGCGCGCGCCGACGGCCCACGGCTCGTCCAGCGAGCGGCCAGCGCACACCGGGCACAGCGCCCCTGGGTGGTCGGCGTAATGAGCTAGCGCTGTGGTGAGTAGCCCAGCTATGCGCTGTGCGTCCGCTGCCGGAGTGCCAGCCAGTTCCGCAAGCCCCTGCTCGGCATCAGTGAGCCTGCGCGCGGCCGCGGCCAGTGTCTCGGCGCTCGGCACGTCGAGCGCGGCGACCTGCTGTAGCCGGCCTGGGATCCCGTCGTCGGGTTGCTGCTCGCTCATCGCGAGGCTCTCGATGGTGTCTAGATCCCAGCGGCGTCCCCTGAGTGCGGTCTCCGCGCGGCGTGCGCGCTCATCGGAGTGCTCGGCGAGGCGGGCGAGGAGGCCAGGCAGTTCCTGCCGGGCTGCCTTGCTGGCATCATCGAGCTGCTTGCGTGCACTGCCGAGTCTGCGCTCGGCGTCAATGAGCTGATCGAGTCCTAGGATCGCCTGCAGAGCGTCATACATTTCGCTCGGCTTGCCATCGACCAGGGTGCCAAGCTCGGTGTAAGACAAGAATGGCCGATATAGCTCCAGCGGCGCCGCCCAGCGCTCTGGCCCGTCGATCTGCCGCGGGCCTCCCGGCTCCTGCACATATGCGACAGCATTTTCCAGCGCTGTTCCCGCAGGCCAATCTCGGACCACGGTGCTCGTCCCTGCCCTGCCGTCGGTCGTCAGCCCGACCATGATCTTTGAATCTCCAGTGGCGTGAACGTTACGCCAACCTGCCCTTGCGGCCGTGTTCTTCGACCAGCGCCGGCTCACTCCGGTCACCGCCAGCTCTGCGGCCTCAGCGAAACTAGATTTCCCCGAGCCATTACGGCCGACGATCAGTGTGAAGCCGGGTCCCGGCTGAAGACGCAGGGTAGCCTCCGGGCCGATTCCGCGGAACCCCTCCACTGTGATCGCTTGCAGGTACATCGCCGCAGGTATGTCAGCAGCTCCCGCCCTCAGCTGCGCCGATGGCTGTGCGGATTCTTCTGCGTCCAGCGCAGTGGCGAGGTCAGCATCGCCGAACAGGGCCGCCATAATTAAGACTGCGACGGTATCAGGCAGATCAGCGTCCGCAAGCCGGTTGAAGATCAGCGTCTCGACGCTGAGGGCGGCGGCATCGCTGGTATCGACCATGACTGAACGCTATAGGCCGGCACCGATGAACGCACTTCATCCATTAACCCTTGCCGTTGCTAGCTAAACGGCACCGGAACCCAGTGCTGAACCTATGAGAGAGACGTGAGAAGGACGGCGTGTGTGCGGATGTGTGGCTCAAGACCGAGGCTCGCGGCAAGGTGGGGCGGCAAGCGCAGAACCCATCTCAGCCGACGCCAGGCTCTCCGTATTTCACCGCGGCGGTGAACGCCTCCCATTCGGCGGGCGTGAAGATCAGCCTTGGCCCGTGCGGGTCCTTCGAGTCGCGGACCGCGACGATCCCCGGCAGGTTGCTGGCCACTTCCACGCAGTCGCCGCCTGATCCGTTGCTGTGGCTGCTCTTGCGCCACACGGCACGGGACTCAAGGTGCTCATCCATCCCGCGCCCTCCTCTCCGACCGTCGATCGCGACGGGTGCGCCGATCTCACGTCATGCCAGCCGCCACCTGGCCCATGAAGTCCGGCGACTGCTCTGGTGACAGAGCCGACGCACGCAGGTGATCGAAGACGAGCGTGTACCGCTCGACGTCGGCGCGCGTCTCCAGGTACTGGCTGCTTGTGTGGTTCTCAATGTAGACGATCGGGCTGTCTCCGGCCTCGGGGAAGTGCAAGAGGCTGAACGAGGTGCCCATCGAGGCGTGCGCGCCCGCATCGAACGGGATTACCTGCAACGTGACGTTCGGGAGCGCCGATATCTCGCCGAGCCGGTGCAGTTGCGCGCGCATCGTCGCGGCTCCGCCGACCTTGCGGCGCAAGACTGCCTCGTCAAGCACAGCCCAGACCTGCAACGGATCCGGAGCGGTCAGGAGTGCCTGCCGCGTCGTCCTGGCCGCGACCTGCCGTTCGACCTCGTCGTCGTCCACCCACGGCCGTGCAGCCCGGGTAATCGCGATCGCGTAGTCCCCGGTCTGCATCAGGCCGGGGACCAACTGGTTCTCGTAAATGAGCTTCGACCTGGCGCCGTCCTCAAGGCCGACGTAGTCCCCGAACCAGCTAGGCAGAGCGTCGGCGTAGGAGTACCACCAACCGCGATGCGTGGCCTGGCGGCCCAGGGTCAGCAACGCAGCGCGGTCGTCGCCCGAGACGCCGTAAAGATCGAGCAGCCGCTCCAGGTCAGCCTGACGTATGCCGACGCGCCCGGTCTCGATCCGGCTGACCTTTGATTCCGACCATCCGACGGCTTTGCCCGCGTCCGCGCAGCTCAGATCGCGGGACTCGCGCATCTGCCGTAAGGCCGCGGCCAGTCGGCGACGGCGAGCTGTCGGGCTTGGTCGGGGAGCCATGACACACCTCCACAGTCAGAAGTCAACGCAAAGTTGCATCATGCTTGCTAGTCTGCAAGATGCATTTAATAGTGCAACTAGTGCCGCTGACAGACAGCATGCCAGCTTCCAACCGCGATGAGCGAGTGCATCGCGCCAAGAACAATCGTGCCAAGAAAATCAGCGCATCCAGCACGGAGGAACCTTCTTGACCTCCCGAGCAGTCACCCCTCTCCCGCTGATCTGGAGCCGCGACTATTCGGGCCGCGCTGATCAGGTCCGAGAGGCGCGCAAGTTCCTCGCCGGCGCGCTGGAGAATCACCCGGCGGCCAGTGACGCCGTACTCTGCCTGTCCGAACTCGCTGCGAACGCCGTATTACATAGCGCCTCAGGCCAGCCCGGCGGCCGGTTCACCGTTCGCGTCCGCTTAGGGCAGGGCGGTCGCCTCCGGGTCGAGGTAGCGGATGACGGCGGACCGTGGGCAGTGCCTGCTGGTACCGGCGGGCAACACGGCCGCGGCCTGCTCATTGTCAGTCGGCTTGCCCTGAACTGGGGGATAAGCGGGGACGACTGTACTGGCCGAATCGCTTGGTTCGAATACTGACCGGTCCCAGTGCGCCGCCAGAAAGGTCTGCGGCGGTGGATTCGTGTGAACCGTCTATTACGCCAATAGTTGATCGCTTGCTTTGAAACCGCTTAAGCGGCGTGGCGGCTATCGGATGAAAGTTTCGCGGAGTCTGGCAGGGCAAGGCTCGCCAGATAGGACAGATAGTCATGGCGAAGTGGTAACTGGACAAGACCTGCATTTTGAAGTGAATTAGAATTGTCGAGCTGAAGGGATAACCACTATGCTCGCTATGCCCAGCATCCCCGACGCGACAACAGGCACTTCGCCCGAGCCCGTCGGCCAGTACCCGCTGCGCGACGGCAGGTGGACCTGATGCGCCGCCTGGCCCGCAGCGACGTGGATGCGCGGAAGATAGGGATCATCGCTGTGGTGGCGGCCGTCGTCGTGGCGGTCGCGCGTCCGGTACTGCACGCCGCCGACACCGCGCTGGAGGTGGCCCTGATCACTGCGGCGGCAGCCGCGGGTGTGGCCGCGACAGCGGTCGCGGCGGTTTTCGTTATCCGTGCTCATCGCCATCAGTCACATACGCTGCAGGCCCTGCCGATGGCGCGCGCACGGGCGGCGCGCCAGCCAGCGCCGGCGATACCTGCGCCGCAGCGGCTTGCGTTCGGGGCCCCTTCCCCGAGCGCCGCTGAGGAACTGGGCCCGGAGGATCTGGATGAGGCGGAGGGCGATCTGATCCGGCGGGCCATAAGGGCAGATCCGCACTGAGGCTATTGTCGCGTGCTTGCAGTTGCTGTAGATGTGGAGCATCTGGTTGCCGGACACTCACGCGTTGGTGTCCCGGCGGGCGTAACGCTTTCCTCGGCTTCGAGCATGGCGGCGAGCTGGCGCTCCTTGGCTAGGACGAACTCGACATCTCCGAACTGGAGGCCAACCTGCGCGACCAGATCACCCGGCATGCGGTGGGGAGCGCCTGGTCGGAGCTGGAGACCAGGCGGATTCTCCTGGCCGCGGTCCGGGTGGGGAAGCATGTGTTCGCCCTCCATGTGCGGCGTAACTGCGGCAGCCGGTGCGTGTTCTGCGGCTTGGATCCCGCGGCGTTCGGCGGTCGGCGCATGCCCTGATCGTGACGGGTTCTCAGCGATATTTACTGAAAACCCGTCACGATCACGGAAAAGACGACGGTGGCGCATGTCATAGCCGCTGGTCGGATGAAAGTCTCGCGGACAGTGGCACTGCAAGGTTCACAGGGTGGACAGATAGGCATGGCGATGCAGTAACTCGACAAGGCCGACATTCTGAAGTGGATTGGGATTGCCGAGATGAAGGGGTGACCACCATGCCCGTGATACCCAGCATCCCCGACGCGACAACGGACACCTTGCCCGAGCCCGTCGGCGGGCGCCCGCCGCTGTTCAGCGGGAGGTGGTCCTGATGTGCCGCCCGTCCCGCAGCGACGTGGATCTCACCAAGGCCGCGATCGTGATCGTGGCGGCGGCGGTCGTAGCAGCGGTCGCCCGTCCGGCGCTGCATGTGGTCCAGACCGCGCTGGAGGTGGTGCTGATTGCTGCGGCGGTAGCCGCGGGACTGGCCGCCATGGCGGCCGTGGCGTTTTTCGTTATCCGTGTTCATCGCCACCAGTCACGTGCGCTGCAGGCCCTGCCGGTATCGCGGGCAGTGGCGGCCCGCCAGTCGGCGCTGGCGATACCTGCGCCGCGGCGGCTTGCTATCGAGGCACCTCGCCAGAGCGCCGCTGAGGCACTGGGCCCGGAGGGGATGGGCCTGGAGGGGATGGGCCTGGAGGAAATGGACCAAGCGGAGCGTGATCTGGTCCGGAGGCCGTAACGGCACGATCGCAACGGCGCGGCGGCGCATGGCCGTAACACCACAGCGGTAACAACACCGGCGCGAAAGTTCCCGGCGCGTTTACCTGATTGTCAGGGAATGGCCGCCCGGATTGAGCAACGTAGCATTCGCCGGGTCAGCAGGGAGCTGGCCGCGGGAGGAGGTCACGACCGATGACGCCGCAGCCTTCGCGCCCTGCGATTTCCCGACGCTCGCGCTGGCGCGTGCCGATGATGGCCGCGCTGAGCGTGCTCACTGGCGGCTCGCTGCTGGCCGCGGCCAGCGTTCCGGCGTCGGCGTCGGCTGGCCACCGCCTCGGTTACTCATACTTCCGGCCGGGGAACCTGCTGGTGAGCCGGTCGGTGTACGACGCGAGCGCGGTCAACCTCGTGCCGGGCGTTACGGTCCTGCCGCCGGGGTGCACGAGCGGGTGCGTGACGGCGACCAATGACGGCACCTTCCCGCAGGTATGGAACAACGCCCTGGTCGACGGCAGCTTCGGGATAACGTCGCCGGTCTACCTCGACCAGATCACCCCGTCCGGCCACCTGGTCAGCACGCTGCCGGTCCCGGACGGGTCGTGGGGCGGTTCCGGGCGTGACGGGGACCACCTGGTGACCAGTTTCTCCTCCAAGTCGGAGCTGGCGCTGAACCTGTCGACCTCCGGCCGCTCGGTGACGTTCATGGGCTACGTGGCCAAGCCCGGCGCGATCGACGTCTCCAACGCGAACACGCCGGGGGTCATCGACCCGACCAACCCGGTCCCCGGTGCGTACTACCGCGTGGTCGCGCAGGTGAACGCCGGCGGCAGGTTCCACTTCACCGAGACCAACGCCTACAGCGGCGACAACGGGCGGGCCGCGATCCTGAACGACAGCGATGGCGTGCACCTGCTTTACACATCAGGAAACGCGGGCAACGGCGGCAACCCGCAGCCTGATGGGGTCATCCTCGGGGCCGGCGCGCAGATCATGAGCCCGCAGTACCAGCCCGAGGTCGTCCAGCAGCCGGGCCCGCCCACCCCGGTCGGCAGCTTCAATGTCACCCAGCTGGGGGATGCTCCCGACAAGATCGGGAAGGACACCAACTTCCGCGGCCTGACGATCTTCAACAACGTCGTGTACTACACCAAGGGCAGCGGCGGCAACGGCGTCAACACCGTGTATTTCATCGACACCACCGGCCGCGCCTGCCCGAACGGGGTGGGCCTCCCGCAGCCCGGTGCGGCGCTTCCGACCTCGCCGATCGCCTACGACCCGTCGCTGCTGCAGAGCAAGGGCGTGTTTCCCTACAACATGTGCATCCTGCAGGGCTTCCCGACCGCGCTGAAGTCGGCGACCTCGTTCCCGTTCGGCATCTGGTTCGCCAACGCCACCACGCTGTACGTGGCCGATGAGGGCAACGGCGACAACACCTACTCGACGGCTTCCGGCACCTATCCCGGCGCCGCTGCGCAGACCACCGCCGGGCTGCAGAAATGGATTTTGGTGAACGGGACCTGGAAGCTGGCCTACACCCTCAGCGGCGGGCTCGGCCTCGGGGTTCCTTACCTGGTGGCGGGCTACCCGACCGGGGACAACCCGGCGACCGGGCTGCCGTGGGCGCCGGCGACCGACGGGCTGCGCAACATCACCGGGCGGGTGAACCGGGATGGGACGGTCACGATCTGGGCGATCACGTCGACGGTGAGCGGCGACGGTGACCAGGGCGCTGACCCGAACAAGCTGGTCGCCATCACTGACCAGCTGGGGGCGGCGGCGCTGCCGGCGGAGAGTTTCGCGACCGTGCGGTCCGCCGGGTTCGGCGAGGTCCTGCGGGGCGTGTCGTTCACGCCCGGCACGACGACCGGCCGCGGCTGAGACGCTTGAGGATATGACCCGAGCCCTGCTCCAGGCCCCGCCCGGAGCAGGGCCCGTCCGGTCAGCGCACGATCTTAGAACTGATCCTCCCGGGCAGCCGTCTTCCCAGTCATGGTGTCCTTGCGGTAGTCGCCGCGCAGCGTCAGAACCTTGATGCCGATGTTGGTGCCGTGCGCCAGCAGCTCGCTCTGGAATATCAAGCTGATCTCTTTCCGGTCGAAGTACCTGGCCGCGTCCCCGAGTGAGTCGAAGGTGAACTCGACAACGCGATGCGGTGTGGCCGAGAACACGTTGTCGTACGACGCGAGCCGCTTCAGCTCATCAGGAGCCTGGAGAGTTTCCGTGATCGACCGGACCCACTCCAGGTACTTGCGCTTCTCGCCAAACGGATAATCGATCTCGTACACGTACTTGATCACCGGACGGGCCTCCTCATCTTCGCTGCCCACCGCAATCCACGGTGGCATGCGGTCATGGTTAGTCGTCAGCAGGCGGTGATCGCGGGGCCGGCTGTTGCTGGCTACTCCTCGCCGAACTTCCTGATCTCCTCGAACTCGGCTTCGGTCAGCTGACGCGGCACATCATCGTGGGCGACCTTGGCGCTCTGCACGTGGTGCCGGATGTCCTCGACGATCTCGGGGTTGGCCAGCGTGGTGACGTCCCCGACGTCGGCGAAGTTGGAGATCGACGCGATGACCCGGCGCATGATCTTGCCTGACCTGGTCTTCGGCATGTCGGCCACGATCCAGACGTTCTTGGGCCGGGCGATCTTCCCGATCTCGACCTCGATCGCCTTGCTGACCTTGGCCTCCATCTCCTGGCCCGGCTCATTGCCCGGCTTGAGCGCGACATATACCTCCACGGCGCGGCCCCGGATGTCATCGATCACCGGGACCGCGGCCGCCTCGGCGACCTCGGGCACGGTCAGCGCCGCGGACTCGATCTCCTTGGTGCCGAGCCGGTGACCGGCCACGTTGATGACGTCGTCGACCCGGCCGAGGATCCGGTAGTAGCCGTCGGCCGCCTGCACCGCGCCGTCCCCGGCGAAGTACGGCCAGTCGCGCCAGTCCTTGCTGTCCGGGTCGGAGTTGTACTTCGCGTAGTAGGTCTGCACGAACCGCTCGGGCTGGCCCCAGATGGTCTCGAAGATGCCCGGCCAGGGGTTGCGGATGCAGATGTTGCCCGCCCGGCTGCTCCCGGCCGGGACCTCGTCACCGTCCTCGTCGTAGATCACCGGGTAGATGCCGAGGACGCCGGGCCCGCAGCTGCCGGGCTTCATCGGCTGCAGGGCGGGCAGCGTACTGCCGAGGAAGCCGCCGTTCTCGGTCTGCCACCAGGTGTCGACGATGACCGCCTCGCCCTTGCCGACCTCGGAGTGATACCACCGCCACACCTCAGGCTCGATCGGCTCGCCCACCGTGGTCATGTGCTTGAAGTGATAAACGTACTTCTTCGGCTCCTCCGGGCCGACCTTGCGGAGCATCCGGATCGCGGTTGGCGAGGTGTGGAAGATGTTGACGCCGAGTTTCTCGGCGATCCGCCAGGGCCGGCCGCCGTCCGGGTAGTTGGGGACGCCCTCGTAGATAACGGTCGTGGTGCCCAGGGCGAGCGGGCCGTAGACGATGTAGGAGTGGCCGGTGATCCAGCCGATGTCGGCCATGCACCAGTACATGTCGCCGGGGTGGATGTCCTGGTAGTACTTGGACGTCCCGGCCACGTAGGCCAGGTAGCCGCCGGTGCTGTGCTGGCAGCCCTTGGGGCGCCCGGTCGTGCCGCTGGTGTACATCAGGAACAGCGGCGCCTCGGCCGGCATCGAGACCGGCTCGACGGTCCGTCCCCGGTAATCGCTGAGCAGCTCGTCGACGAAAAAGTCCCGGCCATCGGCCATCGGGGTCTGCGACGCGTACTGCCCCGGGTGCCGGCGCCAGACCAGCACCTTGTCGACCTCCTGGCCCTCCCGGTGGGCTGCCGCCAGCGCCTCGTCGGCCTTGACCTTGTGGTCGGTCAGCTGGCCGCCGCGGTAGTAGCCGTCCATCGTGATCAGGATGCGGCTGCCGGAGTCGGCGATCCGGTGCCCGCAGGCGGTGCCGCTGAATCCGCCGAACACCTGCGAGTGAATGACGCCGAGCCGGGCGCAGGCCAGCATGGTGACCGGTAGCTCGGGGACCATCGGCATGTGCAGGGTGACCCGGTCGCCGGTCTTCAGGCCGGCGCCGTCGCGCAGCAGCGCCGCGAACTCGTTCACCTGGCGAAGCAGCTCCGAGTAGCTGATCTCCACGTGGTCATCGGACTCCAGTTCCGGCACGAAGACGATCGCCGTCTTGTCCGGGCTGGCCTCCGCATGCCGGTCCACGCAGTTATACGAGGCGTTCAGCTTGCCGCCGACGAACCACTTCCAGAACGGCGGGTTGCTGGTGTCCAGGGTGGTGTGCCAGGGCGCGTCCCAGGTGAGCAGGTCCGCGTACTCGGAGAAGCAGTCGGGGAAGTGCTCCTCGCTGAACCGGTCGAAGATGGCCGGGTCGTTCGCATTGGCCTGCTCGACGAACTTCGGGGGTGGCGGGTACCGCTCCTCCTCGCGCCAGTGCACCGCGATCTGCGCCTCGGTGACCTGTGCTCCAGAACCCTGCGACTGCTGGCTTTCCGTCACTGTCTTGTCCTCTCGCCGGAAGATTGCTATCGGAGAACGAGGGGCAGGCCTGCCTAAGCCTCCTCCAGCAGGCCGGCGCACACGCCGAATTCGTACAGCTCGGCGCAGACCGCCGCCTGGCGGGTGAACGCCGCTACGTCCCCTCGGTTCAGCGAATCCCGGCACAGGTCATCGGTCAGTGCCAGGGCGCGCACGGTCACCGAGGCCAGCGCCGGGATCGGTTCTGTCTCGGCCGCATGCCGCAGGGACCACGCGTCACGCGCGGCCTCGTCGGTAGTGGTCACCGCCTGCAAATGCGCGAGTAACACCGACAACTCACCTGCCACGTACTGCCGCGTCATTCCCATCGCCTGGCCCGCTGACTCATGCCGCCATACCCCGCGAATGTGGCGCGCACCAAGTCCGTACCGCAACCGGCACGACACCGCTGCGACCCGCTTCAGGCCGCATCCCAGGCTCCGGGAGTGATTCAAATCTACTGCCGGACGGCATCCGCCGCCATAGCCCGAGGCACCCCGTCCGCGCGACCGGACAAGCTGGTCGCTCTGTCCATTCCTCATGCTCGGCGGCGCTTGTGGGCGATGGCCGCGAGGCCGGCGCTGGCGGCGAATGCGCCGCTCAGCGAGAGCCAGCGCCGGGCGGCCTGGTGCGCGGCCGCGGGCGGGGGAGCGGGTATGGCGGGCCCTTCGCGCAGCCGGGCGATCGCTTCTGGAAGCAGGTCAGGCAGTTCGAGCGCGAGGTCGATGTATTCGAAGCGGTGACGCTGCCAGTGCTCTTGCAGCGCCTGGGGGCTGGGCCGCAAGATGTGCTGCAGCTCAGGCTGCAGCGGGCGAGCGATCTCGGCCAGGTTGAGCTGAGGGTCGACGATCATCGCGGTCGCCTCAAGGCTGACCAGGGCCCGTGCGACCAGCATCAGCCCGCGCGGGAAGACGATACGGTAATGCGCTCCCAGAGCGAGCTCATGCACCAGGAGCCGGGCGATCGAGAAGTCAGCTGCGCGCCCCCCGAACCACTCCTCGACGGTGTCCGCGAGCGCGGCGCGGAAGCCGGCCGGATCGGCGCCGGGGAGGAGTTCTGACATGCGCAGAAGCTGGCCGCCGACAGCCTCGTAGTCGCCGTCGACGAGCGCCCAGAACAGGATGGCCATTCGGCGCCGCTCGCCTGGGTCCAGCTGGCCGAACATCCCGAAATCGATGAAGCCGATCCGGTTACCGGGCAGGAATAGCAGGTTGCCGGGGTGCGGGTCGGCGTGGAAGATCCCGAACTCGAAGACCTGGCGCAGCATTGCTGCGGCGATCGCGCGCAGCCCAGCTGTGGGGTCGAGGCCGGCCCGCCGCAAGTCGGCGGCGGGCGCCGGCGCCAGCCCTTCCAGCAATTCCATCGTCAGCACCCGTGCCGAGCTGTGATCGCTGATGACGGCGGGGATCACGATCCGGTCGTCACCGGCGAACAACTGCCGGAGCCGCTCGGTGGTGCGCGCCTCTCGCCGGAAGTCGAGTTCGCGCCGCGTGTACTCCGAAAGCTCCGCCACCGCCTCGGTGGGCCGGAAGGCGACCGAGTCCGGCTGGAGCCGCTCGAAGCGGCGGGCCAGCGTGGCGAGCAGCGCGAGATCGCGCTCGACCTGCCCGGTAGTCCCAGGGCGCTGCACCTTCACCGCGACGCGGCGGCCATCTTTGAGCCGCGCCCGGTGCACCTGCGCGAGCGAGGCCGCGGCGAATGGCTCCGGCTCGAATTCGGCGAACAGCTCGGCGAGCGGTGCGCCAAGCTCGGCCTCAACGATGGCCGCCGCTTCGGCCGACGCGAAGGGCGCGGCGTCGGTGTGCAGGCCACGCAGCGCCTCTGCGTACTTCAGCGGAATATAGTCCGGCCGCAGCGCGAGCAGCTGCCCCGCCTTGACGAAGGTTGGCCCTAGCCTCTCGAGCGTCAGCCGCAGCCGCTCGGGCAGCGGAAGGTCCATCGGCAGCTCATGCGGGCACTTGCTGCCTGGCCGGATCACGCGCAGGAGGCGGCAGCGGGGCGAGACGCACGCACTGAGGCCCAGCGCCTGAACGAGCCAGCCGAAGCCGCTCGCAGACAGGATCGTCGCGATCTCCACGGCCCGCGTCAGCTGTGCCGTGGCCGATCGGGGCCCGCGCGCGAACGCATTCGCCGTCGTCACCGCACCTCCTGTGTCCGGATCCGGGATTCCATGTCGTTCTCGGCATCGGCCACCGGGCGCGCCCGGTAGCCGGCTTCTGCGCCCGGTGTCCCTACACTGGCTGCGATTAGGCCTGCGCGCTAGAGCTGCCTTGTAAATCCTGACATGCCGGACCAGCGGCCTTCGCGACACCCGCAGCCCCGCCCCGGCCAGGATCCCGCTGCAATGCGGCGGCCGCGGCGCAAGCAGTCAGCTGCGCCCCGAACCATCCGTACCTGACCCGGCCGCGAGGCTGTTCACCCCGGCGGGTCTGATCATCGTACGGCCGGCTGCTGCGGGCGCCGTCCCGTAGGGTGAGATCTGGGATGGCAGACAGGCCAGCGTGTGGCATGGGGTGGACAGGCCAGCATGTGCGGCATGCGGCCGAGGTGTTCAGGCAGCGCGGGAACACCGTCGCGCGGGTTTACGAGAGCATCGGATCGGATTTCTTCCTGGCGCTGGCGCCCGGCTGGCTGAACCTGGGGTTGTGGGAGGGGCCGGGTTCGGAGGGTGAGGCCGAAGACGCCTGCCGGCGGCTGGTCAGAACGCTGGCGACGGCGCTGCCCGGCGGCGGGGTGATCCTCGATGTGGGGAACGGGCTGGCTACCCAGGATCCGCTGATCGCCGAGACAGTTCGCCCGCGGCGGATGGTGGCGGTGAATGTCACCGAGTGGCAGCTGGCGGCTGGCCGGGCCCGGCTGAGGGAAGCCGCAGCCGTGCCGGTGGCAGGCGACGCCGCCCGGCTGCCGATTGCGGCCGGGACCGTCGACGGGGTCATCAGCGTGGAGGCCGCCTTCCATTTCCGCTCCCGGAAGGCCTTCTTCGACGAGTGCTACCGGGTGCTTCGTCCGGGCGGAGTGCTGAGCATGTCCGATATCTCGACCCAGCGCTGGCCGCTCAGCCCCGCCGAGTTGTTCTGCGGCCTGAGCCAGCTGCGGGTGTTCGGGCTGCAGCGCAGCATGGCCATGACCGCGGGCCAGATCGCCGCGGCCGCCCGCGCGGCCGGCCTGGCCGAGGTGGAGGTCACGGCCTGCGGCGACCGTGTGATCGCTCCCGCGCTCCGGCTCACCGCAGCGCGGCTGGACAGCGCGATGGCCGCGCCCGCCGGGCAGCAGGCCGCCGCGCGCCTGCTGCTTCGGCAGGTCAATCTACTTTGGCGGCGCCGGATCATCGATTACCTGCTGATCCGCGCGGTCCGGCCGTGACGGCGCCGGAGCGGGGAGCAGCCCGGCTCGTGCTGGCCGGTTAGCCGCGAAGGCGTCGAGCACGCTGTCCACGAATGCCTCGATCGCGGTCATCAGCTCGGTCGCGTAGGTCAGCATGTCCCGGTTCTGAGTGAACCTGAACGCATCCCCGGTCAGTACCGGATCCGCAGTCGGATCGGGCACCTGCGCGATGGTGCGCCCGTCAGGCAGGATCTGCGCACTGGGCGTGCCATCGGCGGGCATGGCCCCCGCATGAAGGGCGTAGCTGGCCAGGAACCCGGACTCCCGGAGCGCGGCCCTCAGACGCCGTAGTGCTGCCGCCACGCTGTCACGGAGGTGACCGTCCGCCAGCGCCGGGAGCAGTCCGGCTCGCTCCGGCGAGCGCGACCTGTATCGCCGGTCGGTGCGCTCCGCCGTGGATCGCGCCCAGCTGAGCATGTTCACGAAGCTGTAGGAGGCCTCACGCACCGACGGGGCAGCACCATACGAGCCGACAATCGGCTGTTCCTCCGCTGGCTGGGCAGGCCGGGCTGTCGCCTCGCCGGCGAGTTGCCGCACATCGGCCAGTGCCTTGCGCAGCTGCCCGAATTCGTGCTCAACGCCCCCCGCGGCATAGATGACCTCCCACAGCAGGCTGCGCGTCAGGTAGCCCGGCACGTCCGCACCGGCGCCACGCGCCTCGGCCAGCTGGCGCCAGGCCGCGTACTGAGTGGTGCGGCTGAGGTCCGCCCAGTTCTCGCTCCAGACGCCGAGCTGCTGCCGCCGGATCCGTCTCATCCAGATCTCGTATCTGTTCAGGACAGCGACGTTGGCCGTCGGCGAGGTCCCGCTAGGGGCCGGAGGCTGACTTCCGGCATCAGCATCGGCAGCGGTTCCCGTGACGCGCGGACGCGAGGCCAGGCGCAGGGTAATGATCAGGAGCACGACGACGACGACTGCGAGGCCGATGAGCAGGGCGACCATGTACCCAAACTATGGCAGCGCGCGGCCCGTTCCGGTGGGGCGGCCGGTGTGTTCCAGCGCGCCGCCGACTGGTGAAATCCGCCGAAACCGGCTGTGTCGAACCAGCTGAACACCGACAACGGTCGCTAGGCTGCCGCTTATCAGGTGGCCAACGCCATGGCCATGGGCTCATGCGCTGGAGCCCGGTAGCGTGCCCGCCCGGTCAAGCACATATAGCGCAGGGAAGTGACGTGAACGACCGCGCGGTATTCAGGGCCGCCGCCATTACCAGCGTGCTGTTGTGCCTGATCTGGGACTTCGCGACGGTCGTGCTGTTCTTCGAGCTGCCGCTCCAGCTTGTGGCGATCGGCGGCGGGACGAGGCGTCCGCTCTGTGGCTGACGTCTTCGCCCGACAGGAGCGCCAGGACGTCTCCGATCGCGGGTTCGTGGCTGCCAGGTCCCGGCAGCGGCAGGTCCGCCTGGATCTGATAACGGTTGCGGCGGCCGCATCTCTGCTTGACGACGTATCCGGCCTCGGTCAGGTCCGTGATGATGCCGTACGCACTCCGCTCGGTGATACCTAGAGTGGCCGCGGCGTCCCGCAGCCGCAGGTCAGGATCCTGGGCGATGCAGAGGAGGACCCGCGCGTGATTCGTCAGGAACCTCCAGCTCTCCATAATCAAGAATGTATCACATTTTCCAGAAAAATATTGCTAGTAGTGAAGTTCGGATATAAGCTACAGGTCAGGCACCAGGAAATACCAGCCGATCACGGCCGGATGCCCGGGCCAGCAAGGGGACAATCGGCCCTCGGTCTGCACCGACTCCGGTCCCCGTTCGTGAGGTAGGTAACTCCATGACCGAGCCGCCAGCCGCGCCCCGCCCGGCAACCACCACCCTGCCGCCCCCCTCAGTCAACGGCTCAGCCCCGCCGGCGCCCCCGGCCGCGCCTGATCCGCCGGCCCGCGGACGGCTGCGTACCAGGATCAGCGGCATGCGCATCGGGCTGATCGCCTGCGCCGTCGCCCTGATCGTGGTGATGATCTTCATCATCCAGAACGTTCACAGCGTGAACATCAGCTTCCTCGGAGCTCACCTCGTGCTGCCGCTGGCGGTGGCCCTGCTCTTCGCCGTCATCGCGGGCGCACTCCTGATGGCCGCCGCGGGCACCGCGCGGATCACCCAGCTGCGCCGGGTCATTCGCCGCGAGCGGCGCAAGATGATGCCGGACAACGAGCCGCGATAGTCCCGCCCCCCAGCCCTCTGGCCAGCCATCCCTCACCTCGCGCACGACACTGACAAAGGAGTCGGTAATGGGCATCATCGCGTGGATCGTTCTCGGGCTCGCCGCGGGCCTGCTCGCCAACATGCTGATCCCCGGCAAAAGATCACAGGGCCTTGTGCTCACCTGCCTGATCGGCATCGTAGGGGCCGTAGGCGGCGGATGGGTCGCCACCAAGCTGTTCGACATCCACACCCTGAACGGGTTCTTCAACCTGTCGACCTGGCTCACCGCCATCGCCGGATCAGCCGTCCTGCTGGTCGCCTACCGGGCCGTTGACGGGCAGCGCGGCCGCCGGATGGTCCGCCGCTGAGCTGATGCGCCTGCTGCCTGGCCGGGGCTGCCTGGAGGCCCCCGGCCAGGCAGCGCCAGCTGCCGCCTGAATGATCACCCGAAAAGCACTTCCCAATGGCGTATATGGGAAATCAGACACTCATCTCCAGGAGACAGGCGGAGCCGGCGTTCTCCGCGCATCTTTTCTTGATCGGGACCTATGGCCCTCCCAGCGCCTGCGCTCGAAGGCACATGCTTCGCCCAACCGGTCCAGCGAGTACGTGAGGAGCAAGTCATGACTTCCACCGACAAAGGTACCGAGCCAGCGACCGTCAACGTGGCACGAGTCCCGAGCCCGGTCTCAGCGACGGGGGTGGCGTGGGGGAATTCCGCGCCGCTGGCCCTGGCAGGCTTCGCGACCACCACCTTCATGCTCAGCCTGATCTACGCGAACGTGGTCCCGGCGGCCACCCTGCCGGTGGTCTTCGGCGTTGCGCTCATGTTCGGCGGACTGGCCCAGTTTATTGCCGGGATCATCCAGCTACGGATCGGCAACACCTTCGGCGGCGTGCTGTTCTGCGGGTTCGGCGCGTTCTGGCTGTCCCTGTTCGCCTTCGCTCAGCTCTTCCTCAAGGATGTGCCGCTGACCCAGGTCGGGCACGCGCAGGGCCTGTTCCTGTACGCCTTCGGCATCTTCTCTGCCGTCATGTTGCTCGCCTCGTTCCGCACCAACGTCGTGGTGGTCGTGGCGCTTATGCTGCTGACCGCCGCCCTGTTCGTGATCGGCGCCGGCAATTACACGGCGTCCACCGGGCTGGTCAAGACCGGCGGCTGGATTGCGCTGGTGCTGGCGGCACTCGCCTTCTACCTGGCCCTGGCCGAGATATGCGAGGCAAGTTACGGCCGGGAGGTCTTGCCTGTCGGCCATCTCGCCAGGAAGTAACCACCGCAGGCTGGATAAGCGAGGAGGACAGTCATGGGCCGATACGCGGAAGCATTCCGCCAGAGCCTTGATGACCCTGAGGGATTCTGGGCCAGCGCTGTCCGGGGCATCGATTGGGACCGCCAGCCCACCGTCGTGCTGGACAGGTCCAGGCCGCCGTTTTATCGCTGGTTCGCCGACGGCGTCCTGAACACCTGCTTCAACGCCGTCGACCGGCATGTGCGCGACGGCCGCGGCGACCAGGCCGCGCTCATCTACGACAGCCCGGTGACCGGCACCGGCCGCACCTTTACCTACCGCGAACTACAGGACCACGTGGCGCGGTTCGCCGGCGTGCTCCGCGGTCTCGGGACCGGCAAAGGCGACCGCGTGGTCATCTACATGCCGATGATCCCTGAGGCGGTCATTGCGATGCTCGCCTGCGCCCGCATCGGCGCCGTCCACTCGGTCGTATTCGGCGGCTTCGCCGCGCCTGAGCTGGCCGCCCGGATCGACGATGCGGCCCCCACGGTCGTGGTAACGGCTTCGTGCGGTGTGGAGGTCAGCCGGGTCCTTGAATACAAGCCGATCCTGGACCGGGCGCTCGGGCTGGCGACCCACAAGCCGCCGTACTGTGTCATCCTGCAGCGCCCACAGGCCCTCGCGGCCCTGGACGACGGGCGTGACGTGGACTGGGAGCAGGCGATGGCCGATGCCAAGCCGTCTGATTGCGTCCCCGTCGCGGCCACCGACCCGCTTTACATCCTGTATACGTCGGGCACCACTGCCAGGCCCAAGGGTGTCGTCCGCGACAACGGCGGCCACGCGGTCGCGCTGCACTGGAGCATGGAGAACATCTACGACACCCGGCCCGGCGAGGTGTACTGGGCGGCCTCCGACATCGGCTGGGTCGTGGGCCATTCCTACATCGTCTACGCCCCGCTGCTGGCCGGGTGCACCACCGTGCTGTACGAGGGTAAGCCGGTGGGCACGCCAGACGCCGGGGCGTTCTGGCGGGTAATCGCCGAGTACCGGGTCAAGACGCTGTTCACGGCGCCCACCGCGTTCCGTGCGATCAAGAAGGAAGACCCGTCGGGCGAGCTGGCCCGTAAATACGACCTGACCGCCTTCCGCTACCTGTTCCTGGCCGGGGAACGGCTCGATCCGGAGACCTACCGGTGGGCACGCGAGCTGCTCGGCATCCCGGTGATCGATCACTGGTGGCAGACCGAGACAGGCTGGCCGATCGCGGCCGACCTGATGGGACTGGATCCCATGGTCACCAAGCCCGGCTCACCCACCGTGCCGGTGCCCGGCTACGACGTGCACGTCGTCGACCCCGCCACCGGCGCCGACGTACCGCCGGGCAGCACCGGAGAGATCGTGGTGCGGCTGCCGCTGCCGCCCGGCTGCCTGCCGACCTTGTGGGGCGACGACCAGCGGTTCATCGACTCCTACCTGGTGCGCTACCCGGGCGCCTACGTCACCGGAGACGGGGGTTATCGCGACAGCGACGGATACCTCTATGTGATGGGCCGTACCGACGACGTCATCAACGTCGCGGGCCACCGGCTGTCCACCGGGGAGATGGAGGAAGTCCTGGCCAGTCACCCCGCGGTTGCCGAGTGCGCCGTCATCGGCGTCCACGACGAGATCAAAGGCCAGATCCCGCGCGGATTTGTCGTGCTCAAGGCGGGTACCGACACCGACCCCGACGTGGTGAGCGCCGAGCTCGTCGAGCTGATCCGTGCCCAGATCGGTGCCGTTGCCGCCGTGCGCAGGGTCGACGTCGTGGCCGGGCTCCCCAAGACCCGCTCGGGCAAGATACTGCGCAAGACCATGCGCGGCATCGCTGACGGTAACAACGACGAGCCGGTGCCCTCCACCATCGACGACGTAGGCACCCTGGACCGGATGCGCCCCATTCTGCGGCCCAGCTGACCAGGGAGCCGCGTTACCTCCGCAGTGTCCGCTGCACGTATTCCCCGACTTTCGCGCGCGCGGCCGGGGAGTCCCACATCCGGTGCACGAGGTCGTCCGTCGTGCGCTCCTGCGCGATGCGGTCCAGCGCGGGGCCGCGGATCTGCCTGCGCGTGTGCCGCAGTGGCTCGGGGGGCAGCGCAGCGAGGTCGCCCGCGACCGCGACCGCGCGCTCGAGCACTGACCCCTCTTCCACGGCCTCATCGATGAGCCCGAGGCGCACGGCTTCGGCGGCGGTATAGGTCCGGCCGGTGTAGGTCAGCTCCTTAAGCCGGGGGGTGCCCACGGCGAAGCGCAAGATCTCCAGCGCGGTAATCGGAAACGGGACTCCGACCAGCAGTTCGGTGACACCGATGCGGCCATGGCCGTCGTTCATGACCCGGTGGTCGCAGGCCGAGGTGAGAATGCAGCCGCCGGCGATCGCATGCCCATTCACGGCGGCGACCACCGGCACGGAGCAGTTGAACACCGCGAGGAACGCCTCGCTCAGGGCGGGCATGAACTCCTCGAGGTAACCTGGGCCGCCGTCGCGCAGCGCCAGCAGGTCGACACCCGCCGAGAAAATGGGCCCCTGCCCGGTCAGGACCGCTGCGCCGTGACCGTCGCGCTCAAGCTCGCCGAACCGCGCGGCGAGGTCGCGGCACAGCGTGGTGTCGAGGGCATTTGCCTTGCCGTGGTCCATCCGGACGACGGTCACCTGCCCGTGGGATTCGACGCTGATCAAGGCCGGGGAGTCCCGTCCATCAAGAGCCTCCTGTGCTGACAAGCCGCCACTTGAGTCCCAACTTACTGCCCGGCCCGGGTCTGGGCGGGCGGTGCTGGCCCAGCTACGCACGGAGCGCCATCCGGGGGGCTCTGCGGCCCGGCGCGGCGTGCCTGCGCAGGCTGCTGTCTGAGCTCCTCCTGCGCTTAGAGTCGATCGAGGCGCGCCTGTCGGCCATCGAGCACCGCGTTGGGACCGGACCTGCGTGGCCTGCTGCCCCAGCGGGGCCCATTCTGGCCTGGCTGATCATGCGGACGGGTTGTCGAAGTAGTGGCCCTTGTCGAGGTCATCGATGAGCCCGGGCTGGGTCGGGTGCCATCCCAGTAGCTCACGGGTCAGCGTGCTCGAGGCCGGGCTGTCGATCGCGAGGAGGCCGGCCAGCCAGGCGAAGTGCTCGCCCGCGTCCTCGGGAGAGACGGTGACCACGGGGAGGTCGAGATGCCGTCCGATCACTTCGGCGATAGCGCGGACCGGCACGCCCTCGTCGGCCACCGCGTGCAGCGCCGATCCCGCCGGGGCCTGCTCCAGCGCCAGGCGGAACAGGTGCGCGGCGTCGAGCCGGTGCACGGCGGGCCAGCGGCTGGACCCGTCGCCGATGTAGCCGGAGACGCCCTTGTCGCGGGCGATGCCGACGATGGTCGCCATGAAGCCGTGGTCTCCGTCGCCGTGGACCGTCGGGGGGAGTCGCACCACGGACGAGCGGACGCCGCGGGACGCGAGGGAGAGCGTCATCTGCGCGTTAGCCAGCCGCGCGTGTGCACCTCCGATCGGAGCCTCCCGGGCCGGGTCGGGATCACGCCCGTCCCGTTCGGTCGCCACCCGCCCCGGTGCGAGCCCGAGGGTCCCGGAGGCGATGACGAACGGCCGGTCAGAAGCCGCCAGCACCTCGCCGAATGTCTCGATAGCGCGGCGATCCGCATCGGCAGCGCCCTGGAAGTCCCCCGAGAAAGCGATGTCGTGCTTGAACGCGAGGTGGATCACGCCATCGGAAGTGGCAGCTGCACTCCGCAGGCTGTCGAGGTCATCAAGAGTGCCGCGCTGCACCTGTGCCCCGGCCGCGGTGAGAGCAGCGGCCGAGGCATCGGAGCGGGCGAGCCCAGTGACCTGATGGCCCGCGCCGATGAGCTCGGGGACGACGGCGGAGCCGATCCAGCCGGACGCGCCGGTGACGAAAACATGCATGAGAAACCTCCAGGTGGTCGACTGCCCTTGGCGCAGGGCTTGCGCTAAGGCAAGTCGATGTCAGTTACTGTCATCACGATAGCACTGGATGTCAGCCGCTGTCATCAAGTAGGATCGGGGGATGGTCCGCTGGGAGCCCGACAGCCGCGGCCGGCTCGAGCGGGCGGCCCTGGAGCTCTACGTCGAGCGCGGGTTCGAACAGACCACGGTCTCGGAGATCGCGAAGCGGGCGGGGCTCACGGAGCGAACGTTCTTCCGGCACTTCGCCGACAAGCGCGAGGTTCTGTTCGCGGGCGCGGGCGAACTGCAGGATTTCCTGGTGAGCACCCTGGCCAGCACGCCTGACTCCGCGGCGCCGATCGACGCGGTAGCCACTGCCCTCGAGGCCGCTGGCGCCCAGCTGCAGGAGCGCCGTGAATACGCCCGACAGCGCCAGGCCGTCATTGCTGCGAACCGGGAGCTGCAAGAGCGCGAGCTGATCAAGCTCGCCTCCTTGTCCGCGGCGCTGGCCGGCACGTTGCGCCGGCGCGGCGTCACAGAACCAGCCGCGAGCCTGACTGCCGAGGCAGGGATCGCCGTCTTCAGGGTCGCGTTCGAACGCTGGAGCAACGAACCCGGCCAAGCAGACTTGCCGCAGTTCATCCGAGAGTCGCTCGACGAGCTCAAAGCCGTGACCGCGGGCAAATGATCACCGGCACGACCGGCTCGGCGAACTCAGCTCGTGAGCACCCCGCTCCCGGCAGCCCGGGGCCGACGGCACCGTCCAATCGAGTCACACTGAAAACACCAGTCTCGCCAGCCCCTGCGGCTGGAAGGTGGCCGGTGATCATGTCGTTTTTTCAGCGATATGTACCGGGAAGGCGTCAAGATCTTCTAAAGTCTCCGGCTGTGCTGGGCACTCCTGCGGCGGCAGCCGCGGGAGCGGCCGCCGTGGCGGCAGTGGCGGTCATCGTTAATATTCCTGCACTTTTCATGGGGGTACTCTTCAAAGTAAGCCGAGGGTGTTTCGAGCGCCGGCGCTCATGCCCGTGCCGTCCGCGGTTCCGGTTATCCTGGCGCACCGTCCGCCGGGGATGGGGCGGCCGACATGTTCGGCTTCAGGATCATCAGCCAGTACGAGCAGGGCGTCGTCTTCCGGTTCGGCCGGGCGCTGCCCGGCACCCGCAAGGCAGGCCTGACCTGGGTCAATCCTTTCACGGAGCGGCTGCGCAAGGTCAACATGCAGATCGCCGTCGCGCCGGTGCCCGCTCAGGAGACCATTACCCGCGACAACGTCACGATGCGCGTGGACGCCGTCGTCTACTACCGGGTAGTCGACCCGCTTAAGGCGATCGTCAACGTGCAGAACTATCAGTACGCCATCGGCCAGGTCGCCCAGACCTCGCTCCGGGCGGTGACCGGGCGGAGCAACATGGACCAGCTCCTCTCCGACCGCGAGAAGATCAACGCCGAACTCAGGGCCGTGATCGATGCCCCCACCGAGGAGCCCTGGGGCATCCGGGTGGAGCGGGTCGAGGTGAAGGACGTCTCGCTGCCCGAGTCGATGAAGCGCTCGATGTCGCGGCAGGCGGAGGCCGAACGTGAGCGCCGCGCCCGGATCATCGCTGCCGACGGCGAGTTCCAGGCGGCCAAGAGACTCGCCCAGGCCGGCGCCATCATGGCCGCCGACCCGGCTGCCTTGCAGCTCCGGCTGCTGCAGACATTCGTCGAGGTCGCGGCCGAGAAGAACGAGACCATTGTCGTACCCGTCCCGGTGGAGATACTGCGGTTCTTCGACCGCGCGGCCCCAGGCCCGGTCCAGGCCGGCCCGGCGGCCGGCGAAACGCAGGACACGCCTACGCTGCCCTCGGCGCCCGCTCGAGCGCTGCCAAACGGCAAAGTGCCCGCCATACTGCCAGCTAACGCCACCCAGACCGCGCCTTTGAACACTGCCCAGCAGGCGCCCGCCGCCATCTGAGCGCGGGCAGGTCCGGACACACCCGCGGCGGCTAGCCGGGACGGTTACGCGGGGGTAGGCGGGACGGGGACACCGGGGTAGGGTCGTGGGCAGAAGTGTTTGTACCGGCCTGCACCAGGTCACAACGGCTGTGTGGGCAACCGCGCCACTCTGGACCCTGGTGGCACGGCCTAGCGCTAGCTGGCCAGATACCAGAGAGGCTCAGCGATGCAACCACCGTCAGGTTTGCCTTTCGCCGCAGCGCTGCTGACCCAGGGTTCCCCGGCTAGCAACGGCCGGGCGCCCGGGGACACCGGCGCACCGGAGATGATCAGCCACCTCACCAGCGATCACGACCAGATTGCCCAGCGCTTGAACGACGTCGTGGTGCACCGGATCTTCGCCGCGGGACTGGATCTCCATGGCGCGCTGGGCCTGATCAGCGATCAGGCCGCCGCCTCCAAGATCTACCACGCCATCGACGAACTGGACCAGGCCATCATGGGCATCCGGGAGAGCATCTTCGGTCCCGGCCCGCGCGACCCGCAGCCAGGTCGTCGGCCACGACCGGTGGAAGCCGCCTGAGCTCGCCGATGGCAGATGTGCTTTACGACGCCCGGCGCGGCGTGCACTACACAAAGCCGGCGCTGCGGGGCTGGCTGCACCTGTTGTGGTTCGGGGCGTCGCTGGCGGGCGGCGCCCTGCTGCTGGCCCGCGCGCACGGAGCAACGCGGATCGCGTCGGCCGCCGTCTACGCGGCCAGCGTGAGCGCATTGTTCGGGGCCAGCGCGCTGTACCACCGCGGCAACTGGACCGATGTGTGGCGCCGGCGCCTGCAGCGCCTGGACCATGTGATGATCTTCTTCCTGATAGCCGGCACGGCCACGCCCGCTTTCGTCCTGGCTGCCCACGGCACCCTCGGCCGGGCCTGCCTGATCGTGTTGTGGGCGCTCACCCTCACCGCGGCGGCGATCCACCTAGCGTGGATGGGCGCGCCAGAACTGCTGGTCGGTGGCACCTTCATCGGGCTGGGCTGGGTAGCCGGTCTTGCGCTGCCCGAGGTCTGGATCCATGCGGGGGTCGCGCCCGCGGCGCTCATGCTCGCGGGCGGCCTGCTCTATATGGTCGGCGCGTTTTCGTACCACCGTCGCCGGCCTGATCCGTATCCGTCGGTGTTCGGGTACCACGAGGTTTTCCACGTCTACGTCTGCGCCGCGGCGACGTGCCAGTATGTCGCCATCGCCCTGTTCATCAGGGCGGCTTGACGGGACCTCTGGTCGCATCGACGCCGCTCAGCGGCCGGGCGCCGAATGCATGCGGATGGCGGCGCGTCGGAATTCAGCCGTCAGTGCGGGGAGGCCGGCCGGTGCTCGGGTGGCGTGCTGGCCGCGGGGACTGCGACGGCGCGGCTGCCCGGCTCTGCTTTCCGGTCCCCGCCGCTTTCCGGTCCACGCGGCGGACCATGGTGGCAGCCGCGTCGGCGTCATGGATGGTCAGCGCGACCACGGCGCCCGCTGCGGCCAGCCCGGCCGCCACCAGGAACGCCGCATGGTAGGCCGCGAGGTTCGGCGTGACCCGGCCCGCCACGACCGTCGTGGCGCCCACGGCGACGATCACGGTCGTGAATACGGCGACGCCGATCGCGCTGCCGAGCTGGCGGATGACGTTGAACATCGTCGAGGCCCGGCCCGTGGCCTCGGCCGAGATGGTGGCGAACGCGGCTGCCTGGGCCGGGACGAAGACCTGGCCCATCGCGACTCCGAGGCAGAACATGAGCAGGCGCATCCACCACAGGCTGGTGTGCGCTCCGACCAGGCTCATCAGCCCGATCGACACGGTCACCCCGAGCAGTCCGAGCGTGATGTTCCGGCGCGGCCCGAGCACCGGGTAGAGCGCCCGGCTGGCCAGCTGGGCGCCCGCCATCACCCCGAGCGCCTCGGGGAACGTGCTCAGTCCCGAGCCGAGCGCCGACAAGCCGCGGCCGTCCTGGAAGAACAGCGAGACCACGTAGAGCGTCCCGATGAAGGACGCGGACGCCAGGACCATCACGCCGTTGCTGGAGCGGAACAGCCGGTTGCCGAGCAACCGCAGATCGATCAGGGGCCGGTGCTTACGCAGCTCAACGGGCACCAGGACGGCGAGCAGGATCACGCCGGCGGCAATGGTGGCCTGCACGACGCTCGAACTCCAGTGCCGGATCGGCCCCTCCGACACGCCATACATGAGCAGCCCCAGGCCGGCCGCAGCCAGCAGGAAGCCGATGGCGTCAAACGGGCCGGGCCGCAGCGTGTTCCCGCCCTCGAGGAAGAGCGTGCCGAAGGCGAGAGCGAGGATCCCGAGCGGGACGTTCACGTAGAAGACCCATCGCCAGGACAGTTCGGTGACCAGCAGTCCGCCGATGATCGGGCCGAGTGCGGGAGCGAGAGTGGTCGGCACGGTGAGGATGCTCGACGCGCGGATGCGCTCGGCCGGGGGGAAGGAGCGGAACAGCATCGCCAGGCCGACCGGGGCCATCATCCCGCCGCCGACGCCCTGCAACACGCGGAAGATGTCCAGCTCGGCCAGCGACCCGGCCATGCCGCACAGGGCCGATGCGGCGGTGAACACCGCGATCGCGGTGAGCAGCACCCGCTTGCCGCCGAACCGGTCGCCGAGCCAGCCGGACGCGGAGATGAACACGGCCAGGCTCACCAGGAAGTAGATCGAGACGCTGGCCACCGAGGTGGACGGGACACCGAAGTCTCGGCCGATGGTCGGGAGCGCGACGTTGACAATGGTCGCGTCCATGATCGTCATGAACATCGCCGCCACGTACACCACGCTGACGGCGACCTTCTGGCTGATCCGGCTCGTCATGCCGACCCTTCCACCGCCGGAGTCCGGTGCCGGGCGACACCCACGGCCGGACGTGACCGGGCACCATGCGAATCCCGGCGAGGACCCGCGCTCGGTGATTCCAGCGCCCATCGGGTCAATACCGCGACGGCCGGTTTTCTTCCGCGACGCGGGTCCCTTCGCGCGTCCCGCCGCCATCCGCGGAGGTCGGGGGTGGCCGGCGAGGGCCCGCGTGGAGCCGCTCTATCCCGCGAGGCCCGCGCCAGCGCTCAGGCGGGCACCGTGCGCGCGGCCCGCGCCAGCGCTCAGGCGGGCACCATGTCCATGATGTCGCGTCCGGGAGCCAGGTCCCACAGGCGCACAGTTCCGTCGCCTCCGGCGCTGGCCAGCGAGCGCGAGTCGGGACTGAAGGCCACATCGTTAACGGAGCCGAGATGCCCGCGCACGGGTGAGCTGATCCTTCTGCGGTGGAGGCGAGTGCATAGAGGTCGGCGAGCAGAACGGCCTGATAGTCCTGCGTGACTCTAAGGCGCCGCGCAGCACAACGATCCGCTCCACTGCTGAGGAATGGCAGGCCTTCGTCAGCGGGATCAAGGCTGGCGAGTTCGACGATCTGGGCTCGAGCCGCTGACCGCTGGTCTGGATTCCTGGCTGCCTGGGTAAGTCTGGATAGAGGGACTTGTCGTTACGGGCGGTGGCTTGCTGATGGTTGAGTCCGATAGAGGAAGGCGATCGCGGCGCCGCGCCGCAGATCCTGCCTGGCGCAAGTCGAGCTTCTGCGCGAGCGGCGAGTGCGTGGAGGTCAGCCAGCCGGAGGAGGGTGTGGTTGCCCTGCGGGACTCCGGTAATCCGGACGTGGAGCTGCGCTACACGAGCGTGGAGTGGCGCTCATTTGTCCGTGCCATCAAGGCTGGCAAGTTCGGCGAGTTCATAGGCGAGCGCGCTCGCGTGCTCGGCGTCAGCTGCCATCGGGAAACCGCCGCGGGCTGACACCACCGGATGAGGCACCCCAATGATCTTGCCGGCTTTTCAGCGATATGAACTGAAAAGTCGTCAAGATCTTTTGCTGCCGCTCGGCTGGCGAGATTGACATGGCTGGCGGGGCTGGCGGGACTGGTGAGGCGTCCGGATCACGTATCAAGGCTTGCGGGCCAGGCCGCCGTGCGCTGACACCCCGCCAGGAGGAACGATGTCCCCGGGGTCGGGCCGCCAGGTGTGCACATACACCACACCGGGCGGCACCAGTTCCAGGCCGTCGAAGAACCGGGACACCTGGGCGTGGGTGCGCAGGGTCTGCGGGGTGGCCACGCGCTCGTTGTAGCGTCTCTGGGCCTCGGCCTGGGCGGCGTGACTATCGATGGCCGGGTGTGAGATCACCAGGTAGCTGCCGGCGGGCAGCGAGTCCATTAAGCCGGCCACGATCTGGTACGGGTCCTGCGAATCCTGGATCAGGTGCAGGATTCCCAGCAGCATGAGGGCAATCGGCTGGCTGAAATCCAGGGTTTGCGCGGCCGTCCGCAAAATGGCCGTCCCGTCCCTCAGGTCGCCGTTGATGTACTGAGTCGAGCCTTCCGGCCCGCTGGCCAGCAGCGCCCGGGCGTGGGTGAGCACGATGGGGTCGTTGTCCACGTAGACGATCCGCGCGTCCGGCGCGACGGCCTGGGCCACCTCATGCGTGTTGTCCGCCGAGGGTATGCCGGTGCCGATATCGAGGAACTGCCGGATTCCCGCCTCGGCGGCCAGGTACCGCACCGCCCGGGCCAGGAACGCCCGGTTCGCCTGGACCCGTTCCCGCAGGCCGGGCGTGGCCGCGAGCACGCGCTCGGCCGCTTCGCGGTCAGCGGCGAAATTGTCCTTGCCACCCAGCCAGTAGTCATAGACGCGGGCCGGATGAGCGACGGAGGTGTCGATGTCAGCTGGCCGCTCCGCCGCGGCAGAGCCGGGCCAGCTTTTAGCCTTTTCGTCAGCCACGACGCACCACTTCCGTTTCGCCGGAGTCCTCATCGATATCCTGCCACGCCCGGCTCTTGGCCCTCTTGGCGCTGAGCACTGCGGCGGCAGCCGCGGGAGTGGCCGCCTGGGCGGCGTGGCGGTTTGCGTTATCTACGAAGAGGCCAGGCGCCGGCCGGAGCCAGCGGGAACGTAGCGCTGCCCGGTTTGGCGTGAAACAGTGCTTGGGTGAACGGGGAGTCGGGGCTCGGGCAGCAACTGGCCAGTTTCCGTGCGGTGCGCCGGGAGCTCGAAGCGTCGGTCCTGCCGCTCGCCACCTCGGTGGACGGGCGCCGGTTCTCGTTTCAGGCCTCGCTGTACGGCCTGGAATTCCAGGTCGGCGGCTATGTGGTGCTGGAGGGCGGCGGCGCTGCGCGGCTGGGCCAGGTGCTCAGCCTCGAGCTCGATCAGCAGCTCGGCACGGAGCTGACGCTGCCGTCGCAGGCGCGGGGCGGCCCGGAGGCCCGGGGGCAGGTCCAGGTCAGGTACGCGCGCGGCGAGGGCGCCATACTCGAAGGCGGCACGGCGCCGTTCCACGACGCGGCGGTGCGTGCCGCCACCGGGGCGCAGGTGCAGGCGTGGATCGAGCGCAGCGGGCGCCATGACGCGAAACTGCCGCTGGGTGAGCTCGCGCTGGCCGCCGGCGTGCCCTGCCTGGCGGACGCCGGCGGCTTCGACCGGCACACCTTCCTCTGCGGTCAGTCGGGGTCAGGGAAGACCTACTCACTCGGGGTGATCCTCGAGCGGCTGCTGATCGAGACGGACCTGCGCCTGGTGGTGCTCGATCCGAACTCCGACTTCGTGCGCCTGGGACAGGTGCGCGCCGGCGCGGACCCGGCACTGGCCGAGCGCTACGAGGCCGTGGCGCGCGGAGTTGCGGTCTACTCCGCCGACGCTCCCGGAGGCCGGAGGCTGCGGCTGCACGCGTCCGAGCTCGATCCGGCCACCCAGGCCGCGCTGCTCCGCCTGGACCCCATCAACGACCGCGAGGAGTACGCTGCGCTGGCCGAGGTGCTGGCCGGCGAGAACCCGCCCTCGCTCGCGGCCCTGACCAGAAGCGACCGGCCCGAGGCGCACCGCCTCGGCCTGCGGGTCCGCAGCCTGGGCATCGACCGGTTCTCGGTGTGGTCGCCCGGCGAGTCGGGGTCCGTCCTCGACGCGGTCCACGATCAGGATGTCCGCTGCCTGGTCATTGACCTGGGCTCGCTGCCGACGCGCGAGGAGCAGTCCCTCATCGCCGGAGCGGTGCTGGGTGAGGCGTGGCGACGGCGCCAGGAGCGGAGCCCGGTACTGATCGTGATCGACGAGGCGCACAACGTCTGCCCGGCTGAGCCCGCCAGCCAGCTGGTCGCGGTGGGAACCGACCAGGCCACGCGGATCGCCGCCGAGGGCCGCAAGTTCGGGCTATACCTGCTGGTGTCGACGCAGCGCCCGCAGAAGATTCCCGAGAACGTGCTCTCGCAGGCCGACAACCTGGTGCTCATGCGGCTGAACTCGCTCGCGGACGCGGCCTTCGCGCAGGCCGCCTTCTCGTTCGTCCCGCCGGGCCTGATCGATCGCTCGGTCAGCTTCCGGCTGGGCGAGGCCCTGATCGCGGGGAAGATCTCGCCCCAGCCCGCGCTGCTCCGCTTCGGCGCACGGATCACCGAGGAGGGCGGCGCCGACGTCCCGGCCACCTGGGCCGCTCCTCGCTAGCGCCTGGTTCCGCCGAGCTGGCTCAGCAGCAGCGCCTCGGCCAGGCAGGCCCGCTCGAACAGGGCCAGGTGCAGGCTCTCGTTCGCGCCGTGCGCCCGGGTGTCGGGATCCTCGACCCCGGTGATGAGGATCTCGGCGTCCGGGAAAATCCTGGCGAACGCGGCCACGAACGGGATGGAACCGCCGACCCCGACATCGACCGCGGGTGCCCCCCAGGCACCCGACAGGGCCGAGCGCGCGGCGGTGTAGGCAGGGCCCCCGATCCGGGCCAGGAACGGCTCTGCCGTGCTGCCCGGTTCTACGGTCACGTGCACTCCCCACGGTGCGTGCGCCTGAAGGTGCGAGGTCAGCGCGGCGAGAGCCCGGGCCGCGTCGTCACCGGGGGCAATCCGCATGCTCACCTTCGCCCGGGCGGCCGGGATCAGCGTGTTGGAAGCGGCCTGCACCGGCGGGGCGTCGAGGCCGGTGATCGCGATCGACGGCTGCATCCAGCAGGCCGGCCAGGCTGCCCGTGCCGGTCAGCGCCACCCCGTCCAGCAGCCCGGCGTCCGCGCGCAGCTGCGCCTCGGTGAGCTCGGGCGCGCTGGCCTGGCCGCGGACCAGGCCGGTCACCGCCACTTCCCCGGCGTCGTCGTGCAAGGTGGCCAGCAGCCGGCACAGTGCGGTCAGCGCGTCGGGGACCGGGCCGCCGTACAGCCCGCTATGGATGCCGTGGCGCAGCGTCCGCACCTCCACGGTGACGCTGGCGCCGCCGCGCAGCGAGGTCGTCAGCGACGGCACGTCCACCGCCCAGTTGGCCGAGTCGGTCAGCACCACCACATCGGCCCTGATCCGCTCGGCGTAGGCGCGGAGGAACCGCGCCAGCGTTGGCGAGCCGATCTCTTCCTCGCCCTCGACCAGCACGCTCACCCCGACGGGCAGCCGGTCGCCATGTGCCCGCAGCGCCGCCAGGTGGACCGCGATGCCCGCCTTGTCGTCGGCGGCCCCGCGGCCGTACAGCCGTCCGGCCCGCTCGGCCGGCTCGAACGGGTCGCCGTCCCAGCCCGCCCGCTCGCCCGGCGGCTGCACGTCGTGGTGCGCGTAGAGCAAGACGGTGGGGGCGCCAGGCGGCCCCGGGCGATGTCCGAGCACCGCTGGCTGGCCGCCAGGAACGGTGAGCACGTCGACCTCGGGCAGCCCGGCGCGGCGCAGCAGCTTGGCGGTTTCGTCGGCGCTGGCCCGCAGGTGGGGCCCGGCGGCCGGATCCGCCGATACCGACGGGATCCGCACGAGCCGCGCGAGGTCGGAACTGACGGACGGCAGGACCCGGCGGACGGCGGCCGCGAGCTGCCCGGTGCCGGGCTCATCCACGCTCATGTCCCGCGACGATAACATTCCGGGCATGAACGTCATCTTCGTCGAGCCGTTCTTCCCCTCCAACCAGCGGCACTTCGCCCGTGCGCTGGCTGAGGCGGGCGCGACGGTGATCGGGATCGGCGAGTATCCGGCCGAGGCACTCGACGATCAGCTGAAGGGCTGGCTGCATCATTACGAGCGGGTTTCGTCGGTCACCGATGTCGATGCGATGACGTGGGCCGTCCGGCAGGTCCAGGACAAGCTGTGGGTGGACCGCCTCGAGGCGACGATCGAGGCCCATACCCTGGCCGCGGCGCAGGTCCGCGAGGCGTGCACGATCCCCGGCACGTCGGTGCAGACCGCCTGGCTGTGCCGGGACAAGCCGTCGATGAAGCAGGCCCTGCGGGAGGCGGGGGTACCGACCGCCGCCTCGACCGCCGCGGACAGCGCCGCGCAGGCCCGGGCGTTCGCCGGGCAGGTCGGCTACCCGCTGATCGTCAAGCCGCGCAGCGGCGCTGGCGCGTCCGGGACGATCGCGGTACGGAGTGAGACCGAGCTGGACCATTCGTTGAGCGTCTTCGGTAGTCAGGGCGTCAAGTCCATCGCCCTGGAGGAGTTCATCGAGGGCCACGAGGGCTTCTACGACACCATCACGGTCGACGGGCGGGTCGCGCTGGACTTCGTGTCGCACTACTACCCGAACGTGCTCGAGGCGATGCGGGCCCGGTGGATCTCGCCGCAGTTCGTCTCGACGAACCGGATCGACACCGCGCCGGAGTACGGCGAGCTGCGCGAGATGGGCCAGCGGGTGAACGCGGCCCTCGGGATCGGGACGTCGGCGACGCATATGGAGTGGTTCTTCGGCCCGAAGGGACTGAAGTTCTCCGAGATCGGCTGCCGGCCGCCGGGAGTCGGGGCGTGGGACCTGTACTCCGCGGGCAACGACATGGACCTCTACCGGGAGTGGGCACTGGCGATCACGGCCGGTCACACCGGCTCGGCCCCGTCGCGGCGGTACGCCAGCGGGATGATCGCACTGCGCCCGGACCGCGACGGGCACATCACCGGCTACTCGGGGGTGGAGGAGCTGCAGCGGCAATACGGCGAGTGGGTCATCGACGCTCACCTGCCGCCGCCGGGAACGGCGACCCAGGCCGTGGCGGCCGGGTACATGGCCAACGCGTACGTGCGGATGCGTCATCCCGACTACGACGCGCTGCGCCGCATGCTGGACGCGGTGGGAAGCACGCTGCGCGTGTCCGCCTCGTGAGAATCACCCTGCTCGGACCGCAGCGTCGGCCGACACTGGCCACGGTGGCGGCGTCGCTGCACCCGGAGGGACGGTTCGCCACGATCACCGCCGGGTGGCAGGAGCGGGAGCCCGACGACGGCGAGCTGAGCGAGCTGCTCGGCTCCCGCGACGTGAACCTCGCGCTGTATGGGCGCTGGCTCGACGTGCAGGAGCGCGACCCGGAGTACGCCGCCGCCGAGCGCCGGCTGCGGGCCATCCTGGATGAGCTGCAGGACGTCTACCTGCTGCGGCTGGACTATGCGCTGCAGGCCGTTTATGCGCTGCAGGTCCGCGGCGGCAGCGGCCAGGCCGGGGTCGCCGGCGGCGGCCGGGTCCGCGACCAGGCGGTGGCCGAGGCCATCGCCGGGGTCCGCGATCTCGACGCCGCGCACCTGGACCGCATCACCGAGGTGCGTGGCGAGTTCTACCAGGCCTGGCCGCCGCACAGCCGGCCGGTGATCGCCGAGCACCGCGCCGAGGTCACCCGGCTGCTCAGCGATGCCGCCGCGCTGGTCGTCGCGGGGGGCCACGTCGGCGTGCTGGCCGATGTCCTGCACCTGTTCAACATCGCCGCGTCGCTGCGCTCGCCCGTGATCGCGTGGTCGGCCGGCGCGATGGCGCTGACCGAGCGGATAATCCTCTTCTACGACCGCGCCCCGCAGGGGCCCGGTCACCCGGAGGTCTTCGGTGCGGGTCTGTCCGTGCTGCGCAATGTGGTGCCGCTGCCGCACGCCCGGGCCAGGATGCTGCTCGACAACGGGCCGCGGATGGCCGTCTTCGCCCGCCGGTTCGCGCCCGCCCGCTGCGTCCTGCTCGAGACCGGCACCCGGATCGACACCGACAGCGAGGGCAGCTGCCCGCCGGCGGCCCGGGTGCTCGCCACCGACGGCCGTGTGAGCGCCCTGGAGGCAGCCTGAGCACCGTCGCGAGCGGCCCGGCGGTCAGCCGCAAGCTCGCCATCACCAGGCTCCGCGAGCGCCGGCCGCGCGATCCTGCCGTCATCGACCGGTTCCTGGCGCGCAACACCGCGCCCATCGTCGAGGGCGCGCGCTGCACGTTCCTGTACCGCGGGGAGGCCGACGAGGTCCGCCTGGTGCACCGGACCGTCGGGCTGCCCGAGCGCATCGGCCTGCGCCGGCTGCGCGGCACCGACCTGTGGTACGTCGTCGTCGAGCTGCCGGAGCGCTCGCGGTTCGAATACCAGCTGGAGGTGGCCCGCGGCGGGCACCGCGAGCGGATCAATGACCCGCTGAACCCGCTGCTGTCGCACAGCCCGGTGGGCAGCTCGTCGGTCTGCTACGCCCGCGGGTACGAGGTGCCCGAGTGGACCAGGCCCGACGCCGACGCGCGCCCCGGGTCGCTGGTGGACCTGAAGGTGCCCAGCCGCGCGCTGCGCCGCGACTGCCAGGTGAGCGTCTACCTGCCGGCCCGGTTCCGGCGCACCGCCCGTTATCCGCTGCTAGTGGTCCACGACGGTGGCGATTACCTCGGGTACGCGGCCGCGAAGACGGTGCTCGACAATCTCATCCACCGGCTCGACGTGGCCGAGACCGTGGTGGCGTTCATCTCGCCTGGCGACCGGCTCTCGGAGTACGCGAACTCGGCCGCGCACGCGCGTTACCTGACCGCTGAGCTGGTGCCCCGGCTGGAGGCCGAGCTGCCGCTGGCCGGCTCGGCGCACGGCCGGTGCCTGATGGGCGCCAGCTTCGGTGCGGTCGCCTCGCTGTCGGCTGCCTACCGGTACCCCCGCTTCTATGGCTCGCTGCTATTGCAGTCCGGGTCCTTCGTGTTCACAGATATTGGTAACGATCACGGGGGCGGGCCGGTATTCGAGCCGGTGGTCAGGTTCGTCAACCGGTACCGGGCCGCGCCCCGGCGAGTGGCTGACCGGGTGTTCGTGAGCTGTGGGGTGTATGAGCCGCTGATCGTGGCGAACCGGTCCATGGTGCCCACGTTCGAGGCGGCCGGGATGGCCGTCCGGTACGTGGAGGCCAGGGACGGGCACAGCTGGGAGAACTGGCGCGACCGCTTGCGAGAGGGGCTCTCATGGATCTTCCCTGGCCCGCAGAAGTTCTACTACGAGTGACGACGTGAAGGCCGTCGAGCGGTGGTACTCCGACCGCGTCCAGCGCGAGATCACGGTCGCCCGGTGGGGGACCTACGGCCAGCCGGTGCTGGTGTTCCCGTCGGCGGGCGGCGACGCCGAGGAGATCGAGCGCCACGGCCTGGTCGGCGCGTGCGGGCAGCTCCTGGCGCAGGGCCGGGTCAAGCTGTACTCGGTTGACAGCGTGGCGGGGCAGGCCATGATGCTCAAGGTCGGCTCCCCGTTGCATCGCAGCTGGCTGCTCAACCAGTTCCATGAATGCGTCCGGCGTGAGGTGATCCCGGCGATCCACGCTGATCTGGGCGGCGCCGCGATGCCGGTGATCGCCAGCGGCGCGTCGATCGGAGCATTCAACGCGGTCGCCGTGCTGTGCCGGTATCCCGACATTTTCGGTGCCGCCGTCGGCATGAGCGGGACCTACCAGATCGATCGCTTCTACGATCACGCCTGGAGTTCGGAGCTCTACTTCTCCTGCCCGCTGCAGTTCGTGCCCGGCCTGGACGGGCCGCAGCTTGACCTGCTCCGCCAGCGGTTCGTCGTGCTCGCCTCGGGCGAGGGCGCCTGGGAGGACGTCGGCGAGTCCTGGCACATGGCGTCGGTTCTCGGCGCCAAGGGCATCCCCAACCGGGTGGACAACTGGGGCCCGCAGTGGGAGCACGACTGGCCGACCTGGCACCGGATGCTGCCGCAGTATCTCGACGAGCTCACCTGAGGGCACCCGCGCAGTTCCGCCGCGCCGCTCCCTGGGGGTTGCTTAGCCGTCGCTTAGCCGGTCATCAGAAAGACACGCTCGGGTAGCACGGACGACATCGGGGCCAGCGAGAGTGGGAACTGAAGATCGTTCGAGAGGAACCTCATGGTTATCAATAACCTGCCCGCGAACCTGCCCGCGCTGACCGGGCGGCGAATAGCGCTGATCGCACACGACAATAAGAAGCAGGACATGCTGGAATGGGCTGATTACAACCTGGCCCTGCTGGCCAGGCATCAGCTGTTCGCGACCGCTACGACCGGCCGCCTCCTGCGCGATCGGCTCGGCCTGCCGGTCACCTGCTTTCGCAGCGGGCCGTTCGGCGGCGACCAGCAGATCGGCGCGCGCATCGCCGAAGGCGAGATCGACCTGCTTATCTTCTTGTGGGATCCGCTGGAACCGCACCCGCACGACCCCGACGTCAAGGCGCTGCTGCGGGTCGCGGTGGTCTGCAACATCCCGGTCGCCTGCAACCGGGCCACCGCGGACTTCATGATCTCATCGCCGCTGATGAGCCACGTCCACCAGCCGTGGGATCCCATGCCGGACTCGGCCCGGGAGGACCCTAGAGGCTGGCGGGCGACTCCGACTGGCCGCCGTACTTAGCCGCGACCCGGTTCCACACGTGTACGAACGCCTCCTTGGATGCGCCGGCCTGCTGGTCAGCGTCGTTCGCGGCGTTGTAGGCACCCGACTGGGCGGCCGGCGTGCACCCCGAGTTCAGCTGCTGCTGAGCCCAGGCCAGATAGTCCCGGTCGGCGTCCAGCGAGTCGTGCAGCGCCGCGATCAGGTCAGACTTCACTGTCGTGCCGTTCGCGAGAGCGGTCGTGGCTAGGGCTGACGCCTGGCTGGACTCATTTCCGCGCTGATTCACGACGGCCTGGATCTGGCTGACCGCGCTGGGCAGGTTCGCGCAATCGCCGACCTCGTCGACCGCGGCCTGCAGCGCCTTTCTGGTGGCGGCGCTCGAAGCCAGCAGGTGGTTCACCGCGGCCGTCTGCCGGGATGCGAGAGCGGCCGCTGACAGCGATGCTGAGGAGGACGGCGCCGGGGACGACCGGGCGGTCGAGGACGGTGCTTTGGATGCCGGCGCTCGGGATGCCGGTGCTCGGGATGCCGGGGCTCGGGATGCCGGGGCTCGGGACTCGGCGGCGGCGGAGGAGGCCGGTGCCGACCTTCCCGACCGGGCAACGCCGATGACCACGGCGGCCGCGACAACGGCCGCCACGGCGAGCGCGAGCGTGAGCTTCATCGCGCCCGGCCGCCGTGGGGGCTGCTCCGGGGCGGGCCGGGGCGACACGGGCGCCGTGGCCCGCGCAGGTGCCGTGGCGGGCGCCGGCGTCGCGGGTGTCGGCGTGGCGGGTGCCGGCGTGGCGGGCGCCGAGGCTGGTGGGGCGGCCGGTAGGGGCGCCGAGGCCGATACGGGTGCCGAGGCCGGTACGGGTGCCGAGGCCGGTACGGGCGTGGCGGCCCGTGCGGGCGTGGCGGCATGTACGGGTGTGGCGGCTCGTACCGGCATGGCGAGATCCTGCGGGCTCAGCCGGGCGGGATCGTCCGATTCACGGGGACGGAGCCCGAGTGCCGCGTGCAGGGCCTCCGCGAACTCGCCGCAGGTCGCGTAACGGTCGGCCGGGTTCTTCGCGAGGGCCGTGGCCAGCACCAGGTCCACTGCCGCAGGCAGATCGGGGCGCCGCGCGGTCGCCGCCGGCGGCGGTGCGTACAGCTGCGCGAACATCACGGTCAAGCCCTGGTCCTGCCCGAACGGCGGCGTACCGCACAGCAGCTCGAACCCGGCGCAGGCCAGCGAATAAAGGTCCGCGCGCCCGTCGAGGACGCGCCCCTCGATCTGCTCCGGTGCCGCATAGTCGAGCGTTCCCACGAACTGGCCCGTGGCCATGATCTCGCCCGGCCGTGAGACCCTGCTCATCCCGAAACCGGACACGTACACGTGGCGGAAGCCGCTGGCCTCGGCCCGGTCAGGCGTCCTCCCGCCCGCCGCGCTGGTGGTATCGAGAAGCATGTTGGCGGGCTTGACGTCGCGATGGATAAGGCCGTGAGCGTGCGCGGCATCCAGCGCCGACGCGACCTGGGCGATGATGTTCCAGGCCCAGTCAAAGGGAAGTGGCCCGAGCCGGTTGAGCAGCGACCGGGCATCGCCGCCCTGGACGTAGCGCATGGCGATGTACAGGTTCCCGCTCGCCTCGTCGGCCTCGTAGACGGGAAGGATGTGGGGGTCATCGACCGTGGCGGCGACACGTGACTCACGAAGGAACTGGGCGCGAAAGACGGGGTCGAACACCAGCTCCGGCGCCAGGATCTTGAGCGCCACCTCGCGATGCAGGCGCTCGTCCTGAGCGACATAGACGACGCCCGTGCTGCCCTGGCCGATGTAGCCGTCCAGCCGGTAATCGGCGATCTTGCCTGACAGTCCCGAGTCCGGCCAGGCCTCATCCGTCTCCCGGCTCACGAGCCCTCCATCGGGCAGCCCGCTATCCGGGACCGGTCAGCACCAGCCGTGCCGCTGGGCTGGGCGCGGCACTTGTGGCCGTCGTGATATCCGCCGTGCAGCTCACGAACCTCCGTTCGCGGTGCGGCTGGCGAGCAACAGCGCAATGACTGGCCCGAGACCTATCGCCCGACCGGCATTCCGCGCCCATCAGACCGGTGCCCGCAGCCCGATCCCCAAACGATAGTGATATTTCGCCCGACCTGTACCGCCAACGGGAATCGCGCTCGGTCAGACGTCGGTTACATCGGACCGGCGGTAAGCGATGTCGACCGTCGAGCACCTGCTCACCGGCGGCCTGGTCCAGATCGGTGTGGAAGATCCGGCCAGCAGCGCCGCCCTGATTCGATCATGCTGCGGCTGGTTGCGCTGCGGGTCCGGCGGCGCTACCTTCCGACTGCACGCCCTGGAATCCTCGCCTGGAGTCGCCGAGTGGCCTCGATCAACCATCAGGTCCGGCTTGCTGCCCGCCCATCGGGCCTGCCCAAGGCCTCCGACTGGGAGTTCACGACTCAGCCGGCCCCGGTGGTGGCCCCCGGGTTCTTCGTCGTGAGGATCTCGCACGTGTCGGTCGATCCCGCGATGCGAGGATGGATGAACGACGCCCGCTCCTACATTCCGCCGGTGGAGGTCGGCGCGGTCATGCGGGCGGGCGCGATCGGACAGGTCACGGAGTCCGAGCATCCTGGCTACGCGGTAGGTGACTACGTCTACGGCGTTTTCGGCGTCCAGGAATACGCCTTGTCCGACGGGTCGGCCGTCAGCAAGCTGGACACCACGCTGGCGGAGCCGACGACCTACCTCGGTGTGCTCGGGATGACCGGGCTCACCGCGTATTTCGCCCTGCTCGACGTGGGACGGATCCGCGAGGGGGACACGGTCGTCGTATCGGGTGCCGCCGGCGCGGTGGGCAGCGTCGCCGGCCAGATCGCGAAGCTCAAGGGCTGTCGCGTCATCGGCATCGCCGGCGGCCCGGATAAGTGCCGGATGCTGCTGGAGGAACTCGGCTTCGACGCCGCGATCGACTACAAGAGCGACAACCTGCGAACCGCACTGCGCGAGCATGCGCCGAAAGGTGTCGACGTCTACCTCGACAACGTGGGAGGAGATGTCCTCGACGCCGTCCTGACCCGCCTGGCCCGGGGAGCCAGGATCATTCTCAGCGGCGCGGTCTCGCAGTACAACGCCGGGCACGTGCGCGGCCCGGCTAACTACCTGTCGCTGCTGGTGGCACGCGCCTCCATGACCGGCATGCTGGTGTTTGACTACCAGGACAGGTTCCCGTCGGCGATGGCCGAGCTGGCTCAGTGGCTCCGCGAAGGCCGACTCGTCTCGCGGGAGCACGTCGTTCATGGCCGCGTCAGCGCTTTCCCTGACGTTCTGAACATGCTCTTCACGGGTGAGAACACCGGCAAGCTCATCCTCGCGATCGGCCACGACTGACTGACCTTCGCCATCGACCACGGCTGACTCGTCCTCGCGATCGACCACAGCTGACGGCGCCTGGCCTGATCGCGGCTATGGCATCCCTGGTACGCCGCCCGCCCTTGAGCCGTCCGGAGCACGCGGACCGGGCACGTTACGGAAGCTGAAGGGTTCGCTGGCCCGGCCCGGCTGGACGTACCAGGCCTGGCCGGTGTGGTCGCTGGCGAGGACGGCGAGCAGTGCGTCGGCCACGTCCCCGGCGGTCATCATCGGGATGCCTGCCGCGCTGATCAGGTGCCGGACCGGCTCGTTGATGGCAGTGTCGGCGAATCCAGGGCATAGCGCGTTCACGCTCACGTTGTCCTCGGCGAGTGCCGGGCCGAGCGCGCGGGCCAGGCCGACGACAGCGTGCTTAGTGGCGGCGTAGATCGGATCGCCGGGCACCGCGGTCAGCCCGGCCAGGCTGGCGGTGAAGACGAGCGCGCCGCGACCGCGGTCCCGCAGAGCGGGCAGCGCGGCGTTCACGCCGAAGAAGACACCATCGACGTTGATCGCAAACGCCCGGCGGTATGCGTCGAGATCCCACGCGGGGCTGCCGGGCCTGACGCTCGTGGTAGACACCCCGGCGTTGAGGAAGGCGACGTCCAGCCCGCCGAAGGTGGTGATGGCGGCGGACACCGCCGCCTCGCTGTCGGCAGGTTCGCGGACATCGCAGCGCGTGAATAGCCCGCCGACGGCCGCCGCGACGTCCGCGCCCCGCTCGTCGACGTCAGCCACGACGACATGCGCCCCCCGGCTGGCCAGCCGCTGCGCTGCGGCGGCGCCAATCCCGTTGGCGCCGCCGGTGACCAGGACGACCGCGCCATCCAGTTCGACTGCCATCAGACCACGATGGCACGTTCATCGACGGCTCGGTATCGGGAGCAAGGCCGGCGCCTGCAATCGTTTCTTTCCTGCGGGCTGCGGGCTGCGGGCTGCGGGCTGTGCCCGTCTGGCCTCCCAGCAGAAGGACTGGCTGATGCGCCTGACTTGCGTAGACGTGCCCTGGCTCTCGGACCCCACCAGGTGGGAAGATGTGATTGTGAGCGATGACAGGGACACCGCGCTGGCCGACACCCTGGCCGAGGTCGGCCGGAGAGTCGGGCAGGCCCTGACTGATGCGCTGGAGCGCATACGTCCGGCCTTCGACGCTCTCGCCGAGGTGGCGAACCGTCCTGAGGTCCGTACGGTGATCGAGCGCGCTGAGAAGGCCTTGAGCCGCAGGCCCTGCCTTTGCTTCTGCTCGCGGGCTCATCCGGCTGACCACGGCGTCTGCGAGGTGTTCGACGCGGTGATCACGGGCCAGCACACGTCAGAGTTCCTAGGGGATATTGAAGTGCCGTTGTGCGCCCCGTGCGCCGCGGCCCGGGCCGCGGCGCAGTTCGCTAAGTGACCGCCCCGGTTGGCGCCGGGGCCGAACGGTACTGCGTCACCCGCGCTCACCGTGCGGCTGCAGACCAGGGTCGGCGGGCGCCGCCTGGCGCAGCCACCTGCGCGATTGGAGTGAAGGGCGCTTGCGGGGGGTGTGCCGCTTCGCGGCGTCCGATCGGCTGCGCGCTGATCATGGGCATCACTGCCGTGTCTGTGGTCACATCTGTCACTGGCGCCGCAGGAGTATGCGGCAGCGCCGGGCGAACGGGCGTGATCCGGCCGCTAAACAGGTGCCTCCCAAAGATCTTGACTACCTTCCAGCGATATCTACCGAAAAGTCGCCAAGATCTTTGGTTCTGACCCCGCAGCGGATCCGAGATCCCCGTCGCGGTCGGGCTCGAGGGGCTGGTGAGACTGCTGGTGCCAGCGTGACCCGGGCGGGGCGGGTGCGGCGCGCCGCGCCCTCGACGCGACCTGGCCGGCCACGCGCCACGGCGGCAGCAACCCGAGCAGCGCACTGGTGGCTCGGCCGATCTTCTGCTTCGCGCGGTCCCGGCTCACCTGGGCCCGGTTCCTGATCCTTCTTAGGAAGCGCGTTCCTTCCTCCGCTGAGACAGCCGGGCCGCAGCCGACACCGAGTTCCTGCGCCGTAACGGCCGACTATTGGCCTGCGATTCGCGCTTCATTCTCCGCGCGCCGAGCCCGTCACCGGCTGCGGTAGCGGCCGCGCTGGTGTGGTGCGCTCCTGGTCACGGCGACGGCGGTGTCGGTCGCGGATCGCGGCGCAGCGGATGATCCACGGGCACTTCGACCAGGACGATGCGGACGCCGTCCGGGTCCTCGATCCACATCTCGGTCAGGCCCCACGGCTCGGACTCGGGCCCGCGCACAACGCGAGCGCCGGCTGCGGCCAGCCGCTCATGCTCGGCACGCACGTCGCGCACCTGGAGCCAGACCTGCACCGAGCGCGCGGGCGGCCCGGCCGCGCGCCCGGAGACCTCCAGCAAGCCCCCGCCGAGAAAGAAAACGGTCCCGGGCTCGGCAGCGGAGCCGAATTCACGGTAGATGCCCAGGCCCAGCACGTCCCGGTAGAACTGGCGGCTCCGGCCGAGGTCAGAGGGGCGCAGCAGAATACGGCTGCTGAGAACTTCCACGCGACCATCATGGCAGCGCGCTCGCATGCTGGCCGCCGCCGCGGGGAAGGGCCGCCCCGCGCCTTCACGTGATCTCCACGCCTCCTGCGGCTCGCCTTCACGCGGGGCTGCTCGGCTGCGTGGTGGCCGCCCTTCGGACGGCCGCCGCGGGATTAGGCGCTGAGGAGACCGGGTGGCGTGACGGCGGGCTGAAGCGTCGCGACGGCGGGCCGAGGTGGACCGAGGTGGACTGACAGCAGGCCGAGGTGCGACAGCAGGCCGAGGTGACGAGTGGACCGACAGCAGGCCGAGGTGGACCGACAGCAGGCCGAGGTGGACCGACAGCAGGCCGAGGTGGACCGACAGCAGGCTGCGAATGCCCGGCTGACCTGGGCATCCATGGGAGGAGCGGGTATGACGCAGACGGCCAGCCGGGAGGTTGAGGAGCTCCGCAGGGCGATGGAGGGGCCGGTCATCGTGCCCGGCACCCCGGACTTTGATGACCGGCGCCGGGTGTGGAACGCGGGGATCGACCGGCGTCCGTCAGTGATTGCTCGCTGCGCCTCGACCGCGGACGTGATCGGGGCGATCGGCTTCGCGCGCCAGCACGAGCTGGAAATATCTGTCCGCGGAGGCGCGCATAACAGCGCCGGCACGGCTGTCTGTGACGACGGGCTGATGATCGACCTGAGCATGCTCAACGCGGTGACGGTCGACCCGGGTGCTCGGCGGGCACGGGTTGGCGGCGGGGCGCTGCTGGCAGACCTGGATGCGACCACTCAAGCGCACGGGCTGGCGGTTCCGGCTGGAATGGTGAGTCACACCGGGGTCGGCGGGCTGACCCTGGGCGGCGGCATGGGGTGGCTGACCCGCCAGTTCGGCCTCAGCATCGACAATCTGGCCGCGGCGGAGGTCGTCACCGCGGACCGCCGGGTGCTGCGTGCAGCAGAAGACTCCCATCCCGACCTGTTCTGGGCGATCCGCGGGGGTGGGGGTAACTTCGGTGTCGTCACCTCCTTCGAGTTCCGGTTGCATCAGGTCGATCCGATGGTGCAGTTCGGGCTGTTCTTCTGGGGCCTCGACCAGGGCGCCGAGGCGCTGCGGCTGGCTCGCGACATCACCGCGGCGATGCCGCCCGGCATCAACGCGGTGATCGGCGCGCTGAACGCGCCGCCTGCGCCATTCGTACCGCAGCACCACCAGTTCGCTCCCGGCTACGCCCTGCTGCTGACCGGGTTCGGATCCGCTGGGCAGCACGCTCAGCTGGTCACCGAGATACGCCGGCGACTCCCGCCGCTGTTCGACCTGGTCACCCCGATGCCGTATGTGGAGCTGCAGAAAATGCTCGACGAGGCCAACGCGTGGGGCTCGTACGGCTACGAGAAGGGCACCTACGTCGAGAACCTGTCCGACGAGGTCATCGAGGCGGTCACCGAGCAGGTCCCCGGCAAGAACTCGCCGATGTCGGTGGCGCTGTTCTACCGGCTCGACGGCGCCTACAGCCAGGTCAGTGACGACGAGACTGCCTTCAGCGGCGGGCGCTCGCCGCGATACGGCACCTTCATCATCGCCCTGGCGCCGGACGCCGGCCTGCTGGCCGCCGACCGCCGCTGGGTCCGCGACTTCTGGTCGGCGCTGCGCCCGCACGCCATCGGCAGCGGGGATGGCTACGTCAACGGCACGGCCGATTACCAGCCCGACCGGGTCCGCGCCAGCTACGGCGCGGCTAAGTACGAGCGGCTGGCTGGGATCAAGAGCGAGTACGACCCGGGCAACGTGTTCCACGTCAACGCCAACATCGCGCCGGCCTGACCCGGCTTGCCGGGTCAGGTACCTGGCTGGGTGGAGTGGCCGGTTACGGCCTGCCGCTGCCGGAGACCGGCGTTGACCGTTGCCCCGGTCTCCCGTGGCCGGCGGCAGCTCGCGGGCTGTTTGAACGCGTCCAGTTGTGTCGCGACAACCAGGACAATTAACGCGGCTCCCGAATGCCTACGGTAACGGTGCGCTAGCCCGTAACCTGGCCAGGCACCCGCGCTGCCCTGCTAGCCGTCCCCGTCAGCGCACCAGGGGGTCCCCGGCTAGCCGATGCGGCGGTATCGGCGCACCGCCAGCGGCGCGAATACGGCGGTGATCGCGATGCTCCAGGCGATGGAATGCCAGGCCGAAACCGCAACCGGCCCGCCGAGCATTAGGCCGCGGCTGGCACTGGCCAGGGCGGTCACCGGGTTGATCCTGACCCAGGCTTGCAGCCAGCCGGGCAGGGTGGTGGTCTGGACGAACACGTTGCTCCCGAACGTGAGCGGGAACATGACGATGAACCCGAATCCCTGCAGGCTCTGCGGAGACTTCACGTACAGGCCAAGGAGCACCCAGATCCAGCCGACGGCAAAGCCGAAGACGAACATCAGTCCCACGGCCCCGAGCGCGAACATCGGATTGGTGGCGATCCGGAACCCTAGCAGCGACCCGTACGCGAAGACCATCGCGATCGACACGAGGTAGCGGAAGAAATCTCCCACGATGGTCCCGGTCAGCGGGGCCGACCGGGAGATCGGCAGGCTCCGGAACCGGTCGAAGATGCCCTTGGTGACGTCGGTGTTCAGCCCGATTCCGGTGCCCATGCTCGCGAACACCACCGTCATCACCATGATGCCGGGCAGCACGTACTGCAAGTAGTCATGCCGGCTCTCGCCCTTGATGGCGCCACCGAACAGGAAAACGAACAGTGTCACGAAGACGATCGGCTGCAGCGTGACGTCGAGCAGCTGCTCCGGATTGCGCCTGATCCGCACCAGTGAGCGCCACGCCAGCGTCAGCGCGTGCCGCATCGCGCGCCGCGGAGTCATGCTCCGCGCCCGGCCCGGCGTCACGCTATGCGCCCGGCCCTGCTCGGTCGCCGGGGTGCTCGTCATCGGGGGTCCTCCTCGGCGGCGTGCCCGGTGAGCGCCATGAATACCTCATCCAGACTGGCTAGCCGCAGTGCGAGCTCGGTGACTTCGATCCGCTCGGCCTCCAGCCGGCTGACGACGGCCGACAGGAACTGCGCATCGTCGACGGGCACGGACAACAAGCCCGGATCAGCCTCGGTCCTGGCCGGGCCGACGCCCACGATCGCGGCGACGATCTCGGTGACCGCGGTCAAGTCCGCCGGATCGGCCGGGCGCACGTCGAGGGTCTGCCGGCCGACCTTAGCCTTGAGCTCAGCGGCGGTACCGGTAGCGATGACCCGACCACGGTCAATGACCGCGATCTCGCTGGCCAGCCGGTCGGCCTCATCCAGGTACTGGGTGGTCAGCAGCACCGTCGTGCCCTCGACCACCAGCTCCCTGATCATCGCCCACACTTCACCCCGGCTGCGCGGGTCGAGGCCGGTAGTCGGCTCGTCCAGGAACAGCACCTGAGGTCGCTGGACCAGGCTCGCGGCCAGGTCGAGCCGGCGCCGCATGCCGCCCGAGTAGGTCTTGACCGAGCGCCCGGCGGCATCGGCCAGGCCGAACCGCTCCAGCAACTCACCGGACCGCCGCTTCGCCTCCGCCCTCGGTATCTCCAGCAACCGCCCGATCAGCAGCAGGTTCTCAAAGCCGGTCAGATCCTCGTCAACCGCCGCGTACTGGCCGGTCAGGCCGATCAGCTCGCGGACCCGGTCGGCCTGGTGGACGATGTCCGCGCCGCAGACCCGCGCGTATCCGGCATCGGGCCGCAGCAGCGTGGCCAGCATCCTGACCACGGTCGTTTTCCCCGCGCCGTTCGGGCCCAGCAGGCCAAGCACCGTGCCCGGGCGGACAGCCAGATCGACGCCATCCACCGCTAACGTTTTCCCGAAGCGCTTGACCAGGCCCTCGGCCTGAATCGCGAACGTCATGAGATGCAGTCCTAGGGTGCGGAGGTCGGGCCTATTAGCTGAACCTACGCTCCCCGTGCCGGTCGGCGCCGAGCGTACGGTGCGCGCTCGGCGCTCCCTCGCCTTCGCCCGCGGCCGCTCCTAGCCGCCGATCACCGCGAACAAGTTGACGCCGGTCGCCTCCCGCTCGATGGCCAGGCCGGTTCCGAGACCGCCGAAGAGCCGCCGGAGGTCGCCGGCCGACCGGTGATAGAGCGGCCAGTCGAGGATCAGCTCCATGAACGGACGCGTCGGATTCGCGACATCGAAGTTCCCGATCACCGCGTGACCGCCCGGCGCGAGGCCGGCCACGAGCCGCTCGCCGGCCGCGCGCACCGCCCGGTCCTTCAGGTAGTCGAACAGCCCGGCCGAATAGACCAGATCGTAGGAGCTGTCCAGACCTTCGGCGATCACCGTCCTGATCGAGGTGTTGATGCACCTGAGGGTCACCTCGATCTCGGCCTGAGCGGCCAGGGCCTCGATCTGCTCACGGGCGTGCTCAAGCGCGCCGCCGTCCTGGTCCAGCAGCGCGATCTCGACCCGTCCTGCCTGCAGCAGCGCAGGTTCCCTCCGGAGGATGAGCTGGAGTTCCATGGCCGGCCCGGCGGCGACCGACAGGATGCGCGCTGGCTGGCCGGGCCCGCCGCGCGCTACCACCGCCTCGATCTTCTCGGTCAGATAATGCGCCCGCTGGCGGACCGCCCGCCCGGCGGCGCTGTCGAGGGTGACCCGGCTCAGCGCCTGGCCGAATAACGTGTCGCCGAGGCTCTCGTTGCGATAGACCATGTTCATCATCTCGAAGTCACCCGCGTAGCCGAGCGGCTTGTGGAAGCAGCGCGCGGCCATGGGCGAGAGATCGACCAGCGCGCCGAATCGTTCATGGAAGTAACGGCTCGCCATGCGCCACCTGGCCGGTACGGCGAACCCGAACTCGCGCCCGAGCGCGCCCAGGCCGGGATCGACCGTACGCTGGAGGGCCGACGCGATCAGTGACTCGGACGCGAAGTGAGATCCGAGATCCCCGTCGAGGTCGGGCTCGACGGCGCTCAGCGCTCCCCGGAGTCCCTGCAGGCGGTCGCCGATCTCGAGGACCGCGTGGCGCGCGGGCGCCGGAAGGATCGTGAAAGGGGCCTGGCGCTGCTCATAGCGGCCAAGCGCTGATGCGATGCGCTCGTGATCAGCGCTGCAGCCGAACGTGCCCGGGGCTAGCTGAAGATCTACGGCCGTAATGGTCGGAGTGGACGGACTCATCGTGATTCCTCTCGGGCTCAGGCGGCCTGCGCCGCCTCGGTCCAGGCGCCTCGGTCCAGGCACCTCGGGTGCGGCTCGCTGGCTGATCAGCGGCCTGGTGAAGCCCAGGATGCGCAGGCTGGCGCCACGGCCGGATCGGCACAATTGCGTACCTGCGGCTGCGGGAATTGACTATCCGCGGGTCAGCAAGCGCCGCCCGGCGCGCCGAGCCGCGCTAGTGCGCTGACCAGAAACGTTCGCCGGGTCTGACGCGAGTTTCGGTGGGTTGGCTGGGGTGCCGCTACTTCCACGGCTGCTACTCCCTGGGCGACGACCAGCTCTGGGGCGTCGTCCGCTACCGCAAGGGCGGCGACTACACCCTCGCCGCCCTCAAATCGATCCGCGCGGCCCGGCCCGGCGGCTACCGCCTGTTCGTCATCGCCGACAACCTGTCCGCGAACAAGACCCCCGCCATCCGCACCTGGGCAAAGAACGCCAACGTCGAGCTGTGCTTCACGCCCGCCAGCGCGTCCTGGGCCAATCCGATCGAGGCCCAGTTCGGGCCGTTGCGGACTTTCGTCATGGGTGACTCCGATCACCCCAATCACACCGTCCTGGCCCGCAGGCTCCAGGACTACCTGGGCTGGCGCAACGCCAACGCCCGCCACCCCGACATCCTCGCCGCCCAGCGCAAAGAAAGAGCCCGCATCCGCAGCGAACGCCACCAGCGCTGGGGCCACCCCAAACCCCAAGCCGCCTGACCGAACCCGGCAAACGTTCATGGACAACGCACTAGCCGTGGGTCTTAGCGCCACCGGACGGTCGGAAAGGACGGGGTCACGCTGGCCCTGACCGGCGGGGAGAGGCCTATCCCGTTCCACGGGCCCGGTCGCTTTGGCCGCTGTGCACCTGGCTGGCGGAAGTCAAGTCGAGACAGGCGTGGCGGCGTTGGCGACGGAATTCTTCGGAGGGAATTTCAGGCAGTTCATCGCACGGCAGGTATGCGGTTATCACGGATGACGGGGAATTGGCCGCCTACCGGGTACGCCTCGGTAGGGAGGGCTGAAGTGCGGCGTAGAAGCCCGCCGGCCAGGCGCGGAAGTCAGGCTCGATTTCGCGTCACGGTCGTGAATCCTCCCCGGCGTCGATTCTGCTATGTGCCGACCCCGGCGCGGACCGTCACCGTATCGCCCGGGTCAGCACCCGTCGTAGTCAGTCCAGTTCGACGCGCCACCTGCGGCGATGGCATTGTCGAAGATCTGATCCTGGTAAGCGGGGCCGGCCACGCCGAACTCGCTGGCCGCGCCGCCATAGGCTTCCCAGGTGCTCAGCTGGAACTGGTAGGCGCCGCCACCGTTACCTGGACCCCAGGCGTAGCTGCCGCCCTCTTCGGCGTTGCGGATGCAGACCCCGAGCGGGGAGCTGGCGGCATCTCCGCCGCTGGATGGTGCTGGCGTGGGCGTCGGGGTCGCGCTGGGGCTGGGGCTCGGGCTGGGGCTGGGCGGCGGCTGGGCTGCTGCCTGCTGGGCTGCTGCCTGCTGGGCCTGCTGCCGGGCCGCCTGCCGGGCCGCCTGTCGCCTGGCGAGCCGTGCGGCGAACGCGGCGAGGTTCTGGCGCCGAACCATGCGGACCTGTAGTACTGCCGTGTAGCGGCGCACGGCGGCGGTCATCTGGTAGCCGGTGACACCTGATCCGGCGCTCGTGGGCGGCATCGCGGCGCGGGCACTGGTGGCCGGAAGCGCGTGACGAGAGGGCCTGGCCTGGGCGGGTCCGCCCGGCAGGAACACAAAAGCCGCAGCTACGCCGGTAAGCGCTGCTGCGGCCAGCAAGGGTGCCCTGAGCCTGGTGGCAGGAGTTTTGAGCTTGGCATGACGGGCTACTTCGGGCATCACGCTCCGTTCCCCGTGGCTCCGCGTTTACCCGGCGAGCTAACGCTATGACGTCAGGTGGCACGGAAAACGCCTGTCCTGGGGGAACTTACTGGAGATCGAGCGTCAGCCGCGGGTAAACCAGGAAATAGGAAGCTCACGCCACCAGCGCTCGAGGCCTCCGCCGGGCGCGCGGCTGCGTGCCGGGCAGGCTTCGGCGGCTACCGCATTCCTGCGGGCCGCGCGCCGTCACTGCTCCATGGTCGCCAGCACGCGCCCGTCCGAGACGGCGTCGAGAAGCCGCCGGTAGTCCCGCTCGTTCTGGTCGGCGTAGGCGATGGCGAAATCCGCGATGGCGTTGTCGAACACCTCGCTCATGCCCAGGTAGCCCGAGATCACCGTGGCGCGCCCGGTCCGCGCGTGGGCGCGGGCCAGCGCCCAGCCGCAGAGCTGGCCGTAGTAGTTGAGCTGCAGCGGGTCCATCAGCGGAACGCTCATGCTGCCCTTCATGTCGCGCAGCTGCCGGACGTAGTAGTCCTTGATGCCGGTGCCATCGGTCCCGGCACCGCTCGTCCAGCCGAGGAACGGGTCGGTGGCGGCCTGGGTCAGGCGCTGGCCCCTGACCACCCGCTCGCCCTGGTGCTGGTATTCGCTCTTGCCGGCGAACGGGGCCAGCACCGACTCTTGTGCCTCCTTCAGCTGGAGGAACAGCGGCTCGTCCTCGCGGTCGCCAAGCAGCAGCATGATGAAGGCCTCGGTGCCGACCGACCCTACGCCGACGACCTTGCGCGCGAAATCGCCGAAGTAGTAGCGGCGCAGCACCTCGCGCCGGTCCTCCTCCATCGTCTGCTGGTAGAGCGCGACGGCGCTGCGCAGCTCCTCGAGGACGCCGGGGTAGAGCTCGATGGGGAAGCGGACGATGACCGGGTGGGCCGGCCGGATCCGGTACTGCCCCTCGACCTGATCGCACATCTTCAGGAACGCCTTCAGGCTCGTGCGGCGCTGGGCCTTGGCTATGTCCCGGTGCCGCCGGCGCACGGCCTCCTTCGGCTGGAGCGCGTCGAAAAGCCTGGTCACTTCCTCGACATCGATCCTCGAGTACCAGACCTTCAGGAACCGCATCGAGGCGTAGCTCGCCATCTGGGTGCGATAACTGCGCACCGCCAGGCGTGCCGCGGTATGGCCATCGCGGTCGGTGAAGCCGTTGTCCCGGGCCGCCACCGCGAAGCTGGCCGCCAGGCGCTTGACGTCCCAGTCGAACGGGGCCGGGAGTGTCTCGTCGAAGTCGTTGACGTCGAAGACCAGCCGCCGGTCGGGCGCCGCGAACATGCCGAAGTTCAGCAGGTGCGCGTCACCGCAGGCCTGCACCCGGATGTCCGTCGTGGGCATGTGCGCCAGATCCCACGCCATCGGGGCCGCCGCGCCGCGGAAGAAGGCGAACGGCGACGCCGCCATGCGTCCGTAGCGGATCGGTATCAGATCCCGGACCCGGGTCTTGGCCTGCTCCTCGAGGATCGCGACCGGATCGGGCCGGTCCTCCGGGGGTGCCCACTGCGCGTGGCCCGAGCGCGGTACCTGATTGCGCTGTTCACGCCCCCGGAGCCGCCACTCCTCGGGCGTGAGGATCTCGTGTGGCGGAGACAGGACACCCGGCGACATTCTGCTCAATAGGTCACCCGCCCCCGATCGTGACTGCTGGCTGACGGCACGCTGCCGACCGGTGTCCAGACCCGGCCGCGGCGATCTCCGGACCTCGTTACAAGTGAACACTAAAGCGGCAGAGTCGTCCCGTATAGCCCCGAAAGGGAAACGCTCGCGGGGCCCGGTCCGGTGTCAGCTCGGCAGCCCCGGCTGGCGCAGGATCAGCACGATCGAGATGATCAGCAGCACGGAGCCGAACGTGACCAGCGCGTACCGCACGCCAGGCAGCTTGAACGAGCTGCCGATGCCCACCAGGAACAGCACCGCGGCCAGGAACACCGTGATCCGGACGTAGTTGTCGCCGGTCTGCGCGGCCGAGTTCCCCGCGTTGAACTTGGCGGTCGCCTGGTTGTCGAGCGCGTTGGCCTGCGCCTGCACGGGCAGCTTGTACTGCGGCATGTAGGTCGGGCCTGCCGGGGCATTCGGGTTGTGCAGCGGGTCGGTCGCCAGCCATGCGTCGAACGCGACCCGGAACTGCGGACGGAAACGGCGTATGGCGATCGCCTCCTTCTGCGGGCTGTTCAGGGTGAACGCGATGAACCACGCGTTGAAGGTCGAGGCATCGAAATTGCGGACCGAGATGGCGCTGAGGTCGTCACGGGTAGCGAGGTTGCGCAGCGTCGAGGACTGCGCAATGTCGACGCGCGACACGGTGCCCCACTTCGCCGCCGAGTACCCGGCCCAGGCCGCCGTTATCGTGACCAGTGCCAGCAGCACGGCCTCGCAGATCTGCACGATCCGGGAATGACGCTCGTTGCCCCCGCTGTGGCTGTCTTCTGCCTTGGCCTGATCGTTCAGCTGCTCGCCGTGTTCGTGCAGTTTCTTGCCAGCCTCGATCGGGTTCAGTCCCTCGGCCATCAGCCCCCCCAGCTCCCTACGGCAGGCTAAACGATCATATCCAGGACGTCGTCGCAAAAGTAAAGACGGCCGGACCCAGGGTCCCGATACGCCGGGCCTTCTTTACCTCCCGTTCACTCTGATAGATCACGATAAAGACTGAACTGCCTAGAGTCGGCTGTGCCGGGCCCCTGGCCGGGCCTTGCGGGGCGGAGATATCGCGATGAAGTTCACGGCTGAGGGGCAGCGCCTCGAAGCGGCCGACGACCGGGGCGTCCCGTGGCGCCGCTGGGGGCCTTACCTGAGCGATCGCCAGTGGGGCACGGTCCGCGAGGACTACAGCGACAACGGTGATGCGTGGAGCTACTTCACCCACGACCAGGCCCGCTCTCGCGCCTACCGCTGGGGGGAGGACGGCATCGCCGGCGTCAGCGACGATCGGCAGTACCTGTGCATGTCACTGGCCCTGTGGAACGGCGCCGACCCGATTCTGAAGGAGCGGTTCTTCGGCCTGACCAATGCGGAGGGCAACCACGGCGAGGACGTCAAGGAGTACTACTTCCACCTGGACAACACTCCCACCCACTCCTACATGCGCATGCTCTACAAGTACCCACAGGCCGCTTACCCCTACGAGGACGTGGTGGCCACCAGCCGCCAGCGATCGCGTACCGATTTCGAGTACGAGCTGCTGGACACGGGGGTGTTCGCCGAGGATCGGTACTTCGACGTCGAGGTGGAGTGGGCCAAGGCCGATCCAGAGGATCTCGTCGCGCTGGTCACGGTGACCAACCGCGGGCCGGCTGATGCGCCGCTCGACGTGCTGGCCACCATCTGGTTCCGTAATACCTGGGGGTCCGAGCCCACGGCAGAACCCCCGGTCCTGGCCGCTGACGGACCGGGCCGGATCGTGGCGACCCACGCCGGGCTCGGCCAGCGGGTGCTGTGGGCCGATCCCGATGCCGAGTGCCTGTTCACCGAGAACGAGACCAACAACAGCCGCATCTTCGGCGGCCAGAACCGCACACCGTTCGTGAAAGATGGCATTGACGAGTACGTGGTGCATGGCCGCGTCGGCGCGGTGAATCCCGCTCGCACCGGCACCAAGGCGGCAGTCCGCCACCGGCTGTTGGTTCCCTCCGGCGGCTCCAGGTCCATCCGCTGGCGGCTCCGTCCGGCCGACGCCGGGACGGTGCACGGCGGCGAGCTGGGCGCCAGCGCCGATGCGGTCGTGGCCCATCGCCGCGCCGAGGCCGACGAGTTCTACCGGGCCATCACCCCGCCCGACGTCGACGCTGACGGAGCCCTGATCATGCGGCGGGCCCTGGCCGGGATGCTGTGGAGCAAGCAGTTCTACTACTTCGACCTCGACAAGTGGCTGCAGGAGCACCGGGCGCACCCGCTGCGCGCTCCCGAAAGGGCTGATGTCCGCAACCGGCAGTGGTTTCACATGCAAAACGGGCACATCCTCTCGATGCCCGACTGCTGGGAGTATCCCTGGTACGCGGCATGGGACCTCGCTTTCCACTGCGTGCCGCTGAGCATGGTCGATCCCGCCTTCACCCGCGGGCAGATCGAGCTCATGCTCAGCGACGTGTACCTGCACCCCAGCGGGCAGATCCCCGCCTACGAGTGGAACTTCGGTGACGTCAACCCGCCGGTGCACGCCTGGGCCACCCTGTTCGCCTTCGCCGCGGGGGCGGGCCAGCGCACCGAGGAGCATACGGACTTCCTCCGCGATTCGTTCAAGAAGCTGCTCCTGAACTTCTCGTGGTGGCTCAACCGCAAGGACCCGGCCGGACGCAACCTGTTCGAGGGCGGATTCCTCGGCCTCGACAACATCGGCGTCTTCGACCGCAGCGCCCCGCTGCCCACCGGCGGCCACCTCGAGCAGGCCGACGGCACCGCCTGGATGGCCCTGTTCAGCCAGAACATGCTCGACCTGGCCCTGATCCTGGCTACGGTCGACCCGAGCTACGAAGACCTCGCCGTCAAGTTCGTCCAGCATTTCTTCTGGATCGCGGCCGCCATGGACAAGGTCGGCCAGACCGATGACGAGATGTGGGACGAAGAGGATGGCTTCTACTACGATGTGCTCCGGCTGCCCGATGGCTCAGCCACCCGCCTGCGGGTCCGCTCGATGGTGGGGCTGATCCCCCTGTGCGCCGTCTCGACCATCTCCGCCGAGGCCATCGAGCGCTTCCCCAGCCTGGCGGCCCGGGCCAGGGCGAACTACGAGCGCTACGCCGACCTGCTGGGCGGCGCCGCCAATCCGCTGGTGCCCGGGGTAGATGGCCGGCACCTGCTGGCGGTCCTGGACGAGCGGAAACTGCGCAGGGTCCTGGCCCGGATGCTCGACGAGAACCGCTTCCTCAGCCCGCACGGGATCCGATCCCTGTCCCGGAGTCACCTGGACGAGCCGTTCGTCTTCAACGTGCACGCAGAGCAGTACCGGGTCAAGTACCTGCCGGCCGAGTCCGACACCGGCATGTTCGGCGGCAACTCCAACTGGCGCGGCCCGGTCTGGTTCCCCATCAACCTGCTGATCATCCGGGCACTCCTGCAGTACTACCTCTACTACGGGGATGACTTCACCATCGAATGCCCCACCGGTTCGGGACACCAGATGACGCTCTACGAGGTGGCCAAGGAGATCTCCGACCGGCTCATCTCGATCTTCCGGCGCGACGATACCGGCCGCCGGCCGGTCTACGGCGGGATGACCAAGTTCCAGGAAGACCCGCACTGGCGCGACCTCCTGCTGTTCCACGAGTACTTCCACGGCGACAACGGAGCGGGCCTCGGGGCCAGCCACCAGACCGGCTGGACCGGCGCCGTCGCTCGCCTCGTCCAGCTCTTCGGCTCGGTCGGGGCCACCGAGATGCTGCACGGGCCGCCCTTCCCGTTCGCCCACCCCTACCAGCCGCTCGAGATACCTAAGGCCGCTGTGCCCGACCCGGCCGTTGCCCCTTAGCCGTCTAGATCTGGGACTTCCGGGCGCCGACGGTCACAGCGGCCAGTTCTCCCGGCGGTAGCCCCGCAGGAACAGGGCGTCCTGAATCAGGTAGAACGCGAAAGCGTCGTGCGGCAGGCTCCCGTCGGTAAGCCCGGCGATGAACGGGTGCGCCAGGATGGCAGCGTAGATGTCAGCGATGCCGTGCCACAGCTCGGCGCTGAAGCTGTCGGTCGTAGTCCTGCTTTTCCAACTCCAAGCGGCATCCGCTGGTTGTCGTACCGTCGGTGGACTGCACGACGAGACCGTGCTCGTCAGCGGCCGCCTGTCCCGGTCGGGGAACGAGGCTGAGGGTCGGCCCTTGCAGCGTCGGCCCGGCGCTTTGCGAACCGCTTGATCAGGAACGACGCGACGGCGACAACGATCATGGCGCCGATCACCGCGCCAACGATGCCACCCCAGTCGAACTTCTGATTGTCGCCGATGCCGAGCAGGCCGTGGAAGATCCAGAAGCCGACCAGTGCCCCCAGCAGGCCGAGCCCCATCGAAGTCAACCACGATCTCCAGCCGTGCATGTGCCGGAAGGCATCGTTTGGTATCAGAGCACGAGCGATGGCCCCGGCTACAAAACCCAAGGCCAACGCGGCAATGAAACTACCAATGTTCATTCAAGTCCCCCGTCCCGAATCCCCTGCCCCTTGACTTCTCCCCCCGTGCCGAATCCCCCTGCCCGGGTTGATTTCTTGTTGCTGGCTTGGCGTTAGGCTTTGGCCATGGCCAAGGGGGGTTGGGATGTTTTCGTGTCCTACGGGCACGAGGACGCCGAGTGGGTGCGGGCGCTGGCTGCCAATCTTGAGCGGGCCGGCCTCAAGGTGTTTTTCGATGAATGGGAGCTGGTGGGCGGGGACAGGATCACCTGGCAGCTTGAGAAGGGCGTGCATGAGTCGGCCAGCGGGGTGCTGGTGGTGAGTCCCCATTCGCTGTCGCGGCCATGGGTGCGGGAGGAGTACGAGGCGCTGTTGCGCCAGGCGGTGGAGGCGCCAGGGCGGCGGCTGGTTCCGGTTTTGTACGCCGACGCGGAGCTGCCGGTGTTCCTGGCCAACCGGCTGTGGGTTGACTTCCGGGGGGCGGCGAGCGCCGGCCCCTCTATGACGCCCGGCTCGATGAGCTGGTGCGGTACCTGCAGGGCCGCCCTGCCGCCGACCGGCCCGCCCGAGACAGCCAGGCGCAGTGGCCGGCAGGCCCCGGCGGGCAGCGTTTCCGGCCCGCCGGGGCGTTGCGGGCGGAGCTTGGCCTGTCGGCGGCGGAGGTGTGGCTGGCGGCCGGGGATGGCCGGGTCACCCAGCGCCCGGGGGGCCTTCGGCGCTCGACGGTCGAGGCGGCCAGCGAGCTTGAGTGGCGCCGGGCCCATCCTGACCCGGGGGCCGGCCCGGGTGAGGGCGATGCCGCGCTGTTGGATGTAGGGCGTCGGCTGAGCGCCGATTTCCTGGCCGGTGCGGTGGGGGCGGCGCTGGCCGGGCGGGTCGCCGAGGCCGCGAGCCTGAACGAGGTGCTCGAGCTGGGCCTGGCGGTGACCGATCACGCCCTGGCCGATCTTCCTTGGGAGACCCTGCAGGTCCCGGAGCCCTCCGGGGACATCGCGGAAGCCGGCGGGAGCCCGCTGGCGCTGCATCGCAATGTCGCGCTCTACCGCCAGCTCGGCGGGCCGGGCACGTCCCCGGCGCATATGGTCAAGGGCCCGTTACGGCTGCTGGTGGCTATCGCGAGCCCGGAGGCCGGTGGTGGTGAGCTGCTGGATTATGAGGACGAGCTGGCCCGGATCGTGGCCGCGGTGGAGTCGGCCCGAAAGGGTCAGGCTTATGTGCGGGTGCTGAACGAGGGCAGCCTGGCTGCCGTCAGCGCGGCGCTGCGGGAGGATCCGGAGGGCTTCCACGTGCTGCACCTGTCCTGCCACGCCCGCCCCGGCGAGCTGATCCTGGAGACCGCCGACGGGGAGGCGGACCCGGTCAGCGCGGAGCGGTTGCTGGAGGAGGGGGTGCCGGCCGGGGCCGACCTGCCGATGGTGGTGCTGTCGGGCTGCTCCACCGGGCTGGGGGCCCGCCAGGTGCGCCTGGACCCGGACGCTGCCGTGGCCGCGCAGTCGGCGATGGGGCAACAGCATTTGGCGCCGGAGGAGGGCGCGGGCGAGGCCGTGCTCGCCAGCTTCGCCGCCGGCCTGGTGGACGCCGGCGTGCCGCAGGTCCTGGCCATGCAGGCGACGGTCACTGACCGCTACGCCACGCAGGTGTGTGCCGGGTTCTACCGCCGCCTGGCCACCGACGCAACGCCCGACCCGCTGCTGGCCTTGGCCGAGGTCCGCCGGGCAGCCGAGCGGGAGAGGCAGGCCCTGCCTGCTGGCTCGCCCGAGCGGGGCCCGGCGGAGTGGGCCACGCCGACGCTGACCGCCCGGGGGCTGCGGCTGCCGCTGTTCAGTCGGCGCGAGCCGTTCGGGGAGGTGCACCGCCCGCAGCCTCGGGTGCTGGCCGAGGGCGTGGTCGTGCGGGAGGTGGGGGAGTTCGTCGGGCGGCGACGGGAGACCCGGGAGGCCCGCCGCGCTCTGGGGGGGCAGAAGGCGGGCCTGGTGCTGCACGGCATCGGCGGGGTGGGCAAGTCGACCCTGGCTGCGGAGGTGCTGCGGTCCCTGGGCGACGACGCCGGCTTGGTGGTCTCCAAGGCCGGGCAGCTGTCGGTCGACGACGTGCTCAGGGAGGTCGGGGCGCGGCTGCACCGGGCGGCGTCACCGGCCGACGGCGGCGAAGGTCTGGCCCAAGCCGGCCTGGATCTGCGGGCCGCAAACGTGGAGTGGGCCGACCGGTGGCGGCGGCTGGCCGAGGAGATCCTGCCAGTGCTGCCCATGGTGGTGCTGCTGGACAACTTCGAGGACAACCTGCAGGCAGACGACGGCGGCTGGCAGGTGCGCGACCCCGAGCTGGCCGCCCTGCTGGCCGGCTGGGCCGCCCGGCCCGGCCGGAGCCGGCTCATTTTCACCTCCCGGTACCCGTTCGCGCTGCCCGGCAGGGCCGAGCGTCGGCTGGCCGGCCTGCACCTAGGCCCCTTGTCGGCAGCCGAGACCAAGAAGCTCATCTGGCGGCTGCCCGGCCTGGATGCCCTGTCTACCGAGGACAAGGACCGGGCCTACCGAAACGTCGGCGGCCACCCCCGCACGCTGGAATACCTCGACGCCCTCCTTCGCGGCGGAAAGGCCCGCTTCGACGACGTCGCCCTGCGGATGGAGGACCGGCTGCGCGCCCGCGGCATCGATGACCCGGCGGCCTGGCTAGCCGCGCCGGGCCGGGATCTGAACGCAAACCTGGCCGAGGCCGTGACGCTGTCGGTGGACGACGTCTTGCTGTCCGGGCTGCTGGAGCGGCTGTCGGCCACGCCGGTCGCCGCAGCCCTGGTGATCGGCGCGTCGGTCTACCGGGTCCCGGTCGACGACACCGCCCTGGTGTTCCAGGTGGGTGAGCAGACTACGCGGCCCGCCGACTCGGAGCGCACGGCCCGGATCGGCCATGTCCAGCAGGCCATTGCCGCCGCGAGGGAACGCTCGGCCGACGGCCAGATCTCCCTCGACGACGCCGGGCTCTCGCCCGAGGAGTACGCCCGCTATGAGGCCGACCTCGCCGAAGAGCGCCGCCCGCCCGTCGAGGCGCCGGCCGGCCTGTTGGCCGCGGTGGACGCGGCCCGCGGGGCCGGCCTGCTCGCCCCCGTGTCCCGCGGGGATCAGGCCCCGTTGCATTTCGTGCACCGGTGGACGGCCGGGGCCATCGCCAAGCTTCACCCCGGCGCCGCTAACGAGGGCCACCGGCGGGCGGCGGCGTTCTGGCACTGGCGGGTCGACTGCATCCCGCAGAGCCCGCAGGACGACGTCGATCAGCTACTGGAGGCCCGCTACCACCACCACGCCGCCGGGCAGGCGGCCGAGGCGGTTGCGGCCACCGAGCAAGCTGTTGAGCGGCTGGAGACCTGGGGGCAGTACGGGCGGGGGGCCGAACTGTGCCGGGAAACCCTCGGCTGGCTTACCCCCGGCTCGCAAGGGGCCGCCGTGTTCCACCACTGGCTCGGCGTGCTGTCCCAGGATCGGGGGGACTATGACGACGCTGAGCGCCTCTACCGCCAGGCCGTGGAGATCTTCGAGCGCCTCGATGACCAGGTCGGCATGTCCGCGGGCTACCACCATCTCGGTAGCCTGGCCCAGAACCGGGGGGACTACGACGCCGCCGAGCGCCTCTACCGCCGGGCCCTGGAGACCTTCGAGCGTCTGGGTGATCAGGCGCGCATGTCCGCGGGCTACGGACAGCTCGGCAACCTGGCCCAGGACCGAGGGGATTACGACGCCGCCGAGCGCTCCCACCGCCGGGCCCTGGAGATCAGCGAGAGCCTGGGCGACCGGGAGTTCATGGCCAAGAGCTACCACCAGCTCGGTAGGCTGGCTCAGCTGCGGGGGGACTACGCCGACGCCGAGCCTCTCTGCCGCCGCGCCCTGGAGATCGAGGAGCGCCTCGGTGACCAGGCGGGCATGGCCAGGAGCTACGGCGAGCTCGGCATCGTGGCCGTTCGGCGGGGGAACTACGACGACGCCGAGCGCCTCCACCGCCAGGCCCTGGAGATCAGCGAGAGAGTCGGTGACCAGGCAGTTATGGCCGCGGCCCACCACCATCTCGGCATCCTGGCCCAGCTGCGGGAGGATTACGAGGCCGCCGGGCGCTCCTACCGCCGGGCCCTGGTGATCGAGGAGCGCCTCGGTGACCAGGCCGGCATGGCCGCGAGCTACCGCGTTCTGGCCGTCTTGAGCGAGGCGCTCGGGAACCTGGACGAATCGGTCGCCTACCAGGTGGTCGCCTTCGCCATTCGGACCAGGATCGGCATGCCCGCGGCCGAAGAAGCTCAGACGCTCGCCGGACTGCGCCGCAGGCTCGGTAACGACCGCTTCCGGGCCGCCTTGCCATCCGGGCTGGATCAGGAGTCAGCCGACAACCTCATGCAGATCTTGGATCAGCAGGAGCAGACCGCCGGGGATTGACCCCCAAGTTCGCTCATGACAGTCGGGAGGCTCACTCACTCGATGGCGCCTACCATGCTTCAACAAGCGCAAGCTCCTGCGGTCCTGTCGGCCGCCAGAGCATCACGGTCTCCGTCTCGGCGGTCACCCTGGTGATGATCTCCCGCATCGGACCATGCTGACCACCGAATTATTTCGGCGCAGGAATCCGGTCCGAAGCCTCCTCATCTGCCGCTCCGGGTGTGGCACTGCCGGTGCGCAGGTGGTGTCGAGGCTGCACGGCACCAGCCGCCGGGGATGGGGATATCGAGGTTCGATGGGGTCACAGCCGGCGGATGGCGGCCAGCCAGGCCTGTGCCGCCGCGGCACCGAAGCCGCGGTTGATCGCGAACGTGTCCGCCGCGATGCTGGTGACGTTCCAGCCCTCGGCGAACGCGGCTGCCAGCTCGTCCTGGCGGACCCGGCGGGGCCCCCAGTCTCCCGGCTGGCGGTCGCTGAAGCACATCAGGTAGCAGCTGCCTCCGGACCGCAGCACCGTCGCCAGGCTGGTGACGTACCGGGCGCGATCCTCGTCGTCGAAGACATGGAACAGGCCGCTGTCGATGACCGTGTCGAAGGTCATGGCGAGCTGGCTGAGGTTCAGCGCGCTGGCCACCTCGAATCGGTCCGTCACGTCTCGTGCGGCGGCCTTCCCGCGGGCTTGCTCAATGGCGCGCGGCGACACGTCGACCCCCATGGCATCCGCACCGTGGGCGGCTGCGAGCAGCGCGTGTTCCCCCGTGCCGCAGCCCACGTCGAGCACCCGGCCGCAGAGCATGCCGCTGCGCGCCAGGCGGACGAACGCCGGCTGCGGCCGGCCGATGTCCCACGGCGGCGGCGTGCTGGCCACGTATTCTGCGTCCCAGTCCCTTGGCTGCGTCGTCATCGCGATCCTCTGCCCGCTGGAGTCCCGATCACCGACCCGTCACACGATCCGCGGGATCACGCCGGCGCTCCAAGAGTGTCAGGACCTCGACCGAATTCTGTGCAGGGCAGCAGACTCCGGTCCCGGCGCCCAAGGTCTGCGGGCGGTCCCCTTCTGCCCCCTCATCAAGCTCGACTACCGAGAGACGGGTTACGGACCGGCTCGCGGATTCACTCGCATCTGCTAGGAGCCGTCGTCGGCCGGTGCCACCCGCACAGATCGGTGCGCTACGCGTGGCGGGAGCGTTACCGACGGTCACTGCGAACCTGCAGGTCAGGAAGCAGATGCGCACGTCGCGACCGCCTCGGCTACCATGCTCGGAGTTTCCGCCGGAGTAGCTCAGTTTGCCAGCGCAGCCGTCTTGCAAACCGCGCGACGAACGCGCATTTAGCTGCCAGGGTTCAGCGCGATCATGACGGTCGGCCAACGGCGGGTCACTTCCAGGTAGTGCCGTTCCACCGCAGGATCAGGGTCTTGCCCCCGCCGGCTTCACCGACCGCCCAGGCGTTACTCGCGGAGGTGGCGGCCACGCCGGAGAGGATGCTGAGCCCGGGGCTCGGGCTGGGCACACGCTTCCACGCGGTGCCGTTCCACCGCTCGGTCAAGGTCTTGCCGCCGCCGATACCGCCGACCGCCCAGACGTTACTGGCCGAGGTGGCGGCCACGCTGACAAGGCCGGAGCCGGCCGGGCTCGGGCTGGGCACCGTCTTCCAGGTGGTGCCGTTCCACCGCTCGATCAGGGCGCGGTCGGTCGTACCGCTGAAGCCGACCGCCCAGGCTCTGCCGACGGAGGTAGTCGCCACGCCGTCGAGCAGGCTGTTCGCCGGGGCCGGGCTGGGCACCTGCTTCCAGGAGGTGCCGGCCCAGCGCAGGATCAGGACCTTGCTGCTTATCCCGCTGCTGGCCGCACCGACCGCCCAGGCGCTGCGCGCGGAGGTCGCGGCTACGTCGACGAGGCTGGCGTCGGCTCCCGGGCTCGGGCTAGGCACGCGCTTCCAGGAGATGCCGTTCCAGCGCAGGATCAGCGTCTTGCCATTGCTGGCCGCACCGACCGCCCAGGCGTTGCGGGCAGAGGTGGCGGCCACACTGGAAAGGCCGAAGGCACCGGGGCTCGGGATGGCGACACGCTTCCAGGAGGTGCCGTTCCAGTGCAGGATCACCGGCTTGCCGCTGCGAGCGGGGCCGACCGCCCAGGCGTTACTCGCGGAGGAGGCGGCCACGCCGTAGAGGAAGCTGTTCGCCGGGGCCGGACTGGGCACCTGCTTCCAGGAGGTGCCGTTCCAGTGCAGGATCAGCGTCTTGTTGCCTGGACCAGCGGCGCGGGTGTTGCCGACCGCCCAGGCGTTCTGGGCGGAGGTCGCGGACACGGCGGAGAGGAGGCCGCTGATGCTGAGCGATCCCGCCGGGCGCGCAGGCCCGGCCCGGGCGGCAGCCGCGGGAGCGATCCCGGCGGCTACTCCCACCACCAGGACCGGGACGGCGAGAATCCTGACCGAACGTGCGGCGAGCTGGGGCGTGCGCACCGGGCTGCCACCTGCCTTAGGGTCTGGGACTGATCACTTCCAGGTCTTGCCGTTCCAGCGCAGGATCAAGGTCTTGCCGCCGGTGGAGCCGACCGCCCAGGCGTTGTTGGCGGAGGTCGCGGCCACGCCGGAAAGTTCGGCGCTGGGCCGGGGGCTCGGGCTGGGTACCCGCTTCCACGCGGCGCCGTTCCACCGCAGGATCACGGTCCCAAAGGATGTGGCGCCGGTCATGGTGTCGCCGACCGCCCAGGCGCTGCGAGCCGAGACGGCGGCCACGCCGCGGAGTGCTGCGCCGCCCGCAGGGGTGGGGCTGGGCACCCGCTTCCAGGAGGTGCCGTTCCACCGCAGGATCAGGCTGGGACCGGGGCCGCACCCACAGCTGATGTCGCCGACCGCCCAGCCGCTGCGGGCGGACGTGACCGCCACACCGTTGAGGAAGTCGGCGAGGCCTTGGCTGGCGCCAGGGCTCGGGCTGGGCACCCGCGTCCACGTCGTATCGTTCCGCCGCAGGATCAGTGTCTTGATGCTGATGCCGACGGTGTAGGAGCCGACCGTCCAGGCGTTACTGGCCGATCTGGCGGCCACCGCAGAGAGATTGCTGCCTGCGAGTGCAGGGCTGGGCACCTGCTTCCACGCGATGCCGTTCCACCGCAGGATCAGTGTCTTGATGCCGGTGCCGCTGCTGGTGTAGCCGACCGCCCAGGCGTTGCTGGCCGAGGTGGCGGCCACGCCGGACAGGAAGCTGCCTGCGGGGGCCGGGCTGGGCACCTGCTTCCACGTTTTGCCGTTCCAGACCATGATCAGCGTCTTGGGGCTGCTGGTGGAGCAGGCGCTGCAGCCGACCGCCCAGGCGTTACGGGCCGAGGTGGCGGCCACGCCAGTCAGACGGCTGCCTGCCGGGGCGGGACTGGGCACCTGCTTCCACCCGGTGCCGTTCCACCGCAGGACCAGGGCCTTGCTGCCGGTGGAGCCGACCGCCCAGGCGCTGCTGGCGGAGATGGCGGCCACGCCACCGAGGTAGCCACCGACGGTGAGGGATGCAGCCGGGACCGCGGACCCGGTCTGGGCCGCTGCGGATGCGGCTGGGGCTGCGGGCACGACCCCTGCAACCACCCCCGCCAGCAGTAGCGGCACGGCGAGAATTCTGACAGTAGGTGTGGCGAGCTGGGGCGTGCGCACCGGGCTGCCACCTCCCCCCTTATAGGCCCGCAGGCTACCGGTCCCGTAACGGGGACGGTCGGCCCGCTGGCATCGGCGGAACAGCCGCAAGAGGGGCGGGGACACCGCTCGCGTCCTCGAGCATGACAGGCCGCACAGCCGAAGGCAAACGGCAGATCGGGACGCCGGTTTGCGGGCTCCTTGTACCAGGCACTCGGGATCGTGGTCAGTGCATACACTCCGTGCCGCCTTGGGGCTCAGCTCGGATCTATCTGCAGCTCGCTGGAATGCCACCCTCGGTGCAGCCGGCGCTGGCGGACTTCATGGACGCCGTCGTGATTGTCGAGCCGGCGGAGTACCAGCGGCGGCCTGATGAGCCAGAGCGGCCGCTGCGGACGCTGCCATTCGGGCAGGTCGGCCTAGTGACCTTCCTGGTGGACGAGCCTGACGATCTCGTGCTGGTCACGCGGGTCATCTGGACAGGCTGATGTGGCGTCTGCTGCTCGAGGCGGTCCGGGCGCAGCAGCCAGCGGGCCGCGGTTGGCTGTCCTCTTCGGCGTGCTCTATTACAGCGGCCTGCGACCTGAGGAAGCTGTCTCTCTCCCGGGTTCAGGATGTCAAGCTCCCTCAGCTCAGAAGGAACGGCGATACGCAGCAGGGCGAACCTAATGAACTATGGGGCGAGCTTCACCTTCGATCAGCTAGGCCTGACGCCGGAAAGCAGTGGACCGACGACGGCACCGACCGGGACCACCGTGGCCTGAAGCGCCGCGCTGAAGGCGAAAGCCGGACGGTCCTATGCCCGCCCGCTCTAACCGCGCTCTTGCGCGAGCACCTCAGGGACTTCGGTAGCGCCCCACTCTTTCGGGGGATAGAAGGTCGTCCGATAGCGACAATTACCTACCGACGCGCCTGGGACCGCGCCCGGGCGACAGCCTTGACAGCCGAAGGTTACCGCTCTCCACTAGCCCGTCGACCTTACGACCTTCGCCACGCCTGCCTGTCCACATGGCTGAACGGGGAGTGGCCCCAACGCAGGTCGCCGAATGGGCCGGCTACAGCGTGGGATCCTGCTCCGCGTCTACGCCAAGTGCCTCGAAGGTCAGCACGAGATCGCCAAGCGCCGGATCACCGCCGCCCTCGACGAAACTCAGCGACACGGCACGTAGCCACGTCGAGCTGCCTGCGCCAAGCATCCGAATCTGCCGATGTGAGTGCTTCTGCGACAACTGTTTCCCCCCTCGGCGTACTCTGATGTGGGGAGGGAGCTTTGAGGGAGCTTGGGTGAGTGGCGTCGACGCGAACCTCCGCTTGGAGTTGCTCGAGGAAGGCCGACAAATTCTAGCCCGGATAGCATCCGGTCGGACAGATGTGCATCTAGGCGAGATCACGGATTGGAGCAACCGAGTTCTCGATTGGGCGGCTCTAAGTGGTGAGCGTGTGCCTTTGCCCGGAGTGGCGTTGCGTCTGATAGACACATCCATGGATGAGCGCGCTCAAGCGTATGTCGAGGAGGTTGTCGCAATACTGAGCGGGTCGTCTGGCAGCCCCACGACCGCAGGTGGTTCGGGGCGGGCCTTCATCTCCTATGTGCGAGAGGACGCGACCGCCGTAAGCCGCCTCGCGGATGAGCTCACGGCATACGGAGCAAGAGTTTGGCTAGATCGTAACGATTTGCAACCAGGACAAAACTGGAAAGAATCGATTCGGCGATCTATCATGTCCGGTTCACATTTTATCTGGTGCAATTCTGGCGCCTCGGTCAGCAAGAGCCGATCCTACGCCAATGAAGAGCTGAATCTTGCCATCGAAGAATTGAGGATCCGCTCAACGGACCAGGCTTGGTTCGTGCCGGTGAAGCTGACTGATGCCGTTCTCCCTGACCGGGAGATCGGTGGTGGACGCCGGCTAAGTGATCTCCAATGGGTTGACCTCGCCACTGACTGGTACGCAGGGGTAAGGCGGATCGCTCAATTGGTGGCTCCCCTGCCAGCGAAAGAGCGAACGCTGATCAGTCTTCTCGAAAGCCCCGATATTCGTGCGCGCACAGAAGCAGCGGAGCGCCTCTACGAAGCGCCTGATCCTAGGCTCGTCGTCCCCCTATGTGAACTCGTCCGACGGGCTGGACGTTCCGACACAATGGCGGTATATTGGGCAGGCCTGGCTCTTGGACGAATCCGCGACATGCGAGCAGTGCCAGTTCTCATCGAGGCGCTGCTGCGTGGCGTCGGCCAGGAATATAAACTCGTCGAGAATCTTGAGACATTCCAAACCGAAGAGTCCATCCGGTTTCTCGCCGAGTATCATTCTACTGATGATCTGCCTTTCGAGAGAACCCGCTGGCTGAGAAGGGAGGCAGAAAGACGTGGCCTCGAACGAGTTTGATCACGGGCGGTATCTCAGTTTGATCGGTCAGCGTACCACCGAGGAGTTCACTCCAGCCGGCTAGGCCGTTGGCTGAATATCCGGATATGCCGCGATGAGGGCGTCGAGACTGACGAGCACGGACTAGTGTCCGCGAGGAGCTAAGGGGCGGAAGTTGCTCCTGTCGCGGCCTAAGCCGACAGCGGCAGGTATTCTAGCGACGGGCGCTGCCAACTCGGCGGCAAGGCTGTAGCTTGCCCGTCGGGCTACCACGGCTGTGCGGATCAGCGTCCTTCGATCGCGGCGCGGTACTGCCCCACCACGCTGGCCGGGATACGCCCGCGCTCGCTGACCGCGATGCCGTGCTGTTTTGCCCAGCCTCGGATATCGCCGCCGCGCTAGCGGCCCGCCGCGGTCCGGGCTGTCCGGCGGGACTGCCCCCGCCCGGCCTTGCGAGCGTGCTCGATGAACGGTGCCAGTTGCTTGCGGAATGCAGCCGCGTTCTTCTGTGTCAAGTCGATCTCATACTCGGTGCCACTGAACCCAAACCGCACAGTCTCGTCCGCTGGGCTGCCGTCTAGGTCGTCTTCGCGCACGACCGATACTTTCTGGGCCATCTCAGCCTCATGCGGGCGTTGGCTGCCCGCACCGTACTCACGCCAGTGTTGCCACCCATCGTGAGTCGGGTGGGCAGCGGGCGAGCCGTAGCGTTGCCGCGCGGCTTCTCCTGAGGTGCCGAGCATCGCGCTGATCGCCGCCCAGGTGTGACCTTCGGCGCGCGCGACGGTGACGGCGTCAGTGATGTCGCGCTCGGCAACGGCGCGCCGCTCCACCGCAGCCGCGATATCCCGCAGCGCCCGCGCGTCCATGATCCGGTCGTAGGCGGGCTCATGTTCGGCGAAACGGCGCGCCAGCTCATCGGCGTGAGCCAGGATCTGCTCAGTCGAACGAGGCATTAGCGATCACCCTTCCGCGGGAGATACCTACGCCTGGCCACCATGGCATGGATGATGACCGGGCCTCCGCGCCGTCCACGACACCGACCTCCACGAGACTGGTATTCCTGGCCGGACCGATAAACATGGTGAAGCCATGGTCGAGATCCTCGGTGGCGATGGCATTGCGGACAGCGTGCAGCATGTCCACATCGGCGATACCGTGCCGTCGGGCGCTGTCCGCGATGAGGTGCACACGCAAACAAGTTACCTTGCGAAGGCGCGTTTCACAAGTTAACTTGCAACCAGCAGCCCAGTGATCACTGATCGCCGGAGGGTTTGATGACGGAGCCGAGCCCTGGGCCAGGGCGCATCGACGAGCGCGTGTGGGCCGCGCAAAGCAGCAACTGGCAGCGTTTCTGGGCAGCACTATGTCGAAGAGGGCGCCTTCCCTCGCCTGCAGGCGCGCACCCAGACGCAGCTTGGGTTCATCAACAGCCTGCTGATCACCTTGGCCGTCGGCCTGCTGGCCTTCGCGGCCAACACGTCTGCAAGCAGCGCCGAGCTGCATCGGCTCGGCTGGCGCGAATGGCTGCTCTTTGCCGGCTTAGTGGCCTTGGCGTTCTCGGTGCTGTCCGGCCTTAGGCTGGCCCACAATCGGCTCGCCTCCCAACATACGCCACCGCGCGAACGAAGCTGCAGGTCAGAATCTAGATGCGCACGTCAGGACCCGCTTCGGCTACCATGCTCGGAGTCCCCGCCGGTGTAGCTCAGTTGGCAGAGCAGCCGTCTTGTAAACGGCAGGTCAGCGGTTCGACCCCGCTCACCGGCTCGGCTCCCCATCGCTAACCTCTGGCTGCGCAAACCCCCTCAGGCCGGGCCGAGGCCGCCGTCCGGGGTAGTCCGGGTCGCCGGGCTGGCGCGGTTGCCTGCCTGGCTGAGCGCGCTGGCCGCGCGGCGTCATATCACTGGCGGCGAGTTCGACTGGTCGGTGGCGGTATCGGGCCCGACCGCTGTCATCGGCGCGCCGTAATAGAACTCACTTACAGGCCCGGTGTACGTGTTCGCCCGGTCGGGAAGGACCTGGGTCGCAGCGGGCCGAGGGTGACCGACTCAGTCGGGGACCATGTCGAAGGTCTCCGGGTCCGGCCCAGTGCGCTCGTCCCTGTTCAGCGCCGAGATCCGGTCCATGTCCTGGGGCGCCAGCTCGAACCCGAACAGCTCGAAGTTCTCGGCCACTCGCTCCGGCGTCACGGACTTCGGGAAAACGATATTCCCCAGCTGGATGTGCCAGCGCAGCACGATCTGGGCCGGGGTCTGCTGATAGCTGGCCGCCAGTTCGGTGATCACCGGGTCCGTCAGCACCGCGCCCTGGGCGATAGGGGACCACGCCTCGGTAGCGATCCCGGTTCCGATGTTGAACGCGTGCAGTTTCTCTTGCGTCAGGTAGGGGTGCAGCTCGATCTGGTTCACCGCGGGCGTGATGTCGGTCTCGCTGGCCAGCCGCCGGAGATGTTCGGCCTGGAAATTGGAGACGCCGATCGCGCGGGCCCGGCCGTCGGCGTAGATCCGCTCCAGCGCCTGCCAGGTCTCCACGAAGTCGCTCACGGTCGGCAGCGGCCAGTGAATGAGGAACAGGTCGATGCGGTCAGCCCCGAGCGCCGCGAGGGTGCCGTCGAAGGCCGCCAGCGCCGCGTCGTAGCCGTGCGCGCCGTTGTTGAGCTTGCTCGTGACAAAGACCTCGGACCGGTCCAGCCCGCTGCGGGCGATCGCCTCGCCGACCTCCTGCTCGTTGCCGTACATCTCGGCGGTGTCGATATGCCGGTAGCCGACCCGCAGCGCGGTGGTGACGGCTTCCACGGTGGCCCCCGGCGGCACCTGGAAGACACCGAATCCCAGCTGCGGGATCTCCACGCCGTTGTTGAGCTTCACCTGCGGTACAGCCATCTTCCCGATCCTCCCCTGATCTGCCTGGCCGGTTTGCCTGCGCCCGGCCGGGTTGGCCAAGTCCGTCTACCCAGCGATGGGCATTTCGCACATCCGGCACCGCGCACATCTGCCTCCGCAGCATGCATCACCGCACTGGGCATCACCGCACTGGGCATCATGCTGGCCCGGGTAGCTCTTCCGGCACCGCGGTGGCCAGCTGGCGGGCCCACTCGCGGTAGCCAGTCTCTGACGGGTGGAAGCCGTCCGGGGCGAAGAGCTCGCCGCTGCCTGCCGCGGCCACGTTGATCGGCACATAAGCGGCTCCGGACGCGGCTGAGACCTGACCGATTGTCCGGTCCATCGCCCGGGTCCGGCGGCCGAGCACGAATCGCAGCGGCTGCGGGATCCCCGGTGCCAGGTGAACCGGCGGCATCCCCGACACGATCAGCCTGGAGCGTCCGGCCGCGCCGCGCAGGGCCCCGATGAGAGCCAGCAGGTCGTCCGCCCACGGCTGCAGCGCCCGGCGGCCCAGCAGGTCGTTGATCCCGACTGTCAGCACGGTGAGGTCAAAGGCTTCAGGCGCGGCCGGGACCAGCTCCGCGAGCACGGTGCGCGTGGTGGCGCCACCCTTGCCGCGGGCCGACCAGTGCACCGTGCCACCCAGGCGGCCGCTGATCTCCGCGGCCATGAAACCGGGCAGCGCGCGGGTGTGCGTGCGGGCGCCCAGCCCCGCGGCGGTGGATTCACCGATCACCAGCAGGCGCCGGACGGGATCCCCGTCGCCATTCGTGCCCTGTGCCGGGCCCGACGCGTCGGGCAGCCGGGGCGCTCGCCGGGCGGCGTGCCTGCCCTGCGCCAGCAGCAGCGGGGCCAGCAGGGCCATGGCGACGTCGCCGCCGCCCGATTGTCTGGCCAGTTGCCGAAGTCCAGCCATCGTCCCCCGTTTCTCGGCCTTGTACTCACCCAGACGAGACTCGCCTTGTCGCCAGTTCCCGCCGGACGGCACCTCCGCCGCCGGGCGCAGCATAAGCCGAATCGCGCAGTACGCTGGTCGTTCGCACCCCGCGCGTCATCCGGCCGGTTTCTGCCCGAGGCCCGCCCAGGCCGAGGAAGCGCACGCCGCGCCGACGTCCGGAGGAAATCGGCGCGATACTCGTCAGGGGAGGATGTGAGTGTCACTGCTCGCGCTGAAGCCGTCACTGGGCGGCGGCAGCGAGCCCTCAGACGAGGCAGTGCCGGGGTCGGTCGCCGCGATCGGCCGCGGCTGGCTGGTGGCCGCCTTTGCCGCGTTTGCCGTGTATGCCGGGATAGTTGCGCTGGTCAGCGGCATCGGCGTGCACCGGGAGTGGGCGGTCATCGCGGCTCCCGCCTACCTGCTGGCCGCCGTCGCGGCGCTGTGGAGGCGACGCGGCCTCGAAGTCAGCATCGTGATCGGCTTCGTCGGCGGCCTGGTCGTGCCGCTCACCTGGATGGCCGCGAGGTACCAGAGCCAGCGGGAGATGTGGGTGATCGTCCGCGGCGCGCTGCTGCTCGTCCATCACGGCACCCCCTACGAACCCGCCGCTGCGCTGGCGGGCACGCATGACCCGGACGCCTATAACCCGTACCTCCCGGCGATGGCGGCGTTCGGGATGGCCCGCGCGCTGCTGGGCAACAGCCTGCTCACCGATCCCAGGATCTGGCTCGGCGTTGCGTTCGTGGTGGTCTTCGCGCTGGCGCTGCGCTGCGCCGGGGCGAGGGACAGCTGGCGCTGGACCGCGCTGGTGACCGCGACGCCGCTGGTGGCGTTCCCGCTCGCGGTAGGCGGCGACGATCTGCCGGTGCTCGCCCTGATGTGCCTGGGCCTCGCGCTGCTCTGGCGGCCCGGGCGCCGGAGCAGCCCGGTCCTGGCCGGCCTGGCGCTCGGCGTCGCGGCCGGCCTGAAAGCGACCGCGTGGCCGGCCCTTCTGGTGGCCCTCGTGCTGCTCGCCGGTCGGGACGGCAGGCGCGCGGTGGGGAGTTTTGCGCTCACCGCGCTGGCGGTTCTGGTCGTCCTCGTAGGCCCGGTGGCGGCCGTGGCGCCGGCCAGCCTGGTCGACAACACGATCTCGTTCCCGCTGGGCCTGTCCCATGTGAAGTCGGGCGCGGCCAGCCCGCTGCCTGGTTACCTGCTGGCCCAGACCGGGCCCGCGGGGCACCTGATCGCCGTCGGCCTGCTTGCGCTGGCCGGCCTCGCCCTGGCCCTGTCGCTGATCGTGCGGCCTCCCAGGGACGCCCGCGCAGCCACCTGGTGGCTGATCATCGGTCTGGTTCTGATGTTCACTCTCGCGCCGTCCAGCCGGTTCGGCTACTACGTCTACCCGGCTGGCCTGTGGGTGTGGATGCGGGTGTCTAGCCTTGGTGCGCGCAGTGGCTCGGCTGAACCTGCCGCTGATGCCGCCCGGATACGGTTAACGGGATGAAAAAGACGCTGGCCGCAGTGGCGCTGCTCGGCGCGACCCTGGGCGCGGCCTGGTCAGCAGGGGCGATCGTCCCGGCGAGCCCGGCCCTCGCGAGCCCGGCTTCGACCAGCGCCACGGCGACGGGCACCGCGGTCACCAGCAGCACCGTGACCCGCGGCGCCGTGAACCGCAGCACCGTGACCCGCGGTGCCGTGACCCGCGCGCCGTCCGGGGCCGTGGTCCTCGTGGGCATTCCCGGCCTGCGCTGGAGCGATGTGTCGGCTTCGGCGACTCCCGCGCTCTGGCGGCTGGCCGAGCAGGGGTCGGTAGGCACGCTCGTGGTTCACACGATCACGCCGCGCACGTGCCCGGCGGATGGATGGTTGACCCTAAACGGGGCCGCGCGCGCCGCCGTGCCGCATAAGGGCTCAGGACCGTGCCCCGAGCCGGCCATCGTTGTCCCGCGGCAGGCGGCCGGTCCCGCGCTCACGCCGGGAACCCCGGTACCGGCCGACGTGCCGTCCATGTCGGCCCTGATCCGGTACAACCGGCAGTTCCACTACAGCCCGGCCTGGGGACTGCTCAGGTCCGCAGCCGGGAAGGGCCAGTGCGCCACCGCGGTCGGACCAGGCGCAGCGCTCGCCCTGGCCGGGCCGTCCGGAAACGTGTCTGGTTATGTGCCGTCGGTTTCAGCGGCCAGCCGGTCAACATTCGCGCGGTGCCCGCTGACGGCCGTGAGCCTGGGCGCGATCCCATCGTCCTCCGGATCGGGCACCGCCGCGGCCGGGGCGGCGGTCCGGGCGGCGGCGGTGAGGGCGGACGACCAGGCGCTGAGCCGGATCGTCGCGGCCCTCCCCGCGGGCGCGACCACGCTCGTCTTCGCTCCGGGCGACGATACGGCCCCGCATCTGCGGCTGATAATCGTCGATGGTCCCGGATACGCGACGGGGGTGCTCGACAGCGCCTCGACCCGGCAGTCCGGCATGAGCCAGCTCACCGACATCACGCCTACCGTGCTGGGCTGGCGCGGCCAGCCGGTTCCCTCGAGCGCGGTCGGCTCGCCGTTGCAGCGGGCTGACCGGGGCACTCTGGCCGCCGAGATACGCGCCCTGATCGGCCAGGACACATCCGCGCAGGTGTACCGGGCCACGTTCGGCTGGTTCTTCGCCATCTTCGTCATCGCCGAGGTGGTCTTCTTCGGCCTGCTCGCCGTGCTCATGCGGGGGCAGCAGGTCGAGCGGCGCAGGCGCCGCTGGGCGATCGCCAGGGCAGCCGGAGTCGCGGCGGGTTCGGTCCCGGCTGGCTGCTTTCTGGCCAGCCTGGTGCCCTGGTGGCTGCTGCCGCATCCCGCGGTTCTCCTGTACTCGCTCGCGGCGACCTGGGCTCTTGTGGTGGCCGCTATCGCACTGGCCGGACCCTGGCGGCGTGACCCGCTGGGTCCTCCCGGGGTGGTCGCCGCCCTGACCCTGGCCATCATCGGCCTGGATGTGATGACTGGATCCCGGCTGGAACTCGGCACCCCCTTCGGCTTGTCGGTACTCCTGGGCGGCCGGTTCTACGGGGCGGACAACAACACGATCGGCATCTACGGCGCTGCGGGAATACTGTGCAGCGCCTGGCTGGCTGTGATCGTGCTGCGCTCGGGTTCAGCCTCGGTCCGTCGGCCGGTCGGCGCGGGCCGGTCGCCGGGCGTGAGCTTGTCGCCGGGCGTGAGCTTGCCGCCGGGCGTGAGCTTGCCGCCGGGCGTGAGCTTGTCGCCGGGCGCGAGCCTGTCGCCGGGCGTGAGCCGGCGGATCGCCAGGGGCAGGTGGGCCGGACCGCGCGGGCGGGCGGTGCTCGTCGTATCAGCGGTGGCGCTGTTCGCGGTGATCGCCTCGGGCTGGCCGGGCTTCGGTGCCAAAGTCGGCGGGACAATCGCGATGGTCCCCGGCTTCATCCTGCTGATCATGGCCGTCGCCAATATGCGGCTCAGCGCGCGGCGGGCTGTCATCGTCGCGCTCAGCGGTCTCGCCTTGTTCGCCGTGTTCGCGCTGGTCAACTACTTCGTTCCGGTGACCGGGCACTCGGACATCGGTTACTTCGCCGGCCTGGCACTGCACGGCGGGGCAGGCGGGACGCTCCAGCGCAAGATCAGCACTAACCTCGGCTCCCTCACCACGACCCCGTATAACTTGCTGATCCCGCTGATCGTGGTCGGGCTCGGACTGCTCCTCCTCTGGCCGGACCGGATCACGGCTGGGAGACTGCCGCGCGCATGGGAGACGGTGCCGCTGCTGAAGATCAGCTGCATCACGATCTGGATCATGGCCGTGCTCGGCTGGTTTGCCGAGGATTCCGGCGTCGGCGTGCCGGGATCCACGCTCCCGTTCGTGCTGCCGCTCCTCATCGCCGTCGTGGCCGCCGCTTCGCTGGCCAGCGACCAGGTGCCCGCCGAGCCGTCCGCTGCTGCGCCTGCCCCGCCCGTCGCTGCCCAGGTGTCGGCCGGCTCCGCCCAGCCGCCCGCGTCGGCCGTGTCCGCCGGCTCCGCCCGGCCGTTCGCCGTGTCTGCCGGCTCCGCCGAACCGTCCGTCGGCTCCGCCCAGCCGCCCGCCGGCTCCGCCCAGCCGTCCGCCGGCTCCGCCCAGCCGTCCGCCGGCTCCGCCCAGCCGTCCGTCGGCTCCGCCCGGCCGTCCGCGTCGGCCGGGCTGCGTGCGGCTGCGGACCGGACCACCACCGGTGCCGCGCAGCCTCTGGATGACTGATCCGCTGACCTGCGGCGATCGGACCACCACCGGTGCCGCGCACCCTCTGGATGACTGATCTGCTGAGCTGCGGCGATCGGCGACCCAAGCACTGGCAGGCCGTGATTGTGGCAGCCCAGGCCAACCGCTGGCCGCTCAGGTCCCTTCGATTCCGTCCGGTACTCAGGGCGTAGATGCCCGGGTGCGCGGGCACCAGGGGCGCTGTCGGCCAGCCCTGGCACACACGCGTGCGCGCACGCCGCTCAGTCGCGTCACACTGGCAACAGCAGTCTCGCCAGCCCCTGCAGTGAGGGTAAGACCAATGATCTTGACCACTTCTCAGCGATATGTACTGAAAAGTCGTCAAGATCACAGACGGGCTCCCGGTGCGCGGCCAAATCACGCCCTGTTCCCCTGCTCTGACTGGAACCCCTGTGACGCCAGTGACAAACGCGACCACAGAGACGGCAGTGATGCCCCATGATCAGCCCGCCGCGAAATGTGGCCACGGTTCGGTGGGCACGGTTCTGTGGGCACGTTCGGTGGGCACGGTTCTGTGGGCACGGTTCTGTGGGCGCGGTTCAGAGCCGGCCGCTCGGAGCTGCGCTCGTGTGCTCAGCCTCGGCGGGCGCCGACCTGGTCGCCGCGTCGCCGGACCGTCCCCGGCGCAGGCCGGAGGCGTAACCGGCGATGGCCACGATGCCGAGTGCTCCGGCTGGCGGGAGCGTGACCAGCGCGGGGAGCTGGTAGCGCCAGCTGAATTCGAACGCGTCTGAGGCGAGCAGCAAGATGACCGCGGTGGCGAAGAACAGCAGGCACGCGGCCGACAGGTCCCGCCCGCCACGAGCGTCGCGCCGGGATTCAGCGCTGCGGTGGGATTCAGCGTCGCGGCGGGATTCAGCGCTGCGGCGGGATTCAGCGTCGCGGCGGGACTCAACGTCGCGCACCGACTCAGCATCACGAACGATCTCGGTGCCGCGAACGGACTCAACGTTGCGCGTGGCATCGACGGCGCCTGCGGTTTCAGAGTGGCCAGCGGTGTAGCAGCGCGCCAGACCGGCGTCACGGACGGAGCGCCTGCGCAAGACGCCGAGGCTGCCGGCCAGCCCGGCCAGGGTGCACAGCAAGAAGAGCGGCCCGGGGGTGTATCCGCCGTCGAGCTGATAAGCGCGCAGGAAGGCGGCGATCGGCTTGTAGACGATCGGCCCGCCGCCGCCGTAACGTTTTCCTGCCTCCCGGACTGTCTGAAGGCTCACGTACTGGTAGGTGGGGTAGAAGGTCTGGAACTGCCATCGCGAGATCGGGGTGTCTCCGGGATCGGTGACCCGGGTGACCGCGAAGAGCTTGGCAGCATCCCGTCCGATCGCGGCAAAGACGCCGACCGGGTTCTGCCAGAACACGCGGTGCGTGAAATCGCCCGCGATCGCGGAGGCGCGCGGCCCGGGGGGCATGAAGTCTCGCAACGGCGACTCCGGACTGTGGATGAGGGCGTCATTGCCGAGCTTGAGCGCGAGCTGGCGGGTCGGGCACAGCGGACGTTCGTCGGCAGGAAGCTGCACCGCGTGACAGTTGGCCGCGAGCACGACCCGTCCGTACAGCTCGTTGGTCCCCTGGTTGGCCAGCCTGAAGTGGCCGGTGAGCGCTAGCGACGTCGTGCAGTAGGCCAGGATGGGCAGCAGGAAAGCGACGGCCAGCACAGTCCCCTGGCGGAGCTTGACCCGCCAGCCCCGGACCACCACGAGCAGGTAGATCGCGGCAGGCAGGATGAGGATCTGGCCGATCTCCCGGACGGTGGCAGAGGAGCCGAGCGCGAACCCGGCGGCGGCGAACATCCAGGTCCTGGGCCTGGAGTCCCACAGCAATATGACCAGTGCGGCCACGATGAGTGTCTCGAACAGGACATCGGACATGACGCTCTGCTCCATCTGGAGCTGGTAGCCGTCAAGCAGCAGGGGCGCGGTGGCCAGGGCGGCTAGCCAGCGGGGAGCACCGCGGCGCACCAGCACGATGTACAAGGCCACGGCCATTCCCAGACCGAGCAGGTGCTGTACCGCGGCAACCAGGTCCAGGTTGCCCACGAGGAGGACCGGCTTGAGCAGGGCACGGTAGCCCAGCGGGTCGTTGCCGCCGGACAGGTACAGGTACCGGACTGAATCACTGAAGAGCAGGGCCGGGCGGTAGGCGGCCTCCGCCAGGATGCGCAGGGCCAGCCCGGCCGTCAGCAGTGCCGCGAGCAGCCAGTGCCGTCGCAGCAGTGCACTGAGACTGGCGCCGAACCTGGCCCGGCCGACGCGAGCCTGGCCGACGCCAGTTAGCCGCCTGGATGCGGCCGAAGGCACTCCCATGAACGGCTAGCGTATCCGGGCGCTCCAGCGCCGACCGACTCGTCGACTGACTGGTCTTGCCTGCGGGCTACCCTGTGACTGCCGTGACGAGCTTGTAGCAGGAGGTCCGGGTTGCAGTATCGGATGTCGAGGGTGCTGGCCGGGCCATTCCTCTACGGGCTATGGCGCCCTGAGATAACCGGCAGCGAGCACATCCCCTCGTCGGGCGGGGCGATTCTCGCCTCGAACCACCTGTCCATCGTGGACTCGATCTTCCTGCCGCTGATGGTCAGCAGGCCGGTCACGTTCGCCGCCAAGTCCGAGTACTTCACGGGGACCGGCCTTGTCGACCGCCTCACCAGTGCTTACCTGCGGGCGACGGGGCAGCTGTCGGTCGACCGGGCCGGTGCCCGCGCCGCACAGGACATGCTCGACTCGGCACTCGGCTTGCTGCGGGGCGGGGCGCTTTTCGGCATCTACCCAGAGGGGACCCGGTCCCCGGACGGGCGGCTCTACCGGGGCCGGACCGGCATCGGCTGGCTCGCGCTCAATGCCAGGGTCCCGGTCATCCCTGTCGCCATGGTGGGAACCGACCGGGTGCTGCCACCCGGGCACCGGGTTCCAAGGTTTCGCAAGATCAGGATCAGGGTCGGCGAGCCGCTGACCTTCGATCACCACGAGCGCACCGGGGCCAGGGAGCGGCGGGCGGTCACCGACGATGTGATGAAGGCAATCCAGGCGCTCTCCGGTCAGGAATACGTGTCGATGTATGCGTCCGTGCGCAAAGAGGAACTCGCCGCTGCGGCGCGCTCCGGCTGACTGCTGCTGCCTCCCCGACTGACTGCGGCTGACTGCGGCTGCCCCGGAGGTCGGCTCGGGCCCGGCTATCGGGATCGATCAGTCCTCGTCACCGGGTACGGAGGGAAACGTTTCCGTTGTCTCGCCCAGGTTCCAGACGTAAATCTGCCCTTCAGTATTGCCATCGCCGGGCTCGCTGTCGGCGCGGTCGGCCCGGTGGGAGAACGCTTCGGTACCACCCGCGCTATCGGTGGCAGACGAGCCGGGGCCGGGCCGGGCGCTGTCCCACAATGACGAGGACTCAGCACGCGGCGGGCTCACGGAGTCGCGTCCTTTGCTCGCGTGCGGAGCCGGGCCGCGCGCCCACGGCAGTTCGCTATCTGGCTTGACCGCCGGCTCCCAGGGCGGCGAGCCGGAAACCCTTGGCGTCCGGCTGGACGGCGGCCGAGACACCGGCGCCACCGCGGGACTTGGCACCTGGCCTACCGCACTCGGCCTGGCCGGCGCCGCCCTCGGGCTGAGGCCGGTGAAGCTGCTGGACCCGGTGAAGCCGCCCTGGCCTACCTCGAAGACGCTCGGACTGGAGGTGGTCCGGGAACCGCCAGGGCCACTGGAGCCGAAGGCATCGCCTGCCCCGTCCGGGTCCCGGGAACTGCCCGGCCCGTTGGAGTTGCTCGGGCCAGCCGGTGCGGGGGAAGCGCCGGTTCGTCCTGGCCTGTTCCGTCCGGCCGACGACCTGCCGGTCGTAAGGCTCCCCCCAGCGCCGGGCGCCGCCGTCCCGGCGGCCGTGTCCGAGTCGGCCAGCTCAGCAGGCTTGGCGAAGCTGGAAAAGGACGGGCCGCGCTCGGGGCTGGCGAGGCTCTCGAACCCGGCGAAGTCGCCACCGGGCGCAGACCGGTCGGCAGCACCGAACCGATCAGCAGGGGGGCCGCCCGCAACGGACTCGCCCGCAGCGGAGCCACCGGCAGCGGACTCCCCGGCAGCGGACTCCCCGGCAGCGGACTCCCCGGCGTCAAGGCTGCCGGTATCGAGGCTGCCGGTATCGAGGCTGCCGGTATCGAGGCTGCCGGTAACAAGGCTGCCGGCGTCGCCGATGTTGATGGCTCCGCCGTCGGCGTCGCGTTTGGCAGTACTCCCCCGGGAGGACTTCCGCCCAGCGGCGTCGTCCCAGGGGGAGGGAGTCGACGGCCGTGGCGCGTCCTCCCAGGGAGACGAAGCCGCCCGTCTGCTAGTGGCGCGCCCGGCGGGATCGCCCCAGACAGAGCTGTGCTCTGCGGTCTGCCGCCCAGCAGTCTCTCGCCCGGCAGCGTCCCGCCGCCCGGCGTCGCGCCCGGCAGCGTCCCGCCCGGCAGCGTCCCGCTCAGCGGCGTCCAGCCCGGCAGTTTCACGATCGGCAGTGTCCCGATCGGAGGCGTCGTCCCTTGAGGACTTCCGGCCGACGTCGTCCCAGGGAGAAGGGGTCGACGGCCGTGGGGCGTCTTCCCAGGGCGAGGAGGACTTCCGCCGCCCGGGGTCGCGTCCGGCGGGATCGCCCCAGACAGCGTCGCGCCCGGCGCTATCCTCGGCCGCATCGTTCCACACGGCCATGCGCCCGACCGGGCGGCCCCAGACGGACTCCCGCCCTGCGGTGTCCCCTCGCATGGCGTCACGGGCAGGGACGTCACGGACTGCGGTGCCAACGCTGCCCGCGCGCAGGCCCGCGGCCGTCAGCGGACGCGAACCCCCATGCGAGGCGGGCGCATGGACGGCCTGAGCGGACGGAGCGGCGAGGTAGGCAAGCGCCGGTTCCCCCTGGTTGCCCTCTGTCTCCGGATAACGATTCCATCCCGGCTCGTCCGCCGCACCGAAGGCCGGTCTGCGGTCGCGCCGCCGCCGCGCCGCCGCGAGCCCGGCGATCAGCAGCAGCAGCAGGAGGAGAACGGCCCCGGAGATGAGCCCGTCCTTCTCCAGCCGAGCCGACGTCAGGGGCTGGCGCACGGTGGGCAGCGGCGGCGCGACCGGGAGCGCCTGCGGGAGCGCGCCGGTTCCAGCGCGTGCCACCCCGGGTCCGGCCAGCGCCGCTGCCGCGGTCAGTGCCCGGGCCGCATCGACCGTCCCAGCGCCTGAGCCGCTGCCGGTCGTGCCGCCCGGGTGGAATACGGTGCCGTTCTTAAGCGCCTGGGTGACCTGAGCGGGCGTCAGGTCGGGGAACTGGGACCTGACAAGCGCCGCGATCCCGGCCACGATGGCACTCGCCGCGCTGGTGCTGTTCATGACCGCGTAGCCGGACGTCGTGCTGGCAGCGATCACGCCCTGACCCGGCGCGGTCAGCGTGACGTACCCCTGGCGGATAGAGAAGGGCGACTTGATGATGGCCGAGTTGAACGAGCCTACCGAGATAACACCCGGATACGCGGCAGGGAAATTGGCGGCGTTACCGGCGCCGCCGTCATCACCTGCGGGCGCGACGACCACGGCGCCTTTCCTGAGCGCGTAATCGATGGCTGCCTGCTCGGCCAGGCTGCCGCCGCCGCCGCCGGCGGCGGCAGCTGCGGCGGGTGTGCCTCCCGCGCCTGCCTGCCCCGGGTCGAGCGGCAGATCGATGACCTGTGCGCCCTGCCTGGCCGCGTACTTGATCCCGGCGGCGATCGCGGCGGGCAGCGCGGCCGCGATCCGCGCGTTAGCCAGTAGCGGGTCTCCGGGCGCCAGAGTCACCCTGACCGACAGGATCCGCGCCGCAGGCGCAATGCCGACCACGCCGGACGTCGCGCGGCCAGATCCATGCCCGTGCCCGGCGATGAGGCTGGCCACCGCAGTCCCGTGGGCATAGAAATACGGGCTGGCCGCCGTCTCGCCCGAATGCGTGAAGTCAGGTCCAGTCAAAACCGATCCGGCCAGGTCCGGCTGCATTGGGTCGGTGCCGGTGTCCAGCACGGCCACCGTAACGCCCGAGCCTTCGGTGGTACGCCAGGCCTGCGCGACATGCAGGGAGCGGATCCACCATTCCTGGTCGCGGACCTGATCAGCCAGAGTGGGTGCACTGCTGAGTGCAACGCATGCAACCGCTAGGCCGATGGCAGCAGGCACCATCGCCGAGCGTGGGAACCTCAGCGGCACGCCTTCTTGCCTTCCGTGACGGGGTATTCGGCATTCTGCCATGTACTGGCCTGGCATGTGGTGGCCAGCGTTATTTGCGCGGCCTGCGACAGCTTAGCCCGAACCGCAAATGCGCAGTTCAGGATCAGTACGCCAGGAGCGGCCCGCAGAACCATCCCGCCATTTTCCATGATCGTGACTACTTTTCAGCGCACATCGCGGAGAAGTAGTCACAATCACAGGCTGACCAGGGCGGTGGCGCCGGGATCCGCCGCGGCGGACAGCGGAGGCCGGGTCCGGGGCGCGAGCGGCAGGGCCGGGTCCAGGCGGCGCGCCAGGGACCCGGTCCGGGCTGGCGGACCGCAACAGCGTCAGGACTGATGTGCCACCGAAAGCCGGACGTGCGCGCCTGGCGGGAGGCCGAGCTGCTCGGCCGCGTCGCCCGCGTTGACCGCCAGCGAGATCAGGCCGGCGCTGTCGGTATACGCGACGATCTCGCCCGGCGCGACCGCCGCGAAGGTCTCGAGGTAGGGCACCGTCAGCTGGCGGCGACCGCACCGTACGACCAGCGGCGACCCGAACCTGACGCCGAGGCGGCTGGCTTCGGCAGCAGGAATGGACAGCTGTACGTTGCCGAACCTGTCCACCGACATCACCTCGCCCTCCGCCTCCCCGTCCCGCACCCTGCTGGTCGGGGCAGGCAGCGACACGAGATCGGCCAGCTTGATCTCGGTCCCGGCGGTGGCGAGATCGGCCCCGGCGGCGAGGTGCGCGGCCGTCGGCATGAAGATGTCCCGGCCGTGGAAGGTCGGCGATACCGGGTGCAGCCACAAGTCGCCGTTGGTGAGCTGGACGGCCCGCTCCCCGCCGCCGAGCGCGGCCACCGTCCAGGACAGCACCCCGTTGTCCGGCCCGACCAGGATGCTCTCGCCGGCCCGGATGGCCACGCCGCGCCGCGCGGTACCTACGCCGGGATCAACGACGGCGACGTGCACGGCGGGCGGCAGGTAGGGAACGGTCTGGGCCAGAACGGCCGCGCCCCGCCTCACGTCGCCGGGCGGCACCAGGTGCGTGAGGTCGATAATCCGGGCGCCTGGAACGATCTTGGCGGCGACGCCATGGCACGCCGCGACGAACCCGTCCTCTAGGCCGTAGTCAGTGAGAAATGTCAGGTAATCGAAGGAGGCCACGAAGGGTGAGCGTACGTCTCCGTAGCCGTCCCGCATAGGCCTGCCTACGATGCAATTGGCGAGACCGACTTGGAGGCGGGATGGCGGCGCTGTCTGAGCTGGACATGCGCATCCTGGCCTTCGAGCGAAGCTGGTGGCGGGTGGCTGGCGCGAAGGAACGGGAAATCCTCGAGGTGCTGGGCATCCCGGTCACCCGGTACTACCAGCTGCTTAACGAGCTGATCGACCGGCCGGAAGCGGCGCAGTTCGATCCGGTGCTGGTCGCGCGGCTGCGCAGGCAGCGCGGCAGGAGAAGCCGGATGCGGTCACCCGGGCCGGATTGACCCGGGCAGAACTAAACTGGCTCGGCGCGTGAACGATCGGGCGCGGCGTGCGAGCCGGCCGGGGCGGCATGCAGGCCAGTCGGCGCGGCATGCGAACCGGCGCGCTCAGCGTAGTAGATCGCCCCGGTCCGGCTATCGACGGTGCCGACCACGCGCGCAGGGATGCCGACGGCAACACCGAAGTCCGGCACGTCGGTGCTGACGACCGCGCCCGCGCCGATCACGCAATGACTGCCGATCGTGACACCCATCAGGATCACCGCATTGGCGCCGATGAACGTGCAATCACCGATGCGGACCGGGCGCCGTTCGATCGGCACGGCCCGATCGCTGACACAGCGGCGAGCGGTGGAGTGGGTGTAAACGTGCACTCCGCCAGCTAGGTCGCAGCCACGGCCGATGACCAGGCCGCCGGAACCGTCGATGAGGCAGAACGGCCCGATCCAGGTGCCCTCGCCGATGACTGGCTCGGCGACGAAACAGGCCAGATCGTTGTACGGGTTGGCTCCGCCGGCGTCCATCCGAGTCAGCTCAGCTCTCCGGTCAGCTTCAAGTGCTGGACAACCGAGGCGAGACCCTCCGCGAGCCCGACCGACCGGGCAACGTCGCTGACGTGGACGAAGTCCATCGACTGCTCGCCCCGGCCGTCGATAACCGCTGCCTCGCCCGTTGCCAGGCGGCGGAGCCCGCCGGTGACGAGGACCGCTGTATCGCGAGTCTTCATCGGCGTTCTCCTTCGACGGTGAGCGCAATGGCGGACGACGGGCCAGCCGGGCGACCGGCCAGCCGGGCGGACCCCAGCCGGGCGGACCCCAGCCGGGCGAACCCCAGCCGGGCGAACCCCAGCCGGGCGAACCCCAGCCGGGCGAACCCCAGCCGGGCGAACCCCAGCCGGGCGCCGGGCCAGTCAGGCGTCGTGACGGCCGGACGGCGGCCGGTCAGCCGCCGTGCCTTTCAGCTGCAGTCCGCCCAGGATAGAGGCGTTGACGATTACTGTCAGCTAAGTTCCAGTTACAAGCCGCTTCCGGATAGCTTCGGTCACCGGTACGCTCCCTACCGTGACTGAGCCCCTGACGACGGCCCGCCCGGCAGCGGCCACGCCCGCGCACGCTAGGCCGGTTCCCGCGCACGCCCGGCCGGCCCCCCGCTCCGGACAGACGATCGCCCGCCCACCCTGCCCATCCCGCTGACCCGCCCGTCGATGGACGAGGCGGAACTGGCGGCCGTAGCTGGCGTATTCGACTCTGGCTGGCTGGCCGGCCAGGGACCGCATGGCCTGGCGCTCGAGGCGGACTTCAAGCGGTTGACCGGTCGCAGGCACGCCATCGCCGTGAACAACTGCACGGCAGGCCTGCATCTGGCGCTGGTCGCCTTAGGCCTGGGCCCCGGCGACGAGGTCATCGTCGCCGACTACAGCTTTCCAGCGACCGGCCACGCGGTGCTGTACTGCGGCGCGTCGCCGGTCTTCGTCGACGTGCGCGCGGACACCGCTACGATCGACCCTGGCCTGGTCGAGGCCGCCATCACCCCGAGAACCCGGGCCATCATGGCCGTCGACGCCCTAGGGGTGCCCGCCGACTGGAGCCCGCTTGAGCAGATCGCCTGGCGGCACGGGCTGGTCCTGATCGAGGACGCGGCGTGCTCGGCCGGCGGGAGCTACAGCGGCCGCCCATGCGGGAGCTTCGGCGAGGTCGCGGTGTTCTCCCTGCACGCGCGCAAGGGGATCACCTGCGGTGAGGGCGGGGTAGTCACGACCGACGACGCCACGCTCGCCGCGCGGGTACGCAGGGACGCCTGTTTCGGCATGGAGAACGCCTTCGAGCGCCAGTCGGGTGACGGCCTGCAGGTCCCGACCTTCCCCGGGATCGGTTTCAACTACAAGCTCTCCGACATCCTGGCGGCCGTCGCGTCGGTGCAGCTCGGCAAACTCGAGCAGTTCCTGAAGCGCCGCAGGAAACTGGCTGCCGGGTACGCTGACCTGCTCGGCGGCATCCCCGGGATAATCCTCCCGCTCGTACCGCCCGATCGCTCGCCGACCTGGCAGACCTACGCCGTGACCGTGGAGCCGCCGCTGCGCCGGGACGCCGTCGCGGTCGCCCTGCGCGCCCAGGGCATCGGCTGCAACATCGGCACCTACGCGCTGCACCGGCAGTCTGTCTACGGCCACGGCGCGGCGCAGTGCCCGGTATCCGGGCAGCTATTTGAACGGCATCTGGCGCTGCCCATGTACCCGGACCTGACCGACGCCGACCAGCTGCGCGTCGCCGAGGCCCTGGCCAAGGTCGTCAGCGAGCAGTAGCTGCAGCCGGTCCGGTGCTGCGAGGCCGGTCCGAGCAGCGTCGGCGGTGCGGTGGCGGCTGCGCGAGTGCAGGCTATGCGGGTGGATGCGCTGCGGGCGCAGGCTCTGCGAGTGCAGGGTGAGGCGTAACGGTTCAGGTCGGCTGGTCGAGCGCCGCGAGCTGGTCGGCGAACCAGCGAGCGGGCGGCATTGCGGCGGCCTGCTGGGCCAGTGCCGCCGCGCGGCGCCTGCGCTCCGGATCTGGCAAGGTCAGCGCCGCGTGCAGCGCGTCGGCCGTGCTCGTCACATCGTAAGGGTTGACGAGCAGCGCATGCGGCCCGAGCTCGGCGGCGGCGCCCGCCTCGGTGGACAGCACGAGGGCGCAACCGCGATCGGACAGGATCGGGCCCTCTTTGGCGACCAGGTTCATGCCGTCCCGGATCGGGTTGACCAGCAGCACATCAGCGAGCCGGTAGGCGGCGAGCGACCTGGCGTAGTCGTCGTTAACCTCGAGGATCAGCGGGTTCCAGTCGTCGGTGCCGAACTCGTCCACGATCTGCCTGGCCATCCGCTGCACGCTGGCCGTGTACTCCCGGTACTCGGGCAGGTCATGCCGGGATGGGTAGGCGAACGCCACGTGCATGACCTGGCCGCGCCACTGCGGATAGGTGATCAGCAGCTCGCGGTAGGCGGCCAGGCCGCGGACGATGTTCTTGGACAGCTCGGTGCGGTCGATCCTGACGATCAGCCGCCTGACTCCGGCCGCCTCGGCCAGCGCATCGACCCTGGACTGCACGTCGGGCTCGGCCGCCCTGGCGACGAGCTCGTCCGCCTGGACGCCGAGCGGGTGCACGCCGATGCCAGTGACATGGCCTTCGTAGCTGACCTGCTGGCGGTCGCGGTCCACCGCGGCGCCGAGGATCTCCGTGCAGCAGTCAAGGAACGCATCCGCCCACCGCTGGCACAGGAACCCGGCGTGATCAGCGCCCAGTATCCCGGCCAGGACCGCGCGGCCCACCGGCTCAGGCAGCATCCGGTAGTACTCGGGCGGCGCCCAGGGCGTGTGCGTGAAGTGCGCGATCTTGATGTCGGGGCGTAGCTTGGCCAGCATCTGCGGGACCAGGGTCAGGTGATAGTCCTGGATCGCCGCGCGGACCGGGCTTTGCAGCGCCGCGGCGGCGGTGCCCGCGCGGTCGCCGGAATCGCGGGCGGCAGCGGACTGAGCTCGGGCGGCGGGCGGGCCCGCATCGGCGGCCAGTGCCTCGGCGAATGCGCGGTTGTAGGCGCGGAAGGACTCCCATTCGCGCCGGAACGCGAGCCCGAAATGCGGCTGGTTCGGCGTGTCGTAGAGCATGTGATGGACGAACCAGAGGGTGGAGTTGGCCACCGAGTTGTAGGCCCGCTCGAAGGTCCCCTGCGGGATATCGAGCATCTGCACGCCGAGGCCGCCCGGGGTTCCGTCCAGGCCCAGCCGGCCGCCGGGCGCCCGGCGCGCGGCCAGCCGGTCCGCGTGACTGAGCGCAGCGCAGACCCACAGGACGTCGGCCCGGCCCGCGACCGAGGCGAGCCCGGAGACCATCCCCCCGCCACCGCGCCGGACCGACAGCTGCCCGTCGTCGTCGAGCGTGAACGACACCGGGCCCCGGTTGGAGGCAATGAGTACCCGGTCGGCGGATGATCGTGGTCCCATGTCGGGCGAGGCTATCGGGCGCGACGGCACTGGGCCCGGACCCCGTTACATGTCCTGCGTGTCCACCGCGGCCCGGGCCGGCCTTCATACGCTGGCCCGATCCGGTGCGGACAACCAGATACTTTCCAGCTAGAATGGCTGTCACAACTGAATAACGCTCATCCAGAGGGGTGGAGGGATCGGCCCTGTGAAGCCCCGGCAACCATCACGGTGAGTCACGCCCGCGCCAGGTGCGCGGGTCAGGTGCCCGCTATCGCGGGCTTCCTGGGCGCTCGCGCTCGCGAGGCCATCCCGTGACAGGTGCCAACTCCGGCCCGCGGCCAGCAGGTCGCCGGGAAAGATGAGGAGAGAGGCCTCGCCACGTGAGTATCGCTGTAACGACCAAGATCCCGTCCAGCTTCGGTTATGCCCGTGAGCTGGCCTGCCGTGAGTGTGGGCAGACCTACGACCTCGGGGCCACGCACGCCTGCGCCGAGTGCTTCGGGCCGCTGGAGGTCCTTTACGACCTGCCCCCGCTGACCAGGAAAGACATCGAGTCCGGGCCGCAGAACATCTGGCGGTACGCCAGCCTGCTGCCGGTGCCGCCTGACGTCGCGGCCAGGCCCAACACCGAGCCGGGCTGGACCCGGCTGGTCCGGGCCGACCACCTCGCCGCCGCGCTCGGGATGCGGGCCCTGTGGATCAAGGACGAGCGAGGCAACCCCACCCACTCCTTCAAGGACCGCGTGGTAGCCGTCGCCCTCGCCTCGGCTATCGAACTGGGCTTCCGCGTGCTGGCCTGCCCGTCGACCGGCAACCTGGCCAACGCCGTGGCTGCCGCCGCCGCCCGGGCCGGCATCAGGTCCGTAGTGCTGATCCCGGCCGACCTGGAACCACAGAAGATCGTCGGCACCGCCGTCTACGGCGGCACGGTCGTCACGGTGGAGGGCAGCTACGACGACGTGAACCGGCTGGCCTCCGAGCTGGCCGATGAGCACGACGACTGGGCGTTCGTCAACGTCAACGTGCGCCCTTACTACGCCGAGGGCTCCAAGACGATCGGCTTTGAAGTTGCCGAGCAGCTCGGCTGGCGGCTGCCCGAGCAGGTCGTGGTGCCGGTGGCGTCCGGAGCGCAGCTCGTCAAGATCGACAAGGCGTTCCGCGAGCTGACGGCGCTCGGGCTGGCTGACGATCCGGGCTGCCGGCTGTTCGGCGCGCAGGCCACCGGCTGCGCGCCGGTGGCGGCCGCGTTCCGCGCCGGTCACGATGTGGTGCAGCCCGTGCGGCCGGCCACGATCGCCAAGTCGCTGGCGATCGGGAACCCGGCCGACGGGCCCTACGTGCTCGACGTGGTGCGCCGGACGGGCGGCGCGGTGGCCGACGTGTCCGACGCCGAGATCGTCGATGCGATCAAGCTGCTGGCCGCCACCGAGGGCATCTTCGCCGAGACGGCGGGCGGCGTCACGCTGGCCACCCTGCGCAGGCTGCTGGCCGACGGGCTGCTGGATCCAGGCGCCGAGACCGTAATCATCAACTCGGGCGATGGCCTGAAGACCCTGGACGCGGTCGCGGGCTCGGTGCATACCTCGGGCCCGATCAGGCCGTCGCTTGCGGCATTCGCCGAACTGGAATCATGAAGGCAGGCAGCACATGAGCGTGTCCGTACGCATCCCTACGATCCTGCGCACCTACACCGGCGGCGCCGCGGAGGTCACGGCCGAGCCCGGGACCCTGCGCGAGGTCATCAGCGGGCTGGACGCCAGTTACCCGGGGCTGGCCGGCCGGATTCTCGATGACACAGGCAAGCTGCGCCGGTTCGTCAACGTGTACGTCGGGGATGAGGATGTCCGGCTGGCGCAGGGACTCGACACCGCCGTGCCGTCTGGAATCCAGGTATCGGTGATTCCTGCCGTGGCGGGCGGCTGAGCCGAAACCGGGGTTCAGCGGGGCGGTCGATGACCTGGATCGGGCACTGCCAGGCATGCTGCCGGCCCGGGGCGGCACTGGCCCGGCTGGGGGCCGCTGCACGTGAGTGAGCCGTTTTAGGGGAGTAACTCGGTACGAGTGCGCACGCCACGTTGTAAAGTCGAGTCCGGTCGCTGTCGGCACGACGAGAACGGCAGGCTCAGCCTGTCTAGCACGTCTGGCTAGTTCCGCGATCGACGGGTTTCGCGGTTGCAAGGGCGGAACCCGAAGCCCGAGCAGAGTTAGGGAGTTGTTGGTAATGGCTCAGGGCACCGTCAAATGGTTCAACGCGGACAAGGGCTACGGCTTCATCGCGGTCGACGGTGGTAGGGACGTGTTTGTGCACTTCTCAGCCATCCAGTCGGATGGCTACCGCAGCCTCGAAGAAGGCCAGCGGGTCGAATTCGAGATCACGCAGAGCGATCGCGGGCCGCAGGCTGAGGCTGTGCGCACCGTGTAAGTCTCTGATGACGCGCTAGAAGGCCCGGTACCCAGCTAAGGGTCCGGGCCTTCTGGCATGCGCGGGCGGATCCCGCATGCGCGGGCGGATCCCGCCGTCCCGCGTCCGGCTTGCCCCTGGCGGCGCACCCGGCGCCGTCGGGCTGGCGTGTCCGGTGCCGTGTCCGCTGGCGTGTCCGGTGCCGTGTCCGCTGGCGTGTCCGCTGGCGTGTCCGGTGCCGTGTCCAGCTCCCTTGTGCCACAGGAGGCCCTTGTGTCACAGCAGCCTCACACTTCACCCGGCCTGGGGGTGGGAGCCGGGCGCGGCCGCCTGATGAATCCCCGAATCCATCAGACATTTCCTGATGAATTCCCGAATCCATCAGGCTGCAGTCGGCCGGCCGCGCCGAGTCCCGGGAGCCGGGCCGAGTCCCGGGGGCCGCGCCGACTCCCGGGCAGCGCAGCGCCCTGGGGAGCGGGAATGGCCGCTGGTTTGCACTCTCGCCCTGAGAGTGCTAAAAAAGTCGTTGGCACTCTCGGGGTGAGAGTGACAACGAAATGTGGCGTGGTCGGGGCGATGAGGCTGATCAGACGGCAGGCAGGGACTGCCGGGCTGGTCATGCCGGCCGTCGCGGGCGTCGGCTCGATCTGCACGCAAGGCACAAAGTTCCGGAGGACTGGAGCCTATGGCAGCGAAGATGATCGCGTTCAGCGAGGACGCCAGGCGCGGCCTCGAACGCGGCATGAACCAGCTCGCCGACGCCGTCAAAGTAACCCTCGGCCCTAAGGGCCGGAACGTGGTACTCGAGAAGAAGTGGGGCGCCCCCACGATCACCAACGATGGCGTGTCCATCGCCAAGGAGATCGAGCTCGAGGACCCGTGGGAGAAGATCGGCGCGGAGCTCGTCAAGGAAGTAGCAAAGAAGACCGACGATGTCGCGGGTGACGGCACCACGACGGCGACTGTGCTCGCGCAGGCGCTGGTCCGTGAGGGCCTGCGCAACGTGGCCGCCGGCGCCAACCCGATGTCGCTCAAGCGCGGCATCGAGTCGGCCGTCGAGCGGGTGAGCGAGGAGCTTTCCAAGCTCGCCAAGGATGTGGAGACCAAGGAGCAGATCGCTTCGACCGCCTCCATCTCGGCCGGGGACACCGCTATCGGCGAGATGATCGCCGAGGCGATGGACAAGGTCGGCAAGGAAGGTGTCATCACGGTCGAGGAGAGCAACACCTTCGGGCTCGAGCTTGAGCTCACCGAGGGCATGCGCTTCGACAAGGGCTACATCTCGCACTACTTCGCGACTGACCCTGAGCGGATGGAAGCGGTCCTGGAGGACCCCTACATCCTCATCGTCAACTCGAAGGTGTCGGCCAACAAGGACCTGCTTCCGCTGCTCGACAAGGTCGTGCAGTCGGGCAAGCCGCTGGTCATCATCGCCGAGGACGTGGAGGGCGAGGCCCTGGCGACGCTGGTCGTCAACAAGATCCGTGGCCTGTTCAAGTCGGTCGCCGTCAAGGCACCCGGCTTCGGCGACCGCCGCAAGGCCATGCTCGGTGACATCGCCATCCTGACCGGTGGCCAGGTCATCAGCGAGGAAGTCGGCCTCAAGCTGGAGTCCGCCGACCTCGACCTGCTCGGCCGGGCCCGCAAGGTCGTCGTCACCAAGGACGAGACGACGATCGTGGACGGTGCTGGCGATGCCGACCAGATCTCTGGCCGGGTGAACCAGATCCGTGCCGAGATCGAGAATAGCGACTCCGATTACGACAAGGAGAAGCTGCAGGAGCGGCTGGCCAAGCTGGCGGGCGGCGTGGCCGTCATCAAGGCGGGCGCGGCCACCGAGGTTGAGCTCAAGGAGCGCAAGCACCGCATCGAGGACGCAGTGCGCAACGCCAAGGCCGCGGTCGAGGAGGGCGTCGTCGCCGGTGGCGGCGTGGCCTTGCTCCAGGCGGGCACCAACGCGTTCAAGAAGCTCGAGCTGAGCGGTGACGAGGCGACCGGGGCGCAGATCGTGCGCCGGGCGCTCGAGGAGCCGCTGAAGCAGATCGCCTTCAACGCTGGCCTTGAGGGCGGCGTGGTGGTCGAGAAGGTGCGCGGGCTTGAAGCCGGGCACGGCCTGAACGCCGCGGACGGCACCTACGTCAACATGTTCAAGGCAGGCATCATCGACCCGGCGAAGGTGACGCGTTCCGCGTTGCAGAACGCCGCGTCAATCGCGGGCCTGTTCCTCACGACCGAGGCAGTCATCACCGAGAAGCCGGAGAAGGAGAAGGCCCCGGCTGCTCCCGGTGGCGGCGACATGGACTTCTAGTCCAGGTCAAGGCCTCAGGAGGCGGTCCCGGCTGAGCCGGGACCGCCTCTTCGTCTTTTTCCGCTCTGCAGCGGGTTCGGCTGCCGCCGGCCAGCCGGATGGTCCGGCCTGCTTTCTACGCGAGCTGACTCCACAAGTCCCGGTTAAAGAGGGATTATCGGCGCATGAGCCCCAGCGCCGAACAGCTCATCCGCGACTACCTCAACCAGGTGTCGGTTGCGGCGCGAACGAGGCTGCACTCGGACGACCGGCGCGCCTTCCTCGCGAGGATGCGCTTCTCGATCGAGCGGCGTTGCGGCGCCCCGGGCACCGCGGATCCGGTTGAGGTGGCGCACGTGCTGGCCAGCCTGGGTGATCCGCAGACGCTGGTCGAGAACGAGCGGGCCCGGCTCCAGGGGGCCCGCGGCGGCGGGGTCAAGATAACCGGCGATACGCTGCAGTCCGGCCCTCGACTGGCTAGCCCGCAAGGCAGCCCGCAGCGCCGCCGGGGTGCATGGCTGGTATCGGGGACCGGCCTTGGCTCGGCGAGCGCTTCGGGGCCGAAGCCGTCGAATCCGGTCATCAATAACCGGCCGCTTACCGGCGAGATCAAGGTGGTGAGCCGGCCGATTACCTCGCGCTGGAAGCCTGGCGAGGCGCTGCAGCCAAAGCAGCCCAAGGTCAAGCAGCCGAAACAGCCCAAGCAGCCGAGGCAGCCGAGGCAGCCTGGCCAGCCGAGGCAGGCCAGGCTGCTGCGGGTTGTGCGGGGTGACAAGGCTGGCCGCCGAGGTGCGGCGGAGGGCGGCCTGCTGGAGGTGCGCGTGGCAGACCCCGGCGCGCTGGAGAACAGTGTGGCTGAGGCCAGTGCGGCTGAGATCAGGGGGGCGCAGGCCAGGGGGGCTGACAGCAGCGCGCCGGAGGGCAGCGTCACCGCCCGGGGACCCCGCGGGTGGCCGGGCAGCGCCAGCCGGAAGGGCAGCGACAGCGCTACAGGTTCCGGGACGGGAGCCGGGCCCGGGGTCGGCGCACGGCCTGGCTCAGGCGGGGCTCAGGGCCAAGGAGGCGGCACCGGACTGAACGGGGTCTATGGAGAGCCCAGGGCCCGGCTCCGGCGACCAGGTGACGTACCAGCGCCCGGCCCGGGCGGCCAGCTAGGCGCGGGAGGCGAACTGGGCGCGGGCGGGCCGCCGAAGCCGCGGCGGCCTGGCGACGGCGATGATCCGGAATCCAGCGACCTGCGGGGGCCCGACGACGGAGCCGCGTCTGACCTCGAGTGGTTCCCGGGCATGGGCCCGCGGACGAGCGCGACCCTCCTGCCTGCTGACCGCAGGCAGGAATCACCGGACCTTGCCGAGCAGCTAGCCGCGGCGGTTGCGGGCTTCGCCAAGTCGATGAAGGTCATGTGGCGCGGCTACCCGCTGGAAGCCACCGTGGTGGCGCTGCTCGTCGTCGCCGGGCTTGTCTACCCGTTCCCGATCTGGCTGCTCGGCTTCCTGCTCTGGACGGGCGGCATCCTGACGGCCCTGGCCTCGAAGATGTGGGACACCAGGGACAAGGTGACCGGGCTGGCCGTGCCGGTCGTCGCCGCTATCGTCGGCACCATAGTCGTGCTGGCCACGGGCGGCGAGCACAACACCGCGCGTGCCTATGCCCACGAGATCGGGGTGGCCGGGCCGCTGCTGCTCCGGGCTGCCGTCGTGCTCGGCGCGGTCTACCTGGCCTGGCGGGTCCGGCGCGGGCCGCGGACCCCCGCAGTTCCGCCGTGGAACCGGCAGCACCGCATCTAGCGATGACCCAGTCACAAATGGTTGCGGGTGGTCATGATTGGGTATCTGCTCGATACGACTTGCCGCCGCGTGCGGGCCTGCGGGCAGCACTGTGATCAGAGGATTGTGAGCAGGATTGCAAGCGGAGGCACATGAGACTCCTGGCCTCGCACGAGATCCCGTCCCAGCACCATCCGACGTGGGAGGCCGTGGATGGCGTGGCCCTGGTCATCGGCCGGGGCCACGTCGCTGTGCGAGCGGCCGCTCAGCGGGTCCGCCGGTTGCTCGCCAGGCTCTGGCCGGTCGGGAGCCACCATATTTGGCGCGGGACCCGATAGCCTGGTCTCGCGCCCTTAGTTACGTATCCGATGGCTTCTTCTCGCGTAAGGTCCCGCACGTGCCCACTGGCAAGGTTAAGTGGTATGACGCCGACAAGGGTTTCGGCTTTCTCACCCGCGACGACGGGGGTGAGGTCTTTGTGCATTCAACCGCGCTTGAAGCTGCCGGGAGCGTGCTGCGCCCCGGTCAGCGCGTGGAGTTCGGCGTTGCCGAGGGCCGCAGGGGCACCCAGGCGCTCCAGGTGCGCACTCTCGAGCCACCGCCGACGGTGGCCAAGGCGAGCAGGAAGAGCCCCGACGAGATGACCGTGATCGTCGAGGACCTGATCAAGCTGCTTGACGGAGTGTCGAACACCTACCGGCGTGGCAAGCACCCGGACAGCCGCGACTCCAAGAAGATCGCCGCGGTCCTCAAGGCCGTCGCCGCCGACCTGGAAGCCTGATCAGCCGGGTTCGAGCCGTCGGCCTCGGCCTGGAGTCCTGATCAGCCGGATTCGAGCCTTCGGCCTGATCGTCGGGCGCGGACAGCTCTTGGGCGGGAGCGTGGCCCGCGTTCACCGCGCCCGGCGGCCCGGATGATCATGAGCTTCGGCGGTCACCGTGCGGGCTTCGAGGATCCTGCGGCGCCGCCCGGCCACTAGCAGCACCAAGGTGACCGCGAGCCCGGCCGCGGCCACGCTGAGGCCGGCCACGCCGCTGTCCGTCAGCGACAAGGCCACGCCGAGCAGGCCGCCGACCACCCAGGAGAGCTGGTTCAGCGTCTCCGAGACGGCGAACGTGGAGGAGCGGATCTCCTCACCGGTCTCGCGCTGCACGGTCGAGTCGAGCGCCAGCTTGACCAGTGCCTGCGCGGTCGCCGCGATGAACGCCACCGCGAGCGCGGCCCAGAGCCCGAAGAACCAGGCGCACGTCGCGGTGGCCACCGTGGCCACCCCGAGCATGCCGAACATGATCAGGTGCGGTCTTTTCGAGCGCATCTTCGAGCCGATCGCCGTGCCGATGAACCCGCCGGCCGCGACGGCCGCGCCCAGAGCGGCCAGGGCGAAGTTGTGGGAAATCCCCTTGAAGTGGTCGGCGCGCAGCAAGAAGGCCAGGAAAAAGAGCATGAATCCGGAGAAAGCGCGCAGCGCCGCGTTACCGCGCATCGCCTCGCCGATCACTGGCCCAACGCTGCGCAGGGTTCCCAGGCCGCTGCGGTTTCGGGTCCGCAGCGGCCGGGTCGTCCCGGGGCCGCCGGGTTGTCCGGGGGAACCGGGTGGTCCGGGGGCACCTGCCTGTCCGGGGGCACCTGCCTGTCCGGGGGCACCTGCCTGTCCGGGGGCACCTGGTGGTCCGGGGGCTGCAGGCGGTCTGGAGGCACCCGGCCGTCGGGGGTCGGCCCGTCCGGGGCCGCCCTGCCACCCGGGGAAACCAGTCTGTCCGGGATAGCCAGGCCATCCCGCATCCCCGGGCCTGGCGGCTGGCACGGCGACCGCATGACCATCGGGGGGCGCCCATCGCTGCCCGGCGGCCACGCCGCCGGGCGGATCGGGGGCGTCAACGCTCTCTGGCAGCCGCACGCCGAGAACCGTCCCCGCTATGTAGATCAGGGCGCCGAAGCGGAGTACCCAGGCGGCGCCGCCTACATATTCGATTCCGCCGGCGAGTACTACTCCCAGTGTTGATGCGATCAGCGCTATCAGCGAGGATCGCGCGTTGGCCGACACCAGGGTGAGCTCTGCGGGAAGCAGCCGCGGCGTCACCGCGCTCCGGGTCACCCCGTAGGCCTTCTGCAGGATCAGCACGCCGAATGCCGCGGGAAACAGCGTCAGCGGATCATGCAGGGCCGCGGACATCCCCCAGCACAGCAGGCCCCGGGCGAGCATGGTGCCCGCCATGATGTAGCGGCGGCCCTGCTGCACCCGGTCCAGCATCGGCCCGATGAACGGAGCGAGGACCACGAACGGCGCCATCGTGACCAGCAGGTAGAGAATCACCTGACTGCGCGCCTGGTCGAGGGACGTGTTGAAGAACAGCGTTCCCGCCAGCGCCACGATGACGAAGGCGTCTCCGACGTTGCCCGCGGCGGTCAGCTCGATGAGGTTCGCGAGTCCGGTGCGGCCTGCCCCGGAGGCCCGGGTCAGGCGGTGGACAGCCCGGCTCGTGCCGCTGGCCGCGGTGGCGCCCGCCCGCGCCGCCGACTGTGAGGCGGCGAACACCGTGCGAGTAGCCCGCTTGGCCTTCTCGGCCCGCGTGCCCTGCTCGCTCATGCCCTTAGTATTCTGCTTCGGCGCTGCTGCGACGACCCGGTGGCGCCCCAGGGAGTGCCTTGTCCGCCCATCCAGGTGCGCGCATGCAACCCGATGAGGGAGAATTACCTAACGTGAGCCCGTTCCGAGCACGTACCAAGGAACTCGACCAAGCCTGCGCCGAGGCGACCGGGCTGGCCCGCTCCGCCGCCGAGGAGGTGGCAGGCCCCGGGCAGGTGGGCGAGTATCTCGGTGCCGAAGCCGAAGGCGACCGGGTGGTCACGCATCTGTTCGCATGCCTGGATCCTGCCTACGCTGGCTGGCGTTGGGCGGTGACCGTCGCCCGGGCCTCCAGGGCCAAGCTGGTCACAGTGAGCGAGTGTCTGCTGCTGCCGGGCCCGGAGTCGCTGCTCGCGCCCGACTGGGTGCCCTGGCAGGATCGGGTCCTGCCCGGCGACCTGGGCGTGGGGGATCTCATGCCGGCCCGGTCCGACGATGAGCGCCTAGTGCCTGCCGCCGTACTTGAAGGCGACGACGGCATCCTGGACTGGGACGACAGCGCTGAATGGGAGAGCTGGGATGAGCGGCTGGCGGCCGTCGGGCTGCCCGAGGCGGTGACGCCGGGCACCAGGACGTCGGCAGCGAAGGCGCCCGTCGCCGCACCAGGGCGGTCGCGCGTGCTGTCGGCCATCGGCCGCGACGCGACCGCGCTGCGCTGGTACTCAAGCGAGCACGGACCCGGGACCCCGCTGGCCCGCGCGGCGCCCGGGCCTTGTGAGACATGCGGTTTCCTGGTGCGCCTGGCCGGCTCGCTGGGCCGCGTCTTCGGCGTGTGCGCCAACGAGTACGCGCCCGACGACGGGCGGGTCGTGTCGCTGGACCATGGCTGCGGCGCGCACTCGGAGGCGGCCAGTCCAGTCGGCGGCTTCGGCCAGATTGCCCCGGTCATCGACGAGCTCGGCTATGACCTCGTCGCGGGGGCAGGCGCCGCCATCGACGAGACGGTCTTCGAGTCGCTGGATCACAGCTAACTACGAACGAGCCGGCACGCGCAGGACCGGTCAGCGGCCTGGCCCGGTCGTTTCTTGGGCGCCGCCCGCTCCGGCGCCATCTGCCGTGCTGTCGCCAGCCTCGCCGCTGTCCGCGGCGCTGCTGCCCGCTCCGCTGCTGCCCGCTCCGGCGCTGCCCGCTCCGCTGCTGCCAGTTCCGGCGCTGCCAGCCTCGGCGCGGCGCTTCGCCAGCCGCGCCCGCGAGCGCTTGAGCCTGGGTATGTAATAGAGCCCGAAGAGCCCCACGCAGGTCCCGAACAAGCAGGTCCAGATCCACCACCGGCTGCCCGGGGCCAGCTCGGTCCGCAGCGCGAGGAGTGTCACCAGGGCTATCGCCCATCCGGCGGTGATAACCGCCGTGACCAGCTGGTCATTGGCCTCCAGCGGCGGCGGGGCAGGGCGGCGGTTACTGCTCACCTGAACCACGGTAGCCGCCGGCGTTACACGTGGTGTACTTGGATCCGGGTCCGCGAAGCCCGCGTTCCCGTTCGCCTCGCTAATCGTTTGACGGAATCTCGGCGCCCCGTCTATCGTTAGCAAGAGTAATGACTCAGGCTAAAGAATATGACGACGCAGCAGCCCAGGTCGGATGCCGGCCTGGCTACAGCCCTTCGGATCTCGGTGAGCCGGCTGGCGCGCAGGCTCCGGATCGAGCGCGTCGCGCTCGGGCTGCAGCCCGATCTTTCCGACACGCAGCTGGCCGCCTTGGCCACCCTGGTCAACCACGGGCCGATGACGCCAGGCGAGCTCGCCGAGCACGAAAAGGTGCAGCCGCCCTCCATGACCAGGGTCATCGCGGCCCTCGAAGAGCGCAGCCTGGTCGTCAGGGCGCCGCATACGACCGACCGGCGCCAGGTGGTCCTCACCGTGACCGACGGCGGCCGGGATCTGGTCTACCAGACTCGAAGGCTCAGGGAAGCGTGGCTGGCCAGGCGCCTGCGGGAGCTAAGCCCGCAGGAGCGGGCGACACTGCGCGCGGCGGCACCCATCCTGGAGAAGCTCAGCCAGTCCTGAACAAGCACCGCACCTTTAAGTCCCTGCACACCCGGAACTACCGCCTCTTCGCGACCGGTCAGGTCATCTCGAACACGGGCACCTGGATGCAGCGCGTCGCCCAGGACTGGCTCGTGCTCGACCTGACGCATAACAGCGGCATGGCGCTGGGCATCACCACCGGCCTGCAGTTCCTGCCGATGCTCCTGTTCAGCCTGTGGGGCGGCGCCATCGCCGACCGTTACTCCCGGCGAATGCTGCTGATGATGACCCAGGCGCTGATGGGCGGCCTGGCGCTGCTGCTCGGCGTGCTCGCCCTGACCGGCCAGGTCCGGATCTGGCAGGTGTACATCCTGGCGTTCGCGCTGGGCCTGATCACCGTCGTGGACAACCCGACCAGGCAGACCTTCGTCGCCGAGATGGTTGGCCGCGGCGCGATGCCGAACGCCATCGCGCTCAACAGCGCGGTTTTCAATCTGGCCAGGATCACCGGGCCGGCCGTCAGCCGGCCTGGTGATCAGTGCCGTCGGCACTCCGGCAGCCTTCCTGGTTAACGCGGCTTCCTACTGTGCGGTGCTGGTCAGCCTGAAGCTGATGCGGCCATCGGAGCTGTACCCGGCGGAGCGGGTGCACCGGGCCAAGGGCCAGCTGCGCGAGGCACTGGCCTACGTGCGGGCCAGGCCTAACTTGTTGATGCTGCTCGTCCTGGTCTTCTTCGTTGCCACTTTCGGCATGAACTTCCAGGTCACCACCGCCCTGATGTCTCGCCAGGTGTTCCACACCGGGGCAGCGGCCTTCGGTGTCGCCTCCGCCGTGTTCGCCCTCGGTGCGCTCGGCGGCGCTCTGCTGGCCGCCAGGCGCGGGCGGCCGAGCATGAGCCTGCTGCTGATGACCGCCTTCGGCTTCGGGGTACTGGAAGTGATCAGCGGGCTGATGCCATCCTTCTGGTCGTTCCTCGCCCTGCTGCTCCCGACCGGCCTGGTCCTGCTCACGTTCAGCACGGCGGCGAACTCCGCGACCCAGCTCGGTACCGCCCCGGAGATGCGCGGCCGGGTGATGGGCCTGTACATGCTGGTGTTCCTCGGCGGGGCGCCGCTCGGGTCGCCGCTGGCCGGCTGGCTGGCCGAGGAGTTCGGCCCGCGGATGAGCCTGATCTCCGGGGGAGTGATCTCCGCCGTGGCGACGGCCGCGGTCGGCATCCTGCTGGTGCGCAGCCGCGGCGTCCAGGCCCGCGAGTATCTGCGCCCGGCGGCGCTGGCGCGCATGGTCACCTGAGGCCCGCACGCTCGCTGAGTACGGTGCTGGCATGGCCGAAGCGGCGCACCTTGTCCTGTACGTAGCCGATCAGGCTGCGGCGACGGCATTCTGGACCCGGGTCCTGGGTCAGTCCCCGTCACTTGACGTCCCGGGCATGACCGAGTTCACGCTGACCCGGCGGACGGTGCTCGGCCTCATGCCGGAGGCCGGCATCAAGGCGTTGCTCGGTCCCGCGTTGCCCGATCCCACCTCAGCGCGGGGGGTACCTCGCGCCGAGTTGTACCTCGTCGTGGTGGACCCCGGCGGGCACCATGCCCGGGCGCTGGCCGCAGGAGCACACGAGCTGTCGCCCTTGAGGCAACGGAACTGGGGCGACCAGGCGGCCTATTCTCTTGACCCGGACGGGCACGTCATCGCGTTCGCCAGCCGGCCGGTGCGGTCCTAGGAATCCGCAACGCGTTGAGCGCGATCCGGCCACTCATCGCCACGGCTCGATGACTGGCTTGATGGTTCCCTCGCTGGTCACCGACTGGAGCGCCTGCTCGGCCTCCGCGAGCGGGAAGCGATCCGTGACCAGGGCATCGACGTCGACCGCAGCCGAGGCCGCCAGGGCGATCGCGGTCGGCCAGGTGTTGGCGTACCTGAACGTCCCGGTCACGGTGATCTCTCGTTGCTGCACGAACGCGAACGGGAGGACCAGATCGTCCGGGCCCGTCCCGACCAGCACCGCCCGCCCGGCCGGGCCCAGCGCCCGGATGCCCGCGGAGATCGCCGATGGCGCGCCTGAGCAGTCGATGAAGGCATCAAAGTCCGGGCCGGATCCGGGCACATCCGAGGCGCGGATCGCGCCCGTGGCCCCGTTACTCTTCGCGGCCGCCAGGCGGTGCGGGGCAACGTCGCTGACGACGATGGTGGCTGCCCCGCGCGCACGCGCCAGCTGCGCGGTTACCAGGCCGACCGGGCCCGCCCCGGCGATGAGGACCGAGCTGCCCACGGTGACGCCCGCCTTGCTCGTTGCCCAGATCCCGACCGACAGCGGTTCGAGCAGAGCGGCGGCATCGTCGCTGACCCCTTCCGGTAGGTCGAAGGCCAGGTCATCGCGGACCAGCAGGTACTCGCTCAGCGCGCCGTCCACCGGTGGGGTGGCGAAGAACCGCATATCGGGACAGAGGTTGTAGCGGCCCGCAGTGCACTGGGCGCAGCGTCCGCAAGCGGCTCCGGGCTCGATCGCGACCCGGCTGCCTATCCGGCCCTCCTCGACGCCCGGCCCGACCGCGACGATTCGACCCGAGACCTCGTGCCCGAGCACGAGCGGGGCGCGCATCACGAAATCACCGATCCGCCCGTGCCGGAAGTAGTGCACGTCCGAGCCGCACACACCGACGCTGCGGACGGCCACGAGCACGTGCCCAGGACCCAGCCGGGGCACCGGCCGTCGCTGCAGCTCCAGCTCACCGGGGCGGTTCAGCACACAGACGCGCATAGTGTCGGGGATCTCGCTCAGCCTCGCCCCGGTCATGTTTCCTCCAATGCCGGCCCGCAGGCGACCCGGGCCAGCCGCGGAACGCTTCTGGTGCCATTTCCGACACATCCGCTATTCTTGTCCGGACGCTTGTCGAGGGGGGCCTTGATGACGGACGTCGGACGTATGCAGGCGGGGGCGGTCGGTGCTACCCAGGCGCAGCCTCGTCCTGAGATCCAGGTTGTCCCGCTCAAAGGGCTGCCGATCGTGGCGGCGGTCGTCGTGTTCGTCATCGCCGCCATCGCGGGTAACTGGCTGTGGGCCCTCACGTTCTGCCATGTTGTGGGCGGCGGCCTGTGGACGGCGATCGATCTGTTCGTCGGGCTCATCGTGGGGCCGATCCTTGGACGGCTGTCCGTCCAGGCACGAGCGGAGTTCGTTGCGCGCTTCATGCCCAAGATGGTCCTCCTCATGCCGACCCTGGTCCTGATGACGCTGGCCGCCGGGTTCCAGCTGGCGCTGCAACTGGGAAACCTGGCCCCATCGAACCCGAACCACTCCTGGCTGATCGTCTCGTACTGCATCGTGGGCGTGCTGGCCGTGATTGCACTCGGCGTGCTCGAGCCAGCCAACATCGCCGTGCTGTTCGAGATGCGCAAAGCGAGGCCGGACGGTGAGGTGATCGCCCGGCTGATGAAACGGTTCGTCTACACCGCAGGTATCACCGGGCTGATGCAGGTGGCGACCCTCATCATCATGACCAGGGTGGCGACGCAATGAGCAGCTATCCCGCCGCCCAGGCGCCCGCCAGGCGCTTTCCGCCGGTCGCCGGGCTGGCTATCGTTTCCCTGGCCCTGGTTGTTATCGGCGGGATTCTCATGGCGTCCTACGTGCCCCGCCGGCCGCCGCTGGCCTTGCCGGTCGCCCTCACCGTGGCCAGCGTCGCGCTGCTGCTGTCGGCCGGTTATCTGCTGTCCCGGCTGGGCGAGTTCGCGTGGGACCGGTTCTGGCTGGTCTTCCGGTGGGCCCTGCTGGCCTACGTCATCTCGGCCGGGATGATCGGTTTCGCGTTCATCCGTGACCATACTCGCGGCGCCCCGCTAGCCGTGGTGGTGATAATGCTCGTGATCTTCGCCCTCGACGTGCCGCTCATCATCGCCGTTACGGTGGCCCGCTACTCCTCGCCACCGCATGCCAGGCACTGACCGCGGCCGTCAAGGCTAAGACTTGCTGCGCCGCCTTATGCGAGGAGGAAAGAATCCAGCTGATTGACAGGATTCCAGCTGCACTCCCACCGTATGGGCGTAAGGCGGACGTCCTGTAACCTGCGGCATTGGCAATTAAGCGCCTCTTGGGCAAAAGCGCGCGTGGACAGCCGGGTCTGTGGTTGAGTTAAACAACTCGAGGCCTGGACCCCACTTCGGTTAAATACTGGCGCGAAAGCCGCAATAACCGGCGGAAGCAGCATATATGACTGTCTTCGATAGGGTCTCGCCGCTAATCTCCGGCGCCGCCGTGGAGAAGCTCTTTGATCACGTGGTACGGCTCGCGGCGACGGTACTGCGGACGCCGCTCGCCTGTGTCGTCCTGAACGGTGAGCCCCTCTCCTCGGGGCGCAGCGGCCCCGGTGCTTCGGACTTCGCCGGTCGGCCGGGCCCGATCGAGCGTTTGCTGTGCCAGCGCGTGATCGATTCCGGCGAAAGGGTGATGATCGATGACGCAAGACTGGACCCGCGAATCGTCGGCTCCCGATCCGCTCTCCCGCTGGAGGTGATCTCCTGGGCCGGCCTTCCAGTCCGCGGTCCGGACGGTCAGGTGGCCGGCGCGCTCTACGTGGCGGACCGCCGGCCACGCCACTGGGGTACCGGCGACGTCGAGATCCTGGCGGCCTTGGCCCATCTGGCCTCCGGCGAGGTCGCGCTGCAGGTCGCATTGCGGCACGGCGCCTCCTCTGATGCACTGGCCCGCACCCTGCAGGAGAGCTTGCTGCCGTCTCGGCTGCCGAATATCCCTGGCCTGCAGGTGGCGGCACGGCACATGGCGGGAGGGGGCGGGGCCGAGTTCCTCGGGGACTTCTATGACGTATTCCCTTCGGTGCGGGGCAGCTGGGGGCTGGTGGTCGGCGACGTATGCGGCAAGGGCGTCCCTGCGGCCAAGAGCACGGCCCTGGCGCGCTACACGCTCCGGGCGGCGGCACACAGGCAGACCAGGCCGAGGGTCATCCTGGCCGCCCTGAACCAGGCGCTGCTCGAATGGCTCACCGATGACCCGAGGTTCCTGACCGCGATCTATGCCACGGTGCGGCGGACTCCGGCCGGAGCCTCGGTGCAGATCAGCTCCGCGGGCCACCCGCTGGCCCTGGTGCACAGGGCGGGCGGGCGGGTGCAGACATTCGGGCGCCCCGGGACTCTGCTCGGGGCCTTCCCCGATCCCGAGCTTTACGATTCGCGCAGGCTGCTGCGGGGAGGCGACAGCCTGATCCTGTTCACCGACGGCGTGACCGAGGCCCGCAGCCAGGCTGGCCGTGATTTCTACGGCGAGGACCGGCTCCGCGATCTGATCGCCGGGCTGGGCGAGGCGTCCGCAGCGCAGACCGCCGACGCCATCCACCAGGACGTGCGGGCCTTCAGCGGCGCGGACGTCAGCGACGACACAGTCGCGCTGGTGCTGAAGGTTCCCGTGCGCTTATCCGGCCGGCCAGCGACAGCACTCGCCGCCTGACTCCCCGCGCCGGCAATCTCAAAGCCGCTTGCCCCCGCCACCGGCCCGTCTGAGGTCGGCAACCTCCTAGCGCCTGCAGTCGAACAGCCGTCGACGACACGGCTCATGTGCGGTTAACACTAGGGAGCCTGCGCTGCTGGCTCTCCAGCTGTATGCCCAGGTCAGGGACGGATTATGGGCCGTCTGCGCATGATGTGCCCTAGTTGACGAGCCTGCGCGGGTCCCTCTAGCTTCGCCCCATGTCGGTCCAGATTGTGGTGCCTGCATGAGCAGGGGCGGCTGGCTCGCGACAGCCGCGGCCGTAGTCCTGCTTTCCGTCATCGGGCTGGCCGTCTTCTGGCCGGGAGGCGGGACGGCCAGCGGAATCCAGCCTGCGGCCTCGCAGTCGCCAAGCTCCCAGCCGATCCCGTCCGTCAGCCACCACCATCAATCTGGCCAGCGCAAGCAATCTGGCCAGCGCAAGCCGCGTCACGTCCCGGTCCTGGCCACCAGCCCGCAGACCCAGCACCAGCCGGTCACGCTGGTCGCACCGGTCGGCCAGCACGCGCATGGCACGGATACCTCGCGCGGCCACTGGCACGAGCTATGCGCGTATGAGGCCCACACGCTCGTGCAAGGGGCCGGCGGCCGGTATGTGGTGCGGAACGATAACTTTGGCGGCCGGGCGGAATGCATCAGCACCACCGGGCGTGCTGACTTCAAGGTGACCAGCTCCGCCGCGGTGGTCTACGCCTGGCAGGCTTACCCATACATCAGCCGGGGATGCGAGTGGGGGGTCTGTTCCCCCCGCAGCGGCCTTCCGATCCTGGTATCGGCGCTTGCCCACGAGCCGCCGTGGGTGACGTGGGATACCAGCACCAGGGCAGACGGCAGCTGGAACGTGGCGCTCGACCTCTGGTTCTCCGACCGCCGCAGTCGCAGCGGCCCTTATGAGGCCGAGGTGATGGTCTGGATCGACATGCAGCACATCCACGCGCTGCATCATGTCCCCGTCTACCAGCTCGCTGGTGCCGACTGGCAGGACTCCAACTGGAGGGCCAGCCTGCACGGCATGTACTGGAATTACATTCAGTTCCGGCGGGTCGGCCAGCTCACCAGCGAGCCGCATCTGGGCCTGCTTCCCTTCATCCAGAAGGCCGAGAATCTCGGCCTGGTACAGGGCAGCTGGTATCTGTCAGCTATTGACGCGGGCTTCGAGATAGTCAACGGCGGCACTGGCCTGAGCGTCACGAGATTCAGGGCCGAGCCATGACCGGGCCGCTGGTCCCGGGCCGCCGGCGCCGACGAAGTTCACCGCGAACAGCGGCGTCAACTCGGTGAACCCCGGCCCCCCGGGCTAGGCTGCGGCTTACCAGGTGGCCAGCGCCATGGCCACGGGATCATGCTTAAGGGCCCGCTGACCTGCCCGCCCGGTCAAGGCACGGGTAGCGCAGGGCGCAGGGATGTGACGTGAACGACCATGCGGCCTTCAGGACCGCCGCCATCATCTGCGTGCTGCTGTGCCTCATCTGGGACCTCGCGACGCCGGTACTGATCGTCGTGCTGCCGGTCCAGTTGGTCGCGATCGGCCTGCTTTATTGGGGCGCGGACGGGCTGGTCAGTCCCGGGAACCACGGATCAGCGCATCGCCCGGGCCAGGGCCCGCGGGGGCAGGATCAGGGCCGCCGCCGCGAGGATGCGGCCACGGGCGGACGGTAGCCGGCTGCCATGAGACTGTTCGTCGCAATCACGCCTCCCGACGTTGTCCTGGACGAACTCGAAACCCGCCTGGCGCCGCTGCGGCCTGCCTGGCCCGGATTGCGCTGGCTGAGCCGGGACTCGTGGCATATCACCCTGGCCTTCCTCGGCGAGGTCAGCGACATCGCAGCCGCTGCGCTGGAACCAAGGTTGCAGCGGGCCGCGCACCGGCACCACCACCAGGCCATGTCCCTGGCGGGCGCCGGCGCCTTCCCCAGGCCGGCCCGGGCCAAGGTGCTGTGGACCGGGATACGGGCGGATCAGAGCGCTCTGTCCAAGCTGGCCGCCTCCGTCGCCGCAGGCGCGCGCCGCGCGGGCGCGCCGCCGCCGGACGAGGGCAGGCCCTTCCGGCCGCACCTGACGCTCGCCCGCTGCCAAGCCCCAGTCGACGTGCGCTCGCTGGCCGAGTCGCTCGACGGCTTCGTCGGCACCGAATGGACCGCCACGCAGATCCACCTGGTCCGCAGCCGCCTGCACGGCCAGCCCCGCTATGAGAGCCTGGCCAGCTGGCCGCTGCGATCCTAGCCAGCGGGCCGCCGCTAGCCGCGGCGGCAGTGCCCGGGGCCGAGCGGCCGCAGTGCCCGGGGCCGAGCGGCCGCAGTGCCCGGGCCCGCAGCCGCTAGAGCGGCGGTAAGGCGCCCCAGGCCGCGCCTGGGGCGCCGGCGCCGGCTAGTCGCCTGTCGCGCCGTCGATCCGCTCGCGCAGCAGGTCGGCGTGGCCGTTATGCCTGGCGTACTCCTCGATCATGTGCACGATGACCCAGCGCAGCGACGGACGGCCCGAGCCGTGCGGCTTGGCGGCCAGGACGTCCAGTGACGGCGCAGCCGAGGCCGCCTTGCGGGCTAGCTCGCACTCGGTCTGCCAGTCGGCGAAGCTCACCGCCACCTCGGCGGTGGCGGCGCCGTTGAAGTCGGCATCCCTGTCCTGCGGCGTGACGTACAAGTCGGGTACGTCCTCTCCGGCCAGCACCTGCCGGAACCATCCGCGTTCCACCTCGGCCATGTGCCGGACCAGGCCCAGCAGGGACATCGTCGATGGCGGGACCGATGCCTCGCGGAGCTGATCGTCGGTCAGCCCGTCGCATTTCCAGGCCAGTGTGGCCCGGTGGAACTCGAGCCAGCTATCCAGCATTTCCCGCTCGCCCGCCACAATCGGCGGGTCGATCCGTTCAACTGTCATGCAGGCGAGCCTACGGGCCGGTGCCGACAGTTCTTGCCCGGGTATTCCGGTCAGCTGGTGCCGCTAGCTGCGCTCCACCACATACTCGATGCACTCGGTCAGCGCCTGCACATCGGCGGGCTCCACGGCCGGGAACATCCCGATGCGCAGCTGGTTGCGGCCGAGCTTCCGGTAGGAGTCGGTGTCCACAATCCCGTTGCGGCGTAGCGTCGCGGCGAGCGCCACGGCATCCACGCTGTCATCGAAGTCGACCGTGCCGACGACCTGAGAGCGCTGGTGCGGGTCGGCGACGAACGGGGTGGCGTACGGCGCCCGCTCGGCCCAGCTATACAAGATCGACGACGATTCCGCCGTCCGCTTGGTGGCCCAGTCGAGTCCGCCCTGGTCGAGGATCCAGTCCACCTGGTCGGCGAGCATCAGCAGCGTGGCGACGGCAGGGGTGTTGTAGGTCTGCTGGAGCCGTGAGTTGTCGATGGCCACTTGCAGGGACAGGAATTCAGGGATGTAACGGTTACTGGCGGTGATCTCGGCGGTTCTGGCCAGTGCCGCGGGCGAGAGCAGCGCGATCCAAAGCCCGCCGTCGGATCCGAAGCATTTCTGCGGCGCGAAATAGTACGCGTCGAATTCATCCGCCGATACCGGCAGGCCGCCCGCGCCGCTGGTGGCGTCCACCAGCACCAGTGCGCCCGGATCCGCGCCGCCGACCCGGCGGACCGGCATGGCCACCCCGGTCGACGTCTCGTTGTGGGTCAGCGCGTAGCAGTCCGTGCCCGGCTCGGCGCGCGGCCGCGGGTGGCTGCCCGGCGGCGACTCGATCACCGTCGGGGCGTCCAGCCAGGGCGCCACGGCGGTCGCCTTGGCGAACTTCGACGAGAACTCGCCGAACGAGCAATGCTGCGCCTTGTGATCGACCAGGCAGAAGGCCGCGACCTCCCAGAACGCCGTGGTGCCCCCGTTGCCGAGCACCACCTCGTAGCCGTCGGGCAGCGCGAAGATCTCCGCCATCCCCTCACGGATCCTGCGCACCACCGACCGGACCGGAGCCTGCCGGTGCGAGGTGCCGAGATAACCCGCCCCGGGGCCAGCCAGGCGCTCGAGCTGCGCGGGCCGTACCTTGGACGGACCGCAGCCGAACCTGCCATCGGTCGGCAACAGGCCATCAGGGATCACGATCCCTAGTGTCGGGTCAGACATCGCGATCCAGCACCTCCGAGGCTCCGGGAACGTCCCGCACCGCGCGGGACTTCGGGCCGACGTACCGCGCGCTCGGCCTGATCAGCCGGGACGCGCGCTTCTGCTCCAGGATGTGCGCCGCCCAGCCTGCCGTTCTCGCGCAGGTGAACATCGAGGTGAACATGTGCGGCGGTACCTCGGCGAAGTCCAGCATAATCGCGGCCCAGAACTCCACATTCGTCGCAAGCACCCGGTCTGGCCTGCGGGCATGCAGCTCGTTGAGCGCGGCGTTCTCCAGCGCCACCGCCACCTCGTACCTGGGCGCGTCGAGGTCCTTGGCGATCCTGCGCAGCACCCGGGCCCGCGGGTCTTCGGCCCGGTACACCCGGTGGCCGAAGCCCATCAGCCGGTCGCCGCGATCCAGTGCCGCCTTGACGTACGCCTCGGCATTCCCGGTCCGCTCCACCTCCTCCACCATGTAGAGCACCCGCGCGGGCGCGCCGCCGTGCAGCGGACCCGACATCGCGCCCACCGCGCCGGACAGCGCGGCCGCCACATCGGCTCCGGTCGAGGCGATCACCCGGGCGGTGAACGTCGAGGCGTTCATACCATGCTCGGCGGCCGATACCCAGTACGCGTCGATGGCCTTCACGTGCCGGGGGTCGGGCTCGCCGCGCCACCGGATCATGAACCGCTCGGTGATCGTCTTCGCCTCGTCAACCCGCTTCTGGCTGACCATCGGCAGGCCAAGCCCGCGGGCCGCCTGCGCGACGAAGGACAGCGCCATCACCGACGCCCGGGCCAGGTCGTCGCGCGCCTGCTCATCGCTGATATCGAGCAGCTGGCGCATCCCGTACGCCGGGGCGAGCATGGCCAGCGCGCTCTGCACATCCACCCGGATGTCCCCGGAATGCACGGGGATCGGGTACGGCTCGGCGGGCGGCAGGCCCGGGGCGAACGCGTTGTCCACCAGCAGGCCCCATACATGCCCGTAGGTCACGTGGCCGACAAGCTCCTCGATGTCGACCCCCCGGTAGCGGAGCGAACCGCCCTCCTTGTCGGGCTCGGCGATCTCGGTCTCGAACGCGACGACGCCCTCCAGGCCGGGTATGAAGTCGGACATCTGTCATTCCTCCGTCTGCTTTGGCTGGCGGCCGGCGGCGGCCCGGGCGGGCCGGCGGGCGAGGCGCCAGCCGCTCTATTGAACCTCGCGGCGAGTGTGCCCGCGTAGTCCGGCTGCCCGTTGGGCGGCTGCGGTGCCCCGCGTGCCAGCGGCCCTTCCCCGCTGGCCCCGGCTCGCGGGTCTTCGTGGGTCCGGCTGCCGCTTCCCGGTCAGCCATGCTGCGCCGTTCCTGGTGGCCCCGGCCTGGATTCCCGGTCAGCCATGCTGCGCCGTTCCTGGTGGCCCCGGCCTGGATTCCCGGGCGTGCGCGGCCGCCTCGTTGTCCCGACCGGCTGATCTTCCGGCCGCCCAGGGCGACCAGCGCAAAGGCTGGTGTGTGAGGATCGTTCCCGTGGACACGACCAGCCAAGCCCGCCGCCCGCCCGATCCGGCCGGGCTGAGCTTCGACGAGGCGACTGCCGCCGACGACCCGCTTGTCCAGTTCGGCGGCTGGCTGGAGGACGCGACGGCCGCAGGGCTCGCCGAGCCGACGGCCATGGTGCTGGCGACGGTCTCCGCGAGCGGCCGCCCCCGGGCCCGGACCGTCCTGCTCAAGAGCTATGGCCCCGACGGTTTCACGTTTTATACCAACCGGACCTCCCGCAAGGGCACCGACCTAGCCGAGGTGCCGCGCGCCTGCGTGTGCTTCCCGTGGTACCCGATGCACCGGCAGGTGATCATCGAGGGCGCGGTCCGGGCGCTGACCACGGAGGAGAGCGCGCCCTATTTCGCCTCGCGCCCGCGTGGCTCCCAGCTTGGCGCGTGGGCCAGCAGGCAGTCGTCGGTGATCGGCTCTCGTGACGAGCTTGAGCGCAGGTATGCCGAGCTCGAGGAGCGCTGGCCGGATGGCACGCAGGTGCCGATGCCCGATTTCTGGGGCGGCTACCAGCTGGTGCCCGACGTATGCGAGTTCTGGCAGGGCCGGGTGAACCGGCTGCACGACCGGCTCAGGTACCGCCGTGAGGACGGGCGCTGGCTGCGGGAGCGGCTGGCGCCCTGAGCTTTCCTGACCTTAAGGTCAGGGAAGCTGCCATCCCGCATAGCATCGGCTCAGGAGGTGAGAGTTCCTCTTGACGGCGCACGGGCTGATCGACACGACGGAGATGTACCTTCGCACGGTCTTTGAACTGGAAGAGGAAGGTATCGTCCCGTTGCGCGCACGCATTGCCGAGCGACTGTCGCAGAGTGGGCCGACCGTAAGCCAGACGGTGGCCAGGATGGAGCGCGACGGGCTGCTGCGTGTCGAAGGCGACCGCCAGCTTTCGCTGACCGGGACCGGCCGCGCGCTGGCCATGCGGGTCATGCGCAAGCACCGGCTGGCCGAGTGCCTCCTAGTCGGGGTCATCGGGCTGCCATGGGAGGAGGTCCACATCGAGGCCTGCCGCTGGGAGCACGTGATCTCCGACAGCGTGGAACGCAGGCTCGTCGAACTGCTCGACTATCCGGTCCGGTGCCCCCACGGCAATACCATTCCCGGCCTTGACGAGCTCGGCGTCCCCGCGGACGCTGGCGAGCGCGCGGACGCGGCGGCGCGGGACGGCAGTACGGCCATGACAATGATCGCCACCGGGCGCCCCCAGCGGGTTGTGGTTCGCCGGATCAGCGAACAAGTCCAGAGTGACGCCGGGCTGATGCTTAAACTCAAGAATGTCGGGATTCAGCCCGGCCATGAGGTCGAGTTGACGGCAAGCGACGACGGTGTATGGGTGAGCTGTGATAACAAGGCCGGCGGTACCGAGGCGGAACTGCCCCGCTGGGTTGCCGCGCACGTTTTCGCCACGAGATCTCCAGCGCTGCCGCCGGAGGGCCGTTTGCGATAGCGCTCCTGACCAGGGGGTATCCGCGTGAACGCGCCCGACGCGGGCCCGCATGAGCCATTGCTAGCGGCGGCGGACATTCTTGAGCAGGTCGAGACGGCCGTGGTGGTGACGGATACCCAGGGCAATCTGCGTTATGCGAATTCTTTTGCGGTTCAGCTGTTCGGCTTTCCCGATGCCGCCGAGCAGCTGGCCGGGCGTCCGCTGCATTCTCTTGGCTTCGAAGAAGAAGACGTGCGGCGGACCGGCGAGCTGACTCGGCAGGTACTGCGGGGCAAGGTGTGGGAAGGGACGTTCGTCAGCGAGCGGGCGGACCGGTCCCGGGTCTTCGTGCGCGCCCAGGCGGTCCCGCTGCGCCTGCCGTCGGGCTCGATCAGCGGCGTCATGATCATGGCGCGCGCGGCCGCGGGCCGGGGCAGCCAGCGCGAGCGGGACCGGATCGGCCTGCTGGAGCGCATCGGGGAGCGGCTGGCCGGCTCGCTTGAGCTGGACACCACGCTGCGGCACGTCTCCGAGACGCTGGTGCCGCAGTTCGCCGATCATTGCTTCATCGACCTGTTCCAGGGCGACAAGCTGATCCGCCGCGTGCAGCGCAGCGCGGGCGGCTGGGAGCCGGCGCCGGGAACCTGGGCGACGGTGGGCCAGCAGATCAGCTATCCGGATGGGCACTTCTGCCAGCAGGCGATGAGCCTGATGGAACCGGTCGTGGTGGCCGACCTGGCCGAGGAGCGGTACCCGGCGCCCAGCGTGGCCAGCCTCCGGGCCAGCGACGACATCGGGCTCATCTCGATCGTGGCGGCGCCGCTGGTGGCCCGGGGCGAACTGCTCGGGGTAATAACGCTGGCGCTGTCCAGGCTGACCGACCGCAGCGATCTGCACTACGGGGCCGACGACCGGGACTTCCTCGGCGCGATCGCCAGCCGGATCGCGATTGCCATCGACAACGCCATGCTCTTCGAGGAAGAACGCCGCACGGCGCTGGCCTTCCAGACCAGTCTGCTGCCCCAGGCGCCGCCCGCCCTGGACGGCCTGGAGGTCGCCTACAAATACGTGCCCGCGAAGCCGCTTGAGACCCACGGGCAGGGCATCCAGACCCAGGTGGGCGGCGACTGGTACGACATCATCCCGCTGTCAGCGGGCCGGGTCGGCATCGTCATCGGCGACGTGGAAGGCCGGGGCGCCCGCGCCGCGGCGATCATGGGCCAGCTTCGTGCTGCGCTGCGCGCGTTCGCCCAGGATGACAAGCCGCCCGCTGAGATCCTGCGCAGACTGGACGACTGGTGCCGGATGCTGGCGCCCGCAGCGGACCAGCCGGGCTCGCCCGGCGCCGACCCGCCCATCGTCAGCTGCACGTATCTGGTCTATGACGCCTGGTCGCGCCAACTGTCCTTCGCCAACGCCGGTCACGACGCGCCGCTGCTGATCACCGCGGGCGGGGTCGCCCAGATGGAGATCAAGCACAAGGGCCTGCTGCTCGGCGTCAAGGGCAAGAACATGCCCGGCATTCCGACCTACCGGGAAGAGACGCACGAACTGGCCGCGGGCGACACGCTCATCCTCTACACCGACGGGCTGACCGACCGGCGGCACCGAGCGGACGGCAAGGGCCACTACACCGAGGCCGAGGCGCAGCAGATGCTCCGCGATGCGGTGGACGCAGCACGATCAGGAAACGTCGAGGCGATCGCGCAGGCCGCCGAGGAGGCCGTGCCCGGCGAGATCGACGACGACATGGCGATCGTGGTCGTCCGCACCTCGCCGGTCAACCTGGCCTCCTGGGACTACACCTTCCCCGCCGAGCCGATCAGGGTGTCGGAGGCCAGGCGAGCGGCGCACGAGACGTTCTTGGCCTGGGGCATGGACCTCGAGCAGGCCAATCTGGCCTGCCTGCTGGTATCGGAGGTCGTCACCAACGTCGTGCTCCATGCGGCGGTCTCACCGACCCCGCGGCATGAGTTCGTCTTCGAGCCGTCAGGCACGGCGATTCCGGAGATCATCGAGGACTGGTCAGGTTCCCCGCTCGGCGGCCGCCTGACCGTCGCGGCCGGCAAGGACTTCACCTTGCGGCTGCGGCGCGGGTCGGCGTCGGTCTGGGTCGAGGTGTTCGACGCCGATCTGCGGCTGCCGAGAATCCGTACCGCGGGCGAGACCGACGAAGGCGGCCGCGGGCTCTATCTGGTCGATCAGCTGGCGACCAGGTGGGGATCGCGGCCGACCAATGAGGGCAAGGCGGTCTGGTTCGAGATGCCGATAATGGAGGGTTCCGGGCGGCAGATCAAGGAGGGTTCCGCGCAGCTGGCCGTCGGCTGACCGTTTGGTCGCCGTTCGCCTAGGTCAGTGCGTGGCTGACGCCCACAGGCCGAGGACGAAAACGACAAAAACGGCTATGACCACCGCCCAGGTCTTGTGGGTGGACGCCAAGCCAAGGCGCCGACGGACCCGGACGATGAATATGGTCGCCAGCACGGCCAGGAATCCCAGCAGTATCAGGCCTTCGGCCACCGTGACCCTCCCAGGAGTCTCGCTCTTCTGAGCATAAGCCCGCCACCGGGAAAGTCCCTGCCACGCAGCCGATCGAGCCGCCCAGAAGCACCGCCGCTGGCCGATCCAGCGTTCCCGCAGAGCCGCTGCCAGGCAACCGGGGTTGGCCGCCCAGGGCTTGCCGCCCAGGGGCTTGCCGCGTAGCCCTGCCGCCCAGGGCTTGCCGCGTAGCCCTGCCGCTAGGCGACCTGGCCGGGGCCGCGCACCGAGTCGCGCAGCCTGCGCAGGATGTCGACCTGCCTGGCCAGCGCCTCGATCCTGTCATCCACCATCCTGGCCGCGTTATCCCGCTGGCCCGCGCTGACCGAGCGGCCCAGCGCCAGCCTGGCCAGCGGCTTGATCTCCTCGAGCCGGAATCCGAGATCCTTGAGCGCGAGCGCCGTCTCGATATAGCCCTGGTACTCGCGTGGGTACTTGCGGGTGCCGCCGGGGGAGCGCTTCGGTTCGGGCAGGATCCCGAGTTCCTCGTAGTACCGGATTGTCCGGCTGCTGACCCCCGCATCCTTCGCAAGCTGGCCGATACTGACCATGCCTGCCGCGTCTTCGATAGTTTTTGTCACTGTCCCCGTATCTTCCCGTGCGGCGCAAGGACTCCCCGGCGCGTTCCCTCTTACGCGCTGACCTCGACCCATCACGGATCGTAGCCGTGAGGGCAGCCAAGGATGGTCAGAATCAGCCGTCCGGTGGACCCCCCCGAAGCGCAACCGACCAGGCCGCTCGGCCGCCGCGCTCCCGCCCGCCGCAAACAGCCCCGCCACCACCTGATGGATTCGGCAATCGATGCGGAAATACCTGATCAATTTGCGAATCCATCAGCCTGCTGGCCGGCGGCACACCCTCTGGCCGGCGGGGCACAGCCTCCGGTCGGCGGCTCAGCCTGTGGCCGGCGGCTCAGCCTCTGGCCGGCGGCTCAGCCTCGGGTCCGCGGCTCAGCCTGTGGCCGACGGCACAACCTCGCCCGGCTCGCCCGCCGTCCTGTCCTGGTTATCCAGCCGCGCCGCGCTGTCCTTTCATGGCTATCGGGCCGAGCCGCACGGCTTGAGCGCGGCCTGACTGGTTAGCCCGCCGCGGACGCCTATGGCTTGAGTTGTACTGCGGGGTAACCTCGAACTGACTGGCCGGATCAGCGGCGTGCCCCGGTGGGCGGCATCGCGGGCTCGGCCGAGGGGCTTGTCAATGGAGGTCAGGTGGCAGAGGCATACATCGTCGGCGCGGTACGTACCCCGGTGGGCAGGCGCAACGGCGGCCTGTCGACGGTTAACCCAGTGGATCTAGCCGCGCACGTGCTCACTGAGCTGGTAGCACGGACCGGTGCCGACCCGGCGGCGATCGACGATGTGATCATGGGCTGTGTCTCGCAGATCGGGCCGCAGACCATCGACATCGCCCGGCAGGCCTGGCTTTCCGCCGGACTGCCCGAGAACGTGCCGGGCGTCACCATCGACCGCCAGTGTGGCTCGTCGCAGCAGGCCGTGCACTTCGCCGCGCAGGGGGTGCTGTCGGGGACCCAGGATCTCGTTGTCGCCGCCGGCGTGGAGAGCATGAGCATCGTGCCAATGGGCTCGACCGTCACTTTGGGCATGGAGAAGGGGATGCCGCCGCCGTTCGGCAAGGGCTGGCGGGATCGCTACGGCGACCAGGAGATCTCCCAGTTCCGCGGGGCCCAGTTGGTCTGCGAGAAGTGGGGGATCAAGCGAGCCCAGCTGGAGCAGTTCGCGCTGGAGAGCCACACCCGGGCGCTGCGGGCGATCGACGAGGGCAGGTTCGACCGCGAGATCACGCCGGTCGACGGGGTGAACACCGACGAGGGGCCGCGCCGGGACACTTCGCTGGAGAAGATGGCCGAGCTGAAGCCGCTCCGCGAGGGCTGGGAGCTCACTGCCGCGACGGCGTCCCAGATCTCTGACGGTGCCGCCGCTCTCCTGGTGGCGTCGGAGGCCGCTGTCCAGCGGTATGGCCTGACACCGCGGGCCCGGATCCGCGCGCTGACCGTGATCGGCGCGGACCCGGTTTACATGCTGACCGGGCCGATTCCGGCGACCGACCAGGTGCTGGCCAAGGCCGGCCTGGACGTGGCCGACATCGACGTCTTCGAGGTCAACGAGGCGTTCGCGCCGGTGCTGATCGCGTGGTCGGCTGACACCGGCGCATCGCTGGAAAAGACCAACCCGAACGGCGGCGCGATCGCGCTGGGGCATCCGCTCGGCGCGACCGGCGCGATCTTGATGACCAAGCTGGTGCACGAACTCGAACGTTCCGGCGGCAGGTACGGCCTGCAGACGATGTGCGAGGGCGGCGGCCAGGCGAACGCCACCATCATCGAACGCGTCAGCTAGCCGAGGGCAGTTCCAATGATCTCGACGACTTTTCAGCTATATATGCGCCGGAAAGTCGTCAAGATCATCGGGGCAACCTCCGCCGACCGCAACGTGAGCGACGCGAGTGACGCCAGTGGCCTAAGTGCCATCAGCTGACGGCCCAGGCGGCGTCAGCTGACGGCCCAGGCGTCAGCTGATGCGGCGGTGGACGTCTTCTACCTTCGACGGTCCGGGCTCGGCGGCGGACACCCAGGGTCCCGGGATAGACGGGTCGATGATGCCCTGTTCGAGCCAGGTGTACCGGTCGGACATCACCCGCCCGGCGACCACCGAGTCGGCGGAGTCGGTGTTCTTCCAGAGCTGGTCGAAAAGCTCTTCACAGCGCAGGCGCGCCTGCCCACAGAACGCGTCGGCCAGCTCGAACCCGGTCTGGGCCCGGCCCACGTCTTTGCCCTGCGACGCGTCCATCTCGGCGCGCACGCAGGCCGCGCTCATCGCGTACAGCTCAGCGCCGATGTCGACGATACGGCCGAGGAAGCCCTGCCTGCGCTCGAGGCCACCCTGCCAACGGGCCATGCCGTAGAACGTGGCGCGTGCCAGCTTCCTGGACGCCCGCTCCACGTACCTCAGGTGCGGCGCGAGCGGGCCGAAGTCGCTGTATGCGCGGGGCTTCTGGCCCTCGCCGGTCACCAGGGTGGGCAGCCACTTGGCGTAGAACCCGCCGGCCTTGGCCGCCGCGCGTGCCTTGTCGGCGGCGGGCAGGCCTGGCTTGATCATGTCGCCGGCCGCGGCCAGGTGCGCATCGACCGCCTCACGGGCAATGAACAGCCGCATGATCTCCGAGGATCCCTCGAAGATCCGGTTGATCCGCATGTCTCGCTGCATCTGCTCGGCCGGCATGCCGCGCTCGCCCCTGGCCGCCAGCGAGGCCGCCGTTTCGTAGCCGCGCCCGCCGCGGATCTGCACGAACTCGTCGACGATCCGCCAGCCCATCTCGGAACAGTACAGTTTGGCGATCGCCGCCTCGATCCTGATGTCACGGCGCTTGTCATCGGCGAGCTGGGCGGAGAGCTCGACGACGGCCTCGAGAGCGTATGTCGTGGCGGCGATGAAGGCGATCTTCTTGGCGACTGCCTGGTGCTCACCAACCGGCCGGCCCCACTGCACCCGCTCCCGCGACCACTCCCGGGAGATCTTGAGCGCGACCTTTCCCGCCGCCGCACAGCTGGCGGGCAGCGAAAGCCGGCCCGTGTTCAGGGTGGTGAGGGCGATCTTGAGGCCCTGGCCCTCCTTGCCGATCCTGCTGGATGCAGGCACCCGCACCTCGTGGAACCTGGTCACCCCGTTCTCGATCCCGCGCAGGCCCATGAACTCATTCCGGCGTTCGACGGTGATACCGTCCGTGTTGGCCTCCACCACGAACGCCGTGATGCCGCCGCGATGTCCCTCACTGCGGGGCACGAGCGCCATCACAACTAGCAGGTCAGCGACTACGCCGTTGGTTGTCCATAGCTTGACGCCGTTGAGGACGTACTCGCTGCCGTCGTCGGACGGGACGGCCATGGTGCTCAGTCTGGCCGGGTCGGAGCCGACGTCCGGCTCGGTCAGCAGGAACGCGCTGATCTCGCCGCGCGCGCACCTCGGCAGGTACTGCTGCTTCTGTTCTTCGGTGCCGAACTGCGCGATTGGCTGTGGCACGCCGATCGACTGGTGCGCGGACAGCAGCGCGGAAACCACCGGCGATGCTGACCCGATGATCATCAGGGCCCGGTTGTAGTAGAGATTGCTAAGACCGAGTCCGCCATAGGCGGGCGAGATCTTCATGCCGAAGGCGCCGAGCTCCGCCAGTCCCTTGACCACCTCATCGGGGATCTTCGCATCCCGTTCGATGAGCACGCCGTTGACCGACGCCTCGCAGAACTCCCGTATCCGGGCGCAGAACTCCTCGCCCCGACTGCTCGACTCCTCGTCAGGCACCGGATGCGGATGGATCAGGTCGAGCTGGAAGTCGCCGAGGAAGAGCTGCCTGCCGAAGCTGGGCAGCGCCCAGCCGGACTCCCGCGCCTCCTCGGCCACGCGGCGAGCCTCAGCCTCGCTGACGTGCGTTTGCACGGTGGCCGGTGAGTCTCCCTGGCCCGGCTGCGGGTCGGCGGGCCCGGTCTGGCCGGAGTGTCCGTTTTCGCTCATGGTCTTTGGTCCCCTGCTTCCTTCGATGGCTACTGAGTTACTGCCCGGTAGCAGGTTCAGGGTAACCCGGCTGTGCCTCCGACGGCAGGGGCCTAGGTCACTGCACTGGCCCTCCGTCATCGTTATAGGAAATATTCAATTCAAGTTGTAGGTTGGCTTCAAGTAGAGAGACAAGCTACCTAGGCCACCAGGTCCTGGTACACACGGAGGTGCATCGTAATGTTGCTCACATCGTTCGACCCGTTCACGCTGGAGTTCGACCGGCTGGCGCGGCGGGCGTTCGGCCCGGTGGCCGACCGTCCCGTCATGCGGATGGACGCCATCCGCCGCCAGGACGACATCCAGCTCCGCTTCGACCTCCCGGGCATCGACCCGGAGAGCATCGAGGTCACCGTCGACCGTGGCGTGCTGTCGGTCAGCGCCAAGCGCGTTGAGGAGTACGCCGAGGGCGAGAAGCCGTTCATCCGCGAGCGGGTGATGGGCTCGTTCAGCCGTCGCGTCCGGCTATCGGACACGGTCGACGCTGACAAGATCGAGGCCGGGTACACCGACGGTGTCCTGACCGTCCGCGTGCCGCTGACCGAGAAGGCCCTGCCCCGCAAGGTCGAGGTCACCACGGCGCCCAAGGCGGAAATCGCCGCCTGACGGGGCTTGGGCGCAGGCCAGCGCCTAACGCGGAGATAGGCTGTCCGGGCCCGGCGGCAGGCACCTTGGCCCCGTCCGGGCCCGGAACCATCCCGGGAGCAAGCCGTGTCCACGTTGCCACTTGATGATGATGACCTGCCGCTTTACACGGTTGGCCAGGTCGCTCAGCTGCTCGAGCTCCAGCAGGCGTTCCTGCGACGGCTCGACGAGTACAGGGTGGTGCGCCCGAACCGGTCATCGGGAGGCCAGCGCCGCTATACCCGGCGCGAGATCACGATTGTCCGGTATGTCGCCAACCTCGCGGATGAGGGAATGACGCTGAGCGCGATCCGCCGCGTCCTGGAGCTGGAGGCGCGCGTCCGGGAACTGGAGACCGAGCGGGACCGCCTGCGCGCGGCGCTCGCCGAGCGCGACGCCCTGCTCGGCCGTCTGCGACAAGACCACAGTTAGCGGCGCTCCGATGTCGGCCGGTCCGGTACGATAACGTCGCGAGCTGAGCGCGCATCCGGTCTGCCGGTCAGCGGTCAGCGGGTCGCGGGTGTAGTTCAATGGTAGAACGTCAGCTTCCCAAGCTGATAGTGCGAGTTCGATTCTCGTCACCCGCTCCAGTTTTTCGGACCAGGTCAGGGCCATGATCCCGGCCCCGAACCTCGCCTGATCCCTGGCTGGCAGCGGGGCGGCGGCCCATTAACGGGCGTGAGATCAAGAACGCTCACACGTCTCACTGCCCGGAGCCGGTCTGTGTCGCCTTCCCCGCCATCCTGTTGTCCAGCCTGTTGTCCAGCCGGTGTCCAGCCGGTGCGGCGAAGCTTCCTCCGGCGTCGCGTGGTGGCTTCGCCAGCTATGACATCCGACCGCTCCCCCGAGCACGGCACCTGCGAGGATGACGCCAGGGCGGCACCGCGCTACGCTTCCCCTGGATCGTGCTGGTTTGGGGCGGCGATGGCGACAGGACCGGGAGACGAGCTGGCAGCGTCCGCGGCGGGCCGCGGGCGCCTGCGGGCCTCGCACGCCGACCGCGAGCAGGTGATCGGCACTCTCAAGGCCGCGTTCGTGCAGGGCATGCTGGCCAAGGACGAATTCGACCTGCGGGTAGGCCAGGTGTTCGCGTCGCGGACCTGCGCGGAGCTGGCCGCAGTCACCGCTGACCTCCCCGCCGAGCCGACCGCAGCTCAGCCGCCCAAGCCCGCCCGGGCCCAGGGCGAGCAGCCAGTTCTGCGGCCCGGGCCGGTGATCATGGCGGCGACCGCGCTTGATGCAGGCGTATGGGCGTTCACGTTGCTCCCGCACTGGGCGCCAAGGAATCCCGATAGCGATCCGCCGCACGCATTAATATTGCTGTTCTTCACGGCCAACCTCATCTACCTGTTCGTTTCGGTAATAGCTGTGGGATTTATGATCGCCGGGTGGCGTGAGAAGCGTTCCGGCGGGCGGCCACCGCGGCGGCCAGCACCCGGCGCGGGCGGTCAGGCGTCCCGGCGCCCGCATTCAGCCGACCCGGGCGGAGAGCTTCCGCCGGTCGATCGCGGTCACCGGCACACCGCCGAAGCTGAGCGGAGCCGTCCTCCCCGGCCGCCAAGGCGGGCTCGCGGTCACCGCGGCGATGGCGCCCCCGCGGGTTGCTTGCCGTGACGGCTGGCAATCGCCGTGCCATGAGCGGGTAATTAGCCAGACCTGAGCGTCCACATGGCTGCCGCGGGCCCGCGGGGGCTGGTCGGCAGCAGCCTCACTTACCGCCATGGATCCATTCCACAGCTGATAGTCCAGGTGTCATGCGCCCGGCAGGCTGTCCCCCAGCCCAGACGGACGCAAGATCGCCGGGCCATTAGCGGCCATTAGCCAGGGGGACGAGGGGTCAGCCACGGCTAGAGCTGACCCCCAGTCTCACCAGGTCAGGCCCGTAACCAGGCCGAACCGCTCGGCTTCCCAAGCTGATAGTGCGAGTTCGATTCTCGTCACCGCTCCACCACGAAACGCCATGTCAGAGGCATGATCGCCGTTCTGCTCGGCCAGCATCAGCATGCGTCCCGGTGTCGGCGTGCCCGTTGCGTGCCCGATGGGCTCTCGGGCTTGGCTAGCTCAGCCTCAATCATTTCGTTCATGGCGCTGGCGATGAGGCTGAAGCTGTCCAACGCCCTGTCGATCCTTAAGCGTATGCATCCATTCGGCGAATCCGATCTGGTCTTCGACCAGGCGTCGTATCTCGACCGTATGGCGATCATGTGCAAGTGCGTACGTGACACGGGGCTTTACCATCGGGTACCTTGTCGGCCCGGACAGACCACCTGCGCGCGGCAACGGGACACACCGCCGGTGGTCGCGAAGGTGTCTCCCAGCGCCTCGGCCGCCCACCATTCGCTAGATGACCAGGGCGTTCAGGGTGATTTCCTGGTCTCGTTCGAGCCGGGTGCGCAGATGGAACCAGCGTGCTCTGGCCTGGTGGATGCGCGTCCAGCCGGACCAGTGCTCCAGCTGGCCCGGCGGCGACGGCCGGGCCGTGGCGGCGGCGACCAGGCGCCGGGCTTCCGGGACGGTCAGCGGGATCATGCCAACCGCCGCGTGTCGAGTACGGGTTGATCAGGTCCCGCACTCGCCTGTCTGCTCGGTTCATCTCAGGCCTCCAGGCTCGGTCCCGTCACTGGTCGTGCTGTCCTCCAGCCGCAAGCGCCTCCTCTGCTGAGAAACCCACCAGCACCGGCCTTGTTATCGACTTACGGGCCCTTACGCCCCGATGCCCACCACCGGCTGGTTGAGCCTCAAGAATCCTCCGGGACGAGTGCTGGGCTGCGGGGCGGCTGGGAGCCGCCCCGCAGCCCGACTAGATGGAGCGGTTAATCCCCGTTGCCGAGGCCGGGTAGGACTTGTGTGCCCTCTCGCTGGACGGCCTGAAGCGAACTCGGAGAAAGTCCTAGCAGCTTCAAGATCGTCGGAGCGACCTGGGTCGTTTCCACCCCGTTGCTTGACTGGCCAGGCTGGACGGTGCCCGGCGCATAGACGACGAGCGGAACGTCCCGATCGCCCGGATTGTCGCCGCCATGCTCGGCGATCTTCTTGCCGGTCGTGTAGATCGTGCCGACCTGCGCGATCCCGAACACGTCCGGGTGGTCCGGGTCGGAGTACGGCACGCCGAAGAAGCGTGCGGCCTGGTGGCCGGCGAAGATCTCCCGCAGGCCGGAGTGCTGGACGGTGATCGTCTGGCCGGCATAGTTGACCGCCGGGGCGGTATTCGTCCACAGGTAGTGCTTGACGAAGTCAGCCGCCGCTTGCGAGCGGTCCGACAGCCACCACAGCAGCCCGTCGTCGTCGGCCTCTTGGACGACCAGCGTCGGGTTGCTCGGATGCCGTGCGGCCCAGGCGGCGTTGACGCCGGCAATGATCGGGCCGTCGTCGATCCGCTGCAGCTGGTTGTTGTTTAGCGGCGACTGGCCGTGCTTGGCCGTCAGGATGATCGCCGTCGAGTCGGCCTCGCCATCGGCCTGGATCGTGTCGGCCATCCGCTGCAGGGCGTCGTTGACGTAGTCGAGCGCGCTCTGGAGCAGCGGGCCCGGCACTTGTTGGCCGTCCACGGTCACGTACCCGCCGGGCAGCGACGGGCCCTCGGTGTAGTTGCCCTGAGCGTCTGGGCCAATCAGCTCCGCCGGGGAGCTCTTCAGCTTCTCGGCGGTCGAGACTGTCTGGAAGTTCATCCCGTAGATCGCCGGCGTGCCGACCTTCGGCCCGGTGCCGGAGTGGTCGTAGCCGTTGATCCAATTGATGACCGCCTGGACCTTGTAGGAGTCGTACTGCTTGGTCGCGGCGTTGTCGGCCGTCCACGTGCCGTCGACCGGGTACGGCACGCCGTTCGGCTCGACCGCCTGCGAGTCGATCTCCGGCCCGAAGAAGTCGTCGATGCTCCTGCCGTTCGAGCCCGGGCCGTTGAACGACGTGTAGATCGCGTGCTTGTCAGACCAGGCCGTTCGCATTCCGGCGTTGTGGATCACCTGGAAGATCGTGTTGACCCCCAGGTAGTCCCACGGCTGAATCGGCTTGCAGGTCTTCGGGTTGACCGGGTACGTCGCCGGGTTCAGACCCGACTGCGGGTGCGGACTCAGGTTCATGATCAAGCCCGGGTTGGTGTCAATGCCGCCCGGGAAGATCGAGCCGCCCTCATCGAAGGAGGGGAAGGTGTTGCCGCTCCCGTTATTCAGCAGGTCCGGCACGGCGGGAAGCTTGTCGTCCGGCGAGTCGTAGATCACGTCGCCGCCCGGGACCGGCCCGGAGCAGTTCGCCGTCCCCGGCGGGAAGACGCCGTGGCTGTACTCGTCGTCGTAGTAGATGCCGGTGACCTTCGGGTCGCCGCCGGTCATCAGCGCCGTGCCGCCCGGATCGGAGTCCGACGGGTCGGCGGTCTGCGCGTCGGTGTATTCTCGGCCGCCGGTGGCCAGCCGCGCGAGCTCCGAGTTGGGATAGTTGGCGACGTACCAATCCAGATCGGACTGGTGCATGCCGTCGACCGAGATCAGGAGCACGTGCTTGATCTGAGCGTGGCCGGCAGCGACGGCGCTGGAGGGAGACGGCACCAACGGCGTCGCGATCGCCAACGCAGCGACTCCCGCCATCGCGAATTTCGTTCCCGAGTTCAAATGTTCGCTCCCTTCGCCAGAATCGATCCCTGGAACGTATGGGCCGCGTTCAAACGGTTCCTTACCATGCGATGACACGCATATGTCGAGCATGTGAATTCAGTGGACGATGTGACTGTATTATAGTGTAATCAGCGAGAAATCCACACCTCTGAGTGCGTTCCTTCCGGGAGGGTGGTAGACGGCAGTCGTCGAGGGGCACTTGCAGTCTTTGAGGTAGAACTAGGTGGCGCCCCGAGGTGCCATTAGCACGCGCGCAGCACTGATAACGCTGGGCGCCTCGAGTGGGGCTCTGTGCCAGAACCTTCACCAGAAGTGCGGCTTCGGTTCTCGTCAACCGCTCCACATCCAAGATCCGTGGCCGCTGCCAACGGGCGTTTCGCTAGCCGATCCATACGATTGTCGAAGATGCGGATCAGCCGGGCGGCTGTTCTCGGCCGAGACCAGCGCCAATCTCGGGCGTGCTGCATGACTCGGCGGGCTCAGGTGCTGGTCGGCCGCTTGTGCACCGACGCCTGGTAGATCTCCTCGATCGACGACTCGAGCTGGGCGTTGAACTGCTCGTCGGTCTGGCTTTCCGTCAGCCCTTCGAGAAGCGCGCGCGAGAAGCTGGCGATGAGGGTGGGATCGCGTGCGAGCCTAGCGCAGGCCTCGTCACGGCTGTAGCCGCCCGACAAGGCGACGACCCGCAGGACGCGCGGGTCAGACGCCAGACCGCCGTACAGGCCAGGCCGGGTCGGGATGGTGATCTTCAGTATCACGGTCGCGCTCTCAGGCAGCGTCTCGACGTTCCTGGCGATGGCGTCGCGCAGCAGCGTCTCAGCCTGCTCCTTGTGCGGGCTGGAGATGCTGACCTCGGGCTCGATGATCGGCGCGAGGCCGGCGGCCAGGATCCGCCTCGCGTAGTCGAACTGCTGGTCCACGATCGCAGAGATCCCGGGCTCGTCGGCGTCGTTGATCACCGATCGCATCTTGGTACCGAAGATCTGGTGCCGCTGCGCGCGCTCGAGCAGATCATCGAGGGTGTCGATGGGCTTCATGAGCTGCACGCCGTCCTGCTCGGGGGCAAGCCCCTTGTCGACTTTCAGGAACGGCACCACGTTCCTCGCGTCCCAGAGGTGGCGGGCTGTGGGGACGCCGTTGACGTCCCGTTCCATCGTCTGCTCGAACAGGATCGCTGCGAGAACGCGTGAGCCATCAAACGCCGGGCTGGTCAGCACGCGGGTCCGCATAGCGTGGACCAGGTCGAACATCTCGGCGTCGGAGCTGTAGCGGTCCCGCGCGATGCCGTACTCGGCCAGCGCCTTGGGCGTGCTGCCCCCGCTCTGGTCAAGGGCAGCGAAGAAGCCGCGGCCGGTCCTTACCTTCTCGGATTGGGTAGTGTCCACCCTTCCTTATTCTGGCACCAGCGGTACGGGGCTGGTTCCGAGGGGATGGAGGCGGCGATGCGCGGGGCGGTGACGGCCGTTCCCCGGGCCGGTGACAGCAGGCCGCCAGGCGGCGAACGGTCCCACTCGAGCCCGAGGGGGAGGTTTCCGCTCGTGACCTGATTGCGACGGTGCACTACGACGCGATGACCGTCATGGGCGCCGCAGGCCCGCTGGAACGATTCGCCGCGCTCGGCTGCGCTGTTCTCATTCTCGGCGGCTCCAGGAGCACGCAGAACCTGACGCCTCGCTCGACGGCCTGAGCACGGTCTTTGCTGGCCGCCGCGGTGGCCTCGCAGCGCGCATCGGCCGGGTCAGCGGGTGACGAGGCGGACCGCCTGGCTGCATTGCCGCCGCGCCCGTCGGGTGCTGCGACACGATGCCTCAGGACGGCCTGCCCGTCATCCAATGAGGACGCAGTGCATGTAATAGATCCGGTAGCGTTCACTGTGCTCGGAACATGCGTGGAATGGTGCGGATTGTTGTACTCTCCCGGTCTTTCCCGGGAGCATCACACGTGGCCGGCGATGGCGATGAAGGCCATCGCTGCGCCAAGAAGCGCGAGCCACAGAATCGTGATCGCGGCAGTCTTCGCCCTCGGCCGCGGCTGCCTCACCTTTTCTCCATTCATGCTTGAAACACCTCCTCTCGCCGCCGTGTTCGGTGCCACGAACTGACCGGTTTCCCGCTCGGCCCCCCGAGTAGATCGCCGAGGCAAACAGCGGGTGGATGAACCGGACGCTGGAACCCTCGATTTCCACCACGTCCTCGGCGGCGGCCGACTGCACTGCGGTCCAGGCTGACGGGCCGTTCGCCAGTTCGAGCACGGCGGTTGTTGGGTAGCGCAGGCACGACGCCACCAGCAGCACGTCCTGGACCTCTTCCGGCAGCGCCGCGATCCGGGTGCTCAGAACGCCCTGCAGGCCAGCGGGCACCGGCAGCGGCTCGCCCGGCGACGGTTCAGTCTCCATCCGCCCCAGCGCCCTGGCGAGCTCAAGGCCATAGAACAGATTGCCGCCTGAAGCCTCGAACAGTCGGCGGATGGTCTGCCGGGGAAGTCGGCCGCTAGCTGACGCCCAGATCGCCGCCTCGAAATCGGCCAGCGCCAGCGGTCCGATCCGAAGATAAACCAGGCGCCCCGCCATCAGGCCCGCTCCAGCCAGGGACGCAGCAGGCCCGCCGGACCTGGCCCGGGCCGACGCCAGCAGCCCGACCGGCTCCGTCCCAAGACGCCGCAGCGCATAGGCGAGCGCCGTCAGGCTCGGACGATCAAGCCACTGAAGGTCATCGATGGCGATCACCACCGGGCCTTGGGCGGCCAGGCGGCGTATCGCCCCGAGGAAAGCGGGAAACGTTGTCACGCGCCAGCCCCGAACTGCGCCGTGAGCCATTGGACGGAAGCAGGGGTGCGGCGCAGCCTAAGCGTCGCGGGTCAGGACCATCCGGTAGGCCAGCACGATGAGGGCGGCGGCCAGCACCACGAAGATGCCCGCTTCGATGCCCTGGAACGCCCAGAACCGGCCGGCGGGCTCAGCGGCCATCCTGATGGCGCTGATCAACAGCACCGCGGCGGGCGCAGTCAGTGCGGCGCCCGCGAGGTAGACCTCGCGCCGGTGCAGCCGTCACAGCACCGGAGTTGTCCCACCTCGGCCAGCGGGCCATCGGCCAGCGGATCGTCGAGTTCCAGGTACGCCAGGATGATGTCCTCCAGGCTCACCTCGGTGACCTCCCAGAACGGCGGGGACGGGGTCATCCAGGCGCACCAGGAGCCGCGTCTGCCGACTCCCTGGCGTCTCTCGACCAGGCCCTCGTGCTCCAGCTGCCAGTAGGCCTTCATCACGGTGTTGGTAGCGTCAAGCGGGCTTCGGCCCTTGCGGCGGGAGCACGGACCGGCTACGACCGGTGGGTGGGCAAGTCATCTCGAAGCTGGCCAGGACCCCGGAGGGGCCGGCTGGCCGAAGCGCTCAGTTACGGCCGGAGCTGACATGGATGACCGGGACCGGCTCAGGGCCACCTTCGACTCCGCGGCACACCTCTATCAGCAAGCCAGGCCCGACTACCCGGAGGAGCTGTATGACGAGCTCGTGCGCCTGGCAGGCCTTGCGCCCGGGGCGCAGCTCCTGGAGATCGGGCCTGCCACCGGCAAGGCGACCGCTCCGCTGGCCCGGCGCGGCTTCCGGATCACCTGCGTGGAGATCGGAGCCGGGCTAGCCGCGGCGGCGCGGAGTCACCTGGCCAGTTTCCCTGACGTGGAAATCATCGAGGCTGCCTTCGAGACCTGGCGGCCGGCTCGCGGAACCTCCTACGACCTGGTGTTCGCGGCCACTGCCTGGCACTGGATCGATCCGGTGGTGAAGTACCAGCGGGCCTGGCAACTCCTGCGCCCCGGCGGGCACCTCGCCCTCTGGACGGCTGCGCACGTGTTCCCGGTCGGCGGAGATACGTTCTTCCTGGATATCCAGCACCTGTACGACGAGATCGGCGAAGGGCTCCCGCCGGGTGCTGCCTGGCCCCGGCCTGGAGAGCTGCCTGACATTGCGGCCGAGATCGAGGGCAGCGGCCGCTTCGAGGACGTGGCGGTCCGGCATTTCGACTGGGAAGTCAGCTACAGCGCCGAGGAGTACATCCGCCTGCTCGATACGTTCTCAGGCCACATCGCCATGGAAGCGTGGAAACGCGACCGCCTGGACAGCGAGATCCGGTGCTTGCTCGGGATGCGGTGTGACGGCCTCCTCCGCCGCCAGTGGGGAGCCGTCCTGCACGTGGCCAGGCGGAAGCGAGCCCCGGCCGAGTGAAACACCGGTTTGGTACGGAAATTCAGTACCAGACCGCGGATTCACTCGGCAACGCCGCGCCTCAGCCGCCCTCGGCCTGCGGCGCGGGGCCTTGGGCCTGCGGCGCGGGGCCTTGGGTCTGCGGCGCGGGGCCTTGGGCCTGCGGCCCGGAGTCGGGGGCCTGCTGCGCCGGGCCCGGGGCCTGCTGGGCCGCGAAATCCCTGCTGCGGATCAGCGCGAGGGACAGGACGCCCGAAACGAACGCGATGATCGCCGCGACCAGCACGATGCGATCCAGCCCCGTGGTAAACGCTGCCTTCGTGATCAGCCCGACAGCTTGCCTGGCGTGGGCGGGCAGGCGCCCGATCGTCTGCTGGACGGTCCCTGACTGCACCGCGGCCGCGATCCGGTGGCCCTGCCCCGACAGACCCGGCACGCGCGCGACCCGGCCCAGGACATCGGCGGTCACCTTGTTCGAGAACAAGGTGCCCAGCAGCGCTATCCCGGTCGCGATCCCCACCTGCCTGAACGTGGAGTTGATGCCAGAGGCCATGCCGGATCTGTCCGGTTTCACCACACCTACCGCGGTCGATGCGAGCGGTGGGTTGACCATGCCGACGCCCAGACCGGAAATGAGCAGGCCCGGCACCAGGTGGGTCCAGGATGAGGTCGCGTTCAGCCCGCGCATGAGCAGGAGCCCGACGCCGATAATGAGCAGTCCGGGCCCGATGAGCAGGCGCACGGGCACGCGCGAGGACAGTCGGCCGGCGATGGTGGAGGTGGCCAGGATGCCGCCGGAGAGCACCAGCAGGCGCACGCCGGTGGCCAGCGCGCTGTAACCGAGGATGTCCTGCAGGTAGAGCACCAGGTAGAGGAGCAGCGCGAAGATCGACGCGCTGACTCCGAAGGCCGCGATCGAGCCGCCGCTAAACGTCGGCAGCCTGAACAGGCTGAGGTCGAACATCGGGTGCTTGCCCCGCCACTCCACCACCACGAAAATCACCAGCAGCACGGCCGCGGCCGCGAAGCAGCCCAGCACCAGATGGTCGGTGAGGGATCGCTCGTTGGACTCGATCAGCGCGTACACCAGGCTTGACAGGGCCAGGGTGAAGAGCACGAAGCCTGCCCAGTCAGGGCGCCTGGCGTGCGGAGCACGGGTCTCGGCGACCCTTGTCATGCTGATGACCACGGCCACTACCCCGATGGGCAGGTTGACGAAGAAGATCCACCGCCAGGACAGGCCCGACGTCAGGATGCCGCCCAGCAGCGGCCCGATCGCCACGGCCAGCCCGGTGATGGCGCCCCAGACGCCGAACGCGATGCCGCGGTCCTTGCCCCGGAACGCCTGAGCCAGCAGCGCCAGCGACACGGCGAACATGATCGCTCCGCCGATGCCCTGCACCGCGCGGGACAGCTGGAGCATGAGGGTGCTGCCCGCCAGGCCGCACGCCAGCGACGCGCCAGTGAAGATGACTAGGCCGATGACGTAGAACAGGCGCCGCCCGTACATGTCGGCCAGGCTGCCGGCGGTCAGCAGGAGCGCGGCCAGGCTGAGGGCGTAGGCGTCTACCACCCACTGCAGGCCGGAGAAGCTCGAGTGCAGCGCGCGCTGAATATCCGGCAACGCGACGTTGACGATCGTGATATCCAGCAGCAGCATGAAGGTGCCGAGGCAGACGGCCACCAGCGTCCACCATTTGCTGCCTTCGTGAGGCTGATGGCGGTCGCCGGCCTCGCGCTCACGGCGCCCGTGCTCGCCGTGAACCGGCAGCCGGGCGTGGGCTCCGCTCACCGCGGCCGACCGCGAACCGGACGGCATACGGCTGCGAGCGAGAGTCTCGGCACGGGGCCCCCCTAGCGTGCACGCGTCGCAGTTAATCGAGGTGCCGGAACGCCGGCACCTTACCAATCTCCCCTACCCGCCAGCCTCCGGGCAAACTACAGCCGGACGAAGTGATAGCCGTGCACGCGGAAGAAGTGAATGATGGTCGGCAGGGCGCTGACCGTAGCCGGATTGCCGATCGGCTGGTTATGCATCAGCACGACCGGGTGGCGCAGCGCTCCTCCTTCCTGCTCGGCGAGCCGGATGATGCGATTGACCCAGTAGGCGGAGCCCGAGCCGTCGGCCATCCAGTCCTGGGTGTCCACCGACCACAGCCACACCCCCATCCGGCGGTGCTGGGCCAGTCTCAGGGTGGTCGCGTCATAGTCGCCGTACGGCGGCCGGAAGACGCAGGGCGGGAAGCCGACGATGGAGTCCTCCTCCTTGATGGTCAGGTCAAGCTGGACTGCCTGGCTGCCGGGGGAGAGCGTGACCATGTCGGGATGATTCCAGGTGTGATTGCCGAGCGCCTCGCCGTCCTTCGCCTCTCGCCGCACCAGGCTCTTCCGGCTGGCCTCGTTCTCGCCGATGTTGAAGAAGGTGGCTGGAACGTGGTACCTGCGCAGGATCGACAGGACCTGCCCGGTGGTCCGGCCCGGGCCGTCGTCAAACGTCAGCGCCACCGTCTTGCCGCGGCCGGGCGCGTAGAAGTTCGGCCCGTACGGAGCCGACGGGCAGCGCGGCTTCGCGGCCGCCAGCCGCGGCGCGCGGGACACGTGGCGCGCCAGCAGCGCGATGCCCCTGGCAGGCGCGTCCTGGGTCGGCCGCTGCTGGGCGGGGATTGCTGCGGCACATAAGTAGACGACGGAGATGCCAGCCACGGCCCAGGTGAGAACGGGCCGTACCCGGAATTGTCGGTTCAGCAAGCTGGCTCCCTCGGTTCCTGTCGGATCGCTGACAACCACGACCTGGCTCGGGAGGCTGGCCGTCACTGCCCTCGCTTACAGAGACTCTAAACGGAGGCGTCCGGTTGAGCCCGCTCTCGGAAGCTGGACGCGCGGGCGGTTTCCTGTCGGGGCCTTCATCCTGGCCTTTCAGGTTGCGACCCGGGACACGGCGCTAAACGGAGCGGCGCGCCCGCCGGCCGCGCGCCCCGGGTCGCAGCACCCCGGGCTGCCGCGCACCCCGGGCTGCCGCGCGACCCGGGCTGCCACGCGACCCGGGCTGGCGTGTGCGTGACGGCGGCAATTGCCGGGCATGGGTGAAACTGTGCTGCGATCCCGGATTTTCCTCGGCGGCCAGGCGGTCTCGATGCTGGGGGACGGGATTGCCGTTCTGGCTATCCCGCTGCTGGTGCTCCAGCTGACCGGCAGCCCGGTTCTGGCGGCGCTCGCCTCCGCGCCGCGCAGCATCGGCTACCTCGCGGCCGGCGTGCCTGCCGGGGTCCTAGCGGACCGGCTCGACCCCTGGCGGGTGCTCGTAGCCGCGGACATTACCCGGGCATCGGTATTCTTCGGGCTATTCATCCTGGCCGGGCTGCCGCGACTCGCGGTGTGGCCGGTCCTGGCGCTGGCCTTTGCAGCGGGTGGCGCGACGGTGTTCTTCGAGACCGCTCTGGCCATCACGGTCCGCGACCTGTTCGGGGGGCCCCGGCTGGTGGCAGCGAACTCATGGCTGGAGGCGGCCAACCAGGGTGGCCAGGTCATCGGACCCAGCGTGGCCGGGCTGCTCGCCGCCACCGGCTTACTTCGCGGGACGATGCTGATCGACGCCCTCACGTTCCTCATCTCCCTGGCATCCCTGGTGGCCCTGCGTGGCGGCTACCGCGCGGCGGCCAGGACCGGCCCGTCTGCTTCATCCCTGGCGGCGCTGCGCCGCGATGTGGCCGATGGGGTCAGGTACCTGGCCGCCACCCGGCTGCTGCTGGCGCTGATGGGCTTCGTCCTGGTGCTGAATCTATGCCTGGGTGCCGACAAGCTCTTCGTCTTCTTCGCCAAGGACACCCTGGGCCTGAGCGCCTGGCAGGTCGGCCTGGTCCTCACGGTCGGCGGCGCGGGCGGCGTGCTCGGGGCGGCCGCCACGGGCTGGTGGTGCCGCCGCCTCGGCCCGTTGCCGGCCGTGGCGTCCTGCGCGATCGCGTCCGGAGTCGCGCTGATCGCGGCGAGCGCCGCCTGGTCCATGCCGGTCATGATGGCGGCTAACCTCCTCTACTGCTGGGCCATCGTCGCGGGGAGCGTCACCTTGCGGGCGCTGCGGCAAGTCCTGGTCCCGCGAGAACTCCTCGGCCGGGTGACCGCCGCATGGCGGCTGGCCGCGCAGATTGTCACCCCGATCGGCGCCGTGGCCGCCGGGGCCGCGACCGGAGCGCTGGGCGGCGACCCGCGTCCGGTCTTCGCCGCCGCGGGCGTGCTCACGATCGTCACCGTCGGGGGCGCCTGGGCCGCCGGAGTCTGGCGGTCCGATGACGCCAGCGTGACCGCCGTGTCGATGCTCGCCAGGTAGTCGATGCTCGCCAGGCAAGACCGGCCGTGATTCCGGCGGGCAGCAGTCCCGGGTGCGCACCGGCAGCGCCCGCCGTAGCATCTGGGTCATGGCCTTCTATTGACTGTGACCTGAGCTAGCGGCCCGTGGCCCGCCTTCCCTGTCTGACCAGGCCGGTTGGACGAGGAAGGAAGACACGTGGCCCGCATAACGAAGACCAGCGCGACCCGGTCGGCGCGCCTCAGCCTGTCCGGGCTGGTGGTCGCGCTCTGCGTCGAGCTCGTGGACGAGCTGGTGGACGGCACCAAGGGTGCCGCGCTGCCCATGATCCGCGGCGATCTCTCCCTGACCTACGGCCAGATCGGCCTCCTTGCGGCTCTGCCGCTGCTGATCGGAGGCCTTCTTGAGCTGCCGTTCGGGATCCTGGCCGGCGCGGGCTCGCGCCGCCACCGGATGGTGCTCGCGGGCGGGGCGGTGTTCACCGCGGCGCTGGTGACGGCGGCCACTGCCGGGTCGTTCGTGGTCCTGCTGATCGCGTTCGTGATCTTCTTCTCGGCTTCCGGTGCGTTCGTGGGCCTGACCCAGTCCGCGCTGATGGACGCTGATCCGGCCCGGCGGGCCCAGCATATGGCGCGCTGGACGCTCGCCGGGTCGGTCGGCTCGGTAGGCGGCCCGCTCCTGCTGGCCGGCATCGCCGCGGGAGGCGGCAGCTGGCGGACCGCCTACCTGCTGATCGCGGGTGCGGCGGTGCTGTCGTGCGCGGGCGTGGCCCGCTGCGGGCCGCTGCCAGCGGGTGAGCCCGATTCCAGCTGCGAGCCGGACGGGGACGAACACCCCGACGGGGCCCAACACCCCGACGGGGCCCAACACCCCGACGGGGCCCAACACCCCGACGGGGACGGCGAGCGGCATCCTTCCGGCAGGCGATCGGCGCCCTGCGGCGCGGCGATGTCAGGCGCTGGCTCATCCTGCTCGAAGTCTCCGACCTGCTGCTCGACGTGCTCAGCGGGTTCCTGGCCCTCTACCTGGTGGCGGCGGCCCACGCCACCTTGGCCCAGGCCGCCCTCGGCGTGGCTGTCCGCCTGGCGGCCGGATTGGCCGGGGACGTGCTGGTCGTCAGGCTCCTCGAACGGTTCAGCGCACTGGCCATCCTGCGCGCCAGCGCGGTCGCGGCTGCCGTACTGTACCCGGGGTTCCTGGCGGCGCCGGGTATCGGCGCCAAGCTGGCCGTGCTGGCCGCGCTGAGCGTGGCCACGGCGCCGTGGTACCCGGTGATCCAGGCCGAGCTGTATCGCTGCCTGCCCGGACGCAGCGGCGTCGCCGTATCGCTCACCAGCGCGGCCGGGCTGCTCGGCGGCCTCGGCCCGCTCACCGTCGGCCTGCTGGCCCAGCGCTTCGGCCTGGCCTGGGCGGTCACCGGCCTCGCCATCGCTCCTGCTGTCGTGCTCGGCGTGATGCCCCGCCCGGCCAGGGGACGACACCAGACGAGGAGGCGTTCATGGTGAGACCGCTGGTCAGCTGGGGACTCTTAGCCGCCCGGGTGCTCCATGACCTGGAGGAGTGGGCCACCATGCCAGGCTGGAGCCAGCGCGCGGCCGCTCGCCTGAGCCAGCGTCATCCGCGCGTGCCTGCCCGCGTCCGGTCACTCGTCCGGCTCATGGGCACCGAATCAGGGGGCGGTACGAGAGGTGAAGGCGGCCTGGTGGCCGCGCAAGCACGCAACCAAATCGATGTCACCCAGCCTGGCAGCTCGTCCGCTGGCTTGCCGGTTGTCGATGTCGGTTCTGCTACAGCCGCCGTCGCGCACGACATCGCGCCTGAGGCGGCGGACGGGCAGCGGGCGGCTGGGCGCCCCTGCGGCCGGCCGGCCAGTGTGCTTGGCTTCTGCCATGACGTCTCCCGTTAAAGCCAGTTCGCTTCGTGACCGACTGCTGGACGGGGAGATCGCCTACGGCGCCTGGGCGTCGTTCCCCGGAGTCGTCAGCGCCGGGGCGCTGGCCGCGGCCGGCGTCGACTACGTGGTGGTGGACCTGCAGCACGGCACCCCGGCCGAGACTGACCTACCGGAGATGACCACGGCGATCAGGCTGGCCGGGGCGACGCCCCTTGGCCGGGTCAGGCACGCGCACCCGGCTGACATCGGCCGGACCCTCGACCTCGGGTGTGACGGGGTCATCCTGCCCAACGTGGAGTCGGTTGACCAGGCGCGCTCGATTATCGGGGCCTGCCGCTTCCCGCCGGAGGGGTACCGCTCCGCAGGGAGCGTCATGGCCACTAGCCCAGACCCGCTGTGCATCGTGATGGTGGAGTCGCGGGCGGCGGTAGCTGACCTCACCGCGACCCTCGAGCTGCCCGGCGTCGACGGGATCTACGTGGGCCCGAGGGACCTCTCCCTGTCGCTGGGCTGTGCCCTGGACCCGCACGACCCGGTACTGCGCGAGGCTCTTGAGCGCATCTGGGCCGCCTGCGCGGCGGCGGGCAAGCCAGTGGGCGTGCATGCCACAGACGGCGTTACTGCCCGCCTGTACCGGGATAACGGGTGTCGGCTGGTTACGGTGGCGAATGACGCCCTGGCGGTGGCTCGGACGGCCGCTGCCGAGCTTGCCGTGGCCCGCGACTGACAACCTGTTCACCTGGTCGCGCATGGTGCGCCACCTCGCAGTGCGCCTTTCGCGGAGCTGTACCCTTTTCGCCGAGCTAGGACGAAGGAGCTGTCCCATGACCCAAGATCGCTGGTCTGCCGTTGACGATTACCTCTGCGGACAGCTCGTGCCGCCCGACGAGGTGCTTGAGTCGGCGTTGCAGGCCAGCGCGGCGGCTGGCCTGCCGGCGATCAGCGTCTCGCCTGCGCAGGGGAAGATGCTGAATCTGCTCGCGCGAGCCCAGGGTGCCCGCAGGATCCTGGAGATCGGAACCCTGGGCGGCTATAGCGCCATCTGGCTGGCCAGGGCCCTGCCGCCGGACGGTCTTCTGATCACCCTGGAAGCCGACACCAGGCACGCGGAGGTGGCCAGGGAGAACCTGGCGCTGGCGGGCCTGGCCGGCTTGACCGAGGTGCGGGTCGGCCCGGCGCAGGAAACCCTGCCGCACCTGGCCGCCTCCGGGGCCGGGCCGTTCGACCTGATCTTCATCGACGCCGACAAGCCGGGCTACCCCGGATATCTTCGGTGGTCGCTGGAACTGGCCCGGCCGGGGACAGTCATCGTCGCCGACAATGTCATCCGGAACGGGGCGGTGGCCGACCCCGCGAGCGATGATCCCAGCGTTCGCGCCGTGCGGCGCTTCATCGAGCTGCTGGCAGCTGAGCCCAGGGTCAGCGCGACGGCGATCCAGACTGTCGGCAGCAAGGGGTATGACGGATTTGCCATGGCAGTCGTCGAAGCAGGGCACTAGGCGCGCCTCACGGGTGGTTGCACGTCCCGCCAGCCCGGGGCGGCGGGCGGGACGCGCGGGTCCCCTCCGGGGCTGGGATGACCCCGGTCGGCGGTCCCGCCTGGGGGCGGCGGGAGCTCAGCGTCCGGCTACAGAACTAAGCGTCCGGCTACAGGAGGTGACGGGCGACGGCTGCGACGATGTGGGCCGCCTGGTCCTCCCACTGGGCGTAGGCGTACGGGAAAGCGGACTGCTGGACTCCTTGGGCGGCCTCCCATAGCGGCTGGGTGGCCCAGTCAGGGTCAGCGGCCTGGTAGGCGCGCAGCGCGTTGAGGAACGCGTCGGATGCGTAGACCGGGTCGGTGACCTGGGCTGGGGTGCCCCAGCCCATCGAGGGGCGCTGCTGGAACAGGCCGAGGGAGTCACGGTCGCCGTAGTTGAGGTTCTCCAAGGTGGATTCCTGCATGGCGGTGGCGACCGCGATGACGGCCGAGCGGAGGCCCATGTGCAGGCGCAGCGCCTGCCCGGTGATCACGGCGGCGTTGGCGGCGCGGTCCGGGGTGACGGGCATGGCAGCCTGGCCGCCGGTCAGCGGCGCGGGCAGCAGCCGCTGGGCGGGGGCCAGCGGCCCGCCGCCCGGGTGGCCGGCCGCGGCTTCGGCGATGGCGTGCCAGCTATCCAGCGTCGGCGCCTGCCACCGATGGTGCCAGCCGCGGTGGTGGCGGGGCGCAGCGGCGGTCCGGGCCTTCGGCACCGCCTGGCCGGCCGCGGGTGCCGCCGCGCCGTGCGAGCGCGGCGCGGCCGACTGTGCCACGGCGGCGGCCGCCGAGCGGCCGACCTGGGACGGGCCGGGGATTCCTGCCGGGGCCGGGCGCAAGGCGGCGGCGGCGATCGCCGGGCCGATCGGCCCGGCCGCAGCGGCCGGGCCGATCGCGATCGCGGCTGCGGTGACCGCAGCCGCGAAGGCGAGAACGGTGAGGGTCGCGACCGGGATTCTGGTCCGGGCCGGAAGGGCTCGGCTCGCCCGTTGAGCAGCGTGCCGGATCGCCGAACCGCAGGCCGAACCGGCCGACCGGATAGTAGCGGCGGCCAGGCTGACAGCCCGGCTTCCGGCCAGGCTGGTGGCCAGGCTGGCGGCCTGGCAGACGGTCTGGCTTCTGGCCAGCCGCCTGGTGGTGCTGGTGGCCAGGCTGGCGGCCCGGCTGACGGTCTGGCTTCTGGCCAGCCGCCTGGTGGTGCTGGTGGCCAGGCTGGCGGCCCGGCTGGCGGCCCGGTTGACGGCCCGGCTTCCGGCCACGCTGGTGGTGGTGCTGGTGGCCAGGCTCGCGGCCCGGCTGACAGCCCGGCTCGCGGCGCCGCTCGCGGTCCGGCGCGCGGGAGCGGTCCGATCACGCAGGGCGCGGGCTGCGGACAGGATGGCTGAGCAGGCCGTGGTCAGGGTGCTGGCGATGATGCGGGGGGCGCTGGCGCGCAGGGCGGCGCGCCGTGCGGGTGCGGGCACGGTTGCTTCCTTCTGCGTGTTCCCCATCGCCCGGCCGTGCGCGGGGGGCGCGGGCCGGAGGGCGTATGTGGTTATCGGGGGTGCTGCCCGCCGCGGCGGCGCGCGGGTCCGGCGGGGGGCCGGGCCGTGGCGTCCCTGGGGTACCGGGTCCCTGGCGTACCGGGGGGACCGGTCTGTGCCGCCGGGGTGGGCGGCAGCGCTGGGAGGCCGTGCGGGCACGGAGCGGGCGCGCCGCTGGCGGGGGGAGCGCCGCCCCGGATGGGGATCACTCTGTGTAACACCCCAGGTGTCCCGCTAGCATCCCCTTTCACTCCAGTTATGACCCTAATCACGTACCGTGCGTAACGCGTCTACGTCTCGTAATACTGGTGTATCCTGCGTCCCGCTGACCTGGAGAATCTCCGACGGAACTACTGGTGTCAGCCCCAGCCGAGCCCGGTAGCCGCCCTGACCGCGTCCAGAGTCGCCGCAGCCGACCTCCTGGCCCGCACCGCGCCGTCGGCCAGGGTTTTCTGAAGTGCAGCCGGATCGGACATGAGTTCCGCGTGCCTGGCGCGAGCAGGCGCCAGCAGCTGCTGGATGGCCCCGGTCAGAAGTGCCTTGGCCTCGGCGTAGCCGACCGTGCCCTGGCGGTACCTGCGAGCGAGGTCGTCGGCGTCTCCCCGATCGGCGACATGACCGTAGAGCGCGAGGATGGCATCCGGATCCTTCGGCTCCGACGGCGAGCGCGAGTCGGTCACGATCCTGGCGACCAGACGCCGTATCTCCTCAGGGCTGGCGGCGAGCGCGATCTGGTTGCCGTAGCTCTTGCTCATCTTCCGGCCGTCGACCCCTGGAATCGTCATGACCCGCTCGTCCACGGCTGGCTCGGGTACTACGAGCACCGGCCCGTACGCCCGGTTGAAGCTCTCCGCCAGATCCCTGGCGATCTCGACATGCTGGCGCTGATCGCTGCCGACCGGAACCCGGTCGGCGCGGTGAATAAGGATGTCGGCTGCCATCAGGACCGGGTAGCTGAACAGGCCCATGCCAACCCCCTGGTCACGGTCCCGGCCCGCCGCCACGTTCTCCTGGACCGCGGCCTTGTAAGCGTGTGCCCGGTTCAGCAGCCCCTTCGGGCAGACACAGCCGAGGATCCACGTCAGCTCGCAGATCTCTGGCACGTCGGACTGACGGTAGAGAACTGTCCGCTCCGGGTCCAGGCCGAATGCGATCAAGGTGGCGGCCAGATCAAGAACGCCAGCCCGCAGGGTATCCGGCTGCGGAACGGTGGTCAGGGCGTGATAGTCAGCGATAAACAACAGGGCCTCGTCGCGGCGGGCGAGCTCGAGCGCGGGCCGGATCATGCCCAGGTAGTTACCGAGGTGCGGCAGCCCCGTGGGTTTGATTCCGGTGACGGTCCTTGGCATGGCACTCTCCTCCTGCATGAAGTGCCCCTGCGTGCGCCACAGAAAAAGCCGCCCGCAGGCGGCTTAACGGACATGACTTTCCGCGGGATACCGCCTAATGCGGCATCCACCAGCTCGCGAGACGGCAGCGCGGAATCACCTGTACAGAATTTCACGCCCGGGCGATCCGCGCCACCCAATACTTGTCGCGCAAGATACTTATACTTGTCGCGCAAGGGCGCCGGGGGGCGCTGCCTGTCGTCCGGCGGCCCCGCATCTATCCTGGCAAGAGACGCTACGGCGGTCGCCGACCGGGAGCGTCGCCACGAACCCTTAGGAGGCTGACCATGGGTTTGATGGACAAAATGAAGGCGCAGACCACTCAGATCGCTCAGAAGGCGCAGGAGACTGCCCGCGACGGCAAGGTCAAATTCGATCAGGCCCAGGCCAAGCGGCGCGCTGATGCGATGCTCCGGAATCTCGGTGCACTCATTTACGCCGAGCGCACCGGCCGAGGCGCCTCCGACAGCCAGGCGCAGGTCGACAAGCTGGTTGCGGACATCTCGGCGCACGAGGCGGAGAACGGGATCAGCCTGACACCGGAATCGGCCGATCAGCACGCGACGCAGGGCCAGCCGCCGCAGACAGGCCCGACAGGCTTCCCGCCCGCGGACTCGGGCGCGGCCGGGTTCCCGCCGGAGGCGACCACGACGCAGGTTTGATCCGCGCCGAGGAAGAGGCGCGGCTGACGCGGACGCCTGGCTGACGCAAAGCGCCCTGCGCGGCCGAAATTCCATGATCGCGGTTGATTGGTGGTGCGCGAGCACGCCTAATCCACCGTGATCAAGGAATTGGCCGGGTCCAGAGGCGGGTGATCAGGTGAGCCGGGTCCAGAGCCTGGTGATCAGGTAAGAGGTCGTGAGCTGAGCCGGTGATCACCGGATCGCCGAGATGGTCACAACGCGGACGGCGTGGACGTCCGTCAGGCCGCCGGTGGAGGCGCTGAATGCCAGCAGTGAGTTCGGCGCGAGCGAGGGCTCAGGCTGCTGGAGGATCTGCTGCCCGTCCAGCCAGATCACCAGCACGTAGGTGCCGTTCACCTGGCTCACGTCGACGCTGAGAGTAGGCGGCCGGTTCCGGTTACCGGGGCCGTCGGCTGATGCTGGTTGGCGGCATCGGGGCTCGGGCGGAAGCGGTGCTTACCTGCAGGCGGCCTGCGCCGCGGTCCGCTGCGCGGCGCCGCCGCCGGTCGAGCTCGAGGTGGCGGGCGTGGGCGCGGTGAGGAGATAGCCGGCCGAGCCGAGCAGGATCCTGACCCGCTTCAGCCCTGCCGCCTGGCGCAGGGCCGCGCCGGGCATTACCCGCCGCACCAACTCGGCAGCGGTCTTGTGGCCCGCCGGATACTCGATCAGGGTCTGCGTGAGGTCCTGGCTGGACCAGGTGAGGCCCGAGCCGTGCACGCGGAAGCCCAGCCCGGCCAGCTGGTTCCCGGTGTCGGCCGAAAGGCCGCCGATCATGGTGCCGTTGTAGATGTCGACCGATACCTGGCTGCGGCGTAGCCCGGAGCGCGCCGCCTTGCCCTTGCCCTTGGCGGCGGCCGGGGCATCGTCGTTCTTCAGCTGATTGAACAGGGCGCTCGCCGCGCTTGCGTTCCATTGCAGCGCGGACTGGCCGGTCGGCGTCGTGTAGTTGTAGTTGCCGATCGGCACGGTCGTGAAGGTCACCTCGCTCATTGAGATTCCGCGCAGCTGATCGGCGAGCTTGGAGACGTTCAGGTTCTGGTCGACCGTGACGGCCGACGTCGCGGCCGACAGGAAGCTCGCGAACTTGATCGGGTTGGCCAGCGTGCCCGAGCTGATGGCCTCACGGAACATCGTGGCGAGCAGCTGCTGCTGATCTTCGATCCGGGCCAGGTCGGACGTGGCGAACGAGTGCCGGTCACGGGCGAACTCAAGGGCCGTGATGCCGTCGACATGATGCATGCCCGCCGCCATATGCAGGCCGCTATAAGAGTCGTCGACCGCGTACGGCAGGCAGATATTCACCCCGCCGAGAGCGTCGATGACCTTCACGAAGCCGAGGAAGTTCACCTCGATGTAATCGTTGATGGTCAGCCCGGTGTCTTGAGCCACGGTTTGCACCATGAGCGGCGGGCCGCCCAGGCCGATCGCCGCGTTGATCTTGTTCATCCCGTGGCCGGGGATGTTCACCCAGGAGTCGCGGGGCACGCTGACGACCTGCACGCTGCGATGGTTGGCCGCTACGTGCACGATCATCAGGGTGTCCGAGTTGTCGCTGACGTCGTGCCCGACGTGCAGGGCCAGTTGCTGCGCAGGGGTCAGGCCCGTCCTGACGTCGATGCCGGCGACCAGGATGTTCAGTGGTCCGCTGCCTGGGGTTCCCGCGGTGCCCGCGTTCACCCGCCCGATGTTGCCGTTGATCCAGCTGGTCACGGCCCAGGCGCTGCCCGCGGCCAGCAGCACCAGCGCCGACATCGCGCCGCAGGCGACCAGCAGGGCCCGGTGGAGCCGGGCCGTCCTGCTCGCCGCGATCCGCGCCATGAGCTGCTGTTGGGCCGGGGCCGGTCCGGTCCTGCGCCGTGCCCCGGTGTGCCGGGTCTTGCCCCCGGGCGGCGGACCTGGCGACCCAGGCCGGGTGGGCGCTGCCGTGGTCGGGTAGAGGCCTGGCCGGGGGGCGGGAATCGGCGCATCCCGCAGGGATTCAGGGGTCGGCTGAGCCCGCCGGGGCGGCATATTCGGGGGCTGATCAGGGCCTCGCTGCCCGCCCGGCGCGTCACCGTCACTGTCGGTCATCTGATCCCCTTGGGACGCTGCTTTCCGTAGGCTAGCGCGGCGGCTGGCCGCGGCCGGGTTGGCGCGGCCGGCGGGCGGGGACCAGGTCAGGAGTGACGGCGCGGCGGGCGCGGCCGGCGACGTGCGACCGGCGAGGCGCTGGCGGCGAGGCGCGGCCGGCGAGGTGCGGCCGGCGAGGCGCTGGCGGCGAGGTGCGGCCGGCGAGGCGCTGGCGGCGAGGTGCGGCCGGCGAGGTGCGGCCGGCGAGGCGCTGGCGGCGGGCCGGGCTGCAACGGCCGATCCGAGGCCCGGGGATCCGAGGCCTGGGGTGGCGGGCGATCAGGCCGCGGGCGGGTCCGGGTCGCGCGGCAGGCCGAGGATGCGCTCGCTGATGATGTTGAGCTGGATGTCGGTGGTACCGCCGCCGATCGTCAGCGCCCTGGTGGTGAGCACCTGGCGGGCCCAGTGCGGGCCGTTGCGCCCGTCGGGCTTGCGGAAGGCGGCCTGCGGTCCGGTGCCGAGGGCGCCGTCGGCTCCTGACATTGCCCAGCACAGCTCGGCGACCTGCTGGCCGTGGCGCATGCCGAGGAGCTTGCGCACGCTCCCGGTCGCGCCGGGCTCGGTCCCCGAGAGCCGCTTCATCGTCGCCCGGACGCCGAGCAGGTCGATGGCATGACCTTCGGCGACCAGCCTGCCAGTCTGCCCGGACGGTGCCTGGCTCCCGGCCTGCACCTGTTCCAGCAGGTCGGCCACGCCGCAACCGAATGCCCACGTCTGGGACAGCGATACCCGCTCGTTGGCCAGTGTGGTCCTGGCTACCCGCCAGCCGCCGTTGACCTCCCCGACCACGCGGTCGTCGGGGACGAACACGTCGTCGAGGAAGACCTGGTTAAAGAAAGCCTCGCCGGTTATCTCCCGGAGCGGGCGCACCTCGACTCCCGGGTCGGACATGTCGACGAGGACGTAAGTGATCCCCGCGTGCCGGAGCGCCGCCGGGTCGGTGCGCGCGATGCAGATCGCCCAGCCGGCCTGCTTGGCCAGCGACGTCCAGATCTTCTGCCCGGTCAGCCGCCAGCCGCCATCGGCCCGCACCGCCTTGGTGGTCAGGCCCGCCAGGTCGGAGCCGGCCCCGGGCTCGCTGAACAGCTGGCACCAGATGATCTCGCCGCGCAGCGTCGGCGGCAGGAACCGGTCCTGCTGCTCCTGCGTGCCGTACTGGATCAGGGCCGGGACTACCCACGCGCCGATCATGAGACTGGGCGCCTTGAGCCCGGCCGCGCGCATCTCCTGATCGATGACCAGCTGCTCGAGCGCGTCGGCGCCGCGCCCCCAGGGGCGCGGCAGATGCGGGGTGACCCAGCCGCCGTCCGCCAGGCGCTGGGTCCGAGCCCGGCCGGTCAGGGCGGCGATATCGGCGAGTTCGCCGGCCAGCCGGGCCCGCAGTGGTGCGTCGCCGCCCGGCAGCTCCACCCGCACGGGCCTGCGGACACCGCTTAGGGCCAGCTCCGCCACCCGTTCCGCCAAGCCGATCGAGGAGCCGAGCAGGGCCCGCAGCGATAGGGCCCGCCGGTAGTAGAGCTGGGCTTCATGATCCCAGGTGTAGCCGATACCGCCGAGGACCTGGATGCAGTCATTGGCGCAGGAAACCGCGGCATCAATGGCCAGCACCCCGGCCACGCAGGCCGCGAACTCGCGCTGCCCGCCCGCGGCCGGCTGGCCAGGCCCGTCCTGCTGCGCGTCGCCATCCGGCTCGGTACGCGCCGCATCCCAGACCGCGGCGGACGCCAGCTCGGCCGAGGTCAGCATCCAGGCGCAGCGGTGCTTGACGCCCTGGAACTGCCCGATCGGGCGGCCGAATTGCCTGCGGATCTTGGCGTACTCGGTGGCGGTGTGCACCGCCCAGTCGGCGATCCCGCTGGCCTCGGCGCCGAAGAGGATCGCGGCCAGGCTGGTCACGGCGCTGCGATCGAGTCCGGATAGCAGCCGGTCGGCAGGGACGGAGACACCGGCAGCCCGCACCCGGGCCACCGGGCGGGTGAGGTCGAGGCTGTCCAGCGGGGTGATCTCCAGGGCGCCCGCGTCGACGGCGGCCCACATCTCACCGCCGTGGCTGGTCTGAACCGGCAGAATGACCAGGTCGGCCAAGCCGGCGCCGAGCACGGGCGCCGCGACGCCGTCGATGAGCAGCTCGCCGTCCGCGCCCGCGCTGCCGGTCAGCCCGCTGGCCAGGCAGACCGCGCCGGTCCTGGACCCGTCGGCCAGCCCCGCCACCAGCTTGCCCGTCGCTCCTGAGCCGTGCAGGACCGCGCTCGCGAGCACGGTCGGCAGGAAAGCCCCGGGCACCAGGGCGAGGCCGAGTTCCTCGAGCGCGACAGCGAGCTCAGGAAGGCCGTAGCCCTGGCCACCATCCTCCTCGGGCAGGTGAAGGCCGAGCACTCCCTGGCCGGCCAGGCTGGGCCCAAACGACTCCAGGTAGCGGGCTGATCCGCTGTCCGGGCCGTCGGCGGCCTCGCGGACAACCTCGGACGGGCAATGACGCTGCGTCCAGCTGCGGATGGTTCCCGCTAGCTGATGGTGCTCTTCGGTGAGGCCGAGCGTCATGACGCACCTCGTTCGCCGGGTCCGCTGTGCCGATGCCGAACACTTTAGAACGAGATTCGGTTAGCGCCCAGGCCGTCACGCTGACCTGCGCATCCGTGACACGCGGTGGACTTCAGCGGTCGGCGCGGTCTCGAAGTCGCGCCGTGCCGGAGCCTCGCACCGCGCCAGATAGCCTCCCGCGCCACTTGGCCCCGCGGCACTTGGTCCCGCGGCACTTGGTCCCGCGGCACTTGGTCCCGCGGCACTCAGCGGCGGCCGGTCATCTCCTGCCGCCCTGAACCGCGCGGAGCACCGGGCGGAGCTGCTGCCCGGGCGGCTCCTGGTGCTCTAGCTGCCCGGCGAGGTCACGTACCTGCACGATGAGGTCGCCCAGGTGCTGCTGTAGGTGACGGGTACGGGATCTTTGGCGGAGCCACGCGCCTGCTGCGATGGTGACGGCGATGCCCTCGGCTAAGGCGAGGGTTGTGAGGTCAGTCATGGCGGTTGTCCTTGCCTGCGAGGTTCGGGGCTGGCGGGCGCCCCCTGATGGTGTGCCGGGCGCTGCTCTTATGGTGACGCCGGGCTTTGGGCATCCGGCCACCCCCGACTTCGGGGCTTCCCGGTCCGGCGAGCGTCATGGTCGCCTGTCACTGGGATCCGGGAGCGGAATCGGCGGCGCCGCGCTCGACGGCGGCGCTCAACGAAGGCCCCGAGCTGGCCAGCGCGGATCTCCTTGGCTAGACGCACGCCGCCGGCGGCTAGGACGGCCCGGGCGGCAGGTCAAGCCGGCAGCCTTGCGGTCCTGAGCATTGCCGTCGGCCGGCCACCTTGCCGAGCCGGTAAGCCAGCAGCACTGATCCGACGCTGTACCGCAGCCAGACGCCGAAGGCGATGACGACGGCGACCGCGCCGATTGCGTAGTCGGCCATGATTCCTCTTCCGGCGGGGAGAGCTGCGGGGCGGGCCAGACAGGGCCCGATGTATGGACGCGCGAAGGGGGGCGATCGGGTTACGCGCGGTGCCAATGTGCCTCGATCGCGCTGAGCGGTCCGGGCGGGGCTGTCGAGGCCTCTGGCTGCGGGTACGGCCGCGAGACGTTGACAATGAACGCATGTCGCAAGAAGGACACACACCCGAGCCTGGCGCGCAACCACGAGCAGCGGCTGAGCCTGGTCCACTCCAGGACGGCCGCCGGGCGGGCGAGCCGTGGCACGAGCTGGTGAAGCTAGTCGACCAGGTAGCCGCGGGCCGGGCCGGCGTCCTCCCGGCCTGGCGGCGGCGGACAACTGCGGAGTCCCGCTGGCCGGTGACGATCACCGTGATCGCGGCGATCGTCCTGCAAGGGCTGCTCCCGCGGCGGCTGGCCCTGCAGCCGGACTACCTGCTGCCGGTACTCGAGGGAGCGCTGTTCATCGGGCTGCTGATCGCCAACCCGGTGCGGTTCGAGCGGCGCTCGACCACGGCCAGGGCCGGCAGCATCGTGCTGGTCTTGCTGGTCACCTTGGCGAACGCGTGGTCAGCGGCTCGGCTGGTGCTTGAGATCGTGGACGGCCGTGCGGCCGGGACCCCGGTCCAGCTCCTCACCGCGGGCGGTACGGTCTGGGCGACCAACGTGATCGCATTCGCGCTCTGGTACTGGGAATTCGACCGCGGCGGACCGGTGCACCGGTCGATGGGCAGGGCGCAGTTCCCCGATCTGATGTTCCCGCAGATGGCCTCGCCCGAGCTGGCGCCGCCCGACTGGGAAACGCGGTTCGTCGATTACCTGTACCTGTCGTTTACCAACGCCGCCGCGTTCAGCCCGACCGATGTCATGCCGCTGGCGCGCTGGGCCAAGCTCACCATGCTCCTGCAATCCGCAGTGTCGCTCGCCCTGGCCGCCCTGGTGATTGCCCGGGCGATCAACATCCTGCAGTGAGGTATTTGCGGTACTGCGCCCAGGCCGCGCGGGTCTCCTGGGGTCTTGTTACTGGCTGGTAGACTAGGTTATGTTACTGGCCGGTAGCACGACGCACGGCTGGGGAGGACACGGTGGGTCACTACAAGAGCAACCTCCGCGATATTGAGTTCAACCTGTTCGAGGTGCTCCGGCGGCAGGATCTGCTGGGCTCCGAGCCGTACTCCGAACTAGATGAGCAGACCGCCAAGGGGATCCTCCACGAGGTGAACAAGCTCGCCACCGGCCCGGTGGCCGATTCGTTCGTCGAGGCGGACCGCAACCCGCCGGTATTCGACCCGGCCACCGGATCCGTCCGGATGCCCGAGGGGTTCAAGAAGTCCTTCAACGCGTTCCTTGATGCAGAGTGGTTCCGCCTTGAGCTGCCGCCTGAGCTGGGCGGGACGCTTACGCCACGGTCCATCGGCTGGTCGGTGGCCGAGCTGATCCTCGGTGCGAACCCGGCCGTCTGGATGTATGCCAGCGGGGCCTCCTTCTGCCACGCCCTCTGGCGGATGGGCACGCCCGCGCAGAAGCGCTTTGCCGAGTTCGCCATCGAGCGCAAGTGGACCGCCACGATGGCGCTGACCGAGCCTGATGCCGGGTCCGACGTTGGCGCGGGCCGGACCAAGGCGATCCGGCAGCCGGACGGGACCTGGCACCTCGAGGGCGTCAAGCGGTTCATCACCGGCGCCGAGCACGACATGTCGGAGAACATCCTGCACCTGGTGCTGGCCCGTCCGGAGGGGCCGGCCCGGGCACCAAGGGCCTTTCGATGTTCCTGGTACCCAAGTACCTCGTGTCGGAAGACGGCGAGCTTGGCGAGCGCAACGGCGTCTACGCCACGGTCGTCGAGCACAAGATGGGCCTGAAGGCCTCGACTACCTGCGAGCTGACCTTCGGTGCCAGGCACCCGGCGGTGGGCACGCTCGTCGGCGACGAGCACGACGGCATCAGGCAGATGTTCGTGATCATCGAGAATGCCCGGATGATGGTCGGCACCAAGGCGATCGCCACCCTGTCGACCGGGTACTTGAATGCCCTTGACTACGCGAAGAGCCGGGTGCAGGGTGCCGACCTGACCCAGCTCATGGACAAGGTCGCGCCCCGCGTCCCGATCATTAACCACCCGGACGTCCGCCGCATGCTCATGCTGCAGAAGGCTTACGCCGAAGGCATGCGGGCGCTCGTCCTCTACACGGCCTCCTTCCAGGACGCGATACAGGTCGCGCTGGCCCATGACGAGCCGGCCGGGATCGCGGCCGAGGTCAATGACCTGCTGCTGCCCATCGTCAAGGGGGTCGGCTCGGAGCGCGCCTACGAAATGCTGACGCTGTCCCTTCAGACCTTCGGCGGCTCGGGCTTCCTGCAGGATTACCCGATCGAGCAGTACGTCAGGGACGCGAAGATCGACAGCCTGTATGAGGGCACCACCACAATCCAGGGGATGGACCTGTATTTCCGCAAGATCCTGCGGAACCAGGACCAGGCCCTGCAGTACCTGCTCTGGCAGATCACCAACTTCGTGACGGCCGAGGCGGGCAACGGGCGGCTCAAGGCGGAGCGCGCAGCCATCGGCCGGGCGGCCGAGGATGTCCAGGCCATGGTGACCGCCATGCACGGCTACTTCGGCCAGAGCCTCGACCAGCCCTCCGAGCTCTACAAGGTTGGGCTGAATACCACCCGGCTTCTGCTGGCCCTGGGCGACCTGGTCATCGGCTGGCTGCTCGGGCGCCAGGCCGAGGTGGCCCTGGCCAAGCTGGACGAGCCCGGTCCGGTCGCCGACAGCGCGTTCTACCAGGGCAAGATCGCCGCCGCCCGGTTCTTCGCTGCCACGGTGCTGCCCAGGCTAGCCGCGGAGCGGGAAATCGCCGAGGCAACCGGACTCGACCTCATGGAACTCCCGGAGGAAGCGTTCTGATCTGCGGTCGGCCGCCCAGCCCACCGTAGTAACAGAACCCGGCTCACTCAGAACTGATACTGGACTGCGGCGCGGCGTTCCGTGATGGGCCGGACGACCTGCTCGATGATGGCCCGGTGGGCTGGGTGGTCGCGATAGGCGAGGTAACTCCCGGTGTCATCGAAATCCGCGACGACGGCAAAGTCGTAGTTGCCTTCGGCCAGGCCGGCGTCGGGGCCGAAATGGTAGGCCCGCAGCCCGCGCATGAGCGGCGGCAGGGCGGCGAGTTCGTCGGTGACCTGCTGGCGCTGGGCGGCGGTCGCGTCTGCCGTCCAGGCGAAACATGCCACATGCCTGATCATCGCGCTCCTTCCCAAGCGTCCCGTCCCGTTGCGGGTCGGCCTCAGGACCAGGCCAGGATCCGCACTGGGTCCTCCAGCATGGCACCTACGTCGTGGAGCACCGCGGAGCCCAGGTCGCCATCGACGATGCGGTGGTCGAAGGACAGCGAGAGGGTGGTGACCTTTCGCACCGCGAGCTGACCCTCGTGGACCCAGGGCGCGTCCTTGACCTGCCCGAACGCCAGAATTGCGGCTTCGCCTGGAGTCAGGATGGGCGTGCCGGCGTCTATCCCGAAGATGCCCACGTTGGTGATCGTGACGGTGCCGCCCTGCATATCGGCGACGCTCGCCCGGCCCGCCCGGGCGGTCTCGGCGAGTTCCGTCAGCGCGCGAGCGAGGTCGGGCAGGGCGAGCAGATGGGCGTCCTTGATGTTCGGCACGACTAGGCCGCGGTCGGTGGCCGCGGCGATGCCGAGGTTCACGTAGTTCTTGACCACGATCTCCTGGGCGGACTCGTCCCAGGCAGAGTTGATCATCGGGTGCCTGGTCACCGCCACCAGCAGGGCCCTGGCCACGAACAGCAGCGGCGACACGCGTACCCCGGCGAACTCGGGAAGCGTCTTGACCTGCGCGGTCGCCGCCATCGTGGCAGTCACGTCCACCTGCAGGAACTCGGTGACGTGCGGGGCCGTGAAGGCACTGGACGAGACCGCGGCGGCCGTGTGCTTCCGGACGCCGCGGATCGCGACCCGCTGCTCGCGGGCGTCGTCGGCAGCCGGACTGAACCGCAGCGGGGCGGAGCCCGCCAGCGGGCCGGCCTCCTGGCCGTCGGCTACCCGGCTCGCGGCCGCCGTCTGCACGTCGTCCCGCGTGATTGAGCCGTTCGGGCCGGTGCCGGCCAGCCTGGCCAGGTCTACGCCGAGGTCCTTGGCCAGCTTCCGGACGGGTGGCTTCGCCAGCACCTGCGAGCCCGCCGGAGCGGTACGCGCCGGCGATCCGTTGGCGGTTCCAGCGCGGGCGGCACCAGCGGGGTTGGCGGTGCCAGCGGGGCTGGCGGCGGGACTTGTGGCACCAGGCGGGTTGGCCAGGCCGGCTGGCGCGGGACCAGCCGACGCGGAGCCGGCCCCCCCGGCCGGAGCCGACCCGGCCCCTCCGGAGCGCGGCTTCCTGGCGCGCCGCGTGGTCGGCCCGAGCTTAACCCCGTAACCGACCAGGACGGCCTGGCGCTCCTGCTTCGGCGCCGGGCTGCCGTGGATGCCCGGCTCGACCGCGCCTTCCTCGGGCGGCTCCGGGACCAGGTCTTCCGCTGCGGCGGCCGCAGTGGCCTGCGGCGATCGGGCCTGCGGCTCGCCACCGGCCCGGCCGCCGCCGCTGCCTGCTTCGGCGCCGACGTCGACGGCGATGATCGGCGTCCCCACGTCCGCGGTCGTGCCCTCGGAGACCAGCAGCCCGGAGACGACTCCCGCATACGGGCACGGAAGCTCGACGACAGCCTTGGCGGTCTCGATCTCCACGATGATCTGGTTGACGGTCACCGTGTCGCCGGGCTGGACGTGCCACTTGATGATCTCTGCCTCGGTCAGGCCCTCGCCGACATCAGGCAGCTTGAATTCCTTCAGCTCTGACATGCGGGACCCCTCAGTAGGCGAACGTGCGGTCGACGGCGTCAAGCACCCGGTCCAGGTCGGGCAGGTAATGGTCCTCCAGCCGGGACGGAGGATACGGAGTGGAGAACCCGCCCACTCGCAGCACCGGAGCCTCCAGCTGGTAGAAGCATTCCTCAGTGACCCGGGCGGCGATCTCGGCGCCGAGGCCGCCGGTGACCGTCGCCTCATGCACGACCACGCAGCGGCCGGTCCGACGCACCGACGCGAAGATCGCCCCGGTGTCCAGGGGCGCGAGCGAGCGCAGGTCGATGACCTCCAGTGAGCGTCCGTCCTTATCGGCCGCCACCGCGACCTCCGCGCACGTCCTGACCATCGGCCCGTAGCAGAGCACGGTCACGTCGGTGCCGCTGGTCACGGTCCTGGCCGAGCTGAGCGGTACCGCCGCGCCGAGGCCGCCGACGGTATCGACCTCGGCCTTGTCCCAGTACCGGCGCTTGGGCTCGAAGAAGATCACCGGGTCCTCGCAGCTGATGGACTGCTGGATCATCGTGTAGGCATCTTCGGGGTTGCCGCAGGCGACGACCCGGAGCCCGGCGGTGTGGGCGAAGTAGGCCTCGGGGGACTCGCTGTGATGCTCGACCGCGCCGATTCCGCCGCCGCACGGGATCCTGATCACCACCGGCAGGTTCAGGTTCCCCAGCGAGCGGAGATGCATCTTGGCGAGCTGCGAGACGATCTGGTCGAACGCGGGGAAGACGAACCCGTCGAACTGGATCTCGCACACCGGCCGGTAGCCGCGCAGCGCAAGCCCGATCGCGGTCCCGACGATCCCCGACTCGGCCAGCGGGGTATCGACGACCCTGGCCTCACCGAAATCCTTCTGCAGCCCGTCGGTGACCCGGAACACCCCGCCGAGCTTGCCGACGTCCTCGCCCATGATGAGGACCTTGGGATCGTTCTCCAGGGCCTTGCGCAGGCCCTCGTTCAGCGCCTTCGAGAGGGTCAGCATGGTCATCGCGCGGCCTCCTCGCCGACGAAGGTGTCCAGGTAGGCCGCGAACTGCTCGCGCTCTGCCTCGACCAGCCGGTTCGGCTCCGCGTAAACGTTCTCGAAGATCGCCAGCGGCTGCGGGTCGGGCATCTGCAGGCAGGCGGTCCGGACCCGGGTGCCGACCTCGTTGGCCTCCTGCTCGACCTCCTCGATGAAACTCATCTGCGCCATGCCGGACCTGATCAGGTACTGCTTCACCCGCTCGATCGGGTCCTTCAGCTTCCACGCCTCGAGCTCGGCGGCCAGCCGGTACCTGGTCGGATCGTCAGTGGTGGTGTGCGCCCCCATCCGGTAGGTGTAGGCCTCGATCAGGGTCGGGCCCTGGCCCTCCCGGGCGGCCTGCATCGCCTTCCTGGTCACCGCGAGGCAGGCCAGCACGTCGTTGCCGTCGACCCGGACCCCGGGGAAACCGAAGCCGCGGGCCCGCCGGTACAGCGGCACCCGGCTCTGGCGCTCCAGCGGCTCGGAGATCGCCCACTGGTTGTTCTGGAGGAAGAAGACCACCGGCGCGTTGGTGACCGAGGCGAAGATGAACGCCTCGTTGACGTCGCCCTGGCTGGTTGCCCCGTCACCGAGGTAGGCGATGACCGCTTCACCGTCCTCGCCGACCGCGCCGTCGCGCTGGATGCCCATCGCGTAGCCGGTGGCGTGCAGCGTCTGGCTGCCGATCACGATCGAGTACAGGTGGAAGTTGTGCGCCTTCGGATCCCAGCCGCCGTGGCTGACCCCGCGGTAGAGCTCAAGCAGCTTGCCCGGGTCCAGGCCGCGGCACCAGGCGACGCCGTGCTCGCGGTAGGTGGGGAACGCCATGTCCCGTGGCGACAGGGCCCGGCCCGAGCCGACCTGCGCGGCTTCCTGGCCGAGCAGCGAGGCCCAGATGCCGAGCTCGCCTTGGCGCTGCAGGGCGATCGCCTCGAAATCGATCCGGCGGACCAGGACCAGGTCCCGGTAGAGCGCCTTGATCTCGTCGGGGGAGATTTCCAGCGGGTAATCCGGATGCTCGGCCCGCTCGCCCTCCGGAGTCAGGAGCTGAATGAGCTCATCTGACTCCGGTCGTATTCCCCGACCCGGGTCAGATGCTGCGGCAACCCGCCCGGCAGCTTTGACGGCCACGTGCCACTCCCTTGCATGCTCAGGGCCGGCCGCCAGAGCATGCCCTGACCGCCGGTCGTCCGTCGGAGTTCCGCTGCGACAGTACCCGGCGGGTGTCGCCCGCGGTCAACCTGTTGAGTGCCCGGGCCACCGGGATCGAGGGCCCGCCTCACCTCGATTATGCGCGCGTAGCGGATCCGCGGAAATTCGCGCGCCCGCACCGGCCCGCGCGGGCCGGTGCGGATGTGGCGGCCGGTGCTCAGCGGGGGACACCTGGCACGATGGTGCGGGCGGGCGGCCCGGTGACCGCCCGCCACGGCGGCGCTATCGCTGGACTGCGCGGGGCGTCGTCGTGACCAAGTTCACAAATTCGCGGAGGGTCAGTTGGCCAGAGTGGTCGTCGAGGTGATGCTCAAGCCCGAGATCCACGATCCGCAGGGCGAGGCCATCGCCAGCGCATGCCAGCGGCTTGGCTTCGCTGAGGTCACAAATGTCCGGCAGGGCAAGCGTTTCGAGGTGGACCTGAGCGACCAGGCGGGCGAGGCGGCGGTCGCCAGGGTCGCTGAACTGGCCGCGGAATTGCTGGCGAATCCGGTTATCGAAGAGTTCACGATCCACCCCGCGTGACCGTCCCGGGCGCGTTTTCTCCGGGTCCACCGCTTCGAAACAGGCGCCGAACGGCACTGTTCGTCCAGAGATCGCCCGAGTTCATGATTACCCGGGCCGGTCTCGGGAAACGCTCACAATGTGATCAGCATCGCTGATGAGGGCGGGGAGTGCTGGAGCTGATGCGTACTCGGGTGACAGGAGCGCCAGAGCCGACGGTCGACGCCCGGTTCTGCTTGGTGTTTCCGCGCGAGGCTTTGAGTGTCCCGGTCATGCGCCGGGTACTCGGTGACACGCTGAACCGGCTGGGAGTTAACGACGACTGCGTTGCTGATTTGCTGCTGGCTGTGACGGAAGCCTGCACCAACGTGCTCAGGCACAGCGGCCCGGGGCTGAGGTACGAGGTAGTGGCCCTGGTCGGCAGGAACCGCTGCGTGCTCGAGGTGCTGGACAGCGGGCGCGGCTTCGACCCGGCCAGCGTTCCCGCCTACCGCGGGCCCGTGCGGCCGATAGCGCGGCTGCGCCGTCGCTGGGCAGGCTCGCTGGGACCCGCGCCGACCGCGCCGTCGGCGGTGCGCAGCCGGCTGGCCAGGGTCAGGCGCAGCGCCGACGACCGGATCGTCGCCCAGCTGCCTGAGTCCGGCCGTGGCCTGGCCATCATGCAGGCTTGCGTGGATGACGTGACGCTGAGCAGCCGCCCGGGCCGGGGCACGGTGGTCTCCCTGCAGAAGCGGATCGAGCTGCGCAGCGACGCGCCCCTGTCACGGGCCGGCCACCTGCAGCTACGGGACGCTGGCTGAGCGGGTAGGCGGCGGAGCCGGTAGCCTGCGGTCATGCCCCGCACCCCGCGACGCTCATGACTGCCCGGGTGGGCGTCATCACCTTTCCTGGCTCACTCGACGATCAGGATGCGGCACGCGCGGTCACTCTGGCCGGCCGCACCGCGGTCCCGCTCTGGCACGGCGACCGCGATCTGCGCGGGGTCGATGCGGTGATCCTGCCCGGTGGCTTTTCCTACGGTGACTACCTGCGCTGCGGGGCGATCGCGCGGTTCGCCCCGGTGATGGCTGAGCTGGTGCCTGCGGCCCGGGCCGGCCTGCCCGTGCTCGGCATCTGCAACGGCTTCCAGATCCTCTGCGAGGCGCACCTGCTGCCCGGCGCACTGACCCGCAACGCCGGGCTCCGCTTTGTCTGCAGGCCGGTTCGGCTCCGGATGGAGTCCACTGGCACCGCGTGGACCAGCGGGTACGCGCCAGACCAGGAGATAACCCTGGTGCTGAAGAGCGGCGAGGGCGCGTATGTGGCCGACCCGGCCACCCTGACGGCGCTCGAGGCGGGCGGCCAGGTGGTCGCGCGCTACTCCGGCGGCAACCCGAATGGCTCCGCCGCCGCCATCGCCGGGATCAGCAACGAGGCGGGCAACGTCGTCGGCCTGATGCCGCATCCCGAGCACGCCGTCGACGCGGTCACCGGCCCCGGCCGGGACGGCCTCGGCTTCTTCGCCCCCGCCCGGCCCGGCCTGGCGGTGCGCGGGTGAGCCCGCTCGACACGGTGGCCAGGGCGGCCGCCACGCCGCAGCGCCCGCAGCCGCACGCTGAACTCGGGCTCACCGAGGAGGAGTACGCGCGCATCACCTCGGTCCTGCGCCGCCGGCCGACCGACGCCGAGCTGGCCATCTACTCGGTGATGTGGAGCGAGCACTGCTCGTACAAGTCGTCCAAGGCGCACCTGCGGCAATTCGCCGACAAAGCGCCAGCCTCCGCCGCGCTGCTCGCGGGAATGGGCCATAACGCGGGCGTCGTGGATATCGGGCACGGGTACGCGGTCACGTTCAAGGCTGAGTCTCATAACCACCCGTCCTATGTCGAGCCATTCCAGGGCGCGGCGACCGGCGTGGGCGGAATAGTGCGGGACATTCTGGCGATGGGCGCGCGGCCGGTGGCGGTGCTTGACTCGCTGCGATTCGGCCCGGCCGACGCTGACGACACCGGCCGGGTGCTGCCGGGAGTGGTGGCCGGAATTTCGTTTTACGGCAATTGTCTCGGCTTGCCCAACATTGGCGGCGAGCTGTCCTTTGACCCCTGTTACGCGGGCAATCCGCTGGTCAACGTGGCGTGCGTCGGCATCATGCGGCCCTCCGACCTTAAATCAGCCGTCGCGACCGGCCCGGGCAACCAGGTGGTGCTGCTCGGCTCGCGGACCGGCCCGGACGGCATCGGCGGCGCGTCGGTGCTGGCCAGCGCGTCGTTCGGGGGTGGGAGGGCCGGGCAGATGAGCGAGGGGGCCAAGCGGCCCAGCGTCCAGGTCGGTGACCCGTTCATGGAGAAGCTGCTGATCGAGTGCTGCCTGGAGCTCTACGCGGCCGGCGTGGTCGCCGCCATCGGTGACCTCGGCGCCGCCGGGATCGCCTGCGCGACCACCGAGCTGGCCGCCGCGGCCGGCACCGGGATGGCGGTGCGGCTGGAGGACGTGCCGCTGCGGGACGCGTCGCTCGGCCCGGCCGAGATCTTGATGAGCGAGTCGCAGGAGCGCATGATGGCCGTCGTCGAGCCGGCTGACGTCGATCGCTGCCTGGCGATCTGCGCCCGGTGGGACGTCCAGGCCACGGTGATCGGCGAGGTAACGGCGACCGGGCGGCTCGAGATGACCTGGCACGGCCAGCAGGTGGTGGATATCCCGCCGGGCAGCGCGGCTGACGACGGCCCGGTCTACCTCCGGCCGGTGGCGCGCCCGGCCGACCAGGACCGGCTCCAGGCCGACGATCCGGCCGGCCTGGCCAGGCCGGGCACCGGCGCGGAACTGCGCGGCGCGCTGCTCGCCGTGCTGGGCGCACCGGACGCGGCCGACAAGGCGTGGGTCACCGATCAGTACGATCGCTACGTGCGGGGCGGCACGGTGCTCGCGGCACCGCACGATGCCGGGCTGGTCCGCGTCGATGAGGAGGCCGGGCTCGGCGTCGCGCTGGCCACCGACGGCAACGGCAGGTACGCGCGGCTGGATCCCTACGCTGGTGCGCAGCTGGCACTGGCCGAGGCCTACCGCAACGTGGCGGTCACCGGGGCGAGGCCGCTGGCGGTCACCAACTGCCTCAACTTCGGATCGCCCGAGGATCCGTCGGTCATGTGGCAGTTCACGGAGGCGGTGCGCGGGCTCGCCGACGCCTGCGCGGCCCTGTCCGTGCCAGTGACCGGGGGGAACGTCAGTTTCTATAACCAGACCGGGGCCGCCGCGATCCATCCCACCCCGGTGGTCGGCGTGCTCGGGGTCCATGACGACGTGCGGCGCCGCCTGGCCACTGGCTTCGGCGAGGCGGGCGCGCCGATCGTGCTGCTCGGCCGGACGGCCGCTGAATTCGGCGGCTCGCTGTGGGCGCAGGTGGCGCACGGGCACCTCGGCGGCCGCCCGCCGGCCGTCGATCTGGACGCCGAGCGCAGCCTCGCCGAGCTGCTGGTGGCCGCGGCCGGCGCGGGCCTGCTCACGGCGGCGCACGATCTGGCCGACGGCGGGCTCGCGGTCGCGATCGCCGAATGCTGCCTGACCGGAGGCAGCGGCGCGGTGCTGCGGCTCCCGGGGGATCCGTTCACCTACCTGTTCAGCGAGTCAGCGGCGCGTGCGGTCGCGGCCGTCCGGCCCGGCCGTGCGGCGGAGTTCCAGGAGCTGTGCGAGCGGTGCGGGGTGCCTGCCACGGCCATCGGCACGACCGGCGGCGACAGCCTGGAGGTCGACGGGTGTTTCGTTATACCTCTTGCCGAGCTAGCCAGCGTGCACCGCGCTACGCTGCCGCGCCTGTTCGGTCAGCAGCTGCCCGGCCAGTAACCACCCGGGCCCGTACTTGTCCTGGCCCTTACCGTAGCCCGGTGAGCTGCGCTCTAGGAGTGCTAGCTGGTCAGGCCGGGATGTGCTGGTCGAGCCAGTCGAAGATGCGCTCGCCGCGCAGGCCGTTGCCGGCGGGCTCGCAGTGGGAGTCCGCGCCCTCTTCCTCGGTGAAGCGGATCAGCGCCTTTCCGTCCGGGAGCTTGTCGTACAGCTCGCGGGACTGTCCTGGCCAGAACTGCTCGTGGTCGGGATCGGTGACCAGCACCGGGCAGGCGATCTGCCCGATCACTTCGTCGGTCAGCGCATACGCGCGGGCCGCGGTGAAGAACTCATACGGTGAGGTGGTGCCGTACGGGCGCATCCGGAACGCCATCATCGACCGGGTCGCCGGGGAGAACTTGAGTGCCAGTGCCATGTCCTTGTCGAACTTCTCCTGCTCGCCTGCCTCGAGCATCTTCACCAGGAAATGAGGAACCTGGCCGGTCATCGTGGTGGAGACGGCCACGACGCCCGGGTCGGCGACGGCGGCGGCGATGCGGTGCTCGAAGGCCACCGACCTGGGCACCCAGTAACCCGCCTGGCTGACGCCGAGCAGCGCGATCTTGCCAGCCTCGACGTCTGGCCGCGTCAGCAGGTGGTCGACGACCGGGGTGATGACTTTCTCCCAGTCGGGACGGAACGGCAGGTGCTGCCGGACGAGCGCGGCGTTCTGGCCGGGGCCGTCGAAGGTCACCGCGTTCCAGCCGCGGGCCAGCGCGTCGGCGATGCCCATCACCCAGGCGGCGGTCACCGGGCCGTCGCTGCCGTTGTTGAAGATCAGCGTCCGCCGGGGCTCGCCCGCCGGGCCGGAGCGGAAGAAGTAGCCGGGCAGCTTCGTGGCCTCGTACCGGATCTCGATGCGCTCGACCTGAAGGTCGGTCAGGTCGACGAAGCGGTCCCAGGCGGCGCGGTGCTTCTCCCACAGTGCCGTGAACAGCGCCCGATCATCGGTCCCGTCCGCAGCGGAGCTTGCCAGCGAGTAATACATCGACACCCGCAGGAACTGCCGGGCAGCGGACTGCGAGCGACCGGCGTCTGCGCTGGCGCCGGCCTCGATGGCGAGCCGGCCCGCGGTGGCCGTCCACTCATCGACCCAGGATTGCGCATGGCCGTTGCGGATCCGCTCTATGGTCGACAGAACTTCGCCCACGTCAGCTGCCTGGTGGTACGTCGCGCCGAGCGCGATCTCAGTGAGGAAGCTGAAGGCGTCATCCTTAAAGAACGGCCGCACGAGCACCCCTCCCAGCTAGACCGTCAAGATCATCGCGGAACTCAGCCTAGCCCGGCGTAACCGTGACAGCCAGCACACCTGACCGCAGCGGCCGCGTGGCCTGCGTGCCACCGGCGGGGCTTCCGGTCAGTAACTGGACCAGAACGCGATGAGCTGCCGCCAGGACCCCCCGGTGCCGCAGCGCTCGAGCTGGGCCCCGGACCCGGCTGCGGCCGGGGCGCCGACCGTCAGGCACCGGCCGTCCGCCCCGTTGCGCAGCTGCCAGAGGTCCTGCCCGGCGGCGTCGGTGCTGTAATACGCGCGGTTCCAGCGCTGCCGCTCGGACAGGTCGCACCGCTCCAGCGCGGCCGCCTGGCCGGGTGCCGCCGACAGGCACTGGCCGGTGGCGATGTAGATGAAGATGTAACTGCCGCCGACCATCTGGTCGGCCGTCCATTCCGGGTAGCTCGCAGGCAGGTCGCCGGGCTTGGCGGCGCTGAACGCCAGGCCGTGCGGCGAGGCCACCAGCAGCTCGGCCGCCGGCGGACCGGCCGGCCCCGGCGTGGCCAGGCCGACCGTCTGCACGTTGGCCACCCTGGCCGAGAGCGGGGCCACGGGCTTGGCGTGCCCCCGGCCAGCCAGCACGTACAGCGCGGCGCCGCCGCCCGCGAGGAGCACGGCGAGGCTGACCCCGGCCAGCCTCAGTGCCCAGGATCCGCGGGCGCGTGCACGTGCACTGCGCTGACCTGGCATACCGAACGATTACCGCCATCGGGCCTGCAGTGCTAGCCGATGACATGAAATGCCCGCGAAAACCTCTCAGTTCGCGGCCGGCGCCCTGGTCGGCTACGGTCGCACGATGCCCGTGCGACAACCAGATCCGGCCCGGCTGCTCGCCGCTGTCAATGCCCAGCGAGCGGCCCTGTCGGCGGCGCCCTGGGCCGGCCCGGTGATTGCGGCCGACCTCGGCCTGGGCTGCGTCAGCGCGGTCCTGGCGGCCGCCGACGCCGGGCTCGCGCCGCAGCCTGAGGCGCAGCGCGGAGCGGTCGGCTACCTGCTGGGCGTGCTGGCCGCCCGGGCTCCCGGCCGGGCCGTGGAGGTGCGGATCCCGCCGTACGCGGCCGTCCAGTGCGTGGCCGGGCCCAGGCATACCCGCGGCACCCCGCCGAACGTGGTGGAGACCGACGCGGTGACCTGGATCATGCTCGCCACCGGCCGCCTGCGCTGGGCTGACGCCATGGCGGACGGCCTGCTTCGCGCCAGCGGCCCGCGGGCGGACCTGTCCGGGCTGCTGCCGCTGGCCGACGGCGATCCTGGCGATCCTGGCGGTCCTGGCGGTCCGGTCAGCTGACCGGCATCAATACACTTGGGTGGTGACCAAGCCTGACGGCCGCCTGAGCAACGCGCTGGACGCTTCCGACCAGCCGCCGAGGGATGCCTGCGGGGTCTTCGGGGCGTGGTCGCCCGGCGAGGAGGTCGCCAAGCTCGCCTACTTCGGGTTGTACGCGCTGCAGCACCGCGGCCAGGAGTCGGCGGGCATCGCGGTCAGCGACGGCAGCCGGATCGTCGTGTATAAGGACATGGGCCTGGTGCCGCAGGTCTTCGACGAGACCATCCTGAACACGCTCCGCGGCCATATCACCGTGGGGCACTGCCGCTACTCGACGAGCGGGTCGTCGGTCTGGCAGAACGCCCAGCCGACGTTCCGTGCCACCCCGCGGGCCAGCCTGGCGCTCGGCCACAACGGCAACCTGATCAACACGCTGGAGCTTGCGGCGCTGCTAGGGGATGATGCGGGCACGGCGAGCGGTGCGACGTCCGACACCGACGTGCTGACTGCCCTGTTCGCCAGGCCCGCTGGCGGGACCGCCATCGGCGCGGGCCTGCAGGCCGCCGCAGGCTCCCTGCCCGCGGCAGGCTCCCTGCCCGCCGCTCGCCCTGCGCCTGCCGCCGTGGGTCCGGTTCCTGGCGGTGCTGGCCCGCTGCCTGCGGGCAGCGGCATCGAGGAGGCGGCCCTGGCCGCGCTGCCGCTGGTCCGCGGCGCGTACTCGCTGGTCTTCATGGACGAGCACACCCTTTACGCGGCGCGCGACCCGCAGGGTTTCAGGCCGCTGGTACTCGGCAGGCTCGAGCGCGGCTGGGTGGTGGCCAGCGAGACTGCCGCGCTGGACATCGTGGGGGCATCGGTCGTCAGGGAGGTCGAGCCTGGCGAGCTGATCGCCATCGATGAGCGGGGGGTGCGGTCACATACCTTCGCTGCGGCCGATCCCAAGGGCTGCCTGTTCGAGTACGTCTACCTGGCCAGGCCGGACACGGCTATCGCCGGCCGGAGCGTGCAGGCCACCAGGGTCGAGGTCGGCAGGACGCTGGCGGCGGAGCACCCGGTCGAGGCCGACCTGGTCATCCCGGTACCCGAGTCCGGTACCCCGGCGGCCATCGGCTACGCGCAGGCCAGCGGGATCCCCTACGGCCAGGGCCTGGTCAAGAACTCCTACGTCGGCCGGACGTTCATCCAGCCGAGCCAGACGATCAGGCAGCGCGGGATCAGGCTCAAGCTGAACCCGCTGCGGGACGTGATCGCCGGCCAGCGGGTCGTGGTCGTCGATGACTCGATCGTGCGCGGCAACACCCAGCGGGCGATCGTGACCATGCTCAGGGAAGCCGGAGCCGCTGAGGTGCACATCCGCATCTCCAGCCCGCCGGTGGCCTGGCCGTGCTTCTACGGGATCGACTTCGCCACCCGCGCCGAGCTCATCGCGGGCGGCCTGTCCATCCGCGAGATCGAGACGTCGATCGGCGCGGACTCGCTCGGTTACGTCTCGCTCGAAGGCCTGCTCGCCGCCACCACGCTGCCCGCTAGCCGGCTCTGCCGGGCCTGCTTTGACGGCGCCTACCCGGTTCCCTTCACCAGCGCCGACCAAGGGAAACACGTGCTGGAGGCGGCCGCCATCAGCGCCGCGGATCAGCGGTGATGGCGGTGGGCGGCACCTGCGCCGGGCGGGCGATGTGACTCCGGCACCGGGCCGGGCACCCGACGACGCGAGCACGCCCGGCGGGACCAGCTACGCGGCGTCGGGCGTCGACATCGCGGCGGGCGAGCGGGCCATCGAGGCGATCAGGCCGGCCGTCGCCCGGACCGCCGGGCCTGAGGTGATCGGCGGCATCGGCGGGTTCGCCGGCCTCTACGACGCTTCGACCCTCCGCGGTTACCGGCGGCCGCTGCTCGCGACCGCCACCGACGGCGTGGGCACCAAGGTGGTGATCGCTCAGCGGCTCGGCAAGTACGACACCATTGGCATTGACCTGGTCGGCATGGTGGTCGACGATCTCGTGGTGTGCGGCGCGGAGCCGCTCTTCATGACCGACTACCTGGTCTGCGGACGGCTGATCCCGGACCGGGTGGCCGCGGTGGTCGGCGGGATAGCCGACGGCTGCGTGCAAGCTGGATGCGCTCTGGTTGGCGGCGAGACCGCCGAGCACCCCGGGCACCTCGGACCCGATGACTTCGACCTGGCCGGCGCGGCGACCGGGGTGGTCGAGGCGGACCGGCTGCTCGGGCCGGACCGGGTACGGCCCGGCGACGTGGTCATCGCCCTGGCGTCGGCGGGGCTGCACGCCAACGGGTTCTCGCTGGTCCGGGAGATCCTGGGCAGGCAGGCGGCCGGCCTGGAGCTTTCCGGCCGCCCGGCTGAGCTCGGCCGGACGGTCGGCGAGGAACTGCTGACTCCGACCCGCATCTATGCCAGGGACTGCCTCGCCCTGGCCAGTGAGTGTGCCGTGCACGCGTACGCGCACGTGACCGGCGGCGGCCTGGCGGCCAATCTCGCCCGGGTGCTCCCGCCTGATGCCGCGGCAGTGCTCGACCGCGGCAGCTGGACACCGCCACCGGTATTCGGCCTGCTGGCCGCGCGAGGGGACGTCGGCGCCGGGGAGATGGAGCAGGTCTTCAACATGGGAGTCGGCATGGCGTCCATCATCGATGCTGCCGACGCCGATCGCGCGCTGCGCCTGCTGGCCGCGCGCCAGGTGCCCGCGTGGGTCATCGGCGAGATCACCGCAGGCACTGGCCAGGTGTCGATGCGCGGCCAGCATCCGCGCTAAGGCCCAGCCGCCCGCGCCCAGCCGACCCGCAGTCACGAGCATGGCCCCGGTGAGCATCGTGACGACTTTTCGGCAGCTACCGCGGAAAAGTCGTCACGATCATGGTGTCAGGTGCCGGTGCCCAGCCGTGCCTGCCCGTTGCTCAGGCCACGCGGATATTCGTCAGTCGGGTCGGCGAGATCGTCGTCCAGATCCTCGTCGTCGTCCAGCTCGTCATCGTCGTCATCGGATTCGTCGTCGTCGTCCACGGCATAGCGGTCCGCGAAGTCCGCGTAGGCGGCATCGTCGTCCGCCTGCTGATCCGTGCTGACGCCCAGCTCAGCCCGCAGCCGGTCAAGATCAGTGCCACCGCCGCCGTACTTCAGCTGACGGGCCACCTTGACCTGCTTGGCCTTGGCTCGGCCGCGCCCCATTGGCTCGACCCCCTCGAACGTACGGGGCCCGCGGGGCCCCTGGTCACCGCACTGAGTCTTGCTCTCACCGCGCTGATGCTTGCGGGCTTTCCTGCGCGACAGACTGACCCGCTGCCCTTCCACCGCCGGGACGGCAACGCGCTTCAGCCTGGCGTACATAGACAACCGTACCTGCTTTGCGCAGCAAGCGCCTCCGGGCACCGCTGAAGGCCTTGCTCAGCTGCCCAGCCAGATTCCCCGGAGGCGCCCCACCTCGGACATCCGCCGCTCGGCCAGCCGGTCGGCGGCGACCGCCGGGGGCACTCCTTCCTCATCCGCGCTGGCGAGGATCTTCTTGGTGGTAGCGAAGATCTGCTCGGCGCGCCCCTTCGCCCGCTCGAAGTTGAAGCCGTCGAATTCGTCCGCGACCTGGATCACCCCGCCGGCGTTCACCAGGTAGTCAGGCGCGTAAACGATGCCACGGTCGGCAAGCAGCTTCTCCAGGCCGGGGTGCGCCAGCTGGTTATTGGCGCCGCCGCAGACGATCCGCGCGTTCAGCATCCCGACGGTCTCGTCGTTGATCGCGCCGCCCAGCGCACACGGCGAGTAGACGTCGATGTCGGCGGTGAGGAGCTCCTCCCGGCCAGCCACGGCGTCGACAGCGGGGTTGGCCGCCCGCACCTGCTCGATGGCGGCCGGGCTCACGTCGCAGATGACCACCCGCGCGCCTGCTTGCACCAGATGCGGGACCAGGTGCCGCCCGACCTTGCCGACCCCCTCCACGCCGACCCGGCGCCCGTCCAGCCCGGCGGTGCCCCAGGTGTGCTCGGCGGCCGCGCGCATGCCCTGGAAGACGCCGAACGCGGTCAGCACGGAGGAGTCACCTGATCCGCCGTGCGGAACCGACCTGCCGGTCACGTGGCGGCACTCGCGCGCCACGATGTCCATGTCCTCGCTGTAAGTGCCGACGTCGCAGGCAGTGATGTAGCGGCCGCTCAGGGACTGCACGAACCTGCCGTACGCCCGGAGCAGGGCCTCGGACTTCAGCCGGGCGGGGTCCCCGATGATGACGGCCTTGCCGCCGCCGAGGTCGAGGCCGGCGAGCGCGTTCTTGTACGCCATCGCCCGGGAGAGGTTGAGCACATCGGCGAGCGCGGCGTCCTCGCTCGGGTAGGGATAGAAACGGGTCCCGCCTAGCGAGGGCCCCAGGGCGGTCGAGTAGATCGCGATGATAGCGCGCAGCCCGGTCGGGGCATCCTGGCAGAACACGACCTGCTCGTGTCCGTTCTGGACAGGCTGGCTGGCGGCCGGCAGATGAGTTATCTCGTCTTCGGCACCGACGATGGCCTTGTCGGCTGTCCCAAACACAGTGGTCACGGCGGCGGCTCCCGGCTCAGTGCCCGCATCCCCGTTGATGCGGGGTCAGGGACCAGCGTATGCCGGGCCGGCAGGCAGGGAGCCTGCTCTCGCCATCTCCCCGAGCCCTTCATCTCCCCGAGCTGCTCCTGAGAACCCCCCGAGCTGCTCCTGAGAACCCCCCGAGCTCGGGGGGTTCTAAGGAGCGCTGCCGCGTGTCACGATTGATCATGCTTCCGTGCGCTGCCTTTCTGCGTGTTTACGAGCCGCTTTCGGCCTTCGGCCCGGCGGAGCGCTCACGCTGGGAGGCCTATGCCGCGGCGGCGAACCGGCCGCGCCGGGCAGCCGCGCTTGAAGCAGAGCGCGCTGAGGCGCTGCGCAGGATTATCGCGCTGCCTCCGATTGTTGCTCCTGCTCAGGAGAGTCATCACGCCTACGTGCGGTGGGCAGATGGGATCACGTACGTGTGCCCATGGCAGACGCGGCTGCGTTCCTGGCTAGCGCTCGGGCGCCTGCGGGCCACGGCGGGGCCGTTGCTCGCGGACGCCTTCGCGCCCGGGCAGGCGGAGCAGGCGGCCGAGGACTTCGTTCGGTGGGAGCGGAAGGACGCGGCACCGCGCGTCTACATCCAGAGCAGTACGTGGTCCGTGCCGCTGCCGTGGCTGGTCCCCTTCGCACCGGCCGAGCGGTGGCTGGTGCTCGGCTCGGCGACCGACCGGGATCGCAAGGGGCCGGCTACTGCCTCAGGCACCCGCACGCTCATCTATGCGACCACCATGGCCCAGGCGCGCCGGCGAGTGGCGCGTGCTCTCGCCGCGATCCGTCGCGCATCGGCGCCTAGGCCGCGGAGCGTTAGCGTCGATCCAGGTCAGGGGGGTGGTGCGCCAGCTACGGTAGCGATGATCCGGGTCAGCGGCGAACTCGAAGAGGTCGGCCGCTGGCTTGAGGAGTTCCATCCGCATTCGCTGGTGGAGCTTGACTACGGGGGACTGGTGCAGTTGCTCGACGATGATGCGCTGCGTGCCGACCAGTCCGTAGCTGAGGTAGCCGCGGCGATCACTGCTCTGGCCGGCCGGGAGTACGAACTGGCGACCGCTTTGTACAAGCGGCTGCGCGCTAGATGGCGGGAACTGGAAGCGATTCAGCTGGGGAGCTGAGGGGAGGCGGGGATGACTTTTCCGAATCCGCCCGTTGCGACGCTGCGTGTCGCTAGAATCACGCAGCGTGACTCAGATCAGTGGAGCAACAGGGCAACTCACAACAGAAACTTTGCTCCTGGTGGTCGACTTGTCACGGCTGGTGATGGCAATATGGTCTGAGTAGACCATATGGGACATCCACGGCAGGCTCCGCGAGGAGCCAGCACAGCAACACACGCAGGATCGCAGTACCGGTCCAGGAGGAGAGGCCGTAATTATGTCTGCACGTACACCAGAGGCCGAACCGCTGCTCACCCCAGCGGAGGTCGCAACGATGTTCCGGGTTGACCCGAAGACCGTCACGCGGTGGGCCAAAGCCGGGAAGCTGACGTCGATCCGTACCCTCGGCGGCCACCGCCGATACCGGGAGACAGAGGTTCGAGCCCTGCTGGCGGGTATCCCGCAGCAGCGTTCGGAGTGACACGTGGCCGCTCCCTGGCGCTAACCGTGCCGGGGATGCAGGCGCACACTGACGTGCGCAGGCGCGGCCAAGTGCAGGGAGCAAGGGGGGGTCGGCCCCGGCGGCCAGAATGCGCCGCGTTGGGGCATCGTTCACACCGGGCGCGCCCGCGAAGGCGCAGTCCAGGCGGACATAGCCGGGGTCGATCCGGCCTCCCGATGTCAGAGATGATCTATCACAGGGAAGCTGAAAGGTCGGCCCGGGCCAGGCTACGGCGGCGCGGCCGGGTCGCGTTCGCGGTCCAGCCGACCGCGATGTAACCGGTCGCAGATCCGGCCGCGATCAAGGGAACCGAGCGTCCCGCACGGAGCGTCCGGCCCGGATGTGTACGCGGCAGTCGGCCGCTCCTATCTAGCTACCCGATGTAACCTCACCACAACTTTTGGTAATTCCGCCTGCTCGGGCACGTGCTCCGCAATACTGGTCGCCATGCCACCGCGGGGGATTTTAGGCGGCGGCAGACAAGGTGTCCGCGCACCAGGCACCGTCAGGCCGGGCGCTGCTCGCGCAGCAGCCGCGGCGAGGTGTGCGCGCTCCGGGGGCCCGCCAGCCGGGCGGGGCGAGCCGTCGCTTCGAGGGGAGGATCGCACGATGCGTGATCCAGATTTGGTCTTGCGGGCACAGCGAGCAGCGGCGGCGCTGGAACGGGCCTGGGATCGCTACCGGACGTTATACGGCCTCGGCGCAGAGCCGATGCCGCCCATCTCGAGTTATGTGGGCTACTCGCTTGAGGAGCCATGGGGCCAGCCCCGAGTCGTGTTCGGCGTGGCCGCTGAGGAGGCCGAGCACCTGGCCGCGCTACTCGACGGGCATGATGGCGTCCGCCCGGGCGCCGCAGGACCAGTCCAGGCAGATGCCGGGGCGGCCAGGGACGGCGCGTCAGCGATAACTGACGTCGATCAAGCCGTCGGGAACGGCCGGCTCCACGTTCCCGCTCAGCCACAGCCGATCTCGGCGAAGCGGGCCAGGTCCAAGGATCAATCGAGGTCCGAGCGGTCGCGGGGCAACCGTGAGCAGGCAAGGTCGGCTGGCCGCCCGTCGGCTCCGCGCGGCCTGAGCCCGCTCGAGCATGGCAGCAGAGAATCTGCCCGGTCACGAGAGCCCGGTGGCGCGCTGGACCACGGAAGCGCGCTGGACCACGGAAGCGCGCTGGACCACGGAAGCGCGCTGGACCACGGAAGCGCGCTGGACCACGGAGGCGAGCTGGATACCGGAAGCGCGCTCGACCACCGAAGTGCGCTCGACCCGCCCTCCGGATCGCACGCTACCCCGTCGAGGCCGGCCTGATGGCCGTCCCGGGTGACGCTGACCTGCTGGCCTTCCGGTCACGGCACGAGCCCGCCTCCTACCTGGACGAGGGCCCGGAACCTGACCCGTTCTTCACCGGTCAGGACGAGCGGATGTCGTCCGGCCGGGCCCGCAACGGCCGGGTGGCCGGGAGCCATGCAATGCCGAGGCAGAAACGGCAGAACGCCCTGGGCGCGGCAGCCGGAAGCTCGCCGCGAGCCAGCCGCCCGCAGGAGGGCGGTGGCCGCAGTGGTCCCACGTCCATAGCGGCCGAGCTGGCCGGATGGGCCTCAAGCGAATTGCCGGGCCAGGCCGCGCACCGGTTCACACCGCATCTGCCCAGCGGCCACTATGGCCATACCAGCGACACCGCTGCCTGGCCGAATGGCGGCCTGTCCACCGAGGGCGGCATCTGACCTGGAGACCCGGTCGGCCGGCTGGGCGGCTCGCGTGGTGAGACCGCTAGATCGCTGGCTGTCCGGCCCGGGGGAAACATCGGTGGATGCATGGTCCCGCAGCCGTGCATCCACCGATCCCTGGCCAGGAACTCGGCCTCGGGGACATCGTGAGCCTGGCCGATCGGCTGGACGCTGAACGTCAGCCGGAGCTGCGCTCAGGCCGGGAAACGCGGAATGGAATACGTGCGCTCCCCGGCTGGGCGACAATGTCGGAGCTGGATCTGTGCTCCGGTTCAGCCTACTTTCAGGTAAGAACGGGAATCTTCCTGCTGAGGCCTTCGGAGCCAGGTGCCAGGAAGGAGCATTCGTCACGATGTCGGCGGGGTCTTCCAGCAACGATCAGCCCAGCGCCAGCGGACCGGTGGGTTCGCCCGGGCCTGGCCGGCCAGGTCATCCTGATCCCCGGGGTATCGCGTGGGCGTCCGAGGTGATCCGCAGCGTCAGGTCGATAGGCCCGCTCAGTTCGTTTGCCTCGCGCGGGCCGCGGTTGCGGTCCCGTCGTCCCATGGTCATCGCGGGTATCGCCGTCGTCGGGTTGCTCGGCGGCGCAGGTGCGGCGCTGGCCACCACAGAGTCAGCCGCGCCGGCGTTGGCGTCTAAAGCGGTGGCTGCAACACCGACGCCTGCCCCTTCCCCCGCTCCGAGCCCGGGCGGGCCGGGCCGGGCGCTGCACGGCTTCGCCGGGCCCGGATTCGGCGGCCGGGCCGGGCTGTTCGGTGCCCTGCACGGCCAGTTCGTCACGGCCAAGTCCGGCGGCGGCTACCAGACCGTCGACTTCCAGAATGGCCAAGTCACGGCGGTTTCCGCTACATCAATCACGCTGCGCAGCGCTGACGGGTACTCCCACGCCTACACCATCACGAGCTCAACCATCGTCGATGCGCAACGTGACGGGATCGGTTCGGTCAAGGTCGGCAATCAGGCTTCGCTGTCGGCGACGGCCAGCCGCGGCACCGCGACCGCGATCCAGATCACGGATCTCACGCTGCTGCGGCAGGGGCGCCATGCGTTCGGCTACCAGGAGCATGCCTGGAGCAGCTTGGCCGGACCTCCGCCAGCCTCAGGCAGCCAGGCTGGGTGAGGCTGGCGGAGCCGCCGGCCTCCGGATCAGTCCGCCGCCCTGACCTGCCAAGCGTCTGGGCCCGGCCCGCCCGGCTACCGGGCCGGGCTCCAGACACCAGCTAGCCGGGCGTGCAAGCGCGTCCCGGGCAAACACTTTGCAATGGCAAAATGGCTGACCGGCGCTGCCGTTTCAATTGTCCTGTATCACGCGCTGGTAGCCCTGGTAGCGCTGCCTGAGCAGCCAAATATTGGGTGGCGCCCCTCGTATCAGCGGGGCGGGCCGAGGATGGTGCTGCCGAACAATTCGGCCGCTTCTGCGAGCCGCTGGGGGGTGATCTCGAAGGCCTCGGGACGCGGCGACGCGCGGTCACGTCCGGCCCGGCGGAAGAAGCCGTCGATTCCGCCGGGCGTACAAATCATCAGCATGTCTGCCCTGGGGGAGATGATGCGGTACGCGTGCGGGATGTTCCTGGGGAGGTAGATGATGCCGCCCTCGGATAGCTCGGCCTCGTCGTCACCGCACCACATCAATGCGGTGCCTTTGATCATCATGAACACCTCATCCTCGCGGGTGTGCATGTGATACGGCGCGGCGCTGCCCTCGCCCAGGTCGAGCCTCCCGACGGTTAGCTTCCCGTCGGTGGCGGCGCCGTCTAACAGTATGGAAAGGGTCGTGTCGTCAAGCCACTCAAGCTGCTGCTGCTGCTCAGGCTGTGCTACGTAGGCCATGCTCATGGTCCGATCCAATCACGCGGCCTCGCCGGGCCGGTTCTTCCTGGTCACGCCACCGCGGGAAGTGCCGCCACTGCCGACTCGTCACTGACGTGAGGATCAGACGCGCCGGTCGCGGACGCCAAGCTGCACAGGATGGGACGCGGCGACTTCGCGCCCGAGGCCCTGAGGGACGGTGCTGGCTCAGGATGGCCGCGGCGGCGGCCGGGGCCGACCGGCACTGTTGGGCGAGGCGGTCGGCTGGATGATGAGTGGTGACGAGGAGGGAGGAGGGCGCGCCCCGGCCAGCGCTGGCGGCCCGGCTTCATGCCGATGGCCGCCGGCGCCGACCCGCACCCCGCGCATGCTAACCGGCGCGCAGTGTCAGACCCATGCCCGACAATCTGAACTGTGCGGGTAGCTGTCGCCCTGGGGGCTGGCCGGGAGGGGCTGGTGTGCGAGCTCTGGGCAGACGGCAGCCGCCGCGGGCCTCCCGTTAAGGTGCCTGATCTTCCCATGGCTATCGCGGAGTACGAGCGGGCTGGCGGAGACGGCATCCGCTGGGTCTGGTCAAGCACCGCGCAGGTTTATCCGGCGCTGCTGCGGGCGGGCGTCCGGGTGGGCCGTTGTCACGATGCGGCGCTTGCGGAGGCCCTGCTGGCCGGCCGGGACGCTGGAGCGCGCGACCGGGCGGCTGTCGGTCATGCGGCCAGCGATCCTGCGGCGCGCGAAGACGGCATAGCGGATGACCGTGCCGCGGATGACCGTGCCGCGGATGGTGCGGGCCGCGGGCAGGGTGCGCTGTTCGAGCCAGAAGAGCGGGCGCCCCCCGATCCGCGGGCCGAGCTCGACGCGGTGATCGCTGCGCATGCCAGCCAGCTGCGGGCGATCGCCGCCGACAAGCATCCGGAGCGGTTCGGCACCCTGGTGGCCGCTGAGTCGGCCGGCGGGCTGGTGGCCGCTGAGATGAGTCATGCGGGGATTCCGTGGCGCGCCGACGTGCATAACGAGCTGCTGACCGGCCTGCTCGGTCGCCGCCCGCCGGCGAGGCCGGCCGGAACGCGCCCGGCCCGGCTGGCCGAGCTCGCGGCCCAGGTCTCGGCAGCCTTCGGCGGCCGCCTCGTCAACCCGGACTCGCCGGCGCAGCTGCTCAAGGCGTTCGCGACGGACGGCATCCGGGTGCCCGCCACCAGGTACTCCGTGCTGCGCGGGATCGACCACCCCGCGGTCAAGCCGCTGCTCGAGTACAAGGAGCTGGCCAGGCTCCATGCCGCGCATGGCTGGGCCTGGCTGGATACCTGGGTATCCGGCGGCAGGTTCAAGCCCGAGTACGTAGTGGGCGGCGTGGTGTCCGGCCGCTGGGCGTCGCGCGGCGGCGGGGCGCTGCAGATCCCCCGGGTCCTGCGCCGCGCTGTGGTGGCCGACCCCGGGTGGGTGCTGGTCGTGGCGGACGCTGCGCAGCTTGAACCGCGGGTGCTTGCGGCCCTCGCAGGGGATCGCGCCTTCGCGGCGGCGGCGGCGAGCGGTGACCTCTACGAAGCGCTGGCCGGGGTCTTCGGCGGGGACCGCGGCAAAGCCAAGGTCGCCCTGCTGTCCGCGATGTACGGCGGCGCCGGGGGTGAGGCGGGACAGCTGCTGGCCGTTCTCAGGAGGCGGTTCCCGCAGGCGGCGGGGTATGTGGAGATGGCGGCGCGGGCCGGAGAGGAGGGCCGTGTGGTCAGATCGGTCCTGGGGCGCTCCTGCCCGCCGCCGTCGGCGGCCTGGCGCGCGGTGACCGAGGAGGCTGGCGACCCAGATGGAGAACGGGATCCGGGAGCGGGCCGGGCCGCTCGCGCCAGAGGCCGGTTCACCCGCAATTTTGTCGTGCAGGCGAGCGCCGCCGACTGGGCGCTGGTGCTGCTCGCGGGCCTGCGGGGCAGGCTTTCCGCGATTTGCGGGATCAACGGGAGCCCGAACGTGGCGCCGTCATCACCTCAGCAGTCCTACGGTTCCCGCGCCTGGGGTCCGCACCTGGTGTTCTTCCAGCACGACGAGGTGATCGTGCACTGCGAGGAAGCCCTGGCGGAGGCCGTCGTGGCGGCCATCAACGAGGCTGCCGATGCAGCGGGCCGGATGGTCTTCGGCGCGACAGGAGTCCGGTTTCCGATGACAACCGCGGTCGTGAGCTGCTACGCCGATGCTAAATGACCGCGGCGGGCATCCCGCCGGGCCGTGGCCGGCATCCCGATGGGACGCCGGGCGCCGGCCTGCGGGCGTCGGCCCCGCGCCGGAAATATGAAGCTTGCGGTCGCCTGGATCCGCCAGCATGGGGCATGGTCTGGACACTCACCGAGGATCTCGACAGCTACACCGCCGAGGTCTGCGACTTCCTGCTGGCGCGCCCGGTCCGCCACACGGTCCTGCTGAGTGTTCTCGGGACCCTCCGGGCTCAAGGTAGCTCGGCATATAGCACCGCCCCACCGCTCTTCGGCTGGTGGCGGCCGCCCGCTGCGGCCACCGGCGGTGCGTTCCTGGTTACCCCCCCGTTCCCGGTGCTGCTCACCAGGGTGCCCAAACGGCCCGCCAGGCTCCTGGCCGAGGCACTCGCCGCCCGTCAGACACCGGTGGCCGGAGTCAACTCCGAGCGGGGCACTGCGGAGGCGTTCGCCACGGCGTGGCACGACCTGACCGGCGCGGAGCCCAAGACCCACCGGCGGAACCGGCTCTTCAGGCTCGACGTCATCGTGCCGCCTGAGCCCTCCCCGCCAGGCTCTCGGCTGGCCAGCGCGCTCGACCGCGATCTGCTTGAGTCGTGGTTCGACGCGTTCAGCCGGTAGGTCGACGAACTCGGCCACTTCGCCGGTGTGATTGACGACCGGCTCAGCTACGGCGGCCTGATGCTGTGGGAGTCGGGCGGCGTCCCCGTCGCCATGGCCGGACTCACCCGCGCGGCGGCTGGAGTCGCCCGGATCGGGCCCGTCTATACGCCGCCGGGCGAGCGCGGGCGCGGTTACGGCGGGGCGGCCACGGTCGCCGTCAGTCAGGCCGCGCTTGAGAGAGGGGCCGAGCAGGTGGTGCTGTTCACCGACCTGGCCAATCCCACCAGCAACGCCCTGTACAAGCGCCTCGCCTACCGGCCGCTCGAAGACAGCGTGGTGCTGAGTTTCGCATCCTGAACAGTCAGCGAACTCACCGCCGGCTGCCCCCGTCGGCGTTCAATTTCGACCTGAAGCGGCTGACGAAGAAGCCATCCGGGCCCGCAGCAGCTAGCCTGACCGCGGGCGTCCTCAGCTGCCCCCCGGGAAAACTCGCTCAGTCCCGGGAGCCCAGGCTCAGCATCAGCTTGAGTGTGCCGGCTGCCTCGCTTAGTGCCTGGTGCCCCCGCTCTGCGCCGGGCGCCGCGAAGTGGTAGGCAGGTTTGGTGAGTCGACGACCGCCCATCTGCTGCCCGGAGCCGGCGTGACGCTCGAGGTCAGCGTCCGCGGTACGAAGATCCCGCCGGACGAGCTGTCCTGGCGGTTCTCAAGGTCCTCGGGGCCGGGCGGCCAGTCAGTCAATACTGCCGACAGCCGGGTCGAGCTCTCCTATGACCTGGCCGCCTCAGATGCGCTACCGCAGGCCGTCAAGGACCGGGCCCTGCGGGCACTGGCGGATCGCCTGACCGATGGGGTCCTCACGGTGACGGCGTCGGAGAACCGCTCGCAGCTGCGCAACAGGGAGGCTGCGGCAGCCCGGCTATCGGCGGTCCTGACCGAGGCTTCCGCGCCGCCGCGCAGGCCGCGCCGCCCAACCAGGCCGAGCCGCGGCGCGGTCGAGCGTAGGCTGGCCGAAAAGCAGCGCCGTGCCCAGATCAAACGGCTGCGCAGGTCAGCTGACGAATGAAGTGCGGGCCTGGCCGCGATCTTCCTGATGCTGCCGCCCGGACGGTCAATGGCCGTGCACAATTGCTGCCTCACCGACACGCATAGTGTCGTCATACAAAAGTTGCGTATCGTGAAATTTTCGGCCATATGGCCGTCGGAGTGGTCGTGAGCGTCTCCAGCGGCGACGCGGGATTCACCAGCGCGGGCCTGCTGGACAGCTACAAGGCCGTCCAGATGGCCGAGTCGATCCACACCGTGACAGCTCGCCGTCGCGGGTCGGCGCCGGGCTGCTCAAGTCGGCCAGCCAGCTGAGCGCGGTCAGCTCCCCGGGGAACCGTGAGGCGCTGGCCGGTCACCGTCACCAACACCGGCGCGGCCCCGCAGATCGTGAAGCTGGATCGCCCCGGGCGTAGATGCGTGCGGCCAGGACACATGTTCGCTATTGCAACTCTGAACCGGCAACCAATCGATGACCGTTGATGTGATCATCGATGGTAGCGGTCACCTGTGGGCAATGTGGTTGCTGCCATTTGCTGCTGCCACCGATGCGGCCCGTTGCGGTATTAGGAGTTCTTAGCCGAGCTTAAGCGGCACGTCCGCGTAAGGGTCGAGCGCGTAGGCGAGGGACACACGGTGGTAGCCGTCCGCGATGTCCCCCTCCGCTACGAGAACCGGGGACAGCTTCTCTCCAGCCAGCACCTTCTGCAGGTCCCTCAGCACGCCCGGGTCCGACAGCGGCAGCGGGTCGCGGCCAGTGGCCCGCAGGATGTCGTTGGCGCGGCGTTGAATGACCGGGAGCTTCTGCAGTTTCTCCGACACCTCCTGTGCCCGGTTCTCCCCGAAGCGGATGCTGAGGTAGCTGGAGGCAGCGGCATAGTCGTGGTTGGCCACGTCCTTCCTCCACCGCAAATACTGGACGGCTTCTCCTGCAGTGGTCATTGGTCCTAGCCTCCTCCCGTCCCAGGCCGCGGGACTCCCGGTTGGAGTGCCTGCCCTGCTTCTTGTGCAAGCATGAGCCTGCCGACGGCCAGCACATCACAGGCTCGCGAATCACGTTCTGTGCCAAGGTCGTCCAGTTCATCCGCGCATAATGACCTGTTCCGTGCCAAGACTAGCTCACCACCACTACCGGGCGCATTGTCCATTGCCGTGCTGCGGCTCGGTCGCGACGAGCCGCGTTCCCCCAGGTCAAGCTGTCGAACGAGCAAGTGCCGTTGCAGTATTAAGCGTCAGGCGACCCTCTTTTCTCACTCTACTTCAAGCAACTCAGCTCACTCGACGGAGACCTCGTTCCTCCGACGACACGTTCCAAACCGCCCGTCCTGCCTAACGCGGTGACCGTCTACTGCGAAGCGACCTGGGCAGGAGATTACACGCCGCTCGCGATCAGTAATCAGCTAATGGACGTCGGTCCCGGACCCACTGACGCTGCAGGAAACCCCACCCCCGATCCGGCCCTCGATAATTTCTTTGTTCTTAGCTAAGCGGCGGCAGGCTAACCGACTTCCAAGGGCGCACCCGCGCCTATTGGAACGCCGTGGCACTCCAGTACCAGATCCCGAATCTCTGACGCGAAGCCGCTTCAGGCGATCCGGGCTGTGCGGGACGCCGCCCGCGAGAGAGCCTCGGTGCTGGCCGGGGATGACGCAAGATCTTACGGACGCGCCCTCGGGCGCGACCAGGACGTGCAGACCGGCAGCGTCACCCTCAAACGACGCCACCAGCCCCCAGTTCGCGAACTACCAGGGCCTGCAGAACAACTACGGCGTCTTCCACTTCACGGTGCGCAGGGGCCAGGACCGCCTGGACGCGATGTTCGACTGCAGCCCGTTCGCCGGCGATCCGGACCTGGCCAGCTCCCAGCAGTGGTCCCGGGCCGCCGTGCTCCGACAGCGAGTCCGCCGTCTACCGGCCGTCAGGCGGCACGGTCACGGCAGGCGAGTGGTCGGCCGGGCCCAGCGAGCGCGGGCCGTACCCGGGTCCCGCCGGCGGGCACGGCCAGCATCTTGATGACGGCACTGACCAAGGAGTTCGACTCCGCGGTCACCTCGCCCGGGGGCGACGCCATGCTGACCGCGGTCAACCCCGCGACCCCGTTCGCGCCGGTCGTTATCTGCCCGGGCCACACCGCCGTCATCAAGGTGACCATCAGGCCGTCGGGCGCGCCGGGTACCACGGTTCGCGGCATCCCGTACGTGGACGACGTGACCGGCGACGTTCCTCCGTTCGGGCAGGTATCCGGCAACGAGCTGGGGCACTGCCCAACACCTACACCACCAAGTAACGCGCCCGGTCCCGCCGGGGACCAGCTGACCAGTCCCCGGCGGGAGCGGCGCGAGTCCGCCGGAGGCGCAAGTCTAAGCGGATTAACGTTACGGGCCGACCCAAATTATGGTCCACCCGTAATTATTTCAGCCAGCCTAAAAGCGCCGCCCTGCCGCGGCCTAAGCAGCCCCCCGTTTTGCCGCAATGTTTTCAATTCCCTTTTAAACGGGCATCGCATCGCGGTCCCGGACAATGCGTAGCCATATCTGTCGCCGAACCCGTTCTCCACCCAGCCCGCCACGGATCGCTGGCCTCACACAGGAGCGGACTGCGCACCGGAACCGGCTGGCACCGCCCTGGAATGGCCGGGGCGCGTCACTGCCGTCACGCCTGCCCGGTTCGGACACACCGTGCCTGCGGCAGGGCTGGCTGAGCCGCAATCCGCCATTAGCGGAGCGACTATGGGGCCCATTTGTGTTTGTTATGTAAATGTTACGCAAGGAGAAATTTTCGAGATCCGCCCTTCCTGCTAGCGTCCGGCTTGGATGTCTTCAAAGTCCCACCGCGCTCACGGGCACCGGGTGTCGCGCTGGGACGGCCACCAGCGGCCGGCCCACGGCCGCCCTCGAGATGAGGCGAGCATGCGAGGACGCACGACGGGTGGTGCGCGAAGAGCGCACGTAAAGACCAGGACCGCTTCGCTAGTCATTGCGGCGGCCACCGTACCGGCCCTGGTGGCCGGCCAGTCAGTCGCAGCCTCGGCGGCAGCCGCCGCTCCGGCCGCCCCGGGCGTCGCGCAAGCCCGAAGCGCTGCGCAGCAGCCCATGACGGCCGCGCTGGCCGCTCAGCTGTCGAAGAACGTCAATCAGCATGTGATCGTGATCATGAAGAGCCAGCTCGCGGCGGCGCGGGTCGGCACTCACGCGGCGACAGTGCGCTCCGCGGCGATCGCCGCCAGGCAAGCACCGCTCATAAGCGAGCTTCGTCAGGTGCACGCGACGCACGTCGAGGCCTACCGGCTGGTCAACTCGTTCGCCGCCACGGTGTCGGCGGGCGAAGAGGCGAGGCTCAAGGCGAACTCCTCGGTCGCCGAGGTCATCCCGGACGTGACCATCCACGGCGCGCAGCCCGACCAGGCCGCCTCGCTGGGAACGGTCGCCAAGAAGTCGTCGAAGGCCAAGCGGACGGCGGCCGCCCCAACCTCGCTGACGCCCCACGTGATCCCCGGCGCCTGCGGCAAGAATGGCCAGGTGCAGCTGGCCCCTGAGGGGCTTGCGCTGACGCACACCGACTCCGACAACCCAAACGCTCAGACCGCGCGCTCGCTCGGCATCACCGGCGCTGGCGTGAAGGTCGCCTGGATCGCCGACGGCGTCGACCCGAGCAACGTCAACTTCATCCGGCCCAACGGCACCTCGGTGTTCTCGGACTACCAGGACTTCACCGGCGACGGGCCCGGTCAGCCCACCAGCGGTGACGAGGCGTTCCTCGACTCCAACCAGATCGCCGGACAGGGCATCCACGTCTACAACGTGCAGAACTTCTCCGCCCAGCCGGATCCGTCCGCATGCAACATCCGGATCGAGGGCGTGGCCCCAGGCGCCAGCCTGGTCGGGCTCGACGTGTTCGGAACCTTCGAGGACACCACCGAGTCCAACTTCCTTGAGGCCATCAACTACGCGGTCGAGACCGACCACGTGAACGTGCTCAACGAGTCGTTCGGCTCCAACCCGTTCCCCGACGTCACCGCGCTGGACGCGACGAAGCAGTTCGATGACGCGGCGGTTGCCGCCGGTGTCACGGTTACGGTCTCCAGCGGCGACGCTGGCTCGACCAACACGATCGGCTCGCCGTCCACCGACCCGAACCTCATCTCCGTCGGCGCCTCGACGCAATTCCAGATGTACGCCCAGACCAACTACGCTGCGGCGGACTACTTCGCGACCACCGGCTGGCTGAGCGACAACATCAGCTCACTCAGCTCGGGCGGGTTCGACGAGACCGGCGGCACGGTGAGCCTGGTCGCTCCCGGTGACCTGAGCTTCGCCTCCTGCGACGCGAGCCCGACCTACGCAGGCTGCGTCAACTTCCTCGGCGCGTCATCGGACATCGAGGAGAGCGGCGGCACCAGCGAGTCGTCCCCGTTCGTGGCCGGTGCCGCGGCGCTAGTCATCCAGGCCTACCGGAACACCCACGGCGGCGCGACCCCGACCCCGGCGCTGGTCAAGCAGATCCTGGTCAGCACCGCGACCGACCTAGGCACACCAGCCGACGAGCAGGGCGCTGGCCTGCTGAACAGCTACAAGGCCGTCCAGCTGGCCGAGTCGATCCACACCAGTGACGGCTCGCCGAAGCCGGTGGGCGCCACCCTGCTCAAGTCCGCCAGCCAGCTGAACGCGACCGACGCTCCGGGAACCTCCGAAAGCTGGCCGGTCACGGTCACCAACGCCGGCGGGGTCCCCCAGCTGGTGAATATCCACGGCCGTGCCATCGGCCCCGACCGGAACGTGCAGACCGGCAGCGTCACGCTCAGCGACGCCACGAGCCCGCAGTTCGTCAACTACGGGGGCCTTGAGAACAACTACGGCGTCTTCCACTTCTCCGTCGCGCCGGGCCAGGACCGGCTGGATGCCTCCCTGGCTTGGCCGGGCAACCCGAGCTACTGCCTCCAGGAAGCCTGCGAGGTCGGGCTGAATTCCCGGGTGCGGCTGATCCTGATCGATCCGATTGGCCGGCTCGCCGCGCACTCGCTGCCACAGGGACCAGGAAACTACGGCAACGTGGATGTGCGGTACCCGATCCCGGGCCAGTGGACCGGCGTCATCTTCGGTGACGTGGCCGCCGACCAGGGGACCAACGGCACTGTCCCGTGGCGGGTGGCGACGGAGCAGTTCGTTCCGTTCGGGTCGGCCTCACCCTCGACCCTCCTGCTAGCCCCCGGCCAAAGCAAGACCGTGACCGTGTCGGCCACCACCCCGTCGTCACCAGGCGATGCAGACGGCTCGATCGTATTTAGCTCCAACCTCGGCCTCGGCGGGACCAGCTCGATCCCGGTGACGCTGCGCAGCGAGATCGACGTAGCCAATGGTGGCGCGTTCAGCGGCACGCTGACCGGCGGTAACGGCCGGGATCTCGGCGAAGGCCAGGATGAGTACTACGAGTTCCACGTCCGCGCCGGGGTGAACAACATCACCGCGAACGTATCGCTGGCCAATGACGCGAACGACCCGGTGGGCGCATACCTGGTCAGCCCGGACGGTGACACGCTCGGCTTCGGGCAGAACAGCACTAGCGGCACCCAGACGCTGTCGCTGACCGCCTACACCCTCCACCCGGTAGCGGGCACCTGGACACTGATCGTGGCGTTCACCGAGCCGGTGGTCGGGAATGAGGTGTCCGACCCCTATACCGGCGACGTCGTGTTCAACGACGTGAGCGTGAGCGCCGCCAGGCTGCCGGACAGCGCCGGCACCAAGCTGGCGGCGGGCGCGCCGGTGACCGTCCCGGTGAAGATCACCAACAACGGGAAGGCGCCGGAGGACTTCTTCGTCGACCCGCGGCTCGACCAGACGGCCAGAATCACGCTGGCCGGTCAGGACCCGATCACGGGCGTGACCCTGCCGCTCACCGGCGCCGAGCCGGACTGGTTCGTGCCGACCGAGGCGTCCAGCGCCAGCACCACGTCGGCCGCGTCCCTGCCGATCATGTTCGACTGGGGGCCGTTCCAGGGCGACCCAGACATCTCCAGCCACAACCCAGGAGCCGGGCCGCTCTGCGCGACCACCGAGTCGGCGATCTACAGTCCGTCCGGCGGCACCATCCAGAACGGCTTCTGGGGCGTCGCGCCGACCGAGTGCGGACCGTACCCGGGCCCGGCGCCGGCTGGCACTGTCAACTCGTCCATGACGGTCCAGGCTAAGCAGTTCGACACGTCGATGACGTCGTCGACCGGCGACATCGAGCTCGCTTCCATCAACCCGGCCACTACGGCGAGCCCGGTCACCATCGACCCGGGTCAGACCGCCACCATCGACGTCACGATCACGCCGTCCGGCCCGTCGGGCACCCAGGTTAAGGGCACGCTCTACGTGGATGACCTGCTCAACAACATCCCGCCGTACGCGCAGATCGCTGTCGACGAGTTGGCCGGGCTTCCATACGCCTACACGATCAAGTAGCCCGCCGAATCCCGCGGGGACCAGCCAGACGGTCCCCGCGGGACCGGCGAGCGACCGCCGGCGGCGACAATCAAAAAGATCATTTGCTGCGGACCGGCCAGCCATGGTCGGCCCGCAGCAATTCGACCGCAGGCACGGACGGCGCTAAGCGCGAGCCGTTTCCCGGCTGCGTCCTTGAGGATCAGGGCGCGCTGGTGCCAGACCGGCCGTAGGAGTCCTCGAGCCGGACGACATCCTCCCGCCAGCCGGGCTGGGCGGTCGAGGCCTCGGCGAAGGTGAGGTCGGACAGCGCCCGTATCCGGTGCAGCACGCCGGGCGGCAGGTGGATGGTGTCGCCGGGATGGAACCGCCGCTCCGCCAGCTGATCAGCCGCCGGGCCGTACTCAACCAGCGCCTCGCCGTCCAGGACGCTGATCGTCTCGTCCTTCTCCCGGTGGTACTGCAGGCTCAGCGAGTGCCCGGCGTTGACGTGAATGACCTTGCCGGCGTACCTGTCGTTGACCACCGCGAAGATCAGCTCGTACCCCCACGGCTTCTCCTGCCGCGCGGCGGTATAGATCTCAGCAGGCCGGGGGCCTGGCGCTGCCCGGCTGGAAGCATTGTGCACGGTAGCCACCCTAACCTGCCCGGTCAGCCCGCGGGGGTCAGCCTCAGGCGGGCAGTGATCTCGTCAGCGATCCGGGCTGGGGTCATGGTCGCATCGAGGATGAGCACGTCTTCAGATGGCTCGGGCGGCTCCAGGTCAGCGAACTGGCTGTCCAGCAGCTTGGCACTGAAGAAGTGTCCGTGCCTGGCCGCCAGCCTTGCGTGCAGCACCTCCCGGCTGGCGGTCAGAAACGCCAGCCGGGCGGCTGGCCGGCCGGTCAGCAGCAGGTCCCGGTAGCTTCGCTTGAGGAGCGAGCACGGCACCACCGCCGACTCGCCGGCCGCGATCCGCTCATCCATCCACTGGGCGATGATCCGCAGCCATGGCCAGCGGTCCGCGTCCGTCAACGGTATGTCGGAGCGCATCTTCGCGATGTTCGCCGCCGGGTGGAACGCATCGCCATCGGCGAAAAGCCAGTTCAGCCGTTTGGCGAGCAGGACGCCTACCGTCGTCTTGCCGCATCCCGAGACCCCGCCCATTAATACGATCATGTTCGGCGAGCATAGCTTCGGCAGTGTTCATAACTGTGCGCCGGGCCAGTCAGATCGAGTCCGTCAGGCGTGGCCGCCGCGCCGCCGCCGTCGGCCGACGCAACAGCCCCGGGTGGTGCGCCGTCGGCTCACCCCAGCCCGGGCCCTGGCCGGCGGCGGGCAGTCACGTCTTTGCGGGCCGAAGCGCACGGTGGCCACCGTGCACAGTGGTTGTCTCCGCCAGCACATCGTTCTCTCTTCGCATGCCAGGACTGCATTGATACGACCGATATATAGCATGCGGCAAGTCTTTGCCGGGGTGCTTCGGATCAGGAAGTCGCATAATTCGTCCGGGCTTGAGGAAGTGTTATTGCTAAGCACAGAGATAATGCATTTATTATGTCCTTCCGCCTATTTTCGACCAGTTGGCGCATGGTGCCCTATGGTCGGGCTCGGCGGGACGGGGCGGCGGCCCGACGAGGCGGCCCGATGGGACGGCCGGACGGGCGGCCCCGACGGCGGCGCGGGGCCTGTGGGGACGGCGCGGGGCCTGTGGGGACGGCGCGGGGCCTGTGGGGACGGCGCTGACGCGCTGCTGGCCGGGCGTGACGGCGGATTCCGGTGCGGTGCCCAGGGGTGTGAGTGAGGGGCGGCTCGTTAGGAGCCGCCCCTCACTATCGTTCGCCGGACCCGTCGCCAGACTGAGCCCTAATTGTCGTGTTGCCGACCGGTCAGAGCGGGCGGACCTGCTCAGCCTGCGGGCCCTTGGTGCCCTGGCCGGCGGTGAACTCGACCCGCTGGTTCTCCTGCAGACTACGGAAGCCATCGACCTGAATCGCGGAGTGGTGAACAAAGACATCGGCGGTGCCATCGTCGGGGGCGATGAAACCATAGCCCTTGTCGGCATTGAACCACTTCACGGTGCCCTGAGGCATGTACTTTCTCCTACTTGAGATCTCCATGTCCACGGATGAGGACACGGCGCGCTGCGAACGCAGCCAGGCACATCAAACACCATCACGCGGGTCGATGTTTCCTGCTCTGGCCGTTGGCCAGAAGTCGTGCCGCTAATTTACCTCAGCAGCGGCAACTGGTCGGCCAGTGCACCGATAATGCCGCGGTCAGAATCGCTGACCGGGACGCGGCCGGTGCCCTTCAGGGCATAACTGATGTCGTTCCGGTCCGGAGGCATCGGCGTGCCGAGCAGTCCGTCGAGCACGCGCCGGACGAGCGCGAGCGACGCCGGATCGGGTTCGGGAGCCGACAGCAGCGGGGTGGTCAGGTCCAGGTAGTGGATGGCTGCCTCGACGGCCAGGGTGGCGATGAAATCTCCGGTCACCAGGACGTGACCCCGGGGTCGTCACGGCCTCATGCGGGATCAGCTCAGGCGGAGGACTTTGCTGGCTACTAAGAGTAAGTAATACATATAAAATCGTCACAATGTGATGTAAATCACTTTTGTTGGCCAGCCATCGCTCTCGTTTAAGACTCCGCAGGTCAGGACTGATATTCAGGTAAGAAACGAGCTAAGGATGCCGATTCGTGTGATTCAGCTCATAGCCTTCTCTTTTTGTTTCCGGGCAACAGTAACGGCCGACGTTGGGCAGTGTGGGCCTCTACAGCACCCAGTGTGCGTGACGGCTGCCACCGAGTAGCGCCCGACGCCTTGCCCCGCGTCACGTCCGCACGCCACCGCCCCACCGCAGCCCTGTTGCGGACAGGCGTGCGCCATGGGTGGAAGCCGAGCACATTGCGTGCCCGACAGAAGGCCCGACTTGTCCCCCACCAGGACTCCCAGCCGTACGTCAGCCAAGTTCACTATCGTGATTGCCAGCGCGGCCATGGCCGCGGCAGCCGTCGCCGTCGGCACGGCCGCCGCATCATCAGCCAGCGCCGCCCCGCGGCCCGCCGTTGCGGTCGCCGCATCGCAGTCGGCCCAGGTGGCCGCCACCCCCGTAGCGCAACCCCGGCCAGCAGTGCAGAACCTGCCATCGAGCCGGGGCGCCTCCATCGATGGATGGGCCCAGCCAGTTCAGCGGGCTCAGCTCACCGCGGCCCGGACATCGCCCGGGGTGCATGGCGCGACCAATTCTCGCACCGCCAGCCACCGGGCCCGCACGCCGCGGCAGATCGCCAGGAAGATGCTGGGCTCATTCCACTGGTCGTGGCGCCAGTTCAAGTACCTGGACTGGCTGTGGGACCGGGAGAGCAGCTGGAACGTCTACGCGACCAACCCGTTCTCTGGCGCATACGGGATCCCGCAGGCGATGCCCGGCTCCAAGATGGCCAGCGCCGGGGCGAACTGGCGCACGAGCGCGGCCACCCAGATCCGCTGGGGCCTGGGGTACATCCGCGATGTGTACGGCTCCCCGCGCGCTGCGTGGGATCACGAGCTGAGCGCGGGCTGGTACTGACCGGCCGGCGACCAGCAGCAAACCACCGGCAACGTAGACACGGCAACAGCGGTGGTGGCCCCTGCGCTCGCAGGAGGCCACCGCCGGCGGCCGATCCGTCCGGCCGCCCCGCAGCTTCGTCCGGCCGCCCCGCAGCTCCGTCCGGCCGCCCCGCGGTCTGATGGATTCGGGAATCGGTAAGGAATTTCCTGATGGATTCCGGAATCCATCAGGCGGGTGCGCCGGGTTCTTCGGGCCCGACTGGTGAGGCCTGGGATCACAGTGACAGAAGCGGGCCTAGGTAATGGAGTGGCGCGCCGCTAGCCGGCCATCCGGCAGGCTGGTCGCCATGGAGGCCGTGAGCATGCATCCCTGCGCGCCGTGAGCATGCATCCCTGCGCGCCGCGAGCATGCAATCCCTGCGCGCGCAAGGGATGCGGGCCTGCGCTAGCCGAGCGGGTGGGGTGAGTCGGCTCGCCAGCCATCAGCATCGACCCCGCCCGGGACCGGCGCCTGCGGATCGTAAGGCGTGCGGGTGTAGATGTGGGTGGCGAGATCCAGCGCATGCACGGCACCGTCAGGTCGCCGCAGCGGAACGAGCGACTCGCCAGCGTAATAGTCGTCGATGCCAGTCCAGTTGCCGTCGTCATCCCGGCGGAACCTGAACGAGTAGCCCGCTCCGGCCCCGGCGGTGTGGAGTTCAAGCTGGCCCGCCGTCAGCCCAAGCGTGAACTGCACCGGGCCCCGGTACCAGGTTCCGAGCAACTCCAGCACGTCATCGGCCACCGCAGCCGGCGCCCATTCTGGCTGAAGCCTCGGCTCATTGTCGGCCAGGATCCGCAGCAGATCGGTGGTGAGCGAGGTGCTGAACCCGGCTGTCGAGCTGGCCAGCGCCATGGCCGCATCCCCGCCATCTGCGGCGATCTGGAGAATGCCGAAGAAGCCTGGCATAGAGCCGGTGTGACCGTAGGTCCGGACGCCATCGGCATTCCATAGCTGCAACCCGAGCCCATAGGCGGTGTTCCACGGCTCGTCCGGCAGGTCGGAGATCGCGATCGGATCGCGCATCTCGGCCAGGCTGGCGCGGTCCAGCAGGCCGTCGGTGTCACCGGCCAGGAACCGCGCCCACCTGGCCAGATCGGCGACCGTGGTCCAGAGCTGCCCGGCCGGGCCCATCGCGCCCGCGTCGTGCTCGGGTTCGGGCAGCAGCAGGTCGGCGTGCGGGTGCACGGCGAAACCACTCGCGTACGGCGCCTGCGGTCCCGGCGTGGTCCGGTTCATGCCCAGCGGTGCGAGCAGCTGCTCGGCGATGACGTCATACCAGGGCGCGTCGTTCAGCCGGGCAATGAGCTCCCCGAGTAGTGCGTAGCCGACATTCGAGTAGTGGTACCTGCGGCTGGCCCGCATCCAGCTGGTGTCGGCGCCCAGAGATCCCGTCGCCAGCTCGGCCAGCCCGGCCCCGGGCGTGCGCTCCCACCACGGTCCGGCTGGCTCGGCCCGCAGGCCCGAGGTGTGCGAGAGAAGCTGGCCAATGGTGGCCTCGCCGGCGCCGGAGGCATCGACGTGCCTGCCGATCGGGTCGGACAGGTCGATCCTGCCCTCATCCCGTAGGCGCATCACGGCGACGGCGACGAAGGTCTTGCTGATCGACCCGGCCCGGTACTGGACCCCGGCGTCCGGTGTGGGGCCAGCCGTCCCCCGGATCCGGCCGCGACCGGCCGACCAGACCAGGCCGCCGCCCCTGACCAGCCCGGCGCTCACCGAGGGCAGCCGCTGGACAGTCTGCTCGGTGGCGAGACGGGCGGTCAGGAGCCGGTGGGTGTACTGATCGATCACGGGAATCCACGCTATCGGGGCCGGCCAGCCGCCGCACGCCCGCCCCGATTTCCCGCCCCGATCTAGAGCGCCAGCCGCCGGGCGAGATCGGAGACGAACATCCCCCCGGGGTCGACCTGCGCGCACACCTTGCGGAACTCCTCAAGCCGCGGGTACATCCTGGCCAGTGCCCCGGGCTGGACGCGGGAGTCCTTGGCCAGGTAAACGCGGCCGCCCGCGTCGAGAACCAGCCCGTCCAGCCCGTCCAGCAGTTCGGCCAGCCCCGGCGTGCGGGCCGGGAAGTCAAGCGCCAGCGTCCAGCCGGGCATCGGGAACGACATCAGCCCGGGATCGCCGTTGCCGAACCGCTTCAGCACGGTCACGAACGAAGGCGCCCCGGCCTGGCTGATCCGCTCGAACGACCGGCGCACGGCGGCCTCCTGGCCGAACGGGACGACGTACTGGTACTGCAGGAAACCAGCCGGGCCGTAGACCCGGTTCCAGTTCCTGATCCCGTCGAGCGGATGGAAGAAGGCGCCGATGGTCTGGATCTCGCCTTCCCGGCGCTTCGGCGCCTTGCGGTACCAGACCTCGTTCATCAGGGCCACGGTGCGCCGGTTGAGCAGGCCGTTAGGAAACACGGGCGGAGCGCTGGCCAGCGCGCCCGGGCGGAAGGCGAGCGGGTCGCGGCGGGCCTTGGCGGGCAGGTCGGCCACCGCGGCGAAGTCGCCGCTGGTAATGACCGAGCGGCCCAGGCTCCCGCCCCGGGCCAGGCAGTCCGACCAGGCGACCGTGTAGCCGTAGGCGCTGTCGGTTTCCGACAGGTAGGCCATGGTCTCGTCGATGTCGCGGGTCCGGACGGTGTCGACGAGCACGCGTGACGTCTCGACCTTCTTCATCGCCACGGTGGCCCGCAGGATGATGCCGGTCAGGCCCATGCCGCCGGCGGTCGCCCAGAATAGCTCCGGGTCACAGTCCGGTGCCACCTGCCGCACCTGGCCGTCGGCGGTCAGCAGGTCGAAGGCCCGCACGTGGACCGCGAAGCTCCCAGCGACGTGGTGGTTCTTGCCGTGGACATCGGCGGCGATGGCCCCGCCGACCGTCACCTGCCGGGTCCCTGGCGAGACCGGCACGAACCAGCCGAGCGGCAGCATGGTGGTCATCAGCTGCTCCAGGCTGGCCCCGGCCTCGCAGGTCACCAGCCCCAGGTCGCTGTCAATGTCGATGATCCGGTTCATCCTGGTGGTCCTGATAACCAGGCCGCCGCCGTTACACGCGGCGTTGTTGTAGCTGCGCCCGAGGCCGCGGGCGATCACGCCGCGCCGCGTCGCGGCCCGCAGCAGCCCGGGCAGCTCAGCCGGATCGGCGGGGTCAGTCACCTCAGCGACCGTCGGCGTGGTGCGACCCCACCCGGTGAGCGATTCGCGGTCGGACATCTTTTCTCACCTCAAGGTCGGAGGATCGACAGGTTACCTGACCGCGCCCTGGCCACCCGCGAGGCCCCAGCGGCCGTCCCGCCGCCAGGTGAAAGGATCGCGGTGTGCCCTACTTGCTCCCCGGAAGCGACATCGCCTCGATTGTCGACGCCCCCGCCACGCCGATAGCCAGGCTCGCGCCGGGTGGCCGGTTCATCGCCCTGGTGCACTACGAGCCGCACCCTCCGGTGGCCCATCTGGCCCGGCCCTTCCTGCCGCTGGCCGGGATCCGCATCGATCCAGCGCTGGCCGGCCGTCAGCGGGCCCGGCGGCTGACCGGCCTTTCCATCCTCCGGCTCGCGGACGGGACACAGCGCGCCCTGCCGGTACCTGACGGCGCCCGGGTCAGCGCGCCGACCTGGGCGCCCGACGGCCGGCACCTGGCGTTCACGGTCGACGAGAACGCTGGCATCGCCGTCTGGGTCGCCGACGCCGAGACGGGCACCGCCAGCCGGGTGCCCGGCCTGATCGTCCGCGATGTCCTCGGCGGTGACCCGGTCACGCCGGGCGCGGCCGCCCGGTGGTCACGCGACGGCCGGTCGCTGATCGCGCTCGGCGCGCCAGGAGAGCCGCCCGCGCTGCCCCAGGTGCCGATCGAGCCGCATATCGAGGAGACGGCGGGCAAGCGCTCGCAGATGGCCACCTACCAGGACCTGCTGCGCACCAGCGCTGATGAGGACGCGTTCGAGGCGCTGGCGACCACCATCCCGCTGCGGGTCGACCCCGCAACCGGGGATCAGCGCCAGCTGGGACCGCCGGGACTGTACCGGCAGCTCGCTGAGTCTCCCGACGGCGCCCATCTGCTGGTGTACCGGCTGCGGCGGCCGTTCTCGTTCCGGGTGCCATGTTTTTTCTTCGCCCGGACGACCGAGGTCTGGGGCGCGACCGGCGGCCTCGAGCGCGTCGTCGCCGATCTGGGCGTCAGTGACGAGGTACCACGGCAGGGCGTGCCCGAGGGCCCGCGCCAGGTTTCCTGGGAGGAACGGGCGCCAGCCAGCCTGAACTGGGTGGAGGCGCTGGATGGCGGCGATCCGATCGCTCCCGCCGCCCACCGCGACCGCGTTATGCGGCTGGCAGCGCCGTTCGCGGGCCAGCCTGAGCCAGCGTTCGACCTGCGCCACCGCTGCGTCTACTGGGCTGATCTCGACGAGCCGCACCGGATCCTGCTCATCGAGCACGACCGGGACCGCCGATGGCTCACCACCTGGCATTGTGACCTGGCCGCGCCGGAGCGCAACCGGGTGCTGTTCGACAACTCAGCCGACGACGCCTACGCCGACCCGGGCACGCCGCTGATGACCACGAACGCTGACGGCAGCCGGACGGTGATCCAGGATGGCCAGGCGATCTACCTGCGCGGCGAGGGGGCGACCCCGGACGGGGACCGTCCCTTCCTCGACCGGCTCGACCTGGCCTCAGCCCGGACCACGCGGATTTTCCAGAGCCCGACCGATTGCGTCGAGGAGGTGATCGGCTTCATCGGGGGCGGTCGCGACGATATCGTCGGCTGGCGCCAGAGCCCGGCGGATCCGCCCAACCTGTTCGCCGCGGCGCTGGACGGCTCCGGCCGCAGGCAGCTGACCTCCTGGCCGGATCCGCACCCGCAGCTGACCGGGCTGACCAAGCAGCTGGTCACCCATGATCGGGGAGACGGGGTGCTGCTGTCGGGCATGCTGCACCTGCCGCCCGGGCACCGGCCCGGGGCCGACGGCCGGCTCCCGCTGGTGATCTGGGCCTATCCGGTCGACTACGGCGACGCCGGGACCGCGGGCCAGGTCCTCGGCAGCAGCATGCGGTTCACCAGGCTGAGCGGGCTCGAGCCAGCCTGGTTCGTCCTGCGCGGCTACGCGGTACTCGCGGCGGCGACCATTCCGGTCATCGGGGATCCGGAGACCATGAATGACACCTACATCGAGCAGACCTGCATGGCGGCCAGGGCTCACATCAGGGCGCTTGACGAGCTGGGCATCATCGACCCCGCCCGGGTGGCGGTGGGCGGTCACAGCTACGGCGGCTTCATGACCGCGAACCTGCTCGCGCACACCGACCTCTTCGCCGCCGGGATCGCCCGCAGCGGTGCCTACAACCGCACCCTCACCCCGTTCGGCTTCCAGACTGAACGGCGCAGCTTCTGGGAAGCCTCCGAGATCTACGACCGGATGTCGCCGTTCCGCTACGCGAACAAGATCGCCGCGCCGCTGCTGCTTATCCACGGCATGCAGGACAACAACCCCGGTACCTACACGGTGCAATCGCAGCGGCTGTTCCAGGCGGTGCAGGGCAACGGTGGCACCGCCCGCCTGGTGCTGCTGCCGCATGAGAGCCACGCCTATCTGGCGCGCGAGTCGGTGCTGCAGGTGCTTGGCGAGCAGTTCGGCTGGCTGGAGCGCTGGCTCGGGCCGCAGCCGGACTCTGATCGTGCAGCTGACGGGTAGTGCTCCCGGGCATATGAGAGGCCCTGGCGAAACCCCCGCGTCGCCAGGGCCCTCAGCCCCCTCGGCCGAATCCGGCCGGATGCGCGGCTCGCCTGGGTGCGCCTGACCGGCGCCAGGTGATCCCCTCCGCGCAGTCACCACGAAAGCAGCCGCTGATGCAGCCCGACTGAGGACGCTATGAAGATCGTATGGAGGTGCCCGGACCCGCGGGCCACCTCCGGCGGTGGTGATGCCCCGCTGTGGCGACGCTAGGACACGTACCGGTGTGCAGCGATCTGATAGTTGTGCAGCTCGCCGGCCGAGAACCAGACGTCGATCTCGTGCTTGGCCTCTTCCCGGTTGCCTGATGCATGTACGAGGTTGGCCACGGCGACCCGGTTGGCGTTGGCATAGGCCTTGCTCTGGTGAGCGAAGTCGCCCCGGATCGTGCCCGGCGCGGCCAGGTCCGGGTACGTGGCGCCCACTAGCTTGCGGACGCACGCGACCGCGTCGACGCCTTCCAGGACCAGCGCGATGACCGGTCCCGTCTGCATAAATGCTGACATAGACGCATAGACCTTAGGCCCGAAACGCTCCTCCAGGTCGAAGTAGTGCTGCTTGGTCAGGTCGGCGTCCATCCACACCATCTTGGCGGCGACGATCGTCAGCAGCGCGGCCTCGAAACGGGCCAGCACCTGTCCGACCAGCCCCCGCGCTACGGCATCGGGCTTAAGCAAGACGAGCGTCCGCTCGATCCCGGTGACGTCAGTCATGTTGGTCCCCTCCGACGAGATTGCCCGCATAGCTTAGCGATCGGGAGCAGTCGCCGCGCCGGCCGGCGTGATGGGGCGCGGCCGGGCGCTGCCGGCGGCGGTGCTGGCAGCGGTTCCGGCGGGCGTCGGCGGTGCTGCCGGCGGTGCTGTCGGCGGTGCTAGCGGCCCAGGTCGCGGGGGACGACGAAGCTGGCCAGGCGGGCGCTCCCAGCCGACAGCTCCGGCCAGCCGGTGTCGAATTCAAGAACCGCTACAGCAGCGGTTGGGAACTTCACCGAGACCCGTTCCAACGCGCCAGGGGCCGACTCTCCGTCGCCGGCCGCCGCCAGCATCAGGGCCAGGTCCTCGATGCCCGGGTTGTGCCCGACGACCAGGAGCGTCGCCGTCCCGGCCGGGGCCTGCCTGATCAGGTCGGCGAGCTCACCGCCGGTCGCCCCGTACAGCCGGGGCTCATAGCTCACCGGCGGCTCGGCGCCGAGCTCAGCGGCGGCCAGCTGCCAGGTCTGGGTGGCCCGGCGGGCGGTGGAGCACCAGACGAGATCCGGCACTAAGCCCTTGTCCCGCAGCCAGCGGCCGACCGTCGGGGCGTCCCGACGCCCGCGGTCGGCCAGCGGGCGGTCGTGATCAGCCAGGTCGGGCCACGCGGACTTGGCATGTCGCAGCAGCACAAGGCGGTGCGTCGGGTTACCGGCCATGATGACAGCCTCTCAAGCCCGGCCGCCCGATGTGCCCGGAACGGGGGGTCCGCCCGCCGGCGGCGGACCGGAACGCCGGCCGGGCGGGACGCGGCGGACCGGAATGCCGGCTCGGCGACGCGGCGGACCGGAATGCCTCAGCCGGACGCGGCGGACCGCAAGGCCCGGTAGAGCAGCTGCTGGTCGCCGAGACGGCGGCGGAGCTCGCGCTCGAGGCCGCCGATGGGCACCAGGTTCTGCGGGGCCCGGGGGTCCTTGTGCGGCGCGCTGGCCAGCGGCGGCAGCAACCGCGCGGTCAGGTCGGCCAGCGCCACGGCCGGTGCGGCCGGCAGGTCGGCCGAGCACTCAAGCCGGACCACGCCGGCCCAGGGGGCGCCCCCGGCGCCGGGCAGCTGGAGGTACCAGGAATTGCGCCGCCACGAGGTGCCCATCGTGAACACCGGGCTGCGCTGCCCAGGGCGCAGCGCGGCCACCACCGTGGCAGGCCCGGCGGGCAGGTAGGCGGCGTGGTGGGTCTTGATGTAGCCGACGGTGCGGTCCAGGTGCGTGCGGCCGCGCAGCGGCCCGTCCACCACCAGGAGGTCATCGCCGGCGCGATGGCTGTCCCGGAACGCGTTCGCCAGCTCCACCTCGGCGGCGGCCAGCCGCTGCTGCAGAGCGAGCGACAGTTTGTCCGGCCCGGGTCCCGCGGCCATCCGGGCCGGATAGACCGCGTAGCGGGTGCCGATGTCGGCGGCGTGGGCAGCCGGGCTGAACAGGCCCCGTTCGGCGAGGACCTCGGTGATGTGCGCGGCGCCATCGCAGCAGACCAGCCCCGCCGCGAAGGACGCCGCGATTCCGGGGACCGGCTGCGGGCCGTGGCCGTGTATCCAGACCCGGGCGTCGATCCGGCGGACGCCATCCAGGAACAGCACGATCGCGGGCAGGGCCGGGGCCAGGTCAGGGTCGACCGGGTGCCACTGGTCGGCCGGGAGCTCCAGGTCCAGGTTGAGCTCGGCGTCGGACGCCTGCAGCGAGGCGCCGTCCAGCTCGTCGCCGAACGCCATCCCGTAAGCCGGGTCCCACGGGTCCACCGTGAACGTGAAGCCAGCCGGACGGCCCGCCCTGGGGGTCGCGGCCGGGCCGGCCTGCGGCGTCATGCCCGCTCCCCGCGGGGCGTTGAGGTCGCGGGCCGGCCCGGTGGGGCGGCGGGACCGGCTTGGACGCTGTGACAGGTCTGCGGGGTCACGCGCGCTCCTTGGTGAGGGTCGAGGAGGAGCCGGACCGGCCGACCACGAAACGGACCGGCACCCGTTCGGCCAGGGCGGCGACGTGGGTCACGATGCCGACCATCCGGTCGGAGTCGGCGGCCAGCCGCTCCAGGGTCGCCGCGACCGTCTCCAGGGTGTCGGCGTCCAGCGTGCCGAACCCCTCGTCGAGGAACATCGAGTTCAGGTCGCGCTGCCCGGCCGACAGCCCGACGACCTGCCTGGACAGGGCCAGGGCCAGGGCCAGCGACGCCTGGAACGTCTCGCCGCCGGACAGCGTGTGCACCGGGCGGCGGGCACCCGCGTCCTCGTAGTCGATCACTACGAGATCGTTACGGTCGTCCCTGTCCAGCTGGTACTGGCCTCCGGAGAGCTCCATGAGCGTCGCCGATGCCTCTTCGACCAGCGAATCGAGCGCCTCGCCGCACAGCCAGCGCTCGAACGAGGTGGCCCGCAGCAAATTGCCCAGCCCGCTCGCGACCTGCTGCTCCTCGCGGTGTTCGGCGATCTGCCGGTCCAGCCGGGCGGCGCGCTTGCGGTCCTCGCGCAGCTGGTTCAGGCTCTGCTCGGCCGCGGCCAGCTGGCGGCTGATCGCGACGGGGGCCTGCGCGGGCTCGGCCAGCCTGGTGATGCCATGGTCGGCCAGCAGGCCGGTGAGGGCGGCCGCGTCGGCTGCGGCGCGCTGTTGCAGGTCGCGGGCGGCGGCGTCGAGTTCGCGCTGGCGCCCGGCCAGGGCGGACCGCCTGGCCGCCGCCCAGCCGGCCAGCTCTGCCCAGGCCTTGGCCAGGTCCCCGGCATCGGCGCGCGGTGCGCCCAGCCGCACCACGTGGTCACGGGCGTCGCGGAGTGCCGTCCAGGCCTGCCGTTCGGCGCCGTCCAGCGAGGACCGGTCCCGCTGGGCGTCGGCGACCGCGGCGCGGGCGGTCGCGGCGGCCTTGCGGGCCTTGCGGACTTCATCGTCCGCCCGGGCGATGTCCTTGATCGTCGCCGCGACCTCATCGGATGGCGGGCACTGTGCCAGTACCTCGGTGAGCTCGGCCAGCTGCCGCCTGGTCACCTCGGCGGCGGCGTGGGCGGCGGCCGCGGCGCGGTCGGTGGCGGCGTGCTCGGCCTTCGCGCGCCGCAGCTCCTGGGCGGCCGCCTCGGTCGCCGCCCTGCCCCGGCCGAGGTCGGCGGGGGTGGCGTGGTGCGGCACCTCGGTCAGCTGCCGCAGGCAGACCGGGCAGTCCTCGCCGATGTGCAGGCCGCTGGCGAGGTCGGCGGCGGCGTGCGCCCGCTGGGCACTGGCCAGGTCGTCGGCAGCCCGCTGCGACATCCGTTCTGCGTCTTGTAGTTTTGCCGCGCCGCTCTCCTCGGCGGCGGCCGCCGCCGTCTCCGCCTGCTCCTGCGCCGCCAGCAGCGACGCCAGCTTGCGCCGTTCCGCGTGCGCAGCCGCCATCCGCTCCATCAGCGTCTGATCCGGGAGGTCGGCCCGGGCGCGCTCGGCGTCGGACTCGAGCTGCTCGGCGTCGGCCTGCTCCGCCGCACGCCCGGTGACCAGCGCGTCGGCGCGGCTGATCCGCTCGGCCAGGCCGGGCACCTCGGCGGGCATCCGCACCGCGGCCAGCAGGGTGGCTTCCTCGCGGGCCGCGCCAGCCAGCTGCGCGGCCTGCTCGGCCTGCTCGGTCAAGCCGGCCAGTGCCGCCAGCCTGGCGTCGACGTCGGCGGCCAGAGCCGTCAGCTCCTGCAGCCGGCTGGCGGACGTCGACTCAGCCTGCTCGGTGGCTCCGGCGAGCTCGGCCCGCGCCGAGGTGGCCAGCTTGAGCGCGTCGTCGGCGCGCCGGGCCCGTTCCCTGGACCGCTGGCCGACCTGCTCGTACACGCCGAAGGCCAGCAGCTGGACCAGCAGGTCCTGCCGGTCGCCCGGCTTGGCGTGCAGGAACTCGGAGAACCTGCCCTGCGGCAGCAGCACCGACTGGGTGAAGTGCTCGTAGCTGAGCCCGAGCAGGTCCTGGACGGCCGCCTTGACGAGGTCCGGGCCTTCCGCGAGCGGCTCGACGCTGGCCTGGAGGATCTCCTCGATCGGGGCGTCGGGCGGGATGGCCGGATCGAGCCGCTCCAGCCGCGCTTCCTTGGTGTGTACCTGGCCCTTGCGGTCGCGGCTGAGCGCCCGGACGGCCGCGTAACGCTTCCCCGCCGCCTCGAAGACCAGGCAGACGCGGCAGGCGTTGGCCGAGGGCGCGAGCGCGTACGCAATGGCGTTTTCCTTGCCCCAGCGCGGCACCGTGCCGTACAGCGCGAAGCAGAGACCGTCGATCAGCGTGCTCTTGCCGGACCCGGTCGGGCCCACCAGGGCGAAGAAGTCAACGTCGCTGAAGTCCGCCTCCGTCTGGTGCCGGTAGGCGCCGAAGCCGTCGAGCACCAGCCGCAATGGCCGCATCGCGCCTCCTGACAGGCTGCGGCGCGAGGGGGCGCGCCGACCGTAGCCCTTATCTTGCCGAATCCAGCGCGGCGGGTCTTGCCGAACGCGTTGCGGTGGCCCGGCCAGGCGGGGCCCGTCGAGCGCCTACACTGCCGGGGATGCAGGGGTATCTGTCCGGGGCGGCCGGGCGCCGCGCGGTGCGCGCTCGCGCGTGTCTCGCGCTGGCCGCGGCGGCCACGGCCGGGTTGCTGACGTCGGCCTGCGGGACTGACGCAGGCCGGGCCGCGTTGCTGGCGCCAAGCCCGCGAGCTGCCGCGGCGCCGGCCGGGCGGTCGCCACGGGCGGGCGGGGCGGCGTCGAGCGCGGATCCGGCCGCGCTGGGCCGGCCAGGATCCGCCGGGAACTCAGCTGCCGGGAACTCAGCTGCCGGGAACTCAGCTGCCGGCAAGTCAGCTGCGCGGAACCTGCGCGGGAGCGCCGTCGGCCGCAGCGCGCCATTAGCCGCGGCGGGGCCGGCCGGGAGGCCGCTGGCCGGCCGGGTCATCGGCATCGACCCTGGTCACAATGGCGGCAACGGCGCTGACCCGGGCTACGTCGACCAGCTGATCTGGAACGGCCGGGAAGAGGAAGCCTGCGACACGACGGGCACCGAGACCGACGGCGGTTACACCGAGGCGCAGTTCAATTTCAACGTCGCGACCTATCTGCGCCAGGATCTCCAGCGGGACGGCGCGCGGGTCGTGCTCACCCGGCCGAGCAACGACGGCGTCGGGCCGTGCGTGACCCGCCGGGCGCAGATCATCAACCAGGCGCAGGCCAGCGTGGCGATCGATATCCACGCCGACGGCGGGCCGCCGTGGGGACGCGGGTTCACCGTTCTGGAGCCGGTCGCGGATGGTCCGAACGACAAGGTGATCAGCGCCTCGCAGCGGTTCGGCAGCGACGTGCGCTCGGCGCTGCTGCAGCTCACGCCGATGCCGGTCAGTAACTACACCGGGCAGGACGGGGTGGTCTCCCGCGACGATCTGGCCGGGCTGAATCTCACCACCGTCCCGAAGGTGCTCATCGAGTGCGGCAATATGCGCAACGCCACCGATGCCGGGCTGCTGACCACGGCCGGCTTCCAGAGGCAGGTGGCCGGGGCCCTGGAGGTGGCGATCGTCCGCTTCGTCCGCTAGTGCTCTTTCACGGCCGGGCGCAGCGTGGGACCTGGCCAGGTCCCGGGAGCTCGCGGAGGTTCTGGGCCGCTACCCCGGGCCGGAGTGATCGAGGATGATCACGCGGGGCAGGTCCAGCGCCCTGCTGGCCCGGGCCGCATCGGCGTATGCCAGCCGGCGCGAGGGCCTGATCGGTGAGCTCGCGGCCCGCGGCATTCGGGCCATCGAACGTTCCGGGCTGGCCGTCTGGGTGCCGGTCGCCGATGAGCTGACCACCACGAGGGCGCTGGCCGATCGCGGCTGGGCGGTTGCACCGGGGGAGCGCTTCAGGATCACGGCGCCGCCCGCGATCCGCATCGCCACCTCCACGCTGACTGCGCGCGAAGCCGCACTTCTGGCCGCTGACCTGCAGGCAATCCTGCGCCGTCAGCCGCGCCGCGGCGAGTGATAGCCTGCCTAGCTGCCCGGTGACCGCAGCGAGCCTGAGATCGGCGGCAGCTGATGACGAGTGAGGACCCGGCGGATGCGCCGGACGACACGGAGCAGCCGGACGATGCCAACCGGGCGCGCGGCGATGCGCAGGCGCCCGATGACGCAGGACAGTCGGCTCGGCGCCAGGATCCGGTGGCACGCTTGCTGGCCCGGTCGGGGAACCTGGAGTACGACCGCGTCCTGTTCTTCAGCGACGCGGTCTTCGCCATCGCGATCACGGTGCTCGCCATTGACCTGCGGGTGCCCACGGGCGTCACCGTCCAGTCCGGGCATGAGCTGCACGAGGCGCTTTCCGGCATCGAGAGCTTCGCGATCAGCTTCGTGGTGATCGGCCTCTTTTGGCTAGCTCACCATTCGATGTTCCGTTTCATCATCGCCTTCGACCGGCCGCTGATGCTCCTTAACCTGCTCTTCCTCGGGACTATTGCGTTCATGCCCTTCCCGACGGCGGTGCTCGGCAATTCCTCGACGTCTCAGGCACCCGCGGTCATCTTCTACGCCGCCTGCGTCTGCGCCACCGGGCTCGTGGAGGTGGCGGCGTGGCTATGGGCCACGCGGCCCGGCTCCGGCCTGGGCGCTCCCGGGGCCGCCCAGGAGCGCCTGCCTTACCTGCTGCAGGCCGCGCGCACTCCCGTAATCTTCCTGCTGTCGATCCCGATCGCCCTAGTCTCACCCACGGCGGCGAGCCTGTTCTGGATCGCGCTCGTGCCATCGGCCCTGATCTTGCGCCGGCTGGCCCCGCTGCCGGAGAACCAGGAGGCCTGGCTGACCGGTCGCGAACGGCGCAGCTCACGCCATACGGCCTAGCCTCGCGGCCGCCGGGCCCGCAGCAGCTCGGCCACCCGGTCGCGCGGCAGCGCGGGGGTGCGGTGGCCGTCGCGGCCGGTCATCTCAGCGTTCGCGACCAGCGCGTTGGCGACCGACTCCTCGGTGGCCTGGACGACAGCGGCGAGAAACGGGTCGATGGAGTCCCACGGGATGAAGTCCAGCCGGTCAAGCTGGCGCCCGGCGCCGGGCCGGACGGCGGTGACGCCGGTGGAAATGCCGCCGGGATTGCCGGTGGAGAAGGCCAGGAAGAGGTCGCCGGACGAATGCGAGCCAGTCGTCCCGGTCCTGGCCAGTCCGAGGGTTACCCGGCGGGCCAGGGCCTTGCACTGCTGCGGGATCAGCGGCGCGTCCGTCGCCACGATCACGATGACCGACCCGGCCCCGGCCGGCATGGCGAAATGCTCGGCCATTGGATTGTCGTCGGCCAGCAGTTCGCCGAGCGGCTCTCCGGCGAGCACGAGTTCCTCCCGGCGGCCGAAATTGGCCTGGACGAAGACGCCGACCGTGAATTCGGCGCCTCCGTAGCCGACCAGCCGGGACGCGGTGCCCGAGCCACCCTTGAACTGGTAGCAGTTCATCCCGGTGCCGCCGCCGACCGAGCCCTCTTCGAGCGGGCCAGGTGCGGCGGCCTCCAGCGCGTCGATAACCGTCTGCTCGGTGACGTGGTGGCCGTTGACGTCGTTGAGGTAGCCGTCCCAGGTCTCGGCGGCCACCGGCAGCAGCCACAGGTCGGCCAGCTGCGGGTGGTGCCGGACCGCCCAGGCGATGATCCCGGCGTGGGCGATGCCCAACGCGTGGGTATTGGTGATCGCGACCGGCCCGCCGAACGTGCCGGATTCCTCGATCCAGGAGACCCCCGTCATCTCGCCGTTGCCGTTCTGCGAGAAGAACCCGGCCGCGACCGGGTCGCCGGCGCCGTCGGCCCCGCGCGGGTGGATCGCGGTGACCCCGGTCCGGACCGAGTCGCCGCGGATCAGGGTCGCGTATCCGGCCTGCACGCCGGGCACGTCGGTGATCGCGTTCCACCGGCCCGGCCTGCCGCCGAACGGTATCCCGAGGGACCGCGCCCGGGGCAGGCCTGGCGTGGCCGCATGCGGGCCCGCGGCGGGCGGGCTGGTGCCGTGCGGGCGGGCGCCGTGCGGGCGGGCGCCGTGCGGGCGGGCGCCGTGCGGGCTGGCCGAGTGGTGCGGTTCCATTGGCTCAGCATCACACGGCCGGCCTGGCCCTAACGATCGGGCCGGACCGCCGTAGCCTGGTTGATCAAAGCCGTGGGCAGGGAGGGAGCCGATGGTCCTGCCAGCGTGGATCGAGCCCGAGCTCGCGACACTGACGAAGGAGAGGTTCTCGGATCCTGGGTGGATCACCGAGCGGAAGCTGGACGGCGAGCGATGCCTGGCTTACGTAAGTGGTGCCGGCGCGCGGCTGCTGACCAGGAACAAGAAGGAGATCACCGGGACCTACCCGGAGCTGGCCACCGCGCTCGGCGCCCAGCACTCCGGCGACTTCATCGTCGACGGTGAGATCGTCGCCTTCAAAGGGACGCAAACCAGCTTCGCGCAGCTGCAGCAGCGTATGCAGCTGGCCGCTCCGCTGCCCGAGCTGGTCCGGCGGGTGCCCGTAATCTTCTACCTGTTCGACGTGGTGTACGCCGATGGTCAGGATCTACGGCGCCTGCCGCTCCTGGAACGCAAGCAGGTGCTCCGCCGAGTGGTGTCGTTCGGCGGTCCGCTGCGGTTCAGCACGCACCGCACTGGCCAGGGCGAGGCGCACTGGCGGGAAGCCTGCCGCAAGGGCTGGGAGGGAGTGATCGCCAAGCGCGTCGACTCGCCCTACCGGTCCGGGCGGACCAGGGACTGGCTGAAGTTCAAGTGCGAGAACGCCCAGGAGTTTGTGATCGGGGGCTACACCGACCCGCAGGGCACCAGATCGGAGTTCGGTGCCCTGCTGATCGGCTACTACGACCAAGACCGCAGGCTGGTGTACGCGGGCAAGGTGGGGACGGGTTTCGACCAGCGCACGCTCCGCTCGCTGCACGCCACGCTGCGCGGCCTAGATCGCGGTACCACACCGTTCACGGTCGGCGAGCTGCCGAGAGCCGGGGTGCACTGGGTCGAGCCGGAGCTGGTCGGCCAGATCGGCTTCTCCGAATGGACCACGGCGGGCCAGCTCCGCCATCCGCGGTTCCTGGGCCTGCGGGACGACAAGGACCCGGCCGAAGTGGCCAGGGAGAATCCCTGACCACACTGAGTTCTCTGTGGCACCCCAAGGTTCTCTATGGCACCCGAAGTTCTCTATGGCACCCGAAGTTCTCTATGGCACCCGAAGTTCTCTGTGGCGCCCAAAGGCTCGCTGATCTGCTGCTCGGCCGTTCGTGCTCGGCAGTGCCGAGCTTCCGCTCACCGATTGGTTCTACCAGCGGCTCAAATGTGTCGCGTTGCCTGGCACGAGAGGGGTGGATGTCGTCCTCTCGGGGTCTTTCGCGATGGTGTCTGGCGGCCTTGGGTCATGGGAGGGGGTAGTGGCCGGGGGTGGTGGTGATCTGGCGGCCGTTGGGGAGGGTGAGGATGAAGCGGCCTGGTTCGGGCTGGTCGAGGTGCCAGCCGGGGGCTTGCTTGGCCTTGTGGTGGCGGCGGCAGCCGGGTCCGAGGTCGCATTCGCAGGTGCGGCCGCCCTGGTCGTAGGGGATGGTGTGGTCCTGGTCGCAGTGGGTGGCGGGGCGGCGGCAGGTGGGGTAGTAGCAGGTGCGGTCGCGGATGGTGATCAGGTGCCGCAGGGCCGGGCCGGGCCGGTAGGCGGTGGTCTGCCGGGGGTGGGTGCAGGTCCCGGTTTCCAGGGTGGCCAGGGGGATGCCGGCCAGCCAGGACCGGGCGCCGGCCAGCCAGGAGCCTGCGCTGGCGGGGGATTTTGTTCCTGGTGGCCTGCTGGCGGATGGCCTGTCCCGGGGGGGTCCGGTTCTGGCGTGGCTATTTCTGGGCGGCCCGGTTCCGGGTGATCCGGCTCCGGCGTAATCGCTTCTGGGCGGTCCGGTTCCGGCTGGTCCGGCCCTGGGCGGTCCGGTCCCGGGCGGGGCGGCTCCGGGCGGTTGTGCTCCGGGCGGTCCCGCTGGCCGGGTGCCGGCCGGTCCGGCTGGCGGGGTCCGGGGTGGCGGTCCGGTGCCGGGGGGTGGCGGGCCGGCCGGGGCGCAGCCGTGGGCGACCGCCCGCCCGTCGGGGCCGGTCAGGGTGAGGCACCAGCGGGATTCCTTGGTGGCGGCGAGCGCGGTGGCCAGGTCACGGCAGATCCCGGCGTCGAGCGGGCCGAGCCCGGCGGCCTCGCCGGGCTCGCTGGCCAGGCCGAGCCAGGTGGTCAGGGGAACGGTCAGGTTCACCGAGCCGCTCAGCCCCGGCGGCCAGCCGGTGGTCCCGCCGGTGGTCCCGCCGGTGGTCCCGCCGGCCGGCGGCTGGCCGGGGCCGGCGGGGGGCTGGCCGGGCCGGCCGGGGGCTGGCCGGGCCGGCGGGCCGGGCTGCGCCGCCCGGCCCGGTGCCGGACGCGGCGGGGCGGGGCGGGGGGACGGGGAGCAGGGTGCCGGGGGGCTGGCCGGTGAGCAGCGCGAGGAACACCCTCGCCCGCAGCTGGTCCAGGCTGCCCCCGGCGCCGCGGGCCTTCAGCCACCGGGCCAGCGCGCTGATCCGCTGGTCGGCGGCGATCACGTGGGCGGGCGGGAGATCCCGCCCGGCCAGCGCGCTGGTCCCGGCGTGCTCGGCCCAGCATTCCACCCGGGCGTCTTTCTCCGCTTTCTTCCGCCGCTTAATGGCGGCCTCGGCGTCGATGGCCAGCATCGCCCGCCGGACCGCCGCGCGCAGCTGCCCGGTCGTCTGCCCCGGCGCGGCCGGCATCACCCGCTCCTCCACCGCGGCGGCGTCCGCGCCGGACAGGCAGCTCGTCTCCTCGGCGATCACCGCGGCCCGCGGCCAGTCGATCCGCCCGGCCTCCAGCGCCGCGAACGCCGCCGGCAGCCGGGCCAGCCCGGACGCGACACCGGTCAGCCGCCCGGCCGCCTGCCCGGTCAGCGTCAGCAGCGCGGCGATCTCATCATCGATGTGCCCGGCCGCGCGCGGCCCGGCCGCGGCCCGGCGGCGGGCGACCTCGGTGACCGCGGCCGCTTCCCCGGCCGCCGCCCAGGAGGCGATCCGCCGCCACCCGCACACCAGCCCGGCCAGCTCATCATCCTCCAGCCGGCCCAGCCCCGCGGCCCGCGCGGCCGCGGCCAGCCCGGCCAGCTCCGGCCCGGGCGCCATCACGTCAGCGGCCCCGCCGGCGGCGAACCCGGCGCCGTGCTGGCCGGCGCCGCGGTGCGTAAAGCCCGCCGCGATCGCCTCCGGCGCGTCGCGGCGCGGCTCGTCGTCCGGGCCGGGTGCGGGGCTGGCGGTCATCCGGGTCGTCCTCCAGGTCACGGGCGGAGCTTCTAGTCAGCTGGCGGGGTCAATTCTTCGATAATGTTATCGATTTCCGCTGACAATTCCCTCGAGCGCCGATCAGCTTGTGGATAACCGTCATCAGCCTGTGGAGAGCCGTATCCGAGCACGCGGCGCCGCGCATAAGGGTGGCCACGCGACGCGACCGAGGCGACGATGTTCATCGCCGCCTACCCCGGCCGGGATAACCGGCCGGGATAACCGGAAGGCGCCACAGCCAGCCTGTTCCCGTTCGGCAGCCCATATCCGATGCGGTGACCCGCGGCCCAGCGCTCAGGTGAATCACTCGGTCCCATGCCCCCGATGATCTTGTCGAGCTGCTATCCGCTGGTCAGGCCGAGCTGCTATCCGCTGGTCAGGCCGAGCTGCTATCCGCTGGTCAGGCCGAGCTGCTATCCGCTGGTGATCTCGTCGAGTAGCTCGGCGAACATGGTGCGGATCCGCTGGTCGTCGACGTCCTGCTCGGCCAGGTAGTCGTCGAACAGCTGCAGCGGCGTGCGCCCGGCCCGGCTCGGCCGCGTCCCGCCGTGACCGCCCGGCCGTGGCCGGTGCGCGTCGTCGAGCTGGACTTCCAGGGTGTTCGGCAGCTTGTCCCTGACCAGATCACCGAGACCGGCCCGGCCCGGCTCGGCCAGGATCACCCGCAGGTAGGCGTCGCCTGCCCGCTCGCCCTGGGCGATGACCTCATCCAGTGTGCCGCGCAGCGTCCGGAGCGGCCGGCCGCCGGTGATCGGGACCGGCTGCACGTCGGCGCGGATGCCCGGCTGGGCGGTCACGAGCAAGGCGACCGGCTCGTTGGCCTCTTCGCCGAAGTCGACCGCCAGCGGCGAGCCCGAGTAGAAGGCCGGGCACGGCCCGGGGATTTCCTGCTGGCGGTGCAGGTGCCCGAGCGCGGCGTAGTGCGCGCTGGCCGGGAACATGCTGGCCGGAAGCTCATAGTCCAGGGTGGTCTGCACGTCCCGCTCGCCGCCGCCGCGCCGCCCGCCGAGCAGCGTCACGTGCGCCATGACCACGTTGACGACATCCGGCGTGAACCCCGCGGTGAGCAGCCGCACGATCTCGGTGATCCGGCGGGCGTAGTCCAGGGTGTGCTCGGAATTCTCGTGCAGCAGCACCTCGGCGGCCCGGACCGCGTAACGATGGGAAAGGAACGGCACCGCGGCCACGGTGAGCGCCTCGCCGCCGCGGGTGCGCAGCGCGAGGGTGCCGCCCGCATCGGGCCGCTTCGGTGTGCCGAGCACGTGCAGCCCGAGTTGGCCGAGGACCGGACGGTACACGGCATCGAGCAGTCCCTGGTTGTCATGGTTCCCGCCGATCGCGACGACTAGGCGGCCGTCCTGCGCCAGGGCCAGCAGGGTGCGCATAACCAGGCCCTGGGCCCTTGGGCTGGGCGCGGTCGTCTCATAGAGGTCGCCGGCGATCAGCACCACGTCAGCACCGGTATCACGGGCCCCCCTCACGATGCTGGCCAGCACCGCGGCGTGCTCGTCATGCCGGTCCCGGCCCTTGAGTACCTTGCCGACGTGCCAGTCGCTGGTGTGCAGGATCCTCATCACGCCCTCTTCCGCAGGTGCTCGCCGCGCGCCGCGTTCCTCCTGCGCACGCCACACACTCAGGCAGCACCCTAGTCGGGGTGGTGCCGCCGGGATCCATATCCGGGCCGGGCCGCCAGGAGCCCTGGTCAGGGCGATAACACCAGCAAGGACCAATGGCCCTAGCGAAAAACTCTTGTGGCAGTACCTTCTATATGAGATAGACTCTTAAAAAAGAGAGAATCTTGAACGGAGGAAGCCACCATGGATCAGGGCAACCGCAAGTGGTGGGCGCTCGGGGGCCTCAGCCTGGCGATCCTGGCCGTGGGCCTGGACGGGACGGTGCTGAGCGTGGCGCTGCCCACGCTCGCCAGCGCGCTTCGTGCCTCGGAGTCCGACCTGCAGTGGTTCCAGTCCGGCTACCTGCTCGTGCTGGCGGCGGCCATGCTTCCGGCCGGGCTACTGGGCGACCGGTACGGGCGCAAGAAGGTGCTGATGGCATCGCTGGCGCTGTTCGGGGCCGGATCCGCGCTGACCGCCTACTCGACCACCCCGGCCGAGTTCATCGGGGCCCGGGTGGTGCTCGGGGTGGCCGGGGCCGGAGTCATCGTCATGGTCCTGTCCGCGATGACGGTGCTGTTCACCGAGGAAGAGCGGCCCAGGGCGGTCGGCGTCTGGTCCGGTGTCAACTTCCTCGCCCTGCCGGTGGGGCCGATCCTGGGCGGCTGGATGCTGACGCACCTGTGGTGGGGCTGGGTCTTCCTGATCAACGTCCCGGTCGCACTGGTCGGGCTGGCCGCGACCGCGCTGCTGGTCCCTGAGTCCAGGGCGTCGCGCCGGCCCGGCGTGGACACGATCGGCATTGCCGCGTCGGCCGCTGGCCTGGTCAGCCTGACCTACGGCTTCATCCAGGCGGGCGAGTACGGCTGGGGGAGCGCCGGCGCGGTGGTCCCGATCGTCGTCGGCGTCGCCGTACTGGCCGGGTTCTTCCAGTTCGAGCGCTGGCTCAGCCGCCGGGGCGGCGAGCCGCTGCTGGACCTCAAGCTGTTCTCCTCGCCCTCCTACACCTGGGGCGTCATCCTGGTGGCCGTCGCCGTCCTGGCCATGATCGGGGTGCTGTTCACGATGCCGCAGTACTTCCAGGGCGTGCTCGGCACCAGCGCGATGGGCTCGGGCCTGCGGCTGCTACCGCTGATCGGCGGCCTGATCGTGGGCGCCGTGCCGGCCGACCGGGTGGCTGCGCTGATCGGCGCGAAACTAACGGTCGTGGCCGGGTTCGCTGTCCTCGCCGTGGGCCTGCTACTGGGCGCCGCGACCAGCGTGAGCTCGGGGACCGGATTCGTCGCGGCCTGGATGGCCATCGTCGGCGCCGGGATGGGCCTGGCCCTGGCCACGAGCGCGTCGGCGGCGCTGGCCGAGCTGTCGCAGGAGCAAAGCGGCGTGGGCTCGGCCGTGCTGCAGGCCGTGAACAAGACGGGTGGCCCGTTCGGCGCCGCGATCCTCGGCAGCGTGCTCCTGGGCGCCTACCGGTCGAGCGTCCATCTGTCCGGTCTTTCCGCCCCGGCCGCGAGCGTGGTCAGGTCGGGCATCTTCGGCGGCGTGGCGGTGGCCGCCAAGACCGGGTCGGCGGCGCTGCTGGGCTCTGTGCGCACCTCGTTCGTGCACGGCATGGATCTCTCGCTGGTCGTGTCGGCCAGTATCGCCGTGGTCGGGCTTATCCTGGCCGCAGTCTTCCTGCCCAGCCATACGGCCAGGAAGCCGCCCGTTCCCGCTCAGGAGGCCGACACTGTCTCCATCACCTGACACCCAGTTCACCGGGTTGCGCGAGCGGAAGAAGGCGAAGACGCGCGGCGCCATCCAGGCGCACGCGCTTCGCCTGTTCCGCGAGCAGGGCTACGACGCCACCACCGTCGAGCAGATCATCGAGGCGGCCGAGGTATCGGAAAGCACGTTCTACCGGTACTTCCCGGCCAAGGCCGACCTGGTGCTGACCGACGAGTACGACCCGCTGCTGGCCGCGGCGCTCCGGGCCCAGCCGCCGGAGCTCGCCACCATCCCGGCCCTGCGGGCCGCGATCCGCTCGGTGATGACCGGGCTGACCGCGGCCGAGCAGGCCGATCAGCACGATCGGGTAGCCCTGGTCATGTCCGTGCCCGAGCTGCGCGCATCGATGCTGAGCCAGTTCGCTGACGGGATCCGCATGCTCGCCGAGGTGGTGGCGCAGCGAACCGGCCGCGCGGAGGGCGATCCGGCGGTCCGTGCCCTGTCCGGGGCGGTGGTCGGCGCGATGATGACGGTCATGTTTGACGCGGTCGACCAGCCGGACGCCGACCTCGCCGACCAGATGGACAGCGCGCTCGGTTACCTGGAGGCCGGGCTCGCGCTGTGATGCCCGGTGATCTGGCTGTGATGCCCGGCGGCCGGGCTGTGATGCCCGGTGATCGGGCCCGCCGTCAGTCGAGCTCGGCCAGCTCGACCGTCACCGCACGCGCCCGCCCCTCACGGAACTCCAGCCGCTGCACGTGACCAGCGTCCCGCAGGTCGTTTTGCGCCTTGTTGAGGGCCGCTAGCTGGTCAGCGGAGTCCTCGATGACCAGCGAGGCCACCTCGCTGCGCTGCGAGCGCTTGCGCTCCGACTTGGCCCGGCGGACGTCGGCAAGCGCCGTGGCCACGGCGGTGAGCACGGCCGGGTCGGCCCCGTTCGCGACATCGGCGATCTCGCTGACCCGCGGCCAGGCCGCTCGGTGCACCGATCCCTCCTGCCACCAGGACCACGCTTCTTCCGTGACGAACGGCAGGAACGGCGCGAACAGCCGCAGCATGACCGAAAGCGCGAGCGACAGCGCGGCCTGGGCGGACCGGCCGGCCGGTCCGCCCGCATAGGCGCGGGTCTTGACCAGCTCGAGATAGTCGTCGCAGAACCGCCAGAAGAAGTCCTCCGTCCGCTCCAGGGCCCGGTGGTAGCCGTACCCGGCGAACGAGTCGGTCGCCTCGTCGACGACGGCCGTGAGCTGCGCCAGCATCGCCTGGTCCAGGGCCTGCGTGATCTCCCCGGCGGGCACATCGCCCGAGCACACCCCGAGCACGAACTTGGAGGCGTTGAGCACCTTGACGGCCAGCCGGCGGCCCACCTTCATCTGAGCCTGATCGACCGCCGTGTCGGTCCCTGGTGCCGCCTTGCACGCCCAGTAGCGCAGCCCGTCCGCACCGAACTGCTCGGCCAGCGGCATGGGCGTGAGCACGTTGCCCTTGGACTTCGACATCTTCTTCCGGTCCGGGTCCAGGATCCAGCCATTGATGGTCGTGTCGGCCCAGGGCAGCACGCCGTGCTCCAGGTGCGCCCGCAGCAGGGTCGAGAACAGCCAGGTCCGGATGATCTCAGGGCCCTGCGGCCGCAGATCCATCGGATAGACCCGCGCGAACAGATCCGCGTCGTCCAGGTAGCGGCCGACGATATCGGGCGTCAGCGAGGACGTGGCCCAGGTATCCATGACGTCTGGATCACCGACGAAGCCTCCGGGCCTGCCCCGCTGAGCCTGGTCGTACCCGGGCGGCGCGTCGGTCTGCGGGTCGATCGGCAGCGCCGACTCATCGGGCAGGATCGGCTCGTCCCAGAGTGTCTCACCGGACTGAGCGACCCGGAACCAGACCGGAAACGGCACGCCGAAATATCGCTGTCGGCTAATCAGCCAGTCGCTGTTAAGGCCTTCCACCCAGTTCTCGTACCTGACGCGCATGAAGTCGGGATGCCATTGCAGCTTCCGGCCGGCGTTGAGCAGCGCATTCCGCAGCTCGGGATCGTGCGCGCCGTTCCTGATATACCACTGGCGGCTGGTCACGATCTCCAGCTGGCGGTCGCCTCTCTCGTAGAATTTCACCTGATGGGTAATCTGCCGCGGCTCGCCGATCAGAAAGCCTGCCTCCCGCAGCAGCTCCGCCAGCCGGCGCCGGGCCGACACCGACGTCTTGCCGGCCAGCTCGGCGTAGGCGTCAGCGGCCGGCCCGGTCAGCCAGTCCGGCGTCGCGGCGTCGAAGCGCCCGTCACGCCGGATCACCGAGCGCAGCGGCAGGCCGAGCTCGCGCCACCACTGCACGTCGGCGGTGTCGCCGAAGGTGCAGATCATCGCGATCCCGGTGCCCTTGCCGGGGTCGGCCAGCCGGTGCTGGACGACCGGCACGCGCATGCCGAACAGCGGGGTCACCACCTCGGTGCCGACCAGGGCGTGGTAACGGCTGTCGTCTGGGTGCGCGACCAGCGCCACGCAGGAGGGCAGCAGTTCCGGGCGGGTGGTCTCGATCTCGACCGCCTCGCCCCCGTCCGCCCGGGGGAAGGCCAGCCGGTAGTAGGCGCCGGGCACCTCACGCTCTTCGATCTCGGCCTGGGCCACGGCGGTCTGGAAGTCCACGTCCCACATGCTGGGGGCCTCGCTGGCGTAGGCCTCGCCGCGGCTGAGGTTGCGCAGGAACGCGCGCTGGGCCACCCGGCGCGACCGTTCGTCGATGGTCGAGTAGGTCAGTGACCAGTCGACCGACAGGCCCAGCCTGCGCCACTGCTGCTCGAAGGACTCCTCGAACTCGGCGGTCAGGCGGTGGCACAGCTCGACGAAATTGGGCCGGGAGACCGGGCGCTCGGTCTTGCCGTCGCCGGCCGGCTTCAGGCCAGGCTCGTAGGGCAGGGACGGATCGCAGCGCACGCCGTAATGGGTCTGCACCCGGCGCTCGGTCGGCAGCCCGTTGTCGTCCCAGCCCATCGGATAGAAGACCGCCCGCCCGCGCATCCGCTGGAACCGGGCGATCGCGTCTACCTGGATATAGCCGAATGCCGAGCCAAGATGCAGATGTCCGCTGATCGTTGGCGGCGGCGTGTCGATCGAGTAGATCTCAGCGCGGGACTTGGCCCGGTCGAAGCTGTAGGTGCGCTCCGCCTGCCAGAAAGCGTCCCACTTGGGCTCGAGGCCCTCGATAGACGGCTTCTCCGGGATGGTTGCCATGCCGAGCAGGGTAGTCCGTCATCCCAGCCGGCCGCGAACCAGCGCACCAGGCCGTCCGGGACGGGCTTTTCCGGGCCGGAGCGGCTCGCGAGCGGCTGGCGGAGCGGCTAGAACGGCGGCACCTCGTCATCGGCCCCAGGGATGGTGGCGAACGGGTCGGCGGGGACGGCCGGCCCGGTGTCGACGCCTGCCCAGCTGCCCTTCTCGCTCGGCCGGGTGGCCCAGGCCGGGAACGGGAAATCGACGGCCAGCGGGACCGGGATGTCCGGCTGCGCGATGAACATCGTCCCCGGCTTGGCCAGCGTCGCCCGCTGGCGTTGCGCGGGCGGCAGGTAACCGTACTCGGGCCGCTCGGCCTCGGCCGCGTCCAGCCGCCCGGCCACCCGGATCGCGCAATTGGCCAGGATCCTGCGCTCCACCTCGCTGGCGGTCTGCTGGGCCCCGATCAGGATCACCCCCAGCGACCGGCCCCGCTCCGCGACATCCAGCAGGATCTGCTTGATCGGGCTGTCGCCGTCGCGCGGCGCGTACTTGTTCAGCTCATCGAGCACGACGAACATCAGCGGCCGCGCCGTCCCCTGCCGCTCCTTGCGGGCGAACTCGCCGCGCAGCGTGACCCCGACCACGAAGCGCTGCGCCCGGTCGGGCAGGTTATGCAGGTCGACGACGGTGACCTGGGCGCGGGAGGTGGTGATCGAGCGCTCGCCCCGATGCGACAGGTCGCCCCGGATAACCACCGACAGCGGCTTGGCCGCCGAGCGCAGCCGCCGCAGCAGCGCGTTCACGCTGCCGGTCACCGCGCTGCCCGCCACCCACGCACCGCGCGTGCTCTCGTCACCGAGCTCGCCCTCCAGCAGCTCGACCAGGTCCCCGAAGGTACGCAGCACCCCGTCGCGGGCCGGGTCGACCCCGCGCACCCGGATCGCCCCGTCATCCCCGGCCGCGATCGCATCCCGCCGCAGCCGCGCGGCGACCTGAGCGATCAGCATCGTGTACTGGGCCCGCTCGTCCTGCTCGTCGGCGAACGCGAACGGCAGCAGCTCGTCGGCGCAGAACTCGGCCAGCGTCCAGTAGAACGGGCTCACGGCCCGGTCCCGGGCGGCTACGTCCGGCGTACCCGAGGGATCGTCGCGCCGTGGCGGCGCGAAGACCCGGACATTATTAAACGGGGCCGCCGGCAGCCCGAGTGCACCGTAGCGGTCCCGCTGGGCGGCAGAAAGCCTGGTGTTGGCGTAGTCGAGGAAGAGCAGGTCCTCGCCCTTGACCGAGAAGATCAGGGCCTTGGTGTTGTGCGCCTCGCCGGCCAGCACCCCGCAGTTGGTGATGGAATGCAGCAGGAACAGGGCAAACGAGGTCTTGGTGGCGATCCCGGAGACCCCGGAGATCGAGATGTGCGCGCCCCTGGTCCCGTCGACGAACTCGAAGTTGAGGTAGACCGGCTGCCCGTCGCGGCCGAAGCCGACCGGCACCTTCGCCGCCCCCATCTCGTCGAAGTACAGCGCCGAATCCCGCTGCGCCCCTGCGGCCCGCGCCACCGCCGCGCCGGGCAGCGGCGGCACGTACACCTCGGGCTCGACCCTGGTCACGGCGACCTCCGCGACCTCGCAGACCTCGGCAGGCAGCGCCCCGTCCGCGATGAGGAACACGTCAGAGGCGAAACGCGCCCCCTCGTGCACCGCCTCCACGTTCGTCACCACCCCGGCGATCTGGACCGGAGGCTGGCCGGGCAGCTCCCTGCTGGTCACCACCACGTCGTCCAGCTGCAGGTACTGCCCGGGGGCCAGCCCGACCGAGAACTGCAGCGGCGTCGCGGGCACGGTGCCGACCACCAGCCCGACCGGTGGCTGCGCGGACCCGCCCGGCTGGTGCGCCGCGATCCCGGCGGGCTGCAGGGCGGTTCCGCTCCGGTGACCGTTTCCGTCCCCCGGCGACTGTGGTTCCCCCACCAGACCCCCTCGCCGACAGCGACTAGTTGTCCGGGAGCCTACGTCCGCCGCCGGCCACTGTCCGTGCCTTTCGCGCACCTGTACGGGCGATAAGCGATGTCAGACTCGGGTTTCGATGTGCGGGCTGTGCGATGGGTCACTCGGTTGCCCGTTCCGGCCGGGCCGGTCAAGCCAGCCAGTGCCCCGGTGAGAGGCTTAGGGCTGGGCGCAATTGGTGGGCGGGGCCATCCAAGCGGCGCCCGCGATGATAGAACGCCCAGGGACCTAGGAGAAGAAATATGCCCACCCGTACTGCCGAGACGACCTGGACTGGCGGCCTTGAGGACGGAACCGGCACCGTAGAACTGGTCAGTTCGGGTATCGCCAGCTACCAGGTCTCCTTCCCCAGGCGGGCGGCCGATGACGCCGGGGGCTACACATCTCCCGAGGAGCTCATCGCCGCCGCGCACAGTTCGTGCTTCGCGATGCAGTTCTCGGCTCTGCTCGGCGCGGCGGGCGGCAGCAACCAGTCGCTGCAGGTCCGGGCGGACGTCCGGCTCGGCCCGGATCCAGCTGGCGGATTCAGGATCGGCGGCATCAACCTGACGGTCCGCGGCTCCGCGGACGGCATCTCTGCCGAGAAGTTCGCGGAGATAGCCCAGGAGGCCAAGAACGGCTGCCCGGTCAGCAAGGCGCTCACGGGCACGGACATCACCCTCGACGTGGCCTGAGCCTGCCCGCCTTGAAGGCGCCCGGCCTTCGGGGCTGAAGGTCGGCCATCGGCGCCCGCTATACGATGGTTAATGCAGTCGTATGGGACGGGATCGCACATGCAACCATCTTCGCGCAGCCATGTGCGGACAGCGCTGTTCGTGGACTTCGACAACGTCTACTCGAACCTCTGCGACATCGACCCGGCCGCGGGGGAGGCGTTCGCGACCGAGCCTGAACGGTGGCTGCGGTGGATGCAGGATGACATGGGCCAGGTCGTCCCCGACGCGCCGGAGGGAACCGGCCGGGAGATCCTGGTACGCGCCTGCTACCTCAACCCGGTCTCGTTCGGCAAGTACCGTCCGTTCTTCACCCGCAGTGCCTTCCGCGTCGTTGACTGCCCGCCGCTGACCAGCCGGGGGAAGAACAGCGCCGACATTTACATGGTGCTGGACATTGTGGACACGCTCGCGCACTCGACCTACTTCGACGAGTTCATCCTGCTGTCCGCCGATGCGGACTTCACCCCGGTCATGCTGCGCCTGCGCGCCCACGACCGGCGGACCGTACTGCTGGCCAGCGGTCCATCAGCCACGGCCCTGCAAAGCGCGTGTGACATGGTGCTGCCCGCGGACGTCTTTCTCACCGAGGCGCTCGGAGTCAACCCGAACCGGGCCGCAGCGGTGCCTGCGTCCGCGAGCTGGTCCGGCCCGCCGCGGCTGCGGGGGATTACCGTCACTGTCGCATCGCCGCAGGGCGAGACGGCGGCGTTAGCCGGCGCCCCGAGTGCCACGGTCCTGAAAGATCAGATGTGCAGCATGCTGATCGCCATCGTGGCGTCCGCTGATGCGCCGGTGCCGATGGCGGCCGCCGCGCAACGGATCAGGGACCGGCTCGGCGCCGTGGTCCTTGAATCCAGCTGGGGCGGCTACGGCGGGTTCGGGAAGTTTGCCGAGTCGCTAACCAGCGACACCCTGCAGGTATCCGGGCCGCACCCGCCCGGCTACCTCATCGACCCGCAGCGGCACGAGCCGCTGGTCGCCGAGGAATCGCGTGTCCCGCTTCCGGATAGCGTCGCTGACCTGGCGCATCGTGTCGGCCGCATCGTCGGTGTGCCGCAGCTGACCCCGGACGCCTACCGCGCCCTATTCGAGGAGCTGGCGGCGTTGTCCGCGCGCGCTCCGGTCATCGAGTCGCAGACCGTGGTCGAGCAACGGGTCAGGGACGCGTGCCAGGAGCGTGGCGCGCGAGTATCCAGGCCCGCCGTCCATTTCGTCCTGCAGGGCTTTTACTTCGCCGGGGTCAACTGGCGCGAGACGGGCCGCCAGGCCGCCAGCCTGGCGGCGGCTTTCGCTGGCAACGTCCTGCGCCTGTGCATCAACTCCCGGATGGAACTGACCGATGACGAGAAACGCGAGCTGCATTCCTGGATAACCGGCTCCGGCTGACCGGCACACCTGCCCGCCGGCCCGCCGTCTCAAGGTGACCGGTAAGCGTCGCGTCGGTGCTGGATAGTCACGATCTGGACAATCACCCGTCGGTGGTCAATGAGGTAAAGGACGCGGTACTCGCCTCGGCGTGCCGCCCAGGCGGGAGCAAGTGGCGCGGTGAGAGGCTTGCCGACGCGGTGCGGTTCTTCGAGTAGCGGACCTGAGATGAACTCCCATGCCGCGACGGCGACTTTCGGCGGCAGCCGGTCGGTAAGGTCGCGCCTGGCTCTTGCGGATACGACGAGTTCGTATCTACTCACAGCCGCCCGGCCTGGCGCATAGCTTGTGCTACGTCAGCCTGCGTGTGAACGTCTCCGGTGGCGATGTCATCAAGCCCTTCCCTGATCGCGGCCATCAGGTCTGGGTCTGCCAGCGTCTCGAGGGTCTCCTGCAGGGACTCGTAGTCATCCACTGACAAGAGCACAGCGGCAGGAACGCCGTTGCGGGTGATCGTGGTCCGCTCATGCGTTCTGACAGCAGACTCCACGAGCTTGGAGAGCCTGGCTCGGGCCTCTGCCACCGGGATCACGGTCATGTACAGGATTATAGCTAGACCTGGCCCCGCCCGGTGTCAGCCGGCCTGCAGCTTGGTGAGTAGTTCCGCCAGGCGGTCTTCGGAGTCGCGGACGCCGCGTTCCATGTCGGCGGCAATCATCTGGTCGCGGTCCTGCACTGACGGGAAGCTTGAGACCGAGCGAACCAGCGTCCTGCCGTCGCGCTCGTGCAGGGCGGTGGTGTCCAGTGATACATGGCCGGGCGCGCCCTCGAACTCAAAGGTCTGCACGATGCCGTCCGGTGACGGGGTGCCGTGGAAGACGCCATGGAAGCCGTACTCGTTGCCCTGGGTGTCGGTGTGCACGTACCGCCATCTGCCGCCGTCCCGGGCGTCGTAGTGGTCGACGGTCATCGTCAGCTCGCGCGGGCCCAGCCATTGCACCAGCAGGTCGGGGTCGGTACGGGCGCGGAACACCAGGTCCCGCGGCGCGTCGAACTCCCGGGTGATGATGATCTGCGGCATGCCGGGCTCGGCGGTGATCTGCGTGTTACCCATCGTCGGTTCCCTTCGGTCGGACCGCCTGGTCGCGGTCGGGATCGTCCGGTTCGCCTTGCAGCGCGGCGAGCAGCTCGTCGAGCCGCTCATGGCTCTCGTCCCAGAACCGCTGGTAGCGGGCCAGCCAGGTGGTCACCTCACGGAGCGGCTCGGCGTCGAGGTGACTGAGCCTGGCGGTCGCGCGGCGGGTGCGCGAGATCAGGCCCGCGTTCTCCAGCACCCTGAGGTGCCGGGAGATCGCCGGCTGCGACACGCTGAACGGCGCGGCGAGCTCGGCGACGGTCGCGTCCCCCTCGGTCAGCCGGGTCAGGATCGCGCGGCGGATCGGATCCGCGAGCGCCCCGAACACCAGGCTGAGCCGGTCGGCCACTTCATAACCACCTTGTTCTAGAACGAACAAGTTAAGAATTAGCCCCCGCGCGCGCCGCTGTCAAGGCTGGGCGGTCGGGACAAGAGCGATCGGTGCCAAGCCCCGATCCAGGCGCAGGCGGGCCGAGGGCGAACTCGTGCAAGTCCGGGTTATCTGGCGGTGCGGGATTCGAGGCCGCCGCCGACGCTGCCCGGGTCGGTCTCGACCAGGCTGAAGAAATGTCCGGATGGGCTCATGTACATGTTAAAGTGGCCAATGCTCCCGGCTGTGTCGTACACGATCTTCCCGATGCAGTCTGGCTTGATGGTATAGGTCGAGGTGCCGGGGGTGTTTGCGTTAACGACCTTGCCGTTGATGTCGAAGGTACTTACGCCGTGCCCGCTGCCCGCGCCGTTGAAGTGATCTATGCCGGCGATGGAAAAAGGCTTGCTCTTGCCCCCGGTGACCAACCAGCCATCGTTGTAGAAGATGTAGGTGCCCTTCAGGGTCGCGTCGCGGCATGAGAAACTCCGCCGGGCCGCCGGGGGGGCGGCTGCGCTGGCGGTTCCCGCTAGCGCCAGGAGGCCGGCCGCGGCGCAGGCCGACGCCAGGACCGCGGTCCGGCGGCGCGAGCTGGTTCTTGAGATAAATGAGCGTATAATTTGGAGTGGCTCCTTCATGCGCGGAGTAATAAAGCGTTACGGGAGACTGGCCCTTTCTGATATCAGGGTTATTCCAGTAATTCCCTTCTGGAAGGCACCCCGCGCACAGTTTATCCATCCCGCGATTTGGCGTGTCAAGCTGCTTCGCGTAAATACCGTTTAGCAGAGATGCGCCGTATGTATGGGTGTGATCTGAGGCGCGATCGCGGAGCGGGCCGCCGGCGCTGACCGGGCCGCTCTGGACGGGCTCGGGGTCACCGGCATTAGGGTCGAAGGGTGCCGCGGATCTCTGGATACCACCACGTCAGCCTGCCTGCTGCGGATGTCCTGCGGACCGGTGACTGGTACGAGCGTGTCTTCGGCTTTGCCCGAGTCCTCATCGAGGAGGACGAGGACCACGTCACGGCCGCGATGCTGGAGCACCCGACCGGAATCATCCTGTACCTGCATCATGCGCCGGAGCAGCTTGCCGCGTGGCGCGGCTCGGTGGCTAGCGCCCCGGTCCTCGGATTCCGGGTCAGCAGCTATGGCGAGCTGACGTCTTGGGAGGCCAGCCTGGGCGTGCTGAGTGTGGAGCATTCCGGCCTGCGCCAGGCTCACGTGGGGTGGGCACTCGACGTCATTGATCCCGACGGGCTGCGCATCCAGCTTCACACCAGCGAATCAGTAACCACCGACGAGATCTAGCCGACGTTCTCAGGCGCTGACCCTGGCCAGCGAGAGGACGCACTCGCGGACGAACCGGTCCGGGTCGGGCCACGGGAAGCCCGGCAGCGCCGTGCGCAGGGTGACCGTCCCGTGCATCGCGACCCATACGGCGGTCGCGTCAGTGACAACGTCGGTGCTGGCGGAGACGCCGGCCTGTACGCAGTCCTCGATCGCCTGGACCAGCAGCGCGAACGATTCCACGCCGAACTCCAGCACCGGCTTGCCGTCGGGACTCAGCCGGACCGGCTTGCAGTAGTCCTGCGTCGCCAGTCGCCGCTCCGAGAACAGCACGCCATACCGGGCCGGGTGCTCCAGCCCGAACCGCACGTACGCCGCACAGCCCGCGACCAGGCGGGCGGCCGGGCCCGGCCCGGCCGATTCCACGCCAGCCTCGATGGCGTCGGTCAGCTCGTCGAAGACCTGCAGGACAGCGGCAATGATGATGGCATCACGGTCGGCGAAGTGGGCGTAAATGGACGGGGCGGCGATGCCCACCTCGCGCGCCACCGCGCGCAGCGTGACCGCCTCGTCGGACCCGGTCCGCTCGATCAGGGCCAGCGCGGCCGCCACGATCTCGCTGGTCAGCCGGGCTCCCTGGCCGCGGGCGTTCCGCTGCCGCCGGCCCGCGCGAGTGGCCGAGCCCCCGGCCGTCGCGGCCGGTGTCACCTGGCCCCCGGACCGGGGCCGGGCCGTGCTGGATGCTGTTTCCACGATTCCTACTTTACATCTGTTAGTTCATCTGTCTATGCTTACGTATGTAAGTCAACGAACGTAAGTCAACGATCGTAAGCAAGCAGCCGTAAGGAGACTCCGATGAGCAGAACCCCGGCGGGACAGCCGGCCCCCGTACCATCCGCCAGGTCGGCGTCCGCCGTACCTGCAGGCCCGGCCTCCGCGGCGCCGGGCCGGCCAACCCCGGCCATATCGTCTGGGCCGGCCGGCGGCCGGCCGTCCAGCCAGTGGCCCGGCGGCCACCCGCGCCGCAGGCAGATCCTGCTCGTGCTCTGCCTGAGCCTGCTGGTGGTGGTGATCGACAACACCATCCTCAACACCGCGCTGCCCACGCTGGCCCGGGTGCTGCACGCGGGGACCAGCTCACTGCAGTGGATCACCGACGCCTACACGCTGTGCTTCGCGGCGCTCCTGGTCCCGGCCGGAGCACTTGGTGACCGGTACGGACGCCGGCTCTCGCTGCTGGGCGGCCTGGTCGTCTTCGCGCTCGGCAGCACGGCGGCGGCATTCGCCCCGGGCACCGGCATGCTGATCGGGGCCCGGGTCATGATGGGACTGGGCGCCGCGTTCGTCATGCCGGCCACCCTGTCGATCCTGAACGCGGTCTTCCCGCCGAAGGAGCGCCCGCAGGCCATCGCGGCCTGGTCAGCCGTGGCCGGTGTCGGCATCGTGGTCGGCCCGACCCTCGGCGGCCTGCTGCTGTCGCACTTCTGGTGGGGCAGCGTCTTCCTCATCAACGTCCCGCTGGTCGCGCTGGCGCTGGCCGGGGTGCTGATGACGGTGCCCGAGACCGCAGAATCAGGCGGCCACCGGCTCGACCTCCCCGGCACCCTGCTCGTGGCAGGCGCGCTCTTCGCGATCGTCGACGCCATCATCGAGGCACCAGGCCGCGGCTGGATCTCGGGAGCGACCCTGGCCGAGACCGCTGCCGGGCTCGTGGCGCTCGGCGCCTTCGTCTGGTGGGAGCTGCACATCGAGCACCCCCTGATCGACCTGCGCGTCTTCGCCGTGCGTGCCTTCTCCGCGTCAGCCGCGGCGGTGACCGTGATCTTCTTCGCCCTGTTCGGCAGCCTGTTCGTGCTGACCCAGTACCTGCAGCTGGTGCACGGCTACAGCCCGCTGGCCGCCGGGGTGCGCGCGCTGCCGTTCGCCATCGCCATGGGCGCCGCCTCACCGGTCTCTCCGATCCTGGCCAAGCGCCTCGGCACCCGCGTGATCATCCCGGCTGGCATGGCGATGATGGGCGCGGGCCTGCTTGACCTGTCCACGGCGGGCGTGCACACCGCCTACCTGCCGATCGCCATCGCCATCGCGATCATGGGCGCTGGAATGGGGCTGGTCATGGCACCCGCCAGCACCACCATCATGACCACGGTCCCGGCGCACCAGGCCGGTGCCGGAAGCGCGATCAACGACACGATCAGGGAAGTCGGCGGGGCCCTCGGCGTCGCGATCGTGGGCAGCCTGGCCGCCGCGGTGTACCGGTCGCGGCTGGGCAGCACGCTGGCCACGGCCCACGCGCCCGGCGCGGTCGTCCACCAGGCGACCAGCTCGGTCGCTGCGGCCGACGCGATCGGCGCGCACGTCGGCGGCCCGGCCGGCGGTGAACTGGTGACCGCGGCGCACAGCGCCTTCGTCAGCGCGATGGCGATGGGCATCCGGGTGGCGGCCGCCGTGGCGCTGGTTGCCGCCGTCGCCGCCATCTTCGCCCTGCCGCGGCGCCCCCGGCCGGCGGCCGTCGAGGTCACCAGCCCGGTTCTCGAGCCAGTCCTCGTCCCGGCGCGCTAAGCCGAGCTAAGGCTCGTCGTCGCCAGCCCGGCCGTCCGCACCCGGCCGGGCTGGCCCGTGCCCGGTTGCCTCCGCACGCAGCATCGAGTAGATCACTGGCTGCCGCCATCGGCGCGTCACTGGCGGTAAAGCTCGATGAACTCCTCGCGCATCACCCGCGGGCGATGATGACTGGTCGGGTGGCATGCTCGGCAAGAGCGCTGAGGTCGCGTGGGTCGCTGGTCAGGACCACAGGATCGGTGCACGTGCTGGCGAACGCCGCGACTATTGCGTCCGCCGCCGAGATGGTCGCGGCCCGGCCCGTCGCGGTGCGCAGCCTGGCTGCCTCCCGCGCCTGCTGCTGCGTCACATCGCGGACCTGGCAGGCGCGGAGCAGCCGGTTGACGTGGAAGTCCCGGCGGTGGTCACCGGTTAGTGCTTCGGCCAGCACGACCGCGGTGACCTGGGCAGGCCAGAGCCCGCGGCGCCGAAGTTCTGCTAACCGGGCGCGCTGACCGGCCAGGGAGCTGACTCCGCCGGCATCGAGGACGAGGGTCATGCGCTGCGCGCCGCCTGGGCCGACTGGCCCGGGCCGGGCGGCAAGGCTGCGTCCGCCCACTCGCGCGCGGCGCGCCGTTCCTGCGGCGAGATGGGTCCGAACTCGGCATCCAGGTCGGCCAGGTAGGCATCGAGCTGCGCGATCTTGGCACGGCGGTCGAGTTCTTCAGCGAGCGCCGCCGCGGCGAGCTGTGACACGTTGAGTCCCGCGGCCCGGGCCTGGCGGAGGATCTCGTCCGGAACCGTAATGTTCACTCTGGCCATGCGCATAGTATACGCATTGCGCTGGGCTACCGTGCTAGTCACCCTCGGATCGCCACTGGCGGTAAAGCTCGATGAACTCGTCCTGCATCTGCGGGGTCAGGTCCTCGGCGGTGATCCGGCCGGCCAGCTCGATCGTGGCGCGCATCTGGGCCAGGTACTCGGTGCAGTGCGGGCAGCCGGCCAGGTGCGCCTCGAACCGGCGCCGGGCCGAACGCGACATGGTGCCTTCGAGATAGTCGGTGACCAGCTCGACCGCCTGCTGGCAGACGATGTCGCGGTGCCGCAGCCGCATCATCCGGGGGATCACGTCGCCCTCCCGAACTCGGTCTCGAGGACCTGCCGCACCCGGCTGCGCCCCCGGTGCAGCAGGACCCGCTGGTTGCCCTCGGAGATGTCCAGCACGTGGCAGACTTCGCTGCTGCTCATTCCCTCGACATCACGCAGCGTTACTACCTCGCGCTGCCGCGGTGGCAGCTCGCCGATCGCCGACCGGATCCGGTCGGCCAGCTTTCTCGCGGACAGCCGGTCGTCGACCGCGTCGGTCCAGTGCTCGGGCGGATCGCTCCAGTGGCCCGTGCGGTCGAACCGCGACGCCTCGACGGCCGGCCCGGCGTCGGCGACCGCGACGCTGCGGCGTTCCCTGGCGCCCGCCGTCCTGGCCCGGTTGACGAGAATGCGGAAAAGCCAGGTGCGAAACGATGACCGCCCCTCGAACCCGGCGACCCCGCGCAGCACGCCCATCCAGGTGTCTTGTACTACTTCCTCGGCCACCGCCACGCTGGGCACGAACGAGCAGGCCAGCCGCAGCATCGGGTCGTGATACCGGCGCACGAGCAGCACGAACGCCTGCTCGTCGCCGGTGCGCAGCCGCTGCATGAGCTCGGCATCGTCGTCCATTGGCGGCAGCCTATGGCCTGTGCCCGGGCCGGGGCGGTGTCCCCGCGACAGCGGGGACACCGCATTCGGCACTCGCGTTGTCAGCCAGCGGTGATCCCCTCACCGCCGACTGCGCCGGGCACCGTGACCGAGCCGATCTCGGTGAGCGTTCCGCCGGCGCCGACCGAGAACTCATCGACGATCCCGTTCAGGCCGGTCTGGACGTACAGGAACCGTCCGCCGCCGGCCGCCGTCGCGTCCACCGTTCCCGGGTCGGTCGCGGTGTTGCCGAGCAGGGTCAGCTGGCCGGCCGGGCTGGAAGAGTAGGCGCTGACCGCCGGACCGCCCGCGTTGGAGGCGAAGAGCAGGCCGCGGGCCGGTGCCACCCAGCAGGTCGCCGCCTCGCCGGTGCCGACCGCGTCGAGCAGCGTGACCGTCCCGTCCGGACCGAGGCTGAACGTGGCCAGCGCGTTGGTGCCGGCCTCGGCGATGACCAGGTGACCTGACCGGTCGAAAGTGATCGCGAACGGCACGGTGCCAGGCTCGGAGTTCACCACCGGGCTGGCCGACAAGCGCCCGTCGAACCGGACGGCGAAGACGTCGATGTCGTTGCCGTTGGCCTTGGTCGTCACGATCAGCTGCGAGCCGGCGGGCGAGAAAGCGACCTGGCCGGGCGTGTTGGTGAACTGGGGAGTGGCTGACGGGTCCAGGCCGAGGGCCCGGCGCGAGCCTGGGATCGGGAACAGCCGGCCGAAGAGGACCCGGTAGCCCTGCACCGAGCCGCCGCCCAGGGCGTTGAGCACGTAGACCAGATCCCCGTGGACGGCCACGCTGACCGGGAACGTCCCGCCCGATCCGGTCACCTGCCGCAGGCGGAGGTGGTCGCCGTAAACAGCGAACACCGAGACCGTGTCGCTGCCGGCGTTCACCGCGTAGAGCAGGCCGTGGCGCCGGTCGTAGGTCAGCGAGCCCTGGGAGGCGAGATGGTCGACCACCGAGCCGGCCAGGATCCCGCCCAGGCCGCCGGTGGGGTAGGCGCCGGCCTGGGTCAGGCGGCCGCCGCGGGCCCGGTCGTAGGCAATGACCTGGTTACCCGCGGTGTTGTCGGTCTGCACGAACACGGTCCGGCCACCGCCGAAGTGACCATGGGCCGCGGCCGCCCCGGCCGGCCCGGCGGCCGCGCCAAGCGTCCCGGCCACGACCGCCGCGACCACGGCCGCCGGGCCGAGCCTTCTCAGGTTCTTCATTCCTGCTCCTTACGCTGGGATGCGGACGTACCGAGAGTTCAGTCCCGGCAGCGGCGCCCGCGTTACAGATGAGCGCGCAGCGGCTGCCGCAGGGCCGGACAGGGCCGCGACGAGCCCGGGACGAAGTCGCGCCGAGTCAGTCCCGGGCACCTGCCCGGACCTGGCACGGCGGCCGTTTTCGCTGCGTGACGAGGTGCATTAGCCTCGACGTCGTGGAGACAGGCTCGGACGGCGATATCTCGGCGGCCTTCCAGAAGGGGCGCGCCGGCGCTCTCTCGCTGGCCTACGAGCGCTACTCCCCGCTGGTCTACACGGTGGCGCTGCGGTCCCTGAACGATGCGCCTGATGCCGAGGATGTGACCCAGCAGGTCTTCGTGGCGGCCTGGCGCAGCCGGGACACTTTCGATCCAGAGCGCGGCAGCCTAGCCGGGTGGCTGGTCGCCATCGCCCGGAACAAGATCACCGATATGGTCCGCGCGCGTCAGCGGGAATCTGGCGTGCTGCGCACCGTGGCGGTGCAGGACGTGCGAACCGAGCTGGCACCGCCGGATCAGGTCGTGGACCGCGTTGTGCTGGCCGACGAGCTGGCGCGCCTCGGCGAGCCGCAGCAGAAGATCATCACGATGGCGTTCTATAGCGATCTGACCCACGAGCAGATCGCCGGGGCGCTCGGACTTCCGCTCGGCACCGTCAAAAGCCATATCCGCCGCAGTTTGCTGCGGCTGCGGACCAGGTTGGAGGCCGACGGTGTCCCACGTTGACCCTGAGGTCCTGGCGTTGCGCGCGCTCGGAGAGACGGCAGGGACGCATGAGGACGACGCCCATCTGCCCGGCTGCGCGCATTGTCAGGCCGAACTCGACAAGCTCGCCGAGGTGGTTAACATCGCGCGTCAGGAGGAGCACGCGGATCAGCTGATCCGCCCGCCTGCCGAGGTGTGGAGCCGCATCACGCAGGAGCTGGGTCCCGAAGCCAACCTCGGCCACCAGCCCGATTCCGGCCCCGGCGTCGAGCCAGGACCCCGCATCCGCCTTAGCCCGAGCCCGGAGCTTAGCCCGAGCCCGGAGCTTGGCTCGGCCCCTGGCGTTCAGCCCGGCCCGGGCGCTGACCTTGGCCCGAGCCCGGAGCGCGGTCCGAGCCGCGGGCAGCCCGGCTCGGAGGGTAGCGGTCAGGTCCGGCGGCTGCCTGCACACCGGGCCGCGCCCGGCGCCCGCCTCCCGTGGTGGCGGCGGCCGGTCGCGGCGGCGGCTGCGGGCCTGCTGATCGGGTTCGGGGTCGCGGCGGGTGTCAGGCAGATTGCCTCCGCACCCGGGCCCGCGGTGGTGGCCAGCATCAGCCTGCGCCCGCTAGCGCAGTTCCCGCAGTGGAAGGGCGCCGCGGGGACGGCGGTGATGGAGCGTGGCGCGTCGGGCACGCTGCTCAGCGTCAAGTTGAACGCACCGTCCCGGCCCGGCTTCTATGAGGTCTGGCTGCTCGCCAGGGACGGGGTCAAGATGATCTCGCTCGGCGACCTGAACAGCGACCATACCGGCCTGTTCGCCATGCCGCCGGGCGTCGATCTGACCGACTACTCCCGGATTGATATCTCCCTGCAGCCGTTCAACGGCAGCACCCTGCACTCCCGGGACAGCGTCGTACGCGGCTCCCTGCCCTGACCTCAGCCGCGCCCGCCGCAGTGCCCGCCGGAGCCAGGCAACCGGCAGGCCAGAATAACCGGAAAGAAATCAGCAGCCGACCGCATCCATTCTCCCGCCTCGCCCGTATGTAGGCAGACGGGCCGCGCACCGGGCGTGGCCGGATGGGAGAAGTCATGCGAGGGTTTCGGCAGCTGGCGGTAGCTACCGCGATCGCGGGCCTGTTGACGGGCTCGGCGGCCACGGCGGCGTCAGCGGCGACAACGCACTCCGCGGCGGCTCCGGCTGCTGCGGCTGTCAACCTGAGGGGCGGAGCTACCTCGGTCACGACTGCGCCGGGCATCGCGGGAGCGCTGCTCAAGAACGGCATCGTGCCGATTGCGACCTGGCCTGGCAACCAGTCGCTGCTTTCCCTCGGCAGTGGCCCTGCCGTGCGGTTCGCCTTCCCGGTGACCGGCGGCCGGGTGAGCCTGAGCCCGCTCGGCGGCCAGGTCTACCATCGCGGCGGAATCCTGTTCTTCAACGCGAAGAACGGCGACCAGGTCGAGGTCAGTAACTTCACCATCAACCTGAACCACGGTGACCTGACCGGGATCGTCAACGGTAACCCGAAGGCCCGCGTGGCCCTGTTCAACCTGGTCCTGACGCACGCCAAGCTCGCCGCGGGCAAGCACGCGGTCGTCGCCAGGGACATCGGCCTCAAGCTGACCAGCGGCGCGGCCAAGGCCCTGAATGCCGCCCTGGGCACCAAGCTGTTCTCCGGCGGCCTCGGCCTCGGCAGCGCTTCAACCGTCCTGCGCTTCTAGGGTCGGCGATCGGATCGCGGCACTAGATCAGCAGCCCGGTGCCGCCGCGCGGTTCATCGCGGCGGCACCGGGGGAACCCCCCGCGCAACCGCCGATGCCCGGGTCGGGGCGGCCACCCTCACCACGACGCAGCGGCGAAGGCAAGTCTGATTCAAGCGGCCGGATCGCGGAGCGCGATGGCGGCCAGGGCCTTCCTGTCGACCTTCTCCCCGCCTGGCGTGACCGGTATCTTCTCGATGACCATCACCCGGTCGGGGATCATGTAGGCGGGTAGCCTGTGGCGGCACAGCTCTCGCAACGCCTGGCCGGACAGGGCGACGGTGTCGTCCGTCGGCACGACGGCTGCGATCAGCGTGGATTCGTGTCCGGGGAGCGCGGCCACCGTAGCGGCGGCGTCCTGGACGCCGCTGTCGCCGCGCAGGGCCGCCTCGATCTCGCCGAGTTCGATGCGGAAACCGCGCAAGTTGACCTGGGAGTCGAGTCGACCCAGGTACATCAGGTCGCCGCCGGACTGTCGGCTTGCCACATCGCCGCTCCGGTACCAGCGACGTGCTCCGCCGCCGAGGTCACGGGTGACATACTTCTGGGCAGTAAGCGCCGGGTTCCCGACGTACCCGGGGCTGAGCGTGCTGCCCGCTACCCAGATCTCGCCCGGCTGGCCAGGGTCGGCGACGATGCCATCGGGCCGGACCAAGGCGACGTCGAGGTGCGGCAGCGGAACTCCGATGGTGGCCGGTACCGAGTCGTCGGCGACATCAGCCGGGGTGATGACGGTGGCGGTGACGTGCACGGTGGTCTCGGTGATGCCATACATGTTGATCAGCTGTTCGGGGCCGTCCCGCAACGACAGCCAGGTGCGGACTGATGGCTTGTCCAGTGCCTCGCCGCCGAAGACGATATAGCGGAGCGACTTCAACGGACGCGGGTCCTGCTCGTAGCAGAGCGACAGGTATTTGAACGGGCTGGGCACCTGACTGAGCACCGATACCCGGTGCTCCTGCAGGAGGCCGAGCAGCCGGCCGGGGTCGCGCTTGCCCGCGTCATCGACGATGACCAGCGCCCCGCCGAAGAGCAGCGCGCCCCACACCTCCCAGACGGAGAAGTCGAAGCTGTAGCTATGGAAGAAGGTCCACACGTCTTCGCAGCTGAACGAGAAGTGTGACTGGCACGCTCCGCCGAACAAGTTGAGTACGTTCTGCTGCGGGATGATCACGCCCTTGGGCCGGCCGGTCGAGCCCGAGGTATAGATGACATACCCCGATGGCGCCGCACCGTCCGCCAGCACCGCCGCGTCGGCGCTCTCGCCCGATACCGGGACCAGCGTCAGCCCCGCGGCCACGCTGACGGGATGGCCCGAGTCGCCGCAGACCACGCGCACGCCGCTGTCAGCGGTCATGAAGTCCAGCCGTGGTTGCGGGTAGCCGGGGTCAAGCGGCACGTAGCGGGCGCCGGCGGCCAGCGTTCCGATGATCGCGGCGATTAACCGCCAGGAACGCTGCATCGAGATGCCGACGTGCTCTCCGGGGCGCACGCCGATGGCCGCGAGGTCCCGGCGCACGGTCTCAGCCGCCCGGGCCAGATCCAGGTAGCGTATCCGCCGCTGCTCGTCGATGATCGCTACCCGCCGGGGATGTTGCTCTACCTGGCTGAGGAACCCGTGGAGCAGTGTCGGAGAGTCGGCAGCGGTGGTCATGCCGCTCAGTCCACCTTCACCAGGTCGCTTGGCAGCCCCGACTGCGAGGATTGCGGCGGCTCTGGCTTGTCCCGCGGCGGCAGGAAGATCAGCGCCATGATGGCGGCGAGGAATGCCGTGCACGCGACGGTCAGCGAGCCGGCGTGCAGCCCGGCCATGAAGGAGGTGCGCGCCGCCTGGGCCACTGGCCCGGCAATGCCCGACGCGTGCCGGCTGATCGTGAGGGCGGACCCGAGTGAGGCCTGCCCGAGCTTCACCACGCTGGGCGGGAGACCGAGGCGTGTCCACGAGCTGGCCAGATGCGCGGCGTAAGACCAGCTCAGCACCGATCCGACGACGGCCACGCCGAGGGCACCGCCCAGTTCGCGCGTGGTGTCGTTGACGGCGGATCCGACGCCGGCCTTGGCGCCGGGCAACGAAGCGAGGATCGCGTCGGTGGCCGGCCCGGTGGAGAGGGCCAGGCCCGCGGCCATGAGGCACATCGCGACCACGACGACCCGCCAGTAGTCGGCGTTGACCGGCGCCCTCGAGACGACACCGAACCCGGCCGCCATAAGCAGCATGCCGGCCGTGACGACCACCTTCGTGCCGGTCTTCTTCATGATCAGCATCGCCGTCGGCGACAGCGCGGCCATGACCGCGGCGAAGGGCAGCGTGGCGAGCCCTGCCTTGAGGGTGCCGTACCCCCGGACAAGCTGGAAATACATCGTGATCATGAAGATGAAGCCGTAGAGGCCGAAGAACGCCATCGAGATCGTCGCGCTGCCGGCCGAGAACCGCGCGTTGCGGAAGAAGCTGATGTCCAGCAGCGGGTCGGTGCGACGTCCTTCCCACCAGCAGAACACGGCCAGCAGGACCGCAGTGCCGGCCAGGCCGGTGATCGTGAGCCGGCTCGTCCAGCCGCGCGCCGGCGCCTCGATGATGGTCCAGATGAGCAAGCCGACGACGGCGATGGACAGCAGCCCGCCGAGGCCGTCGAACCGCCCCGGCGCCGGATCCCTGGACTCCGGGAGAAACACGCGGCCGAGAATGAGGGCCGCGGCGATGACGGGGAGATTGACGATGAAGATGGATCCCCACCAGAAGTGCTCGAGGAGTGCGCCGCCGGTGACCGGGCCGAGGGCTACGGCGAGCCCGGAAACTCCCGACCAGACACCGACGGCGATGGCCTTCTCCTGGCGGATGCTGAAGGTGGCGGACAGCAGCGCGAGCGTGCTGGGGTAGACGAACGCCACCGCGATGCCCATGGCCGCGCGGGCGGCGACGAGCTCATCGACCGACGTGGCTCGCGCGGCCCAGAAAGAGGCCAGCGCGAACAGGATGAGACCGATCTGGAGAATGCGCTTGCGCCCGAACCTGTCACCTATGTGGCCGAAGAGCAGCAGCAGCCCGGCGAAGCAGACGGTATAGCTGTCAACGATCCACTGCAGGTCGGCTGTGGTCGCGCCGAGCCGCCTGTTCAGGGTGGGCAAGGCCACGTTGACGATCGTGTTGTCGATGGCGACGAGCAGCACGCTCAGGCACAAGATGGCCAGGATCAGCCACCGGCGCCGGTGCGCGGCTGTGTCGATCACCGTTTTCGCTGACGCGGCCATGACGCTTCCTTCTTCCCTACGGATCCGTGGCGCGTGTCTCCGGGTGCGGCTCGCGCTGACCGTCGAGCAGCCGGTCGAGGTGCGGAGCCGGCCCGTGCCCGGCCACGAGGTGACGCACGTCGGCGCTCAGCAGTGGGAACTCGGTCTCGCGGGTCTTGCGCATGTGCGGAGCGATCGCCATCGTGCCCACGGGCCCGCGCAGCTGCCCCTGCCAGTAGCGGATCGCAAAGAATCGGGGCAGGACGGTGAACATTACCCGCAGCGGTGTCGGCGTGACCGTGATGCCCTGGCGGGCCAGTGCGCGAAAGCCCTCGCCGACCGCGGCCACCATGTCGGATACCCGCGCCTTGTCGGCGGCCAGAGCGACGCTGTCCCCGCCCGCGGCGAGAATGGCGGCGCCCACCGCGGTAACGAAGACCATGTGCGTGGCTAGCCAGCCGGCCATGTCGGCGCTGATATCGACGGCGAATCCCGCGGCCCGCAACATGTCGACGACCTGCTGCTCCCGCCCGCCGCCGCGTTCGATCGTCGTGTTCTGCTGCTGCACTTCCATATACGTGATCGTCCCGTCGCCGGACCGGTAGCCCCCGACGCCGGGAAAGGCGAAGAGGGTGCGGTCGGCCCCGGTCCGGTCACGGAGGCGCTCCAGGTCGGTGCACTGGTTGAGCATGAAGACGATCTGGCCGGCGGCCGCCTCCGCGAGCTGCGGCGCGATCTGCTCGACCTGGTCGCGGCGGACGGTCACGAAGATGACGTCGAACGTGGTTTCGCGCGGAATCTCGGTGACCACGGGGAGCCGCAGGTCCGAGGAGGATTCCCCGTCCTTGCGCAGGGCAACCCCGCGGGAGGCCAGCGACTGGGCCGCGGCACCGCGGGCGAGCAACGTGACGGCTTGACCGGCCTGCGCCAGCCGGCCGCCGTAGATCTGGCCGATGATGCCTGCCCCGCAGATCAGCACGTTCATTGCGGTCTCTCCTATGTGGTCAGTACGACCTTGCCAACGGTGCGGCGGCCGCTGATGGCCCGGTGCGCGTCGGCGGCGCCTTCCAGCGGGAACGCATGCCTGACAACTCCCCGGAGCTGGCCGGCTCCAGCCAGCTTGAGCATGCCCGCCAGGATGGTCCTGATCGATTGGCTGTCCTGTGCCATGCGCCCGGTCAGCCAGTAGCCGGTCACCGACTGGTTCTTGTGCATCAGCTGTGACCCGGAGAACGCCGAGAGCCGACTGCTCGACACGCCGTAGACGACGAGCCTGCCAAACGGCGCCAGGCAGGTGAGGCTCTGCTCGCCGATGTCTCCGCCGACGGCGTCGAGAACGATGTCCACGCCGCGCCCGCCGGTCGACGCGAGCACCGTGTCAGCCCAGTCGGGCAGGGTGTAGTCCACCGCGACGTCAGCCCCGAGCTCAGCGGCGAGCTTCCGCTTGTCGACCGAGCCGGCCGCCGCTATGACGGTGGACGCGCCGAACGCCCTGGCGAGCTGGACGGCGACGGTGCCGACGCCGCCCGCCGCCGAATGCACGAGGACAGACTCCGTGGGCTTCATCCGCCCGCAGTCCCTGAGCAGCTGCCAGGCGGTGACCCCCTGGACCAGGAACGAGGTCGCCTCGGCCAGGTCAACGCCGGGCGGCAGTTCGGTGAGCAGTCCTGGCTGCGCGATCGCGTACTCGGCGTATCCGCCGCGCACGAAGGCGATGACCCGCCTGCCGACCATGTCGTCGGGTACCCCCGGGCCAACGCCGGCCACGACGCCGGCGACCTCGGTGCCGAGAGTGGCCGGCAGCTCCAGCGCGGCGCTGGAGCTGATGTACACACCCTGCCGGGCCATCACGTCGGTGAAGTTCACCCCGGCCACGCCGACCCGGATGAGGACCTGGCCCGGTCCAGGGACCGGGACGTCGACCTCCTCGACCACGAGCACCTCGGGACCGCCGGTCTCGTGAATGCGGGCTGCCTTCATCGCTCAACCTCTCCGACCACCGGTGCGGCGTCTGAGTACGTGGTATCTGCCGGTAAGGCGACCGCAAGGGCTGGCTCGGGCGGCGGCGGCAGGTACCCGCTCTCCCGGAAATAGTCCAGGTACGTGCGGAGCAGGTTCTCATCCATGGGTGGGCAGCTGATCCCGCTGCCGGCCAGCCCGCGCTGCACGTTGCTCTGATCGAAGTGCGCGGCCGGGATCCGGTCCAGCGGCAGCGTGCCCGACAGGAACGGCGCCAGCGCGCCGGCCGTCTGGTCGGTAAGCTCACCGGCGCGCTTGATCACCCGCTGGCACCACTCGTCGAAGGTGAGCCGGTCGCCGTGGTACCCGTAACGCTCGAGCCAGGTCACGAACTCTTCCTCGGTGACCTGCTGAGGCGAGACCATGTGGAACGCCCTGCCCTGCAGCTCCGGCTGCCGGGACAGGTGAGCCAGCGCGCTGACGATGTAATCGACCGGCGTCACGTCCAGCGTCATGTCCATGATCGGCGCGGCGGCCATCTCGATTCCCACCTTCGTGACCTGCCACACGAAGTCGTATGTCTGGCAGGCGCCGGTCTTGCTGTCCCCGGCGACCCGGCCCAGCCGGTAGATGTAGACGGGCAAGCCCCGGCGGCCGGCCTTCGACGACCTTCTGCTCGCTGACCCACTTGCTCTGCGTGTAGCCGAATGTGTAGGCCAGGTCATGGATCGGCTCCATGTCCTCCGTGAAATCGGTTCCGGGCGGGTAGCTGAACCGCGAGAAGACGTAGATCGTGGAGACGAAGTGCACGGGCTTGACCGAGCCGTCACAGGCCAGCCGGAGTATCTCCTCGGTACCGAGCACGTTGGCGGGCTTGAGGGCCGGGTACTTCTGGAGGAAGTTCACCTCGGCTCCGCAGTGGTAGATGACGTCGGTCATCGCGGCCAGGTGCTGCCACTGCGGCGGGGTGAGCCCGAGGCGGTCCCGGGTCAGCGAGCCGAGCACCGGGATGATGCGCTCCTTCAGCGCCGGTTCCCAGATTCCGAACTCCGTCATGGCGTCACGGATCCGTTCCTGACCCTCCGCGGCAGAGACCGCGCGGACCAGGCAGAAGACCATTGCCTTGGTGGTCCGCAGCAACTCGGCGAGCAGGAAGGCGCCAACGAAGCCGGTCGCCCCGGTGAGGAAGATGTGCTGAGGATGCCGGACCGAGTGTACGTGCGCCCCGGGCGCGGGACGGATGTCATCAGCCAGGCGGGCTTCCGCCACCAGGTCCAGACCGCTGTCATCGTCGGCGGCGGCGCCGGCTCCCTCGGTCACTAGCTCGGCGAGCCTGGCCACGGTGGGCTCGCTCTCGAACAGGGCATTCAGCGGCAGATCGGTGCCGAGGACCTCGCGGATCCGGAAGATGAGCTTGGTGGCCAGCAGGGAATGCCCGCCAAGCTCGAAGAAGCTGTTCTGCACGCCCACCTCGGGCAGTCCGAGCAGGTCCTGCCAGATCGCCGCGATGGTCTGCTCGGTCTCGGTGCGCGGGGCGACGAAGTCTGGCGTGGTGGCCTGGCCCGACCCGGCCTGCGTCTGCAGGTCCGCGGTGGGGAGGTTATTGCGATCAATCTTGCCGTTGGGCGTGAGGGGGAACTCGGCGAGGATGACGATCCGCGCCGGAACCATGTAATCCGGCAGCCGCTTGCTGGCGAAGGCCTGCAGCTCGGCCCCCGAGATCGCGCCCTCACCAGCCTGCGAAGGCTCGGCCTCGCCCCCCGCGGGCGGCGGCGCGGACAGTTCGACGTACGCGATGATCGACTTATCGGCGGCCGGGCTCTCCGCGGCCACCGCCACGACGCGGGCCACCCGCGGATGCGAACCGAGTACCGCCTCGATCTCGCCGAGCTCGATCCGGAAGCCACGGATCTTCACCTGATGATCGCTGCGGCCGGCGAAGTCAAGCGTCCCGTCCGCGCGGGCCCGCACGAGATCCCCGGTCCGGTAGATGCGCTGCCCGGCGAGGAACGGCGGTAGCACGAAGCTGGCTGCCGTGAGGTCCGGGCGCTTGTAGTAGCCAAGACAGACGCCGTCGCCGCCGAGGCAGAGCTCGCCGAGGACGCCTACCGGGACCGGGCCCAGGCCCGCGTCGAGAACGAACGCTGTGGTGTTGGCGATCGGCCGGCCGATCGGGATCGTGCCACCGGACAGGTCACCGGGGGTGACCAGGTGGATCGTCGACCAGATCGTCGTCTCGGTCGGTCCGTACAGGTTCCACACTTCGCCGCACTTGGCCAGCAGCGCGCCCGCGAGGGCCAGCGGGAAGGCCTCGCCGCCGCACATCGCCCGCAGGCCAGGGCGACCTCGCCAGCCGCTCTCCAGCATGAGCTGCCAGGTCGCGGGGGTTGCCTGCATGACGGTCACCTGATGCGCCTCGAGCAGTTCGGCGAGGCGCTGGCCGTCCGAGACGTCCGCTTGCGTGGCGATCACGGCCCGGGCGCCGACGACGAGCGGCAGGAGCATCTCGAGCACGGCAATGTCGAACGACGGGCTCGTCACCGCCAGCAGGACGTCCTGCGGCCCGAGCCCGGGGCACTCGCGCATCGACTGCAGGAAATTGACGATATTGCGGTGCGAGACCTGAACGCCCTTGGGCTGGCCGGTCGAGCCAGAGGTGTAGATCGTGTACGCGCACTCATCGGCCGATGCCCGGGCGCCGGCGCTCGCCTCATCCGGGCATAGCGGGTACTCGTCCAGGTAGACCGTCGGCACGTCGGCCGGCGGGATTACGTCACCGAGGTCGCGACGGGTCACCACCGCGGCGACGTCGGCGTCCTGGCAAATGAAGGCGAGCCGGGCAGCGGGGTATTCCGGATCGAGCGGTATGTAGCTGAAACCTGCCCGGAGCACGCCGAGGATCGCGACGGTCATGTCGGCCGAACGGGGCAGGCAGATCGCCACGTGCGCCGCCGGTACCGCCACCCGCCTCCGCAGCTCGGCGGCCACGGCCGCGGAGCGGGCGCAGACTTCGCCGTAGGTGATCGCGCGATCGCCCTCGATGAGCGCCACCCGGCCGGGATCGTCGCGGGCCTGCCCGAGGACGAGTTCGTCCGCACAGCATTCCTTGTCGTAGGCCATCGCGGTTCCGGATGCCTGTGCGGCGATGTCCTCGTATGCACCGGCCGGCATCAGCGGGAGTTCGGTGACCGGTACCCCGGCGCTGCTCGCGGCGCCCCGCAGCACCGCGCGGTAGCCGTCGGCGAACCGGGCCACGCTCGCCTCGTCATAGACGTCGGCGTAGTAGTCAATGTGCGCGATCATGCCGTCGGCACCGCTGACGATGTCAAGCAGCAGGTCGAAATCCGCGCCGCCGTTGTGCAGGTCATGCAGCCGCGTGCCGGCCGCTGACTGATCGGCCTGGAAGTTGAAGACGACCTGGAAGAGGGGGCTCCGGCTCGGGTCGCGGCTATATTGCACCTCACGCAGCACCCGCTCGAACGGGACCTCCTGGTGCTCGAGGCCCGCCAGGAACGTCCGGTTGACCTGCTGGCTCAGCTCGGCGAAGGTGGGCCCGCCGCCGAGATCGAACCGCAGCGCGAGCGTGTTGAGGAACGGGCCGATGAGCTGCTCGACGCCGCGCTGCTCCCGGTTGGCCACCGGTATGCCGACGATGAGATCGTCCTGCGCCGCGTACCTGGACAGCGTGACGACGAACGCCGCCAGCATCGTGACGAATGGGGTGACTCCGAGGCGTCGGCTCAGCGGCCCCACCTGCTCGGCGAGGTCTGCGGCCAGCTCAATGTGCAGGCGCCGGCCGCGGTGCGTCATCCGGGCCGGCCGCGGGCGGCCGGTCGGCAAGGAGAGCCGCTGCGGCGAGCCACGGAGGTGGCCCGACCAGTAGCTGATGGACTCCGCCTGTGCCTTGCTGTCGGTCTGCTGCCGCTCCCAGGTCGCCACGTCGGCGAACTGGAACGGCAGCGGTGGCAGCCCAGCCTGGATGCCGGCCAGCCGGAGCCGGTACAGCTCGCCGAGCTCACGGAAGAATACGCTGGTCGAGTACCCGTCCGACACGATGTGGTGCATCGTTAGCTGGACTAAGGTGTCATCGCCAGCGTCCGGCGCGATCGTCACCCGCAGCAGCGGCGCTGCCCGCAGGTCGAACGGGCGCATGGCGTCCTGCTGGAACAGCCGGTCCCGCTCGGCGGCGGGCAACTCGGCGAGCACCCGCACCGGGACGGTGACCTGGTCAGCGACGATCCCGGCGGGCTCGCCATCGCGCATGACGAACCTGGTCCGGAGGATCTCATGCCGGGCGACCACCTGGCCGATGCACTCGGTGAAGATATCGGGGTCCACGCGCAGCGGGATGCGAGCCACCCCGGACATGTTGTGGAACGCCGTGCCCGGGTCGAACTGCTCGAGGAACCAGATGCGCTCCTGGGTGAACGACAGCGGGCGGCTGTCGCCGCTGCGCGGCACGGGCACTATGCCACCGGATGTCGCCGGTGCGCGCCCGGCTCCGGTGGCTGACTGCCTGAGCAGGGCGGCCAGCTTGGCGCGCTGCTGCGGGGATAGCTGCGCGATCCGCGCGGTCAGATCAGTCATTGCTCCGACCCCTTGGTGATAGGGCCGTCGACCTGCTCCAGCAGCGATTCAGCGGCTTCGAGACTCAGGCCGGCGAGCAGCGCGGCCAGATCCGCAGGCTCGAGGTCGCCGGACTGCGGAAGGCACTTCTCCTCGATGTAGTCGGCGACTCCGCTGATCGTGGTGCCCTGCAGCAGGAATACGACCTTCGGCGCGACGCCGAAAGCCTGCTCCAGCCGGATCCGCATCTCGACCGCGATCATCGAGTCGAGCCCGAGCTGGTTGAGCGGGACATCCCGGGACAGCTTTCCTGGCCGAATCCGAAGGACACCTCCGATCACCTCCGCGCAGCAATCCTCGACGACAGCCTGGTGATCCTCGGGGGAGGCGGCGGCGAGCCGCTCCGCGACCGACAGTGCCCCGGCGGAATCGCCGTCCGCGGCGAGAACCTCGTCGTGGCCAAGGTGCTCGATGAGCCGGGGCACGATGGGGTAGCTCGCGATCAGCGTCGGCCAGTGCGCCGACACCACGACCTGCTCTATCTCAGACGAGCCGAGCAGCTCCTCGAAGATCTTCACGCCGGTTTGCTCGGAGATCAGGTCGATGCCGCGCCGCTCGTAGAACGGCTGGAGTTCCAGCTGGGCGATCATACCGGTGTTCCACGGACCCCAGTTGACCGATAGGGCAGGCAGGCCGTTAGCCCGCCGGTAGTGCGCGAGGCCGTCCAGGAAGGCGTTGCCCGCCGCGTAGTTGGCCTGGCCGGCGGTCACGAGGACCGAGCTCACCGACGAGAACAGGATGAAGAATTCGAGCGGCTCGGCCGCGAACGCCTCGTGCAGCGCCCATCCGCCACCGACCTTGGGCCGCAGCACCTTGTCCAGCTGGTCGTCGGTCATCCTGACCATCACCTGGTCGGCCACCGCGCCGGCGGCGTGGATGATGCCACGGACCGGAGGCAGGTGGTCGGCGCGGCGCTGCTCGACGAAGGCCTTGAGCCCCGCCGTGTCCGCCACGTCGACACTGGCCGTCTCGACGACAGCGCCGAGTTCCTCGATCTTCCTGATCGCGGCGATCGCCGCCAGGCGCGGGTGGTCCGCAGCCAGGTCCGCCCAGGCGCTTCTCGGTGGCAGCGACGACCTGGCCAGCAGCACGATCCGCCGGGCGCCCCGCTCCGCCAGCCATCGGGCGAAGAGCAGGCCCAGGCTTCCCAGGCCGCCGGTGACCAGGTAGCTCGCATCCTCGCGGAGCGTGTTGGGCACCGAGCCGGTGTCGCGCCGCGACGGCTGGAGCCTGGCGACCCGGCGCTCGCCGCCGCGCCAGGCCACCTGATCCTCGTCGGGGGCCGCACGCAGGATCTCGGTTGCGAGGGCGGGCAGGTCGCGGGTCGGCCTGGCCGGGTCGAGGTCCAGCATGCGGGTGCGCAGCGCGAGTGACTCCTGATGCAGGACTCGCGCCATGCCCCACAGCGGCGCCTGCCGCAGGCCGGCCGCCGTCACATAGCCGTCAGCGGGCTGCGCGCCAGCTGTGACGACGGTGAGCGGCCATTCGAGGCCTTCCGCGTCGAGGATCTGCACCAGGTGCAGAAGCGGCTTCAGGCTCTCGGTGACCGCGGCCGGCATGCTGTCCCCGGTGAGGTCGCCGTTGCGGAGGTCGGCAGGCGACAGGTAGATGACGCCCCGGACCGGCATGCCCGGCTGGCGCGCGACACTGCGGACCAGGTGTTCCAGATCCTGCCGTTCTGCGGGCCTGATGACGAACTCATCGGCGCTGACCGCGCCGAACGCGGTCCCTGGCCGCGCGAGCACTCCGGCGTGACCGGCCGTGGCCAGGTTGCTGACGATCTCCTCGGCGACCCCGCGGGTGTCGGCGAGCACCAGCCATCGGCCGGGCTCGACGCTCTCGCCCGCCGCGAGTTCCCGCGGCTCCCAGGTCACCTCGTACAGCCAGCGGCTGCCGAGCCGCACGCGCACCTGCTGCTCGGCTCCGACGATCCGCGCACGGAACCCGCGCACCTCGATGACCGCGCGGCCATCCTCGGTCATCATCACCGCGTCACCAATGCGGTCGTTGCCCACGGCGCCGGTCGCCCTCGCGTGCACCCACAAAGACCCGCTGGGCCTGCTGTGCACGATGATCCGGTCGACGCCGACCGGCAGGAGCGCGGCGTGCTCTTCCACCGCGGAGCTGAGCATGGGGAGCAGCATCTGGAAGCAGCCGTCGAGCGCGACCGGGTCCACCACGAGGTCGTCCGCTGCGCTGGGCGCCAGCGCGTCGGCCGCGAGCTTGCCGAGCGCCTCGCGCTGGCCGAGCCACAGCCGGTCGATGGTCCGGAAGGCCGGCCCGTACTCGAATCCGTGGCCGCGGATGGTGTCGTAGAACAGGGAGCCTTCCCACTGCTCCTCGCACCGCGCGCGGATGGCGTCGATGTCGAGCACCGGCGCGGACAGCGCGGCCGGCGCGAGCCGCGCCGACGCGTGCCGTACCCAGTGCGCGCTGTCGGGCTGGCGCCCGAAGATCGCCACCCGGCCCGTCGTGCGGTCCACGGTCGTGTCGAGCACGTACGCCCCGCCGCCGCCGCCCATGACGACCGGTGCCTCGAACCGGACCCGTTCAGCGATGCAGCGTGGCACGCCGAAAAGCTCACGGCCGGCGGCGAGTGCCATCTCGACGTAGCCTGCGCCGGGGAACAGGTTGGTGTCCATGACCCGGTGATCGGCGAGGTAGGCCGCTGGCTGCCGTCCAGGTACCTGCGCCAGGTCGGCAGCGCGACGTCACTGCCAGTGCCGAGGAAGGTGTGCACCAGTTCCCCGAGCCGGTCGCGGCGGATGGCGTCGGCTTCCTTCCAGTACCGCTCGCGTTGCCATGGGTAGGCGGGCAACTGCTGGAACGAGCGGCCCGGATAGAAGGCATCCCAGTCGGGCGAGTAGCCCGCGACGTACAGGTCCGCGCACGAGCTCGCCATGCTCGCGGAGTCGGCCTGGTCGCGCCTCAGCGACGGCACGACGATGCCGTGCCGCCCGCGGGCGCTAAGGCAGTCCATCAGCGCGCGCCGCAGCACCGGCTGCGGGCCGATCTCCATGGACGCGGTGATCCCGTCGTCGATCATCGCGAGAACCGCGTCCGCGAACAGCATCGGGGCGCGCACGTTGGCCCACCAGTAGCCCGCGTCGTGAATGGCGCCGCCGACCAGGCATCCCGTAACCGCCGAGTAGAACGGCGTCGTCGGTGTCATCGGAGTCAGCTGGGCGAGGCAGTCTCGTAGCTCCGCCTCCAGCGGGTCCATCATCGGGCTGTGGAAGGGCACCGCTCCGTCCACGAACCGGCAGAAGATATCTTCGGCGTCCAGCAGGGCCTTGACTTCCTCAAGGTCGGGAACCTCCCCGACCAGGGCGATCGAGACGGGGCTGTTGACGGCGGCGAGCGAGATCCGGCCGGCGACGACCAGCGGCAGCTCGAGAGCGCGGTCAGGCGAGATGGACGCCGCGATGAGCCGGCCCTGGCCGGTCGTCTGGTGCTGGAGCCTGGCCCGGTGGTAGATGACGGTCACCGCGTCATCGAAGGAGAGGGCGCCGGCCGCCCATGCCGCGGCGATCTCGCCGGCGCTGTGCCCCGCGATGGCGTCCGGCCTGAAGCCGAGCGAAGCCCACACCTCGGTGAGCGCGACCTGGAGCGCGAAGTTCGCCGGCTGGGAGATCGCGGTCTCGCCCATCCGGGACGCCGGCTCGTCGGCCAGCAGCTCATCGATCAGCGACCAGTCGGCGAGTCGGCTCAACGCCACGTCGCACCGCTCGATTGCCTCGCGGAACACGCGGCTGGTCTCGAGCAGCTGACGGCCCATTCCCCACCATTGCGGGCCCATGCCGGTGTAGACGAAGGCGAGCGGGGAGTCGGCGGGCGCCCCCGACGACAGGTGGGCGGCCGGGTACGGGTCGCCCGCCTTGACGCTCTTCAGCGCATCCCGCAGTTCCTGCATGTCGTCCGTGACCACGGCGAGCCGGGCCTGCCGGTGATGGGTACGGTGGCGCGCGGTGGCCGATGCGAGCAGGCTGACCTGCTCCGGGCTGTACAGCGCGTCGGCGTAGGAGTCCGCGAGCTCAGCCAGCGCGCCCGCGCTGCGGGCGGACACCGGGAAGATGGCCGGCAACGGGTCGGCGAGCCGCTCGTCCGTCCGGTCCGTCAGGGCTTCGGCGGGACTGGCGGGAACGGGTGCGCTCTCCAGCACCACATGGGCGTTGGTGCCGCCGAACCCGAACGAGTTGACCGCGGCCCGCACCACCCCGTCGTGCTCCGCGATCGGCTCGCAGCCGGTCGGTATCCGCAACCGGAGCGCGGCCAGGTCGATCGCCGGGTTCAGGGTGGTCGGATACGGGTGCGGGGGTACCTGCCGGTGCCTGAGGCAGAGAACGGCCTTGATCAGGCCCGCGGCACCGGCAGCCGCCTCGAGGTGCCCGATGTTGGTCTTGACCGATGCGATGAGGCAGTTGTCGCCGGGCGGTCGGCCCGTGCTGTGGCCGTAGACCTCGCCGATCGCATTGGCTTCGATCGGGTCGCCGACTGGCGTGCCGGTTCCATGTGCCTCGACGTACCCGATGGACGGGGCCGGGACGCCCGCCCGCGCCAGCGCGCGGCGCATCGCCAGCTTCTGGCTCTCGCCGTTCGGCACGGTGATCCCGGTGGTGCGACCGTCCTGCGTGACGGCCGTCCCGCGGATGACCGCGTACAGCTGATCACCATCTCGTATCGCGTCATTCAGCCGCTTGAGGACCACGACGCCGGCGCCCTCGCCGCGGACGTAACCGTCGGCCCGTGCATCGAACGCGCGGGACCGGCTCGTCGGGGACAGGAACCCGCCCTGAGACGCCGCGATCGTGAAGTTCGGGGTGAGCATCAGGTTCACGCCGCCGGCGATGGCCGTGCTGCTCTCGCCGGACGACAGGGAGTTGCAGGCTAGGTGCACCGCGACCAGGGACGAGGAGCATGCGGTGTCGAGCGCCATGCTCGGGCCCAGGAAATTGAAGGCGTGCGAGATGCGGTTGGCGAGCATCGTCATGACGATGCTCGTCGCGGTCTGTGGCGAGACGTTGGACCGGTCTGTTCCGGCGAACTGCAGCTGGCTGTAGTCCAGGGTGAATCCGCCGATGAACACGCCGGTGTCCGTACCCGCGAGCCGCTCTAGCGGCTCCCCGGCGTTCTCCAGCGCCTCCCATGCGACTTCGAGGAGAAGCCGCTGCTGCGGGTCGATGTAGTCGGCTTCCCGCGGCGAGATCCCGAAGAACGCCGCGTCGAACTCGTCGATGGGGCAGGCGAGGAACCCCCCGCGGCGGACCCGGCTGGTCCCTGGGGCAAGGAGAGGATCGTAGAACTTCTCCACCTGCCAGCGGTCGGGTGGAATGTCCACGAGAGCGTCGCGGCCGGCGCTGAGCAGGTCCCAGTACGATTCGGGGCTGTCCACTCCGCCAGGGAACCGGCATCCGATACCGACGACGGCAATGGGCTCGAGTCTGCCGGGAGACTGCCCGGTCAAAACCTCGTCCAGCGTTAAGTCACTGCCGCGAGGCAGTTCCGGTGTACCGTTCATGATTTCCCCAGGGTGTTCCGTCGCCGGTGAAAGCGGCCAACGGGAGCCGTAAGTGACGGACCGTCTGCTCGGTCCCGCCAATCTCATCGCTCCGCTCACCATCCGCCAGGGTCCTGAACGGTCGCAGGGCCGAAGGTCCCAAATGGCGATGCCCTTTGCCCGTATTGACAATAAGGGGGCACGAAGAATGGCGCACCAATGGGGCTACCAATAGCCGTACAGATTGCAACAATTAGCCGTACTGATTGCAAAAACTAGCGGTACTGATTGCAAAAATTAGCCGTACGGATTGTAACGGCTAGGTGTACGGATTGCGGCGGTGGATTCATGACCTGCGGCCGCTCGGTGCGGTGCCGTTGCCGCCGCGCCATCATGCGCCCCATGGGTCCTGCGGGCCCGATCACCGGACCGGCCTGCGGCCACCGCCCTGACCCGCGAGCCCACCGGATAACCCGCCTGCCGCCGCTGACCCGCTAGCCTGCCGCCGCTGACCCGCTAGAGTGTCGCCGGTCATGACTATTCCGGTCGCCTGCCAGGGACTCGGCCCCATCGGCCTGCAGATCGCCCGCGGGCTGGCCCAGCGCCCCGGGGTCGCGGTCGTAGCCGCGATCGACCGCGACCCGGGCAAGGTGGGCCAGGACCTCGGCGCGCTGGGCGACGGTGCACGGCTAGGCCTGCCGGTGACGGCCGAGGTTCCGCGCTGTCCCGCTGGCCAGGCCGGCGTGCTGATCAACGCCACCGGCTCGCGGCTGGCGGCCGTGCTGCCGCAACTGGTCGAGGCAGTGGAGCTGGGCTGGAACGTGCTGTCCACCTGCGAGGAACTGAGCTTCCCCGAGGCCGCAGACCGCGCGGCCGCGGCCGACCTCGACGCGCGCGCCAGGAAAGCCGGCACCAGCATCCTCGGAGCCGGGATCAATCCCGGTTTCCTGCTCGACGCGCTCGTCCTGGTGCTCACCACCGTCTGCGCAACCGTCCGCCGGGTGGCGGTGACGCGGATCGTGGATACCAACCAGCGCCGGCTTCCGCTGCAGGCCAAGGCGGGCGTCGGCCTGACCGCTGGCGAATTCCGCGAGCGGGCCGCCGCGGGACACCTCGGGCATGTCGGGCTCCGGGAGTCGGCCGGCCTGGTGTGCGCGAGCCTGGGCTGGCCGGTGGACGATTACGCCGAGACGATCGATCCTGTCCTGGCCGCGGCCGCGGTCAGCACGGGCCTCGGGATAGTGCCCGAAGGCGGTGTCCTCGGCCAGCTCCAGACGGTGACAGTGCGGTCGCGCGGCGAGTTGGTCCTCAGCTACCGGCTCCAGATGAGCGCCGGCGCGCCGTCGGAGGACGTGATCGACATCTCCGGCGAGCCTGACGTGCATCAGCGGATCTGCTCCGGCGTCAACGGGGACATCGGCACTCAGGCCGTCATCGCCAACCTGGTCCCGGTCGTCGCCGCCGCCCGGCCAGGCCTGCTCACCATGGCCGATATCGTCGGCGTGCACTGCGCACAGGCGCCGCCAGGTGATCCGAGCTAATCGCTTTGCCGCGCGCACCACGCACGTGCGACGGATAGCCAGGAGCCTGACTGCCGTGCGGAGGTCATCGCAACGGTGCCGGGCGGTCAGCAGGTGAGCGGGGATCTGGCCGGCCATCCGGACCGGCTGCGGTGGAACGCCAGGTACTCAGCTGGCTTCGCCGCCACGTTCGCGGCGCATCCGCTGGCCGCCCGCGCGCTGGCCGAGGAACTGCCGGACGGTCCGGTTCTCGAGCTGGCCTGCGGGCCGTCAGGCAGTGCGCTGCTGGCCGCGCAGGCCGGCGGGTAACCGCGGTGGACGTATCCGAGGTGGCACTCGGCTTGCTGGGCGCGCAGGCGCGCCGACGCGGGATCGGGGAGCGGATCACGCTGGTCCAGGCCGACCTGACCACCTGGCGCCCGCAGCGCGGCGAGGGAACCGGCCCAGGAAGGCTTCCGGGCCCGGGCGGCTATGCGCTGGTGCTGTGCACTGGTTACTGGGACCGCGCCGTCTTCGCGGCCGCCGCGGAGGCGGTGGCGCCTGGCGGCCTGCTCGGCTGGGAAGCCTTCACGGCGCAGGCCCGCCGGGACCGGCCTGGCCTATGCGCGCACTGGTGCCTCCGGGCCGGCGAGCCTGCGGTGCTGCTCCCGGCCGGTTTCGAGGTGCTCAGCCAGGACGACCTCGCCGGCGATCGGGGTGCGCGGCGGCGGATGCTAGCCAGGCTCCGCGCCTGACCGGCCTGCTGCGCAAGCCTGACTGCCCTGCTGCGCAAGCCTGACTGCCCTGCTGCGCAAGCCTGGCCGGGCCTGCTGCGCAAGCCTGGCCGGAGCCGGACCCCGGGGGGCCCGCCATCGTGCCGCGCGGAGGCCTCGCGGTGCTGGAAGACGGCGGCCCGATCGCGCATCATGAGCAGGTCCACTTTCCGCTGGGGGGGCGAACGTGGCAGTCATTCGATGGTGCGTCATGCTCGGTTGCGCCGTTCTGGCCGTGGCGGTGCTGGCGGCCGGCTTACGACCAGCGCCGCCGGCGCGGCCGCCGCAGTGGCAGGTCTTCACGACCATCCACGTGGCCAACGCGGGCCTGAGCGATGTCGTCGCCATCAGCCGCGACGACGCGTGGGCGACCGGCATTTCCGGCGCGAGCACCCCGGTGGTGTACCGGTGGGACGGCAGTCGCTGGCAGGCGACCGCGCGCCCCGGCCCTCCGGGGTCATCGGCAGCCAGCGTGGCGGCATCGTCGGCGGACAACGTCTGGGTCGACATCGCGGGCGGGGCCGCGGTGGATCACTGGAACGGGGATGCCTGGTCCAGGGTCAGCTTCGGCACGCCGGGCCGGACCGAGATCGACGGGATCGCGACCAGCGGGCGCCGGGACGTGTGGGCATTCGCCTATAACCGGATCAGGAAGCGGGAGACCGCGTATCACTACAACGGCACCGCGTGGCGGCGCACCCCGCTGGCCGTGACGCTGGGCGGCGGCGGCACGGCCCGGTTGGTCAGCGCCGCCTCGAGGTCGAACATCTGGGCGTGGGCGTACGACGGCGCCCGCGGCGGCTGGGTATCACTGCATTTCAACGGGAACAGGTGGCGGGTGGTCCCGCTGCCCGCCAGGCTGCTGCCCGCCGGGCACACGACCCTGCCCGAGCAGATGCTGGCGGTCTCGGCGACCAGCGTGTGGGGCACCGTCTACTCCGCCGAGGGCAGCTCACGCGGCCCGGTGGTCCTGGTGCACTGGAACGGGATCCGCTGGAGCCGGGTCACCGGCCGGGCTGCCCGCCGGCGCCCTGGCCGGGCCGATCGCCGGGGACGGTCACGGGGGGCTGTGGCTCTACGCCGAGCGCCCGGCCGGATCCGGCTACCTGGCGCACTACCTGAACGGGTCGTGGGCCAGCGCAGCTGTGCCCGCCGGTCCAGGCGGCGCCACCTCGGTGACCGCGCTGGCCAACGTTCCCGGCACCGCATCGCTGTGGGCGTCGGGTACCGCCGGCACCGGGTTCGGGACGAGCCACGGGGCCGTCATCCTCTCCTACGGCCGGTAGTCACCGCCCGATTTGCACCAGGCCGTACGCTGCTGCCGGGCGCCCGGCGGCCGAGCCGTAGCCTGAGACTCGCAGGCTAGGCCACGCCCGGTGCGCGCTCGGCGGTCTTGCGCGGTGAGCCGGCGGGCGTGCGGACGACCGGCGAAGGAGAGCTCAGCATGGCTGACAGTCGCGGCGCCGACGACATGGCCGCTTCCGGCCGGGCGGAACTGCACCCGCTGCAGATCGAGGTCAACGGGATCAACGTCATCGCCGACGCTGAGCGTAAAGGTCACCCGCGGGACCTGTTCTGGCCGTGGTTCGCCGCCAACGTGTCGGTGCTTGGCCTCAGCTACGGCTCATTCGTGCTGGGCTTCGGCATCTCGTTCTGGCAGGCGCTCATCATCGGGCTGGTCGGCATCGTCGTGTCGTTCCTGCTGTGCGGGTTCATCGCGGTAGCAGGCAAGCGGGGATCGGTGCCTACCATGGTGGCCGGCCGGGCGGCCTTCGGGGTGCGGGGCAACAAGCTGCCCTCGGTGATCTCCTGGCTGCTCACCGTCGGCTGGGAGACGGTGCTGATCATCCTCGCGACCCTGGCCACGGCGACCGTTTTCGACCGGCTCGGCTGGGGCGGCGGCACCGCGACCAAGGTCATCGCCCTGATCGTGGTCACGGCGCTGACCGTCGGCGGCGGCGTCATCGGGTTCGACCTGATCATGCGCATGCAGGCGGTCATCACCGTGGTGACCGGGGTGCTGACCGTCATGTTCATCGTGCTGGTGGTCGACAAGATCCACTGGCACACGGTGGCCGCCATCCCGGCGGGCTCGGCGGAGAAGCTTATCGGCGCGCTGGTGTTCATGATGACCGGCTTCGGCCTCGGCTGGGTGAACGCGGCCGCCGACTACTCCCGTTACCTGCCGAGGCGGTCATCAACGGCGGGCGTGATCGGCTGGACGACCTTCGGCTCGTCGGTCGCGCCGATCATCCTGTTCGTCTTCGGGCTGCTGCTGGCCGGCTCCTCAGCCACCCTGAGCAGCGCGATCGGCGCCGATCCGATCGGCGCGCTGACCACCCTGCTGCCCACCTGGTTCCTGGTGCCGTTCGCCGTCGTGGCCGTGCTCGGCCTGGTGGGCGGCGCGGTGCTGGACATCTACTCCTCCGGCCTGGCCCTGCTGACCGTGGGACTGCCGGCGCCGCGTTTCGTGGCCGCCCTGATCGACGGCACGATCATGGTCGCCGGAACGGTCTACGTGGTCTTCGTGGCCAAGAACTTCATCACTCAGTTCGAGGGCTTCCTGATCACGCTGGGCGTGCCGATCGCCGCCTGGTGCGGGATCATGCTGGCCGACATCATGCTGCGCCGCCGCGACTACGCCGAGCCCGAGCTGTACCAGCCATCCGGCCGCTACGGCGACATCCGGGTGGTGCCGCTCGCGGTCATCGTCATCAGCACGGTCCTGGGCTGGGGCCTGGTCACCAACGCCAACGCCAGCTGGCTGACCTGGCAGGGCTACCTGCTCAAGCCGTTCGGGCTGGGCGGGAAGACCGGTGCCTGGGAGTTCGCCAACCTCGGCGTCCTGGTGGCCCTGGCCATCGGGTTCTTCGCCAGCTGGGCGCTCAGCCGCTCGGTGATCCGGGTTCAGGAGGCGGCACCGGTGCTCGAGCGGGCGGCGGTCTAGCCGTGGCGGGCCTGGTCTCGGGCGGCGAGCTGCCGCAGGCGCCGTGGCTGGGCGTCATCGATATGCAGCGTGTCTTCGGAGAAGCCGAGAGCGCCTGGTTCACCCCGAGGTTCGACGAGATCATCGGAAACGTCGCCGACCTGGTCAGCGCGTTCCGGCCGCGGGTGACCTTCACCAGGTTCGTCGCGCCTGAGGTGCCGGCCGGGGCCTGGCAGCGTTACTACGAGCTGTGGCCGTTCGCGCTGCAGCCGCCCGGCGCCCGGATCTTTGAGCTGGTGGACGAGTTCTCCGGCCAGGCCGGGGCGAGGGTGGACGCCACCACCTTCAGCAAGTGGAACGCCGGCCTGGCCGCGCAGGTCGGCCCGGGCGGCCCGCTGGTGCTGGCCGGGGTGTCCACCGACTGCTGCGTGCTGTCCACGGCCCTGGCCGCGGCCGACGACGGCGTCGCCGTCCAGGTCGTGGCCGACGCCTGTGCCGGCGTCAGCGACGAGTCCCACGCCTGGGCGCTGGACATCATGCGGCTCTACGCTCCGCTGATCGAGGTGGTCAGCGCGGCGGACGTGCTGAGCGCGACGCTGCGCCAGGGCGCGGGCTGGTGACGCAGGCCGGCGGCCGCGCGGCCGGAGCCCTGTACGGGCTCGCGATCGGCGACGCGCTCGGCATGCCGACGCAGTCGCTGCCGAGAGCGCAGATCGTGGCCCGCTACGGCGCGCTCGTATCGGCCTTCGAGGACGCGCCCGCCGGCCATCCGCTGGCGGCCGGGCGGCAGGCCGGCAGCGTCACCGACGACACCGAGCAGGCGGTGCTCGTCGCGCGGGTCATCGTCGCCTCCGGCGGCCGCCCAGATCCCGCCCAGATCGCCAGTCGGCTGCTGGCCTGGGAGGAGTCGATGCGCGTGCGTGGCTCCCGTGACCTGCTGGGACCGTCCACCCGGCAGGCGATCAGCGCGCTGGCGGCCGGAGCGGACATCGAGCAGTCCGGCCGGCACGGCACGACCAACGGTGCCGCGATGCGGATCGCGCCGGTCGGCATCGCCACGCCGTGCTCCGATCTCGGCTTCCTGGTGGACCAGGTCGTGGCGGCCAGCCGGGCGACACACAACACGAGCGTCGCCCTGGCCGGGGCGGCCGCCGTCGCCGCCGCGGTCAGCGCGGGCGTGGCAGGCGCGACGGTACCGGAGGCCGTCGCCCTGGCCGCGGCGGCCGCGGATCTCGCCGTCGGCCGGGGGCACTGGGTAGCGGCCGCGGACGTGGCGGCGCGGATCAGGTGGGTCACGGGGCTGGTCGCCGGGCTGAGCCCGGCCGACGTCATCGACCGGGTGTACCGGCTGGTCGGGACCAGCCTGGCGACCCAGGAATCGGTGCCTGCCGCGTTCGCCGTGGTGGCGGCGATCCCCGACGATCCCTGGCTGGCCTGCCGGGTCGCCGCCTCACTCGGCGGCGACTGCGACACCATCGCCGCGATGACCGGCGCCATCGGCGGCGCGTGCCACGGCGTGGGCGCTTTTCCAGCGAGGGCCCGGGTCACCATCGACACCGTTAATGGCCTTGATCTTGACGATCTGGCCCGGGATCTGCTGCGGGTGCGGGTCGGCCCGGTGGCGCCTTTCGGGCCGCAGCCGTGACTAGCCGCTTCGACCGGCTGCTCCACCTGGGCAACGTGGTCGTCGACGTGGTGCTCGACGTCCCGTCGCTGCCGGACCGGGGCGGGGACGTGCTGGCCAGCGGCACCCGCGCCACCCCCGGCGGCGGCTTCAACGTGATGGTCGCGGCCGCCCGGCAGGGCCTGCCGGCCAGTTACGCGGGCGCTCACGGCAGCGGGCCGTTCGCCGAATTGGCGCGGGCCGCCCTCGTCGCAGCGGGTATCGAGCTGGTGCAGCGGCCCAAGCCGGGTCTCGACACCGGATTCGTGGTCAGCCTCGTCGAGCCGGACGGGGAACGGACGTTCGTCACGAGCCGGGGTGCCGAGGCCACCCTGACCAGCGCAGATCTCGCGGAGGTCGGGGCCGGCCCGGGTGATGCCGTCTACCTGTCCGGCTACGGGCTCGCCCACCGGAGCAACCAGCGGGCCCTGCTTGGCTGGCTGAGCAGGCTCGCGGACGCCGTCGCGGTGTTCTTCGACCCGGGACCGCTCGCGGCCAGCATCCCGGCGGCGGCGGAGGTCCTGCGCCGGGCGGACTGGCTGACGTGCAACGCGAGGGAGGCCACGGCGCTGACCGGGTGCCCCGACCCGGCCGCGGCGCTGGGCGCGCTCGCCGCGCGTGGCCGGCCGGGACGCAGCGTGCTGGTGCGGACGGGGCAAGACGGGTGCCTGCTCTCCCGGGCCGGCCGGGATCCGGTGCGGGTGCCGGGGTTCGCGGTCCAGCCGATCGACACCAGCGGCGCGGGCGACGCGCACACCGGGGTCTTTATCGCCGCTCTGGCTCACGGCCGCGACGAGGTCTCCGCCGCGCTCGCGGCGAACGCGGCCGCCGCCCTGTCGGTCACCAGGCGCGGCCCGGCCACCGCGCCGACCGCAGCCGAGCTGGCCCGGTTCCTGGCCGGCCGGGACATCACCCGGCCTGGGTGATGCCCTGGCTGCCACCGGCCGGATCTACTCGCAGACGAGGCGCGTGCACGCGGCGACCGGGGGGGACTCGCGTGCACGCGGCCTCGACCTCGTCCGTTCCGGAAGCGCCGGTGGCGCGTTCCGCAGTAGCCAAGGAGAAACCCATGCCTGCAGAGACTCCGGTGCTCGACACGCTCACCGACATGACGGCTGCCTCCGCCGACCACGGCTACCTGGGCTCGCGCGAGGCGATGCTGGCCAGGCTCAGCGCCCTCATCGCGGTCGACGCCCCGCCCGCGTCCTATCTCGCCAACGCCGGGGCAGCCGCCGACAACGGGATCACCGCGGAGGACCTGCAGGGCATCATGATCGCCGTGGCACCCGTGGTCGGCACGGCCAAGGTCGTCTCGGCCGGCGGCAACCTGTTCAAGGCGCTCGGCTTCGCCATTGCCGTGGCCGACGAGAACGGCCAGGCCTGACCGCGAGCCGGGGGCCCGCCGCGAGCCGGGCGTTACTTCGGCGGGCGGATCGGCGGGATGACTTTGGTCGAATGCCGGCGGGGCCCGGACCAGAGCGCCGGGACCGCGTCGATGGCGTAGGCCAGGGCGTAGGCGGCCTGCTCATAGTTGACCCGCCAGCCGACGAAGTCCGGCCACGCCTGCGCCGGTTTGCGCTCGATCGGGAAATCGACCTCGCGCATCCGCTCGATCGCGTCCAGGAACTCCTGGTAGCTGATGCTGATGCCCTGAGCTGGGTCGGGTTTCTCCGGTATGTCGATACCCAGGCCCTGCGCGACATCCCGAAAGCACAGGAAACCGCTGCGCAGGCAGAGCCGGGCCGGCACCGTGGGCGCCATCTCCGGTGACAGCGCGAGGATCAGGGCCGCGGAGTCCAGGACGGCGAGCAGCGCGGTGACCCATGAGGACAGCAGGTGCGGCGAGCGGAACCGGACGAGCGGCAGGTAGGTGGTGTGGCTTTCGGCCACGTCGGATGCCCAGCGCTCCCACTGCGCATAGAGGTCGGGCAGGGTATCGATGGTCGACACCCCTGAGCCCAGCGCGTAATGGGTCCTGGCCAGCAGCTCAGGACCCCACGACGGGACCCCGGCCCGGGCGTTGAGCAGCGCGATCTCGGTCTCGCGGCGGTTGAACTCCGAGTACAGGGTGGGCAGGTAGGCGATCTGCAGGGTGACGGTGACGATCCCGGTGAGCGATGCGAAGTCGGCGATCGTGCTTTCCGCGGCGCCGTGCAGATTGTCGCTGCCGATCTGCCACAGGCCGGGGCCGGCCATGGAAAACGCTTCGGTGATCCCGCCGGAGACGAACGGCCACAGCAGCAGCGCGTACCCGACGAAGAAGAAGACCAGCCAGGCGATCAGCTGGCAGATCAGGATCGCAGATGCCTGGGCGGCCAGCAGCCGGTCACGCTGGCTGTAATCTCTGATCCGGCTGGCGAGCAGCTGGAATGTCCAGTTGATGGCGATATCGACCGTGTTGGTCAGCCGACTGCCCGACGGCCGGGGCACGATCAGGGTGCCGATGACGCTGCCGGCGGTCACCACGACGATCAGCCCGCCGACCACGGCGGCCACCGCGCGAACGGCCAGCGGCATCACGATGTTCCCCCTGCCAGGTCTGGCTAAAGCCGAGGGCACGAGTATGCCAGGTGCCAGCGCGGCAGGTCGCTGGCCCCCGACGGGCGGGCGGCCAGCGATAATGACGCTGGGGGCACAGCGACACAGGACGGGGCGGCGCGTGACCGAAGGCTGGGGATACAGCGGCAGCCCGCACTCGCAGGCGGCCGACGGGACGGTAACGCTGGTCGAAGGCGTCACGTTCTGCATCTGCGATACTGGCGGTGACATCGGCCCGGGGGCCGAACGAGGGCTGTTCTTCCGTGACACCAGGTTCCTGAGCCGGTTCGAGCTGGAGGTCGACGGCCAGCGCCTCGACCCGCTCATGGTGACGTGCCCGAATCGCTATACCGGGATCTTCATCGCCCGCTGTCCGCCCCGCTCCGGGGTCGCCGACAGCACGCTGCTGGTCGTGCGGCGCCGCTACGTCGGCCACGGCATGATGGAGGAGATCACGCTGCGCAACCTCGGCCGGGAGAACGCCGGGGTGATCCTCAGCCTGACCGTCGAGGCGGACTTCGCGGGGCTGTTCGAGGTCAAGGAGGACCGGGTCCGGGCCCGGGAGGCGACCGAGCTCGTGACCGATGACGCAGCGCTGCGGCTGATCTACCGGCACGGCACCGAATCACGCGGGGTCACCGTGGCCGGCACCGCCGATCCGGCCGTGACCAGCCAGCAGCTCATCTGGCGCCCGGTCCTGGCGCCGCGCAGCGAGTGGACGGCCACCGTGCAGGTGGTGCCGTCACTCGACGGAGTCGAGACGCCGCCCAGGTACCGGCCCGGGCAGCCGGTCGAGGACAGCGGCCCCGCGACCCGGCTGGCGCAGTGGCGGCAGGCGACGCCGGCGGTCAGCACGCCGGACGAGCGGCTCAGCGCGATGCTCGCCATCAGCGCCGAGGACCTTGGCGCCCTGCGGATCTTCGACGGGGACCGGCCGGACACCAGCGTGATAGCGGCCGGGGCGCCGTGGTTCATGACGCTGTTCGGCCGGGACGCGCTGCTCACCAGCTGGATGCTGCTGCCGCTCGACCCGAGCCTGGCGCTGGGTACCCTGCACACCCTGGCCCGCAGGCAAGGCAGCAAGGTGGACCCGCTGACCGAGGAGGAGCCGGGCCGCATCCTGCACGAGGTGCGGTCCGGGCTGGACAGCGGATATGCCCTCGGCGGACGGGACGTCTACTACGGCAGCAGCGACGCCACGCCGCTGTTCGTCATGCTGCTCGGCGAGCTGCGCCGCTGGGGGCTGGGCCGCGGTGAGGTCGACGCGCTGCTGCCGCACGCCGACCGGGCGCTGGCCTGGATCGAGCAGTATGGCGACCGGGACGGTGACGGGTTCGTCGAGTACCAGCGGGCCACTGACCGCGGGCTGGGCAACCAGGGCTGGAAGGATTCCTTCGACGCGATCAGCTTCGCCGACGGCGCGCTGGCCGAGCCGCCCATCGCCCTGGCCGAGGTGCAGGGCTACGTCTACGCCGCCTATCTAGCCCGGGCGCACTTCGCCCGGGAGGCGGGCGAGGAAGAAGCAGCCGCGCACTGGGCGGAGACGGCCGCCGCCCTCAAGCGGCGCTTCAACGACGCGTTCTGGCTGCCCGATCGCGGCTACTACGCGATCGCGCTGGACCGGGACAAGCGGCCCGTCGACGGGCTCGCCTCGAACATGGGGCACTGCCTGTGGACCGGGGTGGTCGACGAGGACAAGGCCGCCGCCGTCGCCGGTCACCTGCTCGGACCGGACATGTTCACCGGGTTCGGAGTGCGGACGCTGGCGCAGACCATGCGCCGCTACAACCCGATGAGCTACCACAACGGCTCGGTCTGGCCGCACGACAACGCCATCATCGCGGCTGGCCTGATGCGGTACGGCGCCGTGGACGCCGCCCAACGGATCGCGACCGCCGTGTTCGACGCCGGAGCGAGTTTCGGCGGCAGGCTGCCCGAGCTGTACTGCGGCTTCGACCGCGCCGACTTCGCTGAGCCGGTGCCCTACCCGACGGCCTGCTCACCGCAGGCGTGGGCCGCCGCCGCGCCGCTGTACCTGCTGCTCACCTTGCTCCGTTTTGACCCATGGATCCCGTTCGGACGGGTATGGTGCATGCCGGCCGTCCCCGAGCGCTACCTGCCGCTGCGGATCTCGCGGCTGCACCTGGCCGGTGCGGCGCTGACCCTGGACGTCCGGGAGGGCGCCTGGAACCTCGGCGGCCTGCCCCGTGGCATCGAGCTGATCCGAAAGCCCCGTCGGCCGCTGACCGCGGGCACTCCGCCGCACCTGACCAAGAAGGCCACTAACATATTGACTCAGATGTAATTTCTTCTCAATCTCCCGGGCATATTTCCGCGTCCCACCGATGAACAGGACGACTTGCTGTATTCGGTCGGGCGAATAGCGGGAATGAACGCGGCGTGACAGGCGAATATGCGCGGCCTGGACAAGTGCGTTGCGGTTACTACGTCTGGTCCGGCGGGCGGCAGGTTCCATCACTTCTGCCGCGAAAGCAGCCGGGCACGGCGGGTAACCAGTCTGGCCGGCGGACAGGCGCGTGGCGTCCGGTACGAGCCGGGCGGCTGCTCGCCAAGTCCGTTTCGCCGGGCCTGGCGCCGGACGTGATGCCCCGAGGGTGCCTGTGGATAACTGGCGCCCGCCCGGGCAAGCGAGCCGGACGCCAGGAGCTGCGCGGCCATCGACACCGAGAAGGAGGCATCTAGTGAGCGTGCCAACCTCGACGCTCTTCCGAACGCCAGAGGTGGCCGCCACCCCCCAGCGGCTGCACATAGCGATGATCGCCCCGCCCTACTTCGACGTCCCGCCGATGGCCTATGGCGGCGTCGAGGCGGTGGTAGCTGACCTGGTCGACGCGCTGGTCGGCCGGGGTCATCAGGTGACCCTGATCGGCGCAGGCCGGCACGGCACCCGCGCGCAGCGGTTTCTCGCCAGCTACGAGGTCGGTCCGGCGGACCGGCTCGGCGAGCCGCTGCCCGAGGTCACGCACGCGGCCCAGGTTGCCCGGCTGCTCGAAGGGCTGGATGTCGACGTGGTGCACGACCACACGCTGGCCGGCCCGCTGCTGGCCCGTCGCCGGCCGACCCCGACCGTCGTGACCGTGCACGGGCCCGCCTCCGGTAACCCGGGTGACTACTATCAGGCGCTCGGCGAGACGGTCCGTTTCGTCGCGATCTCCGATGCGCAGCGCGCCACGGCACCGGGGCTGCCCTGGGCGGCTACCGTGCACAATGCGATTCGCGCCGATTCATTCCCGTTCCGGGCCGATAAAGAGGACTTCGCGTTCTTTCTCGGCCGGTTCTGCCCGGACAAGGCGCCGCACCTCGCCATCGAGGCTGCCCGCGCGGCCGGCCTGCCGATCGTGCTGGCAGGCAAATGCACCGAACCGCCCGAGCTGGCCTACTTCGCCAGGGAAATCGAGCCGCGGCTCGGCCCGGACACGACCCTGTTCGGGGTCGCCGACGCGACCGCGAAGCGGGATCTGCTGTCACGGGCGGCCTGCCTGCTCTTCCCGATCTGCTGGGAGGAGCCGTTCGGCCTGGTCGTCATCGAGGCGATGGCCTGCGGCACTCCGGTCGTGGCGCTGCGCCGCGGCGCCGTGCCCGAGCTCGTCGTGCCCGGGCAGACCGGCGTGATCGTCGACCGTCCCGAGGAACTGCCCGCCGCCATCAGCGCGGCCCGGCGCCTCGACCCTGGCCTGTGCCGCAAGCACGTCGAGGCCAACTTCACCACCGATGTGATGGCCGCCGGTTACGAAGCCGCCTACCGGCAGACGCTCGCAGAGGTCAAGCCGCGCGTCGCGGCGCGCGAGCGGGCCTACGACGGCGCCGCGATGTCCGATGACGACACGGCGACCATGGATGACCTGCTCGCGCTGAGCGACGAAGCGAGGCCGGTGGGCAGGTAGCGCAGGGGCCCGGGAGCGGGCGGGCAGCCAGCGGGCGGGCAGCCAGCGGCCGGTTATTGCGCTGGCTGCCTCATCGCGTTGCTGCCTCGGGGGCCCGTCGCGGTGCTGGCGGTCGCTACTGGCCGGCGAGGCCGGAGATGGTAAGAGCGAGAAAGAAAACGATGACGATCTCGCTGACCACCCACGAGTTGCGGTTCATCCAGTCACGGATCGTGGGGAGGATCACCGCTGCCCGGCTGCCGAGCAGGGCCGTCAGCAGCACCGGCACCGCCAGCAGGACCAGGGTGAAGACCACGAAGACTGACGTGTGCCACCAGGGGTCCCCATGGCCAGCGACGTGGGTGCCTACGGCGATGGACGTGATGAGATCGGAAGGGAACACCCCGAGCAGCACGAAGCCGAGCGCGAACGAGAGCGGCCAGGTGGCGGTCTCGAGCCTGCCCATCCAGCCGGGCGGCTCCGACCGGCCGCGCCGGCGGAAAACCGCAGCGGCCAGTATCACCAGGAGCACGACAACGGCGATGTCGATCCCGTTGCGCACCGAGGAATGGCCGGTACCGCCTGCGGCGGCCCCGGCCAGCCGGGTGATCACGTAAGCGATCGAGGTAACCAGCGAAATGGAAAACGCTGCGCCGACGATAAAAGCGGCCGAGTTCCGCGCCCAGTGCCTGCTGGTGGCGAGGAAGATCGCGCTGACGATCTGCGGGCCCGCGACCATCACGGCTATCAGCGGCAGGACTGACAGAAGATGACGCACTTGCCCCCCTCAGGTCACCTGCCTGGCTCCGCAGGAAAGCCTGAGGGTCTTGCGCCGGGCGCGCGTCATCTGCTGCGGGTGATCCGTCCGGCCGGGCGCCGATGGCGGGGTACATCGTTACGCACGATGGTGATCAAATCGAGTCGCCTGAGTAACTTCGGCCACTCCAGACGCGCAGCCCGGCGACCCGCCAGTGATCTTGACGACTTTTCGGCGATATGAGCTGGAAAGCAGGCAAGATCATGGAAAAGTCTCGGGGCGGGAACCGGACGGACTCCGGGCCCGTCCCCGCCCCAGCGCTGGGCCCGGCCAGGGTGGGTCAGGCCAGGGCCAGGAAGAGCTTCTCCAGCTCCGCCTCGCTCAGCGGGGCATCGCCGTCCGCGCCTGCGGCCAGACACTGCCGCATGCCGCTGGCCACGATCTTGAATCCGGCCCGGTCCAGGGCCTTGGAGACGGCGGCCAGCTGCGTCACGACGTCCTTGCAGTCACGCCCGGATTCGATCATCGCGATCACTCCGGCCAGCTGGCCCTGGGCCCGGCGGAGCCGGTTGAGCACCACGCTGACCGACTCCTCGTCTACCCGCATCAGTGCCTCCTATCCGTTCTATCCCTGCCCAGGTACCCCAATGGGTATCCTAGGGCGCACGATCCGCCCCCGGCGGGCCGCCCGGATCAGGCCAGCTCGATGGCGACCGATGGCTGGTGCTGCAGGGTGTTGTGCACCGTGCAATGGGACGCGACGGCGGCCAGGGCACCGCGCCGCTCCGGCGGCACGCCGCCTGGCACGGTCAGGCGCAGCCGCACGTTCCCGACCCGGGCCGGACGGTCGGACGCCATCGTGAACTCGGCGGACACCGCTAGCCCGGACCGCTCCAGGCCGTGCCGCACCAGGAACCGGCCGGCGTAGAAGGCCACGCAGGACGCCAGCGAGGCGACGAACAGCTCGGTCGGAGTCGCTGCCGTGTCCGCTCCGCCCGCGTCGGCCGGCTGGTCGACCAGGACGGTATGCCCGCGGGTGGCGATCGAGTACGAGTCGCCGGCGAGGTGGGTCACCTCGACGTGCCCGGCGGGCATCGGCGCCGGCCCGCCCCGTCGCTCCGCGGCGGCGGCCTGCGCGATCAGGGCCGTGCCCAGCCACCGGGCCTCGACCGGCGTCAGGGTGGCCCGGGTGCTGTCCAGGCAGCCCGGGCACTCCCCGACGTCCAGGCTGACCCGCCGCGCCGACCACCGGGCATCGCCCAGCGTCATCACTCCGACGTGGACCTCGCGCCCGCAGGCGGTATCGATGCCGTGGGCATCTGCCGCGCGGTCGCCGTCGGCCGTCGCCTTGGTGTGCTCCCTGCTTAGCTGCATCGCTCGCATGAGTCTGCTCCTTCCGTACAGTACCAGAATACCCCCTTGGGTATCCTGTCCGGCCCGCTTCCGGGTAGTCGGGACCAAAGATCCTGCCCAGGCGTTCGGTGACAGGCCCGGCGGTGCATGTTGGATGCGGGTACGTCAGACTGCCGTGACGCCCGGCGCGGTCTGGCCGCAGGCAAACCCGAATAGCCTTTGCGCGTGCGCACCCATCAGCTGGTCTTCCTGCACGGGCAGCCCGGCTCGGGCGCGGACTGGCAGCAGGTACTGGCCAGGCTCCCGGCCCGGATGCCTGCCATCGCGGCCGACCGGCCGGGATACGGCTCCAGCCAGGTCGCCGCGGCGGGCTTCGCGGCGAACGCGCGAGCGGTGCTCGGGGAACTTGATGCCCGCGGGATCGGCCAGGCGGTGCTGGTCGGGCATTCCTACGGCGGCGGGGTGGCGCTGTCGGCCGCCAGCCTGGCCCCGGACCGGGTCGAGGCGCTGGTCCTGCTGGCCAGCATCGGCCCCGGCTGCCTGAATGGCTGGGACCGGCTGCTCGCCGCCCCGGCCGCCGGTCCGGTCTGCGCGCTGGTCGCCTGGCGGCTGACACCGTGGATCGCCCGGGCCAGGCTGGCCCGGATCGCCCGGCTCCGGGGCAGCCCGCTCGGCCCGCACGAGCATGTCAACTGGCACATCTGGGGCAACGCGCGCCGAGAAAACGGCCCGTTGTGGCGGACCTTCCTCGCCGAGCAGCGCGCTCTCGTGGGCGAGCTTGACGAGCTGATCGAGTTGCTCCCGTCGGTCAAGGCACCGGTGCTGCTGCTGGCCGATCCGCAGGACACGCTGGTTCCGGCGGAGACGGCCCGGCGGCTTGCCGAAGCGCTGCCCGACGCCCGCCTGCAGCTGGTGGCGGGCTCGGGGCACCACCTGCCCAGGCGGGCCGCTGACACGGTCGCCGAGGCAATCGTCACGTTTCTCGACCTGCTGGACGCCGGGCTGTAGCCAGGGCCCCGGCCGACCGGTTTAGCTAGCGGCGGCGGTCCGGTCCCGGCGCGGCCCGGCCAGGCGCGGCCCGCGCGGGCGGCTACCGCCCTGGCCTCGGCTGGCGCGGCGCGGTCGCCTGCTGTCCGCGCCCTTGTCGGACGCACGTTCCGCGGGGCGCCCGGGGCGCCGGTCGGCCGAACGGGAGCCGTTGGCGGGAGCAGGCTGCGGCCGGGGTGCCGCGACCGGAATGGGGGTGCCTGACGTCGCGATCTGCCGGACGGCATCGTGGCCTGGCTGTACCTGATGGCTGGTGGGGGTGACGCCGGCCGCCTGGTGCAGCCGCCCGACCTCACGGACCTGGGCGGGCTCGACCAGCGCCACGACGGTACCGCTCGCCCCAGCGCGGGCGGTACGCCCGGAGCGGTGCAGGTAGTCCTTGTGGTCATTGGGCGGATCGAAGTGCACGACAAGCTCGATGTCGTCGACGTGGATACCGCGGGCGGCGACGTCGGTGGCGACCAGGACCCGCGGGTGGCCCGCCATGAACGCGGTGAGTGCGCGCTGCCGCTGGTTCTGGTTGAGGTTGCCGTGGATGGCGGCCGCGTCCGCGCCAGCCCGGGTCAGCTGCTTGGCCAGCCGGTCCGCGCCGTGCTTGGTGCGCACGAAGAACAGGGTCCGCCCGTGCCGTCCGGCGATCTCCGCCGCGATGGCCACCTTGTCCTGGGCGGGCAGCACGAAGACCTGGTGGTCCACGTCGCTGGGCACGACGTCGGAGGCGACGGCATGCAGGGCGGGATCGTTCAGGTAGCCGGTCACCAGCCGGTCGACGCCGCGGTCCAGCGTCGCGGAGAACAGCATCCGCTGGCCGCCCGCCGGGGTGGCATCCAGAATGCGCGTGACCGCGGGCAGGAAGCCGAGGTCAGCCATGTGGTCGGCCTCATCGATGACGGTGATCTCGATGTCGGCGAGCGTGCAGGCGGTCCGGTCGAGCAGGTCGATCAGGCGGCCCGGGGTGGCGACCACGATGTCAACCCCGCGGCGCAGCCGGTCGATCTGCCGGCCGATCGAGACGCCGCCATAGACCGTCATGATGCTCACCCCGAGCGCCTGGCCAACGGCAAGAGCCTCGGCGACCTGTACGGCGAGTTCCCTGGTCGGGACGAGCACGAGGCCCCGGGGTGCCTTCGGGCGCCGGGGCCGGGCGGGGGCCGACAGCCTGGACAGCATCGGCAGGCCGAAGGCGAGCGTCTTGCCTGACCCGGTCTGCGCGCGCCCGAGGATGTCCCGGCCGGCGAGGGCGTCGGGCACGGCCCGGGCCTGAATCGCGAAGGGGGCGACCATTCCGTCGGCCGCCAGGGCGTCGGCGAGCCGCGCGGGCAGGCCTAGCTCGCGAAAGGTGGTGTCCGCGGGGGGCGGAACGGCGGCGGCCGCGGTCAGCGCGCGGTCCAGATCGGAACGCTGATCTTCGCGCGGGTCATTCCGCGGCGCGGCTACCCGGCTGGGGGTGCGGGCCGAGCCGCGGGCCGAGTCGCGGGCCGAGCCGCGGGCCGGGCTGCGGTGCCCGTGCGAAGGCGCGCGGCGGCGGCCGGAATTGTGGGGCATGGATGAGCTCCATCTGTGGTTCAGGGGCCGCGTCATGCGGGAGACGTCGACGACAGCGGCAAACTGGGGCTCACCGAGAAGCGGACTGCTCACATAAGCGACCGCGCGGGCTTCTCGCCCGCGGGAGTGGCAGCTGGGAACGCTGCCGTACGTACGAAACACTATCAGTGATGCGGGTGTTGACCAGTCAGCGGCACCCAGGTGCAGGCCAAAAGCCCGTCACCAGATGCCCGCCTAGCAGCCAAGCTGCCACGGCGCCCGGACTGCCGCGCCCGGACTGCCGATCCGGCCGGCCGGGCGGCCGAGCGGCCGTAGCCGATCAGAGCTTGGTCATCTTCGCATACGGCGCCGCGATCCGCTCCTGATGAGAGCCGAAATCAACGAGCACAGCAGTATCGTCTTCGACGCCGATGACTACACCCAGGCCATAACTGTCGTGCGTAACCTGGTCGTCGAGCGCGAACACCTTGACCGGCCGCACGACAGCCGGTGTGTTGAAGGGACTTCCTGGCAGGTAACGCCGAGTCGCGGCGCGGGCCGGTTTCATCATCTCCAGTATGCCCCCTGACCGGCGGTGCCGGGGGCAGCTGTCACGGGATCGACACCTCAAGTTCAAACCAGGCGTCGAGGAAGGCGGTCACGGACCGTGCTGCCGCGCCGGTTTCAGGCCCGGTCCCGGCCGCGAAATGGATGGAGCGGCCCGGACCGCCGTGGTTAGCCTGGGGCGATGATTACGACCCACGACCCGGCTCGGACCCGGGTGGGCGGGGCATCAGGCTGCGGCCGCTCGGGCTCGACGACCGACAACGTCGGCTCGGCGACCGTCATCGAGGCGTGCGGCGGACGGCTGGAGTCCGCGCCTCCCCTGACGCGCCGCCGAAGCGCCGGTACTGGGTCGACTGAAGCCCGCCGCCCGGCCACCTCCCGCCGTGGCTGGCGCGGCGTGCCGTGGCTGGCGCCGGGTCGCCCTTGAGCGGGCACCACAAGGGACGGCTGCCGTATCAGGCGCGACCGGTCGCGACCACGTACTTCAACCAGGTTGTATACCAGTTCTTCTCGAGATCTCTCTGCTCTTCTCGAGATCTCTCTGCGCGGTGGTGAGCGAGAGCATACGGCGGCATACCAGGTCGCGCAGTACGTGGTCAAGCTGGACCTTCTCGAAAAAGCCGGTGCCCTTGAGCGCGGCGGGCCACATATTGGCGATTGTCCTGGCGCCGCCCAGGAGAACGGGCACCAGGTAGTCAATCTCGTATTTGGACTGAACCGCAGGATTCGTGTAGCGGTACTCCGTGTACACAGCATCCTGAGTTTCGGGCGTGATCGTCGAGCTACCACGTGGGGATGCATGCTGTTCCCTCTTCCTAACGCGACGCACTGGCACCGCGTGGGCCCCGGCGGGATCCAGCAGGCCGGGACCTGGCCGCGCTCGGCCAGGACCCGCAGCAGCCGGGCGTCGGCCTTGTCGGTCTTGGCGCGCTTCTTACGGCCCCGCGCGGCCGCGGTGTCCGCCGGCTCGGCCAGTAGCGCGGTCGCCCCCGCGCGCGTGATCTCCGCGCTGAGTCGGCCTGGAGCGCGGTTCCAGCGTTGCCGCTGGCCCGTTTC
>CAWIXN010000011.1:0-37575 GCA_963840095.1 uncultured Actinomycetota bacterium | reverse complement strand
CCGCGATCTTCGCGGTGTTCACCTCCCAGGCCTGGAACATCACGTTCTCCTTCTACCACTCGCTGGTCACCCAGTCCGCCGAGCTTGACGAGGCGAGCAGGCTCATGGGGCTCTCACGGTGGAAGCGGTTCTGGAGCGTCGACGTGCCCGGCGGGGCGATCGGGCTGGTCTGGAACGGGATGATGAGCTTCGGCGGTAGCTGGTTCTTCCTCACCGCATCCGAGCTGATCATCGTCGGCGGTCGCCGGTACACATTGCCCGGGGTGGGCTCCTACGTCGGCGTGGCCGTGGAGCAAGGCCGGCTCGGGCACGTCGTCTGGGGTATCGTCACCATGATCATTATGATCCTGGTGGTCAATGTCCTGTTCTGGCGGCCGCTGGTGGCCTACGTGGAGCGCTTCCGGCTCGAGCTGACGGAGGCCAGCCAGAAGCCCAGGTCTATCATCCTCGATGCACTGCGGCGGTCCAGCTGGCCGGCCCTGGCCGGGCGCGGACGGCGCGTGATCGCGGGGCCGGTCAACCAGCTGATGGCCGTCGCGACCGGGGTCGACGACCGCAGCCTGGTCAGCCACGCCGCCCGGCGGCGTGCCGCCGACTTCGCCTTCGCGGCGATGGTCACGGCGTTGCTGGGATACGGCCTGTACAGCATGCTCGACTATCTCGCCGCCGGGCAGCAGGGCCTGGGCGTGCTCGGGCACGCGTTCGGGCTCGGCTTCCTGACCTTCCTGCGGGTGGCTGTGGTAGTGGTGGTGTCGTCGGTGATCTGGGTGCCGGTCGGTGTCTGGATCGGCTTCAATCCCCGGGTGGCCCAGTACCTGCAGCCGGTCGTGCAGGTATTCGCCAGCTTTCCGGCTAATTTCATCTTCCCGTTCGCGATTGTTATCTTCCTGGACATCGGGCTCAGCCTGAATTACGGCAGCATCCTGCTGATGGCCCTGGGCACCCAGTGGTACATCCTGTTCAACGTCATCGCCGGCGCCAGCGCTGTCCCGTCGGACCTCAAGGACGCCATGGACAACCTCGACGTGCATGGCTGGGAGCGCTGGCGCCGGATGATCCTGCCCGCCGTGTTCCCCGCCTACGTCACCGGCGCGATCACCGCGGCAGGCGGCGCGTGGAACGCCTCCATCGTGGCCGAGATCGTCATCTACAACCGGCATGTGCTCAAGGCCAGCGGTCTCGGCAGCTACATCGCCCAGGCGACCGCCGGCAATGACTTCCACGAGATCATCGCGGGCATCCTGGTGATGGCCGTCTATGTCACCGGGCTGAACGCGCTGCTGTGGCGGCGCCTGTACAGCATCGCCGAGTCGAAATACGCGCTGGCATGACCAGCCCGCTGATCAGCGTCAAGGCGCTGAGCAAGTCATTCTCCGGGCCGGACGGCCGCTGGGTGCCGGTGCTCGACGGGATCACCCTGGCCGTCGAGGAGGGCGAGTTCGTCGCGCTCCTCGGCCGCAGCGGCAGCGGCAAGTCGACCCTGCTGCGGTGCATCGCCGGCCTGATCGCGCCGTCTGACGGCGAGGTGCTGTTCCGCGGGGAACGCCTGACCGGCTGCAACCGGGACACCACCATGGTGTTCCAGACCTTCGCGCTGCTGCCCTGGCTCACGGTGCAGCAGAATGTCGAGATCGGCCTGGAGGCGCGCGGCGTTCCGCCTGCTGAACGATCCAGGCGCGCGCTGCACGTGATCGACATCGTGGGCCTGGACGGCTATGAGTCCGCCTATCCCAAGGAGCTGTCGGGAGGCATGCGCCAGCGGGTCGGGTTCGCCCGCGCGCTGGTCGTGGAGCCAGCGGCGCTACTCATGGACGAGCCGTTCAGCGCGCTGGACGTGCTGACCGCCGAGAACCTGCGCGGCGAACTGCTGGAGCTCTGGGAGGGCCAGCGGTTCCCGACCAAGGCCATCGTGATGGTCACGCACAACATCGAGGAAGCGGTCCTGCTCGCCGACCGGATCCTCGTCCTGGGCACCAACCCCGGCCGGATCAGGGCAGACATGCGTAACCCGCTGCCCAGGCCCCGCCGCAGGCGGACGCCGGACTACGAGGCGCTCGTCGACCAGATCTACCGGATGATGACGCAGCGAGACAGCGCGGCGGCCGCCCCGCCCGCGCCGCCGGCCGGCGGGGCCCTGGGCACGCTCGGCGAGTCGCCGCTGCCGCAGGCCACCGTGGACGGACTGTCCGGCCTGGCCGAGATCCTGCTCGGCCGGCATGACGGCGCCGCTGACCTCCCCGACCTGGCCGACAACCTGGGTCTTGAGGTCGATGACCTGCTGCCGCTGGTTGACGCGCTAGTACTGCTCGGGTTCGCTGAGCTCAGCGGCGAGCGGCTGGAGCTGTCGGGCGGCGGCCGGATCTTCGCCGGCGCGAGCATCCAGGACAGCAAAGAAATCTTCGCCCGGGCCTCACTGGACCGTGCGCCGCTGGTGCGCACGATCTACCGTGCGCTGCGCGGCAGCCTCGACGGTAATCTCCCGGCTGGCTTCTTCACCGACGTCCTGCGCACGCGTTACGGCGAGGACGAGGCAGCCAGGCAGCTTGACGTCGCGGTGAACTGGGGCCGCTACGCCGAGCTCTACGCCTACGACGCGACCCGCGGCCAGATCATCCGCGAGGATCACGGGATCGGTGCTGCCCTGCCTGACCTGCCCGAACCAGTCAGGCGCGGCACGCTGCATCTGTACCTGGGCGCCGCGCCGGGTTCCGGCAAGACCTTCACAATGCTGCGCGAGGGCCGGGCGCTGCGGGACCGCGGCTTGGATGTGGTGATCGGCTTCGTGCAAACCCGCGGGCGCCCACGCACCACTGAAGCCATCGGCGGCCTGGAGATCGTCCCGGCGCGCCAGTCCGGGGGCGGAGTCGCCCCGGATGGCCACGAGACTGGCCCGGCCCGCCAGGCTGAGGGGGATGGGCGCGCGAGCCAACGCGGCGAGAGCCAGCCCGACCGTGAGGAGATGGACGTCGACGCCGTCCTCGCGCGCCGGCCTGTGGTGCTCGTGGACGACTTCGGCCGGCACGAGGAAGCCATCACCGCGCTGCGGAACGCTGGGATCGATGTCATCAGTACCGTCGACGTGTGCGACACCGAGCGCGCCGCCGCGATCGTAGCTGAGATCGCGGGGGAGCAGCCCGCGGCCACGGTGTCCGACACCGCCCTGCGCCAGGCCGATGACATCAGGTTCGTCGATAGTTCCCCCGAGGCACTGCGCAAGCGGCTGGGGCACGGCAACATCTACCCGGCCGCCCAGGTGCCGCAGGCGCTTGACGGCTTGTTCCGGACGGAGATCCTCGCCGCTCTGCGCGAGATCGGGCTGCGGATCGTGGCTGAGACGCTCACGGCGCCCAGCGTCACCCTGCGTCGCGAGCCGGCGGACGTCCTGGTGGCGGTGGCCAGCCCGGCCCAGGCCGGGGAACTGGTGCAACGCGGCCTTCGATTGGCCAGGCGTAGCGGCGCGACCTGCACAGTGCTCGCGCTGAGCCAGCCCGCTGCATCGTCGGGGAACGGTGCTGCCGCTATCCGGTCCGCGGCGCATAACGCGGGAGCCGAGGTCATCGTCCGCGAGGGCCGGGACGCCGCGGTGACGGTCGGCCAGGCCGTCCGGGAGACGGGTGCCGGACACCTGGTGGTAGCCGCTCCGGCGGCCGGCCAGTTGCAGCGCTGGCGCGCCAGCCTGGTCGAGCGCCTGGCCGACCAGCTTCCCGACGTTCACCTGCACATCACGCCGGCCCCGGCCCGGCGGGGAGCCGGCCGAGCCACCGGCGCTCGCGGTGCCGGCGCCGGCGGTGCTGGCGAGGCGGCGGGCGCTGGCGGTGCTGGCGAGGCGGCGGGCGCTGGCGGTGCTGGCGGTGTTAACGGCGGGGACCGGCCGGGCGCCGTGCCTGCCGCGCCCAGTCGAGCACGGGGCGCCGTCCGGCTCTATCTCGGTTACGCGGCCGGCTGTGGCGTCACGACCGCGATGCTTGAGGAGGCGGGACGGCGGCGGTCACGTGGCTCGGACGTCGTGGTCGCAGCGGTCGACTGCCGCGGCCGGGAAGGGGTGAGCGCGGCGCTCGATGGCCTGGAGGTGATCGGCGATGGGACCATGCTCGACGCCGACGCGGTGCTGGCCCGGCAACCCGAGGTGGCGTGTATCGACGATCTTTCCGTTACTGACCCGAGCGGGGAGAGCCGGTTCGCCGCCGCCCGGCGGCTAGCCCACGCGGGGATCAACGTGATCGCTACGGTGCACCTCACCAGCCTGCATGGCCACGAGGGGGCGGCCGACGCCGCCCGCCAGGTCGGAGGCGACGCCCGCCGCGAGGGTGCAGCCGACGCCCGCCGCGAGGGTGCAGCCGACCCCGCGCGCGAGGGTGCAGCCGGGGCCGTCCGCGAGGGCCGAGCTGACGCCGGCCGCGAGGGCCGAGCTGACGCCGGCCGCCCGGCCATCCCAGCCGGACGCAGTGGCGCAGTCTTGGGCGCACGCTCCGGCGGCGCGCTCGGTGGCAACGGCGCGGCAGGCGGCGCGCTGGATGAGGCGGCGGTCGTGGCGCTGGCCGACGAGATCGAGCTGGTGGACGCTCCGCCCTCGGTGCTCGCCGACCGGGTACGGCGCGGTGAGATCGTCCCCGCCGCCGAGACCGAGCAGGCGCTGCAGGCGGAGTATGCGCCAGGGAAGCTCGGCGCCCTGCGCGAGCAGGCCTTCACCGTGGTAGCTGAGCACGCCGACCATCGGCTGGCCAGCTACCGGCTGTCCGGCCTGCCAGCTGGCACCGGGCAGCTGCCCGGCATCCTGGCTTGCGCCGCGCCGCGAACCGGCATGGAGTCCCTGATCAGGCGCTCGGCGGCGCTGGCCGCGCAGCTCGCAGGGGATTTCCGGGTGGCGGTCGTCCAGCGGCGGTCGCCGTCTGCTGAGCTGGAGCTGGCGCTGGCGGGCTATGCAGCGCTGACGTCGCAACTCGGTGGCGAGTTCGTCCGGCTGGAGGGAACGCAGCCGGCCGCCGCCCTGGCCGAGTTCGCGCGGCGGCGCCAGGTCACCGAGATGGTGCTGGCCCGGGACCCGGAGGCGCAGGCTGGCCGCCATCCGGTGCTGCGCCAGCTCGCCCAGCTGGCCGACCACGCTGAGGTACACCTCCTGCCTGCCGAGAGCAAGTCTCGGACCGCCAGCTGAGGAAGCCAGCGCCTTCGATGTCGCTGCCGCAGCGGAATAGCCGGACGGCACGCTGCCCGGTGCAAAATGCCGCCCTCATGCGGAGAAATGTCTTCCGCTGCGCCGGATGACTGGCTTGTCTCCTCCAGGGAGCCGAAGCGGCCGGGGCAGCGCCAGCGCCCGTGCCTTATGGATTGGGGAATCCGTAAGGAAAAGCCTGACCGATTCCCGAATCCATCAGGCGGCAGGCCGGGTTCTGGCGGCCTCGGCTGCAACCTCTGTGGCCATAGGTGCACAAGGGGCCCTTGGTACGGCAGCGGCACCGATGACCGGCCGCAGTTGCCCAGGGGAACCGATGACCGGCCGCAGTTGCCCAGGGGAGGAGGGCGGCGCGTCAGATGACACTCGGCGTCGCCGGCCCGGCGAAAGGCTGGGCGGGAGCCCGGGCTCAGCGTTCTAGCATCCTGAACGCCAGGTGGCGGCTGTGGTGTTGCCCCATGACCAGCGTGAACCACAGCCGAAGGACTCCGTCGACCACTTCCTGCTGGCCGTCGCCAAGATAAACCGGCCGCAGCCCGACCGCAGCGATGAGCTGCTCGACGGTCGCCCGGTCGCCTTCCGGCGCGGAGAAGAACATGTCGGCCGGCCCGTCACCGAACTGTGGGTCGGCGAGATTCTCCACGCCCAGGGAGTTGAACACCCGCGCGTACCGGGCTCCGCTGACCCTCGAGGTGATCGCATCGTGGCTATTAGCCGGGCCCGGGCCGCCGACCCGGTTGGCGGCGTCGAGCACCAGCCGTCCGGCCAGGGCATCGGCGTGCTCGTCGAGAAGCCCGTCGACCGCAGGGCCCGGCAGCGCCAGCGCGACGACCTCGGCGCCATCGAGCGCCGTCGCGATGTCGGCGACCCGCGCGCCGCTGTCCTGCGCCACGCTGTCGTCACCCGGTGACCGCGAGCCGAACACGACGTCGTGCCCGCCGCGCGCGAACGCGCGGCCGGTCGTGCCACCGATCCTGCCCGTACCAATGACCGCAATCCGCACTCTGCCACCTGTTTCGCTAGGGCGCCGCCCTGCCGGGGTTAGCTGTAGCTCTAACGGCCTGTCCGACACTGGCTTCGGCGCTGTGGCCAGCTCTCAGCGCAAGAACATACCGCGCTGGGCACGCCTTGAGCCGGCCTGTGGAGCGCGGTCTTTCCGGTCGGTATGTACAGCGTGGCCACTCTGTCGTTCAGCAACACTTGACCGGCCCGCACTTGACCGGCCCGCACTTGACCGGCGCTGGCGTTACGGGCGCGCGGGTGGCTGGCGCCTTTAAGCTAGCGCCATTAAGGTGGCGCTTCCGCTGGGCCGCCGGCGGACAGCGGCATAGGCAGCGGCGTAGGCGGTGGCACCAGCGGCCACGATCGCCAGCGCGATCAGGCCCCAGACGTAGGAGCCGCTGGCGCCGTAGATAGTGCCCATGAGCAGTGGCGGTACGAAGCCGCCGAGGCCGCCCGCGGCGCCGACCACCCCGGTGACCGCGCCAACTTTATTGCCGGGCGCGCGCTGTGCCACGAGGGCCAGGACCGCCCCGGTGGTAATGCCCAGCGCCGCGGCCATGACCAGGAAAGCGATCACCGCCTGGGGTTCCAGCGAGGGTGTCAGCGACTGGCAGGCCGCGCCGGCCATGACCAAGGCGAAGGCGACAGCCAGGACCGCGCGCGGCGCGAACCAGTCGGCGAGCCAGCCGCCCACCGGTCGCATCAGCGCCGCAATAAGGACGAAGCCAGCCATCTTGTCGGCCGCCTCGGCCGGACTGAGCAGGTAGGCATTCTTCAGGTAGGTCGGCAGGTAGACACTGAACGCTACGAATCCGCCGAAACCAACCGCGTAGAAGGCGCTGGCCTGCCAGGTGATCGGCAGCCGTAGGGTCACGGCCAGCCTGGCGATACTAGATCCGGTCGGGATTGTCCGGTGCGGTGCCTCCCTGAGCACGAGCGCCGCCAGGGTGCCATAGACCGCGAGGACCACCGCGATGATGAGGAACGGCGCGTGGATGCCCCAGTGGTCAACCAGCTTGACTGTGGTCAGCGCGCTGATGGCGGCCCCGCCCATACCGATGCCGAAGATCCCGGTCGCCAGGCCACGCTGCTCCGGCGGGAACCATGCGTTGACGAACGGCACCCCGATCGCCAGCGCGGTACCCGCCAGGCCGAGGAAGAAGCCGCCGACCAGCAGGCCCGCCAAAGAGCGGTAGCCGGCCAGGCCGAGGAAAAGCACCGGGACGATCGTCGCGAACGACCAGACCGGGAACATCAGCCGGCCGCCGAACCTGTCGGTCAGGGCCCCGACCGGGATGCGGCCCAGCGACCCGGCGATGACGGGCACGGCCACGACGAGTGCCTGCTCAAAGCTGCTCAGGTGCAGCACCAGCTTGAAATGCGCGCCGAGCGGGGCCAGCAGTGCCCACGCCCAGAAGCTCACCGCGAACCCCAGCGCCGCCACGGCGAGCATCGCATAAGGGCGGAATCCGGAGCTCTGGTCCGCCGGCTGGCGGCTTTGGACGGCAGTGGCGGTCATATGATCACCTCCAGGCCCGGATAGATCAACTATTCCCGCTGCCGCCCCTCCTACCCCGGAGCGCCGTCCTTCGTCACTGGTCAGAAGGCCTTTAGTCGTCCCTTGCGGGCCAACTGTGGCGCGTCGGGCGCACAGGGACAAGGATGGCCACAAGTGCCCGGTGGGTACACAGCACGAAGGGGGGAGCAGCCACGGTCAGCGTCAGTTCGGTGCGGGCCAGCCGGTGGGCGATCCTGGCCGGCTACGGCCTGCTGGCCGCGTGCACCCAGCTGCTGTGGCTGTCGTACGCGCCGATCACCGCGCAGGCGCACCGGGCGATGGGGGTCTCCGAGGGCGCCGTCGGGGACCTGGCGGTGATCTTCCCGCTGATGTACGTGATCCTGGCCCTGCCCACCGGGCGGTGGCTCGATGTCAGCTTCGGGCGGGCACTGTCGGCCGGCGCGGTCCTGACCGGCGCCGGCGCCGTGGTGCGGCTGGCGGGCCCGGACTCCTACCAGTGGGCCTTCGCCGGGCAGTTCGTGATCGCGGCCGGCCAGCCGCTGGTGCTGAACTCGATCACGAAGATCGCTGCACGGTACTTCCCGCCCGAGGAACGCACGGCGGCTATCTCGGTCGGCAGCGTGGCGCTGTTCGCCGGGGTCCTCGCGGCGGTCCTGTCCGGGGGGCCGCTGCTGGATGCCGGCGGCCTCCGCGCGCTGGTCTGGGTGCAGGCCGCGCTGGCCGTCGTCGCGGCCGTCTGGGTGCTGGTTGCGGTCCGGGCCCCGGCCGCGTTCACCGGTGACCCGTCGGTCGCGGTGTCGCTTCGCTGGCTGCGGGGCGACCGGTTCATGTGGGTGCTCGGCGGCCTGCTCTTCGTGGGGATGGGCGTCTTCAACGCGGTCGCGACCTGGCTCGACACGATCCTCGGACATTTCGGGCGGGGCGGCGCGGCCGGCTACCTGATCGCGATCATGACCGGGGCGGGGATCCTCGGCGCCGCGGTGCTGCCGCAGGTGGTCGCGACCCGCGACCGGCGCCGGGCCCTGCTGCAGACCGCGGTCGGCGTGAGCGTGGTGGCGTTCCTGGCCATCGCCGCCGTGCACAACGCCGGCTTCATCGGCTGCGTACTGTTCGTGGAAGGATTCTTCCTGCTGGCCGCCCTGCCGGTGGTGCTGGACTGGTCGGAACTGCACGCCTGCCCAGAACGGGCCGGCGCCGCGGTCGGGTTCCTGCTGCTGGCCGGGAACCTGGGCGGGGTCGTCCTGGTCCTGATCGTCCAGGGCGTGATCGGGAATCCGTACCTGTCGCTCGGCGTGCTGTCCGCGGCCGCGCTGGCCGGGGCGGTGCTGGCCACCAGGCTGCCCGCGCGGACGGCGGGCGCCGCGGCGGAGAGGAGCCCATGATGACCGACCCTGGCGACCTCATGGCCAGCCTGGACGCCCAGCTCAAGCCCTACCGGGGCGAGTTCCCCTCGTTCGCCGCGCTGCCCGCGGACGGCCTGCCCAAAGACGAGGTGGCCGGGCTGGTCGAGCGGCTCGCCGGACTGGAGGAGCATCGCTGGCGCGACGGTTTTGCCTCGGGGGCGGTCTACCACGGTGATCCCGAGCACGTCGCGTTCCTGAACCGGGTGTATTCGGCCCAGTCCCAGAGCAACCCGCTGCACCCCGACCTGTGGCCGAGCGCCACCAAGTTCGAGGCGGAGATCGTCTCGATGACCGCGACCATGCTCGGGGCGAGACATGCCGCGCCCGATGCGCCGGTGGTCGGCGCGGTGAGCTCGGGCGGGACCGAGAGCATCCTGCTGGCCATGAAGGCCTACCGGGACTTCGCGCGCGAGCGCCGCGGCATCGCCGAGCCGGAGATCGTGGCGCCGGTCACCGCGCACGCCGCGTTCGACAAGGCCGCGAAGTTCTTCGACATGCCGCTGGTGCGGGTCGCGGTCGACGGCGATTTCAAGGCCGACCTGGCCGCGATGGCCGCCGCCGTGACCGACCGGACCGCGGTCGTGGTCGGCTCGGCACCCAGCTTCCCGCACGGCGTGATCGACCCGATCCCGCAGATCGCCGCGCTGGCCGCCGAGCGCGGCGCGGGCTGTCACGTCGACGCCTGCCTGGGCGGGTTCATCGTGCCGTGGGCCGAGCGGCTCGGCTACCCGATCCCGCCGTTCGACTTCCGGCTGCCCGGCGTGACCTCGATGTCGGCCGATACGCACAAGTACGGTTACGCGGCCAAGGGCACGTCGGTCGTGCTGTACCGGGGCAAAGAGCTTCGCCAGTTCCAGTTCTACACGGTCACGGACTGGCCGGGCGGCCTGTACCTGTCGCCGACCCTGGCCGGGAGCCGGCCGGGGGCGCTGTCGGCCGAGTGCTGGGCGGCGATGGTCTCGATCGGCGAGCGCGGCTACACGGACGCGGCGGGGCGGATCCTGGCCACCGGCGCGCGGGTGCGGGACGGGATCAACGCCATCCCCGGCCTGCGGGTGCTCGGCGACCCGCTGTGGGTCATCGCATTCGCCGCCGACGAGGGCGTCGATGTGTACCAGGTCATGGAGAACATGGGGCGGCGGGGATGGAGTCTAAACGGGTTGCAGCGGCCAGCCGCCGTGCACATCGCGATCACGCTCCGGCACACCCTGCCCGGCGTGGCCGACCGGTTCATCGAGGACCTGGCCGCCTCGGTCGACGAGGTCGTGGCCAACCCCGACGTCCACACCGGGATGGCCCCGGTCTACGGGATGGCCGCCGCGCTGCCCGAGGACCTGGTCCGCGGCATGCTCGGCGCCTACCTTGACCTGATGTTCGAGGTGTAGCGGTGCCGCGCCACATCCTGGCGATCGACCTCGGGACCTCGGCGCTGAAGGTGGCGCTGGTGTCGGTGGACGGCGCGGTCGTCGCGTCCGAGCAGGACGAGTGCCGGGTCACGCTGCGCCCCGGCGGCGGCGCCGAGCAAGACCCGGAGGGCTGGTGGAAGCTGATCGCCGGCGCCTCGTCTCGGCTGCTGCGCCGCGGCGCCGTCGCGCCGGAGTCGGTCGCGGCCGTCTGCTGCACCGCCCAGTGGTCGGGCACCGTCGCGGTGGACGAGGCCGGCGCGCCGATCCGGGACGCCATCATCTGGATGGACTCGCGCGGCGCGCCGCAGGCGCAGCGGATCACCGGCGGGCCGGTCCGGGTGCAGGGCTATGGGGTGGACAAGCTGGCGCGATGGATCCGCAAGACCGGCGGGATCCCGGCGCGCAGCGGCAAGGATCCCATCGCGCACATCCTGTGGCTGAAGCAGGAGGAACCGGAAACCTATCGTTATGCCCGGCTCTTCCTCGAACCGAAAGACTGGCTTAACCTGCGGCTCACTGGCCGGGCGGCGGCCAGCTACGACTCGATCGCGCTGCACTGGCTGACCGACAACCGGAAACCGGGCGCGATCGGTTACGATCCCGGGCTACTGCGGCTCGCCGGGGTCGATCGCGCTCAGCTGCCTGACCTGGTCGCCGCGACCGACATCCTCGGGCCGCTGCTGCCCGGGCCAGCCGCGGCGCTCGGCCTCCCGGCCGGCCTGCCGGTCGTGGCCGGCACGCCCGACATCGGTTCGGCGGCGATCGGATCCGGGGCGACCAGGGACTTCCAGGCCCACCTGTACGTCGGCACGTCGTCCTGGCTGACCTGTCACGTCCCGTTCAAGAAGACCGACCTGCTGCGGAACATGGCGTCGCTGCCCGCCGCGATCCCCGGCCGGTACTTCGTCGCCGACGAGCAGGAAACCGCCGGCGCGGCGCTGACCTTCCTGCGCGACCGGGTGCTGTTCGAGGGGGACCCGCCTGCCGACGCCTACCTGCAGTTCGACCGGATGGCCGCCGCGGTCCCGCCCGGCAGCGGCGGGGTGATCTTCACGCCGTGGCTGTACGGCGAGCGGACCCCGGTGGAGGACAGGTTCGTGCGCGGCGGGTTTCACAACCTGTCGCTGTCGGCCGGCCGCGGCGAACTGGTGCGGGCGGTGCTCGAAGGGGTGGCGCTGAACTCGCGGTGGCTGCTGCAGGCGGTGGAGCGCTTCACGAAACGGCGGCTCGACCCGGTCAGGTTCATCGGCGGCGGGGCCCGCTCCGAGGTGTGGAGCCAGATCTTCGCCGACGTGCTCGGCCGTACGATCGAGCAGGTGGCCGACCCGGTGAACGCGAACGCGCGGGGCGCCGCGATGCTCGCGGCGGTGGCGCTCGGCGAGCTTTCGTTCGATCAGGTGCCGGACCGGGTCGCGGTGGCCCGCTGTTACCCGCCGGAGCCGGCGGCGGCCGGGCTCTACGACGAGCTGTTCGGCGAGTTCGTGGGGCTCTACCGGCGCAACCGCAAGGCGCACGCCCGGCTCAACCGCGACCGGGCGGCGCAGTAACCGCCGCCGACGGTGCGGCCGAGCGGGGCGGCGTTCCAGTCAGGTCAGCACGCGGATGTTCTTCGCCGCGCACATGTCGGTCAGGATCTGCGGCCAGACCGACACGCTGACCTCGCCCAGGTGGGCCTTGCGGAGCAGGAGCATCAGCGTGCGGGACTGGCCGATGCCGCCGCCGACCGAGAGCGGGATCTGTCCGCGCAGGATGCCCTGATGGTAGGGGAGCTTGAGGAACTCGAGCTGGCCGCTGCGGGTCAGCTGCTCCCTCAGGGTCTGGGCGGTCACGCGGATGCCCATCGATGACAGCTCATGACGGCGCTGGGTGAGGTGATTCCAGACCAGGATGTCGCCGTTGAGGCCGTGCGTCGGCCTGCCCGTCGCCGCTGAGGTGTCAGTGATCCAGTCGTCGTAGTCGGCAGCGCGCATCTCGTGCGGGTAGCCGTCCCGCAGCGGCCAGCCGATCCCGATGATGAAGACCGCCGGATGCTCTTGCAGCACCCGGGTCTCGCGCTGCTTGCGCGGCAGGTCCGGATACATCTCCAGCAGGTCCTCGGCGTGCAGGAAGGTGAGCTCTTCGGGCAGGCTCGGGTAGCGCGGGTCCTTCAGGACCGGGAACATCTCCTGCGCGAAGCGCTCGGCACCGACCAGCACCTGCCAGATCTTGCTGACGATCCCGGTCAGGAAACCGAGGTCGCGCTGATCCGGGGTCATCACGCGTTCCCAGTCCCACTGATCCACGTAGCAGCTGTGGTCGTGGTCGAGGAAGTAGTCCTTGCGGACCGCTCGCATGTCGGTGCAGATGCCCTGACCGTCCCCGCACTCGAACTGCCGCAGCGCGACCCGCTTCCACTTGGTGGCGGCCTGCACGATCTGCGCCTCGACCGGGTGCAGGTCCCGGTCGTTGCTGATGTGGAACTCGATCGGCGTGCGCGAGCCGTCCCGGTCGAGCATGTCGTTGACGCCGCTGTCGGCAGCCACGATGAGCGGGACGGTGACCATCATCAGGTTCAGCTGGCGGCAGAGATTCTCCTCGATGTACTGCTTCACCGCGAAGATCGCTCGCTGTGTCTCCCGCGGCGTCAGCAGCGAGTCGTAGTCGCGCGGCAGCACGACTTCGAGATCCTGGTAATTGCCGATACCGGGGCCGGCGAGGTCTGAGCGCTTGTCGGAGTCCTGGCCCGAGTGCGCTTCCTGACCCTGGGCTGGTCCCTTGGCTGGGCGCTCGGCTGGTCCCTCGGCTGGGCGCTTGTCGGCCATGGCAGCCTCCTCTGGCACGCGGGTCGCCCACGATGATCGCAGCCGGGCCGAGGTCCGTCACGGGCCGAAGGTCCACCATTGCCGGGATTTCCCGACCCGCCGGGATCCGCGAGTTCATCCACATCAGCCCCGAGGGAGCGGCCCGGTGCACGAGGAGCCCCCGAGGGAGCGGCCCGGCGCCTGAGGAGCCCCGAGGGAGCGGCCCGGCGCATCAGGCTGGTGGCTGGCGCTACGCCCAGGCTGGGTTGTAGTCCGGATGGTCGCAGTAGACCGCGCCCAGGACCCTCAGGACGTCCTCGACGATGCTGCGTCCGGCCACATCGCCCAGCGCCTCACGCCGGAGGAAGTCGGCGATGACGGCTCGCTGCGCCTCGCACTCGCGCAGGACGCGAGCGGGACTGTGCCGGGCAATGTGCGCGGCCTGCTCGGCCGTCGGATGGCGGCTGTCAGCCTGGATGACGAAGTGGCCGTCGGCGTCCTTGACGTCGCTGTAGTCATAATGGGTTCGCCAGTCGGCCGAGACTTCGATGGCAGCCTGGGCGGTCAGCTCGTCCTCCGCGATGCGGGCCTCAAGGAACTCCACGATGGTCATCGCTCGATCCCTCCCGGGCGGCTTCATGGCGGCAGGCCCGTGGCCGACGGCGTGATGGCCGCGGATGTGCCCTCCAGGTTACGTTCCGGGGCTGCGCTGGTCACCTCCGTCACGGCGCCGCAGTCCAGGCCCGGCGCTTCGGGGGCTGCGGCGATCCGCTGATGCTGTAGCGGCCGCGCCGGGCGCACTGCGGCTACCCTGCGGCTGCTGGCAGCTCCCACAGGCCTACTGCAGTGCGGCCGAACGCCGAGCCGTCGACGATGGTGCGGCCGTCCGGGGCCAGCGCGGGCTGCCCGTCCCAGGTGTCGCGGGCAGCCGAGGTGCCGCCGGTCAGGCTGCCTGACGCGGTCACCTGCCAGGTGAACGCCGTATCCCTGGAGGAGTTGTTGGGAAAGATCTTGTCGACCACGACGGTCAGGGCGCGCCCGCCGGGAGCGAAGCCCAGCGCATACGAGGGGGCCATGCAGCCGGGGCAGCTCGCCGCCAGCCCGGCCGGGGCCCGCACCCCGCCCGGGTACAGGGCCTGCGCCGCGAGTCCGGAGCGGCTGGCCGTCAGAGTCGGGCGGCCCAGGTCGTCCAGCCGGTACACCAGCACCGTGCCTCCGGTGGTCACCCCTGCCAGCAGGTCGCCTTGCGGCGAGAACGCCAGGGCCTGGAAATAGCCGTCCCGGCCCGTGACGGTCGCGACCGGGGCGGCGCGGGCCGGGCGGGCCACGTCCCAGATGGTGACCTGGCCGTTGCCGCTGGCCAGGGCCAGCAGGTGCCCGTCCGGGGAGAACGCGATGTCGGCGTGGGTCACCGGGCCGACGTGGGCGTCAAGCACGGTCAGCAGCCATGGCTGGGCCGGGCGGGCGACGTCCCACAGGGCCACGCCGCCGCCGTAGGCGGCGGCCAGGAGCTTGCTGTCGGGGGAGAATGCCTCACCCCACAGGGCATTGGAGGAGCCGGGCTTCAGCACCGCCAGCAAGGCCGGATGGCGGGGCCGGGTCACGTTCCACAGCGCGGCGTCCCCGCCGTACGCGGACGTGGCCACCATGCGGCCGTCTGGGGCAATGGCCACGGTGATGCCGCCCTCGAACGACGACAGCCGCCGCAGGCTGCCGCGGCCGACCGACCATAGGGTGATGACCGCGGTATCGGGCTCACCGCCCGCCTCGGTCGCCAGGAGGCGCTGATCCGGGGTGAGCACCAGGGCGGTGTCGCCTTCGGCGTACCCGGGGTGCCAGACCAGATCACCGATGAGCTGTTGGATGTTGGTGTAGGTAAAGAGGCCGTACACAAGGGCGCTCACGGCCGTGCATCCAACTACGACGATCAAGGCTGCCCGTACGGCGTTGTTCTTGATGCGGATCATCGGCTTCGCTATCCGGTAACTCGGGTCCAGGTGGGCGGCCATCGCGCCGCTGGCCAGGGACAGCACCGTGCGGGGACGGGCCGTGTGCTGGTCGAGGACATCGAGAATCTCCTCCTGGTAGCGCTGCTTCCAGCGGGGCGGGTAGCAGCCGACCAGGGCACGGGATAGCCGGGCAGCCAGAAGCGGGCGCATCGGTCCTCGCTACGCGGTCGCGGTGCGCCGGGCCGCGGCGCGGACGACCTGCTGCATGGTCTTGAGCTGCTCGGCGAGGATAGACTGGCCGGCCGCAGTGATCTGGTACGGGCGGCGGCGCTCGTCGGTGTCCAGCGGCCGGATCCAGCCCCGCTTCTCCAACCGCGAGAGCGCCCCGTACAGGGTCCCTGGCTCCATTCCCACGCCGCTGAATGTGGCGACGTCAGTCATGATCGCGTACCCGTGCTTGGGCCCGTCGGACAGACTGGTGAGGATCAGCACCGACGGGTCAGCGAACCGTCCCAGGTCATCGAACTTGCTGTGCACCCGGTCTCCCCAGCACCATCAGTCAGCACCACTTACTAAGCAGCACTGAATAATGGCAGGCCCGAGCGCGCCCCGTCAACGGGTCCCTGATCCGCCTAGCCCTGCACCGGCATACTGGCGTAGCCGCTCATGCGCCGCCTGCCAGGCCACCCCATGCCGCCGGGCTACCGCGGTCACCGGCGCGCCCTCGCGAACGCAACCGCAACCAGAACTGCAACCAGGAAAGGATCAAGACGCGCCACGCCACCGTAAATGACCAGGTCAGAAGGGGTGGTGGGGCGCCTGGGGCTCGAACCCAGAACCCACGGATTAAAAGTCCGCTGCTCTACCATTGAGCTAACGCCCCGGGACGCCGGGCGCGCCGGCGCTGTCGGAGGAAAGCGTACCGACTTCCCCGGCTGATGCCGAGCGGCCGGGGACCACGCCTAGCGTGAGGGCTGGCGTCAACTCCGTGCCCACCTGCCGGTGCTGTCCACACTGCCCGCGCGCTGACCGCCGGTGGCGACAAGGTGCCCGCTGGCCATGCCTAAGCTGCTCGGCCGGCGCAGCCGTCGCCGCCTCGCTGGTGTACCGGCGGTGTACTCGTCTGGCTGTGGGCCCGGCCGGGCCGGCGCCATCACCAACAGCACCGGCAAGCGCAAGGTGAAGTTCACGTGTTGTTTGCCTGCATTTAACGATCTCAACCCTACGGTGGATCCGCGGCATAACACCGGAATCACCGGAGGACCCGAGGTCACTGACGGCGTGTTCGCATCGGGCGCTAGCATCGTCCCCGATCGAGCCGAGAAGCGGCTTTCACACCATCAAGGCAAGCCTTGCGGCGATGCTCGGTGGGTAACTAAAAGAGGGGTATCTGATATGAAACGTGTGCGCATCCAAGGGGTTACGACGGCGGGTGTCGCGGTTGTCGCGTTGGGTTTGTCGCTGGCCGCCTGCGGTTCGTCGGGCAGCAGCAGCTCATCGCCGAGCAGCAGCTCGTCCTCGTCGAGCAGCAGCTCCAGTCTCTCGGGCACGCTCAACGCGAGCGGATCGACATTCCAGCTCACCTTCCAGCAGTCAGCCATCCAGGCCTTCAAGTCGGTCCAGTCCGGCATGACCGTCAACTACTCCGGCGGCGGCTCCGGCAAGGGGCGCACGGACCTGGCCTCGGGGGTGGTCAACTTCGCGGGCTCGGACTCGCCGATCCCCGCCACCGAGACCGCGAACTTCAAGGGCAAGACGGTGCTCTACTTCCCCGTCGTGATCGGCCCGATCACGCTCTCCTATAACCTGTCAGGCGTCAGCAACCTGAAGCTGTCGGCGCCGGTCATCGCGCAGATCTTCGAAGGCAAGATCAAGACGTGGAACAACTCGGCGATCAAGGCGGATAACCCCGGTGTCACCCTGCCCAGCACCGCGATCACCATCGCCCGCCGCTCGGACTCCTCGGGTACCACCGCCAACTTCTCCGAGTTCCTGGTAAAGGGCGCAGGCAGCGCATGGACGCTCGGCACCAATTCGACGATCAACTGGCCCGCCACGAGCCGGGGAGGTAACGGCAACGGCGGGGTGGCGCAGATCGTCAAGTCCACCCCAGGGGCCATCGGGTACGTGGATTACGCCGATGCCAAGGCCTCAGGGCTGACCTTCGCTTCGGTCAAGAACCAGGCCGGCGACTATGTCGCGCCGTCAGTGGCGTCGGCCACCGCCGCCGCCGGCCAGGTCACCGTCAAGCCCGATCTGACCTTCAGCGCGATCTGGGCGCCCGGCGCCGCCTCGTACCCGATCACCTATCAGTCGTGGGACCTCGTCTACCAGGCTCAGTCGAGCACGAACACCACGAAGATGCTCAAGGCGTACATCGGCTACCTGCTCGGAGCCGGCCAGAAGCTGCTTCCCAGCCTGAACTACGCGCCACTGCCCGCCAGCCTCGACCAGATGGCGACGGCGCAGCTCAGCAAGATCGGCTAGTTATCGTGAGGACCGTGGCGCACACGGATCAGATCGGCTCGCCGCCGTGAGGACCGTGACGAAGGCGGATCCGGCCGTCCCGGCCGGATCCGCCCAGGCCTTGTCCGAGCGGCGGCCGCTCGGCGACCGCGCCTTCCAGGTCATGGCGCTCGCGGCCGGCTTGCTGGTGCTGGTGATCCTGGTCCTGATCGCCGTCTCGACCACCCAGCAGGCCTCGTCCTGGTTCAGCACCGAGGGCCTGAAGATCTTCTCGAGCACCTGGAACCCCACGGACAACCAGTACGGCGCGCTGCCGTTCATCTACGGCACCGCCGTCACGGCGGTGATCGCGCTCGTGATGGCGGTACCGGTCAGCGTGGGCATCGCCCTGCTGCTGACCGAGGTCGTGCCGTACCGGTGGGCGCGCCCGATCGTGTACGTGATCGACCTGCTGGCGGTGGTCCCGTCCGTGGTCTGGGGTCTGTGGGGGATCCTGGTGTTCGCGCCGTGGATCCAGCACATCTACGCCTCGATCGGCTCGGGCGTGGGCAGCGTCCCGGTGCTGGGCAACCTGTTCGGGCCGCCTACGGGCGGGCCCTCGTTCTTCACCTGCGGCATCATCCTGGCCTTCATGATCACGCCGATCGTGACCTCGCTGTCGCGCGAGGTCATCGCGACGGTGCCGACGATCGACCGGGAGGGCGCCTACGCGCTGGGCGCCACCCGCCTGGAGATGATCCGCGGCGCCGTCTGGCCGCATAGCCAGGGCGGTGTCGTCGGGGCGGTGCTGCTCGGGCTGGGGCGGGCGATGGGCGAGACGATCGCGGCGGCGCTGGTGATCGGCTCGTCGGCCACGATCACGTCGCACCTGTTCGCGCCCGGCTACAGCATGCCCTCGGTCATCGCGAACGAGTTCGGCGAGGCCACGGGCGTGGACCGGGCCGCGCTGATGGGGCTCGGCGTGCTCCTGTTCGCCTTCACGATCATCCTTAACGTCATTGCCCGCGGGGTCGTGGAGCGGTCCGCCCGACGGCATAGGGGGGCCTGATGGCTGTCACCGCCGGGCATCAGCAGCCCGACCTGCGAGAGCCGGCGGGCCTGCGGCGCGCTACGAACCGCATCGCGACCGCGCTGATGGTACTCGCGTTCGTGCTCGTGATCATCCCGCTGGGATTCGTCCTGTTCACGGTCATCGCCAAGGGTGCCTCGGTCATCAGCTGGTCCTTCCTGACCGGCTCGATCCCGGTGCAGGTGGAGCCCGCGAACCAGGGCGGAATCGGGCCAGCGGTGGTCGGCACTGTCGAGATCACGGCCGTCGCCACGGTCATAGCCGTGCCGCTCGGTGTACTGGGCGCGATCTACCTCAACGAGTACGGCGGCAACAGACCGCTGGCACGGCTCATCGGGTTCATGTCCGACGTCATGACGGGCGTGCCCTCCATCATCATGGGACTGTTCATCTTCACGATCTGGGTGCTGCACTTCGGCTACTCGGGCCTGGCCGGCGCCTTCGCCCTGGCCTGCCTGATGCTGCCGATCGTGATCCGCTCCACCTACGAGATGCTGAGGCTGGTGCCGAACTCGCTGCGCGAAGGGAGCTACGCCCTCGGGGCCACCAAGGGCCGCGTGACGGTGACGGTGGTGTTGCCGACGGCGCTCGGCGGGATAGTCAGCGGCGCGCTGCTCGCCGTCGCCCGGGCCGCGGGCGAGACGGCGCCGCTGCTGTTCACCATCGGGCTGGGGACCACCTTGGTGAACAAGAACGTGTTCAGCGGTGCCAACACCGCGCTGCCCGCGCAGATCTTCCAGAACGCGAACTCGCCGTATGTCGGCGCCCAGGCCCGCGGCTGGGGTGCGGCGCTGACGCTTATCGCGATCGCATTTATCCTGATGATAGCTGCCCGGTTCGTAACCGCACGGTTTACCAAATATCTGCGCTAGGAATGTGATGGAAAAGCAAGATCAGGACATCGTCGCCACGCAGCAGCCCGAGCCGGTGGCCCAGCAGCAGGATCTGCCGCCGGAGCAGCCGTCGCCGGACGCGCCGGTCTTCACTGCGACGAACGTCTCGATTTACTACAGTGCGTTCCGGGCCGTCACGGATGTCTCGCTGGCGATACACAAGAATGAGATCACGGCATTCATCGGCCCGTCCGGGTGCGGCAAGACGACGGTGCTGCGGACGCTGAACCGGATGAACGACCTGGTGCCAGGCGCTCGCGTCGAAGGCGACGTGCGGTACCACGGGGTGCCGCTGTACGGCAAGGATGTCTCCGCGACGGCCGTCCGCCGGCGTATCGGCATGGTCTTCCAGAAGCCGAACCCGTTCCCGAAGTCGATCTACGACAACGTCGCCTACGGGCCGCGGATCAACGGCGAGCGTAACCGCGGCAAGCTGGACGAGATCGTCGAGCACTCGCTGCGCCAGGGCGCCCTCTGGGACGAGGTGAAGGACCGGCTGAAGGCGTCCGCCCTGGGGCTGTCCGGCGGGCAGGCCCAGCGGCTGTGCATCGCCCGCACGCTCGCCGTCGAGCCGGATGTGGTCCTCATGGACGAGCCCTGCTCGGCGCTCGACCCGATCGCGACGGGGGCCATCGAGGACCTGATGCGCGACATCAAGTCGCAGTACACCATCGTCATCGTCACGCACAACATGCAGCAGGCCACCCGGGTCAGCGACCGCACCGCGTTCTTCTCAGTGCTCCGCAATGAGGAAAGCGACACCCGCACGGGCGTCCTCGTCGAGTACGGCCGGACCGAGCAGATCTTCCAGGACCCGAACGACAGCCGCACCAAGGCCTACGTCACCGGACGGATGGGCTGAGCCGGACTGGAGGAGCAGAAATGCCCGGAATCATCGTCGGGGTGGATGGCTCGGACAATTCTCGGCGTGCCCTTGGCTGGGCGATACGCGAGGCAGTGGAGCGCCATCTGCCGGTGGCAGTCCTCACAGTTCACCCGGACCCGGTTCGCCCGGCCACCGAGGTGTACTGGGGCGTGCGCGCCGGGGATAGCTTCAAACCTGAGCTCGCGCAGAAGTCACTCCAGGAATTCGTGGACAAGGTCGTGAGCGAGATCGACGGAACGGTGCCTGAGATCACCGTGGACGTGGCCATCGGAGAGGTTGCGGAAGAACTCATCAAGGCCTCGCGTGACGCTGACCTGCTCGTCGTCGGGTCCCGCGGCAGCGGCGGGTTCGCCAGGCTCCTGCTGGGCTCGACGAGCAGCCAGGTCACCCACCACGCGGCCTGCCCCGTCGTGGTCGTCCCCGGGACTCACCAGGCCTCGCGCTGGAAGTGAGGCAAGCTCCGCCCCGGACCTCAACGGCAGCTTGTCCGGCCACGCTCCATAACGGTCACGTCACAGCTACTCCGGGGGCAGGGATCCGGCCAGGTAGATCACTCGGCGGGCGATGTTGACGGCGTGGGCGCCAAGACGCTCGTAGAAACGCGCCACTAGCGTCATCTCCATGGTTACCGGTATGGCCATTTGTCCTGAGGCAAGTTCGGCTATCAAGCTCGCGTGAAGCTCGTCCATGTCGTTATCAAGTTCCCTTAGCGCAGCCGCGGCGGCCCGGTCGCGCTGGTACCAGGAGTCCGCTGCCTGGCGCCACATGACGGAGGCGAGGTTCCCCATTCCCTCGACGAGCCCTCGGCTGCGCGTCGAGAGGTCCTGGCTGAGGAAGTGATTGGCCCGATGGGCGATGTCGACGACCAGGTCGTGGGAGCGCTCGAGTTCGGGCACGATCCGCAGCACGGAGAGTAGGAAACGCAGGTCCGAGGCGACCGGCGCCTGAAGCGCGATCTCCCGGGTGACCAGGTTCTCGATCTCCGGGTAGAGGGCGTCGATGACCTTCTCGCGTTCGGCCAGTGCCTGCATCACATCGTCGTTGCCAGTCAGGAGAGCGTCGGTCGCTCCGGGCAGGTCCTCGCCGACCATTGCGAACAGTTCGATGACCTTAGCTTCGATGGCTTCCAGGTCACGCTGAAATTCCTGCCGATGCTCCACCATAGTGAAATCCTACGGGGCGCTGTCCCAGCCCCTCAAACAGCGGGGGGCAAAGGCGAGCTCGCAGCAGCCCCGAGTAGACGCCGGTCAATGCTCTCGGCGGAGTGAACATCTCGTGGCGCGCCGGATGGCTTGTTACAGCCGCTCCTGCCGACAGCCTGCATCGTCTGGGTAAGGCCGAGAGTCAGACCCGGAACGGGGCCTGGAGATCTTTGATCATCGGGAAATGGCGCACGTTGAGGGTCGCGAGATCCAGCCCTTCCACCTCCGCTGTGGCCGCGATCAGGTAATCTCCGAGCCCGATTTCCTGATGCGAGCGCCGGTGCTCGCGCATGAACTCCGCGGCGCGCCAGGCGACCCGCTCGGTCACCGGGAACGCGCGCATGCTGGACAGCAGGCGGCTGACCTGCCGCCGCTCCGCAGATCTCATACCGCCGGCGACCTCGGTCAGGCTGACCGCACTCACCGCGAGGGTGCCAGTATCCCGCCGCGCTGCCAGCAGCCAGTCCTGCGCGGCGGGAATGCCGCGCAGGTTCGCGATGAGAACGTCGCTGTCGACCAGGATCACAGCTCAGCCATGCGGTCCAGGTGCCGCGAGCGCTCGTCGGACCCGCGGCCGAAAAAGATGTTCTCGTCGCGGGCTATGCCAAAGGAGTCCCGGATGGCGTCCAGGTCTGCCTCCAGGTCCGCCGCCCCCGACGCGCCAATACTCCGATCAATGAGTTGCCGGATCAGCTCAGCGCGCGAGATGCCCTGCGTGCGTGCGATCCGCTCTAGAGCGGCAGACTGGCCTTCGTCCAGATAGATATTGGTCCGCTTCATACACCACATTGTACATCAGCAGCAGCCACGGCGGCTGCCCCGGCGGCTGCCCCGCTCGTGCGCGGACAAGTCCGCGAGCCCGGGTAGCCTCCTGCCTGCCTGGTGCAAGGTCGTCAGGTAGCGCCTCGTTATCGGGTGAACCAGTGCGCGATCGCCGGGGAATCCTGGCCGCTTCCGGGTCACCGCAGCTTCGATCTGGATCAGCGAGGCGGGACGGGCCTAGGGTGCTGCGGCAGAGTTCAGGCGACCAGGCGGGTGAGCATGGGCCGGCCGTGCTGGGGCAGGTCGCGTAGTCCCGAGCGGACGGTCAGGGCCGCGCTCGCCGGTCATCCAGTAGCGCACTGAGGAACTTGTCACCTTTGCTCACCTTTGCGCGCTCGGCGGTCTTCCGGACGCTGACCTGATCCTCTGCCACCCCGGTGACGGTCATTCTGGCATCCTCGGTGTCCTCGATCGCGGAGATGATGGCCTGCTCCGCGTCGTCAGCCTCCCGCGAGAACATGACCAGCCCGCCGCGGTGATCACCCTGGGCCGTCGCGTCGATGCCCCCGGATGCGGACAGCGCATCGCCCAGGGCCTCGACGTGGTCCCCGGTGACCGGGCCCGCCACCACCGCCTGCTACAGCCGCCACTGCTATGTGCACCTGAGCTTCCGCCGGGACCTGCCGGCGGTCATCGCAGGCTGCGACGCGGCATGGGCGTTCTTCGGCGGGGGGTTCAAGGTCGTGATCCCAGAATATGTTCCGCGGAACATATTCCGGAACGACCACCCGGAACACCCCTGCGAAGAACTGCTAGGCATCCTCGCAGCCAGCGATGACCTCCTCCAACGTTATGCGGCGGATGCCAGCTGGACGTCTCTAGCGGCGCAGACTGTTCCAGATTGGATGATCTGTGTCGGAGCCGAGAAACTTCCGGCGGCGATCTCGCGTCCTCCTCACCTCTCGGGCCACACCGTCCGTCAGGAGCCTCTACCCGGCAGAAGAGGGGCCATCAGGCGGCCATCTGGGGGATTATTCGAAATTATTCTTTATCAAGATCGATAACTTGCGTATCTGCAGGTCAGGTAGGTTATCCAAGATCATCGCCTCCTGGTACTCGTGCGTGAGCCCGCCGAGGTTGATTTCCGGTGGCTTGGTATGAGCTTGAGCCGGCGTGAGCTGGCCAGGGTTCAGTACGGCCGCGCCGTGTTCCGGGTTCACGGCTTAATGTACAACTCGTGAATGTGCCCGCCGGCGTCAATGAAATTGACGTGCCGGCTGCCGTCGCCTTGCGAGTAACCATCGAGTCGACTGAGACCGAAGGGCAGCGTGGCCGGGGCCCCATCGGCAAGCTTGGTTAGGTCGTTGTCCACCCACTGGGCCGCCGCATCCGGACTCCTGGACAACTCGTGAACGTGCCCGCCGGCGTCAATAAAATTGACGTGCTGGCTGTTGTCGCCTTGCGAGTACCCAACGAGTCCACTGCTTGGGGAGGCTGAGGCTCCATCGGCAAGCTTGGTTAGGTCGTTGTCCACCCACTGAGCCGCCGGATCCGGACTCCTGTACAACTCGTGGACGTGCCCGCCGGCGTCAATGAAATTCACGTGCTGGCTGTTGTCGCCTTGCGAGTACCCAACGAGTGTGCCGCTGTCATCGGTCCCCTCCCCCGCCGGGGCTCCCTTGGCAAGCGCGGTTAGGTCGTTGTCCACCCACTGAGCTGCCGGATCCGGACTCCTGTACAACTCGTGAACATGCCCGTCGGCAAGGAAATTGACGTGCTGGCCGCCGTCGTCTTGCGAGTAACCATCGAGTGGAGTGCCGAAGGCCGGGGTTCCATCGGCAAACAAGGTTAGGTCGTTGTCCACCCACTGGGCCGCCGGATCCGGATTTCTATACAGCTCGTGAATGTGCCCGTCTTCACTGTCTCTGCCTACATTATTAAAAATGACGTGCTGGCTGCCGTCGTCTTGCGAGTACGCAGCGATGGCAATGAAGCCTATGCTTCCAAGGTCGTTGACCACCCACTGGGCCGCCGGATCCGGGCTCCTGTACAACTCGAGAACGTGCCCAAAGCCGTCAATGTAATTGACGTGCTGGCTGCCGTCGCCTTGCGAGTAACCATCGATTAGGCTGATGGCCGATCCCTCCGCAAGACTGCCCGCTCCGGCAAAGTCGGTAAGGTCGTTGTCCACCCACTGGGCCGCCGGGTCCGGACTCCTGTACAACTCGTGGACGTGCCCCTGGCCGTCAATGAAATCGACGTGCTGGCTGCCGTCGCCTTGCGAGTAACCATCGAGTGCGGCTAATGCCCTGCCTTCTACGCCGCCGACTGCGGCCAGGGTTCCACCGGCAAACGCGGTTAGATCATTGTCCACCCACATCGTAGTATTCCTTTTCGGTTTTCGCCCGGATCTCCGAGGCCCGCGATCGGCAAACTGCAGGACAAAGGACAAAGCCCTTGGCGGCCAGCGGGGCGTTGCACATGGGCCAATAGCCCTTGGCCCGGGAGCGCGCTGATTGCCATGTCAGCCGGTCGCGATGACCATCGACCGGGGGCCGACGATGAGCGGCGAGCCTGCGGCCAGCGGCGCTCCGGTCGTCGGTGTGCCGTTTTCCTGGAGAGTGTCCAGGGTGACGGTCCATGTGCCTGAGGGGGGGCTGGGCGCGGTGAACGTGATGGGGTCCCAGTAGGCGTTGATGGTGACGAGGACGGACGGCCCTGGCGGGTCGCCAGGGAATACCACGGCGAAGCTGTGGCCTTCGGTGTTGTCCCAGTCCTGGCTGGTCACGGGCGTGCCGTCCGGGTCGAACCAGGCCAGGCCGGTGTCGGCGACCGGTTCGCTCGGCCCGGCCGGGCCGGGTTCGGGGAACCGGGCCGCGCGTAGCGTCGTGGCGCGGGCCCGCAGTGCGATGAGGTTGCGGACGACGGTGGTCAGGTTGTCGGCGGACGGGCTGGCGGTCCAGTCGAGCCAGCTGACCGTGTTGTCTTGGCAGTAGGCGTTGTTGTTGCCCTGCTGGGTGCGGTTGCGCTCGTCGCCGGCGAGCAGCATGGGCACGCCGCGGGAGACGAGCAGGGTGGCGAGGAAGTTGCGCTGCTGGCGGCGGCGCAGGGCAGTAATGCCGGGATCAGGGTTCGGCCCGTCGTCGGCCGGCCCCTGGCCGCAGTTCCAGGACCGGTTGTCATCGGTGCCGTCCTGGTTGTTCTCCAGGTTGGCGTCATTGCGTTTGGTGTCGTAGGACACCAGGTCATTGAGCGTGAACCCGTCATGGCAGGTGATGAAGTTGACCGAGGCGGCGGGCTGCCGGCGAAGGCTGTAGCGGGGAGCGTTCAGGGCGTACATGTCGGGGCTGCCGGCCAGCCGCGCGCCGGCCCAGCGGGGAACCGGCGCCTGGTCCCGCCAGAAGTCCCGCATGGTGTCGCGGTACTGGCCGTTCCACTCCGACCAGCGGGGCGGGAACTGCCCCTGCTCGTTGCCGGCCGCGGTCCACGGCTCGGCGATCAGCTTGGTCCGGGCCAGGGTCGGATCCTGCAGCACGAGGTCAAAGAAGGCGGCGTTCTTGTCCCAGCCCGGGTCGGCGTCGGCCGCGGTCCCCGGCTCGTCGCTGCCGAGTACCGCGGCCAGGTCGAAGCGGAACCCGTCCACGTGCATCTCGCTCACCCAGTAGCGCAGGCAGTCCACGATCAGCCGCCGGACGACCGGGCTGGCCGCGTCGATGGTGTTGCCGCATCCGGTGAGGTTGTCGTAGGACTGCAGCTGGCCGGGGACGAGCTGGTAGTAGGCGGCATTGTCGATGCCCCGCAAGCACAGCGTCGGTCCCAGCTCGCTGCCCTCGGCGGTGTGATTGAACACGACGTCCAGCAGGACCTCGATCCCGGCACCGTGCAGGGCCTTGACCATGGCCTTGAACTCGTCGATCTCGCTTCCGGGCGGCAGGCCGGCGCGCCGGGCCGAGGAGTAGCCGCCGTTTGGCGCGAAGAAGCCGATCGTATCGTAGCCCCAGTAGTTAGCCAGTCCCTCGCTGGCGAGTATCCCGTTAGTCAGCGACTGGTGGACCGGGAGTAGTTCCACCGCGGTGACGCCGAGGCCCTGCAGGTAGGCGATGATCTCGGGGTGGGCTAAGCCGGCGTAGGTCCCCTGGTCAGCGGCGGGCACGTCGGGATGCGCGGCGGTGAAGCCCTTGACGTGCAGTTCGTAGATGACGCTGTCGGCCAGGGCATGGTCCAGCGGCCTGTCGCCACCCCAGTCGAAGGTGCTCTGCGTGGCAACCGACCGAGGGGCATCGGGCGCGGAGTCGGCTGGATCGGGCGCATCCGGCGCTCCTGCGGCCGCGCCGTTCCACGATGGCTTCCAGGCCAGGTTGCCGGTCACCGACCGGCCGTACGGATCGAGGAGCAGCTTGGCCGGGTTGCACCGCGCACCGGCGGGCGGCGCATAGGGACCGGAAACCCGGAACCCGTACTCCTGGCCCGGTTCGATACCCGGGATGAACCCGTGCCAGATGTCACTGTCAGCAAGCGTCAGTTCATGACGGCTCTCCGAACCCCCGGCATCAAAGGCCGAGAAGCAGACCCCGTCCGCAACGGTCGAGTACAGGGCCACATTGACCCCGCCATCCACGAAGCTCACTCCCAGAGGATAAGGGAAGCTCGGCTCGCCAGACACGATCACGCCGGTCACCTTCACTTCATCTTCACTGTTTACACGTCAGCGGTATTCGCCCCTGAGAGTGCCCTTGCTCCGAGTGGGCTCCCAGGCCCATGCGGTTACTCAAGGCTTTTTCCGATCAGTCCGCATGGATGGCTGAGCATGCCACTTTACGGGCCAACGTCCTCGCGCTAAGCAGCCTGTTTCCCGGCGATGGGTTAGCCAGATGACATGTGAGATGCTGGGATGTATACACGAAAGAATATGGCTGCCCATGGCAGCGTATGGGTCGCCGTCATCAGGCGCATGCTTACCGGTGGTTGGAGAAGGTGAGTAAATGAAGACCAGTAGGCGCCTACCGAATGATGCTTACGTTAGCTGCCTCCACGCGAGAGGTTATCGCCGACTAAATTCAGCCTTATGTTAGATCCAAAGGCCAGTAAACAGCAGAAGAGTGGTGCAGTCAAGAATAATAGGAAAGCGGTGTTGCACGCCGGTACTTACGTGTATATATTTGACCTATTTTGCGAACCTTTAGGTAGTATGGGCCATACCAGGCTTAGCGCCGCGTTACAGAGCGTGGCGCCACACGACCGTAAATAGGCAGGCCAGAGGGAGGAGGCAGGAGTGGGGCGCCTGGGGCTCGAACCCAGAACCCACGGATTAAAAGTCCGCTGCTCTACCATTGAGCTAACGCCCCGCGGCGCCGGCCGAGCCGACGGCCACGGGACGAAGCGTACCGACTCCGGGTGCCCCGGGTGCTCCGGGTGCCGCTCGTCGGGTAGCGTCCGTCCGTGCACAGCGTTTTCTATGAGCCTGCCGGGCCGGGCAGTTTCGTGGCCACGGCGGCGACCGCCGGGCCGTGGAGTTCGCGGGCACAGCATGGCGGCCCGCCGTCTGCCCTGGCGGCCCGGGCGCTCGAGGGCCATCAGCCCCACGCCGGCCAGCGGCTTTCCCGGGTGACCGTCGACATCATGCGCCCGGTCCCGGTCGGGAAGATCAATCTCCACGTCCGGACTGTCCGGCCGGGCCGTCGGGTCACGCTCCTGGAAGCCGTTATGGAAGCGGATGGCCAGGAAGTCCTGCACGCTCGCGGCTGGCGGATCGCCCGCCCGGACGGCGAGGTGCCCGCCATCGGGACGGCAGGAACGCCGCCTGCCATCTCCACGGAACCGGAGAAGACCGATTTCGGCCGGGCGCATACGGTCGGCTACCTGTCGGCCATCGAGTGGCGGTTCGTCAGCGGCGACCCGTTCCGCGAGCACGCAGCGGGCAGCGCGTGGATGCGGGCCCGGATTCCGCTGCTGCCCGGCGAGCAGCCATCTCCGATGTCCAGGGCCCTGCTGGTCGCCGACTCGGGGAGCGGCGTGGGCGCGGCGCTTGACCCGGCGAAGTTCCTGTACATCAACGTTGACCTCACCGTGGTGCTGCCGCGCGACCCGGACGGCGAATGGCTGCTGCTTGAGTCGGCGACCACGATCGGCGCGGAAGGCACCGGGCTGACCGAGTCGATTCTGTCCGACACCCAAGGCCGGTGCGGCCGGGCGATGCAGACGCTGCTCGTCGCACCGCGCTGACGACGCGCCAGGCCGTCCGCGTCAGGCCGTCCGCGCCAGGCCGTCCGAACGGCGCGGTCAGGCTACCCAGGAGCGCAGCTTCCGGTCCCAGCGCCCAGCGGCGGTTCCGCTCAGCAGCGGATCAGCGAAGGGCCTGACGAGTCCGAGCGCCTCATCGAGGCTGTGCCCGTCTCGCAGCTGCGAGCCTGCGGCCGCGGCGGCGTACCCCGGCAGCCAGAGGCTGCGGTCAGGCACGCCGAAGGTGGCCGGAAGCATAATCCCGCGCTGCGCCGCCTCCGCGGCCAGGGCGGCCATCTGAGATTCGGCGGGGATGTCGGCCGCGGCGACGATCGCGACCAGGTCCACTAGATCGCGATAGCGGGTAGACGGCCGGCGCAGCTCACCGTGGCGCTGGTAGATGGCCGTCACCTTGTCGGCAATGTGATCCACGAGCGGGTAGGCGCGATATCCGTGCTGCTCGACTCCCGGCATGGCCACGGGTACCAGCGGGGGCACGCCATCGGGCTCGCCGCTCATCCGGACGTCCGGGCCGAGCAGGTCGATGTGGAACTCCGCCCACTGCGTGCCGATGTAAGCGGTGACCGGGATGCGCACGCCGCGCGCCTTCTCGAGCATTGGCTGGCCCGCGGCGAGCTCGAAACGGAACCAGTCCCCGATGTCACGCTGGGCGGAATCACGCAGGTCGCGCTCGGCTGCCGCCCGGTCGCCGTCACGGAAAACGTCAATATCGCGGGTGCCGCGGACGCCGATGCGGCGAGCCAGCAGGGCAGTGGCGCCCTTCAGGACCCAGCGGTCATCGGCCAGGTAGAGGCGCTCCAGCAGGCGGTCATAGGCGATCCGGCGCTGCAGGTGCTGGAGATTCCACTGCCCGTCCTGCGCCGCGGCGCGGAGCCGGTCGGTGAGGCCGCGGCGGAATGCCGTGGGGCTGCCGTACAGGCCGTCGGCGGTCATGAGACCGCCGACGGTCGCGGGTCCGGGTCATCCGGACCTTGACCCTGCCCAGGACGGGCCGCTGCCTGGCTGACCCAGCGCGGCGCGTCGGTGTCGCCGGTGAGGTCAAGCAGCCAGCGCAGCAGGGCCACGCTGTCACCCCGGCGCAGCCCGAAGCGGGCGGCGTGCCGGGCAAGCGCGTCCGCGAAGGTACCCGGGTACTCAAGGCCAGCCCGGATCGCGTCGGCGATGACATGGCCCACCGCCTCCGGGTCCTCGTGCTCGGCCAGCAGATCGGCGGCGATCCGCGGCGGCCGGGTGACCAGGAGGCCGCGGGCGGTGGCCCAGTCGCCGTCGCCGAGCTTAAGGTGGTGCAGGCGGACATCGGCGCGCCGGGATTGCCGGCGCGAAGGAAACGTGAACTCGTGCCGGTCAGCGGCCAGATGGCCGAGGCCGTAGAGTTCCGCTGCTGAGCGGTGGGAGACAACGCCCTGCTCAGGGCCGCGGCGCCAGGCGACGGTGGCTGGATCCAGCTGGAGCCAGGCCGCCCTCAGGCTGGCATGATCGGGCAGCGGCGCGCCAAGGATGTGGTACACGCCGTGAGCCACTCGTTCGAGGACGGATCCGTCAGCCGCGGTGAGGCGGTCCAGCGTGGCCGGGGCCACGCCGGCGCCGCTGGCCTGCCGCCGTGTGATCAGGCCCCATTGATTCTCCGCGATCTCCGCGATCGGGCTTAAGATCCTCGTATGCGGCATGCTGCAATATATCTCGATCCTGACGGTAACCGGAGCATCTAAGACAAGTAGTGCTGCAACTACTATCAGTTATGAGAGCAGCTGAAGCAGCTACGCGGCATGATGCCGGGGACTGACGAGCAAGCGGGAGCGCAGGCCGAGGTACCCGATGATGACGATCACCAGGTAGCCGACATACGTCAGCAATTGCAGCATTGTGGGCGCGTCGCTGTAGCCGAAGAAACTGTGCAGTACGTCGCCGATCGCGCTGTTCTCGGACAGGAATCTAGTCGTGTGCCACATCGGCGAGTCCAGCACCGGCAGCCAGCCAAGCTGCTGGAGGTTCTCCACGGCGTCGGCTAGCAAGCCCGCGGCGAAGACCATCAGCAGAACTCCGATGACGGTAAAGAACCGGGCCAGGTTAAGCCGGTGGCCGAGCCGGTAAATCACGAAGGCGATCGCGAGCGCGCCGGCCAGGCCGATCCCCGCGCCGAGCAGCGCGCCTGATGTCGAAACGGAGAACACTATCGCCAGCGTGAACACCACCGTCTCCAGGCCCTCGCGCCCGACCGCCTGGAAGGCCAGCAGGGCCAGCCCGAGCCGGGCCCGGCCATCCAGGGCCGCGTCGGTACGCGCCCGTAGCTCCGCGGACAGGGAGCGGGCGTGGTTGCGCATCCAGAAAGTCATGTAGGTCAGCACTCCCGCTGCCAGCAGGAAGGTGGCCGTCTCGAAGATCGTTTGTGCCCGTGAGCCGTCGTAGCTGCGAATCGTCTCGTAGGCGAGCACGCCGCCCGCGGTGGCCAGGGCCAGCGCTGCGGCTACGCCGATGAAGACGTCCTTGAAGTGATCACGGCGCCCGATGCGATTGAGATAAGCCAGGAGGATCGCCACGATCATGCTCGCCTCGACGCCCTCGCGCAGGAAGATCACCAACGTGGCGAGCATGAGATCGTCCTCCTGGATAAGTTAGGCATACCTTACTTCAGGCTTGGCCAAGCGGACCGGCCTGCAACCGCAGATGAGAGACTTCCCACAGCACCTCGCTCCAAGCGAGCCATACCGGCAAGTCAGACATTTTCCGCAAGCTGGGCGGGCGTTCCGCGTACCTGCGGCGCTAGGCGTAGCTGTGTGCCTGGTCGGGATAATGCTGGCCGGCCACGTCGTCGGCGTAGCGCCGGGCCGCGTCAAGCAGTGCACCATGCAGGTCGGCGTAGCGCTTGACGAAGCGCGGCAGCCGGCCGGTGGTGAGCCCGGCCATGTCCTGCCAGACCATGATCTGCGCGTCGCAGTCCGGCCCGGCGCCGATCCCGACGGTCGGGATGCGCAGCGTCTGCGAGACCCGCCGTCCGAGTTCAGCCGGCACCGACTCAAGCACCACCGCGAACGCGCCGGCGGCTTCGAGCGCCTGGGCGTCGGCGAGCAGTTCGACACCGGCGGTGCCACGGCCCTGGACGCGGTGCACCCCGCCGAGCACGTTAACGCTCTGCGGGGTCAGCCCAAGATGACCCATTACCGGAATACCCGCCGCGACCAGCGCCTCGACCTGCGGCACGACGCGGCGTCCGCCTTCGAGCTTGACCGCTTGCGCGCCGCCTTCTTGCAGATGCCTGACCGCGCTGGCTAGCGCGGCCCCTGGTCCTGGCTGATAGCTGCCGAACGGCAGGTCGGCCACCACCAGCGCGACTTTCGTCCCGCGAACCACGGCTTGCACCATCGGGACCAGCTGATCCATGGTCACTGGCACGGTATCCGGGTAGCCGAGGACCACCTGCCCGCTGGTGTCGCCGACCAGCAGGGCGCGCACTCCTGCCTGCTCGAACACGCCCGCGATGAGCGTGTCATAGCAGGTGAGCATCGACCACCGCTCGCCACGGTCGGTCGCCCCCTGCAGGTCCTTCGTCGTGATCCTCCGGCCAACGGGCCATCCCGCCGCACTAGTCATGAGAGCCCTTCCTGGTCGCCAGCCTGGTTGGCGCCAAGACCGATCTTGCACCCGAGTCATGTTCTTGCGGAAGGGTCTGTCAGGGCCGGGAACCAGTGTTGCGGCCAGACCTCAGCCTTGGCGGCCGACCGGCCCTGAGCCTTGCCAGCCGGCTAGCCGGACGCCGGGACCACCGGACGCCGGGACCACCGGACGCCGGGACTACCGTCCGGGCTGAGCGGACCATTGGTCCCTGCCAGGGCCGGTCGTCACGCTGCCACTGTCGAAGTAACGGACCAGGTAAGGAGGCCGCTATGCAGGTCCTCGTCGCCTATGGCAGCAAGCGCGGTGGCACGGCAGGGCTGGCCGCGATGGTGGGCAAGGCTCTGGAAGCCGCAGGAGTCAGCGCGGATGTGCGCCCAGCAAGCAAGATAGGTTCCCTCGACAGTTACGACGCCGTCATCGTGGGCGGTGCCCTTTATATGGCCCGCTGGCACCGCGACGCCCGCCGGTTCGTCAAGCGCAGGGCCGCTGAGCTGTCCGGGCGGCCGGTGTGGCTGTTCAGCTCCGGCCCGCTGGACGACTCGGCCGCGCAGCACGACATCCCGCCGGTGGCGCAGGTCCGCAAGTCCATGGAGCTGTGTCATGCGCGTGATCACGCCACCTTCGGCGGACGTCTGGCGCCGGACGCGCGCGGTTTCCCGGCTAGCGCGATGGCCAAGAAGACCGCCGGAGACTGGCGCGATGAGGCCCAGGTGACCGATTGGGTGAACGCGCTTGTCGGCCAGCTCAACAAGGAGGCAAGCAGGCCGCAGCCCTGAACCAGGCGCCGCGGATCTGGCAGGCCGCGACGCCGGTCCAGCCCAGGTCCAGATCGAGTGAATTCGGCAATCGGTACGGAAATCCAGTACCGATTCCCGAATCCATTCGGCAGCGCTGACGGCTGCGTCCAGCAACCGGCCAGCACCCGTCCAGGCTGGTCGCCCGCGCCCTTTCGGGGACGGTTACAGCAGGATCGTGACCGACCCCGTCCGCGGTCGGGAACCGGCCGGCCGCCACCTCGTCGAGCAAGCGGGCGAGGGGAACGCTCAATGTGCGGGCTACCGGTAGGCCGAGATCCCGGTGATCGCCTGCCCCAGGGCCAGCGTATGGATCTCCTCGGTGCCCTCGTAGGTGAGCACGGACTCCAGGTTGTTCTCGTGCCTGATCACCGGGTACTCGAGGGTCACCCCGTTGGCGCCGAGCACCGTCCTGGCCTGGCGGGCGATCTCGATGGCGGCCCGTACGTTGGCCATCTTGCCCAGGCTGACCTGCTCCGGCGTGATCGTCCCGGCCGCCTTGAGCCGCCCCAGGTGCAGCGCGAGCAGCTGAGCCCGCTGCAGGTCGGCGAGCATCCAGGCCAGCTTGGCCTGGGTGAGCTGGAACCCGCCGATCTTGCGCCCGAACTGCTCCCTGGTCCGCGCGTAGTCGGCGGCCGACTCGAAGCAGGACCGGGCGGCGCCGGTGACTCCCCACACGATGCCGAACCGGGCCTCGGACAGGCACGACAGCGGCCCCTTCAGCCCCTTTACGCCTGGCAGCACGGCGTCCGCGGGCAGCCGGACGTCATCGAGGTGCAGCTCCGAGGTGACCGAGGCGCGCAGTGACAGCTTCTTGTGAATGTTCCTGGCGGTGAAGCCGCGCGTCCCGCGCGGCACCAGGAAGCCGCGGATCCCCTCATCCGTCCGGGCCCACACGACGGCGATGTCGGCGATGGACCCGTTGGTGATCCACATCTTGGTGCCGCTGATTAGCCAGTCGCCCCCGTTAAATTTGGCCTGGGTCTTCATGCCGGACGGATCGCTGCCGTGGTCCGGCTCGGTCAGCCCGAAGCAGCCGATGGCCTCACCAGCAGCCATCCTGGGCAGCCATTCGTTCTTCTGCTCCTCGGAGCCGTATTTCCAGATCGGGAACATGGCCAGCGAGCCCTGCACCGAGACCAGGCTGCGCAGCCCGGAGTCGGCCGCTTCCATCTCGCGGCAGGTGACGCCGTAGGCGATCGGCCCCATCCCGGCGCAGCCATAACCCGTCAGGTGCATTCCGAGCAGTCCCATTTTGCCGAGTTCGGGGGCCAGTTCACGGGGGAGCGTGCCCGCCTCGAACCAGTCCGCGATGTTCGGCATGATCCGGTCGGCCGCGAAAGCCGCTACCGTGTCGCGGACCAGCCGCTCCTCTTCGCTCAGCTCGTCGTCTATGCGGAGCAGGTCGGAACCTGCGGAATCGGCGCTGCGCGGCATCGGCTAGTCCTCTCTTGTTGCCTTCGCCGTCAGCGTATGCGGGGGTGCCGGCCACAGCAGCCCGGCCTGGCCATCGGGCATGATGGCATGCATGAGCGACGTTAACGGCACCAAGAAGCTGCTCCGCACCCGCGACGGCCGGATAGTGGCCGGGGTGTGCTCAGGCATAGGCCAGTATCTCGGCGTGGATGCCAACGTGATCCGGCTGGCTTTCGCCCTCATCACGGCCTTCACCGCGGGTCTCGGCATATTGCTGTACCTGGCGGCGTGGATCGTGGTGCCCGAGGAGGGCGAGCCGACGTCCATCGCCGAGAGAATGATCAAGAAGAACCAAAACGGATAGTTCTCGGCTAGCCCGCGACACCGCGAGCCGGTCCTGGATCGCGTGAAACGGACCATCCGCAGCTGGCCTACCAGGCCGCGGGCGGGTCCCGCATGATTGTGATGCCGGCCCGGCTGGCCCAGACCAGCCGGTCGTACTGACGATCCCAGACCCTGCCCAGCACCGCGGCCGCGGTGAGGCCGAGCAGCCCGGCCAGCGCGACCGCTTGCTGCGGGCCGATCAGCTCGGCTACGGCCCCGGCCGCCACGAAACCAAGCGCCTGCGCGGCCAGCAGGCCGGACTGGGCCGCGCCGAGTGCGCCCAGCGCGGCCGTGCCACCGTCATCCCGCACGGCCTGACTGAATGCGGCGGCCACGACAAGGTGGTAGGCGGTTCCGGCGCCGGCCAGGGTCCACAGGACGAGCACGACCCACAGCGGCGGCCGTAGCGCGCTAAACGCCAGCGGCATGCAGCACAGCATCCCGAGCCAGCCGAGCAGCTGCGTTCTGGCCGCTGGCGGGGTCGTCCTGGTGAAGGCGATGATGCCGACGATGGCCCCAGTGGGCATTGCCGCCATCAGCAGGCCAGCGGTGAGCGGGCCGCCGCCCAGCGCGCGGGCGTACGGGACCGCCAGGCCCTCAGGCACTACGTAGAAGCCCGCCAGCCAGCCGAACAGCAGCAGGGTCCGCAGCAGCGGGCTGGTGCGGAGCATGGAGGCTACGCCGGGCCCGGTTCTCCCGCCGGCCGGGGCCGGGTCGGCGCTGACGCTCGCGCTCTGGCTTGCGGCCTGCGGGACTGCGATCGTCTGGCCAGGTGCCTGCCGACCCGCCGGTTCTGCCGGGTACCAGGCGGCGCGATGCCGTACCAGAGCGGCCAGGAGGGCCGCGGAGAGCACGAACGTGGCCGCGTCGATCAGCAGGACCCGGCCGGGCCGCAGCGCCGCTACTGCCGCGGCGCCGAGCAGGAACCCCAGCGCCTGGCTGGCCTGGAAGCTGATCGCCCCGGACGACAGGCCGGCACCGGGTCTTCGCACCGCTGGCGAGGAGTGCTGCAGGAGGGCTCTCCGGGCTGCCGAAAACGGCGCGCCAAGCAGCATCACGGCGAGCAGCAGCATGCAGAGCCCGGCCACCGGCGGGCCCGTCAGCGCCATGCCCGCTACGAGGCCTGCCCGGGCCAGGTCCAGCGCGATCATCACGCTGCGCGGCGCGAGGTCAGCGGTCAGCCTGGCCAGCAGCCGGCCGCCCAGCAGCGGCGGCAGGTAGGTCAGCGCATAGGCGAGCGCGGTCAGGAACGGGGACCTGGTCTGGTCGAAGACGGCGATCGCGATGGCGACCTGGGCGACCAGATCACCGGCGGACGACAGGCTCTGCGCCGCCCACATGGCGCGTAGTTCACTGAGCGTCATCGTCTTCGGCGCTGGCCGCTGGCAGCCGCAGTTTAGGTTGTGCGGGTGCGGGTGCGGGTGCGGATGCGGGTGCCGGTGCCGGTGCCGGTGTTTGTGCCGTCCGGGGGATGCCCCGGCGCCGGCGTCGGCGTACTCGCTGGCCTGCCCAGTCTGGCCTGGCTCGTCCTCGACGGCCGGCTGATCCCGCCCACCTGGGGAGGTGCCCTCGGCTGGGGTATGGTCCACGCCGCGGGCGTATTCCCTGGCGGGAGCCATCGGCAGTCCGGCGGGATCCGACAGCGATCCGCCGGGATCCGACAGCGGTCCGCCGGGCGCGGGCTGCGGATCGGCGGCCAGGAGCCGCTCGTCAGCCGAGGTCGGCAGCGGCACCTGGAGCTGGTTCGCACTGTCGGAGCACTGCTCCGGCGAACCTACGAACGCGGGGCCTGGCTCGCCGGGCCGGGCCGCCCCGTCGCATCGCCCCGGCGAGTTCCCCTGCCGTCCGCCGGGCAGCAGGCGCAGCTGGCGGCCGTTCGCCAGCAACCGGCGCCTGACGGCCTTGGCGCGAGCCGGAACCGGCAGCGGTGGCCTCTGCCGGACAGTGCAAGCGGGCTCGCATCGGCCCGGCGGATCCAGCAGTCCGCTGGACAGCAGGACCGATAAATAGACTGGTTCGGACCCACCTTCAGCGTGCCCGGCACCGGCAATGTCGGAAGGCGGCGTTACTGGGCCCCGCCAGGGCCTGACGTCGTCGTCGTTCATGTCCGCCTCTCGCAGGGACTTGGCGATGCGGTCTGGGATCCGCCCAGAGCTGGTATGTGCCGATCTTGCACGCTGTGCCGGGACGGTAACATTAAGTTGCCCTTCAGTTGCATAGAGTGTCGGATAAGCGCACACTCCGCAAGTGGTCCAGCGAGATCTGTGTCGGCGCATCGCGCTTTGCCGCCAACGGGGTCTGTCCCCTATGCTGGGTCGGTCCCCGACGGCGGGCGCCACGGGCTAGCGGCGGCGGAAGCCGTCCAGCCCCCATCGTCTAGCGGCCTAGGACACCGCCCTTTCAAGGCGGCGGCACGGGTTCGAATCCCGTTGGGGGCACTGCTGGCACCCGCCAGCGGAGCATGGTCCTGTAGAGCAGCTCGGAGTGCTCGCCACCCTGTCAAGGTGGAGGTCGCGGGTTCAAATCCCGTCAGGACCGCTCGGGTCGGCGCGCTGGACTTGGTGCTGGGGCCCGCTCGAGGTCAGGTAGCTCAGTCGGTATGAGGTCCGCCTGAAAGCGGAA
>CAWIXN010000010.1:0-42626 GCA_963840095.1 uncultured Actinomycetota bacterium | reverse complement strand
CTAATTGCTCGATCTGGGGGAGAGTCCAGTTGTCCTCGATGGACTGCGGGGCCCGGATGGCATACGGGTCCTTGGGCGGGATGGTCTCGGCCAGCGGGCATCCGCTCGTGCAGCCATAAGACGAGGTGATGTCGCCGTCCTGCCGCGCCGAGTTGTAACCGCACGCCTGGATGATTCCTTCGGTGGTCGAGTTGTAGGCGGCGTACGGGTAGGCGAAGTCGGTGACCGGGAAGCCCCAGCCGAGCAGGGTATCCCGGCTGTCGCAGATCTCCCTGGTCGCCTCGGCGTTGCTGATCTCGGTGAGGTTGGGATGCAGCACCGTGTGACCGCCGATCTCGTTGCCGTCGGCATACATGGTCTGCAGCTGCGGCACGGTCAGGGCGTCGCTGTTGACTCCGACGTAGCCCGTGATCGCATAGAACGTCCCGTGCATGTCATGCGCCTGCAGCGCCGGGAGCGCATTGGTGTACTGATCTTCATCGCTGTCGTCAAAAGTAAGCGAGACAACCAGTTGCGGCGTAGCGGCGTGCGCAGGCACGGGCCGGCCCATGACGTTCAGCAGCAGGAGAATGGCGGCCGTAATGGTAAGCGCGGCGAACCTGAACGACCGGCCGGACCGACCTATCATGGCAAAACTCCCTAAAGGATGCCAGTTACGTGTTGCGGCAAGCGCTTTGGATCGCTTGCCCGGCCAAATCATTGCACATCCTAAAAGATCATCTACATAGAAAGAACTCTTATGTGGCGTCGCCGACACCCTCTCTTATGGTCTTATTGCCCGTTGTATATGACCATAAGCCGAGCGCTTACCCGGCCTGGGCGCAGGTCAGCCCGCCCGTCAGCGGCATAGCAAGGCAGGCGGAACGCGGCCAAGCTGGTGCGGACCGGGCGGAAAGGCGACCAATGGGGCGGCTGGCGGCTTTTATCAAATGAGGTTCTATAAGGTGACCCAGAGAGGTTCCTGTGAATCCCAACGGCGTTGCCGGCAATCCTCTGCGCTCCCCGGTACAAGGCAGTATGCTGAGCGACCTTACGGCTTACCGGCTAAGCAATTCGGGAAGCATACTCCGCCACTTCTGTCCTGCTTGGGGGGATTTAGGCTTGTCTACCGACCTCATGGTAATCGGTCTCGGTTATGTCGGTCTTCCGCTGGCCCGTGAAGCAGCTTTATCCGGGCTCAAGGTCGTCGGCTATGACCTGAATGAGGAAATCGTCACCGGGCTGAATTCCGGCCGCTCGCACGTCGGTGACATCTCGGCCGCCGACGTTGCCGACATGCTGGCGAAAGGCTTCCGCGCGACCGCGCTGGAGAGCGAGGCCGGGGATCCGGAAACCATCGTGATCTGCGTGCCCACGCCGCTGTCGGAGGACAGCACGCCTGATCTGGCCGCGGTCTCGGCAGCCACCAAGACCGCCGGGCGGCTGCTGCGGCCAGGCATGCTGGTGCTGCTGGAATCCACCACGTACCCGGGAACGACCGATGAGGTGCTGCGGCCCCTCCTGGAGAAGGTATCCGGGCTCACCGTGGGGGTGGACTTCTCGCTGGCGTTCTCTCCCGAGCGGATCGACCCGGGCAACCCGGACTTCGGCCTCCGTAACACCCCCAAGGTGGTCGGCGGCCAGACGGCGTCCTGCACCGACGCGGCGGCGCGCTTCTACGGCAAGCTGTGCGATCAGGTGGTCCGCGCCCGCTCGCCGCGTGAGGCCGAGATGGCCAAGCTGCTGGAGAACACCTACCGGCACGTGAACATCGCGCTCGTCAACGAGATGGCGGTGTTCTGCCATGAGCTCGGTATCGACCTGTGGGACGCCATCAGGTGCGCGGCCACCAAGCCGTTCGGGTTCCAGGCCTTCCATCCAGGCCCCGGCGTCGGCGGCCACTGCATCCCGATCGACCCGAACTACCTCGGCTACAAGGTCCGGACGCTCGGCTACCCGTTCCGGTTCGTCGAACTCGCCCAGGAGATCAACGGCCGGATGCCGACCTACGTGGTTGACCGGGCCGTCGAACTGCTCAACGGGGCCGCGAAGCCACTCAACGGCGCGCGCGTCCTGCTGCTCGGCGTCACCTACAAGAAGGACGTGGCCGACCAGCGCGAGTCCCCGGTCAAGGTGATCGGCGGCAGGCTGCGTGCTCGCGGCGCCGAGCTTACCTACCACGACCCGCACGTGGCGCAGTGGTCGGTGGCCGGGCAGCCGGTCCGCCGGGCCGAGGACCTGGACGCCGAGGTCGCCGCTGCCGACCTGGTGATCCTGCTCCAGGATCACGCTGCCTACGACCTCGACCAGATTTCCCGCGGGGCCCGCCTGATCCTCGACACCCGGGGGCGCATCGCAGGACCGAATACCGCGAGGCTGTGAAAGAAAGCACGCCCTGACCGTCGGCGCCGCTTCCCGGGGCCATGGGCTGAGCCCGTCGCGTCAGGCCGGCCCGCCGCGCCCAGACGGTTTTCGCGCCCGCACCCCTCCACTTGAGGAGCCGCAGTTGAAACCAGCGTCTGCACTAGCGCGCCGCGCGGTGCCCCGGGCGCTCTGACCGTCATGGACTCACTGGGACCGCGTGTTCTTAAGTCCGAGTCAGTAGCGCTGCGCGGGGCCCGCGCCCGCCGGCGCCGCCGATCGGCGGTCGGCTCGCGCCTGCGCGGCCTGCCGCTGATCGCGGTGCTGGCCCTGTTCACCCTGCTGGTGCTGAAGATTGAGTTCAAGAGCCCGGACTCGAACGATGCGTTCTACGCCTACGGCCTGATGGTCACCGCGGTGATCCTGGTCACGATGACGATATCGTTCGCTTTCTATCGTGATCAGGCTCTCGTGGCCCGGGCCAGGCATCCGGAATTAGACCTGTCCCGTGGCGTGCGGCAGGACTGGCCGCTGGTCAGCTGCATCGTGGCCGTGCACAACGAGGAAGTGCTGGTGCGCCAGTGCGTCGCCTCGATGGCAGCCCAGACCTACCCGAACACCGAGCTCATCGTCGTGGACGACGCATCCACCGACAATACGCGCGCAGTGCTGCGCGAACTCGCGAGTAAGTATCCGATAACACTTGTCGAGCTTCCCGGCAATCGCGGGAAGAAGGGTGCGCTCGCGGCGGGCGTCCTCCGGTCCAGCGGCCTCATCATGGCCTTTGCTGACAGCGACACCGTCTGGGCGCACAATGCGCTCGAAATGGCGGTCCCGATATTTATCGCCGACCCGGACGTGGGCGCGGTCAGCGGCCACTGCCGGGCGCTCAACGGCGATACCAACGTCCTCACCAGGATCCAGGACTCGTGGTATGAAGGGCAGTTCTCGGTACGGAAGGCGTTCGAGAGCGTCTTCGGCGCCGTCACCTGCGTGTCGGGTCCGCTGGCCTTCTTCCGCCGGTCCGCCATCTACAACTTCATGCCCGCCTGGGAAGCCGATACCTTCCTCGGCCAGGAGTTCAGGTTCGCGACCGACCGGACGCTGACGGCCTATGTACTCGGCGGAAGCTACCTCGGCCCGAGGGTGCTGCCCCGCCATGCGAAATCACCGTTCGCGGCGCCGGAGTATCCGGTGCGCGACTGGAAGATCGTCTACTCGAAATCGACCAGGGCCTGGACCAGCGTGCCCACGACCCTCAGCGGCATGACCAGGCAGCAGATCCGCTGGAAGAAGAGCTTCATACGTAACGTGGGCGTCACCGGACGGTTCTACTGGCGCCGCCCCCTGCTGCCGGCGTTGTTCTATTACGTACACGTGGCCTTCGTATTCGCCGGCCCGTTCGTGGCGGCCCGGCACCTCATTTACCTGCCACTGCACGGCGATCCCATGTCGATGCTCTTGTACCTGGCCGGTATCGCGGTCATCGGGCTGAGTTTCGGCCTCGCCTTCCGGCATGAGAATCCGGGCTCGCGGCGCTGGCTATACCGGCCCCTGATGAGCCTGATGTCCACCGTGATATTTACCTGGCTGATCTTCTACGCTGCCGCAACTATCAAGAGGATGACATGGTCTCGCGGGTAAACGCAGAGAAGGGCAGCGCGAAGGCCGGGGGGCGCCGGGCCCGTGTCGTCCGGCGCCTGATCTTCGAGATCGCGGTCGCGAGTGCCATCATCGCGATCTTTTTCCTTAAGGTCCTTAACTATGCCGATCCGGAAGCCCTGCTCTCCTCCACGATCGGGCACACGGTCGCGCTGGCGTTCGACAACACCATCAGCGCGGTCGAGAATATCCCCTTCCTCAACCAATGCCCCAGCGAGCTCAGCATGGCCGACATTCCGGGCGGCTTCGTGTGCGCTCAGGGCGCGCCGCACGGAGCGTATGAGGCGATCTACACGTCATATCCGCTGGTCGGGCAGGGACGGGAGTCGATATATGCCAGCACGGACGAGGGAAGCGTCGCCGCCGCGAACGACCTGCTGCACAACCGGTTCGACCTGCCACGGTACGCGCCGGTGCAGTTCGCCTCGCTGCCGACCTGGTCAGAGAATCCGTATCGCGCGCAGTACTGGCGCTTTGAGTTCTATTCCCTGCGGCCGAGCCTCAACCTGCTGTACGCATTCCGGACCACCGGCCGGGCCGGGTATGCCAGGCAGTTGCTCAGGCTCGACCTGAGCTTCATCGCCGCCGAGCCGACGTCCCGGTGGGCCTGGGCTGACCCGCACGCTGCCGCCTTCCGGTGCATGGCGCTGGTCGACACGTGGTGGAAGCTGCGGCAGGGTCATCAGCTGCCCGAGGCGGCCAGCACGGCCATCTTGACGGAGCTGGAGAAGACCGGCCAGTTCCTGGCCGACCCGAATCACTACCAGCCGGGAGAAAACCACGGCACCAACGAGGCCGCTGCCCTCTACGGGCTGGCGGTCGCCTTTCCCGGGCTGCCGCATGCCCAGCAGTGGCTGGCGGTAGCGGAAGAACGATTCCAATGGCAGCTGGACGGGATCATCGATGCCGACGGGCAGCTGATAGAGAACTCGCCGTACTATGACTTCTATACGCTGGAGAAGTACTGGCAGATATACAATTACTCGCTCGCCCAGGGCTATCCGATCAGCCCGAACTTCGGGGCCAAGCTGAAGTCGATGATCAACTTTGCCACGTATATTCTCCAGCCGAATTCACAGCTGCCGCTCATGGGTGCCTCACTTCAGGAGACCATCAACGACCACGGCGTCTACGCCCAGATGGCGGCCACTGACCCGGAATTCCAGTATGTCCTCACTCACGGCGCGCGCGGCTCGGCGCCGCCCGCCGAGAGCATCTACTTCCCTGCCTCAGCCCTGACGGTCATGCGCTCGGGATGGGGAGCCGGTCCTGCGTACGCCCGTAGCACGTACCTCACCTACTACGTGGGCAGGTACCGGACCGCGCACAGCGACCTCGACGCCCTGGGCATCACCCTGTACGGGGATGGCGGAGACCTGCTGACCGACCCGGGCCTCTACACCTACACGCCCGGGGCTTACCACGACTACTTCCACGGCACCCTGTCACACAACACGGTGGCCGTCGACGGGAGTTCCCAGGTGCAGGGGGACGGCACCGCGGAGGGACTCCTCACCCGGGACGGCGTGACCTACCAGTCGGCGGAGAACTCGCTGTACACGGGCGTGACTCATCGTCGCATGGTCATGATGATCGACCCTGATCACGTGCTCGTCGTTGACCGACTGAGCTCGGCAGCTACGCACACGTACCAGCAGATGTTTCACCTGTTCCCCGGGGCCAGGCTGGCGAAAGACGGCCTGACGGTAACGGGAACCGGGGGCACGCCCCAGCGAGAGATCACTATCCAGCAGTTGCTGCCGGGCAGTATCACTGAGAGTGACACGATCAACCGCCAGGGCAGCAAGCCCGACGGCCTGTGCTCGGTGAAATACGGGCACCTCCTGCCGTGCTATTCGATCCAATACGCGGACAAGGGCAAGGACGCCACCTTCGTGACCTTGCTGACGATCGGGTCCCCGCGGCAGGCAGGCTTCTCCGTCAACGTCGGCGCGGGTGGTCGGCGCCTCGGCATCGTCGATGGTCAGCGGCATCTGTCCGTCTCCCTGGGGGAGAGCACGGCGGTTGCGCCGACGGCGCGGGCCACCGACCCGACACCGCCTGCCGTGCCCGCCATCGCCGTGCCGGTGGCCGCACCGTCGGCCGGCTGGTCCGCGACGGGCAACGGATCGGTGTCATTCGGCCGCGCGGGTGGCGGCTCACGCCGCGCCGCGGTGACTCTGTCAGCGGGCAGCGGGTCAGCGGCGTCGATGCAGAGCAACGCCGTCCGGCTCAACCTGCAGCAGCACGACGCCCGCCTCACCTTGCGGGTCACCGGGCTCGCCCAGGTGAGTCAGCTGCAGCTGCGCCTGTCCAATGACCACTGGGCGAAATCAGTTACCACCAGCCTGCTGGACACCTACACCAGCCAGGACGCCGGGCAGTGGGTGAGCCTGTTCGTCGGTCGCGGCGGGCCGGGCAGCCTGCCGGGCGAATGGCAGGCGTCGGCCCCCGGCTTCAACTGGGCGAAGATTGACGGCATGGAAATCGAGCTGGTCACTCGCACAGGCGGGCCCGCGACGGTGAGCCTTGACCAGCTCGCTGCGACCCCAGAGCAGAAGGCCGGCAAGGTGGTGTTCATTTTCGACGACGGCCTGCAGTCGATCCTGCCTGCCGCGAGCTACCTGCATAAGAACGGGATGGCCGGAAATATCGCGGTGATCGGCAAGTACGTCGACTATCCGGTGATAGGCTATCTCAACCTATTCCAGCTCCAGTCACTGCAGGACAACTGGGGATGGAACATGGTGAACGAAACGCAGCGGGACGTCAATGCGGTACAGCAATATTACGACCGCCCTGATATCTCCGGCTATACCCGGGATATCGTCCAGCAAGCCACGTGGCTTGAAGCCAACCGGCTCAACTCGGCACCGAACTGGTTCATCTATCCATATGGCAAGACAAACTCGGAGCTCGAGCGCGTGGTGGGCCGCTTCTACATGTTCGCCCGGGTAACAGCCGATGGCCCTGATGCGTACCCATATGGCGACCCGCGCGAGATCACCGACCTTGAGGTCCGGTCTCCCGGCCCCGGCAAAGGCAAGAGCTCAGGCTTCACCACTCCGGCCGAGATAGCCTCGGCGGTTCATCAGGCCGTGGTTCATCACACGACCCTGATCCTCACTTTTCAGGGAATTCATTCTGAATCGGATGAGCCGCCAGGATACCCGATCGCCCTCTTCGAGAAGGTGGTCGACGACGTCCGCGCCTCGGGTGCCCAGGTGATGACGCTCAGCCAGCTGGATCGAAGCAACGGAGTCCCGGTGACCAACCGGATCGACGCCTCGCCCGGCCAGCCCTCGCAGATCACGGTCCAGGTCAGCGGATGAGTTGTCAGCATGTAGTGAGATGATTACGTACAGTCCGCGAGGGTATTGGGCTGCTCAGGAGGACCCACGCACGACTTCGCACCCGCCGCCCCCGGCCGAGCGTCGAAGGGAGGCCGCGGATGAGTGAGACCGGTGGCAGGAGCCCAGCTGCCCGATCACCGGGTCCCTCGCTGCTGCAGCGCGGGTTGACGCGGAACCACGACGGCAGATTGCGCCTGCCGTAGCCAATGCCAGTCGCTGGCCATCCCGCCGCGGTGCGCACCATGGGCGGCCGGGCTGGGAGCCGGGCCGAGGCGAAGTGCGCAGACAATCATTGACGCGCCGTAAGCCGTCCATAATAGTTCCTCCCGGGGCAAGGAACATCCCCCCCTGTATACCGGAGGCCCCCAAAAGAGAGTGCTACGGGTATCACCGCAAACGAGCGAGCAGGGGGACATCATGTTTGGACGGAATACTCACCCGACCGGTGACGACGCGATCCGTTCCCGGACGCTCGGAAGAAATGGGCTCATCGCAATTGCGGCCGCGCTGGCCGTGGTCGGCGCGGGTCTGGTGGCGATCATCGTCAGCCTCGTCTCCCCGACGGTAGCGAACTGCGCTGCGGCCCCGACGCCGGTGAGTCCGCCCAGCCAGGTGACCGACCGTTATGACCGGCAGGCGCTGTCTTTCAGCCCGGTCGTGTACCTGCCGTTGTCAGATCCGGCCGCCAAGTCGGGAGCCGATATGTCCGGTAACGGGCATAACGCTACCTACCTGCCGGCCGGCGGTACGTTCACTCAGACGGCGCTTCCGAACGGGGACGTGGCCTCGCAGTTCAATGGCCAGGGCCAGTACGCCGAGGTGCCCTCGTCGAAAGCGCTGTCCATCACCGATACCGGCTGTCTCACCGTGGAAGCCTGGGTCAAGGCCACCGTCAAGCAATTCCCGCAGGAGGAGGGTACCGGGTATGTCTACATCCTCGGGAAGGGCATGCCCAATCAGTATGAATACGCTCTCCGCATGTATTCATACACCAATTCAGAGTCACCGCCCCGGCCGAACCGGGTATCCGCGTACGTGTTCAATCTCGATGGCGGCCTGGGCTCAGGCGCATACTTCCAGGACACCAACGTGATCGGCAACTGGATGATGGTCACGTTCGTCGTGGACGCTCAGGCAACGTCCGGCTGGCCCCATGGATTTGTCGCGCTGTACAAGAACGGCGTCCTGCGGGGCAAGGTGAGTCTCAGCCAGTATGGCGTCACGCCGCAGGCCTCCAGCGCTCCGTTCCGCATCGCGACCCGTAGCCTCGATTCTTATTTCGAAGGTGGCATCGGCAAGGTGGCGGTATATGACTCTGCTCTGCCGCAGAGCGACATCCTCGCGACGTATAACTCCATGTTCTCGTCTGGTTCGTGAGCTACGCCCGTGGGTCTAGCGCGACGGCATCTCGGCCGGGATGCGACCGGAATCCGGACCTGAGCCCAGGGCCGCTGGCGCCGCAGGGCCACTCCGCGGCGCTGCTGGGTGACGCTGCTGGGTGACGCCGCTGGGTGACGCTACTCCGCCGAGGCTGAGGCGGGCTCGCCTGCGCCGAGGAACCGCTGCAGTTCGCCGACCACGAGCCCGGGATGGGAGTCGACGGCCTCGTGGCCCTGGCCGGGCAGGACGGCCAGTTCGGCGGCGGGCAGCGCCGCGGCCAGCGCACGGCTGATGTCGCCCGCCCAGGCCGGGCTATGCTCGCCGAGCAGCAGCAGCACCGGGCAGGTGATCGCCCCGGCGCCGCTGAGCGGGTCGACGCTCGTGAGTGCCTGCGCCTCGCGCGGCATCGTCGCGGTGACGATAGGAAAGATGTCAGCCGCGCCGGGGGCGTTCTTGAGTTCCTCGATCTGCGCCGCGGTCAGGCCGATGATCTCGGTGAGGAAGCTGACCATGGCCCGGCCGACCCGGCCTTCGGCGATCAGGGCACTGACCCGCTCGACCCATTCCCTCGGGGCGGCCTGCGGCCCCGGCGGCTCGTAGAGCGCGATCCGCCGGAACGGTGCCCCGTCCGCCGCGGCACCGAGCGTGCAGGTTGCGCCGTAGCTGTGGGCGAAGACATCGACGGGGCCGCCCTGGCCGGCCGCCAGGCTGGCGGCCACGGCGGCGACGTCGCCGTACTCCTGGCTGATCGCGTAGGGCTCCGCGTCGCCGCTGGATCCCCGGCCCCGGCGGTCCATCGCCGTCACCCGCCATCTGCTGGTCAACGGCCCCCACATGGGCTCCCACCGCTCAATACGGCCCATGCCGCCGTGGACCAGGAGCAGGGCCGGGCCGGTTCCGGCGGTCAGCAGGCCGATGCTGACGCCGTCCGCTCCGGTCACCGAATGCCGCTGTCCGTCCATCGCATCTCCTGCCGACTCCTGCCGACTCCTGCCGACTCCTGCCGACGAGCACGCCCCGGGCCGGACAGGGTCCGTCCGGGCCGCTGGTCCCGCCGACGGCCCGACCCACCCTACGGCGATTTACCGGCCTGGGCCGCGCCTGGAGGCGGGCAGCTGACCGTGACCTGATGAATATGCGGTTCGGTACAGAATTACCGGACCGAACCGCGGATCGATCAGGCTGGAGCGCCAGGATTCGTGGTGGCGGCAGTCGATGCTAGGGCGGTCAGGCGACCGGGGCGGGCAGGGCGACGCCAGTCAGGCGACCGGGGCGGGCAGGGCGACGCCAGTCAGGCGCTCGGCCTGCGCCCATAGGCGGGCACTGGCCGCGGCGTCGAGGGCCCGGCGGGGCGGCCGGGCGGTGACCGTGGGGCCGACGAGCCCGAACCGGCCGCCCGGACCGTAGTAGCCGCCGGATACGACATCGGGGCTGGTCGCGGCGTAGAGCAGCGGCTCGGCGCCCTGCTCGGCCGCTTGCGAGGGCAGGAAGTCGAGGGACAGCAGCAGCGAGCGCAGGAATGGCGGCTTGTCCCGGCCGAGGCTGGCCCCCGCGGTCTGCAGGTTCGTGCGGGTGTAGCCGGGGTGCGCCGCGGTGCTCATCAGGTCCCACCCCCGCTGTGCGGCCAGGGCGGCGAGGTGCCGGGTCAGCATGAGGTCGGCGAGCTTGGACTGAGCGTACGAGCGCATGGGGCTGTAGCGGCCATGCTCCCACTGCAGGTCCTGGAAGCGGATCCGGCCGAAATTGGCCACTCCGCTGCTCATGGTGGCCACCCGCGGCGACGTGGCGCGCAGCAGTAGCGGCAGGAGCCGGACCGTGAGGGCGAAGTGGCCGAGGTAGTTGGTGCCCATCTGCAGCTCGAAGCCGTCCGCCGTGGTCATGCGGGCAGGCGGGGCCATCACGCCGCCGTTGTTAACCAGCAGGTCGAGCGGGGTACCGTCGGCGATCAGCCCGTCGGCGAACTCCTTGACCGAGGCCAGGTCGGCCAGGTCGATCCGGCGCACCTCCAGCTCGGCGTGCGGGTGCCTGGCCAGGATCTCGGCGCGGGCCTGCTCGCCCTTGGCGGTATTCCGGACCCCCAGCACGACCCGCGCCCCGGCGTCGGCGAGGCGCCGGGCGGTTTCCTGGCCCGTGCCGCTGTTGGCGCCGGTGACCACGGCGAGCTTCCCGGTCTGATCGGGTACGACATACATGGCGACTCCTGCGATGGCTGCTAAAGACTGGCGGTCTGTTATTTGCAGGTTAACAGACTGATGGTCTGATCACAAGAGACCGAGGGTCTGTAGACTGGGTTGATGGTGACCTTCCAGCGCGCGCGCAGCGAGGAGCAGCGTGCGCAGCGCAGGCGGGTGATCCTGGATACCGCGGCCGCGATGCTGGCCGAGATGCCGGTCGAGCAGGTCAGCCTCAACGAGCTGAGCCGCCGCGTGGGCCTGGCCAAGTCGAACGTGCTGCGCTACTTCGAGTCCCGCGAGGCGGTCCTGCTCGAGCTGCTGGACGCCGCGTCGCGGGAATGGCTGGAGCAGCTCGGCGGCGTCCTCTCCCGCGCGGTGGACGCGGCCGCGCCGGTGGACGCTGCCGTGCTGGTGGACGCGGCCGGGCCGGTGGACGGCGCCGCGGCGGTGGCCAGGCGCGCCGATCAGGTGGCCGCCGCGCTCGCCGCCTCGCTGGCCGACCGGCCGGTGCTGTGCGACCTGATCAGCGCCCAGGCCGCGGTCCTCGAGCGCAATGTCTCCCCGCAGGTCGCCGCGAAGCACAAGCGCGCGGCCATCGCGAACATCACGGTCCTGGCCCGGCTGATCCGGGAGCACGTGCCAGAGCTCAGCGAGCAGGACGCATGGCGGCTGGCCGGCGCCGCCATCATGGTGACGGGCGCCGTGTGGTCCGCATCGTGCCCGGCGGCGGCCATGCTGGCCGCCTACGAGGCCGACCCGTCGCTGGCGTCGATGCGGCTCGACTTCACCACGACCCTCCGCGAGATGCTCGAAGTGCTGACCGCCGGGCTGCTAGCACGCCCATCGCGCTGAGCCGGCGTTGCTGTGATCATGGCTACGCGTAAGCTCATCCCGCTGAGCCGGCGTTGCTGTGATCATGGCTGCTCGCAAGCTGATCGCGTCTCCCGGAGCCGGGCTGGAACGTGCTGGAGTCTGATGAATTCAGGAACCAGTAAGGAATATCCGTATCGTTTCCCGAATTCACCAGGCCCGGGAAGGCGAGCCCTGAGGCTGCCTCCGCCCCCGCGAGGAGCGCACCCTGGTAACTGGTGAGCGCACCGCCCGGGATTAGTCCGGTCCGGGCGCCGACGGTGCCTGCAGGTCCCAGCGCGGCGAAGCGTCAGCTTCCGGCGCTCCGGGTCCGCCGCCGCGCGGCGCTGGCTGCACTTTCGTGATCTCAGCGTGGACGCGGAGGACGGCCTGGTAGGCGCGGTCAATGTCAGCCCGGTCGGTTTCCTCGTCCACCGAGGCCACGGCGAGCCGGCTGATCATCGCGGCCTGGTCGAGCAGCACCTGGCGGTCCTTGGCCTTCGTGGTCCGCTCCATGATCTTGGCGAGCGCGTCGAGCTGGCGGATCAGCACCGCAGGCATTCCTCTGCCGCTTTGCCGGATCTTCTCGAAGGCCCGCTGAACCAGGCGCTCATAGGTGGCCTCGGTGGTAACCACCCGCACCGACCCGCCGCCATCCCGGTACACCCGAATCGGGTGCCACCGGCCAGTCACCTTGCACAGGCTGTCGCCGATCCAGTCAATGCAGGTCAGCGCAGTGAACGTGTCGTTGACCGCCGGGGACAGCGCCCGGATCGCGATCTCGACCAGCTGGTCGACGCCGAAGGAGACGTCCTGGGCGAGGGTCCGGTACGGACCGGTGACGTGCGCGCGGGCCAGTTCCCGCGCCACCCGCCCGGCGGCCTCAGCCGGCCACACGGTGGCGTAGGCATGGCCCTGCACCAGGAAGTGGCCGGGCCGGTAGCGCAGGTGGATCACCACGCCCAGCTCGGACGCCAGCCGGACCAGCTGCCGGTGCTGGATGTACTGCAGGTAGCCGCTGCGCGGCGCTGCGACGTCACCGCCCGGCCACGGCATGTTGGCGAGGACCTGCGCGGCCGAGCCGGCACCCGAGCCCGCTGCGCGGCGGCCGGCCTGCAGCTCGATCGCCTCCGCCAGGTCACCGGCGATGCCCGCGATCACCTGCGGCAGCTGGATCTGCGTCGCGATGTGGTGCAGGAAGTAAATAAGCACCGCGAGGTCGGCGACCATCAGCGCCAGGGTCACCGTGATGCTGATATGCGGCACAAAGCCCGGGCCGCCCTGGCCGATGGACCCCAGCGCCAGGACAGCGTAGACGAACGTCGCCACGAACGTCCCCAGCGTCACCTGGGTACCGCGGTCCCGGATGAAGTTACGCAGCATCCGCGGGCCGAACTGGGTGGAGGTCAGGGTCAGCGCCACGATCACGATCGAGAACACCACACCGACAACCGTGATGACCGCCGCCGCGATCGCGGTCAGGATCTGCCGCGCCGCGTCCGCAGACCCGCTCAGCACCCAGCCAGGCAGGCCGAAATCCCGGTCAAAGGCGGCCCGATCCAGCGCATATGTCACGGCGAAGAGCAGGACGGCGCCCGCCACCTCGACGGCCGGAACCAGCCACAGGTTGGTGCGCAGCACCTCCCGGCGCCAGTCCGAGCCGCGCAACAGCCTGCCGATCACCGGCAGCGCCTCTGCGCTGATGCCCTCCACCACGCTGGTGCCCTCGACCACACGGCAAGCCTCCCGGGAGCAGCGCACGAACTGTCATGCGCGTATCGCTGCCGACCAGGCTTCCCGGCTCACCGAGACCGATAGTAGCCGCTGCCGCCCAGTCGGCCGGTAAGCAGGCGAGAGGCCATCCGGCCTTGGCGGCCGCAGCATCATGCGCCGGCGTCCAGTCGCCCCACTCGCGGTCAGCCGGCTGATGCCGGGGCGGTGCGGCTGGCCGGGACCAGTCCGGCCCGGTAGACGTTGACGCGGGAAACCCGGCAAAGCTGGCCCGGAGCGGGACGGCCGGCTGCAGGTCGAGGTGGTCCGCGAGCCGGTACGCTGCACGGCCTACGTGCCGGACATCGGCGGGCTCCTGCCCCTGTACGTGGCCGATCGCTACGACGGCTTCGACGCGCGCCCCTTCTCGCAGCTGACTGACGCTGAGATCGAACGCTACATCGCGGCCAACCTCACCGCTGTCCGTGATGTCGTCGCCGCGGTCGGGCCGGACGGGGCCCTGGCGAACCACCTGGTGATGGGTCCGGTCATCCTGGCCCGGGCGCTGGGCGGCTGCGTCCCCTACGCGGTCAAGATCCACGGCTCCGCGCTCGAGTACACCGTCCGGCCCTACATCGAGCGTTTCGGCCCCTACGCCCGCGAAGGCCTGGCGGGGGCAACCGCGATCCTGGTCGGATCGCGCCATACCGCCGAGAGCCTGTGGGAGGTCGTCGACATGCCGGGCCTTCCCGCCCGCACCTGGCTGCTGCCGCCCGGGGTCGACGTCCGCCGGTTCCACCCGCGCCCGGCAGGAGAGGCCAGGGACGGGCTGCGGGAGCTGGCCGCGCGCCTGGAGGCAGACCCGCCCGCCTGGGGCGGGGAAGCCGACGCGGGGCAGGCTATCCGGGCGGCCGACCCTACCCGGGAGCGGATCGTCAGCTACGTCGGCAAGCTCATCGTCTCCAAGGGCGTGGACCTGCTCATCGCGGCGTGGCCGCTGATCACCTGCCGTGCTCCTGACGCCCGCCTCATGATCGCCCGCTTTGGCGCCTACCGGCAGGCGCTCATCGAACTGGCCCGCGCGCTGGGCGACGGCGATCTGGCGGCCGCACGCGCGATCGCGAGCCGCGGCCGGGAACTGGAAGGCGGCCCGCCGGGTGAGCTCCACTACCTTGCTGCGTTCCTCGACGGGCTATCCGGCGCAGAACGAGAGCAGTACGTGAACGCTTCGGGTGCCGCTATGCGGCGGGTTCATTTCGCGGGGCGGATCGAGCACGACGATGTTTCCGAATTGATGTGCGCGTCCCAGGTGGTGGTCGTCACGAGTACGTTCCCGGAGGCGTTCGCATGGTCCTGGCGGCAGCCGCGTGCTGCGGGTCGATGCCGCTGTCGGCATCCCACTCGGGGCTCGCGGAGGTGAATGAGCTGCTGGCGCCGGCGGTAAGCGCGGACCTGCGCCTGCACCTGTCCTTCGAGCTGGGGCCCGGCGCCGTGCGGGAGATCGCCGACAAGCTGGCCTGGTGGCTGTCGTTCATCGAGCGGACCCCGAAGGCCGCCGGACGGGCCCGCGCGGACCTGACGGATCTGGCCTGCGCGGAGTTTGGCTGGGAGGAGATTGCCAGTAGCGTCGCGGCAGCGGCCCAGGGGCGGCTCGCCGGGCTGCTACCCGTGCCCGCGGGCTGAGCTTATGCCTGTCGGGCGGCTCGCCCTCCAGAACATCCGTCACCCGCGGCGCGCGCCTGCTCGTTCTACGGTAAACAGCCCAGGCTTCACCGGATGCATGAAGTGCCGGCGCGAACCGGACGTGCGCTGCAGCCTGCAGCCGTCCCGTTCGGGCAGGAGAACCAGTCAGAGGTGGTCTCTATCCGGCACTGACCCGCCTGGCTGTTTCGACGAGCGCCTCGGCAGCTCTTGCGGCGCGCTTGGCCTCGTCTGGCGTCGCGCGGGCGTGGCTGTAGGCGGCCTTTGCCTTCATTGCTAGCAGCAGCCGCAGGTGCTTGGCTGATTTGGCGTCTGCTTTGCACAGCACTTCCACTGCCTCGTTGTGGTCCTCGCCGTGCGGGTATTGCCCCAGGCGCGCACAGCAGATGACGTCCGATGCTGCGATACCCGCGTTGACGCACAGCGTCACGTAGACGTCGGCGATCTCCCGCTCCTCGTCAGCGATCTCTGCGATCAGGCCGGCGGCGTCGAGGAACTGGGCGGACTTGCGTAGGCGGCCGCGGCGGATCTCCGGCGTACAAGGGCGGGTTCGTGCCATCTCAGCGCGCCGGTTCCCGGAGCTGCCGGTTCAGCCAGGCATGGCTACCTGCCACAGTGAGGCCTTCGTCGAGCACGTCACGTAGCACTGGCTCGCCGCGGGCGTTGGCTAGCTCGCTGACCGTGTACTGAAGCGGGCGGGTATCGTTGCCGGTCCATCGCGTGACGTCCGCCATCAGCGCACCGACCTGCTCATCCCAGTTGTCGGGCGGGCTGTCATCAGGGCGGATCAGCAGCAGGTCCAGGTCGCTGTCCGGTGTCATAGTGCCGCGCGCGGCCGATCCGAATACCGCTGCGTACACCGGCCGGACGGTCCAGGATGCGAGGCGCTCTTCGATCCTGCGCAGCAGCGTGTCCGGCAGGTTGGCGAGCTTCGTGACGGGGCCAGCGGCCAGATGCTCGCGGTTCAGCCGGTAGCTGTAAGCGTTGCCGACCCGCTCGCAGTGCACGATGCCCTGGCCGGTGAGGCGCTGGAGCACTTTGCGGATGCCTTCCTCCGAGAACCTGGTGAGCACCCGGTGCAGCTGGCCGGTGGTGAAAGAGTCCTCTTGCCGGGCGAGTACTGCGAGCACGTCCCCGTCGAGCGTGGGTGTGATCGTCGCAATGGGACGGTTCAGCTGCATGTCGCTCCTAAACTCGCGCCGCCGATCCGGTACTCAATAATAGTACACCCATCCGTACTATAGTCCGGGTATATGGATGTTAGTTAAGGATCGGCGTCGTGCCGAGTGCCATCGTCGCCGGTCCGTGCGAGCCTGGTCGGCCGCGAGGAGGGACCTTTTCGCACAGGTCGTCGGCGCGGCGGTGCTCGCCGATCTCCGCGAGCGCGAAGACCAGCCAGAACGAGCAGAGGGTGAACGTGGCCGCCCGCCCGCCGGACCCGTCGTCGGTCTGCTCCATAGCCGCCATGCAGTCTCCGAGAGGTCCGCGCACGGCTCCGGCGGGTGGTTACGCAGCAGCGGGGTCAATGATGGTGACGCTGTCGGCCTCGGCTGGCTCGGGCACCGGCTCCCCGGCGTCCCGGAGCGCAGCAATATGCGCGGCCATGGCCTCGGCCATCAAGGACTTGGTCTCCTGACGCGTATCCGCAGCGGCGACGACCCCGGGCAAGTCAGGAGAGTACGCCGAGTAGCCCGACTCGTCGTCGCCCTCGAAGACCACCACGTAGCCTTTCACGGCCGCTCCCTTCGCAGGCCCGCTTGCTTCAGGATGCTCGACTCAGTCTTCGGCTTCAAGGTAGCGCTCGGTGTGCCCGCTACGGTGCTGATACCCAGTGCCCTAGAACAGGCGCGGCGTGACCGTCGCGTCCTTGCCCAGGGCCTGGCGCTCGGCGGCCTGCTCGCTGTTGACGACGTGCATGACCGCGTTGATGAGCGCCAGGTGGGTGAAGGCCTGCGGGAAGTTGCCCAGCTGCCGGCCGGACCGCGGGTCGATCTCCTCGGCGTACAGCTGGAGCGGGCTGGCGAAGGACAGGACCTTCTCGCACAGGTCGTGGGCGCGACGGTGCTCGCCGATCTCCGCGAGCGCGGAGACCAGCCAGAACGAGCAGATAGTAAACGTGGCTTCCCGCCCGTCGGACCCATCGTCGGTCTGATCCACCCGGTAGCGCAGCACCAGGTCGTCCTCGGTGAGCTCGTCGGCAATGGCCAGCACGGTCGCGCGGATCCGCGGGTCGGTCGGCGGCAGGAACTTCAGCAGCGGCATGAGCAGCACCGACGCGTCCAGGGCGGTGGTGTCGTAGTGCTGGCAGAAGACGCCGCGCTCATCGAGCGCGTTCGCGCAGATGTCGGCGTGGATCTCGTCGGCCGCCAGCCGCCACTGGGCGGCGGCCTCCCGGTCGTCGCGGATCACCGCCAGCCGGGCGCCGCGGTCGGCCGCGACCCAGCACATCACCTTCGACGAGGTGAAGTGCTTGGGCTCGCCGCGGATCTCCCAGATGCCGCGGTCTGGCTCCCGCCAGTGGGCCAGTGCCTGCTCGACCTGCTGGCGGGCCATCTGCCAGACCCGCTCGTCGAGCCGGTCCCTTGACTTGGCGTGCAGGTACAGCGAGTCGAGCACCACCCCCCACACGTCGTGCTGCTGATGCAGGTAGGCGGCATTACCGACCCGGACCGGGCGGGCCCCCTGATAGCCGTTCAGATGCTCGAGCAGCCGCTCGTCGAGGTCGCGTGCGCCGTCGATGCCGTAGACGATCTGGAGGTTGCCGCCGTCCCGCTCCATGAGGTCCGCGATGAACGCGAAGTAGTCGCTCGCCTCCCACTCGAAGCCCAGCGTGTACAGGCCCCACAGCGCGAACGTGGCATCGCGGATCCAGCTGTACCGGTAGTCCCAGTTCCGGCCGCCCTGCGGAGTTTCCGGCAGTGAGGTGGTGGCCGCGGCCGCGATCGCGCCGGTGGGGGCGAACGACAGGCCCTTGAGGGTCAGGGCACTGCGCACCAGGTAGCTGCGCCAGCGATGGTCGGGGAAGCGGCCCTTAGCCAGCCAGTGCTGCCAGTGATGTGCGGTCCAGACCAGCCGGTCATAGGCGTCCTGATAGCTGGTCGGCACCCGGCTGCCCCACGACAGCGCGCAGAACCGGGTTTCCCCCTCCTTGAGCAGCGTCCGGGCCCGTGCCCTCGGCCCTTGCAGGCCGATCCGCAGGTCGGAGGTGAGGGTGAGCGTGAGGTCGGAGCCCGGCTGGTCAATCGTGGCCTGGTAGTAGCCGGCGTCGGTATGCCGCCAGCTCGCCCGCTGGCGGCCGTAGTCGAAGGCCGGCTCGCAGTCCAGCGTCACCTGGGCCGTCCCGTGCACGCAGCGGACCGTCCGGAGCAGGATGTGCTCGGCGTCGTAATCGGTCGGCGGCCGGACGTGCGTGCTGTGTGAGGGGTGCTCGTGCAGCCAGGGCCCCATCACCAGGCAGTCCCGCACGATGATCCAGCCGCTGCCGCAGTCCCAGCTGGTCTCCAGGACCATGGTCCCGGCCAGGTAGCGCCGGTCGGCCGGGACGTTCGTCTCGTCCGGGCCGAAACGGAACATGCCCGCGTCCCGGTCCAGCAGCGCGCCGAACACGCTCGGGCAGTCCAGCCTCGGCAGGCACATCCACTCGACCGCCCCGCTCGGCGCCACCAGCGCCGTGACCTCGCAGTCCGACAGGAATGCGTAGTCGGCGATCGGCGCGTACGGCGAGAACTCATCGAGCCCGCGGGCCGGCCCCAGGCCGGCGTCCAGCCGCGCGTCAAGCGGCATTGCATCCAGATCCGTCATCCGCAGTAGCCCCCGGTCCCCGGACAAGATCTCCTGTGCCTTTAGTGTGCCCCCCGGCGCCCCGCTATCACAGCCAGGTACCCGCCTGCCAGAAACGCCCCATTTCGTTCACGGGCAGGACTCAGTCGGCCAGTTGCAGAACGACGCATCTCCGCTAAACGTGATTTACGCGAAGCGGCTTGACGCGCCAAATCACGTGGCGGATAAACTATGCGCGGGAGGAAGCTTCCGGAGGGAAATTCGGCAATCATCCTGATATCAAAAAGGGCTGGTCTCCCCGTTCCGCCTCATTACTCTCCACCTGAAGGAGCCACGCAAAATTATACGCTCATTTATCTCAGGAACCAGCTCGCGCCGCCGGATCGCGGTCCTGGCCTCGGCCAGCGTCGCGGCTGCGGGCGCGGCCGGGTTCCTGGTGCTCGTAGGAACCGCCAGCGCAGCCGCGCCCAAGGCGACCCGCACGAGTTCCTCGTGCCGCAACGCGACCCTGAAGGGCAGCTATATCTTCTACAACGATGGCTGGCTGGTCGCCGGGGGCAAGAGCAAGCCGACTTCCATCGCCGGCGTAGATAACTTCAACGGTACGGGCACCGGCCACAGCGTGACTACTTACGACGCCAACGGCAAGGTCGTTAACGCCAACTCCCCCAGTACCTTCACCTATACCATCAAGGCAGACTGCATCGGGAAGGTCGTGTTCGACACAGCCGGGAGCATTGCCCGCTTTAACATGTACGTGAGCCCATCCGGACACTTCTTCAGCCTGGTCGAGACCGATCCGGGCAGCGTCGGCGGCGGCCTTGAATACCGCGTGGCCAGATAACCGGACGGGCACGAGTTCACCCTCGGCCAGCCTGCGCCGGCCGCTCGGAAGCTGGCTACCGGCTCGGGAGCGATCGCGGTAGCCCGAACCACGGGAGCACGCTGTTGTCAAAGCGGGTCATGGCGCAGATCCGGTCGCCGGTTAGGGAGAGGACGTAGAGGCCGATCCCGTGGCTGATGCCGTTGGGGGCGCGCAGGTAGGTGCCGAACGCCGGCTGACCGTTGGCTCGCGTCGGCACGAGGTCGAACCTCCGGCCTGCGCGGAAGATGCTGGCGCAGAAGCGGGCCACGACGTCCCGGCCCTCGTATTCGAAGGGCATCGGCGGCATCGACATGAAGACGTCGTCCGTCAGAAGGGCCACCACCGCGTCAAGATCGGCGGACTCCCACGCGCGGACGAACTTCGCCACGATCGCATCCTCGGAGGGTGAGCCGGAGGCCGGAGGCGGTTCGCGGCCGGCGGCAGGCGGACGTCGGCGCTGCAGGCTGGCGCGCGCCCGTTTGAGGGCGCCGTTGACCGATTCGACGGTCGAGTCCAGCATGTCGGCCACCTCGTTCGCGTGGAATCCGAGCACGTCGCGCAAGATGAGGACGGCGAGCTGGCGAGGCGGCAGGACCTGAAGGGCGGTCACGAAGGCCAGGGAGATGGATTCGGCCAGCTCGTAGCGGGCCTCCGGCCCGAGCGGCACGTCGATCGCACCCTCGAGAAGGGTGTCGGGAAATGGCTCGAGCCACACGACTTCACCGAGCCGGGTGGGCTCGGGCGGTTCAACCTTGGGCACGTCCCACTCCTTGGCCAGGCGTCGGCTGGCCGAACGACGCGCGTTGAGGCACCGGGTGGTGGCGATCCGGTAGAGCCAGGTGCGGATCGAGGCGCGTCCCTCGAACCCTGCCAGGCCTTGCCAGGCGGCCAGCAGCGTGTCCTGGAGCGCATCCTCGGCATCCTGGAACGATCCGAGCATCCGGTAGCAGTGCACCTGCAGCTCCCGGCAATACGGCTCGGTCAGCTCCCGGAACGCGTCGCTGTCCCCGGCCCGGGCCCGGGCCATCGGGTCGCCGGTTACCACCCTCGCGTCGCCTTCTTCCCGTAGCTCGCCGCACTTCTACCTGGTACAGACACCGACTACCTCGTACAGACACCGGCCGAGGGTCGGACTGGGCGGTTGGCCGCCGCCCAGTTTCCCGCTGTCGCGGTGTCTAGCTCAGTGGTAGCCGACAGCGCCAACGAAGGAGAACCGAAAATGGGAAAGATCATCGTGAGCGAGAACGTCTCGCTCGACGGAGTCGTGCAGGACCCGAGTGGTGACGAGGGCTTCAGGCACGGCGGCTGGTTCGGCCAGATCGGGGCCAAGGACCGCGAAGCGTGGGCCAAGGTCGAGTTCGACGAGGCGCTGGGCACCGAGGCTCTGCTGTTGGGCCGGCGGAGCGACGAGTGGTTCGCGGCGCGGTGGGCGGGCCGGAGGGGCGAGTGGGCGGACAGGCTGAACAGCCTGCCCAAGTACGTCGTCTCCGCCACTCTCGTGGCACCCCACTGGAACAACTCGACGATCCTGAAGGGCGAGGTGGTGAACGAGGTCTCGAAGCTGAAGCAGGAGCTAGACGGGGACATCGTCGTCTACGCCAGCTGTCAGCTCGTGCGCACGCTGATGGAGCACGACCTGGTCGACGAGCTGCGGCTGATTGTCTACCCGGTCGTACTCGGGGCTGGTGAGCGCCTCTTCGGCGAGACCAGCGACAAGAAGTCCCTGCGCCTCCTCGCCGCCCGGACCGTCGGTGACGGCCTCGCCTTCCTCACCTACGAGATTGTCCGGGAGGCCTAGCATCACCAGACTCGCCGCCTGACCGGGTGTCTCCGGTCGCCCCCGCCTGGAATCGAAGTACGGGTGGCACCTGACACAGGTCAAGGAAAGAATGATCGGACATGGGGGAGAACCCATGGTGGTCGCCGGACGAAGCCGATCTCGGCTGGGATGAGCGGCTGCCTGATACCGTCGTTCTCGCACCTGACTACGGCGCGGAGCTCCCGTTGTGGGGTGACGGCTTCGGGAATATCGCCTGGCAATTCACCAAGTTTTCGCCCGAGCTATTGGACAGGCTCGCCGCCTGGCAGCAAGAGTTCGCGGCCAACTACCACTGGCAGAACGGCTGGCGGTCGGCTGGGATACGGGACAGATGGGCGTCCGAAGCCATGGATCTGGCTGCGGACGTCCGCGTAGAGCTAGGCACGCGCGCCGAGCTGGTTGTGAATCTCTGGCCGTTGCGCGCGTAGAAGTCGGACAGTTGCCACGCACTCGCAGGCGCGTCTGGCACGTTGTAGTAGCCGATGGCCCACGGCACGTGGTCACCGGGCGGCCTGATTCCCGGCGCTGGCCGCGCTCGCGTGCGGGCATGAGAGTACATGCGATCACAAGCGAAGCTCACCCCAACACTCGATCACGAGGCCTGTCGGCAGGAGGTGGGACCGGCGTAGGGTGCTCGAGCCGGACCTCGGCGTCTTGAGGGTCGGTTCGTGTGCGCTGGTAGTACCAGCGTGAGCGGACGTGGCTGGGCCTGGGGCCCTCTCTGTCAAACTCCCGTGAGACATGAGGATGAAGTAAACCTCTGTAGTGAGTAGGGCGAGACGGGACCCACGAGACAGTGACACTGACCATGGCAGACATGGCCTCCTCCGCGCGCGAGGATGGGCAGGTGGCCTCCAGGCGGGGCCCGCGGGCGGGCCAGCCGAAGCGGCGGACCTTCACCGCGGCCTACAAGATCAAGATCCTTGAGCGGTATGACGAGCTGGAGGATCCGCGGGAGCGGGGCGCGCTGCTGCGCCGGGAAGGGCTGTATCACTCCCATATCGAGTACTGGCGCGCGGCGCGGGATAAGGGCGCGCTGACGGCACTGGCGGAAAAGCCGGCCGGGCGGCCGTCGCGCAGCCAGGCGGAGGTGGAGAACGAGCGGCTGCGGAAAGAGAACGAGAAACTCGCCAGGGAGCTGGCCCGGACCAAAGCAGCGCTGGACGCGCTCTCTGGCCTGATCGCCTGCCAGGTTCAGGCCGTGGCTGCCTTGTCGAGACGCTGATTGCGGAGAGCGTCCAGGTGCCGGGCCAGCGCGATGGGGTCGCTGGCGTTGCCGCGGTGCAGCGGTTCGGTGAGCTGCCGCTGCTCGCCGGCCTCCAGCGGTTCGAGGATGAGCCGCATTCCCAGTGCGGCGGCGACCTCGGCGAGCGTGCCGAGCGTGGGGTTGACGTGGCCGGCGGAGAAGAGCCTGCGCACGGTGGCGGGCTCGGTGCTGATCGAGCGGGCCAGTTCGGCCTTGGAGAGCCCGGCGGCTTCCCGCGCCTCGTCGAGCTCGTTCACGATCCGGTCGATGGTGGCGATCCGGATCGACTCCGTCACGTAGCTCCGCAGGAACTCTGGGTTGTTCAGGTCCTGGGCTAGGTCGTCCCAGAACACGCTTCGCTCTTCGCCCATGCCAGTCCCTCCGGCAGTCTAGATGCGTAGCAAATATGTTACGCCATCGGCCGTGGATGAGGCAACTGCATGCGCGCGCCGTCTGACGGCCGAGGAACGCCTCTGCGGCCGACCCGGACCAGGCTCCCGGGGGGTGACGGGACGGCATTCAGCGGGGCGAATAGCGTATTGCGTCTCCCGTCGAGGGTGCTGGTTTGCTGGCTGATCCGGCCACGGCACCTGGCGTCGATGGGGTGCAGGGCGCTTGCCGATGGCCAGTCAGCGGGCGGACCCTGCCACGCCGAGACGTCCGCGCCGGGCAGCGTCACAGCTTGCCATTCGGTGGCGGGGGGAAGTTCCCCGGCCTGTGGCGTGGCCGCGGTGACGTGCCGGTGGAGCTGAAACGGGCCGGCCTAGTCGAGGTCGAATGCAGCGTGAATTGCGGCCGTAAGGGCGGCTTCCTGCGCAGGCAGCAGGTAGCCAATCTGAGCGCCCAGCGCACTTTTGGGAACCGTCACGATGTTGTCGCAGCTGACCACACAGGCATGATCGAGGCCGTTGGCCGGGCCTACCGTGACTTCCGTCGAAAGACCGCGGACGGTCGTGGTGATGGGCGCCACTGTCACCCGCGCCATATGCGGCCGGACCAGCTCTCTCGTCAGGACGACGACCGGCTGTGCCTTGTCCAGCTGCGCGGTGTGGATCGGCCGCACTAGTCCACGTCCAGCCGGGCGCGCGCGGCGTAGTCCGCCAGGCTGTCCATGTCGGCGTCTGCCCCGGCCTCGGCCAGGATGGCCGCATCCCGGGCCGCGATCAGACGCCGGAACTCCCTGGCCAGGGCACGTTCGACTACGGAGGCCCTGCTCGACGCCTGGCCCTCGGCCACGAGCCGGTCGAGGAACTCCACCATGCTCTCCGGCAGTCGCACGGCGATCTGTACGCTCATAGATAGATAACACCAGATTGGTATTCATTCAACAACCAATCTGGTATTCGCTCACAGGTCTCAGGCTCAGGCCCAGGCCCCGGGCCCGGGCCCCGGGCCCGGGCCCGGGCCCAGGCTCCGCGCCGGGCTACCGCGACGGCGCCGCCAGCCCGCTGATGGGAAGGCCGTCTCTCCAGATCACCCTGGCCCGCCCCGTGGTCGGCGAGATGGCCAGGAAGTAGCCACTCACCGTCGCCCCGTACAGTGCGCGCGACCCGGTGACCAGCCCCCAGACCTTGTTGTAGCCAGTCGTTCCGATAATCATGGCCGTGCCCGTCCGCAGGCTCACCGTGGCGAGGAACGACCGGCGCGAGCCCGGCCTCGACACGGTCGCGTAGAGCCGGCCACGGGCGAAGGTCAGGTCACCAGCCGAGCCGAGGCGATGGCCAAACGCGCCGACCAGGCTGGCCCGGCCCGTCCGGGTGCTGATCGTGAAAAGTTCACCCTGGTGGCTGGCTCCGTAGAGGACGCCCGTGCCCGGCTGGGTGGCGAGCGCGTTGGCGCCGTCGAGGCCGAGCGGCCCGACGCGGCGGCGGGCACCGGTCGCCGCGTTCAGCCGGTACAGCGCGGTGAAGCTGATCCCGTAGAGGACCGTGCGGCGGAAGGTGATGTCGGTGATGAATATCCCGGCGTGGCCCTCGAGCCTCACCGTGTGCGACCTCGGGCTGAGGCGGTAGAGCGCGCTGTCGCGGGCGTAGGTGACCGCGTAGACGATCCTCGGCGGACCGGGCCTGGCGACGGCCGCACCGGCCGCGCCAGCACCGGCCGTGCTAGCACTGGCCGCACCCGCACTGGCCGCGCCCGCGCTCAGCGCGAGCGCTCCCGCCAGCACAACGCCGCCCGCGGCCCGGCGGGTTAAGGACAGTCTTCTGAAGCGTCGGTCATCCATGTCACTCAGCCCCCGGATCCTGCACGGAAAGTAACGATCTAGCAGCAGAGAGTAACACCTTCCAATAACCTTGCTCGGTGCCTGCGGCTGGCGTGCCTGCGGCTGGCCTTTCATCGGCCGCTCTGACGGCTCGCGCTTAAGCCGCAGCTAAACCATCCCCTACTGACAGGAGAACCCAGTGGCGCCTGATGCGTCGTTCGTCCACCCCACGGCCACGATCGAGCCTGGCGCATTAGTCGGCCAGGGCACCGCGATCTGGCATCACAGCCAGGTGCGCCGGGGCGCGGTAATAGGGAGCGATTGCACGCTCGGCAAGAATGTCTTTGTCGACGAAGGCGTCTTAATCGGCGACCGGGTGAAAATCCAGAACAATGTGTCGGTGTACAAGGGGGTCGAGCTCGCCGACGAGGTATTCGTCGGGCCGTCGGCGGTGTTCACCAATGACCTGCGGCCGCGGGCGGTCGCGCCGGACTGGCAGCTGACCCCGACCCGGCTGGCGCAGGGCGCGTCGGTGGGCGCCAACGCGACGATCGTGTGCGGGACCGAGATCGGCGCGCACGGCATGGTCGGGGCCGGGGCGGTGGTCACCGCGTCGGTGCGCCCGCACCAGGTGGTGGTCGGCAACCCGGCCCGGCACCATGGCTGGGCCTGCGCCTGCGGGGTGGTGCTGTCGCGGGCCGGGGACCAGCCCGCCGAGCTGCGCTGCGCCGGCTGCCGCGGCTGGACCAGCGAGAGCGGCCAGGCCGGCGGCGACCCTGGGCGGCGCATCCCGCTGGCGAAGGTGGTGGTCGGGGCCGACGAGGAAGCGGCCGTGCTCGCCGTGCTGAGGTCCGGGCTCCTGGCGGGCGGGGAGCGGGTCGCCGAGCTGGAGCGCACGTTCGCGCGGCTGCACGAGGCCGCGCACGTCATCGCGGTCAGCAACGGCAGCGTCGCGCTGGTCGCCGCGCTGCGGGCGCACCAGATCGGCCCGGGGGATGAGGTCATCACCTCGCCGCTGACGTTCGTCGCGACGCTCAACGCGATCCTCGAGGTGGGCGCGACGGCCCGGTTCGCCGACGTGACCGATGACCTGACGCTGGACCCGGCGGCGCTGGAAGCGCTCATCACCCCGCGGACCAGGGCCGTGCTGCCGGTTCACCTGTACGGGCTGCCGGCGGCGATGGGGGAGATCACGGCGGTGGCGCGCGCGCACGGCCTGGCGGTCATCGAGGACGCCGCGCAGGCGCACGGCGCGCGGGTGGGCGGGGCGCCGGTGGGTTCGGGCGCGACGGCGATCTTCTCGCTGTACGGGACCAAGAACATCACCTGCGGCGAGGGCGGGCTGATCACGACCGACGACGACGAGATCGCGGCCCGGCTCCGGCTGCTGCGCAACCACGGCATGCGGGCCCGCTACGACTACGCGATGCCGGGCAGCAACTTCCGGCTGACCGACCTGCAGGCGGCGGTGGCCTGCGTGCAGCTGGGCCGGCTGCCCGCCATCCAGGCCGACCGCAGCCGGAACGCGACGCTGCTGTCGGCGGGCCTGGCCGGGCTGCGCGGCCTGGTGCTGCCGCCCGCCCCGGCGGGCCGGCTGCACGCCTGGCACCAGTACACCGTCCAGGTGACCCCCGAGGCCAGGCTGGATCGTGACCAGCTGGCCAAGTGCCTGGACGCCGCGGGCATCGATTCGATGGCCTATTACCCGAAGCTGGTCCACGACTACCCGTGCTACCAGGGTCACCCGCAGGTGGCCGACGACCCGACCCCCCGCGCCGCGGCCGCCGCCCAGCAGGTCCTGTCGCTGCCCGTGCACCCCGCGCTGACCGGCGCCGACGTCAGCCGGATCGTCTCCTGCGTCCGGGAGAGCCTGGAGCAATAAGCAGAACCGGTGCGGCATCAGGCCATAAACGGATGGCTCTCAGCCGGTGCGCCAGACAGCTGACCCGGCGCAGCGGGGAACGGCGGCCTAGCTCCCGCTGAGTCATCCGCCCCGGCATGCCCGCCGCGGTGCGCCGGCGACTCAGTCGCTCAGGTAGCCAGCGCAGCGGCCGGCGACGGATGCCCGCTTACAGCTGGCCGATGCCGCGCATGTTCCCGCAGATCCCCGCGAGAGCGTCTCTCCGAGAGGGCATTGCCCGGTGCGCGATCAGGCAAAAAATGCCATCACGGACAATTAAGTGACAACACGGAATGCACCACCTGCCAATTGGTCTGTCGCGCCGCCGGCCACGCCTTCGAGGTCGGCGTCGGAGAGTTCGTCTTGCTGCGCGGAAGTCTCGGCGTTGGCGAGGTCCTGCGCGGTCACGTCGAGGCCAGCTGCCCGGAAGGCGGCGATGCGGCCGTCCTGGTCGGTTGCGGCCTCGAGTGCCTCGCGCAGGCTGGCGTCTTGCTGGACCTTGGTGATCATTTCTTTGACGGTGGCCATGCGTGTCTCCCCCTCGATCGCGTCAAGGACTTCGGGTTCAGGGCGCGGGGGGAGCCTGGCCGGCGCATGGTCTGCGGAACGCAGCGGCCGGCGATGGACGCCTGCTTAACAGTCCGGACGATTAATTAGAAACGCCACCACTCCCGCACCGCCCGCGACACCTTCGAGGTCGGCGTCGGAGAGTTCGTCCTGCTGCGCGGAAGTCTCGGCGTCCGCGAGGTCCTGCGCGGTCACGTCGAGGCCAGCCGCCCGGAAGGCGGCGATGCGGCCGTCCTGGTCGGCTGCGGCCTTGAGCGTCTCGCGCAGGCTGGCGTCTTGCTGGACCTTGGTGATCATTTCCTGGACGGTGGCCATGCGTGTCCCCCCCGGGTGTCTTCCCGCTTGAACGGGTTCCGTCTCCCGCAGGACGCCAGCCCGCGGACCGAATCTGCTCTCACGCACGTGCGAGAATTACCGTACGTGATCATGATATAACAAGCAGTGACAGCGGGACAGACGGGGTGCCGGGGTGGCCGCACTGCGGCACGTAAGCATCGCTGCGAAGGCTCCGCGTGCGCGACGGTCAGTGCAGACAGGGCGTGACGGGTTGAGTATCAGGTGGATACGGGCAGTGCCCGCGACATTCCTGATCCTCGGCATCGCCGCGTGCGGTTCCGGGCCGGCTGAGTTCAGCCTCGGCCGGGGGCCGAACGGAGCTGACCGTCGGTACCCTCTACGCAGGCGTCGGCGCGTTCGCCGAGCCGTCGCAGGTGCAGCTAGCCGGACTGCGTTTTTGGACTGACAAGGTCAACGCGTCGGGCGGCGTGTACGTTCGCGCGCTCCGGCGCAGGATGCCGGTGCGCATCGTCGCCCTTGACGACCAGGGCAGCGTCTCCACCGCGGCGCAGGAGTACCTCGATCTGGTGCAGCAACGTCACGTCGACGTGCTGGTGTCCGACTCCGGCGCGCTCCTCACGTCGCCCGCTGTGCCCATCGCCCAGCAGAACAACGTCTACCTCTTCGATCCCACGGCCACAGATCCGAACTTCTTCACGACTAGCATCTTCGGGAACGGCGACAGCGACGCGCTCATGGTGGCCGAGCCCAGCGAGAGCGTGCTCCCTGGGGAGCTGGCCGACGCGATCCGTAAGCTGGGCGTGTCGAAGATCGCCATTCTCTACGACACGAGTCCGTTGGCGGATGCACAATCCACAGACTTGCAGAATTACCTCCTCGGCGAAGGGATCACGCCGGTCGCCGTACTGCCGGTCAGCAGCCCGACCTCGAACGCGGGGGGAAGCGCCAGCATCGAGGCCGCGACGGACTATTCGAGGCAGCTGGCGGTCCTTTCGGCCCTGCATCCCGACGCAGTGGTCGAGATCGGCTATACCGAAGACGACATCTCCTTTATGCGGCAGCTTGCGGCGCGTCACGCGTCGTACCGGATGGTGTTCACTGACAATGCCGGGTCCGAGCTGTCCCAGTTCGAGGCGAGCGTGCCCAGCTGCGCACTCGCGGGGACCTACACGTACCTGGCCCCTCCCCTGCTGGCGTACCGGCATGTCACCGTGGGCCTGACGACCTCGCAGTTCCAGCGCCAGTTCCTCGCCCACCCGGGAATCTCGGGCGCCGCGGCCTCCGATGTCGCGGCTGCGATTCCTGGCTACACGACGGGCCTGGTGATGCAGGAGGTCCTGTCGAGGGCTCGGACGCTGGATCCGGAGAGCCTGCAGAAGGCGGCACTGGCGCTGTCGGGCTCGCTGCACACTCTCGACGGCGCGTTCCGGATCGACGCGCAGGGGGAGCAACTCGGCGAGCTGTGGCCGGTCGTCCAGCTGAGGCAAACAGGGAGCGGGATACGGCCGGCCGCCGTCGGTTCAGTGCAAACGCCGGCGGCCGGGCGCGGCGGCAGGCGCGGCAACGACGGGGTGCGGAGGGGCGCGATGACTGAGTCCGGCGAGGCGAACGCCGACGGGCCAGCCAGGGCCGAACCGGGCCCGCAGACCGGGCCCGGCGCGGCCGCCGGGCCCGGCGCATCGGCCGCGGCTGGCCCGGCGCCGCCGGGCGGGCCTGCGGGCGGGCCCCCGGGCGGTCCTGCGGGTCCTGCGGGAATGTTCCGCCAGCAGGCGCTCCAGCGGCTCAGCGCGCACGACACGCTCGAAGGCCTCCTGACCATCACGTCGGCACGCTTGTGGATCGCACTCGCCGCTTGCGCGGCCGCGATCGCCGCCGTCGTGATCTGGTCCATCGCTGGGTCCGCTCCGACGACGGTCAGCGGGACCGGGATCATCCTGCCCGCGTCCGGGGTGGTGGATGCGACCGCCCTGTCGCAGGGGACGGTTACGAACTTGCCCATCGTGACGGGAATCCAGGTCGCGGACGGGCAGACCATCGCATCGCTGACGAGCCCGACGGCCGGGACGTCGGAGGTCAGCGCTCCCATTTCCGGCACGATCGCCGAGATTTACGTCACGCCCGGAACGTTCGTCGGGCCCGGCACGCCCATCGCGGAGATGCTGCCGCTCGGGTCCCCGATGTCGGCGCTCATGTTCGTCGGGGCGGGCGGGGGGAAGGCGCTGCGGGTGGGCATGCACGCCGACATCTCGCCCAGCACTGCCTCATCGAGCCAGTACGGGAGCATAACGGGCGTCGTGACCTACATCTCACCGCTGCCTATCACGCAGCAAGGGCTGGTTAGCCTGGTGGGCCAGCGTCCCGGGCTGATCGCCGCCGTGGACAGCCTCGGGGAACCGCTCGAGGTGACGGTTACCCTGCAGCGGGACCCGAATACGCCGAGCGGTTACGCGTGGACTTCCGGCACGGGGCCGGACTTCGGCGTGACGCCGGGCACCCTGCTGTCGGGAACGGTGCTCGTCTCGGAGCAGCGTCCCGCGTCGATCGCGTTTTCGAGCCGGTAGGTCATTCCGGTGCCGCCGCCCGCCAGCGTGCCACCGCCTGCCGCCGCTAACGCCGCGTCCCCGCCGCCAGCGGCGCGGGCGCGCCGGCGACGCGCGCGCACTCCCACCGTGCTGCAACTCGAGGCGACGGAGTGCGGAGCCGCGTCACTCGGCATGGTGCTCGGCTACTTCGGGAAGTTCGTGCCGCTCGAGGAGCTGCGGGCGGCGTGCGGGATCTCACGCGACGGCAGCAAGGCGGGGAATGTGATGCGCGCCGCGCGGTCATACGGCCTGGCTCCGCACGGCTTCCGCCGTGAACCGGAGGACCTGTATGAGATGAGCCTCCCGATGATCGTGTTCTGGCGGTTCAACCACTTCCTCGTCGTCGACGGCTTCGGGCGGGGCACCGTCCACCTCAACGATCCCGCGACCGGTCCCCGGGTCGTCAGCACCGAGGAGTTCTCTGAGTCGTTCACCGGGATCGTCCTGACGTTCGAGAAGAGTCCCGGGTTCCGGCCCGGCGGCAAGCGGCCGGGCCTATCCGCGGCCTTGCTCCGGAGGCTGGGACGCACCCGGGCCGGGCTGGCCTTTGCCGTCATCGCCGGCCTGCTGCTCGTCGTGCCGGGGATAGCGGTGCCCGCCCTTACCCGTGCGTTCGTGGACAGTTACCTCGTCGGTCAGCGCACCGAGTGGCTTCCGGCGATCATCATCGGCATCGCGATGGCGGCGTTCATGCAGCTGGTCGTCTCGTCGTTGCAGCAGGTGGCGCTGCTACGGATGCAGACGAAGCTGTCGTTACGGATGTCGGCCGAGACCATCGAGCATTTGCTGCGACTGCCAGCGGGCTTTTTCAGCCAGCGGGCGCCGGGCAACCTTTCCTTCCGGGCGTCCCTCAACGACCAGATCGCCCGGACGCTGTCGGGGCAGCTGTCGCAGGCGGTCCTCGGCGTGTTCACGGCCTCGTTCTACGCGCTGTTGATGGCCGTCTACGATCTGCCGCTGCTGGGCGTCGTGGCGCTCGCGGCGGCAGCCAACGTCGGGGTCCTGAAGCTGGGGTCGAGAGCGCGTAAGGACCTGTCCGTGCGGGTCACCCGTTCGAAAGGCGACCTGATCGGCGCGGTCGCCGGCGGCATCGGCCTGATCGAGTCGGTGAAGGCGAGCGGCAGTGAGGACAGCATCTTCGCCAAGTGGACCGGCAAGCTAGCTGATCTGGTTGACGCCGGCCAGCGCGCGAATTTCGCCGGTATCGGGCTGGTCGTCGGGCCGGCCTTCCTCTCGTCCGTCTCGACCGCCGCAGTGCTCGGGATCGGAGCGCTGCAGGTGATGGACGGGACCATCTCGCTGGGCACGCTGATCGCGTTTCAGGTGCTGATGGGCGGCTTCCTCGCTCCGATCTCGCTGCTGGTCGGCCTGGGCGGCACGATCCAGTCGATGGCCGGCAACCTGAACCGGATCGACGACATCCTGGACACCTCCGAAGCGCCCGAGCTGGCCGCGCGAGCCAGGGTGACAGCGGCGGCCGCGGCGAACGGCGACCGGCCGGTCCGCGGCGAGCTGGAGCTCCGCGGCGTCACCTTCGGCTACAGCCCGCTGGACCCGCCGCTGATCGAGCGGCTGGATCTCCATCTCCGGCCCGGTCAGCGCGTCGCGCTGGTCGGCGCGAGCGGGAGCGGCAAGTCGACCGTGTCACGGCTCGTCTCGGGCTTGTACCAGCCGTGGGACGGGGACGTCCTGATCGACGGCTTACCGCGCCTCGCCCACGACCGCGCCGTCCTCGCCGACGGCATCGCGCTCGTTGACCAGGAAATCAGCCTGTTCGAAGGCACGGTGCGCGACAACATCACGCTCTGGGACGCTGGCGTGCCCGACGCGGACGTCATCGAAGCGCTCCGGGACGCTCAGCTGGCTGACGACATCCTGGCCAGGCCTGGTGGCATCGCCAGCACGGTCGACGAAGGAGGGCGCAACTTCTCCGGCGGCCAGCGGCAGCGCCTTGAGATAGCGCGCTCGCTGAGCCGCCGTCCGGCGCTCCTTGTCCTCGACGAGGCGACCAGCGCGCTCGATCCGCTCACTGAGGAAGCGATCGACCTCGCGCTCCGGCGGCGTGGCTGCACCTGCCTCATCGTGGCCCACCGTCTCAGCACCATCCGCGACAGCGACGAGATCATCGTGCTTGACCGGGGCAAGGTGGTCGAACGCGGCACGCACGAAACTCTCCTGGAGCTACATGGGTACTACCAGCGGCTCATCGAGAGCTGAGGACACGGCCGCGCCGGGAGCGGGCGCACCTGCTGCGGCGAGTGCGCCGGGCTCGGTGCGCTCCGCGAACGCCTCGCGGCTGGCGGCCAACAGGATCCTCCGGCTCGACGACCCGGCGCAGGCCTGGATCGTCGAGGAAGGCGACGTCCTCGTCTTCGCGACCGCGGCGTCTGATGATCAGGTCACCGGTGATCGCTATCTGCTGGGAGCGTTCGGTCCCGGCGATGCCCTCCTGGGCATCACACGGGGCACCCGCTCCCGGATCGCCTTGCTCGCGACCGGCGTCGGCGAGGCCTGGGTCCGGCCGGTCGCGCTGGCTGAGTACTGCACGCGTGAACAGGACGCCGTCTCCGGCATCGAGCGCTGGGTGTCGGCGATGTGGCAGCGGCTGGTGCACGATCGCTACGTGCCCTCGAGGCTTGGCGTGCTGCCGGGCGAAGGCTCGGCCGAGGTCGCCCCTTCGGAGGCGGTACACCCCGACGCTGGCGTCACCTGGGTGAGGTGTGCGGGCGACGCGTTCACGCTGGCGGGTTCCGACGCGGCCATGATCGAACCGGACGCGGGCTGGACGCCGGTCTCGGCCAACGGCTGGATCGTGACGCTCGGCCAGCTCGAACTCACCTCAGCTCCCACACCTGCCGTGCTCGCCGCGGGGGACGCCCCCGCGGGCCTCGGTGCCTTCATGGAAGCGGCCGCGGCAGCGCTCGCCGCGGACTTCGACCAGGGCCGGGCCCGCCGCGCCGAAACGACCCGCCGGAGCGTGGCACGCGGCATCGCCGCGAGCGACGCCGCGCTGCTCGAGCTCGCTGAGGTCTTGCCGACCGCCCGCGGTGCGGCCCGCCGCGCCCCGGCCAGCGACCCGCTGCTGGCCGCGTTCATGGCGGTCGCGGCCGATATCGGCGTCGCGCTCGACGGCGCGGACCTCATGCTGCGCGACGCCGGGGCCGGCCCCGGTGCCCGCGAACGGGTCGGGGCATACGCGCACGCCGCGGGCTGCCGGGTGCGCTCGTTGTCGTTGCCTCCGGGCTGGTGGGAGGCCGATTCCGGGCCATTGCTGTGCTCGGCCGCTGACGACGGGCGCCCGCTCGCGGTCACCCGCAAATGGCACGGTTACGAGGCATTCGATCCGGCGCGGGGCACGTCCTGGAAAATCGACGCGAAAGCCGCGGCGGATATCGCGGGAGCGGCATTCGTCCTGTCCCGCGGGCTCGGCGGCGACGCGCGCAGCGTGCGAGACCTGCTGCGGGTCGGCCTGCGGCGGTCCGGCCTCGACCTCGGGAGGCTGGTGCTGTTCGGCTCGTTCACCGGGGTAGCAAGCCTCGTGACGCCGATCCTGACGGGCGTCATCTTCAACGAGGTCGTTCCCGACGATCAGCGCGGGCGGCTGCTCGCGGCGGTCGCGACGCTGATCGTCGTCGCCCTGTCGGTCGCCATCGCGTCGGTGGCAAGCGGCGTCGCCTTCCTCCGGGTGGCTGCGCGCTTCGAGGGGGCGTCGCAGGCATCGCTGTGGGACCGGCTGCTGCGGATGCCGGTCGGCTTCTACAACCGGTACCTGGTGGGAGATCTGACCAACCGGGTGCAGAGCATCGAGACGGTGCAGGACCTTATTACCTATGCGACCGTCGCGATCGTGCTCAACGGCGCGTTCTCACTGTTCAACCTCGCGCTGTTCGGCGCGGCCGGCCTGGATCTGCTCCTCGTCGGCGTCGGGCTGGTGCTGATCGAGCTGGCCGCGATCTGGGGGGTCGGCGTGGTCGAGATCCGGTTGTCCCGGCGTCAGCTCGCCACCATGAACCGTACTCAGGGCCTGACGTTCGAGCTGCTGAGCGGCATCTACAAGCTGCGCGTCGCCGCCGCGGAGTCACGGGCCTTCGCCGTCTGGGCCCGGGTGTTCGCCGACCAGAGGCGGGTCAGCTACCGGGCCGGACGGGTGGTGGCGGGGATCGCCGTCTTCATGACGGTGTGGACCACGCTCGGCACGCTCGCCATCGTCGCCGTGGTCGCGTCGAGAGGCCTTGGCTCGGTAACACTCGGCAGCTACATGGAGTTCACGGTGGCGTTCGCGCAGGTGTCAGCGGGGCTCCTGGCCATCCTGAGCTCGCTGTCCGCGATCGTGGTCGCCGTGCCCCTGCTCGAGCAGGCGCGGCCCGTGCTCGAGGGACCCGTCGAGATCGGCGGCGGGCGGGAAGACCCTGGCGTGCTGACCGGTGCCGTCGAGATATCGGGAGTCAACTTCCGCTACTTCCCGGAAGCTCCGCTGGTGCTCAACGGCGTGTCGTTCTCGGCGGCGCCAGGCGAGTTCGTCGCCCTGGTGGGACCGTCGGGGGCCGGCAAATCGTCGATGGTGCGCCTGATGCTCGGGTTTGAGTCCCCCGAGGCGGGGCGGGTCGCCTATGGCGAAAAGGATCTCGCCAAGCTGGACCTGGCCGCTGTCCGCCGTCAGATCGGCACGGTGATCCAGACAGCGCGCCTTCTTGCCGGCACGATCTTCAGCAACATCGCCGGCGGCGCGTCGATCACGCGCGAGCAGGCCTGGGACGCTGCGGAGAAAGCCGGCGTCGCGGACGACATCAGGGCGATGCCGATGGGGATGGAGACGGTGGTCGTCGAGGGCGCGTCGACGATCTCCGGCGGCCAGCGGCAACGCCTGCTGATCGCGCGCGCCCTCGCCCAGCAGCCGCGGATCCTGATCTTCGACGAGGCCACGAGCGCGCTCGACAACGTTACGCAGGCCATCGTCACGGCGAGCCTCGCACGGCTCCAGGTGACGCGCATCGTGATCGCGCACCGGCTCTCGACGATCCAGAGCGCGGATCGCGTATACGTGCTGGAGAAGGGGAACGTTGCGCAGGTGGGCACGTTCGCTGAGCTGTCGGCCGTGCCGGGCACGTTTGCCGACCTCGCGCGCCGTCAGCTCGCTTGAACGCTGGTAGGCCGGCGACCGGAGCACTACCCGGGTATGACTGTGGTAGGCTGCTGGTATGACTACTAAGTTGGCTGTGAGCCTGCCTGACGAGCTGGCTGAGCAGGCACGACAGGCTGTGCGCGAAGGCCGGGCAGCCTCGGTCTCTGCATACATCGCCGATGCGATGGCGCAGTCGGCGCGGACTAGGTCAATCTCCCGCCTGGTCGCTGACATGCGGGCTGAGGACGGGCAGCCGAGCGAGGAAGATTACGCGTGGGCCCGGCGGGCGCTCGGAGTCGAGTGACCAGCGCGATCACCTTCGATGCCGGCGCTCTCATCGCGATCGGGCGTCGCAGCAGGCGGATGCAGGCTCTGCTGGAGGAAATCGACCGGCGTGACTGGGAAGTCGCGGTGCCCGCGGGTGTCGTTGCCCAGGCCTGGCGCGGCGGACCTCGACGGGCGCGGATCGCCGCGCTGCTCAGCGACGAGCGCACAGAGGTCGTCGCTCTCGACGACCCGGTTGCCCGCGCTGTCGGCCTGCTGTGCGGCAGGTCGGGCCACGCCGATGTGGTCGATGTCTCGGTTGCCCTCTGCGCGCGGCAGCGGAACCGGCATGTCGTTACCTCCGATCCAGAGGATCTGCGTGCCGTCGACGATGCCCTCATCCTGCACGTGCCATGAAAGCACCGTCGGACAAGGGCCTTTGCTCTGGCCATGAAATCCGCACATTAGTACCGAACAAGGTTTCATTCAGCATTTAAACGGATGGTTCTCAGCCGGTGTGCCGCACGCTTGCGGATCGGGCTCAGCAGGCCCTGCGGTCTCACCCTTGGGTCAGCCGCCGGAGCGAATGTGATTGTTAGCTCAGTTAACAGATACGATCTCGATCTGGTGTGTGTCGAGTACCGTCCGGTAGGCGATGAGGTCCTCTAGGTCGCTGGTGAGGATCAGGGAAAGCCCGTGCCAGGCGGCTGCAGCTAGGATCAGGGCGTCTACCGCGTCAGGTTTCTTTTGGCAGGCAGATCGGCTTTGCCGAGCATCATGGTCATGGCCGTGCCGTGGCGCTGGGCCATTAGATCGGGACAAGTACGCGCCCGAGACGGTCCGGGACGCCTAGGGCGTGCTGATGCAGTCACCTGTCCGCGGGAAGGAGTCGAGGCTAGACGAGAATTCGAGGCACCTTCGGGTCGATGCGAGCGATGTCGCGGGGGTCGCTGGTGACGACAGCGTGATGACGCTGCCGGGCGCAGAGCACGACGTGGACGTCGACGACATCTTCGTGGTTAGTGTCCGCGCACATCAGCCCGATGCTGCGGGCCACGCTGAGCGTCATGACTGCGATGTCGATGTCCGGAGACTTGAGCAGTCGGGCGAGGCGAGCCTGGCGGGAGCTGCGCCACGCCTGCGCGACGACTTCGGCGGGGATGCAGATGGTACCGCCGCGCCGCCGCGCTGCCTCCAGGCGGGCCTGCATCGCCACGGCCTTGGCGGGGTCGTCAAGCGCCAGCAGCGCGCCGGTGTCGAGCGTGAGCCCGGTCGTCGCAGCCGCGCTCACCCGGCCATCCTGCCGCCCCGCCGGTGGTGGCCGGTCAGCCCGGCCTGGTCCAGCTCGGCTTCGGCCTGGCGCCGGACCTCCTCGGGCACGGGAGTTTCCGCGCGCCAGGCGGCCAGGATGTCGTCCAGGTCCTCGCGCTCCTGGTAGTCCTCGAGTGCCCTGGCCACATACGCGCTGACCTGCCGTTCGCCTCCGGCAGCGCGCTTGACCTTCTCCACCAGCTCGTCGGGAAGACTCACGGTGATGCGTTTCATACAACTATCATACTTTGCTGACGAGCCGGGTCACTGGATTATGTGGGCCTGGCCGGGCCAGGGCGGCCCACTGGCCGTCCAGGGCCACGCGGGTCGGGAGCACGGCGCTCAGTGCCCTCAGGCGGGGCCAACTCGCCCGCCGGGAAGTACCCGGCACGCTCGCCGGCGGAGCACCTCGCACAGTTCTTCGGGCACCTCGCGCACCTGTATCGTCGCCATAGCGCTATCGTCGCGCGGTAGCGCTACCTGCACAGCATGACGCGGATGGACGGATCTGCGAGTGCCTCGCCGCGCCCTGCGCCTGGGAATTCCTGGCCGCGTAAGAGCAGGTGCTGTCCCGGCGGCGATGACCGGCTAAGTGCTGCACTAAAGGCCTCATCCATGCTGGTGGGAGCAGGTAGGCCGGGGGCCAGGGTGTGGACCTGCTGGTGGAGCGAACGTGCTTGTCAGCTCAGTTAACGGAGATGATCTCGATCTGATGTGTGTCGAGTACCGCTCGGTAGGCGATGAGGTCCTCTGGGTCGCTGGTGAGGATCAGGGAGGGCCCGTGCCAGGCGGCTGCGGCTACGATCAGGGCGTCGACCGCGTCAGGTTTCTTTTTGGCAGGCAGATCGGCCTTGCCGAGCATCTTCCCGGCGCGCTGGAAGTCCGCCCGCCGGTAGACACGATGACACGGGAGGCAGCCGATGATTCCTTCTTCGAGGCCGCGGAGTGGCCCGATGTCGTCTTTGGCCTGCAGGATCGTGCACTCGTCGGCGATCCCGGCGAGCGTGTGCACGATCGCCGGGCCATCGCGCCATGCCTGAGCCAGGACCGGGCCGGTGATGATGGGCCGGTGCGGGGATGCCGTGAGCGCCTCGTGGGTGATTCGGGCACGGACGTTCTTGTCCAGCAGGGCGATGAGCATGCCGGCGTCGTAGTAGACCACACGTTCACCGGTCCTTGTGTCTGGGTAATTCGCGAGCAGGTCACGCGGGGACACGGTCAGGCGACCCTGCCAGATCCGGCCGTGTCCGCGGCGATCTCGGCGTCAATGGTGGTGAATGACGCGGCGGCCTGGTCGTCGCGGATCATCTGTTGAACGGCGGCGGCGATCATGTAGGTGGAGATGTCCACTCCCGCGGCCTCGGCGTGGGCCCGGATGCGGTCATGGGTCTCTTCTTTCGTGCTGACGCTGAATCGCTTCGTGCCCATGCAATCGATAGTAACACGTGGTGTTACGCACTGCGGTCGCCTTGGCGCTGGGCTGCGTTCTGGCGCTCGATCCAGGCCGACCGCCGCCGCAACGCGACGCTGCTGTCGGCGGGCCTGGCCGGGCCGCGCGGCCTGGTGCTGCCGCCCGCGGGCGCGGCGCGCGGCACATCTCGGCGCCAAGGTGCCGCCCCCGCAGGGGCAGCAGCGTCCGAAGTCCTCCCCAGGAGAGCAATCACCATTCCTGACGCGTCGATGACCACGGCGACGCCAACCGGGCCGTTAGCGCGGTCCGGCGTGCAGGGGAACCGCTCGGGCCGGGGCACTCGCTTCTTCGAGGCCGAGCCTGGAGCGCCTCTGGCTTCACTCACCGCGCACCAGAACGTCCATAAGGCTGGCCGAAAACCGCCGGCGCGAGCCAAGGATCGCCTCCATTAATTACGCATCATGGTACGGAAGGTCGTATGTGACTCCCGCTGGTGTGGCGATGGCCTGGGCAGTGCTCAGTCGAGGAGCTTCAGGAACTCGGCAGGGGTCAGGCCCGCCTGCCGCAGGATCGACGCGAGCGTGCCGCGCTTCACCACGCCATGCTGCGGATGACAGCCACCCGCCCTCCCGGTTTGCGGTAAACCGCGTGGCTGCCCATCGTCCGCACATAGGAGGAGCCGACCGATTGCAGCGCCTGGGTGACCTTGCGTACTGGAAGATCAGCGAGAGCGGGGCTCACGCAGCGGGTAGCTGGAAGGAGGTCACCAGCGGAGTCGCCGTGACGTGCCCAGCCGGATCGTCTACTTCTTCCAGATACAACTCGACGGCCTCGGCCAGGTTGGCCAGGGCTTCGTCAATTGTGTGACCCTGGCTGGCCACGTCAACCTCCAGGCACTGCGCGATAAACCAGTCCTCTTCCTGGTGCAGCGCTGCGGTCAGCGTACGCGGCGTGTCCGGCATGGCACCAGGATAGCCACTCGCTGACCGGGTGACCCGCAGGCTGCTGCACCCGAGCGTGAACTCCTCCGGCCAGCCAGCCCCCGAGAGATCGGCTTTGCCGAGCATCTTCCCAGCGCGCTGGACCCGGTCGCCCGCGCTGTCAGCCTGCTGTGCGGCCGGTCGGCCACGCCGATGTGGTCGATGTCTGCGTTGCTCTGTGCGCGCGGCAGCGGAACCTGCATGTTGTCACCTCCGATCCAGGGGATCTGCGCGCAGTTGATGACGCCCTCATCCTGCACGTGCCGTGAAGGCACCGTCGGACAAGGTGAGACTGCACGCTTGCTGGCACTCGGCCATCTCGGGTTTCCACCGCTGATCGCGGGTGATTCCTAACGGGAGTGGCGGTCGCTGTGGCGGCGGAAACACGGAAGACAGTCTCTGGAAATACGGAAAATATCGGTTGGAGTCGCGGAACTCAAGCGGTAGCATTCGGGTTATGCACGGAGCCTTGACCGGCCTGGCGAAGCGGCAGCTCGTGGACGTGGTGGAAGCCAGGCTGGCCGAAGAGCCCGTCGTCGTTCTCAACGGGCCACGGACGGTGGGCAAGAGTACCCTGCTCGGCCAGCTGGGCGAGCGGCTGGGGCGATCCGTGATCGACTGCGATGACCCCGCCACCAGGTCGGCCGTGCGAGACGATCCGGCCAGGTTCGTTGAATCTGACCAGCTCGTCCTGATCGACGAATATCAGCACGTGCCGGAGTTGCTGGATGCCATCAAGGCTCAGCTGAACCGGGATCTGCGGCCCGGACGCTACGTCCTGGCCGGGTCGACCCGGTACGCGACCCTGCCCGAAGCGGCGCAGGCGCTTACCGGGCGGGTGGACATCATCCCGGTACTACCGCTGTCGCAAGGGGAGATCGACGGCGTCCGCGAGACCTTCGTCGCCAGGCTCCTGGACGGTGCCGGGGTGGATATGGCCTTGCCGAAGGTCCCAGCCACCCGAGGCGAGTATGCCGAGCGCTCGACGTCTGGCGGGATGCCCGTGGCGCTTCGCCGCCCGCCGGGCCGTTCCCGGTCCCGCTGGTTCTCCAACTATGTCAGCCTGGTCATCGACAAGGATGTCCTGGACATCTCCCGAGTACGGCAGCGCGAAATGCTGCCCCGCCTCCTCGGCCAGCTCGCCGCCCGATCCGGCCAGGTCCTGAACATGGCGGCGATCAGCGGAGCCATCGGCCTCGAGAAGTCCACGACCGAGAACTACATCAAGCTGCTGGAAGCCGTATTCCTCATCTACCGGCTGCCCGCATGGGGCACGACTCTCGGCTCACGCATCGCCAAGCACCCGAAGCTGCACCTCGTCGATTCCGGCGTGATGGCATGGCTGCTTAATCTCACCCCGGAAAAGATCGCCCAGGCCATGCCCGCGGCTCTGACCGACTATGGCCACCTCCTCGAAACCTTCGCTGTCGGGGAGATCCTCAAGCAGGCCAGCTGGTCGGACGCGCCAGTAACCACCGGGCACTTCCGCACCGAAGCCGGCGACGAGGTTGACCTCGTGCTTGAGCGCGACGACGGTTGTGTAATCGCCTTCGAGATCAAGGCCGGTACCCGGATCGGCTCCGACGACCTCCGCGGCCTCCGCCAGCTGAAAGACCGCCTCGGCACCCGGCTCCAGGAAGCGATCATCCTCTACACCGGGGTCCATGCCTATTCCCGCGATGGCTGGATCACCGTCCTTCCACTAGACCGGCTCTGGGCGTCATGCGACCTGCCAGAGTGGCCGGCTCCCTGACGAGCGCCTCTGTGCGGCCCGAATACTCGATGTAGTGGCTGACCTGCGCCATCGCCAACAGGCATGGCGCGGAGGTGGTTGCCGGGTTCCAGAAGTCAGCCACCGGTTTTGACCTGGGCACCTACGCGGCCCGCTCATATTCCTCAACCGAGGCTAGACGAGAACTCGCGGCACCGTCGGGTCGACGCGAGCGATGTCGCGGGGGTCGCTTGTGACGATAGCGTGATGACGCTGCCGGGCGCAGAGCACGACGTGGACGTCCACGACATCATCGTGGTTAGTGTCCGCGCACATCAGCCCGAGCCCGGTCGTCGCAGCCGCGCTCACCCGGCCATCCTGCCGCCCCGCTGGGGGTGGCCGGTCAGCCCAGCCTGGTCCAGCTCGGCTTCGGCCTGGCGCCGGACCTCCTCGGGCACGGGGGTTTCCGCGCGCCAGGCGGCCAGGATGTCGGAGTAGTATGGTCGTATGGCGAAGCGTAAGATAACCGTCACCGTGGACGAGGAGCTTGTCGAGCTCGCGCACGCATTCGGCGAGGAGAAACTGTCCGCCGTAGTTAATACCGCGCTAGCCGAACACGTGGAGCGCCTGGGCCGGCTGGCTACGCTGCGGCACCTTCTTGACCGGTGGGAGGCCACGGCGGGCCCGGTACCGCCTGAGGTCCGGGCAGACGCAGCGGCCGCGTTCGAAGAGGCCGGGGACGGTCCGGGAGTGGCCGCAGGATGACTGGCCCGCCACTCATCCTGGCTGCTGACGGCCTGGACGCTCTGACCGAGCAGCCCCCGCCCGACCGGCTGCGCGCGCTGCTGACCGAGGCCTGGGAGCGCCAGAGCGACGTCCTGGTCCCGGCTCTCGTCTGTGCCGAGTGCTGCCGGGGCGCCGGACGCACCCGCGGCGTCGAAGCATTGCTGGCGCGACACCGCGGCACCCGCGCTGAGCGGCCCGCGGTCCGGGTGGTGCCGACGGACTTCGACCTAGCCCGCCGCGTTGGGTCCATCCTTCACGGCGTCGGCGCGAGCACAACGGACATCGTCGATGCGCATTCGGTCGCTGTAGCGTCAATGCACGGCCGCGCGGTGATCGTGACCGCCGATCCAGATGACATTTTGCGCCTGGCCTCGGCCGTGCCCACGGTGCGGATCACCACCCGCACCGCGCGGTAGGGCCCGCCTCCGGCAGGCACGCTTACGCCGCGGCCGTGAACGCGGCAGGCTGGCGGAAGTTGCCCGAGCCGCCAGAACGGTTGGGCGCGGTACGAGGAACTCAGATCCTCTGGCTCTGTAGGTGACTTGCGGCCCCACCTACGGATGATCGGTGGCCCCACCCCCTGATTGACAGACGTTGGGCCGACAAGTCTTGG
>CAWIXN010000009.1:0-86559 GCA_963840095.1 uncultured Actinomycetota bacterium | reverse complement strand
GCCGCACGTTCAACCGTCCGTCGAGGATCTCGTCGATCAGATCGAAGGCTTCGCGGTAGAAGCTGAGGCCTGCCGCCAGCGGTTCGCCCGCGTGCCAGAGAACCCGCAGATCCTTTTGCCCGTTCGTGAGCCTCGAACGGTTGACGGCGCGGAAGAGCAGTTCCAGCAGTCCGGTCGGCAAGCGGGTCGGATCGTCGCGGTCAGGGACGTAGCAGTACCCACAGTCGAGGTTACAGCGGGCTGTGGGCTGGATCACCAGAAGTTCAAGCACCAACCGCTCGCTTTAATCGCGCCGGCACTCTCGCTCAGTCGAACCCGTTGTCGAACCCGTTATCGAACCCGTTATCGAACCCGTTATCGAAGATAGCGAAAAGCCGGCTGCTGTCCATGGAGCAACTCCAAGTACGCGTCATCGAGCGCCTGCAGCCGTGCTTCGACACTAGGCGTGGGTGTGCCCTCGAACCGGATCTGATCGCTGCTCATGTTCCGTTCCCTTCTCGGTATGGCGACATGTTTAGCTCGCTCCCCCCAGGGGGCATCCCTACCGTCGGTAGGCCTACGCGCGCTGAGATCTCAGCGCGTCGCTCGCAACACCAACGCGCTTCACCCGGGGCGAGCAGTGTGAATTCACAGTCACCGGACGGAAGGACGACGAACACCCACGAACCGGTCGGGGTGAACCCGCACGCTCGGACGTACTGATCGAACAGATAGCCTTTGATCGCCCCACTCGACTCTTCAACCATCAGCGCCGCGTAAGCCCGAACTGGGCTAAATAGGGTATTAGTCACCAATGCCCCGGGGTGAACAAATGCTTATGAAACTCGTACACAAGCCCTCCCTCGATCCGCCTCGGATCTTAGCAGTCCAGTTAAGCGGCCAAATGCGTCGCGTCAACCCGTCTCCCGAACGCTGTCCGGACGTTCTCTAGTTGGGCTGGACGCTTTCATGATCACTCCTCCAAGATCATCCACGGTCATCCGATGTAGCGACACATAGTTAGCACGTTCATGCTGAAATGGAGAGCACAACGTCCACCCATGTCTAGGACCGCCGACACTGCCTGTCTCGGGACTCGGCTGACACTCCCCGTCTTCCGCTCATCGGCATATGCGTAAATGCGAGACCGTGGCCTGATGCGTCCTTGCTTTCGGTTCTAGTGTGCGGCCTCTCAGGGAGTGGGTTACCGCGTGGTGCCCGTCGCGGAGCAGGTTTCCGCGGTAGGGGTCGCTGTGGAACATCCCGTCCGGGTGCTGGAAGCTCGACTGCCCGTAGCCAGAGGGGGGCGTGCGTGCCACTTCATCGGTTCTTTGTGGTGCATCCGCTCGTGCGCAGGGCAGTCAGGGGCCTGGACCGCCCGGCGTTCCGCTGGAGGCGGCAGGGCCCGGCCCGGTTGTGACGGGGGCCAGAACTAGCCTTCTTTGCCGCTTACTGCGGCGAACTAGCGATCGGTCGGCGCTGCATAGTCGGCAGCACTGGCAGCTGACTCCCGTGCTTCAGGAACGGTGTTCACTCAGCGTGACAAAGTACCTGGGCGCAGCCACTTCAAGGTGCCCGGCTGCCATCTTCGGCAGGACCCCAGATCAGCGTGCTGGCTATCCATTTGGCTTCCAGCTGGGCCGCCGCTATATCCGTTCAGCGGCCGCTACATCCTGCTGACCTGCGAGAACATCACGTCCTGCCGTCTCGCCAGATGCCATGACTTCTTGCAACCTCGCAAGCGGTCAAAGATCAAATACGGAGCCCGCAAAGGGCCTCTGAGCTGCGAAAACGTGGAGCTATGGGGACTCGAACCCCAGACCTCTTGCATGCCATGAAACACTCGCGAGTTCCCCGACCAGGCCATATGCAGCTTGATCAGGCCATACGCTAGCTCACGCAAGCTGGAACTAGCTCACACGAGCCCCTGCTGGCGCCATTCTGCCCCTCAAACTGCCCCTCGAAATGATCTTCCCGTAACTGCTCGAATCGCCGGATCTCACCGTCATCGACCCTACGTTCGAAGGCCCGCGGCCAGGCGAATATGCCAGTAGCAGCATCCCCTCGCCCGCCTCGTGACTCCGCTGGAACCCTGTGACGCCCACTCCCCCATCGCAGCCACCTCAGCGGCAGGTGCGCTGATAGGGCTCGGCGGAGCCGATGAATCCTGCCACTCCGTCGGCGTTAGGTCGCGTCCGGCAATGTCGCATGCCATGCTGACCCACCGCTGAGGGTCGAGATTCCACAAGCTCATGGTTCCTGCCGTCGTTGTCACGGCGAGAGTTTGACCTGTCGGGCTGAACGCGAGCCCGCTTATGGTGGTGGAGGTGCTCGCGGGGCTCGGCGAGGCCAGCACGCTGATCTGACTGCCCGTCGCAACATCCCAAAGCGTGACCGTATCCTCGCCTCCTGATGCCGTTGCAACGATGGAACTGTTCGCACTGACGGCCACGGGATCCTGGTACGCGCCAACTCCGGATACAGGCCCATCCGACATAGCCGCAGTGATCCACTGATGGTCCTGGAGACCCCATAGCCGGGTAGCGGATACGGCGGTGTTGATCGCTAGGAACTGCCCGTCAGGTGCGAACTCTACTGAATCGACCGCGCTGCCGACATGGATGACTGCCGAGATACGGCGGCGAGCAATGCTCCACAGCTCGACGTTGTTAGCAACGGGGATGGCCAGGGTGGATCCATCGGGGCTGAACGCGAGCTGAAACGCAACGTCATTTGAGTCGGCATAGGGCATCTGAACCTGAAGGGCCACGTGCCGCATGCGGAGATCCCACACTGTGAACCCCCAGCCCTCAGCAGCGGCCACGTACCTGCCGTTCGCGCTTACCGCAACGTCATCGACCTGCGGGCTAATCCCGTCCTCCGGGGCACCGTAGATATCCGTCATCGCAGCGCCGAGCCTTCTCTGGTCCTGAAAGTCCCAGACCGCTACGTCGGCTCGCTCGCCGATGATCAGTGCTCGCCCGTCAGGGCTGAACGCCACGGCGCCTACCCGCGCGCCCTGAGGCACGACTGGCTGGCTGGCTGGCTCGCCTGACTCGACGTTCCAGAGAAGTGTCCCATGTGCGCGGTTGGCAGTAGCCAGGAGCTGGCTGTCGGGGCTGAACGCTGGCGTATAGATCGCGGCCGTTCCGCCAGGCTCGGCCGCCTCAGTGGTCGCCAGTTCAGTGCGGTCGAGCTGCCACGTGACTACACCGTCCGCGCCGCTGCTGACGAGATGCTGACCAGAGGCGTCGAACGCGACATCCGTCACGTCGTCGAGCGGCTGCCAGCCGGATGTACTCGCAGGGTGGTGACAACCTTGCCGTTCCCGGGTCTCCAGATGACTGTGCCGTCATCGCCTCCGGTTGCCAGCAGCGAGCTAGATGAGTTCCAGGCCACGGTGTATTGATTGAGTGGCCCGTCCATGGTCTGTACCGGCCCGGGCAGGGAGAGTCGCTGACGCGCCATTTGCACGTCGTAGAGCTGTACGCCGAAGTTGCTCAGCACGGCGAGCTGTCGGCCGTCCGGGCTGAAAGCCAGGTCGGCGGTGAAGAGCGGGTGGCGAGGCTGCCGCTTGGCGCCAGGAGGCGGTGTCGTAGATGACATCGTTAATAGCCGAGCCCGCAAGCGCGAGCAGTTGTCCGTTCGGGCTGAACGCAGCCGTGAGAACGTTCGGCGTCATCCCTGGGATAGGAAGTGGCCCGGCGATCAGCCGCAGCGTGGCCGCGTCGAAGACGTACGCTCCGTCCCAACCTGTCGACACGATATAGCGGCCATCGGGACTGTAAATGAGCTGGGGCTCGGCAGGACTGCCGAAGTTCTGCGCGGGGTCGCGCGCCGAGGAAACGAGACGGTGCGTTGCCAAATCCCACAGTTGTATCTCGCCGCCCGGCGTATAAACGGCCAGTTGCCCATCGCGCGGGCTGAAGGCCGCGTTATAAAAGGCGGGTAAGCAGTGGGCGGCGGGTGCTCGCCGCGCTTCTCGATGCCGAACGGTCGCCCAACGCGACGCTCAGTCGCGACATCCCATACGGTGACACCGCTTCTGCCAGCGACTGCGACTTCATAGCCTGCCGGGCTTAGGTCCCGTGAGGATCCCGGCAGCCGGAAGATGCTCTCCAGCGGCGGGTTGGCCATCAGCGCGTCCAGCAACGCACTTCGAGCCTGCACAGTGTCATCAGTCCGGTAGGCCTGTACCGCGAGAAGCATCCCGAGGTCTACGTCCTTTGGAACCCAGACGGCCGACTCAGCTGCGAGGGCTCGGGATAGTGCCAGCCGTGCTTGCGCGAGTGCGGCGTCGCGCTGTATCAGAGCTGCGGATGCACCGGCGAGCGTGAGCACCAGGAGCGTGGCGAGGATGCCGATGGCCGATCGCTGCAGGCGCTGCAGCTTCCGGTGTTCACTGACATCACGGTCGTAGAGATCCTCCTTCCGCTTCCCATGAAGGCGCGCAGCGAGAACCGCGACCTGATCACGGAAGAGCGCGCCCGCGGGATCCAGGCCCTCGATGTCGACAACCGATGGCAGCTTCTCGAACCGGCCACGCAGGACTTCGGGGATCGCATCGGACCCCGAGCTGAAATCGCCAGTAGCCTCATCCCAGTAGATATCGCCGCCCGCGCGCACGATCAGGACCGTGTTCGGGGGGTGATCTGTGAGCCAGTACGTGATCTCCTCATTCACCCACGTCGAGGCGCCCGAGTAAGACGAGGCGACCAGCATGAGGAACCCTGAGGTGTCCATTGCCGCCTGCAGTTCGTCCCAGACAGGCTCGCCTGCCCGGACACCTGCACTATCGAGGAACAGCCGCAGGGCCCGTAGCTCAAACCACCTCTTGCCGAATCTGTGCGGCTGTAACGCAGTGCTGAGGTGATGGCCTCGTCTTTGCGGCTATAGGAGACAAACGCCGCGTACTTGGTCTGTGAAGTTGCTGACCGCATCACCCAGGCGTCGGTAGACATAGGCACTCCCTGGCCAAGAGCTTACTGAGTGCAATAAGAGGCCGACTCGGATTGCGACGGCGGTATCAGCACCGTGGCAACCCGCGCCGTACCCCGCTCAGTTCCAGGATGCAGTCCGCAGCCAGTCCGCCGATTTCAGAGTGGAACACCCAGCGGCCGTGCACAGCGCGGAAGAGGACGCCCCCATCTGTCTGACCAACGTACGGATGACTGATGAGGGCTATGGCCCATCCGTCATCGCATTTAGCGCCCGTCGCGACCGGCTTGAGGATGATGCTGTAGCCGGGTGAATTGGCGCTGAAGTGCTGTCCGGCCTCGGCTGCGGCAAAGAGCGCCTTTGCTGAGCATGGCGGCATTGTTGGCGCCGCTCTGCTGGCGGCTGGCCGCTGGCCTGAGGAGCAGCCAGTAACAGCGGCGAGCGCCAACGCAGCGCATGCGATCAGAAAAGTTGTTGCCGCACTGGGTAAGCATCGTCCAGATCTGCCGATCATCAAGCCTCCTCGACGTCCATCTTAGGAGCGGGCGCAAGCGGTAATTCTCAACCTACAGTTAGACGCACTCTCATAACATGAAAATTCGGTCGTCTCCGATGCCACGAGCTGAAGATCGTGGCGAACCAGATCGACCTAATCCGCGCGCTTCGGCCGATAATCCCCGATGGGCCACTGGAGTACCTAACGCGGATATTCCACACTCGCGCCTGGGTCGCTGGTCACGCTGCGTAACAAGGATGGCAGATGGCTCGTCTTCGGGCGGCCCCCTATAGTCCCAGCGGCAGACTCCAATGATCATTCTCACTGATTTGGCGCATGCGCCAGCCGATGTAGGTTCTCAATAGAATTGTCCACCGGAACAGTGGCCGACGTCCCCCAGATCAGCGCCGCGCGGGGCCTGCGCCAAGCCCCCCAGAACCTATGATCCCGGACTCATGACCTCTTGCATATCGTGAAAGCCCTGCCCCGACCGCCAGGCAGGCCAACACTTCACGTTCCCGCAGGTCAGCAATCCGGCCCCCGGCAGGCGTGCCCCTCAACTGCCCCTCGGGGGCCGACCTGGTCATCGGCAGGTTTTTCGAAATGTGTTCATGACCTGGTGAGGTCTTCACCTTTGGGCCTGACCTGGCCGGATGGGCGTTGATCCGGAGGTCACCCACAGGTTAAGCGGGATACGCTCACAATGGTCTGGGCGTTTCGTCCTTTTGGTGAGGGCTGGCCAGGGCCGGGCTGGTGTCGGTGGGTCCGGCGCCCGCAGCGGGTAGTGGTCAGCTGGCCCGGCCTGCGCGGCTGCGGCGCTGGCTGTGCAGCCGCGGGTCAGCTTCCAGGGCGGCGGCGCCGAGGGCTTCGAGGCGGGCGAGCAGTTCCCGTAGCCGCCGGTCGTTGTCGATCCAGGCCTGGTAGTCGTCGCGCTGCTCGGCGCTGAGCCACCGGCAGATGGTCCGGGCGGCGATCTTGCGGGTCCATTGCCTGTAGGGGCCGTGCAGCCGGGGCGGGTCGGCGTGGCAGCCGCAGTTGGACCGCCCGCAGCGGGTCCGCCGCTCGGTGATTGAGCCGGGCAGGATCATGCCCGTGCGGGCGATCGCCGCGAGCTCGTCGGCGATCTCCCGGGCTTCGGCCTGGTGACCGGCGGCGACACGCACGGTCCCAGGCTGGCACACATCCCCCATCCCGGCCATATCGTACTGTATGCCTACAGTGTGACAACTCCGCGCCGGGGAGCACCCTCGCCAGCGCCCGTGCCCGCATCCTCGCGGCGGGCCGCTGAGCTGATCGCCGGCTACCGGCCGCCGTCGCTGAGCGAGCCCGCCGCGGCCTTTGCCCGGCTGGCCGCGGCCCGGTGCGCGCCGCAGGACCCTGCCCGGGCCAAGGCGCTGCTGTTCGCCTGCGGCAAGCTCGGCGCATTCGCCTCGGCGGCCGGGCTGGAACTGGACCCGCAGGTGTGCCTGCATCCCTCGGTGATCGAGCGGTTCATCCTCACCGCCGGCCGTGACCTGTCCGGCCCGACCCGCCGGACGCTCCGCACGAACCTGCGCTACGCCGCCCGGCTGACCGGCCCGCAGCTGGGTCCCGCGCCGGCGGCGCTGCCGCGGGAGCGGGCCAAGGCCCCTTACAGCGCCGCGGAGATCGCCGGGTACCTGGCCCTGGCCGATGCCCAGCCGACGCTGGCCCGCAGGATGCGCGCGGCCGGGCTGATCTGCCTGGGCGCCGGAGCCGGACTGGCCGGCGCTGACCTGCGCGGCGTCCGCGGCAGCGACATCACCTGCCGGTCTGGCGGCGTCGTGGTGCAGGTCCGCGGCCGTGCGCCCCGGGTGGTGCCGGTCGCATCCCGCTACCATGACCGGCTGCTCGCCTCGGCGGGCTTCGCCGGAACCCGCCTGATCACCGGCGGCCGCGATCCCGGGCGGCGGAACGTGACCACCCCGCTGACCCGCTCGCTGGCCGGCGGGACCGGGCTGCCCCGGCTGGAGGGCAGCCGGCTGCGGGCGACCTGGCTGGCCGGCTGCGCTGGGCGGCTCGGCCTGGCCACGTTCATGCACGCGGCCGGGATCACCTGCTCCCAGCGGCTGGGCGACCTGATCGCCAGCCTGGACCCCGCCGGCGAGGCTCAGGCAGTGACGCTGCTGGGGGGCACGCGGTGAGCGCGCCGGTCCCGCTGCAGCGGCTGGAGGCGATCATCGACCGCTCGCAGGCGGCGGGCAGGATCGAGGCAATGCTGCCGGCCGGCGTCCGCCCCCGCCAGCTGCTGGCCCGCACCCTGCTGACCGGCATGCTGCTGACCCTGGCCGACCACCGCCCCGCGCACCTGACCCGGGTGCACCAGGCCCTGACCAGCCTCCCCGAGACCGACCGGATCCGCCTGGGCGTGGTCGCCGGCTGGAAACACGGCCCGCATCTGCTCACCTACCGGCAGGTCGAGCGCACCTTCCGCCTGGTCGTCACCGCACTCCGGAAAGACCACCCCGACGGCGCCCCCTCACCCGGCCTGGACGCCACCCTCGACGCGCTGCTGGAAGCCAGCATCCCGCCGCAGCACAAGGACACCACCCGCGCGCTGGCCGTCGACTGGAGCGACCTCGAAACCTTCTCCTGCCCGCCGCCAGCTAAAGGCGGCCACTGCGCCGACCCCGAAGCGTCCTGGGGACACCGCCGCGGCGACAGCCCCGGCCAGAAAGACGAGCTGTTCTACGGCTACTACATCTCGGCCGGCACCATGGTCAAAGAAGACAACGGCCCCGCAGTGCCCGAACTGGCCCGCCGGATGACCCTCACCACCTGCCACCGCGACCCCGCCCGGGCCATGGTCCCGGTCCTGGAGCGCATGCCCGCCGCCGGCGTCCCCCTCGGCGACATCCTGGACGACTCCGGCTACGCCCACCGGATCCCCGGGAACTGGGCCGTGCCACTGCGCGCCGCCGGAGCCCAGCTCATCCAGGACCTCCACCCCGACGACCGCGGACCCCGCGGCACCCACGCCGGCGCCGTCATCTCCAACGGGAACCTGTACTGCCCCGCCACCCCCCGGCCGCTGCTCGAACTCGGCCCGCTCGCCCGCGACGCCACCGACCAGCAGACCACCGCCCACGACCAGCAGACCGCCGAGACCGCCCGCTACAAGCTCGGCAAGATCACCACCGGCGACGCAGACGGCTACCACCGGGTCATGTGCCCGGCCGCCATGGGCAAGCTCCGCTGCCCGCTACGACCCCAATCGCTATCACTGGGCTACCAGCGGCCCGAGATACTCGCCCCGCCCGGGCACCCTCCGGCCTGCTGCACCAAGCAGACCATCACCGTCCCGCCCGGCGTGCACGCCAAGACCGCGCAAAAACACGACTACCCCTCCCAAGCCCACCGCCGCTCTTACGCGCGGCGCTCAGCCGCCGAGCGGACATTCTCGACCGCCAAGGACCCCGCCGCCAACGACATCAACCGCGGCTGGTGCCGCCTCATGGGCCTCACCCCGATCGCGCTGTTCGCCGGCTGCCTGCTCATCGCCCGCAACCAGCGCATCCTCACCGCCTACGACACCCGCCAGGAACAGAACACCCAGCGCGCCGCGGCCGGCCTGCCGCCCAGGACCCGCCGCCGGCGCCGCAAAACCCTCGCCAGCCTCGCAGCCGCGCCACCATAACCCGAGGCGCCATTCCCGCATACGCAGCCATCCGGCAGCGCCGATCACATCACCGCCAGCCCACGCCGCCGCATGCTCCAAACCAGGCAAACCAGCATCACCAGCGAGCAAAACCAGCGCCCAGGAACCACCTCAAGGCCGGACAGTCACGCAAGCAGACTGTCAGACCCAAATGTGAACATGAATGCTGGCGAAATGTGAATACCTCCGAGTGGAGCTATGGGGATTCGAACCCCAGACCTCTTGCATGCCATGCAAGCGCTCTACCAACTGAGCTATAGCCCCTCGGGAGCCGAGACCTCAGGCCGCGGCGCCTCGCCAGTGTACAAGAAACCTGTCAGGCTCCGGCGCCGGGCGGCGGCTTCGCGCCAGGCTCCGGGCTAGCCTCCGCCCCGTCCTCACCGACCGGCTCGGGCAGCGTTCCGACATTGTGCTCAAGGAGCCGCCAGCGCCCGGTTCGCCGGCCGAGCACGGACCAGGCGCAGTTGTCCAGGCCGCCGAGCACCCGGAGGTTCTCCGGCAGCCCCAGCAGCCGGGAGATGCCCAGGTTGATCGCCGCGCCATGGCTCACGACGACGGCCAGAGAACCTACCGCCAACGTATCGGCCACTCGCTCGAACACCTCAGCGACCCGCTCCGCGACGACAGCCACCGACTCGCCGTCAGGAGGCACCCAGGTCGCGTAGGCGGCCGGGTACCTGGTCCTGATCTCGGTGTCCGTCAGGCCCTCCCAAGAACCGCCGTGGCGCTCCCTGAGGTCCTTGTCCAGTTGTACGGCGACACCAGTCAACTCCGCCAGCCGGTCGGCCGTTCCGGCGGCACGCGACAGGTCGGACGAGTAGATCGCGTGCGGACGCAGGGCGGCCAGGAAACGAGCGGCCCGCTGCGCCTGATGGTGGCCCTTGGCGTTCAGCGGGACATCGCTCTGGCCCTGGAACCGGCGCTCCGCGTTCCAGCGCGTCTGGCCGTGCCGCCACAGCACCAGCCGCACCGATCCGCCGCCAGCACGCTCCGGCCCGGCCCCGGGACTGGGACCCGTCGCCAGGCCGGCACCGATCCCCGGGCCCTGCTCCGCCTCCGACATCGTCAGCTGGGATCGCGGCGGCCAGCGCCGTTACTGCGGGCCGGTCGGCCCGCGCTGACCGGTTCGGGCAGCGGTATCCGCGGACAGTCCTTCCAGAGCCGCTCAAGCGCGTAGAAGACCCGCTCCTCAGCGTGCTGTACGTGGATAACGACGTCGAGGTAGTCGAGCAGGACCCATCGGCCCTCGCGCTCACCCTCGCGCCGGACGGGCCTTGCGCCGGCTTTGCGTAGTTTGTCTTCAATCTCGTCAACGATCGCCCTCACCTGGCGGTCGTTGGATGCCGAGCAGAGCAGGAATGCGTCTGTGATGACAAGCTGCTCGCTAACGTCATAGGCGATGATGTCTGCGGCCAGCTTGTCGGCCGCCGCCCCCGCGGCGATCTCAACGAGCTCGACGGCCTTCTCAGTGGCTGTCACGTGTGCTGCTTGTCCTCCTTGGCTAAGCCCTAGACCTCTACACTCTCACGTCCCCGTTAACAACAGGACGAAGCCAGTTCAGGGTAACCCGCCCCACTGACTAAATGCCGCGTCCACCGATGTTTCGGCCAGCCGCCACGGCAACCGGCTCACTCTCCGGCCCCGGCGGACGGCGCGGACGGCGCGGACGGCGCGGACGGCGCGTGGTAAAGCTTTCGCTTCGCGATGTACTGCACGATCCCGTCCGGGACCAGGTACCAGATCGGTTCGCCTGCCCCGACGCGCTCCCGGCAGCCGGTCGAGGAGATGGCCAGCGCCGGGATCTCGATCAGGCTGACCCGCTCGTCGGGCAGGCCATCGTCGCTGAGCCGGTGCCCCGGCCTCGTACAGCCCACAAAATGTGCCAGCTTGAACAGGTCGTCAGCGTTTTGCCAGGACATCAGCTGGGTCAGGGCGTCGGCGCCGGTGATGAAGAAGAACTCGGCGGGCCCGCGGGAGACACGCAGATCGCGAAGCGTGTCGATGGTGTAGGTGATCCCGGGCCGGTCGATATCTACCCGGCTGACCGAAAAGCGGGGGTTGGACGCCGTCGCGATCACGGTCATCAGGTACCTGTCCTCCGCCTCGGAGACCTGCCGCGACTCCTTCTGCCACGGCTGGCCGGTCGGCACGAAGATGACCTCGTCCAGCTCGAAGAAGTGCCCCACCTCGCTGGCCGCCACCAGGTGACCATGGTGGATCGGGTCAAAGGTGCCGCCCATCACGCCGATCCGCATCTGCACCCCCGTCATGTACGCCGCTCTAGCGGGTGCTGCTGTCGTGTGTGCCACCGTCGGGGCCAGGTACCCGGCGGCCCTGGCCACATCGTTGTCATGCCCAGAACCTAACCATCCAGCCCGGGCACCGGCGGCGCGCCTTCCCCCCACCGCGCGACCCGGACCGCCTTGCCGACCTCGGTGCGCGGCACCGTCCCGGCCGGGAGCACGCTGACCCGGACGCTGAGGCCAAGCTCGTTCCGCAGCGTCACCTCGAGTTCGCGCTCGGGCGGGAATTCGCCCGAGTAATCCGTTTTGTATTCACAGCATGCTATGAGCCGCGGCTGGGGCTGCCGGTGGTCGACCACCACCAGATAGTCAGGTCCCAGCGCGGGGTGGGCCAGCAGGATCCGCTCGACCTCGCTCGGGTAGACGTTCACGCCGCGGATCACCAGCATGTCGTCGCGCCTGCCGGTGATCCTGGTCATCTTGATCAGGGTGCGGCCGCACGGGCAGCTGCCCCGGCGCAGCGCCGCGATGTCGCCAGTGCGATAACGCAGCAGCGGCAGCGCCTCCTTGGTCACGGTGGTGAACACCAGCTCCCCCGGCGTGCCGTCGGGCACGCGCTCGCCGGTCACCGGGTCGACCGCCTCCACGATGAAATGGTCCTCGTTGACGTGCAGCCCGTCCGCGGCCACCAGGCATTCGGCGGCGACACCCGGGCCGATGACCTCGGACAGCCCGTAGATGTCCAGGGCGGTGATCCCGAGCAGCTCCTCGATCCGGGCCCGCATGGACTCGGTCCACGGTTCCGCGCCGAACACGCCGGCCCGCAGCCCGGTCCCCTGGCCCGCCCGAGCGCCGGGCCGCAGCCCCGCCGCGATGAGCGCCTCGCCGAGCCGCACCGCGTACGACGGCGTGCAGGTCAGGATGTCCGGCTGCAAGTCGCGGATCAGGGTAACCTGCCGCGGCGTCAGCCCGCCGGACACCGGGACCACCATGGCGCCGAGTTCCACCGCGCCCTGATGAATCCCGAGCCCCCCGGTGAACAGGCCGTAGCCGTAGGCATTGTGCACGATGCTCTGTCGCGTGGCCCCGGCGGCGGCCAGCGCCCGCGCGCACATCCGGGCCCATAGACGCAGGTCACCACGGGTATAGGCGACCAGCGTCGGTCGCCCGCCGGTTCCGGTCGAGCCGTGCACCACGACCACGTCGGACTGCGGCACGGCTAGCATGCCGAACGGGTAGTGGTCCCACAGGTCCTGCTTGGCGGTCATCGGCAGCCGCGGCAGGTCATCGAGCGTGACGTCCTGCCCGCCGCCGACGCCCGCCTCCCGCAGCCGGCCGCCCTGGACCCCGCCGGCGGCCAGCAGCCTGTCGATCAGCGACCGCAGCCGGTCCTGCTGCAACTCTGCCAGCGCATCGTCGGGAATTGATTCCGCATCCGGCTCGAAAATGCCCGGCCTCTGCTCGTCCTGCATATGGTTCAGCCTCCGCCCGATGCACCTACGATGACAGGTATGACTACTGTGCCCGACCGATCCCGGGTTCGTCTGCCCGGTATCAGCTCCCGTGCCTACGAACATCCTGCCGACCGCTCGGCCCTCGTGGCCATGCGCAAGCTCACCGGATTCGACGTCCTGCTGCGCCGCCTCGCGGGCCTGTTCAACGATCGCAGCCTGCGGCTGATGTTCCTGGCCAGCTCGGTGCGCGCATCGGAGCACCAGTTCCCGCAGCTCTACCAGGCCATGCGGGACGGTGCCTACGTCCTGGACCTGCCCACCATCCCCGAGCTGTTCATCACCCAGGACCCGCTGGTGAACGCGATGACGCTCGGCTCCGACAAGCCATTCATCGTTATTACGACCGGCATGGTCGACCTCTTCGACCCCGAGGAAATGCGATTCGCGATCGGGCACGAGCTCGGCCACGTGCTTTCCGGGCACGCGGTCTACCGGACGATGCTCTACCACCTGATCAGGCTGGCTGCCCGGGTGGCCTGGATGCCGATCGGCTATCTCGGGCTCCGCGGCATCATCTGGGGCCTGGAAGAGTGGTACCGCAAGTCCGAGCTGTCCTGCGACCGGGCCGGCCTGCTGGCCGCGCAGGACCTGGAGGCGGCGCGGCGGGCGCTGATGAAGACGGCGGGCGGCTACCGGATGTCCGAGCTGAGCCACGACGAGTTCCACCAGCAGGCGCACGAGTACGACGCGGTCCCCGACGTGCGCGATGGCCTGCTGAAGCTGCTCCAGCTGCAGGGCACCACGCACCCCTTCGCCGTGGTCCGCTTCGCCGAGCTGGACCGCTGGGGCGGCAGCGGCGATTATGCCGACATCCTGGCCGGCAACTATCCGCGCCGTGAGGACGACCCGCAGGCCTCGGTGGGCGAGGAGGTCCGGTCGGCCGCCCGCGCGTACCAGGAGTCCTGGAACCGCAGCTCCGATCCGCTGATCGGCGCGATGCGCGGCGTCGCCGAGACCGCGGTCGGTGCCGGGCAGCAGCTGTTCGGCAGGTTCAACAGGAACGACGACCAATAACCGGCGCGCTTCCCGTCGCCTGTGCACAGCTCTGTGGATAGGCCAGTGGATAACTACTATAAACGGGGGATAAAGAGCTGGTGTCCTGTGCATGGCTAAACAATCATGGACTTGGTGCCGTGAAGCCCTTGTGCGAGCGGGCCGGGACGCAGTAGAACTACATCCACCGCTAGAGGCGGCCACCAGCCCGAGGGCGACCCCGGGGACGCGGAGCGGCCGGGAGACCGGAAGTTCTGCGGGCGGCTAGTACCGGCGGCGGTCCAGCGCGGCGCGGGGCAGCCGAGTGATCGGCACGCTAGAGCGCCGTGCGGGCCGGGCGAGGCCCCTCCATCTCATACATGGAGGGGCCTCGTCATATTTTGCCCCAAGGCGCTGCCGCCACCCGGACCGACACGCCGCGTACCCCTCGCCGCCCGGCACCCGGCACCCACCGCCCGGCCCTCGAGCACCTGAGCGACGATCTGTTCAGCTACGCCGCCCAGCTTGGCCCGCGGCGGCCACCGCTCGCCGGCCATATCCCGTTCAGATGGCAGGCAACGCGCCCGGGCGCCACTAACGCGCTCTACGCCGATCCGGCTGCGGGAGACGCTGGTCTCCTTGAGGTGCTGGAAACACCGGCCGCGCGGCGCTGGCCGATCGTCCGCGCCTGGAATCCTGGCGCTGGGACGGCACGCCGCGCAGACGGCACCCGTTATCACGCGCGGCCCGGTACATGATCACGGTGATCACACCAGGCGGGCTCTGGTCGTCACCGGGCGGGCTCTGGTCGTCACCGGGCGGGCTCTGGTCGTCACTGGGCGGGCTCTGGTTAGCGGCTCAGGCGGCGGTCGGTGCCGCGCGGGCCGAAGCCGGCCCCGGTGGGCAGCTGCGGATCCCAGTCGAACACCACCGCGTTGTCCTCCTCGCCGATCAGCACCTCGGCACCGGGCTCCGCGCCGGCCTCGGCCAGTGCCTCCTCGACGCCCAGGCGCGCCAGCCGGTCGGCCAGGTACCCGACCGCCTCGTCGTTGCTGAAGTCGGTTTGCAGGATCCACCGGCGCGGTTTCTCGCCGCGGATCATGAACGTGTTGTCGGCAGTCCGGATCACCTCGAAGTCCGGGCCCCCGACCGGCTCTGGCCGGATGACCAGGCGGGTGGGCTCGGCGGGCGGGGCCGCGGCCCGGGCGGCCGTGATCACGGCCGCCATCGTGAACGCGAGCTCACGCAGGCCTTCCCTGGTGGCCGCCGAGACTTCGCAGACGGTCAGGCCGCGCGCCTCCAGATCCGGCTTCACCAGGTCAGCCAGGTCACGCGCGGCAGGCACGTCGATCTTGTTCAGCGCGACGATCCGTGGCCGGTCCTGCAGGCTGGCGCCGGTGGCTGCCTCGTACGCGGTCAGCTCGTCCTCGATAACGTCCAGATCGCTGATCGGATCCCGGCCCGGCTCCTCCGTGGCACAGTCGAGCACGTGCACCAGCACGGAGCAGCGTTCTACATGCCGGAGGAAATCAAGGCCGAGGCCCTTGCCGCGGCTGGCACCTGGAATCAGTCCGGGCACGTCGGCCACGACGAACTGGGCCTCCCCGGCCTCGACTACGCCCAGGTTCGGGATCAGGGTAGTGAAGGGATAGTCCGCGATCTTCGGCCGGGCCGCGGACATCGCCGAGACCAGTGACGATTTCCCCGCGTTCGGGAAACCTACCAGCCCGGCATCGGCCACCGTCTTCAGCTCGAGCAGCAGCTGCAGCTCGGCCCCTGGCTCGCCCCGCAGGGCGAAGCCGGGCGCCTTGCGCTTGGCGGACGCAAGTGCCGCGTTGCCGAGACCCCCGCGGCCGCCCTTGGCCGCGACGAACCTGGTCCCCGCTCCGACCAAGTCGGCGAGAACGGTGCCGTCGAGGGTCTTGACCTCCGTGCCGTCCGGCACCCGCACGATCAGGTCCGCGCCCTCCGCGCCGTTCCGGTTGGATCCGGACCCGGGCTTGCCATTGCCCGCCCGCCGCACCGGCCGCCGGTGGAAGTCGAGCAGCGTCGCCGCGCCGGGGTCCACCTCGATGATCACGTCACCGCCGCGGCCGCCGTTACCGCCGTCGGGGCCGCCGAGAGGCTTGAACTTCTCCCGGTGGATGGAAGCGCAGCCGTGCCCGCCGTCCCCCGCCTGCACCCTCAGCTGGGCCTGGTCCGCGAACTCGGCCACGGCATACCCCTTTCGTAGCGCACCGCCCGGCGATCGCCGTGCCGACTCACCGACCGGCGCTGGCCCACCGGGCGCTGGCCCACCGGGCGCCGGACGCGCCGGGCGCCAGGCGCCGGCCCACCGGGCGCCGGACGCGCCAAGGGCGGACCGGTGTCCGGTCCGCCCTTGGCCGCTACGCCCGGTTAACCGCTCCGTGCGGGTCTAGCTGGCCTTCGCCGGTGCGTCCACCTCGGCCACGACCGGGATCACGCTCACCGCTCGGCGCCCGCGCCGGGTGCCGAACTCGACCTTCCCGGTGACCAGCGCGAAAAGCGTGTCGTCGCCACCGCGGCCAACACCGAGACCAGGGTGGAAGTGCGTGCCGTGCTGGCGAACGATGATCTCGCCAGCGCCTACCAGCTGACCGCCGAAGCGCTTGACGCCGAGCCGCTGGGCGTTGGAATCGCGGCCGTTACGGCTGGACGAGGCGCCCTTCTTGTGTGCCATCTCAGCCCTTCTCCCTTGAGCTGGCGCGGGCCTTCCCGCCGCTGATACCGGTGATCTTCACCTGCGTGTACTTCTGCCGGTGACCCATCCGGCGCCGGTAGCCGGTCTTGTTCTTGTAATGGATCATGTTGATCTTAGGGCCGCTGGCCGCACCGAGGATCTCGGCGGTGATCTCGTAACTGCCGAGCTCGCCGGGGTCGCTGATGACCTCGTCGTCATCGACCACGAGAAGGGCGGCCAGCTTCACCTCAGAACCGACCTCACCGGCCAGCTTGTCTACGGTCAGGACATCATCGACCGATGCCCTCTCCTGCCTGCCGCCGCAGCGCACAATCGCGTACACCGAAGTACTCTCTCTCCCTTGTGCGGGCCCGCCGCGAGATCCGCGGAGTCGTCCGATACCGGCGCGAACGGGCTCGCCTGTGTTGCGGGCGGATGTCCGGTGAATTACCGTCGCCGGACTCGCCTGATGCGCCGACCTCAAAGAGTATCAGATCGGAGCGTCCTCATACTGCGGCCGGTTCTGCGTCCTGGGTCTGGCCGGTTCCTGCCTGACCGGCGCCTCCCTGACTGGCGCCTTCCGGGCCGGCGCCTCCCTGACTGGCATCCGCCGGGACGGCGCCTCCCTGCCCGGCGTCACCATCGGCCTGGCCCGTGTGCTCGGGAGCGGGCGGGGCCTGCTCCCGCCGGGCGGCAGGCCTGCGCCGGCTGCGACCACCCGCCGGACGCTGGCCCGCCTGACCGCTGGCGTCCGCCTGAACCCCAGAATCCCGCTGACCGCCAGAATCCGGCTGGCCGCCACCGTGGCCGGTGGCGCCGACACCGGCCGCGCTGGCCTGTCCCGTGTCCTCCTGGCCGGCGTCGGCCTGAGCCGCCTGGCCGCCACCGGCTGCCTCAGCCTCGCCCGCCGACGTCCCGGCTCCCTGCGTCCCGGACGCCTGCGCCTCGCCGCCGCGGGATCGCTTGCCCCGGCCGTCCCCGCCGGAGCGACCGCCATCCCGGCCGGAGCGACCGCTGTCCCGGCCGGACCGGCCGTCCGGCCCTGACCGGTCGTCTCCCGGCCGGCCATGCTGGCTGAGCGGTGCGTGATCGACCGGCTCCAGCGAGATAAGCACGCCCCGGCCGTTACAGTGCTCGCACGGCACCGAGAACGCCTCAAGCAGCCCAGACCCGACCCGTTTCCTGGTCATCTGCACCAGGCCGAGCGAGGTGACCTCGGCCACCTGATGCTTGGTCCGGTCGCGGGCCAGGCATTCGAGCAGCCGCCGCAGCACCAGATCGCGATTGCTCTCCAGCACCATGTCAATGAAGTCGATCACGATGATGCCGCCGACGTCCCGGACGCGGAGCTGCCTGACGATCTCCTCGGCGGCTTCCAGGTTGTTACGGGTCACCGTCTGCTCCAGGTTGCCGCCCTGGCCGGTGAACTTGCCCGTGTTGACGTCGATGACCGTCATCGCCTCGGTCGTGTCGATGACCAGTGAGCCGCCGCTCGGCAGCCAGACCTTGCGCTCCAGCGCCTTGGCGATCTGCTCGTCGATCCGGTACGCGGCGAAAACATCGTGCTCGTCGGTCCAGCGCTCCAGCCGGTCGGCCAGGTGCGGGGCCACGTAGCGGACGTACTCGTCCACGATGTCCCACTCACCGTCACTGGCGATGACCAGCTTGGTGAAGTCCTCGTTAAAGATGTCCCGGACCACCCGGATGGTCAGGTCAGGCTCGCTGTACAGCAGGTCGGGCGCGGTCGCCGACTTGGCCTTGCGCTCGATCGCGTCCCACTGGGCGGCCAGCCGCTTGACGTCCCTGGCGAGTTCCTCCTCGGCCGCGCCCTCGGCGGCGGTCCGCACGATCACGCCGGCGTTCTCCGGCATGACCTGCTTGAGGATCTGCTTGAGCCGGGTCCGCTCGGTGTCGGGCAGCTTGCGGCTTATGCCGGTCATCGATGCGCCGGGCACGTAGACGAGATACCGGCCCGGCAGGCTTACCTGGCTGGTCAGCCGGGCGCCCTTGTGGCCGATCGGGTCCTTGGTCGCCTGCACGAGGATCGACTGGCCTGACCTCAGCGCCGACTCGATCCGCTTGGACTCTCCCTCCAGGCCGCTGGCGTCGAAGTTGACCTCGCCCGCGTACAAGACCGCGTTCCGGCCCTTCCCGATGTCGACGAAGGCCGCCTCCATGGAGGGCAGGACGTTCTGCACCTTGCCGAGATAGACATTGCCGACATAGGACTGGTGGCTGGCCTTGTCCACGTAATGCTCGACCAGGATGCCGTCTTCCATGACCGCGATCTGGGTCCGGTCGCCGGTCTGCCGCACCACCATGACGCGGTCGACGGCCTCCCGGCGGGCCAGGAACTCCGATTCGGTGATGACCGGCGGCCTGCGCCGGCCCGACTCACGTCCCTCGCGGCGCCGCTGCCGCTTGGCCTCCAGCCGGGTCGAGCCCTTGATCGACCTGACGTCGCCGGCCGCTTCCTCGGCCGCGGTCCGGGGCGCCCGGACATGAACTACGGTGTTGGGCGGATCGTCGGACGAGGGCACCTCGGTATCGCCCGCCGTACCGCTGCGGCGCCTGCGCCGCCGCCGGCGCGCGGGCGTCTCGGTGCCGCCCTCGCCGTCCTGGCCGGCCGATCCGTCCGCCTCGGCCGACTCACGCTGCGAGCCAGCCTGCGCGGCATCGGCCGCGTCTTCGTCAGCGGGCCCGCCGCCGTCGGTTCCGTCCTCGCCGGTGCCACGGGCCTTGGCGTGACTGCGGCCGCCACGGCGCCTGCGCCGGCCAGATGACCCGGCCGACTCGCCGTCGCCGTCCTGGGCGCCTGCCTGCGCTCCGCCGGATGAACCGGAGGAGGCGGCCGCGGCCTCCTCGCCGCCGCGGCTGCCCGCGCCGCCCCGGCCCGACCCGTCGGCGGTCCCTCCGCCGCCGTCCGCCGGCCTGCCGTCGGCCGGCCTGCCGTCATCGGCGGATCCGCCCGTCGCTGCCCGGCCCCGGGCCGGCCTGCTCCTGCGCCGGGCGGTCCCGCCGGTACCAGCCGTATCGTCCTGTCCCGGCGGGGCGCCACCGCCGCCGGCCAGGTCTGGCGGCTGGAAGATGACCACCGGCGGCTGGAAAACCGCGACCGGGGGCGCCGGAGCCGAGACGGTGACCTCGGGCGCCGGGACGACCGGCGGCGCGTATGTCGGCTGCCCCGCAGCCTGACCGGCCCCGGGCTGCGCCGCCGGCTGATCCGCTGCCGACGGGGCCTGGGCCGGGCTGCTGGCCGCCCGCCGCCTGGGCGGCACCTCCGCTGCCTGGCCGGACGGCGGCTCGGTAGCCGCTGCATGCGGCTGCGTGCCGGTACTCCCGGCGTCAGGGCTGGCGGCATCACCGCCGGGGGGTCCAGCCGGCCGGACCACGGCCTTACGGGCCCGCCGAAGCAGCCTCCGGCCAGCACCGGAGGCCTCCTCGCCTGCTTGACCCGCGCCTTCCTGCCCTGCGCCTTCCTGCCCTGGGCCCCGCTGGCCTGCGCCAGCAGAGACCGGCGTCGGAGGGCCGACCGCGGCCTGGCTGCCGGTTAGATCAGGGGAGCGGCTAGCACTAGCCGACCCGTCATTGTCTGATTCCGCGTTGTGTCGCTCGCTCTCGAGCATCAGGGAAATCTCTCCCGTCAGGCTCCCGGGCGCGCAGGCCGGAGTCCCGGCCCGCTGCGCCACGCGGGAGCTGTTCGTACGCGCTCTCTGGTGCGGTGTTCACCTTTCGGCCTCCGCTCCCGGGCACGTTGCCTTTTTCTGTCCCTGGGCTACGCCCGGCGCGGGCGGCCGGGGCGCCACCGCAGCGGGCGGCGTGGGCCCTGCGGGCCCAGCCGACCCTGGGGATCCGGCGGGCCCGGGGGTACCGGGCACGCTGACCCCTGCGGCAGCGGCCGCCATGCCGATCGGCCCCTGCGCCAACCGCGTCACCAGTGGTGGTGACGATGGCGCGAGGGCCGCCACGTGGCCGAGCGCGGCCAGGATGTCGTCGGGTCGGACGGCAGGTGTCATGTGCCGAACAACCATTCGAAGTATCGCACATCCGGCGTCCGGCCCTTCACCGGCACGCCGGTCAACCTCCAGCGTGAGCACGGCAGACCGGGCATCGAGCCGCCGAATCCCCTTGCTGGTAAGACGTTCGACGGGGGCGCTGCTCGCGGCGAGGAAGGCCTGCACCGCCCGTGCGGCGTCTCCGGGCTCGATACCCGGAAGCACGACCCGCCACTGCGATGCCTCGAGCGCAACCTCGTCTGTCGCGCCGGCCAAATCGAGCACCTCGATCACGTCAATCCCGTCCGGCAGGGCTGCGTCGAGCCTGTCCCGCACGTCAGACGCGGCGCACGCGCCGGTCAGCGAGATCTCCAGGTATTCAGCCTCACTCGCGGCGCACGTCGCTACTCCGCCCGAATAGGAAATCTTCGGGTGCGGCGTGAAACCGGCCGAATAGGCGACGGGCAGACCAGCTCTCCTGACTCCCCGCTCAACCGCCCGCGCGATATCCCGGTGGCTCGCAAAGCGCATCCTGCCGCGTTTAGCGTACCGGATCACCAGCCGCTGAGCCACCGGCGCCGGGGGCGGGCCGGACGGCACGGGACGTTCCATCTACGCCCCGTTTCCTGAAGTCCCATTGAAAACGGAGACGCCGGGCCCGGTCCCGTCCATTCCCCGGGTCCCGCCGGGCGCTGGCCGACCGGTCACGGTGAGGGGCAGCAGTTTCGCTCCGGTCGGTCCCGTCTGGATCTCGGTCCCCATCGCCGGGCAGACTCCGCACTCGAAGCAGGGCGTCCAGCGACAGTCCTCGACCTCGGCCGCGCCGGCTGGGTCGATGGCGGCCAGCCAGTCCTGCCAGAGCCAGTCCCGGTCCAGCCCGGCGTCCAGGTGATCCCAGGGCAGCACCTCGCCGTAACCGCGCTCCCGCGTGGTGTACCAGTCCAGGTCGATCCCGTGCGCGGCCAGCGCCCTGGCCGCGCACCTGGCCCAGCGCTCGTAGCTGAAGTGCTCGCTCCAGCCATCGAACCGGCCGCCGTCCTCCCACACCGCCTTGATCACCTGGGCCACCCGCCGGTCGCCGCGGGATAGCAGTCCCTCGACCACCGCAGGCTCGCCGTCGTGGTACCTGAACCCGATCGCCTTGCCGTAGTTCCGGTCGGACCGCAGCGCCTGGCCGAGCGCGCGGAGCCGGGCGTCGACGGTTTCCTGGCCGCACTGGGCCGCCCACTGGAACGGCGTATGCGGCTTGGGCACGAACGCCCCGATCGACACGGTGCAGCGGATGTCGCGCCGCCCGGTCGCCTTCCGCCCGGCCTCGATCACCCGCCTGGCCACCCGCGCGATGGCCAGCACGTCCTCGTCGGTCTCGGTCGGCAGGCCGCACATGAAGTACAGCTTGACCTGCCGCCAGCCGCTGGCGTACGCGGTGCTGACCGTCTCGATCAGGTCGTCCTCGGTGACCATCTTGTTGATCACCCGGCGGATCCGGTCGGTGCCGCCCTCCGGGGCGAACGTCAGCCCGGACCGGCGCCCGTTCCGGCTCAGCTCGTCGGCCAGGGTGACGTTGAACGCGTCGACGCGGGTAGAGGGCAGCGACAGGCCGGTGTTGGTGCCCTCGTACCGGTCCGCCAGCTCGGTCGCGATGTCGTTGATCTCGCTGTGGTCGGCGCTGGACAGCGAGAGCAGCCCGACCTCGGAGAAACCGCTGGCGGCCAGCCCGGCGTCCACCATCTCGCCGATCGTGGTGATGGACCGCTCCCGGACCGGCCGGGTGATCATCCCGGCCTGGCAGAATCTGCAGCCCCTGGTGCAGCCGCGGAAGATCTCCACGCTGAACCGCTCGTGCACCGACTCGGCCACCGGCACCAGCGGCTTGCGCGGGTACGGCCAGGAATCCAGGTCCATCACCGTATGCTTGGCCACCGTGCGCGGGATCCCATGCCGGTTCGGCAGCACCCGCCTGATCGGCCCGTCCGGCGCATAGTCGACGTCGTAGAACCGGGGCACGTACACCCCGCCCGCGGCCAGCCGGATCAGCAGGCCAGCACGGCCGTCCGGGCGGCCCTCGTGCTTCCAGGCCCTGATGATCCCGGTGATCGCCAGCACGGCCTGCTCCCCGTCGCCGAGCACCGCGCCGTCGATGAAATCGGCGATCGGCTCCGGATTGAACGCGGCGTGGCCGCCGGCCAGCACCAGCGGGTCGTCATCGCCCCTATCCGCCGCCTGGAGCGGAATCCCGGCGAGATCAAGAGCGGTCAGCAGGTTGGTGTAACCAAGCTCGGTGGCAAAGCTGACCCCGAGCACGTCGAAGGCCCGCACCGGCCGGTGCGCGTCCACGGTGAACTGCGGCACCCGGTGAGCCCGCATCAGTTCCTCGAGGTCCGGCCAGACGCTGTAGGTGCGCTCCGCGAGCACCTGGTCACACTCGTTGAGCACCTCGTACAGGATCTGGATACCCTGGTTCGGCACGCCGACCTCGTAGGCGTCCGGGTACATCAGCGCCCACCGGACGTCGGCGGCGTCCCAGTCCTTGACCACCGAGTTCAGCTCACCGCCGACGTACTGGACCGGCTTACGGACCAGCGGGAGCAGCGGCTCGAGCTGGGGGTACACCGACTGCACTGGCATCGTCACAGCCTACCGACCTGCGACCGCGGCCCGGCGCCGCGGTGTCGCGCCCTTTCCCGGCCACATCGATCTATCAGGCCTGCCATGCCGGGAAGATAGGTTATGGACGGCCGATGGCGGGCAGACTCGCGTGCCAGCCAAGCATTGCCAGACAAGCAGTGCAGACAAGCAGTGAACCTGGCGCCAGGACGACCCGGAGGTGACGAATTGCACGTCGACCCCTACATCATCCTCGGCAGCGCCGTGGTCGGCCTGCTGGTCGGCCTGACCGGGGCCGGCGGCGGGGCCCTCATGACGCCCATGCTGATCCTGCTGTTCGGGGTGAAACCATCCACCGCGATCTCCTCCGACCTGGTGGCGGCAGTGGTCATGCGCCCAGTCGGCGCCGTCGTGCACCTGCAGAAAGGCACGGTCAACCTCCGCCTGGTCGGCTGGATGGTGGCAGGCTCGGTGCCGATGGCCTTCGCGGGCGCCTATCTCCTGCACCTGGTGGGCGGAGCGTCCTCGGCGCAGAACCGGGTGGAGATCGCCCTGGGCGTCGCCCTGCTGGTCGGGGCCGCCGCCATGGTGCTGCGCTACGCCCTTGACCTGCGCGGCGGCCACCGGCGCGACGGCCTGGTGGCCGATGTGGCGGCCAGGCCGCTGGCCACTGTGGGCATCGGGATGATCGGCGGGCTCATCGTCGGGATGACGTCGGTCGGGTCGGGCTCGCTGATGATCGTGCTGCTGCTGTTCCTGTACCCGATGCTCAGCGCGGGCCAGCTGGTGGGCACGGACCTGACCCAGGCGGTGCCGCTGACGCTGGCGGCCGCGCTCGGGGCGCTCGCCTTCGGCCACGTCGAGCTGGCCGTCACTACCTCACTGATCATCGGGAGCGTCCCGGCCGTCCTGGTCGGCTCGCTCCTGTCCTCCCGCGCCCCGGACCGCTACATCAGGCCGGTCATCACCTTCGTGATCTTTGGGTCGGGCCTGAAGTACGTCGGGCTGGGGACGACCGCGCTCGGCTGGGTCCTGTTCATCGTGGTGGTGGTCGCTGCGGTCGGATGGGTCGGCTACCTGCGGCCACGGCGCGACCGGACGGCCCAGGCGGCCACGGACAGCCTGGACGCGGCGGAACGGGACACGGGCGATCAGGGCGCGGCGCCCTGGGGCGTGGCGGCCGGCCGGGACAGCCCGCCCGCCTAGCCAAGCTCGCCAGGACGCGGGCAGGGCCGTCCCGGTTATCACCCGCGGGTGATCGTGACGCTGGTGATGTACTGCTACTGCAAGGGGTCCGGTCGTCGCGGGCGATCGAGATGGCCACCTTCGATGACGTGGGCGCCCGGGTGATCACCGGGAACCTGCACCCCGATCATTCGACGCTGGCCCGGTTCATGAGTCATCACGATCAGCGGTGGGAACAGGAGTTCGCGGCCTATCGCACCGAGCATGAGCTGGACCTGAGCGGCGGACCGGCTGAGGTCGTTCGTTATCTCAAAGGCGTACCGGCCTTGTCGAAGCTTTGCGTGGCGGAACGGGTCGCCACGATCGGCGGGGTCCTGGCCTGGCTGGCGGTGTTCGTACTGCTCGGCATCGCCGAGCTGCGCGGGCTGGTCTGGCTGGCCAACGGCGCCCAGCCGGGCAACTCGGGCCTCGCGACGTTCTCGGTCGTCGCGATCGCCTGCGCGATGGCGGCGCCCATCGTCGCCCCGACGCTGTACTTCACTCCTGGTCCCGCTTGCGCTGCCGCTGGATTTCATGCCGCAGGGCTTGAAGGAGACGCTCGTGCCCAAGCTCAGCGACACCAGCGGACGCGGGTTCGTCAAGCTGCTCCTTTCTGAGCTCGAGGGCGCGCTGGACCGGGCGGCCGGGCAGGTCGGCGACCAGGCCGCGGGCCGGGCCGACCAGGCAGTGGGCCAAGCCGCCGAGGACGCGGGCCAGCCCGGCGCTGCGCTCCCGCCGCCGGCCACGGTATCGTCAGACGGTCAGCTCAGCCATAACGAGTAGGCGAGCTGCCCAGCCGGACCCGAGGGACGCTCAGCGTGCGCCGCAGATTGGCAGGACAGAAACGGGCAGCGCGTCGGCCACCGCGCAGCGGGGGCCGTGTCGCTGCCACCAGATGTCCAACCAATCGTGCTAGAACTGCGTCCCAGTTAGATGGACGCAGCCATCTACGGAGATGATCACATGGTGTCCTCCGGGCGGAAGAACGCTGCAGCACATTACTGAGGGAGTGGGATGCAGATCACATGCCTGGGCCATGCTGGCATGCACATCGAGACGCGGCACGGAACCATCCTGTGCGACCCGTGGAAGAATCCCGCGTACTTCGACTCATGGTTCGTCTTTCCTGACAACAGCGGCCTGGACTGGGACCATTACGGCCAGGTGGACTACCTGTACGTATCCCACCTGCATAAGGACCATTTCGATCCGGAGCTGCTGACCAGGCACGTCACCAAGGACGCGACCGTGCTGCTGCCTGACTTCCCGGTGCCTGACCTGCGGGATCAGCTCGAGCGGCTGGGGTTCACCCGGTTCCGGGTGATGCCTAACGGCCAGGTGGTCGAGCAGGACGGGCTGCGGCTGATGGTGCAGGCGCTGATATCCCCGACCGACGGGCCGCTCGGCGACTCGGCGCTGGCCGTCGATGACGGGACCGCGCGGATCCTCAACCAGAACGACGCGCGCCCCACCGACCTGGATGAGCTGCGTTCCTTCGGTCACTACGACGTGCACCTGCTGCAGTTCTCCGGGGCGATCTGGTGGCCATGGACCTATGATCTCCCCGATGCGGCGAAGCGCTCGTTCGGCACGGCGAAGCGGGCCAACGGCCTCGACCGCGCGGTCCGCTACGTCAAGGCCATCGGGGCGACCCACGTCGTGCCGTCGGCCGGGCCGCCCTGCTTCCTGGACGAGGAGCTTTTCGCCTTCAACGACCTGACCGGAAACCCGGCGAACACCTTTCCTGACCACCTGGTGTTCCTCGACTACCTGCGGGAGCAGGGCGTCAGCGGGGGTCAGCTGCTGACCCCGGGCGCGGTGCTCGAGGTGGACCACGACCGTGACGTCTTCGAGGTGGACTGGCCCGAGGGCCGAGAGCAGGCGCTGGTGCCGTTCACCGCGAAGGAGAGCTACCTCCGCGGCTACGCCGCGCGGGTGGCCGACCGGATCGCGTCGGACAAGCTCGGCTGGCCGGTCGGCGGGGTGGACATCCTGGCCGAGCTGAAGGCCTGGTTCGAGCCGCTGCTTGAGCTCGCTGACCACATCCGGCGCGGCGTCGGCGGCCCGGTGCTGCTCCGGCCCGGCAGCGACCACCCGATCGTCATCGACTTCCCGGCCGGGGAGGTCCGGGCCTTCGCCAGCGAGACGTGCCGTTATGAGTTCGCCATCGACCGCGGGCTGATCGAGCGCCTGATCGCCGACCACCAGACCGACTGGGTCAACAGCCTCTTCCTGAGCATGCGGTTCCGGGCCCGCCGGGTCGGCCAGTTCAACGAGTACATCTACACGTTCTTCAAGTGCCTGGCGCCGGACCGGCTGATGTACGCCGAAGGCTGGTACGCCGACCAGAGCCACGACGAAGAGGACATCAAGCTGGGCGAGTGGACCATGCAGCGCCGCTGCCCGCACCTGCGCGGCGACCTCAGCCGGTTCGGCGAGATCAACGGCACCACGCTCACCTGCGCCATGCACGGCTGGCAGTTCGACCTGCCGACGGGCCGCTGCCTGACCAGTGACGACGACAGGCACCGGCTCCGCTGCAGGCTCATCAGCGAGTCCGTCAGCTGAACACGGTCCGGTGCCGGTGCACCGCGTTCAGCGCGCCCACCGCGATCATGTCGGCGAACATCGCCGAGCCGCCGTAGGACACGAACGGCAACGGCAGCCCGGTCACCGGCATGATGCCGACGGTCATCCCGATATTGATGAACGCCTGCACGGCCAGCCAGATCGCGATCCCGGCCGCGACCAGCATGCCGAACTGGTCGTCGGCCCGCGCGGCGATCCGCAGGGCCCGCAGCAGTAGCACGCCCAGCAGCCCGATGATGACCAGCGCCCCGGCGAAACCAAGTTCCTCCCCCGCCACGGCAAAAATGAAGTCGGTGTGCTGCTCGGGGACGAAGTTCCCGGCGATCAGCTGGCCGTGGAACAGGCCCTGGCCGAGCAGGCCGCCCGAGCCGATGGCGATCTTCGCCTGCGCGGCGCTATAGCCGGTGCCCCTCGGGTCGGCCGCCGGGTTGAAGAAGGCGGTCAGCCGGTGCAGCTGATAGGCCTGCAGGAGGTGCAGGTTCAGGACCACGATCACCGCGAGGGCGGCCGCCGCGGCCAGCCCGGCCAGCCAGCGCAGCCTTATCCCGGACAGCGCGATCAACCCGACGACCAGGACGGCCATGAGGACCGTGACGCCGAGGTCGGGCTCGAGCACCACCAGGCCGATGGGCACCACCGCCATGCCGATAGCCAGCGCGACCGCCCGCATCCGCGGCCTGGTCTGCGACTGCCTCAGCTCGCTGAGGATCGCCGCCGACATCAAGATGATGGAGAGCTTGCCGAACTCCGACGGCTCGATCTGGAACCCGGCGGGAAGCGTGATCCAGGCGGTGGCCCCGTTGACGGCACTGCCCAGCGGGGTCAGCACGGCCAGCAGGCCCAGGCAGGACAGGCCGTAAAGGATCGGCGCGTACAGGCGCAGCTGCCGGTAGTCCAGCATGGTCACGACGGCCATGAGGACCAGGCCGATCACGATGTTCAGCAGCTGCTTGTAGAGGTAGGTCCGCGGGTCGGCGCCCGTGGACCGCAGGCCGGGCTGGGTGGCCGACCAGACCAGCAGCGTCCCGATCAGGCTCAGCGCGAGCACCGCGGCCAGCAGCACCCAGTCGACCTGGCGCAGCGGGGACTGCTTCGACAGCGCGCGGTGCAGCGGCGACCTGCGCGGCGGCTGCTGGCCGAGCGGCGAGCCCGAGGATTGCCCGGGCGGCCGGACCGGCGCGAGCTTGCCGTACCCGGTGGCGCGCTGGCTGGGCGGCCGGACCGGGGGGAGCTTGCCGTAGCCGGCGCCGCGCCGCCCGGGGTGCAGGCCCTGGGCGGTCCGCAGCCAGGATGATCCGCGGATCGAGCTCATGGGCTGCTCCCCGGTGAGGGGCCCGGCGACGGATGTGACCCGGTCTGCTTCGCAGCGGGGGCCGAGGTGACGACCTGCCCGGCGTTGTCGATGTGCGGCAGCGCGGGCAGGTTGCCGCCGGGCAGGTCGGCGTGGTGCCCCTCCAGGCCATAGATCGAGTCCCAGATCTGGCGGACGGCCGGCGCGGAGACGTCAGCGCCGTACCCCGACTTGGGGATCATCATCACCACGACGTACTTGGGATCGACGCACGGGGCGAACGAGGCGAACACCGAGGTGGCCAGGCCGCCCGCCACCTGCGCGGTACCGGTCTTGCCCGCCACGCACACCTTGCCCAGCGGGAAGCCGCCGAACGCGGAAGCGGCGGTACCCGAGGTCACCACGCCGGCCAGCGCGCTCCTGATGTAGGCGAGGGTGGCCTTGGAGGCCGGCAGATGGCCCACCACCGGCGGCCTGATCTTCTGCACCGTCTTGCCGTCCGGGCTGAGCAGGGCCTCGCCGATCCGCGGGCTGTACACAGTGCCGCCGTTGGCGAGCGCGACGTAGGCGCGGGCCAGCTGGAGCGGGGTCACGGTGACGTAGCCCTGGCCGATGGCGGAGATGACGGCCTGGCCCGGCGTCCAGATGTTGCCCGAGACGCAGTCCTGGTACTCGATCTGCTGGAGGTAGCTCCCGTTGGCGCGGCCGTACTTGCACCAGTTCTCGCCGCTGTGGGCGTTGTCCTTCCACAGGTAGTACAGCCACTCGCGGGTCGGCACCGTGCCCGGGTTCTCCTCGGGCAGGTCGATGCCGGTGTCCTGGCCGAAGCCCCAGCCCAGCTCGGTCTTCTGCATCAGCTGGACCGGCGCGTGGGGGGTGGTGACGTCGTCGGCCTTCCGGTCGTCCATGAGCCACAGGTCGTAGCCGAGAGCGTAGAACACCGTGTCGCAGGAGACCACGAGCGCCTGGCTGAGGCTCATGGAGCCGGAGTTGGCCGCGGTGTCGTTGTTGAACGTGTGCCCGTCGACGGTCAGCGATCCGGGGCAGGCATACGAGCCGTAGAGGCTGAACCCGTGGGCGACCGCGGCCGTCAGGGTGGTCACCTTCCAGGTTGACCCGGGGGCGTACTCGCCCTGGGTCGCGCGGTTGAGGATCGGCTCGGCGTCCGCGGTCCCGAACAGCTCCCTGAACTGCCTGGTCGAGATGCCGCCGGTCCAGATGCTCGGATCGTAGGTCGGGTAGCTCGCCATCGCGACCACCCGGCCGGTGGTGGTCATCACCACGGCCGCCCCGCTGGTCGCGTCGGTGTTACCGGCCGCCTCGGTCTTCTGGATCGCATTGGCGAGCGCGTTCTGCGTGTCCACCTGCAGCCGGGTGTCGATGCTGGTGACCAGGTCGTCGCCGGCGACGGGCTGGACCTGGCTGATCGTGCCTGTCACGTCGCCCGCGGCGTTCACCGCGACCTTCTTGTCCCCGAGCGTGCCGCGCAGCTGGCGGTCATACTGCTCCTCGAGCCCGGCCTGGCCGACCAGGTCGATCCCGGAGAAACCGGTCACGGGCAGGCCGTACTGCTTCACCTCCTGCGAGGTGATCGGCTGCAGGTAGCCGAGGACCTGGGCGGTGTCGGTACCTATCGGCTGCGAATAGTGGACCACCGGCTGCACCTGTGCGGTCACGCCGGGAAACTCCTGCTGGCTCTCGAGCACCTGCAGGGCCAGCTGGTCGGGCACGTTCTGCGCCACCGGGATGGGCTGGTAGGGCGATCCGGGCCAGCACGGCTGCGAAACTCCCACGGTGCACAGCCGTACCTTGTCGGCCAGCACCTGATCGCGCAGGCCGAGCAGCCGGGCCAGCCTGCCCAGCTCGGCCACTCCCCCGTCCTGCTCCCTCGAGACGACGGCCATGTTGACCGCGATCACCAGGGACGAGGTGTTGTCCACCAGCGGCCGCCCGGTGTCGTCCACGATCTCGCCGCGCACCGCGGGCACGATGATGTCCCTGACCCGGTCCTGGGTGGCCTGGCTCGTATAGGAGGCGCCCGAGGCGATCTGCACGTTCCAGACCCGTACCCCCAGCCCGATCAGCAGCGCGGCCACGAGCACGTGCAGGACCGCGAGGCGCCGCCTGGATGCGGGGATCACCGGCCGCCGCCGGTTCGCCAGGCGGCCGGGCGGCTGCCCAGCCTGCGCCGGGTCCATCCGGTCAGCAGCGAGCGCCGGCCCGAGCGGAATCTGGCCTGCTTACCGGACCGCCGGCCGCTGCCGCGGCCGGCCAGCGCCGCGCTCCTGCGGCCCGCCAGCGCCGCGCTCCTGCGGCCCGCCAGCGCCGCGCTGCCGCGGCTGGCCAGCGCCGCGCTGCCGCCCGAACGACGCCGAAACCTCGGGGTGGCCCGCCGGGACCGCTGCCCAAACCTGCGCCCGGCCGGTGCCAGGCCGGCCACCACCCCGTCCCCGCGCCGCGGCCCGGCCAGCCGCAGCCGGACCGGCCGGGCAGCCAGCCCGCGGCGGCGCCCCGCGCCCCGGGCCAGGCCGCTGCCCAGCACGCCGTCACGGCGCCGCGGGGCGCGCAGCCGCAGTGTTACCGGCCGGGCGGCCAGCACCCGCCTGGGCGAGCCGAAGGCCGATCCGCCCGGCATCCGGGCATCCGGCCGGAACTTCGGGCCGCGACCCGGTGCTCCCGACCCGGCCAGCAGCGACCCGCCGCCCCCGGGCCTGCGGCCGGCCAGGGCCGGGCTGGACCCGCCCCGGCGGCGGAACGCCTTGGCCGACGGACCGTGACCTGCGCCGCGGGCCGCTCCGCCCCCGGAGCCCGGGCCCCGGTAGCGGGACGCCGATCCGGCGGCCCCTGATGAGCCTCGGAAAGCCTTGCCCCGGGGGCCGTGTCCGCCGCCCAGCGCCGGGCTGCCCGGGCCGGGCCCCCGGTAGCGGAGCGCCGGACCGCCCCGGCCAGCGCTCCCGCCACGGAACGCCTTGCCGGGCGGGCCGTGACTGCCACGCAGGGCCGGGCTGCCCGCGGCACTGCCCTGGCCCCGCCCCGACCAGCCGGTACCCGGCCCGGCTGCGCGATCGCGACGGCGTGAGCTGCCCAGCCGCAGGTTCACCGGGCGCCGGGGCGGCTCCCGGCGCACCGGGCTGGCCGCCGCCGAGCCGGCCTGCCCGGATCCCGGCCGCAGCCGCAGCGGTCGTCCGGCCCCGGGCCGCCGGGCGGCCGTGCGCCAGGAGGCGCTGCGCCACGAGGCCGGGCCGCCGCCGATCCAGCCATCGCCCGACCGGGCCGCGGTGCCGCGCAGCCGGGGCCCGCGTCCCGCCGGGGCGCCCGTCCCGCCGCGGGAGCCCTTCGGCCCGGCCAGCCACCCGGTACCGCCGAGCAGCCCCGCGCCGCCGGGCAGCGCGGCGGACGAGGCCCGGGCCTGCGCGGGCGAGACCGCGCGGGCCAGCTGGGCGCCGGCCAGCTGGCTCGAGGGCCCGAGCGCGCCCGCCCGGGCCAGCACCCGGATCACGAGATAGAGGACGAACGGGCTCAAGACCGCGTCGTAGGCCACCGAGGCCGGCAGCACGTGCCTGACCGCCGGCCAGGTGACCTGCGGGTCGCTGATCAGCAGGCCGACGGCGCAGACCAGGGCCTCGCCCGCGGCGGCGGCGGCGATCGCCGCGGCGACCGACCGCCCGACGGACTCGCCGCGCAGCCCGCGCAGCAGCCCACAGCCATAGCCGACCACGCAGAACACCAGCGCGTACTCGCCGACCAGGTAGCTTCCGGGCGGCGCGATGTCCAGGCACAGGCCAGCCAGGAATCCGGTTATGGCGCCCGCGGCCGGCTGGCTGCACAATCCGAGCGCCACCACCATGAGCAGCACCAGATCGGGGGCGCCCGCGCCGGGCCACGGCAGCCTGTTCACCAGGGTCAGCTGCAGCAGCAGCGCCACGACCACGCCGACGGCGGAGAGAACGATTCGCCTCATCCGCGGCTCCCCGGGCCCGGCTCGCACCAGCGCATGTGTCAGCCTCCCGTGCCGGGGCTGGCGGAGCCGGTCGACGGCGTGGGCGTGACGGTGACCGTCACGGTCGGTCTCGGGGTGGCCTTCGGGCTCGGCGGCAGTACCGAGTAGCGGGGATCATGGCGCGGCGGCACCACCACGATGCCGACCACGCCCAGCGCGCTGAAGTCGGCGTACGGGCGCACCAGGGCCATCGCGGTCAGCGAGCCGGCCCGGTTCTCCACCTGGCTGATCACCCCGACCGGCACGCCGGGCACGTACGGCCGGTCATGGACCGACGCCGAGGTCACCAGCTGCTGCCCCGGGCTGAGCGCCGCGGTCGCGTTCAGGACCTGCAAGCGCAGCAGCGTCGCGCCGGTCGCCGTGGTGCCCTCCCCGGTCACCCAGCCGATGTCGCCGCTGCCCGCCAGCCGGACCCCCACGACCGAGGTGGCGTCGGTGGCCAGCAGCACCGTGCAGGTCTGCGGATTCACCGCGGTGACCGTCCCGACCAGGCCCTGGCCGTCGAGCACCGTCTCCTGCGGCCGCACTCCGTCCCTGCTGCCCGCGTCCAGCGTTACTGTCTGCGCATACCCCTGCCCGATGGCGATGACGCTGGCCGCGACGATCCGGTAACCGCCCCTCCCGGAGAGCTGGAGCAGCTGGCTGAGCTGCTGGTAGTCGGCCTTGCTCAGCTGCGCCTGGCTGAGCTCGGCGCGGAGCCTGATGACCTGGTCTTGCAGCGCCGCGACCTGCGAGCTGGTGCCGCCCGAGGTCCGCGAGGACCGCCAGAGCCCGCTGATCGGGCTGGTCACGACGCTGACCACGCGCTCCGCGCCGCCGAACACCGTGCCGCCGAAGCTGCGCAGGCCGCGCAGCGGCGCGGCCGACCCGTCCCGGTAGTCGAGGGTAATCAGCACCATGGCCGCCACCAGGAGCGCGCCGAGAACCCAGCGGGTCCGCCGGGAGTCGTGCACAAGATCACCTCGTCCGCGCCGCTAGGCGCCAGTCCGCCTCGTCAGTTGCTCAGGCTGGTCAGCGCCTCGACTCCGGCACCAGCACCTGGCGGAGCGTCTCGAAGTCCTCGACGCACTTACCGGTCCCGAGCGCCACCGAGTCCAGCGGGTTGTCCGCCAGGTGAACCGGCATGCCGGTCTCCTCGCGGATGCGCTCGTTGAGCCCGCGCAGCAGCGCGCCGCCCCCGGTCAGCACGATCCCGCGGTCCATCACGTCACCGGCCAGCTCGGGCGGGCACTTGTCCAGCGTGGTCTTGACCGCATCCACGATCACGGTGAGCGGTTCCTCGATCGCCCGGCGGATCTCCTCGGCGGAGATCACGACCGTCTTCGGCAGCCCGCTGACCAGGTCCCGGCCGCGGATCTCGGCGTTCGGCTCGTCCAGGGAAGGAAACGCGGAACCCAGCGCCATCTTGATCTCTTCCGCGGTGCGCTCGCCCAGCATGAGCGAATACTCCTTCTTGCCGAAGCTGATAATCGCCTGATCGAGCTCGTCGCCGCCGACGCGGATCGACTGCGAGGTCACGATGCCGCCGAGGGAGATCACCGCCACCTCGGTGGTGCCGCCGCCAATGTCCACGACCATGTTGCCAGTCGGCTCGTTGACCGGCAGGCCGGCCCCGATCGCCGCGGCCATCGGCTCCTCGATGATGTACACGCGCCGGGCGCCCGCCTGGTGGCCAGCCTCCTTCACGGCGCTCTGCTCCACGCCCGTGATGCCGCTCGGGACCGCTACGACGATCCGGGGCTTGGCCAGGTGGCTGCGCTTGTGCACCTTCTGGATGAAGTACCTGAGCATCCGTTCGGTGACGTCGAAGTCGGCGATCACGCCGTCCTTGAGCGGCCGCACCGCCACGATGTTGCCCGGAGTCCGGCCGATCATCCGTTTCGCCTCGACGCCGACGGCGACGATCTGGCCGGTGTTCGTGTTGAGCGCCACCACCGACGGCTCGTTGAGCACGATCCCCCGGCCCCGGACGTACACCAGGGTGTTCGCGGTACCGAGGTCGACCGCCATGTCGCGGCCCAGAAACGCCAGCGCGTTACTCATGTGGAACGAAAACCTTCCGGAAACGTCTTACTAGATGATCTTGCTGCGCTTGCCTGGCCAGCGCCCAGCCCCGCAGGCCCTCTGTCATTCATCGGCTATGGCGAGGCTTCCTAAACAAGGTCAGGAAACAAGATCTTGATGTTCTGTCGGGCCAGAGCTAGACGGTCGATCCGTATGGCGTATTTATCCGCACTTTCTAACGCGCGATCTTTGCCGATGGTGCCAGCGACCGCCGGATTCGTGGCCGGCCGCCAGCGCAGCGCCTGCCGCGCGACCCGCCGGGTGCCGCCCGGGGCGGGCGCCGGTGAAGCGATCATCGCAGCTGTCATTCGGCCGCCGCCGAGGCGGGCTATCTCCGGTGGCATTACGAAAGCGCACGTCATCGGGGCTAATCACATCGAGTGTGGTGGCATGCAACGAACAATCTCCTTACCAGCAGCGACGATCCGCTAGCTCGCAGTTACGGGCTTCGCTGAAGCTGGTCCCCTGCGGTAAAGCCTACCGGTCCGGGGACCGGCCGCGACAGGGCGGCGCGCCGGTCAGTCGGCTAGCGGGTCCAGACATGCTCAGCCCGGTACCCGAGCAATATCCCGATGACCCACAATGCAGCGAAAATAGTGCCGAGAAAATACATAACTGTTACCACCGCGCCGGCCGCGATCACCAGGACCTGCAGCACGCTCCCGCCGATCAGGGTCCAGCGAAGGCGCCATCTGGCCACCACGGCGAGCACTACCGCCGCGACCGCCAGCGTCGCGCCCGCGATGCCCGCCGGCCGGGCTGGCGCATGCTGAACGGTCAGCGCGACCGGGATCGCCAGCCCGATCACGATTGCTTCCATGATCAGCACCGTGGCGCAGAGCCGTTTCACGAAAGTCCTGGCCGCCGATCATCCGCCGGGCCGGTCGTGAGCAGCTGCCTGGCGTCACCCGCGGTGATCACCGAGCCGGTCACCAGCACGGCGGCGCTGCCCGGCAGGCCGGCCCCGCGGCCCTGGCCCGCGTCCCACTCGTCGGCGAGCCTGACCGCGGTCTCGATCGCATCATCGAGCCGGGCGGCCTCGGTGACCCGGTCCGCGCCGAACACGCTGGCCGCCAGGTCAGCGAGCTTGGCCGGCTCCATCGACCGCGCCGATGAGTTGCTGGTCACGATCAGCTGCGCGGCGACCGGCTCCAGCTCGTCGAGTATCCCGGGCACGTCCTTGTCCTCGCTGATCGCGATCACGGCCACCAGCGCGCTGAACGTGAACGCCTCCAAGAGCGCGGCCACGGTAGCCGCCATCCCGGCCGGGTTGTGGGCCGCGTCCACGATCACCACCGGACTGCGGCGGACCACCTCGAGCCGGCCGGGCGATGACATCTCGGCGAATGCCTGCCGCACCAGGGCGTCATCCAGCGCCGGCTCGCCGCCGGCCCCGCTCGGAGCGGCCGGATCGGAGCTCGCGGCCCCGGCGAACGCCTCGACCGCAGCCAGCGCGCAGGAGGCGTTGCCCGCCTGATGGGCCCCGAACAGTGGCAGGAAGACCTCCTCGTAGCTGCCCAGCAGACCGCGCAGCCCGAGCAGCTGGCCGCCGACCGCGAGCTCGCGGTGCAGGACCCCGAACTCGATGCCTTCCCTGGCCACCGTCGCGCCGACCTGCGCCGCCCGCCGCAGCAGCGCCTCCGCGGCCTCCAGCGGCTGCTGGGCGAGCACCGCTACCGAGCCGGGCTTGATGATGCCCGCCTTGTCGGCGGCGATCGCCGGGATCGTGGATCCGAGGTACCTGGTGTGGTCGATCGAGATCGGGGTGGCCACCGCGACGGCTCCGTCGGCGACGTTGGTGCAGTCCCAGGTGCCTCCGACGCCCACCTCGATCACGGCCACGTCGACGGGCGCGTCCGCGAACACCGCGAACGCCATCGCGGTGAGCATCTCGAAGAACGACAGCCGGGCCGGCTGGCTGGCGTCCACCAGCTCGGCGTAGGGCAGCACCTCGTCGTAGGCGTCGGCGAACCGCTCCGCGCTGAGCATCTCGCCGTCGACGCAGATCCGCTCCCGGATGGAGGACAGGTGCGGGCTGGTGAACAGGCCGGTCCGCAGCCCGCGGGCGCGCAGCAGCGTCTCGGTCATGCGGGCGGTCGAGGTCTTGCCGTTGGTCCCGGTGATGTGGATCACCGGGTAGGCCCGCTGCGGGTCGCCGAGCAGCCCGGTCAGGGCCGCGATGCGGTCCAGGGTCGGCTCGATGGCATGCTCGGGCCGCCTGGCCAGGATCGCCTGCTCGGCGGCGGCCAGCCGGTCCTGCGGGTCGGCGGTCATCGCGTGGCCCCGGTGGTGGCAGTCATCCTGTGCAGCCTACTGGCCGCGGGCCGGTGACCTGCGAACAGCGTCCGGCTCAGCGGCGGCCAGCGCGGCGACGTGTGCGACGGGTCAGTCTCTACTGCGTCACTAACTGGTCTCGGCTGTGGATCTACGCCGCCGGACATGTAACGGTGAAAGGGCCCGCCGCCATTCTGCCTGGCTGCGGCATCGTCAGGAACCTGTATCGAGGTGATCTGGACTTATGCGCAGAGCGCCAGCGATCGTGCGGCGCCTGACCCCGCACCGCCTGGCGCTCACCGCCGCCGTCGTCACGGCCATCCTCTCCGCTGCGCTGCTGGCCGCGCTGGCCTCGTTCTCCGCCACCGTGACCAGCAACTCGGTGCGGACCGCGCTCACCGACAACCCGGCCACCGACATCATGGTCACCTCGGGGGTAAGCTCCCCCGCCGCCGCCGCGCAGGCCGATCACCGGGTTCGCGTGTCGCTGGGCGGCGCGCTGCCCGGCGTCCCGCTGACGATCTTCGGCTCGGTCGGCACCGATTACCTGAATGTCCCGGCCGCTCTCGGCGGGCGCAGCGCGGAGACCCACGTCATCTCGCTGGAGGACCTGCAGGCGCACGCCGCGCTGGTCAGCGGAGCCTGGCCGGCGGCGACCGGCGCCGGCGCGGCGGCAGCGGCTCCGGGCACCCCGGTGGCCCCCGTCGCGGCGCCGTCATCCCTGGCCGCCAGCCTGCACCTGGTGGTGGGCGCCACGATCGTGCTGCGCGAGGCCACCTCGTCAGCGCCGGTGCCGGTCAAGATCACCGGGATCTTCCGCCCGCTGCGCCCGGCCAGCCCGTACTGGTCGCTTGATTCGGCTGCCGGGCGCCCTCAGCAGGCGGGCGGGTTCACGATCTACCCGTCGCTGGTGACTAGTCCGGGGCTGCTGACCGCCGGGCGCGTGCCCGTCTACTCGGCCAGCTGGTCAGCCGAGCCGGACGTCAGCCGGATCAACGCGGGCAACGTTTCACTGATCGCCGGGCAGCTGCAGGGCGCGCTGACCGCCCTGGCCCAGACACCGCAGCTGCATAACGAGACCGTGACCACGGGCCTGCCCGCACTGCTCAGCGGGCTGGAAACGGCCCTGGTGGTCACCCGGTCACAGCTGGCGATCGGCGTCCTCATCTTCCTCGTCATCGCCGGCGCCACCGTCGCCCTGGCCACCGCCCTGCTGAGCAGGCAGCGTGAGGCGGAGGCCGCCCTGCTGCGCTCGCGCGGCGCCGCCAGGTGGCAGCTGGCCGGCACCGGGCTGGCCGAGGCGGCGCTGATCGTCATTCCCGTGGCCATCGCCGGTCCCCTGCTCGGCGGCATCATGCTGCCCTGGGTGGCCAGACGCGGGCCGCTGGCCCGCAGCGCGCTCCGGCTGCCCGTGGCCTTTCCCGCCGTCGCCTGGCTGGCCGCCGGGGCCGCCGCCGCGGGCTGCGGCCTGATCATCGGGCAGACCTGGCTGCGCGCTGCAGGCTCGCCGCTGCGCGAGCGGGCCGGGCGCGGGCGGCAGCGGGCCATCGCCTCGGCCACCCGGTCGGGGGCCGACGTCGCGCTCATCGGCCTGGCGGTGCTGGCCGGCTGGCAGCTTGCCCGCTATTCCGCACCCGTGTCGACCGGCCTGGACGGCTCCATCGGCGTGGACCCGGTCCTGGTCGCCGCGCCGGTCCTGGCCCTGGCCGCCGGGGCGGTGCTGATGCTGCGGGTGCTGCCGCTGGTGGTCAGGCTGGGCGACCGTGCCGCCGCGCGCGGGCGTGACCTGACCGCCGCCGTGGCCGCCTGGCAGATCAGCCGCCGCCCGCTCCGGCAGGCCGGGCCGGTGCTCCTGGCCGTGCTCGCGGTGGCGACCAGCGTGATCGCGATAGCCGGCTGGTCCAGCTGGCAGCGCTCTGCTCAGGACCGGGCCGGCTTCGCCGCCGGGGCCGACGCGCGGATCGACCTGCCGCCCGCCGCCCCCCTTGCGCTCGGCCAGGTGAGCAGCCTGACCAGGGCGCCGTGGGTGACCGGGAGCACGCCGGTGGTCAGCGCGCAGATCGGCATGGCCAACGGCGGCTCCGCGACCTTGCTTGCCCTGGACGCCCGGCAGGCAGCCGGCGTCGCTGCGATCCGGCCGGACCTGGTCGGCGGCTCGGCCGCGGACCTGCTGGCCAGCATCGCGCCGCGCGGCGTGCCGCCGAGCGCCCCGATTCCCGGCCGCCCGGCCCGGCTGCTGATCACCGCGAAGCAGACCGCACGCGGCGTTGAGCAGGCGGTCCTGTTCCTGAGGCTACGGGACGCGCTCGGGATCTCCTACCTCGTCCAGGCCGGTCTGGTGCCCGCCGACGGCCGGAGCCACGCGCTGATCGCGGTGATCGCGCCGGGCAACGGCGCCGCCTACCCGCTGCGCATCACCGGCTACGCCATGCAGTATCAGATGCCGATGCAGCCCGGGCCGGCCGCCACGCTGACCATCGAGTCGATCCGGGCCGGCGCGGCCCTGACCGGCAGCTTCGGGCTGCCGTTCGGCGCGGCGGTGCCAGCCGGGCCGACGCGCTCCGCGGCCGTCGCGGGATCTGGCATCATCGATACCGAGCCGGCCGTCCTGGCGGTGAAAGCGCGCGGAGCCAGCCTGACGGTGCGCTTCGCGCCCGGGTCGGCCCGGGGCCCGCAGACTGAGGTCTGCGGGCCGCAGGCGCTCCCGTGCGGCCCGTACACGACGGTCCCCGGCTCCTTCACGGTCAACGAAGGGACCGGCGCAGGCCCGCTGGCCGCCGCCGCCACCCGCGCCTACCTCACCGCCTCAGGTGCCGCGCTCGGGGATAACGTCCAGGTCGGTGTGGGCGGCGCGAACCTCACCCTCAAGATCGTGCGCACGATCGCGGGCTTCCCGACTATCACCGGCCCGGGCGGCGGTCTGGTCGTCGACCAGTCCGTGCTCCAGCAGGCGCTGGCCGCGGCGGGCGCGCAGCCGCAGCAGGTGACCGAGTGGTGGCTGCGCACCGACGGTCGGCCGAGCCTGGCCGGGCTGCCGGCCGGCACCGCGCTCACCGATCGCGCCACCCTGGCCGCCGCCCTGCTGGCCAATCCGCTGGCGGCGGCGCCCCAGCTGGCCATGCTGGCCATCGCCGCGGCCGCCGTGGTCCTGGCCGCCGCCGGATTCCTGGTCAGCGCGGCCACCGCCCGGGACCGGGCCCGCGACGTCGCGCTGCTCGCCGCGCTCGGTGCCACCCGCCGCCAGCTCACCAGGCTGCTGTGCCTGGAGCAGGCCGCGCTCGCGGTGCCGGCCGCTGCCGCCGGGCTGCTGCTCGGCGGCCTGCTGGCCAGGCTCATCGTCCCGGCGGTGACGCTCACCTCGGCCGGCGCGCACCCGCAGCCGCCGGTGCTCGTGCTGGTGCCGCTGGCGCTGCCCGCCGTTCTGGCCCTGGCCGTCGCCGGCGTGCCGGTGCTGATCGCCGCGTTCGGGACCGGCACGCGATCCAGCCTGGCCGCCCGCACCCGGCTGGAGGCGCAGACATGACCCATCGCGCCCGCCGGGCCGGGGCCGGGGCCGGGGCCGGGGCCGCCGCGCCTGCGGCCCGGACCGGGCACGCCGCCGCGGCGGGCCTGCCCTTCGGCAGCCGGCTGCGCCGGCTGGCGACCGGCCAGGCGGGCCCGGGGGCCGCCTGGGCGCTGGCGCTGATCGCACTGCTCGGAGCGTTCATCGCGGTAGCGGGCCCGCGCGAGTTCACGGCGCTGCGTAACGGCGCGCTGGCGCAGACGCTGCGGTCCGCCGGGCAGTTCAGCATCACCGCGAGCGCCAGCTTCCCGCTCGAGGGAACCACTCCCGGTGACCAGCTCACCGCCGGGCAGATGCAGGCCGTGACCGCCGCCATCGGCAGCCCGATCGGCGGCCGGCTCGACGCTCCCCCGGACGGCCGCTGGGCCGGCCTGACCATGCCCTTCCAGGAAGTCCAGAACCCGGCGCCGAAGGCCATCCTCGGCGGCCCGCCCACGCTCGAAGTCGCCTACCGGAGCGGGCTGGCCCGCAACACCCGGCTGGTGGCCGGGTCCTATCCGCAGGCCGCGACGACCGCCGGGCACGGCAGCCAGACCGTCGTGACCCTGCAGGCCGCGGTGACCGCCGCGACCGCCGCCACGCTCGGGCTGCGCCCGGGGACGGTGGTCAGCCTCGGTCGCAACCCGGCGCTGGCGGCCAGCGCCCCGTCCGTGGCGCTGCGGGTGACCGGGGTGGTCCGCCCGACCGACCCGTCGGCCGCGTTCTGGACCGTCGATCCGCCGCTGGCGGCACCGACCGTCGAGAGCGGCAAGCGTGGCGGTGAGGACATCTGGGCCGGCGGCGCCCTCATCGGGCCGGCTGAGCTGCCCGCCGCCGAGACCGCCTGGGCCCAGTCCACCGCAGCGGCCTTCTGGGATTTTCCGCTCGTGACCAGCGGCCTGACCATGGCGCAGGTGCCCGGCGTGATCGGGGCGATGACCACCCTGGCGAACACCCTGGGCGGACCCGGGCTCATCGTCGCCGGGCTGCCCGCCAGCCTGAGTGCGCCGACCTTCACGGCCTACGGGGTCGGGATCCTCACCGGTTTCGAAGCCATCCAGACCGCGGTGGGCGCGACCGACTCGCTGCTCACCGTGGGCCTGTTCGCCGTGGCCCTGATCCTGCTGCTGGTCAGCGCCCTGGTCGTGGCGGCCGCCCAGCGCGGCGAAATTGCTCTGGTCAGGGCCAGGGGCGGCAGTACCGTCCAGGTGATGGCCCGGACCGCGGCCCGCAGCGCGGGCGTGGCCGGACCGGCCCTGGCCGCTGGCGCGCTGCTCGCGGTGGCGCTGATACCCGGCGGCGGCAACACCACCCAGTGGCCGCTGCTGGCCGTCGTGGCGGCCACCACGCTGGCCGCCCCCGCGCTGCTGGTCGGCTGGGAGCATCGCGGGCCGCGGTCGCTGGCCCGCGCCGACCGCGCCGACCTGGTCGTCCGCCGCCGCTCGGTACGCCGATGGGTGGCCGAGGCGGCCGTGATCGTCGCCATCGCCGGCGGGGTGGTCGCGCTGGAAACCCGCGGCCTCTCACCAGGAGCCGGCGTGGACCCTTACGTCAGCTCGGCGCCGGTCCTGATCGCCCTCGCGGCGGGCCTCATCGCCGCGTGGGTCTACCCGCTGCCCATGCGGGCGCTGCTCCGGCTGACCGCGGCGCGCCGGGGAGCCGTCGGCTACCTCGGGATCGCGAGGGCTGCGCGAGCCAGGTCCGGCACGCTGCTGCCCGCGCTCGCCCTGGTCGTGGCGCTGGCCGTCATCGCGCTCGGCGGCACGATCCGGGCCGCGGTCAGCCGTGGCCAGATCGCAGCCTCGTGGCAGCAAGTTGGAGCCGACGCCGTGGTCGGCCGCACCGGGCTCCAGCCGTCGGTCGGCCCGCAGGCGCAGCGCGCGATCGCCGCGGTCCCCGGCGTCCAGGCCAGCTCGGCTGTCTACCTGGTCGCGGCCGGGTCGCCGCTGGCAGGCAACCTGCTCGTGGGGATCGGGGGCGCGATATCGACCGGCGTGCTCGTCGCCAACCCGGCCTCCTACGCCGCGCTGGTCGCGCACACGCCGTGGCCGGCCTTCCCGGCCGGGCTGCTGGCCAGGCCCGGGCCACGAGGAGCCATTCCGGTCATCGCCTCTCCCCAGATCGCGGCCGCCTTCCGGGCCGGAGCGAACCAGCTCGCCTTTGACAGCAGTCAGGTGACCATTCACGTGGCCGCGACGGCCGCCAGCACCCCGGCCCTGCCCGCCGACGGCGCCTTCCTCATCCTCCCGGCCTGGGCGGCGAGCCGGATCCGGGGCAGTACCGCGCCGAACACCGTGCTGGTGGCCGGAGCCAGCCTGGACGTGCCTGCGCTGCACGACACCCTGGTGCGGAACCTGCCCGGCTTCCTGCTCACCACCCGCTCCGCGGTGCTGCAGGCTACGGCGGGCTCTCCGTCGGTGCGGGGATCGAGCCTGCTGTTCGAGCTGAGCGTGGCGGCCGGAGTGGCATGCAGCCTGGCCGCCGTGCTGCTCGGCCTGCTGCTGAGTGGCCGGGACCGGACCCGGATCGCCGCGTGGCTCACCGCGCTCGGGATGACCGAGCGTCAGGCCCGCCGCCTGGCGCTCCTTGATGCGCTGCCGCTGCTGCTGATCGCAGTCGTGGGCGCCGAGCTGGCCGGCTCGGTACTCGGCCGGCTGGTCGGCCCGGCGCTTGATCTGTCCGCTCTGACCGGATCGACTGCCTCGGTGGCCGTGCGACCGGATCTGCTGGCGCTGATCTTGCCGGTCGTCGGGCTGGTGCTGATAGTCACCGCGATCACCGCGGGCCAGGCCATCTTTACCCGCAGCCGCACCAGGACCGGCGTGCTGCGGCTGGATGAAGGCGGGTGATGCCGTGCAGCGCACATCCATCGATCAGCTGACCACCGGCGGCCAGCTGACCGGCGAACACGGAAGTGCCGTGAGGCGCCCGGCCTTCGGCGAGGACGCCGTGATCGCCTGCGACCGGCTGGTCCGCATCTATTCGACCGCCGGCCTCGAGGTCCAGGCGCTGCAGGGCCTGGACCTGCTGGTCGAGCGCGGTGAGCTGACCGCGCTGGTCGGCGCGTCCGGCAGCGGGAAGTCCACCCTGCTGAACATCCTGGCCGGCCTGGACACCCCGACGGCGGGGCAGGCCCGGGTGGCCGGTCACGACCTGCTGACCATGGGCGCCCGCGAGCGGCTGGCCTACCGGCGCTGCACGGTCGGATTCCTCTGGCAGCAGACCAGCCGGAACCTGTTCTCGCACCTGACCGCCGCGGAGAACGTCGCGCTGCCGATGAGCCTGGCCGGACAGCGCCGCCGCCAGCGCGGCAGCAGGACCAGCGAGCTGCTGGAGATCCTCGGCGTTGATTACTGCCGCGACCGGATGCCCGCCGAGATGTCCGGCGGAGAGCAGCAGCGGGTGGCGATCGCCGTCGCGCTGGCCAACCGGCCCACCGTGCTGCTGGCGGACGAGCCGACCGGCGAGCTCGATACGGTGACCTCCGATGAGGTGTTCGCCGCCCTGCGCGCCGCCAACTCAGAGCTCGGGGTGACGGTCCTGGTGGTTACCCATGATCATCAGGTCTCCGATCAGGTGAGAAGGACCGTCGCGATCAGGGACGGCCAGATCAGCTCCGAGGTGCTGCGGCGGACGACCACCGATGAGCACGGAAAGGCGGCGGATGTCGCGCAGGAGTACTCGGTGCTCGACCGGGCCGGTCGGCTGCAGATACCCCGTGATTTCATCGACACCCTGGGCATGAAGGACCGGGTGCTCGTGGCCCTGGAGCCCGACCATGTGGGCGTGTGGCCTGATGCCACGCGCGACGCCGGGCCGGAGGACGCATGACAGCGGTCGGGGCCGACGCCGGGCCCGCCACGGCCATCGCCCGGGTGCGCGACGTGATCCGCGACTTCGGCTCCGGGCGCACCACGGTACATGCCCTGCGCGGGGTGTCGCTGACCGTCAACCGCGGCGAGCTGGTCGCCCTGCGCGGCAAGTCCGGTTCGGGCAAGAGCACTCTGCTGGCCATCATCGGCGGGCTGGACCGGCCGAGCAGCGGGCAGGTCGAGGTGGCGGGCCGGGACGTCACGGCGATGAGCGGGGACCAGCACGCGGCCATGCTGCGCGAGACGGTGGCGTTCATCTTCCAGTCCTTCGGCCTGATCCCGATCTTGTCCGCAGCCGAGAACGTGGGACTTCCGATGCGCCTGGTCAGGACCGACCCGCGGGTCAGGGAAGAGCGCGCCCGGGCGCTGCTGGGGCTGGTGGGCCTGGCCGAGCACGTCGACCAGCGCCCCTACGAGCTGTCCGGGGGAGAGCAGCAGCGCGTCGCGATTGCCCGGGCCCTGGCCAACAGCCCGCAGCTGCTGCTGGCCGACGAGCCCACCGGCCAGCTGGATTCCGAGACGGCCGGGCAGATCATGCGGCTGATCCGCAGCATCGTGCACGACGAGGGCATCACCGCTATCGTCGCGACCCACGATCCGCTCTTGATGAACCTGGCCGACCGCATCCTCACCCTGCGGGACGGCCAGCTAGTGGACTGACCCCGCGATGTGAGGCGGACTTCTCCCGCGCCGTCAGGCGGACTTCTCCCGCGGCGTCCGCCGGGCCACGTCGCGGGGCACCAGGGTCGGGTTCACGTTCTCGAGCACCGACTCCGCGGTGATCACGACCCGCTCCACGTCCTTGCGGCTCGGGACCTCGTACATCACCGACAGCAGGACCTCTTCGAGGATCGCGCGCAGCCCGCGCGCCCCGGTGCCGCGCAGGATCGCCTGGTCGGCGACGGCTTCCAGCGCGTCGTCGGTGAACTCGAGGTCCACGCCGTCCAGCTCGAACAGCCTGCGGTACTGGCGGACCAGCGCGTTGCGCGGCTCGGTGAGGATCCTGATCAGCGCCTCGCGGTCGAGGTTGTGCACGCTGGTGATGACCGGGAGCCTGCCGACGAACTCCGGGATCATCCCGAACTTGAGCAGGTCCTCCGGCATGACGTCGGCGAACGCGTCGGATGTCACCCGGTCGGTCTTGACCCGGAGCACCGCGCCGAAGCCCATCCCGCTGCGGCCGACCCGGTGCTCGATGATCTTCTCAAGCCCGGCGAAGGCACCACCGCAGATGAACAGCACATTGGTGGTGTCGATCTGGATGAACTCCTGGTGCGGGTGCTTGCGGCCGCCCTGCGGAGGCACCGATGCCGTGGTGCCCTCCAGGATCTTCAGCAGCGCCTGCTGGACGCCCTCGCCCGAAACGTCGCGGGTGATCGACGGGTTCTCGCTCTTGCGGGCGATCTTGTCGATCTCATCGATGTAGATGATGCCGGTCTCGGCCTTCTTGACGTCGTAGTCGGCCGCCTGGATGAGCTTGAGCAGGATGTTCTCGACATCCTCACCGACGTACCCGGCCTCGGTCAGCGCGGTGGCGTCAGCGATCGCGAACGGGACGTTCAGCAGCCGGGCGAGAGTCTGCGCGAGCAGGGTCTTGCCTGAGCCGGTCGGCCCGAGCAGCAGGATGTTGGACTTGGCCAGCTCGACCCCGTCCTCTCCGGCCCGCTCGCCGCCGGACTGGACCCGCTTGTAGTGGTTGTAGACCGCGACCGACAGGCCTTTCTTTGCCTTCTCCTGGCCGATCACGTACGAGTCGAGGAACTCGTAGATCTCGCGCGGCTTGGGCAGGCTGTCCCACTTCAGCTCGGCCGGCTCGGCCAGCTCTTCCTCGATGATCTCGTTACACAGATCAATGCATTCGTCGCAGATGTACACGCTGGGGCCAGCGATTAGCTTCTTGACTTGCTTTTGGCTCTTACCACAGAACGAGCACTTCAGCAGGTCACCACCATCGCCCATGCGTGCCATCCAGCTACTCCTTTGCGTGGGACCACCACCGACGGCGGCCGCCTGGATTCCTCCGGCGAACCTCTTTGCCCCAAACCATCGTTGGCTTGAACCTAGACGGTACCGCGTTGACTGCTCAAGTTGTGGCGCCAGGACCCTGCCCCCGCCGCGTCGCGGGAACCCGGATCCCTCGTACTAGGACGACCCTACCTCGGTCCTGCGCTTAAGGGTCGTCAGAACCTCGTCGACCAGCCCGTAATCCTTGGCCTCTTCGGCCGTGAAGAACTTGTCCCGCTCCACGTCCCGGCGCACCTGGTCCTCGGACCTGCCAGTGTGGTGCGCGAGGACCCGCTCCATCGCGGTACGCATCCGCAGGATCTCGCGGGCCTGGATCTCCAGGTCACTGGACTGGCCGTAACCGCTCTCGACGGCCGGCTGGTGGATCAGGATCCGCGAGTTCGGCAGCGCCATCCGCTTGCCCTTGGTGCCGGCGGCCAGCAGCACCGCCGCAGCTGAGGCCGCCTGCCCGAGGCAGAACGTCTGGATCTCCGGCTGGATGTACTGCATCGTGTCGTAGATCGCCATCATCGACGTCATCGACCCGCCCGGCGAGTTGATATACATCAGGACGTCGCGGTCGGGATCGATCGACTCCAGCGTGATCAGCTGCGCCATCACGTCGTTGGCCGATGCGTCATCAATCTGCACGCCGAGGAAGATGATCCGCTCCTCGAAGAGCTTGTTATACGGGTTCATCTCCTTGATCCCGTACGAGGTCCGCTCGACGAAGGACGGCAGCACGTACCTGGCGGCCGGCCCGCTTACAGTGCTCACTTTCAGCTCCTCAGCTCCCGGTAGCGACGTCACGACACCGGGCCTTCCGACGGCACCTCGGTGGCGCTGCGCACCACCCGGTCGACGAACCCGTAGTCCTTGGCCTCGTCGGCGGTGAACCAGCGGTCCCGGTCGGAGTCGATCTCGATCTGCTCGACGGTCTGGCCGGTGTGCATCGCGGTCCGCTCGGCGAGAATGCGCTTCACGTACAGAATCTGCTCGGCCTGGATCCTGATGTCGGAGGCGGTACCGCCGATGCCGCCGTGCGGCTGGTGCATCAGGATCTGCGCGTGCGGCAGGGCGTACCGCTTGCCTGCCGTGCCCGCGCAGAGCAGGAACTGGCCCATGGACGCCGCCATGCCCATCGCGTAGGTCGCGATGTCGTTCGGCACGTACTGCATCACGTCGTAGATCGCCAGGCCGGCGCTGACCGAGCCGCCCGGCGAGTTGATGTACAGGCTGATGTCGCGCCTGGAATCCTCGGCGGCCAGCAGCACCAGCTCGGCGCAGATCCGGTTGGCCAGATCATCGTCGACCTGCTGGCCGAGCAGGATGATCCGGTGCCGCAGCAGGCGCTGGAACAGCGGGTCGCCGAGCGTCAGCGGGGGCGCCTCAGCGACCCGCGCGAGAATGCCCGGCAGCTCCTGGTCATCGGCGGGCGTCGTCACGGTTGCCCTCCCCAATTCTCATCTGGCCGCCTCTTCGTGTCGTTGACAGTGACCATAACGCGCGGCCAGGGCCGCGAAGTCCGTGGCGGCGGGGTGTTCGCTGTGGGCGCAGGCTTGAACCCGTCCGCCCGGCCAGCCTGGATGCCAGCACCCGGCCGTCCGTCCGCCCGGCCAGCCTGGATGCCAGCACCCGGCCGTCAGCATCGCCGACCACGTGATCGCGGTAGCCCGGGCTGGCGGGGCTGGCGGCTGGGCGGCCAGGACCCTTCGACGGACCGGCACGCAGCATCCACCGGTCAGCCCAGGTCACACGGGCACCACCAGCCGCTGCAGTCCTACCAGCCCCTGCAACTGGGCCGTGGCCAATGATCTTGACCACTTTCCCGCGATATCTACTGGAAAGTGGTCGAGATCTTTGCAGTACGGCATCTTTGCAGTACGGCGGCGCCATTCCTCATCGTCTACGCCGGCCGCATCGTCTTCGCCAGCCTCGTCCTATTCGCCGCCCTGGTCGTCTACGTCAGCCTCGTCGTCTTCGCCGGCCTCGTCGTCTTCGTCAGCCTCGTCGTCGTAGTCGCCGACCTCGTCGACCTCATCGATCTCGACGACCTCGACGACCTCGGCGACCTCAACCACCTCGTCGACCTCAACTACCTCGTCGCCCTCAATTACCTCCACTACCTCCACCGACGCATCAGCATCCACTGCCGCGCCAGCCACGGCGGCCGCTTCGGTCTGGTCGGCCTCGGCAGCAGCGACGGCCTCGGCCATGGCGGCCTTGAGGTCAATCACCCGGCCGGACTCGTCGGTGACCCTGGCCCGCTCCGCGAGCAGCGCGAGCGCCTTGGTCCGCAGCACGTCGGCGGCGACCGAACCGAGCTGGCCGCGGTCGGCCAGCTCCTTGGCCAGCCGGTCAGGCGCGACTCCCATCTGGTAAGCCTGCTGGGTCACGTACGAGGTGAGCTCGGCGGAGTCCAGCCCGAGTTCCTCGTCGGCGGCCAGCTTGTCCAGGATGAAGCCCGCCTTCACACTGCGGCGCGCGTCCTCGGCGAACTGCTCCTCCAGCTCGGCGGGCGAGGTCCCGGTCGCCTCCAGGTAGGCCTCCAGCGTGGCGCCCGAACGCTCCAGCCTCTCGTCCAGCGTGCGCCGCCGGTTCTCGATCTCGTAGTCGACCAGGTCATCGGGGAGCGGGATATCTACCCTGGTCATGACCGCTTCCAGGGCCCGTTCCCGGGCCTGGCCGATCTGGCTGGCGCGCCGCATCCGCTCGAGCTGAGCCCGGGTGGCGGCGCGGAACTCGCCGAGGGTGTCGAACTCGCTGGCGGCCTGCGCGAACTCATCGTCCAGCTCGGGCAGTTCCTTGACCTTGACGCTCTGCACCGTGACCGTGACCTCAGCGGTCGCGCCCGCGTGCTCGCCCCCGGCGAGCTCGGCGGTGAAGGTCTTCTCCTCCCCGGCGACCATCCCGGCCAGCGCCTCATCCAGGCCGTCCAGCATCGATTCGCTGCCCACCTCGTAGGACACGCCGCTGGCCTGGGCATCCTCGACCTGCTCGCCGTCGACGGAAGCCGAAAGGTCGATCGAGACGAAGTCGCCATCCTCGACCGGGCGCTCGACGTTCTTGAGCGAGGCGAACCGCTCCCGCAGCGTCCCGAGGTATTCCTCCACCTGATCCGGAGTCACCTCGGCGTCGTCAACCGTCACCGGCATATCGTTAATATCCGGAATGTCAAACTTGGGACGGACATCGACCTCGGCGGTGAAGGCAAGCTCGTTGCCGTCATCGATCCTGGTGATCTCCACGTCCGGCTGGCCGATCGCGAAGACGTCGTTGTCAGCCAGGGCCTTGCCGTAGAGCTGCGGGACCGCGTCATTGACCGCCTGCTCGAGCACGGCGCTGCGGCCGATCCGCTGGTCGATCACGCGCGGCGGGACCCGCCCGGGCCGAAACCCCGGGATCCGGACTTGGCGGGCCACCTCTCGGTAGGCCTTGTCGAGGCTGGGCTTGAGCTCGGTGAACGGAACCTCGATGGTGAGCCGGACACGGGTCGGGCTCAGCTCTTCGACATCGGTCTTCACGTCGGGGTCTCTCTCTAGGCTCCCCGGCCAGGCAGGCACGCACGCGGCCCGGGCATGGGTGGTCACTCGCGGCTACGGCCGCCAAGTCTAGGGCAACGCGGGGCGGGATCACCCGGTGCGGGTGGTGATCAACAGTACCGAAAGCTCGCAGGATAGGCCCGACGCGCACCGGCCGCGGCCGGCCGGTGCCCGGCCGTCACCGGGTCCAGCCAAGGGAGGCCCAGATGAGCGCATCACGAGGATCTGCTTCCGGCCAGCCGGGCACAGATCGCCTGAGCCCGCCCGACGCCGGGATGGCCAGCCACCAGGCGGCGGGCGCCGAACCGGACGCCGACGGCGGCCGGTCCGCATCAGGACGGGCGTCCTACGCAGCGCCGATGATGCTGGGCGGCAGCGGCTGGCTGGCCATTCTGTTCGCCGCGATCGCGTTCTTCATCGTCGGCGTGATCATGCTGGCGTGGCCGTCGGCCACGCTGACGATCGTGGCCATCCTGATCGGCGCCGCGCTGGTGGTGGCCGGGGTGGTGCGGCTCTTCGACGGCTTCACGGCCCATGAGGAAAGCGGCGGGCGGCGGATCGCCGACGTGGTGATCGGGGCGCTGGCCGTCATCGTCGGCCTGTACTGCCTGCGCCACCACGGGCTGAGCATCGCGATCGTGGCGTTCATCGTGGGCGTGTTCTGGGTGCTGCACGGCATCGCCGATCTCGCGGTGGCGGCCACCGTCCGCGGGGTGCCCGGGCGCGGGCTGCGCGCGATCGGCGGCCTGTTCAGTCTCATCGCCGGGCTGCTCGTGCTGTTCTGGCCGAGCATCACCGTGCTGCTGCTCGTGGTGATCCTCGGTATCTGGCTGATTTTCTACGCCGCCGTGCTCGCGGTGCTCGCGTTCCAGCTCCGGCCTGCCCGGCGGCGGACCGAACGTCACGCCGCCGCCTAGCGCCAGCCGCGGGGGCCGGGTGCTGTGTGACCCTGACGGCCGGGCGGCAGGTACCGGGGGGCCGTCGTTGCGGTAACTGCCGCGGCCGGGTCAGACCAGGTCGAGGCGGCGGCCGCGGGCGATGGCCTCGCGCCGGGAGACGACGCCGAGCTTGCGGTAGACCGAGCGCAGGTGGGTCTTGACCGTGTTGATCGACAGGAACAGCGCCTCGGCGATCTCCTGGTTGGTCATGTGCGAGGGCAGGAACCTGAGCACGGCCAGCTCGCTGTCGGTCAGCGGCACCTCCGCGTGCGCCTGGGGCCCGTCACCCCGGGGCAGCTGGGTATCGAACCGCTCCAGGATCCGGCCGGCGAACGCAGCGCTGCGGCTGGTCGGCGGGACGAGCACGGTGACCGCCGACCTGGCTGGCTGCCCGGCGTCGAGGAAGACCCGGCAGGCGTCGTCGGGCTCGGCGAGGGCTAGCGCCTGCTCAAGGAACTCGGCCGCGCTGTCGGTCAGCCCCAGCCGCCGGTGCGCCACCGTGCTGACCAGCAGCGCGGCCATCTTGTCCCGGAGGGTCATCGCGTCGGCGGTGCCATCGACGCATGGTGCCACGGCCTCCAGGGCCCCCTTGTAGTCGCCGTCGGACAGTAGCAGCCGCCCCTGGGCCAGCCGTCCGTCCGCTCGGTCGAAGTACTGCCCGTCGTCGGTCAGCGCGAGCAAGATCCTGGCCCGGCCGGTGTCCCCGGCGCGCAGCGCGATCTCACCGTCCAGCACGTTCAGCACGCCATCGAGAGCCGGATCGGCGGCCGCATGCAGCTCGCGCAGCCTGATCACCAGGCTCCTGGCCCCGGAGGTATCCCCGTCGGCCAGCAGCACCCGCGCCCTGATCAGCGCGCAGACCACCCCGGGCACCGGCTCGCCAGGCAGCGGCTCGGGCACCAGCCGGTCCGCCTCGTCCAGCAGCGACCGGGCCGCTGACAGCTCATCGCGTGCCAGGCTGACCTGGGCCGCGGCGAGATCGGCCAGGCAGCGGGCAGCGGAGTCGGCGCTGGCGGACTCCCGCACGCTGCCGGCCTCCCGGCCGGCCCGTGCCAGGTCCCCGTACCAGGCATCGGCCAACGCCTGCCAGCCGACGGCCCGGATCCGGAGCGTCGCGAGGGTACCGGCGGCCAGCTGGCGGTCAGCGTGGTCGAGCGCATAACGGGCATCCTCGATCTCCCAGCGCCGCAGCCGGGCCGCGCCCAGCGCGAACCAGAGCAGGCCGACGGCCCGGTGCTCGGTCAGCGTTCCCGCCGTCAGGAGGGCCCGCTCGGCCAGTGCCCAGCCGTGCGCGAGCAGGCCAGGGTCGGCGTCGGACCGGCTCGTGGCCTGCATCACCCGCAGCGCCGCCAGCCACGGCTCGATGACCCGCCGGGCGCCCTCCGAGCACCGCCCCAGGCCGCGGTGGGCGGCATCCAGGTGGTGTGCCGCGCTGTCCGGATCGCCGTTCCACAGCCGCACCGTGGCCAGCGCGGCCGCGACGGCCGCCTCATCGGCCCGCCGATCAGCCGGGAAGAGCGCCAGTACCTGCTCAAGCTCGGCGGCCCCGTCGTTCAGCAGGGCAGCCAGGCCGGCCTCCGCGAGCACGTGCGCCGCGTAGTCCCAGTCGCTTGCCTGGGCCGCGCACCGCACCGCCTCGATCGGCTGGCCATGTGCGGCGTGCCAGCGGGCGGCCCGGCGCAGCAGGATCGGTATCTCGTGCGGGATCTGCCGGTGCAGCTCGGCCGTAAGCACGTCGCGCAGCAGCGGGTGGTACCGGTACTGGCCGTGGTCGGCGTGGCTGTTGCCGGGGGCCTCGACGAAGCCGCTCTCCCGGCTAAGCCGTTCCAGGGTCATGGCGCCGCCGGCCTCGCCGGTCAGCTCGTCGGCGAGTTCTCCGGTCACCTGCTCGGTGACGCTGGTCCTGAGCAGGAAGAGCCGGATCTGGGCCGGCTGCCTGCCGAGCACCTCGTCCCAGAGATAGTCGGTGACCATCGGCTCATCACCGGCGATGTCGGTGATCCGAGCGGTGCCGCGGGCCGGGGACCTGGCCCGCATCGCGGCCAGCCGCATTCCTGCCATCCAGCCCTCGGTGCGGCGCAGCAGCTGGTCTCGCTCGGCGGGATCGACGTCCAGGCCGAGCATGCCGAAGTAGGCGTCGGCCTCCTCGGCGGTGCAGGCGAGGTCGGCCGCTCCGATGTCGGCAAGTTCGCCGCACACCCGGAGCCTGGCCAGCTGAAGGCCGGGCGGGCAGCGGCCTGACAAGACGAGCCGCAGCTCGGCCGGGGCGTGCCTGATCAGCAGGTCCAGAGCGGGCAGCACGGCGCCATCGGCGATCTCGTGCACGTCATCAAGGACCAGCACCACCGGCTCGGCGAGCTGCTGCGCGGCCTCCACCAGGCGCAGCGGGAATGCGTCGGGCGGCACATCGGCCACCGACCGCAGCACATCCGCGGGCACTGCTGCGACCCGGCTCAGCGCGGCCCCGACGTAGGCCCAGAACCTGGCCGGATCGCCGTCCTCGGCGTCCAGCGTCAGCCAGGCCACCCGGCGGGTGGCCGGCGTGACCGCCGCCCAGGCCGCGCAGGCGATGGTTTTCCCTGCTCCGGCGGGGCCTGACACGACGGTTACCCGGTGCCGGGTGGCCTGCTCGATCTTGTCGGTCAGCCGACGGCGGCGCAGCAGGGCCAGGCTCGGCTGCGGTATCTGCAGCTTGTCCTCGAGCAGCCGTGGCTGCCCGGCCACCAGCTGCCCGGCCGCCAGCTGCCCGGCCGCCAGCTGGCCGTCCGCCGGCTGGCCGTCCGGCGGCCGCCGGGATACGGGCCTACCATCGAGCGGCTGCCTGGGCGCCGGCTGGCCGTCGAGCAGGCCGGGCTGTCCTGGCATCCGGGGTGGCCGCGTCGGCCGCTGCGACCTGACCTGAGAGGGTCCGGCCTCCGCAGACGGCCCGGCCTCCGCAGACGGCCCCGCCGCCGCAGACGGCCCCGCCTCCGCAGACGGCCCGGCCTCCCGAGACCGGCCGGCCCCCTGCGGCGGGGCAGCTTCGGGCTGTCGCGCTGCTGTCCGCGGCTTTTGCGCCGTTTCCTGGGACTGGCGTGCGGCCCGCGGCCGGCCCGAGACGCGCGGCCGACCCGATTTTCGTGGCTGGCCCGCAGCCCGTGGCTGGCCCGCAGCCCGTGGCTGGCCCGCAACCCGCGGCTGGCCGCCAGCCCGCGACTGAACCGCTGCTCGCGACTGAGCCGCTGCCCGTGGCTGGCCCGCAGCCCGTGACTGGCCCGTTGCGGCAGGCTTTGTCGTACTCGTCATGAATTCCCCCGACGGGCGCTGGCAGCACGTGCGAACGAACTGTCGGTCCCTCACCCTGCCGGGTGAAATGTGCAGCTCAGAGCCCCTCACCTTCCTACCCAGGGCCTAGGAGGGCCAATCAAGGCCCATTTTGCGGTGGCACGCCCGGCGACGCCGTATCACCCGAGATGGATGATGCCGCTTCAGCACCGAAGTCCGTAGCGTCACAGGGGTAAGGCACCGGTTACGCCCGGTAGGGCAGTCAACAGTGCAGCTACTACAGTGCAGCGGCTGGCCCGCTGGCTGCCGGGGGAAACGGGGTCGCGCCTGAGGCGCCGGAGCCGCGAGCACTTCGTCGTGGCCGGCCTGGAGAAAGGGGGCTGCTTTCATGAGCAGTGCACAGGAGCGAGCAACCGGATATCAACAGGGCGCCGCGAACATGCAAGGCGCCGCGGGTGCGCAGGGCGCAACAAGCACGCAGGGCGCAACTAGCGTACCGGGCGCAACAAGCGTGCCGGACGGGACAGCCGGGCACGGCGCAGCGGGCATGCCCGCCGACTATGAGCGCAATGCGGCGCGGCAAGATTACGGGCCCTACACGGACGCCAGCCCCGCGGCCACCGGAGGGATGGTCCTCGCCGGGACGCTGCTGGTACTGGCGGGTTTGTGGGGCTTCTTCGTCGGGATCACCGGGATCCTCAAGGGCGCTTTCTACACCACGGTGCCGACGTACACGTTCACTTACAGCATCAAGTCGTGGGGATGGACACACCTGATCATCGGGTGCCTCGTCTTCGCCGTGGGCGTCTGCCTGCTTCTCGGGCAGCGCTGGGCGAGGTATGTGGGCGTTTTCCTCGCGGTGGTAGATGCCGTAGCGAACTTCCTGTTCCTCCCCTACTATCCGCTCTGGTCGATCATCGTGATCGCCATCGACGTATTCATCATCTGGGCACTCCTGGCTACAGGCCGACGGCAAACCGCTTGATCTAGCCGCGGCACGCGAGGCGCCAGGCGAAGCGAAGAGCCCCGTCCCCGCCCAGGGGGCGGGGCTCTCCCACGCCCGGCCGCAGGCCGGGCGCCCCGCCCAGCCCAGCCCCGAACGAATCCGGGCAGACTAACCGGAAATAGCGGCCCGGGCCGATGGCCAGCGCCCAGACCAACCCGCCAACCGGCCTCTATACGACGCCGGTCAGGCCGAGGGCGCCGTCGAGAGCCAGCAGCAAGCCAGCTGCGAGCAGTCCGCCAGCGAGCAGCTGGTACCCGTGGGCCCGCAGCCAGGCGTTGAACCTCTTGAGGTGCCGCGTGGTCGGCTCGGGCGCGAACAAGTAGCAGACCAGCGGCAGCCAGACGAACATGACGTTGATGACCACGATCAGCGCCAGCGTGAGGACCTCGAAGGGGACGCTCGTCCGCGCCGTCGCGACCACTTGCACCGCCGCGACGAAGGTCAGCGAAGGAGCGAAGATCACGATGCCGGCCGCGAAGGCGCTCAGCGGCGCAGGGCTGGCCACCATCCGGGAGACAAGCCCCTGGCCCGGCTTGTCCGGGTCGGGCTGCTTGGGCTTCCGGCGGACCACCACCAGGCCGCCGAGCAGGATCGCCAGGCCGAGAGCGAGCCGCAGGCCGTAGCGCGTCCGGTGGTGGCTCGGCAGTTCGAAGTGACCGGCCCGCAGCACGAGCAGGACGACGATGGCCATGACCGTGCTCATCACCACCGCGCCGGCCAGGTAGATCAGCGCCGTCCGTCTCGGGTTAGCCGAACCGAGATAGACCGCCGCCACCAGCAGCGCCGTCGGTGACAGGGCCGCGAGCAGCGCGAACCCCGCAGCCTGGGCGAGCAAGCTGGCCCAGCCCTAGCCCGGAAGGTCGTGGAGCGCGGGCGGCGCCGGCGTCACGGGTGCCCGGCCATTCGCGCCCGGCGGCACCGGCGTCACGGGTGCCCGGCCATTCGCGCCCGGCGGCACCGGCGTCACGGGTGCCCGGCCGCTCGCGCGGCCGGCGGCCGGCCGATGAGCTCGATCAGCCCGAGGAGCACGAGCAGCACGATGGCCAGCAGCAGCACGACCAGACCGGTCGGCTGGCCCCAGAAAATGAAGATCAGCACGATCAGGATCACCGCGCTGATCCGCAGCAGCTTGCGGTGGCCGTATGTCCAGGTACCAACCGGTCCGGCGGACACCCCGGCCCGTTCCCCGCGCGTCCGGAGCCAGGCCAGGCCGTTCTTCAGGGCGGCGCGGGTCCGCACCGCGGTGACCGACGGACCCATGAAGAACCCCCCCGCCGCCACCAGCAGCCCCAGGACGAGCAGCGCCCGCAGGCCGTCCTTGATGAACCTGACCAGGGTGTCGAACAGCGCCGCCGCGGCGTCGGAAGGCAGCGTGGTGGTCGGCACGCTGTTCAGGTAGATCGCCCGGCCGATGGCCAGCCCGATGGCCAGCACCACCATCGAGCCCGCCAGGCCGAGCGCGGCCCCGATCAGGGCCCGCCGGTGGCCCCGGGCGATATAGATGCCCGCGGCCAGCAGAGCCAGCGCCAGCAGCGGCAGCGCGATCTTGAGGTCGTTGATGAGCCGGTAACCCGACTGGGCCTTCACCAGGTACTTCGACGAGAACAGCGTGAACGTGGGATTGATCGGCGGGATCTTCTGCACGACGGTGAGCCCGTGGGCGCTCAGATCCTGCTTGACCTGGTTGATGAATGGGCCGAGACCGAGCGTGACGTTGCCGTTGCTCAGCTTGATGGCCCCGTTTCCCTGCCCGGATAGCGCCTTGACGATCTCGGCGTGAGCCACCTGGTTCGCCTGCGTCCAGATCCTGGCCGCCGCCGGGCTGGCCACGATCTTGGCCACCGCGCTGTGCACGAAACCCGCCACGCCGCTGGCGATCGACCCGGAGAAGCTGTGCAGCAGCGTGGCTACCTTGGGCAGGCCCCGGCTGCCTAGCTCGGTGGCGACTTGGTTGGTGAGGCCCTGCACGTTGAGCTTGCTGGTGATCTCCGGGGTGATCTTGTCGGTCAGCGCGCCCTGGATCGCGGGCTGGTGAATGAGCGGCGCCACGTTCGCCACATATCGGCTGGTATTGGAGACCTGGTTGGCCGCCCACACGGCCAGGACGGCGAGCGGTGCGAGCACGCAGCCCAGCACGATGAGCAGCGCGGACACCGGAGACCGCCAGCTGATGTGCCGCCTGCCCCCGGCGGCGGGTTGGCCGGCGCCCGCGCCCGGCCCGGCCCGGACGTCGCTGACCTCAGCCCGCAGCCGCTGCACCTCGGCCCGCAGCTCCTCAAGCTCGGCCTGCTCGTCCGCCGGCGTGCCCCCGGCAGCGGCAGGCTCGTGCGCGCTGGTCGCACCGGCCACTGGTCACCTCCTGCCGTCCTGCGCCGCGGTACCCGGGTCGATCAGGTACCGCCCCGGATCCGCAGGTCGGTCCCGTGCTCACCGTGTCCAAGTAGCGACCCCGGCGCCTCGCCCGGCGGGGGTGAATCTCGCCGCCCCGGCCGGTGACTCCGGCGAATCCAGCGCCGCGGCCGTCGCGGCCACGGCGGCGTGGCTGGCAGTCAGCGGGAAGTTCCCTGCGAACCGCCTGCGCAGCGGGTCGTAGTCCTCCGGCAGCAGCCCCACGTCGTTGCGCAGCTCCAGCGCTCCCGCGAAGGCCCGGCGGGCCTCGCCGCTCCGCCCCATCAGGGCGTAGCACTGCGCCAGCCAGAACGTGGCGGGCAGGTAGCACCCGGCGCCGGGCGGCAGGCTGTCCAGGCTGTCCGCCGGGTCCGGCCGGTAGCGCAGCAGCACTCCGCCGCGGTCCAGCTGCCGCGCGATTGCAGCGACCGTGCTCCTCAGCCGCTCGTCGCTGGGCGGCAGGAAGCCCAGCTGGGCCAGGCGCAGCAGGCTGGCGTCGACGCCGGTGCCCGCGTAATGCTGGACGAACGTCTCACCGACCAGGTCGTAACCCTGGTCCAGCACGTCCGACCTGACCTCGGCTCGCAGCGCGCGCCAGCGTCCGGCCGGCCCGGCGTCCCCGAACCGCTCGATCATCTTGACCGCCGCGTCCGCGGCCGCCTAGACCATGAGCTTGGAGTGAACGAACTGCCGCGGCGGCCCGCGCACCTCCCAGTTTCCCGCGTCGGGCTCGCGCCAGCCCGACTCGAGGAAGCCGAGAACCTCCTCCTGCTCCCATGGGTCGATGGCACTGGGAATCCCCGCCATCCGGGCCGCCAGCCGCGCCGTCTCCACCGGCCCGAACAGCCACAGGGCCTGCGCGCCCGCGCGGATGGAGTGCGCGCCGTCCCGGCGCTGGATCCTGGGCTGGGCCGACCCCGTACTCGAACCGCGCCGCGAGCGTCATCCGCACCGCGACGCTGCCGCTGATGCCCTCGATCATCCGCACCAGGACCGGGTCGCCGCCGCGCGGTGGCATGCAGTCGGTGAGCCTGAACACGCCGGAGGCGGTGCCGAACTCGGTCTGCAAGGTCAGCGTGTCCGGCAGGTAGCGCTGGCTCACCCCGGCGCCCGTCTCGGCAGGCGCTATCCGCCAGTGCCCGTGCCTGTCCTCGCCGAGCAGCGCGCAGAAGCACGCCGCCGAGTCGAATCTCGGCAGGCAGAGCCAGTCGATCGAGCCGTCCCTGGCCACCAGCGCAGCGGTGTGGAGGTCGCCGATGAGCGCGTAATCCTCGATCATGCGGGACATTCGCGAGCCTCCCCGAGCCTGGCGGCCGCCGCGGAGCCCCGGATCCGGCCGGCCAGCCGCGGCCGGGCCGGTCCTTGCCGCGGATCCTCGCCGCTGTCCGCAGTCTGCGCAGGCCCGGGCCGACGGGTCGTCACCCTCCGCAGGTGAGGGACGGCCCAGGGTCAGCCGTCCTGGCTGAAGACCTCGCGCAGCCTGGCTTCCTGATCGGCTGACAGGTTCGTCCTGATGAGCTCGGGACGCGTCTGGCTGAAGGCCTCGGCCACCCGGTCGGGTACCGCGTCCGAGGTCAGCGCGAACAGCGCGGACGTCCCCGGGGTCACCTTGTCCCGTACCTCGGCGATGAATGTGTCGCTGATCCCGACCTCCTTCATCGACCCGAGGATCGCGCCGCTGGCCGCGCCGATGGCGAGCCCCAGCAGCGGAACGAAGAAGATGAGCCCGAACAGCAGCCCCCAGAACCCGCCGCCCAGCGCTCCCGCGCCCTTCGCGCTGTGCATCTCGTGCGTGGCCGGTTTCCTGGCCCCGGCCGGCCAGCTGACCACGGCCGCGTCATGCACCTGGACGAAATGCTGGCTCTGCAGCCTGGCGAGGGTGTCGAGCGCCTCATCGGCCCCGGCTGGCGAGCTGAATTTCCACACCGTCAGGGCAGCCATCACGTCTCCGCTCATCATGCGGCGGGTCCCGCCCGCCAGCTCCCGGCAGAGGCCACCCTCGGCGCTCGCGGCGGCCTCGGCATCGCCCGGCCCGGGTGAACTGCCGCGCTAGTGATCGCGGGACAGGACCCGCTCGACCGAGCCTGCACCGTGGTCGAGCTGGTAGTCCAGGTTGATCGCCGCGCTGATCAGCGACAGGTGACTGAACGCCTGCGGGAAGTTGCCCAGCTGCTCGCCGGTCTGGCTGATCTCCTCGGAGTACAGCCCGAGGTGGTTGGCGTAGGTGTGCATCTTCTCGAAGACCAGCCCCGCCTCCTCCAGCCGTCCCGCCCGGGCCAGCGCGTCGACGTACCAGAACGTGCACAGGGAGAAGGTGCCCTCGCTCCCCCGCAGGCCGTCGGGCGATGCGCCCGGGTTGTACCGGTAGACCAGGCTGTCGGAGACCAGCTCGCGGTTCATCGCATCGAGCGTGGACGTCCACATCGGGTCCCGCGGCGCGATGAACCCCTGCAGCGGCATGAGCAGCAGCGAGGAGTCGAGGACATCGGTCGTGTAGTGCTGGGTGAACGCGCCGACCTTGGAGTTCCAGCCGCGCTTCATGATCTGCTCGTAAATCAGGTCCCGCTCGGTGGTCCACCGGCCGAGGTCGGCCGGCCGGCCATGCCGCTCGGCCAGCCGGACCGCCCGGTCCAGGGCCACCCAGCTCTGGAACCGCCCGTAGGTGAAGTTCTTGCGGCCGCCGCGGGTCTCCCAGATGCCCTCCTCGGGCTGGTCCCAGTGCTCGCAGAGCCACTCGATGATCTCCGTGATGGCCAGCCAGCCCTGGTGCGCCATCTCCAGGCCGTTGGCATCGGCGAGGTACATCGCGTCCAGCGACTCACCGTAGATGTCGAGCTGCAGCTGGTCGGACGCGCCGTTGCCGAGCCGCACCGGCCGCGAGCCGCGCCATCCCTCCAGATGGTCGAGCGTCTCCTCGGTGAGATCGGACGACCCGTCCACCCGGTACATGATCTTCAGCGGGCCCGAGCCGTTGCCCGCCTGTTCGGTCACCCGCTCGCGCATCCAGTAGCCGAACGCGGCAGCCTCCTCCATGTAACCGAGCCCGAGCAGCGCGTAGATCGAGAATGAGGCGTCCCTGATCCAGGTGTACCGGTAGTCCCAGTTACGCTCGCCGCCGACCTGCTCAGGCAGTCCCATGGTGGCCGCGGCGACCGGCGCCCCGGTCGGCGCGTAAGTCAGCAGCTTCAGGGTCATCGCGGACCTGGTCACCATCTCCCGCCACCGGCCGGTGTAGGTCGAGCGCTTCAGCCATCTCCGCCAGGCGTCGGCGGTGTCGTCGGCCAGCCTGGCCAGCTCGGCCGGGGGCAGCCGCCGGGGCTGGCCGCCCACCGACTCGATCACCACGCCGGTGGTCTCGCCCTCGTGCAGCGTCCAGGACGCCCGCAGGCCCTGGCCGTGCCGCTTGAGCGCGGTGTGGTCTCCCTTGTCCTTGCCCGAGGCGCGCCGGCCGATCGTGTGCAGGGTGAGCTCCTGGCCGCCGTCGGACCGGAACACCGCGCCGTTCTCGGTGACGTCGATCGTGTGCTTGGCCCGCCCGTAGTCGAACCGGGGCTGCAGGTCCATCGTGAACCGCATGGTTCCCCTGGCCACCCGCAGCTGCCGGACCAGCCGGTGCCGGTCGGTGGCCTTCCCCATCGCGATCGGCATGAAGTCATGCACCTCACCGACACCATCCGGCGTCATGAACCTGGTGATCAGGATCGCGGTCTCCGGCAGGTACAGCTGCTTGGTGGTGCATTCCTGGTCGGCCGAGATCTTGAAATGACCGCCCTTGTCGGCGTCGAGCAGCGAGGCGAAGATGCTCGGCGAGTCGAACCGCGGGCTGCAGAACCAGTCCACCGTGCCATCGTCGGTGACCAGCGCAGCGGTCTGCAGGTCGCCGATCAGGCCGTGGTCGCTGATGTTCGGATAGCGAGCCATGGTTTCCTCCTCTAGCTGCCTTCGGGCAGGTCGGTGTTCAGCTGATCCGGTCCAGTAGGTGATCGCCCACCCGCATCGCGTTGGCCATGACGGTCAGGGCCGGGTTGACCGCGCCGATGCTCGGGAAGAAGCTCGCATCGACCACGTACAGGTTGTCCAGACCGTGTGCCTGGCAGTTGACGTCGAGCACCGAGGTGGCCGGGTCGGCGCCGAACCGGCAGGTGCCGGCCTGGTGCGCGACCCCGGCGATCGGGATGTTCATCTTCATGTAGAAGTTCTTGTCCAGCACGTGATGGGCGGCCATCCCGCAGTGGTTCAGGATCGTCCGCAACTCGCCGTAGAGATCGGCGGCCTGCGCTGCGTTGCTGGCGGCGTAGGCCAGGTGGATGGCGCCGTCGCGGCCGACGGTCACCCGGTTGGCCGGCCTGGGCAGGTCCTCGGTGGTGAGCCAGAAGTCGACGGCATGCTTAGCGACCTCGTCCAGGCTGAACCGCGGCGCGATCTTGGTCAGCTTCGGCTCCTCGCCCTTCATCGCCATCGCGTTCGACTTGCCGAGCAGCTGGATGTTGCCGAGCGGCCACGGCTGGTCACCGCCAGCCCGCCCGCCGCCAGCCAGGTAGAAGTCGTTCAGGCCCAGGGTCTTCTGGAAAACCGTCTCGTTGGGCTCCTTGTCGAGTGCCACCACGGCCTTGCTGTTGTGGAACATGTAGTTGCGGCCGAGGAGTCCGCTGGCGTTAGCAAGACCGTCCGGGTGAGCCTCGCACGCCGACCGGAGCAGGATCCTGGCGCTGTTAGCCGCCCCTGCGGCCACGACGACGATGTCCCCTGTGTAGGTCTCGGTTTTCTGATAACGGGATACTTCAAGGCCGGTCACGGTTCTGCCTGCCGGGTCGGTGCGCAGCGCCGTGACCTCAGCGCCGACGAGCAGCGTGACGTTCGGCTGACTCAGCAGCGGGCGGACGGCGATGGTCTCGGCATCGGACTTGGCGTGGACCAGGCACGGGTAGCCGTCACACCAGGAGCACCGGATGCAGCTGCTCGCGGGCCGGTCGGCCTCATCCAGCAGGATCCCGCAGGGCGCGTGGAAGGGCCGGTAGCCCTGGTCGGCCAGCACGTCGGAGATCCGCTGGATCCTCGGCTCGTGGCTGACCGCGGGCCATGGGTAGTCCTTCGACCAGTGGCCCTCGGTCGGGTCCTCGCCGTGGGCCCCGTGCACCTGGTAGAGCCACTCCGCCTTGGTATACCAGGGTTCGAAGTCGTCGTAGCTCAGCGGCCAGGCCGGGGAAATCCCGTCCGGATACCGGATCTCGCCGAAGTCGGCCGGGCGCAGCCGGTACAGCGCGGCACCGTACATCTTGGTCGCGCCGCCGACAAAGTAGTGGACCTGCGGCTGGAACGGCTTCCCGTCCGAGTCGTACCAGGTATCCGGCGAAATGTAGGTCCCGTCGACGAACACCGGCCCCGGATCCCAGTTGGCCATTTCCCGCGGCAGGAAATCGCCGCGCTCGAGCAGCAGGATCCGCTGGCCCGATGCCGCCAGGACGTGGGCGAGCGTGCCGCCGCCCGCCCCGGTTCCCACGATGACGACGTCGTAGTGATCGGTCACGACTCGACCCTGTCCCGGGCCCGTCCCCAGCGCACCGTCCGGGCCGGGTGAACCACGGCACGCGCCACGCCCCGACAGCCCCGACCCGGCCCGCGCCACTCCCCGCCCGCGTTCGCGCCACGCCCCGACACCGCCGACGCCACGCCCCGCCCGCGTTCGCGCCACGCCCCGCCCCGGTGCTGCCGCCTGATGGATTCGGGAATCGGTACGAGGATTCCGTACCAATTCCCGAATCCATCAGGCGAAGGTCAAGCGCAGCCGCGCTCTTTGCCCTTGCCTCGCCCAATCACCCGGTGCGGATGATGCCTGAGTGCACTGCCGGGGCAAAAGTGACACCGACCTGCGAGATCAAGGAAGGTGACATGAGTAGCAGCACACAGTCATCCGGCGGGACGTTCCAGATGAGGTCGGGATCGCTGGTCCTCGGAGCAGCGCTGATCGGGGCGGGCTGGGTTCTCGGCCTGATCGGGCTGACAATCTGCAGCTCGACGGTGATCGCGGCGACCCGCAAGTGGGTCAAGCAGATGGACGTGCCGCCGAGCGAGCTGGCCCGGCTGAAGTGGGAGCAGGCCAAGGCAGCGACCGCAGCGGGGACCAGCGCGTGGCAGGACGGCGTCACGACGGGCCAGCGCTAATTGCCGCCGGCCTGCTGTTAACCACGCCCCGGCCCGTGGCCACGCACCGGCCCGTGACCTCAGTCCGGCGGCGAACGGCGAGGTCACGCTCATGAGGGCGAGGCGCTAGCGGATGCAACTTGACCTGGCACGATGGCAATTCGCCTTTATCTCGGTCAATCACTTCTTCTTCGTCCCCGTCACTATCGGCCTGGCCTTCCTTACCGCGCTGCTGCAGACCGCCTGGCACTCCGGCGGGCGCCCCGAGTACCTGCGGCTGACCAAATTCTTCGGCACGCTGCTGGTCATCAACGTCGCGATCGGCGTGGTTACCGGCCTGGTGCAGGAGTTCCAGTTCGGCATGAACTGGTCGGCTTACTCCCGGCTGGTCGGCGACATCTTCGGGGCCCCGCTCGCGATGGAGGGCCTGCTCGCCTTCTTTCTCGAGTCCACATTCCTCGGCCTGTGGCTGTTCGGATGGGACAAGCTGTCCCGGCGGGTGCACCTGCTGACCATCTGGCTGGTGGCGCTCGGAACCGTGCTGTCAGCGGCCTTCATCATGGCCGCCAACTCCTGGATGCAGCACCCGGTCGGCTACACGATCAATGCCAGAACCGGCAAGCCGCAGCTGAACGACATCTGGGCGGTGCTGACCAACCCCGTGTTCCTGTGGGGCTACGGGCACGTGCTGCTGGCCTCGCTGGTGACCGGCGCCGCGGTCATGCTCGCGGTCTCCGCCTGGCAGCTGCGCCGCGGCGGCGACCGGGATGTCTTCACCCGCTCGGCCAGGCTCGCGCTGATCGTGCTGGTCCCGGCGATGATCTTCGCGATGCTGGTCGGCAGCGAGCTCGGCGTGATCGAGGCGAAGTACCAGCCGATGAAGATCGCGGCGGCTGAGGCGCAGTGGACCACCTGCCAGCCGTGCTCGTTCTCGCTGTTCCAGATCGGCGGCGGCAGCCAGGACCGGACGCCGACCCAGCTCCTGGCCATCCCGCACCTGCTCTCCTTGCTCGCCACCAACTCCTGGAACGGCAAGGTCACCGGGCTCGGGCCGCTCCAGGCCCAGTACAGCGGGCGGTACGGCCCCGGGAACTACGTGCCCAACGTGTTCATCCAGTACTGGTCCATGCGGGTGATGGCGTATACCGCGGTGCTGATCTTCCTGGTGGGGCTGTGGGGCCTGTGGCTCACCCGGCGGAAGAAGCTGGCCGCCTCCCGGTGGTTCCTGTTCGCCGCCACCTGGGCGGTGGTGCTGCCGTTCTTGATGAATACGGCAGGCTGGCTGCTCACCGAGAGCGGCCGCCAGCCATGGATCGTGCAGGGCATCATGCTGACCCGCAACGGCATCTCACCATCGGTGAGCACCGCTGCTCTCGCTATCAGCCTGACCATCTTCGTGCTGCTGTATGTCACCCTCGGAATCGTCGATCTGCTGCTGATGCTGCGCTATTCCCGGAAGGAACTGCCCCCGCCAGTTCCCGAGGGCGACGAGCACCTTCCCATTCCCGCCGTTCAGTACTGAGGTCTCGATGACACTGACCGAGTTCTGGTTCGCCGTGATCGCGGTGTTGTGGACTGGCTTTTTCGTGCTGGAGGGCTTCGATTTCGGCGTCGGCATGCTGCACGGCGTGCTCGGTCGAGGCGAGGCGGGGCGCCGGGCCGTGATCAACACGATCGGCCCGCTCTGGGACGGTAACGAGGTCTGGCTGATCGTCGCGGGTGCCGCGATGTTCGCGGCGTTCCCCGGCTGGTACGCGACCATGTTCTCCGGCTTCTACCTGGCCCTGGTGGTACTGCTGGTCGCGCTGATCGTCCGCGGAGTGGCCTTCGAGTACCGGGGAAAGGGTCTGAGCCCACAGTGGCGCCGCACCTGGGACATCCTGCTGACCGTCGGCAGCCTGGTGGCCCCGCTCCTGATCGGCGTGGCGCTCGGCGATCTGCTCCACGGACTGCCGATCAACGCCAAGCAGGAGTACACCGGCTCGTTCTTCACGTTGCTGCAGCCCTACGGCCTGTTCACCGGCGTCACGCTGGTGGCGCTGTGCGTCCTGCACGGGGCGACGTTCCTGACCCTCAAGACCACGGCGGAGCTCAGGGAACGAGCCGGGCGGCTGGCCCGCCGGGTGGCGCCCGTCACCGCCCTCCTGGTGCTCGGCTTCGCCATCTGGACGCATGTGAGCGCGGGCAAGGGTTTCCTGCTCAATGTGGTCGAGGTCGCCGCAGTACTGGCCGTCGTCGCTGCCGTATGGCTGGTTAGCGAGCACCACGAGGGCTGGGCGTTCACCGCGACCACGCTGGCGATGGCCGCATCGGTCCTGTCGATCTTCGTCGAGCTCTACCCGCGGGTAATGGTCTCGAGCACGAGCCCGGCCTTCACCCTTACCATCAGCAACACCGCGTCGGGCTCGTATGCGCTGACGGTGATGACGATCGTCCTGGTCATTTTCCTGCCGTTCGTGCTTGCTTATCAGGGCTGGACCTACTACGTCTTCCGCCAGCGCATCAGCGCCGATTCGTTCGGCCCGCCGGCTCGCCCCGCCACGTCGCCGCCCGGTCGCCCGGCCGCACGGTGAGCCGCACGGTAAGAAGTGATCGGATGGCCAGGAGCACCGGCCCGGAGGCCGTGACGCTAGAGGAGAAGGCATGACGACGAACCAAGTGGACGCGCTGGTGATCTTCGGCGCCACTGGTGACCTGGCGAAGCTGGAGACGTTCCCGGCCCTGGTCGGGCTGGTGGAGCGCGGCGTGCTCGATGTCCCGGTGGTCGGGGTGGCGAAGAGCGGCTGGGGGCTGGAGCAGTTCCGGGATTATGCCGCTGCGTCGCTGCGGCTCAACAAGATGGACGACAAGAGCCCGGCCGCGCAGAAGATGCTCGGGCTGCTCCGCTACGTCGACGGGGATCTCGGCGACGACGCCACCTACAAGGCGATGTCGGACGCGATCGGCACCGGCCGCCGGGTGCTGTTCTACCTGGAGGTGCCGCCCTTCCTGTTCGGGCGCATCGCGGAGGGGATCGCGTCGGCGGGCCGGACCTCCGATGCCCGGGTGATGGTGGAGAAGCCGTTCGGCAACGACCTGGCCAGCTCGCGGCAGCTGAATGCCACCATGCACAAGTACTTCCCCGAGGAGGCGATCTTCCGGGTCGATGACTGGCTGGCGTTTGACCCGGTGGAGAACGTGCTGTTCGTCAGGTTCGCGAACTCGGTGCTCGAGCCGCTGCTCAACCGGACCCACGTGGACAGCATCCAGATCACGATGGCGGAGGCGTTCGACGTCTCCGACCGGGGCCGGTTCTACGACCGGACCGGGGCGATCAGGGACGTGGTCCAGAACCACATGCTGCAGGTGCTGGCGACCGTGCTGGCCGACCCGCCGGACGGCCCGGACCTGGGATCGTGGCGGGACGCCAAGGCGCGGGTGGTGTCCGCGCTGCGGCCGCTCGACCCCGATGACACGGTCCGCGGCCAGTATGACGGGTACCTGCAGGTGGACGGCGTCGACCCGAAGTCGACGACCGAGACCTTCGTCGCGGTGCGGCTGGCCGCCGACACCTGGCGGTGGGCGGACGTGCCGATCCTGATCCGGGCCGGCAAGTGCCTGCCGGTCACCGCCACCGAGGTGGACATCCAGTTCAGGCGGCCGCCGCACGACGTGTTCGGGATCGAGCCGTTCGCGGTCCGCAACTCACTGCGGTTCCGGGTCTGGCCGGAGACCGCGGTCGGCCTGACGCTGGCCGGCAAGAAGCCCGGCGCCGGGCTGGAGCCCACCCCGGAGGACCTGGCGTTCTCCGGGCAGCCCGGGTCGGACATGCGCCCCTACGACCGGCTGATCGGCGCGGCCCTGGACGGGAACCGGTGGCTGTTCGCCCGGCAGGACACCGTCGAGGCCGCCTGGCAGGTCGTAGACCCGGTGCTCGGCGACGTCACGCCCGTCCACCCCTACGCCCGGGGCAGCTGGGGGCCGAAGGAAGCCGACCGGCTGCTACGCGGCGGCGACACCTGGCACAACCCAGCCGGCTGACCGATGAACCAGACGCCGAGAACGGCACGCCACACCGACGGACCGGCGCCGCACGACGGACCGGCGCCGCACTACGGACCGGCGCCGGACGACGGACCGGCGCAACAAGCCCGTTCCCGGGGACCGGCACAGCAGGCCGGTCCCCGCGTCGTCATCGTCGGCGGCGGCTTCGGCGGCCTGTTCGCCGCCCGGGCGCTCCGCAATGGCCCGGCGTCGGTCACCCTGATCGACCGGACCCAGCATCACTTGTTCCAGCCGCTCCTTTACCAGTGCGCGACCGGCATCCTGTCGGAGGGACAGATCACCAGCCCGCTGCGCCGGGTGCTGCGCAAGCACAAGAACCTCGAGTGCGTGATGGCCGAGGTCACCGCGATCGACCCAGGGGCGCGCCGGGTGGTGTGCAAGCGCCCGCTCGGCGAAGAACTCGAGTACGGCTACGACTATCTCGTCGTGGCCGCTGGGGTGAGCCAGTCCTACTTCGGGCACGACGAGTTCGCCCGCTGGGCGCCCGGCATGAAGTCGATCGGCGATGCGCTCACCATCCGCAGGCGGGTGTTCGGCGCGTTCGAGATGGCTGAGACCGCGACCGACCCCGCCGACCAGCGACACTGGCTGACGTTCGCGCTGGTCGGCGCCGGACCGACCGGCGTTGAGCTGGCCGGGCAGATCCGTGAGCTCGCCACCAAGACGCTGCGGGACGAGTTCCGCCGGGCCAGGCCGCAGGACGCCCGCGTGCTGCTGTTCGACGGCGGCGATGCGCCGCTGGCGTCGTTCGGGCCCAAGCTGTCCCGGAAGGCGGCCAGCACGCTCCAGGCGCTCGGCGTCGAGCTGCACATGGGCTCGATCGTCACCGATGTCGATCAGGGCGGGCTGCTGGTCCGTGGGTGCGACGGTGCCACCACGCGCCACGAGGCGGCGACCGTGCTGTGGACGGCGGGAGTGGAGGCGCCGCCGGTCGCCGCGGCCATCGCCAGCGCCACCGGCGCGAGCCGTGACCGGGCCGGCCGCATCGAGGTCGCTCCCGACCTGACCATCCCGGGACACCCGGAGATCTTCGTGATCGGGGACCTGATGAGCCTCGGCAAGCTGCCCGGGGTCGCCGAGGTGGCGATGCAGTCCGGGCTGCACGCCGCGCACGAGATCCGGCACGCGATCGCCGGCCAGGACTGGTCGAAACCGTTCAAGTACCGCGACCTCGGCTCGGCCGCGTACATCTCCCGGGGGCGGGCCGTGGTCAGCGCCGGGCGGCTCCAGTTCGGCGGTTTTCCTGGCTGGGTAGCGTGGCTGTTCATCCACATCGCCTTCCTGACCGGTTACCGTAACCGGGTCGGCGCCATCCTCACCTGGTGGGTCGCGTTCACCCGCGACGTCCGGAGAGAGCGCGCGTTTACCGCCACGCAGATCGGGGTGATCCGCGACCTGTATGCGCCACCATCCGGCGCGCGGGCCGGCGGCCGGGACGACTTTCAAGATCACAGTTAATCGGTCGTGCGCCGGGACCGCTTATCCACCGTGATCACGCTGCGCTGCTCAGGTTTAGGCGCGCGGGGCCCCGGCAGGCGCGGGCGTGGCGCCCGTAGGGACGCCATCGGGATGGTGGCCGGCCACGGTCCGGCCTAGCTCGGCGATGGTAGACCCGGACAGCACCCGGACCGCCCTGGCGGCGGGTGATGGCCTGACGCCAGTGCGCGGCAGCCGGACCCGCAGCACGCCAGGGAGGGACTCGAAGACCAGGGGCGGGTCCATCCGCAGCGCCTCACCGTCGATGCCGATCTCCACCGGGCCGGCTGACTCGACCTCGAACCGCCCCGTATTCCACTCCATCCAGCCGGGAAACCGCCGGATCTGGCCTGCCGCCTCCAACGCCGCGAACCGCCGGGCGTCTGCCGCGCCGCTGATCCTGGACGCGACGATACCGAGCAGGCCGAGGTCGATCCGCTCCCTGGTGCCCAGGCCGCCCAGGCTATCGAGCTGGTATGGGTCGTTCGAGACCAGGATCAGCTGGGCCGTCGGGTGACTGGCGCCGTCCGGGCCGCGGAATCGCAGGTCCAGCTCGACCGCGTCGGGACCGAGCAGTTCAGGGAGCATCGTCCCGGCCGTCTTGAGCTTGGCGTCCCGGTAGTCGGCTGACTGGACGACCTTGGCGTACAGGCCCAGCGAGGCGTTGTTGACGAAGATGCGGCCGTTGACCCGGCCCAGGTCGATCTGCCGCTCCACGCCGTCAGCGAACGCATCGAGAGCGCCCACCACGTCGTCCCGGTCCAGGCCGAGGTCGAGAGCGAAATGGTTCCTGGTGCCGGCCGGCACGCAGACGTGCGGAACTCCGTGGCGGGCAGCGACCGACGCCACCAGGGCCTGGGAACCATCGCCCCCGGCCATCCCGATCACGTCGGCCCCGCGCGCGATGGCGTCCTCGGCCAGCTGGAGCAAGTCGTCCCCCTGGTGAAGCTCGACGGGCTCGATGCCCCGTTTAGTGCATTCATCCTTAAGCCGGTACTTGGTCGCCTTTCCGCCACCCGACTTCGGGTTCATGATCAGCACCGGGTGAGCGGGCCGGGGGGCGGACGCCAGCTGCCGTGATGCCGCCCGCAGCGCCCTAGTGCTGCGGTGCAGCGCTTGCCGCGCGGACAGGACGGATAGCGCAGCGAGCACGATGACCGCAGCCAGCTTGTAGAAGGTGATGTCGGCGAACACGATCGCGGCGATAAACCCGGCCACCGCGACCACGATCACTGCCAGGGAGATCACGCGGACCGCGCCGCGCCTGGATACCGCGTACCACCCGCCCGTGGCAAAGACCAGGAGCGCGAGGACCGCGAGGATCACCGATGCGAAGTGCTGGACGACGCCGATGAGCAGCAGTGCCAGGGCACCCGCCAGGGCGAGCAGCGCCACTACGGCGGCCACCCGCTCGATAGCCGTCGGACGAGCTATTTCACTGTCCGGCATATCGCCCCCCAAGCCCATTATGCTGCGGATCGTCATTCACCGCCTCTGCTGCCCGTTGCCTCCTGCCGTTGCCCGCCTCGGCCTCGTTCAGCTGCCAGGGACCTGTGAGCTGTCCGTACCCTGACCGGGGCGCGGTACCCGCCGGGGCCCGGGGCCGCGGCGGGTGCACGGCCCCGGCCTGCAGCCACAGGTTAATGGTCCGGTCGGCCGCGGCGGATTCACGGCGCCAGCCGGCCGCGGTGCTAGCATGCGGCGCGTGAGTGGACGAGGCATGGCCGGGCAAGGCGAGGTCGTTAGCCGCGCCCGCGATCAGGTCGCTGGCGTGCTGCACGAGCTGGATTCGGTGGATCGCGCTATCTACGAGGCCATCGCCCAGGTACCGACGCCAACTCTGGACCGCTCGTTGCGCCGCCTGTCGCGGGCCGCGAACCGGTCAGCCATCTGGCTTGCCATCGCCGGCGGGCTGGCCGCGCTCGGCGGCGCCCCCGGGCGGCGGGCGGCGATCAGGGGCACCACGGCGATCGGGGTGACCTCCGCAGCGGTGAACATCGGGATCAAGGCCCTGCACAACCGGCCGAGGCCGGATCGCGCTGGCCTGGGCGTCCCCGGTGGCCGGCACGTGCCGATGCCCGCGTCGAGGTCGTTTCCGTCCGGGCACTCAGCATCCGGTTTCGCGTTCGCGACCGTGGTCGGCCACGAACTGCCCTGGCTGTCGGTCCCGCTGCGGTTTCTCGCCGCGGCAGTCGCCTATTCCCGCGTTCATACCGGCGTGCACTACCCAGGTGACGCGGTGGCTGGGGCGATCGTCGGCGCGGGAATCGGCCAGGCCGTTACCGGCCTGGCCGAACGTGCCGCCCGACGCCGCGGCGCGTTACCGGCGGCGCTCACACGTTAGTCGAGGCGACGATCCGGCCCTGCTCTCGTGCGGCGGACAAGGCGTGGTAGTCGCTCTCGTTCTGGTCCGCGTAGGCGGCCGCGAAATCGGCGATGGCGCGGTCGAAGACGTCTTTCGCACCCAGGTAGGCGCCGATCGCGATCCGGTCGCCGGACCGGGCATGCGCGCGGGCCAGGGTCCAGCCGCAGGTCTCGCCATAGATTCGCATGCCGTTGGGGACCAGGTCGCCGATCTCGATGGACAGCTTCCAGTCCCGCAGCTGGCGGACGTAGAAGTCACGAGTCTTCCCGTCGATGCCGCTGACCCGCTGCCAGCCCAGGAAGATGTCGCTGACGGCCTGCATCAGGCGCTGGCCGGTGACCACGCGCTCGCCTTCGTTGCTGAAGATGCTGGCTCCGGCGAACTTGCTGAGCACCGACGGCTGGGCCTCTTTGACCTGCAGGAACAGCGGATCGGTCTCGTCACGCCCCATCATCAGGACGATCCAGCACCGGGTGCCGACGCTGCCGACCCCGACCACCTTGTGGGCCATATCGGCGAAGTCGAACTGCTTGAGCAGGATCCGGCGGCTGTATTCAAGGGTGTGCGAGTACTTGGCGATGAGGCCGCGGATCTGACGCTCCATGTCGCTGGCGTCCAGGTGCTCGGGCAGCAGGTCAGTCAGCGGGACGATAAGCGGCGGGTCGGCGATGATCTTGGGCCGGCCATCCACCATGCCGGTCAGCTTGGTGAGTTCCTGAATGCTGGTCCGGTTCTGCGCCTTGGCGACGCCCTTGGCCAGCATCTTCCGTCGCCGCTTGTCCACCTGCGCCGCGATGTTCTCCCGCAGCCGGTCTACGTCGGCGCTGGCGTACCAGACATCGAGGTTGTTCATATCCGCGAAAACCCGCATGGCGTTGCGGTAGCGCGCGATCGTGGCTAGCACGACCTGGCGCCGCTCCTTGGCGGAGAACCCGTTGTCGCGCGCAGCTATCTCCAGACTGGCCGCCAGCCGCTTGACATCCCATTCCCATGGCCCGGGCAGGGTCTCGTCGAAGTCATTGACGTCGAAGACGAGCCGGCGCTCGGGTGAGGCAAAGAATCCGAAGTTCGACAGGTGCGCGTCTCCGCAGGCCTGCACGACGATCCCGGTCGATGGGGTGCTGGCCAGGTCGGATGCCATCGGCAGCGCGGCCCCGCGGAAGTAGCTGAACGGGGAGACGAGCATCCGGCCGTAGCGGATCGGCACCAGATTAGGCACCCGCGAGGCCGCCTGGCCTTCGAGCAGGCCGACGGGGTCGGGCCGGTCGGCGGGAAGATCGAGAGCCGCATGGGCCTCCCTGGGCACAACAGCCCGGGCCGCCTTGCCGCGGGCGATGCGCTCGGCTGGGCTCAGCCTCCGCGATCCAGGTTCGGGCCTGGCCCGCGCGGCGGCCTGGGGCCGGGTCGTCGCCGCCGCCTCCTGAGCGGCTCGGGCGGCCGTCCGCCGCACCCTGCGCGGCTCCGACCCGGCCGCCGCCGACGGGGCGCGACCTGCTGCCCTCCGCTGTGCCGGGCGCCTAGCAGTCCCCGCGGGCTTGGCAGCCGCCGTCGTTGCGGGCCTGGCGCGTTTCGCGGCACTGGCAGGCCCGGCAGGCCTGGCAGGCCCGGAGGGCCTGGAGGGGCTAGAAGGGCTAGAAGGGCTAGAAGGTCTGGAGGGGCTGGCGGGCTTCGCAGGCTTCGCGGTCCTGGCAGGCTTCGCGGTCCTGGCAGGCTTCGCGGTCTTCGCGGTCCTGGCAGGCTTCGCGGCCCTGGCAGGCCTCGCAGGCGACTTGGACGCGGCTGACGGAGCCGACCTGGATGCGGCTGCCGCAGCTGGCCTGGACGCGGCTGTGGCTTTAACGGGGCGCTTAGCCGACCCGGCGGCCGCACTCCCGGCCGTGCGCTGCCTCGTCGCTGTCGCAGCGGGCTTGGCGGGCTTGGCCGCCTGAGTGCGACGCGCGGCGCGCTGCCGCGCGGGCGCCGGCGCGGGCCTCGTCGTACGCTGCCGCGGGGAAGACACGGCCGGCCTGGCGCGGCGCGCCGCGCCTGCCCGGGTGCTCCGTTTGCCCGCGCTCTTGGTTGCCTGCTCAGCCATCAGTCGCTCCTCGTTGCCTGTTGCATGCCTAAGCCGCCAGGGCACTTGCCCCGACAGCAGCCCAAGAATGCGGTGGTCGCCGCAGCTCGCGCGTCATCCCCACGGGGTGATGCGGCGCAGTAGCGCAGCACGCACGCTGGCGCCCAGAAGCATGCGGGGCATCGGCCAAGGTCTGGCCTGCCCAGCAGCATGCGGATCTTGAGGAGGAGGCGACGGTGGCACCCAGTGCCGGGCATGCGGCACGCCCTGGGGCTGGCAGGCCGCTGGCGCGCAGATACGGCTTCCTGCTGCTGTTGCTGATTTTCACCTACCTGCTGTCGGCCTTCACAAACGGCGGCTGGGTGAATTTCATCCAGATCATCCTGTTCGTTACCGCAGCGATCCTCACCCTGCGGGCCTCCCAGGTGCGACGGCGAACCGTTCGCTTTATCATCGGCTTCACGCTGCTCGGCTCGGCGATCGCAGCCTGGCTCGCGCTGAGCCGGATCAGCGAGGTCGGCGACGGGATCGCCAACTCCTGGACCGGCCTGGTGCTGTTGCTGACCGTCGTGATCATTGTCGAGCGCGTCCTGACCATGAGCACCGTCACCATGCAGAGCATCTTTGGTGCGGTGAGCGCTTACCTGATCCTGGGACTGATGTTCGCGGCTTTCTACTCGGCCATGTTCCATTTCGGCGGAGACCACTTCTTCGCCCACGGGCGCCCGGGTACCACCCAGACGTTCCAGTACTTCAGCTTCACCACGCTGACCACCCTCGGATACGGCGACTTCACGGCCGCCGGGAGCGGCGGCCAGGCAGTCGCCGTGATCGAGGCGCTGACCGGTCAGGTCTTCCTGGCCACTCTCGTGGCCCGCCTGGTGGCCGCGTTCCGCGCCCCGCAGCAGGTGGCGCGGGCGGTCTCCCGTCCGGCGCAACGGGCCGGGCGCCGCAGCAACGCCGGCATTGACCCGAACGGAACCGTCACGTCACGCCGCGCCGGCAGCGGGCCGACGCGCAAGCCCCCGGATACAGGGACCCGGGGGGAAATCACTGGACCTGGGCGGGGGTAGCCGGGCAAGAATCGGTGGCATGGACGCGAAACCGGTTAACCTGGATCACGCGCTGGCATCATTCGACGAGATCTACAGCCCGCGGGTCGTGGCCCGCATGAACGACTACGACGTCAAGATCGCGCGCACCAAGGGTGAATACGTCTGGCACACGCATCAGCAGACAGACGAGTTCTTCCTCGTCCTCGACGGGCGGTTCGACGTCGCCTTCCGCGACGCCGACGGCACCGAGACCACGGTCACGCTCCAGCGGGGCGATACCTTCGTCGTGCCCAGGGGCACTGAGCATAAGCCATCCTCACCAGGCGGCGCCATTCTCATGTTCGAGCCATCAGGCACGGTGAACACCGGCGACTACGACGGCGAGGTCCCCGGCCACATTGACAGCACGACCGGCCACGATCTGACCTGAGGCCGCCACCCTGGTATCTACGCGGAGGAGAGGCCCATCCTGGCGGCAACTCCGTCGAGCACGGCCTGCAGGCCCTGCTCAAACTGCTCGTCCAGGCTTTCTCGCCCATTGCCGGGCGAGGCGAGTCATCGGGAGGGCCCGGGGATCGGAGTCTCCCTGCAGTTCCTGGGTGTGCGGGAACTGCCCGGTGCTGACCAGCCGGCCGGGCATCAGGGACGGACCGCTCATGGCCGGTCCCTGCGGCTAGCTCCGCCTCATGGCCGGCCCGCGCGGATGACCGCCGCTCACCGCCACCGCCTGAATCACAGGGTGCACAAACCCCGGGTGCTGGTGACCTGGCAGCGCCGGGTCGCTGCATTCTTCGGTCAGCAGCTGCCCTGACACCGCCGCCCCGCAGGCACTGCGGGGCAGGCTGGGCCCGGCTCTGGCGGTCTTGACGACTACAGGCACGCCGGTCACGCTGTGGGGTACGTCTTCGCCTGCGCAGAGCTGGCACGTTGCGCACGGGGGGCGCCCAATCTTGGGCTAGGTCGCCGGACCGGTGAAAGGAATGCCATGCTTCGGAGCACTGCCAGGCTGATGCGGTTTCTTTCTGTATCTGGCACGGCTGTCATTCTAGGAATGAGCACGCTGGCAATTATGTCGGCCGCCAGCGCAGCTGCCACGTCGAGCACGTCGGCTCTCAAGGGCGCGGAGAGCGCACGCAGTTCGGCGATCGGCGGGGTTTGGGAAGGACACTACACCTGCGCTCAGGGGCTGACCGGCCTCGACCTCAAGATTAGCGGTCCCGGATCTCGCGGTTCGCTGAGCGCGACATTCAGCTTCTACCCGCTGCCGAGCAATCCTGACGTTCCGGTGGGTATTTATACAATGCGTGGCACGTACCATTCAGCATCGAGGATCGTGCTCAGCGGCCGCCGGTGGGTGCTCGCCCCGCCAGGCTATGTCATGGTTGGTCTTTCAGGACGTCTGTCCGGGGGCACGTTCCACGGTACAGTTCACGGTCCGTCATGCACGACCTTCTCGCTCAGGAAGCCGACGGGGCATCCGGCCCCCTCGGACGTGGTCGGTACCTGGAAAGGTTCCTACCTCGGCTGCGCCCAGGGGCCCACCGGGTTGCGGCTTGTCGTGAAGCGCAAGCGGCATACTACTAACCAGCTCAATGCGACGTTCAACTTCTACGCCCTGCCGGGCAACCCGGCGGTCCCCTCTGGCAGCTATGCCATGACTGGTTATTACTTTCCGGGAGGCGTCGCGCTGAACGGGACCCACTGGATCCACCAGCCACCCGGATACGTCTTTGTCAATCTCGTCGGAAATCCGCCGCGGTCGGGCGGAAAACGGTTCAGCGGAGCTGCCGTTGGCTGCTCGACCTTTTCACTGAAAAAGTCCTGAAGGCTCGGACGAATAGCGATACCCGAGTTTCGGGACGCCGAGTAAGTCGGGTACTTCACTGTGTTAGTTGCGGCCCACTGACGCGGCGGCGAGAGTAATACGAGCGCCCGTCTTCTTAGTCCGCCTGCAGCGGGCGGATCCTGGCGGGTCGCCGGTCCGTGGGGGCCCATGGCCCGGGCGGCTACGGGCCTTAGATCACTGCGGCCACCGGAACGGCTCGCTGAAGGATCTTGAAAAAGATCATGTCGACCCTTTCTTCAGAATGCTCTTCCGCTCTCCAGCCGCGCGGCGTAGCCTCACCGGTTGACGGATGAACCAATTTCATCCTGAAGAAGGGGAAACAATGCGGCTCAGAATGAAGCTGGCGGCGCTAGGCATGGCGGGCGGCACTGCCGCGCTCCTGTTGGCGGGAGCGCCCGCGCTGGCGAGCAGCCACGCGACCAGCAAGATCACAGGGCCCGAAAGCGCCTACGGCGTGGTTCACGGAAAGCCCGCGACCGCGAACAACCCGACCATCCCGGTGGTCTGGCGCGGGCTGGTGAACGCCAACGGCGTGTTCTCCACGGGCGGCGCGGGCCCGCCGAAGAAGGGCCAGCACCACACATTCACCACCTCAGCCGGCAACCTCACGGTGGTGGTCACCGCCAAGCCGACCAGCAGCCAGACATTCAGCTCCAGGACCTGCCACTTCACGTTCACGACCGACGTCGTCTTCGCCGCCTTGGGCAGCAAGAGCACCGGCAAGTTCGCGAGAGCCTCAGGTCCGGGCGCGGTGGAGGTCTACGGCGCTGGGTTCGTGCCGAGGCTCAAGTCTGGGCCGAACAAGGGTAAGTGCAACACCAGCCCGAACGCCCCGGAGCTGGCGAAGGGCGCGGTCGCGTCCTTCCTCCTGAGCGCCGTGCTGACCACGCCGTAGGAACCCGCCAAGCCAGCCAGTTCGGACGAGGGGCCAGGCTTCCTCTGCGTATGTCAGAGGCGCCTGGCCCGATCCGTTCCTGCTGGACTCTCTTCTAGCTGGGTAAGGGCGATACTTACCCATATAGCCGCGTATCTGCCATGATCGTAGTATTGGACGGCAACGCCGCCGAGCGTGGCCAGGCGGTGTACCTGACCGACGCGCAGGGCCGACGGCTGGCCGCGATCGTCCCAGCTAGCGTGGCCGCAGCGGGTTTGGCCTGGACCGCAACGAGCTCGGCGCGCCGCTGGTGGCTGTCGGGCTCGGCGCGCCTGACGAGCATGCGCTGTCGCTTGATCTGGGCGCCGAGGTACCGCACGCTGGCGGCGCAAACCGAATGCTCTGGTTCAGCACCGTTCCATGTCAACACGGGCGTCAACGGCGCGCACGGGGACATCAGCCGGGGAACCCCGAGCCCCGGCCCGGATATCCAGCCACTGGGAGACATCGTCATGAAGGCACACTGGCTTACGCCCGCCGGGCTGCATACGGCCTCGGCCCGGGTGGGCGTGGTCATGCGGCCCTGTCGCGGCGACAGGCTGGCTGCCCTCATGGCGAGGTAGCGGATGTCCTCGTCGGCGAGTTGGGCGGCGCCGCTGCCGGGACCTGCTGAAATGACTGCTCAGCAAACTCGGCTATACAACGGGTAAACATCGGCTATACACAGATGTGAATGTTTGCTGAGCCGCCGTCGCTCTGCGTTACGCGTGCACATCACGCGCAGATCACGCTGTCAGGCGGTCCGCTTTATAGGCCGTTTGACCTGCAGGGATGCGCGCGCATACCAGCACCGATAGGCGGGCTGTGCAGTCGCGGGAACCACGGCGAAGATCAGCTCTAGACGCGCAGCGCAGAGAGCAATATCCAGAAATTCCGTTGTTTGCGCTGCCTCTGGACTCCGGTTCCATTAGGGTCCAGTGCTGTTACCGCGCCGCGGCGGCTCCACCTCGGAGCAGGCTGCGGCACCCGCCTAGTCCCTGCATGTCAGGGAGCCGGGGACCCCATTCTTGTCCCTGGGGTGAATCGGCGGGCCTTGTCCGCGTGCGCGGGCTCGGCCCGTTGTAGGGCTACTCCGGCCCGAACCCGTCAGCTAACCCGGTAGGCGGCCGAGGAGAAGGAGTTGCAACGTGGAAACCTCGCTCCAACGCAAGCATTCAGCACGTCGGCACGGTCGGGATCAGGCCGGTGCCAGGGCACGAAGGGGTCTGCGGGCGACTTGGCTGACCCGATTCACCTGGGTCGCAGTCGTGGCGGCCGTCTCCGCATTAGTCGGAACCACACTCGCGGTCCGCTCCATTGACCAGCACGGCGCCCTGACCGCGTCGAGCGGGCCAGATGGCGGTCCGCTCTTCGGGGCATCGGCCTCCGACCGCGGCTGGCTCGCGCAGAGTACTGCGGAGTTCGGTCACCTGCCCATTATCAGTACCTTCTACACTGGGCTGCCCGCCGCCAACGTGTGGACCACGGGCCCCGATGGGTTCAACGACTCGGCGGTCGTCGTGAGCTTCGACGCGCGGCCAAGGAAAGTGCTGTCGGGCGCTGACGACGCCGCACTGTCGCGCTTCTTCGACACTGCCCCGACCGGGCACGCGATCTACTACTCGTACTACAACGAGCCCGAAGCCAACGTCCTCGCGCATCAGTTCAGCGTCCGCCGGTACAAGGCAGCGTGGGCTCACATCGTGAAGCTCGCGAACGAGGCGCACAACCCGGACCTTAAATCCACCCTCATCCTGAGTGCGTCTGACCTCAATCCCCACTCGGGCCTGAACTGGAAGCGCTACCTGCCGGGCGGCCAGGTCATCAGCACCCTCGCCTGGGATGCCTTCCCAGGAACCGTGGGTAATGACAACTCGCATCCGACGCCGCCGACCCAGTTCATGGGCCCGGCGGTTGCCGCGTCCAAGAGCGTGGGCCTTCCGTTCGGATTTGCCGAGTTTGCGCTGGGGACTGCGAACGGTCGCCCCCCGTGGCTCAAGGAGGTGGCCAACTACCTGATGAGCAGCGGCGCCCTGTTCGGCCTGCTGCTCAACTCTCCGACATACCCGGCGATGGAGCTGACCGACTCCGCCTCGATAGCGGCATGGCGCAGCATTGTCGCCAGTTCGGGCACCGGCAGCCCGCTCCCGGTCGGTTCAAGCCCGCCCCCGCCAACTTCGACGCCAAAGCCTACGACGCAGCCTACGACACCGACACCGACACCGACACCGACACCGACGCAGACGCAGACACCGACACCGACACCCGCGCCAACCACCAGCGGCGCATCGCCTAGCCCTAGTCCCTCGTCGCCACCTCCGCCCGTTACCGGCGTGCCGCCCGGCGTCGCCTGGCAGTCGAGTGCCCCGATGGCCTCATGGGCAGATCCAGGCGGTACTTTTGCCGTGAATAACAATGAATGGTCTGGTGATGCCGGTCCTGAGACTGTCTGGGCTAACAGTTACAAGAACTGGGGAGTAGTCTCAGACCAGGCAGACACGACGGATGTCAAGGTTTACCCGGATGTTGAAGACCCTGTTTATGAGGCAGACAACGATCCGCTGTATTCAAGTCTCTCGTCTATAGACAGCACATTCGCAGAGCAGATGCCCCCGGCGTCAGATAACTACGAGGCGGAAGCTGCCTATGATGTGTGGCTGAATAACTGGAATACCGAGATGATGATCTGGGTAGATAATCATGGTCAGGATTTGGCAGGTTCCGGCGATACCCTGCGGGCCACGATGACCAGTGGCGGTCAGACATGGCAGCTCTGGACAAACGGCTCAGGTATTACTGGTTACTATGCCTTCGTCCTTAAGGGTAATGAACAGAGCGGCAGCGTAAACGTCCTTGACTTCATTAACTATCTTGTGAATAACGGATACCTGCCGAACACTACCACGATCACCGCTATCGAATTCGGCTGGGAGATCTCCTCAACGGATAATGTGCCGTTGAACTTCACTCTCACTAATTACAGCCTGAACCTCGCGTCCGGCTGAGTGCGGCTCCGTCACTGACTGCCTAGCTACTTCGACCTGAAACCCGCGCGGCGGTCAGTGATCTTCGGGTTGCCTGAGGGAAGGATGGCCTCGAACCCTTGGCTAGAAGGGATCGAGGCCATCGCGTTACGCACCATAGGTGAGCCGGTGTCGTTGTGGGGGTCGCTACTGCCGGAGGAGGTGCTGCGGCTGCCGGAGGTGCTGGCGCTCTGCTGGATGACCCGGTGTTCTTCGCTCCGTTCGTGCCGTTCTTCTCCCTGACGGCGGGGCAGCCGTCGACGCCGATGGAGTGCTATCTGCGGTTGATGTTCTTGAAGTTCCCGCTACAGGCTGGGTCTTGAGAGCCCTGTGCGCCGAGGTCAGTGACTCGATTGCCTGGCGGCGATTCTGCCGGATCCCGCTGGATGGCCGGGTGGGCCAGGGCTCCGATCTTGACCAGGTTGTGGGCCAGGATCCCGTGTCCGGTCCAGATCCGGGCTTCTGCGGTTCCGTCCAGCCGAGAGCGGTCCCAGCCGTAGCCCCGTTTGGCCCGAGTTGGGCCACGTTGGTGCGCCCTACGTCAGGGGCGGCGTCGTGGCCGGACGGTTTCGCGAACGCCACGGTGTGCCGAAGTATCCTCATTCGCCCACCGCGTGGGGCTCGGCTGAACCGCAGCAGGACACCGCCGCGCGGCCGCAGCCGGGCCCTAATCTGAACCCCGGGCCCTTTCTTGGTCGAAGTAGCTAGATGAGCACGTGGATGGTGGCGCTGCCCGTGCTCAACTGCCCGGGCCCTTCAGCCGGTCATCTGGGCCCAGACGAACCCGGCGAGCTCGCGGGCCATGGCGGTCACTGCTGGCTGGTGGTGGTGGTCGGGATGGCGGGATTCGAACCCGCGGCCTCCTGCTCCAAAATCAGAGCTGGCCAGAGTCTCGAAGCGCCTGGAGTAGCCCTGAACTGCCATTTCTCTCACAGGTGACCGTGCCGACTCTCAGAGACTTCTCCAGACTCTTCTGTCCTGTTCCGAACAACCTGAGTCATCGACGCTCGATATAGCAGCGTGGTTCATGTTGATGGGACGGCTTGCCGGACCGGATCGTCCCGCCGATCGGAGTCACGCGGTGCTTCCGCGTACTCGACGGTGATTGCGTCCGCCGCTGTCCTCGTGCCCGGCCCAGCTCTTGCCGAGGATGCGTCCGCGCCATGACATGTTGCACCGATGCCTCAGGTCAACGGGACCAACGAGCTAATGACTTGACGGCGGTCACGAGAAACTGCCCTAAGACGGCCATGTAGCTGCCCGCTGGCGGTCATGAAAACTGCCCGGCTGCGGTCACTAGATCTGCCCGACACGATCTTGACCGTTCCCTGCCGGTTCCACGGCGGGGGTCCCCTCCCCGGCTTGGCTGAGCGGTGCCATCCGTTTTCAGCCGGTGCCGGGGAGGGGACGAGTGAAATCTGCCGAGGAGATCATGAACATTCTGGAGGCTTACGACCTGACGGGGTCGCTGCGGGACGCCGCCGAGCTGGCGGGCTGTTCTCATCACACGGTCGCACGATACGTGGCGGCACGCGAGCAGGGGCGCCTGTGTGCTGGCGCGCCGGCGCGGCGCGCGGGCGTGATCGATCCGTTCCTGGAGAAGCTGGAGGAGAAGGTCGACCGGTCGAAGGGGAAGATCCGCGCTGATGTCGCGCACCGGATGATCACGGCGATGGGGTATGCGGGGTCGGAGCGGACCACCCGGCGGGCGGTCGCCGAGATCAAGGCGGCCTGGCATGCGGGCCGCCGGCGGGTGCACAGGCCGTGGATTCCTGAGCCGGGGATGTGGGCGCAGTACGACTTCGGTGACGGCCCCCGGATCGGCGGCGCGCCGGCGATCTTGTTCTGCTTCTGGCTGGCCTGGTCCCGGTTCCGGGTGGTGCTGCCGCTGCTGGACAAGTCCTGGCCGTCGGTGGCCGGCGCGGTTGACACGGCGCTGCGCCGCGCCGGCGGGGTGCCCACCTACCTGCTCACCGACAACGAGAAGACCGTGACGGTCGAACATGTCGCCGGGTTGCCGGTGCGTAACCCGGCAGCGGTCTTGTTCGGGCGGCATTACGGGCTGACCATCGCCACCTGCGCGCCCTATGACCCGGCGTCCAAGGGCGGGTCGGAATCCACGGTGAAACTCGCCAAGGCGGACCTGGTGCCCGCCGAGGCCAACCTGCTGCCCGAGTACGGCTCGTTCGCCGCGCTGGAAGCCGCCTGCGGCGGGTTCTGCGACCAGGTCAACGCCCGGCCGCACCGGGTTACCCGCCGCGCACCGGCCGAGATGCTCGCCGAGGAGCAGCTGCGGCTGCACCCGGTGGCGGCGGCCCCGTTCACCGCGGCGCTCGGAGTGACTCGCAAGGCTGATGCGCTGTCGCTGGTTACGTTCGAGGGCGGCCAGTACTCGGTGCCGCATCAGCTGGCCGGGCAGAGCGTGTGGGTCCGCCGTCACGGCGAGCAGGTCATCATCGCCCAGGCCGGCCCGGACGGCGTGGCCGAGGTGGCCCGCCACCAGGTCACCACGCCGGGCAGCCCGCGGGTCGACGACGGTCACTACCCGCCGCCTCCGCCCGGCGCGCTGGGCCGCCAGCCGAAGGCCCGCACCGCCGCGGAGGCGGAGTTCCTTTCCATTGGCGACGGTGCCGGGATGTGGCTGGCCGAGGCCGCCGCGTCGGGGGCCGGCCGGATCCGGGCCAAGATGGCCGAGGCCGTCCAGCTCACCAGGCTGCAGGATGCCGCGGCGGTAGACCGGGCGCTCGGCGAGGCAGCCGCCGCGGGCCGGTTCGGCGAGGGTGACCTGGCCGCGATCCTCACCCACCAGGCGCAGGCACTCGGCGGCCCGGTGAGCCGGGCCAGCGAGGATGCCACCTTGGCCCAGGGCACCACCGGCTGGGCCGGCTTCGGCACCCCGCAGGTGCCCCGGTGAGCCGGCCGGCTCAGGAGGCGGCGCTGTCCGCCGAGGACATCGAGGCTGTCATCGGCGGGCTGCAGATGATCGCCGGCTGGCTGGATGACGCCAGCCCCGCCGCGCGCGACGAAATGCACACCCGCCTGCGCGGGCTGGGCGCCCGCCTGCAGGCTGCGGACCTGCCCGTGCAGATCGCCTGGTTCACCGCACTGCTGCGCAACCGCCAAAGGCAAGGAGAAACCCGATGACCGTTCCCGAAGACCCCAGCCCGGTGGCGCTGCCCGCCAGCGAGGCCGCGCACATCCGGGACCTGCTGAGCCAGCTGGAAAGCTGGCTCACCTGGCTGGACCACCACGGCGAGACCCGCGTGCTGGCCAGCCTGGAGGACTACATGGCGCCGCTGGGCCGGGGCCTGGAAGCCCGCCAGCTCCTCGCCGATGCTCACCTCGGCCTCACCGAGCTGATGATCGCGGCGAGGCGGCAGTGACCGGCCCCGCCGCCCCGCCGCTGGACCCCGGCCTGGAACAGCTGCTGCGCCGGATGCGGCTGCCGTATATCCGCCGCGCCGCCCCCGAGGTGCTGGCCACCGCCAAGGCCCAGCGGTGGGACCCCGCCGAGGTGCTCAAGGCGCTGCTCACCGAGGAGGTCGCCGGCCGGGACCGCTCCGCGCTGGCCACCCGCCGCGCCGCCGCCGCCTTCCCCACCGGCAAGACCTTCGACGCCTGGGACCAGGCCCTGTCCTCCATCCCGGCCCCGACCCAGGCCGCGCTGCGCACCCTGGAATGGATCAGCCGCCGGGAGAACCTGGTGGTCTGCGGCCCGGCCGGCACCGGCAAGACCTTCTTCCTCGAAGCCCTCGGCCAGCAAGCGGTCCAGGCCGGCCAGCACGTCGCCTGGTTCACCCTCGAAGCACTCGGCGTGCTGGTCCGCCGGCACCGCGCCGACGACTCGGTCACCAAGGCCATCACCCGGATCCTGCGCGCTGACCTGGTCGTGGTCGATGACATCGGGCTATTGCCGGTCGGCCCGGACGCCGCCGAAGGCCTCTACCGGCTGGTCGACGCCGCCTACGAGAAACGCAGCATCGCGGTCAGCTCGAACCTGCACCCGTCCGGATTCGACGAGATCATGCCGAAAACCCTGGCCACCGCTACCGTCGACCGGCTCCTGCACCATGCCCACCTCTGCCAGACCACCGGCGACAGCATCCGGCTGTCCCAGGCCCTCGCCGGCAAGGGGGTAGCGCCCCTGCACTAACCACCCGGGCACGTCCGATGGCCATCACCGGGCAGATCTGATGGCCATCACCGGGCACAACTCATGACCGCCACCGGGCAGTTCCTAATGTCCCTTGACAATGACTCAGCTCCACCACGTCTGACTCAGGTTAGACGGGACAGGACATCTTCGCCGGATGGCTCCCCGACCTGGCTCCCGCCAAACTCCAAGATCGACACTTGTTCGAGCACTCGAACTGACTGACGGCAGCCTGGCCCACCGAGCGCGAGCGGGACAGGATGGTGACGAGAGCGATAGGCCTTACCTCGCGTTGAAATCACGGCGGCGGTTCACCGCACTCGCCTGTCCCGCATCCTGTTCGGCGTGGGTGATCAGAATGCTGGGACAGCTACCGCCGGGCATCCGTACCTGATCGGGCAATCGTCCAGCTGCAGCGACGGCAGAGGATTCCGAATCAAACGGGCTGCACACACGCAGCTGGCGGTTTCAAGACCCGTCAGTCAATGAGCTTGACCTGCACCAACGCTGTGGAGCACGGAAGTTTGGGCACGTATCCGGCATGATCAAGCTTTCACGCAAGCTGAGCCCGGCTCCACAGTACGGCCGGCCTCAAGTCTGGGGCGCAGCGTGGCCAGCTTCACCGAAGCAAACTGGCGCGCTTTCACCCAGTCTGCTCGGTGAACTGCACGATGGCGGTGACATCGGCGTCGTCCATGAGGGTCTGCAGGATGCGCTGGAACTGCTGGTCGCCGAGCGCGGCGCGCTGCTGCCGGAGCATCCGCACATCGATGGCACTGTCGTGTGAGCTGAGTTCTAGGCGGATCGCCAGGGCCTGGACCTGGTAGCTGATGGCGTCGGCGGGCCTGCCCTGGTCGGTACGCAGGACTCCGAGCTGGCTGAGTGTGCGGGCGATGCCGGCCCGGTCGCCGATCTCCTCGTTGATGGCCAGGGATGCCTGGTAGCGCTGCTCGGCGGTGTGGTAGTCGCCGCGGTCCTGGGCGAGCATCCCGAGCTGGTGGTAGGTGATGGCGATGCCGGCCCGGTCGCCGACCTCCTCCTTGATGGCCAGGGATGCCTGGTAGCGCTGCTCGGCGCTGTCGTAGTCGCCGCGGTCCTGGGTGAGCATCCCGAGCTGGTGGTAGACGTTGGCGATATTGGCCCGGTCGCCGATCTTTTCGAAGATCGCCAGGGCCGCCTGGGAGCGCTGCTCGGCGCTGTCGTGGTCACCGCGGAGGTAGGCCAGGTTCCCGAGCTGGCCGTAGCTGCTGGCGATATTGGCTCCCTGGTCGCCGATCTCCTCGTTGATGGCCAGGGATGCCTGGTAGTGCTGCTCGGCGGTGTCGTAGTCGCCGCGGTCCTGGGCGAGCATCCCGAGTTGGTGGTAGGTGCCGGCGATATTGGCCCCCCGGTCGCCCATCTCCTCCTTGATGGCCAGGGATGCCTGGTAGCGCCGCTCGGCGCTGTCGTAGTCGCCGCGGAGGTAGGCCAGGACCCCGAGCTGGTGGTATACGACGCCGATATTGGCCCGGTCGCCGATCTCCTCGCAGATCGCCAGGGCCGCCTGGTAGTGGTCCTCGGCGCTGTTGTAGTCGCCGCGGTGCTGGGCGAGGATCCCGAGCTCGACGCGGATGGCGACGGCGGGGGCGGAGCGGGGCGGAACCCAACCGAGTGCTTCGTCCCAGAGCTGTCGTTCGGTGGTCCATGCTCCCCAGCTCCCCAGCTGGGTGCAGGCTTGCCAGTTGGCGTCGAGCGCGTCGTCGACGTCGCCGGCGGCGTGGTGGTGGTAGCGGGCCTCGAGCAGCTGCTCGACGTCCTCGGCCCGGGTCTGCGGCCAGACCGCTACCCGCCAGCGCCAGTACGCGGCCGCCCGGCGGTGCGCGGCGGTGAGCTCCTCTTTGCTGGTGCGGTCATCTAGGGCCCTCGCGGTCCACCGGTGCACGACCAGCCACGGCACCTCCGGCTGCCCGACCGTGCCCTGCCGGGGCGCGGGCGCGACCAGGCCCAGGCCGGCCAACAGGCCGAGGGCCTGCCCGGCTTCCTGGGTGAGGCGGACTGGCGGGCGGGCGAGCTCGGCTGCGTCATCGCGGTACTGGGCCAGGACGCCGGGATCCAGGCCCAGGTCCTCAACCGACTCGGCGGTCCCGGCCTCGCGTGCCTGCTCTAGCAGCTCCCGGACCTGCTTCACGCGGGCGAACAGCCTGGCGGGCGGGTCGGGGACGGCGGTGAGCTGGGACAGCTGCCAGGCCACCCCGGTGTCGTCGACTGGGCGGCGGTAGACGGCGAGGCGGCCGATCAACTCCCGGGCGGGCGGCGCGTCGGCGAGGCGGGTGAGCAGGTCGTCGAGCAGCACTTCGTCGGCGGCGAACGTGATGGTTTCGGCTAGGGCCCGG
>CAWIXN010000008.1:0-208996 GCA_963840095.1 uncultured Actinomycetota bacterium | reverse complement strand
GCCACGAACCTTCCGGAATCGTCGAGCTGCCGGTTCACTGGACGCTTGACGACGCGCCGCACTTCTCCTTCAGCGCGTCAAACTGGACCAAGAAGATCGCGACGGTCGACGAGGTGCGCTCGATCTGGGCGGACGAGCTGGCCGGGTTGCACCAGCTCGGCGGAAGGCGCCATTCTCACGATGCACCCCCAGGCGTCGGCCGTCCGGGCCCTCTCCGGCTGCTCGAGGAAACGATCGCGGGCCTGCAGAGCCGACCGGAGAGGTTCATCGGCACCTGCGCGCAGATCGCCGCCTGCGTGCCCTGACCGGCGTCGGCGGGCGGGCGCCGCCGCCGCGGCCAGGCGCCGATGAATCGGCGTTACACCGGCCAGCGCTCCAGCGTGTAAGCCATCTGCCAGAACATCCATTCATAACGGATGCTTGTCTTGAAGATCTGCGACAGTTCCCCGCGGTGCTGAGGCCCGGCGTCCTGGACCAGGTGGTGGATGACGCCCTGGTACTGAATGTTCATGTCGTTGTGGTCGGCTCCGCCAAAGGTGGACAGCCAGTCAACATGCACGGGATGGCGCACGACCGGGGCGAGCCGAGAACCGAATTCGCTGTAGGTCCACTCACACGGCAGGAGGCCGACAAACAGGTCGAGCGAGCTGCCGTAGGATGCAAGCGCCCGCAGGTGGTTCGTGTATGCCCGTGCGGTGGGCGCGAGATCGGTGTCGAACGACACCGTGACCGTTTCGCTGATGCGGCGCACGTACTCGCGCTGGCGGGGCACTTCGTCGCGCCCGAAATCCAGCAGCCGGAGCGCGAACTCGCGGCTCTGCGCATCGGGCGCCTTCGCCGCGGCCTCGGCGTTGAAGGCGATGGCCGCGTCGATGTAATGAACATTCTGGATGAAGTAGAAGAGCAGCTTCTCGTCGGGCAGGGTCCCCTGTTCGACCTCGGCGAGGAAGGGGTGCTGAAGAGTCGCCCTCCAGATGTCTTGGCTTCCGGCTCGCAGAACGTCACAGAAGCCAGACCCGGTCTCTGCGGACATGCTGTCAGCTATTTGATTGGTCGCGGTCATCAGTTCTCCTCGGCTAACTGCGCGGCAACGACTTGCAGTTGTATACATATGCCGGATCCACCGACGTTTCGTACCAGCGCCGGTAGAAGTCCACTACGACCGGTTCGACCGCCCTGCCGAGCGCCACCCAACGCTGCTGCTCCTTGGAGGGGGCGTAGATCCGCTCGACGGACTCCGCGAAACGGGCCCGCACGGCGTCCTCGTCGACCACGGTGACGCGCCCGTCGTCCATCAGAACCATGCCGTGCACCAGCACCGCGTCGATGTCGCCGGACTCGGCCCGGTCAAGGATCACGTCCAGGAAAGGCTCGGCGTCGTACCGGCCGGGCGGGTAAAAGATCCGGTCTTTCTTCACCACGAGCAGGTCGGCGAGTTTGCCCGGCTCGAGACTGCCGAGCCTGTCCTCGCGGCCGATCGCGCGGGCGCCGTTCTGGGCCGCGGCGCGCATCACGTCTTCGCTCGGCAGCCGCGCCTCCTCGAACTTGCGCGGGATCCGCTGCAGGTAGCAGGCCAGGCGTAGCTCCTGGAAGAAGTCCTCCCGGTCAGAGAAGGAGATGCCGTCGGTGCCGAACGCCATCCGGCCACCGGCGGCCAGGATGTCCCGCAGTCGGCAGATGCCCGACGATAGGCGGAGGTTCGAGCCTGCGTTATTGGAGGCAACAGCGCCGGAGTCGGCGAACATGCCGATCTCGTCATCGGTGACCCAGACGAAATGCTCCAGCACGGCATGCGGGTCAAGGACGCCAAGGTCGGCCAGCCGCTGCACCGCCGGTTTGCCATAGCGCTCCATGCTGAACATTGCTTCCGAGCGGGTCTCGACCGCGTGGGTCAGCATGCCCGTCTCGTATTCGGCGGCGAGGCGGTGGCAGCGTAGGTAGAGCTCGTCCGAGCAGGCCGGAGTCCAGTCGGGCGCCGCCGCGATCTGGATGCGCCCCTGCCGCCCGTGCCACTCCTTGAGCAGCGTCCCGTAGGTGCCGAAGACCCGGTCGAGCGGCCAGGCCAGGCCCATCGGAGATCGCCGCACCTCGTCGGCGAGCTCGGGCGGCAGCCGACGCAGGAAGGCCTCGTCCTCCTCGTGGACGATCGTATTCTGGTCCCGGCACACCAGGCCGAACATGGTCCGCATCCCCGCGTCCTCGTAGGCCTGCAGAGCCACGGGCAGCCGAAGTCGGTAAGCGAGGGGCGCCCGTAGAACATGTCGACCGTGCCGGTCTGCCCGCCCTTGATGGCGGTCACCAGCCCCCACAGGATGGCGTTGTAGAGGTCCTGCCGGCGATCGGCCCCAGGGCCGAGCCGACGTAGACGTGCGCCCGCTCGTAGATGTACTGGTAGAGCCCGGGCCCGATCGCCAGTTCCGAGTGATAGTGGCAGTTCACGAACCCCGGCATGACGAAGTGGCGGCCGGAGCCGAGCACCTTGTCGAAGGGGCCGTCGTTCTTCAGCTCGGCACGAGGGCCCACCCGGACGACCGACTCGTCTTCAATGATCAGGGCACCGTTGGGCACCAGGGTGCCTGCCCCGAGCGTCACTACGGGATCCCCGATGACGAGATACCCGCCATCGATTCCGCCTTCCTGCGTCAGGAAGTGCTAACGCCGCCACCGCCGCCGATCCGGTCGATCACACGCAGGAAGGCGGAATTGGCCTCACGGAGAACCTTCTGCTCGTCCACCATGGTGAGCCGGCGATCTTCCATAACGATCTTCCCGTCGATGATCGTGGTGTCCACGCAGCTCCCGTTGGCGGCAAAAACCAGATGGGAGAATAGCTGCTCGGAGTTGCCGGGCATCAGCGGCGTGAACATCTGGCTCATCAGGTTCACCAGGATCACGTCGGCCTTGCGGCCCGGCTCCAGGCGGCCCGTCTGATGCCCCAGCGCGTCCGCGCCGTTCCTGGTAGCCATCCGCACGACATCCGGCGCCTGCTGCACAGACGCGTCGACCCGGCTGGCCCGGTGTATCAGCGACGCGAACTTCATGACCTCGAACAAGTCCAGGGAGTTGTTGCACTCGGCCGCGTCGTGGCCGATGCCCACGTTGAGGCCGGCGTTCAGCATCTCGGGCACCCGCGCGATGCCGTTGCCTAGCTTCGCGTTCGACGACGGGTTGTGGGAAATCTGCGTGCCCGTCTCGCGCATCAGCGCGATCTCCACGTCGGACAGCCACACGCAGTGCGCCGCGATGCAGTTGCGACCCAGGATGCCCGCGTCGTAGGCGACCTCGGTCGGCCGACGGCCAAAACGCTGCTTGGAGTTCTCGACCTCGGTGAGCGACTCGTTGAGGTGGATGTGAATGCCGGTGCCGAGCTCATCGGCGAGCAGCCGCGCGTCCCGGAGCAGCTGCTCGGACGCCAGCGGGAGCCACTCGATTCCGACGTAGACCTCGATCCGCCCGTCGGCGGCCCCGTTCTTGGCCTGGAAGGCCGCCCTGTTGTCCTCCAGGGTGTCCAGGTTGTGCTCGGCGTCGGCCACGTCGTTGGACAGCACCGCCCTGATGCCGATCTCCTCGGCAGCGTCGGCCAGTGCAGTGAGCTGCCGGTACATGTCATTGACTGTGGTGACCCCGCACTTGATGGACTCGCTGTAGCTGGCCAGCGCGGCCCAGTAGGCGGCCTCGTAGTCCAGCGCCCGGATGATCGGGTACCAGCACGCGTCCAGGTACTCCCAGAGCGGCAGGTGATCGCTCCATCCCTTGCCGAGCGCGGTGTGATAGTGCAGATCCACCAGGCCCGGCAGCACGGCCTTGCCGCTGGCATCGATCACGCGCGCGCCGTCCGTGCTGTGCCGTGCCAGCACCGCGCCAGTGTCCCCGACGTCGGCGATCCGGTCACCGTTCAGCACGACGGCTCCGTCGAACAAGACGTCCCGCGTCGTTCATAGTCACGACGCAGCCATTCCTGATGATGACGCGGTCGGTCATGGCTGTCCTTGACGGTTACCGGCTGATGCCCTGCCCGGATTGCGGCACGGCCGCTTCCAGGTCAAGCCAGATGGACTTGGACTGAAGATAGGGCTCGAGCGCCTCTTCGCCGAGCTCACGGCCGAACCCGGAGTGCTTGCGGCCGCCGAACGGCACCGCGACGTCGAACATGCCGTAGGTGTTGATCCAGACCGTGCCAGCCTCAAGCTGGTCGGCCAGCCGGAGCGCCCTGCTGGTGTCGCGGGTCCAGATGCCGGCGGCTAGCCCGTACCGGACGTCGTTGGCCAGGGCCTTCAGCTCGTCGGTGTCATGCCAGGCAATGACGGAAAGGACTGGGCCGAAGATCTCCTCCTGGGCCACCCGCATGTCGTTACGCACGCCGGCGATCACCGTGGGCTGCATGAAGAATCCATGCAGTTCCTCGACATCGGCGGCGGCGCCACCCGCGATCACCTCGGCTCCCTCCCGCGTGGCGTCGCCGACGAATCCGAGCACCCGCTCCCGGTGCGGGGCGGAGATGAGCGGGCCCATCTCGGTCCGCGGGTCAAGACCGTGGCCCAGGCGCAGCGACCTGGCCTTGTCCGCGACGCGCTCCACCAGCGCTTCCGCGATGGGCGCCTCCGCGAATAGCCGGGACCCGGCCACGCAGGCCTGGCCCTGGTTGAAGAAGATCCCGCCGAATGCCCCGCCCGCCGCGGCATCGAGGTCGGCGTCCGCGAAGACGATGTTGGGGCTCTTGCCACCGAGTTCCAGCGTCACCCGCTTGAGGTCATCGGCGGATGCGCGCAGGATCGCCTTGCCGGTCGCGGTCTGGCCGGTGAAGGCGATCTTGTCGACCAGCGGGTGCCGCACCAGCGAGGTCCCGACCTCCGGACCGCCGATGACAACGTTGACCACCCCGCGCGGGAACCCGGTCTCGTCCACCAGCTCCATCAGGCGGAGCGTTGACAGGGGCGCCAGCTCAGACGGTTTCACCACCACGGTGCATCCCGCCGCCAGGGCGGGGCCCAGCTTGTAGGCCACCTCCAGCAGGGGGAAGTTCCACGGTGTGATGGCGGCGACGACGCCCACCGGCTCGCGCCTGACCATGCTGAGCATCCCGGGGACCGAATTCGGCGGGACTGAGCCGGCGATCTTGGTCGCCCAGCCTGCATAGTATCGAAGCAGCTCGATGGTGAGGGCGATGTCCACCGCCTTCGCCTCGCCGAGCGGCTTGCCGTTGTCCAGCACCTCGATCGTGGCGAGCTCCTCGGCGTGTTCCTCCAGCCGGTCTGCGAGCAACCACATGAGGCGCGCTCGCTGGGTTGGCGGGGTGAACCGCCAGCCCGGGAAGGCGCCACTGGCCGCGCGGACGGCCTGGTCCACCTCGCGCTCGCCCGCGAGCGGCGCTTCTGCAAGCGGCTGCCCGGTCGCCGGGTTGAGCACGGTCAACCGGGCCTCGGTACTGATGAACTCCCCGTCGATATACAGGCGCAGAGGACCATCGAGAAAGCCGGGCCTGGGCTCGGTCAGCGTGCCAGTCATCAGGGCCTCCCGCTTACTGAAGATCGAGGATCTGCCGACCGAGGACCGCCCGCTTGCGGAGCGCGTCGAGCGCACCCTGCACACCGTCGAGCGGGTAGCGGCCGGCGATCGGCACTGTCATCTGGCGGCTGGCCGCGAGGCGGATCGCGTCCTGCAGGTCCTGCTTGGTCGCCGCCACCGTGGAGATCAGCGAGGTCTCGGAGAGGATGAACTCGATGGGATGGATAGCCAGTTCCTGGTCCGTGTACCCGGTGGAGACGAACCGGCCGCCCTTGGCCAGGCAGCGGACGCCGGCGGTCATCGACTTCCGGGTGCCCACGAGCTCGAAGAGCACGTCCGCTCCCCGCCCGCTGGTGAGTTCCCGGACCGCGGCCGGCAGGGTCGCATAGTCATTAGCCTGGCTGATCACGATCGCGTCCGCCGCGCCGTGGGACAGCGCGAACTGCCGCTTATCCTCGGAGTCAGCCACGGCGATGACCCTGGCCCCCGCGTGCCGCGCCGCCTGGACCACGAGGATCCCGACTCCGCCGATGCCGTCGACCACGGCGGTCTGGCCGAGCCGGAGTGAGGACAGCCTGACGGCATGCACCGCCGTCATCCCGGCGCAGCTGAGCACCGCGGCAGTGGCGAAATCCACGGTCGGTGGCACCGGCACCAGGTTGCGGGCGGGCACCACGACATACTCGGCGTCCCCGCCGTCCATGTTGAACCCCAGCTGCCCTGGTTCGTTGTCACAGATGTTGTGCCGACCGGACAAGCACTGCTCGCATGATCCGCAATAGAGCTTGTTGTATACGGCCACCCGGTCGCCTGGCGAGCCCCGGGTGCCGTCACCTGCGACCTCAATGACGCCAGCAGCCTCATGCCCGATGGTCATCGGGTAAGGATCTGGCTTGATCATGCCGTCGAGGATGTGCAGGTCGGTCCCGCACACGCCGGCGGCGTGGACCCGCACCAGGACCTCGCCCGGCCCGGGTGCGGGATCCGGGGCCTCGTCAAGGCGAAGGCTCAGATCTTCGAAGATTCGGGCTGCGCGCATGAGCGCCGGGCTCCTTCCCAGATCACGCGCCGCTGTCGGCAGGCGCGTCGTAGACCATGTCCCAGAACTGGGATTCGTAACGGGTAGAGATGTCGAAGACCGAGGTCAGCTGGCGCATGGCCGTGTCATCGGCTGCGGCGGCCAGACGGTCGAGGAGGCCGGTCGTCTCTTCGACCAGCGAGCTGTAACCGCCGACGCCGAACAAGGAGATCCAGTCGGCGTACACCGGGTCGGCCGGCAGTGCGGCCATCAGCGGCCCGGCGAACTCGGCATAACTCCACTGGCATGGCAGGACCGCTGCCAGCCCGTCGGCGCAGCTGCCCTGTGCCGCCACGTGCAGCAGGTGTCGTGTGTAGGCGTAGGTGGTGGGCAGCATCGGGGTCAGTTCCACGCCGGTCTCCGGCGACCCGCCCAGCCGACCAAGGAACGCCATGTTCGCAGGGATCTCGGTGCCGACAATCTGACCCAGGAAACGGGTGAGCACGTCGACGGCTGCTATGTCCGGCGCCTTGCCAATGATCAGGCCGATAGCGCGGGCGTAGTCCACCAGGTAGGGAACATTCTGCTCGAAGTAGCGCCGGAACGTCGGATGAGGCAGCGTGCCGTCGCCGATCTGCCGCACCATCGGATGACTGATAGCGGCCATCCAGGTCGCCTTGCCACGCTCGCGCAGTGCCAGGGACACCCCCGCACTGCGAACGTCGGACATGATGTGCAGCACATCAGATACCATTCGGCTACGTCAAGTTCCCCCCCGGACGCTGGCATGGTCGTTTGTGCGGGCCGGGCAGCGCGCTCGGCTCGCACGATCACGCTTGGTCGGCAGCTTCGTCCAGCGCCCGGAGCTGGTCGTCGCGAACGCTCCGGATGTGATCTCTCAGATGCTTCTCGGCTGCCACTGGATCGTGGTTGGCGATGGCCTCGACGATTTTTTCGTGCTCGTCCACTGAGGCCTCAATTCGACCGGGGATTCCCTCGGTAAGGTGCCCAATCCGGATCAGGTGGGCACGCAGATTCTCGATCAGTGCCCTGATCCGGCTGTTATGGACCTGTTCAAACAGGACGTCGTCGAACAGTGAGATCAGCGTGCCGAGGCGGGCGGCGTTGCCTTTCTTCAGCTTCTGGCTCTCGTCGGAAATGCGTTCCAGACGGATACGACCCTCGTCGTCCATGGACTCGGCTGCTATCCGGACCGCCGCCGTCTCAAGCAATTCGCGCAGCTCATAGATCTCGATCAGGTCCTGCCGCGAGTACTCGGTGACCACGGCGCCTTTGAACGACGTCGTCTCGACCAGCCCCTCTTGCTCCAGCCGGGTGATTGCCTCCCTGATGGGCGTCTTACTCACACCGAGCTGCTCCGCGAGCGCGGCTTCCCGGAGCGCGTGCCCGGGAGCCAGCCGGAGATCGACGATCGCCCCCTTGAGTTCCTCATACACCCAGTCGGTGACCTTGCGGCGGTCGTGCTGGCCGCTGAAGATCGATCCCGGCTGAACTCTGCCCACTGTCCTTGCTTGCGTGGCCACCTACGACCTCCATGTCGCCGGAACTTGCGCGCCGCCTGGCCCGGCATCTGAGGGCTCGACCAGCACAGGCAGCAGCCCATGACATGACGACGGATGGACAAAGGCGATCCGGGTCGCCATGCCGCCGGGCCGGGGCGCCTCATCCACCATCCGCACCCCGAGTCGGCGCAGATCCGATACTGCTTCGTCGATGTCAGAGACGTCCCTAGCGACGCGGTGCAGTCCCGGTCCCCTCCGGTCAAGGAGACGGGCGACAGTCCCCGGTCCCGTCGCCTCAAGCAGCTGGAGACAGGACTCCCCGCCGCAAGCATACGCTCAACGAATCCGGCGGTGTGCCGTCCGTGCGTGCACACGAGCCCGAGGATGTCGCCGATGAGCTGAGGCGGGCCGTCTCCCCATTGCGCGAAGGCAACGTGGCGCAGATGGGTCACCCGCCAGGTGCTGTCTGCTCTCCCCACGGTCCTCCTCGCGCGCATCGGTGAGCGCGACCTCATCTTACGAGATTTCCTCTTCTATGTGCGAAATCCTAGCTGTACGCTGGCGGTTTGGCCTCCTTCGGCTCCGCCGTAGCGGAGCGCCAGGCGTCGGCAAAGGCTCGCACTGTGTTCATGCGCCCGCCGCCTATGGGGAACACGTGCATGGAATCGGTACCTGCGCCAAGCACAGTCCGGATCTGGCTCATAGCGCGCTCGCGGTTCCCGGCCAGCGCGACCTTGCGCACGAAACTGTCCGGTAGCTGTCGTGCGGCCGCGGCCGCCTCCTGGAATTCACCGCCCTGGTAAGCCTCCCGGACCCGGTCCACGATCTCGCGTGGCAGGCCGGCCAGCTCGCAGATGTGCGGCGCTGTCTGCGGAAACCAGGCGGCGATCGAGCGGGCGTTCTCCAGGGCCGCTTCTTCGTCCTCGTCGATGGCGCCATAGGCGAAGACCGCCACGTGGGGGCGCGGCCTGCCAGCCGCCTCGGCACCCTTGACCACATGGGCGATGGCCCAGTCAAGGGCCTCGGGGAACAAGCCGACGAGGAGGATCACGCCGTCCGCGACGCGCCCGGCGAGCTCGAGCGTCCTCGGCCCGCTGGCGGACAGGAATATCGGGATGTCTGGCCGCGCCTCGAAGCGCAGGTGCGCGGAACTCAGCGAGAAGCCCCTTGAGCGCAGGTCAACCTCTTCGCCGCGCCAGAGCCGCCGGATGCCGTCGATTGCGGCCTCGAGCGTGGCCAGAGGGCTGGGGCGCAGCCCCAGCGCCAGCAGTGGTCGGTCCCCGGCGCCGATGCCGAGGATCAGCCGGCCGCCGGATATCTCGTCCACGGTGGCAGCGGCTGCCGCTGTGATCGCCGGGTGGCGGGTGGCGGGGTTGGTCACGGCGGTGCCAAGCAGCAGCCGCGAGCTGCGGGCCGAGGCCAATGTGAGATAGGCGTAGCAGTTACGGGCGTGCAGCGAGGAGTCGGTAAGCCAGAGGTGGCTGAGTCCGAGGGCCTCGATCTCCTCGACCATGCCGCAGAACTCGCTGGGCGGGTCAACCCCCTGCAGGACGACACCGGACCCTGGCTCGATCATTCTTTCTCCTCCCTGAACTGACAAATGGTGTCCGCAAGTATGGCGAGACCGGCAGCAACGGGAGCGGTCTCGATCCACTCCCCTGGGGTGTGCTCCCCGTCGCCACGGGTGACGCCGAGGGCTACGCCGGAGATGCCCGCCTCGTACGCTGCGTTGGCGTCGGTGCTCGCGGCACGGAACTCGCAGTCGATGCCTGCTCGCGCGAGGGCGTCCGAGGCGGCTTTCGCGAGCGGGCTGGACCGCGTCACGCCTCCCGCCGGGCGATGTCCGAGTTGGGCCACACTGACGTCCAGGCCCTCCCCGGCTGCGGCGGTGATGATGCTTTCGGCCCGGTCTGCCAGATGCTGCAGCGCCGTGGCGGTGTCAGCCCTCAGGTCGGCCTCGAACCAGGCGTCCTGAGCTCTGGCATTGATGGCTTCCCCGCCGCCGATGCTGCCGATGTTCACACTGCACCTGGCGCCCGTGACGGTGAGGCCGGCGACGCGCGCGGCGGCATTCGCGGCGGCGTGCACGGCGCTGGGCGCGTCGGCCCGCTCCCAGGCGTGCCCGCCGGGCCCGTGGTAGTGAACCCGCCACCGGATCGATCCGACGCCCGTGATGACGACACGGCCGAGGTAGTTGCCTTCTACGGCGATGACGGCCGAGACATGCCGCGGCACGTGCGCCAGGGCGTGGCGGATCCCGGCGAGGTTGCCCATGCCCTCCTCCCCTACGGTCGCGACCAGCCACAGCGGGCCGGGCCCGGGTCCGGCCAGGTGCGCCACTGCTGATAGTGCCGCAACGCCGATGCTGTCATCGCCGACGCTTGGCCCGGTCAGTCGGCCGGCTGCGGCGACGACCTCGTGGGGCAGGTCCGCCGGGAACACAGTGTCGAGATGGGCGCACACGAGCAGCCCAGGCCCCGGGCCGCCCGCTACCTGACCCCAGACGTTGCCGGCCGAGTCGACGGATGGCGCCCATCCGTCGTCGTGCCACCAGCGGCGCACCACGCTCGCGCGGGCGTGCTCCGCCCCGGTGGGCGCAGGAATGCAGGCCAGCTCCACCGTGCGCCTGAGTACGCGGGCAGCGGGAGTGCTCTCCGAGTCGCTTCGCCGGTCTCGGCCGTCATGGCGCCACCGCGACGCCTCCGGCGACCAGCTTGTCGATCTCAGCGGCGGTCAGGCCCGCGGCGGTGAGCAGCGCCCGGGCGTCCGCACCGAGCATGGGTGCGGGTCCCGGGTAGGCGAGCGCAGCCTGGTCCATCCGTAGCGGCGGGCTGATCAGCCGGTAGGTGCCTGCCGTGTCATGGCCCAGTTCCTGGACCGATCCGAGCGCGGCCAGCTGGGGGCGGTCCAGGACCTGGGACAGGTCCTGGACTTCGGCGGCTGGCACGCCGGCCTCCTGGCACCGGGTTAGCCAGTGCCGGGTTGGCCGGGTGGTGAGTACCGACTCGAACGCTTCGGTGAGCTCGTCGCGGTGCGCCACGCGACCCCCGTTGTCGGCGAAACGGCGGTCGGTCACAAGGTCGTCCAGCCCGAGCACGCGGCACGCGCGGCACCACATGTCTTCCGAGCCCGCGCCGGCCAGCACCAGCCAGCCATCAGCGGTCCGGAACCCGCCGTACGGCGCAAACATGGGCGAGTGCGTCCCCAGCAGGCCTGGCGGCGCACCCGAAGCCAGCACACCTGCGGCCATCGTGCCCAGGCTGGTGAGCGCGAACTCCAGCAGCGATGACGAGACAAGCCTGCCACCCCGGTCCGCTGCCGTTCCACGCAGGCGGCAAGCAGCCCCAGCGCGCAGGTGAGCCCCGCCCCCACGTCCAGCACCGGCGCGCCGACCTTGACCGGTCCTGACGAGGGTGCCCCGGTGACGCTCATCATCCCGCTCTCGGCCTGGAGAATGAGGTCAAAGCCTCCTTTGGCCGCGTCCGGCCCCACATCCCCGTATCCGGAGATAGACCCGTAGATGAGCGAGGGGTAGCGGGCATGTACTGATTCCCAGTCAAGCCCGTGCGACGACAGGCTGCCCGGCCGGGAGTTCTCCACGAGCATGTCGGCCGAGGCGAGCACCCCTTCCAGCGCATCCCGGCCTGCCGGCTTGCGGAAGTCCAGAGCCAGGCTGCGTTTGCCTGAGTTCAGCGCGAGGAACAGCGCCGACTCTCCGTTGATCTTTTCTGTTCCCTGCCATCGGTAGGGGTCGCCGGGCGGGACCTCGACCTTCACTACCTCGGCCCCCATTGCGGCCAGGAGCAGGGTGGCCTGGGAGCCGGCGACGAACCGGGTGAGATCAAGGACCCGCAATCCTTCGAGCGGGAGCCCTACCATGGGGCCGGCTCCCGGAACTCGCCGAATGCCTGCCGGAACACATCGCTCATCTCCCCCACGGTCGCCCCGGCCCGTGCGGCCGCGACCAGCGCTGGCATGACGTTCCGGCCGTCTGCGGTGTCCCGCTCCAGCTGCCTCAGGGCCTGGGAGCAGGCGCTGCCGTCGCGCCTTGCGCAGCGGCGACGGGTTCGTTCGACCTGCCGTTCCTCGATCCCGGGGGCGGGCTGGAACAGCTCGACCTCCCGGGAGCCGCCGTCGGTGATGTGTACATTCACGCCGACCTTAGGGCACTCCCCGGAGGCAAGCCGCTGTTCAGTTCGGTAAGCCTCCTCCGTGATCCAGAGCTGCGGGATGCCCTGCTCCAGGGCGCTTACCGCGCCGCCGATGTCCTCGATTTCCCGCAGCACTTCGCGGGCGCTGGCCTCAATCTCGTCGGTCAGGTGCTCGATGAAGAAGGAACCGGCGAGCGGGTCGGCCGTCCTGGTCACCCCGGTCTCCAGCGCGATGATCTGCTGGGTGCGGAGCGAAAGCGTGACTGCCTCCTCGCTGGGGATCTCGAACGCCTCGTCGTAGCCCATGACGTGAATCGACTGGGCTCCCCCGAGAACGGCGCCCAGGCACTGGATCGTGGACCGGATCAGGTTGTTCAGCGGCTGCTGCGCGGTCATGGTGGTGCCCGAGTTCCCCGAGAAGAACCGGAGCCTGGCCGAGGCCGGGTCGGATGCGCCGAAGCGCTCGGTGGCGATGCGGTGCCAGAGGCGGCGCGCCGCCCTGAGCTTGGCCACTTCCTCGAAGAGGTCCAGCGTGGTCGCGAAGTGGAAGGACAATCGCGGGGCAAACCGGTCGAATGCCAGCCCGCGGCCGGTGAGTTCCTCGCAGTAGGCGACGGCGGAGGCCATCGTGAGCCCGAGTTCCTGGATCGCCGTGCACCCTGCCTCCCGCGCGTGGTAACCGGTCACGGAAATCGGGTTGAACCGGGGCAGCGTGTCGCTTGCGTACTCGACCACGTCCGCGGTGAGCCGCATGGACGGCCCCGGGGGGAACACGTACGCCTTGCGGGCCAGGAACTCCTTGAGGATGTCGTTTTGCAGTGTTCCGGTGAGCTGATCCGGCCGTACTCCCTGCCGCTCGGCGGCCACGAGGAAGGTGGCGAGGATGACCGGCGCGGTCGCGTTGATGGTGAAGTTAACGGAAAGCTTGTCAAGGGGCAAGCCGGCAAACAGGTCTGTCATGTCGTCCGCCGTGTCGATGGCCACGCCAACGCGCCCGACCTCGTCGCGGGCCATCTCGTGGCCGGAGTCGTAGCCTAGCTGGGTGGGAAGGTCGAACGCGACGGAGAGCGCGGTCTGCCCTTGCCCGAGCAGGAACCGGAACCGTTCGTTGGTTTCCTCGGGGGAGCCGAAGCCAGCGAACTGCCGCATGGTCCAGAGCTGGCCCCGGTACATAGAGGCATAGGGCCCGCGGGTGAACGGGGGCTGGCCGGGCAGGCCCAGCCGTTCCTCCAGCGCCTGCGGGCCGCCGGCCACGTCGTCGGCGGTGTAGACCGGCGCGACCGGGATGCCGGAGTCGGTAGTGACGGGTGATTCGCCTTCGCCCGGCGGCGCGGTCATAAGGCCGCCGCCTCCGAGCCGGCCAGCCGGAGCATTCCGCGCACCGCGTCGGGTAGTGGAGTGCCCACCGGGAAGACCGCCGCGACGCCGAGCCTGCGCAGCGCCTCGGCGTCGCGGGGCGGAATTGTGCCACCCACGGCCAGCGGCGCGCTGACGCCCGCGGCCCGGAGCGCGGCGAGCACCTGCCTCGCGAGCGGCAGGTGCGCCCCGGACAGCACAGAGATGCCGATGGCATCGGCGTCCTCCGCCACAGCGGCGGCGGCGATCTGCGCAGGGGTCGCCCGCAGGCCCAGGTAGATCACTTCTGATCCAGCGTCCCGCAGCGCCATGGCGATGACCTTGATCCCGCGGTCGTGGCCGTCAAGACCCGGCTTGGCCAGGACCAGCCGGGGTGGCCTCATTGGACGGCGCCTTCGATCATCACCGCACGGCCGTCGAGTTCCAGTGTGGCGTCTCGCATTACGCAGTCGAGATGGGCTACGGCGTTGACCAGGCCACCATAGGCAATCGAGTTGCCCAGCGCGATGTGCGCCGTGCCGCGCGTGGACTCGGTCTCCATGGGCACCGAGCAGATGGACCCGGCTGGGTTGAAGGCGACGGAGACCTCGGCGAGGTTCGCCATCCGGTCGTCGCCGCACCGATCCAGCATCGAGGTTAGCCGGGCGCGTTCCGGGCCCTCGATGCCCCGGAGCTGTCCGTCGACGACGTGGAGCACGACCGGCTCGTTCAGTGGACCCTGGCCCATGAACAGCAGATCGCCGTCCACCACCACGGTTCCCGAGGCGGTGCCTTCAACCGGTGCGGTGCCCGACTCGATGTCGGGCGGGGCCATGTACGCGCCCGGCTGGGTGGCTATCCCGTGCAGGACGCGGCCGGGCCGGTCAGCCACCGATCCGCGCAAGTCCGTTCCCCCGCGCGTGGTCAGCCGGAACTCCTGAGCGGCACCCCATGCGTTCCCCACGCGTTCGGCGTCGCCGCGCAGCTGCTCGAAGTCCACGTCAAGCGGGCCGTCGGCCCGGAACGTGTCGAGCCGGACGCCTGGCATGGCCAGGTAGCGCGCGCCGCGCTCGGTCGCGCTGCGGCGCGCCTGGCTGGAACCGATGAACAGGCTGGTGAGCTCGATGATCGCTCCTGCTTCTGCCATCATCGCGGCTACCGCTCCTGGCGGCTCGGCGCCCGGCAGGTGTGGTGCCGGCATCTGGGCCACCAGCGGGATGCCGTCCCGGGTCAGAACTGCTTCCAGCAGCCGGGTCACTACTTCCTGGTCGGTTCCGCCGTCGGTGAGGAGCACCACCTGCTCGCCAGGGCGGATATCGAGGCACTGGTCGAGGACGTTAGCGAATCCGTCACCCATAGCCACTCGCTCCGATCTGCTGGTCGCCTCGGTGACCCGCCAGGGCGAGCGCTGCGAAGATCGCATATACCTTTGCGGCCTCGTGGATGTCCGAGACCGCCAGGTGCTCGTCCGGACAGTAAACGGGCGGACCGCCCGGGCCGAAGATCACCGTCGGGACCTTGTCCCCGAAGCTTGCTGTATCGCCGAGCCAGTTCTCTGTCACCAGCGTCGGCTCCTCGCCACGGACCAGGCGAACCGCGTCAGACATGAGCCGGACAACCTCATCGCGAGGATCGGCCAGATAGCTGTTCTTGACGTCAGCCAACGCGACGTCCGCCGCAAAGCGCAGATCGGCGGCCTTGGCCTCCGCGAGGCAGCGGTCAATCTCGGCGCGCACCTGTTCTGGGGTCACCCCCGGCTGGGGACGGCAGTCCACGCGAATCACGCATTCGTCAGGGATCATGGACGGGCCGCCGGGCGCCAGCCCGCCATAGATCCGGCCCGGCACAACGTAGGTCTCTGTACCGAACAATTGCGCCACCCCGTCCTCCAGAGGTGGTTCCAGCCGGGAGCGGTCCAAGGCAAGCACTGCCTGGGCGGCGAGCACGTTGGCATTCACCGCGGAATGCTTGTGACAGGTATGCGCGGACCGGCCCCGGACGGTCACGTCGAAGTAATACCGTCCGCGGTGACCAACGCACACTTGGTTGTTGGTGAGCTCACCGAGAACGCACAGGTCGGCTTTGTGGTTCTCGAAGTAGGAAATTGAGCCCGCCTGATCGCCCATATGGTCGGCGACCGCCGCCATCGCAAGGGTGCCAGACAGCTGTAGTCCACTCGCCCGCACTGCCTCTATCGCAACGATCTGGCACGCAAGCGCCGCTTTCATGTCCATAATTCCGTGGCCATAGACGGAACCGTCGATGAGATCACCCGAGAACGGGGCGGCGCGCTGCCAGCCATGGGATTCGGGCTTGGTGTCCATGTGACCTGTGAAGGCCACCCGCGGCCCGGGACCGAAGCTCACCTCGCCGACGGCGTTGGGCCGGCCGGGCAGGACAGGCTGCAGCTGGACTGGCTCGAACCCCGACTCGCGCATCACCGAGGCCAGGAACTCAGCCAGGTGTCCCTCAGCACCGAGCACGCTCGGGATGCGGCAGACCTCCTGAACAAGCGCAACGGCTCGGTCAAGATCGAGATTGCTCAATATGGGAGCGGCGAATTGCCTGTCAGCGATGTCCACGGTCCTGATCTCTTCCGAACATCAGATATAAGATCTTATATGTACCGAGTTCCCCTGTGTCAAGCCAGCCCCCAGCGGGAGGCTTTGCCTTCGCCTCCGCAGCCGCCTCGCCCGCCTCGCCGTACTGCCGCAACTAGTCATCCGCTAGTCATCCGCCCAAGCCGCCCCGCGGCCCGGCAAACGATCTGCAACACCCGGCAGCGACCGGCCGGGGAGATCAACAACGCACCGTTCTCACCCGCACCACGAAGATCAACACGGAAGATCAAGATCACGGAATCGCATGGCCTGAGATATGGCAAGGTTCTCGAGACACCGCAGCTGACGCGTATGCGATTGAGCGAGACCCATATTAACGGTCTGTGCGCCAACGCCGTTATCAACTGTTACGTAGCGTTCGCGCCAGCCGCCCCGAGTGCCGTGGGCAACGACCGAAGCGCCGTACCTGCTTATCGTCGTACGACAACGAGATCATCTAGGATACGACGAAAAGCCGCGTTCGCCTCCCGAACGATCTGTTTCTCGTCAACGAAGGCTAGGCGTCGGCCCTGCATAACGACCCGCCCATCGATGATCGACGTGTCGACCGCACTGCCGTTGGCCGCGAAGACGAGATGGCTCTGAATGTGCACGGCAGTATCCCTTATCAACGGGGTAAACATCGCGTTATCAGTGTCGATGAGGATGACGTCGGCCTTCGAGCCAGGCTGCAGCCGCCCAGTATCGTGTCCCAGAGCCCGCGCGCCGGCGTTCGTGGCCATTCGGAGCACCACCTCCGCAGGCATCAGGCTCGCATCGGACCACTTAGCGCGGTGAATGAGAGACGCAAACTTCATTACCTCGAACATATCCGCACTGTTATTGCATTCGCATGCATCATGACCGAGCCCCACATTGATGCCAGACTGCAGCATTTCTGGGACGCGCGCAATCCCATTACCGAGTTTGGCATTAGAGGAAGGATTGTGTGAGACGTGTGCTCCGGCTTCGGCGAGCAAGCTAATTTCGTCGTCATCGAGGCAGACCGAGTGCGCGGCAACCACGTCCGGGCCCAACAATCCGGCCCCATTGTATACGTGAGCTGGCCGCTTTCCGAAGCGCGTGAGCGAGTCTTCGACCTCCGACATAGACTCATTGAGATGGATGTGAATGCCGGTTCCGAGCTCGTCGGCGAGGGACCGTGCGTCGCGCAGAAAGGCTATGTCCACCGTCGGGAGCCAATCTATGCCGACCCAGACCTCCACGCGCCCACCGGCCTTGCCGTGATTAGCCGCGTGGGCGTCCGCATTGTCGGCCAAGGTATCAAGGCCATGCTCAGGCAGGGCAGCGTCGCTCGACAGTACTGCTCGAATGCCAATCTCATCGACGGCTTGAGTAAGTGCACCGAGTTGACGATACATGTCGTTGACAGTGGTCACGCCAGCCTTGATGGACTCCGCATAGCTGACAAGTGCCGCCCAGTACGCAGCCTCTGGGTCTACCGCACGGACGATAGGATACCAACACTCGTCAAGGTATTCCCACAGAGGCAAGTGATCGTTATACCCCTTACCCAAAGCAGTGTGGTAATGCAAATCGACTAGTCCCGGCATAACAATCTTGTCGGACGCGTCGATCGTCTTATCCCCGGGCTGATCTGTAACCGGGACCGTCCCGTCGTCGACAGAAACTATTCGATCCTTATCAATAACGAGTGTGCCCCGCTCAAAATATGTTCCCACCGGGTCGAGAGTCAGAATCATGCCATTGCGAATTACGAGTCGAGGCATGGCCAAACCCTTTCTTCTTCCAGCCGACGAGGCTCCGGATCTCTTTCCGATCAGTTCGCGCAAGCCTATAGACACCCGGCATCGACGCGGTCAAGCTCCTCACGCCGGTACCATGCGGGCCCACCGAGCGATTCCTCACCGACGTCACGACTGATTTTTCGGCGAATAGCCGGCACGTGGACTCGTTGTTGCCGTCATCTCGGCTTAGAGGACGGAACTGACGATCTACGCGTCAGGCTTGTCTCCGATCCACTCTCACGCTCGCCGTCCACATAACCGGAGGAACATCAGATATTAGATCTTATATGTGCTGACGTACATCCGTGTCAAGCGAGCTTCCGGTGTGAGGTTTTGTCATTCACCTCCGGAGCGGTCATGCCAAGCCGTGAGTGCTGACGGGCAAGAGAGGGTCGTCTGCCGAGGGATGACCGATGGAACTGATCCTTGAGGATGCCGTCTTTGGCACCATGGCCGTGAGCGCCGGGCCAGCCGAATGCATGCGGGCCAAGGATGGCCGGATCGCCGCAGGTGGCTCGGTCTGGGAGATCCGGGCGGTGGCGGCGCCGGGCGGAGCAGTCGTACGGCTTGGCGGGGCCACTGTTATCCCAGGGCTTGGGCCGCCAGCTGATGTGGGTCGTCCACTGCGTTGATCCCGAGCAGATTCCCCGACGGTGACCTGCGCAGACCACTCGTCCGCCACTGCCACGAAGCGGACACCTCCAAAGCGCCGCCCAACGACCTTCTGGACGCCTGTGACTCACAGTTCGAGCGGGACATACCGCAAACTGGGTCGGGGCTGGAACAACGGGAGACGATCCCCGACCACTCACTATGGCATCTTGTGCCGATCCCACACATCAGATGCCGCGCTAGGAGGCCCGATTCTGCTGCCATGGCGCTGCCATCCAGCAAGAAGGCCCGGCCGCCGTCTCTGGCGATCCGGGCCCTGACCTGCAAATTCTTGGTAGCGGGGGCAGGATTTGAACCTGCGACCTCTGGGTTATGAGCCCAGCGAGCTACCGAACTGCTCCACCCCGCGTCGTTAACTCCTTCACTTTAGGACGTCTCGCCGCGCCAGGCAAATTGGCCCCCGCCCGGGCAGGCCCGCCGCGAGCCCTACGCTCCCGTGCCGCCCCCGAACCCATTCGGCACAGCCAGCCAGATCACGTAGTGAACCGGCCAGGGCGCGGTCGGCGGCTGCGTCAGCGTGTGCGGGTCCTGGGTAGTTAGCAGATCGAGCACCCGGACCGGACTGCCGCCGTACCCGGCCAGTTGCCCGGAGCGCGCCGCCAGCAGGACCGGCCGCCGTCCGGCCCGGCCGATGGCCGACACCACCGCGGCCACCGCTGCAGCGGGCTGGCCGGCCATCGACCCCGCAGGCACCCCGCACATCCCGCGGATCACCTGCAGGAACCGCTCGGCCACCAGCCGGTCGATGATGACGACCGAGGAATCGGCTCGGATCGACGCGCACAGTCCGCGCACCGCGCTGACCTCCCCCTGGCCGATCCGCTTCAGGGCCAGGCCATCGGCAACCGGCCGCAGGCCACCGCCCTTTCCGGAGTGCGTCAGCCCCAGCCCAAACGTTGTCGCAGCGGTGGGCAGCAGCAGCGCGGCAACGCAGCACACCGCGACGAACGACGTCGCCACTGGCCCAGCGCCCCGTTCCCTGGCCCGTGCAACCAGCCAGGCCGACGCCCAGATCGCGCAGATGATCAAGCCCGGGATTACCAGCGGCAACAGCCGACGGCTGGCCGCGGGCTGGTCGGGCGCGATGGCGGGGTCCAGCAGCACCGCGGCCGATCCCGAGCAGATGATCGCCAGCGGCAGCCCCCAGGTGCGCGCCGACCCCTTCGGGTCCCGCCAGCTGATCAGCGCGCGTACGCACCGCCGGATGAGCAGGGCGACGCCGAACCCGCCGAGCAGGATGGCCGGAAACCCGATGTACCAGACGACCCAGTACAAGGTGTCCTCAGCGTATGTCCGCCCCGGATCAATCGGCAGGTGCTGCAGCCGCTGCAGAAGGGCGACGTAATCGGCCGCTGCCCCGGTCGCAGGTCCGCGTACCGTCTGCAGGTACGGGCGGATGGCCAGGCCGACCAGCGCCGCGAGGGCGAGGACGGCGCACACCTGGGGCAGCCACCGCAGCGGCCGGTTGCCGAATGCCCTCCGCACACCGCCGCGGATCCTCGGATACCTGAGCAGTTCGACGACCGCCAGCGTGACTGCGGCCAGCCACACGGCAATCAGCCCGAATAGCTCGGGGGCAGGCTTCAGCGATGCCATGTACGGGCGGGCCAGTAGGTAACCATCGGCTAGTCCATAAGCAACCCCGACAATAAGACCAACGCTGAACGCAAAACCGACCCCCCGTCGGCCGGCTACCAGAATCCCGACGAAGGCAATCGCGGGAACCACGTAGAGGAGGCCGCCGACCTGCACGGCGCTGGTCAGGCCGAGCGCCAGGCCGCCCAGCGCCATCATCGCGCGCTGCGGCGTATACCAGCGCACCCAGCTACGCGGCTGCAGCGTGCGCCACCAGTCGCCCTCGGTAGGCGCCGCGACCGGTGTAGGTGCCGCGACCGGCGCCGGCGCCGCGACCGGTGCCGGTGCTGCAACCAGTGCCCTGCGGCTGGCCTGCCCGCCGCGACCGAGCGTGACCGCGTCACAGACAAAGCAGAGCCCGCCGAACAGCAGCACCTCGGCGACCGTCTCGCTGAGCGAGGTCCTGCTGGCGTACTGCTCGGGCAGCGTGACGGCCAGGACCAGCGCGCCTGCTGGCGCCCACCGCAGCCCGGCAAGCCTTCCGGTCAGGCCCCCGAAGGCCAGGACGGCCAGGCCGCCGAGGACGGGACCCATGGCCATCGCCGCGGATATGCCGTTCACCCAGAACCCGCCGGCCAGCAATATCGGCAGCCCGGCCATCGAACCGGGCACCACTGAACTTCCCTGGGCGAAGAAGCCGATGCTGGAGAAGCTGAGCCCGGGGTGGGCGCCGCCGAAGGCGGACAGCGACTGCGGGATCGGCAGCGAGCCATGCAGCGCTATCCAGTACCCGGTCTGCAGGTAGGGCCCGGAGTCCCGGACCACGATGACCGACTCCGAGTTGAAGATGAACTGCCATATCACAAACCCGGCCGCTACGAGGAGCGTGCCCGCCAACCCGTACCAGGCATCCCTGCGGCGCTCGCGGCGAACCCCGGCCAGAGCCCGGGGCCAGCTCAGCGGCACCTGACGCAGGCCGACGACCACGAGCACGACGGCCAGGGGCGCCGAGATCAGCAGCATCGGCACCGGCAGGAATACCCCGGCCAGCAGCAGCGGGATCCCCGGTAGCAGCCACGCCATCACCACGATGGCGGGAAGCAGCGTGAACCTGGCGAACCCGGCATCACCAACCTCCGGGCGGCTCAGCTGAGCCGCGGCCCGGCGCGCCAGCCGCTCCGGAACCGCCACCCAGGCCGGTCGCGCCCAGCCAGGCTCCCCCGAGCCCGCTCCTGGCTGTCCCGCTCCCGGCTGCCCCATCCCCAACTGTCCCGCTCCCGGCTGCCTCATCCCCAACTGTCCCGCTCCCGGCTGCCCCATCCCCAACTGTCCCGCTCCCGGCTGCCCCGTCCCCGGCTGCCCCGTCCCCGGCTGCCCCATCCCGGGCAGCGATTTGGTCAGATCGGACTTATCCGCTCCAGGCGCATCCGCGGCGGCATCGTCCGATGCGTCGCCAGGCGGCTCAGACCCAGTTCCCTGAACCTCCCCGGACGGCGGCATGACCTCTGTATCCTCGTGCTGCCTCGCGAGTTCCGCGACCTTCTCAGGCTCGCCAGCCGCAGCTGAACTGCCGGTCTGGTGGTTTGGCGGGCGCACGGCTCCCACTGTAGATGGGCTGCGGCCCGCCGGGCAGCAGCAGTCGTCCGGGTCCTCTCGCGTCGCGGTGCAGGAATTCCGCGGCGTGCTGTCATTAGATGTGATCTTTGCTATCTGGATGGGAAACCTCCCGTTAAGACCACGTACTATGGGCTGGACCCGAAACTGCCGGATCCCCGCGCCGGTCGCCGAGTACCCACGCCCGGAGGAGCGATGAGCCGCTACGAGGACTCCGACGGCGGGGGCTGGAAAGCTCCGCGCCGACGGTGGCGGCCGACCTCGAAACCACGGCAGCGGGTCAGCGGTCGCCGTGCTTCGGCGTGGGTGCTGGTTACCGGCTGGCTAGCGGCGGCACTGGTCGGAGTGCTTGTCGTGGCCGCGCTCGGCGCCTATGTGAAGTACCGCACCGTCTGGGACAGCATCAAGCGCATTGACGCGACCAGCCTGGGCAAGCAGCCGCCCAAGTTCAACAACGCCGAGAACATCCTGCTCATCGGCTCGGACACCCGCTCAGGGGCCAACGCGACGATCGGCGGCGCCATCGGCTGCAACTGCTCGGACACCCTGATGCTGCTGCATATCTCCCCCGGTCACCATCGGGTGACCGTGATCAGCATCCCGCGGGACACCATGGTCCCGATTATGTACTGCCCGGCCGACAAGCAGGCGGGTGCCGTCGGCCAGCAGGCGGGCGCGCCCGGGGAAGTCGAGCGGATCAACGCCGCGCTCTCCTCCGGCGGCCCGATCTGCACCTGGAAGACCGTCGATTATGTGACCAACATTCATATCGATCACTTCATCGAGCTCGATTTCACCGGATTCGAGAAGGTCATCGACGACATCGGCGGGGTAAACGTCTGCCTACCCTACGCTGTGGACGATCCGATGTCGGGCCTGCACCTGAGCGCGGGCAGGCATCACGTCATGGGCCGCAGCGCGCTGGCGTTCTGGCGCACTCGCGAGGACCTCGGCTACGGCTCCGACCTGCAGCGGATCCAGCGGGATCAGTACCTGATGGCAGCCCTGGTGCAGGGCATCGAGCGCAGCGGCCTGCTCAACAGCCCGACCAAGATCCTCAGTGTCGTCAAGGACGCGGCGGACGCGATGGAAACCGACACCGGCCTGGAGCAGTCGGCGATGCTCCAGATCGCGGACAGCATGCGCGGGCTGTCGTCGGAGTCTGTGCAGTTCGTCACCGCTCCCAACGTCCCCTACCCGGGCGACCCGGGCGCCGAGGTCCAGCTGGAGCAGCCGCAGGCCACCGCCCTGTTCAACGCGATCGCGCACGACACCACGCTGCCCAAGGCCAAGAAGGTCAGGAAGTCGAGGTCCACGACGACTCCGGTGGTCGACGCGATCCCGTCCAAGGTCAACGTGACCGTCCTCAACGGCACGGACATCACCGGGCTGGCTGCCCAGGCCGGGTCAGATCTCACCGGGCGCGGGTTCAACGTCGTCAGCACTGGCGACGCCAGCACAATCGGCTACACGAATCCCGTCATCGAGTACGCGTCCGCCACTGACCTGCCTGCGGTCCATACGCTGAAGGCTCAGCTCAGCGGGGTCAAGATCCGGAAAGACACCAGCCTCACGCCGGGAACCATCAACCTGATCGTCGGCTCAAACTTCAACGGCCTCGCTTCCCAGTCGTCGTCCTTGTCTTCCTCGTCTTCCTCTGCCTCGTCCGTACCCTCCGTCGGCAGCCTCAGCAGCGCCTATGGAGGCGTCGCCGCCAACACCAACATCTGCAAGGACCAGGCCGCTTTCGCCGGGCCTGATACCCCGGCAGGCTAAGCCGCCCCGCACAGCCGACCCCGCCCCGCACAGCCGACCCCGCCCCGCACAGCCGCCGACCCCCGCCCCGCTCGACCCCCGCCCCGCTCGACCCCCGCCCCGCTCGGCCCCGGCGACCGGGTGACGACCAATGATCTTGCCGCCTTTCCAGCACATATCGCGGGAAAGACGTCAAGATCACCCAGAGGCTGTCGACTGGGCTGGGTCGGACCCGTTACGCCTGGTCGGTGAGCACCAGCGTGCGGACCGGCGAACGGTCGGCCGCAACCGGCTCACTGCCAGACCATCGACGGCCGAGCAGGGACACCTGGAGCCACAGCAGCAGCGCGCCCGGATAAATGAAGTAACCGAACCTGGTCGCCGGGGCCAGGGCGAACATCAGCGTGAGCCCGATGATGAGCCACCAGGTCGCGGCCGGTACCGTCCTCGGCGGCCTGATGATCAGGAAAACCACGATCGCGAGGCCGGCCGCCGCCAGCAGCGCAACAGCGATCAGGTGGCCGGTAGGACCGGTCTCGGCAATGAGGTGCCCGGGCAGCGGGCTCGCCGCCGCTGACTTGATGTGGGCCAGCCCCAGCGGGAACATGATCGTGTTCGCGACAAGTGCCGACGGCCAGATCGCGGCGACCGGTCCTACCAGGGTCGCGCAGGACAGCAGCGCGGAGCTGACAAAGATCAGCATCGGCCTGCGGCCATCACGAACCCCGAGTAGCACCACCGCGACGATCACCGCTGGCCAGGCGGTGGCCTTGGCCGCCGACGCGACGCCGAGCGCTATACCGGCCAGCACGTAGTGCGGCTTGCGCCACAGCAGCGCCAGGCCAAGGCACATCAGCGCGAGGATGGGCACATCCGTGCCGCCCACGGCCAGCTCGAACGCGATCACCGGCGTGGCCGCGACAAACAGTGTCCAGCGGATCACGTGCCTAGCCCCGGCGACGGCCAGGGCCAGCCCGAAGAAGACCAGGAATGCCAGCCCGAACCAGATCCGGGGATCGGTGATCACGTGCGACCCGAATATGGCTCGCGGGACACCGAACAGCGACATCACCGGCAGGTAGGGGTTGTAGGCATTCGGGTCGTGAACGGAGGCGAGCGACGCGGCACTCTGATACGGCGAATGGTGGTGCACCAACTGGAAGGCAGAGCGGTTGATCACCGATACTTCCGGCTGCCGACGCCCGGTGGCCGCGTTCCAGAACAGCGGCGCGACCAGGGCCCCGCCGATGGCCAGCAGCAGCGCGAGATCAATCCCGCGGGACCGCCAGAGCCAGGCAGCCAGGCAGGCGCCCAGATAGGCCAAGAAGGCAACGAGCCCCCAGCGCCGGTGCAGGTCGTTGGAGCTGAACAGGGCGACGCCACCGGCAAAAAGGGCGCATACGGCGAAGGCCGCCGCCGTCCAGCGCTGCGGAACTGCGACTGCGGACGCCCATGCGGCTAGGCGGCGCGTGCGGGACTTATCATCCGGCGGCGCGGCCTTCAGTGTGATCATTGCGATCGGCCACCGTCCACCGACGAATTCTAGCCGCTCGTGTCCAGCGAGGTCGGCTGAATTTGGGCCGGTCGAGTCCGGGGAGGTCGGCACTGTCCGGGTTGACCATTATCACCTGGCTTATCCGCAGGTCACCGGCCCGCAGGTCACCGGCCCGCTGATCACGGCGGCGGCCCGGTCCTCAGATCACCGGAGGCCGGCCGGCGCGGGTCATCCGCCACACCGTCCTGGCCGACATGGGCCGCCGCTGCCCGGGATCCATCCGCCACCCCGTGGCGAACCCGGACAGCCAGGCCCTGATGGCCACCGGGGACCGTTCTCTCAGCACCGTGATCGCGAACCAGTCCAGCAGGTAGGCCCAGGCCAGCGCCCAAGGGAGGTTCCTGCGGGCCAGCAGCACCCGGTTCCGCCCGTCTACCTTGTAGAACCCGGCGTGCCGCTTGTTCGGCAGCGGAGGGTGGCACATCCGCGCCGCGGCATCGTATTCGAGCCGGTAGCCAAGGCCGATCAGCCGCCAGGCCAGGTCGGTTTCCTCGTGCGCGAAGAAGAACGCATCGGGCAGGCCGCCTGCCTCGAGGTAGGCCGAGCGCCTGATCGCGCAGGCTCCGCCGCTGAAGGTGGTGACCTCCGACGATCGCTCCGGGTCGCTGGCCCGCAGCCTCGGAACGTGCCAGCGGGCACCGGGACCGCCATCGGGGTCAACCACCTGGAACGACAGCACCGCCAGAGTGGGGTCGGCCGCGAACGCGCTGGCCACGTGCTCGGAAAGACCCGGATCGGGGTACCAGCCGTCGTCATCAAGGAACAGCACCACATCACCGGTGCAGGCGGCGACCCCGGCGTTCCGGCCCGCCGCCACGCCCACGTTCTCAGGCAGCCGGATGGTCCGTACGCCAGCGGGCACCGGGGGCACATCGGCGCCGTTGCCGACCACCACCTCCTCCACGCCGTCACCGTGCAGGGCGGCCGCGCTGGCGATGGCCCGGTCGAGTTCCGCGGGGCGGTTGCCCATCGTCAGGATGACGCAGGAGAGCTTCACCGCAGCCGCCTGGACGCGAGGATGGCAGCCAGATGCGCGACCACCATCAAGGCGGCCACCACCAGGCAGGCGACGACCAGAACCCGGGTGGCCAGCAGATCGCCGCGGATCGCGTCCGCGATCGCCGCGAGCAGGATCAGCACCGACAGCTCGACCGCCTGGTTGATCCGGTGCACGCGCAGCACGCTGGCCAGGCGGCGCGCCGCGGCCAGGCCGGATGACTGGGGCTGCAGCGAGTCGTCGTCGTGCCCGCCAGGCAGCCCGGCCTTGGCCCTGGCGACCACCACATTGTCGGTTTCCGCCTTGACGATCATGGCCAGCAGGGCGGCGGCGAGACCGGCGCTGACGTAGCTGCCCGAGATGGTGAGGTGTCCCTGGGCCCGGATTCCCAGCCCGGCAAGCAGGGCCGCCTCGCCCAGGTAGTGCCCGACCCCGTCGAGGTAGACGCCGGAAGCCGAGGTGCGGTTGCTCCATCGGGCCAGCTCGCCGTCCGAGCAGTCGAACAGCAGGTAGCCCTGGATGAGAATGGCGCCCGCAACGGCCGTCGCGAGCCCCCCGAACGAGATGACCAGGCCGGCCGCGAGACCGCAGAGGATGAACAGCGCGGTGACCGCGTTCGGGCTCCAGCCGAGCCTGGCAAACACCCAGGTGGCCCACGGCGAGAGCTTGCGCATGTAAAGCCGGCCAGCCCAGTGCTCATCGTTTAGTCTCGCAATGACTGCTGGCGGCTGGCCCGCCGACCTGAGCTCAGCCAGCGTAGGCCCGGGCATACTCCTCCACTCGCTTGGCTGTCTCCGCCTCAGACATCGCGAGGCGCTCGAGGATCGTGTACCGGCCGGGCCTGGTCGACGGGGCGGCGATCACCGCCCGGGTGAACTCGTCCTCGGACAGGCCCAGCTCCGCGTAGCCGCGAGGCAGCCCGTGCCGCTGCAGGCAGGCCGAGATCATGGCCGCCTGGCCCGGGTCATCCCGCAGGTACGCGCAGAAGAGGGCGCCCACCCCGGCCAGTTCGCCGTGGCTGGCGGTGCCCGGATAGAGCTGATCGATGGCGTGCATGATCTCGTGATCGCCGCCGCTTGACGGACGGCTCGAACCCGCCACCGCCATGGCCATCCCGGACATTATCAGCGCCTCGGCGAGTACGGTCAGGAATTCGTCGCAGCGGGCCGGGCCGGGCTGATGCACCACCGCCTGGGCCGCGGTCCTTGACATGGCCACGGCCAGGCCGTCCACGAGCTCACCGGTGTCCGCGGCAGCGAGTTCCCAGTCCGCGATCGCCGACAGGTTGCTGACCACGTCGCCGATCCCGGCCGTGGCCAGCGGGTCAGGAGCGCATCGCACCCGGTCCAGGTCCACGACGACGGCCACCGGGGAGACCACCCCGTAAGATCCCTTTCCCGATTCGTGCTCCAGCGAGCTGACCGGCGAGGCGATGCCGTCGTGCGCGAGGCTGGTCGCCACCGCGACCATCGGGATGCCGGCCATATGCGCCGCGAACTTGGTCACGTCGATGGTCCGGCCGCCGCCGATGCCTGCCACCGCTTCATAAGCCCCGGCCCGCAGCCGCTTGCCCAGCGACACGGCTGTCGTGTGGCTGCCGTCCGCGACGCGGAACACCTCAGCCGCGTCGATCTGGAGTTCAGCCACGATGCTGTCGCCCTGGCCGGGCCCGACCGCGACCGCGACTCGTCCCTCGGTCGCGATGCGCCGGTCAGCCAGCAGCGCGCCGAGGCCGGTTATCGCGCCGGGCCGGACATCGATGACCAGCGGCGCGGCAAGCATCCTGGCCAGCAGCGGCATAAACGTCCTCCGGCTTCACGGGGCCACCCGCGAGATTAGCAGCGGCGAGGAGCTTAGCAGCGGCCAGCCAGTTCCCTGGCCCGGCGCAGGTCATTGTGATCGTCGACCTCCACCCAGTCGACGGACCCGATCGGCGCGATCGCGATCTCGCCGCCCCGGTCAGCGAGTTCCTGGTAGCCGTCCTCGTAGTAAAGGCCCGGGTCCCGTCGCCAGGTTGCCTCCAGCGCGGCGGCCAGCGGCGCCGCCGCCGCGGCCTCGATGAGCGTCGCTCCGATGTACTCGCCGTACGCCCTGGCCGGATCAAGGTTCTTGCTGATCCTGGTCAGCAGCCCACGCTCGTCGACGACCACCTTCATCTCCTCATCCGCGAGCCGCTTGACGTTGTCGACGGCGAGGATGAGGTCCGCCGGGTTCTGCTGGGCCCGGGCGGCGAGCAGTGTCTTCTCGACGCTGACCGGATGTACGGTGTCACCGTTGACCAGCAGCACCCCGGCACCGAAGTGCTCGCGCGCGAGCCAGAGCGAGTAGGCGTTGTTCCAGTCCAGCGCGCGCTCGTTGTAGACAAGCTCAAGCGCGATCCGGTAGCTGCGCTCCAGGCTCGCGGCGCGGTCCGCGATCGCGGCGGCCGCGTGCCCGACCACGATGACGACCTCGCTCAGCCCGACCGCGGACAGATTGCGCAATGCGATGTCGAGAATGGTGGTCTCGCCCGCCACCGGGAGCAGCGTCTTGGGCAGCTGGTCGGTCTCCGGACGGAGCCGCCGGGCGGCGCCCGCCGCAAGGACCATCCCGATCACCGGCCGGCTCCCTCTGCGAATGTCATGACTTTCGAGCAGATGAGCAAACCAAGATACGCCGCCAGCGCAGCGTAGGCGAACGTGGTGAGGCCGGCCAGCGCGCCGATGCCCACCACGAGCATCCGCCCTTCCCAGCCCAGGGTGGCACCGAGGTCCGCCCGGCCCCGGTCAGGCTGGCCGGGACTGCCCAGCGTCAGGTAGCGCAGCGCGATCACGGCACACAGCGTGAACGTCACCGGCGCGGGGACGCCGCAGGAGAAGCCAACCGCCGCGATGTAGAGAAACTGGGTGCCCTGCAGGATCGCGGGTACCAGCCAGTCGAACGGCCCGTCATGCGGGTCGCCGGAGCCGGGTGCCGCGAGCAGCATGACCACCGCGGGCGTGAGCACCAGGACTCCGGAGAGGTTTCGCAGGCCGAGCACGGCGAGCGTGGCCGTCGCCACCAGGCCAGCGAGGGCGGGCGGCAGCGGGGCGATGTTCCCGCGGACCAGCCGGCCAAGCCACAGCGCGAACCTTCCGTCGTCGCGGTACCGCGTCACCCTTCCCCGCGTCTCGCCGGGCGCCGGGGGACCAGTCATCGTGTAGACGGTGGCGGCGATGCTCCAGGCCAGCAGGGCGACCAGGGCCATCCGGCTGCCCCAGACCGTCGCCACCACGGCGATCAGTACCAGCCGGCTGATCCCGGGCGGCGCGAGGATCCGCCAGCTGCCGCCGCTGAGGATCCGCCGCGACCTACCGCCCGGGTTGTCGCTGCAGGCCAGCACCGTACGGCGCACGGACAGCAAGATCGCCGCGGCGGTGGCCAGCTCCCATACGCCGTTCGAGCGGGCCTGATGCGCGCCGAGGGCAAGCCCTGCGTAGACCGCAAGTTCGGATACGACGGCGGTCAGCCCAGCCACCCACCCCGCGCGGGCAGCTGACGTTGCCCGGCCGGCGGACCACGCGGTAGTGACCGCGGAGATCGCGGTGCGGGTCGGCGGGGCGGTCGCCATCGGCCAGATCAGCAACTGGGCGGCCCACGCGGCCAGATAGCTGCCGCACAGGGCGAGCGCGGCCTTGCCGTCGTCGGGCCTGGTACCGCCGGAGAACCAGGCCGCCGCGCAGACGGCCAGGATGAAAGAGATGCCGGTGGCCGAATTCGGGGCAATTCCGCTACGAATCGTCCAACCCGCCAGGCGGCCAGGAACGTATTCAATGGCTTCCTCAACGGCCGGCCCAGTGCGCGCCACCAGCCCGGCGCCGGGAGCCGCCGGCAGCCGCGCGTGATCAGCAGCCGACCCGCTGATCACGGTGCGGACTGGCGAGTGAGGCGGTTCGCTGACGGACGCACCGGCCTGGGCTGGGGCAGCACTGCTGCTCGCTGGCCCGTCGGCGGGTCCGTTCAGCCCCGTTGCGATGGAGTCCTCCATACGTAGTGCATTGAGTCAGCTACCCAGCGTACATAAGCGATTAGGCCCGTCATGCGCGGCCCGCCCGGCTATTCCAGTAGAACCCACCGCGGGTAGATCGGCATAGCACCGCGGGTTCATCCGCATGGCGCGGCGGGGTGGCCGTGGTTCATCCGCATCGGGCTGCGGTGTTCATCGGCCCAGGGAGGCGGGCGCGCGGGTAAGGTCCCCTCATGCGGACGGTCGCGGTCGTGCTGGCCGGCGGGACCGGACAGCGGTTCGGCGGCGGCCTGCCCAAGCAGCTGCAGATGCTCGCGGGCAAGCCACTGGTGGAGCATTCGGTCGCGGCCTTCGAGGCGGCCCCTGGCATCGACGCGGTCCTGCTGGTGATGGCCCCGGGCTTCGCCGGGCAAGCGAGCCAGCAGCTGAGCGGTGGCCAGTACGGCAAGCTCGTGGACGTCATCGAGGGCGGAGCCGCCCGGGCGGATTCCACCCGTCGCGCTATCGCGGCGCTCGGTCCGGCCGAGTGCAACGTGCTGCTGCACGACGCCGCCCGGCCGCTGCTCGACCAGCGGATCATCACCGACTGCGTCGCAGCGCTCGGCACTGACCTCGCCGTCGGAGTTGTCGTTCCCTCCGCCGACACGATCGTGGTCGTGAGCGACGGCGTGATGACCGGGATGCCGGCCAGGGACAGCCTCCGGCGCTGCCAGACTCCGCAGGGATTCCGGCTTTCCGTGCTCAGGCAGGCGCACGAGCTGGCGCTGGCCGATCCTGCCTTCACCGACGCCGCCGCCACTGATGACTGCGGCGTCGTGCTGCGCTACCTGCCGGACGTGCCCATCCGCGTAGTTCCTGGCAGCGAGCGCAACATCAAGATCACTTATCCGGCCGATCTTGAGGTAGCCGAGGCCCTGCTGAGCAGTTGACCAAGGGTTGACCGAACGCGGGTGGTTCAGGAGCGCTGAACGCGGCCGCTCAGGAGTCTGGATGCCCTGGCCGGGCGGTCAGGAACGCGGTCGGGGTCCGCCCGGGATCAGACTGCGCGGGCTGGTCAGGAATCCGACGCCCCAGCAGACGTGCATGGTGGCCAGTGCGGCCGGTAGCCGCATCAGGACGGGCGGCGAAAGGCTGCGGGCCGCCGTCGCGGTGATGGCCAGGATCCCGGCCAGGTAGCAGGCCGGGATCACGAAACCCAGGGCCAGCCACCGCAACGGCCCGCCCGCCGCGAGGCCGGCCGCTCCCGCGACGATCCCGGCCACCATCGCGAGCACCGCCAGCGGCGGGGCCAGGTAGCGCGGGTTGATCGTGCCCGCGTGCTGGCGGGCCACCACCCGGCGCCAGCGGCCGTAGTGGAAATACTGCGCGCCAAGCGCCCGGACGCTCGCCCGCGGCCGATACGTGACCCGCAGGTCGGGCTGGAACCAGATCAGGCCGCCGGCCAGCCTGATCCGATGGTTCATTTCCCAGTCCTCGGCACGCTGGTAGGTCTCGTCGTAGCCGCCCACCCGCTCGATCGCGGCCCGCCGGTAGACGCCCAGGTAGACGGTGTCGGCCGGGCCGGGCAGGCCGCCGGTGTGGAATCGCGACGCGCCGACCCCGGCCGGGGACGTCATCGCCCACGCGACGGCCTGCTCGAAATGCGTGACGCCGACCGCAGCCATGATGCCGCCGATGTCATCCGCGCCGGTCTCCTCGAGGCCGGCCATGGCAGTCCGCAGGTAGCCGGGCGGCAGCAGTGCGTGCCCGTCAAGCCGGGCGACGATCGAGTGCCGTGATGCCTTGATCGCCGCGTTGAGGGCGCTGGGGATCCGTCCGCTGGGATTGGGAATCACGGTGATGCGGGCATCAGCGGCCGCCATCCGTTCCGCGATCTCTCCGGTCCGGTCGCGTGATGGGCCAACGGCCAGCACGAGCTCGATCTCGCCGGGGTAATCCTGGCCGAGCACAGACCCGACCGATTCCTCGAGGTGCCGTTCCTCGTTCCGGACCGGCATGACCACGGAAATCGGCGCGGGTGCGCCAGGCGCGTCGGACGAATTGCTCATGACGCACGTCACCGTACCGCGGCGGGGCCCGGAGTGCGACTTTCCGGCCGCGTGTGCCGTGCCTGGCCAAGCCGGGCCGCGCCGCGCCGCGCCTTCGTCAGAGCGTGGCGTCCTCCAGCATCTCGGTGACCAGGGCGGCGATCGGGGACCGTTCCGATCGGACCAGCGTGACGTGCGCGAACAGCGGATGCCCCTTGAGCTTCTCAATCACCGCTACCACGCCGTCGTGCCTGCCGACCCGCAGGTTGTCGCGTTGTGCAATGTCGTGGGTCAGCACCACCCGCGATCCGGAGCCGATCCTGGACAGCACGGTCAGCAGGACCCCGCGTTCCAGTGACTGCGCCTCGTCCACGATCACGAACGAATCGTGCAGCGACCGGCCGCGGATGTGCGTCAGCGGAAGCACCTCGAGCATGTCGCGGCGCTGCACCTCGCTGATGACTTCCTCCGAGGTAACGGCGGACAGGGTGTCATGGACCGCTTGCGACCAGGGGTTCATCTTGTCCGCCTCGGAACCGGGCAGGTAGCCGAGATCCTGGCCGCCGACCGCGTAGAGAGGGCGGAACACCAGCACCTTGCGGTGCTGCTTGCGCTCCATGACCGCCTCCAGGCCCGCGCACAGCGCGAGCGCGGACTTACCCGTGCCGGCCCGACCGCCCAGCGAGACGATCCCGACCTCCGGGTCAAGCAGCAGATCGAGGGCGATCCGCTGCTCTGCGCTGCGCCCGCGCAGCCCGAACGCCTCACGATCGCCGCGGACCAGCCGGACCGACTTGTCCGGGTGCACCCGGCCGAGTGCGCTGCCGGCTCCCGAGCCTGACAGCAGCACCAGGCCGGTATGGCACGGCAGGTCGCGCGCCGCCGGGCAGTCCAGCCTGCCGGAGCCGTATAGCTCGTCGATCTCGGCAGCGGTGAGATCAATCTCTCGCATGCCGGTCCAGCCCGAATCGACGGGCAGCTCAGCCCGGTATTCCTCGGCGGGCAGGCCGACCGCGGCTGCCTTGACCCGCAGCGGCAGGTCCTTGCTGACCAGGACGACGTTATCGCCTTCTGCGGCCAGGCTCCGTGCCACCGACAGGATTCTGGTGTCGTTGTCTCCAAGGCGGAACCCGGCAGGCAGGACCGACGGGTCGGCGTGATTCAGCTCGACCCTGACGCTGCCGCCCTCATCACCGATCGGCAGGTCAGCGTCCAGCCTGCCGAAGGAGATCCTGAGATCGTCCAGATGCCGGAGGGCCTGGCGGGCGAAGTAGCCAAGTTCGGGATGATGGCGCTTGGCCTCCAGCTCGGTGATCACTACGACCGGCAGGACGACCCGGTGCTCGGCAAACCTGCCGATGGCAGCCGGATCGGCCAGCAGGACGCTGGTGTCGAGGACGTAAGTGAGCCTGGTACTGCCGGTTGCGTCAGCCGCTGCGGCGCGGCTGGCTGATGGACTCGATGGGTGACTGGCCACTCGCTCTCCCCTGGGCGCCGGGGCCGGCGCCGCGTTCGGACACAGACGTGTCGGCGGGACCGGGACCGGCCAGCGACGGGCCGGACGCCGGCCCTTCGCTCGTCTCGCCTGCGTGCCAGGACGCGAAGCTCGAGGATGTCGAGGGCCTTCCCGTCGGGCGGCTACGCACCGCCCGTCAGATCTGACGGTACCCTCGGCCACCGGTCTCCCGGAAGTACCGCACGAGGCTGTTAACGCTCCCGACACATAACTCCCAGGTCACGGTCAGGCGGCCGCCCGTAGCGCCAGGCCAGCCCGGCCGGGGTGAGCGACCGGGCCGCGCGGGCCGTTATAGATGTTGCTGGTCAGGCACCGAATCTGCGGTGCCGTGCCGCGTAGGAGCGCAGCGCGCGGAGGAAGTCGACCCGGCGGAAGGCGGGCCAGTAAGCGTCACAGAAATAGAACTCCGACTGCGCGCTCTGCCAGAGCAGGAATCCCCCCAGCCGCTGCTCCCCTGAGGTGCGGATGACCAGGTCAGGGTCGGGCTGCCCGGCCGTATACAGGTGCTCGGCGATGTGCTCGACATCCAGGATCTCGGCCAGCTCCTCGATCGGGGTACCCCTGGTCGCGTGGTCCTGTAGCAGGGACCGCACCGCGTCGGCGATCTCCCGCCGTCCGCCGTACCCGACTGCGACGTTGACCAGCAGCCCGGAGCGTTCTGCGGTCGCCTCGCCAGCGTCCTTCAGCACCTGGGCCGTCTCCACGGGCAGCAGGTCAAGCGCTCCCATCGGATTGACGCGCCAGTTCTCGGCGGCAAGCTCCCGGACCGTTTCCTCGATGATCCGCAATAGCGGATCGAGCTCGGCCGCCGGGCGGGCCAGGTTATCGGTGGACAGCAGCCACAGGGTTACGACCTCGACCCCGGCCTGGCGGCACCACTGCAGGAGCTCGAAGATCTTGTCGGCGCCCTTCTGATGGCCGCTGCTGACGTCCAGCAGGCCGGCCGACCGGGCCCAGCGCCGGTTACCGTCGCACATCACCCCGACATGCCGGGGAATCGCCTCCGGCGAGAGCGACGCCTCGAGCCTGCGCTCGTAGAGCCGGTAGACGAGATCGCGCAGTCCCATCCGGCACCCCTTCTCGTTGCCGCCAGGACGGCCTCCTGATGCCGCCCAGCAGCCTTCCCGCTCGCTTCGCCCCCGCCGGTGCCTGGGCCGCCCGGGCCCGGCCATCCGGCTCGCTTAGCACCGTACCCAAGAATGTCATCAGTTCGGCCGAGGTCAGCACAGCTCGGACACCGATTCCTTCGGCTCCCCACGCCTCAATGATCACGCGGCGGGTCAGCCGCCAGCCATCGACCCAGCGCTGACCGCCTGAATGGACCCCGCCTGGCTCGCCCGGACCGCCCAGCCATTGTGCCGAAGATCTCAGCACGCACCGGAGTTCCCCGGCGCCGGGCAGGTCGGTCCGGTCCCTGGATCTGAGCAGGAAGAACTCGCGTTCGGCCGGCGGATAGTCTCGTAGCGACTCCAGCGCGCTACCGGCATCCCCGGCATCCGGGAAACGGTCATCGGGATCGGGCCACGCCGCTGCCTGTTCCGGGTCATCGCGGGCCGCGCTCAGCCGGGTGGCCAGCCGGGACAGCCGGAAACCGCAGCGTTCGCCGACCATCGCGAACGGCCTGCCATCGCGCCGGAGTTCCAGCGTGATCTCATACGGCCTCCCGGCCCGGTCACGGCAGGGAACGGGGACTACCGTGAGAACCGAGCCATCTACGCAGCGTAGCTCCCCCATAACGGAACGTTAACATTGGTGTTCCAAGATTGGTTATCCCCACGCCGCGGCCAGCCGGTTCGCGGGCAGCTAGCCGATCGACTTCACGATGGCGTCGTCGAGGCCAGGGAAGGAGGCGAGATACTCGCGGCGCTCCCGCTTGAGCCTGGCCACCATGGTGTCGTATTCGCCGCGCCGGCCAGTGCGCTCATAGAGACCGCGGGGCTGCAGGATGTCGATATCGTCGACGCCGGGCAGCGACGAGGCGATCTCGTAACCAAAGTCGTCGTCGCTCACCCATTCAATGGTTCCTTCCACGATGGCCTGCACGATGGCGGACGAATACGGGATCGTCACCTTCTTCGACTCCGGGTTGTCACTGCCGCCGCCGACCCGGCCTGTGTTCAGCACGAACACCTTCAGCTCGTGGCTGTCGAGCAGTTCCAGCATCCGGTTGCCCATGTCGGCCGCCTCCCGCGGGAAGAACGGGTTGGTGCCAGGCACCCGGAGGAACTTGCCCTCCTCGTCCCTGCCGCCCGCGGAGGTGCCGGTGGTCTCGCCCAGCATGAAGTAGGCAGCCGCCTGCTCGCGGTCGAGCCGGGCCACGCCGGGGACGATGTTCTCGTTCTTGTTCAGGATCAGCAGGAACTCCGCGGGCGGCACCTCGTTGCCCGGCCACGGGTCGACGTAGGAGAACGGCCAGGTGGTGCGGCCGTTCTTGGTGTAGGAGGCGTCGAAGAAGTCGACCTGTCCCCCGGCGTCGACGGAGACGTTCTCCAGGTAGGCGTCGGGCCTGGTCGTGGCGTTGTAGATAGCCGGCTCGAGCTCGGGGTCGAGCCCGAACGTCTTGGCGAAACAGCCGTTCTCCGTGGTGTAGACCCGGCCGCCGGGCATCAGGGCGATGAAATCGTCCTGGGCGGGCTTGCTGCCCAGCTGCGTGGTGAACGTGGTCGTGGTCTTGCCGGTGCCCGACAGGCCGACGATCAGGACGGTGGTGGGCTTGCCCTTGACCGGGATCACTTTGCAGCCTGCGTGCAGGGACAGGCCGCCGCGACCGTAGACGATGTTGTTCCACATCCGCAGGCCGCCCTTCTTGGACTCACCGAAGTAGTCCGAGTTGAGCACCCGCGTGATGTTGTCGCGCAGGTCGACGGCGATCAGCCGGTCGTCGGGGTAGCCGGGGGCGGCCAGGTTGGGCGTGTAGATGACCGTGGTATCCGGCTGCCATGTCGCCGGGTCGTGGTCGGCGCCGGCCGGATAGTAGAGCTGCTGCTGCATGCCCGCGACGTTCGCGTTGGCCGCCTCGATGATCAGCCTGGCCCGGGTGCGGAATCCGGGATCTGATCCGATGTAACCGTCCACCACGACCATGTTCTGGCCTGCTATGTAGGCGTCCTGGTCGGCAGCTACCCGGCCATACTCCCCGCGGGTGATCGTCTGCTTGGTCGCATTCGTCGAGTCATCGACCACGAAGGTCGACCGAGTGCTGCGAGCATCCACCCGGGCCTTGACCACCACGTTGCCGAACTCCGTGACCTGGCTGTTGGCCATGTTCTCGGTGAGTTCGCGCAGCCGTCCGGGGGCCGGATTCCACTCCACCGACGCGGCACTCAGCTCCTGCACCACTACTGATCCTCCTCATCGGCGCGCCCGCGCGCCAGGTCCGTCTCCGTCACCCGCCGCTCTGTACAGGGTAAATGCAGCCTGCGTCCACGGGATTTGGGGAGTGTACCCGGAATGAGTGGGATCAATTACGCTCCGTGGCCGGAGATCTGCCCCGCGGCCAGCCTGGGTGCGCCGCGCCGCGCCGCGCGAGCTGGGCCGGGCGGTCAGGACTGCGGTCCCTCCGCCCGCACCTGCTCGACCTTGCGGAGCGCCTCACGAAGATCGGTCAGCCAGCTATCCTCGTGCTCCCCCACCAGGCGAACGCACCAGGCGAGCGCGTCGCTGCGGCTGCGCGCCACCCCGGCGTCGACCAGCGTGTCCAGGACGAGCCGCTCTGGCTGGCGCAGCCTGGTCATCACCGGCACCGAGAACGTGGTGAACATGATCTTCTTGCCTTCGCACACCACGCCCCAGGAGACCTTGCGGCCGAACTTGTGCTCGGCTTCGCGGGCGATCTCGATGCGCTGCTGGCGGGTTTCCTCGCGGAACCTGCGGCCGCGGCCGTCAGCCGCAGCGGCGCGCTCCGCGTCGGTGGCGTCGGCTGGGGTCTGCGGATCAGGCAGAGCGCCGATCACAGTGACCTCTTCGCGGTCGAGCGTGACATCCGGCACATCGCTGAACCAGTCGCTGGGCATCCGGCCGGTGAACCAGCCGCGGAGGTGCTCGGCAAGCGAGGTTGCTGGGTTCTGTTCAGTACTCATGTAATCATAATTACACCCAACTGACAGCTGAAGCAAGCCGACGGGGCCGGAAGAGCCGACGGGGCCGGAAGAGCCGACGCGCGCTGCCCGCAGCCTGATGAATACGGGTATCGATCAGGAATTACCTGACTAATCCCCGAATCCATCAGGCAGCAGGGCCGGTGCTCCTGGCGCGGCGCTGTGACTCCTGGGGCCACAGTGACACAAGCGGGCTGTGAAGCAGAGACGCTGGTTTCTGCGGGGAGTCAACGGTGAGATACCACCCTGGTTACCACCGGGACGCTGCTGAACAGCCGAGCGAGTGCCCGGGTCAGCCGGCTGGGTTGGCAGCGACGGCTGCGGCGACTCTTGGATACACCCGCACCGCGCCCGCGAAGCCGACCCCGAAGTCAGCCGGAACGATCTGCACGTTCATGCCCGGCTCCGGCGCCTGGATCATCAGGCCGTTGCCGAGGTAGATAGCGACATGCGAGATGTATGTGGGGGCTGTGGGGTCAGTGTGATAGAAGAGCAGGTCACCCGGCTGCAGCTGGTTCAGCGGCACCTGCGGCCCGGTGCGGGCCTGATCGACCGCCACCCTGGGCATCACCACACCGGCCTGGGCGAGCGACCATTGGACCAGGCCGGAACAGTCGAAGGAACTCGGCCCGGCCGCCCCCCAGACGTAGGGCATGCCCAAGCGGCTCACGGCTGCCTTCAAGAACACGGAAAGTTCGGCGCGCGACAAACCAGGGCCACTGCCGGCTGAGACTCCGGCCGCTCCGGCGGCGCCAGAAGCCAGCGGGAGACCCGATGACGGGGCCTGCGCCACCAGCGCGGCGATGGTGGCGCTGCGGGGCAGCAGCTTGGCGATCCGCTTCATCAGCGAGCCAAGCTCCGCGTGCGGCGCGCTGATGACGATGCCGTTGGCGGCCGGGATCCCCAGGGAACGCGCTACCTGGTCGGAGACGACCGCGTCGACGCCGGCGATCCCAACCGTGCCGAACCCGGCCACCCGCAGGTTCTCGGCCTTGCGCCCGGCTACTCGCAGCGGCCGGCTCAGCGACAGCTTGTCCAGCTTGCCCATCGTGTAAGAGACCGCCACGCCACCCGCCGCGACGTTGCCCCACAGCGGCCGCGACTCGGCGGTCGGCTTGGCGGCGAACGCGCGGAACGCCAGCGGGTTGACGCCAAGCATCGCCACGTACTTGCCGTCCACCTGGATCCTGGCCGCGTCCACCTGCTGGGCGGCCACCACGCCAGGCAGCCGCCGCACCGCCACCGCCGCATCCCGGGGCAGCGACGTGGGCGCCACGACGAACAGGTCGGCCTGAAGCAGCCCATGCAGCCGCGGCAGTGCTCGGGCCTGCGCTGGAGAGAAAGAGCTCGCGACGTTCACCGAATGCGATTCAGAACGGATGTTCCCTGGTAGATCCCATCCCCAGGACGCGGTCTCGTCTTGCGCACGCGCGAAGGCAAGGGCCAGCCCCGTAGCCGGCCAGCCGATGCGTGCCAGCTGGGCAGTGCCTGCCGTCTGGATGGTGCCTGCGGTCTGGACGGCGCCTGCGGTCTGGACGGCGCCTGCGGTCCGGACGGCGCCTGCCGTCTGGACCGTGTCGGCCGTCCGAGCGCTGACCGACCCGGTGAGCACCAGACCGGAGTGCTGCGTTTGCGGGAGCGACGCAGGTTTGGCGGCGGCGATGCTGAGCAGCGCCAGGCTAGCGGCGAGTACCGGGAGCGTCCGACGGGCCAGGTTGCGCACCCGCACTCCCCTCGACATGAGGCCGTGGCCTCGGCTGGTCACCTCATCGTCGCTTTGCGTGATGGCGGCGCGCACGCGTCAACACATCAGTTCCCATAATCACCACAGTCATGCTCGTCGGGCAAGCGGCGGAGGCCACCGGTAATGGCGCCAGGGCGGCCAATTGCCGGGACGGCTGACCCAGGGACGGGCCGACCCGCGAGAAGGCTCACCCCCGGACGGCTGACCCAGGGACGGGCCGACCCACGAGAAGGCTCACCCCCGGACGGCTGACCAGGGACGGGCGACCCGTGAGAAGGCTCACCCCCGGACGGCTCACCCCGGGACGGCTCGCCGCTCGGGAGGTCTACTGGCGGGACGGCTGGGCGGCAGCCTCAAGCTCGGCCCGCAGCTGCTCCGGGTCGGTGACCGGCATGCGGCAGGCGAAGTCCCTGCAGATGTAGGCGGCCGGCCTGCCATCGACCAGCCCGCGGCCAGTCAGCAAGGGGATCGCCGGCTGCGCGCCGCTTTCGGGGGCGCCCACCGCGATCACGGCCCCCGGCGGCGCGGCGGCGAACGCCATTTCGTGCAAGGCAGCGGTGCGCTCATCATCGGCGGGGCCGACAATGGCGATTTCCGCCGGACCGGACAGCAGCGCCTCCGCCACGGCCAGGCCGGAGCCTGCTGCCCGCGGGAACCTCGACGCAATGGCAGGTAGCGGCCCGAGCGCGGCCGCCGCTGCGTGCGCATGCCGCGGCGACCCAGTCAGCGCGGAGTAGCTGAGCAGCGCCCCGGCCACGGCGAACGCGCCGGAGGGACTCGGCCCGTCGGCTGGGTCAGCGGGCCGGTAAATCAGCTGCTCACCATCGTCAGCGGTGTCGTAGAAGCCGCCCGCCCCATCGCCGAACCTGTCCAGCGCGGTACCCAGGAGCTGCCCGGCGAGCGTGACCCAGCCGGCTTCGCCGGTCACGCCGGACAGCGCCAGGAAACCGTCGGCCACGCAGGCATAGTCGTCCAGGACGCCCGCGCTGCTCCCGGCGCTGCCGTCTCTCGACGTCCTCGCGAGGCGACCGTCCGCCAGGTGCACCCGGGCGATCGCTTCGGCCGCGTCCCGCGCCGCCGCGATGAACTCCGGCTGCCCGAGCAGCAGCCCGGTCTCGGCCAGAGCCGCGATGGCCAGGCCGTTCCAGGCCGCGACGACCTTGTCGTCCCGGCCGGGGCGGACCCGGTGTTCCCTCGCCGCCAGCAGGGCCGCCCGGATCTTGGCGAAGCGCTCGGTATCGGCCGGATCGGCCCGGAGCTGCAGCACGGAGCGGCCGTGTTCGAAGGTGCCCTGCTCGCTGACGCCGAACACCTGGGCCGCGAACTCGCCATCGTCAGGCCCAAGTACCTCCCTGAGCTGACCGCCGGTCCAGGCGTAGAACTTGCCCTCCTCGCCCTCACTGTCCGCGTCGAGCGCCGACGCGAAGCCGCCCTGGTCGGTCCGCAGCTCCCTGATCATCCAGGCGCAGGTCTGCCCGGCCACCCGCCTGGCCAGCTCCGAACCCGTCCGGCGCCACAGGTGCGCGTAAACCCGGGCCAGCAGGGCGTTGTCGTAGAGCATCTTCTCGAAGTGCGGCACCACCCAGTCGGCATCGACGCTGTACCGGGCGAACCCGCCGCCCAGCTGGTCATAGATGCCGCCCCGGGCCATGGCCTCGGCGGTCCCGGCCGCCATCCGCAGCGCCAGCGAACCGCCGGCGCCGCCCTCCCGCTCGTAATGCCTGAGCAGGAACTCGAGCACCATGGAGGGCGGGAACTTCGGCGCACCGCCGAATCCGCCACGCTGAGCGTCGTAGGCAGTTTCAAGCCCGGCGACCGCGGCATCGCAGGCCCCGATCAGCCGGCTCGTGCCCGCACCCGGCTGCTCGCCCGTCCATCCGCCCGGACCAGCCGCGATGGCCCGCTCCGCCAGCGCCTCGGCGATCCGCCTGGCCTGCCCCACCACGTTGCCGTGGTCCTCGCGCCAGGCCTTGGCGACACCGAGGATCAGCCGCTGGAACTGCTCCCTGGGAAAGTACGTCCCGCAGAAGAAAGGCTCGCGGTCGGGTGTCATGAAGACGGTCATCGGCCAGCCGCCCTGACCGGTCATCGCCTGGGTCGCGGTCATGTAGACCGCGTCGACGTCGGGCCGTTCCTCCCGGTCCACCTTGATCGACACCAGGTTCTCGTTCATCAGGGCAGCGGTCTGGCCGTCCTCAAACGACTCGTGCGCCATCACGTGGCACCAGTGGCAAGCCGAGTACCCGACCGAGAGCAGCACGGGGACGTCGCGTCGGCGGGCGTCAGCGAACGCCGCGTCGGACCACTGCCACCAATCCACGGGATTCCCCGCGTGCTGCAGCAAATAGGGACTGGTCGCGGTGCTCAGCCGGTCTGCCATCCCTCCATCTTGGCCCAGGCGGCCTGGCGGGCTCGTCACCGGCCGCTGGCCCGCCTGCACGGCTGCGGGAAACCAGCATCGGGCTGCTACCGTGCGTGTGTGACCACCTCCCGGCCGGATGCCCCGTCCCGGCCCGCCGCTGCGCCGCGGCCCGCGGCCCCGCCGGCTCGTGGCACCCGGGTTCGCGGGACCAGGCAGGCCGAGGCGCTATCGGCGGTGCTCGACGGGCTGCCCGGGTTCTGCAGCGCGCAGCAGATCCATGCCGAGCTGCGTAACCGCGGCGAGCATGTCGGCCTGACCACCGTCTACCGGCACCTGCAGGTGCTCAGCGAGGATGGCACCCTCGACTCGATCAGGGACACCAGCGGGGAGACCCTCTACCGCAAGTGCCGCAGCGGCGCCCATCACCACCATCTGACCTGCCGTAACTGCGGAAAAAGCGTCGAAGTCGAAGGACGGGCGGTGGAGCGCTGGGCCGAGCACGTCGCGGCCGAGGCCGGCTTTACCGCGGTGGATCACACGGTGGAACTATTCGGCCTGTGCCCGGAATGCAGCAAGACCTGACCTGAAGCGCAGCCGTCAGCGTCGCCGGGCCGGAGCCGGCGTCGACGGCCCGACGTGCGCGTCGAGCCACTCCACCAGCGGTCTGGACCGGAGGAGGACGTCGGTAATGCGCTCCTGGGCGGCCGGGGTTCCCAGCCACGGCTCGATCGGCCAGTCCTTCCAGGCCCACAGGCCCTTGTAGCGGAGCAACTCGATCCGCGGGTGATCGACCTGGTAGCCGCGCGGCGCGGTCTTCAGCACCTCGCGGGAGTGCACCTCCAGATCATGGCCCTTGATCGCGGCGATAACGCGCTCGAGTTCCTGGCCTGTCTTTTCTTCTGCGACCGCTCGCCGGTAGGCAGCCAGCTGGTCGGGCGCCATCTCATACATCCCGCAGGCAACCGCCAGGCCGTTCGCGGACAGCTGGACATATCCGTGGCCACCGATTTCGCCGCCCATGTGGGTCTTGTACGGCGACTTGTCCAAGCTGAACCGCACGTCGCGGTACGGACGAAAGAGCCTGCTCTCACCAAAGTCAGGCCGCAGTTCCTCAAGCAGCTCAGTCATCGGGCCGAGGACCGACGCCTCGTAGATCGCCTTATGCGCGGTCCAGTAGGTCTTCGTGTTGTCCGCCTCAAGGCCCTCGTAGAAATCGAGAGCCTCCTCGGGCCAGCCCTGGAAGGTCATGACCGCGATCCTCCCGCCTGTCGGTCCTTCGCATCGCAACCTACCGGCTGCCGCCCGTCCCGGCCACGCAGCCCGACGATGCGAGCGCAGCCGGGCTGACGACGTGCAGCGCCAGGATCTGGCCGGCCTTACTGGCGGCGGGGTCGGAGACCAGCACCTGGGGACCGGACCCGGTGGCAAACCCGTACTCCGGTGTCACCTGCGCATACGTGCCAGTCGCTGTGCTGGCCAGGTAGGTGGCTGTGGTGGTGGTCCAGGCGAGCCAGCCCGCGCCCATCGCGAGGTCAGCGAAATCGACCCCGGTCGGCAGCCGGAGCACGATCCGGGCCGGCGTACCCGGCGCCCGCGAGTAATACAGCGCGGTCAGATCCGGGCTGAAATAGGCCGTCCTGGTCCCGTCGGTCACCACGAACTCTGTTCCGTGCACTGCCCGCAGCACCGGGGGCAGCCCGGTCAGCCTGCCGGTCACCAGGCTGAAGGCGTGCAGGCTCGTCTGCGCGCCGGGCCGGTCGGACTCCGGCCAGACCACCATGCTCCTGTCGAAGAATGGCGGCTGCGTGTGGCCCGTCCGGATCACCCTGACCTGGCCGGTAGCGAGATCGGCGAGCCGGATCTCGACTTCTCCGTCTGGCCCGTACCCCTGAGCCCAGGCCGCGTAATGGCCGCTGACGGCCGGCGAGTGCCATGGGCTCGGCCAAGGTACCCCGCCCGGGCCTGCCAGCGAGTGTCCGAGCTTCAGCAGCCGGCCGGTGGCCGCGTCGAAGGCATAGACCGCGAAGTCGTCGAGGCTCTGCAGCGAATACGTCTCCTCCCACACCAGCCAGCCGCCATCCGAGGATCCGTCGGCCTGGTCGGTCGCCCGGTCGCCGAACGACTGGACCTTCCGCATACTGCCGGTGGCGAGGCTGAGCGCGGCCACGCCGGCGAAGGACGGCGTCCAGACCGACGCGTACACGGCTGGTCCGTGCGCCGACATGCCCAGCGGGACGACCTTGGCCCGCAGTGACTCAGGAACGGCTCGTGCCAGGTCGGCCCGCAGTCCGGTGCTGGGCGCCGCGGCGCAGAGCGCCGACCATGACGATCGCGGGTCCGGGCCCAGCCCGGGTTGCGGGTTCCGGTCCGGACTCGGGTCCGGATGGCCGGCGTCGGAGTTCTGGGCGCGAACCGCGGTCGCGCCGTTACCTGACCCGGCTGCCAGGTGACTACCCCCGCACCCGGCAGCGATCAGGCCGGCCGCGGCGATCATCACGGTCGGCCTGCCCAGCCGTAACCAGTTACCAGTCGTAACCACGGGCCCCGACGATGTCCACGATCACGGAAGAGGCCAGCGACGAGTATGCGGGGACCGAGGCGGCCCAGCCGATGGCCGACGCCCCGTGCACGGAGTCCTCATAGTCGGTGATGGCCCCGGAATGCTGGTATCCCCTGATATCGAACCAGTGAAAGATGGTCTGGCCCACCGGATGCCCGACCAGATGAGGACCGCCAGGAACCTCATAGGCGTCGCCCGCCAGGGGTGCGCCGGAGCCGTGATTGATATCCGTCACCAGATCGATTTTGTAAGTTCTCAGCTCCGATCGGGTTGGCACCCAGGGCAAGGCAACCGCGACGTAATCGTTAATATCCTGGTCTTTATTGAGTACCGCTGGCACCGGATATCCGGACGAATCCGACCAGTCCGTGCCGTTGCCGGTGGTGTGGAGTTGCCGGGCTGCCTTGCGCTGGCTCACGGTGACGTTCATCTGGGCGAGCATCTCCGAGACCGCCGCGGGCCCGCAGAAGTACCCGGTGACCTGCATTTCCTGAGTGGGCCTGAGATCCCGTGCGGCGCGGAGGCCGGCCCGGCACGGCCGTTTCGCGCATCTGGTGGCCGGGCCGGCCAGCCGGCTCATCCTCGCGAGAAATGTCCTGGCCATGGCCTGCTTCTCGGCGTTGACCCGGCGCATCGCCCAACTCATGCGAGGAGCGGCGAGGCCGGTTTTCGTAGCCGACCCGGAATCCGGGACCCAGGGAGCCGCCTCGCGCCCGGCCGCCCGGATTGCTCCGAAGAACGTTTCGCCGCGATGGGGGGCCCGCGCCGAGTGGGCCGAGTGGGGAGCCGCGGACCGGGGAGCCGCGAACTGGGAAGCCCCGAGCCGGGAAGCCGCGAGCCGGGAAACCGCGAGCCGGGAAACCGCGAGCGTGGCAGCCGCGGGCACCGCCGGGCTGGCCGCCGCGGCCAGAGCGCCGGGCCCGGATGCGGCCACCCACGCGACAGGCAGGCAGATTGCGACCATGACAGCGAGCCGGGCTCGAAGCGACCGATGCCCCATAGCCTCCTCCATCTTTACGGGCGGCCGACGTTCGGGTTTGATTGCCCGCCATATCCGGCTTGCTCGTTATTATCGGTATTAGTAATCAGCCACCGCGCACTTGCGATTAGGTTATCGGAATAAGCTAATGGGTGCCTGTCAATAGCCTCAGCTGGGAGGCGGCCGTTTTATGCGTCCGACCTGCCCGGACCGCGGCGCGAGATTTCGCGCTAGGCAATGCTTACTCGGGCGCAGCGAGCACGATACCGCACATGTAAGTCGATTCCCGCAGCGCCGACGGCCCGCATCAGTGTCGGCGCCGTCGGCCTGGCATCAAGCCGCGGCGCGGCGGCGGACAGCGCGATTGACCCCGGACTTTCGCCTGAGCGCGGCTGGTCGTCGGCGCCGGCTGATACGAAGGAGCCCATGACCAACTCCGAACCAGCCCGCCCGGATGCCGCACCTGACGCCCGGGTCGAGATCCTCCTGGACGCCCCCGGCCCCACCGACCGCCGTGATGAGGCTGAGCGCTTTCTGCGCGCGCTGGCGGGGCCCGGCGCGCGGCTGCGCGAGGATCAGTGGACGGCGATCCAGGCCCTGGTCACCGGCCGGCGGCGGGCTCTGGTGGTGCAGCGCACCGGCTGGGGCAAGTCGGCCGTCTACTTCACCGCCACCGCCATGTTGCGCGCCCGCGGCGCCGGGCCGTCGGTCATCGTCTCCCCGCTGCTTGCCCTGATGCGCAACCAGATCGACGCGGCCGAGCGGGCGGGCATCCGCGCCCGCACCGTGAACTCCGCGAACACCGACGAGTGGGATCAGGTGTACGCGGAGGTCTCGGCGGGCGCGGTTGACGTGCTGCTGGTCAGCCCGGAACGGCTGAACAATCCGGGTTTCCGCGACCTGGTGCTGCCCAAGCTGATCGCGGCGGCCGGGATGCTGGTCGTGGACGAGGCACACTGCATCTCCGACTGGGGCCACGATTTCCGCCCCGATTACCGTCGGCTCCGGACCCTGCTCAGCGAGTTGCCAACGGGCGTTCCGGTCCTCGCGACGACCGCCACCGCGAACGCCAGGGTTACCCGCGATGTCGCCGAGCAGCTGGGCGCCGGCCACGAGCCTGAGACGCTCGTACTGCGCGGCCCGCTGGATCGCCGCAGCCTGCGGCTGGCCGTCGTCCGGCTCCCCGCCGCCCAGCAGCGCCTCGCCTGGCTCGCCGAGCACCTGGGTGAGCTCGCGGGCTCGGGCATCATCTATACGCTGACCGTGGCCGCGGCCCACGATACCGCCAGCTTCCTGCGAGAGCGTGGCTTCGACGTCGCGCCCTATACCGGCCGCGATGACCATGCGGAACGAGAAGCCGCAGAGAACTCGCTGCTCAAGAACGAGCTCAAGGCCCTGGTGGCGACGAGCGCCCTCGGCATGGGCTTCGACAAGCCCGACCTGGGATTCATCGTCCACCTGGGCGCCCCGCAGTCGCCCATCGCCTATTACCAGCAGATCGGGCGAGCGGGCCGGGGGGTGGACCGGGCCGACGTGATCTTGCTGCCCGGCCGCGAGGACGCCGACATCTGGGCATACTTCGGCTCGCTGGCCTTCCCGCCTGAGCGCCTGGTGCGCGCGACACTCGCCGCCCTCGCCGGAGCCAGCCGGGCGCTGTCGACCAGCGCGCTGGAGACGCGGGTCGACCTCAGCCGGGGACGGCTGGAAATGATGCTGAAGGTTCTTGATGTGGACGGGGCAGTCCGGAGGGTGAGCGGCGGCTGGGAGGCAACGGGCCGGGACTGGTTCTACGACGCCGACAGGTACGCGCGGGTGGCGGCCGAGCGATCCCGCGAGCAGCAGGCCATGCTGGGTTACATCGCCACCCGGGATTGCCGGATGGAGTATCTGCGCCGCGAACTCGACGACCCTGAGGCCGCGCCATGCGGGCGTTGCGATAACTGCACCGGGCAGCCATGGACGGACGTGGTGCTGGAGGCAGACGCCGCGGCGGCCGGCGAACGCCTGCTGCGGCCCGGGGCGGAGATCGCGCCGCGTCGCATGTGGCCGACCGGAATGAAGGACCTGGGCATCGCCGTGTCGGGCAAGATCGCCCCAGAACTGTCCGCGGAGCCAGGCCGGGCCGTAGGAAGGCTGACGGACCTGGGCTGGGGACCGCGGCTCCGCTCGCTGCTGGCCGCCCCGCCTTCGGCCGATGACCAGGTTTCTCCCGACGCCGACGACCAGGTTCCTCCCGACGCCGACGACCAGGTTCCTCCCGACGCCGATGACCGGGTTCCTGACCGAGTCCACGACCAGGTTCCTGATGACATCGTCGACGCGGTTGTCAAAGTCCTTGCGGCTTGGGACTGGGCCGCGCGGCCGGTTGCGGTAGCCGCCATGCCATCGCGCACCCGTCAGCAGCTGATCATCAACCTGAGCAGGCGGATCGCTGAGATCGGCCGGCTGCGCTACCTGGGCACGCTCGCCTATGCCGGCAATTCAGGTGCCGGTAGCGGACCCGAGGGTGAACCCGCCGGTCCCGGCGCACCAAGTGATCCCGGGATCAGCCCGGCCGTCGGCCGCCACAACAATAGTGCCCAGCGGCTACGCGCTCTGTGGGATGAGCTCACAGTGCCCGAGTCACTGCGTGACACGGTTTCCCAGCTGCGCGGCCCCGTCTTGCTGGTGGATGACCGCATCGAGACTGGGTGGACCATGACCGTCGCGGCCAAGGTACTCCGCGAGGCAGGAGCCCCCGCAGTGCTTCCCTTCGTGCTCGCGGTCACGGCCGGGGGTTAAGCACGACCGTGGGGTTACCCGACCAGGGGTTAAGAGTGAACGTCAGGCGCTGTGGTGTACCTACGTCCCGTCGGGGTCGTCCAGGTGAAGATGCCTGGGGCGATCTGGGTCAGCGTCCACCCGAGGTGCTGCTTGAGCCGGTGGTGGAAGCGGCATAGCCCACCGAGATTGCACGTGCACGTTCTTCCGCCCTTGTCCCAGGGAATGGTGTGGTCGAGGTCGCCGCGCCAGGCGGGCTGCCGGCAAGTGAGGAATCGGCAGGTCAGGTCGCGGGCAGTGATGTACTCGCGAAGACCGGGCGGTGGCCGGTAACCGGCAGCCGCGAGGTCATGCGCGCAGCCGCCCGAGTTAGCGTCAGCTTCCTGGCTGCGCGCCGCCTTGGCAGCTGCCACGGCTGCGGCACCGAGCGCCGCATCCAGGACTGCGGCGAGGTTTCCGGCGGGACCTGCGCTGGCTGGCACGTTGTCGAGCTGGCCGGGCGAGGCGGGATCCAGGATGCTTTCAGGAATCGTGATGGTGATGCGACCTACCAGCCCGGCTCGAGCGGGCGCGGAGGCCTGGCGGGTACCAGCCCCGCCGACCCCGGCTCCGGCCTCTGCTCCGGCGATGCTGACGTCGGCGCCAGCGCGGGCGCGAGTGCGAGCGCGCGGAAGGTGCGCGACCCCGATGGCCTGACCGCTGGCGTTGGTCAGAATGATCCGCCAGCGGACCGCCGGGTCAAGAGCGGCCAGTACGGCAAGGTTGCGAGCCTCGGGGGCGCTGATGGGGCCAAGTCGGGACAGCGAGCCTGGCTCTGCGGAGAAGCCGGCCAGGGCCATGAATGGCACAGTCAGGTCGAGCATTCCGCTTACCTGGAACAGCGGCGCCGCGCCGCCGACTGCGGGCTGCTCGGAGCCAAGAGGTTCGCTGATCCGAGATGCGGGCGCCCAAGGTGACGCGGCGAAGTCGAGCGACAGGGACGCGGGCACCGCGGGCCACGGCCTGATCGGCAGCCTGGACAGGCTCGGGCCGTCGTCATCGTCATCGAGGTCACGCATCCACGCCCAGCCTCCTGCCGAACCAGCAGCAGGGGTTACCTCCTCGGGACCCAGGTCATCGTCCGTCGGAGCGTGACGGTCATCGGGTCCGGGTACGTCGGCGCATTGATCGCAGTTCTCGGGATTGGGCGGACCTGAGTCGGCGGGTGGTTCCGGGCCCGGCGGACCAGGCTCGCCGCCATCGGGCGGCTCCGGATCCGGCGGACCAGGATCACCGCCACCTGGCGGCTCCCCAGCCGGCGGACCAGGATCACCACCACCTGGCGGCTCCGGATCCGGCGGACCAGGATCACCGCCACCTGGCGGCTCCCGGTCCGGCGGACCAGGCTCAGGACCATCGGGCGGGTCCCGATCCGGCGGACCAGGCTCAGGACCATCGGGCGGGTCCCGATCCGGCGGACCAGGCTCAGGACCATCGGGCGGCTCCGGATCCGGCGGACCAGGATCACCGCCACCTGGCGGACCTGGCGGGTGGTAGTCAGAGGCCCGCTCGGCCCTTGACGCAGCACCTCGTCCGTCGTTGCCACCAGAGCGCGAGCTCGAACCATGGCCGGCCCGAGGGGCTCGACCGCGAGGCGGGGTGGTGCTATCCGGGCAGGACCCTGCACGCCCGGGTGCTAGCTGCTCGCCAGCATCGTCGGTACTAGCGGGATCGTCTCCGCAGTCATCCTCCGGCGGCTGGTCTGGCGCCCCATCGGGACCTGGCGGGATGTAGGGCAAAGTGCCCAGGAGCAGGCCGACAAAGACCTGGGCCCGCAGCAAGTCGATACCGCCACCGGCCCCGGATGCCTTCAGAGCCCGGGCCATCGCGGTAATCCGGGCCATCGCCGCGGCTGCGCGTACTCCGGGCAGGCTCTGACCGGCCAGTGTGGCGGTGCCCTCCTTGTCTGGGTAGAGGCAGACCCGTGCCCCGCGCTCGGCTTCCTCGCGGCGCCGCTCTGCGCCTTCCGGATCGGCAATGATCACTGCCCGACGCAGCGCAGCGCTCAACTGTCCCCGCGTCTGATCACCCGCACCTGGCAGGATCATTTCCTCTACGGCGTGCGCGGCGTCCTCGCTCAGCACACTGGTCGCTTCGGATATCAGGCGCGCCCGGGTCAGGTCAATCGTCCCGTCACGCAATGCTGCTCCGGTGCGCGCGAGCCGCCAGCTCAGCGTCACCGCCAGGTCCGTCCACCATGACGCGCCGTATTGCGACATCGTCAGCGCCAAACAGACCTCTCCGGTGGCATCGGCACCGATGCGGGCGGGCCGACCGTCGGCCGTCACGCCGATGTCCTTATCCCGGGCGGCGGCACGTGCTGCAATCTGCCCAACTGCGGCAAGCTCGCCCGCCTGGGCCCACGAGGCCAGCCGCCGCCATGACGCCGCGACCCCGGCCAGCGCGCTGTCGTCGAGCGCCGTGGCCGGCGTTGTTGCCAGCCAGCCCGCCAGGCTAGGCCCGGGCGGCAGAAACTCCGCGACTCGTCCAGCGACCTCCGCTGTGGAAAGGACCCGCCTCTCACTGGCCAGGATCTCATCCAGCACTGCGTCCTGATCTTCGTCACACGCAGACGCGGGGGCACTGGCAGTCGCGTCCTGCCCGCTCGTTTCGTCCGCCGTCACGTCTTCGGCCGTCACGTCTTCGGCCGTCACGTCATCGGCCGTCACGTCTTCGGCCGTCACGTCTTCGGCCGTCAAATCCTTGGCCGTCAAATCCTTGGCCTGCATGTCCTGGCCCGATGCGTCTTTAGCCGGGCTATTTCTGGGCGATCCTTTCTTGGCCGATCTATTCCTGGCCGATCCCTTCTTGGCCGGCCTGCTGGGCGCGGCGGCTGCTTCGGGACCGGCAGCGCGACGGCCGTCGAGCGCCGCCAGCAGTTGCTCATAGTCAAGCTCCCAGGACCAGGACAGCCCGACCGGGCTGATCGGGTCGCCGTCCTCATGCCCGTCTGCGCGCTGCGAGCCAGGCCCGGAGTCATCTGGTGAGCCAGGATCACGCTCATATGACGTCTGCCCGGCTGGGCCTGGGGCCGCTTGCTCAACAGACTCGCCCGCTGGCTTCAGGGACTCTTGTGAGCCCGGTGACCCAGCTGTTCCTGGCGGATCGGCTAGCATCCCATCACCCCCTTGCCGTAAGCCATTTCTGCGTGCTGTCTACGTCTGGCATCCGATCAAGTCTTGTCGACAATAATATCGATGCCTACTGACAAAATTGCCGTGACTCGAAATCTAGTTCGCCTGGGCGCGCCACGGGCGCCAAGGAACTGACTCGCCAGGCCACCAGGATGCGCGACGTGGCTCAGCTGGGGCTTAAGCGTCTCGCCGCTCCGGGGGCACCTGCGTTACCCGGCGACTCCCGAGCCTGCCCTGGCGACTCCCGAGCCTGTCCCGGCGACTCCCGAGCGAGCCCTGACGCTCCCCCGGCGGCGAAGACGACGACCGCGATCCGCTGTTCGTGCACGTCGTGCTCACTCTCTGTCCGCAGCCCGCCGCCTGTCCGCAGCCCGCCGCCTGTCCGCAGCCCGCCGCCCGAGGGCCGCCGAGGATCAGCACACCAGCACTACGCAGCACAAACGTGCGATCAGCGATGCCCGAGCACCGGGTGCGGCACGTACGGCTCCTCAAGCTGCTGCATCTCGGCTTCGCTAAGCGAAAGCTGCTCCGCGGCCAGCGCATCTTCCAGATGGCCGAGCTTGGTCGCACCCACGATCGGCGCCGTTACGCCCGGCCGGTGCAGCAGCCAGGCCAGCGCCACCTGCGCAGGCGGTACGCCGCGCGCGCCGGCCACCTCCGCCGCCCGGTCCGCCACGTCGAAGTCGGCGGGCACGCTGTACAGCGAGTCGCCAAACGGATCGCTGCCGGAGCGGGTCGTGCGCCGCTCGCCGTCCTTGGTCCGGTTGCCCGCCAGCACGCCGCGGGCCAGCGGGCTCCACGGGATGACCGCCACGCCCTGATCGATGCACTGCGGGATCATTTCCCGCTCTTCCTCGCGGTAGATCAGGTTGTAGTGGTTCTGCATGGAGACGAACCTGGTCCAGCCGTGCACGTCAGCCGCGTGCTGGGCCTTGGCGAACTGCCAGGCGAACATGCTGCTCGCGCCGATGTAGCGGGCCTTGCCCGCCCGCACCACGTCGTGCAGCGCCTCCATGGTCTCCTCGATCGGCGTCCGGTAGTCCCACCGGTGGATCTGGTAGAGGTCCACGTAATCCATGTCGAGCCGCCGCAATGACGCGTCGATCCCGGACAGGATGTGCTTACGGGACAGGCCGCCGTTGTTCTCGCCAGGTCCCATCGGCATGAAAACCTTGGTGGCGACCACCACATCGTCCCGGCGCAGCAGCTTCGCCAGCAGCCGCCCGGTCGCGACCTCGCTGGCCCCGCCCGAGTAGGTGTCGGCGGTGTCGTAGAACGTGATGCCGCCATCTGCCGCCGCCTTCACGATCGGCTCGGCGTCGTCCTCGTTCAGCACCCAGGGACGCTCGCTGTCGTTGCCGTAGCTCATCATCCCCAGGCAGACCCGCGACACCCGCAGGCCAGTCCCGCCAAGGTTCACGTATTTCACAGCAACCTCTCCCATCAACAGCCTGACCTGTCCGACCGTACCGGCCCGGAATTTACGCGGGAACCCGCCGGCCCAGCAGCCTGACACTGACCGCGGCCACCACCACGGCCAGGACCGCGGCGAAGCCGAGCACGGCCACCTGGTCGCTGACCAGCTGGGTCGCGAGGCCGAGGCCGAGGACCGGCACGACCAGGCCGATGTAGGCGGCGAGGAAGAGCCCGGCCAGGGCCTCGCCGCGGGCCGCGGCGGGCGCGATCGACAGCACGGTGGAAATGCTGCCCTTGAAGGCCGCGCCCGCGCCACCGCCCGCCACCGCGCCGCCGATCAGCAACAGCACCAGGCTGGGCAGCCAGACCGCCAGGGTGACCAGGGCCAGCCCGAGGACCAGCGCGCTCAGGCCGCCGCCGAGCTGACTGCGCAGCGCGGCCCGGCTCACCACGATCTGGGCCAGTGCGGCCGCGCCGAAGACCACGAACGCCGCAAAACCCGCCAGGGCGTGCGAGCGCTCGTGCAGCGTGCCGCCGACGAAGCCGGGAGCCAGGGACGTGAACAGGCCGAACAGCGCGAACTCGGCGGCGGCCGCCAGGCCGGCGGCGTAGAACAGCGAGCGATGCGCGGCCGGTATGGACACCCGCTGCGGCCGGTAACGGGGCCGCGGCCGCGCCGCTCGCACCGTCTCGGGCACCGCCGCCAGGGCGATGGCGCCGGCCAGCATCAGCACCTCAGCCACCAGGTACGGCAGCCGCAGCGGCGCCGACGCGTACTGGGCCGCCACGCCGGCCAGCAGCGCCCCGAGGCCGAGCCCGCCGAGGTTGGCGGCCGCGGCGGTCATCTCGGCCCGGGCCGCAGGCTGCCCTGGCCGCGCCGCCGCGTGCAGCTCGCTCAGGTACGCGGTCGCGGTGGCGGTCAGCATCCCGATGCTGACGCCGGAGATCACCCGGCCGATGATCAGCCCCGGCACGGCCGGCCAGGCCAGGAAGACCAGGCCGGATGCCATGTTGACGGCCAGCGCGACCGCCACGATGCGGCGCCGCCCCAGCCAGTCGGAGACGTGGCCAGCGAGGAACAGGCTGGCGATGACGCCGACCGCGTAGGCGGCGAAGATCACCGTGACCATGAGCGCGCCGAAATGGTCGCGGGCCTGATACAGGACGTACAGCGGCGCGGGCACCGTCGAGAACGCCATCGCGACGGCGAACACGTAGCCCACGATCCAGAACCCGGCCCCATGACGGCGCCGCCACCGCTGCTGGCGCTGCTCCTGGCGCTGCTCCAGTGCCCGCGCCACGTCGCGGTCCAGCTGTGTCCATATCCGACGGGCCGCGCTGGCTGGTGCTGACACCTGAGCCTCCTCTGCTCGACGGTCACCATCCAGCTTCGGCGCCCTTGGTCATCTACGCCAACGACAAGTGGTGCTAAGAGATATCTGAATGAGTGATAATCACGTGATGGAACTCAGGCATCTGGAGTACTTCGTTGCCGTCGCGGAGGAACTGTCCTTCACCCGCGCGGCCCGCCGCCTGCACGTGGTCCAGTCCGGGGTGTCGAGCGCCATCCAGAGCCTGGAACGGGAACTGCGGGCGGCCCTGTTTGACCGGGACCGGCACAGCGTGGCGCTGACCGATGCCGGCGAGGCGCTGCTCCCCGAGGCCCGGGCGACGCTCGCGGCGGCGCAGGCGGCCGCCGACGCGGTGGGCGAGGCCCGGGGCGGGCTGCGCGGGACGGTGACCGTGGGCACGATGCTCTCCACGGGCACTCTCGACCTTCCGGAACTGCTCGGGCGCTACCACCTCACGCACCCGGACGTCGTGGTGCGGCTGCGCCTGGCGGCGGCCGGGTCAGCCGGCCTGGCCCGCGAGGTGCTCTCGGGCTCCCTCGATCTGGCCATCGCCTCGCTACCGGGCCAGCCCCCGGCCGGGCTCACTGTCCGGCCGGTCAGCGCGGAGATCCTGCTGCTCGCCTGCGACCGCGGGCACCCGCTCGCCGCCCAGGCGGGCGCGCCGCTCGAACTCCTAGCTGGCGAGCCGTTCATCGACTTCCCGCTGGGCTGGGGCAACCGGGCGGTCGTGGACCGCGCCTTCGCCGCGGCCAGGCTGGACCGTCAGGTGCCGTTCGAGGTCGCCGACTTCGCCGCCGCCGCCGCCCTGGTCCGGACCGGGCTCGGGATCGCCTTCCTGCCCGCATCGGTGGCCCGGTCCCTGGGCGACCTGGCGGTCGTCGAGATCACCGGCGAACCCCTGGTCTGGGGCATCTCGGTGGCCACGCCAGCGCACCGGCGAATGTCGGCCGCCGCCCGTGCGTTCCTCGCGGAACTGATCGGATCAGCTCCCGCTGATCACCATGAGAGATGACCGTGGACAGCAACCGGCATCACCGATCCGAAATGGCCAGCGCGCCGCGGGTAGTTAACAGCGGCATGACGGATAACGTCCGGTGATCCCGCCGGGCAGCCGACTCAGCTGCGGGAGAGTTCATGCGAACCAGGAAAATCGGCCAGGCAACGGTTAGCGCGATCGGGCTTGGCGGCATGCCGATGTCCATCGAGGGCCGGCCGGACGAGGAGCGCTCGGTCAGGACCATTCACGCGGCACTCGACGCCGGCGTGACGCTGATCGACACCGCGGACGCTTACCACCTGGAGCCCGGTGAGACCGGCCACAACGAGCGGCTCATCGCCAAGGCACTGGCCAGCTACCGCGGCGACGCCAGCGACGTGCTGGTCGCGACCAAGGGCGGCCACCTGCGGCCCGGCGATGGCTCATGGACGGTTGACGGGTCTGCGGCGCACCTGCGTGCGGCGGCCGAGGCGTCGCTGAAGGCCCTCGGCGTGGATGCCATCGGCCTCTACCAGTTCCACCGGCCCGACCCGAAGGTGCCCTACGAGGAGTCCATCGGCGCGCTGAAGGAACTGCTGGACGCCGGGAAGATCCGGCTGGCCGGCATCTCCAATGCCAGCATCGAGCAGATTGACATCGCGCGCCGGGTGCTCGGCGAGGGCAACCTGGCCAGCGTGCAGAACCAGTTCTCGCCCGCCTTTCGCAGCAGCGAACCCGAGCTCATGCACTGCGCCGAGCTCGGCATCGCGTTCCTGCCCTGGAGCCCGCTGGGCGGTATCGGCAGCGCAGGCAAACTCGGTAGCCAGGCACTCCGCCTTCGGTGAAGTGGCTGACGCCCACGGGGTTTCGCCGCAGCAGGTGGCCCTCGCCTGGCTGCTGGCCAAGGCGCCGGTCGTTATCCCGATTCCGGGCGCCAGCCGCCCCGAGTCGATCACCGACTCCGCGCGGGCCATTGACCTCGAGCTATCGGCCGCCGAACTGGACCGGGTCGACCAGGCCTGACAAACGGAGCCCTGCCGGTCCTGGGGCAGGCCGGCAGTGTGGCCCGGCCTGAGTATGGGTGCGCTCAGGCCGGGCCTTTCTCAGCTCCGCTGCCCTCGATCAGACACCCGCACCAGCGCGGGCACCACTCCGGCCGGGGGCGGCGGCGCCTCCCTGATCCCGTAGCGCGCGTACAGCCCGCGCAGCGGCCGCGGCGCGTACCAGTTCGCCCGCCCGAGCAGCCGCATGGTAGCGGGCACCAGCAGGACCCGGACGATGGTCGCGTCCACGACCAGCGCGATGATCATCCCGACGCCCATCAGCTTGATGAACGTGATGCCTGACGCGGAGAACGCCCCGACCACGATGATCAGGAGCAGCGCCAGGCTCGTGATCAGGCCGCCGGTCCGCTGCAGGCCGCTCGCGATCGCGGCGGTATTGTCGCCGGTCGCGTCGTAGCGCTCGCGGATCCGCGACAGCAGGAACACCTCGTAGTCCATGGACAGCCCGAACATGATCGCGAAGATCAGGATCGGCATGGTCGGATCGATCGTCCCGTTCGCGGTGAACCGCAGCAGGCCGGACAGGTGGCCCTGCTGGAAGATCCACACCACGGCGCCGTACATCGCCGACAGGGACAGGACGTTCATGACGATCGCCTTGACCGGCAGCACCACCGACCCGAACGCCAGGAACAGCAGCACGAACGTGGCCAGCGCTACCACCAGGGCCATCCACGGCAGGGTGCGCCCGAGGCTGGACAGCTCGTCCACCAGCTGCGCGGTCTGCCCGCCGACCTGCGCCCTGGCCCCGGGGGGCGGCGGCACGGCCCGGACCCGCCCGACGATGGCCCGCGCCTGCGCCGACAAAGGCCCGGGGCCATAACGCAGGTCCACCCGCGCGACGCCGCCTCGGATGCCGGTCACCTGCGCGCCGCTGACCCCGGTGACGTGATCGAGCCTCGTCACGTAGGAGGCGAGCCCGGCGGCCCGGGCCGGCGAGCCCGCGATCGGGCCCCCGAACTGGACAAGGGCCTCGATCGGGGCGGTCGGGTTGCCGGGGAAGTCCCGGTTCAGCGCCTCGGTGACTGTGCGCGGGCCGGCCCCGGCCGACAGCACGGTGGCGTCGGTGCCTCCCCAGCTGACCTGCAGGAACGGCGACCCGAGCGCGAGCAGCACCACGACGATCACGACCGCGTACGCGACCGGCCTGCGCATCACGCTGCGCGCCAGCCGGTACCAGGCGCCGCTCTTCTCCTCGGCGGCCGGCGGCCGGTGCACCGAGCGGCGGACCCGCAGCGCGTTGACCTTCGGCCCGGCCACGGCCAGCAGGGCCGGCAGGACGGTCAGCGCGGCCAGCATGTCGACCAGGACAGTGGCCACGCCGCCGTAGCCCATCGAGCGCAGGAACGTCTCCGGGAACAGCATCAGGCTGGCCAGCGCCGTGGCCACGGTGATCCCCGAAATCGTCACCGTGCGGCCGGCCGTGGCCACGGTCCGCGCGACCGCGTCCTCGACCGATCCCGGCCGGTGGAGTTCCTCGCGGAACCTGCTGACCATGAAGAGCCCGTAGTCAATGCCGAGCCCGAGCCCGAGGATCGTGGTGATGTTGACGGAGTAGATCGAGACAGTGGTGGCCAGCGTCAGCAGCCGCAGGGCGGTGAGCGAGCCGAGGATCGCGATGCCGCCGATGGCCAGTGGCAGGCTGGCCGCCACCAGGCCGCCGAAGATCACCAGCATCAGGATCAGCAGCACCGGCATGGAGATCGCCTCGGCCCGGCCGATGTCGGAGGTGACCTCCTGGTCGATCGCCTCCTCGGTCGGGATCTGGCCGCCCACCTGCGTGACCAGGCCGGGCGCACCAAGGCGGCCCTTGATCGCGTCATAGCTCCTGATCCGGGCGTCGTCGCTGGAGCCGGTCAGCTCGAGTACCGCATAGGTCTCTCGCCCGCTGGCGCTGACGAACCGCGGCGACCTGGTGGACCAGTAGGTCTGGAAGGAGGCCACCTTGGAGCGCGGGAGCGCGGCGAGCGTGCCGGTCACCGCGGAGGCGTAGGCCGGGGAGTCCACCGCCTGACCCTGCGACCGGTACAGCACCACGACGTCCCCCGCGTCGCGGCCGAACGCGCTCGCCGCTAAGCTGGCCGCCCGCTGGCTCTGGCTGCCCGGCGCGTCGAATCCGCCCGCCATCTGGAGCCTGCCGTACACCCCGGTGCCCCAGACCGCCGCGAAGGCCACGCCTACCACCGCGATGACCAGGAAGAGCCGACGACGAAGGTAGACGACGCGTCCCCAGGCCTCGAACATGGCTCCTCCGTAGCTAGACTTGGAGATCATCAAGCTAGTAAACGATGTAAACTGTGAATAGCGTTAACTTGGCATACGGGTTTCACTGCTGTCAAGTATGTTTAGCTGTCGTCGCGCCTGCGGGACGGTCAAGCGCGCTGGAGTAGCTGGTCAACGCGCTGGAGTAGCTGGTCAACGCGCTGGAGCAGCTGGTTAAGTAGCGGGGAGGCCGAGGTGGTGCAGGCGCCGAGCCGGCGGGCCCGGGTCCGGGCCGCGACGGCCAGCGAGATTAAGCAGACGGCCCGCGCGATCCTGGTCGAGCAGGGGCCGGAAGCGATGACGCTGCGAGCGATCGCCAGGGACATGGGGATGACGGCCCCCGCGATCTACCGGTACTTCGCCAGTCACGAGGACCTGCTGAGCCACCTGGTCGCGGACATCTTCAGCGAGATCGCCGACGAGATCCACGCGGCCATCGAGGCCGCGGGCGCGGCCAGCGGCGGCGACATAACCGCCAAGCTCGTGGCCGGGTGCAGGCAGTTCAGGCGGTGGGGCCTTGATCACCACGCGGAGTTCGGGCTGCTGTTCGGGACCCCGCTGCCCTCGCTCGAGGGCATGCACCACGACGAGCTCATCAACGCCTGCGCGGCGAAGTTCAGCGGCACGTTCTTCGCGCTGTTCCTGGAGATATGGCTCAGGCATCCGTTCCAGGTGCCCGCGCCCGAGGAACTCGACCCCAGCCTGCGCGCTCAGCTGGAGCGTTACCGCGACGGGCTTGGCGCGGACATGCCAGTCGGCGCGATGGTGATCTTCCTGCGCTGCTGGGTCCGCCTGTACGGCGCGGTCACTCTGGAGGTGTTCGGGCACCTGCATTTCGCGCTGGAGGATCCCGCACCGTTGTTTGAGATCACCCTGGGCGAGCTCGCCGGGCTGCTCGGCCTCAGTTACCCGCCGGCTCCGGCGGCGATGTAACGGGCTTGCAACGTCCCTGCAACCGCATGGACCGACGATCAGGCATCGGATCCAGCTAGCAGGAGGCTCGGCATGAATACGTTCCAGCAACTGTCCCGGAGTGAGAAGATCTTTGGCGCGGCAGGGATCGTACTGTTCATCGGCATGATCGTTTTCCCGTGGTATCACGTCGGGATTCCCGGCTACCCGGTCGACGGCCAGAACATCGGCGGCGGCAGCTATGACGCCAACGCCATGTCGGGCCCGGGTGCGTTCTTCAGCGTGATCGCATTCATCGTCCTGATCGCGCTGCTCGCCGAGTTTGCCATCAGGCGGTTCACCACTGCCCAGCTGCCTGAACTGGCGATCTCCTGGAGCGCCGCTGAGCTTTATGCCGCCATCGCCGTGCTGGCCCTGCTGGTTATCAAGATCCTCTTCCACGTCGGCAACTTCGGCTGGGGCTGCTACGTCGACCTTGCGGCCGCCGCGGTGCTCGGCTACGGAGCGGTCGCGATGAGCCGCGCTCCGGCGCCCGAGCGCGCGCAAGTCGCCGGCCCGCGCCACAGCTCCGTCCAGTAGCCCAGCTGCGCCGGTCTCAGCCCTTCGCGTCCTGCTTCCAGCAGACGGGTCGGCTACCTGGTCCAGCAGCCCCGGGGACCATCTGGTCCGCTCGAACACCGCAGGCAGCAGCCTGAGCCCAGCCAGCACCCAGTCGTCAGTCGCCCTAGCCGGCCCCGCACGGGACCGGCTCAGGCCACGTAGGGCGTCGTTCCCGACTCCGTGATCATCGGACGGCCGGCCGTCTGCCAGCCCTGCATGCCGTCGGCCACGTTCAGGGCTACCCAGCCCGCGCCCGCGAGCGCCTGGGCGGCCCGGGCCGAGCGCATCCCGGATCTGCAGATCAGGTAGACATCGCAGTCCCTGGGGATCTCCTGGTAGCGCGCGGTTACCTCGCCCAGCGGGATGTGCTGGGCACCCGGGGCGTGACCAGCGACCCATTCCTCGGGCTCGCGCACGTCGACCAGGACCGCGCCATCCGGCACCGCTGCCGCAAGCACCTGCGGAACCGGCTCGCTCAGCTTCACTGCCACTCCCTTCGCTGGTCGGCACTACCCGGCCGGATAGCCGGCGGGTAGCCAGCCCTACCCGGCAAGCTTGCCTTGTCACAGCCGACACCGCATTATCGCCTGGCCGTGGTCTCGGCCACACGTTTGCCGTGAACGTCACTCTATGCGCAAACCAACTTACACACAGTAAAAATTGCCGTGTCAAGCTTTCAGCGATATTTGCCGAGAAGTCACTCGCGATCGCGCGACTACTGATGCGGGTCCGCCATCCGCTCGTAGGCCGGCGCCAGCAGCGCAGGCAGGTCCTTGCCTCCGGACCGGAACGCGGGCGGCTCGAGCATCTTCAGCAGCAGGTCGGGGGCGGTGGCCTGAACAGCGGGCAGCCCGCGCATTCGGGCCGCGCTGAGCCCGGGTGACCAGAACCCGTCGAGGCAATCCGCCAGCGGCGCGGCCTGGACATCGATCACCGGTCTGGTCCCCTCCTCCGCGCCGCCGCGGGACCGCCGGAGGGAGGCCAGCAGCGCATCCCGGTCTCGCCCGCGCCACGCGAGCATGCAGAACGGATCGTCGTCGAACCGCTCGGCCAGCACGTAGCAGACCGCGGCCAGGTGCTTGCACGGCACTCCCCAGTCCGGGCAGGAGCACCGCATGTCCAGATCGTGCTCGGACCGCGGGAACAGCGGCGTGCCGCAGTCGGCGAACACGTCCTCGATCTCAGCCGGCATCTCCCCCGCGAGAAGTTTCGCCCGGAACAGGGCCTGCCCGGCCAGCGCCTGCTCGACCCGCTGCCACTGGCCGGTGGTGAGCGGGAGTACCTGGATGCGCACCTTATACGGGGCCGCCCGCGAGCCCTGCACCCGGGCGGTCACGTAGCCCGATGAGATCTCCAGCTCGAGCACCTGGCCCGCGCGGGCATACCGGCGGCCCCGTTGCAGCCTGCCGGTCATCCCGAACGACTCGAGCACGTCGATGAATCGCCGGGACCACCACTGCTCGCCGATCGCGCCGCGCTGGCTGCGGGCCTTGATGCCGCCGGACGCCGGCCGCGGCCGGGATGGCGGGTACCAGCCTCGGTCGGCCCAGCTGTCTGCGGGCCGGCTTCGCCGACCTGCCGGAGGACCGGACAGGTCGGCCACCCCTTGGCCATCCGGCAGGTTACCGCGCCCGGTCATTCCGACACCGCCTCGGGCGACAGCGCGACCACCTGGCGCAGATCGGCCACCGACAGCTCGGACAGCCAGCTTTCCCCGGTACCGACGATGCGCTCGGCCAGTTCCTTCTTCTTGTCGATCATGGCGTCGATGCGTTCTTCAAGGGTGCCCACGCAGATGAACTTCCGCACCTGGACGTCGCGGGTCTGGCCGATCCGGAACGCCCGGTCGGTGGCCTGATCCTCAACCGCCGGATTCCACCATCGGTCGACATGGATCACGTGATTGGCGGCGGTCAGATTCAGCCCGGTACCGCCCGCCTTGAGCGACAACAGGAAGATAGCGGGCTCCGTTATCTCACTAAAACGAGCCACCATCGCATCCCGTTGCTTCTTCGGCGTCCCGCCGTGCAGGTAGAGCACGTCGCAGCCGAGCCGCGCGGCCAGGTAGGGCTGCAGCATCGCGCCGAACTCCGCGTACTGAGTGAAGCAGAGGGCCTTCTCGCCGTCGGCGATGACCTCGTCGCAGATCTCTTCGAGCCTGGCCAGCTTGCCGGACCGGCCGGCCAGCCGGGAGCCGTCGCCCAGTAGATGCGCGGGATGATTGCAGACCTGCTTGAGCTTGGCCATGGTGGCCAGCACCAGCCCGCGGCGCTTGATGTCCTCGTCCGCGGACTCGATCTTGGCCAGCATGTCGGTGACGGTCGCCTGGTACAGCGAGGCCTGCTCGGGCGTGAGGTTGCACCAGACCTTCATCTCCAGCTTCTCCGGCAGGTCGGAGATGATCGAGGAGTCGGTCTTCAGGCGGCGCAGGATGAACGGCGCGGTGATCCGCTTCAGCCGCTGCGCCGCATCGGCGTTGCCGTGCCGCTCGATCGGGACGGCGAAGGCGGTCCGGAACTTCGCGGCCGGACCGAGCAGGCCCGGATTGGTGAACTCCATGATCGACCACAGCTCGGCGAGCCGGTTCTCGACCGGGGTGCCGGTCAGCGCGATCCGGGAAGCAGCAGGCAGGCTCCGCACCGCCTGAGACTGGCGGGCCGCCGGGTTCTTGATGTTCTGCGCCTCGTCGCATACCACCCGCGACCATTGGATGCTGGCCAGCTGCGTAGCATCGCGGGCCGCGATGGCGTAGGTGGTGATCACCAGGTCAGCGGCGGTGAGCGCCTCGGTGAGCTCGGCCCCGGTCAGCCGCCCGGCCCCGTGATGGACGTGCACCTTGAGGCCGGGAGTGAACCGCTCGGCCTCCCGCTGCCAGTTACCGGCCAGCGACATCGGGCACACCAGCAGCGTCGGCCCGGGGCCCACGGCGGCTGGATCATCAGCTTCCTGTGCCTGATCCGGCGCGCGGCCGCTATCCCGCGCGTGAGCCTGATCCCGCGCGCCAGCCTGATCCCGCTCGTGGGCCAGCAGCGACAGCAGTTCGATCGTCTTGCCGAGTCCCATGTCGTCGGCCAGGACCAGGCCGACGCCGAGCCCGCTGAGAAACGCCATCCAGGCCAGACCGCGTTCTTGATACGGTCGCAGCGTCCCGGTGAACGTGGCCGGGGTGGCCACCGGGGCCAGCCGCCGGTCAGCCTGCCCGGAGATCAGATCACCCAGCCAGCCGTCGGCGTCCACGGCGACGACCGGGAGATCCTCTTCACCGCGCAGCCCGGCCGCCAGAGCGTCGCCCGCTGGCATGGTCCCGGCGGCCCGGCGCTCCAGGAACCTCAGCGCCGCTTGCAGGTGCCGTTCGTCCAGCTCCACCCACTGACCGCGGACCCGGACCAGCGGGATCTTGAGCCTGGCCAGCTCGGCCAGTTCATCGGGCTCAAGCGCCTCGTCGCCGACCGCCAGGTCGTAGCGGAAATCGACCAGGTCACGCAGGCCGAAGGCGGACTCGGTGACGGCCGCGTTCTGGCTGCTCCTGGACCGGGCGGTGAGTTTGAGTCCCAGCCGCGCCTTACGGGCCCAGTCCGGCAGCAGCACGCCGAACCCGGCGCCGGAAAGCAGCGGGGCGGTCTGGCTGAGGAACCCGAATGCGCCGACGGTGTCCAGCGTGACCAGCTCGGGGGCCGGGCCGCGCAGCTCGGCGTCGAGCTCGGGGAAGAGCCTGGCCGCGGCACCGAGACCGGCCAGCAGATCCTCTTCCGGATGGCGGATTCCGCCCGTGTTCCAGCCAACTGTGCCCGCCCAGATATCTGTGGCCGGGATGATCAGGCTGGGATCGTCGGTGGACTGCAGCGAGAACTCGACCCGCCAGATGGCGCTCGCCGGCGGCCCGCCCTCCCCCGGCTGCTCGGCCTCTTCTATCTGGCCCGCGTGGCCCGACTGGTCCGCATGGCCTGGCTGGTCCTCATCGGGCCGCTGCCCGGGCACCTCGGGCTCCACCAGCCGGAAACAGGTACGGACCGGGCCGGCCGGGACCTGGGCGGCGGCTCGCCAGGCAGCCAGCCGGGCACCGAGTTCCGCGGCCTCCGCCTGCTCGGCCTGGGTTAGCTCGCCGATCCGGGCGTCGGCGGCGGTCAGGGCCGTCAGCCACCGGTCGGCCACCTGGCCGCCTGCCCGTCGCCGGCGAGTCGGCCGCAGGGCCAGCCCCGCTAGCCTGGCCCGCACCGCGGCGTCGGCCAGCCCGTCGAGGGCGTCGGTCAGCAGCCGGGCGGGCGGCTCGCCAGCGGCGCTGGTGGCGCGGCACAGCGGCGGCATCGCGGCGGCAAGCTCGGCCGCTCGCTGCGCATCAGCGCCGGTGAGCACCGGGTGCCACCTCGCGGCCCAGTCGTCGTCGGAGTCAGTCAGCTGCGGCAGAACCCGGCCTCGGCCCGCCAGATCGTCCGCCAGCCGCGCCAGCGCGGCGAGATAGGCCACCGAGCCCGCCAGGACCAGACAGCCCGCATCGCGGTTCGTGTTGGCGATCGCGTCACCGGCCACGTGGCCGAGCGCATCGCCACCTACGTCGCGGCCCGCATTGCTGGGCGCTTCGCGGCCCGCGTGGCCGAGCGCCTCGCTGTCGGGATCACCGAGCTTGATGAGCAGGCTGAGCGCGGCGCCTGCCTCGAAGGTCAGCGCCGGGATCCGCCAGGCGGCGAGGACAGGCCGCCTGGCGCCGGGCCGCTGAATTGCCCCCTGATCGCTGTTCAGCGGCCTGATCAGGTCGGGCGAGGCCATCGGGCCGACCGGCGTGGCGGGCAGGAACAGGGTCAGCTCGTCCTCGACGGCCTTGCGGGCCAGATCGGCGACCGGGTCAGCCAGCTCGGCCAGGGCATCGGCGAGCCGTGACACGTCGCACGCGAACGGGTGCGGCCGCGGAGCGCGCGACGGCCGGCCGGGTCGAGGGGCCGCCCCCGGCGGGCGCTCGGAATCTTCGGCCCACAGCCAGAGCGCGCCGTACACCCAGATCCCGTGCAGCACGAGCATGAACCAGCGCTCCCCACGGCGGCCGCAGCACGCCCTGCGCGTCTTCACCAGGGCCAGCCGCCTGCGTAGCACGCTAGCGCGCTGGCCCGCCCGGAGTAGGGCGAAACGCCGCGGCGCCGCTCCCGGACTGGGTCAGCTCCCGGACTGGGTCAGCTCCCGGACTGGGTCAGCTCCCGGACTGGGTCAGCTCCCGGACTGGGTCAGCCGCCGGACTCCCGCGGATCCCGCCCGGTTGCCCCGACGTCACCGGCCCGGCCGGGATCGTCCATCAGCGCAGCCGACGCCTCTTCCTGGCGCGCCTGGTCGTTAACCTTCCGCAGATGCTTGGACATCGAGCGGAACAAGAAGTACAGCACGAGGGCCATCCCGGCCACGACCAAGAACCCGAGCGTGCCCGGTGCGACGTCGTTGCTCGACACGGCGAGCACGGTCACAAGCTCACCTTCTCCCGGATTCCGGCGAAAAGATCGTCTTCCGGTATCTCAGTATTCACCAGGGACCTGGCCAGGTGGAAATCCTCGGTCGGCCAGGCCGCCCGCTGCACATCGGCCGGGCAGGCGAACCAGGAGCTTTCCGGGTCAATCTGGGTGGCATGGGCGAGCAGGGCCTGATCGCGGATCTCAAAGAAATCGCCGCACGGGACCCGCGTCGTAATCTCAAGCTCCTGCCGGCGCGGGTCCTCATCATCCCAGCTGGCCATCCGCTCCGCGTACGGCGATTCGAGGCCGCGGCGTTCCATCTCATGGTGCAGGGCCAGGAAGCGGGCCCGGTGGAAAGTGGCGAAGTAGTACAGCTTGAGCGGCTGCCAGGGCGCCCCGCAGTCTGGGTAGCGGTCTGGATCAGCCGCCGCCTCGAAGGCCGCCACGCACACCTCGTGCGTCTTGACGTGATCCGGATGCGGATAGCCTCCGCGCTCGTCGTAGGTGAGGATCACGTGCGGCTGGAACTCGCGCATCGCCCTGACCAGCGGCCTTACCGCGGTAGGCAACGGCTCGAGGGCGAAGCATCCCGCGGGCAGCGGTGGCAGCGGATCGCCCTCGGGCAGCCCGGAGTCGGTAAAGCCGAGAAATTGCTGCTGCACGCCGAGGATCTCGCGGGCCCTGGCCATCTCGGCCCTCCGGACCGCCGGCAGGTTGGCCCGGATCTCGGGCCGCTCCATGGCCTTGTTGAGGATGTCCCCACGCTCGCCGCCGGTGAGCGTACATACCAGGACGTCAGCACCTTCCCTCGCATAACGGGCCATCGTCGCGGCCCCTTTGCTCGACTCATCATCCGGGTGAGCGTGGACGGCCATCAGCCGCAACGGGGCGACTGCGGGGAGGCTGGCGGTACCGGCAGCGCCAGAAGTTACGGCAGCCAAAAAAGGGCCCTTCATCCTCGTTTGACGGGTAAGCCCGGCTTGACCTGAACGCCAGAGCCGGCTCAGCGCTCCTCAGATAGCGGCGCCGAGGGGTTATTGTGTAGCACAACAAGCACCCTTGGGTAAGGCATTCCCGGTGCTGCCGGAGCGCGGCGAGCAGGCCGCGAGGCTGCCGTGGCCATTGACACGCGCCGGTTCCTGACCGAGCCTTGTTAGCCTCAAGGGATTACCCCCAAGGGCCAGCCTGGCCCGGCGGAGATCGTTTCCGCATCCCATGCAAGGAGTTCCCGTGACCGAGACCCGCGACGATACCGTCACCTGGCTCACCCAGGAGGCGTACGACCGTCTCAAGTCGGAGCTTGACCAGCTCTCGGGTTCCGGCCGCATCGAGATCGCACAGAAGATCGAGGCGGCCAGGGCCGAAGGCGACCTGCGCGAGAACGGCGGCTACCATGCGGCCAAGGACGAGCAGGGCCAGATGGAGGGCCGGATCCGCCAGATCACCTACATCCTGGAGAACTCCAGGGTGGGCGAGCCGCCGCGCACCGATGGCGTGGTCGGCCCGGGCATGACGGTCACCGTCCGGTTCACGCGCGACGAGGATGAGGTCACCTTCCTGCTCGCCTCCCGCGAGGAGAGCGGCGCGCCTATCGACGTGTACTCGCCCCGGTCACCCCTGGGCAGCGCCATCTCGGGCAAGAAGGTCGGTGAGACCGCTACGTACACGCTGCCGAACGGGCGCGCATCCACGGTCGAGATCCTCGAAGCGGTCCCGTACGGGGGGATGTAACCGCACCACCTAAGCCGCCGCCGCAACCGCGGCTGCCGACGGTTGGCCCGAACCAGGACCGCCCAGCTGGTGGCCGTGACCGCGGCGGCGGCTTTGTTTAGCGTTAGATAAGTCGCTGAGCCGGACCCGAGTCGGAACGGATGGGCCCCCACTTATCCGCATATGTGACCGCCAGGTAGGCCGCCACCTGACCGCCGACGCGGACGCAGCGCACCCGCAGACCGCGACCAGACCCGACCAGACCGCGACCAGACCCGACGCGCGGATGATGGCAGCAGTAAGAACTGCAACACCACGCATGCCTACCTCCGACTCCTGCGGCAGTCAGCGACGTCGTGCCGGTCCCACGAGCCGGGCTATCAGGCGTGCAAGCATGAAACCCCGGGACGGACCTCAGCGGACCAGTTCAGGCTCGCTGGCGGGCTCTGCCGCAGGCGCCCGGCCGCGGAGCGGAACCTCCTTGATGAACAGGGCGAGCAGGAACACGATGACGGCGGACGGGGCGGCCCACATGAACACGCCCTCGACGCCGTGCGCGATCGCCAGGAAGACATCGGCCCGCACCGCAGGCTGCAGATGGTTCACGGTCACCGGGTCCAGCTGGCCGCCTGCCGCGTTGAGGTGCGCGCCAGGCACCCGGGCGCTCATCACCTCGGTGAGCCGCCGGGCAAAGATCGCCCCGAACAGCGCCACTCCGATCGACCCGCCGATCTGCTGGAAGAAGGTCCGTGAGCTACTCGCGACGCCCATGTCGGAGGGCGGCACGCTGTTCTGCACGATGAGCGTGGTGATCTGCATCAGGAAGCCCATCCCGATGCCGAGCACCAGGAAGAACAGTCCCGACGTGAGCCGGGTGGTGGTCACGCTGAGCCCGGTCAGCAGGAACATGCCGACCGCCATGATCGCGGCGCCGATGATCGGCAGCGCCTTGTACCGGCCGGTGCGGCTGGTCACCCGGCCCGCGATCAGCGAGGTGACGGTGGAGCCGAGCATCATCGGCACCAGCATCAGCCCGCTGCCGGTGGCCGACAGGTGCTGCACGGTCTGCTGGTAGATCGGCAGGAAGGTGAGGGCCCCGAACATGGCCAGGCCGAGCAGGAAGCTCATCGCGGTGGCCAGCGAGAAGTTGCGGTTGCGGAAGACGTGCAGTGGCAGCACCGGCTCGGCCGCCCGGGCCTCGATCATCAGGAACACCGCGACGGCCGCGACCGCCAGCACGCCGAGCCCGATGATCGTCCTCGATCCCCAGGCGTACTGGCTGCCGCCCCAGGTGGTCAGCAGGACGATCGAGGTCGCCGCCACCGCCAGCACGGCCGCGCCCAGGTAGTCGATCCGGTGCGGCACCCGCAGCCGCGGCAGGTGCAGGGTCGCGGCCAGGTAGAGGAGCGCCGCGCCGCCGACCGGCATGTTGATGTAGAAGATCCAGCGCCAGGACAGGCTGTCGGTGATGTAACCGCCCAGCAGCGGCCCGGCGATCATGGCCAGCATCATGGCCGCCATCATGTAGCCCATGTACTGGCCCCGCTCGCGGGGCGAGACCAGGTCGCCGATGGTGGCGATGGCGCCGACCATCAGGCCGCCGGCCCCGAGACCCTGGATCGCCCGGAACATGATCAGCTGGTCCATCGACTGGGACAGGCCGGACAGGGCGGAGCCGGCCAGGAAGATGATGATGGCCACCATGAGCAGCCGCTTGCGGCCGTAGAGGTCGCCGAGCTTGCCGTAGAGCGGCGTCGTGATCGTCGCCGCCAGGACGTAGGCGGTCACCACCCAGGACAGGTGCGTGACGCCGCCGAGGTCGCCGACGATCCGGGGCAGCGCGGTGGAGACGATCAGCTGATCGAGCATCGCGAGCATCAGCGTCAGGAGCAATCCGGGCAGGACGATCAGGATCTCCCGCCTGGGTCCGCCCGAAATCTCCGCGCCGCCCACGGCTGCTGACTGTGTTTCCGCCATGCTCCGGCTCCCTCATGCGTGCGGCGCCCGGTGCCGCCAACCTACTTGCCGACCGGCTAGTATCTCAACAATAGCTAGGCTAGACTCTAGCTAACCGGCCGTCAAGTAACTAACGGCCACCACGGCGAGGCGCGATAACAACGATGAACTCCGAACAGCGCGACGCAGGCGACGACCAGGCGGACGACAAGCACGCCAGTGACGAGCACGCCAGTCACGAGCACGCCAGCCAGGCCTGGCACCACGATGCGCCGGAGGACCCGCAGGCTGCCCACCACGACGGGCGCGGACGCGGCGACACCAGGGCCCGCATCCAGCAGGTTGCGCTTGAGCTGTTCGCCGAGCAGGGCTATGAGAAGACCTCGCTGCGGGAGATCGCCGAACGGCTCGACGTCACCAAGGCAGCGCTCTACTACCACTTCAAGTCGAAGGAAGACATCGTCCGCAGTCTCGTCGAGGACTACTTCGGCCAGATCGACGCCCTGATCTCGTGGGCCAGGTCACAGCCGCGCAGCGCGACCACCAGCGGGGCGATCCTCGGCCGCTATGTCGCGATCGTGGCCGACGGCGACGAGGTGTTCCGGATGCTCCAGCACAACCAGGCGGCAGTGAACAGCCTGGCGACCAACAAGGGCCGCGGCGAGTTGTTCCGCGAACGCGTCACGGCACTCATCGACCTGCTCACCGAGCCCGGCGCGGCACTGGCCGACCGGCTGCGCGCCGGGATGGCGCTCGGCGGGGTCAGCCTTGGCTGGATGTTCTTCGCCGACCAGGTCTCCGATCGCCGCGAGCTGTGCGCCGAGGTCCTCAGGGTGGCTTGCGACCTGGCCGGAGCCAGCGCGCCGGCCGAGCCGGACTGGCCTGACCGGCTGAGGTAACACCGATCCCGCGTTAGCTGGATCTCGCCTCCGCCACCGCCCGGACCAGCGGCAGCACCCGGTAACCGACCGGCGTCGCGAGCGCGATGACCGTCGAGGCCCGGACCACTCCCGTCACATCGACGATGGAGTCGATGACCCGCTGCAGGTCCGAGTTGGTTCGTGCCACCACCCGGCAGAGCATGTCGCCCGGCCCGGTGATGGTGTGTACCTCAAGCACCTCCGCGATCATGGCCAGCCGGGCCGCGACCTGATCGTGCCCCCCGGCCTGGCGGATCTCGAGCGTGACAAACGCGGTCACCCCGTGACCGAGCGCCGCCGGGTCAATGTCGGGACCGTATCCGGTGATGACACCGCGTGCATGCAGCCGGTCGAGCCTGGCCTGCACGGTACCGCGAGCCACGCCCAGCCGCCTGGATGCCTCCAGCACGCCCACCCGGGGCTCGGCGGCGAAAAGCCCGATCAGCCGGTGGTCAAGCTCGTCGATCACTTCGCACACCTCCATTGCACCCTGCACAGTTCTTCTAGCTAGACCGCTGACTGAATATACATAATGCTCATTGATCCAGTTCAGGCTTGCGCATCTTGCCTGCCTAGTTGATGCTGCGAGCAGTGCCGCTACCTGGAAGGGGCCATTTGATGTCAGCCAATAGCGCACCTCGCATCCCGGGTCAGCCGGATGAGTTCCCTGTCCTCGGCATGGACGCGGTGGTCTTCGCGGTCGGCAACGCCAGGCAGGCTGCGCACTTCTACTCCACCGCGTTCGGCATGCGGTGCGTCGCCTATCGCGGGCCTGAAACCGGCTGCCGGGAAGAGGCCGCCTACGTCCTGGAGTCCGGTAACGCCCGGCTGGTGCTGCGCGGACCGGTCCGGGCCGGCACCGCGCTCGGCGCCCACGTCGCTGGGCACGGCGACGGCGTCGTCGACCTGGCGATCACCGTGCCGTCGGCTGAGGCCGCGTATGAGTACGCGCTCGCGCACGGGGCGGTCGGCCTGGACAAGCCTGAGGTCACCGAGGACTCCGGCGGGAAGGTCGTCCTGGCCGCCATCGCCACCTTCGGCGACACCAGGCACACGCTGGTCGAGCGAACCGGGTATACCGGGCCCTACCTGCCTGGCTACGTGGCCGCCAGTCCGCTTGTCACCCCGCCTGACCGGCCCTACTTCACCGAGATCGACCACTGCGTGGGCAACGTCGAGCTCGGCAAGATGGATGAGTGGGTCGACTTCTACCACCGCATCATGGGGTTCACCAACATGAAGGAGTTCGTCGGCGACGACATCGCCACCGAGTACTCCGCCCTGATGAGCAAGGTGGTCGCCGACGGCCGCAGGAAGGTGAAGTTCCCGCTCAATGAGCCCGCGGCCGGCAAGCGGAAATCGCAGATCGATGAGTACCTCGAGTACTACGGCGGGCCAGGAGTCCAGCACATAGCGCTGACTACCGATGACATCGTCGCTGCCGTCCGGGGCATGCGGGCCGCCGGATGCAACTTCCTCGCCACCCCGGACAGCTACTACGACACGCTGGGCGATTGGGTCGGCGACACCCGGGTGCCACTCGATGAACTGCGGGATCTTAATATCCTGGCCGACCGGGACGAAGACGGCTACCTGCTGCAGATCTTCAGCCAGCCCGTCCAGGACCGGCCCACCGTCTTCTTCGAGTTGATCGAGCGGCACGGCTCGCAGGGCTTCGGCAAGGGCAATTTCAAGGCCCTCTTCGAGGCCATCGAGCGGGAGCAGGAACGCCGCGGCAATCTCTGACCGGCCAGCGAGGGCCCGCTACCGCGTCGTTATCCGTTATAGCCCCGCTTTCCTGATCTGCTAATGCATGAGCTTGTAGTTTCAGGGCGCCGTGCGGTATCGGTCTGCTCCCGGCCGGTCCGGCGCCGGAGCTGATCAATCGCCGGTCCAGTAGCGGTCTGCCGCGAAAATGAGCGCCGCGGCGCCGATGAGCCCCGCGCTCTGGCCCAGGGCGGCGGGCACGACCCGGACCTGGCGCGCGAATCCGATCCTCGTGTGCGCCCGCAGGGCCTCCTCCAGCGGCTCGAACAGCAGCACGCCTGCCTGCGACAGGCCGCCCCCGACCGAGACGACCTCCAGGTCGCACAGGCAGGTCGCGGAGGCGAGCGCGATTCCGAGCGCCCGCCCGGCCCGGTCCATGGCGGCCAGCCCGATCGGGTGACCGAGCGCGCCGTCGTCGGCAAGGTCCTTCGCCGTGGCCTCCGGGCCACCAGGCCGCCAGCCCTGCCCCTGCGCCCAGCGGACGAGCGCGGGACCGCGGGCGACCGCCTCCAGGCAGCCCCGGCCGCCGCAGCCGCACGCGGGCCCGTCGTCCGGCTCGACCACAACATGGCCGATATGCCCCGCGTTACCCGAGGCTCCCTCGATCAGCCTGCCGTCGAGCAGCAGCCCGCCGCCGACTCCGGTCGAGACGACCACGCCGAGCATGTTGCGCGTGCCACGGCCGGCGCCTCGCCAGTGCTCTCCGGCGGCCATGGTGATCGCGTCGTTATGCACCCGAACCGGGATGCCATCGAAGCGCTTCGCCAGCCTGTCGCGCAGCGGGAACGACCGCCAGGCCGCGATGTTCAGCGGCGACACCACGCCTTCCGGCCATTCCATCGGCCCGCCGCAGCCGCAGCCCACCCCGGAAAGCTCGGCCGGGCCGGCGATCCTGCCGTCCTCGAGTACCCGGGTGAGCAGGGCGTCGAGGGTGCGCCACAGATGCTCCCCATCCACGTTATGCGGGGTGGGTGTCTGCGCCCAGGTGCTCAGCCGCGGCTGGCTCCGCTACCCCGGCCGCGAGCTTGGTACCGCCGATATCGATCGCCAGCACCGGGCGTGAACCGGCCATGCCCAGCCTCCTAAGATGCGGATCGCGCCAACATGCACATAGTGTCGAACAGTGCAGCCATTCACTGAGCCCACGTCGGCAGCCCACCAATCAGCTCCCCCACCGGCCCGGACTCTAGCCGAACTCCGCGAGAGCGGGCATCAGTACCTGACCGTCAAGCAGGAGATACGGCGGAATCTGCTGGCCCGGATGCGGGCCGGCGAGGACGCTTTCCCCGGAATCATCGGGTTCGGGCAGACGGTGCTACCGCAGCTGGAACGCGCGATCATAGCCGGGCACGACGTCATCCTGCTCGGCGAGCGCGGCCAGGGCAAGACCCGGCTGATCCGCACGCTCACCGGCCTGCTCGACGAGTGGACCCCGGCCGTCACCGGCTGCGAGATCAATGACCACCCGTACGAGCCGGTGTGCGCGCGCTGCCGCCGCCTGAGCGTCGAGCTCGAGGAAGACCTGCCGGTGACCTGGCGTCCTCGCAGCGACCGCTACGGCGAGAAGCTCGCCACGCCGGACACCAGCGTTGGTGACCTGATCGGTGATATTGACCCGGTGAAGGTGGCCGAGGGCCGGACGCTCGGCGACCCCGAGACCATTCACTTCGGCCTGGTGCCGCGGACCAACCGGGGCATCTTCTGCCTGAACGAGCTGCCCGACCTGGCCGAGCGGATCCAGGTGGCGCTGCTCAACGTGCTGGAGGAGCGTGACATCGGGGTCCGCGGATACGCCCTTCGGCTGCCGCTTGACCTGGTGCTCGTGGCCAGCGCGAACCCGGAGGACTACACCAACCGGGGACGGATCATTACGCCGCTGAAGGACAGGTTCGGCGCCGAGATCCGGACCCACTACCCGACCTCGCTTGATTCCGAGCTGGCCCTGATCCGGCAGGAGTCCCGGATCAGCTGGGACGGCCACGGGCCCGACGCGATCGTGCCCGAGCACCTGATCCAGGTCATCGCGAGGTTCACCAGGCTCGTCCGCGCCTCGCCGGCGGTGGATGCCAGGTCCGGGGTCTCCGCCCGGTTCGCCATCGCCGCCGCCGAGGCGGTGGCGGCCTCGGCAGTCCGGCGCGCAGCCATCACCGGCGAGGAGCAGCCGGTGGCCCGGGTGTGCGATCTGCCCGCGATCGTGAGCACCCTGCGCGGCAAGGTCGAGTTCGAGGTCAGCGAAGAGGGCAGGGAGCAAGAAGTGCTCGATCACCTGCTTCGGCGGGCGATCGCTGAGACCTTCCGGGCCAGTCTGGGCAACGCCGACCTGAGCGGCCTGCTGGCCAAGTTCGACGAGGGCGGCAATGTCGAGTCCGGTGACCTGGTGCCCGCGGCCGACCTGCTGCGCAGGATCGGTGACGTCGCTGGGCTGGCCAGAATCATGGACCGGCTGCAGATGGCCGGGGGCGAGTCATTCGGACAGGCCGCGGCGGCCCTGGAGTTCGCTCTGGAGGGCCTGTACCTGACGCGGCGGCTGTCCAAGGATGTGGTCGACGGTGGCGCGATCTACCGCACCTGAGACGCGGGTCACGTGCAGCGCGCGACCAGGTAGACCGCTTTCGCGGCCGGAAGCATCCAGAAGGGAGGCGAGCGCAGGTGAGTGGTTACCGCTACGGTCAGTACCGGGACGGGCCCGACCCGCTTGAGCCGCCCTACGATGTCCGCGGCGCGGTTGACGAGCTCGGTGAGTCGGTGCTGTCCGGATCTGATCCGGCCGAGGCGCTGCGTGAACTGCTGCGCAAGGGTATGTCCGGCCGCCGGGGTCTGGACGATCTACTCCGGCGGGTACGTGAGCAGCAGCGCGCGATCCGCAGCCGGGGGCGGCTGGACGGGATATTGGAAGAGGCCAGGGCACTGCTGGATACCGCGATCGGCCAGGAGCGCGCTGAGCTGTTCCCGGACCCGGCCGACGAGGCGCGGCTGCGTGAGGCCGAGCTCGACGCGCTGCCCTCGGACACGGCCCAGGCCATCCGGCAGCTGGCGGACTACCAGTGGCGATCGGGCGCGGCGGCGCAGACCTTCGAGCGCCTGCGGGACCTGCTGCGCCGTGAGGTGCTTGACAGCCAGTTCCGCGGCATGAAGCAGACCCTGCAGGACCCGGATCCCGAGGCGATGCAGCGGGTCAAGGACATGATGGCCGAGCTGACCGCGATGCTGGAGGCTGACGCCGAAGGCCGCCACACCCAGCAGGACTTCGATGACTTCATGGAGCGCTACGGCGATTTCTTCCCCGACGCTCCCCGTGACCTCGAAGAGATGGTCGACTCGCTGGTCCGCCGGATGTCCGCGGCCCAGCGGCTCCTTGACTCGCTCACCGACGCACAGCGCGACGAGCTGTCCGGGCTGATGTCGCAGACGCTCGAAGACGCCGGCCTGGCCGCCGAGATGGCCAGGCTGGCTGACGCACTGCGGGCCAGGCGACCCGACCTGGACTTCGGCGAGTCACCAGGCGAATCGATGACCGGCAGCAGCCCGCTCGGTCTCAGTGACGCCACCACCGCCCTCGCTGAGCTGGCCGACCTGGCCGAGCTCGAGGACACCCTGGTGCAGGACTATCCGGGCGCGCGCCTGGACGACGTGGACGAGAACGCCATCCGGCGGGCCCTGGGCCGGCAGGCCGTCGACGACATGGAGGCCCTCCGGCAGATCGAGCGGGAGCTTGAGCGGCAGGGGTACCTGCAGCGCACCAGCGGCAAGCTGGAGCTCACGCCCAAGGCGGTACGCAGGCTCGGCGAGACCGCGCTGCGCCGGGTGTTCGCCGAGCTTCCCGAGGGCGGCCATGGCGACCACGACCAGCGCGATGCCGGGCAGGCCGGCGAGTACACGGGCAGCACCAGGCCGTGGAGCTTCGGCGACGAACAGGCCATCGACGCGGCGGCCACGGTCCGCAATGCGCTGCTGCGCGGCGGCTCGCGCCCGGCCGTAGACCAGCAGCGGGACTCGCGCGTACGGCTGTCGGTCGGCGACTTCGAGGTCACCGAGACCGAGCGTCGCGCCTCGGCGGCCGTCTGCCTGCTGGTCGACCTCTCCTACTCGATGGCGCTGCGCGGCACCTGGGGGGCAGCCAAGCAGACCGCGCTCGCGTTGCATGCCCTGGTCAGGAGCCGGTACCCGCAGGATGCGATCCAGGTCATCGGGTTCTCGAACTACGCACGCGAACTGCAGGAGACCGAGCTGGCCGGACTGGGCTGGGACATGGTGCAGGGCACCAACCTGCACCATGCGCTGGTGCTGGCCGGACGGTTCCTGGACCGGCGCCCCGAGCACAATCCGGTGGTACTCGTGGTGACGGACGGCGAGCCGACCGCACACCTGCGCCGGGACGGGCAGTACTGGTTCGACTGGCCCCCGTCGCCCGAGACGCTCGAACTCACGCTGGCCGAGGTGGATAAGATGACCAGGCGCCGGGCGACGATGAACATATTCATGCTCGCCGATGACGAGCGGCTGACCGCCTTTGTGGAGGAAGTGGCCAGGCGCAATGGCGGCCGGGTGCTCCGGGCGATGGCCGATAGCCTGGGCGAGTATGTGGTAAGGGACTTCCTGCGAGCGCGCAACCAGAGCCGGAGATAGATTTATTTTCGCCGGTTTTGGGAAGGCCGGCGCGCCGCTGGCCGGTCGTAGTACGGTGCCGCAGGTAGTCTTCACGGCCGGGCGCAGGTGCAACGGGGCCCGTGTCGGGTGAGATGTGATCAATCGAGGAGGATCCGTGAGTTCTGCAAGCGTGTCCGGCGGCTCATCCAGCAGCCGGTCGCTGGTCATCATCCTGGCGGTGGTCGGGGTCATCGCGCTGATCGTGGCGGTGCTCTACTTCGCTGACGGCAGCGCGCTGCCCAGTTTCATGACGGCCGGCAGCCACGTCAAGAAGGGCAACCACCTGGCCCGGGGGGCCGTGGCGCTGGTGATCGGCATCGCGCTGCTGGCCGGCGCCTGGATCACGGGACGTAAGTCGAAGGCTGCCGCTTAGCCGCCCGCCGGGACAACCAGCCCGGCCGGATCGCCCGCACACATCGGGGCCGGTGCGCTCGCCCGCCGGGGCGACCGGCGCCCGGCGCCGGACGCCTGCCTCCCGTCCGCTCCGGTCGGCTGTTCCGCTCCGGCTGTTCCACTCCGGCTATTCCGCTCCGGCCGGTTCCGGTCGGCTGTTCCGCCCGGCTGCCCTGCCGCTCCGGTCGGCTGTTCCGCCGCTGCTCGGCTCGCCTGCCGCTGCGGTGCGGAAAGATCGCCAAAGGTCCGGGGACGCGTCCCAGGCTGGCCCTAGGATCGGGCCATGTCCTTTACCGACCGGCTGGTGCTGTGGCTACATATCGGCTTCGCGATCTTCACGATCGGCCCGGTCACGGTAGCGATCTCGTCCACGCCCCGATACATCAGGAACCATAATCTGATCGTTGTCCAGTATCTCTACCGGATGACGCGCGTCTTTACGATCGGGTCCCTGGTCGTGCTGATCGCCGGGCTGGTAGCAGCACAGCAGAATAAGGACTTCAGCAAGCCCTGGCTATCCATAGCTCTCACCCTGTTCGTGGTAGCGATCGTGCTGCTGGTACTGATCATGCGCGACCAGCATCGCGCCATCGGCGCACTCCAGACGGTCGGCCCGGCCGGGGTGCCGCCGCCGGCCGGCGGCGGCACCCCGGCGGCCGTGCCGCCGGGTGCCGGTGCTGGTGTCTCCGGCGGGCCTGCCGAAGCCATCGAGACCCCTCTGGCCAGTTCCCCGTCCGGGGCGGCCGCCGTCCGCGTCGCCGCCGTCGAGCGCGGCCGGATCGCCACCATGGGCGGGGTGGTCAGCATTATCTGGCTGGTCATCCTGGTCCTCATGGTGTGGAACAGCTGAGCCCTGGCGGCGGCTCCGAACGGGCGACTGGCCGGCGTGACCTGGCTCCGCCGGCCGTAGCCGCCCGTTTGCCGGTATGTCGGTCCCCGATTCGGCCCGGCGGCGAATTAGCCGCCGGTGGTATAGGTAAACACGATGGTTCCGGTCGCACCGTCGCTCGCGTAAGGCGCGAGGACGAGCTTATAGGTGCCCGATTCGGTCGGGGTAAAATTCATGGATGTGGGTGAAGAATAGACATAGGTGGAGGTGTGGCGCGACACGGCCGCGCGTGTCATGCCACCACGCCGGATAAGGTCACAAGGTGATCGTGCCGAGGCTTTAGCTCAGGACCGGGCCGAGGGAATCAGCCCAGGGCCGAGCGGAGGTCCTCTAGCAGGTCTTCGCAGGTCTCGATGCCGACCGACAGCCTGACCAGATCGGCGGGGACCTCAAGCGCCGAGCCCGTGACCGAAGCATGGGTCATCCGGCCCGGGTGCTCGATCAGCGACTCGACGCCGCCCAGGGACTCGCCGAGGGTGAACAGCCTGGTGCGGCCGCAGATTGCCACCGCCTCCCCTTCGCCGCCGCGAGCCCGGAAGGACACGATCCCGCCGAAACCGTGCATCTGCTTGGCTGCCACCTCGTGGCCCGGATGAGCCGCCAGGCCAGGGTAACGGACCTCGGCGACGGCGGGATGGCTGGCGAGCATGTCGGCCACTCGCGCGGCATTGCGGGAGTGCCGGTCCATCCGGACGGCCAGGGTTTTGATCCCGCGCAGCGTCAGCCACGCGTCGAAGGGCCCGGCGACCGCGCCGGTCGCGTTCTGATGAAACGCGAGCCGCTCGCCGAGCCCGGCATCGGCGACGACCAGCGCGCCGCCCACCACATCGGAGTGGCCGCCCAGGTACTTGGTCGTCGAATGCACTACTACATCCGCGCCGAGCGCCAGCGGCTGCTGCAGGTACGGCGAGGCGAACGTGTTGTCCACCACGAGCAGCGCGCCGCCGTCGTGCGCGATCTGCGCCAGGGCGGCGATGTCAGCGATCGACAGCAGCGGGTTGGTGGGTGTCTCCACCCAGACCACCCGCGCGGGCCTGGCCGCCAGGGCAGCGCGGACGGCCGACGGGTCGGACACCGGCACCGGGAGGTAGCTCAGCCCCCAGGGCTGCAGGACCTTGTCGACGAGCCGGTAGGTGCCGCCGTAGGCGTCGTGCGGGATCAGCACGTGATCCCCCGGCTGGCAGACCGTCCGCAGCAGCGCGTCCTCCGCGGCCATCCCGGACGCGAACGCCAGCGCGCTGGCGCCGCCTTCCAGCGCAGCCAGGCAGTCCTCGAGCGCCCGCCTGGTCGGGTTGGCGGTCCGCGAGTACTCATAGCCGGATCGCAGCCCGCCGACGCCATCCTGCTTATACGTGGAGACCTGGTAGATCGGCGGTATGACCGCGCCAGTCAGCGGATCGGGGTCCTGGCCCGCGTGGATCGCCAGCGTGTCGAAGCCGTCCCCATGGTCCGTGCGCATGCTGTGGCCCCTGCCTGTTCGCCGCTTGCCGTTCGCCTTACCCCGCGCTTTCCGCCAGGTACGTGAGCACATCTTGCCGCGTGATCATTCCGGCCGGCTTGCCTTCGACCAGAACGACAGCGGCGCCCGCCTTCTCCATCGCGTGGACCACGCTGCTGACCGGCTCGCCCGAGCCCACCATGGGCAGCGGCGCCGACATGTGGCCGCTGACCGGGTCCTGCGGCCTGGCCCGGCCGGAGACCAGCGCATCCAGCAGGTCGCGTTCCACGATCGAGCCGATCACCTCGGCCGCCATGACCGGAGGCTCCGCATTCAGCACCGGCATCTGGGACACCTCGTACTCGCGCAGGCTCTCGATCGCCGCCCGCACCGTCTCGTCCGGGTGCACGTGCACGAAGGGCGGCAGCCCGCCCTGCTTGCTGTCCAGGATGTCGGCGATCCTCGGCTCAGAGGTCTCCGAGGTGAGGAAGCCGTAATCGGCCATCCACTCATCGTTGTAGATCTTCGACAGGTAACCGCGGCCGCCGTCGGGAAGCAGCACCACGATCACGTCCTCGGGACCGGCCTGCTCGGCGATGCGCAGCGCCGCGACGACCGCCATCCCGCACGAGCCCCCGGTCAGCAGCGCCTCCTCACGCGCCAGCCTCCTGGTCATCAGGAACGACTGCGCGTCGCTGACCGCGATGATCTGGTCGCAGATGTTCTTGTCGTAGGTCTGTGGCCAGATGTCCTCGCCCACACCCTCGACCAGGTAGGGCCGGCCGGTCCCGCCCGAGTAGACCGAGCCCTCCGGGTCAGCGCCGATGATCTGCACCCGGCCGCCTGACACTTCTTTCAGGTAACGGCCCGTCCCCGATATCGTGCCCCCGGTACCGATGCCGGCGACGAAGTGCGTGACCTTGCCCTCGGTCTGCGCCCAGATCTCGGGCCCGGTAGAGCGATAATGCGAGGCCGGGTTCTCCGGATTCGCATACTGGTCGGGCTTCCAGCCGCCGGCAGTCTGGCTGGCCAGCCGGTCCGACACCGAGTAGTAGGAGTCGGGGTGCTCAGGAGAGACGGTCGATGGGCAGACAACGACCTCGGCGCCATAGGCGCGCAGCACGCTGATCTTGTCCTGAGCGACCTTGTCCGGGCAGACAAACAGGCATTTATAGCCCTTTTCCGCAGCGGCGATCGCTAGCCCGACTCCGGTGTTCCCCGAGGTGGGCTCGATGATGGTACCGCCGGGCCGGAGCTTACCCGAGGCTTCGGCAGCCTCGATCATGGCGACCGCGATCCGGTCTTTCACCGAGCCGCCCGGGTTGAAGTACTCGACCTTGGCCAGCACGGCGGGGGGTGCCTGCGCGCCGCCCAGGTGCCTGGTTACCTTCCGCAACCTCACCAGCGGGGTGTTCCCGATGAGCTCAATGAGTGACTCATGTACCTGCATGCCCAACCACCTTGCCCTTGGTGTCCACGACCGTATCCCACGGCAGCGGGCTACGATGACGTGGCCAGTCCGCTGACCCTGAGCTATCCCCGCTGCTCGCACCCGCGGCGGGCCGCCGGGGCGCGCCAGCGCGCAGCGCCGCGTAAGCTACTAATCAGTAAACAAAGCCGAACTGAGGGAGCCCGTCCATGCCCGAGGCAGTGATTGTCGCTACCGCCCGCTCGCCGATCGGCCGGGCATTCAAGGGATCACTCACCAGCATCCGTCCCGACGACCTGGCCGTGCAGATGGTCAAGGCGGCGCTGGCCAAGGTACCCCAGCTTGACCCGGCGGATATCGACGATCTGATGCTCGGCTGCGGCCTGCCCGGCGGCGAGCAGGGCTACAACCTGGCCCGGGTGGTGGCGATCCTGCTCGGCTACGACAACCTGCCCGGCACCACGGTCACCCGGTACTGCTCGTCGTCCCTGCAGACGACCCGGATGGCGTTCCATGCGATCAAGGCGGGCGAGGGCGACGCGTTCATCTCGGCGGGCGTGGAATGCGTGAGCCGGCTGGTCGCAGGCAGCAGCGACAGCTGGCCCGACACGAAGAATCCGCTGTTCGCCGACGCGGAGGCGCGCAACGCGGCCGAGGCCGCTGGCGGTGCCGACACCTGGCACGACCCCCGCGAGGACGGCCAGCTTCCCGACCTTTATGTGGCGATGGGCCAGACCGCTGAGAACGTCGCCCAGCTGCGCAGCGTCAGCCGCCGTGAGCAGGATGAATTCGGGGTCAGGTCGCAGAACCTGGCCGAGAAAGCGCTGGCTGACGGCTTCTGGCAGCAGGACATCACCCCCGCGACGCTGCCAGACGGCACCGTAGTGGCTGCGGATGACGGCCCCCGGGCCGGCACCACCCTGGAGAAGGTATCGACGCTGAAGCCCGTGTTCCGGCCCGATGGCACGGTAACGGCCGGTAACTGCTGCCCGCTCAACGACGGCGCCGCCGCCGTGGTGGTGATGAGCGACCGCAAGGCGGCCGAGCTCGGGCTCACGCCGATCGCCAGGATCGTGGCATCGGGCGTCAGCGCCCTGTCGCCCGAGATCATGGGCCTCGGCCCGGTCGAGGCGTCCACCCGGGCCCTGGCCAGGGCAGGCATGGCGATCGGCGACATCGACCTGGTGGAGATCAACGAGGCGTTCGCCGCCCAGGTCATCCCGTCCTATCAGGAGCTCGGCATCGATCTGGACAAGCTGAACGTCAACGGCGGCGCGATCGCTGTCGGTCACCCGTTCGGGATGACGGGCGCCCGCATCACCTCGACGATCCTGAACAGCCTGCGCTTCCATGACAAGACCTTTGGCCTGGAGACCATGTGCGTGGGCGGCGGCCAGGGCATGGCGATGATCTTCGAACGACTGTCCTGACCGGCCCAGATAAACAGGGCATTACGGATGGGTGACGCCGAGGGGTTGTCAGCAGCCCGAGCGTGGTGCAGTCTCGACAACAAGAGGACTCACCCTGGAGGTGTCACTTGTCACTGACCCACTCTCCGGAGATGCACAAGAACCTCATTGCCCGCATCCCAATCGTCACAGGACGTGAACTCCGAGAGTGGTTCCATCGGCTTGAGTCCGGACCCGCGTTCTCGCGCTGCGAGGAACGCGCGCACTGGCTGGCCGACGAGCATGGCCTTACCCACGGCTACGCCAGGGCGATCGTGCACGAATACGAGGTGCAGCGCCGGCTCTGGCGCAGCCGCAGCTGAGCGGTGGATCCGGAGCGCGCCAGGGAGTTCCTGCGCGAGCATCATCGCGCGGTACTCGCCACCACTCGGGCTGACGGTCGCCCGCAGCTGTCGCCGGTCACCGTCGCGGTCGACGCGCAGGGCCGGGTCCTGATCAGCACCAGGGAAACCGCGATCAAGGCCAAGAACCTGGCCCGCGATCCGCAGGCCTCACTCTGCGTGCTCAGTGACGGCTTCTTCGGCGAGTGGATCTCCATCGAAGGCACCGCCGAGATCGTCCACCTTCCCGATGCGATGGATCTCTTGATCGACTATTACCGGAGGGTGGCCGGCGAGCATCCCGACTGGGACGACTACCGTGCCGCGATGCGACGGGACCGGCGGGTGATACTCAGGATCCCGGTTACCCGGGCCGGTCCCGATACGAGCGGCTGACCGGGTTCTTCCCCGACCGTCGGCCCTCGATCTGATTGTTGACAATACGTAGATCTAGCATCGAGTTCCGAAGGTGCATGATTAGAGGCGCTAATTACTTAACGGCAATTTCGCGCCCGGTCCAGGTGGACATACGTGACCTACCAGTAGCCATACCTGACCGATCCCGCTAGACCATCGCCCAGCACGTATCGGCCGGTCAGCGATTGACTGACAGAACAGTCAGCACGTCAACGGCGCGGCAGGCGACATCCTGGCGGCATCCTGGCCGCTCAGACGGACGTACGTACCCCCGGTCGGAGTCGAACCGACACTGGGGACCCTTTTAGGGGGGCCGCCTCTTCCTTTGGGCTACGGGGGCTTAGTGATGATACCCCGCGCCGTTCGGCTGACTCTAGATTAACGGATTACGGTGAGTCCGATTCACGCCCAATGGCACCCATCTAATTCATTTGATCTATACAGTTCATACGCGGGGTAGCTAATGACTGGCCGCCATATACACACAGTAAGCACATCGCCTGGGCGAGCCAGAGTGCTACAGGCCAGCCGCCACCCTGGCGCGCTGGAAGACCGCGTCCAGCATGGTGGCGGTGACCCGGCCGGTGAAGGTGTTCTGCTGACTGGGGTGGTAACAGCCGAGGACCAGTAGCGGCGCGCGACGGGAACGCCCCCGGTCATCGCCAGCACCGCTCCGGCCAGCACCGCTCCGGCCAGCACCGCTCCGGCCAGCACCGCTCCGGTCGATCCGGACTTCGGCACCATGACCGAACGCGGGACGCGGCCGGACGACTGGCAGCCCGAGCGCGGCTAGCTGCGGCCACATGGCCTGCCAGGCGAAATGACCGAGGCAGACGATAACCCTGAGGTGCTCCGCCACCAGGCTGAGCTCAGCGGCCAGCCAGGGCGCGCAGGCATCGCGCTCGGCGACCGTGGGCTTGTTCGCCGGCGGCGCGCACCGGACCGCTGCGACCATGCGCACCGCGTCGAGTCGCTGCCCGTCGCCGGCGGCGATGCTGTCCGGCCTGGCCGCGAGCCCGCACCGCCACAATGAGGCGAACAGCACGTCGCCGCTGCGGTCACCGGTAAAGATGCGGCCGGTGCGATTACCTCCGTGCGCGGCAGGCGCCAGGCCAGCGATCAGGACCCGCGGCTGTTCGGCCCCCCAGCCGGGAACCGGCCGTCCCCAGTACGGCTCTGATCGGAATGACCGGCGCTTGTCCGCGGCGACCTGCTCGCGCCAGGCGACCAGCCGGGCACAGGCACGGCAGACCGACTGCCGGGCGGCCAGCTCAGCCAGGGTCCCAGCCGATACGGCGAGCACACGGACGTCTTGCGGGTCGGCCGCCACCGGGGTGGCGGACGTGGCCGGGTCGTCAGGCCAGCCAGAGCCGGGCGGTACCGGACCGGGAGGCACCGGACCGGGGGGCAGCGGACCGGGCGGCAGCGGACCGGGCGGCAGCGGACCGGGCGGCAGCGGACCGCTCACGGCGCCGGGCCGCTGTCTGCTAGCGACCAGGCGATGCCGTCCAGGATGTCGTGCTCGCTGGTGACTACCTCGCTGAAGCCAAACTTCTGCAGCACCCGGTCCAGCACCAGGGCCCCGGCGCCGATCACGTCCACCCGGCCTGGGTGCATCACGCCGATGCTGGCGCGGTCCTGGCGGCTCAGCCGAAGCAACTCGGCGGTCACCGCACTGACCTGGCGGGCCGGAATCCGGGCATGATGGGTGCGTCCAGGGTCATAGGCCTCTAGCCCGAGCGCGATCGCGGCCACCGTGGTCACCGAGCCGGCTAGGCCCACCAGGGTACGGGCGCTGGCCACCGGTATTCTCCCGGCTACGACAGCGAGCGCCGCGTCGATATCCGCGACCGCCGCCTCGATCTCGGCCGCCGGGGGCGGATCGGAATGCAGGTGACGCTCGGTCAGCCGGACGCAGCCGATGTCGACGGAAATGGCGGCGAGCTGGCCAGCGGGCCCGGTCCCCTCGTCGCCACCGCCGACCACGAACTCGGTAGACCCGCCGCCAATGTCGGCCACCAGGTAGGGCGGCGCCAGCGGAGCGGAAGCTTTCCCGGAGGCCGGGCCAGGCTCGCCGCCACGCGCGCCGCCGGGGCCATGCGCTCCGCTGCGGCCAGGGGCTAGTTCTGCCGTCGCGCCGGTGAACGCCAGCCACGCCTCCTGATCACCGCTGAGGACCTCAGGATCGGACCCCAATATCTGTCGCACCCCGCTGGTGAAGTCCGTCGCATTGCTGGCATCCCTGGTCGCGCTGGTCGCGACCATGCGGACCGCCTGCACCGAGGCGGAGCTGATCGCGTCGGCATACTCCGCCAGCATCCTGAACGTCCGGTCCAGCGCCTCCGCGGCCAGCTGGCCGGTGGCGTCGACGCCCTGGCCGAGCCGGACGATTTCCATCCGGCGAACCAGGTCGGTGAGCTCGCCGCGGCGCGGGTTGACATCAGCGATCAGCAGCCGCAGCGAGTTGGTACCGCAATCGATCGCCGCGACCCGCACGGTCCCCGGCTGGCTGGCCGCCTGGTTCATTCGTCAGCCCGGCCGCGCCGCCTGGCCGCAGGCTCCGGTGGAGGATCTACCCCGACGCAGGCGCCTGCCAGCCACCATGGCCCCACCATCCGGGCTACCTCGCGGCCCAGCGGGTTGGCGCCAGGGACCGCCAGCTCGTGAGCCAGCAGCGCGTGCAGGCACTTGACCCGGTCCGGCATGCCGCCCGCGCTCTGGGTAGGCGGCGGAAGTGGCTCGACGCCCGCTGCCCGGGCCGCCGCGTCCCTGCGGGCCAGGTAATCGCGGTGCGCCGCCGCGTAAGCGCGGACCAGGCCGGGCTCGCCGGCCAGCCGTGCGGTCAGCTCGCGCATCGTTCCGGCTGCCTCCAGCCGACCGACGGCAGCGCAGGCGCGAGGGCAGGTCAGGTAGTAGAGGGTGGGGAACGGCGTACCGTCGGGCAGCCGCGGTGCGGTCTCGACGACGTCAGGCCACCCGCACGGGCACCGGTGCGCCACCGAGCGCAGGCCGCGCGGCGGACGACCGAGCTGCGCCGCCACCGCGGCCACATCCCGCGGCGCTACATCCGCCTCAGGCACCGCCTCAGGCACCGCCTCAGGCACATCCGCTGTGGCCGCGTCTGCCGCGGCCACATCGGTCCGTCCGGAATCCGCTGCCGTCACGCCCGGGGCCGTTCTCTGGCGCCCACCATCACCTGGCTCCGGCCTTGTCCGCCTGCTGGACGGAATCCCACAGCCGCTGGTACCACGCGGGCGCGGCGGTGCGCGCGTGCGGCTGGCGGCCGGCCTGCGTACCGCCGTTGACGATCACATAGCAGGTCGTTGACGGCAGGCACATGTGCAGGTTGTCGCGGGCCTGCTGCTCCACGTACGCCGGGCTGCTGAGCCGCCGCTGCTCAGCGGACAGCGCATTCACCTGGGCCGTGATTTCCTGCCGCTGCGCCTCAAGCTGGCCGATCCGGCGGCTCTGGGCAATGTACTCCCGGACCGGATAGGCCAGGCTCAGCGCGATGGCGCACAGTACGACGGCGAGCAACGCGGCCCGGCCGGTGATCCGCGGCGGGTCCGGCTGGCCAGAACCGCGGTCCGCCGGTGCTCTCATTGGCCGCCAGCCGACGAGCGGGGGAAGGCCGCCCGTCCCGCGTACGACGCGGCGTCCCCGAGCAGTTCCTCGATGCGGAGCAGCTGGTTGTACTTGGCCACCCGCTCGGACCTGCAGGGCGCTCCGGTCTTCATCTGGCCGCAGTTGATCGCCACCGCGAGGTCGGAGATCGTCGTGTCCTCGGTCTCGCCGGAGCGGTGACTGATCTGGCAGGTGAACCCGGACCGGTGGGCCAGGGCCACCGCGTTCAGCGTCTCGGTCAGCGTGCCGATCTGGTTGACCTTCACCAGCAGTGAGTTAGCCGAACGCTCCGCGATGCCGCGCCGCAGCCGCTGCGGGTTGGTGACGAAAATGTCGTCACCAACGATCTGCACGCGGCCACCGAGCGCGGCGGTCAGCTCATGCCAGCCGGCCCAGTCCTCCTCCTGCAGCGGGTCCTCCAGCGACACGATCGGATAGGCATTGAGCCAGTCCGCGTAGATGCGGGTCATCTCGGCCGCGTTCTTCCGGCTGCCCTCGAACTGGTAGCTGCCGTCGGCGTAGAACGAGTTGGCGGCCGCGTCGATCGCCAGGGCCACGTCCTGCCCGGGCACCAGCCCGGCCTTACTGATCGCCTCGACGATCAGGTCAAGCGCGGCCCGGTTGTGCTCGAGGTCGGGGGCGAAGCCGCCCTCGTCACCCACGCCGGTATTCAGCCCGTGCTGCTTGAGCACCGACTTCAGGGCGTGGTACGTCTCCGCTCCCCAGCGGAGCGCCTCGGCGAAAGTGGCCGCGCCGATCGGTGCGACCATGAACTCCTGGATATCGACGTTGCTGTCGGCGTGGGCGCCGCCGTTCAGGATGTTCATCATCGGAACCGGCAGCACGTGCGCGTTCGGGCCGCCCAGGTAACGGAACAACGGCAGCCTCGCCCACTCGGCCGCCGCCCGGGCCACGGCCAGGCTGACCCCGACGATCGCGTTCGCCCCCAGCCTGGATTTGTCCGGGGTCCGGTCCAGGTCGATCAGGGCCTGGTCGATCAGCCGCTGATCGTCGGCGTCATAACCGAGCAGAGCGGGCTGGATCTCGTCGATGACCGCCTGGACCGCCTTGGTCACGCCCTTGCCGCCGTACTCCGGGCCGCCGTCCCGCAACTCGACGGCCTCGAACGCGCCGGTCGAGGCGCCGCTGGGCACGGCAGCCCGGCCCAGGGTGCCGTCGTCGAGCACGACTTCGACTTCCACGGTCGGATTGCCCCGCGAGTCCAGGATCTGCCTGGCGTGAATGGCTTCGATGGCGGCCAACTGAACTCCCGAGGCTGCGAAGACGGAGACGACATGTCCGCATTGGAGCCTAGTGGACTCAGCGGGGGCGACGCAGCGGCCACGCCGGTCGGCCGGCCGCTCCGTCCGGTCGAGCGCTGACCGGGTCGGGCCGCCGGGGTAGCGTCCGGTCGAGCGCTGACCGGCTAAGACTGCGCGGCCCGGTCCCCGGCGCGTTCCCAGGCCTGAACTCGCTCACGGTAGGCTCGCGCAGCCGCCCGCAGCTCGAGCTCTGGATCGAGGCCGGCCTCGCAGGCCCTGGCCACGAGGGCGAAAAGGGCTGCGCCGGTCTCGCTGACCCGGTCGGACGCGACATCAGCGCCGGGTCCGGAGCCGCCATCGGATCCGGCCGGACCAGCCGCGACATCAGCGCCGGTACCGGCACCGGAGCGGACCGGGCCAGATGCGACATCAGTGCTGGATCCGGAACCGGCGCCGGATCCAGCGGGATCACGAGCCTGGGCCAGGCTGGCCGGCTGCGCCAGGTCGGCCAGCTCGGGTGGCACGCCTGCGCGAGCAGCGCGGCGCTGCAGTTGCGCGGCCAGCGACAGGGCGGGCTGCCCGAACGGAACACCGTCCAGGGCAGAACCCGCGCCGCCGCCGGACGCGGCCCGGGCCGCTGCGCGCTCGGCCGCCTTGATCTCGTCCCAGTTCCGCTTGACCTCGCCGGCCCCGGTCACGGTCACGTCGCCGAACACGTGCGGGTGCCTGCGCACCAGCTTGCTGGCGATGCCGTCGGCCACGTCGTCGATGGTGTAACCGGTCCCGTCGGTGCGCTCCGATGCTATCCGGGCGTGGAAGAGGACCTGCAGCAAGACATCCCCGAGTTCCTCGCGCAGGGCAGCGGCCTGGCCGCCTTCCAGCGCCTCAACCGCCTCGTAGGTCTCCTCTAGCAGATACGGGGCCAGCGACTCGTGAGTCTGCTTGGCGTCCCACGGGCACTCGTTGCGCAGCCGGTCCATCACGGCCACCAGGTTGAGCAGACGAATGCCCGCCGGGACGCCCTCGGGGTCCTTCGAGTCCTGCGTCACCCGGATCCGGCCTCCTTGCCCGACGTCGCCTAGCAGGGCGGCGTCAGCTGCGGCGTTGCTGTGGGGCTGGCCGAAGGGGCCGCGGCAGGGGTCGCCGACGGCGCCGTCGCGGACAGCGAGGGCGGCGCGGGAACGACGCTGAGCTGGCTGTAGTCGAGCATGCCGAACTGCGGATTGATCTTGATGTTCAGACTCTTGGAGGCCTGGCACTGGGCCGTGTTGAACTGTGCCTGCAGCGCCGTCTGCGCCGACTGCTGGGCGGGCAGCTTGCCGCCGTCCAGCCGGTCAAGGAGCGCGTTCTGGATCGCCTGGTACCTGGCCAGGTCGGGTATCAGGTCCGGCGGCAATCCGTTGGCGACCGCGAGCTCGGGCAGCGTGGCGCTACTGCCGCCCGCCCTGACCTGGGCGTTGATCTGGGCCAGCGCGACTTCCACGGCCCGAGGGGTCACGGTGAGGTTCTCCCTGACGGCGAGCGTGTCGCGCACCTTGAACCGCACCAGCCAGCTGAGCGCCTGCTGCGGCATCTGCGATACCGGGTACTGGAGCTGGATCCTGTTCTGGTACGCGTGGTAGCCATCATTCAGGTTGGCCACCTGCGCGGAAAGCGTAGTGGTGGAGATGCGCTGGCTACCGAGGATCGCGGCCGCGCCCATCTGCACGGGCCCGCAGGCCGCGACGGCCAGGCCAGCGGCCGCCACCGCGGCGCCCAGTTTCACGCCGGTGCCCAACTTCATCGAGGTGCGGAGCACGTCGACGTTCCTCCTCACGCTTACTGGCCGAAGCCCTATCCCGGAGCCCTACTCACCGGCCGCGTCCTGCGCAGCCGGCGAGATCCCGCCGAGCACCTGCTCGATGAGGTTCTCGCACCAGGCGAGCAGCTCCCGGTCACGCAACGGCGGGGCTCCGAAGGAGACGGCCGACGACGGCCCGGCCCGCCCGGTTCCCGCCCGGCCGCCTGCCGACCCGGACCCGGCACCGCCATCCGCCTTCGGCACCGGTACGAGCATGGTACGCACTGCCTCCTTGAGCAGCGTCCTCGGGTACAGCCGCTCGACCCGGACCTGCCGCGACTCAGGCAGCACCACGGGCGAGAACCTGATGTGGCTGCCCTGCTGAGTGATATCGGTCAGGCCGGACCGGCGGGCCCTGGCCCGCAATGCGGCCACCGCCAGTAGGTTGCGCACCGGCTCGGGCAGCGGGCCGAACCTGTCCGCCAGCTCATCAGCCACCGCGGTGATGTCAGCGTCGGTGTCGATGGCGGCGATCCGGGTGTAGGCCTCCAGCCGGAGCCGCTCCCCCGGCACGTACTGGTGCGGGATGTGCGCGTCGACCGGCAGCTCGATCCGCACCTCGGGCCGCTCGGCCGGCCCGTCACCACGCAGCTCGCTGACGGCCTCGCCGATCATCCGCACGTACAGGTCGAAGCCTACGGCGGCGATGTGCCCGGATTGCTCACCGCCCAGGTAGTTCCCCGCGCCGCGGATCTCCAGGTCCTTGAGCGCGACGTACATGCCCGCGCCCACCTCGGTGTGCTGCGCGATCGTGGCCAGCCGCTCGTGCGCGGTCTCGGTGAGCGGCTTCTCCGGCGGGTACAGGAAGTACGCGAAGCCGCGCTCCCGGCCGCGCCCGACCCGGCCGCGCAGCTGATGCAGATCGGGCAGCCCGTAGGCGTCGGCCCGGTCCACGATCAGCGTGTTGGCGTTCGGGATGTCTAGCCCTGACTCCACGATGGTGGTCGAGACCAGTACGTCGGCGCGGCGCTCGACGAAGTCGCCCATGATCTTCTCGAGGGTGTGCTCGTTCATCTGGCCGTGCCCGACCGCCACCCGCGCCTCGGGCACCAGCTCGGCGATCCGCCCGGCGACCTTGTTGATCGATGACACCCGGTTGTGCACGAAGAACACCTGGCCGTCGCGGAGCAGCTCGCGCCGGATCGCCGCGGCGATCTGCTTCTCGTCGTAGGGGGCGACCGAGGTCAGCACCGGGTGCCGCTCCTCGGGCGGGGTCAAGATGGTGGACATCTCCCTGATCCCGGACAGGCCCATCTCCAGCGTGCGCGGGATCGGGGTGGCCGACATGGCCAGCACGTCGACCTGGGTGCGCATCCGCTTCAGGAACTCCTTGTGCTCGACCCCGAACCGCTGCTCCTCGTCGATGATCACCAGGCCGAGCCGGGCGAACGAGGTCTCCGGCGACAGCAGCCGGTGGGTGCCGATCACCACGTCGACCTTGCCCTCGGCCAGGCCAGCCAGCGTCTCGGCGGCCTCGGCGTTCGACTGGAACCTCGACAGCGGCCGGACCACCACCGGGAACGGCGCATACCGCTCGCTGAACGTTTCGGTGTGCTGGCCGACCAGCAGCGTGGTCGGCACCAGCACCGCGACCTGCTTGCCGTCCTGCACGGCCTTGAACGCCGCCCGGATCGCGATCTCGGTCTTGCCATAACCGACGTCGCCGCAGATCAGCCGGTCCATCGGGACCGGCCGCTCCATGTCCCGCTTGACCTCGTCGACAGCGGCAAGCTGGTCCGGCGTCTCGACATAGGGGAAAGCGTCCTCGAGCTCGCGCTGCCAGGGCGTGTCCGGGCCGAACGCGTGCCCGGCCGACGCCATCCGCGCCTGGTAGAGCTGGATCAGCCCGGCCGCGATGTCCCTGACCGCCTTGCGGGCCCGGCCCTTGGTCTTGGCCCAGTCGGCGCCGCCCAGCCGGTGCAGCGCTGGCGCCTCGCCGCCGGAGTACCTGGTCACCTCGTCCAGCTGGTCGGTCGGCAGGTAGAGCCGGTCCGGGGGCTGGCCGCGCCGGCTCGGCGCGTACTCGATGACCAGGTACTCCCTGGTGGCGCCCTGGATGGTGCGGCTGGTCATCTCCAGGTACCTGCCGACGCCGTGCTGCTCGTGCACCACGTAGTCGCCGGCCGTCAGCCGCAGCGGATCGATGCCGCCGCGCCGCCTGCTCGGCATCCGCGCCGCGCCCGGGCCGCCGCCGGCTCGCTGACCAGCCAGGTCGGCCTCGGACAGGACCGCAAGCCGCGCCGACGGCCAGCTGAATCCGTGTTCGAGCATTCCGGTCGCCACCTGCGCGATGCCGGGCTCGGGCGGATCCGCGAGATCACCCGTCCGGGTCCCCACGTCCTCGCCGCGCAGCAGCTCGGCCAGCCGCTGCGCCGGGCCGTGCCCCTCGGTCACCAGGACCACGCGCCAGCCATCCGCCAGCCAGCGGCGGACGTCGGCGATCACCCGCCCGGTATCGCCGCGGTAGGCATCCGCCGGTTTCGCGTCCAGCCGAAACGATGACCGCCCGTCGGCCCCGCCGTCCAGGTCAGCCCCGCCTGCTGGCGGGGACGGACGCCCGGCCGCCCGCCCGGCCCGATCAGCCCCGGAGGACGGCAGCCCGGCCCGGTTATCCGTTACGCCCTGGTCTTCGGAGACGAACGGGGTGATCGTCCACCATGGCAGGTCCAGGTCCGCCGCCGCGCCGCGGATCTCGGCGATCGGCCGGAATGCGGCCGCCCCCAGATCGATCGGGGCCTGCCCGCCGACGGCCGCGTTGACCCACGAGGCTGCCAGAAACTCCTGGCTGGTGGCGACCAGGTCGGCGGCGCGGGCCCGGATCCGCTCCGGGTCGCACGCCACCACGCAGCCCCCGGCGGGGACGAAGTCGAGCAGCAGCTCCATCCGCTCCGCGAGCACCGGGGCGAACGCCTCCATGCCCTCGGCGATGATGCCGTCAGCGAGCTTACCGAGGATGTCCGACAGTCCGGGGTGGGCCGAGGCCAGGTCCTTGGCGCGGTTGCGCACAGCCGGGGTCAGCAGCAGCTCACGGCAGGGCGCTGCCCACAAGCCGCCCTCGGCCACCGCCAGGCTGCGCTGGTCAGCGGCCTTGAAGTAGCGGATTTCCTCGACGGTGTCGCCCCAGAACTCGATCCGCACCGGATGCTGTTCGGTGGGCGGGAAGACATCGAGAATGCCGCCGCGGACTGCCAGCTCGCCGCGGTGCTCCACGGTCTCGGTCCGGGCGTAGCCGATCTCGACCAGCCGCCTCACCACGTCGTCGAACACCGCGTCCTGGCCGGAGAGCAGCCGGACGGGCTCCAGCTCACCGAGACCGCCGACGATCGGCTGGAGGACGCTCCGGACCGGGGCGACGACCACGGTGAGCGGGCCGGTCCTGGAATCGGCCGGGTCGGGATGAGCGAGCCTGCGGAGCACCGCGAGCCGCTGGCCGGAGACATCCGGCTGCGGCGACAACCGCTCGTGCGGCAGCGTCTCCCAGGGCGGGAAGCAGGCCGCGGCACCATCGGGCAGCAGCGAGCCGAGCGCGGTGGTCAGGTCCTCGGCCTCCCTGAAGGTGGCCGTCACGGCCAGCACGAACCGGCCCGGGATCTGGCCGGCCAGGGTGGCGGTCAGCAGCGGTCGCAGCGCCGGCGGCGCGATGAGGTCAGTGCCCCCCATCGCGGGCTGCCCTGCCTCATCCAGCGCACGCTGAAGCTGCGGGTCATCGGCGATGATCTCCAGAAGGCCGGCGAGGCTCATATCGTCCCTGGGTTGACAGCACGAAATTCCCGCGCCCGGCGCTTGGCGCCCTGGTTGCCCCGAAGACCACCAACTGGGCCGGGGCGCGGGATATCTCTCAGTTTACGACCGCCCGCCCGCGCCGCGGACCGGCCTGTCACCGGCCAAGCTTAGGACTCGCGGGAGCACGACGCGGGCGCGACGCGGGCCGCCTTGTAGCTACTTGAGGTATTCGGAGGGCTACGCTTTGGATCCGTGATGAACGTAAGCGAACCTGGAACGGGCGGCATCGCGCAGGCCAGCCCGGTCCGGCCCGGCCGGCGCGGAGGGCCACCGGGGCCATCGGCGCGGCCGGGGCCGCCAGGGTCGGCAGGGCCGCCAGGGGCGGACGGGCCGGACCGGCGCGGGCGGCACCGGGTGGGCCCGGACGGCAGAATCCAGCCCGCCGGGCTGGCGGCGCTGCAGTTCACGCCGCCCGATGGCGCCGGACCTGAGATGTTCACCAGGAGCGTGCAGGACTACGCCACCGCCCGGCCCGGCCAGCCCATCGCCGTGCTGCTGGCGGGCTTCGCGACCGCGGACGGTGCACTGGATGCGGCAGCGCTGCGGACCGTCGGCTGCGACGTGTCGATCAGCGCGATCGACAATGACGACGACGTGGTCGGGGCCGCCGTCAGCGAGCGTGCCGACGGGGCCGCCTGCACGCTGGGGGACCTGCGGACGGTGCCACTGCCTCCGCGGTCGTTCGATGTCGTGGTCTGTGCCGGGCTCTTGGACCGGATCCAGCACGCCGAGCTGGTGCTCGACCGGTTCGTGGACGCACTCAAGCCAGGCGGGCTGCTGCTGCTCCAGATCGGCGACCGGGACAGCGCCGCGGGGTTCCTCGACCGCAAGCTGCCCGCGGCGCTGCGCGCGGTGATCTGGCGCAGCACCCACCCTGGCCAGCCCGGTCCCTACCGGGCCAGCTACGAACAGCTGGTCTCGGGACGCGGCATCCAGTCATACGTCCTGCGACGAGGCCTGGTCATCGCCGAGCGCCACGCCTTGAACACGCTGGCCGATCAGCGCAGGCTGCCCGGGGTGCTGCTGGCCCGCAAGCTGGTCGCGCTGCTGTCCAGATCCAGGCTGGCCTGCGGCCATGATGAACTGCGTTATGTGATCCGCAAGCCGGAGGACCGGTTCGCCCGGGTGCTTTGAACCGGGTGCTTTGAACCGGGGCTTGAACCCCGGGCATGAACCCGGGGGCGTGAACCCTGGACGCTCCGGCCAGGGCTATGAATGGGCCGGTGCAACCGGGCGGCGCAACCGGGCGGCGCAACCCGGCTTTGGCTGCGTGACCGTGCCGCCGCTTCCCGTGTAGCCTCAGGCATGCCCTGGCAGCTCTGGAGGGCTTTGGCACACCTGCGGAGCGGGCGCTGTGCCGGACGGAGGTTAACGTGACTGCTGAGGCGCAGACTGGCTTGCCCCCTGATCTGACCGGACTGCCGGCGCTGACGCTGGACGAGCAGCAGCTCGGGGACCTGGAGCTGCTGCTGTCCGGCGCATTCGCGCCGCTGACCGGTTTTATGTGCAGCGCGGACGTCGCCGCTGTCACCCGGGCAGGCACGCTGGCCGACGGTACGCCGTGGCCGATCCTGGTGACGCTCGACGTCGCGGAGAACGCGGTTCCGCCGGGGGTCGACCGCATTGCTCTAGCCGATCCCGAGGGTGCCCCGCTGGCGGTACTCGAGATCGCCGAGCGGAGCGAGGTCCCGGCCGCCGACCGAGACCGGCAGGCAGGCACGGACTACAGCCGGGAGAGCGTGCTGGACGCCGGCTGGGACGACCGGCTGGACGCCGACCGCCGGCTGATCAGGCTGGGTGGCCGGGTCGACGGCCACCGCGAGATCGAGCACGGCCCGTTCCGGCGGCTGATGCTCACGCCCGCGCAGGTGCGCGCGCAGCTTGCCACCGGCACCGAGGGGCCGGTGCTAGCGCTGGCCACCCGCGGGCCGCTGCACAGCCGCCAGATCGGCCAGCTCAGGCATGTGGCCAGCCAGCTGAAGGCGCGCCTGCTGCTGCTGCCAATGGTCGTCGACCAGCCGGAGGTCGTGTCCGCCCCTGAGGCGCTGGTGCGGGCGGTGCTCGCCGCGGCCACGAGCAGCCTTCCGGCCGGGACGCTGGTGGTCCCGGTGCCGCTGGCCGCACGTGAGCCTGGTCCCGCCGCCAGCCCGGCCCGCGAGCTGGCCGCCCGCGCCCTGGTCGCGGCCGCCTACGGCGCAACCCACCTGATGGCTGATCCCGCCGACCCGGCGATCGGCCCGGCGGTCGGCGCCGCGGCCAGCACCGCCGTCGGGCCGACCGGTCGTACGACCACCAGCCCGCCGGGCAGTGATCCCACTGGCGCCGGGACGGCGTTCCACCCGGTTATCCCGGTACTGACCGTGGGCACCTGGGCCTATGACCCGCGGGCCGAGGTCTGGCGCCCGCTTGGCCTGATCGAGACCGGCACGGAGCGGGACGACCTGTCGGCGGACGAACTCGGGGACCTGCTGGACGCCGGCGCTCAGGTACCGGACTGGTTCACGCCGGACGCCGTCGCGCGTGAGCTGCGGCGGGCCAGGCCGCCCCGGGCGCAGCGAGGTTTCGTGCTGTTCCTGACCGGCCTGTCGGGCTCCGGCAAGTCCACGATCGCCAGGGACCTGCGGGACGCGCTCGCCGAGCGCGGCGACCGGCGCGTCTCGCTGCTCGACGGGGACCTGGTCAGGCAGTTGCTGTCGGCCGGGCTGACCTTCTCCCGCGCCGACCGTGACCTGAATATCGCGCGGATCGGGTTCGTGGCCGCGGAAATCGCACGGCACGGCGGCATTGCGATCTGCGCGCCGATCGCGCCGTTCGCGGCGGCGCGCGCCCAGGTACGGGAGATGGTCACGGAGGTCGGTGACTTCCTGCTGATCCACGTGGCCACGCCGGTGGAAGTGTGTGAAGCGCGGGATCGCAAGGGCCTGTACGCGAAGGCTCGGGCCGGCCTGATCGGACAGTTCACCGGCATCTCCGATCCGTATGAGGAACCCGACGACGCAGAACTGACCATCGACACCTCGGCCATGGGACGCCAGGAGGCGACCGAGGCAGTACTCAGCATGCTCACCTCGGGCGGCTGGCTCCCGGCCAGCTGACGCCGCGGTCGTCGGAACGTCAGTCGTTATCCTCGGCCCTGGTGCCCTCGTCGAGGCGGCTTCGGAAGTTGCCGATCCTGGTGGCTAGTGCCGAAGACATGGCATCCCGCTGCCGGGACAGCAGCACGAAGCTGACGATGCCGCTGATCACGAGGGCCAGGGCGATCAGCAGCAGCCCGGAGGCACCTGCCAGGTAGAGCAGGATCATCGAGACCACGAAGAGCAAGATCCTCGCGGCCGTGTAGGCGAGCGTAGCGCGCATGGTGAGGCCAGAATATTCGGTGTCCGCTGCCGGGCATGTCACCCGGGTACCGATCGGCTGTCCATCGGCACCCGGGCATTGCCAGCCGGGCATCGTCTTCGAGGTCATTCTGGCCACAGAAGTAACTCCGCTATCAGAGGAAGCCGCCGGACTACCAGAGGAAGCCGCCGGTATCGCCTGGTGAATGTGCGGTTTGGTCCGGAAATTCCTTACCAAACCGCGGATTCACTAGGTGGCGTCGCTCCGCTGCTGCGCGTCAGGCCGCTAGTCCGGCCCGGATGCGGTCAGGCTCCCCGAAGGACGTCCGCGAGCAGCGCCGGATCGACGTTCCCGCCGGAAACCACCGCCACCGCCGTCGCGGCGGCGGGCAGCTGGCCTCGGTGGAACAGGCACGCCGCCACCGCGGCCGCCCCGCCAGGCTCAGCGACCAGCCTGGCCTGCAGGGCAAGCCGTCGCATCGCCTCGCGGATCTCGTCCTCAGACACCGTCACGATTCCATGCACCTGGCGCAGCATGTGCTGCAGCGGTAGTTCACCCACCTGGTCGACCCGCAGCGCGTCCGCGATGGTGCGCTGCGTCGCGGAGGCCTCCCAGGCGACGCGCCGGCCGGCGCGCAGCGAGTCGCGCGCGTCGGCGGCCAGTTCCGGCTCGACGCCCACAACTTTGGCCCGCGGCAGCTCGGCCGCGACCGCGGCGGCGATACCCGAGATCAGCCCGCCCCCGCTGACCGGGCAGACAATGAGGTCGGTGTCCGGCCGCTCGGCAGCTATCTCCAGCCCGATCGTGCCTTGCCCGGCAATCACCGTACGGTGCTCGAACGGCGGGATGATGGTGTAGCCGTAACGATCGGCGAGTTCCTGTGTCGCGGCCGTCCGGGCCGCCATGCCCGGCTCGCAAACGACAATCGCGGCACCAAGATCGCTGGCCGCCGCGACCTTGACCTGCGGGGCGTTGGCGGGCACCACGACGGTCGCGGGCACGTTGAGCAGTGCGGCCGCATAGGCGACGGCGAGCGCATGGTTGCCGCTCGAATGCGCGACGACACCGACCTTGCGCTGCTCGTCGGGCAGGAGGCTGATGGCCGCGTACGCGCCGCGTAGCTTGAACGATCCGGTCGGCTGTAGCGACTCAGGCTTCAGTAGCAGCCAGGGACCAGCTGCCAGGAACGGCAAGAGCTGAGTTCTCAGTGCCACCCCCGCAAGCAGGCCGGCGGCGGCGCGGATCTCATCGATGGTCACGAGTCCCGGCACGGGCCTCACCTTACGGCCCGGCTTTCGCCCAGCGGCACGCCGCCCATGACTAGCCGGGAACGCCCAGCGGCCTGCCGCCCCTGACAAACCGGAAGTGGACCGTGCTTCGAGCTGGGCTCGATCACCTGGGGGCTGCCAGGTACGAGCCGGGCGGCCGACGCAACCCATGCCACCAGGCGGCCGGATCGCGCCGGCTCCACCGCTGTGCTTCCCGATGTCCCCGAGCCCGCGGGCAGGCATCGGCACTTTCGGTAACGGCTCAGTGATCAGGCGGGAAAAGCGGCCGCAGCTCACGAGGACGAGCAGTGCTGTAACGGCCGGCTTAAAGGCGTCGTTCACTCGCGGTCAGTGGCCGTGGCCACAGCGATGGCGACCTGCTGTTCCTCCTGTCCTCCTGTCCTGCCCCGTCCGGGTACGTCGGCGGCACCGGTAGCTGAGGCCCTCGGGGCCGGCCCCAGGCGCCATCTCCGTCTGCATGAGTCATCACGTCATCACACCGAGAATTCTCAGACCAGATTTTACGGAATCTAAGGAGAAAAACCGTGTTTGTCGCGACACTTGGGACAAGCTCGTATGGAGGCGAGGAGGGGTTCTCAAAATGGACGGCAACAGTGAGCGGCTGCTCACTCCCGGAGAGGTCGCTGCCCTGTTTCGTGTTGACCCGAAGACCGTGACCCGATGGGCAGCATCGGGGCGTATCAGCAGCATCCGCACCCCGGGCGGTCACCGGCGGTTCCGCGAGTCGGAGGTACGAGCATTGCTGAGCGGCGACCCAAGCGCTCCGGCCATCACGGCCGTGTAGCGCCGCAGAGCGCTGCGGCGCCCGGGCCGATGCCGGGCCGGCGCCGAGCAGGCAGCCGGCACCGAGTTGGTATCGGCCGGACTGCGCAGGCAGCTTCGGCCAGACTGCGCAGGCAGCTGAGGTGACCGTCGGCCCGCACGGGTCGGCGGCACATTCGCGCGGCCCACGGGCGCCCCCGTACGTACCAGCAGTGTCCCCACCCGTACCAGCAGTATCCCCGGTGCGAGCAGCGTCCCGAGCACGAACCCACCAGCGCCCGCTTCGCACACCTGACGACGCTCTCTTAAGCCTCCTCACCATCGCGCGAGCCGTTCTGGCCGCCGCCCCTGGCCAGGAAGTCGAGGAACTGCCTGCGCAGCGGCTCGTCACCCTCCTGCCACTGCCTGCGGCGCTCGGCAAGTTCTTCCTGCGTCACCGCCTGCTCGGCGAGCCGGGCGTACTCTGCGTCGCTCGGGTCGATCTCTACATACGCGTCGCTCATCAGCTGGCCGTCGCCGCTGATCGCGGACTCGGGAACCAGCAGGTTGCCGTTAGGGAGCCGTATAACGTACATCGCCTGACCTCTAGATGCCATAACGCACGTTGAAGTAGAGCATCACGTCCAGCGCCGCGCGCGTGTCTCCGCCCACCATGTCTACCAGGGCCGGACGTTGTCGGGATGCGATCGCCGCGAACGCGTCCGCGAAGAACTCCCTGCGGCCCAGTATCCCTCGCTGCTTATGGAAGTCGCTGGCCATATGGGGCAGGCACCTGTCGTAGAGCGCCCGGAACTCCGCCGAGTCAGATTGCCACTGCTCATCGGTGCCGTCGAGATCATCGAGCGCGTGGCCGATCTCATGGCACATTACGTCCGGGCTCGGCGATGGCCGTGAACCGACCACGATCTTCCGCTCACCGTAGGCGCCGGCGCACGCGTCCCAGGTCGCCCGGCCAGACGGGAGCGGAACCCCGCTCAGGCTGCTCATGTCGTCCAGGTCAGGCACGCCGCCCGGACCGACGTGAATGGCGTCCAGGCCCGCCACGAGCTTCTCCTTGATCAGCTGCGGCAGCTCGGCCAGCCGGTCGATGGCCACGACGGACTCGGGCGGGGGAATCACGTCCGGCGCCCACTCCCGACGGACCACCTCCTCGAGCCGCCCGCAATGCCTGCGGCCCGCCGCGGTGCGATTGCTATGAGCAATCTCATACCAGGGCAGTTTCTCGGCGGCGCCGTCCCGCGCCATGCTACTGGCCTGCTCCCTGGTCCCCGCCTGGCCATCAGTTGGTCGGCCCGCGGCTGCCCGGCCCGAAGGCGACTGGCCAGTGGCTGCCTGGCCCGAAGCCGGCTGACCGGTCTCCGTCCGGCCCGCAGCGGCGGCGTCAGGCGCGGTACGCACTGCGGCCCGCGCCGCCCCCCACCGGCGCGGCGACGGCGGGCTCCCGGCATGCCCGGGCCGCGTCATCGACGCGCCGGTCACCGAAGTGCCGGCGGTGCCCAGTGCCGTGTAGGCCAGGCCAGACGGCGGGGCCGGCCCGTCAGCCAGCTGATCGGGAGCTTGCTGGTCGGGAGCTTGCTGGTCGGGCGCGGCGGTCGCGCGCCTGCCCGGAGCGCTGTTGTCAGGCAGAACCAGCCTGGGCGCAGCGCCCTTACGATGGCTGCCGATCGGGCCGGGCGCCCGGCCAGCCGCGCTGGCCGTCCGGCCAGCCACTCCCGGCGCCGCAGGCGGCCCGGCAGCGTCCGGCCGACTCCGCGCCTCAGCGGCCCGGGCGCCGGACCGCGCGCGTCTCCGCCTAAGGGAACGCCGGACACGATCAAGTAACCGCAGCCGCATGTTGAGCTCCCTGAGTCGGGTCAGACCGCCAGGCTATGACGAATCCCTACAACCGTCATATCCAACTACGCAAGGTGATCAATTATGGTCAGTCGGAGTTTGCAAGGACGACTAGGCCGATTCGCCGACGAGTCCGGCATGCCAGAAGCTAGGCTTCGGCCATGTTGCTCATCGGCCTGGTGTTTGTGCTGATCACAGTCGGTTTCGTGGGGCCATGCCTCATCGACGTAGCCCGCACGCCGCACTTCGCGATCCGCCGCCTAACCAAAAGAACCTGGCTGCTCCTGATCATCTTGCTCTCCGTAGTCGGTGGCGTGGCCTGGCTGCTGGCAGGCCGGCCCAACCGGCGCTGGGACGCGCCGCTGATGTACCGGCACCTGACAAGCTCGAGGGGCCTCCGTCAGCAGGAGGCGTTCCGGCGCCACCCGGCCGGCCGGGAGCCGGAATCGGCCTCCGGTCCCTTCATGGGCCTGACGGAATCCCCGGACAGGCGGCCGATCGGGCCCGACGATGATCCTGAGTTCCTGCTCGAACTCGCACGCCGGATCCGTGGCGGGCGCGAGGCGGACAACGACGCCTGACACCGCCGGGCCTGCGGGTTGGCGACACGTGCCTGCACGTGGCCGGCTAGCTCACGGTCGGGCGGCAGGCTCAGGACGGCCAAGGCCGGCCGCGGGAGAGCCGCAGCCAGCCGTAACGCCGGGGCACGGAGGAGAGCCACCCGCGCCGGCAGGCCCCCGCCTTCCGCCCGCTCAGCCCAGGCCCGCGTAGGAGTGCAGCCCAGTGACCCAGAGATTGACCCCGATCAGATTGAACATCAGGCAGCCGAACCCGACCAGCTGGATATAGGCCGCGCGCCGACCGCGCCAGCCAGCAGTCGCCCGGGCGTGCAGGAAGCCGGCGTACACCACCCAGGTGATGAAGGACCACGTCTCCTTCGGGTCCCAGCCCCAGTACCTGCCCCACGCCTGGTCAGCCCAGATCGCACCCGCCATGATCCCGAACGTCCAGACCGGGAAGGCGAACAAGATTGCCCGGTAGGACAGCCGGTCAAGCACCAGCGGCTTCGGCAGGTGCTGGATGATGCCGCCGAGCCCGGATGGCTGGCCCGCCGCGACCCTCCGCTGGTGCCGGTCCACCGCCAGGTACATCGTGGTGACGACCGCCCCGACGATGTAGAGGCCGCTGGCGATAATCATCGCGGTGACGTGGATCGCGATCCAGTACGACTGCAGCGCGGGTACCAGCGCCCCGGCGGGAGTGTAGACAACGGTCACGGCCAGGCCGAGCGCGAACACCACCGGCACCAGCACGAACAGCCCGATGTAATAAGCCCGGTAACGCACGGCGGCCGCGACCAGGACGATCACCGCCATGCAGGTGATGGCGATGATGAACTCGTACATGTTGCCCCACGGCACCCGGTGCTCGGACAGGCCGCGGGCGAGGATGCCGGCGATGTGCGCCGTGAGGCCGACGCAGGTGAGCGTGAACGCGAGCCGCACCCAGAACCCAAGGGGACCGCGAGCCTGCCCGGCGGCGAGCCCGGGTACCGCCCCGCCGGGCCGCGAGCCAGCCGGACCAGCCCCGGCCGCACCAGCCCCGGCCGCACCAGCCCCGGCCGCACCAGCCCCGGTGGCATCGGCACCGGCCGCACCAGCACCGGTCAGACTCGCACCAGCGGCAGCCGAGACAGCGCCGGCGCCAGCCGAGGCAGCCCCAGCCACCGTGCCGACCAGCTCAGGCACCCGGACCTTTTCGGCCGCGGCGGCCGGCCTGCGGCCGAACGCGAAGTCGCATGCGTAGGCGAGCATCGCCAGCGCATAGATGACCACCGTGGACAGCAGGAGGGCATTGCTGGCCTCGGCCAATCCCGAGTTCACAGGCACTGGAACCTCACTCCCCCTCTTCGTAGTGAAGGGATGGATCGCGGCTGCTTGAGTCGCGGGGTGATGGATCGCGGCCGCTCGCACCGCGAATAGATGGATCGAGGGCGCCGTGGGTGTCGCTGAGCTCTGCGGCCAGCGCGCTGAACTCGGCCTCGAAGCCGCCGGCTGCGTCGGAGCGGGCCAGGCCGCCCAGGTCGACCACGGTGCCGCCGTCGTCGCCCGGATAGGCCCGCACGAATACCCGGCGCCGCCTGACCAGGAACGACAGCAGCAGGCCGGCCAGTGCCGCCAGCCCGGACACCAGGGCCGGCAGCTGCCCGGGGTCGTAGGTGATCGCCAGGCTAATCCACTGCTTGTAGCCGGTAAACGTGATCGTGCCCGCGCCGCCCGGCAGCTTCATGGACTGGCCGACCGACAGCGGGTCAGGCGCGACAGGGAGCCGGTGCAGGCCGCTGGTGTCCAGCTGATACACCGACTGGGGCTGGCCGGAGTTCATGCCGAGGTTCCCCGCATACGCGAGCAGGCTGACCCTCGGATTGAGCGCGGCAGGAAAAGCCGAGTGCAGGGTCCCGTCCACGTCCACCATGGTCGGCAGGAATACCCCGGCGAAACCCAGTTCCGACGGATTGGCGTCCGGAACCTTGATCACGCCGTCGGACGTGAGCCCGGCCTGCTCGACCGGGATGAACGGCACGGGCTGGTTGAACACCACCCGCCCGGTTCCGTCGGTGACCCGGAACACCGGTGCGTAGCCATGACCGATCAGGTACACCCGGACCCCGTCCACCTGCAGCGGGTGATTGACGCGAATGTTGTCATGGCGCACCGGATCGCCAGGCGCTGCCGTATAGCTCACGGCGGCGTCGAATACGGACGGCTGGCCCCGCTGCAGGCCAGCGGTGACGTAGCTGGCGGTGAAGTTATCCAGCGCCACCGAGAACGGCTGCAGATCCGTCGGCGACACCAGGCGCCCGGGCCGGAACTGGTCCAGCGCGGTAGGCGTATTCGCGAACGAACTGCCCACCACCAGCAGCCGGTTCGCCTTGTAACCGAACAGGCCGCCCAGCGCGACCGCGCCCAGCAGAGCCAGCAGCGCGATATGAAAGATCAGGTTGCCGACTTCCCTCAGGTAGCCCTTTTCGGCTGCCACCCAGCCATCGCCGGTCCGCAGCCGGAACCGCTTCCGCGCCAGCAGCCGCCCGGCTGCCTCAAGCGCGTGGTCGGGTGCCTGCGCAGTCCGGTAGCTGGCCGCGAGCGGCAGCCTGGCCAGGTTGCGCGGCGCCTGCGGCGGCTTCTGGCGCGCCGAGCCCACCAGGCGGAACGTGCGGGGCAGCACGCATCCGGCCAGCGATGCGAACAGCAGCAGGTAGATCGCGGCGAACCAGGGTGCCGCGAACACGCTGAACAGCGACAGCCTGGCCAGGATGGGAGCCAGCGCCGGGTGGGAGGCGTAGTACTGCGAAACCGCGGAGGGGTCGATGCCCTCCTGCGGCAGCACCGAGCCGGGCACGCTCGCGACCGCCAGCAGGAACAGCAGCACCAGGGCGGTCCGCATGGAGGTCAGCTGCCGCCAGCCCCAGCGCAGCCACCCCGCCAGGCCGAGTCGGGTGCCCGGACCAGGAGGGGGCGCTGGGCGGCCGGGGCCCGACGGCGGCTCCGGCTCGGCGGGCGGCTCGGCCACCTGGGCCTGCCGGCGTCCGGGCTCCGGCGATACCCGCAGTCCGGTCATCTGGCCGCCACCCGCCCTCGCCGCCTCATGAACGACCTGCGGCGATCTGGGCGATCAGGGCCTGCAGCCCGTCGTAGGTCACCCCGCCGACAATACGCGCGGCGATCCGCCCGGCGCGGTCGATCACCAGCGTGGTCGGGATTCCCTCCGGCGGAACCGTGCCGCGGAACGCGAGCGCGATCTCGTCGCCGGGGTCGTTAAGGCTCGGATAGCTGATCCTGAAGGTGCGCTGGAACGCCTCAGCCGCCGCCGGGGCGTCCCTGATGTCGATGCCGACGAACCGCACCCCCGCCGTCTTGAAATGGGTCGCGAGCGCCGAAAGCGCCGGCGCTTCCTGCCGGCACGGCGCGCACCATGAGCCCCAGAAGTTCAGCACCAGGATGCCGCGGCCGCTGGAGAGAGTCAGCTTCTGGCCGGTCAGCGTGGTCCCGGCGACCACGGGTGCCGCCGGGCGCGTCCCGGTGGCGAACAGCGTCGCACCGGGGCCTCCCGCCACGAAGCTCGTCCCGTTACTGGCCGGGGTGGCCTGAGCGATCGCGCCTCCCTCGCAGGCCGCGACGCTCACCGTCATCGCCACGGCGGCGGCCGCGGCGGCCGCCACCGCGCCAGCGCGGTGCGACAGCCCGGCCGGGCATGCCCGGATGGCGCCCGCCGCTCGGGCAGCGGGACGCCGGGAGTACGCCAACCGGAACACGCGGATGATCTCCTACAGGCAGTAGTACCCGCCCTATTGTGCCCGATCCGGCCAGGCCGGCCGGACCTGGGGCCGGCGTTGCGGGCTGGGCCAGCGATGTGACCTGGACCGGCCGTTGCGAGCTGGACCGGCCCTGGCGGGCTGGGCCGGGCGTTGCGAGCCCGGGCGCCGCCTGGCGGTCCCGGGCAGCCGTGCGGTGCCGGGGCAGCAGGGCTGCCGACGCCGCCTGTTCAGGCGCCAGCCACCTGCCGCCTGCCGTGCCCCGATGGCTCGAAGTAGCTCACCCCCGCGAGCTTGCCCGCCCGGTAGGTGAGGCTCGTGATGCTGCCCAGCGCGCACTGCCGGCGGCGCGGGTCGTGCCAGAGCGGGCGGCCCTCCGCGGCCCGGCGGGTGATCCAGATGGGCAGCTGGTGGCTCACGCAGACCGCCTCGTGGCCATGCGCTTCGCGCGCCGCGTCGGCCACGGCGGCAAGCATCCGGGCCAGCACCTCCCGGTACGGCTCGCCCCAGGACGGCCGGAACGGGTTGCGGAGGTAGAACCAGTACTGAGGCTGGAACAGCGAGCCGTCACCAACACCGAAGTTCTTTCCCTCGAAGTAATTCCATGGCTCGATCAGCCGATCGTCGAGCGAGGCCGGCCTGCCGAGCTGCGCGGCCAGCGGCTCGGCGGTCTCCAGGGCCCGCTGGAGCGGCGACGACCTGAGCACGGTCACGTCCCTGGCAGCCAGGAAATCAGCGGCCGCCTTGGCCATCACCCGGCCTTCCTCGGAAAGGCCGAAACCGGGAATGCGGCCGTACAGGATGCCGTCCGGGTTCTCGACCTCGCCGTGACGCACCAGGTGGACTGTGGTCATGTCGGCGGGCGGCTGCGGATCACTCATGGCGCGCACAGCTTACCCGGATCGGCCGCGGCGACGGCCGGCGAGATCGGCGATATCCTGGCGGCAGCATGTGGCTGCGCCTAGGGTTCCGTGCCCCGTCCGCCTCACGAGCCGAAAATCAGGGCGGGGCGGCCTGGACCGAGCGGCGCCAGGAGCCCGCCGCAGCGGAAGACGGCTGCGCCGGACGTACACCTGACGGGATAGAAACCTCGAGGGCTCTGTTAGCCGTGCCCATAACGGGCCAGATGGCAGGAGCCAGCCCTTGAGCATCACGGCCATTGCCCTCATCCTCGTCGCGGCCGTTGCCCACGCCAGTTGGAACTTGTTCAGCAAGCAGGCGTCGACGGCCGGTGCCACCGGGTTCATCTGGCTGGTGGCCGCGGTCGCGGCCGTCGGGTACGGGCCGCTCGCGGCCGTTGTCCTGATCGTCGGCCGGCCCGATCTGACCGCGCTCAACTGGGCGTTCATGGCCGGAACCGGAGTGCTGCAGGCGGCCTACTTCCTGTTCCTGCAAAACGGCTACCGGCTGGGCGAGCTGTCCCTGGTGTATCCGATCGGCCGCGGAACCGGCGCGATGCTGGCCGCTCTGGCCGGCATCGTCCTGCTCGGTGAGCGTCCGGGCCTGGTCGGCATCGCCGGGATACTGCTCATCGTCGCGGGCGTCATGGTGCTCGGCATCCCCGCTCAGGCGCGCCTGGCTCCCGCCCCGCGCCTGCTGGCGCAGGTACCCGCCGCAGGCGCGGTGCCGCTGACCGCGACCGGCCCGGCCGACGCGCCGCCGCGGCCGCGTCCGAGCGCGAAGGCGGTGACGTTCGCCGGGATCACCGGGATGTTCATCGCCTCCTACACCCTGTGGGATAAGTACGCGGTGACCACGCTGCATACCCCGCCGCTGCTGCAGGCGTATGCGGCCTTCCCGGTCATGGCCGTGGCCTTCGCGCCGCTGGTGCTGCGGGACCGGTCGCGGACCGCCCGGGTGTGGCGGTCATACCGGCTGCAGGTGCTCGGCGCGGCCGCCCTGGCGCCGCTGGCCTACATCCTGGTGCTGATCGCGCTCCGATTCAGCGCGGTCAGCGCCGTCGCTCCGGCTCGCGAGGTCAGCGTCCTGTTCGGCGTCCTGCTGGGCAGACGGCTGCTCGGCGAGGGCAGCCTGGCCCGCCGTCTCGGCGGAGCGACGGCCATCGTGGCCGGAATCGTCGCGGTCGCCGTCGGCTGACTCCCAGAACCGGCACCCCGCCGCATGACGATCAGGACCGGCCGGTGCCGTCTGGCCGTAGCGAACGAGCAGTATTAACGAATAACCGGGCCCGGTCCCCGCCACTGTCCGGACCGGGCCCAGCGTCAGGCTCAGGCCAGGATCTCCAGGTACCGTTTCCGCTCGCCGATCGTTTCGCGGATTTTCCGCAGCCTGGCCTCGTAGCCGGGGATATCCAGCTCGTCCAGCGCGTATACGGCTCCCACCTCGGTGGACAACGCATCGGACTCCCCGACCAGGGTCCAGTCGAACTGCAGCAGTTCGGCCAGGCCGACCTGCCGGACCCGGTTCCAGACCTTGTCCTGGTTGAGCACCGGCAGGCCGCGTACCGCCGACGAGGTGTCCTCGATCACCCGGACCAGGCGCTCGGCGCGGCGGCGGCCGCTGATCAGCCGAGCGCAGCCGCCGCGGCGCGCGCGGCGGCGGGCAAGGCGGCGGCGATACAGGCCACCGCGGCGTCGTCGTGGGCCGCGGAAAGGAACCACGCCTCATACGGCGACGGCGGCAGGTAAACGCCCTGGTCCAGCATGGCGTGAAAGAACGCGGCGTAGGCCTCGCTCGACTGCCCCCGCGCTTCGCCGAAGTCGCGCACCGGGCCGGCGACGCCGAGGAAGACGGAGAACAGACTGCCGGCCTCCTGCAGCCGGAACGGCACCCCCGCCGCGGTCAACGCGTCCTCGGCCAGCTTGGCGACGGCTGCGGCGGCCTCATCCACCCGTGCGTACACCTCGGGGGTGCACTCCCGCAGCGTGGCCAGGCCGGCCGCGGTGGCCAGCGGGTTGCCGGACAGCGTGCCCGCCTGGTAGACCGGCCCGGCCGGAGCCAGCTTGTCCATGATCTCCGCGCGCCCGCCGAACGCCGCGGCGGGCAGGCCGCCGCCCATCACCTTGCCGAAGGTCATCAGGTCCGCGACGATGCCTTCGCGCCCGTACCAGCCCGACCGGGTGACCCGGAAACCGGTCAGCACCTCATCCATGATCAGCAGCGCGCCGTACTCGCGGCAGAGCCCGGCGAGCAGCTCATTGAAACCGGCCGCCGGCGGGACCACGCCCATGTTCGCCGGGCACGCCTCGGTGATCACGCAGGCGACCTGCTCGCCGTGGGCCGCGAACGCCTCGCGTACCGCCGCCGGGTCGTTGTAGGGCAGCACCAGAGTGTCAGCGGCGATCGCGCCGGTCACCCCGGGTGAGTCGGGCAGCCCGAAGGTGGCGACCCCCGATCCGGCGGCGGCCAGCAGGGCATCGACGTGCCCGTGGTAGCAGCCGGCGAACTTGACCACGAGCCGGCGCCCGGTAAAGCCGCGGGCCAGCCGCAGCGCCGACATGGTCGCCTCGGTCCCCGAGCTGACCAGGCGCACCTTCTGCACCGGAGCGCGCGAGATGAGTTCCTCGGCCAGCTCGACCTCCGACGCCGTCACGGTCCCGAACGAGGTCCCGTTGCCGACCGCCGCACGCAGAGCGCTGGTCACCGCGGGGTGGGCGTGCCCGAGGATCATCGGGCCCCAGGAGCACACCAGGTCGACGTATTCACGGCCATCCACGTCGGTGAGATACGGACCGCGCCCGGAGGCCATGAACACCGGTACGCCGCCGACCGCGCCGAACGCGCGCACCGGGGAGTTGACCCCGCCCGGCATCACGGCGCTGGCCCGGCTGAACAGTTCAGCGGAGCGCTCCTGGCCGGCCATCAGGCAGGCCCGCCGCAGGCCCCGGCCGCCATCAGGCGGACCGCCGCGCAAACCTGGCCCGTCATCAGGCGGACCCCCGCGCAGGCCTGGCCCGTCATCAGGCGGACTCCCACGCAGGCCTGGCCCGTCATCAGGCGGACTCCCACGCAGGCCTCGCCGGCCATCAGGCGGCTCCGCCGCAGGCGTCGGCGAGGAACTCGAGCAGCCGCAGCCCATCAGGCAAGGATGCCTCGCCCGGCGGCCGCAGCCATTGCGCGGCGAGGGTGCCCGCATAGCGAGACGGCGGAGCGAGTACGTAGCTGTCTCTGCAGTGCCAGCGCAGGCCGGTCACTTGCGCGACCGCTTCAGGCTCACAATCCAGATGGCAGGACCACCATTCGATCTCGTCTTCAGGTGCGCCGCGGGTCGTGACGAAGAACAGGGCCCGGTTTCCCGCGCTGAGGGCGACCGGGCCGGGCCGCACGCCGGACCGCTGCATCTGGGCCAGCGCCGTCTGCCCCACCTCGGCCGGGACATCAAGCACGTCAAAGGTCCGGCCGGTGACCAGGATAACGTTCGCTTCCGGCCGCACCGCCCACCGGCGCGCGGCCAGCGCCGGGTCGGCGGTCGCCTGCAGCTGCCAGGCCGCCGACATCGGGTGCGCGCCGGGAGCCGGGCAGCCGATGCGGTCACACGAGCAAGATCGGCTGATCTCGCCTGCGTGGCTCGGGCGGCCAGGCGGATATGCGCCCGCGCAGACCGGCCAGCCCATTGCCGCGTAGCCGACGGCAGCGACTGCCATCCGCTCCACGGCCCTGCGGCGCCTCGCGCGCAGCACCGCCTCGACCATCGGCCCCACTCCCTGCTGCTCTCGCTACCGATAATGCCCTGGGGCGCCGACTGCCTGACCGGGACCCCCCGGCCTGAGACCGAGGCGTTGCCCACCAGTTGCGGCATGGTGACCGTTAGGCGGTCATCCAAAATCCGTGCTCAAACGTCGGGGCCATCTGGCCGGCGACCCCGCATCCGCCGCTTCGCCCTAGCCGCCCGTAACCGGGCCCCGCTGGACGAATTCCGCAGCCGATGGCGCGGCAATTAATGGCGTGGATGGCACTTTACTGCCGATCCAGCAGCAGTGCCTGTATATGCCGCCACCTATCTTCATGATCTTCTAGACGTCATCGCGGCTGGTCACTGACGACCTCGGCGGAGCCTGCTTCTTGCACGAAAATGACCGGTTTGCCGCTCAGTTTGTCGCTCGCAGGAAGGCGGCCCGCCCGCTCAGCGCCCACGCGCGGCTGATGGATTCGGGAATCAGTAAGGAATTACCAGATGGATTCGGGAATCAGTAAGGCGGCAGCGCGGAATCTCCTCACCACCGGTGAGGTGTGAGGTGACACTGAGGCGCGCGGTGACACCGAGGCGATGCCGGGCGAGGTGTGAGGCCGGACCTCACGCTCGGCGCCCGACCTCCGCCCACGTTCATGCTCAGCGCAGGCGCCGGACCGCCGTCCGAGGGACAGGCTCAGCGCAGGCGCCGGGCGGCCTCGGTGGCCCAGTAGGTGAGGATGATGTCGGCGCCGGCCCGACGGATCGCGGTCAGCGTCTCCATGATCACCCGGTCCCGGTCCAGCCAGCCGTTGGCCGCTGCGGCCTCCACCATCGCATACTCGCCGCTGACCTGGTACGCGGCGACCGGCAGGTGGACGGAAGCGGCGACCCGGCTGAGAACATCCAGGTAAGGGAGCGCGGGCTTGACCATGACGATGTCGGCGCCCTCGTCGACATCCAGCAGGACCTCGCGCAGTGCTTCGTCCGAGCCGGCCGGGTCCTGCTGGTAGGCCGCCCGGTCGCCGAACTGGGGCGCGCACTCGGCCGCATCACGGAATGGCCCGTAGAACGCCGAGGCGTACTTGGCCGAGTACGCGCAGATCGCGACCTCGCCGAAAGCACCCGCGTCCAGTGCTGACCTGATCGCGCCGACCTGGCCGTCCATCATCCCGCTCGGAGCGACGACCTGCGCGCCCGCCGCCGCCTGCGCGACCGCGATCGAGGCGTAGCGCTCCAGGGTCGCATCGTTGTCCACCTCGCCGACCGCGGTGAGCAGCCCGCAATGGCCATGATCGGTGTACTCGTCCAGGCACAGGTCAGCCATGAGCACAGTGTCGTCGCCCACCTCGGCCGCCAGGTCACGCAGGGCAAGCTGGACTATGCCGCCGGGGTCGTCGGCTGCGCTTCCCCGCGCGTCCTTGACGGCCGGGATGCCGAACAAGATCAGCCCGCCCACCCCGGCGTCGACCGCCTCGGCGGCGGCCTTACGGAGGCTGTCCCTGGTGTGCTGCTGCACGCCGGGCATCGAGGTGACTGGCTGCGGCTCGCTGATCCCCTCCTTCACGAACAGCGGCAGCACCAGGTCGGCCGGCCGCACGGTGGCCGACGCCACCAGGCGGCGCAGCGCCGGGCTGCGCCGGAGCCTGCGCGGGCGGGCGACCGGGAATCGGGCGGTCATCGGACGCTCCTTGGCTGTTCGGTGCTAGCTGTTCGGTGCTAGCTGTTCGGGGGCTAACTGTTCGGTGCCTGCTGGTCAGGACTACCTGCTCGGCCTGACTGCACCGGCCAGGGGCCTGGAGCCCGTCCGCCTGATGGCGGCCAACCTGATCCGGCTGCGGGCACCGCGACGGTACCTGATCCGGCGGCGGGCACCAGGACGGCTACCTGATCCGGCGGCGGACCGGCGGACACCACGGGAGCTACCTGATCCGGCGGCGGGCACCGCGACGGCGCTCGCTCGGCTTACGCACCGGCTCACCCGCCGCGACAGCAGCGTCCCGCAGGTCGGCGCCGTATTCGGCCAGGGCGTCGACCAGCGCGGTGACCGATGGCTTGGCTGCTGTCACGTCGACCCGGAGCCCGAACTCGGCCGCGGTCTTGGCGGTCTGCGGCCCGATTACCGCGATCACCGTGACCGCGTGCGGCTTGCCCGCGATGCCGATCAGGTTCCGCACCGTAGAGGACGAGGTGAACAGCACCGCGTCGAAACCGCCCCCCTTGATCGCCTCCCTGATCGGCGCGGGCGGCGGCGCGGCCCGCACGGTCCGGTAGGCCGTGACGTCCTCCGCCTCCCAGCCGAGGTCGGTGAGCCTGGCTACCAGAGTCTCCGTCGCGATGTCGGCCCGCGGCAGCAGCACCCGGTTGATCGGGTCGAGTACGTCGTCGTAGACCGGCCAGGCGGCGGCGAGCCCCTCAGCGGACTGCTCACCGTCCGGGATCAGGTCGGGCGTGATACCGAACTCGCCGAGCGCGACTGCGGTCTGCTCACCGACCGCGGCCACCTTCACCCCGGCAAACGCCCGAGCATCCAGCCCGTACTCCTCTAGCTTCTCCCTGACAGCGCGGACCGCGTTCGCCGACGTGAACGCGATCCACTGGTACCGGCCGGTCACCAGCCCCTTGACGGCGCGCTCCATCTGCTGCGGCGTCCTGGGGGGCTCGACGGCGATGGTCGGCACCTGCTCGGGTACCGCGCCCCGGGCCCTGAGCCGTTCGGAGACCTCCTCCGCCTGCTCCTTCGTCCGCGGCACCAGGACCCGCCAGCCGAACAGCGGCTTGGTCTCGAACCAGGACAGCGACCGCTGCGCGGCCACTCCGTCGCCGACGACGGCCACCGCCGGGCCATGCGCGGTCAGCAGGCTGACTCCGGCTGCCTTGAGGTCGGCCGCCACCGAGCCGAGTGCGCAGACCACCGTGTGCTGATCGGTCGTGGTGCCATTCCAGGTGATGGCGAACTTGGCCGTGTCCGGCCAGCCTGCGGCCATCAGCATCTTGGCCAGATCCGCGGGCCCGGTCTCGGCGCCCAGGATGACCAGGCTGCCCGGCCCGGCCGACATCCGGCTCACCTCGGATGCGTGGATCACCCTGACGTCACCGCTGGTGTCAGAGGCCAGCGGGATGCCCGCGTAGGCGGGCACCGCGGTCGCCGCGGGAATCCCGGGCACGATCTCGAACGGCACCCCGGCCTTCGCGCAGGCCGCGGCCTCGGCGGCGGCGTGGCCGAACAACAGCGGGTCCCCTGGCAGCAGCCTGACCACAAGCTGGCCTGCCTTGGCCGCCTTGATGAGCAGCTTCGGGTCCTGCGCGAGCGCGTCGGCGTCGGCCACCGCGGTCTTGGCGGGCACCAGGCGCTCGAGCTGGCCAGCCAGCTCGACTCCGGCCGCTACGAGGTCAGCGTGGGCCAGCAGGTCGGCACCGCGGACGGTCAGCAGGCCGTCATCGCCGGGTCCGGCGCCGACGAAGGCGACCAGCCCGGCGGCCGGCGGCTTTGCCGACTTGCCTTCCGGTTTCTGCGTAGTGGGCCTGGGATTCATGCGTCATCGTCCCCAGTGCTGATTGGTCCAGCGGACATAGCCGTATACCTTCCCGCGCCGCGTTGCAGCAGCTCGGCTGCGACCTCGCGACCGAGGCGCTCAGCCTCGGGCGCCGGCCCGCCTGCACTCGCCCGCAGCGCCATCCCCCCGTCGGCTGCCACGACGACCGCGCGCAGCCGCAACTCATCCGTGCCGGCAGCATACGCCCCGATGGGCGCGCTGCAGCCTGCCTGCAGCGCGGCGAGCACGGTGCGTTCTGCGGTGGTGGCCGCGCGGCTCGCCGGATCGTCCGCGCAGGCCAGCAGGGCCGCAATGTCATCCCGGTCGGCCCGGCACTCCACCGCCAGCGCTCCCTGGCCCGGCGCGGGAAGCATCTCGTCGGGCTCGAAGACCTGTGACACCGCGTCGAGGCGGCCGATCCTGACTAGGCCGGCGTAGGCCAGGATGACCGCGTCGACCTCGCCTGATCCGATCTTCGACAGCCTGGTCCCCGCGTTGCCGCGCACTGGGATCGGGCGCAGGTCGGGCCGCAGCAGCAGGATCTGAGCAGCCCGGCGCGGCGATCCGGTACCGATCCGCGCGCCCGCCGCCAGGTCGGCGAGCTTGGCGCCGTCACGCGCCGCCAGGGCATCGCGCGGATCGTCCCTCGCGACCACGGCGGCGAGCCTGATCCCCTCGGCCGGCCCGGTGGGCAGGTCCTTAAGCGAGTGCACCGCAAAGTCGATGTCGCCGGCCAGCAGGCTGGCCCGCAGACCGCTGACGAACACGCCGGTGCCGCCGATCTGGGCCAGGTTGGCCCGGCTGACGTCGCCGAACGTGGTAATCGGCGCCAGCTCGATCGGCCGGCCGGTCCGCTCGGTGACCAGGCCGGCCACCTGGAGGGACTGGGCCTGCGCCATTGGGCTCTTGCGGGTCCCCAGCCGCAGCGGCGCCGCCGTCACGGCGCACTCCTGCGGACCGTTCCTGGCAGCAACCCGGCATCCGGCCGGGTCACCGCTTCCACCGCGTCCTGATCGAGGTCGAAAAGCACTCGAAGGGCAGTCTCGTACGAGTCACCATCTGGCGATCCTGCCAGTTCCTTGACCCGCACGGTCGGCGCATGCAACAGCTTGTCGGCGATCCTGCGCATGGCCTGGGCGACCTCGTCGCGGGCCCGCGAGTCAAGGCCGGTCATCCGGCCGTCGAGCCTGGCCAGCTCAGCGTCGACCACCTCAGCGGCCTTGGCCCGGAGGGCCACCACGGTGGGGGCGACCCTGGCCGCCCGATCCGCCGACGCCTGCGCGGCGAACTCATCGGCAATGATCCGCCAGACCGCGGCGACATCCTCTTCTGCTGCTGCCGTCCCGGCCAGGCCGGGTGCTCCCGCGTTGCCCAGCAACTCCAGGTCGATCACGTCCGCCCCGGCCAGGCCGGCCGCCTCCGGGTCGACGTCACGCGGCAGCGCCAGGTCGAGCAGGACCAGCGGCCTGCCGCCCGGTGCCCGCGCGGCCAGTGCAGCGGCCACAACATCTGCACCGATCACGTGCCCGGCCGCCCCGGTGCAGGACACGACCAGGTCAGCGGCGGCGATCTCGGCCCAGAGCCTCGAGAACTCCGCGGCGGTCCCGCTGACCGCCGCAGCCAGCCGCTCGGCGTGGCCGCGAGTCCGGTTCGCGATCACGACGCTGGCGGCTCCCATTCGCGCCGCCGTAGCCGCCGCGAGCGAGCTCATCGAGCCCGCCCCGACGACCAGGACGGATAGGCCGGACAGGATCGTCGCGTGGCCGGCGGGACCCGCGGTGGCACAGGGACCCGCGGTGGCATCGGGACCCGCGGTGGCATCACGAGCTGCCGGGCCAGCAGAGGCTGCCGTGTCCACCGGATCTGCGGCGCCGACGGGACCCGTAGCACCGGGACCGCCGCGGAGTCGCTTAGCCGAGGTGGCGAGACCGACGCTGACCAGAGTCGCGCCAGCCCGGTCGATGCCGGTCTCGGCATGCGCGCGCTTGCCCGCGCGCAGCGCGAGCGAGCCGAGGTCGGACAGCACCCGGCCGAGCGTGCCGTGTTCCCTGGCCAGCCTCAGGGCCTGGCGCACCTGGCCGAGTATCTGGCTCTCGCCGACCACCATGGAGTCGAGCCCGCAGGCCACCGAGAGCAGGTGCTGGATGGCGCGGTCCTCATAGTGCACGTACAGGTGCGGGGTGAGCTCGGCCAGCGGGACCTCGGAGTGCCGCGCCAGCAGCTCGCAGATCGCGGCCACCCCGGCGTGGAACTTCTCCACCTCCGCGTATACCTCCATGCGGTTGCAGGTGCTCACGATCAGCGATCCGGCCACCTCACTGGAACCGAAGACGTCGCGCAACAGCTTCGACCGCCCGTCACCGGTCAGCACGGTCCGCTCAAGCATGGCCACCGGGGCGCTCTTATGGCTGAGGCCTACTACGAGCACGCTCATCTCGCTACCGCCCGCGCCTCCACCCCATTACTACCCTTCGCCTGCACCACGCCAGGCAGGTCCGCTGACTCAAGCCCGCCGCGGCGCGTGGCCTGCCGCTCCTGCCACTTCCCGTTCCTGGCTACCTGAATCACCGCTCGCCGCTGGGCATGAAATGCGAGGATCTGCAACTCGATCGACAGGTCGACCTTACGCACATCCACTCCCGACGGCACGTCCAGCACGACAGGCGCGAAGTTGAGGATGCTGGTCACGCCCGCCGCTACCAGCCGCCCGCAGACTCCCTGCGCGGCGGCGGCCGGCGTGGCGATCACCCCGATCGAGACGCCATCCCGCGCTATCACCGACTCGATCTCGTCGGCGTGCCTGACGACGTGCCGGCCGATCTGGCTGCCCACGACGTCGGGGTCGGAGTCAAGCAGTGCGGCGATCCGGAACCCGCGCGAGGCAAAGCCGCCGTAGTTGGCGAGGGCCCGCCCCAGGTTGCCCGCTCCGACGATCAGCACGGGCCAGTCCTGAGTCAGGCCAAGCTCACGAGACACCTGGTAGACCAGGTACTCGACGTCGTAGCCGACGCCCCGGGTGCCGTACGAGCCCAGGTGCGACAGGTCCTTGCGGAGCTTGGCGGAGTTCACCCCGGCGGCGGCGGCAAGCTCCTCGCTCGACACGGTGGCGACCCCACGGTCGGCCAGCGCGTAGAGGGCACGCAGGTAGACCGGAAGACGGGCGATGGTCGCCTCCGGGATTCCGTGGGCTCCGTTGGCTGACACAGGGCGGCGGGTCATGCGCCGGCACTCCTGGGGGATCGACGCGGCGGACACGCAGGCCAGGGGCATACCTGCATGCTGGTTTCGCTGTCACGCTACGCTCTTGTGAACGTTTGCACAAAGTCGGCTGTCTTGTCCGGCGGGCCTTCGGGAGGGCACTTTGCGGCCGCTTTACTGCACTTTGGGCATCGCAAAAGCGTCGCCGTAGCCCCCAGGATCGCCTCCACCGGCCGCGCGCCCGGCTACGGCGCCGGAAACTCCTGCCCCTCTCAGCCGGCTGGCAGGGCCGCCACTCCGGCCCCGGACGCGCCGTTGTGACTAGGGGCCCGCGGCCCCCGCGAGCGGTTACGCCCCGAGCGCCGTACGCAGCCTGGCCTCGCTGACCCGCCAGAAGTCGTGCTGGACGCCGTCGATCAGAGTGACCGGGATCATGTCCCCGTAAGCAAGGAGATCCTGCTGGGACTTCGTTATATCTCGCTCTTCCCAGTCAGCCCCGAGATCAGCGGCGACCCGCGAGATCACGGCGCGAGCGTCATCACACAGGTGACAGCCGGGCCGCGAGAGCAGGGTGATCATGTGCGAAGCGGTGGCGCCGGCCGGACCGGGATCGTTATGCGTCGTCATCGCGACCGGTGCGCTCCGGGCGGTCCCCCACCTGGACGGCCACTGCCCCCCGGAGCACTTCCACCGGGAACACCAGTCCCGGGAACACCAGTCCCGGGAACACCAGTCCCGGGAACACCGCTCCCTGGAACCCCGCCACCGGGAACACCGCCACCCGGAGTGCCGCTGCCACCCGGGACTACCGGCCGCGGGCCAAAGCCCGGCTGACCGTAGCCGCTGTCACTGAGCAGGTCGTAACCGGTGTCACTGAGCAGATCGGAGATCGAAGGGAGCGGCGAGACCTTGGCCTGCTGCAAGCCAAGCTCGATGAGATTGGTCGCCAGCACGTACGGCCGCCGGTCGTTCTCAAAACCGGCCACGTAGGGCTGCCGCTTGTGTTCCTCATAGGCGGCGCGGTCGCGGTAGACCTCGTACAGGATCCGCTGCATGGGAGCCGAGGGCACGGCATGCACGATGAAGACGAGCGTGTCAGGCTCGTTCGCGCGGACCTCGTTGACTACCTGCCGTGTCAGCCGGTCGAACTCCTTTACCCGGTCTTCGAGGAGCGTGTAGATAGCGATCTGGCCGAACAGCCTGGCCCCGGCTCTGCCATCGCCGCCGGCCCGCGGCGCCTCGTATCCCCCGAACTCGTCGGGCCGAGGCTGGCCCCCACCTGCTGGGGCAGCTTGCCAGGCTCCTGATCGCGAGGCGTCCAGCGCGTCGAAGTCACGCGCGGAGTCCCCGTGACCCGTCTCGTCGCCATAACCGGCGTCGGCCCGGTAGGTGCCATTCGAGGCATAGTCGCCGACGCCACCACCTGGATAGGCGGCCCAGTCGTCGTACTCAGGATCGGCGCGGTGCCGGTAGAGGCTGCCGTACGGGTCCGCCGCTCCGCCCAGCGGCTCGAAATCCCCGGTTTCGGCCGGCCCGCCGGTCCATTCGTGCTGGAGCGCCCACTCGTCAGCCTCTTCCGGGCCGACGGGCTCCGGCAGCAGGCGCGGCCGGAGCTTGCTGATCCGCGAGCAGGCGAACCAGGTCAGCGCGGCCGCGGCTGCGCACAGCAGCGCGAAGAGCGAGCCGACGTGCCAGCTGCCCACGGCATTGCCGCCCGCCGCTGCCGCGAGGCCGGGTACCGACAGCGCAATCGCGGCCGCCGCGGCACCGGCTACCGGCGGGAGCGCGTCCTGCCAGCCATGGTCGCGCCTAGCGCGGACGGCAGTCCAGCCCAGCGCGAGCAGGGCGATCACCACCGTGACCGGGGTAATCAGATACTTGAGCAAGTCATTCGGAATGATCTGGTAATAAAGCTGCGGATCGGGCCACGCCTTGCTGAACAAGGCGATGCTCAGCGGGTCGCTTCCGAAGATCACTAGGGAGACGAAGGCGATCGCCGGCAGGACGAGCCGCGCCGCGAACCTGGTCGCGACGTTCTTCCCGGCCACCTCGGTCAGGCCGCCGACCAGCGCGAGCGGCGCGATGATCCCCGTCCCGATCTCCATGGCGCGGAATGCCACGGGCCCGAAGCCGAGGCCGTGACCGACCGCCTGCGCGGCCAGCGAGACCGCCAGCCCGAACATGGCGACGGTCCACGCGATCAGGGCCCCGCCCGGCACGCGCAGGCACTTGGCCACCAGCAACCCAGTGGCCGCCGCGGCGCCCAGGCAGCCCAGCGCTGCGACCAGAAGGGAAATAGACATCGTTGACTATGGTGCCCGACGCAGGGTCATATCGCGACCATACCGCTGACCAGGCATCATGCGGCCGCCGATCGGGCGGGAATCGCGCGTGGGCTACCTGGCAGCCGCGGCCGCCCCGGTAGGCTCGGTGGCCATGAAACTGCTGCCAAGAAGGCGCGCGGGGAACGGGCCTGCGATCGCTGGCCAGGCATCCGCAGAGGCCGCCGACGTGCAGCAGCCCTCGCCGGTGCCCGATCCTACGGCCGGGGCGTTTTTCGACGTCGATAACACGCTGATGCGCGGCGCCTCGATCTATCACTTCGCCCGCGGACTGGCCGCCCGCAAGATGTTCGGGCCCCGGGACCTGGCCAGGATGACCTGGGGGCAGGTGTCGTTCCGGCTGCGCGGCGCCGAAAAGTCAGACCACATGAACGCGGCCAGCGAGATAGCGCTGGCGTTCGTCGCCGGGCACCGGGTGGCCGACATTGTCGCGCTCGGCGAGGAGATCTACGACGACACGATGGCCGACCGCATCTGGGAGGGCTCTCGGGAACTTACCCAGCGGCACCTGGCCGCGGGGCAGCGCGTCTGGCTGGTCACCGCCACGCCGGTCGAGCTGGCCAACATCCTGGCCCGCAGGCTGGGGCTCACCGGCGCGCTCGGCACCGTGGCGGCGACGATTGACGGCGAGTACACCGGGCACCTGGTCGGCGGCCTGCTGCACGGCCAGGCCAAGGCGGCCGCGATCCAGGCCCTGGCGGAGCGTGAGCACCTGGACCTCTCCCGGTGCTCGGCCTACAGCGACTCGAGCAACGACATGCCGATGCTGCTCCTCGTCGGCCACCCGCACGTCGTCAATCCCGATGCCGAGCTGCGCGCGGAAGCGCGCCGCAGGGGCTGGCCCGTCCACGACTTCAGGTCCGGTCGCCGGGCCACGACGATCGCGCTTCCGATCGCCGCCGCGGCTGGTGCCCTGGCCGGCGGCACGGTGGCCGGCGTGGCCTTGCACCGCCGCCGGACCGCAGGCAGCCGGATCTAGCCAGCGCTTCCGGCCCGCGGACCTGGCTCCGCTGGCCGGCCCGGCCTGCGCTTCGGCCAGCGAGCCCGGCCAGCGGGCCTGACCAGCGCGCGGTTCTAGCTGAAGGCCGGCCCGCGCTCGACGAGGAGCTCGTCCAGCTTGAGCTGAATGGTTTCCTTCACCCTGTCCGCCAGGCAGGTGACGATATCCGGACGGTGCTGCCAATCTGCCCTGATGTCATCCGTGGGCACCGGCTCGCAGAACTCGATGATCCAGTTGGATGGCAACGGGATCGCGCCCAGCGGGCCCAGCCAGGGGAACAGCGGCGTCACCGGAAAATACGGCAGCTTGAGCAGCCGGGCGACCGGCTCGGAGTTGCCGATCATCGGGTAGATCTCCTCGGCGCCGACGATCGCACAGGGGATGATCGGCACCCCGGCGCGGATCGCCGTCACCGCGAATCCGCCCCGGCCGAAACGCTGCAGGCGGTAACGCTCGCTGAACGGCTTCCCGATCCCTTTGAATCCCTCGGGGAAAACCCCGACCAGATCGCCGGCGCGAAGCAGCCGATCGGCTTCCTGCGGGCAGGCGCGCGTGTGACCGCTCATCCGGGCCACGCTGGCCAGCACAGGCACGGTGTAGACCAGGTCCGCACCCAGCATCCGCACGTTCCGGTGCCCCGGCTGCTCGTGGAACACGCCCGTCTGCAGCATCAGCGCGTCGAAGGGCAGCACGCCTGAATGGTTGGCAACGATCAGCGCAGGCCCGGAGGCAGGAATGTGCTCGAGGCCGCGCATCCGGACCCGGAACCAGTTCCGGTACAGAGCCCCGGCCAGCGGCATCAGCACGCTGGAATTGAATTCGGGATCAAAGCCGGACTCGTCCGCCCGGTGTTCGCCACTCACCCGCCGCAGCACGTAATCCGCCGCTCCGGCGAGCAGATGCCGCCAGCCGTCCGACTGCTCGGACCAGGCCTGGCTCACGTCTTCTCCCACAGCGCCATCGCCGTAAGGGCGTAGAGTGGTTCGCCCCCCGCGGGCGATGGCGGCAGGAGCCATCACGTTTCCGATGCCCGCACCCATACCCAGCGGGTCGCGTGGGCACGCGCCAGGTAGCGCTTCTTCTACTTCTTGTTCCTGCGCTGAACGCGCGTCTTCCGCAGCAGCTTGCGGTGCTTCTTCTTCGCCATCCGCTTGCGGCGCTTCTTGATCACTGAGCCCACGAGATCACCCTTGCTCGAACGTCCTGGCTGACGGGCATACCCGCGCGCACCCCCTGCCGCACGACGACGGCCCGGGCACACGCCAACGCCACAGCGTACCCCCGCCGTGGCGGCAGGCCTCAATCCGGCTGGGCAGCCGCAGCGCCGAGTGCGCCGGGAATTCCCCCGCCGACTGCCCGCTCCGGCCGTTCACCGCTCCGTCCGGCCCCCGTTGCGGGCGGCTCCCCGTGTGGGCGCCGCCGTCCTGGCCAGTCAGTCGGACGCGACGAACGCCTCCTTGAGGTAAGTGTTGACCGCCTGCTCGGGCACGCGGAACGAACGGCCGACCCGGATCGCCTCCAGCTCACCAGAGTGAACAAGTCGGTAGACAGTCATCTTTGACACGCGCATAATCGTGGCCACTTCGGCCACCGTCAGAAACCTGACGTCGCTGAGCGAACTTACGTCTGCTGCCATCAGTAGCCCTCTTCCGGCGAGCTGCCTGCGCCTAGCGAGATTCAGCGCACCAGTCACGCCCGTCTCCAGCGTAAGTCCTGCGCGGAAAAGGGCAACCCCGGCGAGCACACTCAATTCCGGAGTGTTATCGAACGGCCATTCAGCGTCCGGGCCCGATCGAGCGGTAAAGGGCCGCCGGTCAGCCGGTCAGCCGCTGCCGAGCTCGCGGCCACGGTCGCGGGCCGCCTCGATGGCCGCCAGGAACGCCGCCCGCACCCCGTGCTTCTCGAGTTCCCTGATCGCATTGATGGTGGTGCCACCCGGCGATGTGACGGCTTCCCTGAGGATCACCGGGTGCTCGCCGGATTCACGCAGCATGGTCGCCGCCCCGAACACCGCCTGCTTCACCATCTCCAGGGCGTTGCTGCGCGGCATCCCGAGCAGGATCCCGGCGTCGACCATCGCCTCCACGAGGAAGTACACGTAGGCCGGCCCGCTGCCGGACAGCGCCGTCGCCGCGTCCTGCTGCGACTCGGGGATCCGCAGGACCTTCCCGACCGGGCGCAGGAGTTCCTCGGCCCGCCTCAGGTGCTCCTCACCCGCGTGCGCACCCGACGAGATCACGCTCATCGCCTCGTCCACGAGGACCGGCGTGTTCGACATGACCCGCACCACAGGGACGTCAGCGGCGAGCTTGCGCTCGATGAAGCCGGTCGTGATCCCGGCCGCCACGGAAATGACCAGCTTGTCCGCGGTGACCTCGGGACCGATCTCGTCCAGCAGAGCCGTCATGTCCTGTGGTTTGACGGTGATCAGCAGAGTTCCGGCCCGCCGCGCCGCCTCGGCGGCGCCGACCACGTCGATGCCGTAGGCCTCGCGCAGCGCGCTGGCCCGGTCGCTGCGCCGGACGGCGGCCACCACGCTCTCGGGGGGCCGCGGCGCGCAGCAGCCCAGAGATGAGCGCCTCGCCCATCTTCCCCGCCCCCAGAACTGCGATCATTTCACGGAGCCTACCGCGACCCGGCCGACCCGCCCGGGCGCTGCCGCGCCTTCGTCTGCCTGACGCCGCCGACCCTCACCCTGGCGAAGCCGCGGGCCCTCACCCTCGCCCCGCCGGCTCCTCACCCTGCTCTTGGCGCAGCCGGAGCCTCACCCTGGCGGCTCCGCCTCTCAGCCGCGCGAGGCGAGCGAGCGGAGAAAGAAGAACAGGTTGGCCGGCTGTTCAGCGAGCCGCCGGATCAGGTAGGCGTACCAGTCGTTGCCGTAGGGGACGTAGACGCGCACCTGGGCCCCGCCGCCGGCCAGCCGCAGCTGCTCGGCCGGCCTGATGCCATACAACATCTGGTACTCGAAGCTCTCAGCTGACCGCCCCGCCGCGTACGCGCGGGCGCCGGCGATGTCGATCAGCCGGGGGTCGTGGGTGGCGAACATCGGGTAACCGGGACCGTTCAGCAGCACCCGCAGGCAGCGCGCGTAACAGCGGTCAACCTCCCCGCGCGCGGCAAAGGCAACAGCCTCGGGCGCGCTGTAGGCGCCCTTGCACAGTCTGACCCGCGATCCGGACACCGCCAGCGCCTCGCAGTCACCCGGGCTGCGCCGCAGGTACGACTGGATCACGCAGCCCAGATCGGGAAACTCCGCGCGAAGCCGGTTCACGATCCGGAGGGTTGCCTCGACCTTGGTGTAGTCCTCCATGTCGATCGTCACCGTGGTGCCTGCCGCGCTGGCCGCGGCGCAGATCCTGGTGATGTTCTCCGCCGCCGTTTTCTCGCCGTGCTCCCGCAGGTCGAGCCCGACCGCGGTCGGCTTGACGGACACCTCGGCCCGTCCCTGGCTAGCCAGTCCGGCGGCGCCGAGCCGACCGAGCAGCCGCACGTACTCGTCGGTGACGGCTGCCGCCTGCTCGGGGTCGACAGTGTCCTCGCCCAGGTAGTCGAGGGTGACAAGCAGCCCGGCGGCCTGCAGCCGCTCGGTGACGCGCAGGGCGTCATCGGCCGTGTCCCCGGCCACGAACCTGGTTACGACATCGCGGGTGTAGGGGGCGGTCACGATGATCTCACGGATCCGTTTGCTGGCCGAAGCGGCCAGCAGCGCGCGGCGGAGCACTGCGGAAGACCTCCAGGAAACCACGTTGTTCCGGGCCGGTACGTTACTCGCGCGACCGGTTCAGATCACTGCGCGCCCGCTGGACGACGGCCCTCGCCAGGCCACCGGCGTCCGGCGCGACGATGACCTGCTGCGCCGCGGCGATCCCGGCGGCCATCAGCGTGGCGTCGACTGGCACGGTCCGCTTGATCAGGCCGAGCGCGATAGGGCCCAGCTCGTAGTGGCGCGCCGCGGACCCGACGAACCCGACCCGTTGGCCGGCCGCTTCCACCGCGTCACCATGCGCCGGCAGCCGGTCCTCGCTTCCGTCCAGGTGCAGCAGGACCAGGCGGCGCGGCGGATGGCCGAGGTTGTACACCCGGGCGACCGTCTCCTGGCCCCGGTAGCAGCCCTTGTCGAGCTTCACGGCCGTCTCGATCCAGCCGACCTCGTGCGGGATCGTCCGGTGATCGGTATCCAGCCCGAGCCTGCACCGGCCGTCAGCGATCCGGAGCGCCTCATGCGCCAGCATGCCCGCGAGAACCGCCCCGGCCGACCGCAATCTCGCGGCCGCATCGGCCAGTGCCGGACGGGGGAAGATCAGGTCGATGCCAAACGGAAGCCCCAGGGCGGCGGCCGCACCGTCAGCGAGCTCACCGGCGGCCTGCGGCCCCATGAGCGTGAGCACGGCGTAGTCGTCACTGACGTCGGCGGGCTCCACTCGCAGCATGAACCGCATGGACGTAAGGAATTTCAGCAATGGCTCCGCCGCCCCCGGCTCGACATGGGCCCACAGCGCGGTCCCGTCATCAGTCAGGGTCAGGTGGTGCTCGACGTGACCGTTCGGGCTCAGGATCAGCGCCTGGACGGCCTGCCCTGGCTGGAGATGCTCGAGGTCGGCGGTGCTCAGGCTGTGCAGCCAGGAGAGCCGGTCGGGTCCGGTGATGCGGACAATGCCGCGGTTTGACCTGTCGACCAGGCCGACGGCCAGCGCGAGCCCGCGCTGCTCGGCGAAGGGGTCGCCATAGTGCGCGGCGACCCCGGCGTCCGCGCCGTCTGCAGGCACGGCGCCGGGGACGGCAAGCAGGGGACTGTCCATATGCCTAAGGCTATGCGCCTGGCGCTCGTCCGCAGCTGCCCGGCTCGCCAGCAGCTGGCTGGCCTGTCCGCGGCTGGCTGGCCGGTCCGCAGGTCGGCCCGGCTAGGCCTTCGGCAGGCCAGGCCCGGCGCCGCGGCAGTCCACGCACCTGCCGAACACGGTCAGGTGCCCGACGTCGGTCTCGAAGCCGTGCTGGTCGTCGAGTGCCGTGATGAGCGGGCTCACCACGGCCGGCTCCACCTGCGTAATCCGCCCGCACTCACTGCACACCAGGTGCACATGGTCGGCCTCGGCAGCGAGGTGGTACCGCGGCGCCCCGTGCCCGAGGTGCGTGTGCCTGACGAGACCCAGCTGCTCCAGAAGCTCGAGGGTCCGGTAAATGGTTGAGACATTCACCCCGCGGGCCCGCTGGTGGACGTCGGCGAAAATCTCCTCCGGGGTCGCGTGATCCAGCTTGGTGACGGCCTCGAGGACGAGCTGGCGCTGCGGTGTGACGCGGTAACCGCCCGCGCGCAGCGCCGCATCCCACGCCTGTGCCATAGCACGAGTCTAGTGAGCGGAAGCGGCGTGAACCGTTACGCCGACCACTCCTGCGGATAACTTGCTTGCCTCGACGCGGCCACTTGACGTAGCTTCGGGCTAACGCGGGAAAGGAGGTGGTCCAACAGCATGCATAGATGTAGGACTCGCGAGGTGGCTGCCAGCTAGCCGCCGTCCCGTGGAGCGCTCGGCCCCGGCATAAGCTGAGTTGGGCGCGCTTCACCGGCTAGCAGCAGGGAGTGGCGTGGGAACGCCAGCCCTGTGCCGCAAGGCGGCGGTCGGCGAATACACGGCAGACACCGGACCCCCGGGCTGACCGGCCTGTCCAGCCGGTCCCTGTCGCGGGTTCACCTCCGGATTCATTCCGCGGAGCGCAACATAGTTGCGGCAGATGTTTCGTCTTTGACGGCACGTCGCTTCCCGGACCGCAGGTGGCCCGTTGCGGGAGTCGCCCGGGGGCTTCTTCTTGCCCGGGCGGATCATGCCTGGTCGGGCCTGTCTTCCTTTACATCAATCAGTATCTTCCCGACCAGCCCTTTCATCAGGCCGCGCCTTCCCGCCCGGCGTCCTTCCAGGCGGGTCCCGGCGAGAGTAGGGTCCTTCGGGTGCCCTGGTACTGGTCGTCAGTTACCGGACTGGTCGGCCCGCTGCGCCCGAGCACAGCCGCCCGCTGACGACAGGCACGGCTGACCCACGGGCTCGGCTGACCCACGGGCTCGGCTGACCGACAAGCACGGCTGACCCACAGGCACGGCTGACTACCGGCACGGCCAACCACAGGAAGGAAGGACATTTCGTGACCAAGATCCTCCGGGTCGGTAACGCAGCGGCTGCCGCAGCAGGGGCCGTCCTCGCGACCGGTGCCTTCGCCTTAGCGCCGGCCAGCCCCAGCCAGGCCGCCCGCGGCGCCTCCACCGCCCGCGCCTTCACCGCCCGCGCCTTCACCACCCGCGCCTCCACCACCCGCGCCTCCACCGCCCGCGCCTCTACCGCCCCGACCGCCCGCGCCTCCACCGCGCGAAGCATCGCCACCACCCCGACCGCCCGGAGCTTCACTACCACCCGGACCCTCCCGGCGGCGCGGCCCGCCGCCGGTACTGGCCGTGTGCTGCCCGGCCAGCCGATGGTTCCGGCAGGCCCGGGCCAGCAGAACCCGGCGACCCAGTCCGGCGCCTTGGCTGTCACGCGATCCGAAAACTGGGCCGGGTACGCGACGACCAAGGGGGGCAGGAGCTTCCGCCTGGTTCAGGCGACCTTCTTCGTGCCTTACCTCAACTGCGCGCTGACCCCGGGTACCTTCTCGACTCACTGGGTCGGGCTCGACGGCTTCTCCAGCAAATCGGTCGAGCAGGACGGCATCGAAGCCGATTGTGTCGGCTCGACGGGCCAGACCCCCAGGTATCGCGCTTTTTTCGAGATGTTCCCGAAGCCTGAGGCGGTCACCACGCTGACCGTCAGCGCCGGCGACTCGGTCACCGCGACCGTGTCCTACAGCTCCGCAAGCAGGAGATTCCGGCTGACCGTGACTGATAACTCCAGCGGCCGCCACTTCAGCGTCAGCCAGGCGTGCGCGGCGGCCAGCTGCCCGCGCACCTCCGCCGAGGCCATCAGCGAAGCGCCGACCGACAGCGCGAACCAGCTCCTTCCGCTGGCTGACTACGGCGCCGTGGGCTTTACGAACATCGCCATCACCGAAGGCCCGGGCCAGCGCGGCGGCCTGAACTCACGTTTCTGGCGGACCACCAAGATCATCCAGTATGGCGCCGCAAGCCGGAAGCGGATCGCGCAGCCCACGGCTGTGCACGCCAGCGGCTTCGCGAACTACTGGCTCGGCGAGAACTGAGCCTGATTGTTCACACCGCAGCGCGCCGGGCGCAATGATTGTGCTGCGTCCGGCGGGCCGGCTATCGGCGCCGCGAGCGCGCCACCGATCGGCACCACCAGCACGCCCTGTCATGGCGGGCGCGCCGCTTATGCGACGCGCTTGAGCTGAGCCGAGACGTGGGGCTGCAGCGGCTGCCCCACTGCGGCCATGTCGTAGGCGTAGGCGAGGTCACTCCCGATCAGCCCGTAGAGCCGGCGGCCCGCGGTGACTTCCTTGGCGGTTGACGTGCGGACGACCGCGTCAGTGGCCATCTCGATCTTCGTGCCAGTGATCTGGCCGAGGTAGATCTCGGCGATCCCGGTCGGGTGCGCGAGAACTACCTCTAGCCGGCCATCTTCCTTGGGGCGCCAGAAGCCGGTCTCCATAGCCAGCGGGCGCACGAGGTGGCCCTCATCGTCGAGCAGCCAGGTGCGGCTTTCATAGATCAGGAATGGCTTGCCGTTGTGGCTGAAGGAGAGTTCCTGACCGAACCTGGCACTTTCTATCGTCGGGTAGCCGACCACGCCGGCTCCCTCCCACCGGCCAAGCAGGAACAGCAGCGGGACGAGGCTTGGATGCGCGGCCGGCCCGGCGGAGCCCGCAACCTCTCCGCCGCTTTCCCCGCCGGGAACGTTCTGAGGATTCCGCTCGCTTTGCATACCGAAAGGCTAGGGCCGCGGCATGATCATCCGGCTCACCGGCCGTCATCGCGCGGTCCAGGCCGACCCCGGACCCCGGCCCGACTAGCCGTCGCTCGATGGCGGCGACGTCCGGCCCGCCGCGCCGATGCGATAGAGCTTCGGGATCAAGTACGCGCAAAGCGCGGCGACCCCGCCAAACGCCGCGACCAGGATTATCCCGCTAACCTCGCCCACCATGCCGTAAGTGTAGATCCGGGCGGCCTCAGCGCCCCGCAGGGCGCGCTAGCGGGCGAAGTGCGCGTTCAGGCATCCGGCGATCCTGGCGACCAGGTTAAGGTCTGAGCATGGCTTCCCGGTCACTCGTCGTGAAAGCAACCGCGGGCAAGGACGATCTAGAACGCTGCAATCAGGCCCTGACCGTGGCCGCCACGGCAGCCGCCAGCGGGCTGCAGGTCTCCCTCTGGCTGACCGGAGACGCAGCCTGGCTCGCCCTGCCCGGGGGTGGCGAAGGTATTGCCCTTCCGCATGCGGTGCCGCTAACGGAACTACTGGTTAAGGTCGTTGACAACGGGACCGTCACGGTTTGCTCGCAGTGCGCAGCCCGCCGGGACATCACCGCCGACGACGTCGTCAACGGTGTCCGCATCGCAGGCGCCGCCACATTCGTCGCGGAAATCATGGCCGACGGCGCGCAAGCCGTCGTCTACTGATCAGCCGGCCCTGTTCGCCGCGTCTTGCCGCTTACTGAGCCGCCTCCGCCCATTTCAGCCCGCACCAGGCCGTCTGTTCGATGCACCGTCTGTTCAGATACTCAGCCCCGGCACCTGTCCGCCTGGCCAGCCGCGTCAGGCACCGGCCCGGCCGCCCAGCCGCGTCAGGCTTAGGCGCGGACGGCAGCGAGCCGTTCCTCGCGGAGTCGTCCGGCCCAGTTCTCATCCGCGGGGTCGAGCGGCGCCAGCGGCCCCGCAGCCCATCCGAGCAGGAGATCAGCGAGCCCTGGGTTGCGCACCAGGACAGGGCCGTGCAGGTAGGTGCCGAGCACCCGGCCGGCGTACGCGCCCTCGGTGCCGTCCCCGTTCCCGACCCCTACCGCAACCCGTGCCAGCGGCCTGGCGTCGGGCCCGATGGTGGTGACGCCCTGATGGTTCTCGAAACCGGTGAGGCGTGGCACGCCCAGCTCTGGGTCCACGTCCGCGATGATCTCGCCCACGCCGCGGCGCTCGCCTCGGCCGCTGCGCGTGTCCAGGATCCCCAGCCCGGCCACCGGCTCGCCATCGACGCCACCGAATTCCGCGCCAATCACCTGATAGCCGGCACACACGGCAAAAACCACCGCGCCGGCACTGGCCACAGCGGCCAGGCCACCGTCAGCTTGCAACCGTCGTGCCGCGAGGATCTGCGGCAAGTCCTCGCCCCCGCCCATCAGGTAGATGTCACCCTGCCGTGGGATCGCTTCGTCAGCGTGCACCTGGACCGCTTCGACCGCGAAGCCGCGCAACCCGGCCCGCCGCTCAAGTACCAGCAGGTTGCCCCGGTCGCCATAGGTGCTGAGCAGGTCCGGATAGACCCAGACCAGCCGGATGCTGCTGGCCCCCCGGTGGCTTCCGCGCCGCCGCGCGGGCTGAACCGCGGCCCGCTCCGGGCGCGCGTGTCCTCCTCGGACCGGATACCGCCCCGGGGACTCCTCGCTAGGTTCCATTCGGCTGCCCTCTCACTCGGCCCGCCCGAGCGCGGACCGGATCTGCTGGAAGGCCGTGTAGTTGGCGATCACGTCGAGGGCACCGGCTTCTACCTTGCTCACCGCGTCATCGACCCCGTTGACGAGGACGAACGGCACCTCATCCGCCTCCAGCCGGACCGCGAGATCGATCCTCCGTTCACCGGCCACAAAGACCGGGCGGCCGCGCAGAACGCGGTAATCCACGTCCCACAGCCACGAGGTGTCCCTGCCGTCCGGGCCCTGCGCATTGACCGACAGCATTACCGGTGCCGGAGCCGCTGATAGCACGTCGAACGCCTCCAGCCAGCCAGCCGGGTTCTTCGCCAGCAGCAGCCGGAGCTGCCGGCCGTGCCGCTCGACGCGCGTGTACCGGCCGGCCACCGACTTGACCTTGCGCAGCCTCGGCAGCATCTGGTCCACGTCCGCGCCGAAGAGGCCGCCCACGGCCAGGGCGACCACCGCGTTGGCCCGGTTGGCCCGGCCCGGCAGCTCAAGAGACAACTCCGTCACCCGGCCGGTGGGGTCGATCACTGCCCCGTCGTCAAGCACCCAGCTGGCCGGCGGGCGGGCAAAACCGCATTCGCCGCATCGCCAGCCAAGCTCATCCCGGCGCAGGTGCGAGCCACACTGCGGGCAGCACCAGGAGTCCTCATGCCAGCGCTGGCCCGCCGCTACCCAGGTGACGCGCCTGGCTCCGCCCGCTGCCCACGCGATGAGCGGGTCATCGGCGTTGGCGATGACCTGGCAGTCGGCCCCGGCGAGGGCCTCCCGCCACCGCCGCGCGACTAGCCAGATCTCGGCGGCCCGGTCCATCTGGTCGCGGCTCAGGTTCAGCAGCGCGACCACCTTCGGCCTGGTCGCCTCGATGACCGCAGCCAGGTGCCGCTCGTCGACCTCGAGCACGCCGAACGGGGCGTTAGGCGCCCGGCCAAGCGCGGACGCTAGCCCGGCGGCCATGTTGGCGCCGAACGCGTTGGAAGCCACCTCCTGGCCGAGAGCACCGAGCGCCGCTGTGATCAGCCTGGTGGTGGTCGTCTTGCCGTTAGTCGCCGACACCAGCACGATCTGGCGGTCGGCAGAGAGGATCCGCAGCAAGTCCGGCTCCAGCCGCAGGCCGAGCACGCCCCCGATCACTGATCCGTCACCGCGGCCGGCGACCCGCGAAACCCGCCCCGCCGCTCCGCCGATGGTCGTGGCGAGGCGTGCGCGCAGCGGAAGCTTGCTCATGGCCGCCGATGCTATCTGGCCGCGAGCCCCGGCTAGAACCCCGGCGATGCGGTTGGCTCGCCGACAGGCCCGACAATGAATCTGCGCGGCCACGAGAGTACCGTTTCGAGCCACCCTGCGATTCCCATCTCACCTGCGACCTCGCGAAGTTGCCTGCGAAGGCTTACCCCGATCGCCACAGCGGCCAGGTCGTCGGTGAATCCGCGCTGGTCATCCTCGCCGAGCAGCACGGTCCAGGCGGCTAGCCGGTTCCTGGCCAGTTCCATCGAAAGCGGATGCCTGCGCAAGCCGCTGGCCCGCTGCCCGACTCGTACGCCCGGGCCGTCCGCCAGGCCCGCGAGCGGGAACTCAAGCGGCGGCGCCGGGGCGAACGGATCCGGCGCCCCGGCACCGAAGGGGCAGAGGTGCTCGGCCTCGTGCAGCCACTGCAGCTGGGGTATGACCCAGGCGGCGCCGGTCCGCGTCGTGACCGCAGGCCCGCCGTCCAGAAGCGGCAAGGCCGTGCCGGCCATGGTCGTCGCGAGCTGCCCGGGGTCATACCACGCCCGGACGGTCAGGACCCGGCCGTGCAGCGCCTGGTCGATCGCGGTAGCCAGCATGCATTCGCGAAGCCGCCGGCCAAGAGCGGACCACCTCAGCCGCAGCGGCCCGGGCACCAGGGGAAGTGGCCGGCCGGTGAGGAAGGCGAGCGCCAGGGCCTCGGTCCAGACCCGGAGCCATGCGCCGTCAGCCGCATTGACCAGCACGTCGGCCGCGCGGAGGTCAAGCAGGGTGCAGGGAATTCCGGCGGCGCAGGTCGGGCCGCAGGCCGCCGAGCGCCTGGCCAGGAGCAGGGCTGCCGGGCCGACCAGCCCGGCCGGGCCCGTGGCGCGGGCCACGGCCCAGCCGGGCCTGCGGCCGGGGCCGTCATCAGGGCAGCCGCAGTCCGGAAGGCGGTCTGTAACGCGGCCCCGGGCAGGCCGGACGCGCTCCCGGTCGCCGCCGAACGGGATCCGGATCCGCAGCGGCCGGTCCATCCCGTCGGCGAATACGGCGGCCTGACCAGGCGGCAGCGAGACCACCTGCCTGGACTGATCGTCGTCGAGGTTCATGGCAGCGCCGACGACCTGGCGATCGTCGGCCGCGGGCAGCCGGTGCAGGACCTTGAGCGCGGTATTCTTCACCACGTCCGGTACGAGCTTGGCCGGGATCTGCTCGGCCACGATGATGCCCTCGCCGTAGGCCCGGATCTCGGCCAGCATGCTGGCGAACAATTCCACGGCATGGCCGCTCGCGCCTTCCCGCTCGGCGCGCAGCAGCCGGTGGGCCTCCTCGATGACGATGACGTGCCCCAAGCCGCTACCGGGCGCGGAACGTGCCCGCAGCCGCAGGTGCTCGGCGATCCTGATGATCAGCGTGCCGATCAGAAATGCCTTGTCCTCGTCGTTGGCGACATCCTCGATGGCCAGCACCACGTTCGTGCGCAGTAGCGCGCCGATGTCGGCCGGATGCCCGCCCTCGAAGAACCGGCCGGCCGAGCCGACCCGAAGCGACCGCAGCCGCACATCCACGAAACCTCGGACGTCAGCCTGCAGTTCCCGGCCATAGCCAACCTCCTCGATCACTTCGAGCGCCGCCCGCTGCAGCTGCGCCAGGGTCGGGACGAGCGGTCCGGCCCGGGCTCCGGGCTGGCCCCCGCCGGTCACCGGATCCCAGCCGCACGCCTCGTAGGCGCGCTGCAGGGCCTGGGAGATGATCTGAGGGAAGGGCTCGTGGGCATCAAAGGCGGCCAGGAACAGCGCCCGCACCATGTCGATGTGCGCCTGCACCGGGTAGCCGGGCTCGGGAGCGAGCGGGTTCACCGACAGCGGCACCGCGCCGGGATCGGCCGGCCTGATGACGATCACCTGGCCTGTCCCGCCGATCCGGCCCGCCATCGCCGCGTACTCGGACTTGACCGGCTCGACGGCCAGCCATGGGATGCCCGCCCGGGCCAGCTGCTCGAGCATGTGCCTGACCGTCTGGGATTTCCCCGCGCCGGTCGCGCCCGTGACGAAGGCATGCCGGTTGAGGGTCGCCAGCGGCACCCGGAACGTCCCCACCGGCCGGTCGGCGACATCCAGGATCGCACCGAGCTCAATCGCCTGTTCGCCGCCGGCTTCGCTGGTCAGGTCGAAGTAGCCGGGGTGCAGCACCCGGAGCCCCGGAACCTCGAGGCGCGGCAGGCCGGTCAGGGCTACGAAGGCGCCCGCGGTCGCGGTGAAGGGCACCCCGGCACCGTCGCCGGTGTCGGCGAGCGTGGCCGCCAGCGCGTCGGCCAGGTGGCACGCTCCCTCCCCGCTGCGCAGCCGGTACGGGTGGGCGCCCAGGTCGGCCGCCCCGACCAGGACCGGGGCGATCAGCCGCAGTTCTTCCGCGCTGGCCGCGCCGGCCAGCACCCGCACGTTCCACAGGCCGGCCTCGCGGAAGGCGTCAAGCTCCGCCAGACGGCGCTGCGCCCGCTCCGCGTCGAACCTCGCGTTCTCTTCGTCGTAGCGCCGCAGCACGTTCAGCTGGGTGCGCAGATCCGCGATCTCCGCGTCCAGTGTCCCGGCCGGCTCCGCCACCACGAGCCAGCCGAAGGGCCTGGTGATAAGGGTCGTGAGCGCCGATTCGAACAGCGTCGGCTGCGGGCCTCCGTCGTAGTTGCTGCCTCGCAGCGCGCCACTGCCGCCCGGCCCGGCAGGAGAACCGGGGCGGGGCCGCCGGGGGCCCTCCTGATCGCCGGAATTGCCGCCGAGCGGCACCGCCTGACGGCCCGGGCACGGCGCCCAGACGAGGCGGTCCAGATCTTCCAGCAGGCGGCCAGGCAGTCGCACGCCCCGGGCACCCCATGGGAAGAGTAATTCGCGCGACCCGCCCCCGTCATCGGCCCTGGCGCCCTCCGGCGCTACAGCGCGGTCCGCTGCTGTCCCCCAGCCCGAGTCAAGGTTCCCGGCGCGGGCCGCCGGAAGCGGCCCGGCGTTGCTGATCAGATCGAGCGGTGCGCCGCCGCCTCTCGACAGCCATCCAGCCACGAGCGGGCGGCCGCGCAGCGCCGCGTTCATCGCGGCGGGCAGCACCGATGCGTAGTCTTGCTCAGCGGTGCCTCCACTGCCAGTGGCGGTGATGGCCTGGACCCGGTACCAGGGACCAGCGGCACCGCGTGCGAGGGCAGCGGTCGAGGGCACATTGCGTGCATACCAGCCAATAGCGCGGGCCGCCACCCGGTTGGCCGGGACAGGCCGGTCCCGTTCGGCCTGTCCGCCAGCCAGACCGCTGCACCGCCGCCCGGTGGCCGGGGAATGTCGGAGCTGCTCGTTACTATCGAACACATGGACGAAAGCTTTGTGTTAAGCACTATCGATGACCGGGCAGATGGCAGCCAGGCAAGCGCTGGGACTGCGGCGGGCAGCCCGGGCGGCGCTGGCCCGGACGGCGCTGGCCCGGGCGGCGCTGGCCCGGGACGGCGCTGGCCCGGGCGGGCCGGGGGGCCCGGACGCGCCGCTGGAGTGGCTGGAGGAGCGGATCTGCGAGCTGGCCGGGCACCTGGCCGCGGGGACCTGCCGGTTCCTGCAGCTGGTCGCCGAGTTCGACGCCCGGCGCGGCTGGGCGTGCTGGGACCTGCCCTCGTGCGCGGCGTGGCTGGCCTGGAAATGCCAGGTCGCCCCGGGCACCGCTCGCGAGCAGGTACGGGTCGCCCGGGCGCTGGCCGGCCTGCCGGTGATCACCGCGCAGTTCGCGGCCGGCCGGATGTCGTATGCGAAGGTCCGGGCGCTGACCCGGATCGCCATCACGGCGACCGAGGCAGGCCTGGCCGAGATCACCGGCCCGATGACCGCCGCGCAGTGCGAGCGGTTCGCCGCCGCCCACCGCACCGCCTCCGACAGCGAACAGCTGGCGAGCCAGGCAGCGCGGCGGGTAGCCGTCCATGTGGCCGGGGACGGCTCGGTGACGATCACCGCCCGGCTGCCCGCGACCGACGGGGCGGTCGTGCTGCAGGCGCTGCGCGCCGCGGCGGGCGACTGCGAGCACCCGCACCGCCCGCACCCCGACCCCGCCGAGGACGCCGGGCCTCCCGCCGGGGACGTTCCCGCCCGGACGCACGCTGGTGACCCCGCCCCGGCCGGCCCGGACGACCCCGCCGCGGCCGGCCCGGACAGATCCGCTCCGCCAGCGGATCTCGGATCAGCGGCATTGCCTGCCTCGTCGTGCGCGGTCGCGTACGCCTCAACGGCCCGCAGGTCACCGATCACGTGACCGGCGACATCGGCGGCACGCCAGCCCGAGCACGGCGATGGCGCGTCCCAGCGGTCAGGCGCAACCCCCGCGAGCACAGCCTCAAAGCCGTCGAGCGCAAGAACGAAACCGTCCAGAACCATGCCAGCCAGTATCTGCCCGGGCCCGTTCGCTCCGCGGGCCGTTCGCTACCTGAGGACCATGTGTTCGCAGTCAACCTGGCCTTGAGATAGCCGCATGCCACACGGTCCCCACCATCGCGCCAGGCGGTGATCGCCCGGGACCGGCACTGCCGGTTCCCGGGCTGTGACCAGCCCCCCGGCGGCTTGCCACCCGCATCACATCGTCCCGCGGGCGCAGGCGGCCGCACCAGCCTGACCCGGCTCCTGCTGCTCTGCGTGGCCCTCGGCAGCGCCACCGCAACGCTGCGCAACTTCTACTGCCAGCCAGCCGACGCCGGCTGACAATAAGGGCCGGGCCGCCTGGCTGCACCCCGACCGCCCTCGAGCACGCCGGTCGCGATCCTTCAGGTACCGGCACGCGTCATGACCGCCAGCGGCGTCCTCCGGAGAATGCCTAGCTCAAGGGGCGATCATCGCCGCGTCGGCGCCGGGGCCTGCGCCAGTCCAGGCGCTCAGGGGGCGGCCCGAGGTTCGGTCCGGCGTCCGGAGCCCTAGGAACCGCAAAGCCGGCTGGGCCAGCCGAACCCGCCAGGCCGGCCGAACCCGCCGGGCCGGCTGCTGAGCCCGCACCCCGGCCGGCTGCTGAGCCCGCACCATCCAATAGGCCGCCCAGCGCTCCGGCGTCCTGGCTCGCGCTGCCCGCGCCGCCCAGCGCTCCGGCACCCGCGCCGCCCAGCGCTCCGGCACCCGCGCCGCCCAGCGCTCCGCCGCCCGCGCCGCCCAGCGCTCCGGCAGCCGCGCCGCCCGGGCCCGCTGCCGCTGCGCGCGCCGCCTCGTCCAGGCTGAGCAGGGTCGAGGTCCGCAGCCCGAAGATGCCCGGGTTCGCGTCGGCCAGTACGACCTGGCGACCCGCGGGCGAGGCGTAGCTGACGATCATCGCGCTGGGCGGAAGCTGCTGCAGTTCATGCTGCTCTACCAGGAATTCCCGGGACCGCTGGCTGCTACGGGCCAGCGAGACGCTGGCGCCCACCGCTGTGGACGTGCTCAGCCCCCAGGCTGTGCTTGAGTTGATGCCCGCGGTGATCGACCGGGAGTCAGAGGTCCCCGTCGAATGGCTGGTATCCCTGCCCGCCGACCCGGTGAAGTTGCCAAACGGGGCAGCGCCGCCAGCCCGGCTCTGGCCGCGGCTGCGGCTGCGGCCTGAGCTCTCGTTAACGGACGCCGAATCAGCCAGCGAGTCGGCCGTGCCGACAGTGCTGGTATAGGAATCGCCGCCGGTGTCGGTGACCGACGTGCCGACCGTCTCGGTCAGCTGGCTCAGCACGAAACGATGCTCGGTGCCGATCTGCTCACTGGCCGCCTTGGCGTCCTGCGCGTTCCCCAGCCGCATGAACGCGACCGCCGCGTTACCGCGGCCCAGCCGCTCCCTGGCGTGGCCGGGCAGCGCCCGGTAGGCGACGACCAGGCCGGTGCCGGACACCTCGCAGGCGTCGCAGAGCCGGTCGATCACGTCGCCGGCCAGCCGGTCGGCGCCCAGCACACACAGGGTCCGCTGCCACCGCTCACCAGCGGTGGCCGCGGGCGCCTGGCGGAGCATGTGCGCCAGTGCGACCGTCATGTAGGTGCCGAGCACCTTAGTGGTCACTGGCCCTGACCTGCGGTCCAGCGCTGCGACCCGGAGACGGCTGGGCGGCAGCTGAACCGGAGCGGAACCGAGCTGTTCAAGCTTGCGGAGCCTGGACTCCAGTGCCCAGGCCCGGTCGATCACCACCCGGTCGGCGGCACCGCGGCCATAAAGCGCCGTGATCTGCTCGAGCTGGGCGGATGTCAGCAGGCCTGAGCTCAGGTCGCTGCGGGGATCACCGACCTGGCCGAGCGCCCGCAGCGCGGCGGTCACCTGGGCAATCCTCGCCTCGGCGCCCAGTACCTGCAGGACGCGCTCCAGGATGGCGCTGCCGGTCGCCTGGTCGCCCGCGCCGTCACCACTCGCGGTCACGGTCGCCGACAGCAGGTCAGTGACCGCTTCCCGGCCCAGGCCGGTACCGAGATCCAGCCTGGGCAGGTCCTCGGGCAGCACCCAGACCAGCGGCTGAATCCCGGAACCGCGGGCCACGGCGAGCAGGTCGGTCGCGACCGCGCCCTCGGTGAGGTCTAGGACGGTGACCTCGCCGCCCGCGCCAAGCCGCGGTACGGCGATCATGCTGAGCATCGCCGACCAGCCGGCCAGGGTTCCGCCGGCCACGTCCACCCGGTCGATGTCGGCAGGCAGCGAAACCGAGTACCACTGCGGCTGCCGCTCAAAAGCCACCCGCCGGGACTGCCAGGCCCGGAACTGCCTGGCGTGCAGTTCCTGCCGGGCGGCCAGCCGTTTCTGCTGCACCGCGCCGATCTTCGCCAGGCGCTGCTGCTCGGCCGCTATCCGGGACTGGAGCCCAACTGCGCCGCGCCGGATAGCCCGGCCACTGGATGCCGCGACGGCCAGGCAGGCGGCCAGCCCGAGACCGGTCAGCCATGGGTTCGCCGCGCCGACGATGCCGAGCGCTAGAACGCCGCAGGCCAGGGCGGCCGCTCCCGCGCACGCGACCTTGGCCGGCCGGCTCAGCCTGCTGTCCTCGCGGTGCTGTGCGGCTAACCAGCCCTCGTCCATCTGCACCCCGGCCGGGGGTGCCGGGCGCCGCGGCGCCGGGCCGGGATCTGGGCAGCGCACCGCGTACTGCCAGCCGAGATAAACGCGGTCCGGCCGCACGCGGGCGACCGGGCGCCGCAGGCCGGACACGGCGGGGCGGGCTGCGTTCCGACTCCCGGCCGCCGGCCCCGCTGCAGCCCGACTCCCCGCGAACGGCCCGCCCGCGGCCGCGTCGGCTGGGACCTCCGCCTGGTCCTGCTCCGGGCCCGCCGCCGCCGCTGGCATCCGCTGCGCGGAGAACGCTGACTGCTCGCGGGTGCTCATCGGCGCCGTCCTGGCCCAGCACCAGGCACGCTGCGGCACAGCGGCATGACCCGGGGCCGCGGGCCCTTGACCAGCAGGGCAAATTCCGCGCTGCTGGCGTTGCGCAGGAAGTCCGCGCCGACCCGATGATTGCCTTCGAGGCTAAACGGATAATCGGGCGCCAGCCCATTGGCTGCGCCGGAACTCCCGCCCCGAGTGGGCCCGGCCGACGGCCCGGCGGAATCCGCGAGGCCGGTGCGGGATCCGGCGGAACTCGCCAGGCCAGCGAATCGCGCGGCGACGGCTGGGTCGGCGGGACCCCGCGCCAGCACCACGTTGACGGTCCCGGCCAGGCGCTCGGCCGCGGCGGCTGAGGCGGTGCTGAGCAGGACGGCCAGCCCGGCGCCCGGGCCGGCGGCGACCAGGTCGCTGAGCGTCCGGTGGTCTACTGCCTCGCAGCCGTGGATCCAGGCCAGCGCGTCGCCGGGCACGCCGATCCGACCGAGTTCGGCGCAGACGGCCACCAGGTCAGCGGCGGCCAGGCTCGCGATCATGCTGGCCGGACGATCATGAACGGCACGGTCCAGCGAGAACGTGACCACCGCCCGGTCCCTGACCGCCTGGCCGAGGCTGATCCGCGCTGGCCCCGGGGCTAGCCAGTGTCCTAGAGCCGAGGCCCGGAGCATCGCCAGCGCGGTGCCGGGCACCGACAACGCGGCCGGGTCGGCCACTGCCTGCTGGACCGAGACGACGACCCGGTCCGCAAGCGCCGTCCGGCGCGGGTGATAGGCGGGCACCCGGCCGAGCCTGGCGCGCAGCGCCTCCGGGCTGAGCAGGGTGGCCAGGTCATCGAGCACCGGCAGCCCCGGGTCGGCAGGCGCGGCGGCCATGACGGCGAACGCGTCGTTCAGGTAGGCGGCGCAGGTGCGCCGGTGCTGGTCCGGGGTTCCTGACCAGTCGATCATGCCGGTGACCAGAGCAGCCGCCTGGACCGGATCGCCGCCTCGGACCGGCTCGTAGCAGCCGGGCCCGTCCGCGCCGAACCAGCGCAGCGGGGCGCCCGCCGCGTCGCAGCCGACCGTCAGCGACTCGGCCAGCCAGCCGGACCCGGTCAGGTCGATGACGATGACCGGCTTACGGCGCCGGATCCCGGCGTGAGCCAGCAGGAAGCACATCTCGGCGAGCCCGCTGCCCGGCCGGCTGCCTGGCCCGCCTCCCGGGCGGCCACCCCGCCGTCCCGCGGCGCCCGCCGCTGCGGCGGCGTCGAGCGATCCGGCGGGCCCGGCGCAGATCACACCGCCTTCGGCCTCCCGCCACGAGATGGTCGCGGGCCGACCCGTCGCGATATCGACCCCCACGCACCCGCCGTCCGCGGTGACCACGCCGCCTGACCGGATCAGGCCGGCCGTCCAGCGCCTGCGCACCGCGACCAGCAGCCCGGGCCGGGGCTGGCCGGATGCCCAGTCGGCCGCGTGCAGCCAGTCCAGCCACCATAGGCCGGCCGCTTCGGCGGCGGCGAGCATCAGCGCCAGCGGAAACTGCCCCGGCAGCCAGTGCGTCAGCCCGCTGAACGCCCCTGCCGGGTGCAGGATCCGTCCTGGGTGGCTCGCGCTCCCGCCAAAGTAGTTAAGGACGTGCCGCGGGCCGGCGGTCAGCCGGGCCGCCGCCGCGGCCGGGCCGATGGCCAGCGCCCAGACCAGCCCGGCGGCCGCCGGGACCAGCAGCCATTGCGGCCGCCATCTGGTCAGCCTGCTCGTCGCGTAAAACACGATCACGAGCAGCAGCGTGAGCTGAGCGAAGACCGCGTGGGCGAGGACCGCGGCCGCGCACAGGGCGGCTACTAACTCAGTGCGGCGGGGAGTCTGGACCGGAATGAGGTAGCGCGCGCGCCGTGGCACGCGCTGTACAGAGGTCATGGCAGAGACAGGGGTCATGGCAGAGACATGGGATTACGGCGGGGGCAGGCATTTAGGGTCAAGGCTCCCAGCCTTCCACCGCATGTGTCCAGACTCCCGAAAAACTACCCGTATCGTCATCCGCGAGGGGCCGTTCATCGGAGGAGATCACGATCCGGAACAGGTCGGAGCGGCAGACGGCGACGGTCAGCGCCACCGGATCCCCTTCGACAGGATCATCGAACCTGACGGTCACCACGGCGGCGAGCTGGCCTGGCGCCAGCCGTAGGCTCCTGGCAACCGAGGGCGGGGGCGGCTGCATCTCCACATGGAGGGCGCCCGGCTGCGCGGCCGGCGCGGTTCCTGACCGCTCAGCGGCCGCTGAGACGGTGGTCAGCGGCAGGGGGGTAAAGGCGGAGCCGGCGCCCGGCTCTAGGTATGCTCCGGCGGCGTCGGCCGGCAGGTAAGTCGTGGCGAACGCGGCGGGCTGCCCGTCCGCGGTCCAGAGGAACCTGATGACGCAGACCGGGTCGGAGGGCGGGAGCCGGAGAGCCCAGCCGATGTCCTCGGGAACCCGCCGTACCGAGACCTGGCGGCTGCGGCAGGAGATGTCGCCGCCCATCGGATCGAGGCGGGCGGCGAGCCCGGGGATGCCCTCGAGTGAAATGAGATACTCCGCGGGACTGGCCCGGTAGGCCTGGCCGTCGGGCAGGCGGCGGATCAAGTGCCTGGCGGCCAGTTCCGTCATGGCGGCGTCGATCTCCGCGGTGCTCACGTTGTAACGGCGGGCGAGGGCGCTGTGCCGTGGCATCCGCCAGCCGGGCTCGTGATGGATCAATGCTGCGGCCATCCGGTCCGCCAGCACCCCGCTGGCCGACCGGGGCTGCGCCCTGGGCCGCGGACTCCCCCGCCCTAGCCGCATTCCATCCTCGGCCCGGCGGCCAGGTCCTGGCGCCGGGGCCAATTCGTCATCGTCGGATACCGGCCGCTCGCTGGGTCCCGGCATGCTGATCACTTCGCATTGTGCCGCGAGAAAACGATGATCACCCGTCCAGTGCGCCGCAGCCACTTCACGTCGACCCCGTGGGCCAGATGTAACGTCCGCACCCGGTTCTGACCTGACCGGATCGGCCCCCGATCGACATGTGTGACCCGCCTCGTTCCGGCGACTGGAGATGGCGACTGGATAGAAATACGGCCGCACCGGTGACGGCCAACACCAGTTCTAGAGGGCTTAGGCAACGAGGAGCTGAACAGCAAGTGGATTAAAAGGCGACGAACAGGTGGCAAGTAGGGAAACGTCACGCTGCGACCTGCGGCTCGGCTGAGCTGCAGGGCGCATCAACATGATGGTGGCGGCTTCGCGCGCTGAGCGCGCGAAGCCGCCACCATCAGGAAATATGACCAACTTCGGTCAGACGGCAACCTCCAGCTCGGCCACCTTGCCGGTGTCCGCGGAGACGGTGCGCTCGGCCCGGAGGCCGCCGGGGGCGAGCACCCGCAGCGTCCACGTCCCGGGGGCGGCGAAGAACCTGAATCCGCCATCGTCGCCGAGCGGCACCTCGGCGACGAATTCACCGCCCTCGTTGAGCAGCCTCGCGTAGCCGACCGGCACCGCGGTCCCGTTTTGCGTCACTCTGCCCTGTACCACCGCCTGGCTGCCAGCATTTGCAGGCAGGGCCGCCCCGCCGGCCTGCGCGCCGCAGCCTTCGCTGCTCACCTGGCGTCACCCACTTCGATCGGGACCCCGACCAGCGAGCCGTACTCGGTCCAGGAGCCGTCGTAGTTCTTCACGTTCGGCTGGCCGAGCAGTTCGTGCAGCACGAACCAGGTGTGCGCGGACCGCTCGCCGATCCGGCAGTAAGCGATCGTGTCCCGGCCGAAGTCCAGGCCGGCCTCGTCGCCGTAGAGCGCGCGCAGCGCGTCGTCCGACTTGAAGGTGCCGTCCTCGGCCGCTGCCTTCGACCAGGGGACGTTCTTCGCGGTCGGGATGTGGCCACCCCGCTGGGCCTGCTCCTGCGGCAGGTGCGCCGGGGCGAGCAGACGGCCCGCGAACTCGTCGGGCGAGCGGACGTCGACCAGGTTGAGCTGGCCGATCGCGGCGACCACCTCGTCGCGGAAAGCCCGGATCGACTGGTCCTGCTCGCTGGCCTGGTAGCTGGTCGCGGCGCGCTCGGGCACCTCGGTGACCAGCTTGCGCCCATCGAGCTCCCACTTCTTGCGGCCGCCGTCGAGCAGCTTGACGTTGTTGTGCCCGTACAGCTTGAAGTACCAGTACGCGTACGCCGCGAACCAGTTGTTGTTGCCGCCGTACAGGATCACCGTGTCGTCGTTGCCGATGCCGCGCTTGGAGAGCAGGGACTCGAAGCCGGCCCGGTCCACGAAGTCCCGGCGCACCGGGTCCTGCAGGTCGGTCTTCCAGTCAATCTTCACGGCGCCGCGGATGTGGCCCTTATCGTAAGCGCTGGTGTCCTCGTCCACCTCCACCAGCACGACGCCGGGGTCGTTTCCATGGGCCTGGACCCAGTCGGCGTCCACGAGTACGTCGGAACGGCTCATATCGGAACCTCCTTGTCAGCTTCAGCCGGCACCAGCGCGTGGCGGCCCGGCCAGATTCGTCGGATTAGCAGATACATCTCGCAGCCCAGGCATAGGCCGAAGATCCCGTTAAGGAACGCGGCGACGATCCCGGCCGAGGCTGCGGCCATCCCCAGCGGCGTTAGGCCCGTCGCGTAGCCGATCACGCCGATGACGCTGATGACCAAGCCCATGCCCTGAGCGAACCGCGGCGGTGCCTCGGGCTCGAGCTCGGCGGGCGGGCCCAGGCGCGGCCGCACCAGCCAGCGGTAGATCAGTCCGTACGGAGAGTTGCGCAGGCCGAGGAAGGTGCCCGCGGCAAACACCAGCGCCTGGGCGGCGATCAGCCACACGCTTCCGGTGAGCAGCACGACGGCAAAGACCACCAGGGTGATCAGCGCGCCGAAGCGCGGCCCTCTCGGATCAATCTCCATCGCGGCATCCTTCCAGGGGGGAGTTTTCTAGCGGTGCTGCCTGCGTGTCCTGGGACAGGACGGGCTGGTTAGCGTCACCTCCCTGCAGCGGGGATGCGCCTGGTCGTGAGCGGCCGTGGCCGCGCCGCGCAGGACCCAGGCGGTGGCGGAGAGTCAGTTTCGGTCGGCGCAGGCCCGCGCGGCCTGCTGGCTCCAGCCCCAGGCCGCCGGACAGATGGCGGTGGCGACCAGGCAGAAGTCGACCGCGCGGCGCTTGGTCAGCGTCGCCTGCTGCGGCGGCCGGCCGTGCGCGGAGCCATGATCCCGTCGGGCACGTAGCCGATGCTACGTGCGGCTCCGGTTGCTGTCACTGTCATCTTTCCCGATCAGAAGAATAGGAAAACCCACTCTATGTCACCTCGCCGATGGCGGCGATCACAGCGGCCTTAGTGGGCTGGCCGCTCGCCCGCTTGGCGACGCGGCCGTCAGGCCCGAGCACGAAAACGGTGGGGGTCCGCCGCACATCCAGGCTCCTGACCAGGTCCAAGCGAGACTCAGCGTCGATTTCCACGTGCGTGACCCCGTCGATCATCCCGGCCACCTCGGTCAGGATCCGCCGGGTGGCACGGCACGGCGCGCAGAACGCGGTAGAAAACTGCACCAGCGTGGCCGTGGAGCCCAGCGGAGCGCCCAGTTCGGCCGGGGTGACGGCCGGCCCGGCCGGCGGCGCCGCCGACCCGCCCGGTGATGCCGCCGACCCGCCCGCCGAGGCGAACGCCCGGGCCGCCTCCGGCCTGCGCGGCGCGCGCATCACCCCGTTGCGCCGCTGCCAGGTCAAGCCAGCCGCCAGGGACACGGCGAGGACGACGGCCAGCACGATGAAGCCCACAATCACGACCAACTAAGCACCGGGAACAGCCGACGCATTCCCGGCTCCCGCAGCCGGCGCCGGTCAGATAGCCGGAACGGTGACCAGGACCTGCCCGGCCGCTGTCACCTGGAAGCTCCGGATCTTCGAACCCTGGACCGGCGTCGACGCCATGTACCACTGGTCCTTTGGGCCGCGCGCCACGATCCAGCCTCCGGCAATCGACCGCTGGCCGTCGGTGTTCACCACCCAGAACTCGCAGGTCGTCCCGGCGCGGATGCCGCTGACCCACACGTGCATCGAGGTTCCCCACGCCGCGGGGTGGTAGGCCACGACTGCGGTGACGTGCGTACGCGCGTCGGTGTACGACCTGGTCTCATATTTCTGAGCCGGTGGGCCTGCTGTGTAAGCCGGCGGCCCCGCCTGCGGGCTGGCCACCTGCGAGCCGTGGCTGAACTCGTGCGAGATCGCCATGCCGCCCGCCAGGCCGCCTGCCACCGCGATGACAGCCGCGGCCGCCGCTACCGTGATCGTCCGCCACCTGCGCGCCTTGCGCCGGGCGGCGACCCGCCGCAGCAGTGAGTTCAGCAGCTCAGGCGGTGGTTCCTCGGAATCCCCCGGCGAAGCGCCTGAGGCCGTCAGCCGTTCGACGTCGCGGGCCGGAACCCGGCCCAGCAGGGCAGGCAGCCCGGCCAGCCCCGCTAGCTCCTCCCGGCAAGCCGGGCAGTGGTTCAGGTGGACATCGACGATGGCGCGCTCGGCGGGATCGATCGCGCCCACCACGTAGACCCCCAGCGCAAGTCGGATCTCCCCGCAGTCTGAGAGCTCGGTCATGGCGCGAGCCCCCGTTCTTCCAGTGCCAGCTTGAGCGCGCGCAGCGCGTAAAAAGTCCGAGATTTAACGGTACCCGCCGGTATGCCGAGCGCAGTGGCAGCCTCGGCCACCGACCGGCCCCGGTAATACGTCTCTATCAGCACCGATCGATGGTCTGGCCGCAGGGTCTGGAGCGCGTCAGCCACCGCCCACGACTCAAGCGCGCGATCGGCCTCGTCCGGGGCCTGAACCAGCTCCAGCGCGCCCTCGCCCACCTCACGGGGCCGCGCCTTGCGGGCCCGGTAAGCGTCGACAGCCAGGTTCCTGGCCACCGCGAACAGCCAGGGGCGGGCAGGCCGGTCCGCGATCGCGCCCGGATGCAGCCACGCCCGCAGCAGGGTTTCCTGCACGATGTCCTCAGCGCGATGCCGGTCACCGCTGGTCAGGTGGAGGGCGTACCGCAGCAGCGGGCCGGCGTGCTCCGCGTACAGGGTGCGAACGAGCATCTCGTCGGAGACCGGCCCGTTGGACCGGCCGGCGCCGGCGCTTCCGCTTCCCACCCCTGCCATACCCTTCTCAACGGCCAGTCTGGCCGGTCTGGTTCACCTGGTGGCTAAATCAGGTCCCGCGGGCTGGTCATCGCCGGGCAGGCCGACCAGCCGCACATTCCGCCCGGAAGCGTTGACCCTGAGGCCCTGCTCGGTGACGCTCACCGAGGTGACCGACAGCCGGAGCGGCAGTGCCCGGAGCGGGATGACAAAACCGACCATGGCCGGCACGCCGGTGATCCGCGGGGTGATGGTGATGCCTGCCGGGGAGACGCTCAGCGCGAGGGTGCCGGGGACCGGGACGCCCAGGACCGTGCTGGTGATCCGCAGCTCACTGCCGACCGGACTGAGCACCAGCCCGGGCGGCAGTCGCTGGCTGAGAACGCCGAAACCGACGATTGCGGTCGCCCTCGCATGCTCGGCGGTTATCTCCGAGCGGCCGGGCCACCGGAGGTTTCCCATCGGCGCGTGCACGCCGGTGAAACGGGCATCGAGTTCGGAGAGCTCGACCCCGCCCGCGGTCAGGCTGCTGAGCGTGACGGCCACCTCACGGTAGTCGCCGGACGCGAGCTGGGTGAGGAAAGGAAATCCCAGGACGCGCACGCTCGGCCTGGCCTGCAGGTCATTGGCGACGGCGACCCGGACGCTGATCTGATCGGCGACGGCGGCCGCGAGGATCCGGTCCACGGCGGCCAGCAGCGCGATCAGGACCAGGACCACAAGAATCGTGATCAGCAGCGGGGCGGCCATCGCGGGCCAAGGCTATCGGCGGTGGCCGGTCGCCGCGAGTGCCCGATGACGGCCGCGTCGCTGAGCATCAGCCTCCGGCGAAAGGCGGCAGCACCTCGATGACGGCCGCATCGCCGAGCATGACCGCCTCCGGCGGCCGTACGCCCACGGGAACGCCGTCGATCAGGAACGACGACCGCGCCAGGACCTCCCGCAGGCGCGTATTCAGCCCGGCGCCACCAGCAGGCCGCTGGCCACCCGCCCGGGCCAGGGCCTCGGCCAGGGTCTGGGCGGTGATGGTCTCTTCGCCGACTCCGGCCGCCTCCTTCGCCGCAGCCCAGTATCGAAGGGTCACAATCGCCATGTCAGCTATCCTCGCTTATAGCGGATCCGGGTGCGGCCGACCCCGGTCATTGCGGGACTAACGGGCAGCATCCCGCGGCTGCACGCCGAGCCGGAGGGGGCAGCGGTTGAGCAATGTGCTCCTGCTCAGCAGCGCACCAGAGCCGCCCGCGGAGGTCCTGCCCTCGCTGAGCCTGCTGCCGCATACCGTCCGGGCCGCTCCGGCGGTCGCCTCCTCAGCTGTCGGCGCACCGCCCGCTGACCTGGTACTGGTGGACGCCCGGCGTGACCTGGTGCAGGTCAGGCAGCTGCTGCGGCAGCTGCGGACGGCCGGCCTCGAGGCACCGGTGCTGGTCATCGTCTCCGAGGGAGGCTGGGCGGCGGTCTCCGCTGACTGGGGCGCCGACGACGTGATCCTGCATACGGCCGGGCCCGGGGAGGTTGACGCGAGACTGCGCATCGCTATCGCCCGGGCCGCTCCGGAGGTGTCGGGCGAGATCCGCTCGGGGGACCTGGCCATCGATGAGGTCACCTACTCAGCCAGGCTGCGCGGCCGGGCGCTCGACCTGACCTTCAAGGAATTCGAGCTGCTGAAGTTCCTGGCCCAGTCTCCGGGCCGGGTCTTCAGCAGGTCCCAGCTGCTGCAGGAGGTCTGGGGTTACGACTACTTCGGCGGTACCCGAACCGTCGACGTGCACGTACGCAGGCTGCGAGCCAAGCTGGGCGCCGAGCACGAGGCGCTGATCGGCACCGTGCGCAACGTGGGCTATCGCTTCGTCCCGGTCAAGGGCGACTCTGAGCGCACCGTGAAGGACGGCGGACCGGACAGCGGAGAGCCGGGCGACCGAGACGGGACTGGTGACGATCAGAGGCCGGCGGGCTCAGACCGCGGCCGCGGCGAGACAGCACAGGACGACAACCGCCGCGAAACCCAGCCGGACGGTGGCCGCCGCGAAACCGGGCCGGGCGGCGGCCGCCGCGAAACCGGACGGGGCCGCAGCGATACCAGGCCAGGCGGCCCGGAGCCCGATCGCGGCGGTCCCGCAACCGGGGCCGAGCGGAAGGAGGCGCGTTCCGCGCATGCGCAGCGGTGACGGCCGGGCGCCGGAAATCACTGTCCGGGACAAGATCTCCGAGTCCGAGGCAGCAGCGGTACTCGGCCTGGTCGGCGCGGCCACGGACGAAGATGGCGTGGGCCCGCTGTCCGAGCACGTGATGCTCCACCTGCGATACGGCGGCGACCCGGGCGCCCGCAATCTGCTGCTGGTCAGCGGCGGTGAGCTGGCCGGCTATGCCCACCTCGATCCGACTGATCCGGTCGCGGGACCGAGCGGCGAACTCGTCATTCATCCTCGTCACCGCCGACATGGCCTGGGCCTGGAGCTATTGCGCGCGCTGGCGGCCGAGGCCGACGGCCGCCAGCTGCGGCTGTGGGCCCATGGCGACCTGCCCGCGGCGGCCCGGCTCGCCTCGGCGGCCGGATTCACGAGGGTTCGCTCGCTCTGGCAGATGCGGCGGTCCCTGCGGGCCTGGCTTGAGCAGCCGCACCTCCCCCCTGACGTCAATGTCCGCACCTTCAAGGTGGGCCAGGACGAGGATGAGTGGACCGACCTCAATGCCCGGGCCTTTGCCCACCACCCTGAACAGGGCGGGTGGACTCGCGGCGACCTCGATCTCCGCGAGCGGGAACCATGGTTCGACCCGGCCGGATTCTTCCTGGCCGAGCGCGGCGGGAAGCTGGTGGCATTTCACTGGACGAAGATCCACGGGCAGGCACGCGACGGGTCCGTGCACGGCCACGAGCCGATCGGCGAGGTCTACGTGGTGGGCGTCGACCCGGCGGAGCGCGGCACCGGGCTCGGTCGCGCGCTGACTCTGGTGGGCCTGCGCCACCTGCGCTCACGGGGCCTGTTCGAGGTGATGCTCTACGTCGATGAGGACAATACCGCCGCGATCCGCCTATACGAGTCGCTTGGGTTCACGCACTGGGATACCGACGTGATGTTCGCCAGCGGCCTGATCGGGTCAGACTGAGCCGACCGACACCGTCACGACGGGCCCGAGACCAAGCACCTCGTCGAGTTCGGTGGAGGTCAGCGGCCGGTCGGCGGCCGCCACGGCGCTCAGCACCTCGGCGTACAGCTCGATTTCATCGAGCGCGACGCGATCGTGAACGCGAAGATCGAGTTCTTCTCAGCACCCGCGCCCACCTCCATCGCCGAGCAGGATCTGCCGAGCCTCCCTTTAAGGTTACGGCGCGGCGGCGCGTCGCGCATGGCCCATATGGATCATTTCCCGGACCACGTTCTGGTGCGTTTTGCTCAGGAGACGCTGACAAGTCATGGCAACTATGCAGGTCGCAGGCATTAACCGGGCAGAAGGTCAGATCCTGGGCTCAGCCGACTCCCACGTCGCGCCGCGGTGGAGCCCGGCCCGCCTGGCGTAGCGGTCCGGAGTGTCGGCGAAGATAGCCCGGTCCTGCTCGGTCAGCTCACGCACGACACGGCCCGGTACGCCGGCGAACAGGACGCCGGCCGGGACCTCCACACCAGGCAGGACTATGGTGCCCGCGGCTATCAGGGACCCAGCCCCGATCCGCGACCGGCCGAGGGCAATCGCCCCGATGCCGATCAGCGCCCCAGCACCGACGTGCGCTCCGTGTACCACTGCACCGTGGCCGAGGCTGACCCGGTCCTCCAGCACGACCGGCTCGCCCGGGTCCACGTGCAGGCAGCACAGGTCCTGGATATTGCACTGTGAGCCGATCACGATCTCGTCCTCGTCAGCGCGCACGACAGTGCCGTACCAGATGCTGGATTGGATGCCGACGGTTACCCGGCCTACCACTACCGCACCTGGGGCAATCCAGGCGCTGGGATCGACCGACGGCACGTCGCTGCCCAGCGATCCGATCAAACCCACGGGGCGTCCCTCCCTGCTGATCCGGTGGCCGGCTTGGCTCCCAGGGCCGGGGGCGAGGATACTCGTCATCGTCAGGCCGGCACGCGATCTGGAGCCGCCCTTGCGGTATGTACCCCGAGGATGCCAAACATTCTGTACCCTGCCTTAGTAAATTTGGACAAAACAGGATAGTCAGTCGTTTCGGTTGCGCACGACCGCGTTCGAGACGAGAGTCATGCCCGTTGTTCCAGATAGTCCCACCCGCGGCTCGGTGCCCGGCAGATCGAGGTGGCCGGGCCATTCCGCAGACCAACCGTAGACCCGGCCCGCCCACCGGCCGACTTGGCCACCACCGCAGCCGGCCCAGCCAGGGTCTGCCTGACCATCCTGACGGGTGAAACCATGAGTGAGCACCACGACCACCTTGCCGACGTGAGCCAGGACGACCAGTTCGAGAAAGAGATGCGCGGCTACAGCCGCCGGCAGGTGGACGAGTTCGTGGCGAGAGCCCGGAGCCAGGCGCGCGAGCTTGAGGACAGGCTGGCGCGCTCGCTCGACGACAACGAGCGGCTGCGGCTGGAACTCTCCTCGGCCAGGCAGGCGGCTGACGAAAAGCCTGTGCATACAGAGATCAGCGAGCGGGTCGGCCAGATCCTGAAGCTGGCCGATGACGAGGCCAAGGCGCAGAAGAGGTTCGCTGCCGAGGAGATCGCGAAACTCCGTGCCGACGCCAAGGAAGAGACCGAAAGGCTCCGTACCGACGCCAAGCAGGAGACCGACAAGTTCCGCGCCGACGCGCATGAGCAGGCCGAGCGCATGCTCGGCGCCGCTCAGGAGCAGGCCGAGAACTCGATAGCCAGTGCCCGCGCCGAAGCAGAGAAGACGCGGACTGCGGCCCGCACCGAGGCCGAGCGCTCGGTCAGCGAGGCACACAAGCAGGCTGAGTCCGCGCTGGCCAGCGCCAAGGCGCAAGCCAAGCAGATTCTCGACGAGGCGACAGCGCGCGCGACCGCGATCCACGACGGCGCCGAGCGCAGGCTCAATCTTCTGATGTCGCGGCACTCCGAGGCGCTCAGGCGACTGACCGAGATCCGCGATGTGGTGACCGGCCTGGTCGCCGGGGAGGTTGCCCGAGGCTCGCTGGAGGACGAAGTCGCCAAGGCCGTTGCGAATTCCATAGCGGCGGCGGAAGGCCAGCAGGCGCACGCGGGAAACGGGAACCGCCTGCCCGGCGCGGCCGAAAGGCACGCGCCGGTTGGCCAGGGCGCAGGACCGCTAGGGCCTTTGGGTCAGCAGGCCGGCCAGGCCCAGGGCCGTGCCCTGGAAGCCGAGCTCGGCGCGCGGACCAGGACGCAGCGGGAAGCTGTCAGCAGGCCAGGGAACAGCGGCGAGCTCAGGCCCGGGGACGTTTTCCGCGGGCCGGGCGGCGGCCAGGCTCCGGGCGGCGCGGCCGGGCAGGCTCCGGGCGGCGCGGCCGGCCAGGCTCCGGGCGGCGCCGCCGGCCAGGCTCCGGGCAGCGCGGGCGGCCAGGCTCCGGGCAGCGCGGGCGGCCAGGCTCCGGGCGGCCAGGCTCCGGGCGGCCAGGCTCCGGGCGGCCAGGCTCCGGGCGGCCAGGCTCCGGGCGGCCAGGCTCCGGGCGGCCAGGCTCCGGGCGGCCAGGCTCCGGGCGGCCAGGCTCCGGGCGGCCAGGCTCCGGGCGGCCAGGCTTCCAGTGGCCGACCTCAGGCTCCCGGTGGCCAGCCTGGAGTCAGCGACCAGGGCGCCGAGGGCTCGGCGGCAAGCGGATCACGGCCGGGGTCGGCGCGGCCAGGCAGCAGCCGTCCGGACGACGCCGAGGGCACCTCCGAAACGGGTCAGGCCGGTCCGGGCGACAGGGCCAAGCACGCCGCCGGGTCACAGTCCGCCGCTGGTAGCCCCGGGCAGCGGCCCTGAGCGCGAGCTTGCCGCGCAGGCCGCCCCCGGGCTACTAGCTAGGTCGGCATCGCGTCCAGGCGGCGCAAGATGACGCCCTCGCGCAGGGCCCACGGGCATATCTCCAGCTGCGGCAGCCCGAATAGATCCATGGCCGCGTCGGCCACGATGGCTCCCGCCGCGAGTTGCGGCGCCCGCCCGCGGGAAACCCCTGGTAGCTGCGTCCGCTCGGCGACACTGGTATGCGCCAGCCGTTCTGCAAGCTTTGTGACGTCAGCATGGTGCAAGATGCGCCTCACGTATGGCCCCTCGCTGGAGGGTGCCGCACCGGCGATCCTGGCGAGCTGCCTGAACGTCTTCGACGTCGCAACCGCGTGATGCGGCGGGCCTTCGCGCATCACGGCTCCCGCCGTGGCCGCGATCTCCGCGCGGACGTGCTTGCGCAGCTGGCGCACCTCTTGTGCCGCTGGCGGGTCGCCACCTAGCCAGTCCCTGGTCAGGCGACCGCCACCGAGCGGCAGGGAGATCGCCACGTCGGGCTCCTCGTCGTATCCTGACGCGATTTCCAGCGAGCCGCCGCCGATGTCGAGCATCAGCAGCCGCCCGGATGACCAGCCGAACCACCGCCGGGCGGCTAGGAAGGTCAGCCGCGACTCATCGGGTCCGGGGAGCACCTGGATATGCACCTTGGTTTCGGCCTCAATCCAGGCGAGCACCTTGTCGCCGTTGGCGGCGTCCCGCACTGCTGAGGTGGCGAACGCCAGCACCTGCTGCACGCCCTTGTCCTCAGCGATCCGCAGCGCCTCGTCAACGAACGCGCGCAGCTGTGCCGCGCACTCGCTTGAGAGGCAGTTGGCGGCATCCAGATGATCGCCGAGCCGCAGCTCAGCTTTGTGCGAGAACGCCGGGAGGGGGCGCGCGCCACGGTGGGCGTCGACCACAAGAAGGTGGACAGTATTGGAGCCGACGTCCAGGACACCCAGTCGCATACCTTGACGCTACTCAACCCGCGGGCAAAGAGCATGCGTCTGCCCTTACCGGGCACGGCGCGGCCTGAGTCGGCGGGTATGTTCGTCACTACCTGGTGCCTTCGTCACCTCGCTGGGGGCTGAAATGACCGTAAGCTCGCGCGGCAGCGTCAAGATCGAGCCGGGCCGCAAGCGGGTCCGCGCCTACCTGAACGGCGAGCTCGTCGCCGACACGACCAGGCCCTTCCTGGTCTGGGAATGGCCGTATTACCCCGTCTACTACATTCCGGCCGCTGACGTGCGGGCCGCGCTCATCCCCGCTGGCCAGAGCGAGCATTCGCCCAGCCGGGGCGACGCGGAGTTGCTGCACGTCAAGGTGGCCACCGCGACGGCGGACCTGGCGGCCCGCCGGTACCCCGAATCGCCGCTGCGCGAGCTGCGCGACCTGGTCCGCCTGGAGTGGAACGCGATGAGCGAGTGGTTCGAGGAGGACGAGCCGGTCTACACGCACGCGCGCAGCCCGTATACCCGGATCGACATCCTGGCCAGCTCCCGCCAGGTCCGGATCGAGGTGGACGGCGTCACGCTGGCCGAATCCGGCCAGCCGCGGATCCTGTTCGAGACTGGCTTGCCGCCGCGCTATTACCTGCCGCTCACCGATCTACGGATGGACCTGCTGCGGCCATCGGCTACCCAGTCGCACTGCCCGTACAAGGGCACGGCCAGCTACTGGTCGGTGGACACCGGCCGGGGCGTGCACACCGACCTCGTCTGGATCTACCGCACCCCGCTGCCGGAGAGCCAGAAGATCGCCGGGCTGGCCTGCTGCTACAACGAGAAGGTGGATCTCTACCTCGACGACGTCCTGCAGGACAAGCCGCGCTCGCCGTTCAGCTGACCGCGATGGTGCCCTGCTCGCCGATGCGCACCCTCGACGGGCGTCTGGCCGCCGAGATCGCGCGGGATGCCGCCTGCGCATCACGCAGCACGCGCAGGATGTTGCCGCTGGCGAGCCCGGCGATGTCCGCCCTGCTCCAGCCGCGGGACACCAGCTCAGCGATCAGCGCCGGATAGCAGGAAACATCCTCAAGCCCGGTCGGCAACTGGTCCGTGCCGTCATAGTCACCGCCGATGCCGACGTGAGCGACACCGGCTACCTCCCTGACGTGCTCGACATGGTCGGCGACCTGCTTCAGGGTGGCCATAGGCCGCGGATGGACCTCGGCCCACTCGTCGGCAACCTGCCGACGGTGCTCGAAGATGTTGTGATCCAGGCCGCGCCGGCCCATCTCCTCGGAAAGCCCGACTTCCCAGTCCCGGCAGACCTGCGAGACGAACTGGGGCACGAAGGTGACCATGCACACGCCGCCATTGGCAGGCAGGCGGCCGAGAATATCGTCGGGCACGTTGCGCGGGTGGTCGCAGAGCGCGCGGGCGGATGAATGGGAGAAGATCACCGGGCCCTCGGCCACGTCCAGCGCGTCCGCCATGGTTGCGGGCGAGACATGCGACAGGTCGACCAGCATGCCGATGCGCTGCATCTCCCGGACCACTTCGCGCCCGAAATCCGTTAGTCCGCGCGTGGCCGGCGCATCGGTGGCCGAGTCGGCCCAGGGCACGTTCAGGTTGTGAGTCAGCGTCAGGTACCGGACTCCAAGCGCGTACAGCGCCCGCAGCGTACCGAGCGAGCTGCCGATGGAGTGACCGCCCTCCGCCCCGAGCAGCGACGCGACCTTGCCCGCCGCGATGATCCGCTCGATGTCCGCCGCCGTCAGGGCCAGCTCGAGCGCGTCCGGGTACTGGCTGATCAGCTCGTGCACCAGGTCAATCTGCTCAAGCGTGGTGGCCACCGCGGCGTCGCCCTGGAGTTCCGCAGGGACGTAGACCGACCAGAACTGACCGCCGACCCCGCCTCGGGCCAGCCGCGGCAGATCGGTGTGGGTAAACGGCACCGGGCCGGCCAGGTCCACCTCGTCAAGATCGCATGGGGCCGCGACCCGCAGCGTCCAGGGGAGATCGTTGTGCCCGTCCACGATCGGATACCTGGCCAGCAGATCGCGTGCTGCTTCATGGTCGGCAGTGTCAATGTCCGTCACCGCTCCAGCGTACGGAGCTGCGCACCGGCAGGAAACCGCATAACCACCGGCCGCCTGCTACGCAGGCTTCGCGCTTTCCGATGATTTTGACTACTTTCCAGCGATATTTACTGGAAGGTGGTCAAGATCATTGGTCATCGCGACCAAATGGTCTCAGCCAGAGCTCCTCCGACCCCGTCCGGGCCCAGGCGGCCGCCGGGTTCCGAGCCAGGCGTCCACCGGTTGGTGACGCACAGCCACAGCAGGGCGATGAGGGCACCGACGAGCATGCCGGGCACGATCCACAGGTCAATGACCTTCGCGGCGGCGGAAAGCCACGCAGGCTTCAGGTAGACGTAGAAGGTCACGCCCGGCACTTCAGCCAGGGTCGCGGCGGTCAGACGCGCCACGGCGATCCAGTCGAGCCGGGTGGCGGGCATCAGGGCCAGCAGCGGGAAGATCATCGCGTCGAACCACGGGCGCTGCTGCGGCGAGAAGATGAGCCACCCGAGACTCAGCGCGAGCGCCGGCCGGACGCTAGCCAGCGTGGCCGGGCCCGGGGGCATCCGGCGCAGCAGCACCACCGCCAGCACCGCGGATGAAAGCAGCGCGACGACGTTGAGTGCCCCGCCCGGATGGTGCCAGCTCGACAGCCTGTTCAGCAGCTGCCACGGCTGGTAGAGGTCGGAGCGGCCGGTCGCCCGCCCGGCCACGGCGGAAACCGCCTTCGGGCCGGCCAGCAGGTAACTGGGGACCAGCACGGCGGCAGCCCCCGCCCCGATTGCCGCGAGAGTGGGCGGCGAGCGCCGGGCGGCCCAGCCGAGACCGACCGCAAAGATGGCAAAAGGTGCTTTGATCGCTATCGCCGCCCCGATCAGCACTCCAGCCAGCAGCCCGCGGCCGAGGTTGACGCGGCGCACCGTGATCAGCGCGAAGAGCCCGAGCGCTGCGCCCAGGCCGTCGATATGACCGCCTGCTACCACGGCGAACAGCATGAGCGGATTGACCGACCAGAGGAGGTGCGCCCTGGCCCGGCCGGCGGCGTCCCTGCGGAACATCCGGTCCAGGGCCAGGGCCACCGCCAGGAAAGCCAGCGCATTCCACACCTTGAGCCAGAAGACGGTGAGGGCCGCCGAGGTGCCCGCCAGTTCCGAGGCCGCCCACTCGGTGGCAGTGCCCAGCGGGCCGTAGACGGAGGGGTCGTACTTCCAGGGCGGCGGCGCGAGCGCCCCGACCGGATCTCCCGACAATTTGAGCTGCGCTGGCGTCATCACATACGGGCTGTGCCCGAGCACTGTGATCCTGCCGTAGATCGCGTAGTCGATCATGTCGGTGGACCCGATCGGCGGCAGCACCGTCAGCGCGGCCACCGCGATGACCGAGCCAATGACGAGCAGCCGTGGCCTGGGCCGCCAGCCCCGCCGGACGGCCATCAGCCCCGACGCCAGGCCGAGACCCCCCGCCACGACCGCCGTCCAGACCTCCAGCGTGGTCCAGACTGGCACGATGGCCGCGTTATGGAAATATGGCGGCCAGCCGCCTGCGGCGCCCAGGGCAGGGACGGCCGCCGACCGTCCCTGCAGCCCCACCGCGACGATCAGAGCCAGGCTTAGGTATATCGCCGCCAGTGCGCCGCGCCCCAGCCAGCTGGCCGCCAGCGCGCGCGATCCCCCGGCGGCATCATGCCGCAGCTGCACTCCCTTGGCCTTTCCGGAGATGACCCCGGCCCCCTGAATGCCGGATTGAGCAGGCCTCCTGGACCGTACCCCGTCAGCGGCCGCTTGCACCGTTAACGGCATTAACGTCCCAGAACGCGGGGCGGGACCGCCCCAGGCTGAGGTCAGCTGCATGGATGTCGTCAGGCCTGGTCGCCGGGGGACGGCCGCGGGCGGAAGATGGGGGCGGGAGGTGTTGCGGATGGCCGGCTACCTGACCAGGGACCGGATGGCTGTGGCGGCCGCGGTGCTGGCACCGCTCGCCGCCGCGGCGATCCTGCTGCCGTTTCGCGCTAGCTGGTCGAATACCAACGTGGCCCTGCTGCTCGTGGTCATCGTGGTGGCGGTGGCCGCGATCGGGAACCGGATCGCGGGCGGCATCGCCGCGGTGTCGGCCGCCGCGTGGTTCGACTTCTTCTTTACCCGGCCCTACGAGCAGTTCGCGATCAGCAAGTCGGCGGATGTCACGACCGCCGTGCTGCTGTTCCTGGTGGGCCTGGCGGTGTCGCAGCTGGCCGCCCGGGCCCGGCGGCTGCAGGTGGTCGCCATCACCGACGCCGCCTACCTCGGGCAGATCCATGACGCCGCCGCGCTGACCCAGACGGCCAGGAACCCCCACGCCGTGGTTGAGCTCGTCCAGAGGCAGCTCACCGAGCTGCTGGGGCTGCAGGAGTGTCACTTCGAGTACGGAACCCTGATGGGCCATCCGCCGCGCCTCGAACCCGACGGCACCGTCGTGGTGGGCGGGCACCGTCAGTGGGACGTCGAACGATGGGGCCTGCCCGCAGAGGACATCGAGCTGCGCGTTTTCAGCAACGGCCAGTACTACGGGAGGTTCATGCTCAAGCCGAGGTCCGGCACGAAGCCCTCCCTGCAGGCGCGCCTCGTCGCGGTGACCCTGGCCAACCAGGCCGGGCGCGCGCTCGGCGCCAGCCAGACGGCCGGCGACAGCTGACGCTGCGGGTCAGCTGTCGCCGGCGACCTGGGATCAGGGGGCCGGCAGCTCGGTCAGCTGCTGATCCCGGATGGTCAGCTCGGTCACCAGGTCGGCCGAGGTTTCCATGCCCGCTCGCCAGACCGACCGGGACACGATCTTGCTCGGGTCGGCCCGGCGGGCGTACTTGGCCGCGATGTTGGTGCACTCTTCGAGGAGCCCCTCAGACAGCGTGGTCGGCTCGAGGCCCAGGGCCAGGAACTGGTCGTTGCGTACCGCGAGCTCGTTCTCGTCCGCTTCCTGCCGCGGGTTCGGCAGGTACGCGACGTCCACCCCAGTCGCGTCCGCGACCAGCTTGGCGAGCTCCAGGACCCGGTGCGTCTCGGTGATCTGATTCAGGACGAGCGGCCTGGACCCTGACTCAGGCGGGTTGGCCAGCGCGATCTCGATGCACCGCACAGTGTCGCGGATGTGAATGAAGGCGCGGGTCTGGCCGCCGGTGCCGTGCACCGTGAGCGGGTGGCCGATGGCAGCCTGCATGAGGAAGCGGTTGAGAACGGTGCCGTAGTCACCGTCGTAGTCGAAACGGTTGATGAGCCGTTCGTCGCGCCCAGTTTGCTCAGTCTGCGTGCCCCAGACGATCCCTTGGTGCAGATCGGTGATCCGCAGCTGATCGTTCTTGGCGTAGAACGAGAACATCAGCTGGTCGAGCGTCTTGGTCAGGTGATAGACAGATCCGGGGTTGGCCGGGTGCAGGATCTCCCGCTCAAGTTCCCCGTCCGGGGTCGGCACCTTGACGGTCAGGTAGCCCTCGGGGATCGGGGCGCTCCCTGACCAGCCGTAGCCGTAGACGCCCATGGTGCCCAGGTGCACGAGGGCCGCATCCAGGCCGGTCGCGACCAGCGCGGTAAGCAGGTTGTGGGTCGCCCGGACATTGTTGTCGACGGTGTAGCGCTTGGTCTGCTCGGACCGCATCGAGTACGGCGCCGCCCGCTGCTCGGCGAAATGCACGATCGCGTCCGGCCTGAGCTCTTCCAAGACGGCGACCAGCCGGTCGTACTGGGTGGCGAGATCAAGGTTCACGAAGCCGATGTCGCGGCCGGCGACCTCGCGCCAGGCGCGGATCCGCTCTCCTATCGGGCGGATGGGCGTCAGCGACTCCACCTCGAGCTCGATGTCGATCTTCCGTCGGCTGAGGTTGTCGACGATGGTGATGTCGTGACCGCGATCCGACAAGTAGAGCGACGTCGGCCAGCCGCAGAAGCCATCTCCCCCCAGAACCAGAACGCGCATTCCGACTCCCATCCGTTCGGCCATTGAAGCGAAGCCCACGGCCGCTGCCGTTAGGGCCGGGGCCAGCTGGGTCGTGCTGCGTGCCAGTCGTGGCATCCCGTGGCGGGCAGTCTACCGGGACACGCGCTGTGCGATGTTACCGCTGGTAGAGCCCTCAGTACGGCGCTCCGCCTAGAGTCATTGGCTGTGAACAGCTGGCTACGCAAAGTCGCGGGAATGCACATCGCACCTCCCGCGGCGGCCATCCGGCGGGCGTTTCTGGTGGCAATCGCGGCTGCTCCGCTCATTGTGCTGGCCGGATTCCTCAGCGGCACGCCGGGCGCCGTCTGGGCTCTGCTCGGCCTGTTTGCCGGCGCCTGCTCGCGAGCGTTCCTGGACACCACGCGCAGCGCGGTGCTGGCGCTGGCCGTCGCCGGGGTGGTCGCCGCGGCCACGGCGGCGGCGGGCCTGGCCACGGCGGTGGGACTCATCGTCGCAGTGGCAGCGCTGATCGCCGGGCTCGCGGACCTATGGACAGTGGGCGCGGCCACCCTCGTCCCCATCACCGCCGCGATTGCCGGATCCGGCGTCCTGTCCGGTCCGCGCGGCCTGAGCTGGCGGGAAGCGGCCAGCTGGGTCCTGGCTGGCGCCGCCTACGGGGTAGCTGCCCTGGCGCTGGCGCACACCAGCCCGCGCCCGCGGCCGCTCGACGCCGCCCGAGCGGCATTGCACACCGCCACGCTGGCGGTCTTGTGCGGGACCGCAGCGGGCCTGACCGTCGCATTGCGGCTGCCGCACGGTTACTGGATAGTCCTCACCCTGGCCCTTACGCTGCGCCCGGTACCCGCCGAATCGCTCCCGAAAGTGACCAGGCGCGTCACCGGAACCCTGCTCGGCGTGCTCATCCCGGTCCCGCTGATCTATTTTCTGCCTTCAGCGGCGCTCATCCTCATCGGAGCGCTGAGCGGGCTTGCCCTCCTCGCATATCTTTTCGCCGGTGAATATATACGTCAGGTAATTTTCACCACAATGACGATCGTCCTGCTCGCGTCCGGCGGAGTGAAGGCCAGCGTCATCGCCCTTGGCGAGATCCGGCTGGCCTGGACTGTCCTCGGGGCGCTGGTGGCCGGGGCCGCCGCGACCATCCTGTGGCGGATCGAGCGCGACTGGCCTGGCGGCGGCGGCCGTCCCGCAGGCCAGGGCGGGCGCGCAGGCCAGGGCGGGCGCGCAGGCCAGGGCGGGAGCGCAGGCCAGGGCGGGGCGACAGCGGCGACCTGAGACGAGAATCCTGGCCAGGCGATCCGGGACCTGCGGCCCCGAGCCAGAGTGGCTCGGGGCAGCCTCTGGTTAGGCCCGGCTTCCGCGGGCAGTAGAGACGGGCGCGGAGACAGCCCGCGCAGGAAGGCATGATGCGCCATGACGTCTCCGCAGCCATACCAGGACAGCGCTGGCCCGCCCGTGCCGCAGCCTGGTCAGGCCGGTCAGCCCAGTCAAGGGGCCCGGCCTGGACCGGCGGGCCAGCCTGGTCCAGCCGGCCAGCCTGGGCAGGGCGGTCAGCCAGCCGGCCTGCTGCCTCCCCAGCATGTGGTGAAGCGCACGCGCATCGGCGGCATCTGGATAGCCTCGGCGCTTTTCGCTCTGCTGCTGCTCCTGCTGCTGATCTTCATCCTGGAGAACGGCCAGAAGGTGGACATCGGCTACTTCGGCGCGCACGGGCACCTGCCGCTCGGCGTAGCGCTGCTGCTCGCCGCGGTCCTCGGCGTGCTGCTGGTGGTGATACCAGGGACCGGGCGGATCATTCAGCTACGAATCGTGGCCAGGCGGCACCGCCGGGCCGACGGCGCGCGCGCCGCCCAGCCGGCTCCGCTCGCCCCGTCGGACCGGGCGGCGCAGCCTGCCGAGCCGGCCCCGTCGGCGGTCTCGCCCGAGCAGAACCGGGCCTGAGGTGGCCGGTATGCTCACCAGCATGCCGCTGAGCGCTACCCGCTGACATGGTGACGACCAGGAAGGTGTCGGCGTGGCCGGGGCCCGGCGCCGGGCGGCGATGAAACGCGCAGCCGTGGTGGCGAATCCCACCAAGTACTCCGACCGCGAGACATTCAGGAAGATGGTCGACGCGGCCATGTCCGTGCACGGCTGGAGTGAGCCGCTGTGGCTTGAGACGACCGCCGACGATCCTGGCACCGGGCAGGCAGAAACGGCTCTGGCGGCCAAGGTCGACCTGGTGCTGGCCAGCGGCGGTGATGGCACCGTGACGGCGTGCGCGGCGGCCATCGCGGGCAGCGGCATCCCGCTCGGAGTCGTTCCGGCCGGGACGGGCAATCTGCTGGCCCGCAACCTCGGGCTGCCGCTCGAGCTCGACGAGGCACTGGTCGTGGCGCTGACCGGCGCCACCCGGGAACTCGATGTGGGCATCGCGAACGGCAGGCCCTTCATCGTGATGGCGGGCCTTGGCTTCGACGCGAGAATGCTGGGCGGCGCGAGCGAGCCGCTGAAGAAGCGGATGGGCTGGGCGGCGTACGTTTTGTCCGCCGCGCAGCATCTGCAGGACCGGCCGGTGCGGGTGACCCTGCGGGCCGATGGCGCGCCGCCGCTCAGGCGGCGGGCGAATGCGGTGATCATCGGCAACGTCGGTACGCTGCAGGCCGGCATCCCGCTGCTGCCTGACGCAGACCCCGATGACGGGCGGCTGGACGCCGTGGTGCTGACGGCCCGGGGCTGGACCGCCTGGCTGGCACTCGCCGCGCACGTGCTGGCGCGGCGGCGCGCTACCAGCCGGCTCGCCCGCCTCGCCTTCCGTGAGCTCCGCGTCGACGTCGCACGCAAGCAGCCGTGGCAGCTCGACGGCGAAGTCGTCGGCCGCACCTGGCAGCTAGTGGTCACCGTCCACCAGGGGAAGCTCCGCCTGCGCGTGCCCGCCGCCTCGGGGCCGCTCGGGCGGTAGCCTGGCGGCTCGTCAACTGCTCCGGCGACTGGCCGGCGGACCGGTTCGGTCCGGACGTCGGCTCTGGTCTATGCGCGTGATGGCGGAGACTACCTGGTGGTGGCCTCCAACGGCGGCTCGGACCGGCCGCCTGGATGGTTGTTCAATATCGAGGCCCGGCCGGTACCGGCGGGCTCAATCCGATCCGGGTCGCCTCTCCACAGGTACCCGCACCGGGACGTGGCCGCGCAGGCGCTCAGGCTGGCGAGACGGCTGCCGGTGGCGGGCCCGCTCCGGCCCAACCTGACCGGCGGTCTCCTCGACGTCAATGCGGCTGATCGCCAGGTAGGCAACGAACCCGAGAATCACGATGGTCAGGCCCAGCGCGACCGGACCGCGTCCCAGGTTGAGGCCGCCCAGGGAGTGCGGCACGCCCATCCAGTCCGCGTAGGAGGCGCCGAGCGGCCGGGTCACGATGTAGGCGAACCAGAAGGCCACGATCGGGTTCAGGTGGAACCGCCAGTAGCCAATGGCCGGGACGGCGATCACGACCGTAAAGAGGATTCCCGAGGCCAGGTAGCCCAGGTGCAGGGTCACCGCGGTCAGGTCGCCCGCTGCGGTGCCGAGCGCGAACGTGGCCAGCACGGTGGCCCAGTAGAACATCTCCCGGCGGGGGGTGTAGATGCTGTGGATGGACAGCGTCTTCTCGGTCCGGTACCAGACCACGAAGATCGCGGCCAGGGCGGCCGCGAAGAACGCGGTGGACACCGCGTAGGGGACGTGGAGCTCGACGTGCAGGCCATCGGCCGCCATCGTCCCGAACACGGCGACCATCACGACCGCTGTCCAGTAGACCCAGGCCATGTACCTGCGGACCCTGAACTGGACCACCAGCGCGGCCACCAAGGCGGCCAGGCCCACGGCGCCCGCCATGACCGGGCCGAACCGGTGTGCCAGGTAATCCGAGGTCGCCTCGCCCATGCCGGTGGTGAGGACCTTGGTGATCCAGAAGAAGACGGTGATCTGAGGCACCTTGCTCAGCGGGTGTGGCGGGCCTGCCGCCAGCCTGCCGGGTGCCGGCCTGCCTGTCGTCACGTTGGCCAGGATGCCACATCGACGCCGGATGACGTTACGGTTGCGAGCGGCCGACCACCGCCGACCGGACGGCAAACAGCTGGCTGGTCCAGGCAGTCAAGGGGGCCGCGCCCGGAGCGTGACCTAGGCCCGGGGCGCTCCGGCGCGCAGCAGGCTGAGCCGCCGCACCCGTAGCGCCCGGTGCGGGACGGGGGATGGCGGCTGGCCGGCGGGACCATCCGCCGGATCCGCCCGCGCCACGAATACCTGCGGGCTGATGGTATGCAGCGCGGACAACAGCGCGCCGAGCGCTTCATCGGCTGAGAGTTCCAGCACGACGTCACCGGTTAGCTCGCCCTCGTAGGCGCCGGTGGGGGTCAGCAGGACTTGGCTGACTGGCTGGCCGGCGAGTACCTCGGTCAGCAGCAGATGGCTGCCCGGGTCGGCGGGCAGCGTGATCCGGATTCTCCAGATAGACATGGCGGCCTCGCAGTCCTTGTGTCGTTATCATCCGACAGTGCCGCCCGCCCGTTGCCGAAGTGATTCCAGCTGGTAACGAGTATGTGAACGCATCACCGGCGTCGGCCTGGTGACTGGCAGGCCGACGCTGGCTCTGGCCTGAAAGATGTGTTCAGCTCGTTCTCGAGTACCAGGAAAGGCGCCGGTGGCTGATCGATATTGTGCTGATCGGCTGGAGGCTTGCGCGTCAATTGCTCGTGAGCGCCTAGTGGGCAGCCTCGTACTTGGTCATGATCTCGGCGCTGATCCGGCCCCGCTCGGAGACCTTCAGGCCCTGGCTGGCCGCCCAGGCGCGCACCGCCGCCCGGTCGATCCTCGGGGCGGCGCCCCGGGCTGGCTTGGCGATCCGGCGATGGGCAGTCCGTCGTCCGGCGTCGATAAACGGCCGCAGCGACTTCTCAAGCTTGGCGCGATTCTTCTCGCTGAGATCTATCTCGTAACCCTGGCCGTCGAAGCTGAACGTCACTGTCTCAGCGTCAGGCGAACCGTCCAGGTCATCGGAGATGACCACGCTCACACTTTTTGCCATGTCCGGGATCGTCCAGCCTCAGAGCGCTAATGTCAAAGAGACTCGCTACATCCGCAGCGCCCATTCTCGCCCGCGAGCAGACCTGATAAGGACGACCAAGATATGGCCGGGGCCGGTAAGGCGATAACCGATTCCCGCACGGGCCTAGCGGCTTGTCGGGTTCTGCGGGCGTCTGCGATGATCTGTCCTCCAGCAGCCTCGCGATCATATGGTGCTTGCACGGGAGCATGGGATGGCTTCGGAAGATGACGCAATGGAGCCGGCTGGCGCGCGAGGCAAGCTGCGCACGTATCTCGGGATTGCCCCGGGCGTAGGCAAGACCTATGCGATGCTGCGGGACGCACGCGCCGAGCGCCGGGGCGGCGTCGAAGCCGTAGTGGCCTACTGGGAGCGCCACGGACGGTCGGCGACGGCCGCTCAGCTCGACGACCTCGAGTTGCTTCCCGCCCGCACGGTTACCTACCGGGGCTCGAGCTTCACGGAGCTGGACGTCGCCGCGGTCCTCGACCGTCACCCGCAGCTGGCCCTGGTGGACGAGCTCGCCCATGCGAATCTCCCCGGCGAGCGCCACGCGGCGCGCTGGCAGGACGTCGACGAGCTGCTGGCGGCTGGCATCGACGTCCATACCACCCTCAACGTCGCCAATATCGAGTCGCTGGGCCAGCTGGTCTCGAGGATCACCGGCACGCACCCGGTGCAGCCCGTGTCTGATGCGTTCCTGCGCTCCGGCGAGGTCAGGCTCGTGGACCTGGCGCCCGCAGCGCTGCGTCACCGGCTGGCCGAGGGCCTGGTGTTCCCCAAGGAGCGGGTGGATGCGGCCCTGTCGAGTTATTTCCGCTTCGCGAACCTGGCCGCGCTGCGTGAGCTCGCTCAGCTCTGGCTCGATGACTCAGTTCCCGATCCGGCCGCGGCGTTCCTGGCCGCGCACGGCGACATCAAGCCGGTGAACGCGGCGGTCGTTTTGGTCGGTCTCGGTGGGTCACCCGCCGACGAATGGCTGATCCGCTACGCCGCCCATCTGGCCGAGCTGTCCGATGCCAGGATCCAGGGAGTGCATGTCAGGGCCATTGACAACCTCGACCGGCCACCGAAGGCGCGGCTCGATGAGGACCGGCGGATGCTCCAGGAGCTGCACGGGAGCCTGTCCGAGGTGCGGGCGAGCGACATCGCGGCCGGACTCGTCAGGGCCGCCCGCAAGGCCGGCGCCTGCCAGCTGGTGATCGGATCCCGGCGTGCCTCACGCTGGCCGCGGCTGCTGAAGGGCTCCACGCTGGCGGACCGGGTCCTTCGCGCCGCCGGCGACCTGCCTGTCCAGGTCGTGAACGTGGGGCGGCCGGGCAAGACCAGTGACCAGTGGCGGCGCCCAGCCTGAGCATCCGGGCCACAGGTGAGGACCAAGGTCCCTGCCCGGTGGTTATCTGGTCGAGTTGGCTGGGGCAATGGTCGTCGCCGACGAATGCACGCTGGATCTGAGCTTTCGAAACGCCCAGGCCCGGCTCACGCGCCTGGCTTACGGCTCGCTGGTCAGCGTCTCCCAGGGAGCCTGGGGCGACGGGCTGGCCGGCCTGATCCGGGTCGGGCCGCTAGGTGCCATGCCGGGCCTGTCCAAGCTGGTCGACGTGCACATCCTGGACCTGATGACCCGCGATGACTCCACCATGATCACGCTAAGATGGGAAGCTACCGGGCCCGAATGCGGGCTGTTCCCGGCCCTGGACGCCAAGATCACCCTGACCCCCGACGGCGAGAACGCCACCACGCTGGCGCTGACGGGAACCTACCGGCCGCCGCTCGCGGCGCTGGGCGCCGGGCTCGACAAGGTGATCTTGCACCGGATAGCGGAAGCTACGATCCGTTCTTTCCTCAACCGCATCGCGGACGCTCTCGGCTGTTCCCAGGCCGCGCCGGATAGCGTGCGAGCAGCGGCGCAGCCGCAGCCGGCCCGGTCCCAGGCGGCGAATGACCCGGTGGGCGGCCCGCCGGACGGCCGCACACCGCGGGCCAGGTGAGCTAGGAGAGGTCGAGACCTCCCGCGGGACCCGTCTCGATTGCCTCGCCTGGCGGCGCCTCACGCCGGGCAATGACGTGGACGTCGATGCCGAACTCTCCCGCCTCCCTGAGCACCCGCTGGACGTTCGATCCGCCGCCCAGCTCCTGTTTATCGTCGCCGTGACGGCGGTGGCCGCGCCGCTGCGCGGCCGCTACCTGGCGGCCACGTTCCGCGGCGGGCGGCGCCCGGGGACCGCGTGTTCCTGCCCGTCGAGCGCCTGGTCTACCGGGGCCTGCGGATCGACCCGGACAGCAGCTGGACCTGGCGCGCCTACGCCCTGGCCGTGCTGACCTTCGGGCTTTTCTCCACTCTGCTGCTCTACGGGATCCTGCGGCTGCAGGGGATCCTCCCGCTGAACCCGACCCACCCCGCCGGGACGCTCCCGCTGCCGTCCTTCAATACCGCCGTCAGCTTCATCACTGGCACCGATTGGCAGGCCTACGAGGGGGAAACCGCGGCCAGCTACCTGGCGCAGATGGCCGGGCTGGTGATCGCGGAGTTCACCGCGGCCGCCATCGGGCTCTCGGTGGCCCTGGCCGTCGTCCGAGGAATCGCCGGAAAGGCTCGCACGATCGGCAGGGCCTGACGGGTCCGCGCTCATGACCGTCGGGACCATGGGCACCACCGCCGGTGCCACTGATTCGGCGCTCGACAGCTACACCCCGGTCGGCGGCGCGGGAGCGTTCGTCGGCATCCTGCTGGGCGAGGTCAGCCCGGGTGGTGACGGCGGCGGGCTGTACAGCATGCTCGTGCTCTCCCTGCTGGCGGTCTTCGTGGCCGGGCTGATGGTCGGCCGCACCCCGGAATTCCTGGGCAAGAAGTTCCGTGCGCCGCAGATGAAGCTGGTGCTCGCCTACGTGCTGACGATCCCGGTCGTGGTCCTGGTGTTCGGGAGCCTGTCGCTGGTGATCGGGCCGGGCACCCGGTCGATCCTCAACCCCGGTTTCCATGGCCTGTCCGAGGTCACCTATGCCTTCGCCTCGGTGGCCAACAACAACGGATCCGCCTTTGCCGGACAGCGGCCAACACGCCCTGGTATAACGTGGCGCTCGGCCTGGTCATGCTGGTCGGGCGGTTCGGGCCGATCGTGCTGGCCCTCGCCATCGCCGGCTCGCTGGCCGGGGCGCGCGTCCACGCCCGGACCAGGGCCACGCTCGACACCAGCGGGCCCACGTTCGTCGCGTTCCTGCTCGGGGTGATCGTGATCGTCGGCGGGCTGATCTACTTCCCGATGCTCATCCTGGGCCCGACGGGGAGCGCATCGTCGGATGAAAGATCAAAACGGGCGCACGCCCGGAAGCGCCCGGCAGCCCGTGGGCAGGCTCCTGGTGACAAGGCACGACCAGCGGCTTACCGTCATGATGTGATAGTCGCGGTCACGCTGGCAGTCGCGGTCCTGCTGGCCGCTGCCGTCGCGCTGGCCTGGACCGCGCGCCTGCTTCACGTCGGCAATCTGGACGCGCTGGCGCTAGCGGACAAGGTCGGCGTACCCCATCCGGCCTCGGCGCTTGACTGGCCAGAACTACACCTGCGGGCGATCATCCCGCTGCCCGACGAGCCGCCTCTGGTCCTCCTGCTGGTCGGCTGGCCCGCGCACCCACGCAGCGAAGCGACGCTGCTGGTGGCCCTGGACAGCGGCGATCACCAGTCGGTGCCCCTGCTCTCGCAGTGGTGCGCCACCAGTGCCTCGGTATCGCCAACGCGGCAGGAGGGAGCGGCGCTGGAACTCCGTCGCCGCCGGAGCCTGGAACGGGTACGTGCGGTACTGGTCGCGGAGGACGGCACACCGGCGTGGCCTGGGTAGGACTGCACCAATACGGCGGCCGCCGTGCGGCGCCGTGCTCCCGCGGGCGCAAGTCAGTGCAGGAAGGGAGGGCCTGGCGCGAGATGCTGATCGCGGTCGGGATCTGGTTCGCATTCGCGGGCGCGGTGGCGGTGCTGGCCGGGGCGTCCGGGATGCGCTGGTCGCGACGCCTGCGCCGGCAGGGCCTGCCCGCCTGGGCGATGGCCGTGCCCCCGCACGCCGTGGCGGGCGAGCCGCCAGGCGAGTCACCCGACCGGACCCTGATCCAGTACACGCTCACGGATGGACAGGTGATCGAGCGGATCTCTCCCGGGCGGGCCAGGAAGGCAGCGGCACTGCAGCCTGGCCAGAAGGTGCTGGTATGGTACGACCCGCAGGACCCGCAGAACGTCCTCGTCTACGGCCGCGAGGGGCGGCTCTCCAACCGGATCTTCGTGGCCGTCGGCCTGCTGTTCATGCTCGTCGGCACCGGGCTAGCCATATTTATCCGCTGAAGCAGGCCGACAGTTGCGCTCACCGTCCGGCCGCTGGCGAGCCGCTCGGCCCCGACGAGCCACAGGAATCCGCCTGGCAGGTCGCCTCGGACGTGCCGCCCGAGGCCGTGTTCGACCTGTACCGGCACGAGATCGAGCATGCGAATGCCATTATCAGCGCCACTCCTGCGGACACCGCGCCGGCCTGGTGGCCCGAGGAACTCTGGCCCAACTGGCGGCTCCACGATCTGCGGGAGATCATCCTGCACGTGATCACCGAGACCGCATGTCACGCCGGTCACCTCGACGCGGCCCGGGAGCTGATCGACGGCCGCACCTGGCTGATCCTGAGCTGATGAAACCCAATCCCGGCCGTCCATGAGACGCGCGCCACGTGCTTCCCGAGATCCGTTGCGCGGGCCGCGGGTGGCCCGCGCCTGATGGATCCGGGAATTGGCAAGGAATTCCCTGATGAATTCGGGAATCCATCAGGCGCCAGCGCATCGCCCACCTGCAGGCCACTTAAGCTGAGCCCGGAAAAACCCCGCCCGACCTCGGCCTCCTCATTAAAGCCCAGGCCGTCCAGCGCGCCGATGGTGTCATTGATCCCCTGCGCCGCCTCCCGCAGCGCTGCCCGATCAACGGTGAACCCGTCAGCCAACCCGCACCTCCCGCTGCTCCGCACCCCGAAGGCACGGACGCCGGCATCAGCCCGCCAATCGTAACCAAATACCCGCCAAACGCGGCCATGTCGGCCGAATGCCCTGCCAATTGCCCGCCCCGCGGGGCCCGGTGTCGGCGCGCTCGAGGTCGGCCTGCAAGACCCCGCCGCGGCCCGGACGACTTCAAGCGGACTTGAAGTCATCCAGGTAAGCTGCCCGCCGTGACCGCCTTGCCAGGCCAGCTGACCATCCCGATGCCGGACATGACCGGCGCGCAAGCCCTGATCAGGACCCTGGTCGGCGCGGACGTGGACGTGTGCTTCATGAATCCCGGGACATCCGAGATGCACTTCGTCCACGCCCTGGACTCGGTTCCCGCCATGCGGGGGGTGCTCGCCCTGTTCGAAGGCGTTGCCACCGGCGCCGCGGACGGTTATGCACGCATCGCGGGCCGCCCGGCGGCTGTCTTGCTGCATCTGGGTCCTGGCCTGGGCAACGGCCTGGCCAACCTGCACAACGCGCGCCGGGCGCACAGCCCGGTGGTCTGCGTGGTCGGCGCGCACGCTACCGGCCACGCCCGCTACGACGCGCCGCTGCAATCCGACATCGAGGCCGCGGCGCGCACCGTATCCGGATGGGTGCACAGCTCAGGAACGACCCGCGAACTGGCCCGCGACGCCGCGCGCGCCGTCGCGGCCAGCGGCCGTGACGGCGGCCAGGTCGCCACCCTGGTCGTGCCGGCCGATGTGTCGTGGGGCGCTGGCGCCGCGCCCGCCGCTCCGTATCCGCTCTGGCCACCCTCGCCGGTCGAGGCCGGCACTATCCAGACGGCGGCCGGCCTCCTCACCGCTGACACGCCCTCGATGCTGCTGCTGGGCGGTCACGCGCTCACCGAACGCGGGCTGCGGGCGGCCAGCCGTATCGCGGTCGCGACCGGCGCCCGGCTGCTCGCCGAGACCTTCCCGGCGCGGATGGAGTGCGGCGCGGGCGTTCCCGTGCTGCCTCGCCTGGCCTACCTGGCCGAACAGGCAGATGCGCAGCTTGCGGGCGTACGGCGGCTGGTGCTGGCCGGGGCCCGCTCGCCGGTCTCGTTCTTCGCCTATCCCGGCCGCCGCAGCGACCTTGTCCCTGAGGACGGCACGGTCACGGTGCTGGCCGATAGCGCTCAGGACGTCCAGGCCGCGCTGGAACAGCTGGCTGAACGGGTGGCCGGAGACGCCCGGCCGGTCCTGGGGCAGGCCGAGGGGCCGGCCATTCAGACCGGCTCGCTGACCGTGCAGAACCTGGCCGCCACGATCGCCGCGTCCCTCCCCGAGCAGGCCATCGTGGTCGACGAGGCCAACACCTCGGGTATCGCGCTACCGCGGGCGCTGGCCGGGGCCGCCCGGCACACTCTGCTGACGCTCACCGGGGGAGCGATCGGGCAGGGCCTCCCCGTCGCGACCGGCGCGGCGATGGCCGCGCCCGGGCGGGCAGTGGTCGCCCTGCAGGCCGATGGCAGTGCCCTGTACACGATTCAGGCGCTCTGGACCCAGGCCCGTGAACAGCTGAACGTCACCACGGTACTGATCAACAACGCCGCCTATGCGATCTTGCGAATGGAACTCGGCCGCACTGCGGCCGGGCAGGCCGGCCCGCGCGCGGCCCGCATGCTCGACCTGTCCGATCCGACGCCGAACTTCACCGACATCAGCCGGGGCCTCGGGGTCCCCGCCACCCGTGTCAGCACGGCCGAGGAACTGCACGATGCGCTGGGCCGTGCGCATTCCGGGCCAGGGCCGCACCTGATCGAGGCCGTCGTCGCGCCCCTCGCATAAGGAAGCCCTGAGCGAACCGGTAACGATGTCCCGCAGCTGGCCGCCGCACGCGAGCAATCGCCGCACCAGCTGTCGTGGCTCCTCGCAGCCCAGCTGGCCAGCGCCGCCAGCTGAACAAGCGCCGCGACAGCAGCGCGAAGGCCCCTCAGCCAGGGAGGGGCCTTCACCTGAACCTGATCGATGGCTAGCCTGAGCAGGACGCTACGGCATTTTGCCGGTGCCGATCACACTTTGGCGAAACTGTCAAATTCTCCGTTTCGCACGCCTCCGAGAAATGCGTCCCATTCGCCCGATGTGAACCGGAGAACCGGACCTTCGGCGTCTTTGCTGTCGCGAACGCCGATTGCGCCACCGGGCAGGCTCGCCACCTCGACGCAGTTGCTGTTGGAGAAGCTCAGAGAACTCTTAAACCAGCCTGGACCGGGCCTTCCCGAGCGGCCCCCCAGCGTGAGTCTTTCCACGTCCTTACCTCGCTGAATGTCGTGTGATTTATGGCCTGGAACGGCCACTACGCCCAGGATGCTAGCAGTGACTTATAGCGCCCGCAGAGGTTCTGCCCAGGTTGCGTCCATGGACCTGGAGTTTCGATATTTCGCTGGTAGGCGCGGCGTCAGTGCGACTTGACCCCTGGCCAATGCGACTCGGCCGTCTCGAGTATGAGCGCCCTGGACGACGCCGGGTCCAGTGCCGAAGAGGCGAGCAGCTGAAATGCGAGCCTATGCAGGTAGGTCTCTCTCTCGCCCTCTACGGAGAAGTCGTTCTGCAAATGCTCAGTGCTTACTACATCTTGGAGCATAGCATTATTATCCGGCCCAAAGCGGAACAGAACAAATGATTCCCCGAAGACAGTATGCTGCGCTGCAAGCGGAAGGATCTGCAACGTCACGTTTGGCCGGTCCGCCTCACGCACGAGCCGCTGAAGCTGCTCATACATCACCAAATCGTCGCCGACCCGTCGCTTCAACACCGACTCGTCGAGCACGACTGAAACTTGCGTCGGCGATTCGCGAGTCAGCACCCTCTGGCGCTGCATCCGGATCTTGACCAGCCGCTCGATCATGCCTGGCGCGACCCGCTCGACCTGGTTGTAGCTGCTGATGATGTGCCGAGCATAGGCTTCTGTCTGCAAAAGGCCAGTTACCACCTCAACGTGCCAGATAGCGATCGAGCTTGCCTCATGCTCGAGGCCGATGAACTGCTGATAGTCGGCGGAAATTACGTCCGCGAATTCTTCCCACCAGCCCTTCCGGGCCGCATCCTCGGCGAGCGAGACCAGGAGCGCGCGCCGGGATCCGGTGATCTCGTAGTAGTCGAGCAGCCTCTCGACTTCCCGTGGCTTCAGGCCGGTCCGGGCCAGCTCGTATCTACTGATCTTGGAAGGCGACCACCGTAACGCTGCGGCGACGGCATCACCGCTCTTGCCCTTGCTTTCCCTGATCTCCCGCAGCTCCGCGGCAAGTCGGCGGCGCCGTACCGTGGGGCTCCCTGGCATGGTCATCCAGCGTCCCTCCTCCTCAGTGCCGCCCGCGCGGAACCGGTGTGACAGTCACCTAAACAATGAAACTTTCATTGCACGTCACATCGTGATCTAGCGTAGCTAAACCTCGGCCGCCCGCCAATGCGGCGAAGCGCAGGAGGAGGCAACATTAGAGCCAGTGGTACGGACAGCAGGAGTTCCGGGGCGGTGCGGGCTGTGTCCGGCATCTGGAAGCTGTTGCCGACGATGAGGTCGCCGAACTCGACCCCCGGCTGCCGCAAAAGATCGCTATCTTGTCGAGTCGGGCCGGGCCAGCGGGCGAGCGTCGCGGGCCGCCCCCAGCCAGGGACCAGCTGCCGCCACTCGCCTGACCAACGGTGCCGTCGGCCAGTCACCGATCCTGCCAGATATCGCCCGGCTCGGCCTCCAGCCAGCTGGCCTCCGTAAGCCCGCCCAGCGGCAGCTGCGGCCGAGCAGGTTTGTCTGGGGCGAACGACCTTCGGGTAGTAGGGCGAGGAAACCTGCCAGCCTCCGCCGCCAGCGGTCATACGGGCAATGACCGAGGCGGTAACGGCGGGCCAGCAGCTCCGCGCTGGTGCCGCTCACCGCGTCTGCGGCACCGTTAGTCCTGCGTCCCTTTAGTCCTGCGTCCCTTGAGTCCTGCGTCCCTTTAGTTCAACCGTGAAGATAGGTATCGGGGCTCGCAGAAACGGCAGCTACATGAACGTGGACGCCGGTCTGGTGCCCGGCCGCAGCAGACAGCGACGACCCGGTTAACACTGAGCCGGCCACACCGAGCGCTAGGATGGCGGGAATAACGGGAATAATGAGAGCTCGCCTGATGCGCATGATTCCTCCATGGCGATGCCCGAGGCCAGCAGCCCGTTGTCCGGCCTTGCCAGCCCGCACGGCGTACCTACCGTCATGCAGAGTTATCTCCGGCACTTGGCTATATTATGCATCCGAGGAACCATTTTTTACATTTGATGAAAGGGTGAAAATTGCCCAATATTATTGCAGGAAATATTCTCATCGCCGTGCGGAGAAAAGTGCGCCTGTCCGTGCGCTGCAAAGTTCTGAGCAACTTGCAGTGCACGTTGCCGCAAGGCAATAGACGCTATATTCCTATCGCGACGGGCCAATTTTGACCAATGACTTACACCAAAAACGTCGCTTGTGTCCATAATGTTCTGGTAGTAAAGTTCGCCCTGTGCCCACCGCCTCCCTGGCCGGCGCACTAGTCGGCCGCGACAGCGAGACTGCGACGCTGGTCAGGTTCATGACGGAGGTGGCCAACGGGCGCGGCAGTTCGGTGCTGATCGAGGGCGAGCCAGGAATCGGCAAGTCCGCGCTGGTGCGGTCGGCGCTGGCCAAGGCGGAGGACGCTGGCTGTCAGGTGTTCTGGGGCGCCGGCGACGAACTGGGCCAGGCGCTGCCGCTGCTGCCGCTGTTGGAGGGGTTACGGGTCCGCGAACCCTCCACAAATCCTCGACGGAACACGATCGTCCGGCTCTTGCGTGGCGAGCTCACCGCCGATCGCGGCACGGACGTGTCGGCGGCGCTGGCCGAGCAACTGCTGGCGCTCATCGCCGAGCAGTGCGCCGTGCTGCCGACAATCTTGGTCATCGACGATCTGCAGTGGGCAGATCAAGCCAGCGTCACACTGTGGGGGCGGCTGGCCAAGTCAGTGCGCCAGATGCCGCTGCTGTTAGTCGGGATGATGCGCCCGGTGCCGCAGCGGGATGACTTGCTGGCGCTGCGGCGAGCGGTGGACGATGCCGCGCGCCTCCAGCTCACCAGGCTCACCGAGGCGGCCGTGGCCGAGCTGGTAGCGGCCCTGGCCGGCGGTAAGCCCGACGAGGAACTGCTCCGGCTGGCCGACGGCGCGGCGGGCAACCCGCTCTATGTCACTGAACTGGTCGCGGCGCTGGCCCGGAGCTCCAGCCTGACCGTTACCGACGCCGGAGCCGCCAAGCTAACGAGCGGTCCCGCACCCTGCTCCCTGTCGGCGGCCATAGCGGACCGGCTTGGCTTCGTTTCCGGGTCGGTACGTGAGGTGCTGCGGGCGGCGGCGCTGCTGGGCGTGGATTTTGCCGTGTCGGACCTGGCGACTGTGCTCAGCCGCGGCGTAGCGGACCTGGTCCGGGCCGTTGACGAAGCGTGCGCTGCCGGCGTGCTGGCCGAGTCCGGCAATGGTCTCGGGTTCCGGCATCCGCTGATCCGCGCGGCGCTGTACGACGAGATGCCGACTCCGGTGCGCGCCGCCTGGCACCACGATGCCGCCCGCGCTCTCGCGGAGGCCGGTGCGCCGGCCGAGCGGGTCGCCCGGCAGCTGCTGTGGGCAGTAGGTGGAGCTGGCGGCATGACCGACCCGATGGACGAGTGGACACTCAGCTGGCTGGCCCGCACCGCAGAGCTGCTGGTCGGCCAGGCGCCTCGGGCCGCGGCGGAACTGCTCCGGCAGGCCGTCGCGAGTTCGCCGGCCGGCTCGGCTCAGCATGACTGTCTGGTGGCACGGCTCGCTGATGCTCTCTACCGGGTCGGCGATGCCGCCGGGGCCGAGCAGGTAGCAACCCGCGCACTGGCCTATGTGGTCGAGCCCGATCTCCTCGTTGACCTGCACTGGACCCTAGCGCAGAGCCGCATACAGGTCGGCCGGTCCGCCGAATCCCTGGCGACGCTGAACCAGGCCCTGGCCACCCCGGGAATCTCGGCCCGGCACCGCGCCCGGCTGCTCGTGCTCACCGCACGGACCCACAGCAACTTCGGCGAAGTCGAGACGGCCGGCCGGGTTGCCGCCGCCGCGCTCGCGGCGGCGTCCCAGACGGGTGACAACTGGGCGATCGGCTGGGCCTTGCACGTGCTGACCATCGTAACCGGGGTGCAGGGGCATACCGCTGACGCGCTGCCGCTGTTCGACCGGGCGCTGGCCGTCACGCAATCCGATCCGGCCCTGACCGACCTGCGGCTGCTCCTGCAGATCAACCAGGCCGTCACACTGAGCGGCCTCGACCGGTACGAGGAGGCCTTCGCCGCGACCCGTGAAGCCCGGGACCTTGCGGACCGGGCCGGCACCGTGGTCCGGCTGGCTCAGGCACATTGCGCCCTGGGCCAGCTGCTCTTCGACACCGGGCGGTGGGACGATGCGCTGGCTGAGGTGGAGAGCCTGCACGACGACCTGAAGGAGCCCGGCGCCGCCTGCAGCGATCATGGCATCGCCGCCGTCATCTGGTTCCATCGCGGTGAGATCACCGCGGCGCGCGGCCATCTCGCTGCCGCCGTTCCGCACTCCGAGCGGATCGGAAACCGGGTGGTGAGTCCGCTGGCGCTGGCCCGCAGCCTTGACTGCGAGCGTGCCGACGCGCTGCCGGAGGCGCTGGCCGTGCTGACCCCCGGGTTCGCCGACCATAAGGAAGAACTCGAGGAGATCGAGGACCTGTTTGCTGACGCCGTCCGGCTCGCCGCGGAGATCGGCGACGTAGGCACGGCGAGGGCCATCGCCGGCCACGCCGCGGCCTTCGCGGCTGACTCGCAGATCCCCCACCGGCAGGCGAACGCGCTCTATTGCGGCGGCCTGCTGGACCACGATGCGCCCCGGCTGCTGGCGGCCGCAGAGCGTTACAAGGACGCCTGCCGGCCGCTGCTCAGCGCCAAGGCGCTGGAGGCCGCCGCCGGAGACTTCGTCGGCACCGGCGATCGAATACAGGCACGGGCCGCATACACCCGTGCCGTGGAGATCTATACCTCGCTTGGTGCCGCCATGGACATCGCACGGCTACGGACCAGGTTCCGTGCTCATGGCATCCGCCGTGGCCCGCAAGCTAAACACCGGCAGGCGCGGAGCGGCTGGGACAGCCTGACGCCGGCCGAGACAAAGATCGCTGCGCTGGTGGAGGGGGGGTTGACCAACCCAGAGATCGCCGCCAAGCTCTTCCTGTCCCGGCGGACTGTCGCGACCCACGTCTCCCACATCCTGAAGAAACTCGACGTCCATTCGCGTATCGACATTGCCCGCGAGGCAGCCTTGCGGACAACGGCGTCGAGATGAGCGCGGCGCAGGAATGGGGGCTGTCCCAGCCGCTTCGCGGCTGCCGGTGTTCTTGGTGCGTAGTGCGTGTCCAGTGAATCCGGGGACCCACGGTTTACCGGACATAAGTGCGGTCGCCTTGCGGGCTGCGGTCGTTTCCCTCGCCAAGATCGGCCTGGAAGGCGAGCGTGAAGTACACGGCCTTGCCCGTCGGGGTCCGGTAATAACCCCAGTTCGTCGACAGGCTGCCGACCAGCATCAGGCCCCGTCCGGCCTCCGCGTCGGCCGGCGCATCCACCGGCGCCGGCGCGGACCACCACGACGTGTCGTGGACATCAATGCGTAACTGGCCACAGGCGCAGGTGATGACCAGCATGACGGTCTCGCCTGCCTCGTGCGCTATGGCATTGGTCACCAGTTCGCTGGTGAGCAGGACAGCGACGGACGGGTCGACCGGGACCTCCCAGGCGCAGATGGCCTCCCGGATTTGGCTGCGGGCCTCGGCCGGTGCGGCCGGTCCTGCGGTGAGCGCCACGCGGCGCGGGCGTTGAATGGTCGGGCGGATCGGAGCAATCGTAGACATCTCGTTTCCTTGCCGGGGCCGGCTCGGGCCGGTCCGGGAGAGCGCAGTCACTCTGCGCGGGCCAGCCGGCGAGATCCGATCAACCTGCTGAGACTGGATCTTGCCGGTAGTTGCGTTACAAATACTTCTGCAAGTTGCAGTGCGAGACATCAGTCAGGTGACGGATCTTTCAAGCCGGAACCCGGACAAACGAGCCCTCGCGGGTTCAAGACGCGCCGGAGGCAGGCCAGCCGATGTGGTGGCGGTGTACGGCACGCGTTGATGAACCGGCTGCGCTCCCGCTGGGCCAGTTCCCGGCAGCGAAGGTCAGCGATCTAGTTGATCGTGGAGTGGATCACGACCGGCGGAACGTCGTGTCCGTTGACGCTGTCGAAGATGCCGGGGGCGTTCTGGAACGCTCCGCTCGGATTGTGGTGCAGCACGGAGTACTCGATCTTCAGGGTTCCGCCGCCGGCGTCCACTACGAAGAAGATGGCTCCGCCGCCCTCGCGCGCACTGTTGTGGCGGATGACGGTACCGTCAATAACCAGGTTGTAGTGATCGCCGTCGGTGTAGATGGCACCGCCGCTGCCGCCCCCCGGCGTACCGGGACTGGCGGGATTGGCGCCCCAGCCGACCGCCTTGTTGCCGGTCATCAGGCTGTTGATGACGTCAAAGTTCGCGTAGAGACCGCTCAGCGCAGCGCCGTTGGAGCAGCGGTTGCCGCGGAAGGTGTCACCGGTGATGTAGACGGGGCTGCCCATGTACATGCCGAACGCGCGGATCGCCGCACCGCCGAGATCCGGGCCAGACTTGTAGCAGCGGTTGTCGAGGAACCTGGAGTTGACCACCTTAAGCTGGCCGCCCTGATCAAAGATGGCGCCACCGCCGTAGCTCGATGTTCTCGTCTGCCGCACGGCCGAGTAGGCGTTCTCGAAGGTCATGTTCTGCACGATGAGCTGCGGCCACTTCTGCTCCCAGCAGTCATCAGTGATGTACTTCTGTTTCGGGTCGCAGGTGTTCATATACAAGATCCGGAGCCTGCCGCCGCCGCTCAGCGTAACCTTGCCACCGCCATCCAGCACTATCCGGTGGCTGGTGTTCACGACCTTTGCCGTCGTGGTCATCGTGATCGTGACCGGCTTCGGGCCGCAGTTGAAGGTGATGACGCCGCCCTTGGCGACGGCCCTGACCACTGCCGCGGAGGTGCAGCTGGCGGGCGTGCCCCGGCCGACGACATGGCTCGGATGGCGGGTGCTGACCGCGCGGCCGGCCAGCGGAACGTGGGCGTGCCCGTCTGGGTTGCCGAACTCAGGCATGCTGCGCAGGTGCGCAGCCGAGGCAACCGGTGCGTACGGCAAGGTCGCGGTGCCGACCGCCACGCCTGTCGTGATCATGGCTGTCACGCAGCCCGCGCCGACAAGCCCGCCGACGACTATGCTCATGCTGCGCTTCTGTCGCATGCCGCCTCATGCTAACCAGCCGCACATGATCGGGCCCGCAGATCGCATCGAAACGCGACGGAGGTTTGCCGCGCCGCCGCTGCGGGGAGCCCGAACCCGCCCGCCAATTCCTCGGGCGTCAGCCCGCGCGCCAGTTCCAGCAGTGCGAGCGGGTTTCCCCGCACTTCGGCCACGATCCGATCGCGCACTTGCTCATCCAGTGGGCCTGTGACGGCCGAGTCCAGCAGCGTCCGCGCATCGACTCGACGAACCGGTTGCCCTGGTAGGCCGACAGGTAGTCCTCGCGGACGGCGCCGGGCAGCCCATACTGCTCGGCGGCCTACCGGTCGGCGTCGGCCCAGGACCGGCAGGAGGTGCATGGCGCGCTTGCGGATGCCACCGATCCGGCAGTGGATCCGGACCGCCGCGCCTGGCACCGGTCCCAGGCGGCAGCGGGGCCGGATGAGCAGGTCGCAGCGGAGCTGGACCGGTCGGCAGGCCGGGCGGAGGCCCGCGGTGGGCTGGCGGCAGCGGCGGCGTTCCGAGTCCTGGCATGCCCTGGCCGCTCGACAGGCCAAATTCGCCCGCGGCGCGGGCGCCCTCGTGCACTTGCAGTTCGCGCTGAACTACCTGGCCAGAGCCCACCTTGTGGCCGGCGAGCTGGACAGGGCGGCACTGATGATTGAAGAGGACCGGATGATCGCGGAGGCGACCGGGAACGTGCCGGTCGCGCATAATGCGGTGATGCTCGCAGCCTGGCGGGGCCGCGAGCGAGAGGCCTCAGAGCTGATCGAGGCCACCCTGCAGGGGGCGGCCGCAGGCGGTCAGGGGAGGCTAGTCAGCTTCACGGACTGCGCAAGCGCGGTGCTGTACAACGGCCTCGGACAGCACGACGCGGCTCGCGACGCCGCCCAGCGGGCATTCGAGCGCGATCAGCTGGGATACGGGCCTCTGGTGGTACCCGAGCTGGCCGAGGCGGCGGCCAGGACCGGTGACATAACCCAACTCACGACCGTCCTGGAGTGGCTGTCCGAACGCACCGGCGTGGCCCCCACCGAATGGGCCCTCGGGATCGAGAACCGCATCCGCGCCCTGCTCAGCGACGGCGAAGCCGCCGACAGCTACTACCGGGAGTCGATCGACATGCTGGGCCGCACCCGCATCCGCGTCCAGCTCGCCCGCGCCTACCTGCTGTACGGGGAATGGCTGCGCCGCCGGGGCAGCCGCGCCGACGCGCGGGAGCAATTGCGGGCTGCGCACCAGATGCTGGACGCGATGGGACTGGAAGCATTCGCCGAACGGGCCCGCCGCGAGCTGCTGGCCACCGGCGAGACTGTCCGCAAGCGCAGCGTCCCGGCGGCTGACGTGCAGCTGACCGTCCAGGAGACCCAGGTCGCGCGGCTGGCCCGGGACGGCCTGTCCAACCCGCAGATCGGCGCCCGGCTGTTCATTAGCACCCGCACGGTCCAGTACCACTTGAGCAAGGTCTTCACCAAGCTCGGCATCACCTCGCGCAGCCAGCTCCACCGGGTCCTGCCCGCCGGCGCGGACTCCGTGCCGACAGGCTAGCCGCCCAGCTGTTCGGCTATGCCTTGCGGTTGACATCATCACGCCACCCGGCCTATTCCGAAGTTACTGCTGACGCTTGACCAACGCTTGCCCAAGATCGGTGATCGGGTCGGTGGTCCCGGCCGGGACGGGCACCAACTGGGGGCTTGCCGCCAGTTGAGCAGGTGCTGATATGCAATCTCTCCCTTCGTTTTGAGGGCTCGTCGCGCTGGCTGTCGGGTCCCGGGGTCTGGGGCCTGGGGGGCCGGGGGGCCTGGCATCCTCGCGCTATGGACAATGGTGCCCGTGCGTGACCTTACGGACCCTGATCAGAACCAGGCGGTGCTCGACGTGGCCTCCGCGCTGGCCGAGGGCCGCGCGGCGGCGGGGCCTGTGGCGGGCAGCCACGGTCCGGCGGTGGCGGCCGAAGCGATTGCCGCGGCTCGCTCGCGGCGGCGGCTGGGCGAGCTCACCGGGCCGGTCCACCTGACCGTGGTGTGGGCCATGTACGGCGAGACGGGCCGCATGGTCCCCCGTGCAGCCCACCCGCACGGGGAGGACTTCGTACGGGCCAAGGTCCGCCAGCTCGACTGGCTGACCGGCGGCCTGCCCGGCATCACGTGGAGCATCATCGCCTGCGACGACGGATGCCCGGACCAGCCCTCCAGCGCCGACCTCATGACCGACATCGCGGCGGCCGAGGGCTACCCGGAGAAAGGTCACCGCGGCGTGACGGTGCTCAGGCTGGCTGAGGTGATCGGGGGTGACATCCCGGTCAGCCCCGCATTCGACCGGCTGATCTCGACCGGGCAGTCTCGCAAGGGCGGATCGATTCTGGCCGGGCTGGCCGCCGCGGTCAGGACCGACCCGGACCCGGCGAACGGCGCCGGCCTGCATGTGGCCTGCTACACCGACGCGGATCTGTCCGCGAACCTGGCCCAGCTGGGCTCGCTGGCGGCGCCGGTGGTGGCCGGTGACCAGATGGTCGCCGCGCTCGGCCAGCGTTACGGGATTGACGGGGCGGTGCTGGTCCGCGCCGACGGGCCGGTCACCGAGCCACACAGCACCAGCGACAAGCCAGACAAGATCATCGTCCTGTTCCGCCATTTCGTCCGGGCCTTGCTCATCCCGCCCCTGGCCCAGGTACTCGACACCCAGGCCGGCTTCAAGGTCTTCGACGCGGCCGCGCTCGGCCCGGCCATCCGGCAGATGACGTCCTTCAACGAGACCTTCGACGTCGAGTTGCTCATCCACCTCGTCCAGCGCTACGGACCACAGGCCCTGGCCGTCGAGCCGATCGTTTTCACCGAGGACTTCGCCGCGACGAACTTCCCGTCCGTCGAGCCCGGGCCGCGCCACCTGACGATGGTTCACCAGGTCGTGGAGCTCTACGACCGGTTCGTCGCACCGATCGCCCCCGTCACGGGCGAGGCGGCCGACCTGCTCACGCTGATCAGGACGCTCGACCTCGACGACTATGTGACCTTGATCGAGCACCTCCGCGCCGAGGACCGGGACGACCCGACACTGTTCGACCGGCGATGGCCCGTGCAGCACCTTCGCGACATCCTCCGCCGCTGACACCCGCTACCCGCATGGCCGCTGGCTCAGCGATGTCCTGCCCCTTGCCGGAGGCTGCGCGTTAGACCTCGGATGCGGAGCCGACGCCACGCGGTGATGCTCGCCGATGCCCGACCGCTGCGGCAGGAATGGCGGACGATGCAAGCTGACGCGTTAGCGGCTACCTGTAATGTAATTGGTCAATGCGGCTCGCTCGGTTTCGAGCTCGTCAATACGGTTCTTCACCACGTCGCCGATGCTCACGATCCCTCGCAAGCCGCCGTCAACCACGACCGGCGCGTGCCTTACCCGGTACGCGGTCATCATGCGCATGACCTCTTCGAGCGGGGTCTGTGGCGTGACCGTGTGCACCTCGGCTGTGTAGATAGCCGTGACCTCCTCAGACATCACCGCGGCGCCTCGCCTGGCCAGCGCCCGGACGATGTCCCGTTCACTGGCGATCCCGTCGACCGAGGTGCCGTTGCGAGAGACGACGGCAGCACCGATCCGATGTTCGGCGAGCACCGCCAGAAGGCGCCGCACCCTCGTGTCCGGGGTGACGGTGACGACCTGCGTGCCCTTGACGCGAAGCACATCGCTGATACGCATGCGGCCCTCCTGAGCACCGGTATGACGCTGATCGTGTGCCTGCCGGCACCCTCAGGCTATTACTGCAACCCGTGATTGCCAGGTAGGTAATCGGGGGTGGATTTCCAGGGCAGCGGTGGCGGGCCGAGCATGGCGACCCGCGTCGCAGCGGGCGCGGCGAGTCAAGAGCGCCGGCTCGGCGCCCCGCCCCTGAGGCGCCGCGTCGCGCCTCCGGGCCGGGGCCGGTACCGAGTAGCTCCGGACCACTGCAGTGCAAGTCCGGGGCATCTGCCGGGAACCGCAGCCCATCCAACTCCATCAGCGCCGCCTCGTCCAGCACCGCCCCAGTCCAGCGGCCGCGCGGCCGTCACCCGCGGAGGTCGTCACGTTTGGCTTTGACCTGCGCGGATGCGACCTTGTTTCGGTCCCGCCCACCGGATAAGCGCGGCCAGCTCACACGCCGGAGACTCCGTCCGCAATGGCGCTGGTTTCCGCGGAAACCGAACCACCAAGAACAAGGCCCTCCCGGGCTTCGTTCTATTACTACGTCCGGCGCATCTGCCCTGGTCCTGGCCTGCGGCAGCCGCGCGGCAGCGCCAGGCTCGAACGTGACCACGGGCCCCCTGGTCGGCCGCCCGCACCGTCAATCGCGTCGGTACTTAAGTGTCGTCGCCGCGTGCTTGGTGTCGTGCATGCGTCTGGCGAGGCCGCCCAGCGCTCGTGCGGCCTCGGCGACGAACTCCATGAGAATGGCGGCGCTCTCGACGACGTTCGAGCCGGCCTTGCTGAAGAGCGAGAAGAGCTTCTCGTTCCGCGGCTGCATCCGTAAGCCCACGGGAGATCCTCCTGGGCCGACGGTACCGCCGTGCGCGGCGCGCTACAGCTTCGCGGGGAGGTTGTCCGTCCACAGCGGACGATAGAGGGAAAGGAGAGTACACACTCCTCTCCACTCTCAACATATAGCGCACCGGGGGGCTTGCGGCAAGACCCGGGTCGTGCCGCATAATCGCTGGCTGAGGCGAGAATCTGCGAAAATGGGAGTCGCGAAGTGCGTGTGTTGTTGTCGGCGATGGGGTCGCGCGGGGACGTCGAACCGATGGCGGGACTCGCGGTGCGGCGGCTGGCCGCGGTCGCCGCGGCGGCCCAGGGATGTGATGCGCTGGTGGCGACCGGCCTGTTCCCGGCTGCGGCCGCCGTGCGGTCAGTGGCCGAGAAACTGAGCATCTGCTACGTGTACGTGGGCTTCGGCAGCATGCCCATGCGAGCTTCGAAGGACGTCGCCCGGGTGGCCATCGAGGCGATCCGCGCGCAGGGCTGCCGCGTACTGGTCTCCCGCGGCTGGGCCGACCTGGCCCTGATCGACGACCGGGACGACTGCTTCGGCGTCGGCGAGGTCAACCAGCAGGCCCTGTTCGGCCGGGTGGCCGGCCTGGGCGTCGGCACGGCACACGACGGTCCGACCCCGACCACCGAGTCCCTGTCAGCCGCGCTCAGGACGGCTCTGACCCCCGAGACCCGCGCACGAGCGACCGCCGTGGCCGACGCGGTCCGCACCGACGGGGCGGCGGTGGCCGCGACGCTGCTGGTCGACGCGGTCAGCCGGGAAAGGCCGCCAGTGTCCGCGTGAACCAGACGGGATCGTCGAGCCAGGACCCAGAACACGAGAACCTGCAAACCCTGGTGACCTGAACCGGCAACGGCCACGGGGTCGACTTAGGCGGAGCGTTGCTCGTCATGGCCACCAAGTTCGTCACGTCCAGCCGCCTTGCTGCGCCCATGGTTGCCAGCGACCTCAGATCGGAGCTGATGCCGTGAACCCCCTGACTACCAGCGCGTTTGACCTTCCCGACCACCTCTCCCGCAAGGCCGACCCGACGCTGATCGCCGGCGACGAGCGGCACTTCGTGGCCATCGCGGAGAGCCTCGGGCAGTCGATCGCCGATCTGTCCGACCGCCTCGATGCCGAGCGCAAGGCGCCCGGCGGCATAGGCCAGGAGGCGATGGACCGGGACATGGAGGTCCACCGGCTGACCGCTCGCCTGCGCGCCCTGCGTCGCTTCGGTCTGGACCTGTGCCTGGGACGTATCGTCAGCGCAGACAGCCCCGAGCCCGTGTACGTCGGACGACTTGGCCTGACCGACAGCGCCGGTCGCCGGCTGCTGCTCGACTGGCGCTCCCCCGCGGCTGAGCCGTTCTTCGGAGCGACCCACGCCAACCCGATGGGTCTGGCTAGCCGCCGCAGGTATCGCTGGACCCGCGGCCGGATCAGCGACTACTGGGACGAGGTGTTCACCTCGGACGGGTTTGAAGGGCACGTTGCGCTCGACGACCAGTCGGCCTTCATCGCCAGCCTGGGCAGCAGCCGGTCGGCCCGGATGCGAGACGTGCTCGGCACCATCCAGGCCGACCAGGACGCCATCATCCGCGCGGGATCCCGGGGTGCTCTCGTCGTCGATGGCGGTCCGGGTACAGGCAAGACCGTCGTCGCCCTGCACCGCTCCGCATACCTCCTGTACTCCGACCCTCGCCTCGGTCACCGCCGGGGCGGTGTGCTGTTCGTCGGTCCGCACCAGCCTTACCTGGCCTACGTCGCTGACGTCCTGCCCAGCCTCGGCGAGGAGGGCGTCCAGACCTGCACCCTGCGGGACCTCGTCGCCGAGGGAGGCACGGCAGCGAGCGAGACCGACCCGAACGTGGGCCTCCTGAAGTCGTCCGCGAACCTGGTGAAGGCGATCGAGACCGCCGTCAGGTTCTACGAGAAGCCGCCCGCCAAGGGGATGACGGTCGAGACCCACTGGTCCGACATCTGGCTGAGCGCCGACGACTGGGCCGAGGCGTTCGAAGCACCAGATCCCGGTACCCCGCACAACGAGGCGCGCGACCAGATCTGGGAGGAGCTGCTCGCGATCCTGATGGACTCCCGCGACGGCGACGTCCCGGCTGACCTGCTCCGCAAGTCGTTGCTGCAGAACCGGGGGCTGCACACGGCCATCAACCGCGCGTGGCCGCTGATCGAGGCGGCTGACCTCGTCGGAGACCTGTGGTCGGTACCCGCCTACCTGCGGCTGTGCGCTCCCTGGCTCAGTCCCGATGACGTTCAGCAACTGCAGCGCGGGGACGCTCAGGCCTGGACGGTGTCCGACCTGCCGCTCCTGGACGCGGCACGGCAGCGGCTCGGCGACCCGGAGGCATCACGACGCAAGCGCCGGCATAACGCCGCTGTCGCCGCCGAACGCGAGCAGATGGCCCGGGTCGTCGACGACCTGATCGAGGCGGCGGACGACGAATACGGCGTTGGTCTGGTGACGATGCTGCGCGGCGAGGACTTCCAGGACGCCCTCGTAAATGAGGCCGCACTGCCCGGTACCGATCCGGACCTGCTCGCCGGCCCGTTCGCGCACATCGTCGTGGACGAGGCTCAGGAACTGACCGACGCAGAGTGGCACATGCTGCTGCTCCGCTGCCCGTCCCGGAGCTTCACCATCGTCGGCGACCGCGCCCAGGCCCGGCACGGGTTCACGGAGTCGTGGCAGGAACGGCTCGAGCGGATCGGGCTCGACCGGATCAGCCTGGCTTCCCTGAGCATCAACTACCGGACGCCGGAAGAGGTCATGGCGGAAGCCGAGCCGGTCATCCGGGCCGTGCTCCCGGACGCCAACGTGCCGACCTCCATCCGCAGCAGCGACGTCCCCGTCGTACACGGATCCGCTTCGGATCTGGGCTCGATCGTCGACACCTGGCTCGCTGCCCATGCCGACGGGATCGCCTGCGTCATCGGCGATCCCACGTTCCGGGCGACGTCCCGCGTCCGGTCGCTGACCCCGGAACTGTCAAAGGGGCTCGAGTTCGACCTGGTCGTCCTCATCGACCCAGAGGCGTTCGGCAAGGGCATCGAAGGGGCGGTCGACCGCTATGTCGCGATGACCCGAGCGACCCAGCAACTCGTCATCCTCACGAGCTCCTGACGTCGGCCAAGACAACGTGATCGCCGGCTGGCGATCCGCACCGACGGGGCGACGGTGGCCGCGACGCTGCTGGCATGTGCAGGAAAGGCTGCCGGGGACGTGTGGCCTTCTTCTCATGCGCTGCCTGCTTGCCTGGCGCGTTGCCGCTGCGGGCGTGGCGGTGCTCGTCCACGTTCTGCTCCCCGCCCATTCCCGGCTTCGGCGGGTCACGCGCGGCATCCCGGCCCGCCAGGCGGTATCGCAGCGGGCTGATGAGGCACGCGGCGGCCTCGGAGCCGCCATGCGAACCAGGCGAGCAGGCACATCGCGGCGACGTTCAGGACGGCCTTGCCGATGACGTTCACCGGCCCGGTCAGTCCCGTGACGCCGAATCCGACGGCCATCTGTACGAGCAGGGCACCAGAGCACACCTTGAGCACTTGCACATCGGTGCGGGCCGACCAGCGGCGCAGCAACCAGACGACCAGGCCGACTTCGGCGGCCGCGATGGCGATGGGCACCAGAAACGGCAGCCAGCGGAGCTGGCTCTGCGAGCCGGACGCCAGCAGCAGGCCGAACCAGGCGGCGGCACCGAGCGCGGCGGCCAAGGCCAGGCGGTCCGCGGCTGGCGGCGGCGGCCCGCTGACGGTGAACGTGCGGGCCCGCGCGGCATGGCGCGCCCCGATGATCAGAGCGATGACGAGCACCACGGTCGCGGCCTGCTGAACAGGATGCACCCTGGCCGGCACATGGAAAACGCTCTTCTGCAGGTAGGCGTACCACAGCAGGCCGATGCCGACGGCGTTGACCACGTACACCGCCCCGAGAACCCTGATTCCCGTCCGGCCCAGCCAGGGCCTTGCCCGCCAGGCTGGGAACGCCAGTTCGGTGAGGAAAATCGGGATCGCGATGCTGAAGACGGCGTGATAGCCGATATTGAAGGCGGCGTACGTCCAGAACACTCCGAGGGCGGCCCCGTAGGGGTGGGCCTGCAACTGCGGAGTGAACCACGTCGGCTCGAGCAGCCCTTCCTCGATCGCGCCGTACGCCGCGCCCAGCAGCAGAATCGACGGCCAGCCGCCGCCCCACCGGCACGACGCTTCGCGGATCAAGACCGCGCCTCCCCCGTACAGACCGATCTGGGCGAGGTACCCGGCGCTGTCGCTAACTGTCGTGGTCCCCCACAGAACTTCAGCGATCAGCGGCGCCAGGAGCAGGAGAAACGCAACCGGCCAGGCGCGCCCGCGAGGCACTTTCATCCTGAGGCCCCCTTTGGCGGTGGCCGATCAAGCTAATAACTTAGCTCGTAAGGTAAGATAAACATACTCTAAGATACTTTCATGCGCGAGCGAGCCACAGCCGACCCAGACCGGCTCGGCCAGCTGATCACCGCTGGCGCGCTGGCCGCCCATACCGGCCTCACCACCGGGGCGATCACCGGAGTCGTGGATCGTCTCGCCAGAGCCGGGTACGTGCGGCGCGAGCCGAACCGGCGCGACCGGCGCAGCGTGATCGTCAGCCGCGTCCCCAGTCCTGCCGTGCAGCGGCTTGGACCGGGGATATTCGCAGCGCCTGGTCGTCGGCCGGCAGGATCCTGATCAAGACGGGCCCACGCGGGGAGTTCGGCGCGCACCTGGAAGCCACCGTCGTCCTGTGGTCCGGCCTGGAGCGCTGCTGGCACCAGCTGGCGAATTGCCGCAGGTCCAGCTCGTAGGCCTGCTATCACTCCTTGTCACGAAGTGATGACACAGTGCATTCAATGTGACCATATGATCATTTATTTTTTACCTAAATTTTGTTTAATTTTTACCTGGATTTCACTCAATCCGGTGTTCCGAATCGCCCAGAAGCCTCTCTTTACAGGTAGTTACCGCCCAGACGGGGGCCGGTGCGTGCTTTAGATCGTGGGGCAAGTCAGGCGGTGGGGCCAGCAGGACCCAGCCGCCCGACATGATCGCGTAAATGGGGGGGCAGGATGCACTCGCAGGTCATCCACGCGGCGCTGGCTGTGCCGAAGATCAGCACCGTGCAGCTGGAGCAACTGCATCACCTGATCCCGCTCGGCTTTGTCGGCCTCGTCTCCTGGTCGGTCTGGCTCCTACGGTTCACGCTGTCGCGGGTCTACCGCCCGGTGCCACCCGGGTTCACCGCCACGACCTCGGTGGTCGTGCCGGCCTATCGCGAGGACCCGGACATACTTGATCGCTGCCTGCGCTCGTGGCTTGCGGAGAATCCGACGCAGGTCATCGTAGTTCCCGACGTCGAGGATGCCGAGGTTATCCAGCTGCTGCAGCGGCGCGCCCGCACCGACTCCCGGCTGGTGGTGGTCCCGTTCCGGCACCACGGCAAGCGGTCGGCGCTCGGCGCCGGCATCCGCAAGGCCAGCTCGGAAATCCTGGTACTCGCGGACTCGGACACGATGTGGGAGCCAGGGCTCCTCGCGGCGGTCCTGGCGCCATTCAGGGACCGGCAGGTCGGCGGAGTCGGCACCCGGCAGAACGCCTACCTGCCGAGGACGAGCGCATGGCGGCGGGTCGCCGACTGGATGATCGACGTCCGTTACCTCGACTATGTCCGGGCACAGTCCCGCGCCGGAGCGGTCGCCTGCCTCTCCGGGCGGACCGTGGCCTATCGCCGCAGCCTCGTGCTGCCGGTGCTGGAGCACCTGGAGGACGAGTTCTTCCTCGGCCGCCGTTGCGTGGCAGGCGACGACGGGCGGCTGACCTGGCTTGTCCTCGGGTCCGGCTACAAGACCGTGTACCAGTCCACCGCGCGGGCGCTGTCGATGTTCCCCGACACCGGCCGGGCGTTCCTCAAGCAGCGGCTGCGCTGGAGCAGGAACTCCTACCGCTGCTACCTCACGGCAATGTGGAAGGGCTGGCTGTGGCGCCAGCCGTTCATCTGCCAGCTCAGCGTCCTGCAGGTCACCCTCACGCCGGTGACCATGGGCTTCGCCATGGCCTACCTAGCAGTCTGGGTGCTCCATCCGGAACCGTACGTTGCCGCGGTCGCCGTTGCGTGGCTGCTCGCCGGGCGGGCCCTGCGCGGGATCTCGCATCTGCTCCGGCGGCCGGGTGACATCTGGGTCCTGCCGCTTGTCGCAATCATGACCATCATCGTCGCGCTTCCGGTCAAGACCTACGCCTTCGTCACGATGAACACGCACGGATGGCTCACCCGCCGTAGTGACCTCATCGGTGGCGAGGCCCAGTCCGCGGCGTCGCTGCGTTAGGAGAACTTCAGTGGCCAAGAACCGGCATCCTCACCGCGACCAGAAAATACGCCGCAGGGGCTATACCGTGGTAATCGCGCTGGCCTTCTTCATGTGCCTCGGCGGGCTGCCGACGATCCTGTCCGCGTTGCACCTGAAGATCAAGGCCCCGCCGATCACGTCCAGCGACGGGATCCGGCTGCTCCCTGCGCCGAGTGCGCTCAGCAGCGTGCCGCTCCCGCCGGCCGCAAGACCGATAGATCCGTGGCAGCCGCCCGCGACCTTGCCCAGGGTGAGCGAATCACAGGAGGCCGCGGCGGTCAGCGCGCAGGACAACTGGCTCCGGGCGATGCTGCACGCTTCATTCCGCTCGGATGTGCCCACGGTCGTCCCCTACGGCGACTCACTGCCCACGCTCATCCTGACGTCCGGGGCGTCCTATTCATCGGATGGCGGCGTGGCCACGGGCACCGCACCGTCGGTCACGTACACCGCGGCCGATCTCCTTCAGTACGGGGCACTGGTGCCACTGCCGCAGGGCGCGGCGCTCCTGGCGGACAACATATTCGTCGCTTCCGGAGCGCAGCTCGACCTCTCCTCGCCTGATGTGCGGGCGATCTACCTTGACAGCACGCCGACCAGGTCTGCCTCGATCGTCGGCTGGCAGGGCAGCCTCGTGTTCCGGGGTACCGCTCGGCGACCGCTGGCTATCGAGGGCTGGGACGAGGCGACTATGACCCCGGCCCGGGACACCGGCCACGGCCGACCCTACATCCGTGAGGTATCCGGCCAAATGACCCTCGCCAACGTCCGCGTGTCATCTCTTGGCTTCTGGAGCGGCCGCACCGGCGGTGTCGCGTGGACCGGACTGGCCGACTACCCCAGCACCGGCGGTGCGACGTCGACGACCTTCACGGGCAACACGTACGGCGCATTCGTGGCGCAGTCTCATGACGTCAGGTTCTCGGCTGACCTGTTCGAGTCCAATCAGCTGGATGGTCTCCACATCCACCGTGGCACGGTCGGCGCGTCGGCCACCCTGAGCTCGGCAGTGCGCAACGGCGAGAACGGCTTCCACGTTGACCGCGGGGCCAACGGGACAGTCTTGCTCGACGACGTGGCCCAGCACAACGCGACCAACGGCTTCCTGGCCGACGGGCGTCCGCTCGTCAGCACCGCCTCTCCCTCCGGGAACGCCGTGGCACCAGGGTCAGGGACGCGCATCGAGAACAGTGCCTCGCTCGGCAACGCGGAGACGGGCATCCTCGTCGAGGGCGGGACCGGGACGTTGCTCAGGGCGGACGAAGTGTGCGCCAGGCAGACCGGCATTGCACTGCGCTACGGAGCCAGCCAGACGATCGTTGATGGCAACGACGTCCGGTGCAGCCCGAGGGTCGGGCTCTCCATCGGGCCAGCCGCGCCGGTCACTCTCGCCTCAGGGAATGCCGTCTCTGGTGCTCGTGTCGCGGTCCTCGTGCGCAGCTCCGGCAGCGTCGAGATGGACAACAGCCTCATTACCGGGGCCACCGTCTTCGGCATCTCGGCCCGGGGAGCGAACTCCGTTGTTTCCGGCAGGGACAACGTGATCTCGGGCACCGGCTTCCGAGCCGTGGACGCGCGTGCTGACGCCGCGCCTCCCGCCTTGTCGGAAAGCAACACGGCCCACTGGGCTTATCACGTGAAGGAGACCCTCTTGACTTACCTTGAGTTTCACCCGCTTGCCATCCTGTGGCTGAGCATCATCCTCCTGGTGACTGTCGGCGCGCTCTGGACCCGCCGCCGCCGCCCGTCAGGGCATCCCTACCCGGAGAGCACCCGGTGGACCGGTCCGGCCGACGACCCGGGCAGGCATGCTCCCGTCCTGGTGGCTGCGTCTATAGGCGGGCAGGACGGCCAGTCATGGGCCGGAGATCATGACGCCTGGCTGGAGGAAACGGTCCCGCAGGGCCGCGGGCTCATCGGGCCTGCCGTGCCGGATGGCGGGGTGCCCCGCGACCGCATGCTGGCGTGCGTAGTGCCTGACGTCAGGGAAGCCGACAGCTGCCCGCAGACTTCACGGCATGGCCGCGCCGGCCAGATCGACGCGACCAGCTCGCTGCTCCGAGTGGACGATCGGCCATGAGGGCGCAGATCCCGGCCCTGAGGGCGGCCGCGCGCACGGCAGTGGCCGGGTCCCTCCTGCTCGCGGCCGCCGCGTGCGCCGGCACATCCTCGCCGACAGGCACGCCAGCACCGGCCGGTACGCACGCCGTGTCCAGTCATGGCTCCGGGTCCATCGGAACCGGGTCGGCATCGCCGTCCGGCGGTGGCAACGGGGCAAGCTGCGGCGGCGGGGCGGTCACGAAGGTGTCGACCGCCGCCGGGCTGCAGCGGGCGCTGGCGAGCGCGCAGCCCGGCGCAATGATCTTGCTGGCACCTGGTGCGTACCACGGCGACTTCGCGGCTACCGCGTCCGGTACCCGCGCCGCCCCGATCACCTTGTGCGGCAGCAGGAACGCGGTCCTGGTGGGCACAAGTATCACTCACGGCTACACCTTCTATCTCGACAAGGCCTCATGGTGGCGAATAGAGGGCTTCAGCGTCGAAGGCGGCCAGAAGGGCGTCATGACTGACGGCGCCACGCACGATCTCATCTACGGCCTGTACGTGCACGGAACGGGAGATGAAGCCATTCATCTCAGATCCTTCAGCAGCTATAACGTCGTCAGCCACAACGTCGTGCGCGACACGGGTCTTAACGTGCAGTTCTTCGGTGAGGGTATATATGTCGGCTCCGCTCACGAGAACTGGTGCAGATACACCAGCTGCCGTCCGGACGAGAGTAATTACAACGTGCTCGTGGACAATAATATCGCGGACACGACCGCAGAGAATATAGATATCAAGGAAGGGACGACCGGCGGCACGATAGTGGGTAATACCTTCAACGGCACAGGCATGGTCGCATCGGCCGCGACAGCCTGGGTTAATGTTAAGGGCAACGACTGGACGGTACTGGACAACACTGGCGTGGACAGCATTCGTGACGGATTCCAGGTGCACCAGGTCTATCCTGGCTGGGGCATCGGAAATGTCTTCCGGGGAAATAGGGCAACGGCAACTGGCACCGGTTATGGAATCTACGTGCAGAGCCATCATCTGCAAACGATCGTTGCCTGCAATAACGTCGCCGCTAGCGCCGACGCTCAGCTTTCGAACGTTCCATGCCAGAACGGTTGAGATTAACGAATACGATTAAGGAGAGTGGGCAATGACATTGCCTTTCCCCCGCATGCGCCTGACGGTGATCGGGACTGGATACCTGGGCCTCACCCATGCCGTCTGCATGGCGCAACTGGGTCACGATGTCCTGGCCATCGACGCGGACCCGGCCAAGATTGCCAAGGCGGCCAGCGGCGAGGCGCCGTTCTTCGAGCCTGGCCTCGAGCCCCTGCTGCGGAAGAACCTTGAGGCCGGACGGCTGCGCTTTACCACCTCATACGCTGAGATAAGCCACTTCGGCGAGGTGCACTTCCTCTGCGTCGGGACACCTCAGTCGGCAGATGCGTCGGCCGATCTGCAGTACGCGCGCGCCGCAGTGGATTCACTCGCGCCGCACCTCACCCGCCGGTGCCTCGTAGTCGGTAAGTCCACGGTCCCGGTAGGAACCGCGCGCTTGCTCGCCACCCGCCTCAGGGAGCAGGCGCCAGCCGGCGACGAAGTCGAGCTTGCCTGGAACCCGGAATTCCTGCGTGAGGGGACGGCCGTACAAGACAGCCTGTCACCGGACCGCCTCGTCTTCGGCGTCACATCATCGTGGTCCGCCGACCGGCTGCGGGACGCCTATGCCGTGCCCCTGTGCAACGGCACTCCCTGCCTGGTCATGGACCTGGAAACGGCTGAACTGGTCAAGGTTGCGGCCAACTCGTTCCTGGCAACGAAGATCTCATTCATCAACGCCATGGCTGAGGTATGCGAGGCGTCGGGCGCCGACGTAATCCGGCTGTCCGCGGCCCTGGCGCACGACGAGCGCATCGGCGGCCGTTTCCTGTCGCCTGGCCTCGGATTCGGCGGCGGCTGCCTGCCAAAGGACATCCGCGCATTCCGGGCAACGGCACGCGCGCTCGGAGTCGGCTCCGTCGATCGCTTCCTGAATGAGGTGGACGCCATCAACCTGAGCCGCAGGACCCGGGTCACCGAGATCGCGCAGGAAGTTGTCGGCGGGACACTGGCCGGCCAGCGCGTGGCGGTGCTAGGCGTCGCGTTCAAGCCGGGCAGCGACGACGTGCGGGACTCGCCGAGTCTCGCCGTGTGCGACCAGCTGACCCGGGAGGGCGCCATCGTCAGGGTGCACGATCCAGTCGCCACCGGCAACGCCGCCCTGGCCAGGCCTAACCTGCGCTATGCGGAGACGGTCACCGAGGCTGCCAGAGGCGCCGCTGTCGTCCTGCACCTCACTGAGTGGGCTGATTACCGCGCCATCGATCCGGCCGCTCTCGGCCAGGTAGTCGCACGGCGCAATATCATCGACGCGAGGTGCGCGCTCGACGACCAGTTCTGGCGGGCGGCTGGCTGGACGGTGCGGATCCTGGGACGCCCGTGACTGTGCGTGCCGAGGGTGGAGTTCCCCTGTCCGGATTGCCCGTCGTGCGCCGGGCCGCTGTCCGGAGGTCGTTGTGCGCTGGTGCGCGCGCAGGGCGGCGACACCACTCCTCGATCCGCCATCTGCCCGAGATCATCAACGCCCTGATCGCCAGCACCCAGTCAGCACAGAACTGACTGGGTTACGTCTCGATCGGTGCGGTGAGTGCGTCGAGTTCGGCTTGAAGTGCAGCGACGAGGGCTGCAGAGTCGGGGCAGGCGTCGCCGTCGACGATGACGGTCACGGTGAGGGTGCCGGCATAGGACAGGACCGCGAACGCGACGGCTACGTTTCCGGCGACGCCAGCTAGCGGAATCATCTGGGAGACAGCCGCGCCGAGAAAGGAAACGGGAACATCCGGGCCTCGAAGGTTGGTCACGAAACATGTGACCAAGTGCTGACGCTCTACGAGCCAGCGCAGCACGCCGAGCGCGGCAAGGAGCCGCAATGACGGAGCGATCAATGTGGCTGATGCTCCTCTAGTTCGGCTCTTGTGTAGTCGGGTGATCTCAGCGATCGCCGCAAGCCGGTCGAGCGGAGCACCGGATGCCGGAATCATCACCGGGGTGACCCCGACCTGGTTGCCAAGTTGAGCGGGGCTGGCCTCGGCTCTGCCCGAGACCGGCACGGACACGACGATTTCATCGATGCGTTCACCACGGTGGGCCAGCTGAGCCCGAAGTGCGCCGCCCACCGCGGTGAGGACGACATCGTTGACCGTCCCCCCGAAGGCGCGGCCGACCGAGTGGACCTGCGCCAGATCGGCCCGCACGACGCCGAACCGGCGGCGGGTACCGACGGGGCGATTCAGCGAACAGCGCGGCGCCCGGCGAGTGGCCCCTGGCCGGAGTTCGGCCAGCGCATCTCGCAGACGGGCCGGGACGCGCCCGAGGTGAGCGAGTACGCGGACCCTGCTCACGGCTGCGTCCACCGCCAGTCGCCGCGTCGATGGCTTCGCCCGGGGGAAGTTCCGCGCAGGAGCATGGACGGCTCCGTCGACCAGGCCGGCCAGGACCGCCAGGCCGCCCATTCCGTCAGCCAGCACATGGTGGAAGACGACCATCAGAGCGCAGGCGTCCCCGGCGAGCCCGGTGACGATCGTGGCTGACCATAGCGGCTGGCCCGGCGGCAGCGGGACGGTCACGACTCCAGCCGCTGCCTGGAGGAGCGCGTCCTCGTCGCCGGGCGGTGAACAGGCGACTTCGTGAACGTGCCGGGCGATGTCGAACTCTGGATCGTCGACCCAGACTGGCCGGCCACACCCCGGCGGTGTTGAGACCAACTGCTGTCGCAGGCGCGGAATGGCACAGATGCGATCGGCCAGCGCATCGCGGACCTCACCCACTGCCAGACTCTCGCCAGATCCGGCCACCAAGATGGCTCCCACCTGCAGCGGCAACGGACCGAAATCCGAGGCGAGTTCCATCAGGTCGATTGCAGTCGCGCGCTCGATCAGGTCGTACTCGGTACCCGGCTCGAGCCCCACGAGACACATTATGGCTGCTGCGGCTACCAGGCGCAGCGCCCATACACGGGGGTGCGAGCGGCGAGGCGGGCAAACAGGCTCGTGGGAGGCGAGCCTCGCAGGAGTGTGACCGTCGAGGGGTTCTCCGGCGGCGGGTGCGCCCAGGCGTCACCCGGGTCTGCCGAGTTGCCGGCGTTTGGTGCGGGGGGGCGCTGGACCCGTTGTCTCATATGGCGATATGACCAGCGTCGGGTTACCTTCGATGCGGGAGCAGTGCGGCTCGGGCGGTGGGTGACCGAGTGGGGAGGGCAGTCTTTTGCGCGTATCTTTGCGTGCCATGCTCGCGATCGCGGCGACTGGAATGGCGGTGAGCCTGGCTAGCGCGGGCCCGGCCTCGGCGGTGGTGCACCCGGCGATAGCTGCGCTCCCGGCTGCCACGACATACAGCACGGTCGGCGGGCTGGCCGGCGTCGCTGCCGCGTCGGACCGTAACGCCTGGGCCGTCGGTTACGCCGGGACCAGTTCCGCCGGAAAGGTGCTGATGCTGCACTGGAACGGCCGGGGATGGTCGCGCGTCACCAGTCCGAAGGTGCTCACCGGGTCAGGCGAGCTCTCGGCGATCACGGTTGTCAACGCGAAGGACGCCTGGGCCGTGGGCAGCACCGGTGATTACCTGGACATGCACACGCTGATCCTGCACTGGAACGGCTCGGCGTGGCGCGCGGTGAACCGCCCCGCCCCGGTCGCCGCTGGCACACTGTCCGCCGTGACGGCGAACGCGAAGGGCGGCTGGGCGGTCGGCTGGCACAGCACCGGGCCTTCGGTACCGCAGACCTCGCCGCTGATCTTGAAGCTGGCCGGGACGAAGTGGTCTCGGGTCGATCCCGAGTTCGGGGCCGGGACCGGCGTCGCGCTTGACGGCGTGGCCACCACCTCGGCGGCTACCACGTTCGCCAGCGGCCTCTACACGGGCATGATCACCGGAGTGCTGGCGCGCTGGAGCGGAAGTTCCTGGAGGTGGGTCAGCTCGTTCCCGGAGGAGGGGACCTATCACTGGCTGAACGGCATCGCGGCCGGGCCGCACGGGATCGCTTTCGCGGTCGGCTTTAAGACCAGCGTTGGCGGCGGCGTGGTCAGCATCAAGTGGACCGGTCATGCCTGGGTGAAGGCACCCGCTCCGTCCGGGGCCAGCCTGTATGCCGTCGCATTCGCGCCCGGCGGCGCCGCGTGGGCGGCGGGAAGCTACAACTCGGGCGGCCGGCCGCGCACGCTGGTCCTGCGCTGGAACGGCCAGGCCTGGGGCCGCGTGACCAGCCCCGCGACGGTCGCGCAGCTGAACGGGCTGGGGTTCGCGACTGCGAACTACGGATGGGCGGTTGGCGACACTAACCCGGACTCGGGCAACTCCAAGACCGTCATCGTGCACTGGAACGGCCACTCCTGGAGCTGATCCCCAGCCCGGGCCGGAGCGCAGGTTCTGTCGCAGGTGATCAGCTTACGGCGTTCCCGCCCTGAAGGCCGCGCTCCGGCGGGTGGCATCCCATCCCGAGGTGGTGCTGGAGGCCGACCTGACGGCCGCCGGGATCCCCCATGACCTGAAGGTCTACCCGGGAGCCAAGCACTCCTGCTCTCCGCGCCGGTTGGCGGGGAGCCGAATGTCGCAAACAAAGTTATCGAGATTAGCTATTTGTGGCGGGAGGCCTTGATGAGAACGCTCATAGTCGGCGCGGGCGTAATCGGAACGGTCTACGGGGCACACCTCGCGGCCGCGGGACACGAGGTCTGCGTGCGAGGCGGAGATGCGGGCCCTGGGGATACGACGCGGCAGCCAGGAGCTGGGACCTTGTGGAGTCCAGGATCAACCCCGTGTTTCCATAGCCGTTGTTAGCAAGCGTTAGCAAGACCGGGCACGCCGTCGCGTTCGAGCGCTTGGCGGCGTCGGCGAACTGCCAGCGCGTCTGGGCTAACTGAGCGGGCTGGGCGCGTCAAACTCGATCCGTAGCACGGCCTGGCCAGAAGACAGCGTGACCAGCTTGCTCGACGCCGGGAGGTATTGGGCCCATTGGGCGTTTACCAGCCCCTGCATCCAGCTGATGTAGGCCGGCGCCGCGAGGTGCGCCGCGCTGACGTGCGTCGCCAAGTCCATGGACCGCAGGAGGCTCGCGGGTCCGCCACCCGGTGGCTGGTCGCCGAAGTCCGCGATCCGCACCGGGTATGCAGCGGTCATGGCGGCGATGAGCATCGGCAGCCGCGGATCAATGTCGCCGCTAAGAAGCTGTGCCCTGGCGGTGGCCGAGACCGTGATGTGGCTGTTGGTAAGGAGCTGAGCGTCTTGGGTCTTCCTGGCGTCTAGATCCGGCTCCAGGGCGGCGCGATACGCGGAGGTGCCGCCAGGAAAGGCCCATCTGATTTCGATCTTGGCGTTCCCCGAGCCGAAGCTCGCGATGACCGCCGGAGCGTAGACGGAGGCCAGCCGGCGGCCGAACTGGGCTCGGATAGCGGCGGTGGCCACGACCAGGGTTGAGCCGAGCGGATCTGTCGATCCCGGCCCAAGTGTTTCGAGGTTCGGGAAGCCTCGCTGGGCGAGGTCGGCGCACACCTGGGGATCGCATGACACGACTGTGGCTCGGCTGACCTGCTGCAGTATCCAGGTGACGGCCCGCGTTCTTGCCGCGGCCTCGGCCGCGAGCTCCTGGCTGCGGACAGCGGGGCCGCTCCCTGACTGCCCTGGCAACGGGCCGTGCCGGGACAGGATGAGCGTCAGTCCACCGGCACCGCTAATGAGCAGAATTGAGGCGACGAGCGCGGTCGCCCGCCAGCGCCGCCTGACGTGACCAATGCCGCCCCGAGCATGCTCTTCCTTATTCCCTGCCCCCTCGCGCTTTGAGCTTGGGTCCGCGATGCGCTTCGGCGGCTCGGGCGTTTCGACTGGTGCTGCCGATGAGCTAGCTGCCTTGTCATCCACGGCAAGGGTTGTGACCTGCGGCGGGAGCGGGCCCATGGGCTGCGCCCCGGCGGCGACAAGCTCGCTGAGCGCATCGCGGGCTGAGGGCCGAACGGCCGGGTCCTTGTTGAGGCAGCGACGAACGAGGCAGCCAAGTGGTTCGGGAAGCCTGCCGACGGACGGCTCGCCATGAAGAATGGCGAAGGCCATGGCTGTCAATGACTCACCCGTGAACGGTAGCTTGCCAGTTCCGGCGAACGTCATCGAAACCGCCCACGACCACATGTCGGCTGCCGCGGTCACTCGCTCGCCGGCCAGCTGCTCGGGGGCCATGTACGCCGGAGTCCCCACGGCGACCTGCCCAGAAAGGCCCGTGGTGGTCATACCGGGCACGGTCGCCAGCCCGAAGTCGATCACCACTGGTCCGTCCGGCCCGAGCAGGACATTGGCGGGCTTGAAGTCGCGGTGTACCATCCCGGCGGCGTGCACAGCACCTAGCGCGGTCAGCGTCGCGACGGCGATGCGCTCCAGCGCCGAGCCGCCGCGGGGCCCGTCCTGCTCGACGACCTCTACCAGCGACGGCCCGTTGACGTACTCGCTGACAATGTAGGGCCGACGTTCGAAGATTCCCGCATCCAGAACCTGCGCGGTGCAGAACCGGGCTACCCGCTGCGCCGCGGCTACCTCCTTCAGAAACCTGTTCCGGACCTGCGAGTCCGTGGTCGCTGGCAGGACCTTGAGCGCCACCCGGGTTCCCGCGCTGCTAACGGCCAAGAACACCACGCCCTGGCCGCCTTCGCCGAGGCGGCCGACCAGCCCGTATCCGCCCACCTCCCGCGGATCGGTCACCCGCAGGGGAAGCATCTCGGACATTGCGGACCGCGCGGACGTCACCTGGCCATTCTGCATTGCAGCTTCACCGCGCGTCCAGAATGCGGCGTCTGCGCTGGTCAGGGGCTGCTCGCGAGTAAGGTTGCTGCTGCTACATCAGACTTTCTCGCGGCGGAACTTCCGCAGTCGGTCCAGCGGCTGCGGTCAACCGCGCCGCCGGGCCTGCTCGTCTGTGCCGTCGTCGCCCTGCCGCCAGTTCCGGGCGAGTGCGACGAGGCCGCGAACCACGTCCGGGGGCAGTCCCGGGGTGCTCGCGAGGTGCCACAGCGTCGGGTCTTCATACTCGGCAGGCCCGTGGTCCGGCGAGCCCACGTCAGGCTCCCCGCCTGCCAGTGTCCGTCGGCACGAACCCGGGGCCCAGCCGAGCCGATTCTCGACCATGCCGAGAGTGCTGGGGGAAACCCGCTGGCCGTTCTCAAGCTTCCCCAGCGTCCGCTCGGTCACCCCGGTCGCCTCGGCAAATGCCCGCCTGTCCCGCATGCCTAGCTCGACCCGGCGTGCGACGACGTAATCGGCGAGCCGCCGCCAGTCCTCACCGGCCATAGGACCGTCCTTCCCCGCGAGCCGCCGCCAGACCCCCACCGGCCACGTGACCATCCCTACCCGAAGAAGACGGAAGAGTCCAGCCCCCCTGTCACCAGCTATGGGCCAGGATCCGTACTGCTCTGCTTAGCTTATCTTGCTCATACTCTTTACTTCCCGCCATACGCTCATTTAGAGTGCTTAAACAGGGAGATAGCTTCCTGTTTCTTCCTAGAGGTACCTGGATCTGGGTCCGTGGCGCTGGACTCCTTTGCCGCGTTGTACGCCTGCGGAAGCGCCCGCAGACGGAGGACGACACCTTGCCGCACCTGCGGCGACTGCTGGTGGCCCGGTCACGGCTGGCCAGGCATCACCGTCTCTGGGACGGCAGCAGGCGGCCCCAAGGGGGGGCGGGGCCGCCTGGCTGCACCAGCACTCGGCTCAAGCCACCGCGGCCCGAAGGCTCGGCCGAGGCCATGCCAGCGCTACGGACCGTCTTGCCGTCAAACCCCTGATCCGGCGGAAGCGCTGATCACTATCTGCCGGTGCGCTCGCGGTGCCTGCACCCTGGCCAGCAGCAGGGCCGACGCTGGCCTTCCTCCAGTTCCTCCTGGGTCCGGCGGATGCGGCGTTCTCGGGTCATCTCCTGCTTGGCATCCTCGACCCAGCAGATGAACTCGTTCCGGGCCAGAGGCGTGATGTCCTTCCAGGCATCGAGTGCCGTCGGGTTGGCGATCAGCGCCTTGCGCAAGTCTGCGGGAAGCTTGTGCACCACCCCACCGGGCACTCGCTGGCTGCTCACAGGGCCACGGTAGCGGTCCAGGGGCCAGCCTGTTTCACCAACTCAGCGGCACTCTCCCTGTCGAATATTTGCCGAGCCAATGCTCGGCATCTAGATGCTGGTATCCGCATCCGGTGACGTACGGCGCTGAATCCAGTTACAGGATGCCGTCCACGACGTCACTGACCTGGCCCACGCGCCCGAGCGGGGGTAGTTTCCCCGCGAGCGCCTCGGGCGTGTAGGACTCGGCTGGGTGCAGCGGGTTGCCTGGCCTGGTGCCCGGGTCTGGGTCGTTGGGGTGCCGGCGCGAGCGGTGTCACCACAACCGCAGCAGATGACCCTCTGCGGCCGGGTCACGCGAGGGCGCGGCCTAGCGGGCGCGGACGTCGTGGACCGCCTGCTGCGGCGTTCCGTCCGGAAGATGAGTTGTCATGGTGACGAGATATTGCATGGCGGTCTCGGTGCGGTGAGTGATCCCGGGGCTGACGGCCTGTCTGGCATCGGGGAAGTACCCTTGGCCGATGTTCTCGCCTCGAGGCCCGTCTCTGCGTGAACTGGCGATGCAGGCGCTGTCCTCGGTCGAGGGCGGCTACGACCGGCTTGCTCCGAAGTTCGACCACACGCCTTTTCGCACCCCCGATGGCGTGCTTGACGCGACCGCCGACGCGCTGCGGCCGCTCGGCCCGTTCGGCCGGGGATTGGACGTGTGCTGCGGCACCGGCGCGGGCATGCGGGTCCTCGAATCCCTGTGCCAGGGACGGGTCATGGGCGTCGACTTCAGCACTGGCATGCTCGCGCAGGCGCGCAGTGCGCACCCGGACGCCAAGTGGGTACGGGCCGACGTCCGGGCCCTGCCCTTCGCCGAGGCCTTCGACCTGGCGGTCAGTTTCGGAGCGCTCGGGCACTTCCTGCCCGCCGAACGGCCCGCGCTGTTCGCGGACGTGTTCCGCGCGCTGCGGCCTGGCGGGGTTTTCGCCTTCCCGATCGGTGCGCCGCAGCCCATCACCTCAAGCTGGTACTGGGCACTGCTCGGGTTCGACCTGGCCATGCGGGTCCGCAACGCCGTGTGGCGTCCGCCGTTCGTGATGTACTACCGCACCTGCCCGTTGCACGAGGTCCGCAACGACCTGACAGCGTCCGGATTCACCGTGACGACAGTCCCCTTGACGGCTCTAGGCCGACGCGAGAACGGCAGCCCGCGGTACCGGCTTGTCCTCGCGCGCAGAGCCAGCACGCGCAGAGCCAGCACGCCCTGACTGCTGCGTACGCCGTTGGACTGCATCTGATCGCGGTCTCAGTCCTGTCTCGCAGGACCGCCGGTTCCGCCGGGACGTGCCTTCGTGACCCGCACTGCTAGCGTGACGTCATGACGACGTCGCTGCCCGACAGCGCCAGAGCCGTGCTCGACTCCCCGGCGCTGGCTCACCTGGTGACCTTGAACCCCGACGGCAGTCCCCAGGTGACCGTGGTGTGGGTCGGCCTTGATGGCGACGAGATCGTGGCCGCCCATCTTCCCGAGCACCGCAAGGTGCGCAATATCCGCAACGACAGCCGCGTCGCCCTCTCGATCGAAACCAGCACGCGTAACGCCATGGGCCTCAACGAGTACCTCGTCGTCTATGGCACGGCGCGCATTACCGACGGAGGAGCTGCCGGGCTCCTTCAGCAACTCGCTCACACCTACCTCGGTCCTGAGGTCCGCTTCCCGCCGATGGACAACCCCCCGCCCGGATACATCACCCACATCTCGGTGGACCGCGTGGCTGGCGTGGGACCATGGGCCGGGCAGCACTGACCGCCTGCACACTAGCCCGGTGCGCACTCCGGCGAGAATCGTCCGCCAAGATCCCCTTGCGATGTCACTGCCACAACTCTCTGCGGCAGAAGCGGTAAATGATTCGACCTTTGGGTCGGCTACGCCTACCGTGGCTGGCGGCTGGCCGACCTGGCGGTAAGGGCCAGAGTCCGGTCGTCCCGCGAGGGTTCGAGAAGCGTCAGGAAGTAGACCCGGCCTGGCCGCCAGTCCAGGTTCCGCTGTGCCGCAGAAGCGGAAACGAATTGACGGGTTGTTACCGGTCCCCTGTGGCGCGTGATGAATGTGGCTCATAATCGAGGTGCTAGGCCGGGCCCGGCGGGGCACAATCGCGGCCATGGTGTCTTCGCATTGGCCGCTCGCCGATCTGCGGCTACAGACCCCGGAACTGGAGCTGCGGTGGCCCAGGCTGGACGACCTCGACGCGCTGGCCGACCTGGCCGCCGCCGGGGTGCATGACCCCGGGGTTCAGCCGTTCATGGTCGCCTGGACAGACGCCTCCCCTGAGGAGCGCGCCCGCGGCACGCTCCAGTACCACTGGTCCCGCTGGGGTTCGTGGAAGCCCTCGGACTGGATGCTGGAGCTCGCCGTGATCCGCGACGGTGTCGTGGTCGGTACCCAAGGCGTCGGCGGCCGCGACTTCGCCGTGCTGCGCGAGGTCCACACCGGATCCTGGCTCGGCCGCCGCTACCAGGGGCAGGGGATCGGCACCCAGATGCGGGCGGCGGTACTGGCCCTGGCCTTCGAGGGGCTCGGCGCCCACTGGGCAGTATCCGCGGCGTTCGAGGACAACCCGGTCTCGCTTGGTGTCTCGCGCAAGCTCGGCTACCGTGACGACGGCATCGACTGGCACCTCGTGCGTAGCCGCCCGGCTCTGACACACCGACTCCGTCTTGGGCGCGCCGACTGGCAGGCCGCGCACACAGTTCCGGTGCAGATCCATGGCCTACCGCCCTGCCTGCCCTTCTTCGGGCTGCCTGCCAAGAGCTGACGCCATCAGGTAAACAAAAAGCTGCAATGATGCCACGGCGGTCAGGTGAAATGAATCACCTCCATCTGACATCGCCCTACCCAATCTGCGATGCTGATGCTCCCGATAGCCGGCCGCGCCAACAGTCAAACATCCGCTCGTTTAGTCGCGCGCTCTGGCACTGTTATTATCATCTTTCCCAGTTGCCGTGACAAAACATGGCAGACGATGGGCGGCTCATAGCGGCTTGGGTGCCGCCCCCTACGCCGCACCCCCTGCTAGACGCTGCCGAAACGCCGCGCCTTCCCGCTCAGCGTCATGGCTCTGCGCCCCGGTCCTCTGGCTAACGCCGTCACATTGGACGATACCGCCCCTTGCCTTGGCTGGTTTACCGACAGATGATGACGCCATGGGGAATGAGAGGATCGCACCAGTTACGTGTTTCGTGCATGGCGCCGCCGCGCTGACCATCCGCGATCGGAGCCAGCCATGACCACTCCCGAGACCATCTCCGAAGGCGCGACTGGACCCACCGTCAGGTGGGCGCAGTACCTCCTGGTCCGTCGGACCCTGAGCGACCAGCAGATCGACGGCATTTTCGGGCCGGTAACCAAATCGGCCGTGGAGCAGTTCCAGGGCTACAGCCACCTCGCCGTCGACGGCATCGTCGGCCCGGCCACCTGGGCAGCGCTCGGCGGCGACGGCGCACAGCCGCCATCGCTCGCCGAAGGATCTCGTGGCACGGTGGTCGAAAAGCTTCAGACCGCGCTGAACGAGGGACGCGGTGACTTCGCGCCAAGTTCCAACCCTGTGCTCGTGATTGACGGCATCTACGGCCCGAAGACCGCCGCCGCGGTGAAGGGAGCGCAGGAGTCAGGCGACATCGAAGCCGACGGCGTGGTCGGCCTGCAGACATGGGCCCTGCCGGTGCACGCGGCCGGCCAGGTGCTGGCTAATCTGTGCGGCGTCCCGGGGCCAGGGTAAAGGAATACGTTTCGGGCCGGGGAGCACCGGCACCCTGCGGCGGCAGGTGACTGGCGACATGGTGGTAAGGGCAAGAGTCCGGTCGTCCCGCGAGGGTACGAGAAGATGCACGGCCACCCGCGCGAGGCATCTCGCCGCGGTTTCCCGGGAAGTTTCTCACTGGCCCGAAGGTCCGTATCCCCAGTCGGGAGTACCTGCTCCTTCGCGGCCACCTCGATGAAGTGGGCCACTGGGGCGCTACGGACCCCGCGACGGGCTCATCCAGCGACGAGCAACTTCCTGGACCGCACCTTCTGTGGCCAGCGGACCACCGGTGGTTCGTCGCGACGGACGTGGACTCCGACTTCACCTGGGTGGGCGGGTCCCAGGGGCTCATCGACGCGGTCATCACAGATCCGATATGCGGCATGTGACTGCGTGGCTCGTAACATGACCAGGTGATCGTCTGGCTGAATGGAACCTTTGGCTGCGGCAAGACCACCACCGCCACCGAGTTGCGTTCCCTGATCCCGTCCAGCCGCCTGTTCGACCCCGAGACGGTGGGATACATGCTGCGGCCTAATCTCGCCGACCACCCGGTGTCCGACTTCCAGCACTGGCCACCGTGGCGCCCGCTGGTCGTGGCTACCGCCACCGAGCTGGCTCGCTTCACCGGCCAGCATCTCATTGCCCCGCAGACGATCCTGGCCCGCGCGTACCTCGAGCAGATATTCACTGGCCTGCGTGCCGCCGGACTCGCGGTGTTCCATGTCGTACTCGACGCGGACGACGAAGTACTGCGCCAGCGTGTCGAGGGCTCCGGCGAAGCACGGGCCTGGCGCCTAGCCCACCTGGGTGACTACCAGGCGTCGCGCTCGTGGCTGATCCCAGCAGCCGACCTGGTCGTGGACACTAGATGCCGGACCCCCGCCGCAGCCGCGCAGCAGATCGCCGGCGCGCTACCCGGACTTTGAGGACCAGCATGCCCTCGACTGGTGCACAACCAGCGGCATGTGAGCGCGGTCGTGAGGAGCGCCAGGGGCGCTCAGTCCGGCTGGCGCGCGGCTGCTGACAAGGTAGTTAACGTGTTCCATCCGCCGCGTATCGGTAATAGCAGGCCGAGCGGCAACGGCATGAGCGGTGACCGGGCGGGTCTCCCGTGGATGATGCTCACCACCCGCACCTGAGAGGCAGGCCGAGTGCTAAATTCACGGGTCACTGCCATTCGTCGACTACGAGCCGATGAAGTGTTCATGAGATGGGCTTGCCGAGCGCCAGAGGATTCATCGAGACGCGATCGGGTCATGGCCGAGGAGCGGCCAAGTGAGCATCAGCCCTACCCGAGCCGTCGCCGCTGGCTCGTTACCGTCGAAACGAGTTTGGCCGACAGTGCGATCAGGAAGTAGTCCCAATCGGACTCCGCTTCGATGAAGCACGCCAACTCGGGGTCCGAGGGGCGTCGGGCCGTGGTGATCCGCCGGATGTTAAGGCCCACGGCGATATGGTCCTCGAGCCCGTGTCGCGGTCGCGGAGCGCGTGGCAGCGGCCCTTCTGGGAGCAGGCACGGGGGGACAATTTTGCCCTCGGCATGCCATCCAGTTCCCACCTGGCAGCCAGGACGGTCCTGTTCGCGATGATAAAGAATCTCTTCTCCCGAACGACCCGCGGTTCCCAGTCTGCGTCTGACGATGCGCCGTCCTGGGATGGGCGCCCGCGACCGATGGAGCGGCTGGCGTCAGCCTGCTGAAGAGACTACCGGCTGGCCTCGTCGGCGCCGGTATCGCCATAGTCGAAGCAGTGCTTCTTGGCCCCAAAGGCCGCTCGGCGATCAAGCCTTTTTTCAACTCGCTTCAGGTGGCGGGGCTTCGGATGCTGCCATTCACCGTCTCTTGGTGCCAGTGCGGTTACCTTGCCGGGCAGGCCGCGGGCCCGGGCGGGAGGCGGCCGGTGAGTGTCCGGCTTTCGTTGACCTGAGGGGGTGACGTGATGGGAGAATTCGAGAACCGGGTGGCCGGCGAGTTCTTGGGTAATCTTCGTGCGGAGTCGGTGAAACTGACGTCGAGGCCATTCCGGGCTGGGGAGGGGGCTGGTGATTAATCACCCGATCCGGGTCCGCGTGGCCGAGATCACCCAGCAGGCGCTGCAGTCCGCGGTCGTCATCGACGATCCGGAGCAGCAGGCGAAGGCGCTGTGTGCGGTCGCGGTGATGCTGGCGGGGAACGGCCAGGCTGCGCAGTCCGCCGATGTGGCCGGGCGGGCACTGCAGTCCGCGGCGCGCATCAAGGAGAAATGGTCGCGGGCAGAGACGCTGGGCAGGGTGGCGGCGGCGCTCGCCGGCGCTGGCCAGGCCGGGGTGGCACTGCGGGCTGTGGCCCGCATCGGTGCCCCCTGGCCGCGGGCGCAGACGCTGAGCTGGGTGGCGGCGGCGCTGGCGGAAGGGGGTCACGCCGGGCAGGCCGCCGACGTGGCTGGGCAGGCGCGGCAGCTTGTGGCCCGCATCGGTGCCCCCTGGCCGCGGGCGCAGACGCTGAGCTGGGTGGCGGCGGCGCTGGCGGAAGGGGGTCACGCCGGGCAGGCCGCCGACGCGGCTGGGCAGGCGCTGCAGCTTGTGGCCCGCATCGATGACTCGTGGGAGCATTTGCAGACCCTGAGCAGGGTGGCGGCGGCGCTCGCCGTGGCCGGCCAGACAGAGCGGGCAGTGCAGGTCGCGGCCCGCATCGATGACCCGTGGCAGCAGGCAGAGACGCTGAGCTGGGTGGCGACTGTGCTCGCCAGGGCTGGCCAGGCTGGCCAGGCCGCTGGTGTCGCCGGGCAGGCGCTGCAGCTTGTGGCCCGCATCGATGACTCGTGGCAGCATTTGCAGACGCTGAGCAGGGTGGCGGCGGCGCTCGCCGTGACCGGCCAGGCCAGGCAGGCGCTGCAGGTCGCGGCCGGCATTGCGGAACCGTGGCAGCAGGCGGAGGCGCTGAGCGGTGTGGCGGCTGTGCTAGCCCGAGCAGGCCAGGTCAGGCAGGCCCAGGCCGCCGCGGGCCGCATCGAGTATCCGCGGCAGCAGGCGCGGGCGCTGACCGATGTGGCGGCGGTGCTAGCCCGAGCAGGCCAGGCCGAGCGGGCCGCCGCTGTGGCCGCGCAGGCCCAGGCCGCCGCGGGCCGCATCGAGCATCCGGAAGAGCAGGCGCGCGCGCTAAGCAGTGTGGCGGCGGTGCTAGCCCGAGCAGGCCAGGCCGAGCGGGCCGCCGCTGTGGCCGCGCAGGCCCAGGCCGCCGCGGGCCGCATCAGGTATCCGCGGCAGCAGGCGCGGGCGCTGACCGATGTGGCGGCGGTGCTAGCCCGAGCAGGCCAGGCCGAGCGGGCCGCCGCCGTGGCCGCGCAGGCCCAGGCCGCCGCGGGCCACATCGAGCATCCGGAAGAGCAGGCGCGCGCGCTAAGCAGTGTGGCGGTGGCGCTAGCCCGAGCAGGCCAGGCCGAGCAGGCGCTACAGGCTGTGGCCCGCATCGAGGATCCGGAGCAGCAGGCGCGGGCGCTGAGCAGTGTGTCCGCTGTGCTAGCCGGGTCGGACCGCGAGGCCGCGGAGACGGCTGCGGCCGTCGTGACGGAAGTGCCCGGTTTTATTGATGACAAAATCGACGTTTCGGGCGGGGTAACGTACTACAACAACCAGCGCTACGCCGCCCGCGGTCTCCCGACGGTCGAACAGGAGGCCGAGCGGCGGCCCGGCGCAGAGCACGAAATCGTTGACCGCGAATCGGGATTCGCGCCTGAACCGCAACCCGACCGCCTTCTAGTTGGCGAGATACCTAGCCGGATTAGAGCCGGGAAAGAGCTTAGCCTGATCGTTTCGATTACGGCTGAGCAGCCGGGATCTGGCCAAACTGCGGTGGTGATACCTGGTCTATCTCCGGGCAAGGAAGGAACGCAGGTTACCTTGATTGCCCGCCCGGACGCTGGGCTGGTCACGCTTGGAGACCAGCAGCAGACGGTCGTGGTACCCCAGAAAGGCGACTCGCCGCAGGTACGGTTTGCATTCCTAGCTCAGACAGTCGGGCTGGCGCGAGTCCGGGTTTCCGCATGGCTGGGCGGGACTTTTCTCGCTGAACTGCAGCTGGAGGTCTCGATCGAATCCGTGGAGCCAGCGACAGGCCGGCAACGGTACAGCGCCCCGGTCGCCGCGCTTCGTGCCGATACCGGCGAAGTCACGCTGCAAGTACGTTCCGACGGCACCAGATACTCGTTCCAGCTGCTCTCGCAGCGGTACTTGTTCAGCCCTGTGATGGCCGAATCTCTAACAGAAGAACCTGGTCAAGCGGTCGAGCGTACCGTGGCGATGCTGCGGAGGATCGCGGGCGGCCAGTCCGGGTATACGCCTAAGCTGGCTGCCCGGTGGATCCGGGAGACCGGGATCGGCCTCTGGCAGGACCTGGTACCCAAAGCGATTCAGGATCAGTTCTGGGACCTGCGAGACAGCATGACCTCGTTTAACATTGCCTGCGAGGACGACAGGGTTCCCTGGGAGCTGCTTTACCCACTCAGCCCGGCTGATGATGAGGGTTTCCTGGTTGAGCAGTTCCCCGTGCTGCGGCGGGTCTACGGCCAATGCCGCTCGGATCGGATATTCCTCGGTGAAGCGCAGTATGTCGTGCCACCTGGCTCGCCTCAGAACGCGCAGGACGAAGTGGCCGCGATTGGCCGCATCCTCCGGCAGCCCGTCAAGTCCGCTATAACTGATCTCGCCGACCTTCTCGACGCGCTCGACAGCGGCAGCATCGGGCTGCTGCACTTTGCCTGCCACAACACCTTCTCACCGGAAGCCGGAGGATCAGCAATCAAAATGGCAGACGGAGCGTTCGTTCCGCGACTCCTCAATAGCGCGGTCGGTAGCCGCTGCCTCGCGGGGCGCAGCCCGCTAATCTTCATCAACGCCTGCCGGAGTACCGGGGTCTCGCCCGAATACACTCACATGATGGGCTGGGCCAGTCAGTTCATGGCTGCCGGTGCAGGGGCGTTCGTCGGCACCCTCTGGCCGGTTAGAAGCTCACAGGCTAGCGTCTTTGCAGAGACGTTCTATAATGCCCTGGCTGCAGGCGAGAACCTCGGTCGTGCCAGCATGATTGCTCGTGACGCTACTAAGGAGGACGGCGACCCAACATGGCTCGCATACGCCGCTTATGGCGATCCAGCCGCGCTTGCGCTCCGTGGCTCTGAGCATTAGCCCTTATCCTGGAAATCTTCGACTGAATCAGGGAGCGTCCGGCCGTGCGCGTAAGCGAAGATGGTGTCGCCATACCAGAACTTATCGAGACAGTGCAACAAGCCATTAAGGCAGCCAACGTATCCAGTACTGATCTGGACCGCGACCTTCGAGTTGGATCAGTGCACCTAACACTTAACGCTATTGCGATGCGGTCGGTAGGCGGGGGAGTTGACTTCCGCATTCCGTTCATCGGCATGGAAGTCAAAGTCGGGGGTAAACTTACTAAGAAGGACACGCACAGAATTGACATCAGCATGGTGCCGCCGGATCTGAAAGGGCAGCCAGAATTGCGTGACGGCGACTTTAGATCGGTCTTCGTGGACGCCATCAACACGATCCGCGCCGCGGTGGCTAGCGCCGCGACCGGCGACGACCCATTTGTATTGACTGAAAGCAGCGTTAATATTTCGTTTGCGATAACCGCTGAGGGTGCAATCTCACTCGGTGTCGACGGCGGGCTGGCCAACGAGTTGACGCACACCCTTACCCTCGGTCTGATTCCCTCCTAATGCCGTAGGGTTGGGAATCCTCATTCAATGACTAAATACTGTTCAGGATTGCGCGCACATCGGCATGTGCGAGTGGTGCGCGCGCCAGCCTGCGCCCTCCTAGCGCACCTTGCCGAAGATGCAAGCACGCTGCTTTACCCAGGCGAACGGCGCAAGTTTCCGCGGGGACCGCTTACGCCGTGGTCTCCCCGCCCGGCGGCAAGCCTTCGGAACTGTTCGCCGGCGGCGATATCGGCTACTGAGCCGCCGGATCGTTACGGGGTGATCGCGATCTCACTGGGACCGTTCCCAACCTTGATCGCCTTTCCGGCCTTGTTGGCGGGGATCCGGATGGGGGTCACCGTGCCCGAGCCGCCGTTGGTGACGTAGGCGGTCTTCCCGTCCGGGGTGATCGCGATGGCCCAGGGGTGTCTCCCGACCGGGATTGCCTTGCCGACGGTGTTGGTGGAGATCCGGATCGGGGTCACCGTGCCCGACCCGTAGTTGGTGACGTAGGCGGTCTTCCCGTCCGGGGTGATCGCGATGGCCGGGGGCCGCTCCCTACTTTGATCGCCTTGCCGGCGGTGTTGGTGGCGGTGTCGATCGGTGTCACCGTGCCTGCGTAGTTGGCGAAGTAGGCGGTCTTCCCG
>CAWIXN010000007.1:0-165947 GCA_963840095.1 uncultured Actinomycetota bacterium | reverse complement strand
CTGACTTGCGGCTGCAACCTTGGCGGGCTCTGCCGCTTCCACCACATTCTCAAGCACCACCTCGACTGGCAGCTCATCCAGATCCAGCCCGGCACCTTTGTGTGGATCACCCCAACCGGCCGCAACTACCTCGTCACCCCCGACACCCACCCCATCTAGACACCACAGCGCCCGTCGCAATGCATAGCAGATCTGGCCCGCCGGGCACAGGACGAGACGTCCAGAGCATGGCCAGGAAGGACCAGGGCACGGAAGGGCAGCGGAGCTCGTAAGGAGGCGCGACCATGGGCTGGGATAACCCGCCTTTGCCGTGGCGCGAGCTTGAGCGGCGCCTCTCCTGGAGTGCAAAGACAAGCGAGGCGGAAGCATCACGGCGACGCCCGGTAACCAGGCTGCCCGTGCCTGACGCCAGCCCGGTAACCGACAGTGATCTGGCAGCTGACCGTCATCCGGCGGCTCACGGTCTGGCGGCCATCCACCAGCCGGCGGCTAGTGACGGTCCCGCCTGGGCTGAGTTGCACTGCCATTCGTCCTACAGCTTCCTCGACGGTGCCTCCAGCCCTGTCGAGCTGGTCGCTGAGGCAGCAGCGCGTGGCCTCACCGCGTTGGCCATCACCGACCACGACGGCATGTACGGAGTTCCGCAATTCGCCCAGGCGGCGGCCCGGCTGAGGCTTCAGAGCGGTATCAGGATCGGCACGGTCTTCGGTGCCGAGCTCAGCCTGGACCTGCCCGGCGGGCAGAACGGGGTTCCTGACCCGGTCGGCAGGCACCTGCTGGTGCTGGCCCGCGACCCGGAAGGATATCGGCGGCTATGTCGGGTGATCAGCGAAGCCCAGCTGGCCGGGAGAGAGAAAGGCCGCCCAATCTATGACGTGGCCGCAATCGCCCAGGCGCATGACGGCCACTGGGTGATCCTCACCGGATGCCGCAAGGGTGCAGTTCCCGTGGCCCTAGCACAAGGCAACGCGAGGGCAGCCGCAGCGGAACTCCGATCCCTGATCGGAATGTTTGGCAGCGAAAACGTCATGGTGGAGCTGACCGGTCATGACCAGCCAGCCGACGATGAGCGTAACGATGCCCTCTTCGAACTGGCCCGCGACACCGGAGTCGGCGTGATCGCCACCGGAAACGTGCACTATGCAGCCCCGCCGGATGCCAGATTGGCCCAGGTGCTCGCGTCGATCAGGGCCCGCCACAGCCTGGCCGAGATGGATGGCTGGCTGGCTGCCTCTGGAGGCGCCTACATCCGGTCAGGCGCCGAGATGGCCGGGCGCTTGCATAGGTACCCCGGAGTGCTTGAGCGGACCGTGGCACTAGCCGCCGATTGTGCGTTTGATTTCCATGTCATCGCACCGAAGCTGCCTGACTTTCCGGTTCCAGGTGGCAAGTCGGAGGCTGACTGGCTGCGCGAACTCGTCGCGAGAAAAGCCCCAGAGCGCTACGGGCGGCCGGAGGCGGAACGCCAGCCAGGGGCATACGACCAGATAGCCCACGAGCTCGACGTCATCGAGAATCTCGGGTTCCCCGGCTACTTCCTGATCGTGCACGACATCGTCAGGTTCTGCGACGAGTCAGGCATCCTGTGCCAGGGCCGGGGATCAGCGGCCAACTCGGCCGTCTGCTACGCGCTCGGGATCACCAGCGTGGACCCGGTCCGGCACGGCCTGCTCTTCGAGCGCTTCCTGTCGGAGGGCCGCGACGGTCCCCCCGATATCGACCTGGACATCGAGCACAAGCGCCGCGAGGAGGCGATCCAGTACGTCTACGACACCTACGGCAGGGATAAGGCCGCGCAGGTCGCGAATGTGATCTCCTACCGGCCGCGAATGGCGCTACGTGACGCCGGGCGGGCGCTCGGCTACCAGCCGGAGCAGCAGAACGCCTGGGCCCGCCAGGTCGGGCCGCGGCAGTACGGGCCGGGCCAGCCGCTACCGCCCGACGCGGAAGTTCCCGAGGCCGTTGTCGAGCTCGCCGGGCGAATGCAGCGGCTCCCTCGTCATCTGGGCATTCACTCTGGCGGGATGGTGATCTGTGACCGGCCGGTGGGGGAGGTGTGCCCGGTGGAGTGGGCCAGGATGCCCGGCCGGACAGTGTTGCAATGGGACAAGGACGACTGTGCCTACGCTGGGCTGGTCAAGTTCGACCTGCTCGGCCTGGGCATGCTCTCGGTTCTGCGAGACTGCTTCGAGCTGGTGGCGGCCCACCACGATCAGCGCTGGAGCCTGTATTCGATCCCGCAGGAAGACCCTGGTGTCTACGCGATGCTGCAGGAGGCGGACACCGTCGGAGTATTCCAGGTCGAGTCGCGTGCCCAGATGGCTACCCTGCCCCGGCTGCGCCCGGAGAAGTTCTACGACCTTGTGATCGAAGTCGCGCTGATCAGGCCGGGCCCGATCCAGGGCGGCTCGGTCCACCCCTACATGCGCCGCCGGCACGGCGACGAGGTGGCGGACCTCCCGCACGAGACCATGCGCCGCGCGCTGGGCAAGACCCTTGGCGTACCGCTGTTCCAGGAACAGATGATGCAGATCGCGATCGACTGCGCCGGATTCAGCCCCGCCGAGGCGGACAAGCTCAGGCAGGCGATGAGCTCCAAGCGCGCCCCGGAGCGGATCGAGGAGCTGCGGGCCCGGCTGCTGGACGGGATGGCCGAGCGGGATATCCCGGAGACCGTCGCCGAGGACATCTACATCAAGATCCTCGCCTTCTCGAGCTACGGGTTCCCCGAGTCGCACGCGATCAGCTTCGCCTACCTCGTCTACGCGAGCGCCTGGCTGAAGTGCTATTACCCAGCTGCCTTCACCGCCGCCCTGCTGCGCAACCAGCCGATGGGCTTCTACGCCCCGGCCAGCCTGATCAGCGACGCGCGCAGGCACGGAGTGCAGGTGCACGGCGTCGACGTCAACGCCAGTGACGTCCTCGCCAAGCTGGAAAACCCGCAAAAACCAACAACCAGCATGCTTAACGAATACCGCCCCGCTGGCCCCGCCGACCCCGCTGACCGGCTGGGTGCAGGTCGGCTGGGTGCAGGTCCGCTGGGTGCTGATCCGCCGGGCGCTGATCCGCCGGGCGCTGATCCGCCTAGCGGGGGCGAACCGGTGGCTGGCCAGCTGACCATCAGGCTTGGCCTGTCCGAGGTGCGTAACCTCGGCCCCGACGCAGCCGCCGCCATCGTGGCCGGCCGACCGTACGTAGATCTGGAGGACTTCGCCCGCCGCACCAGGCTCCCGGTCCCCGCGCTTGAGGCGCTGGCTACGGCGGGCGCGTTCGGCTGCCTCGGCGTCAGCAGGCGCGAGGCGCTATGGGCGGCCGGGGCGGCCGCCACCGTCAGGGCCGGGCAACTGCCCGGTACCACTCCGGGCCTGACTGCCCCTCCGTTGCCGGCCATGACGGCAGCCGAGGAGACCTTCGCCGACTTGTGGGCAACCGGCACCTACGGCACCCACCCGGTCGAGCACATCAGGCAGATGCTTACCGATCGGGGAGTAATCGGAGCGGAGGCGTTGAAGACGGCTGCACCTGGCGCCACGGTGGCGGTGGCCGGGCTGGTCACTCACCGGCAGCAGCCGGGGACGGCCCGCGGGGTGGTGTTCCTGAGCCTGGAGGACGAGACCGGGATGGCGAACGTGATCTGCCCGCCGCAAGTGTGGGAGCGCCATCGCAAGCTGGCGATGGACGCGAACGCGCTGGTCGTCTATGGCCGGGTGGAGCGGCTCGACGGGGCGGTCAGCCTACTCGCCATCCGGCTGCGGCGGCTGCGGGTGGTCGCGGCCGCCCGCAGCCGTGACTTCCGCTGACCTGCGATTCGCCGAGCTTGCCGCCGGTCAAGCCGGTTAAATGGTCTGCGTGCGTGCTTAGCCATGGCGCAGACGGGGTCGGCTGATCTCCGTGAAGGCCGGGTCGGAGACATTCGACGAACAGATGACCGAGGAGGCCTGCGACAATGCCACGTCCCGACGCGATCAGAAAAAGACGGTGACGCCGCGATGACGGCGCGCATCGAGAGGATCGTCACGTCCGGGACGTTCTCCCTGGACGGCCAGGATTTTGCGGTTGACAACAACGTATGGCTGGTCGGAGACGATCGCGAAGTGATCGTCATCGATGCGGCGCACGACGTGGACGCGATCATGGCGGCGATCGGCGACCGCAGACTCACGGCTATCGTCGCCACCCACGGGCACAACGACCACATCAATGCGGCCGCGCCGCTCGGCCACCGGGCGGGCGCGCCCGTCCTGCTCCATCCGGCTGACCAGGTGCTATGGCGGATGATCTACCCCGATCAGGCACCCGATGGCGACCTCGCTCACCAGCAGGTCGTCGAATTCGCGGCCACCGAGCTGCGAGTGCTGCATACGCCGGGGCATTCGCCGGGCAGTGTCTGCATTTACGCGCCCGAGCATGGCGTGGTGTTCTCCGGGGACACGCTCTTCAGCGGCGGACCAGGCGCTACCGGCCGGTCGTACTCGGACTACCCGACGATCCTGGAGTCGATCCGCGGCGTTCTCCTGGCGCTGCCGCCAGAGACGGTCGTGCACACCGGGCATGGCGATGACACCACAATCGGCGAAGAGGCTCCTCGCCTCGCCGATAGCGGTGAGTGACCCGCTGTCCGGCCCGGCTGAGCGGCCCGGTGCCGGCCGAGCGGCCCTGTGACGGCCGAGCGGCCCGGTGCCGGCCGAGCGTTTCCAGATTTCTGGGAAGCTCCCGAGTTCCATTGACCGGCGCACGCCTAGCATCGCATGCTCGACAGGCATGCCAGGCCGGCGATGAGGTCGGCGCATAAAGCAAGGATGGTGTCGCGATTGGCTGACCGCAGCAATGTGATGCAGCGCCCGCCTCGTGTTCCGCAGCAGTCGCGGAACCGGAAGCGATGGGCCATCGTGGCTGGCATCGTCGTCTTGTGGTTGCTGCTCGCGTACGGCTCAGACTCTGTCATCGCTGGCACCGTCTTGCTGGTGCTGCTCGCCGTGGCCGCCGTCCTGCTCGTGGTGGCGCTACGGTGTCTCGGCATCGATCGCGATCACCCATTGGTGCAGCGGCTGATCCCTCGACGGCCATCGGCCGCGCCTTCGCAGCCGCAAGCATGGTCGCCTCAGTCATGGCACGCAGGACAGCCACAGTATGCCGAGCAGTCGCAGTCGGCTGGACAGCCGCCGTGGTCGGCCGGGCAGTCGCAATGGGCGGGACAGCCGTGGCCGTCGGGACAGCCGTGGCGTGATGTCGCCGAACCAGCCGATCAGCCCGGCGGATACCGGTCGGGGCCCGTCGGGCCGGCGGAGCCTGCCTATTTTGGACCCGCCTACTTTGATCCGGCCCCACTTGATCGGGCCCGCGTGGATCCGGCCCCTGCGGATCCGGCCCGCGTTGATCCGGCCCGCGTTGATCCGGCCCGCGTTGATCCGGCGCGCGTTGATCCGGCCCGCGTTGATCCGGCCGGGGCCCGGACCGTGGTTTCGGACTTCGCCACGGTGGCCGCGCTGGCACCGGTTCCGCCGCTGCGGCTGGTGACCAACGGCAGCGTGACCGAGACCCGCGTCTCGGGGGCTCGGGCGGGGCGGGCCAGGGATGCGGAACTCCGGCTTCCCGACGAGCCCACCGTGTCCCGGGCGCATGCCGAGTTCACCTACACCGACGGGGGGTGGCACGTCACCAACCTCGGACTCAACGGCGTGACGCTGAACGGGACTCCGGTGACCGGCGAGCACGCGATCCGCGACGGCGATTCGATCGGGTGGGGAAAGCATCCGGGCGCCCTGGCCTCCAGGGTCGAGGTCGGCTGGAACATGAGCCAGTAGGCCAGCGGACAGCGCTGATGCCCGGCCCGGCCCCCCCGAGGCCGGGCACCCGAGGCCAGCCTGAGGCCCTGACCCTGCCTCAGGCCCCTGCCCAGGCCCGGGCCCCTTCCGGAGCTCGGGCCCTTCCGGAGGCTGGCCTGCCCAGGCCCTGTGGCCTACCCGAGCAAGCCCTACTCAGGCGCCCTGGCTTGCCCGAGCACGCCCTGCCCAGGCCTGGCCTACCCGAGGCCTCGGCCGAGATGAAGCGCCGGGTGTTATCGTCGCAGGCACCGCAGGAATGAGGACTGTGTCGACGACGCGCCAGGCTCGGGGGCAGTGGGTGAGTTGCGATGGCCCAGCTCGTAATCTGGTCGCCCACTCAGCGCGAGTGGCTGACCTGTCGGCCCGATGAGATTACCTGGCTGGATCGGGATCTGCTCAGCGGCGGCAAAGACACCACGCTGCACAGGTCCCCGCGCTGTCCGGGCCTGCGATACGTGCATTACCGGTGGGAGCTGTTCAGCCGCGACACCACCCACAAGGTGTACCTGGCGCCCTACGCATCCGAGTTCGCCGCCCAGCACCAGGCCGTGCAAACGGCGGCCAGGCACGTGCTGCCGATGGCGCCGGACCGGTACGAGACCGTGCCGGTCCGGCTCGAAGCCGGGTCGTGGCTGATCAGCGTAGGGAAATGGGTTCTGCCGCTGTGCGTCGATGTCCCGTCAGCCGGTCGCGGGCAGCCAACCGTGCCGCTCAGCGCGGGCCAACCTGCCACGCAGGGAGGATTCAGGGGCAGCGGGGTTTCGGCGCCCGGGCGGACCAGCACGCCGCTGCCCGACGCGGTGTCCAAGGTCCGGGCCTTCTTCGACCGCAATGACACTGCCCGCCTGGCGATCGCCTACCTGTACCAGGAGTACATTCTCGGGGCGGTCGCGCCGCAGGCGGTGCCGATGACAGACGTCGCCATCGCTTTAGACCTGAGTGGGGAAGGCGCGGTCTCGGACTACAAGAAGGAGCTTCAGCGCCGTATCTGGAACGAGCAGCGTCACCAGCGTGAGCTTCCCGAGTTCCTGCTGGCCAACTCCCTGATCAGCCAGGCGGACCTGGAGCGGGCCAAGATGCTCGCCGTCGTTAATGAAGGCAGCGGCAGGACCGAGGCGGCCAGGAAGCGACTCCGCTACCGGCCGAGGAAATAAGTCGCCGGTCAGGCAGCCGCCCTGGTGTTGGCCGTCGCCTGGCGCACCTGCCGCGCCGATGCGGGTCACCGCCTGGCGGCGGCGACCGTCTTGCTCGCATGCGGCCACCAGGCGCGCGAGGAGCGCGAACACTATGCAGAGCGGGACGGTCATCACGACGGCGGTGCTGTGCAGGACGGCGGCGTTGATAACGGACGCGCCGGCCATGTCGGCAGCCAACCCGGCCGCTGCCAAGCCTGCCATCCGCGGGATGAGCAGGCCGATGGCCCCGGCAAGTTCGGCTGTCCCGACCAGGTAGCGCAGCCACCCGTGGCGGCGGGCCATGCCTACAGCACAAGTCGCATATCCCGCCTAGCCCAGGAGCCTGTAGCTGCGGAGGACTCCTACCAGGGCTTCAGGCGACCGCCTTGCGGAACACTCCGGTGGCCCAGCCGAGCGTCACCGCGCACAACGGCGTGAGCACGGCGAACGCCTGCCACACCGTTGGGCCTCCGAAGCTGCCTGCGGCCAGTGCCCGGGACGCCTCGACCAGGTAGTAGAGCGGGTTGAAATGCGCGATGACGCGCATCCAGGCCGGCCCGAGGGATATCGGCAGCAGGACGCCGGCCAGCAGAAGCACCGGCAGGTTGATGCCGTTGGTGATCGCCGCGAAGCTGCTGATGTCCTTGGTGACCAGAGCGGTCGCGATCGAGAACGCGGACATGATGACCATCAGCATTCCGAGCAGTACGCCGAGCACTAGCAGGCCGAGTAGATGCAGGTGGAAGCCGAACCCGACGCCAACGGCGACCACCACCGCGTCGAACACGAACATCATCAGCATGGTGGCGAGGATCGGGCCGATGAGGATCGCGAGGCGGCTGGCCGGGGTGACCCGGAACCGCTCGATGACGCCGGCCCGCAGCTCGAAGATCGTGCTGAAGCCCGGCCCGATCCCGCTGGAGAAGGCCAGCAGCGCCAGGATGCCGGGCAGGAAGAGATCAAGGACATTTCCGCCAGGGATGCCGCGTACCCCTGGCAGGTTCTTCAGCAGTGGCGCGAACAGCGCCAGGTAGAGGATCGGGGTCGAGAAACCCACCACCAGCCATACCGGGTTGCGCAGCAGCTGGGTCATATAGCGGCCGAACAGCAGGCCGGTGTCGCGGGCGGTCCTCATGCTGCCGTCTCCTTCGCATTGCCACTGTCACCGTCGCCGTCGCTGCCACCGTCGCTGCCACCGTCGCCTGCGTCACGAAGCGACCGGCCGGTCTGGCGCAGGAAGACGTCGTCGAGGGTGGGCTCGGACAGGCTCACCGACCGGATCTCGATCCGCTCGGCGTCGAGCAGCCGGAGTAGGTGCGGGAGCGCGCTTCCCCCGTCCTCGACGTAGAGGCGGAGCTGGCTCCCGTCGGCGGTCAGGTGCCGCACGTAGCGCTCCTGGCGCAGCGCCGCCGCCGCCCGGCCGGCGGCGTCAGTGCCGTCTCGCAGGCTGAGCACGACCGAGTCGCCCGCGACCTGCTTCTTGAGCTCGCGCGGCGCTCCCTCGGCGACGATCAGGCCGTAGTCGATGATCATCAGCCGGTCGCAGAGCGCGTCGGCCTCCTCCAGATAGTGCGTCGTCAGGAAGACCGTGGTGCCCTGGTCGCGCAGGGCCTGGACATGATCCCAGAGGTTGGCGCGGTTCTGCGGGTCAAGCCCGCTGCTCGGCTCGTCGAGGAACAGCACCTCTGGCTCGTGCACGATGCCGAGCGCAACGTCGAGCCGCCTGCGCTGGCCGCCCGAATAGGTGCTCACCCGCCGGTCGGCGAACTCCGAGAGGTCCAGCAGCTCGGCGACCTGGTCGGCTCGCCGCCGGAGGAGATCGAGCGGAGCGCCGTAGAGCCGACCCTGCAGGATCAGGTTCTCACGGCCGGTGGCCAGCTCGTCGGCACCGCCGAGCTGGCTGACGTACCCGATCCGGGAGCGCACCGCGCCGCTCTGGCGCGCCACGTCGAGCCCGGCCACGGTCGCGGTGCCCGCATCGATCGGGAGCAGCGTGGTCAGCATGCGCAGAGTCGTGGTCTTGCCTGCGCCATTCGGCCCGAGGAACCCGAAGATCTCCCCGCGCCCGACGTCGATGCTGACGCCGCGGACCGCCTCGACCCGCCGGCGCTTGGCCTTGAAGCTCTTGCGCAGGTCCCGGGTGGTGATGACATTGTCCATTAACGCTTCTCCAGCTCATTCATCCGAATCGGCTGGCCCGCTACCAGCGGGACCCTGGGCAAACGGCGGCAGCCAGGCTGGCTCGTCGCCGCGGGCGTGCACCTCGCGCCACCACTGCGCCCCGTCGAGCGCACCAGATGCGATCTCGCGGACGAGCTTGCGCACGTAGCTGAGCTCGGCTTCGCGCTGCAAGTTGTGGAACTCGGCCTCAAGCCAGAACAGGCGCGGCACGCCCTGCTTCCCGACCAGCTCGCGGGTCGCGTGGGCCTGCGCCAGTTCCGTCTCCAGGTGGTGGGCCCGCTCCTGAAGCAGTTCCACGGCGTCGTCGGGCGGAAGAGCGGGCAGGAATGACAGCGCCGACTCGAACGCCGGATACTCCTTGACCGGCGTAGAGATGAGCTCGGTCAGCCAGTCGTGCAGCTCGATCTGTCCCGCGCCGGTGAGGGCGTACACGGTCCGCTCAGGTAGTCGGCCCGCCCTGACCGTCTCCTGCGGTGTGATCAGCCCGCGCCGTTCGAGCGACTCGACCACCGAGTAAAGCGATCCGTAGTTGAGCCGGATGCTCTCGTGCTTGTGCCGCTGCCGCAGCGTCGTGGCGACCTCGTAGGGGTGCATGGGCCGCTCAAGCAGGCAGATGAGCACGGCTAGCGCCAGCGGGTTGGCTCGGTTGCGGCTAGGCACCTGTCCTCCTCTTCCTCAAGTACTCGATTCAGAGTACTTTGGGTCTGGGCGAAAGGCAATTCAGCCAACGGAGCGTCAGCAGGAGGCCATTCATCAGCAGGAGGCCATTCAAGGGTGAGAACGCCGGACCAGCCGGCGGCGCGGGCGCGGACGAGGCGTGATCGGATGGAAGGGTGAAGGTCAGAATCGGCATTTCACTGGGCGGCTCGGGCGCCCCCGGCGAGTTCGGCGGTGCCGTCGAACGCATCGAAGCAATGGGCGTGGACTCCTTGTGGCTGCCGGAGATGGTGTTCGGCCCGCTGGTCGAGCCGTTCATCGGGATGACTTATGCCCTGGCGCGGACGGCCCGGCTGAAGGTCGGGACCGCAGTCGCGGTGTTGCCCGGACGGCACCCGGTCCTGGTGGCCAAGCAGCTGGCCACGCTGGCCGGGCTGGCGCCGGGCCGGGTGCTGCCGGTGTTCGGCCTGAAGCCGGCCCGCCCGGCCGAGCTGGCCATGTTCCAGGTGCCCTCCGGCCGTCGCGCTGCGGTCTTCGACGAGTCGCTTGAGCTGGTGCGCCTGCTGCTCAGCCAGGAAACGGTCTCGTTCTCGGGCCAGTTCTTCGCGGTGCAGGCGGCCACCGTAGGCCCGCTGCCCGCCAAGCCGCTCGACATCTGGCTGGGCGGCAGCGCACCTGGCGCGCTGCGCCGGGTGGGCAGGCTCGGCGACGGCTGGCTGGCCAGCTTCATCACCCCGGGCGAGGCGAGCGAGGGACGTCAGGCTATCCAGGCGGCGGCCGCCGAGGCGGGCCGCGAGGTCGATCCGGAGCACTTCGGGATCAGCCTGGCGGTAGGACCCGACGGCATCCCGCCCGAACTGGCCGAGGCCGTCCGCCAGCGGCGCCCGGGCGTGCACCCGGCCACCCTGGCGGCAGGCAGCTGGTCGGCCGCGCGGGCTATGATCGAGGAGTACGTGGCGGTCGGCCTGAGCAAGTTCGTGATCCGGCCAGCGGGCCCCCTCGATGCCCTCGACCGGTTCCTTGACGGCTTCGCCGCCGAGCTGATGCCGCTGCAGACTTAGCGTCAGCCCATCCCGCCCGCCCTGCGGTGGTCGGTTTCTCCGCAGCCATGTCACATGCGGCGGAGCCATGAGCAAGTGCCCAGGAGCCCCATGCTCTCCACCCGGAGACAGCCAGGATGCGATCTGATGAGCGCAACACTTGTTGCTAAAGGACTTGCCGCCTCCCGCGGCGACCGCGTCCTGTTTTCTGGTCTTGACCTGGTGGTCGGCCAGGGTGCCGTGATCGGCCTGGTGGGGGTGAACGGGGCAGGCAAGTCGACGCTGCTGCGTCTGCTGGTCGGCCTGGAGACAGCGGATACGGGGACGGTCACGGTCAGCCCGCCGGACGCGACAATCGGCTACCTGCCTCAGGAGGCCGACCGGCGCTCGGGCGAGACAGTGCGGCAGTTCCTGGCCCGGCGGACCGGAGTCGCCGCGGCGCAGGCGGAGATGCAGGCCGCCGCGGACGCGCTGGCGGCCGGTGAGCCAGGCGCGGACGAGAGCTATTCCAGCGGTCTGGAGCGGTGGCTGGCGCTGGGCGGCGCGGATCTTGAGGAGCGCGCCGAGGCGGTGGTGGCCGGGCTGGGCCTGACCGTGGATCTCGATCACGAGATGACCGGCCTGTCGGGCGGGCAGGCGGCCCGGGCCGGACTGGCCTCGCTGCTGCTGAGCCGGTATGACGTGCTCCTGCTCGACGAGCCGACCAACGACCTCGACCTGGACGGGCTGGCCCGGCTGGAGGAGTTCGTGGCGGGCCTGCGGGCCGGGACCGTTCTGGTCAGCCATGACCGCGAGTTCCTGACCCGGACCGTCACCGAAGTCGTCGAGCTTGACCTGGCCCAGCAGCAGGTCACCGCCTATGGCGGCGGCTACGCTGCCTACCTGGCCGAACGCGAGGTGGCGCGGCGGCACGCCCGCGCCGACTACGACGAGTTCGCCGGCACGCGGGCCGGTCTGCAGGAGCGGGCCCGGTCGCAGCGCGCCTGGATGGAGAAGGGCGTCAGGAACGCCCGCCGCAAGCAAGCCGACAACGACAAGATCGGCCGCAAGTTCCGCACCGAGGCCACCGAGAAACAGGCCGCGAAGGCCCGCCAGACCGAGCGGCTGATCGAGCGCCTCGACGTTGTCTCCGAACCCCGCAAGGAATGGGACCTCCGGATGGAGATCGCCGCGGCCCCCAGAGCCGGGACTATCGTCGCCGCCCTCCGCGGCGCTGTCGTCCGGCGCGGCTCGTTCACCCTCGGCCCGGTCAGCCTCCAGATCGACTGGGCGGACCGGGTCGCCATCACTGGCCCGAACGGATCCGGCAAGACCACCCTGCTCGGCGCGCTGCTGCGCCGGATACCACTCGGCGAGGGCCACGCCGCGCTGGGCCCAGGGGTGGTGGTGGGCGAGGTCGACCAGGCCCGTGGCCTGTTCCTGGGCAGCGAGCCGCTGATCGATGCCTTCCGGACCGCCGCGGGTGGCATGATGCCGTCCGACGCGCGGACGCTGCTCGCGAAGTTCGGCCTCCGCGCCGATCACGTGCTGCGGCCCGCCGATACCCTCTCGCCCGGCGAGCGCACCAGGGCGGCGCTAGCGCTGCTGCAAGGACGCGGCGTCAACCTGCTGGTCCTCGACGAGCCGACGAACCATCTTGACCTGCCCGCGATCGAGCAGCTGGAGTCGGCGCTGGAGTCCTATCCGGGCACCCTGCTGCTCGTCACCCATGATCGCCGGATGCTCGAAACCGTGACCACCAACCGGCGGATCGACGTGGCGGATGGCGACATCATCAGCCGCTGACCGGCGCGAGACGCTTGCCGGTACCCGGCATCGGCGGCGCAGGCGGCACAGCCCTTGGCCGCCCATCCCGGCACCGGCCTGACCGGGTGCCGTCAGTCCTTGCGCCCGGTCACGGCCAGGCTCACGCCGATGCCGATCATGATCAGGCCGCCCGTTCCGCCGACCAGCGCCAGGCGCCGCGGCGAGCGGGCGAACCACGAGCGCGCGGTGCTCGCGATGATGGCCCACATGCTGTCGGAGACTAGGGCGATGGCCATGAACACCACGCCGAGCAGCAGCAACTGGACCGGCACGTGACCGGCGGACCGATCGGCGAACTGCGGCAGCACCGCAGCGAAGAAGACGATGGCCTTCGGGTTGAACACGCCCACGACAAACCCGTCCCGCAGCATCCGCCCTCTGGAGGTCGCCACGACCGGCGCGTCCAGCGCGGCAGATAGTGACCGACGGTGCCGCAGCGCGTTGATGCCGAGGTAGACCAGGTAGGCCGCGCCAGCCAGCTTAATGAAGGTGAAGACGGTCGCGGACCGCTCGACCAGCGCGCCAATGCCGAACGCAACCGCGATGACCTGGACGTAGACGCCGAGCTGGCCGCCCAGCACCGCGGCCAGCCCGGCCGCGCGGCCTAGCTGCAGCGACCTGCTGATCACGAAGAGCACATTCGGGCCCGGGATAACGATCAGCGCGTAGGAAAGCAGCATGAACGCGAGCAGGTGCCCGGTCGGAAGCATATTGCGGAGCCTAATCCGCGGGCTGGCCAGCTGTCGCGACCATAATGGGCGGCCCGTGGCCGCCGCAGCCGGTCACCCCAGCTTCGCGGCGGGGCTGTCCGCGGGATGAGATACGCCAAGCACGCGCAGCACCTCGGAGCCGGTGTTCTCCAGGCAGTGCGGCAGCCCGGGTGGCAGGTGCACGCAGCTGCCCGGAGCTAGCAGCTCGTCGTCCCCCTCGACATGCAGCACGCCGCTGCCCGCGAGCACCAGCACAAGCTCGTCGTAGGGATGGCTGTGGGCTGGTGCGCGGCCGGGCGGGATCTCGCCCACGAACTGGGTCGCCACCGGGCAGCCGCGGCCAGGCGCGCACCTCGGGGCCGTGGACAACGGCAGCCGCGGTCATCGCGCCCCGTCCGCAGCGCCCGGGGTCATCGCGGTCCGTCCAGGGCAGCTGAATCATGCCGTCCCGGCCGGGACGCTGACCGCGGATCCGAGGGACGCGACGACGCTGGCGAGCGCGGCGTTGAACCGGTCGATCTCATCGAGGGTGTTGTAATGCGCCAGCCCGATGCGCAGCGCTTCGCCCCAGGCGATCCTAATAACAGTTGTCGGGTCGGCCGTCCGGCAGACTCGGAGTGTGGTGGCCGCCGGCAGGTGAGCACTCTTAGCTCCAGGGCTTTGAGCCCTGACGAAAGATCGTGCCCCTGCCGGTGACCGGGAGGATTGATCGCTGCTGGGATGTCGTGCCCGCCGGGTGGCGGGAGCACTGCTTTATTAGGTCGCTGATGGTTCTCCCGCAGGCTGCTGACGGAATTCGGCATCGTTGACAGGAGCGAGCGTGCGGCTGTTCGTGGGTGATGACTGGGCGGAGGACCATCACGATGTGGAGGTGATGGACCAGGCCGGGAGGGTGCTGGCGAAGAAGCGGCTGCCCGAGGGAGTGGCCGGGATGACCCAGCTGCACGAGCTGACTGGCCGTTACCTGGGTGAGGACGAGCAGGACGCGGAAGTGATCATCGGGATCGAGACCGACCGCGGCCCGTGGGTAGCCGCCCTGGTCGCGGCGGGGTACACGGTGTATCCGGTAAATCCGCTGCAGGCGTCCCGGTACCGGGAGCGGCACGGGGTGTCCGGGGCCAAGAGCGACGGCGCGGACGCGCACATGCTCGCGGACATGGTGCGCACCGACTCCCACCAGCTGCGCCCAGCGGCCGGGGACACCCCGGAAGCCGGGGCGGTCAAGGTGACCGCCCGGATGCACAAGACGATGATCTGGGAACGCACCCGTGCCGTGCAGCGGCTGCGGCACCAGCTGCGCGAGTATTTCCCCGCCGCGCTGGAGGCGTTCGAGGATCTCGACGCGCCGGACACGCTGGAGCTGCTGGGCAAGGCACCGGACCCGGCCCGCGCGGCGAGGCTGACCCGCGCCCAGATCAGCGCGGCGCTCAAGCGCGCCCGCCGCCGGGACATCCCGGGCAAGGCCGGCGCGATCCTGGCCGCGCTGCGCGGCGAGCACCTCGGCCAGCCGGCCGCGCTGACCGCGGCCTACGCCGCCACCGCCCGGTCCCTGATCGCGGTCATCACCACCTTGAATGAGCAAGTCAAGGCCCTCGAAGTGCAGGTGAGGGACCATTTTGGCCGGCACCCGGACGCTGAGATCTACCAGTCCCAGCCCGGCCTGGCAGCCATCCTCGGCGCCCGGGTGCTCGGCGAGTTCGGCGACGACCCCAGCCGGTACGCCGACGCGAAATCCCGCAAGAACTACGGCGGCACCAGCCCCATCACCCGCGCCTCGGGCAAGAAGAAGGTCGTCGCCGCCCGGTTCATCCGCAACGACCGGCTCATCGACGCCCTCATGGCCTGGGCCTTCTCGTCGCTGAACGCCTCGCCCGGCGCCCGCGCGTTCTACGACCAGCAGCGCGCCAAGGGACTCGAGCACAATGACACACTCCGCAGGCTGGCGAACCGGCTGGTCGGCATCCTGCACGGCTGCCTGAAGACCCGCACCCTCTACGACGAGGCCACCGCCTGGGGCCACCGGGAAAACCCCGGCCAGTCTTCCGTAGCGGCTTGACATTTAAGCTCCTGGGATGTCTTTCGTGCAGGCCGGGAGCGTAATAGTGCTCGCCGCTCCAGACTCCGAATCCGAGCCCGGCCAGCTCCGTACTTATCGTTTCGCTTGAAATCCCAGGAAAGTTGAGCAGGAACGTAGGTACCCGGTCAGCCATCGTCGGCAGGCCGTACAGCCTGGCGCTGCGCGGTAGCCCCGCGAGCAGCCGGTCACCAAGCTGCCGTTCCGACGCGATGAGGTCGGCGGCGTCGCCCAGGCTCTCCAGGTAGGCGAAGGCGGCGAGCAATCCGCCCAGCAGCTCATACGGCAGGGTCCCGGTCTCGAAGCTCCGTCCGGCCGGCTCAGTCGGGGCCGGCCTAGCCTTATAGGGCTGCCAGGATTCGAGCAGCTCACGGCGGCCGAAAGCGATGCCCAGGTGCGGCCCGCAGAACTTGTAGGCCGAGCAGAACAGGATATCGGCGTCGATCGCCCGCACGTCGATCGGCTCGTGTGGCGCGTACTGGACGGCATCGACCCAGGCCAGAGCGCCCGACTGGTGCGCGAGGCCGCACACCGCGCGGGCGTCCACGATCGTGCCCACCGCGTTCGATGCCCAGGGGAACGCCACCACCCTGGTCTTCGGGCTGAGCTGACGTTCCAGGTCGCCGAGATCCAGGGTGGTGTCGGAGTGCACGTCGGCCAGCCTGACCTGCAGGCCGCGGTCACGGGCCAGGTCGAGCCACGGCGCCACGTTGGCGTCATGATCGAGCCTGGTGACGACGATCTCGTCACCGGACCGCAGCTCGCGGCCGACGGTGCGGGTCAGCATGTAGTTGAGCGTCGTCATGCTGGCGCCGAAGATGATCTCCTCGGGCGTGCATCCGAGGAAGCGCGCAGACGCCGCGCGCGCGTCGTCGACCAGCGCCCCGATGCGCCGGCTCGTGGCATAGGGGGCACCGGTGTTGCCGCTCGCCTCCCGGTAGACCCGGGCCACCGCGGCTGCGACCTCGTCGGGAGTCTGGGTTCCGCCGGGGGCATCGAGGAAGACGAAGTCACCGCCCAGCGAGGCGAACCTGGCCCGCACTCCGGCGATCCAGTCCGACCGCGCCGCGACCCCGTTCATCTCGGGCATTTTGCCGGCCGAGGGCTGATCAGCGAGGTAGCGGCTCATTGAGAGCACGCTAGAACGCGGGCCGGCGGCCGGTCAAACGCCGACCCGGCCAGGCGACCGGGTCGCCGGATATCGGCTGCGGCTGGCACGCTACTGCCATGGGCAACCGAACGGACTGGCGTGAGCTGGCCGACCTTCCCTTCGCCTCGGTCCTCACCCCGCATCGCGGCGGGCTGGCACCCGACTCGGTCTATGACTGTGTCCATTTCGACCAGGTCAGCTTCGATGAGCCGCAGGCGGCGAGCAGCAGGTTCATCGAGTGCGCGTTCACCGGAGCCGCTGTTGCGGGCGGACGGCTGCAGCGGGCCAGGTTCAGCGACGTCTGGCTGCGTGACGTGCGGCTGGTCGCGACCGGCCTGGCGCAGACGCAGTGGATGGACGTGGTCGTGACCGGCAGCATCGCCGCGGGTGTGGAGGCATTCGCGGCTCAGCTGCGCCGGGTCACGTTCCGGAGCTGCAAGCTTGACTCGGTGAACTTCCGCGACGCCGTGCTCACCGAGGTGACCTTTGATGACTGCGATCTGCGCGATGTCGACTTCGCGGGCGCGACGCTGAGGCGGACCGCGTTTCCCGGTTCACGGCTGACCAGGACAGATTTCAGCCGGGCGCGCATGGACAAGACCGATCTGCGGGGCGCTGAGCTTGGCATCATCATCGGCCCGGACTCGCTGCGCGGGGCCATCGTCAGCACGGGCCAGCTCGGCTACCTGGCCCCGGTGCTGGCCGAGACCCTGGGCATCACGGTCAGCGACGACTAGCGGGAGCGTGAGCGCTTACCGGCTGGCCCGGTCGGCGCGCCAGCACGATGCACGCAACGGCACGTCGATCTCGGTGGCGCCGGGGAACCTTTCCTGCAGCGCGCTCCTCGCGCGGGCCAGCCCGGCAGCGCGGTCCTCGGGGCTGGCGGTGATGACGCCGCTGTAGGTCGCCAGCAGGTCAACCACGTCGCCGATCGCCATTCGCCGCGGGTAACCGAACGCAGCGGTGTCGATATCGCCGAACGGCGCGCCCGCTGGCAGCGTCACCTGGTGATGGCGCCACCGGGGCTGCTCCTGAGCGTCCGTTTCGGGCCGGCTCAGCCGACGCAGCTCGCGGGGCCAGTCGGCCTCGCGGTCAAGGCTGCTCCAGATCACCCCGAACCGGCCGCCATCACGCAGCACCCTGGCGATTTCCGGGACGGCCCGGTCAGGATCCATCCAGTGCCACGCCGATGACACGAACACGCCATCGGCGCTGGCGTCCGGCATCGGGATCGCCTCGCCCGTGCCCGGCCGGACCTGGACGCCTGGAGAACGCGCCCGCAAGACCGCTGCCATCCGCGCATCCGGCTCCACGGCCACCACCTGCGCGACCTTCCGGGCCAGCACGCGAGTCAGCAAGCCAGTGCCCGCGGCCAGGTCGACCGCCACGTCGCAGTGCGCGGGCAGCAGCCAGTCCACCGCGGCGTCGGGCGGCCCGGGCCGCAGCCGGTCGTAGTCCTCGGCGACCGCCCCGAAGGACGTCGCACGGTCTGAACGGTTTGCCACACCTGTCACGCTAACCCGCCGCGGGAGGCGGCGTCATTCCCGCTTAGGCAGGGTCGATGGGCTGCAGGAACTCGAGGCGGTTGCCGTGCGGCTCCTACATTAGTTACCTCGATGTCGAGATAATATCGCCGATCGCGCCGGGCGCGCTAGCTGCTGCGTTCGCTGGCTTGCGCCGAGGGCCTGGTGGCGGCGAGCCATTGCAGCCAGGCTCCGTGCCCATCGGCGATCGCCAGGGGCGTCTGGCCGTCCCGGCCGAGGATGAACGGCGCGCCCTGGTAAGCGGGCACGGGCATGTCGGGCACGACGCCGGGTCCTTCGTTGGAGAGCCAGATGACCGGCAGGCTGCGGACGGTGTCGGCGAACAGGCGGCGGTCCTCCGGGGCAATGTAGGCGAGGACGGCGGAGTGATAGACAACCAGGGTGGCCCCGGCGGGGGCCTGGGCGGCCAGTGCAGGCAGGTCAGTACGCAGGTCGCCGCGATGCACCACAGGCGGGTCGCGGCGGGCGGTCGCCACCGCGGCCGCGAGCCGCTGCTCGCGGTCGCCTTCGCCGGGCCATACCAGGCACGACAGCCAGCGGACGTCATCATCGCTGGTGACGTCGAGCGGGTTGAGGTCAAGCCCGGCCCGCCAGGTGATCGCGGGCAGCCGGGCCGGGAGGGGCACCGGTCCGTGTGGAGCACAGCGCAGGGTCGGCGCGAGCGGGTCCTGGCCGGCGATCCGGTGCCCGGCGTAGTCGTAGGAGTAGCGGTCGAACAGCAGGGTCAGCCCGGCACTGGCGCCAACCTCGATCAGCGCCAGCGGCGGCGGCAGCTGAGCCAGCGCCGGCAGCAAGGTGGTGCAGCGGGCCGGCTCGTTGGTCTGCGTGCGCCTGGCCAGCATCACCTCAGCCAGCCCGGCCCGGTTCTGGCTGACCAGAGCCCGCAGCCTGGCTATGTCGAGGGCCTCGCCCAGCAGGTAGCGGGCCGCCGCGAACAGCAGGTTGGGCTGGCGCTTTTCCGGCGGCAGCGAGTCGAGAAAGCGCAGAACCTCGGCGTCGTCAGCGACCGACTCGGCCAGTGACCCGTAAGCCGGGCTGCGGCCGCGGGCCCCCTCGGCGAACGCCCGGTAGTTCTCAGCGGCGCTCAGAGCGAGATCATGACCATACATCCACACGCCCCGGACGCTACCGGCCGCAGGTCACGCGGGCCAGGCCCAAATCACCGCGCCGGAGCCGGCCTTCTCCGGCATGGCGCCTACTCCCCACAGTGAGGTGGTGCCAGAAATCAGCGCTTGATCGCGAAGCCCAAAGTCGGCCCCACCCGGGGCGGCGATTCGGCTCCACCGGCCGGAGCGAGACAGGTGCAGATCCCAGGAAGTGCCGTTGTACGACTGGGCGGCGGCCCACAGGCCGCCCTGCCCATCGGGCGTCAGGCCGCCGAGGCCGTCGACGGGCCACGGCAGCTTGATCCTCGTCCAATGCCGGCCGCAGAGACGGACCAGCCGGGAAGCGATGTGGCGGCTCCCGATGGTTCCTGATACGAACACATTCCCCGGCGAAACGGACAGCACGTTGGTCGCTGCGACGCCGGCCAGCGCCTTGGCCGTCAGCTGCTGCCAGCTCGTGCCGCTGTAATGCAGGACCGTGCCGTCGGTCGGCGCTCCGCTGACGGCCCAGATGTCGCTGGCGGACAGCGCGCTTGCAGCGGAGATCGCACCGCCGTTGCCCGTGATCTTCTTCCAGCTGTGGCCGTTGAAGTGCCAGGTACCCAGGCCCCCGATGGCGCCGCTCGCGCCGAAGACCCATACGTCATTCGCACTGATCGCGGCGATTCCGGTGAGCTCACCCGAGCCGCTCAAGTGCCGGGCCACTGACCACCGGCGGCCGTTCCAGTGCAGGATGTCTCCACCGTAAAACGTAATGGCCCAGATGTCGCGGGCCGACACGGCGCTCGCCGCGTTGATGGTGCTGGCGAGCCCGGGCGGAAGCGGGCTGGGCCGCCAGCGTTCGCCGGTCCAGTGCTCGGCGACCGGGGAACCAGCGACGGACAGGTTGGTCCCGCCGAACGCCCAGGCGTCGTGCCTGGCCGGCGCGACCACCGCGGTAAAGCCGGACATGTAAGCGGGCGCTCCATAGTGGCGCGCGAACTCCTCGTGCCATCCGGTTGTGCTCGGGTCGGCAGCGCTCGGACCCGCAGCACTAGCCGTCTGAGCGGTCAGCCCCGCCGCCGCCATGACCGGGGCGAACACCACGGCGCCCAGGGCGACTCCGGCTCGGCGGGGCAGCTTCATGCGGGGTACTCCGATCTGCTGGTGGTCCATCCGCAAGGTCGCGGGCAGGCACGGCGTAAAACGGTACCAATACCCACGAAAGGGCAAGGGCAGGGGCCAACGTCGGGCCGGTTCTCGGATCCCACGGGACCTTGCCGGTGAGCCCGGCCAACCCCGGGCGCGGAGCCGGGCTGCTCTGGCGTCGAGTGCCCGTCTAGCATCCTGGTTAGTGGACGCCCGAGATGCTATCGAGGTTCGTGCTGCCCGTGACCAGCTTGTCAGTTATAGCTCGCGGCTGCTTGACGACAGGCTTGCGGTCGGCTGCGCGGGCAATATCAGCGTGCGGATCGGTGACTTGGTCGCCATCACGCCGTCGGGCATCAGCTATCGCGAGATGCGGCCCGCCGACATCTGCGTGATCACGCTCGCGGGCGCGGAACTCGATGCAACCGAGCAGCCATCGTCCGAGACGCCGATGCACCTGGCTGTCTACGCGGCGACCGATGCCGCGGCGATCGTGCACACGCACTCGCCTGAAGTGATCGCGCTGTCGGCAACCTGCGACGAGCTGCCCGCTATTCACTACGCGATCACCGGGCTCGGCGGCCCGGTACGAGTCGCGCCGTATTCCAGGTTCGGATCGGCTGGTCTGGCCAGCGCCGCGACGATGGGACTTAACGGACGGCGGGCGGTAATCCTGCAGAACCATGGCGCGGTCGCGTACGGCGGAACGCTTGAGGAAGCCTACGAGCGCGCGTTGCTGCTGGAATGGCTGACCGGGGTCTACCGGCTGGCTTGCTCACACGGGACGCCGCGGATTCTCTCCGCGGCCGAGCTTGAGGAGGTCACGGCGGAGGCCGGGCGCCGCAACTACGGCGTGCGGCGGCGTGACCAGCCAGCGCCAGGCCCGGCTGACTGAGACAGGTCGCGGCCAGGGGAGCACGGTCGGGGCGATGGCCTAACCTATACCAGATTTGGTGGCCTCGATGGTGCATAATGCCCGTAATGTCCGCAGAAAATCCGGTACAAGTCGTGAAGTGAGCGGAACCGGGCTAATTCGTGGGCAGGTCGAAGATCGCGGCCGCGTTGCCACCCCAGGCGGCTGCTACCTGGTCGGCGGTGCAGCCGGCGTCCAGCAGGGCCTTCTCCAGGGCGCGGGCGTTGCGCTCGACGCCGGGCACGCCCGGCCAGTCGGTGCCGAACACCAGCCTGCTGGCCAGGCGCCGCAGCGACCGGCCGTAGTAGTCGGGCAGCCGCTGCGGCGGCAGCCCGGAGACGTCGATCCACACCTTCGGGTTGGACAGCGCGAGGAAGGACGCCTGGTCGTACCACCAGCCCCGGCCGCCATGCGCCAGCACCACGGTGAGCTCGGGGAAGTCCCGGAACACCTCAGCGAGCAGGCCCGGGTCTGCGTAGTTATTGGACGAGCCGGAGAAGATCGACGTGCCGCAGTGCACGATCAGCGGCAGGCCCCGCTGCTCCGCCCAGGAGTAGGCGGGGTAGAGCATCCGGTCATTGGCCGCGAAGCCACCGTGCACCGGATGGACCTTGCACGCGACCGCGCCCAGGCTGACCTGCCTGGCCAGCTCCCTGGCCACCGGATAGTGCAGGTGCGGATTGATGTTGGCCACCGGGCGGAACCTGACCGGGTTCAGCTCGACCAGCGGGAGGACGTCCTCGATCGGCTGCGGCTCAGTCACCTTCGGGCTGTACTCGGCGAACAGCAGCACGTGGTCGACGCCCTGCCGGGCGAAGTGCTCGTCGATCAGCTCGGGGACCGGCGCTCCGTCAGCGGCGAAAAGCTCCCTGGGGATGCCGCCGCCGAAGGTCTCCGCCCAGGAAAGCCAGTCCGGCGAGGTCGGCATCCTGGCCACATGCGTGTGCGCATCGACGAGCAGGTGCCCGTCCAGCATCTCAGAACCGCACGTAGTCGTACTCGACGGGCAGGTCGTTGATGCCGACCCCGGGCGGGGCAATCCAGCTGGCGAACTCGCCCGGCCCGTAGTGCGCCTGCATGAGCCCGGCGACCGCGGCCCGGTCATCCGCCGTCGGCAGCCAGCCGTCCGCCTGGCGCGCCCAGTCTGGCTCCTCGAGGAGCTCGCCCGCCGGGCTGATGTGGTGCCCGGCGTACACGCCGACCTTGCGGTTGAAGCCCTCATGGGGGAGCATCAGGCGCTGGGGGAGACCGGCCTGCTCCAGCTCACGGTTCCAGCGCCGCACGCCGCGCTCGCAGTCGGCGGTGTACTCGTTGCGCAGGTCGAGGTTGAGCGCGGTCAGCAGCGGGACCTGCCGCGTGCCGATGCCGCCGTCGCCGACGATCGGGACCGCCATGGTCGCGTCGGCCAGCAGGTGGTCATCGTTTCTCCTGGTCTCCATCCACCTGCCTTTGAGCCCGGCCGTGTAGTAGCTGGCCACATTGGACGAGGTCTCGGATCCGAATAGGTCGAGTGAGACTGAGTACTGGAAGTTGAGGTACTTCTGGATCACGTTCAGCGGGATGGCGCCATATTGCCATAGATCATCGGTGTCGTGGGTGGCCAGCAGGCCGGCCGTGCGCTCGACGGCGCGCTGCACACCGGTGGTGCCCACGAACATGTGGTGCGCCTCCTCCCTGAGCATGAACTCGCACGTCCTGGCCAGCGGGTCGAAGCCGCTCTCCTTCAGGGTGCCCAGCTGGTACTTGCCGTCCCGGTCGGTGAAGAAGGTGAACATGAAGAAGGACAGCCAGTCAGTAGTCTCCTCGTTGAAGGCCCCGAGGATCCGCGGGCTGTCGAGGTCACCCGAATGGCGCCTGAGCAGTTGCTCGGCCTCCTCGCGCCCGTCGCGGCCGAAGTAGGCATGCAGCAGGTAGACCATCGCCCACAGATGCCTGCCTTCCTCCACATTCACCTGGAACAGGTTGCGCATGTCGTACAGGCTCGGTGCGGTGGCACCGAGGTGCCGCTGCTGCTCGACCGAGGCCGGCTCGGTGTCGCCCTGGACGACCAGCAGCCTGCGCAGGTCGCTGCGATACTCGCCGGGTACGTCCTGCCAGGCGGGCTCGCCCTTGTGGCGGCCGAAGCCGATGCGCCGGTCCGGGTCACGCTCGGACAGGAAGATGCCCCATCGATACTGTTCCATCGGAACCCGGTCGAAGTTGGCCCAGCCGTCCCGGCCCACCGCGGTCGCAGTACGCAGGTAGACGTCCCTGGTCGGGACCGAAGGCCCGAGCATGGTCCACCAGTCGAGGAACCTCGGCTGCCAGGACTCCAGCGCGCGCTGCAGCTTGCGGTCGGTGGCCAGCCCGACATTGTTGGGGATGCGCTCGCTGTAGTCGATCACGCTGACCGGGCCGCTCGGGGCAGGCGCCGCGCCGACCAGGTCATCGCGCCCGGCGGTCGGTTCTCCGCCCGCGCCGATCTGGCTCTCGGGGCCGTTCCGGCCTCCGGTCGTGCCGGTCAGGTCACCATCTGCTGCCACGCTCATGTCAGACCCTCCTGAGGTCGTAATCGGCGCGCTGCCCAGTGCCGTACCGGGACAGGGCTCCGGCTCGCCCGGCTGCGTTGGGGCGCTGGAAGACCCAGTTCTGCCAGGCCGAGAGCCTGCCGAAGATCTTCGTTTCGGAAGTTTCCGGGCCGGCGAACCTGAGGTTGGCCTCCATGCCGGTCAGCGCGTCCGGTGAGAAGCTGGCGCGCTCCTCGACGACCAGGCGCACCTCGTCCGCCCAGTCCAGCGCGTCGGGTATCTCCGTGACCAGGCCGAGCCTGGCCGCCTCCGGCGCGGCCAGGTCATGCCCGGCCGCGGTGGTGGCTGCCTCGAGATCTTCGTCGTTGCGCAGGAAGCGCACCGCCAGCCTGGTCAGGCCGTTGCTCATCGGCAGCGGGCCGGTGTTGAAACCGTCGATGCGGATGACCGCGGGCGTGGCCTGCGCATCCTCCTCGAACACGCCGTCCAGCAGGTACTGGCGGTCAGCGGCGAGCGCCACCTCGAGCAGCGGGCCGGCGAAGCAACTGCCCGGCTCGATGAGCGCGATCAGGCTCCTCGACGTGGTGTCCAGCCGCCGCAGGGTCCGCTTCCAGTACTGGACGATCTCGTTGACCAGCCAGTCGCCGGTGTTGGCCAGCAGCAGCGCGCTGGTCGCCGCGACCTTGGCGATGTCGCCCTGGGTCTTCAGCAGCCAGGTCCCGAGAGCGGGCTCGTTGATCCGTAGCCGCAGGATCGCGTCATCGAGTTCCCGCACGACCGCCAGAGCCCAGGAAGCGGCGCCCTGGGCATGCAGGTCGGCCGGTGCGGAGGGCACCTCGTCCGGACCCGCGATGACGAAGGTGGCCGTGCCGGCCTGCCGGTCTGCTTCGATGCGGAGGTGGTCGTAGCTGGTCACGTCGCCGTGGGTGACCCGGTTCAGCGGCGTGAGCTTGATACCGCGGCCCTCGGCTGGCCGGTGTGACGGCGCGGCCGCGCCGCGCGCCCGGCGGTCGACGGCAGCGGCGAAGTCGCGGGCCTTCACGGTCTCGTCGACCAGCCGCCAGGCGGCCGCCTTCTCGCCCCTGATGCCCTCCGCGGTGGTGGCGAACACGTCGGCCCGGTCCCTGCGTACGCCGCGCTTGTCGACCAGCCGGGTCAGGCCGCCGGTGCCCGGCAGCACCCCGAGCAGCGGCACCTCAGGCAGGGCCACCACCGATGCGCCGTCATCGACCAGGATGATCTGGTCACAGGCGAGCGCGAGCTCATAGCCGCCGCCGGCCGCGGTGCCATTCAAGGCCGCGATGTAGGCCTGGCCTGAGCATGCGGTCGCATCCTCGATGCCGTTGCGCGTTTCGTTGGTGAACTTGCAGAAGTTCACCTTCCAGGCGTGCGTGGCCTGCGCCAGCATCTTGATGTTGGCGCCGGCGCAGAACATCCGGTCCTTGCCGCTGGTCAGAATCACCGCTTTGACCGCGGGGTACTCAAACCGCAGTCGCTGTGTTGCGTCGTACAGCTCGATGTCGACACCGAGGTCGTAGCTGTTCATCTTCAGCTCGTAGCCGGGCAGGATTCCTGCGTCCTCGGCGACGTCGAGCGTCAGCGTGGCGACCGCACCGTCGACGGCTAGCTTCCAGTGCTGGTAGCGGCTGGGCTCGGTGTCGAACGAGACCTCCCCCTGGGCTGCGCTGCCGGTACCTGCTGGTTCGGACGCTGCTGGTTCGGTCGCTGCTGGTTCGGTCGCTGCTGGTTCGGTCGCTGCTGGTTCGGTCGCTTCGGCGTTCTGGCCGGTGATGGTCATGGGCGGTCTCCTCGGCGGCCGGTCGTCAGGGCGCTGGCCGGGATAGTTCCATCCTACGTGCTACATCGCTTTGCGCAAGGTTCAACTTTATGTAGAAAGTCAGCCGTCCTCCTCGGCGGTCAGCGCATCCCAGCGCAGCTGTGCCCGTGGTGCCCATTCGCGGTGCCTGGCGTGAAACAGCCGGGCCGCCCGGGTCCCGCTCCAACGAGCCGGCAACAGCTCGGCTGGAAGCTGCGGGTCGAGAAGCGGGAACCTGCGCCACTCGTGGACCAGCCTGGTCGCGGCGATCAGCGTCTCGTCGCCCGCGCGCGGCGCCAGCCCGCCGAACTCGGCGATAAACGCCTCGTAGCGGGCGGCGACGGCGGCCAGGTCCCAGGCCTGCGCGGCCAGCGTCTCCGGCGAGCCGACCGAGCCGTAGCGAGCGCTGAACGACGTCGCGCCTTCGGCCAGCCCTAGCTCCTCGAGAATCTCCCTGGCCTCGGGCTCGCGGCCGGTGTCCGGCGTGACCCAGACGCCCGGCGCCGGGGAGCCGAATCCCGTCCAGGAGAGCCGGGTCCGCAGCCGGTGCCTGAGTTCCCGCTTAGCCTCGGGCACCGTGACGATCAGGATGAGCCAGGTCTGATTCCAGGTGGGCTGCTCGCGGCCGAACGAGTAGATCCGCTCGGCCCCGTGCGTCAGCAGCCCGCGGCCGGCCTCGGTCAGATCCCACCGCACCCGCCGGCCCTGCCGCTGCGCGGTCAGCCAGCCTTCCGCTGCGGTACGCGCCAGGGCCTGGCGGGCTGATTTCTCCTCGATGTCGAACATCGCGAGTGCGCGGATCAAGACCGAGGTCCAGACCGCGCCGTCGCGCGGCAGTACGAACTCGCCCAGCAAGGTCATCAGCAGCGACCTGGAACTGGCCTCGCCAACCTCACGTCGGCGGCTGAGGACCGGCTGCGGCGCATCGAGGGCGGTGGCGGTTCTCATCGGTACCCGTATCTCATCGGCTCGCCGCTGGACGGCCCGGGTCTGGACGGCCCGTGTCTGGACGGCCCGGGTCTGGCCGGTCCGGATCTGGTCGGTCCGGGTCTGGACGGCCCGGGTCTGGCCGGCCCGGGTCTGGTCGGTCCGGGTGCCATGCCGACTTCCCGCGTCACGCTGCTGCCTCCGCCGGTCGTAATGGCATCGCGGGTCACGCTGGCTTGCGGTGTCAGGCTGGCTTGCGGTGTCAGGCTGGCTTGCGGTGTCAGGCTGGCTTGCGGTGTCACGCTGGCTTGCGGTGTCACGCCTGACCTCCGGGCGACGACGCTGCGGCTAGGCCAGCAATCTACATCAATCGCTGTTGACGTCAACAATTTGTAGAGCGTGAGGTACCGCAATCGGCGCGTCGAGGGTGCCCGCCTGCGCTGCGAAGGTTGCCCCAATGATCTTGGCGACTTCCCCGCGATATGTACCGGAAAGTCGTCAGGATCATTGGAAATCCGGCCGGGAAACGCCGGCTGAACTCAGCCGACGGCTGGTAACGGCCGCTTCCTGTCGGCCCGCTTCGTCTCCGCCAGGCCCTCCGGCCGGAGACCGAAGAACATGCCGAACATCGCGCCCAGGTCGAGAATGGCGATCAGGCCGCCTATGTAGGGGCCGGGCCCGCCGAGCCAGGCCAGGTATCCGCAAAACGACAGCACGATGATCAGTGCGCCCAGCGCTCTCGGCCTGCCGCTCGCCGCGAGCCGCTCAGGTATCTCGTAGGGAGCCCGGTCGACGTAGTTCTCGGTGGCGGCTTTTTCCTGGGCAATCTTCAGCCAGAGGTCATAGAGCTCGGGAGCCTGCTCCCGCAGGGCGATGGCGTGCTCGGCGGAGGGTATCTCCGGCGGGCCGTCTCGCCCGTCGTCCAGCTTGTCCTTGATCCGCGCCAGCACCATGTCGGCCACGTGATCAACTTCAGGCGCGGTGCTGGTCACGGGACTCGTACCGGCCGCTGCCCTGATGCCGCTGGCCATGGCTCGTCCCGCGGAGGTCCCCGACGGGGCCACCCCCGAAGGCCCCGGCGGCGCTGCGCCGATGGCAGTCTCTGACGGGCCCGGCCTGGTAGTCCCGGATGGCCCGCCGCCCACGGCAGTCTCCGACGGGCCCGGCCTGGTAGTCCCGGATGGCCCGCCGCCCACGGCAGCTGCCAAGGGCCCTGGCTCCGTGCGCTCCGGCCCCGTGGATCCAGACGGCCCGATGCCCATGGCGGTTCCTGAGGGACGGGCCGCGGCGGGTCCGGTTACGAGGGGAGTACTTGGGCCGACGGGGAAGCTAACGCCGGGCGGGGTGCTGGCGCCGGGCGGGGTGCTGGCGCCGGGCGGGGTGCTGGCGCCGGGCGGGGTGCTGGCGCCGGGCGGGGTGCTGGCGCCGGGCGGGGTGCGTTCGCTGGGTGTTCCGGTGGTGGCTCCGATGGGGGTGCCTCCGCTGGGTATTCCCGTGGCGGCGCCGCCGGTCGCTGCGTCGCCGATCGCGGTGTTGGACTTGGTGGTTCCGGTGGCGGGCTCCGAGGTTCCCGGCATCCGGTCGCTGTCGCTCACTCGGCGAGGGTCACGCCGCTCTTGTCTCGCGCGTGCGTGACCGCATCGCGGTGCGCGGACAGGATCGTCGCCATCGCCGATTGGAACGGATCGGCGTCCCGCAGCGGCGGATCCGGGAGGATCGGATGCATGACCCGGTAGGTGACGGCGCCAGTCAGATCGAAGATCGCCGCGATGCCCATGGCAACGGCCAGAACGCGGCGCGCTGACTTGTCCGTCCGCATGCATGATCCGTGCCCGGATCCGCTCAGCTCAAAACTCAGGCTCGAATCTCAGCCGACATTAACTCCGGCACGACCCAATGTCCCAGAAGAACCTACCCTGAGCAGGTCCAGCTGATCAGGCCTGCGATGGCAGGGTTGGTTTTCTTGCCGAGCTTGTGTGCTTCGGAGAAGGCGAGCTCGCCGGAGCCGTTTTTATCAAGGAACAGCACCTCCTTGCCGGTGGTCTGCCCGGGGATCGACGCCGCCGGATGCGATGTGATTTCGTAATCGCTGGTCGCGCCGCCGGTCTTTAGCCAGATCGAATCTGATGTGTCACTTTGCATCTCGGCCGGGGGGTAAGTGCCGGCTCCATGGAACTTGGCCAGCTTGACCTCAATGAGAGGGTTCTGGGTGATATAGGGAGAGGGGACCATGAACGTGCCGCCCGGCTCATCGCCTTTGGTGGCCACGTCGGCGCAGCTTTTGACGGCGGTGTCCTTGTCGGTGAAGCTCGCGGCGAACTTCGCGGCCCCGGTCACCTGGATCTTGCCGTGGAACATCACGCCCGCCGAACCACTGGACGGACTGGCCTGCCCGATGGGGCTGGCGGACGCCTGGCTGGCCGGGCTGATCCCGGTACCGGTGGACGGCGATGTCGAGCCCGAGCTTGAACAGGCTCCGAGTGCGAGCGAGATGATCAGCGCGGCCCCGGCCGCCTTGAGATCGGTGTTCCGTACGGTTAAGCGGTTCATGGACGTCGTGACTCCTCTGCGAAAGTCGGCCAGATCGGACTGCGGCATGGCCGGTGCGGGCCCGGAGATTCGGGCCAGCGGAGCGGCGGCCGCCTGGGCGGAGATCACGGTAACCCTAGACCAATATGACTGTCAGTTTCAGCGCGATTACAACAAGTGAAGAGAGGTATGGGCTGATCCGGAGCAAAGATCCCATCGGCTTCTCCGGTTGCGCCGTGGCGCGAATATCCGGCCGCTGGCGGCTGGCGGACGCCATAGAATGCGTTCTTCCGCAGCAATCCCGTTTCCGTCAAGCAGAGGGCATCCAGTCATGCGCTGGTCAAAGCTTCACATTCCCACCCTGCGTGAGGATCCGGCGGACGCTGACGCGGCCAGCCACCGGCTGCTGCTCCGCGCCGGGTTCATCCGCCAGCTCATGGCCGGTCACTACAGCCTGCTGCCGCTCGGGGTCCGGGTCCGGGCCAAGGTCATGGCGATCATCAGGGAAGAGATGAACGGGATCGGAGCGCAAGAGTTCCTGCTCCCGTGCATGCAGCCCGCCCAGATCTGGGAACGGAGCGGGCGGCTGGCGGTCATGGGGGAGGAGATGTTCCGTCTCAGGGACCGCAAGGGCGCGGAAGTCGTCCTCGGCATGACCCACGAGGAGATCTTCACCACCCTGGCGCTCGAACTGGCCTCCTACCGCGAGCTGCCGCAGTCCTGGTACCAGTTCCAGATCAAGTTCCGCGACGAGCCGCGGCCCAAGAGTGGCCTGATTCGGGTGCGCGAGTTCACCATGAAGGACTCCTACAGCTTCGACCTGGACGAGGCGGGCCTGGACGCGTCCTTCGACGCGCACCGCGGGGCTTATGAGCGGATCTTCGCCAGGCTCGGGATTCCGGCGATCGCGGCGGAGGCGTCCAGCGGGACCATGGGCGGCAGCGACTCGGTTGAGTTCGTCTGCCCGTCGGAGGCCGGCGAGGACCTGATCGCGCGCTGCGGCAACTGCGGGTACGCGGCCAACCTGGAGAAGGCCACCTCAGCGCTGGAGCCGATCACCGACCAGCCGGGTCCCGCCGAGCCGCAGCGGCTGCCGACACCGGACGTGCGCACCATCGACGATCTGGCCAAGTTGTACGACATCCCCGCCGACCGCCAGATCAAGACGCTGGTCCAGGCGATCGGCGGGCAGCTGACGCTGGTGCTGCTGCGCGGTGATCACCCGCTGGCTGATCAGAAACTCGCGGACGCCGTCGGCTCCGGGGATATCCGGCCGGCTCAGGCCGACGAGATCCGGGCGGCTCTCGGCGCTTCGCCCGGCAGCCTCGGCGCGGTCGGAGTCACCAGCCTGCCGGTGATCGCCGACCTGGCGCTGCGGGGCCGGACCAACATGACCACCGGGGCCAACACTGACGACGTCCACCTGACCGGCGTGGATGTGGCCAGGGACATCACCGTGGGCCAGTGGGCGGATCTACGCGAGGTCAGCGCGGGCGAGCCGTGCCTGCGCTGCGGCACGCCGCTGGAACTGATCCAGGTCATCGAGGTCGGGCACATCTTCAAGCTGGGCCGCAAGTACACCACCGCGCTCGGGGTCTCGGTGCTCGGGCCGGACGGCACGGCCATCACGCCGATCATGGGCTGCTACGGCATCGGGGTGGAGCGCGCCATGGCGGCGATCGCCGAGGTGCATCACGACGAGGCGGGCCTGACCTGGCCGGCGCAGGTCGCGCCCGCCGAGGTGATCGTCGTCCTGCTTTCCACCCGGGACGCCGAGGCCCGCGCCGCGGCCGAGTTGCTCTACGAGGGGCTGCTTGCGGCCGGCCTCGACGCGCTGATCGACGACCGGGATGAGCGGCCCGGGGTGAAATACCGCGACGCTGAGCTGACCGGGATCCCGTACCGGATCAGCGTCGGCAGCCGGGATCTCGCCGACGGCGTGGTGGAGATCACCACCAGGGCCACTGGCGAGAAGGCGCGGGTGCCGGTGGCGGAGGCCGTTTCGCGAGTGCAGCAGTTGGTGAGCTGGCGGTCACTATGAGGCCCTGCCCGCCGGTGATCCGGCGGGCAGGGCCTCGCCCCGGTCGGCAGGGGACCTGGTGCCAGGTCCTGGAATTGGTCAGCGCTTGTATTCGAGGATCGCGCCCGCGATGCCTAGTCCGGGGTTACCGGCTTGGTGGGTGAAACCGGCACCGAAGGCGCTGGTGCTGTGTGGGACGGCGGCGAGGTCGAGCACATTGAGCTTGTTGCCGCTGACTGGCAGTGCGGTCGTACGCAGGTGGCCGCCGGAGTAGTGCAGCAGCACGAACGGCCTTCCCTCTGATGACGGCACCGGAATCCACAGGCCGCCGTGGCCGTCCGGGATTACTGACTGGGCGACCTCGTCGTCGGATCCGACCTCAGCCACCCGGCTCCAGTTGTGCCCGTTGTAGTGCAGCAGTACCGTGGGGCCGCCCTCGTCCATGGTGAACCCCGACCCGGTTGCCCACACACTGTTCGACGACTGGGCGTAGATGCCGGTCAGCCCGGAGACATTGAGCTCGGAGTCAGGCGGCAGCAGGCTCTTCACGGAGGTCCGCGACCAGGCGTGGCCATTCCAGTGCGCGACCTTGGTGGCTCCGAACGCCCAGACACTGTGGCTCGACAGTGCGCTCCCGCCGAAGAGGCCGGATCCGTCAGGCGACCAGCTGTGCCCGTTGTAATGCCAGGCGCCCCCGGGCCCGGAAAACAACGAGTCGAAGGCCCACACGTCGGTCGGGCTGATCACCGTTACGTTGCCGAGGTCGGCGTTAAACGAGCCAGTAGCCGTCCAGCCGCTGCCGTTCCAGCGCAGTGCCCTGGACTTTGAGCCGTTGGAGGTGATCGTCCACGCATCGCTGGCGGACGTCGATCCGGCGGCTGTGACCTCCTCGCGGGAGTGACCGGGGAAGGAAACCTTCGTCCAGGTCGAGCCGGACAGGCTCCACTCGATTGGCTTCGACGTGCCGGCCTGGAGCCCCTCAAATGCCCATGCATGGCTCAGGCTGCTGGCGGTGATCGCGGTGAAGATCGGGGCTCCGCTCTGGTGGGTGGTCTTGACGATCTTCCAGGATGCGGCGGCGGGCTCGACCCGGGCGGCCGAGGCGCTCAGCGGGACGGCCAGCGCGCAGCCGACGGCGGCCACGGTGACGGCGGCTGCCGCCGCGGCGCGCGGGCTGCGGCGACGGCGGCCATGGCCAGTCGGACCGTGGCCCGGCTCGGGGTCGGTGGCCTGGCTCGCCGATGAGTCCGTGGCGGGGGGAGTCGGCGCGGTTGGCTCTCGGATTGCCATGGGGACCGTGACCTGAGCCGGGCAGCCCTGGAGAGCCGCGACGGTCGCCACCCTTTCGTGCCGGCTGTCCAGATGGGCCCAGTCCATGTTGCGGTTCGACAACAGTCCTCCCGGTCAGGCACGCCAGGTGCGAGCGCCTGCTGCGCCGCCCGGACGACTACACCTGTAAGACCCGCGTAGGGTCCGCCGAACATCTTTTTTGCGGTAACGAATGGATAACTTCTGCGTGGCCTGGGCAGAGCCGGGGCCGGGCCAGAGCCGGGGCCGGGCCTCGGTGCGGACGGGCCGACCGAGCCGACCCGGCGCGCAGGGGTGATCCCGCAGCGCAGGGCCGGCTCGGAGCGAACCTGACGCTCAGGCCGTTCCGGTGTCAGCGCTGGTAGGAGAGGATGACGCCGGCAATGCCCAGGCCGGCATTGTTCTTTTTGTGGGTGAACCCGACGCCAAGAGTCTCGGCGGAATGCGGGACAGCGGCCACCGCCAGGACGTCGAGCCTGGCGCCGCTGACCGGCATGGAGACCGCCCGCAGGTGGCCGCCCGAGTAGCGGAGCATTTCGAAGGGCACCCCGTCCTGCGAGGGCACCGGAACCCACAGGCCGCCGGTGCCGTCGGGAACAAGCTGCGACGGATTGCCGGAGAGATTGATCGCCGCGCGACTCCAGTGGTGCCCGTTGTAGTGCAGGAGCACCGTGGGACCGCCCTCGTCCTCGCGGCCGCCGGTGCCGAGCGCCCAGACGTTCCTCGACGAGGCGGCGTAGATGCCGACCATGGCGGAGTGGCTGAGCATGGTGTTGGCGGGCAGCAGGCCGGCCACCGAGGTCCGCGACCAGGTGTGCCCGTTCCAGTGCGCCACGGCCTCCCCGCCCACGGCCCACACATTGCGCGGCGATAGCGCGCTTCCCGAGATAAGGCCGTTACCCGACGCGACGCGGGACCAACGGGTCCCGTTGTAATGCCAGGCGCTCCCGCGGCTCGGGAAGAACGGCAATGCGAACGCCCACACATCGCTTGAGCTGACCACGGTTACCGCGGCGATCTCGGCGCGGATCGTGCCAGCGCTCACCCAGCCGCTGCCATTCCAGCGCAGGGCCTTGGATTTGGCACCGTCCGCGGTGATGGTCCACACGTCGCTGGCCGACGACGCCCCGGCCGCCGCGACCGGCCCGCCGGGGAATGCGGCCGGGGTCCATCCTGAGGGCCCCAGCCGCCAGGCGCTCGTCCCGCCGGAGCTGGACTCGAACGCCCAGGCGTTGGACTTGCTGGTCGCAGTGACCGCGGTGAAGTTCACGCTGCTGCCGGGGACGGTCTTCACGATCTTCCACGAGGCGGTCGCGGCCGGGTGCAGGCTCGCGGCCGACGCACTCGCAGAGACAGCCAGCGCACAGGCCGCGGCGGCCGTCACCGCGGCCGCCCTCGAGGTGCGCCGATGGCGTCCGGCGGGCTTGGCCGCGGCTGAGCCGGTGGCCGGGATCGGTGCCTTCGCAGGCACGTGCGCCAGGACGGCCTGGACATCGACGGGGGCCGTGACCCTCTCGTTCGCGCTGTCCAAGTTGGCCCAGTCCGCCGCGGTCCGATCCGCGCTGCTGTTCGACATCAGGTCCTCCGGATGAGATGAGTTGCTCACATCCGGGTACCTGCGGAGCCGCCCGGACGTCTTCACCTGTAAGACCTGCGGGTATCCGGCCGGACAACAGATATTAGGTAACGAGTTGATAACGGCTATCTCGGCGGCGCGGACCAGGGACGAGCCGGGTCAGAGCCGGGTCAGAGCCGGGACCAGGCCTCCGTGAGGACGCTTCGCAGGATCTGCTCCATCTCGTCGAAATGCTCCTGGGTGCAGGTGAGCGGCGGGGCGAGCTGGATCACCGGATCGCCGCGGTCGTCGGCGCGGCAGACCAGTCCCGCGTCGAAGAGCGCTTGGGACAGAAAACCGCGCAGCAGCCGCTCGGACTCCTCATCGTTGAAGGTCTCCCTGGTCGCCTTGTCCTTGACCATCTCGATCCCGTAGAAGTAGCCGTCACCGCGGACATCGCCGACGATCGGCAGCTCATGCAGCCTCTCCAGGGTGGACCGGAACGCGGCCTCATTCGCCCGGACGTTGCCGAGCAGGTCTTCCTTCTCGAAGACGTCCAGGTTGGCCAGTGCGACCGCGCAGGAGACCGGGTGCCCGGCGAAGGTGACCCCGTGCAGGAACGTGTTGTGTCCCGCGGAGAACGGTTCCATCAGATGGTCGGCGACGATCATGCCACCGAGCGGCGAGTAGCCGGACGTGACGCCCTTGGCGAAGGTGATGATGTCCGGCTGATACCCGTAGCGCTCCGAACCGAAGTAATAGCCCAGCCTGCCGAACGCGCAGATCACCTCGTCGGAGACCAGCAGCACGCCGTACCGGTCGCAGATCTGCATGACCCGCTGGAAATAGCCGGGCGGCGGCGGGAAGCAGCCGCCCGAGTTCTGCAGCGGCTCGAGGAAGACAGCTGCCACCGAGGACGGGCCCTCGCGCAGGATGGCCCGCTCGATCTCATCCGCCGCCCAGCGGCCGAACGCCTCCAGGTCATCGGCGACGAACTCGGGGGCCCGGTAGAAGTTGGTGTTCGGCACCCGGACCCCGCCCGGCGGGAGCGGCTCGAACGGCGCTTTGATATCGGCCAGCCCGGTGATCGCGAGCGCGCCCATCGAGGTGCCGTGATAGGCGATGTCCCGGCTGATCACCTTGTAGCGGCCGGGCTCACCGATCGCCTTGAAGTACTGCTTGGCCAGCTTCCAGGCCGCCTCCACCGCCTCCGAGCCGCTGGTGGTGAAGAACACCCGGTTCAGGTCGCCGGGCGCCAGGCCGGCCAGCCGCTCGGCCAGTTCGATGGCCCGCTGGTTCGCATAGGACCAGAGCGGAAAGTAGGCCAGTTGGCTGCCCTGCGCGGCCGCCGCCTCGGCCACTTCCTGGCGGCCATGGCCGATCTGGCTGACGAACAGCCCGGACAGCCCGTCCAGGTAACGCTTGCCGTGCTGGTCGTACACGTACTGCCCGGAGCCGCGCACGATGACCGGTATGTCGGCGTCCGCGTACGACGACATGCGGGTGAAGTGCAGCCACAGGTTCCGCTTGGCCGCGGCCTGCAGCGCCGATGTGTCGATCTTCCCGCGCCCGGTCGGCTCCTGCGGTGTGGCAGTCATCTCGTCCCCCAGCTGTAGGTCTGCTTGCGAAGCTTCAGATACACGAAAGTCTCCGTCGTGGTCACGCTCGGGATGCTGCGCACCCGGCTCAGGATCTCAAGCAAGTGGTCATCGTCCTCGCAGACGACCTCGATCAGCAGGTCGAACGAACCGGCGGTAATCACTACATAGTCAATCTCATCCATGTCCGCCAGCTGATCGGCCACCCGCTCCAGGTCGTCGCCGCACCTGATACCGATCATCGTCTGCCTGCGGAAGCCGACGGTCATCGGGTCGGTCACGGCGACGATCTGCATCGCGCCGCAGTCAAGCAGTCGCTGCACCCGCTGTCGCACCGCGGCCTCGGACAGGCCGATCGCCTTCCCGATGGCCGCGTACGACCGCCGGCCGTCCTGCTGCAGCTGCTCGACTATCTGCTTGGAGAGGTCATCGAGGGCGATGCGGTCGGCCTCGCGCTTGCCACCGTCTCCGCCCGGGCGCGATCGCCTGGCTGAGGCGCTTGTCGGTCTTGGCGTGTCCGCCATCTGCCTCCTCCGCCAGGCAAATCGTGCCACGCAAGGGGCATCTGTCAACCGATTCCGTCGATCCAGGCTGATTGCGCAACTGATTCACTTGTACCAGGTCAGTTTATCTGCCAAGGTCGAAGGCCGGACGCCGACCTGCGACGAAACCGGCCGCAGCCAGCTGAAGCTGGCACATTCGAACACCGGAGGCCATCGTTGATAGCACGCGAATCCGGCCCAGACCGCCCGCGGGAGCTACTGCAGAACTTCGTGAACGGCGACTACACGCCGGCTCTGGACGGCCGGGCCGGTGACGTGGTCGATCCGTGCACCGGCGAGGCCTACGCGCAGGCGCCAGTGTCCGGCGCTGCCGACGTCGATGCCGCCCTGCGAGCCGCGGCCGCCGCCGGGCCGGGCTGGCGGGACGCGACGCCCGCGCAGCGGAGCCTGGCGCTGCTCAGGTTCGCCGACGCGATCGAGGCCCGCTCGGAGGAACTGGTCGCCGCCGAATCGCGCAACACCGGCAAGCCGGTTGCGATGACGAGGACCGATGAGGTCCCGCCACTCGCCGACGAGCTGAGGTTCTTCGCCGGGGCGGCGCGGCTGGCCGGGGGCAAGGCGGCCGGGGAGTACCTGCGGGGCTACACCTCGATGATCCGGCGCGAGCCGGTCGGGGTATGTGCGCAGGTCACTCCCTGGAACTACCCGATGATGATGGCCGTATGGAAGTTCGCCCCGGCGATCGCGGCCGGCAACACCGTGGTCCTGAAGCCCTCGGACACCACGCCGGTCTCGACGCTGCTGCTGGCCGAGATCGGCGCTGAGTTCCTGCCGCCCGGTGTCCTGAACGTGATCTGCGGCGACCGGGACACCGGCCGGGCGCTGGTCGCGCACGAGATACCCCAGATGGTGTCGATCACCGGCTCGATCCGGGCCGGGACCGAGGTGGCGCTGGCCGCCGCGGCCGGCCTGAAGCGGGTCCACCTCGAGCTGGGCGGCAAGGCGCCGGTCATCGTTTTCGACGATGCCGATGTACAGCGGACCGCAGCCGAGGTCGCCGACGCCGGCTACTACAACGCCGGGCAGGACTGCACCGCCGCGACACGGGTGCTGGCCGGCCCGGGCATCGCCGCCGACCTGACCGACGCGCTGGTCGAGCGGGCCCGCGGCGTGAAGACCGGCGGGCTGCAGGTGCCGGATGCCGACTACGGCCCGCTGAACAACCCGGGTCAGCTGGCCAGGGTGGAGGGTTTCCTGAGCCGGGCGCCCGAGCACGCCGAGGTCCTGACCGGTGGCCACCGGGTCGGAGAACGCGGCTACTGCTACGCCCCGACCGTAGTGGCCGGCCTGGCCCAGCACGATGAGATGATCCAGAACGAGATCTTCGGGCCGGTCATCACCGTGCAGCGGTTCAGCTCTGAGGAGGAGGCGCTGAGCTGGGCGAACGGTGTCCCTTACGGGCTCGCCGCCAGCGTCTGGACAACTGAGGCCGGCCGGGCCATGCGGATGGCCCGGCGGCTGGACTTCGGCGTGGTGTGGATCAACACCCACGTCCCGTTCGTCTCGGAAATGCCGCACGGCGGCTTCAAGAAATCGGGCTACGGCAAGGACCTGTCCGGCTACGGGTTTGACGACTACACACGGATCAAGCACGTCATGAGCAGCCTGGACAGCTGAACGTCCCCGCCGCGAGGCTCAGGCCCGCAGCTGGGTCTCGAGGAGCGCGGCGACCTGGCGGTAGCGCTGGACCGGCACCAGGTGGACGCCGTCGAACGCGCCGCTATCGCGCAGGGCCGATATCTGCTCAATGGCGGCGTGCACGCCAGCCATCGGGTCGGCCGCGACCTGCTCGACCAGGGAGCCCGGAATGTCGATGTCGGGGATGGCCGCCGCCAGGCGGCGGGCCATCTGCTGGCTGGCCAGCACCATGACGCCGGCGTAGACCGGGACGTCGAGCTGGTTGGCCTCCCGCCACCGCAGCTGATCCGGTACCGAGTAGCTCACCTGCAGGAAGACGAAGTCGGCGGCTCGTTTCCACGGCGGTAGCGGCCGCAGCGCCGCTGCCACGCCCGCCCGCCAGCCGGGAAAGCCGGCGAAGGCCGGGTTCTCGGCGCGGCTGTGGATCTCCTCGATCATCGACCGGACGGTCAGGTCGCTGGTCCGGCCGCCCGAACTCGGCTTGTCGCCGTAGACGAGCAGGAACTGGTCCACCCCGTAGGCGGCGGCCGTGAGCAGGTCACGGCGGAATCCGAGCAGGTTCCGGTCGCGGGAGTTCATGCAGGCGATGCTGCGGCCGCCCATGGCCTCGACCTCGTGTGCCACGGCGATGCTGGACACCGTCGCCCGGCCCAGGTGGTTGTCCGGGATCAGGAAAGTGTCGGCAACCGGGCTGAGCACGCCGATCTGATGGCGGACGTGACGCAGATCCGGGCGGGTCGGGGGCTCGATCTCGCAGATGACCTGGAACGGGCGGCTCATGACCGCAACATTACGGCGGTCGGCGGCCCGGCCGGGCGGCGCGTGGACAGAATGTGTACTCCAGGCGCTGGAGGTTACATAGTGACCATCGAACTCCAGCGAAATTGGCAAAGCGGTATGTATCCGACGATTTCCGAAGTGCTTACCCTGCCGGTCATCAGGGCGGGCCGTCCCCGGCTGGTCGCGGGGCTGGTCGGCTCGGGACGCCGGGTCCGCTGGGTGCACATCGCCGAGGTGGCGGATATCGCGCACTTGCTGCGGGGCGGGGAGCTGGTGCTGACCACGGGGATCGCGCTGCCCGATGAGCCTGCCGCGCTGGCCTGCTACATCGGTGAGCTAGCTGAGGCTGGCGCGGCCGGGCTGGTGGTGGAGCTGGTCCGCCGGTGGGACCACGCGCTGCCGGCCGCGCTGCGAGCCGCTGCCGACGCCTGTGAACTGCCGCTGGTGACCCTGGCCCAGGAGACCCGCTTCGTCGAGGTGACCGAGGCGGTCATCGCCCTGATCAGGGACGCTCAGCTGGCGGAGCTCCGGGCGGCCGAGCAGGTGCACGAGACGTTCACCGCGCTGACGGTCTCGGGCGCCGGCCCGACCGAGGTGCTGCGCGAGGTCGTGCACGCCGCCGGGCTGCCCGTGGTGCTGGAGACGCTCTCGCATGACGTGCTCGCCTATAACGCGGCCGGCGGCGATCCGGCCAGGCTGCTGGCGGGCTGGCGGGAGCGCTCGGAGAGGGTCGCTCCCGCGCAGCGGACCGGTTACGATGCCGACCGCGGCTGGCTGGTCACCGTGGTGGGCTCACGCGGATATGACTGGGCCCGGCTGGTGCTGATCTGTCCCGAGCCGCCGCAGCACCAGCACGTGGTGATCGCCGAGCGGGCCGCGTCGGCACTCGCCGTGCACCGGCTGCTGGCCCGGGACCGGGACACGCTGGAACAGCAGACGCACCGCACCCTGCTGACCGAGCTGCTGAGGGCCGGCCTGCCGGAAGCGGACCTGGCCACCAGGACCGCGGCCCTCGGCGTACCACTGGCTGACCGCACCCTGCTCGGCATGGCCGTGTGGCCGTGCACGGCCGATCCCGGCATCGAGCAGGCCCCGGCGCTGGCAGCCCAGGAACTGCTGCGCAACCTGGCCGAGGCGACGGCCCATGCCGCCAGGTCCTGCGAGGTGCCCGCGCTGGTGGGCGTGGTCGACGACACCAGCGTCCGGGCGCTGCTCTCGCTAGAGCGCCCGGACCGGGTGGAACCGCTGCTCAGCCGGCTGGCCAGGGAAATCCACCAGCGGGCCGACGCTATCCAGCGCGGACTGCCGGTGATCGTCGCGGCCGGCAGCACGGTCGAGTCGATTCCCGCCGCCCGGCGGACCCTGTCCGAGGCGGCGCACATCGCGCAGGCCGCCCCGCGGTCCGGTCCCGGCTGCAACTGCTACCGGCTGGTCGATGTCCGGCTGCGCGGGCTGCTGCACCTGCTGCGGGATGACGACCGGCTGGCCGCCTTCGCCGAGCGGGAACTGGGCCCGCTGCTGGCCCACGAGGCCAGCTCGGGCGGCGGGCTCATGCAGCTGCTCAGGGAGTTCTGCGTCCACGGCGGGAACATCTCCGCCGCCGCGGCCGCCGCGCACCGGTCCCGGACGGCGTTTTATAAGCAGCTCGGCCGCATTGAGCAGATTCTCGGGGTGTCATTGTCGGATCCGGAGTCGATGCTCTCCTTGTATGTGGCATTGCTGGCCATGGACGCCGACCAGGGCCACTGAGCGCTGGCACGTCGGCGGCTGGAACCTGGCCGCGGTCGCGGCGACGGTGGGCGGCGCGCTGCTCGCGGTGGGCGGGGCGTACTCTGCCCCGGGTCAGGGCCCGTTTCCGGCGGGCGGCTTGATACCCGTGCTCAAGGGGCTATATGACTACAGCTGGGTGCGGGGGCCATCGGGGGCGTCGGAGGGTCTGTCGGAGGGCCCGTCGGAGGGTGAGGAGGAGGAAGGCGTGACCGAGATCGTCAAGGCCGGGCTTATTCAGCAGCGCTGGACCGGCGACAAGGAGTCGATGATCGCCAATGCGGTCAGCGCCATCGGGGTGGCCGCGTCGGCGGGTGCCCAGGTCGTCTGCCTGCAGGAGCTGTTCTACGGGCCGTATTTCTGCCAGGTCCAGGACCCGGACTACTTCTCCTACACCGAGGCGATCCCGGACGGCCCCACCACCCAGCAGATGTGCGAGGTGGCCAGCCGCCACCGCGTGGTCCTGGTGGTGCCCATGTACGAGGAGGAGCAGCCAGGCCTGTACTACAACACCGCGGCGGTCATCGACGCCGACGGCAGCTACCTCGGCAAGTACCGCAAGACCCACATCCCGCAGGTCAAGGGGTTCTGGGAGAAGTTCTACTTCCGGCCGGGCAACACTGGCTACCCGGTCTTCGACACCGCCGTCGGCCGGATCGGCGTGTACATCTGCTACGACCGGCACTTCCCCGAGGGCTGGCGGGCCCTGGGGCTGGCCGGGGCGCGGATCGTGTTTAACCCGTCGGCCACCAGCCGCGGCCTGTCGCAGTACCTGTGGCGGCTGGAGCAGACCGCCGCCGCGGTCGCCAACGAGTACTTCGTTGGCACGATCAACCGGGTCGGGGTGGAGCCGCTCGGCGACAACGACTTCTACGGGCAGACCTATTTCGCCGATCCCCGCGGCCAGCTCATCGGTGACGCGGCCTCCGACACCGACGAGGAGGTCGTGATCCGCGATCTGGACATGGACAAGCTCCAGGAAATCCGCCAGCTCTGGGCCTTCTACCGGGACCGGCGCCCGGACGCCTACGGCCCGCTGACCCAGCCGTGAACCGCCACCCCTGAACCGGAGGTAGCAATGTCCATCGTGATCAGCGGCGGCACCGTGGTCTGTGCGAGCGGCGCCACCGCCGTGGAGGTACTGATCGAAGGCGAGCGGATCGCCGCGCTCGCCGCGCCGGGCACCGAGCTGGCCGCGTCCTGGGCCCGGGCGGCGGACCGGGTGATCAACGCGACCGGCAAGTACGTACTGCCGGGCGGGATCGACGCGCATACGCACATGGAGATGCCGTTCGGCGGCACTCTGTCCAGCGACACCTTCGAGACCGGGACCCGCGCCGCGGCCTGGGGCGGCACCACGACGATCATCGACTTCGCGGTTCAGTCCAAGGGCAAGTCGCTGTTGTCAGCCCTGGAAACCTGGCAGGCCAAGGCCGACGGCCAGTGCGCGATCGACTACGGGATGCACATGATCGTCTCCGACGTCAACGACACGACCCTGAAGGAGATGGACTCCTGCCTCGATCTGGGCGTAACCAGCTTCAAGCTGTTCATGGCGTACCCGGGAGTGCTGTACTCCACCGATGGCGAGATCCTGCGGGCCATGCAGCAGGCGTCGCGCAACGGCGCCACGGTGATGATGCACGCGGAGAACGGCATCGCGATCGATGAGCTGGTCGCCCAGGCTCTGGCAGCGGGCAAGACCGAGCCCGTCCAGCACGGCCTGACCCGGCCGCCCGAGCTGGAGGGCGAGGCCACCTCGCGGGCCATCGCCCTGGCCAAGGTGACCGGCTGCCCGCTCTACGTGGTGCACCTGACCGCCGCGCAGGCGCTCGACGCGATCACCGCGGCCCGCGACACCGGCCAGAACGTGTTCGCCGAGACCTGCCCGCAGTACCTGTACCTGTCGCTCGACGACCTGGCCAGGCCGGGGTTCGAGGGCGCCAAGTTCGTGGCATCGCCGCCGCTGCGGCCCAAGGAGCACCAGGGCTCGCTGTGGCGCGGGCTGCGCACCAATGACCTGGCGGTCGTCTCGACCGATCACTGCCCGTTCTGTTTCGTGGAGCAGAAGGAACTCGGGCGCGGCGACTTCTCCAAGATCCCGAACGGGATCCCCAGCGTGGAGCACCGGATGGACCTGCTGCACCAGGGCGTGGCCGCCGGGGAGATCTCGTTGGCCCGCTGGGTGGAGGTCGCGTGCACCACGCCCGCCCGGATGTTTGGGCTCTACCCACGCAAGGGCACGATCCAGCCTGGATCCGATGCCGACATCGTCGTCTACGATCCGCAGGCCCGGCAGGTGCTGTCGGCCGCCACGCACCATATGAACGTGGACTACTCGGCGTACGAGGGCATCGAGGTCACCGGCCAGGTGGACACGGTGCTGTCGCGCGGCCAGATCGTGATCGATGCGCGCACCTACCGCGGCGCGGCGGGGCACGGCCGCTTCCTGAAGCGCGACCTGTGCCAGTACCTGAACTGACCCACAAGTGAACGACCGGAACCTGAACGACCGGGACCTGAACGACCGGGACCTGGACTGGGAGGCGCACATGGAATTCGGCCTGGTCCTGCAGACCGACCCTCCGGCCAGCGGCGTCGTGGCCACGATGCGCGAGGCCGAGAACCTAGGTTTCCGCTACGGCTGGACCTTCGACTCGCATGTCCTGTGGCAGGAGCCGTTCGTCATCTACTCACAGATCCTCGCGGCCACCTCGGCGCTGACCGTCGGCCCGATGGTGACCAACCCGATGACCAGGGACTGGTCGGTCACCGCCTCGCTGTTCGCGACGCTCAACGACATGTTCGGCAACCGGACCGTGTGCGGCATCGGGCGCGGCGACTCCGCCCGCCGGGCCATCGGCCAGAAGCCGGCCTCGCTCGCGACCCTGGGCGAGGCCATGCGAGTGATCAAGGACCTGGCTGAGGGCCGGGAGACGACGCTGCACGGCACCGCGGTCCGGATCCCGTGGGTACACGACGGTCGGCTGGAGATCTGGATGGCCGCCTACGGGCCGAAGGCGCTGCGGCTGGTCGGCGAGCAGGCCGACGGGTTCATCCTGCAGACCGCCGACCCTGATATCGCCCGGTGGACCATCGGCGCGGTACGGGACGCGGCGGAGGACGCCGGGCGGGCGCCGGACGCGGTGACCATCTGCGTGGCCGCGCCCGCCTATGTCGGCGACGACCTCCCCCACCAGCGGGATCAGCTCCGCTGGTTCGGCGGGATGGTAGGCAACCATGTCGCCGACCTGGTGCACAGGTACGGCACCGAAGGGCCGGTACCGAAGGCGCTGACCGACTACATCGCCGGCCGGCAGGGCTATGACTACGCCCAGCACGGCCGTCCCGGCAATCCGCATACCGAGTTCGTGCCCGACGACGTCGTGGACCGGTTCTGCCTGACTGGGCCGCTGCCGGCCCACATCGACCGGCTCAGGGAACTCGCCGAGATCGGGGTTGACCAGTTCGCCGTGTATCTCATGCACGACGAGCCTGAGGCCACGATGGCGGCTTACGGGTCCGGGATCATCCCGGTCCTGAGCTGACTGGCTGGCCCTGACCTGACCAGCGCCTTAGGCGCTTGACCAGCGCCTAGGCGGCCGGGCGCCAGGGGCCAGTCAGCCAGCGGGCAAACTGTTCGCGACGAGGGCAATCAGGTGACACTCTGTCGACACCGCGGCCGGGTGGTTATACGGCAGACTGGACACCATGACCGATCTGCACGCGCGCCATCGCGCCATCATCCCGAACTGGGTCGCGCTCTACTATGACGAGCCGCTTGAGCTGGTCAGCGGCCAGGGCAGCCGGGTGACCGACGCGTCCGGCCGCAGCTATCTGGACTTCTTCTGCGGCATCCTCACCAACATGCTCGGCTATGACATTCCCGAGGTGCGCGAGGCAGTCGAACGGCAGCTTTCCACGGGCGTCGTGCACACCTCGACGCTGTACCTGATCCGCAGCCAGGTGGAGCTGGCCGAGAAGATCGCGCGGCTGTCCGGGATCGACAACGCCAAGGTGTTCTTCACCAACTCGGGCACCGAGGCGAACGAGACCGCGCTGCTGCTCGCGACCGCCGCCCGGCGTTCCAGCCAGGTGCTCGCCCTGCGTAACAGCTACCATGGCCGGTCGTTCGGCGTGATGGCCATCACCGGCAACGGAGCCTGGAAGAGCTCGCAGCTGACCCCGTACAGCGTCCACTACCTGCACGGCACCGATCGGCAGCTGTCGGCGTTCGCCGGGCTGTCCGACGCTGACTACATCCGGGTCTGCGCCGAGGATCTGCGGCACGTCCTGGCCACCGCGACCGCGGGGGACGTGGCGTGCCTGATCGCCGAGCCGATCCAGGGCGTGGGCGGCTTCGCGATGCCCCCGGACGGCCTGTTCGCCGCCTACCAGGAGATCCTCGACGAGCGCGGCATCCTGCTCATCTCTGATGAGGTGCAGACCGGCTGGGGCCGGACCGGCGAGCACTTCTGGGGCATCGACGCGCACGGCGTGGTGCCGGACATGATGACCTTCGCCAAGGGACTCGGCAACGGATTCGCGATCGGCGGCGTGGTCGCCCGGGGCGACCTGATGGACGGCCTGACCGGGAACGGCATCTCCACCTTCGGCGGCAACCCGTTGTCGACCACCGCCGCCAATGCGACCCTCGATTACCTGCTCTCGCACGACTTGCAAGCCAATGCCGCGGTGCTGGGCGACGTGATCATCGGCGGCCTGCGGGCGGCCGCCGAGCCGCTGGCCGCTGTCGGCGACGTCCGCGGCAAGGGGCTGATGTTCGCGGTCGACCTGGTCGACCCGGCGACCGGAGCCCCGGCCCCGGCGCTGGCCACTCGCATGCTCGAGGTCACCAGGGAGCGCGGGCTGCTGATCGGCAAGGGCGGCCTTTACGGCCACTCGCTCCGGATGGCGCCCCCCATGACCCTCAGCGAGGCCGAGGCCAAGGAGGGCCTGGGCATCCTGATCGACTCGCTGCAAGCGGTCAGCGCGGAAGCCGTCGCGGCACGGCCATGACCAGCCCCGGCCCGGTAATCCCAACCACCACGATCATTGAAGCGGGTGGGACGGGGCGGGCGATGACGCGGGCGAATGACGGCGCAGCGAGGAGAGGCCAGCTATGAAGCCAGCGAGCGACGCGCGGAGCGCGGAGAAGCGAGCAATCAAGCACTGTTCGCACTGGATCGGCGGGAAGCCGTGGGCGGGCAGCGACCCGGCGACCCGCGGCGACATCTACAACCCGGCGACTGGCCAGGTCACCGGGACCGTGGACTACGCGTCGGGGACCGAGGTCAGCGCCGCAGTCGAAGCCGCGGCCGCGGCTTTCCCCGGCTGGCGGGAGACATCGCTGACCAAACGGGCCGGCCTGCTGTTCTCGTTCCGCGAGCTACTCAGGGCCCACGCTGACGAGCTCGCCGCGCTGATCAGCGCCGAGCACGGCAAGGTAGCCTCCGACGCCGCCGGCGAGGTAGCCCGCGGGCTCGAGGTGGTCGAGTTCGCGTGCGGCCTTCCGCACCTGCTCAAGGGCGGCTTCTCGGAGAACGTCTCCACGGGGGTCGACGCTTACTCGATCCGCCAGCCGCTCGGCGTGGTAGCCGGCATCACCCCGTTCAACTTCCCGGCCATGGTGCCGATGTGGATGTTCCCCATCGCGATCGGCTGCGGCAACTCCTTCGTGCTCAAGCCGTCGGAGAAAGACCCGTCGGCGTCCGTGCTGATGGCCGAGCTACTGGCCGAGGCGGGACTGCCTGACGGGGTGTTCAACGTGGTGCAGGGCGGCAAGGACGCAGTGGATACGCTGCTGACTCATCCGGACGTCCGGGCCGTCAGCTTCGTCGGATCGACGCCCGTAGCCCGTTATATTTACGAAACTTCAACCTCAGCGGGCAAGCGGGTCCAGGCGCTGGGCGGGGCCAAGAACCACATGGTGGTTCTCCCTGACGCCGACATCGATCTCGCGGCCGACGCCGCGGTGTCAGCCGGTTTCGGTTCCGCGGGCGAGCGGTGCATGGCGATCTCGGTCGTGGTCGCCGTCGACCCGGTTGGTGACGAGCTGGTCGCCAAGATCGCCGAGCGGGTGGCGCGCCTGCGAGTCGGGCCGGGCGACGACGAGCGGTCCGAAATGGGCCCGCTAGTCACCCGGGCGCACCGGGACAAGGTCGAGTCCTATCTGGACTCCGGCGTCCGTGAGGGTGCGGTGCTGGCCGTCGACGGCAGGCAGCACCCGGTGAGCGGCGGCTCGCCGGAGGGGTTCTGGCTGGGACCGAGCGTGCTCGACCGGGTGACCCCGGCGATGAGCTGCTACGCCGACGAGATCTTCGGCCCGGTGCTGTCGGTGGTCCGGGCGCCCAGCTACGCCGCGGCGGTCGAGGTGGTCAGCGGCAATCCGTACGGCAACGGGACGGCGATCTTCACCAATGACGGGGGAGCAGCCCGGCGGTTCACTCACGAGGTCGAGGTCGGGATGGTCGGCATCAACGTGCCGATCCCGGTGCCGATGGCGTTTTACTCCTTCGGCGGATGGAAGTCGTCGCTGTTCGGCGACACGCACATGCACGGCACCGAGGGCGTGCACTTTTATACCCGCGGGAAGGCCGTCACGTCCCGCTGGCTTGATCCGAGCCACGGCGGGGTGAATCTCGGCTTCCCGGTCAACAGCTAACGGTCAGCAGTTAACCGCCGCCCCGTTACCTGGCGCTCCCGTCCCCTGCTGCCCCGTCAGCCGCCACAGGTGCGCCGGCTGACGGGTGCACGGGCCAGGACGGGATGGGCGCGTGCCTGGATTAGCTGGCGTACTGGCTGAACACCGGCCCGTAGCCGCCCGACTGGCCCGATGCCGTCGGATGGTAGGACTCGCCGAGGTCGAACCAGTCCACCGAGTTCAGCCAGCCGTTTGAGTCGCAGATCTGGTGGCCGGCGAACTGCCACCGTACGTCGGCAAACACGTCGTTGTACCGTTCCGCCGCGGCCTGGATCTGGCTGTCGAGCTGGTTGGCGGCCTGGTTGAGATCCGTGCGGTCGGTGGTAGTTAGGCCGATGCAGGACGAGGACCTGGACAGGTCGTAGAGCTGCGGGTAATCGAGCACCACGACCCGCGCGTTCGGGGCGTCGGCGGCAATGTCGGACAGGACCCTGTTCAGGTCGCCGGGCAGGTCGGCGCTGATCTCTCCCTCCGCCGTGTCGATGGCGCTGACGCAGGCGCTGGTGGGGAAGATGACGCAGGTCTCCATGACGCTCGTGAACCCGACGTCATTCCCGCCGATCGTGATCGAGACCAGCGTCGTGCTCGGGCTGAGCGCGGACAGCTGGCTGCTGATGACGGAGCCGGTCGTCGCGCCCGAGCAGGCCACCGAGACGTAGGAGGCCGGATCGTTGGCCGCCGCCCACAGCGCGGGGTAGGCGTTGGGGCTGCGATCGCAGGAGCCGCTTGAGCCGTAGTAATCCCCGGCACCGACGCCCGAGGAATACGAGTCGCCCAGCGCGACGTAGTTGACCGGGCTCTGCGCGGCGGCCGACGCCACGGTGGCCATCACCGGCAGGGCCGCGAGGCCAGCCACGGCGACCGCGAGAATGAAACGATGTCGGGAAATGGCACGTGGGAGCACAGGCATTCTCCTTGCGGGGCGAAGCCCGAGGAAACCGGCGCCGGCCAGGACGGCGGCCACCGCCCCGACGAGCAGTAAGACCGCGCCGCGGCGCATGACCGGAGCCCGGAAGCCGCGCTCGACGGTGAAGACCTCCTGCGCCGGGCCGGGACATCGCCCCCGGTGAACCCGCACTCATCCTGCCTCCCGGCGGCGTCCTGATGGCCGCTAGAGTGCGGCGAACGCGTCCTCGAGGATCGAGAGCCCCTCGGTCAGCAACTGCTCGCCGATCACCAGCGGCGGCAGGAAGCGCAGCACGTTGCCGTAGGTCCCGCAGGTAAGTACGACGAGCCCGGCCGCATGGCACGACTTGGCCACCCGGCCGGCCGCCGCGGCGTCCGGCACTAGCGTGCCCGGCTGGACCAGCTCGACGGCGAGCATCGCGCCGCGGCCGCGCACGTCACCGATGACCGGATGCGCCTCGGCGAGCTTGCGCAGCCTGGGCAGCATAATGTCGCCGATCCGGCGCGCGGCGGACGGCAGGTCCTCCTTGCGCATGGTCTCGATCGCGCCGAGCGCCGCAGCGCAGGCCACCGGGTTGCCGCCGAAGGTCCCGCCGAGGCCGCCGGGGTGGACGGCATCCATCATCTCCGCGCGTCCGGTCACGCCCGCCAGCGGTAGTCCGCCCGCGATGCCCTTGGCCGTGGTGATCAGGTCAGGGATCACGCCTTCGTGGTCGCAGGCAAACCAGTCACCAGAGCGGCAGAACCCGGACTGGATCTCGTCGGCGACCAGCACGATCCCGTTGTCCTGGCAGTAGGCGGCCAGTCCGGGCAAGAACCCGTCAGGCGGCACGATGAAACCTCCCTCGCCCTGGATCGGCTCGGTCACCACCGCCGCGACGTTCTGCTCGCCGACCTGGGCGTGGATCAGCCCGGTCACCACGTCGAGCGCCTCGGCCGCGCACCGCGCCGGGCCGCCGGGCCAGCGCAGCGGGTAAGCCATCGGAACCCGGTAGACATCTGAGGCGAACGGGCCGAACCCCTGCTTGTAGGGCATGTTCTTGGCGGTCATCGCCATGGTGAGGTTGGTCCGGCCATGGTAGGCGTGATCGAAGGCCACGACCGCCGACCGGCCGGTCGCGTGCCTGGCGATCTTGACCGCGTTCTCGACGGCCTCGGCGCCGGAGTTGAACAGCGCCGATCGCTTGTCGTGCTCGCCCGGCGTGACGCGGTTGAGTTCCTCGCAGACTTCGACGTAGCCCTCGTAAGGGGCGACCATGAAGCAGGTGTGGGTGAACTGCGCCACCTGGTGAGTGACCCGCTCGACGACAAGTTCTGCGCTGTTACCCACTGACGTCACGGCGATCCCCGAGCCGAAATCGATCAGCGAGTTACCGTCCGCGTCGACAACCACGCCGCCGCCTGCAGCGGTCACGAACACGGGCAGGACGTGGCTGAGCCCGCGAGCCACGCTGCGCTGCCGCCGCTCAAGCAGCTCGCGCGAAGCGGGCCCGGGGATCTCGGTTACGAGGCGGCGTTCCTGGGCGAGTGCCGGGCCCCCGGCTGATGATGCGTGCAAGTCCATACCGAGACAATAGACCCGGCGCCGCCCGCAGGCTAAGACGGATGGCCAGGTCACCGGGTCGGCAACTCCGCGGGGCAGGAGGGCAACCCCGGCCACGTCCAGGTGGCCGGGGCGGACTATAGCGGTCGCCGCTGCCTTCCTGGTCGGCGCTACTGGTCGCCTTCGGCCAGCAGGCCCCGGGCCCGGCCGATCCGGGCGTCCAGGTCGGCGAGGAAGCTATCGAGCGCGGCCCGCTTACCTTCGACGGTTCGGCGCAGGTTCTCCTGGAGCGTGATGCATTCGCTGGTCAGTCGCCTGCGCTCGGCATTGCTGGTGCGCTCGTCGTGATAGCTGCGGCGAATCTCCGCCATCCGGTCGTCGCTGCGCAGCACGATCGCGATCTCGTCAAGGTTGAGGCCGAGCAGGTTCTGCAGCTCGCGGATCCGGGCGACGCGGGCTATGTCGTCTTCCGAATAGCGGCGCAGCCCGCCCGGCGTGGTGCAGGCCGGAACCAGCAGGCCAAGCTGCTGGTAGTAGCGAAGGGCCCGTTCCGAGACGCCGACCCGGGCTGCGGCCGCGCCGATGCCGAGCAGTTGCCCGTGCTCCGCCGACCGCGCGTCACCAGCGACTTGGTCCGGGCCCGCCGCGCCGCCGGTACTGGCCGCGCCGTCGGTACTGGCCGCGTGGGCGGTACTGGCCGGGTGGGCGGTACTGGCCGGGTGGGCGGTACTGGCCGGGTGGGCGGTACTGGCCGGGTGGGCGGTACTGGCCGGGTGGGCGGTACTGGCCGGGTGGGCGGTACTGGCCGGGTGGGCGGTGCTGGCCGCGTGGGCCGTGCTGGCGTCAGCACGGACTGCGCCGCCGCCGGCGCGCGCCTTGGCGGCCGCGGAACCGGCGGGGCTGGCTGTCCCTGTCGTCGTATTCACCGGCTCAGCTGGCTCCGTGCGAGGTGTCTAGTTCGTCGTCCTGCCCGGCGCCGACCGGGCCGGCCAGCTGCCCGGTTGCCTTTCTGGTGGCCCTTCCGTTCGAGCTTCCGTTTGGCTGGGACTCAGCCGCGGCGTCGGCGCCGAGGCCCACCAGGCCCGCTGACTCGTCGAGGCCGTAAAGCGCCGCCGACTCCGCCGCACCCTCGGCGAGTTCCTCGGCGAGCGGCTCGATCCGGTGCATGTAGCGCCGGCCGCGCAGGGCGGAGGCCACGATGGCGATGGCGGTCGCGATAGCCGCGAACGTGAACGCCAGGTGCAGGCCGGCAGCGAACGGTTGCTCGATCAGCTGCGGGAAGAACGACCGGCCGGTGATATACGCGGCTTGGCCGGGCGGCAGGTGCTGGAGCGCTCCGGTAGGACCGAGCAGCTCCTTAATGGGGTTGAACCCGAGGAATGCCGAGAACAAGGCGCCGATCGGCGGCTCGTTGGCGACCGCGTGGGCGGCGGAGGGCGCGACTCCTGCGGCGACCAGACCGCGATACAGATGAGAAGGAAGGCGCGAGGCCAAGCCCAGGGTGACAATGGTGAAGAACAGGCCCATGGAAAGGACGGTGGCCGAGTTCTGGAAGGTGTTGAGCATCCCAGCGCCCGCGCCGCGCTGGTCCGGCGGGAGGCTGTTCATGACCGCGGCCTGGTTGGGGGAGAAGAACAGCCCCATGCCCACCGCGAACAGGAAGACGAGCACGGCGAACCAGATGTATTTGAAGTTGATGGGAAGCAGTTCGAGCAGCAGGAAACTGATCCCGGAGACAATCAGGCCGCCGGTAGCGAACGCCCTGGCCCCGTAGCGGTCAGACAGGGCCCCGGCTAGCGGGCCGGTGATGAGGAACCCGAGGGTGAGCGGGACCATGGCAATGCCTGCCCACAGCGGGGTCTCGGCGAAGCTCTTGCCATGCTGCGGGAGCCAGATTCCCTGCAGCCAGATGATCAGCATGAACTGAATGCCGCCGCGGCCGAGGGCACCGAGCAGCCCGGCGATGTTGCCGGCCGTGAACGCCCGGATCCGGAACAGGTTCAGCCGGAACATGGGCTGCGGCACCTTGGTCTCTACCCACGTGAACAGGACGAGGATCGCGATCCCACCGAAGATGGCGGCCAGCACATAGGGATTGGTCCAGCCGGTGGGGTGGCCGCCGTACGGCAGCAGGGAGTACACGATCCCGGTCAGCACCGAGATCAGCCCGATGGCGAACAGGGCGTTGCCCAGCCAGTCGATCTTGGCCGGGATCCGGACCCCGTTGTCGTGGAGCATGAGGTAGGCCCAGACGGTGCCGAACAGGCCAAAAGGAACCGACACCAGGAAGACCAGCCGCCAATCGATGGGGGCTAGCACACCGCCCAGGAGGAGCCCGAGGAATGAGCCGCTCACCGCGGCGATGCCGTTGATCCCCATCGCCTTGCCCCGCTCGTCCTCGGGGAACGCGTCGGTCAGGATGGCGGTGGAGTTGGCGAACAGGAACGCGCCGCCGACCCCCTGGAAGATCCTCATGATGATGATCCACAGGGCTCCGGGCACCCCGGTGAGGAATGTCACCGAGAGCAGGATCGAGAAGAGCGTGAAGACGGCGAAGCCCAGGTTGTACATGCGGACCCGGCCGTAGATATCGCCCACTCGTCCGAGGCTGACCACCAGCACCGCCGTGACAAGCAGGAATCCGAGGAAGACCCAGAGGAAATAGGACGTGTTGGACGGCGCGAGCGGATTGAGGTTGATACCGCGGAACAGTGCCGGAAGCGAGATCAGCAAGATCGACTGGTTGATCGTGACCATCATGATGCCGAGCGTGGTGTTGGACAAGGCAATCCACTTGTAATGGACGCTCCGCTTGCGTTTGGTCGAGGTCGCCGCTTCCTGCTGTCCCGCCGTTGTCATGTACCTTCCCTGCTGCCGTCGATGCGCTCTCGGTGAACCGTCGAGTGCCGAGCCCGATCTTACCGGATCTAACGTCAACGTTAGATTCGTCCCCTAAGCTCCCGGCGGCCGAGCGTGCCCGGCGCTGATCAGGTGCGTCACTGTCGTGTCTTTGGCTGCTCTTGTCTCTGGGGACACAGGAGTTTCAGTGCGACCCCCGGGAACCTGGGTCCGGTTCAGTGGCTTATCCACGGCTTTCCGATGATCTTGACCGTTGCTCAGCGATATGTACTGAAAACCCGTCAAGATCATTTGCTGTCCCTCGGCTGGCGGGGCTGGCGAGACTGCTGGTGCGGACGTGACTCGATTCGGGTGGCACCGCCGGCTCGCGCGCCTGTTACGACCCGTTGTTCTACTGACCGCCTATCCAGGGGACCGCGCGGCGGCTCAGGTGTCGCTGATCACACCGGTGCCGGCCGCTTTTGCCACTCTGGCCCCAGGCGTAACCAACAGAGCCGGGCGAGCCCGGCCGTGTCGCCTGGCGAATCTGCGGTTCGGCTGATTCTCCGTTACCCAACGGCAGATTCACTCGGCTCCATTCCGTCGGCCTGGCGGGGGTGCGGCAGGCGGGGGTGCGCCCGGCGGGGGTGCGCCTGGCGGGGGTGCGGTAGGCGGGGGTGCGCCTGGGGGTGGTGCGCCTGGCGATGCGGCAGGCGACGGGCCGAGATAGCGGCCGCCCCTGACCACTGGCCGCATGTCCTGGCCCAGCTCGTAGGCCAGCGGGATCCCGGTGGGAACGTTCAGCTCGGTTACCTGCGCGTCGGATAGGCCATCGAGATGCCTGATCAGGGCCCGCAGCGTGTTGCCATGCGAGACGACGAGCACGCACGCTCCGGTGAGCAGGTCCGGGATGATTGCGTCGTACCAGTACGGCAGCAGCCGGGCGGTCACGTCCCTGAGCGACTCGCCGCGCGGTCGCGCGTCGGGCGGGATCACCGTGTAGCGGGGGTCGGCGAACTGTGAGTACGGCGCATCGGCGGCGAGCAGTGGCGGCGGCGCGTTGTAGGACCTGCGCCACGCCATGAACTGTTGGTCGCCGACTTCCTGCCGCACCTGAGCCTTATTCCTGCCCTGCAGCGCGCCGTAGTGGTTCGAGTTGAGCCGCCACGACCGGCGTACCGGGATCCAGTCCCGGTCGCACTCAGCTAGGGCCAGATTGGCGGTGCGGATCGTCCGTCCCTGTACTGACGTATGCGCGAGGCTCGGAAGTAGCCCTTGCCCGCGAAGCAGCCGTCCGGCGCGGACCGCCTCCCGTTCGCCGTCGGCGGTCAGGGCCACATTCACCCAGCCGGCGAATTGGTTGCTGGCGTTCCATTCGCTTTCCCCGTGACGCAGCAGCACCAGGCGGTAGCCGTCGGCGCGCGGGAGACCTGGGCGCCCCGTCTCGCACATCGGCAATGTCCCCCCTCGGGCTGCGCCGGATCCTCCTTCGGCAGCGCCGGGCGATCGGCGGACCGGCCAGGTAATGACCGGTAGGTCACCTTAGCGGTGCCGGGCGGCCTCAGTGACTTCGGTGGTCGCCTGCGGATCATCGACCTGGATGAATCGACCTGGATGATAAGCCGCCCGTAGGCCCTGTGCTCCAGCTCGATCACCACCACCTTGTCCGGTCGTGCGCAGGTGGCTGGTGAGTGTCCAGAGCTTGTCGAGCACTGCCATGGCCAGGTCCGCCAGTACGCCAAGAGGGCCGAGAGTCACTGATCGGCGGGGTCGCTCCCGGAGTGGCGCTGCAGGAACTCCTCGGTCCGTCGGTTGAACTCCTCGACGTTCTCGTAGATCGGGGCGTGGGCACAGTCGTCGAAGACAACCACCTCGGACCCCGCGATCCCGGCGCTGAGCGGGTCGGCGAAGCGGGTCGAGGTGACCAGGTCATGCGCCCCGAAGGTGATCAGGGTGGGCGCCTGGATTGAGCTGAGCACCTCCCGTGCATCGTGGTCAAGGACTGCCTGCGACTGGCGGAGGAAGGCATCCACCGGCGGCATCGGCCTGCTGCGCACGAAGTCGGCCAGAGAGTCGATGTACTCGGGTCGTGCGGCGTACAGCTCAGGGGTGAAGCACCAGGGGAAGATCCCCTTGATCACCATGTCGGTCACGTCATCCAGGCCCCGCGCGATGATCCGCCAGCCCTCGACCACCACGCGCAGAAAAGGGTCGGTGCTTGGCCAGGCGCTGTGCAGCGAGAGCGACTTCACCCGGGCCGGGTGCTTGGCGGCCAGCCACATGCCGGTCGCCGCGCCTAGCGACAGGCCCGACACGTGAGCGCGATCCAGGCCGACTGCCTGCATGAACGCTGCGATGTCGTCGGCGAGCAGTTCGGTCGTATAAGGGCCGGAGGGCTTGCTGGACAGGCCGGCGCCACGGAGATCCACGGTGAAGCAGCTGAACTGCTTGGCGTACTCGGCGACCTGGAAGGCGTAGCAGGCCTGATCGGCGGCGAGATAGGGAATGAGAACGACCGGTTCGCCCTGGCCCTGGACCTCGTAGTAGATCTCGATACCGTTGGCGTGCACAGTAGGCATTCCTCGCCCCTCCCGGGATGTGGCGGCGCCCGCGCGTCCGCCTCGTGGCTTCCTCGATCGTGCCCCGCTATGCGGCGGCGCGCCAGCACAACGAGGCAGGTGCCCGGATCCCCTGACGTCGGGGGATCCCGCGGCATCGGCTCAGGGTCAGGGGAGGGTTTCGCGGCGGTCGGCAGTGCGGGCCAGATCCGGGGCGATGCCGTCGAGGGCCGTGTCGATGACGTCGCGGACGAAGCGATCGTTGAGCGGCGCATGGCCGTGCAGGAGCCTGTGGTACAGCGGACCGTAGAGCAGGTCGAGCGCGACCTCGACCTTCACGCCGGCCGGGATCTCGCCGCGCTCGATCGCGCGGCGGAAGATGGCGCGCGCCTGGTCGCGGCGCGGCTCGACGAAGCGCTCGCGGTATTCGGCGGCGAATGTCGGGTCGGTCTGGGCCTCGGTCAGGAGTGCGGCGATCACGCGTCCGTATGGCCTGCTGCCGGCGAGCCGGGCCCACGGACGCAGGAGGGAAAGCAGGTCGCCGCGGAGCGAGCCGGTATCCCTGGCCGCGGGAACGCTGGCCCATTCGTGGTAAAGCGCGTCTAGCGCGAGGCTCTCCTTAGTGGGCCACCAGCGGTAAATGGTGGCCTTGCTGACCCCGGCGCGCTCGGCGACCGCGTCCATGCTGACCGCTCCCAGCCCGCGCGCCAGGAGAAGTTCGGCAGCGGCTTCGAGGATCGCCTTGTGCGCCGCCTCGCTGCGCGGCCGTCCCCGCCGCGGCGCCACGCCCGTCATGTCACACCTTCCACGGCGCACGGCAGCACGGCGCCCGGCGGCACGGCGCCCGGCGGCACGGCGCCCGGCGGCACGGCGCCCGGCAGCACGGCGCCGGGCAGCGGGCCCGCTGATGCCCCTTCTCTCGTCAGGCGCAAGGTCATTCCCTTCTCCTTACCGGACGGCGGCCAGCCGAAGCGGCGACTTGACGCCGCCGGCTCGTAACGATACTATCAGTTTAGTTTCGATTTTGGGAGAGGCGGTCATGAACGTGCTCGCGTTGCCACCTGCATCGGCCGGCCTCCGCTCATCGGGGCGAGTAATCCTGGCGCTGGCTACCATCGCCTTTGAGTTGCTGACGCTGGCCTGGATCCAGTGGCGCTTCTTCAGCACCGGCGTCCTCCGCTCGTTCGTTTCCAGCACGCTCGGCGGGGCGATCATCGCCACGGTGAGCGCCGCACTAGGAGCGGTCAGTTGAGCCCCCGGAGTGACCGATGCTAGCTGGCACCGGGTTCCCGCGCTCAGACGTGGAGAACGACTTCCTCAGGGCGAGGCGGCGCCAGGTCCTGGCCCGGTTGGCGCTGCGGCTGCGCCGCGAGCCGCCCGAGGCTGGCCTCGTCCTGCCGCTCGACGAGGCCATCGAGGCGCTCGGCTGGCGCGGCCAGCGTTACCTGGGCCTGCAGACGATCAGGCTGGACACGATCGCCGGCTCGGCCGGCCAGCGCCGCGATTTCGACCGCTGCTTCCGCCCCACCTCCAACCGGGTCCGCTCGCGCTGGGAGGAACTGGCCCTGGCGCAGCGGCGCGGCGCGGCGATCCCGCCGATCGAGGTGTACCGGGTGGGTGACAGGCATTTCGTGAACGACGGCCATCACCGGGTGTCGATCGCCGCGGCGACCGGTCAGGAGACGATCGACGCCTATGTGACCGAGATACTCACCGACCGGCCTGCCTGGTGCCCGGTCTGCCTGGCCGGCCGTAAGGTCCGGCAAGTCAGTTGAACGCCCAGACCTCGCCGCGCTGACCGTAACAGTCCTGAAGCACGAGCGCAGTCCCGGGGCCGGCCTTCCCGGGGTCATCCAGGCACAGGCCCGAGGCCTCGTTGATCAGCTGGCCGCCCGGGCCTGGCAGCCAGGTCTGGGCGGGGGCCGCGCTGATCGAGCCGCATTGCGCCGCGACGACCCTAGTGCCATCGAGCAGGCCCTTCGCCGTCAGACAGCCGCTGCCCGAGCTCAGCAGGCCGTTGTACTCCTGCCAGCTCTGCTTGGGTCCCAGCGCGCACGCGGAGACGTTGGCCGGCCCGGACAGGCACAGGCCGCTAATCCCGTCCAGGACCGGGCCGTTCGGCAGCGTCCAGTTCTGGCCGTAGGCCGAACTGGCCGTGCTGCACGCCGACAGCACCACCCGGGTGCCGTCCGCGAGTGGTCCGCCGTTCAGGCAGGCCCCGGACGCCGGGTTGATCAGGAGATTGGTCGCGAAGCCCACCGAGGAGTAAGCGAGCAGGTACTCCCACTGCTGGCCGGCCGAGTGATCGCAGGCCTGCAAGACCGCGCTGCGGCCGGTAAGGCCCAGGCACGTGCCGGCGGCTGGCCTAAGCTCGCCGGCCGCGGCCGGCCGGGCACCGGCCAGGTACTCCCACCCCTGCGCCACCCCGGCGTCATCGCAGTGGTCCATGACGACCGAGGTGCCAGCGGCGTCCGTGGCAGCTGACAGACACGACAGGCCATCGTCCGCGGTGACCTGGGCCGGCCCGAGATCGGCCGCTGACGCGGTCATCGACGGGAGCACGCTGATGGCGAAGCGGGTCACCGCCGCTTGGCGGGTGCGGGCGTCCCTGGCGGTCACGGTGACCTGGAATGTGCCGGGCGCGGCGGGCAGCGAGCCGGTGATGACCCCGTTAAGCGAGGCTGCGGCTGCCTTGATCCTCGTCCCCGGCGGCAGCCCGGTGGCCCGATAGGACAGTGACCTGGCCGACCGGTTGCTGTCGACCGCGTGAAGAGTCAGGCTCAGGCTCGTCCCTGCGCCGACGTCCTGGCTTCCCGGGTCGAGGACAGTCACGGCCCCGGTGCCGCTGGCGGAGAACCCGGCGGTGCCGCTCGGGGTGCCCAGCCCGGTCGGGCCGTCGTATCCGCGCTCGCCGTGACACAGGTACTGCCGGAAGGACTCGCACACGCCGTTGGTGCCGGAGGTCACGTCGTTGAAGCGGGACGCGTGCGCGTACGGATAAGAGGCCGGGTAGGTGCCGCGGACCGGCGTGCCCGCCAGCGCGTACACCGAGGTGATGATCGGCGTCGCCGCGCTCGTGCCGCCGACCTCGCCCCAGCTGCCGCCGGTCTGGTAGCTGTCATAGAGAGCGACGCCGGTGGCTGGGTCAGCCACCGCGGCTACGTCGTTCTCAGTCCTGTTCAGGCACCCTCTGGGCGCGGTGGCGTCGGCGCGCTGCCAGGACGGCTTGGCTTCCAGCGTGGAGCAGCCGGAGCCGGTCCCGCCGGCTGACGTCGCCGGCGCTGCCCCAGACCTTCTCGGTCCATTTCCGGTGGCCCGAGCGCACGCGCCGCAGCGTGGTCCCGCCGACCGCCGTGACGTACTGGGTATCGGTCGGGAACGTCGGGCCGTAGCTGTAGCCGCTGTCGCCTGAGGCGAACGCGATCGCGTCGCCGGGATGGTTGAAGTAGCGGTCGTAGGCGTCCTGCCCGGCGAACTCGCTGCCGTCCCAGCTGTTCGACACGAACCTGGCGCCCCGGGCCACCGCGGCGTCCTCGGCCGTCGCCAGGTCCGCGATCGACGCGGAGCGCGCCTCCACCAGCAGGATGCGGCACCGCGGGCAGATCGCCGACACCATGTCCAGGTCCAGCGATTCCTCGATGCTCCAGCTGTAGTCGGCCTTGGGCAGCGGGCCGGCCTGACCGGCCTGATTCACTGTCCGCAGGCAGCCCGACCTCGTGGTGCATGATGCCAGGCGGAAGTGGCGGCGATAGCTGGCCAGGTCGCGCGCCGCGTCCGGGTCACGGTAGGCATCCACGATCGCGACCGTCTCGCCTCGTCCCTTCCTGGCCGAGGCGAAGGCCAGGCCATACGCGCTCTGCAGGCTGGAGGGGCCATAACCGGCTATCGCCGCGGCCGCCGCGCCGAACGCCGCCGATGCCCGGCCGGTGCCATGGCCGGTGAGCAGCACCGACTGGCAGCCCATCTGGCCGGGCTGCGAGGGCACCGGGCAGACGGCCCGCTCGTCAGCGGGCAGCCGGACGGCGTGCGATGCCCGCAGCAGCCGGGGCGCCCGCGCCGCGGCCGGCGCGGGTCCCGGCTGCGGGCCGTCGGGCCGGGCGGCCCGCCGGGCAACGGCGGTGGTGACTTGCGCGGCGGAACCGGCGGCAGGCACTGGGGACGCGGCGGCAGGCACTGCCGCCACGCCCAAGCCGGATGCGGTCAGCAGAAGTACCGACAGTGATGCCATCCGCCGGCCGTGCCTGGTTCGGCCCACCTGATCTCCTCCGGCCCGAAATTACCCAACCCCTCGGGCCGGTATAGCAGGCAGGCAGATCAAACCGGGCGGGACGTGCCAAACTGAAACCAATCCTTCATCGAGCGTCCGCGCGCTCGGCCGGTCCTTTCCCGGCATGGCGGGCCGCTGGCGTACCCGGCCGTTCCCGACGCCCGGGTCCGGATGACCCTCGACCGGCGGCCGGGCTGGCTGACAGGGGTGCGGCGAGTCGCTCAGCCGGGCAGCCGGAACTCCGCGTACACCGCCCGGTGGTCGCTGCCGGGCAGCTGGTGGACCGAGGCGGCCAGCACCGCGCACCGCGGATCGAGGAGGACATGATCGAGCGTGAGCAGGGCAGGCCGTCCTGCGGGCCCCCAGGTGGGGATGAGCCCGCGGCCCAGCTGGGCGGCGGCGTCGACGTGGCCCAGCCGCAGCAGCCGGCGGAACTGCGCATGGTCGGCGGTGGCGTTGAAGTCCCCGGCCAGGACGCGGGGCGGATCGGCGGGGGCAGGCAGCATCGCCAGCTCCTCCCGCCACCTGGCGACCCGCCAGTGCCGCGGTCGGCCGTTGGGGGCATGCAGGTGCACGCAGACCAGGTCCGTGCACTGCCCGGTCGGCAGTTCCAGCCGGGCCGTCGGCTGCGCCAGCGGGGCGGGCGGGAGGTGCAGCCCGCTGGTCAGCGGGAACCGGGAGTAGATGCCGGAGCCAGGCCCTCTCCCGCTCCGCACGCCGGGCAACTGATGCGGGAGCAAGTCGTTCAGCCTCGCCTGCCGGAGCCGCCGCACCGCCCCGTCGGTGAGTTCCTGCAGGAACAGCACATCGGCGTCGGTGCGCCGGACGAGGCCGACGACCGCCTCCGCTGACGCCCACCCGGCGAGCAGGTTCGCGGTCAGGACCCGGAGCACCGGGCCGCCCGCCTGGGGCTGCGGGCGCCGGACCGCCCGGGGAAGCACCGCTGCCGCCAGCGCCGACCCGGCCAGCGCGGCAGTGGCCGCCGCGCCCCTGGGCCGCAGCAGCAGCGAAGTCGCCAGCGCCCCCGCCGCGACCTGAGGAGTGAACGACATCAGGGGCGCGGCGGGTGCCTCGAGCAGGCCGAGGCCATCGGCGCCCGCCAGCCGCGCGGCCCCCCACCCGGCCACGCTGCCCGCGAACACCCATGAGACATGCTTCATGCGCTCCCCCAGCTCGGCCTGTTCTCCAGCCCAGAGACTACGGGCGGTAACCGGCCCGCGCTCGTTGCCTGCCGTTCAGCCGGGGGAACATGTGCCAGCCCTCCGGGCGGGGCCGATCGAGCGAGAGGACCGCAGGTGCGGTTCGATGAACGAGTACGCCGGCAGCTCGCCCGCCTCCGCGTCCTCGAGGAAAGGGTCGGTGGTGGAGAAATTCAAGGCGAAACGGTTACGCCGCCTGGACGCATGGATAATGCCAGCGAGCGGCCAGGCAAAAGGAGCGCGGTTGTGACACACGGACATGGCGGCCACGGCGGCGCGCAGGGACACCCTGGCGAAGCGGGGTCCGTGCGGGACGAGGCCTTCTGGGACGAGCGGTACCGGTCCAAGAGCAAGATCTGGAGCGGCCAGCCCAATCCGGACCTGGTCACCGAGGCCGAAGGCCTCGCGCCGGGTAGCGCCCTCGACGTCGGTTGCGGCGAAGGCGCGGACGCCATCTGGCTGGCCGGGCGCGGCTTCGAGGTTACGGCGGTCGACATCTCGGCCGTCGCGCTGGCCCGGGGTGCCGCCCAGGCTGACGAGGCAGGTCCCGGCATAGCGCGGCGCATTACCTGGGTCCACGCGGATCTCACCAGCCCGGTCCCGGCCCTGGCTCGCTACGACCTGGTATCCATGCAGTTCGTGCAGCTGCCGCCGGGCGTGCGCGAGACCGTGTGGGCCCGGCTGGCCGCCGCTGTGGCGCCCGGGGGGACGTTGCTGATCGTCGGTCATCATCCCGCCGATCTGCAGACCACCGCGATGCGGCCGCCGGAACCCGAGCTGTTCTTCACCCCCGGCGACGTCGCCGCCGCCCTGGATCCGCGGGCTTTTCAGATCGTCGTCAGCGAAGCTCGCGAGCGCGGTGTCACCGACCCCGACGGCCGGGCCATCACCGTCCAGGACGCCGTGCTGCGGGCTCAGCGGCGGGCATCAGGGCTCAGGGCCGGAACCAGGTCTGGTTCCTGAGCCCGGTGCAGGCGGCATCATCAATCACGGCGCCGGGCTGGTCGGCGGATCCCGGGTCGTTCAGGGGCCGCCGCTGGTGCGCAGGGTGGCGCCGCGCATCGTCCAGGTCTGTCCGGCGACGGTAGCGCTGCAGTTCGCCAGCCTGGCCGGCGCTCCCGCATGGTCGGCCGGGTAGCCGAGGCAGGAGCCGTCCAGCCCGAGAATCCCGTCCGCTGATGCCCGGCTTATTCTCTCAATCGGCTCACGGTCCCCGCCGCCGCGGCCGTGGCGGAAGACATCCCAGGAGCTTAAATGTCAAGCCGCGACGGAAGATTGAGGGAGGTTTTCCCGGTGCCCCCAGGCGGTGGCCTCGTCGTAGCGGGTGCCAGTCTTCAGGCAGCCGTGCAGGATGCCGACCAGCCTGTTCGCAAGTCGCCTGAGGGCGTCGTTATGTTCGAGTCCTTTGGCGCGCTGCTGGTCGTAGAAGGCGCGGGCGCCGGGCGAGGCGTTCAGGGACGCGAATGCCCAGGTCATGAGGGCGTCGATGAGCCGGTCGTTGTGGATGAACCGGGCGGCGACGACCTTCTTCTTGCCGGAGGCTCGGGTGATCGGGCTGGTGCCGCCGTAGTTCTTCCGGGCTTTCCCGGACTCATAGCGGCCGGGGTCGTCGCCGAACTCGCCGAGCACCCGGGCGCCAAGGATGGCTGCCAGGCCGGGCTGGGACTGGTAGATCTCAGCGTCCGGGTGCCGGCCAAAATGCTCCCTCACCTGCTCTTCGAGGGTCTTGACCTGCTCGTTCACGGTGGTGATCAGCGCGATCAGGGACCGGACGGTGACGGCGTAGGCTGCGGTCAGCGCCGCGGGCTGGCCCAGCTGCGCGCTGCGCAGCGCCGCGAGGATCGCGTCGGTCTTGTCCTTGATGCCGCGGCGCCGGGCGCGCTTGAGCGCCGCGCTGACCTGGGCGCGGGTCAGCTTCGCCGCGCGATCCGGGTCCGGGGCCTTGCCCAGCAGCTCCAGCACGTCCGGGGCGTCCAGATCCTCGAACGCCGCGATCGCGGCCGGGAAGTACTCCCGCAGCTGGTGCCGCAGCCGCTGCACCGCCCGGGTGCGCTCCCAGATCATCGTCTTGTGCATCCGGGCCACCACCTTGATGCCTTCGGCTTCCGGGCTGTCCCCGGCCGCCGGGCGCAGCTGGTGGGAGTCGGTGCGCACCATGTCCGCGAGCATGTGCGCATCCCCGCCGTCGCTCTTGGCGCCGGACACGCCGTGCCGCTCCCGGTACCGGGACGCCTGCAGCGGGTTCACCGGGTACACCGTGTACCCGGCTGCGACCAGCGCCGCGACCCACGGGCCGCGGTCGGTCTCGATCCCGATCACCACCTCCGCGTCATCCGCGTCCTCCGGCAGGAACCGGCCGATCAGCGCATGCATCTGGGTCATGCCAGCCGCGCCCTCAGGCAGCCGCCGCCTGGCCAGCACCTTCCCGGCCTCGTCCATCACCTCCACATCGTGGTGGTCCTCGGCCCAGTCATCACCTGCGAACAGCCGCACCGGCACTCCCGTCAACGATGTCGAATTCCGTCAGCAGCCAGCGGGAGAAACATCAGCAACCTAATAAAACAGTGCTCACGCCACACGGCGGGCACGACATCCCAGCAGCGATCAACTCTCCCGGCAACCGGCAGGGGCACGGTCTTCCGCAAGGGCTCGAAGCCCAGGAGCAACAAGTGCTCACCTGCCGGCGGCCACCAGGTACCGAGTCTGCCGGATGGCGGACCCGCTAACTCTTATTAGGAGCGGTGCGTGCGCACTCAGGTCGCGATCGTCGGCGCCGGGCCCGCCGGGCTCTTGCTATCCCACCTGCTGCACCTGGGAGGCATCTCCTCGGTCGTGCTGGAGGCACGCAGCCGCGATTACGTCGAACATCGGATCAGGGCCGGCGTCCTCGAGCAAGGAACGGTGGACACGCTGGTCGCCTCGGGCGTGGGGGAGCGGCTGCTGCGTGAGGGCATGGTGCATCACGGCATCGAGCTGCGGTTCGGCGGGCAAGGCCATCGGATTGCCTTCGAGCGGCTGGTGCCGGGCCGCGCGATCACCGTCTACGGTCAGCAGGAGGTGGTCAGGGATCTCATCGCCGCCAGGCTCGAGGCGGCTGGTCAGATCCTCTTCAGGGTCAGCGACGTTGTGCTCGATGGCATCGATACCCCGCGCCCTGGCGTGGCCTTCACCCATCAGTATCAAAGGCGTACCCTGCGGGCCGATTTCGTCGCCGGGTGTGACGGATTCCACGGCGTGTGCCGGGATGCGATCCCGGCCGGGGTGCTGGAGTTCTTCGACCGCGAGTACCCGTTCGGCTGGCTCGGGGTGCTCGCGGAGGTGGCGCCGTCGTCGGCGGAGCTGATCTACGCGAGCAATGACCGCGGCTTCGCGTTGCACAGCATGCGAAGCCCCAGCCTCAGCCGGTTCTACCTGCAGGTGGCGCCAGGCGAGCAGATCGCCGCGTGGCCCGACGAGCGGATCTGGGCGGAGCTGCGGGCCAGGCTGGAGACCGTCCCCGGATGGAACCTCGCGACCGGGCCCGTGCTGGAGAAGGGCATCACGGCCATGCGCAGCTTCGTGGCCGAGCCGATGCGGTTCGGCCGGCTGTTCCTGGCCGGCGACGCGGCCCACATCGTGCCGCCCACCGGCGCCAAGGGCATGAACCTGGCCGCCTTCGATGTCACCCTGCTCGCCGAGGCCATCGGCGCGTGGTACGGCGACGGTGCGGAGAGCCTGCTGGATCAGTACTCGGCGGCCTGCCTGCGCCGGGTCTGGCGAGTCCAGCAGTTCTCCTGGTGGATGACCACGCTGCTGCACACCTTCGACAGCAGCGACGCCTATGACCGGCGACTGCAGCACTCCTACCTCGATTACGTGTGCAGCTCGGACGCCGCATCGACCGAGCTGGCTGAGAACTACGTCGGCCTGGAGCGCTGCTACTGACCGTCCCAGTTGCCGGTGACAGGGATCATGTGCTTCGGCCCGAACCTGCGATCACTGAGCACCATTCTGAGCGGACTTGGACCGTTAGGCCGGCCCTGGTCGTGGCGGGGCCCGGCTGGCAGTAATCATGGAGCCGTGAGCAGCTTCGGCAGTGGCGGCCTTTTCGGCGGCCTGTTCGCCCGGGGTCCGGTGCCGACCGGGGACCAGGCCTGGCTGCAGGCGATGCTCGATACCGAGGCGGCGCTGGCCCGCGCCCTGGAACGGGCTGGGCTCGCCGCCTCCGGGGCTGGCGCTGCCGTCACGGCTGCGGCCCGGGCTGACCGCTTCGACGTCGCCGACCTGCGCCGCCAGGCCGCCAGCACCGGGAACCCGGTACCCGCGCTGGTCCGCGCGCTGACCTCGATGCTGCCGCCCGCGGTCGCTGGCGCCGTGCATCAGGGCGCGACCAGCCAGGACATCCTGGACACGGCGGCCATGCTGCTGGCCAGGCGACTGCTGGACGGGGCGGCGCCCGAGCTGACTGCTGCGGCCGATTCAGCAGCAGAACTTGCCCGCGCGCACTCCGGCACCGTGATGATCGGCCGGACGCTGCTGCAGCAGGCGGTTCCGGTGACCTTCGGCCTGGTCGCGGCGGGCTGGCTGACCGGCATCGATGAGGCCAGAACCGGGCTGGACCGGGTACGGACGGAGCGCCTGGCCGTGCAGTTCGGCGGCGCGGCCGGCACACTGGCCTCGCTCGGCGAGGCGGGCCCGGGGGTGGTGGCGCTGCTCGCCGAGGAACTCGGGCTCGCCGCGCCGGTGCTGCCCTGGCACACCAACCGGCTGCGGATCATCGAGCTGGCCGGCGCCCTGGCCAGCGCGTGTGCCGTGCTTGGCAAGATAGCCAGGGATGTCACGCTGCTCGCCCAGTCTGAGGTGGCTGAGGTGACCGAGGTGGCCGAGGTGACCGAGGTGACCGAGGTGACCGAGATGACCAAAGAGCCAGGCCATGAGCCCGGCGCGGTCCGGCGCGGCGGGTCGTCCGCGATGCCGCACAAGCGGAACCCGGTGGCCTCCGTCGTGATCCTGGGCTGCACCCGGCGGGCCCCCGGCCTGCTGGCCACGCTCGCCGCGGCGGGAGAGCAGGAGCTCCAGCGGGCCGCGGGCGCCTGGCACTCGGAGTGGGAACCGCTGGCCGACCTGCTCGGGCTGACCGGATCGGCCGCCTGCTGGACCGCCGAGCTGCTGGCCGGGCTGCAGGTTAACGCGGGCCGGATGCAAGCCAATCTCGACGCGGCCGGCGGTTTCCCGATGGCCGAGCGGATAGCGGCGCTGCTCGCACCTGCCCTCGGCCCGGTGGCCGCGCACGAGGCGGTGGCGCAGGCGAGCGCGGCGGCGGCGGCCGCGGACCGGCCCCTCCGGGATGCGGTGCCTGACTCGCCCGAGCTGGCCCGGGAGCTGGCCGCGGCTGGCTATGGCCCGCAGCGGCTCGATGCGGCCTTCGATCCGGTGGGCTACCTGGGCGCCTCGGAGCGGTTCGTGGCCGACGCGCTGGCCGCTCACCAGCGACGCATGACCGATCTCCGCGGGAAGGCAGGGGCTAGGTGAGTGATGATGACCGGGCGGCGCAGGGAATGCGGGTGCGCAGGGAGGTCCTCGGAGGCGAGCACGTCGACCGGGCGGTAGCGGGCACGACCGAGTTCAGCGCCCCGTTCCATGAGTTCATTACCCGTTACGCGTGGGGCGAGATCTGGTCCAGGCCGGGCTTGACCAGGGCAGAACGCAGCATCATCACGCTGGCCGTGCTGGCGACCCTGCGGCAGGAGGAGGAACTGGCCCTGCACGTCCGGGCCGCACTGCGCAACGGCCTGACCGCGGCCCAGATCCGGGAGGTGCTGCTCCAGGTTGCCGTCTACGCCGGAGTACCGGCCGCCAACCGCGCGTTCGGGATCGCGCAGGGCGTTCTGGCGCAGTCGGCCGCCGATGATCAGGGACCGTTCCTAGGTTGAGTCAGATCTCGTGTTTCGTACAGGTGTGCACTCAGCGGGCACTAGTCGATATCGTTTCGGTAACCGCGGCGCAGGCAGGCCATGCGCTGCGATGCATGGCGCAGGAGGCAGGTGATGCATGGCGCGGATAGTGCCGCTTGCTGATGCCATCGCCCTGGCCATCCACGACGGCGAGAGCATCGCGATGGAGGGCTTCACCCACCTGATCCCGCATACCGCCGGTCACGAAGTGATCCGGCAGGGACGGCGCGACCTGACCTTGATCCGGATGACTCCGGACGTCATCTACGACCAGCTGATCGGGGCGGGATGCGCGCGCAAGCTGGTGTTCTCCTGGGGCGGCAATCCCGGTGTCGGGTCGCTGCACAGGTTCAGGGACGCCGTTGAGCATTCCTGGCCGGCCCCGCTGGAACTCGAGGAGCACAGTCACGCGGGGATGGCCAACCGGTACGTGGCCGGCGCCTCCGGCCTGCCGTTCGCCGTGCTGCGCGGTTACCGCGGCACCGGGCTGGCCGCGCAGACGCCCAACATCGCCGAGATCAACTGCCCGTTCACGGGCGAGACCCTGACCGCGGTGGCCGCTCTGCGGCCGGACGTCGCGGTGATCCACGCGCAGCGGTCCGACCTGGCAGGCAACGTGCAGTTCTGGGGGATCACCGGGGTACAGAAGGAAGCCGTGCTCGCGGCGCAGACGTCGGTGGTCACCGTGGAGGAGATCGTCGATGTGCTTGATCCCCGGCCCGGGGCCGTCGTGCTGCCGTCCTGGGCGGTCAGCTACGTGGCAGTGGCTCCGGGCGGCGCGCACCCCTCCTACGCGCTCGGCTACACGACCCGCGACAACGACTTCTACGTGGCATGGGATGCGATCAGCAGGGACCGGCAGCGATTCAGCGAATGGCTGGAGGAGCACATCTACCGCGACGGAAATAACCAGGCACCTGCCCGTCCGGATGGGCGATCGTGACTGGGCCGCGCAACCCCGACGGCTACCGCGAAGCGCAGCGCCAGGCCAGCGCGGGGGCCCGGCCGGAGGCCGAGGACGGCAGCAGCGCGCCTGGCTACACCGGGGACGAGATCATGACGGTCACGGCGGCACGCGCGCTCCGGGACGGGATGACCTGCTTCGTCGGGATCGGCCTGCCCAGCGAGGCCGCCAACCTGGCCCGCGCCACCCACGCCGCCGGCCTGGTCCTGATCTACGAGTCGGGCACGATCGGCGCCAAGCCCGCCGCGCTGCCGTTGTCTATCGGCGACGGGATCCTCGCTGAGACGGCCGACACCGTCGTCAGCGTGCCGGAGATCTTCAACTACTGGCTGCAGCCCGGCCGGATCGACATCGGATTCCTCGGCGCCGCGCAGATCGACAGGTTCGGCAATATCAACACCACGGTCATCGCAGACGACTACGCGCTGCCCAGGGTCCGGCTGCCCGGCGCGGGCGGCGCCCCTGAGATCGCCGCATCCTGCCGTCACGTCATCGTGATCGCCCGGCAGACCCGCCGGACCTTCGTCGGCAAGGTCGATTTCGTGACCTCGGTGGGCTTCGGCGACGGGCCGGGCGGCAGGGAGCGGCTCGGACTGACCGGCGCTGGCCCCAGCAGGATCATCACCGACCTTGGTGTTCTCGAGCCGGACCCGCAGACGTGCGAGTTCGTGCTCACCGCGGTATACCCGGGCATTCCGGTGCGGGAAGTCATCGAGCGGACCGGCTGGGAGCTGTCCGTATCGGCCGGTCTGCGCACGATCGAGCCCCCGGGCGCCGCCGAGCTCACCGCCCTGCGCAAACTACTGGCGACCATGCCTGCCACCGCAGGAGCGGCCCGATGACCGCTGAGATCCCGCCGAGTTCCGGCGCTTTCGCTGTCCCCGTCTACCAGCGGGCCGAAGGCGTGCACCCGCCGCTCAACTTCTCCGGCTACCATTCGTCGCTGCTGCGGGCGCCGAAACGGCAGCCGGCGGCCATCCCCCAGCGACTGACCGAGATCACCGGCCCGCTGCTCGGCGCGGAGCGCGTGACAGCGGCAGACGCCGACCTGACCAGCCGGCATGGCGGCGAGCCGATCGGCGAGCGGATCGTCGTGACCGGCAGGGTCCTCGACTCGGGCGGCCGCCCGGTTCCCGACACGTTGATCGAGATCTGGCAGGCCAATGCCGCCGGGCGGTACGCGCACCGGGTCGACGATCACCCAGCGCCGCTGGACGCGAACTTCGACGGCGCGGGCCGCTGCCTGACGGACTCCGCGGGCAGGTACCGGTTCGTCACGATCAAGCCGGGTGCCTATCCGTGGAAGAACCATCTCAACGCCTGGCGCCCGGCGCACATCCACTTCTCGCTGTTCGGCCGGGCGTTCGCGCAACGGCTCGTCACCCAGATGTACTTTCCCGGCGACCCGCTGTTCGCGCAGGACCCGATCTTCAACTCGGTGCCCGACCCGAAGGCCAGGGAGCGCCTCATCGCCAGGTTCGACCTGGAGGTGACCCAGCCTGACTGGGCCCTTGGCTACGTCTGGGACATCGTTTTGCGCGGCCGCGAGGCAACCGCGTTCGACCGGCAGGAGGTGCCCAGGTGATGCTGCCGCTCACGCCCTCGCAGACGGTAGGCCCGTTCCTGGCCATCGGGCTGCCCTGGCCCGATGGCCCCTATGTCGTGCCCGAGGGCACGCCAGGAGCGATCATCATCTCCGGCCGGGTCCTGGACGGGGCCGCCCAGCCGGTGCCCGATGCGCTGATCGAGACCTGGCAGGCTGACCCCGACGGCAGGTTCGCGCATCCCGACGATCCGAGGGGAGCGGTCGCTCCCGCGGCGGCCGCCGCAGGCTTCCGCGGGTTCGGCCGGTGCCCGACCGACCCGGGGGGCCGGTACCGCATCGTCACGCTCCGGCCCGGATCGCTGCCCTGCCCGGACGGCGGCACGGAGGCACCGCACCTGGACGTCTCGGTCTTCGCCCGGGGCCTGCTGGACCGGCTAGTGACCAGGATTTACCTTCCTGACGAGACCGCCGCCAACGCCGCCGACCCAGTACTGGCGGCCGTCGGTGATCCCAGCCGCCTCGGCACGCTGGTCGCGACCGCCGAGCCGGGCGGCGCGCCCGGCCGGTTCCGGTTCGACATCCGGCTGCAGGGCACCCGCGAGACCGTGTTCTTCGACGTCTGAGTTCCGCGCCACTTCACCCGCTGGCCCGGTGCGGAGAGGCTCAGCCGACCAGCGCCCGGGCGGCGGCCTCGATGGCCTGCTCGGACAGCAACACCGTCGCGGCGGCGTCGCCGAGCGGGATGAAGCTGTCCTCGCTGGTCACCCGGGCGATGCGGCCCTCGTAACCGGCGTCGACGAGCGCACTGATGACGCCCTCGGAGACCCCGCCGCTGCGCCGCGTCTCGTCGGCCACCAGGACCCGGGCGGTCGCCATCGCCTCCCGCTCGATGTCGGCCACCGGCAGCGGCGCGAGCCAGCGCAGGTCAAGTACCCGGCAGGTAATCCCGTCGGCTGCCAGGCCGCGAGCCGCCCGCAGGCTCATCAGCAGGCCGTTGCCGAAGGTGATGATCGTCAGGTCGGCGCCGTCCCCGTAGACCCTGCCCCGGCCGACAGGCACGTGCGCGGCGGCCCAGCTGGCCGGCGGCTGATAGGACGCCAGCCAGCCGCAGTCGCCGGCGACGCGGGCGTCACGCTGATGGTAGAGAGCAATCGGCTCCAGGAAGACGCACACGGTGCCGTCCTCGGCCGCGGCGGCCAGGCAGGTACGGAGCATGGGCGCGGCGTCGTCGGGCCGGGCCGGGCAGGCGATGACCAGGCCCGGGATGTCGCGCAGCGCGCCCAGCGCGTTGTCGTTATGGAAATGGCCGCCGAATCCTTCCTGGTAGGCGAGCCCGGCGACCCGGACCACGAGCGGGTTCCGGTACTGCCTGGCGGAGAAGAACGACAAGGTGGCCGCCTCGCCGCGGATCTGGTCGGCGGCGTTGTGCAGGTAGGCGAGGTACTGGATCTCGGGCACCGGCAGCAGGCCGGCCAGGCCGGCGCCGAGGGCGAGGCCGAGAATCGCCTGCTCGTCGAGCAGCGTGTCGAACACCCGCGCGGCGCCGAACCGGCTGGCCAGGCCCTTGGTGACGCCATAGACGCCGCCTTTGCGGGCCACGTCCTCGCCGAAGACCAGCATGTTCGGGCGGGCGGCCAGGGCGTCGGTCAGTGCGGCATTGATCGCCTGGGCCAGGCCGAGCTGGCCCTGTTCCTCGGGCAGCCGTCCGCCGAAGGCCCGGCGCCGGGCCGGCTCGCCGGCCGCGCGCGCCGCGGCCTCGGCGACCACGGCGGGCCGGTGTGGCGCCAGCGGCGCCATCACCTGCTCGGCCCGGGTCAGCCGTGGCGCGCCGGCGATATGGTCCGCCAGTGCGAGAATCCGGTCCCGCGACGCCTCATACCTGTCCAGCACCTCGTTGGGGCTGAGTACGCCGGCCGAGACAAGCAGCCGCGCGGTACCCAGCAGCGGGTCGCGGGCCAGGTCGGCGGTGATCTCGCCGGGCGCACGGTAGCCGGACTCCACGTCGGAGCCCGCGTGGCCGCCCAGCCGGATCACCGACAGGTGCAAGAACGCGGGCGATCGGCGCTCGCGCACCCAGGCCACGGCGGCGAGCGCGGTGTCGTAGACCTGGGCCAGGTCAGCGCCGTCGGCATGGAAGTACCGCACGCCACGCCGGCCGGACTGGGAGGCCGCCACCCAGCCGGGCGGAGTGCGGACGCTGATGCCAAGGCCGTTGTCCTCGCAGATCAGCAGCAGCGGCAGGGGCAGGCCCCGGTATGCGCAGTACGCGGCGGTGTTGATCGCCCCGGCGGCGGTCGAGTGGTTGGCCGACGCGTCGCCGAAGCTGCAGGCCACGATGGCGTCCGGCGGCCATGGCGTGGCCACGCCCAGCTTGGCCGCGCGGGCCAGCGCGAACGCCAGGCCGACCGCGCGCGGCAGGTGCGAGGCGATGGTCGAGGTTTGCGGGATCACGTTCAGGGCTGAGTTGCCGAAGACCTTGTGCCTGCCGCCCGCCATCGGCTCAGCCGCGGCCGCCACCAGGCCGAGCAGGACGTCGCGGACGCCATCGGCGGGTGGCCTGGCCTGCGCCGCCCGTACCAGGTAGAACGCGCCGGAGCGGTAATGCAGCAGGACCGGGTCGGTGAGCCTGAGCGCAGCGGCCACGCCCGCGTTGCCCTCATGGCCGGACGAGCCGATCGTGTAGTAGCCGGCGCCGCGAGCACGCAACCACCGCGCGGCGAGGTCTAGGTGGCGGCTGGCCAGCTGGGCGTCGAACAGCCGCAACCAGAGCTCGGCGTGAAGCGACGATCGGTCGCCCGGGAGTGCGGCCGGGGTGGCGGCTCCTGGGCCAGCGGTATCGGGGGCAGCGGCATCCAGTGCCGGGACTGCCGGCCAGGAGCCATTGGCGGCCGCCGGAGCCGCCGAGGCGTGGCGGCCACCGTACTGATCGCCGCTGGCGCGAAGCTCGCGAACCGCCGCTAGGAAATGCTGCTCAGCCGGATCCCGGCCGGTTGACGATCGGTAGCTGGCCGCCGGGCCGGCGGAGTGCGGGCTCATGTACCGACGTTAACCGGCTGCCGGACGAAGAAGGCGGAGAAAAGGCATTAGCCGGCCGAAGGAAGGCCGCAGGCGCCGGAGGAAATACGTCCGGCTATGCAACCGAGTCCGGCCCGGCTCCGTCTGACCAGCATGAGGAACTCGCTGCGGGCCGCGGCCTGCATCACGGCGGTGGCGCTGGTCGCCGCCGGATGCGGCAGCGCGAAGGTCTCCGGTCAGGTGGTCAGCCGCGCGGTCATCAGCCGCGGCGTGGCGGTCAGGGAGCCCGCCGCCGACCCGCGCCCCTACGGGGCGGCCGACACCGCCTTCGGGCTGGACGTCCTGGGCGCCTGGTGCCGGACGCAGCCGCACGCCAACCTGGTGTTCTCGCCCGCCAGCCTGGCCACCGGGCTCGGCATGGCCTACCTCGGGGCCCGCGGCGGGACCGCGCAGGCCATGGCCGGAGTGCTGCACCTGCCCGCGACCGGCGGCCAGGCGCTGGAGGCCGGGCTGCAGGCCAGGTCGGCCGGCCTGCGCGGCCTGGACGGCCCGGGCGTGACGCTGGCCGACAGCGACCAGGTGTGGGCCGACCCGTCGCTGCCGGTTCTGCGCAGCTACCTGAACGCGGTCGCGACAGGCTACGGAGCCGGGGTGCGACGGGTGCCGCTCCTCACCAAGCCCGATCAGGCTGAGCAGCAGATCAATGGCGCGATCTCGGCCGCCACCAGGGGACAGATCCCGCATCTGCTGAGCCCGGGCCAGTTGCAGAACGTCGGCTGGGTGCTGACCGACGCGCTGTACCTGCATGCGGCCTGGGCGACGCCATTCGACGCCAGCCGGACCAGCTCTGAGCCGTTCACGACGGCGGCGGGCGGTACGGTGACCGCGAAATTCATGAAGGGCGAGGACTTCCGGGTGGCGAAGGCAGGCGGCTGGACCGCCGTCCAGATCCCGTATAAGGGCGGCAAGCTGGCCATGGAGGCGCTGCTGCCGGACTCGGGCGCGGCGGGCTGCCCGGCGCTCAGCGCGGCCACGCTGAGCAAGATCTCTACCGGCCTGGCGAGCGGCACCGGCCGGACCGCCATCGCGCTGCCCAGGGTCAGCCTCAGCTCCAAGGTCCAGATGAACGGCCTGCTGAGCGGGCTCGGCATGGGCGTGGCGTTCGGCCACTCGGCGGACTTCACCGGGCTGTCCCCCCGAGCCTGCTGCATCGCCTTCGTGCAGCACGCCGCCACGCTCCGGGTCGGCGAGAAGGGCACCGTGGCCAGCGCGGCGACTGCGGTGGGCATATCGCCGTCCGCGCTGGAGCTCGAGATTGAATTCAACCGGCCCTACCTGCTGCTGGTGACCGATACCAGCACCGGCGAGCCGCTGTTCATGGCCCGGGTGACCAACCCGCTGGCCGGCTGACGAGCAGCGGCGACAGCGGTGGCAGCCGGCCGCGCGGGACGGCACGGGCTGGGCGGCCGACACTTGGCTGGTGCCACCCGTTATGGATGCCCTGTGAGATCGTGTGGGGCGGGGGTCCGCGCCTGAAGGAGGAGATTCCATGCTGCCCTGGTCCGCCGACCTGGCCGGACAGCTCGAAGAGCACGTGGTGACCAGCGAGCTGCTCCGGGGAAACCCGCTGGGTGACCCGCATGAGCGGCCGCTGTGGGTGTACCTGCCGCCCGGGTACGACGACGCGGATGATCACCGCTACCCGGTGGTCTACGTGATCCAGGGTTATACCGGGAACCTGGCCATGTGGCGGAACCGGGCTCCTTTCCGGCAGCCGTTCATTGAGACGGCCGATGCGGTCTTCGCGCGCGGCGCCGCGCCGCCGACCATCGTCGTCTACGTGGACGCGTGGACCAGGTACGGCGGGAGCCAGTTCGTCGACTCGCCGGCCACCGGCCGGTATCACTCGTATCTGTGCGACGAGATCGTGCCCTGGCTGGACGGACACTACCGGACGACGGCCAACCCCGCGCACCGGGCGATCATGGGCAAGTCCAGCGGCGGCTTCGGCGCGATGATCACTCCGATGCTGCGGCCCGACCTGTTCGGGGCGCTCGCCACGCACGCCGGGGACGCGCTCTATGAGTACTGCTACATTCCCGATTTCCCCAGATGCGTGCGCCTGCTGCGGGACTACGGCGGCGACATCTGGCGGTGGTGGGACGACTTCACCTCCAGGGACTCGTTCACCAAGGAAGCCGACCAGCACCTGCTGATGCTGCTTGGCGTGTCGGCCTGCTTCTCGGCGCGCGAGGACGGCAGCGTGGACCTGCCGTTCGACACCCGCACCGGGGTGCTGCGATCCGAGGTGTGGCAGCGATGGCTGGACTGGGACCCGGTGCGGATGGTGCCCAGGTACGCGAGCGCGCTGCGGTCGCTCCGCTCGATCTGGATCGACGCGGGCAGTCGTGACGACTTCTTCCTTGACCTCGGCGCGGAGGCCTTCCGGGGGGCGCTGCACGAGATCGGCGTGGGCGCTGACGTGGTCAGGTTCGAGCTCTTCGACGCCACGCACGGCGGGATCGACTACCGGTACCCGCTGTCCCTGGCCTGGCTGTGCCAGCGCATGGCCGGATGAACCTCAGCTGAACGAAACTGTCGGCCGCTGCGTGAGAGGGGTATAGCAAGCTCTGGCACTGAAATGGAACGGAGATAACGCGATGCGTAGTCGATGGTGGGCGGCGTCCGGTGCTGCCGCCGCCGTGATCTTCCTGGCGGCGTGCGGAAGCAGCGCCTCGAGCGGTTCAGGGACCCCGAGCAGCCCGTCGTCCGGTGCTGCCGCCGCCCCGTCCAGCTCCGCCAGTTCCCTGGCGAACGATGCGACGGGGATCAAGACGGCGAGCACGCCGATCGGCACGGTGCTCACCGACGCCCAGGGATTCACGCTCTACTGGTTCGCGATTGACACCCCGACCAAATCGAACTGCAGCGGGTCCTGCGTGACGTACTGGCCGCCGGTGAAGGGGAAGCCGACCGCGGCCTCCGGCGTGTCGCTGCCGGGGAAGTGGGGCACGATCAAGCGGTCCGATGGCAGTCTCCAGGCCACCTATGACGGACACCCGCTCTATACCTACAAGGGCGATTCGTCGGCCGGCCAGACCAGCGGTAACGGGCTCAATGCGTCCGGTGGGCTCTGGTACGCCATGACGCCGTCCGGGGCCAAGCTGACCGCCACGAAGAGCAGCTCGCCGAGCTCGGGAGGCGGCGGCTACTGACCGGCCGGCGCCAGCGATCGCGCGTTTGAGCGGCCGGCCGGGGTGGGCCCCCGGCCGGGGAGGGCCACCCCGGCCGGGGAGGACCAGCGGCCGGGGAGGAAATGTCGGGCTGGGGTAAGTTACCTGCATGGCGGCCGGACCTGGAACCGCGGACGCCGTCGTCAAACCGCGCGGCGGGCTCCTGATCATCTATTCGGCGCTGATGCTTGCGATCCTGCTCGCTGCGCTCGACCAGACCATCGTCGCGACCGCGCTCCCCACCATCGTCGGCGATCTCGGCGGCCTCAGCCATCTGTCCTGGGTGGTAACCGCCTACCTGCTCGCGTCGACCGCATCGACGCCGCTGTGGGGCAAGCTCGGTGACCAGTACGGCCGCAAGGGCCTGTTCCAGGCCGCCATCGTGGTCTTCCTGATCGGCTCGGCCCTGTGCGGCCTGGCCCACACCATGATCGAGCTGATCGCCTTCCGGGCGCTGCAGGGGCTCGGCGGCGGCGGCCTGATCGTGCTGGCCCAGGCGATCGTGGCGGACGTGGTACCGGCCCGCGAGCGGGGCAAGTACCAGGGCGCCTTCGGTGCCGTCTTCGGCGTGGCCAGTGTTGCGGGGCCGCTGCTCGGCGGGTTCTTCACCGACTCGCTGAGCTGGCGCTGGGTCTTTTACATCAACCTGCCGATCGGGGTCGTGGCGCTCGCGGTCATCGCGGTGGCGCTGCCCGCGCGGTCGGCCCGCGAATCGCACAAAATCGACTATCTGGGGACGCTGCTGCTGGCCGGCTCGGCCACGGCCGTGGTGCTGCTCAGCTCGTGGGGCGGGACGACCTACCGGTGGGGGTCGCCGGTGATCATCGGTCTTGGCGTGCTGGCGGTGGTGCTCGCCGTGGCCTGGTGGATCTCGGCCGGGCGGGCCGCCGAGCCGGTGCTGCCTCGGCGGCTGTTCCGCAATCCGGTGTTCCGGGTGAGCTCGGCGATCGGCTTCGCGGCCGGCTTCGCGATGTTCGGGTCGCTCGCGTTCCTGCCGCTGTACCTGCAGGTAGTGCGGGGCGTGTCGCCGACCATCTCGGGCGTCTACCTGCTGCCCATGGTGGTCGGCCTGCTACTCACGTCGGTGACCAGCGGCCAGCTGATCTCCCGGCTGGGCCGGTATCGGATCTACCCGATCATCGGCACGGCGGTGGTGACGATCGCGCTGGTCCTGCTGTCCACGCTGACCGAGAGCACCTCGACGCTGAAGCTGGACGCCTGCCTGTTCGTCTTCGGCTGCGGCCTCGGGCTGATCCTGCAGGTGCTGGTCATCGCCGTGCAGAACTCCGCCGACTACGCCGATCTCGGTGCGGCGACCTCGGGTGCCACCTTCTTCCGATCGATCGGCGGCTCGTTCGGGGTGGCTATCTTCGGGTCGGTCTTCGCGAACCGGCTGGCATCCGAGCTGATCGCTGCGCTGCACGGCGCGCCGGTTCCGGCCGGGTTCGCGGCCGGATCGGGGGCCAGCCGGGCCCAGATCGACAAGCTGCCCCCGGCGCTGCGGACCGGGGTGCTGCATGCCTATAGCCTCGCCATCGATCGCGTTTTCCTGGTGGCGGTGCCGGTGGCCGCGGTGGCGTTCGTGCTGTCGTGGTTCCTGCGCGAGGTGCCGCTGCGGGCCACTGCCGCCGGGGCGTCCGATATCGGCGAGGGCCTGGGCGCCGGCTCGGCGCAGCGGACCTCGGTCGAGGAGATCGAGCGTGCGCTGCTCCGGCTGGCCGACGCCGACCTGCGCCGTAAAGGCTACGAGCGGCTCGCCGATCTGTGCGGGCTAGAGCTGCCCGCCGCGTGCTGCTGGGTGCTGGCCCGGCTGGCCAAGTCCGGGCCGCTGCCCGGGATCGAGCTGGCCAAGGAGGCGCGGGTCACCGTGGACTATGGCAAGACCTACGTGGACCGGCTGGTGACTGAGGGCCTGGTCCAGCGCGACGACGGCCTGCTGGCCCTGACCGAGGCGGGTGGCGTGGCCGCGGACCGGCTGTTCGAGGCGAGAAGGGAAGGGCTAGAACGGCTGCTGGCCGGCTGGTCGCCCGAGCAGCACGCTGATCTGGCCGCGATGCTGGACAAGGTGTCGCACGAACTGCTGGGCGAGCCGGCCGACCGCCATCTCCTCGCTAGCTGACCAGTGGACGCCGACGTCGTGGTGATCGGGGCTGGCGCACTCGGCCTGAGCACGGCGCTGCACTGTGCGCTGGCCGGCCGGTCGGTGGTGGTGGTCGAGCGGCACACGGCCGGCTCGCAGGCGTCCGGCCGGGCGGCCGGGCTGTTCAAGTCGGTGCAGGCCGACGAGGCGCGGACGATCCTGGCCAGGCGGAGCATCGCGCGGGCGGCCAGCTTCGGGGACTGGGCCGGGGCTCCGCTCGAGGTTCTCAGGAGCGGCAGCTTTCTGGTCGCGCGTACCGACCGGCACCGGGAGTACCTGCGGGCCGAGGCGGCCGCCTCGCGGGGCTGGGGGGCTGACGTCCGGGAGGTATCGGCCGCTGAGCTGGCCGGCCGGGTGTCGTATTACCGCGGCTCGGGCGACGAGCAGGTGGTCTGGTGCCCCGAGGACATCTACATCGAGGAGCCGGTCAGCCTGATCCAGGCCTATCTCACCGCCTGCCGACTGATCGGCGTGACCGTGCTCGAAACCGAGCCGGTGGTCGCCGTCACCTCCGCGGGCGGCCGGGTAGCAGGCGTCGAGACCATGGCCCGGTCCATCGTTACGAATATCGCCGTTGACGCCGCGGGCGCCTGGGCACGCCAGGTGGCGGAGCTGGCCGGGGGCGTGGTCGACATCGCGCCTGTGCGGCATCAGCTGCTGGTGACCGAGCCATCCGATGACGTCGATCCGGCTGACCCGATCGTCAGGGTGGTCGATGCGGCCGTCTACCTGCGGCCCGCCCGCGGCGGCCTGATGGTCGGCGGGTTCGAGGCCGACCCGCTGCCGGTCGATCCACGAGCCGAGCGGCCGTCCTTCAGCACCGACGACGTGCCGCTGGACCTGGCCGCCCTCCGCCGGCTCGGCGGCCAGGTGGCGGCCGAGGCACCGCTGGCGGGGGCCGGCCCGGTGGCCGAGCATCGCGGCGGGCTGTTCACGATGAGCCCGGACGGGCTCTTCGTGGCCGGACCGGTGCCTGACGTGCCCGGACTGTGGGTGGCGAGCGGCTGCAACGGGTCAGGGTTCTCCTCCTCGCTGGCGATCGGCGAGGTACTGGCGGCCTCGATCGCCGGGAGCGATCCGCCGGCCTGGATGGCGGGGCTGGCGCCGGGAAGGTTCGGCGCGCTGACCGATGCGGCGCTGGTCAGCCGGGGCATCTGGCAGTACGCCCACTACTACGACCCCGCCTAGCCACCAGCCGCGGAGCCCGCCTGGCGGACCGGGCGCTCGTACCGGCGCGGGCCGCGGATGGCCCGGTGCGCCAGGCCCGCGGTCAGCGGGGCGTCAGCACGGTCAGGCAGCCGGGCAGCGCGCGGATGCGCAGCGGCGTCCCGGCCGGCAGCGGGGCGGCGAAGCTGATGGCCTCCCCGTCGGCGGCGGCCAGCATGTCCCGGTCGATGCTCAGCGTCACCGCCGTGCCGCGTTCCGCGCTGACCTGCGGCAACGTGAGGTGCTTGCCGCTCCTGATCCCGGCCAGCGCCCGGAGGAACGCGAGCTTGGGGCCGTCTTGCATGATGACGATGTCAAGGATTCCGTCGTCGATCACGGCCATCGGCGCGACCTGCATGCCCCCTCCGAAGTAGGCCACGTTGGCCACCACGATCGCGTATCCCGGGTACTCGCGCACCACGACGTCGTCGCCGCTGCAGATCTCGGCGCGGAAGGTAGCGGGCGCCCACCTGGCCAGCGCGCGCAGCGCGGCCACCGGGTAGTGCAGTGGCCCGGGTATCCAGCGCTCGGTGTTGGCGATCTCGCCTGCGATCGAGGGGACGCCCGCGTAGACGCTGCCGGCCACCGCGGTCTCCTGGCGCCCGGGGACGCTGACACCAATCAGATCGACCTGGCGCGGCTGCCCGTCCAGCAGTACCCGCGCGGCCGAGGAGGGATCGGCGGGTATACCCAGCACCCGGGCGATGTCGTTGCCGCGCCCGGCCGGGATGATGCCGTAACGCCCGCCTGCGCCCGCCATGATCCCGGCCAGGGCGCCCGCCGTGCCGTCCCCGCCCAGCGCGACCACAACCTGGCCAAGCTCAGCGGCCCGGCGGGCAATTCGACGCGCGTCGTCCAGGCTCGAGGATTCGCTGACCTGATAGGTCGCGCCTGCCGCGTCGAGCACGGCGCGGACCGGCCGCAGGACCCCCCGCGCCCGGCCCTGTCCCGCGGCAGGGTTGACCACGACGCAGAACGGACCGCTCATTGATCACTCCTTTAGCAGGGCCAGGTTACGCGCGGCGCCAGTGCCTGCCGCAGCGTACGATCTGGACTCATGGCGAGCGAGGGCGGGGCAGGCGGCGAGCAGGCGCGCTACCTGCAGGTGCAGACCACCACTGACTCACGAGCCGAGGCCATGGAGCTCGGTCATCTCGCCGTGGCGGCCAGGCTCGCGGCCAGCGCGCACGTCACCGGGCCGGTGGCGAGCACCTACTGGTGGGAGGACGGCCTGGAGCGCGCCGAGGAATGGCTGCTCCTGCTCAAGCTGCCCGCTCGCCGCTACGAGGCGCTCGCCGAGTTCATCGCGCAGCGGCACAGCTACGACGAACCCGAAATAGTCGCGACGCCCATCGTGGCCGGCTCGCAGGCCTACCTGGCCTGGATAGAAGAGGAAACCCGGCCGGAGTAGTGGTCGCGGCTCGATAGCAACGCCACTAGCGGGCTGGTCGTGAGCCGCTAGCTAGCTGGCGGCACGTTCAACGACCTGATGACCCGTTCACCGTGCTCGGTGCCGAGCGTCGACAGCGTTCCGGTATCCATCCGGAACAGCCGGCCACCGACCGGCTCCAGCCGTAGCCAGCGGGCGATGAGCACGCGCAGGAGGTGGCTGTGCGCGATGAGCGCCACATCGCCCTGGTCGAGCAGCGGGGTGACCCGGGCCAGCACGGCATCGGCCCGTGCTCCCACCTGATCCAGGGTCTCGCCCGGATGGGCCGCGTCACCTGGGATGACACCATCGCGCCAGAGGTACCAGCCGGGTCGGCGGGCCCTGATCTGCTCGGTGGTCAGCCCGTCGTAGCCGCCATAATCCCATTCCTGGAGATCGGGATCTTCCGCGGCGTCGGGAAATCCGGCCAGCTCAGCCGTGCGTGCCGCCCGGCGGGCCGGGCTCGTGACAGCAGTCCGGATCGGCCGCCTGGCCAGCGCGGGCGCGAGGGCGGCCGCGGCCGCTTCACCTTTTTCCGTGAGCGGAACGTCGGTGCGGCCGGTGTGCTTACCGGCCGCGCTCCACTCCGTCTCGCCGTGCCTGACCAGGATCAGCTCTCCCATGGGCCCCTATCATCGCGGGCATTGGCGAGTGGGCTGCTGGCACCCCTTGGTTAACCGGCGATTCAGTTTTTGCCCGGAAGAGGTGACACGCATGTCAGTTACCGGGGTAGCCTTCGAGTTCAGGGCATCTTCGCGCCGGGTCCCGCGCGCACGTGCCGGTACCAGGTTCCCAGCGAGATAGGCCCACATGCCCGAGCCCGCTCCTGCCGCAGTACCCGTGTCCTACCTGGCCCCCTGGGTCGATGGTGAGATCGACAGCGAGGCCGCGCTTCGCGGCTCGCCGGGCCGTCGGCGCGGCCGCTCGGGCGGCGGGCGCACCAGGCCGCCGCTGGTGGAGCGGATCGCCGGGTGGAGCGCCAGGCACCGCGGCGCCGCCCTGGTCGGCTGGCTCGGATTCCTGCTGGCCGCCTTCATCTCGGGCCAGTTCGTCACCGGCGCCAGCGTGCAGCAATACGATCCCGGCCAGGCCGGCCAGGCCGAGCAGATTCTGCACCGGCTGAACGTGACGAGCGCGCCGGTCGAGAGCGTGCTCATCGCGGCCGCGGGACGCACTGTTGCCGACGACCCGCAGATCCGGCGGGCGGCCGGGCAGGTGGTCGCCGCCCTGGAGCGGCTGCCCCGGGCCGCGATGGACATCCGCTCGCCGCTCGAAGCGGCGGGCCGGGCGCTGAGGTCGGCGAACGGCGCCGCGGAGCTGGTGACCTTCGAGGTCGCGGGCCCGCACGCCAACGCGGATTCCACGGTGGTCGCCGACCTCGCGGCGGTGGCCAGGATCCAGGCCCGGTTCCCGTTCATCACCGTGCAGGAGGCGGGCGGCGCTAGCACCGACCGGGCCGGCAACGCGATGCTGGCCCAGGACTTCAGGCGGGCCGAGCTGACCTCGGTGCCGCTCACGCTGATCTTGCTGCTGGTGGTCTTCGGCGCGCTGATAGCGGCGGCCATCCCCGTCCTGCTGGCCGGAAGCGCGGTCGCGGCCACGGTCTGGCTGCTGGCCATTCCGGGTCACTGGCTGCCGGTCGATGCGGGCACTTCCGAGATCGTGCTGGTCATCGGGATGGCCGTCGGAGTCGACTACTCGCTTTTCTACCTGCGCCGGGAACGAGAGGAACGGGCCGCGGGCCGGACGCCGCTGCAGGCGATCAGGATCGCCGCCGCCACCTCGGGGCGGGCCGTGGTCGTGTCCGGCCTGACTGTCATGATCTCCCTGGCCGGCCTGTTCCTCACCGGCATCGATATTTTCACCGGGATCTCCTTCGGGACCATCATGGTCATCGGAGTGGCGGTGCTCGGCTCGCTGACCGCGCTGCCCGCCATGCTCGCCTGGCTCGGCCCGTGGGCGGATCGCCTCCGGATCCCGCTGGTCGGCCGCAAGGGCTCGGCCGCCGCGCCGTCCCGGCTGTGGGCGGGCCTGGTAGTCCGAGTGGCCAGGAAGCCGTTGCTCTGGGGCGGGGTCGCCACCCTGGCGATGCTCGCGCTGGCCATGCCCGCGCTCGGGATGCGCCTGAGCAACCCGTGGGTCGACCTGCCCTCCAGCCTGCCGACCGTGCGTGCCCTCGACCACATCCAGCAGGATTTTCCCAGCCGCCCGGCACCCGCCGAGGTGGTGGTCACCGGCGCTAACCTGACCGGGCCCGCCATGCAGCGGTCGGTCGCCGCGCTGCAGGCCAGGGCGTCAGCGCACGGCCCGATCCAGGGGCCGATCACCGCGGCCACCGCGGCCGGCGGCCGGGCGCTGATTCTCCAGGTGCCGCTGGCTGGCAACGAAACCAACTCGGCGTCCAACGCCGCGCTGCTTGACCTGCGCAACCAGGTCCTGCCCGGCACCATCGGCCGGGTCAGCGGGACAAGCTACGCGGTGACCGGGGACACCGCATCGAGCTATGACTTCAAGGCAACGCTGCACGAACGCACGCCGATCGTGCTGCTCGCGGTCACGCTGCTGGCGATCTGCGTGCTGCTGATCGCGTTCGGGAGCCTCGTGATCCCGCTGATCTCGATCGCCCTCAACTTCCTTTCGGTGGCCGCGGCCTGCGGCATCATCACGTTCATCTTCCAGGATGGCCACCTGCAGGGGCTGCTCGGCTTCTCCGCCTACGGCGGGATCATCCCGTGGATACCGTTGTTCATGTTCGTGCTGCTATTCGGGCTGAGCATGGACTATCACGTCTTCGTGCTGAGCCGGATCCACGAGCTGAGAAAAGGCGGCGCCAGCAACCCGGAGGCGGTCATCGGCGGGATCGCGCGCACGGCCGGCGTGGTGACCAGCGCCGCAGTGGTCATGGCGGCGGTGTTCTCGGTCTTCGGCACGCTCTCCATGATCGATCTCAAGATGCTGGGCGTCGGCTTGGCGTCCGCCATCCTGATCGACGCGACCGTGGTCCGGGGCATCCTCCTGCCCGCCTGCATGATCACGCTGGGTGATCGCAGCTGGTATCTGCCACGCTGGCTGGCCTGGCTGCCGAGCGCGCAGGTGTCGGCGGGCCGGGCGGCGCCCGGCGCCGCAGCGCCAGCCCACGCCGCAGCGCCAGCCCACGCCGCAGCGCCAGCCGACGATGCGGAGCGCGTGGCCGGCCCGGGCGGGCCGGCGGTGCGGGTGGCCGCGGTGGGCGATCCGGCGGAGCGGGTCGCGGCGGCGGGCGATCCGGCGGACGGATCATTGCCGGAGCGGCTTACGGCAGCGTCAGGATCTCGTAGCCGTCCGGGGTGACGAGCAGGGTGTGCTCGAACTGGGCGGTGCGCTTACGGTCCCTGGTGACCGCTGTCCAGCCATCGGGCCAGATATCGTAGCTGATGGTGCCGAGCGTCAGCATCGGCTCGATGGTGAAGGTCATCCCGGGTTCCATGATCACTGTCACGTCCGGGTCGTCGAAATGCGGGACAATCAGGCCCGAGTGAAACGTCGTGCCGATGCCATGCCCGGTGAAATCGCGGACCACCCCGTAGCCGAACCGCCGCGCGTACGACTCGATAACGCGGCCGATCGCGTTCAGCGGGCGGCCCGGGGCGACCGTCCGGATGCCACGCATCATCGCCTCCCTGGTTCGCTCGACCAGGAGCCTGGACTCCTCATCGACCGCCCCGGCCAGGAAAGTCGCGTTCGTGTCGCCGTGGACCCCGCCGATGTAGGCGGTGATATCCACGTTGACGATGTCGCCGTCCGCGATCACGGTATCGTCGGGGATCCCGTGACAGATGACCTCGTTCAGCGAGGTGCACAGGGATTTGGGGTAGCCGCGGTATCCGAGGGTGCTCGGGTAGGCGCCGTGGTCGCACATGAACTCGTGCCCCACCCGGTCAAGATCGTCGGTGCTGACCCCGGGTGCGACGTGCCTGCCGACCTCGGCCAGCGCCTGAGCTGCGATGCGCCCGGCGACTCGCATTCGCTCGATGGTCTCGGCATCCTTGACGTCGGGTTCGCCAACCCTCGGGTACTTCTTGCCGACGTATTCGGGGGCTGCGATCGTCGCCGGGACGTGGCGGATCGGAGACACCCGGCCGGGCTGGAGCATGGTGGCCATGATCTGGGAGTCTAGTTGCCATGGAAGGTGAACGTCGTTGGTGGTTCTGCCTGAAGCACAACACGGTCGAGCCCGATGCCGGGTGCCGGGCCAAGGAGCGGCTCGGCCCTTACGCGACCCGGGAGGAGGCGTCCCGCGCCCTGGAGACGGCCAAGCGGCGGAACGAAGAATGGGACGCCGCCGACGGCGACTAGCCGGGCGATCGAGGTTGTGCTGACGGTATCTCCGCGCTTATGTGCGGAAAAGTCATCACGATCGGGCAGTTGGCGCACCCGGGGGAGCCCCTCGCGGGGGGTCAGCCGGTACTGCGGCGTGAGCGTGCCCGGTATCGTGAGTCGGAGCGGTCCTTTGGGGCCGAAAGGGGCGTGCGGGTGAGCGAGCATCAGCCCGGCGACGGGCTGCCGGAGGCGGCCGAGGCCCGGCTGGCTGAGATCCGACGCAGCGGCACCTGGGGCTCGGCGCTGTCCGCCGACGAGTTCACGGCAATTCGCAGTGTCGGCTTCGAGCCGGTCGGCCAGGTGCTCGGCGCGGCCGTTTACAACATCGGCTATACCGGGGGGTTCAGCTGCCCGGGCGCCTGGGCCGGGTACGGCGGTTACGCCGCGCCTTACCGGAGCGTGACGTCTGTGTCGGGAGCCGGCGGGATGGGCTCGTTCGCTCCCATGGTCCGGACGCTCTATGAGGCCCGCCGCCGGGCGATCGCCCGCATGTCAGCCGAGTGCACTGAACTCGGCGGCCACGGCATCGTCGGCGTCTCCCTCACGATCGGTGCTTTTCCCGCAGGCGGTCTTGAGTTCAAGGCCATCGGCACGGCGGTGCGGGCACCAGGCGGGGTTCCGCTCAAGCAGCCATTCACCTCCGACCTGTCCGGGCAGGACTTTGCCAAGCTGATCATGGCGGGATGGGTGCCGACCGGCCTGGTGCTCGGGATATCGGTCGGGGCCCGTCACGACGACTGGCTGACCGTGACCCAGACCAGCTGGGGGTCGGGCAGCGCCGAGGTCAGCGGTTACACCGACCTTGTCCATCAGGCCAGGCACGACGCCCGGATCCAGCTGGAGAAGGACGTTTCCCGGCACGGGGCGGACGGCGTCGTCGTGACCAGCATCGACACGAGGATCCGCGAACGGGAGTGCACCATGCAGGAGCACAGGAAGGATCACATCGTGGAGGTCACCATCATAGGCACGGCCATCGCCCAGTTCACCAGGTCAGGACGGCCGATCCACGGTTCCAGCCTCGCGATTCTCTCGTTGGACCCGCAGCGTCGCCAGGCAGCGCGGGTGCGGCTTGGCCCCTGATCGCCGCCCGGATGCACGGTGACCCGGGCTACGCCGGGGGGCGGCGGACCCGGATTGACGAAGACGCATTAACGGCTAACGCATTAACGGCTAACGCATTAACGGCAGCCAAGGAGCGCCATGACTGACCAGCAGAGCACCGATCTCGGGGTGCTTGGAGTACCGCAGGACGCGATGCGGCGCCTGGCGGAACTGCGCCCAGGACGTCCTGGCTCGATCTTCACGTCGGACCTGTCGGTCAATGAGTTCCTGCTGGTGCGGGAAGTCGGGTTCCGTCCTCTCGGCCTGGTCCTCGGCAGCTCCATTTACCACGTCGGGCTGCAGGTCGGGCGCTGGGGCAAGAACCAGGAACTTGATGTCCTCTCGCAGGCCATGTATCACGCCCGCGAGCTGGCGATGAGCCGGATGGAGGCCGAGGCCCAGGAACTGGGCGCGGACGGCATCGTGGGCGTCCGGCTCGATGTCGAGATGAAGGAGTTCGGTAACGACATCGCCGAGTTCATCGCCGTAGGCACCGCCGTCCACGCCGAGCCGGGGGCTGGCGGCGGCGGGGTGAAGGACTGGCGCAACAACAAGAAGCTGCCGTTCACGTCGGACCTGTCGGGCCAGGACTTCTGGACCTTGATCCGCGCGGGCTACGCGCCGCTCGGCATGGTGATGGGATCATGCGTCTACCACATCGCGCACCAGCGGCTGGGCGGGAAACTGGGGAACATCGGCCGCAACGTCGAGCTGGAGCAGTTCACTCAGGCTCTCTATGACGCTCGCGAGCTCGCGATGAGCCGGATGCAGGCCGAGGCCGAGGAACTGCACGCCGAAGGCATCGTCGGGGTCCAGCTCCGCCAGCACAGCCATACCTGGGGCTCGCACACCACCGAGTTCTTCGCGATCGGGACGGCCGTCCGGCCGCTCCGCGACGACCATGTCATCGAGCGTCCCACCATGGTGCTGAGCCTCGACTCCTGATCGCCGTGCCGCCGCGCGCCCGTCCGCTGACGGCGCGTGGCCAGCCCAGCCGGCTCGCTAGCCGGACGGGGCGCCGCTCACCGCGTCGAGCAGCCGGGCTAGCCGGACCCTCAGGCTGCCCGCAGGCCGCTGCTGCTCACCGGCGGCCATGCTGACCAGGTGCTGAGCGGCATCAAAAGAGAACGGCGCCAGCACCGGTGAGATCGTCAGGGCCTCGTGCGCCATCTCCTCGAGTTCCGGGTCGTCGGCGTCGAGGGCCAGGATGGTGGCGCCGCAGGCGGGCGTCGTGCACCCGCTCAAGGAGGGGGACGGGGGCCGCGTCCTGGCTGACCACGAAGAGCGTCTCGCCGCGCCGGGCGGATTCCAGCCGGGACAGCCCGACGCTCAGGTGCGGGGGGGCACCGGGTGGCGGCGCCCACCGGACCAGGGTCGGCGCGAGGCCGGGCAGGTCGGCCAGGCGGCTCTCCTGATCCAGGTGCGCGGTCAGGTGCCATGGCTCGTCGGCCGGCGTGCCCACCACGAGCAGGCCGCCGGGCGTCCGCGCCGATCCGCGCAGCGCACCCGCAAAGGATTGGGCCCGCTCCAGCCACCTGCTCGGGCCAAGCAGCTCCCGCATGACAGCCACCTGGTCGGCATTCACCCCTCCATGGTGCCTGACCGCCCGGCGCCGCGCAGCTAGACCGTGACGGTCCGGCTACGCGGCGGCGCGCCCGGACGCCGGCGGACCCGGGGATCATGGTGGCCGGATGCGATCTGGCAGGATCGTCGGCATGGCCGCCGACCAGAAAACGCCCGATCCAGACGTAACCGCCACCGACATTGGCGCGCCCGCCGGAACAAGGGTTCCCGGCCAGCCTGAGCCCGCCGGAACAAGCGTTCCCGGCGGATCTGAGCCCGCCGCAGCGCCGGCTCCTGATGCGGCCGAGCCTGCCGCTGCGGTTCCTGATGCGACTGGGACCGTGGCAGCGGCGGCTCCTGATGCGGGCGAGCCCGCTGCGGTGGCCGCCGGACTGATCGTCGGCATCCTGGGCGGCACTGGCGACCAGGGCCGGGGCCTGGCCCGCAGGCTGGGACTGGCCGGTAACCGCGTGATCATCGGGTCGCGTAGGCCCGACCGGGCCGTCGCGGCCGCGGCGAGCATCGGCTCCCCGCCGCAGATCACCGGCGCGTCGAACGAGGACGCGGCCCGGTCCGCGGACGTGGTGATTGCGGCGATCCCGTGGGAGGGCCACCGGGACCTGCTTGCGCAGCTAGCGGGAGCGCTAGCGGGCAAGATCCTGATCGACTGCGTGAACCCGCTGGCCTTCGACTCCCGGGGCGCTTACCCCATCCCGGTCGACGAGGGGAGTGCCGCGCAGCAGGCCGCTGAGGTGCTGCCTGGCTGCACCGTCGTCGGCGCGTTCCACCACGTATCGGCGACGCTGCTGCTTGACCCCGACGTTGCCGCAGTTGACCTGGACGTCATGGTCCTCGGGGACGAACGGTCGGCCACCGACCTGGTCCAGGCGCTGGCCGAGCGGATACCCGGGGTGCGCGGGGTCTATGCGGGTCGGCTGCGCAACTGCGCTCAGGTCGAGGCGCTGACCGCCAACCTCGTGTCGATCAACCGACGCTACAAGGCACACGCCGGCCTGCGCGTCACCGATATCTAACTTCTCGCGGCCCACCCCCGGCATCAGCCCGCCGCGGCGACGGGCGGTCGGACCTGGGCGAGCGGGATGCCCAGGTCAAGAGGTACGGCCGAGTTCTGGCACTTTGGCGGCACGGGCCGGAGCGTGACCGACGAGACGAGCACCTCCGCGCGTCCTGAACGATTCAGCCGGAGTTACTCAGCTGCCCGGATGCATTCGCGACATCGGATATTGGCTCGCTCGGATTAACCGCGGAGGACTGCTCGAACGTGAACTGGAGCGAGCCGGACGATGTCAGCAACGTCTGGGCGTATGCGTTACTGACGCATTCACCCAGCGCGTTGGATGTCGTGATCAGCCGGAGATAGACCGGCCCGCTGCCGCCCTCAAGGTAGACAGCGGCGTCGCAGTCATAGGTCTCATCGACCAGCGTTCCTATCTGGGTGCCCGGCGAGCCCTGGCTCAGTGTCATGGAGAGGTTGACCGAGGAGCCATTGGCTGCGGTGAGGCTTCCTTGCCAGGTGCCCGCGTATCCAGTCGGGAGCCCCGTCGTGGCCGTGGACGTGGTCGGAGAGGACGAAGCGGTGACCGTGGCGGTCGGAGAAGCCGGGGGATGTGAGCCAGCGGACGAAGGGGTGTGGCCTTGCGCCGCACCGACCACAATGGCGATCACCACCACGGCCGCTACGCCAATGGCCGCGGTGACCAGCACCGGCCGGCGTCTGCGCCGTGCGGCGGGTGCTCCAGGGCCGCCGGGGCGGCTGCCCGCCGGGTCTGGCTCCGCTGTCTTCGCCCGTTCGGCGTCCTGTTGGCGGGTGATCTGCTCGCGGGCGGTCGTGGCCAGGGCGTCGGGGTCGGCGGCGGCGGGGTCCAGCGCGGCCAACTGGTCGTTGGTGGCCAGGACAGCGCGCCAGTCATGCCGCGCGGCATGATCACGGATCTGACGTTGCAGCTGCTCGATCTGCTGTTGGCGGCTTGCCGCGGCTCGTTCGGCGTCCTGCCGGGCTTGCTCCCTGGCGCGCGATTCGTTCTGCTGGGCTTGCTCCCTGGCGCGGGATTGCTGGCCGCGCGAATCGTCCTCCCGGACCGCCGGCTGCGCCTTCACATCGATGATGGTCTCGTCCAGCACCCTGATGAGCTTGGCGGTGTCGCTATCGAAGCGGGTCGGGCTCAGCGGAAGCGCTTGCCGCCGTACCAGCTTGGCCAGGCTTTTGGGGAGTTCGCTTTCCTTCGGCATCCTGGCCTCTGCGACCAGGATCGGGATAACGCGGACATTGCGCTTTAAAGCCGCTTCGATTTCCAGCCGGACGAAGTCATCGGCATGATCGAGGCGCCGACCGCCGGTCTCATCGGTGATGGTGAGCCAATGATCCCCAATCAGCGCCAGCAGCACGTCGCAGGCCCCGACCGCCTTCGCGATCACCTCGACGAAGTCGTCACCCGGCTGGATCGAGTCGACGTCTTTGAATATCTGGCCCTTGCCGTAGTAGCCAACGAGCTTGTCGAACAGCCAGCCAGCCGAGTAGGCAGTCTCCTCGCGCCGGTAGCTGATGAAAATCCGGCCCAGGTCGTCTGAGCTGGATGCAGCCATGATCCCAGCCTCGTCTTTCTGAGCCCCCTCGCGACTCGGCGCCTCGCCCACCCGTGCTGCCTGCCACACCCTCCGCTCAGGCAAAGCGGCTCGTGCTAGTCGGGCGGCAGCTATCTCCCTGTGCGCAAATCGTAACGACTGATTACCGGACAGGGAAGGGCTTCATGCCGCAGTACCCTTGATTGGCGCACCATTGCGCGTCAAGCGCGAGCAGCAATGGTACGAAATCGGCGCAGAATGCCCGCAATACCGGGATCCTGGCCGTCCCGAGCGACGGAGCGCCCGCCCCTTCCTGGGTCAGAGCCCGCCTTCCTGGGTCAGAGCCCGCCTTCCTGGGTTAGCTGTAGGAGAACTCGTCGGTCGGGAAGGCGCCTGAGGCCACGTCGGCGGCGAACGACTGCGCGGCGTCGCGCAACACACCGCCGACGTCCGCGTACCGCTTGACGAACTTGGCCGTACGCGGCGATAGCCCGGCCATGTCCTGCCAGACCAGCACCTGAGCGTCGCAGCTGGGCCCGGCGCCGATCCCGATCGTCGGGATCGACAAGCTGGCGGTCACCCGGGCGGCCAGCTCCGCGGGCACGGCTTCCAATACCACCGAAAACGCGCCAGCGGCCTGTAGTGCCTTGGCGTCATGGAGCAGTCGGTCGCCATCCTCGCCGCGGCCCTGCACCCGGTAGCCGCCGAAGGCGTTGACCGACTGCGGCGTCAGGCCGAGGTGGGCCATCACCGGAATCCCGGCCGCCACGAGGTCCTCGACCTGCCTGACCACGCGGTAGCCGCCTTCGAGCTTGACCGCGTGCGCACCCGCTTCTTTCAGGAACCTGGTCGCCGCGGCCAGCGCCGCCTCCGGTGATTGCTGGTAGGAGCCGAACGGCAGGTCGGCCACGACCATCGCACGGCTGGTGCCGCGGACCACCGCCGCGGCGAGCGGGATCAGGTTGTCCACGGTCACCGGGATGGTCGTGTCGTGGCCGTAGACGACCATCGCGGCGGAGTCGCCGACCAGCAGCACGGGGATTCCGGCATCATCGAAGATACGTGCGGTGAGCGCGTCGTAGGCGGTGAGCATCGGCCACTTCTCGCCGCATGCCTTGGCTGCCGCGATATCGCGGACCGTCATCCGCCGGGAGCCGCGACCGCCGTAGAGCGGCTGCGGCGTGGTCATCCGCATGTCGGACAAGGCGGGTTTGGCTGTCGCGGTGGGCGAGGCGGCAGGTTTGGCTGTCGCGGTGGGCGAGGCGGCAGGTTCCGCTGGCGTGCTTGGCGAGGCGGCAGGTTCCGCTGGCGCAGCGTTGGCCGGCTCCGTTGTCGTGGTCCGCGCGGTCGTCGCGGCCTGGACGTGATGATCATGGTTCGAAGTCATACCGGGCCTCCACGTCTCGAGGCGCTCGAGCGGCGTCCCCGGACAATTCGATGATGACACGCCTAACCCGGCACCGATAGGGGCCGGCGGCCCCGCTAAAGATGGCGTCCGGAAATATGATACGATACGGTCTCGTATCGTTAAATCTCACCTGGGTGCCTGCGAGGCCTGTGATGCCTGCGGGCTTCGGCGATAACACTGCTGTGCAGCCGGGCCTTCCCGGCGCGGGCGAAGGACACCATGGATCCCCAGACCATTTACCGGCGCAGATGGCTCATCCTCAGCGCCCTGATCATCAGCCTGGTGGCGATAGTCCTCGACAACACCGTGCTGAACATCGCCCTCAAGACGATCTCCGAGCCCAAGCCGCAGGGTGGCCTGGGTGCGAGCCAGAGCCAGCTCGAGTGGGCGATCAACTCCTACACGCTGGTGTTCGCCGGGCTTCTTTTCACCTTGCGGTCCGGCGAGGAGCATGCTCGCCTTCCGGTGAACGCGGGCGATCGGGCCGCGAACGCCCAGCGCGCGCTGACGCCGGTACCAGTCCCGGTCGGCGCCGATGGCGGCCCGGTCAGGCAGACAGGTCCCGATGGTGCAGCAAGTTAACCCCGCCCGGGAAAGCCGGCCGATAGCAGTCGCCGATCGGGAGCAAGTCGGCGGACCGGCGCAATCGGTCCGGGGCACGCACCTGACCGGCCGCGAGCAGGCTCTCCGGGGCGAGCAGGTAGCCCGCGACGAGCAGGCATCCCGGGGCGAGCAGGTAGCCCAGGGCGAGCCGACCCGGCGGCGGCCGGGTCGGCCGCGCAGTGAGGAAGCCGACCGGGCGATCATCGACGCAGCGCTGAGCCTGTTCGCCGAGTCAGGCGCGGACGGCCTGTGCATCGAGAAGGTCGCTGCTCGCGCTGGCGTGGGCAAGGCGACGATCTACCGGCGCTGGCCTGGCAAGGAGGATCTGCTTCTGGATGCGCTGGCGGGGCTGCGGGTCCCGCTGCCCCGCCCTACGGGCAAATCGGTCCGCGGTGATCTCATCGCGCTGCTTGAGGCTCTGTGCAAGGAATCTGCCGATCCCAGGCGCGCGAGACAATTCGCGCTGCTGCAGGGCGAGGGCGCGAAATACCCGCGGGTAATGGCCAGGTACACCGAGACGGTCGTTGAGCCGCGTCGCGAGGTGGTCAGGTCGGTGCTGCGGCGCGGCATCGGGACCGGCGAGCTTCGCGAGAACATCGACGTCGAGGCGGCGCTGTTCATGCTGACCGGCGCGGTGCTTATCCGCACCAGGTACGGCACGGAGCAGATCGAGGATGGCTACGCCGGGCGCGTGGTCGACGAGCTTCTACGCGGCCTTGCCTCCCGCTGATGGCAGCCGGGCCCGGCTGGATGCCGACTAGCCGCTCGGGCAGCCGACGGCGGAACTAGCCGCTCGGGGCAGCCCGTGCCAGCCTGGCGGTGCGTCGGGCTGGCGCACCGGGCCGAAAGCAGGGCGGCCGCGGGTGGCTCGGTATCGTCGGCGGCGAAGGGCGACGGATAAGCGAGCCGAGGTCGGAGGGAGTGACGATGCGACTCACGAAGCTGGGACATGCAGGCGTCCGGCTGGAGAAGGACGGTGCTGCGCTAGTCATCGATCCGGGGGTCTGGAGCGGGCCGGATGCGCTGGCCGTCGCGAACGCGGTCCTGATCACCCACGAGCACGTCGATCACGTGGACGACGAGCTTCTCCGGACGGCGATGACCGGCAACCCGGAGCTTGAGGTGTGGACCAACGCCGCGGTGGCCAGCCAGTACGCGGATTTCGGCGGCCGGGTGCATACGGTCGCGCACGGGGATGTGTTCCAGGCGGCCGGATTCGACGTGCATGTCTACGGCCGGGATCATGCGCAGATCCACCAGGACATTCCGATCGTCGCGAACACCGGTTTCGCGGTCGACGGCGAGATCTTTCACCCGGGCGACGCGCTTACGGTGCCCGAGGAGCCGATACCGACCCTGCTCCTGCCGGTCAGCGCGCCCTGGCTCAAGGTGTCCGAGATGATCGACTACGGTCGTGCGGTCGACCCGCAGCGCGGTTACGCCATCCACGACGGGCTCCTGAACGCCAACGGGCTCGGGCTCATCGAGCGCCTGATGACGCTGGCCGCCGGGCCGTCCGGGGGGACCTTCAGCCGCATCGAGCCTGGCACCAGCGTCGATCTTTAGCCCGGGCGCCGCGGGCTGGCGTCTCAGCCTCTAGCCGTCCCCCAGGGGCAGGAAGATGATCTCGGCTGGTCCGGGTCGCGACTGTTTCGGGCCGGGCTCAGTCGGCTGTGCGGAGCGGCTCGCGCCAGCGGTTGGTGATCGGCAGGCGGCGGTCCCGGCCGAAATTCTTCGGGCTGATCTTCGGGCCAGGCGGGTACTGTCGGCGCTTGTACTCCGCCCGGTCGACCATCCTGATCACCTGCTCGACCAGGCCCGGGTCGTACCCGGCGGCGACTAGCGCGGCCGCGCCCAGGTCCTTCTCGACGTAGTCGTCGAGCAACGCGTCGAGGACGGCGTAATCGGGCAGCGAGTCGCTATCTAGCTGGCCGGGCGCGAGCTCGGCGCTGGGCGGCTTGGTGATCGAGTTCTCCGGGATTGGCGGAACCTCTCCCTGGTCCTGCGACTGCCCGTTACGCCAGCGGGCCAGCTCCCACACCAGTGTCTTGGTTACGTCCTTGATCGGGCCGAAGCCACCCGCCGAGTCGCCGTACAGGGTCGAGTAGCCGGTGGCGAGCTCGCTCTTGTTGCCTGTGGTCAGCACCAGGTGGCCCTCGGCATTGGACAGCGCCATCAGGATCATGCCGCGAATCCTGGCCTGCAGGTTCTCAGCGGCCAGGCCGTGCAGGTCAAGCTCTGACTCGTAGGCGTCGACCATGGGCTGGACCGGTACGGTCCGGGCGTGCAGGCCCTGGCGCTTGACGAGGTCCTCGGCGTCACTGATCGAGTGATCCGATGAGTACCGGCTGGGCATCAGGACGACGTGGACCTGGCTGGATCCGATCGCGTCGGCGGCGATGGTCGCGGTCAGCGCCGAGTCGATCCCGCCGGACAGGCCGAGGATGACGGAGGTGAAGCCGTTCTTCCGCACATAGTCCCGGGTACCTGTGACCAGCGCCGCGTAAACCTCCGCGAGGTCGGCCAGGCGTGGCCAGATCTCCGAGCCCGATGATCTTGACGACTTTCCAGTAGATATAGCTGAGAATCGGTCAAGATCTTTCGTGGCGTCCTCGGGCGCGGCGTTAGCGGGGAGCGGGACGGGGAGCGGGACGGGGAGCGGGACGGGGAGCGGGACGGGGAGCGGGGCGGGGAGCGAGACGGGGAGCGAGACGGTGAGCGGGACGGGGAGCGGGGGGAGGGCCAGCCGCTGGATGGTGATGACCGTGCCGTCCTTCGCGTCGACGGGGGTGGCGCCAGAGGCGGGCCCGGTCGAGCTGGCGGCGGGCAGCTCGAGATCGACGATGACCAGCGCCTCGTCGAACTGCGGGCCGCGGGCCAGCAGCTGCCCGGACCGGTCCACGATGATCGAGTCGCCATCGAAGACCAGCTCATCCTGGCCGCCGATCATGTTGACGTAGGCGAGCGTCGCACCGGCCTCGCGGGCGCGGCGCTGGCAAAGGTCCAGGCGGGTATCGTCCTTGCCCCGCTCGTACGGTGACGCGTTGGGAACGACCAGCAGGCCCGCACCTGCCTCCCGGGTCACCGCGACCGGGCCGCCCTCCTGCCACAGGTCCTCGCAGATCGCGATCGCGACGTCGACCGGGTCCTGACCGTCCAGCGGCAGCCGGAAGACCGGCAGGGTGTCGCCGGGGACGAAGTACCGGTATTCGTCAAAGACGCCGTAGTTCGGCAGGTGGTGCTTGGCCGAGGTGACCGCGACCTGCCCGCCGTGCAGCAGCGCCGCCGCGTCAAGCGGCGCACCGACCGGCAGCCCGACCCGCGGCCGCAGGCCGGTCCGCCGGTCCAGGTAACCGGTGACGACGGCGATGCCGCCGAGCCGGTCGGCGGCCAGCCGGGTGGCCGTCTGGCGCAAAGTGGTGACCGACGCCTCGACAAAAGAGGAGCGCAGCGCGAGGTCCTCGACCGGATAGCCGGTCAGCATCATCTCGGGGAAGACCACCAGGGCGGCACCCTGGCCGGCGGCGCGCGTGGTCCAGCTCACGATCTGCTCAGCGTTGCCGGCCAGATCTCCTACGGTGGCATTCACCTGCGCGAGCGCGATCCGCAATGTCGGCACGTGTCCAGCTTAGGGCTCTCGTTAAGGATCAAGCGTCGCCACGGCGGCGAGCCTGGCCGCGCAGGCGCCGGGCCAGCGGGAGCGGGCCGTCCCGGCCGGCCGACCAGCAGCAAAGGGGCTGGTCAGCGCCGCTGAGCGGCCCGCGTAACGTGCAGGAAACACGGAGCGGGCAGAATGTCGGGGTGGACAGGCAGGAAGAATTCGTGCTGCGTACGCTCGAAGAGCGTGACATCCGTTTTGTCCGGTTGTGGTTCACCGACGTCCTCGGCTACCTCAAGTCGGTGGCGGTCGCCCCGGCTGAGCTGGAGGGAGCGTTCGCCGAGGGCATCGGGTTCGACGGCTCGGCCATCGAGGGGTTCGCGCGGGTCTACGAGGCGGACATGATCGCCAAGCCGGACCCGTCGACCTTCCAGGTGATGCCGCTGCGCGCGGACGCCGCCGGGGTGGGCCGGATGTTCTGCGACATCCTGCTGCCGGACGGATCTCCGTCCTACGCCGATCCGCGCCACGTGCTCAAGCGCGCCCTGGCCCGGGCTTCCGCGCTTGGCTTCAGCTTCTACGTCCACCCCGAGATCGAGTTCTTCCTCCTCAAGCAGAAGCCGGAGCCCGGAGTCAAGCCGCAGCCGATCGACTCGGGCGGTTATTTCGACCATACGCCGCACACCATCGCGCACGATTTCAGGCGCAACTCGATCGTGATGCTCGAGCGGATGGGCATCTCGGTGGAGTTCAGCCATCATGAGGGGGCTCCCGGGCAGCAGGAGATCGACCTGCGCTACGCCGACGCGCTCAGCACGGCCGACAACATCATGTCGTTCCGGCTGGCCATGAAGGAAGTCGCGCTCGAGCAAGGGGTCTATGCGACCTTCATGCCCAAGCCGTTTACCGAGTACCCGGGCTCAGGGATGCATACCCACATGTCCCTGTTCGAGGGGGACCGGAACGTCTTCCACGAGCCGGGGGCGGAGTTCCAGCTGTCCAAGCTCGGCCGGGCCTTCATCGCCGGGCTGCTCAGGCATGCGGCCGAGATCACCGCCGTGTGCAATCAGTGGGTCAATTCCTACAAGCGGCTGTGGGGCGGGACGGAGCGGATCGCCGGTGCCGGGGGAGAGGCGCCCGCCTATGTCTGCTGGGGGCATAACAACCGGTCGGCCCTGATCAGGGTGCCGATGTACAAGCCGCAGAAGGGGAATGCGACCAGGATCGAGTTCCGCTCCATCGATTCTGCGTGCAACCCCTACCTGGCGTTCGCGGTCATTCTCGCGGCTGGCCTGCAGGGCATCGAGGCCGACTATGAGCTGCCTCCGGGCGCCGAGGACGATGTCTGGGCGCTGACCAGCGCGGAACGCCGCGCGCTGGGCATTGAGCCGCTGCCGCAGAACCTGTCTGAGGCCTGCAATGTCATGCAGGGCAGTGAGCTGGTCGCTGAGACGCTCGGCGAGCACGTCTTCGACTTCTTCCTGCGCAACAAGCGCGAGGAATGGCAGGACTTCCGCCGTCAGGTCACCGAGTTCGAGCTGGACCGCTACCTCAAGGTGCTCTGACCGTCGGCATGCCTGCCTCCCGCCTGCTCGTGCCGTCTCGTGCGAGGTGCCGGGCGCCGCGGGCCTCGCTACGGTTCTTGGGTGAGCATGCCGCGAGGGACCACGCTGGCCGGGCGGCTGGCCGTGCTGGGGTTCGCTGATACCGCGCGGGCCGAGCGCCTGCTGACCACGGATCTCCAGCTCGATGTGGTCGGCGCGGACGCGGAGCTGGTCGATGCCATCGCCGGCGCCGCCGATCCTGATCTCGCGCTGGCCGCCCTGGCCAGGCTCCTGAACGAGACCGCGCTGCGGGATGAGGCCGCGCTGCGGGATGAGGCCGCGCTCCGGAGCGTGGCCGGGCAGGGGAGAGGCGCCGGGCAGGGGAGCGAGGCCGGGCTGCGGACGGCGCTGCGAACCGACCATGGCCTGCGTGACCGCCTCATCGCCGTTCTCGGCGCGAGCGTGGCGCTCGGCGAGCACCTCGTGAGGCATCCGGGGCACTGGCGGGTGCTGGCCGGGCCCGAGGGGCTGCGGCGGCCGCCGCCCGGCGGCTTGCGGGCCGAGCTGCTGGCGGCGGCCGGGGCCGGAGACGGCAGCGCTGCTGGTGGCGGCCAGGGTGAAGCGGTAACCACGCTGCGCGTGGCCTACCGGAAACGGCTGCTGCACCTGGCGGCCGGGGACCTGACCGGCGCGGTGACGATCGAGGAGACATCGGCGGAACTGGCCGACCTGGCCGCCGCGGCGCTGGAGGCCGCCCTGGCGATCGCCCGGGCCAGGCTGGAACGCGAAGCCAGCGCGTGCCGGATCGCGGTGATCGCCATGGGAAAATGCGGCGGCCGGGAGCTCAACTACGCCAGTGACGTGGATGTGATCTTCGTCGCGGCACCGGCCGGTGGGGCGACCGAGGACGCCGCGCTGCGCGCTGCGACGCAGCTGGCGGGCGCGATGATCCAGGTCTGCTCGCAGCCATCGGTGGAGGGCCCGCTGTTCCCGGTCGACCCGAACCTCCGCCCGGAGGGGCGTGACGGGCCGCTGGTACGAACCCTGGCCAGCCACCGGGCCTACTACGAGCGCTGGGCCAAGACCTGGGAGTTCCAGGCGCTGCTCAAGGCGCGGCCGGTGGCGGGCGACGCCGACCTCGGCCGCGACTATGTGCGGGCGCTCGCCCCCCTGGTCTGGCAGGCGGCTCAGCGTGACCACTTCGTGGCTGACGTGCAGGCGATGCGCCGGCGGGTGCTGGACAGCCTGCCCGCCGATCAGGCCGGCCGGGAGCTCAAGCTGGGCCCGGGCGGGCTGCGTGATATCGAGTTCGCGGTCCAGCTGCTCCAGCTGGTGCATGGCCGCACCGACGAGACCCTTCGCGTCCAGGCCACCCTGGAAGCGCTGGCCGCGCTGGCCGCCGGCGGCTACGTGGGCAGGCAGGACGCGGCGAGCCTGGCCAGCGCCTACCGGTTCCTGCGCGGCGTGGAGCACCTGCTTCAGCTCTATCAGCTCCGCCGGACGCATACGCTGCCCGAGGATCCGGCCGTGCTGCGGCGGATCGGCCGGGCGATGCACCTGACCACTCGCAGCGGGCGGCCCGCCGATCCCGCCGACGAGCTCACCTCCCGCTGGCGCGAGCACGCCGGCCACGCCAGGCAGCTGCACGAGAAGCTGTTCTACCGGCCGCTGCTTGAGGCGGTCGCCCGGCTGCCGGGAGAGGACGTCCGGCTCACCCCCGAGGCGGCGCAGGCCAGGCTCGAGGCGCTTGGGTACAGCGACCCGGTCGGCGCGCTCAGGCACATCGCAGCGCTCACCTCAGGGGTCTCGAGGAAGACCGCGATTCAGCGCACGCTGCTGCCTGTCATGCTCGGCTGGTTTGCCGACGCTGCCCAGCCCGACGCCGGACTGCTCGCGTTCCGCCAGGTCAGTGAGGCGCTCGGGGACTCGCCTTGGTACCTGAGGCTGCTGCGGGATGACACCAGGGTGGCGCGGCGGATGGCCAGACTGCTTGCCTCCAGCCGGTACGCGGCCGGCCTGCTGCTCCGAGCGCCGGAGGCGGTCGCCATGCTGGCCGACGACGCACAGCTCGTGCCGCGGCCAGCCGATGCCCTCCGGGCCGAGGCGGCCGCGGCAGCGCGCAGGCATCATGAGGCCGCCGACGCGGTCGCCGCGGTCCTGGCGCTGCGCCGCAGGGAACTGCTGCGCACAGCGGCCGCCGATGTGCTGGGGCTTTCGGATATCGAGGAGACCGGCCAGTCGCTCAGCACCGTCGCGGCGGTGACGGTGGGCGCCGCGCTGGAGGCCGCCGCCAGGAAGGTCGAGCAGGACACCGGGCCGCTGCCCACCCGGATTGCGGTGCTGGCCATGGGCAGGTTCGGCGGGCACGAGATGAGCTATGCGAGCGACGCCGACGTCATGTTCGTACACGATCCGCTGCCCGGGGCGGACGAGGAGAACGCGACCCGGGCCGCCCACGCCGTCGCTGAGGGGCTGCGTGCGATGCTGGGCCGCCCCGGTCCTGACCCGGCGCTGCCGATCGACGCCGGCCTGCGTCCCGAGGGACGGCAGGGACCCCTGATCCGCACCCGGGCGTCTTACCTGGCCTACTACCGGCGTTGGTCACTGCCCTGGGAGGCGCAGGCTCTGCTGCGCGCTGAGCCGGTAGCAGGCGATCTGGCCCTCGGGAATGCGTTCATGGCGTTCGCGGACGAGCTCCGCTACCCGGCGGGCGGGATGGCTGAGGCGGCCGTCAGGGAAGTCAGGCGGCTGAAGGCACGGATGGAAGCAGAACGGATGCCCAGGGGCGTCGAGCCGGCCCTGCAGCTGAAGCTGGGCCCCGGCGGCCTCGCCGACGTGGAGTGGGTCGTGCAGCTCCTGCAGCTCAGTCATGCGCACGCGATCCCCGCGCTGCGGACCACGAGAACGCTCGCCGCGCTGGCCGTCGCACGCGACGCGGGCCTGGTGATCGCGGCCGACGCGCAGGTACTCGAGGCGGCGTGGCGGCTGGCCGCCCGGATCAGGAATGCGGTGATGCTGGTCCGCGGCCGGGCCTCAGACGTGGTGCCGACGGCGCAGCCGGAACTCACGGCGGTGGCCCGGCTGCTGGGCTACCGGCCGGAAGCGGCGCAGGACCTGGTCCAGGACTACCGGCGGACGGCCAGGCGGGCCAGGGCCGTGATGGAACGCCTGTTCTACGGCTGAGCCAGCGCGGCCGCCGGTCCGGGCCCGTCCTTATCCGAGGTAGGCGACGTTGCTGCGCACGCGCCCCGTGCCACAGCCGTGGCTGCCAGGCAGCCCGATGCCGTCGCTGGGCTCGGTGTCCTTCGCGCAGACCAGGAAGACCCAGGTGGCCGAGTCATTGCCGATCCGCAGCGAGAAGCCCACCGTCCGCTCGTACTGGTCGGCAGTGATCCGGTGCGGCCCGGATACGGAGGCGTGCCGGTCCAGGTAGAGCCACTTCGGTGCCGGCGGCGGCTTCGATGTCGCTGCCAGCCGGACCCCGACGTAGACGTACCAGTGCTTCGACATGTACCGCCTGATCAGGGTGCTCGGCAAGAACAGGTACAGCTGGTATGCCGGGTGACACACGGGCACCGAGACGCAGCCCCGTTTGGTGCTTACCCGTGAGCCTGAGCTGAGGTACACGGTGACGACCGCGGAACTGACCACCACGGTGGGGTCGGAGCTTGATGTGACGAGCTCCGCCCGGTAATGGGTGGCGATGGCTGGCTTGACGGTGAATGAGTAATGCGCTGCTGCGCTCGCCGACCCGATAAGCCTCGCCGGATGGCTAAACGGCTGAGCGTACAGCCTGACGACGTTGCCGGGGACCGCGCCCGAGATGTTGCCGGTGATCTTGGCGAACAGGTCTTTGGGATTGCCCCGGTACAGGACGAGGGCGTCCCCCGTGACCTCGATCCTGGTGCGGGCCGCGATCGTGATCGTCGGTGTTGCTGCCGCGGGGGCGGCGAGCGCCGGGAGGCCGCCCGCCGTGATGAGGCTGCCTGCGATGGTGCAGACGACAGCTGTGCGCCAGAGCTTGGACACGCGCACCCACCTTTCTCGATTCGGCCATCCGACTGCGGTACCGAAACCATTGACATTGTCGGTGTAGGAGGATTCGGTGTTACGGTCGCCGAGATCCCCCAGCGGGAAGCCTGGCGGTGCCTACGGGAAGAACGTCATGAACGCGCCCGAGTTGACGACTCCCGGGAGGCCTGCGGGCGTGACCTCGACGTCCACCCAGTACGTGGGAGCGCCCCCCGTGTCGTAAGTGGTGGGATAGGTGAACGCCGTGCCTTGGTTATAGGTGCTTTGCCCGGGACTCGTGGCGTTAGTGAGATTCGGCGCTGAGAGCGGCCCGTTCGTGATTCCGCTGGCCCCAGGCCCGGTAGACCAGTAGTCGAGGGTCGCGGCATTCCACGAGTCGGGGCTGGCCAACCCATTGCACACCGCAACCTTGTAGTCCCCGGCCGGCAGCGTGATCCCGGCGTAGGCGCAGCTCACCCAGCCGCCTCCGGCTACCGCGGGCAACCAGTTGGGCGAACCGTTCTCGGTGCCGGACACCAGCGTCTGAGAGGCGACGTCCCAGATTCCGCATACGGTCGGAAGCTGAGTGGTTCCCGGCAGGGAATAGAACCAGATGTTGTCGAGCGTGCACGGCTGGCTCAGGGTGAACTCGGTGCCCAGGGTGAAATTAAGCGCGCTGTCCTGTACGTAGCCAAGCGGCGCCGGGTACGACGGCCAGAGGCGGTAGGAGGCCCCCGGCGGGGCCGTGTCGGCCACCTGCACGTCGATCCAGAAGTTCGCGCTGTGGCTTCCCTCGTAGGGAATCTGTGCGGTCGGGTCGGACGACGCCGTGCCGAAATTTCCCTGCGAGCTCCAGTTGTGCGGCGCCGGATTCGACGCGCCCGTATCCGAGTAGCATGTCAGCGGCCCGCTCGTGATGCCGTCCGGGTACGGGTCGCCGGGGCCGAACTGGTCGTTGGTATCCGGAAAGCCGGTACCCACGAAGCCAGTTGCGGCCATCAGGGCGACGCCCGGCGTCAGCGGGATCGGTGTGGCCAGCGGCACGTAGTTCCATTGCCCGGCGGCCAGCGTGCCGGAGGTGGCGGTGCTGTAAGGCACGAGTATGCCGCCCCCTGGGCCAGTCAGCTGCCAGAGCGCGAATTTCTGCGGCGTGGTGGTCTGCCCGCTGGCGCAGACCCACCACCAGAACCCCTCGAACCAGGTGCCACTGGCGGTTACCTCGAATGCGAGGCCGGCCAGGAAGTTGCCGTGGTAGGACGTGGCCGTCGACGGCCCGCTGCCCGGACGGCCGGAGGCGCCATCCATCAGCCGGTAGGTGGTCATCGCTTAGAACCCCCCGCTCATGAGCATCAGACGGTACCAGAGGCCCGGCCGAGACTTTGTCGGTTACATTCATCTGATGACTACTTACCGGGCATTTACTTCCGCGAACGGGCCTTCTATCCCGGTTTCTTACGGTGGTAGCTTCCTGGCCGGGGTGCTGTTCGAGGTCACCGCGGGCGGCATCTGGTTCGACGGCTACTGGTGGTGGGTCTGCACCACCGGACAGTCGACGTCGGGGCAGACGTTCGCGCTCTGGCAGGTCTCCGGCTACGGCGCGGGAACCCTCATCTCCGGCGCCACCGTCACCTCGGGCCCGCTGACCGCGGGCCAGTGGAACTACGTTCCGCTGACCACGCCGATTCCGCTAAGCATCGGTGCCTGCTATAACGCCTGCACCGGACTGAGCGGCAGCTTTCCCGACACCAATAACGAGTTCGGCGCTGGCCAGACTTACGGCGGAGGGATCGTCAATGGACCGCTGAGTGCTTACTCCGCCCAGTCCGGGTTACTGCCAGCCCCGTTTTCGATGTCTCAGGGCGTCTTCGGCACGGCCGGGGCCGATCCGACGGTAAATATGCCGGCCCAGGGCTCGGGCACCGACAATTTCTGGATGGATCTGCAGGTGGAAGATGCTGCCCCAGCCGGTGCGTCGTACCGGCTGTGGCCGAATTACCCGGTACCTCCGGGCGGGGGCCTGAGCGGTGACAACCTTGAGCAGACCATGGGGACCGAGTTCCTGCTCTCGGAGTCCTGCGCACTGAACAACATCTGGTTCTACAGTCCTCCCGGAGCGGCTCAGCTGCCGTCCCGCTGCGCGATCTGGGAGGTCGCCGCGCAGGCCGTCGTTCCCGGCACCGACGGCGTCTCACCGTCGTGGTCGGGTGCCGCGGGAAGCGGCTGGGTGGCGTGCGCGTACAGCGGCGTCACGCTTCCTGCCGGGGACTACAAGGCAACCGTGTACTACGGCGGCGGCTCCGGGTTCTACGAGGAGCTGGAGGAGTACTTCGGCACCGGGGCAGGGGCCAACGGGATCACGGCCGGGCCGCTGACCGCCCCGAGCACCGCCGACGCGACCCCGCCCGGCCAGACCACCTTCCAGCACGGCGCCTTCGCGTACCCGGACACCTATGATCCCGAGTTCGACGGCCAGAACCGCTGGGTCGACGTGGAGGTCACGCCCGCTCCCGGACCGCCGCCCCGCACGGCGGAATCCGGCGCGTTCCTGACGTTCTTCCCCTAGCGGTCAGGCGTCGAAGTACAGCTCGAACTCGTGCGGGTGCGGCCGCAGCCTGATCGGGTCGATCTCGTTGGAGCGCTTGTAGTCCAGCCAGGTCTGGACCAGGTCCGGGGTGAACACGCCGCCCTCGAGCAGGTAATCGTGATCGGCCTCGAGGGTGTCGAGCACCTTGTCCAGCGAGCCAGGCACCTGCGGGATCGAGCGTGCCTCGTCGGGTGGAAGCTCGTAGAGGTCCTTGTCCACCGGCTCCGGCGGCTCGATCTTGTTCTTGATGCCGTCCAGCCCGGCCAGCAGCATCGCGGAGAACGCCAGGTACGGGTTGGAGGAGGGATCAGGCACCCGGAACTCGATCCGCTTGGCCTTCGGGCTCGGCCCGGTGATCGGCACCCGGACGCAGGCTGACCGGTTGCGCTGCGAGTAGACCAGGTTGACCGGCGCCTCAAAGCCGGGGACCAGCCGATGGTAGGAGTTCACGGTCGGGTTGGTGAACGCCAGCAGGGACGGCGCGTGCTTGAGCAGGCCGCCGATGTAATAGCGGGCGGTGTCCGAGAGCCCGGCGTAGCCGACCTCGTCGTAGAACAGCGGCGAGCCGTCCTTCCACAGGCTCTGATGACAGTGCATGCCGGAGCCGTTGTCCCCGAAGATGGGCTTGGGCATGAATGTCACGGTCTTCCCCGCTGCCCTGGCCACGTTCTTGATCACGTACTTGTAGAGCATCAGGTTGTCGGCCATCGCCAGCAGGCTGTCGAACCGCATGTTGATCTCGGCTTGCCCGGCCGTGCCGACCTCATGGTGCTGCATCTCGACCATGATGCCGGAGTCGATGAGGGCCCTGACCATGTCGGCGCGGAGGTCGGCAAAGTGGTCGGTCGGCGGGACCGGGAAGTAGCCGCCCTTGTAGCGCGGCTTGTAGGCCAGGTTGCCGCCCGGCTCATCGAGGCCGGTGTTCCACGCTCCCTCGACCGAGTCGATGTAGTAGTACCCGGCCTGCGGCGAGGTCTCGAACCGCGCGGAGTCGAAGATGTAGAACTCGGCTTCCGGCCCGAAATAGGCGGTATCGGCGACCCCGCTGCCGCGCAGATAGTCCTGGGCCTTGCGGGCGATGTTGCGGGGGTCCCTGGTGTAGGGCTCACCGGTCAGCGGATCATGCACGAAGAACGTCAGGTTCAGCGTCTTGCGGGTCCGGAACGGGTCCACAACCGCGGTCGTCGGGTCCGGCAGCAGCAGCATGTCCGATTCATGAATCTGCTGGAACCCGCGGATCGATGAGCCGTCGAACATCAGGCCGTCGGAGAAGACATTCTCCCCAAACGACTCAACCGGGACGGTGAAGTGCTGCATGGTTCCCGGCAGGTCGCAGAACCTGACATCGACGAACTGGACGTCCTCGTCCCCGATGAACCGCAGGATCTCCTCGCCGCTGGTGAACATCCGGCCCTCCCTTGACGCTGCCCAAACCTGTCCGCGCCCCTTGCCGGCGCGCTCCTGAAGCTAACGGCCGGCGGTTTCCGAGCCGTGTCCCCAATGTTTCGCCCATGTTAAGCCGGGACGCGAGTCATGAAATGCAGCCCTAAACGGGGAGCGGGTGCCAGTCGCTCTCACTGCGCTGTCCCGGATACCTTTGGTTCGTGACTGACCGACGATGGACCGGAACATGGCTGTCGGGCGTGCGCTCGCCCGCGCGGGACAGCGAGTATCCGGGGCAGCATCTGGGACTTCCGCAGGCCGGACCGGGCTCGGTGGCCGGGATGGGCAGGCGCATCGGCGCGCTGATCATCGACTGGCTGCTGTGCACGGTGATCGCGCTGGGCGCGTTCGGTTCCCAGTACTGGACAATCGTTGTCTTCGCGGCCGAGGTCTGGCTGCTCACCGCGCTGACCGGGTTCACCCTAGGCAAGCGACTGCTCGGCATGCGGGTCATCAGGCTCGACGGCAAGCCGGTCGGCCTGATCTGGTCGTTGGTCCGTACCATCCTGCTGCTCGCCGTGATCCCGGCCGTCGTGTTCGACGCCGACCTGCGCGGGCTGCACGACAAGGCCGCTAACACGGTCGTCATCAGGATCTGAACCGCGCGTGGCCCGTCGATCGCGGGTCGGCGGAGCGCTCTGACACAGGTCAGCAGAGCGTTCTGACGCGGGTCAGCGGAACTTCGGCCGCGGCGCCTTGGGCATCCGGCCCGTCTTGGGCAGCGGGCCCTTCGGCATCTGGAGCGACTGCGGCAGCGCCTTGAGGCGGTAGTTCAGGTCGGTGACCGCGGCGGGCTTCAGGTTACGCGGCAGTTTCATGATGTGCCGCTGGAGCTTGCGGATCGGCACCTGTCCGGCCTCATCACCGACCTGGATGTCATAGATGGGGACGTCGTAGGCGACCCTCGCGATCCGCTTCTTCTCGGCCGCGAGCATGCTCGGCAGCCTGGTCGGTGAGCCCTCGCCGACCAGGATCACTCCGGGCCTGCCGACCGAGCGGTGCACCACATCCATGTTCCGGTTAGCGGAGATCGCGGGCGTGACGGTCCAGTTGCCACGCATGCTCTGCAAGATGGCCGCAGCCGCACCCGGCTGCCCGGCGATCGCCGAGTACTGCGCCGACTGCGCGAAGCGGCCGAAGACGATCATCGCGGCAGACAGGCCGATCAGGACGCCCAGCGGGATCAGGAACTGCGGGAGGTGCAGGACCAGGCCGAGGATCACGGAGATCGCGACGATCCCGAGGCCGGTCGCCGCGACGATCGGGAGCGCTTTCGGATTCTCCTTGCGGACAATCCCGGCAACCATGCGAATCTGCTTAATACGTCCAGGGGCGTCAGCGTCAGCCGCGGCCTTACGGCCCCCGGGGGCTCCGGGCTTGTTCACCATGCACGTGAGGATACGAGCACCGGGTCCGCAGCGCGAAATGCCCCCCGGCCGGTGCTGCGGGTCAGCTCGCCCGGCGGTCCATGGCCTGCCGGTACAGGCCAGGCCCGGTACGACGAGCGCACCAGCGGTCCCGACATCACGCCCGCGAAGCCCAGGTCAGCGGCCTGCGCCGCGAGCTCATCGAACTCGGCGGGCGGTACCCACCGGTCGACCGGGTGGTGGCGCGGCGACGGGCGCAGATACTGGGTGACGGTCAGCAGCTCGCAGCCGACCGCCCGCAGGTCTGCCATCGCCTGGCTGATCTCAGCTCGCTCCTCGCCCATCCCGAGGATGAGGTTGGACTTGGTGACGAGACCGGCCTGGCGGGCCGCGCCGAGCACCTCGAGGGATCGTTCATAGCGGAATCCGGGCCTGATCCTCCGGAAGATCCTCGGCACCGTCTCGATGTTGTGCGCCAGCACTTCGGGGCTGGCCGAGAAGACCTCGGCGAGTTGCCCGCGGTCCGCGTTGAAGTCGGGTATCAGCAGCTCTACGCCGCAGCCCGGCACGACCTGGTGGATCTCGCGGCAGGTCTGCCCGTACAGCCAAGCGCCGCCGTCGGGCAGGTCATCACGGGCGACGCCGGTCACGGTCGCATACCGCAGCCCCATCGCGGCCACCGACTCGGCCACCCGGCGGGGCTCGTCAGTATCGAGCGGGCCCGGCTTGCCGGTGGCGATCTGGCAGAAGTCGCATCGCCTCGTGCACCGGTCGCCGCCGATGAGGAAGGTCGCCTCGCGATCCTCCCAGCACTCGAAGATGTTCGGGCAGCCGGCCTCCTCGCAGACCGTATGCAGGCCCTCGCGCCGGACTAGCTGCTTCAGCTGCGTGTACTCAGGACCGGTGCGCAGCCGGGTCTTGATCCACGGCGGCTTTCGCTCGATCGGCGTCTGGCTGTTGCGGACCTCGAGCCTCAGGAGTCGGCGTTCATCGGGAGCGAGTACCACGCCTCCCAGGGTACGTCCGGCTGGAGACGGCCGATGACGCTGGCCGTCAAGGTCAGTTCTCCCCGGCAAGCCGGGCAGGCCTGGCAGACTGGGCCTGGAGCGGCAGACTGGGCCTGGAGCGCAGACTGGGCCTGGAGCGCAGACTGGGCCTGGAGGGCAGACTGGGCCTTGAGGGCAGACGGGCCGGGAGAACGTGTCGCGGCGGCCTGATGGATTGCCGGTTTCATCCGAAGAATCCTGATGGATTCCTGGATTCATCAGGTCGCGGCCCGGCCGCGGCGCGGTCGCTGCCCGGCACGCCGATGGCTCATCCGGACAACGCGGCTGTAACCGGACAGGTATGCCATCGCTGCCGTGGATGGAGGGCGGTTGAAGGTCGGCGCGTCGTGCTTCGGCACTAACGATGTGACACCCGGGCGGCCAGTCGGGGAACATGGGCGCATGCCCACGCAGTTTGACCCGCCTTCGGGGACGCGCGACTTCCTGGCCGCCGAGTTCGAGCGCAGGGAACGTGCCTTCGCCGTGGTCCAGTCGGTCTTCGCCAGCTACGGTTTCGAGCCGCTTCAGACGCCGGCCTTCGAGCGCCTTGACGTGCTGCTCGGAAAGTACGGTGACGAGGGCGACAAGCTGGTCTTCAAGATCTTGCGTCGTGGCGAGCATGAAGCGTCCGGCGAGACTGACCTGGCGCTGCGTTATGACCTGACCGTGCCGCTGGCCCGGGTGGCGGCGGCGTACGGAAGCCAGCTGCCCTCGCCCTATAAGCGCTACGCGATGGGCCCGGTGTGGCGCGCGGACCGCCCGGGCAAGGGCCGGTACCGCGAATTCTTCCAGTGCGACCTGGACACGCTGGGCTCGAAGTCGGTCCTGGCCGATGCCGAGGTGCTGTGCGCGCAGCACGACGCGCTGGCCGCCCTGGACCTCGGCGACTTCCGTATCCAGCTCAACTCGCGTCGGGTGCTGGCCGGGCTGCTCGAGGTGTTCGGTATCCCTGACGAGCTGGGACCCGGCGTGCTGATCACCCTGGACAAGCTGGACAAGGTGCGCCCGGAGGGAGTCATCGCCGAGCTGGAAGGCCGCGGCCTGACCCCGGACAAGGCCGCCGAGCTGGTCGGGGTGATGACCGCCCGGGACGCGGTCGACAGGATCCGGGTGGCGCTGAAGCCGAGCGAGGAGGGCTCGGCCGGCCTGGACGAGGTCGCCAGCGTGCTCTCGCTGGTCGCCCCGCAGCTTCCGGCGGACCGGATCGTCTTCACCCCGCGGCTGGTACGCGGCATCAGCTACTACACCGGCCCGATATGGGAAGTAATCGCGCCTGGCGGATCAGGGTCGATCGGCTCAGGCGGGCGTTATGACCACCTGATCGAGCAGCTGGGCGGCCCGGACACGCCGGCGACCGGGAGCTCGCTGGGCATCGAGCGGGTGCTGTCGCTGCTGCCCGACAGCCCGCACCCGCCCAGCCGCCTGGACGTGGCGGTCATTGTGATGGACGAGGTCTACGCGGGGCAGTCGTTCAGTTTCGCCGCGACGGCCCGGTCCGCGGGCCTTCGGGCCAGCGTCTACCTGGGCTCATCCGGCAAGCTCGGCAGGCAGCTCAAGTGGGCAGGCGACCAGGGGGCGCGCTGGTGCCTGATCTACGGCCGGGCCGACGCCGAGGCGAACACCATCACCGTCCGCGACATGGACAGCGGCGAGCAGACCGCGGTCCGGCCGGGCGACCTCGGCGGTTACCTGGCCCGCCTGGCAGCAGGTTAGGGCCGGGCGGCGATGACCACGGGCAACTTCATCGACCCTGATATCTGGTTCGCGCAGCTGCCCGGCGTCGTCGTAGCCGCGGGCGCGCTGATCACCGATCCGTCGGGACGGCCGCTGTTGGTCAAGCCGAACTACCGGGATCACTGGACGGTGCCCGGCGGCATCTGCGAGCACGGCGAGGCGCCGCACGAAGGATGTGCCCGCGAGGTGGCCGAGGAGATCGGCCTGGAGCTAGTTCCTGGCCCGCTGGTGGCGATTGACTGGTCGCAGCCGTTCGGCAGCCTGCAGCGGCCGATCATGCACCTGATCTTCGACGGCGGCACGCTGGACGGCGGCGACGGCATCGTGCTGCAGCGCGAGGAGCTTGACGATTTCCGGTTCACCCGCGCGGATGAGCTGGCCGGCTACCTGCCGCCCCGGATTGAGGCCAGGGTTCGCGCCGCGCTGGCCGGGCGCGCGTCAGGAGCCGCGGTCTATCAGCCGGACCGCGGCTGAGGTTTCCGCGGAGGATAGCTAGCGCTGGCGGCGGTGCGTGGCGGCGACGGTGGCGCTGGCCGCAGCGCCTGGGTATCAGGTGGCGGCGGCGCGGCCCTAGCGGAGGGTGGCGCTAGCGGCCGCGTGCGGCATCAGCTCCGTGGTGCCCGCCAGGCTGCGCCACCGCCGGGCGCCTAGCGTTTCGGCCAGGTGGGGCTGCACGGCTTCGAGCGCCTCGGTGACGGTGATGGGCCGACCGGCCTCCGCGGACAGCGTGGTGACCGTGGCGTCGCGTATCCCGCAGGGCACTATCCGGTCGAACCAGGACAGGTCGCAGTCGCAGTTCAGCGAGAAGCCGTGCATGGTCACGCCCGCGGCGATCCGGATTCCGATCTGGCCGACTTTGCGGTCCGGAGTGCCGGTGCCGTCACGGATCCAGACGCCGCTCCGCCCTTCCACCCGGGTGGTTGCCACGCCGAACTCGGCGCAGGCCCGGATGAGGGCCTCCTCGATGGCCCGGACATAGGCAATGACGTCAACCGGCTGGCCCAGCCGGACGATCGGGTAGCCAACCAGCTGGCCGGGGCCATGCCAGGTGATCTTGCCGCCGCGGTCCACCTCGATGACCGGAGCGCCAGGATCAGTGAGCGGCCGGTCCATCGGGCTGGTTCGCTTGCCCGCCGTATACACCGGCTGGTGCTCCAGCAACAGACAGCAGTCGGGGATGGCCCCGTTCACCCGCTGCTCGTGCAGCGCCCGCTGCAGTTCCCAGCCGCGCAGGTACGGGACCGCCTCAGCGCCGAATCCGGCCCGCGCGAAGACCAGGTCGCCCGCTACGTAAGTGCCCACCTTTTCAGCCTAATCGCCTGAGTGCGAGGCTGGGAATGTCAGCACGACCGCAGACCGGCGGGGCGGTAACGACTCGCGGCCGGGGATGGTTGCCGAGACCAGGAGGTGAGCCTGGTGTTCGAGGAGATCCAGTTGCGGAACATCAGCGCCGATGATCTGGCCAGGCTGCAGCGGGCGCTGGCCAGCCTGGGCGCCAGGACCGAGCGGGCGGCAGCCGCGCGCTATGAGCGGCGGCGCACGGCCGTGCTGGCCGTCATCCTCCTGTGCTGCATCGGGCTGGCCGTTTGGACCGGCGTGCTCGCGGTGACGCTGCCGCACTATTACCGCGCGGGCGGCTGGCGTGGCGCCTGGGTTGGCTTCGACATCGCGTTGCTCGTCGCATTCGCTGCCACCGGGTGGGCAGCCTGGCGGCGGCGGCAGGTGCTGATCATCTGCCTGGTCGTGCTGGCCACGCTGCTGTGCTGCGATGCCTGGTTCGACGTCGTGCTTGACGCGCACACGAAGGGCTTCGAGCTGAGCCTGCTCTCGGCCGCGGTGATCGAGCTTCCCCTGGCGGCGCTGGCGGCTATCAGCGCCCGGCGGCTGCTCCGGCTGACCATGGGCGTGATCAGGCGGCGGCAGGGTTATCAGGGTCCCGTGCCGCCGCTGTGGCAGATACCGCTGCTGGGAATGGGCGCCGATGGGCGGCTGCGGGATCTGCTTCCGCAGCGCGGCCCTGGCGTACAACGCGAGCTTCAGCTAGGACAGGCAGGCCAGCCGGGACAGGCAGGCCAGCCGGGACCGCCAGGCCGGGCGGCCCAGCCCGGCTGGCTCGGCCGCTGGCCAGGATCCCGACAGTCAGATGGGCACCGGACGGCGTCCGGGGTCAAGTAGCAGTCCTGCTCTGGTCCGCGGCACCCGGTTGTAGTGCCGCGGCGACCCCGCCAGCGATGTCCGGGTACCGGAATGTGAAGCCCGCCGCGAGGAGCTTGCGCGGCATCACCCGTGCGCTGCTCAGCAGTTCGCTGGAAAGCTCCCCTAGGGCGGCCTTGAGCACCGAGGCCGGAGCACGCAAGAGTACCGGGCGCCCGAGCGCCTTAGCGAGCGCGGCCGTGAAAGCGGCATTGGTGGCTGGGGCGGGGGCAGTGAGGTTGACCGGGCCCTCCATGGCCGGATTCCCGAGCAGGTACTCCAGGGCGCGGACCTCATCGGTGAGGGTAATCCAGCTCATGAACTGAGTTCCCGGGCCAACCCGGGCGCCGAGGCCAAGCCGGAACAGCGGGGTCAGTCGCCCCATCATCCCGCCCTGGCTGGCCAGCACGATGCCACTCCGCAAGGTGACCACCCGGATCCCCGCGGCGCGGGCCGGCGCCGCGGCGGCCTCCCATTCCCTCACCAGCCCGGCCAGGAACCCGGTGCCCGCAGGTGTCGACTCGTCGACCTCGCGGCCGCCGGTATCGCCGTACCATCCGATCGCAGACCCAGACAGCAGCGTGGCGGGCGGATGATCCATCGCGATCAGCGCCGCGGTGAGGCCGGCGGTGGCCTGGATCCGGCTGGCCCGGAGTTCTGCCTTGCGTGCCTGCGTCCAGCGGCCGGCCGCGACCGGGGCGCCCGTCAGGTTCAGGACGGCGTCAGTGCCGTTCAGGGCGGCCAGGTCAATCCCGCCGCGATCGGCGGCCGGGTCCCAGGCGATCTCGTCGGCGGCCCGTGGCGGCCGGCGGACCAGCCGGATGACCTCGTCGCCCCGCTTCCGCGCGGCATCGGCGAACGCGGTACCAATCAGCCCGGACGATCCGGTGACTGCGATCCTCATGCGGGCGCCTCCTGACTCCGGGTGGGTCCCCTGGGGCCAATTCTCGCGCAGTGTCCCGAAGCGCTTACAGACAGTACCCAGCCTGGTACCGCGTCCGGCGGGCTCTGGCGCGTCACCGGGGGCTGGCCGGGGTGCACAATGCTAAAGGCCAAGCCCGGTCTCGAAGGCACCCTCTTCCAGTCGGTTCTTCATCGTGGCGAGGAAGCGTGCGGCGTCCGCCCCATCGACCAGCCGGTGATCATAGGTCAGGGCCAGGTAGACCATCGACCTGACGGTTATGACCTCACCAAGAGCCGGGTCGTCCACGACGACCGGCCGCTTCACCACGATGCCGGTACCGAGGATCGCGACCTGCGGCTGGTTGATGATCGGGGTGTCGAACAGCGCACCGCGGCTGCCGGTGTTAGTCAGGGTGAACGTGCCACCTGACAGCTCATCGGGACTGACCTGCCCGGCCCTGGTCCGCTGCGCGATGTCGGCGATCTTCCGGGCCAGGCCCGCTATGTTAAGGTCGCCTGCTTTCCTGATGACCGGCACCATGAGGCCGCGCTCGGTGTCGACGGCGATCCCCAGATGCTCGGCGTCGTGGTAGGTCACCTGCGCGTTAGCGGCGTCGACCACCGCGTTCAGCCTGGGATGCACCTTGAGTGCCTCGACGGCGGCCAGCGCGAAGAACGGCAGGAACGAGAGCTTGACGCCCTCGCGTGCCTCGAAGGCTGCCTTGGCGCGCTCCCTGAGCCTGGCGATGGCCGTGACGTCCGCCTCGACCACGGTGGTGAGCTGGGCTGAGGTCTGCAGCGATTCCACCATCCGCTGCGCAATTACCTGGCGGGACCGCGACATCTTCTCGGTCGTGCCGCGCAGGCGTGATGGCACGATGGCGCGCTTGGGCTCGGCCTGGTTCCCGGCCGCCGGACCAGGGCCTGCAGCGCGGCCGGCCGACGGTCCCGCGCCTGCCGGTCCAGCGGTCGGTCCCGGTGCCCCGGCGAACTGCGGTCCGCCGGACTGCGGTCCGCCGGACTGCGGTGCGCCGGACTGCGGTGCGCCGGACTGCGCTGCGCCGAACTGCGGTGCGAGTTGCTGCTGGGGGCCGGCCTGTCCGGCGGTGGCCGTCTGGCCGCGCCGAGCGGTGGCGGCGTCAAGAACATCCTGCTTGCGGATGCGCCCTCCGACGCCAGTGCCGGGCACCGCCGCCAAGTCGATGCCGTGCTCCGCGGCGAGCTTGCGCACCAGCGGCGTTACGTATGGCCCTTCGCCCGGTGCCTGATAGGCCTGCGGCTGGTCGTCGGCCGATTCCTGGTAGCCCTGCGGCTGGTCGGCAGGCGGCTGGTAGGCCTGCGGCTGGTCGTCCGGAGCGCTCTGGCCAGGCGGCTGGAAGGGGGCCCGCTGGTAATCGGCCTGCTGATTCGCCGGCTGTTGGTGGGGCTGCTGCTGATAGGGCTGCTGATAAGCCGGCGGCTGGTAGGGCTCCTGGCGCTGCGGAGTCCATGGCGCGTAGTTAGGTGCGCCAGCCGGCTGCCCCCGATAGCCAGGTGAACGGGACGCAGCAGCGCCGTAATCTGCCGGGTGATCCTCTTCTGCCGTGCCCTGACCGGGCGCCTGTCGGGCGGACCGCGAAGCGGCGGCCCGGGAACCATCAGCGGCAAAAGCGCCAGAATCGGCCTGCGGCTGCTCGGCTTGCGGCTGCTCGGCTTGCGGCTGCTCGGCTGGGGGCTGCTCGGCTGGGGGCTGCTCGGCTGGGGGCTGCTCGGCTTGCGGCTGCTCGGCTTGTGACCGGGCGGCCTGGCCCGCGTCTGGCTCAGCGGCGCCGCCGGCCGAGCCTTCATCGTCGATGACGGCAAGCTCGGCGCCGACAGCGACCGTCTCATCCTCAGCCACCGTGATCCCGCGCAGGATTCCCGACACCGGCGACGGGATCTCAGTGTCGACCTTGTCCGTTGAGACCTCGAGCAACGGCTCATCGGCCTCGACGCGGTCACCCTCCCGCTTCAGCCAGCGCGTTACGGTGCCCTCGGTGACGCTCTCGCCGAGCTGTGGCATGGATACCGAGACCGACATGGCGTTCCGTTACTCCTTCTTCTTTTCAGCGCTCAGGTTCTGACATTGCCCGGCCGCGGCGCTTTGCCACGCGGACGTGGCCACGGTCACCCGTGGACGTGGAGAGGCTTTCCGGCGAGCGCGAGATGCGCCTCGCCGATTGCCTCGGACTGGGTCGGATGCGGATGGATGAGCTGGGCAACCTCAGCGGGTGCGGCCTCCCAGTTGTAGATCAGCTGCGCTTCGGCGATCAGCTCGCCCACCCGTGCACCGACCAGATGAACCCCGAGCACCGGGCCGCCGCCCGCGGTCGCGATGACCTTCGCCGCGCCCTGCGTCTGGAGGATCTGGCTCTTGCCATTGCCAGCCAGGTCGTAAGTGAACTCGGTGGTCTCGATGCCGCGCTCCGCGGCCATCGCCGAGGTGATCCCGACCGACGCGACCTCCGGGTTGCTGTAGGTCACGCGAGGAACGCCGTCATAGTCGATCGGAGTGACCGGCAGGCCGGCCAGCCGCTCGGCGACCATGATCCCTTCACCGAACCCGACGTGCGCCAGCTGCGGCCCCGGGGTGAGATCACCCACCGCTGAGATCGTCGGAACGCTCGTCCGGCAGTACTCGTCGACGATGACGTAGCCGCGCTCTACGGCGACGCCCGCTTCTTCGTAACCGAGGCCCGCGGAGACCGGGCCGCGGCCCACCGCTACGAGGAGCAGTTCGGCATCGATCGTGGTCCCGCCCTCCAGCGAGACGGTCACGCCTGAGTCGGTCTCCTTGACGCCCGCGAAGCTGGTCCCGACCTTGTAACCGATGCCGCGTCGCCGGAACGCGCGCTCGAGCAGCTTCGAGCTCGACTCCTCCTCGGGCGGCAGCAGGTGGGGGAGCATCTCGACGATCGTGACCTCGGCCCCGAACGAGCGCCATACGCTTGCGAACTCGGCGCCGATCACGCCACCGCCGAGGATGACCACGGAGGCGGGCACGTGGTCGAGTTCCAGGGCATGATCGCTAGTGATCACGCGCTGGCCGTCGACCTGGAGGCCGGGCAGGCTGCGGGCCTGCGATCCGGTGGCCAGGACCACCTGCGCGCCCTCGATCAGCGAGTCCCCGACACCGACCGCGGTGGGCGAGACCAGCCGGCCCGCGCCCTCGATGACGTCGATGTGCCTGCTGCCGACCAGCCCGACCAGGCCCTTCCAGAGCCTGGTGACGACCTTGTCCTTATAGGCGTTGACGCCGGCCATGTCGATGCCGTCCAGGCTGGCCCGGACCCCGAAGGCCGCGCTCTCCCTGGCCTGGTCCGCGATCTCCGCGGCATGGAGCAGCGCCTTGGTCGGGATGCAGCCACGGTGCAGGCAGGTGCCGCCCACCTTGCCCTGCTCGACGAGCGCGACCCGCTTGCCGAGTTCGGCCGCGCGCAGCGCGCAGGCATAACCGCCGCTGCCGCCGCCGAGGATGACAATGTCGTAGCCGCTGTCAGCCACCTGAAACGCTCCTTGTCCGGTCGGTGCGCCCGGGCCAGCCAGTGCCGCCTGGCCCGGGGCCTGATGTCCCGTCCCTGCTCCCGTGCCTACAGCCGCCCGCCCGCGACGTCCATAGCCACCTGGATCAGGGTCCGTACGGCCGCGCCCGTCCCGCCCTTGACCGTGTACCCGTACGGCTCGCCGCGATGGTAGGCAGGCCCGGCGATGTCCAGATGTGCCCAACGAACCCCGTCTGGCACGAATTCCCGCAGGAACAGCCCGGCGACCAGCATGCCGCCGTGCGACTCGGGCGCCACGTTGGCCAGGTCCGCCACGCTGGAGTCCAGGCCCTTCCTGAGCTCCTCGGGCAGCGGCATCGGCCAGGCCGCCTCGCCCGCCCGGCTGGCCGCCGCCACGATGGCCTCCCGCACCGCATCGTCGTTGGACATCACCGCGAACGTCCGCTGCCCGAGCGCGACGATCTGGGCGCCGGTCAGGGTCGCGACGTCGACGAGCAGATCGGGCGAGTCACCTGCGGACCTGGCCAGGGCGTCGGCGAGGACCAGCCGGCCCTCGGCGTCGGTGTTCAGCACCTCGACTGTCTTGCCGCCGTAGATGGTGACCACGTCTGACGGGCGCTGCGCATTGCTGCCCGGCATGTTCTCCGCCAGCGCGAGATAGCCGACGACGTTGACCGCCGGGCGCAGCGCGGCGATGGCCTGGAGCGCGGCTAGCACGGCGGCCGCGCCGCCCATGTCAGACTTCATCGTCTCCATCGACTTGGGCGGCTTCAGGGACAGCCCGCCGGAGTCGAAGGTTATGCCCTTGCCGGCGAAGACCACCGTCTTGGTGGCATCCGGATGCGTGTAGGCGAGCCGGACCAGCCGCGGCGGGTGCGCGGAGCCCTGGCCGACGCCGCTGATCCCGCCGTAGCCGCCCGCGGCGAGCGCTCGCTCGTCCAGGACCTCGATGTCGAGCCCGTCCGCCGCGGCGACTCGCACCGCCTCCTCGGCGAAGCTGGCCGGGTACAGGTGGGCCGGAGAGGCGTTCACCAGATCGCGGACCAGCGTCACCGCGGCGGCGATCACCTGCGCGCTCGCCACGCCCGCTGCCGCCGCGTCGCCGCTGGCCAGCAGGGTCAGCTGGGTCGAAGGCGGCTGCCCGCCATTGCGGTACCTGCTGAACACGTACCCGCCGAGCAGCGCGCCGAGAGCGACGGCCTCGGCCTCGGCCTGGTCGCGGGCGGGCAGCGCGAGCGCGATCTGGCCGGTCTGCCTGCCCGCCTGAGCCCTGACGGCGGCGCCCGCGGCGCGGCGCAGCGCCTCACCGCTGAACGAGGCCCGGCCGCCGTTGCCGCCCGCTTCGCCTGCGCCTGCGCCGTCAACCGCGCCGATGCCGACGGCCGTGATCACTGGCGCGGCCAGCCGGTCGGCCGATGGGATCCTGGTCACTTCCTCCGTCTGGCCGGTAGCGCCGAGCGCGGCCAGCGTCGCGGCCAGGCTGCCGCCGAGCGCGGCGTCGATATCCTCGGCACCAGGGGCAGGCACGGGACCGTCGGGGCCCTGGATAACTCCGATAATGATTGCGTCAGCCCGGGCATCGCGTGGGGGCGCCTGGCTGGTGAGAAGCGTGGCGGTCACGGTCCGAGCCTAGTGCCTCGCCCAGTCGGCCGATCACCGCCCGTTCAGCCTTGCGGTAAGGCGGTCCCGGCGGTCACGGTCGGGCCCCGGCCGAGCGGCGGCGGCGGCCGCGCCATTCTCCTGCCTGGCCGCTTTGAACAGCAAGCCGGCTGGCGGCTTGACGGCAGATCGCCCAGGGGTTAAACGGCAGTCAAGAATCTGCAATAACGATTGTCACACCATGAATCTGACAGCTGTTACACTTGACAGGTAAGGGGGCGGTAGCGTCGAGCCGCATCTGGCACTGCCCCCTCCTGGTTCGTCCGGGCTGTGCGCCCGGCGCCACCAGAACACTCTAGGTCGGGAGATCTCATTTGGGAGCACAGGCGCTGTTCATCGCGGTCTTCCTGGCCTGCGCCGTCGAGGCCGTGGAAGCCACCACCATCGTGCTGGCGGCCGGCACCGCCCGCGACTGGCGCTCCGCGATGATGGGCATGGCGGTCGCCATCGTCGTCCTCGCCATCGTGGTCGCGGTGCTCGGCCCGGCTGTGTCGGCGGTTCCGCTGCGCGGTCTTCGCCTCGTGGTGGGCGCCTTGCTGCTTATCTTCGGCCTGCAATGGCTGCGGAAGGCGATCCTGCGGGCCAGCGGCTACCAGGCGCGGCATGACGAGGACAAGATCTACGCCGAGCAGCTGGCCGCCGCGGCCTCCAAGGAGCGGACCCGGACGGCGCTGGTGCCGGACTGGTACGGCTTCACGCTGTCCTTCAAGGGCGTCCTGCTGGAGGGCCTGGAGGTGGTGTTCATCGCGCTCACTTTCGGCAGCAACGCGCGCAACGTGGGCCTGGCCGCGATCGCGGCCGGGTGCGCAGTGGCGGTCGTGGCCATCGCCGGGCTGGCGGCCCGCGCGCCGCTGTCCCGGGTGCCCGAGAACACCCTGAAGTTCGTGGTCGGGATCATGCTCACCGCCTTCGGCACCTTCTGGGGCGCCGAGGGAGCCGGCGCGCACTGGCCGGGTTCGGACGCGGCACTGCTGGCCATCGTCCCGGCGGTCGCGGTGCTCGGGCTACTCATGGTCGCGGTGCTGCGCGGGACGGCGCGCGGCCCGCAGCGGGGTGCTGCGGTGGCGGCGGCAACGCGGGAAGCGGGCTGACATGGCGGTGCGACTGCGGGCGTTCCTCGCGTTCTGGTACGACTTCGTGATCGGCGACGACTGGGTGGTGGCGGCCGGGGTGACCGGCGGCCTGGCCCTGACGTACGCGCTGAGCCGGTCCGGCGTGGCAGCCTGGTGGCTGCTCCCGGTGTGCCTGGTGGTGCTGCTCCCGCTGAGCCTGTGGCGGGCGGCCCGCAGGCACTGAGCCCGCAGGCACTGAGGTGGCGCGGCTCAGCGGCTCTCCGCTTCCTCCGCGTAGACCCGGGCGGCGTAGCCCTCCAGTACCTGCTCGCACCTGGCCAGGGCCTCTTCGGCCGGCCCCCGGCCGACCGCGCCGAAGGCGTCGCGATCGCGGACCCGCGCGAGCCAGTTACGCAGCTTGATCAGGTCGACCTCGTTCTCCTCGAGCTCGGCGTAGGTGAAGTGCTCGGCCACGTACTCCTTCTGGATCTGCCCGAGAAAGTCCTCGCACTTGTCCACGATCTCGGCGTACTCGTCGTCCCGGGCGGCCTGGAAGGCGGCCAGGATTTCCTGCTGGCCGGCCAGGACGGCGCAGGACAGCAGCACCGCGGTGCCCGCCATGTCGATGATCTCGCTCCTGAGCTTGCGGAGGGCCCGCTCTGCGCTGACGCTCGCGGGCAGCGCCGCGGCGGAGTTCTGCAGGTAAATGGCCCCGAGGCTCTTCAGCCTGCGCCAGACCGTGGCACGCAGCCTGGTGGGCTCGGATGGCACCCGGTAGACGAGGAGCAGCCAGCCGCCCACCGCCACCTGCTCGCCTTCGGCCATGCTGCCATTCTCCTCCAGACCGGCTGCTGCCCGCCTGAGCATGGCCGAGCCTGCAGGTTGCTGAACGCAGGCTCAGGCCTGGCCGCCCGCTCTCACGAGCCCGTTCTCGTATGCGTACACCACCGCCTGGACCCGGTCCCGCAGTCCGAGCTTGGCCAGGATCCGCCCCACGTGCGTCTTGACCGTGGCCTCGGAGACAAACAGCCGCCGTGCTATTTCGCAGTTCGACAGGCCCTGCGCGACCTGGATCAGCACCTCGTGCTCCCGGTCGGTGAGGTCAGCGAGACCGGGCGCCCCCTGGGCCTGGCCGACCGGCAGCATGGGCGCGAACTGGTCAATGAGGCGCCTGGTGGTGGATGGCGCGACGACGGCATCGCCCGAATCCACCGCGCGGATCGCGAACAGCAGCTCATCCGGCGGGACGTCCTTCAGCAGGAAGCCGCTGGCGCCGGCCTTGAGCGCGGCGAACGCATACTCATCCAGGTCGAACGTGGTGAGCATGAGCACCCGCGGGCGGTCCCCGGCCTCCCTGATCTGCCTGGTAGCTGCGACCCCGTCCAGCCTCGGCATCCGGGCGTCCATGATCACGACGTCAGCGGGCTGGCGCCGCGCGAGGTCGGTGGCGGCCAGGCCGTCGGCAGCCTCACCGACCACCGTCATGTCCGGCTGCGCATCGAGCACCATCCGGAACCCGGCCCGGACCAGCTCCTGGTCATCGACGAGAATGATCCGGATGGTCACGCCCGGCTCCCTAGCTCGGCGGCCGGGGCGCCCACCTCAGCGGCGGGGATCCCGGCCTCGGCGGCCGGAAGCCTGGCCAGGACTTGATAGCCGCCGGCGGGAAGCGGGCCAGCGCTGACCGTGCCGCCGTACATCTCGATCCGCTCGCGCATGCCGGTGAGGCCGAGTCCCTGGCCAGGGCCGGCGGGCTGAGGATCGCCGCGGCCGTCATCGGTCACCCGCACCACCAGGCCGTCCGGCTCATAGCGCAGCGTCACGGCCGCCGCGGCCAGGACGCCGCCGTGCTTGCGGGTATTAGTCAGCGATTCCTGCACCACCCGGTAGGCGGCAAGCTCGGCTCCCTCGCTGAGCGGGTGCGGGGTCCCCTCCAGGGTGAGCGACACCGACAGGCCAGCCGCCCGGGCCTGGTCGAGCAGCTCGCGAACCTGGTCAAGGCCGGGCTGCGGCGCCAGGTTGGCGCCCGCGTCCCCGGAGCGGAGCACGCCGAGCAGGCGGCGCATCTCGGCCAGCGCCTGCCTGCCGGTACTGGAGATGGCCGCCAGCGCCTGGCGGGCCCGCTCCGGCTCGGAGTGCAGCGCGTAGGACGCGCCGTCTGCCTGGACCACCATCACGCTCACGTTGTGCGCGATGACGTCATGCAGCTCGCGGGCGATCCTGGCCCGCTCGGCGGCCGCGGAGATCTTCGCCTGGGCGTCGCGCTCGGCTTCCAGCCGGGTGGCTCGCTCCTCGAGGGCTGCGTAGTAGGCGCGCCGGTAGCGCATCGAGTCGCCGAGCACCCAGGCGACCAGGGCCGTCCCGAAGAATATGACGGCACCCATGGAGAGCCGCTGGAACAGCGGGACGCTGGCAGGCGCCCAGGCCGTGGCGGCGATGATCGACCCGATCAGGCAGACGACCAGGCCAGTGACGGACTCACGACGTGGCCGGTACGCGGCCAGGGTGTACAGGAGGACGACGATGGCCAGGTCAGATCCTGACGGGCCGACCCGGGTGAGGATGACCTGCATGGCTCCAGCCGCGGCCGCCACCCCGAACGCGAGCAACGGAGCCCGTCGCCTGAAGACGACGGGAAGGACGACAAACAGGGTCAGCGGTCCGCGCCAGGCCGGATCGCTGGCCAGCGGCCCGATCCCGATTCCCGCGATCACCAGCGCGAGCAGGCCATCGACCAGCTGCGGGTGCCGGCGCAGCCAGGCATAGATGGCGAACACCCATCAAGAGTAAGCGCCGCCTGGCCGGGCGGGCGTCCTCCTGGCGGCGGACCACCCGCCGACCTGGGGCTGACCCTTGGAGTGCGGCTGACCCCGGGAGCGGCGCGGCCCGGCACGCTAGCACGTCCCGGCGCCGCCGGGACGCGCTAGCGTGCCGGGGTGACTGATTGCCAGTTCTGCGCCATAGCGGCCGGGACGGTGCCAGCGCATGTGCTGGCATCCGATGCGCTGACCGTGGCGTTCCTTGACGTCCGGCCGCTTTTCAAAGGGCACGTGCTGGTCATCCCGCGTGCGCATCACGAGACCCTGGCCGACCTGCCTGCGGACCTGGTGGCCCCGGTGTTCGGCATGGTGCGGCGGATCAGCGCGGTCATGCCGTCCGCGCTCGGCTCGCAGGGCAGCTTCGTCGGCCTCAACAACAAGGTCAGCCAGAGCGTCCCGCACCTGCACGTGCATGTCGTGCCGCGCACCAAGGGGGACGGACTGCGCGGTTTCTTCTGGCCGCGCGGCAAGTACGCCGACGATGACGAGGCAGCGAGCTACGCGCGCCACCTGGCCCGCGCCCTGGCGGCGTGGTAACCGTCACGGCACGGGGCAAGCAGGACCGCGCCTTCCTAGTGGCCCTCCCCCCCAGGTCGCGCGGTCCTGACTCGCCCCTGCTTCCGGCAGCTAATCGCGGCAAAACCCGCCAGACCATCCCCGGATTCGGGGATGACGGTCGGCGCGGGCGGACCTAGACTGTCCTGCCAGGCTCACGGCCCCGCGGCCACGCACGGCAGGATGCCAATGACGCTCGATTCCCCCATGTCAGCGACTGCTCATGTCACCACGCCGTCCGGGCAGGTCATCTCCCTTCCCGATGGGCGCGCGCTGGTGTTCGGCAGGGGACCTGGCACGGACCTGGTGATCTCGGCCGGACGCGGGCTGTCCCGGCGCGCCGGGGTGGTCACCGCGGTGGGCGGCGGTGCCTGGGTGGCCAACATCAGCCGCACCCATGCGCTGTACGCGGAAGGGGATGGGTACCGGATCCGGCTGCCGCGGATGGAAAACCAGGGCCAGGCGACCGGCGGGTGGTTCGTACAGGAAGGATCGGCGCTGATCGGCTCGCGCGCGATGCTGGACGAGGGCAAGCCGCTCCGGCTGGTGGTGGTCAGCCCGGTCCGCGAGGGCGAGGCCGGCAGCGACGGCAGCCGGGCCCGGGCCGAGGAGGACGCCACGCTGCTTCCCCTGTACCTGGACCCCAACACCAAGTTGTTCCTGGTGGCGCTGATGTGGTGCCGTCCGTGGCTGGTCGACCCGGCCCGCGGCACGCCGCTGCCCCGCACTCCGGAGATCGCGCGGGCCGCGCTGGAGGTGACCGAGGCCCGTCACGAGCTTGACTGCTTCAACAGCGACCCGGCTTTCCGCGACCGGCTGTCGGCGCGGGTCGGCGAGCACGTCAAGGTGCTGCGCAGGAAGATCGCCGAGCGGGGCCTGGTGCGGGCCGACATCCGGCTCTCCGACGAGGTGGTGGTGGGGGCGCTGATCGAGCACGGGATCGTCACGCCCGAAGACCTGGAGCGCCTGGCGAATCCGGCCTGGATCTCCAGGCAGGAGGACCTGTGGTGGACGCCCGTGGCGTGACCTGGTGGACGCCCGTGGCGTGACCGGCGCCCCCGACCGCCAGGTCGGCCGGGAGCCGGCCGGGGCTAGCTGCCCTGCACCATGAAGGATGTGACCGCCCTCGGGCCCCGCGGCCCGGTGACTACCACCTGGTAGGTTCCGGGCGGCAGCCCGGCGGGGAAGAGCCGGTACCCCTGGTTGATCACGTACCTGAATCTGCCCGCCCGGTTGGAGAAGAAGGGCATCGATTCCCCGGAGGCGCGGCCGTTGCTCAGGGTCAGGGTGAGGGGGATGCGCGGAGGCCATCCCGTGCCGGACACCGCGAACAGCGTCTGGCTGCCGCCAGCCTGCTGGCTGAGGGCGAGCTGCTGGCGCGGCCGGCGGCCCGGCGGCGCTGCCGGGGGACAGGGGACGCCCTGCGGGACGCCTGGACACGAGCCCGGGTTAGCCGGGTTCGCAGCGGGTTTGGTGCTGCCCGAGTTCTGGGTCGAGCTGCTCCCGGAGTGCAGCTTTGCGGCGGCCGGGGGATCGCCGGAGCCGCTGGTGAGCGCGATGGCAAGGGCAGTGCCCGCGGCCAGCAGCGCAACCGTGATGGCCGCGGTGAGCAGCACGGCAGTGCGCTGCGGCCACCGCCCCTCGCGACGCCGGCGCCCGGCCGGGCCGTCCATCCAGCGCTCCGGGGGCCGGCCGCCACCTGATCCGTGGCCCGGCATGCTGAGCACGGGATGCGACCCGAAGGTCTCCTCCTCGCCGCTGTCCTCGGCCGGCCGCAGATCGGTGCTCGGCTGGGGGTCGTGGCGGTACTGGGAGATGAGGGTGAGCGCCGAGTCAGGCAGCGCACCCGGGCCGAGTTCGCGCCCGTAGTCGCCCTGGCCGGGGGCCAGATGGGCGAGGACCGATGCCGACGTCGGCCGCCTGCGCGGGTCCCGCTGCAGGCAGGCGGACACGATGTCGGCCAGCTCATACGGCAGGCCGGTCAGGTCGGGAGGGTCGCTGGCCAGCCTGACCAGGACGTCCATCACGGTCTCGCCCGGGTAGGGAGCATGGCCGGTGGCGGCGAACAGCATGGTGGCACCCAGTGAGAAGACATCACTGGCCAGCGAGGCCTGCCGGGTATCCCTGGCTTGCTCGGGCGCCATGTAGGCCGGGGTGCCGACCGCGCCGCGGGTCAGCGTCAGCTGCATCCGCTCCGCGGCCCTGGCGATCCCGAAGTCGATGACCCGCGGCCCGTCCGTGGATACGAGCACGTTCGACGGCTTCAGGTCGCGGTGTACCAGCCCGGCGCCGTGGATCGACTCCAGCGCCTCGGCGCAGCCCGCCCCCAGCCATCTGACGGCGGCCGGAGGCAGCGGGCCGCAGGCGCGGACCAGCCTGCTCAGCGAGGGTGCCGGCACGTAAGTGGTGGCCAGCCAGGGCAGGTCGGCCTCCGGGTCAGCCGCCACCACGGCAGCGGTGAAGGCGCCGCTCACCCGCCGGGCCGCCGCCACTTCCTGCGCGAAACGGGTACGGAAGTGCGGCTCATCGGCCAGCTCGATCTTGATCGTCTTGACCGCGACCAGCCGCCCCGCCGCCGACCGGCCGAGGTACACCCGGCCCATCGCGCCTGAGCCAAGCCGCCCGATCAGGGTGTACCCGTTGATCTGCTCGGGATCCCATCGGCGCAGCGGTTCCAGTAATGCTGGCTGCGGCATCATCACGTCTCCTCCCCCCGATGGGCAGATTAGCTCAAAAAATGGCAAGCCGCGCCCGCGCCAGGCATAGTAACCACTCAGCGGGCAATCCTGCCGACAGTCGGGTAGTTTTGCTAGTTCGAAGGCCAGCCGGGGGAGGCCGGGCAAGATCGTGCCAGAACGCCCTTATGTACTCATATCGGTCGCGATGTCGATCGACGGGTACATCGACGATGCCAGTGCCACCAGGCTGGTGCTGTCGAACGACGCCGACCTCGACCGGGTGGACGAGGTGCGCAGCGGATGCGACGCGATCCTGGTCGGGGCCGGGACAGTCCGCCGCGACAATCCCGCTCTGCTGGTGGCCTCGCCGCGGCGGCGGGCGGCGCGGCTGGCCCGCGGCTGGCCGGCCAGCCCCGTCAAAGTGACCCTGACCAGCAGCGGTGACCTCGATCCGGCGGCTCGGTTCTTCACGGCCGCCCCGCCGGGGGCGAGCGCGCCCGGGCGGCTTGTCTACGTCCCTGAGCGGATCGCCGACCGTACCGGTGCGCTGCTGGGCGGCGCGGCCATCGTGGTCGGCGGCGGGGATCCGGTCGATCCGGCGGCGGTCCTGGCGGACCTGGCGGGCCGCGGTATCGCGCGGCTCATGGTGGAGGGCGGCGCCATGGTGGCGGCCGAGTTTCTCGCCGCGGGGCTGGCCGATGAGCTGCAGCTGGTCATCGCGCCGCTGTTCGTCGGCGATCCGGCGGCGCCGCGGTTGGAGTCGGACGGGCGCTTCCGGCAGGTCACGGCTGGCCGGGTCGAACTGGCCGAGACGAGCCAGATCGGTGATGTGGTGCTGCTTCGCTACCTGCTCAGCGGCCGGGCGGGCAGGTGATCACGCTGAGCGGCGGACGGCCCGCGGACTCCATGGCAGGCGGAAATGGCGGAATGGCGTGCCGGGCCGGGCCGCGGGATTATCGTGGGTGCTATGGCCGAATGGTGGCTCGACGAACGTATTACCGGCCACCGCGATGCCGGTGGGGCAGGCGCGCAGACCAACCTGCGCCCCACCAGATGAGTGACGGAGCCCGGACGGTGCAGGATGGGGGGATGAGGGAAACCCGAAGCTCTGTCGGTGGCATGCGTTCGGCGATCGAGCGAAGCGGCTACTACCCGGGCCTGGTGTTCGACGCCGTGTCGTCCGCGCTCGGCCAGGAGCCGGTTATCTCCTACGTCGTGCAGCATGACGCGCTGCTCGATCCCGGCATGGAGGTCAGGCGGCACATGACGGTCCTGGCCCTGACCCCGGCCAGGCTGGTCTACTCGCACACCGACGAGCATTCTGCCGACCCGGGCGACGAGGACGTCCGCCCGCAGGCGGAGACCACCACCGAGGCGGTCAGGTTCACCCAGATCTCGTCGGTGGCGGTGACCCGCGTCATACCTGACCCGGCCTCCTACGTTCCCGGCGTCACGATGCCGAGCGAGGTGGTGCTGACCATCGGCTGGAATGTGCTGTCCCACATCGAGCTCGAGCCTGCCCACTGCGGGGACGAAAGCTGCGAGGCCGATCACGGTTACACCGGCACGATCACCGCCGATGACCTCGCGATGAGAGTGAGCGAGGCCGCGGATGGCCAGGACGCCATCCGGCAGGTCCTCGGGTTCGCCCAGGCGCTGTCCGAGGCCACCAGCCGCCCGCAGTGATGACTGAGCGGCGCGCGGAAGGGCTGCCCACCTTGATGATCCAGCTGCCGAAATCCCGGCCTACGCTGCCGCGTTACGGCGATAACACGCTCTCGGATCTGGCCTCCTCGATCCTGGCCGCGCTCGGAGCCCCGGGCGAGGCCAATCCCTTGGGGCTGCCGCCGGCTGACCGGGTCTGCCTGCTGGTCGTAGACGGCCTCGGCTGGGAACTGCTCCGCGAGCATCCCGCGGCAGCGCCCTTCCTGTCCGAGCTCGCCGTTTCCGGCCGGGCGCTGATGGCCGGGTTCCCCGCGACGACCGCCACCAGCCTGGCCTCGCTGGGCACCGGGCGGCCGCCTGGTCGGCACGGCCTGCTCGGCTATCAGGTCGCGGTGCCCGGGGAGGGCAGGCTCCTGAACGCCCTGAGCTGGGACAAGCTCGTCGACCCGGTCGCCTGGCAGAGCGGGACCACCATCTTCGAGCGCGCTGATGCTGCGGGAATCGGCGCGTTCCGGGTGGCGCAGGGCTCGCTGGCCCGTACTGGCCTGTCCGTCGCGGCGATGCGCGGCGCGGCGTATTGTCCGGCCGACACGCTCGGTGCGCTGGTCGCCGAGGCCGCGGCCGCGCTGCGGCGCAGGGACCGGGCGCTGGCGATGGTGTACCACGGTGAGCTGGACGCCACCGGGCACGCCTGGGGCTGCGCCTCAGATGCCTGGCGCTATCACCTAGGTCACGTCGACAAGCTCGCCGAGCAGCTGGCCGGGGCGCTGCCGCCGGGCACCACGCTGTACGTCACCGCTGATCACGGCATGGTCGACGTCCCGGTGCAGGACCGTGTCGACGCCGATGCCGTGCCCGGGCTGCGGGCCGGAGTGGCGCTACTCGGCGGCGAGCCGCGAGCCAGGCATGTCTACGCGGTGCCTGGCGCCGCAGCCGACGTGCTGGCCGCGTGGCAGGAGATCCTGGGCGCTCATGCCTGGGTGATCTCCAGGGACGAGGCGATTGCGGACGGCTGGTTCGGGCCGGTCACGCCCTCGCTGGCACCGAGGATCGGAGACGTGGTTGCTGCCCCCGCCGGGCCCTGGGCAGTGGTCGCGACCAAGGCGGAGCCGCGCGAGTCGGCGCTGATCGGAATGCACGGCTCGGTCACGCCCGCGGATCAGCTGGTGCCGCTGCTCACCTGGCCGCGGCCGGAAGCCGAAGCAACGGGCCCGCACCGGCAGGCCGACCTGGGCGGCTATGGCCGTCGCTGAACGCGGCGTTGGCCGCGTTGCCACTGCGTAGGCGCGGGGACGCCGCGTAGCCGCATGGAGGGCTGGCCCGCGTTTGTCCACAGCCGATGCGGGGAACCGCACCGCCGGAAGCCGTTCTGTACACAGAAAATGGGGTGTTATCCACAGCGATGAGCGACGTGGCTGGCCCGCTGATCGATGTCCGGTCGCTGGCCCGCGAGCTGGCCGGTGACAGCGCGCCGGTCGTGCTCGATGTGCGATGGCGGCTGGGCGGCCCGCCAGGCATTGATCTGTACCACCAGGGTCACCTTCCGGGCGCGGTCTTCGCCGATCTGGACGGCGAGCTGGCCGGGCCGCCGGGCGCGGCAGGCAGGCATCCGCTGCCCGCGGCGGCGGACTTCGAGGCGGCCATGCGCAGGGCCGGAGTGCGGCCTGGACGGCTCGTCGTCGCCTACGACGACGGCGACTCAACGATCGCTGCCCGAGCCTGGTGGACGCTGCGTTATTTCGGCCATGGTCAGGCGCAGGTGCTTGACGGCGGGCTGCGAGCCTGGGTTGCGGCGGGCCTGCCGGTCGAGAGCGCCAGCCCGCAGGCAGCCAGCCCGCAGGCAGCCAGCCCGCAGGCAGCCAGCCCGGACGCGGCCATGGCCGCCGCTGACCCGAGAGCGGGCCGGTTCCAGGGAGCCTGCCTTCACCGCCAGGCCGGGCCACCTGCCGTTGCTTGACCACGTCGGCGCAGCCGCGCTGGCCAGATCGGGGGTGCTGCTCGACGCGAGGGCAGCCGACCGCTACCGGGGCGAGACCGAGCCCATTGATCCGGTGGCGGGTCACATCCCCGGCGCGGTGTCGGCGCCGACCAGCGCGAACGTCACAGCCGACGGCCTGCTGCTGAGCCGGGAGCGGCTGCGGGCCAGGTTCGCCGCGATCGGCGTGCACCCCGGCCAGGCGGTCGGCGCCTACTGCGGTTCCGGCGTGACCGCCGCCCACGAGGTCCTGGCGCTGGAACTCGCGGGCATCACGGCGGCCCTGTACGTGGGCTCCTGGTCGGGCTGGATCGCCGACCCGAGCCGGCCCATCGCCACCGGGTCCGAGCCAGGCTAGCTCCGGTCACACTCCCGCATAGACAAGCCCGGTAAGCCGCTCAGAGGCCGTCCACAGCCGCCTGCTCAGCTGGTCCGATCCGGCCGCTCTGGTCGGGGATGTCGCGGGCACTCCAGGCCATGGCGCGCGGCTACTGACGCGCCAGGTTAGGCGCGCCGTCACGCAGCACGAACTTCTGGATCTTGCCGGTCGCCGTTTTCGGCAGCTCGTCGACGAACGTCACGCCGTGCGGGGCCTTGAAGTGGGCCAGGCGCTCGCGGGCGAAGGCGATCATCTCCTCCTCGGTGGCGCTGGCGCCCTCGCGGAGCACGATGAAAGCCTGCGGCGCTTCCCCCCACTTCTCGTGCCGCAGCCCGACAATCGCGGCTTCGGCGACCGCCGGGTGGCGCAGCAGCGTCCCCTCGACCTCCACCGAGGAGATGTTCTCCCCGCCGCTGATGATCACGTCCTTCATCCGGTCGCGGATCTCCGCGTAGCCGTCGGGATGCACGACGGCGGCGTCACCGGTATGAAACCACCCGTCGCCCATCGCGAGCTCCGTCGCCTCGGGATCGCGGTAGTAACCGTCCATGACGGCGTTCCCCCGGACGACGATCTCCCCGAGCGAGGCGCCGTCGGCGGGGACCTCCTGGCCGTCGGCATCAACCACCCGCAGCTCGCCCGAGGTGAGCAGCTCGACCCCCTGGCGCGCCTTCACGATCGCGCGATCGGCCGCCGTCAGGTCCCGGTGCTCGGGCAGCGGGGCGCACACGGTGATGAACGGGGATGTCTCGGTGAGCCCGTACACGTGCGTGATCACCCAGCCGAACTCCTCTTCGAGCCGTTCGATCGTGGCCGCCGCGGGCGCCGCGCCCGCCGTCACCACGTGCACCCCGGCCGGGACCTCACCGCGGGCCCTGGCAGGCGCGTTCGCCAGCGAGATCAGCACCGTGGGGGCGGCACAGAGCCAGCTGACCCGCTCGTCGCGAATCAGCGTGAACACGGCGGCGGCATCGATCTTGCGCAGGCAGACGTGGGTGCCCGCGGCGGCTGTCACCGTCCAGGTATAGGTCCAGCCGTTCGCGTGGAACATGGGCAGGGTCCACAGGTAGGGCTCGCCCACCTCGATCGGCAGATGCAGGAGCGTGCCGATGGTGTTGATCGCCGCGTTCCGATGGGTAATCATCACGCCCTTGGGGCGCGCCGTGGTCCCGCTCGTGTAGTTGATCGTGAGCAGGTCCCGCTCGCTGATTTCCGGCCGCGGAAAATCAGGGGCCGCCGCGGCGATGGCGGCCTCGTAGTCGAGCCATCCGTCGCCGCTGCCTTCGAGAGCGACGAAGTGCCGCACCTGCGGCATCTGGTCGCGGATGCTGTCCACTGCTTCCAGGTAATCCCGGTCCACGCACAGCACGGTGGCGCCCGAATGATTAACGATGTAGGCGAAGTCCTTCGGCGTCAGCCGGTAATTGACCGGCACCAGCACGGCCCCGATCTGCGGCACCGCGTAGAACGACTCCAGCTGAGCGTGGGTATTTGGCGCGATCGTAGCCACCCGGTCGCCGGGCGTCACGCCGAGCTTGCTCAGTGCCGCCCCCCAGCGGTCGCAGCGATCGAAGAACTCCTCGTAGGAAAGGCGCAGTTCACCGTCGACGACCCCGAGGCGGGAACCGTGCAGACGGCGGGTCCGGCGGGCGAAGTCAAGTGGCGTCAGGGGTGTTTCCATAGGTGCCTCCACTGGCCGGCGAGTGACCCGCGCCTGCGGGTCCGCCGCTACACCTGACTCTCGCACGGTTACGTGAGGTAGCACCATGGCCAGCTAACCTCCCTAGGGATCAACCGCGCCCTGGGTAAGGAGGAGTCATGGGGCTCATGGACGACTGGACCCGGGTGCTGCATGACGAGGCGGCCTCCTATGCGCGGGTCGCGCTGGCCAACATCAGGCGTGAGTTCCCGTCCGGGGTCTATCACACGATGAAGGCCCCAGGCGACTTCCCATATCGTCCGAGGGCGCGCAGCCCCGTCTTCTACGGCAGTTTCGATTGGCACTCGTGCGTCGAGATGCACTGGCTGCTGGTGCGCCTGCTGCGCGTCGCGCCGGATGCGGTGCCCGCCGACGAGATCAGGACCGCGCTGGGCGCTCATTTCGAGCGACTGGCGCTCGCGGCGGAGGAGCAGTTCATCACCAGCCCGGACGGCGCCGCGCAACGTCCCTACGGCTGGGGGTGGGCGCTCGCGCTGATGCACGAGACCGCGGGCTGGGACGATCAGCACGGCCGGAAGTGGGCAACCGCGATGATGCCGCTGGCCGACAAGATCAGCGGCCTGTTCCAGTACTGGCTGCCCAGGGCCACCTACCCGGTGCGCCACGGCGTGCACCGCAACAGCGCGTTCGCCCTGTCCAGGGCCCTGCCGTACGCGAGGGACCGGGCCAGCGCGGGCAGCAGCGGGCTGCTCGCGGCGATCACCGGCCAAGCGCACCTGTGGTTCGGCCGCGACATGCTCTATCCCGGCAGCTGGGAGCCGTCAGGAGAGGACTTCCTTTCCCCGGCCCTTACCGAAGCCGAACTCATGGCGCAGGTCCTGCAGCGGGAGGAGTTCACCCAGTGGCTGAGCGTCTTCCTGCCGGGCATCGAGCATGGCGAGCCCGCCACGCTGTTCACTCCGGTGGCCGTGTCGGACTCCAGCGACGGCCATTTCGCGCACCTGCACGGGCTCAACGCCAGCCGCGCCTGGTGCTGGCGGCGGGTCGCGGAGAGCCTGCCTGAGGGGGACGCCCGCATCGGGCCCGCTCTGGCGGCTTCCCGTGCGCACGGGGAAGCCGCCCTCCCGCATGTCGTCGGGGACGACTACATGGTCGAGCACTGGCTCGCCGCCTACGCGGTGCTCATGCTCAGCTGACCCGCGGGCACTGAGCGGTGCCCCTCCGCGCCCGTGCGGCTAGCCCGGGATGGCCGCGCCGGCCAGCGCGGCGTTCTGGGCTAGCACGGAAAGCCAGTAGTTCATCCGCTCGGCGTTGGTAATGTCCCGCCAGCGCCCGAACAGGCTTTCGGCATCACCGAGCGGCAGGCGGCCTTCCACCTGGTGGATCTCGAGCGTGAACGACACCCGGTCCAGGCCGCAGGCATCCGTGGCGGCGGCCACGATCGCGGCCAGGCCAACCGGGCCATACAGCATGGCCAGTGACTGCCTGCCCGCGTAGCTGAACGGGACCGGCAGCCGCCTCAGGAAGGTGAAGTGGTCCGACAGGCCACCGATCAGGGGATGCCCGTCGTGCAAGTGGAAGTGCACGTTCTTGCCGAGCCGCCCGATCGAGCGGGTCATGGCGAGCACCTCAGGCAGTGCGGTGGCCACGGCGCCCTGGACGTCGGCGGCCAGGCCGGGCAGGCGCTCATCGGCGGGGGACAGGCTCCGCAGGCGCAGACCCTGGTGATCGCGCGCGAAGGCGGCCGAAGCTTGCCTGATGCCCACGTGACCCACGTCGATGCAGCTGCTGACCCGGTCGGCGTCTTTCAGCCGTTCCGCTACCTCGACGAACCAGGCGGGTCCCAGGCCGGCGGCATACTCCAGAAATACCCAGGGCGCATCGGGCAGGCGGGCCAGGCGCGCGTCCAGTTCTTGCAGGGCGGCCACTACGTTCCCGGTCTGGTCGCCCATGTCGGCCTGGTCATGGACCACCATGCCGGACAGCCGCCCGGCGAAGCGCGTGGCGAACTCCTCGACCACGCCCCGGTCGCGTTCGCGCAGCATGTTGAGGCTGCGGTTCAGATGGACCGTCGGCCGCCGCGGGTGCGGCGGCACGTACGGGAGCACGAGGTCAAGCTGATCCGGCGTGTCGGCGTACGTCTCCGCCGCCAGGCCTTCCTGGCCGAAGCGCAGCGCCGCGAGCCTGAGCAGCGCGTCGTCGCCGGCGATGCGCTCGGTGAACAGGGCGTGAATGGGCGGCAGCCCGGCCGACGCGCCAGCCGGGTGCCGGTCCGGGCTCAGCGGCTGCTCCCCAGGCGGACATATCCCGCGCGATCCATGGCCCTGAGCGTATGTGACGTCCCCGGCCGAGAAAGTAGCGCCCCCGCCGCGAAGACTCTCGTATCTGGCCGGCCTCGAGCCGCTCTATGCCGATGGACGAGCCGCCCTATGCCGGTCGCGGGAGACTGCCTTGATGGCGCTCCGGCACAGCTGACGATGGGCGCGGCGGAAGATGGCGCGGAGGCTAGCCATGAGCCAGTTGAATGTGAACGACGCGCGGTGCGAGGCATTGTTCGCGTCAGGGCTGCCGCGAAAGGACATCCCGACGGCCGAGGCGGTGGCCGAGGCGATCAGCCGTGCTGTGCGGCAGTACGGCATTAGTGGCTGCGCCGCACGCATGGCACAGGAATTCGGCGATCACCCCGAGGTGGCGGTCGACCGGATGCGGTGGGTCAGGCAGCTGGTGGGCGGGAAACCGTAGGCGCACCGGCAGCAGCCGGGAGGGGATAACCTCCTGGCTGCGCGCTGACGTTCCCTGAGTCAGTTCTCGGGGTCAATTCTCGGGGTCGATGCCGTGCCAGGCAGGCACCCGGACCTTCCGGTGCTGCCCGCTGCCGCTGAGGATGACCTTGCGCAGCGAGATGTCGTTGCCGGTGTTGGTCTCGCGCAGCAGGTGCTCAGGGTTGGCGATGACCTCGATGTAGTAGGTGCCGTTCGGGAGCTTGGTGACGTCGAACGACTGGTGCGGGATGGTCTGGTCATAGGTGTCGCCCCAGCCGAGCGGCAGCTGTTCGGCCACCCACAGCGCCGATGGCACGCCGCAGTTCCCTCCCAGCCCCGTGTAGGACGGCTGCCAGACGGCGTTCCGCAGCATCATGTCGACACCGTCGGTGGGGGCAATGCAGAATCCGATCTTGCTACTGGTCACCACCACCTTCTTGCCCGCATTCAGCAGCTTGTACTGTGCGAACTGCTGGAAATGCCAGCTGTTGTAACCGGAGAATCCCATGGTCCCGGCGCTGATCCGGCCGATGACGCGCCCGTCACGCCAGAAGTATTGGTAGGCGTTCATCTTCTTCGAGCCGTTGGCGCGGAAACCCTCAACGTCCAGCTGCGAATCACCGCCGATCCAGACGGTCGAGGCGAACTGGAGAAAGGCTCCCTGGTGCTTCGCCTGCTGGATGCTGATTGACCAGGCCGGAAGCGGCACGAGGTCGGGCAGTGCCGCCGTGGGCGGATGTTCCATGGTCGGAACCTCAGGAAGCCTGGGCAGCGAGTTGCGCGCTGGCCGGGCGACGGCCCGGACGAACCCGCGGGCAGGCGGCGGGGGGCAACAGCCCTCCGGCCCGCAGCAGCTGCCCTGGCCCTTGACCACCTTGACCGTGACCCTGGCCGTCGCGTTCTTGGCCGCTACGTGGAAGAGCTTCACATAAGCCGGGCTGATGGTCTCGGTCAGCTTGTATGTGCCGAGCTTCAGGTTGTAGCCGTAGTACTCGCCGGGGTCGACCGCCCAGCCGCGGGCTATGCCCCACACCTGGCCGAGCCCGAACGGGTCGCCGGCCGAGCACTGCAGCGGGAACGGCGAGCTCAGCGCGCTGCTCGGATTGGTGCGCGACAAGCTATATGAGTCGGGGCAGAAGACGAAGGTGCTGCTGCTGACCACCTGGCCGGCCCGGTTCCTGATGCTGACGTGCGCGAACCTGCGCAGCCCGGGCCAGCCGGAGAGGATCCACCTCGGCAGCCGCCGCTGGTAGGTCCGGCCATCGGTTCTGATTACCTCGGTGACGCTCAGCGGCCTGGTGTAGCTGGGCCGCTGCACATCGAGCCGGAACGCCGAGTCGAGCGAGGCCACCCAGATCCCGGGGTCGAAGTAAACCTGGCCCTTGCCGTACTTCTGGACGCTGATGACATTCTGGGCGGTTATCAGCTCGATCTTCGGGCCGGCGGCCGGGGCGGGCCGCGCCGTCGAGGCCAGCGCGACGCCCGCGCTGCCCGCCGCCGGAACGCCGAGTAACGCCGTCGCTGTCGCCATGAATCCGGCCCCCGCAATGGCGGCTGATCGCCGCCAGGACTTTCCCATCATTGGCCTCCCGCCTCGGACCCCTGCAGCCCGATGAGCCGTCTGTCCGACGCCTTAGACGGCGAATGTCCGGGATAGGTTGCTCGTGCACCGCGATAAAGCCTCTTCCCGGGCCCTTTCATGACAGGCGCATATTGCCCGCCGGGTGCCTGCCGAGGCGCAAGCGAGGGCCGGAGGCCCCGTGCGCACGGGAGAGCCGCCCGGCAGCCCGCCGACGTCAGATGGCGGGCAGCCGACGGCCGGACTGGTGGCCAGGCCGGGTCTCAGTTGACCGGTCTGCCAGGAGCCTGGTTCGCGTCAGCTTCTGGCTGCGCGGTGACGGGCCGTCCGGTTCAGGGCGCTGATCACGCCGCGCAGCGAGGCCTGCACGATCGACTCGCTGATGCCGACGCCCCACAGCACCTTCTCGCCGACCTCGATCTCCAGGTAGGCGGCCGCCTCGGCGTCCCGCCCGGAGCTGAGCGCGTGCTCGGAGTAGTCGAGCACCCGTACGTTGACGCCGCCGAGGCCGAGATCAACGCCGGACATCGCCTCGCAGAACGCCGCGATCGGCCCGTTCCCGCTCCCGGTCAGCTGGTGCTCGGCGCCGAAGGCGCGGACCGTCGTGGAGATCCGGTCGCCGCCTTCCTCGCTCACCGAGCCGAACTTGACCAGCTCGAACGGGCCGGCCTCGAGGTACTCGCCGGCGAAGATCTGCCACATCTGGGCCGCGTCCACCTCGCCGCCCTCGTCCTCGGTGTGCCGCTGGATCACGTGGCTGAACTCGATCTGCAGGCGCCGGGGCAGGTCCAGGTGGTGGTCGGTCTTCATCAGGTAGGCCACGCCGCCCTTGCCGGACTGCGAGTTGACCCGGATGACCGCCTCGTAGGACCGGCCGACATCCCTGGGGTCGATAGGCAGGTACGGCATCGCCCACGGCAGCTCGCTCACCGGCTGGCCGGCCTGCGCCGCGGTCCGGTCCAGGTCATCGAAGCCCTTCTTGATCGCGTCCTGATGCGACCCGGAGAACGACGTGTAGACCAGGTCGCCCGCGTACGGATGCCGCTCGTGCACATCGATCCGGGTGCAGTACTCGGCGGTGCGGCGGATCTCGTCGATATCGCTGAAGTCGATCATCGGGTCGATGCCCTGGCTGTAGAGGTTCAGCCCCAGCGTCACCAGGTCGACGTTGCCGGAGCGCTCGCCGTTGCCGAACAGGCACCCCTCGATGCGCTCGGCGCCTGCGAGCACGGCCAGCTCGGCGTCGGCCGTGGCGGTGCCCCGGTCGTTGTGGGTGTGGACCGAAAGGCAGATGTGCTCACGGCGGCTCAGGTTCCGGCTCATCCACTCGATCTGGTCGGCGTACACGTTGGGCGTGGAGCGCTCCACGGTGCACGGCAGGTTGAGCACGATCTCGCGGCCGGGGCCAGGCTGCCAGACGTCCATCACCGCCTCGCAGATCTCCAGCGAGAAGTCCAGCTCGGTGTCCATGAAGATCTCGGGGGAGTACTCGTAGCCGAAGTCGGTGCCCGGCAGGTGGGTCTCGGCGAACTTCATGACCGCCCGGGTGCCTTCCACTGCGACGGCCCGGCATTCAGCCCGCCCGTCACCGTCCCAGCCGAACACGACCCGCCGGAATATCGGCGCAGCCGCGTTGTACATGTGCACCGTGGCCTGCCTGGCGTCGGCCAGCGACTGGACAGTGCGCTCGATCAGTTCCTCACGCGCCTGGGTCAGCACCGAGATGCGCACGTCGTCGGGCACCGCGCCGGTCTCGATCAGGCTGCGGACGAAGTCAAAGTCCGGCTGGCTGGCCGCCGGGAAGCCGACCTCGATCTCCTTGTAGCCGATCCGCACCAGCAGGTCGAACATGGCGCGCTTGCGGGCCGGGTTCATCGGGTCGATCAGGGCCTGGTTGCCGTCGCGCAGGTCGGTCGACAGCCACCGCGGGGCCGCGGTGATCGTGCGGGCCGGCCATTGCCGGTCGGGCAGGTTCACCGCGGGGAAGGGCCGGTAGCGGTGGCACGGCATGCCGGACGGGCGCTGATTGCCTGGGTCGCTCATGATGCTGCTGCTCCTGTTACGAGGGATGACCGGTCATTCGGATCGGTCGGCGCACCGCAGCAGCCCGCGGCGAGGGGCCGACCGGAGTGGTTACCTGGCCTCGCCGCGGCCGCGAAGAAGGAGGCCGCGCATCATGATGGACACGAGCCTAGCTCACCCGCCGCTCACCGCGCCACCTGGCACCAGATCACTCCGCCGCCATCCGGCCCCTAATCGCCTGATTTACCCAGTGACCGGCGGCCCCCCGGCCGGATTCTGCGCGGACCGTCATCGCCTGCCCTCGACCCGGACGTTGTACACGCTGGCCTGGAAGGTCCCAGCTGAGTCCGGCGGCAGCAAGGTGAACCAGATAAGCAGGTAACGCGCTCGCCGCGGCCTGGCCAGCTTCAGCCGCAGCCTGCCGCCCGCGTGGCTGGCGCTGCCCGCCAGGCGCATCCTGGCCCGGACCGGGATGTTCCCGGTGAGCAGCTCAAGGTCCGCGCCGCGCTCGCTGCCGAGGATGATCCGGACGCTGGTGATCCGCACTGGGCGGCCCATGCTGATCAGCAGGCCGGTGCCAGCTTGCAGGCCACCGAACTGCGCCGAGCGGTACCAGTCGGTCACCCAGGGCGCGGCCGCGTTGGCCTCGATGACCATGGGCGCGAGCTGGGGATTGTCCCCCGAGCCAGAGCCGGCAGGCCCGAAGGCTGAGGCGCTGACCGGAACCAGCACGCGGGCCCGGGCGCCCGCGCCGCGAGCCCGAGCGGCCGACCGCCGATGGGCCGGCCCGGTTGCGGTTTGGGCGTGCCCAGCCGCGCTGGGCGTGACGGCCTGCTTAGCCGCCGCCGCGGGCGACGAGCTGAGGCTGGGATGGAAGATGACGATGTCAGCGACCGCCAGAAGGGCCCATACCAGCGCGAGTGCGAAAGGCCAGCGGGCCCGGCGCGCGCCGCTCGCCTGCCTGCGCCGGACCGGCGGAAGCGTCTCCACTGCCGGGATTTCGTCTGATTCTGCCATGCCCACGCCGTATTCGCGCTGCACTCCGCTTCCGGGCCGGAATGAAGCTAGATGATTTCATTCAGGCCATTAGCTTAGAGCCGCGCCAGCCTTTCCTACCAGGCGGCCTGGCGGCCCCCTAGCGGCCTCCCGCCGGGCGGCCGCCGCCGGTGACCTCGCGGCGGCCATGACCGCCGCCACGTCCTGAACCCGCTCCCGGCGGACGGCGGGTCACGGGCCTGGTCACCGGGGTGGGGCGAGGTCGCGGCGGGCGGAGCAGGCCAGCCAGGTAGCGATCCCGGTGATCAGGGCCGGAGCAGCCGGGTGGAATCCGGCGGCGGCTACGGCCACGGCGCTGGCGGCCAGCGCGGCCAGGATCCGCAGCGCCAGCCGTCGGGGACGCCCGCCCCGGATCCGGGCGGCAAATCGCATGGCCCGGTGCGAGCCGGAGTCGGAAGACCGGAATTTAACGGGGAATGCTGAGCTGGTCCGGCCCGCGGCCGCCGGGCCCGCCGCCAGGTCGGCGACGGCCTCGCCGCGGCCGAACCTGGTGCGCAGCGCGGTGTAGGCGGCGGCCGCGACCGCGAACCGCTGCGGATCGCCGCCGTCTTCCCGGTCCGGGTGGGTGGCGGCGGCGACCCGGCGCCAGGCCATGCGCACCTCGTCGTCGGTCAGGTCTGCGCGTGGCTTCAGGCCCAGGACCGTGAACAGATCGGCCGAGGCTGGCGGGCGGCGCGGGCCGCGCAGGCCGGTCATGGGGAAGCCTCCGTCCCGAAGGCCTCATCGAGCAACTCGGTGAGGCCAGGAGGACGTGGAGCCGTCGGCCTGGCTGCGCCCGCCGTGGCGGGCTCGCGGGCTGCGCTGCTGGCCGCTGAGGCGCCGGCCGGGGTGGCGCGGGCCGCGGCGTCGGCTGGGGCGGCGCCAGCCACGGTGGCGCTGGCCGCTGCGCCGAGGGCAACGGCGCCGACTGGTATGGCATTTGCCGCCGCGGTGCCGGTCGTGGCCGTGGCTGGCGCTGAGCGCTGCACCGTCGGGCTCCCTGCTGCGCCTGCTGCCAGGCCACCGAGGGCAGCGGGCGCCGCGACCAGGCGCTTGACCTGGACGTAGGTCGCCCCGCCGCGGTAGATGTAGGCGGCCTGGCCGACGTCCAGGGCTCGGATCAGGGCCGGGTCGACCACCGGGGCCAGCCGCATCCTGGACGTCCCCTGATGGCTCCAGAGCGGCACGCCGAGCAGCCGCCTGGTGGTGTCGGTGACCTTCCGGCTGCCCGCCAGCGCCGCGACCGGCTCGGGATGCGGGGTCCGCAGCAGCCAGATGCCGCCATCGGCGGCGGCCGCGATCCGGTAGCGCTCGTCCTCGTCGGCGGCCAGGCCCGGCCAGGACTGCGCCGATACCTGCACGGCCAGGCCCAGCGACCGGGCCCGCTCGTACAGCTGCCAGATCGGCAGCCGCCGGGAGACGGCGCTGAACTCGTCGACGGCCAGCAGGATCTCCCGGCGGCCGCCGGAGCGTCCCTGGCCGGCCTGCCCGGCTGTCGCATAGCTGGCCAGCAGGTCCACCAGGGCGCGGGCCTGGCTCTCGGCCACGCTGGCCTCCGCGGTGCCCTCCACGATGCAGTACCAGGCGTCGGCATCGCCGAAACCGCCCGGCCCGTCGAGCCCGCCGCCCAGCCGCCTGAACAGGGTGCGGAACCGGAGCGCGATGTCGCCGGTCTGCCGCCCGGCCGCCCGGATCAGCGCCTGCGCGTCGTCGTGCTCAGCGGCCGAGTACGCCATGGCCAGCCAGCCGGGTTCGAGCCGGGCCAGGAAATCGGCGGTGTCCTGCGGCGGGCCGGTGGGCGCCTCGACGGCCAGCGCCACGACCGCCTCCATGATGTCGGCGTAATAGGCGGCGCCCCCGGTTCCGTGCTCGATCAGGTCGACCAGCGTGGTGATCAGCTGGCCGGGCGGCAGCGTCCACAGCGACAGGCTGGCCTCATCGGGCCAGATGGCGGTGGTGGCCGCACCCGCGGCGCGCAGGACCCGGCGGGCCCGGTCGGCGATCCGCCGGGCGTCGCCGCCGCCCTTGCAGTCCAGCACGACCAGCAACGGGAGGCTGCCGGTGCCTGCCGCATAGCGTTGCAGCGCGCTGGCCACGAACCCGGCCCACAGTCGCAGCAGGAGGGTGGTCTTCCCGGTGCCTGAGGTGCCGATCACCACCTGGTGGGCCCGCATCCGCTGGTAGGGGATCACGGCGGTACGCCGGGCCGGATGACCGACGGAGCGGATCACGGCACCAGCGATGATGCCTCCGTTATAGCTGTTCAAAGGCACCGATCCGGGAGCGGCTATCCTGGCCCGCGCGCTGCGCGCCTGGTGGCGCCACTGCCTGAGGTCGAAGGCGACCGCGGCCGCGGGTGACAGTCCGCCGGATCCCGCCTCCATCGACCGGATCCGGTAGGACCAGGCCGCAGCGCCGCAGGCCAGGCCGAGCGGGATGGCGGCCGGGGCGATGACCGCGGCGGCGGCCGGGTAACGGCCGGCCGCACCGTCCCGCCACATGGCGAGCCAGGCCTGGTAGGGCGCCTGAGCCAGGCCGGTCATGCCGCGGGTGGCGGCGATGGCGGCCAGCCAGACCGCCACCATCGGCACGCACCACAGGGCGGCGCGGTAGAGCCGGGCAGGAGGCCAGCCGGCCAGCCAGGCGGCCGCCACGCTGATTCCCGCGCAGACCGACACCGGCGCGGCCGCGATGATCACCGCTGCCGCGACGGCGATCTTGAGAAGCCGGACGGCGAGCCGGGCAGCGGCCCGGACCGCGAGCAGGCTCACCCACCGGCCGATCACGTCGCGCTCCGGTCGGTGGCGGTCCTGGCTGACGCGGGGTTGGCCGCGGTCCTGGCGGGCGTGACCTGCGCTCCGGTCGGCGGCGGCAGCGCGGCATCCGGCGGCAGGCTGCGGATCTCGATCCGGGAGCCGGCGCTGCCGAGCGCAGCGCGGGCCCGGGCGACGGTCGCCGCGGCGGCCGGCGCGCACACGTACAGCACCCGGGCGTGCCGGGCGGGCTGGCCGGGGACCCGTGCCTGCCCGGCCGGGCAGCCGTAGTCACCGGTGCGGGTCAGCAGCTCCCGCATGATCGCCGTGGTCCTGCCGACCGTCTTGCGGGTGAGCTCGGCCTCGATGGCCCAGCACTCACCGGCCCAGGCGACCGCCGCCTCGCTCGGCCAGTGCACCTCGCCGTCCGGTAAGTGCTCCCGCAGCCCGACCCGGCCCCCGGCCCGGGCGCGCAGCCGGCGCTCGCTCCGCCAGTGGGCGCCTGCGGCTGCGTAACCCGAGGCCGACTCGAGCGCGAGCCGGACCGCGGTCACCGCCCGGATATGGGCCAGCCTGCCCAGCGCGGGCGGGGCGGGGGAGTAGGCCAGCCCGCAGCTGGCCAGCCCGGCCTTGGTCAGCCAGGTCCAGGGGCCGCCCGGACCGAGCCGGGCCGACTCGGCTAACCGCCGCTTGCACCAGTCGGTCACGATCGCGCGGGCCCGTGTCTCGCTGACCCCGAGTACTCGCGCGAGATGGTCGATCTGGACGCCGTACATCTCGGCGGCGTAGAGCAGGCCGCCAATGTCGCGCTCGCCGATGCCGCGGGCCGCGGCGAGCCGCCCGGCGCCGCGCCCGGCCCGGCGGGGTCCGGCAGCTGATGCCCCTGCTGGCGGGATCACAGATTCATCACATCATGCCATCGCCCGGATGCCACCGAAACCGCGGCGGGATCCGGGTGAGCACCGGCCCCGGTGCGGTCTGCGCCATAGCTGTGCGGGTCGGCGCCACGCCCCGGCGCTGAGCCCGAGCAAGTCCCGCGGTCCGGGCCGCGTGACACGGCCGAGAACCCGGACCCGGTGCTGGTGTCAGCGATGGCGGTAGGGCACAATGTGACGCGGAACACCTGAGCATTGCCGTGCCATGGCAGGACGCCCGCGAGCAGCGAGGCCGTTGGGGAAGACGAACCTCGTCTGCTGGCTGGGAGGTCTGGTGTCCGTACATGGCGTGCTGCAGGTCCACTCCGCGCCCCCGGCGCTGAGCCCGCATGTCGAGTGGGCAGTGTCCGGGGTGCTTGGCGTGGCCCTTACCCTGCCGTGGGTCGATCAGCCCGCATCGCCCGGGATGCTGAGAGCCGAGCTGAACTGGCAGGGCCGTCCAGGCAGCGCCGCCGCGCTCACGTCGGCGCTGGCCGGGTGGAACCTGCTCCGGTTCGAGGTCACCGAAGAGGCCAGTCCGGGCTGCGACGCGGTGCGCTACAGCTACACGCCGTCACTGGGCGCGTTCTCCGCGGTCACCTCGGCCAGCGGCGACATCCTGGTTCCCGAGGGCCGACTGCGGGCGGCCATGACGCTGGCGGCGTCCGCCGCGCCAGCTGCGCCGGGTCGCTGCACGCCGGTCGGCACCGAGTCGGGCAGCGACATCGGCATCCTCAGGGAAAGGCACGGCCCGCGCCATCCGGCGCTGGGCGGCTCGCTGGAAGCCGAGCTGGCCCTCCTGCTCGGCCAGCCCTGGGATGACGAGCTCGAGCCGTTCCGGCACGCCGCGGCCGGCGCTCCGGTGCGCTGGCTGCACGCCACCGGCTGAGTGCTGACCGGGGATAACGACTGGCGGCCGCCCGGGTGGTCCGGGCGGCCGCCAGCGTTATGTCGTGATTGGCGAGGGCTAGAGTCCGCGGCCGTTCGTGGCGGTGGACGGGTCGTAGCCAGGTGTGCCGGCGAAGCTGACGGTGAACTGGCCCATGGTGCGCCAGACCAGCAGGGACTGGCTTGGGGTCAGCGCGCACGACGCGGTGCCGTGGCGGTCGGTGGTGGCCGTGCACAACTTCGTCAGGCCGACGGTGAAGGTGAGCGGCTGGCCGGGAATCGGCGTGCCGAGGCTGTCCAGGGTCGCGCTGACCGTGAAGGTCTCCTCAAGGTTGCTGAACGTGATGCTGGGCGTGAGGCTCGTGGGCGCACGGTTCACGGTCTGGGTGAGCGGCCGGCTGGTCGAGCCCGCGTAGGCCGTGTCGCCTGAGTAGCGGGCGGTGATGGTGTCCGTCCCGACCCCCAAGCTGGTGGTCGTGCAGGTGGTCCGGTAGCTGGCCGAGACCAGCTTCAGTTTCTGCGCGGTGCAGCCGGCGATGTCGGCGGATCCGTCCTTGAAGCCGACCGTGCCGCCCCCGTCGGTCGGCGTAACGGTAGCGGTGAAGGTGACGGACTGGCCGAAGGTGCTCGGGTTCTTCGATGAGGTCAGGGTGGTGGCCGTGGCGGTCGTGGCGTGATAGCTGATCGTGATCACGCCGTTGCCGGTGTTCATGTCGGCGTCAGCGGCCGGCGTGACGAGGATGCCGCCGATCGTGACTGCGGCCGCCGGGTACGCGGAACCGCCACCGCCGCCACCGGTAGCGGCCGCTCCGCCGCCGCCGTAGTAGCCACTGCCGCCACCGCCGCCGGCCGCGGAGCAGTTACCAGCGTTGCCGCTGCCGCCGGCGAGCTGGCCGCCGTCGGTGGCCGCGGTGGCGCAGCCGGAGGCGCCGCCGCCGGTGCCGCCCGCGGTCGGGGTCCCGCCGAGGCCGACGTTGATGCCGGAGCCGTCGGCGCCGCTGGTGGTACTGCTGCTGCCGCCATAGCCGCCGCTCGGGGGCGTGGGCTCGTCTGTGCCTCGCTCGGCCGCTCCGCCGCCACCGCCGCCGGCCACGACCAGCAGGTGAGCGAATGAGTACGGCGATATCGCGACGGTGCTCGCGCCGCCGCCGCCGCCGGCCGTGTTGCTCTGCATGTCCGTGCTGCCGGTGCCGCCGCCGGAGCCCGCGTCCGTGCCGCCGTGCCCGACGGTAGCCGCGCCGCCGGGGAAGACGCTCAGCGTGCTGCCGGCCGGGATGCCGGTCAGCGTGGCCTGGTATTCACCACCGGCGCCCCCGGCACCGGCACTGCTGTTGGAGGAGGCCGCTCCTGAACCGCCATCAGCTACGACGGTCAGGCTGGTGACGCCGGACGGGACAGCCCAGTCGGTCGACGTCCCTGTGTAGTTGAAGGTGCAGGTGGTTATCTGCGTTGCCGGTGAGGTCAGACAGCGTGGCGCGGCGCTCGCGATGCCCGCCCACAGGCCGGTCGCCGGCAACGCGGCTCCGGTCAGCAGGGCAGCGCCCAGCACGCTGAGACGTGTTCGGCCGACGACAGGGCGAACGGATCTATGCATGGCGAACCTCTCTCCACCCCGGCTGCCCGGGGCCCAGGCGCGGACAATGTGAATCGGCTAGCGTTGCTGAGCGTAACAGTCAGTGACAATAGGTGATTACGCTTTGGTGTCGCCGCGAGAGTCGTTCCGGCTGGTCAGCGCGCTGAGAACGGGATGGCCAGGCAGAAACTTGCTGTCGCTACGACTGGTGCAGCCGTACTCGCCGGTGCGGTGGCGGCACGCCACCGGCTGACCTGGGCGGGACGAAGACTGGCGGCCGCCCGGTGCCCGGGCAGCCGCCAGTTTCATGCGGTAATGAGCCAGGATCAGTGGTGCCGGCCGTTCGTGGCCCTGGATGGGTAGTAGCTAGGTGATCCGGCGAAGCTGACGGTGAACTGGCCGCGAGTCTGCCACAGGAGCAGGGACTGGCTGGGCGACAGGACGCAGGACGCCCAGCCGTGAGAGTCGGTAGTGGGTGTGCACAGCCTGGTCCAGCCGACGGTGAAGGTGAGCGGCTGGCCGGCCAGCGGGGTGCCGCGGCTGTAGAGGCCCGCCTCGACAGTGAAGGTCTCCCTAAGCCAGTTAAAGGTGCTGAACGGCCGGAGGTACGTCGGCGCACGGACGATCACCGGACCGGCCGATGAGCTGAGGGCGGTCGTGGTAGTGACATCCGCGCTGGCCGAGCCGGTCATCAGCCCGACGGCCGGCAGCGCGGCTCCGGCCAGCAGGGCAGCGCTCAGCATGCCGGCGTGGGTTCGGCGCAGAATGCGGTGTAAAGGTCTTTGCATGGCAAGCCTTCTCTCTGTTCGGCTGCCCCGGGGGGCAGGAAGGAGGATGCGAACCTCGATCTAGTAACGGAGCGTAACATTAGGTGACTCTAAGTAAGCGCAACGTCGCCGCCGGGCCGGGGTCGTTTCCGCTGCTCAGGACCCTGAGGGCGACGTTGGGCGGAGATAAGGAACCGGCTGCCGCCCGGTGATCGGGCGGCAGCCGGTGTGGTGCGGTTCAGGCGGTCACGGGTGGATGATCGCCTGACCGTTCGCGCTGGATGGCAGGTAGCCGCTGCTGCCGGGGAAGCTGACCGTGTAACGGCCCGCGTTCTGCCGGATGGCCACGGACTCGGCGTAGGTCAGGACACATTCCGCGACGCCGTGGCTGTCGGTGAAACATGTGTCCAGGTACTGGTACCCGGTGCTAACGATCACCGGCTGGTGGGCGACCGGGCCGCCAAAGCTGTCCAGCGTCCCGGTGACCGTGAAGGTCTGGTGGTAGTTGAAGAAGATGTTCGGCCTGATGTGCGTCGGGACCTTCTGGTACGTGATGGTGACCGTTCCGTTGCCGGTGTGGGTCGCGTGCTCGGTGGTATCCGGCGTCACAGTGATGCCGCTCACAGTGTTCACTCCGGCCGGGAACGCCGAGCCGCCACCGGCGCCGGCGCCAGAGGCTGAGCCGCCGCCGCCCCAGTAACCGCTGCCGCCACCGCCTCCAGCGAAGACGCAGATGCCGGAGTTGCTGTTGCCGCCCGCGACCTGACTGCCGCTTACGGCCGAGGTCGTACAGCCGAGGAAGCCGCCGTTGAGGCCGCCTGGGCTGCTGACCCCGCCGCGACCATAAGTGCCGGGCGTTGACGGGATGCCGTCTGCCCCGTTGACGCCGCCGCTGCCGCCGCCGCTACCGCCATTGGACAGCAATATGGCACTCTGGTTCTCGGCACCCGCGCCACCGCCGCCACCGGCCATGACCAGCAGGTGGGAGAGTGAGTACGACGTGATCGAGACCGAGGTCGCGCCACCGCCGCCCCCGCTCTTGTCGACATTCAGCAGAGGTGTCAGGTCGGTGGTGCCGTTGCCGCCGCCACCGGCGGCGTCCTTGCCGCCGGTGGTGCCGTTGCCGGCGCCGCCCGGGAAGATGCTGAGCACCGTGCCGACCGGGATGCCGGTCAGTGCCGCCCTGTACTCGCCGCCTCTGCCGCCGGTGCCTCCGCCGTAGGTCCACGTGCTCTTGGCGTTGGCACCGGAGCCGCCCGCAGCGACAAGGGTCAGGTGGGTGATGCCCGCCGGGACTGGCCAGGTGGTTGCGGCGCCCGTGTAACTGAAGGTGCAGGTGACCGTAATTCCAGTGGTCACGCAGTTCGGGTTGGGCAGCGCGCTCGCGGAGCCCGCCCACAGGCCGGCGGCCGGCAGCGCGGCTCCGGACAGCAAGGCGACGCCCAGCATGGTGGCGCGCGTGCGGCCGAAGATGCGGTGGACAGATTCTTGCACAGCAAACCCTCTTTTCTTCCGGCCACCCGGCGGTGCCGGCTCGTCACAGTGGATCGAATTCTGATCGCTGAGCGTAACAGTCAGTTACAGTGCGTGACAGTGCCTGGTGTCCGCGACACGCACTCTTTTGCTGATCAGCACGATCGGCCGGGTCAGGAAACGACCAGAAAGCGACTGGCTGCCGCCCGGTGATCCCGGGCGGCAGCCAGTCTCGTGAGTCAGGCGGTGTCAGGCGGTTACGGGTAGATGATCGCCTGGCCGTTCGCGCTGGATGCCAGGTAGCTGGGGCTGCCGGGAAAGGTGACCGTGTAGCGGCCCGCGTTGTTCCGGATGGCGATCGACTCGGCGTAGGTCAGGACACATTTCGCGACGCCCTGGCTGTTGGTGGTGACCGAGCACAGTGGCAGGCGCCCGGTGCTGACGCGAACCAGGTGGCCAGCGACCGGGTGGTGGGAGGTGGTTAGCGTCCCGGTGACCGTGAAGGTCTGCTGGTAGTTGAAGAAGATGTTCGGCCTGATGTGCGTCGGGACGGCAGCGCTGGCGCTGGCGCTGGCCGTCCACAGGCCGGCGGCTGGCAGCGCGGCTCCGGACAGCAGAGCGGCGCCCAGCAAGGCTGCGCGGGCGCTGCCGAGAATACGGTGTACTGATTTTTGCACAGCAAACCCTCTTTTCTTCCGGCCACCCGGCGGCGCCGGCTCGTCACAGCGGATCTAGTGCGGGTCGCTGAGCGTAACAGTCATGAACTTTGAGTGATGACGTTTTGGGTGCGAGACTGGCTGCCGCCCGGTGAGCCGGGCGGCAGCCAGTCTGTTTTGTAGGCGATATCAGGCGGTCACGGGTGGATGATCGCCTGGCCGTTGGCGCTGGATGGCAGGTAGCCGTCGCTGCCGGGGAAGGTGACCGTGTAGCGGCCTGCGTTGAGCCGGATGGCGATCGACTCGGCGTAGGTCAGGACACATTCTGCGACGCCGTGGCTGTTGGTGATGGCCGTGCACAGGTGCAGGTTCCCGGTGCTGACGCGGACCGGCTGGCCGGCGACCGGGCCGCCGAAGCTGGTCAGCGTCCCGGTGACGGTGAAGGTCTGCTGCAGGTTGAAGAAGATGTTCGGCCTGACCCGCGTCGGCACCTTCTGGTAGCTGATGGTGATCCGGCCGTTGCCGGTGTGCGTTGCGTGCTCGCCGGTGTCCGGCGTCACGGTGATGCCATCGACGGTGTTCACGCCCGCCGGAAAAGCGGAGCCGCCGCCGGCGCCGGCACCGGCGGCTGAGCCGCCGCCGCCGTAGTAGCCGCTGCCGCCGCCGCCTCCGACGGACACGCAGCGGCCGCTGTTGCTGGCACCGCCGGCCAGCATTCCGCCGTCAGTGGCGGAGATGCTGCAGCCTCTGGTACCACCGTTGGTGCCTCCGGTGGCCGAGGTGGTGCTGCCGCCGCCACCCTCGGTGCCCGCGGTGGCCGGGGTGCCGTCGGCACCGTTGACGCCGCCGCTGCCGCCGCCGTTCCCGCCATCGGCCGACGGTGTGGGACCGCCGGTTAGCTGCGAAGTGTCTTTGAGAACATTGCTCTCGCCGCCCGCGCCGCCGCCGCCGCCGGCCACCACCAGCAGGCCCTTCGGGTCGCCGCTCACGGAGACGATGCTCGCCCCGCCGCCGCCACCGCCGTTGCCGTAGTAGTCGGTGGTGCTGCTCCCGCCGCCCGAGCCGGCATCCAGGCCGCCGACGGTGCCGTTACCCGCCCCGCCTGGGAAGATGCTCAGCACCGTACCGGCCGGGATGCCGGTCAGGGCTGCCCTATATTCCCCGCCGTTGCCGCCGGTGCCTCCGCCGAAGCGCCACGTGGTGGTGGCGCTGGCACCCGAGCCGCCGTCAGCGCCGACGGTCAGGTGGGTGATGCCCGCAGGGACCGTCCAGCTGGTTGCGGAGCCCGTGTAACTGAAGGTGCAGGTGGTAATTCCGGCGCTGGTTGGGCAGCCGGTGAGGCCTATCAGGCTCGCGCTGGCTGGCCACAGGCCGGCGGCTGGCAGCGCGGCACCGGAGAGCAAGGCGACGCCCAGCACGGTGGCGCGTGTCCGGCCGAAGATGCGGTGTACCGGTTCTTGCACAGCAAACCCTCTTTCTTCCGGCCACCCCGGCGGTGCCGGCTCGTCACAGCGGGACCTCCTCCTGATCGCTGAGAGTAACAGTCAGTTACGTTGAGTGATGTCGCTTTGGCATCTGCGGCGTGCGGTCTTTTGGCAGGTCAGCGGCGGTCGGCGGGCCTGGAGAGGGCGATCGGCGGGCATGCTGGCTGCGCGATGGGCGCGCCGGGGGCCGCGTGCGACGATGAGGGCACCAACGGCCGGGTGAGCAGCAGCGGGACGGAGCGGGCGGGAGCGTGAGCGTGGCGGAGCGGGAGATCATTATCGACTGCGACCCTGGCATTGACGACGCGCTGGCCCTGGTGTTCGCGCACGGCAGCCCCGGCTTGCGGCTGCGCGGGGTGACGACGGTGGCCGGCAACGTGCCGCTGGAGATGACGACGGCGAACGCGCTGCGGGTGGCCGATTTCATCGGCATCAGGGACGTGCCGGTGGTGGCGGGCAGCGCGGGCCCGCTGCTGCGGCCGGGGCTGGACGCCCGGCACGTACACGGCTCGGCCGGGCTGGGCGGCGCGCTGCTGCCCGCGCCGTCGTCCCGGGCGGCCTCCGGCCACGCCGTGGACTTCCTGATCGAGACGATCGGGGCCGCCCCCGGCGAGATCACCCTGATCGCGATCGGCCCGCTGACCAACATCGCCCTCGCGGTGCGACGGGAGCCGCGGCTGGTCGGCTGGGTCAGCGACTTCGTGATCATGGGCGGGTCGGCGGGCCGCGGCAATACGACGCCGGCCGCGGAGTTCAATATCGCAGCTGATCCCGAGGCCGCCGCGATAGTCTTCGGCGCTGGCTGGACCGTGACGATGATTGGCCTGGACGTCACCCTGCAGGCCAGGGTGACGGCGCAGGTGCTGGACCGGATGCGCGGGCTCGGCAGGCTCGCTGACGAACTGCTGCTGCCCGCACTTTCCGGGTACCGCGGGGTCAGCGAGGAGCCATCGGCCGCCAGGGACGCGGGGCCGGCGGTCCATGACGTCTGCGCGGTCGCTCACGTGGCGGAGCCAGGGCTGATCCGCTGCCGGCCCGCCCGGGTCGAGGTGGAGACCCATGGGCAGTGGACCTCGGGGATGACGGTCACCGATTTCGGTGCGGCACCCGGCCTGTGTAACGCGGTGGTGGCTACTGAGATTGACGTGCCCAGCTTCTGGGACCGGGTGCTCAGCGGCTATGCGCGCACCGCGGCCGGGATGCCAGAGCCCGGCTGACACCCGCGAGCGCGTTAACAAGCTGCTTAAATCGGTTGCGTACAATGCGTCCGACGACTGATTCCGTTGCACGGGACCTTATTTGATGACGAATCTGCCAGCTGAGTCCGCGCCGAAGGTGCTGTCGGCCACACCGCGCACCCGGCACCGGCGGCTGCGCGAGCAGGGCCGCAGCGACCGGTCTGAGCTGTTCGCCGTGCTGCGCGCCGGGCTGGTCGGGCATCTGGGCGTCATCGTCGATGGCGCGCCCATGGTGGTGCCGACCGGGTACGGGTTCGACGATGCGCAGGTCTACGTGCACGGCTCGGTCGCCAGCCGCAGCCTGACCGCCGGGGGCGGGACGGCCTGCCTGACCGTCACGGTCCTCGACGGCCTGGTGCTGGCCAGGTCGGTGTTCGAGCACGCGGTGAACTACCGCAGCGCGATGATCTACGCGGTACCGCGGCCGGTCACCGATCCTGACCAGAAGATCGCGGGCCTGCGCGCGTTGTCGGACCATCTGGCGCCCGGGCAATGGGATTACGCCCGGCGACCGAGCCGTAAGGAGCTGGCCGCGACCACCCTGCTCGCGATGGCGCTGGACGAGGCATCCGTCAAGATCCGCAGCGGGCCGCCGGACGACGCGGGCAGCCCGGACAGCGCGCTCGGCCGGTGGGCAGGCGAGCTGCCGCTGGCATCGTTCTGGCAGGAGCCGGTGGCCGATCCCGCGCTGCCCGCTGACATTGCGGTTCCCGCGCACATCCGGGATCGGGCCGGCCTGCGCATACTGTCCGGATGCTCCAGTAGATTCGCGTCATGCCCGGCCAGACTGACCAGACTGACAAGGCAGCCCGGTTTCTCGCCCTGCACCATCGCAGCTCACCGCTGCTCATGCCTAACGCGTGGGACCGCGGCTCGGCCAGGCTCTTCGCCTCGCTCGGGTTCGCCGCCCTCGCCACCACGAGCAGCGGCTTCGCGGCCACGCTCGGGCAGCTCGACGGGTCGGTCACCCGTGACGAGGCGATCGGCCACGCCGCGTTGCTCGCCGGGGCGACCGACCTGCCGGTCTCGGCCGACCTGGAGAACTGCTTCGCCGACGATCCCGGCGGCGTGGCGCAGACCATCGCGCTCGCGCTGGGCACCGGCCTGGCGGGCTGTTCGGTCGAGGATTTCACCGGGAGTGCTGACGCCCCGATCTATGACCGGGCGCTGGCCGCTGAGCGGGTGGCGGCGGCCGCCGAGGTCGCCCACGGCGGACCCGTACGGCTGGTGCTGACGGCCCGGTCGGAGAATTACCTGCATGGTCGGCCCGATCTTGCCGACACCATCGCCAGGCTGCAGGGCTATCAGGAGGCGGGCGCGGACGTGCTGTTCGCTCCGGGCCTGATCCGGGCCGATGAGCTGCGGCAGCTCGTGGCGGCCGTGGACCGGCCGGTCAGCGTGCTGGCGTGGCCAGGAGCACCGCCGGTCGCCGAGTTGGCGGAGATCGGCGTGCGCCGGATCTCGGTGGGCGGGGCGTTTGCTTTCGCCGCCCTGGACGCGGCCGCTCAGGCGGCCCGCGAGCTGCGGGACACGGGCAGCTACGGGTACCTGGAGCGGGCCGGGCGGGGCGCGGCGGCGGCCCGGCAAGCCTTCCGGTCCTGACCCGGCCGCCGCCGTCCGCCTTGGTCAGAGGGGGATGTTGCCATGCTGGCCCCGGCGGGCTGGCGCGTCCGCGATGGCCCGCGAGATGACCTCGCGGGTCTTGGCCGGCTCGACGATCTCGTCGACCACACCCAGCTCCATCGCGCGCGACAGGCCGCCTGCCTCGCGCTCATGCTCGGCGGCGAGCTCGGCCTCAGCCTCGTGCCTGCGTTCGGCCGGGACGTCGGCCAGGGCCCTGCGGTGCAGGATCCGCACGGCAGCCACCGGGCCCATCACGGCGATCTCGGCACCCGGCCAGCCGAGTACCCGGGTCGCGCCGAGCGCGCGCGAGTTCATCGCGATGTAGGCGCCGCCGTAGGCCTTGCGGGTGACCAGCGTGACCCGCGGCACGGTCGCCTCCGCGAACGCGTGCAGCAGCTTGGCGCCCCGCCGGACCACGCCGTCCCATTCCTGGCCGACGCCGGGCAGGTAGCCGGGCACGTCCACGAGCACGACCAGCGGCACCCCGAAGGCGTCGCACATCCTGACGAACCGGGCGGCCTTCTCCGCGGAGGTGGCATCGAGGCAGCCGCCGAGCCGGAGCGGGTTGTTGGCGATCACCCCGACCGTGCGGCCGTCCAGCCGGCCCAGCGTAGTGACCACGTTCGGCGCCCAGCGCGGATGCAGCTCGATACCCGGCTCGTCCAGCAGCCCGGTGATCAGCGGGTGCACGTCGTAGGCCCGCCGCGGCGACTCTGGCAGCAGGGCGGCGAGATCGGCGTCCTGGCGGGACTCCAGCGCCGTGTCGTCAGGCCCCTGCCTGCCCAGCAGGACAGCGAGCTGCCTGGCCTTGCTGATCGCCTCTCCGTCAGACTCCGTGACCAGATGCACGACCCCGGACCTGCGGCTGTGTGGTTCCGGGCCGCCGAGCCGTTCCATGTCGACATCCTCGCCGGTCACGCTGCGGACCACGTCCGGGCCCGTGACGAAGATCCGCCCGCGGTCGGACAGGATCACCAGATCGGTGAGGGCCGGGCCGTAGGCAGCGCCCCCGGCGGCCGCGCCGAGCACCACCGAGATCTGCGGCACGATCCCGGATGCCCGGGTCATCGCCGCGAAGACGCTGCCCACGGCGTGCAGGCTCTCCACGCCCTCGCGCAGCCGTGCGCCGCCCGAGTGCCACAGCCCGATCACGGGCAGGCCGTGGGACAGCGCATGATCGTAGGCGGTGACGATGGCCGCGCACCCGGCGCTGCCCATCGCACCGCCCTGGACCCGCGGGTCGCTGGCGAACGCGACGGCCGGCATGCCGTCTATGCAGCCGGTCCCGGCCATGACACCGCTGGTGTCCGGCTGGATGAGCAGCTCAAGCGTGCCGGGGTCGAACAGCGCCCCGAGCCTGGCTCGCGGATCACGGCTGCCCGGGTCGGCGGCAGGCCCGGCCGCAGTGGCCCCAGCGGCCCCAGCGGCTGCAGCGGCTGCAGCTGGCGATGGCGCCGTCGGCGCGTGAGGCTTGGCCCCGTTGGCGGCGAACGGCGGGGGGGCGTCCGCGATCGGGCCCGGGGTAACGGGAAGCCGGTTGCCCAGGATGGTCACGTCAGTCTCCTCGGGGTCGGGCGCAAGGTCGGGTCAGGCGGCCGTGAAGGCGAGCGCCACGTTGTGGCCGCCGAATCCGAATGAGTTGTTCAGCACGGCCATCGGCGCCGAGCCGTGCGGGCGCAGTTCCACGGGCTCGGTCGCGATCCGCAGCCCGGCGTCGTCATCGGGGTCCTCAAGGTTGATCGTGGGCGGCGCTACCCGGTCGCGCAGCGCCAGGATCGCGGCCACCGACTCGAGCGCGCCTGCGCCGCCGAGCAGATGCCCGGTCATCGACTTGGTGGCCGACACGACGACCCGGCCTGCCGCCTCGCCGAGCACGGCCGCGATCGCCTGGAGCTCTACCACGTCGCCGGCCGGGGTCGAGGTGGCGTGCGCATTGACGTGCACGACCTGCTCGGCCCGCAGCCCGGCGTCAGCGAGCACCCGGCCGAGGGCGAGCTTGGCGCCGGTTCCCTCCGGGTCGGGCTGGGCGATGTGGTGCGCGTCGGAGGAGTAGCCGACGCCCGCCGCGACCGCGTACACGCTGGCGCCGCGACGGGCGGCGTGCTCAGCCGACTCCAGCACCACCATGCCCGCGCCCTCGCCGAGCACGAAGCCGTCCCGCGCCTTGTCGAACGGCCGCGACGCCCGCTCGGGCTCGTCATTCCTGGTGGACAGGGCCCGCATGGCCGCGAAGGCAGCGATGTTCAGCGGCAGGATCGCGGCCTCAGTGCCTCCGGCCACGACGACGTCGGCTCGCCCGGAGGAGATCATTTCCATGCCGTAGCCGATCGCCTCGGCGCCTGAGGCACACGCGCTGACCGTCGTGTGCACCCCGGCGCGGGCACCGAGCTCGATCCCGATCCAGCCCGCCGAGCCGTTCGGCATGAGCATCGGGACGGTGAACGGCGAGAGCCGCTGCCAGCCTCTCTCCTTGAGCGTGTCGTAGGCGGACAGGGTGGACGCCACGCCGCCGATCCCGCTGGAGACGACCACGCCGATCCGGTCGGGATCCGCCTGCGGCGTGCCAGCGTCCGCCCAGGCCTCGCGCGCCGCGACCAGCGCGAACTGCTCGCACCTGTCGAGCTTGCGTGCCTGCACGCGGGCGATGAGCGCGGCCGGGTCGGCCGCCGCCCAGGCGGCGATCCGCGCGGGCAGCTCGCTCGCCCACGGGTCGGTCAGCTTCTGCACGCCGCTGCGCCCGGCCAGAAGGGACTCCCAGGTTGAGGTGACATCGGCGCCGACCGGCGTGATCGCGCCGAGCCCGGTGACGACGACGTTCGCCGAATCAGTGCCCACAGTGCTGCTGCTCCTCGGGTCGGGTGGCGCGCCGGGCCGAACGGCCTGGGCGGCGCGGCTTCGCTGGGCTCGCTCGCGGTCAGGCCGATACCGCTGAGCGCCGGACGTAGTCGATCACGTCCTGAACGGTCTTTAGGTCCTTGAGCTGGTCGTCGGGGATCTCGACGCCGAACTTGTCCTGGGCCGCCACGGCGATCTCCACCATCGACAGCGAGTCGATGTCGAGGTCGTCGACGAATGTCTTGTCCGGGGTTACCTCGTCGGCCGGCACGCCAGCGACCTCATCGATGATCTCGCCGAGGCCTGCCAGGATTTCCTGTTCCGTCATGGACATGGATGCGCTCTCTCCTTCTTGTTTCGCTTCTCTCGCTGGTATTACGTGGTGCGCCCCGGGGTGGCCCGGGGCGCGGTCAGGGTACCGTGATCACCTGGCCGGCGTAGCAGATGCCCGCGCCGAAACCAAGAATCAGGACGTGGTCACCCGAGCTGACGGCGCCGCGCTCCACCATCCTGGACAGCGCGAGCGGGATGGAAGCGGATGAGGTGTTGCCCGCGGTGACGATGTCGTCGGCCACGATCGCCTGCGGCGCGCCGAGCTTGCGCGCGATCGCCTCGACGATCCTCAGGTTGGCCTGATGCGGGACGAACGCGGCCAGGTCGGCCGGGTCGACGCCCGCTTCCCGGCAAGCCTCCAGCGCGACCGGGTGCAGCGCGGTGGTCGCCCACCGGAAAACCGCCTGGCCTTCCTGGAAGATGAACGAGTTACGGTCGGCAATGAAGATCTTGTCTGCCAGGTGCCCAGCGCTGCCCCAGACCACCGGGCCGATGCCCGGCAGGTCGGCCGGATCGGCCACCGGGCTGACCACCGCCGCGCCCGCGCCGTCGGCGAAGATGATGCAAGTGGAGCGGTCGGTCCAGTCCACCCAGTGGGATAGTTTCTCAGCGCCGATCACCAGCACGTTGCGGGCGGTGCCGGTGCGGATGGCGTCGTTGGCGTTGGCCAGCGCGTAGCAGAAACCGGCGCAGGCCGCATTCAGGTCGTAGGCGCCGGGTGCGCCGATGCCGAGCCGGAGCGCCACCGTGGCCGCCGTGTTCGGTATCTGGACCTCGGGCGTGCAGGTGGCGACGATAACCAGATCAATGTCGGACGGGGCCAGCCCGCTGGCCGCCAGTGCCTTCCCGCCGGCCTGGGTGGCCATGTCGGCCACCGTCTCATCCGGTGCGGCGATCCTGCGGCTGGCGATGCCCACCCGGCTCCGGATCCACTCGTCGCTGGTCTCCACCGCGGCGGCCAGGTCGTCATTGGTCACGACGTTGGCGGGCTGATAGCCGCCGAAGGCCAGGATCCTCGCGCCCGCTGCGCCTTCGGTGAGTCGCATACTCTGCTGCCTTTCGATGCTGGCTGAATAGGGATAGAGCGGCGGATTCCCGCTGTCACTCACTGCCTTCCGGCTGGAGCCGGACCAGCGGCTGACCGGCGCTGACCGGGTCGCCGTCCTCGACCAGCCACTCGATGATCGTTGCCGGGAACGCGGGCACCACCGGGTGAGCACGGCCGCGGGTTTCCACCTGGCCGATCGCGCTGTCGCTGCCGACCGCGGCACCCTGCGTGGTGACCGCGGAGCGCTCCTGGTCGGCCCGGAACACCCCGGCCGCCGGCGCGACCAGCAGTCGCCACTCCGGCGCGTGACTATCGATGTGACCATCGGAGTGTGAGTGCTCCGCGATCAGCGCGCGAGCCTTGTCCAGCCCGTCCGGAGCCTTCAGCGCGATCAGCTGGACTCCGGGCAGGCCCCGCCTGGCTAGCCCGGTCAGCGTACCCGCCGGCGGAAGCTCGATCAGCGCGGTGACCCGGAGGCGGCTCATCTGCTGCATGCACTTGTCCCACCGGACCGGCATGCTCACCTGCGCGATGATCCGCTGGAGCCAGTCGGTGCCGCTGCGCACCACGCTGCCGTCAGCGTTGGACAGCAGTGGCAGCGCCGGGTCGCTGACAGTGACCGAGGCCGCGGCGCTGCGCAGCGCCTCTACGGCGGGCGTCATGTAGTGCGTGTGGAACGCGCCTGCCACCGGGAGGGCCCGGAGCCTGGCTCCGGCGGGCGGGTCAGCGGCGAACGCCTCGAGCTGGGCGACCGCGCCGGCCGCGACGATCTGCCCGGAGCCGTTGACGTTGGCGGGGGTAAGCCCGCTGGCCTCGATGGCTGCCAGCACGGTGGCCTCGTCGCCGCCGAGCACCGCTGTCATCCCGGTCGGCTCGGCTGCGGCCGCCTTGGCCATCGCCTGTCCGCGCACCCTGACCAGGCGCATCGCGTCCTCGGGGGTCAGCGCTCCCGCGATAGCCCCGGCGCTGAGCTCGCCGACGCTGTGCCCGGCCACTGCTCCGGTCAGCTGGCCGGCCGCGTCGAGGCCGCCCACCAGGAGCTCGGCCGCCGCGATCGCGGCCGCGACGAGCAGGGGCTGCGCGATCGCGGTATCCCTGATCTCGTCCGCGTCGGCAGTGGTCCCGCAGGCGATCAGATCACAGCCAGCCAGCTCGGACCAGGAGGCGAGGCGGTCGGCGAATCCGGGCAGCTCCAGCCACGGAGCCAGGAAGCCGGGGGCCTGAGCGCCCTGACCAGGCGCCGCGATGAGGAGCATCCTCCAAGGATGCACTGTAGAACTCCGCTATACGGCTATCGAAGACTACGAATTTCGGACACAGAATCCTGTAGGAACTCTACAAGCTATGTTACCTTGTGCGCGAGACGGCCCAGCACTGTGGCTGTCCAGAGCGAGAACCCGTCCCGGCCGGCGCTCGGGACAAGCCCGGTCAGCTCACTGACCCGGCGCAGCCGGTAGCGGACCGTGTTCGGATGAACGAACAGCAGGCGCGCGGTCGCCTCCAGCGAGCTGCCCTGCTCGAGATAGGTCATGACCGTGTCGAGCAGGGCCGAGCCGCCGCTCAGCATCGGCTCGTATACCTGCGCGATCAGCTCGGCGCGAGCCGACTCGTCGCCGTCCAGGGCGCGCTCGGGGAGCAGGTCCGCCGCGGACACCGGCCGGGGCGCGTCCGGCCACGCGCCCGCGGCGCGCAGTCCGGCCAGCGCCGCGCTCGCCGACAGGGCGGCTGACTGCAGGTCATCGACGGTCGGCCCCACGACCACCGGGCCCGGGCCGAAGCGCCCGGCGAACAGGCTGGCGGCCTTGACCGGATCGGAGGCGCCGCCGAGCACCACGACCAGCCGGTGCCCGTGGACTCCCGCGAGCAGGTCGAGCCTCGATCGGCGGGCGATGATCCGTAGCTCGTCGATGAGGCCTTCCGGCTCGCTGCCGTCGGCGATGCCGGCCATCACGGCGACCGGGGCGGACGACCAGTTCAGCGCCGACGCCCAGGACTGCAGGCCCTCGTCCACCTCCCCACGGACCAGCGAATCGACGACGAGAGCCTCCAGGCGGGCGTCCCACGCGCCGCGTGCCTCAGCGGTCCGCGCGTAGACCTGAGCGGCGCCGAAGGCGATCTCCCTGGTGTACCGGAGTACCGCCTCGCGCAGCTCCGCCTCGCCGCCCGGTGCCGCCAGCTTGTCGACCTGCGTCTCCACCACGTCGATGATGACGCGCACCATCTCGACCGCTTGCTGCAGGCTGACTGCCCTGGCCAGCTCGCGGGGCGCGGTCCCGAATACCTCGCCGGCCACCGCCGGCCGCCCCCGTTCCGGGTGCTTGATCCAGTCGACGAAGGCGGCGACGCCAGCCTGGGCGACCAGGCCGAGCCATGACCTGTTCTCGGCGGATAGTTCACGAAACCACGGCAGCCTGAGATCCATCGAGGTCATCGCGGCGGTGCCCAGCGCGCCCATCGACCGCTCAAGGCGCTGGATGGTCGCATGGCGGACGTGCCAGCCGCTCGGCTGGCTGGGCGCCGGCCTGGCCGCCTCGCCGCTCCGCTCTCTGGTCGTCACCCTGCCAGCCTGCCACGCCGCTCAGCCTGCCGCGCCCGCTCAGCCTGCCGCGCCCGCTCAGCCTGCCGCCCGGCGGCTATCAAGAACTTGACAAGTTTCCAGCGATATCTGCTGACAAGCCGTCTAGATCATTAGCCATGCCATCGAGTGCTGTTACAGCAGCCCAGCGCGATTCAGGCCAATGTCTGGCCTGTCATGCCCGATCAGCTGGCCACCAGGGTGGTCCGCAGCTGACCGCCGGCCGCCTGGCCCGGCTCGAACTTCTCCAGCGGCAGCGCTGCTGCCTCGTCGGCCGCGGCGACCGCGATGCGCAGCGCGGCGCGGAAGGCATCCACCGCCGGCGGCCGGTAAGCACCGCTCCGGGTGGCGATGAAGGTAACCCGCTCGATAACGGTCTGGTCAAGGGGCCGGAGCACCTGGCCGGGCCGCTGCGCGATCGCGCTGGCCAGGCGCGGCATCAGGGCGACCCCCACCCTGGCCGCCACCAGGCCCTGCATGGCCATGTAGTCGTTGGTCTCGGTGACCACCCTCGGCGCGAAGCCGGCCTCCCGGCAGGCGAAGACAAGTGCGTCACGGCAGACCGAGCTATGCGGCGTGACCCAGGCCTCCGTGCTGAGACCTCCAAGCGGCACCTCGGCGGCGCTGGCGCGTGGATGGCCGGATGGCAGCGCGACCACCATGTGGTCGGCGAACAGCGGCTCGAACTCGGCCGCGGACTCGGGGAGTTCGCCGAGGACCGGATAGTCGTAGACGATGGCGAGGTCCTGGTCGCCGGCGAGCAGGCTCGGCAGCGCTACCGGCGGATCAGCCTCGGTGAGGCGAAGGTCGACATTGGGCATCTGCTCCCTGAACGCCGCGGCAGCGACCGGCATGAGGGTGGCGGCCGCAGTCGGGAAGGCCGCGATCCGCAGCTTGCCTCCGCCGGCCCGGGCCGTCTCGGCCACCTCCCGCTCGGCGTCGGCCAGCCTGATCAGAACCGACTGGGCGTGAGTCAGGAAGACCTGCCCGGCCGGGGTGAGCTGCAGCCGGCGCGGCTGCCGCTCGAAGAGCTGGGCGCCGAGCTCGCGTTCCAGCTGGGCGATGTGGTGCGAGATCGAGGGCTGGGCGTAGCCGAGGACCTCGGCGGCCTTTGTGAAGGAGCCGAGGATGGCGACCTCACGAAAGACCTTCAGCCTGGTCAGTTCGAGCATAGGAATAATCTATCTGACCAATCCAAAACGTCTTCTTGTATCAATGGACGGGCTGGGGCACAGTGATGGAGACCGGCCAGAGAGGCCGGCCGCTGCTCGCCTCAGGGCGTGATCGCCGGGCACGGAGCCCGGCGGTGCGGGCGCCCGGCTGCTGCGAACTTGTGCCACCTTTGAGCGGGGAAACTGCACTGCCTGCCGGATCGTTGGGCTGCGCGCGGTCGCGCGCGGCGCCTGTGGGCCGGAACCCGGGACTGAGCAGTTGAATCCGCGGCCTGGCCGTCACCGCGGTGTGGGCACATCACGCAGCAGCAGAGCAAGCACGACTGGCAAAAGGAAAGGAAAGCCAGCATGACGACCGCCCATCACACCACGACCGGCCCGACCCGACCGAAGCGACGGGGTGTTGTCCGCCTCGGCATGGCCGTAGCTGGATCAGGCGCGCTGATTGGCGCCCTGGCACTGGCCGTTCCCGCGGCCCAGGCCAGCCAGGCCAGCCCGGCCGGCCCGGCCGCCACGCACTATCTGTTCCGCACCATTAACAATCACCGCGACGTGACCTTCAACCAGCTCCTTGGCATCAACAACAAGGGCCGGATCGCGGGCTACTTCGGCTCCGGCATGGCGGGTCACCCGAACAAGGGATACCTCATCAAGCCGCCTTACCACCAGGGCAACTTCGTCAACGAGAACTTCCCGCACTCCGTCCAGACCCAGGTCACGGGCCTGAACGACCACAACGTGCAGGTCGGCTTCTACTCGACGCAGAACAACGTGAACCTGGTCAACAACAACTTTGGCTTCTACGTCGTGAACGGCCACTTCCACGTCGGGGACTTCCCGACCCACAACGTGTCCAGCCCGCCCGTCGACCAGCTGCTCGGGGTGAACAACCACAACATCGCCGTCGGCTTCTTCACCAAGAAGAACGGTCACACCCAGGGCTACCTGCTCGACATCAACCACCACAGGTACGCCAGCGTGAATGTGGCCGGCGCGGTCAGCACCGCGGCGACCGCGATCAACGACTCGGGAAGCATCGCCGGCACCTTCACCAACTCCAAGGGCGTCACCAAGGGCTACTTCTTCCGGCACACCGGGCAGATCTTCGTCCTGAACTTCCCGCATGCGACCGAGACCCAGGCGCTGGGCGTCAACAACAACGGCGAGGTCGTCGGCTTCTACCAGCTTTCCCCCACGGTCATGCACGGCTTCACCTGGACCCGTCAGACCGGATTCCACACCGTGAACGACCCGCATGGCGTCAACACCACCACGATCAACGGCGTCAACAACCGCGGTGACCTGGTCGGCTTCTACGTCGACGCAGCGGGCAACACCGACGGTTTCCTCGGCGTGCCGCTTCCGTAACTCAGTCACGCCGACCACGGCGCCGGGAGCCAAGCTGCTCCCGGCGCCGTTCCATGCTCCGGCCTGCTCTCAGAGGGCTTCGCTGACCGGGAGGTCGAGGCGGTACCTGGCGATGGCCTGCCCGACCACCTCCGGCTTGACTTCGTCCTGGCGGGCCAGTTGGCTCAGCACGGCCACGGTGATGGATTCCGCATCCACGTGGAAGAACCTGCGCGCGGCCGGCCGGGTGTCGGAGAAGCCCCAGCCGTCGGTGCCCAGAGAGGTGAACGGCATCGGCACCCAGCGGGCGATCTGGTCAGGCACCGCCCGGATCCAGTCGCTGACCGCCACGACCGGGCCCGGATGGCCGTCGAGCGCTTGGCTGACGTAAGGGACCCGCTGCTGCTCATCGGGGTGCAGCAGGTTCCACTCGTCGCAGGCCAGCGCATCGCGGCGCAACTCGGTCCACGATGTCGCCGACCACACGTCGGCGAGAACCCCCCAGTCTTCGGCCAGCAATTGCTGCGCCCGCATCGCCCAGCGCATAGCGACGCCGGAGGCCAGGATCTGAGCGCGCGGCGCGTTCCCGGTCGGCTCTGGGCCGGCCGTATCGGCGGCAGCCCGGGAGGCCGCCTCGGGGGAGTCGGCGTCGGCCTGGGAAACTGGGCCGGCCTCGGATACTGCGGTGGCCTCCGAGGCGGCGTCGGCCTCCAGGTCGGGGTCGCCCGGGCGGGCGACATCGCCCGGGTAGGTGGCCTCATCCGACGGGGTGCCGTCGGACGATTCGGGCTCCGCCCCCGAGGCGGCGTCCTCGCCGAACGCGGCTTCTGGCGACGGGGCCTCAGGGGCGGCGGCCTCCCCGGGACGCAGCGGGCTGCCTGAGGACGCCGCAGCGGCCTGATCGGCGTCGGCGACCGGGCCAGGCGCTGCGGCGTACCTGTAGAGGCCGCGGAGAATGCCCTGTTCCAGGGCCTGCGGGCCGCCCGGGAACTCGGCCGGCTCAGGCGGCTGGACGTACGGCTCGTTGTAGACGGTCAGGTAGTAGAAGATGTTCTCGCCGTCCGGGTGCTCCTCGGTCGCGCCGTACATCCTCCGCAGCGCGTCCCGCACGATGTGGGAGAGCTCATAGGCCCACGCGGCGTCGTAGCTGAGGCATGCCTCGGTGACCGAGGACAGCAGCACGGAGTGGCCGTCGTTGTGCTGCAGGCCCTCGCCGGTCAGCGTGGTCCGGCCGGCCGTCGCGCCGAGCAGGAACCCGCGGCCGAGCTGATCGCCGAAACACCACAGCTGGTCGCCGGTCCGCTGGAAACCGAACATCGAGTAGAAGATGTACACCGGGATCATGTGGATCCCGTGGGTGGCGTAAGCGGTGCCGGCCGCGATCGTCGATCCCATCGCCCCGGCCTCGCTGATGCCCTCGTGCAGGATCTGCCCCTTCTCCGACTCCTTGTAGGACAGCAGCAGGTTGCGGTCGACCGCCTCGTAGCTCTGGCCATGCGGGGAGTAGATCTTCGCGGTCGGGAACAGCGAGTCCATGCCGAAGGTGCGGGCCTCGTCCGGGATGATCGGCACGAACCGCTCGCCGATCTCCGGATCCTTCATCAGGTCCTTGAGCAGCCGGACGAACGCCATCGTGGTGGCCACCGACTGCTTGCCCGAGCCCTTCCGCAGCTCGTCATAGGCGCCGTCGCCGGTCAGCGCGAGCGGCTTGGCCCGGACCACCCGCTTGGGCAGGAAGCCGCCCAGGGCGGCCCGGCGCTCCAGCATGTACTGGATCTCATCGGAGCGCTCGCCCGGGTGATAGTACGGCGGCTTCTCGGCCTCGATCGCGGCGTCCGGGATCTCCAGGTAGAGGCGGTCGCGGAACTCCTTCAGCTCGGCCACGGTGAGCTTCTTCATCTGATGCGTGGCGTTGCGCGCCTCGAAGTCCGGCCCGAGCGTCCAGCCCTTGATCGTGTGGGCCAGGATCACGGTCGGCTGGCCGACATGCTCGGTCGCGGCCTTGAACGCGGCGTAGACCTTGCGGTAGTCGTGGCCGCCGCGCGACAGGTTACGTAGCTGGTCGTCGGACAGGTGCTCGACCATGGCGCGGAGCCTGGGGTCTCCGCCGAAGAAATTCTCCCTGATGTAGGCGCCCGTTTCGACGCCATAGGTCTGGAATTGCCCGTCCGGGGTGCTGTTCATCTTGTTGACCAGCACGCCGTCGGTGTCCTGGGCCAGCAGCGGGTCCCAGTCGCGGCCCCAGATCACCTTGATGACATTCCAGCCCGCGCCGCGGAACGAGGCCTCAAGTTCCTGGATGATCTTCCCGTTGCCGCGGACCGGCCCGTCGAGGCGCTGCAGGTTGCAGTTGATCACGAAGGTGAGGTTGTCGAGTTCCTCGCGCGCGGCCAGGCCGATCGAGCCGAGCACCTCGGGCTCGTCGGTCTCGCCATCGCCGAGGAACGCCCAGACGCGCGAGCGGCTGGTGTCCCTGATCTGCCTGGCCAGCAGGTACCTGTTGAACCTGGCCTGGTAGATCGCGTCGATCGCGCCCAGGCCCATCGATACAGTCGGAAATTCCCAGAAGTCCGGCATGAGGCGGGGGTGGGGATACGACGGGAGGCCGCCCCCTGGATGCGAGAGTTCCTGGCGAAATCCGTTTAGCTGATTTTCTGTCAGGCGCCCCTCGAGGAAGGCCCTGGCGTAGATGCCGGGCGCCGCGTGGCCCTGGATGAAGACCTGGTCGCCGGACTCGCCATGCTCCTTGCCGCGGAAGAAGTGGTTGAAGCCGACCTCGTACAGGCTGGCCGCCGAGGCGTAGGTGGCGATGTGGCCGCCGACGCCGAGGCCGGCCCGGTTGGCCCGGGACACCATGACCGCTGCGTTCCAGCGGATGTAGGCGCGGATGCGCCGCTCGATGTACTCATCGCCGGGGAACCATGGCTCGCGTTCCGGCGGGATCGTGTTGATGTAGTCGGTGCTGCGCAGCCCGGGCACGCCGACCTGCTGCTCACGGGCGCGCTCGAGCAGCCTGAGCATGATGTACCTGGCCCGGCCCCGGCCGCGGGTCCGGACCACGGTGTCAAAAGAATCGACCCACTCCCTGGTCTCGTCTGGGTCGATGTCAGGAAGCTGGGTGGGCAGGCCGTCGCTGATAATCGAGAAGCGCTGGCGTCCGGATGCCACGGGGTGTTCCTCGCCTTCCGCGGTGGCGGGCCTTCGCCGCCACCGGTATCGCTGGTGGTCAGCGGCGGGTGGCTGCCGCTGATGCGCTGGTTCTCCAGTCCAATCCTCGCGCGCTACCGCTCGCAACGCATCTCTACTGACGAGTAACCGGCCTGGGGGGCGGTCTGGGCCGGGCTGGCGGCCGCCTCGAGGTCCCCGCTCTCGGCGCGGCAGCGGCGCCGGTCCGGCCGTAGTGGTAACGATGCTGGTCAGCTGGCCGTCAGCTAGACGTTAACCGAAACTTCGGGTTAGATGCTTCCCCTGATCAATCTGGGTACACAAGGATCAGGCGGACGCGGGCGGCCGGGCCATGGCGCAGGATTTTGCATTGCCTGCCAATTGGCACTTGCGCACCGCGCCGACCCAGTGTGAACTGTCCGATCAAGAGGTGACGACGCCGCAGGCGCCGGGCCTGACCGGCAGGATAAGGCAATGGGCCGAAGCCGCTGGCCCTGGTGCTGGCGGGGGGCGGGAAAGGTTCAGGGAGGAAGTTAGTGAGCGCGACCGCGGGCCAGGCACAGGATCAGCGTGACCTGGCCGAGCGGCTCGGCATAAAGCCGGGCCAGGTGGTGCAGGAGATCGGCTACGACGACGACTGCGACGAGAAGCTACGCGACTCGGTGGCGGCCGTCGAAGGGGTGGAACTCGTCGATGAGGACTACGACGACGTAGTTGATGTCGTCCTGCTGTGGTGGCGGGACGAGGATGGTGACCTAGTCGACGCGTTGGTAGACGCGGTGGCACCGCTCACCGACGGTGGCTACATCTGGCTACTGACCCCCAAGTCGGGCCGCCCTGGGCATGTGGAGCCGAGCGAGATCGGCGAGTCGGCGCCTACCGCGGGCCTATCACAGACATCGACGGTCAGCGCCGGGCGGGACTGGTCGGGCAGCCGGCTGGTCGCCCCGAAAGCGCGGCGCTGAGGCTCGCGATCCCTTCGGCTCCGGACTGTCCGGCGCAGATGGCAGACTGAGGGCATCGCGCGCGGTCTCCCTCTGCGGGCCGCTCCTGGCAGCTTCTCCGAAAGGAACACCGATGGCGGTCGACGTCGGCGATCAGGCCCCTGACTTCGAGCTGAAGGACCAGCACCGCACTCCGGTGCGGCTGTCCGGCTTCCGTGGCGAGAAGAACGTGGTGCTCGTGTTCTACCCGCTCGCCTTCAGCGGCGTCTGCTCAGGCGAGCTGTGCGCGATGCGGGACGACTTTCCCGAGGTATCAGGCGGTGACGCGGAGCTGCTGACGGTTTCGGTGGACTCGGGGTTCTCGCACCGGGTATGGGCCGATATGGAACATTTCAACTTCGCGCTGCTTTCGGATTTCTGGCCACACGGCGCCGTGGCCAGGTCCTACGGTGTGTTCGATGAGAATCTCGGCATCGCTACACGCGGGACGTTCATTATCGACAAGAACGGTGTCGTGCGGTGGAAGGTCGTGAACCCGGTACCGCAGGCCCGTGAGATCGCCGAATACCAGAAGGCGCTGGCTGCGCTGGACTAGCGCAGGCGCGGGTTCTTCGGAGAACGGCAGAAACCGGAGCGGGCAGGATGCCCTGCTATCGCTGTGGCGCGCGGCAAGTGGACCCCGACCGGGGCGAAAGCCCCTGGAAGCGCGGCGTCCGGCGCAGCCGCCAGGTGCTCATTTGCCCTGGCTGCCAGTCAGCTTTCGACTGGACCGCGGACCTGGACCGATGCTCGGTGTGCGGGAGCGCGCACCTGGTGCGGCGGCTCGGCGAAGTCGAGTGCCGGGACTGCGGGTCGGTCCGGGATTCGGCAGCGGCGGTCGATCCGGCCGGGGGGCCCGCGGATCCTGCTATCTCCGGTGGGACTGATGCCGGAATCGGCGTGGGTGCGGCGGACGACGACAGCAATACGACGCCGGGCCTCGCCGAAGAGGTGGAGCGCGCGCTCGCCCGGGTGCTCGGCCGGACGGCGGGAATAGGCTAGCGAGCCGGGGCGGCAGGGTAGTCGGCCTGAACCCGCCCTCCTGGCCAGCTTCATCGCGGTCTGCGGCCGACCTCGTGCTGCGCGCCGTGCTGGCCGGGTGGCTCCGGTGCTCGGCGGGCAGGTACGCTATCCCGGTCATGGCCGCCTGCTTCCGGAGCCGGGTCGGCGGACGGGTGCATAGCTCAGCGGTAGAGCACTCGCCTTACAAGCGAGGGGTCACTGGTTCGATCCCAGTTGCGCCCACCAAGTTTGTGCAGCTAGATGGCATTTTTGAAACGCTAATCGGAGGCCTGGTAACCACAGCCGGGAACCACCGGTGCATGCTCCCGGACGGGGGAAGGGTGCCCACGGGCAATGGCCGCATCCTTCGGCCACGAGGGCGCGCCGTGCGCTGACGGCAGGCGCCACGGGCATGGTGAGCACCTGGCCGGCCAATGCGTTCGCCGGCCCGCTCGCGGTGTGGGAGCGTTCGCCGCAGTTGCGGGCCCGGGGTGACCGGGAGCCCCCGGTGGCTTGCCTGGAGCCACCGGCGGCAACTGCACGCCGACGGGCGCAGCATTGACCTGCGGTACGGCGAGCGCTCTGTCGCGCGCGTAGCTGGTCATGCAGGAGCGCATGCTCGCCCGGGCCCGCGCAGACCACGCGCCGTGCCCGAGCCGCGGAGGGCGGCCGCGAGCAGCGATGGGTGCACCGGGAGGTGCCCGGCCTGCTCGACGAGACTGGCAAAGGTGCGCTATGTGGGCGCGGGCTGGCGCGCACCGCCCGCACATGCCTGTTGACGGAGTGCTTAGCGTCCGGCCGTCCGAGGCCGCACAGCGGCACCTACCGATCGCTGCGCCGTCGCGGTCGAGCTCGCCGCAGGGACAGGCCTGTTCACTCGAGTCCTGCAAGGCTGTGCCGGGTTGGTTGTTTGTCGC
>CAWIXN010000006.1:0-135951 GCA_963840095.1 uncultured Actinomycetota bacterium | reverse complement strand
GCTGATCCGCTGGGAGATCTTCGTAGTCTTTGCCATATCGCTGGGCGCGAGCGGCCTCAACGCCCTGCTCTCGCTGATCGGCTCGCTGCTTAACCGGCCGGCCCTGCACAGCCAGCAAGCCCTGCTAGTCGGATCGCTGGCCCCCAATCACTGGCTGGACCTCGTTCTTCAGCTGGTCGGCATCGCTGAGGCGCTCACCCCGGTCTTGCTGGTGTGCTACCTGATAACCGTCTCCGGCGAGCCGCTGTCAGTGCTCGGCCTCGACGCCAGCCAGCCAGTCAAGGACGTGGCGCGCGGAGCCGTCCTCGCGGCCCTGATCGGCGGTGCGGGGCTTGGCCTGTACCTGGCCGCGTTCCATGCCGGGGTCAGCCTGAACGTCGTTCCTGAGTCACTGCCCGCTGTCTGGTGGCGGATACCGGTTCTGCTGCTCAGCGCCGCGCACGACGGGATCCTCGAGGAGATCCTGGTCATCGGGTACCTGCTGCACCGGCTGGACCAGCTGGGCTGGACGCCGTGGAAGGCCATCGTGTTCAGCGCGGTCCTGCGCGGCTCCTACCACCTGTACCAGGGGCTGGGCGGTTTTCTCGGCAACGCGGCGATGGGCCTGATCTTCGGGGTGCTCTACCGCCGGTGGGGGAGGGTCACCCCGATGATCATCGCGCACACGCTGATCGACGCCGTCGCGTTCATCGGGTACGCCTCCCTGCACGGCCGGGTGTCCTGGCTTCCGTAGCCAGGCCGGGCGCGGCTGGCGGAGGTGTTCGTGGCACTCGGCCGTCGGCGGTCAGCGGCCGAGCCCGGCCACGACCACCGCGCCGGGCAGCTGCCCGAGCGCCTCGCCGGGCACCGTCAGCTTGGATCCCCGGACGCCGCTGCCAACCACGACCCGTGACGCGCCGGCCACGGCGATGTCCACGTAGACAGGCCAGTGGGCGGGCAGGCCAACCGGAGTGATGCCGCCGTACTCCATCGCCGTCTCCGCGACCGCTACGTCGACCGCCGCGAACGATGCCTTCCGCACGTCGAGCTGGCGGCGCACGATCCCGTTGACGTCGGCCCTGGTCGTGGCCAGGACCAGGCAGGCGGCGAACCGGGTCTGGCCATCCCGGCGCCCTGCGACGACGACGCAGTTGGCCGACTCATCGAGCGGAACCCCGTAGCGCTCGCAGAACGCGGCTGTATCGGCGAGTTCAGGGTCGATCTCGGCCACGCCGACGGCACCGAGGTCTATCTTGCCTTCGAGGGCGGCCAGGGCGGTGCCGACGTTGGGCCCGAGCAGATCGGGCCTGCTGAGGGCGGGCACCGCGGCAAGGTGGCCGATGCGCATGGTCATCTGCCGCATTCTAAGGGGCAGCTAGCCAGACGACGCGCCAGCGCTGGCTCGTGCCGTGGTGCAACTGAGTCAAAAGAGATCAATGTGACCTCTGTGGCACCGCTGACCCCGGCTCGTGATCGTGGCTATCTCGGAATCAGGGCGGCGGCGGGTTAGCTGGTCAGGCTGGAGAGCTTCACCCGGAAATCGTGTGTCTCATCCGATCGCGTTATCTTGGCGGTGGCCTCCTGGCCCGGGCTGAGCGCAGCCAGGTCCTCCTCAAGCACCGCAAGGCTCGGCGTGCGCTGTCCGTTGAGGGCGACGATGACATCGCCCTGGCGGATGCCTGCCGCGGCGGCTGCGCCTCCAGGGGTAACCCCCATGACCAGGACTCCCGCCGGCTGCCCGGTCGCCGACGCTAGCGGCGGGGCCGATGCGGGTAGTCCGGTGCACGATGCTGGAAGGACAGGATCCGCGGGTTCTGGATGACACCGTTTCTGATCTCGATCGCCCGCCGGATGGTCTGGTTGGAGTCCCAGGCCTGCGGCCCGGCCAGCACCGGGCGCAGGTGCGGCAGCAGTGCCTCGCTGATCTCCCAGGTGGCGGAGTTCCACAGGTAGGAGGGGCTGTGGTCGATGGCGTAATAGTGGACGTTGTTGCCGACCGTGAGCATCGGGTCGGCGAAGGACGTGGGACGCGCCCAGCTGAAGCCCATGCCCTCGTCGCAGGACACGTCGACGATGAGACTGCCGGGTGCGAAGGAGCCCAGCTCATCACTGTTGACGAAGATCAGCGGTGTGTCGGTGTCCTGGAGCACGCAGTTGACCACGATGTCGTGCCCGGCCAGGAAGGCCGCCATCGGCACCCGGCCGGTTTCGCGTAGTGCATGGCATCGGCCGGGCTGGTCGGCGTCCGGCTCGAAATGCACCATGTTCACCGAGTGAATAGGCGAGGCGACCGCGTGGATATCACGGTGGGTGAGGACGTCGACCTCGGTCACGCCGTGCGCTTTGAGCGCGGTCACCGCGCCCCGGCCGGTGGCCCCGAAGCTGATCACGGCCGCCCGCGGCCTGCGGCCGTATTCGCCAGTTGTCCCGATGAGCTCCAGGGCGTGCAGCACCGAACAGTAACCGGCCATCTCGTTGTTCTTGTGAAGGACGTGCAGGATGAAGGAGCCGTCGGCGGACCAGTAGTTCATCGACTCGAAGGCGATCAGCGTGAGCCGCTCGTCGATGCTCAGCTGGGTGATCTCGTAGTCCTGGACGCAATGCGGCCAGCCCCACAGGATCTGCCCCGCTCGCATCTGGAGCAGGTCCTGCGGCTGCGGCTTGGGGAGCAATAGGACATCGCAGTCCGCTAGGAGCTGATCGCGAGTGCGAAGCCCGGCGACCAGGGGCGCTAGCTGCTCGTCGGACACGCCGAAGCGCTCACCGTAGCCGTGCTCAAGGTAGACCCGTTCCCGCAGGTCAGCTGCGATCCGCTGGACGTGCAGCGGATGGATCGCGAGGCGGTGCTCGTTCTCCTTGTGCGATCGCGTCACGACTCCGAGGCTGAGCTGATCCACGCGCGCTCCCCTGGCCGGATCGGTTGCCTAACATCGCGGCCCGCGGCCACCCGGCCCGGGCCGCTCGCCCGCCTGCTCCCTTATTCTTCCAAAATGCCGCAAGCACAACCGGGCCGCGAGACGATCGGCAGCACCGGCATCGACGCCCGCGCAGCGACCATCACCGTGCTGCGTGCCGCGATGGACGCCGGAGACCTCTGCGCCGCCGAGCTCCTCGCGTGCTACCTGGAGCGGATCGAGCGGCTCAACCCGCATCTGCATGCCGTCATCGAGGTCAGCCCGGCGGCCGTCGGCGAGGCTCAGGCCAGCGACCGCGCCCGCGCCGCCGGGGGCGCCCGCGGGCCGCTCGACGGCATCCCGGTCCTGATCAAGGACAATATTGGCACCAGGGACCGGCCGGCGACAGCGGGCTCGCCGGCGCTGGCCGGGGCTGGCGCGCACGACGCGTTCTGCGTCCGGATGCTGCGCCAGGCCGGCGCGGTGATCCTCGGTAAGGCCAACCTGTCCGAGTGGGCGAACTTCAGGTCGCCGAATTCGAGCAGCGGCTGGAGCACGCTGGGCGGCCAGGCCGTGAATCCGTGGGGTGCCGGCCGGAACCCGTCAGGCTCGAGTTCAGGATCGGCGGTCGCGGTGGCGGCCGGCCTCGCCCCGGTCGCGATCGGAACCGAGACCGACGGGTCGATCATCTCGCCGGCCAGCTCCTGCGGCGTGGTCGGGCTCAAGCCGACCCTCGGCCTGATCAGCAGAAGCGGGATCGTGCCCGTCTCGGCGGCGCAGGACACCGCGGGCCCGATGACCAGCTGCGTGCGCGACGCGGCGCTGCTGCTCGCGGCGCTGGCCGAGGCCGACCCGGCCGACCCGGCGACCCAGCGGGCACCCGCCCGCCCGGCCGACTTTACGGCGTTCCTCGACCCCGGGGCACTGGCTGGCGCGCGGCTCGGCGTCTGGCGGGACGGCTCGAAAACGGCCACGCCGGCGACCGTCGCCGTCCTGGACGCGGCCGTGGCGCTGCTGCGCTCACTGGGGGCTGAGGTGATCGACCCGGTGGAACTCCCCGGCGCCGATGAGGTCAGCGAGCCCGAGATGACCGCGCTGCTCTACGAATTCCGTCGCGACCTCAACACCTACCTCGGCGGGCTGCCCGGCGATCATCCGGCCAGCCTCACCGAGCTGATTGAATTTAACCGCCGAAACGGGAACCGCGTGCTGGCCTACTTCGGCCAGGAGATCTTCGAGCGGGCGGAGGCCACTGGCGGCGATCCCGATGAAGGCGGGCACGGGGTCGCCAGGGCGTCGGCGCACCGGCTGGCCACCGGCTGCCTGGACAGCGCACTGGGCGGGCACCGGCTGGATGTGGTCGTTGCGCTGTCGGGCAGTCCAGCGTGGCTGACCGATCACGTGCTCGGCGATCATCACGTATTCGGCACGTCAGGCCCGGCTGCGGTGTCCGGTTATCCGTCGATATCCGTTTCGGCTGGTCTGGTCAGCGGACTTCCGGTCGGGCTGTCATTTATCGGGCCACCGTGGAGCGAGCCCCGTCTGCTCGGCCTTGCGTACGCCTTTGAGCAGGCCAGCCCGTCTCTCGGGATGCCTGCCACACAGCGGATAACCTAACCGCATGGATTCCTGGCGTGCCGCGCGCTTTCCCGAACTCCCCGGGCCGGGACCGGAGCCCAGGGTCAGGGATACCGCGAGCGGTGCTCTGGTGACCGCGGCCGCCGGGCGGGTGGCCACGCTGTATGCCTGCGGTATAACTCCGTACGACGCCACCCACATCGGTCACGCCGCGACCTTCATCGCGTGGGACCTGCTGGTCCGGGCCTGGCGCGATGCGGGTCACGAGGTCAGCTACGCGCAGAACGTCACCGACGTGGACGATCCGCTGCTGGAACGGGCGGCCAGGGACGGCGAGGACTGGCGCGAGCTGGCCGATCGCGAGATTGCCCGGTACCGCACCGACATGGAGGCCCTGCGAGTGCTTCCGCCCGCTCACTATGTCGGGGCCGTGGAGGCGCTAGGGGTGATCGAGCGGTTCAACCGGTCGCTTGCCGATCACGGTGCTCTCTATGAGCTGGAGGGTGACATCTACTTCGCCAGGTCAGCCGACTCCGGGTTCGGCTCCGTCGCCCACCTCGACACCGAGACGATGCTGACGCTGGCCGCTGAGCGGGGCGGAGACCCCGGACGGCCTGGGAAGAAGGACCCGCTCGACCCGCTGGTCTGGACGGCCGCCCGGCCCGGCGAGCCGTCCTGGGCGTCCGAGTTCGGGGCCGGCCCGGCTGGCACGTGGAGTGCGCGGCGATCGCGGCCGAGTATCTGGGTGCCTCGTTTGATGTCCAGGCGGGCGGCACTGATCTCGCTTTCCCGCATCACGAGATGAGCGCGTCGCATGCCCGGGTGGCGCTGGGCGGGGGAGGAAGGCCGGCCGCGGGCCTGTTTGCCCGGAGCTATGTCCATGCCGGAATGGTCCGGCTGGACGGCGAGAAGATGTCGAAGTCGCGCGGCAACCTGGTATTCGTGTCCGGGCTGCGGGCCGCGGGGATCGATCCGATGGCGATCCGGCTGGCGATCCTGGCCCACCACTACGCGCAGGACTGGGACTGGACGGACGAGGTACTTGGCGAGGCCAGCGACCGGCTGGAGCGGTGGCGCCACGCGGTTGACCTGGCCGCGGCGGCCTCTGCCCCGGCGCAGAGGCGCCGTGAGGCCGGGCCGGCTCCGGTGACCCCGGACCCACCCGGGCTGGCGGCGGCGCAGCAGTACGCAGGGGTCCCGGCGGCGCTCAACGTTCTGGCGGTGGTGCGGGAACGACTCGCCGACGATCTTGACGCTCCGGGCGCGCTGGCGGTCATTGACAGCTGGGCGGATGCAGTGATCGCGGCGGCCGGAAAGCCGACGCTCGGTGCGGGCGGGGCGACGGCTGGGCCGGGCGGGGGCGTCCTGTGGGCCGCCGCGGCGGCCGACCTGGAACTGGCCAGGGCCGGCCAGCTCATCAGCGACCTGGCCGACGCGCTTCTCGGCATCGCGCTCTGACCCCGGCGTGCAGTTCCACGATGAGACCCCCGGGCGTTCAGTTCCACGATGATCTTGTCGCCTTTTCGGTGATATGAGCTGGAAAGTCGGCAAGATCATCGAAAGGCGGGCAGTCGTCAGCTGGCCGGGTGATCGGGTGCCTGGCCGGACTGCGAGGCCGACGGCGCGGCCGCCGAGGCCGCCGCAGCACGCGCAGCGGCCCGCGCGACGGCCGCCCGGGGCGCTGAGCGGCCGGCCCTGCGGCGCTCCCGCCACCAGGTGCGGCCTATGACCCGCGCATAGCGCAGGCCATAGAGCAGGTTGTCGCCCTTCTTGCTCACGCCGGAGATCCGCTGACGCATAACGGTCGGGACCTCAGCGACCCTGAAGCCCTGGAAGAGCGCACCGATCAGCAGCTCAGAGGTCTGGTACTGGGGCTGGGTCTGGCGCACCACGGCGGTCATCTCGGCTCGCATCGCCCGCAGCCCGCTGGAGGTGTCGGTCAGCTGCGCGTGGGTGAGCTTGCTGATCAGCCGGGCGAAGAACCGGACGCCGATGTTACGGAAGCTGTCGGTGTTCTCGGTGTGCCCGAGCTGGCGCGAGCCGACGACGAAGTCGGCGCGATCCTCCTCCAGCATCCGGATCATGGCAGGCAGGTCGGCCGGGTCCCACTGCCCGTCGCCGTCGAGCGTGGCAATGTACTCGGCGCCCGACTCGCGCGCGATCCGGTAGCCGAGCCGGAGCGCCACGCCATGGCCGCGGTTGGCCTTCAGCGTGCACACCAAAGCGCCGTGCCGCTGCGCGACGGCGGTCGTGCCGTCGCGGCTGCCATCGTCAATGACCAGCCTCGATACCGACACGTCCGCGATCTGGTCAGGGATTTCGTCCAGGACTGCGCCGATATTGCCAGCCTCGTTATAGGCAGCGATCACGATGACCAGCCGCTCCAGCTTGACGTCCGGATTGGCGCGCGCAAATGCTTCTCGTGCTGCGCCGGTCACCTCCGCCGTGTCGGGCGCCTCCCGCAGCGCGCGGTAGACGTGGCTAGCAGAGCGACTTCGCATAGGCATGTACCGTCTGTCTCCAAAATCGAGCGGGTCACCCCTGGCTGCCGATAATTACCTCCGGGCGGCGATGCTCGCGGACGCGGGAGGACCCGGATCATTGCGATGTGCGCCGCCGACAACCGTACTCGACCTGTGAGACACCGACGTGCCAGAACGCGCGATCCGTCCATATCGAGCAGTCCGCGTGACCGGCAGTTGGTATTCCGGGGCGCTGCGCGCATGCGCGCGTCCATTGGCGCGGTCGGTTGCACCCACCAGCTATTTGCTGTCAGGGTACCCCGGAGTCCGCCTCCGGCGCAGGCCGACCCGGTGACCTTGATCACGCTTCGCCGGAGCCCGCGGCCCGCGCTATGCATGACAGCGGGCCAAGCTGGGGAAGTCATGCGAGTAGCATCTTGCGCGGATGGCGATGTCGGCCTGCGCACCCGCGAGGTTAGACGGCATCCGGCCGGCCAGGCCTGCCCGGGCTGCGGCCTTTCCCGGTTCACCAGGTGCCTGCGGAGAGTAGCTAGCTGTGAGCGAGACGACGGTAAGCGGGGCGGCCGCGAAGCCTGGTGCCGGCGAGTCAGGCGAGAACACCGCGCCTGATCCGGTCCGGCGTCGCTCGACGCTGACGCCGGTTAGTCTCATCATCGCGGCCGCCACCCTGCTCGCGCTCGGCCTGCGCCTCTACCAGCTGGCCCGCCCCGGCTACCTGCTGAGCGTCACCGAGTATGACGACGGGCCGTACTTCGGCAGCGCCATCCGGCTGGTCAACGGGGCGATCCCGTACCGGGACTTCCTGGTCGTGCAGCCGCCCGGGATCACGCTGCTGATGACCCCGGCGGCGCTGATCGGCAAGGCGGTGGGTACCGACTGGGCCCTCGCCATCGGGCGGCTGCTGACGGTCTGCGCGGGTGCCGCCTGCGTGACCGTGGCTGGCCTGCTAGTACGCCATCGCGGGGTGTTCGCCGTCATCGTGGCGTGCGGGCTGGCTGCCGTATACCCGGACAGCATTCAGGCCGCTCACACCGTGCTCGTTGAACCGTGGCTGGCGCTGTTCTGCCTGCTCGGGGCCATCGCTGTCTTCGACGGCGACCGGCTGACGGCCAGCCGCCGGCGGCTGGCCTGGGGCGGGGCGGCGTTCGGCTTCGCCGGCGCGGTGGAGGTATGGGCCATCTTCCCGCTCGCCGTCATCGCCGTGCTGTTGCTGCGGGCGCCGCGGCGCCTGGTCGTCTGCATCGCGGGCGCGGCCGTCGGCTTCCTGGTCCCGGTGCTGCCATTCGCGATCATCGCGCCGCGCGGCCTCTACCAGGGGCTGGTCACCGCCCAGGTGGGCGGCAGGTTCGACGCGACCCGGGTCGCGGACTGGTATCGCGTGAAGGAGATGGTCGGCCTGACCGATTTCCATGTCACGCACGCCACCGCGTGGCTGGTCGCGCTGGTGATCGCGGCCTTCGTGGGCATAACCCTCCTGCTCGCGTCCTGGGTAACCCGGCGGCCGCCGACGAGCCTGGAGTGGTTCGCGGTGGCCTCGACGATCCTGGTCGCAGCCGCATTCATGTGGCCGAACCAGTTTCACTACCACTTCGTCGCCTTCCTGGCGCCGTTCCTCGCGCTCGCCATCGCGCTGCCCGCGGCCCGGCTGATGTCCGATGCCCGGCTGCCGCGAGACGCCGCGGCTGCGGAGGATCGGGCGGGTCAGGCGGCTCCGGCCCGGCGGTGGACGGCTGCGCCATCACAGCAGTGGGCCGCCGCGGGCCTGGCCGGCCTGGTGATCATCATCCTGGCTATCGTGCAGGCTGGCTCGGAGACGAGCCTGCAGCCCCACGTGAGCTACTCGACAGTGGCGGCCGTGCGGCGGCTCATCCCGCCCGGGGCGTGCGTCGTGACTGACCAGGTCTCCATGACCATCGCCGCGGACAGGTTCGTCTCCGACGTGCCGGGCTGCCCGCTGCTGGTGGACTCGATCGGCACTGACTACGCGCTTTCCCACGGGCGGAATCCGACGACGGGAGCGGCCAAGTACCCGGCCCTCGTCGCTGTCTGGCGCAGCGCCCTCAGTCACGCGCAGTATGTGTGGCTGTCCGGGCGGCAAGCGCTACGGATCCCCTGGACACCTGCGCTGATGAAATATTTCGACCAGCATTTCACGCAGATCATGGGCCACACCGCCGACAGCGGCGTCTACAAGCGGCTGCCATCACGCTGATCGGGTAGTGCCGTCGCTGCTTAGGCCCGGCAGGTTCGGCACGGCTAGTCAAGTCCCGTCGGCCGCCTGTGGATAACGCGCTCGCAGGATGCTCCCCCTGCGGCGTTGTCCACAGAACAGGGCGAGAACAGGCAGCTCAACAGGCGGTGGCCCGGAAAATGCTTGGCATCGGCCGCTCGCCCGCTTCCAGCCTGGGCATATGACAGACAACCAGCCCGCGGGTGAGGCGACCCCGCAATCCTGTGTTCAGCTCGCCGGGCAGTCGCTGCCCCCCGACCGGATGCCCACTGAGCCCAAGCCAGGGCGCAGGCGTAAGCGGCCGCGCGGCCGGAAGGCACCCGGCCGGAGGACAGCGACCGGACCGAACGCGACGCGCGGCCGGAAGCCCGCGCATGGCCGGAAACCGCGCGACCGCAAGCCCCGGTTGCCCAGGAAATCGCCGGCTGAGGCAGCGCCGCCCAGCGGCACCCAGCGTATCCGGGTTGACTCGGTGGCCGGGGTGCTAGCGGTCGTTCCCTACCTGCTGGGGTTCCACCCGAGCAGCAGCCTCGTGGTGATCGGCATCGAGCCGCCACGTGGCCAGATCAAGCTGGCGTTCCGATACGACCTGCCGGACCCGCCCGACGCGAAACTCGCCGCGGAAATCGGCGCACACGCTATCGCCGTACTTGGCCGCCAGCAGGCCGGCGTGGTGATCGCCATAGGCTACGGTCCCGGGCCCCTGGTCACCCCGGTCATGGAGCGGCTCCGGTCCGGCGTCCACGGCACTGGGATCGTGCTGCATGACATGCTGCGGGTCGAGGGCGGCCGCTACTGGTCATATTTCTGCGACAACCCGCAATGCTGCCCCGCCGAGGGGGTGCCCTTCGACGCGATCGCGCATCCGGCCGCCGCCGCGCTCACGACGGCAGGCATCCCCGCCTACCCCGACCGCGCCGCCCTGTCCCGGTCGCTCGCGCCCGTCTCCGGGCCGGCCGCAGAGTCCATGAGCCAGGCGACCGAGCGCGCGCTGCAGCGAGCGGAACGGTTGAGGGCGGTGACCACGCGGCCGTTCATCGAGGCTGGCCGGGACGCGGTTCGCGGCGCTATTGCCAGCTACCGGAACGGCGGCCAGATCACGGAGGACGATGCGATGGCGTGGCTCACCGTCGTCCTCGCCGACCTGCGGGTGCGCGACGACGCGTGGGCCCGGATGGACCCGGAGCACCGGGGCGCTCACCTGCGCCTCTGGACTGATGTGGTGCGCCGGGCCTGCCCGCCGTATGTTCCTGCGGCTGCGTCGCTGCTGGCCTTTACCGCCTGGCAGTCAGGCGATGGCGCACTCGCCAACATCGCCATCGAGCGGGCCCTGGCCGCGGATCCTGGGTATTCCATGGCGCTGCTGGTTGCCGAGGCGGTCGAATCCGGGCTGCCGCCGGCCGCGGCGCGGCTGCCGATGACCCCGGAGGAGGTCGAAGCGAGCTACGAGAGCCAGGAAACGCCGCTTTAGGGACCAGCCTGACGGAGTGCCGGGATCTCGCCGCTGGTCGGCGGCTGGCGGGGCGGGCAGCCCGCCCCGCGCCAGACCGCCCAGGAGGCGGCCTGCCGGGCAGCTGGCCTGGCGCGGCTAGACCTGCGAGGAGACGGCCCGCGGGGCAGCTGGCTCGGCTTGGATTAGACCTGCGAGGAGACGGCCCGCCGGGCAGCTGGCCCGGCTTGGGCCAGACCGGCGAGAAGACGGCCGGCCGGATAGCGGAGCGCCGCGGGCGGCAGGGCAGCGGGTCTGCCGCTCAGTAGCACCCGGAGCATCCCGGGCCCGGCTGGCCCGGGCGGGGCACCCTGGACCGCGCCAGGCTCCTGCTCGGCCTGGCCTGCCCGGCGCAACGCCTGGGCTGCCACGGCGGCAGCCGAGCCGAACAGGGAAGCGCTGGGCAGCGCGGCGCCGATCAGGTCAGCGGCTAGCTCGTACTCGGTGCATCCGAGCACGACAGCGCCGCAATCGGCTGGCGTCCGGGCGGCGGCTGCGGTGACGGCGGCCTGGGTCGCGTCGGTGTTACCCGCGTCGATGGCGTCCGCCAGGCCGGGGCACCCGACCTCGGTCACCCGTGCTGACGCCGCGAAGTCGGCGATCAGCTGGCGCTGGTAGGCGCTCCCCGTGGTGGCCGCCGTCGCCCAGATCGCCACTGCGTCGCTGCAGGCCGCCGCTGGCTTGATGGCCGGGACGGTCCCGACGACCGGGATGGCGGGCTCGAACTCCGCGCGCAGCGCGCCGAGCGCGTGCACGGAGGCTGTGTTGCACGCGAAGAGCAGCACATCGGGCCGGTAGGCCGCCGCTGCCCGCGCGCAGGCCAGTGACCGCGCCGCGATGTCGTCGGGCGTCCGCGGCCCCCACGGCATGCCGTCCGGGTCCATGCTAAGCACCAGGTCGGCGTCCGGACGCAGGCGGTGCAGCTCCGCTGCCGCTGCCAGCAGCCCGAGCCCGGAGTTGATCAGCGCGATCCGCATGGGGCTAACTCTAGGAGGTCAGCCGAGGGCAGGCAGGCCGTCGATGCTGACCGAGTTACGCTCCGCTCGGTAGGCCACGAGCTGCTCGGGCGACTTGCGGTCCGCCCACTGCGTAAGTAGATCGCGCTCGTGAACGAAGTCCATCACGGGCACGGCGTAGCCGCAGGAATCCGCGATCCGGTCCGCCTCGACCACGATGATGGCCCGCTCGTCGGCCCGGCCCGCGCCGCCCCGGTTGATGATTGCCCGCTCGTGAGCCCGGTCCGTAGCGCGGCGGTCCGCACCACTCCCGTCGGCGCCGCGGTCCCCGTTGCGGGCAGGGAAGTGCGCGGTGAGCTGCGGCCAGCCGGGTTCGGCCGGAAGCACCGGTACGCCGGTCCCGTAGATCCGCAGTATCTTCGGCGTGTCGCCGAAGGAGCAGAACATGATCGTAATCCGGCCATTCTCCCGCAAGTGCGCGATCGTCTCCGCGCCGCTCCCGGTCAGATCCAGGTAGGCGAAGGTCCGCTCGCCGAGCATCGCGAAGGTGTCGCGGTAGCCCTTCGGCGAGACGTTGACATGACCGCCGGGACCGGAGGGCGCCGTGGCCACGAAGAACAGGTGCTGGCTGGAGATAAACTCGGCAAGCCGTTTGTCCAGCCCGGAGTAGGTCTTGCCCATGGCGCGACCTTATGTGCATTCTCGCCGTGAGGCTCGGGTTCCGCGAGCACCTGGAGGACTGTGTGGCCGTTACTGTCGCGAAGCGTCAGCGCACGGAGGGAATGCGGGACGTACTGGCCGCGCACCAGGCGGCGGTCGCCGACCTGCGCGCCGCCTACGCGGCGATACCGCCAGGTAGTCCGGTCAGGCTGGCCAAGCGCACGTCGAACCTGTTCAGATTCGGCGACACGGCCAGGGCCGCCGGTCTGGATGTGTCCGCCTTCGGCCGGGTGCTGCGGGTCGACCCGGACCAGGCCACCGCGGTCGTCGGCGGGATGACCACCTACGAGGACCTCGCCGATGCGACCCTTCGCCACGGCCTGATGCCGCTGGTCGTGCCGCAGCTCAAGACCATCACCCTCGGCGGCGCGGTTACCGGCCTGGGCATCGAGTCAACGTCACTGCGTAACGGCATGCCGCACGAGTCCGTCACCGAGATGGAGATCCTGACCGGCGATGGCCGGGTGGTGACCGCCGCGCCCGGAGGTGAGCACGACGCGCTCTACCGGGGATTCCCCAACTCCTACGGCACCCTCGGCTACGCGCTCTCGCTCACGATCGAGCTTGAGCCGGTGCTGCCCTACGTGCACCTGAGGCACTTCAGGTTCAGCAGTCCCGAGGACTGCATGGCCGCCGTCGCGTCGATCGCGGCCGACGGTAGCCTGGCCGGGCACAAAGCCGACTTCGTGGACGGCACCGCGTTCAGCCTCGATGAGCTGTATTTGACCGTCGGCGCGTTCAGCGAGGTGGCACCGTGGCTCAGCGACTACACGAGGGAGCGGATCTATTACCAGTCGATCAGGGGACCGCGGGAGGACTTCCTGACCATCCGCGACTACCTGTGGCGCTGGGACACCGACTGGTTCTGGTGCTCACGGCCGTTCGGCGTCCAGAACCCGGTCGTCCGCCGGGCCTGGCCGCGCCGTTACCGCCGTTCGGATGTCTACCGCAAGCTGGTGGCCTTCGACCGCAGGCACGGGCTGTCCCGCATGCTGAATGCCCGGCGGGGTGCCGCCGCCCACGAGGACGTCATCCAGGACGTGGAGATCCCGGTCGAGCGCGGCGCCGAGTTCCTCAGGTTCTTCGCCGCGCAGGTCGGCATGAGCCCGGTCTGGATGTGCCCGCTGCGGCTGCGCGGCGAGGCGACCTGGCCCCTGTACCCGCTGCGGCCCGGGCAGGTCTACGTGAACTTCGGCTTCTGGGGCACGGTGGCCCTGCCCGCCGGAGCGGCTGACGGCTACTACAACAGGCTCATCGAGGACCAGGTCAGCGCGCTCGGCGGGCAGAAGGGCCTGTACTCCACGTCCTTCTACTCCGAGGACGACTTCTGGGCGCACTACAACGGCCCGGAATACGCCAGGCTCAAGCGCGACTATGACGGCGAGGGTCGGCTGGCCGGGCTGTACGACAAGTGTGTCGGCCGACATTGATGGCCGACGGTGATGAAGGAGAGGGTCATGGCACTGGCCGACGTGTTCGAGAGGTTCGCGGGACCTGACGCCCCCGTCCAGTTCCTCGCCTACGACGGAAGCAAGGCCGGCGCGCCGGACTCGCCGATCCGGATCACGGTGAAATCGCCGACCGCGGTGGCCTACCTGGCCCAGGCGCCCGGCGCGCTTGGCCTGGCCCGCGCCTACGTGGCCGGCCATCTCGACCTCGAGGGCGACATGTACACGGCGCTGGCCAGGATGGCCAGTGCGCAGCGTATTGACCTGGACGCGGCCGAGCGGCTCCGGATGCTCCGTGACCTCGGCGGGGTGCGGCTGCTGTGGCCGCGGATCCCGCCGCCCCCGCAGGAGGTGCGGGTGAACCGCAGGTGGCTGTCGGGGCGGCTGCACTCGAAGGACCGGGACGCGAGCGCGATCTCACACCACTACGACGTGTCCAACACCTTCTATGAGTGGGTGCTCGGGCCATCGATGGCCTACACCTGCGCCTGCTATCCGTCCGCGGACGCCACCCTCGAAGAGGCGCAGGCCTACAAGTTCGACCTGGTGGCCAGGAAGCTGGGCCTCGAGTCCGGGATGCGGCTGCTCGACGTCGGCTGCGGCTGGGGCGGCATGGTCATGCACGCGGCCCGCGAGTACGGGGTCCGCGCGCTCGGGGTCACGCTGTCGCAGCAGCAGGCGCTGTGGGCGCAGAAGGCGATCAGCGACGCGGGCCTGTCGGGCCTGGCCGAGGTCCGGCACCTGGACTACCGCGACGTGCCCGAGACCGGTTTCGACGCGGTCAGCTCGATCGGGCTGACTGAGCACATCGGCCGGGAGCAGCTGCCCGGCTACTTCGCCTTCCTGCGTGGCAAGCTGAAGCCGGAAGGCCGGCTGCTCAACCACTGCATCACCCGCCCGGACAACCGCTCGCCCGGGCGGGTGAAGGGCGGGTTCATCAACAGGTACGTGTTCCCCGACGGTGAGCTCGAGGGGCCGGGCTACCTGATCACGCTGATGAACGACACCGGCTTCGAGGTGAGGCACGAGGAGAACCTGCGCGAGCACTATGCGAAGACGCTGGCCGGCTGGTGCGCCAACCTGGACGCGCACTGGGACGAGGCGGTGGCCGAGGTCGGCGAGGGCACCGCGCGGGTCTGGCGGCTGTACATGGCAGGCTCGCGCCTCGGTTTCGAGCGAAACCAGATTCAGCTGCACCAGGTCCTCGGCGTGAAGCTGGGCGCCAACGGCACCTCAGGCATGCCGCTGCGCCCCGACTGGGAGCCCGCCGCCAGCGCCGTCCAGTCAGCCGTCTGACTCACTCCGCCGCTGGGCTCACAAAATGATCTTGACCACTTCTCAGCGATATCCGCTGGGAAGCCGTCAAGATCATTGAGTTGCATGCGGTGGTGCGCCTGAATTTGGCTTATTAACGGTGCGCGGGCGCACGTCCCGGCTCACGGATGCGACTCGTGCCGGGGCGCAGGCGTCCGTCCTGGCTCATAGGCCGGACCTAGATCTAGTCAGGTCCCGCGGGTCTTCGTCGGCGCGACGGGCTTACACCGCCTGCAAGGGCCTGACTTCGGAATGAAGCTCCCGCGCTGTGGTGATGCCCTCGACCACTACGCCGGCAGCACGGAAGGCACCCAGCATTGCCTCAGCGGCCGTGGCTAGGACGGCAAATTGGTCGTGGCTGTCGACGGTCACTGAAATAGTGACGCGCACATCGGCCCCGTCGCGGACGGTGCTCACCGAGGGATCGGTTGTCGTGGCATCCAGGTCATCGATGATGGCCTCAATGAGGTCGGTGATCTCGTCCTCAGTGAGGTAGCGGCCAGGGCTGAGCACCGCTGATGCCTCCACCGTGTACATGTTTTCACTGTAGCGGCCGTGAACACTGGCTGACCACTTGCCGATGCGCTCGGATGCGCAGGCAGTCGGCTGGGCGAGCAGGGAAGTACACCGTCCCCGCGGGCTGTCGAACAGGTGGAATTTGCGACTACTCAACGGCCGTGGGCATCAGCGCCGGATCATGCCCCGGGCTCGGGCGCGGGTGGGGTGCGGTAGCTGGCGGCGACGGTGAAGGCCAGGTCAAGCGCCTGGCTGCGGTTGAGCCGGGGGTCGCAAGCGGTCTCGTAACGCTGGTGCAGGTCATCGGCGATGATTTCACGGCTGCCGCCCACGCACTCGGTCACGTTGTCGCCGGTGAACTCGATGTGGATGCCGCCGGGGTGGGTACCCAGGGAGCGGTGGACGTCGAAGAAACCCTGCACCTCGGCCAGCACGTCGTCGAAACGGCGGGTCTTGTGCCCGCTCGGAGCCTCGAAGGTGTTGCCGTGCATCGGGTCGCAGACCCAGGCGACCGGGATGCCCTCGGCGGCGACCGCCCGGATCAGCGCGGGCAGCGCGCTGCGGACCCGGCCCGCGCCCATCCGGGTGATCAGGGTGAGCCGACCTGGCTCGCCGCCGGGATTGAGCTTGCTGACCAGCGCGACCAGGTCGGCCGGCGTCGTGTCCGGGCCGATCTTGACGCCGACGGGATTGCTGATGGTGCGGGCGAACTCGACGTGCGCCCCGTCGACCGCGCGGGTCCGCTCGCCGATCCACAGGAAATGCGCCGAAGCGTCGTAGACCTGCCCGGTCCGTATGTCCGTCCTGGTCAGAGCCTGTTCATAAGCCAGGATGAGGGCCTCATGACTGGAGTAGAACTCCACTGACCGCAGCTCGTCGGGTTCTGCGCCGCAGGCTCTCATGAAGGCCAGCGCCCGATCGATCTCGCCGGCCAGCCGCTCGTACCGCTGCCCGGACGGGCTCTCGGCGACGAAATCCTGGTTCCACGCGTGCACCTGGCGCAGGTCCGCGTACCCGCCGGTGGTGAACGCCCGGCACAGGTTCAGCGTCACCGCCGAGCAGTGATAGGCGCGCAGCAGCCTCGCCGGGTCCGGCGTACGCGCCGCAGCGGTGAAGTCGAATCCGTTGATGGCGTCGCCGCGGTAAGCGGGCAGCGTGACCCCGTCCCGTATCTCGGCGGTGCTGGATCGGGGCTTGGCGAACTGCCCCGCCAGCCTGCCGATCTTCACGATCGGCACGCTCGCGCCGTAGGTGAGCACCACCGCCATCTGCAGCAGCGTCTGCAGCTTGGCCCGGACGGCCTCGGCGGTGGCTCCGGCGAACGTCTCCGCGCAGTCGCCCCCCTGCAGCACGAACGCCTCGCCGCGGGTGACCGCGGCGAGGCGCGCCCGCAGTAGGTCACACTCGCCCGCGAAGACCAGCGGCGGCAGGCCCGCCAGCTCGGCCGTCACGGCCTGTAGCCGGCCGGTATCCGGCCAGTCGGGCTGCTGGGCCGCGGGCAGACCGTTCCAGCTGGCCAGGCCAGGAGCTGCGGAGGCAGCGGTCGCGGTCATGCCCGGACCGGCCCGGGCGCGGCGTGGGCGGGCCCGGCATCGGCGGGCGCGGCGTGGACAGGCGCGCCATCGACGGATGCAGCGGCGATCGCCGGGAAACGGGGCGGCGCGGCGCGCCCGGCGGCGGCAGCGGTGTCGTCGGGGATCACGGTCTCACGCTACGCGCCGGATGCGGCTGCGCATGGCCGCAGGGGCACAATGGCGAGGTGGACTCTGCGCTGCCAGCCCCCCGCGAGATCGTCCTGCTCGGCTCCACCGGCTCGGTGGGTACGCAGGCGGCCGACATCATCCGGCGCAACCCAGGCCGGTTCAGGGTCGTCGGCCTGGCGGCGGGCGGCGGCAGCCCGGGCCAGCTGGCCAGCCAGGCAGTGGAGTTCGGCGCCGAGGTGGTGGCGGTGGCGAGCGAGTCCGCGGTAGGAGAGCTGCGTGCGGCGCTGCGGGCCGCGGCGGGCCGGGTCAGGCCGGTTCCTGAGATCCTCGGCGGCCCTGACGGAGTCGCCGCCGTCGCGGCCTGGCGCTGCGATGTGGTGCTGAACGCGGTCACCGGCGCGGTCGGGCTCGCGGCCACGCTGGCCGCCATCGACGCGGGCCGGACGCTGGCGCTGGCCAACAAGGAATCGCTGATCATGGGCGGCCCGCTGGTCGCCGGCCGGGCGGCGCCCGGCCAGATCGTGCCGGTCGACTCCGAGCACTCGGCCATCGCGCAGTGCCTGCGCAGCGGCCGCGAGCACGAGGTACGCCGCCTGGTGCTGACTGCCAGCGGCGGCCCGTTCCTGCACCGCAGCCGCGCCGAGCTGGCCGACGTCACGCCGGAGCAGGCGCTCGCGCACCCCACCTGGACCATGGGCCCGGTGATCACCGTGAACTCCGCCACGCTGGTCAACAAGGGACTTGAGCTGATCGAGGCGCACCTGCTGTTCGGCGTCGGATTCGACGACATCGAGGTGGTGGTGCACCGCCAGTCGGTGGTGCACTCGATGGTCGAGTTCACCGACGGGTCCACGATCGCGCAGGCCAGCCCGCCCGACATGCGGATCCCCATCGCGGTCGCCCTGGGCTGGCCGGACCGCGTCCCGGGCGCGGCCCGCCCGGTGGACTGGACCTCGTCGCACACCTGGACCTTCGAGCCGCTGGACACCAGCGCCTTCCCCGCAGTTTCGCTCGCCCGGCAGGCGGGGATGACCGGCGGGACCGCGCCAGCCGTCTACAACGCGGCTAATGAGGAGTGCGTGGGGGCTTTCCTGGCCGGCCGACTTGCCTTTGCCGGGATCATCGACACGGTCGCCCAGGTAGTCTCTGAGCATGGTGCGCCCCGCCGGGAAGCCGTAACGCTGGAGGACGTGCTCGCCGCGGACCGCTGGGCCAGGGACCGGGCGCGAGAGCTGACCAGCAACGGGCAGCGGCGCAGGCCTGCCGCGGCAGGCGCGGCTAGCGGGGAGGGAGAGGCAGCCGGATGACGTTCCTGCTGGGCGTGGCTATCTTCGTGCTGGCCTTGCTCATCTCGGTCATGCTGCATGAGGCCGGCCACTTCGTGACCGCCAAGAAGTTCGGCATGAAGGTCACCCAGTTCTTCGTGGGCTTCGGGCAGACCCTGTGGTCGCGGGTCCGGGGCGAGACCGAGTACGGCATCAAGGCGCTGCCGCTCGGCGGGTTCGTGAAGATCACCGGGATGACCACCCTGGAAGAAGTGGACCCGGCCGACGAGGCGCGCTCGTTCCGCAACCAGCCGGGCTGGCAGCGGATCATCGTGCTGGTGGCCGGCTCGTTCATGCATTTCGTGCTGGCCTTCTTCCTGCTGTTCGTGCTGGCGGCCGGGCTCGGGCTCGAGAACAACAACAGCACGGCGATCGGCAGCGTGGACAGCTGCGTGCCGGCCAGCGTCACCGCGCTGAACAACCAGTCGTGTGCCGGCAGCCGGGGGACCTCGCCGGCGCAGCTGGCCGGCCTCAAGGCCGGCGACAAGGTCGTCAAGGTCGGCGCGACCCCGGTCCACAACTGGACGCAGCTCGGCGCGGCCATCCGGGCCCAGCCTGCCGGCCGCCCCACCCAGGTCGTCGTGGACCGGAACGATAAGCAGCAGACCCTGACGGTCACCCCGGTCACGATCCCCGGCCGCAGCGGCTCCTATCTCGGCATCGGGAATGACGACATCTTCCAGCGGCTCAACCCGCTGCGGGCGGTGACCTACGCGGGCACGGCATTCGGCGAGGTCGTGACCGAGTCGGTGTCGGGAGTCTCGAAGCTGCCCGCGGCCCTGCCTGACCTGTTCGCCAAGGACCGGGCCAAGACCGCTGCCGGGCAGGTCGGCAGCGTGGTCGGCGCCGGAGACACGGCAGGCCAGGTCGTCGCGGCCAAGATCGGCTGGCAGTCGAAGGTCGCCTTCATCCTGGCCATCATCATCTCGCTGAACATCTTCGTCGGCATATTCAACCTGCTGCCGCTGCTGCCGATGGATGGCGGGCACCTGGCCGTCATCATCTACGAGCGGTGCCGGGCCTGGCTGGCCAGGCTGCGCGGCAAACCCGACCCGGGCCTGGTAGACATGAGGAAGCTGATTCCGGTGAGCGTCGGCGTCTTTGCGTTGCTGGTCGGGTTCAGTCTCCTGCTGATCATGGCGGATATCATCAACCCGGTTCATCTCGTCCAGTGAGGCGATCACCCCTATGACTGTTGATCTAGGACTGCCGGAGTTGCCACCGCAGGCGCTGGCGCCGCGCAGGAAATCCCGCCAGATCATGGTGGGCAAGGGCGCCCACGCGGTACCCGTAGGCGGCGGCGCGCCCGTCTCCGTGCAGTCGATGACCACCACGCTGACCGCTGACGTCAACGCCACCCTGCAGCAGATCGCCGAGCTCACCGCGGCGGGCTGCCAGATCGTCCGGGTCGCGGTCCCGTCCCAGGACGACGCCGACGCGCTGCCCGATATCGCCAGGAAATCCCAGATCCCGGTGATCGCCGACATCCACTTCCAGCCAAAATACGTCTTCGCGGCGATCGACGCTGGCTGTGCGGCGGTCCGGGTCAACCCCGGCAATATCAAGGCGTTCGACGACAAGGTCGGCGAGATCGCCCGGGCCGCGTCAGCGGCCGGCGTGCCGATCAGGATCGGCGTCAACGCGGGCTCCCTGGACAAGCGGCTGCTGACCAAGTACGGCAAGGCCACCGCCGAGGCGCTGGTGGAGTCCGCACTGTGGGAGTGCTCCCTGTTCGAGGAGCATGGCTTCAGCGACATCAAGATCTCGGTCAAGCACCACGACCCGGTCGTGATGATCAATGCCTACCGGCAGCTCGCGCAGCAGTGCGACTACCCGCTGCACCTGGGCGTGACCGAGGCCGGACCTACCTTCCAGGGCACCGTCAAGTCGGCGGTGGCGTTCGGCGCGCTGCTCGCCGAGGGGATCGGTGACACGATCCGGGTGTCGCTGTCCGCGCCGCCGGTCGAGGAGGTCAAGGTCGGCATCGCGATCCTTGAGTCGCTCGGCATGCGCGACCGCGGCCTGGAGATCGTCTCCTGCCCGTCCTGCGGCCGGGCCCAGGTGGACGTGTACAAGCTGGCCGACGAGGTGACCGCCGCGCTGGACGGGCTCGACGTCCCGCTCCGGGTCGCGGTGATGGGCTGCGTGGTCAACGGGCCTGGCGAGGCACGTGAGGCTGACCTCGGCGTGGCCTCGGGCAATGGCAAGGGCCAGATCTTCGTCCGGGGCGAGGTCATCAAGACCGTGCCTGAGTCGCAGATCGTGGAGACCCTGATCGATGAGGCCATGAAGCTCGCGGCCGCCATCGAGCCCGCGGATAGCTGACCAGGGCCGCGCGGCACCGCGTCGGGCAGGATGGCTGCATGCGAAGGTTCGCGCCGATCGCCGCGGCGGCGGTGGCACTCGCGATCGCCGGCTGCACCGCTGGCTCAGCGACCTCGTCGTCCGCGCCCGGGCCGGTATCGGCCGGACCCGGGCTGAGCTGGCATCCCTGCCCCCAGCAGGGGACCCAGCTGCAGTGCGCGAGCCTGCGGGTGCCGCTGGACTACAGCAAGCCGGACGGCACGAAGATCACCCTGGCGCTGTCCGAGGTACCCGCGACCGCCCCGGCCGCCCGGCGGCAGGGCATCCTGCTGGTCAACCCGGGCGGTCCGGGAGCCAGCGGCCTGAGCATGGCCGCCTTCGTGGCCAGCGGCCTCGCGCCAGCGGTCGCCTCGGAATACGACATCATCGGCTTCGACACTCGCGGAGTCGGGTCCTCGGTGCCGGCGATCAGCTGCGACCCGTCGTTTTTCGCCGGCGTGCGGCCCGACTACATCCCGGCCACCAAGGCGGCCGAGCAGGTGCAGATCAACCGGGCCAAGACCTACGCCGCCAGCTGCGAGCAGAAGTACGGCTGGCTGCTGCCCTACATGACCACCGAGAACATCGCCAGGGACATGGACTCCATCCGGGTCGCCCTGGGCCAGCAGAAGCTCAGCTACTTCGCCTACTCCTACGGCACCTACATGGGCCAGGTCTATGCCACGCTCTTCCCGGGCCACCTGCGGCGGATGGTCCTGGACAGCGTCGTCGACCCGAACGGCGCCTGGTACGCCGACAACATCAGCCAGGACTACGCCTTCGAGGCCCGGCTCAAGGCGTTCTTCGCCTGGGCAGCCGCCTATCCAGGCAGTTACCACCTCGGCACTACGCCTGATCAGGTCAGCGCGGCGTTCTACCGGGCCCGGGCCCGGCTGGCCGCGCACCCGATCATCGGCCAGTCCGGACCCATGATCGGCCCGGACGAGTTCGACGACACGTTCCTGACCGGCGGCTACGCGAACGCCTACTGGCCGGTCCTGGCCGGAGCGCTGTCCTCCTACCTGCAATCTGGCGCCACCAGCGAGCTGATCAGCGCCTACGACCAGGGGGGCCGGCAGAACGGCAACGAGTTCGCGGTCTATAACGCCGTCGAGTGCGCTGATGTCGCCTGGCCGCGAAACTGGGCCCGGTGGGACTCCGACACCAGGAAGGTCTATGCCACCGCGCCTTTCGAGGCCTGGGATAACGCATGGTTCAACGCGGCCTGCGCGTTCTGGCCAGTCCACGGGCCTGCCACGCCGCTGCGCATCCGCGGGGCCGGGCTCCCGCCGATCCTCATGATCCAGGGCACGCTGGACCCAGCGACTCCGTACGCCGGGGCCCAGGTCGCGCACCGGCTACTGCCCAGTGCCCGGATGGTGGTGGTGGTCGGCGGCGGCAACCACGGCCAGTCGCTGGCCGACCCACCCAACACCTGCGTGAACAACTACCTCAACGCTTACCTGGCTACCGGGGCCCTGCCCGCCCGGCCGGGCCTGGTCAACGCGATCTGCCCGACGCTGCCGCCGCCGACGCCCGGCGGCTGACCGGCCGCCGGGGAATCAGCCGAGCGGCCGCGTGCCCAATGCCGTTAGGCTGAATGGGTGCTGCGCACCAAGGCACGGCGATCGTCGTTGCGCCTGCTGACTGACCGCGATCAGGAAGAGGCGCTGGCCATCTGCGACCGCGATCCGGTCGCCAACGTTTTTGTCAGCTCGCGGGTTCGCGGCGGCGGCCTGGACGCGGGCAGGCTTGGCGCGCAGGTGTGGGGCTACGCCGAGGCTGCCCGGCTGGTATCGCTGTGCTATTCGGGCGCCAATCTGGTGCCGGTGGCCGCGACGCCCGCCGCGCTGACCGCCTTCGCCGAGCGGGCCAGGCTGCAAGGCCGCCGCTGCTCGTCGATCGTCGGGCCCGCAGCGGCCGTCGGTGGCCTGTGGGGGATGCTGGCGCCGTACTGGGGCACGCCCCGCGAGGTGAGGTCCGCGCAGCCGGTCATGGAGATCGCCGCGGATCCGCTGGTAGCCCCCGATCCGCTGGTGCGCGCGGTCCGGCCGGACGAGGTGGACGTGCTGATGCCCGCGTGCGTGGCCATGTTCACCGAGGAGGTCGGTGTCTCGCCGGTGGGACCAGACGGCGGCGCGGCGTACCGGGCCCGGGTGGTGGAGCTGATCAGGGCGCGCCGTTCGTTCGCCAGGATCGAGGCGGGCGAGGTGGTCTTCAAGGCGGAGATCGGCGCGGTGACCCCGCTGGTCTGTCAGGTCCAGGGCGTCTGGGTGCCGCCGCACCTGCGCGGCCAAGGGCATGCGAGCCGGGGGATGGCAGCCGTGGTCGCCGAGGCGCTCCGCTCGATCGCGCCTGTGGTCAGCCTGTACGTCAACGACTTCAACGCTCCGGCGCGCGCGGCGTACCGGCGGGTCGGTTTTGCGGAGACGGGCACTTTTATGTCGGTGCTGTTCTGACCAGCCGGCTGGGAGGGCAGGGGCCCGCCGCCGCACGCGGCGGGCCCGCCCCCCTTTTTCGGCTGGGCCCGGCCTGTCGGCTAGCCCCCGCCCGGCTAGACCGCCCTCCCACCGGGCCCGAACAGCCAACATAGCCGGTGGATATCGCAATAAGTTCGCATGATTGTCACGATTTAGCGCCGCCCGCATTTCCGGCCCGTCCGCGGGCTGGCCGCGGGCGGCGGGACTGGCCACCGTGCTTCGTTTCGTCTCTGGCCCGAATAAATCCGCCCCACCGGGTAGCCGCAACGCGACCAGCGCGCAGGCGTTCCCGGCCCGCCCTGCTCGCCCGGCAGTCCCGTCGCTCGGCAGGCCCGCTCCCGGCCGAGCGACGGGAGCCCAGCGCTGCCCGGCTTCTCCGGTGCTCCCCGCCATTCCCCGGGGTTGCCAGGCGGCCACGGTCTTTGGGCCCGCGGACGTAGGCTACCGGGGAGAGATCGCACTAAATTCGCACCGAGACCGGATAGAGACCCTCGTGACCGAGCCGCCCTCCGCCGCCGGGCGCCGGGCCGCTGCCCGGTACCTCGTTGAACTGCTGCTCCGGCCGGGGCGTTACCGGCGCCTGTGGGAGAAATATGCCGAGCGCACCAGGCCGGGCGACATCAACCAGCTGGCGGTCGCCGAGACGCTCGCCCATCACCTGTGGAACTTCCCCCGCTCACCGAGCGACGCCGACGTACTGCCCAGGCAGCTCAAGGACACCGTGGCCAGGGCCCTGACCGGGCGGCTGCTGAGCCGGTCGACGCTGTCGCTGTTCATCGACGCGTTCGGGTTCTCCGACGACGAGGCGCTGCGGCTGTGGCGGCTGTGGCAGGGCTCGGGCGCGATCAGCGTCCTGTCCGGGCCCGGGGCGATGCCGCCGGACAAGATGGCCGAGGTCGCCGCAGCCCTCGGCCCGCGCAAGCATCAGACGGTGTCCCTGCACGATCACGTCTACGTCGGCGCCGACGGCCGGCTGGCCCGTGCCCGCACGCTGCAGGTCGTGGAGGCGGTCGCCGACGGCCTGGACCGGATCCCGTACCTGTACGACACCAGCGTGCTGACCCTGGAGGTGGGCCAGGGCTGCGCGGCGCCGGCCGGGCCGCTGTACCAGATCAGGGAGGGCGTGTTCGCGATCGACATCCCGCTGGCCAAGTCGCTGGCGGTCGGCGAGACGCTCACCCTGGAGTACCAGACCACCTACCACTACCCGGGCGATCTCCGTGACCCGCAGGAGTGCGAGTTCAGGAGGGCTGCGATGGGGCGGCTCGAGAACTTCGACATGCGCGTGGAGTTCCACCCGGACATGCTGCCCGCGACGGTCTGGTGGTCGGTATGGGACGGCGTGGACGGCGACGTCACCGAGAGCGAGCTCGTCACGCTCGACGTCCAGCATTCGGTCCACCGTTACTTTCGGTTCCTGGAGCGGACCGTGGTCGGCTTCCACTGGTCGTGGGAGCCGGACGACGCCGGGCGGCCAGCAATATCCCGTTGAGCTGCGATCGGGCCGCTGGTAAGCTCTCGGCTCTTGTGCCAGTCCCTCGTCAGGTGCCAGGGCCCTCGTCAGGTGCCGGTCCCGGTTAGGTGCCGATCCCGGTTAGGAGATGACGTCGATGCCTGCGGCCAGCGGAACGGGCCAGCAGACTACTACACCCGATACCCAAGGGGCCCGCTGCGGTCACCCTGCTCACGGCGATCACCCTGCTCACGGCGATCACCCTGCTCACGGCGATCACCCTGCTCACGGCAGCCACCCCGGCGATGGCCATTACCCGGCCCCCGGAGGAGACGATCCGGCCGGCGTGCTTGCCGCGGAGCGCGAGCATATGCGGCGTTCCCGGCAGTACCTGCGGCTCATGCGCGAGGACGTGCTCTCGCTCCGCGCGCTCGGCGGTGATCCGGTCTCGGAGGAATACCTCAAAGCCGCCCTCTACCTGCGGGCCGAGGCGCTACAGGACCTGCCGGACACCCCGCTGTTCTTCGGCAGGCTCGATTACGCGCCGGGGGAGGGCCCGCTCGGCGGCCAGCCCGGCGATGACCCGCCCGGGCGCGAGCAGTTCCACATCGGGCGCCGGCACGTACACGATCCGGCGGGCCGCGCGGCGGTCATCGACTGGCGGGCGCCGGTCTCCCGTGCCTTCTACCGGGCCAGCGCCGCCGAGCCGATGGGACTGACGCGGCGGCGCAGGTTCGGCTTCGCCGGCGGGGAGCTGAGCGCTTACGAGGACGAGGAGTTCGGCCCGGGCGGCGCTCGGCGGCCGCCGGGCAGTGACCCGCCGGGCAGTGACCCGCCGGGCGGCCCGTACGCCCAGGTCAGCCGGATCCTCATCGAGGAGATCGAGCGGCCGAGATCGGGCCCCATGCGCGACATCGTGGCCACGATCCAGCCGGACCAGGACGACATCGTGCGGGCCGACGCCGACCAGACGGTATGCGTGCAGGGTGCGCCGGGCACTGGCAAGACCGCGGTCGGCCTGCACCGGATCGCCTACCTGCTGTATGCGAACCGGGAGCGGATGGGCCGTGGCGGGGTCCTGGTGGTGGGGCCTAACCGCGGCTTCCTCTCCTACATCCGCGGTGTGCTGCCCGCCCTGGGCGAGATGAGCGTCACCCAGGTGACGGTCGCCGATCTCGTCGCGACGGTTCCGGTGCGCGCCGCCGATACCAGCCGGGCCGCTCAGGTCAAGGCGGACGCGCGGATGGCGCAGGTGCTGCGCCGGGCACTCTGGGGGCAGCTGGCCGAGCCGGCCGAGGCGATCGTGCTGCCGCGCGGGGCGCGCCGCTGGCGGGTCTCGGCCACCGAGCTTGCCGACCTGATCGCCGAGCTCCGGGCCCGGGGGGTGCGCTACGGGACCGGCCGCGACATGCTCGCGCACCGGATCGCGCACCGCATCCTCACCAAGATGGAGGCGGCCGGGGAGCCGTGCGACGACCGGACCCACGATGCGGTCCGCCGGACCAGGCCGGTGCGGGCCGCCGTCGATGCCAGCTGGCCGAAGGCAGACCCGGTGCGGCTGGTGATCAGCCTGCTGTCCGACCCGGAGGTACTGGGCCGGGCGGCCGCCGGCCTGCTCGACCCCGCCGAGCAGCAGGCCATCACCTGGACAAAGCCAGCCCGGGGGCCGGCGTCGGCGCGCTGGTCGGCCGCCGACGCCGTACTCGTGGACGAGGCGGCCGACCTCATCGAGCGGACGCCCAGCCTGGCGCACGTCGTGGTGGATGAGGCGCAGGACCTCTCGCCGATGGAGTGCCGGGCGATCGGGCGCCGGTGCGCCACCGGGTCGGCGACGGTCCTCGGCGACCTGGCCCAGGGCACTACCCCCTGGGCGGCGGCCAGCTGGCCGCAGCTGCTCGGGCACCTCGGCAAGGGCGGCACCGGGGTACGGGTCCTCGACACTGGCTACCGGGTGCCGCGCCAGATTCTCGACTTCGCCAGCCGGCTGCTCGGCTACATCGCCCCTGGCCTGGCCGCGGCCAGGTCGCTGCGGCAGGATCCGGGCTCGCTGGTGATCACCCAGGCGGCTGGCGGCCTGCTGCCCGGCGCGCTGGCCTCGGCCTGCGAGCAGGCCCTGGGCAGCCCGGGCTCGGCCGCGGTGATCGCGGCCGACGATCAGATCGCCCCGCTCTCGGGGATGCTGCGCCAGGCCGGGGTCCCGCACGCGGTACTCGACGACGACCCGGGCCGCGAATCGCTCGTGCTGGTGCCGGTGACGCTGGCCAAGGGGCTGGAGTTCGACCACGTGATCGTCGTCGAGCCGGGGCGGATCGCGGCCGCTGAGTCACGCGGCCTGCAGCGTCTCTACGTCGCGCTGACCCGGGCGGTATCGCGGCTTACCGTGCTGCACGCTGAGCCGCTCCCGGCGCCGTTGCGCCAGGGCGGCGGAGCCCCAGTCACATCTCCTTGAGCACCGAGGTGATCAGCGCGGCTGAGTCATCGAAGGACAGCGCGGTCGCGCGCAGGTGATTGAAGAACACGTTGTAACGGTCCACCTCGGCGACATCCTCCACGTACAGCGCGCTGGTCAGGTCCTCCAGGTAGACGACGTCCGGGTCGACCCGCTCGGGAAAGACCAGGATGATGAACGGCCGGCCCATGGCCGGGTGCGCCCCACCGCCGAACGGGATGACCTGGACCGCCACGTTCTTGAGGCTGGACAGCTCGAGCAGGTACTCGAGCTGCAGCCGCATCAGGCCAGCGCCGCCGACCCGGCGGCGCAGCGCGGCCTCGTCGAGCACGGCCCACAGGCGCGGCGGGTCGTTCCTGGTGAGGGCGGGCTGACGGGCCATCCGCAGGGCCACCCGGCGATCGATGTCGTCGGCCGGGCTGTTCATCAGGCCCGCGCTGATCACGACCCGGGCGTAGTCCTCGGTCTGCAGCAGCCCCGGAATGAGGCTGACCTCGTAGATCCGGATCTCCGAGGCGGCGCTCTCCAGGCCCAGGTAGGTGGCGTACTGGGGGTGGACGGTGTCGCCGAACGCATGCCACCAGCCCTTCTGCCTGGAGTCGCGGGCCAGCTGCACCAGGCTCTCCCGCTGCTGGGGGGCCACGCCGTAAAGCTCTAGCATGTCGCGTACGTCGCGGGGAGATACCGAAACCCGCCCGGTTTCCACCCTGCTGATCTTGGACGCCGAGCATTCCAGATGCTCGGCGACCTCCTCGCAGGTGAGTCTCGCCGCCTCGCGGAGCCTGCGCAGTTCTAGAGCGAGCCGGCGCCGCCGGACCGTCGGACTCTGCTCACTGGCCATTTGCACCTCCCGCCGGATCTCGGCGTGTGGGGGTCAAGTGTGCCGGTAGGAGGCGGCGCCGTCCAGTTTGATCAGATCCGACACGAGGAAAGTGAACGGTGTGCGACCTGCGAATTTCGCGATGCATGTTGCAATTAGCATCGAGCACGGGCATGCTGAGTGATTATCACTCTACGCTTCGTAGTGATTACGAGGTGTCACACAAGGTGGCACGGACATGACAGCAACTCCGACCCAGCAGGCCGCGGACCCAGGCCAGCTCTGGCACGGCTACCTGGACCGGCTGGAGGGGCTCGCCGAGGCTCTGGCCCGTCACGGCCTGCGAGCGCGCCTCATGACCCCGCCCGGGCGGGTTCCCAGCCTGCACGTGGTCAACCCGGTGGCGGCGGCGCTCGCCGAGGACATCTACGCGGGCCGCAGCCAGGACGGCACCTGGTGGTTCTGGTGGTCATGGGCTGAGCGGATCGCCGCCGAGGATGATCTGGACGGCGCAGCCACGCTGATCCGGCGCGTCCTAGCGGCTAGCGGCTAGCGGCTAGCGGCTAGCGGCGGTCGGGCAGGCTCCCCTCCAGGCCGGGGAAGGCCACAGTGGTGCCGCGCCAGAAGGCGGCGCTGAGCGCCGCCGCCCGCAGCCGCAGCGCGCCAAAGTTCCTGACCGCGGGCGCGCTGACCGCGACCAGGCCTAGGTAGGCGGTGGCTACCCGGTCCTCAAGCAAGATCGCGATCCCGACGGCGTCGGATGCCGTGAGCACCGGCCAGGGCAGGCGGTAGGCCGGCGCAGCCGCCTGCGGCTGCGCTCCCAGCGATCTCAGCATGGCCTCGAGATCATCCCTGGCCACCTGATGGGCGAGCCAGTAGCCGGTCGCTGCCGCCTGTTCGGCGCCGGTCATATGGGCGCCGGCCACCCCGTAGCCGTAGATGGCGGCGTGCTCGGCCGCCAGCGCCGACTGCAGGGCAGCCACCTCGGGCGCAGCCGCGCCCCGCGACCGGGCGGCGGGGGTGCTCATGCTGCCTGCTCCTGCGCAGCCAGGACGGCCGCGTGCGTCGCCTCCGAAGCCGAGACGCTGGCCAGCAGCTGGGCGAGGGAGGCGGGGACGATAGCGAGCCGGCTGAGCAGGGCATCCGATGCATCCTGCTCGGCGGCGCGCAGAAAGGCGATGGCCGCAGCGGGCGTGCGCGGCACGACCGGCCTGCCGGGCGCGGCCGGGTGGCCGGGCGCGGCCGGGTGGCCGGGCGCGGCCGGGTGGCCCGGCGCGACGCTCGCGGCGCCCGCTGGCACGATCAGGCGGGACCGCAGCTGAGCCAGGTGCGCGCGATGCTCAGCCAGCAGCGGCTCCAGGGTCGCGGCATAGCTGCGGGCCTGGTGGCCCGCCGTGGCCAGGACTGCCTCGTAGCGGGCGATCATCAGCTGCTCCCCGGCTATCGCCGCCTTCAGCACGCCGACGTCGGGGGCCGGCCTGGGCGGAGTGGCGAGCGCGCCCACGCCCTGGCATCCGGTGACCGCGATGAGCGGCAGCGCGGCGGACGCCGTGAGCACTACTCGCCGTGTCGGTCCTGCAGTCACGGATCCTCCAGCCGGGGCGCGCTCCGTTGCCCGCGTGCGGCCTCCCAGCATGTCACGTGCTCGCCACCGGTCCCGGCCGATCAGCGGGGCGAGGCAGGCTAGGGCCCTGCAGGCCGGTGTGCCGGTTAGGCTAGATGCCGGTCAGGGATCACAGCAGAGCTGGCGGCGAGGAGGTCGGTATGCGCGATAACTCCCGTCACGGTGCGGTTAGGCAGGGTCCGGCCGGCGAGCCTGCCGGTAACGGCGACCGGCTCGGCGCGCAGGCCCGGCCGGGCGGTCAGCGGCGTCCCGGAAGGGGCCAGCCCGAGGCGCCGTCACGGGCCGGGCGAGGGCAAGCCAACGCCGAGCGCCTGGCGAGCCTGCTGGAGCCCGCGGTGCGCGCCCTGGGCATGGACCTGGAAGGCGTCCGGGTTACCTCGGCGGGCCGCCGCCGGCTGCTGCGCGTGGTGGTGGACGCCGACGGCGGGGTCAGCCTAGACGACATCGAGCGGGCCAGCCGAGCGCTGTCGGCCGAGCTCGACCAGGCGACGGCGATGGGTGATGCGCCGTACACCCTCGAGGTCTCATCACCTGGAGTGGACCGGCCGCTCACCGAGCCGAGGCACTGGCGCCGTGCGGTGGGGCGCCTGGTGACCGTTCCGCTGGCGGGGCAGGCACCGCCGGATGCGGCGGCCGGGCCAGCGAGCGTCCACGGCCGGGTCAGGCAGGCGGACGTCGGCGGCGTGCTACTCGATGTCCAGGGCGAGTCGCGGCGATTCGGCTACCGCGAGCTTGGCCCGGGGCGGATTCAGATCGAGTTCGGCCGGCTGGATGACAGCCTGGACGACAGCGCGGACGAGGAGGAGCCCGATGGATATTGACCTGAGCGTCCTGCGCAGCCTGGAAGCTGAAAAAGACATTTCCATGGACCTGGCCATCAAGGCAATCGAGGACGCGCTGCTGGTCGCCTACCACCGGAGCGGGGGCGCCGCCGCGTCGGCGCGCGTCGAGGTGAACAAGGGCACCGGTCATGTGACGGTCTGGGCCAGGCAGGCCGCCGAGGGCGACGAGCCGGCCAGGGAGTACGACGACACGCCGGAAGGCTTCGGCCGGATCGCGGCCACCACCGCCCGCCAGGTGATCCTGCAGCGGCTGCGTGACGCCGAGGACGAGCTCACGTTCGGTGAGTACGCCGGGCGCGAGGGCGACATCGTGGCCGGCGTGATCCAGCAGGGCAAGGATCCGCGTGCCGTCCTGGTCGACCTGGGCAAGCTCGAGGCCATCCTGCCGCCCACTGAGCAGGTCCCAGGCGAGCGCTACGTGCACGGAGAGCGGCTGAAGTGCTACGTGCTGCACGTCCGCAAGGGTTACCGCGGGCCGTCGGTCACGCTGTCCCGGACCCACGCCAACCTGGTGAAGAAGCTGTTCGCGCTCGAGGTGCCCGAAATCGCCTCCGGCGCGGTGGAGATCGCCGCCATCGCGCGGGAGGCGGGCCACCGGAGCAAGATCGCGGTGATCTCGCATCAGCCGGGCGTGAACGCGAAGGGCGCGTGCATCGGCCCGATGGGCAGCCGGGTCCGCAACGTGATGACCGAGCTGCACGGCGAGAAAATCGACATCGTGGACTATTCGCCGGACCCGGCCGAGTTCGTGGCCCACGCCCTCTCGCCGGCCAGGGTGTCCCGGGTTGAAGTCGTCGACCCGCAGGCCAGAGCGGCCAAGGTGATCGTTCCCGATTACCAGTTCTCGCTGGCTATCGGGAAGGAGGGGCAGAACGTCCGGCTCGCGGCCCGGCTGACCGGCTGGCGGATCGACATTCACCCCGACACCCCGGGAACTGAGGCGCCGGTCGCGTCCGCGGGGCCGGATGAGGCCCCGGCGGGCGACGAGCCGGCCAGCGCGGCCGCCGGCGGCAAGGACCCGGGCAGCGTGCCCGGCGCCGCAGATGCACCGGCACTGTAAGCTTGGGGCAGAATGGCCACACGGCACCCGCATCCGGTCCGGCGCGCGCAAGCGGTCCGAACATGCATAGGATGCGGTAGCCGCACGGCCAAGTCCGATTTGCTTCGCCTAGTGGCAGCCGGGGACGAGATCGTGCCCGATCCGCTAGCGCGGATGCCTGGCCGGGGTGCATACCTGCATCCCAGCGAGGGGTGTTTTGACAAGGCTCAGCGTCGTCGGGTGTTCCCGAGGGCGCTGCGCCGGCCGGGACCGCTTGGTACCGGCAGGCTCGCCGGGTATCTCGAGATGTCGGGTCCCGGTCCGGCCTGCCAGGGCGAAGCGGCCGGAGATAACGCGCGAACGGCACCAATGCCGGGGAAAGCAGGCTGAGATTGCGATGAGCGACCGATGAGCATGCGGCGATGAACAGCAGAGGCTGACGCCGGACGGAGCACGCGCTGCCCCGGACGGCTGACTGGTCCGGCCTGCCGGACCGAGTAGAGGGAGCGCAGTGGCGAAGGTCCGGGTATACGAACTCGCGAAGGAGTTCGGCGTAGAGAGCAAGGCCGTGATGGCCAAGCTCCAGGAAATGGGCGAATTTGTTCGCTCGGCGTCCTCGACGATTGAGGCGCCAGTCGTCCGCAGGCTCAAGGAAGCTTTCGCGGCTCAGGCCGGGAAGTCCCAGGAGAAGCGTCCCGCGGGACAACGAGCAGGCGCCCCGGCCGCCGATGGCCAGGCCGGGGGCAACGGCCGCGCCGCGGCGTCGGCCGCCGCCACCACAACGACATCCGCCCCGGCGGCAGCTGCCCCGGTCGCGGCTGCCCCGGCGGCGGCCGAGCCGGCCAGGCCGGCGGTGCCGCGCGAGGAGCCTGCGGCCCCGGCCGCGCCCGCCGCGACGCCCGCCCCGGCCGAGCCCGTCACCGAGCGGCCGGCTGCTGAGGCCGGCCAGCCCGGCGCGCCGGCCAGGCCGCCGGTGCCGTTCCCGCACGGGCAGCCGGAGACCGCCGCGCCCGCCGCGGCCGCCGCGGCCGCTGCGCCGCGCCCGGCCGCCCGGGCGGCCGGCCCGCGCCCGGGTCCCGCCGCCTCGCCAGCCAGCCGAGCGCCAGGGAGCCCGGCAGCGGGCGGCACTGGTACGCCGGCGGCATCGCGGCAGGGCGCGCCGCGGCCAGGACCGCGGCCAGGCAACAACCCGTTCAGCTCGACGGCGACCGGAATGGGCTCGGCGCCGCGCGGCCCGCGCCCCGGCCAGCCAGGTGCGCCAGCTTCCGCCGGCCCGGCCGGGGCGGCCGGGCTCGCGGGCCCGGCTGGTCCTGGTCAGACGACTGGACGGCCAGGGGCGCCCGGCGGCCCGCGGCCGTCGGCGCCGCGTTTCACCGGCCGGCCCGGCCCCGGCGGCCCCACTGAGGGGGCCCGTCCGGGCGGCCCGCGTCCGGGCGGCCCGCGGCCCAGCCCGAGCAACATGCCGCCCAGGCCCGTCGGCGGCCGCGGCCCCGCAGGCCCGGGTGGGCCAGGCGGCGGCCGGGGCGGCCCGGGCACCGGCACCCGTCCCGGCGGCGCCGGCCGTCCGGGCGGCGGCGGTGGCTTCGGCGGACCGCGCGGTGGCGGTGGCGGTGGCGGTGGCGGCGGCGGCGGAGCCGCGCCGCGTCCCGGCATGGGCCCGGCCCGGCCCGGTGCGGGCGGCCGCGGCCGCAGCGGTACCCAGGGCGCGTTCGGACGGCCGGGCGGCCGTCCGTCCCGCGGCCGGAAGTCGAAGAAGCAGCGGCGCCAGGAATTCGACAACATGCAGGCCCCGTCGATCGGCGGCGTGCAGGTACCGCGGGGCAACGGGCAGGTCATCAGGCTGTCCCGCGGCGCGTCGCTGAGCGACTTCGCTGACAAGATCGGCGTGAACCCGGCCTCGCTCGTCCAGGTTCTCTTCCATCTCGGCGAGATGGTGACGGCGACCCAGTCGGTGAACGACGAGACGCTCCAGCTACTGGGCGCCGAGCTGAACTACACCGTCCAGGTCGTCTCCCCCGAGGAAGAGGATCGGGAGCTGCTCGAGACGTTCGACATCGAGTTCGGCGAGGACGAGGGCGACGAGTCCGACCTGGTGGCCAGGCCGCCGGTGGTGACCGTGATGGGTCACGTCGACCACGGCAAGACGAAGCTGCTCGACGCGATCAGGCACACCAACGTGGTGGCGCATGAGGCGGGCGGGATCACCCAGCACATCGGCGCCTACCAGGTCGTGACCGAGGTGGACGGCCGGGAGCGCAAGATCACGTTCATTGACACGCCTGGTCACGAGGCGTTCACCGCGATGCGTGCCCGCGGTGCGGAGACCACCGACCTGGTGGTTCTCGTGGTCGCCGCGGACGACGGCGTGAAGCCCCAGACGACCGAGGCGCTCAACCACGCCCAGGCCGCAGGCGTGCCGATCGTGGTGGCGGTCAACAAGGTGGACAAGGAGGGCGCCGACCCGCAGCGGGTCCGTGCCCAGCTGACCGAGTACGGCCTGGTGGCCGAGGAGTTCGGCGGCCAGTCGCTGTTCGTGGACGTGTCCGCCCGGGAGCGCACCGGCATCGAGGCCCTGCTTGAGGCGATCATCCTGACCGCCGACGCCGAGCTCGACCTGCGCGCCAACCCGCACCAGCAGGCCCAGGGCGTGGCGATCGAGGCGCATCTGGACAAGGGCCGGGGACCGGTCGCGACCGTCCTGGTGCAGCGCGGCACGCTGCATGTGGGCGACTCCATCGTGACCGGCGAGGCATTCGGCCGGGTCCGGGCCATGCTCGACGACAATGGCGGTCAGGTCAGCGAGGCCCCCCCGTCGCGGCCGGTGCAGGTACTTGGCCTCACGGCCGTGCCCGGCGCGGGCGACAGCTTCCTGGTGGTCGACGACGACCGGGTGGCCAGGCAGATCGCCGAGCGGCGCGAGGCCAGGGAGCGCAGCGCCATGTTCGCCCAGCGGCGGCCGAGGATCACGCTGGAGGACCTGGAGTCCGCGCTGAAGTCGGGCGAGCGGCAAGAGCTGCTGCTCATCATCAAGGGCGACGTGTCCGGCTCGGTCGAGGCGCTTGAGGATGCCCTGCTGCAGCTGGACGTGGGCGAGGAAGTGGTCCTGCGGGTGATCGGCCGCGGCGTCGGCGCGATCACGCAGGACGACGTCAACCTGGCCATCGCCTCCGATGCCGTCATCATCGGCTTCAACGTCCGCCCGGCCGGGCGGGCCGGCGAGCTCGCCCAGCGCGAGGGCGTTGACATCCGCTACTACTCGGTCATCTACCAGGCGATCGAGGAAGTCGAGGCAGCGCTCAAGGGCATGCTCAAGCCCATCTTCGAGGAGGCCCAGCTCGGCACGGCCGAGATCCGGGAGGTCTTCCGGGTGCCGCGGATCGGCAACGTGGCGGGCTGCATCGTGCGGTCGGGCACTATCACCCGCCACAGCAAGGCCAGGCTGGTGCGCGATGGCATCGTCGTCTCCGACAACCTCACGGTCGAGTCGCTGCGCAGGTTCAAGGATGACGCGACCGAGGTCCGTGAGGGCTTCGAGTGCGGCATCGGCCTCGGCTACAACGATGTCAGGCTCGGCGACGTCATCGAGACCTACGAGATGCGGGAGAAGCCGCGCACCTGACCATGATGGGGCAGCCGTGTACGTGGGCGCCCTGACGCTGGACGTGCTGCTCGGGGACGTCCGCTCGCTGAAGCAGAAGCGGTCCGCTGTCCGGCCGCTGATCGCGGAGGTGCAGCGGCGCTTCCCCGGCGCAGCCGTCGGCGAGACCGGCTATCTGGACTTGCACCGGCGGACGGAGATCGGCGTGGCGGTGGTGTCGTCGACGGCGGCGCACGCGGCGGAGGTACTCGACGCGTGTGAGCGGTACGTCGCGGCGCGCCCCGAAATCGAGCTGCTGTCGGCACGGCAGCGGGTCTTCAGCGAGGGGGAGTGAGCAGAACATGGATGCGGCCAGGGCGCGCAAGCTCGGCGAGGCGATCGCCCAGATCGTCGCCGAGATGCTGGAGCGGCGGGTCAAGGACCCGCGGCTGGGCTTCGTCACGGTCACTGAGGCCAGGCTCACCGGTGACCTCCGCGAGGCAACCGTGTTCTACACGGTCTACGGCTCCGCGCAGGAGCGGGCGGACACCGCGGCGGCGCTCGCCAGCGCGACCGGCCTGATCAGGTCGGAGGTCGGCCACCAGACCGGCCTGAAGCACACCCCCTCCCTCACCTTCAGGGAGGACACCGTCCCGGACACGGCCAGGAACATCGAGGAGCTCGTCGCGCGGGCCAGGGACGCCGACGCCGCGCTCGCCGCGGCCAGGCAGGGTGCCGTGCCCGCGGGCGACGCCGATCCGTACCGGGTGCCCGCGTCCGCTGGCCGAGACGATGACTGGGACGCCGCAGTGGGCGAAACACCGGCAGACGACGATCGCGGCGCGGGATACTCGCGGTCGTGACCGCCGATCGCGCGTACCTACCCGCCCCGGATGCCGCTGCCGATATCGAGGCTGAGTGGGCGCGCGCGGTCAAGTTGCTGGACGGCGCGGCCGAGATCTGCCTTGCGTGCCACATCCGGCCCGACGCCGACGCGCTCGGCTCGATGCTCGCGGTGGCGCACGCGCTGCGCGCGCGGGACGCCCCGGCGCGGCCCCGGGTGGTCGCCTCGTTCGGGGACCTGCCCTTCGAGGTCCCCAGGATCCTGCAGTTCCTGCCCGGCGTCGACCTGCTCAGCCCGCCGGATCGCTATCCGGGCCAGCCCGAGGTCATGGTCACTTTCGACGCCGCGAGCGCGGGTCGGCTCGGCCTGTTGGAGGCCAGCGCCGCCCGGGCGCGCGAGCTGATCGTGATCGACCATCACGCGTCCAACACCCGGTTCGGCACGGTGCACCTGGTCGACTCGTCGGCCGCGGCCACCGCGGTGCTCGCCTTCGACCTGATCGGCAGGCTGGGCGTCGAGATATCGAGGGATATCGCGGTTGGCCTGTACGCGGGACTGGTGACGGATACCGGCTCGTTCAAGTACCCGAGCACCTCGCCGGGCGTGCATGAGCTGGCGGCGCGGCTCTTGCGGACCGGCATAGAGCCCGGAGCCGTGGCGCAGAAACTCTGGGACAGCGCCCCGTTTAATTACCTTGGCCTTCTCTCAGCGGTGCTCGGACGGGCGGCGCTGGAGCCGGACCGCGCGGCGGGCCACGGGCTGGTCTGGACCACCGTCACGCGGGCGGACCGGGCCGCCTACAGCCTGCCGCTGGACGCCGCCGAGGCGGTCATCGACGTGCTGCGCCGGACCGACGAGGCTGACGTGGCCGTGGTTCTCAAGGAAGACGACGCCGGGCAATGGCAGGTGTCGGCCCGGTCCAAGGGCCAGGTGGACGTGGGCCGCGCCTGCGTCGCGCTGGGCGGCGGCGGCCACGCCCGGGCCGCCGGGTTCACCGCGAGCGGAGCGGTCGCCGACACTATGGCCGCGCTGCGGGAGCGGCTCGCGGACGGGGCGGCTGGCGGCAGGTGACTGCGCGGGAACCAGCGGCGGGGCAGCCGGGGGCGCGGCAGCCAGCGGCGGGGCAGCCAGCGGCGGGGCAGCCAGCGGCGGAAAGCGGGCTGATCATCGTCGACAAGCCCGCCGGGTGGACCTCCCACGACGTCGTGGCGCGGATCCGCAGGCTGGCCGGCACCCGCCGGGTCGGTCATGCGGGCACCCTGGACCCGATGGCGACCGGAGTGCTCGTGGTCGGCGTGGAGAAGGCCACCCGGCTGCTCGGCCATCTGGTGCTGACCGAGAAGGAATACGCCGCCACGATCAGGCTAGGCGCCGCCACCGACACCGACGACGCCGACGGCCAGGTCGTGGCCACCGCTCCGGCCGCTGACCTGCCTAGCGCCGCGCTCGAGGCGGCCGTCGCGGCGCTGACCGGCGAGATCCAGCAGGTTCCCCCGGGCGTGAGCGCCATCAAGGTCGGCGGGAAGCGCGCCTACCGGCTCTCGCGCGAGGGCGCGGCGCCGCAGCTAGCGGCCAGGACGGTCACCGTCAGCAGGCTCGCGGTCGGCGCGGTCCGGCCCTGCGGTGACTACCTGGACCTCGACGTGGCGGTCACCTGCTCCAGCGGCACCTACATCCGGGCCATCGCTCGCGACCTGGGCGCTGCGCTCGGCGTGGGCGGCCATCTCACCGCGCTGCGCCGGACCCGGGTCGGCCCGTATCTGCTCAGCGATGCGCGCACCCTGGACCAGCTGGCTTCGGGCCAGCAGGTGATACCGCTGGCCGACGCGGCCGCTGCGGCGTTCACGCGGCGGGACCTGACCGCCGACGAGGCGCGCCTGGTCGCGCATGGCGGCAGGCTGCCGGCGACGGCTCCCGGCGGGCGCGCGGGTCAGGTGCCGGGCTCGGGGCTGGTGGCCGCGTTCGGCCCGGACGGCAGGCTGATCGCGCTGCTGACCGAGGCGCACGGCCAGGCCAGGCCGGTCGCGGTCTTTGTGCCCTGACTGGGCGCAGCCGGTTTCCCGGGTAGCCGGATCAGGCCGGACTGGAGCTCACATGGCAGGCTTGGAACGGCACGGAGCCCGGCCTCCGGGCCGGGACAAGCGTGTCGCAGGCGCCACAGCGGGGAGGAACCTTCAGGTGCTGCGCTGGCAGGGACTGGATGACGGGCCCGAAGGCTGGGGCCCGTCGGTCGTGACTATCGGCATCTTCGACGGTGTGCACCGCGGGCATCAGCGAATCGTCGGCCGCGCCCTGACCCTGGCCGCCGACCTCCGGCTGCCGGTCGCCGTGCTCACCTTCGATCCGCACCCGGACGAGGTGATCAGGCCAGGATCGCATCCGCCGCTGCTGTGCACGCCGCACCGCCGCGGTGAGCTGCTGGCCGGGCTGGGCGTCGACGCCGTCTGGGTACTGCCGTTCACGCTGGAGTTCTCCAGGCTCGGACCCGATGACTTCGTCCGGGCGGTCCTGGTGGACCAGCTGCACGCGGCCGCCGTGGTGGTGGGGGAGAACTTCAGGTTCGGGTACCGGGCGGCGGGCAACGTCGCGCTGCTCAGCGAGCTGGGCGAGAAGTACGAGTTCACGGCCGAGGGCGTCCCGTTGCTGGCCGAGGGTACGGTCACGATCTCGTCGTCGCTGATCAGGGAGCACCTTGCGGCCGGCGAGGTGGCGGCGGCAGCGGCCGATCTCGGGCGGCCGCACCGCGTCGAGGGCATCGTGGTGCGCGGCCGCCAGCGAGGCCGGGCGCTCGGGTTCCCTACGGCCAACCTGGAGACCCCGCCGTACACGGCGATCCCGGCGGACGGCGTTTACGCGGGATGGCTGACGGCCTTTGCGCCCGATGGCCCGGAACTCGCCCGCTGGCCTGCGGCGATCTCGGTGGGCAGCAATCCGCAGTTCGACGGGACCGAGCGGGTCGTCGAGGCGCACGCGCTGGATCGGGACGATCTTGACCTGTACGGCATGCACGTCGCGGTGGATTTCGTGGCCTGGCTCCGCGGGATGGCCAAGTTCGACTCCGTTGACGAGCTGGTCGCCCAGATGCACCACGATGTCGGCGCGGCCCGGACCGTGACCGAGGGCCAGTAGTGGCGGTGCTGGCAGGGTCAGGAGACGAGGAGGCAGCGGGCCCGACGGGGCGCGGCCACCTGCGGGCGTCCGACGCCGACCGCGAGCAGGTGATCGACACGCTCAAGGGCGCGTTCGCGCAGGGCGGGCTGACCATGGACGAGCTTGAGCTGCGGATCGGCCAGACGTTAGCCGCACTGACCTGCGTTGAGCTGGCCACGGCGACTGCCGACATCCCCGCTGGGCTGACCGGAGCCCAGCCGCCGCGCAAGCCCGCCCTGGCCCGGGCCCGGCGGCCGGTGAACAAGGCAGTCAAATGGGGCGCATGCGGGCTCATTATGCCGGTCATTTTTGCGGGCGTCCTGGCCGATAATTCAGTCGCCTGGGCGCTGCTCGCCCCGCTCACGTTCTTCTATTTCGTCGGCTGGCTGGTCGCCGGAATCATCATGCTGGCCTCGTGGCACCAGAAACTGGCCAGCGCGGACAGCGCCGGAGCCCGGCCGCTGCGCAAGCCCGCCAAGGCACGGGCGCGGGCGGCCAAGGCAGCCCTGTGGGGCCTGTACGGGATCATCATGCCCGCCGTTTTCTGGGTCGCAATCATCCCCGGTCAGGCCACCGTTGGGGTGGTGGTCACCTTTGCGGTCGTCATCTATTTGGTCTTCTGGCTGCTGGGCGGGGTCTGGGTACTCGCCTCACGCCGGGGCTGGACGCGTCCCTACCTGGAAACCGCCGCCTTGCCGGTCACCGATCCCAAGTCGTCTCATTAGCGTCATTTAGCGGCGGCTGACAGTCAGTCCGGCCAGGTATGACAACTGGGCAGCGGGCTGGCTCAGGAGCGTGCCAGGTAGGCGACTGCCTTGAGCACGCGGATCCCCGGCAGGCGGTGCCGATGCCAGTGGCGCGCGTAGCGGGGCGGCCGCGCACCGGGAGGCACCAGCACGACGATCTGACCCTGCGCGGCACCGGCCCGCGCAGCCCCGGCCTGGACCGCCCCGGCCTGGACGGCCCCGGCCTCCGCGGCCGCGAACTGGGCGGGGCCGGGCGCGGATGCGCAGCCGGCGTAGAACGCGATCGGGATGTACTGCTCGCCCTTGATCAGGCACGGCGGGTGCACCCCCAGCAGGCGCAGGTCCGCGACGATGCGGCTGTAGTCGTTGTCAAACGTGACCGTGCCGCGGACCTCGTGGTCAAGGATGACATGCTGCGCCAGTAGCTGCAGGGCCAGGCAGATGCCGACCAGGCCGGTCGTCAAGGGCCGCAGATCCGAGCGGACGCCGGTGAGCAGCCAGGCGAGCGCATCCGCCACGGGCAGGGCGGCCAGCGCATACGCCGGAAGCAGGAACCTGGGTGCGGCGTAATTGATCAAGAAGAGGTACTGCAGGGCCAGGCACAGCCCGCAGCTGGCCGGCAGCAGGGCGGAGCCCAGCCGGCCTGCCGGGCGGCGATAATCCCGGCGATGACCAGGACCGGTAGGGCCAGCCACCATAGGCTGAGTTCCGGCTGGCGCCAGCCGACCGTGCAGGGCCGGACAAGGTGGGGCCGTTGAGGGCGCGCAGCTCGTCCCAGAGTCCGAGATGCAGCCCGAAGCCGCCCTGCTCCGCGCCGGCCGCGTGCAGCCGCTGAAGCGGGCCGCCGAATCTGAGGTAGGCCTCGACCACCCATTGGGCGCCGCCCGCGACGAGCCCGGCCGCCGTCGCCGCCACCAGCTGCCAGCACCGCCACGCGGGGACGGCGATCGCCGCGGCCAGCAGTGCCGCGCCGAGGAAGACGGCGTCCCCCGGGCGGATCAGGGCGGCGAGCGCCATGGCGGCGCCGAGGCCAGCGAGCGCGCCGAGGCCCCGCTGTGCGAGCCGCCCGGCGGGGCCGGCGGGTCCGGCTGCGCGGGCACGGCTGGCGGGGCCCACGGGGCCGGATGCCAGCCGCGCGGCCGCCTGCAGGAAGAACCCCACCGCCGCCAGCGCGCACAGCGACACCCAGAGATCGGGCATGGCCAGCGGGCCGTAATACTGAGCCGTCCACAGCCCGCCGAAACACAGCCCGGCCAGCGCCAGGACCCATGCGGGCCGCAGCCGCCGCCAGGTCAGCAGAGCCAGGAAAAGTCCCAGCCCGGAGGCTACCGACAGATAAACCCGCAGTGCCATCACTGACGAGGTCAGCAGGGTCACCGGAGCGACGAGAAGCGGGATGCCGCGGGCCCGGGCCGGGTCGAAGTTAGCCGCCGGCGCATGCCCGCTTACCTGGCTGACATAAACCGTCTCATCCCAGCTCAGCCTGAGGTGCGGTGCCACGAACACGAGCTGCGCAGCGGCGAACGCGGCGCTCACCGCTACGATCCACCACAGGCTCTGGGCGGCCGGGACGCCGCGCCGGGGGGTCCGGTCCGGGCCGATCTGCCGCAGTCGCTGCTGGACCCGTCCGAACGTGGCCATTGACACGGTTACCAGCATGCCTCTCGCGATCCAGGGAAACGACAGGACCGGCGGAACCGTCGCGACCGCCCTGGGTGAGCCTGCTGCGCCACGTCCTGCGCCTCATGCCGACCGCCACCGGCGCTCGGAGGCCGACAAAAGAGATAACGATAGGCTAATGTACCGGTCTGACGCCCGCCTGGTTTCCCGGAGTGGTGCTGGGTTTCCCCGTGATACTCTGGACAGCGGCCGGAGTAACCGGCCCGGTCGGCTGCGCCCTCAGGCGGCTGGCCAGTCGGGAAAGCCCAAGCGATCTGCCGTGTGCCTTCCCTGCCCGCTGGGACCTTGCGACCGGTGGGCGCCCCCCGAGGATCTTTAGGACGATAGGGAGCAACGTGCCGCTCGAAACATCGGTGAAGAAGGAGATCATCGCCGGGCACGCGACCAATGAGGGAGACACCGGCTCGCCGGAAGTCCAGGTCGCGTTGCTGACACGGCGGATCCAGGACCTGACCGAGCACCTCAAGGTGCACAAGCATGACCATCACAGCCGCCGCGGGCTGCTGCTGCTGGTCGGCCGCCGCAGGCGGCTTCTGCAGTACCTGTCCCGCAAGGACATCACCCGCTACCGCGCCCTCATCGAGCGGCTCGGGTTGCGCAGGTAGGTTGGAGCTGGCCGGGCCGGAAGCCGGGGGCGGTGGCCCCGGGTGACTGCCCGGTCGGCGAGATAACTGAATACACCACGAACGAACGACGTCCCGCGGCCCCGGCCCGGAGCGCTCCAGGCGCCCAAAGTGCCGGTCCTCGGTAGTGGTTCTCGGGTCGGGGGATGAGGCGCGCGAGATCGCGGGCCGGACCCCGGGGCCGAGGGCTTCGATCGAAGACCGGCCGGCGGCCTACCCGGCTAGCTGGCTGGAATGGCGCTCCACAGGCGGCGGGCAGACGCGGGACCTCAGCCAAGGAGGTCACCCGTGGAGGGTGTGCATACCGCCGAAGCCGTCATCGATAACGGCTCGCTCGGCGTTCACAAAATCCGGTTCGAGACCGGCAAGCTGGCCCGTCTCGCCGCAGGTTCCGCCGTTGTCTATCTCGACGACGAGACCATGGTGCTGTCGGCGACCACCGCGTCCAGGCACCCCAAGGACAATCTCGACTTCTTCCCGCTCACCGTCGACGTGGAGGAGCGGATGTACGCGGCGGGCCGGATTCCCGGCTCGTTCTTCCGCCGGGAGGGCCGTCCGTCCGAGGACGCCATCCTCACCTGCCGCCTGATCGACCGGCCGCTGCGGCCGTCCTTCGTCAGCGGGCTGCGCAACGAGATCCAGATCGTCGAGACGATCATGGCGCTGCATCCCGAGCATCTCTACGACGTGGTCGCCATCAACGCCGCGTCGCTGTCCACCCAGCTGGCCGGCCTGCCCTTCTCCGGCCCCATCGGCGGCGTCCGGGTGGCGCTGATCAAGGGCCAGTGGGTGGGCTTCCCGACCCACACGCAGCTGGCCGACGCGACCTTCGACATGGTGGTCGCCGGACGGGTGCTGGACGACGGTGACGTGGCGATCATGATGGTGGAAGCCGAGTCGACGCCGAGCACCCTGCGGCTGCTCGCCGACTCCGGCAGCGGTGCGGTCAGCCCGACGGAGGAGACGGTCGCGCAGGGCCTGGACGCGGCCAAGCCGTTCATCAAGGTGCTCTGCGAGGCTCAGCAGCAGGTCGCGTCCGCCGCGGCCAAGGAGGCCGCCAGCTACCCGGTCTTCGTCGACTACCAGCAGGACGTCTACGACGCGGTAGCCGCCGAGGTCTCCGACGAGCTCGCCCATGCGCTCACGATCGCGAGCAAGAAGGACCGGGAGGCGGAAACCGACCGGGTCAAGGCGCTGGCGACCGAGAAGCTGGCCGGCCAGTTCGAGGGCCGCGAGAAGGAGATCAGCGGCGCGTTCAGGTCGCTGACCAAGAAGCTGGTCAGGAGCCGGATCATCCGCGACGGCGTCCGCATCGACGGCCGCGGGCTGGCCGACATCAGGTCGCTGGCCGCCGAGGCCGGCGTCCTGCCGCGAGTCCACGGCTCCGCGCTGTTCGAGCGCGGCGAGACCCAGGTGCTCGGGGTCACGACGCTGAACATGCTCCGGATGGAGCAGATGATCGACACGCTCAACCCGGAGCGCACCAAGCGCTACATGCACAACTACAACATGCCGCCGTACTCCACCGGCGAGACCGGCCGGGTCGGCTCGCCCAAGCGGCGCGAGATCGGCCACGGCGCGCTGGCCGAGCGCGCCCTCGTGCCGGTGCTGCCGACCCGCGAGGAGTTCCCGTACGCGATCCGGCAGGTCTCCGAGGCCATCGGCTCCAACGGCTCCACCTCCATGGGCTCGGTCTGCGCGTCCTCGATGTCGCTGCTCGACGCGGGCGTGCCGCTCAAGGACATGGTGGCCGGAATCGCGATGGGGCTGATCCACGAGGGCGGGCAGTACGTCACGCTCACCGACATCCTGGGCGCCGAGGACGCCTTCGGCGACATGGACTTCAAGGTGGCCGGCACCAAGGACATCATCACGGCGCTGCAGCTGGACACCAAGCTCGACGGGATCCCAGCCTCTGTGCTCGGCGCCGCGCTGACGCAGGCGCGGGCCGCCCGGCTGACCATCCTGGATGTCATGCGCGAGGCCATCGATGCCCCGGGTGAGATGAGTGAGAACGCACCGCGGATCATCACGGTCAAGGTTCCGGTGGACAAGATCGGTGAGGTGATCGGGCCCAAGGGCAAGATGATCAACTCCATTCAGGAGGACACCGGCGCCGAGATCACTATCGAGGACGACGGCACCATCTACATCGGCGCCACTGACGGCGCCTCGGCGGAGGCCGCCAGGTCGGCGATCAACGCCATCGCCAACCCGCACATCCCCGAGGTCGGCGAGCGCTTCCTCGGCACCGTGGTGAAGACGACGACCTTCGGCGCGTTCGTCTCGCTGCTGCCGGGAAAGGACGGCCTGCTGCACATCACCCAGATCCGCAAGCTGCACGGCGGCGTCCGGATCGAGAACGTCGACGATGTGATCAAGGTCGGCGACAAGATCCAGGTCGAGATCCGTGAGGTGGACGACCGCGGCAAGCTCTCGCTGGTGCCTGTCGAGGTCGTCGAGCGTGAGGCCGCCGGCGAGGACCTGGGCGGTCACGATGACCGGGGCGGCGACCGGGACCGCGGCGACCGCGGCGGCGACCGGTACCGGGACCGGGACCGGGGCGGCGACCGCGACCGCGGCGATCATTACCGCACCAGGGAGCGCAACCGCGGGCCTCGCAACTCATGACGGCACGGCACCAGCTGAGTGCGGATGGCGATTCCGCCGTCATCCGCACAGTGCTGCCTGGCGGCCTACGGGTCATCACGGAGTCCCTGCCCGCGGTCAGGTCCGCGGCGTTCGGCATCTGGGTAGGGGTTGGCTCCCGCGACGAGGACCACGCCCATGCGGGCGCCACGCACTACCTGGAGCACCTGCTGTTCAAGGGCACGGCGCGGCGCAGTGCGCTGGAGATCTCGGCGGCCATGGACGCGGTCGGGGGCGAGCTGAACGCCTTCACCGCCAAGGAGTACACGTGCTATTACGCCCGGGTGCTCGACGCCGACCTGCCGCTGGCCATTGACATCCTGTCCGACATGGTGACCAGCTCGCTGCTCGAGCCGAAGGAGGTTGAGGCCGAGCGCGGCGTGATCCTCGAAGAGATCGCCATGAACGACGACGAGCCGGCGGACACCGTCCACGAGGCCTTCGCCGCCCAGCTCTTCGGCGACACGCCGCTGGGACGGCCCATCCTCGGCAGCGCGGATTCGATCAACTCGATCAGCCGGGCCCAGATCGCGGAGCACTATGCCGCCTGCTACACGCCGGACAACCTGGTCGTCGCCGCGGCGGGCAGCCTTGATCACGACACCGTGGTGGAGCTGGTCCGGCAGGCGTTCGCGGCGGCGGGCGGCGACGCGGAGCCGGCGCCCCCGCGCGTGCCCGGCCCGGGCACGGTCATCCCGGAGACCGGCACGGGGGTACGGCTGGTTTCCCGCGCTACCGAGCAGGCCAACCTGGTACTGGGCTGCGTCGGCATGTCCCGGACTGACGAGCGCAGGTTCGCGCTCGGCGTGCTGAACGCGGCGCTCGGCGGCGGCATGTCCTCGCGGCTGTTCCAGGAGGTCAGGGAGAACCGCGGGCTGGCCTACTCGGTGTACAGCTTCAGCTCGCAGAGCTACGACACCGGCCTGTGGGGCGTGTACGCGGGCTGCCTGCCGGCCAAGGCCGACGAGGTGCTGTCGATCTGCCGCGATGAGATCGCCAAGGTGATCTCGGCCGGCCTGACCGACGCGGAACTCGATCGGGGCAAGGGACAGCTGCGCGGGTCGATCGTGCTCGGCCTGGAGGATCCCTCGTCCAGAATGAGCAGGCTCGGCAAGTCCGAGCTCGTCTATCCGCGGCTCGAGCCGGTGGAGGAGATCCTGGCCGCCATCGAGGCCGTGACCCACGATGACGTGCGCGAGGTCGCCGCAGCCATCCTGGCGCAGCCCAAGGCGCTGGCGGTCGTCGGCCCGTTCGACGACGCGGACTCCTTCGCCTCAGCGCTGAGCTGACGGCGCTCTGCACGGGCGGGCTAACCTCCGCCGCGCCCTGAACGGCGGGCTAATTCCAGTGCGCCCTGAACGCGGCCAGCCCACCGGACAGCGGCTCAGCGGCTAGGATCGGGCCGGTCGGGTCGCGACCGCCCGGGTCGTAAGGTTCCGGACCGTGGAACCCCCGGCCCGGGAGGCTGGCGATGATCAAGGTCGGGGTGCTCGGCGCCAAGGGACGCATGGGGTCCGAAGTCTGCCGGACGGTCGGCGCTGCGCCCGATCTTGAGCTGTCCGCCGTGGTCGATGAGGGCGATGACCTGAGCGCCCTGACCGGATCCGATGTCGTGGTGGACTTCACGCACCCGGGCGCGGTCATGGAAAACCTGCGCTGGTGCGTGGCCAACGGCCTTGATGTGGTCGTCGGCACCTCAGGCTTCGACGAGGAGCGGGTCAAGGCCGTCAGCGGGTGGCTCGCCGAAGCGCCCGCCGTCCGCGTGCTGATCGTGCCGAATTTCTCCGTCGGTGCCGTCCTCATGATGCGCTTCGCCGCGCAGGCGGCCAGGTTTTTCGAGTCCGCCGAGATCATTGAGCTGCATCACGCGGGTAAGGCGGACGCACCCTCCGGTACGGCGGCGCGCACCGCCTCGCTGATCGGCGCCGCCCGCGCCGAGGCCGCCCGGCCAGACTTCCCGGACGCCACCGTGTCCGGGCTGGACGGTGCCCGTGGCGCCCGGGTATCCGGGGTTCACGTGCACTCGGTCCGGCTGACCGGGCTGGTGGCCCACCAGGAGGTGCTCTTCGGCGGTCCCGGCGAGATCCTGACCATCAGGCATGACTCGCTGGACCGGGCCTCGTTCATGCCCGGTGTGCTGCTCGCCGTGCGCGGTGCTGCGGGACTGGCACCCGGCCTCACCGTGGGCCTGGACAGCCTGCTCGGACTTGGGTGAGCCTACCCGGTGCCGTCATGGGGTATGCAGAAGAAGAACGAAACGGATGACCCTGGCAGCTCCCGCGGCCCGGCCCGGTCCTGACGATCACCGGGATGCGGCTGGCCCGGCCTGATCGCAGGGCGGCTGGTCATTTGCAGGCTGACGGGACCGGCGGGATGCCGCCTCGGCGGTGACGGCGGGTTAACCGAGGGACGGGGGACCAGATGAGGTTCGTTCTCAACGTGATCTGGCTGGTGTTGTGCGGTTTCTGGATGGCGATCGCCTATGTCGCAGCAGGTATAGTATGTTTTATCCTGATTATCACGATCCCGTTCGGCATTGCCTCCTTCCGGATAGCCAACTATGTATTGTGGCCGTTCGGGCGCACCATCGAGCCGCGCAGGGATGCGGGCGCAGGCGCGCTGATCGGTAACATCATCTGGATCATCCTGTTCGGCTGGTGGCTGGCGCTCGGCCATCTGGTTACCGGGGCACTGCTGTGCGTGACCATCATCGGGATCCCGCTCGGCATCGCTAGCTTCAAGATCATCCCGATTACCCTGATGCCGCTCGGGGTCGAGATCGTTCCCGCCGATCAGCAATACTCCGGCGTCGTCTGAGCGCTCCCGCGCGGCCCGCCGCTTCGGGACTGACTCCCTGGACTGGCGCACTCCGGGACTGCCCGGGTTCCGGGTCAGCCGCGCTCCGGTCTACCAGGCTCGGGACTGCCAGGCTCCGGCCTTCCGGCCTTCCGGCCTTCCGGCCTTCCGGCCTTCCGGCCTTCCGGCCTTCCGGCCTTCCGGCCTTCCGGTCTGTCCGGTCTGCTGGTCTGCTGGTCTGCTGGTCTGCTGGTCTGCTGGTCTGCTGGTCTGCTGGTCTGCCGGGCGCTGCTGCCCTAGCCGCCGTGGTCGCGTAAGTTCGCTATATGTGCCGCAGCATCAAGACCTTGCGAGAGCCCTACACCGAGCACGTGACCGAGGCGGACGTGCGGGCGGCCGCTCTGCAATACGTGCGAAAGATCAGCGGCTTCCGGCAGCCGGCCCGTCACAACGCCGAGGCCTTTGACCGCGCCGTGGCCGCGGTGGCCGGAGCCACGAGCACTCTGCTTGACCAGCTTGAGGTCCGTGCCGCAGCGACCTCACCCGGGCCAGGCCCGAAGGCCTAGCCGCGCTGCGCTGCCGTGCGGAGCCGGCCGCACGTTACCCGGCGAAGCTGACCGCCGTCGTATTGGCGCCGCTGACGACGACGGCGACGTGCTCGTCAGGCGCGGGCTCGTACTGGCCGGTCAGCAGCGCTGCGAGCGCGGCGCAGGCCCCTGGCTCGGCCACGACCCGCAGCCGGTCCCAGAGCAGCTGCTGTGCTTGCCGGATTGCCTCGTCGCTGACCAGGGCCACCCGCTCGGCGTGATGCGAGATCATCGAGAACGTCAGGACGCCCACCTGCCGGGGCGCGAGCGAGTCCACGGCCACGCTGCCGGTGGCTGCGTCGACGGGCCGGCCAGCCTTCAGCGCCTCGGTCATCGTCGGGGCACCGTCCGGCTCCACACCGACGATGCGGGCCCGTCCGGCGTAGGCCCCGGCGATTCCCGACAGCAGCCCGCCGCCACCGATCCCGGCCAGCACCGTGGTGGCCCCCGGTGCCTGGCGCGCGAGTTCCAGCCCCACGGTGCCTGCCCCGAGCATCGTCTCGACCTGATCGAAGGCGTGCACGACCAGGGCACCGGACTCGGCCGCCCACTTCTCGCTGAGAGCCAGCGCGTCGGAGTAGGTCGCACCTTCCACGATGAGCTCCGCGCCGTATTCGCGGATACGGCTGATCTTCGCTGCTGATGAGACTGTCGGGACGAAGATCCGCGCCGGTACGCCGAGGACGCCTGCCGCATAGGCGACCGCCGCTCCATGGTTGCCGCCGGACGCGGCCACCACTCCTGCGCCAGGCACCTGGCGGAGCATCAGATTGGCGAACGCGCCCCGCGCCTTGAACGATCCTGTGTGCTGAAGCTGCTCCAGCTTCAAGGTCAGCGGCCCGCTCGGCAGGCCAAGCTCAGACCGGTCCAGCTCGATCACCGGCGTGACGCGCACGAACGGTCGGATCAACGGCTCCACGGCCTCGATTGCGGTGCGGGTAACGCGGTCAACGGCCGACGGCGCGGCCGACCTATCGACGCTCATGACGGCGCACTCCCCGGGCTGTTGATCCATCGTCCATCCGCAGGCAGAGGCGTGCTTACCAGGCCCGCCTCCTAATGTGGCCTCCCATGATCACGGTGGCTAGGTGGTGCGTGGGCACCCCCAAATAACCACGATCAAGGAAGTGAATCACGCAATCATGGAATCCGCATCTCTGTGGTACTGCGTGATCACGGAAGGTCAAACTCGTTGAGGATTCGCTGCCGCCTCCCGCATCCGCCCAAACTGGGGCAACTATGACACGCAGCTGTGGTCTGTGCCCTAGCTCAGACGCTACCCAGTGAGCACCTGGGGTAGGGCAGAAGGCTGGGCTGGGCGGCCCGGGACAGGCCGGAGCCGGGACAGGCCGGAGCCGGGACAGGCCGGGATTAAGGCGGGTTGGTCAGGCCGTCGGCGTCTCGCTGGCGGCCTGAAGGCCCAGTTCGGCGATCGAGGCCTCGCGCATCTTGTACTTCTGTATCTTGCCGGTGATGGTCATCGGGAACTCGCCGGTGAACCGGACATACTTCGGGATCTTGTAGTGCGCGATCTTGCCGGAGCAGTACTCCCTGATCTCCTCGACGGTCAGCTCGGCATCGGGCCGAAGCCGGACCCAGGCGCACAGTTCTTCGCCGTATCTCTCATCCGGCACCCCGACGACCTGGACATCCTCGATCAGCGGGTGACCATAGAGAAACTCCTCGACCTCGGTCGGATACACGTTCTCGCCGCCGCGGATGACCATGTCCTTGATCCGGCCGACGATGTTGAGGTAGCCGGCCGGGTCCATGACGGCCAGGTCGCCGGTGTGCATCCACCGCGCGGCGTCGATCACCTCGGCGGTCATCTCCGGCTCATCCCAGTACCCGAGCATCACCGAGTATCCGCGGGTGCAGAACTCACCCGGCGTGCCGCGCGGCAGGACCAGGCCGCTGTCCGGGTCGATCACCTTGACCTCGATGTGCGGGTGTACCTGCCCCACGGTCGACACCCGGCGCTCGGTCTCATCGTCGGCCGTGGTCTGGCAGGAAACCGGTGACGTCTCCGTCATCCCGTAGCAGATCGTTACCTCGGACATGTTCATCTCGGTAATCACCCGCTTCATCACCTCGACCGGGCACGGCGAGCCGGCCATGATGCCGGTCCGCAGCGTGGCCAGGTCGTAGCTGCCGAAGTCGGGCAGCGCAAGCTCGGCGATGAACATGGTCGGGACCCCGTACAGCGAGGTGCACCGCTCGTCCTGGACAGTGCGCAAGGTGATCGCCGGATCGAAGCCCGGGGCGGGGATCACGATGCAGGCTCCGTGGGTCGTGCAGGCCATGTTGCCGAGCACCATTCCGAAGCAGTGGTAGAAGGGCACCGGGATGCAGACCCGGTCCTGCGCCGTGTACCGGCACCCCTCGCCGATAAAGAAGCCATTGTTGAGAATGTTGTGGTGGGACAGCGTCGCGCCTTTCGGGAAGCCCGTCGTCCCGCTCGTGTACTGGACATTTATGGGGTCGTCGAAGGCCAGGCTCGCCGCCCGTAGCTCCAGTGCGCGGGACCGTTCGGAGTCCTCCCGGGCCGCTTTCCCCGCGGCGAGCAGCGCCTGCCAGTCGGACGTGCCCAGGTAGATCACCCGCTCCAGCGCGTGAAGATCACTGCTGACCTCGTTGATCAAGGCCCGGTAGTCACTGCTCTTGAAGCTCTCGGCACTGATCAGCACCCGGACTCCGGACTGGCGCAGCACGAAACCAAGCTCGTGGCTGCGGTAGGCCGGGTTGATGTTGACCAGGATCGCGCCGATCCGGGCCGTGGCGTACTGCACCACCGCCCAGTCGGCGCAGTTCGGGGCCCAGATCCCGACCCGGTCGCCGGTCTGGATGCCGATCTCGAGCAGGCCGAGCGCCACCGCGTCGCAGTCGGCGTCGAACTGCGCGTACGTCCAGCGGCGGCCGGTCTCTACCTCGACCACGGCCTCGTGATCCGGATAGGCGGCGGCCACGCGCCGCAGGTTCTCCCCGATGGTCTCGCCCATCAGCGGGATCGCCGAGATTCCATGACTGTAGGACAGCCGAGCTGTACCAGACATGACTCACCTCCGGAGTCCGATCCCCCTATCGTGCTCCGTTACAGGTCCTCGTGGGAAGGCCGGGCGAGATTACCCGCTGCGATCGGCTCGCCGGCTGCCTGCCGGCGACCCGGCCGTCCGGCCGTGCTGCGGCGGTGCTGAGAGAGAGTTACTGTCAAAGTACCTGCCCACAAGTTCGGCCCCCCGGAGCGGCGATGGGGATTTGGATCGTCTGGCTCATCGTGGCCGCGGTGCTGGGCGCTGCCGAGATCATGACGGCGACGCTGGCCTTCGGCTTAGTCGCCATCTCTGCGTTCGTCGCGGCCGGGGTCGGCTTCGCCGGCGGTAACGCGGCGCTGCAATTCGGCGCGTTCGCGGTCGCGTCGGCGGCTGGCCTCGGGATCGCCCGGCCGTTCGCGCTCCGGCACATCAAGCAGCCGCCGATGCTGCGGACCGGGACGGCGGCGCTGGTCGGACGGCACGCGATCGTGCTGGATGAGGTCACCGGCCAGAGCGGGCGGATCCGCATCGGCGGCGAGGAGTGGTCGGCCCGCTCCTACGACGAGACCCTGACCATTCCGGCGGGCTCCAAAGTCGATGTCATGCAGATCGAGGGCGCTACCGCCCTCGTATACCCCCGGGAGTAGCAGTGGAACTGGCCAGCCTGATCGTTGCGGCCTTTTTTGTCATCATCATCGCCCTCGTGGCGGTCAAGACGGTGCGCATCGTGCCGCAGGCGCGCGCCAGGAACGTGGAGCGCCTCGGCCGGTACCGCAAGACGCTCGAACCGGGGATGAACGTCATCATCCCGTTCATCGACCGGGTGAAGCCGCTGATCGACCTGCGTGAGCAGGTGGTGTCCTTCCTCGGCCAGCCGGTCATCACCGAGGACAACCTGGTCGTGAGAATCGACACCGTGCTGTTCTTCCAGGTCACGGACCCGCGGGCGGCTGATTACGAGATCGTCAACTACATCCAGGCGATCGAGCAGCTGACGGCGACCATGCTGCGGAGCGTGATCGGGTCCATGGACCTTGAGGTCACCCTGACCTCACGCGACAAGATCAACACGATGCTGCGCGGAGTTCTGGATGACGCCTCGGGCAAGTGGGGGATCAGGGTGACCCGGGTGGAGATCAAGGCGATCGACCCGCCGAAGAGCGTCATCGACGCGATGGAGAAGCAGATGCGGGCCGAGCGGGAGAAGCGGGCGGCGATCCTCACCGCCGAGGGCCTGCGGCAGGCGCAGATTCTCACCGCTGAAGGAGACCGGCAGGGCACGATCTTGCGCGCCGAGGGCGAGAAGCAGAGCGCGATCCTGAAGGCCGAAGGCCAGTCACAGGCGATCGAGACCGTCTTCCAGGCGATCCACGACAACGACCCTGACCCCAGGCTGCTCGCCTACCAGTATGTTCAGGCGCTGCCGCAGATAGCTCAGGGGCCCGGCAGCAGCGTGTGGATGATCCCGAACGAGGTGACCAGCGCGCTGAAGACGCTGAGCTCGGCCTTCGACTCGGCCACCGGCAACAACGAATCCGCCGCCGCTGCCAACGGGCCGCGCCGGGCTGTGCGCAAGTTCCCTGACCTGGGCCAGGGGCCAGTAGCCGCGCACCCGGAGGTGCCGGCCCAGGCGCCGCCTGCTGAACTCGAGAACTGACGGTCGGCGGCGTCCGCGACGTCGTCGGCGGTCCGCGACGTCGGCGCCCCGTCGGAAGCCGCCCCGCCGCCATCTCCTTCGCCGGCCCCGTCGCGTCCGCGCTAGAGGGCTTGATCGAGTGATCATCTTATTGGCGAGTCAAGCTTGGCGATGATGAGACGTTTTGTGGCCGAGGGCGGTGCCTTGGCCTCGGGTTGATTCCGGCTAGCGGAGCCCCAGGACGGTCGCGAGGGCCTCGTCGATCCCCCATTGCTGGTCTGGGGTGACCCGACCCGCCAGATCGCCAAGCCGTCCGGCGTCGAGCCGGAACCGCAGCGGCAGAACCAGGTAGCGTCATCGGTACGCTCCGGCCGGACGACTCGGCCCGCAAAGGCCACCTAGCCGCTGCGAGCGTTCCATGAACGGGCGCATCCCAGCCGGTGTCCTCGCTGGCGGGGTCAGGGCCGGATCGCGAGGCCCAGGGTGAGCAGAGCGCCGAAGATCAGCTGGAGGCGCCCGGTCTGGCCCAGGGCGGCAATCAGTTGCGGGCCTGCCGCCCCGCCGCGCACCAGACGGATCGGAGCCACGGCGAACGGTACGGCCGCGAAGGCGAGCAAGGTGAGCGGTGCCGTAACGGCCATCGCCGCCGCGGCCACGAACGGGAGGACCGTACAGGCCGTGTACAGCAGCCTGGTGTGGTGATCGCCCAGCACGACCGCGAGCGTGCGCTTGCCTGCTGCCGTGTCAGAGGGAATATCCCGGAGGTTGTTGATCACGAGCAGCGCGCAGGCGAGCAGCCCGACCGGCACCGCGGCCGCGAGCGCCAGCCAGGCTACGGTACCCATCTGCACATACGCGGTCCCGGCCACGGCAGCGACACCGAAGAACAGGAAAACGGCCACCTCGCCCAGCGCACGGTATCCGTATGGCCTGGTCCCGCCCGTGTAGAACCACGCGGCGGCGACGGCGACGGCACCCAGCGCCACCAGCCACCATGAGGTAACGGCGGCCAGCACCAGCCCCGCCACGCACGCGACCGCGAAGCAGGCGAGGGCGGCGGCCAGCACCTGTCTGGGTTTGGCCAGTCCGGAGCCTACGAGGCGGACCGGGCCGACCCGGCGCTCGTCGGTGCCGCGGATCCCGTCACTGTAGTCATTGGCGTAGTTGACGCCGACCTGCAGCGCCAGCGCGACCAGCAGCGCCAGGACCGCCCGCCACAGCCAGAACCGGCCGTAACCGGCGGCGACGCCGGAGCCGACGACCACGGGCACGATGGCGGCAGGCAATGTACGCGGCCGTGCGCCAGCCACCCAGTCCCGCGCTTCGGCCACGTTCCGCCCTTCGTCGCTGATCGGCGGGTCACAGACTAATCGGGGCCGGGCCCTTGCCTGCACGCCGGCTACCGGGCAGGCGGCAGTGCCTTCGCGGCGGCGGCATGAATCACGCTGATCTGGCTGGCGTCCAGCCGGGCTGTTGCCTTCCTCGACTGGCGCCTGAAGTACTTGCGGAGCCGACGGCCGGCGAACACGTCGACGTCACGCAGGCTGGCCACGGTCCACGGGATCGTGGGCCCGTAGATCGCCATCGCGGGCCGGACACTGATCTTGCGGCCGAGCGCGGCTCCCACCAGGCTGCTGGCCTGGGCGGCTTCCCAGATGGCATGCTCGAGGCGCTGCTCCTGGCCGAACGGGCCGTGATACAGCCGCCCTGACGCGGAGGTGCGCACTGGCAGCCTGCGATCCCAGCGCTCCGAGTCCACCGCGAACACGCCAGACGGCCCGATCACCAGGTGATCGATGACGGAGTCGCTGCCTGGTATGGCGCGCGCATTCAGCGCCACGTAGCCAGCCGTCCTGAGCAGGGCGAGCCGGCGCCTGGTGCGCCGCTGCGCCGAAGTTACCCGGACGGACGCGGGGATGACCGAGGTCGTCCTTGACCGGTAGATGATGTCCGCGACGGCGATGATCGCGGCGGCCGTCAGCCCCAGCCGCCAGCCCTGCCAGATCATCACCGCCACGCCGACCGCGATGGCGGCTAGCGCGCGGGTGATCCAGATCGGCAGGCGCGGATCTGCGGCGAGCCCCGGGAAGATCGGCCTGCCCGCCGGGACGATGCTCCGCCTGGCCTGATCCGGCCCCCCGGCCTGATCCGGCCGCCCGGCCCAGCCCGGCCGCCCGGCCCAGCCCGGCCGCCCGGCCTGATCCGGCCGGCCGGACGGGGCGCGGCCGGGCACCGTAGCGGGGACTCGGCCGGGCACGGTAGCGGGGGTGCGGCCGGGTGCGACGGCCGGGGCGCGATCTGGCGTGCGGGCTTCGGCGCGCGGCTGGTCGGCATCGGCGTGCGGCTGGTGGGCTTCGGCGTGCGGCTGGTGGGCTTCGGCGTGCGGCTGGTGGGCTTCGGCGTGCGGCTGGTGGGCTTCGGCGTGCGGCTGGTGGGCTTCGGCGTGCGGCTGGTGGGCTTCGGCGTGCGGCTGGTGGGCTTCGGCGTGCGGCTGGTGGGCTTCGGCCGGGTCGCCCTCCGGTACGGGGGCAGCAACTAGTCCGGCTGTGCCTGTCTGCGGCCCCGTCTCCTGGCCTTCATCTCCGCCGGTCTCCCGGTCCATATCTCTCAGAGTAACCGAATGAATGCGCTGCGGGCACGATGTTCCGTTCATCCGCGCCAGGAGTATGCCTCGGCTACGCCTGGGGGGATGCTGGACCCTGGGGCATCGCCCGTCTACCGTTCAGTAAGGTGACCCAGATACACGAGCTAACGGTGACCGAACTCGCCGCCGCCATCCGCGACCTCCAGCTCTCGCCAGTCGAGATCACCGAGCACTACCTCGATCGGATCGACCGCTTGAACGAGCAGGTCGGAGCGTTTTACACGGTGACGGCCGACCTCGCCCGCGAGGAAGCCGCCCGGGCCGAGAAGGCGGTGACCGATAATCTGCGCGGCCAGGGTGACGCGGCCGCTCTGCCGCCCCTGCTCGGTGTCCCGATCCCGATCAAGGACCTGAACATGGTCGCCGGCGTACGGATGACCTTCGGCTCCGCCGTCTTCGCCGAGAACGTCGCTGACGCCGATGACTACGTGGTCGCCGCGCTCCGGGCCGCCGGCGTGGTGATCACGGGTAAGACGGCGACTCCCGAGTTCGGGCTGCCGTGTTACACCGAGACCAGCATCGGGCCGCCAGCCCGTACGCCATGGGACCTCACCCTGTCCGCTGGCGGGTCAAGCGGGGGGGCAGGTGCGGCCGTCGCTGCCGGGCTTGCGCCGGCCGCGCAGGGCAGCGATGGCGGCGGATCGATCCGGATCCCGTCCAGCGTCTGCGGGCTGTTCGGCATCAAGCCGTCGCGCGGCCGGATTTCCGGCGGCCCGCTCATGCCGGACCTGGCCGGGCTGTCCACTAACGGGCCGATCGCCCGCACCGTGGCTGACGCGGCGCTCCTGCTCGACGCCATGGCGGTCAACCATGTCGGTGACATGTACACGCTGCCGCCGCTGCCGCCCGGCGAGACATTCGCGAGCCATGCGACCAGGGAGCCTGGCCGGCTGAGGATCGGCCGATCCCTGCAGCATGCGGTCGACGGAGGCGCCGCGCACCCGGACTGTGTGGCCGCCTACGAGGAGGCCAGCAGCTTGCTGGCGGAACTCGGCCATGAGGTGGCGGACATCGCGCTGCCGTTCGGCCCGGACGTCGTGCCCATGTTCGAGGTCCTGTGGTACTCGATGGCGACCCTTGCCCCTATCGACCCGGCCCAGGAGGGCCGGCTGCTGCCGCTGACCCGCTATCTCCGCGAGCGCGGGCGGCAGTTGAAGGCTACTGAGGTGCTGTTCGCGCAGGCTTACCTCCAGGCGGTGATGCGCCCGGCGCTCGAGATGATGAACGGATACGACGCGGTGCTCAGCCCGACCCTGGCCTCGCCGCCCGTGCCGGTCGGCTACTTCGACGAGGTAGGCCCGGCGGAGAATTTCGAGCGGCAGAAGAAGTTCACGCCCTATACGGCCGTGTACAACCTCTCGGGGCAGCCGGCCGTCAACGTGCCGCTGCACTGGAACGCCGACGGGCTGCCGATCGGGGTGATGCTCGCGGGCCGGATCGGCGGGGAAGGGACGCTGATCTCGCTGTCGGCGCAGCTGGAGGCCGCCCGGCCGTGGCAGCACCGGCACCCCTCCATCTGGTGAGCGGCGCCTGAGCCTGCCCGCTGGGTCGCAGCCTGCATGGCCGATCGGGCGAGTCAGGCGGTGATGTCGCGTCGGCGCAGCAGCACCGCGCCGGCGAGCAGGACGGCGAGCACATAGCCGCCGAGCGTCAGGATGGCGGCGCCCTGGCCGAGGAGGTGGGCGCTGGCGGGGAAGCCCGCAGTGCGGGTCGCGCCGCTGGACAGTCCGCCGAGGCCGAACTTCTGCACGGCGGCGCCGATGCCAGGGATGAATCCGAGCAGCGGCTCGGCTACATACAGCAGGCCGAGGACGGCGACGATCGCGCCGCCCTGGTTGCGCACCACGGCGCCGACGCCGACGCCGAGCGCGGCGGCCAGCGCTGTCGCGACCGCGCCGCCGATGACGATCCCGGCCAGCTGCGCGTCACCGATCTGTCCGGCGAGGTGACGGCCGGCCAGGATGGGCATGGCGATCGCAGCGGCGCCCCCGGTGGCTAGCAGGCCGAACGCCAGACCGGCAGCGGTGATGACGATGAGCTTGGCCGCCAGCAGCGGAGTGCGCCTGGGCGTGATCAGGATCGCCGTGGTGATGGTCTTGTGGCGGAACTCACTGGTGACGGCGAGGGTGCCGGCCAGCAGCGCGAAGGTCTGCGCCAGGCCGGCGATCGCGAGCGTGACGCGGGCCGGGCTGACGCCTGCGGTGAAGCTGGTGGCCGCGGCCGTTGCCGTGACCGCGGCGGCGATCAGGGCGAGCGCACTCAGGACGAGCAGCCAGAAGGTGCGAGTGGTGCGGAGCTTGAGTGCCTCGGCGCCGAGCAGCCTGGTCATGATGGGCCTCCATCCGGATTGCCGGTCAGTTCGAGGTAGATGTCTTCGAGTGAGGAGCCGGCATGCTCGGCCAGCATGCGATCCAAGGGCGCCTGCAGGACTGAATGGCCCTGGCAGATCACGACGATGTCGTCGACGGTCTGGGCGACCTCGGCGAGGCCGTGGCTGGACAGCAGGACCGCGCAGCCCTCGGCGGCCTGCGAGCGGAGCAGGTCGCGCAGCCACCGGATGCCCTGCGGGTCGAGGCCGTTAGTGGGCTCGTCGAGCACCAGTACCCGCGGGTCGCCGAGCAGCATGACCGCCAGGCCTAGACGCTGCCGCATCCCCAGCGAGTAGCCGCCGGCTCGCTGGCTCGCCGCGGACTGCAGGCCCACCTGGGTGAGCAGATCCTCGACCCGGCGGTCAGGTATCCCGGCGGCGCGAGCATGCACGCGCAGGTGATCGCGCCCGGTGCGGGCGGGGTGAACCGCATCGCCGTCGAGCAGCGAGCCGACCGTGCGCACTGGATCGTCCAGCTCGGCGTAGCGGCGGCCGTCGATGACCGCCACGCCGCCATCGGGCCTGATCAGCCCCAGCAGGACGCGCAGCGTCGTGGTTTTCCCTGCGCCGTTGGGACCGAGGAATCCGGTGATGCGGCCGTAGGAGGCGGTAAGGGAGAGGTCATCGACGGCCGCCGTCGGCCCGAATCTCTTGCTGAGGCCGACCACCTCGATGGCGGACTGCGTCTTGGGCGGGCGGCTGGGTACTCTCCCGGCACCGATGCCGGCAGGCCGCGTGCTGTAGCTGCTTGCTCTTATCATGCTTTCATGATCGTCTTCGGCCATCGGCGGGCGCGTCGGCCTGGTGGCCATTTCCGGACCGTCTTCGGTCGGACGCCGCATCGACTTTCGTAGGGGGCGGCTGGCGGCGGCGCGACGTACGCTCGGGGCATGGTGACCGAGTCGGTCCAGCTGCACGGGCGCCTGGCATCCTGGTGGCGTGCGCTCGTGGCGATCCGGTGGCAGGAGCCGGGAGGCGGCCGGTCAGCTGGCGAGTGGGTCGCCGACATGGCGCTGTTCGGAGGTGCGGCCGCCCTGGGCGGGCTGGCCTTTGCCTACCTATGGCACAGCCACGGCGCGGTCTTGGATGCCATCGATCTGGCCGTCGGCGTGCTCGCGTGCTTGGCACTGTGGGTCCGGCGGTCGCGGCCGCTAGCGGTGCTCGTAATGATCGCGGCAGCCTCGTTTTCTCCGCTGGCCCTGGGCGCCGGGCTCGTCGCCGTCTTCACCGTTGCCGCCCGCGTGCGCGGTCCTGCCCTGGCTGCGGCCGTTGCGCTGATCGTGGCGGGCAGTTTTCTCTTTTCGCTTGTCAATCCTGCCGCGGGAGAGATCCAGACCGAGCGGTTCCCGGCCTTCCTGTTCACGGTGACGGCCTTCGGGTGGGGGCTCTACCTGCGCGCCCGGCAAGATCTGGTCGTCGCGCTGCGCGAGCGGGCCAGGCGGCTCGAGGCCGACCAGCAGCGCAGCGCCGAGCTGGCCCGCGATGCCGAGCGCCACCGCATCGCCCGCGAGATGCATGACGTGCTGGCCCACCGGCTGTCGCTGCTCAGCGTGTACGCCGGGGCGCTGGAGTTCAGGCCGGACGCCTCGGCCAGCCAGATCGCCCAGGCGGCCGCGGTGATCAGGACATCAGCCGTTGCCGCGCTCGATGAGCTGCGCCAGGTCATCTCCGTGCTCCGTGACGGCGACAGCGACGATGCCGGTTACTCGCCTCAGCCGACGCTCGACCAGCTCTCGGCCCTGCTGGCAGAAACGCGTGCGGCCGGGATGACCCTTCGGACGCACATCGACCTGGATGGCGCCAGGCCGCTGCCGGCCGCGGTCGGGCGCACTGCCTACCGGGTCGTCCAGGAGGGGCTGACCAACGCGCGCAAGCACGCGCCTGGCGCCGCAGTGGACGTCACGGTCGCCAGCCACGGCCGCCCCGACCTGCTAGTCGAGATCATCAGTGGGTGCTCCGCCAGCGACGCGGCCCAAGGGCGGCCATCGGCGACCTCGACGCCGAACCCGTGTGGGGCGGGGGCCGGTCTCATCGGCCTGGCCGAGCGGATCGCGCTCGCTGGAGGCGCATTCGAACACGGCTTGGACTCCGCTGGCGACTTCGTGCTGCGCGCAACCCTCCCGGTGCCCCCGTGACCGGCCGCATCCGCGTGCTCCTCGTCGACGACGACGCCCTGGTCCGGGCCGGCCTGCGGATGATGCTCGCGGGCGCGAACCAGATAGAAGTCGTCGGCGAAGCCGAAGACGGGGCGGGCGTGCTTCCAGCGGTCGATCTGCACCACCCCGACATCGTTCTCATGGATATCCGGATGCCCCGCCTCGACGGCGTCGCCGCCACCCGCCTGCTCCGCGCCCAGCCCCACCCGCCGTCGGTGCTGGTGCTCACGACCTTCGACGCCGACGAACTCGTCTTGCGCGCCCTGCAAGCGGGGGCCGCGGGCTTTCTGCTCAAGGACTCCGCGCCGGCAGATATCGTGCGCGCGATCCAGGCTGTGCACGCTGGCGACGGCACGCTCTCACCGGCGATCGCCCGCCGCCTAATCGCGCTGGTGGCCGGCGACCAGGGCACCGCCGCCCGTCAGGAACAGGCACGGCAACGCCTGGCATCGCTCACCGCGCGCGAGCGTGAGGTCGCCCTGGCCGTCGGTCAGGGCCACTCGAATACTGAGATCGCCAGCCAGCTCCACATGAGCGTGGCCACCGTCAAGGCGCACGTGTCGCGACTGCTCAGCAAGCTCAGCGTGGCCAACCGCGTCCAGATCGCGCTGCTCGTGCGGGACGCGGCTACGGCTCGCGAACAGCAAGCCCGCTGATCATCCCGGCCTGATGAATTCGGGAATCGGTAAGGAAGAATCAGTATCGATTCCCGAATTCACTCGATCGGCCGTCGCGCGTTCTCACACGGCGGCGTGACTAGTGAGGCTGTTAGGTCTTCTGGGGCCAGTGGTGCCGTCAGCAACAGCTGGCGGTGCGGTGAGCGGGCGCCGGGCAGGCCGATCAGCAGCCGCCCGGCGGGCCGGTCACTCCGACTCCGTCGGCCGGCTGGTCCACGACGCCGGAGGCCGAGTTGCGCAGGACAGCGCCGAAGTGGACGACATACCACCGGCCGCGCCATGAGATCAGCGACGCGATGCCGATGGATCGCAGCTGATGGTGCACGCGGTAAACGATCCGGGCGCCGGCCACGTGCCAGTAGCCGACTCCGTTGTAGCAGACACCCGGGTCGATCCAGCTGGCCTGCGCCTCGGGCACGATAACCCGCACCAGCCTGGCGACCCGGGCATCGTGACCGAGCAGGTCATGCGCAGCGCCGACATCAAGCCTGAAGTCCGCAACCAGGCGGTTGTGCCAGTCGGCGGTCGGATCGGCTATCGCCTTGACCTGGCGATAGGCCCCGAGCGGGAAGAACGCCCGCATGCCGAAGATGGGCTTGCCAGTCAGCACCGACGCCCACAGATCGGTCATCTCCGCCCGGAACGCGGCCGTGTCGGCCGCGGGCAGCGCTCTGGTCTGCGGGAGAGTAGCGTGCGACGGCGGCACCGGGACCACCTCGCTGGCCTCGGCCGGCCGCTGGCTCGGTTTCGGGCTCGCGCTCGGGGAGCTGTGGCCCGATAGACCGGTCGCGGCTGTCGCGCTATGGCTCACGTGCGGCGACTGCGCCGCGGAGCCCGGTGACGCGGCGCCCGATCCGGCGCCGCACCCGGCAAGTAGTGCAGTAACGATAGCCGCCGCCCCGGTCCGCAGGGCAACCGGGCCAAGCCGGCCTGGCGGGGCAAGCCGGCCTGGCGGGGCAAGCCGGCCTGGCGGGGCAAGCTGGCCCGGCGGGGCAAGCCGGCCTGGCGGGGCAAACCGGTCCGGGCGGGACCCGGCGGGCAGGCCGGGCATGGCAAGACGCCGCAGCGGGCCGTCGTGGCCCGCGCGGAGCCGTAGGAATGATCGCCGTGCTTTCACTGTGCACTCCAGCCGAGACGAGGCGAAGCCCGCTATGGATCGGAACCGCGTCCTGGCGGTAACCGTGTCCTGGTGGTAGCAGGGTAGCCGGGCCAAGAGATGCCGTCGGCCGCAGTGAGCCCGACGCGCCGTGCCCGCCCGCCGCACGATCGACAAGGCGGCTCAGCGGGTGGTGCTCCGCAGCTGCGCGCCTGGCCTTAGCATTCCCAGGTGAGGAGTATTAGCTGGTGAGACGAGTCATCCACGCTGTGGTCGCGGTGTGTGCATCGGCGGCCGTCCTCGGTCTGCTGGCTTTCGGCTACGGGCAGGTTCCGGCCCTCGGCCCGGCGCTGGTCCCTGGTCATGGCGCCTGGACGTCGTCGGCTGGCGGCCGACTGCCGGTCTCGCAGACGCTGACGCTGGCTGGGCTGTCGCGCCCGGCCAGCGTCTCGTTCACTGCTCAGGGGCTGGCCTCGATCAGCGCAGCCGACGACGACGACGCGTTCCTCGCGCTCGGTTACGTGCATGCCGAGTTCCGGCTGGCTGAGATGGATCTCGAACGTCGGCTGGGCGAGGGGCGCCTGGCCCAGCTGGCCGGCCCGGCCGACGTGACGTCTGACCGCTTCGAGCTGCGGCTCGGCCTGCTGCGCACAGCACAGCAGGAATGGGCGCAGATGCCACGGTCAAGCCCGGCGGCGCAAGCCCTGATCTGGTACTCGCGCGGCGTCAACGACTACCTGGCGCAAGCCCGGGCCAGCAAGCAGTGGCCGGCGATCTTCTCGCTGTCCGGCGTTTACCCCGCGAACTGGACTCCGGTCGACAGCCTGGTCATCCAGGGCGACCTCACCCAGGAACTCGATTTCACCACCACGCCGCTTGACTACGCGTTGCTCGATCGCTCGCTGGGCGCAGCCCGCACGATGAGCTGGTTCCCGATCCTGCCCGTCAATCAGCAGGATCCCTTTGACCCCGGCCCGTACCGCAACCTCGGCATTGCCCAGGTCGACCCGACGACCGGGACACTGGTGGCGGCAGATCCGTCCGCCGCCCCGATACCGGCCAGGGCGGCTGCCGCGATACCGGCCAGGAGGGCTGCTGCAGCCGCCATGCCCGCCAGGACGGCGACTGCCGCCACGATACCCGCCAGGACGGCGACTGCCGCCGCCGCATTGCTCGGCGAGGTTGCTGCCCTTCCCGCCGGGCAGGTGCACCGCTATCCGGATAGCAACGCGTGGGCGGCCAACGGGCCTGCGGTGGCCGGTGGCGGCGCGATGCTGGCCGGTGACCCGCACCTGCCGCAGACCCTGCCGTCGATCTGGTACCAGGTGGCTCTGTCGGCCCCCGGGCTGGCGGTCTCCGGGGTGAGCGTCCCAGGCCTGCCCGGCATCCTGCTCGGCCACAACGCTCACATCGCCTGGTCGCTCACGGACACTCAGAACCAATCGACGCTCTTCTACACCGAGCAGACCAGCAAGAGCCGTCCCGGGCAGTACTTCTGGCGCGGCGCGTGGCGGCCGATGCGCCAGATGCACTACACGATCCCGGTGCGCGGCGGCTCGCCGGTACCGCTCACCGTGGATATCACCGTGCACGGCCCGGTCATGACGCAGGCGGGCCAGACCGTCTCGGTGGACTGGATGGGCAACATCCCCTCGCCTGACCTGACAGCCATGCTCGGGGTCAGCCAGGCGACCGACTTCACTCAGTTCCGCGACGCGCTGGCAGGCTGGCACGCCCCCACCGAGAACTTCGTCTACGCCGATGACCGCGGCAACATCGGGGAGATCTCGGCTGGCTACTACCCGCTGGTACGGCATGGCGATCCGTGGCTCCCGATGCCGGGCACTGGCGCGGACGACCTGGCCGGCGTCATTCCGTACGCGGCCATCCCGCAGGTCTACGACCCGCCGGGGCATGTGCTTACCACCGCGAACCAGCGGCCGGTCGGCTCCGGCTACCCGTACTACATCGGCACCACGGCCAACGCGTTCGATCCCAGTTACCGGGCCGCGACGGAATACGCGTTCCTGCGCAGCCACTCGCGGATGACCCCGCCCGCGTTCGCCGCCCTCCAGGGCAACCTCACCGACCAGCTGGCCATCAGGATCGCGCCGCCGCTGCTCAGCGCGCTGCGCGGTGCCCCGCTGACCAGTGACGAGCGGCAGGCGATGCAGCTGCTGGCCAGCTGGAACCATTCGATGGACGCCGGCTCGGCGGCCGCCTCGGTGTGGTGGACCTTCTGGAGCGACTACCTGTCGGCTGTGTTCGGCCCCTGGTGGACCGCCGAGAAGGTCCCGGTCAGCAAGGACTCGTTCGGGCTGAAGATCTCGCCCGACCAGTTCAGCCTCGACCAGGTACTCGAGCAGTGGACGCTCAGCGATCAGCGCAAACCCGCGTTCACCCCGCCAGGCGGCCCGGCCAGGGACGCGGCGGCGGTGATGCGTACGGCGTTCGCCACCGCGGTGGCGCACCTGCAGGCGACGCTCGGCGGCGCGCCGTCTGGCTGGGCCTGGGGCCGGCTGCACAGCAGGCATTTCCCTTCACTGACCCAGGCGGCCGGGCTCGGCTACGGGCCCAGGTCAGCGGGCGGGGATTACTGGACGCCCGACGCCGCTGACGGCGGGCTGGTGGCCGGGGCGGGCCCCAGCTGGCGGATGATCGCATCCTGGACCAGCCGCGGTCAGATCACGGCGGAGGGCATTTACCCGGGCGGCCAGAGCGAGAACCCGGCTTCGCCCTGGTACGAGAACCTGATCGCGGCCTGGTGGAACGGCAGGTACCTGCCGATGCCGCCAGCAGGCGGGAACCCGGTCGGCCCGATCCAGTGGAAACTACGCCCATGACCGTGAATGTGGCGGCAGGCCCGCCCCCGGCGCCCGGGCCGCGCGGTGTGGCCGGTCCCGGAACCCCGCGAACGACCAGGACCCGAAACGGAGCTGCGGCCGGATGACTGACCTGAAGAGGCTGGGCAAGCGCGGGGCTTACCGGCTCGGCCGGCTCCGGGCGCAGGGCGTCGGCGAGCCGGCCGCCCCGGTGCGGTTCCGGCCGTCGTTCGCTCGGCCCACGCATCGCGGGTCAGTGTCGGCCTGGGCTCTTGGTTTCGCGTCCGGCACCGCCCTGATCGCCGCGGGTGCCGCCGCCGGAGTGTGGTTCATCCCGTTCGTGATCGGCCTGCTGGCCGGGATCGCCTGCCGACTGGGCGGCTGGCGGCTGCGGGTGACGCTGACGGCCGTGACGCTCATGGCGATGATCGGCTGGAGCATCCCGCTGTGGTGGGCGGCCCTGCATGGCCAGCCAGTAGGCGCCACGGCCCGGGTAATCGCCGCGCTGGCCGGCCTGCCCGCTCAGGCGGCCGTCGGCATCGCGGCGACCCTGCTCGTCGCGGTTCTCCAGGCGCTCGTCGGCGCCTGGCTCGGCCGGACCCTCGCTCCGCGCCCGGACGGCAACTGACCGGCGCCGATAGCTGACCGGCGCCGATAGCTGACCGGCGCTGAGAGCTGAACAGCGCTGAGAGCTGAACAGCGCTGATGGCTGGCCGGCCTGGTGCGGATGGCCGGGCGTCCCGGCGCCGAGGTGATCACGACGCCGGCGGATCGGTGTGCCACCCCGGCTGTATATCCGCGTGCATGACGGGCCATCATGAGGGATGACCGATCGGGATCTGATCCGCCGCGCAGAGCTGGCCGGCATCGCGCCGGTGTACGAGGACTCGCGCGGTCAGAAAGCCGAGGTAAGCGAGGACACCCTGATCGCGATCCTCGCCGCGCTCGACAGCGTTCCCGAGCATGCCTCGCGTGACAGCGCCGGACCCCCTGAAGATCCGGCCGCGAATGATCCGCAGGCGCCGGTCGGCCCGGACGCAGGCGCTCAGCAGCGGCCGCGGGTCCCGGCCAACCGGTCGTGGGGGTTCACGGTGCAGCTGTACTCCGTCCGGTCCCGTGCTTCCTGGGGGCATGGCGATCTTGCCGACCTCGCCGATCTCGCGGCCTGGAGCGCCCGTGCGCTCGGGGCGGGATTCGTACTGATCAACCCGCTGCATGCGGCCGAGCCGGTGCCACCGGTCAGCCCTTCTCCCTATCTTCCGATGTCCAGGAGATTCGTCAGCCCGCTCTACCTGCGGATCGAGGACATTCCCGAGTACGCCCGGCTGTCCGCCGCCGACCGGGAGCGGATAGCGCAGCTAGCGGCCCCGTTGCGGGCCCTGAACACCAGCAGTGACCTGATCGACCGGGATGCGGTCTGGACCGCGAAGCGCGCCGCCCTGGAGATCGTCAGGCAGGTACCACTGACCGGCCAGCGGCTGGCCTCCCTCGAGCGATTCTGCCAGCGCGAAGGCAGCGAGCTTGGCGACTGGGCCGCCTGGTGCGCCCTCGCGCAGCTGCACGGGCCCGACTGGCGCAAGTGGCCCGAGTCGGCCCGCGATCCGCGCGCCGGGGCTGCGATGGCCGCCGACGGCAGGCTCGGCGATCAGCCGGCCTTCCATTCCTGGCTGCAATGGCTGCTCGACGACCAGCTCGCGGCGGCCCAGCGAGCGGCGCTGGCCGCGGGCATGGACACCGGGATCATCCACGATCTGGCGGTCGGGGTGCACCCGGCCGGTGCCGACGCGTGGGCACACCAGGATCTTCTCGTGTCCGGGCTGAGTGTCGGGGCGCCCCCGGATGAGTTCAACCAGCGCGGCCAGGACTGGACCCAGCTGCCCTGGCACCCGCAGCGGCTGGCGGCCGCCGGCTACCGTCCGCTGGCCGGCCTGTTCGGCGCCGCGTTCCGGTACGCCGGGGGGCTGCGGGTGGATCACGTGATGGGCCTCGCGCGGCTGTGGTGCGTGCCGGCCGGGATGCCGCCGGATTGCGGCGCTTACCTGCGCTACGACCACACCGCGAGCGTCGCCGCGCTGGCCGGCGAGGCGGCCAGGGCCGGCGGGCTGGCGATCGGCGAGGACCTGGGCACGGTCGAGCAGTGGTATCGCACCTACCTGGCCGACAGCGGCATCCTCGGCACCTCGCTGCTCTGGTTCGCGCGCGAGGCCGACGGCACGCCGCTGCGGCCCGAGCACTGGCGGCGCGCCTGCATGGCGACCGTCGGCAGCCACGACCTCCCGCCGGTCTCGGGCTTCGTGACCGGCGAGCAGGTGACCGTCCGGGCCCGCCTGGGCCTGCTGAAAGTGCCAGAAGAGGCGGAACGAGCCAGCGCGGAGCTGACGCTATCCCGGTGGCGGGACACGCTGGTGCAGGAAGGGCTGCTCGGCGCCGGCCGATGCGCCGGCCCGGCGGAGTTCACAGTGGCCCTGTACGCCTACCTGGCCAGGACGCCGTCTGCCCTGGTCGGCGTCTCGCTGGCCGACGCGGTCGGCGACCGCCGCACCCAGAACATCCCCGGCACCAGCGACGAGTACCCGAACTGGCGGATCCCGCTGTGTGACAGCGAGCGCCACGCCGTCCTGCTCGAGGACCTGCCCGCGCTGCCGCTGGTCCAGGCGGTCGCCCGGGTCGCCGCGGGCTGAGGATCCGTCACGACGAGGCAGGACCAGCGGCCAGCCGGTCACGGTCGCGGCAGCGCAGTGCGCGGGCCACGTCGTCACGGCCCTCGATCAGCAGGCGTTTCAGCTGCGCAGGCGGATTGGCCCGTTCGAGATAGTCGTCGGCGGCGCTGATGGCCTGCTGGGTGATGATCCAGTACGGGTAGGCCGCCTTGCCGAAGTACTGCGCCATGTCCGAGCTCCAGCTCTGCCAGATGTCCCCGATTACATCGAAGTACCGCTGACCGTACGGCTCGAGCAGCTCATCCTGATCTGGATCGGCGAAGCCGGACAGCGCCGCGCGGAACGTCGCGTTGGGCAGCTGGCCGCCGGTGATCTCGGCCCAGGCCGCCTCCTTGGCCTCCGGCGTGCCGATCGCGGCCCGGCAGGCCGCCGCGTGCCGGGCGCCCGCATCTGTCGCGTCCCTGGCCAGCTCGGCGTCGATGTCGGCCGGAGCCGCCGCGCCGCGGCTGACCAGCCGGTGCAGCAGCAGCCAGCGGAGCTCGGTGTCGACGACCAGGCCGTCGATGGCGGTCGAGGAGGACAGCAGCCCGGCCAGCAGACCGAGGTCGTCGGGGGAGACGACGACGCCCGCGAACGCCTGCGCGTAGGTGAGCTGGCGGTCCGAGCCAGGCTCGGCGCGCTGCAGCAGGTCCCGCAGCGCGACGGCCATCCGGCTGAGCCCGTCGGCGCGCCGCAAGGGGTCGCTGAATCGCCGGGCGGCCGCGGCGGCCTGCGCCAGCACCGCCTGGGTCACGCTGATGTCGGTAATGGAGTCCACCCCCGACAGGACCAGGCTGACGTAGTCACGGGCCGCCAGCTCGGCATCCCGGCACATGTCCCAGCCTGCCGACCAGCACAAGGCCGCGGCCAGCGGGTCGGTGAACTCGCCGATGCCCTCGATCAGCGTGCGCAGCGAATGGTCATCAAGGCGTACCTTCGCATAACTCAGGTCGTCGTCGTTGACGAGGATCAGGTCGGGGCGCGGGACTCCGGCCAGCTCCGGCACGCCGGTGCGCTCGCCTGCGACGTCCACCTCAAGACGCTGCCGCCTGGCCAGGCCGGCCTCGGTGCGGTCGTAGAGGCCGATCGCTATCCGGTGCGGCCGCAGCACCGGGTGACTGGCGGTCGCCGTCTGGAGGACGGCGAAGCTGGTGAGGCGCCCGTCGGAGCCGACCGCGAACTCGGGCCGCAGGGTGTTCACCCCGGCCGTCTCCAGCCACTCCTTCGACCACGTGGACAGGTCCCGGCCGGAGGACTCCTCGAGCGCGCCGAGCAGGTCGCCGAGGGTCGCGTTGCCCCAGGCGTGCTTGGCGAAGTAGCCGCGAAGCCCGGCCAGGAAGCGCTCCCGTCCGACGTAGGCCACCAGCTGCTTGAGCACCGCGGCGCCCTTGGCGTAGGTGATGCCGTCGAAGTTCAGCTCGACCGTCTGGATATCGGGGATGTCGGCCGCGATCGGGTGGGTGGTGGGCAGCTGGTCCTGGCGGTACGCCCACGCCTTCCAGGCCTGGGCGAAGGTGGTCCAGGCCGCGGTCCAGCGGGTGGCCTCGGCCTGCGCGACGGTCCCGGCCCAGGTGGCGAAGGACTCGTTCAGCCACAGGTCGTCCCACCAGCGCATGGTGACCAGGTCGCCGAACCACATGTGCGCCATCTCGTGCAGGATCGTCTCGGCGCGCGCTTCCCGCTCGGAGTCGGTCACCCGCGAGCGGAAAATGTAGTCCTCGAGGAAGGTGACGCAGCCCGCGTTCTCCATCGCGCCGGCCTTGTACTCAGGCACGAACACCTGGTCGTATTTGCCAAACGGGTAACGGACGCCGAACGCGCCATGGAAGAAGTCGAAGCCCTGCCGGGTGACCTCGAAGATCTCGTCCGGGTCGAGGAAGCTGGCCAGCGACTGGCGGCAGAAGATGCCGAGCGGGATACCGGCGTGCTCGTCGCGGATCACCTGGTACGGACCGGCCGCGACCGCGGTGATATAGGTCGACATCACCGCCCCGGCCGGGAAGTGCCAGCGCTCGCGGCCCGGGCCCGCGGGCTCGGCCTCGGTGTCCGGCGCGGCGTTCGAGAGCACCTGCCAGCCCGGCCTGGCGGTCACGGTGAATTCGAAGGTGGCCTTCAGGTCTGGCTGGTCGAAGCAGGCGTACACCCGGTTAGCGTCGAAGGTCTCCAGGTCTGAGTACAGATAGACGCCGCCGTCGGCCGGATCGGTGAACCTGTGCATCCCCTCGCCGCTGCGCGAGTAGGCGCAGTCGGCCACGACCCGCAGCTCATTGGTGGCCGCCAGGTCGTCCAGGGTGATCCGGTAGCCGTCGAAGTTCTCGACTGGCACCCGGGCCCCGTTAAGCATGATCTCCGTCACCGCGGGCGCCGTCAGGTCGATGAAGGTAGACGAGCCAGGGCCCGCGCAGCGGAACCTGACGGTCGTCACCGACCTGAACGTGCCTTCGCCGCCGGCCAGGTCGAGTTCGACCAGGTAACAGTCGACGTCGAGCAGTCGTGCGCGGTCGTGCGCCTCATTGCGCGTGAGGTTCCGAGCCACAGTGCTGGTCCCTTCCCTGCGGGCTGGACATTGCCGGACGATCCCATGCTGCCTCATGGAATGTGCCCGGCCGCCATCCGGTTTACCAGGAGCATCAACCCGATGCCTGATCCCTGAGGAGCTTTGGATGGCCGAGCAGGAACTGGTGGACGTCGACTTCTGGTTCGACCCGCTCTGTCCCTGGGCGTGGATGACCTCCCGCTGGATGCTTGAGGTCCAGAAGGTGCGGCCCGTCAGCCCCCATTGGCACGTGATGAGCCTGGCCGTGCTCAACGAGGGCAAGGAAGATCTGCCCGAGCGCTATCGGGAAGCCATGCAGCAGGCGTGGGGCCCGGTGCGGGTCTGCATCGCGGCCGAGCAGAAGTTCGGCTCCGAGGTGCTCGGCCCGCTCTACACCGCCCTGGGCACGCGCTTCCACCTTCAGAAGGCCGAGAAGAACCGCGCGACGATCGAGGCCGCGCTGGCTGAGGCGGGACTGCCCGCCGAGCTGGCCGATGCGATGGACTCGACCGAGTACGACCAGGCGCTGCGCGCCTCGCACCACGATGGCATAGACCGGGTCGGCTACGAGGTGGGCACCCCGGTGATCTCGGTTAACGGCTTCTCCTGCTTCGGCCCGGTCGTCACGCCGGCCCCGCGGGGCGAGGCTGCGGCCAAGCTGTGGGACGGTTTCCTGCTCATGGCGGGCACCGATGGTTTCTTCGAGCTGAAGCGCAGCCGCACCAGGGACCCGATCTTCGACTGAACCCGCGCCGCGCCCGCCGCTGCTCACCCCGGCCGCCAGCCGGTGGTCAGCTCAGCCGATGGCCAGCACCCGCATCGTCCAGGCGCAGCTCGAATTGATCAGCAGGTAACGGACACCGGAGCCGGTGAAGGCGGCGCTGACGCCGTGGCCCTGCCGTGCGGTCTGGTCGACCGGCGTGCTGATCAGCGCGTCACCCTCGGCCGCGCTGACGATGAACTGGCCGCCGCTGCCCTGGGCCGAGCAGCTGAAGGACCACCCCAGCTGCCACGGGCTGGTGACGGTGAACGGACGGGTGCGCGCGTTTCCTCGTCCGGTGAACCGGGCCACCACGCGGGGGGCCGCAGGTGCGGGCCGGGCCGACGGGAGCTGGATCGCGCAGCAGGGCCGCAGGCCGGCCCGGCCGACCCGCCTGACTGGGCCGCTCGGCCCGGCTGGCCCGCCCCGCCCGGCTGGGCCGCTCGGCCCGGCTGGGCCGCTCTGCCCGGCCGGGCCGGGACGCCCGGCTGGGCCGGGATGGCTGGCCGCGCCGGCCGCCGGATAAGCCACGGCCGCCCGGCGCCCGGCGGCCGCGGTGATGCGCATGGCCGTCGGCAGTGCCGTGACCTCGGCGACCAGCACCACGGCCGCGACCACGACGCAGAAGCCGATCAGCATGGACGCAGCAGCAGCGACGAGCCGGAGCGTGGCCTGGAGGGGCCGCCGGAACGGCGCGGCCAAGCGGGAGGCGGATCCGTGCCGGGGGCGGGAACGCGGCGGCCGCCCCCCGTTCGGGCTCTCATGCGTCATCCGGATCCCTCGGGGTCGCTGGACCGGGTGCTGGTGACGTGAAGTAACGACCTTCGGTCGGTCACGCTTAGGAAGCGTTCTATCACAGCAAGAAACAATGTCCGGCGCCTATTAGCGTTTTGGCTGTTAAATGGATCGCCGTCAATCTTGGGCTTACCTCGGTCTCGCTCCTTGTCCCAGCCGAGTCCCGACCATCTACACCTAGAGTGGCGTTAATATGACGTTTAGCTAATTTTTCTCTACAACCTGTAATCAGCTATCGTGGCCGGGCCAGACGGTTTTGCCGGCCGGATGCCATGCGGGAGGATGACGGTATGCGCAGCAACTACATCGGGGGCGGCTGGCGGCCATCAGCCGGAGGCTCCGCCATCGAGGTGCTTAACCCGGCGACCGAGCAAGTGATCGATGAAGTCCCTGCAGGTCACGAAGATGACGTCGATGAAGCGGTGCGTGCCGCCACCGTGGCGCTACGCTCCTGGTCGGCCACCAGCGCGGCCGAGCGGGCCGCCCGGCTCGAGGCCGCCCGGGAACTGCTCGAGCGCCGCGCCGACACGGTCGCCGCGGCCATCACCGCCGACGTGGGCTCGCCGCTCGGCTTCGCCAGGAAGGTTCAGGTCGGGACGCCGCTGGCGGTGCTGGCCAGCTACGTCGACCTGCTGGCCAGCTACAACTTCGGCGGCGACCGGGTCGGCAACTCGCTGATCGTCAGGGAGCCCGTCGGGGTGGTCGGCGCCATCACGCCGTGGAACTACCCGCTGCACCAGATCGTCGCCAAGGTGGCCGCGGCGCTCGCCGCCGGCTGCACCGTGGTCGTGAAGCCGAGTGAGGTCGCCCCGCTGGCCGCCTACGAGCTGGCCGACATCTTCCATGAGACGGGGCTGCCCGCTGGGGTGTTCAACCTGGTCAGCGGCACTGGTCCGGTGACCGGCGCGGCGATCGCGTCCCATCCCGGCCTCGACGCGGTGTCTTTCACCGGCTCGGTCGCCGCCGGGCAGCAGGTGGCGCGGGCGGCTGCGGCCACCGTCAAGCGGGTAACGCTGGAGCTGGGCGGCAAGTCGGCCAACGTCATCCTGCCCGACGCCGATCTGGCCACCGCGGTCAAGGTCGGGGTGGCCAAGGCGTTCGTCAACTCGGGCCAGACCTGCACCGCCCTGACCCGGATGCTCGTGCACCGCGACGTCTACGACGAGGCGGTCGGCCATGCGGCCAAGAACGCGGAGCGTTACCTGGCCGGCGATCCGCTCGCCGAGGGCACCCGGCTCGGGCCGCTGGTCACCGCCGCCCAGCGGGACCGGGTGCGCGGCTTCATCGAGCAGGGACTCGCGGAGGGGGCGCGGCTGGTCGTCGGCGGGCCGCAAGCCCCGGCCGGGCTTGACCGCGGCTACTTCGTGCTGCCGACCGTCTTCGCGGACGTGCGGCCGGACATGACGATCGCGCAGGAGGAGATCTTCGGCCCGGTGCTGTCCGTTATCGGCTACTCATCGGAGGACGAGGCGGTGAACATCGCCAACGGCACCAGATACGGGCTGGCCGCGGGGGTGTGGTCGGCCGATCAGGACCACGCCGTGGCGGTGGCGAGACAGCTTCGCGCCGGGCAGGTTGAGATCAATGGCGGCGCGTTCAACGTGGCGGCCCCGTTTGGCGGGTTCGGCCAGTCCGGCTACGGGCGCGAGCTCGGGGTCCAGGGCCTCGAAGAGTTCCTTGAAGTCAAGGCGCTGCAGTTCTGAGGGCCGCTCCAGCGCAGGCTAGCCCCTGGTGGCTACGGCCTTCTCCAGGTACGGACTGACCCGGGCCGCGGCGCCGTGCCCCGGGTACCAGGTGCACGCGATGCCGAGGGCGGCCGCCCGGCCGGTAGCGAGCACGCGGTGCAGCGCGGCTGCGACCTCAGCGGCGCCCGGGCCGCCCGGTGCGGGGTAGCGCAGTCCAGGGACGTCCGCGGGATCGATCACGTCCAGGTCGATATGCACGTACAGCGGCCCGTCGGGCAGATCCGCCGCGGCCAGGTCGGGCACTGCGGTGCGGCGGATCTGCGCGCGCTCCAGGTAGTCGACCTCGGGCGGATCAAGGTCACGGGCGCCGACGAGCAGGATCCGCGGCTCGGGCACCGGCCTCAGCCCGAGCCGGTCGCCGATCAGCTCGGGCCGGTAGCCGGCCAGCAGCCGCAGCGGTAGACCGCCGAGATAGCCGGAGGCCGTGGTCTCGAGCGTCTGCACGTCGCCGTGCGCGTCGAACCAGACGATCCCGGCGTCAACGCCCGCGCGCTGCAGGCCCGCGATAGTACCCAGGGCCGTCGTGCAGTCGCCCGAGACGACCACCGGGAAGCCGCCCCGCCCGGCCTGGTCGGCCACGGCGCGGGCGACCACGGCGTACAGGTCGGCTAGCCGGCTCCACACGTCGCCCGCTGGCAGCTCCGGCGCGATGACTGCACCCACGGCAACCGGCATGTCCAGACCGGGCAGCTGCTGGTCAAGGTGATAAGGAACGGTGATGACGCCCACAGCCCGAGGGTAACGCCCGGCTGAGACCATCGCCTGCCTCGTGCTGGTGGCCTGCCTGGTGCTGGTGGCCTGCCTGGTGCTGGTGGCCTGCCTGGTGCTGGTGGCCTGCCTGGTGCTGGTGGCCTGCCGGGTGCTGGTGCTGGCCCGCCCGCGCCCGACCGTCGTGATCTTGACGACTTCTCCGCGATATCCGCTGGAAGATAGTCAAGTCAGTATGAAGCGGCCGGCTCCGGTGACCGCCCGTAAGCCTGTTGGCTGATGTCGCGGGTCGCCGGATGCTGGAAGGTGCAAGTTTCCCAGTTCCGGAGCCGTTACGGCGGAAGGGAGCCGGCCGTCATGTCTAGTGTGGCATCGCCGGAGGGGCTGATCCATCTGGGGATGGACACCTCGAAGAACACGATCGTGGTCGCGACGCTGTTGCCGGGTGAGGAGAGCCCGGTCACGGACCGTATTTTCAATGAGGAGGAGGCGATCCGGCGGCTGGTGGGCCGGTTCCCGGATCGGTCGGTGCTGCGGGCCTGGTATGAGGCCGGGCCGGGGGGTTATGACCTGTACCGGCTGCTGGCCTCGATGGGGGTGGCGTGCCAGGTGGTCGCGCCGTCGCTGATCCCGAAGGGGGGCTCGGACAAGGTCAAGACGGACAAGCGGGACTCGCGGCGGCTGGCCCGGCTGGGCCGGGCCGGGGAACTGACGCCGATCCGGGTGCCCTCGCCCGGGGAGGAGGCGGTGCGGGACCTGGCGCGGGCGCGGGACGCGGTGCTGGCCGACCGGAAGCGGGCCCGGCAGCGGCTGACCGCGGTGCTGATGCGGCACGGGCGGATCTGGCGGGGCGGGTCGTACTGGACCGCGGCGCACCGGGCGTGGATCGCCGCCCAGCGGTACGGGGAGCCGGCGCTGGCCTCGGCGATCGGGTACTACCGGGCCACGCTTGAGGTGCGGGAGGCCGAGCTGGCCGCGGTGGAGGCCGAGCTGATGCCCTGGGCCGGGCGCGAGCCGCTGGCCGGCCCGGTGGCCCGGCTGGGCTGCTACCGGGGCATCGCCGAGCTGGGCGGCCTGACGCTGGCCGCCGAGGTAGTGGACTGGCGCCGGTTCCCCGCCGCCCGGGCGTTCATGAGCTATACCGGGCTGGTCCCCTCGGAGTACTCATCCGGGGAGCGGACCCGCCGGGGGCACATCACCAAGGCCGGCTCCGAGCCGGTGCGCACCGCGCTGACCGAGGCGGCCTGGGCCTACCGGCACGCCCCGGCGATCGGCGCCGGGCTGCGCCGTCGCCAGGACGGCGCTGCCGCGGAGACCCTGGCCCGGTCGTGGACGGCGCAGCGGCGGCTGCACGCCCGGTACGTGCACCTGGTGCACGCCGGCGGGAAGGCCGCGCCGGAAGCCGTGGTCGCGGTCGCCCGCGAGCTGGCCGGGTTCGTGTGGGCCGAGATGACCGCCGCCTCGCCGGCCTGCATGACCCGCCCGAGCCGGTGGCGTGCCGGGACGCTCGCCGTGGCAGGAACGATCCCCGTAAATGATGTGGGCACCAAGGTGATTCCCGGTTCAAGTCAGGGGCACCATCCTGCCGGAGACAGACCTGCGGTCCCGACCCGCGGATATGAGAGTGGCAGTGACGGCAGGAGCCGCCACCCCGCCTCGGCACGCCACCCCTGCCGGCCCCGCCCGCCCCCCGGGCAGGCAACGGGAACCCCATGCCCTGGCTGCCCGAGTGTCCCGGCGGGCCGCACTCCGGCGTCAAGGGCGCCTGCGGCGTCGCTGCGCGAGCGCTACGCGCCCCTGTGACCCCGGGCGCCGCCCGCGTGATCTGGCAGCGATCAAGGCCATGGGGCCAGCCCGGCACGCCCCCGCACCACCCGCGCAAACCATACCGGACCATCAGATAGCCGAATAAACCAGGCACAGGAACAGCAAGAGCTTGACGGGCCGCTTCAAATGAGATCATTTGGGATGCGAGCTCAGCGGAGCTGTGGCTGCGAGATCCGGGCCACGATCGCGCTTGCTAGCCGGACCAGATCGCCCGGAGCCAGTTCGATTTCAAGGCCGCGATGCCCGGCGCTGCAGAAGACCGTGGGAAACTCCAGGGCGGTGTCGTCGATGACAACGCGTAGCCGCTTGCGCTGGCCAAGCGGCGAGATGCCGCCTGCCACGTACCCGGTAGCCCGCTCGGCAGCGGCCACCGGGGCCATCGACGCCCTCTTGCCGCCTGCGGCAGCCGCCAGCGCCTTGAGGTCGAGCTGGCAGGCGACTGGCACCACGGCGACGGTGAGCGCACCATCAACATCGGCAACCAGGGTCTTGAACACGCGCTCCGCCGGGACGCCGAGCGCCTCGCTGGCCTCCTTGCCGTAGGAGAGGTGCCGAGGGTCATGGTCGTAGGCATGCACCGTGTGCGGGACGCCCTGCTTGCGCAGCACGGCGGTCGCCGGGGTCGAAGATCCTGCCACGCTAGGCCAGCCTAGGAGATCGTGGCTGGCTTCCGCAGGTTACGGCAGGCTGCGATCGCAGGCCTGCGGCGATCAGCTCCAGGGCCGGGCTCCCCGGGCGGCCCAGTAGGCGGCGGGCGGCTCGGCGAGATCCAGCGGCGGAAGATCGCCGACGGACAGGGCCAGCAGATTGTCGTGCAGCTGCCGCGGCGTCACGGCACCGGAAAGCACGACGCTGGCCCAGGGGTTGGCGAGTGCCGCGGCGATCGCGATCGCGTCCGTGGTGACGTTCCTGGCCTCGGCGAGCGCGGCCAGCTGGGCTGGCGGACTGGCCTGGTGGCGGGCTCGGTCGCCGGCGAGACTCGCGCCCAGGTCGCCGGCTCGGCCTGGGGCCGGGCCCCCGGCTCGGCCTGGGGCCGGGCCCCCGTCCCGGCCCGGGGCCGGGCCCCCGTCCCGGCCCGCGGCTGGGTGGTCGGCTTGGCTGCCGGCGGGGGCCAGCCTCCCGTTGCCGAGAGCCTCCTTGATCAGGATCGTCCAGCCGGCGTCGGCCGCCTCGGCCGCGGCGGGGGCCACGGAGGGCTCCAGCAGGTTCCAGGTCACTTGCGCCGCGCTGAATACCGGCTGCCCGTCGGCCGTGGCGGATAGCGCCCGGCGGAGAGTCTCGGCCTGGCCAGGGCCGCTGGTGCTAAGCCCGATGATTACGCCCTCGGCGCGCAGCCGGGCGAGCGCGGCCAGCAGCGCCGGGTCATCAAGCAACCCGGAATCTGCGGTCAGCGAGTGCACCTGATACAGCGCCAGCCGGTGGCCGAGCAGCGCCCGGGTCTGGCCGAGCTGAGCGGTGAACATGGCGAGTGAGTGTTCCTTGACCTCATGGCGCTCGGCATCCAGCCGCCACCCGCCGACGTAGCGGTAACCCCATTTAGAGCCAGCGACCGCGTCGCCGTGGCCCCGGTCGGCTAGCCAGCCGCCCAGGAATTCCTCGGCCAGGCCATAGGACCTGGCGGCGTCGAAATACCTGATTCCGGCCGCGTAGGCGGTATCGAGCATCGACCAGGTCCGGGCGCGCAGGCCGGCGACGCTGCGGTCCGGCAGGTCGGCGGCCCGGCCGGCGGTGATATAGGCGGGTCGGCCTAGCGCCGCGAGTCCTAGCCCGATCCGCGAGACCACCGGGCCGCCAGGCGCCAGCCGAACCTCCACGAGCACACGATAAGCCCCGCCGCTCTGCTGCCCGGGCCGGACCAGGCCCAGGGCCTTACGGCTCCACGCCCGCAAAGAGGCTCCGGGCCTGCGGTCGCACTGGCGACCGCAGGCCCGGAGCCCCGGGGACGTCTCGCTGGCTCAGTCTCCTAGGTAGTCAGCCGGCAGGTTGTGTCCTGGCACCTGGTTGGGCGGCAGGATCGTCTTGTCGCCGGGGTAGGGCACCTTCCAGTTGTGGGCGCTGTACCAGTCGAGCCGGTTGAGCTGGGCCGGGTTGGCAAAGTCCTGGATCGCGCCCTTGCCGTTGAACCGGCCGTTCCGGCTCCAGACCACCCACAGCTCGTAGACCTTCCACTCCGAGCGCGGGATGCCCAGCTGGGCAGGCGAGGCCGGTACCAGCGTCTTGGCGCCCCTGGCCGAGGTGCTGGTGGTCAGGCCCTCGGTCAGCGAGATCTGGTTGGGGACGTAGGTGTAGGGAGCGTAGTTGGGCGTGTTGGTGAAAGCGTCGAACATCGGCCAGGCCGCCCGGTCCTCCTGATTCATCGGGGCGATGCCGAGGATCTGCTCGATGGTCCGCACCACGTTGAGCTGGGTGTCATACGAGCTGTCGATGATGCCGCGCTGCGCGTACGGGCTGGCGATCAGCAGCGGAGCGCGGTGCCCGTCGACGTGGTCCACGCCGTTCTGGCTGTCGTCCTCGACCACGAACACCACCGAGCTATTCCAGAAGCTGGAGTGCGAGATGGCGTCGATGATCCGGCCGGTGGCCAGGTCGTTGTCGGCCACCTCGGAGACCGGGTTGGGGTCGCCCGTGCCGATGCCGGCGGTGTGGTCGTCGGGCATCCAGATCAGGTTGAGGTTGGCCAGCTGGCCGGTCTTCTCGCTCTGCGCGAACGACTGTAGCCAGACATCGGTCCGGTACTGGTCGGGAATGCCGAGATCGAAGGCCGGGTAGGCATGGTCGTCGATGGCGTTGAGCGACGGGATGTCGGCGTAGGTTCGCGTTTCCGACTCCGGGACCACCAGCGGCCCCGTGGCCTTGCCCTCGAGGATCTGCGAGTCCTGGTAGTAGTCAGACCAGGACGGCACGGGAGCCGGCAGGGTGATGAAGTTGTTGTACTCGCCGTAGGCTTTGGCGGTCAGTCCGGCCGCCTCGGCCGCGTTCCACAGGAACCCGTCCCGCTGGTAGGCGAGCGCGTCGCCGCCCTGGGCCGGGTAGCTGCGGTAGAAGGCGCCGAACTCCTTCTCGATGTAGTCGTTAGCATCGGCCTGGACCAGCCAGTTGTGGCCGTCGGCCGAGAGCGTGCCCTCGTCGTAGAAGTTGTCGAAGAGCCCGAACTCGCTGGCCAGGGCGTGCGCGTTGGGCGTGATCGTGGCGCCGAACTGGGCCAGGGCCGGGTCGCTGTTGCCCTTGCCGATGTCGCCCAGGTCCTGGTCGTAGGTGCGGTTCTCCCTGATGATCAGGAACACGTGCTTGATCGTGGACGGGCAGCCGAGCCGGGTCGGGACGGCGACCGGCGCGGCCTTGCAGTTCGTCAGGGGCGTGCTGGCCAGCAGGTGGTCCCAGCCGTTGTTGGTGAACACCTGGGCGGTGTAGCCAGCCAGTGCCGCCGTGCTGGGCATCGAGAACTCGGTGAGCGAGCCGGTGTCGTCGTAGGTGTTGTGGCCGGTGACCGACTCGGCGCCCGGAGCGGTCCCTGGGCCCTTGTCGATGGCGCTCTCGGGGCCGCGGGCGCCGATGCCCTTGTCGTTGGTGACGACGATCTTGCCGATCGCCGGGTCGTAAGCGGCATTGACCGGGTAGAAGTCGGTGGGCAGCAGGCCCTCGTACTGCACCGGCGTCCTCGGCCCGCTGTAGCCGTAGACGGCCAGGGCGTTGTCCCGGCCGATGCTGACCAGGATGTGGCCGGGGTCGGGCATCGTGATCGCGTTCGGGTAGCTGCCGACGGTCGAGCCCGGCAGCGGGTTGACGTTCACGGTCTGCACGACCGTGGCGGTGCGGGGGTTGATGAACGAGAGGCTGTCGTCGTTGGAGTTGGCCACCATCAGGGTGCCATCCTTGGCCAGGTACTCGGCCGTCGGCTCGAGCCCGACCGGGATCTCCTTGACCTGCTTGCCGCTCACCAGGCTGACCTCGGATACCGTGCCGGTGATGGCGCCGCCGGTGACCTTGCTGGCCACGATCGGCGTCCCGTCGGAGAGGTTGGTGTACTGTCCGGGCTTGGCCGGGCGGCCGCCCTCGTTGGAGACGAAGGCGTCCTGGCCGAACAGCACGACCTGGCGGGGGGCGTTGCCGACCTTGATGACCTTGACCAGCTGGTTGGTGTCGGTGTTGATCACACCGAGCTGGTTGACGCCGTTGAGCGCGACGTAGAGCTTGGAGCCGTCCTGGCTCAGGGCCATGCCCGAGGGCAGGTCGGGCGCGATGGTCACCCCGGTGGTGAGGTTGTCGGTGGCCTCCTCGAGCGTGATGATGACCGGGTTGGAGACCGTGCCGTCCGAGCCAACGCTGAAGCGGACCAGGTCGGCGGTCTGCGGGACCCAGAGCGTCTGGCCGTCGGCCGACCACAGCGGCCCGTCGGCGGCAACCGTGCCGTCGCCGAGGTACTTGTCACTGCCGATCCCGGTGCCGACCTGCTGGATGACCGTGCCCGTCTGCAGGTTGATGATGGTGAGGAATCCGGTGAAATCGTTCCAGCTCAGCGCGGCCAGGTACTCGCCGTTGGGGCTGATCGACGACGACACCAGCCGGCCGCTCAGGATGTCGGCAGCGCCGTTGACACCGTTACCGGCCACGAGCAGCCGGGTGCCGATCGGCTTGACCCACTGGTTGGTCGGCAGCAGGATGCCATTGGCGTAGGTGTTGCCCACCTGCTGATCTCCGAATCCGCCGCTCCCGGCGGCCGCCACAGCAGCAGTGCCGAGTGCGGCGACCACAGTTAGTGAAATGCCCGTGCCCGCAATCGCGCGGAGGCCGCGCCGATGTTCATGGCGCCAGCGCCTCGACCATAGACGTCGCATACCGATCTCCCTTTTCAGACACCGCTTTTCAGACACCGCTGTGTAGCGAGCGCGAGGAGATCAAAGCATGTGGTTATGGCGCTCGCATTGCCCGGTAATGGCCGGGAGATGAACCTTAGCGGCCTTGCAGGTTCGGCCCCGGTGTCGGCAACGCTCAGCTGATGTCAAAGCAGCTGTCGATCAGCGCCAGCGGGTTGTTGAGCTGCTGGTAATGCGGACCGGTAATGGTCGGCGACCCGTTGACCGACGCCGGGCCGTCTCCGTCCGCGGCGTAGCAGCCGTCGGTCTGGACGTCAACGTTGTACTTCGCGATGACCGGGTAACCAGGTCCGGCGACCAAGTAGGTGATCTCGCACAGCCAGCTGCCCGCGCCGGCCTGGGGGGTGGCGGGTGTGCCCTTCTGGCAGCTGGCCCGGGCCTCAAGGCTGCGCGCCACCGGGCGCGGGTTTCCCTGTTCGACCTGCTGGAGCACGTACAGGTTGGCGAACGTGCGGCTGATCGACGTCTGCAGAGATGACGGGGAGATGCCCGTCGAGCCGCAGCCGGAGACAAGGAGGGCGCAGACCGCCACCGGGGCGAGCGCCGCCAGGCGGCGGAAGCCGCGCCGCCGCATCATGCCGCCACCCCGATCGTGCGGCGCCGGAATACCAGCCACGACACGCCCCCGCACACCGCGAACCACACCCCGGAGGTCAGCAGGCCATACCAGAGCGGCCGGTAGAACACCGGCAGCGTCCAGAAACCGTGCCACGCGATGAACGGCGTGCTGAGCAGCGCCATCTGGACCGATGCGGGCCAGCTGATCAGCGTCACGACCTGCAGTACCAGCACGATCAGTACCGGCCCGCCGATCCCGACGGCGCTATTGCGGCTCACGACCGACAGGAGGACGGCCAGGGCAGTGAAGGCGAGCATCGGAGGCAGCTGCGAAGCCCAGCTGGCCAGTACTAGTTCAGTGGCGTGCCCGGCCGGCACCAGCTGCCCGGAGAGCCCGACGACGGGCTGCGTCCCGTCCAGTAGGCCGGCGACGATATCGGAGCCGGTCAGCACCACGATCGTGGCGACGGCGAAGGTCAGCGCGGCCAGGAGCTTGCCCGCGAACAGCTCGCCGCGGGTTCGCGACCGGGTGAGGATCGTCTTCCAGGTGCCGAAATGGTCATCGGAGGAGAAAATGTCACCGGCCACGATGCCGGTCAGTACCGGCAGGACCCACTGGCCGCTGAAGCCGAGTATGACCATTGGGACAGCGAACCCGGAGGCGTGCACCCACTGGCCGAACAGGGTGTCGCCCGGGGTCGAGTTCTGGACCCTGAAGACCGCGACGACGAGGAAGGGCATGACCAGGCAGAGGGCCAGGGCGGCTCGCACCCGGACCTGCCGGCGGAGCTTCGCCACCTCGAGCCGCCATACCACCGGCACGCCGGAGCCCCTCCGCGTGAGGTCCGCGGGCTCGGTGAACGCGGGCCACCGGTCGGCAGTAAGGGTCAAGGGACCTCCTCCGTGGCGGGGCGCGGCCGATCCGGTCCGGAGTCCCCGGTCAGGTGGAAGAACAGCGACTCCAGGGGCGTGACGTCCAGTACCAGGCCCCGCACGGCGATGCCCTCCCGGCCGAGCTGCAGGACATAGTCGTCGAGGCGGTCCTGCGCGGCGAGCACGATCAGGCCACCGTCGTGGTGACCCGAGGCCTTGACATCTGCCAGGCGCCGGGCCACGTCGGTCGCGGTGGCGTCGTCGCTCGTCCGGAGTCGCCAGGCGGGATCAGGGGCATCGGCCCGCATGACTTCAAGGCGCCCGGCGAAGGCAATCCGTCCATGGTGCAGGACGGTGACGCTGTCGCAGATCTCCTCCACCTGCTTCATGTCGTGACTGCTCAGGATGACGGTCACGCCGTCGTGGGCCAGGCGCCGCAGCGCGGCCCGCAGGTCCCTGATCCCGGCCGGGTCCATGCCGTTGGTCGGCTCGTCCAGGATGAGCAGGCGCGGACGCCGGAGCATGGCGGCGGCCAGGCCGAGGCGCTGGCGCATCCCCAGCGAGTAGCCCCGGACTTTCTGGCGGCCGGCACCCGCGAGGCCGACCACCGCGAGCGCATCGTCGATGAGGTCGGCAGCGTCCCCGCCGTCGAGCCCGGCCAGGAAGGCGAGGTTCCGGCGCCCGCTGAGGTACGGGTAGAACCGGGGCGTCTCGACGAACCCGCCCACGCCGTCGAGCCAGCGAGGGCCGGCCTCGGCCCGGGTCCGCCCGAACAGCCGAAGAGTCCCCTCGTCGGGGAGGACGAGGCCGAAAAAGGCGGAGAGCAACGTGGTCTTGCCGGCGCCATTAGGCCCGAGCAAGGCATGAACGACGCCGGGGCCGACAGCGACGTCCACTTCGTCGAGGGCGGTGGTCTCCCCGAACCACTTCGTCACGCCGCGGGCATCTACGACCAATCCCGCTTCTGTCACGGCGCCAAACGTAGGAGCCCGACTTGGCCATAGCGCGAACGGACTGGGAATGGCAGATGAAGGCGGGACTTCCAACTCGGGGCGTCGGCGGAGCCGAGCGCGGGGAAGCCCGCGCTCTCGCCCGTCGGCGGCGCCGCGTCGGCCTGGTCACAAGGCCTGGTTTACTCGGGCCTGGTTTACTCGGGCCTGGTTTACTCGGGCCTGGTTTACTCGGGCCTGGTTTATCGGGCCTGGCGCCTTTACCGGTCTGGTTTACCGGGCGCGGCGCCGTCGTCGGTGTCGGCGGCCCTGAGCGCTCGCAGCAGGCGGCGCCGGGGGGGAGCCGACGGGCGGGACGGCCGGTCCCGGAGAATCAGCCGCGCCTGGGCGGTTGGCCTGGGCCGCGGGCGTCGACCCGCTTGCGCCAGCTGCTGGAGCTTGCTGAGCTGAGCGATTCGGCTGGGCCTTCTGGCCTGAGCGATTCGGCCGACCGGGCTGGGCTGGGCCCGGCACGGCTGGGCCCGGTACGGCCGCGTTCGGCTGGGCGGACTGGCTGGCCCGGCGGTGCTGTGCCGCCTGCCCGGCGCGGTTGCGCTGGCCTGGCGGGGCCGGCTGGGCCGCAGCGGGTGGCTGGGCGGCGGACCGCTGCTCGGTCGGGTGATGGCTGGGCTGTCCTGGCGGGCGGGTACCGACGGCCTGCTCGTCACGCTCGCGCGCCAGGGCTTCATGCTCGGCATGCGGCCTCGACGCGTCCCTGGCCCGCATGGCCGCGTCCACCGTCACCTTCATGCCCGTCATCTCGGTCCTTCCCGGCTCGCCATCGGGCGGAGCGGTCAGAGCGCCCGGTGCGCGATCAGGCGATCGCCGGATACCGAGCGCCTGATCCCGGGACGACCGCAGTCGAGGGCGCGGGCAGCCCGCCCGGCCCCAGCCCGGCGATCAGCCCGGCCGCGGCCATACGCCAAGCCTAGTTCTATCCAGGCGGGCACCGGACAGCTCATCCTGAGGCGTTGGCGCACGGTCAGCGAGGTGACGTCGGGCGCGCTCACCGCTGTTCAGCCGGCGGAAGGCGGCGGCCGGCCGGGGGAGGGGGAGGCCGCCGTCCGCCCGGACAGGCCGCCCGGACCGCTGGGAAACTACCGTCATCCCCCGGTCGGGGGCGGGTATGAATGCCGCATCTACCGGTACAGTGCCGGCATCATGGTTCATCTTGTCCCGCACCGGTTCATGGCTGCGGCGCAGGCGGCGCTGCACCGGCTGCGCGGCGTGATCCGTCGGCAGTTCATTACCAGGAACCGGCGGCTGGCGTTCGGGCTGGCCATCGCCGTGGTGGGGATCGGCGTGGCGGCCGTCTCGGTGTCATGGTTCTCGCCTGGCGTGATGATCCTGCCGATTCTGGCCGGCGGCCTGCTGCTCTGGCCGCGGGCGCTGCGGATCCTGTTCGGCTTGGTCGCGGTGATGCTTGGCTATGACTGGCTCGAGGGCCGCGCGGAGCCCAGCATCGTGGCCACCATCGTGGTCATCGCCCTGGTTGCCGATGTGCTCGCCAGGACCAGAGAGAAGCTGGGCATCCAGGGTTTGCGCGGCGACCAGATGCTGATCGAGCTACGGGACCGGATCCGGGCCCAGAGCAGGCTGCCCGAACTGCCCGCCGGCTGGAAAGCCGTATCGGTGCTCAGGCCCGCCGGGGGCTCCTCGTTCGGCGGCGATTTCGTGGTCTCCGTATGTGATGGCAAGACCCTCGAAGTGGGGCTGGTGGATGTCTCGGGCAAGGGGATCGACGCCGGGACGCGGGCGCTGCTGCTGTCCGGCGCGTTCGGCGGGCTCCTCGGCTCGGTTCCTGCGGACCAGTTCCTGGCCTGCTGCAACGCCTACCTCCGCCGCGCCCCCGTGGCCGAGGGCTTCGTGACCGCCGTGCACCTCGCGCTTGACCTGGGAACCGGAGAGTACGTGGTGAACTCAGCCGGTCACCCGCCAGCAGCGCATTTCGCGGCCGGCAGCGGCAAGTGGCGGCTTACCCAGGCCCGGGGTGTGGTGCTAGGCGTAGTGCCCGATCTGCGGAGCGTCCCCGAGCGTGGTGCGCTGCGGCCGGGCGATGCGCTGATGCTCTATACCGACGGGCTCGTCGAGGCGCCGGGCCGGGATATTGACGTCGGCATCGACCGGCTGCTCGGAGCGGCGGACCGGCTGGTCACCTCGGGCTTCGGGGCGGGCGCCGCCCGGCTTGTCCAGTCCATGCAGGAAGGGGAGCGCAGTTCCGACGACTGCGCGCTGGTGCTTATCTGGCGGGGCTGACGTACCCGGGCTCCTGGGTGAGCAGGCTGATGGCGTGCTCGACCAGAGCGATCAGCACGTCACGCGACGATGTCCGCTGGCGAGCGTCGCACAGCACGACAGGCACGCCGGGATCCAGGTCGAGGGCGGTCCGGACAGCCTGCGCGGGAAAGCGCCTCGCTCCGTCAAAGCAGTTCACGGCCACGATGAACGGCGTTTCCTGGCGCTCGAAGTAGTCAACTGACGCGAAGCAGTCGGCGAGCCGCCGGGTGTCCGCCATGATCACCGCACCGAGGGCCCCGAGCGCGAGATCATCCCACATGAACCAGAACCGGCGCTGGCCCGGCGTTCCGAACAGATATACGACCAAGTCCTCGCGGATGGTGATGCGCCCGAAGTCCATCGCGACCGTCGTGGTGGTCTTGTGCTCCACCCCGTCGGTCAGGTCGATGTGCGTGCCCGGCTCGCTCAGGTGCTCCTCGGTGCGCAGCGGGCGGATCTCGGTCACGGAGCTGACCATGGTGGTCTTGCCCGCGCCGAAACCGCCGGCGATGAGAATCTTGATCGCTACCGGTGTCGGCTGCGAGGTGCCGCCGTAGTCAGAGCCTGCGTAGCCCATCGGCCACCTCTCTTAGCAGCCGTGGGTCGGTCAGCCTGATCGGCACCGGGTGATGAACCGCGACGAGGCCGCGTTCTCGTACATCTGCGATCAGGATCCGTACGACGCCAAGTGGAAGATCAAGGTCGGCGGCCAGGTCTGCCACCGAGATCGGGAGCCGGCAAAGGCGCAGCACAAGGCGGTGCTCGGGCTCCAGATCCTGGAGGTCGGCGTGGGACCCCCGGACGGCCACCACCATGGAGACCAGGTCAAAGCTCTCACCGCTGGGCTGGGTCCGGCCGCCGGTCAGCGCATAAGGACGGACCACCGGACCGGCGTCGCGGTCAAGCCACCTTTCTGCGGCCGGGGACACCGGGAATCACTTCGTCTCTGCGCTGGTGTGCACCGGCCGGTGGGCAACGGCCAGGTGCTCGCCCACCCGTTTGACGAGCACCGCCATCTCATACGCCACGAGACCGGCGTCAGCGGAGGCCGTGGTCAGGACTGCCAGGCAGCTGCCCTCGCCGGCCGCGGTCACGAACAAGAATGCGGACTCCATCTCGACAATGGTCTGGCGGGCGTTGCCCCCGCCGAAATGCGCGCCGACTCCCCTGGCCAGACTCTGGAAGCCGGCCGCGACCGCGGCGAGGTGCTCAGCGTCCTCCCGGCTCAGCCCGGCGGACGCGCCGATGGCCAGGCCATCTCTGGACAAGATGGCGGCCTTGTCGATGTGGACGACCCGCTCGACCAGGTCATCGAGAAGCCAGTCAAGCTCGCTGGCGCGGCTCATGGGATCCCCCCTGGTTGTCTGGCCTGCGGCTGGCTCGCGGGTCATTCCTCGCTCCGCTCCGGGTCGGCCTCACTGCGCGGCTCTGGGCTCAGCGCCGCCCCGGGCGCGGGATCCGTGGTTCCCGACGCTGATCGGCCGCGTTCCCAGCCCCGCTGCAGAGCCGAGAACGTGCTGCGCGCGGCTTCGGGGGACGGCCCGCTCGCGGCGGGCTGCGCGGCGCCGGTTCCGCTGCGGCCCTTCAGCTGAGGTGCCAGGCTGGCCTGGCGGACTCGTACCGGCAGGCCCAGGTCGGTGGTCGCGGCCCGAGGGTCCACGGCCGCGGCGCTGCCGTTCCCACCCAGTAGCTGGTCAGCTCCGAAAAGTGAACTGCCCGGGATCGTTCCCGGTTCCAGGTCAGTGACCTCTGCGAGCTCATCGTCGGCGGATCCGGCCGCGGCGGCCTCGGCGGCGGCGCGGCCGGCCGGTATGACCCACGGATCGAACGCAGGCTCGGGCGAACGATCAGCGGCGGGGGCCGGGGCAGGGCTGGAACTCCCATTGGACGCCGCCGACGCGGGCCCGGGCCCGGGCCAAAGGTCGGCGTCCGGGCCGGTATCCAGGGCGGGGGCAGAGGCGACGGCGGGGCCGGACGGCGGGTCGGCATCCAGGGCGCTGCTCAGGCCGCTGCCCAGGGCGGGGGCAGAGGCGACGGCGGGGCCGGACGGCGGGTCGGCATCCAGGGCGCTGCTCAGGCCGGTATCCAGGGCGGGGGCAGAGGCGACGGCGGGGCCGGACGGCGGGTCGGCATCCAGGGCGCTGCTCAGGCCGCTGCCCAGGGCGGGGGCAGCGCCTGCGGCTGGTCCGGGCGGTGGCGCGGCGGGCGGCCCGGATGGCTGCGCGGCTGGCGCTGAGAGCGCGCCGGCCCGCGTCAGGGCCGGCTCGGAGCCGGTTCCCTGATGCAAAGCGGCATGCCGGCCGGTGAGCCGGAGCGCGCGCTCGGCGGCTGACCCCGGCTCAAGGCTGACGCCGGCCTCGTCGACGACAAGTGCCTGCGGGATCAGCACGATCGCGGTCGTGCCCCCGTACGGTGAAGGCCGCAGGGATATCTGGATCTTGTGCCGCCTGGCCAGCTGTCCGGCGATGAAGAGTCCAAGCTGGTCACTTCCGGAAAGGTCGAACGGGGCTGGGTGGGCGAGATTGTGGTTGATCTCCGCCAGCTTCTCCTCGGGGATGCCAAGGCCGCGATCCTCGATGTCGACGGCGAATCCCCGGCCGACGACGTCGCCATGGATCCGGACCGGGGTATTGGGCGGTGAGAAGATCGTCGCGTTCTCTGCGAGTTCCGCGAGCAAGTGGATGACGTCGGCGACGGCCGAGCCGACCAGCGCCGCCCGGGTTCCCGTCGTGACCCGGATCCTGGTGTAGTCCTCGACCTCGGCGACAGCGGCACGCAAGACGTCGGCGAGCGGCACCGGATTGCGCCAGCCCCGGCCCGGCGACTCGCCGGACAGGATGATCAGGCCCTCGGAGTGCCTGCGCATCCGGGTAGTCAGGTGGTCGATGCGGAACAGGTCCTCGAGCTCTCCTGGCTCGGTGGCCCGCCGTTCCATGGCGTCAAGCAGGGCCAGCTGGCGGTGCAGCAGCGACTGACTGCGCCTGGCCAGGTTGCGGAAGACGTCACTGATGCCGCGGCGCACCCTCGCCTCGTCCACCGCGGCTTCCACTGCGGTTCGTTGTACGGCGTTAAACGCTTCTCTGACCTGGCCGATCTCATCGGAGCTCGTCTCCAGCTGCGGCGCCTCAACGGACACATCCACGTCCTGGCCCGCCCGCAACCGCTGTACCAGGCTCGGCAGGCGTACGTTGGCCAGCTCCAGGGCCGACTGCTTGAGCCCGGCCAGCTGGCGGACCAGCCCGCGGCCGATCCAGAACGAGATGATGATCGACAACAGGATGGCCAGGAGCCCCAGACCGCCGGCCAGGATGAGCCGGCGATAGGTTGCGTTGGCGACCGGCTGCGCCCGGAGCGTCAGCTCGTTGGCCGCCTGGTCCCCCGCGCGAGAGAGCCCGGCGGAGACCCCCCCGACGGCTTGGTTCCAGGCCGCCAGCGATACGGGCGGCAGGCCGTGCGGATGCGGGTCGTTGATCACGCTGTCTTCGAGCGTCGCGAGGCTGGCTAGGGCTCGCGGACTGACGTCCTTCTCGTAGTAGCCCCGATAGATCGGATCGAGGCTTGGCAGCGTCTGGGCATAAATAGCCCGGCGTGCCCCGACAAGCTCCGCGAATTCCTGTCGGTCGGCCACGTGGAATGATTGCGCGACCATGTCGCCCATGAGCAGCGTATCCTCCTGCAGCAGCATCTCCTCGGACTTGCCCATGCCGATGAATGCGAGTCCCTGCGTGACGAGCGGGACATTGGTCTGCTGGAGAATAAGCTGATTCAGGACCACGTCGGCGTCGGCGATAATGTTTCCGTACTCATTCGCTGCCTGTGCCCTGCTGATGGCCAGCGAGGTGATCTGGGAGTGCAGCACTGGGAGATGCGCCAGGTCGGCGAGCAGTACTGCGAAGGCCTGCTTCCCCGCCGCCGACGCGCTGCCCATCGTGGGAGAGGAGTGGACCGCCGCGCTGAAGACAGCCACCGCCTTGCTCGTCTTCGCCTCCTGCGCGTGCAGCGCGGCAAGCGTCAGCGGGTTAGGGCTGGCCAGGTACACCACCGCGAGCAGTCGCTCCGCGTCGACCTGGGCCTCAAGCTGGCCGGTCGGCAAGCCAATGGTGTTTTTCACGGTCTTGGACCGGGCCAGGTTGATGGCGTCGCTGGCCGTAATGCTAACGGCGAACGCATACAGCCCGATCAGAGACAGAATGGGGACGAGGACCAGAAGCAAGATCCTCAGGCGAATGGACCGGCGGTGCAAACCCATGGCTATGCCTCGGCGTGAGATGTAACGAGCGGACCCCGCTGCTGGGATGTGCCCCAGGAAGGTTTGCGAGCCTAACATCGTAATACCAAGATCACTAGCAAAAGTCGGCATGTCAGGATCGAGCCGCGCAGAAATCGGCAAATTGCATAATTCAAATTACAGACTTCATCATGACGCTGACGGTAGGCCCCCTGGACCCTGACCCTGCGCCTGCCGGTACCATAGTCTCCCAAACCATACCGAAAGTGGTCCACAGCCGGCGGCTGGCAGGCGGGAGGCGGTGCGCGGACCGGGAGACGCGGGCCCCGCCGCGAGCCTGACAGCCGTCACGGTGTCCGCTCCCGGCCCTCGGGTGAGTCCAGGTCAGCCTCGCACGGTCTCGAGCGCCTCATTGCTTGGTCCGGATTGCTTGGTCCGGATTGCTTGGTCCGGCCGCCGAGCGTTGGTTACGGAGTTAAGGTGCGCGCAGCTGCTGCCGATATGACGTCGCCGTCAGTTGTGGTCTGCCTGGCCGGAGAACAGGATTTGGCGCCAGCCGTGCCGGGAACAACGACTCAGGTGCGCCAACGGGCGCAAATGGTGCCGCAGACTGGAGGGAAGCACCGCGGTCGGGCCGGGAAGGCGACATCGGCGTCATCTGACGGCCGTGTCATTATTTGCTTTTCAAATGAGAGCTGTGCAGAAATATGGAACGTGACGCGCGATGGGATGCGATTCGGCGCCGGGTTCCTTGAGGGGGCTCAAGTGGTGCCGACGGACGCGGACGCGCTGGCCAAAAGGGCCACGCGCGAGAACTTTCCTGTCGCGCTGCGGCTGCTGCCGGCACGCTATCGGCGGCACCTGATGGCGGTGTACGGCTTCGCCAGGACGGTCGACGACATCGGAGATCAGGCCCCGCCAGATGACCGGCTGCGCCTGCTGGAGGAAGTCGAGTCCGACCTGCGCCGCCTCTACGCGCAACTGGCCGGGAGCCAGGACCGCGCAGGGGCGGATGCCGGGCCCGCCGGTCCGTTCGCCAGCGGGGAGGCGCAGCAGCCGAGAATGAGCGTGGTACGCGCGCTCGCGCCTGCGGTCGCCGAGTGCGGGATACCGATGCAGCCCTTTCTGGACTTGATCAGGGCTAATCAGCAAGATCAGGTAGTTAGCGAGTACCGGACCTTCGAGGACCTGCTCGGCTACTGTCAGCTGTCGGCCAACCCGGTCGGCCGGATCGTGCTGTATGTGTTCGGGAGCTACACCGAGCCGAGGGCCGAGCTGTCCGACGCCGTCTGCACTGCGCTGCAGCTGGCCGAGCACTGGCAGGACGTCGCGGAGGACCTGCGCGCGGGCCGCATCTACCTGCCCGCGGCCGACCTGGACAGCTACGGCTGCTCGGCCCGGGACCTGGCGGCCGGCTCGGCCGGGCCCCAGGTCCGCGCGCTGATGGCGTTCGAGGTCGCGCGGGCCCGCGCGCTCATGGACACCGGCGCCCCGCTTATAGGGTCATTGCGCGGCGCCGCGCGGGCGGCGGTGGCCGGATACGTGGCAGGCGGCCGAGCGGCGCTGGCCGGGATCGCTGCGGCCGACTACGACGTGCTGCGCGGTACGCCGCCGGCTCGCCGTCGGCGTACCGTCGGCGAGTTGGCGCTGGCCTATACGAGAGGGCGGTGAGGCGATGAGCGACCATACGGCCGTTCCCCCCGAAACTCTTGCCGCCTACCGGCACTGTGAGCAGGTCACGAAGACCCAGGCACGGAACTTCTCCTACGGGATCCGGCTGCTGCCGCCGCCGAAGCGCCGGGCGCTGTCGGCGGTCTACGCGTTCGCGCGCCGGATCGACGACATCGGCGACGGGACCTTGCCCGCTGCGGACAAGCTCGCGGCGCTGAGAGACGTCCGCGCCCAGGTGACAGCGCTGGACGGTGGCCAGGCGGGCGTGGCTGGGCAGGCGGGCGTGGCTGGGCAGGCGGGCGCGGCTGGGGAGGCTGTGGAGGCTGTGGAGGCTGGTCCCGGTGGCGAGGCTGGAGCGGCGCGGGCAGCTGGCGCCGGCGATCCGGTGCTGATCGCCCTGGCTGATGCCAGCCGCCGGTATCCGATCCCCCTGGGCGCCTTCGGCGAGCTGATCGATGGCTGTGAAGCTGACGTGCGCGGGACGGCCTACGCCAGCTTCGGCGAGCTTGAGCATTACTGCAGGTGCGTGGCCGGCTCGATCGGCCGCTTGTCACTGGGCATATTCGGCAGTCGCGAGGCGGGGACGGCAGAGCCGCTGGCGGACGCGCTCGGTGTCGCGCTGCAGCTGACCAATATCCTCAGGGACGTCCGTGAGGACTACGGCAACGGCCGGGTCTACCTGCCCGCGGATGATCTCACCCGGTTCGGCTGCGCACTGGCGCCTAGCGGCCGGGACGGCGGTGGCGGCCGGGACGGCGGTGGCGGCCGGGACGGCGGTGGCGGGCCGGCCGAGCTGCAGGCCAGCCCGGAGCTGGAGGAGCTGGTGCGCTTCGAGGCGCGGCGGGCCCTGCAGTGGTATGCCGTGGGCCTGCGGCTGATGCCGCTGCTGGACCGGCGGAGCGCGGCCTGCACGGGCGCCATGGCCGGTATCTACCTGCGCTTGCTTGAGCAGATCGCGGCCGAGCCTGCTGCCGCACTGCGGAGCAGGCAGTCGGTGCCGCCCCGGGTGAAGGCGATGGTGGCTGCCAGGTCGCTGGCGGGCCTGGCGCCGCGGCCCGCCGGCCGCGGTCGGGCGACCGGGCCGGACGCGATGACCGTCGAGGGGGCCAGGCCATGACGGCTCGCGGCGTGGTTGTCGTCGGCGGCGGCCTCGCCGGCATCACCGCGGCCATCGCGCTGCGCGAGGCGGGCCTCGGCGTCACCTTGCTGGAGGCCAGGCCGTGGCTGGGCGGGGCCACGTGCTCATTCTCGCGCGGCGGCCTGATGATCGACAACGGCCAGCACGTGTTCCTGCGGTGCTGCACGGCCTACCGGGAGCTGCTGGCGAGGCTCGGCATGACGGGCTCGGCCGCCATCCAGGAGCGCTTCGACGTCACAGTCCTATCGGGCAGCGGTCGGCTGTCGGGCAGCAGCCGCGGCACCGGCAGCGGTCCCAGCCGGGCCAGGCTGCGGCGGACCGCGCTGCCCGGACCACTGCACATGACGAAGGCGCTGGCCGGCTACCCCTTTCTCACCCCGGGAGAACGGCTCCGGGTGACCCGGGCCGCGCTCGCGATGCGGTTCGCCGATCCGGCGGCGGCCGGGCTGGACAGCCAGCGGCTCGGTGACTGGCTCGCCGCCAGGGGCCAGAACGAGCGCGCCCGGCGCCTGCTGTGGGACCTGTTCATCGTCTCGGCGCTGAACATCAACGGCGACGACGCGAGCGCCGCGCTCGCTGCGACGGTGATCAAGACAGCGCTGCTCGGCGGCAAGGCCGCGGCGGACATCGGCGTTCCGGCCGTGCCCCTCGGCGAGCTGCACGGGCGGGCCGCGGCCAGTCTGCTGGGCAGGCTCGGAGTGCAGGTGCGGCTCGGGGCCAAGGCGACAGCCGTCGAGGCCGGGCCGGGCGGCGGATTCGGGGTCCGGGTCGCCGCGGGGACCGACGCCGCGGCCAGCGAGCCTGATGGCGAAGGACCGGTCGGCACCGCAGCTGACCCTGCCGAGCGGCGGCCCGGCGATCGTGAAAGCGTGCCCGGCAGCGCGGACGGCGCGGTGATCAGCGCGGACGCAGTGGTGCTCGCGGTCCCGCACGGACCGGCGGCGCGCCTCGTGCCTGCGGGCGCGGCCAGCGGCTCCGCCCGGTGGGCGGAACTCGGCTCGGCCCCGATCGTGAACGTGCACGTCATCTACGACCGGCGGGTCACCAGGCTGCCGCTGGCCGCAGCGGTCGACTCACCGGTTCAGTGGGTATTCGACAAGACCCGGACGGCAGGCGTGCAGACTGGCCAGTACCTCGCGGTATCGGTGTCGGCTGCGGACAGCTACGTCGATGTCCCGGTAGCGCGACTGCGGGAGCTGTTCCTTCCGGCTCTCGAAGAGCTCTTCCCCGCGGCGCGAGATGCCCGCGTGACCGATTTTTTCGTCACCAGAGAACGGCGGGCGACATTCCGCCAGGGACCAGGTTGCGGATCGCTCCGCCCGGGCGCTGCGACGTCGCTGCCCCGATTGGCGCTTGCGGGCGCGTGGACCGATACGGGCTGGCCGGACACGATGGAGGGGGCCGTGCGAAGCGGACACAACGCTGCGCAGGAACTGATCAGCCAGCTAGCCGCGGTGCCTGCAGCTGAGCAGGCAGTTCCGGCGACCGCTGCGCAGGCGCCGGCCAGGATCCCGTCATGACGGCCACGATCCCGGTGGGCGTCGAGGCTGCCCGCGACCTGGTCGGGCCCGCGATCAACGCGGCCGTTGACCGGCTGAGCCCGGAAGTTCGGGTGGTCGCCGCCTACCACCTTGGCTTCGGCGACGCCGACGGCAATCCGGCCGGGGCCGGGCCCCGTTCCGGTGCCGCAGGCAAGGCGCTTCGTCCCGCGCTCGCGCTGCTGTCGGCGCGGGCGGCGGGCGCCGCGCCGGAGCGTGCGGTCAGCGCGGCGGCTGCCGTCGAGTTCGTGCATAACTTCTCGCTGCTGCACGACGACATCATGGACGGGGACGTCGAGCGCAGGCACCGGCCGACGGCGTGGACCGTGTTCGGCACCGGCGCGGCCATCCTGGCCGGCGACGCCCTGCTCGCCCTGGCTCAGGATCTGCTGCTGGAGGGCCCGGCGCCGCAGGGCCTGTGGGCCTCCCGCTGCCTGTCTGCCGCCGTCCAGCGGCTCATCGCCGGGCAGGGCGCCGACTTGGCGTTTGAGCGCCGCGCTGACGTGTCCCTGGCCCAGTGCCTGGAAATGGCCGGAGACAAGACGGCCGCGCTCATGGCGTGCGCGTGCAGCATCGGCGCCATCTACGTCGGCGCCCCGCCCGCGCTGGCCATGGGCCTGGCCGGGTTCGGAGCGCACGTCGGCCTGTCGTTCCAGCTCACCGACGACCTGCTCGGCATCTGGGGTGCGCCGGACACGACCGGCAAGCCGGTCCGTTCCGACCTGCGGGCCAGGAAGAAGTCGCTGCCGGTGGTAGCGGCCCTGACCAGCGGCACGCCCGAAGCCGCCGAACTCGGCGTGCTGCTGGCCCGCCGCGAGCCGCTTGACGAGGACGACCTGCTCCGGGCCGCCGGACTGGTTGTCGCGGCCGGGGGCAAGAGCTGGACCGAGGCCGAAGCTGATGTGCAGCTGGCCTCAGCGAGCAAGTGCCTGGCCGAGACGGACATGCCGGACGACGTGCGGGCCGAGTTCACCGAGATCGCCGAGTTCATCACGGCGCGCCAATGGTGACAGCCCCGGAAAGCGGCGAGATGACGGTGCTTCCGACATGACAGTGACGCAGGCCCGCCCGGACGGGCAGGTCACGCAGGCTGCGGCGCGGGCGGCGCTGGACCGGGCGGCCCGGCATCTGCTCGGCCTGCAGCACGAGCGCGGCTGGTGGCAGGGAGAGCTGGAAACCAACGTCACCATGGACGCCGAGGATCTGCTGCTCCGCGAGTTCCTCGGCGTGCGGACGGCGGAACAGACCGCGGCGGCCGCCAGGTGGATCAGGTCCAAGCAGCGGCCGGACGGGACCTGGGCCAACTATCACGACGGGACGGCCGACCTGTCCACCACGGTGGAGGCCTACGTGGCGCTGCGGCTGGCCGGCGACCCGCCAGAGGCCGGCCACATGGCCCGCGCCGCGAGCTGGATCACCGAGCGCGGCGGGATCGCCGCCACGCGCGTCTTCACCCGCATCTGGCTCGCCCTGTTCGGCGAATGGTCATGGGATGACTTGCCCGTCATGCCACCGGAAATGATCTACCTGCCGGCCTGGTTCCCGCTGAACGTGTACGACTGGGCGTGCTGGGCGCGGCAGACAATCGTCCCGCTGACCATCGTTGGCTCGCTGCGCCCGGTGCGGCCGCTGCCCTTCAGCCTGGCCGAGCTGCGGGCCGATGGCGATCGCCGCCGCGCCAGGCACGGCTCGCGGGTCGGCTGGGCCGGCCTGTTCAGCGGCCTGGACCGGGCGCTGCACGGCTATCACCGCTACGGCCTCAAGGCAGCTCCGGCGCGCGCCGCCCGGACCGCCGCCGTTCGCCGGTGCGCGGAATGGATCCTCGCCCGGCAGGAGCGGGACGGCTGCTGGGGCGGCATCCAGCCGCCGTGGGTCTACTCGCTGATCGCGCTCCATCTGCTGGGCTACGGGCTCGATCATCCCGTTATCCAGCGCGGTCTGGCAGGCCTTGACCGCTTCACCGTCTGGGAGGAGACCCCCGACGGGCCGGTGCGCAGGCTCGAGGCGTGCCAGTCGCCGGTCTGGGACACGGTGCTGGCGATGATCGCCCTCGCCGACGCCGGGCTGCCCCCTGAGGCTCCGGCGCTGCGGTCGGCCGCCCGGTGGGTGCTCGAGGAGGAGATCCGCGGGCCAGGCGACTGGCAGGTGCGCCGGCCCGGGCTGGAGCCGTCCGGGTGGGCATTCGAGTTCGACAACGACGGCTATCCCGACGTCGATGACACCGCCGAGGTGCTGCTCGCGCTGCGCCGGGTGGCGCTGACCGACCACCTCGGCTCAGCGGATGCGCTCCAGCGGGCGGTCCGCTGGCTCACCGGTATGCAGTCGCGTGACGGCGGGTGGGCGGCCTTTGACGCCGACAACATCAGCGCCCTGGTGACCAAGCTCCCGTTCTGCGACTTCGGCGAGGTCATCGATCCGCCATCGGCTGATGTCACCGCGCACACCATTGAGGCTCTCGCGGCGGCCGGCCTGGCCGGGACCCGGGCCGTGCGCAGGGGCGTGGTGTGGCTGCTGCGGGCGCAGGAGAGCGACGGATCGTGGTTCGGGCGATGGGGCGCCAACTACGTCTACGGGACCGGCGCCGTAGTGCCCGCGCTGATTGCCGCCGGGGTGCTGCCAGGCAAGCCGCCGATCCGGCGGGCCATCGGGTGGCTGATGGCGCGCCAGAATCCCGATGGCGGCTGGGGCGAGGACCTGCGCTCGTACGAGGACGCCAGCTGGGCCGGCCGCGGGCCGTCCACCGCGTCCCAGACCGCGTGGGCGCTGCTGGCGCTGCTGGCCGCCGGGACCGCGGCAGGCGATGAGGTGGCGGGCAGCGTCGAGCGGGGCGTGCAGTGGCTCACCGGTACCCAGCGCCCCGACGGGACCTGGGACGAGCCGGAGTACACCGGCACCGGGTTCCCGGGTGACTTTTACATCAACTATCACCTGTACCGGCTGGTCTTCCCGGTCAGTGCGCTCGGCAGGTTCCTGGGCGCCGTGGCCGACCCGCAGCTGCCGGACCAGGAGCCAGCGGCCCGGGAGCCCGCGGGCCAGGGATCAGCCGGAGGTGCGGCATGAGTCCGTCCGCGGTCAGCCGGCCCGCTGACTCCGGCCGCCTGGTCGTCTGCTCGCCGCTGCGGCTCGAGGCCCGGGCCGTGCGCCGCGGGATCGGCACCGACGGCGAGGTCCTGCGCACCGGCTACGGCGGGCGCCGATCCCTCGTGGCCGCCGACCGGCTGCGCGGCTCTGCGTTTGGCATGCTCGCCATCAGCGGTACGGGCGGCGGGCTTTCAGCCGACCTCAAGCCCGGTGATCTCGTGGTCGGGGCCGAGGTGGGCGAGCTCGGCTGCTCGTCAGCGGCCCCGCTCAGCTGTCCTTCCGCGCCGCTGCTGGCCGGCGAGCTGCGCCGGGCGGGCCTGCGCGCCCGGGCCGGCAAGATCGTCACCGTCGACCACCTGGTCCGCAGGTCCGAGCGCGCCAGGCTGGCCAGCGACGGCGCCGTCGCCGCGGACATGGAGTCGGCGATGCTGCTGACGGCCGCGGGAGGCCGGCCGGCGATCGTGGTCCGGGCCGTCTCCGATACGCCGGACTGGCCGCTGCTGAGCCCGCGGGCCCTGGCCGGCGGCGCGGCGGCGCTGCGGTCGCTCCGGCTGGCCGGCCCCGTGCTCAGCAGGTGGGCGGCGGCGGGCGGCCAGCGGCGGGTGCTGCTGGCCGGCCCGCGGTCATTCTGCGCCGGGGTGGAGCGGGCGATCGAGATAGTCGACCGGATGCTGGAGCGGCGCGGCCAGCCCGTCTACGTCCGCAAGCAGATCGTGCATAACTCGCACGTGGTGAACGGCCTCGAGCGCCGCGGCGCCGTCTTCGTGGACGAGCTGGCCGAGGTGCCCGACGACGCGACCGTGGTGTTCTCGGCGCACGGGGTGTCGCCGGCGGTGCGGGCCGAGGCGGAGCGGCGCGGGCTTGACGCGGTCGACGCGACCTGCCCGCTGGTCGCCAAGGTGCACGCCGAGGCCCGCCGGTTCGTGGCCGAGGGCTACCAGGTGGTCCTGATCGGCCACGCCGGGCACGAGGAAGTGGACGGCACGCTCGGCGAGGCGCCCGGCGCCATGGTGCTGGTGGAGAGCGCCGCCGACGTGGCCAGGCTGCGGCCTCCCGACCCGGGCAAGGTCGCGTACCTGATGCAGACCACCCTGTCCGCCGACGAGGCCCGCGAGATCGTCGACGCGCTGCTTGAGCGGTTTCCCGCGGCCCGCGGGCCAGGCAGCGACGACATCTGCTACGCCACTACCAACCGGCAGCAGGCGGTCCGGGCCGTGGCCCGCGAGGCCGACCTGGTGCTGGTGGCCGGTTCGGCCAACTCCTCCAACTCGGTTCGCCTGGTCGAGACCGCCCGGCGGGCCGGGACCCGGGCCTACCTGATCGACGGTCCGGAAGACATCGAGCTCAGCTGGCTCTGCGGGGCGTCGGTAATCGGGGTAACAGCGGGAGCGTCGGCACCGCCGGCGGCGGTCGGCGAGATTGTCGCGGCCCTCTCCGGCCTCGGCCCCGTCGAGGTCAGCGAGCGGGTCGTCACTACCGAGTCCATCCGGTTCAGCCTGCCCAAGGAGGTAAGGCCAGCATGAGCATGCCACTGCGCCAGAGCGTGCGGGTAGGCACCTACCTGATGCGCCAGCGGCTAGCCAGGCGCGAGAAGTTCCCGCTGCTGGTGGAGCTGGAGCCGCTGTTCGCCTGCAACCTTGCCTGCGCAGGCTGCGGGAAGATCCAGCATCCGGCCAGCGTCCTGAAGCAGCGAATGCCGGTCGACCAGGCGCTGGCCGCCATCGAGGAATGCGGCGCGCCGATGGTGTCGATCGCCGGCGGTGAGCCGCTGATGCACCCGGAGATCGACAAGCTCGTCGCGGAGCTGATCAAGCGCAAGAAGTACGTGTTCCTGTGCACGAACGCGCTGCTGATCCCCAAGAAGCTGGACAAGTTCACGCCATCGCGCTACTTCGCGTGGGCGGTCCACATCGACGGGCTGGCCGAGCGGCACGACGCGTCGGTGTGCAAGGACGGCGTCTTCGACGATGCCGTGGCGGCGATCAGGGAATGTCAGCGGCGCGGGTTCAGGGTGACCACCAACACCACCTTCTTCAACACCGACACCCCGCAGACCGTCATTGACGTACTCAACTATCTCAACGACGACCTGAAGGTCGACGAGATGATGATCTCCCCGGCGTACGCCTACGAGAAGGCTCCCGACCAGGACCACTTCCTGGGCGTCACGGAGACGCGCGAGCTGTTCCGCAAGGCGTTCGGTGACGGCAACAGGAAGCGGTGGCGGCTCAACCACTCGCCGCTGTTCCTTGACTTCCTCGAGGGCAAGGCCGAGTTCAGCTGCACCGCGTGGGGAATCCCGTCGTACTCGCTGTTCGGCTGGCAGCGGCCGTGCTACCTGATGAATGACGGCTACGCCCAGACCTACCAGGAGCTGATCGAGACCACTGACTGGTCGAAGTACGGCCGGGGAGCCGACCCCCGGTGCGCGAACTGCATGGCGCACTGCGGGTACGAGCCGTCGGCGGTGCTCGCCACCATGGGGTCCCTGCGGCAGTCGATCCGCGCCCTGCGCGGCTGACGCTGCGCAGCTGACCCGTGCGGCTGACCCCGTGCGGGCTGAGATCCGCCGCTGACGCGGCCCGGCTGGCGTAGCCGGTCGGGGCCGGGTCAGCGCGGTAGGCTACGGTGACCGGCGCCGGTCGACTATCGTCGTCGTGACCAGGCGGCCTGGCCTGGTCGGGATGGGCTCCGGCCGGCTGCGCCAGCCGCTGCTGGCAGTGCCCGGCCGCTGGCCCGCCAATCCATGGAGAGCCGACACGTGACCCCGCCCAACACCCCGCCCGTCCTGGCCCGCTCGGCTGACGCGGCTCCGGGCGCCGGGCCCGGCGGGGAGAAGCGTTTCGACGGCGGGCCGCTGTGGATGCGGCTGCTCCCCTCGCTAGTCATGCTCGGCCTGGCGCTGTGGGATATCACGGGGCCGTCATACTGGCGGGACGAGGGCGCGACGCTGGCCGCGGTGCAACGGCCATTCGTCCAGCTGGTGCGGATGATGGGCCACGTCGACGGGGTCCACGGCGTCTACTACATGATCATCTGGCCGCTGGTGCGGATAGCCGGCACGGGAGAGATCGTCACCCGGCTGCCGTCGGCCCTGGCCATGACGGTGGCGGCCGGGCTGGTGGCCGCGATCGGCCGCCGGCTGGTGTCGCTGCCCGCCGGGCTGGCTGCCGGGCTGGTCTTCGCGGTGCTGCCGCAGATCAGCCTCTATGGCCAGGACGCCAGGTCGTATGCGATGGTGACCGCCTTCGGGACAGCAGGAAGCTACCTGCTGCTGCGCGCAATCGGCACTCCGGGGCGCCGGCGGGGCTGGCTGACTGGCTACGCGGCCTGCATGGCGGTGATGGGCGCCCTGAACATCTTCGGCATCCTGCTGCTCGCTGCGCATGCGGTGACGGTAGCGCTGGCCTGCCTGCGCCAGGACGACGGCCGGATCCGGGCGTCGCTGGCCGGGCTGCGCGGCGAGCAGGAAGAGCAGGGCGGGAAGAGCGGAGCGGGCGGGGCGGGCGGGGCAGCCAGGTCGCTAGCGCTCGGCTGGCTGGCCGCGGCCGTCGCGGCCGTGTTCGTGGCCAGCCCGATTCTCCTGCTGGGCATCGAGCAGCGCGGCACGGCCAGCTGGATCAAGGCCCCCGGGCCGGGCACCATCACGTCGCTGTGGCGGCTGGTGGGCCCGCTGGGCATGGTCACCGCCCTCTGCCTGTTCACCGCCTGCGGCCTGGTGGCCAGCGCGCTGACGGGCCGGGCCGCGCTGCGGGCTAGCTGGCCGGCGATGCTGCCCGCAATGACGATCCCGTGGCTGCTGATTCCTCCGGCGCTGCTGATCGGCGTGTCCTTCGCCATCCCGCTCTATGTGCCCCGCTATGTCCTGTATTGCCTGCCCGCGGTGGCGCTGCTGGCGGGCGCGGGGCTGGCGGCGCTCGGGGAGGCGGTCGGCACCGGGCTCGGCCGGGCGCCGCAGGCGGGGCTGGCGCCCCTCGGCTGGCTCACCGGAGCGGTGGCGCTGCTGGTCATCGCGCTGCTCGGATCGGGTGTGCAGGTCAGCGAGCGCGGGCCGGCCATAACGACAATATCCGCCGCGGCGACCAGATCGTCGCAGCTCACATGCGGCCGGGCGACGCCGTCCTCTATGAGACGTATGACAATCTCTGGGCTGCTTATCCATACGGGCTGGCTAGGCTGGCCGACATCGCCCAGTACCAGACGCCCGCCCAGTCGGCGACGCTGGCGGGGACCGTCTTGCCGCCCGCGGTGGTCCGGCAGCGGATCGCGACGGTCTCCAGGCTGTGGGTGGTCGAAGTGCGCCATCGCTCACAGGTGCCGCTGCTGCAAGGACTGGGCCTGCGGCTGCTCGGGACCTGGCACACCGCAGGCCTCTGGCTGTTCCTTTATGCGCACCAGCCAGGATCCTGACCCCTGTTCCGTTAGGCGCACGAGCCGGGATCCTGACCCCTGCCGCGCCCGGCTTAGTGAGGGATTCACAGCGGGCATAATGGGGAAGCTGCCGCCGCCTACTTGCCCTGCGCTCGACAGATGCGCCCACACTGTCGCTGGAGGACACCAATGACCTCGTCTGGGAGCCGGGCTGTGCTCAGCCGGTCACCGGAGCCCAGCGCCCGCGGGCGGGACGGCTACACCGGCGGCCCGGCCTGGATGTGGTTCCTTCCGTCGGCGCTCATGATCGGGCTTGGGCTCTGGGACATCACGCGACCGTCCTACTGGCGGGACGAGGCGGCGAGCCTGACGGCCGTCCACCGGTCCTTTGGCCAGCTGGTCCGGACGCTGGGCAATGTCGATGCGGTCCACGGCGTCTACTACATGATCATGTGGCCGGTGGTCCGGGTGGCTGGCGCCGGCCCGCTCGTCACCAGGCTGCCCTCGGTGGTGGCGATGGCGGTGGCCGCCGCCGCGGTGGCCGCGCTCGGGCGCAGGCTGGTATCGCCGGCCGCCGGGCTGGCGGCCGGGCTGATCTTTGTGATCTTGCCGGAGATCAGCAGGTACGCGCAGGACATGAGATCGTATGCGATGGTGACCGCGCTCGGGGCGATCGGCAGCTACCTGCTGGTGCGGGCCATCGGCACGGCCGACCGCAGGCGCCGCTGGCTGGCCGGGTACGCGCTGTGCATGGGCGCGATGGCTGCCCTGAACATCTTCGGGGTCCTGCTGCTCGCGGCGCATGCGGTGACAGTGGCGGTGGCCAGCCTGCGCCAGGAGGACGGCCGGGTCCAGATGTCGCTGGCCGGGCTGCGCGGCGAGCGGGGCGCCCCGGCCAGGTCGCTGGCCCTCGGCTGGCTGGCCGCGGCGGTCGTGGCCGTGATCCTGGCCAGCCCGGTGTTCCTGCTCGCCATCGCACAGCGCCAGACAGCCAGCTGGATCAAGGCGCCCGGACCGCACACGCTCCTGACGCTGACGCAGTTGGTCGGCCCGCTGCCGATGGCGGCAGCGGTGATCCTGGCGGTCGCGCTCGGGCTGGCCGCCAGTGCCGGGACCGGGCGGGCGAGGCTGCGGGCTGACTGGCCGCGGCGGCTGCCTGCGGTGACCATTCCCTGGCTGCTGGTTCCACCGGCGCTGCTGATCGGCGTGTCGTTCGCGCTTCCACTGTATGTGCCCCGCTATGTGCTGTATTGCCTGCCTGCCGTGGCGCTGCTGGCGGGCGCGGGGCTGGCGGCGCTCGGGGAGGCGGTCGGCACCGGGCTCGGCCGGGCGCAACAGGCGGGGCTGGCGCCCCTCGGATGGCTCACCGGAGCGGTAGCGCTCCTGGTCATCGCGCTGCTCGGGCTCAGTACCCAGCTGTATGTCCGGGGCCCGGACGGTCACGGGGACAACATCCGGCGGGCCGACGAGATAATCGCCGGGCAGCGCAGGCCCGGGGATGCCGTCATCTACGTCGGCCGGGACGCGCATTACTTCACCGCCGCTTACCCCTACGGGCTGCCGCAACTGGACAACATCGGGCAGCGCCAGACGCCCGCACAGGCGGCCAACCTGACCGGGACCTCGCTGCCGACGGCCGTCGTACGGCACCGGCTGACCAGCATCTCGAGGTTCTGGCTGGTCGACGGATCGGGCTACCCGACGGCCCCGGTCCTGTCCGGGCTGCACGTCGTGCGCCTGCAGGTCTGGCAGATTGGAAAGATCTGGCTAGTTCTCTACCAGCAAAAGCCAGTGTGACTGACACCAGCCTTCACGGGCATAATGCCGTAGTACGGACCGCGTCCTTCTGGGGCGCTTGCGGTCGCTACTGCCTTTTAGTCCCGGAGGACGCCATGACGCCGCCTGGCCCGCGTGCCTTGCTGACCAGGGCACCTGGCATGGCTGCCGAGCCGCCGGCGCAGACCGGCCAGCGCTTTGACGGCGGTCCGCGGTGGATTTGGGTGGTCCCGTCGGCCGTGACGTTCCTGGTCATGCTGTGGGGGATCACCGGCCCGTCGTACTGGCGGGACGAGTCGGCGACGATCGCCGCGGTGCAGCGCCCCTTCGGCCAGCTGATCCGGACGCTGGGCAATGTCGATGCGGTGCACGGCGTCTACTACGTGATCATGTGGCCGCTGGTGCAGGTGGCCGGCACCAGCGAGCTAGTGACCCGGATGCCGTCCGCCGTCGCGATGGCGGTGACGGCGGGACTGGTGGCGGCGATTGGCCGGCGGCTGGTGTCGCCGGTAGCAGGACTCGCCGCCGGGCTGATCTTCGCGCTGGTGCCCTCCGTGAGCATGTACGGGCAGGATTCCCGCTCATACGCGATGGTGACGGCCGTCGCGGCGGGAGCAAGCTACCTGCTGATCCGCCTGCTCCGGGCGACCGGCAGCAGGCGCGGCTGGCTGGCCGGGTACGCAGCGTGCCTGGCCGTGGTCGGCCTGCTGAACATCTTCGGACTGCTGCTGATCGCAGCGCACCTGGTGACGGTCGCGCTGGCCTGCCTGCGCCAGCCCGACCGGAAGGCCCGGATGTCGCTGGCGCTGGGCTGGCTCGCCGCGGCGGCCGCCGCGACGGCGGTGGCTAGCCCCATCGTGCTGCTCGCCTACACCGAGCGCAGCCAGCTGGCCTGGCTGACCGCGCCGACCACCGGGCAGATCCAGAGCCTGCAGGAGTTGCTCGGCGTGGGCAGCATGCCTGTCGTGCTCGCCGTCATCGTGGCCGGCGGGCTGCTGGCGAGCGCGGCGACCGGACGGGCCGCACTGCGGGCTGACTGGCCGCCGCTGCTCCCCGCGCTGGCCGTGCCCTGGCTCCTCCTGCCGCCCGCGCTGCTGATCGGCGCATCGCGGTTCACGCCGCTGTACCAGTTCAGGTACGTGATGTTCTGCGCGCCAGCCGGAGCCCTGCTGGCTGGCGCGGGGCTGGCCGCGCTGGCCCAGGGGGTAGCGACCGGTCTCGGCCGGGTGCCGGGCGCCTGGCCCGCGGCGTGGGGTAGCGGGCCGGCCACGGCTGGCCCCGGTCGCGGACCGGCCGTGCGGAGCGGGCTGTCGGCCGTCGGCCCGCCCCCATCCGGCGCTGACGCGGCCGGGTCCGGCGCCGACCCAGCCAGGCCAGGTTTCGCGCCAACCGGGTCAGGCTCCGCGCCAGCCGGGTCAGGTTCGGCGCCAGCCGGGCTCAGGTTCCGCGCCAGCCGGGCCCGGGGCCAGGATCGCGCCGGAGGGGCCGGGGGCCGAGCGAGCCGGGCGGGCCGGGTCTGACTCCTGGCCGCGTGCGGCGCTGACCGCACTCGGCTGGGCTACCGTGACGGTGGCGCTGGCCATACTGGCCCTGCTCGGGTTCAACCAGCAGCTCGCCTTTCGCTCGGCCAAGGGTCACATAGACGACATCCGCCGCGCGGACCAGATAGTCGCCGAGTACATGCAGCCCGGTGACGCCGTCATCTACGACACGCCGGCGGATGAGAACCTGTGGACGGCCTATCCCTACGGAATGGTCAAGCTGGCCGACATCGCTCAGTACCAGTCGCCCATTCAGTCCGGGACGCTGTCGGGGACCACCCTGCCCGATGCGGTGGTCCGGCAGCGGGTCGGTGCCGAATCCAGGCTGTGGGTCATCGAGGTCCACCAGGCCACGAGGCTGCCGATGCTGCAGGGCCTGGGGCTGCGGCTGGTGCACTTCTGGCACCCCGCAAATATCTGGCTTTTCCTCTATACCGTGCACTGAGCCATACCGTGCACTGAGCGCGGCCGCGCGCTGAGCTATACCGCGCACTGAGCGCGGCCGCCGAAACCGGCAACCTTGCAGTGTCCATTCAGGATCCATCCAGGTTTTGCCGCCATCATCAAGACCGGTGCATGTCTTGCGCCCGGCGCGGATGACCCGCTGCCGCAGCGGCCCGGCCCTCACCCAGCCGGGCCAAGGGGTGCTGAGGAGCCCTCATGTTCTTTACCTACCTGCGCCGTGAGCTGCGCCGGCGGATGCGCCAGGCCATCTTGATCGCGCTGGGGCTCGGGGTCGGGATCGGGCTGGTCATCACGGTGACCGCGCTATCGACCGGCGTCAAGAATGCGCAGGGCTCCGTCTTGCATGCGCTCTACGGGGTCGGCACCGACATCACCGTGTCGCAGACTCCCACGGCCGGATCAGCGGGCGGCTTCGGATTCGGATTCAGCGGATCCGCGGGCACCCGGACCCGGCCGGCCCCGGGCACCACCATCCACACCGACACCCTGCGCTCGTTCTCGCTGGCTCCGATCGACTCATCGGCGGTGACGTCCATCGCCAAGATGCCGAACGTGGCCGGGGCCGCAGGAGGCCTGACCCTGACCAACTCGGTGGTCTCCGGCAAGATCCCGTCGTTCTCGGCTGGCGGCGGCGGCGGATTCGGCGGTGGCGGGGGCGGCGGCGGGGGCGGAACTCCCGGCAGCTTCCGCGGGGCGTTCAACGTCAGCTCGTTCGGGGTGCAGGGAGTCGACATATCAGCGGGTGAACTCGGGCCGCTCAGCTCCGGCAAGATATCGGCCGGCCGGACCTTCACCGCCGCCGACGCCAGTTCCAAGGTCGCGCTGGTTGACTCCACCTACGCGACGCAGAACAAGCTCAAGGTCGGCTCGGCGATCACGGTGGGCGGCAAGAGCTTCACGGTGATCGGCATCGTGTCCGAGCCGCAGGGCTCGAGCCCGTCTGACGTCTACATCCCGCTGGCAGCGGCACAGAGCCTGGCCAGCCCGAGCCTGACCGGGAAGGTCAACTCGATCTACGTGGCGGCCGCCAGCGCGTCGGACATCACCGCGGTGTCCAAGGAGATCTCCAAGGCGCTGCCCACGGCCACGGTCACCACCTCCAGCGATCTGGCCAGCGAGGTCACCGGCTCGCTCGCGAACACCTCCAGCCTGGCCAACAACCTCGGCAAGTGGCTGGCGATCGCGGTGCTCGTCGTGGCGTTCCTGGTGGCCAGCCTGCTGACCATGACGGCGGTCGCACGTCGGGTCAGGGAATTCGGCACCCTCAAGGCGCTCGGCTGGCGCAGCCGGCGCGTGATCGGCCAGGTCATGGGTGAGTCCCTGGTGATCGGCATCGCGGGCGGGATCATCGGCGTGGGGCTCGGCTACCTCGGCACGACCCTGATCACCAAGCTGTCGTCGCCGCTGACCGCGTCGATCGGCCAGACGACCGGCAGCGCGACTCCCGGCGGCGCCCGCGCCTTCGGCGGGGGCGGCGGGTTCGGCGGGGGTGGCGGTGGCGGTGGCGGCGGGTTCGGCGGCGGCTTCCGGCGGTTCGCCGCAACCGCGGCTCACACCGTGGACGTGCACCTCACCGCGCAGGTGACGATCGGCATTGTCATCGCCGCGGTGCTGCTGGCGATCGCCGGCGGCCTGATCGCGGGGATATTCGGCGGCTGGCGCGCGGCGAGGCTCAGGCCCGCGGCGGCGCTGGCCCGGGTCGAGTAAGCCCGGCTACCTGATCTGACCGCCCGGACACCTAGGAGAGCGAACCATGTACAAGCTGACCGGCGTGACCAAGGTCTACCAGAAGGGCCGCACCCCGGTGCACGCGCTGCAAGGCGTGGACCTGGTGATCGAGGACGGTGAATGGCTGGCCATCCAGGGCCCGACCGGGCACGGCAAGACCACGCTCCTGCAGATGCTCGGTGGCCTGGACCGACCCACCTCCGGGTCCGTCGAGCTCGACGGCCAGGATCTGGCCCAGATGCGGGAGAGCCAGGTCACCAAGGTGCGGGCCAACTCGATCGGATTCATCTTCCAGACGTTCAACCTGATCCCGACGCTGAGCGCGCAGGAAAACGTGGAGGCCGCGCTGGTGCCGCTGCACGTGAGCGCCGGGGAACGGCAGGCCCGGGCCAGGAAGGCGCTGGAAGACCTCGGACTGGGCGAGCGCCTCAGGCACCTGCCCGCCGAGCTGTCCGGCGGCCAGCAGCAGCGGGTGGCGATCGCCCGGGCGCTGGTCAAGGAGCCCAAGGTGCTGCTGGCCGACGAGCCGACCGGCAACCTGGACGAAGGCACCAGGGACGAGATCATCGGGCTGCTGGAGAAACTCTGGCGGGACCGCGGCCTGACCCTCGTCCTGATCACGCACGACAGCGCTATCGCTCGCCGGGCCGAGCGGATCGGGCTGATGCGCGGCGGCAAGCTGACGATCAAGCAGGACACCAGGCACCGGGTAACGGCAGGTCAGGAAGACGACACGCGGCAGGACGAGGCGGTGCAGGCCGAGCGGATCGAGTTCTAGGGGCTTACGACCTGGGCAGGGTCAGCTCGCACCAGACGACCTTCCCGGACGGCGTCCGCCTGGCTCCCCAGCGGTGCGCAAGCTGGCTGACCACCTGCAGGCCGCGGCCGCGCTCCTCGTCGGTGCCCGGGTGCCTGAGCCTGGGCAGGGCGGCCGAGTCGTCGAACACCTCGCAGACCAGCCCGCCCTCGAGCACCAGCCGGAGCCCGATCGGGCCCTGGGCATAGCGGACCGCGTTGGTGACCAGCTCGGACACCAGCAGCTCGGCGATGGGGAGCAGCTCAGCCAGGCCCCAGCGGCGCAGTGGCCGGCCGATCAGGAAGCGCGCCCGGCGGGCAGCGGTCAGCTCGGAGCGCAGCGTCCAGGTGACATGCTGGTCGGCCGGGAGCTTGCGCAGCCTGGCGATCAGGACCGCGATGTCGTCGCGCTGAGTGTCTGAATAGACCCCGTCGAGGCTGGCCTTGCACAGATCCTCCAGCGGGCGGTCCACCGAACCGGGCCCGAACACCTCCCGCAGCCTGGTCAGCCCCTCGTCGATGTCGGCAGCGCGCTTCTCGACCAGGCCGTCGGTATAGAGCACCAGCAGGCTGCCGTCGTCGATGTCGAGCGTCCGGCTCTTGATGGGCCCGGCGCCGATGCCCAGCGGCGGGGCCGGCGAGACGTCCAGGAACTCGTTGGTGCCGTCCGGCCGGACCAGCAGCGGCGGCAGGTGCCCGGCCGAGGCGACCTCGCAGGTGCCCGCGACCGCGTCGAAGATCGCGTAAATGCAGGTGGCGAAGTGCGGCTCCCGTACTCCAAGCTCCTGCATCAGCTCGTCAAGCTGCTGCAGTGTCTCGACCGGAGGCAGCTCAAGCCGGGCCAGGGTGTGGATGGCGGTCCGCAGCCTGCCCATCGTGACCGCCGCGCGCACGCCGTGACCTGCCACGTCGCCGACCACGAGCGCGACCCGGCCGCCGGGCAGCGCGATCGACTCATACCAGTCGCCGCCGACCTCGATCAGCTTGCTGCCCGGCAGGTAGCGGTGCCGTACCTCGACCGAGGACGGCGCGGACAGGCCGGTTGGCAGCAGGCTGCGCTGCAGGGTCAGGGCGGTGGCCCGCTCCCTCGAATACCGGCGGGCGTTGTCCATGAAGATCGCCGCGCGGGTGGCGAACTCCATGCCTATCTCGGTGTCGTAGGCGTCGAACCTGCGGTAACCGCCCTTCCTGACGCACACCAGGAAACCCAGCATGGTGTCCCGGGCGACCAGCGGCAGCAGCAGCATCGAGACCCCGGACAGCAGCCTGGCCACCGGCTTGCGCAGCCAGGACCTGGCGATGTGGGCGGCATCGTCGACTCCCACGGCGACCTCGAGGACCGGCTCGCCGGTCTCCATGCACTTCGTGTACGGCGTGCCCGCCGGATAGCGGAGGATTTCGCCGACCGGGAACGCGGCATCCCAGCCGGGATCGCCGTCATCGTGGGCGACCGCCAGCCGCCGGACCGCGTGCGATCCGTGCAGCTCCTCGGCCGGCGGATCGTCCCCGCCGATCAGGCTCTCCAGCACCAGCAGCCCGGCGGCGTTGCAGAAGTGCGGAACGATGATATTGATCAGCTCGGGCGCCATCTGATCAATGTCAAGGGCGCCGCCGGTCCGGCGGACGGCGCCGTCCAGCATCGCGTGCCGCATCACCGCGGGATCGAGGAACCGGTTCTCGGACAGCGGCGCGATCCGGAGGATCACGAGCGCGGCCAGGCCGGCGTCGGCGGACCTGACCGACTGGACGGTGACCACAGCGTCCGCGTGGTCGCCGTTGCCCAGCCGGATGGTCAGCACGGCGGTGCCCTCGCGATCCGCGCAGGCCGAGCCGATGAGCTCGGTCAGCGCACCGACGTGCGCGGCATTGGTGATCAGGCCACCGAGCTCGACGCCCAGCAGCGCACCAGGCCCGTCGCCGAGGACCTCGGCAGCGTTGCGGTCGTGCTGGAGAATCCGGCCGGCCTTGTCAATGCCGAGGATTAGGGTCCGCGCAGATGTGCTCGGCACGAGCGCTGGGACATCGGACGCCGTTCCGGCTGGCAACACCCGGTGCGCTCCCTCCTGCGCGGTTCATAACCTGTTCGCCTCATTATGAAGCAGGTTCCCGCACATTGAGCAGAACAATCCGGTGGCTTAGCGTGTGTTAGTTCCATAAGTGCTCGGCCCGCCTCGGCGGAAAGCTTGACGGGAAGCTTGGAGGACGCGTGGCGGTAGCGCTCGATGGCGGCGTCGTCATTGTAGGGGCGGGGCCGACCGGGCTCGTGCTGGCCTGCGAGCTCGCGCTCGCCGGGGTTCGGTGCCTGGTACTCGACCGGCGGGAGGCACCGCGGTCTGACTCGCGGGCGATCTGCCTGCACGCCCGCAGCATGGAGATGCTCGACCTGCGCGGCCAGGCCGAGGTGTTCGCCAGTGCCGGGTTGCCGGTCCCGTCATTCCCGCTCGGCCCGAAGGGCGCGATGCTGAGGTTCGGCGCGCTCGACTGTGACTTCCCGTACCTGCTGGACATCCCGCAGAGCCAGATCGAGCTGCTGCTGGCGGCCAGGGCGCTCGACCTCGGGGCCGAGGTCCGCTGGGCGTCGCCGGTCACCGGGATCGAGCAGGACGCCGCCGGGGTGAGCGTGACCACCGCCGACGGTGCCGTCACCCGGGCCGCGTACGCGGTCGGGTGCGACGGGATCCGCAGCTTCGTCCGCGACACCATCGGGATGCCGTTCCCTGGCTTCCCGAACCCAGGATCCGTCATCCTGGCCGACCTGCACCTGGACGGGCTGCCCATGACCAGCGCCTACGGCGATCTGTCCAGCGACGGCATGCTGCTGATGTTCCCGTTTAGGGATGGTTCTTGCCGGGTGGTCCTGTACGACTACGCGCGTGCGGACGTGGCCGTCACCGAGCCGGTCAAGCTCGAGGAGGTGCGGGCCGGCCTGGTTCGGATCACCGGCCGCGATTTCGGCGCCAGGGATATGCACTGGTCGGGCAGGTACCGGAGCGAGAGCCGACAGGTGCCCGGTTACCGAAACGGCCGGATCCTGCTGGCCGGCGACGCCGCGCATGCGCATTCGCCGGCCGGCGCGCAGGGGCTCAACACCGGGCTGCAGGACGCGATGAACCTGGGCTGGAAGCTGGCCGGCCTGATAGCCGGCTGGGCGCCTGGCTGGCTGCTCGACTCCTATCACGATGAGCGCCATCCGGTGGGCCAGGCGGTGCTCGCCTTAACCGGGCGTCAGTTCAGGCTGAACACTGCCCGGACCTGGCAGCGGCGGGCGCTGCGCTGGACAGTGCACCGGCTGGTCGTGCCGCTGCCGCCGGTGCAAGGACGGCTGGCCCGCGACTATTCCGGCCTGTCGATCAGCTATCCGCAGGCTGACGGGCGGGCGCATCCAATGGCAGGAAAACGGCTGCCGCGAGGCCTGGTCAGGCTGCGCGACGGCTCGGCCGCCCGGCTTTACGAGCTATTCCATGAGGGCAGGTTCGTATTGCTGGAGCCGTCCGGCGGCGCGGCGGCCGGCGACGCGCGAAGCCGCGTCCCCGGCCAGGTCCCCGGCCGCGTCCCCGGCCATGTCAAGGTGGTCACCTACGCCCAGTGCAGCCCGCCGCGGTTGCCAGCCGCCCTGCTCGTCCGGCCGGACGGGTACGTGGCGTGGGCATCCGATAACCAGGACCAGGCGGCCCGCGGCGCCGCCGCCCGCGCTGCCGTCGCCGCGTGGTGCGGTCCCGGCTGAGTGGCACGGGCCCGGGAGGCCAGATGGTAGGACGACGTCCGCGGCTGACCGTCCTGGGCAGCCTGAACATGGATATCTCGGTCGCGGTGGAACGGCTGCCCGCGCCCGGGGAGACGGTGCTGGGGCCGTCGGCGGTCATCGCTCCCGGCGGCAAGGGTGCCAACCAGGCGGTCGCCGCCGCGCGGCTCGGCGCGGCCGTCCGGATGGCCGGCTGCACCGGCGCCGACGACTTCGGCGCCGCGCTGGTGGCTGCGCTGGCCGCTGAGGGCGTGGACGTCAGCGGGGTACGCACGACGGCCGGGTCCGCTACCGGGATGGCGCTGATTACCGTCGACGCGGCCGGCGAGAACATGATCACGGTGGCGGCCGGGGCCAGCGGCGAGGCGGGTTCTGCGGAGGCCGAGGCTGCTCTCGCGGGTCCGTGCGACCTGCTGGTCGTATCGGCGGAGATCCCGGCGGCCGCGGTGGCGGCGGCCTTGGCCGGAGCCCGCGCCGCAGGCACGCCTGGTCTGCTCAACCTCGCGCCGGCGCCGCCCGACGCGGCCGGCCTGCTGCGTGACGGGGTTGACTGGCTGGTCGTGAACGAGTCCGAGGCCGGGGCGATCCTGGGCCGGCCGGTGGCAGGCATGACCGACGCGCTGGCCGCGGCCGGGGACCTGCTCAGGCTGGGCGCCAGGAACGCGGTCGTCACGGCCGGGGCCAGCGGTGCCGCGCTGGCCAGCGGGACTGAAGCGGCCGGGCCGGCCGGGGGCGCCGGGCCGGATGGCGGGGGAGCTGGGCTGGACGGCGGGGGCGCCGGGCTGGATGGCGCGGGCGCTGGGCTGGATGGCGGGGTAGTTCGGCGGCGCGACGGCCGTGCCGGAGGGAGCCTGGAGGCGATCGCCGGGCTGAGCGTGCGCAGCGTCGATGCCGTAGGCGCGGGCGATGCGTTCGTTGCGGCACTCGCAGTGGCCCTGGCGGCCGGGATTCCCGCCGTCCAGGCGGTGCGGGCGGCCTGTGCGGCCGGTGCCACCGCCACGACCCGGCGCGGCACCCAGAACGCGCTGCCGAGGCCGCCCGACATCACCGCCGCGACCGGGGTGACCTGGCCCCTGGCTTGGCCGGTTTCATGATCACGGTGGATTGGTGGGCCCAGAGCACCCCCTAGCCACCGTGATCATGAGCGGCGCGTGCTCATGAGCGGCGCGTGATCATGAGCGGCGCGTGCTCATGAGCGGCGCGTCCGCGGCTGCAAGGTACGAGTGGCCAGCGCCCGGGCGGTCACCCCGGTAGCCGGCCAGGCGGGGCGCTGATCTAGGCGTCCTTGGCCGGCTCGCCGTGGCCCGCGTTGGCGCGGCCGCGGCCCCAGTACGCTTTCGGCGACACCTGATCCGGCCGGAGCCCGCGATCGGCCAGCACATCACGCAGCCGGGACACCACGGTGGCCTCGCCGAGCAGGTAGGCATGACCGGCGCCGGGATGCAGCTCGACGTCGGCCGCCTCGGGGACTAGGAGCGTCGGCTGGCCAGCGGGTACTCCCTTCCGGTGCAGCCAGCTGAGCCGGGTCCTGGCCGCCGCCAGCAGTTCCTGCTCGTCGTCTGGCTCAGGGACCTCAATGATGAGCGTCGCAACGGAGTCGCCAGGCAGCGACTCGGTCATAGCGAAGATCGCCGGGAGCGCTGACTCGTCGCCGATGAACAGGTGCCAGTCGGCAGACGGCGACGCGGTGATCTTCCCGCGCGGCCCGATGCCCTCGACCTTGTCGCCCGGGCTGGCCGCGCGCACCCATCGCTCGCCTGGGCCATCACCATGCAGGACGATGTCGATGGTGAGGAGCCGGCTGGCCGCGTCCAGGGCCCTTATGGTGTAGCGCCGCCGGACCGGGCGGTTTCCGTCCGCGGCGACCAGCAGCATCACATCCTGGCCCGGCTGGTATCCGAACCCGTCGAACTGCGGCGCAGTGAGCTGCAGCCGGCGCATGTGCGGGGTCAGCTCGGTGGCGCTGACGACCTCGAGATCCAGCCGGCGGGTTCCCGACAGCGGCCCAGCGAGCTGGGCGAACGGGTCATCCAGGCCAGCCCGGACCGCTTGCGGCAGTGCTTCGGCCATTGTGGCAGCCTTCCTGTCCATCTGTGACGCAGTTCATCGGGGGTGCTCCTCGACCCTACGCATGACGACGCCCCCGGAGCGATGCTCGCGAGGGCGTGCCAGGCGCCAGTGTGCGGTCGCCTCTCGGCGAGTGGCACAACGCGGCTCCAGCCGGACGGTATTCCGCGAAGGCAGTAGTTGCGGCCCGGGGGACACAACACACTGGCACAGATGAAGAACTCAGCAGGCCGCCCGGCTATTCCTGTCGCCCGGCAAGAAGTTCGTGACCAGCCGAGACAGTCTCGCTGGCCCGCGCCAGCCGGCGGGCTGGTCCGCGGACGCCGCCATAAAGCTCGCCGGTCGCCCCAAATGTCGGACCGGGATAGGGTGAACTTTCCAGCTCAGGCGGTTTCGAGGGACGGCTGCCGGTGACTCAGGACACCTCGCTCATAGGCAGCATCGGCGTCCTCACCGTGGCCACGCGGGGAAAGAACGGCCCCGGCGAGGTCCTCGTCAAGATCAGGGGTGGCTCCGAGTGCTACATCGCCTGGTCGCCGAATCCGATACCGAGGGGCGCGACCGTGCTGGTCATCGAGACCCGGGGAACCAGGACCGTCGACGTGAGCGAATGGACCGATCCCCTTGACCCCTTTCCCATCGACTGGAGAGGGCAATGACCTCCCGGGGGGCGTCCCCGGGCTAACCCCTAATTTGGAGATGAACGATGCTCGGCTATCGTGTTCCAGCGCCTGACGAGGCGATGCTGATCGCGGGCGGCAGGTACGGGCGCAGCGGCGCGCCCTTTAGGGTCGTGACCGGTCACGGCGCCTTCGTGCTCCCGTTCGTGCGCAAGGCCAGTTTCCTCAACCTGTCCATGTACGAGGCTGAGGTGGCTGAGACATGTGTCACCAAGCAGGGCATCTCGCTCAACGTCCGCTCGGTGATCGCGTTCAAGGTGGGCAACGACGAGGAGAGCATCGTCAACGCCGGACAGCGGTTCCTGTCCGACCAGGATCAGATGTCCACGCTGACCGGCCGGATCTTCGCCGGGCACCTGCGCTCGATCATCGGCTCGATGACCGTCGAGGAAATCGTCACCGAACGACAGAAGCTGGCGAGCGAGGTGCTCGACGGATCCAAGGCGGAGATGGTCAAGATCGGCCTCACCGTCGATTCGCTGCAGATCCAGTCGATCGACGACATGAACACCGGATACATCGATGCCATGGCCGCGCCGCATAACGCGGCGATCCAGCGGCAGGCCCAGATCGCGCAGGCGCAGGCCAACCAGGCGGCAGCCGAGGCGCAGCAGATGTCGCAGCGAGCCCAGGCGGAGTACGCGCGGCAGACCTCGGTGGTCCAGGCGCAGTACAAGGCGGAAGTCGACAAGGCGCAGGCTGAGGCTGCGCAGGCGGGCCCGCTGGCGCAGGCCCAGGCGCAGATGAACGTCATCGCCGCCCAGTCCGACCTCGCGCAGCGGCAGGCCGACCTGCGCCAGCGGCAACTGGTCGCCGAGGTGATCAAGCCGGCCGAGGCCGAGGCGGACAAGGTGCGCATCCTGGCCAAGGCTGACGCCGAGCGCGTCCGGCTGCAGGCCGAGGCGGCTGCCTCGCACAACCGCATCGCACTGGACCGGATGCTGATTGATCAGCTGCCGCAGATCGTCAGGGAGGCCGCCGCCGGCCTGGCCGGCGCCAACATCAGCGTGCTGAACGGCACGGAAGGTCTCAGCGAGATTGCCGCAGGCCTGGTGGGCCAGGGTCTGACGATCCTGGATTCGGTGAAGAAGAGCCTGTCCGGATCGACGGACCGGGTTCTCTCCGCAGGCGCCGAGCCCGTCACGGCCGACCGCCCAGATGGGGCCTGAGCTCAGGGCGAGTTCCCGCTCATCGTGACGGCTTTTCCGCGCATATGAGGCTGTCGCGTAACTCGTGATCTTGTCTTGTCAAGGTTAGTGTTGCGCGCGTGTCGCGGCTGCGGCGTGTCGGTTCTCACCCGTTCTATCCGGGTATGAGATGATTAGTCGTGTCTCAGAATTTCATCCGCGGCGACGACCCCGCCCAGGCTTACCTGCTACCCCCGGACGCCCGGGACTGGCTCCCGGCCCGGCACCTGGCCTGGGAGCTGATCGCGCTGGGCAAGGAGATGGACCTGGGGCCGTTCGTGTCCTGGTACCGGGCCGACGGGCAGGGCCGTCCGGCGTATCACCCGGCGATGATGGTGACCTTGATCGGCTACTGCTTCTGCAAGGGGATCCGGTCGTCGCGGGCGGTCGAGATGGCCACCTATGACGACGTGGGCGCCCGGGTGATCTGCGCGAACCTGCACCCTGATCACTCCACCATCCACCGGTTCATCACCCGGCATGAGCAGCCGGTGAAGGGGCTGCTGGTGGCGTCGGTGGTGGCGTGCGCGAAGGAGGGCCTGGTCAGCGTGGACGTGGTGGCCGGGGACGGGACCAAGGTCAAGGCGAACGCGTCGGCGGCGGCGAACGTCACGCTGGAGAAGCTGGACCTGGACATCGGGGAGCTGGAGAAGCTGGCCGCCGCCGAGGTGGACGCCTGGATGGAACAGGCCCGGGCCGAGGACGCCGCCTGCGGAGCCCAGCCCGGGAGCGGCCAGGATGACCGGCCCGGGGGCGGCGCCGGCCTGGGCGCGGGCCGGGCGGCGGCCCGCGCCGCGGGCACGCTGGCCCGGCGGCGGCAGGCGCGGGCCCGGCTGGCCGCCGAGCAGGAGCAGCGGCGGCACGACGCCGAGGCGGAGCGGGCGGCGAGAATCGCCCGGCTGGAGCAGCGGGCAGCGCGCTGCCAGGCAGCCGCCGAGGCCATGGCCGCGGACGCGGACGCGAAGGTCGCCCGCTACCAGCGCCGCGCCGCAGCCCGGGCCGGGTCGGGCCGGCGGCCCGACGGGCGCGTCCCGGCCGGCGCTGACCAGCACTCGCACGTCCGCAGGGCACGCCAGGCCGCCGGGCGCGCCGCCGCCGCGCTGGCCGCAGCGATCACTGCCCCCGCCGGGCCGGGCAAGCCGCCGAAGATCAGCACCACCGACCCGTCCAGCAAGATGATGCAGGCCAAGAACGGCGGGTTCGGCCAGCTGCACAACATCCAGGCCCTGGCCGGCCGCTGCCAGGTCATCTACGCCATCGGCGCCCACCCCAGCCCGGTGGACATGGCCGCCTTGCACCCGCTGCTGGGGAAGGGCCGCGCCACCTTGAACGCCGCGGGCATCAGCGAGCCGATGAGCAAGATCCTGTTTGACGCCGGGTACGCCAGCGACGCCAGCTTCACCACCGGCTGCGAGGGTGAGCTGTACGTCGCGGTCACCAAAGAAGCCCGCCAGACCGGGCGGCTGGCCGACGGCAAGAAACCCAAGACCATGAAGGACTCCTGGCAGCAGATGGCCGCCAGGCTGGACACCCCCGCCGGCAAGGCCATCTACCGGCAGCGCGCCGCGATCATCGAGCCGGTCTTCGCCCAGCTTTTCGCCCGCCTCGGCACCCGCCTCAACTACCGCGACGAGAAAGCGGATCTCGAGCTGCACCTGTGGGCCGCCAGCCACAACCTGCTCAAGGCCATCGGCGCCCGGCGCCGCCGCGCCGCAGCCGCCTGCCCGGCCCCGGCCGCCTGACCCAGGCCCGGCGGCCGGACCGGCCGCCCGGCGACCCCCCGGCGCCCGCCCGGCCAGAACACCCAGGCGCAATCCCATCGCCCCGGCTACGAGCCAAAGGACACCCCCAGCAGCGACAGAGTCCAGAGTTATGCGACAGCCTCATATAGCGGAAAAGCCGCCACGATCATGTGCGTGCTGGTTATTGTGCAGGCTATTTCGCTGCGTTGCGTAGTCTGGTGACAACCATCGGTGAATGCCGTGCGTCTTGCTGCTGAAGGGTCGTAGCGCTAAGTAAGAAATGGCTACTCATCGCCAGGAAGTTACCGATTTGCCGGGCAGGCCGGAGGAATACTCAATGAAGAATCGCCTACTTCGCTTACCTCACTTATCCAGTGCGACCGCGACGGCTTGTACGGCGGCGCGCGCGGCCCGGACGGCGCGGGCGGCGGCGCGCGCGGCGCTGACGGCGCGGGCGGCCCCGACTGCGCGGGCGGCCCCGACTGCGCGGGCGGCTGGCGTGCTGGCTAGCGTCGTCGCTTGCGCTATCGCGCTGAGCCTCGCTCCGGCGGGCGCGGCGACCGGTTCGTCGAGGGCGACGCGGCCGGTTCGGTCCGTCGGGCCCACGGGCGCGGCGACCGGTTGGTCGAGGGCGACGCGGCCGGTTCGGTCCGTCGGGCCTGCAAGCGCGGCGACCGGTTCGTCGCGGGCGACGCGGCCGGTTCGGTCCGTCCGGCCCACGGGCGGGGCGACCGGTGGGTCGCGGGCGACGCGGCCGGTCCGCCCTGCCGCCCGGCCGAATGCGAGCGTGCCCTGCGGAGCGTTCTGCGCCAACTATTTCACCGCGGAATACGGCCAGGCATTCGTGCTGAACGATTTCCGCGGGCGGCAGGCCACCGGTACCAGGGTGACCCTGCATTACGCGAGCAATAGCGACCCGGCCGAGGACTGGGCCATCTGGCCTGCGGGAACGGTCGACCAGCTGGCTGCGTTCGGTATCGTCGGCCGGGTGCTCGCCCTGCACTACGGTGCGGACGATGCGTTCGAGGCCGAGTTCGCTCCGTACGGCACCCCGACGGGACTGTGCGCTGGGCTCGCCAGCGACGCGGCCAGCGGCGAGAGCGTGACGCTGCAGTGGTGCGGGCAGAGCGGCAGGACGATCTGGGTCCTGGACACTGCTGATCAGGCGGGCAATTATGCTCCGCTGATCAACGGGTCGGATCGCAATTTCAGTGACCCGCAGGTGCTGACCGAGCCCGGCTGGCCGACTCGCTGGCCGCGGCCCCAGCTGATCACCTACCGGCTGCAGAAGTTCGCGGACGGCACTGTCTACGACGATCAGATGTGGGACAACACCACCGGTGTGCTGCCCTAGCGACCGGCCTTGCGCGGCCCGGCGGGGAGGGTGCACGCCGCTCGGCCCGGCTGGACCGGGCACTCTCGGCAGCGTCCGAATGCCCGCCGCGAGCAGGGCCACAGCCGGCGCCGGATCGAGCTTGTAGCTTGCTGTCGTGGCACGACTACTCGTGGTAACGTACTAATCACTGACTGGCAGGGCGGGATTACTGAACGCAACCAATGCCAGCACTATTCGATCAGCCGCGACCGGCCAGTGCTTGACCGCCCAAGCCACCGGAGTTGGCAGTCGGCCCGGCAATCCGAAGGAAGGGATTCACCATGCGCAATCGCTTCACCAGGGCGTGCTACGCGCTGGCGGCTGGTGTTGCCGTCACCACGACGCTCGGCCTTACCGCGGCTGGCGCGGCAAGCGCGTCCACCAGCGCTGCGAAGCCGGACGCTACCCCGCCGTGCGGCTTTCACTGCATCAACCCGTACACCGCTAAGTACGGTCCGGGCTGGGTGCTGCAGAACAAGAACGCGATCAACGGCGTCGGCAACCCGCTGAAGCTGCAGTACGCCAACAACAACGCGCCTGGCCAGGACTGGACGATCTACCTGCAGGGCTCGGTGGACTACTTCTACAGCTACGGCCTGGTCAGCGGGCGCCTTGCGCTCCACTACGGCGACGAGCCGGCCTACGAGCTGCAGTGGTCGCCGTACGGCGTCAACACCGGCATGTGCCAGGGGACCAGCTCACCGGCGGCCAACGGCCGCAAGGTCAACCTGCAGGTGTGCGGCAACAACGCTGACACGGTCTGGGTGCTCGATTTCCAGGACGCTCCTTACGTTGGGTTCGTCCCGGTGATTGCTGGCTCGACTACCAACTTCAGCCAGCCGCAGGTGCTGACCGCCGGCACGCCGCCGACGGAGCAGCTGTTCACCTACCGCATCCACTCGTTCGCGGATGGGTCGGTTGCGAACAGCCAGAACTGGTGGGCGTACCCGGGCATGATCGGGCCGGCCATCTAGTTCCCGCATCACCCTGAGGTGCCAGGACCGGGCCGGGCAGCGCAAGGCCACCCGGTCCGGCACCTCAGCGAAGCCGGGCCGCGACGGGCGCACCTGCCAGACAGGTGGCCAAGCGGTCAGGCCAGATCAACCAGATGCCCCTCCGCCGTAGCGGCGGAGGGGCATCTGCCGTCCGCGGGCACGTGGTAGGCAGGACTCGTGCGTCGTCTCCACGAGATCGCCCCGGGGATCCTGGTGGCCACCGGTGATCTGTACGTGACCAACTCGATCGCCGTGACCGGCCACGGCGGCTGCCTGCTCATCGACCCGGCAGTCACGCCGGACGAGGTTCGCCTGCTGGCAGCGGACCTCGCTGCCCGCGGGCTGCGGCCGCAGGCGGGCTTCGCCACGCACGCCCACTGGGACCACGTGCTGTGGGGCCAGGAACTCGGGACGGCGCCCAGGTACGCGACAGCGGCGGCAGCGCAGGCGGCCGGGCGCGACCGGGCAGCCATGATCAGCGCGGTCGAGGCTGAGGCGCCCGGGCATGATCTCGAGGTGTTCGGCCGGCTGCGGGCGCTGCGGCCCGGCCAGGACGAGATCGCGTGGGACGGACCGCTGGCCCGCGTGGTGGCGCACAACGGGCACGCGCCCGGGCACGCGGCCATCTTCCTGCCCGACTCCGGCGTGCTGGTGGCCGGCGACATGTGCTCCGACATCGAAGTCCCGCTGCTTGACCTGGAAGCCGTCGATCCGCTGGCCGACTACCGCGCCGGGCTCGATCTGCTGGCCGGTCTCGCCGGGGTGCGGTGGGTCGTCCCTGGCCACGGCAGCGCTGGGAACGCGGCCGCCTTTCGCGCCCGGGTGGCCGCCGACACCGCCTATCTGGATGCTCTGGAGCGAGGCAGGGATCCAGCCGATTCCAGGCTCGCCCTCGACTGGCTCCGGGTCGAGCATGAGCGGCAACTGCGGCACATCCGGAGCTGAGATCAGCGCACCGGGATCGGCGAGCTGAGATCAGCGTACCGGGATTGGCGAGCTGAGATCGGCGCACCGGGATCGGCGGCTGAGGTCTGCGCGGCTGGGGATCTGCAGGCTATTGCCTATGCCTGCCGCATTGCGGATAATCCTGGTGCGCTGGTCGTGCTGCCCGGAAATAATCGGCGGAATGGCATCGTCTCCATGGCCGCTCGCCGGGCTGCGCGTGACAGCCGGTCGGCTGGAGCTGCGCTGGCCCGCGTCCGGCGACCTTGAATCGCTCGCCGTCCTGGCCGCCCACGGTGTGCACGACCCCGGGGGACAACCGTTTAATCCGGCCTGGACCGATGCGGACCCGGCTGAGCTTGTCCGGAAGACGGGCGCGGGCCGGGCCAGCGCGGTGGTGTTCGACCTGGGCGGGGTGCTGCTGGACTGGGATCCGCGTTATCTCTACCGCAAGCTCTTCGACGGCGACGACGCGGCGATGGAGCGGTTCCTGACTGACGTGTGCTCTCCGGAGTGGCATGCCGCCCACGATCTCGGCCGCAATGTCGCGCAGGCCTGCCGCGAGCTGGCCGCCCGCCACCCTGATCAGGCCGGGCTGATCTCGGCCTGGGCCGAGCGGAGCGAGGAGATGGTGGCCGGCCCGATAGCCGGCAGCGTGGCCATCCTGGCCGACCTGAAGCGGCGCGGCGTGCCCTGCTACGCGCTGAGCAACATGGAGGCGGAGACCTTCCCGCGGCGGCTGCGCAGGTTCGGTTTCCTGCGCTGGTTCGACGGGCACGTGATCTCGGGCCTGGAAGGAGTGGCCAAGCCGGATCCGCGGATCTACCGGCTGCTGCTGCGGCGATACGAGCTTCCCGCCGCGCAGGTGCTGTTCATCGACGACCGGGCTGACAACGTGGCCGCGGCCCGCGCGGCCGGGATGCGCGCGCTCCGCTTCGTGTCACCGCCGGTGCTGCGCGCGCAGCTCGAGTCCCTGGGGCTGCTGGACCCGGGCTCGCAGCTCGATGGCAGCCAGACGGAACCGCCGGCTGGCGATACCCGATCGTGATCCTGGAGGTGTATCCAGCGGGCGGGGATCCTCGTCCTAGCAGGGGACGGGACCTCTCCTGAAAGGATCCACCGATGAGATTTGACCGTGTGCGGGTTGCCCTGGCCGCCGGGCTGATGACGCTGGCCGGGACCACGACCGCCGCCGTGCTGACCGCAGCTCCGGCGTCGGCCAGTTCCAGCCAGGTGGTCGTGGTGAACTGCGGCCACGGCGTGGTCCGGCCCGCGCAGTACGACATCGGCTGCATGGCCTCCCAGGAGTTCCTGGCCCAGCTGCGCTGGACGAGCTGGACCTCGGTAGCGTTCGGCGGAGGGGTGCTGAAGGTCAACGACTGCACACCGACCTGCGCTCAGGGCAAGTACATCAAGTACCCGGTCCTGACCGTCCTGTGGCGGGCCAAGCCGTGGCCCGGGCACTCAGGGCGGCAGTACTTCAGCAGGCTCACCTTTATATTCACCGGCAAGCGTCCCGCCCACAATCCGGTAACCGAGACCCTTTCGCTGCCGGCCTAGCCGCAGGCCGGTGCCCGGGGTTCTCCGGCAGGCCGATGTCCCTCCTGGCCGCGCCCGATGATGACGAGTACGAGGAATACTTCCTCACCACGCTGCGCCGTGCGGGAAGCGACATCATGGGCCGGGTCAGGCCATATCGGGGAGCTGGCCGGTGACCTACCGAGCGCCGCGGCTTCATAGGGCCGGCGGGCTGCGTAGCGCGGCCCCCCGCTGAACTGCTGGCGGCCGGGCCGTCCCCGCCCGTCCAAGGGTTCACATCGCCGTTACGAGCCTGAATCACACCGGCAACGGTTTGGCCGCACTGTCGAGGGACAATACAAGCGAAGGAGCCCTGCATGCCCTTGTGGAGGATTCGGATCACCATGTCAGACGATCCGTACAGCCAGGAGATGCTCGCCGCGGCGCTCGCCGAGCAGCGCGTCTGGGCGCTGCTTATGTCCCCCCACGATACGGAGATAACCGGAGACGTGATCATTGAGCTGCGGCACGATGACAGCATCGGCGCCTTGCTGAGCGAACTGCATATGATCAGCCCGCAGGTTCTCGTGAGCAGCGTGGGCCGCCCCCCGTCCCTGGCCGCCGCGCGGGCCGGCGCGGCCGGCGGCGGAGGCTTATCCGGTGGAGTGGCAGATGCGCCCTGACTCCCGGGCGGGGAGTCTGGTCGGCGCGCTGATCCGCGCCGCGGCTTCGCCGCCGTCGCCGCTCGCCATCCTTGGATACTGGCTCGTCGGCATCTCAGGAATTTATGCGCCCGGGCCTGTCGTCAGGGCGCTGCCCCCAGCGGGGAGCGAGCAACCGCCCGCCGCCCGGCTGACGGTGCTGCCGGGAGGCAAGGCAACAAACCTTCCGGCAGTAAGACCGCCGCGTCGCCATTCACGATCGGCCTGTATCTCGCAGCGGGACGCCCTCACCGTGGCTGAGGTCGCCTCGATCATGCGCCTGCCCAAGACGACTGTCTACCAGCTAATTCATTCCGGAGAACTGGAGGCAACCCGGGTGGGAAGGTCCTTCCGCATACCGGCCACGAAATCGAGGAGCACTGGCGCTCGGCTAGTTTCGATGCGGTGTCAGTAATAGGCGAGCCGCGTGCCCCGGCCAGGCTGTAATCCGGATGACCGGCGAGCGCCAGGTGGCCATGATTAGCTGGTGGACCTGGACGCCTTCGTACGGGACGGCTACGTAGTCATCCGTGGCGCGTTCGACGCGGACACGGCCGCGGCATGCCGTCAGCTGATCTGGGAATCGATGGGCCAACAGGGGATCCGCGAAGGTGATCCCGCCAGCTGGCCGCCCCTGGTGCAGATCGACAACCTGGACGGCGAGCCGTTCGAAGCTGCTGGCACCGCTCCGCCTCTGACCGCCGCCTACGACGAGCTGATCGGCCCGGGCCGGTGGACCCGGCGGGTTGATGCCGGCCGCGCGGTGGTCGTGCGCTTCCCCTCCGAAGACAGGGCGAACTCCGGCTACCACGTCGAAGGCAGCTACAGTGGCCCCGGCGGGTGCTGGGTCAACATACGCTCCCGGGACCGCGGCCTGCTGGCGCTGCTCCTGTTCACCGACGTCGGACCGGACGACGCGCCGACCCGTCTCATGTGCGGCTCGCACCTGGCCGTCCCGGAGTTCCTGGCCCCCTACGGCGAGGCCGGCACCAACGCCGATGCCGACTTCTGGCGGCCATCGGCACTGTGCCTGCCGACGGCGCACGCGACTGGCCAGGCCGGGGATGTCTTCCTGTGCCACCCGTTCCTCGTGCACACCGCCACCTGGCCGCACCGCGGCACGGGACCCAGGATGATCGCCCAGCCCGCTGTGCACGCCGGAGATGGCTTCACGCTGGATGGATCCGATCCCTCGCCAGTGGCGCGGGTCATCGTCGCCGGACTGGCGAGGGCCGACTGAGCGCCTCGCCGATGATTGGCGCTGCGCGCCACCACGCCCGGCGTGATCGCGATCGCGATGACTGAGAGGAGGAACCGTGTCTTCCACTGTTCTGTACATGTCCATGTCGCTCGACGGGTACATCGCGGGCCCGGATGACGGACCCGGCAATCCGGGCGGCGACGACTTCGGCCGGCTCCACGACTGGCTGGGGAGTGGCGACTCCAGCACTGGCGAGGGTCACGACGGGTTCCGGCCGGCCGGTGAGCAGAGCCGCATCGTGTTCGAGGAGATGATGAGCACCGGCGCCGTTGTCGTCGGGCGCAGGACGATCGAGCAGGCCGAGTACTGGGGCGGCGAGCATCACGGTGGAGTGCCGGTCTTCGTGCCCACTCACCAGCCGCCGCTGGACGTTCCGCCGGGTCGGGTGCGCTTTATCACCGATGGGATCGAATCTTGTGTGGCACAAGCCAAGGCAGCGGCCGGCGACCGGAATGTGCTGGTGCATGGCGCGGTCACCGCTCAAGAATGTTTGCGTGCGGGGGTCCTGGACGAGTTGCAGATCCACCTGATCCCCTTTCTCCAGGGCAGGGGCCGTCGCCTGTTCGACACCTTGCCCGGGGAGATCGAACTCGATGTCGTTCGCGTGATCGACACCCCCGAAGCCACCCACCTCCGCTACCGCGTCCGTCGCTGAAGGGATCCAAGGAGTAGCAGGCCCCGCCAAGGCTAGCTGCCTCCGCCGGGACACTGGCGACTTGCCGCCCGGCAGCCGTACCTGCGAGATGCTGGTCGCTGTACTTAAGCGGCAGGTCATGCTCATGTCGTGAGGCTTATTGGCGAAGTTCTTGCTTGAGTTCATCTACCGAGAGTGCCGGGCCAGTGCCGCGGTGGATCATTGCGTGGCAGTTGGGGCATACCGGCCGCAGGTCGTTGATCGGGTCTACACGGTAACCGGGCGGCACCCGGGATAGCTCGATTGTGTGGTGGACGTGGATGAAGTCCTGGCCGAGCTTGCCGTAGCGCTCCTCGAATGTCGCTGTCATCGGGCATCTCGACAGTCTTGCACGGTCATTGTCGTCCTACGTGACTTCTACAACCTCTGGCGCTGCCGACAGCCTCTTCGTCCCGAACTAGCGGCGGTGCTGGGCGGCTGGTAGTCGTCACAGCTAGCTCAGGCCGCTGGCGGTCGTTGTGGTTGGCGACTGTGAGGGGACGTTGCTGTACTTCCGCGCTGTACGTCGCTCGGCTGACCGCTGGCTTGCAAAATCCATTCAGGCCGTCCAGCACAGTCCCTGGCCTGGAGGATCTCACTCCCAAAGTCCATCTAGATCCGGCGAAATCCGAGTTCGTTGGTGTCAGCCGTGGGTGTCAGCCAGCTCCGCGTGGACCGGACCCTTGCGAGCCCTCCTGCTCTGTCTGCCATCGCCTGCGAGCACGCTTAGCCGCGTCGGCGAGCGTGGATACTGATCTGTATCCGGCCGAGGCGACTCTGCCGTCAGGCTTAATGAGGTCGACCCACGCGTGATGATCCCGAGACTTTGCCCGCTTGGCCCAAAGCGAGGAGCTGACCTGCTCGGAGTAGTCAACCGCGCTCGGGACAATCCAGAATCCTCGCTCGGCGAACCAAGTGTTGATGTCCTGCAGTACCGCGACGTCCTCAGGTCGTCCTGAAGCATCGCTCTCCACACAGCTCATCATCTCGAATCAGTGCATGGCCTCGTAGCTGTAATCTCGTCCTGGCCAGGGGGATGCAAGACCGCCAGCCTGAAAAGCGGAAGGTGGGCGGTTCGACCGCGCCCCTGACCACAAGCTTCGACCCGCGACGGGCATGACTTGGCCCGGAACCTGCGCCCAGAGGCTCCCGCGGTGAAAAATGCCAGCATGGACACCGTCACCCGGACCATCACCTACGCAGGCAGCCGCGCCGAACTCACCCAGCTGACCGACCTGCTCAAGCAGGAAGGCGTGCAGGTCCGCCCCGACGACTTCCCGCCGCCGGCAAGTAAACCCCCGCCCTCAACCTGGGCCCGGCTCAACGCAGAAGCAGCCCGCATCCTCAAGCCCATCAACCGGATCCTCGACCGCTCCTTCGGCGGCAAGCACGACGGCCCCGACCTCGCGTCACCCCTCGCGTACCTTCTCCAGGACGGCAACGAAATAGCCGTCCAGATGGTCGCAACCGGAGGCGCACTCGCCATAGCCTCCGCCATTAAGAGATTCCGCCAACGCGGCGCACACGCCAGAGTCGAAGTCAATGACGACAACATCGCCCCGGCCGAGAACCCCGCCGACGCACCCGAGAAGTAGCCGCCTGCCCGCACAAGATCAACTCGCACTGCAGAATTCAAGGACTTGATGAAGCGACTTGGCCACTCATCTCCGGCTGCTGCCCAGCGTTACCTGCATGCCGTGGAGGGCCGCTCTGTTGGATCTCGCCGCGCACGGCTGCCCAAGCCGATAGTGGTGAAGCATTGATCGCATGCAGGTTGCACGCAGGCATCCGGTACGGGCTCTGACCTGCGGTGATCTCCATCCCTGAAAAGCGGAAGGTCGGCGCTTCGACCCCGCCCCTAACCACCACATCGTAAAGCTCGTCCTAGTGCGCGGACCTGCGCAAAAGCCGTCAGTGATCGTCAGCGGCCGAGATAACACGGTGACCGCCAGTCCCCGTCTGTGGCTGTCATTCGCCGGTCGTTGGTGCACGCGGGGTGCGCGAAGCAGCGATTCCCTGCGCGTAGACGGCCACGCGGCACCGTGAATCGCGGTCAATGGGTGTCAACTGCGGGTGTGAACCGGCACTTGTCGATCTTGACAGACGGTGTTTGTCCCTGGTGGAGCTAAGCACGGCCGTTCCAAGATCGTTTTAGGGGTGTGAATCACGATTCGTGGCGGGTGTTGCGATGTGATCATGAGCGGCGTGTCGGGCGGGGGAATGTGACGAAGCTCCGGTAGGAACAGGGGTCCTCTCACAGATCCCGGCCACCGGAGCTTCGTTGTGGGTCAGTCTGTCAGTTATGCTGCCGCGCCCGCACCGGCAGAGCCGATCGTGTCGGTCCCGGTAGCAGATGCCTGCTGTGACCTGCTGGAACTGTTCGCCGGGGTGTCGGATGGCCGGGCAGGCCGGGGCAGGGATCATCCTGTTGCGGCCGTGCTGGCGCTGGCTGCGGCGGCGGTCGTGGCCGGGATGAGGGGCTATACCGCGATCACTGGCTGGGTTGCTGACGTGCCGCCGGCGATCCTGGCCGATCTGTACCTGCGCAGCGGTGCCGCTCCCGCGCCGCCGCCGTCGAAGACCACGATCTGGCGGGTACTGACCGATGCCGACACCGAAGCGCTCGACGTGGCGGCCGGCGCGTGGCTGATGAATCTCGCCGGGTTCAGCACACCGGCCACGGCCGCCCGTGATACCGGGGAAGAGGACGGCCCGCAGGCGTTAATGCAGGTGAGGCTGGATGGCAAGGCGATCCGGGGCGCGAAGGACGCTGACGGGAACCAGGTCCGCCTGCTCGCCGCCCTGGCCGGCCCGGACGCCGCCGCCTCGGTGGTCGCCGCGCAGGCCGAGGTCGGCAAGAAGACGAACGAGGTAACCGATGGCCGCGGTGGTGCTTGCCCAGATCGACCTGACCGGCAAGATCGTGACCGCGGATGCGCTGCATACGGTGAAAGCCACCGCGGACCACATCCATGAGCATGGCGGCCAATTCGTGCTCCCGGTGAAGGAAAACCGGCGGACCCTGTTCGACGCTCTCGACACGCTGCCATGGGGCCAGGTGCCGATCGCCCACACCGCCACTGATAAGGGCCACGGCCGGATCACCACCCGCACCATCCAGGTGCTGCCCGCCCCGGAGGATCTGCCGTTCCCGCACGTCAGCCAGGTGTTCCTGATCGAACGGTACGTCACCGGCCTGCACGGCCAGCCGATCTCGGCCGTCGCCGCGCTCGGCGTCGCCAGCCCGGAACCCGGGCAGGCAAACGCCGCCGACCTGGCCGGATACGTCCGGGAACAATGGTCGATCGAGTCTCTTCACTGGCTCCGCGACACCTTGTATCAAGAAGACAAATCCCAGGTCAGAACCCGATCCGGGCCCCGGGTCATGGCTGCTCTCCGCAACCTCGCGATCGGGGCACTCCGCATGGCCGGACGCATCGACGTCACCGAAGCCACCCGATGGGCCGGACGCTCCATGGACCGCCCATTTACCATCCTCGGACTCACATCATGATCTTGGAACGGCCGTGGTGGAGCTAAGCGGGCTCGAACCGCTGACCCCCTGCTTGCAAAGCGCCGTGATCGTCTGAGTGATAGACGCTCGCCTGGGCCGCCGACTGTCCGTAAGCGACCGTGGCGTACCGCTGCTGACCGGGGTTAATGGCACGTTAATGGCACGACGATCTTTGGCGAGTCGGCGCTTCTGCCTATGCCCTCCCCTGGTCAACCCGTCTGCCGTCGACCACCTGTCAGGAAGCGGGCCAGCGGCTCCTCGCTGCCCCGGGCATTCATCCCGGAGCCCGAGACCCCGCTGCTGGCCCGCGCCGTAGCTCAACTGATCAAAGTGGCCAGCTAGGCATCTGGATCAAGCCTGAATTTGGGCGAGGTGTCCGACCTGTCCGCCATGCTGTCCTCGTGAGTCAGACAGCCCAGACATGGGCGATCGTCGCCGCGACGGTGGGTGCGGCATTCCTCGGCGCGATCGTCGGCTACATCGGGTCAGCGCTCCAGCGACGAAGGCAGGACGAGCACGACGCCCAGATCCGCCGAGAGGAGACCGCCCGCGAAGCGCGCATCAGGCTGGAGCAGAACGTGGCCGAACTCCTGGCCGCCGCACAGGATCTGGTGATCGGGATCCAGGCGATCCGACAGGCTCACCAGCGCCGTACCTTGCCGAGGTATTACCTTCGTACCATTGCTGGCCTGTTCCTCGCCGTACCCGAACTGACGAGCCTGCGGGTGTTCGGCGAGCTGGAAACGATCAAGTCGCTGACCAGGACGGCGCTTGAGCTAGACCGGGACCAGATGGACGTCACGCGCATGATCACCCTCGACACGGCCACAGTCGTCGCGGCCAAAGGCAACCGGTACCTTGCAGTGGCGGCACTTCTTACCCTTGGCCAGGACAAGGAGATCACCGCTGCGGTCCGGGCACTGACCTCGAAGGTTTACCGGGTTCATGGAGGGAATCGGGACCCGGAAACGCGAGTTCGAGCACCTTAGGAGCGATCTGCAGAAGGCTATGGAAGATTTCCGCGGCCTCGCCGATAAACGCCTAGGGAACATCAAGAGCCAAAGAGGCCAGGACAAGTAGCCAGCCAAATGGCACCGTTACGGATTTCAGGTGACCACCGGTCGCGCGAGAGGAGGTGGACGTTCACTCCTGACCCTCTGCTTGCAAAATCCATTCAGGCCGTCCAGCACAGTCCCTGGCCTGGAGGATCTCACTCCCAAAGTCCATCTAGATCCGGCGAAATCCGAGTTCGTTGGTGTCAGCCGTGGGTGTCAGCCAGCTCCGCGTGGACCGGACCCTTGCGAGCCCTCCTGCTCTGTCTGCCATCGCCTGCGAGCACGCTTAGCCGCGTCGGCGAGCGTGGATACTGATCTGTATCCGGCCGAGGCGACTCTGCCGTCAGGCTTAATGAGGTCGACCCACGCGTGATGATCCCGAGACTTTGCCCGCTTGGCCCAAAGCGAGGAGCTGACCTGCTCGGAGTAGTCAACCGCGCTCGGGACAATCCAGAATCCTCGCTCGGCGAACCAAGTGTTGATGTCCTGCAGTACCGCGACGTCCTCAGGTCGTCCTGAAGCATCGCTCTCCATCAGCTCATCATCTCGAATCAGTGCATGGCCTCGTAGCTGTAATCTCGTCCTGGCCAGGGGGATGCAAGACCGCCAGCCTGAAGAGCGGAAGGTCGGCGGTTCGACCCCGCCCCTGACCACCATCTCATCGTCGTCTTGAGCAGCGCAAAGGCGACTTCCCAGCCCATAGACAGGTGCGCTATGTCCCCGCGGATTACCGCCACACACCGTGGCCTATCGCACGTGGATCGCACGACGAGGGGCTGGTCTTCATCACCGCCCGTGTGACTAATTGATCGGGTGCGAGACACCTGCCCAGGCGCGGCCATGCCGAGATGTCCGGTGGCGGACAGTGCGATTAGGCGACTGAGTTCAGTGTTGCGGTGGGTGCCGCTGGGGTTTGGCGCTTTTGGAGCCGGTCGGCAAGCAGCATGACTATCGCTGCGATCCCCACGCCAACGAAGGTGAAGAGCACTCTCTTTCCCTCGGTGGCGAAGTTCGTGGGGTCGGGCAGGTCCAAGGCGGTGAGGATCAGGGCGGTGAGCGCGGCGGTGAAGAGGGCGAAGTTCACCGTGAAGATGGATCCGGCCAGGCCGCCGAGGACGACGATCACGACGTCAAGCGCGTGCTTGTCGTGGACGGTGAGGAGGAGCAGTGCAGCAGCGACTGCGCCCAGGATCGTCCCGACGAGGCGTTGTTCGACCGCGAGGGTGCCTTGTTGAAGACTGGGCTTCATTGCGACCACGGTGGACAGCGGCATCCAAAAGGCGTAGTGGAGATGCAATCCGAAGGCGATGGCGACCGCCGCTGAGACCGCCTGCTGCGGCAGGCGCGGCGCAAGGCCAGGGCGGATGGGGGAGAGGGCACGCAGTCGGCATCGGGCACGCAACGGGCACGCGGCCGGAAACGCGCGTCCTGAAGATCGCTTAGAAACCGATGATCATGCCCCTGACCTGGGCCGAAGCGGTGAGAGCGGGCGAAGGGAATCGAACCCTCATGACCAGCTTGGAAGGCTGGGGCTCTACCATTGAGCTACGCCCGCGCGGCACGGTAGTCGTTACGCCGTAGCGTACCGCTTGTCGGATCGCGCCACCGCTGGCACCGCTTGCCTGGGCCGATCTCCGCCATGTGGCCTCCTGAGCCCGGATCGGCGCGCGGTCGTTCAGGGCCGGAAAGCGGTAGGCTACGGGGTGCCTGACGGGATGTGGCGCAGCTTGGTTAGCGCGCCTGCTTTGGGAGCAGGAGGCCCCGGGTTCAAATCCCGGCATCCCGACTGGTCAGGGCCTAGGTGGAACTGACCGAAGATCATTTGGGAGCCTAGCCGGGAGCCTACGGTGGTAGGCTCCCGGCGCACGGGAGCCAAGCGCCGTGGGCGTGGCGAGGACTCCGTCTATTACGACCACACCGGGAATGCCAGGATGCCGACAAGCACCGGCACTGTCCCGGCCGCTGGCGTGGCGTGGTCAGCCTCGGTCTCGACGTGGATGGTAAGCGCATCCGCAAGAAGCTCTCCGGGCGAACCAAGACCGAGGTCAGGGAGAAGCTAAAGGATCTGCACGACGACCTGGACGAGGGTGTCAAGTCGTCGCCAACCTACTCGGTGCAGTTGGCCATCACGGACTGGCTGGAGCAGGGGTTAGATGGCCGGTCCGTGAAGACGGTCAGCACGAACCGCGAGGTGCTGGCTCCGCTAGCCGCGATCATCGGGAAGATCCCCCTGCGCGACCTCACGGCCGCCCACCGTCCGGTCGGCGCTGACCAAGCTCGGCGCCACCCGCTCTACCCGAACCTTGGCTATCACGCATGCCGCGCTGGCCCGGGCGATCAGGCATGCTCAGGCTAACGACAAGGTGCGCCGGAATGTTGCCACGCTGATCGATACGCCGAAGGGTCAGGCGGGCCGCCCGTCGAAGTCCCTGAGCTTTCAGCAGGCGACCGCATTGCTGGCCGCGGCAGGAGAGTTCCGTCTCTACGCCTACGTCGTCCTGTGCCTGATGGTGGGAGTCCGCACCGAGGAAGCCAGGGCACTGCGGTGGGATCACGTCGACCGCGCCGCGGTCCCGGCCGTACCGCCGCACGTGGATGTGTGGCGCTCCGTGCGGGCTGGCGGGGACACCAAGACCCCGAAGTCCCGGCGCAGCCTCATGCTGCCGCAGATGGCTGCTGAGGTGCTCCGTTCGCAAGTGGAGAGACAGGCGCGCGACCGATTGATTGCGGGCATCCTGTGGCGGGAATACGGGCTCGTGTGCGCGTCGGCAGTCGGTACACCACTCGATGCCTCTCACGTCCGGCGGTCGCTCCGGGTCATCTGCAGGAAGGCCGGTATCGGCGAGGACTGGACTCCGCGCGAGCTGAGGCACACGTTCGTATCGCTCCTTTCGGACAACGGGATGGCCATCGAGGAAATCAGCCGCCTGGTCGGCCATAGCTCAACGACGATCACTGAGACCGTCTACCGGCATGAGCTGCGGCTGAGTGCGCAACGGGGCCTCTGGTATCGGGAAGATCGTGATGGGTTGACCCGATCTACCAGAGGTCCCGTCCTGCTATGACCCCGACACGCCGGACACGATCAGCTTGACATGACCTCAGAACGCCTAAGTACGCGGCATTGCTTCGGGCAAACCCTTGACTGGACCCGGGCGGCTCAGTGTCCGGCGCCTATCAGGGGGATGGGGAAGGAGTGGCTACGAGACCCGGCGGCGCAGACAACGCATTGTTCGCGCGGTCCCGCCATCATCTGTCCTGTCGGCCGCATCGAGCTTCCCCAAATCGAGACCTCATTGATACGCAATCTGGAATACTCGACACGACGCCAGCTCGTGGCGGTTCAACGGTGGTTCCTCACCGCGCGCCGACAACCCAGGTTTGTGCAGTAGCGGCGAGGGGTTTCTATGGGTGAACTTTCTCAGACAGTGACCACACTGCTATCGGCGGTAGTCGAATCAGCTCCTGTGCCCTCAGCGAAGCCATTCCCGGTAGAACTCACACCAGATCCGCTGGCACAGCTGAACGACATTCTTACAGCAGTCGCCATCGTCGTCGGTGGCATCTTCGCATATTACAAGTTCCTCAAGGGGATACTGCCAGCCGGACTCCGACTTAAGGCATCGATGACACTACATCCGGACCAGCGGCGATCTGTACTGGGCAGACGGTCTGCCGGTGCCCTGGCAGTAGAGGTGACCATCGTCAACTCTACGCTGCTTCCGCGAACGGTGCCGAGGGACTCAAGGCAACTCGTCTCCATCAGCTCAATCACTGAAGATCAACTGGCTCGCGCAGGGCCGGATCTGACGCAGGGGGCGATGGGCTGGAAGGAGGCTGATGCTTACTTTGCCAGCGCAAACATCCTGCTCGACAACGGCCAGCCGCCTGACACCGATATCAAGCTCAGGAGAGGACAGGTGCTGCCCCTCGCAGCTGTGTTCCCGGTCCCGAGGGGGCATCATGCGGTTGCGTTCCTTGTTGTCGTGAACAGCTATACCTTGGCCTATGTCAGGTCTGGATGGCGGTTCCGGCGAACCGGCATCTGGACTGAGGCACGTACTCTGGTAGTACCTAGCCAGGGGCCCACTGGCGGGATGGAAGAGCTATGAGCTACGAACTTGGCCCACTGAGACCACCCGGACGCATGGCCGAGCCTCCAGAACGGGAACCACGGTGCCCAGATGACGATAGCCGCCTGAAGCGAACTAGAGCTGGCCGGTTCCTCTGCAAAGTCTGCGGGAAGACCTGGGATGAAGCGAACCTGCAGGCCAGGAACTAAGATCAACGATTCCCCAAAGCCTCCGCTCGGGCCGATCACGATTGCCGGGTCATTCGCAGCAGTAAGCGTGCCCATGCACGCTGCCGAGTACCCGGACGGGAAGGGCTTGGTTGACCCATCGCTGCTTACCGTCGCGCCCAGGAAAAGCTGCTGCACAGCGGCGGCCAGGTAGTCACCGGCCCGGGCCGTGCTGTCCGCAGGGTCGGCACCAGAGCGGCTCGAGGTCGTGGGCCACGGTTTACGACGGATCCCGCAGCGCCTCGCAGTATTCCTCGACATCGGCGACGCAGGCGAACCGCATCACCGGGCCGATCGGCACGACCCGGTACTCGGTCCGGACGGTGGCGACGAACATGGAGCCCCTGCCCGTCGCCGGGCCATCCGGCCACCGCGCGAGCGCCACCGCGACGTCCATGTCGTAGCGCCGCTCGGGAAGCCGGACGAGATGCTCGCGGAGGTCGGTATACAGCCCGTGGGCCAACTGCTCGTCGTCGAGCTCGACCGCAGGCAGCTCTCGGCGATCCGATCTCCGCTCTCGGGTCTCGACATCACCATCGAGAAATCGGTCCGCCGGACCACCGCCCGGCACCGCGCCGGGCAGGACAACTACCGCCAGGGACGCGACCACGGCGGCCGGTACATCCCGCCCGAGGCCATCCGCGCACTCGCCGCCGCCCCGCACCCCGGATGATCGTCGCCTACCATGCCGGGCAGCTGACCCTGGACGATCTCCTCCTGGAATTCCGCGCCCGCCGCTGGCCCGCCACGCCGCCAGTCTGCCCACCCGGCTTCAGGCGGCGGCAGCCGCTATCGATGACCCCGAACCCTACGTTCCCGGCTCCTTCGACGACGTCATCCTCGCCTGCGACCTCGGCCAGCTCACCGACACCGATTACTACGCACTGGCCCGCGCCGCCAGCTAGACCACCATGGCAGCCGTCGCGCCACGCACGGACAGCGGCCTTCTGGTCACGAGAGCTTCATCGTGCCGGATGCGTGCCGAGGTCAGCGTGGTCGTTGCTGGCAGGCGGCGATGGCCATGCGCACGGCATCGTGATGCTCGCGGCTATGGGCTCGCTGGCCGGACCGCCAGGAAGCCCACACCTGGTCCCGTAGGTGCTTAGGCACCCGGTACCAGTGGCGGCTGCACATCAGGCGTGACGGGTCAATCAGATCACTACAACCAGGGATGGGACAACGGCCGGCATGCTTGGGTAAGCCGGTCAGATGGCCGCCTGCGAACCCTACCGCACTGCTCCCGGCGGGCCACGGGCGCAGGTCACGTTGCGGGGCCGCCGGGCCAGCCGGGCGGCCACGTCGCGTCCACGGGTAGCCTCGATTGATCTCGCGGGTATGGGCTGGTAGGGCAATACTTGGGTTACTGGCAGGATTTGCCGGTAGCGTTTTCCCATGCCGGGGGGCTCGGAGTAATTCTAGGCGGGCGTGGGTGGCGGGATGACGACAGAGGGCCATGACGCGTTCGTGTCCTATGGCCACGCCGACGCGGAGTGGGCGCGCACGCTGGCGGGCAATCTGGAGCGGCTCGGCGTGCGTGTTTTCCTGGACGCCTGGGAGCTGGTGGCCGGTGACCTGATCGCGGTCCGGCTGCAAACGGGGCTGGCCGCGGCTGGCGCCGTGGTGTTCGTGGTGACCGCGGACTCGGTGGGGCGGGGCTGGATCAACGAGGAGTTCGCCGCGGCCGTGGCGGCGGCGGCATCGGGGCGGCAGCGGCTCATCCCGGTGTTAGCCGGCGAGGTGGTTTTGCCGCCCCTGGTGGCTAGCCGGGCTGCATATCGACTTCCGTTATGTCAACAGCCCGGCGGCCTACGAGGCTAAGGTCCGTGAGCTTGCCGCGGCGATCCGTGGCCAGCCGGGGGAAGCTCGCCGAAACCGGGCGGGGGGATCGTGGTCCCGCCGGGCGTCTACCGGGCCGAGGGGCCGCGGCTGGCCCGGCTCACGATCACTCCGGATGAGGTGACATTCTCCGGATCCGGGCAGGCCGCCGCGCACCGGCCGCGTGGGCTGGATCCCCGGGCCCGCGCGCTGCTGGCTGAGCTTGCGGTGAGCCGGGCCCGGCCGGGCGGGGCGCCGGTGCGCGCGGCCGCGGCCGGGGCCGCGCAGGCCGGGATGCACGCTGCGCTGGTGCAGGCCGGCGCCGCGCTGGGGAGCTGTTTCCTGGACGGCCCGGCGGGGCAGGCGCTGGCCGCGGAGGTAGCTACGGCGGCGGCGGGCAACGCGGCGGTGCGCCTGGCGGTTGATGCTACGGATCCGGGCCTGGCCGCCCTGCCGTGGGAGACGCTGGTGCTGCCCGGCCAGGTTACGCCGCTGGTGCTGCAGGACCGAGTCGAGGTTTACCGGACGGCCGTGCTGGAGCATCCGCCGCCCGCGATGCAGGTGCGGGGGCCGCTGCGGATCCTGGCGGTGATCGCGAGCCCGGAGACTGGCGGCGGGGAGCTGCTCGACTATGAGGCCGAGC
>CAWIXN010000005.1:545000-1642078 GCA_963840095.1 uncultured Actinomycetota bacterium | reverse complement strand
CGTGGCTGGCTGGCGAACTGCCCGATCAGGCGGCGGGTGACGCCCGGCGCGATAATGGCGTCGCCGGCCGCGACGACGCGGACCGCGGTGAGGATGTCGTCCAGTGCCATGTCCTTGACCAGGAACCCGCTCGCCCCGGCGCGCAGCGCGCCGTAGACGTAGTCGTCGTCGAATGTGGTGAGCACGAGCACGCGGGCGCGGGTGTCGCCGGCGGTGATTTTCTGGGTGGCCTCGATGCCGTCCATGCCCGGCATGCGGATGTCCATCACCACCACGTCGGGGCCGGTGTCCCTGGCGAGCTGCACCGCCTCGGCTCCTGTTCCCGCCTCGCCGGTCACGTCGATGCCGGGTGTCTGCTCGATCAGCATGCGCAGGCCCGCGCGGATCAGCGGCTGGTCGTCGGCCAGGATGACCTGGATGGTCATCGGGCCGACGCCGGCGCGGGCAGGGGCAGCCGGGCGGTGACGCGGAAGCCGCCGGCGGAGCGCGGGCCGGCCGAGAAGTCGCCGCCGAGCAGCGCGGCGCGCTCCCGCATGCCGGTGATCCCGTACCCGGTCCCGGCCGCGCTGCCGCCGCGCCCGCTGTCGGTGACCTCGATGGACAGCTGCCCGTCCTGCCGGCCGATGCAGACCTGGCACTGGCCGGTGCCGGCGTGGCGGACCACGTTGGTGACCGCCTCCTGGATGATCCGGAACGCCGACAGGTCAATGTCAGCTGGGAGCGGCTCCCGGCTGCCGAGCCATTCCACGTCGACCTGCACGCCCGCGTCCAGGGTGGTGGCGGCCAGCCGCTCGATGTCGGCCAGGCCGGGCGCCGGGCCCAGCGGCCCCTTCCCCGGCCCGGGCTCCGGCTCGGCGCGCCGCAGCCCGGTCATCATCCGCCGCAGTCCGGATAGTGTCTCCCGGCTGGTGGCCTCGATGGTGGCCAGGGCGTCGCGCGCCTCGTCGGGGCGGGCGTCGAAGACCCTGCGGCCCGAGCCTGCCTGGATCGCGATGATGCCGATGCTGTGCGCCACGATGTCGTGCAGTTCGCGGGCGATCCGCAGCCTTTCCGCCATCACGGTCTGGACGGCCGCCTGGGCGCGCACCAGCTCGGCCCGGGCCTGCGCCTGCTGGATCGAGTTTCCGATGAGCCAGGCAATGACCATGACCATGACGAGGGGTACGGCGATCGTGACAGGTGCTACGGCCGGGTCCACGATGCCGTCCCGGTGCATCCCCGGAGAGGGCACTCCCAGGAGCAGGATCAGCAGGCCGGCGCTGGCCATGGCTACGCCAGTCACCGAGACTCTGCGGGTGCGTGTTGCCGCTATGTAGCAGACCTCGAGGCTCGCTGCGCAGGCGGCCACGATCTGCAGGGTGCTCGACGGCACCGGTGACTTCAGCGCCATGGCGGCCACCGATCCGCCGAGCAGCACGGCCAGCGCCGTGAGCGGCCTGCGGCGCAGCAGGAGGGCGGAGGCCAGCAGGGCGCAGCCGAGCACCGGGAATGCCCACATGATCATAGGCGCCTCCAGCCTGCTAGGTCATGCTCACGGCAGCGATCGTAGCCGCCTTGGGGTGCGGGGTCGTCTGCCCGCGGGCATACGCCCGCAGGCAGACCGCGGCACCGTGCAGACGTGCCCGCGGGCCGATGCGCCGCGCCCCCCGACTGCGGCACCTTCTTCCCATGAACGCCTCCTTTCCCCTTGCCATCCCAGATCACCTCTCGCGGAAACAGAACGGGAGCGCACCGTGAATGCACTCAACGTGCCAGGGCCGGACCGGCGCGGATCCCTGACCGCCTCGGCCGGCACGGCAGCAGCGGCCGGGCTGAGGCCCCGGACGCCCAGGCGGCCACCGCCGCACTCGGCAGCAGCCTCATCGAGGCGGTCCTGGCGGCGTTCCAGACTCACCGGGTGGTCGCCATCGGCGACGCGCACGCGGGCCAGGAAGTCCACGACCTGCTGCTGACGATGCTCAGCGATCCCCGGCTGTACGGGGCGGCCAGCGACATCATCGTCGAGTTCGGGAACGCCTTCTACCAGGACACCCTCGACAAGTTCATCCTCGCAGGCGAGCCCGTCAGCGACGCCGGCCTGCGCCTGGTCTGGCGCGACACCACCCAGTCCCCGAACATCGTCGTCGACTCCCCGGTCTACGAGCAGGTCTACCGCAGGGTCCGGGCGGTCAACTGGACCCTGCCCGCAGACAAGAAGATCCGGGTGCTGGCCGGCGAAACTCCGTTCGACTGGTCCGCGGTCACCAGCGCCAGCCAGATCCCCTTCCCGCAGCGGGACCTCTACCCGGCGTCGCTGGCCGGGCAGTCGCTGGCCAGCGGGCGCCGGGTGCTGCTGATCTACGGCGGCATGCACCTGCTCCACGCGCCCCGCGGGCGGACCCTCACCAGGCTCATCGAGCAGGAGACCGGGGCCCGGGCCTACGTGATCGTGCCCCTGATACCGCTGGCCACCGATCCCGGCGGCGTGGTCCCCAGGCTCGCGGCCTGCCCCCGCGGGACCGTCATCCCGACCGCGGGCACCTGGCTCGGAAAAGTCAGCGCCGGCGACATCCTGCCCGGCGCGACGGCATCGGTGAACGGGCAGGCCGCCAAGTTCGTCAATCCCTGGTGCGGCATGACGTTCGGGCAGCTGGCGGACGCCGGGCTGTACGCCGGCCAGGCCGCGGATCTGACGGCGGCATGGCCGGACCCGGCCATCTACCTCGACCCCGTGTACTGGGCCGAACTCAAGCGCCGCAACGCCATCCAGGCCAAGAGCACCCGCCCGCCCCTGGACACCTTCCGGGAGCAGCGCCCGCCCGCCTACCCGCTGCCCCAGGCCGGGCCGGCCTGCTAACGAGCGGATGACACATGAACGCGACTATCGAGATTGACGGACTGCGCAAGCGGTTCGGTCCGGTGCAGGCGCTGGACGGGATGACGTTCACGGTCCATCCCGGCCACGTGACCGGCTTCGTCGGACCGAATGGCGCGGGCAAATCAACCACCGTGCGTGTCGTCCTCGGCCTGGACGCCCCCGACGCAGGCACGGCCACCATCGGCGGCCGCCCGTACCACTCGCTGAAGAATCCGCTTAGCCACGTCGGGTCACTGCTGGACGCGGGCGCGCTGCAGCCGGGCCGCAGCGCGCGCAACCACCTGCTGTGGCTCGCCCACTCCCAGGGCCTCAAGGCCGGCCGGGTCGATGAGGTGATCGCGCTAGCCGGGCTGGAGTCCGCCGCGCGGCGCAAGGCCGGCGGGTACTCCCTCGGCATGCGGCAGCGACTCGGCATCGCCGCGGCGATGCTCGGTGACCCGCCGGTGCTGATCTTCGACGAGCCGTTCAACGGCATGGACCCCGAGGGCATCGTCTCGATGAAGGGCTTCCTGCGCGCCCTCGCGGCACAGGGCCGCGCGGTCCTGGTCTCCAGCCACCTGATGAGCGAACTGGAGGACACCGCCGGCCACCTGGTCGTCGTCGGCCGCGGCCGGGTGATCGCCGACACCTCCGTCGCCGATCTCATCGCCGCCGCCTCCGGCGACCGCATCACCGTCCGTACCGCCGCCCGCGCACAGGCCATGACGGCGCTAGCCAACGCGGGGGCTGAGGTCGCCACCACAGGACCCGGCACGCTCACCATTTCAAATCTTTCAGCAGAAAAAGCGGTGGCCGTTCTCACCGCACACGCTGTCCCCTTCAGCGAGGTCACCGTCCACCGGGCCACCCTCGAGCAGGCCTACATGGAGCTAACGCACGCGTCGGTTGAGTTCCGCGCCGAGGAGACGTTATGACGACACGTGCCGTGACACCGTACCGCTCCCAGGCGGCCGCGGGGCGCGAGAGTTTCTGGCACCTCGTGCATGCCGAGTGGACCAAGTTCCGCACAGTCCGCGGCTGGATGATCGCGATGATCGTCGCGGTCATGGCGATCACCGCCTTCGTGTTCCTCGCCAGTAACGTCAGCAGTTCGTGCAGCGGGTCCGCCTGTCCGGCGCCGCCGACCGGGCCTGGCGGTGAGCCGGTCCAGGACGCGTTCTACTTCGCGCACGAGCCGCTGACCGGCAACGGCACGATCACCGTGCAGATGACGTCGCTGGCCGGCCAGGTCGCCGTCGGCCCGTCCCAGACGGTGCCCGGCCTGCAGCCGTGGTCCAAGGCCGGGATCATCATCAAGCAGAACACGTCGCAGGGCTCGGCCTACGCGGCGATGATGGTCACCGGGTCCCACGGCGTGCGGATGCAATGGGACTACGTCAACGACACGCCCGGCCTGACGGGAAGCGTGTCCGCGGCCTCGCCGCGCTGGCTGCGGCTGGTCCGCGACGGCGCCACGATCACCGGGTACGACTCCGCCGACGGCACGCATTGGACGCTGGCCGGCACCGCGGCCCTCCCCGGGCTGACCTCCACCGTGCAAGCCGGGCTGTTCGCCGCCGCCCCGAGCAACGGCAACACCGCCACGGCCACGGGCATCTTCCGCCACATCGGGCTCTCCTGGACCGCTGCCAGGTGGACGGGCACCAACGTGGGCGGCTCCGGCCCGAACGGCGTGCCACAGCCCGGCACGCTCCGCCAGGGCGCCGGCGCGATCACCGTGACCGGTTCCGGCGACATCACTCCCCTCGCCGGGGACGGGAGTGTTCTCTCTCTCCAGAGGGCGCTGGCCGGGACGCCCATCGGGCTGATTCCGTTGATCGTGGTGGGCGCGATGTTCATCACCGCCGAGTACCGGCGCGGGCTGATCCGCGCCTCGCTGAGCGCCTCACCCCGCCGTGGCCGGCTGCTGGCGGCCAAGGCCGTGGTGATCGGCGCGGTCAGTTTCGTCACCGGGCTGTTCGCCGCCGCTCTCGCGGTGGCCGTCGGCGCGCGCATCCTCGCCGGGACCGGCGTCCCGCTCTGGCCGGTTCCGGCGCTCAGCCTGGCACGGATGCTCGTCGGCACCGGGGCGCTGCTCGCCGTGGCCGCGGTGCTCGCGCTCGCCGTCGGCACCGCCGCGCGGCGCAGCGCGACGGCGGTCGCCGCCGCCATCGTGGTGATCTTCGTCCCGTATCTGCTCGTCCTGGTCCCGCCCCTGCTCCCCGGGCACGTCGGGCGAGGCGGGTTCGGCGGGGGTGGGCTCTCTCTGGTCGCGCGCGAGTGGCTGCTGCGGATCACCCCGGCCGCCGGCTTCTCCAGCAGGTGGTCCCCCAGTTTTCGCAGGTCGCCGGCGCCAGCTACAGCCCGAATTGGGGGTACTACCCGCTCGCGCCGTGGACCGGGTTCGCGGTGGAGTGCGCGTGGGCCGCCGCCGCGGTGGCGCTGGCCTTCTACCTGCTGCGCAGGAGGGACGCATGAGCCTCACGGCCCGGGTCTCTCTGCCGCCTCATCCGCTGGTCCAGGCCCTGCACGCCGAGTGGACCAAGCTCCGCACCGTGGCCGGCCCGGTCTGGCTGCTGGCCGGAGTCGTCGCGCTGACCGTCACCGTGGGGGCGGCGGCGGCCGGCGCGGCCCAGTGCCAGTCAGCCACGTGCGGGATCGACCCCGCGAAGGTCAGCTTCACCGGGATTTACCTGGGCCAGGCGGCGGCCGCCGTCGCCGGGGTGCTGGCCATCGGCAACGAATACAGCACCGGGATGATCACGCTGTCGCTCACCGCAGTGCCCCGGCGGCTGACGTGGTTCTTCGCCAAGGCCGGGGTGCTCACCGCCCCGGTGCTCATCGCCTCAGCGCTGGCGGTGGCCGGTTCCGCGCTCGCCGGGTTGCTGATCCTCCCCGGCCGCGGGTTCACTCCCGCGCACGGGTACGCGTCCCTCACCGCGGGCGCCGACCTCCGGGCCGCCGCCGGCGCGGTCGTGTACCTGACGCTCATCGCCCTGCTCGGCCTCGGCGTCGCCGCTGCGGTACGCGACTCCGCGGTGGCCATCGGCCTGGTGCTCGGCCTGCTGTACCTGTTCCCGATCATCGCGTCCCTCGTCTCCGACGCGACCCTCGCCCGGCGCCTGCAGCAGATCGGCCCCCTGTCCGCCGGCCTGGACGTCCAGGCCACGACCGGGGTGAACAGCCTGCCGCTCACCCCGTGGCTGGGCCTCGGCGTCGTCGCCCTCTGGACCGCCGGCGCCCTCCTCCTCGGCGCACTTGCCTTGAAATCCCGCGATGCATGACGCCTTATACGAACCTGACCTGCGATTCACCGAGCAGGCCAGGGACAACTGAGACCAGAGCGCCACAGAATAGGTCGATCGGTTTTAATCGTAGCCCCGGGCCGGTGTTTCTGCCGGCAGTGTGTTCGATGGTCTGGGACGATGGGTTCATGCAGGGTGAGTCACGGCCGGACCGGGAATTGCTGGACGCGGAGATGCTGGCGGGGCATCTGGTGCCGGCGGGGAGCGTGTTCGCGTTCCTGGCGGAGCACCGGCGGGAGCTGTTCCCGGATAGCTTCACGGCGGATCTGTTCTCGTCGCGGACGGGCCTACCGTCGCTGCCGGCGGACCTGGTCGGCGGCGTGCTGGTGCTGCAGTCGCTGTATGACCTGTCTGATGGGCAGGCCGCTGACGCGCTGAGGTTTGATCTGCGGTGGAAGGTGGCGTGCGGGCGGGCGCTGGATCAGGTCAGCTTCGACCCCTCCACGCTGGTGTACTGGCGCAGGCGGATCGCGAGGTCGGAGCGCCCGGACCGGGTGCTCGACGCGGTCGCGGAGGTGATCGCCGCGACCGGGATCCTCCGGGGCCGGCGGAAGCGGTGCGTGGACTCGACGGTCCTGGATGACGCGGTGGCCACGCAGGACACGGTGACCCAGCTGGTCGCCGCGATCCGGAAGGTCGCCAGGGTGGTGCCCGGCGGGGCGGAGGTCATCGGCCGGGTGTGCCGGCTGGGCTACTCGAAGCCGGGCAAGCCGGTGATCGACTGGGATGACCCGGAGGCGAAGCGTTCCCTGGTCAGTGACCTGGTCAATGACGCCCTGGCGGTCCTGGCGGAGCTGGCCGGGCCGGGCGCCCCGGAGCGCGATGAGGCGGCGGCGGGCGCGCTGGGCCTGCTGGCGCTGGTGGCCGGGCAGGACGTCGAGCGGCGGAGGATTCCGACGGGACGGACGGGCGGTGGCGGATAGCGCGGAAAGTCGCCCGGGACCGGGTGATCAGCACCGTTGACGTCCAGGCCCGGCACGCCCGCAAGTCAAAGTCGGTGCGCCGGGACGGGTTCCGCGCGCACCTGGCGGCGGAGCCGGAGACCGGGCTGGTCACCGACGCGGAGATGACGATGGCCGCCGGGCCGGGCAGCACCGACGCGGAGAACGGCGCGGCGATGGCCGCCCGCGACCGGTTCCGCGAAGGTGATGACGCGGAGCCCGGCGGGCCGGAGGTCTACGGCGATTCGGCGTACGGCAGCGGCCAGGCCCGGGCCGCCTACCGCGACGCCGGATGCGACACGATCATCAAGCCCGGGCCGCTGCGCCCCGCCGTGCCGGGCGGGTTCACCATCGACGACTTCACCATCAGCGAGGCGGCCGGCACAGTCACCTGCCCCGCGGGCGTGACCAGGCACATGACCCCCAAGCGCACGGTCACCTTCGGCGCGGCCTGCGCCGGCTGCCCGCTGCGGGACAGATGCACCACCGCAGCGGGCGGCCGGTCGATGACCATCCACCCCCGCGAGGACCTGCTCCGCGCCGCCCGGGCGCAGGCCCGCACCCCAGAATTCAGGGCGAAATACCCCACCAGGGCGGCCATCGAGCGCGTCATCTCCTGGACCTCGACCCAGAACGGCCGCCGGATCCGGCTGCGCTACATCGGCGCCGCGAAGAACAGCGCCTGGCTCCGCAACCGGACCGCCGCGATCAACCTGCGCACCCTCCTGCGCCACGGCCTTACCCGCACCGGCGGAACCTGGGCCCTGGCCTGACCGGCCCGGCCGCCGCCCGGCCCGCCGCCCCAACGGCTCCGCCCCGGAAACCACAGCCCATCCCGGCGCCCGCCCAGCGGGCGTCACGCCCGCCCCGGCACCCCGCCAGGCCAGCCAGCAGGCCGCCTGCCGCAGAACAGCCAGACAGCGGCCCCGCCAGAACAAGGCTGTTCAGAGCCCACCTAGGCCCGAGTGGCTGGGTGACCACGAGCGCCTATTCGGCAGGGAGGATCTGGCGCAGCACGGGAACCTCGACAGATGCGCAGATACTCACCCGCTGTAGCGGACGGGTATCACGTGCCTGCGGCCGGCGTGGACTGCACACCACGACCGCAGTCGGCCACGCGACCGAAGATAGATGCCGATCAGGCGCCCTTACTGACCAGTGACGGTCTCCCCGTCAGGGAACACTTCGCTGAGCCGCCCGGTGTGGACGTCAAAAACGAACCCCCTGACCGGAACGTCCTGCGAGATCCATGGATGTGACCTGGCCTTCTGGATCTGTTCCTTGGTGTTCGCCTCGGCGTCGGTGAAGCTGTAGAATCTGGCCGGGGCAATCGGCGCCTGCCCAGTCTCCTTGCGGAGCCGGTCCTCAAACTCACTGTCGGTGAACCTGAGCATCCCGCAGTCGGTGTGATTGATGATCATGATCTCCCGGCTGCCCAGCAACCTGGTCGAGAGAACAAGCGACCGGACCGCGTCGTCATCGATCACGGTGCCGAAGTTCCTGATCATGTCGACATCGCCCTCGGCCAGACCCAGCATCTGCTCGATGTTGCTCAGCCGGGGATCCGCACAAGTGACGATTGCGATCTTGGGCGCCGGCGGCTTCACACGGCTGGGATCGTAGTCGTGGGCGATGGTCGCATTGGCGCGCAGCGCCTCGTCGATAATACTCATGACCTTTTCTCCTTCTCCTTGGGGTGCGTTTCTCCCGGTCGCATCACGACCAACGCGGTGAGCTTCCCGCCGGGCACGTTCAAGCTGAACCCGTCCAGGCCACGGTGCCGTCCGGGTACTGTTTCGTCTCCTGCTCGAAGTGATCACGGTCGGGGCCCTGCGGTCACCGGAGGGCTGGCACTGGCCTCAGGGTGACGCTCGGGGCCGGGCCGTCGCGCCCGTGTAAGTCCCTGGCCGGTACCCTGGCGTGCCGGCTAGGAGCGGGCCGGCCAGCTCCCGACGATCCGTGCCACCGAGCCGGACAAGAACCGCCCGGCACGGCCGCCGCGCTGATCAGGACCACCCGGCCGGGCTAGGTTCGTCGCTGCAGGCCTGCGCCTGGGACACGCGATGGTCATGATCTTCTCGTATCTGCTGGCCTATGCCAGCCAGATTGGCGCTGCCCGGAGGGTGAGCATCGCGCAAGCATGCGATTTCGTCGTCGACCCTTCGGTGCAGGAACCAGGGTCAGTGACGATGGGCATCAACAACAGCACTCCCGTCGCCGCCGACGGCTACGACATCGTCGGCCGGTACGTCATCGACGCCGTCGCGTACCGGTTCTGGGCCATCCGTGCCGCCGTGCACCACCGCCGGGTAGCGGGCCACCTGCGGGCAGGCGGCCGCGACCGGCCAGGGTACCGGCCAGCGTGTTCACGGGCGCGACGGGACGGCCCCGGGTGCGACCATGAGTCCCATGCGTCCTGACATCAGACCTGGCGGCATCTTCCCCGATTACGCTCTCCCGGACCACACCGGCACGGTACGTAGGCTCAGCGAGCTTCAGGGCCGCGATCCGCTGATCCTCACCCTGGCCCGCGGCAGCTACTGCCCCAAAGAGCACCAGCAGCACCTCGAGCTGGCGGCCAACTACTCCAAGATCGCGGTGGCCTACACCCAGATTGCCACTGTCGCCACCGACGACCATCACACCCTGCAAGAGTTCCGAGCCTCGGTCGGCGCCCAGTGGCCCTTCCTGTCCGATCCCGGCCGGACCGTCCAGCAGGACCTCGACATCGCCGAGTACACCGACCCCGAGCACAACCCCATGATCCCGCACACGCTGGTGCTCAAGCCGGGGCTGGTCATTCACAGTGTCTATAACGGCTACTGGTTCTGGGGGCGCCCGTCGTTCTACGACCTGTGGCGTGACCTGCGCGCCGCCACCAGCGAGATCCGCCCGGACTGGGACCTCAGCACCCCGGGACTCCGCGAAGCCTGGGACACACACGACTACTCGAAGTTTCACGGCTGGGACCGGCGGTCCCCCCAGTCGAAGCCGACATCGTATGAAGAACCGGGGCGGACCAGGTAACGCATGCTGACCGGGCTTGCTTTGCGGCGCTTGGCTGACCCGCGGCGAGGTATGCAAGCACAGGTCACCTGCTGGCCGGAAAAAATCACCGAAGGGACAGTCGCAGTGCGCACACCGGTATGCGAGATGCTAGGGATCGAACAACCGATCGTCTTGGCACCCATGGTCGACATTCCCGGGCTGGCCGCGGCGGTCTCGAACGCCGGTGCGCTCGGCACGGTGACGCTGACCTGGTCCGATGACATCGGAGCCGTCGTCAGGAAGACGGCGGCGCTGACGGCGCGGCCGTTCGGCGGCAACTTCGTGCTCACCTCAGATCGTCACCGTCCCCTCGACCAGGCCCTTGACGCCGGCTTGCGGATCGTCTCGTTTTTCTTGGGGGATCCCGGCGGCTACGTCGAGGCCGTGCACGACGCCGGGGGAATCGTCATGCACACGGTTGGCAGCGCCGAGGAAGCACGGCGGGCAGTCGCCTCCGGCGTCGACGTGATCGTCGCCCAGGGCTGGGAGGCCGGCGGTCACGTGGGGAGTACCGTCGCGACACTGCCGCTGGTGCCCGCTGTGGTCGACGCGGTGACGCCGGTGCCGGTCATCGCGGCAGGCGGGATCGGCGACGCTCGCGGAGTCGCCGCGGTGCTCGCCCTCGGCGCCCAGGCCGCGTGGCTGGGCACGCGGTTCCTGCTGGCCCAGGAGATGCCGATCCACGAGGACTACCGGCGCCGGCTGGTAGCCGCGGCCGAGACCGACCCGCAGTGGTACCCCAACCTGTACGACGTCGGGTGGCCCGACTCTCCCCACCGCGCCCTCCGCAACTCCACGGCCGCCGCGTGGGAAGCCGCGGGCTGCCCCCCAGACGACCAGCGGCCAGGAATAGGCGACGTGATCGCGCACCTCGCCTCCGGCGAGGCAATCGTCCGTTACGAAGGAGCGCCGCCCATGATCGGGACCACCGGGGACATCGAAGCGCTCTCGATGTGGGCCGGGCAAGACGTTGCGCTCGCGCGGCAAACACAGTCAGCAGCGGACATCGTGGCCGAGCTCACCTCCCGCCTGTGATCCGGGACGGGGGCGCTCGGATCGCGGTCGGGTGGGGCCCTCAAACGCCGCGCGGGCTCGTGTGCCGCGTGGGCGAACAGGGCCCGACCCGAACAGGATGATCGGTGTGGGCCGCCCCGCTCTTTCCGGACAGCTTTATTAGTGTTATTTCATGCTGCGAGCTGCCGGTTCAGGTACTCGTCGTGGGCCTCTTGCGGAGTCCGGTACCCGAGTGCCGAGTGAAGACGCTTCCGATTATAGCGGATCTCGATGTACCGCGCAATATCATCCCTTGCTTTCTTTCTCGTCGGGTAAACGGTCCGGTGAACCCGCTCGACCTTAACCGCCGCATTGAACGATTCCGCCAGTGCATTATCGAAGCAAATCCCGGTCCGCCCGACAGGCTGGCGGATCCCCAGGCCCTCCAGCACGCCCGCGAACTCGGCCGACGTGTAATTACTCCAATGCCACTTAGTTAAGCTATGAGCGGGTGCCGGATAGATATGACCGGCTCGAAGGCGTAGCCTGCCTGGCCTGGCTGCTTAACGGGATAGGTGCGTCCTATGTATTTCTTGATGACGCGGGGATAGGTTCGCTTGCGGCGGCCTTTACTGACTCTTTCGAGGATCTCCGCGATGGCCATCGTCCTTGCGCTGCTGAGCCGTCTGGGGGGAAAATGCCGCCTGGTCGGTGACCTGGCGGCGGACGACGTTGATACTTCGCATGAACGATAGCCGGTCGGGATCAAGCCCGGCGGACGCGGCGGCCTCGGCCATCAGCGAGCGTATGGCGTAATGCGCCAGCAGCAGGCCCCACAGCTCCTGGCGGACGAGGTCGGGGGACTTGGAGCGGAGCCCGCTGCCGGGTTCGAGCATCTGGGTCTCGATCTCTTTCAGGGCTATCTCGTATTCCCAGCGCTGCTGGTAAGCGGCGGCCAGCTCGGCGGCTGTCGCGTCCTCGGGATCGAGGATCGTGGTTATCAGCCGGAAGACTTCCGGCCCGCGGCCGCCCGTGCGGTCTGTGACGGTGTATTCGATCACCCGCACCGGGATATGCGTGGCGCGCCTGGGATCCCCGACGGCGGACAGGGGAATCCGGAACCCGCTGCTGCGGGTGCTCTTGGAGTTGATGACTGACAGGTAAGACCCGTCCGGCAGGATCTCGCTGGCCGGCAGCTTAATGTGGGAGGCGACCCGGAACAGCAGGTCAGCTCCGGTGGCGCAGAATTCAGCCCAGAGCTGGAAGCTGTAGAATCCCCGGTCGGCGATCACCAGCATTCCTGGTTCCAGCGCATCCGCAAGCCCGGAGGCAATCTCCCGCTCGCCGACGCTTACCGTGCCGGTTTCCGCGGCCACGACGGCATGGGTGCCGCATTCCCCGAGGCCGATGACCTGGACCTGCGGGAACGGGCGCCGTGTCAGCCCGCCAGGCCGCCCGAACCCCTCGATATTGGCCGGGGTATCGGGCATGTCCAGCTTCACCCCGTCAATAGCCATCAGCCGGCGCGCCCCCAGCCACGCGCCCGGCGTTCCCGCCACCGCCAATGGCACCGCCACCCGCTCAAACAGCATTTTCAGCGGCGCTTCGCCCAGACGCTCCCGCGCCTGCGAAATCGCCCCGGTGGTGGGCACCGCCCACTCCTGCCGCCAGGCCCGCATGAACAACAGTCCCCCGGTCAGCCGCCGCATCACTTCTTCGTAACCGTCCCGGAACACTGCCATGGCCATTACGAAATACACGACGGCATGAGCAGGCAGAAGACGGGACCGCTTCTCCCGGCGACCCGTTTCCGCCAGTACCTCGTCTACGAGATCCCGTGGCACCAGGCGGGCCAGCACCCCGATCCCTATCCGTTCGGTCAGCCGCCCGGCCGCCACGCCTGCCGGTTCGCCGCTCTCCTTATCGTCCACGGCGCAGAAGATAGCGGATGAGAATCAGAAAGGAAAGCATTCCCTGAAATTCAGGCCAGTATCCACAGAAGCCGGGCGCGCCGGCCTGTGGAAATGTGAATATTAAACTCCTCGCCGCTTAACTAAGTGGCATTGGTAATTACTCCCGCGATCCGAGTGGAATATCGCGCCGGCGGGCAGGTCAGCATTCCTGGCGGCCATCTCGATCGCCGCGGTGATCAGCGGCGTCTTATAGTTGCCGGCCATCGCCCAGCCGATGACCTTACGGGTCGCGCAGTCAATCACCGTAGCGAGATATTCCCATCCTTCCCACGTCGGGATGTAGGTAATGTCGCCGACCATTTTCTGCCCGGGTATTTCCGCGCTGAAGTCCCGGTTCACCAGGTCAGGAATCGGCCCGGCCGCTGCCTGCACGGTGGTGGACGGCCGCCACGGCCGCGGCTGGCAGGCGACCAGGCCCAGCTCGCGCATGAGCTTGCGGACCAGCTCCAGGCCGGCCACGACGCCCTGGCGAGCCAGCTGCCAGGTGATCCGCCGGTACCCGTATGTCGCGTCGGAATCGTCGAATACCGCCTTGATCAGCAGCCTGAGCCTTTCCTGCCTCTTAGCCGTTGCGCTTTCCGGGCGTGACCTCCATTCATAGAATCCGGACCTCGATGCTTCCAGCCATTCACACATCTGCGTGATGGTCGGAGCGGCCGTGCCGGTGGCGTACTCCGCATCGATGAACTCATACTTGTCGCTCACCGATGCTCCGCTGCGAAGTACGCCGCTGCTTTTGAGAGGAACTCGTTTTTCATCCGCAGCTCGCGGTTCTCCCGCTCGAGTTCACGGAGCCGCGCCCGCTCGGATATCTGCAGCGGCGGCTCGTCCTCCGCATGCTTCTTACGGTAGGCTCTTACCCAGTTACCGAGAGAGGTCTCGCTGATCCCGGGCTCGCGGGCAACATCAGCGATGGGACGTGACGTCTCCACCACCAGCCGGGCGGCTTCATCGCGGAACTCCGGGGAATACGTCTTGTATTTTGGAGGCAATTAACTGGTCCTTTCCAGCCGAAGATCCTAAAGATGAGATGCATGCGGAAAGGACGGCCGGCGCGAGGGACGGAGCGGACCTCCCCAGCTCAGGCGCACGATGTGAGCTAACTCGTATCGGCGTGCGCTGGGCACGCGGTTCAGGAGCGTGAGGAGGTCCTGATGCCTATCGTAGGCGGCATCGACATTCACCGGGAGCAGCTGACCTTCGACTATGTCGACACCGGCACCGGGGAAGTGCGGACCGGGCAGATCCGCCCGGCAGACCGGGAGCACCTGCGGTGGTGGCTGGGCAGGCACGCTGCCGCGGGCCCGGAAGACATGCTCGCGTTCGAGGCGTGCACCGGGTGGCGGTATGTGGCCGAGGAGATCACCCGCGCGGGGGCGACCGCGCTACTGGCCGAGCCGGCGGACACCGCGGCCGCCCGGGGCCGTAAGAAGCGCGCCAAGACCGACAAGGCCGACGCCCGGCTGCTGCGGGTCCTGGCCGAGCGCGGCCAGGTCCCGGCCTGCTGGATCCCGCCGGGTCATGTCCTGGAGGCGCGGGCGCTGCTGGAGACCTACCATGACCTGCGAGCCGAGCACACCGCCTGGGTGCAGCGCATCCACGCGGTCTTGTTCCACCAGGGCGCGCCGGCCGTGCATGGCTTCACCGGCCCGGGCGGCCGCCAGCAGCTCGAGCGGGCCGCAGCCGCCCATCTGTCGCCGTCGGGCCGTCGGCAGGTCCAGGCAGCGCTGCAGATGATCGACGGCCTCGACGAGCAGCTCGATGACCTGCGCCATGAGCTCCGCGCGGCCGCCAAGCGCCTCAAGGGAGCCGTGGCCCTCCAGGAGCTATGGGGAGTGGGGCCGCTCACCGCGCTGGCCCTGGTGTGCTGGCTCGGCGGCGCCGGCCGGTTCACCTCCTCCCGGCAGGCGGTCCGCTTCACCGGCCTGGACATCACCGTCTACTCCACCGGCGGCAAGCGCACCCGCGGGCACCTGTCCCGCCAGGGCCCGCCGGTGCTGCGGTGGCTGCTGTATGAGGCCGGCAAGACCCACGGCCGCGCGGGACACGGCTCCGACCACGGCTACTACGCGCAGGTCAAGGAACGAAGTGACGGAAAGCGCGCCGCTCTCTCCGAAGCCCGCAAGATCACCCGGCGCGCCTGCCACGTCCTCGCCAGCCTCGGCGACGACGCGTTCACGCTGGTGTGAACAGGTGCCAGGGTGCGGGGGATGCCGCGCCGCGGCGCCACACGTCAGCAGATGAAGCCAGCGCGGCCAGCTCCCGCCAGGATCCTGCCTGCCGCAACCGCGGACGGCCTGTAAAGACTGAGCGGCCGCGCCTCCCGCACGCGATGCGGGAGGGGGATGCCCTATCAATCATCTTGTCACCGGGACACCTCAAGATCCCGAGGGCCTAGGTAAGGCTGGTCACCCCGGCACATCACCCCCCCCACGCCTGGCCACCCGGCGCCGCCGCCCCGGCCACGGAAGGAGAGCATCCACCGGCAACCCGAAGATCACGCCTCCTACCTTCCCGCCCGGCAGCCACATGATCGGCTCCCGGCTCCCGTTGTCAAGGGCGCTTCGCGCCGCTCCGCGGTCCAGGCCATGCGGCCCGGCCCCTTGACAACGGCAGCCACTCGCCGTAACCAAGGCAGCTATCCGGGCCAGGGAAGCAGCTGAAACGCGCGCCGACCCGGCGAAAATACCTCCACAACATCCCCTTGCGACTCAGCCGGAAGCAGGTAAGGATCCGCAGTCCGGAAAGTTGGAGGCGCGCCAGTGCGGACACCAGCATCTTGATGCGGAGCATTAGCTCGGCAGATATTCGGCGATCGGCGCGAAGCGCACCACATTGGTGCCTCCCGGATTGTCACCGTCCGTGCATGCGTTTGCCCCGGCTTGCTGGCTGGCGGGAACTTTGCCAGATTGCCGCTTCCTCGCGGCCGGTATTGGTGTGATCGATCGCTGTTTCAAGGTCGTTTTGACCGTCATCTGACCGTCGTTCTGGGCTTGGCCTGGTCCGAAAATCTAGCCTCAGCTTGGCGCGCGGCAGCGCCCGGCGGCGCGTCAGCGCTGCCGGGTCTGGGTTAAGGCTTCTGGCTGGTTAGCTGGCTTTGGGGATCAGTTCGCCGGTGTCGGGGTTGATGGCTTCGATGGTGACTTTGTAACCGAGGCGTTCCAGGCTCCTGACGTGGTTGCGGGCCTGGCGGCGGGTGTGCGCGCGCTGTTCGTAGTAGTCGGGGCCGAGGTGGTGGTAGGTGGCGGCCGGGTCGGAGAGCAGGGCGTGGACGATGGCGAGGGTGGAGTTGCCGGTGGCGACGAGGGCTCTCTTCTTGGGCATGCGCTTGGCGAGGCGCCGGTATTTGGCGCCGGTGAAGGACTGGGTGCCGGAGGCACTGGTGATGGCTTCGCCGAGGGCGGCGTCAAGGTAGGGGTTGCCGCGGCCGGTGGAGTTGCTGCCCTTGCGCTTGCCGGCTGTTTGACCTGGGGTGACCATCTGGCCCAGGAGACCAGGTGGGCTGCGGTGGGGAAGACCGTCATGTCGGTTCCGGTTTCGGCGATGATGTCCTGGGCTGTGACGGTGCCGAAGCCGGGGATGGCATCGAGCTGGCTGATCTGGTGCAGCCAGGGCTCGGCCAGTTCCTCGATCGTGGCAGTGAGGGTCTGTATCTGGCCGGTGTAGTGGTCGATGACGGTCAGCATCATGGCCAGCACGGCGGATGCCCAGGCGGGCTGGCCGGGACTTCCCTGGGACGCGTGGGGAGGTCCGGACCGGTACCTGCGGGCCGGGGCCTTCCAGGTCGCCGGCTCCTGGGGTTGCTGTCCCGCTTCGCAAGAGGATGTCTCCACGCTGGGAGGGGAAACCCCATTAGGTGTGCAGGCGGCTTGGCGTGATTATCAGAGCTTCCGAGAACAACCCGGCGAACTGGCGAGGTGTGCCAAACATCGCCCCGATGCGCTCGGCGTACTTAGCCGCATATTGCGGCTGCCGGTCGGCCGGGGGTACGTCGTCAACATGCTTTGCGGTGCCGTCGATGCGGATGATGTCTCTGCCTATGTCGGTCACGTCGAGCCCCAGGGTCACCTTGGGGTTCTCGCTGATGTTGCGCAGTTTGATCTTTTTCGGCTGGCTATAGACAAGGATCGTCTCGTCGTCGCGCACCAGGAACCACACCGGCACGCTGTCCGGCTGACCGTCTGGGCGAACTGTCGTCAGCCACGCCATCAGGTTGCGGTGCAAACGAGCCTCGACGTGCTCGCGACGCTCGGCAGGCAGATGTTTGGTCAGGTTCACGGGGGTCATAACCAGCGGCCTAGACGGAGTAGTCCCACAGGTGGCCGTCACGGCCTTCGGCGAAACATTGGCGGAACCAGGCCGAGCTCCGGGACGACGGTGGCGCGGCCTCCGAAACCAGCCTGCCGTCACCGCCAGCGAGCAACCGCCCGGCTCGGCCACCTCACGGAATCGCGCGTATAACAATGCCGATTATGCGCGTGCGTGCTGACAACCTCCGCGCCGTGGTCGGCGCGCCCGATTGACCAGCTCTGTTCTCTCTGCTCTTTGCCCGGTCATCGCCTGGTGTGTCGTAAGCGGATCGCTAGCCGGGCGTCCCGTCGCGCTCGCTTCTTCGGGCGAGGCGCTGGAGTTGCCGTGCGTGCACGCCAGGCAGCCAATCCTGGCCGTACGTGGCCGATGGGCCGACCCGCGGGTCGCTGAGAACATGGGCGTCACGCAAGGCGTGCACGTACGCCCGATCCTGGTCGATCCGTGCGTGTACCTGATCAGCTCCGCCGATGGACCCGTGGCCGGGGACGAGGACATCGACGTCGCCCGCCACGCCCTCGAGCAGCCGCAGCGCGGCGAGGTAGTCCTCGATCGGGTCAGCGGTGTCGTTCAAGTCGAGCAACGGAATCAAGACATCAGAAAGCATGTCGCCGGCGACGAGAACCCCGCGTTCCTTAATCAACAGCGCCGCATGGCCCGGGGCATGCGCTTGATGCTCGACAATCCGGATTTGAGGGCCATCCCAAGGAATCTGCGCCATCTCGGCGGGCAGGCCGGTAATGAGGCCGAGCAGGTCCAGCGGTACCTGCTTGGGGATGCCGAGCCGGCGTGAATCGAGACCGTCCGACAGCCGATCTCGGGCAGTGGCCGCGCAGCGCGCGGTGCCGTAACGGGGCGCCGCGCCGAGCCTGGCGTGCCAGAGCAGGTGATCCCAATGAGGATGCGTCGAGAACCCTGCCACAACGGTCTGGCCCGAATCGGACAGGTCGTTCGCGAGGCAGGCCATTTCGTCGCCGTGCACCCCGGGGTCGATGAGCAACACGCCAGCCCGGCCGTGCACGACAACGGCGTTGCTCTGGCAGAACTCGCTCTCGTGGACCAGCACACCCTCCGCGACCTGCCGCAGCACGGGTGGCTCCTTCCGCTTGTGGTTTGCAACCGCTTGTCGAGACCGTAGTACCTGGCGGTAGTAGGCTGCAAGCAGTATGGGCGAAGCGTATGAGCCGCGGTCGGGGTGCCCGATCAACGCCGCCATCGAGGTGTTCGGCGATCGCTGGAGCCTGCTCGTCCTCCGCGACATAGTCTTCGGAGACCGCCGCTATTTCCGAGAGCTGCAGGCCGGCGAGAAGAGGGGATCGCCTCAAATATTCTCGCCGACCGACTCAAGCGACTCGTCGAGTTGGGATTGCTCACCCGTGAGGACACGCGAGCCGGCCAGCGGGCGCGCTACAGCCTGACCGAACCCGCGATCCAACTCGTACCCGTGTTCGCGCAGCTCGGCAGCTGGGGACTTCGCCACCGGCCCACGAGCCGCGCGCTGCGCGTTCGCGCCGAGCTGCTCGAACAAGGCGGCCCCGCGCTCTGGCAAGAGTTCATGGACGAGCTGCGCCGCTCGCACCTTGGCTCCGAATCCCCAGCGCGATCACCGAGCGTTCGCGAGCGCCTGAACGCGGCCTACCTCGCTGCCACCAACTCCTCGTAGCGGCCAGGCAGTCGACCACGTCCAAGGGCGCCGACGGACGCCGTCCGAGCTGTCTCACATGTGAACCCTCTACGAGAATCTTGCAGATGGGAGGCCATGCCCGCTCAGGAGCGTCCCGTATACCCCGCCCTGTGAAGATTCTCACTGGGGTGCCCTATCCGGGACACCCGCCTCCGCCTGCGGCAGTCCGGCACAGAAGCCGCGGTTCGGTGCGGCTCGGGCGGCGATGCAGGCCGGCGCGGCTGCCGTCCAATGAGGTGGATCGGTGCGCGGTTATCAATAGCCCCAGAAATTCACCGGCGTGCCCGGTGCGCCGCGCGGGTACTCCGGGTAGTCGATCGTGGCCCAGCCGCCGGTGATGTGGCCGCCTGCTGGCTGCACGGTGAAGTAGACCGGTACCTGCTCTCCGGCTGGCATCGCTGCCCGGTCGACGGGGATGGCGGTGATCCCGATCTTGTGGACCGGCTTGCCGCTGGCGTCGGTGATCATGGCGCCTTTGGGCAGGTTGACGTCCAGGCCCTTGATCGCCGGCGTGGCTCAGGATGACAGTCCTGGCGAGTGGCTCGGAGATCGCGACCTCACCGGCGGTACGGCTGACCACGAACCGCGCTCGGCATTGCGCAGATGCCACCGAACTGCTGCGACTGCATGACCGACCTGGCTCGCCGCCATAACGATCTTTCTGCACGGCGCCGATCGCCGTCGTGACCGAACGGTCAGCCGAGCAGATCGGCGGATGTTTCGTGCGCGGGACGGCACCCCAGGCACCCGGGGGTGCGGCGCCCCAGGAGAGGCGCTCTCGGTAAGCTCGCCCAGGTCAGCCCCCGTCCTGTGTGATGCCGCTGCCAATGCTTATTGCGGGTACTGGTGCTGCTGGGATCTGGGGGGTGAAGCTTGGCCACGTTCGTTTTGGTCCATGGCGCCATGCACGGTGGATGGTGCTGGCGTGAGGTGCGGCACAGGCTGTCCGGGAACGGGCACGAGGTCTATGCGCCTACCTTGACGGGCCAGGGTGACCGCCGTCAGGGGCTGACGCCGCAGGTGGGGATCGCGGCGCACGTCGCCGACCTCACCGAGCTCATCTGGTTCGAGGACCTGCGCGATGTGCACCTGGTGCTGCACAGCTACGCAGGCGTCCTGGCCGGGCCGGTCGCGCAGCAAACGGCAGGTCGGCTGGCTTCGGTGACCTTCCTGGCGGCCTTCATCGCGCGGCCGGGCCAGTGTCTTCTTGACGTTGAGCCCCCCGATGTCGCGCGGCGTTACCGTGAGCTGGCCGCATCGGCCGGGGACGGATGGTTCGTGCCCGCGTCGCCGCAGTTCCTTAAGCAATGGGGCATCACCAGCCGCGCCTTGCGGGCCAGGGTAGCCCCCCGGCTGACCGACTTTCCGCTGCGATGCCTGACCGATCCCGTCCTGTTTGATCCCGGGGCGCTGGACCTGCCGCGCAAGGTCTACGTCAACCACACCCAGCCCCCGCTGGCCAGCCTGCAGGCATCGTTCGACCACGCGGCCGCCGCCGGCTGGGAGACCCATCAGCTTGCCTACGGGCACGACCTGATGCTGGAAGCACCCAAGGAGACAGCCACGCTTCTTGACGCCATAGCTCAGCAGCGAAGCTGACCGGCCGGTTTGCCCGGGCCCGGCCGCACGCTTCCAGGTCGCCGGCGAAGAGCTCGATGTCGGCTCGGCGAGCGCCGAACAGGTGCAGTTGGTGTTGCTGGCACCAGCTCGCGAACTGCCGCAGGTCCAGCTCATACGCCTGCCGGGTCAGGCCGCTGTACCCGGCGAGGAATCCCGCTAATGCGAGCCGCTCGGTGTTGGTGAACACCGGCGTGACCGAGCCGGAGCGGCGGACGGAATTGTGGTGGCCATCGGGCACATCCAGGACTCGAGCTCCGGACGTGCCGGTACTCCCATGGCCTGATGTAGAGGACGCGAGCCCGGTCTGCGGCTTCCGCATGGAACAGGAGAAGGCGCGTCCTGATACTGGCCGGTCTCGTGTCCGGGGCCGTCCGACAGGGAGTTCCCCGAGCGGCTGAACCGGAGCCGTGCTGGCATGGCGGGCCCGCGCTAGGAGGCGCTGGGCTCAGCTCCCCGGATCTGCGCCTGAGCCAGGCTCAGCTCCCGCCGGTCTGCGCCTGAGCGTGGCCCGGCGATGCGGCTCGGCTCGCGCCAGGCCGGCTGCGCTTCCTCCGCACGCCAGCCGCTCGGCGCCTGGCGGCCGGCGAGCTGGCGCGGCAAGACGACATGCGATGGCTGGCTTGGCGAAGACGGCCAGCCAGGACTCCGGCACGCGGTCGCCGACAGGGGAACATCGCCTCACCAGACAGACCACGCATTCCCCCGCGCTAGCACCTGCGCCGCGGCCGTGGCATACTCCCGCGCCGGGCACCGTCGGGCACGCGGATTAGGTCCGCTGGAACGATACCGAGGCCAGGGTCCGTGAGCTGTGAGCCCGATGCATCGGGATTGACGATGGTTTACCTGGCCGGAAAGCTGTTGCCGTGACCGGGGAACAGGCGCGGGCGGAACGGTTCGCCGAGTTCTTCCATGCCGTCTACCTGACGTTTCACCGTCGTGACCGGCCGCGCAGCGAGCTGCCCGGCGCCTCGAGGGCGGTGCTGGAACACCTGGCGCTGGCCGGCCCGCTGACCATCGGCGAGGCCGCGGCGCACCTGCGCAGGGCGCAGTCGGTGACTAGCGAGATCGTGACCCATCTGGAGCGCGACGGCCTGCTGGAGCGCGAGAACGATCCGGGGGACCGGCGGCGGACGCTGATCTGGCTGACACCCGCCGGTCACGAGGCCTTGCGCCGGGATCGCGAGGTGCTCGGCGTCGGCCTGCTCGCCCGCGCCATGGCCCGGCTGCCACCCGGTCAGGCCGATGCGCTGAACGCCGCGATGCGCGCCTTGATCGAGTGTGCCCAGTCAGATGGCGTACGACCTTACGGAGGAGAAAGTCATGACCACGACGTCAAGCTGTGACAGTTGCGGCATGCCCATCGAGAGCGGCCGGTACTGCGGCTACTGCACCGACGACAGCGGCGCGCTCCAGCCGTTCGAGGAGCGCTTCGCCCGGATGGCCGCCTGGCAGGCGCGCCGCGATCCGGCAGCTTCAAAGCAAGACATCGAACGGCAGGTGCTCGACTACATGGCCACCATGCCAGCCTGGCGCGACCATCCCCGGGTCCAGGCACGCTGACATCAGGTCAGCGCTGTGTGCGCTGGATACCATCGCTGGACGCTGAGCTTGCGGGGCAGGACGGTTTGACAGACGGGCACTGTGTGCGGCAGAACCGGGCGTTCTCGGCGCAACTGAGCTAGCCAGGATTGCCTTTGAGGGGTATCAGGCAGTGGGAGCGGAGGCAAAGAGGTTGAGCCCCAGCGCTTCTGAGAGGTATCTGGTGATGCGCTGCCCCCGCACGCTGTTGCCTGCCGCATCGAGCGGCGGGGAGAATGCGCCGAGGCCCCCTTTGCCCGGCGACACAGTCACGATGCCTCCGGAGACCCCGCTTTTACCGGGGAGACCCACGTCGTAGAGCCACTCGCCAGAATGCTCATAGAGCCCGGCCGTGGCCAGGACGGCCAGCACTCGCTTGCAGTGGCGGGTGTCGATGGCTTGCTCACTGGTGATCGGATTCAATCCGCCATTCGCCAGCGTGGCCCCCATCACGGCAAGGTCCCGCGCGCTCACACGCACCGAGCATTGGCGGGTGTAGACGTCGGTGGCGATATCAGGGTCGCAGTACATGCGACCGTAGCCGTCAAGGAGGTGGGCGATACCCCGGTTTCGGTCGTTGGTTGCCGTCTCAGACTCGTAGACGTCATTGTCCATCACCAGCCGCCGCCCGGCGAATCGCGACATCGCGGCGACGATGCTCTCGAATTTCTCGTCGGCAGTCGTGCCCGGCACCAGGCTTGTGGTGGCCATGGCACCGGCATTGACCAAGGGGTTCATCGTGCGATCGGTGTTGAGCTCGATGGCCATCACCGAGTCGAAGGGCAGGCCAGTGCTGTTGACGCCCAGTTTCCGGCGCGCCTCCTCATGCCCAAGGGTGTGACAGACCAGGGCGAAGACAAAGAGCTTAGAAACGCTCTCGATGGCGAACTCCTGGTCAGCATCGCCAACCGAGAAGAGCCTCCCATGGACCCCGGCAACACACACGCCAAAGGCGCTGGGCGACGCCGCTGCGAGGGCAGGAATATAGCTGGCGACGGCTCCCTCGTCGAGATGCAGATAGCGCTCGTAGCCAGCCGAGATGAGAGCCTGAACGTCAGTATCGGGCGGGAGCACCCCGGTCGATACTCGTTCGGTCCCAGGGCCGTCGTCGGGGAGAGGATCGCGGTCCATGTTCATCCTTCGGTGGCAAGTGGGTTGCGGGCCTCCGCCCGATGACCGGGCTCGGGCGGCAAGCCGGGCGTGGGGGATCTTCGCGATTATCCCGCTGGTGCCGTTCCTGTACATACTTACCAGCGGCGATCTGTGGTGAACCAGCCGGGACGCACTGCTGGCTGCCCGGACCCGAGAGGTGGATCATCGTTTCGCAAGCGCGCAGGGCAGCGCACCCGCTACCGGCGGATGCCGCAAAGCTGCCAGCGAAGCAACAGGGGACCCCTGCGGCATGAGCGCGCAGGCTGGGTCCGATCAGATGCGCCCGCGGGCAACATGATGCCTACTCTGTACGCGCTGATGAAAGCAGCAACGCGACGCCGGATCCGCGCCTAACGGCGGCTCCGTGCGCGTTCTCCCTGGGGCCTACCCGTAGCTCAGCGTGATGGCGTAAGTCAACATAGCCGATGTCCGCCGCCGACTCGCGGCGTGACTAGGCCAGAGGTCGCGGTCGGCCCGAGTGCTCGTCCACGATGCGAACGAACCTCCCGGCCGCTGGTGGCTAGATCCTGCCTGACCTGACGCGCGCTGTATGCGGCAGATGCGGTCGCCCAGGGCCGGCTTAGTTCTGCATGTCAGCGCCGACGGGCCTTGCGCGCCGCATCCGGGCGCGAGACTGGCTCCGGCGGCAGGCCAGGACCACCGCCAGCGGCCAGGCCGCCTGCGCCTCGGCCAGCACCCGCTCGGCCAGGCCGACCTGCCGGCCCCCAGCGATCAGCTCCGCGCCGAACCACACGAGCAGGCCAAGCAGCACCCCGGCGGCGCTGGCCGAAACAGCCGGCCGCAGTCCGGCCGGCACCGAAACCCCCCGCTTCCGGGCCGCGAGCGGCCAGGCCGCCAGGGCGATAAAGCCGACCGCCGCCCAGAAGGTATGCGGCAGCGAGCCGCCGCCCCCGGCAGGATCAGGGTTCGCCGCGACCAGCACGGTGGCGACACCGCCGGTCATCAGGATCAGCCGCCCGGCCAGGGCAGCCGGCCTCAGCGCCAGCCCCGTCAGGACATAGCAGGCTCCCACCCCCGCCAGCGCGAGCGTCATCACCCACCGGTCGGCAGCGCCCCGCGCCGCGAGCGAGCTGATCGTGTCGGCTAGCGGGTTGAAGGAACGCGACTGCAGCGCGGCCGCCACCGTCCAGCCGCCCGCCAGCAGCACCGGAGCCACGGCCGACGAGACCACACCCCACAACGGCACGCCCCGCACGACCCCACCGTAAGCGGCCGCGATCCCTGCGGGGCACGCGGGTACCCGTGTCTGGGGCCGGGCGCGCCGACGGCGGGACGGTCCGCCAGCTGGACGTCATCAGGGCCAGGCGGCCGCCGGAGATCTGGAGCGGCGCTGATGGCGCTACGAGGCTCTCGAGGAGACCGTTGGAGGCGTCAGCAGGCTGAGCCGACACGTTAGCGGCTACCGGTGATGTAGTTGGTCAAATGCGCTTGCTCGGTTTCGAGCTCGTCGATACGGTTCTTCACCACGTCGCCGATGCTCACGATCCCCCGCAAGCCGCCGTCAACCACGACCGGCGCGTGCCGGACCCGGTGCTCGGTCATGATGCGCATGACCTCCTCGAGTGGGGTCTGTGGCGTAACGGTGTGCACCTCGGCTGTGTAGATAGCCGTGATCGCCTCAGACATCACCGTGGCACCTCGCTCGGCCAGCGCCCGGACAATGTCCCGCTCACTGGCGATTCCGTCGACCGAGGTGCCGTTGTGAGAGACGACGACAGCACCGATTCGATGTTCGGCGAGCACCGTGAGAAGGTGCCGCACGTCCGTGTCCGGGGTGACGGTGACGACCTGCCCGCCCTTAACGCGAAGTACGTCGCTGATACGCATCTGGCCCTCCCAGGCACCGGTGCGGGACTGATCGGGTGCCCACCGGCACCCTCCAGGCTATTACCCGCGGTTGTTGCCGGGTAGATGATCGGCAGTGGACCCACGGCGGCGGTACTGTGCCATCGGCACGCCACCTCGCAGGACCAGCGCCCGGCCTTGCTCCACAACGGCTACAGCCAGCCCAACCCCGGGGGCGAGCTTGACATCATCCCCGACCTTGACCTTCTGCCACTCCGCGACGACCGGTCCGCGCCGAGCTGCCTCGGCCTGACCACCAGGACGTAGGCTGCCGCCGTACCGCCTATGACGGCAGCGCCTACTGCAAATGCCCGGCTCCTCATTCAATCCCCTTCGCCGCTCACCATCGTCCTCCCCTCATGAGGCTTAACGCCATCCAGGTCAGACTCGGCCACAAACCAGGTAGTGAAAGTCAGGACAGAAGCGCCCCGACATCTCCCGCGGCCGCAGAAGGCATGAAAGTGCGCATTGCTAAAGCCGAGCGCTCGCTCGCGGTAACCCAGCTTGCCCGCGGCGTCCGATCATGGCCGCATTGGGCGCGCGCCAGTCGACGGCGGCTGGACCGCCCACTGAAGACACTCCCCGGCCGCCCTTCCGCGTATGCGGCCCAGTCGGCCCAATCGGCCCATCCGGCCAACAGGATGCGCAGAGATCGTCATCTCCGAAACAAGGACACAGCGCTGCACTTCCCGGCACTCGACGGCGGAATCTCGGTTGAGGGTATGGGCCACGGACAGATCGGTGATCTTCGGGCGGTGGTGGCCAGGGCGCAAGACATCAAGACATCAATACATCAGCCACGTGTCCTTCGCCCCGCCTCCGTGCGACGAGTTGACGATCCTGCTTCCGCCCGGCGCCACACGGGTCAGCGCGACTGGAATGACCACGGGACCGCCGCTAAGGCACAGGAAGCAACGGAGGTCGACTGCCCGCGGCTCCAGACGGCCGTCGACGAGCGTCGGATGCGTCGACAAGGACACGGTCTCCTGGGCGATCCAGCTGGCCGGGTCGGCGAGGATGCGGGAGCGGACTGCCCGCAGTTCCGCCGGTGTGGCATCAGGGCCGATCACGACTCCGTGATCGCCGTAACCGTGCACCGGCTTGGTCACCAGCTCCTCCAGCCGGTCCAGCACCTCCGCGCGCGACTTGGCGTCACGGCACAGGTAGGTAGGCACGTTGTCAAGCAAGGGCTGTTGCCCGAGGTAGTACTCGATCAGCTTCGGCACATAGGCGTACAGGCTCTTGTCGTCGGCCACCCCGTTGCCCGGCGCGTTAGCCAGGACGACGGCGCTATTGCGGATCGCATCCAGCAGGCCAGGGCCGAGCAGCTTCCCGTCAGCACCCCTGGCGCCGAATAGCTCGTCCTCGTCGATCCGCCGGTACAACACCTCCACCCGGGCGGGCTCGGCGCCGTCGATCCACACGCCGTTGTCCGCCACATGTATCTCGCCCGGTTGGGCCAGGGGGATGCCTAGCTCGTGGGCCAGCAGCCGGTGCTCATAGAATGCCGAGTCCGCCGGGCCTGCGGTGACCAGGGCGGCGTGGGGCGAGATCCTGGTCAGCGCAGACCGCAGTGCCTGCACCGCCATCCTGGGCGCCGGGGTGAGCCCCAGTGACGCGGGGATGAGCTCGGGCAGAACCCGGGCGGCCAGCCAGCGGTTGGCAATGGCGTACCCGATGCCGGAGGGAACCCGCAGGTTGTCCTCAAGCACCGCCCACCGGCCGGCGCCATCGCGGACCAGGTCGATGCCCGCCATCCAGCACCGCACCGCCGACCGGGGGATCTGCCGCCCCGACGCCCGCAGACCAGGCGAATCGTCGATCGCCCAGGCCGGCAGCACATCGTCGCGGATCACGGCGCGCTCCCCGTAGGCATCGTGCAGGAACGCCTCCAGGGCGAGGACCCGCTGCGTCAGCCCTGCCTGCAACGGATGCCAGTCTTCGGCGGCGATGATCCGGGGAATGAGGTCGATCGGAAAGAGCCGGCCGGAGTCCTCGCCGTCGGCGTGGGAGACCATTCCCATGCGCCGCTGGACCTCGTCGCGATATCTCTGCCGCTCGCACAGGCCGTTGATACCGATCCTGTCGAGCGCGGACATGATTAGTCCGTACGGTCCGCGGGCGCTGCCGTCGAAGAGGATCGCTTCGTCCTCCGCGGCGTTGTAGCCCTGCAGCATCGCGCTGACCGCGGTGCGGTCGGGTCCCGCACCCGGCAGCCAATCGGTGTTGGCGCGAGTTTCCGCGACCAGCGTGTCGACGACCTCCAGCAATCCGCCGCTGGCGTATGCCGCGCGCTGCCGTGCCGCCGAGCTACCGCGGGCCAGCGCCGACTCCGTGAGCTCCGCCACAAGCTCCCAGTCGCCGGTCGACTCGAGCGTGGGCCGGAGCTCTGCTACCAGCCGCTCGATGAGCTGGCCGGCGGGCACCGGGGTGGCCGTCGCTGGATCGACGAGGTTGCCCTCCAGGCCGGACCGAGCGGCCCGCCACGTCGCTGCCTCGAGCAGCACTGGGCGGACGGGCATCGGCGGGGCGCCTGCGATCGCCCTGTCGATCTCCCGGATCACCAGCGAGCGGAAGAGCCCGGCCAGCAGGACCACGTCCTCCAAACGCGGGCAGGCGTCGCAGATGCGCAGCTCCACCGTGGGCAGATGGGCCGAGGGCCGGACATTGAAGTAGACCATGCCGGGGTCGCTGATGACCCCGGACCGCACGAGGTCGGCCAAGGTCTCGTCGTAGTCCGCGGCTGACTCGAACCTGCCCAGGTCGCCCGTGGTCGGCCAGCGTCGCCAGACCAGGGTGCGGTAGCTGGCGTAACCGCTGTCCACCCCGAGCCAGAAGGGCGAGCTCGCCGACAGCGCCAACAGGGCCGGCAACCATGGCGCAACCCGGTGCGCGACGGCCACCGCCAGATCGCGATCGCCCACGTCGATGTGCACCTGCGCGGCGCAGATCAATTGCTCGCTGGCCAGCATCTGGTACTCGTCCAGCATGTTCTCGTACCGGGGATCGGCCGTGACCTTGAGCGCGTCAGGGTCGACAATGGGCGGCGTGCCGGCGGCCACGATACCGAGCCCGAGGGGCTCTGCCGCGGCGATTAGGGCCCGTCGCAGGGCGGCGATGTCTTCGGCGAGGTCGACCAAGCGCACACAGGGACGGCTGTTTGCCTCCACCACGGACCGCTGGAGCTCCGAGACAAACCTCTCACCGGGCAGCTGCTCCAAGACGCTGTCGGCCTGCGCAGTCAACCGCCGTGTCCTCAGATCGACCGTATGGAACTCCTCCTCGACCCCGGCAGCCACGAACTCCGGACGCTCACTCACCCTCAGAGTATGGGGCCCCGGGGTTTCATAGATATTTCGTACCTATTTCTTGGCTAGTGATTTAGCCTTTGTTGTTCCGCCATCGCGGAGATCGTTGATCTTGCCCCAGGCGCGACGCCATGACATGTGACCGGCCGCCGCGTGACCATCTTCGGGTTCCTGCCAGGGAACTGGTGGATGAAGGCGGTGGTCGCTGACCGGCGGCGGCGTGCACTCGCCGTGCGTGCAATTCCGGGCTCCGGAAAACATCCGCGCGCAAGCAGAGCAGCGTGCCGCAGCCGAAGGCAAGAGCCTGTCCGCGCTTGCCCGCGATGCGCTGGAGCAATATCTGGACGTCGAGGACTTCCCGGCGCAGGGTTCCGATGATCCTCCCGCAGATGGGATTTGCTCTGCCCGCCCGCGGCGGGCTGGCGAGAATCCTGATGCCGTCCGCCTGGAACACGGCGTCGAAGGCGTCGGCGAAATGGCCTGCACGATCCCTGATCAGGAACTTGACTGAAGCCGCACACCTGCCGAGGTCCATCAGGACGTGGCGGGCTGCCTGTGTCGTCCACGCGCCGTCGGGTTGGCGGTGACGCCGGCCAGGTGCGCCTGCGGGGGAGGAGCCGGGCCAGTGCGGCGAACCACATCCGGTCGGCCGGCTCGTAGCGCACCCGGCCGACATTGCGGCGCAGCACCACGTTCTCGTGCCGGAGGACGAGTAGCTCAGCATCCTTGGCCGGGTCGCCGCGGAATGCTAGGACGACCAGGCCGAGTACCCGGCGAACTAGCAAGTGGACGATCTTGAGCAGCACCCGGCCAGCCAACCGTCACCGTGGCTGGCCTGCTGGCGATAGTGCAGGTCAGCCACTTTTCTGGAAATCTATTGCTAGTGTAGAATTGCTAGTGTAGAATTGCGAATGTAGAGGTGGGACCAGGTCAGGCGGCGTGGTGGCCAAGCTGACCGGGTGCCATAGAGGCCAGCCGCTGGCTGGCCCGCCGACGAAGAAGATCCCGATGAGGTCCGCGACCAAGCTCTCCGGGTTCGCATGACTGGAGGGTGGGCGGATGGCCTGCACACTGTATGTGGCCTGGGATGAGCGGCTGGCCGGCTATGACTTCGGGGCCAGCCATCCGATGGCGCCCGCCCGGGTTGAGCTGACGATCGAGCTGGCGCGGGCCTTCGGCCTGTTCGCAGAGGCCGGGGTGTCGGTCGAGTGCCCGCGGTCGGCCACTGACGCAGAGCTTGAGCTGGTGCATGACCCGCGCTACATCGCGGAGGTGCGGCGGGCGAGCGGGGACCGGCCGGACTCCCCGCTGCTGGGTTTCTTCGGCCTCGGCACCGACGATGACCCGGTGTTCCCCGGGATGCACGACGCATCCGCGCTGGTGACGGGAGCGACCCTGGCGGCAGCCCGCGCGGTCTGGACCGGCGCGGCGCAGCATGGCGCGAGCATCGCGGGCGGGCTGCACCACGCGATGCGCGGCAACGCGAGCGGGTTCTGCGTGTACAACGACCTGGCGGTCGCGATCGCCTGGCTGCTGCGGCAGGGCGCGGAGCGGGTCGCCTACGTCGACATCGACGTGCACCACGGCGACGGAGTGCAGGCCGCCTTCTATAACGATCCTCGAGTGTTGACGATCAGCCTGCACCAGCATCCGGCAGCGCTGTTCCCCGGCACCGGCCTGCCGTCCGAGACAGGCGGGCCAGGAGCGCCGGGATCAGCGGTGAACGTGGCCCTGCCGACCGGGACCACGGGCGCCGAGTGGCTGCGCGCCTTCCACGCGGTCGTGCCGCCGCTGCTGCGCGCGTTCCGGCCAGCGATCCTGGTCAGTCAGCACGGCTGTGACACCCACCGGCTCGACCCCCTGGCCGGCCTGCAGCTGTCCATTGACGCGCAGCGCACCGCGCACGCCGCGATCCACGAGCTGGCCCACCAGGTGGCCGGCGGCCGCTGGCTCCTCACCGGGGGAGGCGGTTACGAGCTGCTCCAGGTCGTCCCCAGGACCTGGGCGCACCTGCTGGCGGAGGCCGCCGGGCATCCGATCGACCCCGGCGCCCGCATCCCCGCCGCCTGGCGCGAGCACGCGTCCCGCGCCACCGGCCGCCCCGTACCCGAGTCCATGACCGAAGGCGCCGAGACAGGATATGCCCGCTTCGAGTCCGGGTACGACCCGGCAGATCCGCTCGACCAGGCCATCATGGCCACCAGAGCGGCCGTCTTCCCCGAGAACGGGCTGATGCCGCTGCCCTAGCCACCCCGGGAAAGCGCGGATGCAGCCGGTTCCCCTCGCCTTGCTCAGCTACCCGCCGGGGCGACCCGATCGCCGGGCGGCCGGGCAGAGGTGCCGCGGAACACCGGCGCGGCGTGGACATCGGTACGGCAGGCTGTTTGCCCACGCCGATCACCGGAACGCCGAACTCGGTGTGCGTGTAGCACAGGCCAGGCCGTCCGTCAGGGTCCAGATCGGCGCAGGCCGGGGCCGGTCCGCTTGTCAGGAACGCCTGGTTGCTGGAACGATGGGCGTGTGAGGCTGGGGATCTTGTGCGGTGGCGGCCCCGCCCCGGGGATGAACTCGGTCATCTCTGCAGCCACGATCGAGGCCCGGAACTCTGGGTGGGACGTCGTGGGGATCATGGACGGCTTCCAGCACCTGATCGAGGGCCGGATCGAGGAGGCGCGGCTCCTGTCCATCACGGACGTGTCGAGAATCCACGTTCAGGGCGGGTCGATCATCCGGACCTCACGGGCCAACCCGACGGTGCGGGACGAGGACGCCGCAGACCCGGACTGGAGGCTGCACGCCTGTCTCGAGTCGCTGCGGAAGCTGGGGATCGACGTGCTCGTGACGATCGGCGGGGACGACACCGCGTTCTCGGCGTCGCGGCTGGCCGAGGCGGCCGGAGGGGGCCTGCGCGTGGCGCACGTGCCGAAGACCATCGACAACGACCTGCCGCTACCAGGCGGCGCGCCGACCTTCGGCTTCGAGACCGCCAGGAGCGTGGGGGTCCAGATCGTCAACAATTTGATGACCGACGCCATCACCACCCGGCGGTGGTACCTGGTAGTGGCCATGGGCCGCTCGGCCGGCCACCTGGCCCTGGGCATCGGAAAGGCGGCCGGGGCCACCCTCACGGTGATCGCCGAGGAGTTCCCCCGAGACGAGCCCATCCGGCTGCCACGCCTGGTGGACGTTCTCGAGACCTCGATGCTCAAGCGGATCGGCCACGGCCGCCCGTTCGGCGTGGCGGTACTAGCCGAGGGCATCGGCCTGCGCCTCCCCCAGGACGAGCTCCGGAAGGCCATGCCGGAGGTCGAGCGAGACGAGCACGGCAACGTCCGGCTGGCCGAGCTGGAGCTGGACCGCCTGCTGGCGAAGCAGGTCAAGGACCGCTTCAAGGAGCGAGGGCAGAACGTCACGGTCGAGGGCAAGAACATCGGCTACGAGCTGCGGTGCGCGCCCCCCATCCCGTTCGACATCGACTACACCCGCGACCTCGGCTACGGCGCTGTCGACTACCTGAAGCGGCTGCTGGAGGGCGGCGAGCCCGGCGGCATGATCACGATCCAGGAGGGGCACATGGTGCCACTGCCCTTCGGGTCGTTCAGCGATCCGGAGACGGGGCGGGTGCGGATCCGGCTGGTGAATGTCGAGTCGAGTTCGTACCGGGTGGCCCGCGAGTACATGATCCGGCTGGACCGCGAGGATCTCGAAGATCCGGAGAGGCTCCGCCCTATCGCAGAGGCCTCAGGGCTCACGCCCGACGCCTTCCGCGACCGGTACGGCTATCTAGCCGAGGGCTGAGCCCCGGCCTCCGAACCGCCCGGATCCCGTCGAGGCAACCCCAGATGAGAAAGATCATCCTGATGACGCCGGTATCCGTCGACGGTTACCTCGTGATCATCGGGACGTCGGCCGGCCCGGTTGCCGGTGCTGACATCACCTGCGGTCAGGAACCTCAGGCGCCGTACCAGGCTCAGTCCAGACCCTGGCTGCCCTGCGCACGAGCGGATGCACCCCACACAGACACATGCGTGAGCGGACGGTCATCCGCTCGGAACTGCCGATGAGCGCGCGTATCGGCGGGTCAGTGCCGCCTCTCTTTCTCCTTGCTCTCCGCATGGTCGCGGTTGCCGGTGGGCAGAACGGCTGCCATGAGCGACAAGACCGTTTCTGGGACCCCTTCCAGGGGAGCAATGGGGCTGCGGCGGGCGCGTTCCTGGCAGGTTTCGTGGTTCTTCCTCAGCCCTCGGTGCAGCCGACCCGACCGGGTCACCAACCCATGTCACGCGAGACCGTGACCCGCGCGGCGATGGCTTGGTCGCGCCTCTATGGTGGACCGATGGCGTCGGTCAAGCAGTTCCAAGTCACCTTCGACTGAAGGCAAGGTCGTCAAGAATCGACTGCATCTTGACGTGCGGGTCGGCACCGGGCTCGTGGGCGAAGAGCGCCTGGCCGCACTTGAGGCCGAATGCGCACGGCTGGTCGCGCTCGGCGCGGTACGCGTGCGACTACTGCCTGCCGATGGCGACAACGAGTCGTGCATCGTGATGCAGGACATCGAGAGCAACGAGTTCGATCTCGACTGAGTGGCCGCGAACGTGAACATGCTGTCGGACTTCCCGCGCCACCACCGCCCCACCTCGCCGGATCGCGCCGGATCGCGCCGAGGTGCTGATGGTCGTCCTCGTCACGATCGCGTCGGTCGTCGTCTGCGGCCGGCCATACAGCGCGCTGGATTAGGCATGGCACAGCCGACGGCATCCCGGGCCGACGACCGACGGCGACCTGGAGCAGACTGGTCGCACTCTGGGCCGACCCGAGGATCGGCCTCGGGCTGTTCGCTCGACGGCATCACCCTGAGTAATAGCAGAAGGTGGCAGCTGCGCGATGCCGGGCATGCGCATGGCGCAGTATCGGCATCAGCTTCCGGCCATGGGCGGGGCGTGCCCGCCGGCGGCCCGCGCTGTCCCGCTGGCGGAAGATAATAGTTCAATGCAAATCCGGATCGAGGGCATTGACCTGCCGGGTCGATCGTGCGGTCCGAGCAATGATGTTCCAGGCGGCTACCGCAACATTCACGTGGGAATCCAGCGCCGCGGCAAGCGTGACGAGCTGCTGGGCCTGTCCCCGGGCGACGCGCCTACCGCGACGTGGGCATTCGAGTGCCAGCTCTGCGCGGAGGCGGATCCGAACGGCATCGCTTCGGACATTAAGGGCCCCTACATTCAAGGGCCGTCAGGCGGCCGTTTCATCTACCTGAACTGGGTCACCATCGACGATGCCGGCACGGCCACGCTTTTCCGCCGGGCCAAACTGTGGCTAGACGGCGTGCCGCCAGCGGTCCTCGGCGAGGCTGCCAGGACCGGCCTGCTCGTCGGTCGGCTTGGCCTGACCGACCCGAAGGGCAATCCGACCTGCTCCGCCGGCCGGCCGCCGACAATCGAATGGTCAGCTGGTACCGCCTGACCTGTCAGGCACGGCCCCCTCCTGGCAGCCAGGGTTCAGCCGTTAACCTGGCGGCCGGACGTTTGTTGTCGGCCTATTTATCTGGCATGGATCGGTGATCAACGGCAACGCCCTTTCGTGACGGGCTACCTCTGGCCGACTGCCCGGCTTTGACGATCACGAAGACATCCGAGGCCGTATGCGGGAACTATCCCTTTGAGTGGCCACGGGCCAGACGTTCACCAGCAGACACACCAATCCTGCCGATCCCGACCTAACCGCACTGCTCGGCACCTCACCTTGCGTGCCTCAAACCGCGCCAGCGCGGGTTGGTGACACGCAGGCGTGGCGCACCTCGGGAGAGCAGGGCATCAAATGGTTCAGCCAGCGTAAGCGTTTCACTGAAACCAGCGCCGCTCTTGCTCCACTCCGTCGCACATAGTAAAACGAAACGGTGGGAAGACAGGTAGCCGTCGTGCTTTACGTACTCGCGCTGGTAGCCGTCGTGGTCGGCGTGGACGTCCTGTTCTTCAGGAACCAGCTCTGGGAGCGGCTGATAGTCAACGTCGGAATTGTCCTGGTGTTCGCGGCGTTCGGTTTGAGGTTCCTGAAGCGTCCATGAGCGCAGCCGCCGCGTCTCCTGGTAAGCGCACGTAGGAGCAGCACATGATGGGCGCTCATGATCCCGGCCGCTACCTGCCGATCCGTTCGCGGTGCCTGCACCCCGGCCAGCAGCAGGGCCAGCGCTGGCCTTCCTGGAGCTCCTCCTGGGTCCAGCGGATGCGGCGTTCTCGGGTCATCTCCTGCTTGGCATCGTCGACCCAGCAGATGAACTCGTTGCGGGCCAGAGGCGTGATGTCCTTCCAGGCATCGAGCGCCGCGGTGTTGGCGAGCAGCGCCTTGCGCAGGTCTGCGGGCAGCTTGTGCACCGCCCCGCCGGGCACTCGCTGGCTGCTCCCACGGCCACGGGAGCCGAACCCGAGGCAACGGCGACGCGCACAGAGCGGCCTGGATGCGCCGAGCCGCCGTTCTGGGCGGCTGGCGGCCTACCGTAGATCACCGGTCGAGGCCTTGCATATCAGGTCGATCTGCGCCGGCTAAATTTCTGACAGCCGCTGCGGCCTCCTCGGGACGGCCCACCCGGCCGACCGGGCGGAGCGCGCGCGGGACGCGGGTAAGGTTCCGGTATGGCTGTCTCGTCATCGATGGTCCGGCTCGGCACGCAGGCGCCGGACTTCACCCTCCCCGACACCAGCGGCACAATGACAGGCCGCGACGACTTCACCGCCGCGCCTGCCTTGCTGGTCGCCTTCGTGTGCAACCACTGCCCCTACGTCCGCCACCTCGAGACCGCGCTGGGCACGCTGCTGTCGCACTACCCTGACCTGGCCGTCGTGGGCATCTGCACCAACGACGCCGATGCCTACCCCGACGACCGGCCGCACGAGCTCGCCGGGCAGGCCCGGCGTGCTGGCTGGAATTTCCCGTACCTGGTCGACGCCGACCAGAAGGCCGGCCGCGCCTACCACGCCGCCTGCACGCCGGACTTCTTCCTTTACGACAGCGCGCGCCGGCTGGCCTACCGCGGCGCGTTCGACCAGTCCACACCCGGTAACGGCCAGCCGGTGACCGGCGAACTGCTCCGCGCGGCCATCGAGCTGACCCTGGCCGGCCAGCCGGTGCCCGAGCCGCACCGGCCCAGCATGGGCTGCTCAATCAAATGGCGGTCCTGACCATCTTTAATGACCGGCGCAGCCCGTCGCCAGGCCATTGACCCGGCACCCCCTGCCACCATGCCCAAACGCCCGTGCCGTGCCAGAATCCGCCGGCCTGCCAAGCCCCGGATAACGCAGTGCCGGCGTTCTGGCGGGCAATCTGGTCGCCAGTGCGGCTGGTTGTGCTGCACGTGAAAGATCGTTCTGTCCTGCCTTGACCGTTGGCGGGTGAAGCTTGCTGACGGCGACGCTGTTCAGGCGAGCGAGCAGAAGACATGGTCGCACGGATCGTGGCTCACGCCCTTGCGCAAGGCGATGATCCTCTCAGCCATGTAGCGGAGTCGCAGGTCAGGCGCGGGGAGCGTACTCGATCGAGTGGAACGGCCAGTCGCGTTCCAGCCATGCGAGGACGGCGTCGTAGACGACGCGGTCGAGCTGGGCGCGGTCGGCACGCACCCAGGACCGGATGGTCGCGCCCTGCACGCCCTCGGTGCCGCCGCCCGGCTCCTGGCTTTTAAGCGGGTAGATGTATACGCAGCCGATGACCTCATCAGAGTTGGCGCCGAGCACGGTGTAGGTGAACCCGCGGCGCTCGGCGAAATCTTGCGCGTGCTGTTCGAGGTCACGCAGATTGTCTTCCAGGGACATCGGATGCGGCCAGCTGCGGCCGATGAATCCCGGCGTCGCGCGAATGTGGTCGATGCTGTGCGTCCAGGCTGCGTAGTCTGCCTCATTGTGCTTCGGCCCGAGCGGGGCCAGCCGCAATCCCTTGTCAGCTACGAGTCCGTCAGGTACTGCAAAGTCGGCTGGAACAAACGGCTCACCGGTCATCCGGCGATGTTAACCCGGATACGGCGACAACCGCTTCTGACGGGCGCCTTCCGCGACTCGCAGCAGTGGCGATTCAGCTCGGAACGGCCCTGCACCCGCGACGAATGGCTGGATCCGGTGCCTACCTTCGGCGGCAATGCCCAGTTCCCGTCTTCCAGGCTGGAAGAGCTGCCGACGGGTATTGGCGCCGCCGCCCCAGGGGGCGGGATGTGAGTGGCGTGCCGGTCCGGTGAGGACCATCGTGGACCCAGCCCTTCCGCCCCAGGCCTCCTCGGGGCCTCGGCTGGCCCAGCTTCGGGGCTTGAGCTCGAGTCGTGGATCTGCCCGATGGCCACCACAATTCCGTCCGCCGCTCCGGCTCGGTCACGCCGGTGTTTGTGGTGGTGTGCGTCGCGATAATGGCCAGGACCGAGCGCTGCTCCTAATTTGAACCGTGTACTGAACGGAATCTTGACCGGCAAGAACCACTTCTAAACGAGCCACCGAATTGCCACGGCGTGATCGCAATGTAGACGGAACGCAGCCCGACGTCGACGGCCTCCTCGGGCGAACAGATCCAGGATCTTCGCCGGAACTTTGCCGGATAACGCTTCGGCGCACCGTCCCCCGCTCCGGTCAACGGTGCACATCATCTCCGCCGAACCCGTGGGTGATTCAGGCGGGAGCGCTGCCTGCACGCTGCTCGAGCTATTATTGGCCGCGTTGACGTGCGATGATGGGATAGTGGGGGAGGCAGGCTGGAGGCATCGGGTTCGTGCGCGTGCTGGGCCCGGTTCAGGTTGTGACCACTTCGGGGGCGGTCGCTCGATCTTCCCAGTGCGAGCCAGCGGCGGCTGCCGTGCTGGGCACGGAGTTCGCGGAGGACGAGTTGATCGACATGGTCGAGATCCCCGAGCGCGGATTCGCTGGCGAGCCGCAGCGAAACGCGCAGGCGACGCTGGTCGGCTTCGCGACAAACTCAGTGACCTAACCATCTACCGGGAGGCAATATGGCCACGTATCTAGCTTTTCATGAGGTTGACGACGTCGAGCGCTGGCTCAAGTCCGGGAAGCGGGAAGAGTTTTTCGGGCCGCATGGCATTACGGTGCGCGCCTTCCGGGACCCGAACGGATCGAACCGGGTCGGGCTGATCGTCGAGATACCCGACTTCGCCGCCTTCGAGCGGCTCATGCAGACCGAGGGGGCCGCGGAAGCGATGAAGCACGATGGCGTACATCCCGATACGCTGCTGATTCTGTCCGAGGGGTAGGTCCTGCTGCGAGGCCTCGGGCCAGGTTCGGCCAGAGGCCTCGCAGGACCGCGATTCAAATAAACCGGGCCGTCCGGGCACCGAGCGGACCTGGGTCGACGAAGCGGCTGGGACCATGTCCCAGCCTAGGACGCGGCTCGCAGAGGAGAATTCAGCGATGGCATTGAGCAGCTACAGGGTCGGCGCGGTCGTCGCCGTGTCAGACATGAAGCTCGCCAGGGACTTTTACGAGAAAAAGCTCGGCCTCACGGCGCAAGGCGATGACCCTGACGGCGGGCGCACCTATCAGTGCGGCGAGCAGACAATGCTCCATATCTTTCCCTCCCCTCCAGACGCGGGAAAGTCGCGCGCGACCGTGGCCGGCTGGTACGTGAACGACATCGAGGCAGTCGTTGATAACCTGACCGCGAACGACGTCCGATTCGAGCGCTACGACCAGCCCCAGATCGCGACCGACGAGAAGGGCATCGCGGTACTGGGAACCAGCAAGGGCGCCTGGTTCAAGGATCCCGACGGCAATACCCTCGGGTTGCTCCAAGACTAAATTTAGTGGCTGGACCCGATGCCGACAATGAAGATGATGTATTACCCGTTCGTGCATCCACCACGCCCCGTGCTTTGGCAGGCGCTGTTGTACTGGGACGCCGCACTCTTCTGCCGCATAGGGCGCGGGCCAGGTCGGGCGGGATCTAGCCGCGGCGGCCAGGCTCTTCGCTCGCAGCATCGTCGATCACCTCGCCGCGCAGCGATCTCCAGACCAGTTACGCTGCACTGAGTCGGCAGCCGGCATGGGCAAACGGCATCACGGTGAGTGATAAAGAAGGGCAGGGAGAACGCGCGCCGAGCCGCCGCTATGGTCTATGGTCGGCCTCAAGGCACCCGGTGTCCGCCATTTGAGACACGCTGAACAGGTCGATCTGGTGCGCCATGATCAGGGCGGACCCCGCCCCGTGCGACCGCACATGTGACGGCGGAAAGGAGCACCTTTGGAACTGAGTGAAGCTCGGGCGCAGTGGCGGGGCCTGGAGACCAAGGCATTTCTGGACGCAGCGTGCTGCAGCATCATCCCGCAGCCGACGAAGAGGGCGCTCATCGAGTTCATCGAGATGTGCGAGATCTGCCCACAGGAGTCGTCGAGCGCTTACCACATCGCTATGGACACGCGGCGGATCGAGCCGGTGCACGAGGCCGCGCGGCTGCTCAACGCCGACGTCGAAGAGATCGCGCTTGTGGAGAGCACGACGTACGGGCTGAACGTGGCAGCCATGTGCCTGGAGATGCCCGAGGGGTCGACAGTCCTCACCTGCGACCTGGAGTTCCTCCAGGTCGCCATCCCGTGGACGATGCAGAAGGACCGAGGGATCACGGTCAGGGTGGTCCCGAGCGGCTATGGTCGCATCGAGGCGGCCGACTTCGAGAGGGCGGTCGACGATAGCACGAAGATGATCGTGCTGAGCTCGGTGCAGTGGTGCAACGGGTGGAAGGCCGACCTCGAGGCCTTCGGCCGGCTGTGCCAGGAGCGAGGCCTGTGGTTCGTCGTCGATGCCGTGCACCACGTGGGGATCGTCGACCTCGACACCAAGGCATGCTACATGGACATGATGGTCGCCGGCGGGCACAAGTGGCTCAACGCGCCATTCGGCTGCGGCATCCTTTACATCAACAGACGGCTGCTGCCGACGATCGAACCGAAGATGTGGGGCTACTTGGCACTCGAGGAACCGGAGGGTGGCTGGGGCACCTACTTCGGGACGCCGGGCATCACTCCGGTAGCGGACTGGACCTTCCAGCGGTCGGCCAAGCGGTTCGAGATCGCGGGCACGTCGAACTACCTCGGTGCCATCGCTCTCGGCGAGAGCCTCAAGATCGTCAACGCTGTCGGTATCGGCGCGATCGAGCAGCATGCCAGGGAACTGACTAGCTATCTCATGGACCAGCTCGAGTCGGCCGGCGCGTTCCTCGTGACCCACCGGGACGTGGAGCACAGGTCCGGGATGGTTGTCTTCCGGTTCTACGACTCGCTCGATGAAGAGAACCAGCTCCTGCGAAGGCTCCACGAGCGCGGCGTGTACGTCGCGATGAGGTTTACGTCGAACATCGGCGGGATCCGGGTGTCCTGCCACTTCTTCAACAACAGGTCGGACGTCGACCGCCTCATCGATGAGCTGCACAAGGCGGCCGGCGAGAAGCCCCCGGACTACCGACCGCCCCGCGCGGAGTGAGGACGTGTCGCCCACCGTCGTAGTGTCCTGTCGACGTACAGGCACGTCCGATCAGACCGGCCATATACCAAGATTGACGAGCACCTCGGCCAGCGAGCAGCGAGCGCGCCGAGAGATCACTCACAGTGGACCTTCCGACTCGGCCCGCGGGCTACGTCGACCGACAGCATCACTCTGAGTGATAGGTGTACGTCAGGGAGAACGCTCGGCCGAGCCGCCGATATGGACGGGCCACCCTGTGCGTGCCGAGGTGTGTCCTGAACGCAAGGAGGACCTGATGTAGGAGCGAGTCCTTGATGCGGTGCTGTGCGGGAGATGAAGGTTTCGTGGCCCTTCGGAGTCGCCCTGCGGAGGGAGGCTTCAAGCCGCCTCATGCTGCGTTGGCTGAAGACCGTCGTGGTGTTGTGAACATGAACGCGGAAGACAAGTCGGCTTGTGAGAGGCCGGCGTGTTGGCTGCGGTGCTGTGCGAAGAGATGGAGGTTGTCTGGCCCTCCGGAGTCGTCCTGCGGGGGATGGCTTCAAACCGCCCGCATCTGCATTGGCTGAAGACCGTTGTGGAGAACGTCGCGGGAAAAGGCGTGACGTGATCACGTCAGGTGTGGATCGGGAAGATGAGCGATGGGCGCAAGCCCTCTGCCGCTGACGTGTCGAAAACAGTTTAGGTGACATCAGAACCGGGGTTGCACCACGGTCCCGGGATGAGTCTGGGGGATACCCGTCTACTGCCCGGGCGGTGTCCGGCATATAGGCAGCATGATCCCGGTCCGGGCTTTCGCATGGAACATGTGAAGGTGCGCCCCGATACCGCCGCCGGCTTGCCCGGGGGCGAGAGGGAGAACTCCAAGCGGCGAAAACCGCAAGGAGCAGAGTACCGTCGCGGGGCACGCTGGCGGACTCGCCCGTAGTAGCTGTGAAGTCCCTGCGTATCGCAGTGGGGGTGGAGCCAAGGGGCGGGGTCGTCCTGGTAATCGAGTGTGATCAACCGGAAGGGAGGAATCGCATGAGTGAACCGGAGTCTCAGGGCAAGTCGTACGACATCCCCAAGCGCCTGGTCTGGGATGCGTGGTTGAAGGTGAAGGAGAACGGCGGAGCGGCCGGGGCCGACGGCGTGACGATCGGGCAGTACGAGGAGAACCTGAAAGGGAATCTCTACAAGCTGTGGAATCGCATGTCGTCGGGGTCGTATTTCCCCGGGCCGGTCCGCGCGGTGGAGATACCGAAGAAAGGCGGGACGAGGGTTCTCGGGATACCAAACGTGGCTGACCGGGTGGCGCAGACCGTGGCGGTGCTGGCGCTGGAGCCGGACGTGGAGAAAGTGTTCCATGACGACTCCTATGGCTACCGTCCGGGGCGGTCCCCGGTTGATGCGGTCCGGGTGTGCCGGGAACGATGCTGGAGGAGGGACTGGGTCGTCGATCTGGACGTCAGGGCCTTCTTTGACTCCGTGCCATGGGATCTGATGCTAAGGGCACTTGCGCGGCATACGGACCAGAAATGGATCCTGATGTATGTGGAGCGCTGGCTGAAAGCCCCGATGCTGAAGGCTGATGGCGTGCTCGCCCGCCGGACGAAAGGGACGCCCCAGGGCGCGCTTATGTTCAGCTGAACATAAGCCGCCTTATGAACAGGGCCGGGTTATGCGCAGCGCTGACCGGCTGGCCCTGGATCGACCGGCGCACGACTTCGAACCTCAGGGACCTCGCGGGCTTTTCCGTGAGCTCCGCACCCGACCGATCCAGAACCGGCCACGCACGTCACGGCGGGGACAGGTCGAACACAACCTGGAGCTATCTCCAGCATCAGCCGGACCTCCTCAACTAGCTCACTCACCACGCGCGACCTCGCGTCGCAAGACCCACCACAATCAGCACCGCCCGCACCGCTCCCTGCACGGCGCCGCACCGCTGAAACCGCTCCCCGAGCCGGCCGATCTCGGTCAATACCGCGTCCGAAGACAGACGCGCATCAGTGGCCTGATCAACGAATATCACCTGGTCGCATGACGTGGACGAGGTTTTCGGCACGCACAACACGGCAGTTAATCATGTCCTATGGCTGAACAGCGGCACATCGCTGCAGCTCGCAGGCCAGGCATGCCTCTACCCGACAGGCGTTTCCGGTGCTCCCCTGCACGCTAGTTGATGGTAATCTGTCTAGACAGGACTAGATAGATCTAGGAAGGTGCTCATGACGTCACCGACTCCGGATCACTGGCAGATCCAAGACGCCAAGCAGCGCTTCAGCGAGATGATCCGTGCGGTAACGAGCGAGGGGCCGCAGGTCATCACCCGGCACGGAGAGGATGTCGCGGTAGTCGTAGATATCGGTGAGTATCGCCGGCTGACCCGGCCTGCGGTGGATCTTGCGAGCATCCTGCTCGGCGGTCCGAAACTCCACGACGGCGCCGCTGATGTCTTCGCAGAGATCGAGGCTGAGCGCAAGGCCGACTTCGGGCGTGCGGTCGATCTTGAGGCGGGCATGTGACCTACCTGCTCGATACCAACGTGCTGTCGGAGACGCGTAAGCGCCAGCCCGCGGCGGGCGTAGCCGACTGGATCGCGGCCACGCCGCCGGACCGGCTGCACGTCTCGGTGCTGACCCTGGGCGAGATCGAGCAGGGGATCGCGAGAGTCCGCGGCCGGGGAGACCGGCACCAGGCTTCCGCCCTCGAACGCTGGCTCAGGGATGTGGAGACCGGGTTCGAGGATCGGGTTCTCCCGGTCACCCTCCCGGTCGCCGCTGCCTGGGGCCGTCACCAGTTCGCGCAGCCCCTCCCGGTGATCGATGCGCTCCTTGCAGCAACGGCGAGGGTGCACGGCATGACCGTGGTCACCCGCAACGTCAAGGACTTTGAGCTGGCCGGAGTCCAGGTCCTCAACCCCTTCGGTGAGTAAGCCGCCAGACTGGAAAGCTACGGTGATTGCTCGCCGGCAACGGCGTGCGAAGGCTGTGTTGCGTTGGTCGATCGCGGCGGGCGGAGACCAGTTCGGTGGCGTCGTCTGGCTCGTCTTCGGTGTTCGCTGGTTTCCGGTTCCCGCGGGGGGTGATCGCCGTCGCGGTCCGCTGGTATCTGCGGTACGGCCTGTCTTACCGTGAGGTCGAGGAACTGCTGGCCGAGCGGTGTCACCGTTGATCACGTCACCATCTACCGTTGGGTGCAGCGGTTCACGCCCGAGTTCATCGAGGCTGCCCGGCCGTGCTGCCATGCCCCCGGTGACCGGTGGTTCGTCGATGAGACGTACGTGAAGGTATCCGCCCAGTGGGCTTACCTGTACCGGGCAATCGACCAGCATGGACAGGTCATGGACGTCCTGCGGTCGATGAGGCGTGACCTGGCAGCAGCCTGGCGCTTCTTCACCCGGGCCATGCGGGCTGGCGTGATCCCGGTCGAGGTCACCACTGACCGGGGCCGCCTCCGCCTATCCGCGGGTCCTGGATGAGCTGATCCCTTCAGCGCTGCACAGCGTGGACCGATACGCCAGTAAGCCAGTCGAGGCAGATCACGGGCGGCTCAAAGCTCGGCTCCGGCCGATGCGCGGGCTGAAGCGGCACCGCTCAGCGCGGATTCTCGCTGCCGGTCACGCCTTCGTCCAGAACCTGCGCTGCGGCCACTACGACATCGCCACCCACGTCCCCGCCCGTCATCAGCTCGGCACTGGCGAGTCTCCGGCCATCACCACCTCGCCGAACGGGACGGAGCGGTAGCGGGCGATCGCCATCAGCGCGGACGCTTCCATCTCGACGACTAGACACCGTTCCTCCACCCGGCGCGAGACCCGGGCCCGGGTCTCGCGGTAGATGGCGTCCATCGACCAGCTCAGGCCGTGCGTCGTCTCCACGCCGGCGGCGCTCAGCGCGCCGGCCAGGCTCTCAGCCGGACCCGGGTCAGCCGAGACGACCCGGTCGGCCGGTAGGTAGTGGAAGGACGTGCCCTCGTCGCGCACAGCGCCGGTCAAGATCACCGCGTGCCCCATTACCAGTTCCGGTACCAGCGCCCATGCCCCGCCGCAGGCGATGACTCCGCGGACTCCGCGGGCAATGACCTGCTCGAGCATGGCACCGGCCAGCGGCGCCCCGACTCCGGGATGGAACGCGCCCAGCCGTACACCCCGGTGCTCGATCTCCCACAACGATGCCGGACCCATCTCGCTGTGCAGGCGGCACACGGACCTCGCGTCTTGACGGCCGGAGAGTTCCTCGACGACGTCACGGAAGAAGCACGCCACGGCGACCGTCGGCGCGTCGACCGGGCGGATCAGCCGGCTCGATGACCGCCTCACCGGTCAGATCCTCATCTTCCAGTAGCGGCAGTCGTCGGCGATCAGTCGGCCCAGGCTACTTCTGCACCTTCCGCGCCTGCATCCTATCGGCGCGCCCGTGCAGGCCGGCTGATGCCGATAAGCCCCTCCCATGGCCGCTGGCCTGGTGCCTCCTGCCCGGGGCGGCCTCTCGTCGACCCCGACGGCGGCCAATGCAAAACACAGTCCCCCCGGTTGGGACACGGTTCGGGCGGCGCGAGTCGACCAGGATGCGCGCGTGGAGTTCTCAGCTTCTGGCGGGTTACGGTGAGTTGCCCTTTCCGCTCGCGGGGTCATGCAGCGAACCGTTTCTTATTCGCTCATCTCCGCGGTCGGCGCCCGCTGTCTGTTGCTGGCTGTCGGTGGGCTGGGCTCGCTTACCCCGTGGTTGTTGTGATTGGCCGGTAGACGTGGAGCACTGCGCCATCGGCATATGCCTGGGGTTCGATCAGGTCGAGCACCAGGGGGGCGGTGAGTCCCGCGAAGAGCGGGAGCCCGTTTCCCAGGGCCACTGGCTGATGCACGAGCCGGTACTCATCGACCAGGCGGAGCCTGGTGAGCGACTGCGCGAAGGCGGCACCTCCCCAGGCGATGATGTCCTTGCCGGGCTCGTTCTTGAGGGCCCTGATCTCCTCGGCCAGGTCGCCGCTGGCGATCGTGGTCTGCGGCCAGTCCGCTTGGGTGAGCGTCGTGGAGAACACGGCCTTGGGTATGTCGTTCATCGGCTTGGCGTACTCGTCGTCGGAGGTGGGCCAGAATCCGGCCATTTCCTTGTAGGTATGACGGCCCATCAGGTGCAGGCCCGCTGCATCGAGCCAGCGGAGTTTCCGCGTTTTCAGGGCCGGGTCCTCGGGCGGCAGTCCCCAGCCGCCGGCGCCGAACTTGCCGGGGCGCGCCACCAGGCCATCCAGCGAGACTCCCATCATCACTTTCTCATCGTGCTTCCTTTCATCCGGAGATCCGGCGTGTGGTGCTCTCTCGCCGGTGTTCGCCGATCTTGACGGGCGGCCGGGCCGCGCAGGCACGGCCGGGACAGGGCACCGGCGGCGAGGGATCGGCGTCACCCGCGGCCAGGCTGCCTGGCGGGCAAGGCCGCAGATCGGGGTCAGCTCCCGCCGGCATCGTGTGCCGCCGGTGCTGTCGCCGCCCGCAGCGTCGAGTCCAGCGCGTCCTGGCCTGCCGCGCCCCAGGTGAGGGGGAAGACGACCGGGACGTCAACGCCGGCCCGCCGGTAGGCGCTGATCGTGGCGGCGACCAGCGCCTGGTCTCCCGTCACGTTGATCGCGTCGACCATCTCGTCAGTCACGGCGGCAAGGGCACCAGCCCGGTCTCCGGCCCGGTGAGCGGCCCGGATTGCCTGCACGGCATCGCCGAACCCGGCCTGGGTGAAGCTACGGGCGTAGGCGTCGACGACGGCGTAGGAGAACAGGTCGTAGCGGGCCTGCGGTGCGGCGGCCTCCCGGTCGCCGACGCCGACGTGGATGTTGGCGTAGATCGCCGCGGTCCCGCCGCGGCGGACCTGTTCCACGCACCACGGCACGTGGCTGGCTGGCAGGTAGTTCAGCAAGACCCGTCGGCCTCGGCGCCGGCCAGGCTGAGCATCCCCTCGCCCAGGGCGCCGAGGATGATCTTGGGCCTGCGGTCGCCGAGCTCAACGCCGAGGCGGAACTTGCGCACCTGGTAGTAGTCACCGCAGAAGGTGACCGTGTCACCGGACAGGCACTCACGCAGCAACGTGATGAATTCCCGCATCCGGGCCAGCGGCCTGGCCGGATAGCCGGCCCCGTGCCAGTCGCCGGCTACCACCGGCGAGGAGACGCCAACGTCGACCAGAACCTCCCTGCCGGGAGCCAGGGCCTGCAAGCAGGCCGCCGCCATGGCCAGCAGCGGCGGAGTACGGACCTGCATCGGAACCACGCCAGTACCCAGTCCCAGCCTGGGCGCAGCACGCGATACCGCGCCAAGCACGCTGAACGCCTCGATACCGGTCACCTCAGCGACCCACAACGACGCGTACCCAAGGCGATCAGCACGCCTGGCCAGATCAAGGACGGCAGCAGGCCCGGAGCGGATGAACGGCGCGGCGGTGACCGCCAGCGAGCCACCACCAGCCAGTGCCACCGGGACGTTAGCCGACTGCGCGGTTTCCATAACCGCAACTATCCGGCTGCCGTCCGGCGATGTCTGGCAGAAATCGGACCACATCACCGGGCGCCGGGCACGTCATACGGATCCAGCCAGCCCGCCGAATCCCAAGCCGCTACCCGAGAAAGGCCTTCACCTTGCGAGTGCTCACCCGGTACCCGCTGGCATCGAACCTGTCGGCATGGCTGGTCCTCCGGGGGGGGTAAAGCACGCCTGCCTGCGCTGCCCGGACCGCGGGCCTGGCCAGTCTCCAGCCAGCCACGATCGGCCAACGCAACAGTGCCGATCGAGGCTTAGCTATCGCCCAAGAGCCGGTGGATCCGCCTACTCAGCATCTCACGCAGCTTGGACTCGTTCAACTCGCCGTTTCTGGCGCGCGGGACATAGAGGATTCGCTCAGCTGCGAAGTCAAATGGTGCCGGGGGGGAATCCTTTTCACGGATAGGGATCCAACCGGACGGCCCATCTTCGTCCTTGTCGGCATTGGCATTTGTTCGGGCGTGTAGCATACCTGCCTCGAAGACCACGTTGCGGTTGTCGTCATAATTTTGTTTCAAGAGGCCAACAGGCTCTACGGGCTCCGAAAGGTAGCAGATGCCAAACCTGGACTCCAGGATCTCCCTGCCGATCTGCGCAGTAATGTTCCCTGATTCGTCCATTCGGTTCCAGTCTGTAAATTCCAACTTGTCGGCAAACTGGCCGAGGACGTCCTTCATTGTGAGCGTAACGGTCTCATCCGCTCTGATGGAGAATGCCACGAAGACATGCGGCTTGGCCAGCCTCGGAAATCTGGCCCGCTCCAGTAGGTCCCTTAGGTCGCCAATCGCGTGATCCTTGCACTCGGAGTTAGCTTGGGTTACGTCCCATAGGCCGTAAAGGATGCCGAGTGCGTCGGCGAGCCTACACAGTTCTGATTTTGCCACATCTGTGATTTCGATGTACTCGGAACTTTCTATGCAGAAGACACCTATCCGATTTCGGAACGAGAGCGGCAACACGATGAGGGTCCGGATCGGCTGGTTCGAGGATGGCCGGTACCGGGGCAGGTCTGGAATTCCAGACCACATGTCCTGGTACTTCTCCGCAACATCCAGTGGTTTCTTGTCATTGGGACTCACGAGCCACACTGGCCGAACGTTGTCAAAGGCAGCAGTAACCGGATTCTTGTAACTGCCGTTGCTCGCCCGTATAGGCCAGAGATGTTTCTTTTCGTCGCTGCTCCAGAATGTCCTTAGCCAATACTGACGGTCGCCGTCACTCCCCCCAGCCTCGCTACTGAACAGTTCAAAATATTCACTATTGAGTTCATGCGTGACGTATTTACAGACAAGAGCACGGACCTGATTGAAGGTATTGTTGTCCACAATATCTATGGTTTGCGCAAAGTGCTTGAGCTGGCCCGCGAACGTGCTTGTCTTTGCAGTCATGGTCCCTCCCGAGCCAGTTGCATCCTCGTTGGCCTCCCTGGCAGCCAAGCCTAAAAACTCCCGACGATCCCATTAGACTCTCAGCTCTGACACCCGGTAGGGCAGAAAGTCCCGGTGTCTAAGGAACTTCGCCGAGCGTGTTCCTTTACAAATTGGGTCTTTCCTGACATATGCAACCTAAGCGGCCGCAAGACTTATTTGTTCTTGGAGAAACGGCCGTTTTGGAGTCGAAGGTCGGTCGTGGCCGGGTCACCGTCGACTTGGATTGAAGGGCTCCAAAACTTTGTCATGGTCGTTGACCTGCGGTGTTCTGGACCGTGGTGATCTTCACGCCGCACGCTCGTATCCTGTGGGTGCCGACAATGTCCTCACCTCAAGCGACCTGCGAATACTCGTGGATCAGACCGCCCAGCCGATCGCGTCGTCGGACGCGTATGTTGTCGTCGGCGGGAGCGCCGTGGGGTCTGCCGTCGGGTGGTGTCTGGCCGAGGGCCCGGTGCGGCCGGTGCGTGTTGCAGTGATCGACGTATTCGCTGAGGGTGCGGTGGAGATGTCGTTGGCCGGTGATGAGGATTCGGTCAGTGCACTCGCGCCGGGCGCTGGCGATCCACCGTTCGCAGATCGCGTTCGCGCGCGGCGCCTGGACAGGCGTGGTGATGATCCGCGTGCCGGTCGCAGTGAAGACGGCATCGAACGCGTCGGTGTACTTGGCATCCCGGTCCCTGATCAGGAACTTCAGACCGCCGGTCCGCTCGCCGAAGTCCATGAGCGTGTTCCGGGCCTGCTGCACCGTCCAGGCGGCGGTCGGGTGGGCGGTGACGCCGGCCAGGTGCACGCGGCGGTCATGGTGCTCGATGACGAACAGCACATAGAGCCGGCGGAGGAAGACGGTGTCGACGTGGAAGAAATCGACCGCGGCGATTGTCCTGGCCTGGGCAGACAGGAACTGTTTCCAGCTGGCCGACGCGCGTTGCGGTGCGGGGTCGATACCGGCTGCCCGGAGGATCTCCCAGATGGTGGAGGGCGCGATCTTGTGGCCGAGGCCGGTCAGCTCGCCGCAGATCCGGCGGTAGCCCCAGGTCGGGTTGTCGCGGGCCATCTCCAGTGCGAGCCGACGGATCGCCGGGCCAGTGCGCGGCCGTCCAGGGGTCCGGCGCCGATAGGTCCAGTGGCGCTTTACTAGCTCGGCGTGCCAGCGCAGGAGCGTGCGCGGGGTGACGATCAGGGCCAGCTGGCAGCGGCGCGACGTGGACAGCCGACGGGTGAGGGCGGCCAGGACGGCCCGGTCGGCCCAGGTCAGCCGGGGTGATCTGACCTGGCGTTGCAGGACGGCGATCTGGTGGCGCAGTACCAGGATCTCGGTGTCCTTGACGTTGTCGGAGCGGGGCAGCAGAGCCAGCCAGCCGCACAGCCGCACGAAGATCAGGTAAAGCAGGCGGAAGGTCACGAGAGCTGATCGTGCCCCTCTTGGACCTGGCGCGGCTGTTGTTCCCCGAGACCCGTTCGGAGCAAGAATCCCAGCTCAGATGCGGATGGCATGATTTTCGGCACCCACAGGGCTGCGGTTTCGTGACGCTGCGTGCTCGTGAGCTGTGTGCTGGCTTGCGATGGAAGATTCGGCGGGTTCTCGCCGGGTCCTGCCGGCCACGGTGTCCTGCCGGCCTCGGCCGGGCTATCGCTGAGCGAGAGCAACCGGAGGACCGCGGCTTCCGGCGCTGGCGGCACTGCGCGGATGATCTTTGGCCGCCCGGGCTTCGCTGTGCCGAGGCCGCCGGGTTTCCTGGCTGGCGCGCGTCGGTGGACGCCCGCTGACCCGGCCGCGCCGCGGGGCCTACGGGCGACGGTACGCGGCTGAGCGGTGCTGGATGTCCTGGACGATGACCGCGTGCTTTGATTCGTCGATCCGGTACCGCACGCGCCACTGGGTGCCGAGCCAGGCGCTGTGGAACCCGGACAAGCTATCCCGGAACGGCTTGCCAAGCCGTTAAGGCACTTCCAGGAGCGTTCCGGTGATGAATTCAACAGCAGCGGCAGCAACATCCTCCGGTAGCGACTCTGAGATCGCGTGCCGGGCCGGGCGGGTCATTCCAAGCTCATAAGGCTCGACCTTCACCGCTTGCGCTTAGCCAGCAACGCGCGCACTGCGTCGGCGCCGTAGACGACATCGCCGGCCTGCTCAGACTCTCTGGCCTCGGCCAGTCCTCGCAGTGCGCCGCGTTGTCCCCCCAGGACCGCCGGGTCAATGCGGACAGTTCGATCGCGCCGGCCGCCTGTGCACCGGCGTGGTAAGCCGCCGCGTCGTCCACGACGAGGTAGAGCTCGGCATGCGGGGAACCCGCGTTCGGCAAGCAGCGGCCTGATCTCGCCGATCGCCCGGCCGATCGTGGAGGACCCGACCTGATAGATCACGCCGAGGGCCTCGTGTGTCAAACCGGTGCGCAAGTGGACCAGGGTGACCAGCAGTCGGTCGGTGAACACCAGCTTATATTTTGGCCCAGCGCCGGGCCTGGCGCCGCCAGTCGCCGCGGCGCCGCTGGCGGCACCCGGACTCGCATCGCGCCTCCCACCGCGGCCCCAGTTCGGTGACAAGCTCGCCAAGATGTCCCCGTCACAGCCCGCAGAAGGCGTAACGGGACATGGCCGCGCAGGCCTGACCAAGATTCACACCTCGACAACCTGTGGGCCACCAGCACGTCACCGCCTGCGTGAAGACGCGGTCAGGCGGGCTGCCACAGCTCGACCCGACTGCCCTCGGGATCGGTGACCCAGCCGAATCGACCGATACCCTCCATGTCCTGCGTCTCTGTAGCCACGTCCGCTCCCTTGGCGCGCAATTGCGCGAGCATCGCATCCAGGTCGCGGACCCGGAAGTTGAGCATGGTCTGCTGTGCGCGGGACCCGAAGTAGTCGGTCTCGGACTCGAACGTCGCGAACACCGTCAGCCCGGCTTCCTGACGCCACAGGCCGTTCTCATCGGCGTCCAGGCCCAGGCAATCGCGATACCACGCGCCCAGGGCCGCCGGGTCGGCGGCCCGCATGAAGTATCCACCGATTCCGATCACACGTTCCATCCCGCTATCCTGCCAGGACGGCGATAGGGCGGGCTGGCACCACAGCATCCGATCGACACGATCGACACGATCGACACGATCGACGATATCCGCGATAACAGCGCGGCCATCCGTCATCGCGGAACCTCCGGGCGGCGGCCAATCCGCTTGCTGCCTTCGACCGGGGCGGGATGAAAGACTCCGGCCGTCCAGGCGGTCCCGCTCAGGCCCGTGAATGGATCCCACTCCCTGGCGAGGAGCCGCGCCCAGATCAGGACGATCTGCACACGGTAACCCGCGAAGGCGGCGCGGCTGTCATGCGCGCGGAATCGCTGTGTTCGCGGCCTGGAGATCAGGGACCCCGCTGCGTCTCCGAGAGTCCGGGGTCACCGTAGAGCAGGATGACGGGCGCGGAGCGGGCCTGGACGCTGGCCTGGTCCTTGACGTGCTCGCGGGCGGCGGCCGGGCCCGGTTCGCAGTCGAGGAGAAGGGGCGCGCGCCGTACCCTAATGAGCTAGCCGGGCTCGGGCGCTCACAGCAGGCGCTGGCCGGGCTGGGTACGCCGCTGCTGGTCGTCCCGTTCGTGTCCGAGGCCCTTGGTGCGGCCCTAACCGGAGCTGGCTGGTCGTGGGCTGATGCGCACGGCGATTTCGATCTGCGCGCGCCGGGGATGGTGCTGCGGCAGCGGCGCGCGGTCTCGCCGCCGCCGCCCCGCCGCCGGGTACTGCCGCGGGGGTCGGGGAGCTTCGCGGTCATTCGCGCCCTCATCCGCGGAGGGGACGGCGAGCAGGGCGGTGCCACGACTGTGGCGGCCCGGGCCAGGGTGTCGCAGCCGAGGGCATCGCAGGTGCTTCATCAGTTGGCTGACCTGGGGCTCGTCGACCGGGCCGAGCATGGCCGGTGGCGCCCGGACCGCGAGGCGCTGCTCGACCGGTTCCTGGGCGAGTACCCGGGGCCGGGCGGGTCGGAGCTGTACTTCTACAGTCTCGAGGCGCCCGCGGAGGTCGCGGTCCGGGCGGCGGGCGCGGCCAGTTCGCAGCGCCCGGTTGCCGTGTCTGCAGACGTCGGGCCTGATCTGGTCGTGGCCTGGCGGCAGCCCGCGGTGGTCATCGTGTATGCCGGGCACGTGATCGACAACGCGGCCCTCGGGCTGGTCGAGGCCCAGGGCCGGCACGACGCCAATGTCATCTGGCGGATGCCTGCCGACCGGTCGGTGTTCGCGGTGCCCCCGCTCGCTGCCGGGCTCCGCGGCACGGAGGTCCAGCTGGCGGACCCGGCCAAGATGATCTGGGACCTACAGGATCTCGGGGGAGCCGACCGGCTGGAGGCCGCGGGGAGGCTGCGCGCATGGCTGCTGACCCGCCCCTGAGCCATCTGGTGCTCGCAGCGGCATCGGTAGCCGATGACCTCGGCTTCGTCGCGCTCGCCGACCTGCGCACCGCCCTCGGGGAGGTGGCAGGGGACTACCGCATCATCGGCGGCCACATGGTCACCGCCCTCGCCGCCAGGTGGCAGCTGGGCGCGGGACTCTACCGGGAGACAGGCGACGCGGACCTCGGGGTCCCGCCAGTCGTGGTCCGAGACCGTGACCTGGCCCGCCGCCTCAAGGCCCTGGGCTACCGGCAAGTGTAGGTAGAGCTGCAGTCCGAACGTCGCCAAACGTCAGCTTTCGTGCGCCGGACTGCCCTGCCAGGGGGTGGACCAGGACTGGCACCTCGGCGAGGGAGCGCAAGACGTCGTTCAGGTGCGTGCAGCCATCGATGCCCTTGAGTTGCTCGAGCACGGCCGTGCGGAGGTCTGCCAGTGGCGTGCCGACCATCCGGCCGACGTTGGCGACGGCCATGGGGCACTCCCGGTACGGCAGCACCCGAGGGTCGGCGGTCACCGAGAGCAGCCGCTGCGAGCGGGGATCCGCGGTCGCCCGCACCACATACTCGTGCACCGCGACACGTCCGCCTTCCGGAGTCGTAGCGCTGTCCTGGAAGAACGAGTCGATCTCGATGACATCCCCGAGGCAGACGTCGATCCGGCGGGCGCGCCGCATCGATATCCCGGCCATATCCGACACCTCATGCCAGCTCATCGGGTCGTCCGCGCGCTGCACCGGCGCTACCTCACGGACGTCATGCGACAAGCGCGCCGTACCGTCCGGGTTCAGGCTGCTCGCACCGGGCTGGAAGCCGGTGCAGATCCCCTCCATCCGGCGCAGCGGCTTCGGCTGGCCGCGCAGATTAGCCTGGAGCAACTCCTTGCCTGCTGGCCACTGCGAGAACGCGAAGCCGCCTACCAGGGTGGCCCCGGACAGGTCGTCAAGCAGCAGGTACAGCGGCGCCTCGCGCTCCTCGGGCACCACGGAGGCGAGCAAGCCGCGCAGCCGGCCGCCGCCACGGGCTCCGACCAGCCGCTCGAGCGCCGGGCGGTCCGGAACGGCTCGGATGTCCTCGATCATGCGGTCGGGCGCCGCGCCGACGTGCAGCAGGTCCTCTGCAAGGATCCGTGCGGGGCTGCCGTTGCCCGGCGTCAGCAGGTCGCGGGCCCGGCCCAGCATCCGCATCTGGTTGCCCAACCCGGCGGGCCAGCGCATGTCGATCGTGGCGGTTCGCCGGACCGAGCCAGGCCGCCGCGGCGGGGTCCCCTCGGCTGGCCCGCTGGCCGTCCATTCACGCGCCGCGATCGTGGGCATTTGTGTCCCTTGCCTGCAGCTGATAAATCGGTAACTGTTCTAACCATGGACCGGTGTGGCCAATTCCGGGCGCCAGGGTATGGGCGGTACCCGTTTGCCGAGGCCGATGGCGCCGAGCCGTGATGGTTCACCGTCGAGCCGGCTCGGGTCAGTCGCCCAGCTGGCCGGCGAACCGCTCCGCGACTTCGAGGTACTCCTCGACCATGTCGGCCACGACCTGCCGGGCGGGCCGGATCCGGTCGAGTAGCCCGACGCCCTGCCGGACGAAGTAGGTGGCCAGCTGATGCGCGCCGCTGCCCTCGTCGGACGCGCCCCGGCTGATCCGCTGCTGAGCCCGGGCAGTGAGCATCGTCTGCAGCGGCATCTGCAGGGCGGGGGGAGCGGCCGGACTGTCCCACTCGTCCGTCCACGCGCTGCGCAGCATGCGAGCCGGCTTTCCGGTCAGGGACCGGGACCGGACCGTATCGCTGGACGAGGCGGCAAGCATCTTCTTCTGCAGGGCTGGGCTGGTCTCGGCCTCCGGGGTGGTGAGCCAGACCGACCCGCACCACACGCCCTCGGCGCCGAGTGCGATAGCCGCGGCCATCTGCGCACCGGTGACGATCCCGCCAGCGGCCAGCACGGGGGTCGGCGTGACCGCGCGGACGACCTCCGGGACCAGGACCATCGTGGAGATCGTGCCGGTGTGGCCGCCAGCCTCCGTACCCTGCGCGACGATGATGTCAACGCCGGCGGCCTGCTGCCGGCGCGCGTGTTCCGCCGTGCCGGCCAGAGCGGCGACGACAACATCGCTGGCATGTGCGCGCTGCGTCAGCTCCGCGGTCGGCGGCCCCAGTGCGCTCGCGACGAGCCGGATCTGATGCTCGAACGCCACGTCGAGCAAGTTGCCCACCGACTCAGGCGACACCCTGATGCTGCCCTCCGGCCTTTGATGTGCTCCGGCAGTGCGGGTACCTGGTAACGCCTGAGCAGCGCCTCGACAAAGGCCTCATGTTCCGGCGGGAACAACCCGGCCCGGGCTCTGGTATCCCGGTCGGCCAGTCCGCCTTCGCCGTCCCGGCCACCATTGCGGTCCGTGGCGGCGTCGGCGAACTTGGCCGGCAGCAGCAGGTCGACTCCATAGGGCTTGCCCTTGGTCTGGTTGTCGATCCAGGTCAGATCGATCTCCAGCGCCCTGGGACTGTGTCCGGTTGCACCGAGGACCCCGAGCCCGCCTGCGTTGGTCACCGCGGCCACGACATCCCGGCAGTGGCTGAAGGCGAAGATCGGTACGTCGATGCCGAGTGTCTCGCAGATCCGGGTGAGCATCGATTCTCCGTGAGCCTGCAGATGGGTCGCCCATACCGTGCCCCGGCCGCCGCGGCGACGGCCGGCACTGAGCCGATGGGGCGGGCGCTTTCGGGGACAATGAGTTTATTCGTTATGCTATATCGGTGCTGCGCGGGCTGAGGTAGGCCACCAGATACGCGACTCCAAAGGGGTCGTCGGCGTAGCGGATTTCGGTGGTCGGCGCCAGCTGATGCATGGCTCCGGAGAGGACCTGCCAGGCAGGCCAGCCTGTGGCCATCAGATCGCGTGCCAGCTTGTGATCAACTCGCCGCAGCGCGTCGAGGTCACCCTCGCGGATCGCGCGTTCGACGTCGGCGTCGAAGGCAGCGGCCCGGGCGTCCAGGTAACCGGGAGCCTTCCGGCTTCGCCGGGCGCTTCCGTCGCCCATGGCCAGCAAGGCAGTCCGTTCGCTGGAGTCCCTGAGCCGGGCTCCCAGCCGCAGACAGGCGCTGGCCGGTTCGTGCTCGCCGACGGCCTGAAGAATCCGCCTGCCCTGGTACCCGGCCTGGTCGAGGAGCATTACGCCAAGCCCGATGGTCAACGGCAGCCCGCGCGTCCCTGCGCGCGCTATCGGGGGGGCGAAGGCGGCTAGATCCGGCTGGCTTGCCGCGTCCCAGGTGCCGGTGCTCGCCGCTGCTCCGACGACGACGATTACCTCAGGCTTCTCCCGGGCCAGCCGCTCGATCGCCGTCCCGCACGCGGCACGCAGCTCGGGGATAACAGGCTCCAGACCGGTCAGCTCGCGGGCGAGCAGCGGCGGCGCCGGGCACAGCGCCGCACCGGTAATCACCGGCGCCCGCCTATCTGAGCTGGCTCGATCACGGGCTAGGCCAGGCCCCTGACGGCACGCGCTGGAGGCCGGTCGCCGCGGATCGCCGAGACCATGGTCAGTACGTCCCGGGTCTCGCGGACATGGTGCGCGCGGAAAACGCGGGCGCCCAGCCATGCGCAGACGGCCGTCGTGGCCAGCGTCCCGGCCAGTCGGTCATCAACCATGGCGTCCAGTGTCTCGCCGATGAAGTCCTTGTTCGATACCGAGACCAGGACCGGCCAGCCGGTGGCGGCCAGCTCGGTGAGCCGCCGGGTGATCTCCAGGGAGTGCCAGCTGTTCTTGCCGAAGTCGTGCGCTGGGTCGATCAGTATCCGCTCCGGGTCAACGCCCGCGTCCACGGCCCGGGCCGCTAGCGACAGGGTCTTGGCCAGCACGTCGGTCACGACATCGTCGTAGGCGACCCGGAACGGCCGGGTTCGCGGCCGCTGCGATCCGGCATGAGCGCAGACCAGGCCAGCGCTACACGCTGCCGCCACTTCGGCCAGCCGGGCGTCCCAGCCGCCCCAGCTGTCGTTGAGCAGGTCGGCGCCTGCGGCGCAGGCCTCGCGGCCCACCTCGTGCCGCCAGGTGTCGACGCTGATGACGAGGTCCGGGTAAGCCTCTCTGACCGCTGCGATGAAGGGGACGGTCCGCCGGATTTCCTCGCGCGCGTCGACGTCGTCGCCGGGGCGGGCCGGAATGCCGCCGATGTCGATGATGTCGGCTCCCTCAGCCACCAGCGCATGGACCCGTTCCATGGCGGCGGCCGGGTCCCAGGTCACGCCGGGCCGGTAGAACGAGTCCGGCGTCCGGTTGAGGATCGCCATCACCAGCAGCTGGTCCGGTTCGAACACATGGCGGCCCAGCCGCAAGACCTGTGCCGGGCTCGGCCGCACGGGCCCGGTGATCTCGTCCGTTCCGCTCACCGCGCAGCGCCGGCGAGTCCTGACAAGCCAGCGCGGAACGCGCCTGCCGGTGGCCGCTCATAGGTCGGCACGGGCCGGGATCGTGGCCGCACCTGGCCGTCCTCGCGCACGAACTGCTGAAGCTCAGCTGCGGGAATCGAGGGACGCGGCCCCGGACGCCTCCGCTGCGCCACGGCCAGCAGTTCGGCAGCCATCACGGCCAGATCGTGGTTCGACTGATGACGGTGGGCCCGGGAGCCGAGATCGACTTGCGCCACCGCGTCCAGACCGTGGCCAGCGGCAGTATCAAGCAGCGTCGACAGTTCCACCCCGTAGCCGACGGGAATACTCAGGGACTCCATGAGGCTGCGGCGGGCTGCCCATTCGCCAGCCAGCGGTTGCACCACGCCGGCGAGTTCGGGCCACCACAGGTTCAGCATGGGGCGGGCCACCAGCTCGGTCACACGTCCTCCCTCGGTCGAGGTCGACCCGTCGGTTTCGGTGCGCAGGCGTGCGTAGAACCCCTTGACCAGCTGCACCTGCTGGCTGGCGAGCAGCGGTCCGAGCAGACCGGTGACGAAATGCGGGCCCCACTGGGTGAGATCCGCGTCGACGAAGACCAGCAGATCTCCCTCCGTGACCAGAAGCGACTTCCACAGCGCCTCGCCCTTGCCCGGGTAGGCGCCCATGGCCGGGGCGATGTCGCGGGCTCGATGCACGACCGCGCCGGCGCTGGCGGCCTGCTCGGCGGTGGCGTCGGTGGAGTCGGAATCGATGACCACCAGCTCATCGACGAGCTGGACGTCCGCCACCAGTGCCTCGAACAGCGCGGCGACCACGGCGGCCACGGTCCGCTGCTCGTTCCGGGCCGGTATCACCACGCTGATCCTGACACCTTGCCGCCGCTTGCGGTCCAGCAGCTGCGGTAGCGGCCAGTCGCGCCAGTGCGAGGTTCGCCGGCGAAACCAGGCTTGGGCCCGGTCGTCCATCCAGGCAGCTCCCTCCGTCGTCGCCACGCCCCCGCGGGAATGCTCAACGGCCGCCCGGCGGTTCCCGCTGCCGAAGGTGCGGCGCATCTGGCCCGATAGCCTGGTGCTCCAGGTTATCGGGTACCTGCTCGTGCGTCCCGGTGGCCTGCGGAGCGCCCGGCTCACGTCCGTGGAGGTGCGGAGATGACCGAGCCCGACAAGATGACCGGGCACGACGACTACGACGAGTTCGGGATGCTGGGCGAGAACGCGGCCGAGGCTGGGCTCGCGCTGGATGCCATGCCCGCCGTGGCCCGCCGGTCGTTCGAGGTAGCACCGGGACAGCGGGTCAGCGCGATCGTCTGGGGCGACCGCGAGCCGGAGCTAGTGCTCCTGCACGGCGGCGGGCAGAACGCTCACACCTGGGATACGGTCGCGCTGGCGCTCGGCCGGCCCGTGGTCGCGGTCGATCTCCCCGGCCACGGGCACTCTGATTGGCGCCCGGATCGCGATTACGGGCCGTGGCAGGGGGCCGAGGCGGTGGCCTCCGTCATCGACCAGGTGGCTCCGCGCAGCGCTGGTGTCGTCGGGATGTCCCTGGGCGGCCTGACGGCGATCCGGCTCGCGGCCATCCGCCCGGACCTGGTGCGCCGGGTGGTCATTGTCGATGTCACGCCCCAGGTCAACGACCCGTCACGGGTGATCACGCCGCGCGAGCGCGGGGCGGTCGCGCTGATCAGCGGGCCGCCGGCGTACGAGTCGTTCGATGCCATGGCCGCGGCGGCGGCGGCCGCGACCCCCGGCCGGCCGCGGTCAGCGGTCGAGCGCGGGGTGCGGCACAACGCCAAGCGGCTGCCCGATGGCCGCTGGGGATGGCGCTACGACCTGTTCGGTGACCGTCCGGCCAGCGTGGGCGATTTCACGCCGCTGTGGGCGGACGTGGCGGCGATCGCGGCGCCGGCAATGCTGGTGACCGGCGCCGAGTCGCCGTTCGTCACCGACGGTGATGTGGCCGAGTTCCGGCGGCGGCTCCCGGCCGTGGTCGTCGAGGTGGTCGCGAACGCGGGACACGCGGTCCAGAGCAGTCAGCCGGTGGTGCTCGCGCACCTCATCGAGGGCTTCGTCTTCTCCTGATCGCTGACCCAGGGATCAGGGCGTGACCGGGTGCGGGAAGAAGGGCGTGGGACGAACAAGGAGGTAGCGGCGTGCCTGATGACCTCCTGCTGCGCGCGGTCGAGATCCGCCCGGGCTGCGTCGCAGACGTCCGGGTCCGCCGGGGCGCGATCGCCGAGGTCGGGCCGGCGCTGGCGTCCTCAGGCGGGCAAGTGATCGACGGCGGCGGCGGTGCGGTGCTGCCTGGCCTGCATGATCATCCGGCGCGCATGGCTAGGCAGGCCCCTGCCCTGGAGCCGACCAGCGGCATTTGAGGCCCCGGGCGACTGCGGGACCACCGTGCGGACATCAAGTACAGGTGGGATGGAGACCGTCCGGGACGGGACGCGGGCTGCGGCCGCGTCGGCCGTGAGCGTGTTTCCCCGCGCCTTGACATAACGATTTTCGTTGCTTACGATCCTCGATAACAACGATAATCGATAAGCGAGGCCCCGGGATGTCCGCATCTACCCTCAAGCCGGTCAAGCCGCGCAACCGGCTACAGCGATTCGCCACCCTGGCACGGCTCGCCACCTTGCTCACCTGGGTGTTCTGGTTCACCGCCGTCGTCACCGCGCTCGAGCTGATACTTGCCCTGACCCGCAGCGGAGCCGTGGCCATCCCCGTCCCGAACTCTCAGCCCCATTCGATCGTCTGCCTGACCACCGTGCCAGCACTGCTGCAGCACGCCGGCAGCGGGCTCAGCCACCCCGGCCTGGCCCCGGGCGTGCAAGCCACCTGGAACACCGCGAGCTTGTGCACCGCCCATCCCACCGCCGGGCAGGCCCTGGCCTTCACGGTCACCCTGCTGCCCCTTGACCTGCTCCGCCTCGGCGCGCTCTACCTGGCGATGCGGCTGGCCCGCGCCGCCGCCCGCGACGGCATCTACACCGCCCAGGCCGCCCGGCTGGTGCTGATCTTCGGCTGGTGGCTGCTGGCCGGCGGGCTGGTGGCCACCGTGGCCGAAGCGTTCGCCCGGGTGAACCTGCTGGCCCAGCTGGTCACCTGGCACGTCGACTGGGGCCAGTGGTCCGCGGCCTGGTCTGTGTCGTGGCCGGTCGCCCTGATCGGCCTGGGCCTGATCACCTTCGCCCGCATCATGCGGATCAGCGCCGGGATGCGCGCCGATCTTGAGGGGACGGTGTAGTGCCGCCCACGCCCCCCGATGGCGATGGCCACGCGATCGCCATCCACCTCGACAAGCTCCTCGCCGACCGGGGCATGACCTTGACCGAGCTGTCCGAGCGGGTCGGCGTCAGCGTGGTCAACCTGTCCATCCTCAAGAACGGCCACGCCCGGGCGATCCGGTTCAGCACCCTGACCCGGCTCTGTCAGGCGCTCGGCTGCCAGCCCGGCGACCTGCTCAGCCATAACAGCGCGGGCAGCCAGCCCGGCCAGCCACCCCCGGACGGCTGAGCCGGCCGGGCGGAAACCCCCCGGCGCCACAAGAGAAGGAGCCTCAGATGAGCTGGTATCTGGCCGTCCTGAAAAACTACGCGGGTTTCCGCGGGCGGGCCCGCCGCCGGGAATACTGGATGTTCGTCCTGGTGAACGCGATCATCGGCATTGCCCTGGCCGCGATCGGCAAGCTGACCCACCTGCCGCAGACCGGCACGTTCGGGGTCGGCATGTCCCGCAACGGGCTCGGCGTGTTCGGGATCGGCGTGTTCAGCAATTCGATTCTCTTCGAGGCCTACGCGCTGGCGACGTTCCTGCCGTTCCTGGCCGTGGAGATCCGACGGCTGCACGACACCGGCCGGACCGGCTGGTGGTGGCTGTTCGGCCTCATCCCCGTACTCGGCTGGATCGTCCTGGTGATCTTCTGCGCGGCCGGCGGTGCCGCCGGGGACAACAGGTACGGCCCAGACCCCAGGGCCCCCGATCCGCACCCAGCGCCGCCTCGTCATCGTGATCTGCGCCGGGCCGCGCAGGAAAGCCGGGGGCGTGGTCCACGACCAGGCTCGGCTCAGCCGCCCGCTCTAGGGGGCAGGAAGACATGAACAGGCGGCGCATGAGAGCACGGTCGTGGCGTGTGGCGGCGGCGTGGTTAGCGGTGGCGGGCCTGTTAGCTGCTGCCGGCGGGTGCAGCTCCGGCGAGCGGCCTGCCGGGCTGCCAGCCCGGCCTGCCGGGCTGCCGCCCGGGCTGGTCGAAGATTGCCTGCTGGAGGCACGCTGCTATGCGCCGCTGCCGTTCCGGGTGGCCTATGGCGTTGAGGCGCTGGTGGATCGCGGACTCGACGGCCGGGGACAGACGGTGGTGCTCACCGAGCACCCCGCCTTGCTGTCGCCGGCGGAGACTAACGACATCCGCCAGGATCTCGCCTGGTACGACAGCGCATTCCACCTGCCTGCCGCGCCGCTGCAGGTCATCAACAGCCTCGCCAGGACGGCCTTGCCCTGGCAGGCTGGCGCCGAGGAGATCGAAGACGTCGAGACGGTTCACGCGATCGCACCGGGGGCCGCCATCCGGGTCCTGCTGCTCAACGAGATCACCTATCCCACCCCGGGGACCGAGGTGTCTGCCCTGGACGCCGCGCTCCATCTCGCGCTCTCGCAGGGCAGCGTCATTTCGATCAGCGACGCCTGGGGGGAGAACTGCTTCACCGCCAGGCAGGTCAGCCGCCTGAACTCGGTGCTGCAGGCAGCACAGGCCCACCACGTGACGGTGATCGCCCCATCGGGCGACTCCGGAGCGGCCGGCGAACCCTGCCCCGCATTCACCTATGTCCCGGCCAGACAGGTAAATCTGCCAGCCTCGGACCCGCTGGTGCTCGCCGTCGGCGGCACCGACCTGGCGGCGAACCCCCGCAGCGGCATCTATACCGGCGAAACAGTATGGAACGACGCCGCCACCTCAGCGCACCCGGCGGTGGGTACGGGCGGCGGCTTCAGCCAGCTGTTCTCCCGGCCCGGCTACCAGGACGGCGTCCCCGGCATCGGGGCTAGCCGGGGGGTGCCCGACGTCGCCGCCGACGCCGGCCCCAGCACCGGCCTCGCCCTGGTCGCCAGCAACGGCCCCGGGCAGCGCGGCATTTACCCGGCCAGCGGCACCAGCGCCAGCGCCCCCTTCTGGGCCGGCCTGATCGCGATCGCCAACCAGTACGCCGGCCGCAACCTGGGCTTTGTCAACGCCGCGCTGTACCAGATCGGCATGAGCGGCCACTATCACGACGCGTTCCACGACATCACGCATGGCAACAACACGGTGACCTTCAGTTCGAAGACGTTCACGGGCTACACCGCGGCGGCCGGCTGGGATCCGGTCACCGGCTGGGGCACTCCTAACGCCCAGGAACTCATACCGCTGCTCGCCCGCTACATCAGCCATCCCGCCCCCGCAGCCGCGGGCGAAACGCGATCTGCGAGCGCTGGGGCCGTCTGCTCGCTCGGCCGGTTACAGCGGATGACCGCTCGGGGCCAGTTACCGACATCGTGTGGAACGGCAGCAGCCCACCGTACGGGGAGGAATACTGGCAATCCTGGGTGTGCAGTACAGCCATGACCGACCGCCGCTCCGTTCGCTAGCAGGGCTGGGCGGAAGAAGACGGGGCACTAACTAAACGGCTCGTGAGAGCTGGAGGCATGGTGAGTGGCAAGTTTCGCGGGCAGGCAGACCGCTTATTGGCCGACTTTGCGGCGGGCTCGCGGGTCGCCGGGTACCGGCTGGAGGGGCGGGTCGGCGCGGGCGGGATGGCAGTGGTGTTCCGGGCGCGGGATGAACGGCTGCACCGGCTGGTGGCGCTGAAGATCCTGGCGCCGTCGCTGGCGGCCGATGGGGCGTTCCGGCACCGGTTCATCCGGGAGTCGCGCGCGGCGGCAGCGGTCGATGACCCGCACATCATCCCGGTGCATGAGGCCGGCGAGGCGGACGGGGTGCTGTTCATCGCGATGCGCTACGTGGCGGGCGGGGATGTGCGGGCCCTGCTGCGCCGGATGGGGTCGCTTTCTCCAGGGCGCGCGGCCGCGATCATCTCCCCGGTGGCATCGGCGCTTGACGCCGCGCACGCCGCAGGCTTAGTGCATCGTGATGTCAAGCCGGCGAACATCCTGGTGGATGCAGGGTTAGGTCGGCCCGATCACGTGTACCTGTCGGATTTCGGGCTCAGCAAGGGAACGCTGTCTTCGGCCGGGCTGACTGATTCTGGGCAGTTCATGGGAACCGCGGGCTACTCAGCGCCGGAGCAGATCCAGGGCAAGCCGGTGGACGGGCGGGCCGACGAGTACTCGCTGGCGTGCGCGGCGTTCGAGCTGCTCAGCGGTGCGCCGCTGTTTCCACGCGATCACGCGACGGCAGTGATCTGGGCGCACATGTCGGAGAACCCGCCGCCGCTGACGTCCCGGCGGCCCGGCTTTCCGCCTGCTGTGGATGGCGTCCTGGCGAGGGCGCTGGCTAAGGCGCCGGGAGACCGTTACGCCAGCTGCCGGGATTTTGCTGATGCGCTGAGCAAGACATTCGGCCTCGCGCCGTATGACTTCGGCTCCGGGAGCGTCTCACAGGCGGATCACCGACTCCCCGAAATCGCCTGGCCCTGGCCGGGTGTCCGCTCCGACTGCTGGAAAAGGGCGTAAGACTTACCGGCTTAGCGGAGCCTCGGTTCACTGCGCGAAGGGCCGCCGCGTCTCTCCAGTGACAGCCCTGCCGCAGGCGGTCACGGAAGTGCCGCCAAAAGCTGTCGTCCCCCTCCGATGTTTGTAAGGCTCTCCCGCGCGGCCTGCATCAGGGGATCCCCTGGTGGCAGGACCTGCTCGCATCGTGCGACGGTATCGCGGAGCATTGTCATCGCATCGCTCAGCCGACCCACCTTGTAATAGGCGTTCGCCAGGCTTACGCGGTACGTAAGAGTATCCGGATGATCGGCGCCCAGAATCCGTTCGTGACCCGCGCAGGTCTGCTCATAGAGATGCAGCGCGGAGCCCATCCGGCCGGCCCCGTGATAGGCAGAGCCTAGGCTACCGCGGACCGCGATCGTGTCCAGATGGTCGGGGCCAAGGACGCGCTCCCGGTCGGCCAGAACCCGCTTGTAAAGGGAAAGGGCTTCCTTGATCTGGCCTTCCGCCAGGTACGTGTCGGCTAGCTCCTGGCGGGTGGTCATGACGTCGGGATGCCGTGATCCCTGAATGCGCTCACGGTCGGCTAGCGTGCACCGGTATTGCCTGATCGCGTCAGCTAAGTCCCCGGCGGCGCCGTGCGCGGCAGCGAGATCTCCCCGCGCGCCGAGCGTGTCGAGATGGTCAGGACCGTGGACGCGCTCGTAATCGCGGACAGCCTGGTCTAGGAGCGTCAACGCGTCCCTGGGCTGGTGCGCGGCGACCAAGGCATGGCCGAGGTTGCGCCGGGCTGCAATGGTGCCGGGATGATCCCGCCCGAACTCACGAAACCGGGCGGCCAGCACCCACTGAAACCAGGAAACGGCCTCCGCCGCTCGCCCGGCCGCCAGGTACGCGTCGGCCAAGCGCTCGCTGGCCACTAGGGTGTCCAGGTGGCCTGGGCCAAGGACCCGCTCACTGACTGCGGCCAAGTCCCTCCAGTACGCGACGGCAGGGACGGTCAGACGCGCAGCGTCGAGGCTCCGGCCGAGCCGGAACAGCAGGGGATGACAGCCACCGGCCCACAGTATGCCTCCGGCGGCCGCCTGAAGGCTCGCCGAACACGACCGCAGGTCCTCAGTGAGCCACGCCAGAGGCTCATCCTCTGGCCAGACCTCCAGCAGCGCGTCGGCTGCCGCTCTCGCCGTCCGCTGAAGCATTTCCTTAGGCATCTCCGCCCTGACCGCTGCCTGTATCACCCGGCTCATCCGGACCGTCGCATGGCTGCCCGCCAGATCGAGTCTCAGCACACCTGATCGCTCCAGAAGGAGCAGCAACCCCCAGGCACGTGCCGGATCCGCCTGGTCCCCACCGCTGTCTGTCCCAAGGCATTCGCACGCAGCCGACGTGGTGAATAGCGCGTCGGGCATCCCATTGCCGTCAAGAAGCGCAGCGAACGCCAGCAAGAACCGGGCGTCCCCGCCCGGCGCGAACCGCTTAGCTAGCTCGAAACTTAATGTGCAGGTGACCGCAGCAGGCGGCGGCTTACGGTCTGCTGTCTCCGCCAACTGCCCCCGCCTACGGACAAAATACTCCCGGTAATCACGGCAAGACAGCGACGAATTCGCAATCACCGCGGTGGCCTGAGCGAGCGCCAATGGCTCACAGCCGAGGTCCTTGATGAGGTCCATCGCTCCGAGGCACTGGTTTTGGTCCCCGGTGAGGCGACCCGTCAGGTAGCTTAGGGCCTCGCGAGGGCTGAATGCTCCGATCGGGAAGACCACCGCTTGGCGCTGGCCGGAGACCTTCGCCGGTTTCGTGGTCGTGATCAGCACCCTGCCCGTCGGCCCCGCCGGCCAGAGGCCTTCCAGATCCGCCGTATCGGACAGATCGTCGAGCACCATGAGCCACGGTCTGCTCGTCTTGCCGAGCCAGCCAACGAAACGGACAGCAACCGACTCGGCGTCACCCGCAGGCTCGATTCCCATCGCCGCCACCGCCGCCTTGACATAGCCCGACAGCACCGACGCCCGGCTTGCGGCAACAACCCAGACCAGTAAGTCCACCCCGCCCGACTGCCATAGCGACTCTGCAAAGGACACCGCGAGCTGAGTCTTTCCGCACGGCTCGAGCCAATCTGCCGCCCGCTCCGCGGGCATCCGGCCACGCCGCAGCACCACTGCGGCACCCGGAACAAGCGCCGCCTCAAGACTTGGCGCCGTCTCTGGCCTGCTGATGAAGCCATCGACAAGCTGAGGCATCACGCCCGACATCACCCGCCCGTCGCGCGAACCCACCGGCCCCGCGGCCGACATCCGGCTGGTCATCGCCTGCTACCGGTGGCCAGCATCCATTAGCAGCGCCACCGCTGATGGAAATGCGGACCACGCCCATCGAAACAGCTTGGCTGCCGGACACCACGGCCCAGCGAGGGCCTCACCTCGCAGCCGGCATTCTGGGCCGCAAGCTAAGCAGACTGAACTGATCATCTTGTGTGTCACCTTCCAATGATGTTGTCACGCTCCGCACGTCAGCTCTTCGGCCATTGGGAAACACCGGCATGCCCAGCGATCAGTCAAACCTGCTTGTCCGAATTTAGGGGATACTGCCGACTAGCGCCCGGGCAATCCGCGTAGATGTTCAGTGGGGCGACAACGCCGGGGCTCCCCGGCTGGCCAGCCCCCCGGCCGTGTCAACGACAGGCCGGGGAACAGCTGTCGCTGTCGTAGGGACTCAGGGCACCTGCATCGCGCTGACCCTACGTAGCGGTTGGCTTGGGTCGCTGATGGCGGCTGCGGGCGGTCGTTGCGGGACGCCAGCGAAGCCACTGCGCCGCCGGGATCGTGGCCGCTGTTACAGGCATGGTGCGGCGGCGCAGGGCCCCCTCGAATGTATGGTCAGCTCAGCCGGCTTGCCCGGGATTACTGGCCTGCGCCCTAGGGTGCGTGCGTCTGCTTGACTGCAGGCATTGGCGAGCGGAGAAAGGTGAGGGATGGATCTGCAAGAGGTACTGGCCAAGGTCGTCGAGCTAAGCCGGGAAGAGCTGCGCATCGTCCGCAAGCGAGCGGAAGAGAAGACCGCGGCGCGCGATCACGGCCATGACTTTGACGAGATGCTGCGTGCCGCCGACCGGCTGGATCACCACGCGCATCTGCTGCGCCGACTTCATGATGGCGAATTCGGCCAGCACTGGCGGCACGAGAGCGCGCAGGATGCAGCGGGCGGCTCCTGACCTGTACCCGGTCAGGAGCCGGGGCAGTGGTGGCGTCAGCGGCCGCCGGGTGGGGGCATGAGATCGTGCCACGACTTCGGCGGCCATCAACACCCTGGACCCCGTCTACGACATGGGGTCAGTCCTTGGCTGCGCCCTGTGCGCCCAGTCATCGGCAACGAGTGGCGCATCGGGGGCCGACAGCGGTCACGGAGGCCAGCCGGGCGAGCCATGAGCCGCCTCGACACCATCCGTGCCTACTTCGCCGGCCAGTTCTTCACTACCCTGGTGAACGACCCCGGCTGGCCGGCCTGCAGTACCCCGCGGAATAGTTCAGCGGACCCGGGCACTTCATCGTCCCGTCCAGCGTCGTCGGCCTGGGTGTGAGACCCAACCAGTGGAGGTGTCAGATGGCCGAGTTCCCACCGGCCCCAGAGGGAATTGTGCTGGCCCATTTCATCGTCTCGGACGATGTCGAGCGCTCTCGGCGCTTCTACACCGAAGTGCTCGGCGGCAGGGTGGTCTTCTCCGGCCCCGGAGGGCTGACCTATGTCGCACTAGCCAACTGCTGGATCATCATCAATGTCGGCGGGGGCCCGACCGACGACAAGCCTGCGGTCACCCTGGAGACGCCGCGCGATCCCGACCGGGTCAGCAGCTTCCTCAATATCCGGGTCAAAGACATCGAGGCCGTGTATGCCGAATGGAGCGCCAGGGGTGCTCATTTCCTGACGCCGCCGAAACAGCACCAGTACGAGATCCGCTGCTACATCCGCGATCCCGACGGTCATCTCATCGAAGTGGGTCAAACCACGGACCCCCAGGGGGACTGGTCACCCGCTCACTGGCCGTCGAGTACGTCCGGCGGGGAGTCCGAGTGAATGCCGAGATCACCGCTCGGGCCGGCGATGCTTCGGGCCGCCGTTATTAGTACTGTGACACTGAGGAGGTTCGGTCATGACCACCGCGGTCATCGGCACTGGAGGGATCGGATCGGTCATCGCCCGCGAACTCGCCTCGGGCGGCGAGGCCCTGCGGCTCTCGAGCGCCGACAAGGAGTCGGCACGAAAGCTGGCTGCAGAGATCGGTCGTGGCGCGGTCGCCGCCGCCGACAACCGCGACGCGTTGCGGGGCGCCGAGGCTGTGGTCCTCGCGCTGCGGTTTACCGTGCTGAAGGGCGTCATAGCCGAGATCGCCGGCCCGCTAACCGGCAAGCTCGTGGTCGTTCCGAGCAACCCGCTCTCCACCGACGCACAAGGTAACGTCTCACGGCTCCTGCCGAAAGGGCAATCCTCGGGCGAGGTTGTCGCCGGGTGGCTGCCGGCGGGGGCGCGCTTGGCCATGGCGTTTGGAACCCTGTCGGCCGGTCTCTTCGAGTCCTCTAGCAACCGGTCACCGGAGCCGGCGGTCCTCTTCTACGTGACCGACGACGACCGTGCTGGCGAGGAAATCGAGCGGTTGATCCGAACGGCCGGCTTCGAGCCGGTGAAGGTCGGCGGGATCGAACAGTCGGGTCGGCTCGAGGTGGGCGGCGACCTCCACGATCTGGTAGTCGGCCCCGCAGAGGCGCGGTCATTGATCGGCGGGCCCTGATCGCTCCGCCGCCCTGGCAACCGTAATGGCCTTTCCGACGGTGTCGGTGGCGGTCCGGATCGGGCTCACGGTTCCCGAGCCGAAGTCGGCGACGTAAGCGGTCTTTCCATGCGGCGTGATCACGACGGCGAGAAGGAAGTGCCCGGCCGCCCCGGAAACAAGGGGAGGGCTCCGCACGTCAATAGGGCCACTGGCGCAAACACGGGGGACGTTAGGGCCCGCGCACGGCACCTTTCCCGGCCGGGGTTAGCCGGTCGAGGAGCAGCGCTGCCGAAGGCCGGCAGGCTGAATGTCAAATACGATGGCCCGGTGCACGCCCGATTGCGCAGCCGGCAGCCCCAGGTTGACGTACTGCAGGGGCAGCTAAGCGCGCTCGGCGCCGGGCGAGGCAGCGTCGTGCTTGTCACCGGGCCCGCAGGCTCGGGGAAGACCACGCTGCTGGCCGAGGCCGCAAGCCTGGCCGCGGACGGCGGGATCCTGGTGTTCTGCGGCGGCGGGGATCCCGCGGCTCGGGCGGTACCGCTCGGGGCGATCCTGGACGCCCTCGTCTTCGCGGACGACCCGCCCGTCGATCCCGCCCGGCTCCGCGAACTCAGCCAGTCTCCTGACCAGCGCTTCTGGCTGCTGCGCGAGCTGCAGGAATCACTCGAGAAAGCCGCGCGCCGCGCACCGCTGCTTGTTGTCGTCGATGACCTGCAATGGGCCGACGCCGCCACCGCCAGCGCCCTGGTCACGCTGTCCAGGCGGCTGGCCACGCACCGGATCAGCTGGCTGCTGGCGCTGCGCCGCGGGGAGCGGGCAGACGCTGCGCAGGACGCGGTCGACCGGCTGGAGGCGGCGGGTGCATCCGAGATCCGGCTAGGCCCGCTGGACGAGACCGCGGTCACGCAGGTCGCCCGTGACATGCTCGGCGGCGAGCCGGATGAGGCGCTGCGGGAAGTACTCAGCCAGGCGGACGGCCAGCCGTTCCTGCTGACCGAGCTGCTGCGCGGGCTGCGCACGGAAAACCTCGTGACCGTCGACGGCAGCACGGCCAAACTGGCCGCGGGCGCGCGCCTGCCGCGCCGGCTCGTCGACTCGGTGGCCGGCCAGCTCGCACGGCTGACCGTGCCTGCCAGGGACGCTGTGGAGATGGCTTCGGTGCTCGGGCACAGCTTCTCCCTGGATGAGCTGGCCGGGCTGCTCGGCCGGCCGCTGCTGGGTCTGCGGAGCCCCGAACCCGCTGCGCGGAGTTGACAGCGATTCGGCCTACCTGGCCAGCTACCTCGCGACCGTGCCCGGGCCCATCGTGCTGGTCGGCCACTCCTACGGCGGCTTCGTCACCACCAACGCGGCCACCGGCGACAAGAAGGGCCGATCGCGGCTTCCGCGCTGGCCGACGTGTCAGGCCCGCCGGCCTGGGCCACCATCCCAAGCTGGGCCGTGATCGGAACAGCCGACCACGCGATTCCGCCGGCGGCGCAGGAGTTCATGGCCCGCCGTGCGCACGCCACGGTGACAGAGATCAACGCCTCGCACCTGTCACTGATCTCCCACCCGGGCGAGGTCACGAACGTGATCGAAGAGGCCGCGCGCCACACGTCCTAGGACGCCAGGTCAGCGAACGCCAGGGACGCCGGACGAACCACATGCGGAGTCGATCCGGCGTTCCCGGCGCGTGCTGCTCGGCGTCGGCACGGCGTCAGGTCGGCCTGATGCCGGAACCACTCTCCGGCTGTGCCGCCCAGGTCCGCAAAGGGTCCGACGGCATAGGCAGGACAGTGGGCCAGTCCGGCCCGGGGGGCACCCGGCTTACTTCCCGGCGCTCGGAGTGAGCGGTCTTCGGGGGCTCCAACGGTTCGATAAGACGCCGCTGACAGGGTCCGCGTTATGCTCCAAGCGGATGAGGAGGTCGGCAATGGCAGAGACACCCTTCACGATCATGGCCGACGCCAGGTGTACCGATGGGGTCTGCGGCAAGGTAATTCGCGTGGTCGTTGACCCGGTCGCGCGGGCGGTCACCCACCTGGTGGTCCAACCGAGGCACTGGCCCGGCCTGGGTCGGCTTGTGCCGCTCGACCTTGTCGATGCCGCGACACCGACGGAGGTCCGGCTGCGCTGCACTCAGGCTGACTTCGACGAGCTCCGCTTTGCCGAGGACACGGATTTCGTGCCGAGAGCCAACCTGGACCAGTACTCAGGCTACAGTGCGGAACAGATGCTCATGCTGCCCTACTACGGTCGGATCGCAGGCGAGGATATCCCCCAGGACCGGGAAGATGAGCCGACAGGCGCCTACGGCTCCTTGCCCCCGGGCGAGGTCGGCGTGGGCCGCAATAAGCGCGTCTATGCCACCGACGGCGAGATCGGGCGAGTCGAGGGACTTGTCGTCGACCCTGGCAACCACCACGTGAGCCACGTGCTGCTCCAACAGGGGCATTTGTTTGGCCGCAGGCAAGTGGCCATCCCGATCGGCGCCGTTACCGGGGTCGTGGACAGCGTCCAGCTCAACATCACCAAGCAGCAGGTGGAGAACCTGCCGCCCGTCAACACCGATCACCCCAGCGGATAGAGCCCCAGGATGCGGAGAAGCGATACGTCAGCGGATCGCGTATTGCCATCCAGGGTCTATCCATCAAGTTTCCCCCGCGCGGGACATTCGTGGCGTAAGTCTCAGCTGGAATGGTTAGCCTTGTCGCGTCATCGCAGGTCGCAACGAACGGCGGACCCCTCTCTGTCACCGTCTTTGCGCGCTCGAAAGCGGTGAGCGTAGCCGTATCAACGCCGATGATCTGCAGTAACTCTGTCGAGCAGGTACGTCGCAAGCTGGAGCGCCTGGTTCGGGACGAAGAGGCCGGGCCCGGGCCTGCTCCAAGAGCCCGCTGACCGCCGCCGCTTGCCCAAGTGACCCGGCTCGCCGTGGACGAAGCCGCGAGCCTGACGCAGCCCTCTCTCTGCCATATCGCGACCAGGGTAAGGCCAGGGGTAAGACCAGGGATGTCACGGGCGCGACGCGCCCGCCCGATCCGCGATCGTGGGGCAGTACCAGCCGTGCCGCTGGCACGGAAAGCGTTCCGCTGCAACTCCGGGCCGAAGCCGACCGGTCCATCGCTTTCGCCGCCGTGTTCGGCTCATCGAGAGAAGAGAAGATCCTATGTCCAGCGAAGCTGCAGTCCGCCCCTTCCGTGTCGATTTTCCGGACGAGGAGGTCGCCGAACTGCGCAGGCGCGTAAACGCGACCAGGTGGCCCGAGCGCGAGACGGTCACCGACGACTCGCAGGGCGTGCGGCTCGCGATGATGCAGGAGCTCGCGGGCTACTGGGGGACACACCACGACTGGCACAAGTGCGAGGCGAAACTGAACGCCCTGCCGAACTTCATGACCGAGATCGACGGGCTTGACATTCACTTCATCCACGTCCGCTCCCAGCACGAGGACGCACTACCGCTGATCGTCACGCACGGGTGGCCCGGCTCGGTCATCGAACAGCTGAAGATCATCGAGCCGCTCACCAATCCCACCGCGCATGGCGCGAGCGAGGCGGACGCGTTCCATCTGGTGATTCCCTCGCTGCCGGGTTACGGTTTCTCCGCCAAGCCGACCACCACCGGGTGGGATCCGACCCGTACCGCCCGCGCCTGGGTCGTGCTGATGAAGCGCCTCGGATACAGCCGGTTCGTGGCGCAGGGCGGCGACTGGGGTGCGGCCGTCACGCAGGCGATGGGTATCCAGGCAGCACCGGAGCTGCTCGGCATTCACTCCAACATGCCCGGGACCGCTCCAGCCGCCATCGACAAGGCGGTCCAGCGCGGCGACCCGCCGCCACCGGATCTGTCCGCGGAGGAGAAAAGCGCGTACGAGCAGCTGAGCAACTTCTACGCGAAGCACGCGGCCTACGCCCAGATCATGACGACGCGCCCGCAGACGCTGTACGGACTCGCGGACTCCCCCGCCGATCTAGCCGCGTTCATACTGGACCACGGCGACGGTACCGGCCAGCCCGGGCTCGTCGAACAGGCCCTGCAGGGACACCCGGATGGCGACCTTACCCGAGACGACATCCTCGACAACATCACGCTCTACTGGCTGACCAACACCGGGGTTTCCGCTGCCCGCCTCTACTGGGAGAACAAGGCGGACTTCTTCGACGCCAAGAACATCACGATCCCGTTCGCCATCAGCGTCTTCCCCGGCGAGCTGTATCAGGCCCCGCGAAGCTGGGCCGAGCGCGCGTATCCCCGCAACCTCATCTACTACAACAGGCTCGACCGGGGCGGCCACTTCGCCGCCTGGGAACAGCCGGATCTGTTCGCCGCCGAGATGCGCGCCGCGTTCAAGTCGCTGCGCTGACCAGGCAACCGGCGGGCGGCGCGCCAGCTGCGCGCGACCGGTGGCATCACGAACTCCGCCCGCTCATGGCGGCCAGTCCTCTCGACCGGACCAGCTCTCGGTCGAGCGGCCCGCTGACCGCTGGCCGGGACTGCGGCTTAGGCCGGGCGCTGTTCTATTGGCAGCCCCAGTGCCCGAAGCAGCTCGCCGAGGCTGGCGAACGTGGCGCCATCGGGCAGCGAGGACATCAGGTCTAGCAGCCGCTGCTCCGCCTGGTGTGCCGCCAGGGTCTCGAGCAGCTGGGCCCGAGTCGCTGGGAACGCGGTACGGTCCAGGTGACGGGCTAGGTCGCTGCGTAGCTCGATGGTCTGCCAGTCATCCTCTGGCGTGGTGGCGGCGAACCTGCCCTCCGGGGCCCAGGCCGCCTCCGGCTGGTCCTCGCCCGACGACTCGGGCTCCGGCCATTCCTCGCCGTGCGCCTGCAGCTCGTCGCGGTCCTGGCGCTTGATCGCGTCATCCTCGCGCGGCCCGTGTGTTCCGCTGACCTGCTCGCTCATGGCATGCCTCGCTTAAGCGGACGGCCCGGGCGCTGCGGTCCCAGGTCGGCTGGTGGTAACCGTCGACCTTGCCCGCTGCCAGGCCCGGGAAACTTCCCGGACCGAAGAAACAGGACCAGCGGCTCCGGTGCAGGCGAGCTGCCACCTCCGGCGGTGGCCGCGGGCATAAGGTCCCCCGTTCTGCGGGCCATTGGCACTGAGCGCAGCCCCTCGCCGCGCCGAGCGTCGTTAGTAATGGCGGCGCCGCCGCAGGTACGGGCGGGTGCTGCCTGGCCTGGCGGGAACGGGACGTGATCGGCAGGAGCGGAACTCCGCTGGGGTCAGCCCCGGGACCGGCCGCATGATCACTGCCCGCGCCGGGACACGGTTTCCTCCGGTCCGGGCGGATAGCAGAGAGGATCTTGCGATGCGTACACGTATGACGCGCGCTCTGAGCGCCGCCGCGGCGGCGGGCGCGCTTACGTCACTAAGCTTAGCCGGTGCTACTGGCGCGGCGGCCTGGCCGGTCTCCGCAGCGAGGCCGGCTCACCCGGTGACCGCCTACGTCGTCAACGGCGGCGGCATCGGCCCCGGCAACACGGTGACCCCGATCCGCACCGCCACCAACACCGCCCTCAAAGTAGTCAGGGTGGGGATGGGCGCCGACGCCATCGCGATCACCCCGGACGGGAAGACCGCCTACGTCGCGGCCGGCTCGGTCGCCTGCGGGACCTGCCCGCCAAGAACGCCTTCGGACACGGTGACCCCGATCGACACCACCACGAACACCGCCCTCAAGCCGATCAAGGTCGGGGAAAACCCTGACGCCATCGCGATCACCCCGAACGGGAAGACGGCCTACGTCGCCAACTACGAATCCGGCACGGTGACCCCGATCCGGACCAGCACCAACACCGCCCTCAAGGCGATCAAGGTCGGCAGCGATGCGGGCGTCATCGCGATCACGCGCAGCGGCAAGACCGCCTACGTGGCCGACAGCCGGGGCGTGACCCCGATCGACACCGCCACCAATACCGCCCTCAAGCCGATCAAGGTCGGGAAAAACCCTGACGCCATAGCGATCACCCCGAACGGGAAGACCGCCTACGTCGCCAGCGGCTCGGGCACCGTCACCCCGATCCGGACCAGCACCAACACCGCCCTCAAGGCGATCAAGGTCGGCAGCGATGCGGGCGTCATCGCGATCACGCGCAGCGGCAAGACCGCCTACGTGACCGACAGCCGGGGCGTGACCCCGATCGACACCACCACCAACACCGCCCTCAAGCCGATCAAAGTCGGGAACGGCCCTAAGGCCATCGCGATCACCCCGAACGGGAAGACCGCCTACGTCGCCAGCGTTCTCTTCCAGCCGGGCAGCGAGCCGGGCACCGTGACACCGATCCGGACCGCCACCAACACCACGCTTAAGGTGATCAACGTCGGCCCCGGCCCCGTCGCCATCGCGATCACGCCGTAACGACCGGACAGCCGGGGTCGTGCCCAGCGCAGGCTGGTCCCGGCCCCGGCCATAGGGTGCGCGCACTTGCGACAGCCTCGAACGCCCCGGCACCGAGCGCAGACCGCCACCGAGGTCGACGCCCGCGAGCGCTGGACCAATCGGTGGAAGGCCGCCCCCAACGCCTTCGACATCACCTTCGACGGCCGCCTCAGCGCCGGCAGGAACTAACAACCAAGATCAAGTTACACCGCTAAATTCACAGACCCTGCAGGGACCGCCCGGTCGGCACGGGTGTTGGTGTGCTGAGCTTGTCGGGCGGTGGGGGCGGGTGGGCGCACGCGTCCGCCGGGCGGGCACCTCGAGGTCTGGGCGGTCTGCTGCGCGATGTCGGAGCCTGCGCGTTTAGCCAGCGGCGTGCTGCTGGCGGCGCCGCGCTGCGGCTGCCTGGAGGTCCTCGACGATGAGCTGCACGGTCCGGGCGATGGTCTCGGGGATCTTGTCGAGCGGTAGGCCGTAGTCGTGCATCGTCCACGAGAAGTCGGCGCCCGACATGCTGAGCAGCGTGGCGGTCGCCTCCTCGGTCGCTCGCCGGGGAGCCCCGATCGCGGCGGCCGACCGCCGGATGGCGTCGAGCCGCTCGGCCCGCCGCCGCTGCCGGACCTCGCGCCATACCGGGCTCGGAGCCGTGGTCAGCGCCCGGGTCAGCGGCGACTTGAGGGCGTTCTCGTGGATGTCATGGAAGTAGCGAGCGAGATCGTCAGGATCCTCGGCCACCCGCACTCCCATGGGGTGGAAGTGGCGGTCGAACCACTCGCCGAGGGCGATGATCTGATCGTCGGCGGTGGGGAAGTGCACGTGGACCGTCCGCACGGAGACGCCGGCCCGGCGGGCCGCCTCGCTCGGCGACAGCGTGGTGCGGTCGGGCTCGGAGAGTTGCTCGGCGAACGCTTGCAGGATCGCTTCGCGCGTGGCCGCCGCCTGAGCCTCCCGTTTCGGGCTGACGTAGCGGCGGCTCGCCGTCACAGCTTGAACTCCTCGCCGTCAGAGCTTGAACTCGATGAGGTGGCTGGAGGCCACGCGCACGACTCCCGGGATGTCGGGCGGGCTCATCTCAACCTCGCTGGACACCTGAGCGAAGAACTGGGCGGCCTGGCCCTCCGTCACGATCGTCAGGAAGTGGGTCTCGGTGAGGTTCCGGTAGCTGTGCGTCACGCCGGCCGGGACGTGGGCTATCCCGCCGGGCGAGATCACGTGGGACTCGCCGTCGATGATCACCTCGAGCTCGCCGTCGAGCACCACGTACACCTCCTCCCACGGGTGACAGTGCGGGGGCGGGCCGGCGTCGGCGGGTCCGCTGGTGTCGAAGATCTCCAGCGACGACCCCATGGCGTTGGTGAGCAATGGCCGCAAGGTCTCGCCCAGGACGAACAGGTGGTCGCTCGCGTCGACGGTGGTGATAGTGCCGGACATGATTCCGCCCCCTTCGATCGGTGATCGGGTGCAAGCATGTTCACTGCACCTCGCTGCAGCGAACTGTCCCCGTCAGTATGAACTTCGCTTCAGCCGAATGCAAGCAATTGCGCGCCGGGACACCGGTGTCAGCGCAGCCCGGCGGACTGGCCTTGTACGCCAGTCCGCCGACGTGATCGGCGACGACGGGCCTGATGTCCAGCGGGCGCGCCGGGAGGTGAGGGCGGCCGGTGATCTGGCCGCGCCGGATCTTGTGGACCCGGCGGCGGTCGCCGTGCTGCGCAAGCGCTGGCTGGGACGATTCCTGATGACAGGTTCGCGGCGGCCGTGCGGGATCTGGAGGGTGAGCATTCACCTCCGTGGGTTGGCCCGGCGGCTGGGCAGCGCTTCCCGGGGTAGGCCGAGGGGCGGGCATTATTGTTCTGTGCCCGAGCCTTCAGAGCCTGTGGTGCTGCCCGATGACGTGATGCGCGTGCTTGGCGAGGCGCGGGCATTGAGCGCATTGAGCTGACCGGGTCTCGCGCCAGCGGCCGGGCAACACCGCTTTCGGACTGGGATTTCAGGGTCGTGGCAGCCGGCTTTGACGAGGTCCGGGGCGTCCTGCCTGAGCTCGTGGCTCCGCTGCGGCCGGTCGTCGCCCAGTGGGACCGGCTCAGCCGCGCGTGGTGCTACGTGCTCATCTTGGGCGGCCCGGCGAAGGTGGACCTGATCTTCGGCCAGCCGCGCGCGGCGCTGCCGCCGTGGCGGGCAGGCGCGTCGGCTCTGCGCGGGATCGACGATCATTTCTGGGACTGGGCGCTGTGGCTGCGGTCCAGGCAGGCGGCTGGCAGGCGGGGCCTGGTCGCGGCTGAGCTTGGCAGGCTGCGCGAGCATCTGCTTGGCCCGCCGGGGGTTATGCCCGCCGCCCGCGCTCTCGAGCTGGCCGTCACCGGATACCGGGCAGCGCGCGATGAGCGGGAAAGACGGCTGGGGATGCGGATACCGCGGGCGGCCGAAGAGGCCGTGATCGGGGCAGTCCTTCGGCAGGCTCCCCTGGCTGCCTGGTGATCTTCCGGGAGCTGGCCAGCGTTCTGGCTTGCTTGCTGCGGGCTCGCGCTGTTCATGGTCATTTGCGAACGGCCTGCTGTCAGCCTGGCCCGCCGGCCGCTCACGCGGATCCGCGGTCTGCGGGAAAGCAGCGGCGACCTGGCCGGTCAGGAGCGGGTTCCACGAGAATGAGCAGGTGCACCCCCAGCTTCCTTCCGTCGGTTTCGCGGGCCTGTCTGCGTGGTGCGGCCGGCATCTTGGCAGCCCGGCTGTCGGGGAACTGTTTCGGGCCGGGCATCTTGCGCGCGTGATCGGGGTGCGCCTGGCAGACGAGCGCGAGGTTGTCGTCAGGGTTCGTTCGCCTGCGCCAAGGCTCGCCGCGTGCGCGCAGGTGCAGCGTCGTCTGTTCGAGTCTGGTTATCCATGTCCTGAGCCGCTGGCAGGCCCGGTGCCGTTCGAAGACTACGAGGCCACTGCCGAGGGCTACGTCCCCGGCGACGCCTTGCTGCCCGCATCTGGGCGGGCCGCCGGGCCGTTTGCCGTGGCGCTCGCCCGCCTGGTAGGCCTCACCCCTCGTCCCGGGGAAGTGCCTTCGCTTGCGCCCGCCCCGGCGTGGACGGCCTGGAACCACGAGGAGGGCGGGCTATGGCCATGGCCCGACGATCAGGATGTCGACCTGAACGGGCTGGATGGACCCGGCTGGATCGATGATGCTGGCCGGGATGCCAGGCGGCGGCTGCAGACCGGTCGGGGCGAGATCGTGATCGGTCACGGCGACTGGTACCCGGAAAATCTCCGCTGGCACGGAAACCGCCTGCTCGTGGCCTATGACTGGGACAGCCTCATCGCCGACAGCGAAGCGGTCATCGTCGGCGTGGCCGCAGCCATCTACCCGACGCTAGCCACCGTGACCGAGACCGAGGACTTCCTGGTCGCCTATGCCGCAGCCTGCAAACGCCCGTTCAGCTCCGACGAGCTGCATTGCTGCTGGGCGGCAGGCGTCTGGACGCGGGCCTTCGACGCCAAGAAGCAATACGCCGCTGGACAGCCAGTCCGCGCCCTTACCGAGACAGAAGCCCGGGAGCGGCTGCGCCGAGCTGGCATGTGCTGAGCACTCCGCAGCCGTGACCGTGCCCGCCGGGTGCCTAATCGCAGAGCAGGCCCGGGTGCTGCAAGAGCAGGCCGCGGCGATCGGGGAACTGCGCGCCGACGTGGTGGCGCTCGCGGCGGAGGTCCGGGATCTGCGGCGCCGGCTGGGCCGCAACAGCGGCAATTCCTCGATGGCCCCGTCCGCCGATGACCTGCCCGGCCGCACGCCACCGTCGGCGAGCCGAAGCGCGGCAGGGGCGGGCGCAAGCCCGGCGGGCAGCCGGGCGCCCCGGGATCGCACCTGGCCCGCGCTCGGGTCCTCCCAGTCCAGGGGGTGCGTTGCGCCGGCGCTCTTGCGTCACCGGGCTGCCGTCCGCGTGGAACCGTAGTATGGCCCGGTGACCTCGCCTGGATACCTGAGTTTCCCGCATGTCACTAACGATCTCGTGGTTTTCGTCGCTGCCGACGACGTGTGGCTGGCGCCGCTCGCAGGCGGCCGGTCCTGGCGGTTCACCACGGACGAGGCGCAGGCGGCGACGCCGAGGCTGACGCCGGACGGCACGCAGGTTGCCTGGGTCAGCGCCAAGGACGGCAGCCCGGAGATCTACGTGGCCAGTCTCGCCGACGGGACCAGCACCCGGCTGACCTACTGGGGCACGTCGTGGGCTCGGGTCAGCGGCTGGACTCCGGCCGGGGAGGTGCTGGCCGTCAGTGCGGCGAACCAGCCATTCGGGCACTTCGTCCGGGCCCGCGCGCTGAAGACCGCGCTGTCGGGCAGCCCGGGCGCAGAACGGGTGCTGCCGTTCGGCCCGGTATCCGACCTGTCGCTGGGCACAAGCGGGGACGGCACCAGAGGTGACAGTGCCGCCGCCGGTGGCCGCGGGGCTGGCACGGTCGGGCTGCTCACTGGCACCTGGGGAAGCTTCAACGCCGATCCGGCCAACTGGAAGCGCTACCGCGGCGGCACGGCCGGACGCCTGTGGGCTGGCCCGGCAACGGCGATAGTTTCCGGTGCGCCGGGTGCGGCTGGCCAGGTTTCGGGTGCGTTCCGGCGGGTGCTCGCGGACCTGCCGGCCCAGTTCGCCAGCCCGATGATCGTCAGCGGACGGCTCGCGTTCATTGGTGACCACGAGGGCACCGGCAACGTCTACTCCTGCGCGCTGGACGGCAGCGACCTGCGCCGGCACACCGATCACGAGGGCTGGTACGCACGCCAGGCCAGCACTGACGGGCAGCGGATCGTCTACGCGCGTGGCGGCGAGTTGTGGCTGCTCGATGGTCTGCGATCAGCCGGTCCGGTCCGGCTCGACATCACCCTCGGCTCGCCCGTGCGCGGCCGGGCACCCCGCCTGGTCACGGCCGAGGACCACGTCGGCTCGCTGTCCGTCGACCATGGCGGGCGCGCCAGCTCGATCGAGGTTCGCGGAACCGTGCACTGGCTGACCCACCGGGATGGGCCGGCGCGGGCTGTGTCGGTTGTTCCTGGCGTCCGGGCGCGTTTCCCGCAGGTACTGGGGACCGGGGGACGGGTCGTCTGGGCGAGCGACGCTGATGGCAGCGACGGCCTGGAGATCGGCGCGGGCGACCCGGCAAGTCCCGCTGATCCGGCTGCGGCTCCGCGGCGGATCGCGGCCGGCCAGGTTGGCCGCATCACCGGGCTGGCGGCAGCGCCGGACGGCAGGGTGGTCGCAGTCGCGGCGCAGGACGGGCGGCTGCGGGTTGTCGACGTCGAGTCCGGCCAGCTGCGAGAGATCGCCGCGTCGGACAACGGGGTCGTGACCGGACTTGCCTGGTCGCCGGATTCTGCCTGGCTGGCGTGGTCGCAGCCGGCCGAGCATCCAGCCATGAACCTCAACCCGCTGCGCCGGCTGCGGCTGGCGCGGATCGCCGACGGCCAGGTCTTCGACGCCAGCGACGGGCGGTTCGCCGACACCGAGCCGGTCTTCACCCTCGACGGCAAATACCTGGCGTTCGTCTCGATGCGCAACTTCGATCCGATCTACGACGTGCACTTCTTCGACCTCGCGTTCCCGTACGGGGCCAGGCCTTACCTTCTGCCCCTCGACGGGACGACTCCGTCACCCTTCGCGCCCGAACTTGGCGGGCGGCCTATCGGCGAGCCTGCGGGCAAGCGCGCGGGGGCCCCGGCGGCTGGCGACGAATCGGCGAGTGCTGGCGGCGCTGCCGCCGACGCTGCGGCCGGCGGCGACAGGCCGCACGTTCCGCCGGTGCCGGTGGAGACCACCCGGATGGCCGACCGTATCGTCGCGCTGCCGGTGCCCGAGGCACGGTACTCGGGCCTGCGCGCGGTGAAGGACGGGCTGGCATGGCTGCGTGAGCCAGTGACGGGCAGCCTCGGCATGGGCGGCGCGCAGCCGGCCGACGACGCGCCGCGCCCGGTACTCGAGCGGTTCGACTTCGCCAAACGGGAAGTGTGCGAGCTCGCCGGGGAGGTGGACTGGTTCGAGGCCAGCGGAGACGGCACCAGGCTGGTCACCAGCGATCATGGCAAGCTCACCGTGATCCCGGCGGAGCGTAAGGCCGACGGCGACAATCCCGACGACAAGATCGAGATCGACCGGAGCCGGGCCAGGTTCCTGCTCGATCCGCCCGCGATGTGGCGTCAGGCCTACGCCGAGGCGGGCCGGATCATGCGGCACGATTTCTGGGTGCCCGACATGGCGGACGTGGACTGGGACGCCGTGCAGGACGAATACCGGCCGCTGCTCGACCGGATTACCACTGGTTCCGAATTCGTCGACGTGCTCTGGGAGGTTTTCGGCGAGCTTGGCACCTCGCATGCCTACGCCCACGCGCCGGGCGGCGGCACGCCAGCCGCCGGGCCTGGCCTGCTCGGCGCAGACGTCGAACGCAGCGGGGACGCCTGGCAGGTGACCCGTGTGGTGCGCGGAGACACCTCCGATCCCCTGGCCCGCGCACCGCTGGCGACACCCGGCGCCGGGATCGTCGCCGGCGACGTGCTGCTCGCCGTGGATGGCCGGCCGGTCGGGCCTGAGGGGCCCGGGCCGCTGCTGCTGGGCGCTGCGGGCAAGCCCGTCGAGCTCACCATCGCGCCCGCCGACGGGAGCCGGCCGCGCAGCGTGCCGGTTGTCCCGCTGCGGAGCGATACCAGGCTGCGCTATCTGGACTGGGTCAGCGCGAAGCGGGCGCAGGTCCGGGAGCTCAGCGAGGGCCGGATCGGCTACCTGCACGTGCCAGACATGGTGAGCCAGGGCTGGGCGGACTTCCACCGGGACCTGCGCACCGAGATGCTGCGCGATGCGCTGATCGTGGACGTGCGCGGGAACACCGGCGGACACACCTCGCAGCTCGTCGTGGAGAAGCTGGCCCGCAGGGTGATCGCCTGGGACGTGCCTAGGGGCCTGATGCCGTCTACCTATCCCGAGGACGCGCCGCGGGGGCCGGTCGTCGCCATCGCCGACGAATGCTCAGGATCCGACGGCGATATCGTCACTGGTGCCATCCGCCTGCTCCGGCTTGGCCCAGTCGTCGGCGCCAGGACCTGGGGCGGCGTCATCGGTTACGACAACGAGCACGAGCTAATCGACGGAACGCAGATCACCGTACCCCGGCTGGCCTTCTGGTTCGAGGAGTACGGCTGGGGCGTAGAAAACCATGGCGTCGACCCTGACGTCGAGGTCATCATTTCGCCCGACGATTGGGCTGCAGAGCGTGACACCCAGCTGGAGACCGCGGTCAGGCGCGCGCTGGAAGCTCTGCAGCAGCGGCCTGCGGTGCGACCTCCAGACGCGCGCACTAGGCCGTCCAAGCGCCGGCCGCCGCTACCGCCACGAATCTAGATCGGTCCTGGGGCCGTAATCCACCTCATCAAATCTCGCCCATCTGGCAGCTCAGACTGACCTCAATCTGCGCGCCTCAGCCTGGTGATCACCGACCGGCAGAGGAGCCTCAGTTGACCGTGGTTCTGGACGTGGATCTCCGACACTCAGCCGCACGGATTGTCACCTGGGGACACGGCAGATCGGCGTGCGGCCGTTCTCGTTGAACATGCCGTGCATCGCCGACCGCTGATCGGGCGCCGTCCTGAACGCGGTCCAGCGCCTGCGGGGGAGGAGCCGTGCCAGCGCGGCGAACCACATCCGGCCGGCCTGTGCCGCAGTCAGCTGCCAAGCTACTCGATGAGCTGCGCAAGGTAGAGCGGCTCGCCGAGCTGGGTGATGAGCCCGAGCTGAATTTCCAGGTAGTCGATGTGACTCTCCTCGTCGGTGAGGATCGACTCGAAGATGTTCGCGCTGGTGACGTCGGAGACGCCGCGCATGTATTCGATGCCGTCCCGCAGTCGGCTGACCGCCTCCGTCTCCACTGCCATGTCCGACTCCAGCATCTGGGTCACTGTCTGGCCGATGCGCAGCGGGAACAGACGCTGGTAATTCGGCAGCCCGTCCAGGAACAGGATCCGGTCGGTGAGCACCTCGGCATGACGCATCTCGTCGATCGACTCAGCGCGGCTATGCGCCGCGAGCTTCGCCCAGCCGGAGTTCTCCTGGATCTTTGCGTGCAGGAAATACTGGTTGATGGCCGTGAGCTCAGCGCCGAGCTGTTCGTTCAGGAACTCGAGGACCCGCCTGTCACCCTGCATCGGCCCACCCTAGCGGGATCACCGGCCTTGGCGCCGGTCCGAATACCGAACATATTGCAGCAAGTGTTCCGGTCAGGCCTTTTGCCTGGCCATCGGGTGGGCGCGGAGGTGGTCGCCGATCAGGTCCTTGATGTGATTCTGGCAGCTCCCGCAGCCGGTGCCGGCGCCCGTCACGCTCCCGACCGCCTTCACCGTCGCCGCCCCCATGTCGACCGCAACGGCCACTTCATCGTCGGTGACGGCGTGACAGATACAAGCAAACACGATCCTCGCCAGTTCTTCTCGCAACCCGCTTACTGAGCCAAGGCTAACCTAATCCGGTAATCAGGTCACACCGGGCGCAGCAGCCGGTTGTGGAGTTTGGTGTAGTAGACGGTGACCTGGCGACTCGGGCTGAGGCCGGTGATTTCATCCGGTGGCTGCAGGTGACGGGCACGCCTGCCCGGCCGCACTGGCGTCACCGCGGCCGGCCGGCACTGCTGGTGCCGGCGGCGCGGCCGGTTCCTAATCCGGTGACCGGCAAGGCGCCTGCCGGGCCTGGTTACGTACCGGTCACGGTGGCGCATTGCGAGACGGTGGCGGGAGGGTTCTATGAATTCCATCTGCAGGCCGGGAGCGAGCCGATCGTGAACCCGTTTCCGCGGAAGCGTTCGTGTGCATGAGGCCGCGGCGTTCGCTGCTGCTGAGCAGCCGTGTTACGCGGGCTCGTGCTTTCTCGGCGAGGGCGGCAGGGCTGATCGTCGCGTCCCTTACCCGCGCCGTGTCGTCCCTCCGATGCGGAAGCCAGCCGCGTGCCATCTGGTGACCAGGTCACCGCCTAGGCTTGGTCGGCTGACGCGGAGGCGACGCGGGTGGCGTCTCGGGCCAGGCTGGCGAGGGCAGTGGTTCTGCCCGGGTCTGGGCGTGGCGGTGTTCGTCAGCGGGCTGGCTGACGCCGGTGCCGCCGCATCCGGGACAATCAGGGCGTCTGGGTGCTCGTGCCTTTGGGTCTGCAAATGACGACGCCCGGGGCCGCGAGATCCGGCTGCGACCGTGCTGGAGGACAGATGCCTGACGCCGTGCCTGTCGTGCTCATTACCGGTGCTACCGCTGGGCTCGGCCGTTGCCTGGCCGGGGAGCTTGCGGGTTCCGGCTGGAAGGTACTTGTGCACGGACGTGATCGCGTGCGGGTGGCGGGCCTGTGCGGGGAGCTGGGCGGCCGGGCGCGGGGCTTTGTCGCCGATCTGGGCTCGCTTGGTGCGGTGCGGGACCTTGCGGCCCTGGTCCGCGCGGATGTGCCGCAGCTTGATGTGCTGGTGAACAACGCGGGGATTGGCTTCGGCGCGCCGGGCGAGGGGCGGCAGGTGAGCGCGGACGGCCATGAGCTGCGGTTCGCCGTCAATTATCTCGCGCCGGTCTTGCTCACCAGGCTGCTTGTGCCGCTGCTAGTCGCGTCCGCGCCGTCCAGGATCGTCAACGTGGGGTCGCTCGGCCAGGTCGCGTTCGACCCCGCCGATGCGGAGTTCGAGCACGGGTACAACGGGGTGGACGCCTACCGCCGGTCGAAGCTTGCGCTGGCCGCGTTCACCTTCGAGCTGGCGGGTGAGCTTGACGCCGCCCGGGTGACGGCGAACTGCCTGCACCCGGCCACCTTCATGAACACCGCGATGGTCACGCGCGGCGAGATCACCCCGGTCTCCACGGTTGAGGAAGGGGCTGAGGCGACAATGCGCCTCATCACCGATCCGGCCCTCGACGGGGTTACCGGCCAGTTCTTCGATGGGCTCCGGACGTCTCGCGCCCTGCCGCCGGCCTACGACCTGCAGTTCCGCGGCAGGCTCGGCGAGGTAACCGACCGGATGCTCGGTGCTGCCGCATAGCTGCGGGCCGACGGACCTGCCGGGCTTGCGCGAGTCGCGTACTAGATCCGCCGTTCTGGGGTGTGTCCTGAAAGGGGAGTGAGGGCGATGTAGAAGGTCGCCAGCACGATCCGTGCTGTGCCAGTGATGGAGGTCTGGCCCTCCGGGTTCGCCGTGCAGGCGGGGAGCCCAAACCACCGCAAGCTGCGCCGGTTAAGAGCCGGGGTGGTGAGCGTTGCGGGAAAAGGCCCGCTGTCAGCGGGTCAGGTGTGCGACGAGAAGACGAACGTGTGTGAACCACTGCTGACGCATCGATAGGCGGAACGATGACATCAAAACCGGGGGCGTTCAGAACTCCCGGGACAAAGGTGCGCCGTGGTGGCGTGCCCTCAGCCAGGGGGTGGCCTGCGTGCTGCCCTGGCGGTGTCCGGTGTAGAGGTGGCGTGAGCTCGTCGCGGGCGCTGGCATGGAACAGGAGAACCTGTCGCCTCGATAGCGGCGGCCAGCTGAAGTGGGTGATGGTGCCCGGCTGGCCGCGAGAGGGAGGACCGCGAGCGGCGGACACCGCGAGCGGCAGAGTACCGATGCGGGGCACAGGGACGGGACGGCCCGTAGTAGCGGTGAAGGTCTTGTAATGGGGCTGGAGCGAAGGGGCCGTGCAGACCAGGGTCAGCCCGGGGCCAACCCGTCAGGGGAGGAGCCGAGGGCCGGGCCCGAGCCGAGGGTGAAGTCGTTTGAGATCGGTAAGCGCCTCGTTTACGGGGCGTGGGAGAAGGTCCGGGCCAATAAGGGCGCGCCGGGCGTGGACGCGGTCAGCATCGGCCTGTTCGAAGAGCAGCTGAAAGACAATCTGTACAGGCTGTGGAACAGGATGAGTTCCGGGAGTTACTTTCCCGGGCCGGTGCGGGGCGTGGAGATACCGAAAGATCATGGGGCAGGCGTGCGCTTGCTCGGAGTGCCGACGGTCATCGCATACTGCGCGGTCGCGCCCGTCTGGTGAGGTTTCGGAATCTTTCGTCACGGTCACCCATCCGTTCCATCCGCTGGCGGGCCAGCGGCTGCGGGTGCTGTTCGAGCGGAAGCTGCCCGGAGGGCTTGCGGTCAGCTGTGAGGGCGGCCCGCTCGGCTCGCTGATGCTGCCGCTGGCGTGGACCGACCGGGGCCCTGCTGCGGCGCACGCACCCCTGACGTATGAGGTCCTCGCCGAGCTTGCCGGGGCAATCTCGGCTGTTCAGTCGCGACACGGGCGGTGATGTCGTTGACCGCCGTTGTCGTTCCTGTCATAGTCTTGTGCGATGATCACGAACAAGAGGGCGGAGCTTGCCCGGCTCAGCGCAGCCGAGCTGCGCGCGCGCCGCGACCGGCTGGTAGCAGCCCTGCCGCGGGCAGACGCGCTGCTGCCGGGAGCGCTGGTCGAGCAGCACCGCAACTGCGGGAAGGAGGGATGCAGGTGCACCCGAGGCGAGCCGCACGGGCCGTATGTGTATCTGCAGGTCGCCGGCCGCCTGATGTACGTGCCCGCGGTGCTGGCCGAGGCGGTCCGCTCGCGGGTGGCGGTCTCCGGCCGGCTCCGCGAGATGCTCGGGGAGATCTCGCAGGTCAACCTCGAGCTGCTGGCCCGGCGGGAGCTGGACTAGCCGGTGCCCGCCGCCTGCCCGCCCGCGCCGTCACCGCCGCCGGTGACCGAGCAGGCATGGGCGGAGATGGTCGCGCCGCTGGCCAACATGGCCGAGTCCGCGCTCGCGGCCGGGCCGGGCGCCGCGGCGGAGGCGAGCGGTGATGCGCGGCGAGCCGAAGGTGACCAGCTCCCACCGGGAGCGCACCGCGATCTGCTACATCCGCCAGTCCAGCCTGGTGCAGGTCCGCGAGCACACCGAGTCCACCGCGCGCCAGTACGGCCTGGCAGCGCTGGCCGCCCGGCTGGGCTGGCCCGCCCCGCGCATCGAGGTGATCGACTGCGACCTGGGGCTGTCGGGGCGCAGTGCCACCTACCGGGAAGGGTTCAAGGAACTGGTCGCCCGGGTGTGCATGGGCGAGGTCGGGGCGGTGTTCGGGCTGGAGGTGTCCCGTCTTGCCCGCTCCAACGCGGACCTGGCCCGCCTGCTGGAGCTGGCCCGCCTCACCGGCACCCTGGTCATCGACAGCGACGGCGTCTATGAACTGTCCGACATTAACGACCGCCTGCTCCTGGGGCTCAAGAGCCAGATGTCCGAGGCCGAGCTCCACTGGCTGACCAGCCGGCTGAACGAGTCGAAACGGGCCGCGGCCCGCCGCGGCGAGCTGCGCGTCCCGCTGCCGGTCGGGTTCGTCCACGACGACGACGGCGGCGTGGTCATCGACCCCGACCAGGAGGTCGCCGCGGCGGTCGCCGACGTGTTCGCCGCGTTCACCGCCACCGGGTCGGCCTACGGGGTGGCCGGCGCGTTCGCCGGGCGGCGTTTCCCCCGCCGTGCCTACGGCGGGGCGTGGGCCGGGCAGGTGCGGTGGGGCCGGCTCACCCACGCCCGCGCCGCCGGGATCCTGCGCAACCCCGTCTACGCCGGGGCGTACGTGTTCGGCCGGCGCCGCACCCGCCAGGTCGTCCGCCCGGACGGGTCGGTGCACTCAGCCACCACCGAGCTGCCCCGCGACCAGTGGGAAGTGCTGATCCGGGGCCACCACCCCGGCTACATCACCTTCGATGCCTACCTGGCGAACGAGGCGAAGCTGGCCGCCAACCGGACGAACGCCGGGGCGCGCCCGCCCCGCGAGGGCACCGCGCTGTGCCAGGGCATCGTGTTCTGCGGCGCCTGCGGCCGCTCCGTGCAGGTCCGCTACCAGGACCGCTACCCCCGCTATGAATGCTCCCACTCCCGCGCCGACCACGTCGCCACCCCGCTGTGCGGGTCGGTCCGCGCCGACACCATCGACGAGGCCGTCACCGCCGCGCTGCTGGCCGCGGTCGAGCCCGGCCAGATCGCCCTGGCCCTGGCCGCCGCCGGGGAAGTCACCGCCCGCCGCCGCCGGGCCGACCGCGCCGCTGAACTTGCCGTCGAGCGGGCCCGATACGACGCCGACCGGGCCGAACGGGCCTTCCTCGCCTGCGAGCCGGAGAACCGCCTGGTCGCCCGCAGCCTGGAAACCCGCTGGGAAACCAGGCTCACCGACCTCGCCGAAGCCCAGGCCGCGCTCGCCGCCCAGCTCTCCGCCCAGCCTGAGCTGCCCAGCCCCGGGCAGCTGGCCGCCACCATCGCCGACCTGCCCGCCCTGTGGTCAGCGCCGACCACCAGCGACAAGGACCGCAAGCGCCTGCTGCGCACCCTGCTCGGCGACGTCACCATCACCCCGTCGGCCAGCGACCCCGCGCAGCTCACGGTCGGGCTGCGGTGGAAATCCGGAGCCAGCCAGCAAATCCGCCTCACCCGCCGCAAGAACGCCATCCAGCTGCGCTGCACCGACCCGGCCGCCATCGAGCTCGCCTGCCGCACCGGCCCCCGCCTGGACAACAACGCCCTGGCCGCCGCGCTCAACGACGCCGGTCACCGCACCGGCACCGGGCAGCCCTTCGACGGCGTCGCCGCCGGCAACCTGCGGAACTACCACCACATCCCCTACCCCGGCCTCCTCGAAGACGGCGAACTCACCCCCCGCCAGGTCGCCGGGCGGACCGGCGTGTCCACCGGCACCATCCACTACTGGATCAACGCCGGATACCTGCCCGCCCGCCGCGGCCCCGCCGGCCGGTGGGCCATCCCCTTCCCGCCCGGCGTCGAGGCCGCCTGCCGCGACCGCGCCACCGGATCCGCCCACCAGCACCGCAACACCGACCCCGCCCCGCAGGCCGACGGCGAGCACAGCATCGCAGAAGTAGCACGCCGCCTCGGCGTCAAGCCCGACGTCATCTACGCATGGGCAGAATGGGGCCACCTGCCCGCCCGCCGCGGCCCCGCCGGGCGGCTGTGGATCCACTTCACGCCCGCTGTCGAGCAGGCATGCCTCCAGCGAATCGCCAGCTCATACAAGCTCCCCGCCGTAATCAGAACCCAAGCCGCACAACGCCTGGAAAGGAAAGCAGTATGAATCATCCGTCCCGAACACGGCGGACCGGGTGGCGCAGACTGCGGCAGCAATGCTGCTGGAAAGGGAACTGGAGCCGGTCTTCCACTCCGGCAGCTACGGTTATCGTCCTGGGCGCAGCGCCCATGATGCCCTGGCCGTGTGCCGCCGCCGGTGCTGGAAGCAGGACTGGGTAGTTGATCTTGATATCCGGGCCTTTTTCGATTCCGTTCCGCATTCCCTGTTGCTGAAGGCGGTCGCTCACCACACCAGCGAGCGGTGGGTCCTGCTGTACATCTCCCGGTGGCTTGTCGCGCCGATGCAGATGCCGGACGGGACTGTCGTCGCGCGGGAAAAGGGGACCCCGCAGGGTTCCCCGATCTCGCCCATCCTGGCTAATCTGTTCATGCATTATGCGTTCGACCGGTGGATGGACCGGGAGTTCCCGGGCTGCCCGTTCGAGCGCTATGCGGACGACATTGTTGCGCATTGCGACACGGAGGAACAGGCCCGTTCGCTGCGGGCTGCTATCGCTGAGCGGCTCGGGGCTCTTGGCCTTGAGCTGCACCCCGTGAAGACGAAGATCGTGTACTGCAAGGACGCGAACCGCCGGGGGGACTTCGAGCACACCAGCTTCGATTTTCTCGGCTACACCTTCCGGGGCCGTCTGGCCCGTGGCCCGAGAGGCTATTTCACTGGCTTCTCCCCGGCCATCAGCGGCAAGGCGAAGAAGGCGAAAGGCCAGCAGATCAGGGCCTGGCACCTTAACCGTCGTAGTGGCACGGACCTGTCCGGCCTCGCTGAGGCGATCAATCCTCAGGTGCGGGGCTGGATCAACTATTACGGGGCCTTCTATCGCTCCGAGTTGCGCTTCCTTGCATGGCGTATCAACGAGCACCTCGCCCGGTGGGCCATGCACAAGTTCAAGCGATTCAGAGGCAAGTACGCCAAAGCGATGGCCTGGCTGCAGAAAGTGTACGAATACCAGCCCGGCCTTTCGCTCACTGGAAGCTTGTCGCGTTCACCGCCGGCCGGACTGTGGGGGCCGGATGACGGGAGACTGTCACGTCCGGTCCTGAGAGCGGCGGGGGGTGAGACTCCCCCCGCCGACTCACCCGGCACCGGTCGCCGGCATGGTCGCCCGTGCTGCACCCGAATGAGGTGATATGTGTGCCGATGGGCGATGGTGTTTGTGGAAAAAGGCGGCCCGGCCTGTCAGCCGCCGGATGCCCACGCCGTGCCCCGCCGGGACCTGGCGGCGACCAACCGGCTGGGTCACCCGGCCGCCAGCCCAGGGTGGTAATGGCGTGCTGGTTGCTGGCGCCGGCATCCGGGTCATGAGATACACCGCGTACGGGCCGCCCCGGACCAGCCCAGCCACAGGGGCACCCGCCGCAGGGCCGGGGCGCCGAGGATCGCGGCGTACGCGGGCACCCAGTCGGCCGCCCGCGTGGGGCGCGATCGGCTGGCACCCTCGGGTTCTTGAGGGCAAGCTGGACGGTTCTCTGAGGTTAAGGCTGGCTGGGGTCCTCGTCTGGGCGCTCTGGGGGCAGGGAGGCGAGCGCGTCGCGCAACGCGGCCCGGGATGTGACGCCGAGTTAGGAGAAGATCTGGTACAGATGCGCTCCGACGGTTCGGTGTGACAGGAACAGCCGCTGCCCGATTTGCTTGTTGCTCAGGCCGGCGGCGGCGATCTCCAGCTCCTGTGGCGTGAGCGAATCGCCGTCTCGCCGGAGGGCGCGCCCGGTCGCCCGCAACTCGCTGGCGGCCCGTGTGGCCCACGGCTTGGCGTCCAGTCCTTCGAAGATCTCCAGCGCGGCAGTGAGCCGGGCACGCGCCTCGGTCGTGGCCCGGGCGCGGGCAGCCGTTCGCCGTAGCAGAGCAGTACCCGGCCCAGGTCGAACGGGAAAGCGGTCGGCACCGGAAACGGCGAGCAGCTGTTTCGCCTCTACAGCCCGCTCCAGGCGTTCTTCGACAAGACATGGCGCCCAGGCGAATCGAATCGAATCGATCTGACATACGCCCAGCAACGCCGGCGAGCGTCAGGAACATGTGACGATGACAGCTGAACCGCCTGCGAGCCCGGTCATCGAAGCAGTCCGCAGCCTCGAGGTGCGCCGGATCCTCCCGGGCCGGCTGCAGACCGTGGTGGCCAGATGGTCCGGGCGCTTCCAGGCCCGGACGGAATCACGCGAGGACACCTACCTCCTCGATCCACAGCTGCCCGGGCTGTAGCTAGGAGCGCCGGTGCAGTAGCCGTGCGACTTCCCGGAACGGCACCACCACGTACACCGCGAGGCCCAAGTACAGTGCCACCGCCAGTACTGGCAGGGCGAGCCCGAGGAGGATCGCGATCGCGTACCCGATGACGACCGGCAGGAGTTTCCGCCGGTCTGTGTGCACCTCCTCCTCGTCGTCTTGGTGTGGCGAGTAAAGGTGCTCGCGCCGTGCGTAGGCATCCAGGGCGGACCCGAGGAGGCGGATGGCCAGGAGCGTCAGCCCGTACAGGGTGACATACACCCGTTCGCCGCTGCTGTTATGCAGTGCCTCAGCGACGAGGTGGGTCGGGAACGGCAGGAAGACCACTACGAGCAGGACGAGCAAGTTGAGCCGCAGGAAGAGCGGATCAGTCCGGGTGAGCTGATCGGTCAATCCGGTGTGGAGGAGCCATGCACCGCCGATGGTCAGGAAGCTGGTGACGTAGGCCACGTAGGAAGGCCAGGCGTGCAGCACCTGCTGCAGCGGCGTGCCCGGCGGACGAAGCGCGATGTCCAGGACGAGCAGCGTGATGGCGAATCCGAACACGCCGTCACTGAATCCCTCCATCCTGCCCTTGCCGAGAACCCGGCGCCGGCGCGGCGCGTCCCCGTGAGATGGCACGGCACCTCCTCCTTCGCCCCGCCCGCCGTGGCGACCTAGGCGGGCAGCTCCCGGGCAGCTCCCGGGCGGCGGCCAGGCGCCGACATTGACGCCGACGCCTGAAGACTGTCTCTCCGCCGAGAGGCGACATTACCGCCGGCCATCACATCGAGGCTGTCAGGCTGACGCCACGGCATGCATGACCGAAGCCAAATACGACCGGTCAGCTGGCACGGCTGGTGACGCACAGAACCGGTGAATCTGGCCGCCCGCGGCCGGTGATCGTCGGCACTGGCGCGTGGTGCAGCTGCGCGTCTGACCGGTCGGAGTGGCGGCGCAGCCCTTCCATGATCCCATGAATGCCGTCACCGGGAAGGCCGAGCACCGTGTCGACCCCGAGTTGGCCGGTCTCTCCACTAGCAGCTCTGATGCGATCTTCACGGCCTCAGACTCCTCCAGGACCTGCGCCGGTCCCCGCTCGAACCACCACTTCGGCCATGGTCACGCATCGTGACCACCAGCCAGTCCGCCGACAGCCCCGAAATTGTGAGCACCATCGCCTAACCTGATCATGAAGCCGGAATCACGCCCGCGGATTTGCACCGGGATCCGGACGCCACCGATGCCGGGCGCGGTTCAGCCCAGTGATCATTCGGGTAGCGGATCTAATCGAAGTTAGGAGCAGACCATGGCCGCAGGCCCTGGTGCCGGCGAGGGCAGGATTGTCGTCGGCGTGGACGGATCATGGCATTCTCAGCAGGCACTGCGGTGGGGTGCCCACTTCGCTGCGATCTTCGACGCGCGACTTGACGCCGTGATCGCCTGGGAGTTCCCGTCGTCGTATGGATGGGCTTCGGTGCCGCCGGAGTGGAACCCGGGCCAGGACATGGAGAAGGTTCTCGAGGACACCGTGCGGGCTGTTTTCGGTGATCGGCCGCCGGCGGGTCTGCAGCGGCAGGTACGTGAAGGGGGTGCCGCCAGAGTCCTGCTCGACGCCGGCGAGGGCGCGATCATGGTAGTCGTCGGCAGCCGCGGTCACGGAGGTTTCGCCGGGCTCCTCCTCGGTTCGGTGAGCGCGAACGTCGCCGAGCATGCCTCCTGCCCCGTGCTGGTTATCCACGGTGACCAGGCACCGCCTCCGGCACGGTCCGCATGACCTGCCAGCTCGCCAGTTTACGTAGGCTCCGCGCGGCTAGTGAGGTCGGCTATCTCCGACTGGCGCAACGAGGTAGGACGCCGTGTCAGTGGTCGTGTCAGCGGCGTGGCAGGGTCGTGTCTGGGGCGGTGCCGATAGTGGTCGCATGAGAAATTCAGCGATTGCAGTCTCAGGGCTGCGGAAGGCGTGTGGGGACAAGACCGTGCTCGATGGCATGGATCTAGATGTTCGCGCGGGCACGGTTAGGCGATGACGCTGGTCACCAGGCCACAGATCATTTTCCTGGACGAGCCGACGACGGGACTGGATCCGCGCAGCCGTCGCACGATGTGGAGCATCGTCCGCGAGTTGGTGGCCGACGGCGTGACCGTTTTCCTCACTACCCAGTATCTCGAAGAAGCCGATCAGCTCGCCGGCCGGATCGCGGTGCTCGACCAGGGCCACCTGGTTGCCGAGGGCACTCCCGACGAACTCAAGCGCCAGGTTCCCGGCAGCCACGTCCGGCTCCAGTTCACCGACGCCGGAGAACTCGACGCGGCGACGCGGGTCCTGACCGGCTCGACGTGAGAGACCCGGTGACCGGATCGGTCGTGGCCATGGCTGTCCTGCAGGTCGCTGGCATCGCGCTCGCGGTGCTGATGTGCCAAAGAATGCCCGCAACTGTTCTTCAGCCAGCCGAAATGGCGCCGCCGACGGGGGGATTACACGAGCGGCTCGCAGCCCCGACCGATGGTCGAGATGCCCGGTGGCATCCCGCCTGCGGATGAGATCATCGATGTCTCGCCACTGGCGACAGATGGGTATGGGACTCGCCTTGGTCCTGATTTCCGTGATCTGCTTCGTGCCGGTGGCGTTTGGCGTCCTCATTACTTCGAATAGCGTGGCGGCACTGATCGGCTGGGCGATCTGGCCGGGGCTTTTCTTGTGGCTGTACCTGCGGCAGCGCCGATCATCGGGTTTGACCAACGCGGAGATCCAGGCAGCCAGCCGGGTTGGTCATCTGCCGCGGCGGCAGGCTGGCCCCACTTTCCGCCGGCTACCGCCGCCCGGCTTGTGGATCCGTGGCGCCCTGGGGATGCTCTGCGCAATCCCGGTAGTCATCGCGGGCCTGGTTAACACGATCTTCGGCGTCCCAGTCATTTCCGGCTGGATTCAGTCCGCACTGGACAAGCTGTACGCGTTCGCCCGCGGCTCCATGGACGCTGGCTGGCAGGCGCCAGATCCGAGGAGCGAATCGTTACAGCCCTCGCGACGCCGCCTGAGCCCGGGGATGTGGCAGTGCGCGGGGACATGCTCGGTTCGGGCAAAGTTTTCCATCCCGCTGCTTTCTCCGTCAATCGTGCCGTTCGGAGAATTCCTGCGAACCCGCCTGGAAGCCTACGGCGAGGTGCAAATGATCGATGAGACGCCGCGCCGTCCCGAGGCAGAATCCGCTGAGCACGGGACCTCCATTATCGTCATGCCGGTCGACGTCCCATATTCCCCGGATGCTCTCAACAAAGTAGCCAGAATTGCGGTAAGTTCGGATGTGTCACACAGCTTTATCGCCGAGTTGCGGCTGGAGAAGGATCTCAGGCCGCACCGGCAAGGCACCTTCAAGATTTCCAGGGATCCGGAGTTCGCTCAGGCCACGGATAAGGAGCGTGTCATAACGGCGGTGGGTCCCTATGGCGACGACGTAAGCACCTAAGCTGAGCTGCTCGCACGCCCGGAGGGTGCCAGTGCCGCCGCGGCGAGCCGGGCCTGCGGCTACGGCAGGCCCGCCCGCGGCACGTCAACCGTGGTGGTAAACAGCACCGCCTCGCGCGCCGCGGAGCGGGCCTGCTCGTCGAAGTCCGGCGCTGCGCAAACGATTAGCGTACGCCCGTCCCGACCGCCAAGCCCGCACGCGAAGGCGCCAAGCCCCTCGGGCATTCCCACGTCCTCGACGATCTTCCCGCCGGGAGCGACGCGGCTCACCACGGCGCCCACCGCGTTCGCCGCCCAGACATGCCCTTCAGCGTCCAGCGCACAGCCGTCAGGCGCGAACCTAAGAGCGCCGATCATTGTCGCGGTGTCGGCCCGCTGCGGCGCGGGCTGAACCTGCGCCCACACCCGGCGGTCGGTCAGCCTCCCGTCCTGCTGGATCGTGAAGGCGGTGAGCCGCCCAGCGAACGTTTCCGCGACGATCAGGGTGCCGTCGTCGGTGATCACCGCGCCGTTCGGGAACCACAGGTCCGCGGCGGCGACAACGGCATTGCCGTCCGGATCGATGCGTACCAGGCTGGCCGGCGCGGGCTGCCCGCCGCCCATGAGGTCGAAGCCGAAGTTACCGACGTACGCGCGACCATGGTGATCGACCACCATGTCGTTGAGATGACCGGTGGCGAGCTCGGACACGTCGGAATGAAGGGAGACCACGCCATCAGAGGAGCGGCGCAGCACGCGCTGGTCCTTCATGGACGCCACGAGCAAGTCCCCGCCCGGCAGCCATCCCAGCCCCGACGGCTGGGCCTCCACCTCCACGACCGGCTCCTCGCGCCCATCAACGTCGTAAGTGAAGACGGCATGGCGGTAGAAGTCCGAGACCCACCACCGCCCGTCGTGCCATCGCGGGCACTCGAAGTAGCTGCCGCCATCGAACAGCGGAGCCAGGGTTCGCGCGCGGGTCATGCTGCCTCCCGTCAGGCCACGACGGTCTTCGCGGTTTCCATGAAGACAGCAAGCTCGCGGCGGATATCCGGCCCGCAGGGCTGATAGACGAACTCGGTAACACCCTGCGCCTTAAGGCCGGCCAGCCGCTGGCGGACCTGTCCGGCGCTGCCGCTGACCGTCAGGTGCTCAAGCAGCGCATGGGCGCCAGCATCCCAGGCCGCCTGGTCAGCCTCGTTGAGTGCGATGCAGTGCCGCTCGTGCACGGCGAGGTGGCGCACCTCCGGCGGTGTCCTATCCAGGACCGCCTGCCACTGCTCGCCACCGGGCAGCTCCGATAGGGGCATGTTGAACTCGTAGGCCGCGTGGAATGCGAGGGCCAGTCCCGGCCCGGCAGCGGACCTCACCCGCTCCGAGCGCGGGTCCTCGCCAGCGTCCAGGACGGTCCCCCAGAAAAGGTACGCGACCCAGGAGAACTCGCTGGCATACGGAGGGACCGCCGTCGTCACGAAGAGCCCATCGCCCAGATCGCGGGCGACACCGTGCCCCTTAGGCCCCACCGCGGCGATCACGACCGGCACATCGACCGGCCGCTGGGCCGCGTGGCCGACCGGATGCAGCATGCGCATGCGCGCACCCTCCCATTCGATCGTTTCGCCACGCAGCAGGCCGCGGTAGGCGCGGATGTAGGCATCCATATACGCCCAGGGGACGGCCGGATAGCCCATCGCGCGCCGTCCGGTGAACCCGGTGCCGAAGGCGACCGCCACCCGGCCCGGCGCGAGCGCGGCAAGCGCCGCCGTGCCGGCCGCGTTGACCATCGGATGCCGCAGGGTCGGTACCAGGACCCCAGGCCCCAAGCCGATACGATCTGTCCGTTCCGCTGCCAGAGCGAGCATCATCCAAACATCAGGGCTCTGCTGCGGTGTGTCATACAGCCACGCCCGCACGTAACCAAGCTCCTCGGCGAGCGCGACATGCTCAGGTGAGCCAAGCGCCGTAGGAAACGCGCACGAGATGTCCATCGAAACTCCTTTTGAGCCGCCTCGGCCGCAGCACGCACGACTGCGGCGGCCCTCGGGACACCGTCCGATACCCATGCATCACCGAACAGGATGAGCATATGCCTCCACGCGCATTGGCGGCGCCGGCCGGGGCGGTCGGCGCTGGATGCGATGGCGAGGTGCCGGGAAAGGTGCTGGCGGAACGACTCGGTCATTGATCTTGATGTCCGGGCGTTTATTACCGCATCATGTGCTGGCCGATGGGCCGGGAAGTGGCCGTGGTGACTGGCGCAGTACGCGCGCAATCGAACCGCCGGTATGGACGTATCAGGCCATGGTCTCTCATCTACGCACATACCGAAGAGTGGGCGTTGCCCGAACGCATACATATACGCTGATTGGCATCTCTCTCGAGAGGTTTTGTGCGGTGTCGGCATACTTAGCCGATCGACATCGTCTCGTAGGAGGGATAAAGCCGAGCGGCCCAGGACACCGGGGACCTGCGTCGCGTATTTCTCCTGGACCTCGGCCCAGCGCAGGTCGTCGAGGCCCAAGCTGTGCGTGCCCGAGGTCGTCTCGGGCACGACGAGGTTGGCCATCAGGCCCTCGAACATGCCGCCGGCATAGGTGGGCACGAAGGTCAGCGAGGTCCCGGGGTAGGTGTAGTGGCCCTCCCAGACGTTGAACTTCTTGCCTGACTGCGGGTCGGTGTAGGTCTGCCAGTACCCGGGCACCGGCCGACGTGGTGCCGGTCGGCCGGACCGCGGAGCTCGGGGCAGCGCCTCGCGGACCTCGATCAGCCCGGACGCGTACCAGCCGTTGTCCACCGCCGAGACGAACCAGCAGTTGTCCTGGGCCGGGGCCGTCTTTGTGCAGTCGCCCTGCCCGGGGTTCGAGAGGACGTTGCCGTTGTTGATGTCATACCACTGGTAGGGGAAGCCGTCGTAGCGCTTGAGCGTGGCGACTTCGTCGAGCGTCGCGCTGATCAGCGAATCGGCCCGCGCGCGGTCGATCAGGCCCAGATCTTGGGCGGCGACGACCGCCTATAGGCATACGCCGATGTCCGCCGCCGAGGTGTAGGTGCCGCGGACCGCGCCGGGGCCGAGGTCGTCCAGCGGCAGGTTCGTGTTGGGGTCGACGTCGGCGGCGTAGAACTTCCACATGTCCCCGGCGATGCCCTGCAGCACCAGGCGCTGGCGGGCGCTGAGGGCGCCGCCGCCTTGGTCGGCAAGAGCCTGTCCCGGCAGGCCCGCCGCGAACACCAGCGCGCACATTGCGATCGGCGGCGCGGCGCAGACTCCTGCGCGGCGGCGGTGCCGGGGAGGCAACCGCAAACGCTCACGGCCAAACTCCTAGTTGACGGTGAACGTTGACGGCGTGAGCGTGCCGACGTCGGAACTGTCACTGACCCATAGGTCAAACGGCCCGGGCTGCACCACGAACTGGCCCTGCTCGTTGTAGAAGCCGAAGTTCTGGCGACCGAGCGTGAACGTGACCGCCTTGGACTGTCCCGGCGCCAGCGTCACGCGCTGGAAGCCCTCGAGCTTTTCCACGGGCTGCAGGATGCTGGTGTAGTTCTCGTGCAGGTAGAGCTGCACGACGTCGTCGCCGGCGACAGATCCGGTGTTGGTGATGTTCGTGGTGACGGTCAGCGGACCGTTTGCCGACACGCTGGTCGACGACAGGTGCGGGCTCGACAGCGAGAACGTCGTGTACGAGAGCCCGTAGCCGAACGGGTACAGCGGCGCGTTGGGCGCGTCGAGATACCTGGAGGTGTACTTGTTGTTGGGGTCATAGGGTCGGCCGGTCGGCAGCTCGTTGTAGGAGATCGGGATCTGGCCGACGTTCACCGGGAACGTCATCGGCAGCTTGCCACCGGGATCAACCTTCCCGAACAGGACGTCGGCGACCGCATCGCCGCCCTCGGTGCCGGGATACCACGCCTCCAGCAGCGCCGGTGCGTTGGCGGCCAGCCAGTCGATCGTCAGCGGCCGGCCGTTCATCAGCACGACCACGTACGGCTTGCCGGTGTTCGCGATCGCCTGCACGAGCGCGAGCTGCTGGCCAGGCAGGCCGAGCATCGTGCGCGAGGAGGCCTCACCGCTGTAGGCGGACGGCTCGCCGACCACCACGACCGTCACATCCGAGGCCTGCGCGGCGGCGACCGCGGCGCCGAAGCCACCGGTCGAGGTGCAGTACGGGTCGGCGCAGCCCGGCGCGTAGTTAACCGTCGTTGTTTTCGGGACGGCGTTGATGATCCCCTGGCGGACCGTGACAATCTTGTCGACCGTGCTGAGATCGCTCGGGTTGGTGTCGTATCCGATCGGCACGTCGGGCCCGAGCTGGTCGAGCGCGTCGTCGGCGAGCGGGCCGACCACCGCGATCGACGGCGCGCTGGTGCTCAGCGGCAGCGCGTGGTTGTGGTTCTCGAGCAGGACCATCGACTCGTCTGCCGATTTCCGGGCCGCGGCCAGGTTGGCGGGCGTCAGCTCGGCCGTCTGCACCCGGGTCGGATCGGTCAGCGGGTGGGAGAACATGCCGGCCAGGTACTTGAGTGTCAGCACGTGCCGGACCGCGTCGTTGAGCTGGGCCATCGTGATTTTCCCGGACGCGAGCAGCTGCGGTCCGTAGTTGTCGTAGTTGGAGTACGGGCTGGAGCTTCCCACCTGTACCGCCATCTCGATGTTGATTCCGGCCGTCAGTGCCAGCTGTGCCGCTTGCGCCCCGTTTGCGGCGTAGCCGAAGGCCTCGAGTTCCTGGACGGCCTGGTAGTCACTGAGGGTCGTGCCGCCGAAGCCCCATTCGTCACGCAGGATCGTCGTCAGCGTGTACGGATTGGCGGTGTTGGGCACGCCGTTGAGCGAGTTGAACGAGGCCATCACCGTCGCGGCGCCGGCGTCGACCGCCGCCTTATAGGGCGGCAAGTAGTCATTGAACAGCTGCTGGGTGGACATGTCGACGGTGTTGTACTCCCGGCCGGCGACCGGGGCGCCATAGGCCGCGAAGTGCTTGACGGTCGCCGCCATCTTGTCCGGGGCGCTGAAATCGGAGCCCTGGTAGCCGCGAACCTTCGCGGCGGCTATCGCGGCGCCCAGGTACGGATCCTCGCCCGCGCCCTCGACGACGCGGCCCCAGCGCGGATCGCGGCTGATGTCGACCATCGGGTTGAACGTCCACTTGATCCCGTCTGCGGTGGCCTCCGAGGCCGACACGGACTCGTCGTTCTCCACCAGCGCCGGATCCCAGCTGCTGGCCTCGGCGAGCGGCACCGGGAACATCGTCTTGTAACCGTGGATGACGTCGAGCCCGAAGATCAGCGGAATGCCCAGCCGTGAGTCCAGTGCCTGCTGCTGGACCTGGTTGATCTGGTCCACACCGACCAGGTCGAGGACCGAGCCGATCTGCCCGTTCTTCGCCTCAGTCAGCAGGTCACCCGGCGTGCCGTTCGGCCCGTCCGGACCCGCCATCTCCAGCTGGCCGAACTTCTCGGCGACAGTCATCCGACCCAGCAGGGCGTTGACCTTCGCGTTAATCGACTGCTGGTTAGCCGTTAGGCCGCTCGCACGGATCGGGCGAGCGGCCGACGGATACGTGGTCGGCCCACTTGCCAGCAGCGCCACGGGCACGATGAACACCGCCGCCAAGCCCACGCCAAATCTAAAGCGCCGCCTCGGCTTGGCCCAGACCACGTGAGCTACTCGATCCGCCATTTTCCTCTCCTTTTCGGGCATCTCCCCAATCGTTGCTATACGCCGATGTGTGGGTCGCGTCAACCAGGCGTCGCCACCGCCTCACCAGCAACGGCTGCTACACGCGCCGTGATACGCGCATGCCCGCTGCATTCGACGGTCCTCCGGGCCATGGGCGAGGCTCGCCTGGCCTGCGTTCTGGGCCAGCGGGTGATCCCGGTCCGGGCTCCATGCCTGGTGAGGCAGGTCCCCGTCGTCATGCACCTCGAGCCCGGAGGCGATTAGCTTCCTGCCCATGACCTGGCCGGTCAGTCGGACGCGCTGTATGTTTATGCATCACCGCGCCTGCGGTGAACGTCGGCTATTGCCGTTGGGCGAGCGATGTCAGGTCTGTGTGCGCTGCAACGCTCTGGTCCCGGCGCTGGGATCTGACAGGCGAGCATGAAGCCAGGCCGAACGGTTGATGAGGGCAGGCTTGGCGGCGGGACCGGTTGCGGTGGCGCGCCGTGCGGCGAACGTAGCATCGGCTGGTGGAGTTCAGCCGGGATCTGCGGGAGGCGGTGATGGCGGGTGACATTACCGTGTCCTTCCGGCTGTGGCGCCGGCCCCGGGTGCGGCCGGGCGGCCGGTATTCCGTCGGCCCGGCCCGGATCGAGGTCGACTCCGTGGAGCTGATGCCCTTTGCTGCGATCACGCCGGCCGACATCCGCCGGTCCGGGGAACGCGACCGCGAGTCCCTGCGCCAGCGCGCGGCCCACGTCGGCCCGATCGCCGACGACACGCTGCTGTACCGGGTGGAGTTTCACCTCCTCAGGTGACCCTGCGTTCCGCATAATTCAGCGGCCTAGAGCCCCGGATTGGCGGGGTGACCTGGGGCAGCGCGTCGAGGCGCCCGATAGGGGCGTTTCTCTAGGCGGCAGGGCGGTGAGCGCCTTCAGCGGGCAGGTTCGAGGGATGCTCAGGCCCGCCGCGTAGGCGTTCGAGGCGGGCACGATCCCCGGCCCGCCTCGGGCGTTCATCGCGATCGCCAGGATGGCGGACCTGAACTTGTTCTCCCGTGACCTGGCCGGCGCGGACACTGGTTCGGTGAGTGGCGCGCCAGCCGCCAGGGAGTTGCTGCCGGAGAGCTGCGCTAGGGTTATTCGGCCCGCGGCCGGTGGATCCTGGCTGATTCGGTCGCGGAACATCGTGGTTTGCTGCTTCGGAGGCAAGGTGCGGCCTAGCTCGGCTCCTGGCGTGGTGCGTCGCCCGCTGGGCTGGGACCTGGCTCCGGTTGATGTTCTGCGGCTGGTGCGGTCGGATGCGCACCCCATCGCGCTCATCGGGGCCTGGGCCGATGGCGCCGATGTGATCAGCTCTGAGCCTGTGCTGGTGCGCAGCCCGCCGCAATCCCTCGCAGATGTCCTTGACTCGTCCTGGGTCCCGGGCGCCGGGGCCGTCGGCGCGGTCGGCCACGCTGACCACACCCGGCAGCTGCGAGCAGGGCTTGCCGGTCCCGCGTTCCCGGGCTTCGGCGGCGGCTGGATCGGCTACCTGGGTTTCGGCTTCGGCGGCGAGGTGCTGCCGGTGCCGCCCGCGCCTGGCGGGCCTAGGCAGCTGCCAGCGTGGTGGTTCGGCCATTACGATCATGTCCTGCGCCGCGACCAGTCAACTGGGGAGTGGTTCTTCGAGGCGCTGTGGACCGCCGGCCGGGACGAGGTCCTCGAGCGCCGGTTCGAGGACTTGTCCGGTCGGCCACGCGCCCCCGCGCCGTCGGCACGCGGCTATCGTTGCGGTGACTTCCTGCTGGCGCCGCCGGCGGCCGAGCATAAGGCGGCGATCAGCCGGGCCGTGGAGTACATCCGGCGTGGCGACATCTTCCAGGCGAACATCTGCTTGCGGCTGGAGGCCGGCTTCGACGGGGATCCGCTGGACGCGTTCTGCCAGGCGGTGGCGGTCCTGCAGCCGCCGTACGCCGCTTTCATGCGGGTGTCCGGGGGCGCCGTGGCCAGCATGTCGCCCGAGCTGTTCCTGCGCAGGAAGGGCAGGGCTGTCTTGTCCCGGCCGATCAAGGGCACGCACGGGCGGTCGCTGCGCCCGCGGCAGGCCCGCCGGCAGCGCGCCGAGCTGGAGCGCTCGGCCAAGAACCGCGCCGAGAACGTGATGATCGTCGACTTGATGCGCAACGATCTCAGCCGGGTCTGCGCCGCGGGCAGCGTGCAGGTCCCGCGCCTGCTGAGCGTCGAGCCTCATCCGGGAGTCTGGCATCTAGTCTCCGATGTGCGCGGAACGCTCGGCGCGGGGGCCGGTGACGGCGACCTGATCCGCGCGGCCTTCCCGCCCGGATCGGTGACCGGTGCCCCGAAGGTACGGGCGGTGGAGATCATCCATGAGCTCGAGGCGACACCGCGGGAGATCTATACCGGTGCCGTGGGGTATCGCAGCCCGGTCGCTGGCCTCGAGCTGAACGTCGCCATCCGCACGTTCGAGTTCCACGCTGGACGGGTGTGGCTGGGCAGCGGCGGCGGTATCGTTGCGGACTCGGTCGCCGACGGCGAGTACGGGGAGTGCCTGCTCAAGGCCAGCCCGCTGATCAGCGCAATCGGCGGCCGCCTCGGCGGCGAGCCTGGCTTGCCCGCGTTCGGGGCCCGGGCCGCGGGCGGCGCTATGGCCAGGCCGTGGCTGCGGCCGCGGCCCGCCGCTGGCGTCTTCACGTCGCTGCTGGTCGCTGATGGGGCCGCGCGCGGCCTGGCGGACCATATTGCCCGGCTGGACGCCAGCGCCCGGCAGCTGTTCGGCCGGAGCCTGCCAGGGGCCCTCCGGGACGACCTGGCGGCTCAGCTCGCCGATCAGCCGTCCGGGCGGCTGCGGATCACGGTGCAGCCGGCCGGCGGGCCGCTGCGGGCCCTCGTCCAAGTCGTGCCGCTTGACCAGCCGCCTGCGGAAGTGAGTTTGCGGCCGGCGGTGATCCGAGGCGGCCTCGGCGCGCACAAGTGGCTCGACCGGCGGCTGCTGGCGGACCTGGCCCGATCGATGGCGTTGCAGCCCGGCGAGCAGTTGCTGATCGAAGACGTTGACGGCGACGTGCTGGAGACCGATAGCGCGAACGTCTTCGCGGTGATCGGCGGGGTGCTGCACACCCCTCCCGCGGACGGACGGCTGCTGCCCGGCATCGCCAGGGACGCCGTGCTGCGCGCGGCCGGCCTGGCAGGGCTGCGCCTCAGCGTGACGCCGATAAGCAAGGCACGGCTGCAGGCCGCCAGCGAGGTGTTCGTCACCAACGCCGTCCACGGCGTCCGGCCCGTCCGGTCAGTTGCCGGCAGCCCGGCGGCCTGGCCGGCAGGCCCGGTCGCCGGCCGGATGGCGGCGTCCCTCGCCGGGCAGCCGCTCGGCGGCCAAGCCACTACGGCGAGCCACCCGGACGGCCTCCTGCACCCAGCGCAGCCGGGAAGGCGGCGGGATCGCGTCGGCCCGGTCACGGTCCTGATCGACAACTACGACTCGTTCACCTACAACCTCGCGCACATGCTCACCGCCAGCGGCTGCCGCGTGGAGGTCGTCCGCAATGACGAGGTGTCAGCTGAGCAGGTCGCCTCGTTCGGGCCGGCCGGCGTAGTGATCTCGCCCGGACCGTGCACCCCCGCTGACGCCGGGATCAGCGTGGACGTAGTGCGAGCCTGCGGCAGCCAGGCGCCGCTGCTGGGCGTCTGCCTCGGACACCAGGCGATCGCAGCCGCTTTCGGGGCGAGGATCGTTGCCGCCCCCCGCCCCGTGCACGGCCAGACGTCGGCGATCGCGCACGACGGCCGCGGCGTCCTGGCCGGCCTGCCGCAGCCATTCGAGGCGACCCGCTACCACTCCCTGATGGTGGACGAGGGCTCACTACCTCCGTTTCTGTCGGTCACCGCCACGGCCAGGGGGCGGATCCCGATGGCATTGCGGCACTCCACCCAGCCGACCGAGGGCGTTCAGTTCCACCCCGAGTCGATCCTCACGACCTGCGGCGAGACGATTATCCGTAACTTCGTCCAGGCCGTCCGGGGCAAGGGTTAGGCGCGTCCAGCGGGACGCCGGACAAGGGGCCGCAGTCGCGGCCAGTCCGAGGCAGTGCGCGACAGTGGCGGCTCGCCCCGCCCCGGTCGGTCCCGATGCGGCGCAGCCCAGCGAACCGGTCGGTGGCCGCCGCGGCCTCCAGGTCCAAGCGGACATCGTCGGGGAGCGCTCGCTTGCCGCCTCCGACGACGACGGGAACCAGGAACAGCTGCGGTCAAAGCGGAGCCGTCATGGCTGTCCAGATCCGCCGTCCTGCGGCCCTGATCGCCCAACGGGCCCGACGATTACCCCAGCCAGAGGATCAACCGGGCTCGGGGACCGCCGGGCAGCCCGCGGTGCCGCTTACCTTTTCCGAGGCTGCCGGCTGCGGCGTGTTGTGCTCTTGGGTTGTCGCCGGGCGGGCTGCCCGGCCGCCTCGTCGCGGTCGGCGCTGGGAGGCTGCTGCTCAGTCTGGGCATCATCGGCGCGGGCCGGCTCGATCGCGTCCTGCCCAGCCTGGCCGGCCCGGGACTCGGCCCCGGCCGACCGGGACTGAGCGCCGACCACCGCCTCGTCCCGCTCCCGCCGTGCCGCAGCCAGCTGCTCCAGCGCGGCCCGCGCGTGCTGTTCGGCGGCGGCCTTCGCCTCCCGCGCCTCGGCCAGCTGCGCCTCGGCCTGCCGCGCGGCCAAGCGCGCCTGCCACCTATCGGCCTCGGCCTGCTCGGCGCGGGCCTGCAGGCCGGCCCGGGCGTCCTCGGCCGCCGCGATCTGAGCCTCGAGCCCGGCCCGCTGCTCGGCCTGGTCCCGGGCGGCGTCCTGGCGGGCCTGCGTCACCTGCTCCTCGGCGGCCTGGCGCACCCGGTCCAGCTCCGCCCGAGCCGAGTCGGCCGCCCGGGCCTGCGCGCCGGTCACCGCCTCGTCCCGCTCCTGCCGCGCCGCGGCCACCTGCTCCTGCGCGGCCCGCGCCTCCTCTTCGGCGGTGGCCTTTGCCGACAGCACCTCGCCCAGCCGCGCCTCAGCCTCCGCCGCGGCAGCACGCGCCTCCCGCGCATCGGCCTCGGCCTGCTCGGCGCGGGCCTGCAGGCCGGCCCGGGCGTCCTCGGCCGCCGCGATCTGCGCTTCCAGCCCGGCCCGCTGCTCGGCCTGGTCCCGGGCGGCGTCCTGGCGGGCCTGCGTCACCTGCTCCTCGGCGGCCTGGCGCACCCGGTCCAGCTCCGCCCGAGCCGAGTCGGCCGCCCGGGCCTGCGCGCCGGTCACCGCCTCGTCCCGCTCCTGCCGCGCCGCGGCCACCTGCTCCTGCGCGGCCCGCGCCTCCTCTTCGGCGGTGGCCTTTGCCGACAGCACCTCGCCCAGCCGCGCCTCAGCCTCCGCCGCGGCAGCACGCGCCTCCCGCGCATCGGCCTCGGCCCGCTCGGCGCGGGCCTGCAGGCCGGCCCGGGCGTCCTCGGCCGCCGCGATCTGCGCCTCGAGCCCGGCCCGCTGCTCGGCCTGGTCCCGGGCGGCGTCCTGGCGGGCCTGCGTCACCTGCTCCTCGGCGGCCTGGCGCACCCGGTCCAGCTCCGCCCGAGCCGAGTCGGCCGCCTCCCGCGCCCGCGCGGCGTCCTGCCCGGCCTCGCCGGCCCGGGACTCGGCCTCGGCGGTCCGCGACTCGGCCCCAGCCGCCCGGGACTCGGCCTCGGCGGTCCGCGACTCGGCCCCAGCCGCCCGAGCCTCCGCGCCGCGCACCGCCTCGTCCCGCTCCTGCCGCGCCGCGGCCACCTGCTCCCGCGCGGCCCGCTCGGCCTGGGCGGCCCGTGCCTTCACGGCCTCCTGCGCGGTCACCGCCTCCTGCGCGGTCACCGCCTCCTGCTCGGCGGCAGCCTTCGCCGCCAGCGCCTCGGCCAGCCGCGCCTCAGCCTCCGCCGCCGCAGCACGCGCCTCCCGCGCATCAGCCTCGGCCCGCTGGCGGCGCCGCCAGAACGCGAACCCGGGCCGACCCGGGTCCCCCGGGTCGGCCGACCCGCCACCTCGCCGGGCCAGCACCTAGCGCCACCGGAACCCGGTCAGCGCCAGATGCGGCTCCCCGGTCACCGGGTCCGGCAGCCCGCAGCACCCCTGCTTCGCCGCCCACGCCGCCCCCGGCTGCGGCTCATTCTCACAGCCCGGATAGGCGCATCTGAGGACTTCATCACTGGCCTTAACCATCGGCAGGCTCCGTTCCGCTCACCAGGACAGCGTAATCGGGCCGCCCCGGGTGGGGGCAAACCCGGCGCATCCCGGAGAACTGCGGCCTGCGCTTCTCCGCCGCGCCGATCGCAGCCGTGCCGACCAATTGTCCGCCGCCGCCTCTGATTGTGTTCCGTGCCTGTTCCGTCAAATGGGCGCCCGGCACGGCAACAGCCCAGGGCGGCGGATCCGGCGCGGTCGGTCCGGCCGGTATCACTGCAGCTCAGGGCCATGTTGGCCGGTGATGACCAGGGAGGACCAATGCCCTTGACCTGCGCAAACGCATTTGCCGCACGACTTTCCCCGCATATTCTCCGCCAGCTGCCCGCAAGGTGCCGCGTGACATCCTGCGCGGCCGCCGACCGGCGAGCGGCGCCGCCCTGAACGATGCTCGCCGTCGCCGATGAGCTGCCGAGCGCCGAGATAGATGATCTTCGCGTGCCCGCGCTAGCGCTTGGGCGGAAGCGACCGGGCGTATCCGACGGCCCGGTTGACCCATTCGGTGAGTTGCCCGTCGTTTTCCAGATCCTCGGAGCTGACGCGCAGCCACCCCTGCATCGTGCGGCCGCCCATCACCGCCAGGGTGGCATTCGCCGTCGCGACCAGGGCGTCGGTTTCGGCGGGGTCGACCCGGACCAGGGCACCGCCCTGGCCGCTGGCGCTGATCGCCATATTGCCGCCTACTAGGAACGCCAGGCCGCCGAACATTTTCTTCTCGGTTACGCCCGGCCCGGTGCCGATCAGAAACCGGATCCGGTCAGCGAGCTCGGTGTCGTAGGCCACGTCGGTCAGCCTAACGTTAGCCAGCGCTGCCCCCTGTGCTCGAGCGGACTCGCGAGATCGGGCTGCTGCGGGCGGTCGGGATGCGCCGGCCTCAGGTCGGTCGATGATCCGGTCGGAGTCGGTGATCCTCGCGACGTTCGGCGCGCTGATCGGGATCGTCGTCGGCACCTGATGGGCCTGGCGCTCGTGTCGTCGCTGCGGCAGCAGGGCATTTCCGACACCGACGTCCCGGTGACCAGGCTCGCCTATTCCTTGTGCTCGCCGCCCTGCTCGGCCTGGTGGCCGCCGGCTGGTCGGCCCGCCGGGCGGCAAGGCTCGACGTGCTGGCCGCCATCGCAGCGGAGCGATCAGTAGGTGAGGCTGTGCCGCTGGCTGGACCGGGCCGAACTCACCCCCGGCCAGATGCCTACGCTGGCCGGCGATCTGCCGCTGGCCACGGGGAACTGGAACCTGCTGGCGCCCGCCGCTGGCGGGGAGGTGACGGTCGCCGTGGCGCGGCATCTCCTGCCTGGCCTCAGCGGTTACCGTCCTGCTGGCAGCCACGAAATAAGACCGCGGCCCTACCGGGTGGACGTCCTCCGGCTGCAGGTCCGCGCGGCGCGCGCCGCAAGTGAGCGGGGCGGCTACGCGCAGCGCCAGAGCGAGCTGCGGAAATATCCCCGTGCACTGGCCAAGCCCGTGCGTGACCTGGCCGTCTTTGACACGTTCGGCGGACGGCAGTTCGGGTGCAATCCGCGGGCGGTCTATGAGCAGCCGCGCCGGGTCCGCCCCGACCTCGAGTTCGCGTGGGTGAGCCACGACGGCCAGTTCCTCGTGCCGCACGGTGACCGGACGGTGCTCGCCGGGAGCCCGGCGCACTTCGAGGCGCTGGCCCAAGCTCGCTACATCGTCTTCAACGACGCCCTGCCTGGCTGGTTCCGCAAGCGGAGCGACCAGCTCTGCATGCAGACCTGGCACGGCACGCCGCTGAAGCGGATCGGCTTCGACATCGCGCCTCGACTTCGAGGGCCAGGCTCCGGGGCCGCTGCTGTCCACCGCCACCGACGTCGTCGAGGCGGTGCGGGCCATCGACGCGATGACGTCGTCCTACCAGGACGCCTACGACGCGTTCACCGCGAGGTTCTGCGCGCTGGACGACGGGCGCGCCGCCGAGCGCGCCGTGAGCCGCTTGCTCGCTGGGCCGACCGACGCCGACCGGCCCTGACGGCGTGGTGGAAGCCGGATGAGCGTCCAGGAGCGCCGACAGCCACGGCGGGCTGCCCGGTGGATGCCGCGGGTCGCGGTCGCCGCGACGGGCGGTGGGTCCCGATAATCCTGTCACGGTCGCTGACCTGGTCTCTTGCGCGAGCAGCGCACTCCGCAGGGTCTATCGGCGGAGCGCGCATCCGGGTAACCAGCACGGCTGGCCGCCGGACGTGCCTTGCGGTCAGCGGGTGCCGTTGAGCGCCCCGAGAAGCTCCGAGGTTGCGGCGGCCGGATCGGCGGGCCAGAATTCCGGCTGGCGGCCGGGGTGAGCGTAACCTCGCCAGGTCACGCCGGAGATGGTTCCGGCCGCAGTCAGCGTGGCTGTGCGACGGTCATGAACTCAAGGATCCACTCGATGATCTCGGTGTGGTGCCGTGCCTTCATCAGGCTCGCCCCCCAGGCGTAGAGGCCGTGGTCGGCGACCAGCACGCCCGGAACGCGCGGATTCCAGTCCCGCTCCAGCCGGCTGCCCAGCTCGTTCATGTCCTGGCTGTTCGCGATCACCGGCAGCAGGATTGTCTCGCCGGCCGGGGGCAGGCCGATTCCCTTGAGCATCTCGAGGTCGGCCAGTTCGACCCCGGCCGGCCAGTGCCGTCCGGCCACCACCGCGGCAATGGTGTGCACGTGTACCACGGCGCCGGCCCCGGTGAGCGCAACCGCACGGGCATGCAGCGCTGCCTCGGCTGACGGTGCTACGTGCGGTGATCCTGGATAGCCGGGCACCCGGCCGCCGGCCGAGTCGACGACCGTGATGTCATCCGCGCAGAGCATGCCCTTATCCAGGCCGCTCGCGGTCACGGCCAGCCGCAGCGGGTCCCGGGACACTACCGCGGAGAGGTTGCCCGACGTGCCGCGCATCCAGCCGAGAGAGGCGAGCCGCGCCGCCTCGGCCGCAAGCGCCCGGCCGATCTCGGCCAGCAAGCCGGCCGTGCCGGTGCCGTCGGTCACCGCGTCACGGGACCCTACGCCGCTCCCAGTGCCCGCGCCCTAGCTTGCACGGCGTCCCCGTCGGGGAACCGGCGCGCGATGTCGCTGCCGGTCAGGTAGCCGACCCAGCCTTCCTTCACATGGAAGAACCGGATCGCGGTGAAGTCCGGGGTGAACCCCGTGTCGAACCAGTGCGTGGTGTGCGGCGGCACGCCGATCAGGTCGCCGGCCGCAGCCTGCACAGCGTGCACCTTGTCCCCGATGTGCAGGTAGAACACGCCGCTGCCGCGGACCATGAAGCGCACCTCGGCGTCGTCGCCGTGGGTGTGCTCGTCGACGAATTTCGCCCGGAGTTCGCTGGCCGTGGCCGGCCAGTCAGGATCGTCTGCGGGATGCAGGGCGGCAACGTCGACGGTGACGAATCCCTCGTCGCTGACGATCTGGTCGACCTCGTCGCGGTAGGCGGCGAGCACGGCATCCTGATCCGATTCCGGACCGACGCCCGGGCGGACCGGCCGCTGCTCAAAGCGGCAGCCGATCTGGCTGAGCGCCGCTGAGATCCGGGCAGGGTCGGCGGTCTGCGCAAGCACGGCCGTCGGATCGCTGTCGGGCCAGGTGATGAGCAGTGACATCGCGGTCCTCGTCCTCGCTCGCGCTGCCATCGCTCTGGGCTTCGCGATCGCTATGGGCTTCGCGATGGCTATGAGTCCGGTCTCTAATGACAAGATTAGGCCGAAGGGGGTCGGCATGCTACGCACCGTGGTGATCGATATCGAGGGGACCACGAGCCCGACCGCCTTCGTGACAGGGCAGCTTTACCCCTACTCAGCCGACCGCCTTGCCAGCTGGATCGCAAGCCACCGCGACGACCCGGCCACCTGCCGTGCGGTGGCGCAGGTGCGGGAGATGATCGGCGATCCGCAGGCCAAGCCGGACAGCGTCGTCACCGCGCTGCTCGGCTGGCTCGGGTCCGACCAGAAGGTCACCCCGCTGAAGATCCTGCAGGGCCTGATCTGGGAACGGGGATTCGCCAGCGGCGACCTGGTCGCCGAGTTCTACCCCGATGCGATCCCCGCCCTGCGCGCCTGGAAGGCTTCTGGCCACACCCTCCACATCTTCTCGTCCGGATCGGCCGCCGCGCAGCGCGCCTGGTTCGGCCACTCGGCCGAGGGAGACCTGCGCCCTTTGATCTCCGGCTATTTCGACACCGAGAATGCCGGGCCGAAACGGGAGCCCGGTTCGTACCGGAACATCGCGGCGGCGACCGGTGCGCTGCCCGCACAGACCGTCTTCGTATCCGACCTTGGCGCCGAGCTGGACGCGGCGGGGGAGGCAGGCTGGCACACCGCCCGGGTCCGGCGACCGGGTGAGCCACATTACGCCGAGGCCGGCGGTCATCTCAAGGTCGGATCTCTCGCCGAGCTGCACCTCAGCGGGGACCAGCCGACTCGCGTCTAGTCGCAGGGAGGCAAGCATGAAGATCGCCTTTGGCGCCGATGATCAGAACGAGTGTACGCAAGCGGTCTCCGATTATCTGCGTACGGTTGCCGAGCTCCGGGTGGCCGATAAGGATGCGAAATGGCCGGAGTTCGCCCGCGACGTCGGCCACGCGGTCGCGGACGGCGAGGCCGACTTCGGGGTGGTGATGTGCTGGACCGGGACCGGAACCTCCATCGCCGCCAATAAGGTCGCGGGCGTCCGGGCAGCACTGGCCTGGGAGCCGTGGATAGCGAGAAACGCGCGCCTCTGGAACGACGCGAATGTCCTGGCGCTGAGCCTGAAGCGCCTGGCGCCCGACGTCGCGGTCGAGTGCGTCAAGGCGTTCCTTGAGGTGGCGGCCGAAGATCCTGAGGAAACGGCCAACATAGATTTGATCAGGGGCATATAGCCGGGTGCCGCCGCAGCGGCCACGAGCGGGAGCGCGTGGCCGCCCGCCCGTCACGCGGGTCATGGCCGCGCATGGAGATGCCGCGCATGGAGATGATGTCCACGCCCAGCTCGCAGTAGTCGAGAATAGCCTGAGCCACGGTCTGCGGCGCGCCGACGAGCGCGTTGGAATCGCCCGCGCCGCCAGTGACGGCTGCTTCCCTTCGCGGGCGGGGCGCGAACGGCGGTGACAGGATTGGCGTATGACCGCCCGCCTGGATGTCCTGTGTGCTGGGTATGCCGCTGAGCGGGTCGCCAGCACCGTTGTATTGATCCGCGATGAGGGCGCTGTCATCGTCGTGGATCCCGGCATGGTCGCTGGCCGCCAGCGGATCCTTGCGCCGCTGGCACAGTTGGGCGTCGATCCGGCCGACGTCGGCGACGTGGTCTTCAGCCACCACCATCCCGACCACACGCTGAACGCCGCCCTGTTCGAGCGGGCCCGTTTCCACGACTTCTGGGCCATCTACCACGATGACCTGTGGACCGAACGGCCCGCTGATGGTTTCGAGCTGTCGCCCTCGGTGCGGCTGATGGCCACGCCTGGCCACACGGCGCAAGACATCACCACGCTGGTGACGACGGCCAGCGGGCTGGCCGCCTGCACGCACGTGTGGTGGTCACGGAAGGGACCGGCCGAAGATCCCCTCGCCGAGGACCAGGCACTGCTGGAGCGCTCACGCGCCAGGCTGCTCGCGCTGGCGCCGGCGCTTATCGTGCCCGGCCATGGTGCACCATTCGCACCATCCGAGCTTCGAGCCGAGGTTCGCTGACCGGGCAGCCACCGGCCATCGTGGTAAGAAACCGGGCTTGCGGCCGGTTGGCACTCCCACGCCCGACCCGCTACCCCGGCACGCAGCACACCCGCCCGCCGCTGAGCCCGCCCGCGATGAATATACCTGTTTATTCTATCGGAATAATCTAATATGCTCGGGGATATGCCTGGCTTCAGCCCCCCCAGGGACCGCGGGCCGGTCATCGCTATCGTCGGCGGGGGCGCCAGCGGCACGCTGACCACGGTGCACCTGCTCCGCCTGGCCGCCGTAGCGCAGCGCCAGCTGCGGATCGTCCTGATCGACCGGGACAGCCGCCACGGCCTTGGCCAGGCGTACGGCACGACGCATCCCGGTCACCTGCTGAACGCGCCCGCCGCCCAGATGAGCGCGGTGGCCGGCCAGCCGGATCACCTGACCCGATGGGCCGCCGCGGCTGGCATCACGGATGCCGGGTTCCTGCCCAGGCATGTCTACGGCCGCTACCTGCGTGACACGCTGTCGGACGCGGAACGGCGCGCGCAGCCACTGTCCAGCGTCGCGCGAGTCACCTCGGAGGTCGTGGCGATCCGCCACAATGCCCGCGGCCGCTCGCTGCGCCTTCTCCTTGCCGACGGCAGCATCGACGTCGACTTTGCAGTGCTGGCGATCGGCAACCTGCCGCCCGTGCCGCCGTTCCCCGCGCCCCGAAGCCGCCGGTTCATCGCCGACCCCTGGGCGCCGGGTGCGCTGGACACCATCCGGGACGGCAGCCCGGTAATCGTGGTGGGTACGGGACTGACCATGCTGGATGTAGCCATAGCGGTGACAAGCGGCAACCAGGAGACCACCGTGCATGCGGTGTCCCGGCATGGGCTGCTTCCGCGGGCGCACCGCGAGCCGACCCCAGCACGCAGCGCTATCTGGCTGCCCGTCCTCTCCGGCACCGCGGGCCCGATACCCCTCGCGGAACTCATGTGGCAGATCCGGGCCGCCGCCGCCACGCCCGGGGGTCACTGGCAAGACGTTATCGATGCGCTCCGGCCGCACGTGCCCGGCCTCTGGCAGCGGATGCCCGCCAGGGACAAGCGCCTCTTCCTCCGCCATGTCAGCCGGTACTGGGAAGTACACCGGCACCGCATGCCGCCGGCGACGGCCCGCCGGATTGCCGAGCTCCGGTGCACCGGCAGGCTGTCTGTGCACCGGGGCAGTGTGACCTCCGTCGCCGAGCACGCCGGGCAGCTGCGCGTCCGCGTCGACCAGGACGGCACGACAGCCGAGCTCGCCGCGGGCTGGCTGATCAACGGAACCGGGCCGACAGCAGATATCTCCCGCGCCGCCGGCGCGCTGCTGCATGACATTCTCGGGCGCGGGATGGCCCGGCCCGATCCGCTGCGGCTCGGGATCGACGCGGACCCCACCGGCGCGGTGCTCGACGCAGCGGGGAGGCCAAGCAGCACCATCTTCACGCTCGGCCCGCCGCTGCGCGGGCTCTGGTACGAGACAACGGCAATCCCGGAGATCCGGGACCAGGCAGCCGCCCTTGCCCGCCGACTGACCGCCGGAAGCCCGGTGCGCCAGCGGCCGGGCAGCGCCGCCTGAGCGTTACCGGCGCGGCGGCAGCTGCCGGAGCGGGGGAGTGCGTCGCTGAGCCGTGCTGGCATCGGCGGGCCCGCACTGGGAAGGCGCCGGCTCAGCTCCCCGGATCTGCGCCTGAGCCAAGCTCAGGTCCGCCGGTCTGTGCCTGAGCGTTGGCCCATCCCCCCGCATTGGCGCCGGAGGATGTCGTGGTGGCGGCGCCCTGAGCGGCGCCCAGCGTCCACTTCCCGGGTTGACGTACAATTTCTTGTACGGCACGGGGAGGTGCATGGTTGAAGACGATGACCTATTCAGAGTCACGCGCGAGGTACGCCGAGACGCTGAATGCTGTTACTGACGACCGCGAGGAAGTGATCATCACGCGGGCCGGTCACGAGCCGGTGGTGATCGTCGCGCTCGACGACTACGAGTCACTGAAGGAGACGGCCTACCTGCTGCGGAGTCCTGCCAACGCACGCCGCCTGCTGGCCTCGATCGACCGGCTGGAGAGCGGGGGCGGCAAGGAGCACGAGCTGGCGGAATGAAGCTCGTCTGGGACGAACCGGCCTGGGACGACTGCAAGTGGTGGCAGGTCCAGGACCGCAAGGTACTGAAGCGCATCAACGCGCTGCTGAAGGACATCCGGCGGAACGGCAACGAGGGGATCGGCAAGCCGGAGTCGCTGAAGCACGGGTTCCAGGGCTACTGGTCGCGGCGGATCACTGACGAGCACCGCCTGGTCTACAAGGTGGCCGAGGGCGAGATCCGTATCGCGGCCTGCCGATACCACTACGACTGACCTGCGGCCGCCGCCACCGGCGATGTCCCTTGAAGACCGAGCGTCCCGCACCGTGCGGCAGGCGCCTATTGGAGTTCGAAGAATCTGCGCACGCGCGCAGACTTGCGAGCCAGGATCCGGAGAAATGGGAGCGAGAAAACGACCTGGGAAATGCTTCCGTACCGCTCATAGATTGCTGCGTTCAGTTCCATGGCAAGCACGATTCCTCTCCCGAGAATGAAAAACCATCCCAGCGTCACGATCGTCGTGCCAATCGCTCCGTAGAGCTGGCTTGCGCGGCCGAGCCGTTCCGGAAGATAGAACTCACTGACTGCGTGCATGACCGTGATGGTCACAGCCACGAGCAGCGATCCGGGCAGCAGCGCTCCCGGGTCATCGGTGGCACGCGGCAGCATCGTCGAGACGCCGAGCCAGGCTATCCCGTAGATCACCAAGGCCGGCACGAACGCAAGCCCCGCGACGCCCAGTCCCAGGTCTTCCCGGACTCGATTCACGACAATAGCGATCAGGGCCATGCCACAGATCAGGCCCGCGATTCCGCCCGCTGTGCGCAACGAAGCTCGAGTACCCGTCAGCGGCAGCCGCCAGGCGGCTGCGCTCGCTGCCCGCAGGACCCTGCCCAATGACCGGCCTGCAGTCAGCACCCCGAATAGGCCGATCAGCACCGCGAACCATCGTGTGAACCCAGGCTGGTGAAAAGCCTCGCTGATCTGCGCCCCGAGGCTGCCGGACACACCAGCGGTCCTGCTGATGGCGTGGGCATCGACGAATCCAGAGGCGAACCCCGCGATGCCGACCACAAGGAGTAGCAACGGCACGAAAAACAGAAACAGGCGAAACGCGATCGCGCTACCGATGACCGGCCCCGCCGATTCCCGGTCCCGCCTGTATATCCCGACGAGGACATCGACCACAGGAAGGTGCTCGTACCGCGCCAACCACTGCCTGACTGGGCTCAGGCGCGCCCGGGTCGCTTCAGCCAGCCTCCGGAACCCGGTGACGTCACGGTCGGCTTCACCAGCATGATGATCATCGGGGTCGTCACACATTCTGCCCGGCTCGGGCATCTCGCGCCATCCGAATCTCGCCGCCGCCCCGACCGAGTTGAGCTTGCACTCAGGCAGGCCTTCACGTCAGGTTCTTTATTTGATCTTTGGCTGCTTGCAAGGCTGCAAGAAGTCATATTATCCGCCGAGATAGCAGTGATGCGGAGATTCTCCAGCCGCTCAAAGCGCCCGGTAGCCGGATGAACCGGCGGCTGGCTGCTGCTGGGCTCGGTGCCAACGCCCCGCGCTTCACCCCAGGCGGGCGAGGTCGCGAAGGCCAGCTGGGGTATTGGCTGGGGCAGGCCCGCCTGGCGCGGGGCAGGAGGCAGGACCCGCGGGGCGACTGGGAGATGGCCTTGCGCGGGATGGGTGCCGCACGCGGGCTTACCGCTGTTCGGTCTGGAGACCTGTCATGGATCCACCTAGTGAAAAGAGCGGGCCGGACGGTGACGGCCAGGCAGCTCGCGTGGCGTCGGCTCCCGACCCGCTCCACGCCCCCGACTCGCTGGAGAGCGAGCTCTCCCCGGCCGCGGACCGCATCGTCGTCGCGGAGTGGTCGCGGCGCATCCCGCCGGTCATGGCGCGGGTGCCGCACGTGCGCATCGGCAAACGGTGGTTCAGCACCTTGTGGCTGCTGCCGGTCGGCGCCGCGGGACTGATCATCGGGATTGCGGTGTGCCAGCAGCTGCGGACCTATCCGGCGGTGCAGGACTTCATCAAGACCTATCCCGGGACGGGTAGCTTCCAGCCGCCGGTCACCACCGGGTTCCCGCTGTGGCTGCGCATCCTGCACTTCCTAAACGCGCTGTTCATGCTCTTCATCATCCGGGCCGGGATACAGATCCTGGCCGACCACCCGCGCCTGGAAACGGACGCCGGATGCGAGCCCGGCCGGGAGTGGCTGCGGCTGCGCGGCCCGGTGCCGCCTGACCGGATGAAACAGGAACCGCCGGAGCGGGCCTGGTCGGCCAAGGACGACGCGGTCACCCTGCCCGGCTGGCTCGGCATACCGGGGATACGGCACTCGATCGGCCTGGCCCGCTGGTGGCACTTCAGCTGTGACCTGCTGTGGGTCATCACCGGCGCGGCGTTCTACGTGCTGCTGTTCACCACCGGGCAATGGCGGCGGCTGGTACCGGTGAACTGGAACATCATCCCCAATGCGGTGTCGACCGCAATACAGTACGGGTCACTGCACCTTCCCGCGAATCATGGCTGGACGCAGTTCAACGGCCTGCAGATCCTGTCCTACTTCCTTATCGTCTTCGTCGCCGCGCCGCTGGCGCTGATCACCGGCCTGCTGCAGGCCCCAGCCATCGCCGGCAAGTTCGGCCTCGGCTGGGGCCGCCTGAACCGCCAGGTGGCCCGCAGCGTCCACTTCGCTGTGCTCGTCTTCTTCGTGGGCTTCATCTTCATCCACACCACCATGGTCTGGATCACCGGGCTGCTGCTGAACCTCAACCACATCACCACCGGCATGAATGCCGAGTCCTGGACGGGATGGTGGATTTACCTCATCTGGATGGCTCTCGTGGTGGCCGCGTGGTGGGCCGCCACCCCGATAACGCTGCGCTATTCGCGGGCCGTGCAGAAGACCGGGGGGTTGCTAGTCGGCTGGTTCAAGGGCCTGCTGGAATGGTCCGATCCACGCGCGACCTACCCCGAACGGGCGATCTCGCCGTTCTTCTGGCCCAACGGCACGCTGCCCACCAGCCTGGAGTACGCCACCTTGCGGGAGCAGGGCTTCCGCGACTACACCCTGCGCATCGACGGACTGGTAGGAAACCCGGTCACCCTGTCCTACGACCAGCTAAAGGCGATGCCCAAACAAGAGCAGATCACCCAGCACTACTGCATCCAGGGCTGGTCGGGCGTGGCGAAGTGGGGCGGGGTGCCCATGCGTGACATCCTCGCGCTGGTGCGGCCATTGCCGCAGGCGCGCTGGGTCATCTTCTACTCACTCGCGCCCGGTCCCGAGGGCTATGACACACATCTGGACGAGGGCGGGCGCTACTACGATGCGCACAGCATCGACCACATGCGCCACCACCTGACCATCCTCGCCTACGAGATGAACGGCGAGCCGCTCAACGTGCTGCACGGCGCGCCGCTGCGGCTACGGAACGAACTCGAGCTGGGCTTCAAGCAAGTGAAGTGGATTGCGGCCATCGAGTTCGTCGAGAGCTTCAAGCACCTGGGCAGGGGACAGGGTGGCTTCAACGAGGACCATGAGTTCTATGGCTACCGCATGCCGATCTGATGGCACGCTGCCAGGCATGTCAGCCGGGACCTTCGGCACTACCCGTCGCAGCTCACGGCGGGCACGCTGACTGAGCTGGTCTATGGACATGGTGCGTGGGGAACGGGAAGGCAGGCGCGTGGGGTGCCATCCGGGCCGGTCTGAAGACGCGAGTTCGCCATCGGCCGAAGAAGCGGGCAGGTGATGGCGCTATGGCCGCGTGGTTCCGCCAGTCCGCCCGGGCTAGGTGAGCATCTCATGATCGGCGATGGTCGGCAGTCCCTTACGGGCCTGGTACTTAGCTGCGGTGCTCGCTTCGCCGGCGCAGCCCACGAGGTCGCGCAGTTCCGAAGAAAGGGACAATTAACTCATGATGGCAGGGCCTCTTTCGCCGGAGTTGCTGGACCGGATGGATGCTTACTGGCGCGCGGCGAACTATCTGTCGGTCGGCCAGATTTACCTGTATGACAATCCGCTGCTGAAGCGGCCGCTGGAACTGTCGGACGTGAAGCCGCTGGTGGTCGGGCACTGGGGCACGACTCCGGGCCAGAACTTCATCTACGTTCACCTGAACCGCGTCATCAAGGTGCATGACCTGGACATGTTCTACATCGCTGGCCCTGGTCACGGCGGCCCGGCACTGGTCGGCAACACCTACCTGGAGGGCACCTACAGCGAGGTTTACCCGGACGTCAGCCAGGACGAGGCCGGGCTGAAAAGGCTGTTCAAGCAGTTCTCGTTTCCGGGCGGGATCTCCAGCCACGTCGCGCCGACGACACCCGGGTCGATTCACGAGGGCGGCGAGCTTGGGTACTCGCTCAGCCATGCGTTCGGCGCCGCGTTCGACAATCCCGGCCTGGTCGTGGCCTGCGTGATCGGCGACGGCGAGGCCGAGACGGGCCCGCTGGCGACGGCGTGGCAGTCCACCAAGTTCCTCAACCCGGTCAGCGACGGAGCCGTGCTGCCGATCCTGCATCTCAACGGGTACAAGATCAGCAACCCCACCGTGCTGGCCCGCCTGGAGGACCAGGAACTGGGGCAGTTCCTGCGGGGCTGCGGCTGGGATCCGCACTTCGTGGCCGGTGATGAGCCGGAAGAGATGCACCAGCTGATGGCCGGCGCGCTGGAGGAGGTCATCGGGGACATCCAGCACATCCAGGACCACGCGCGCAGCACCGGCGACACCACCCGCCAGCGCTGGCCCATGATCGTCTTGAAGTCACCCAAGGGCTGGACCGGGCCGAAGGTCGTCGACGGCCTGCAAGTCGAGGGCACGTTCCGATCCCACCAGGTGCCGCTCCTGGTCGATTCCGGGCATCCCGGCCATCTCGCGCAGCTGGAGAGCTGGATGCGGACCTACAAGCCGGAGGAGCTGTTCGATGAGGACGGCCGGCTTGTGCCGGAGCTGGCCGAGCTGGCGCCCAAGGGCGACCGGCGGATGGGCGCCAATCCGCATGCGAACGGCGGGCTGCTGCTGCGCGACCTGCGGATGCCGGATTTCCGTGTCCATGCCGTCGAGGTGCCATCGCCGGGCGCCGTTGCCGCTGAGGACACCCTCGTGCTGGGCAAGTTCCTGCGGGACGTCTCTGCCCTCAATGATGATCATAGGAATTTCCGGGTCTTCGGTCCTGATGAGACGCTCTCGAATCTGCTGGGCGCGGTCTTCGAGGTGACCAGCCGTCAGTGGGACGCCCGGACGCTAGAGAATGATGAGTTCCTCGCTCCCGCCGGGCGGGTGCTGGACTCGATGCTCAGCGAGCACCAGTGCCAGGGCTGGCTGGAGGGCTACCTGCTGACCGGGCGGCACGGCCTGTTCAACTGCTACGAGGCGTTCGTCCACATCATCGACTCGATGTTCAACCAGCACGCCAAGTGGCTGAAGGTCACCGCGCAGCTGCCGTGGCGGCGGGACATCGCCTCGCTGAATTACCTGCTCGCCTCCCATGTCTGGCAGCAGGACCACAACGGCTTCACCCATCAGGACCCCGGCTTCCTTGACCACGTGGTCAACAAGAAAGCCGGCGTCGCGCGGGTGTACCTGCCGCCCGACGCCAACTGCCTGCTGTCGGTCTTCGACCACTGCCTGCGGAGCAGGCATTACGTGAACGTCGTCGTCGCCGGGAAACGCGCCATGCCGCAGTGGCTGAGCATGGAAGCCGCGGTCGTGCACTGCACCGAGGGGATCGGCATCTGGGACTGGGCCAGCAACGACCAGGGCGCCGAGCCCGACATCGTGCTGGGCTGCTGCGGGGACACGCCCACCCTGGAGGTCCTGGCCGCCGTCTCGATCCTCCGCGAGCAGCTGCCCGAGCTGAAAATCCGGGTGGTCAACGTCGTCGACCTGATGAAGCTGCAGCCCGCCTCCGAGCACCCGCACGGGCTGAGTGACACCGACTACGACTCGCTGTTCACCACCGGCAAGCACATCATCTTCGCCTTCCACGGATACCCGTGGCTGATCCACCGGCTCACCTACCGGCGCGCTAACCGGAACCTGCACGTGCGGGGCTACAACGAAGAGGGCACGATCACCACGGCCTTCGACATGCGGGTGCAGAACCGGCTGGACCGGTTCCACCTGGTCCAGGACGTGATCGACCGGCTCCCGCAACTGGGGGACCGGGGCAGCTACCTGAAGCAGGCGATGCAGGACAGGCTCGTCGAGCACAACCGGTACATAGACGAGCACGGCCAGGACATGCCCGAAATCCGGAACTGGACGTGGGGCGACCCCCAGTGAACGCGTGCTGGCGGCACCGCATGCTCCTTGCCTGCGCGCTAGGTGCACGGTGGCTGCGCGCCCAGGCGGATAGCACCCGGCGAGACGGGAGAAAAGCATGACTGCCGTCAGGGGCAGCGGCGCCCGGGAGCCCATAGCCCCCGAATCGACGCCGGGCCCAGGACCTGGCGCGGACGATCTGAAGTCCCTTCCCCTGCCTGAGGTGGAGAAGCGGTTGGGGTCGTCGCCGGATGGCCTGACTCAGGCTGAGGCGCAGGTGCGGCTGGCCAGATACGGGCCTAACGAGATCGAAGAGAAGAAGGAAAATCCGCTCCTGAAGCTGCTGGCCTATTTCTGGGGCCCGATCCCGTGGATGATCGAGGCCGCGGTGATCCTGTCGGGGGTGCTCCGGCACTGGCCGGATTTCTGCATCATCCTGGTCCTGCTTCTTGCGAACGCCGCGGTCGGGTTCTCCGAAGAACACCAGGCGGGCAAAGCGATCGACGCGCTGAAGGCCCAGCTGGCGGTCAAGTGCCGGGTCAGGCGCGACGGGACGTGGGTGACGCCGGCGTCGCGTGAGCTGGTGCCGGGCGACGTGATCCGGATGCGGATGGGCGACATCGTGCCGGCGGACGCGCGGCTGCTGGCGGGCGACCCGGTCGAGGTGGATCAGTCCGCGCTGACCGGCGAGTCGCTGCCCGTCACGGCCGGGTCCGGCGCGGCGGTGTTCTCCGGGTCGATCATCAAGCAGGGCGAGATCGGCGCCCTGGTTTACGCCACCGGTGCGGGCACTTACTTCGGCAAGACCGCGGAACTGGTGCAGGACGCGCGCACGGTCAGCCATTTCCAGCGGGCGGTACTGAAGATCGGCACGTACCTGATCATCCTGGCGGTGGCCATGGTGGCCGTGATCACCGTGGTGTCGATCGTCCGCGGCAACCCGATCCTCGACACGCTGCAGTTCGCCCTGGTGCTGACCGTGGCCGCGATCCCGGTGGCGATGCCGACGGTGCTGTCGGTGACGATGGCGGTCGGCGCGCGGCTGCTGGCTGCCAAGCAGGCGATCGTGAGCCGGCTGGTCGCGATCGAGGAACTGGCCGGCGTGGACGTTTTGTGCTCGGACAAGACCGGCACCCTGACCCAGAACAAGCTGACCCTGGGCGATCCCTTCGCCGTGACCGACGCCACCGCCGCGCAGGTGATCCTCAGCGCCGCGCTGGCATCGCGCGCCGACGATGACGACGCCATCGACCTGGCCGTCCTGGGCGGCCTGGAAGCCGGCCAGCCGCTGGCGGGCTACCGGGTGACCCATTTCGAGCCGTTCGACGCGGTGCGCAAGCGCACCGAGGCTGCCGTCACCGCCGCGGACGGGAGCACGTTCAAGGTGGCTAAGGGCGCGCCGCAGGTGATCATGGCGCTGTCGGCCGACAGCGGAAAGGTGAAACCCGCCGTCGACCAGGCGGTCGCCGACTTCGCGGCGCGGGGTTTCCGGTCGCTGGGCGTGGCCCGGGCCGAGGGGGAAGGCCCCTGGCAGTTCCTGGGCGTGCTGCCGCTGTTCGACCCGCCGCGGACCGATGCCAAGGCGACCATCGCGACGGCACGGCAGCTGGGCGTGGCGGTCAAGATGGTCACCGGTGACCAGGTGGCCATCGCCGTGGAGACCGCTAAGACACTGGGGATGGGCACGAACATTCTTGATGCCGCCGGCTTGGGCGACGCCGGGCGCGAGGAGACCACGGCGACGGCTGAGTCGATCGAGAACGCCGACGGCTTCGCCCAGGTGTTCCCCGAGCACAAGTTCCATATCGTGGATGTCCTGCAGAAGCGGGGCCATATCGTCGGCATGACCGGTGACGGGGTCAACGACGCTCCCGCGCTGAAGAAAGCTGACTGCGGCATCGCCGTGTCGGCCGCTACTGACGCGGCGCGCGCGGCGGCTTCCATCGTGCTGATGAAGCCCGGCCTGTCGGTGATCATCGACGCGGTCAAGGAGAGCCGGAGAATCGTCCAGCGGATGAACAGCTACGCGATCTACCGCATCGCCGAGACGCTGCGGGTTCTGCTGTTCGTCACGCTCGCCATCCTGATTTTCAACTTCTTCCCCGTCACGGCGGTCATGATCGTTGTGCTGGCGCTGCTCAACGACGGCTCCATCCTGTCCATTGCCTACGACAACGTGCACTACAAGAAGCAGCCCGAGGCGTGGAACATGCGCCTGGTGATCGGCATGGCCACGGTGCTGGGCGTTGTCGGCCCCATCGCCGCGTTCGGCCTGTTCTACCTCGGTGACCAGGTGTATCACCTGAACCATGCGCATCTGCAGACGCTGATGTACCTGATGCTGTCGGTGGCCGGGTCGCTGACGATCTACCTGACCCGCACCCGCGGCCCGTTCTGGTCCATCCGCCCGGCCCGGATCCTGGTCCTGGCCGTGACCGGCGCGGAACTGATCGCGACCCTGCTGGCGGTGTACGGGATCTTCATGACGCCCATCGGCTGGCGCTGGGCCCTGGCCGTGTGGGGATACGCGATCATCTGGTTCCTGCTGACCGACCGGGTGAAACTGGCCGCCTACCGGATCCTCGACCCGGTGAACACCAACGGCGCCGCTGCGGCCGGCACGCCCGCAGCCGAGCCCGCTTCGCCCCCTGACCTGCCGGTGGAGGCCGCTCCGGCGGCGTAGGCAGCCCGGACGAGTGCGGCCACCACGATGGCGAGCACCAGCGTGGCCCGGGCCTCCGGGGACGGAAGATAGCCGCCGACCGCTGCCTGGCCGTCTGCTGTAGCGGGCGGCCGGAGCGGCAACGCTACTATCGGTCTCGGTGAGCCGGGAAGCCTGGTCGGCAGCGATACGCGCATGACAGTTCGTGCGCTGCTCCCGGGAGGCTTGCCGTGTGGTCGAGGGCACCAGCGTGGTGGAGGGCATCAGCGCAGAGGCGCTGCCGGTGATCGGCAGGCTGTTGCGCGGCTCGGACTGGCGCCGGGAGGTGCTGCGCACCAACCTGTGGCTGGTTCCGGCCGTCGAGGTGGCGGGCGCCGTCCTGCTCTTCGCCGTGACATATGCGCTGGATCGGGCCGCCTTTGACCGGGATTTCGGCCTGCCTGGCTGGGTGCTGAGCGGGTCTGCGGACGCGGCGCGGCAGATCCTGACCGCGATCGCGGCGGCGGTCATCACGGTTGTCGGTGTGGTGTTCTCGATCGTGATCGTGGCGCTGACCCTGACCTCCACCCAGTTCGGCCCGCGGATGCTGCGTAACTTCATCCGGGACCGCGGTACCCAGGTGACGCTGGGGACGTTCGTGGCGACGTTCGTCTACGCTGTCCTGGCGCTGGGGTCCATCGGCCAGGGCGGCCCGGGCTTTGTGCCGCATATCAGCATCACGGTGACCCTGGCGCTGATGGTCGCCGACCTCGCGGTGCTTATTTACTTCCTGCACCACATCGCGACGCAGATCCAGCTGCCGCAGGTGATCGCGGGCATCGCCGGTGACCTGGCGGAGGCGATCGAGCTGCAGGCCGGCCGCCGCGCAGCGGGCTCGGGTGCCGGCTCGGCCGCGCAGGTCCTCGCCAACATGCCGTGGCCGGGCGGTGACGTCGCAGCGCCGCGCAGCGGCTACCTGCAGTACATCCAGCACCGGCAGCTGGTCCGGCTGGCGTCCGAGCTGGGCGTGGTGATCCACCTGCGCTACCGGCCCGGCCACTTCCTGGTGCAGGGCCATGCCTACGCCACCGTGTGGCCGGCCGAGGCCGCCGGGCGGGTGGCGCGGGAACTGGCCCGCGCGCACGTCACCGGTCCGTACCGGACCCTCGCCCAGGACGTCTCCTTCGGCGTCGACCAGCTGGTCGAGATCGCGATCCGGGCGCTGTCCCCGGCGGTCAACGACACGTTCACTGCGCTGACCTGCATTGACTGGATCGGCGACAGTCTGTGCAAGGTGACTGGCCGGTGGCACCCGATTCGGGTGTACCGGGATGGCGGCGGGTCGGTGCGGGTGGTTACCACCGAGGCCACCTATGAGCGCCTGGTTCAGCGGGCCTTCGAGAAGATCCGGCAAAGCGGCAGAGGAATGCCTGCGGTGCTGATCCGCCAGCTCGACGCGCTCGCCAAGATCATGGAGCGGACCACGAAGGCCAAGGACCGCCAGGTGCTGCTCGACCAGGCCGCGATGATCAGCCGGCTCGCCGTGGCCTCGGTGGACGAGGAAACCGACCGGGCTGACATTGACCGCGCCTACCAGGCCGTCCTCCGCGTCCACGCCGGACTCCCCGACACGCAGGCAGCACCAAGCGCCGACGGACGCCGAGCGCCGGCAGCTCAGGCGCCGTGACGCTGGAACAAGGCAGCGGCCTGCGGGCGCCCGGATTCGGATTGATCCTGGGTGCCGCGCTCATGTCGCCTGCCCGCGGCAATGCGCCCCTGGGCAGGAGCGGCGCCTGTTGGCCCACCGGACACAAACACCACCGCCGCGCCTGCCAGCGGTCGGCCGGTGCCAGCTCCGCCGAGCTGGCCGTGGCGGCGGGGTGCGCTGATCCTGGCGGGGGCAGCGCAGCTGATCACCATCTCTGCGCTCTATGGCTCCTATCCGCTGGCTGTCACGTGGGCGTCGCTGCTGCTGGCCATCGCGCCCGCGCCGCTCGCTGCGGTGGCTGCGTTCGCCCCGGCCCGGATGGCGAGGCTGGCCGCGGCGGTCGTGGGGGTGGTGGTCCTGGTCGCGGGTATGGCGGGCGGGATCGGGCTGGTTGGCGTGTTCTTTATCCCGGCTGCGGTGGTGCTGGGCGTCGGCGCTGTCAAGCTGCGCGCGAGCGGCCCTGAGTCCTGGCGGGAGGTGTCACCGGTGATGACCCGCTACCTGAACGGGGACCGCATCGCGATCCTGGCCGCGCTGGCGGCGCCGCTGGCGGCAGCGGCGATCCTGCTGCCGTTCCGGGCGAGCTGGTCGAACACGAACGTGGCGATGCTGCATGGTGCTCGGCGTAGCTGACGATCGCGCGCGGATCTAGGTGATCCGCGCCGCTCCGCACCCATGATCGGCAACTGAACCGGCGCTCGGCCGGGCGGACATGCGGACGTCCGCCTGCGAGCGGCCAAAGATGTCAGGAGTGGTGCCCGTCCTCGACGGCTGGTCTTGCCCGGTATCCGCCGATCTACCCAGCTGACCGGATCCGTCATAGTCGCGGGATGCCTCTGAAGCCAGATGTTGAGTTCCGCCGGAGCCAGGCCCACACATATTGGCGCGCAGGTTGGTGCCCGGCTGGAACAGGTGGAAGCCGGCACATGCCTTGGCGAATGTCTCCTGCACAAGGTCCTCAGCGTCGCTGCGTATTCCAGGTCATCCGCGGGACAGCGGGGTAGAGCCGGCCGACGAACCGGATCGCTCGTCACGGTCCTGCATCTGCGTGGCCGCGCTCGTCGTCACTCCGCTCGTTGCTGGCCGCTGTCGTTGCAAACGGCTGTCGTTCCGACCGGTGCGCGGGCCAGGGTGCCCAGGCCGCGGCCCTGGAATCTCGCGTCCGTTTCGATACGGTCCGCCCTGGTTGAACCAAGTTGTAGTGACTTATAGAGTTATCATACAATAATCGCAGTATGCAAGTAAAGTAACCGGAGTGACAGTGGCGGAGCACCAGGTAGACGAGGCTGCGGTGGACGCGGTGCTGACGGCGAGCCGGACGCTGGTCGCGGTGGCGACCATGTCGCTGGGCGCCGCGGCGGAGGACACCACGATCGCCCAGTACCGGGCGCTGGTAGTCCTCGCGTCCCGCGGCTCGCAGCGGATGGTGGACCTGGCCGCGGCGCTGGCCGTCACGCCCTCGACGGCCGGGCGGATGTGCGACAGGCTGGTCCGCAAGGGGCTGATCCGCCGGCACCGGGCCCGGGCGGACCGCCGGGCCGTGCAGGTCTCCATCACCGCGGTCGGCCTGCAGGTCGTTAACCAGGCGACCGCGCGGCGCCGGGAGCTGATCGCCGGCATTTTGGGCAAGCTCCCGGCCCGGCAGCAGCCCGCGATCGGGGATGCGCTGCGGGCATTCGCGCGGGCCGCCGGGGAGGTCCCCGGCAGCCTGTGGCCCGCCGATCCCGCCGATCCCAAGCCGGCGGATCCCGCTCACCCGAAGCGACCGGCATGACCGGCAGCATCCAGGCGCCGGCGCCGCGGGCTCTTCGGTGGACCGCGCGGGCAGGTGGCTGGCTGCGTGGCTCGCGTGGCGGGCTGCTGGCCGTCGCCGTGGTGGTCGGTGCCGGGTCCGGGCTGGGCGCGGTGGCGTTCCGGTACCTGATCTATTTCTTCACCTGGCTGGCGACCGGGCATGTCCTGTTCGGCCAGCAGGGCCGCGTCGCCAGCACGCACCTGCCGTGGCTCGGGCTGGGGTTCTTCGTGGTGATCCCGGTGATCGGCGGGCTGGTTTACGGGCCGCTGATCTACCGGTACGCCCGTGAGGCCCGCGGCCACGGCGTGCCTGAGGTGATGATGGCCGTCGCCGCCGAAGGCGGCCGGATCCGGCCTCAGGTCGCCGCTGTGAAGTCGGTCGCCTCCGCGATCTGCATCGGGGTGGGCGGGTCGGTCGGCCGGGAGGGCCCGATCGTGCAGATCGGCTCCGCGCTGGCCTCCAGTGTCGGCCAGTGGGTGCGGATGCCGGAGAGCCGGCTGCGGATCCTGGTTGCCTGCGGCGCCGCCGGCGGGATCGCGGCGACGTTCAACGCGCCGATCACCGGGGTGTTCTTCGGCGTGGAGATCATCTTGCGGGTGCTGTCGGTCGAGGCGGTCTTTACGGTGATGCTGTCGGCGATGGTCGCCGACCTTCTCAGCCGCCAGTTCCTCGGCGATGCGCCGTTCCTGTCCGGGTTGCCGTCCGGGATCGCGCTGCATCACCTGAGCAGCTACCTGCTGATTGCTGGCCTCGCGGTCGTCGCGGCGCTGATCGGGCTGGCGTTCGCGAAGATCCTGTACGCGACCGAGGACCTGTGCGACCGGATCTGGGGCAACCGCCCGGAGTGGGCCCGGCCAGCGGCCGGCGGGATCGCGCTCGGGCTGCTGCTGCTCGCGCTCCCGCAGATGTATGGGGTCGGCTACCCGGTCCTGTACAAGGCCGTCGGCGGCAGCTACGCGCTGTGGTTCCTGATCATCCTGGCCGCCGGGAAGATCATCGCGTGCAGCCTGACGATCGGCATCGGCGGGTCGGGCGGGGTGTTCGCGCCGTCGCTGTTCATCGGCGCCACCTCTGGGATGGCCTTCGGCGAGATCGCCCGCCACCTGATCGGCCCGGCGGCCGGGCAGCCCGCCCTGTACGCGGTCGTCGCGATGGGCGCCGTGTTCGCCGCCGCCGCCCGGGCGCCGCTGACGTCGGTGGCCAGCGTGGTGGAGATGACCGGTGACTTCACCCTCACCCTGCCGGTGATGCTCGCCGTCGCCATCGCCACCGCCACCTCCCGCGGACTGAGCTACGGCACCATCTACACCACCAAGCTGCTGCGCCGCGGCACCGACATCGACCGCGTCCCGTCCGCTGACCCGTTCGAGGACCTCACCGCCGCCGATGCGATGCGCCGCTTCCCGGTGCCGCTCGCCGCGGCGAACGGGCCGCCCGGCCTGCCCGGCGGGCCGGCCGTCGGCCATCCGGCTCTGCCGGGACCGGTCACCGGCCAGCGCTCGCCGCAGGTGCTGTTCGCCAGTGAATCCCTCACCCAGGCCGTGCGGCAGCTGGAGCTCTACGGCCGCGACGGCCTGCCGGTCATCTCTGACGACGGCCAGCACCTGCAGGGCTGGCTCACCAGCCAGAACGTGCTGCAGGCCGTCGCCCGCCACATCAGCGCCGCCCAGGTCGGCACCGCGCAGCCGCAGCCCGCCGCCGGACCCGCCCAGCCCGGCCAGCCGGATGATCTCCACCGGGCGCCTACTCCACTGGGCGGCTTCAAGGTCCTGGAGATCGCCATCCCGGCCGGCTCGCCCGCCGCCGGCCGCAAACTCGGCGACATCGCCTGGCCGCCGGGCTGCGTCCCGGTCTCAGTACAGAACGCCCGCACCCTGCGCGACGCCGACCCCGGCATCACCCTGGCCCCCGGCGACCACCTCAGCCTGCTCGCCCGCACCCAGGAGAGCACCCTGCCATCACCTCACCGCGGCGAGCCGGGCAGCCGGCCAGGCGCCCAGCCCGACGATGCCCGGCCGACCGCGCCGGCCCCGGGGCCCGAGGACAACGACCAGCGAGCACGGCCACCGCAGTGATGCCGGACCCGGCCCGGCACGCGCCTAGCAGCAGCCGAAGAATCGAGCGCCGAGCAGCTAGTTCTGCGTGAATATTCGTGGTTAGCGCATTCCGGCAGGCTGGACGGCAGCGTCAGCCAGGGCGCCCGCGAGCCGGTCCTGCTCGATGCCCGGGCCTGGTTCGTGCAGGCCGGGCAAGCCGGCCGCCAGGCCGGTGTCCTCATCGGTCAGGGCCGGCAGGCCGCCATCAGGCGGATCCGGCGTCGGCTCAGGGCCTGACGGGCCGCCGCCACCTCGCCGTGGGTCGCCCGGGGTCGCCGCAGCGTCGTCCGAGCGGATCGTCGCCGCCAATCCGGCCGATGCGAGCGCGAGCAGCGGGAAGGCGATGCAGATGGCGAAAAACGCGCCCGAGTCCGCGGCGCCGGTGAGTTGATGACTGTAGGCGATTGCTGGCAGCGTCCTGAGATCGGAGGAGAGGTTCTGGACGCCGTAGAACAGGTGCTGACCGTGGTACAGCCAGTTCCGCAGCCATCCCGCCTTGAGCATCACCGCGATCGTGCCGAAGCCCGCAGCTGTGACGAACAGCGCGCCAACCAGGCTGGTCAGCAGCCCCGCCGCCATCATCTGGCGGATCCTGGCGCGGGCCGGCGGGTGCGCTGCTCGATGCGGTGTAGTGCCGGTCGGCGGCGATCGCAGCCGCCACCGGGCCGCACAGCAGCAGCAGCCACGCGAGCAGCACGAGCGGATCGATATCGGATCCTGGCAGCCACGGGTTGGTGGCTTCCTGGCTGAGCCCGAGCGGCGCCACCGTGTACACGACGAGCCCGAGAGCGATGCCCGCACCAGTGCCGGCGGCGAGCGTGGCCGGGGCGATCGCTGACCGCCGCGAGGTCATCCAGAGGATGAGAGCCAGGTACAGTGCCATGGGGACCAGCCAGAGGGCCTCGTACGCCCCCGGGGGGTGGCGGCCGACCTGGGCGATAAGCAGGTACAGGCGCAGATCAGCACCCCCGCGTGGCGCCGTGTAACGGAACTGCTCGACCGCGGCCGTGGCCGGCAGCAAGGCCAGGAGCACGGCGTAATAGCCGACTCGGAGCCAGCGAGCCGCTCGGTTGTCCGGCGGCCCGAGGAACCAGCGTGCTAGCACCGGCAGCACCGCCAGCAGCAGCACCGTGGCGATCACATCGGCCCGGTCGGCCGGGGCGGCAAGACTGGCCGACGAGCCTGGCCACGCCGCCCAGGCCGCCAACGCCACCGCCACCGCGAACAGCAGGCCGCCGATCCTGCGCACCATCACAGCCTCCCTCGCAATCAGCCGCACACCGCCCGCCCTCCAGGCCAGCCGCCGAAGTCCCGGCGGCACCTCGGGCGCTTCGGCCCAGACCGCCTCCACCCAGTCACGCCGCCCGGCCGGCACCAGCCGCACCGCACCGCACCGCACCGCGGCGCCCACCCGGCTTAGCCTGCTCACTGGGGCACCACCCGCGCCACCACGCCGGGCCCGGTCCGCGCCGCCCGCGCGGCCGGCTCAGCCGCGCCAGCCAGCGCGTCTGCGGCGGCGGCCAGCCCGTCGGCGGCCAGCCGGTACAGGTGCCGCCGTGGCCGGCCCGGCTGTGGCTCGTCCTGCCAGCACGCCTCGACCAGGCCCTGGTCGGCCAGCCGGATCAAGATCGGGTACAGCGTGCCCGACTTCAGTCCGGTCTGCCTGGCCAGCTCATAGCCGTTGCACCACTGCGACGGCTGGGGGCACAGCGCTGCTAGAACCGACAGCGTCTGCGCCGAGAACCCGGAACGCCCACTCACGAGCCAGACTCTACATAGGTAGAGAGACGACGTCCAGATGGGAACGAAAGCATCCGGCCCAACTTTGGTCACTGTCACGCCACAGACGGACATTGCGGCTGAGAGTCCGCGACGCGACGCGGGCGGCGGCGGCGATGCGCGCCGCTCTTGCCCGAGACCAACGGGCTGGCGGCTGTGCCTGGAGGCTCTGGCACGTCAGCGTAGCTGGGCGAGGCTCTCGGCGAGGGGTGCCAGCACGGCAGGGTCGTGTGGTGGCGGGAGGATGACAATCGCCAGGTCGAGGCCCAGTTCGCCGAGCGCGGCCGCGGTATCCACGGCCGGTTGCAACTCGCCTCCGGGTCCCAGCCGGACGTGGCTGGACAACGTGATCTCCTTTGGGTCGCGCCCGATGTCCTGGCAGTGCGCATAGAGCACGTCGCGCTTGCGTGCGAACTCCTCGGGCGGGCCGCCGACGAAGTTCCAGTGCTGGGCGAATCGCGCGGCGGTGCGCAGCGTGCGCCGCTCGCCGCTGCCGCCGATAACCAGCGGGGGGTGCGGCTGCTGCACCGGCTTCGGCTCGCAGCGCGCGCTGGTGAGCTGGTAGTACTTGCCCGCGAAATCCGTTATCTCTTGCGTCAGCAGGCTGACGATGACCTGGCACGCTTCCTCGAACCGATCGCTGCGCTGCGCCGGGGAGCCGAGCTCGATGCCGTAGGCGCCGGACTCCTCCTCATTCCACCCGGCGCCGATGCCGAGCTCCAGCCTGCCGCCGGACACGATGTCGACAGTGGCCGCCATGTTGGCCAGGACCGCAGGATGCCGGTAGTGAATGCCGGTGACCAACGTGCCGAGCCGGAGCCGGCGCGTCGCCTGCGCAAGCGCGGCGAGCGTCATCCATCCCTCCAGGCAGGGGCCTTCGGAGTCGGAAAAGATCGGATAGAAATGATCGAAGGTCCAGCCCGACTCAAAAAGCTCGATACCGTCGGCTTCCTTCCACACCGCGAGCATGTCGCGCCAGGTGGTGTTCTGCGGGGCGGTCTTGAAGGCAAATCGCATGCCATCCATCCTCCCAAAGCCGACCGGGCTCGGCTGCCCCGGCTCCTGCCCAAACCCAACCCCAACCGAATCCCAGCCACCTGGCTGCACCGGTACGCGACAACCGTGCGCCCACATCCGGACGCCCGGGAGAGCGCCGCCCGCGCCATCGCTGATCTTGAGGAGCCTCGGGCCCCGGTGCCGCGCTCGCTGGCCGCCTGGCGGTGCGGGGCGCCGGGCAGCATGCCGCGGACCGAGTGGAGCCGCCGGTTGGCGGTCACAGCAGAGTGGCGGGTACGTACCGTTCGTCCTGAGCGGAGGACGGTACCCCTTAATCGCCGCGCGGTAACGCCTATTCGGGACGCAGCTGAAGCCGAGAGGCTAACGCCGAAGTGCAATAAGGCGGCGAACGGCCATCGCCACGGTGACCGCTGCCACGCCTGCCTGCCGGGGAGGCGTTCTGGGACCCAGGCGGTGATGTCATCCAATGAGGCGGCGGCCTCGACCAGGCGACCGCCATGGGGCTGACCACTACCGGATGCCACCTGGCAGGGCTAACCGGCGAAATGCTCACAGCGAGGACCCTTGACCTGAGCGGCTCAACGCTCACCGGCCCGCTCCCGCTGCCCGGTGCGAACATCGCCGGCCCGCTTCGTTGCAGCCGCGCTCTCCTGACCGGCTGCGACAACGAGGGCAACGCTTTGGTCGCCGACGGCATCAGGGTCGGCGGCGAGGGGCTTCTCCCGGGGCGGCTCTGCAGACGGGCTTGAGATAACCGATCTGTCGCCGCGGGCGCTCAGGGCACCTCGAGGTGCTCACCGCCCGTAGCGGACACGATCATGCGCCGATGGCGGCCGAGCTCGGTGATGCGCAGGCTGGCCGCGATGCCGCGCAGCTGCGCGCTCGGTTGCGGGCGACGCACAGCAGCGCCCGGGCGGGGCTGGTCACCAAACTCCAGCTCGTCACCCACTTAACAGTGAGCCTCAGTTTCCGGAAATTAGTTGCTAGTTTTCGGTCGCGCAGATAAGCTAGCAGCAGGCACCGGGGGGCTAGCCGCCGAGGCGGCGGTCGGCTGCCACGGCGTCACCGGAGAAGAGGTACTGGCGATGGTTGCCCTGGTGGTCATCCTGGTGATACTCGTCGTGGCCGGGCTCATCGCGGCCGGCCGCTCGTTCAAGGTCGTGCAGCAGTACGAGCAGGGCATCATTTTCAGGTTCGGGCGGGTGCTGGGGCGGCCGCGCAGCGCCGGGCTGACGCTGATCCGGCCGTTTGGCGACCGGATGCAGAAGATCAACATGCAGATCGTCGCCATGGCCGTCCCGGCCCAGGACGGCATCACCAGGGACAACGTGACCGTCCGCGTCGATGCGGTGGTCTACTTCAGGGTCGTGGACCCGATCAAGGCGACCATCAACGTGCAGAATTACATGTTCGCGATCTCCCAGCAGGCGCAGACGTCGCTGCGCTCGATCATCGGCCAGTCGGAGATGGACCAGCTGCTCTCCGAGCGGGACTCGGTCAACCGGGAGCTGCGCCGGATCATCGACGAGCCGACCGAGGGCCCGTGGGGGGTCCGGGTCGAGCGGGTGGAGATCAAGGACGTCTCGCTCCCCGAGAGCATGAAGCGGTCGATGTCACGGCAGGCCGAAGCCGAGCGGGAGCGCCGCGCCCGGATCATCACCGCCGACGGCGAATACCAGGCCTCCAAGCGCCTGGCCGCGGCGGCGAACGTCATGGCCCGCGACCCGGCCGCCCTGCAGCTGAGGCTGCTGCAGACCGTGGTCGAGGTCGCCGCGGAACGCAACAGCACGCTGGTCATGCCGATCCCGGTCGAGCTGCTCCGGTTCTTCGACAAGTTCACCCCCCCGGCGCCCGCGGGCGACAGGAAGTCAGCCGCCGATTCGGCCTCAATGGCCGACTTCGGCGTCGAGGATGCGGCCGAAGCCGAGATCACCAGCGGAGCGCCGCTTGAGATACCCGAGGTCCCGCCGATCCCCGAGTTGCCCCTTCATACGGGCAACGGCAAGCTGGCCGCCGCCGCAGTGCCGCAGCCGGACGCAGCGGCCCCGCACAACGACGACGACGCGGACTCGGGCGCATAGGATCCCCTGCCTGATCTGGGAGACGCCGCGCGGCCCGGCAACCCCACTGCCGAATCTCGCCCTGGCCGGGAGACACGTCGGCAGCAGCAGGCCCTGGCTACCGCAGCTGCCCGATGACGGCAGGGTCCGCCACAGAGAGTAATCGACCGGTGAGGCGCGTAGCCGCATTCCGCCGATATGCACCCCGGCGGGAGCCTCAAGGTGCCACTCGTGTTGCATGCAGAACAGACCAACGGCGCCCTGCTGACCGACGAATGGGGAACGTTCCTGAAGGAAAACGGCTTCCTGGTCGGGATCTGCATCGACGGGCGCCGGCAGATGCACGACGCCTACCGGGTCGACAAGGGCGGCAAGCCCACGTTCGACCGGGTGATGCGCGGCTCGGCCGGGTGATGAGCATGATGCGCGTTTGCGCCCTTTTTTTCTTCGGCTGCCAGGTGCGAAGGTGATGTCAGCACTCGCGGCAGAGAAAGGAAGAGCGTCGTGGACGCAGATTCGCCGGTGGTGGCCCGCCGTGCAGCCACAGTAGGGATTCGGCAGCGGGGGCAGACCCCGGCGGCCAGAATGCCGGGCAGGCAGCTAGCCGGTTCACCGGTCACGGGCACGGTACTGGACTTCCCGGCCACCAGCGGCTGGGGCAACGTCGGCGGGAACTGGGCCCAGTCGGTGTCAACCGGCGCGGCGACGTTCGAGGCCTGGGTTCGCACGACCGCCAAGGCCAGCCAGACCATCGTCATCGGCAGCAATCCGCCGGGGGCGACGCCGCGGATCAGCGTGGGCGGTGACCAGATCTCGGTCTACTGGGACACCGGCGGCAGCGCACCGGGCTGGACGTCGGCGGACACCACGTCGGTCACCGACGGGCAGTGGCATCACATCGCGGTCGTGTTCGACGGCGGTGCGATCACCTTCTACAAGGACGGGGTGGCCACTGCGGACCAGCTGACGGTCGCCGGGACGCAGCAGGCGGCCGGGACCTTCCAGCTCGGAGCCGGGTTCGGGTCGGTGACCGGGTTCGTGGGTCAGCTGTACGACGTGCGGGTCTGGTCGGTCGCCCGCTCGGCACAGCAGATCGCGTCCTGGCGCTGGGCGCCGCCGTCGCTGACCGAGCCGGGCCTGACCGTGCGGACCTCGTTCGATGCCGCCAGGCAGCAGATCGTCAACCAGGTGGGAGGTGCGGTCGGCCCGATCACCGCGGGCAAGATCATCACCACCGACCTGCCGGCTCCGTCCTGCGCGCTGTCGTTGAGCGGCGGGCTCCAGGACGCCGTCAACCTGCTCACCGCCGGCGTCCAGTTCGACAGCAGCGCGGCCACCTTGGAGTGCTGGATGAAGATGTCCACCGCCGCCGGCGTGGCAGCGACCCGCCAGCCGCTGCTGTGCATGTTTCAGATGGGTGATCAGCAGTCGGTGCTCCAGCCGCTGTTCGGCTATGCCGGGAACGACGCACTCAGCTTCTCGTGGGGCGGCACCTCCTACCAGTCGGCTGACACCAGGCCGGTGTCCGACGGCGCGTGGCACCACGTAGCCGTGGTGTTCAACCAGAACTACGTGACGTTCTACAAGGACGGTGTCGCCGCCGCGGACGTGTTCCAGATGCCGGCGCTGCAGCAGTCCGAGGGCATGTTCCAGATCGGGGCCGCGGCCGAGACGATGCACGCCTTCGACGGCGAGCTGTACGACATCCGGGTCTGGACCACCGCCCGTACCCCCGCGCAGATCAGCTCCTACCGCTACGTCACGCTCACGGGCACCGAGCCCGGGCTGAAGGTCCTGTTCAATCTCAGCGGCGTGAACCCCGCGCTGCCGGTGACGCTGGTCAACCAGGTCACCAGTGCGCATGCCGAGCTGACCGGGAACGCCGCGGTGATCCCGGCGGTGCTGCCGCAGCAGCCGCTGCCGGCCAGCGTCTGGACCTATCCGGTCCCCGGCGAGTCGCCGGCCGGGCCGCTGCTGTCGCCGCAGGGGCTGCTGTGCACCGACAATGTCACCGGCGGCGCCGGCGGGGCGTTCCTGCGGTCGGTCGAGCTGGAGACCGGCCAGGTGCAGTGGTCCTACGACGTCCGGCCGGAGAGCGAACTGACCAGCGTGGTGATCCCCGCGGCGGTGGGCAGCGACGGCCAGACGGCTTACGTGGGGGTCCAGTCGCCGTACAAAGGCACCTCGCTGAACTTCGTGGAGATCCACGCGGTGAGCGTGGCCACCGGCACCCCGGTGTGGCAACAGCCGGCCCATCTCACCCCGGCGACGGCTTTCCTGACCCGTCCCGTGGTGTTGGCCGGCACGCTCTATGCGGGAGTTGAAGGGCTGTCCTCCGGTGGCCTGGCCTGGGGCGACCCGGCTAGCGGGACCATGCAGGCCCGGTTCTTCAGCGAAGCGCAGGAGGAAGGGGCAGCGCAGTTCATGACCGAGCCGGTCGTCGACGCGACCAGCGTCTACGTCGGCCGGAACGCGGCGGCAACGCCGGTCGTGGCCGCCGAAACCCTGGTCACCGCGTTCGCGGCCGACCTGCGGCAATGGACGGTCACCTGGCAGGTGACGCTGCCTTCCGCCATCACCGCAGACCTGGCGCTCGGCGCATCGACGCTGTTCATCCCTACCGGGGGGACGATTGTCGCGCTGAACACCGCCGACGGGTCGGTGAAGTGGTCGCATCAGCTCAGCGGGTCACCAGTGCAGGGCCGCCCGGTGGTGATCGGCAGCACCCTGTGCGTCGGCAGCACCGACGGCACGCTGTACGCGCTGGACACCGCGGCCGGCACGGAGCAGTGGCGGGTGGACATCGGGTCGCCGATCGCCACCGGCCTGGTGAACGAGGATTCGGTGCTCTATTTCGCCACCGCCGGGGACGGCGTCGGCACCGCCCCGGCGTTCATAGCCGTCGATGCCAACAGCCAGGGCAACGACGTGCTCGCCTACCCGATACCGGACGCTGACACGATCCTGTTCGCCCAGGGCGGGGTGACCAACGGGGTGGTGTACTTCTACGGCGCGCAGAACGTGTACGCGGTCAACATGTCCAACGTGATCCGCGAGTTCGCGGTGACCAGCAAGCTGATCGTGGAGAACTACACCACCACCGGCACCTCCACGCCGACCGGAAACGACACCTCCTACCGGGTCACGCTGAGCATCCGCGACGAGAACGGCGCGGTCCGCGCCAACCAGCCCGTCAAGCTGTGGTCACCCGGCACCCTTTATGTGGTCAACCAGGCCAGCCCGGTCACCCTGACCAGCGAGGCGCCAGTCTGGATGCAGACCGACGCGTCCGGCAACCTCACGCTGGCGGTCAGCGCCTTCGACGACGGCACGCCCGCCGGCACGCCGAACGTGGCCTGCTCGCCGCTGTTCGCCTGGGCCAACTTCATGTCCGCCGGCGAGGCCATCGTCATCTACCCCGACCAGGAGTCGCTGGGCACCCTGGCCAATGTCCAGGGCTCCAGCAGTTCAGCCAGCGCGGCCCGCGCGGATGCCGTCGCCGGGCCCGCGCCGCAGTTCCTGGACCAGGCCACCGCTTACGACGGCAGCCCGCTGATCCTGTCCTCCTACCAGGACCCGGCATCCCTGGACGCGATCGCCTCCACCGTCCGCAACACCGTCGGCACCCGCAACACCGGCACCGTCGGCGCCTCTTACCTCACCGCGGGCCGCCACCCGGCGGCGAAGTACGTCCGGCGCGGCGCGGTCGTGCCGAACGTGGTCTACGCTGCGGACGCTTCCGCGCCAGCGACCCGGCCGTATGCGCCCGGCGCGGTTCCCACCTTCACCGTCGACCTCTCGGCCGGCCAGCCGGTCTTCCAGGCCGGTACCTTCGACCCCAGCCCTCCCGGCTCACTGGCAACATCGGCCAGCCCGAAACCGGTCGGGAGCTTCAGCGACATCGGGCACTTCATAGACAACGTCGTGAAGGGCGCCGAGCAGGTTGCCAAGATGGCCTGGCAGTTCACCGAGAACGCCGTCCAGACCGTCATCCACACCGCGGAGAACATCTACAACCTGGTCATCACCGACGTCGAGGACGCGGTCACCGCCGTGGTCGGCTTCCTCAAGACCGTGGTAGCCGACATCATCAAGGTCATCCAGTGGCTGTCCGCCCTGTTCAACTGGGAAAACATCCTGCGCAATCACACCTACATCAAGAACGCGATCACCAACCCGGGCGACCCCGCGAACCCGGGGATGATCGACCGGCTCGCCGCGTGGGTGGCCAGCGAGCTGAACGGCGGCACCGACACGACGACCGTCCTGGGCCAGCTGGCCGGCCAGTCCGTCGCCGCGGCCCGCAGCACCGCCGCGGCCACGGCGGGGCAGACCGTGCAGGCGCAGCAAGCCGGCAACAACGATCCCAACCAGGTCTACAACACCGGCGGCAACAACAACGCCAACCAGTGCACCTGGATGCACCAGAAGGTCAGCGAGAACTCCGGCTCGGCCACGATCGGCGGCGGTTCGTCGGCGGGACTCGGGGCGTCCTTCGACCCGGGACCGATCAACGCCGCGTTCGAGCAGTTCCTGACGGCCCTGGAAACCGCGCTGACCGGATCGTTTGCCGGCCTTCCCGGGCAGATCCAGCAGAAGATCGCCTCGGTGCAGGACAACTTCTCCGACCCCAGATCCGCGCTGAGTACCGGCCTGTCGGACCTGATCGGCGTGTTCGAGGTGCTGGCCGACGACATGGCCGATTTCGCCCAGGCGGTGGCCAGAGACTTCCTGCAGCTACTCGACACCGTGCTGAGCCAGGTCGTGGACTGGCTTGCCCAGCCGATCGACATCCCGTTCGTGTCCGCGCTTTACCACGCGCTGACTGGCGACCAGCTCAGCATCCTGGACCTCACCTGCCTGCTCGGCGCCGTCCCGGGCACCATCCTGCTCGACGTCCTCACCGGATCGCCGACCGTGCCCGACACCGCCACCGCGGAATCCGGCTCGCAGCCGTCCCCGGGGGTGGAGCTATCACCCGGCGAGCTGGCCGGCCGCATCCTGCTCGGCGGCGCAAGTTACGCGATCAACAACGTCGCCGCCATCTTCGACATCGTCACCATGGACTTTGACGCCGAGAAGCCGTCGTGGTTCGCGCCCGGTTCGGCGACACCGCCGACCGCCTTGAGCTGGCTCGACATCGCGCTCGACTTCATCGGCTGGGCGATGACCATGGTGGCGAGCTACGGCTGGGCGGCCTGGGAGACGCAGGACTGGATCTACTGGTCGGTCCAGACCATCCCGCAAATGTTCAACTTCGGCTACATGTTCCGCTCCGATGGCACCGGTCACCGGCAGGCGTTCCGCGACACCATCACGGGTGTCGCAACGCTGCTCCTCTCGGCGGTGTATGCCTACTTCTGGCCGGACAGCTACTGCAACGCGCCCAAGGCCAAGGGAATTGTCCTCACCGGCAACATCTTCGGCGCCTGCGGGTCCATCAGCGAGGTGCTCATGATGTTCTTCAACCCGTGGGACTGGATCGAGATCGAGGCCGCGGTGAAGATGATCTTCACGGTGGTCGGCAACGCGCTCGGCTTCGCCGCCAACGTCCTGGACCTGGTGGACTGACGGCATGCCGTCCTGTGGCCGACTGAATGAGGACTTCTGGCCCTAGCCCGTATCGGGGAGGAGGGCGGAGCGTGGATACCTAATCGCTGGGGAGGAGTATGGCATCCGATCATGGCCGAGCCGATCTGATGTCAGGCCTGGCAGATGTTGTTGCGGGAGAGTCGGCCGAAAACCGGCCAACAGCGTTCGGGCTGGAGACCCACCTGCCGATAATGCCCCGGCTGGTCGAGGAGTTCACGCCGTCCGCTGCCCGGTTGGCCACGGCCTCTCGGCGCTGGGCGGATCCAGCCCCCCGCGAAGAGGGAGGGCAACGATGAGCAGGCCTCACGCCGCGGATGCGGGTGCCGAGGCGCCGGTCCCGTCGGAGATCTGGGAGCTGCGGCTGTATGTGACGGGGCGCTCGCCCAAGTGCGTCCGGGCGATCGAGAACCTGCAGGTTGCATGCGAGCAGAACCTGGCGGGGCGGTATCGCATCGAGGTCGTGGATCTGCTGGAGAATCCGCGGCTGGCGGCCGACGATCAGATCCTGGCCGTGCCCACGCTGGTCCGTAAGCTCCCGCCGCCTATCCGGAAGATTGTCGGTGACCTCTCCGACACCGACCGGCTCCTTGTCGGGTTGCAGCTTCGACCGCGAAGGGGCGGGGTAACGTGACCGATATCGCCGCCGACCTGCTCGGCTGGCCGGACGTCGTCGGCTTTCTGCAACAGCTTGCCGCGCTGTCTGCGGCGGTCGTGCCGCAGGCCTCGTGCGGGGTGACGATGGGCCGCGGCGATCAGGCCGCCACCGTGGCCAGCAGCGATGAGTTCGCGGAGCTGCTGGGTGAGATCCAGTACGGCTGCGGGCAGGGTCCGTGCCTGCAGGCACTGCGTACCGGCGAGCGGGTCAAGGTCTTCGATCTGGCCACAGATGACCGGTGGGATGATTACCGCTTGTCTGCGCTGGCGGCCGGGGTGCGCAGCTCCGTTTCCCTGCCGCTGACCGTCAACGACGCCACCATTGGCGCGGTCAACCTCTACAGCCGGGCCCGTAACAGCTTCGGCAAGAAAGACATCCGGCGGGCGGAAGCGTTAACCCTGCAGGCCGCGGCCGCCTTGACCCTGCTGCTGCGCCACGCACAGCCGACTGACTCCGGGGTGGCACTGCCCGGGGAAGACGTGGAGGAAATGCACCGAGAGCTCGACGAGGCACAAGAAACGTTGCGCACCATCCGGGCCGGCGGATTCGACGCCCTCGTCATCGACACCGGCAGCGGCGCCGACCGGCCGTCGCGGCTACCACTGGAGGGCGTCAGCACGAAGGGCAAGGATGACCCGGCGCACCGGTGGTATCGCCTGCTGAGCATGGAGAGCTTCACCGCGGGGTGCCCGTGCGGTTGGGTATCGCCTGAGCGCGACACCGCCGACGAGATGATCAATGATGTCGATCGCCACCTTGACGAGGTGCGGCAGGCACGGACGCCAAGCGCGTAGCTTCGATCGGCGATCGCCAGGATGCTGGTCAGAGCGAGAACGTCAGGGTCTGCCCGGGAGCGAGTTCGCGCAGCTGCCCGTGGCAGCCGACGCGGACGGGCGGGAAGTTCCCTGGGCTGCTGCTGACTTGTATGGTGTGGTCCGCGATGCTCAGGGTGATTGCGTGGTCACGGTAGAAGATGGTGAATTCGAGCGTGCCAAGGCGCTTGGGCCAGAACGGATCCAGCCGCAGGACGTCATCACGCAGCTCGACCCCGGCGAAGCAGCGCTGCAGCACATCAATGGTGCCGGCCATCGCCGCGAGGTGGATTCCTTCGGCGGTGGTACCGCCCTGGACGTCGCCGACATCACTGCGCAGCGCGTCCACGAAGAGCTCAACGGCGCGTTCCCGGTGGGCCCGGGCCAGCACCGATGCGTGGACCAGGGTGCTGAGGGTCGAGCCGTTGGAGGTGCGGGCCAGGTAGTAGTCGATCGTCTCCGGGATCCCGCGCGGATCCCATGCGTAATCGAGGTGGCCGAAAAGCGCCGCGAGTTCGCCGGCGGACAGCAGGTAGAACAGCATCAGCACGTCGGCCTGCTTGGAGACCTTGTACCGATTCGTGGTGTCATTCTCGGCCTCGAGGATGCGGTCGAGGCGGCTGATGTCGCCGTACCTGGCGTGGTAGTCCTCCCAGTCGAGTTCCTTCAGGTCCTCGTATCCCTCGAATTGGCTGATGATCCCCTGGGCGCTGATCGGGACGAACATGCGGCGGGAGATGTGTTCCCACCGTTCGAGTTCCGTCACCGACAGGCGCAGCGTCTCGGTGAGCTCAGCCCGGCGGTGGCCAGGCAGCAATTCGATGACCTCGATGGCTCGCAGCAGCAGCCAGCTCGTCATCACGTTGGTGTAGGCGTTATTGTCGATCCCCACGTCGGGAAAGTCTGGATAGCAGGTATGGAACTCATCCGGTCCCACTACGCCCCGGATGACATACCGGTCCCGGTCGCGATCGTAAGCAGCGAGGCTCGCGAAGAACCGGGCGACGTCGAGGATCATCTCGCCGCCCTGCAGGGCAAGGAACTCGCGGTCGCCAGTGGCCTGGTAGTACTGCCAGGCGCTGCGGGCAACCGCGATGCCGACATGGCGCTGCAGGTACGTCGTGTCCGGCAGCCACCGGCCCGACTTCGGGTTCAGGTGCAGCAGCGCGCTCTGCTCCCTCCCGTCGCTGCCAGACTGCCACGGGAACATGGCGCCCACGTGACCAGCCTCGCGCGCGGCGCGCCTCGCGGCGGGCAACCGACGGTAGCGGTAGGCCTTCAGGGACCGGCTGAGCTCGGGCAGCCGCAGGTTCAGGACCGGGAACACGAACATGTCGTCCCAGAAGACATGCCCGCGGTAGGCCTCTCCGTTCAGCCCGCGTGCGGGAATTCCCACGTCACGGTCAATGCTGTTGGGCGAGGCCGTCTGGAGCAGATGGAAGATGTGCAACCGCAGGACCGGCAGTATCCGGTCGTCCTCGCTGCCCTTCAGTTCGATATGGAAGCGCGCCCACAGGTGAGCCCACGCGAGCACGTGCTGCCGAAGCATCTCCTCGAACGAGTCCGCGGTCGCTAGCCAGTCGGCCGCCGCCACCGCGACGTCGGAGGTCGCGTGGTCCCGCGAGGTCGCGATGGCCACTATCTTCTCGACCGTGACGTGGTCCTCCTCGGTGACGTCGAGCACGATTTCGTGGCCGATCCGCCCCGGCTCACCGATCGCGGCCAGGTCCTGGTCGACCCGCGCTCCGTTGCGGAACAGGCGGGTCCTGGCAGCTTCGGCAATGCGAATGTGCGACTGGCTGGTCGCCACCACCAGCAGCACGGCCGCGGTGTCGAGGCTGCGCGCCTCGATGGGGACAAGGTGGCGGCTAGGTAGCTGGCGGTAGCGGGGGACGCCGGTATTCTCAACCGTGCCGTCGAGTACGGACCGGACGCGCAGCCGTCCTGACCAGTTCTCCGGCACGATGGTCATTTCCAGCGCGGCAAGGTGCGCGGCTCCCATGTGCACGAACCGGCGGCACGTGGTCCGGGTGATGCGGCCCGCCTCGTCGCGGACCCGCAGTCGGCGGGTCAGCACACCCCGGCGCATGTCAAGCTCCTGCTGAAGCTCCAGCACCGTCGTTTCACCGAGGCCGAACCAGGGCCCGTCCTCGGCGGCGAAGGTCAACGGGAGCCAGTTCGGCGCGTTGACGAGGCTCTCGTTCTCCACCGTGCGACCCGCGATCTCGGTCCGCAGCTCGTTGTAACAGCCCGCGATGTAGGTACCCGGGTAGTGGGTTCCGTCCGCTTGCGACTCTGGCGCCGCCCCGCGAGTGGCGAAGTAGCCGTTGCCCACGGTGCAGAGGGCCTCGCGCAGTCCTTCCTCCGCCGGAGCTACTCCTTCGTAGCGAAGCGTCCACCCCGTGACAGGTACGGGTTTTCCGGCTCGGTCTAGCATTTGGCCTACGGCTCGTCAGGGACTCGGCGCGGTGTCGCTACCGTTGAGCGGCGCGGCTATCTCGCCTATGGTGATCTGTCTGCCACCTTCGCACGCCACGACGCGGTTACCCAGCCGGCGTCCGGCCCGAGGCGAGGGACCGAAGGTCCCCTCGTTCAGGCCCGGCTGGGCAGCCGCGCGGGGCGCTCTCGCCAGAGGCTGCCCACGTCAGGGATCAGGCGCTGGGGACCCGCCCGATGATCCAGTCGAACTCGGAGACGATCCGGACGCCGAGACCTTCGGTGTATAGCGGGCGGATTGCCTCGCGGATCGCCTCGGCGAACCGGTGGTGGCCAGCCGCCTGCAGGGCCGGCCAGGAGGGCCCGGCAGCGGCGAGCGCATGTGAGCTACAAGTCCGGGACGGCCGCGGGCTCGACCAGCACGAGCCGCAAGGCGGCGAGCGTGCCATCGCTCACGCCGTGGGTCCGGAGATAGCAGGCGCCACCGCCATACTGGGCGTCCAGCTGACCGAGAAAACCCGCCATGGATTCCTCGTCTGCGCTCGACGCTCCCCGAACGCCGCGGGCGACAGCCAGCATCTCCCGGTACGTCTCCAGTCGGCCCAGCCTGGCGTCAATCTGGCGCAACCGCTGCGCGGTCAGCGTGTAGTCAGCGACGATCGATTCCCGGGTAACGCCGATAGCGTCGAGGACCACCGCGGCCAGCACGCCGGTGCGATCCTTGCCCGCGGCGCAATGGAAAACCGCGGGCAGGTTCACGTCGTCAGCGAACGTGCGCACGGCAGTCACGATATTCTCGGCGCTTGCCTCCAGGAACGCGAGATAGTGGCCCACGATATCCAGGCTGGCGTCGGCCACGGTATCGGCCCGGACGTGGCCGGCCGACCGCAGCGGTAGTGATAGATACCGCACCGCAGAAAGATCCGAAAGCGCCGATCCCTCACGCTCGGCTTCCTCGCCTAGTCGCAGGTCCACGACCGTCCGCACGCCAACGACGTCCACCAGGTATGCGACGTCATCGACGGTGAGCTCTTGTAGGGTCCCCGACCTCAGCAGCCGCCCGAAGCGGGTTCGGCCACCGCCGGTGACTGAAAGGCCGCCCATATCGCGTATGTTGTCGGCGCCGTCAAGGTCAACCCAACGCACCGCTTTCGTGACGCTCAATGTCTATCATCCTTGCTGGTCGGGTGACCAATGTGCCTGAGCAGCCTTAAGGCAAAGCAAACCCGCGGCCCGACTTCATCGAGCGTACCTTCGGCGAGACCCGCCCGGGTCAAGGTGATCGGCCGGCTGCCCAGGGAGAGGAGGCCTGTGTCCATGTGAGCCGCGGAGGTGTAAGCAGCTACCAACTGGTCGCATGCGGCGGAAGAGGCACTCCGTGGTTGCATTGGAGGGCGCCAGGGAGGGCAAGGGGTCGGCTGGGGGACAGCATGCTCGCCATTTCATTCAACAGCGTCCTTATCATCGCGGGGATCGCGGTCCTGGTCCCGGTCGTGCTCGGCCTGCTGCCACGGCTGCCGGTGCCCGGTGCGGTACTTGAGGTGATCGCCGGCATCGTGGTCGGCCCGTCGGTTCTTGGCTGGGTGCGTCTGGACGCGCCAGTGCAGGTCCTGAGCGATCTCGGTCTTGGCATGCTGCTGTTCCTGGCCGGGCTGGAGATCGATGTGGAGCGGCTGCGCGGGCCGCTTGCGCGGCTGGCGGGTCTGGCGTTCGCTGTGTCGGTCGGGCTCGGGCTGCTGTGCGCTTTCGCCTTCCGGCTGGCCGGGCAGGCGACCCAGCCGCTGTTGCTGGCGATCATCCTCATGTCGACATCCGCTGGGCTGCTGCTGCCGTTGCTGAAGGACACGGGAGAGGACACCACCGGATTCGGCCAGCTGGTCATGACCGCGGCCGCACTCGCGGAGATCGTGCCCATCGTGGGTTTGTCGCTATTCTTCTCAGCCGCATCCAAGACGACCGAGGATCAGCTGGTCTCACTCGCGATCTTCCTGACGTTGCTGGTGCTGATCGGCCTCACCCTGGCCGGGGTGCGCCGGCTGCAGAGCCTGGATCGGCTGCTGAACTATCTGGAGAACCGGAGCGGCCAGCTGCGCGTTCGTGCCGCGCTCACCCTGGCGCTCGGGTGCGGCGTGCTCGCCTACCGGTTCGGTTTCGCGTCGATCCTCGGCGCATTCGCGGCCGGCCTGCTGGTGAGGTTGATCGAGCTCTCCGGGCACGATCCGCATCCGCAGTTCCAGACCAAGCTGGAAGGTATCGGATTCGGCTTCCTGATTCCGATCTTCTTCATCGCCACCGGCGTCGCATTCCGGCTGCGGGACCTTCTCGCGAGTCCTTCCGCGATCGCGGAGGTGCCGCTGTTCCTCCTCGCCCTGCTGCTGGTGCGGGGATTGCCCGCGCTGCTGTACCGGCACTCCATCGGCACCCGCCGCGCAGCGGCCGCGGGCTTGCTGCAGGCAACCACGCTGACCTTCGTGATCGTCGCGACGCAGATCGGGCTGGCCACTGGGAAGATCACGCCAACCGCAGCCGCCTCACTGCTCGCCGCAGGGCTGCTCTCCGCAGCCCTGTTTCCAGCCGGGGCTCAGCGACTCCTGTCCCGCGCCGAGCCGGTGCCGGTTCCGCCGAGATCGGCGGCACCGGATGAGCGGAGGCAGTAGGCCGCCGCGACCACCTCCGCCAGCAGCGCCGTCGGCGGGGAATAGCCGGCCGCCGCCGATGACTGGTTGATCAGGGTGGCGGGGTAGGCGATGATCGGGCTGACGAGGAGGTCGATGCTGAGCCCGGTGTCGTTGCCGGCCAGGCAGAGCCGGCAGGCTCTCGGAGACGCTCGCAGACATTGGAGGTGATCGGTTGACCGCGCTTGCGGAGGCCGGTTCGTCGTACGCCCTGCTGGCCGACGGCACCACCATCACGATCCGGCAGGCGGGCCCAGGGGACCACGGGCCAGTTCGGCAGCTGCACGAGGCGATGTCGCCGAACAATCTCTACTTCCGTTTCTTTAGCATGAGCCCGGAGGCCGCCGAACGAGAGGCCAGTCGGGTCTGCCGCGAGGCCGGCCCGGACCATGGGGCTCTGCTTGGCTTGCTGGGTGATGAGCTGGCCGGAGTCGCCAGTTACGAGGCCCCCACCGGCCCGCCGGCGGCGGAGATCGCCTTGGCAGTCGCGGACGGCATGCATGGGCGCGGCATCGCCACGCTTCTGCTTGAGCACCTGGTCTGGCTGGCGCGTGCCCGCGGTGTGCAGGTTTTCACTGCTGAGGCTCTGGTGGCGAACAGCGCCGTGCTGCGGGTGATCGCTGACGCGGGGCTGGTGGTGCGGCGCAGGTTGGACAATGGCGTGGTCGAGCTGTCCATGCTGATCCCGCAGAGCGCGGCCCTCAGCGAGGCCGGCGTGTACCTGGACGCGGTGGCCGGCCGGGAGAAGCTCGCAGATGTGGCCAGTCTGGAATCCCTGCTGGCTCCCCGGTCAGTTGCGGTGGTCGGCGCGGGCCGCCGCGCTGGATCGATCGGCCGGATGATCCTTCTCAACGTCCGCGACGCCGGTTTCGCCGGCGCCTTGTACGCGGTTAACCCGCACGCCCGCGACATCGTGGGCATTCCGTGCGTCCCGTCGGTCACCGCGCTGCCCGAGGCCCCTGACCTGGTGGTGGTGGCTGTGCCAGCGGCGGGTGTCCTGGACGTGGTGCAGGAGTGCGGGATGCGCGGAGCCGGATCGCTGGTGGTGATTACCTCCGGCCTTACACCAGCGCAAGAATCCAGCCTGCTGGAGGCCAGCCGCCGGGGCGGCATGCGCCTGATAGGCCCGAACTGCTTCGGCGTCGCGGTGCCGGGGATCGGACTGGACGCCACCTTCGCGGTCCACCACCCTGCCGCCGGCCAGACCGGCCTGGTCGTGCAATCCGGAGGGGTCGGCGTGGCGCTGCTGAAGCACTTCTCCCGCCTGGGCATCGGGACCTCCTGCTTCGCTTCGGTTGGCGACATGCTGGATGTCTCCGGCAACGACATGTTGATGTGGTGGGAGGCGGACAACACCACCAGGCTGGCCGTGCTCTACCTGGAATCCTTCGGTAACCCGCGCACGTTTGCCCGAACTGCGCGCCGGGTGAGTACCAAGATCCCCGTCCTCACCGTGCACGCCGGGCGGTCGGCTCCGAGCCAGCGTGCCGCAGCCTCGCACACGGCAGCGGCAGTCGCGCCGCTCATCACCCGGCAGGCACTGTTCGATCAGGCGGGGATCATCGCCACGACCAGCTTCGGCGAACTCCTCGACGTGGCCGTACTGATGGCATCCCAGCCGGTCCCGGCGGGCAGCTGTGTCTCGATCATGTCCAACGCCGGCGGCGCGGCCGCGCTGGCTGCCGAGGCCTGCGTGGAGGTCGGCCTGACCGTGGCCAGGCCGGGCGAGGAGACCCGGACCCGCCTGCGGGATGTGCTGCCCGTCGGCTGCGCCCTGGGCGGCCCGGTCGATGCCACCGTGGCGGTCAGCGCGGAGGCATTCCGCGAGGCCTTGCGCATCGCTGCCAGCGAGGACGGCGTGGACGCCCTGATCGCGTTCGTGATCACGACCGGTGCGGCCGACCTGATTCCAGTGCTCACCGCCGTGCGGCTGCCGGTCCCGGTCGTGGCCGTCGTGCTGGACCAGCCCGAGGCGGTCCGGCTGCTGCATAGCGACGGCGCCGGCCCGGCCGTGCCCGCGTACGCCTACCCCGAAGCGGCCGCCCGTGCGCTGAGCCGGGCCATCCGCTATGGCTCATGGCGATCCCGGCCAGTCGGCACTGTGTCGCAGATCGACAACCTCCGGGTGACGGACGCGCGCTCCATCGTCAGTTCCTTCCTCGCGCGGATGCCCGGCGGCGGCTGGCTGTCGGCCGGCGAGGCCGACGACCTGCTGCGCTGCTACGGCATCCCGACGGTGGAGTTCCGCCGGGCCGATGACGTCGACGCCGCCGTCGATGCGGCATCCGACCTGGGCGGTCATGCGGTGATCAAGGCTGATGTGCCCGGCCTGCTCCACAAGACCGCCGCGGGCGCAGTCGAATTGGACCTGCATGGGGCCGACGAGGTGCGCGGCGCGATGCGCCGTCTGCAAGACAAGTTCGCCGGGCGGCTGTCCGGAGTGCTCGTCGAGCCCATGATCACAGGCGGTATCGAGACCATCGTCGGCATCGTGCAGGAACCCGTGTTCGGCCCCGTTGTCGTGTTCGGGCTCGGCGGGGTGGCCACGGACGTGCTCAGTGACCACGCGGCCCGCCTCGCGCCACTCACCGGCGCCGACGCCGACGACCTGATCCACTCGATCCGCGCAGCGCCGCTGCTGCTCGGTCACCGCGGCCAGCCCGCCGCAGATATCCAAGCGCTGCGCGAGACCTTGCTCCGGGTGTCGCGGCTCGCCGACGACCTGCCGCAGGTTGCCGAGCTTGACCTCAACCCCGTCATCGCCCGCCCGGACGGTGTCATCGCGGTGGACGCCCACATCCGAGTCACCAGCCACCGCGTGGCCGACCCGTTCCTGCGCCAGCTTCCCCTTGCGCCGCACGACGCTAGCTAGGCCCGACCGGCCACTCCGGCGGCATCTGTCTCTCCGGCTGCGGTGCCAAGCGAGGACAACCCGCAGCTCAAGGCCGTGGCGCGGCTGACGGGAGCAGCGCGGCGACGTCGGCCGACAGATACGGATACTTCTGCTGGATCAAGGCGTTCAAGCGGTCCCGGTCCGGGGCGAGCAGGGCCGTGACGCCCTCCGCGCTCACATCCGCCACGATGACGTCGCCAACCTCGTCGTGGACGTCGCGGTAGAGGCCGTGCGTCTTCATCTTCTGGGCCTGATAACGATTGTCGTCGGTCGGGCTGACGTAGTGGACCGACGAGATCTTGTAGCGGTGGACCAGGAACAGGTGGATCAGCGTCATCAGGCGCTTCTTCCGCAGGGCCATGTCGAAGGTCCTCTGGTCGCGAACCGACAGGATGTTGCGTCCCCGGCGATCCACGATCACGTCGAAGATGATGTTGGCGACATTTTCCCCGCTTGTCTTGGACACGGTGAGCTCCAGCAACTCCGAGCCCGCCGTGTGCGGCCGCAGCCCGACCCGCAGCGAGCCCGGGACCTGGTAGTGCCTGGTCCACATCGCGAGCCACTCCTCGAGCAGCTTGTTCGGCACCTCGGTCTGGACCAGGTGCTGGTGCTGCGTCGAGCCCTTGCCCATCGCTTTGGTGGCGGCAGTGCCGCCCGAAGAAGCCATGAGCGCAGCATCCAATCGCGGCCCGCCCACGAGCGTCTGAGGCGTCCGGTAGGGCGATTCGACCATGCGGAACTTTCGCTGCAGCCGGGCCAGGGAGAGCATGCCGTCCTGCTTGAGCGCGGTGGCGAACTCCTCCGCGGCCAGGCCGTCGATCTGGTGTCCGCCGTAGGTAATGAAGTTGAAGACGAACCCCAGCTTGCCGAGCTCCTGCGGGAATCGCCTCATTTCCGCATCGCTCATCCCGGTCGTGTCCCAGTTGAACGATGGTGACAGGTTGTACGCGAGCATCTTGGAGGGGAACTCCGCGTGGATGGCCTCGGCGAAGCGCCGGGCGTCCGCCAGGTTCGCGGTCTTGGTTTCCATCCACAGGATGTCGGCGAACGGGGCGACAGCCAGCGACCTGGCCACCGCGTACTCGAGTCCGCCCTGTACCTGGTAGTAGCCGTCGGTAGTCTTGGAGACCTCGCAATCCCAGCTGATGTCGATGCCCATCGATTTGGCCCTGGCCCGGGCGGCGTGGAACGACGTTCGGTTCGCGAAGGCCAGCCACTCGTCAGCGCTCACGTCGAAGCGCTCGCCCTCGCTGGCGCGGAACTCGATCACGTCGGCGACCGCCTGGGGATAGCTCTTCAGGTTGGCCTCGGACTGCCACGCCTCCAGGTACCGCGTCTCGACCCTCTCCAGCAGCGCCTCGCCCGACGACCCGTCGGCCTGGAACGCCTTCGCGCTCTCCTCGAGCATGCGCATCACGCCCGTCCGCGCGAGCCAGGCGCTGGCCTCGTCGTACTCCGCGGCGGAGATCTTGAACAGCAGATGACCGCGCGCGTCGTCGACGCCCAGCTCGCGGAGCTTCCTCAAGATGGCGAGGTAACCGACCTTGTAGGTGGGCAGCTCAATGTTGGTGGCGCCCAGGATGAACGAATGATCGCGCTCGTCCCCGCGCCCCTCCAGGAATGTGGCCGCTTCGGCGTCGGTTCGGGCCACGACGATACCGGGCACCTTCATGACGTCGAGCTGGAAGCGCGCGGCGCTCAGCCGCTTGATCTGCTCGTCCACGCCGACGAGCACCTTACCCCCCTGGTGACCGCACTTCTTGGCGCCGGGCTTCTGGTCCTCGATGTGGTAGCCCGGGACCCCGACCTCGACGAAACGGCGGATCAGGTTCCGGACGTGCGCGTCGCCGCCATGCCCCGTGTCGGCGTCGGCGATGATGAATGGCCGATAGTCGATCTCGGGGGAGGCAGCACGCTGCGCCTCGCTCAGACGCGAGCGGGCGAAGCGCTGGTTCCGGTCCGCCGTGAGCAGGGCGCGCACGATCGGCGCGGCCTCGTCGGGCACCTGGGAGAGCGGATAGCTGGCCAGGTCGGGTCCCGGGTCCTCCGTGATGGATCCCTTGGCCGACGTGGCCCAGCCGCCCAGGTAGATGCCCTCGATTCCGATCCGCTTCAGGGCTACCGCCTGACCGGGTGAATAGGGACCGAAGGTGGTGATCTGCTTGCGCTTGGCGAAGAGCTGCCGGAGCCGATCGTAGAACTGCTCGGCCGCCATTCTCGCCACGGTGTAGTCGGTGGCGATGGTGCCTCGTTGCTCGACCACCTGACGCGCAGAATACAAACGCGTGACGCCCTCGAACCGAGGATCGGCAAACCATCTTGCGGTCTCGCCGATTTCCGACTCGAACGAGCTCATGGCTGGCTTCTCGGCAACTTCCGAATCGAATGACCTCATGACTGGCTCCTGCTGCTCCTGCACTGCGGCGCTGCTCGCGACCTCGCATCGATGTCCCCGACAGCAGCCAGCCGCCATAGCCATTGGCCCATCGCGACGGGACATCCGTCAGAGGCGAAGGTCCTCCCCGGCCCGGCTATCATCACCGAGCCGTCCTATGCGTCGACGGCAGGGCGCGCACCTGGCTGGTCAGGCCTGGCCCATTGCTGGGCCCGGGGGCCGTTCCGGCAGCACGGCGGCAGGACACGACCACCGCTAGCGGCCACAGCGCCTGCGCGGCGCCGAAGATGCGCTCGGCCAGGCCGGCCTGCCCGCCCCCGGTGATCAGCTCCGCGCCGAACCAGGCCAGCAGGGCCAGCAGCACCGCCACGGCACCGGCCGATACCGCCGGCCGCAGGCCCCACGGTACCGAAGGCCCGCGCCGCCAGGCCCCCGCCGGCCAGGCCACCAGCGCGGCGCACCCGGCCGCTGCCCAGATCATGTGCGGCACCGGAAGGCTGGTCCCGGGATGCTCAGGGTTCGCCGCCACCAGCAAGCCGGCCACTGCCCCGGCCATCAGGATCAGCCGCCCCGGCGCTCTGGCCGGCCGCAGCGCCAGCCCGGTGACGACATCGCAGGCGCCCACACCCAGGAAAGTCAGCGTCATCACCCACCGGTCGGCAGCACCCACCGCGGCCAGCGCGCTGACTGGCTGGGCAACGGGGTCGAAGGAGCGCGGCTGCAGCCCGGCGGCGACCGTCCACCCGCTGACCATCAGCACCGGGGCCACGGCCGACGAGACCACGCCCCACCACGGCACACCCAACCACGGCACACCCCGCACAACCACCACCGTAGTCGTCGGCGCAGCGCGGCTCCAGCAGCAGGTTACTAACGCATCGCGCTATCGTGAGTATGCTGCGATTCTTCCGGGACGAGATGCTGTTCGACTACGACTATGTCCACCTGACTTGGGCACAGAGGATGTGTGGCATGGCGGCGGAGCCCTGGGAACGGTTCAACGCATGTGAATATCTGCTGGACCGGCATGTGGCAGCCGGGGATGGCGGGCGGCTGGCGATCACTGGCGTCGGCGGGCCGCTGACTTATGCGCAGCTGCTGGACCGGGTCCAGCGCACGGCGGCCGGGCTGCGTGAGCTCGGACTGCAGCCAGAGCAGCGGCTGGTGATGTTCATGGCGGACAGCCCGGAGTTCGTGGCCGTCTACCTGGCGGCCATGCGGATAGGCGCAGTGCCGGTCCCCGTGTCGACGATGCTGCACGCTGACGGGCTGGCTGAGCTGCTGCGCGATTCGCGGGCCCGGATGCTCGCGGTCACGCCGCAGTTCTTCGGTCTGGTGGCCGAGGCCGCCGCAGCCGCGCCGGAGCTGCAGGGCGTCCTGGCGGCCGGCGGGGGCGCGCTGGCCTCGGCCGCGGTGCCGGTGCACGATCTCGACGCTCTGGTGGCGGCGGCGGTGCCCCGGGCGGATGTCTACCCGACGACCGCGGACTTCCCGGCATTCTGGCTCTACACCTCCGGCACCACTGGCAAGAGCAAGGGGGCGATGCACCGGCACGGGTCGGTCCGGGTGGTCTGCGAGACCTATGGCCGCCAGGTCCTGGGCATCCGGCCGGGCGACCGCTGCCTGTCCGCGGCGAAGGCGTTCTTCGCCTACGGGCTTGGCAACTCGCTGCTGTTCCCGCTGTCGGCGGGGGCGGTCACCGTGCTCGAGCCGGACCCGGCCAGGCCGGAGGTCGTCGCGCAGCGGGTGCGGGACTATGGCGTCACGCTTTTCTTCGCCGGCCCGACCTTCTTCGCGACGATGCTGCGGGCTGGCCTGCCAGCCGACGCGCTGGCCGGGGTCCGGCTGGCCGCGTCGGCGGGAGAGGCGCTGCCGGCCGCGCTCTACCAGCGGTGGACGAGCTATTTCGGAGTAGATATTCTCGACGGTCTCGGGATGACCGAGATGCTGCACATCTTCCTGTCCACCCGGGAAGGACAGGTGCGGCCGGGCACGACCGGGGTAGCGGTGCCGGGGTATGAGCTGAAGATCCTCGACGAGGCGGGGGTGGCTGTCCCGGCCGGCACCGCGGGCACCCTGTTCGTCCGGGGCGATTCGGCGGCGAGCGGCTATTGGTCCAGTTACGAGGCGTCCCGGCTGGTGTTCCAGGGTGAGTGGCTGCGCACTGGCGACACATACGTCCAGGACACCGATGGCTACTACATCTGCCTCGGGCGCACCGGCGACATGCTCAAGGCCAGCGGCGTCTGGGTATCGCCTGCTGAGGTGGAGGACCGGCTGCTGGCGCACGAGGCGGTCGCGCAGGCCGTCGTGGTGGCCGGGCTGGACCCGGACGGGCTGGAGAAGCCGGTTGCCTATGTCGTGCTCCGGCCCGGCGCCGCGGCGACCGAGGCGGAGCTGATCGAGTTCTGCCGCGCCGGCCTTCCGGCGTACAAGCGGCCCCGCAGGGTCGTTTTCGCCGATGCCTACCCGACCACCTCCACGGGCAAGATCCGCCGCGTCGAGCTGCGAGAGACCGCCGCGACCGTCCTGCGTTCGGCCGACACGGCTACTGCTCCGTCACCATAGCCGGTCTCGTCCTGGTGATGTACCCGTCACCAAGGAGTGCCCCGCGCTCGAAAGCGGCTAACTCGGCGCTGACCTGTGCGCAATGAGCTGCCTGGCCTGCTCGGCGTCTCGCGGTACGCCACCGGCCTTGGACATTTCGATGACGAACGTCGTCGCGGCCTGTACCCCGTTGAGGAAGAGCTGGTCCTGCTGGGCTTGGGTCAGATCAAACTGGGTGGCCGTTAGGCCTGCCTTGTCCACGAAGATGGTGCGTCCGGCGGTCGTCTGCTCAACGTCGTAACGGTCCCACTCGTTCATCAGCGTGTGCAGGGCCCGGATCGCCACGCTTTGTGCCGTGCTGCAGGCCAGGGTCGCCGGGAACGATCTCTGCAGCGAGGAGAGCTTGATCCCGATGGTCGGCCAGCGTGGCGGGCCGCCGTCAGCGCGGTCGAACGCGCTGATCGGGAAGTTCTCCAGCATGCCGCCGTCGACCCAGGTGACAGTGCCAGCGTCATAGTGCTGCCGGACGCAGCTGCCGTCGGGCATCGGCACGTCAACGTCGGCCTCGCTGGTCTGGACCGTGACCGGTTCGAAGAAGAACGGGATGGACATGGACGCGCGCACCGCCCCGACAACGTCCTGTTCGTCGCTGGGCAGCCCGTAATAGTTGTAATCCCAGGGCAGCCGGACCAGCTGCTCACGCGTGATGTCCGAGGTGTGGACGACGAGCCGGTATTGACGGTCGGGCGGCAGGCTCATGCCGGGATCATCGGACTGGCTGATCTTGAGATCGCCAAAGGTCTTGACCCCGAGCCCGCCCAGAATCGGCCCCAGCCACTGCGCCAGGTAGGTCCCTGGATACAGCCCCGTCCGCTGAGTGAGGATGGCCAGGTCGTCCGCCTTCTCGGCTGCTCCGCCCAGGCGATCGAGAAAATGGTGGATCTTGCCCTCGGGCATGAACTCGGTGAAATGCAGTTCATTGAGGTAGCTGCGCAACGACGGCATGGGCTGGCCGGCCTTGGAGATCGCGGCAATGAGGCTCGCGGCAATGGCTCCCGCGCTCGTTCCCGCGATGCGGGCGAAGGAGTACCCGGCCTCATCCAGGACCAGTACCGCGCCCGCCAGCCCGATGCCCTTCACGCCCCCGCCTTCGAGCGCCAGGTCAGCGCGGAGGTGGCTGCGGTGCTCAGGGTCCAGCGGATCGGTGTACCCGTCGACTTGGCGCAGGTGGTCAGCGGCTGCCTCGAACTCCGCCTGGAGCTGCGGGCTTCGCGCGTATCCCCGCTCGCTTTCCAGGTCGATCCGCACTGCGGGTGATGAAGACGAGCTGGGCTGCCCGGGGTTGCTCATCGGTGTCTCCTGGTCTGGGCTGGCCGTTCAGGCCTGGCGGCTCGTCAGCATTCTCTGCCCGGCGGCGCTCACAGGGAAGGTGCAATGGCCGCGAGCTTTTCGCGGGCTCGCTGGCTCAGGCGGGTTGCTAGCGAGGCCGGATGGCCGCGACTGGTGTCGGCGCGAACATCCCGACTGCGCCGTGCACGGGCCAGCTCGAGCAGGTAGCGGCTTTGCTCCGGAAATGAGATCCTGCTCACCTGAGATGACAGCGAGACCGGGCCGGAGGGGACAATCATGAACGGCGGCACGCGAACGGCAGCAGCCAAGGAATCCACCACCGAAGGTTCATTGCTCGGGCGTTTCGTCGCCCTACTGAGCCCGGTTTTCGTGATTGCAGCTGGCTGGCTCGCTGGCATTGTCGCCAAGGTCGTCCCGGGCGCGCATCTCAACCAAACTCAGATAGTCGCATTCATGGTCGCTGCGGCAACCAGTGCGCTGACAGCCTCATGGAAGTGGCTGCAGGGTTGGCAGCAGCACGAGTTGCTGGTAGCCGAGGGCAAGGCATCGCCACGTAAGCTGCCTCCTGCCCCGAAATGATGCCGTACCTCGCCTGGCCACCGGGATCGGCACGCCGAAGATGGCGGCGCTGATCACCGGCACCTTGTGACGCACAGCAACGGCGCGGGGCGGGGTTCATCCCTCGCCCCGCGCCTGCGGCCTCTTGGAAGCAGCTATCGTTACCTGCAGGCCACGGGCAGCGGGTTTCTCGCGGCCCCGGGAAGGGCAGATGCACTAGATGCCTCAGGGTGCCGGCGGGACTGGAATCGTGATCGTTGGCGGTGCCCTGGCCGGGGGCAACGCCGCGGTGACCCTCCGGGAGGAGGGCTTCCGGGATCGGGTCACCATTATCGGCGCAGAACCGGGCGTCCCTTTCGGCCGGCCTCCGCTTTCCAAGACGTACCTGCGGTCGGAGGAGGATCTGGCGGACTGGTATGTCAGGCCTGCCAGCTGGTATGAGGAGCACGAGGTCGACCGTCTCGTTGGGTCCGATGTTGCGGTCATCGACACCGCCGCGCATACCGTGCTCCTCGGCTCGGGCCAGGAGTTGCAGTACCAGAAGGTCTTGATCGCCACGGGCGGACGGAGCCGGAGGCTCCAGCTTCTCGGGGCTGACCTGCCTGGCGTCCACTACCTACGCACGGTCGCTGACTGCGAGGCGATCAAGGGCGAAGCCGTGGCGGGTCGGCGCGCGGTAGTAGCGGGCATGAGCTTCATCGGCTCCGAGGTGGCGGCCTCGCTGACGCAGCTCGGGGTGCATGTGACCGCCATCTTTCCCGGCAGGTTCCCCCTCGAGCGGGTGCTAGGCGGGGAAATCGGAGCACTATTCGGTGCCATCCACCGCGCGAACGGTGTGGAGCTACTCGCCGGAGATCAGGTCGCCGCGTTCGAAGGGACCGAGCGGCTGGAGGCGGTCACGACCGCTAGCGGCATTCGCGTGGCATGCGACTTTGCCGTGGCTGGGGTCGGGATTGAGCCCGCTGTCCCGGCCGTCGCGGGGCAATCTATCGCGCAGGATAACGGTGTTCTGGTCGACGAATTGTGCCGGGCCAGCGCCGCCGATGTCTATGCGGCCGGCGATGTCGCGAACCATCTTCATCCGGTATTCGGCCGGGTCCGTGTCGAGCACTACAACAACGCCGAGAAACAGGGTGCCGCGGCGGCGAGATCGATGCTGGGCTCGGATGCTCCTTATGACTACATCCACAGCTTCTGGTCGGATCAGTACGAGCACAAGCTCGAGTACGTCGGCCACGCCACGAAGTGGGATAACTTCGTGGTTCGCGGGAGCCTGACGGCAGGCAGGCTAGTGGGGTTCTACCTCGTCAACGGGGTGGTGCGGGCCGCGGTCGGGCTCGACCGGGGCGGTGACCCCGAGCTGGACCGGGCCGGCGAGATGGCAGCGGCCGCGCGCCTCGTGGCCGCGCGAGCCCAGCCTCCGCCCGGACTGCTCGCCGACGAGCAGGTGGACCTGTGGTCGGTGGGGAAAGGGGCATGAATGTGTCGTTCGGGCTGCTCGCCTGATCGCGCCTAGGCATTTGAGAAAAGTGGGATGTTCGCTCCGCTGGCCGGAGCCAGCGGGCTATCCAGCAGCGCGAGGATCAGTTCCGCGACATCGCCGGGTGTCAGGCCCGGACGGAGCTCGGGATTGGCCCGGCGCAGCATCTGAGTGTCGACTGCTCCCGGACTCACGCAGATGGCGCTGATGCCGTGCTGCCTGCCTTCTACGGCGATCGCCTCGGTCAGGCCGATGACCCCGTACTTGGAGACGTTGTAGGCGGTCAGCCCGGGGAACTTCTCGGTGGCGTAGATGCCCGAGAGCGAGGCGATGTTGACGATCCGTCCTTCGCCTGCAGCGCGCATGACAGTGAATGCCGCGCGGCAGCACAGGAACGAGCCGGTCAGGTTGACCCCCAGCGTCTGTTCCCAGATGTCCGGCGTCGTCTCGGTGAACGGAGCGGGCGTCAGTACGCCAGCCGCGCAGACCAGGGCGGCGAGCCGGCCGGTCTGCGCGGCGGCGGCAAACAGCCGCTCGACATCTTCGGCCCTGCTGACATCTGTCGGTACAGCCCTGGCCCGGCCGCCGGCGGCCTGGATGCCGCTGGCGACGCTGACGAGAGCATCGCGGTCACGGGCCGCGAGAACGACGTGCGCTCCGGCGCGGGCCAGGGCCTCGGCGGTGGCAGCTCCGATTCCCCGGCTCGCGCCCGTGACCATCGCGACCCGTCCCGCCAGCCAGTGCCCTACGTCACTCATTGACTGCGGCCCCGGCTCGCCGACGGATGACTTGCCTGTAGAGCTGCTCGTGGGCATCCAGACTCCGTTCCAGGTCAAGATGCCTTTCGGCATGCTCGCGGCATGCCGCACGCGAGATCTGGGTCGTCCTCCGCACGCTATCTGCGGCCGCTTGCAGGTCGTCAGGCGCGACCAGGAAGCCGGTCACGCCGTCCAAGATTATCTCGCTGAGTCCACCGCGTTTGAACGCCACCACAGGAGTACCGCACGCCTGAGCGTCAGCGGCAGCCATTCCGAACGGCTCGTCCCACCTGGCCGGGCAGACCACGACCGCTGCGCGGGCCATTGCCGCCCAGATAGATGTTCGAGGCACTCCTGGATGCACGGCCACGCCTGTTGCATCACGCCGGGGGTCGATCCGTTCTCGTGCGTACTTGGCATCGTAGCTGTCGCCGTAGACGTCGATCCGGGCCCCGGCCGCCTGGGCGATGTCGATCGCCTCGGCGGCTCCCTTCTCGGGACTCAGCCTGCCTGCGAAAACAGCGCCGTCGCCGGCCGCGTCCGACCAGGGGACGGAACGCGTCGGCACATATGGCGGGAGGATCGCGTCGACTCGGGCGACCCCGCGCCAGGTGCCCGCCTGGAACGCGGACACGCAGGCGACCGCGGGAGGCTGACCGCTCTGGGCTGCCTGGCGAAGCGCTGACGCGATCGCCGCGTCCGGTGGCAGGTGGAGGGTGTGCACGACCGGCGTGTTCAGTCCGGTGGCGAGACTAATCGCCGGGGCGTCGAAGGCGTGATTGTGGACAACGTCGTACCGGGTCACCCGGACAGCCGAGTAGGCGCTGGCAAAGGCCGACACGGCCGGGGCGGGGTCGCGGTCCGGCGGGCCGGCCGCTCGGTACAGGGTGGCGGCCAGAGATCTCGGATCTACCCCGGTATCGACGACCGTGACCCCCGGTATCTCCGATCCCGTGGCGGCGTAGACATGCACCTCGTGGCCCCTGCTGACCAGGCCGCGCGCAAGGTCGGACACGAAGGCCTGCGAGCCTCCGCCCTGCGGCTCGCGGATGGCTGATACGAGCGGCGCCACGATCGCGACCTTCACCGTGTGATCACCTTGAAGGCGAGGTCGCGCGGCGGATTGATCCCCAGCACCTCATACGGCACTCGTCGGCTGCCGCGGCAGCGGATCTCCGTGACCGCCTGGGGATAGAAGATCTCGGCCAGCTCAACCGCCTCGAGGTAGCTCGCGAACTCCACAGCCATCGGTCCGGCGAAGCTTTTGTACTGATAGTTGCGGGCGGTTAGCCAGCTGATGTTGTTCGGCCAGATAATGGCGACGCAGCCACCGGGCCGGCAAACCCGCTCCATCTCGGCCAGGCCGAGGTCGCCGCCATGGCCGGGGGCGGGGGTGAGGACAGAGCACGCGACGACCAGATCGGCGGAGTCGCTCATGACGGGCAGGTCGTCAAGAAACCCGTGCGTCACGCGGGCGCGGTATCCATGATCGGCTTTTTCGAGCTTTCGCTCAAGTATCTGGCGCAGGCCGGTCGCGGGCTCGATAGCCACTACTTCCCGTCCTCGCTCGATGAGCTCCAGCGTCAGACGCCCTGAGCCGGCGCCGACCTCGACTATCCGGTCCGCGCTGCGCGGCAGCCAGTCGACTATTCCGGGATGGAGTCGCTCCGTGGTTGCCATCCGCTCGTAAAGCTCCGGCTCGAGCCGGTACAGCAATTCCCAGGCCAAGGTTGCGTCGGCCTGCGGATCGCAGTCCTCGTCAGGCGCAAAGCGCCGCGCCTCTTCGCGGGTGAGTACCCGGAGGTCGCCAGCCGTGTAGCGGCTGCGCAACGCCCGGCCCAGGCGGGCCGGGTCCTCAGAGGTGGTCACCGACCTCGGCCCAGTTCTTGTCGGTCTCCGAGACTCGGACTGACCGCAGCGACCCTGGAGGAAGCTCGCCCTTGAGCCTTTCCCAGAAGGTCATCGCGAGGTTTTCCGCCGTGGGAATGAGTCCTTCCAGCCACGGAACGTCGGTATTCAGATTGCGATGGTCAACGTGCTGGATGATCTGCTGGTGCATGACGTCTGAAAGCCGCTTCAAGTCCAGGACATAGCCGCTGGCGTCGTCGATCTTTCCGGTTACCACGACGTCTAGTGCGTAATTGTGGCCATGCAGATTGACACATTTCCCGAACAGGCGCCGGTTCTCGTCATCTGATAGACGCGGATTACGCAGCTGGTGCGCGGCGTTGAAGGTCTCACGGCGGCTGACCAGCACGCTCACCGGGCTGGTCATGGCTCTGGATGGCACTGACCGCAGGCACGTCCCTTATGGGCGTGATCAGCCATCTCGTGCCTCCAGGCTCTCCGCTCGGCTGGTCGGCAGCCCGACGATGTCACCTCGGTCACGACACTGTCGGAGGATCAGCAGCTCCATCGATTCCACGGACCCTCACGGGGCCATCACTGTGAGCGCCCCGAACTGCTAGCTCAAAGCTTACGACCCAGCCCCCCACTCTGACTTGTTCGCCCTGTTCAGGCTGGCGGGCCCCGCGAACATGGGCAGCGGCCCCCGCGCCGCCCGCCCGGACAACAACGGGGTCAACGGCACCGGGCCCGCGCCGCCGGCGGTCATCGACGGGCCAGCAACGGTGCTCACCGGCGAGCAGCCTGCACCGTGACCAGCGTTCAACGGCTGGCAGTTGACCTTCCAGCGTGCCTGCCCGGATGAGGCATTCAGCCGCCAGCCGAATGGCGATTCGCTGGGCTGACTGCTCTAAGCCCGCGCTGAACGCTCCTCGTCACCTGCGGCGCCTGGTTGCCTGCCATGGACTTGACCTCTTCCGCAGCCCTGGCCACCTGAAGCGCCTCAAGGGCCCCGCTAGTCGATGAGCCCGAGCGCACGGGCTCGGCTGACCGCTTCGGCGCGGCTGTGAACCCCGAGCTTCTTGTAGACGCGCTCGGCTCGTTCCTTGGCCGCCGAGCGGGAGATGCCCAGCTTGTCGGCGATGAGCGCGAAGGTCAACGGTGTGGGCAAATAGCGCAGGACTCTGGCCTCAGACATGCTGATCGACGCGGCAATCACCTTGGCCTGGCCTTCTGCGGCAGCGTCGGCGGCCGCCGCCACTGCGGTGTCCTCTGCGACGGCTTCGGCGGCTGCCTGGTCGGCTGCCGCCGCCACTGCGGTGTCCTCTGCGACGGCTTCGGCGGCTGCCTGGTCGGCGGCCGCCGCCACTGCGGTGTCCTCTGCGACGGCTTCGGCGGCTGCCTGGTCGGCTGCCCTCACCACTGCGGTGTCCTCTGCGACGGCTTCCGCGGCTGCCTGGTCGGCTGCCGCCGCCACTGCGGTGTCCTCAGCGACGGCTTCGGCGGCTGCCTGGTCGGCTGCCCTCACCACTGCGGTGTCCTCTGCGACGGCTTCGGCGGCTGCCTGGTCGGCTGCCGCCGCCACTGCGGTGTCCTCAGCGACGGCTTCGGCGGATGCCTGGTCGGCGGCAGCGATGATCACACCTGCGGCGCTCAGGGCATCGAGAGCCTCTTGGGCGGCTGCCTCCTCCACGATTCCCGCGTCGATCAGCGCTTCGAGCGCATCGGCGGCCGCAGCGGCGCGGATCGCTTCCGAAGCCGCGACGGCCTCGTCTGCCTCGGCCTCCGCGGTCATGGCACGGAGTACTGCACGGGCTTCGGCGGCGTGCGCCGCCGAAATCACCTCAGCCGCCTCCTCGACCGCCGCGACCTCGGCGCCCGCCAGCAACCCAGCCTCGGCGGAGAGGAAACCGTCGCCGAGCAGGGCCCCGCCGGTCTCGGCGATCGCGTCGAACAGCGGCTGCGCCCAGCCGTGCTCAATCAGCAGCAACGCCAGCGCTGTCCCCGGCTGCAGGGTCTCTGCCAGTGCCAGGGCGTCAGAGGGATCGAAGCCCGGCGAGCCCTCGCCGGATGCTGGTCCCACGCGATGGGCGCCGCCAAGCGGGATGATTCTCGACAGGAGCACGCCAAAGTCATCGTCGCCGCCGACGATGAGACGCTCGATCTCGCCGGCCTCGTTCTTGGCCACGAAGAGCAGGTCGACTAGCCGCAGCACTCCTCGGCCCTGCAGCCGGCCGACTTCGGCCAGCACCCGGCCCTGGAAGTCGGCAGCGGTACGGAAGCTGGCGGCGATCACCTGCAAGGGACCGGGCATCTGCCGACCTCCCCAATCGTTACTGACACCTGCGGCACGGACGCTCGGACGCGGCTCGGTGCGGTGACGTGGCCGACCCGAGTGGGCTGAAATATCGGCTTTGCGACGAGGAAAGGGTACCCCTCCGGCGCGCTGGGCCGCAGATCGGGTCAGCCGTCAAAGGTCAGCTTTCGTGCGCGCTGGACTGCCCTGCCAGGGGCGGACCAGGACTGGCACCTCGGCGAGGGAGCGCAAAACGTCGTTCAGGTGTGTGCAGCCGTCGTGCCCTTGAGTCGCTCGAGTGAGTTGCTCGAGCACGGCCGTGCGGAGGTCTGCCAGCGGCGTGCCGACCATCCGGTCGGCGTTGGCGACGGCCATGGGGCACTCCCGGTAGGGCAGCACCCGAGGGTCGGCGGTCACCGAGCGGAGTTGGCCGCTTTGACGGACAGAGTTCATGGTTTGGTCGGGCTTTTTTCTTAGTCGTGTCGTGGTGGCTGGCTTCGATCTCGGCGGCAGCGGAGCCCGGAGCGCTGTGCAGCCTCGTCCCGTTTAACCAGCCGATGTACTCCACGATGCCGCGCCGGGCGGCGGCCGATGATCGCTGTTGCAGAACGTGTGCGGTGTTGCGTCCGCTGGGTTTAGAAAAAATATCGCACCGAAGAGCGGTGCTGAGACAGTCATGGTGATCACATAACTGGAGCCTGTGACACAGATCACTAGCCCACCTAAAAGCCGCGAACGATCAGACCCGCCAGGGCCCAGATGCGCAGCTCAGGAGGTTGCTGGCGGAACCTGAGGAGCGCGTAGTCGGCCTTCGCCGTCGCCCAGTTCATGTCCACCGCTGCCAGGTGGGGGACCGACAAGCTCTACGCGCTGCGCCAGCTGTTCACAGCGGGACCTGGATGCCACCCGCGCTCGAAACGCGCGTAGACTCTACGTAAAGCCTGCCGACAATATTGGCGCACTGCGGCGCCTATTTTGGAGATAGGTACTCTGGGAGGCTTAACCCAAAGTCTTCCCTTTATCAAGATCAACGATCAAGGAACCGCCAGGTCAGGGCACAAAGCGAGGTCACGGTTTTGGATCTTTGATCCGCTGGATTGCAGGTCTCACGAAGACGAAGTTCTTGATCATGACAGCCGCTGCTGCCACCGAAGGCGCCACTCTTGTGGTGAGTGCTCACGAGGGCCATTGGGCTGCACGTGAAACCGTGGGTATTCTACAATCCCGGCCACTTCGTAACGCGCCGGGTTCATAGGGGATTCATATGATCGCGCAGGACAACATTAACAGGGCCCACTTCAGCATGTACGCTGCCATGGACGTCGAGTGTGGCGGCTTGGAGTATGTTAAGGCCACCACTGACAGGATAGTAAGTCCGGATGAGGCAAAGGCCATCGCGGCCCAGTTCCCGGGGAGCATCGGTCTACGCGCCCACAGGTTCATCGGGCGCCCCGGGGCGACGGCGACCGGCGAGGTCGTGTTCCATGCCGAGCTATGCCCGAACAAGCCGCGCCAGGGCGTGAATGCGGGCGGAGTCAAGTGCTATCGGTCATTCCGTAAGCACGCCGAGCGCCTCGGCCATGAGGTCGACTACGATCCCGGCCATTTTCAAAGCTCTCCCGATGTTGTTTCCTCTGAAGAGGATTTTGAGAACCGGCTTTGGACTCTCCGGGAGTGCGGTGCGCCGAAGGCCAAGCTATGGAATCCGCAGGAGATCCCGGCGAAGGACTCTGGTCAGGACTCGGCTCGCCGGCTAATCCTGCTGTCAACAAGGTGAAGCCCGGGCCGCCGGACGGCGGGCTCGGTCGGCGCGGCCACGTCCGGGAGCATGAGCTGCCGCTTCGACGGCGCCAGGGCCGCGACGATCACCCCGTGGCCGCGACGGCCGCAGCGAGCCACTCGGCCGGCCGGAAGCCGGCGATGAACGCTGCCGGACTGGCGTAACTGCCGTGCGCCGCGAACACCGCGGACAGGATCGCGACGCCGAAGACGCCGCCGAGCGCGTTCAGCGCGTTGTTGGTTCCGGCCGCGCCGCCGACGTCGCCGGCGGGCACGGAGGCCGTGACCGCGTTAGCCACGGTCGGGAAGCACATCGCGATGCCGATTCCCGCCACGATCAGCGGCGCGACCAGCGAGCCGTAGCTAACGCCGGGCGTCGCGGCCGCGGGCAGCCAGCCCAGGCCCGCCGCCTGCATGGTGAGGCCCGTTAGCATGAACGGCCGGTTGCCGATCCGGCCCGCGAGCGCCCCGGCGACCGGGGCCACGAGCATCGGCATGGCCATCCACACCAGGATGCGCAGCCCGGCCTGCAGGGGCGAGTAGCCCAGCCCGATCTGGAACAGCTGCGTGATGAAGAACAGCGACCCGAGCAGCGACACGAACTGGAAGAACATCACGGCGTTCGCGGTAGCGAAGGCCCGTCGCCGAAAGTAGGCCAGCGGCAGCATCGGTCCCTCTCGTTGATCGGCGTACCGGCCATGGTGTGTCTATTAGCCGGCCCGACTGAACGTCAGCGGCCAGGATGCGCGGGTGCGATCCGGCGACCGGTAATCCGGCACATCTTGACTCGGTCCTTGAAGTTGGCCGGGGTATCCGCAACCTGACTGCACTTCGGGCCTGCGGAACATCTCATGCCGGGTGGCAGCCCTGGGCGGGCGCCGCGAGACCATCGGCGATCAGGGCGCCATCAGGGCACGGCCAGCGGGGCGGAAGGCGGCCGTCGAGCTTACCGGACAGGTCCGGGCGGCGTGAAATGCAGCACTATGACGAGAATCACCTTTTAGGACATCAACTAGCCAGCAGTAATTATGAACGCGCGCCAGGAATTTCTGGTATCCGCCCACGTGGGAGGCGGTGCCGCTCTGCGCGATTGCCTCCTGGAGCCTGGAGAACGGCCAGCAGAAATGATCAGCCACGGTAGGGCGGATCCCGTGATAACGGCCGGGTTAATTTGGCGTTAACGGTATGCGTGGGTAGGTTTACACCGAATGACCGAACGGAAATGAGGACGGGATGGCAGACCCCTAACCCTGGCTGCACCGTGATGGATACGGATCCTGCCCTCGGCTACGAGAGGATTTCCATGATCCACACGGCAGCAGTGCAGACCGTGGTAGAGGTCCACCGCGAAGCAGCCGCCAGGCCCCCGGCGATTTTTGTCGTGCGCCGAGGCGATTCCCTCAGCGAAATCGCCGCCCGTTACCGCATCGAATGGCCCGGGCTATACGAAGCCAACCGGGCAGTCATTGGGGGGAACCCCGCCCTGATAACCGCCGGGCAACGCCTGCGCATACCCTCCGCAGCGTCAGCAGCGCACCTGGCTGCCGCTTACCGGCCGGCGGTCGTGGCAGCGCCTGTCTCCCCGGCGTATGCGACCACGACCACAGAGCCCGCGGCTGGGCAGGCCATTTCAGCTTCAGCGGAGCCTGCCGCTCCGGCAGGCTCCTTCCAGCAGTGCGTGATCGCCGCGGAGAGCGGCGGCAATGCCCAGGTCATGAACGCGAGCGGCCACTACGGCCTCTACCAGTTCAGCTACTCGTCCTGGACCGCCGCCGGGGGGAACCCCGCCGACTTCGGTAACGCGTCCGCGGCCGAGCAGAACCAGGTCTTCGCCACGGCCTACGCCGAGGACGGGACCTCGCCGTGGGCACCGTATGACGGCTGCTGACGCCCGGCAAGCCGGGCCGTCACACCACCAGCCGACGTTGACCAGGTAACTGTCAGTGGACGGCGACCGCCGAGCCCAAGCCGCGGTCGCCGCCCGCCGGCAGCCTGGGCCTCAGGCGCTGTGATCCGCGTGGCGGAGCGCCTGGTCGAGATCGGCCCACAGGTCGTCGGGGTGTTCGAGGCCGGCGCTGAGCCGGAGCAGTCCCGGGGGGACGTGCTCTTCTCCGGCCCAGCGGTGGCGGCGATCGATGGTCGTCTCGACTCCGCCGAGGCTGGTGCCGCCGACGATCAGGCGCAGGGCCGCGGCGACCCGGTCGGCGGTGCCGGCGTCGGCGACCTCGAAGGAGACGATGGCGCCGAACCCGCGCATCTGCGTGCGGGCGCGCTCGTAGTGAGGATGGCCTGCCCGGCCGGGGTAGCGGACCCGGGTGACGTGCGGGTGGCCGTCGAGCCGCCCGGCGAGCAGCGCGGCGGTCTGCTGCTGGCGGGCCAGGCGCACCGGCAGGGTGCGCAGCCCGCGCAGGGCCAGGTAGGCCTCCATCACGCCCGGGATGGCGCCGTCGAGCGTGCGGCGCTGCGCGAGCATCTCGCGGTGCTCCCGGTCGGCCGTGACGATGGCGCCGAGCAGCAGATCAGAGTGGCCGCCGATGTACTTGGTGGCGGAGTGAACAACCGCGGCCGCTCCCCAGGCGAGGGGCTGCTGGAGGAGCGGGGTGGCGAAGGTGTTATCCACGACGGCGGCCACGCCAGCGTCCTTCGCGGCGGCCAGGATCCGCGGCAGCTCGGCAATGCCGAGCATCGGGTTGGTCGGGGACTCCAGCCAGAGCAGGTCAGTGCCGGGCAGGCCGGCGAGCACCGCCGCGGTATCGGTGACATCGACCGGCCGCAGCCGGAGGCGGCCGATTGCCTCCAGTTCCCGCAGCAGCCCGCGGGTGCCCAGGTAGGCGTCGGCGGGCACCATGACCAGGGCCCCGGCCGCCATCGGCGTGAGGATCGCGGCGATCGCCGCCTGCCCGGAGGCGTACGCCACGGCATGGCCGCCCTCCAGCGCGCCGAGCGCCTCCTCGAACGCGCTCCAGGTCGGGTTGCCCCAGCGTCCGTACCCGATCGCCCCGCCGTCCCGGTAGGTAGAAGCGAACGTCGGCGGAACGCTGAACGGGGCGCCGGGCGAGCCGTCCCGGCCGGCCGCGACGGCGATGGTCTCGGGCCGCCACTCACGGCTGACCGCCATCAGCACCTCCCGTCATCAGCGGCGCGCGGCGCCCGCCCGCCCTGGACTCCCTGACAGCGCAGCCCATCCGGCGAGCACGCCGCATCACCTGACCGTATCTGGCCGGCCGGACCATGCTGAACGACGTGCCGGAGAGCGCCGTTTGGCCGCGGAGCGTGGCCGATCTACGAAAGGACAGGCATACGACTTCCGCTGCGCTCAGCCGGAGCGGGTCGCCGCTGGCCCTATCCTGCGTGGTCAGTCAGTTGACCCGTAGTGGTGTGGTTGGCAAGCTGCACACTGAGCCGGGTTGTGCGGTGACGGCTGTGGAAAGGCGGGGAGGGCGGCGGGTTGAGCCCGGATGAACGGGATGAGCGCGACAGCGATGCTGCCGAGCTGACCGGCGCCGGCCGCGCCAGCGGCGCTGCCGGTGACGGCGGCGGCCCGCCCGGGCCCGGCGCTGGCCCGGCGCTGGACACAGCGCGTGCCTTGCTCGCCAGGCGGACCCGCGAGCTGGTGGAGGCCGTGGTGCTCAGCGAGGCGGCCGCCGCTGAGCTCGGGGTGGCAGCGGCCGAGATCGGGAGCCTGGCCGCGCGGCTCGGCGCGCAGCGGCGGCCCCTCACGTCCGCCGTCGATCCAGCAGGTGGGCCGCGGCGGCGGCCGCGCACCCCGGTGACCAGCGAGGCGAACCCGCTGGCGCCGCCGATCAGGATCACCACAGCGCCGCAGGGAACCGCGCGCGCCGAGTTCACCCTCGGGCCCGTCTACGAGGGGCCGCCTGGTGCCGTGCACGGCGGCGTCTGCGCGGCGATCCTTGATTCGCTGCTCGGGGCGGCCGCCGCCGCCGGGCACCGGCCGGGCATGACCGCGAAGCTGACCCTGAGCTACCTGCGCCCGACGCCGCTCGGGGTACCGCTCGTCGCTGAGGCCTGGATCACCGGCGTGGACCGTCGCATCACCCTAGTCGAGGGCCGGATCCTCAACGACCGGGGCGAGCTGACCGTAGAAGCCACCGGCGAGTTCTCCCTGCCGCTGCACTGGCAGCACCACGCTCAGCCGGCCACCAGACCAGCCGGAGACCAGCCCGGCTGATGCGCTCTCCCGTCTCTGCGAACACGGGGCTGCTGGGCAGCACTTACCTGACCGGTCATACACGTGGCCGATAAGCAGCCTGGAACAGACTCATTGAGGCTTGGCACGCTCGACAGCGTCGGCTAGCTGGCGGAGGGCCGCGGCTAGCCGGCGCCGCGGCCTCAGCTCCCGCAGATCCGCCGCCAGCTGACCGAACAGCTCAGGCAGCGGCACCAGGTCTGGCCGCGGCGGGCCGCTGAGGTCAGGCCGCGGCAACAACCTGGCTGTCTGGCGGATCTGCTCAACGATCAGGCCGGCGACCGTGCCGGTCAGGCGCGCCCCATTGGCCAGCCGGTTAGATTCGAGGTCAGGGCCAGTCGGAGGGGTATCACCAACCGTGGGTGGCTCGGGTTCAGTCATCAGGGTCGCCCTCCCGGGGCTGGTCGGCACGGCATGGATAACGCGCAGGAATGGCCTCCCGTCCCTGCGCCGCGATCTCGACAACTGTCATCGTAAGGGGATCCATCAGACGTGGGCAGGCGTGGCGCCGGTCGAAGGCTCCCTGAGCTCGGTGACACCGTGGCCGATCCCCTCGATCAGCACATCGAGATCGGGCGCGGCACCCACTTCTGCGGTGATTCCCAAGAAGAAGCGGTCCGAGCATCTCGGTGAGAAACTCGGCGCCGACCGCCTGGTGAGTCCGCTTGATGGCGTCCATCTGGCCGTGCACCAGCGCGAGCCGGTGCAGCGGATCGCGCTCGCTGACCGGCAGGTTGACCAGCACCGATGAGACTCGGTTGGTCATCGCACCGTGCTCCGCCTCAGCGCGGACCGAAACAGGTACCAGCGATCGCACCACCAGCCCGTCCGCTAGCTCGCCACGAGTCTCGAGCAGGTCACGGAACCCGCGGGTGATCGCGGCGAGCAGCACATCATTGACGGTGCTCCCCGTGGCGCGGCGGATTTCCTTGACCTCGTTCAGGCTGGCGGTGGTCGATGTCCACCGCCGATGCGGCCCGATCGGGCCGTTCAGCGAGCTGACCGAGCGGGCTGTGAGGCGCCGTGCGCCTGAGGCCAGGCCGCCGCCGAATCCCAGCAACTCCCGCGGTGTGCGTAGTCGGCGGGCGATTACGGCCGGGGCGGCGGCCAGCTCGCTGAGCGGTCCGGTGATGTTGCTCAGCAGTCCGCTCGTTACCAGGGAGATGGCGGACGGAGCTGGCCGCGGCTTCCACGGGACTGGCGTGGCCGACTGCGTGTCGGGCCCGAGTTCAAACATGACCGTCATGAGATCCGTAGCGCCAATGCCGTCCACCATGCAGTGGTGCACCTTTGAGAGGATGGCCCAGCGGTCACCCTCCAGGCCCTCGAGCAGCCAGTCTTCCCACAGCGGCCTGGCCCGGTCAAGGCGATGGGCGAAGATCCGGGCGGCCAGCGTGCGCAGTTGCTCAGTCCCGCCCGGCGCGGGCACGGCGGCGTGCCGCACGTGATAGGTAATCTCAAAGTGCTCGTCGTCCACCCAGAACGGGCGGAACGCCTGCAGCGGCACGGCCCGCACCACCTGGCGGTACTGCGGCGCAAGCGGCAGCTTCGCCGCGATCAGCAGGACGAGATCATCGTAGGCGGGCACCGGGCCCTCAAACAGGGCGAGCAAGCCGACGTGCATCGGAACGTTCTGACGCTCGGCGAAGAAGAAGCCAGCGTCCAGCGTGCTCATCCGCTCCACGGCCCACCTCCGCGCCGCATCACCAGGCGGGCATTTCCCACGGCTGGCCGTGCCCGCACGCCCATCGCGGCCCTGCCACCCACGCTACGCGCATAACCGTGCAGGTCGATTCAAAGAGTTATGAGGCTAACGGCGTTGCGGGCCCATGTGCTGAAGGCGGCGAAAGCCTGGATCGCGGTTTGCTGGGCGAGCTGCTGATCTTGCTTGCTAGTGACGTACCGGTCGGCGAGCTGACCTAGGTCACGCCACATCGGCTGAGTGCGGTCGCCGCGGCCGTCCAGGAACCTTACCGGCACCGGACCGAGGCGGCCTTCGACGTGACGCCGCAGTACCCGGCCGCCCAGGGTTGCCCCTTCAGTGACGTACAGAGCTCCCCACACCGCACCAGCACCGGCCAGGCCGGGCAACCCGGCGGCTTCGGGCAGCGAGGTGCCGGTCGTGCCAAGATCTGCTAGATCCGCGGCCAGTGCACCTAGGCGCTGCCGCGCCGACCAGCCGACCGCTGACGGCAGTTCCTGGTGACCCAGCAACCGCTCCAGAGGTGCTTGAAAACCCCATAGGACACCCAGCAATGCCGCATACCCGGCGAGGCTGTCCGGCCGTGCCAGCGGCGTCAGGCTCGCCTCAGCCTGCGCATGCGCAGCGCGAGTGCAGTCCCTCAGCTGCGTCCAGAGGAGCCCGCGCCGAGGTCCCTGCGTCACCGCATCATCGTAGCCAGGCACATTCGCTTTCCGCATCAGCTGCACTAGCCTGTCCTAGGAACGTCTGCGCTTTGGATCCGAGCCCGGGCTTGGCGGTGCAGGAGGCGGCATGACGGACGAAACGCAGTCCAGGCTGTCCGCGCGCGAGGTGGCCGCCGAGTATGCCGCCGGAACCGTCTTCGACATTACCGAGTGCGCTCGCGAGCCGATTCATCTGCTGGGTTCGGTGCAGTCACACGGCGCGTTGCTGGCGCTGGCCGAGCCGGACCTGACAGTCGCGGTGGCCAGCGCGAACACTGCCGCGCTCCTGGGGGTGGCGCCGAGGGCGCTGCTGGGCTTGCCGGTCGCCGACATTCTCGGGGCTGAACAGGCCCGGCAGCTTCGCGAGGCAGCGTCCGATGATGACAGCGCCGCCGCGATAGTGCCGGTTCAGCTGGAGGAGCGCGAGCGGGGGTACCAGCTCGAGGTCAGCGTGCACCGCGGCGACGGCCTGGTCATCTGCGAGTTCGAGCCGCGCGCCGACCAGCCATTCCGGTTCTCGTCGTTCTACCCTGGTGCGCGGCGCGCGTTGCTGCAGTTGGAGGGCACGCGGACGGTGACCGGACTGTGCGAGGCCGCGGTGCGGCAAGTGCGGGCCTTCACCGGCTATGACCGGGTGGTCGCCTACCGTTTTGATGGTGACGGGCCGGGCGAGGTGATCGCGGAGGATGTCGCGCCGGGCTGGGAGCCGTGGCTCCGGCTATGGTTCCCGGCGATTGACGTGCCGCCGCAGGCGCGGCGGCTTTACCTGCATAACTGGATACGGGTCATCGCCGACGTCGACGACCCCGGCGCGGCGCTGGTACCTCCGCTGCGACCAGGCACGCAGCGGCCGCTGGACTTGTCCGGTTCGGCGCTGCGCACGGTGTCGAGCTATCACCTGGATTACCTGCGTAACATCGGCGTGCGCGGCTCGATGTCGCTATCGCTCATCAAGGATGGCCGACTGTGGGGACTGATTGCCTGCCACAGCGGCACGCCGCGGCGGCTGACTGCCGATCAGCGCGCCGCATGCGAGATGTTCGGTATCGCGCTGTCGCTGCAGCTTGAGGCCGTTGAGGATCGCCAGCGCGCGGCGGGCGAGGCCGAGGCCCGGCGAGTCCTGCAGCAGATCACCGGCGCCGCCGACGCCGTCGGGCCGCAGCGGTTTGGCGAGCACCTCGTCGCTGACCCCCGGCTGTGCGACCTGGTCGGCGCCGACGGCTTCTACGCGCGCGTCGGCACCGCCTCGCACGCATCCGGCCTGGTACCGGACCTGCCAGGACTGCCGATCTTGCTGACGCGCCTGCCCGCAGGGCCCGTGGGCCGGGCGTGGTCGACGCACCGCCTGGCTGAGGAGCTCGGCGAGTCGGCCCAGCTGGCTGGTGACTGCGCCGGCCTGCTGCTAGTGCCGCTGAGCTCCAGCGGCGACGTGCTTGCCTGGTTCCGCGGTGAGGTATCACGCACGATGCGGTGGGCCGCCGATCCAGGGCGCCCGGTCGTCACGGGCAGCCGGGGGCAGCGGCTGACCCCGCGGGGTTCCTCCTCGGTGTGGCAGGAGACCGTACGCGGGCAGTGCCTGCCGTGGTCGGGCGCGGAGCAGGGCATCGCCGAGGAGGCCTACCGGGCCTTGCTCGACGTCGCGGTGCGGCACGCGACGGCGCTGAGCGCCGCCCACGCTGAGCTCGCGCGCAGCGATGACGAACTCGAGGCCTTCGCCCGCGCCGCATCGCAGGACCTGAAGGAGCCCCTCCGGGGGATCGTCAACTACGCCGCCCTCATGAAGAAGGACCCCGCCGCACTTGACGACGTGACCGTGAAGCATCTGGATACCATCCACGAGCTCGCCTCGCGAATGGATGATCTGCTGAACTCGCTACTGGAGTACTCGCGCCTGGGCCGCGCCGACCTGCGCATGACGTCAGTATCGCTGGACGATGTGGTCGATGACATCGAGGAACTCCTCGGCGCCCGGTTCGCCGATGCCGACGTGCAGCTACGCCGTCCGGTGCGGCTGGGCGCCGTTTCCGGTGACCGGATCAGGCTGCAGGAAGTGCTCGTCAATCTGGTCAGCAACGCTGTCAAGTACGCCGCGGCCGACCCGCCGCGCTGGGTGGAGGTGGGCTGTGAGGATGCCGTGCCGCCCGACGCCGAGCAGCCGTTGCGCGCTTTCTACGTTCGCGACAACGGCATCGGCATCCCCGCCGGGCAGCAGGAAGAGATCTTCCGGATCTTCCGGGGCGCTGGGCTGACTATCAGCCGGCGCATCGTGGAGCGCCATGGCGGGCAGTTGTGGGTTCGTTCGGCGCCGGGGCAGGGCGCCACGTTCTACTTCACGCTCTAGCCCTGGAGGAACCGTAATCGCGTCCCGGACCCCATGGCCCCGCCGGCGCTGTAGATATGGGACGATCACGTTCTCGCATGGCTCCGCCTGATTATCGCCAGCTTGGCGGAGGATCAGCCACGACGGTCCGATGGCCGCTGGCCCCGGCGAAGCGAGCGGGGGGCCTTTGGCTGGCGGGACCGCCAAGGGCAGACGCCGGACGGTCAGGGAGGGCAGTGTGGACATGGACGGGCTCATCAATGGTGGTCGGTCCTCGCTCGGCTCGCTGGTGAGCGCGGGCCGTCCGGGTCGGCGGCCAAACCGGCTTTGGTCCTTCAGCCCCGCCCGCGTAGCTGGTCTGGAGTGTGATGCCTGGGTCGCCTACTACCAGCGGCGGTGGCTCAGGTTCCTCGCGGCGGCGGTTGGCATGGTGCGCGCCGGATTCGGGATGAGCTGGCCGCGTACGGTGCTTGCGGCCTGGTACGTGTTGCGGGCCAATCAACTGTGGGCGCCGGCCCCGGTCAACGATCCGGAGCGTGCCCGGCGATGCATGCAGAGGTTCTACGCGCTGGTCAGGGCCACCTATGGCGAGCCGCGGGACCCGGCGGGATCGGCGCGGCTGGAGGTTGAGTGGTGGCGTATTCATCGTTCGGGCTCGCCTGATGCGCCCGCCGCACACGACGAGCTGGTTGAGGCGCTGGTGCGCCTGTACGCGTTCGTGTTCGGGGTGCCGGAGTCCGATGTCCGCCCGGCGGCTGTGCACCGTTCTCGCGCGATGGAGGTCTCCGATCAATGGGTCGCGCAGGGCCGCCGCCCGGACAGCGAGCTGCTGGTCCTGGAGCGGGCCGCGCTGCTGCAGTCGTACGAGGCGCTGCTCGTTGCCGTCCACCGCGCGCCGGGAGGCCAGCCGGGTGCCGTCCGCTCGGATGGGACGCGAGCAGGACGTCCGCCCTGTGAAAGTGGCCGTACGGTGTCAGACGGGGGTGGCGTCTGTGAGTGACCTTTATGTGACCGGGCTGGAGGCGAATAGGTCCAGGACGCGATGACGGTCATCGGCCCGCCAACCGGCCGCCCGGTTCCTGCCGTCGGCCAGACCATCTGCGAGATCGGCTTCAGCGGCAACATCACCATGAAGGGGTACCTGAAGGACCCGGCCGCCACGCGGGCAGCCTTCTCCGGTGGCTGGTGCCACTCCGTCACCCCGGCGAGCGCTGCGCGCCTGGCGGCCAGCTGTCAGGGCCGGCTGACCGGGAGGACGGCCAGGAGCACATCACTGACAGGCGAGCCGGGGCCGGTGCGGGTTCGGGCGACCTTGCGCCAGCCCCAGGAGCGGAAGGCGCGCTGCGCCGGGGTCGCCGCGGGCAACACGGTTAGCGTCGCCCGTTCCTCGGGCCGGCCAGCCAGGATGAGGTCGTGCAGGGCCTGCGCGATGCCCTGCCGCCGCCAGGACGCGCGCACCAGCAGGTCGGCCAGCGCGAACGTACGGCCCGGATGCTCGGTGGTGACCTCTTCCGGCAGCGGGGTGGTCAGGTCCCGCCACCACGAGGTCGACAGGCGCAGCGGCATCCCGGAGGCGTAACCGACCAGGTATCCGCCATGGCGGGCCTCGGCCAGGACGAAGCCTGGCTGGCGGCACTGAACCTTGAACCGGCCCGCGAACGCCCCGGCGTCATCGTCGCATCCGTACGGCGGCTCCGCGTACACCTCAGCGTGCAGGGTTTGCAACTCGCCAGCGTGCCCGGCGGCCTGCTTCCCGCCGAGTAGCTGGAACGTTATCTCGGGTGCGGACACGGCCACCTCCTTTGATCAGCCAAGGTTCCAGAACAACCCGCCAGCTATCTCGCGTCGGCTGGTTCGATCATCCTGGGGGTGGCTTCTGGCACGATAAGGACGTGAGTTACGTGCTGGCGCAAGTCAATATCGCCCGGCTGCGCGCACCGCTCGACAGCCCGGCCCTGGCCGACTTCGTGGCGGCGCTCGAACCGGTCAACGCGGCCGCTGACGCCGCGCCCGGCTTCGTGTGGCGGCTGCAGACCGAAGACGGCAACGCCACCTCGGTGCGCGCCTTCGAATGGGACGCGGCCGGCAGCGCCGGGGTCATCGTGAACATGTCAGTGTGGGAGTCGGTCGAGGCGCTAGGCGCATTCGTCTACTCCGCGGCGCACCGGCCTGTCCTGCGACGCCGCCGGATCTGGTTCGAGCCGATGACCCGGGCCTACACCGCCCTGTGGTGGATCCGCCGTGGCACGACCCCGGCGGTCGCCGAGGCCGAAGACAGAGTGAGATTCCTGCGGGCACAAGGGCCGACGCCGCTCGCGTTCACGCTGCGCGTACACTTTCCGCCGCCCGGCGACACCGGCCGCCGAGCCCGCGCTGGCCGCGAGGACTGGAGGTGCCCCGCCTGACGCATGACGGCTATGCAGCTGAAAGCTGACGCGCACGGCACGCCTGACCAGTATGCGAAGCAACCACTGGACGGCACTCCGCTCCCTATGGCGCCTTGCTGACCCCGGCCAAGGCCAGCCGGCTCGGGATTGACGACGATGAGCGGTACTGGGAACAATGACCATGGCTGGGCTGGCGAAAGACTCTGGGTGCCGGGCAGGCACTGCTGCTTGCGTCTTGGCGGCGCGGCTGACGTGAATTTTACGGCCGCGCTTTCCGGATCCGGCCAGAGCAGGGGAGACGACATGGCGAAGCCCGAAGCGGTATTCATCTACATCGGCACCTACCCGAGCGAGGCCGCCGCGCGCGCCGACTACGACGTCGTCAAGGATCTTCATGCGGTCGGTGCGGTCGGGACCTACGACGCCGCCGTGGTCGTCAAGGACGACGCCGGCAAGGTGCACGTGAACAAGGACGAGATGGCTACCCGGCATGGGGCGTGGGGCGGCGCTGCCGTCGGCGCCGTCGTCGGCATCTTGTTCCCGCCCTCGATCATCGCCGGTGCCGCTGTCGGTGCAGCGGTGGGCGGGGTGGGCGGTCATTTGTGGCGTGGCATGTCCCGGGCCGATGTCAAGGAGTTCGGGGAGATCATCGACGACGGGCAGGCGGCCCTGGTCATCGTCGGGGAGAGCAAGCTGCAGCAGGCCGTGGACAAGGCGGAGCTGAAGGCCGAGAAGCACGTGGCCAAGGAACTCGACGTGAGCGCGAAGGACGTCGACCAGGCCGTCCAGGAAGCCGCCACCGAAGTCAGCTGACCCGTCGCGCACCTTAGCAGCGAAACCAGTGACTGCGGACCGGCGGGCGGGCAGCGTGCTGTCGGTGAACGTGGGCCTGCCCAAGGATGTGACCTGGCATGGCCGGACGGTGCACACGGCGGTGTGGAAGCGGCCGGTAGAGGGCCCGCGGCTGGTGCGGCGGCTCAATATCGACGGCGACGGGCAGGGGGATCTGGCCGGGCACGGCGGCGAGCACCGGGCGGTGTTCGTGTACCAGATCGAGTCTTACCGGTACTGGCAGCAGCAGCTGGGCCGCGACGACTTCGGCTACGGCCAGTTCGGAGAGAACTTCACGGTCGCGGGCCTGGCGGATGACCAGGTGTGCATCGGTGACCGGTACCAGATCGGCGACGCGGTGTTCGAGGTGACCCAGCCGCGGGTCACCTGCTACCGGGTAGGCATCCGGATGGGTGACCCGCAGATCCCGGCGCTGCTGGTCTCCCACCACCGGCCCGGGTTCTACCTGCGGGTGCTGCGCGAGGGTGCCGTGCAGGCTGGTGATGAGATCGTGCAGGTTGCCTCGGGGCCCGAAACGATGACGGTGGCCGAGGTCGATGCCCTGCTCTACCTGCCGGGGCATTCCAGCCAGCGGCTGGCCCAGGCGCTGCGGATCGGCGCCCTGCCGGAGGGCTGGAAAGCCTCGTTCCGGGCGATGCTGAAGCAGCCCGAAACGCCCGGCGGCAGCGCCGGTAACGCCGGGCTGACCTCGGCCAGCCCGCCGCCGGCCTGGCCGGGGTTCCGGCCGATGGCAGTGACCGCCCTCGAGCGGGAAACCGAGTCGGTGGTCTCGGTGCGCCTGGCCGATCCTGACGGAACTGCGGTGCCACCCGCCTTGCCGGGACAGTTCCTGACCTTGCGGCTGCCCGTCAGAGCGGACGGCCAGCCGCTGCTGCGCAGCTACTCGCTGTCGGGGCCCCCGGGCGCCAGTTCCTACCGGATCAGTGTCAAGCTCGAGCCGCACGGCGCGGGGAGCCAGTTCGTGCACACCCGGGTGCGGGCAGGCGACCTGCTGCAGGTGGCCGCGCCGCGCGGCACCTTCATCCTCCAGCCTGGCGAGACACCGGTCCTGCTGATCAGCGCGGGAGTGGGGGCGACCCCGGTCCTGGCCATGCTGCATGCCCTGGCCGCTGCCGGGTCCGGCCGCGATATCTGGTGGCTGCACAGTGCCCGCTGCCGGGCCGAGGAACCGTTCGCCGCGGAGTCGCGGTCGCTGCTGGCCGGGCTGCCCAGCGGGCACCGGCACATCAGCTACAGCCGCCCGGGCCCGGGCGACGTCCGCGGGCGCGACTACCAGACGGCGGGGCGGCTATCACCGGAAGTGCTGGCCGCCCTCGACCTTCCGCGCGACGCGGATGCCTACCTCTGCGGTCCGGCCGCGTTCATGGCGCAGGTGTCCGCCGCGCTGGCAGGCCTGGGCATCGACGGCGCCCGCGTGCACACCGAGATCTTCGGCCCTGCGGACTCGCAAACGCCGGGCATCGCGCCTACCACCGCGCGCCCACCGCATCCGCCGGCAGGCCAGCCCGGTGCCGGTCCGCGCATCGCGTTCGCGCGCAGCGGCCTGACGGTCCCCTGGGACCAGGGCTACGCCAGCCTGCTCGAGCTGGCCGAAGCCTGCGACGTGCCGGTGCGCTGGTCATGCCGAACCGGCGTGTGCCACACATGTGAGACAGCCCTGCTGTCCGGAACGGTCAGCTATGCCCCCGACCCGGTCGATGACCCGGCCGACGGCAGCGCGCTGATCTGCTGCTCCCAGCCACGCAGCGATCTGGTACTCGACCTGTGACCCAGCGCATTTGGCGGACGCGCGCTCAGGCGCGAGCTACGTGCACATAGTTGCGTGGCCGGTAACTAGGAACTGGTCGCGGTGGCGGCGCGTACCGCGGGGGCGATCTCGGTGGCGTAGCGGTTGACCGAGTCCTCCACGAGGGCCTTGGGCAGGCCGCCCCAGTCGATCTGGCCGAAGAACCTGTCGAGGCCGAGGACCTGGTGTGCGTCGAGGATCTTCTCGATCAGCTGAGCGCTGGAGCCGATCATGATCGCGTTTCCGCGCTGGGTGCCGGCGTCGAATTGGGCCTGGCTGACGAGGAATCCGCGGCCGCCAGGAGTCTTGGGGCGCAGGTACTCGTGGTAGTAGGGGAAGACCTTCCGTGCGGACTCCGGGGTGCCGCCAGCATAGAAGTGGGTGGAGATCCCGACGCGGAGCTTGTCGGGGTGGCCGGCCCGCTGACCCGCGGCGCGGTAGATATTCACGGCCCGGCGGGCGTGCTCCAGCGGGCCGCCGATGTAGCCGAGCACCATCGGCAGGCCGAGGCGGCCGGCGCGCTCGGCGCTCTGGGGTGAGCCACCGACTCCGAGCCAGACCGGCAGCGGTTCCTGGTGGGCGCGAGGGGTGATCGGGGCGTCGACCAGCGGTGGCCGGAACTTCCCGGACCAGGTGATGTGGTCGTTCTCGCGCAACTGCAGGAGCAGGTCGAGCTTCTCGCTGAACAGGGCGTCGTAGTCGCGGAGGTCCGCGCCGAAGATGCCGAAGGGCTCGGTGAACGCGCTGCGGCCGACGGTGATCTCGGCGCGGCCGTGGCTGACCAGGTCGACGGTGGCGAAGTCCTGGTAGACCCGCACCGGGTCCAGGACGGGGAGAACGGTGACGCCGCTGGTCAGCCGGATGCGGCTGGTGCGGCTGGCGACGGCGGCCAGGACGACCGCGGGCGAGGACACCGCGAAGTTGAGGGTGTGGTGCTCGCCGAGCGCGAAGACGTCGAGGCCGCGCCGGTCGGCGAGGGTGGCGTAGCTGATGATCTCGTCGAGTCGCTGGCCATAGGGGAACGGCCGGCCGGTGGCGGGGTCGGTCTGGATATCGCTGAGCGAGATGACGCCGAGTTCCATGGGTCTTCCTGTGCCGGGAGGGTGCGCGGGGGCCTGGGTCAGCCCCTCGCACGAGGTCAGCCGGTGGTGATGACCAGCTTGCCGAGCGTGCCGCGGGCGAAGTCGGCGAGTGCGGCCGGGGCCGCGTCGAGGTGATGGGCCGCTGGATCCTGACGTGGGTCATGCGGTCGCTCCGGTTACAGCGATCGTTACCGGCACTGGGTGCCCGCACCCGAGGCGTGGCGGCGGCTGGTGGCCTACCTGGTCCAGGCGTTCGCCACTGCCCGCTCCGTCCTCCGAGCAGCAGATCTACCGTGCCCTCCTGCGCCTGCAGCCCGTTACCCGGTCGTAGGCGGCGGCAGAACGCGCAGTGTAGACAAGATACCCGTCATCGGTGCACAGTAGTGGCTCGGCGCGAGACGGGGAGGGACCACATGCCTAGGTTCATGGATTTCCACGATGACCTGAAGCTGCCGCAGGACGCCATCGACCAGATAGCCCAGGGAACGCGAGACGGCGTCAGCGATGAGTTCGGCGTGCGGCAGATTGAGCTCTACCACAATGCCGATGGCAAGGTTTACTGCCTTCTGGAAGGCCCTGATGAGGAGGCGATCCGCAAGCATCACGAGGCGCTGGACGTCCCCTGTGGCGAGGTGCACCGCGTCGACAGCCTGCTCTGACCCCGCGCCGATCAGCTTCGGGGGACCCCCGCCGTGAGCGGTCTGGCTGAAGTTGACATCAGGCGGATGCGCGACCAGCTGTTCTTCGAGGGCCCGGAACGCAACCGTCGGCTGAGCCGCTTTTGGCTGCTGCTGCCGTTGTCGGCGGTGATCGCGTCGGCCGGGGTGGTCAGCGACTCGACGGCCACCGTGATCGGGGCGATGATCGTCGCGCCGCTCATGACCCCGATCCTCGGGATTGTGCTGGCGGTGGTGCTGGCTGATGGGGCCAACCTGCGCCGCTGCGTATTGCTGGTCGTGGCCGGCGCGGTCGCCGTGATCGGGATCGGCTGGCTGATGGGCCTGTTCGTCCCCTACCCGATCGTGGCGGCTACCAACAGCCAGGTGGCCGCCCGGGTCACCCCCCGTATCGTCGACCTGGTGGCCGCGCTGGCCACCGGGGCGGTCGGGTCGGTCGCCCTGGCCCGGTCCGATATCTCCGACACCTTGCCTGGCGTGGCCATCGCCATCTCGCTGGTGCCGCCGCTGTCCGTCGTCGGGCTGACACTGGAGTCCGGCGCCCCGCACCAGTCCCTGGCCGCCTTCGTGCTGTTCGCCACCAACGTCGCCGCCATCTTGGCGAGCGGCATCGTGGTGATGGGCCTCTACCGGGTCCACCGGCTCTTCGGCCAGGAGGCGGTTGCGGGCTTTCACCGCGGCGGCGCCGTCGCCATCATCGCCTGCCTGCTGCTGGTGGTGATCGTCCCGTTGTGGATCAACTCGGACCGGATCGACAAGACCACCGTCCGGGAAAGCGAGGTGCAGGCGGTGACCGAGCACTGGGCCAGCGATGCGGGCTGGTCCGTGGTGGGCGTCACCGCCACCAGCGGCCAGGTGCTGGTTGAGGTCACCGGGCCTAGCCCCGCTCCCGGCCTCGCTCTGCTCCGCAGCGACCTCAACGCCGCGGGCCTGAACGGACTCGACGTCCGGGTCAACCTGGTCGCAGCCAGCTACCAGCCACTGCCCAAGTAAGGCGGCAGCCGGGCACGGCCGTATGGTCCGTCAGGGCGGGTCAGGCCCCAGGGTTGGCGCCGCCCAGGCCGGGACCGCACCTGGCCGGACTGGCGGACCGGGTCGAACCCGCCGGCGCGCACCTCGCCGCGGTCAGCCGCTGATGCCGAACGTTCATCGCACGTGGAGGTGGAACAAGAGCTCGTAGACCAGGAGGGCGAGCGCAACGACGCTGATGCCGACGACGATCATGCGCTTAAGCCAGTCGCCGAGACTTGCATTAGTCCTCAGCCGGTAGCTGCTGAAGCGCTTATGAGCGTCGTGCGCGCCTTCGAGTCGGCTGCCTACGAATAACCCCGCACCCAGGGCAATGAGAATACCGATGATATACATGTATCGCCCCGTTTTTTCGTTTTGCGCCAAATTGTGACATGATGACAGTAGCCTAATTTCTTCGATACTGGACGAACGCCCCGTCTGGTATGGCCGAGGGTCGCAACATTCGGGACCTTAGCCTCTGCGATGGGAATGGTTTGTGCAGCCGCGACGGTGGCTGCGCCGTCGATAGTGATCGTCGCGGGAAGGACGCACACAGCTGGCCACTCGAGCGTGACCGGGTCGGCGTGCCAAGCCGTGTGAACGGCGCTGGATCACACTCTGGCGGTGTCGCGGCGCAGGCACCGGGCGGCGCCGGTCACGGATCATGCCGAAAACCAGATCTCCTACCGCCGTTTCCTCGGCGATCGGTTCCAGCGGATCATCCACCCGGCCGCTCAGCCAGCGCCTCCCGTTCGTGCCTGCCCGCCGCCGTGGCCACGTGGCCGAGCTGACGCACGATCTGTATTGCTGTCCGGTTGGCTGATCTGGGTCAGTTCCACCTGGCGTAGCCCGACCTGACCAGGGCCGGTGAGGGTGAGGCCGAACCGGATGGCCCCGGCGTCGCCGAAAACCTGAGCGGTGAGCTCGTGCGTGGCCCAGCCGCAGCTGCCGGTGATGGCCGGGGTCCTCTCGAATCTGCTCTGGCTTCGGTCCCAGGTGACGATGTGCAGCCACAATTCGGCCGCTGCCACGTCCTCGGCGCGCACCTGCGCGCGGAAGGTGACCGTGGTGCCGCGGTAGTCGTCGGCGAAGACTTCCTGGCCGAGGAAGGCGTCGCCGTGCGGCTGCGGGACGGCGGAGCGGAGGGTTGCGGCGCCGTCGGCGGCCGTGGCGGAGTAGTCCTGCCAGTGCCCGGGGCTCGGACCGGCCTGGAAGCTGCCGCCGATGATCCAGCCGTCCAGGCCGCTGGTGAAGGCCAGGTTCTGTGGCGAGGTCGCGGTCGGCCGGGGCTGGCGGGCAGGCCGCCGGGCGAGAAACTGCCCCGGTAGGTCCTCGCCGGTGACCGGCATGGCCATTCGGGTCATCAGCGCGTCGGCTACCCGGACGGGCGCGTCCATCGCTGCGGCCAGGGCCAGGCCGGTGTCCACCCGCACGGTGACCTGCTGAGGTCCGGCCGGGCTGGTGACCGTGATGTGCGCGGCGAACACGTCGGGTCCCAGTTCGTCGATGTCCACGCTGGTCACGGGGACAGCGGCGGCGCGCAGCAGCCTGCTGGCCAGGTCGGTGGCGATCAGGCCAGCGGCGGTGGTCGGCCCGGGCGGGATGTCTGCCGGCATTCCGGACGGCTCAGCCGATGGCTGGCCGATGGCTCGCCATAGCGCATGGCCTGCCATGCCGTTCAGCCATATTGGCAGCGCCCGTTGTCCCGCGTCGTCGGTGAGTACGACCAGGACCGAGCCGATGGCAACCCGCCCGCCGCCCCGCTGCTCACGCTGCGGCTGGACGTGGGTGATGCGGACTCCGATCATGGGTGCCCTCCGTGATACGACGGGAATGAGATCGGGGCGGTGCGCGGTGATGTAGGCGCGGAGTCGGCGGCGGGCTTTGTGCAGGCTCGCCTTGGCCGCGCCGGGCGACCCGCCGATCTGCCCGGCGGGCAGGTCGGCGTAGTAGTAGAGCTTGACTGCCTGGCGCTGCCCTTCCGGGAGGCCAGCGACCGCGATCCGCAGCGCCTGGACCCGGTCCAGGTCCTCAGCTGACGGCATCCCCTCTGTTGAAGGGGGGTGGAGCGACTCAGGCCAGTCAGCCAGCAGCATCACCTGGCCCTGGCGCGCTGCGGCGCGAGAAACGTTGCGGACGATGCCGGCCAGCCACGCACCGAACCGGTCCGGGTCGCGCAGCCGGTCCAGGGCCGTGAACGCCTGCAGGAACGCCTCCTGCACGATGTCATCCACGTTGTCTGGGCGTGCACACAACCGCGCCGCGCGAGCCCGCGCGGCTGCCTGATGCCGCTCGACCAGCAGCCGGAATGCGGCAGCATCGCCAGCCCGGGCCAGGCGGACCAGGTCACCGTCGCTGATATCCACACTAGTAAGTGTCAGCTGGCCGTCCTGCGGTTACCCGCCCAGGCCCTGCCCGAGATCCGAACTGGGAACCGGCACAGTGGGCCGAGAGCACTCACAGTGCCGATCCGATCGATTGACATGGCCACTGTGCACTGCCACAATCCGTCCGGGGGACGAACAGACGAAAACCGCGGCTGCGTTGAAAGAATACTGGGTCACTTCAGCACATAGAGACCCGACGGGGTGCAAATGAAGACCATAAGATGTATTCCAATGCTGCTCGGCGGCACTGCCGCGGCACTCACATTAATGCCCGCTGTACCCGCCATGGCCCGCCCGATCGGCCGTCACAATACGAACAGCAGAGTCTCTATCTTCGCTATCCTGCGAACCGGGGATATAGTCACCGGCGTCCGGGGCACGGGGAATGGAAACGTCATACTGACAGGTTCGGCGGCGACCGGAAGTGGCGCGCAGGCTGCTCCGTTCCTCTACCGGGGCTCTCTCGCCAGTGCCGCGGGAGCATCGGTATCGGTACTGACGCCATCGCTGCCTGGCGTGACGTCGGCGACCTTTTACGGCCCCGATACCCACTCCTTCAACCCGTCGGCCATCCCGAGCGGCCAGGTTCGCGCCGTGGGGAGCTACGTGTCGTCGTCGGCACCCGCCGGCGTCCTCAACCAGGGCATGATCTACCTCGGCCCGGTGCGGGGGCCAGGGGGATCATGGACATCCATCGATGTGCCGGCGGACGGCGCCCATACGGTCGGACACGCGCGGGCCTGCCCCCTGGCCAGGGCCCACTGCTTGGTGATGGACACCATCGCGCACAGCACCATGGGCAATCTGGTGGTGGGCAACTACGATCTCAACCCCACCGTGCGTGGCGGGGTGATCTCGGGCAACGGGTTCATCTACAACATCACCAGGCATCAGTGGACGCTGCTCCGCCTCGGCGGAAGCCAGTCGAATAAGACCACGCTCTATGGCATATGGCAGGACGGCGGGAGCAGAAGCCCGAATTACACCCTGGCCGGCGGTTCCTCGGCCTCGGGGGCCCGGCGGGCGTTCGTCATGAACTATAACGAACGGACGGGGCGCTTCGGAGCGCCGAAGTACTACAGCTACGGCAACGCCCCGACCCGGTACACGCACTTCGAGGGAATCACCGCCGCGCCGGGTGGGTTCAACCTCGTCGCCCTGAGCTCAGCCCAGGATGCGGCGATGGCCTTCATTCCCGTCAAGAACCACGGCAGATTCTTTGGCCGGGCCAGGTGGTATCCCATCCAGGTCACGACCAGCTCGCTGTGCTCGGGTGGCTGCAGTGCTGTGACCGGGAATGCCGTGTATAAGAACAACGTCATGGGGCTTTACGTACCTGCTCATCCCAATACCCCCCATACCTACCTCGCCACCGTCTTGCGGCGGTAGCGACAAGTCGATCGGCGTGGTGGCGGAGGCCGGACTCCCTTGAGCGTTGTCATTCGTCCCCGGAGTCGCCGCGCGCTCCTGCCCTTCCCTGCCGCGGTCGCCAGGCGCTCACGACCTTGGCCACCGCTGTGACCAGGAACAGCTGACCGACCAGCATCTCGAGCACGGCGAAGGTCTGGCCTGGGTTCCCGGCAGGGACAAGGTTGCCGTACCCGGTGGTGGTGAGCGTGGTGAACGAGAAGAACAGGTCCTCCGAGAACGAGCCGCGGCCCGCCGATCCGAAGAACGGCGGCTGCGTCTGACTGAAACCGAGCGCTGCGTAGAGGAAAGCGAAGAACATCCCTACCATCAGGTAGGCGGCGACCGCCCCCAGGACCGTCTGGGTGTCCACCACTCGCCTGAGCGCGAGGTGCCGGACGATCGAAACTGGCGCGACCAGGTACAGCAGGCAGCTGACCCAGGAGACGATCCTGCCGTGCCCTATCTCTGCATGAACGAAAAGGCTCGCGACGGCCGCGAGGGCCGCAGCAGCCAGAGCGACGTTGGCGACCGTCCGCGCCGATCGGCGTGCCTGCGACGCCCGCAGCGTCACCCACACCGTGGCGATCTGTACGCCCACCACCAATGAGGTCGCCCATGGGGCCGTCAGCGATGCCGACAAGGCATAGGTCACGAGAATGAGCAGGAGCACCAGGCCGTAGCTGTCCGGCGAGGAGAACGCCTCGATGAGCCGCCGGCGCTGGCGTCCTCGCCCTGGCTCCTGTAGCTGATCGCCGGACAGGCCCGGCATCAGGAGCACCCCAGCTCAGCGAGCCGCTCGCAGAACCCGCGCGAGTCCGCTGCCAACGGCCATGGCACCCGAACACCAGCCGGCTCAGTCATGGCTACCTGCTTTCTCGTGGACCACGATGGTGCCATCGACGCGGCGCGGCGGGGGGCACTTCCACGGTTCCCGATCTTCGATCCCCAGGTTGCCCGATCGGGGCGGCCGCGCCACGCGTCAGGGCCGGCAGATGAGCCACGGGTAGCAGATGAGCCACGGGTACGGGCCGTCGTGACGGCCATCGCGATGAAACGAAGAGGTGGGCGGGAGATCCCCGCCCACCTCTTCATTAGCGATGTTGCGGCCGGGCGCCGAGGGAGAGTCAGCCCGTGACAGACGGCCGGAAGTGCTGGCAGATACTGTTCAGGCCACCGGCCGCGTTGATGCGACGCCGAAATAGTCGGCGCCCTTATATCGCGGGTTATCTGTTCCCCAGTGCCGTACCCGGGACTGGGGAACCATCTTGGGAATGTGCTTGGAACAATGAATGTAAGCCTCGGTGACACGCACCAGGACCCACTGCACCGGCCGACAGCCGGGGCGCGCGGACTCCGGAATGTCGAGATCAAGTTTCTCGGGACTGACAACGCTCGCGGCACCGTTTATGTGCAAACCGACGAGATCGCGGGTGAAGTCAGCGAGGAAGATGCCGATGTGCGGGTTCTCCAGCATGTTGCCGAGACTGGCCAGCACGCCGTTGCCCCGGTACTCGGGGTATGCGATAGTGCGCTCGTCCAGCACCCTGATGAAGCCGGCCGGCTGGCCCGGAAGCTGCAGTCACACGCTCCTGAGCTGTCGCTCGTGGCGATAAACGCCATTTCCATACGCTGGATGAATTGCTGCATGAGCGGAGTGAGCTGACCGGTGACCTGGTTCTCGTAGAACTGCTGGGCCCGCTGCGTAGTGCCGTATCTCTCCTGGAGAATACGCTCGCCATCAGGGCCGGGCTGGCGCCGGCGATGCTGGCGCTTCCGCGTCGGCATGAAAGCCCGGGCCGCTATCTCTAATACTGTCATCACCCCGCCCTTCCCTGGCTCCCGCGGCTGCCCTGGCGGGAACCGCACCACCAGCATGGGCCCGCCACCCGGACGCCTAGGTTGCACTCGCCTTGACGTCTGCCTTGCACGCCACCTGATGGATCCCGGAATTCATCAGGCGGCAAAGCCGGCGGCCGGAGCGCCCTGGCCGGAAGGGAGAACGAGTACAAGTTCTACGGCCCACTGGGCCAGACAAAGGTCCCGCCGGGCGCAGACGTTCGCATCTGTGCCTGACCCCGGAACCGCGGTGATCTGGAGGTATCGGCGTTACCGCGTGCCGCGACCTGGGAGGAGTCATGGACACTCTCCCGGTACCGAACGGCGGCGAGCCCCATCCGTCAGCCATCGATGATGGGGGAGCGCGCCAGGCTCGCTGGCAGGAACTGACCAAATGCGAGTGCTTCCGGCTGCTGGCCCGGGAGCGGCTGGGCCGGGTGGCTTTCGTCGATGGCCGCGGGCCGATGGTGCTTCCGGTCAACTTTGTCCTCGACCGCCACATGGTGGTGTTTCGCACCGACGAGGGAACGAAGCTGGACGTGGCCAGCTGCGGCGGCCGGGTCGCGTTCGAGGTCGATGGGGCCGATGCGGCGACTCACACCGGCTGGAGCGTCGTGGTGCGCGGTGAGGCCGTGGAAATCACCGGCCCGGCCGAGCTGGCGCGGCTGCGCGAGCTGCCGCTGGATCCGTGGGCACCCGGTACCAAGAACCGCTACGTGCGCATCCTGCCCGCGGAGCTGAGCGGCCGGCGGATCTCGTTATCCTGCGGACCTTCCAACCGGCGCCGCCTGCCGCCACCCGGTGGCTCCAGCATCCACGACGATGAGGTCTGGCCATGGGCACAGCCATAAGCACGGAAGAGTTCGACGAGCGCGACTACCCGCAGTTCACCGAACGACTCGAGGAATGCCTGTCGGAGCTCGGGCAGCTGCTGGAACGGCCTGGCTTCGGGATCGGCCCGGCCACGATAGGCGCCGAGCTTGAGGTGTTCCTCATCGACCGCGCGGGCCGCCCGCTGCCGCGCAATCAGGCTATCCGGGCCGCCGCGGCCGATCCGCGGGTCACGGTCGAGCTGAACCGCTGCAACCTGGAACTGAACGCCTCACCGGTCCGGCTGGCCGGCCGTCCGTTCAGCGCGCTCGGCGACGAGCTGGACCTGCTGCTTGATCGCGTCGCCGAGGTGGCCAGCCACCGCGCGGGCCGGCTCGCGCTCATTGGCATTCTGCCCACCCTTGACCGGGCCGACCTCACTCCCGGCATGCTGACCGATGCGCCGCGTTACCGTGCTCTGAACGCCGGCGTGCAACGGCTCCGCCGCAGCCCGGCCCGGATCCGGATCGCCGGCCCGGACCCGCTGGAGCTGGCCAGCCTGGGCCTCGGGCTGGAGGGGGCGAATACCTCATTCCAGGTGCACCTGCGGGTCGATCCCGCCGACTTTACGCGCACCTACAACGCCGTCCAGCTGGCCATCGCGCCGGTGCTGGCCGTGTCCGGCAACTCGCCCACGTTTCTTGGCCACCGGCTCTGGGAGGAAACCCGGATCGCCCTGTACAAGCAGGCGGCCGACGATCGCCCAGGCCGCGGCCTGCACCGCCGCCCGGCCCGGGCCGCGCTGGGAACCGGCTGGCTGCGCGGCGGTCCGCTGGAGCTGTTCACCCAGAGTGTCCGGCTGCACGAGCCGCTGCTACCAGTCCTCGGCCAGTCGGGCCCGGTCGGCGGAAGCGGCGGCGCCGGCAGCGGATGGCAGCCGCCGCCGCTGGACGAGCTCCGGATCCACCAGGGCACCGTGTGGCCCTGGAACCGGGCCCTCTACGACCCCGCCTTCGGCGGGCACCTGCGGATCGAGATGCGGGCCCTGCCCGCGGGCCCCACCGTGATCGACATGATGGCTAACGCCGCCTTCCTGATCGGCCTGTCCTTGTGGCTGGCGGGGCAGGACCAGCGGTGGACCTACGCGCTGCCGTTCGAGCGCGCCGACCATGGGTTCTACCGTGCCGCCCAGCATGGCCTGTCCGCCCAGCTGAGCTGGCCAGCCTGGCACCGAGATCAATTCCGGACGGTTCCGGCCGGCGAGCTGGTGACCGAGCTGGTCCCGGCGGCCCGGCAGGGGCTGCTCGAGGCCGGCGTGGCACCCGCGGAAGCCACCCGCCTGCTCGGGGTAATATCCGCCCGGGCCGCCTCCGGGCAGACCGGTGCGGCATGGCAGCGCGCCACATTGGCGGCCGCCGAGCGCGATCATGACCGGCATCGTGCGCTAGCCGTCATGCTCGAGGAGTACCTGCAGTGCGCGGATACCGGGCTGCCCGTCCACGCCTGGCCCGCGGCGGGCCGCGGCATGGGCGGGGCGAAGATGTTCGGGTAGATGGGCACGATGGGCAGGCCCGCCCCGGGCCGCCCCGGCCGCAGGGTGATTAGCGGGGACCCGGGGGCAGGTCGTTAAAGGGGATCCGGGGGCAGGTAGTCAATATTCCGGTCGACGGTGCGGTACATGTCCATGCCGACCGGCCGGCGCTGCTCCTCGGCGAGGTGGCCGAGCAGGCCGGCGGTCCGGGCCAGCAGCGCGAAACCGCGCAGCAGGCTGGGCGGCAGGCCAAGGTCGGCGAGGGCGGCACCGCAGGTGCCCGCCCCGTTCAGCGGCAGGGTGCGGCCGAGCACCTCCGGATGCACCCGGCCGATGGCCTCAAACAGCCGCAGGTGCGGCCCGCGCAGCCCTTCCTCCTCGGCGATCTGCAGCAGGGCGGGGGTGCGCGGGTCGGTGACCTTGTGCACCGGATGCCCGAGGCCGGGGATGAGCTCCTGGGCCGCCCGGGCCTGCGACACCGCGCCCAGCGCCAGCGCGTCCCAGCCAGCATCGTCGGCGGGCAGCGGCCCCTCCGCCGCGGCCAGGGTCTGCGCCAGGAACCGGCCGGCGTCCTCGGTGACGCCGAGGAAGCGCGAGCCGCCGCCGAGCAGGCCCGCGGCCAGCGCTCCTTGCACGGAGTCCGGCGCGCTCAGGTAGGTGAGCCGGGCCGCCATCGCGGTCGGCGTGAAGCCGTGGTCGGCCAGCGCGACCAGCACTGCCTCGAACACCCGGACCTGCGAGGTGGTCGGCCGCCGCTGCGTCACCAGCCACATGGCCAGCTCACCGAAGCCGATCTTGCCCATCAGGTCGGCGGCCAGATCCTGGCCCAGCAGCGTGATGGTGGTCTGGTTGGAGGTGCCGAGCGAAGTAGGAAAACGCGGCACCGGGACTGGCTCGGTCATGATGTGATCTTCTCCTGCCCGGTGAAACCTGGACCGGTCAGCCAGGCCCGGATCTGCGCACCGTGCTCATCGAGCGTCGGCGGCGGGAGATCGTAGCGCGGGGGAGTGCGGGAGAAGGTCAGCGGGTGCCGGACGCTGCGTACCCCGGCCTCGCCCTGGCCGGCCACCACCACGGGATCCAGCCCGACCTGCGAGGCGAACGCGACGCCGCCCTCCACCGTGTTGATGGGCCCGCAGGGCACGCCGGCCGCGATCAGGTCCGTGAACCACTCGGCGGCGGTCCGGCGGGCCAGCCGCTCGGCGAGCAGCGGCCGGAGCTGGTCCCGGTTGGCCGTCCGGTCCGCGGTGTGGGCGAACCGCGGGTCGCCGGGCAGCTCCGGCGCGCCGATCACCTCGCAGAGCTTGCTGAACTGGGCGTCATTTCCCGCGGTCACGATGAGCTCGCCGTCACCGGTCGGCAGCGGCTCGTAGGGGAACAGGCTGGGGTGGGAGTTGCCCATCCGGTACGGGACCACCCCGCCCGCCACCCAGGCGCTGGTCTGGTTCACCATTCCGGACAGTGCCGAGGACATCAGGTTGGCCTCGACATGCTGGCCCTCGCCGGTCGCGGCCCGGTGGAACAGGGCGGCCAGGATGCCCATCGTCGAGTGCAGGCCGGCGATGACGTCGAACACCGACATCCCAGCGCGGAACGGCGGTCCGGCCGGGTCCCCGGTCAGGCTCATCAGCCCGGACATGGCCTGCACCATCAGGTCGTAGCCCGGCAGGTCCTTGCCCCCGCCGGAGCCGAAGCCGCTGATCGAGGCGTAGATGATGCCCGGGTTGCCGGCGCTGACGCAGGCATAGTCCAGCCCGAACCTGGCCAGCCCGCCGGGCTTGAAGTTCTGCACGAACACGTCCGCCCGCCGGGCCAGTTCCTGCGCCGCGGCCAGGTCGCCCGCCTCGCGCAGGTCCAGGGCGACCGACCGCTTGTTGCGGTTGATGGACAGGAAATACGTAGAACGACCGTCGCTGGTGACCGGCGGCACCCAGCGGCGGGTATCGTCCCCGGCCGGGCTTTCCACCTTGATCACGTCCGCGCCGAGGTCGGCCAGCAGCATGGTGCAGTACGGCCCGGCCAGCACCCGGGAGAAATCGGCCACCAGCAGGCCCGACAGCGGCCCGGCCGGTCGGGCGGCTGGCTGGCTCATAGGCGCTCCGCTCATCCTTATGTCCGCTAGTCGGACAAGCGTCCGGTAGTCGGCAGTCTCGCTGCTGGCTCAGTGCGCTGTCAAGCGCTGTCAAGGCCGTCAAGGCCGGGTCAACCCCGTCAACCCCGTCAACCCCGCCAACCCCGTCCAGGCTGCCCAGGCTACCGAGGGCTGGCCTCAGGCGCTGATGGTCGGCAGGGCCGCAGCGGGGACGGTGACCTCCGGCGCCGACTGGCAGGCGGCCCAGTCGGCGCTGATTGCCCCGGCCGTGGCCAGCAGCAGCGGCAGGTACTGGCCGGTCAGGATCTCCACCGGCGTCTCGGCGGCGTGCACCGTGACATTCAGCGCCGCGATGACCGTCCCGTCGCCGTCCCGCAGCGGCGCGGCCACCGAGCGGACTCCGGCGGCGAGCTGCTCGTCGGTGAGCGACCAGCCGCGGGCCCGCACCGCGCGCAGTTCCGCGGCCCGCTCGGCGGGTCCCGGCTGCCAGCGGGCGGCGACCGGTGACCTGCTCGGCTCGGCCAGCACCCGCTCTGCTTCCCCGGCCGGGAGCGCGGCCAGCAGCACCTTGCCCAGTGAGGTCGGCATGGCCGGGAAGCGGGTTCCGATGGTCACCGCCAGCGCGATGATCTTCGGCACGGCCACCCGGGCCACGTAGACGATGTCCGGGCCGTCCAGCTGGGCGATGGAGGAGGACTCATGCGTCTGCGTCACCAGCCGCTCCAGGTGCGGCCGGGCCACCTCCCACAGGTTGCGGGACAGCAGGTAGGTCATGCCCAGCTCAAGTACGCGCGGGGTGAGCTCGAAGCCGCCGGCGGTGACCCGCACATAGCCCAGAAGCTCCAGGGTCAGCAGGATCCGCCGGGCGGTGGGCCGGGCCAGCCCGGCCGCGCCGGCCACCGCGGCCAGCGACATGACCGGCTGGCGCGGCTGAAAGACCCGGATCACGTCGAGGCCCCGGGCCAGTGCCTCGATGAAATCCGGGCTTGCGTCACGGCGAACCATGCGGGCTCCCCTGGGGCTGATTAGCGACGCAACCGACTGTAGCGTGATCCGGCGAGTTTGTCCGTATAGCGGACAACGGTGCTAAATCGCTGGTGATGCGGAACGGAGTGCCCCTTGACAGCGCCCGCCGGACCGGCCACGCTTCCGCTCAGACTGCAAAATGGCCAGTTTGCGGACAGCCGTCCGCAAAATGTCGGCCTGACCCAGTACCACCCGCCGCGAAATCTGCGCGCAGCACGGGTAGGTTGCATCGTCACGGCTTGCTATAACGAGATGACGGGCCTGACCCGCTCGGCCTGCCTGAGGCGGTGTTATGGAGATCTGGCCGGGACGGCCGGCACCCCTGGGTGCCACGCCCGACGAGTCCGGCACCAATTTCGCGGTAGCGTCGGAAACTGCCAAGCGGGTGGTGCTGTGCCTGTTCGACGCGGCCGGCGGCGAAACGCATCTGCCGCTGCCGGTGTTCGATGACGGCGTATGGCACGGGTTCGTGCGGGGAGTCCGCACCGGCCAGCGGTATGGCTACCGGGTGGTGGGGCCATATGATCCGGCCCGGGGGCTGCGCTGCAACCCGGCGAAGCTCCTGCTCGACCCGTATGCCAAGGCGACCGAGGGCGAGCTGACCTGGGGTGAGAGCCTGTTCGGCTACCCGCCCGGTGACCCTGACGGACGGAGCGGCCTCGACTCGGCGCCGGCCATGCTGCGGTCGCTGGTGGTCGATCCGTCCTTCGCGTGGGGTGCCGACCGGCAGCTCGGCACCCCGTACCGCGACACGATCATCTATGAACTGCACGTCAAGGGGTTCACCCAGACGCGCCGTGATGTGCCGCCGGAGCTGCGGGGAACGTACGCCGGGCTGGCGTCCCCGCCCGTGCTCGAGTACCTGGCCGGCCTCGGGGTGAGCGCGGTCGAGCTGCTGCCCGTCCACCAGTTCGTCGGGCACGGGCATCTGGCCGCGCGCGGCCTGACCAACTACTGGGGCTACAACACCATCGGCTTCTTCGCCCCGCATGACGGCTACTCGGCGGCGGTGCGGGCTGGCCGGGCAGGCGGGCAGGTCGCGGAGTTCAAGGCGATGGTCCAGGCGCTGCACGCGGCGGGGCTGGAGGTGCTGCTTGATGTGGTGTTCAACCACACGGCCGAGGGCAGCCACCTGGGCCCGACCTTGTGCTTCCGTGGCCTGGACAACCCGGGTTACTACCGGCTCGCGCCGGACGACCTGCGCCGTTACGTGGATACCACGGGCACCGGCAACTCAGTCAACGCCGACAACCCGACCTGCCTGCGCATGATCACCGATTCACTGCGTTATTGGGTCAGCGAGATGCACGTGGACGGCTTCCGCTTCGACCTCGCCACCACGCTCGCCCGCGAGCGGGGTAATTTCGACCGGCTGGCCGCGTTCCTCAGCATCGTCGCGCAGGACCCGGTCATCTCGCAGATCAAGCTGATCGCCGAGCCCTGGGACGTCGGCCTGCCCGACAGTTACAGCGTGGGCCGGTTCCCGGCCCTGTGGCGGGAGTGGAACGGCCGTTATCGCGATACCGTCCGCGACTTCTGGCGCGGCAACGACGGAGTGCTGCCTGACTTCGCCACCCGGATTGCCGGGTCCTCCGACCTGTACGGCGCCGCGCGCCGGCCAAGATCCTCGCTCAACTTCATTACCGCGCACGACGGGTTCACCTTGCGCGACCTGGTCTCCTACAACAGCAAGCACAACGAGGCCAACGGCGAGGACAACCGGGACGGGAGCGACGACAACCGGTCGTGGAACTGTGGCGTGGAGGGCCCGGTCGACGACCCGGAGATTCTCGCGCTGCGCGCCCGCCAGGCACGCGCGCTGCTCGGCACGCTGCTGCTGTCCCGCGGCGTGCCGATGATCCTCGGCGGCGACGAACTCGGCCGCACTCAGGGTGGCAACAACAACGCCTACTGCCAGGACAACTCCACGTCCTGGTTCGACTGGGACGCCGCCGACGCCGGCCTGACCGAGTTCACCCGCCAGCTGATCGCCGTGCGCCGCGCGCACCCGGCGCTGCGCCACGGCGCCTACCTGGCAGATCCTGGCTACGCCGTGTGGTTCACCCCGGCGGGCCGCGCGATGACGGCCGCCGACTGGGATTCCCCCGGCAGTAAGTCAATGGCCGTCTACATCGACGGCACAGTCGCGCCAGACCTCGACACATATGGTCGGCCCATGCTCGACGACGACCTGCTCATCCTCGTCAACGGAGCGCCGCTGCCGGTCACCTTCACCATCCCCGAGGTAGGAAAGCGACACTCCTGGCGCGCCGAGGTGGACAGCTTCGATCTCAGCGAGCCGACCGGCGCTGCGGACTCCGCCGAGATCGGCGCAGGCGGCCAACAGGCCATCGGCCCGCGCTCGTTCGTCCTGCTTCTCGCCCAGCTGGCCAGTCGGTGAAGATCCGGGCCAGGACCGGCTCGCGGGCGGCGGCGCTGCTCAGGTGCCCGGGCGGGGAAAGGGCGAGCTGACCGCCCCGTCCGCGGCTACGGGCACCGGCTCGACGTGCCAGATGTCACCGCAGTAGTCGCGAGCGGTCCGGTCGGAGGAGAAATAGCCGGAGCGCGCCGTGTTCATGATCGACATCCGGCTCCACTGATCTTGATCGGCCCAGGCCGGGCCGATCCGGTCGCAGCAGTCGGTGTAGGACCGGTAGTCGGCCAGAACCATGTACTCGTCCCGTTCGAGGAGTGAGGCAATGACCGGCTCGGCGGCGTCGCGGTCCCCGCCGGAGAAGGCCACCGAGCCGATGGCGTCGATGGCCTCCTGGAGTTCGGCGTCGCCGCGGTAGTAGCTATCGGGGGAGTAGCCCGCTTGCCTGAGGGCAACGGCCTCGTCGGCGGTGAGGCCGAAGAGGAAGAAGTTCTCGGCGCCGACGCGGTCGCGGATCTCGACGTTGGCGCCGTCGAGTGTGCCGATGGTGATGGCCCCGTTGAGGGCGAGTTTCATGTTGCCGGTGCCGGAGGCCTCTTTCCCGGCCAGCGAGATCTGCTCGGAAATATTGCTGGCGGGCACCACGAGTTCGCTGATCGAGACGTTGTAGTCGGGGAGGAAGACGACCTTGATCCGGCCGGCCACATCGGGGTCGGCGTTGACCACCGAGGCGACCGAGTTGACCAGCTTGATGATGCGCTTCGCTTGCTGGTAGCTCGGCGCCGCCTTGGCGGCGAAGATGATCGTGCAGGGCGTCACGGCGGCGGCCGGATCCGCCTTGATCCGGTTGTACACCGTAACGACGCGCAGCAGTTTGAGGACCTGGCGCTTGTACTCATGCATCCGCTTGACCATCACGTCAAACACCGAGTCGGGGTCGACCGTGACGCCGGTAGTGGCCAGGGCATGGGCGGCCAGGTCGAGCTTGTTCCGCCGTTTCACCTCGCGCCACTGCGCCCGGAACCCGGCTTCGCCGGCGAAAGCCTCGAGCTCCCGCAACCGGTCGAGGTCGGTCAGCCATCGCTCGTCCCCCAGCCGGGCGGTGATCAGAGCGGACAGGCGCGGGTTGGCCAGGCGCAGGAACCGGCGGGGGCTGACGCCGTTGGTCACGTTGAGGAACTTGCCGGGCCACAAGGCCGCGAGGTCCCGCAGCGTCGTCTGGGTGAGCAGCTGCGATTGCAGCTCCGCCACGCCGTTGACGGCGAAACTCCCGGCGACCGCCAGGTTGGCCATCCGCACCCGGCGCTCCGGGGTCTCCTCGATGAACGATAGCCGGGCGATGCGCTCGTCGTCGCCTGGGTGGCGGGCACGCACGTCGTCCAGGAAGGACTGATTGAGCGCGTAGATGATCTCCAGGTGGCGCGGCAGCAGTCGCCCGAACATCGGGACCGGCCAGGTCTCAAGCGCTTCGGGCAGCAGCGTGTGACAGGTGTAGGCGAAGCAGCGGCGGGTGATGGACCAGGCCTGCTCCCAGCCGACCCCGTATTCGTCGACGAGCAGGCGCATGAGCTCGGGTATGGCCAGCACCGGGTGGGTGTCGTTGAGCTGGATGACGACCTTGTCGGGGAAATCTCCCCAGTCGCTGTTGCGGAACCGGAACCGGCGGATGATGTCCCGCAGCGAGCAGGAGACCATGAAGTACTGCTGCTTGAGCCGCAGCTCCCGGCCGGCCGGCGTGCTGTCGCTGGGGTACAGCACCTTGGTGAGGTGTTCCGCGCGCATCCGCGCCTCGACGGCCTCCGCGTAATGCCCGGCGTTGAACAGGGCCAGGTCAAACGACTCCCGGCCAGCGCGGGCCTGCCACAGCCGGATGATGTTGACCGTCTCGGTGCCATAGCCCGGGACTAGCATGTGGCTGGGTTCGCCGCGCACGGTCTCATCCGGCACCCAGCGGGCCCGCCGCCCGCCCTGATCGTCATCCACCGGCTCGGTGCGGCCATAGAACCCGACGACCTGCCGGTGGTCGGGGGCCGGGAATTCCCACGGATTGCCGTAGAAGGTCCAGTCGTCTGGATGCTCGACCTGCTGGCCATTCTCGAAAACCTGCTTGAAGATGCCGAACTCATAGCGGATGCCGTAGCCCACCGCCGGTATGTCGAGGGTCGCCAGCGAGTCGAGCAGGCAGGCGGCCAGCCGCCCGAGGCCCCCGTTCCCCAGTCCTGGCTCCACATCAAGCAGGGCCAGGTCGCCGACCGAGACGCCGATGCTGGCAAACGCCCGGCGGGCCAGGTCGGCGGTGCCGGTGTAGATCGCGTTCTGCCAGAGCTGGCGCCCCAGCATGTACTCCGCCGACAGGTAGTAGACGAACTTCGGGTTGGTCGCATAGTGCGCCTCCGCCGTCCTGGCCCGGCGATCGGCGAGCCGGTCGCGGATGGTGACGGCGAGTGTCCAGTAGGCGTCGTGGGCGCTCGCCGACTCCACCGTTGTCCCTCGCTCGTAACACAGGTTGTCAACGAGGTCCCGCTCGAAATCGGCCAGCGTGTTACCCACCCACCGGCCCGACGGCCTAGGTCCTATGGACATCATGAACCGAATCTAACCTCGTACCACCCACCTCTGAAGTGGGTAGTTGTGACTTGACTTAAGGTCTTTGGCCCTTATTTACAGGCCCATTCTGCCCTAGGCACCCAGAACCGTCAGGCCAAGAGTTCGCACTAACGTCGCAGGGCGCTGCCCTCGGCGTGGGGTCGAAGGAGGTCGTGATGGGAACACAACCAGCTGGCAGAACGCCAGCGATAGCGGCCGGAAAGAGCCCGATCGCCTACCTCGCCGCGCCGCCTCCTGCGTGGCCGGATACGCCGGAAGGCCCAGTGCAGATCACCGATAGCGATGCGGCCGAGGATCTCTGCGGGCTATGCGGGCACCTGCATGAGTCACGAGCCGAGGCCGAGCGTTGCGCCGAGCGCCCGGCGGCCCGGATCAAGTCGAGGCTCATGCCAATGCCATCTGATTACTATCTGGGATAGTCCTGGGGTGTGCATCGATGACCGTGCTCGGATTGTTTCAACTTGATGGCAAGGTCGCCGTGGTAACCGGGGCCTCCTCCGGGCTGGGCGTGGCCGCCGCCCGCGCGCTCGCGGAGGCCGGCGCCGACGTCGCGCTCGGGGCCCGTCGCGCGCAGCGGCTGGCCGACACCAGCAAGCTTGTCGAAGCGGCCGGGCGGCGCGCGCTCGCCGTGCCGACCGACGTGCGGCGCCCCGAAGAGTGCCGCCGGCTGATCGATCGGACCGTTGCGACGCTCGGCCGGGTCGACATCCTGGTCAACAACGCCGGTGTGGGCAGCGCCGTCCCCGCCTCGATCGAAACGCCCGAGGAGTTTCGGTCGGTTCTGGAGACGAACCTGGAAGGCTGCTACTGGATGGCGCAGGCCGCCGCGCGGGTGATGCGGCCGGGCTCGTCGATCGTCAATGTGTCGAGCGTGCTCGGCATCGTGACCGCGGGGTTGCCGCAGGCCGCCTATGCCGCGTCCAAGGCCGGCCTGCTGGGGCTCACCCGTGACCTCGCGGCCCAGTGGACCTCGCGCAAGGGGATCAGGGTCAACGCGGTAGCCCCTGGCTTCTTCGGCTCCGAGATGACGCAGGCATACCCGCCCGGCTATGTCGACCGTTTCCTCGGTCTGATCCCGGCCAAGCGGCAGGGCGAGGCGGCCGAGATCGCCGCCGTCATCGTGTTCCTCGCCTCGGACGCCGCGCGTTACGTGACCGGCGTCACGCTGCCCGTCGACGGAGGCCTCAGTATCGCCTGACCGGACTGCCCGGGACGTAGGTACCTCTCGCAACGGGCCAAAGGTCACTAGTCAGCCCGGATGCCGCGGCGCATCGTCACATCACCAGGGTCGAGCCCTAATGCAGGGGGCCCGTGGACCCGACCGGGGGTACCGTACCGTGACCACTGACCGCCCAGCCGCTTCGCAGGTCGCACTCAGCTCAGATCATCCGCAGGCTCTTCCCTCATCTGCGGCACAGGCAGCAACCGGTTTCCTCGGCGGCCGCTACCTGGCGGCCGGCTTGCGCACCATGATCGCCACCCCGGCGCTGGCGCTGGCGTCGGCGCGGATCCTGACCGGCGCGACGGAGGGCCGGGCCGCGCAGGCTGGCCCGCTAGTTGCCGATCCGCGCCCGGCCGGCGAGGACGTACGGCCACTGGTCGCGGGGGCCCGCTCGCGGTGGATTGACCTCGACGGCCCGCTCCACTACCTCGATTTCGGCGGGCCGGACAGCGGGCCGGTGGTCGTCTGCGTGCACGGGCTGGCCGGCTCGGCGGTGAACTGGTCAGCGATCGCGCCGTTACTGACCGGCCGCTACCGGGTGCTCGCCCTCGACCTTCCCGGGTATGGCCTCACCCGGTCGCACGGACGCGGCACGGACGTGTCGGCCCTGCGGACTGCGCTGCACCGCTTCATCGAAGCCGTGCCCGCGGGCCCGGTGCTGCTCGTCGGCAACTCGATGGGCGGGATGGTCTCCCTGCTGGAGGCCAGCGCGGCCCCGGCCGGCGTGGTCGGGCTGGTACTGGTCGGCCCGGCCCTGCCGCTGGTGCCTGCGATGCCGGACCGGTTCGTCACCCCGATGCTGGCCGCCTACGCCACGCCGGGCCTTGGCCCGCTGCTGATGCGCCTCCGCCGCCGCATGTCGCCGGAGGCGCTGGTCGCCAGCATCCTGTCGCTGTGCTGCGTGGATCCCTCACGGGTGCCGGCCGACGTGCGCGCCCAGCATGTCACGGTCGCCCGCCAGGCTCTCATGTCGCCGGAGGCCGAACGGGAGATCGCCACTTCGGCCCGCTCCGCGATCGCCACCTTTGGCAACCCGCGCGGCGGAGCATACCGGCGCGCGATCGGCTCGATCACCTGCCCGGTGCTGCTGCTGCACGGCGCGCGCGACCGGATGGTGCCCATCACGGTGGCCCGTGCGGCGGCGCGCGCCAACCCGTCCTGGACACTGATCGAAATGCCCGGAGTGGGCCACGTACCCCAGCTCGAAGCCGCAGCCGACACCGCGAGCGCGATCACCAGCTGGCTCGGCTCAGCAGGCCGGGACGCAGCCCAGGCCGCCGTCCCAGCGGCCCCAGCCCGGCCCGCATGAAACCTGGCCTGAGAGGTAGCGCCTGAGGTAGCACCTGAGGTAGCACCAGCGCCGGCGCAGTCACGCGGCCTGATACGAGGGTGACTTCCTGCTTTGTCACGTACCCAGGCAGACTGGGAGGATCTACACGTTCGCGGACGGCCGCGGGTGTTGCGCCGGAAGGGGAGGGCATGGACTCATCGGCTCATCTCGGGCTGACGGTAGTCGGTTCGGACCTTGAGCGTCTGGTCGGCGGCCAGCACCACGATCCGCACTCGGTGCTGGGAGCGCACCCGGTACAAGACGACGACGGCGGCGATCGCGTGGTCATCCGCGGGTGGCGGCCCGACGCGATCAGCATGGCCGTCCTCGCTGGTGAGCAGCGGATCGAGATGAGCCGCGTGCATCCCGCGGGGGTGTTCGCCGGGACGTTAGACGGTCCCGACATCCCGGACTACCGGCTGGAGGCAACCTACCAGGACGGCGTCGTGACGACCGCCGATGATCCGTACCGATACTGGCCCACGCTCGGGCAGCTGGACCTGTACCTGCTGGCCGAGGGCCGGCACGAGGGATTGTGGCGCCACCTCGGCGCGCAGGTGCGAGTACATCAAGGCAGGTCCGGTACGTCGTTCGCGGTCTGGGCGCCCAGCGCCCAGGCGGTGCGGGTGGTTGGTGACTTCAACGGCTGGGACGGCCGCCTGCACCCGATGCGGGTGCTGGGCAGCTCCGGGGTCTGGGAGATCTTCATACCGGAGGTCGGCCCGGGCGCGCATTACAAGTTCGAGGTGGTGACCCAGCAGGGACATCTGAGCCTGCGGGCGGACCCGTACGCCTTCGCCACCGAGGTGCCGCCGGCCACCGCGAGTGTGGTCACCCAGAGCCAGCACGAGTGGCAGGACGCGGCGTGGTTCGCTGACCGCCAGACCACGGACCTGCTGCGCTCTCCGGTGTCGATCTACGAATGTCACCTGGGCTCGTGGCGGATGAGCCAGGACGGCCACGGCGGGTGGCGGCCGCTGACCTACCGCGAGGCGGCCGAGGCCCTGCCCGGGTACCTCACCGACCTTGGCTTCACGCATGTCGAGTTCCTCCCGATCGCGGAGCACCCGTTCTACGGTTCCTGGGGTTATCAGGTGACCGGGTTCTACGCGCCGACGGCGCGGTACGGGACGCCCGACGACTTCCGCTATCTGGTTGACCGGCTGCATCAGGCAGGCATCGGGGTGCTCGTCGACTGGGTCGCCGGGCACTTCCCCAAGGACGACTGGGCGCTGGCGCGCTTCGATGGCACGGCTTTGTACGAGCACGCCGACCCCCGCCTGGGCGAGCACCCGGACTGGGGCACGCTGGTGTTCAACTACGGGCGCCACGAGGTCCGGAACTTCCTGATCGCGAACGCCCTGTTCTGGATCGAGGAATTCCACGTCGATGGCCTGCGCGTCGATGCGGTGGCCTCGATGCTCTACCTGGACTACTCGCGCCGGGAGGGCGAGTGGATCACCAACCGGTTCGGAGGCCGGGAGAACCTGGAAGCCATTGACTTCATCAGGGAAACCAACGAGGTGGTGTACCGGCACCACCCCTCGATCATGCTGGTCGCCGAGGAGTCCACCGCCTGGCCGGCCGTCTCCCGCCCGACCTACCTGGGCGGGCTCGGCTTCGGGTTCAAATGGAACATGGGGTGGATGAACGACACCCTGGAGTACTTCGCCATTGATCCCGTGCACCGGCGCTACCACCATCACGAGCTCACGTTCGCGCTGCTGTACGCGTTCAGCGAGAACTTCATCCTGCCGCTGAGCCACGACGAGGTATCGCACGGAAAGGGTTCGCTGCTGGCCAAGATGCCGGGGGACCGCTGGCAGCAGCTGGCGAACCTGCGGGCCCTGCTGGCCTGGATGTGGGCGCACCCCGGCCGTCCGCTGCTGTTCATGGGCGGCGAGATCGGCCAGAACGACGAGTGGCGGCACGAAGGCAGCATCGACTGGCACCTGCTCGACTACCCGGAGCACGCCGGCGTGCAGGCGCTGGTTCGCGCGCTCAACACCGTGTACCGGCACGAGCCCGCGCTGTGGGAGCAGGACTTCGACTGGACGGGCTTTCGCTGGATCGACCCCAACGACGCCGATAACAGCGTGCTGTCGTTTCTCAGGTTCCCGGTGACGGGCGGGCGCAGCGTCGCCTGCGTGGCGAATCTCACGCCGGTGCCTCGCCATGGCTACCGCATCGGGCTCCCGCATCCGGGACGCTGGGTGGAAATCCTCAACTCCGACCGCGGCGAGTTCGGCGGCGGCAACGTCCTCACCGGTGCCGTCGCCGCCGAACCCATCAGCTGGAACGACCTGGACTACTCCGCCACACTCACGCTGCCGCCCCTCGCCGTCCTATGGCTGGCCCACGAGCCCGAGCCGGAGATCAGCTAATCCGGGCGGTGCGGGCCGGTCAGTGCCAGCTGGTTTCGTCGCGTACCTGCCGCTTGAGCAGCTTGCCTCCGGCATTGCGGGGCAGCAGGCCGGGTCGCACGACGACGTACTGCGGCACCTTGAAATCGGCGATCCGCTCCCGCAGGTAAGCCAGGACCGCGTCGACGTCGATCGTGGTGCCTGGTACGGGCACGAGGACCGCGCCGACCTTCTCGCCCATCATCTCGTCGGGCACGCCGACCACGGCCGCCTCGTACACCCCGGGCGCGCCGGCCAGGGCGTTCTCGACCTCGACGCAGTACACGTTCTCGCCGCCCCGGTTGATCATGTCCTTCGCCCGGTCGACGATGTAGATGAGACCTTCGGCGTCGATGCGGGCCAGGTCGCCGGTGTGCAGCCACCCGTCGGTGAAGACCCGGGCGGTGCCTTCCGGGTTGCCCCAGTAGCCCGCCACCACGTTGGGCCCGCGGACGAGCAGTTCGCCGACGTCCTGCAGGCCGATGGCTTCCACCTGCACGTCACATACCGGGGCCGGAAAGCCCACCGAGTCGGCGTGCCCGGCGGCGTACTCGTGCGGCAGGTAGCTGGTGACGCTGGAGGTCTCAGTGAGGCCGAACCCGTTGCCCACCCGGGCGGTGGGGAACGCCTTCATGATCCGCCCGACCAGGTCGGGTGCGATCGGCGCGCCGCCGTAGGACAGGGCCCGCACCGTGGACACGTCGGTCTCGGCGAACTGGGGCTGGTTGATGGCCAGCCAGTAGATGGCCGGCACGGTGGTCAGCACGTCGATCCGCTCGGCCTCGATGGCCCGCAGGAACGTGGCGACATCGAACTGCGGCATGATGACGCTGGTCCCGGCGAGGTAGGCGATGAAGAGCAGCTGGCTGTTGCAGCCGGTGACGTGGAACAGCGGCACCGAGATCAGCGTGCGCGGTGGCTCGGGCCCGCTCGTGGCAAGGCACCGATGGCAGGTCTCGCAGTTCGACAGGAAGTTCGCGTGGGTAGTGATCGCGCCCTTGGGGAAGCCGGTCGTGCCGCTCGTGTAGAAGATCGCCGCCGGGTCGTCGGGTCCCGCGTCGTCGATCGCCACCGGATCAGCGTCCGGCAGCGGCTCGCCCGGCGCGAAGATGTACCTGGCGCCGCTGTCCGACACCACGAAGGCCACCTCGGACTCGGTGAGCCGGGTGTTGACGGGTACGACGATGCTGCCCGCCAGCACGGTGCCGAAGAACGCGAGGACCCAGTCGACGCCGTTGCCGAGCCGCAGCGCGACGCGGTCACCGCGCTGCAGGCCGGCCGCGCGCAGGCCGCCCGCCACCCGCGCCGCACCGTCCCACAGCTCGCGGTAGGACAGCCGCGGGCCGCCGCCGGTCTCGGCCAGCGCCTCGCGGTCCGGATGCTGCTCGACCACGCTGCGCAGCATGTGGATCAGGCTCTCGGGCAGCCCGTCGTAGCGCTTGATGCCGTCCGCGCCCCTGGTGACCCCGGCGGTGTCGAACGGCGTGATCACGACGTGCCTCCGCTGAAGTACCTGCGCGGGTTGTCCACCAGCATCTGGTCGATCTGCGCGTCGGTGACCCCGGCCTCGCGCAGGGCGGGCAGCACGTCGTCGCTGATGTGGGTGTAGTGCCAGTTGGGCGCGGCGGCCGCCTTGGTCGCCGCCTCGTCGGCCCCGAACCAGTCGATGAAGCAGTTCGCGTCGTGGGCGAGGACCATCCGGTCGGCGTAGCCGCGCGCGGCCAGCGCCGCGATGGTCCGTACCCGGTCGGCCGTCGGGTTGAACAAGTCGAGCCCGAACCGGTCCATGCCGAGCGTCGCCCCCGTGTCAGCCACCTCCATGAGGTAGCCGAGGTCGTTGCTGTCCCCGGCGTGCCCGATGACCACCTTGGCCAGGTCGACACCCTCCTTGCGGAACAGGTCGATCACCAGCCGCCCGGACTGCGCCGGGCCTGAGGTGTGCACGGTGATCGGCGCACCGGTCTCGACGTGCGTGCGAGCCACGGCGCGGTTAATGCGCTCCACCCCCGGGGTGAGGCCGGGTGCCTCGACGCACGACTTGAGGAAGGCCGCCTTGACGCCGGTGGTGCCGATGCCCTCGGTGAGGTCGCGGGTGAAGTCGGCGACCATCGGCTCCGGTATGTCCAGCAGCAGGCCGGGGCCGCGGAACGCGTACTGGTGCGCCAGTTCCTCGTAGGCGTACAGGCCGGTGGCGACCACGATGTTCAGGTCGACCTGCTCGGCGATCCGCTGGATCCGCGGGATATAGCGGCCGAGCCCCCAGACCGTCGGGTCGACGATCGTGGTGATTCCCCTGCTCCGCAGATCGCGCAGCCGGGCGACCGCATCCGCCACCCGGGCTTCCTCGTCCCACCACAGGCCGTCGCCGTAATTCTGCGCGTGCTCGGTGGAAAGAACGAAAACGTGTTCGTGCATCAGGGTCGAGCCAAGGTCGGCGACCTCCACCGGCCCCCGTACCGTTTCGACTGTTGTCACGGGAACCTCCTCTGCCATTCGCAGCCTACGTCGTGCGGCACCCGATGGTTAGGCCAGCGGGCCGAGAAGCCTTCGTGGCCCGGCGGCCTGCCGCGGTCACCCGGATGTGGGCGATGATGGAGCGAACACGGCCGGAGGAAACATGGACCTGACCCTCAGCGAGGACCAGAAGGCATTCAGGGCCGTGGCCCGTGAATTCCTCGACAAGGAGGTCGTGCCGTATCGCACTGAGTGGGACCGGGCCGAAGCGGTGGACCCCGCGATCATCCCCAAGCTGGGTGAGATCGGGTTCTTCGGGTTGACGATCCCGGCCGAATACGGCGGGATCGGCGGCGACTACATCACTTACTGTCTCGGCATGGAGGAACTGGGCCGGGCCGACTCCGCGGTCCGGGGCATCGTGTCGGTATCCATGGGCCTGGTCGGCAAGGCGCTCCTGTCCCACGGCAGCGAGGAACAGAAGCAGCATTGGCTTCGCCAGATCGCGACCGGCGCAAAGCTCGGCTGCTTCGCCCTGACCGAGCCCGAGGCCGGCTCGGACCCCAGCCACCTGGCGACCAGCGCGGTGCGCGACGGCGACGACTACCTGCTGTCGGGCCAGAAGGTCTTCATCACCAACGCCACCTGGGCTGATCTCTGCCTGGTCTTCGCGCGCACCGGCGGACCGGGCCCGAAAGGGATCTCGGCGTTCCTGGTGCCGACCGACACCCCCGGCTTCGAGACGCGGGAGATCAAGGGCAAGCTCGGGCTTCGGGGGCAGGCCACGGCCGAGATCTTCCTCACCGACGTGCGCGTCCCGGCCTCGGCGAGGCTCGGCGAGGAGGGTGCGGGGTTCTCGGTCGCCATGCAGTCTCTCGACAAGGGGCGGGTGTCCGTCGGCGCCGGCTGCGTCGGCATCATCCAGGGCTGCCTCGAAACGGTGGTCCACTATTCCACGCAGCGGCACCAGTTCGGCCGCCCGCTCGCCTCGTTCCAGCTCATCCAGGAGATGATCGTCGACATCTCGGTCGACGCCGATGCCGCCCGGCTGCTGGTCTGGCGGGCCGCGGACCTGATCGAGAGGGGCGAGCCCTTCGGGGTCGAGGCGTCCAAGGCGAAGTACTTCGCTTCGGAGGCCGCGGTCCGGGCCTCGAATCTGGCTATCCAGGCGCTCGGCGGCTACGGCTACATCGATGAATACCCGGTGCAGAAGTACATGCGGGACGCCCGGGTGATGACCTTGTACGAAGGCACCAGCCAGATCCAGAAACTGCTCATCGGCCGCGCTGAAACCGGCGTCAGCGCGTTCCGCTGAACCTCCAGGAAACGCGACTGAACCTCCAGGAAACCACCGGACCTCCAGGAAACCACCGGGGCGGGCGGCCCGGCCGGTCAGGCGCCCCGGGTTCCGGCCCGGGCGGCGGGCTCTGCCGCGGAGTCGGCGCAGTAGTGGGCGGGCCGGGTCTCGTCGTATCCGTTCGGCAGCCGGAGCGCGCGGAAGATGGGGGTGAGCACCACCGCGACCACCAGGTTGACGGCCAGAGCGGTGATCGCGATATAGGTGATGTGTCCGAACACCGGAGCGGTGGCGGCACCGAAATGCGCCTGGCCGCCGCCCGGCGTCCGGTAGGCCTCGATGGTGCCGTACACCATCCCGGACGCCCAGCCCGTGATCAGCGCAAAGCGATGGAACCAGCTCGTGTACAGGCCAATGACGATCGCCGGGAAGGTCTGCAGGATCCAGATTCCGCCGAGCAGCTGCAGATTGATCGAGAACGTCTTGTTCAGCTCGAGCGCGAAGCCCAGCGCGCCGACCTTCATGACGAGCGACGCCACCCGGGCGACCCGCGTCTCCTGCGCCGGGGTGGCATCGGGATTGAAGAACTCGTTGTAAATGCTGCGGGTAAACAGGTTCGCCGCGGCAATCGACATGATGGCCGCGGGGACGAGCGCGCCGATGACAATCGCCGAGTAGCCGATCCCCGCGAACCAGCTGGGGAACATGTGCTCGAACAGCAGCGGCACCGATAGCTGCGCGTTGCCGCCAGCGGCCTTGACGCCGGCGTTCACGGCCGGTGTCGCCCGCGCCAGGTAGCCGAACAGCGCGATCAGGCCGAGCATCAGCGTGTAGACGGGCAGCATGGTCACGTTGCGCCTGATCACGCTGCGCTGCCGGGCCGCGAATACCCCGGTGGCCGCGTGCGGGTACATGAACAGCGCCAGCGCGGAGCCGAGCGCGAGGGTAGCGTAGGCCCATTCTCCGGACGGTGCCACAATCAGGCTGCCAAACGGCTTGTGGGTCGTGGGGTTCACCGTCTTCAGGTGCGCCGCCGAAGCGCCGAAGATATGGCCCCAGCCGCCGAGCCTCGCGGGGATATAGATAATCGCCACGATGACCGTCACGTAGATGAGCGAGTCTTTGACGAAGGCGATCAGGGCCGGCGCGCGCAGTCCGGCAAAGTAGGTATAGGCAGCAAGGACAATGAACGCGATGATCAGCGGCAGGTCCTTGACGAAGGCGTGGCCGGAACTGCCGCCGACTCCCATGACGGTCAGGACCGACTCGATGCCAACCAGCTGGAGCGCGATGTAGGGCATGGTGGCCAGGATGCCGGTCAGCGCCACCGCGAGCCCGAGGCCCTGCGAGCCGTACCGGCCCCGGGCGAATTCGGCGGGAGTGACGTAGCCGCGTGCGCGGGCGGCCGACCACAGCCGCGGGGCGAAAATGAACACGATCGGCCAGACCACGATCGTGTACGACAGCGCGTAGAACCCCGCCGCGCCGACGGCGTAGACCAGGGCCGGCACGGCGATGAATGTGTAGGCGGTATAGAGGTCACCGCCCAGCAGGAACCAGCTGACGAAGGTCCCGAACCCGCGACCGCCGAGACCCCACTCGTTCAGGTGCATGGGGTCCTCCGCCGGGCGCCATCTGGCTGCGGCGAAGCCGATCATGGTGACGGCTAGGAAAGAGACGAGGAGGATGCTGAACGCGACCGGGTTGACGTGACTCACTTCCGCAGCCCCCCGCCATGCGGGGGTCTGGCCGGTGCGGCGGGCCTGGCTCTCAGCAGCACGGAGCAGAGCCAGCACACGATGGCGACCGCCGGCACCAGGATCAGCTGATACCAGTAGAAGAACGGGAAATCACCCAATTTCGGCATAGAGCGCGCGTAGAACGGCACCCACAACGTGCCGCCAATCGCCGCCAGCAGCAGGACCGTGACCGCGATCCGCTTAACGTGACTCTTGCCGGTGGGAGCGGAGTGGGCCATGGCCGCCTCTCAGGGTGTGCTGGGTGCCGCGCCCGGTCGCCAGGTCAGGTCGTAGCATGCGAAACGAAGCTGGGCACCATGGTGCAGCATCACCGGCCGGGTAAATGGGGCTTTCCGGTGCATTGGGTGACCCCGATCGAGGGATGGGCAAAGATGTTGGATGAGGGAAGGAGCCGAGCATGGGGGGCCCGCGGCCAGCGCAGCCCGCGGCAGGCGACGGCCCTGTCGGCGGCCAGGCCCTGCTGATCTTGCTTGCTGAGCCGGCCGGCGAGGTGGAGCGCGCGCTGGTGAAACGGTGGCTCGGTGAGATCGACGTACCGCCGTCCGGGGTGCTGCCACTGGATGGCCCGGCACTGGCCCGGTCGCTGGCCGGGGCGCCGCCGGATACGGTCATCACCGCCGCTCGTGTCGCGTGGCTGCCTCGCGAGCGGGACGGCGAGCGGCGGGTCCGCTGGTCGGACATCCTGTCGCAGGTCAATCCGCGGCGGCCGCCGGTCTTCTGGCAGACCCGGATCATGCGGCGCGAGCCCGACCGGGCCCGGATGGTGGTCGCGGAGCCCGCCACCGTGGCCGCGCTGCGCGAGCGCTGGGGCGGTGCCGGCTCGTTCGCGCAGTTCGTGTCCCGGCAGGCCAGGCTCGCACTCGATCGTTCCGAGCGGGTGCTGCTCGGATACCGCTACAAGGTGCCGAAGGACGTCATCGAGGCGATCGAGGACAGCCGGGAATACCGCGCCGACGTGGCCAGGCTCGCCGCCCGGCTTGAGCTGACCGATTCGGAGGCGGCGGAACGCACCCGGGCGGCCCTGGACGGCTTGGTTGCCTCCATGAGCCCGATCGCGGTCGACCTGCTCTCCGGCGCGCTGCGCCCGCTGCACGCCTACGCGTGGGACGTCCAGGCCGACACGGCCGGGCTGGGCCGGCTGCGCGAGCTGAACCGCCACCACGCACTGGTCTTCCTCCCCAGCCACCGCTCCTACGCCGACCCGCTCCTGCTGGCCGACGTCCTCGCCGAGCATGACTTCCCCCGCAATCACCTGCTGGGCGGCGACAACCTCCGCATCTGGCCGATCAGCTCGCTGGCCAGGCGCGCCGGGATCATATTCATCCGGCGCAGCTTCGCTGGCGACGAGATCTACAAGCTGGCGCTGCGCGAGTACCTCGGCTACCTGCTCGCCAAGCGCTTCAACCTAGAGTGGTACCTGGAGGGCGGCCGCTCGCGGACCGGCAAGCTGCGCCCGCCGCGCTACGGCCTGCTGGCCTACGTCGCCGACGCGGTCGCGCGCGGCCGGGCCGACGATGCCTACCTGGTGCCGGTGGCCATCACCTACGACCAGCTCCGCGAGGTGTCGGCGATGGCGGCTGAGCAGGGCGGGGGAGCGAAGAAGCCCGAGGGGCTGGGCTGGCTGGCCTCTTACGCCAGGGGACAGCTGGCCAGGATCGGCACGGTGCATGTGCGGTTCGCGGAACCGCTGTCGGTGCGGGAGGCCCTGGAGTCCGGCGGCGATGACGATAATCCGGACGCCCGCCGGCTCGCGCTCCAGAAGGTCGCGTTCGAGGTGGCGGTCCGGATCAACCGGGTCACCCCCGCGACGGCCACCGCGCTGGTCACGCTGGCGCTGCTGGGCGTGCGCGACCGGGCGCTGACCCTGGGCCAGGTCCGCGGGGTCCTCGAGCCGCTGCGCGGCTACCTGGCCGAGCGGAGTCTCCCGCATTCGGATGACGCGCTGCGAACCGACGCCGGGGTGCGCCGGGTGCTGGGCGCGCTAGCCCAGCAGAATGTGGTCACCGTCTACACCGGCGGACAGGAGCCGGTTTATGCCATCGAGCGGGGCCAGCACCTGGTCGCCGCGTTCTACCGGAACAGCGCGATTCACCATTTCGTCGACCGGGCGGTAGCGGAGCTGGTCATGCTCAGCGAGCCCGCTGACCGCTGGGACGAGGCCATGCGGCTGCGCGACCAGCTGAAGTTCGAGTTCTTTTTCCCGGACAAGGCGTCCTACCGCGCGGAGCTCGGCGCCGAACTCGAGCGGCTGGATCCCGGCTTCCAGACGGCGGCCGACGGGCGCGCCGTGCTGGAACGGTCGGAACTCCTGGTCGCCAACCGGGTGCTGCGGTCGTTCCTGGACGCGCAGCTCGTCGTCGCCGAGCGGCTCGCCGCGCGCCAGCCTCGCCATCCGATCGTGGAAAAGGAGTTCCTCGACGAATGCGGCGGCGTCGGGCGGCAGATGCTGCTGCAGGGGCAGCTGCACGGGCCGGAGTCGCTGTCACGGGAGCTGTTCTCGAGCGCGATGAAGCTCGCCGCGAACCTGGATCTGATCGATCCCGGCCGCGAGGAGCTGGCCGAGCGCAGGCAGGCCTTCGCCGCGCGGCTGCGTGACGTTGTGGGACGGCTCATCATGATCGACGAGATCGACGCGGTGTGCCGACGGGAGGCGGTCGGTGTCGCACTCTAGCCAGTCCACGGCCAGGCCATGGTCAGAAGATCAGCTGATCGCCGACGTCGAGGCCGGGCCACAGGGCCCGCACGTGGGGGCGTTCTTCGACTTCGACGGCACCCTGATCGACGGGTACTCGCTGTCGGCGTTCGCCCGCCACCATCTGAGGTCGCTGCAGATCGCACCGGCCGATCTGGGACGGATGCTGCTCACCGGCCTGCGCGGCGTGACCACGGAGGAGGACTTCGAGCGGTTCACGGTGCTGAGCATGCACACCTGGGCGGGGCGCAGCGAGGACGAGCTCGCCGAACTCGGAGAGCGGCTGTTCGTGCAGGGGATCTCCGGCTCGCTGTACCCGGAGGGGTGGCGGCTGGTCGGGGCCCACCAACGGGCCGGGCACACGGTCGTGCTGGCCTCATCCGCCACCCGGTTCCAGGTCGAGCCCGCGGCCAGGGCGATGGGCGTGGAATACATCCTGGTCTCGCCGGTGGAGATCGTGAACGGCATCTGCACCGGCCGCCCCGGCGGCCCGCTGCTGTGGCGCGCGGGCAAAGCCACGGCGGTCCGCACGTTCGCTGCCGAGCACGACATCGACCTGCCGGAGAGCTACACCTACTCAAATGGCCACGAGGACGTGCCGTTCCTGCGGACCGCCGGGCGGCCGCGGGCCCTCAATCCCGACCGTGACCTGGAAGCGGCCGCGCGGCACTACGGGTGGCCGGTAGCCAGGTTCCGCTCCCGCGGCCGGCCCGGGGCCGGGGACATCGCCCGGACCGCGGCGGGACTGGCCGGCTTGATCGGCGGCTTCACGACCGGCGCCGCGCTGGGGGTGGTGACGGGTTCCCGGCGCGAGGCTGTCGATCTCGGCACCACCCTGGCCGGCGAGGTGGGCAGTGTGCTGGCCGGCGTGCGGCTGGACGTCCACGGCGCCGAGCACCTGGCCACCCGGCCCGCCGTCTTCCTTTTCAACCACCAGAGCCAGCTCGACGTGCTCATCCTGGCCAAGCTGCTGCGCGGCGGGTTCACCGGCGTGGCTAAGAAGGAACTGGCCAATAGCCCCGGGTTCGGGCTGATGTTCCGGCTCGCCGACGTGGCGTTCGTCGACCGGCACGACACCGCCCAGGCGCTCAAGGCCCTTGAGCCGGCGGTGCAGCGGCTCCGTGATGGGATCTCGCTGGCCATCGCGCCGGAAGGTACCCGGTCGGCGACGCCCGCGCTCGGGCCCTTCAAGAAGGGCGCCTTCCACGTCGCGATGCAAGCGGGGGTGCCGATCGTGCCGATCGTCATCCGCAACTCCGGGGAGCTGATGTGGCGCGGGGCAACGACGATCCACTCGGGCACCGTGCAAGTCGCGGTCCTTCCCCCGGTCCCCACGACCGGCTGGGTGGCCGGGGACCTCGACTCCTACGTCCACCAGGTTCGCGGGCAGTACCTGGCGACGCTCGCCAACTGGCCGACCGCCGGTTCCGGGCGAGTGGAGACCACGGCGCTGGCCAGCCCCGGTCCGCCGCCGGCCGAGCCGCTGGAGTGGGGGATTTCCACCGAGATGAGCCCGCTGGAAACAGCCATGTGGCGCGCCGAGGCCGCTGACCCCCGGCTGCGGGTGAACGTCAGCATGCTGGAGCTACTCGACCCTGCCCCGGACTGGGACCGGCTGCTCGCGGCCCACGACTGGGCCTCCCGCATGGTGCCGCGGATGCGGCAGCGGGTCGTCGAGCCGACGCTCGCGCTCGGGACCCCGACCTGGGTAACAGTCGGCGACCTCGACCTGTCCTGGCACGTTCATCGGGTCCGCGCGCCCGCTCCCGGCTCGCTGCGCCAGCTGCTCGACATCGTGCAGGAATTCGCGGCCGCACCCTTCGACCGCGACCGGCCGCTGTGGCAGGCGCTGCTCGTGGAGGGCCTCGCCGGCGGCCGGGCCGGGTACGCGGTCAAGAGCCACCACAGCGTCACCGACGGGCTCGGCGCGGTCCAGCTGATGACGCGGCTGCACAGTCGCAGCGCCGAGCATGACCCGCATCGGCCCGAGCCTGCGGTCCCGGCCGCGTCCGGGGCATCGCGGACCGGGCTGCTCGCCACGCAGCTCGCGGGTGCGGTCCGGGCCACGCCCATGACCGCGCTCCGTCAGGGGGCCGGGGTCCTCGGCGCGCTGGCCAGGCCCTTCGAGTCGGCCTCGCGGGTGGCCGGGCAGGCGGTAGGCGTGGCCCGCTGGGCCGGCCAGAACGCGGCCCCCCCGCGCGGCTCGCCGCTGCTGGCCCAGCGCGGCGGCGACTGGCGCTTCGACGTCATCGACGTTCCGCTGACTGACCTCAAGGCCGGCGCGAAGGCGGCGGGCGGCTCTCTTAACGACGGACTGCTGGCCGCGGTGATCGGCGGGTTCCGTCGCTACCACGAGCGGCACGACGCCCCGCTCGACCGGCTCGTGGTCGGGTTCCCGATCAGCCTGCGCACCCAGGATGACCCGCAGGGCGGGAACCGCTTCACCGGGGCCAGATTCGCCGCGCCCATGGCCGAGCGCGACCCGGCGGCCAGGATCGCCGCCGTGCGGCAGTTCGTGCTGACCGCCCGCGCGGCCAGTGCCGCCGCGGCCGACGCGGTGCCAGCCGCGCTCGCCCCGGCGCTCAGCTGGCTGCCCGGGCCCGTCGTCGGCATCGTTTCGGGCCGGCTCACCAGCACGAACGACGTTCAGGTGTCCAGCATCCCCGGGGTGCCCTACCCGGTGTACATCGCGGGCTCGCGGATCACGCACATGTACCCGTTCGGCCCGCTGCCCGGGTGCGCCGCCATGATCACCCTCATCTCCCACGACGGGGAGTGCTGTATCGGCATCAACACCGATACGTCGTCGATCGCCGATCCCGGCCAGCTCGCCGATGACCTCCGGGCCGGGCTGGACGAGGTGGTGGCGCTCCGGGGCTAAGGTCCCAGGTCGGCCTTCCGGAGGCTAGCCATTCACTTCAGCAGCGCCGGCCCCGTCGGCTCGTCGGACTGGGGGGAGGTCCCGTTAACCTTGGGCGCTCAGCCGGGTCTGCAGCGTGGTCCCGTCTGGTGATCCAAGCCCCGTGCAGGCGTCCCAGCCGGGTCCGGCCGAGTAGGTTCCGTTGTTGCCTTCGGTAATGTCCTGAAAACCGGCCACGTCGGCACCCGGCTGGATGCCCGCGTAGAGCACGGTCTGGACCAGGCCGAACGGCTTACCTGTGGCCTGAGCCAGCCTGCAGATCAGTGCGGCCCAGAGCGGGGCCACGGCACTCGTACCGCCCACGACTTGCTGCTGACCGTCGACTAGGACCTGGTAGCCGGTCGCGGGGTCTGCGTTGCCCGCCACGTCCGGCACGCCCCGGCCGGTGCTGCCGCTCGGGCCGGCCGGTACCCCCGCGCTGGCCTGCCAGGCCGGCAGCGCGAAGACGTCGCTGACGCCGCCGCCGGTGGCGCCGCCGTTCGGCAGGTCGTTCCATACAGTCTCCGAGCTGATCTGCCCGGTCGCTGAGTCGATGATGAGGCTGGTCCCCCCGCACGCGAGGGCATGCGGGCTGGAGGCCGGGAAGTCGACGTGCGGGTTGCCGTCGCTGACGCCGTCGGTGCTGCCGTTGTCGCCGGCCGCGACGCAGACGGTGATGCCGAGCGATGCGCCGTCGGCGATGGCCGCGTCGAGTGCTGACCGGCCCTGCGCGGTCCAGGAGTCCTCTGACTGACCCCAGCTGATACTGACGGCCGTCGGCGTGGGCGAGGCCTGCACGGCCGTGGTGACGGCGTCGACGAAGCCCTGATCGGTGTTCGGCGCGAAGTAGACGAGCTGCGCCGCGCCGGGGGCCAGCGATCCTGCCACTTCAATGTCGAGCAGCACCTCGCCATCGGCCCCGTTCGGGGCCTGGCCGGGCACGTTCGTCGCGCCATCCACGCCGACGGCGGTGACGGACGGGGTGGTGATGCCGAGGCTGGAGAAGTAGCTGTCCAGGTCCGCGGTCGAGAAGCCGCCGCCGAGTTCTACGATGCCGATCACCTGGCCAGTGCCGTCGGTGTTGGCGGGGAACTGGTAGGCGGCTCCGACCTGCGGCGGAGTGTAGGAGGTGGCCGCTGCCGCCGGGCTGGCCAGCCGGAAATGGGCTCTGGCCTGCGGCCGGTTGTCCAGGCCGAGCACGGCGACGATGATGCCGTCCAGGCTGGCGGGAATCTGCAGGACGCCCTGCCGCGCGCGGTGCGTGACCGGCGATCCGCCCGGCCCGGGGCTGGTGACCAGGGTCAGCTCCGTGCCGAACGCGTCAGCCAGCGCTCCCGCCGGGCCGGCCACGTGCATCCGGCGGCCGCCGGGGTCGCTTTCTGTCACCTCGATGCCGGTGCCGAGCCCGGTCAGCACCTGAGCCACGAGCGCTTGCTCGGCTGGATCAGAGCCGTGCTGCCGGCGGAGTTCCGCACGGGAAAGGCGGACCGGCGCCCCCGCGGCGGTGCGCGGCAGCTCGGCTATCCGCCGGGTCATAATGGTCAGCTCGATCCGCTCGGCCGCATCGACCGGGCCGGCGGCGCTTGCCCCCACCAGTGGACCCCGCTCGCTGCCGGTCAGCGTTACAAGCGAGCCATTCGTCATGATTATTCTCCTCCCGGTGGCCAGCCCCGCTCCAAGGCAGCCGATATTCCTGCGCAGTCTTTCAGTCAATTGGCGGGATGCGACGCTGAACCGCCAGAGCTCCCGATCGCGCTCGGCCAGTCTGCTGAGGGCCTGCGGTCAGTGGTGTCCACGGTTGATCATCGACCGTCAGCGCAGCGCGCGGCAGCGCGCAGCGTCGGAGAGATCGATATCGATCCGGTGCCGGGCCAGGTGGGGTGGCGTCCGGGCCGGCTTCTCCTTGTGGACGAACGCGCGGCGCAGCCCCGCGTAGGGCTCGCGCGGGTCGAAGAAGTTACGCCTCATAACGGCCAGTTCGCCGTCGCGGTAGTCGGCCAGCGGCTGCTCTTTCTCAGCCGCGGCCAGCTCGTCTGCCTTGGCGGCCAGCCGCGCCGGGTAATCCGGGCTCCGGGCCAGCTGCCCGGCCAGGGCAGTTACCTGCGCGCGGTATCCGGCTATGTCGCCCCTGATGACCCGGTCGACCAGGCCGCATCGGACCGCGGCCGCGGGGCTGACCGGCAGGCATGCCTCGGTGAGCCGGGCTGCCTCCCGCACGCCGACGCGGCGGGGCAGGGTGTAGGTCCAGTACTCCGAACCGTGCAGGCCCATCAGCCGGTAGTGCGGATTGAGGACGGCGCCCGCCCGGCACCAGACCTCGTCGGCGGCGAGCGCGAGCATCAGGCCGCCGGCCGCGGCATTGCCGGCCACCGCCGCTACCGTGAGCCGGTCGGTAGTGGTCAGGATCGCCTCGACCAGGTCATCGATGGCGTTGATGTTCTGCCAGGACTCTTCCGCGGGATCATCGGCGGCCTCGATCACATTGAGGTGGATGCCGTTGGAGAAGAAATCCCTGGGGCCGCCGAGCACGATGACCCGCACTGGCCGGGCTTGAGCGTGGCGGTAGGCGGCGAGCAGGCGGCGGCACTGATCCGTGCTCATGGCGCCGCCCGGGAAGGAGAACTCCAGGTAGCCGACGGCGCCGGACTCACGGTAGCTGATCTCGGTGTAGGTGCGCCGCCCAGGCGGTGCCGTCAGCGGTGCCGTCAGCGGTGCCGTCAGCGGTGCCGGGACCTCAGGTACGTCGGCGAGCAATCCGCGCAGTGCCAGTGTCGCCGGCAACTTGAAAGTCACCGGGCCACCGGGAATCCGGCGCGGGCGCAGCTGCGGGATCCAGACTGCTCCGTCCACGGTCGCCCGGCAGACCGCACCGCCGCGCCGTGCGATGATCGCCCCGGCGGCACCGCGGAGGTCGTCTTCTTCGTACCCGCCGAACAGGAAGTACTCGCGGTCGCCGAGCACGTCGAGGACGCCGGGGGTGGAGTCGGCCGCCAGCAGTTTCGCCACCACCGAGGAGGTTGGCTCGGTCTGCCAGTCGATCCTGCGATGCTCCTGCCGGCAAGCGGGACGACACGTGCCGAGCACGTCGGGACGGCTGTAGTCCAACGGCTCAGGCCGGTAGCCGCCTTCGGTGAACCGCGCGACTGCCAGCAGCACAGCCTGCAGCGCGGCGTCCGCTACTTCGGTCCGATATAGCGAGCCCTTGGAGCAGCGGGGCATCGTGAACTCCACGCTCGCCCAGATGTCGCCGGCGTCCATCTCCGCGTTGGCCTGGAGCACGGTGACGCCCCAGCGTTCGGCACCGCCCGTGATCGCCCAGTCGAGTGAGGACGGTCCCCGGTCGCCCTTGGGGCCCGGGTGGACGATAAAACAGGGGCGAGCCGACCAGATGTCGGCAGGAATTGCCGTGGTCAGCATCGGTGCGATGACAAGTTCCGGGTCGTAGCGGCGGACCCCTTCGCGCATTAACTCCGCTCCGAGCGCCAGCTCGATCGACACCTCATGCCCGCGATCGGCAAGTTCAGCGTGCACCCGCTGGGTCATGCTGTTGTAGGCGCTCGCGATAAGCAAGATCCGCATATGTCCCTCCCTGAGTCACCGCCCCCGGGCGTGAGGCGATCCTCGGCGAGTCACCGCCCCCGGGCGTGAGGCAATCCTCGGCGACCGCTATTGACGAGCGCTTGCGCTGGTATTGAGCCGGGATTGCGCCGAGCTGCCGCCGCCGTGGTGGCGGTGTTTCAGGGGAGCCTGGCTGGGTTTAGGGAGCCTGGCTGGGTTTAGGGAGCCGAGCTGGCCAGGACGCGGCTGCTGCCTTGCAGCAGGACCTGGGCGACGAGCGGCGGATCGTCGGTCATCGGGACGTGCCCGCAGCCGGGTAGTGGCAGCAGACGGGCCTGGGGCAGCCGGGCCTTGGCCATCAGGATCTGACGGGGCCGTAGCAGTCGGTCGCGAGTTCCCCAGGCGATAGTGACCGGCACGGCGTCGTCCAGCAGGTCGGTGAATGGCGTCATCTGGTCCAGGACCGCGTTCAGGGCGTCGTCGGCGGCCAGGAACGCCGCCATGTCGCCCAGCGCCTGCTCGGCGGTCAGCTGGGACGGCCGGCTGACCACCGCGCCGTGGCTGACGGCGCGGCCCGCGGTGGTGCGGGACAGGGCCGCGCCGCCCCCTGGAGACGGCGCGCAGCGGCCTGCATGACCCGGAAGATCGCCTTGGGGTAGCGGGCCTCCTGGTCGGTGCGCCAGAACCCGGCCGGTGACAGCGCGGTGACCGACGCCGCCCGCCCGGCTATCGCCGCATGCAGGGCGAGCCTGCCGCCCAGGGAGTTGCCCGCCAGGTGCGGGCGCTCCAGCCCCAGCCCGTCAAACAGCGCGAGCACCTCGGCGAGCATCTCCTCCAGTACCGGCCGGTCGGCCCGCAGCGGCGGCGACTCGCCGTGGCCGGGCAGGTCGACGGCAATCACGTCGCGGTGGGGCGTCAGCCGGTCAAGGACCGCTCCCCAGGCCTGCCGGCGATGCCCGACACCGTGCAGCAGGACCAGCGGCGGACCCGACCCGGCACGCTCGAACGCCAGTGCCATGGAAAGCCCCTTACTCGGCGGTAAACCAGCGATCGTACCTCAACCTGCGAACCAGGGCTCGGCTGTCGGCCGACGCGAGCCCGTGGGCGTTCAGCGCGCTACCCGAACGGCGGGCCCGGCCGCCGCCCTGGCCCCTCCGCGACCACAAACACCAGAAAACACATCTGTACTAGAAATGTCGTCACGCCAAAAAAGGCCCAGGAGTACACTCGAGCACCAATCGCGAGAGCCTCCAGTAAGCCAAAGTCTCTAAAGGTAGCTGGACAAATACTCTCCGTAGTCAAGTTCGAGATCCTAAAGCACACGACATTCAGCGAGGTAAGGACGTGGGAAGACTTACGCCCGGAGACCGCCCGGGAGGGCGGGATTCAGCTCCGCACTGGTTCAAGAGCTCCCTGAGTTTCTCCAACAGCAACTGCGTCGAGGTGGCGAGCCTGCCTGGCGGCGAGATCGGCGTCCGCGACAGCAAGGACTCCGAAGGCCCGGTGCTCCGATTCACGCCAGATGAATGGCGCGCATTTCTCGGCGGAGCGCGCAACGGAGAGTTCGATGGTCTCGGTGAGATATGACCACAACGGGAACAGCGCGGTAGCGTCTCAGTCAGGCTAGCCGTCGGTCAAGTACGAGGCGAAGGCCCCTCCCCAGCACCGACGGAGGGGCCTTCGCCTCGTAGCAAGGGTCTCGACAAGGCTGGCGTGCCGCCCAAGACTGCCGACGCAATCGTGACCGAGAACGCGACGGGTCAAGCCGACCGGGACTCGAGCACGTCAAAGTCCCGTTCGGCGTACAGCCGGTGCTCCCACTCCTCGTTGAGGATGGCCCGCAGGCATCGGCGTACGGCGAAGCTCTCCGGCTCCGGGTAGCCCGGCTCCAGGACTGGTTCGGTCATCCCGGCCAGCTTCTCGTCGGTGAGATCGGCGAGCACCTGGCGCACAGTGGCCATGCGGTCCGCGCGCAGCGCGACCACCTCATCCAGCGACGGCCGAGCGCCGCGGTCGCGCGGGACGCCGGGCTGGTCGGGCATCTCCTCGTGGGGCAGGTCCAGTGGATCCCACGGCGACGGTTCCCCCAAGATAGCGCGCTTCACCCAGGCGTCCGTGGCGAAGACAAGATGGCGCAGCGTCTCGATGAAGGACCACTCGCCATCGACCCGCTCGTGGAGCAGCTCCGGGGTCATCCCGCGAGCCCGCTCGACGGTCTGCTCCCACAGCCGCCCGAGAATGTCCCATGCTTCGCGGAACCCGTCGGCGTCGGCCGGGCGCATCTTCACGCGGTCCGGGTAGCGACGGTTGAGCTCGGCCTCGACCAGGGGTGCAACGTCGACGCCGTTGACCCGCAGGTTCTCGACCTCGCCGCTGATGTCCACGTTCACCAGGGCCGCGCCCCGGACCACGACCCCGGTCAGATCGACCAGATGGAAACGCGCGTTGGTGAGGTCGACGTCCCGGAATCGGGCGTCGGTCAGGTAAACGTCCTCGAACCGCGAGCCGGTCAGGTCCTCGCCGCTGAAGTGTGCCACCCGACCAGCCTTCCACGAAACGCATTCACCTTCCGGGTGAGAGCTGAAGCAACGTCGGACCCGCCTCGTTGACAGCCTGCGCGTGCCGGGCCGGGTCCTTGTCCGGCGTGCCCGCTGGCGCCGATACTGCTGGCATGGGCGATCGCAATGTGCTCGGCGGTGAGCTGGAACCGTGCGGCACCGACCCGGTCACCGGCTTCTATCGAGACGGGTGCTGTAGCACCGGGCCGGAGGATCGAGGTAGCCACACGATTTGCGCGGTGGTGACCAGTGAGTTCCTTGACCACCAGCGCCGCATCGGCAACGATCTGAGCACCCCGATGCCCCAGTACCATTTTCCCGGGCTGGTGCCCGGGGACCGCTGGTGCGTGACCGCGGCGAACTGGCTGCGGGCTCATCACGATGGCGCCGCCGCGCACGTGGTGCTGGCTTCCACTCATGAGCGAGCTCTGGAGATCGTTCCCCTGACCGCACTCCAGGAGCACGCCGTCGACGTCCCGCCTAATCCCGGCGCCCTCGGGAACTGAGCGCCCGAATGGCCGCGCTGATCCCAGGGCCGGCCGCGTTAATAAAGGGGAATTCCCCGACGCTAGCCGTCTGCCGTCAGGTGTTCGATCGCTGTAACCGGAACGGCCTCTGCCGCCGGTCCCACAGCAAGGGAGACAGCAGTGCGCAAGACCATCGCCGCGCTCATCGGCGCGGCCACCGCGGCCACGATGATCACCGGAGCCGGGCTGGCGGCCGCCAGCGCCCGCCCGGCCAGCCCCTCCAGCTCTGGAACCGAGCACTTCAATCTGATGACCACACAGCCGAGCGCCAGCACATACACCGTGATCGCTTCCGGCCTGTTCACCGCCGGCGGCATTGACATCTCGGGCAGCACCACAGACACTGTCAAGCTCCCCGGCGGCAGCTTCAAGATCCACCACGGTGGACCGTTGCACATCGTCAAGCAGCAGCTCAACCGGAAGACCTGCCTGGCCAATTTCGAAGCGACGGCTGGCCTGACGGTGGGCGGCGGCACCGGCAAGTACAAGGGAATCAGCGGGTCGGGAAAGGCCACGATCAACTCCCTGTTCATCGCGCGCCGCTCGAAGGGCACGTGTAACCCGAACCTGACGCCGGTCGTCGCTGAGCAGACCATCACCGCAACCGCCCACGTCAAGCTGTAGCCCTGGCCGCGGCTCCGCAGCTGGAGTGGCTGCGTCCAAGACGATGCAGCGCTCGCCGGCCTGCGGCCGGGTCAGGCCAGGCTCGCGCGGATGGCCAGGCAACGCCGTGCGGCGCTCCTGGCGAGCATCAGGCGGGCCAGGCTGGCTGCTGCGGCGGCGGCGGCCAGGACCGGGGAGAGCTTTCCCGGGGCGGTGGCCAGCTGGGCCGCGAGCAGTACCAGTCCGAGCCCGTCGGCGCCCACTGCGCCGAACCCGGCGACCGCCGCGGCGGTCGGGGCCCGGCGCGGCCTGGCGGGCAACCAGCGGGTGAGCCGGCCGGTGGTGGCGATGCCGAGTATCGCAGCCCAGGCCGTGACCCCGGCAGCGACGGCAACCAGGAGCATTCCCGCGCGCAGGCCGGGGGACAGGCCGGTCCACTGCCAGGGCAGGCCGAAGCGGATACCGAGGTGGCTGGCTACGGCCGTGGCCAGCCACAGCAGGCCGACCAGCGGGCCGGTCGCCAGCAAGGTGAGCGCCACGCTGCGCGCCTGACTGGCGGCGATCTCGGCCCGGAATCCGCCGGCGACCTGGGCGGGGTCGCCGAACTCGCGGATCGCGCCCGCGACGGCCTCCGTCGGCGGCAGCCCGGCGGAGGCGTGCGCGTCCGCCGCGTCCAGGAGCCCGGAGCGCAGCTCGGCCACGATGCCGGAACGGGCCCGGGGCGGGCCGGGCAGCCGGGCCGTGACCTCGGCGAGATAGCGTTCCACGGCCGGCCCGGCACCTGGCTCCGGCGGGCGGTGCCTGCTCACGGCGAGCTCACCGCGGTCGGCGCGGGCTGCAGAAGGGCGGAGACGGCCGCGGAGAAGTCCCGCCAGGTGCTGCGCTCGGTGTCCAGGGCCCGGCGGCCGGCCGGGTCAGCTGGTAAACGCGGCGGCGGCGCCCGCCGGCTGTTGACCAGCTCGCCTGGATCAGCCCCGCCCGTTCCAGGCGGTGCAGGGCCGGATACACGGTGCCGGTCGGCAGGTCGACCTGGCCCCCGCTGCGTACCCGCAGCGCTTCCATGATCGCGTAACCGTGGCGCGGCCCCGGCTCGAGCACCGCGAGCATGATGCCGTCCAGGTGGCCCTTCAGGGTTTCCGCTCTCATAGGTAGCCATGCTACTCTTCCATCTATAGGTAGTGACGCTACATGTAGCGTTTCTACTCGACGAGGACACCGGACCGAGGAGAAGAGGACACCGGCATGGACACCTGGGCGGAACCGCAAGCCATCACCAGCCGTCATGGAGCCATGAGCCGCCGGTCGGTCGGCTACTGGTTAGCCACCATTCCGGTGGCGGCTGAGCTGGGACTGGGCGGTATCTGGGACATCGCGCGGCTTCCCTTCGTCCGCGACCTCGTGACGCACCTGGGCTATCCGTCCTATTTCCTGGTGCTGCTGGGAAGCTGGAAGGTGCTGGGCGCCATCGCCCTGCTCGTCCCGGGCCGCCCGGTGCTCAAGGAATGGGCCTACGCGGGTGCCTTCTTCACCTACACCGGGGCTATCGTCTCCCACCTGACCACGGGCTACGACCTCGGCGAGGTGGGGCTGCTGGCCGTCATGACGGCACTGACTGTATTGTCCTGGGCCCTTCGACCCCCCCGCCGCCGCACGCACCATTAAGCCGCACACACCACCAACATGCGGGGAAGGAGCGGTGAGCGAAGATGGTCCGCACGCAAAGCCTCATCGTCCGCAATCTCCTGTTCACCGTGGTGGTACCGGGCCTGGGGGGAGCCTGGGTTCCCTGGCGGATCCTGACCCGCCATGGGCACGCCGTCACTCCGGCCGCGTGGGAGGCGGTCGCAGTCATCGCGGCCGGGGCGGCGCTGTACGTGTGGTGCATCTGGAACTTTGCGGCGGTGGGACGCGGCACTCCCGGCCTATGGGACGCACCGTCGCGCTTTGTCGCGGTCGGGCCCTACCGCTGGGTGCGCAACCCGATCTACATTGCCGCGCTCCTGATTGTCGGCGGGGAGGCGTGGCTGTTCATGTCGCTACCGCTGCTGGCCTACGCGGGCACCATGGCGGTCTTTTTCCACCTGTTCGTCATCGGTTACGAGGAACGGACACTGCGCCGCCGATTCGGCAGCACCTACCTGGCGTACCGGCGTACCGTCCCCCGCTGGATCCCCCGCTTCCGGCGCCACGGTTAAGGCATTGCCGGGTGGTGCGGGGGTGGCCGGGCTTGACGATCGCCTTGGTAGGTTGGGCTGCCCCGCGAAGGAGGGCCCATGTGAAAGCACTTGTGTTCCGGCACAACCTGGCCCGCGAGGCCGCCTCCACCATCGGAGGGCGCGTCGGGCAGCGCGCCTTTGTTTCCCGCTTTGCGCCCGTCCGCATCGAGGATATCGATGAGCTGCCGCTTCCGGCTCAGGACTGGGTGCGCGTCGAGACGACCTTCTCGGGCCTGTGCGGCTCTGACGTGAAGCAGATCCTGCTCAACGGTGCCCGCGACAACCCGCTCACGGCACTGGTGTCGTTCCCGCACGTGCTCGGCCACGAGGTGGTCGGGCGCCGCGCGGACACGGGTCAGCGCGTGGTACTCAACCCGTGGCTGTCGTGTGCCCCCCGTGGCATCGACCCGCTATGCGAGGCTTGCCGGGCCGGCCGCTACCCCTGGTGCCGCAACTTTCGCTCGGGCGACCTGCCGGTATCGATCCACCTCGGCAACTGCGCCGCGGCCGCCGGGGCGCACGCCGAGCGGTTCGCTGCGCACGTCAGCCAGTTGTTCGCCATCCCCGGCGGCGTCTGCGACGAGGCGGCCGTGCTGGCGGACCCGGTCAGTGTCTCGCTGCGCTCGATCCTGCTCGTGCCTCCTCCTGACGGCCAGGCCGTAATGGTCTACGGCTCGGGCACGCTCGCGTTTGCGGCGGTCGCGCTGCTGCGCCACCTCTATCCCGCTACCGAGGTGTGGGCGGCGACGCGACCCGGCGCCCGGACCGACCTCGCGACCCGCCTCGGCGCTCACGCTGTGTTGTCCACCTCGCCGGACGAGCTCGTCGGCCAGGTCGCGCGGCGCGTCGGCGCGACGCCGCTGCAGCCGTGGAGCAAGCGCGACTGGCTGCAGGACGGCCCGGCCGTTGTCTACGACACGATCGGCTCGACCGAGACCGTCGAGACCTCGCTGCGGCTGCTCACCACGGGCGGCACGCTCGTCGTCTCCGGCGTCGAGCCGCCAAAGCGGTTCGAGTGGACCCCCCTGTACTTCAAGGAACTGCGCGTCATCGGATCGAACGGCTTCGGCATCGAGGAGGTGGGCGGGGTCGCCAAGCACGCCATGGAGCACTACTTCGACTTCGTCGCGGCCGGCCTTGATCTGACCCCGGTCATCACCCACCGCTTCCCGCTCGAGCGCTGGGACGAGGCGGTACTGACGGTCAAGAACGCGCGCCGCACCGGCGCCGTCAAGGTGCTGCTCGAGCCCTGAGCCGATGCCCGGGCGACTATCCTCCCAATCTGCCATATAGTTGTGACGAGCGTCATATTTAATGACACATATTCTCGATGGCTTCGCGGAGGAGCAAGAGGTTGCACTACGGCAACGCAGCTATACCGGCCGGTTTCGCATGGTCGTCGCCCTTTGCCCGGTGGCAGGGCTCGCTCGCTGAGCTGCCCGGCCTGGATCTCGCTGCGGCAGTGACCAGCCGGGCACTGGCCGACCGGAAGGTCGACACCTCGGCTGTCGATGGCCTCATCCTGGGCTGGACCGTCCCTCAGCCGGACATCTTCTACGGTGCGCCGACGCTGGCGGGGCGCATCGGCATGGCGGGGGTCAGCGGGCCGATGATCAGCCAGGCGTGCGCGACCTCGGTGGCGGGCCTGCACGCGGCCGCGAGTGCCGTGGCCGGCGATGGCGGTTCGCTGCAGCTCCTGGTGGCTATGGACCGCACGAGCAACGGCCCGCAGCTGATCTATCCCGCGCCCGCTGCGCCAGGGGGGGCCCCGATCAGCTTCAACTGGGTGATCGACAGCTTCGGGCGCGATCCCTGGGCAGGCACGAGCATGCTCGCGGCCGGCGAGGCCGTCGCAGCTGAACTCGGCGTGTCGAAATCCGAGCTGGATGATGTCAAGATCCTTCGGCATCAGCAATACGAGCGCGCGCTGGCTGATGATCGCTCCTTCCAGCATCGCTACCAGGTGCCCGTGCACCTACAGGGGCGCAGGCTGAACGTTCACCTGGCCGCTGACGAGGGAGTCCGGCCGCTTGATCCGGACGCGGTCAGGAAGCTGGCGCCTGCCACGCCAGGCGGGGTGCATTCCTTTGCGACGCAGACGCATCCGGCGGATGGATGCGCGGGCGCGCTGGTGACCTCGGTGGAGCGTGCCCGTGAGCTGGCCGCGGGGGAGGGCGTGGTGCACATCCTGGCCACCGCGTTCGCCAGGGTGGGGAAGACGCACATGCCACAGGCGCCGGTACCGGCCGCGCTGAGCGCCCTGGCCGATGCTGGATTGGACATCTCACACGTAGACGCGATCACGACGCACAACCCGTTCGCCGTGAACGATCTCTATTTCAGCAAGATGACCGGGTATCCGCTGGACCGCATGAACAACTACGGCTGCAGCCTGATCTTCGGCCATCCACAGGGACCGACCGGGCTGCGGTCGATTGCCGAGCTGATCGAGGAACTGCGGATGAGGGGCGGCGGCACCGGGCTCTTCACCGGATGTGCCGCCGGGGACACCGCAGGCGCAGCGGTCGTGCGGGTCACTGACTGACGGCCGCGCGCCACCGCAGGCTCAGCTACAGGATCCTGGCCATCGCCGAGGCGGTCGTGAAGTGCTCGGCCCGCCGGGCGATCTCGGGCGCATGCGCCGCGATGATCTGCCGCACCCGGATTTCCGCCAGCGGTCCGAGGCCGTTATAGACCCTGATGAATATCTCCCGCGACCGCTGGCGTGGCCACCGCGCCGGAAGAACGCCGGACGGAAGCTCTGGATCGAGGCTCGGGAACCGGCGCCAGGTATCCATGACCGCCGTCCGGGCCACGAGAGCTTCCGACGCGGTGACCTGCCCGAGCCGCACTCGCTCCAGCAGCGGCGAGAATTTCTCGATGAACTGGTCGTAAGTGACACGCAGATCATCCAGATCCCAGGCAGACAATGGATGACCGGGGCCGCTGGATGAGGGATAAACGGCGGTCGAGCGAAGCACTGTTACGGTCTCTACGCCCAGATCCGAGACGATCGATTCGACGGCCGAATCATCGCTGCGCGGCGAAACCCAGACGCCGTCGTACAGCGGGGCGAATCCCTGCCAGCGTAGCCGCGAGCGCAGCGCATGCCGGACATCGCGCTGATCCTCGGGCACCGAGAACGCCACCACGAGCCAGGTCCCGTCCCAGGATTCGCCGGATTCCGCCCCGAAGGACAGAATGCGGCGGAGCCCTTCACTGAGCACCCGCTCGGCCAGCGGGGTCAGGCCGTAAAAAGTGCGGCGCCCGGACTTCGATGACTGCAGCAGCCCGCGCCGGGTCAGCCGGCTGAGCGCAGCGCGCGCACTGGTGGCGGAGACACCGAACTCGGCCAGCAGGTCCACCAGCCCGGCCGACGGAAGCTGCTCCTTGTGGTCGAACCAGTAGTCACCGAGCAGGGTGATCAGCAGATGCTGCGGTTGCGCGCCGATCTGCGAGCGCGGCAGGACCGTCTCGTCCAGCTCAGCAGTGTCCGGCACCGCCGCGGTTGTCATGTCGGGTGATCCTCCTGTGGCCACCGCCGGCATCGCCGGCAGCTCTGTTATCTGCACAAGCATAGTCGGTCGGCCCATCTCATGGTCGCTGAATCGTGATCAACTGCCTGAGGCTGTAAACGCCAATTAATAACAGTTCTTATTATGATCGCGAAGAGTTCTGCATGATATTCTGCAGGACCAAACGGCATAGTCGGCCTGCGGCCAGCGGAACCCGGAGGTCATGATGGCGCACGGATCACTGGCCACCCAGCCGACGTCTATCACCAGCGCCAGCAGCACGCCCGAGCGAACGCTCATCTGGGAACCTCCGTTAAGTGACTATATTTGTCTCGCTCGGCATAGATACTGTAGAACGTTAGAGTACGGACGTCTGCTCGGCGATTCGACAGGAGGCCTCCGGTGACGGCAGTCGGAGCGGACGGTGCGCTCGACGAGGCACTCTGCAGCCTGTACGCAGTTTTCGCGGCGGCCGGGCTGATGCTGCTGTGGACCGAGTGCGATGACCTCAGGCCGGCCTCGCCCGCGCCGGCTGCCGCCTGCACTTGTGGCGCTGGTCGGAGCTGCACCGTCTTGACGGCGAGCGCGATGGGGCTGCCCCGCACGGCAACGGGCAAGATTAGCAAGCGAGACCTCCGCCTCAGTTACGGCGGGACCGCGCCGGGCCGTCCGGCGGGTTGAAGGGAGCAGTTCATGAGCACCACGACCACCATCGACGGGCTGACCGGCCTGGTCGGCAGCGAGCTAGGAGTGAGCGACTGGCTCGAGATCAGCCAGGCGCGGGTGAACATGTTCGCCGACGCGACCGACGACCACCAGTGGATTCATGTCGACCCCGAGCGCGCCGCCGCCGGCCCGTTCGGCGGCCCCATCGCGCATGGCTACCTGACTCTTTCCCTGGTGATCCCGCTGTTCAGCCAGGTACTGACGGTCACCGACGCGGCCATGGGCGTGAACTATGGGCTGAACAAGGCCCGGTTCCCCGCCCCGGTGCCCGTCGGCTCGAAGATCCGGCTGCGCGCCACCCTGGCCGCCGCCGACCCCGTGCCCGGCGGGGTCCAGGTCAACGTGGACTGCGTTGTGGAAGTCGAAGGCGGGAGCAAGCCAGCCTGCGCAGCGCAGGCGGTGTTCAGGTTCCTGAGCGGATGACGGCGCGGGCGCTCGATCCGGGTCAGCGTGGGGGTCGGCGGGGTTCATGGTGATGGCCGCGCGGCGCTGGTCGTGAAGGCGGCCTGGAGGACGTGCTCATGCTGGCCGGTGGCTTCCCGCGCGTGGCAGCGCCGGGCTGGTGGCGGCAGCGCGTGCCTGGCTGGATGGATGGTGCCTGGTGTCGGGCGCCTGGGTTTTATGCGGCTAGCTGCTGTTCGTGCCGCTGGCTGGCCTGTTGGTCGATGCGGGTGTTGGCGAAGCAGGCCCAGATGGCGAGGTCGAGGTCGAGTTTGTCGGCGAGCCCGGCCGGGATGATGGTGTCGGTGGTGATGTCGGCGTCGTGGCAGCGGGTCAGGTCGGCGTCGCTTTCGGGCAGTGCGGGGGCGCTGGGCATGGGCTGGCCGTCGGGGCGGGTGAAGGCGAACCCGGCGGGGGCGGGGGTGATCAGGTAGCCGAGGGCGTGGACGATGACGTGGTGGGCTTCGCAGAGCGAGATGAGGTCGCGCAGTCGGGTCTTGCCGCCGTTGGCCCAGGCGGTGATGTGGTGGATGTCGGTGCGCCGGGAGTTGCAGCCGGGGAACTGGCAGCGGCTCTTGTCGCGTTCGCGGACGGCGCGGCGCAGCGCGGCGGTGGCCCGGCGGTGCCGCCGCCCGGCGTCGAGCAGGGTGCCGTCGTGGTCGTGCAGCATCCAGGACACGGTTGCGTGGCAGGCGATGGCCTGCGCGGCGGCGGGGCTGATGGCCGGGCCGTCGTCGAGGTGGCAGCGGCGCGGGTGTGCCGGGTGTGCGGCCGGCAGGCGGGCGGGGCTGGCGGCCGGGCCTGCTGGCCGGTTGCCGGGCGTCTCCGCGGGAACGCCGGCCGGGCCTGCTGGCCGGTTGCCGGGCGTCTCCGCGGGAACGCCGGCCGGGCCTGCTGGCCGGTTGCCGGGCGTAGTTTCCGCGGGAACGCCGGCCGGGCCTGCTGGCGGGTTGCCGGGCGTAGTTTCCGCGGGAACGCCGGCCGGGCCTGCTGGCGGGTTGCCGGGCGTAGTTTCCGCGGGAACGGCGGCTGGCCGGCCCGGCGGGCGGCCAGGGGCCTGCTCGCCGGGGCCTGGCCCGCTGAGCAGGGCCTCGGGGCCGACGTGCACGATCACGTGGTAGAGGTCCGGGTTGCCCGCGGCGGCGATCTTCCCGGACAGGTACGCCCCGGCCACCTCCACCAGCGCATCGGCCAGGCTCGCCCGGCACGTCGCGGTGCCCTGCCCGGTCCCGGCGCTGTCGTCCGGGCCGGCCGCGGCGGGGTCGTCCGGGCCGGCCGCGGCGGGGTCGTCCGGGCCGGCCGGGGCGGGGTCGCCAGCGTGCGTCCGGGCGGGAACGTCCCCGGCGGAGGGCCCGGCGTCCTCGGCGGGGTCGGGGTGCGGGCGGTGCGGGTGCTCGCAGTCGCCCGCCGCGGCGCGCAGCGCCTGCAGCACGACCGCCCCGTCGGTCGCGGGCAGCCGGGCGGTGATCGTCACCGAGCCGTCCCCGGCCACATGGACGGCTACCCGCCGCGCTGCCTGGCTCGCCAGCTGTTCGCTGTCGGAGGCGGTGCGGTGGGCGGCGGCGAACCGCTCGCACTGCGCGGCGGTCATCGGGCCGGTGATCTCGGCCAGGCCTGCCTCGGTCGCCGTGGTGGCGATCCGGGTCAGCGCCCGGATCTTCGCATACGACATCCGGCCGGCCGCGAACTGCGCGGTGATCACCGGCAGGCCGGCCAGCGCCCGGGCGACCCGTACCTGCTCGCGGGCGGTGCCCGGGGCGACCTGGCATTTCCAGGCCAGCCACGCCGCGCACGAGGGCAGGTCCCAGCACGCCCAGCCGCGGCGGGCGTCGAACTCGGCGACCAGCTGCAGGAACCGGCAGGTCCCCGCGGCCAGGTGCCCGGCCAGCTCGCAGATCCGCTCCTCCAGCCACTCCAGCGGCGCCTCCGGGCCCTCCGGCCCGCCCGGGCCAGCGCCGCCCGGGCCAGCGCCGCCCGGGCCAGCGCCGCGCGGGCTGCCCGCCGCAGTCCCAGCGCTTGCCTGGCTGCCATCCGCCCGGTCATCGATAGTGCTTAACGGGTAATTTTCGTTCATGTGTTTGATCGTAATTGGCAGCTCTGACATTTCCGGCAGCCACGCCCATGAGGTCGGGGCCAGCCAGGAACTGCGTGGGATTGCGCTGGAGGCGTTCTTGAGGCGGGCTGCCGGTCGACCGGTTCCGGCGCGGGCGCCCACGCGGGCAGATCCCGCTTGTGCGACCCCAGACCGCAACGCCGACGTCAGTGCAGGCGGAAGTCGGCGTAATCGAAGCCAGGCGCCACAACGCAGCTGACCAGGACTGGTGCCTGGCCAGCAGGCGCGGCGCATTGCCATACGCCGCCGGGAACGATGGCCTGCGGTCGTTGGCCCGCACCGAGATCGCCGCCAAGCACAACAGCCCGCTCGGCGGAGGGCTCGTCGCCGGCACCGCCGGTGCGCAGTTCCAGCGGGCCACCGCTGTGCCAGAACCACAGTTCGTCGGAGCGCACCACATGCCAGCGTGACCGCTCGCCTGGGTGGAGCAGAAAGTAGATGGCGGTCGCGGCGCTGCGCGGCCCGCTATACCCCTCGGGTGAGAACGACACCGCTGAGCGCCACGTCTGCCGGAACCACCCGCCCTCGGGGTGCGGAGACAGGTCAAGCTGCTCGACCAGGGGCGGCCGTACCGTGCCGCGGCGGGCAGTTTCCTCCGCGTAATTGCCGAGGGCTCGCCGGTAGTGCTCGATGTCGGGATCATTCTCGGTGAGCAGGCAGCCGGTTAGTGCCTCGCCTAGAGCCTCACCCGGTCGGCCGGCGTCCTGCAGCGCCAGGGCCAGGAACAGCCGGTTCGCGATTGCCCGGGGCCAGCGGCTGCGGACCAGCCGATGCACTTCCACGGCCTCCTCGGCCTGACCGAGCACCCGCAGTGAGCTGCCCAGCTGGACCTGTGCGCGGTATTCGAGATCATCGGGTAGTCCTCTGCTGAGCGCCTGACGGTAGAGGCGTGTCGCATCCGCTACACGGCCCGCGGCATCGAGCGCGGATGCATAATCGAACGCCGCCACACCATCATCAGGGTTCATATCCGCAAGGCGGCTCAGGTCGTCAAGGGACATGCCGACCAGTATGGCGCGAGCACCAGCGTCCCTCCCCGACGCCGACCACACACCCACCAGCAGTTCTTGTGTATCAGCTCTGCCCGGCGGACTCTCTATTATGTAGGCCTCAGCAAGTCATCATGAGGCCAGACCGCGGCAAGTGGAGGCGGCCGTGTCGACCGATGCTGCAAGTCACGGGTCGCAGGGATCGAGCCCGGTCATCACCTCGGGAAGCAACGGGCCGAGCAAGGCCGACCGGTTAGATGCCTTCATCTCCTACGCGCGCAGGCCACGTGACCGGGAGTTCGTCGACTGGCTGAGCGGGGCACTCCGGCAACGCGGCAAGCAGATCTGGCTCGACCGCTCGAACATCGAACCGGCGGCTGACTGGTGGACGCGCATCACGAGAGGTGTCCGGCAAGCCAACGCCAGGATCATGCAGCGGATGATCGCCCGCAGCGAGCTTCACAGCTATCACGGCGGGCACCTCGAGCTGATCGCCGAGCCGGGCCGCCTCGCGCCGGTGATCGAGGCATTCCTCGACCGCGACACCGAGCCCGTTGCCACCCAAGAAAGAGGCCTGGCCCGTCAGTCGAAGACCTTGTCCATGTCCCGCACCCGTCCCGGATGCCGCAGCAGCAGGAACACCAGGTAGATCAGGCCGATGAGGAACCAGATGCCGACAACCAGTCCGGCCTCGCTGACCGGATAGGGCAGCGGCGATACGAACTTCAGCACGGACGAGCCGACGCCGACGGCTGCGGCCAGCACCGGGATAAGGATCACGCTGCCGATGACCGGAAGGACGAGATGCAGTAGCGGGTTGAACTCGTCCCTGGCTTTCCGCAGGTAGTAGCCGATGGTGGAGATGTTGATCACGATATAGATGCAGAGCATCACGGCGGTAAGGATGGTCGCGAGCAGCTCGAACGCCAGCACTGGCCCGTAGCCGAGGGCCAGCGGGAGCGCGATCACCACCGTCGCGAGGGTCTGCACCACGATCCCCAGCACCGGCGACTCGTACCTGGGGCTGGTCCGCTCGAACGCCGCAGGCAGCAGCCTGATCCGCCCCATCGCGTACCAGGTGCGGGTCGCGGCTATCTGAGCCGAGTTGCCGTTGGCGAAGAACGAGTTGACCACGGCAAGGAAGACGACCACCCAGCCGACTCCCCAGAGCTGCCTCGCGAACAGGATCCAGGGACTGCCGCCGCCGAGTGAGCCGAGGGTGCTCATATGTGCGGGTCCGACGTAGACGTCCGCCGCGTACGTCGTGAACAGATAGAAGACGCCGACCAGCACGCACGATCCGATCACGGCTCTCGGTACGGTCCGCCGCGGCTCCCGTGCTTCCTCGGCGAGCGGCGCGGCCGCCTCGAACCCGATGAAAGCCAGCATGACGAAGACCGAACCGGCGACCAGACCGGACACCCCGGTGAAGCCCTTGACGGTCGCGAACTTCAGAGTGAACGCGTTGAGCGTCTGAGCGCTAGAACCGGCCTTCACGATCATCCCGATCGACAGCGCGAGGAACACGACGATCTCGAAAGCACCGAGCAGTACGCCGAACCGGGTGCCGAGCTTGACGCCGCGATAGCCCAGCAGCGCCGTCAGGGCCGCCGATAGCAGCATGAACGTGATCCACATGGCCCTGAAGTTCCAGCCGAACTCGGTGTTCAAGATCGTGCCGACGAAGTATCCGATCAGCAGGCTAACGATCGGCCCGACGAGCCCGGTAATCATCGCGTAGCCCCAGCCGACCAGATAGCCCACGACCGGGTGCAGGCCCTGCGCCGGGTAGGTGTAGATGCTGCCCGCAGACGGCAGGTGCTTGGCAAGCTGCCCGATCGAGCTGGCGACGATTACCGCGGCGATCATGGTGAGGACGATGGACAGCGGCAACGCCCCTCCGGCGAATCCCGCCGCGACGGCCAGTGAGGTGGCGACCGCAGCACCGGGAGCCATGAACGTGACCGACTGGAACAGCACCCCGGGCAGGCCGACCGTGTGCCGCGCGAGGCTGTTTCGGCCGGAGGGCCGGGCCTCAGGGCGCGTCGGGGCGGGGATATCAGCAGCAGCCATGCGGACCTACTCTCCGGTGCGGGCAGGTGGCGAGCCACGCAGGGCGAGACCTCACCATGATATTCCTGTGAGATCCGCCCAATGTCAATCTATCTGGTCGAATTAATAGACTTTGGTTCTGGCGGACTGGAGGATCCAGTAGCCTCCCCATGGCCCGGTCGGCCGCGAGGGTCTGGCGCTCGGGCCCGGCGAGGCGGGGCGATCAGGGCATACGCTCGGCGCTATGGAGGGTGCCCGTGGCGCACTCGTGGCGCCGAGCGCGGCCGGTGGCGTCCTGTCCGAGCCACGATCACGCTGGCGCTGCCGCCGTGACCCTGTCCGAGTACCTCGTCTTGTTTGCGCTCGTCGCCTGAAACTGCTGGCAAAGGTGACCGCGCCGTCGGCCGTCATACCTTCGTGGCCTCCGTGACGGTGCCGGCTTTTGTGCCCGGGATTTTCCGGGTGCGATTCTATGTATTTACGCTCGGGGCACTCACCGCTGGCATCGGCTGGATCAGAATGTACGTCGGGCTTTCGTGCTCGGGACGGTCCGGCCAGGCATGGACCGCAAAGGGGGGCGTGCTGTGAGCGACGCGACGGCCCGGGAGGTCGACCAGGTGGCGCTGGGGACGGCGTTCCCGCGTACACATCACGTGCTCATGCTGGAGTTCGGGGACCGTCGGGACTTTGATGACTCGCGCCGGGAATGGCGGCGGCTGTTCTCGGAGTTGCTGGGCACCTTCGCGCTGGTCCTGGCCGCCGCGGGTGGCGGGCTGTTGCATGCGAAGGGGCAGATCAGCCTCTCCGCGGCGGTGGTCGCCCCGGGCCTGATGGTGATGGGGATCATCTTGTTCATGGGCGCGGTCTCCGGTGCGCACCTGAACCCGGCCGTGTCGCTGGCGTTCGCGCTGCGCGGGGACTTCCCGTGGAAGCGGGTCCCCGGCTACGTCGTGATCCAGCTCATCGGCGCGACGCTGGCCTGCCTGTTCCTGCGCCTGGTGTTCGGGAACATCGAGCATCTGGGGGCGACGCTGCCGGGCGCCGGGTACCGGAACTGGCAGGCCCTGCTGATGGAGATCGTGCTCACCGCGCTGCTGGTGAGCGTGATCCTGGGCACGGCATCCGCGGCGCAGAACGTCGGCGCGATCGCCGCGCTCGGTGTGGGCGGCTACATCGCCCTGGCCGGGCTGTGGGCGGCACCGGTCAGCGGCGTGTCGATGAACCCGGCCCGCTCCTTCGGTCCCGCGCTGGTCAGCGGTGACTGGACGAGCTACTGGGTGTACGTCGTGGGGCCGATCGCCGGCGCGGTGATCGCCGTGGGCTTCGCGATGGTGCTGCGGGGCCGCGGCGGTGACGTCATCTCGCGTGCGGCGGGCTCCGGTGTGCTGGACGAGGGGGCCGAGGTCGCCAAGGCGCAACTGTCGCAGGAAATCGAGCAAGGCAAGGTGGTCCCCCCGGGCATCGCCGACACAGATCCGCAGCCGGGCGGCCCATAGCCGGCCACGGCGAACCGCCGGGCCAGCTGGTTGCCCGCCAGGGTCACGGACGGGCGGCTTGACACCGCCGCCGCCGGGGGGAAGCGTTGAGCAGTGCACCTGCCGGTGCCGGCGATCGGGCCGCCGGGCAGACTCCCGGAATCGCTGAGGACCGTGGGGAGGCTGCCGTGTTGCACGCGCGTCTTAATCTGATCACCACAGATCCGGCTCTGCTGCGTGAGTCCATCTCCTACGTCGAGGACGAGGTTCGCCCGGTAGTGGAGAGCCAGCCAGGCAACCTCGGACTGTCGCTGCTGGCCGGCCCCGAGCTCGGCATCGCAATCCTCGAGTCGTTCTGGGCCTCCGATTATGCCCTGGTGCACAGCGAGCCGGCCGTGGCGCCTGCTCGCAGCGAGATGGTGCGTCGGGTCAAGGGAACGGTAACTGTCGAGCGGTACCAGATTCCGGTGTTCGAGCGGGAGGCGCCGCTGCGCGGCGGGGAGGGGGTCCGGCTGACGCGAATGGAAGTCGAGCCATCAGGAATCGACGACGCGATCGAGGTGTTCGGGGATACCGCCGTCCCGTTGCTGGCGGAAACCGCCGGTTTCCACAGCGCGCTGTTGTTCGCCGACCCGGCCTCGGGGCATCTGATCAGCGAGACCGTCTGGCGTGACCGGCAGGCCCTGGCCGCAAGCGGCAGCGCCGCAGCGGTGGTCCGGGCCGAAGCCATAGCCGCGACGAATTGTGTGATCCGCGCTGTTGAGGAGTACATCCAGGTGTTCAGTTCCGCCCGGAAACCCTGACTGGCGGCTCCGGATATCGCCACCATCGGTGAGTTAGCCCTACGTCTACTATTTAGTCAGGAAATAATCGGGTAACTGACACCGGGGAGATTGACGGTTCCGCGGCCCTCCGTCAGTATTCATAGGGTCAGGCGGTGGCGAGCGATACTCGAGAGGCAGTCGGTCCTGAATGGCTGAAGACGCCACCAAGACGGCTGAAGACGTCACCAAGAGTGCGGGCTCCTCAACCGAGGCAACACAGCTGAGCGGCTGGCGCTCGGTCATGTTCGCTCCGGTCGGCGACGGCCAACGGCGCCGGCGCGGCAGCGACGGAGCGCGGCTGGTCGGCGCCATCCTCGCCCTCGCGTCCTGCCTGCTCATCATCCGCTACAACTCCCGCATTGACCAGGCCATCGTTCAGGTCATCCACCCGCCGCCGCGGAGCATCACCTGGCTGGTGACGGTGGTCTATGACGTCGGCGCGTTCGGCGTCGCGCTCTTTCTCGTGGCACTGGCCCTGGTCGCGCGCCGCTGGGTGGTCGCGCGCGACCTCGCGCTGAGCGCCGTCGGCACAGCCGCGGTGAGCGGGATCCTCACCCTCTGGCTCGGAAGCCGCGGCGGAAGGCCAAGCGGAATCCTGATCCACGGCTACTACATGCGTTTCCCGGTCCTCCAGATCGCGATCTTCATGGCGGTCGCCACCGCGGCGCTGCCATATCTGGCGCGGGGCGTGCAGCGCCTCATCGAGATCTTCATCGCCCTGGTGGCCTTGGCCTCGGCGGTCGGAGGTCACGGGCTTCCCCTCAACGTCCTCGGGAGCCTGGCCATCGGCTGGGGCGTCACCGCGGTGGTCCGGCTCATCTTCGGCTCACCGCTCGGGCTGCCGTCGGCCGATGATGTCCGCGCGCTGCTCGATGAGCTCGGCATCCGCTCGAGAAATGTGCGGCCGGCGACCCGGCAGGCCTGGGGGGTAGCGAAGTACGAGGCAACCGAGACCTGCCAGGCAGAACCTTCCGGCCAGCGCATCGCCATCGCCGTATACGGCCGGGACGCAGCCGATGCCAAGCTGCTCACCAAGGCGGGCCAGTTCCTGCTCTACCGTGACTCCGGACCTAGCCTGACGCTTACCCGGCTTCAGCAGGTCGAACACGAGGCCTACCTCACCATGCGGGCCGGCCAGGCAGGCGTGGCCGTGCCCGAGATCGTCGAGGCCGGAACCGCCGGACCATCCAAGGACGCTCTGCTGGTCTGCCGCCTGCCGGCCGGGACGGCGCTGTCCGAGGCTGACGCCGCTGACATCAGTGACGCCGCCCTGGACGACGTCTATCGCCAGCTGCTGGCGCTGCGGAGGGCGTGCATCGCGCACGGCGCCATCAGTGGTGACGTCCTGCTGGTCGAGCCGGCCGCGGGGACCATCGCGCTGACTGACTTCCGCAACGCCACCTCGAACGCGTCGACCTATCAGCTCAATCGCGACGTGGCTGGCGCCCTGGCCGCGACGGCCGTCGTGGCCGGCGCGCAGCGAGCCGCCGACTCCGCGGCCAGGTGCCTGGATTCGGAGCAGCTGGCAGGCGCCCTCCAGCATCTGCGCAAGGCCGGGCTCGACCCCGCGCTCGGCCGGGGCCTGAGAGGCAAGCGCGGGCTCCTGGAGGAGGTCCGTCAGCGTGCCGCCGAGGCCAAGTCGATCGACGTGCCGAAGCTGGTGGAGCCCCGCCGGGTGAGCTGGCCGACGTTGATCATGGTGATCGGCTCGCTCATCGGCGGCTGGGCCCTCATCGGTGTGCTCATCGATGTCTCCAAGTCCTTCGACACCGTTCTCGGGGCCGACTGGCTCTGGGTCATCGCGGCGTTCGTCCTGGCCCAGCTGGCCTATCTGGCGTCGGCCGTCGAAAGCCTCGGCAGCATAGCCGGAGCACTTCCGTTCGGGCGGACGCTGGCGGTCGAGGTCGCCAACTCATTCAGTGCGCTGGCCGGCGGGACGGCAGCCGTGTTCGCCACCCGGGTGCGCTTCTACCAGCAGCAGGGCTATGACGCATCGGTGGCGCTGAGCTCGGGTGCCATCATGGCCACCTCCAGCTGGATCGCCATCGCGGTGCTGACCATAGTCTCCTTGCCGTTTGCCTGGGGGACCATCCACCTCGAGATCACCCCCCAGTCCGGTGGAGACTCGAAGCTGGTGTGGATCATCCTCGCCGTGGTGGTGCTGGTCGGCCTGGTGGCCGGCCTGGCGCTGGCCGTGCCCAGGTTCCGCAGGCTGGCTGCCGAGCAGGTGCGCCCCAGGGTGCGCGGCATCTGGGGCAACCTCAAGGAGGTGGCCCGTTCTCCGCGCAATCTCGTGCTGCTGGTGGGCGGCTCGTTCGCTCAGGAACTGGTCGTGGCCATGGCCCTGTCGGTCTCGCTGCGGGCGTTCGACGATCATCTCCGGCTTCCCACCCTGATCGTGGTCATCACGCTGGCCGGGATCATCGGTGGCATCTCGCCGTCGCCCGGCGGCATGGGAGTGGTGGAAGCGGGCATGATCCTCGGCCTCACCGCGGCCGGCGTCTCGGAGGCTGATGCCACGGCCGCGGTCTTCATCCAGCGCCTGTTCACGTCGTACCTGCCGCCCATCTGGGGCTGGCTCACCCTGGTCTGGATGCGAAAACGAGAGTACCTCTGAGGCTGGCGTAACCACCCGCCGGACGGTCGGCCTGCTGAACTTTTAGGTCCTCGACCACGTGCTCAAAAGGTACAGGTTTCCGCCAGCCCATCAGAAGCCGCTGACCTGGTCCGATGCGGCAATGATCAACCTATCCCCGAAAGCGGGGGTAGGCGGCTCCCCACCAAAGCCCCCATCGTGAAGAGAAGGTGATCGAGGGGTTGATTCTGGTCGCCGATGCGGGCAAGCGGGCGGCAGGCCGCCGTCCTGGTAATCCCCGCTTGCCGTTGAGGACGCGGAAGACATCCCAGGAGCTTAAATGTCAAGCCGCGACGGAAGATTGAGGGAGGTTTTCCCGGTGCCCCCAGGCGGTGGCCTCGTCGTAGCGGGTGCCAGTCTTCAGGCAGCCGTGCAGGATGCCGACCAGCCTGTTCGCAAGTCGCCTGAGGGCGTCGTTATGTTCGAGTCCTTTGGCGCGCTGCTGGTCGTAGAAGGCGCGGGCGCCGGGCGAGGCGTTCAGGGACGCGAATGCCCAGGTCATGAGGGCGTCGATGAGCCGGTCGTTGTGGATGAACCGGGCGGCGACGACCTTCTTCTTGCCGGAGGCTCGGGTGATCGGGCTGGTGCCGCCGTAGTTCTTCCGGGCTTTCCCGGACTCATAGCGGCCGGGGTCGTCGCCGAACTCGCCGAGCACCCGGGCGCCAAGGATGGCTGCCAGGCCGGGCTGGGACTGGTAGATCTCAGCGTCCGGGTGCCGGCCAAAATGCTCCCTCACCTGCTCTTCGAGGGTCTTGACCTGCTCGTTCACGGTGGTGATCAGCGCGATCAGGGACCGGACGGTGACGGCGTAGGCTGCGGTCAGCGCCGCGGGCTGGCCCAGCTGCGCGCTGCGCAGCGCCGCGAGGATCGCGTCGGTCTTGTCCTTGATGCCGCGGCGCCGGGCGCGCTTGAGCGCCGCGCTGACCTGGGCGCGGGTCAGCTTCGCCGCGCGATCCGGGTCCGGGGCCTTGCCCAGCAGCTCCAGCACGTCCGGGGCGTCCAGATCCTCGAACGCCGCGATCGCGGCCGGGAAGTACTCCCGCAGCTGGTGCCGCAGCCGCTGCACCGCCCGGGTGCGCTCCCAGATCATCGTCTTGTGCATCCGGGCCACCACCTTGATGCCTTCGGCTTCCGGGCTGTCCCCGGCCGCCGGGCGCAGCTGGTGGGAGTCGGTGCGCACCATGTCCGCGAGCATGTGCGCATCCCCGCCGTCGCTCTTGGCGCCGGACACGCCGTGCCGCTCCCGGTACCGGGACGCCTGCAGCGGGTTCACCGGGTACACCGTGTACCCGGCTGCGACCAGCGCCGCGACCCACGGGCCGCGGTCGGTCTCGATCCCGATCACCACCTCCGCGTCATCCGCGTCCTCCGGCAGGAACCGGCCGATCAGCGCATGCATCTGGGTCATGCCAGCCGCGCCCTCAGGCAGCCGCCGCCTGGCCAGCACCTTCCCGGCCTCGTCCATCACCTCCACATCGTGGTGGTCCTCGGCCCAGTCATCACCTGCGAACAGCCGCACCGGCACTCCCGTCAACGATGTCGAATTCCGTCAGCAGCCAGCGGGAGAAACATCAGCAACCTAATAAAACAGTGCTCACGCCACACGGCGGGCACGACATCCCAGCAGCGATCAACTCTCCCGGCAACCGGCAGGGGCACGGTCTTCCGCAAGGGCTCGAAGCCCAGGAGCAACAAGTGCTCACCTGCCGGCGGCCACCAGGTACCGAGTCTGCCGGATGGCGGACCCGCTAACTCTTATTAGGAGCATCGTCATGGCCACCGGCGGGCAGGAGACACGCGGCTTGCGGGAACGAGCTCCGCTCCCGGCTTTAGGGGCGGGTCACCGAGCGGCAGGCGGCCAGGTTTGGCGCGCGACCGTGGCTAGGCGTAGTCCCGAAGCTAGGCGCCGCGAGGTCCCGGACATCGGGGCTGGCCAGGACGTCGATCCAGCGGTGACCGCGCTCTATGAAAGGCACTACCGATCTTTGGTGCGGCTCGCGGCGCTTCTTGTCCGCGACGTGGGTGCGGCGGAAGAGATAGTGCAGGACTCGTTCGCCGCCCTGCACTGCGCCCGGCGGAGGCGAGACAACGACTTCGCGCTTTCCTACCTGCATCAGTCCGTGGTGAATCGATCGCGCTCAGTGCTCCCACAACGCGCTGCCGGTCCAAGCACAGCCGAACCGTCCGGGAGGCCAACCCAGGAGCAGCGCGCCATGACTGGGCCGCAGCACCCGGCGGTTGTCTCGGCGCTGCACGCGCGGCCGGCCCGGCAGCGTGAGGCGGTCATCCTGCGTTATTACGCCGACCTGTCCGAAGCGCAGATCGCCGCCGCCATGGGGATCAGCAGGCGTGCGGTCAAGAGCCACATCGCGCAGGCCATGACGGCATTGCGCGTGGTGATCGACCGGGCCGAAGACTGAGGATTGGTCTGGGCAGGGCCGACCGGCCGCTGCGCTTGCGGCCAGTCCGCCATCCATCCCCGCTCTCGCCGGCCCCCGGCCTACTGCCGATGGTTACGGTCAGTGAACTTTCAGGAGAGGCTAAGCAGGCATCCAACACGTTTGAAGCTCTTCTCCAGGTTGGCGCCCGACCATCAGGAACAGGCAACCAGGATGATGACTAGAGGAGCGGATCCCAGATGGGCGCGATCAACGAGCCGGGCTTCGGCGGCCCGGGACCGGAGCAGGGCGACGAGGCAGGTGCGGGAAGGGGATGGCCGGCCGCGTACACCGGGCCGGGTGCGGACGGCCCCGGGCCGGGTGGCCCTGGCAGTCCGGCCGGGCCAGGCGCGTACGGCGGCCCGGGTTGGCCAGGCGCGTACGGCGGTCCGGGCGAGCCAGGCGCGTACGGCGGTCCGGGCGAGCCAGGCGGTTACGGCGGTCCGGGCGAGCCAGGCGCGTACGGCGGCCCGGGCGAGCCAGGCGGTTACGGCGGCCGGGGTGCCGGCGGGCGCCCGTGGTGGCGTCGTCGTCCGGTGCTGCTGGCGGGGGCGTCGGTGGGGGCGGCGGCGCTGGTGGTCGCGGGGCTGGGGGCGGCGGATGCGCTGGGGGCGACGGTGCTGAGCACGTCGCAGGTCGCGTCGCGGGTGGATCCGGGGCTGGTGGATGTGGTGTCGACGCTGGGTTATCAGGACGGCGAGGCGGCGGGTACCGGGATGGTGCTGACCTCGTCGGGTGAGGTGCTGACCAACAACCACGTGATCGACGGGGCTACCGCGATCAGGGCCACCGATATCGGTAACGGGCGGACCTATACCGCGAAAGTGGTGGGCTATGACAAGACCCATGACGTCGCGGTGCTGCAGCTGGCGGGGGCGTCGGGGCTGCGGACCGTCTCGCTGAGCTCTGCCAGCCCGCGGGCCGGCCAGAAGGTGGTGGCGCTGGGTAACGCCGGCGGTAAGGGCGGGACTCCGTCGGTGGTGACCGGGACGGTGAACGGCCTCGGCCAGTCGATCACCGCCTCGGATGAGTCCTCGGGTTCCGCGGAGCAGCTCACCGGGCTGATCGGCACCGATGCGCCGATCCAGCCGGGTGATTCGGGCGGGCCGCTGGTCAATGTCTACGGGCAGGTCATCGGGATGGACACCGCCGCTTCCAGCTCCGCGTCGGCGGTCAGTTACCAGTCCGGGCAGCCGTCCGCGCAGACCCAGGCGTTCGCGATCCCGGTCACCGAGGCGGCGGCGATCGCCAGCCAGATCGAGGCGGGTACCCCGTCGGCGACCGGGCACCTGGGCGGCACCGCGTTCCTCGGCGTGCAGGTCTCCGCCGGCGCCAGCAGCGGCAGCGACGGCGGCCCCGGCCCCGGCGGCCTCGGCGGCTACGGCGGCGGCGGTTACGGCGGCTACGGCGGCTACGGCGGCGGGCTATGGGGGGTACGGTGACGGTGACGGGAGCTACGGCGGTGCGTCGGGCAGCAGTGGCGCGGTCGTCGCCGGGGTCGTGCCCGGATCAGCGGCCGGCCAGGCCGGCCTGACCGCGGGCGACCAGATCACCTCGGTCGCTGGCCACGCGATCACGTCCGCCCCGGACATCCAGCCGGTGCTGGCGCGCTATCACCCGGGCGACAAGATCAGCATCAGCTGGACCGACCAGTCCGGCCAGTCCCAGACCGCCACGGTCACCCTCACCGCCGGCCCCGCCGCCTGAGACGATCGTCGGATCCGCGGACTAACCGGGCGCAGCCACGAAGCCGCAGCCGGTCAAGCACGGCAGGCTCAGGGCCCCGGCCCTGAGCCTGCCAGGAGGCTGAGCAACCATGCACGAGACAATCCCTCACACCCGGCGGCTCCGTGCCGTCCAGCCCGGCGACCCGCCCGTCCGCCCCGGCCGGCCTCGGCTTCGCCCGCTGGCCCGGCTGGATGTCGAGCGGGCCCGCCACTTCCTGACCCAGCTGGACGAGCGCGCCGCGGGTGCCGATCTGCCCCGCGCCATGTTCCTGGTCGGCCAGGCCCAGGGTCACCTGGAGTCCCTGCTGGACATCATTGACGCCGCGCTGACCCCATGACCGCGCCTTGCCTGCTGCCGGCCCCGGCCCCGGTGCGGTTATGGCCGGGCCAGGACGCGGGCGACCGGGCATGGTGCCGCTGACTGGCGCCGACGAGTCGTTATGAATCTGGTTCCAGCCGCCCGGCCCGGATCTGCTGCCGAACGCCGAGCTGCGCCGTGGTCATGGCTTCAAAGATCCGTCACCTGACCGATGTCTCGCCCTGAAACTTGCAGCAGTATTTCTCGTGCAACTACCGGCACGATCCAGCGTCAGCAGTCTGATCGGGTCTGTTTGGGCCGGAAGTCAGCGTGGCTACATCGGTCAACTGGTGGCGACGGCGGAGAAAGGCGGGACTGTTGGACGTTGTCCGGCTGCGGGGAAACTTCGCTCATATCGCGATGCACGGGGACGAGGTACCGCTGTTCTTCTACTCCGACCTGTTCATCAGGCACCCCGAGGTGCGGGACATGTTCCCGGTCTCGATGGCGACACAGCGCGGCCACTTCGTCGATGCGCTGGTGAAGATCGTTTCCCAGGCGGACAACGTCGATGACCTGACTGCGTTCCTCCAGGGCCTGGGTCGTGATCATCGGAAGTTCGGCGCTGTCGCCGAGCACTATGACGCCGTGGGCGCCAGCCTGCTGGCGACCTTAGAACATTTCTCCGGGCCAGAATGGACCCCGGACCTGGCCGCCGACTGGAAGGCGGCCTACGAGCTCATCGGCTCCATCATGACCACGGCGGCGCACGCGGACGAACAACTGCGGCCGCCCTGGTGGCGGGGTACGGTCGTGGCATACGAGCGGAGGGCGTTCGATATCTCCGTGCTGCTCGTCCGGCCGGAGCCGCGGATGGACTACCTGCCGGGGCAGTCTGTGGCCATCGAATCCCCGAGTCGCCCGAAACTGTGGCGCTACTACTCCATGGCGAACGCGCCGCGGCCAGACGGGCTCCTGGAGTTCCACATCCGGCTGATCGACGGCGGCGCGGTGAGCATGGCCCTGACCAGCAGCACGATCGCAGACACCGAACTGCGGCTGGGACCTCCTGTCGGTGCTCTCACGCTCAGTCAGCCCGGTTCCGGGCGGGACCTCCTGCTCGTGGCGGGAAGTACGGGGCTGGCCCCGCTGAAAGCCATCCTTGACCAGGTGGCGGGGCTCCAGCAGCCGCCGGGCGTGCACCTGTTCTTCGGCGCGCGGACGGCCGACGGACTCTATGACCTGGACAGCCTGGAGAAGATGGCCGCGCAGTACCCGTGGCTGACCGTCGCGGCCGTCGTGTCGGGCGATTCCAGGTTCGCCGGCGAGACCGGGAGCCTCCCGGATGTAGTGGCCCGGCACGGCGATTGGTCATCCCGCGATGCCTACCTGGCCGGCCCGACCGAGATGGTCCAGGAAGCCGTGGCTCGGCTGACTTCGGCGGGCATGGCGCAAGAGCAGATACATATCGAGGATTTCGGGTGGAGCGAGCCTTGACAACAGGAGCGTGGTTCGACGAGCAGAGCAGGCTGACTCCCGAGGAACTGCAGACTGTGACGTTTCCCATGTCGCGGCTGGGGCGGCGTGGCTACGAGGAGGAGCCCGTCCAGGGGTTCCTGCGCCTGGTGCATGCCGAGTTCGTGCGTCTGGTGAACGAGCGGGCGTCCTTGTGGCAGGAAGTTCAGCGGCTGCGCCGGCGGATTATCAGCGGAGAGGCAGGCGGTGATTCGCATGGGGTGCTGTTCGGTGAGGGAGACGCGCACGTCCACGCGGTCCGGATACTGTCAACCGCGCAGGTCACCGCCGACCGGTACGTCGCCGACGCGCAGGCGTACAGCAGCCGGGTCACCGAGGAGGCCAGGCTGCGCCGCGATGACATCATGCGAGAGGCCCAGCAGCACTCGGACATGATCCTGGAAGATGCTCATGCCAGGGCCCGCGAAGCGGCGGTTTCCGCACTGAACGTCTCGGCGCCGCCGCAGACCGACCACGAGCGGCGTGCCGCCCAGGCCGAACTGGCGTATCTGCGGACCTACGGTGACGTCTACCGGGCGCACCTGCGGGCCTATACCGAGGGCGTCCTGCGCGGTATCGAGGAGTGGGAGCGCAAGGAAGCAGCCTCGCTCCACGAAGCAAACGGGCACACCGATCGCCGGAGCATCGGCCCCTGACAGGCATATCGAGCACTTTGCGTGATCTTGACGCCTTTCCAGTGCATATCGCTGGGAAGACGTCAAGATCACCGGCTGTGGCCCCGAAGCGGGCGGCCGCGGTCAGGGCGCGTACTTCAGCACCAGGTCGCCGACCTGCGGGAGCGCGGCTTCGACATGCTTGACTGCCCGGCTGCGGACGGCACCATACGCCTTGATGACCGTGGGCCGGCTGGAGGCCGCCGCCCGGGCGTCGGTCACCGAGAGCAGAGCCTCCGATACCTCCTCGCCGCGCTTGGCCAGGTAGTCGCCGAACTCAGAGCCGCCGGAGTCGCTGAAGTCCGCCCAGTACGGTTCTAGCTTGTCCACCATCTGTGGAAGCAGGGACTCCACCATGTGGCGGACGTGGCCCGGCATGAAGGTGTTCACCGTCTTGTAGGCGAGCTTGACCGCGGTCCCGGAGACGCCGGACTTCTCTCCGACCTCCTGCTCAATCAGGGCGTAGCAGTCAGCGATCACCCTGGGCTGGGTATCCGGCGCGAGCAGGATCTCCTGAAGCGTGGCTGCCATGGTTATGTTCGTCTCCTTGTCGCTGGGCGTCGCCCAACCGATCCCGCACGCACACTGCGATGGGCCATCCGTCACTAGACGACGAGCGCCCCGCCGCGGTTTACCGCTGCCCGGTAACTCGGGGCGGCGGCCGGGGCGCCGGCCAGGCAGGAGGTTGATCGACGATGACAGAATCGGCACTGCGAGCCGCGGCTCGGCGGGGCGGAGCCGCCCGCCGAGCCGATACGAGCACTGGCAGGCGCCCAGCGGATCTGGAGGATCTATGCCCGGTCTGGCCGTAGTGACCGGTGCCTCTTCGGGCATCGGCGAGGCATACGCGCAGCGACTGGCGGCGGACGGGTGGAACCTGATCGTCGTGGCCCGGCGCCGGGAGCGTCTCAGCGAACTCGCGGCCCGCCTGACCGACGCTCACGCGGTGACGGTGCAGGCGATCCAGGCCGACCTGGCTCACCCCGATGAGGTGCAGCGGGTCTGCGGCGAGATTGCCGCCGTGCCCGTGGACCTGCTCGTCAACAATGCCGGCCTGGCGCACTACATGCCCTTCGCCGACCTCCCGCCAGCGCGGGCGGAACAACTCGTGGAACTTAACGCCCTGGCTCCGGTGCTGCTGACCCGGGCGGCGCTGACCGGCATGCTGGCCCGCTCGCGCGGCACGATCATCAACGTCGCCTCACTGCTCGCGTTCAGCGGCGCCACGCAGGCGGCGTTCCTCCCCAAGCGGGCCGTGTACGCAGCCACCAAGTCGTTCCTGGTCACCTTCAGCCAGGTACTGGCGGAAGAGGTGCGCGACAGCGGGGTCCGGGTTCAGGTCGTCTGCCCCGGGGTGGTGCGCTCGGAGTTTCACTCCCGGCAGGGCCTGGACATGAGCGATGTCCCGCGGATGCAGCCCAGCATGGTCGTGGAGGCAAGTCTGGCCGACCTGGCCGGCGGAGGGGTGGTGTCGGTGCCTGGCCTGGCGGACACCGCCGCGCTTGCTCGCCTTGACGCCGCCAGCCGCGAGCTGGTGAGCGCTGCCCGGACCGCTGAGCTCCCCGCGCGATACAGCCCCGCGGAATGACTGTCGCGGTATGGGGATCACCGCGCGCGCACTTAACCGGGCTACGCTCGGACAAGCTCCGCAGCGCCGAGGCCCGGGTGCTGCCCGGGCGGCCTAGCTGAGGGACATACCCTGCCGCTCGAGCGCTTCCTGCAGCAGCCTCAAAGCCTTCGGCCCCACGCCGTGCAGCTTCTTCAGCTCGGCGGCCGGCGCATTCGAAAGCTGCCCGAGCCTGGTATACCCGGCCGCGACCAGCGCCCTGGTCGCCGGCGCTCCTATGTTCCCGGGAAGATCGGCACCCGATGCGGGCATGCGCTCAATCGTATCGGCCCGCCACGTCGGCCAGGTGGCGGTGATGGCCGGTGCCTGCTCGGATCGCAGTTGGCGGCGTCATGTTCGCGGTCTTGATGGCGCTGTCGCAGCGATACGGCTTTCATCGCGACGAGCTGTACTTCCTGGACTGCGCGCGGCATCTGCAGGCCAGCTACGTTGATCAGCCGGTGCTGACGCCGCTGCTGGCGTGGGTGTCGCTGAAGCTGTTCGGCGTGTCGCTACCCGGACTGCGGCTGTGGCCCGCGCTCGCCTTGTGGGCCACGGTAGTAGTCAGCGGGCTGACCGCCCGCGAGTTCGGGGGCGGCCGGCGTGCGCAGCTGCTGGCCGCGGTCGCAGTCGCCCTGATGCCGGCCCTGCTGGCCATCGATCACCTGGCCGGCCCGACGGCCTTGGACGTGCTGGCGTGGGCGGCCCTGGCGCTCATCGTGGCCCGGATCGGGCGGACCGGCGACTGCCGCTGGTGGCTGGCCGGTGGCCTGGTCCTCGGCCTCGGGCTGGCCAACAAGCACAGCGTGGGCTTCTTCGCCGTCGCGCTGTCCATCGGCGCCCTGCTGTCCGGCGGCCGCCGGATGGTGCTGAACCGCTGGTTCGCGGCCGGCGCCGTGATCGCGGCCGCCTTCACCATTCCCGACATCTGGTGGCAGGCGCAGCACCAGTGGGCGACGATCGCCATGACCCGGGTGCTCAACCAGGAAAACGGCGGCCTCGGCAACATCGGCAACTTGATCATCGGCCAGGTCATCATCACGTCCGTGGTCCTGATCTGGGTCTGGGTCGCCGGACTGCGCTTCCTGTGGCGATCCGAGCGCCCGCTGTGGCGGGCACTGGCGTGGGCGTACGGGCTGCTGTTCGTGTTCTTCGCGCTCACCACCGGCGCGAAGATCTACTACCTGTCCGGAGCGTACGTCTACCTGCTGGCGGCTGGTGCGGTCAGCATCGACGGATGGCTGGCCGCCCGCCCGGGCCGGTTCCGCATACTGCTGGTGGCGACGGTGGTCTGCACCGTCGCGTCCCTGCCGATCGTGCTGCCCGTGCTTCCCTCCGCCGACATCGGCTGGACCTACAAGGTGAACCAGGAACTGGCCGAGTCCATCGGATGGCCCCAGCTCGTCGGCACGGTCCGCACGGTATGGGCGTCCCTGCCACCCGGCCAGCGAGCGGCTGCCGTGATCTTCACAGCAGACTACGGTGAAGCCGGGGCCATCAACGCGCTCGGCAGGCCGATGGGCCTGCCGAGCGCCGTGAGCGGGCACAACACCTACTGGTGGTGGGGACCAGGTAACCCCCGCGCCACCACGGTGATCGCGGTGGCCCCCGGGCCCGTCGACGTCACGGGCTACGGCGGGTACCTCAGGCAGTTCTTCACCAGCGTCCGGGTGGCGGCCACGCTGTCGAATCCGTACGGCATCCACAACCAGGAATGGGGTGGCCACGTCTACGTGTGCACTGGACCACGCCGCCCGTGGGGCCAGCTGTGGCCACGGCTGCGCCACTACGACTGACTGGCGTCCCTCACGCGGGACCGATAGGCGGCCCCGTGTCAGGGACTGCTGACTTCACCGACTGGATTCCGCTCCGGAGGTCCTCTCCAAGACGTCATCGGCGGCCGGGGTAGAGCCGGCGGAGCGCAGGGGGTGGGCGAAACCCGGGTCGCTCGGCAGCGGGGGCCGCCAGCCGGTCGGCGACCAGCCAGAGCGTCGCAGGATCGACGCCGAATCCGAGGTGGCCGCACCGGACCTCGACATTCTCGTGCAGCGCCGTCTCCGGCTCGATGCAGGCCTGCCAGGGAACTATGCCGTCACGCCGGGAGTATGCAGCCGTCGATGGCACGCTGATGGGCCGGGCGGCGTGCTCGCGCGTGGGTGCCTGCGATCCGGCCGCGTGACGGTGGCTGTGCCGCTGGTAAGCGCCGTGCGCCCGGCTGTGCTGCGGATCGGTCATCGCGAACGGGCTGGCCAGGGTGATCACCTGCCGGACCTGTTCCGGATGCTGGCGGGCCAGCTCCCTGGCGTAGATGCCGCCCAGACTCCAGCCGATCAACGACACCGGATCGCCGGTGCTCTCGGCGTGCGCCAGCAGGGCCCGCGGCAGCTCGCTCAGCATCTCGGCGGTCGGGCCGAGGTTGCGACCGAGATTCCAGCCGCGTACCTCATAGCCAAGCAGGCGCAGGAACTTGCGGATCACCGCGGTGCTGCCATCCGAGGCCAGCAGCCCGGGCACTACCAGCACGCCGTGGCCATCGCCGCGGGGCGCGAACGACAGCCAGGGCGCTGCCGCCGGCAGCCGCGCGGCGGCAGCAAGCCCCCTGGCGGGCTCAGCGATCAGATGCCCGATCGACGGTCTCATGGTCGACCCGGATTTACCCCCAGCGCGAGCCGCCTCTGGCTCTCCGATGAGACGCATCGCTGCTGCTCCTGCCGTCACCATTCCGGGGAAGGTAATGCAACATTGTAAGCATATGTCTGACAGAGCACATCCGCGTAAGGGACACGACTCTCCCAGCCTCACCCTGGATGACCGGCTGGCAGGGGAAGTTTTCTTAACGAGAACGGGTTGCTCGGGCGGTGCGGCCTGGCGGCCTCGTAGTCTGCTGTCCATGGACCGCGCCCGCAGACGCAGCGAGAAGTAGGCGCTTCCGCGTCGTGATCATGTACCAGGACCCGCGCAGCACGAAGGCAGTCGTCTTTGACCTTGATGACACACTCGCGCCCTCCAAGTCGCCGCTGGACCCTTCGATGGCAACGGCCATGGTGTCCCTTCTCGAGCGTCTCCCCGTCTGCATCATCTCGGGTGGCCGATTCGAGCAATTCCAAGCCCAGGTCCTCGACCGGCTAACCGCTCCGGAACAAGTACTGAGCCGGCTGCACCTGATGCCGACCTGTGGCACGCGTTATTACTCTCGACGGCAGGGCGCGTGGTCACAGGTCTATTCCGAAGATCTGTCCGCGGCCGAGAAGGCACAGATCGTGCAGGTCCTTGAAGAAGTGTCAAGGACGCTCGGGTACTGGGAAGAGCATCCGTGGGGCGTACTGATCGAAGACCGCGGCAGCCAGATCACTTACTCCGCCCTCGGCCAGGCGGCCCCGCTTGATGCTAAGGCCGCATGGGATCCTGATGGGGCGAAAAAGAACCTGCTCGTAGCTCATGCCGCACCAATGCTGCCTGACTTCGAGGTGAGGGGCGGTGGCTCAACGTCGGTTGATGTTACGCGCAGGGGGATCGACAAGGCCTACGGGATTCGCAAGTTCATGATTCAGATTCACGCGGCTCCCGAGGAGCTGCTATTCGTTGGTGATCGGCTTGATAAGACTGGAAATGATTATCCTGTATTGGCCGTCGGCGTGCCGTGTGTCTCCGTCGCGAGTTGGCAGGACACGCTTACCGTGATAGCGCAATTCGACGAGTGGTGGGATGGAGTTACCGCTTCGCCGCAGTTCCGAATTGTGCGGAACGCCTGGCCGCCGGTGCTCCTCGAAGGTGACAGCAAGCCCTGATGACGGCTGGGTCGGCGATGCGGGGCCGCCGTGCCCATGGGATAGATCGTGCCGCCCGCGGGCCAGGCGGGTCTGTCCGGGCCGCTCCGTCTGCTGCACCCGGTCCGAGGGCCCGGTCCGAGGGCCCGGACCCGCTGGGCGATCCCGAGACTGGCATCGGCACCCCCGAACGCCGTTCTGATCGATGATGTCCTGCGCGGTCTCCCGCGTCAGCTCGCGGCTCATCCGCGGCGAGCCGTGGGCGCGCCTGGTGGCGGCGAACTGTCACTTGGCGAACATTTCCTCGCCGTTCTGCCGCCTCGGGTCGGCTACGGCCAAACCAGGTTCTTGTGGACATCAGGTATAGACATACACCTATTGACAACGTTGTGGGACTCGGCGTTGACTGGTGTTTGCACCGAGGTGCGGCAAGCCCAGACCCTGCGGGCTCACCGGGAATTCTTCCCACCGGGCACAGGGAGTCACGGCCATGATTGTTGCCTCGAAACTCGCCGTCAGCACAGCGGAAAGCGACCATACCCACGAGCTGGGCAACAACCTGGTGGTCGTCGGTCCGTGTTCAACCCGGCGCCCGGTGCCCGGCGGATCGCTGCCGGGGCTGACGGGACCCCATCGCGAGACCACACTTCTCAACCACGACCGGCTCACCCGAAAGCCGGGCGCTCCGGTACCAGGCACCGCAGCGGCTCGCGGCGAACCGGTCGTCCACCGATGCGCTGCATCGCTTGTCACTGCGGAACATCACGCTGCCTGCCCATCCCCAGCGCGTCATCACCTGCGGCAACGTCGGCGAAGATCTGCTGGCCACCGCCCCTGTGCAGGTGATCGACACCGTGAGTCGGTCGCCGCGATCGGTTTCGTCTAGGCGGCACTTAGAGCCGACCGGTCCCCAGCAGGACAACCCCGCAAAAGCGAGAGAACCGCAGTAAGAGGAAAGACTATGAAGGCACCAATTGTCGTATCAGCCGCAGCCGTCACCCTAAGCCTGGGCCTGGTCGCTTGCGGTAACAGTGGGGGGACCTCAGCAACCAGCGCGGCCCCCTCCTACGGTCCGATCAGCATCTGGTACTCCAACAACACCCAGGAGGTTGCCTGGGGCGAGCAGATGGTCGCTTCCTGGAACAAACTCCACCCGACTGAGAAGGTCACCGGGCAGCAGATCCCGGCCGCCGCGTCGTCGGAGGAGGTTATCGGCGCCGCGATCACGGCGGGCAGCGAACCCTGCCTGATCTACAACACCGCCCCGGCTGCGGTGCCGACATTTGAGCAGCAGGGCGGTCTGGTGCCGCTCAACGACTTCCCCGGTGCGGTCAGCTACATCCAGACGCGCACCGGGCCCGGCGCCAGCGTGTACAAGTCGCCGAACGGCGACTACTACCAGCTGCCGTGGAAGTCGAACCCGGTGATGATCTTCTATAACAAGAAGATATTCGCCAAGGCCGGCCTCAGTACCACCAACCCGCCGCTGAGCACCTACAGCGAGTTCCTGGCCACCGCCAAGAAGGTGGTGTCGTCGGGAGCGGCGAAGTACGCCATCTACCCGGATCCTTCGAGTGATTTCTACCAGGCCTGGTACGACTTCTACCCGATGTACGCGGCCGAGACCGGCGGCAAGGAACTGGTCGAGAACGGGAAGGCAACGTTCAACTCCCCGGCTGGCGATGCGGTCGCCGCGTTCTGGCAGAAGCTGTACGCCGAGAACCTGGCCGGCAAGGAGGTCTACACCAACGACCCGTTCGCCGCGGGCACAGTGGCGATGGCCATCGTCGGGCCGTGGGCTATCGCCACCTACCCTAAGGTCGACTGGGGCGTGGTGCCGGTACCGACTACGACGGGCAGCCACGGGGACCAGGTCCCGACCTTCAGCGATGCCAAGAACATCGCCATGTACGCCTCGTGCAAGAACCGCGGGACCGCGTGGGACTTCCTCAAGTACTCCACCAGCGCTACCGAGGACGGCAAGTTGCTGGACATGACCGGGCAGATGCCGATGCGCCAAGGGATGCAGCAGCTGTACGCGTCGTACTTCAAGGCCAACCCGGCTTACACGGAGTTCGCGGCGGAGGCAGCCCACGTGATCGAGGTGCCCAACGTGGCGAACTCGATCGAGGACTGGCAGGTCTTCCGCGATGCGTGGTCCAAGTCGGTCATCTTTGGCCAGGAAAGCCCCAACACGGCGCTGGCCGCCGCCGCCACGCAGATCAACAAGCTCGTCGCATCCGGCGCAACCGCCAGGTGACCGGCGCGACATGACCAGCATCACATCCGCCGGCCCCGAGGTCCCCTCGCTGAAGGGGGGACCTCGGCGCGGCAGCCTGTCCAGGGTGCAGTGGCTTACCCGTGCCGCGTTCGGACGCAATCCGATCGGGATGATCTTCGGCGCACCGTACGCACTGTTCATCGCGTTGCTGTTCGCCTACCCGCTCATCCTGGCCGGGTGGATATCGTTCCATAGTTATTTCTTCGCCGCGCCCGGGGTGAGCGTGCCCCGGCCGTACGTCGGGCTGGCCAACTACACAGCCGTGCTCGAGGACCCAGCGGTGCGCCAGGCGTTCCTCAACATCCTCATCTTCCTGGTCATCAACGTGCCGCTCACAGTGCTGCTGTCGCTGCTGCTGGCGACCGCGCTCAACGCCGCGATCCCGTTCCGCACCTTCTTCCGCACCAGCTTCTACGCGCCGTACGTGACGGCCAGCGTGGCGATAGTAGGCGTGTGGCTGTTCATGTTCGGCACCGGCGGGATTGTCGACAACGTGCTCGGGCCGCTGGCGCCGAACCCGTCCTGGCTGGTTAACCAGACCTGGGCGATGCCGTCGATCGCGATATTCGTCACGTGGAAACAGATGGGATTCTTCATCCTGCTGTACCTGGCCGCGTTGCAGAACGTCCCGAAGGAGCTGTACGACGCCGCGGAGGTGGACGGCGCCTCCTGGTGGCACCGATTCCGGTCGGTGACCATTCCCGGCGTCCGGCAGGTGACCACGCTGGTTGCCCTGCTCGCGATCATTACCGGCGCGAACCTGTTCACCGAGCCCTACCTGCTGACCGCCGGCGGAGGCCCGGACGGCAAGTCTGCCTCGCCGGTGCTGTTGATCTACCAGACCGGCATCGAGCAAAACCGCCCTGACTTCGCCTCGGCCCTCGGGGTGATCCTCGTCATCGGAGTGTTTGCGGTCTCCGGCCTGCTGTGGCTGGTGCAAAGGAGGCAGGCATGACCCAGGCCGCCCGCGCGGCACCGGAGGTCCCGGAGGTCCCGGAGGTCCCCTCCGGGGTTGTCACCGCATTCGACGATGTCCCGGGGATCAAGCCGCGCGTCCCGCGCTCGTGGTGGCGCCTGCTCCTGCTGCTCTTCGGAGCGCTGGTGTTTATCTTCCCCTTCTACTACATGATCCTCGGTTCGCTGCAGAAGACCGCTAATACCTCGCTGAGCGGCGTCGTGCCGTGGCCGAGCAACCTCACGCTGCACAACTACGGTCAGATCAACGCGGCACTCAGCCTGGGCAAGGCGCTCATCAACTCCGGCATCTTCACCGGCGGCGTCCTGCTGGGGACCCTCGTGTTCGGCATACTGGCCGGATACGCCCTGGCCCAACTGCGCTTCCGCGGTCGCAGCCTGCTGTTCGCCTTCATGCTGCTGCTGCTGATGGTCCCGTTCCAGCTGCTGATCATTCCGTTGTACGTGATCATCGTGAGAAACTACGGGCTCGGCAACTCCTACCTCGGGATGATCGCGCCGTTCCTGATCAACTCCACCGCCGTTTTCATCTTCCGGCAGTACTTCCTGTCGGTGCCGAAGGAACTGTTCGACGCCGCCCGGATCGACGGTGCCAGCGAGTTGCGCGTCCTGACCCGGGTCGCGCTCCCGCTGGTCCGCCCCGCGGTGCTGACCGCGATGCTCCTGACCTTCATCGGGCCGTGGAACGAGTTCCTGTGGCCGTTCCTGATCACCAAGGAGCAGGGCCTGCAGCCGCTCGCGGTCGCCCTGGCCAACTACATCAGCACCGGTTCGTCGGTCGCGACGAATCTGTACGGCACGATCATGGCCGGAGCGTTCGTGCTAGCCCTGCCCGCGGTCGTATTGTTCATCATCTTCCAGCGGCACTTCGTGTCCGTTAATATCGGCTCCGCCGTGAAAGGCTGACGTGACGCCCGCTGTTACGACGAATGTGCCCTACCGGCTGTCCCGGCTGGGCGTGATCATGTCCGCCGAGCCGGGGGCCGAGTTCGAGGCGGAGGGTGTCCTCAACCCGGCCAGCGGGCGCAGCGCGGATGGCAGGCTGTGGCTGCTGCCGCGCTTGGTGGCGGCCGGGAACGTGTCCAGGGTCGGCATCGCGGAGGTCCTGGTGCAGGCCAGCCAGCGGCCGGAGTGCGGCGCGACGGCGTCGTTCTCGCCCCTGATGCGGGCTGGGAGCGATCCCACCAGCACGCCGGGGTCGAAGACCCGCGCGTGACCTGGATCGCGAGCCTCGGCGTCCATGTCATGAGTTACGTGGCGTTCGGGCCGCTGGGGCCCAGGTCCGCCCTGGCCGTGTCCGGCGACCTGCGCAGCTGGCGGCGCCTCGGCCCGGTGCACTTCGAGTACCAGCCGGACCTGGACGCCGACCTGAACCTGTTCACGAATAAGGACGTCGTGTACTTCCCCGAACCGGTGCCCGGCCCGGACGGCCGGCTCGCCTACGCGATGCTGCACCGCCCGACGTGGGACCTCGGCGAGCTCGTCGGTGGCAGCGGGGTCTTCCTGCCGGCCGGCCTGAGCGACCCGCGGCCGGGAATCTGGATCTCCTACGCGCCGGCCGATGCGGTGCGGGACGACGTGCGGGCGCTCGCCCATGTCCGGTCGCACCGGCTCGTCGCACTACCGGAGTATGACTTCGAGGCGCTCAAGATCGGGGCCGGCCCGCCGCCGCTGCGGGTCGCGGATGGCTGGCTGCTCATTCATCACGGCGTCTCGGGAACGCTGGAGCAGGGCTGGGGCTCGCAGCCGCACGCGCGGTACAGCGTCGGCGCGATGCTGCTCGACCCGGACGAGCCCGGCACGGTCCTGGCCCGTACGCCCAGCCCGCTGCTCGAACCGCTGACCGCCGAGGAACGCCACGGCACCGTACCCAACGTGGTGTTCCCGACGGCCATCGAAGAGGTCAGCGGGCAGTGGTTCGTCTTTTACGGAATGGCCGACTCCCGTATCGGCGTCGCCCGCCTGGACAGCTTGGAGGCACCATGAGCCGCCGTCTGATCGCCGCCGCCGTCGGACTGCTGATCACCGCGGGCTTGGCCACTGCCCCGGCCGCCGCTGCCGCCTTGCCGCTGCCCCGGGGACCGGCCGCGTCCACGCCGCTGACCAACCTGGCGCACCTGGACTTCCTCACCACCACCGTCGCGCCACCGCCGCAATCCGGCCACACGACCTACCAGCTCGGCAGCGAGCCCGCGGTCGGAGTGCTGTGGGTCTACGCCAACTACCTGGCCCCCGGCAGCTACCAGGCCACCGGCGGCGGCACGTACGACGCCGCGAATAACACCTATGGGCAGGGCGCCTACGACGCCGACGACATCTCCCGCGCCGCGGTCGTCTACTTGCAGCACTGGAAGCTCTTCGGCGATCAGCACAGCGAGCAGGAGGCCTACCAGCTGCTACGCGGGCTGACCTACCTGCAGACCGCCTCCGGGCCGAACGCCGGCAACGTGGTGCTGTGGATGCAGCCCGACGGCACCCTCAACCCCACCCCCACCCCCGCGGACTCGCCGAATCCCTCCGACGCGGGCGCCTCGTACTGGCTGGCCCGCACCATCTGGGCGCTCGGCGTCGGCTACGCCGACTTCCGCGGCACCGACCCCGCCTTCGCCGCGTTCCTCAGGCAGCGCCTGGACCTGGCCATCGGGGCGCTCGACCGGGAAGTGCTGACCAGCTACGGGCAGTTCGAGATTTCTAACGGGCTGCGCGTGCCCGCCTGGCTCATTACCGGCGCTGCCGACGCCAGTTCGGAGGCCGTGCTCGGCCTGGCCGCCTACGTCGAGGCCGGCGGCGGCGCCGCCGCCCGCACCGCCCTCGCCGAGCTTGCTAATGGCATCGCCGACCTGGGTTCCGGCACCGCGAGCAGCTGGCCGTACGGCGCGCTCCTGCCCACACCGGCGGCCCGTTCGGAGTGGCATGCCTGGGGCGCGCAGATGGCTACCGCCCTGGCCGATGCCGCCACCGCGCTGCACCAGCCGGGACTGCTGCCCGCCGCGGTGGCCGATACCGCCGTCTTCACCCCGCACCTGCTGACCGCGACCGGGCCGGACAACCTGTGGGGACCCGCGCCGGTCGACAGCACGCAGATCGCCTACGGGGCCGGCGCCCGCGTCCTGGCCCTGCTGGCGGTGGCGACGGCCACGAATTCGGCCGGCCTGCGGCAGCTCGCCGGTGTCGCGGCCGGCTGGTTCTTCGGCCAGAACCCGGCCGCCACCGCCACCTATAACCCGGCCACCGGAGCCACCGACGACGGGATCAACGCGAACGGCACGCTGAACCTCAACTCCGGCGCCGAATCCACCATCTTCGGGCTGCTCACCATGGAGGCACTCGACGCCAATCCCGACGTCGCGGCGATCGCCCGGGCCAGCGCCAGCGTGCAGTTCCGGGACGGCCAGCAGACGATCGAGGCCGAGGCGGCCAGCCTCACCGGGCCCGCCGAGGTCGTGCAGGCCAACCCGGTCAATACCGGCGAATCGCAATGGAGCAACGGGACCTACGTCCAGCTCGCCACGGGGAGCACGCTGTCCTGGACCATCCCGGCCGACGACCAGCCCCGCCTCGTGCAGGCCATCGTCAATCGCGTTCCCGGACCTGGCGCAGTCAGCGACTTCGCGGCGGGCACCGAGAGCCTCGGCGGCGCGGCGTACGGCGGCGGCGGCGCCCAGGGCATCTCGCCCACCCCGGACGCGCTGCTCCCAGTCACCCTGCCAGGAGTCCTGCCCCCAAACGCGACCCAGCTGACGGCCAGCACGGTGGGCGGCGCGGGACAGCTCGACGCGCTCCTGCTCACCCCGCTGATCGCAGCCCTCATCACCACCGGCGACGGGCACAGTGTCGCACTGCTCAACAGCGAGGCTGACACCCCGGGCACTCGGATCATCCAGCTGCCCGGCACCGGCCGTGCGGTCGCCACCAGCTACGACAGTCAAGGACGCCCATGGCGCGTCACCATCAGCGCGGGCCCGGCCATCACGGTGCCCGTCCCCGCCGGCGGTTTCGCCATCGTGCAGCGCTAGACCCAGAGAACCAGGCTGGGGCAGCGGAGCTGCGCCAGCCGAACGTACGGAGTGACGCAATGGCCCAGATCGTGCTCGATAAAGTCTGCAAGATATTTTCCGGCGACGTCAAGGCGGTGAACGACCTCAGCCTGGAGGTCCCGGATGGCGAATTCATGGTCCTGGTCGGCCCGTCCGGGTGCGGGAAATCGACCGCCCTGCGGATTATCGCCGGGCTGGAGGACATCACCCGCGGGACTGTCCAGATCGGCGACCGGATGGTGACCAACCTGCCGGCCAAGGATCGCGACATCGCGATGATCTTCCAGAACTACGCCCTTTACCCGCAAATGACGGTGGCCCAGAACATGGCGTTCGGCCTGCAGATGCGCAAGACACCCAAGCGCGAGATCGCCCGCCGCGTCCAGGATGCAGCCAAGATCCTCGGCCTGGAGCCGTACCTCGCGCGCAAGCCAGCCGCCCTGTCCGGCGGCCAGCGCCAGCGGGTGGCGATGGGCCGGGCGATCGTGCGGGAGCCGCAGGCGTTCCTCATGGACGAACCGCTATCGAACCTCGACGCCAAGCTCCGCGTCAGCATGCGGGCATCGCTGGCGGAACTGCACGAGCGGCTCCACGTGACCACCGTGTACGTCACGCACGATCAGGTCGAGGCGATGACACTCGGCCAACGTGTCTGCGTGCTCCGCGACGGGATGCTGCAGCAGGTCGACACCCCGCAGAACCTGTTCGACCATCCGGTCAACCTGTTCGTCGGCGGCTTCATCGGCTCACCGTCGATGAATATCGTCACCGCCCAGCTGAGCAGCGGCGACGACGGCGCGGCGGTCACGTTTGCCGGGCACCGGCTGGCCATCCCGGATGCGGTGGTGCACGCCAGTCCGGGCATCGAAGCTTTCTTTGGCCGCGACGTGATCCTTGGGATCCGGCCGTCCGATTTCGAGGACTCGAGCCTGACCGAGGACTCGTGGCCGCGGATGCCCGTGGTGACGCACGTGATCGAGGCACTCGGAAGCGAGATTCACGTGATCTTCTCCATCGACGCGCCGCCCGTCATGCACAAGGACCTCGCGGACCTGGCCCCGGAACCGGAAGAAGAGGGCGGGGCGATCCCGCTGCACGAAGGCAAGTCGCAGTGGACGGCGCGGGTCAACGCGCGCAGCCGGGTCCGGGCTGGCGACCGCATCGAGCTCGGGGTGGATACCCGCAACCTGCACTTCTTTGACCCCGACAGCGGGCTAGCGATTGGGGCTAAGCAAGCTGCAGAGCTGATTCACTGAGGATTACTGTCCTGATCATCGGTACCCTCGGGCCACGGCCATATCGGTGCGGGTTCGCAGCGCCCTGGTGAGGAAGACGTCCGAGGTGGGACTGAACCATACCCGGCGGGGTCAGCCGCTGCCAGACGCGGCGGCGTCGGGATGCGCTGCGCTCCCGAACACGCTGTCCACGATGGCCTGCGCCGCTGGGCCATACGGCGGCAGGAAGGCGTCGGCCAGGTCGCCTGTCCCGCGCACGACCACACCCCGCGGGTTGGAGAACTCGCGGAAACCCTCGATCCCATGGTGCCGGCCGTTGCCGCTCTGCCCGACCCCGCCGAAGCCCAGCGACGGCAGGGCCCCCTGCACGGCACAGACGTTGACGCACGCACCGCCCGACGTCGTCTGCCGCAGCACGTGCTCGGCGACGCCGGTGTCCTTGCTGAAGACGTACAGCCCCAGCGGGCGCTCGCCGGCGTTCAGCTCGGCCAGCGCCTCGTCGAGGTCGTCGTACGGGATGACCGGCAGGATCGGGCCGAAGATCTCCTCGTGCATGATGCGCAGGCTCTTCGGCGGGTCGACCACCAGCTGCAGGGGCAGCCGGCGGGTCGCCCGGTCGCCTTCGCCGCCCAGCGAGACGACCCGCGCCCCGGCGGCCCGCGCCTCGTCGGCCATCGCGACGATCCGCTCGAGATGCCGTTCGGTGATGATGCCGGTGCAGTCTGCGGAGGAAGCGTAGTCAGGCAGCTCCTGCGTCAGGTAGTGCTCGGCGTGCGCGACGAAGGCGTCGAGGAGCTCCCGAGGGACCAGCGCGTAGTCGACGGAGATGCACATCTGGCCGTTCTTGATGAGCTTGGTGCCGATGACGCTGCGTACGCTCTCGGCGTCCACGCTGTCGGCGGTCAGGATGGCCGGGCACTTGCCGCCGAGTTCCAGCGTCACCGGCACCAGGTTGGCCGCTGCGGCCGTTGCGACCTCGCGCCCGATGGCCGGGCTGCCGGTATAGAGCAGGTGATCCCAGCGCAGCGTCGGGAATTCCCTGGCCAGCGTCAGGCCGCCGACCGACACCGCGACACGGTCCTCGGGAAAGGTCTCGGAGACCATCCGCCGGAGCAGCTCCGCGCACGCGGGGGTGTAGTCCGAGGGCTTGATGATCACCCGGTTGCCCGCGGCCAGCATCTCGACCAGCGGGCCGACCGACAGGTCGAACGGGAAGTTCCACGGAACGATGTTGCCGATGACGCCCTTGGGCTGGAAGCGAATCGCGGCCCGCGCGCTGCCGTAGAACGCCGGGTCGGCGGGACGCTCGTCCTCGGCCATCCAGGTGTCGAGCTGCTCCACCGCGGACGCCGCGCGGGCGGCCACGCCGAGCACCTCGACGAGGTCGGTGAACAGCTCCGGATGCACCCCGAAGTCGGCACTCATCGCCGCCCGGACCTCGTCGCGGTGACCCATGAGCATGCCGGCCACGGCCATCAGGTGGCCCTTACGCTCCGCCGCGTCTGGGTACGGGTCGGCCAGGAACGCCTTGCGCTGGGCCGCATGCAACCGGTGCAGTTCCGCGATGGCCGGGCCGTCGTCGACGGCTGCGGAGCTGGGCGTCACGAACGTGGTCATGCCGCCTCCTGCGAACCGCCGACGTGACCAGCATTCTACCTCTGCCGCGAATGTTGCACAGCCTCCGCCGCCGGTTCTGGACCGCCCCGTCGGCCTGTCGGGGATGACCGGGGCCGGGTACGCAGGTGCTCAGATGGCGTTCCTGGCGCGAACTGCCGACAGGAACGAGGCGTAGCTCCAGGACAGGTTGCTGACGCTCTTCTCGTAGCCGGACGTGGCGTCGAATTGCTCGCTGAGCTCGAGATGATCGCTGTGAAAGACGACCGCCTGCAGCATCTGGTCGCCGGCGCCCTGCAGCGCCGCCGCGGCCGCGGCCGGTGTGGTCGACGCGTCGACGCCGACCTGGCTGAAGAAGCTGGTCGACAGAGCGTCGAGCGGAACCGTTCCCGCGGTGGTGATCTGCTTCGCCAGCTGGTAGTAGAGCTCGGCGAAGTTGGCCGTGGACACCGCCCAGGGATGGTCACCCACCTGAGCGTCGGTGTCACCGTCGTACAGGTCCCCCGGATAGCGCCCGAGCATGGGGCCGAGGCCGCGCTGCTGGTCGGCCCCGTTGATCGGGTAGAAGTACTGCGAGGCCGGGTCGGCCCACTGGCTGCGCAGCAGCGCGGCGGTCGCGAGCAGCTTGGTGTCGGTGACCGCGACGGCGCCGTAGATCGCCGCCATGACGATATCGATATTGGGATCGTAGGGGGCCCGGTAGTCGGTCGGGACAGGGAGCATCGACTGGTAGTACTGCCCGTTCCAGTGACTAGCGAGGGCATTCTCGAGCCACGGTATGGCGGCGGGCAGCCAGCCGGGAACACCGATCCCGAGGGTGTTAGCCGTGATCGCCTGAAAACACGCCAGCTGCGCCGAGCGCGCGAAGAACGAGGCGCCGTATTCCTCCTCCCAGAGGTTGTACGTCTGCCCTTGATAGGCGTTCTGCAGGAAGTTCAGGTTCGCTGCGATCACGGCCTCCGCGACGGTCTGCGTGGGTCCGTCGAGCTGAGTGAACAGCCCCAGGATCGCGAGCGTCTGGAGGGCCGGCCCGTCGGTCTGGTCGGTCCAGTTCCGCGGCGTGCCATTGATCAAGAACGATCCGCGGTCGAAGTCGCCGCCAGAGTTCTGGCAGGTCTGCGCGAACTGCACGTAGTCGATCAGCGGCTGGCTGGTCGGCAGCGAGCCGGCCGCCAGTTCGATCGCGACGATCGCAGCATCGCGAGTCCAGTTGTAGACGTAGTCCTGGGCTATGTTGGTGCCGCTGTTCTCCCACGACGGTGAGGCGAGCACGCACCCCGGCCGGGAGAGGGCACCGGCGTTCACCGGATCCTCGAACACGAACCCGTCCGATGCCACATTGCGGAACATCAGCCAGAACATGAACTGTGCGACTGTCGTCAGGTTCGACTGCGCCAGTGCCGGCTGCACCAGGCTGTATTGTAAGGTGCCCATTTCGGAACCACCCTTTTTCGGCAACGACCCTTCCGCTGGCGCGAGCCTAACCCCGGAAGCACCCAGTGCCATAGTTCTCGGCGGTTGCCAGGGTGCGCGGCGGCGAAGGCTCGGGTCGCGGGCGATCGGGAACCGGGCGCGCTCGCGAGAGGCCCGCAACCACGCCGTACTGCCTCATCACGTCTGTATCTCCAGCCGCGTCTTTCACTGTGGCAACAGGCGTCACCGATACGTCAGGTCCCGCCCGCCGCTCGCGCCGACTCGATTCGGGAATCGGTAAGGAAAATTCCGTACCGATTCCCGAATTCATCAGGCCTCAGCCGGTTCGTCGGGGCTCAGCCGGTTCGTCAGGTCTCAGCCGGTTCGTCAGGTCTCAGCCGGGCAGCGCCGAGCCTGGGAACGCACGTGTCACCGCGTCCGGGACTCCGGGTCGTCGCCGTACTGGCCCGGGCCGCGACCGGCCAGGGACCTTCGGCCCTGTAGCCTTCGCGCAGTGGCGCGCACGATGGATTATCGCGTGCTCAGGCAAGGAGGGGCCATGACGATGAACGGGTCCGCTGCTCAGCATGACTACGACGTGCTCGTGATCGGCTCGGGCTTCGGAGGCTCGGTGACCGCTCTGCGGCTCACCGAGAAGGGCTACCGGGTGGGCGTGCTGGAGGCGGGACGCCGGTTCGAGGACGCTGATTTGCCCCGTACGTCATGGGATACCCGTAAGTTCCTGTGGGCACCGAAGCTCGGCTGCCAGGGCATCCAGCGCATTCACATGCTGCGCGACGTGATCATCCTGGCCGGCGCCGGGGTCGGCGGAGGCTCTCTCGTCTACGCGAACACGCTGTATGAGCCGAAAACGGACGCCTTCTACCGCGACCGGCAGTGGGCGCACATCACCGACTGGCGGGCGGAGCTCGCGCCGTACTACGACCAGGCGGAGCGGATGCTGGGCGTGGTGCAGAACCCGACGATGACACCGTCGGACGAGGTCCTGAAGAAGGTGGCCGAGGAGATGGGCGTGGGGGACAGCTTCCGCCTGGCCCCCGTCGGCGTGTTCTTCGGCCGGGAAGGCCGCAAGGAGCCCGGCGTCGAGGCCGCCGACCCGTTCTTCGGCGGCGCCGGCCCGCGCCGCCGGGGGTGCCTGGAAGTCGGGGAATGCATGACCGGATGCCGCCACAACGCGAAGAACACACTGGTCAAGAACTACCTGTACCTGGCCGAGCAAGCTGGTGCGATCGTGCATCCGCAGACCACGGTGGTCACGGTCCGGCCGCTCGATGGGGGCGGGTACGCGGTGGACACCGTGCGCACCGGCGCCTGGCGGTCCGGGCCGACCGCTCGCTCGTTCACCGCCGATCAGGTGGTGTTCGCCGCCGGGACCTGGGGCACGCAGCAGCTACTGCACCGGATGAAGGCTGCGGGATCGCTGCCGAACATCTCTGCGAAGCTGGGCGTACTGACCCGCACGAACTCTGAGGCTCTCGGCGGCGCGCTGACCAAGCTGCGCAACCGGAAGGAACATGACTTCACCCAGGGGGTGGCCATCACCTCGTCGATTCACCCGGATGAGAACACCCATATCGAGCCCGTCCGCTACGGCAAGGGCTCGAACGCCATGGGCCTGCTCAGCACGCTGCTGACCGACGGCGGGGGACAGGTGCCGCGCCTGGTGAAGTGGCTCGCCCATGCCGCGCGCCATCCGGGGGAGGTCGGGTCGCTCTACTTCGGCATCAACCACTGGTCCGAGCGGGCCGTCATCGGGCTCACCATGCAATCGCTTGACAACTCGATCACCGTTCACCCTAAGCGCACCCGGCTCGGCCGGCTCAAGCTGACCTCCGAGCACGGACATGGCGAGCCGAGCCCGACCTGGATTCCCGCCGCCAACGAGGCGATGCGCCGCATCGCCTCCCACATCAGCGGCTTTCCGCTGAGCAGCGTCGGTGAGATGGTCAACATCCCGATGACCGCGCACTTCCTCGGCGGCTGCGCGATCGGCGACTCTCCGGATAGCGGCGTCGTCGACGCTTACCACCGGATGTACGGCCATCCGGGGCTGCACGTCGTCGACGGCTCCGCCATCTCGGCGAACCTGGGCGTCAACCCGTCCCTGACGATCACCGCGCAGGCGGAGCGGGCCATGGCCCTGTGGCCGAACAAGGGCGAGAATGACCCCCGGCCGCCGCTCGGCGCCGCCTACCGGCGCCTCGCGCCTGCGGCGCCGCGGAACCCGGCCGTGCCACCGTCCGCGCCCGCAGCGCTGAGGCTGCCGATCGTCGAGGTCAGCTAGACCGCCAGCCTCGGCAGCCCTGAGACAAGCCCGGTCCGGAGGAGGGCCAGCAATGACGACATCGGTGGATAGCCAGGCCAGCGTGGAACGGCGGTTTCTCGGTCCGCGGATCACCCGCGCGATGCTCGACTGGCTGGCGGAGCGCGCCGTCACCGCGGCGCCCCGGGAGGTCGTCCCGATCGAGATGCCTGCGACCGGGAACGTCCTCGGGTACGTGCCGCACGCCGTGGCGGACGATGTGGCGGCGGCCGCGGCCGCGGCCCGCAGCGCGCAGCCCGGCTGGGGGCGGCGGGCCGCCGACGAACGGTCGAAGGTGCTGCTCCGCTTCGCGACGCTGGTGCTCGACCGGCAGGACGAGGTGCTCGACCTGATCCAGCTGGAGAACGGCAAGGCGCGCCGGCATGCCTTTGAGGAGGTCATCGACGTCGCGCAGGTGAGCCGCTACTACGCCCGCACTGCCCCGCGCTACCTGCGTCCGCACCGCCGCGCGGGAGCCATTCCGGCCCTGACCCAGACGTGGGAGTATCACCACCCGAAAGGCGTCGTCGGCATCATCTCGCCGTGGAACTACCCGCTGACGCTCGGGATCAGCGACGCTCTGCCCGCGCTCGCCGCGGGCAACGCGGTCATCACCAAGCCGGACAGCCAGACGCCGTATACCGCCCTGTGGGCAGCGGAGCTACTGGAAGAGGCCGGCCTGCCCAAAGGCGTGCTCTCGGTGGTAACGGGATCAGGATCCGAGCTCGGGGCGCCAGTGATCGCCAACAGCGACTTCCTGATGTTCACCGGCAGCACTCAGACCGGCCGGACCGTGGCTGCCCAGGCTGCCACCCGGCTCATCGACTACTCGATGGAGCTCGGCGGTAAGAACGCCATTCTCATCCTGGCCGATGCCGACCTGGGCAAGGCGGTGCCCGGCGCGGTGCGGGCGGCCTTCTCGAACACCGGTCAGCTGTGCATCTCCATGGAACGGATGTACATCGACACCGCTATCTGGGACGAGTTCGTCCCGCGCTTCGTCAAGGCCACCAAGTCGCTCCGCCTGGGCCATTCCCTTGACTACAAGAGCGACATAGGCTCATTGATTTCCGCTAAGCAGCTGGAGATCGTCGTGCGCCACGTGCAGGAAGCGACCAGCAAGGGCGCGACGCTGCTGGCCGGGGGCAAGGCGCGGCCCGACATCGGCCCCTACTTCTATGAGCCCACCATCTTGACCGACACCTCGCCTGAGGCAACCCTTTACGCCGAGGAGACCTTCGGGCCGGTCATCTCCCTCTACCGGGTGGGCAGCGTCGATGAGGCCATCGAGCGGGCCAACGACAGCTGCTACGGCTTGAACTTCTCGGTCTGGACCCGCAATGCCCGCCTGGGCCGCGACATCGCCAGCCGGCTCGAGGCCGGCACCGTCAACGTCAACGAGGCCTACGCGGCCGCCTGGGCATCCGTGGATGCCCCGATGGGCGGCTGGAAGGACTCGGGGGTTGGCAGCAGGCACGGCGAACATGGCATCCTGAAGTACACCAACGCCCAGACCGTTTCGATTCAACGGCTTCTGCCCATCGCGCCGACCAGCTTCCTGCCGCCGGCCGCGTACGCGAAGGCCATGACGGCGGCCATGCGCAGCCTGCAGCGGCTGCCCGGCCGCAAGTAGCCGCAGGGGTGAGGATGGTCATGGACGAGATCGCGTACGAGGTGCGAGGATTCCTCACCGTCCGGAGGAATTCCCTGCGGGTACCGCTGAGCGGGTCGCTCGCCGTCCACGCGGATCCGGACTCCGGCGAGTTCACCGGGGACCTGGTCATCCGCCCGTCGACCGTCAGCCGAGAAGTCCTGGGCGCCAGCCTGCTGCGCTCCACGGTCGAGATCATCGCCGCGGCCCCCGTTACCGGCCGGATCGATCCCGAAGGCCGGATGTCCGCGACCGTCACCGTTGACGCGGTCCTCGCCGCGGTCCAGATCGCCGGGCGAACTGTGATTGGCGGCGGAACCTGCCGCACGGCCAGCCACGCGGTCGTGCCAGTGCAGTCCAAGCCGGGTTTCGACCTTAAACGGGGCGGCCGCCTGGTCGGTACCTACCAGCGCCCGCCCTTCACCGGGTGCGGGCGGATCACTGCGCTGGTCAACCTCCTGGTGGCCGGACCGGGGAACGCCGCGGTCATCGACCTCGTCCCGGTCGCATCCTGAAGCCGCCCTACTCCTGCGCTTCCTCTGTCTCGGGCGCTTCCTCTGTCTCGGGCGCTTCCTCTGTCTCGGGTGGTGCTACCTGGCGGTAGAGGGCCAGGGCGACGCTGATGCCTGCGCCCACCGCGAGCAGCAGGGTATTGCGTGCCTCCGCCAGTCGGCCAGACTTCATGGCCGCCTGCAGGGCGGCAATGGGCCCGGTGCTGTAGGCGTCCACCAGATCTTCGGTCGTGAAGGCCACCCGGTCACCGGGAATCCCGAGTCGTATCCGCAGCGGGTCCAGGACGTCGGGAACGGCAGGCGCCGGGACCAGCAGGTCAATTTCGTCGATGCGCATCCCCAGGCGGTCAAGGAATCGCCGGGTCGCCTCCTCTGCGCAGTCAACGCAGCGAGCCTGATATCCGGGCCGCTCGTCGATGACCATCTGGTGCTGGCCGGCCGGCGCTCCGGGGCCGCCTATTCCGCGCCGAGGCCGCCATACCAGGCCGCTGACCAGCAGGTCTTCGTATTCCGGGAAAGTCTCGAAGTGGAAGTCCGTGAATCCGAGGATGCTGTCATCCCAGCCGAGCAGGAGCGCACCGCCAATCGGCCGGAACAGGGTAGAGACGGACTCTTCGTGACCGGGGTGCGTATCGCTGGTCACGATCAGGCCGGACTTGACGACGCCGGAACGCAGCAAACCTGCCTGCAGGTGGATGGCGTTGATCACGCCGGTGACGCCGTTGGCGGCGTCGAACGAGAAGGTGCCGTGCCCGACGGCCCCCGGGTGGCCCAGGTTGGCGCCAATGTCCTCCTGGATGAGGGTGGCCAGCGCAGGCTCGCCCATGCTGTCTTCACGGTAGACACCGGCGTTGATCAGCATGTCGACGTCGCCCGCTGTTTTTCCGGCTCGCTCCAGGCAGGTCCGGGCGGCGGTATCGGCCAGCCGCCGGGCCGTGACCTTACGCCAGCCGCGGCTGTGGCCGGCCTGCGCTACGGCCTCTTCAATGCGCGTGCCCATAGCGATCCCCTTGGTTTCCGATCGTCAGGATGGCGATGCCGACCTGGACACCGGAGGCGATTGACAGCAGCATGACCCGGTCTCCCTTGTGTATCCGTCGCTCTTCCAGGTACTTGTGCAGCGCCACGAACAAGGTCGTCGATGACGTATTGCCGTTTTCCTCGAGGTTGACCACCACGTGCTTCGGGTTGGCCCCGAGACGGCGGGCAAATTCCTCCATGCCCTTGCGGATCGCCCGGGCTGAGGTCTGGTGCGGAATCAGGTAGTCGATGTCGGCCAGGTCGACGCCGGCCTCTCGGAGGACATCGCCGACCATCGGCGCCATGTCCTCGATGGCTACTTTCTGCAGCTTCCTCGACTGGGTGTACATCTGGGCCCCCGGGCCTACCTTGCTGGGGTAGGCGAGGCACAGGCGGCTGTGCTCGGCGAGCGTGGCGAAGCCGATGACGTCGATGCCGGCAACGCCCACGGGCGCCCGTTCCACGATGACCGCGGCGCCGGCGTCGCCCAGCGTCAGCGACGCCAGCTGCTTGCCGAGCACCGTGCGGATCTGTTTCGCCGCATTCCACCCCAGTTGGGAGATGTATTCTCCGGACACCACCATCCCGCAGCTGATCTCACCTCGCGCGACGAGATCCTGGAGGAGGAACACTCCGGTCAGCATGCCCGCGCAGGCATTCGAGAGATCGAGGTGGATGGCATCGGGGGCGCCGATCGCCTGCTTGATATAGAGGCTGAGCGGGGGCTCGAAACTCTGCCAGCTCTTGCCCTTGGACCGGGTAATGCTGGAGCTGATCACCATTTCGATGTCCGATGCCTGATGCTCCGAATGAGCCAGGCAGTCACGCGCGGCCCCGACGGCCAGGGTGAACGAAGTCTCACCTGGCCCGACCACGTGCCGCTCGTGGATACCGGTCAGCCGCTCCAGCTGGATGTGGGTATGGTGTTTCGTCTGCTTCAAGAGCTCGGTGCTCGTCAGCCTTTCGGCCGGCTGCTTCACGCCAACGCTCTCGATCCGGCAGCCCCATGGGGTCTGCGAACCAGGCGACTCGAGCAGAACCCAGTGGTCCGCTTGCCCCTGATCGCTACGGGCGTCAGTCATCGGGGCCCTCCTCACGCCTATCGCGCTAGGCTTCGCTTTGGATGTTGCTCGGCTTCGGGCACCTAGCAGTAGGGACGAACGTCATCTACGGTCGGCCATTTAGCCCCTACGCTCAGGAGTTGACAGCGCGACACGATGCAGGTATGAGCGTTGCGGCGGAGCAAGACATGAGCATTTTGGCGGAGCCCAGCCCGGCGGCGGACGCCGACGGCACCAAGTACACCTTGCGTTACGGCAAGCACAATCTGTCCTACGAGGTCTACGGTACCGGCGACCGGGTGCTCGTCTGGCTGCACGGTTTGCTGCTCGACGCCCATCTCAGCCGGGGCCTGGCCCGCAGGCTGGCTGCCCAGGGCAACCGGGTCGTCCTGCTTGACCTGCTGGGCCATGGCGCCAGCGACAAGCCCCGGCACGCCAGCCTCCACCGGATGGATCTTTACGCGCAGCAGGTGCTGTGCCTGCTGGACGAGCTCGGCGTGGATGAAGCGGTGCTGGGCGGGGTCTCGCTGGGCACCAACGTGAGCCTGCTGGCCGCGGTGGAAGCCCCGGAGCGGGTCCGCGGCCTGGTCCTGGAAATGCCGGTGCTTGAGTCGGCCGTGCCCGCGGCGGCCCTGGTGTTCCTGCCCCTTCTGATCGCGGTCCATTACGCCCGCCCCGCGGCGCTGGCGATCCGCTGGGCCGCCTCCCAGCTGCCCGCATCGCGTTTCGGCCCGCTCGGCTCTTTCATCACCGCCGCCCAATCGGACCCGGACGAGATCGGCGCGGTGCTGCATGGCGTCCTGGTGGGGCCGATCGCCCCGACCGTCGAGCAGCGCCGGGCCATCACGGCCCCGGCGCTGATCCTGGGACACGGGATCGACCTGATCCACTCATTCACCGATGCGGAACGGCTGGCCCGGCAGATCTCCGACTCCAGGCTGATCCGGACCCGCACGTTCGCTGAGCTGTGGGTGCATCCCGGCCGCCTGACCGGCGAGATCTGTGAGTTCCTGGACGACGCCTGGGCGGCCGGGCCGGTCCGTCAGCGGATCACGTAGTCCGATCGGCGCGCGCGCCTGGTCCGCGCCCAGTACTCGAAGCTGAATCCTGGCCACATGGCCCGGTTGACGCCGTCGGCGTCCAGGTACCAGCTCACGCAGCCGCCCTCGCTCCACACGGCGCGGCGCAGCCGGCGCTGGATCGCGTCGTTGTAGTGGCGCAGCGCGGCCGGCCGGACCTCGATCGTCTCGCTCTTCTGCTTGGCCAGCAGCCGCAGGCAGCTCATCACGTGCTGGACCTGGCTCTCGATCATGAAGACGACCGAATTGTGCCCGAGCGCGGTATTCGGGCCGAGCAGCAGGAAGAAGTTCGGGAACCCGGGAACGGTGATCCCGTGATAGGCCTCGACGCCGGCGCGCCACACGTCCTGGAGCTTGACGCCTTCGCGTCCGGCCACGTTGAGTTCCGCGACCGCGTCGACGGTCTTGAAGCCCGTGCCGTAGATGATCACGTCGACGTCGTAGGTGCTGCCGTCCGCGCAGGCCAGGCCGGTCTCGGTGACGTGGTCGATGTGGTCGGTGACCAGCTCCACGTTCGGCCTGGTCAGGGCCGGGTAGTAATCGGAGGACAGCAGGAGCCGCTTGCAGCCGACCAGGTAGTCCGGAGTCACCTTCGCGCGCAGCACCGGATCGCTGATCTGGCGCTCGATCAGGCGCTCGGCCATCCGCTGCAACGGCGCCATCAGCGCGGGATGGACGGCGAAGCCGACCGCGCGGGCCTCGAGCAGCCAGTAGATGCCGTAGCGGAACGCCCGCATGGTGGGCGGGACGGCGGCGAAGGTGGCGCGGACCGCGGGCGGGATCTCAAAGTCAGGCCTCGGGTGGATCCACGGCGGGGTCCGCTGGAAGACATAGACCTGGGCGGCCTGCTTGGCGATCTCCGGGATGATCTGAATCGCCGAAGCCCCGGTACCGATGACCGCCACTCGCTGGCCGGCCAGGTCGCGGGACTTATCCCAGTGCGCCGAGTGGAAGGCCGGGCCGGCGAACCGGTCGGCGCCGGGAATCTCTGGGATCGAGGGCACGTGCAGCGCCCCGATGCCTGACACGATCGCGCGGGCTGTGTACACCTCGCCCGCCGCGGTCGCAATGTGCCAGCGCCCGGTCGGGTCATCCCACTCCATGCGCTCTACCGCGGAGCTGTACCGGATATGCGTGCCGATTCCATAATCAGCGACACATTGCCGGATGTAGTCCCAGATCTCCTGCTGCGGCGCGAACATCCGGGACCAGTCCGGGTTGAGCTTGAACGAGTACGAATACATGTGCGACGGCACGTCGCACGCGCAGCCCGGATACTGGTTGTCCCGCCAGGTCCCGCCGAGGTCGTCGTTCTCCTCCAGGATCACGAAGTCGTGATAGCCAGCCTGCTTCAGCTGGATCGCCATGCACAGACCGGAGAAACCAGATCCGATGATGACGATCGCGGGATCGTTGCTCTGTGGGCCCATGCTCATGTCTCCTTTGTCGTCACCGGGACGCCTATCGATGACGTCCCCGGTGCGGACTGGCTACGCGCCTTGGTTTCGGCGGCGCCGCCGAGCGCGCCGAGGCCCCGTGCCGCTCCGGTTACCACTACGACTCGACCGGCCAGATCTTTGGCTCGTCGCAATCCGGTGCCTGCTCTCCAGCTGGAGTTCTGATCACGCCAGTGATTACTGGCACTATCTAAATCATAACCCATCGGGTGCGGCCGCGGCCGCGGCGGGGGGCGGCCGGGGCCGACGGCCGGATCGGGCCAGGCGCACTCGCGCCCGTCAGCTGCGTCTGACAGGGTGGGTCCATGACAGTAGACGTTTTGGGCGGCTTTGGTCCCGGGCGGTCGCACCGGCCGCGGGCAGCACGCCTGGCCGTGATCGCATGGCAATGACCAGGGCGAGCGGTCGTCGCCACCCTCAACACCCGAGGGGGCTGAGCCAGTTTCCGGGCCCAGCCCGCTGGTAGGAGGCTCGGTGAGCGGCAGCGAGAGGGAACTGACGGTCGCGGTGACCGGTCCGACCGGGACTTTCGGGTTCGGCCTGATGCCACTGCTGCAGGCCGACGACCGGGTGGCGCGGGTGGTGGGCATCGCTCGGCGCCCGTTCGACCCGGCCGGGTACGGCTGGACGAAGATGGAATACCGGCGCGGTGATGTCCGCGACCCGCGGGCCCTGCAGGAGGCGTTCCGCGACGCCGACGTCGTCGTGCACCTGGCGTTCATGGTTATCGGCGTAGCGTCGGGCGAAGCGATCCGGGCGGTCAACATCGAGGGCACGCTGAACGCCTTCCGCGCCGCGGCCGCGGCCGGTGCCCGCCGCTTTGTCTACTCCTCCTCGGTGGCGGCTTATGGCTTCCATCCCGACAACCCGGTCGGGATGACCGAGGACTGGCCCGTGCGCCCCGCCGCGCGGCTGTTCTACGCCCAGGAGAAGGCCGAGCTCGAGCACCTGCTGCAGGCCGAGACGGCCCAGTCCCCGGGGCTTGCCCTTTACCTGCTCCGCCCGTCAGTCGTGGTAGGCCCGCACACCTTGGGCGCGAAGGACCTGCTGCCCGGGCCGCTGGCGCCGCTCGGCCGCCAGCTGGCCAGCCGGGTTGGCAGGTTGCCGGTACCGGTGCCGATGCTCGTGCCGGCGCTGCCAGCGCAGTTTGTGCACGAAGAGGACGTCGGGCGGGCGCTGTTGCAGTGCGTGGTAGCGGCCGGGCCGCCTGGCCCTTACAACATCGCCGCCGACGGGATCGTGACCGCCGCCGACATCGCCCGGGAGCTCGGCGTGTTCCCGGTGCCCCTTCCGGCTGGCCCCGTGCAGTTCGCGGCCCGGGCCATCGCGGGCCTGCCGTTCCTGCCGCCCGCCGCGGGATGGATAGAGGCGGCCAGCCATCCGGCCATCATGGACACGACCCGGGCCAAGCAGGAGCTGGGCTGGGTGCCCCGGTTTACCGCAATCGAGGCTTTGCGGGAGGCCCTCCGCGCGGGATTCTGAGCGAGGGCGCGCGGTTGCTGCGCACCGGCTAAGGTGCGGTCGCCGTGGCCATGACCCGGCGTAGCAGGGGGAAGGTGTCCAGGGAGCGCACGCCTTCGTCATGGAATGCCCGCAGCGCCGGGTCGTCGCCGGGATCGAGAGCGGTGGCTGCTTCCCACATGGCCCGCTCAGCGGCCCGCCAGCTGGGGCGTTCCCGCACCTCGGCGTGGCTGAAGCCGGCGGCCGCCAGCCCGGCGCCGAGACTGACCAGGCGCAGCCGGACCGGCAGCCGCGCTGGGCTGGCGTCGCCGGGCGCGCCGGTGATCGCGTCCGCGCACAAGTGGGTCCGGTGGCCGGACCGGATCCCGCCCGAGCGCGGACTGATCATCCGAGGCTGACCCGGGGCGAGAGATCCGGCGCGGGCCCGCTGGTCATGCGCGGCGCAGGGCGAGGCCGAGGGAGGTGAACTGCTCGAACGGCCGGTGGTAGCCGCGCTCGATGTGGTGGATGCCGCGCAGCGAGGAGGGCTGATCGGCGACGGCGGCCGCCAGCACGGCGGAGAACCCGGCGCGCACGTCGGGCAGCGTGACATCTGCGCCGCGGAGTTTGGAACCGCCCCTGATCACGGCGGAGTGCACGGCATTGGTGTCGTGGAAGCGGCACGCGGGCCCGCCCAGGCACGCCGCAAAGACCTCGATCTCGCAGCCCATCTTCTGCAGCGCCGGGACGTACACGAGCCGGTTTTCAAAGACGGTCTCGTGCAGCACTGACAGTCCGTCGGCCTGGGTGAACAGCACCATCAGGGGCTGCTGCCAGTCGGTCATGAAGCCGGGGTGGGTGTCGGTGTGCACCGCGGCAGGCCGCAAACCGCCGGGTGCCGATGCTGTGATCCATTCGTCGGTGATGTCGAACCGGGCGCCCATCCGGGCCAGGGTCGTGATCGCGGTGACCAGCCGGTCCTGCGGGCAGCCATGCACGCGGACCTCGCCTCCGGTGATCAGGCCGGCCACCAGGTAAGAGAACGCCTCAAGCCGGTCACCGGCCAGCCGCGTCGAGGCACCGCGCAGCCGCGGTACGCCCTCGATGATAATCCGCCGGTCGGGACTGAGCTCGACGTGCGCGCCCATCCGCTGCAGGAAGAGCGCGAGTTCTACCACCTCCGGCTCGGTGGCGGCCCCGCGTATCACGGTCTTTCCCTCGGCCAGCACGGCTGACAGCAGCGCGGTCTCGGTCGCGCCGACGCTCGGGTACGGCAGGTCGATGCGCGCGCCGTACAGCCTGGCTGCGCGGGCCGTGATCCCGCTCGGGCCGACCTCCACCTCGGCGCCGAGGGCCCGCAGCGCCGACACGTGAAAGTCGACGGGCCGCCGCCCGATCGGATCACCTCCGACCAGGGGCACGAACGCCTCACCGGCCCGGTGCAGCAGCGGCCCCAGCATCAGGATGGGAATCCGGTTCAGTCCGGTAAACGCCTCGGGAACCCGCGGCTCGACGGCCTTCCCCGCCACGATCGTGATCGCGTCATCGGTACGGTCGACGTGATACCCGATGGACTCCAGCATCGCCGCGGTGATGTCGACCTCGCCGATTTCCGGAACGTTGCTGATCGTGCTCGGCGCATCGCTGAGCATCGCGGCGACCATGTGCTTGGACACCGCGTTCTTCGATCCGCGTACGCGGATATCACCACGTAGCGGGCCGGAAGGTTCAACTTCCCAGATTTCGGTCACGCAGCTCACTGTACGGGCTCGCTTCCCGGGCTCGGCCCGTATTGAGATCCCTGGCAGCAGGATGCCGGGCCCGGCATCCGCGGGCCGCTGCGCCGCGCCAACCCGGATCCAGCCCACCCTGGCCCTCCAGTAACCTCGGCCTCTGCGGTCCCGCCGTGCGTCGGCGGCGCCGGACCCGCCGAGCGATCAGAGCGAGCCCGAACTTGCCAACCCAGATTTATCAAGCTAGGTTTATAGTATGAGTCAGGACCCGGATGTCAACGAGGTAGCTGCCGCGCTCCGGGTCAGCCTCGGCCTGTTCCTGAGGCAGCTGCGTCAGGCGCCGGTCAAGGGCGAGCTCACGGTGCCCGAGTCGTCGGCCCTCGTGCGCCTGGACCGCAGCGGCCCGGCCACCTCGGCCGCGCTGGCCAGGCTCGAGCAAATAAGTCCGCAGGGGATGGGAGCGACGCTGGCCGCATTGGAGGCGCGTGGCCTCGTCGAGCGGCGCCCCGACCCGGAGGACGGCAGGCGGGTCATCATGTCGGCGACCGAGGCCGGGCGGCAAGTGCTGCGGGACAAGGGCAACGCGCGGACGGAGCAGCTGGCAAAGGTCCTGCAAGCCGAGTTCACCCGTTCGGAGCTCAGGCAGCTGAGGGCGGCCGCACCGCTGATCGAGCGACTGGCGCAGAGCCTCTGATGCCGGCGTCCGGACCGCGACGAGGGGGCGCTCAGCTAGCCGCCCGGACGGCGGAGCCGGGCGATCGCTACAAGTGGGTGGCGCTCGCGAACACGACCGCCGCCGCGTTCATGTCGCAGCTGGACGGATCCATCGTCATCATCGCGCTGCCGGCGATCTTCCGCGGCATCCACCTGGATCCGCTGGCGCCGGGCAACATCGCCTACCTGCTGTGGATGATCATGGGCTACCGGCTAGTCCAGGCGGTGCTCGTGGTCACCGTCGGCCGCTTCGGCGACATGTTCGGACGGGTCCGGATCTACAACGCGGGGTTCGCAGTATTCACCGTGGCCTCCGTCCTGCTGTCCTTCGATCCCTTCCAGGGCGGACGCGGAGCGCTGTGGCTGATCGGCTGGCGAATGCTCCAGGCGGTCGGTGGGTCCATGCTCCAGGCCAACTCGGCGGCCATCCTGACCGATGCGTTTCCCGCCGATCAGCGCGGGTTCGCCCTCGGCACCAACCAGGTAGCGGGCCTGGCCGGCCAGTTCACGGCCTGGTCGCCGGGGGAGTGCTGGCGACCCTGGACTGGCGCGCGGTGTTCTGGGTCAACGTGCCGGTCGGGATCTACGGGACGCTGTGGGCCTACCGCAAGCTCCGGGACAACGGAGAGCGACATGGCCGTCGCGTCGATTGGTGGGGCAACATCACCTTCGCTGTCGGCCTGGCGGCGGTCTTGATCGCCATCACCAACGGCATCCAGCCGTACCGGCAGCACACCATGGGGTGGGCTAACCCGGCGGTCTTCGGCCTGCTCACCGGGGGTGCCCTGCTACTTGCGGCGTTTGTCGTGATCGAGACCAGGGTCGCCGAGCCGATGATCCAGCTCAGCCTGTTCCGCATCAGGGCCTTCACCGCCGGCAACGTGGCCGGGTTAGCCGTCTCCATTGCCCGGGGCGGGCTGCAGTTCATGCTCATCATCTGGCTGCAGGGGATCTGGCTGCCACTGCACGGCTACGACTACAGCGCCACCCCGCTGTGGGCGGGGATCTTCCTGCTCCCCCTGACCGCCGGATTCCTGGTCTCAGGGCCGGTGGCCGGGACCCTTTCCGACCGCTTCGGTTCCCGTGGCATGGCGACCGGCGGCATGGTCGTGTTCGGCGGCAGTTTCATCGGCCTGGCGCTGCTGCCGGTCGACTTCCCGTACTGGGTGTTCGCCCTGTTCATTGCCGCGAACGGGATCGGCAGCGGTATGTTCGCCGCCCCCAACACCTCCTCGATCATGAGCAGCGTCCCCGCCAGCCAGCGCGGCGTGGCGTCGGGCATGCGCGCGACCTTCCAGAACTCCGGCACGGCCCTGTCGATCGGCGTGTTCTTCTCGCTGCTCATCGCCGGGCTGGCGAGCAGCCTGCCCAGGACGCTGACGAGCGGCCTGCAGCGGCAGGGTGTGCCACCGGGCGCCGCTCATCACATCGGGAGCCTGCCGCCGGTGTCCTCGCTGTTTGCGGCGGTTCTCGGCGTGAACCCGCTGCAGCACCTGCTGGCGGCGGGGCATGTGCTGTCCTCCCTGGCCGCTGGAGCCCAGCAGACCCTCACCGGGAGAGAGTTCTTCCCTGACCTGATTTCAGGGCCGTTCCACCACGGCCTGGTAGTGGTGTTTGCGGTCGCCGCCGCCTTGTCGGCGCTCGCCGCGGCCGCCTCGCTATTGCGCGGCGGCCGCGCCGCCCCATCGCCGCTGACTGCGCGCCAGCAACCCGCAGGAAAGCCGCCGACTGCCGGAGAACAACCCAAAGGTAAGAGGAACGCGATGGCACTGACCACCCTGGACCCGAGGACCGCACTCGTCGTGATCGACCTGCAGAAAGGGATCGCCGCCGTCCCTGCGGCGCATCCCGTGGACGAGATCGTGCAGCGGGCAGCGAGCCTGGCGACGGCATTCCGGCGCCACGGCCTGCCGGTGGTGCTGGTCAGTGTGACGGGCGGCGCACCCGGGCGCACCGAAGCCAGCCGGCCCGCCTTCGCCCCGTCGCCGGAATCGACCGAGCTCCTCGACGAGCTTGCCCCCCAGCCGGGCGATCATCTGGTGACGAAGCATCGCCGAAGCGCGTTCCACGGAACCTCACTCGACGCCCGACTGCAGGACCTCGGCGTCACTCAGGTCGTGCTGGCCGGCATCTCTACCACCGCGGGCGTCGAGCCAACTGCCCGCTCGGCCTATGACCATGGCTACCACGTCGTCCTGGCCACCGACGCCATGACCGACACCGACGCCGACGCCCACCGGGGCGCCGTCGAGCGGATCTTCCCCAGGCTCGGCGAGACCGCCACCAGCACCGAGATCATCGAAATGCTCGACGAACCTGATGACCCCGGAGTGAGGTGACCGCCAGGCGATCATCGGGAGGCTGGTACGCGCCGAGGGCAGCAACCGCGCCCGGCACCTCAGGGTGTGGCGGCAGCGTGCGGACGCGGGGTCAGCCGACGGGGCTGTAGGCCCCGGCGAATGCGCCGGTGTCGCTCCGGCAGGAGGCGTTGCCCGTGATGCCGCCGAACTTGCCCGCGAGTCCGGAGACTGGCTGGCCGGATGATGTCTGGATGGGGTGGCCGGATGCTGCCGCCGCTGGTTGCGGCGCCAGGGCGGTGAAGCCGGAGCCGACGATCAGGCTGATCGTGGCCCGGGCCAGGCCCGCGTCCCGCCGGATGGTCGCCGATGGCAGTTGCTTCCTGAGCGTGCGCACTGCGGGAAGCTCGGCCGTAGAAGAGTACTCGATGACCGGGGTCGTATAGCTGAAGTCAGTCGCGCCGCTGGCGGTCGTGGCGTTGCCGGTGCCCACCACGTCGAAGCCGCGGACAGTCAGCGCGGCGGCCGCCTGGCCGGCGATGCCGGTGGCGCCGGAGCCGTTCAGCACCTTGACCTTTACTGTGGCCGGCCTGGCGTCCAGGACCGGGGCCGCGGTGGCTGTCTTCGCGCCCTGGTGCGCGGCGGCCCTGGGCAGGTTCCGGTCGTGGGCGATCGCGCGGAACAGCCGGTCATCTTGCGGCTGGGCGAAGATGACCCAGTTCGGGTTGGCCGGGTAAGCACTGGTCGCCGCCTCGATGAACGCCACGTCAGTGCCCGACAGGCCGCGCAGGCTCTCCCCGATCTGCAGCAGGTCGGACTGGCTCAGCCCGGTGTCGGTAGTCATCGAGCTGGCCGCGTCGCCGACGACCTTGAGCAGCTCGGCCGGGCTGGACAGCAGGCCCGCATGCAGGAGTCTCTTCAGCGCCTGCGCGAGCAGGTAGTCATCCCGCTGGATCCGCTGCAAGTCCGAGCCATTCCCGGTGTTCTCCCTGGTGCGCCAGAACTTCAAGAACGTGACGCCGTTGATGTGGTGCTCACCTGCCGACAGCGTCAGCCCGGAGTAGGAGTTGTCCACCGAGTACGGCAGGCACACGCTGACTCCGCCGATATCGTTGATGACCTTCACCAGGCCGAGGTAGCCGAGCTCGATGAAATGGTCAAGGCGGATACCGGTCTGCTGCTCGACGGTCTTCCACAGGCACGGCGGGCCACCGTAGGAGAGGGTGTCGCCGATCTGCTCGACCGCATCCGGATCAGGCTGCTGGCCCGGCCAGTCCCGGCCCTTGGCGCAGGCATAGACGGGGACAACCGTGTCGCGCGGGATGTTCACCACCGTCACCCGGTGACGGCCCGGCGAGATATGCACGATCATGAGCGTTTCGGAGACAGCGTCCCCGTCGTCGCGGCCGACGTGCCAGGCGACCTGCTGATGGAAGGTCAGCCCCGAGGTGCTGCCCGAGGCGAACACCAGAAGGTTGACCGCGCTGGTGTACTGCGGCGGCCGCTTGCCCAGGTCCGTCACCGCCACCCGGCGGATGCTGCCCCACACCTCGCGGTATTTCACGTACGCGGCCAGCACCCCGGTAACCAGCCCGGCGACCACGACGACCGACGTCCAGGCGGCAATCTTCGCCCGCAGCGTGAGCCGCGGCCGGCTGCCCGCCGGTCGGTTCCGCCACGCGGGCGCCGCAGACGACCCGCGCCGCCATCGTCCGCGCTTTGCCCCATCGCACCTCCGCGCTTGAAACCCAGCCATCCCGCGCGGCCAACTGACCAGGTGGCTAATCCACCATACGTCCGCCCGGTCCGGGAAACTGCATGCAGATCGCCAAGATCGGGTCATAGCACATCCAGACAAACGGTAGTTCCGGTTCTTCGGCGGCCATGACCGGTACATCCGCCAGCTGGGCGGGCTTCCGGCGCTGATCGCTGTGTACCGCAGCGTCCAGGTCACCGGCGGAAGCGGTGCCCTGGCGCGGGCAGAGCGAGCATGTCGTACGGCGGCTAGGCCGTAGGCGGCGCCGGTCAGGCCGCTTGTCCGTGCTAGCCAGCAGAAGCCGCTTCGTCTGCGACCGCCTGCTGGTAGAACCGCTGAATCGCGTTACCCAGGTAGGAGCTGTAGGAGATGGCTGCGGTGTCGCCTCCTGCCTGATACCCGCCGATCACCGCCACGATGGTGCCGGTCCGCGTCTGCCGGTCGAAGTGCGTTACCCACGGGCTGCCGCTGGTTCCGCCGGTGAACCCGCCGCAGTCAAACCTCAGCTGGGTGGCGCTCTGGGGGGAGGTCCAGTTGATGCAAGTGATCGGAGCGCTAGCACTCGCCGGATAACCAGTGACCCGCACCAGGTACTTATATCCGGAGTCGATGCCGAGCTGGTTGGCGCCCAGTACGTCTTCGATGTTCTTGCCATCGTGCGGCTTGAGCACGACGAAGCCGACATCGAAGTCAGGATCGGACGAGCTGATCCATTGCGGCGCGACCAGCAGCCGCGCGGGCGTCCAGATGCCGAACGGTGCCTGGCCGTCCCGATAGTCGGGGATAAATACGATGATGTGGCGGTAACCGCCGCTCCCGCTGCTGATGCAGTGCGCGGCGGTGATCAGCAGGTCCTTTCCGGGGCTGGCGACCACGCTCGCCGTGCAGAAGTGATTACCGCTGGAGCCCTGGACGAATAGTGCTCCGACACGCAGGGCGAGCAGGGCCGGGCGGGATCGCCCGCGGTCAGCCCTTTGCCAGCATTGCCCGCGGCCAGCGCGGCGCCAGCATTGTCTGCGGCCAGCGCGGCTGCCGCAGGCGGTCCAGGGCGCGTTGTGTTACCAGGGCGATGTGCGATGATCAGCCCGGCCTCGGCCGCGACGGGCCCTGCGATCACGTCCGCAAAGCCACTCGCCGTCATCATTGATGTCCAGGCGGCCATCGACACAGGGCGCTCTTGGAGGCGCAGTTGGTAGCGCGCCGCGTTCTTGATAATGCGCCACCAGCCTCCCGGTCCCTTGCGCGCGAGTACACGCACCTTGGAGGCGATGATTTCGCGATCCCGGGCTGAGGCGCCGCGGCCGAACATCATGTCGGCGAGCACCAGCCTGCCGCCGGGGCGCAGCCAGTGAAATGCCGAGTCCACCAGCTTGGCCTTGTCGGCGTCCCGCAGGTGGTGCAGCGCGTAACTCGACACGACGAGATCAAGGCTGCTCTCGGGCAGCGCCAGTCCCTCGATCGGCAGCGCCACGGCGTCCAGGCCCGTCAGGCCGCGCCGTCCGGCCTCCCGCATCAGGTCTTCCACCATGCCCGGGCTCACGTCGATGGCGAGTATCTGGGCTCCCTGCTCGGCCAGCGGCAGGCTCAGCTGCCCGTTGCCGCAGCCGAGGTCGGCTACCTGCTCGCCAGGCCGGACCGCCGCAGCGGCAATCACCGCCGCGGTCACCTTCTGCAGGCCGGCCGAACCGTGCTGATCCCAGGTCGCCACCCGGCCGGACCAGACACGGCGCTGCCGACGGACGGTATTCGCGGTCGCAAAACCAGCCAGGCGGTTCTTCCCCGGATCAGCGGCGGCCACGGCCGCACCGGCATTTACTTTGCTATTAGTCATGTAGTAATCGTAATAAGGAACACTCGCTCGGACGCTGCTCGCCGGGTTCAGATGTGCTTAAGAATAGTTAACAACTCCTTCAGATCCGGCAAAGATGAATACTTCATTAAGGGCAACCGGCGTCGTCAGATGAAGGCTTGGTTAAAAGAAACCTGGGCTCACGGTTGGTTACAGTCAGTATTCTCGTCAATAAGCGCGCGAAGGGCCCCGCGCCCGCTGGGCCGCGACGCGGGCCCGAGCCGGAGGTAGGCGGGGGATGGACGGCTCAGCTTACGAAGGCGATCTGGCTGGTGTGCGCCTCACTTCCGTCCGGGCGGATCAGGTAGCCGGCGTAGCCGTCAAGACCGGCCACGATGCCGAATACGTCATCGCCGCCGGCCGCCGTGGCAGTCGCGAGCGCCTCGGCAAGCGCCAGGCTCGGACCCGTGATGGTAGCCGATACGGTCCGGCCGGCGGGCTGGCCCGTGAACGGATCGATCAGGTGCGGGCCGCGCTCGTAGCTGCCCGAGGTGGCCACAGCGGCCGATACCTCGAGGATGGCGGCCAGCGCGCCAGCGCGCCAGCTGACTGGCGGTCTCCGCGGTGACGGCCAGCGCCGCCGTCGCACCGAGTCCAGCGCCGACCACTACGAGAGCCGCCTTGACCAGCGCCGGGCGGGGCGGCGTGACTCCGCTGCTTCGAGCACGGCGGCGGTTGGAGGCTCTGCCCCTGGCCGGCAGTGAGGCATCGAATCTCGCTGAGCGGACGCTCATGACGCCACACCGTGCCAGCCCAGGCTGGCCGCCGAATAGATGAAGCCTCTGAGCCCGCTCAGAAACAGCCCGCTCGCGGACCGCTGCCCGCCGCTGGTCATGGGGCGAGCACCGTGATGAAGTCGCGGGTCCAGCCGACGAGGTACTGGTCGGCCGGCCGGACCTGGCCGGGGATGGCGGCCCGAAGGCCGCGCCCCGGTGCCCGGGCGATGTCCAGCTGGACCCATTCGGGATTGATATCGAGCTCCATCGCGGTGCGGGCGCCGGCGTGGACGAGCGCAGCCGCGAGGTCCGCCGGGGTGGTGGACATGCCCGCGGCGTAGATCAGGTCGCCCGCCGCGTTCTCGCCGAGCGCGCTGCGCGCCACATCCTCGCCGCCGCCCAGGGTGGCTCCCCAGGCCGTCCAGTCTGCGGCGGCGCCGGTGGCGTGCCCGCCCCTGACGAGCGGCCGCAGGTTCTGCCGGACACTGAACACCGCTTCGCCTGGCCGAGGCAGGCCGGAGCGCCATACCCCGATGCGGGCGGTGCCGGACCGGTCGATGACCAGGCTGGCCAGGCCGGGCCTGAGCGGGCTGATGATATGTCCCTCCTGCTCGTAGCCGCCCGCGTACGCGGACAGCAGGAAGCCGCCGTTGAAGGCGGCGAGCAGCCGGCGGCGCTCACCGCTGCCGATGGCCGGCCCGGCCCGGACGACCGACAGCGCCGCAGAACCGGGGTCAACGCTGCCGCTATGCAGCCGGTAGTGCACCGCGCCGGTGAATCGTGCCACTGTCACGACCGTCCCGTCTGCGGCCCTGAAACGAGAAATGATCACCTCAGGCCTCGATTGCCGCTGGATGGCGGGGGCCTTGGGACTGGCCGCAGTGCGCGGAGCGCTGACGGGCGGAACGCTCGCGGTGGGCGCTATCGCGGCATGCTGGGCCGGCGGTGCGGCCGACGGTGCGGCCGACGCGCAGGCAGTCACCGCGAAAACGCCGACGATCCCGATGCCCCGGCGCAGACGGCCCATGTGGTCCTCCGTTCCAGCCCGCCGGGCACGGCGCGATCACGCCCCGGTTCTCCGTAGCGTAAAAGATCAGGGTGCCCGCCGGGCTCCTAAGACGGCGTTTGAATCTTGTTCAGACTTGGCTAAGAATCTGGCTCGGCGCGCCTGCGGCCTTTGAGTAGCCCCGGGCCGGGGACACCGCCGCCGCGGCCCGGCAGGATGAGCTGGGTGACGTCGATGAACCAGAACCGGTCCCGCCCGGCGCGGCCAGAGGACTATGACGCCATCGCGGCGGTCGTCGATGAATGGTGGGGCCGGCCGGTGCTGGCATTGTTGCCCCGGTTGTTTCTCGATCACTTTCACCGCGGCAGCCTGGTGGTCGCGGGGCCGGACGGGATAATCGCGTTCCTGATCGGGCTGCTGTCCCCGGACCGGCCGGAGCGCGCCTACATCCATTTCGCGGGCGTCGCGCCGCAGGCGCGCGGCCGTGGCCTGGCCCGGGGCTTGTATGAGGAGTTCTTCGCGCTGGCCCGGGCCGACGGCCGGAGGATGGTCGGCGCCATCACGTCACCGGGCAACAGCGGCTCCATCAGCTTCCACCGGTCGATGGGCTTCACGGTCACCGGGCCGGTACCGGACTACAACGGCCCAGGCCAGCAGATGGTGGTATTCGAACGCCCATTGTGAGGGGCTGCGCCAGCTCCGCCTGCGGCTGGCCGCGCGCGCAGCCCGGGCCAGCGTCAGCATCCTGCAAATAGATGAAAGGTCAGGTCATGGCGATCTACCAGCACATACGCCATCCGCGCATCGCCTCGCGGCTCGCCGACCGCCCGGTGAAGGTGGCCGATCTGCTCCCGCGGGGGACGGCGATCAACCGGTTCAACACCAAGGTCGCGCTCGTCATCACGCAGGCGGTCGGCAGTATGTGGTGCGCCTACGCGTTCGCGCTGCTCGACCTGATCAGTCTCCCGGCCGCGATCCGCGGCGGCGCGGCGCTGGTCGTTACCTGGCTGGCCCAGACCTTCCTGCAGCTGGTGCTGCTGTCGGTCATCATGGTCGGGCAGAACGTGCAGGCCGCCGCGGCCGACAAGCGCTCGGAAGCGACGTTCCACGACGCGAGCGCCACCCTCCACGAAGTGGCGCATGTGCAAGGCCACCTCGCCGCGCAGGACGAGCTGCTGACTCGGATCGCAGAGAAGATCGGCCTCGACCCGGTGCCAGTCATCGATACCCCTCCCGACGAGCAGGCCGCTGCGCAGGATGAAGAAGCGTGACCGGGTACCGGCTCGGCGTTCGCGAGGCCGTGAGCTTCAGGCGTCGGCTGGAAGCCCGGCGGCCGCAGCGGCTGTGTCGACGGCGAGCCTGGTCAGGCGCGCGTACTCGGCACCGTTGACCAGCGGGACGTCGTGGTCTGCGTCAATTTCGATCACGTGGGCGTGCAGCGCCTCGGCCAGTTCCCGCTGCTTGGCGGGGTGGACCAGCCGGTCGCGGGTCGTGATGAGCATGACTGCGGGCAAGCCCAGCTGGGCCGCCCACGGCTGAGCGTCATAGCGGCTCAGCGCGCGTCCCGCGTCGGCGAGCTCGCGGGCCAGCCCGCGGTGGAACTCAGCAGCGAGCCACGGCCGGAGGACGTCCAGTGCGGGCTGCTCCTCGATTGCCTGGCGCAGGACCCGTTCGACAAAACCGGCGCCGGTACCGAGCCGCAGGCTTAGCTCAAGTGCCGACAGCAGGTGCCAGACCATTCGCTCGCGGGCCGTGCGGTGCCACTCGAGGGCCGTGGCCTGCATGACCAGAGCCGCTACCCGGCCCGGATGCCGCCGGGCCAGGAGCATCCCCACCGGCCCGCCCATGGAGTATCCGACCGCGATCACTTGCTCGGCGCCGAGCTGGCCGCAGAGCGCGGCCGCGTCATCGGCGCAGTCCTCCAGGCTGAACGGCTCAGTTGACCGCATCCCGCGCCCGTGCCCGCGCAGGTCCATCGCGATCACCCGGTAAGACTCGGCCAGGCGGGCGTAAACCGGGAAGAAGTTGAGGTCGGCGCTGGCGGTCCAGCCGTGCAGGAGCAGCACGGCGGGATCAGCAGGCGTGCCCCCGGAGTCGCGGACGAACACCTCGCCGCGGCCGGGCAGGCTGACGACCCGGCCGGGCGGGAGGCCGGGCGGCACCGGCGCCAGTGCCACGCTGCGCCGCAGCGGCCGGGCAAACTGGCCGACCCGCCGCGCTTCCTGCCGGACCGCCGGATTTGCGGCGAGCGCGGCGAAACCAGCCGCCACGGTGGCCGATACAGCCACGGTCAGTGTCCGCGCTCTGGAGTTCATTTTCCTCACTCGCCTCTGCGGCCGGGCAGCATCACGGAGGTCGATGAACTGAGGCCGTTTCGCTGGTTATCTAGATAGACATTAAGGAGCCACCGGATCCCCGCAGGCAGCGGCCCGGCCTCAGCTAAGCAGCGGCTAGCAGCGATGCGCGGGCCGCGATCGCCGAGCCGCGCGCCCCGGCCATGTCCAGGTGGGGTACCAGCGCGATGGACGCCGCCCGGGCCTGCTCGTGGCGAAGGACCGTGTGCTCGCGAACGCGCGCCAGGAACCAGTCGCGGAAATGCGGCGCCGCCTCGACTACGCCGCCGCCCAGAAAGTAGATGTCCGGGTCGGTGAAGTTCGAGGCTATGGTGAGCAGCCGGCCGACGGCCGTCGCCTGCTGCTCAAAGATCTCGAGTGCCAGCGGATCGCCGGCCTCCCCGAAGCCGCGGACCAGCTTGGCAGCCCTGCTCACCGGCTGGACGCTGGCCAGCTCGTGGCCGGGGAACCGGCCCAGCCAGTAGGGCAGCAGGTTCTTCTCGATCCCGGTCAGCGAGGCGACGCTCTCGGCGTCGCCGGACAGACCGCAGTTGCAGGCCGGGACGGGCTGGCCCGGGGCGAGCAGCCCCTCCATCGGGACCCAGACATGCCCGAGCTCTCCGGCCATCCCGGCCGCCCCGCGCACTACCTTCCCGCCCTCGACCACCCCGCCGCCCAGGCCAGTACCCACGATCACCGACACCGAGGAGCGCAGCGGCGCCGTCTGCGGCCCGAAATGCTCGTCATGGGCGTATAGGGCCGCCGCATTCGCATCGTTGTTATACACAACGGGCAGCCCGAGACGGATCTCCAGTGCCCGGCGGACATCGAAGCCGCGCCATCTGGGGTCCGCGAAGTTGGTGGCTCCCCGGGACGAGATGACACCGTCCGCGCTGACCGGTCCCGGCGTGTCCAGGCCCACTGCCCGCACCGCGGCCCGAGGGATACCGGTGAGTTCCAGAACATCGTCCAGCGCCCGGGCCAGTGCCTCAATGGCCTTGTCCGGGCCATCCCGGACGCAGCTGGGGCATTCGGCCAGCTGGTCAACCAGGAACCGGCCGACGGAATCCAGCACCGTGGCGTTGTTCGTCGTGCCGCCGTTGTCGAGGCCGACTACCACCCACTGGTCGGAATCCCACATCGCCCGCCTCCTGCACCGTCGGCTCGGATCCCGCCCGGGCCGACCGGCATGACGAGGCCGGGCCGACCTGTCAGGGCATTACCGAGCAAAAATCGGCCCAATGATACCAATCACTCCCCAGGCGCACGGAGTGGCGCAAATAGCATTTCACGCCGAAGGCCTGCTAGCGCCACCAGTCGGCCGGCGGGCGCGCGGGGTCAGCCGAATCCTGCGCCTCAGGCTGACGCACCTGCACAGGACGCGGAGGATCGGGCGCGCGCAGGCTGTGTCGGCGCGGCCAGCGGACGGCGGTGATCGCGACGGCCGCCAGGGTGGCGACGGTCATCGCGATGAATCCGCTGGCGATCCACTGGGCTGCGCTGACCGCGAGCCCGGTCAGCGATGAGTCGGTGGCCCGGTCGTGGATCAGCCCGGCCACGGCCGCCGCCGCCACATAGGCGAGCGCTGGCGCCGGGATGATCCGGTAGACGGCGCGGGGCCGGACGGCGAGAGCACCGGTGATCGTCCCGGCGACAAGGAGGATGCCAAGCACGAGGCCGGGCTCGCGGCCGGTCACCACCGTGATCACCGCCCCGAGCGCGGCGCCAGCGACCACGATGCAGATCCCGGTTCGGCCGGGCAGGGTTCCCCACAGCTGCGGTGCCCGGCCGGGCACCGACTGCCGTCCGGTCTGCGAGCCGCCGGTCTGCTGCCGTCCGGTCTGCGAGCCGCCGGTCGGCGAGCCGCCGGTCTGCTGCCGTCCGGTCTGCGAGCCGCCGGTCGGCCCGCCGCCGGTCGGCGGCCGCCCGCGGGTCGGCCCGGGCGCGTCGGAGTCCCGCGCGCGCGTTCCCGGATAGGACCTCGGCAGGTTACGGTAAGGCGGGCGCGGGTCCGCATCGTGCCGTCGCGGCTCGCTCATTTGCTCCCTGATGTTAGCTGCTGCGGCGTGGGACGGGAGCGCGCAGGTAGGCTTCGCAGACGGGTGGCGAGCCCAGGAGGGATGCAATGGGCAGGGCTGACAAACCGGCGGCGCTGTGGGGTATCGCAGGCAGGGCGGGCTACTCCCTGAGCTGCATCGCCGCGGCACTCGCTCTGATGGTCAGCGGCTTCTGCTACTTCCTGGTCAGTGACGTGAGCAGCATCGGCTCCTCGCACGCGATTGCCAGCGGCCCCTCGCTGGGCCCGCAGAACATCCTGCTGATGGGCCTGGAGAGCCGCAGGGACTGGAACGGGAACATTCTCCCGAACGACATCCTGGCCAAGCTCCACGCCGGAAGCAGGCAGGGTGTCGAGAACGGCGTTGGCGGAAACGACACAAACACGCTGATCCTGATCCACATCCCCGCGGGCGGGGCGAAGGCGGTCGGTTTCTCCATTCCCCGTGACGACTGGGTCAGTTTCGCCGGCACGGTGGGGCCGCAGCAGCAGGGCAAGATCGACCAGGCCTACGGCGTCAGCATGTACTACGAGCAGGCAAAACTTCGAGCGCAGGACCCGGGCATGAGCCAGGACCAGCTGGCGTTCCTCGGCAACGAGGCCGGCCGGACGGCCGCGGTGGCCACGGTGGAGAAGCTCACCGGCGTGCATATCGACCACTTTGCCGAGGTCAACCTGGATGGGTTCTACGAGCTCGCCAAGGTCCTCGACGGCGTGGAAGTCTGCCTCAACCATGCGGTCCAGGACGCCAACTCGGGCGCTGACTTCCGGGCCGGCTACCAGCATCTGGACGCCGCTCAGGCGCTGGCCTTCGTCCGGCAGCGTGATGGCCTGCCCAACGGTGACCTGGACCGCACGCATCGCCAGCAGGCGTTCGTTGACTCGGTGATGCACCAGCTGCGCACCGAGGGAGTGCTCAGCGACCTGACCAAGGTCGAGGCCCTGCTGTCGGTGGCCAAGCGGTACGTCATCACCGACGCCGGCTGGAACCTGCTGGACTTTGCGTCCCAGATGCAGGACCTGACCAGCGGTAACCTGGTCTTCCGCACCCTGCCTATCGAGGGTTACGCGACGATCGACGGCCAGGACGCCAACCAGGTGGACCCGGCCGAGATCCAGGCCATCGTCCAGGCCACCTTTTACCCGCAGCCCGGCGCCCAGCAGGCTCCGTCCGTCGGGACGAAGGTCCACGGTCAGCACCGGGCGGCGGCCCGGAAGATCACGGCGGACGTCCTGAACGGCGGCTACACCGCCGGGCTGGCCGGGCGGGTCTCGGCGGCGCTCAGGAAGGACGGGTACCGGGCGGGCGAGGTCGGGGACACCAGCTACCGCACGACCACCGCGGTGCTGTACGGGAACGGCGCGTCGGCCGGGGCCAGCAAGATCGCAGCGATGTTCGGCGTGTCCGCCGTGCCCAGCGGCTCGGTGGCGTCCGACCATGTCGAGATCTTGCTCAGCGCAAGCGCCACCGTGCCGCAGATTGCTGCCCCCAGCAAGCCGCAGGCGCCGCCGGCGGTCGTCCCCAGCACGGGTCCCCAGGGCGGCGCGGTCGCCGCCAAGGACGGGATTCCCTGCGTGAACTGACGTTCCGGGCCGGCGCTGACGATCAGGCGCCCCGGCCGCCGATCAGGCTGCCCACGGCGAAGGTGACCGCGACGGCCACCGCCCCCAGAGCGAGCTGGCGCAGGCCCGAGCGGACCATCGGCCGGCCGGTGAGTCTGCCCACGGCCATCCCGCCGGCCAGCAGCGCCACGGCCGTGATGCCCAGGGCGGCGCCCAGGACGGACAGCCCGGCCAGGTAAGGCAGCAGCGGCACCAGCGCGCCCAGGGAGAACGCCAGCAGCGAAGAGATCCCGGCCAGGATCGGGGACGGCAGCTCGAACGGATCGACGCCGAGTTCCTCGCGGGTATGCACACGCAGCGCGGTGTCCGGATCCTGCGACACCGCGGCGGCCATCCGGGCCGCGGTATCGGGGTCGGCACCGTAGCCGCGGAACGTGTCGGCGAGCTCCGCCTGCTCGGCGGCGGGGAAGCGGGCGTGCATCTTGCGCTCGACCGCGACCTCCGCATGGACCAGCTCGTTCTGGTTGGTCACCGAGATGTACTCGCCGGTACCCATCGAGAACGCCCCAGCCACCAGGGCGGCCACGCCGGTCAGCACGATGGTGCCCGGCGCCACCCCGCCGCCGCCGAGCCCGGCGATCAATGAGGCGTTGGTGACCAGGCCGTCCACCGCGCCGAACACGGTGGGTCGCAGCCAGCCGCCTGAGACGTCGCGATGCCGGTGCGACCAGCCCGCCGCGAGCGCGGCGGCACGGACCGCACGATCCGGCTCCCGCGTCTCCTCGCCCACGTTGCCGGATTATCCTCCCCCGGCGGCCTGACCCGCCGGCTGCCCAGCGAGACCACGGCCGGTCCGCGCATTACCGGGCATCCGGAGCTTTTTCCGTGGTAAAGGCTGGCGCCAGGTCGGTGAGGGTGTTGCGCTTGAGGTCGGCCGCGCCGACGGTGCCCGGCCGTGAGGAGGTCGAGGTGCCTGATCTGGATCTGGTGGCGGTCGCGCTGGGACAGTCTCCCGCTGATCTGGTGATCAAGGGCGGGAACCTGGTCAACGTGTTCACGGAAGAGATCTACCCGGCCGACGTGGCGGTGTTCGGATCGAAGATCGCGGCGGTGGGTGACGTCGGGATGCAGACGGGTCCTGCGACACAGATCGTCGACGCGTCGGGATGCTTCCTGGTGCCCGGGCTCATCGACGGGCACCTGCACGTCGAGTGCAGCAAGCTCTCGCTCACGATGTTCGCCAGTGCGGTCGTGCCGCTCGGCACGACGAGCATTGTCTCCGGCCTGGACCAGGTCTTCGTGGTGGCGGGCCTGGAGGGCGTGCGGGAGTTCCTCGACGAGGCCGCGGCCGGTCCGCTGGGAGTGTTCTGGGGGGCTCCGTCGAAGCTGCCGTACACGTTCCCCGAGTCGACCGTCGGGCATACGTTCGGCCCGCAGGAGCACGCGGTCGCCCAGGGATGGCCGGAGTGCGTGGGGCTGTGGGAGACCGTTCAGGAGTTCGTCTTCGAGCGGGACCCTAAGGTGATGGCGGCCATGGACATGGCCCGGCGCAACCGGCTCCCGGTCCTGTCCTGCGCGCCGCTGGCCGAGGGCGCGAAGATCGCGGCGCTGGCCTGCGCCGGGTTCCGGGCGGATCACGAGTGCTATTCGGCGGAGGAAACCCTCGAGAAATTGCGAAACGGCATGTACGCGATGATCCGCGAGTCCTCGGTGGCCCATTTCCTGGCCGAGAACCTGCGCGTGATCACCGAGTATAAGGTGAAAGCCGACCGGATCGCTTTTTGCACCGACGACGTGACCGCGACCGATATCTTGACCCGCGGTCATCTCGACCATCTGGTCAGGATGGCCATCGAGCGGGGCCTCGAGCCGATGCGGGCCATCCAGATGGCCACCATTAACTGCGCGCAGATCTACCGCATCGATCACCTGGTGGGATCCATTTCCCCCGGCCGGGTGGCCGACGTCCTCCTGGTCGATGATCTCTCGGCCTTCCGGGTCGGGCGGGTGGTGGCCAAGGGCAAGCTCGTGGCACGCGGCGGCCAGATGCTGGCCCCCGCCCGTCCCCCGGCCCGCAGTCCCCGGCTGCTCGGCACGGTCTTGGTGGACCGGGTCGAGCCCGCGGACCTGCAGGTGCGTACGAGCCCGGAGGCCGCCAGGGCGCGGGTCCTGTCGATGGTGATTTCCGACGAGGTGCCGTTCGTCCGCAAGCGCCGGGATGTGGAACTGGCCGTGAACGACGGGGTCGTGCTCCCCGACATCGAAGGTGACGTCCTGTACGTCACCGTGGTCGAGCGCTACGGCAAGTCCTCGCACCGGCCCGTCGCCTTCGTTTCGGGCTTCGGTCTTAAGGCCGGAGCGATGGCCTCCTCCGCGTCGCCTGACGACAACAACATTCTCTGCGTCGGCACCAACCCGGCCGACATGGCCGCGGCCATCGGCCATCTCGCCGACCAGGGGGGAGGACAGGTGGTGGTACGGGACGGGGAGGTACTTGAGTTCCTGGCGCTGCCCATCGCCGGCATCGTCGCCGACCTGCCCCCGCAGGACATGGCCCGCGCCGAGGCCCGGCTCGACGAGGCGGCCCGCGGCCTGGGCTGCCGCCTGGCCTCGCCGTTCATGTACCTGATCTTCCTGTCGATCACGGCTATCCCGGACTACGCGATCACCGATCTCGGGCTGATCGACTGCGTCAGCCTGGAGGCGATCAGCCCGCTGCTCGAGGAGGCCGCCAGCTGACCGCCCGGCGGGCTGGCGCTGGCGCGGGCAAGTCGGCTAAGAATGGCGTCGTGACCGACCTCACCAGCTTCATCCGGAACATGCCCAAGGCCGAGCTGCACCTGCACATCGAGGGCACGCTGGAGCCCGAGCTGAAGTTCGCGCTCGCCGACCGCAACAAGATCGTGCTGCCCCAGGCGAGCGCGGCGCAGCTGCGCGCGTCCTACGCCTTCGACGACCTGACCTCCTTCCTGGTCAGCTACTACGACGGCATGAGCGTGCTGCACACCGCGGCCGACTTCTACGACCTGGCCTGGGCGTACCTGAGCCGGGCCCACACGGAGAACGTGCGGTACGCGGAGATCTTCTTCGACCCCCAGGCGCACACCTCCCGCGGCGTCCCGTTTGCCACGGTCATCGGCGGGCTCCGGCGGGCGGTCGTGGCGGCGCGGCGCGATCTCGGCCTGCGAGTCCAGCTCGTCATGTGCCTGCTGCGCGACCAGTCGGCCGAGTACGCGATGGCGACCCTGGTACAGTCACTGCCCCACCGCGATTGGATCGCCGGGATCGGCCTGGATTCCGACGAGCGGGGCAACCCGCCGGAGAAGTTTGCCCGCGTCTTCGCGCGGGCCCGGGCCGAGGGCTTTCAGATCACCATGCACTGCGATGTGGACCAGGAGAACTCCGTCGAGCACATCCGGCAGTGCCTGGAGGTCATCGGGGTGGACCGGATCGACCACGGCGTCAATGTCGCCGACAGCAAGGCGCTGACCGCCGAGGTCAGGCGGCTCGGGCTGGGCCTGACCGTGTGCCCGATCTCCAACCGGTGGGTGACCGGCGACCTGAAGGCGGCGCAGATCAAGCAGCTGCTCGGGGCTGGCATCCGGGTCACCGTGAACTCCGACGACCCCGCGTACTTCGGCGGCTACGTCACCGACAACCTGATCGCATTGCAGCAGGCAGCCGGGCTGGGCGTGCCAGAGATGCTGCAGCTCCAGCGGAACGCGCTAGAGATTGCCTGGCTGCCAGCGGCCATCAGTGACCTGCTGCTGGCCGAACTCGAGAACTACTCCGCCGCGGCGCAGTAAGGCCGCGCAATAAAAAGGGCGCGCCCCCCAATCCGGCGATCCTCCTGGTCCCGAACTCCTCTGCGTGACGGGAGCCAACCGGCTCCGGGCAGATACTGGGAGGGAAGTCAATGATCGGAGCAGAACGTGCCCGCATGACTGCCACGCGATGGGCCGGCCTGGCTCTGGCGGCCATCCTCGCGGCGGGGGTAGCTGTTGCGTCGGGGACGGCTTTCGCGTCGTCTGGATCCTCGGCGTCGGGCATGAGCGGCATGCAGATGACATCAGCCAGCGGGCACAGCCGGGTCGGCTTTACGAAGGGCTGGTACGACGGCCGCACGGTCAGGTTCTTCTATTCGAAGAACTTCTCCTGCAAGAGCCCGCCGGCGAGCAAGGCCTCCTCGAACTGCGAGGCCGGGACCAATTACACCCAGACTCCGGCGCGCACCTTCGACCCGCTGTATGTGGTGGTGCCCCTCGGGTTCACCCCGCCGAAGTCGACCCTGCAGTGCCCGGCCGGTCACTGCATTGACCACCCCAGCACTATCGACTTGTCCGCGGTGCTCGGCAGCTCGGACGGCAACGTCCCGCTCCCGGCGCACAGCCACATCGTGGCCACCAACAACGGGCACCAGTCCGAGTGGTGGAACGTGGACGTCGTCGGCGTCACCAACCTCAGGACGTGGGACAAGATCGTCCGGGCCAAGAGCGACCGTGAGCTGCAGTACCTGCAGCGCACCAGCAAGGACGTGACCGGGAACATCACCACCAACCTGTTCCTGTACTTCTCCGTCCTGCGCTAGATCCCCGACCGCCGGATTGCTTCCAGCCCTCTGACCGGGACCACAATCCGGCGATCCGGCCCTGGCCGCTCGAACCGGGATCCAGGCGGCCAGGGCCGGGCCGGCCACCAGGTGCCCATATCCATCAGGGCCGAGGAGACAGCCATGAGCATCACCAGAACTCACCCGACTTCCGCACCGGGCCGCGCCGTCCCCGTCCGGGGCTGGCGCACAGTCGTCGGGCTGGCCGCGCTGGCGGGCGGTGCGGCGATGATCGCCGGGGTCTTCCTGCCCTGGGCAGCGGCATTCGCCGGCCTGATCAGCATTCCGGGCACCCGCGGCAGCAACGGCCGGATCCTGCTCGCCGGGGGCATCATCATCGCTGGCGCCGGCCTGTATCACATCGTTCGCGGCGGCAGCCGCGGCCGATGGCTGATCGGCCTGGCCGGCTTCGCCTCGCTGGCGTTCTCGGCCTACCTGCTGCTGCGCCTGACCACCACCCTGCAGGCGCTCGGCGGCTCGATGGACGTGGTCCAGGGTGGGCCTGGGCTATGGGTCATCGCCGGCGGATCGCTGCTGGCGTTTGCCACGCTGTTCCTGCCGTCATCGGGGCAGCAGGCATTTCGGGCCCGGCCTGAAGCCGGAACGGGCCTGGTGGCGTGGGCGGCCGACCGCAATTCCGCGGGGGCACTGCGGTGGCTGCAGATGGCGATTGGCGTGGTCTGGGTTCTCGACGCTGCGCTCCAGTTTCAGCCGTACATGTTCGGCTCGGGCTTTGTCACTGGCGTGCTCGAGCCCTCCGCAATGGGCAGTCCGGCGTTCGTCGCCACGCCCGTCATGTCCTACGGCCAGCTCATCCTGCACAACGAGGTGGCTTTCAACGCGGTGTTCGCGACCGTCCAGCTAGTGCTCGGCCTCGGGCTGCTATGGCGGCGCACGGTCCGCGCCGCCCTGGCCGGGACCATCGTCTGGGCGCTGACCGTGTGGTGGGTCGGCGAGGGCATGGGCATGATCTTCTCGGGCACCGCGTCCCCGCTGACCGGGGCGCCCGGTGCTGCTCTGCTGTACGCGCTGCTCGCGGCGCTGGCCTGGCCGGCTCGCTCGCCGGGGTGGGCTGGCGGCGGCGTGGCTGGCTCGCCGGAGTCGGCTAGCGGCGGCGTGGCTGGCTCGCCGGGGTCGGCTGGCGGCGGCGTGGCTGGCTCGCCGGGGTCGGCTGGCGGCATCACCCGCGCGGGCCTGAGGGGGCTGCCGGGCCTGGAGTGGCTGTCGGGGCTGCGGGGCCTGCGAGGCTTGCCGTGGGCGAGGCTCGCGTGGCTCGCCGTCTGGGGGAGCGGGGTCTTTTTTGTGCTTCAAGCTGCCAACCTGGCGCCGGGCGCGCTGCGTGGCACGATCGTCGGCCTGGGTGGCGGGGAACCGGGGTGGATCGCCTCGATGGACCGGGGCGTCGCCGCGGCGATCGGTTCTGGCGGCCCCGCTGTGTCCGTGGCACTGGCGGTGATCTTCGCGGTGATCGCCGTGGGCATCTTCGTGCCGGCTGCCACCCGGCCGGTTCTCGTGCTGGCCTCGGTCGCCGCGGCAGTCATCTGGGTCCTGGGGGAGAATTTCGGCGGCATCCTCACCGGCCGCGGCACCGATCCGAACACCGGGCCGCTCCTGATCTTGCTGGCCGCGGCCTTCTGGCCGCGCAAACTCCCGAGCGGGGTCGGTACGGAGCCAGCCCGCGCGTCCTAGGCCAGCGCGGCTCCGGTCACCGCGGTCAGTGCGATGCGCCGCTGACCGTTATTCGGCCCCCGAAAGTGCCAGTCACGCGCCTACCCTACGCCGCTTCTGTCACTGTGGTCCCAACAAACACCAGGAGAGCCGGACGAACCCGGTGCTGGCGGCTAATGAATTCGGAATCGGTAAGGAATTCTCGTACCGATTCCCGAATTCATCAGGCTGAGTGCGGGTGCTGGCTAGCGAGGACGCTGGTGCGGGGTGAGCTATGCGGCGAGGTCCGCGTAGCGGCCCTGGTCGGCGAGGAGGCTGGTGTGGGTGCCTGCTTCGGCGACGCGGCCGTGATCCAGGACGAGGATCTGGTCGGCATTGCGCACGGTCGATAGCCGGTGGGCGATGGTGATGGTGGTGCGGCCCCGGGCGAGGGCGTCGAACGCCTTCTGGACGGCGCGCTCGGTCTCGGTGTCCAGGGCGCTGGTGGCCTCGTCCAGCACCAGCACCCGCGGGTTACGCAGCAGGGTGCGGGCGATGGCGATGCGCTGCTTCTCGCCGCCGGAGAACCGGTGCCCGCGGGAGCCGACCATCGTGTCGTAGCCGTCAGGCAGGCCGGCGATCAGGTCGTGGATCTGCGCGGCGCGGGCGGCATGCTCGATCTCGGCGTCGCTGGCATCGGGCCTGGCGTAGCGCAGGTTCTCGCGCACGGTGGTGTGCAGCAGGTAGGTCTCTTGGCTGACCACGCCCACCACTGCGGCGAGGTCGGTGAGCCTGAAGTCGCGGAGGTCGACGCCGTCAATTTTGATGCTGCCGCTGGTGGGGTCGTAGAGGCGGGCGATCAACGAGGCGAGGGTGGTCTTGCCCGATCCGGTCTCGCCGACCAGGGCAAGCGTGCTGCCGGCCGGCACGTCCAGGTCGATGCCGGTAACCGCGGGCCGGTCGGCCGCCGGGTAGGTGAAGCTGACGTCCTCGAACCTGAGATGCCCGGTGGCCCGGGCCGGGTCGATTTCGACCGGGCGGGCGGGATCGTCGACGTCGACGGGCAGGTCGAGGTACTCGAAGATCCGCGCGAACAGCGCCAGCGAGCTGACCACGGAGACGCTGGTGTTGAGCAGGCCGGTCAGGGGCCGGAAGAGGCTGTTCTGCAGGGTGGTGAACGCGATCAGGGTGCCAATGGTCATCGCGCCGGCCGTGATCGGCAGGCCGGCGGCGAGGTAGATGATCGCCGGGATGGCGGCGAAGATCACGCTCAGCGAGGCCATCCGCCAGCGTCCGGCCAGCTGGGAGTGCAGTTCCAGGTCGATCAGGCGGGCCGAGGAGGTCGTGAACCGTTGCACCAGGGAGGGGCTGGTGCCCATCGTCTTGGCCAGCTGGACGCCATTGATCGACAGCCCTTCCTCGATGGTGACGTTGAGGTTGGCCAGTTCGCGCTGCTGCTGCGTGGTGATCGAGCGGCGCATGCGGGCGACCTTGCGGGTCAGGTAGATCGCGGGCGGCATGACCACCAGGGAGATCAGCGAGAGCCGCCACGACATGGCGACCATGGCGACGGCGGTGGCTACCGCGGTGGTCAGGTTGGCGGCGATCGAGGTCGCGGTCGAGGTCACGACGGATTCCATGCCGCCGATGTCGTTGGTGATGCGGGACTGGACCTCGCCGCTGCGGGTGCGGGTGAAGAAATCGATCGACTGGCGCTGCAGGTGCGTGAAGACGCCGGTGCGCAGGCCGTGCATGACCTGCTGGCCGACCTTAGTGCTGATCCAGGTCTGGATCACTCCGAAGGCCGAGGTGACGGCGGCGACGGCGACCATGCCGGCCACCAGCCAGGCCAGCAGCTGGACGTTCCTGGCTGGCAGGGCGGTGTCGATGACCGCGCGGAGCAGGAACGGCGAGGCCAGCCCGACGACCGAGGAGGCCACGATGATGGCGGTGACGATGGCCAGCTGCCAGCGGTAAGGGGTGAACAGCCGCCCGATGCGGCGCAGCGAAACCTCGCGGGCCTGGGCCTTCTCCGCGGCCGTGACCGTTTTCGGACCTCGGGCCCGGCCTGCGTTTGCAATGTCTCGATTCGTTTGTGGTGATTCCAAGAGGCTGCTCGATTCTGTCGGGGGAGGGCCCGGATGCGCGGACCCGGAAGCTCTGTCGGGGCCCGGGCCTGGATGCCCAGGCCGGAGGTCTATTACTGAGGTTACCTCAACATGAGGTTCTAACATGAGTTGTTGATAAGCTATTCCGGTGACCACCCAGGATCGCGACGCCGCTGGCCACCGCGACACCGGCGGTGACGAGACCCTGTCGGAAGCCTTCTCGGCCGTCGCGCGCCAGCTACGGCACACGTCGCAGGAGACTCTGGCTCCCTGGGACATCACCCCTTCTCACCTGCGTGCCCTGCGCGTGCTAGTGCGCCACGGGGTGATGCGCCTGTCGGAGCTTTCGGATCATCTGCGGATCGCCCCGCGCTCGACCACCGAGGTCGTCGACGCCCTCGAAGCCCGGGGCCTGGTGGAACGGCGGCGCGACCCCGGCGACCGGCGGGCCACCCTGGTCGCCCTGACCGAGCATGGCACCAGCGTCCTCGACGCGATCCGCGCCGCTCGCGGAGCCGAGGCCGAACGAGTCTTCGGTCGGCTCAGCCAGGCTGACCGCGCCCACCTGGCCCGGATCCTCGGCCAGCTCCGGGATTGACCAGACGCAGACCCGCCCCGGAGGCGCCGACACCTTTCTGGAGGTTCCATGACCGACCTGATCACGCCGGACCGCTTTCCGGCCGGCGCCACACCGGAGGGCGACGGGGTCCTCATCGGGACCGGACCGGCCCGGGTGGACGTCTTCATCGACTTCCTGTGCCCGTACTGCCGGCGTTTTGAGCTCGCCTCGGGACCGACGCTGGCCGGCCTGGTGGCTGAGGGGAGCATCAGTCTCGCCTACCACCCCATGAACTTCCTCGATGGAGCGTCGACGACGAATTACTCCACGCGCGCGGCCGCCGCCTCGGGCTGCGCCGCTGACCAGGGCCGGTTCGCTGAGTACGCGCACGCGCTGTTCCTGGGCCAGCCGCCGGAGGACGGACCGGGACTGAGCGACGCGGAGCTCGCCGACATCGGCCGGGCCGCAGGGCTGGACGGCCGTGCGTTCGCCGCCTGCCTGGCCGAAGCGCCCTACCTGGACTGGCCGCCTTACGTGACCGCGCGTGCCACCGCGCAGGGGGTCACCGCGACGCCGACCGCCTGGGTGGCGGGCGCGTCGGTCCAGCCAGACGCGCAGGCGATCATCGCTGCCGTCACGGGGCCAGCCAGCAGGCGCTGACCGGTCCCGCCGGGCAGCACGTTCCGGGATGTTGACGGCGGGCCGTCCTGACCGTTACCGGTCACGGGATGGTCAGCGATTCCAGCACGCGCTGGACGTTCTCCTCCAGATCGGGGGCGGCGTCGGCGCGGCCCGCCAGGTACCTGATCAGTGCGTGCTGGAAAAGCCCGTCGAACACGGCGTAGGCCGCGCTGGACGGCACGGCGAGGGGCGCCCCGGCGAGCTCGGAGAATTTGCTCACGATGCGCCAGATCATGCGCTCCAGACTCTGGTCGATATCGCTGACGTCGTTGCGGTAGGAGTCGTCGAAAAGGCTCTGGTTCCGCAGGTCGTACCAGAGCCGGTGCATCGTGGCGTCCTCCGCCAGCGTGGTGGCCATGGCCGCCCCGAAACCTCGCTTCAGCTCGTCGGCCGACCCGGCCGAGGCGACGATGCCGTCGTACCGGGTGACGCACTCGGCCTTGTACTGTCGCACGCAGTAGGTGATCAGCTCGATCTTGTCGCTGAAGTAGTAGTGCAGGACGCCGTGGGAGAAGCCGGAGTTCTGGGCGATGTCGCGCAGGCTGGTGCGCGCGTAGCCCAGCTCGGCCAGGGTCTGCAGCGCCGCCGCGGCTAGCTGGGCGCGCCGTTCGGCGAACTTGTCCACCTGCCGCCGCGCGACCCGGTCCCGGTTCCGTTCCGCTACCTCGGGCACTGTCGGGTTCCGATCCTCCTAGGCGTCATTTCAAGCTACCAGCCAGGCATGATCCGGCCGCCGTACGCGTGATCTAGACAGTCGGACAGATTTCTCTGGACGATCGTCCGGCAATCTCTTGACAGTTGTCAAGACACGGGATCAGGCTATGGGGCACATCAAGTCCCGTTTCGCGCTGGCCCAGACGAAGCCGCCGCGACTGGCCCGGCGAAGCCGCAGAGAGAGGTGCCTGATGAGCGTGTATGACCTGACCGGGCGGAAGGCACTGGTGACCGGCGGGGCCCGCGGGCTCGGCGAGGGGATGGCCGCCGCGCTCGCGGGGGCGGGCGCGGCGGTCGTCATCGGCGACGTCCGGGAGGATCTGGGCAAGGCGTGCGCCGACGCGCTGCAGCGCTCCGGGGCGAGCGCTGAGTTCGTGCCGCTGGATGTCACCTCGGAGGGGAGCTGGGAGCAGGCCATGGCGCAGGTGATCGGCCACCTGGGCGGGCTGGACATCCTGGTCAACAACGCCGGGATCGAGATCTCCAGCCTGCTGGCGGACGTTGTCATCGGCCTGACCCCGCTGGGCAGGCTCGGCGAGGTGGCCGACATGGCCGACGCGGTGGTGTTCCTGGCCTCCGATGGTGCCCGGTTCATCACCGGGCCGGCCTGCCGGTCGACGGCGGCATGGGCATGTAACAGGCGAGAAGCGTGACAGCGAGCGAGAGGCGAACCTGGAATGAGCATTGGCAAGCCCGTCGTGGTGTACGGTGCGTCCGGCTATACCGGGCGGCTGATCTGCGAGTACCTTCGCGAGTTCAACGTCCCCTTCATCGCGGCCGGGCGCGACAAGGCGCGGATAGCCGAGGTGCTCGACAAGGTGCCGGGCATCGACACGGTCGCGCACGAGATCGTCGAGGTCGAGCACCAGGTCGCTCCGCTGACCGAACTGCTGCGCGAAGCGCGCGTGGTGTGCAACACGGTCGGCCCGTTCGCCCAGCACGGTGGTGAAGTGGTCGAGGCCTGCATCGCCACCGGATGCCACTACCTGGACACCACCGGTGAGCAGGACTGGCTGATCCAGTGTGATGAGGCCTATGGCCAGCGGATGGCGGATTCCGGACTCCTGCTGTCGCCCGGTCTCGCGCAGATGTACACGACCGGGGAGATCGCCGCCGGGCTGTGCCTGGAAACGCCGGGCCTGGACACGCTGGACATTCTCGTCTTCTGGAAGGGCCTGCCGACCATAGCGTCGACCCGGACGATCCTGGTGAACGCCGCGCTGGCCAAGGCGCACTATCTGGAGCAGAACGAATACGTCGAGTGGCCCGCCGACGCAGGCCTCTACAGCGTCACCGTGCCCGGCCAGCACGAGACGGGACTCGCGCTGCCGTGGGGCGGCACCGCGCACCCGGTGTGGTTCAAGCGCGACCCGCGGGTGGCCAACGTCAAGGTGCTCGGCGGGGTGTTCAACCGCCCGCTCATGCTGGGCGTCCCGCAGATCGTCAGCGCCGCCCTGGCCCAGATCGAGGGCCTGTCCGAAGCGGACCGGTACAAGGCACTGTCGGAGCAGGCCGAGGCGGTAATGAACCAGATGCCTCCGCGCGAGAGCACACGGGTCAACACGTCGCTGGATTCGGTCCACGCCTCGGGCCCGATCGGGCGCGCGCACTGCGTTATCCATGGCAACTGCAACTACAAGCAAACCGGCCTGCTGCAGGCCTACGCGGCCTACTCGCTGCTCCAGCAGCCGCCGAGGCGGGCCGGGTTCGCATCCGGCTGCCAGGCCTTCGGCCACCGCGAGCTGCTGGGCGTGCTGCGCAGCTTCGGCCTGGTCATGGAGCCGGTCCTGACCAGGGCGCACTAGGGTGCGGCTGACCGACTTCCTCGACAAGGGCGCGTCGCTGGGTCCGGATGCCCCCTGCCTGACCATGGCGGGAGACACCTGGACCTACGGCGACGTGCAGCGGCTCTCCTGGCGGATCGCCCGTGCGCTGGCCCGGTCGGGCATCAGGCCGGGAGACAAGGTAGCGGTGCTGTCGGCCAACGACCCGGTGGCGTTCTGCTGCGTGTTCGGCATCGCCCGGGCCGGCGCCATCTGGTGCCCGATCAATCCCCGCAACCAGGCCGCCGAGAACCGCGAGCTGCTGGAGAAGTTCGACTGCTCCGGCCTGGTCTTCCAGGACGCCTTCGCGCCGCTGGTCATGCAGATAGCCGGGGACCTGCCGGCCCTCACCACCCTGGTCTGCCTGGACCGCGGCGCGCCGTGCGGCATCCCGTTCACCGAATGGCTGGACGGTGCCGGTGAGGAGCCCTTCGAGGTAACCGCGGTGGACGACGTCGTCATGATCGCCGGCACCGGCGGTACCACGGGCAAGCCCAAGGGCGTCCTGCTCACCGGGCACAACATCGAAACGATGACTGCCCTGACCCTGATGAGCTACCCCTTTAACGGGCGTCCCACCTATCTCGCGCTTCCCCCGCTGACCCACGCCGCCGGGGTCCTGTGCTTCCCGATAATGACGCTCGGCGGCGAGATCGTCGTCATGCCCGCGCCCGACCTGGCCGAGTTCCTCACGCTGATCAGGCAGCACAAGGTCACCCACGCCTTCCTGCCGCCGACGCTGATCTACCTGCTGCTCGATCGCCCCGAGCTGGCGGCGGCCGACCTGACGTCGCTGCAATGCCTGTGGTACGGCGCCGCCCCGATGTCAGCGGCCCGCCTGGAGCAGGCCATCGGCGCGATCGGCCCGGTCATGGGGCAGCTGTTCGGCCAGACCGAGGCGCCGATGATGATCTCCACCATGGCGCCGCGCGATCACTTCCGCGCGGGTGGCTCGCTGGCCAGGGAGCGCTTCGCCTCGGCCGGGCGCCCCTCGCCCCTGGTGACCGTGGCGATCATGGATGATCAGGGCAGGCTGCTGCCCGTCGGCCAGAGCGGCGAGATCGTCGTCCGCGGCCCGCTGGTCATGGCCGGTTACTACCAGGACCCGGCGGCCACCGCGGAGGCCTCACGGCACGGCTGGCACCACACCGGCGACATCGGTTACCTCGACGCCGATAACTACCTCTTCATCGTGGACCGCGCCAAGGACATGATCATCACCGGCGGCTTCAACGTGTACTCGGCGGAAGTCGAGCAGGCCCTGCTGGCACATCCCGGGATTCTCGACTGTGCGGTCATCGGGCTGCCCGACCCGAAGTGGGGCGAGCGCGTGACCGCCGTTGTCCAGCCCTACCCCGGCCGGGAGATCGCCGACGATGACATCCGCGCGTTCGCCAAGGACCGCCTCGGGGGCGTCAAGGCACCCAAGCAGGTTGAGGTGTGGCCGGACCTGCCTCGCTCGAAGGTCGGCAAGATACTCAAGAACGAGGTCAAGTCCCGGCTGCTCAGCCAGGCCTGCGGCGATAACCGCTAACCGACGAACCGACGAACCGACGAACCGAGGGACCCGGCCGCCATGGTCAGCGGCGGCAACGGCGGATGAGCGTGATGAGAGAACTCCCGTCCGCTCCGTTTCGGGATCATAGGTACGGTTGGCGGGTGAGCGATCAGCCGACGGACGGCCCCGTTGTGGTGCTGGTGGCCGTAGACGGCTCCGACACCTCGATGCGCGCTGGCGCATACGCGGCCGGGATGGCGCGGCGGGAGAACGCGCGGCTGGTGTGCCTGTACGTGCACACTTTCGGCGTCGCGGGGGGAATCAGCCCGGCCGCCGCTGGCCTGACGCAGGTAATACACCACGACCTCGCACGTGAACTGCGCCAGGCCGTCGAGGCGCAGAACGACCGGATCGGGGTCAGGGCCGAGTTCGTCGAACGCGTCGGCAATCCCTTCACCGAGATCGTCCGGCTTGCGCACGAACTGCAGGCGGATGCGGTGATCGTCGGCGCCTCAACCAAAGCGGGTCATCGCTTCGTCGGCTCGCTCGCGGTCCACCTGGTGCGGGCCAGCCGCTGGCCGGTCACGGTGGTCCCGTGACCCGACCGGCCCGGTGACGCCGCGACCTGGCAGAGGTCACGCGCGCCGCACATTCGCCCGGGCCGAGCAGGAGCGCGGAGCCCGGCCGCAGCCCTGCGGTGGCCTGGCGGGGCTCGGCGTAGATGACCTTCTCGTTGTCCTCCAGGCCGCGGCGGATCCACGTCACCAGCGCGGACACCCGCTGCGCCTGGCTGCCGTACAGCAGGAGGAGATGTCCCTGCCAGTCCCGGCCAGCGGCCTGGCCGGCGTCAGGCATGATCGGGGCCCCGCCCTCTCACCGCGGGGCACCGGGCAGCGGCTGGCCTGCTGAGTCGCTGGCACCGGCCGCGAGGGCGTCGTCGATGCGCTCGTGAAACTGCAGCCCGGTCGGGACGACCGACAGGATGCCCGCGACCGGGCCGTCTCCGGCCACGACGCGCAGCGGGATTCCCGAAACCTGGCACCGCCGGTGATAGGAGGTCAGCAGGGCTACCCCCACCGAGCCGAGATGCTGCACATTGGTCATGTTCACGATCACTGGCGCGGGCGGGACCGCAAGTGCGACGGCCTGCGCCAGGTGCTCATCGAGGCGGGGGCCGGTGGCCATGTCGATCTCGCCGCTCAGATGCAGGACGACCGCATCGCCCTGACGTTCCCGCTGCCCGGTTAGCAGGTCATCCTCGCTGTCGGCGGGCACCGGCGTCGCCTCGGGCGCGGCCAGCAGGCTGTAGACGATCTCGTCCAGGCGCTGCCGGAGGCCGGCGGACGCCTGGGTGTCGCCGCCGACCGCGGCCACCAGCCTCCCGGCCAAGTCGCGCAGCTTGATGTTGGAGCGCTGCGACTGCCAGCTGAGCAGCGCGAACGCTGCCTCCGCGTCCAGGCCGTAGACGAGCATCAGCGCGCCCTTGGCCTGCTCGATCGTGGCCCGCGAGGCGATCGCCTTGCGCATGGCACTGGCCGCCTCCTGCGATCGGGCCCTGGCCTGCGGCTCGGTCACGTCAATGAGATAGCCGCGCAGGCCGGTCACTCCGCCGCCGCCGTCGAAGGTGCCCTCCCCGGCGATCAGTGCCCAGTGATGTCTTCCCCCGGCGTCCACGATGCGGTAGAGGAAGCTGAAGAGCCCGCCGTCCCGCAGGCAGTTCTGAAGCAGCCGCGCCGCATGCTGCCGGTCGGCGGAGTGGGCATGAGCCAGCAGGAGCGCGGTGGTCGGCACCACTTCCCCGCGGCGGAAGCCGTGAATGGCGTAAACCCCGTCGGACCACTGCCAGGTATCGCTGAGCACGACATAGTGGTAGCTGCCCATGCCGTTGCCCTGGCGCGCGTGGCTGGTCACCGCCCGCTCACCTGGCGAGGGCGGGCGGCGGTGGCTTCGCGGCCGGGCAGTATCCCGCCGCGCCCGGCCTGTCCTGCCCGAACCATGTCGAGCACGACTCCCAGTCCCTTGTCCCCGCGCATCGCCAGGTCCCCGAAGATTAAGTTCGCTACGGCGCGTCACTCTCGCAACATGCAGTAAGCAGATTGCGCGCTGGCGTCCCCAGGCACTGCAACGGGCCATCGTGGAGTCGCGCGAAACTCCATGTAATCATCACGTCAGGCGCAAAACAAGGCATTTGCAGTACCTCTCAGTCTGCTCCGCCCCACGGGTTCCTCGGCGCCCTCGGCTGGTCCCTGGCCTGCCCGGCATTGGCAAAATCCAGGTCACCTAATTCTGAGCTGGCGGCATGCCCGGTCATTCATGCGATGCATTTCTTTCCGATAGCCTGCACGGTTACGGAGTCCGGTTGGCGTCGATCTGGTCGAAATCCCCGTATCCGTTGTAGGTGCCGCCGCCGCCGGACCACTGCCACGCCAGGGCGTACTTCGTGCCGCTGGTCACGCCCCCGAAGAACTGCGCGCAGGTCGAGGTGCCCTGCAGGCACCAGCCGACCGGGTGGTGAGCCAGGCTGCTCGTGTTTTGGGTGTAGGTCCATTCATAGGTATTCGGGATCGACGCGTCGCTGCCGCTGCCGAAGATCGACGTCCAGATGCCGGGCGCTGAGTACACTCCGACGTGGTACGAGGAGTGGTGGACGATATAGGCGGCGAACCCGTTGAGGTCGGCCCGGTCCACATTTGTAGGGACGTAGTTCGTCCGCTTCACTCCGCTGCACGGCGACGTGTAGACGGCGTTCCACCCGTTGTCCTGAGCGGGCGTGTAGCCGGGGGCGTAACCCGGAATCTCGACATCCATGATCACCACGGGGTAGGTCACCTTGGAGACCTGGGTCGGGATGTCATAGAGGACCCGGGCCGCCTGCGCCGCGCCCCACGCGGACGCCTCGGCGGTAGTCCCGGTGTAGTGCGGGTCGACGCCCGGCCCGCCCATGAACCAGTAGGCGCCGACGCCGATGCCCTGGTGGTAGCGGACGTAGTTGGTGCGCGCCTGCGCCGCGTTGGTAGTGGACCAGACGTAGGTGTCTCCGGCACAGTGGCTCCAGCTGGCCCAGTTGCCGACCATGCCGATGTAGCCGCCGTACGGGCCGCCGATCGCGGGCTCGCGGTAGGGGGCCGGGCCCGTGACGCTCATGGTGTGGCTATCGGTCCCGTACCAGAAGCCGGCCGGGCTGTCCGCGGGCGCCGCGCTACGGCTCGCCGACGTCAGGCTCGCCCGCGCGGCGGTGTGGCCCGCCGCCGTCACGCTGGCCTGCGCCGATGCGAACGTCCCGCTCACCGCGGCCACGCTGAGTACCCCGGCGATCCCGGCGATCATCAGCCTCATCGCCGGCCGCCTCGCGGTCCTGGCCATGCAGCGCGGTGCTGGCCGTGTCATTCCACACCTGCCTTATCTGTTTCGCCGGCCGGCGGCCGGCACGGCGGCTACTTCACGAAGTACCAGTCCTCCGGGTTGATGCTCAGCGTCGGGCTCTGCGGGTTGACCCCTCTCAGGTTGTTGGCCACCTCGGTGAGGGAGTAGGCACCATCTGGCTGCCAGATGACCGGCAGCTTGGGCGCCAGGTAGTCCTGCCAGGAGTACATGTAGGACAGGTCGCCGCTGGTCAGCGTCTTGTCAATCAGCGCGTCGTTCGTGTTGTCGCAGAACCCGCCTGAGTTGCCGATCGCGCCGCACACGTACAGCACCTCACCGGTGGGCAGGTAGTCGGGGGCGAACGTGAAGCCGGTCCCGTAGTTGGCCAGGTCCCAGTTGCACGGGGTCTTCGCGACCACGCAGTTGCCGATGACCTGCCCGATCAGCTGGTCGTACGGCTTGGGCTGCAGGTTCAGCTTGATGCCGACCTGCGCCGAGACGGACTGCAGGTCCGTCATCTCCGAGGCCACCCAGGCCGTCCCGGTCGCGTACAGGAAGTTGAACGTCAGCGGCTGGCCCTTCTTGACCCCCGGGCCGCACAGGGCCGGGTCGATGCAGGTGGTCACGCCCCCGGGGACGACCTGCCAGCCGTGGCTCGCCAGCAGGCTCTTGGCCGCAGCCGGGTTGTAGGGATACGGGACGCCCTGCCTGCCTTTCGCCGACAGGAAGCTGGTCACGGGCGTGCTGCCGACCGGGCCGACGGTGACCGTGCCGTAGCCCCTCAGCGGGCCCTTGATGATGCCGTCCTGGTCCATCAAGTACGACAGCACCTGCCGGAAGTACAGCTGCCGGATGATCGGGCCGTTGCCGGTGCTGCTCTGGAAGTTCACCAGGTAGAAGCTGATCCCCCACGGGTACAGCGGGGACAGCGTGTAGCCCTTGGAGGCTAGCGGGTTGGCGCCGACCGTCGCGCCCGCCGGCTTGGCCGGGGCGTCCTGCGGCGGGAGATAGCCGACGTCGATCTTGGTGCCGCCGCTGGGTGACTGCAGCACGCTGTACTCGGAGCTGTCGGTGGTGAACGGCACCTCCTGGAACTGCGCGAGCCTTGGCTTCACCGGGCCGGAGTACGACTTGTTCGGCACGAAGGTGAGATGGCCGTCGGCGTTGAACGCGCTCAGCTTCCACGGGCCGTCCACGATGCTCCACAGCGGTGAGCCCACGTAGCTGCTCGTCTTCTTAGACTGCGCATCCAGGTAGGCGTACACCTGCGCGCACTCGCTCAGGGTCGTCGTGCAGCTGCTCGGGCCGCTGGCGGTGCGATCCCACGCGGTCGGCATCGGCGTGACCTGGCTCAGATCGTTGTACAGGAACCACGTCGGCGAATAGGCCTTGTCCATCGTCATGGTCAGCTCCGTCGAGCTGACCGCCTTGATGCCGCTCACGTTCGCGGGGAACCCGGAATAGGCCCCGTAATCCTGCGGCAAGGCCTCCTGCATATGCAGCCAGAACACCACGTTCTGCGCCGTCACCGGAGTGCCGTTGGACCACATGTAGTGCTTCAGGGTGATCGTGACGGTCCTCCCGCTGAAGGTGGGCGCGTAGGCCAGGCTCAGCGAAGGGTTCATCGTGGGCTGGCCGTTGTCGCCGAACCAGTACAGCGGCCGGTACAGGAGCGCCTGCAGATAGAAGACGTTGGCGGTGGTGGCGTAGGGTCCGGCGATGTACGGGAAAATGTAGTTGGGCGGGGTGGACGGCTGGCCCGCGTAGGTGGCCGTGCCGCCGTTGACGGCCGTGCCGCTGCCCCCCGAGCTGGTGCTGCTGCCCGAGCAGCCTGCCGCGGCGAGCGCCAGCGCCACCAGGCCCAGGCCCAGGCCCACGGCCAGCACCTTGCCGCGAAGCGCGGATCGGGATCTGCCTCGCCATTCGGGGGATGGCCCCATACCTGCGGCTCCTTAGGACCGGGAAAGCTGGACGGCACGTCAGGTCCCGGCCTACTTCGGCGAAGATGGCAGTGGCCATCTGGCCATCACCACCGCGGAAGTCACGGGGCCTGACCTGAGCGGAAATGGTTGTAGGTAACGTACCTCAGTCAGCCGACAGTTAGATATGCCGGAAATATTAAGAATGATGCAGGCGACTCGGGGACCTTCGCCGGGACGTTCGTCACGGGAGCCGCGGCGGACCCGCCCGACGATAGGACCGTCAGGACAGCAAGAAGGGTGGCTGGGACGATGACGGAAGCGAACGGGGAACGACCGGTAGGGCAGGGGCCCGGAGCGCGGGCATTCCCCGGCAGGTATCTCAGCATCACCAGTTACAAGCGAGACGGAACGGCAGTGGCCACGCCTGTGTGGTTCGTCCAGCAGGGCAGACGGCTGCTGGTGGAGACGGATGCCGGCGTCGACGCGCTGCTCATCAAGCCGCTCCGGCTCCTGCAATCGGCGCTGCACGTGGGGCGCCCGCGCACCGGGTCGGTCATCCTGGCCATCACGCCCAGCTGAAGGGCGATCAGGTCAAGCTCAGCCCTTGAAGCTCCGCCCCGCCTGCAGGAGTCCTGGGTAGCGTAGGCAGGACGCCCAGCCGGAACACGATCCGGGGGGAGGATCCTAAGGGTGGATCTCGAGGAGAGACGGCAGCTCGATGTGGCCCGCCAGCATGCGGCCCGGGTCAAGGCGCGGGCCCGGCCGTGGCGGTCCATCTTCGTCCTCATCCTGGCCGTGATCGCGGCGGCGGTGTCCCGCTCGGCTCGCGCAGCCTCGTACAGCCCGGACTTCAATGGAACGATTTACCGGGCGCTCGGCCCGGCTGGGACAAGGGCCGTCGCCGATGGCGCCGCAGTGGCGTTCTGCCTGCTCGGGGCCCTGGCCACGGCCGGCCTCGCGGGCAAGGCCCGCGAGGTCCTGCTGCCGAAGATCGGCACCTCACACGCTGCCGTGATTCGCTACACCCTGGTCTTGCTCGGCGGCCTCGTCACCATCCTCGTCACCCTTCAGCTGTTCAACATCGCGGTCACGCAATTTCTCGTCGGCGGCGCGTTCGCCAGCGTGCTGATCGGCATCGCCGCACAGCAAAGCCTCTCCAACGTTTTCGCCGGCATGGTCCTGCTGCTAGCCCGGCCGGTCAACGTCGGCGACCGGGTGTGGATCAGGTCGGGCGCACTGGGCGGGGAGTTTCGCGGGGTCGTGACCGAGATCGGCATCACTTACATCCAGCTCGATACCGCCGACGGGCCGCTTCATCTGCCCAATTCCCAGGTGCTGGCGGCCGCGGTGGGACCGCTTGGCGGCAGGACCCCGGACAGTTCCGCTCTGCAGGCGCACCCACCGCAGCAGCGGCTCGCTCCGCAGGAGGACACCGGCCACCCGGCCGGGTGAGAATGGGTTGCCCGCGGGCCCGGGCCCGCTCAGGCGTGAACGAAAGTGAATGGTCCCCGGACGCCGTTAGAGAATCGCTCCGCCGCGCTCAGCGCGATCCGCAGCCGCACCGACTGATCCGGGTTATCCGCCGTCGCGAACAGCGCACCGAGGGCGAGCTGATCACCGCAGCCGATGGCCGCGTAGGAGTCCACGGGCTCGGTAACGCCGTAATCGTTGCTGACCACAAAGAGCCTGCCGCGGACCCCGACGAGGAATGTCCCGCCCTCTTCCTGCTCCTTGTCCTTCGTCGCCCAGCCGCCATCCTTCAGGCAGGCACGCACCGCATCGATGAAAGCCGTGCAAACGAATTCGTGCAGGTCGGCGGTGCCCGGCACGGGCGGGCTGAGCGAGTAGCGCAGGAGCTGGGCCATCCGCAGGGAGCCGGTGAAGCCGAGCACGTAGGGGCCGTTGGCGCACACCTTGGCGCTGGCCAGGATCGTCAGGTCCCAGTCCGAGCTGACGGCCGAGTCGCCCGCGAGCCAGACGGTGCCCTCGTGGGCGATGCCCGCAATGCAGGTCATGGCGCACAGCGTAGTACCGCCTCCGAGACCGCCACATCCGCGGCTGTTCGCGCCGGCTGGGCATAAGGCCCGGATGAACTCGTCCTGCTCGCGGCGGGCATCCGGAACGCCAGCCGGTTGGCGGCCAGCCACTTTTCCGTAGAGCGGCGGTCGGCGGGCAGTTACATTGAACTGATACCGCAAATCACGCGGCAGGCCAAGACCAACTGGATGGTCGTCATGCGCCGGTGCCTTGTCGTCGCCAACCGGACACTGCTGAGCGCTGAGCTACGGGACGAGCTTCGCCAGCGAATCGACTCAGGACCGACTTCCTTTTACGTGCTCGTCCCGAACACAAGTGCCGCGGACTATGACGTTCCTGCTGGCAGCGGCGTTCTCCCGCCAAGCCTGGCCTGGTGGGCGACGGACTACCGCGGGCCCGCCACCGACGAGGAGGCGAGCGCGCAGGCCAGGCAGCGGCTCGGCGAGACCTTAGCTGATCTCGCCGAGCACGGCGCCGCCGCGGAAGGCGACCTCGGGAATGCCCGGCCGCTCGAGGCGATGGAGAAGGTTCTGACCGAGCGTCAGTTCGACGAGATCATCGTGGCCACGCTGCCCCAGCCCATCTCGCGCTGGCTCGGGACTGACCTGCCCCATCAGGCCGAGCGGAGGTTCAAGCTCCCGGTCACGACCGTCATCATGAAGCGCTGACCCTGCTCAACGTGCTGGGCGCCGTTGCCGCCTGTCTTTGGGCTGGGCGTTATCTCGCGCGGCCGCCGTGAGCAGCACGAATAGGCCGGCCGCCTAAGGACTAGATGCCCTGCAAGCTAGGTCTTTTGCCGCTCGCCCCGCGCTGGCTGGAAGGTCACACTTAAGGTAATTGATCCCCGGGAGCGCAAGCGCAGCCGGTTGGCTCGGGCTCGCAGCGCGGACCAGGTCTCAGCCTGGCGGAGTTCGACTCTCCTCGCTCCCACCGAACTCCTCGCTAACAACCCAGCGCGCTGACCAGGGGCGCTCCTGGCTCACAAGCCAGCCCGTAACTGTGAGGACGTGGCCGCCGACGCCGCTGGGCCGTTTGCGTCCGCGCTGGTAGCGTCGCCTTCGTGCCGGATGAGGTGCGGACCGGGCGAAACCATCCCCGCGCTCTGGCCGCGCTGCGCGCGAGAACTACCTTGCTCGGTGTGGTTTGGGATGCGGCGCCGGGCGATGAGTTTGAGCGCGCGCACCCGTCATGGGAAGGGAACAGCTATCCGCCGGAACAGCGAACCGGACGGGAAGAGAAAGGGAATGCGGCGATGACCGCTGACAGCGCCCAGGCTGTTTCAGTCTCCCGGCGGATCGAGGCTCCGGCGGAGGAACTGTTCGATGTCCTGGCCGATCCGGCCAGGCATCCCGGCATCGACGGCTCGGGAATGCTGCAGCAGGCGGACGGCAACTCCGTCATTTCCCGCGCCGGAGATACCTTCACGGTGCGCATGCACAACGCGGAGATGGGTGACTACGAGATCACCAACCATGTCGTGGATTACCAGCGGAACCGCCGGATTGGCTGGGAGCCGGTATTGAGCGCTGCGTCACGGGCGGAGGACGCCGCGGACATCGGCGAGCGGAGCGGGCACCGGTGGATCTATGAGCTCACCCCGGCTGGCCCGGACGTCACGATAGTCACCGAGATCTATGATTGCTCGCGCGCACCGCAATGGCTGCGCAGGGCGGTCCGCAACGGCGATCGCTGGGTGGCCAGCATGACCACGACGCTAGAGAAGCTCGACCAGCAGTGCGCCCGCCGCTAGCAGGAGCCCGCGCACCCGGCACCTACTACTCGCTGGACCGCGTCGTCGACCACGTGGACGGGGCACCTACTGGCCGACCTTCGCCGCCAGGTCTTGATAGGCGGGGAGGAGCTCGTCCCACCGCGCGTCGGCGACGCCCCGCTCCCGCCCGGCGAGGTAGTCGGCGAGATTTTCGGCGTGGATCTGCCACCCGACCCCGTAGGCGGCGAGATAGTCCAGGGGCATGCCCAGGACCTCGATGACCAGGACGGTCTGGTCGCCGTCGGCGGTCAGCGTGGCCTCAATGGCCGCGTTGAACGGCTGCGCGCCGCGACCCTTCCGCCAGGACTCGTCCGTCTCCCTGGTCGTCACCAGCAGCCGCCGTGGGGGCTCGCATGCTTCCACGCGCCCGGTGACTTCCGATCCGCTGGCAAAAACGCGTGCCTGGTACTCACCGCCGATTCGCAGGGTCGCCATCTACCTCGCCATACCAGCGGGCGAGACGCAGGGGATCGGTCAGTGCCGACCACAGGTCGTCGATATCGGTGTCGTGGCGGTCCTCCATGCGCACGATGCCCTTGCCGTCCGCTGATCGCAGGCTGCCCAGGATGCGGGTGCCAGGACGTGCGTTGCTGGTCATCTGGTGCTCCTTCGTTCGCGTTTCCCCCGGGCTATCTCGGTGTGCAAGGCATCCAGCCGCTGCTCCCGCAAGGCCCGGTACCGGCCCAACCATTCATCGATCTCGGCGAGCGGCTCGGGTCGAAGGCTGTAGACCCGCCGCTGCGCTTCCTGGCGGACTTCGACGAGCCCCGCCTCCCGCAATACCCGGAGGTGCCGCGATACCCCGGGGCGAGCAATCGGCAGCAGCGCCGCCAGCTCTCCCGCGGTTGCCGGACCGCCGGTCAGGGTCTCCAGCATCATCCGCCGGCTCTCGTCCGCCAGTGCCCGCAGCACAGCTTCCATGGCTGTGAATGTACCAAAGTGGTTACGTAACTGTAAAGGTACATAAGCGAGCGCAAGTGCGCCATGCCACCCCAGCGAAACCGGGTGCGGGCGCTCCGCCGCAGGTCACAACCCGAATGGCGGCTGCCGAACTAGCAACCTAGGATCGCTAGAGGGTGCGGCATATCCCCGGCGATGAGGGAGCGCGACGGCCAGCTTTGTGTATCTGGCGCCAGGTCCCGATCTCTTTACCGCTGAGATAAGCAGCTGGTGAAAGGGGCACTCATGAAGATGCCCGGCTCGGTCGCCCACGCCGCCCTTCGCACAGGTCGGTACCGGCATTTCCGATCCGCGGTCGCTGTCCTCAGTACGGCGACCGTGCTTACCGGAGGCGCTGCTGCCGCGTCGACCATTGCCAGCAGCAGGGCAAGTACGACGATCCACGGCTGTGAGAACAAGAAGACCGGCGCTCTCAGCGTCCTGCTGAGGTCCGGCGCGCGGTGCCCGATGGGAACCAGGTCCCTTTCCTGGAATACGACGGGGCCGCAGGGTCCTGCAGGCCCCAGGGGACCGGCGGGAACCACGGGCTTGTTCGGAGCGAACACCAACTTGGCGGCCGCAGGCAGCGGCGCGAGTTGCACTCTCGGAGAGATCATCCTCAGTGCCGGAAGTGTCGCGAATGGCATGATTGCGGACGGCCAAGTTCTAAGCATCGCCCAGAACACGGCGTTGTTCTCGCTGCTCGGGACTGAGTACGGCGGAAACGGCACGACCACCTTCGCGCTCCCTGATCTGCGCGGTTCCGCGCCTGACGGTCTCACCTATTCGATATGCATTGCGGGGGTTTACCCCAGTCGTTCCTGACATCTGCGCGGCAGCGTGCAGCCCTGACCGGCCGGCTGGCCGACGCTGGGTTACCGGCACGTCTCGGTCGCAACGCCTCAGTCCTTGCTGTCATGCGCGACCGGGTGTCCCGGGTAGTCCGACGCTCTCAGCGCCATGGCCGCCGCAGTGATGTCGTCCCCTGCCCGCCGGCGCGCCACTGGAAGATGTGCGAGGCTGGTGATGTGGCCGTCCGGGGAGGAGCTTTGCATGGCTGACGCCGCGCCGGAGCGTGAAGGCTCCGAGGAAGAGATGAAGCGCAAATTCCGCGAGGCGCTGGAACGCAAGCGCGCCGGGCAGGCAGACGCGAACGCGGCCCGCGGCGGCCAGGACGCCGGGAAGGTCCACGGCGCCCACGGCCCGGCCCGGAACAGGCGTTCGTTTCGCCGCAAGACCGGCGGCTGAACGAGCTGAGCGCACCCGCGGCACTCCGTCCCGGTATGGGCGACGGCCGGCCAGCGAGAAGACCGTTCGATTCGCCGCGCTCCGCCATGTCGCCGACGGCGGGCTGGATCAGGTGCAGGTCTGGCGGAAGGTGAATAGCGGCCCAGCGGGCAGCCCGGCGCAGGAAGCATGTCGGAGCCGGCCGACTCCGACCGCCGCCAGGGTGCTGGTCTCCAGAGCGTCGAATGCCACTTCGTCGAAGCCGGCGTCGGTGAACCAGGCACGGATGCGCGGTGTGATGTCAGGTGGCCGGCGATGCCGGGTCCAGATCACCGTGGCGCTAGCTGCGCACAACGCCGGTGCCGCCGCTGCGGTGCGCTCGATATCACTCTCGCTGACGTTGCCGAAGATGCCGCACAGCAGCAGGATGTCGGCGGGCAGGGCATCAGCGAAGCACTCCGGTCGGCTCGCGTCAGCCTGACGCATCTCCACCTGCGCGAGCCCCGCCGCCGCGGCCCGGCGCCGGCCCAGCTCAGCGTTTCGCGGCTCGGCCTCTACCAGGACCGCCGTGACCTCGTCCCGGTGCGGATGATGCTCCAACACGCCAATCACGTCATGTCCCTGGCCGGCACACAGGCTGACCAGCCGCACTGGACCGTCCGCCGCCTGGTCGATCGCCTGGGACAAGTGCAGCCGGACACTCCGCAGCCGCGCGCTCAGCCCGGACGCCGGATCCATATATGCCTGCTGCCACTCCACCCAGTCCCGCACCACTCCATCCTGCCCGGCCCTGGGACTCGCGTCGCCTCGTCGGGGGTCGGAGCTCTGCTCCGACTCGGTGATCGGCGCCGTGGTCTGCGGTAGCGTGGTAGGCGGGTTAGGAGAGCTGGGATGGCAAGTGAACTCCGGCTGGCTCGAAGTCAGAGCATCAGCGACATGCTGCACCGCACCGCCGCACGGGTCCCGGGCAAACTCGCCATCGTCTCCGGCGGTACCCGGCTGACGTTCGCAGAGCTGGAGGCCGCGGTGTCGCGGGCGGCAGCTTCCCTGGCGGCCGAGGGCCTGAAGAAAGGCGACCGGCTAGCGCTGCTGTCCCACAATTGCTGGCAGTTCGCCGTCTTGTCGTTCGCGACTGCCCGGCTTGGCGTGATCCTGGTGCCGGTCAATTTCATGCTCGGTCCCGCCGAGATCGCTTTCATCCTCCGCCACAGCGAGGCGACGGCGTTCGTGGCCGAGGGCGGCCTGGCCGCCACCGCGGACAAGGCGATCGAGGTGGCCGGCCTTGATATCGCGGCGCGCGCGGTGATCCGGCTGAGCGGGAGTGATGCGCCGACTGGGTGGGCCGACGTCCAGCAGTGGATCGACCAGGAGGGCACGCCGCCGCAGGTCGATGTCGCCGACGACGACCCGCTGCGGCTGATGTACACCTCCGGCACCGAGTCCCGGCCCAAAGGCGCGATGCTGTCGAGCCGTTCGCTGATGTGGCAGTACGTTTCGTGCGTCATTGACGGCGGCATGGACGGCGATGACGTTGAGGTGCACGCCCTGCCGCTGTACCACTGCGCGCAGCTGGACTGCTTCCTCGGGCCTGATATCTACCTTGGCGCCACGAGCATCGTGTTGTCGGCGCCGGACCCGGCCGCGATCCTGAGGGCGATCGAGTCGCACCGCGCTACGAAGCTGTTCTGCCCGCCGACGGTGTGGATCGGCCTTCTGCGGTCACCGGAGTTCGGCCAGGCTGACCTCAGCTCGCTGCGGAAGGGCTACTACGGCGCCTCGGCCATGCCGGTGGAGGTTCTGCGTGAGCTGCAGCAGCGGCTTCCGGCGGTGCGCCTGTGGAATTTCTACGGTCAGACGGAGATGGCTCCGCTCGCGACCATTCTCGGCCCGGACGAGCAGGTCAGCCGGGCTGGCTCAGCTGGCCGGGCCGCGCTCAACGTCGAAACCAGGCTGGTGGATGACAACGACCTGATGGTGCCGGCGGGCACAGTCGGCGAGATCGTCCACCGCAGCCCGCACGCCACGCTGGGCTACTACAAGGACGAGGAGATGACCGCAGCGGCCTTCCGCAACGGATGGTTCCACTCCGGCGATCTGGGCGTCATGACCGAGGACGGCTACCTCACCATCGTTGACCGGAAGAAGGACATGATCAAGACCGGTGGGGAGAACGTGGCCAGCCGCGAGGTCGAGGAGGCCATCTATCAGCTGGATGGCGTGGCCGAGGCCGCCGTCTTCGGCGTCGCCCACCCGGTGTGGGTCGAGGCGGTCGTGGCCGTGGTGGTGCCGAAGCCAGGTGCCGCGCTCAGCGGGGAAGCGGTGATCAGGCACACGCGCGAACTGCTGGCCGGGTACAAGACGCCCAAGCGCGTTGTCATCGCCGACGCCCTGCCACGCAACCCCAGCGGCAAGATCCTCAAGCGGCAGCTACGGGAAGAGCACCAGGACATCGCTGCGGAAGCGTGATGCCCGGCTATCCCGACGGCAGCCGCGGCGTCACCGCCTCGCCCGCCGATGCCGAACTGCAACCGCCCGTGACCGTCTCCGAGCTTGGCGCAGCCGCGGGCACCCGCCCGACCACGCTCACCAGCGTGCTGGACCGCCTGGAACGGCGCGGCCACATCACCCGCCGCGCCGTCCCCGGAGACCGCCGGGCGGTGCTCATCGAGCTGACCTCGTCCGGGCACCAGACCGCCGTCACTGTCCGGCGGGCGATTACTGATCTGGAGCGGCATGCACTCGCAGGCCTGCCTGCCGACGCGATCGCCGGCCTGCGCGCCGCCCTGCAGGCCCTGACGGAGGTGTCACCGTGACCTCGCACCGTCCCGAGGCGCATCAGGACGGCGCATCGCCGTTCGAGGAGCTGATGGCCGAGGTGATGGCGGCCGCTCAGCGCTTCGGCCACCGGGAGCATGTCCACCTGACATGGCTGGCCGTGCGGCGGTTCGGGGTATCCGTGGCGACCAGCTTGGTCAGCTCCGGTATCCAGCGCACTGCCCGCTACGCGGGGGCTCCCCAGAAATACCACGCGACCGTCAGCCGGGCCTGGGTGGAACTGATCGGGCACCACGTGGCCGAATGCGGCGAAGACGACTTCGCTACCTTCGCCGATCACCACCCGGCCTTGCTCGGCAAGCGGCTGCTGACCCGGTTCTACCGTGCGGGGACGCTGGCCAGCCCACAGGCGAGGACCGGCTGGGTCGAGCCCGACCTGGCGCCCTTTCCGTGGCTGGAGGCCGACAGGCGGCAAAAGCAGGCCCGGGCGGCTGCGGCCGATCGCCGTCACCGGCCATGAAGCCGGGAAACCCCGCGGCGGAGCGCTAGGTCGGCGTCACGAGTGCCGTCACTGGCCCGGCCCACGGCTACCTGGCGATCCAGGTCGGCTTGGCGTCTGCCCGTGGCCTGACCACAGACCGGCTCTCACGACAGCGGAGCCGGGTCGTGGCCAGCGCCTGGCCCGCTGACATCGTGGCCGCGCGCGGCCGGGCCTTTGAGATGCTGGGTTAAGGCGATGATGACTGATTCCTCGGACGGGGGACAAGTCCGATGGCACAACGCGACCCGGCGGGTCGGCCTGACCGTGTCGAGGCCGCCGCGGACGAGGTGTATGGCCTGCCGCTGGATCAGTTCACCGCGGCCAGGAACGAGCGCGCGAAGCAGGCTCGCGCGGAAGGCGACAACCGGGCCGCGGTCGCGATTGGCAAGCTGGCTAAGCCGAGCAAGGTCGCGTGGCTGGCGAACCGGCTTGCGCGCGAGCATGCCGAGGAGATCCGGCCGCTGCTGGAACTGGGGGAGACGATGCGACAGGCCACCGCCTCCCTGGATGCCGAACGGCTGCGGCAGGCTTCTCGCCAGCAGCATCAGATTGTCCATGCGCTGGTGCAGCAGGCAGAGAGCCTGGCGAGCGAGGCCGGGCAGGCGATGTCAGACGCCATAGCCCGGGGCCTGGAGGACACGCTTCATGCGGCACTGGCCGATGAGCAGGCCGCGCGGCAGCTGTCGCAAGGCCGGCTCACCTCGGGTCTGTCGCGCAGCGGGTTCCCCAGCGTCGACGCCAGCGCCGCGCAGGCTGCCGCCTGGTCCGCAGCGCAAGAGAAGCGCGCTGAGCCGCGCAAGCAGACCCAGCCAGATAGGGCGGCAGAGCGCCGCAAGCAAGTAGAACGCGCCAGGCAGGATGAGCGCGAGGCCCGCAGCGACGCCGCCGATGCTGAAAGAACCCGCCAGGACGCGCAAGCGGAGCTGGCTCAGGCGGAAGACGCCGCGCGAGAAGCCGCAGACAACGTGGGTCGTCTTAGGGGCGAGCTCGAGGCGGCGCTGGATGCGCAGGCCGACGCCGACCGCGCCAGGCGCCTGGCACGCAAGGACGCCGACCGCGCGGACCGCGCTGCCCGCGGCGCGGAGCGACGACTACAGGACGCCACTTCCCGTCTGGAGAACCTGGAATCACGAAGCACCGCCCCCGATTGACGCGACCAGCCGGGGCCAGCCGTGCAGTACCTCGCCGGCGCCCAGTTCATGATCTTTTTAGAGAAGAGGGCGTCGATGGGGGCAGGCCACGGTCCGATGCCTGGCTCCTGGGGATTCAACGGCAGCCGCACAGGCGATAACCAAAGATCTTGGAGACTTTTCGGTAGATATCGCTGGAAGGTAGTCAAGATCAGGTCGGGGAACCGGGTTCATGATGCAGGGCAGGGATGGTCAGGGTCGTCCGCCCGCCGTGTCAGGCCTGCGGTAGCCGGCCGAAGGAGCGCGCGCCTGGGTCCACCGCTGCGTGCACGAGATCGTGTCCCGGCAATACCAGTGAATGTCGGCGCATGCGGCACCGCCGTCCGGCATCATCGCGGCCGCCGGGAGACGGATCCCGCATAGCCAGCATGCCTGCGTGCCCATGGAGTGCATGGCCGTCGTGCCACCAACCTGGTGCAGCTTGCCGCCTAGTGATTTCGCGGGTGTCGTGGTCATGGAGTGCTCTCCCCCCGGGTAACGAAACTATAACCCGGCCAGGTGGGCGTGTGCAGGTCATTTCGGTCGCTGTGCGGAACTGACCGGCAAGACTTGACTTATTCCAGAAACTGTGGCCATCGCCGTCGACGAAGCCGAGGTGGTCTTCCGGGGAGAATGCCCCGCATACATGGCGGCGGAAGGCTACGCCGAGGGTGCGCAACCTAACGAGGAGGTATGGCCAATGACACAATCTGAGCGCAACGCGACGACGACGGACGCCGGGATCCCGGTCGAAAGCGATGAGCACTCGCTCACCGTGGGTCCGGACGGCCCCATCCTGCTGCAGGATCAATATCTGATCGAGCAGATGGCGAACTTCAACCGGGAGCGCATCCCCGAGCGGCAGCCGCACGCCAAGGGCGGGGGTGCCTTCGGCCACTTTGAAGTGACGAATGACGTCAGCGCTTACACCAAGGCCGCAGTGTTCCAGCCGGGCACCCGGACGTACACGCTGATCCGGTTCTCCACGGTCGCGGGGGAGCGGGGCAGCCCCGACACCTGGCGGGACCCGCGCGGCTTCGCGCTGAAGTTCTACACGTCCGAGGGCAACTACGACATGGTCGGGAACAATACCCCGGTCTTCTTCCTCCGCGACCCGTTGAAGTTCCAGCACTTCATCCGCTCGCAGAAGCGGCGCGCGGACAACAACCTGCGCGACCACGACATGCAGTGGGACTTCTGGACGCTGTCCCCGGAGTCGGCGCACCAGGTGACCTGGCTGATGGGTGACCGCGGGATCCCGCGGACCTGGCGGAACATGAACGGCTACAGCTCGCACACCTACATGTGGGTCAACGCCGAGGGCGAGAAGTTCTGGGTGAAGTACCACTTCAAGACCGATCAGGGCATCGAGTTCCTCACCCAGGCCGAGGCCGACCAGATCGCGTCGGCGGACGGCGACTACCACCAGCGCGACCTGTACGAGGCGATCGCGCGCGGTGACTACCCGAGCTGGACGCTGAAGATCCAGGTCATGCCGTTCGAGGCAGCCAAGACCTACCGGTTCAACCCGTTCGACCTGACCAAGGTATGGCCGCACGGCGACTACCCGCTCAAAGAGGTCGGCCGGCTGACTCTCGACCGCAACCTGACCGATTACCACACCGAGATGGAGCAGGCGGCGTTCGAGCCGAACAACCTGGTCCCCGGCATCTTGCTGAGCCCGGACAAGATGCTGCTGGCCCGCGGGTTCTCCTACGCGGACGCGCACCGCGCCCGGCTCGGCGTGAACTACAAGCAGATCCCGGTGAACTCGCCCAAGGTCCCGGTGCACAGCTACAGCAAGGACGGCGCCATGCGGGTCGTCAACGTCGGCGACCCGGTCTACGCGCCGAACTCCAAGGGCGGCCCGCGGGCTGACAGCGAGCGCTACCAGCCGGTCGGCTGGCATTCCGACGGGGACATGGTGCGGGCCGCCTACACCTTGCACGAGCAGGACGACGACTGGGGCCAGGCGGGCACTATGGTCCGGGAGGTGATGGATGACGCGGCACGTGAGCGGCTGGTCAGCAACATCGTCGGGCACCTGCTCAACGGGGTGACCGAGCCGGTCCTGCAGCGCGCCTTCCAGTACTGGCGCAACGTCGACAAGAACCTCGGCGACAAGGTCGAGGCCGGCGTCCGCGCCAGGCAGGGCTAAAGGCCCGCCAAGCTGACCCGAAGGCGGCCGAGCAAGGCCAGCCCGGCCCGCGCGAGCGGGCAGGCAGGCAGGCAGGCCAGAGCCTAGGCGGCGGCCCGCCCGGGCAGTCCGGCACCTGCGCCCAGGGCGGAGGTGCCGGACTCAGCCCGGCCCCGGTACGGGAGCATAGGCGGCATGCCCGTGCTGATTGGGACCTCCGGGTGGCAGTACCGCGACTGGCGCGGCGGGCTTTACCCGGTCGGCGTGGCCCAGCGTCTGTGGCTGGAGCACTACGCCACCCAGTACCGGACCGTGGAGAACAACAACAGCTTCTACCGGCTGCCCGCCGCGGAGACCTTCGCGGGATGGCGGGCCCGCACGCCCGCCGACTTCGTGATGGCAGTGAAGGCGAGCCGGTATCTCACCCACATCAGGAAGCTGCGTGACCCCGCGGAGCCGGTCGCCCGGCTTCTGGGCGCGGCAGCGGGCCTCGGCGCCAAGCTTGGCCCCATCCTCCTCCAGCTGCCGCCGACCCTCCGGGCCGACCCGGCCCGGCTAGACGCCTGCCTGGCTGAGTTCGGTGCCGCCCGCCCGGCCGCCCTCCCCGGCCGCTTGCGGATCGCGGTCGAGCCGCGGCACCCGTCCTGGTGGACCGGGGAAATCCGGCAGATCCTGGCCGCCCACGACGCGGCGCTGTGCTGGGCGGACCGGCTCGGCCGCCCGGTCGCCCCGCTGTGGCGCACCGCCGGATGGGGATATCTGCGCTTTCATGAGGGAGCAGCCAGCCCGTGGCCCAGCTACGGCCGGCGGGCCCTGCGGTCATGGGTAAACCGGGTGCGGCAGGCATGGTCCGGCGACCCGGATGTCTACGTCTACTTCAACAACGATCCCGGCGGGGCCGCCGTCGTCAACTCCGCCGTATTCGCCGGGCTGGCCCGCGCCGCGGGCCTGACCGTCACCCGTACGCCTGAGGTCGGCAGCGTGCCGCTGACCACCGCCGCCGAGGCCTGGTGAGCGTCCGCGGATGGCCTGGGACAGGGTTGATGGCAGCGGTGACGAAGGCTACCATCGGCGCACGAGTGGCCATGGGCGGCCACCGAGTGAGAGGTAGTCGCTTATGCGTCGTAGTGCCTGGTTACTGTTCATCGCCGCAACAGCGTGCGTCCCTGCGCTGGGCCTGCTCATGGCTTACAGCCCCGTGGCCAGCGCCAGCGCGGCCGCTACCCGTCCTGCGGTGCACTCGAATGCCGTCGCGGCCGCTCGTGCGGAGCTCAGGCAGCTGGCGATCGGGCAGCACTCCGCCGATCAGCGAGTGTCCGGGCACAGGCAGCATGTCAAGGGCCTGACCAAGGTGGACAGCAACAACTGGTCGGGTTACGCCGACACGGGCAGCAACTACAGCAAGGTCACCGGCAGCTGGACCGAGCCCTCGGTCAGCTGCACCTCGACGACCTCGCTGGCGGCCTTCTGGGTCGGAATCGACGGCTTCAGCAGCGACTCGGTCGAGCAGGACGGCACGCTCGCCGAATGCTATGGCGGCGCCGCGTACTACTTCACGTGGTGGGAGATGTATCCCACCAATGCGATCCAGGTGGTCGGCGACACCCTGCGGCCAGGCGACCACATCAGCACCTCCGTCGTCCGCAGCGGCAGCAGTTACACGCTCAAGGTGACCGACTCGACCCGGTCGGGTGACAGCTTCACCACCACCCAGTCGTGTTCAGGCTGCGCGAACTCGAGCGCCGAGTGGATCGCCGAGGCGCCCAGCGGCTCCGGCGGGATCTACCCGCTGTCCGACTTCCACTCGTGGTCGGAGACGGGCGCGACCGTGAAGTCCGGCTCGACATCCGGGGTCATCTCGACGTTCAGCGACGACGAGATCACCATGGTGGACTCATCAGGCAACGTTGAAGCCCAGCCCGGAGCGCTCAACGGCAGCGGCAACGGGTTCACCGTGACCTGGAAGCGCAGCACCTAGCCGGGGGACAGATGCCGGATCCGGCCAGGCCGGATCCGCGCGAATGGGGGCCTTCGGCCGGCGGACGGGAGCTACGGATCCGCTGTCGGCCGAAGGCCCTCGCCGCGTCAGGGCTAGCGTTCGCCGCCGGTGGCTGTTCCGGATTCACGTTGCTGCCGATGCAGCACCCGGCGCTCGTCCTCGTCGTAACCGCCCCAGATGCCGTATTCCTGGCTGGTGGCCAGGGCGAAGGCCAGGCAGGGCGATCGCACGGGGCAGCTGGCGCATACGGCCTTGGCTTGCTCGATCTGAGGTACGGCGGCACCGCCGTTGCCGATCGGGAAGAAAAGCTCGGGATCGACATGGCGGCAGGCGGCCGAGTCGCGCCACGATGCACGGTCATCACCGGGGTCATCACCGGGCACCCGCACCGGGCGCGGGCGCTCCTGGTGGGCGGCCGGGTTGCGGGAGGCGGCAGTCGTCACGGCTTCCTCCTTAGGCCGGGCCGGGATCCCTCGGGCCGGGACTGGGATCCTTTTCCTGTAGCGCGCTTCCTGTAGCGCGGACGTCATGATCAATCTAGGTGTTACCCTATCATCACTCTGACTAAGGAAACCTAATCAGTATGATGAATCCTCAGGGTTCAGACGGAACAGCGGAAGCCGACCCGGCCGTGCTGCCGATCAGCGAGGTCTCGCGGCGGACCGGGATTCCCGTGGCCGGGCTGCGGAACTGGGAACAGCGTTACGGCCTGCCCCGTCCGCATCGCTCGGCGAGCGGGCAGCGACGCTACCGGGAGTCCGACTGCGCCCTGCTGGCCGACGTGCTCCGGGGCCGCGAGAGTGGGCTGTCCCTGCCCGCGGCCATGGCACGCGCGTTCTCCGGCGCGCAGAGCAGCCCTCAGGCGTCGATCTTCGCTGAGCTCCGGCGCCGTCACCCGGACCTGCGGGTCCACGTCATGACCAAGACGGTTCTGCTCGCCCTGACCCGGGCGATTGAGGACGAGTGCTGCGCGCGTGCGCAGCGGCCGGTCCTGATCGGCTCCTTCCAGCGCCAGGGCTTTTACGGCACCGCCAGAGCGCGCTGGGCGGACCTGGCTCGCAGCGCCGAGCAGACGGTCGTCTTCGCCGACTTCTCCCGCAGCCGCCGCGGGCCCGGCCCGCTGGCGGAGGTGCCGGTCCCCGAGACCTCCCCGATGCGCCGGGAGTGGACGCTGATCTGCGATGCGCCCGACCATCCGGCCTGCATAGCCGGATGGGAGCAGCCGGGGCAAGAGTGCCGCGACCCGGGCCGGATTTTTGAGGCGGTGTGGTCGGTAGATCCCCAGGTCGTCCGCAGCGCTGCGCGGATCGGTGCCCGGCTGGCCGCCGCGGCCGTCCCTGAGCTTGGCCGCCGGCTAGGAGCCCGGCTGAGCGAGGAAGCCCCGCCGAGCTCGGCCGACCTGCGCCGGGCCAGCGGCCTCATCGAGCGGACTCTCGACTACCTGGTGACAGTCAACGGGCTGCCGCCGGGCAAGATCGGCCAGCAGGCGGATGCCTCGCCGCGGCGGTGACGGCACCGTGAGAAGCTGGTGCCGCGCATGAGGAGGCCGGAGGCATCGTGGCAGGAGTGGTGATTGTCGGGGCGGGCCCGGGCATCGGCACCTCCGTCGGCCGCAGGTTCGGGGCGGAGGGCATGCGGGTCGGACTCGTAGCGAGAGCCGAGGCAAGCATCGATGCCGCGCGGGCGACGCTGGCGGCGGCCGGGATCGAAGCGGTCGGCGCGACCGCCGACGTCGCGCAGGAGACCGAGCTCACCGCCGCGCTCGACGCGCTGGCCGGGGCGCTGGGCGTTCCGGAGGTGCTGGTCTACAACGCGGGCCTGATCCGGTCCGACCGGCCGGGTGAGCTGACTTACGAGCAGCACCTGGGGGCATACGCCATCAACGTCCTCGGCGCCCTGGCCTCGGCCGCCAGGCTCGCCCCGCTGATGGCGAAGGCGGGCGGCGGCACGATCCTGATGACCGGCGGGATGCCCGAGCCCGACCCCGGGTATACGAGCCTGTCGCTCGGCAAGGCCGGGGTGCGCGCGCTCACCACGCTGCTCGCCAGGGAGTACGGGTCCTCGGGCATTCATGTTGCGACGATCACGGTGGGCGGCGCCGTGGCGCCGGGAAGCCGCTTCGATCCCGACCGTATCGCCGAGCATTACTGGCGCCTGCATGCTCAGCCTCCCGGTGCCTGGCAGCACGAGGTGCTGTTCGCTGGCGAGCCAGCCTCCGATCACGGGTAGCTCGCGACGTCACGGGCGCCTGCGTGCCGGGGTTGGTCGAGGTGTCGGGAGCTGGCGGGCGGCCTCTACAGCCTGAAGCCCTGGTACGCGGAGCGGCTGGGGCCGGCCCGGCAGGCGCTCGTTCGCCGGGACGTCGCAGATCAGACGTACTTGCCCAGCCCGCCGGCGACGTCGATGCTGGCGCCGGTGATGTAGCTGGCCCGGTCGCTGGCGAGGAACGCGACGAGCCCGGACACTTCCTCGACTCGCCCGAACCGGCCCAGCGGCACCTCGGCCGCCGCGAGTGCGGCCAGGAAGTCATCGAGGCTCCGGTCTGGTGCGCGCCTGGAGCGGATGTTCTCCCATTGCGGGGTGACCACGAAGCCGATGTTCACGCTATTGATGAGGATGTTCTCGCTGCCGAACTCGGCGGACAGGGCCTTGCTCAGATTGAGGCAGGCCGCCCGGTTCACAGAGGTGGCGAAGAACGCCGGATCGGGGTACTTCGCGTAGACGGCGTTGATGTTGATGACCCGGGCGGCGTCACTGCGGCGCAGGTGCGGCAGCGCGGCGCGGACGCAGCGGATCTGGGAGAAGAGCTTGACGTCCAGGTCGTAGCGCCAGTCGTCGTCGGTGAGCGTCTCGAAATCGCCGGGCCTGGCGCCGCCTGCGTTGTTGACCAGGATGTCCACGCCGCCCAGCGCGCTGGCCGCCGCGTCGATGAAAGCGGTCACCTGGCCGGGATCGCACACGTCGGCGACCTGGTGGAAGACCCGGTCACTGCCGATGGAGGCGGCAGCCGCCGCCAGCTCGCCGGCGTCGCGGGAGCAGATCGCGACCGACGCCCCCTCGGCATGCAGTTCCCTGGCCGACGCGAGCCCGATGCCCTTCGAGCCGCCGGTGACCACGGCTCGCCGGCCGGCCAGGCCCAGGTCCATCAGGCGTGCTCGCCCGCGTCGCGGCCGGCCAGCTCGATCAGGGTCGAGCGCGGCGGGCTGAACACGTCGATCTGGGTACAGCCCCGCTCGCCGGCCCGGGCCGCGTGCGGCACCCACGGCGGGATGACGGCCATGTCGCCCGCGCCCATGCGGCGGGTTTCGCCGTCGATCGTGAAATCAAGCTCACCGCCGACCACGATGACGACCTGCTCCTCGACATGGACGTGCCGCGGCGCCTCGCAGTGCGGCTGGTAAGTGACGTAATTCGCCAGCACGTTCTGCCCGAGCGTGGGCTGGAACTTCACTCCTTCGACGAACTCGACACTGGGCACCGACTTCAGGTCGACGAAGACGCCCGGCGCAGTCGGGGTGCCACTGGCTTCCATGCTGAAGTGGTCCTGCGTCATACTTCGCTCCCTAGGGTTTTAGGGGAGGATCTTACTCGTGTCGGTACATTACGGGCCAGCGACGCCCGCACGCAGCGTCTGATGACCGTGCCCGATCAACTTGACCGCCCCCGCCACCAGGACAGCGTGGTGCAGCTTTGCTCGGACCTGATCCGGATCGACACCTCACCTTCAGGTAACGGGGAGCGTGCTGCCGCCGAGTTCGTGGCCGCGGAACTGGCGGGCCTCGGACTTGAGCCGCGGCTGCTCGAGCATCTGCCGCGCCGGACCAGCGTGGTGGCCCGGATCGAGGGCACCGATCCGGGCCGTGCGGCGCTGCTCGTGCAGATGCACCTGGATGTGGTGGCGGCGGATGCGTCAGCCTGGTCGGTGCCGCCGTTTTCCGGGGAAGTCATCGACGGGCAGGTCTGGGGGCGCGGCGCGGTCGACATGAAGGACATGATCGCGATGGTCCTCACCGCGCTGCGCGGCAAGCTGGCCGCCGGGTGGCGGCCGGCCCGCGACATCGTGCTCGCGCTGCTCGCCGACGAGGAGATGGGCGGCCGGGAGGGAGCGGGATGGCTGGTCGACACGCACCCGGGCCGGTTCGAGGGCTGCACCGAGTCGATCGGCGAGGCAGGCGGGTTCAGTTACCAGGCCGGCGATGGCCGCCGGGCGTACTTCGTCCAGATCGCCGAGAAGGGCATCACCTGGCTGCGGCTGGTGGCCCACGGCCAGGGCGGCCACGGGTCGCTGATCCACCCGGGCAACCCCATCGCCCGGCTGGCCGAGGCGCTGCTGCGGGTGCAGCGTTACGTTCCGCCCTCGCACCCGATCGAGTCCACCCAGACGGTCGTGGCCGCCGCCCGGGAATGGACGGGCGAGCAGGACCCGGACGCCGCGCTGGAGCGAATCGGCCCGCTCGGCCGCCTGTTCCGGCCGACCTTGCGCAATACCTACAGCATCACGAGGCTGACCGCCGGGATGGCGCACAACGTGGTCCCGTTCCGGGCCGAGGCGAGCATCGACGGCCGTTACGTGCCTGGCTACCAGGCCGAGCTGCTGGCGGAGATCCGCCAGCTCGTCGGCGACCTGGTCGAGGTGCAGGTCGTGCTGGAGGGGCCCGCGGTGCAGACCTCCTTCGAAGGAGCCGTCCCCGACGCGATCCGGGTGGCGATTGATAACGAAGACCCGGGTGCCACGGTCGTCCCGGCCTGTCTGCCGATCGGTACCGACGGCAAGCACTTCGACCGGCTGGGCATCCGCAACTTCGGTTTCGTCCCCCTGCTGCTGCCAGCCGGCTTTGACTTCGCCGCCATGTTTCATGGCGTGGACGAGCGAGTTCCGGTGTCCTCGCTTGCCGCGGGAGTGCGGATCCTGCAGAGTTTCTTCGGCGAATGCTGATCGCGCAGCTTGCGCAGGTGGAGGCGATGTGGGTACGTCAGGGTTAGATCCGATCGATGCCAAGATCGTCGGCATGCTCGCCGAGGACGCCCGGTTGTCCACCCGGGCCATCGCGCGCGCCGTCGGGATGTCGCCGACCGGTGTGTCCGAGCGCCTCGAGCGCCTGCACAGCCGCGGGATCATCCTCGGGTATCACGCTGAGATCGACCCGGCCGCCCTCGGCTGGGACGTCGAGGCCATCATCGGGATAACCACCCAGCAGGGCGAGATCCTGCAGGAGCTGGTCGACCATCTGATGACCTTTCCTGAGGTCATCACCGTCTACATCGTGACCGGGCGCTGGGACGTGCTGCTGTCGGTGCGATCCCGGAGCCACCAGGCCCTGCAGGACTTCGTGGTGCGCATCCTCCCCGCGACCCCGGGCTTCATGCGCAGCGAGACGATGGTGTGCTGGGAAGCCAGGCGCAGGAGCACCGGGGCGTTCCTGGCGGACACCGAGGCCGGCGGCGACTGACCGCAGATTATTATCTCGACCCGTCGATATGGTCAGGCATTCCCTTGACGGCCTAATCTGCTGAGATGCATCATGGTTGGACCATGACAGGTACCGGCCATAGGCGCATCCCGGTTCTCGCTTGCCCTGTCATCCCGGGACAGCAGTGGACGTTTGTCCTGTCTCCAGCAACCGGCTAGTCAGGCCAGTCCTTGAGTTCGGTCGTACGGCACGAAAACGCGGGCGGTGCCTGGAGCCAGGCGCCAGAAACGACGATCATCGAGCTGGTCCGCGATGCCTGCCGGCGCGATCCGGGGCGGCCGCTGCTGATATTCGAGGACGGCCTGACCCTCACCCGGCGCGACCTGCTGACACGCATCGAGAGCTGCGCCGCTGCCCTGCGGCCGCGGATCACGCTGGGCGACCGGGTGGCGGTCATCCTGGGCAACCGGGCCGAGTTCATGATCGCCTGGCTCACGGTCGTCGCGTTGCGGGCCACCCTGGTGTCGGTCAACCCCGACTCCAGAGAGCACGACGCGCGCCACGTCCTGCGCGACTCCGGCGCAGCTGCGGTGATCACCAGCCCGGAGCACCAGGAACTGATCGAGACCGTGCGCAGTGACTGCCCGCGGCTGCGCGAGGTCATCGTGGTCGGCAACAACGAGCCCGACGGCCTGCCCGCGGCGCAGGCACCGGACTTCCGGATCGACGAGGCCGGCTGCGAGCGGCGCGATATCACCAACATCTACTTCACCTCGGGGACGACCGGCCCGCCGAAAGGCTGCCTGGTCGATCACGAGTGGTGGCTGCGCACGGTGGACGTTGACCTCCGGCTGCACCCGAAGGGGCCTGACGACCGGATGCTGTGCTGCCTGCAGTTCTATTACTCGGATCCGGGCTGGCAGGTGCTCGCCGCGCTGCGCTGCGGTGGTGCGGTGGTCGTCATGCGGCGCTTCAGCGTCTCCCGCTTCTGGGCCGTCGTCCGGGCCACCGGCGTCACCGAGGTGCTCGGCATCGCCTCGATCCCGATCCTGCTGCTGAAGGCCGAGCCATCCGGTGCCGACCGTGACCACCAGGTCCGGCGGGCCCTGCAGGTCGCGGTCCCGGCCCGCCTGCACCGGGAGATGACCGACCGCTGGGGGTTCCCCTGGGTGGATGGCTATGGGATCACCGAAGGCAACCTCGTGACCAGGGTCCCGCTCCAGCTTGCCGATGAGGTGGTCGGCTCGGGCTCGATCGGGATCGCCTGCCCGGAGGTGGCCATCCGGCTGGTGGACGACGATGGTTACGACGTGCCGCCCGGGGCCACCGGCGAGTTCTGGATCTCCGGGCCCGGGCTGATGCGCGGCTACCTGGGCCGCCCCGAGGCCACCGCCGAGGTGCTGCGGGACGGCTGGCTGCGCACCGGCGACCTCGGCCGGCAGGATGAGCGCGGCCTGTACTACTTCGTGGGCCGCAAGAAGGACATCATCCGGCGCAGCGGTGAGAACCTGTCCGCCGCCGAGGTCGAGGACGTGCTGCGAGCGCATCCGAAGGTGGCAGAGGTGGCGGTCATCGGGGTTCCCGACGACCTGCGCGGCGAGGAGGTCAAGGCCTTCATCCTGCCGGTCGAAGGCAGCTGCCCGGCGGCGGTCCCGCCCGAGGAGCTCGCGGCCTGGTGCGCGGCACGGCTGGCCGCCTACAAGGTGCCGCGCTACATCGAGTACCGGACCACCGACTTTCCCCGGACGCCCTCGCTCCGGGTGGCCAAGGCGCTGCTGCGGGCTCCGGAGCCTGGTCACCAGGCCCCGGTCTGGGATCGCGAGAACCCGAATGTGGCTGCCACGCAACGACTGACCTGATGGGAGCCGGTCATGACCGAAGACGCCGCCGCCCCGTGCGACCTGCTCGTCCGGAACGCTTATGTGATCACCCTCGACGAGCAACGGCGCGTCTACCCCGCGGGCGCGATCGCGATCCGCGGTCGGCGGATCGTCGCGGTCGGTCCCGACGCGGAGCTGGGGGCCGCCTACACCAGCGCGCACACGATCGACGCGGGCGGCGGCGCCGTCCACCCGGGCCTGGTCGAAGCGCACGCGCACATGACGCTGCACACGACCAGGGGCGCGCTCCCCGACAGCCCCAGCGAGGCGCAGTCACAGGACCACTTCACGACCTGGATGCAGGCCCTCGACGACGACGACGAGTACGCCAGTGCACTGCTGGCCGGGCTGGAGATGCTGCGCAACGGGGTGACCTGCTTCCTCGAGCCGGGGACGGCGTACGAGCCGGACGCGGTCGCCGCCGCCGCGCAGCGCATCGGCATCCGCGGCTCGGTCGCCGATGCCTACCTCTGGGATCGCGTATCGCCCGGCTACCACCGCCTGGACCGGGCGCCCGCCGACCACTCGCGGGCGATGAAGCTGCTCGGCGGGCAGCTGGCCCGCAACCGCGACCCCGATGCGCTCGTGCGCGGGCACGTCGGCCTGTACGGGGCGGCCACCGCCTCGGACGAGCTGGAGCGGGCGGCGAAGGCGGCCGCGGACGAAAACGGCGCCATCCTCACCCAGCACCAGTCCTTCTACGTCGACGACGTGGCGGACGACGACGCCCGTTTCGGCGGGCACCCGCTGGCCCACTTCGCCGAGATCGGCGTGCTGGGACCCAATTGCACGTTCTCGCACATGAACGCGATCAGGGACGACGAGACCCAGCCGGTCGTCGACTCGGGCATGACGATCGTCTGGATGCCGGGCAACTACATGTTCTACGGGATGGCCGAGTTCTTCAGGCAGCGTGCCGCGGAGATGTACCACCTCGGGGTCCCGGTGGCGTTCGGCTCGGATGTCGCGAAGGTGTGGGGGTTCGGCGAGCAGGGCCACATCGGTTTCCTGCTGGCCAGGGAGCACGGGCAGTTCCTCGCCGCCGAGGAGATCATGGAGATGGCCAGCCGGTCCGGGGCCCGGGCCGTCGGGCTGGCCGACCGGCTCGGCAGCCTGGCCCCCGGCATGCTCGCGGACGTCGTGATCCGCGCCACCAGCGGGGCCGAGTCGCATCCGCCGGCCAACCCGGTCCGCCACGCCGCCGTGATCAGCCGGACCAAGGCGGTCGACACGGTCATCGTGGACGGCCAGGTCGTGCTGGCCGGCGGGCGCGGCACCCTGGCCGACGACGAGGACATCTTCAGGCTCGCTGATGCCTCCGCGCGGCGGCTGGCCGACCGGGTCGGCCTCCCCCCGGCCACGATCTGGCCGGAGCACCGCGGCCGCGCCGAGGTAAGCGCGTGACCGCCCCGGCCCGGCGCCCGGATCTCATCCAGGCCGGTTTCGATCCGGACGCGCTGGCGGCGTGGACGCCGACCAGGACCTTTTTCGTCGACCCCGACCTGTGCGTCCGTTACGCGGCCGCCACCGGCGAGGCCGATCCGCGGCGCTGGGCCACCGGGGTGGCGCCGCCGCTGCTGTGTGTCGTCGCCGCCGTCCCGCACGTCCACATCGTCCTGCAGCAGAACCTGCCGGAGCGGGCCCGCACCGAGAACCGCAGCGTGCACGGCGAGCATGACGTGCGCTATCACGAACCGGTCACCGCGGGCAGCACGCTGCTGGTGCGCGGGCGCCTGGCCGGGGCGGCGCCCCGGTCGACCGGTACGGTGCTGCTCACGCAGGTGGAAATGACCAGCCCGGACAGCGGCCGCGTGGTGCACGAGGAGTACTTCGTCAACTTCCTGCGCGGCGTCCTGACCGACCAGGCGATCGGCGTGGCCCCGGCCGAGCACCGGCTGCCTGACGTCGCGGGCCTCGGCGAGCCGGTCGCGACCGAGAGTTATCACATCGGCGCGGACCAGACGTTCCGTTATGCCGAGGCGTCCGGCGATCACAGCATTTACCACCTGGACGACGCCGCGGCCCGGGCGGCCGGGTTCACCGGGATCATCGTCCACGGCCTGTGCACCATGGCGCTGGCCGGGCGCGCGGTGGTCGCCCGGGCGTGTGACGGGGATGCGTCGCGGCTGCGCAGGCTCGCGGTGCGCTTCTCCCGGCCGATGTATCCGGCGCACACCATGACGACGACACTCTGGTCCCAGCTGGAGCCGGGCGAGCCGGCCGGGCGGTTCCGTTTCCAGGTCACCGACGACGAAGGTGCAACGGTCATTACCGACGGCCTCGCGCAGGTGGGGCCGGCCCGACAGGATGGGGGAGCCACGTGAGCCGACTCGCAGGCCGCGTCGCGATTGTCACCGGCGCGGGCCGAGGCCTGGGCCGCGCCCATGCGCGCTACCTCGCGTCGCAGGGCGCCGCCGTGGTGGTCAACGACCGGGGCGGCGACGTCCACGGCCACGGGGCCGACCAGAGCGCGGCCGCCGCCGTGGTCGACGCGATCCGCGCGGCGGGCGGCCAGGCCGTTGTGAGCGGGCATGACGTCGCGGACTGGGAGCAGGCGGCCGAGCTGGTGCAGCTCGCCGTCCAGACGTTCGGCGAGCTGCATGTGCTGGTCAACAACGCCGGCATCCTGCGGGACCGGACGCTGGCCAACATGGCCGAGTCCGACTGGGACGACGTGCTGCGGGTGCATCTCAAGGGCCATGCCGCGCCGACCAGGCACGCGATGGCGTACTGGCGCGGCCAGGCCAAGGCCGGCCGGTGGCCGCCTCGGTGGTGCACACGACCTCGATCGCCGCGTTCGCGGGCAACTTCGGGCAGGCCAACTACACGGCGGCGAAGAGTGCCGTCCTCGGGCTCTCGCGGGTCGTAGCGCTCGAAGGAGCCAAGATCGGGGTCCGCTCCAACTCGGTGTCGCCGTCCGCCCGGACCCGGATCATGGTCACGCGCCCGGACAGCGAGCCGGACGACGTGGCTGAGTGGGACCCGGGCGACCCGCTGAACCCGGCCAACGTCTCACCGCTGATCGGCTGGCTGGCCGAGGCGGACTGCCCGGCCAACGCGCAGGTGTTCCACACCTACGGCAACCGGGTCATCGTGGTCTCGATGCCTTCCATCGTCCACGACCTCCGCACCGAGGGGCGCTGGACCCCCGAGGCGCTGGAGCAGGCGCTGCCGCCGCGCCTGCTTCCGCTGACCGAGCTCAGCGCCTTCCTGGACGCCAGATGAAGCTCCGGCCGGCATTTATCGCAGGTGTCGCGGAGACCCCGCTCGGAGAGGTCTGGGATCAGAGCGAGCTGTCGATGGCCGCGCTCGCGTCCCACGGGGCTCTCACCGAGGCCGGCCTGACCTCCGCCGATGTCGACGCGCTCTTCACCAACTACATGGGGGAGGAGGGTACGGTCCAGCTCGGCGAGTACCTGGGGATCATGCCGCGCTATGCCGACTCCACCGATCTCGGCGGCGCCGCGTTCGAGGCATTCGTCCATCACGCGGTGGCGGCCATCCACGCCGGGCGCTGCGAGGTCGCCCTGATCGCGTACGCGTCGCGGCAGCGGACCCGGCGCAGCCGGCGGATGACCCGCGAGTCGGACAACTCCACTCTCGGCGCGCAGTTCGAGCTGAGCTATGGGCTGCCAGGGCCGCTCGGTCACTATGCCATGATCGCCGCGCGGCACATGTACCAGTTCGGGACCACCTCCGAGCAGCTGGCCGAGATCGCCGTGGCCGCCCGGGCGTGGGCCGCCATGAACCCGAAGGCGTGGGCGCGCGAGCCGATCACGGTCCAGGACGTCGTCGGGTCGCGGCTCATCTGCGACCCGCTGCACCGGCTGGACGTGTGCCTGGTCACCGACGGCGGCGGCGCGGCCGTGGTGACCACCGCGGAGCGAGCCCGCGACGCCGCGAAACGGGCCGTGCGCATCCTGGGGGTGGGGGAGAGCCAGACGCACTGGAACATCGCGCAGATGCCCGACCTCACGGTCACCGCCGGGGCCGCCTCCGGCCGGGACGCGTTCGCCATGGCCGGGATCAGGCCGGCCGACGTGGACGTGCTCGAGCCGTACGACTCGTTCACGATCACGGTCCTGCTCGCGCTCGAAGATCTTGGATTCTGCGCCAAGGGGGAGGGAGGCGCCTTTGTCGAGTCGGGCCGGCTGGCCCCCGGCGGCGCGCTCCCCGCGCTGACCTCGGGGGGCGGATTGTCCTATAACCATCCTGGTGCGTTCGGGCTGCTGCTGCTGGTGGAGGCGGTGCGCCAGCTGCGCGGCGAGGCAGGCGAGCGGCAGGTGCCCGGGGCCCAGATCGCGGTGGCCCACGGGGTCGGCGGCCTCATGTCGACCGCCTCGACGGTGGTGCTGGGCAATGACTGATCACGACCTGGACGGCCTGCCCGGCGACCCGACCACGGCGCCGTTCTGGCGGGCGGCCCGCGAGCACCGGCTCATCGTGCAGCACTGCGTCAGCTGCGGGGCGCACCAGTTCTACCCGCGCCCGTTCTGCCTGTCCTGCTTCGGCCTGGACCTGGAGTGGGTGCAGGCGAGCGGCCGCGCGACCGTATACGCCAAGACGACCGTGCGGATCGCCGTCATTGACGAGCTGCCGCCGCCGTACGTGGTCGCGATCGTCACCCTCGATGAGGGCCCGCGGCTGACGACCAACCTGATCGGCGCTGAGCCGGCGATCGGCGAGCGGGTCACGGTGGCGTGGCGCGAGCGCGATGACCTGCCGCCGCTGCCGGTGTTCCAGCGCCTGGCCGGTGACGGCGACGCCGGCCAGCAGTCCGCGGCGCAGACGGGAGGCGGGTAATGGCACCAGAAGTGCGGTACGAGGCGGCCGATGGGGTGGCCATCGTCACGATCAACCGGCCGGACAAGCGCAACGCGCTGAACCTGGCCGCGTGCGAGTCGTTGCAGGATTGCTGGAAACGGATTGAGGACGACCCGGGCGTCCGGGTGGGAATCGTCACCGGAGCGGGTGACAAGGCGTTCTGCGCCGGGTTCGACATCACCGAGAAGAACGTGGACGGGCGGCCGAGGACCGAGGACTTCACCCCGCGCCCCGGTACCAGCCCGGCCACCGGCAAGCCGCTCATCGCGGCTGTGAACGGGCTGGCCATGGCGGCGGGCATGGCCCTGGTCGAGGCGTGTGACCTGTGCGTCGCGGCTGAGCACGCGTGGTTCTCGCTGCCGGAGGTCAGGCTCGGGATCGGCCTGGAGCCGTTCGTGCAGTCGCTGTGGACGCTTCCGCAGCGGGTGCTGTTCGAGCTGCTGGTGACCGGCGACCGGCTCAGCGCCGAGCGGGCCTACCAGCTCGGCTTCGTCAACCGGATCGCCGCCGCGGGCGAGCTGATGGACACGGCGCTCCAGCTGGCCCGGACTATCGCCGACAATGCCCCGCTGGTGGTGGCGGCGAGCAAGGCGATGGTCTATGGCGGCCAGCGCGCGATGGGCATGGATCAGGCGCTGGAGGCCGCCGATCGGGCGTTCGCGCCGGTCAGCGCCAGCGCTGATGCGAAGGAAGGGTTCGCGGCCTGGACCGAGAAGCGCCGGCCCAGGTGGCAGGCGAAATGACCGCGACGGGAGGCCGGGAATGAACGACGTCGTCTGGCTCAGCGCCACCGAGCAGGCCGGCCTGCTGCGCCGGCGTGAGATCTCCTCGGCCGAGCTGGTCCAGGCCTACCTGGCCCGGATCGAGGCGCTCAATCCGCAGCTGGCCGCCTACGTGACGATCTGCGCCGATGAGGCGCTCGCCGGGGCGCGCGCCGCCGACCGGCAACTCGCCTCCGCACCAGCGCCGGATGTTCCGTTTCTCGGCGTCCCTATCTCGATCAAGGATCTGGCCGAGACCAAAGGCGTCCGGACCACCTTCTCGTCCCGGGCCTTCGCCGACTACGTGCCCGACTTCGACACGGCCACGGTAGGCCGGCTCAGGAGGCCGGCTTCGTGATGCTCGGCAAGACCAACACCCCCGAGTTCGGCAACCTCTCGTTCACCGAATCGATCCTGAACGGCGTCTGCCGGAACCCGTGGGACACCGGGCGTACCTCGGGCGGATCCAGCGGCGGGGCCGCGGCGGCGGTGGCCGCCGGGCTGTGCCCGGTCGGCCACGGCAGTGACGGCGGCGGGTCGGTCCGCACGCCCGCCTCATGCTGCGGCGTCGTGGGGCTGAAGCCGGCCCGCGGGCGCGTCTCGTGCGCGCCGGGCCTGGGCGAGGCCATGGTCGGCCTGAGCACCGACGGCGTGCTGGCGCGCACGGTCCTCGACGCGGCCGCCGTGCTCGACGTCATGGCCGGCTACGAGACGGGCGACCCGTACTGGGCGGCGCCGCCGGCCCGGCCGTTCCGCGACGAGGTCGGGGCCGATCCGGGGGCACTGCGCGTGGCATTCACGACCATCAGCCCGACCGGCCACCCGATGAGCCCCGAGTGCGTGGCCGCCGTCCGCTCGACCGCCAGGCAGCTGGCTGAACTCGGTCACCACGTGGCGGAGGCGGGCCCGGAGGTCGATCCGGGCTGCTACGACATCCTGATGCGGCTGTGGGTGACGGCGCCCTGCTATTACCCGACCGACCAGGCGGAACTGTTCGAGCCGCTGAACCGGTTCGTGCTGAAGATGGCACGGGAGAACTCGAGCGCCTCCTACGTCGAGGCGGTCAACGCCCTGCACCGGCTGAGCCGCCAGGTGGTCGCGTTCTGGAACGACTACGACGTGCTGGTCACCTCGACGCTGCTGCGGCCGCCGGTGCCGGTCGGGTTCGCCTTCGAGGGCACCGACGACCTGTGGGAGCAGTTCCTGCGCGACGCGCTGTTCCTGCAGTTCTTCACCCCGCTCGGCAACGTCACCGGCCTGCCGGGCATCTCGCTGCCGCTGCACTGGAGCCCGGACGGACTGCCGATCGGCCTGCACGTCCTCGGGCCGCCCGCCGGCGAGGCGCTGCTGCTGCGGCTCGCGGCCCAGCTTGAATCGGCGTCGCCGTGGCGGGACCGGCGCCCGGATCTGGCCGTTACCGAGCACGCGTGAGGGGAGTGAGCAGGATGGACGGGCTGCACGTGAGCATCGATCCGCTCGAATGTGCCTGCACCGGCTATTGCGTTCAGGTGGTGCCTGAGGTGTTCGACCTATCCGGGACCGGGCCGACGACCGTCCTCGATCCGGATCCGCCGCTGGACCTGCTCGACCGCCTGCGCGAGGCCGAGACCCTGTGCCCGACGCACGCCATCCGCGTCGACGTGGTTCACCGGCCGTAACGGGAGGACTGATCGAGGTGCGCGATCGGGATGTCTGCTACGAAGGCACCAGCCTCGACCCGCTGAACGGCCCGGCGGTCAGCGCCATGCCCTGGCTGCGCTCCTACCGCGACGTCATCGAGGTGTTCCGGTCCAGGGCCTTCGTGCAGGGGGGCGGCGGCCGGCGCGACAGCGCGCCGATCACCGGCTACGGGGTGCTCGCCCTCGCCGGGCGCGATCACTTCGAGCGGCGGCGGATCGAGGCGGCCCTGTTCCGCAAGGACATGCTGCGCTGGTTCGAGCGTGAGGTGCTGGCCCCGGCGCTGGCGGCCAAGCTCGCGGGCCTCGCGCGCGATCGTGGCCGCGACGGTCTGGCCCGCACCGACCTGCTGCCGTTCCTGCGTGCCGTGTTCTGCGATCTCACCTGCTCCTTCTGGGGCATCGACGGCGTCGACACCCCGGCGGCCCAGGAGCGGTTCCTGGCGCTGGTCGATGAGATGACGCCGGGCGGCGCCGTCGAGTGGGAGCGAGGCAGCCACCGGGAGATAGTGCAGTCCTGCGTGGCCGCCCAGCGGCGGTTCAGCGCGATCTACGTCCGGCCGGCCATGCGGCGGCGTGAGGCGCTCATCGAAGCCCAGGCCGCGGGCCGGCTGGATTCCTCCGAGCTGCCGAAGGACCTGCTGACGGTCATGCTCAGGCACAAGCGGCACTTCGAGAAGTGGGACAGCGAGGTCTATGTCCGCGAGCTGACCTTGTTCGCCCCGGGCGACACGATCATGCGCTTCGTGCCGCACATGGTCGCCGAGATCCATGAATGGGTGCGCCAGCACCCTGCGGATCAGGCGCGGCTGGAGGACGTGAACTTCCTGCGCCGGTGCGCGGTCGAGAGCCTGCGGCTGCATCCGGCCTCGCCCTACTTCATCCGACGGGCCATCGAGGACACGACGCTGGCCAGCGGCCTGAGCTTCCGCGCCGGTGACTATGTGGTGCTGGACGTGACGACGGCGAGCCTCGACCCTGAGATCTTCGGTCCGGAGGCCGGCCGCTTCGATCCGCACCGCGTCCCGCTGCAGCCGGTCAAGCCGGTCGGCCTGGCCTTCGGGGAAGGGCCGCACACCTGCATCGGCGCGGTAATGTCCGTGGGCGAGATCTCCGCGCACCGCCCGGGCCGGGGCGATCCGCTCGGGCTGGTGCCTTACACGCTGCGCGAGCTGTTCCGGGCGGGCATCAGCCCCGATGTCAGCGAAGGCGCGCGGCTGAACCCGGCCAACGCCCGCAACGAGTTCACCACGTTCCCGGTGCGCTTCGGCGGCATCCGCCCGGCCAGCCCCGCGGCCGGGCGGTGACCGGGCCATGCGGTCAGGCCACGACGGGCCAGCTGCCGCTCCGCTCGATCCCGATCTCGCCGGCCAGCCGGTCGGCCGACGCACGGGCGGCACCGTAGGCCGCCTGCTCGTCGACCCGCGTGGAGTGGCCGGAGCGGATCACCACCTGGCCGTCCACGACCACCGTGTCGACCGACTTGCCGCGGCTGGCCAGCAGCAGGTTCTGGACCGGGTAATGACCGGGCTGGAACTCCGGCAGCCCGGTGGAGCGCACCACGACGTCGGCGAGCTTGCCCGCCTCCAGCGAGCCGAGGCGCAAGCCGAGCCCCATGGCCCGGGCGCCGCCCAGGGTGGCCATCTCGAAGACCTCCTCGGCCAGCAGCGGCTCGGGATCGCCCTGCTCGCGCGAGAGCAGGTAGGCGACCATGGCCGCGGCGTCGACGCCGAACTTCGGCACGTCGTTACCGAGGCCGACGTTGACGCCATCGCGCAGCAGCCGGGGGTGGCTGCGAGTGAACCCCTTGGCCCAGCCCCAGTTCATGGAGATCGCCGGGGACCAGATGATTGACATTCCCGATTCGCGGACGAACGGGACCTCCTCCTCGCGGACCCGGGTCATGTGGCTGAACGAGCAATGCGGCTGCAGCAGGCCGAGCCGGCCGAAGTGAACCAGCGGCAGCTCGCCCATCCGCGCTTCCTGGATCTCGATCCCGTGCCGCGTCGACGACTGATGCTGGGTGAAGACGGCGCCGCTGCCCCCGGCGAGATCGCAGGCGTCCCGCAGCAGCCCGTCGGAAGCGGTGCCGCTGCCGAACACGCCCACGTGGCCGCGCACCAGCCCGTCGGCGGCATTGCGCCACAGCTCGCGGCCGAGTAGCTTCGCGCAGCGCCCGGCGGTGCCCGGCGCGCGGCGCATGCTCCCGAGCATCGGGTCGTCGCTGATATCCCACAGGAACGGCTCGCTGAGCGAGGCCCGGATCCCGACGGCCACCGCGGCCTGCGCGACGGCGTCGGTGTCGAAGGCCGTGCCGGGCTCCATGAAGCAGGTGATGCCGCTGCGCAGCATCTCCAGGCCGCTCAGCTGCGCGCTCGCGTGCTCGTCCGCGGGGCTCATCCGGTCGTACCAGGCGGCGTAGTACCGGTAATAGTCCCTGGTCGTCGCTACGTCCGGGAAAACGCCCCTGGTGGTCTCGTTGCAGTTGTGCCAGTGGGCGTCGACGAATCCCGGGTGCACCGGCGCGCCCTGCGCGTCGATCGTCTCACGGCCCTGGTAGGCCGCGGATACGTCCCGGTCGGTCCCGACCATGGCGATCTGCCGGCCGAGGACAGCGACTGCCCCGTCGGCGAATATCGTGCGGCCGGGGTTCATCGTCATGACGTAGCCGTGGCGGATCACCAGGTCGCATTCGCGCGGCCCGGTGCCCGGCTGACCGGATGCCTGCTCAGCCACGGTCATCTGCTCAGCCACGGTCATCTGCTCAGCCATGGTCATCTCCTCAGCCATGGTCACCTCCGGGCCGGTCACGGTCCCAGCAGCCTTCGGTCAGGCCGGCCCGCTGTGCCTTGAGCACTTCCTTTCGGACCCGCATCGAGGGGGTCCGCGGGAAGTCGGCGGCCTGGTATTCGACGTAGCGCGGCACCTTGTACCAGGCCAGGCGGTCAGCGCAGAATTCGACGATCTCGTCGCCGGGCAGGTCGCTCGCCGTCTTGCCCTCGACCAGCAGCACGTACGCCTTGACCTCCTCGCCGTGCTCGCGGTCGGGCACCGGGATAACGGCGGCATCGACGATCATCGGGTGGGCCCGCAGGGCGTCCTCCACCTCGGCCGCCGTCAGGTTCTGCCCGCTGCGGCGGATGACGTCCTTCTTCCGGCCGATGAAATAGAAGAAGCCGCGCTCGTCCTCGCGGCCCAGGTCGCCAGTTCGCAGCCAGCCCTCGGACAGCGCCGCGGCGGTCGCCTCCGGGCGGCCCAGGTACCCGCGGAACATCCCGGGGCCGCATACCAGGAACTCGCCGGTGGCCCCGATCGGTACATCCGCGCCGTCGTCGCCGACCAGCCGGACTTCCACCTCGGGCGCCGGAATGCCGATCGAGCCCGAGCCGGTCATCTCGTCGGCGTATTCCAGCGGCATGCTGGTGACGACGTTGCCCTCGGTGATGCCGTAGCCCTCGATCCAGGGGAAGCCCCAGCGCTCGGTGACCTGGCGGTGCAGGTCGGGAGGCATGGCCAGGTGCCTGGCCACGCGGACGTGGTTGTCACGGTCGCGGGGGCCAGGCTCGGCCTTGAGCAGGAACAGCGGAATCGAGGCGAAGCTCAGAATCAGCGTGACGCCATGCTCGCGCACCACGTCCCAGAATCGCGACACGCTGAAGCGGCGCATCACCACCAGGGCGCCGCCGGTGGTCAGGCATTCGAGCAGCAGGTGGCCGGGGTCGGCGTAGAAGAACTGCAGGCAGCACAGGACCCGGTCCGAGGGGGTCTGGGGGACGCGCCGGAGCAGGACATCGACGGTGCGCAGCCACCACTCGTGGTCCACCAGGCAGCCCTTGGGCAGCCCGGTGGTCCCGGACGTGTAATAGATATTGGTGATGTCCTCGCGGGCGCACCTGGCGTCGGCGAACCGCAGCGGCCCGCTGCCGGAGTAAGCGGCCAGGCCGTCGGGCTCCCCGCCGGCCACCCAGACCACCTCGCGCAGCCGGGCGAGTCCGGGGCGCAGCTCCTCGACCAGCCGCTGGTGCTCGTCGGCCAGGATCACCAGCACCGCGGCGCTGTCGCGCAGGATGTGCCCGGCGTCGAGGATCTTGTCGTCCGGATTGACCGACACCAGGACAGCGCGGTTGGCCACGACGGCCAGCCACGCGATCATGAACTCGGCCCGGTTGCGCAGGATCACCGCCACGGCGTCGCCTGGCTGGATCCGCTCCGCCAGGTACCCGGCGAAGCGCTCGGCGGCGGCGAGCAGCTCGGCGTACGTCACGATCAGGCCGTCCTCGAAGATCATCGCCGGGGCACCTGGCCAGCGGCGGCAGGCCTCGTCGACGAGCTGGACGATCGTCTGCTGGGGCGCGGCGCTCCACGGCTCGCCCGGATCCCGCCAGCCAGCGCGCTCTTGCATGGTTACCGCTGCCTCCACCGGCCGACTGGCCTTGACACCCGGTCGCCGTTGGTTCAGTCTCTTTCTAAGTAACTGTCCACCCAGCATGCGGCGTCGTCAACCGTTCGAGAAGTTAAGCTTCATTGGGAGTGGACATTCGAGTCTGGCGATGGGGCAGGCATGGACGGCAGGACATCGCAACGTACCGGTGGCTCGTTCGCAGGAACCACGTTCTACCCGGATCGCGGTCCGTCCGTCGATGACATGCCCTGGTGCACCTCCTTTGCCGATGTCGACCATGTCTTCCGGTCGAGGGACTGGGAGCAGGGCGGCGGGGGACTGCGCGACAGTTACGAGTTCATCGGCGATGGCCTGCTGGCGCTGTCCGGCGCCGAGCATTTCCAGCGCCGGAGGATCGAGGCGGCGCTGTTCCGAAAGCCGAACCTGCGCCGCTACGAACACGATGTGCTGCTGCCGGTGCTGCGTGCCCGACTCGACGCCGCCCGCGACCAGCGTGCTGAGGACGGACTCGTGCATCTCGAGCTCCGGACCCTGATGCGGTCGTGCCTGTACCGGGTGTCGGCCGAGTTCATCGGCCTGGACGGAGTCGACGACAGCGTGCTTGGCGGCTACCTCAAGCTGATCGAGCAGCTGGGGATCGGCGCCAACATGGAGTGGGTGGTCAGCGATCACCGCGAGGCCATGCAGCGTGCGTCGGCGTCCAAGGCCGACTTCATGGAGCGGTTCTTCGAGCCCTCGTGGGCCCGGCGCGCGGAGGAGGTCGCGCGCTTCGAACGAGGCGAGATAACCGAGGACGAGCTGCCGCAGGACCTGATCACCGTGATGATCCGCAACGGCGACCACTTCCGGCGCTGGGCCCCGAATGTCTTCGCGGCGGAGACCATGCTGTTCCACGGGGGACCGGTCAACTCGGTCGCCAACGCCATCCCGCATACGGTCGCGGAGCTGTCCGGCTGGCTGGCCAGCCATCCGGGGCACGAGGCGGCGCTCACCGATCCGGCGTTCCTGCGGCTGTGCTGCAACGAGGCGCTCCGGCTGCACCCGCCGACGCCCTTCTTCATCCGCCGCGCCGTGGCCGACACGACGCTGCCCAGCGGGCTGGCCGTGACGGCCGGAAGTTACCTGGTGCTGGACATCATCGCGGCCAGCCACGACGTCGCGGCGTTCGGCGAGGACGCGGATGATTTCAATCCCTACCGGAGGCGAAGCAAGGGCGTGAAGTCGACCGGTATCGCGTTCGGCGGTGGCGTGCACACGTGCATCGCGATGAGCATGACCATCGGCGACTCGCCGCAGGGCAAAGACGATCCCGCTGAGCCGGCCGGGCTGATGGTCACCTGCCTGCGTGAGCTGTACCGGCGGGGGATGCGGCCTGATCCGGCGAACGTGCCCGAAAAAAGCGGCGTCAATGTCCGCAACGAGTACTCCTCATACTGGGTGATCTTTGACTCCCCGTCAGGAGCGACATGAATGTCTTCGATCAGATGGCCGACGGTCACGAGCAGGTGGCCTTCTGCTCGGATCCGGGTACCGGCCTGCGGGCCATCATCGCGATCTATTCCACCGCCCTGGGGCCGTCCCTGGGCGGCACGCGGTTCTATCCGTACCCCGATGAGGCGGCTGCCCTGGCGGATGTGCTTAACCTGTCCCGGGCGATGGCCTACAAGGCCGCATGCGCGGATCTGGACCTCGGCGGCGGCAAGGCCGTCATCATCGGCGATCCCCGCCGGGACAAGACCGAGGCACTGCTGCGCGCCTACGGCCGCTTCGTCCAGTCCCTGGGCGGCCGCTATTACACCGCGTGCGATGTAGGCACCGATGTTCGCGACATGGACGTCATCGCGCGCGAATGCCGGTTCGTGACCGGCCGCCCCGCCGTGTCTGGCGGTTCGGGTAATTCGGCCCTGCTCACCGCGTACGGCGTGCTGCAGGGCATGCGGGCCGCCGCTGAGCGGACGTGGGGCACCCCTGATCTTCATGATCGCCGGGTCGGCATCATCGGCGCGGGCAAGGTCGGACGGCTGCTGGTCGAGTACCTGCTGGCCGAGGGCGCCCGCCTGGTCGTGGCCGACACCGACGCCACCGCGATCGACCAGGTGCGCGCCGAGCATCCCGAAGTGGAGATCGCCGCTCCCGACCGGCTCCCGGCGCTGGCCCTGGACGTGTTCGCCCCGTGCGCACTCGGCGGTGCGCTCAGTGACCAGCTGGTCGCCGCCCTGCAGGCCCAGATTGTCTGCGGCGCCGCGAACAATCAGCTCGCTCACCAGGGCATCGACAAGCTCCTGCACGATCGCGGCATCCGCTACGCACCGGACTACGTGGTCAATGCCGGAGGCCTGATCCAGGTCGCCGATGCGATCGGCGGCTACTGCGAGCCGCGGGCCCGCGAGCACGCAAGCCAGATCTTCGACACCACGCGGCTGGTCTTCGCCCTGGCCGACGAGGAAGGAATTCCGCCGGGCCAGGCCGCCGACCGGCTCGCGGAACGGCGGATGACGGAGGTCGGGCGGCTGCGCAGCCTGTGGCTTCCCGATGGCGGGCGACCAGGCCTCCGCCGCTGAGATCGTCGTAGCGAAGAGGCGGGCCTGACCGTCACTCGCCGGGGAGGAAGGCCAGCGCCGCGCCGGTGAGGGCGGTCAGGCCGGTGCGGATGGCACCGTGGGGATCAGGTCCGAACCTGGCACTGTGACAGCCGGGGAGATCCTTGCATTTCTCGGCGAAGGTCTGGCCGGCCGCCGCCTGCCAGGCCCGCTCCGGGTAGCCGCCGAATTCCCAGTAGCAGTAGGGCACCGCGGGGGCAGGGTAGCCCAGGTCCGGATCGGGGATCCCGAAGGCGGAGAAATCCTCGCTCCCCATCGAGACCGGCAGGTCGACGACATTGGGCGCGCCGAACAGCTCTTCGTGGACGCCGCGGACGGCCGCCGTGACGGCGTCGTCGTTATACATCAGGGGGAAATATGACGAGCTGCGGATCTCCGGTTCGTCGCAGCGAGCCGAGTGGCATTCCGCCCTGACGATGCGATTGATCGCCTCGAGCAGCTTGCGCTGGGTCTGTCCCGACTGGAATCGCAGGTTCACGGCCAGCCGCGCCTCGTCGGGGATGACGTTGGCCTTGGTGCCCGCGTGCACGGAGCCGACCGTCACGACGGCCGGCTCGGAAGGCCCGAGCTCGCGCGCCACGATGGTCTGCAGGCGGACCACGATGAAGGAGGCGACCACGATCGGGTCGACGCACAACTCGGGGCTCGAGCCATGCCCGCCCCGCCCGCGGACGGCGATGTCGACGTTGAGGGCGCCGGAGGAGAAGAGCCCGGCGGCATGGCCGACCTGCCCGACGCCGAAGGAGTCCACGTGCTGGGCGAGGGCGACGTCCGGCTTGCCGAAGCGCCGGAACAGGCCATCGTGCAGCATCGCGGCCGCGCCCTCGGCCGTCTCCTCGGCTGGCTGCGCGACCGCCATGATCGTCCCCCGCCACTGATCCCGGGCCCGGGCCAGGGCCCGGACCGTGCCCGCGAGGGCCGCCATGTGGACGTCGTGGCCGCAGGCGTGCATCACCGGGACACTGCTGCCGTCCGTTCCCTCGGCGATGACCGTGCTCGCGTAGCTGAAGCCGGTCCGCTCCCGGATGGGCAGTGCGTCCATGTCGGCCCGGAGCATGACCACCGGGCCGTCGCCGTTGGCCAGGATCCCGACCGCGCCGGTGCCCCCGACGCCGGTCTCGACGCGCGCGCCGGCCGCCCTGAGCTGCCCGGCGAGCAGGGCGCTGGTCCGGATCTCGCGGCCGGAGAGCTCCGGGTTCCGGTGCAGGTCCTGGTAGAAGGCGATGAGCTCGGGCAGGTCCGCGACGTCGCCGAGGGTCCGGCGAGCCCGCTCCGCGATCTCCAGCGTGAGACTCCGGGTAACTGCCATCGGGCTATCTCCTTCCGGTCGGGATCAAGAGAGCTGAGTGACAAGAGAATCAAGAGAGCTGAGTGACAAGAGATGAGAATGGGATCCTTGTGACAGTAATATTTACCGCATATCATAATTAATGTGACAAATACTGAACGCAGGGAGTTCGTAGTCGTCGGAGCCGGCTTGCTCGGCCTGGGCGCCAGCCGGGCCCTTTCCGGCCTCGGCCGCGATGTGCTGTGCCTCGAGCAGGCTCAGGTCGGCCACGAGTGGGGCGGATCGAAGGGGAACTCGCGCGCTTTCCGCTACGGGTACGACGAGCCCATGCTCAATGCCATGGTCGCGGCGGCGGAACGGGCCTGGCGAGAGCTTGAGGCTGCCTCCGGTTACCAGATACTCCAGCCGCGCCCGTTCCTCAACTTCGGCGAGGGCCTGGCCGAGTACGCGCGTGCCACCGCGGCGGCCGGCGGTGCCGTCGAGTACCTGCGGGCGGACGAGGTCGCCGAGCGGTTCCCTACCGTCGCCATCCGCGGTCCCGCCGTCCTCGAGCCCACGGCGGCCATGATCCGGGCCGACCTGGCGCGCGACGCCCTGCGCGCCACGATGCGGGCCGAACTGCGGGAGGGGGTCGAGGTGACCGCCGTCCAGGACGGCCCGGGCGCGGTGCGGCTGGAGACGACCGAGGGCCCGGTCGAAGCGGGCCGGGTGGTGATCTGCGCCGGGCCGGGCACGGCCCCGCTGCTGCGGAGCATGGGCGCGGCCTACCGCGTCTTCACCGCGCTGCAGCAGGTCGTCTATCTCGACACCGGCACGCCGCGAGCGGCGGACGCCGACCACTGGCCCGCTGTCGTCCAGCGCTTCACCGCCGGCCCGGCCGCCCCGGACTGGTACCCGGGCACGGCCTTCCCGGACGGCGCCGGGCTGCAGGCGCGATCCGGCCACCCGGCGGCGCTGGACGACCTCGAGGACGAGCAGCTCTACGGTCTCCCGCTCGCTGAGCTCGGGATGTACAAGTTCGGGGTGCGCCATTCCGGGCCCGAGGTGGAATACCGCCGGGCTTCGCTCGACCCGGACCCCGCCGTGACCAGGCAGCTCATCGCCGCGGCCGCGACGCTGCTGCACGATGTCGGCTCCGAGCCGAGGCTGGTCGAGCGGTGCGTCCTGGACTACACCTCGGATCTGCATTTCGTCCTCGATCAGGTGGGCCGGGTCGTGGTGGGCGCGGGCACCTCGGGGCACGGGTTCAAGTTCGGGCCGCTGCTCGGGTCGGTGGTGGCGGACCTCGCCGCCGGAATTCCGCCGCGGTGGGACCTGGCCGCCTTCGCGCTGGGCCGCCGCGCAGTGACCGCCGGCTGACCCCGCACAGGCGGCCGGGCGTCACTCAGATCCGGCCGCCATCCCGGGGACCGTCGACATGAGGTCCCGCACGGCCGCCACCACGGCCGGCCCCGACGCCGCCACCCGCCGCGCGTCGGCCGCGTGCCTGAGCTCGGGACGCCCGGCCGCTTCCAGCAGCCCGTCGAGATCGGAGAGCCGGCCCGCCAGCCAGGCCAGCGGGTCATCCGAGAGGGCCGGGTCGAAAAAGCGCTCGCCGGGAAACCTCCCGGCGAAACGGTGATAATGCGCCCGGTCGAAATTGCCCGGAGCGCCGCTCGAGATGGTGAACAGATCGGCGCGGAAGATCGGATCGTGCAGCCGCAGCTCCACGGCGTCGTATTCGCGCTCGCCGGGCTGCTCGTCGAGGCGCTGGATCTCCACCCGGACGCCGACCTCCCGGCCGTCGTCGCCCTGCTCACTCCACAGCTGGGCGGTGATTCCTATCGTCTCGAACAGGAATGCCCGGCGCAGGTAGCCGGCGCTGCTTACCTGACCAACGCTCCTCAGCTCCAGGGCGGCACTCATCCAGCTCCTCCAGCGTCTTGCGTCTGCAGCAACGAAAGGCAATAAGCGCGCAGGCCGGACACCGCCAGCTCGGCCAGTTTCAGGCCAGCGTCGTGACTGGCCGCGGCCGGGTCACCGACGACGCCGTTGGACCCGGCGGGATCGACCCGGACCGGCCGGTAGACGCCCGTGCGCCCGAGCGGCTCGCGGTAGGGGTCGCCCGAGGCCGGGATCTCTTCCGGGCGGACGAGGCCGGTCAGGGTCAGCCCGATCGACGTCTCCAGCTCGGCGGCGTGGCCGATGCCGCGGTCCGAGGTCAGGACCGAGGCCGCCGCGTCGCCCATGAAGTCCCAGTACGACGCGAAGTGCGCGCGGCAGGCCAGGCGCGGCAGGCCGCCCGTGGCGGCCAGGCCTGCTCCGACGTTGCCGGCATGACCGTTGACGATCACCAGGTCACGCAGGCCGGCCTTGCTCGCTGACCGGCACACGTCCCCGATGAGGCGGATCATGGTGTCCGGCTCGATGGACAGCGTGGCTCCGAAGCCCAGCCAGTGCGCCGAGCACCCGACGGGCAGCACTGGAAGCACCAGGGCGCCCGGGCCGATCTCGGCGGCCGCCCGGTCCACGATGGTGGCCGCGGCCAGATGGTCGAACCCGGTGACGACGTGCGGCCCGTGCTGCTCGGTGGACCCGATCGCCCACAGGCCGACGCACGGCCGGGCCAGGGCGGCCCGGAGCTCGGGTGCCGTCAGGTGAGCCCACTGGAACGGACGGGCCCGGTCAGTAGAAGGTGACATCGATCATGACCCCGCCCGCGGACCGCGTCGCCTGCGAGCGATCGGCGAACTCCTTCCACTCCTGCGGAGTTCCCTCGAAGCTGGCGAAGACATTCGCGATGGTCGGCACGAACTGACCGGGGATGGTCGGCCTGGCATACCGGTCGTAGGGCCAGTAGATCTCGCTCAGCGGATCCGGGTGGCCATGGCGCGAGCGCGCCTCGTAGTGCGTGAACAGCAGGTCGCCCGGCAGCACGATGCTCGTGGCGTTCTCCGTGGGCGGGTCCACCGTGGGGTCGAAGAGGATGCCGACCACCGTTCCCGAGTAAGCGGCATGGACGCACTCGCCGCGCTCAGGCATCCGGTCGACGATGGCCCGGCACGTCTGCGGGGCTTCCTCCCACAGCAGGCGGAACCGGGCTACGGAGGTACCTGCGAACTGAAGGCCGATGCCGACCGGTTCGCCCAGCCTGGGCTGCGCCTGCGCGGCCCCCTGGCCCTCCGCCTGCTCAGCCGACGTTACTGCGGTATCGGTCATGACGAACCTGCCCTTCGGGTGCCCGGTGCTTCCGGTCGGATCAGCCGACCTCGTAGCGCTTCACTCGTTCCCAGTCGATTTCCACGCCCAGGCCCGGCCCCTCGGGGACGAGGATGCTGCCCGCCACGATCTGCGGCTGGCGGGTCACGATGTCGTCGCGATGGTAGAGCGGCCCGATGATGTCCGACGGCACGGGGCACTCGCGGATCTCGTCGAACGCCGCCGCGAGCTGGATCATCATCGCGGTGCTGACGCCGAGCTCGAGATTGCTCCCCAGCAGGCACGGAACTCCCGCGGCGCGGGCCAGGGACAGCAGGTCGAGGGTGGGCGCGATGCCGCCATGGGTGCTGGGGGTCAGGGCCCAGATATGGGCGAGCGGCCGCCGGAACGCGGCCGCGCCGTCCCGGAGCGAGAACATGCTCTCGTGGGCGACGATGGGCACCCGGGCCGCCGCCGTCAGGTCCGCCATCACCTCGGGCAGGGCCGGGCTCACCGGCTGCTCGAGGAAGGAGATGCCCAGCTCGGCGAGGCGGGGGAGGGCGGCCAGCGCGGTCACCGGAGACCAGCCCGCCTGCGCGTCGACGCCGAGCTGCTCGCCGGGGCGGAGCTCGCCCATGAGGACCTCGCAGCGGTGCAGGTCGCCGGCCAGGTCGGTTCCGACCTTCGTCTTGAAGTAAGAGAAGCCAGCCGCCCGGCCGAACGCCACTTCCTGGATGAGGTGCTCGTCACTGCCCATCCCGATGACGTACTTGACCGGGACCGGCGCGGGATCGCCGCCTCCGAGCAGGACGTACAGCGGCTGGTTCGTGATCTTCCCCAGCAGGTCCCACATGGCGATCTCGACCGCCGCCTTCGCGTACGGGTGGCCAGCCGTGGCGCCGTCCATCACCCGCACGGCCTGGCGGATGCCGATCCGGCGCCCGAGGAGTTCCGGCGCGAGGAAGTCCTCGACCGCGTGCCGGACGCTGGCCGCATCCTCGCCGGTCCACCACCGCTCGGTGGCGGCCTCGCCCACGCCGGTCAGGCCGCCCGCAGTCACGAGGACCAGGGCGAAGTGGGCGTCAGGCAGCGTCCCGTACGTCGTGGTGATCCGGTTGTGCGCCTCGCGCGGCACGCACACCTCGCGGACCTCGATCGCGTCGATGGCCGGCCACGCCGGGGGCGGCGCTCCGTTCGCCTCGTCGGGCATGCTTATGTCTTCCTCGCAGGTAGCCGCGGCACACTCAGGGCGGCGCTGACGGTCGCTGCTGTCTTCATCATCTCGATCATCTCGCGCACCTGGGCCGTCCCTGCAAGATGCGGACACATGCCTCGACCCGATCCATATCAATCAGTTGAGTTACATTAACTTGTGGTGAAAGCGACCGTCAAGAACCATAGGCCCGGTCCATGTGAGAGCGCCACTATCGCCCCTGAACGTCCCGAGATCGATCATCCAAGTGATATATTTCGTCCAACTTTCTTTCGGGCGCAGGCGTGCGGCCCGGGCCGGCCGGGAGAGTCGGGGTGAGCTCAGCACCGAGTCCGCCCGGGGGCCGGAGACCTCGTGCGGCGCCGTCCCCGGCAGGCAGCGGGAGGATTTCCAGTGCGAGACGAGCAGACCAGGTCGCCAGCCCGGATCATCAACGCAGCGGGTTACCTGACGCGGCTCGGCAACAGCATCATGGACCGCTCGGTCCTGCAGGCCATGGACGCGGCGTCGCAGGCCTTCGTCGAGCTCGACCGGGCCCAGCTGGCCGCCTCCGAGGTGATCGCGGCGGTCACCGGGGCGCAGGCCGGCTATGTGGTCGGCGGAGCGGCGGCCGGGCTGGCGCTGGCCGCCGCGGCGTGCATCGCCGGGGACGACCTGGACAAGATCCGCCGTCTCCCCGACACCCAGGGCATGCGCTGCGAGATCATCCTGCCTGATGGCCACGAGCTGTATTACGAGCGCTTCATCCGGCTGGCCGGCGCCCGCCTGACATATGTCCCCGACGAGGCCGCGCTGGAGAAGGCCATCGGCCCGGACACCGTCGGCATCTTCTTCGACGGCAACATGCCCGGGCCGATCCCGCGATCGAGCCTTGTGGCGGCGGGCGCAGCCGCGGGGATCCCGGTGATCGCCGACGCCGCGGTGTCGGTGCCGCCAGCGCACAACCTGCGGGCCATCGTGGGCGCGGGCGTCGACCTGGCGGTGTTCACCGGGTCGAAGGCCATCCGCGGGCCGGCAGGCACCGGTTTCGTGGCCGGCCGGGGCGATCTCGTCCGCTCGGTCATGCTGCAGCACCAGGACTGGGACGTCGCCGTGGAGCTGAACAACGCGCGCGAGGAGTGGCTGTGGGGCACTGCGCCCCCGTTCGTGATGGGCATGGGCCGGGCGTTCAAGGTCGGCAAGGAGGACATCGCCGGCCTGGTCGCCGCGCTGGCGGCCTACGACCGGAGGGATCACGAGGAAGACCAGCGCCGCTGGTCGCGCCGCCTGCGCTCGATCGCCGCCGAGCTTTCCGGGCTGCCGGGTATCGAGGTGCAGCTGCGCGAGGCCAATGACGCCGTCGCGGTGCCGGTCCTTCAGATCGCCGCGACCTCGCCGGACTGGCCGGTCGAGCGGCTCGCGGCCGAGCTGCGCGGCGGTGACCCGGCGGTCTGGCTGAGCATGAGCCTGTTCCCGGCGCGCGAGGTATGGATCGATCCGGTCAACCTGCGAGCGGGAGACGACGCACTCCTGGTCGCCGCGTTCGGGGAGGCGCTGCGCCGGCTGGGCGAAGGCAGCGAGGGCCGCACCTCGTAGCCCGCTCGCCGCGCTGACCTCAGCGTGCGCTGTTCTCAGCGGCTGGCCCTCTCGTTCGCGGTCGCCGCGCTGGCCTCACCCTGCGCCGCTCGCTGCGGCCGGGCCGTCCAGGCTCGGCGCCGCGGTATCGGGCGCTCGCCGTCTGGAGCGGGCCGCGGTGGTCCGGCGCGCTGGAGTGACGGTGGCCACCGGCGCCGCGGGGCCGATACGTTCCATGAGGAAGTTGAACAGGATGTCGTTGATCCGCCGGTCGTCCGGGCTATCGGTGGTGACCAGCTGGACGAACAGGCCATTCTGCAAGCCGTCGTAAAGCATGGCGATTTCCCGGGCGTCGATCTTCGGGCCGCCGAGCTCGGAGTTGATCACCTCGAGCCGTTCCGCGAGGATCCCGGTCCACTCATGCCTGCTTCGCCGCAGCGCGGCACGCAGCTCAGAAGACTGCAGCGACTCACCCCAGGCGGCCATCCAGACCTTCCACCGGAGCTTGTTGATGGAACTCCTCGGTCCGGCGTTTTCGACGAGGGTCTTGAGCCTCGGCACGCCGGGCTCAGCCCCGTCCACGGCCTGCTGGGTGCTCTCGTTCCATTCGCTCGCGATGTGCGCCAGGGTCTCGATCAGCATGGCTCGCTTGTTGGAAAAGTAGTGATTGACGGTCCCGGTGCTCACCCCCGCGGCGTCGGCGACCTTCTTCAGCGTCGTGCCCGAGAAGCTCTCGCGGGCGATGACCTCGGTCACGGCCCGGAAGATCTGAGCCCGCCTTATCGGGCCCATTCCCAGCTTTGGCATCCCGCTCCTCCATACTGCTGTCGGTGGCTGACACCTCAGCCATACCTCCTGGCCGATCATCCCTTGATCCGGGCCGGACCCTACTCAGCAAATCTGCAGCGCGCCTCCAGGGCGGCGTCACCTGGCGACTGTAGCGAGGCGGCGGCGGCGGTGGTCTCCAGGGTCGGATCGCCCTGTGCCTGAAGTGCCTGCCGTGCTGTTGTGCGGGCCCTGTGACATCGCCTGGCCGGCCGGGGGCGGTACGGAAGCGTCATCGCGGTGTCAGCTGCCCTGGCTGCGGGCCAGCTCGAACAGGCCGGAGCGCACGCAGGCCGCCTGATGTCCGCCCCCGGTGTCGACCGGGCGGAGCCGCGGGTCTTCGTGCGTGCAGAGTTCTACCGCATACCGGCAGCGCGGCCGGAACCTGCAGCCCTGGTCGGCGGCCGCGGCCGCGGTGTCCGCCTCGCCTCGCAGCAGGTCGACGGACACCCGGTTCCGTTTCGTCTGCCGCTTGGGCACCACGTCGCACAGTGCCTTCGTGTACGGATGCTGAGGGCCGGACAGGACCTCCCGCGTTGACCCGGTCTCGACGATCCGGCCCAGGTACATGACGGCCACCCGGTCGGTGAAGTGCGCCGCCACGCCCAGGTCATGGGTGATCAGGAGGATCCCCATCCCGCGCTCCCGGCACAGCCGCGACAGCAGGGCCATGATGCCCGCCCGCACCGAGACGTCCAGCATCGACACCGGCTCATCGGCGATCAGCAGCTCCGGGTTGACGGCCAGGGCGGTCGCGATCGCGACCCGCTGCCGCTGGCCGCCGGACAGCTCATGCGGGAACCGGTCCAGGAACAGGTTGGGCGGGACCAGCTCGACCTGGGCCAGCGCTTCCGACACCAGCTCACGGCGCTCGCGCCTGGAATTGCCGATGCCGTGAATGTTCAGCGGCTCCTCGATGGTGCGGGCGACGCGGAACCGTGGATCGAGCGATGCGTAGGGATCCTGGTACACGATCTGCACATGCCGTCGCAGCGGCCGGAGCTCCGCGTTGGACAGGTTGGTGATGTCCATCCCGTTGAGCTTGATGGTGCCTGCGGTCGGATCGATGACGCGCAGGACAGTCTCGGCCGTCGTCGTCTTGCCGCAGCCGGACTCCCCGACCAGGGCCAGCATCTCGCCCTTCTCGATCGAGAAGGAGATGTCGTCGACCGCCCGGACGAACTGGCGGGGCTGCCGCGCCAGCGCGTAAAGGGTGCCCCGCGGCTTCTCGTAGTACTTCGCCAGATGGGATACCTCAAGCAGCGCCATTGCGTCCCCCCGGGGTGGCTCCGGACGCTCCTGCCACGGGAAGGTCCTCCTCGCTGGTGTCATCGCGACCGACCAGAAGGCAGGCCGCCGTCTGCCCGGGCCGTACCGGGCGCAACACGGGCACCTCGCCCGCGCACGGCTCAAAGGCCCGGTCGCACCGAGGGCGGAACGGGCACCCGGTGACCGGGTGGTCGAGTCTCGGCGGTGCGCCCGGGATGGCCACGGGCGCCACGCTCAGCGACAGGTCGGCGGTCGCGGCGAACAGGCGCGAGGTGTACGGGTGCGCCGGGACGTTGACGATCTGGTCATCGCTGCCGGTCTCGACGATCTCCCCGGCGTACATGACGTGCAGCCGCTCGCACATCTCCGTGACCAGCATCAGGTCGTGACTGACCAGCAGCAGTGACAGGCCGAGCTCGTCGCACAGCCGGTCAAGCAGCTCCATGACCTGTGCCTGGACCATGACATCGAGCGCCGTGGTCGGCTCATCGGCCAGGACGATCTTCGGCTCGCAGGACAGGGCGAGGGCGATCGTCGCGCGCTGCCGCATCCCGCCCGACAGCTGATGGGGATAGCTGCTGGCCCGCTCGGGCGGGATGCCGACCAGGCTGAGCAGCTCCCTGGCCCGGTCCCGGGCCTGCGCCCTGGACCGGCCGCCCCGCACCTGGAGGGCGTCCGCCAGCTGCCGCCCCACGGTGGTGACCGGGCTGAAGGCGTTCATGGAGCCCTGGAAGACCATGGACATCTCGGTCCAGCGGTGCGGGCGCATGGCCCGCTCGCCCAGCCCGAGGATCTCCTGGCCGTCGAGGAGCACCCGGCCGGAGACCTTCGCGCTGGGCGCGAGCAGGCCGGCGATCGCCAGGAGCGTGGTCGTCTTGCCGCAGCCGGACTCGCCGACCAGGCCGACCTTCTCCCGCTGATCGAGCGTGAACGAGACCCCCCGGACCGCGTGCACGTCCGGGCCGCCCGGCGTCTCGAACCACACGTGCAGGTCTTCCACCTCAAGAAGATGTGCCATTGGCACCTTCCGCTTCGCTGGTCCGGCTGGCGGCGGGGCGCGCGGCGCCGCTGGAAGCCAGGCTCGCGGCCCCGCTGGCGGAGGCGGGCCGCGCGACGACGCGGACCCGCCGCATCGACAGGTGGGCCAGGTTGAGCCGCGGGTTGAAGCTGGTCTCGATGCCGCGCCCGACCAGGCTGCAGGCGAGCACGATGATGGTGACCAGGATGCCGGGGGGAACGATCGCCCACCAGGCACCGACGGTGATGGCGCCCCGCTGGAACCCGAACTCGATCATCGTGCCCAGCGACACCTGGCTCGGGTCGCCGATGCCCAGGAAGGCCAGCGCCGTCTCGGTGAACACCGCGTAGGAGATGTTGAGCACCGTGTTGGCCACGACCAGCGGCATCACCTGAGGCAGGATGTGCTGGACGATGATCCGGGTGTGGCTGGCCCCAGTGGCCCGGGCCCGCCGGATGAACATGTACTCCCGCAGCGAGCGCACCTGCGCCCTGATGACGATCGCGGTCATGGTCCAGGACAGGACCCCGATGACGGCGATCACGTGGAACAGCGTCGCGCCCCAGAGGTCGGCCACCACGATCATCAGCGGCAGCAGGGGGATGACCAGGAAGAAATCGGTGAGCCGCATGAGCAGGTTGTCGACGATCCCGCCGCGGTACCCGGCGATGAGGCCGATCAGCGTTCCGAGCACGCTGGCGATGATCGTGGCGCTGAAGCCGACCAGGAGCGAGATCCGCATGCCATACAGGAGAAGCGAGAAGACGTCATAACCGGCGTCATCGAGGCCGAGGAGGTGGTGCACGGAGGGGTGCGCGAAGGGCGGCCCGACCTGCTCGGTGATCGGATACGGGGCGATCAGCGGGGCGAAGATGCTGAGGATGACCAGCACCGCGAGCACCACCAGGCCCACCAGGGCCATCTTGTTTCCCCATAGGGCCCGCCAGACCTTCGCCATCGGCGACCGGACAGCGGCGTCCTCGGGCATCAGCCCTTCCTGGGAAGGGAGATCGCGAATCTGCGGAACGGCCATCAGACGATCCTGGGATCAAGTCTGAAGTAGATCAGGTCGGCCACGAGGTTACACAACACGACCGATAGGGTCAATATCAGGAAAGCGCCCTCCAGCATCGGGTAATCCCTGTTCAGAATGGCGTTGTACACGGCCAGCCCCACTCCGGGATAGTTGAAAACGGTCTCGACGAGAATCGCTCCGCCGACGATGAAACCCGCCGAGAGGGCGATGACGCTGATGACCGGAAGGATCCCGTTGCGCAGGCCGTACACCCGCAGGATGCGCGGCTTGGAATAGCCGACGGCCTTCGCGGTGAGGACATAGTCCTCGCAGAGCGTCTCCAGCATCGCCGACCTGACGATCAGCGTGTACTGCCCGTACAGGACGAGGCCGAGGGTGAGTGACGGAAGGATGAGATGGGTCAGGACGCTCAGAGTCTCCTGCATGAAGGTGGGATTGAAGAGGAACGGGTCCGACCGCCCAGAGGTGGGGAGCACCGACCCGAACAGCAGGATGAGCATGAGCCCCAGCCATTGCACGGGGGTGGCGTAGAAGGCCAGGGCGGGCACGACGCTCAGGTGCTCGAAGACCGACCCCCGCAGCCAGGCGCCGACCACACCGGTCAGGATGCCGAAGATGATGGAGAACACCGTGCCGAGCAGGACGAGCGGAATCGTGTTCCCCAGGTCGGAGATCAGCAGCCCGAGCACGGGCTGGTGGTAGTAGAACGACACCGCCAGGTTCAGGTGCAGCAACTGCCAGAGATAGAGCACGTACTGCACGTACAGCGGATGATTGAGGCCGAACTCCCGGGTCAGGGCCGCTCGCAGGCCCGGCCCGGCACCCGGGACCCGGGACATGCTGACCGCTGCGGAGCCTGGAAGGATCCGGAACAGCAGGAAATTCATCGACACGGCCACGAAGAGAGTGCCCACGGCCGCGGCGGTGCGCCGCAGGATGTAATCGCTCCTCGATCGCATGAAGGTCTCCTTCCAGGCTTCGCAGCGCTGCTGTCAGCCCACGTAGTGGACGCCGGTGAGGGCGGAGTAGCCGAGGTAGCTGAACGATCCGGCCGCTCCGGGGCCGAAGCCCGTCCAGGTGCTCAGGTGAGCGTCGACGAACGGCAGGTAGGCCAGGACCAGGGCGACCCGCTGCTGGTAGGCGTACTGCTGGGCGGCGTAGACCAGGGCCTGCCGCTTCGCCGGGTCGAACGCCGCGTTCGACTGCAGGTACAGCGAGTCGAAGTGCGGGTCGGACCAGCCGTTCCAGTTGTAGGTTCCGAGACTGCTGGTCGTGAAGCCGACCAGGTACTCGGCCGGGTCGTAGTCGAGGCTGTTGGTCTCAAGTAGCGCGTCCCAGCCGCCGGCGTAGTTGTCGTTCGTCCCGTAGAGCTTGGTGAACATCGCGGCGGTGTCGAGCGCGTCCTCGTTGAGCTTGACCCCGATCTTCGCGAAGTCGGCGGCCAGCAGCTGGAAGGTGCGCAGCCCCGCGCCCCCGAGTCCCTGCTGGTCGACCAGGATCGTGAAGGTCAGCGGCTTTCCGTTGTCCAGCCGGACCCCGCCCGAGCCCATCTTGTAGCCGGCCTGGTCGAGCAGGGCGTTTGCCTTGGCGACGTCATACGTCGGCTGGATGGCCGCGTCGTAGTCGACGGCCCTGGGCGTCAGGATGGACTCGCCAGGCAGGCCGCCGGGATAGGCGACGGAAGCGATCTGCTGCCGGTTGATGGCGTCGTCGAGTGCCTCACGGACCAGCACGTTGGACGTCGCCTTGTTGGCGGGGGCCTTCATGTTGAAGTAGAGCGCGATCAGCTCGGAGCTCTTGTAGACGGTGAGGTTGATGCCGTTGACGCCCTGGAGAGCCGCTGCGCTGGTCGGAGTCACCTGGTTCGCGTAGTCGATCTGGTGGCTCTTGATCGCATCGATGAGGGTGTCGGGGTTGTAGTAGTACTGCAGGCCGACCTTGTCGAGCGACGGTCCCGGAGCGTCCGGGCCCCAGAAATGCGGGTTGCGCTCCATCAGCAAGGTGGTCGTGCCGTTCCAGGAGACCGGGACGAACGGCCCGCCCGACACGATGGGCAGCGTCGTCGCGAACTTAGTGAGCTGCTGCCCGTTCCCGGTGGCGACCTTGGCCCAGACATGCTGGGGCAGGATCGGGATGTTCGGGATGTAGGAGAGGAATCCGGCGTTGGGCGAGCTGAAGTGGAAGACGACCGTCGTCGGGTTGCTGGCGGTCACCGAGGTGAGGCCGGTGATGTAGAGGTCGTCGATGGCCGCGTAGGTCGCCTTGTACTTCAAGATGGTGGCGAAGGTGAAGGCCACGTCGCTGGCCGTGATCGGCTTGCCGTCCGACCACTTGGCGTTGGGGTACAGGTGGAACGTCCACGTCGAGCCGTTGGCCGAGTGGCTCCAGCTGCTGGCCAGGTCCGGCGCGGGGACGGCGGAGCTGGTCCACTGGTCCAGCGCCGGGTAGATCATCTGCCCGACGGAGTAGTCCATGGGCGTGAAGTAGTCGAACGGATCCAGGTGCTCGAGCTGGTTCTGCGTCCCGATGGTGAAGACCTGGCTGCTGCCGCCCCCGGATGATGCTGACCCACTGGAGCCGCTACTACTGCAGGCGGCAGCCGCCAGGCTGGTCGCCATGGCAAGAGCGAGTCCGGCAAGTAGCCGGGAACGCCCCTTGGACCTCACAGCTTTCATTTGCCGTTTTCCTTCCTCGATATCGGATATCGGAGTCGTTGGATGCTATAGCCGTCAAGGGAACATGTTCACGTAATGTTCGATCTCCCATGGCGCGAGCGCCGATGGGTCGCTGCGGCGCGGGGCGGCCGGCTGATGTCCAGCCCCGGCGCCGGCGCCACCGGCGGCCGCGGCGCGGCTGCTTCCGGCCGTGGCGGCGCGGCCCCTTCCGGGCGGCCGAGGCCATGCCTCCTTCCACGGGTGTGACCGCTCCAGTTGCCCGGCGAGCTGCAACAGGGTGTCCTCCCTCCCGAACCGGGCCAGGAACTGGGACCCCACCGGCAGGCCGCCGCTCGAGCGGTACAGCGGTACGCTCATGGCCGGTTGTCCCGTCACGTTGGCCAGGAGCATGAACGTCCCCTTGCCGATCTCGCTGTCCCAGTACTGCGCCACGGTGCGCTCGTCGGGCGGGTCGGGGTGGGGGATGGCCGCCGTCGGCGTTGTCGGCGTCAGGAACATGTCGTAGTCGGAGAAGAACGCGGCGACCTCGCGAGCCGACTGCTGAAGCTGCGTGATCGAGCCGAAGTGGTCGAGTGCGGTCCGTCGCTGGCCGCGCTCGATGAGGAGCCGCACCGCCGGGGTGAAGTCGTCCAGGCGCAGCGGCTTGCCGAGGGCCGACGCCCAGCTGTGGGCCCGCGCGGCGGTGAGATCGCACAGCAGCCCGTCGAAGGCCTGGACCAGGCCCTGGCCGTCGTAGCTGGGGGCAGCGCTCTCGACCCGGTGCCCGAGCCGCTCGCAGAGCTCGGCGGTCCGCTTGACCGCCGCCTGGCACTCCTCGTCGACGCCCCGGTCGTCGGGACTGTCCAGGCGCACCCCGATCCGCAGCGGCGGCGGGTCCTGGCCGGCCGCATTGAGGTAGGGACCGGGCGGGCCGAGCGGGGTCGGCGGGCCGGGCGGCCCGGGCGGGGCGGGCGGGGCGGGCGGGATGCAAAACGAGCCAGGCTCCGGGCCGCAGATCGCATCGAGCACCGCCGCGCTGTCGCGCACCGACCAGGTGAGCACGTGGGCGACGCCCAGGCCCGCGCAGGTGTCGGAGCGTTCCGGGCCGAGGGGGGTGCGGCCCCGGGTCGGCTTGAGCCCGAAGACGCCGCAGCGGGCCGCCGGGCCGCGGATCGAGCCTCCGGTGTCGGTGGCGTGGGCGATCGGCACGATCCGGCTCGCCACCGCGGCGCCCGCCCCGGCGCTGGAGCCGCCGGTCGACCGGGTCACGTCCCACGGGTTGTTGGTGGGGCCGTACAGCGTCGTCTCGCTCTCCGCGCCGAACTCCGTGCTTCCGCTCCGGCCGATGAAGATCATCCCGGCCGCCTTCATCCGGGTGACGATCGTGGAGTCCTCGGCGGCGACGAAACCGCGCACGAACCGCGAGCCGTCGCTCTGCGGGCTCCCGCGATAATGCGCCCCGAGGTCCTTCAGCAGGGTCGGGACCCCGGCCAGCGGCCGCGGGTCCGGGCGGGCGGCGACGGCGTTCACCTGCTCGGCGATGTCATAGATGGGCGAGACGACCGCGTTGAGCGCGGCGTTGACGTCTTCCATCCGCCGCAGGGCGGCACGCACGAGCTCGGCCGCGCTGACCACGCGCCGCCGCACCAGTTCCGCCTGGCCAACCCCGTCCAGCTCGGCCAGCTCCCAGGCGTCCGGCGTCACGGGGGAGGCTCCGCGCGGCCGAGCACCCGCCTGACCATCGGGGCGAAGAATTCGACCGGCTCGGTGTCATAGTCCGGATCGAACGAGCACTGGTCATAGATCTCGCAGAACCGCACGCAGGCGTCGAAGTACGGGTGATCGCGGTACTGGTCGCGCACGTCGCGGTCCGCACCGAAGTGGTGCGCGTAGTAGTACATCTGGAACAGGCCGTGATGCCGGACGATCCAGACGATCTCGTCGGACACAAACGGGGTCAAGACGGCGGCGGCGACCTCGCCGTGGCGGTCCGGAGCGATGCACTCGCCGAGGTCGTGCAGCAGCGCCGCGACCACGTACTCCTCGCTCTCGCCCGCCCGGTGCGCCCGCGTGGCCGTCTGCAGGGCGTGGGTGTACCGGCTGATCTGGTACCCGCCGACCGAGCCCCGGATCGTCTCGAACATGGCCAGGACGTGGTCCGCGATCGGTGCCTGGCGTTCCAGCCCGCGGAGGAACTCGTACTCCTCCTTGGTCCCGTCGGCCATCGCGGTGAACGACACTGTCTCCATTCGTGCTCCTCTTCGGGATGCTGTTCCGCTGCTCACGGAGCCTGGGCCAAGCCCGTCCGTGCCCTCCCGGACGACGCAGAACTCGTTGCCCTCCGGGTCGCTCATCACCTGCCAGCGCCAGGGGCGGCCGCCGAACGGCTCGCCGAGCCGGGTGGCGCCGATGGCCTCGAGCCGGCTCACCGCCTGCTCAGGGTCCGGGCAGCACAGGTCGAGGTGCTGCCGGTTCTTGACCACCTTCGGCTCGCTCACCTGCTGGAGGTACAGCGGCGGCTCGAGACCCTGGCCTGCGGGCCCGAGTGCCACCCACGTCTCGCCGTTGCCTCCGATGACGCGGTAGCCGAGCGCTTGCGACCAGAACCCGGCCAGGCCGGCCGGGTGAACGCAGTCCAGCGTCACCAGAAGCCTGGGCCGTCCGCCGGCCGGCGGGCTGCTCACCCTGAGCTCCCCGTGGTCTCGTCACGCCCGGTCAGCTCGTCAAGCCCGGTCAGCTCGTCAAGCTCGGCCAGCTCGCCGGGCTCGAGCCTGAGCCCGGGCGCGGACAGCAGCGGCGGCACCTGAGCGGCGGACCGGAGCCCCACGATCGCGCCGGCCACCGCGGGATTGGCCAGCACCCACGCCACGGCGACCGTGCCCGCCGGGCAGCCGAGCCGCCGGCCGATGGCCACCAGGCGCTGCGCGACGCGCAGGTGCTGCTGCAGCCGGGGCCCGCTGAACTCGGGGCTGCGTCCGCGCCAGTCGTCTGACGGCAGGGCTGCCACCCGGCTGGCGCTCATGGCCCCGGTCAGGAGCCCGGATCCCATCGGCGAGTACGTGATCACGCCGATGCCGCGGGCCTGGCAGTAGGGGAGGATCTCGGCTTCGATCGTGCGGTCGATGAGGCTGTACCTGGGCTGGAGCGTGTCGATCCGGGCGATGTTCCAGGCCTTCTCCAGCTGCGCCAGGCTGAACTGCGACACTCCGATCGCCCGCACCACTCCCTGGTCCCTGAGGCCGGCCAGGGTGCTCCAGCCCTCCTCGAGGTCCTCCTCCGGCCAGGGCCGGTGCAGCTGGTACAGGTCGAGGTGATCGACGCCGAGCCTGGTCAGGCTGCCCTCGACCTCCTCGAGGATGGAGTCCCGCTTCAGGCTGGCGTAGACGGCCCGGTCCTGCGTCCAGCGCTGGGAGCACTTCGTGAAGATGAACGGGCGATCGGGCACCCCCGCCAGGGCGGTGCGCAGGACCGTCTCAGCGCGGCCGAGCCCGTAGACGGCGGCGGTGTCGATCCAGGTGATGCCGCCCGCCAGGGCGGCGTGGATGGTCGCGACTGAGTCGTCGTCTTCTTGCGGGCCCCAGCCGTGCTGGTACTCCCCGCCGCCGATCGCCCAGGTGCCGAGGCCGATCCGGCTGATCTCGAACGGCGTGTGACCGAGCCTGACCCGTTCCATGGCGGCCGCTACCAGTCCAGCTTGAAGGCCGGGTCCAGGAACTGGTCGAGGACGTTACGCGTGATTCTCGAGACGCCGCCGGAGTAGTTGCGCGCGCTCAGCGAGCCGGTCCAGGTGATCGAGGCGGCGGCGAAGACCAGTCCGCCGCCGTCGTGCTTGGTCATGGCCATGTGGATCTCGGGCGCGGCGCGGTCCCGGAACGGAACGACGCGTTCGTGCCGCGCCACGGCCAGGACCCGCGTGTCGCCCCCGTATCCCAGTGAGGTGGCCGGCACGGTGTCGCCTTCATAAGCGGCCGCCGAGCCGAGGTTGAGGCCGTACGCGCCGATCAGTTCCTCATCCACGCCGTCGAAGACGAACGACACCGCCGGATCGAAGCTCTCGGGGGTCCGGGCGAACCCGAACTCGCCGTCGGAGAACTGCCCGACCGTGCAGGTCAGTGACTGGGTGCCGAGCACAGCCCAGACCGGGAAGCCCGCCTCCGTCCAGTTGAGCTGCCCGATGACGCCGTCCGTCGAATGCTGCGACTCGTGCGGGAAGTCGCGGCGCAGCCCGTGCTCGTACGCCGTGGACTTGTCCTTGCGGACCTCGGAGATCAGCCGGTCGCCGTCGAGGGAGGTCACCCACCCGATGGCGTTCCCGCCCAGCAGCATCACGCGCCTGCCGTCGTCCCAGACATAGGTCTGCAGGGCCCGGATCATCGGCAGGCTCCAGTACTCCGGGTGCGCGGACAGGAGCACGCAGTCGTAGGGCCGCAGCAGATCCGCGCCCTCCCGGTGCAGGTCGTGGTCGCTCACGACGTCGTAGTCGTAGGACATCCGCTCGAGCCAGTCGATGAGGTAGAGGTCGCCGGCCAGCGTGTGGGCGCCGTGCTCGGGAGGGAACCGCTTGGGATTGAGTGACCTGGTCGGCTTCCGCCAGGCCGCGTGGTAGACGATGGAGCCGTCGCTGTGCAGGTCGTAGTGGCATCGGTTGCGGTCGATGACGCCGTCGGTGGAGGTCGAGAACACCATCCGGTTGGAGGAGTAGCACTGCCAGCTGAGCGTCGGCACCAGCAGGAGCAGCTTCGACCGCGGGGCCGGGGGGCGGACCACGAACGGCAGGAACACCTCGTCGACGTCGTTGCTCAGGACGCCCGCGTAGATGCCGGGCCGCGCGTCCGGCGGGACATCAAGTTCCGCCGCGGCGGGCCACTGCGCGTCGGCGAGGTCGTCGTCGTGGAGGTGGATGGCGTCGTACCGCTCCGGCGCGTCGCTGTAGCGGTACCGCACGGCCGGTGAGTCGGCGTACCGGTAGGACGGCGGGTCGCGCCAGTCCGGCCCGGTCACCCCGCGGGCCGGGGCGTTGACCGCCTCGCCGTCGAGGCCGCCCGGCACGACGTTGACGACGCGCTGCGTGGCGATCTCCTTCGAGAAGTCGAAGGCGGCGAGGGCCCGGCCGGCCAGGCCGGGCCACGAAAGCCCGGCTGCGGCCAGGCCCACGATCTCGGCGTCGGTCAGGGTCCCTTCGAGCAGCACCGGGCGTGCCATCCGCCCGCTGAAGTGCGCGGCATGCTCCGGGCCGCCGTCGGGATCCTCGATCGCCCCCAGGTAGAGCGGGTCGGCCGCCCGGAAGACGGGACCCGGTGCCCCGGTCCTGGACGCCGTGATCACGTGCCGCACGTCGGTGCTGTAGATCTGGTGTACGGACAGGACACCGGAGTCCGCGCGCCACGACATGGCCAGGAACTGCCACTCCACGTGCTCCACGGGCTCGCGGCCGAGCGCCCACAGCGGCCGGCGGCCATCCATACTGACGGCGGCCTGGATCGAGTTGCTGCCCGCGACGAACAAGCCGTAGGACAGCCGCCCCGGGCTCCACATTCCGGCCAGCGCGTGCCAGCCCGCGCGGAACCGGGTCGGCAGGGCCCACAGCCCCAGGGTGAAGTCCCCGGCCGGGGTGAGACCGTCGTAGTAGGGGACGCGGACGAAGGATCCGAGGTCGAGTGACCGGGGCTCGAGGTCAAGCTCGGCGGGCTGCCCCCAGTCCTGCGGCTCGGCCGTGTAGCCCGGCCCGCGCGGGGACGGGTCACCGTGCACCAGCCGGACCACCTCGAGCCGGGCCGGGCCGCCGCAGCCGCTGGCCATCAGGGCGACCCGGTCTCCGGCCCGGTAGCTCGGCTCGGCGCTGTAGCCCTCGAGCCCGGCCCCGGGGACCACGGTCAACGCGGTGCTGGCGGTGTGGCGCTGATCCCCCATCGCTGGCGTTCCTTCCTCGTCCGCTGAGCGGCCGCTCTTCACCGGCCCGCGGCCACGGCCCGGCGCAGCCGGCCAACCGTCGCCTGGGCCCGGTCAGCCAGCGCCGGGACGTCGACGTCGACGAGCCGGCCCGCTCGCTTGCGGAGGATCCCGTCGATCCAGACCGACTCCACGTTCCTGGGCTGGGCGGCGAAGACCGCGAGCGCGGTGGCCGAGTTGAACGGGATCAGGTTGGTGTCGTCCCGCCGCAGGAGGATGAGGTCGGCGCGCTTGCCCGGGGTGATGGACCCCGTCACCTCGCCCAGGCCCAGGGCCCGCGCCCCGTCGATGGTCGCCTGGCGCAGGGCATCCGCCGGCGAGTAGACGGTGGGGTCGCCGTAGCGATTCCGCTCCTTCAGCACGCTCATCCGCATGATGGCGAACATGTCGCAGTTGTCGCTGGCCGACACCGAGTCGATCGACAGGCAGACCCTGACCCCGCCCCGCATGTACTCGACGATCGGTGACGAGGGCTCGCCGATCTTCGCCATCGGCGCGGTCGCGCACGATATCGGGACCCCGGCCCGGGCCAGGAAGTCGATGTGCCGCTGCTCCACCGCCACCCCGTGGACGGCCAGCAGGTCTGGTCCGAGGGCGCCCCGTTCCTGAAGCTGGTCAATGGGCTTTCCGCGGACGTGGGCGGTGCGGCGGATCCCGTTGTCCAGGGCGAACTTGAAGTCCTGGGTCCAGATATCGGGCTCGAGCAATTCCACGCCGCGCGATGCGATCCCCAGATGGATCCGGCCGGAGGCGTTCGAGTGCGGAACCGGGTCGGTGCCGGCGAAGCGGCTGTCCAGCAGGCTCTTCACCCCGGCGGTGTCCACCGGCGCCGGGGGCTTGGCGGTGGGCGGCCCGTAGGAGTAACGGCCCCGGATGCCGCTGTCCTCGAGCGCGCTCACCACCGCCTCGGCGTGCTCGGGCGTCTGCACGTTCATCTCCCAGGCGTTGATGGTGGTGATGCCCGAGTCGATGGCCTCCGCCAGGCTGACGCTGGCCGACAGGTAGGAGTCCTCCGGCCTGAACCTGACGCCGTATTCGTGGTGGAGCTCTTGCTGGATCTCGCTCAGCACGCCGTCCGCCGGCCAGCCCCGGAAGATCGACATCCACAGGTGCCGGTGAGTGTCGACCAGGCCCGGCATCGCCAGGTAGCGTGAGCCGTCAATCGCCGTGGCGTCCGGGCCCGCCTGCAGGTCCTGGCCGACGCCGAGGATCGTGGCCCCGTCCAGCAGGATGTCGACGTCCGGCTGCTCGCCCAGTTCGTCATCCATCGTCAGCGCGTGGACATGCCGGATGATCGTCTGCGGTCCTCGGTCCGAACCAGTTGTCATGATCCCCTCATTCCTGTCCATCGTGGTGACTGCGAACGGGCCGGGCTAGCGGCCTGCGGCAACGGCCGCCGGCTGGGCGAGTTCCGCCAGCCGGTGCCGGAACTGGGCAGCGGAGTCGAGCTTGAGCTGCTCGTATCCGCGGACGAGCTCGGGGAGCCTGGCTGCGGTCAGCCACCGCTCATAGGTGTCTGCGGTCAGCGACCGCGCGCACTCCTCGAGCGCTGCCTCGAAGAGGGCGACGAGCTGGCGCTCGCACCTGCGCACCGCGGTCGCTCCGAACGGGTCAAGCGGGGTGGCGCGCAGGCGGCGGCCGGCGCGCAGGAGGCGGAAGGCGGGAATCGCGGCCCAGCCGGGCACGGCGATCTTCTTCTTCAGCCCGAGACTGCGCAGCGCGGGCGGGTACAGGTGGAACCGCGCGCTGGCCGCGTTGCCCAGGCCGCCGAGCTCGTCGAGCGACTCGGGCAGCAGGTGCAGGCGCGCGACCTCGTACTCGTCCTTGTAGGTCGTCAGCTTGTGCAGGCCGGCCGCGGCTGCCGCGGCCAGCTCGCTGCGGCCGGGCCGCACCCGCTGTTCGGCCGCGGCGACCGCCGCCACCCGCCGCACGTAGCCGCGCGCAGTGCGCTCGTCCTGGTAGCCGGCGATGTCGGCGGCGCGCCAGGCCACCGCCTCCCGCAGCGGGCCGGACAGCTCCGTCCCGGCGAGCAGGTGCCCGGCGGCAGGATCCGGCGGTCCTTGACGCGGCCGCGACCGCGCCGTCATCCGCTCCGGGTCCGCGACCACCTGGCGTCCGCACCGGAGCGCCTCGAGGTTGACCTCGGCGTCCCCGCCGTTGAGCCGGATAGCGGTCTCCAGGGACGACAGGCCGACGGGGAGGTACCCGGCCTGGACAGCCGCGCCAAGAATGATCATGTTGGCCGGCAGGTGGCTCCCGAAGCGTTCTTCGGCCAGCGCCACGGCGTCCATAGCCACGACGGCACCGGGCCGGACCGCCTGGCCGAGCTTCGACAGGTACTCCCCGACGTTCAGGGCCGGCCCGGCGGTCCCCCGGATGGCCGTCTCGGTGAGCAGCAGCGAGGTCGAGGTGACGGCGGCCGTCGTCTGCTCGTTGACCACCCTCAGCACCTTCTCCTGCGCCGCGGCCGTCGGGTCGAGCGCCAGGTAGAGGTCAGCGGACGCCTCGGACAACCGCACGGCGGCCGGCCGGGCCTGCGTCCCGAGGATGATGTCGGAGACCACCGGGCCGCCCTTCTGGGCCAGCCCGGTCTGGTCGAGGGCCGAGACCGACAGGCCGTCGAGCGAGGCGGCGGTCGCGATGATCTGCGACAGGGTCACCACGCCGGTCCCGCCGATCCCCACCATCCGCAGGCCGAATACCGGCGGGGGATCGAAGTGCGGGGGCGGCGGCACCGGCTCCGCCGCCCCGGGCGCCGCCCCAGCTGCCAGCCCAGCCGACAGCCCGGCTGCCGCGTCTGGCACCGGGCAAGCTGCCTGTCCTGGCACCGGGCGAGCTGCCTGGCCTGGCGCCGCACCCGATGCCGTCCCGCCGGGCCGCCCGGCCGCCCGGCCCGGCCGCGGAGCAGGGACGCTGACGAACGATGGGCAGTCGCCCAGCAAGCAGGAGGCGTCAAGGTTGCAGCTCGAGGCGTGGATGCTCATCTTCGGGCCAAGGTCGGTGTCGACCGGCTGCAGGGACAGGCAGTTCGCCTGGCGGACGCAGTCGCCGCAGCCCTCGCAGACCCGCTGGTTGATGACCACCCGGCGGGCCGGCGTGGGTACCCGGCCGCTGACCCGCCCCCGCCGCTTCTCGGTCGCGCATTCCTGGTCGTGGATGAGCACGGTCACCCCGGACTCGGCGAGCAGCTCACGCTGGATCTGCTCCAGATCGTCCCGGTGGCGCACCGTGCACCCGGCGGGCAGCCGGACGGCCCGGTAACCGGCGGGCTCGTCGGTCGTGATCACGATCCGGCGCACGCCCTCGTCGAGCAGCTGCCGGGCGATGGTGGCCGGCGGCAGCGTGTTCGGCGGCTGCTGACCCCCGGTCATCGCGATCGAGCGGTTGTAGAGGATCTTGAAGGTCATCGTGGTCCCGGCCGCCACCGCCTGGCGTATGACGAGCTGCCCCGAGTGGTGGAACGTTCCCTCGCCCATGTTCTGCAGCAGCGGCTGACCGGTGACGAACGGGGCGATCCCGATGAACTGCGCTCCCTCACCGCCCATCTGAGTACTGGAGACGACATCGCCGACCTGGGCCGGGTCCATGTAAAGGATCATCGCCATGCAGCCGGTTCCCGCCCCGACGAGGGTGTCGGCCGGCGCTCTGGTCGAGCGGCTGTGCGGGCATCCGGAGCAGTAGAACGGAGTACGCGGCTCGGCCACCGCGATCAGCGGGAGCGAGGCGCGCCGCTGCTCGCTTCGCGAGTTCAGCTGGTCGAGCCCGGCGGGAACGGGAATCGCCAGCGCCGCCATCCGGCGGGCCAGGAGCCGGGCGATGGAATTGGCGTCGAGGGTGCCGTGGGCCGGTACCAGGCTCCGGCCCACGGCATCCCGCTTGCCGACTACGCGCGGGGCATTAGCCGTGCCGTAGAGGATTTCCTTGATGCCGGTCTCGATGAACGCCCGCTTCTCCTCGATGACGAAGATCTCGCGCACGCCTGCGGCGAAACTGCGTACGATCTCGGGCTCGATAGGCCACATCATGGTCAGCCGGAGCAGGCGGAGCCCGGCCGCGTCCGGGCGGCTGGTGTCGACGCCGGCCTCTTCCAGTGCCTGCCTGAGGTCCTCGTACGCCCGGCCGGCGGCAACGATCCCCAGCGGGGCCGGGCCGCCGCTGATGAGGTCGAGCCCGGCTCGCCGCGCGTATTCCTGAGCGGCCGGAAGGCGCTGCTCCCAGATCTCCTGCTCGGTGACGAGGCTGAACGGCGGCAGCAGGCGGCCGGTGGGCGCAGGCGCCTGCCGCTCCATCGCGGCAGGCAGGCCGGCCGGGGCCGGGAACATCGCCGTCCCCGAGCTGTCGGCCACCGCGGAGACCACCTTCAGGCCGACCCACAGGCCCGTGGCCCGCGACATCTCGTACGCGTGCATCCCGGCCTCGAACAGCTGCTCCACGTGGCCGGGGTACAGCGCCGGGATCAGGGCGTCCGAGAGCGCCACCTCGGAGGCATTCGGGATCGTCGAGGACTTGGCGCCCGGGTCGTCGCCGACCACCACAACGACGCCCCCGCTGGGGTGGCTTCCGGTGAAGTTGCCGTGCCGCAGGGCGTCCCCGGCCCGGTCGAGACCGGGTGCCTTGCCGTACCACAGGCCATTGACACCGGCCACTTTGGCGCCGCGCAGGGTGGGCGCCAGCTGGCTGCCCATGATCGCGGTGACGGCCAGCTCCTCGTTGACGCCGGGCAGGTGGACCACGCCGTGCGCGTTGAGGAGATCGGCGCGGCGGGCGAGCTCACGGTCCACGCCGCCCAGCGGGCTGCCCGGGTAACCGGAGACCAGCCCGGCGGTGTCGAGCCCGCGGGCGCGGTCCCGCCGCTGCTGCTCGATGACCAGGCGGGTGATCGCCTGGATGCCGGTGATGTGCACCGGCGTTCCGTAACGCTCGTAGCGCTCCTCCAGGGTGGTCACCGGGCGGCCCTCCCGGCGCCGAGCGGCGGCCTGGTGACGGGCGGCCAGCGCTGGGCCCACGGCCGGGCCGCCTCCAGCTGGCCGGCCAGCCGCAGCAGCACGTCTTCGCGCCCTGGCGCGGCGGTGAAATGCGAGCCGATCGGCAGGCCGTCCGCCGACCAGTCCAGCGGAACGCTCATCGCCGGCGTCCCGAGGACGTTGGCGAGGATGGTGAAGCAGCCGCCGTCCAGCTCCACCGCCCACACCTGCTCAACGTCGTCGGCGGTCGGGGTCAGCTGCTCGTGGAGGGCGGGCAGCGTGGGATTGGTCGGGGTCAGGAAGAGGTCGTAGGCCTCGAAGAACGCGGCCGCGTCACGCGCCACCCGCCGCAGCCGCGAGACGCCGTTGATGTGCTCGCCCGCCGTCCGGGGACGGCCTCGCTCGATCAGGTACCAGGTCAGGGGCTCGATGTCGGCGTCGGTGGCCACGGCGCCCAGACGCGTTTCCCACTCCTCGATGGCTGCCACGCTGGCGTCGAAGGTCAGGTACTCGAACTCGCGGAAGAGCGATTCCTCGTCATAGGCCGGGCTGGCCTCCTCGACAACATGACCCAGCTCCTCGCACAGCCGGGCGGTCGAGGAGACTGCGGACCGGCACGCCTCATCGACCGGCACGCCCTGCGGAGCCCGGCCGGTCCACCCGATCCGGAGACGGCCGGGATCGCGAGAGACCTCGGCCAGGAACGAGGCAGGCGCCGCCGGGGCGAGGAATGGCGCGCCGACGTCGGGGCCGGCCAGCACGTCGAGCGCGGCGGCGCTGTCCCGGACGGAGCGCGTCAGCATGTGGGCAGCGGACAGCCCGGCGCACCCCTCGCTGCCGTCGGGGCCGTACGGGTTGCGACCCCGGGACGGCTTGAGCCCGAACAGGCCGCACCAGCCGGCCGGAAGCCGTATCGATCCGCCCGAGTCGCTGCCGTGGGCGATCGGGACCAGGCCGGCCGCGACGGCGGCGGCGGACCCGGTGCTGGATCCGGATGTCGACCGGTCAAGTTGCCAAGGATTGTTGGTGGGGCCCGGCAGGGTTGTCTCGCCGGAGTTGGCGAACTCGGAGGTGGCGCTCTTCCCGATCATCGTCAGTCCCGCCCGCCGCAGCCGCACCACGAGCTCGCTGTCATGGTCGGAGGGGCTGGCGGGGATGAACCTGGACCCGAGCCGCTGGGGTGCGCCGGCGTAATCGGCCCCGATGTCCTTCAGCAGGGTCGGGACACCGAACAGCGGGCCATTGGGCCGCCGGGCGGCCAGCTGCTCGAGCTGGCGGTCAATATCCGCCATCCGCCACACGACCGATCCGAGGGCGGGGTCGAGGTCGTCCACCCGGGCCAGAGCCGCCTCGGCCAACTCACGCGCGGAGACGTCACCGGCCAGGACCAGCGCGGCCTGGGCCATCCCGTCGAGTTCGGCCAGGCTCCATGCGGCCGCCGAGCTCATCGACAGCTCCGGTGCCGCCGGATGCACGCGCCGGCCATGTGCAGAGAATGTCCGCCGGGCTCAGTCGCGCCCGCGTCCTGACAGTCGGACCCTTGCCGTGTCTGGAGCACCGCAGCGCGCATTGAAGCCTTCTCTCACCGACTCCGCATGTCCTGACCTTCGACAGAACCGCCGGGCGCGCCCCCGTCAGCTCGGCCACCACCCGACCCAACCCGGAATTAAATTGACTGAAACATATACATCCCGACTTAAGCTGTCAATAGGCCCGCGGGAGCGCGGAGGGGGGACCACGTTTCGGTGATGTTTCGAGGAGGTTGCGCCTGCGCTGAGCGGGTGCGGAGCGGGCCATCGCGGCGGCGGCAGGCCCGCGATTGCCAGCGGCCGGCCCCTGGCATCTGCCGGCTACAGGATCCAGTATGTCTACATCAGCCCCGGCCGCCAGCCTGGATCGCGAGGCCCGCTATCGTCCCTGCAGCCCCTCTAGTCCTGAGGAATTAAGTATGCCCCTGTTCATGGCCAGAGGTCCCTACACCAGCGAGGGCGTCGCCGGCCTGACCAAGTCAGGAGCAACGCAGCGTCACGCCCAGCTCGCGGCCATGGCCAAGGGCCTGGGCGGCCGCCTGGAGGCGATGTACTTCGGTCTCGCCGAGAACGACACCTTCATCATCCTCGAGCTTCCCGACACCGCCACGGCGGCCGCGCTGGCCAAAGCGGTCAATGCCGCAGGCACCGGCCATTGCAACATCGAGCCAATCCTGACCCCGCAGGAGATGGACGAGGCCCTGAAAATTAACACGAGGTTCGCGGCCCCCGGCTCCTGACCCAGCCGTCGGCCAGGTGCCAGGCCGTGCGGCAACCAGCCAGCACGTTGGTGGCCTGCCGCCGAACCAGCCCTCCGGAGGCTGAGCAGCATGCCGATCAGGTACGAGGTATCGAGTGCGGTGGCGGTCATCACCATTGACCGCCCAGAAGTCATGAATGCCCTGGACCCTGAGCACAACGAAGCGCTCACGGCGGCATTCGAGGAGTATGAGCGCGACGACTCGCTGCGAGCCGCGGTGCTGACCGGCGCCGGAGACGCGGCCTTCAGCGCCGGCGCCGACCTGCGGAAACTGATCCCGCCGTTCCGGGACGCCGTTCGGGCCGGCCAGTCGCCGCCGTGGGTCCTCGGCGGCATCACCGATCGTTTCAGCGGCAAACCCAAGATTGCCGCGGTCAATGGCCATGCCCTGGCCGGAGGACTCGAGCTGGCTCTGGCCTGCGACATCAGGCTAGCCTCGGCCAACGCGACGTTCGGCCTGGCGGAGACCAAGTGGGGCATCATCCCAGGCGCCGGGGGAACCCAGCGGCTTCCCCGGGCGATCCCGCTCGGTCCGGCGATGGAGATGATCCTGACCGGCGAGCCGATCTCCGCCGAGCAAGCGCTGCGCTGGGGCCTGGTCAACCGGATCGTGCCCAGTGACCGCCTCGTTCCCGAGGCGATCACCCTGGCCAGCACCATTGCGGCCCGGGGCCCGCTGGCCGTGTCGGCAGCTCGCGCCGCCATCTTCCAAGGCCTGGGTGCTTCGCTCGCCGAGGGCCTCGCACTTGAACGAGAGCTTTTCCTCCGCGTCATGCGGACCGACGACGCGGTCGAGGGCGCCACCGCGTTCGCCGACAAGCGCGTGCCGCAGTTCGAGGGCAGGTAAAAGGCATCTATTGTGGTCGGCCTCGCAGGCCAGCCAGGTCGTGAACCATGAGCGTTCCGCTACCGTAGCGCGCCTTGAGCGTGGCACCTCGCACATTGGTCATGACCCAGGTAGCCGTCGGCCCTAGCGATTCAAGACCCGTCCGTGGACCTGCCTGAGCTGTCCGGACGCTGTGGCTAGCGGCGATCTGGGCACGCATTTGGCATGAGCAGGCCTTCCGGGGCGATGGGCCCGGTCCGGCCGCCGGGTGCGGACGCGTGTCCGGGTTCGCAATGAGCGTGCCTCGGGAGTCGGCGGAGGTTCCGGCGGATGATCGGCCCGGATCTATGGGACTGTACGGGGGTGACCGAGGGTGATGGTTCGCATGGCAAATGGGACTTCTTTGTGTCCTGCACGCAGGCGGACCGGGCCTGGGCGGAATGGATCGCCTGGACCTTAGAGCCTGGAAAATAACGGGCCGGCCGGTACCGTGCGACGACCGTGGTGTCGTAGACGAATGCGCACTCGCGCCCGCCCGGCCGCGGCTCCCACAGGATCACGCCGTCGCCGCCCAGCTTCACACCGGATCTCGTACCCGACGTCCTGCACGTCGCAGCGATGAGTTTCGGCGGCTTGATCAGTCAACTAGTAGCACCGAGACCAATCGGAGGTGTAGGGCGTGCGAAAGATCGTCGTGTACGAGTTGTTGTCCCTCGACGGGGTTGCCGAGGACCCAGATAGTTTCTTCGCCGACTGGGACGACGCGATGGACGCCAACCTTGCCGCTGTGATCGCGACACAGGACGCGGTCATTCTCGGCCGCCGTAGCTACACCGAGTGGGCGCAGTTCTGGCCGAGCAGCCAGATCCAGCCATTCGCGACATTCATCAACGGGGTCACGAAGTATGTCGCGACATCGACGCCCCTTGACCGAGATTGGGCCAATGCGACGGTGCTCGACGGCGGGCTGGTCGAAGTCGTTCGGGATCTCAAGCAGCAGCGCGGAGACGATGTCGGCGTCCACGCGAGTATCTCGGTCGCGCAGGCGCTGCTCGCCGCCGACGTTGTCGACGAACTCAGGCTCGTGATAGCGCCGAGGATCGCCGGCCGCGGACGACGACTCCTCGACGGCTTGCCATCGATTCAGCTCGAATCGATCCGAAGCGAGGTCTCACCGACTGGCTATCTGCTCGTCGACTATCGCGTTATTCGTTAGAGCTTGGATCCACCGCCGCGCCCGTACCCGGCGGCCATCTACCGACCGCCCGGCGACGGGTCTGCCGTCGGACACTAGCGACACCGAATGGAACCTGATCGCGAGCCTGGTCCCGGTCGGCGGTCCGCGCCCGGCCCGAGGCGGTCGACCCGTGCGGTATTCCCGGCGGGACGTCATCGATGCGATCCGCTACGTCGCCCACAACGGCTGCGTCTGGCGGGCCCTGCCGATCGACTTCCCGCACCCGAAGCTCGTCTACCACTACTTCACCGTCTGGGCCGCCGACGGCACCCTGTCCCGGATCCATGACACCCTGTGTGAACAGGTTCGCGTCGCCGAAGGCCGCCAACCCGTCCCGACCGCCGGCCTGATCGACGCCCAGTCCCCCCGCGCGGCGGAAATCGTCGGGCGTCCCAGCGGCGGTTACGACGCCGGCAAAAAGATCAACGGACGTAACCGCCACATCATCGTCGACACCACCGGACTGCTGGTGGCGATCCTCGTCACCGGCGCCCACGAACAAGACCGCGACAGCGGTCGCCTCCTTCTGCAGGCCCTACGGATGTGTTTCCCCAGCATCTGACTTATCTGGGGCCGACCAAGGCTACAGCGGCACCCTGGTCACCTGGGCCGGCACCCAGCCTCAACATCACCCTGCAGATCGTCCGCAAACTCGCCGACCAGACCGGCTTCGTCGTCCTGCACCGCCGATGGGCCGTGGAACGCACCTTCTCCTGGATCAACCGTTGCCGACGCACAGTCCGCGACTACGAACGGCCGGCCGGAACACCACGCCGCGATGGTCCAATGGGCCATGGTCATCATCATGACCAGACGACTCGCCCGCTACACCCTCCGACGGGGCGGATGTGTTCGGGATTGCCGAGGCTGAGGCGAAGGCCCGCTGCTGGATGTCTGCGCGCACCTGGCCGCCGAGCCGATTCCGCTGGACTTGTTCACCACCCACCCCGGCGCCGTGCCCGAGTCGCTGTCGGCAGCCGCCGTAGACCAGCTGGCGTTCGGCGATACCGTCGCGGTCCTGGTGGACTATTCCCTGGCCAAGCGCGGGACTGACTGGCCGCCTTGGCGTAGCCCGTCTAGATGAAACTCCAATGGCGCGCCGCATCTCTTCCAGGGCCGCGGGGGTCCAAGGCCCCGCACGTCACCGGTGATTTTCGGGGTCCTGGACGGGTCGCAAGGCCACGGTCACGCCGGCTGCCCAGCCCGGTGCTCTCCCTCTCTTGGGCGGTCTGACGTTCTCCGCCCCGATACCAGAGCGTTCCAGCAGCCATGAGACCACCGAGTTCGAGTTCCACATTTCCCCGGTGCGGACCTGGTCGCGACCCCACACAAGCACCGGGACCGCGGCCGCCACTTCCAGCAGTCGGCTTGCCTTCTTGACGTCGGTGCTCAGTAGCACGGGGCTGTCCACTGCCCACTTCGCGTCAGGGATCGTACCGTCGGGCCAGCATCGGACCTCGTAACGGAACAGGCGAAGACGGCCCAGCCAATGTGCGAACATGGCGCCTTGACAGACGACGCCCCGCTCGCGACCGTGCAGGTCCGGCGCCCCCGTCATCTCGATGACGAAGCGGCGGCCAGGAAGGGCCACCTCGAGCGCGGCATGGTACAGGTCGCAAGGCGACCTTCGCTGGACAAGAGCGCTGACGGCCTCAAACACCTTGCCGCTCAGGCGAGCCACGTTCAAGCGAACGACGTCTAGGCCGGCACCCAGGGGTATCCAGTACAGGCTGACAGCAGCTGCGCTCTGCTCGCTTGACTCCTCGTCTCTGATTAGCACTGTGAGGATGCTCCCGCAAGCTCACCTTTGCCGGTAGAGGCGGGCGTCCCATCCCCGGGGCCACCCCGAAGTAGTCCAACGGGGCGGCCTTTGGCCTCTTGAGCGGCAGTGACAGCCGCAGGACGATTGTTGTATGGCGATTGGCCGCAAGCTTGCCGGGTTGGTCGGTCTAACGGCCGCCGTTTATGGGCTTGTCCTGCGCCCTCGGATGGATCGCTGGGGGGCCACCGACAAGGAGGTGGAGGACACCTACCCGGGCGTGAACTCATCCCCGACGGCGTTCGATCCTCGACCATGGCCGTGACGATCGAGGCTCCGCCCGCCAGCGTGTGGCCGTGGCTCGTCCAGATGGGATATGACCGAGCTGGCTGGTACTCCTGGGATCGCCTCGACAACGGAGGCCGCCCAAGTGCCAGGGAGGTTCACCCTGAGTGGCAGAACCTCTCAGTTGGGGACTACCTGTCGGCCGGGTCGCCAGCTGGCCCCGCGTACCCCTGGCAGGTGGCAGCGCTCGAACCAGGACGGTTCCTGGGATTGCGCGGGTTGACCGATTTGCATGTCCGTCGCCTCGACCCGGCCCAGCCGAGGCCCTCTGCCTACATCGATGGCCTCTGGGGATTCCTGCTCAAGGAGCTACCCGGCGATCGCACTCGGCTCGTGCAAAGCGGATATCAGTCTATTCGTCCGCGCTGGCTCGAGCGCTTGATCAACTTCTGGATCCACCCGCCGGTCCACTGGACGGGGCAGACACGCCAGTTCGCCAACCTCAAGCGCAACATCGAATCGGCCGGGCGGTAGCAACCGCAGAGCCACCAACGGTGACCCATCCCATATCGCTCCGGTTCCAGCAGATCAGGATATTCGGGACGAGTTTCTGATCCGACACCTGAGGAGGAGGGCCGCCGCGACGGATTCGGCTGCTGACAAGCCCGAGACGGTGCCGGGCTTCTCCTGAGCTCGGTGAGTTCGTCCGGGCTGAGCCAGAGCGTGCCCTCTCCCGGCGGCCACGGAGCGCCGTCTCCGAAGGCGCGAGCGGAAGGCGAACTGATCCCCTGGCTGGCACCAAATCCGCGAGGCTAATCTGACCAGATCCCGGAACCTGGTCAGACCTACCCTGTAAGCCGCAGTTCAGCGCCGGGGCTCGCAGCCTTCAACTGGATCGGACATTAGGTGACCTGGATTCTGCGGGTGATGACGGTCTCGCAGCCCCACTGGCGCGGGTAGCAGCAGGCCAGGTCCAGCGCCGGGTACTCCTCAACATCAAGCAGGGTGGTGACCAGGCAGAGCACCTCCGATGACTCCTCGGCCCCGGCTGCGGCCGTGGTGTGCACGGTGATGCTCGACAAGGACGCGACTGACCCTTCGTGACGCTATAAATGGAAACAGTCGCGGATTCCAGCGTCGTAGAGCCTTGGAAATTCAATGGGGGACCGGTGATGGCCATACCGCCTTACGGGAGTTTCGGCTGGCAGTTGCGGGAGCTACGAACGGGTCGGCGGCTGACCATTGAAGATCTTGCCGACGCATCCGATGTGGGGGTCGTCACGATCAGCGAGCTGGAGCTTGGCAAGACCCGGACCCCGCAGCGTTCGACCGTTCAGCGGCTTGCCAACGCGCTGAACCTGACGCCCGAGGAACGGGCCGGTTTCGAGAAAGCCTCTAGGCTCGACGCAGCCGTTGGCGGCCGGAAACGAGCGGCCCCGGGTACACAAGCGATGGACGACACGACAGCGGCCGCGCGCACGGCGGCAACGGCGGGCCAAGGGGCGGCCACGAGGACGCTGCCGTATGCCATCCGCTCGTTCTTAGGCAGGGAAGGTGAGCTGTGTGAACTAGCCGCCGCGGCTACGGACGACGATCGAGCGGGCATATACGTCCTCGAGGGAATGCCTGGGGTCGGAAAGACAGCGCTTGCGCTGCATGCCGCACACCAGATCGCCGGTTCCTTCCCGGATGGACAACTTTTCATCGATCTGCATGGGTACACGCGTGGCCTGCGGCCGCTCCGCTCGGAAGAAGCGCTGCGCTCGCTATTGCACTGCCTCGGCATGCCCAATGAGGTAATTCCGCCGAAGCTGGACGAGCGGGCGGGCGTCTACCGGAGTCTCCTGGCCGGGACCAGGACCCTGATCGTCCTGGACAATGCCGCCAGTGCGGGGCAAGTGCGGCCGCTGCTCCCCGGTGCTGTCGGCTGTCCAGTCATCATCACCAGTCGTAAGAGCCTCAGAGGCCTCGACGACGCGGTCGTGCTCGGCCTGGGCACCTTGCCCGAGAATGATGCCATCGCGTTGTTCGGCTCGGTGGCCTGCCCGGGGCGAGTACGGGCGGACGACCCAGACCTGGGGGAGATAATCCGCCTGTGCGACCGCCTGCCGCTGGCGATCCGGATCATCGCGGCCTGGTCAAGGCGCCGCGCGGCGCTGGGCCTCGCTGACGTGCTGGAGGAACTCCGCGACGAGCACAGGCGCCTTGCCCATCTGCAGGACGAGGACCGGGGTGTCAGAGCCGCCTTTGAACTCTCATACGGTCGTCTGTTCCCGGCTGAGCAGCGGATGTTCCGGCGCTTGGGGCTGATCCCGGGTCCGGACTTCGATGTCTGCGCGGCGGAAAGCCTGGTTCCCGGCGAGGACGCGCGGCGGCTCGTCGACTCCCTCTTTGACCACAATCTGATCATGCAGCGCGTCCCGGGAAGGTACCGCTTTCACGACCTGGTGCGCGTTTATGCGAGAAGCCTTGCGGCGGGTGAGAGCGTGGCGGTGTCCGGCCAGCTGCTGGACTTCTACCTGTTCTCGGTCCAGGCCTCCGATCTTCGTTTTGACCGGCGCAGTCCAGCAGCAGGTCATGCCGCTGTCATCAGCGCACCACCCGCGACACCGCGCCTGATAACCACCGAGCAGGCGCGGGCCTGGGTCAGTTCGGAACTGGCCAACCTGGATGCCTCGGTCCATTACGCGCGTCGCCTCGGCCGACCGGACTATGTCGTTGCCTTGTCCGCGGCGCTCGCGCAGTACTTCCGTGCATATGGCCCGTGGCCGCAGGCCCTTGCTATGCATCAGGTCGCTTACATTGCCGCGCGAGAGGCCCGTGATCCGGCGGGCCAGGCAGCTGCGCTTGTGCATATGGGCGTCGGGCAACGGCAACTCGGGGAACTGGGGAGAGCTGCCACGACGCTTACCCGGGCCGCTAGCTGCTACCGCGAGCTTGGCGAGCGCGGCGGGCTGGCGGCCGCTCTGGTTGAGCTAGGCGTGGTAGAGCGCCTTACCGGGGCCGCGTCGGATGGCGAAAAGGATCTGAGCGAGGCGCTGAAGCTGTACCAGGCACTTGGTGATCGCCACGGCGAGGCTGGCGTCCGCGCCGAACTCGGGGCGCTGCAACGGCAAATGGGAAAGTTCGAGGCCGCGAAGGAAAGTCTCCAGCAAGCCCTGAGTCTCTTCCGGGGATTGGATGTGCGCTATGGGGAAGCAATCACTCTTGCCTACCTGGGCGGTGTGCAGTGGACAACCGGTGCGCTCGATACGGCCGAGGAGTGCCTGACCGGGGCGCTGGCCATCTACCGTGAGCGTGGCGAGCCCATCGGGCAGGCGAACAGCCTGCTTTTCCTCGGCGGCGTTTACCGGGACGCGGGCCTGCTGGAGGAGGCCACGAACGTTCTCGCCGAAGCTCAGACGATCTACCGTGAGGTGGGTTACCGGCGCGGGCGGGCTGGGGCGCTCGCTTTCCTCGGCAGCGTGTGCACGCTGACCGGGGAGTACGAACAGGCCGATCGCTCACTTCGTCAGGCTCTGGAGCTCTTCCACGATGTCGACGACCCTGGCGGTGAAGCCGAGACGCTGAATCACTACGGCGCGCTGGCCGCCACGGTCGGCGAAACCGGCGAAGCCCGCACCCGGTATACGGGAGCGCTTGCCCTCGCACGGAAGATCAGCTCGATCAAGGACGAGGCCGACGCTCTCGACGGGATCGCCGGAACGCACCTGAGCGAGGGCGATGTCCGCCAGGCACGAATCTGCTACGAAGAAGCGCTCGCGCTGTACCAGCGCATGGGGTGCGACTGCGACATGCAGCGGGTACAGCAGGCTCTGGGCAGCCTGCCGGACGACTCTGGCTGACGCCCGAACCGTATGTATTTCCGTGGGTGATTCCGCATGGTCACGGCCCAGCGCAGCGCATAGCGTTCCCGCCATGGGACACGTCATCTCCTTCTTCGCGTTTCCGCGCAGGCTCGCGATACGCCTATTCAAGCCCAGAGAAGAAAACAGGTGGGTCGCCGAAGACAGCACGATGATGCGACTCGGATATGCCCGCAGCGCTATCGGCCTGTTAATCGTGATCGCCGTGGGACTCCGGTATCAGGGACTGCACACTTCGCAGATCAACCTCGGCCAGCGAATAGAAGGCCTGGTCATCACGACGTTTGTGGTGGGCATCGAATCAATGATAATTGGGCTCGGACTGATCGCCGCGACCCACCGGACTGAGCGACTCCGCGTGGCCCGGCGGATGGTCATACCGGCCCGCGCGTTCCTCGCCTACCTTGGCATCTGCTTCGGCATCTACCTTTTCGCAATGATCTGGGACACGCTGGACGCCAATCCCCTGATCGGGACACTTCTCACCCTGGCCATAGTCCCATTGCTGCTCATCCTCTGGTGCATCACCCTGGCGTCAGTGAGCTCGTTCTACTGCGTGACTTACGCCTGCCGGGGAGCCGAAGGCCACCCGGTGCTGCCGCCCGTGCTGACCGCTGCGGCTGCGTGGACGGTGGCCGTGGTTGGACCTTATGTCCTCGGGTCTGATCACGATCCCGGCCCGGCAGGCTTTTTCGGCCTGCTCTTGCTTATCGGCGGACCTACCGCGGTCACCGCCCTGTCGGTCGTGGAAATCTGGCGGCTAGGTTACGTGCCAGGCCTCGACCTACGCGGCGGGCCGCCAGCGGCGCCGCTGGACCGCGACCTGTCGGCCAGGTCTCCCGCATTCGCAGGCACCCTTCCCCTTGCCGCCACTATGACCATAGTGGCGGCTATTGTCGCCGCGCTCACTATGGTGGCGCTGCACATAACCAGGCTGCACGCGATCTGACGAAAGCTGCATCAATTTGGTGGCCGAGACCCGCTCCTGCCTCACCGTTTCCCTACCATTCACGCAAGGAAGGACTGCGGCCGTATGAGATGGTTTTACAAGGACCTCTTGACAGGTGTCCTAGCTGCCATCATCGGGGGAGCCATTCTGACGGGCATCACTCAGCGCGGCGGCTGGTCGCTGCATACCTTCGCGATGTCTGGACTTGGCAGCGGCGTGGCTGTTGCCACCTGGCGGATCGTCGGCGTGACGAAGATACTCGTGCTGGTGGGAGGGGTACTCCTGATGGCCGCGATCGCCATGGCCATTGCCTTCGTCCTCATGCCGCTCCTGCTGATGTGAGAAACGGGCGGCATATTGCCTACAGCGATTCGCCTAGCCGGGACAGCGGTTGTCGAGTCGATCGATCCTGCACGCCGTATAGCGCAGACTCAGGCTCGGGGAGGTGCGGAGCGGTCGACAGTCATATCCATATAGCCGCCCAAGAATTGCAACGCCGCATCCACCAGGAACCACGCTGCCAACCTGTCGCATTTTCGCCGCTCTTGGTCAGTTCCCGCGCTGCGACCGAGAGAGAGCAGAACGAGGCCGATGCCGAGAGTAAAGCCGCCGGCGGCAAAGCGCACGCCAGCGACGGCACGGCGGTGCCGGTACTCCCATGGCCTGATCAGACGCCTCATAACGGTGACAGATCGCGAGGGAGTGGTGCTGTCATCTGGTGCGTGCATCGGGATGCCTCCTGCCGTCGGCTGCCCGGTCACATACCTAAATGATACGGGTGGATCGTCAAGAGCGGCACTCGCCGTCAGGCACGGCGCAGAGGGGATCGAGGCCGGGCGCCGGCAAAGTCGCCCCATCGGCTAGCAGTGCGTGATCGTTCGCAGTGGCCCGGAGGGCCGCCGGGCGTGGTGGTGCAGGGCGTAGTGGTGCAGGGCGTGGTGGTGCTGGGCGGCGGCGATGCAGGAGTGGCCGCCCCCTGGGTGCGCTTCCGGCCGCGGCAGGGCCGGTCAGAAGAGGGTCAGGTAACGCTCTACTTCCCAGTCGCTCACCACCGAGTGCCAGGCCAGGAATTCCTGGCGCTTGATCTTGGCGAAGTAGTCGACGTAGTCGCCGTCAGGCGTCTTGCCCAGGGCGGCCCGCAGCACGTCATCGGCGACCAGCGCATCCGCCGCGTGCAGCAGGGTGGGGGGCAGGGCCTGGATGCCGCGCGCCGCGACCTCCTCGGGCGGCAGCAGGTACAGGTTGTCGCGGTTCGGCTCACCGGGGTCCAGGTCCCGGTCGATGCCGTCCAGCCCCGCTGCCAGCTGGACAGCCAGGGCCAGGTACGGGTTGGCCGAGCCGTCGCAGGCGCGGTTCTCTACCCGGCCGCCTTCGGGCACGCGCAGCATCTGGGTGCGGTTGTTCCCGCCGTAGGTCGCGTACGCCGGGGCCCAGGTGGCGCCGGATTGCGGTGCCCCGACGCCGAACCGCTTGTAAGAGTTGACGGTGGGGCAGGTGACCGCGGCCATGGCCGGGGCATGCGCAATCAGCCCGCCGATGTAGTGGTATGCGAGCTCGGAGAGCCCGAGCCCGCGCGGATCGCCCGCGTCGGCGAATAGCTCGGCGCCCGTTTCCGCATCCCAGAGACTGGAGTGCAGGTGCAGGCCCGAGCCGGTCAGGTTCCCGAACGGCTTGGGCATGAAGGTCGCTGCCAGGCCCGCCTGGTGCGCCAGCGTATGCACCATGTAGCGGTAGAAGATGAGGCGGTCGGCGGTGGTGAGCGCGTCGGCGTACCTGAAGTTCTGCTCGAACTGGCCGTTGGCGTCCTCGTGGTCGTTGGCGTAGTTCGCCCAGCCCAGGCGGTTCATGTACTTCGACACCGTGGTGAGATGGTCGAACATCCGGGTCAGGCCCTTGGCGTCGTAACAGGGCGCCTCCGCCCGGTCGAGCGGGTCGGCCAGCTCCACCCGGCCGTCGCTGCCGCGCCGCACGAGGAAGTACTCCGCTTCGCATCCGGCGTTGTAGATCAGGCCGCGCTGGCCGGCCTTCGCCAGCATCGCCTTCAGGATCAGCCTCGGGGTGTACGGCCAGGGCTCGCCCTCGACGTGGATGTCACACTGCACCACGGCCAGCCCCGGCTGCCACGGCACGAGCACGTAGGAGGCCGGATCAGGAATGGCGATCATGTCAGGGTCGGCCGGCGTCTGCCCCATCGGCCCGGCCGCGAACCCGGCGAAGCCCGCGCCGCCTCCGGTGAGGACGTCGATCGCCTCGACCGGGATCATCTTGGCGCACGGTTTGCCGTGCATCTCGACGAACATCGCGAAGAAAAACTCAATGCCGTCCGCTTCCGCCTTCGCCCGAAGCTCGTCATCGACTGCCGACATGCACACGCTCCGTCCAGATGCCGCACGAGAGTGGACACTGTTTACTTTGCCGATACGTATCGCGAGAGTACGCCAACGTCCGGGCCGCGGTACATCAACCTGGCACCATCTCTGTCTGATCCGCTCGAACCTGCGACTTTTCCATTCAACCGGCTCGTCGCTCGAACCTGCCACGTTCTCCGAGTGACGGCTCGAACCTTCTCCGAGTGACCGGCTCGAACCTTCTCCGAGTGACCGGCTCGAGAAACGGCTCCTGCTGGCCGGCGATTGGGCCAGCGAGACCCTTCGCATGCGCTCCGCCATCGTGATCCCGCTTAGCGCGGGCACCGTCACCATGGCCAGACTTAGCGTTCCCTGCAGCCGGAGCATCGGCCCGCGCCGCACGCTAGCGCCCATAGGGCCGATGCTCAATGTCTGTTGATCGCACCTGTACCGGATTTGGTTGGCGCAGATCGGACATAAATGGTCAAGAAGATCACAAAATCCGGTATAAGTGGTCTGATTGGCCCGCTGGCCAGTGGTTGCCCCGGCTCTGACGACGTCACGCCGGTCCCTGATGTCACATAGCCATCAAAAATCGCTCTGGTTTCGTGATCGCCGGTGGCGGCGGGGTCGGCTGGGCGGACGGGCGGTGGTGCGCTGAGGGCGGGGGCGCTGAGCGGTGGCTGCGGGGCCGGCTGGGCGGACGGGCGGTGGTGCGCTGAGGGCGGGGGCGCTGAGCGGGGGCTGCGGGGTCGGCTGGGCGGACGGGCGGTGGTGCGCTGAGGGCGGGGGGCGCTGAGCGGGGGCTGCGGGGCCGGCTGGGCGGACGGGCGGTGGTGCGCTGAGGGCGGGGGGCGCTGAGCGGGAGCTGCGGGGCCGGCTGGGCGGACGGGCCGTGGTGCGGGGGCGCGGAGGGCGCTGAGCGGCGATTGCGGGGCCTGGCGAGCAGGCCCGGGACGGGTTCGCGCGCCACCACCCGCGAGGCAGCGTTGCAGTGGGCGGTTCACCAGCTGCCTTTGGGATGCCCGGGTATCCAGTCCGTGCCGGCCAGCGGCACCTGCGCCATGGCCGCCGCCTCGACCGTCAGGGCCACCAGATCATTGGGCTCGAGGTTGTGGACGCTTGACTTGCCGCAGGCGCGAGCGAGCGCGGCCAGCTCCATGGCCATTGACCTGAGGTAGTTCGCGACCTGGCGGGCGCCGCGCTCCACGTCGAGCCGCTGCTCGAGTTCCGGGTCCTGGGTGGTGACGCCGACCGGGCAGCGGCCAGTGTGGCAGTGGTGGCAGAACCCGGCTTCCGTGCCGAGCTCACGGTAGCCGTCCGAGGCGTCGTGGTCGCTTCCGTCCTGCCAGTAGACCGGGCTGTTGCAGCCCAGCGCGATGAGGGGGGCGACGCCGACCGAAACCGCGTCCGCGCCGAGCGCCAGCGCCTTGGCCGCGTCGGCACCGGAGCGGATCCCGCCCGACACCACGAGCTGCACCTGGTCTTCCATGCCGATGTCCCGCAGCGCCTGCGCCGCCAGCCGCACGGCGGGCAGGGTGGGGATGCCGGTGTGCTCGATGAAGAAGTCCTGGGTCGCTGCCGTCCCGCCCTGCATCCCGTCCAGCACGACGACGTCCGCGCCCGCCGCCACGGCGAGCTTGACGTCATTGGTGACGCGGGTAGCGCCGAACTTCACGTAGACCGGCTTTTCCCAGCCGGTTGCCTCCCGTAGTTCCTCGATCTTGATCCGCAGGTCGTCCGGGCCGACCCAGTCGGGATGCCGCGACGCCGACCGCTGGTCGATGCCGGGCGGCAGCGTGCGCATTCCGGCCACCCGGTCGGTCACCTTCTGGCCGAGCAGCAGCCCGCCGCCGCCCGGCTTGGCACCCTGGCCGATGACCACCTCGATCGCATCGGCCTGCCGCAGGTCGGCGGGATTGAACCCGTACCTGGACGGCAGGCACTGGTACACCAGGAGCCTGGAGGCGGCGCGCTCCTCGCTGATCATGCCGCCGTCGCCGGTGGTCGTCGAGGTCCCCACCGCGGTGGCCGCCTGGCCGAGGGCCATCTTGGCCCGCGCTGACAGGGCGCCGAAGCTCATGCCCGCGATCGTGATCGGAATGTCCAGCTCAACCGGCTTGCTGGCAAACCTGGTGCCGAGCACCGTAGCCATGTCGCACTTCTCCCGGTAACCCTCCAGCGGGTAGCGGGTAAGCGAGGCGGTCAGGAACAGCAGGTCGTCAAAGGAGGGAAGGGACCGCTTGGAGCCCCACCCGCGGATCTCGTAGTGCCCTTCGGCCGCCGCCCGCTGGATCTGCGCGATGACCTCGGGCGGGAAGATGCGGCTGGAGCGGTGCGCGTCCATGGGCAGGCCCGGCGGGCGGCGGTCGTCCATCAGTATTTCTGGTCCTTCAGCGCGTCGAAGTTGTACAGCTCGCGGGCCGAGCCGACCCGGGTGACGTTCTGCGGCTCGATGTGGTCGAAGCCGCCGAGCGCCGCCAGTTCGCTTACCACGCGGACGTCGGAGTCGGTGAGCTCCTCGATCCTGGCGTCCGAGCCGAGCGAGGCGATCTTCCCGGCCACGTAGATGACCGCCTCGTACAGGGAGTCGCCCAGCGCGTGCCCGGCGTTCCCGCCGATGAGCATGGTGCCGGCCTGAGCCATGAACCCGCTCATGTGCCCGACGTCGCCGGCCACCAGAATCGTCCCGCCCTTCATCGAGATCCCGGCCCGGGACGAGGCGTCGCCCTCGATGATGATGGTCCCGCCGTGGCTGGAGGCGCCCGCGCACTCTGAGGCGTTTCCCCTGACCCGGATGGTCCCGGTCATCAGGTTCTCGCCGGCCGACCAGCCGACGAAACCGTCCACGACGATGTCGGGACCGGTCCCGAGAGCGCCGGTGAAGTAGCCGGCGTTCCCCGCGATGTCGATCCGCACCCGGTTGGTCAGGCCCACCCCGAGGTTGTGCCTGCCCTGCGGCTCGGTGACCCGGGCGAAGGCGCCGTCGGGCAGGGCGGCCAGGGCGCTGTTGATCTCGCGGGTGCTGAGTTCGGCACAGCTCAGGATCAGCGGTTCCATACGTAGATCTCCTCGGGCGCGGGCTCGAAGACCTCCGCTGCCGCCATGCCGGGCAGCCGGGCCAGCGCCTGGTACTCCGAGGCCATCGCGACGTAGTCACCGGTCTCGGCGATCACCGCCGGCTTGCAGGCGAACGAATCCCTCACGACAGCGAACTGCGTCCTGGTGGCGACCAGCAGCGTGAAGAACCCGTCCATCTCCTTCATCACCTGCCGGAGAGCCTCATCGAGGCCCGCGCCGCCGGCCATGCGCTGCGCCACCAGCCGGGCGGCGACCTCGGAGTCGTTGTCGGTCTCACACTGAACGCCAGCGCGGGCCAGCCTGCCGCGGACCGTCGCGTAGTTCGAGAACGACCCGTTGTGAACCAGCGCGAGGTCGGCCGCGGGAGCGAACGGGTGCGAGTGGGCGGTCGTCACCGCCGACTCGGTCGCCATCCGGGTATGGCCGATTCCCTGATAGCCGGCCCAGCCGGGAATGCCGTATCTCGAGCAGATCTCGGCGGGTGCGCCGACGTCCTTGACGACCACCATCGAGCGGCCGTATCCGGCCAGCGCGACGTGCGGGGCTATCTTCCGCAGCGCGGCGAGGAACGAGATCTCGTCCGCGGGGGAGGACAGGACCGCCGAGTCGCCGCCTAGCCGACGGGCCGTGACCCCGGTGGCCCTAGCCGCCGTTGTCTGGATGGCGAGTTCCGCACCGAGGTCACTGGCGAGATGGTCCCAGTCGACTGCCTCGCCGCAGCGCAGCGAATATTGCGGGACCTGCGCGTCAGGCCCGCTTGCGCCGTCAGCGCCGGAGTAGACGGCGATACCCGCCGAGTCGGGCCCACGGCTGGTCATGGCCTCGAGCATGACCGTCAGCAACTCGCCGAGGCGTGGCTCCAGGTCCTGGCTCTTGAGGTGGAGGCCGATGATTCCGCACATCCCTCGCCGCGCTCCTCCCCTACAAGTACCGGGCGCAGAGTTTAAGATGAAGATACGATGTTTCACTCCATGGGACATCTTCGCTGTGCCGCTGCGGCCCGTCAACAGCCTGCCCGCCATCGTGGCGGCGGCGCGCGGGGACGGCTGGCGGCAAATGCCTTCCGTTTCCCGCGGGGGCGCCCGCCTCGCAGGAAGGAGCAGCCGTGGGGCCGCTTACCGCTGACGCAGCTGAGTACCACGGGGCTGGCCAGCACCGGGTCGCTCCCGCCGGGCCTCGCAGCAACGCGGAGAACCTGGAAGAGGCGCTGGGGGCGGCGATCGCCCAGCGCGTACGGGAGTTCCGGCTGCAGCTCGGGTGGACCGTAGGGCAGCTCGCCGCCGCGTGCGGGATGTCCAAGGGCATGCTGTCGAAGATCGAGAACGCCCAGGCCTCGCCGAGCCTCGCCACGCTGGCCCGCCTGTCGGATGCCCTCCGGGTGCCGGTGACCGCCTTCTTCCGCGGCCTGAGCGAGGAGCAGGACGTGCTCTTCGTCAAGGCGGGCCAGGGAGTCGAGATTGAGCACAAGTGGTCGGGCACCGGGCGCCGCTACCACTCGCTCGGCGTGATGCGGGCGCCGAACAACGCCCTAGAGCCGGTGCTGGTGACCCTGACCGAGCGGGGTGATTCCTTCCCCCTGTACCAGCACGCGGGAACCGAGCTGCTGTACATGCTCGCCGGCCGGATGGAGTACGGCTGCGGCAGCTCGCGCTACCTGCTGGAGTCGGGCGACGCGCTGCAGTTCCTCGGCGGGGTGCCCCATGGCCCGGTGGCCCTGGTCGAGCTGCCGGTTCAGTTCCTTTCGCTGAAGTCGATCACTCCCTCGGCCTGACCGGCGCGCGGCACCGTTTCGGGCCTGGTTTGTCGCCGCCAGTGTCGCGGGCCCGCAGCCGCCGCGGCGGCCGCCCGCCGGCGGCTGGCCAGGCATCGCCGCGGGGAAAGCCTCCTAGTCCACTGATAGTGGACATTGTTTCACGGATGGTCGTATGCTCCCGGCTAGGTGAGATCGCCCGGGCCACGGTCCGGCCGGCCGAGGGAGGAACGCCGTGCCAGCAGCCCGCCCCGGCCGGCCGGCCCGGTATTCCGCCTGGGCGCTGCTGCGGCACGGCGTTTCCGGCGCGCCGTGGCCGCGGGCCTGGCGGGAGCATCCGCTGCAGCGCGGCTACGACGTGGTCATCATCGGCGGCGGGGTCCATGGCCTGGCGGCCGCGTACTACCTGGCCGCGGGTCACGGAGTGCACCGCGTCGCGGTCCTGGACAAGGGCTACATCGGCGGCGGCGGCTCCGGGCGCAGCACCGCGATCCTGCGATCCAACTACCTGACCCCGGAGGGCGTCCGGTTCTATGACCGGTCGCTGCAGCTCTACGACCAGCTCGCGGCCGGCCTTGACTACAACGTGATGTTCTCCAGGCGCGGGCATCTCACCCTGGCGCACAGCGACGCATCACTGCGGACCATGCGGTGGCGGGCGGAGGTCAACCAGCTCCAGGGGGTCGATTCCGAGGTGATCGGCCCGGGCGAGATCAAGAAGATGGCGCCATTCATCGACATCTCGCAGGACACCAGGTACCCGATCCTGGGCGCCCTGTACCACCCGCCCGGCGGGATCATCCGGCACGACGCCGTGGTCTGGGGGTACGCCCGGGGCGCCGACGCGCTGGGCGTCCATGTGCACCAGAACACCGAGGTCACTGGCATCGACGTGACGGGTGGCCGGGTCAGCGGCGTGCGCACGAACCGGGGGGACATCGCGGCCCCGGTGGTCCTCAACGCCGCGGCGGGCTGGTCCACACTGGTGGCCGGGATGGCCGGCGTCCGGCTGCCGATCCAGACGTTCCCGCTGCAGGCGGCGGTCACCGAGCCGGTGCGGGCGTTCCTGCACCCGGTCGTGGTCTCCGGCACCCTGCACGTCTACGTGAGCCAGACCGATCGTGGTGAGCTGGTGTTCGGCGCCAGTGTCGACCCGTTCGCCTCGTACTCGACGCGGGGCTCGCTGGAGTTCACCGAAGGGCTGGCCAGCCACGTGCTGGCGCTGATGCCGGGGCTGTCGAAGATGCGGGTGCTGCGCCAGTGGGCCGGCCTGTGCGATATGACACCGGACTTCTCGCCGATCATGGGCGGGACTGAAGTCGGCGGGTTCTACGTGGACGTCGGGTGGGGGACTTACGGATTCAAGGCGGGCCCGGTCTCCGGCGAGGCGATGGCCGAATGCATCGCCACCGGCCGGACGCCGGAGATCATCGCCCCGTTCGGGCTGAGCCGGTTCGCCGCAGGCCGGCTGGTCGGGGAGAAGGGCGCGGCGGCGGTAGGCCACTGACCGAGAAAGGCTCCTGGATCATGATCCAAATCCGGTGTCCCTGGTGCGGCCTGCGTGGGGCTGCGGAGTTCCACTATGCCGGGGACGTCAGGACCAGGCCCGACCCCGCGTCCGCCACCCCGCAGGCGTGGCGGGACTACCTGTACTTTCCGGCCAACCCGTGCGGCCCGGTCGTGGAGACCTGGTACCACCGGATGGGCTGCAGGCGCTACTTCACGGTCGACCGCGACACCGCCACCAACCAGGCGCGGACGCTGGACGAGGGCGCCCGGTGAGCGCGCCGCCTCCGGGCCGCCCGCGAGCCGCTGCCCCTAGCGCCGGCCGGGACCGGCCGGCGAGCGCCGCCACGATGCGGATGCGGCTGGCTCCGCAGCCGGGCGAGGAGATCGAGCGCTCGTGGCCGTTCACATTCTCGTGGAACGGCCGGACGGTGGGCGCCTACCTGGGCGACACCATCGCCTCCGCGCTGGCGGCGAGCGGCGAGCGAGTGTTGTCCCGCAGCTTCAAGTACCATCGGCCGCGCGGCCTGCTGACCGCCAGCTATCTGGACCCGGGCTGCTTCTTCCAGGTCGGCGACGAGCCCAACGTGCGGGGGGCGCATCGCCTGGCGTCGCCTGGCATCCAGGTGCGTTCCCAGAACGCGTGGCCGTCGCTGCGGTTCGACATCAAGGCGGCCAATGAGCTGCTCGGGCCGTACCTCGGCGCAGGCTTCTACTACAAGACCTTCATCTGGCCCCGCCGCTTGTGGCCGGCCTATGAGCGGGTCCTGCAGCGGTTCATCCATGCCGGCTCGGTGTCCCCGGACACGCCACGGGCCGTCGCCGACAAGCGGTACGCGCATCCCGATGTGCTGATCGCCGGGGGAGGGCCGGCCGGGATGGCCGCCGCGGCCGCCGCCGCGCGGGCCGGGGCCGGCGTCATGCTGGTGGAGGAAGAGCACCGGCTGGGCGGTCACCTGCGGTGGGGCGGCGGCGACCTTTCCTTGCTGCGGGAGCTGCGCGAGGAGGTGGCGGCCGCGCCCGGGATCGAGGTCCTCACCGACGCGGTCGTGACCGGGCGCTACGACGACAACTGGGTCGCCGTGGTGCGGCGAGGGCTGCCAGGCGGAGCCGAGCAGCTGATCAAGGCGCGCGCGAAGGTGCTCGTGGCCGCGCCCGGGCTGATCGAGCGGCCTTATGTGTTCCAGGGCAATGATGTCCCCGGCGTCATGCTGTCCACCGCCGCGCGGCGCCTGATCAACCTGTATGCCGTCAAGCCGGGGGAACGGGCGGTGGTGCTGAGTGCCAACGCCGCGGGCGGCGCGGCGGCCGACGATCTGCGGCGGGCCGGGGTCGAGATCGCGCGGGTCGTAGACGCCCGCTCCGGCGGCGACATCGTCCGGGTGCGCGGCCACGACCGGGTCCAGGCGGTCGAGCTGGCCGACGGCGCCACGATCGAGTGCGACCTTGTGGTCACCGCCGTCGGCTGGACCGCTCCGACTGCCCTGCTCAACATGTCAGGAGCCGACGCGGTGTACAGCGAGCGGGCGGCCAGGTTCTTTCCGGGCGCGCTGCCCGACACCGTGCTCGCAGCGGGTGGCGTTGCCGGCGATGGCACCCTGGACCAGCTCGTCGAGCACGCCCGGGCGGTCGGCATCGAGGCCGCCCGCCGGGCTGCCCGCATCCGCCGGGACTGGAAGGCGGCCCTGCCCGGCCGCGGCATCGGCGCGCGCGCCATCGGGGAGGGCGCGGCGGGGGACGGCCAGGCCGCTGCGGTCCCTGCGCTGCCCGTCGATGAACACCCGGCGATCTTCCATGGCCGCACGCACGGGATCGTGGACTTCTGCGAGGACGTGACCTCGAAAGACATCATCGCCGCGATCAGTGAGGGCTACGACTCGATCGAGCTGGCCAAGCGCTACACGACGGCCACGATGGGCCCCACTCAGGGGAAGCTGGAGGTCGTCAACGCCGTCGCCATCGCCGCCGAGGCCACCGGGAAGACCATCGCCGAGACCGGCACGACGACCTGGCGGCCTCCTTACGCCCCGGTCACGCTCGGCGCCCTGGCCGGCCGTGAGCTGGAGCCGGTGCGCTATTCGCCCATGCAGCCGTGGCACGAGGCCCACGGCGCGCGCCCGCTGATCGCCGGGGCCTGGGTCAGGCCGGACCATTACGGTGGTCCGGCCGCGGAGGCGCGCAACGTCAGGGAGCGCGTCGGCATCATCGACGTGACCCCGATCGGCAAGCTGGACCTGCGCGGCCCGGACGTGCCCGCGCTGCTGAACCTGGTCTATGTCAACAAGTGGAGCAAGCTGGGCATCGGCCGGGTCAGGTACGGGGTGATGTGCACCGAGGACGGCGTCGTGTTCGACGACGGCGTGACCGGCCGGCTCGGCGAGGAGCGCTACCTGATGAGCACCACCTCGTCGGGCGCAGCGGCGGTGTGGGAATGGGTGGAGAACTGGCTGCAGACCACACACCCCGACTGGGCCGTGCATGTCACCCCGGTGACGACGGCCTACGCGAGCATGAACGTGGCCGGCCCCGACTCGCGGGAGCTGCTCACCCGGGTGACCGAGGGCATTGACCTGGCGAACGAGGCGTTCGGTTACATGGAGGTACGCACCGGCCGGGTGGCCGGGGTGGACGGGTGCGTGCTGTGGCGGATCGGGTTCACCGGCGAACTCAGCTACGAGCTGCACGTCCCGGCCGGCTACGGGCTCGCGGTGTGGGAGGCCCTCCTGGACTCCGGCCGGGATCTGGGGGTCAGACCGTTCGGGGTGGAGGCCCAGCGCATCCTCCGCCTGGAGAAGGGCCACCTGATCGTCGGACAGGACACCGACGGGCTGACCCGGGGCTTCAGCGCCGGCCTGGACTGGGCGATCAAGCTCGACAAACCGGATTTCATCGGCCTACCCGAGCTGGCCTGGCAGGACCAGGATGGCGGCGGCATGCGGCTGGTCGGGCTGCAGCCTGACGACCGGTCCGTGGTGCCGGCCGAGGCGAGCCAGATCGTCGAGGGCCGCGAGATCGTCGGACGGATCACCTCGAGCCGGATGTCCCCGACGCTCGGCCGACCGGTCTGCCTGGCCCAGGTGGCGGCGCGGCTGGCTGCTCCCGGTACCCGGGTTACCATCCGGCTGCCCGGCGGCGTCCTGGTCACCGGCCACGTCAGCGAGCACCTCGCCCAGGTCGATCCGGAAGGAAAGCGGCTGCGTGCCTGAGTACGCGGTGATCGCCCGGAGCCCGATCCCGCCGGCCGCGCCGGTCCGGGTCGAAGCGGGCTGGGAGGTGAGCGGCCAGCGCAGCGACGCCGGGCTCACCATCACCGACTGCACCCCGCTGGCCAAGGTCGCGCTGCGGGCGCCGTGGAACGGCGCGATGGCCGGCGCGCTCGGCGTGCCGTTCGGCCGGGCGGCGCGGCAGGCGGGCGGCGAGCAGCTGACCGGGCCCGGTGCCCTGCTGATCGGATCCGGGCCGGGCGAGTGGGTGGCCCTGGCCCCGCCCGGCACCGCGGCGGAGGTGGCCGGGCGCCTGGAAGCGGCGGCGGCTGGATCGGCGCCCGGGGAGTTCGTGACGGTGATCGACCTTACGCACGGGCGGGCGCTGCTCCGGCTCACCGGCACCCGGGCGGCGTGGCTGCTGGCCAGCCTGTGCGGCGTTGACCTGGCCGACGACATGACCCCGGACGGCTCGGCCTTCCGGTCCTCGGTGGCCGGAGTGGCCACGGATGTGATTCGCGACGACCGGGCCGGGATCCGGTCATATCTGCTGCACTGTGAACGATCGTCGGGCCGCTACCTGTTCGGAGCGCTGGTCAGCGCGGGGGAGCCGTTCGGCATCGGCGTCGACGGCTTCTGCGCCCCAGGAATCTGACCAGGCTCGGCACGAGCTCAGTGGCTCGGTCCGCTCAGGCCGCGCGAGCAACGGCGTCATCCTGCCGACATGGCGGTGTCGTAGAGCGCCTGCACGTTCTGGCCGAACGCGGCGGAGTAGGAGACGTCTGGAGAGTCTCCGCCCTGCTGGTATCCGCCGATGACGCCGATCACTGTTCCAGCGCCAGTAGCCGGGTTCACGCCGATCAGGAAGGGGCTGCCGCTGGTGCCGTCGGTGTATCCGTCGCAGTCGAATCGCAGCTGGCTGGAGGTGAACGCGCTGGTGCGGTTCTGGCAGCTGATCGGCTGATCTTGGCTGTCCGGGTAGCCGGTCACGCGCACCATGCTGGCCGATGGCTGGCCGATGCCCGGGCGTTCGGCGCCGGTGCGGCTTTCGATCGTGGTGGTGGGGCCGGGCTGCGCCACGGAGAGGAACGCTACATCGTCGTCGGGGTCAGCCGAGGACGCCCAGGCCGGGTCGACGCAAATGCGGGTCACCGTCCGGACCCCATCGGGAGCCCGGCCGTTGTCATAGCCGGGCACGAAGGCCAGGCCGGCGGGTCCGGCGTCCGCATAGCCGGTCGCAGTGGGCGGCAGTAATCAGGAGGTCCCCGGCCGGGCTGTCAACGACGCTCGCGGTGCAAAAGTGGGTGCCTGCCCCGAACGTGACTATGGAAGCAAGAGGGCCAGTCATCCGCGCGCGAGCTGGCCTGACCTAGCATTACCTGAACGGACCCCGAGTGCCGCCTGCGGGACGGCTGGAGCGGTGCCCCGTCTTCCCCGGACCCGCGCGCGGGCGCCGGTGTTCCACCAGCCACGACGCCGCGAGGAACAGCGGCAAACAGAGCGCGAGCAGCAGGGCGCAGCCGCTGAACGCGCTTTCAATGAACTGGCCGCCGACACGTGCGACGCCGTAGTAGTAGAGGACCACAATGGCCATGAGCATCAGGTAGCCGCCGACGGCCGTGGCCACGACATGGATGATCAGGCGGCCCCATCCCGGTCTGGGGTGCGGGCCCGCGCCCGGTTCCGGTTCCCCGCGATCAGCGATGGCGGCGCCCGCGGGGGGCTGGCGCGCTGATGCGCTGGCGGGCGCGGTCGCGCTGGCCGCCGTGGCTCCCGCTTCGGATCCGGGCGGCGAATGCGCAACGAGCCCCAGGCCGACGGCGAGGACCCCCATGATAAGCACATAGCCGACCAAGGTGGGGATCAGATCCTGCCGGATCAGCAGGGCCGACATCTCAGGCTGATCCGCTGCGCCAGTCGGCCATGCTGACGCCGGTCATGCCGGTCATGCCCGGAGCAGGAAGTGCCAGCCTCGGACGAAAATATGCCAGCCGAACCACAGCCACAGCGCGAATAGCGCCCACCTTCCCACCGGATAGCGCATGATGGCCCGGAAGGTAGCGCTGAGCGTCGGTACACTGCCGCTGATATGGCTGAGGGCCAGGCCCTCCCACGCGAATAGGGCGCCAAACAGCACTGCCCAGACGATATAGCCGATCACCGGATGTGCCACCTCGACCTCCTCTGGTCTTATGTCGGCCTGCGCTCAGCTGCCCAGGCCAGATTTCCGGGGACTTCGACAGTTCGGTGCCCTCAGCTGCCGGGAGCCGCCCGCTGGCATCCGGTCTATCACTGTGCAATCCGCTATCAGTTGGCCCGCGCCCAGGAACTCGCCCAGGAACTCGCTCGGGTGCGCCGAAGGACGGCCTCGCGGTCAGTGCTCGCCAGAACCGGCCGCTCTTTCCCGGTGCTTTTCGGCCCCCGGAATCTGACCGGTTGCGAAAATGTCTGTCGGCGGGTGACAAGAGTCCCTGTAGCTAGGGCGCAACGCCCCTGGCTGCCTCCGCGAGCGGCCGGGAACGTAAATGTGGCCGTCGATCCGTATCGGTTGTGCCCTGTGATAGGTCCAGGCGGCCCGGGCTGATGGCCGGCTCGTGCGGCGCATGGCGTGCGGCCCGGCTGCGGCCCGCTGTGGCGCTGACCAGGGTGGCCTGACCTGTGGCCCGCTATCACGACCGGATGGAGACGAATCCGTGTACAAGCTGATCGGCGTGACGAAGGACTATCAGAAGGGCCACACGACCGTCCGCGCCCTGGCCGGCGTCGACCTGGTGATCGAGGACGGGGAATGGCTCGCCATCCAGGGGCCTACCGGCCATGGGAAGACCACGTTGCTGCTGATCCTCGGCGGCCTGGACCGGCCCACCTCGGGCAGCGCCGAATTCGACGGCCAGAACCTGGCCGCGATGCGCGAGAGCCAGCTCACCGGGGTGAGGGCAGCCTCGATCGGGTTCATCTTCCAGACCTTTAACCTGATCCCCACCCTCTCCGCCCAGGAAAACGTCGAGACGGCCCTGGTCCCGCTCCGGGTCCCGGCGGCCCAGCGGCGTCAACGGGCGGCCCGCGCACTGGCTGACGTCGGGCTCGGCGGTCGGCTGGGTCACCTGCCCTCTGAGCTGTCCGGCGGCGAGCAGCAGCGGGTCGCGATCGCCCGCGCCCTGGTCAAGGAACCCAAGGTCATCCTGGCCGACGAGCCCACCGGGAATCTCGACGAGGATACGAGAGACGAGATCATCTCCCTGCTGGAAAGACTCTGGCGAGAGCGTGGCCTGACCCTCATCCTGGTGACCCACGACAGCGCCATCGCCCGCCGCGCCCAACGGGTCGGCATCATGCGCGACGGCCGCCTGTCCATCCGGCACGACGCAGGGCCAATTACGTGAGGCGATAACGGCCTCAGCGGATGCTCGGTGAAATGAGACCAAATGGTCAGCCTGGTTGCAGGTCTGTCCCAGGTACACGTCCGATAATGAAATTGGGAGAGTTATCGAGACGAATGAAGGGGGCGGATCCGATGATCACAGTCGACGATCCGCCAGTCCCGGCGGGATCAGCAATTGAGCCGCCGCATCTGCCCTGGGCGGGTCCAGGTGGCGTCGGCGACGACGGCGGTACGAATAAGGAAACGGCCCGGCGGCCGCACCGTCGCGGCCTGGTCATCACAGCGTGTGGCGTTGCGCTAGCGCTAGTTGCCGCCTTCGGCACGGCCTGGGGACTCCAGACCTCCGGGACCGCGCCGAGCAGTACGGCACCGAGCAAGACCGTGCCGAGCAAGACCGTGCCGAGCAAGACCGTGCCGAGCAAGACCGTGCCGAGCAAGACCGTGCCGAGCCGGGCCGCGCTGGTGGCGATGGTCGACCCTGGGCTGGTAGACGTCGTCTCCACCCTCGGTTACCAGGACGCCATGTCGGCAGGGACCGGGCTCGTGCTGGCTCCGTCAGGCGAGGTGCTGACCAACAACCACGTCGTCGAAGGCGCCACCTCGATCAAGGTCACTGACGTGGGCAACGGCCGCGCCTATAACGCCACGGTAGTCGGTTACGACCAGAGTGGTGACGTCGCCGTGCTGCAGCTGCGCGGGGCATCCGGCCTCAAGGTCGTGACCCTGGGCAACTCATCGAAAGTGACGGTCGGCCAGAAGGTCACCGCCTTCGGCAACGCGGGCGGCAAGGGCGGTACGCCAGCCGTTGGCGCGGGCAAGGTCACCGGCCTCGGCGAGTCGATCATCGCTACCGACGAGGCAGCCAGCACCTCCGAGCATCTATCAGGGCTGATCCGCACGGACGCGGCCCTGCAGGCCGGGGACTCCGGCGGGCCGCTGGTCAGTGCCAACGGGCTGGTGATCGGGCTCGACACCGCGGCCTCCACTTCGTTCCAGCTCCAGTCCAGCGCCACCCAGGGCTTCGCCATCCCGGTCAATCGGGCAGCCTCCATCGCCGCCCAGATCGAGGCGGGGCGCGCCTCGGCCACTATCCATATCGGCGCCACGGGTTTCCTGGGCGTGCAGTTGATGCTGTATGCCATTCCGGGTAGCCCGTCAAGCACAGTGCCGGCTGTCGTCGGCGTCATGCCGGGAATGCCGGCTGCCGGGGCGGGCCTGACCGCCGGTGATGTGATCGTCTCCGTTGACGGTCATCCGGTGTCCTCGCCGTCCGACATCCAGGCCCGGCTCGAGACGCGTCACCCCGGCGACAAGATCAGCATCAGCTGGGACGACCCGTCCGGACAGACCCACGCTGCGACTGTCATACTCGCCACCGGCCCGGTCGGCTGAAGGCGCCCGCTACGTAGGTTCTGCCCGGCGCCGGTGCCTGCGGCCGCGGCCTCCGCTGCGGGGTGAGCCGACTCGCTGACCTCCTTCTCTGACAGCAGGGGAGCGCCCGGCAGGCGACGGACCTGCCCGCCTTCCTGGTGGTTCATCAGCAGCGCAGACTAGCCGGCCGGGCTGTAGAGAGCCTCGATATCTGCTGCGAAGTCCCGGGCGGCCACGTTCCTGCGTATCTTGGCCGACGGCGTCAGCTGACCGGCGGCCTCGGTGAAGTCCGTGCCGAGGATCCGGAACCTGCGGACCGATTCCGCCCGCGATACCGCCTTGTTCGCCTCGTCCACGGCCAGTTGGATCTCTGCGATCAGCTCGGGATCACCGGCCAGGTCGCTGGCGGTGGCACTGGCCGGCCGCCTGTGCCGCTGTTTCCAGAACTGAAGGGCCTCAGGGTCCATGGTCACCAGGCAGGCGACGTATGGGCGGCCCTCACCAACCACCATGCACTGGCTGACCAGCGGGTGGGCGCGGATACGGTCCTCGATCACGGCGGGCGCGACGTTCGTGCCTCCCGCGGTGACGATCAGTTCCTTCTTCCGACCGGTCACCCGCAGGAAGCCCTCGTCGTCCAGCGCGCCGGTGTCGCCTGTCTGTAGCCAGCCGTCCAGGTCTAGCACCGCGCGGGTAGCGGCATCGTTGTTCCTGTAGCCGGGGAAGACGCTCGGCCCCCTGATCAGGATCTCGCCGTCGTCGGCGATCCGGATGCTGACGCCGGGCAACGGCAGCCCGACCGTGCCGACCTTAACGCGGCCCGGCCTGTTCACGGCCGCCGCGGCTGAGCTTTCGGTCAGGCCGTAGCCCTCTAGCACCGTGATTCCGGCGCCACGGAAGAAATGGCCGAGTCGCTCGCCGAGCGGCGCGCCGCCGGAGATCGCGTACTGCACGGCGCCGCCCAGCGCCGCCCGCAGCTTGCCGTACACGAGTCTGTCGAACAAGGCATGCCGCAGCCAGAGGCCGGTGCCTCGGCGGGGCGCGGCGCTCTCACCCGACTGGCTCCAGGCGATTGCGGTCTGCGCGGCGGCAGCGAAGATCGCGGCCTGGGCCGTGCCTTCCGAGGCTCGCTGCCGGGCGGTGCTATAGACCTTTTCGAACACCCTGGGCACCGCGAGCAGGAACGTGGGGCGGAACTCGGCGAGGCCCTCGGCCACGGTCGCGGTGTCGGGCCAGTGCCCGAGGATCGCGCCCGACTCCAGACAGCCGATCTGGATGATGCGGGCAAAGCAATGCGCGAGCGGGAGGAACAACAGCGTCGAGCAGCCGGAGATCGTGAAGATCTCCGGGAGCGCGGCTACTGCGCTGCGCACGTCGGCAAGCAGGTTGCCGTGCGTGAGCTCGCAGCCCTTAGGCCGGCCAGTCGTGCCGGAGGTGTAGATGATGGTCGCCAGGTCCGCGGCCGTTCGCCCGGCCCGGCGCTGGTCCAGCTGGTCGTCACTTACCTGGGTGCCGCCGACCGCCAGCGCGCCCAGGCCGTCGATCATCCACAGGTACTCCACGACGGGGAGCCTGCCCCGAAGGCTGCCGATGAGCTCCTCGTGCAGGCGGGCCTCGGCGATAACGGCGCGCGCGGCCGAGTCACCGAGGATCCACTCGACCTGCTCGGCGGAGGAGGTCTCGTACACCGGAACGGTGACGCCGCCTGCGGCCCAGATGGCGTAGTCGACCAGCGTCCACTCATAGCGAGTGCGCGACATCAGCCCGACCCGGTCACCAGGCCCGATGCCGGCCATGATGAGCCCTTTGGCCAGCTTGGTCACCTCGGCGCGGAACTGCGAGGCCGTCACGTCCTGCCAGCTGCCGCCGGTGCGCCTGCGCAGCATGACCGTGCCTGGCTCCGCCTGCGCTCGGCGGAAGACCACGTCCGTGAGGCTGGTGGACGCCGGTATCTCCGCCAGCGCGGGGACGCTGTACTCGCGCACGGGGCCTCCCTGACGGGCGCGGTTCGTCTGATCTTCGTTGGACCGTACAACGCCGGGCACCCCGCAGCAGGACGCGGCGGGGTTCAGGCCGCGGGCTGGCCAGATGACGGCTGCGCGGCCGATCCCGGCTTCTAGCACGGCCAGCAGCGGAGTGCCGGTTGAGCCGGGGCGCTGGCCGGGCCCGCGCACGCTGGGCGCGTGATGGTCGGGCGTGCCGGACAGGCGTTAGCCAGGCAGGCCGGCCCGCAGGGCCAGGATCCGTGCGACTGCAGCGCTGAAGGCCGGCTTGCTCAGTATCCCGTCCAGGTAGCCGTTCTCCAGGCCGTCAGTCGCCCCCTCGCCCTGTGCGACGCTGCCTTCCGCGCACAGGATGAGATCCATCCCGGCCCCGGCCGCCAGCACGGCTCGGTGCCCGAAGCTTCCGAACGCCCGCAGTGCGCCGGCCTCCAGCGCATCGGTGATCGTCACGCCCCTGAAGCCCAGCCGGGTCCGCAGGTCGCCGCCGACAATGGCCGACGACAGGCCGGCCGGGCGCTTCGGGTCAAGTGCCGGGTACACCGCCCAGCTCACCATGACCAGCTTGACTCCCGCCGCGATGGCCGCCTGGTAGGGGTACTCGTCGGTGCCCCGGATCGTTGCCGCAGACAGGTTCAGCGTGACGGGCTCCACGTCGGTGTCCTGCGACGTGGCAGCGGCGCCCAGGCCCGGGAAGTGCTTGGCGGTGGCCGCGACACCTGTGCGCTGCTGCGCCCTGATGAAGTCCGCGCCCAGGTAGGACACAGTGTGCGCGTGGTTGCTGTAGGAGCGCCCGAACTGATCGATGAAGTCGCCCGCCGCACGGTACACGTCGAGCACGGGCGCCAGGTTGACGTTCATGCCCACGCTACGCAGGTTCTGCCCGGCACCGGTGCCTGCGGCCGTGGCCTGCGCCGCGGGGTGAGCCGACTCGCCGATCTGCTTCTCCGACAGCACGGGGGCGCCTGGCAGGCGGCGGACCTGCCCGCCTTCTTGGTCGGTCATCAGCAGCAGCGGTGCTCTCACCGGATTGTCAGGGCTAGCGTCGGCCGTCTCAAGCGTCTTGATGACCGTCGCGATCTGCGCGTGACTGGAGATGTTGTCGCCGAAGAAGATGACCCCGGCCGCGTCACCGTGCCTGATCAGCGAGAGCAGGCCAGCGGGTGGATTCAGGCCCGAGTAGCTGTAGATCACCCGCTGGCCCGCCATCTGCCTGGCGGTCAGGTCGGGGACTAACGCGGCAGGCTGGGGGGCCGTGCGCGGCCTGGTCGCGCCGGATGCGGGCTGCCCAGCGGCGGGGGGCCGCACGGAGGCGGTGGACCCGGACCCGGTCCCGCACGCCGCCACGGTTACGGCCACAGCGCATAGCACGGAACGGGCTGCCGCGATCGGCAGCCGGGCACGTCCGTAGGTCATAGGTGCTCTCCTGCTGCCGTCGGGTGGGTGGTCTGCGGCGCGGCTGGCGGGCCGGTGAGGTCGAGGATGTCCGCGCCCGCTGCCGCGAGCGCGGACTTGGACACCCGGTAGTGGTGCCCGCACAGCAGCAGCTCAGTGGGGTGGTCCCGGCCGGGTGCCGGAGGCATGACGGCGATGACCGCAGGCCGTGCCGGGCAGCAGCAGGAGCGGTCGGCCGTACGGAGCGCGCGCCAGTTAATGCCGGGCCCGGTCGGCCGCTGGCTATCCGGCGGCCCGGTGCGCCTGGCCAGACGTGCCGGGAAATGAAGGCTCATGACCAAATGTTCGCGCATGCCACTTGATGTCGGGAAGGGCCGGAGTTCCCGTGCCAGCGGGGCCGAAAGCCCCGGGCGGTCCGGGCTGCTGTCACGAGCGACGCAGGCACGCCGGGGCTACCGCGATGGCCCGGCGTACGGGCCGCGGAACGCGTATTTCACAACGGGGGCTTGCATGCCAGCGGGTGTAGTGCTAGAAGGCGGAAGTATCTGGCTGCCTGTCTGACGGGCGGAGCTGCCGAAGGAGGCGTCGTGACCTTCTTTGTTGAAGGGGATTACTTCGAGGTCTGTAACTGCGATGTCAGCTGCAACTGCATTTGGCTGGGGGCCGCTACACATGACAACTGTGACCTCCTACTGGCCTGGCATGTCGCCAGCGGCAGCAAGGACGGTGTGGACCTGTCCGGTCTTAACGCCGTGATGGCCGTGCGCTCGCCGAAGCGGATGACCGATGGCGGTTGGAGGGTCGCGCTGTACCTGGATGACCGCGCCTCCGCCGAGCAGTCCGAAGCCCTGGGCGCGGTCTTTTCCGGGGGTGCTGGCGGCTATCTCGCCGGCCTCGGCCCGCTGATCGGCGAGGTCGCCGGGGTGGAGCCGGCGGCGATCACGTTCCAGAAGTCGGACGGCTCGCTGCACGCTGAGGTCTCGGGTACGGCGTCGATGAGCAGTGACCAGCTGGTGGGGATGGATGGCCAGGCGCCGGCGGTGATCGCGAATGCGCCGTTCGGCGCTGTCGCCCAGCCGGTACGGCAGGCCAGGTCGAAGGACGTGAGCTACCACGGTCACTGGAGCGCCGACTTCTCGGGAACGAACAGCTTCGTCACCGATTTCCGGTACGAAGGCTGACCGGGGCCTGTCGTGGCTGACCACGCCGGTCCGGCCGCTGTGACCCGGCCTGTGCAGGCCCTCACGCCGCGTCAGCTCGCCGTGCCGTGGATCGCGGTGGCGGCGCTCGCGGCGGTGGCGTGGGCGGTCACCCTCATGCTGGCCCGGAACATGGGCAACGGGCCCGGGACCATGGGCCTGGCGCTGCTGCCCTTCCTGGGGCTGTGGGTCGTGATGATGTCGGCGATGATGCTGCCATCAGTCGCGCCGGTCGCGGTGCTGTGGACCCGCTTGATCAGTGGTGCTTCGGCCGGCGCCGGGCGTGTCACGCGGATGGGCCTGTTCCTCGGCGGTTACCTGCTGACCTGGGCTGCGGTCGGGGCGATCGCCTTCGCGGCCCTCGCTGGGACCGGGCGGCTGCTTACGGCGTCTGCGACGGCGGCAAAATGGCTGGGCGTGGCGATCTTCATCGCCGCGGGCATCTACCAGCTCACCCCCTGGAAGGACTGGTGCCTGGGCCGTTGCCGTTCACCGATCGGCGCGCTGGTGTACTACCTCGGCTTCAAGGGCCGCAGCCGCGATGTCCGGGTCGGTCTCCATCACGGAGCCACCTGCGCCGGGTGCTGCTGGGGCCTGATGATCTTGCTGATCGCGGTCGGCGTGATGAACGTGGCGGTCATGGCGGCGCTGGCGGTGGTCATCTTCGCCGAGAAACTCTGGCGTTACGGGAAGCCATTCGGCCAGACCGTCGGGGTGGTGCTGGTGGCGGTCGGCGTCCTGGCCATCTGGTTCCCGTGGCTGCTTCCTGGCCTGCACGTCTCGGCCATGCCGGCGATGTAGGGCAAGCGGATCACCCGCGAACAGAGGAGACTGGCCGACCGGCGCGGCCGCAGCGGGTGCGGGCTGGTCAGGTGCCGGTCGCGCGGCCGCTCCCGGCCTGGATCGCGGCCAGGGGGCTGTCGGCCATATTGAGGTCGATCCTGGCGGCTTCCAGCTGGGTGAGCATCCCGATCGCCAGGCCGCTGACCCAGCCGAGCAGGGCCGTGTACTCGATCCGCAGTTCGGCGCCGTCAGGTTCGGCCGGGCCGGGGCCTAGTAGATGGTGCAGTTCGGCCGCGAGAGCGGGGGACACTGACTGTTCAATCTCTGCGTAAACGGCACCGAGCAGCCGCCGGACGCGGGCCAGCGAGTCCGGCGGCATGGTTGCGAGCCTGAACTCCTCAGCCGCCTCGGTCAGCAGGGTCAGCATGCGCAGGACGCGATCGGGTGATTCAACCTGGTAAAGCTGGCCGTCGCGGTCAGGCTTGCCCAGCGTGACCACCACCCGGGGCGCCGGCCCGCGGCAAGCCTGCCCGGCGGGCTGCTGCGCGGCGCTTACCATGTCGACCGCCTCCTGTACCGAGAATGCATGGCCGGCGGGCGGCCGCGTAGGGTCCTTGGTCACCGTCGCGAAGGCCGGCCGCAGTGGAAGCCGACTGCCTCCGGGACCTACGGCCGCTGGCCGCAGACGCACGAGACGGCCCGGTGTCGTCACCCTGCGTGGGTGACCTGGCGGACCAGCTCGATGAGCTGTGCGAGGGTGCCGAGGCGGCTGGCGTGGTCGCCGTCGAGCTTGGCCTGCAGAGTCGTGACGCCCGCGTCGCGGTACAGCCGCAGCCGGTCTGCGACCATGGCTGGCGTACCGAGCAGGTTGGTGGCGCGCCCGAGGCTGGCGGCTTGGCGGGGATAACGCCCGGTTCTTCCGCCTGGGCCCGGCGATGGCGTCACGGCGGAGACCCATAGTGTGAGAGTTCACATGGCGTGTGCCTGCGGCGGATGGCAGGGAGCTGAGCGGTGATGCAGGTGATCTTGGTGAGCCAGTTCGGCGACCCCGAGGTGCTGCAGGTCGGCGAGGCAGCCATGCCGCAGCCGCGGCCTGGGGAGGTGCTCGTCCGGGTCCTGGCTGCCGGGGTCGGCCCCTGGGACGCCTCGTTGCGGCGAGGCGGATGGACCGGGTCCCTGCCGTACGTACCAGGCGGTGAGTTTGCCGGGGTGGTCGTGGGTGACACCGGCGATGACGCCGGCCTGTATGACGGGGCGCCCGTCTACGGCTACCCGGGGCTGACCGGCTGCTATGCGCAGTACGTCGCGTGCCCGGTTGAGCAGCTTGCGCCCATACCCGCCGGGCTGTCCGCCGCCGAGGCGGCGGCGACGCCGATCGACGCGTTGACCGCTGCGCAGGGGCTGACCGACGTGCTGGCGGTTGGCGCCGGAGACCGCGTCCTGATTACTGCCGGGGCCGGCGGCCTCGGCCATTTCGCGGTGCAGATCGCCCGCATCCTCGGGGCCTCGGTGATCGCGACGGCCAGCCCGCGCAACCATGAGTTCGTGCACCGGCTGGGCGCGGTCACGGTCATCGACCACACCAAGCCCGACTGGCCTGAGCAGGTGCGTGAGGTAACGGACGGAGGCGCGGAGCGGGTGCTGGCGTGCGCCGCGCCTACCCTGGACGGCGCGGCCCGAGCGGCTCGTGACGGGGCGCTCATCGCCACGCCGGTGCACGCCGAGCGGCCTGGCGCACCGCGGGTCCGCTGGCAGCAATACGATGGGCAGCCGAGCGGGACCCGGCTGATCCGGATGGCCCCGTGGCTCGACGAAGGTTCACTGTCGGTCACCGTGCAGGCCCGGTATTACTGGCAGGACGCCGCGCAAGCACATCAAGTTGTGGAACTTGGGCACACCCGGGGCAAGCTCGTCCTGATCGTTGATGACGACCTCGCGGCCGCAATGGAAGTCTGACCAGGGTTTAGGGGTGAGCGTGGCAGAGCAGAACGTGCCCGGCCGGAGGATCATCGTGCTCGGTGGTACCGGTAACCTCGGCCAGGCCGTTACCGGTCGACTCCGGTCCGACGGGTCTTCCGTGATTGTCGCGGACCTCAGCCTGCCAGCCGACGCAGGCCACCAGCCTGGCGTGGAATACGTCGCGGTCGACGTGCTGGACGAGGCCGCCGTCTCGGCCGCGTTCGCGGCCGTCTCGCCGGGCCCGTCGGCCGTGGTCAATCTCATCGGGGGCTATCCGCCGCCCCAGGCCCTCGCCGACCTCGATATAGCCGTTCTGCGGCAGCAGCTGGAACTGAACATGGTGAGTGCCGCGATCGTCACCAAGTACGCCATGCCCGTGCTCGCCACCGCCGGCGGCGGCTCGATCGTGCATACCTCGAGCCGGGCCGCGACCCAGACCGGGGAGAACGGCTTTGCCTACAGCGTCAGCAAGCTGGGCGTGGTGCGCCTGGTCGAGGCGGCCGCCGCCGAGGGACGTGCCCACGGGGTGCGGGTCAACTGCATCATGCCCAGCATCATCGACACCCCGGCCAACCGCGCCGCCATGCCCGGTGCCCACCACGACCGGTGGCCGAAGCCAGCCGAGCTAGCCGCCGTGGTGTCCTTCCTCGTATCCGACGCCGCCGCCCTCATTTCGGGGGCCGCCATCCCCGTGTACGGCCGGGCATAACGCGCCAGCACGTCCCGCTCGCCGCGCTGGCCGGATCGTAGGCGCCGGGGCGAAATATGTCCGAGCCGCGAGTGGCAAGCCGCCAGGCCTCAGGCATTGACCTGCCCTGACCGGTGGCGGTTGGCGGTCGTGGCTGCGGGGTCTCAGGTGACCCCGTGTGCTGGGCGCCGATCATGGGCGTCACTGTCGTGTCTTTGGCTTGCTATTGTCTCTGGCGACACAGGAGTCTTCAGTACGGCCTGGGAAACCTGGGCCCTTTCCAACGATCCTGACGAGTTCTCAGCGATATGCACTGAAGACCTGTCAAGATCATTTGCTGTCGCTCTGCTGGCGGGGCTAGCGAGACTGCTGTTGCGGGCGTGACTCGATTCGAGTGGCACCGCTGGCTCGCGCGCCCGTTATGACCCGTTGTTCTACCTGACCCGCACCCGCCGCGCCACCGCGGGCCACAACCTGACCAGCGCCGATGGCGCATATCCCAACACCGCTCTTTTTAGGCTCCCCTGCCGGTGCCGTGGGTGCTGGGATGGGGCCGTGGTCCCTACGACGCGATCACCTGCACGCCGACCTCGAGCAGCACCGTCACCTTGAACAATGCGTCGTTCGTGCCGCTCGGGCCGATCCTCGCCAGTGCCGGGTTCTGTGACGGGACAGCCCGTCCGGATCGGGCGGGACCGCCCGGCCGGGTGACGGGACCGCGCCCCTCCGTCGCGACCGCCTGCTAGCCGAGTCGCGGGATAACCTCCGCGGCCAGCCGCTCGGCGTGCTCGGCCTGGTCGAACAGCGGCGTGAAGAGAATCAGTTCCGCGCCGGCCTCAGCCACCTTGCGAAGGTCGCGGACGCAGTCGGCCGGGGTGCCCGCGATCGCGGCGGCCTCGATGTCCTCCGACCGGCGTCCGTAGAGCCGCTCCAGGGCGGTGATGATCTGCTCGCGCGCGCGACCCGTGTCGTCGTCCAGCGCGATGTACACGCGCTTGGCGATCGGAAAATCGCGCGCCGGCCTGCCCGCTTCGGCGAGCGCCTCCCGCACGATCTGGACCTGGCCGGCGAACTTCGCGGTGGGAGAGGACCCCGCGCCGAAGAAGCCGTCGCCCAGCCGCACGGCACGCCGGAGCGCGCCGGGCCCGGACCCGCCGATCCAGACCGGCGGGAAGGGCTTCTGGAACGGCTTGGGCTCCATCGCGGCGTCGGCAAGCTGCCAGAACTCCCCGTCGAAGGTGACACGTGAATCGGTCCACAGTGCCTTCATCAGCGCGAGCCCCTCGGTGAACCGGGCGATGTACCTTTCCGGGTCCACGCCGAAAGCGCCGAACTGCCGCCCCTGGCCGCCGGTGCCGACGCCGATCTCGAGCCGGCCGCGACTGAGCTGGTCCAGCGTGCTCAGGCTCTTGGCCAGGTGCACCGGGCTGTGCAGGGTGGACACGAACACCACGCAACCGAGCCGCAGCCGCGTACTGCACGCGGCCGCATAGGTCATGGTCTCGATCGGCCCGAGCTGCGGCGCCGGACCCAGCACCTGCTCCTGCGTCCACGCGCTGTCGAAGCCAAGCTCTTCGGCGCGCGCGAAGTAGCGGCGGAACGCCTCCGGATCGAACTCGCCGTCGGAGTAGAACTGAGGAATCGCGATCGCAAACCGCATGCGTCGCATGGTAACCGGCGGCCGCGGCCTGCTTCGCCGGCGCCTTCGCGGTCGAGAGCAGCGGCTCGCGGCCGGCTGGTGGCCGGGAGGCGTTGCGGTCGGCGGCTCGCGCTAGTTCGCTGCCGGAGGCCGGCTGGCTCAGGGGCTTGCGCTCACTGAACTGCTAGGCGTCAGGGTGGCCGAGGGCGTCACCTTCGGCGTGCTGGTGGGCGTCGGGGTGCTCGAAGGCGTCACGGTCGGCGTGCTGGTAGGCGTCGGCGTACTCGACGGCGTCGGAGTGGCCGAAGGTGTCACGGTTGGCGTGCTGGTGGGCGTCGGGGTGCTCGAAGGCGTCACGGTCGGCGTGCTGGTAGGCGTCGGCGTACTCGACGGCGTCGGGGTAGCCGAGGGCGTCACGGTCGGCGTGACGCTGAAGGCCGGGGGCGGGCAAGCGGCCGGGTTCACGCTCGCGAGCGGGGTGGCCGGGTCGGTCAGGCCCGGCGTGGAGCGTGCCGTCGAGATCGGGTCGGCCGCCTGGGTCGCCGCGGGGCTGACCAGTTGCGACGCAGACGTAGAGCAGCTGGTCCGGGCCGGCTGGCTGTGATTGTTCTGGCCCGGCGGGGAGTACGCGGGTGTCGCGCTGGGGTGCAGCGGCGTGGCTTGACCGTTCTCTTGGAGCCCTCCGCTGCCGCCCCCGGAGCCGCTCGGGCCCGGAGACAGGACGAGCGGGACGAGCGGCATCACGCTGATGATCATTCGCCGTGGCCCCGGCGTCATCATTAAAACGCCCGCACCGGCCACGAAACCGGCCACGGCCAGCACCGCAGCCACCCGCAGCCGCGCGGGCGGCACCAGCCGCCGCCTCGCCGGTGGCAGCACCCGCAGCCTCGCGGGCAGCACCCGCTGGCTGGCAGGCAGCACCCGCTGGCTGGCGGGCAGCACCCGCTGGCTGGCGGGCAGCACCCGCTGGCTGGCGGGCAGCACCCGCTGGCTGGCGGGCAGCACCCGCAGCCTCGCGGGCAGCACCCGATGCCACCAATCCCTCGCCTGCCCGCTGCAGTCTTGCAGCCACTCGGAGACATGCTGCAGGCCAGCCCGAGCCCGCCAGGCCGCCTTGGTGAACCCGGCCATCGCCCAGGCGATGGGCATCGGGTACGGCTTGTTCAGCCGGGCCCGGATCCGCTCCAGGCCGTCTCCGGCGGGCTCCACCGAGTCTGCGGCGACGTGCAGCGCGCGGCGCAACATATCGTCGTAGTCACGATCGCGCGGTCTCATGCCAGGCACTCCAGCACGGCGCTCAACGCTGACCTAGCCCGGGCGGTGTGCTTCTGGACCGCGCTCGTGCTGATCCCCATCGTCGAGGCGACCTGGGCTTCCGACAGATCCCCGTAATACCGCAGCACGAGCGCCTCGCGTTGCCGGGCAGGAAGCTTGTCAAGCGCGGCAATCACGGCAGATGGCTCTAGCCCCGCCGTCGCGCCGGGCCTCGCGCCCAGCACCTCCGATCCTGTGCCCAACTCTTCCGGCGACCCGGCCGAGCCTTCCGGTACCGCGCCTGGCTCATCCGACAACGCGGCCAGCGCTGGCGGCAATGCCGTCTGTGGCCGGGGCTCCGTGCCCAGCGCACCCGGCGTTGGCGGCGGCGGATGTCGGCCTGCCGCCCCGCGGCGCCGTAGCACGGAGCGAGACTGGTTGACCACAGACTTCCGCAGATACGACAGCGCCACCTCGCGGTCGCCAAGCCGGCGCCAGCGACTGTGCATCGCGACGAATGACTCCTGCACCACTTCCTCCGCGGTCGCCAGATCGCGGACTAGCAGTTCGGCGAGTCGCACTAGCGATCGGTAATGCACAGCGTACAGCGCGGTAACCGCCTGGTCCGCATCCACGTCAGCGGGAACCGAGCCCGGCACGACCGTCAGGGGCTCGGGCATGTCGACAGGGCGCCCGGCGACGTCGCCGGATTCAGCGGCCGTCATCGCCGGTCCTGACGTCCGGCCACGAGAACCCCGCCCTGCGACCCCGCCGCCGCGCCCCGCCCAGTCACGGTGAACCCCCCGGAGATCACTTCCCCGCCCCCTCCCGAGAACCTGCTCCCGGCCGCCCGCTCCGCCGCCGGACACGATGATCCAGAACAGGTAACCGGCCAATTACCCCACGCTGTTCAGAGTGATGCCAGACAGGCCCAGATGTCCAGCCTTCCAGCCAACCTGTGCCGGCCAGGGGCCGGGGCACAGGCCCGGGACTGCGCCGCCGGGCTGCGCTCGCGCCGATGGCTGAGCTGGGCACATCGCGCAGGAACTTGCGCACAATTTGCGGCGTGATCTCGTGGCGGCTGCCGAACCGGCTAATACTTGTTCACGTGGATCGCCGCAAACTGCTTAAAAGCATCGGGCTCCTCACCGTCGGCGGCGCAGCTGGCGCCTGCACCGGGATCGCGGCCGACCAGGCTTTGTCTGCTGAGGGGCCGACGGCGCGGACCGCTCGCCCGGGTGGTCCAGCCGCGTACGTGGCGACGGCGACGTTCCGTACTGCCCCGTCGGCCAGGATCGTCGCGCTCACCATTGACGACGGCCCGACCCTGGAATGGACGCCGCAGGTGCTGGCAATTTTGCGGCGGCACGGCGCTAAGGCGACATTCTTCGTGGTCGGCGAGCGGGCGCAGGCCGCTCCCGGCTGGCTGCTGAGAGCGGCTGACGCGGGTCACGAACTCGCAAATCACACGTGGGAGCACAGCGACCTGACCCAGCACGACGAGGCGTTCGACCAAGAAACCCTGGGACGTACCCATGAGTTTGTAACGAAGCTGACCGGCCGGGCGCCGACGACGTGCAGGCCGCCTTACGGCCGCATCGACAGTGTCGGGCTTGCGGTGTGCGCGGGGCTAGGCTACGGCGTGACTCTGTGGTCGAATCATGTCACCGGCAGCAACGCGCGGGGCGACGTCAACACGACGCTGCGGGAGGCCTCGCCCGGCGCCATCGTGCTCGCCCATGACGGCGGATCAGAGCCGAACATCAGTCTCATGCAGCAGCTTGACCGGCTGGTGGCGTCCATGACCGGTGACGGCTACACGTTCGTGACGGTCAGTGAACTGCTGGCGGCCTCGGCGCGCGGAGAGTCCGCCGCCACCTGACGAGATGGTCATGGCGCGCCCGGCCGGAGGCCGAGGCCCGGCAGGCCGGAGCATCACGGAGTCCGGAACCGGTAGCCCTCCTGCAGGAGCCTGGGCAGGACGATCCGCAGCGCCGCCACTGTCTGGGAACGGTTGCCCCCGCCGTCGTGCTCCAGGATGATCGACCCGGGCCTGGTGTTCTCCATGATGTTGCGGACAATGCTGCGGGTGCCGGGCCGCGCCCAGTCGCGCGGGTCAACCGACCAGTCGAGCGGGACCATCTTCATGTGCTCGCACTGCCTGATCACGGCCGCTGACCACGCTCCGTAGGGGGCGCGGAACAGGCCCGGATGAGTGCCGGTCGCGGCGTGGATCGCCTCGCTGGCGCGGACGATCTCGCTGTGCACGCGATGACCGGGCATGCCCGAGAGGTTCGCATGGTCCCAGGTGTGATTGGCGATCTGATGACCGGCCTCCGAGACCATCCGGGCCAGATACGGGTAAGCCTCGACATGCATCCCGATCATGGAGAACGTCGCGGTCACGTGATAGTCGCGCAGCAGCCGCAGCACCTGCGGGGTGTAGACCGGATCGGGGCCGTCATCGACGGTAAGCGCGATGGCCCGGGACGCGTCGTCGATGTAGTAGAGCGGCCGGTTCAGCGGGTACGCCGGCCCGCGGTCAGCGGGCACGCCGTGGCGAGCGGGCACGCGGCCAGCACTCACGTCACGGTGAGCAGGCATCCGGTCGCCGGGCCTGGCCAGCAGGCGAGGTGCCACGGCACTGGTCAGCGTGATGCCCGCGGCGGCCAGCAGCACCCGACGCCGGCGAGCCGCGTAGCTGACCGAAGAGATGTCACTGGAAGGGGTGAGATCTGCTGCCATGGGCACCCCGGCGGGTTCTGTACCTCATTGAGGCACATCCGGACACAGTGATGCTGTGTAAGCCATCCGCATCATCATGCAGGAATTGCCGGGAAATAAGCGGTAGCAGCCGTGGCGTGTCGCCGTTAGCCTGCACCCTGGCGGGGCCAGCGCCCCCAGCGTCGCCCAGTGGCGCCGGTGCCTCGCGCCGCCCAAGAGCGCGGGGCGCCGGCGTGGCCCGGCAGCGCGGGTCCATCATGGACTCGCATCTCCCACGTGGAAGGGAAGAGACTCACTTGACTCCTGCGCCCGGCTCAGCGGACGAGGAAAACACTGTGTCCACCTGGAGGGAACGGGCCACCGGGCGGCTGTACCTGCTGGGCTGGACCGTGGTCTGCAAGTTGCCGGAGTCCTGGGCGCACTGGCTGTTCATGATGATCGCCGGGGTGACCTGGAGGCGCCAGGGCCCGAGTGTGCAGCGGCTGGAGGCCAACCTGGCCCGGGTGATCGGTCCGGGTGCCTCCGTCGCGCATCTGCGGCGGCTATCGCGCGAGGGCTTGCGTTCCTACCTGCGGTACTGGCTGGAGGTCTTCCGGCTGCCGGTGATCCCGCCTGCGGAGATCATGAGCCGGATGCGGATCAACAGCGATCAGGAGGACATTGCGTTTGCCCATCTGGCGGCCGGTCGCGGCGTCATTTTCGCGCTGCCGCACATGGGTAACTACGACCAGGCGGGCGCGTATATCGTGCGGCGCGGCGCGGGGTCGTTCACCACGGTGGTCGAACGGCTGCGCCCGGTCGCGTTGTACGACAAATTCGCGTTGTTCCGGGAGAGCCTCGGCATGGAAGTGCTGCCGCTCACGGGTGGCCAGCCCCCGTTCGAGGTGCTGGCGGAGCGGCTGCGGGCGGGCCGCCTGGTCTGCCTGGTCTGTGATCGTGACCTCACCAGGGGCGGGGTCGAGGTGCAGTTCTTCGGCGAGCCGGCCCGGATGGCAGCAGGCCCGGCTGCGCTGGCCGTGCAGACCGGCGCCGCGCTGATGCCGGTGGCGCTGTGGTTTCAGGGGCAGGGCTGGGAGGCGCGGATCTACCCGGAGGTTCCGGTCCCGGCCGAGGGGGACGAGCGCGAGAAGATCACCATCATGAGCCAGCAGATGGCGTGCGCGTTCGAGCAGGGCATCTCCGGGCACCCGCAGGACTGGCACATGCTGCAGAAGGTGTTCGTGGCCGATCTCGATCCAGACCGGCTGCCCGGCCTGCCTAAGGACTGATCAGGCGGTCCGGCGGCTGCCTGTTGGTCGACGTCGATGTCGTCGCTGTGCGCGGCGCCTCCGGAAACGCTCAGCGAACCAAGCCGAACGCACGATCGGCGTACTCGTGGCTGCCGGGAGCCCGCGCGGCCTGGCTGCAGCCTGATGAATACGGGAATTGGTAAGGATTCCTCGTACCAATTCCCGTATTCATCAGGGTCGGGCGCGGATCGGGCCCGATTCGTTGGTGACGCCTGTTTCCTCAGTGACACAAGCCGCATGACGAGGCCAGGCTGGGGCCGGGGAACCGCACTTGAGTGGCGTTGGATACGGCAGTGATTCTTGAGCGGTTGGATACGGCAGTGATTATGGTGGGCTAGCTGCTTCCCCCGCCGGGGACCCGGCTTCCCCGGCCGGACCCGGGTCGCCAGTGAACTCTCTACCTAGGTAGGATGGCTCTGTGCCTCGTGATCCCGGGTTCTCAGCCCAGACCTTGCTGGTGCTCGCGGCCCTGTCCGCCGGGCCGGCTGACTGGCGGCACGGCTATGACCTGGCCAAGCAGACGGGCCTGAAGTCAGGCACCCTGTACCCGATCTTGATCCGCCTGACTGACCGTGGCCTGATGGAGGCGTGCTGGGAAGAAGGTCGGCCGGTCGGCCGGCCGCCGCGGCACCTGTACCGGCTCAGCAGCGAAGGGCTGGCCGCGGCCCGGACGGCCCTGGCCGCTGCGCAGGCCGTAGCTCCGCGCGCGCCGACCGCGGTTCCGCGCGCGGCTGCGCCGCGCCGGCCTGCCGCGCGGCGGCAAGGGCTGGCCGGGGAGGGCCAATGACGGATGGGCTGGCCGAGGAGGGACCATAACGGGCGGGCTGGCCGGGAAGGGACCATAACGGGTGGGCTGGCCACGGTCACAGCCGAGCTGGCCAGCCACACGCGGCTCGCCTGCCGGCTAGGCGGGAAGATCCCCTGGACGCAGGCGGAAGACCTGCAGCCGCAAGTTGTGGTACTTCTCCGTCTCGCCGACCCACTCCATCCCGATGCGGCGCGCCACCGCGACGGCGCGCTTGTTAGCGGGCCGCATGACGGCGACAACTTGCTCTATTCCCTGCCCGAACGCCCACTGTGCTAGGGCCAGGCCGGTCTCGGTGGCGTAGCCATGGCCCCACGCCTGCGGATCAAGTTGCCAGCCGATCTCGAACTCCTCGTCCGGCGGCAGCGGCAGCAGCGTGGCCCCGCCGATCAGCCGGCTTTCCTCGCGAAGCTCGATCGCCCAGCGGCCAGCCGGGGAAATCAGGCGCGCATCCTCAGCGACCCACTGCTGCAGGACCAGACGCATGGCCCCCGGGTCCTGGACCCGGTCCATGGCCGGAGCCAGCCACCGTGCTACCTCGGCATCGCCGTAGGCGCCCAGTGCCGCGTCAGCGTCATCCGGGTGCCAGGGCCGGAGCGCGAGCCGCTCGGTGAGCAAGGGCTGAGCCATGGGCTCACCATAGCCGTGCGACTAAGCGTGGCGGCTGGCGGGCAGGCCGGCCAGGGCGGCGCGGGCCTCGTCGGCAATAGGCGGCGGGACGGAGATCGACAGCACGTGCCGCAGCGCCTTGCCGTACGCGACGTCATAAGCCTCGGCGGCGGGCACGGCGATGTCCGGTAGGACGCCGCTGCCTTGCCAATTCGTGCCGGTAATGGGATTAATCGACCGGGCGAATGGCACCGAGATCGCCACGGTGGAGGAGATCGGTATCGTCCTGGTCGGGTGGGCGCCGCCGCCCGTCGTCTCGCCGATTAGCTCCGCGCGGCCCTGCGCCTGCAGGGTGTAGCAGAAGTCCTCGCCGCCGGAGAACGTCTCGTGGCTGGTCAGCAGGTAAACCGGCCGGTCGGTGTACCGGGAGCCCGGCAGGTAGGCCAGGCTCCAGAACTGCCTGGTCTCGCCGGTGTCGGCCTGGAAAATGTCATTGAAGTGGATCCCGCCGCCGGGGAACAGGTAGCTACACCAGAAAACCACCCCGTCCGGGGAGCCACCGTGGTTCCGCCGCAAGTCGATGATCAGCGCATACGTGCCGCCGACCAGCTCCATCGCGGCGGCGATGACCGGGCCGGCGTCCTCCGGGTCGGCTACTCCGCGTAGGTCCAGGTAGCCGACGTTGCCGTCCAGCCGCTCAGCTCGGTAAATGCCATAGTTGCCCGGCCGCACCGGTCCCCGCTCCGGCCGCCCCCGGGCCCGCTCCGGTCTGCGGTCGGCTGGCCCGTGATCGGCTGGCGCGTGATCGGCTGGGCCTGGTTCGTCCGGCCGGGCTGGCTCGGGCCTGGCGGGCACCGGCGGCATGGTCCGCACCCGCAGGTGCCCGTCCGCGCAAATCTCCTGCAGCTGGCCGGTGAGCCGCTCGGCGAGCACGGCCTCATCCAGGCCGTCATACTCGCTGGCCACGAGCCTCGCCTCGATCGCCGCGGCAGCCTCCTCGGCGCGGTCGGGGAAGACATAGCCGGTGCGTAGCAGCGCGAGAGCGGTTTCCACGATCTCCCGCCCGGACAATGACTCGCCGGTCAGCGCGGGATCATCGGGCATCGCGATCCGGGGTGCGCCGAGGGGGCTGTCCGCATTCCCGACGGTGAACTCCAGCAGCCTGGCCGGGGGAAGCCGCAGAGACAGCTCGCGCCGCAACCGCCTCATCCCGGCCTGGTGGACTCGCGCCCACTCGTCCAGGGACCGCTGGTCATCCTCCGGTGCGCCTGCCGCCTCGATGACCACCCGGACCAGCAGCTCTCCAGACCCGAGCGCCGGGTCATCGCCGTAGCGCACAAGCTCGACCCGCCGTACCGTGCCGGCCGGGAAGCGCGCTTTCACCTCACGGTCGATCTGGCGCTCCATGCGGTCTGCTGCGGCCCGTTCCACGCCACTCTCCCTGGGTCACCCTGGCCATCAGGCTAGCCAGGTGACCCGGGTCAGCGCACACCAATATTGCCCGCCGCAGCCGCGCCTCGGCCGCCGACGCCGGCCGCCGACGCCGGCCGCCGACGCCGGCCGCTGCGGTCGATACCCGCTCCTCAGCTGTCGGCCCGGTCAGTGCGGCCAGGGGCAGCGTCGGACAACTAACTAGACACGTGGTCCGCAGCCGGGCAACACAGCCACGGCGCGGATCAGAATCTGGCCCGGACGCCGTCCGCCACTTCCTCCGGGCTGAGATCGATCAATGCCTCTCCGTAGAGGCGCTCGAAATAGGTGGCGTCACTGCGGTACATGGGGTCCGGGTTCGACCGGCTGAGCACCTTGAGGACCACCTGGTGACCGTGCTCGCGCGCCCGCGGCCCGCCGCCGATGACGGCGAAATTGAACGATGACAGATTCCAGTCCCTGAAGGCGGCCAGGACCTGCGACAGCCCCTGCCCCAGGGCCTGGCTGTCGTCTTCGGTCAGCTCGGTCACATCAGCCGCCCCCGTCACCACCCCCCACACCTCGTGGAAACCGGTCGGCGCGAAGGGGGTCAGCCAGGCCACCCGTTCGGTATTGCCCACCCATCGGGGCCCGCCGGCCTCCTGCTCGACCAGGGCCGACCAGTAGGACCCGCGCTCTTCTTTCCAGGCTCCCGACCGCTCGACCAGAAGGCGCTGGCCGCCCAGGCCGTGAGCGTCGTGAGCGGACTGCAGGTGGGGATGAACCAGCGAGGCACCCGAGGGCGGGAGGTAGTTCCCGTTGATCGAACTCCACACGGCGGCCGGGTCCAGGCGCCGCACCGCCTGGGCATGGCGGACCATGGCGGTCAGGGCGTCACCGACGATGGCAGGCGTCAGGTCTTCCAGGTCGAGGAAGTGCCGCCCGGGATCGTAGATGCCGACCGCGCTGTGAGTCGCGTACGCCATGACATTGGGTACCACCACCGCCTGGCCCGCGCGGATGCGGCCCTCGGCCGTCAGCTCGGCGGGGAACGGGAAGGTCGCCGTCTCGAGGTGCTCGGCGTCGAACGGGCAGAAAGCGGGCTTCGCCGTGAGCCTGGTCAGGTCCGGCCGGGTCGGAGGCTGGAGCTTCACCCCGGTGAGGATCCGGGCGCTCGCCCCGGTTAGCGGGTCCCGTCTCCAGCGCAGCCGCACCCGCCCCCAGGCCCCGCCAGCGGCGAGATCGGGCACTCTCGCTTCAAGGTCTCGTTCCTCGAAGTCGATCGCAGCCATGCGGAGAGCTTATCGGCCATCCTGGGGACCGGCCGGAGTGGGCGCTGGGCCGGTGCGGACGGCCGACGATAGCTTGTAGGCCGTCCGGTAGGGCGGCGACCGGGAAGGCGGCGATCATGTCCGACGGGCACCGCACCATGTGGATGGATGTCTCGGCCGGCGTGGCCGGTGACATGCTGCTTGGCGCCCTGGTCGACGCCGGGGCGTCCCTGGAGTTCATCCAGTCTCAGGTCGACGGAGTACTGGCGGGCGCGGTCACGCTTTCCGCGCGGCAGGTGACTCGCGCGGGACTGCGCGCCACCAAGGTGAGCGTGTCGGCCCGTGAGCCGGATCCGGCCCCGCGGAGCTGGCGTGACGTCCAGCAGATGCTGGGACGGGCGCAGATCCTGGACGCGGTCCGCGAGAAGGCCCTGGCGGCCTTCCGGCGGCTGGCGGCGGCCGAGGCCCGGGCGCACGCGACCGAGCCGGACGATGTTCACTTTCACGAGGTCGGCGCGCTGGATTCGATCGCCGACGTCGTCGGGAGCTGTGCCGGGATCCATGACCTCCGCGTCACGACGATCCTGGCCGGTCCGCTCGCGGTTGGCTCGGGGACGGTTCGCGCCGAGCACGGCGTCATGGCCGTCCCGGTACCTGCCGTGCTGGAAATGGCCGGCGGGTGGACGGTGTCGGGTGGCGGCCAGGGCGAGCTGGCCACGCCGACCGGCGTGGCGCTGGTGACCGCGCTGGCCCGCGGGTGCGGCCCGCTGCCGATGATGCGGGTGGACGCGGTCGGGGTCGGGGCCGGTACCAGGGACACGCCAGGCCGCGCCAACGTCGTCCGGATTGTCGTCGGCGCCGCGCAGGCCGCGGAGCCGCCGGATGAACCGGCGCCCGAGGTCGTGATCGAAGCGAACGTCGACGACCTGGATCCGCGCCTGTGGCCGACGGTCCTCGCGGCACTGCTGCAGGCCGGGGCGCAGGACGCCTGGCTGACCCCGATCCTGATGAAGAAGGGCCGCCCGGCCCACACCCTGCATGTCCTGGCCCGGCCCGAAGGCGCCGCCGGGCTGCGCCGGGTGATTGTCGCGCAGACCTCCGCGATCGGGATGCGCAGCTTCGAGGTCGCCAAGTACGCCCTGGCCCGGACGTGGGTTCCGGTCGAGGTCGCCGGCCAGGCCATCCGGATCAAGGTGGCCCACGACGGCACGCTGATCCGGCAGGCCACGCCGGAGTACGGCGATGTGGAGACCGCCGCCGCCGCGCTGAGCCTGCCGGTGAGCCAGGTGCTGCGGCTCGCCGACGCGGCGGCAGCCCAGGGCGGCCTGGTTCCCGGCCGGCCGGTTCCAGCTGAGGCGGTCTGACCGCTCGGGACGGTTCGGTGATGTGGGCGGCCAGATGGCTGCCCGGATCCGTCCGAAGGGGCCGGACCGCTCAGGACGGGGCGGCGATCTGGGCGGCCAGATGCCCGGCGCCGTAGCCGTTGTCGATGTTGACGACGGCCACGCCGGGCGCGCAGGCGTTGAGCATGGCCAGCAGGGGCGCGAGGCCACCGAACGCGGCACCGTAACCGACCGAGGTCGGCACCGCCACCACCGGGGCGCTGACCAGTCCGGCCACCACGCTGGGCAAGGCACCGTCCATTCCGGCCACGACCACGATCACCCGGGAGCGGCGCAGGAGGTCCAGGTGGGCGAGGACGCGATGCAGCCCGGCGACGCCCACGTCGACGACCAGCTCACAACGGCGCCCCAGGTAGGCCGCGGTCAGGGCGGCTTCGCGGGCCACCGGAAGATCAGAGGTGCCGGCCGCGACCACCGTGGCGAGGCCGCCGGCCTGCGGGGGAAGCCTGGCCGGCCAGGCCAGCAGCCGGGCGAGCTCGTCGTGATGAGCATCGGGCAGCTCGATGAGGACGGCTTTGGCCTGCGCCGCGGTGAGCCGGGTGAACAGGGTCGCGTCCCCCCGCTTGCGCACGGCGGCCGCAATGGCGGCGAGCTGCTCGTCCGTCTTGCCCTCGCCGTAGACCGCCTCCGGATAGCCGCGACGGGCGGCCCGGTCGTGATCCGGCCGTGCGAATGCGGCCAGCTCGTCGGGCGGCTGCCAGTGTTCAGTCATGGCCGCCCGAACTTCCTGCCAGTGATCGGCCATGGCCGGCTGGGACCAGGGGGGTTGGGACCAGGGGAGGGCGGATGCCCCAGACCGGGTGCCAGTGAATCAGCCACGGCCGGCCCGCACCAGGGGGAGGGTGACCGCACCGTCGAGCAGGCCGTGCAGGCGCGAAACGGCCGCCGCGTCCGGCCCGGACCATGAAAGGTGATGCGTTTCATCCATGCGCTCGCCTGCCTGTCGGAGTCGGTGAAGTGGACTTTACCGCCGCGGTCGGCCCGGCCCCGAGGCGAGCTGCGCGCTCTGGCCGGTGACGGCCGCCACCACGTCGGCGTCGGCCCCCAGTTCCGGGTCCAGCCAGTCCAGCACGCGGCGCACCGCCGCCCGGAGCGGGCCGGCGGCGAGCGGGACGAGGAGTTCGGCCCGCGCGTCGCTGACGGGCGCGCCGAGGCCGCGCAGGTGAGATACCCAGGCCGCCAGTACGCGCGTGGCTCCCTCAGGTACCCGCCCCGCCGAGCGCTCCGCCCGCAGGACGGGAAGGATCCGGATCGGGAGCTTCTGCGAACCGTCGGCCGCGATCCGGTCGAGCCGGTCGCGCATCCGCGCGTTGGCGAACCGGCGGATCAGTCCGGCCCGGTACGCGGCGACCTCCACGGCCGGCTGCTCCAGGTGCGGCGACGCCACCGCCCACCACTCCTCGAGCCAGGACCGGCAGGTCTCGTCCGCCAGCGCGTCGGCCACGGTGACGTGGCCCCTGATGGACCCGGCGTAGGCCAGCAGCGAGTGCGCGCCGTTGAGCAGCCACAGCTTGCGGTGCTCGAACGGCGTCACGTCGTCGGTGAAGATCGCGCCCGCGCCCTCCCAGCGCGGCCGCCCGCCGGGAAACGTGCCGCTGAGCACCCACTCGTGAAACGGCTCGGTGACGACCGGGCAGCGGTCGTCACGCCCGGTGGACCTGGTCACGGCCCGGATGTCGTGGGCCTGTGTGCGGGGCGTGATCCGGTCCACCGTCGTGGTCACGACGGCCACCGACTCGGTTATCCAGGCGGCCAGACCAGCGTCGATGAGCCCGGCCAGGTCACCGACAACCCGTTTCGCTAGCTCGCCGTTGCCGGGGATATTGTCGCAGGGCACGAGGGCGAGCGGTCCCGCGTCGGCCCGCCGCCGGGCCGCCAGCCCGGCGACCAGGCGCCCCGGGGCGGTGTGCACGGGCCCCGCGGGGTCGTAGCGCAGCGCCTCGATGTCGGCCTGGACCTCGGGGCAGCCGGAGTCGAGCCCGCCGTCGGCGCCGCCCAGGTACCCGGCCTCGGTCACGGTGATCGTCGCCGCGGCCAGCGAGGCCGCCGCGAAGTAGCCCAGCCAGGCGCTGTGGTCCGCCGCCACGTGCGCCACGGACAGGCTGCTCACCACCTCGAACCTGTCCGCGTCGTCGGCGCGTTCTATCAGCGTGTAGAGCCCGTCCTGGGCGTTGAGCTGGCCGGCCAGCGGGCCGCTGCTGCGCCCGAGGAAGGCCGCGATTCCCCAGTCCGCGGCGTCGGCGGCGTGCTCGGTGTACCAGCACTGGTGGGAGCGGAAGAAGTTGCCGAGTCCCAGGTGGACCAGGCGCGGCGGGGCGGCAGCCCGGCCGTGCCGACCGGCCCGCGATAGCCGGGGGACGGTCACAGCCTGAACGCGGCCGTCGGCTGGCCGGTTACCAGGTCGGTGGCGGTCGCCAGGGCTTCGTCCTGGTCGAGCCGGTGCTCGGCGACCAGCCGCGCCAGCACGCCCGCATCGACCCGGCGCGACAGGTCATGGCGGGCCGGGATCGAGCAGAAGGCGCGGGTGTCGTCGACGAAGCCTGATGTCCTCGCGAACCCGGCGGTCTCGGTCACTGCCGCGTGGAAGCGCCGGATCGCGTCCGGGGCGTCGAGGAACCACCACGGCGCGCCCGCGTACACCGACGGGTAGAACCCGGCCAGCGGCGCGAGCTCGCGTGACCAGACCGTCTCGTCGACCGTGAACACGATCAGGTGAAAGCCCGGATGAGTGCCGAAGCGCTCGAGCAGCGGCCGCAGCGCATCGGTGAGCTCGATGCGGATCGGGATGTCGTGGCCGGTATCTGGCCCGAACCGCCCGGAGGTCGGCCGGTGATGATCCCGGCGCACCCCGGGATGCAGCGTCATGACCAGCCCGTCGTCGCACGACATCCGGGCCATCTCGGCCAGCATGTGCCTGCGGAACGCCACCGCCTCGCCGGGCGCCGCCTCTTGCGCCAGCGCCGCGCGGTAGATGCGCGCCGCCTCGGCGGGCTCGAGCGGATCGGTCCGCACGTCGGCATGGCTGTGATCCGCCGACCGGCCGCCGCGGGCCAGGAAGTAGTGCCGCCGCTCCTGCAGGGCGCGGATGTAGCCCGCGTACTCGCCGGTGTCGACGTCCGCCGCCTCGCCGAGTCGCTTGACCGCCGCGCGCCACCCGGGCTCGGCCGCCTCCAGATAGCGGTCAGGCCTGAAGGTGGGGATCACGCGCCCTGACCAGCCAGGGTCGGCGGCCAGCGCGGCGTGCACCGCCAGGTCGGAGCACGGGTCATCGGTGGTGGCCAGGACCGAGATCCGGAACCGGTCGAACAGCGCGCGCGGCCGGTAGGCGTCCTGGCTGAGGCGCCCGGCCACCTGGTCGTAGATCGCGTCCGCGGTCTGCGCCGACGGGCGCACCGTAACGCCGAAGATCCCGGCCAGCTCGGCCTCCAGCCAGAAGCGGACTGGGGTGCCGCGATATATGGGCCAGCGCTCGCAGAACCGCCGCCACACCTGCCGGGCCGCGCTCTCGGGCAGCTGGCCCTGGCCGACCCCGAGGGCGTCGAGCGGGACGCCGTCGGCGTGCAGCAGCCGGGTTACGTAGTGGTCGGGAGTGACGAACAGGGCCGCTGGGTCAGTGAACGGCTGGTTGTCGAGCAGCAGCCGCGGATCGACGTGACCATGGGGCGAGATCACCGGCCGCTCGCGCACGGCCTCATAGAGCCGCCGCGCGATGGCCCGCTGTCCGGGTTCGGCCGGCAGCAGCCGGTCTGGGTGCAGCCTCAGCGGGGCGCGGGCGTCAGGCATGCCCCTATACTCCCCACGTCGGCGTGCCGGGGGAAACACCGGTGCCCGGCATCACGACCCGACGTCTGGAGCGTGACATGACGGACCCGGCGCAGCAGGCCGGCGGGACGGAGCGGATCGGGGCGGAGCGGATCGGGGCGGAGCAGATCGGCGGGCCGCACGACGTCCTCACCGAGCAGCAGATCCGCTCGTTTGTCCGCGACCGGCTCGGCGCCGCCCGGCTTGAACACCGCAGCGTCTGCGTCCTGGTCCCGGACGCCACCCGTACCTGCCCGCTGCCGCTGCTGCTGTCCGCGGTGCACGGCGCCCTGCACGGCCGGGTCAGCCGCCTGACCGTACTCGTCGCGCTCGGCACGCACGCCGCGATGAGCGAGGCGGCGCTCGGTGCCCACCTCGGCTATGAGCCCGGCGCCTGTGCCGCGCGCTATCCGGCGACGACCGTGCTCAACCACGCCTGGTGGGACCCCTCGGCCTTCACTGACGTCGGGATGATCAGCCAGGACCGGATCGCCGGGCTGTCGGACGGCATGCTGCGTCACTGTGCCAGCGTCCGGGTCAACCGCGCCGTCGTCGAGCACGACGTCACGCTGATCGTCGGCCCGGTGTTCCCGCACGAGGTCGTCGGCTTCTCGGGCGGCAACAAGTACCTCTTCCCCGGCGTCTGCGGCCGGGAGCTCATCGACCTGTCGCACTGGCTCGGCGCGCTGATCACCAGCGCCACGATGATCGGGACCCTCGGGATCACGCCGGTCCGGGCGCTCATCGACGAGGCCGCGTCGCTGGTCCCCGGCGAGCGGCTGGCGTTCTGCGTGGTCACCAGGTCGGGCGCGCCCGACCTGCACTCCGTCGCGTTCGGTGATCCGGCGGCGGCGTGGCAGGCCGCAGCGCAGGTATCGGCGCAGGCGCACATCCGCTACCTCGACGCCCCGGTGCGCCGGGTGCTGTCGCTGGTGCCGGCCAAGTACGACGACCTGTGGACCGGGGCCAAGGGCTTCTACAAGGTAGAGCCGATCGTGGCCGACGGCGGGCAGGTCGTGCTGTACGCCCCGCACATCCGCGAGATCGCGGCGATGCATCCGGCGATCGAGCAGATCGGTTATCACTGCCGGGACTACTTCGTTAAGCAGTGGGACCGTTTCCAGGGCCTGCACTGGGGGGACCTCGCCCACTCGACGCACCTGCGGGGCGCGGGAACCTACGACGAGATAAACGGGGAACGCGACCGGGTCACGGTCACGCTGGCTACCGGCATCCCCGAGGACGTCACCCGCGCGGTCAACCTCGACTATCTGGACCCGGCCGGGGTGGACCCGGCCGCCTGGGCGGCCGACCCGGACACGCTGGTCGTGCCCGACGCGGGCGAGGACCTATACCGCCTCCGGTGAACCTCGCCCGCCATCACCCGCAGGGACGCGTGATCCTGGTGCGCAGGCACCAGGCCCTGGCCCGCCGGTAGCCGCAGGCGGCCAGGGCCGGCGGCGCTCAGCGCGGCAGCAGCGGGCCGTGGTCGAGGTGGGGCAGCACGTGCCGGGCGAACAGGTCGCCCTCTGCGGCGTGCGGGTAGCCGGAGAGGATGAATGCTTCCATGCCCAGGGCGGCGTAGCCGCGCAGCTTGGCTAGCACCTGGTCGGGATCGCCGACGATGGCGGCGCCGGCGCCGGAGCGGGCGCGGCCGATGCCCGTCCACAGGCCCGGCTCGGCATAGCCATCGGCATCGGCCGCCTCGCGCAGCTCGTGCTGCCGCATGGTGCCCGCCGAGGTGGTGTCCAGCGACCGGCGGCGGATCTGCTCCCCGGTACCGTCATCGAGCCGGGAGACCAGGCGCCGCGCGGCGGCCCTGGCTTCCTGCTCCGTGGCCCGGACGATGACATGAGCCCGGTAGCCGAAGCGCAGCTGCCGGCCGTGGCGCGCGGCTCGCGCCCGCATGTCGCTGACCACCGCCTCGACGCCTGGCATCGTGTCGGGCCACATCAGGTACACATCCGCCGCCTGGGCGGCGACCTCGCGCGCTGCCTCAGAAAGGCCGCCGAAGTAGAACGGCGGGCAGCCGCCCCGGACCGGGCACAGGCGCGGCGGGTCGAGCACGAGATCGGCGAACTCGCCGTGGCACTCCACCCGCTGGCCGTCCAGCAGGTTGCGCAGCACCCGCATGACCTCCAGCGTGCGCCGGTACCTGGACGCGGACTCAAGCGCCTGTCCCGGCAGGTCAGAGGAGATGATGTTGATCGTGAGTCGGCCGCCGAGCATCTGATCGATGGTAGCGAGCTGCCGGGCCAGCTGCGGCGGCCACATCTCGCCCATCCGCACCGCCACCAGCAGCTGCATCCGCTTCAGCAGCGGGGCGATCCCGGCCGCGAACGCCACCGAGTCGATCCCCATCGAATATCCCGACGGCAGCAGCAGGTTGTCATATCCGGCTTCCTCCGCGGCGAGCGCAATGCCGCGGCAGCGTTCCCAGCTGGAGGCCAGCCTGCCGTCCGGCACGCCCAGGAACTCGTAGTCGTCGTCGCACAGCGCGGCGAACCAGGACACCTCGCACCCCATACGGCCCAGTATCCCCTGGTCGCGGACTTGGATCAGCAGTCCGGGCGCGGCTACACAATGGTTGTTATGTCAGGACAGCAGCATGGCACCGGCAGGCCGGTCAGGGGCCAGCACGCTGACGCGGGCGCCACCGAGCTTGTTGGTGACCCTGACCGGCCCGGGGCCTGGACGCTGCTCGTGGGCGGCATCCCGCAGTCCCACGTCGACCTCGATGATCCCCAGTACCTGGAGTTCGAGTACATGCGACGGCTCGGGCACCTGGTCGACCTGGCGGCACCGGCCGGGGAGCCGCTGCGCGTCCTGCACCTGGGGGGCGGTGGCCTGACCCTGGCGCGGTACGTGGCGGCGACCCGGCCCGGCTCTAGTCAGCTGGCCGTGGAGTCGGACCCCGCGCTAGTGGATCTGGTCCGGCGACGGCTGCCACTGCGCCAGCGCAGGCGCCTGGCTGGCGGGAACCAGGCAGGGCGGGTGCGCGTCCGGGTCGCAGATGCCCGCGTTGTCCTGGAACAGGTCCCCGCCGGGTCCTTTGATGTGGTGATAGCAGACGTCTTCGCCGGGGGGCGCACACCGGCCCATCTGACCTCGGCCGAGTTCACCGCCGCCGCGGTCCGGGCCCTCACTTCGCCGGGCATCTATGCCGTCAATGTCGGCGATGGCCCTCCGCTGGCGCACGCGCGCGCACGGGTGGCGACGGTCTGCTCAGTATTCCCCTCCGCCTGCCTGATCGCTGACGCCGCGGTGCTGCGCGGCCGCAGGTTCGGCAACCTGGTGCTGGCCGCCGCGCACCGTAGCCTGCCCGTGGCCGCGCTGGCCCGGCGCACGGCGGCTGACCCGTTCCCTGGCCGGCTGCTTCATGGCCGTGAGCTGGACCGGTTCGCCTCGGGGGCCAGGCCGATCACAGACGCGCAGGCGGAACCGTCGCCAGCCCCTCCGCCGAGCATCTTCGCCACGCCCATCACACGTCGGGGTAGCTGACGGCGCCCCCGCGGCGGTCGGATTCGCCCGGGCATCTCGCGTGCGATGGAGGCCGTCCTAGGCGTACGGATTGCAGCGGTGAAGCAGGTTGTGCAGGTGAGCAGCGACGTGATGGCTGTGCGGATGACGACGAGTACGCATCTTGATCGCCCCCTCTCCCGGAGAAGGGCTTTCTTTCAGGATGCGCAGCAGGAATCGGCGGCGCCAGGGACGAACGTCACCCAAAATGGCGCCCTGCCGATCCTACGGCTCTGCCGATCCCACGGCCCTGGCGATGATGGCGGCAGCAGCTGAGCGCGGTGCTGGCGGGTGGCTGCCCGGCGCGACCACCCGTCAGCTGGCGGTTACGGGCCGAGGTCCCAGAGCAGGCGGTAGTACCTGGTGCGGTCGGCATCGGGCTGGACGCCGTAGGCGTCGAGCAGCAGACGCTCCCAGCCGGGGCCGTAGTTCCAGGCGGCGGACCAGGTGGCGATGGCCAGGTCGGCCCACCGGTCAGCGATGCCGAGCTCGCCGAGGTCCACATGCCCGGACCAGCGGCCATCGCTGGTCAGCAGGGTGTTCGGCGCGCAGCTGTCGCCGTGGCAGACGACCAGCTGATCGACCGGCGGGATGTCGGCGAGCCGGGCGGACGGGCAGGGCTTCGTGCATCGTGCGGAGGCCCTTTCCGATCGCCGTCACCGCGGTGCGCGGCGCGGCCTTCCACCGGCCGGCGATGGCGTTGCCGCCCGGCAGCGCGGCCGTGACGATCCGCGACCCGGCGGCGTCGCTGCCCTGGCTGAGGAGCCGGGGTACCGGGGTGAACGGGGCGGCCCACGTCAGGCGCGCTGCCTCCGTGCTCAGGTCGATACCGCTGGCGGCCGGCGCCCACTTCACGAAACATCGCCCGGCGCCCGCGCCGACCTCGAAGGTGAGCCCGCCGGCCTCGTTGTCCCTCACCAGCCGCACCATCCAGCCGGCGGCCACTGCCCCTGCCACCGGCGGCACCCCCGCTCCGCGCGCCGGACGACTGGCCATCACTCCAGGTTAGATGCCGTCGCCGCCCGGCCTGATCAGCGCAACCATAACCGCCACCTGGGCCCGGTCAGCTGCGCGGCGACCGGCCGGCCCTGGCCACGAACCAGGCCGCCACCAGGCAGACCACCCCAACCACGATGGCCACCGCGCCACGGGCCGGACGGTCTTTCCTGGCCCGGGACTTCGGATGGTGGATGGTGCCGAGGATGCTGGGCAGCGACTTCGCCGGCTCCACAAAGTACAGGATGCCGGCGATGATCGCCAGGATGGCGATGACGACCAGGATGACAATCACGATCGTCTTGCCCGGGGACCGGCCGCCCGCCGCGCTTCCAGAACTCACGTAGTCCTCCTCAGGTAGAGCTTCTCCGCACGCACGCGCCCTGCGCGGTCGGGCTGGTACCAGTCTGGCCAGGTTCAAGTCTCCTGCTCGGCGCTACCGGCAAAACGCTTCGGTGGAGTCAGTTCGTGCTCGCCTCGAAGCGGTCGACGAGTTCCCGGGCCAGAGCCAGCGACGAAGTGGCCGCCGGAGAAGGGGCGTTCCTGACGTGCGACGCGCCGGGCGTCTGCGAGATCACGAAGTCGTCGACCAGCCGCCCGTCGCGGCCGACCGCCTGGGCTCGTACACCGCTTTCCGCGTGGTGGTCGAGGGTCATCGATTCGATGACGGGAACATACTGCGCGCACGCGTGGACGAACGCCTTGCGGCTGGCCGCCATCCTCAGCTCGCTGATCCCGGTACGCCAGAAGTTCTTCGCCACGATCCAGGTTCCTGGCCAACTCAGCGTGCTGAGCAGGTCCTGCGGATTGAGCCGCCAGACGTCGTAGGCGTCGCGGGCGCCCACCAGCATGGCGGTCGGCCCCAGCATGACGTGCCCGTCGATGTGCCTGGTCACATGGACTCCGAGGAACGGCAGTTCCGGGTCGGGAACCGGGTAGACCATGCCGCGCACGACGCGCGGCTGACCAGCCGCCAGGCGGAGATAAGCCCCGCGGAACGGCACGATGCGCGGATCCGCGGGCGCCCCGGCCGAGACGGCCAGCCGGTCTGACCACAGCCCGGCGCACAGGATGGACCAGGCTGCCCGGTACGAGCCGTCGGCGTGGGTGATCACCGTCTGCCCGTGCTCGCGCCGCACGGCGCTGACCGTGCAGCCGAGCGCGAACTCCACACCGCCGCCGCGAAGCTCTCGCTCCATCGCGCGGGCTATCGCGCCGTAATCCACGATCCCGGTGGCCGGCGAGTGCAGCGCGGCCACCCCCCGGCACTCGGGCTCGATATCGGTGATCTCGCCGGCCTTCACCCGCCGCAGGCCCGGGACGCCGTTGGCGTGGCCGCGTGCCTCAAGCTCCGCTAGCCGGGGCAGCTCATCGTGGCGCACGGCGACGATGAGCTTCCCGCAGCGCTCGTACGGGATCGCGTTGGCGTCGCAGAACTCATACATGAGCCGGGCGCCCTCCACGCAGAGCCGGGCCTTGAGCGAGCCTGGCTTGTAATAGACGCCGCTGTGGATCACGCCAGAATTGTGGCCGGTCTGGTGATACGCCACGGAGGCCTGCTTGTCGATGACGAGGAGCCTCGAATCGGGCCGGCGCAGCAGGATCTCGCGGGCCACGGCGAGCCCGACGATGCCCGCGCCTACCACGGCGACGTCGTACTGTCCCGGGCGAGGGCCGCGCTCCGGCGAAGGGCCGGAAGAATTCTTAGTCACCGGTCAGCACAATAGCGGTACGCAGACACTCCCATGGCCGGCCCGGCCTATGCTGACAAAGTCCACCCGCACGTGGAGCGTGACCACAACAAGAAGACCGGGCGCTACGAGCCGACCGGCCTGATAACCGCGACAGTGGCGGTCATGGTCACCGTCCGCGCCCTCGACCTGCTCGACGCGCTCAGCGCGGTGCTCGCCGCGCACGAGTCCCTGAGCGTGGACCAGGTCTCCTGGCATGTCGACGGGGACAATCCCGCCTGGCCGAAGGTCCGGGCCGCCGCCATCCACGCCGCGACCCGCAAGGGCAGCGACTACGCGGCCGCCCTCGGGGGCTCGCTGAGCAGCGTCGAGCACATCGCAGACGTCGGACTGCTGGGCGGCAGCGGCGGTGGCGCACAATTCGAGTTCACCGCCGCCCGGGCGGCGCGCGCTCTCAGCCACGCTGGCGACGAGCCTGACGTGCCAACACTGGACCCGGTGCCCCAGGAACTCAGCGCCGTCATCGAGGCCCGCTTCACGGTCACCGGAATCTCCCTGACCGGACCCTGAAAGCAAAGCGCTCCGCTCACCGGCGCGTGAGACCCCCGTGCAACGACCTGTCCAATTTCCAGGCCGGCAAAGGCCTGACCGGCCTGGATGAGCATCAGGTCCGCCAGCAGCAACTCACCCCAAGATCCGATGACGGTGTCCACGTCCGAGCGGAGGCTTTCATGGCGTCCGGGCGGCGGCGCGCTGATCACGGGCACCACTCGCGTGTCTATGGTCCGCTTCTGTCACTGGCGCCACGGGAGTTTGCGGCGGAGCCGGGCGAACGGGCGTGATCCGGCCGCATAATAGGTGGCTTCCGGTGATCTTGACTGCTTTCCAGCGATATCTACTGGCAAGTAGTCAAGATCATTGGTTATCACCCTGATGCAGGGGCTGGTGAGACTGTTGTTGCCAGCGTGACCGATCGGGGGCGCTGCACCCCCGGGCATCGCGAGATCCGGTCGGCAATGCGCCATGGTGGGCAGCACCCGAGCGGCGCAGCGATGGCACCGCCTATGGACAGAGCTGCTGTTCAGCAGCAGGTGCCCGGCACGCATCGATGTCCGCGCCCGGGCCGCCTGGCCGGTGACGGGCCCGGCGCCGCCGGAGCAGCGCTAGCCAGGCGGGATCGCGGTGAGGATGGGCGGGCGCTCGGGGTCACGGCGACGGTGTGCTCGGCATCTGCGCCGCGGGTTCCGTCCGTGCTGCGGATGGTCCACCCGTCCTCATCGACGCGGTATCCGTCACGGCCGCCGGCGAGAAACCAGGGCTCGATGGCGATGACCAGGCCCGGCTGCAGTCGCATGCCACGGCCGGGCCGTCCCTCGCCTGGCACCGACGGTGCTCCGTGCATGGAGCGCCCGACGCCGTACCCGGCGCTGGGCGCCTGATACCTGGCGCGTGCCACTGGGTCGGCCCGGTCGGCTGACCTTAGCTGGCGGCGGTGGCCCGTACTACCGTTTGGATTCGCCGACTATCGGCGGGAAGGAGGCGCAGATGAGCAGGAAGATCGCTGCGGCGCTGGTCAGGGGAGCGAGGTGACGGCGCGCCTCACCCGGCGCACTGGCGGGGCAGTCCGTCTCAGGGCCCTGCTGGACTCGGGCCAGACCATAGTGGCACCAGGGGCCTTCGACCCGCTGTCGGCGCGCCTGGTGGAAGAAGCGGGCTTCCCTGCGGTGTACATGACCGGGTTCGGAACCTCGGCGGCGCTGATCGGGCGCCCGGACGTGGGGCTGCTGACCATGACCGAGATGGCAGGCAATGCCGCGCGGATCGCCGACTGCGTGGACATCCCGGTGATCGCCGACGCTGACACCGGCTACGGCAACCCCCTGAACGTGATCCGTACCGTCGGCGTCTACGAGGCCGCCGGGGTGGCCGGGATCCACCTCGAGGACCAGGTCGCCCCGAAGAAGTGCGGGCACATGGACGGCAAGCTCGTCATTCCCGCGACGGAGATGGCCGAAAAGATCCGGGCCGCGGTCGAGGCCCGCGCCCAGCCGGAATTCGTGATCATCGCCCGGACCGACGCGCGCGCGCCGGAGGGCCTGGAGCGGGCTCTGGAGCGGGCGCGGCGGTACCGGGCGGCCGGGGCGGACGCGCTGTTCATCGAGGCCGTCGCGACCGAGGAGGAGGCGGGGGAGGTGGCCCGGGCGTTCCCCGACGTGCCGTTGCTCTTCAACTGGGCCGAGGGGGGCAAGACGCCGCCGATCAGCCTGGGCCGCCTGAGGGAGCTGGGATACCGGATCGTCATCTTCCCGATTAGCACGCTGCTGGCGGCCACGGCTGCGATGCGCAAGATCCTGCAGGAGATCGCCGAGGCGGGAACGCCCGCGGACGCGCTGAGCGGGCTGCCGACGTTCGGCGAGTTCGTGGATTTCATCGGGCTGCCTGAGGTGCGCGAGGCCGAGCAGCGGTATGCCGCGGGCGGCTCCGGGTAGAGCTGTGGCAGGCTGGCCGAGGCACCGCCAGCCGGCCGGACGGCGAATCGGCCGGACGGCGAACAGGCGAGGCGAACAGGCGAGGAGCTGATGGGCGATTCTGATCTTTCCGCGGCCGATTTCGGCGCGCTCTACGAGCGGCTGCGCGGCCGCGCGTCATGGGGGGCCGACGACCGCCGCGGCGCGCTGAACCACATCACGCCCGCCCGGCTGGCCGCGGCGGCGAGCGAGGTCCGGCTCGGCCGGACGGTGACCATGGCCGCTCCGCTGGCCGGGAGCGCTGCCGACAATCCCGAGCCAGGCGCGCGGCACATGAAGCGCCTGCCTGGCGAGCCGTCCGAGGTGGCCGGCTTGTCGTTCGCCGCCGACCAGCTGCAAATGAACGTGCACGGCGACGTGGACAGCCACATCGACGCGCTGTGCCATGTCAGTTACGGCGAAACCCTCTACAACGGGGTCGCGCCCGGGGCTGTCACCTCGCAGGGCGCGAGCATGCTTTCCATTGACGACGCGCACGACGGCATCGTCGGCCGCGGAGTGCTGCTGGACATCCCGCGGCTGCGGGGCACCCGGTGGCTGGAGCCCGGCGATCAGGTGAGCGCGGCGGAGCTGGCGGCGGCCGAGGCGGCGCAGCAGGTGCGCGTCGGCCCGGGTGATCTGCTGTTCGTGCGGCTTGGTCACCGGCTGCGCCGCCACGAGCTCGGGCCGTGGGATGTTGCGCACTCGCGCGCCGGGCTGCACCCGCTCGCCATGGAATTCCTGGCCGAGCGGAAGGTGGCCGCGCTGGGCAGTGACGGGAACAGCGACATGGCGCCGAGCCTGGTGGATGGCGTCGCGTTCCCCGTCCACGTGCTCGCGATCAACGCGATGGGGATGCACCTGCTCGACTACCTGCAGTTCGACGACCTGGCGCCGCAATGTGAGGCAGCGGGCCGCTGGTCGTTCCTGTGCGCGGTCGCGCCGCTGCGGCTGCCCGGTGGCACCGGCTCTCCGGTGAACCCCATCGCGATCTTGTGACGCCCCGGCCAGCCGCCCCCAGCGCGCTGTTTGTCGGCCTGTGCACCCTCGACATCATTCATTCGGTCGCCCACGTGCCCGGCCCCGACGAGAAGGTGACCGCGCTGCGCCAGACGGTGGCCGCGGGCGGCCCGGCCACGGGCGCCGCCGTCACGTTCGCACATCTGGGCGGGCATGCGACCTTGCTCACCGGTGTCGGGGCCCACCCGCTGGCCGGCGGCATCCACGCCGACCTGCGGCTGGCCGGAGTCGCGCTGGTCGACGCGGCCGATGGCGACACCTCGCCTCCGCCGGTCTCCTCCATCATGGTCACCGCGGGATCCGGCGACCGCTCCGTGGTCTCGCTCAACGCCGCCGGCCGGGCCTTCGAGCCGCCCGCCGGGCTTGATGCGCTGGTGAGCAGCGTCCAGACCGTGCTGGTCGACGCGCATCACGGCGAGCTCGCGCTGGCCGCGGCGCGCGCGGCGCGGGCCCGCCGGCGGCTGTGCATCCTGGACGGGGGAAGCTGGCAGGACAGCACCCTCGAGCTCGTATCCCACGTGGACGTGGCCATCTGCTCTGCCGACTTCCACCCTCCTGGGATACCGACTCCGGCCGGGACCCTCGACTACCTGCTCCAGGCCGGAGTCAGCTGGGCCGCCATCACCAACGGCGCCGGCCCCGTCAGCTGGGCCACGCGCGGCGCGCGCTCGCAGGTCACCGTGCCCGCGGTTACCGCGGTGGACACGCTCGGCGCGGGTGACGTCTTTCATGGCGCCTTCGCGTACGCGATCTCCGGGGTCGGCGACATCGACCAGGCGCATTTCGTTTCGGCCCTTGGTGCTGGCGCGAGAACGGCCGCCCTTTCCTGTCAGTCCTTCGGGACCCGCACCTGGATGAGGGCGCAGCCCGGACGCGCCTAAGGCCGCAGGCGCCGAAGAATAGGGCGGAACGGGACCTGCCATGCCTCATCTGCCGGGGCGGGGGTCACTGGTCGTCAGCGCCCTGCCGCGAGGCGGCGGCCGCCAGCAGGACGGCAAGCTCGTCGGTGAGATAACCGGTCAGCGCGTCGATGTCAGGCACCAGCTCGCGGCACGCGATGAGCCCGAAATGCAGGCCGCCGCGGTAGCCGTGCACCGTGATGTTCAGGCCCTGCCCGTCGGTCACCACCGATACCGGGTAGTAGGCCAGCAGTTTCGCGCCGCCGAGATAAGCCTGCACGTCCGGGCCCGGCACGTTGGAGATGACGAGGTTGAAGGGCGGCAGCCGGTGCAGCAGCCCGCTGGCGAAGGCGACCCGGGCCGCCCGCCCGGCCAGGGCGGGCGGGGCGAAGTCGGTGATGTTCTCGACCAGGCCGGCCGGGATCGCGGCGTGCTGAGCCTTGGCGATCCTGGTCGCCTCGTGCGCCACCGCCAGCCGTTCCTGCGGGGTCGGCAGCTGCGTGGGCAGCGCGGCGAGCATCGCCGACACCTTGTTGCCCATCGTGCCCCTGGCCTGCTCGTCGCGTACCGATACCGGGATCATCACGGCCAGCGGAGCGGTAGGCAGCGCGTCGCGGGAGATCAGCCAGCGCCGCAGCGCGCCGGCGCACATGGCGAGCACCACGTCGTTGACCGATACCCCGAACGCGTTCTTGACCGTCTTGACGTCGCTGAGGGCCACCGAGATGAAGGCCCACCGCCGGTGCGCCGTGACGGGACGGTTGAACGGCGTGACCGGCGGCCGTACCGGCGCGGTCGGGATGACCGATCCATCGCGCCCGCCGATGCCCAGCATCCGCCCCAGCACCGGGCCGGCCATAGACCCGATCGTGGGCATGAACCGCAGGAGGTCCCGGGTGATGCGCACGGTATCGAGCGGGCGCAGCGCTGCCGCCCAGCCCGCGTTGGCGAGAATCTGGACCAGGCCGGGCGCCGGCTCGGGCCGGAAGGCAGGGATCGACGTCGGCGGCCGGCCCTCCGGCGTCAGGTCCAGCAGCAGCGTCAGGACCTCTGCGCCGGAGACGCCGTCGATGGCCGCGTGATGGATCTTGGTGTAGACGGCCTGCCGGTTCCCGGCCAGGCCGGAGATCAGGTACGTCTCCCACAGCGGGCGGGTCCGGTCCAGCGGCCTGGAGTGCAGCCGGCTGACCTGCTCAGCCAGCTGCGCGTCCGAGCCGGGGGCCGGCAGGGCGATCTCGCGGACATGGAATTCGAGGTCGAACTCCACATCGTCGACCCAGTACGGCTGATCGAGGCCGAACGGCACCTCCAGCAGCCGCTCGCGCAGGATAGGCACCAGGCCGATCCGGCTGGCGAACAGCTCGCGCAGTGCGGCCAGGTCCAGCGGCCTGGGCGCCTGCGCGGGATCGAGCAAGCACACTCCGCCGACGTGACCGCACGAGGTCCGGGTCTCCAGCGAAAGAAACGAGGCATCCAGCCCCGACAGCTGCCTCATCGCCAAGCTCCGCGGCCCGCGCTCGCCCGCTGGTCTGCCCGCCGCCACCGCACCATCAGTCCATCCTTTCCAGCCGCCGGGCCGGCCAGGACGGGATACCGGACCGGGCCGGGCGCCGCGGCAGCAAGAACGCAATTATCCCGCATCCCGGATATCGCCGGAGATGCCATGGCCCGGCCGTCCTGGAACGTAGCGGGCCGCCGGCCGGATCTGCTGGCGCCGGAACCCAGCGGGGCGCGAAAATCCAGATACGAAACGCAGCGCGGGCGCCCGTGCCGTCAACCCGGCCCGCCCCGCCCCGGCCCGCCCCGGCCCGACCGAGGGACGGCTCACCGGTGCCTGAAGCTGCCGCCAGCTCGGCGAGCCCCGGTGGCCTGAGGTACCAGCTGAGCGGGCGCCTAGAGTCTTACCATGAAACCAGCGCAGCTGGTCGAGGTGCTGAGCCGGGGCCTGCCCGGCGACCGCATCGTCACCGATCCTGATGTGCTCGCCGCCATGTCGCACGACGACGCCGAATGGGCACCAGCCGGGCGGGCGGCCGCCGGGGTGCGGGCCCGGTCGGAGGCCGAGGTGCAGCATGTCGTGCGCACGTGCGCCGAGCTGGGTACGGCCATCGTCCCGCGGGGTGCAGGCACTGGGCTGTCGGGCGGCGCCAACGCCGTCGACGGCTGCGTAGTCCTTGACCTGGCGCGGATGAACCAGGTCCTCGAAATCGACCGCGACAACCTGCTCTGCGTCGTGCAGCCAGGTGCGATCAACAACGACGTGAAAGCGGCCGTCGCCGAGTACGGCCTGTGGTACCCGCCCGACCCGGCCAGTGCCCCGTGGTCGACGATCGGCGGCAACGTGGCCACCAACGCGGGCGGCCTGTGCTGCCTGAAATACGGCGTCACCCGCGATTACGTCCTGGGCCTGCGCGCGGTCGTCGGCGGGCCGGTCGCCTACGGCGACGCCGTGCGGCTCGGGCGGCGGACCACGAAAGGTGTCGCCGGGCTCGACATGGTCGGGCTGTTCGTCGGATCGGAGGGCACACTCGGCGTCGTCACCGAGGTGACCCTGCGGCTACGGCCCGCGCCGGCCGGATCGCCGCGCACCATTGTCGCCACGTTCGCCGACCTGGTCACGTCGGGCCGGGCCGTATCGCTGATCACCCAGCGCCGGCTGATCCCGTCGACCCTTGAGCTCCTCGACCGCGCCTGCCTCGAGGCGGTCGAGGAGTGGAAGCATCTGGGCCTCGACGCCGACGCGGCGGCGTTGCTGCTGGCCCGCGTCGACAGCCCGGGGGATGCGGGCGCGGCCGAGTCGGATGCGGTGGCGGCGGCCATGACCGACGCTGGGGCGCTGTGGGTCGTGCAGTCGACCGACGATGCGGAGGCCGAAGCGCTGTTCGATGCCAGGCGGCTGGCCTACCCGGCGTTCGAGCGGCTCGGCCCGGTGCTCACCGAGGACATCTGCGTTCCGCGATCCGCGGTCCCCGCCATGCTGGCCCAGATCGAGGCGATCGGGGCCCGCCGTGGCGTGCAGATCGCGACGATCGCGCACGCCGGGGACGGGAACCTGCACCCGCTGCTGGTCACGCCGCCCGGCGACGAGGCCGCCCGGACCGCGGCTCAGGCGGCGTTCGAGCAGCTGCTCGACGCGGCGATCGCGGCGGGCGGCACCGTGACCGGCGAGCACGGCGTCGGGCTCCTCAAGCGGGAGGGCATGCACCGCGAACTCGATCCGGGGTCAGTCGCGCTGCAGTACGCCGTGCGCCACGCGCTGGACCCGCGTGAGCTGTTCAATCCCGGCAAGTGCTGAGCAGGCCTGGGCGGCCATCAGCGATCAGGCCCTGATCGGCATCTTCTCAGCCGCCGCTTGCGGCTGCGGTCGCCGCCGCAGGGCTTCACCTCGGCGCGGGCACCAGGCGAAGGCGTTTCTCGACGCTGGCCGCGTCCAGCTGGCCCGCGGCGACGGACATGGTGAGGTCGAATGCCTCGTCGTCGGCCAGGTCCAGGCGGTAGCCGTTGATATGCAGGAAAACCGCGGTCGCGAGCAGAGCGAGCCGTTTATTTCCGTCGACTAGGGCATGGTTGCAGGCGAGTGAGTGCATCAGCGCCGCCGCCTTCCCGGCGAGCGTCCGATACGCCTCCTGCCCGAACAGACCCGACTGCGGCCGATGGCACGCGGAGTCCAGCAGGCCAAGGTCTCGCACCGGCCCGGTCTCCAGCGCGTCTACCAGGTCAAGAAGATCCTCCAGGCTGAGGTACTCCACGCCTCGGTTCTCATCGCTCACGCCTGGCCAAGCCTGTCGAGCACGTCTCCCCACCGGTCCAGCATCTCGGTGGTCGCCTCCCGCACCCGGGCCGTATGCGCCACCTCACGGGCACTGCGCCGGATAGCCCGGAGCACGGCCTCGTGCAAGGACACGTGCTCCGCGTCGGCCAATGCCCTGAGCAGCGCGCTATCTTCATCATCCAGTCTCAGGTTCATCGCCATCCCATCATGGTACCACTTTGGTACCATGATGGACTTCAGACGCCGGCAGCCGCGTGCGATGATCAGCTCCATGGGCGCCGCAACGGAGTTCCGCCATGTCGACGTGTTCACTGAGGTGCCCTTCACCGGCAACGGACTGATCGTGCTGTTCGGGAGCGCCGCGGACGCCCGGGCTGAAGCGCTGATCTCGGTCACGGCGGAGATGCGTCAGTTCGAGCTGATCCTGGTCGATGCTCAGCCGGAGGCCGGCCGGATCTCAGCGAGGATCTTCACTGCCGAGGAGGAGTTGCCTTTCGCGGGGCATCCCGTCATCGGTGCGGCAGCGGCCCTGCATGAACGCCACGCGGCAGGCGAGGCGGCCCGGTCGTGGGACTTCGTGATCGCCGGGCGTGAGATTGCCGTGCGCAGCCGCCGGACAGCCGGCTGACTTCGAAGCGGAAATGAACCAGGGGCCGCCGACGCTGGGTCCGCCGCTCGCGGGCCAGCTTGCGGCTGGCCTGGCGGGCGCGCTCGGGCTGGCCGCAGACGATCTGCACCAGCTGCCCATGCAGGTCGTCTCCACGGGCTTGCCGTACCTGATCGTGCCGGTGTCCAGGGGACTGGACCGGGCGCGGATCGTGGTCGAGGACTTCGAGGAGCGGCTGGCCAGGGTCGGAGCGAAGTTCGTTTACGTCTTCGATCCACGCGAACGCGAGGGCCGTAGCTGGGACAACGCGGGGGCGGTGGAGGACGTGGCCACCGGAAGCGCGGCGGGCCCGGCGGCGGCTTTCCTGGCGGCGCACGGGCTCGCCGAGCCGGATGAGCGGATCCTCATTAGCCAGGGCCGGTTTCTCGGGCGGCCGAGCGTGATCGCGGTCGCGCCTGATGACCGCGGTGAGCTGTGGGTGGGCGGACCGGTTGCGCCTGTCGCCCGCGGTGTCGTGGACCTGCCGGCGGATTATCTCGGCCGCCTCGACCGCCGATCTTGATCGTGCAGGAGCACCGGTACATGCGCGCGGCGGGCCCTGGAGAACCGGGTCCGCCGCGTTGTTCGCGCGTTACTTCTGCGGCGCGCTGGCCTTCTTGGCCGGAGTGGGCGTAAGCCGCGCAGTGGCGCGGAACACGTCCTCCGCGAACTTCCGCTGGGTGGCCAGCAGCTGCTCGACGAAGTCGTAGGCGAGCGGCGGGGCCACGGTCGGCAGTGCCGACGTCACTGGCTCCACGGCGTCGATCATGACGTTGATCGCCCCGACTGCCACTTCCTCGCTCTTGCGGACCGTGTCCAGGATGTAGGTTTCCAGCTCCTGGCCGACGGTAAGGGTCTCAGCCATTTTTTCCTCCAGGTGTCCTTGTTCACTATGCTCATTATATCTAGCATCTGGTTGATATGCCAACCGGGACGGCCCGGAGGGAGTCAGCGCCCAGGGTCCCGCACGGCGGCTTCCTGCACCCGGCGCGGGCCAGCGGGGCGCGCACCCGCTCGGCGCCCGCGAGAATCCCACAGTTGTCATGAAGACAGTTGTCATGAAGGCGGCAACCGAAGGCGCCGGTGATCATTCCGCGGCCGGATCCCGCATAAACCCGGGTCGTGATCGCGTCCATTCCCCGCCGGGCGAGCGCGGGCCATTGGTCCCTAGGCAGCCGCGCTTCCCAGGGACATCGTTAAAAGAGGAGGTGATCGCGATGTCTATTCTGATCGCCTATGCCAGCAAGCACGGCGCCACCGCGCAGATCGCCGAGCGGATCGCGGAGTGCCTGACGGCGGCGGGGCACGAGGCCAGCGCGCGACCCGTGCAGGAGGCGGGCGAGCTGGACCGCTATGAGGCCTTTGTGATCGGGAGCGCCACGTACGCGTTCCACTGGCGGAAGAACGCCGTAGAGTTCGTGCGGCAGAACAAGGACGTCCTGGCCAGCCGGCCAGTCTGGCTGTTCAGCAGCGGTCCGCTGGGCACCAGCGAGCAGGACGCGAAGGGCCGGGACCTGCGCACGGTGACCGAGCCGCGGGAGATCACCGAGGTCACAGCCGCGGTCCGCCCCCGCAGCCATCGTGTCTTCTTCGGCGCCCTCGACCCCGCCAGACTTACCTTCGCGGAGCGGTCCATCAGGAAGCTGCCCGCGGCCCGCGCCGGGCTCCCCGAAGGCGACTTCCGCGACTGGGCTGAGATCGAGGACTGGGCGAACGGCATTGCCCGCGAGCTGGCCAAGGTGGCCTGAGGGGCCCGATGGCTACCTGAATCGCGCGCCTGGCTCTGCGTCGTAGCTCGGGTGAAGATCAGGGGTGAGGACCGTGACGGACTTAAAGGGCCATACGATCGCGATCGTGGGGGTCGGTGCCATCCTGCCCGGCGCCCCCGATGTCCGGAGTTTCTGGGCCAACCTGGCTGCCGGGCGGTCCTCGATCACCGACGTCCCGAGCGACCGCTGGGATCCCGAGCTGTACTACGACGCCGACCGGGGGGCGCCGGACAAGACGTACTCGAAGATCGGCGGTTGGGTGCGGGACTGGGACTGGTCGCCGATGCAGTGGCGGCTGCCCATGCCCCCCAAGGTGGACGCCGCCATCGATGACGCCCAGAAATGGGCGGTGGCCTGCGCCCGGGCCGCGCTGCTCGACTACGGCTGGCCGGCCAGGGCACTCGACCAGGAGCGCACCGCGGTGATCCTGGGCAACGCCATGGGAGGCGGCGAGCAGCACTACCAGACCGCGCGCCGCGTGGCTTTCCCCGAGACGGTCCGCGATCTGGCCGGATCGCCGTCGTTCCTGGCGCTGCCCGCTGAGGTCCGGGAAGCGATCATCGCCGAGATGCATGAGCGCATGGCCGAGCGGTTACCGCGGATCACCGAGGACACCATGCCGGGCGAACTGGGCAATTGCCTGGCCGGCCGGGTGGCTAACCTGTTCAACCTGCGCGGCCCCAACTTCGTCGTGGACGCCGCCTGTGCGTCGTCACTGGCTGCCTTGTCCGCCGCCATGGATGGGCTGGTTCAGCACAAGTTCGACGCGGTGATCTCCGGCGGCGTCGACCGCAACATGGGTGCCTGGATGTTCGTGAAGCTGTCCCGGATGGGGGCCCTGTCGGCCACCGGCAGCCGGCCGTTCGATGAGCACGCGGACGGTTTCGTGATGGGCGAAGGGGCCGCCTTGTTCATGCTCAAGCGCCTCGAGGACGCCGAGCGGGCCGGCGATCGGATCTACGCGGTGATTCGCGGGATCGGCGCCGCGAGCGACGGCCGCGGCAAGGCGCTGGCCGCTCCCAACCCGGTGGGCCAGCGGCTCGCCGTCGAACGCGCCTGGCGGGACGCCGGGCTGTCGCCGGCCGCCTGCTCGATGGTCGAGGCGCATGGCACCTCGACACCCGTCGGCGACATGGTCGAGCTGAACAGCATCATCGAGGTCTTCGCCTCGGCTGGCCTGCCTCCCGGCTCGGTCGCGCTGGGCTCGGTCAAGTCCAACATCGGGCACCTGCGGCCGGCCGCGGGCGCGGCCGGCCTGCTGAAGACGACGCTGGCCCTGCACGAGAAGCTGATACCGGCCAGCCTGGGCTTCGAGCATCCCAACCCGAACATCGACTGGGCGTCCTCACCGCTGCGGGTCAACACCAGCGCGCGCCCCTGGGACGCCGCCCATGGCCGGGTGCGCTGCGCGGCGGTGAGCGCGTTCGGCTTCGGCGGGACCAACTTCCACGTCGTGCTGGAGGAATACGTGCCGTCCTTCGGCAGGCCGGCGGCTGGCGGACGGAAGGCCGCGAAGGGATTGGTGACGACCAGGGTCTGGGCTGCGAACCTGTAAAGCGTGGCCGGCCTGCCGCCCGATGAAGCCGGCCGCACGGCCGCGGGCGTGGCCTCGATGACGCCGCGCCTGGTCAGGATCCGCTGCAGGTTGGTCGCCGAGACCGGATGGCCGAGCGAGGCAGCGTAGACGTCCCGCAGCCGGGCGATCGTGAAGGTCTCTGGCGCCAGCGCGAACCCGATGTTGGTGTAGGACAGCTTGGCCCGCAGCCGCTCGGTCGCCGACCCGACGATCGACCCGTGGTCGAACGCCGTCGGCGGGAGATCCTCGACCGGGTGCCAGGCCGTGTCCGCAGGAACGCGCGGCTCGATATCGGCGCACACCAGGGCCAGGTATGCGGTAGCGAGAACGCGACCCCTGGGATCCCGCCCCGGATCGCTCCGGGTCTCCAGCTGCTCAAGGTGCGCGATCTCGGTCAGGTCGACCTTGGCGGCTAGGTGTCGTCCTGCGGACGTCCCGAGGCGCTCCGCCGCGCCGAGCGGGCCGCCGGGCAGCGCCCACTGTCCTTCGAACGGCGGCGCTCCGCGCTGCCAGAGCAGGACGTTCAGGCTGGTGCCACGTACCTGCAGGACCACGGCGAGCACCTCGTGAGCGAACCGATCGCGCTGGCTGCTGCCCGCGGTCGCGGCCGCCTGCGGCTGATCTCCTGGCACGTTGGCATGATACAGTGCTGTTCAAGGTTTTAGACCATTAGGCGAAAACTAACGGCCTGGGTAAGGGGAGCGGCTGATGACCAGCACTGTGGCTTCCGATGGAACTGTGGCTTCCGATGGAACTGTGGCTTCCGATGGAACTGTGGCTTCCGATGGAACTGTGGCTTCCGGTGAGCAGGCCGAGGCGGACTGGGCGGCGCAGATCCGGCGGCTTGCGGCGCAGCGCGACGCCGTGATCCTGGCCCACAACTACCAGGACGCGCAGATCCAGGATGTCGCCGATCACGTCGGAGACTCGCTCGCCTTGTCGCGGCTGGCCGCGGCCGCCGCGGCGAGTGTCATCGTGTTCGCCGGCGTGTACTTCATGGCCGAGACCGCCAAGATCCTCGCGCCGGAGCGGACGGTGCTGATCCCCGACTCGCGGGCCGGCTGCTCGCTTGCCGAGAGCATCACCGCCGAGCAACTGCGCGCCTGGAAGGCCGAGCACCCGGGCGCCGCGGTGGTGGCCTATGTCAATACCAGCGCCGAGGTCAAGGCCGAGTCGGACGTGTGCTGCACCTCGGCCAACGCGGTGCAGATCGTGGCGTCCCTGCCGGAGGACCAGGAGGTCCTGTTCCTGCCTGACCAGTTCCTCGGAGCCCACGTGCGCCGCGCCACCGGCCGCGCCAACATCCGCGTCTGGCTCGGCGAGTGCCATGTGCACGCTGGCATCAGCCCGGACGAGCTGCGCCGCAAGGCCGCCGCCGATTCCGAGGCGGAGCTGTTCATCCATCCCGAGTGCGGGTGCTCGACCGCCGCGCTGTGGCAGGCGGGAGCCGGCGACCTGCCGGCCGGCCGCACCAGGGTGCTGTCCACGGGCGGCATGCTGGCGGCCGCCCGCACCACCACCGCGCCCGCGGTGCTGGTGGCCACCGAGACCGGCATGCTGCATCAGCTGCGCCGGGCCAACCCGGCGGTGCGCTGGGAGCCGGTCAACCCGGACGCCGTCTGCCGGTACATGAAGATGACGACACCGGCGGCCCTGCTGCGCTGCCTGCGCGACGGGGTGGAGGAGGTACATGTCGCTCCCGGCGTGGCAGCCCGGGCCCGCCATGCGGTCGAGGCGATGATCGCCGTCGGATCGCCGTCGGCGGCCGGGGAGTGAACGGGCCCGGGCTCCGCAGCCTCCCCCGATCACCGCAGCCGCGGTGGGAACGCGACGCCGACGTGGTGGTGGTGGGGTCGGGAGCGGCTGGCCTGAGCGCCGCGCTGGCGGCGGCGGGTCATGGCCGGCGGGTGCTGCTGCTCAGCAAGGAAGATCTCGGCGGGGGCGCGACCCCACTGGCCCAGGGCGGGCTGGCTGCCGCGATCGGCCCGGGAGACGACGCAGCCTTGCATCAGCGGGACACGCTGGATGCGGGAGCCGGGCTGTGCGATCCGGCCGCCGTGGCCACGCTCGCGGCCGAGGCGCCCGGGGAGATCACCCGGCTGGCCGGGCTGGGCGCCCAGCTGGAGCGGGCTTGTCTCGGCCTGGAGGGAGGGCACAGCCGTCGCCGGATTGTGCACGCCGGAGGTGATGCGGCGGGAGCCGAGGTCCACCGGGCGCTCCGGGCCGCGCTGGCGGCAAGTTCCGTGGAGATCCTCACCCGCGTCGTCGCTCTGGACGCGCTGGCCGACGAGCGGGGCGCGATTGGCGGGCTGCTGGTCGGAATGACCCCCGACGGCCGGGCGCTGCGCCCGGGGACGGTGACGGCCCGGGCCGTCGTCTTGGCCACCGGCGGCTTTGGCCAGGCGTTCGCTACCACCACCAACCCGGCCGGCCTGACCGGCGACGGCCTGGCGCTGGCGGCCCGCGCCGGAGCAGAGCTCCGGGATCTGGAGTTCGTGCAGTTCCACCCGACGGTGCTATGGCAGGACGCCTCCAGCGGCCAGTGTCCCCTCATCACCGAGGCCCTGCGCGGAGCCGGGGCGGTCCTGGTGGACGTGGCGGGCCGGCCGGTGATGGCCGGCCGCCATCCGCTGGCCGACCTGGCTCCGCGGGATATCGTGGCGGCGGCCATGCAGCACCGGATGCGGCGCGGTGACGGGCCCGCCGACCACCTGTGGCTCGACGCCACCAGGCTCGGGCGCACGGCCCTGGAGCAGGACTTCCCGACCGTGACAGCGATCTGCCGGGCGCGCGGGATCGACCCGGCCAGCGACCCCATCCCGGTGGCGCCCGGCGCGCACTACGCCTGCGGCGGCATCCGGGCCGACATGGACGGGCGGACCTCGGTCGCGGGCCTGTACGCCGTCGGGGAAGCCGCGTCGACCGGGGTCCACGGCGCCAACCGCCTGGCGTCCAACTCCCTCACTGAGTCCCTGATCGCGGGACGGCGTGCCGGTGAGCTGCTCGGGCGGAGCCTGCCCGGGCCCGCCGGCGGTCTGCTGCTCCCTCCTGCCGGACCGGGAGTGAGTCCCGCGGCCCGGCCGGCCCTCGCGTCGGCCATGTCTCGGCACGCCGGGGTCACCCGTGACCGCGAAGGCCTGGAGGGGCTGGCGTGGATGCTGGAGCAGGCCCCGTCGGGAGGCGGGGAGCTGGACGTCGCCGCGGTCGAGGCAGCCAGCCTGCACACAGTCTCCGTCCTGGTTACCGTGGCCGCCCTGGCCCGGGCGGAGAGCCGGGGCTGCCACCGGTGGCGGGACGTGCCTGCCGTCTCGGATGAACCGGCGCGGCACACGGTGCTGCGGGTGGACGAAGGACGGGTGCGAATGGCCGGCGCGGTCCCGGCGGGCGTCGGGGCCTGCTCATGACCTTGCCCTCATCGGTCGCTGAGAGGCTGGTCGCCGCGGGGCTTGAGCCTGCCGATACGGAGCGGACCGTCCGCGTCGCCCTCGACGAGGATTTCCGTTACGGGCCAGATGTCACCTCGGCCGCCACGACCGCACCCGGCGCGCGCGCCCTGGCCAGCGTCGTCGCCCGCGCGCCGGGCGTGCTGGCCGGCCTGCCGGTCGCGCTCGCCGTCCTCGCCGCCGCCGGGGTGCCGCCGGCTGCGTCCCAGCCGCTGCGCGCCGACGGCGAGCGGGTCGACAGCGGTACCGAGGTGCTGCGGATCCGGGGCCCGCTGCGAGAGGTGCTCGGGGCCGAGCGGACCCTGCTCAACTTCCTCACCCACCTATCGGGGATCGCCACCGCCACCCGGGCGTGGGTGGACGCCGTGGCGGGGACCGGATGCACGGTGCGCGACACCCGCAAGACCACCCCCGGGCTGCGCCAGCTCGAGAAGTACGCGGTGCGCTGCGGCGGCGGGGTGAACCACCGGATGGGACTCGGTGATGCTGCCTTGGTCAAGGACAACCACGTGGCGGCGGCGGGCGGCATCGCGGCCGCGATCCGCGCCGTGCGCACCGCCGCCCCCGGCTTGCCGCTCGAAGTCGAATGCGACACCCTGGCCCAGGTCCGCGACGCCCTAGCCGAGGGCGCCGGGCTGATCCTGCTCGACAACATGGGGCTTGGCGACCTGCGCGCCGCCGTGGCCCTGGCCGGCCAGTACCCGCCGGCCCGCCTGGAGGCCAGCGGAGGGCTGCGGCTCGCAGCGGCCAGGGCGGTCGCGGAGACCGGCGTCGACTTCATGGCCGTCGGCGCCCTCACCCACTCAAGTCCGGCCCTTGACCTGGGGCTGGACATGCAAGCCTGCTGACGATCTTGACCTCGCCTAGCCCCTTGCCGCAGCACCAATTTCAGATCTGGGACCGCTAAGCCTCGGCTTGCCAAACTCGGCGCCGACCGCCGCGCCCGCGGCAGGTCGCGCAGCCGGCGCCGCCTCATGCCCGCACCACTAGGTTCGTCGCATTCACTGCGGCAGGGTCAGCGGGCTGCCGGTCAGGGCCAGGTAGTCGGCAGCCAGCTGAGCCTGGTCCACGCCCTGCTCGAAGCCCTTGGTGCCGAGGTGCTCGGGCCAGATGACGGCCCAGGCCTCCTCGACCAGCGGGCTGCCCTGGACCACTCCGTTCCAGAACGACCGAGCGAACTCGGTCTCCTGGGCCCAGGTGATGAACTTGATGTCAGTCTTATAGCCGCCGCCGAGAATTGCGTGGCCACCGTCGATCGGGGAACCTGCGACGTCGGTCCAGGCCTTGCCCTCGGTGAACTCCTGCTGATTCGCGACCAGCACCTGAATCCCCAGCCAGAGCCCGCCGAAGATAGCCAGGGCCGCCTTCACCTCGGCCACGTTGCTGTGGTCGACCTTGGCGAATGCGACCGCTTTCACGCCATCCGGGCCGCCCGCCGATTGCAGGCACTCCAGGCCGGTCTGGATGTCCATGCCCTGATCATCCTGGCTTCCCGGCCCGTTGGTGGCCGCGGTCCCGTTCGGGTCGAAGCCCGGATTCTGAGTCTGGTAGAACTGCCAGACCTGCGCCTGCGTCGGGTAGTTTTCGGTGGTCAGGGTCGCGGTGATCAGGCGGCGCAGGTTCGCCCAGGTGACCGCGTTGCAGTCGCCTGCGACATCGTTGCCGAGCATCTGCCAGCCGCTCAGTTCCGCGAGATAGTCCTCGCTGGAGGGGTAGGCGGGGACTCCGCCCTGCAGGAAGCTGCCGAGCCGCAGTGCGGGGGCATTCTTAGGCGGCCGACGGCCATATTTGTACGGCATCTTGTGACCTTTCGTCTCAGGCGGAGCGGCGTTAGGCGAGCCCGGACGACATCACCCGGGCGCTAACCAATAAGAGCAGCGCACCGCAGCCCGGATACGCGGGCGCCAGCCCCAGCTGCGCGCGCCTTCGCTTGCGCCCGGTGCGCCCGAGCACCACGGCTCCTGGCAGGCCTGCCCCGGGGGGCTTCCGTCACGATCTCAATCGCTCGGCGGCCAGTCGTTCCAGCCCCGGACGTGCCAGGAGCGGACGACTCCGTTGGTGACGAACGGGTCGCCCGTGGCGAACTCCTCGGCGGCTAGCCTGGTCCTGAAGATCGCCATGGAGCCGTCACGCTGGGGATCTTCGAACGTGCCGAGCATGAGAAGGTCGCCGCGGGAATGGAATTCCTGGTAGCGGGCCTGGTGGGCCGGGAACTGCGCAGGTGCCCTGGCGCGCACGTCGTCGGCGGACTCGTAGAAGAGTACGTACTTCATGGGGGTAGCCTGGCACGCTCACCGCGCTGTCGGACCGGGCGGGCGCGGGCAGGAGCGAGGGGCTCAGGGGCCTAGATGGATCGTGGTGAGCTGGCCGGCGCAGCGGTACGGGGTTTCGCCAGCGACAACTGCTCGGGCATCCACCCGGAGGTGCTGGCGGCCATCGTCGCAGCGAACGCGGGCCATCAGCCGAGCTACGGCGACGACGAGATCACGCTGCGCCTCCAGGGGATCTTCCGCCGCCATTTCGGCAGCGCGGCGCTCCCGTACCCGGTCCTGACCGGGACGGGGGCTAACCTCGTTGCGCTGCGGGCGATGACCAGCCGCTGGGGTGCCGTGCTGTGCTCGGCGGATGCCCATATCAACACCGACGAGGGTGGCGCGCCCGAGCAGCTGGCGGGCCTGAAGCTGGCAGCAGTTCCGGCGCCGGGCGGCAAGCTCAGCCCCGAGCAGATCGCCGCCTTCGCCGAGGCCGCAGGCGAGGTTCACTGGGCGCAGCCGGAAGTCGTTTCGCTGACGCAGCCCACTGAATGGGGGGTCGTCTATACCGCGACCGAACTGGCACGGCTGTGCGCCGCCGCGCACGAGGGCGGGCTGCTGGTGCACATGGATGGCGCGCGCCTGTGCAATGCCGCCGCCGCCCTCGGACTGCCGCTGCGGGCGATCACGACCGACGTGGGCGTCGACGTGGTCTCGTTCGGGGGCACGAAGATCGGGCTGTTGCTGGGCGAGGCAGTCGTGATCTTGAATCCCGCAGCGGTGTCTGGTACGGAGTTCGCGCGGAAGTCGACCACCCAGCTCGCCTCGAAGATGCGGTTCATCTCGGCCCAGTTCGAGGCGCTGCTCGGTGACGACCTGTGGCGGCGGATCGCCGATCATGGCAACCAGATGGCGCGCCGGATGGAGGCCGGGCTGCGGACCGTGGCCGGCATCGAGATCCTGCACGAGGTGGACACCAACGCGGTGTTCGCCGCCCTGCCGCCGGCGACGCTGAACCGGGTGCGCAGGCGGTTCCAGCTGCCGGTCAGCGGCCCGGCCGCCGACCGGGTGCGGCTGATGATGAGTTTCGACACCACCGAGCAGGACGTCGAGGACTTCGTCTGGGCCGTTTCGCCTGAAGATGCGCGGGCGTGACCGCGCCGGTCAGCTGAGCGCTTCCGGATGCGTGGCCGGGCCCATGCGCTAGAGTCGCGCCGTGACGGACAGCAATGACTGGCGCGTGACGATTTCGCCCACGGACCCGGCTCAGGTACGACGGGCCCTGCGATCCATTTCCGAGCATCAGGTGGAAGCAGACGTCCACCGCAGGCTCGCCAGGCACATCGCCGTCGGCGCGGGTGATGCGCAGGTCTTCCTGTACGCGGGTACCGAGATCGCCGCCGAGGAGGCTGAGCGGGTCGCGCGCGAGTTGCTGGCCGCCGACGGCATCGGGGCGGAGTTCGCCCTGCACCGCTGGCATCCCATCGAGGAGGAGTGGGAGAGCCCGGACGTAGCGATACCGCAGACCGAGGCCGAGCGCCAGGCCGAGCACCAGCGGCTTGAGGAGGCCGAGACCGCGGAGTCCGTCGCGGCCGGGGTCGCCGAGTGGGAGGCCCGGGTCGAGTTCCCCTCGCACCGCGAGGCGGTTGCCTTCGCGAGCAAGCTGCGCAGCGAGGGCCGCGCGGTGGTGCGCCGCTGGAAGTTCCTGGTCGTCGGGGCCGCCAACGAGGACGATGCCCAGGAACTCGCCGAGCAGATCAGGCGGGATGCGCCGGCCGACGCCACCGTGCGCGCCGAGCACTCCGGCATCTGGCTGCCGTTCATCCCCTTCTGATCTGGTTACTCCTGCAGTCAGGTGCCTTCTTGTACCTGAAAGACGGCGTCGGCCAGCGGGCCTCAGGAACCTCGCGCTGAAGCCGCTCTACCAGGGCCGATTTGCCGACGCCCGCCTCCCCGGCGACCAGGACCAGCCGCCCGTGGCCATGCCCGGCGTCCCGCGCGTACTCGGCCAGCGACGCCAGGTGCGAGTCGCGTTCCAGCAGCATCCGAACAGTGTCCGCTACGCCGGTCCTTCGCCGCCACCATCAGCGTCCGGTGCAAAGTCTGGGAGACTGCTCGGCGACATCCGCGCATCGGCTCCGAGGCGCTGACCGCAGTGCCCGGCAGGGACTTTCACTAGGAGGAGCAGTGACGTTGATCGCCCGGTTCCAGGTCGATAGCTTCGAGCCCCGGCGGGTGGCCGGCCTGGAGGCGGACTGGCTCGGCGTCATGATCTTCGCTAAGACCTTTACCGGAGGGATCATCGGGCAGTCCACGACGGTCTTCATGTCCGCCGGCACCGAAGAGGGCTCCCGGTCGTATGTAGCCACAGAGCGGATCACCGGGCGCACTGACGAGGGGCGCGAGGGATCGGTGACCGTACAGCATGGCGGCCTCGAGTCAGACCCGGCCACGTGGTTCGGGCACATCGTTCCGAAGACCGGTACCGGCGGCTTCGCTGACTGGTCAGGCTCGGCCCGGATCGTCCACGACGACCAGGGTGCGTACTTCGAGATCAGCCTGGCCTAGCCAGCCGCCCGGCCGTCAGTGCAGCAGCGGGATGATGAGATCCTTGATCCGGTCGACTCCTTCGAGCAAGGCGGCAACGGAGCCCACCCGGGCCGTCAGCCGCTTGAGCAGGAGGCTGACCATGTCCCGGTCCGGCCGCTGCCGGCGCGCCTCGTCGATCAGCCGCCCGCCATCATCGCGGACCTGCTCGGCCTGCTCGGGCCCCAGCTCGCTGGCGGCGGCGGCGGTGAGTTCCTGGATAGCCCGGTCCAGCCGGGCCAGCGGGTCATCGGCGGCCTGGTTCCACTGGTTCAGCTGCGCGTGATCACCCACCGCGAACTGCCCTGACATGGTGTTGCCGCTGATGTGGACGCCCGGTCCGGCCGCTCCGCCTGGCGTTCCGGGACCGGATTCGCCGGCGCTTGGCGCTGGCCGCTCAGATGGCCTGGTCATGTTCCGATCTCCGCTTCCGGCCGGCTCTTCCGGCCGGTCTGTCCCGGCCTGACTTCCGGCCTGATCACCAATTGACACGCCGCCTCAGCTGACCGAGCCCGGCGCCGGCACGACGACGGGCGCTGGCTGCTGGTTCAAAACGTTCTCATTTCCGAATGCGAACTGCCCCGACATCGTGTCGGCGTTGATGACCGTGCCGTTGTTGATGATGGTGCTGGTGCCCATGGCGAATGCCGACGTGTCCACGCCCTTGGCGGCCAGGAAATCCAGCACCGTCTCGGTCAGCAACCGCTCGACGATCTTGGTGTATTTCTCTGCGTCGAGCTTCTGGATATAGGTGTCCGGAGACGGCGCGGCGCCAAGCTCCCGGACGCTGGTCCGCGCACCGAAGTCACCGACCACGTGATAGGTGGATGAGGCGGCCTCATCCTCGAATGATCGCCGCTCGCGCGACATGAGCCGCAACGCGCTCACTATTCCAACCGGAGCACGGATCGTGTCACGGAACAGTGATCTGGCCGCCTCGCCGATCACCGTGGTCAGGAACTTCCCCGACGAGACCACCGGCAGTCGATCGATAACCTGGTAGGGGCGCCAGATCGGCGGCAGAATCATCGTCACGAATTCCAGGTAGAGCATCCGCCCTTCGACGGCCAGGTGAACGAAGGCCGAGACGACGATGCCCTGATCGGCGCCCTCGATGACCTCCTGCCCGTCGCTCAGGACCGGCGGGCCCTTGTCGCTCAGGCAGACCCGCTGGTAGTAGCGCAGGCCCGCCTGGGGGTGGCGGATCAGTGCCTGGATCGCCTCCAGGCTGGCCTGTGAGTAGGGCGTCTTTTCGGCCGGGTCGATCAGCGGGCTGTCCCAGCGCCGCAGGCCTTCTCCTACCACGTGGTCTTCCACCGTAAGCGCGGAGATGCGCTCATTCGGCGGCAGACTTGGCTCCTTGAGCTTGAGCAGGCGGTCCCGGATCACCTGGTGCAGTTCCACCGGGTCGATGGGCACATAGCTGCGGGACGCTGGCCTGGCCAGGAAGTTCTGCCGAGCCGGATGCGCACGGTCGAGCTGGACCGCGATCGACCAGACATGGCCCCTCTGGCTGCCCGACCCGATGAACGGATTCTCGCCGCCGTAAAGCGTTACGTTGCCCCACTGGGCCGCCTCGACCTCGGCGAGTCGGGATTCCACCCGGTCATTGGACTTTGGGAACTGGGTCGGCGGTGCTTCGTACCTCAGCCGTTCGCTGAGCGTGCGGTACTGGGCATGCGTGTAGCCGAATTGCGTTACGCCGGTCAGGGCCAGGTATACCACGACGGAGACCGCAAACCAGAGCACACTAGGCACCAGGGAGGCAGAGAGGCTGCTGCCGGACTGAGTAGTTACCGCGAGGGTGAGAAGCAGCTTGAGAATTAGCAGGACGATGATGACGATAACTGCGGCTGCGATGCCTGCCGCGGCTAGGAACTTGCCACTGACCCGCCTGCGGCCCTGTCTGGCTCCCGGGAGGAGCCCTACGATGAATGCGATAATCAGGACGAGGATCGTCGCTATCGGAGCGATAAAAAGGCCGAGTATCAGGAAGGTGGACAGCAGGATATCGTGGACCAGCGTGATTCTCCGGGCGTGCAGGCAGTGCCGGATGATTGGGCCTAGGTCGAAGTCGAGTGACGGGACTACCCCGCGATGCGATGCGATGAGTTCCCGGATGACCGAGTTCGCGAACGGCGGGTCCAGATACGCCGCTGCGCACAAATAGCGCGTAGCGTTGCTCAGGCGGCCGGACTCCCGCCGGGGCGAGTGCTGGAAAAATGGGCCGGCTGGTGCTGCCTGGCCGGAGACGACCTGCCGATCGGTGGCGCTCCCTTTGCTCGCCCCGGTGCCTGCGTCAGGCCACCGCGCCGGCCGCCGGGCGGCGCGCACATCCGTGCCGCAGTTACCGCAGAACTGGTCGCCTTCCCCCAGCGTATCTCCGCAGCTGCTGCATATCAGCTGTGCCATTCGCCCCTCCCGTCAGTACTGCTGTCTGCGTTGATGTCAAACCGTTTGAATATCTCCGCCATCTTTCCGCGATGCCCGGAACGTTCCCGCGATGCCCGGAACCTATTTACCGGACGAGGCGGCGAGGCGCGAGGCGCTGCTAGCACGCCGAGAATTGGGCGTGGTAACCGGGCGGCGTGGAAGCGATTAGATACTGCCCGGCATAATCCTCCAGATAGAGCGTGATGGTCCAATTAGTACAGGCGGTGCCGGTAGCACTGTCGGACGGCTGCTGATGGCTGACGAAGGTGACGCTGGCTCCGAGCAGCCTGGCGCTGGCAGGGGAGATGGAGGTAATCGTGGCGCCGGAGTCGGTGGTCGTACGATAACCGGCATTGAAGGACTGGGGCGTATCGCTCGCCTGCGTCGCCGGATTGTGCAGCACCTGGTATTGCTGGAAGCTGTGGTCGTTGATCGCCGTGAAGTACGCATTGACGACGGCCTCGACTCGCGACGTCTGGGCGTCGGGGACGACGGCAGGCCCTAGAGCTACCAGGCTCCCGCCGGAGCCCGGTGTCGTACCTGACGTCGGAGTTGACGTCGGGCTCAGCGTCGGGGTTGTCGACGGCGACGCGGTCGGCTGCGCCGATGGCTGGTGCGATGACTGCAAGGTGGTGCCGTTGGATGCCGGTCGATGCTGGCCCGCAATGATTTTCGCGTGGTGGTGATAGATCAGCCAGGCCGCCGAACCCGCTGCGCCCAGTAGCACTACCGCTCCGAGGACCGCAGCGGTGACCATGCTCGGCCGTCTTCGGCCCGGGCGGGTGGGAGGAGGAACGGCGGGGGGCTGCGCCCAGGCCGCGCCCTGGTCGGCGGCCGGGTCCGGGACGCGCGGCGAACCAGCGCTGGTCGCGGGCGGACGGTAGGCAGCCAGCGTCTCGGAATGGCCCAGCGTCTCAGTATCGCCGTCCGCGCTTAGGGCCGCCGGAGCCGGCGGAACCACCGGAGCCGGCGGAACCAGGGGAGCCGACCGGGCCGGCGGGGCCCACGGCGGCTCAGCCAGCGGCGCAGGGGAAGGACTGATCGCCCGCTCCGCCGCGGCGACGCTGCGGGCGTCACCGGGGGCCGCGCCGCCCCCGGCTGGGCCGATCACGTCGGGCTGGTGACCCGGAACGGTGTCATCAGTCACGGAGGGATGGTCACGACCCGAACCCGAAGCCGATGGTGAGACCGCGGGCTCGGGCATTAGCGGAGCAGCGCCGCTGGCTGCTTCAGGAAATGGCGTGCCGCACGTAGTGCAGAACCTTCTCGAACCGCTTCTTCGATGTCCGCATGCCGTACAGAAACTCATCCGCCCCCGCCTTCGCCCAACGGACCGCGCCGGCCAGGGCTCTCCCTAGTCCCAGCCGTGCTGTCTAACCGCCGGCCATCGTACCCATCTGGGCAAACCCGGTAATGAGTGCCGATAACTCGACAATAAGCCGTTCACATCAACAAGAGCCTATCGGTCATGTTGTGTCAATGGCCAGCATGACTAGAACTTATATGAAGGGACTTGTCAAGGCGTTACGGGATCCCCGCGCCGTTGACTCTGCCGTGATGTCCCGGTTTAGTATCATACGGTCCAATAGTCCGCGTAGGCAGGAGGGGTGTTTCGGATGAATTTCGCATCTTATAGGTATTTGACCGCGAATTGAGCAGCACAATGGCGCACGCCTGCACTCGTGCCTTTGTCCGGTCGAGGGCGACCTGGTTCAGCTGGCTAAGCTGGCCTCAGGCGCCGAGCGCCTGGCGGAGCGTCACGGGGATGCCGAGGACAGGACCGGGCTCCTCATTGCCGAGAGTGAGCGTAGTCATGGTTCCGAAGTCCAGCTCACCGAGACCGTCGTCGCCTGCGGCCCTGCATGACCTGTCGGCGACGAGCGACGAGAGGCGAGCAGCCGGGAGGGCGGCCAGGAAACGGGCCCAGCGGGGGACTCTGGGGTCCTGGGAGGAGAGCGACCGCGGGCATGATGCGCTCAAGACGATCCTGGCCCAGAACCACATCCGGGTTCCCGGGCTGGTTCCCATCCGGCATCAGCGCATGGCCGTCTCCCCGTGGAACTACTACCGGGGTGCTGCCGCTGTCATGGCCGCCGACCTCGCCTCCCAGCCGGACAGCGGGCTGGCGGTGCAACTGTGCGGTGACGCCCACGTGCTGAACTTCGGCCTGTGGGCCACCCCGGAGCGTAACCTCTATTTCGATCTGCGGGACTTCGACGAGACCCTGCCCGGCCCGTTCGAGTGGGACGTCAAGCGCTTCGCGGCCAGCCTCGTGGTAGCGGCCAGGCAGAACCGGCTCAAGCCGGCCCAGCCGGCGCCGCGGTTACCGCGGGCGTCGAGGCCTATCGCAAGCGCATGCGCCGTTATGCCACGATGCATGAGCTCGACATCTGGTACGACGGCATGCACGTCGACAGCCTGCTCAGCTACTTCGAGCCGGCCGATCGCGGGCGGGTCTCCATCCATATCGAGAAGAAGCGGAAGCGCCGGACGAGCCGCGGTGCGTTCGCCAAGCTCACGACGATGGCTCACGGGCGCCCCCGGATAACCGAGGAGCCTCCGCTCCGCGTCACGATCAGCGACCACGAGCAGGCCGACCTGGTGGACCACCTCCTTGCCGAGTACCGGCTGACCCTCCAGGCGGACCGGCAGCGACTGTTCGACCGCTTCACGGAGACCGACGTGGTCCGCCAGGTGGTGGGAGTCGGCAGCGTCGGGATGCGCGTTTATCTGGTGCTCCTCGAGGGCCGGACCGGAGCCGATCCATTGTTCTTGCAGGTCAAGCAGGCCGGGCCGTCAGTGTATGAGGCCCATACGGCACCCAGTCGCCTGGACAACCACGGGGCCAGGGTGATCGAGGGCAAGCGGCTGGTCCAGAGCGCCACTGACATCTTCGTCGGCTGGGGCTCGCTGCACGGAAAGGACTACTACGTGCGGCAGTTCCGCGACATGAAGATCATCCCGACCACCGAGCTGATCGCCCCTCGCCTGGTGGAGTTCGCCACCGCCTGCGGTGAGACACTGGCCCGGGCTCACGCCCGCACCGGCGACCCGGTGGCCATTAATGGCTACATCGGGAAGGGCGACAAGTTCGCCGCCGGGATCGGCCGGTTCGCCCGCCAGTACGCCGATCAGAACGAGCGGGACCACGCCCAGCTCGTCAGCGCGATCGCCGCCGGTACCGTCGAGAGCCTGCCAGGCTAAGACCTGACTCCGGTCAAGGCGGCGGCGGTATACGCCGCCCCGGCGGGCAGGAATCGACACGCTGAAGAACGATTTCCACGCGACCGGGCACGGAGTGATCGTGACGACTTTTCAGCGCATATTCGCGGAAAAGGCGTCGAGATCATCGAAGGCTCCGGCGGAGCCTGCCCGGGGGCCCGGCAGGCCGGTCAGGTCACCGGTGGCGGCGTTCCGTCGGCACTGGCCGCCAGGTGCGGATCCCATGCGCACACCGCGCAGGCGTGACGGAACGCCGAGCGGGCAAACTCAAGCGCCGCGGCATGCGGGTCCGCCTGGGCGCGGACATCGTCCCAGTCGAAGACGTACTCGCCGAGGGCGGTGTCGAAGCGCCCGCCGGACAGGTCGGCGCTCCCGAACTCCGCCGGGGCCGGGTGCGCGTACGCGTAAAACGCCGCCTGGGGATGACGCGGATCACCAGGCCACCAGCCGACGGCGACCTCCTGCGCGTTCATGGCGTTCCGCATGATGAAGTCCTGGGCCGGCGGATCAGCTGGCCGGCCGGAAAACAGATTCACGGCCAGGTCGAATGAACCCCACCAGGCGTTGACAGGCGTCGACCGCCCGCGGTACGGCGCGCGCAACGCGGCGAGCACCAGCGCCGCCTGCGTCGCCGCGGCGAAGTAATCGGCCACCCGATCGCGGTCATAGCGGGAGTGCTCGTGGTCCTCGTCCAGCGGCACGCTCCACGGCACCTCCTGCGGTGCCGGGTCGATGTGCACGGCACCGCCCACCTCGCGCACCGCGGCCAGCACGGCGCGCGTCACTTCCGCGACCGGACGGTCGGGGGTCAGCGCGACCCGCGGCGCCCGGCCGCCGCTGTGCTCGACCACGGCCTCGTGTGACCGCAGGTCAAGCAGTACGACCAGGGAACCCGAGCCGTCGGGGGCGGGCAGCGGCGCTGTTTCCCAGCCCCGGGCGGTCAGGCGCAGCGCGGCGTGCTGCAGTTGCGGCTCGGGCGGCGCGAGCCCGGCCGCCAGCTTGCCGAGCACCTGGGTGTGCGCGTGCAGGGTGTCGCAGGTCTCGTGCCACTGCTCGTATGAAGTCGCTGGCCAGCCATGGGACATGACCGCACGCTAGCCGGTCGGTGCCTGCCGCTCAACCTGCCTGGCCGGAGCCGGCGGCCGCGCGGCGGATGACTGCGGGCAGACTCAAGGGTGTCAGCAGCAGTGGCCGGGCCACCGGAGGTGACATGCCACGCGAGCCGGGTGCCGGCCCGGGGCGCGAGCCAGAGATCATCGAGCTCGACTCGGTCCCCGGGTTCGTCGTTTTCGACCTGCCAGGCGCTGCGGTATCCGGAGGCGGAACGCGCCTGGCGCCCGACATCACCAGGGCCGAGGTGTTCCTGCTGGCCAGGGCCATGACCTATAAGTACGGGGCGCTCGGCGCGCAGGTCGGCGGGGCCAAGGCCGGCGTGGTGGGCGACCCGGCCGACCGCCGGGCCAGGGCCGAGCTGATGGCCAGATACTGTGCCGCGATCCGCCCGCTGACGGACGTCGGCCGGTTCCTTACCGGGCCCGACATGGGCACCTTCGAGGAGGACTTCGCGCCGTTGCGCCAGCACCAGACCGCGCCCGACGTCATCAGCGCTGTCGTCGACGGGGTGCCGTTCGAGGATGTCCTGACCGGCTTCGGCGTCGCGGTGGCCGCGGAAACGGCGCTGCAGGCCCGGTCGGGCGGCGGATGGGAGGGCCGCTCGGTGGCCATCGAGGGGTTCGGCAAGGTGGGCGGCGGCGTCGCGCGGGAGGTCAGTCACCGCGGCGGCCAGGTGCTGGCCGTCTCGACCATTGCCGGATGCCTGACCGACGCATCGGGACTCGACGTCGAACGGCTGCTCGCGCTGCGCGGGGAGCACGGCGACGACTGCATCGTTCACTACGGCCCGCCAGTCGGCCCTCCCGGGCAGGTGTTCACCACCTTGGCCGCTGATGTCATTGTCCCCGGCGCCAGGCCCGGGGTGATCAGCCGCCGCACGGCCCGCGCGCTCCCGTCCGGCGTTCAGGTCATCGCGCCTGCCGCCAACGTCCCGTACACCAGGGACGGAGCCGAGGTCGCGCGGCAGCGGGGGATCGCGGCGCTGCCCGACTTCGTCTGCAACGCGGGCGCGGTGATCGGCTACCGGTCCGCTGACCAGGCCACGCCGGAGCAGGTCCTGTCGGCAGCCGGAAGCCTGATCGGAGACCTGATCCGCGAGGACCTCGGCCATCCGGGCGGTCCGCTGGCCGGGGCCTGCGAGCGCGCCGCCAATTACCTGCGCGGCTGGTGGGGTGACCCGCCCGCCCCGCCGTTCGCGGTCGAGGGCTGAGCTGGGCCAGAGCCGCCCGGCCGCCGCCGTGGCCGGCCTCCGGATAGGGCATCATTTCCATGGGCGGCTGAAATGATCTTCAGGGGCAGGGGACATGTCGGATCAGGAATTCATGAGCCTGGCGATCGCGCAGGCTCGGCTCGGCCGGGACGAGGGCGGCATCCCGATCGGTGCTGTGCTGGCCGGCCGCGATGGCGTCCTTTCGGCGGGCCGTAACCGGAGGGTCCAGGATGGCAGCCCGGTCCTGCACGCTGAGCTAGACGCGCTGGCCAGGGCCGGCTCGCGCCTGAGGTGTACCAATCGTCGACCATGTTCACGACGCTTTCGCCGTGCGCGATGTGCTCGGGCGCGATCCTGCTCTACCAGATCCCGCGGGTCGTGATCGGCGAGCATGTGACCTTCCTCGGCGAGGAGGACCTGCTGCGGAGCCGGGGCGTCGAGGTGATCCTGGCCGGCTCTGATGAGTGCGCGGCGATGATGCGCTCGTTCATTGCCGCGCACCCCGGCCTGTGGACCGAGGACATCGGGGGCGCGTGACGGACCGGGACATGCTCCCGCTGGCCGGGGGTATCGTCGTGCTCAGAGACCGGCGCGGCATTGGCGGTGCCATGCGTGACATCCTCAGCCAGGGCGGCGACCGCGTACCCGGCCGCTGGCCGCGTCGTCTGGCAGCGATCGCCGCGGTGACCGCAGCGCTCGTTGTCCTGATCGTTATGCACCTGCCGCATCACCGGGCTGCCGCACCGCAGCGTCCCCGGGCTGCACCAACGAGCCAGGCGGCGGTGACGCCGGCTTTCGCCGCGCCCGGGTTGCCTGCCGAGCCCGACGGGGTCATCGGGCAGGCGATCCTGCGGGACAGCAGGCTCCGGCTGCCCGTGGCGGGACCGCAGCCCACCTGGCTCTGGCCGGCCACCGGCCGCATGGAGCGGATCGGCGGGCTGCCGCGGGAGCCGGCCGGCTATGAGTTCACCCGCATCGGCGGCGGCTGGGCGGTCCAGCCCGGCCCCGCTGGCCCGCGTGGCTGCGGCGGCTGCGCCGGCCAGCCGCCGCCCGTCTACTTCCTGGCCGATCGCGCGCCATCGGCCCGCCGGGTCGGCGCAGCCGACGACGTCGCCCCGGCAGTTACGGCCGGGGCGCTGTGGCTCACCAGTTACCCGCTGGGCGCCGACCTGGCGACCGCGGCCGGGACGGCACAGGAAGTCAGCGTCGCCGGCCTGCCGCTCCGGCCGCCGCTCCGGCTTCCGGCCGGCTACCTCCTGAACCAGGCGACCGAGCGCGGCCTGCTGCTCGCGCCGGTGATCCGGCGGCCGGGGATGTCGGCCGACGTGCTCTGGGGTCCGGGCGCCGCGCGGGCCAGCCGCACATTTACCGGGGTGATCGCGGCGAATGCGAGCGAGATCGCCTGGACGCAGCCATGCGCGCAGCGGTGCCTGGTGCGGGTGCTGGACCTGGCGACCGGGCGGGACACCGCGGTCGGGCTGCCCGTCGGGAGTTCGGCGGCCAACGGCGCGTTCAGCCCGGGCGGGGGTCTGCTGGCGCTCCAGATCAGCTCCGGATCCGGCGGGAACGGCGGGGCACTGGCGATGCGGCTCGAAGTGGCGTCTGTCGCCAGCGGCCGCCTGACGGTCGTGCCCGACACGTCGGTCAGCAGCGACGCCCTGGTCGGCTTCGGCTGGCCGGCCGGCGGCGACAGCCTGGTCGCCGAGCTCAGCTTCACCACCAAGGTGCAGATAGCCGCATGGCGACCCGGCGCCGCCCGGCTGTCGGTGGCGGTGGTCAGGCCCGGCTCGGTCCCGCTGATCGTCGGGTAGCAGCCAGGCCCAGCCGGAGGCGATCGAGCACCAGTTCGACGTGGAAGCTCAGACCGGTGGATCGGGGTCGTACTGGATATAGCGGCGGACCTCCCGCGCCCGATCCGCGCAGCTAAGCCTGGCCACCAGATGCAGCGCCATATCGATCCCGGCGGAGACTCCCGCCGCGGTGACCACGTCACCGTCGTCGACGAACCGCACGTCGCGGCGGACGTCAATGGTCGGGTCGAGTTGGGCGAGCCGGTCGAGCGACGCCCAGTGGGTCGTGGCGGGCCGGCCGTGGAGCAGGCCGGCGGCGGCGTAGACGAGCGATCCAGTGCACACACTGGTCATGAGCGGCGCGGTGGCCCGCTGTTGGCGCACCCAGTCCAGCGCCAGCTCGTCGGTCAGCTGCGGGCGGGTGCCACGCCCGCCCGGGTAGAGCAGCACCTCAAGCGGCGGTGCGTCGGCGAAGGAGTAGTCCGGCAGCACGGTGAGGCCCTTGGCGCACGGCACCGGCCCGCCGGTCCGCGACAGGCAGGACACGGCGTAGCCATCTTGCGGGTAAGTCCTGGTCCAGAACGACAGCACTTCCCACGGCCCGACCGCGTCGAGTTCCTCGACGCCGGGAAACAGCACGATTCCGATATGCCTCACGGTCGGCTCCATGCGGCCATCCAAACACGTTCGCCAGGGACGGTCATGCGCGCCCGGGCAGGCTCGCCAGCCGCCATGACGTAAGGTCCCGCTGTGGGCAGCACTAGTGTGGACTTCCGGCCTTCACCCCGACCGACACTCGGCGTCGAATGGGAACTCGGCCTCGTTGATGCGCGCACGGGCGACCTGGTCAGCGCGGCGGCGGAGGTGGTCGAGGCAGCCCGGGGTGAGATAGCACAGGGCGAGTCGCGAGTGCACAGGGAGTTCCTGCGCAACACCGTCGAGCTGGTCACCGGGATCTGCGAGTCGGTGCCGCAGGCGGTCGAGGACCTGCGCAGTACCCGCGATGTCGTCCGGCGGGTGGCCAGCCAGCGCGGGCTTGAGCTGTTCAGCGCCGGCACTCACCCGTTTGCCCGCTGGTACGACCAGGAGGTCAGCGAGGGGGAGCGGTACGCCACGCTGGTCGAGCGCACCCAGTGGTGGGGGCGGCACATGCTCATCTTCGGCGTGCACGTGCATGTCGGCGTGGACTCGACGGGAAAGATACTCCCCATTCTTAACGGCTTGCTGCGCTGGTTCCCGCACCTGCAGGCGCTGTCGGCCTCCTCGCCGTTCTGGGGCGGCTCCGACACTGGATACGCCAGCAATAGGGCGCTGATGTTCCAGCAGCTGCCGACAGCGGGGCTGCCGTTCCAGTTCGACACCTGGGCGCAATTCGAGTCCTACGTCGGCGACATGCTCGCTACCGGCGTGATCAGCGAGTTCAAGGAGATCCGCTGGGACATCCGACCATCTCCGGCGCTGGGCACCGTCGAGGTCCGGGTCTGCGACGGGCTGCCAACACTTGACGAGGTGGCCGCCATTGCCGCGCTGACCCACTGCCTGGTGGTAGATCTCGACCAACGGCTCAAGGCCGGCCAGGTGCTGCCCGGTCTTCCGCCCTGGCACGTGCAGGAAAACAAGTGGCGCGCGGCCAGGTACGGACTGGACGCCGAGATCATCCTCGATGCGAGCAACCGCGAGCGGCGCCTAACCGATGACCTGGACGACGTGCTCAACCGGCTGGAGCCGGTGGCCGCACGGCTGGGCTGCGCCAGCGAACTCGCGTCGATATCAGTCCTGATGGCTGCCGGGGCAAGCTACCAGCGGCAGCGAGCGGTGGCCTCCCGGGCCGGCGGTGATCTATGGGCGGTCGTGGACAGCCTGGTCCGGGAGATGCGTGACGGCCTGCCCGGCGGCGCGGCTCGCGGGGCGAATCAGGCCCGCCGCATCGGCGATGGCGCGTCGTGAGCCGGCCGGGGCCTGGAGCGGAGTGTTTGTTACCCGCACATCGACGGCGCAGTCCCGCTCGACGCTGTCGCAGAGGTCACCGCGGTCAGCCGGGACCCGCTGGCCGGCTTGGCCTGCCCTGGTAGAAATGGGTCTGGTTGGCTCCAACAGATTGGCTCCAACAGAAGAGAGGACAGCACGTTGGCGGCGACGGAGTACGGCCCGGCGATCTTGGTAGAGGGGCTGCACAAGTCATTCGGCGAGGTGCACGCGCTGCGCGGGGTCGACTTCGCTGTGCCCGCCGGAACCGTCCTGGGCATGCTCGGCCCGAACGGGGCCGGCAAGACCACCGCGGTGAAGATCCTCACCACGCTGCTGACGCCCGACGCTGGCCTGGTGCAGATCGAGGGCCTGGACGTGGTCCGGCAGGCCGACGCGGTGCGGCGCAGGATCGGGCTGGCCGGACAGTCAGCCGCCATCCAGGAAGAACTCACCGGCCGGGAGAACCTGGAGATCATGGCCAGGCTGTACCACCTGAGCCGCGCGGTGGCCAGGAAACGCGCCACCGAGCTGCTGGCGCGGTTCGACCTGGAGGAGGCCGCCGACCGGCCGACGAAGACGTTCTCCGGAGGCATGCAGCGCCGGCTGGACCTGGCGGCGAGCCTCGTCGCATCACCGTCGGTGCTCTTCCTGGATGAGCCGACGACCGGGCTCGACCCGCGCGGGCGGCTCGGCATGTGGGAGATCATCAGGGAGCTGGTGGCCGCTGGTACCACGCTGCTCCTCACGACGCAGTACCTGGAAGAGGCGGATGAGCTGGCCGACGAGATCGTCGTCATCGACCGCGGGCAGGTCATCGCGGCTGGGACCGCAGAGCAGCTCAAGGACCGGGTGGGCGGCGACGTCCTGGAGTTCTCGGTACCCGAGCGCCGCCGCCTGGCCGACGCGGTGGGCGCCGTCAGCGGGCTCGCGGACGCCGCGCCGCATGTGGACGACGCGGCGGGCCGGGTGGCGGTCGGAGTCGGGGCCCGCGGCTCGGACGCGCTGGTCGAGGCGGTGCGGCGGCTGGATGCGGCGGGGGTGACGACCGATGGGCTCGCGGTGCGGCGGCCGTCGCTCGATGACGTCTTCCTCGCTCTGACCGGGCACTCGGCAGAGCACGAGACCGCAAATGCGCCGCGGCGCGGACGCCGCGGCCGGGGCCGGCCGGGGGCAGAACGGGCAGGAGAGGCGCAGCAATGACGGCTACCGTGCTGCCCGCGGCTGACCGGGGGCTCCCAGGGAATCTGCACCGGCTGCGCTGGGCGGTCATCGATGCGCTCACGATCACCCAGCGCAACCTCATCGTGTGGCGGCGGGTCCCGGCATTTGTCGTCTTCACGCTGGTGCAGCCGGTGATGTTCACGCTGCTGTTCCGGTTCGTCTTCGGCGGCGCGATCCCGGTCAGCAGTCCGGGCGGGTACGTGGACTACCTGATGCCGGGGATCATCGGGCAGACCGCGGCGTTCGCCTCGTTCGGTACCGCCATCGCGCTGGCCCGCGAGGTGCAGAAAGGGGTGCTCGACCGGTTCCGGTCGATGCCGATGGCCCGCTCCGCGGTGCTCAACGGCCGGCTGATCGCCGACACGGCCCGGATGCTCCTGACCATCCTGGTGATCGTGGCCGTCGGGTACCTGGTCGGCTTCAGGTTCCTCAACGGGGTCGGCCCGGCGATCGCCATGGTGGTCTACGCGGTGTTCTTCGGGCTTACCGTCTGCTGCGTGTCCGCCTACATCGGCCTGGCGATCAAGGACGAAGAATCGGTGCAGGCCTTCGGGCTCATCTGGGTATTCCCGCTCACCTTCGTGAGCTCCGCGTTCGTGCCCATCGCGAGCATGCCGGGCTGGCTGCAGGCGTTCGCCAAGAACCAGCCAGTCACACTGGTCATCGACACCATGCGGTACCTCGCAATCGGCCCGGTTCCCGGCGTGACATCGCTGGAGCCCCAGCTGTGGCAGAGCATGTTGTGGCTCATCGGGACCCTCCTGGTGTTCGGGCCGCTGGCCGTCCGGGCCTACCGCCGGGCCAGCTGAGCGTGCAGGATGCCGTCATGGGCTACGTGCTGCGGATGTCCGAGGAGATCCACGACTGGCTGACCGAGCTGCACGGCAGCGACCCGGCAGCAGCCAGGCTGGCGGGCGCCGCGCTGACCGCTCTGCTGCGTGAGGGCGCTGCCCTCGGGCCTCCGGTGGTCGTCCCGGCGGCAGATGTGCCCTGGCAGGAGGATCCCCTCGACGCCCTCGACCGGTCCTATCAAGAGCGGCTTGAACGGCTGCAGGTCATTCGCCGAAGTGTGGCCGAGGCGGCGACGGCGGTCCGGGGCATCGAGCACCAGATCACCGAGCTCCAGGCGCAGCAGGCCAAGCTGGCTGATCAGCGCCTGCGCTGGCTCGAAGCAGGCCAGGCGGACCTGGCCGGGCAGGCTGCCGGCGACCTGGCCGCGGCGGACGAGCAGCTGGCCGAGCTGCGGCGGCTGCTTCCGGGGCTGACCGAGGCCGAGCAGCAGCTGACCGGGAGGTCGCAGCGCCTGCAGGCACGGGTGGATGCGTTCCGGACCAGGAAGGAAGTCCTGAAGGCGAGATACACCGCGGCGCGGGCCGAGTGCGCCGTTGATGAGGTGATCGCCGCTGTCGGCCAGGACCCCGACGAGGACGCCGCACAGGACGAGGACCCTGAAGCGTCGCCCGGCTCCGCGGCGGCCAGGCTCGAGGAGGTCACCGGCGAGATCGAGCAGGAGCTGCGTGCCGCGCCCGGTGCCCGCAGCCCGGGCCTCCTCCTGCGGCCGGCCGGCCTGATGGAGCTGCGGCCGGTCCCGCCCGGCGAGGCCGACATGCGCATCCTGTTCGCGGTCGGGCCCTCAGGCACCGCGCTGCTGATCGCCGTGCTCGAGGACAGTGGCGCGGTCCGCGACCAGTACGACGACGCGGTCCTGCTCTCGCTGGACCTGCTGCGACGGGCCGAGGCGGGCCAGGTCCCGGAGGCCGCAGCCTGCAGCTACGACGATGCGCAGTCGTTTCTCGGAGAGTTCTTCGCCGCAGACGCCGACGACGTCATGGCCGCCGCCGCCCTGCTCGCGAGCCGCCCAGCCCGGACGCTGCGGGAACAGCGGGCCCGGCTCGGGCTTACCCGGGCTCAGGTCGCCGAGCGGATGAACCTGCCGCAGGAAGGGGTCTCGGCCATCGAGAGTGCCGAGCCAGGCGCGACTGAGATCGCTACCCTGGCCCGGTACGTCGAGGCGCTGGGCGGCCGGCTGGAGATCGTCGCCGAAATCAGCGGGGAACGCGTGGTTCTCCGCTGACCGGGCGACGGCTGACCGGGCGGTGCCGCGCAGGCAACTGGTGACTGGTGGGATAGCGGCATGCGGATCGCGACCTGGAACGTGAACTCGGTGCTGGCCCGGCTGCCGCGGCTAGTCGGCTGGCTGGAGCAGGCCGCACCCGACGTCGTGTGTCTGCAGGAGACGAAGGTCGGCGCCGACGCCTTTCCGGCCGACGCGATCGCGCCGCTCGGCTACGCGGCGGCGCACTACGGGGACGGGCGCTGGAACGGCGTCGCGGTGCTGTCCAGAATCGGGCTGGACGACGTCGCCCGCGGGCTGCCAGGCGAGCCGGGCTTCCCCGACCAGCAGACGCAGGAAGCCCGTAGCATCGCGGCCACCTGCGGGCCGGTGCGGGTGCTGTCGGTGTACGTGCCTAACGGGCGCACCCCCGATGACCCGCACTACGCCTACAAGCTGCGCTGGCTGGCCGCCCTGCGGGCCTGCGTCGCCGTCGACGCGGCGGCAGGCCGGCCGTTCGCCGTCATGGGTGACTTCAACGTCGCCCCCACCGACGCTGACGTCTGGGATCCGTCCGCGTTCGCCGGCTCCACCCACGTCACCCCCGCCGAGCGCGCGGCGTTGGCCGCGCTGCGCGAGACCGGGCTCACCGACGTGGTCCCGCGCATAGCCAAGGGCCCGCATCCGTTCACGTACTGGGATTACCGCGCCGGAGCGTTTCACAAGGGCATGGGGATGCGCATCGACCTGATCTACGCCAACGCCGCGCTGGCCGGCTCGGTGTCGGACGCGTGGGTGGACCGCGAGACCCGTAAGGGCAAGGGGCCGAGCGACCATGCCCCGGTGATTGTCGACCTCGACCTATAGCTTCGCCGCGGCTGTCCGAGTAGGCTGCCGTCCGCGGCCGAGCAATTGTGACGTATCGCCTGTGGTGGCTGTTGTTCACGGTGCTGTTGCACTTGGGGAACACTGCCGAAACACATGTGATGCAAGATGGCCGCTGTTGCAGACGAGACCGGAGCGAGGAAAGCGTGATCAAGACAGCCAGGCCGGACCGTAACAACGTGGTTCGCGTTACCTTCGTACTGCCAGCCGACGGGCCGTCCGGCGCCGTCTCCGTAGTCGGAGAATTCAACGACTGGAATCCGTTCGCGCACCCGCTGCGCAAGCGCGGGAACGGGACCCGCAGCGCAGTGGTCAGCATCCCCGCGGGCAGTAAGCTCCGCTTCAGGTACCTGGCCGAAGGCGGCCTGTGGTTCGACGACGAAACCGCGCCGGAACGTGACTCGGAGGGAGCGTTCATCGTGGTCTGACCGGGCGCAGTATGCTGCCGGGCGCGGTGACCATATATTTCTTTCCGAATCGCGGCCAAAAGCGCCGCTCGGGCCGATAAGGACCTGGTTCGGTGCCCGTGACATGTTCTTCGGTCCTATGTCATGACGGTTTACCAGTTCGGTGCAAACGCTAAATTCGATGGTTTCATCACGGCGATGCGAACGGGTGATCGCGCCGGATAGCTCGACCGGCCAGTCCGGTCAGTTCGCTGCCAGTCATCCGGAGAGTGTAGGTAGGGTGCGCCGACGCCTCCCGCCAGTCCGGGTCCAGCTCGGCGTGCCGGGCGCCGCTGGTCACCCGGATCAGGCCGGTAGCCGCGCTGGTTACGCCGCGCTGGTTACGCCGCGCCGATTACGCCACGCCGTCCTGCGGCTCGATGCCATGCTGGCGCAGCAGTTCGCGAAGGCGCCCGACCTCTTCGCTGAGCCTGCCGACTCGGTCGGCCAGGGAGGAAAAGTCCAGCTGCGCGGCCGTCCATTGCTCCTGACGGGAGGCCTTCTCCGCGAGCAGCCGCTGTTCGGCGTCGCGCACCGCCGCCGCGTGCTCGTAGTCCTCGGCGGCGGCCGCCGATTCCTTGTCGCGGCGGGCCTGCGCGATCTGCCGGTCGAGGTCGCTCAGGTCGGGTCCAGTGCCCACGCGCCGCTCAATGGCCGACAGGCGTGCGGCCATCGACTCGACCTGGCTGCGGACTTCGGGCGGCAGCCCGCCGTCCGTCCGCTGGAACAGGCCGGTGCGCGGCCCCGGGTGGCCGGTCCCTGGTTCCTGACCGCCCTGCTGCAGCAGCCGGATAACCCGCTGGCGGAGCAGGTTCTTGTCAGCGCCGAGCGCGGCCAGCACCTGCGCTGCGACGCCTTCTCCCGAACGGATCAGGCCCAGCAGGATGTGCTCAGTGCCGATGTTGTTGTGGCCAAGGTGCAGCGCCTCACGCAGCGACAGCTCCAGGACCTTCTTGGCCTGCGGCGTGTACGGTATATGCCCCGGGGGTGCCCCGCAGCCCGGTCCGGTTATCTCCTCGACCCGCTGCCGCGCCGCCTCCAGGCTGACCCCCATCGACTCTAGCGCCTGAGCGGCCAGTCCCTCGGTCTCGTGAATGAGGCCCAGCAAGATGTGCTCGGTACCGATGCCGCTCTGGTCGAGCAGCCTGGCCTCCTGCTGCGCCAGGACCACGACCCGCCGCGCCCGCTCGGTATACCGCTCGAACATGCTCCGCTCCGCTCTTCTCAGCGTTGTCCGGCTGTGCGCGATGCCTATCAAGATACATCGCGTCTGCCGAAAGGCAAGATGTATCGCGAGTTCTGCGGGGGCAGGTCATCAGCGATCTGTTGGCGCTGTCCGGAGCCGCCTCGCTCACCGCTTCCTGGCAGGCCAGCACCCGGGCGCAAAGATCGTTTTCACGGTCCCGAGCTTGCTGACCGCAGAGCCTGCTCAGGCTCTGGTCAGAACCTGCGCCGCAGGGCCATCGCCTGGCCGAGTCGCTGGGCTGCCATCTGCTCGGCGGCCGCGCGCGGCGTCAGCGTGCCGTGCCTGATGCGGTCGAGCAGCTCGGCCGTGGTCTCGCGGATCTTCTCCTCGATCTCGGTGAATGCCTCGGCGTGACCTGCCCCGCGGTACCCGGCCGCCCCGCAGATGACACCGCCCGCGTTGGCAACCACGTCGGGGATGACCAGCACGCCCCGCCCGGCCAGCTCCTCCTCGGCGGCACGGGTTATGGGAATGTTGGCGCCCTCGAGAACCACCCGGGCCGAGATCTTCCCGGCGTTGTCCGTCGTCACCACGTCCGGCTGCGCGGCGGGAACCAGCAGCTCGCAGTCGAGACCGAGGATGTCATCTCGCGGCATAGGAGAACCGCCGCCAAATCCGGCCACCGAGCCGTCCAGCTTGTGGGCCACCAGATCGGCGATATCGAGCCCCTCCGGGTTGCACGTCGCGCCGCCGATATCCGAGACGGCAATCACCGTGGCGCCGAGCTCGCCGAGCGCCCGGGCCGCGTTGCTGCCCACCGCGCCGAAACCCTGGATAACCACGCGTGCCCCGGCCAGCTCGACCACCTTGGCCTCGCTCAGCGCGGCCGCGCACGCGGCGAGCCCGTAGCCAGTCGCGCCCAGCTCGTCCAGCGGTATCCCGCCGAGCACGCTGGGCAGGCCCACACACCGGCCGATCTCGTCGTGGATGTAAGCCATGGACGTCTCGGTGGTGCCCATGTCGGGCCCGGGAACGTAATCAGTGAGCTGCTCAATCGCGCGGGCGAAGGCGCGCATCACCCGCTCGTGCTCGGCCGGCGCCAGGCTGGGCGATGCCGCGATGCCGGACTTCCCGCCGCCGTGCGGCAGGCCAGCGACCGCGTTCTTCAGGGTCATCGCGCGCGCCAGCCGGGCCACCTCGGTGACCGTGATATCGGGCCGCATCCGGGTGCCGCCGATCGCCGGGCCCAGCGCGACATTGTCGATGACCACGACCGCCTCGACTCCAGCGCAGGGCCGCAAAAAAACGACCTTGGCCGGGCCCAGTTCGTCAACCGCCCAGCTGCCCGACGACTCTGTCATTGCTGCCACCGCCTTGCCTGTCGTGGCGCGCCAAGCCTGGACGCCACTGCACCCAGGCTGCGCTGCCCTCCCTCACCAGGCTGCGCTGCGCGGCCGCGGCACCCCAGGGCCATAGGTCCCCGGGCGCGAAGGCATCTGACTCGACCGCGCCGCCGGGTCCGGCGGGCGCCCGCCGCCGGGCCTGGCGGGAACCCGGGTAACATCGGTCGAAACCGGTGGGCCCGCGCTTTTCTCTTGGCACGTTGGAGGCACCGTGACAGAGCAGACCCCAGATTCGCAGACCCCAGATTCGCCACCCGAGCAGTTTCACCGCGACCGCAGGGAGCACGGCGGTGCGCCCGCTCACCTGGACGATGACCAGCTCGCCCGGCTCACCGAGGAAGAACGCGTCGACGCGGGACTCGATGCCTATGACCCGGACGAGGTACCCGCTGCCACCGACGCGCCGCCCACCGTCGACGTCACCCAGACCGATAGTTACCTCGAAGAGCGCGCCGAGATCCGGCGGGAGCTGGACGAAGGAGAGCTACGGCTCCGCGGCCAGCGCGACCCCTTCCCGCCCACCCGTTACGACCGGTCCTGATCACCAGCGGGCCAGGCAGGAGCAAGGATGTCGGCTGAGCCAGGTCCGGCGCATCTCAGCAATCACCACCGAACCACGCTGCGCCAGATCTTCCAGCACCCGGTGAGTCACAACATTGAGTGGCGCTCCGTGCTGTCCCTGCTGGCGGCGGTCGGCTCGGTGACCGAGCACGCCGACGGCAAGGTCGCCGCGACGGTCGGGAGCGAGACCATGTTCTTCGACCCTTCGGTGCACAAGGACGTCGATACGCAGGCCGTTATCGACCTGCGCCGGCTACTGGGCAGCGCCGGCCTCGGAGCCGAGGCGGCGGGGGACGACGCCGACGGCGCGGGAGGCTAGCTCCCCGGCCTGCCCGGGGCCGCCGACAGCTCGGGCAGCAACCGGCCGACCGGCTCATCGGGCCCGGCCAGCCCTCGGCGGCCACGGCCAGGGTCGCCCCCACGGGTACGGCGTCGGTGCCAGAGTGAACTCATCGGTGCCGCGCCGGAGGTGCTTGAGGTGCGATTTTAACGATGCCCCACCGGCTGCGCTCCCGTCCCGGGAAGCAGTGCGAATATTGCTATAACCGGAGGGGGGGAATACCAGCGATGGCCGTGCTTGTCGGCACCTCCGGATGGCAGTACCGCGACTGGCGGGACGTGCTTTATCCGGCCAGCCTGTCGCAGCGCCGCTGGCTCGAGCACTACGCCGCGCGGTTCGCCACGGTAGAGAACAACGGCAGTTTCTACCGGCTGCCCGCGCCGGGCACCTTCGCTGACTGGCGTGCCAGGACCCCCGAGGGGTTCGTCATGGCGGTCAAGGCGACCCGCTATCTCACCCACGTCAGGCGGCTCCAGGATCCGGACGAGCCGGTCGGCCGGATCCTCCGCGCCGCGGGCGCGCTCGGCGACCGGCTCGGCCCGGTGCTGCTCCAGCTGCCCCCGAGCCTGCCCGCCGACCCGGCCGCCCTGGATAGCTGCCTGCGCGCGTTCTCCGCGTTCCCGACGGCCACCGAGGCCAGGCCCGCGACCACGGAGTCCCCGGCCGGCCGGGGACGCCGGGTCCGGGTCGCCGTGGAGTTCAGGCACGAGTCATGGTGGACCGACGAGATCCGGGAGCTGCTGACGCGGCACCACGCGGCACTGTGCTGGGCAGACCGGCTTGGCCGTCCGGTCACGCCGCTGTGGCGCACGGCGGACTGGGGCTACCTTCGGTTCCATGAGGGCGCCGCGCAGCCCTGGCCGCGCTACAGCGACCAGGCGCTGCGCAGCTGGGCGGAGCGGATGACCGCCACCTGGCCGGACGACGCGGACGTGTTCGCGTACTTCAACAATGATCCGGGCGGCGCCGCGGTGCACGATGCGGTCGCGTTCACGTCGATCGCCGCACCGGCCGGACCCGCCGGACCGGCCGGACCCGCCGGACCCGCCGGGCGCTAGGTGCCGGTACCTGGCGGCTCAAGCCTCTGACCGTCCCGCCCGCACTACACCACTAACACCGTTAATCCCAGCAGAACCAGAGGCATCACCAGGTGCGGCCACCGATCTGATGGATTCGGGAATTGGTAAGGAATTCCCTGATGGATTCGGGAATCCATCAGGCTGTAGTCCCGGCTGATCCGAGCCCGTGGAAGCAGCCGACCCGCAAAAGCGTTGGCACTAGCAGGCCGCCCGCAAAAGCGTTGGCCTACGCGGGCCTTCCCTAGCCATCCTTGCTGTGTACTGCCCTTGCTGTGTACTGCCCTTGCTGTGTACCGCCCTTGCTGTGTACCGCCGCGCCTGCCCTGGAGACCGTCGCCTTGATACCCTCGCACGCTGCGCTGCGCGCTCGTCTGCCCGGATTGATGCTGCGCGATCAGCGGCGGCTCGGCGGCCGTATCGACTCCGCCGCCGCCCATCGTGACAGCCATACGCGCGAGCAGGCGCTCGGCCGGGTCAGCGCGGAACTTGACGCGGCGCAGGCGCGTATCGAGGCGCGCAGGCTCGCTGTGCCTGCCATCTCCTATCCGCCCGAGCTTCCGGTCAGCCAGCTGAGGGACAAGATCGCCGAGACCATCCGCGATCACCAGGTAGTGATCATCGCCGGTGAGACCGGATCAGGCAAGACCACCCAGCTGCCCAAGATCTGCCTCGAGCTTGGCCGCGGCGTGACCGGTCAGATCGGGCATACCCAGCCGCGGCGGATCGCGGCCCGCACGGTAGCGGAACGGATCGCCGACGAACTCGGGACCGAGCTCGGCGCAGTGGTCGGTTACAAGGTGCGCTTCGCCGACACCGCGAGCGATGCCGCCATGGTCAAGGTGATGACCGACGGCATCCTGCTGAACGAGCTGCAGCGCGACCGTCGGCTGCTGCGCTACGACACCCTCATCATCGACGAGGCGCACGAGCGCAGCCTGAACATCGACTTCATCCTCGGTTACCTGAAGCGGCTGCTGCCGAGCAGGCCCGACCTGAAGGTCATCATCACCTCGGCCACCATCGACCCGGACCGCTTCAGCCAGCACTTCCATCAAGCGCCGGTGATCGAGGTGTCCGGGCGCACCTACCCGGTGCAGGTACGGTACCGGCCGCTGGCCGGCCCGGACGATCCGGGTGCCGAGCCACGGGATCAGGTGGAGGCCATCTGCGATGCGCTGGCGGAGTTGCGCGCCGAGGGCCCTGGCGACGTGCTGGTCTTCCTCAGCGGCGAGCGGGAGATCAGGGATACCGCCGACGCCCTGGCCGGACGCGAGGACACCGAAGTACTGCCGCTTTATGCCCGGCTGTCGGCGGCCGAGCAGCACCGGGTGTTCCAGCCGCATCGCGGACGGCGGGTGGTCCTCGCCACCAACGTCGCGGAGACCTCGCTGACCATCCCCGGCATCAAGTACGTGATCGATCCGGGCCGCGCGCGGATCTCCCGTTACAGCCGCCGGACCAAGGTGCAGCGGCTGCCGATCGAGCCGGTCTCCAAGGCCTCGGCCGACCAGCGCAAGGGCCGGTGCGGACGCACGTCGGACGGAGTCTGCATCCGCCTCTACAGCGAGGAGGATTTCGCCTCGCGGCCGGAATTCACCGAGCCGGAGATCCTGCGCACCAGCCTGGCCTCGGTCATCCTGCAGATGGCGGTGCTCGACCTCGGCGAGGTGGCTGACTTCCCGTTCGTTGACCCGCCAGACGACAGGAACGTCGCGGACGGCGTCAGGCTGCTCGGTGAGCTGGGCGCCTTCTCGCAGTCCCGCGGGCGGCCGCGGCTGACCGACGTCGGCCGGAAGCTGGCCACGCTCCCGGTGGACCCGCGGCTGGGCCGGATGATCCTGGAGGCCGGGCGCAACGGGTGCGCCCGCGAGGTGCTGATCATCACCGCGGCGCTGTCCATCCAGGACCCCAGGGAACGGCCGGCGGATGCCCGCGAGGCGGCCGACGCCATGCACGCGCGCTTTGCCGAGCCGGAATCCGATTTCCTGGCCTTCCTTACCCTGTGGGACTATCTGCTCGACCGGCAGCGGGAACTGTCCGCATCGGCGTTCCGCCGCCTGTGCCGTCGTGAGTATCTGCATTACCTGCGAGTCCGCGAGTGGCAGGACGTCTACGGCCAGCTCCGGCAGGCGGCCGCGGAGCTCGGCATCGCGGTCGGACATGATCGCGACCGGCCAGCGCCCGAGCGCGGCACCGGCACCGGGATCCGTTTCCCTAAAGACCTCGCGGACCGGGTGCACATCTCGCTGCTGGCCGGCCTGCTGTCGCATATCGGGATGAAGGACGCCGAGAAGCCGCGTGGCAAGCGGCGCGGGCCGGCCGAGTTCGCCGGGGCGCGGGGGGCCCGGTTCGCCATCTTTCCTGACTCAGCGCTGGCCAGGAAGCCGCCACAGTGGGTCGTGGCGGCCGAGCTGGTCGAGACGTCCAGGCTGTGGGCCAGGACCGCCGCGCGGATCGAGCCCGAATGGGTCGAACCGCTGGCCGGTCACCTGGTCACGCGCACTTACAGCGACCCCCACTGGGATGCCAGGCGCGGTGCCGCCATGGCATCGGAGAAGGTGACCCTGTACGGGCTGCCGGTGGTGGCAGCGCGGCAGGTCAGCTACGGCCGGATCGACCCGGCCGCGGCACGGGAGCTGTTCATCCAGCGCGCTCTCGTGGAGGGCGACTGGCGGACCCACCACCGGTTCTTCCACGACAACGCGCGGCTGCTCGAGGACGCCGAGGACACCGAGCGCCGGGCGCGGCGGCGTGGCATCGTCGCTGACGACGCCGCCCGGTTCGGCTTCTATGACCGGCGGATCCCGCCGGAGGTGACATCGGCCAGGCATTTCGATGCCTGGTGGAAGAAGGCCCGGACCGCCCACCCTGACCTGCTGACGTTTGCTCCCGCGGATCTGATCGGCCCGGACGCGGAGCAGGTGAGCCCGGCCGACTTCCCCGGCCGGTGGGGCGAGCTGCCGCTGTCGTATGAGTTCGCTCCGGGCCAGCCGGATGACGGGGTGACCGTGGACATCCCGCTCGCCGCGCTCAACCAGGTGACCGGCGAGGAGTTCGGCTGGCAGGTACCCGGCCTGCGCGAGGAACTGGTGACGGAGCTGATCAGGTCCCTGCCCAAGCACCTGCGCCGGGTCTTCGTGCCCGCCCCGGAGACGGCCCGCGCGGTGCTGGCCAGGCTCGGGCCGCCGCGCGGGGACTTGCTCACCGTACTGAGCGCGGAACTCGGCCGCATCGGAGGCGTGCAGATACCGCGGGAAGCGTGGGATCTGTCCCGGCTGCCCGCCCACTTGAGGCCGGCCTTCCGGGTGGTCGACGGCGGCCAGGTGCTGGCGAGCGGGAGGGATCTGGCCGCGCTGCGGCGCGAGCTACGACCGCGCCTGCAGGCGGAGCTTGCTGAAGCGGCCCAGGGCATCACCCGCTCTGGCCTCAGGAGCTGGGACTTCGGCGCGCTGCCCCGGGTCTTCACCGACGGGCGGGTCCGCGCCTACCCGGCGCTGGCGGACGCGGGCGCCTGTGTCGACATCCGGCTGTACGAGACGCAGGCGCAGGCCAGCGAGGCCATGTGGCGCGGTAACCGCCGCCTGCTCCTGATCGCCGTGCCCGCGGGCGTGCGGTCGGTCGCCAGCCGGCTGCCGGTCAGCGCCAAGCTGGCGATGAGCAGCCACCCGTACCCGAGCGCCGGCGCCCTGCTCGATGACTGCGCGGCCTGCGCGGCCGACCAGGTGATCGCGTCCGCGGGCGGTCCCGCCTGGGATGCCGAGGGCTTCGGGCGGCTGGCCGCCGCAGCCAGATCAGACCTGGCGGTGACCGCGGCTGACGTGGTCGCCGACGCCGCGCGGGTCCTGGCGGAGGCGCATCAGGTCGAGGTCGGCCTCGCCCGCACCCCCAGCCCGGCGCTGGCACCCGCGTTCGCGGACATGCGCTCCCAGCTGTCCGCGCTGATCTATCCGGGGTTCGTCGCGGAGACTGGCGCGGCGCGCCTGCCCGACCTGGCCAGGTACCTGCGTGCCATTAACCGGCGGCTGGAGAAGGCCCCGGCAGATCCAGCCCGCGACGCCGACCGGATGATGATCGTGCACCGGGCTACCGACGCCTACCAGCGGGCCAGGGGAGAGCTCGCGGCGGCCGGCCACGATGGCGCGGATCACCGGGCGGTGCGCTGGATGATCGAAGAGCTACGGGTCAGCCTCTTTGCCCAGACGCTCGGCACTCCCGTCCCGGTATCCGAGCAGCGAATCCAGACGGCTCTGGAGCGCCTGGCCAGCTGACCCTCGCGAGCAAAGTCCCGAGTGAGCCGCCCGGCTGACCAGCCAGCAGCGGCTCGCCCGCCGTGCCCGGGCTGGTCTAGCCGCTCCCAGGTTAGTCTCGGGACAAATCCGGCCGGGGCCAGCCGGGCCGCCGCCCGGCTGGCCGGCCAATGGCGGGCGACACAGGTCTTCGGTCCCTGGCGCGGCGCGCTCTGGAGCGGATCATGGGTGGGATGGGAGATGCCATCAAGGTCGCGGTGCTTGGTGCGGGTGCCATGGGAACTGCCCTGGCCGTGCACAGCGCCCGCAACGGCGCCGACGCCGTCCTGCTCGCGACCGAGCGTGACGGCGCGGTCATGGACGCATGGCGCCGCGGGCTGCCGCACCCCGCGCTGCGGATGCCGTTCCACGACTGCGTCCGCTGCCGCCCGGCGGAGGAATGGCCGGAGGCGCTGCCGACCGCCGACGTCGTGCTCGTCGCGGTGTCCAGCTCGGGTCTTCAGGAGGTGCTCTCGGTCGCCGCGCGCATCGGCGCGCCGCGCGCCGTCTGGGTACTGGCTACCAAGGGCTGGGCCGAGGACACGCTGCAGACCCCGAGCCAGGTGGCCGCGGCCGCGCTCGGGGATGTGCCGGTGGTCTCGCTGGCCGGTCCCGCGCTCGCGGCCGAGATCGTGTCTGGCTCGCCCACCGGCCTGCTCTGCGCATCGGCCGACCCGGGGGCCCGCCGCCGCGCGGCCGCCGTACTTGCCTCGCTGACCACGGCGGTCTTCACCACGAGCGACGTTGCCGGGGCCGAGACGGCGGCGGCGTTCAAGAACGTGGTGGCGGTCGCGGTCGGCCTCGCCGAGGGGCTGGCCGACCGGTACACCGAGAGCGCGCTCGTGGCCAGCTTCAACAACGCCCGCGCTGCGGTGTTCGCCCGCGGCATGATGGACATGCTGGCCCTCGCTGAGGCCCAGGGCGGCCGGGTCGTGACCATCCTGGGCCTGGCCGGGGCCGGAGATCTGTACGTCACCTGCCAGCATGGCCGCAACGGCCAGTTCGGGCGGCTGCTGGGCTCGGGCGCTACCGTCGAGGGGGCGGTCCGCTCGATCGGGAGCACGGTGGAGGGTGTGGCGAACACCTCCGCCGCCCTGCGGCTGGCCGCCCGCTCTGGCCTCGACCTTCCCTCGGCACGGGTCGTAGATCTCGCCCTCACCGAGGATCTGACCGGCGAGAAGGTCAGCGACCGGCTGCGGGACCTGTTCCTGACCGTGGTATCAGGCTCCCGGCCGTCCAGCTATTACGCCACGCCTTAGGGAAAGAGCAGCGCGTCATCGACGGGATAGGTCGTCAGGTGATCCCAGTCGGCGGTGTCCGTCTCGTACAGGCAGGCGTGCTGCCACGGGCGACACCCGGCGCTAGGCCTGGTCGGTCGGCTTGACCAGGACGACGGGACACAGCGCATAGGCCGCGCAAGCCTGGCTCACCGATCCGAGCATCAGCTGCTTGAACGGGGACCTTCCGCGGATCCCGAGCACCAGGAGATGGGCGTGCTTCGACGCAGCGATCAGGGCCTCGATCGGGTCGCCCTCGGCAATCACGGTTCGCAGCGGGATGTCGGGGGAGTGGGCGACCTCACTGACCGTGCTGATCAGGAATTCTCTGGACACCTGCTCAAGTTCGGCCCGGTCGAATGCCCCCGGGATGGACAGGAACGGAATCTGCCAGGCGTAGACGGCCGTCACCTCGGCGGAACGCGCGGCCCCTTCGGTGAGTGACCAGCGCAGCGCGGCCAGGCTGTGCGGAGAGCCGTCTACGCCGACCACGACGCGGTAGCTCATGCGTGCTCCAGCTTTCGCTCGGGGACGGCGTAGGCATCGGCGGTCAGTTCCTCCAGGCTCTTGCCCTTCGGCTCGGGCAGCAGCATCGCGGTGAGGATCAGCCCGGCGACCGACACGGCCGCGGCCACCAGCTGAGCCCCCCGGATGCCCATGGACGAGGCGAGCATGTCAGGGAACAGATACGCCCCGGCGAACGCGCCCAGCTTCCCGGCCGCAGCGGAGATTCCGTGCCCGGTCGTGCGCACTTCCAGCGGGAAGATCTCCGCCGGGTAGATGAACGTCGTGGTGTTCGGGCCGAATTCGGTGAAGAAGTAGCTGATGCCGTAAAGGAGGATGAACGGCCCCGCCGCGGCGGTCACGCCCGGGATCGCGCCGATGAGCAGGAAAGCCAGAGCCATCATGGCGAAGCCGAGCATCTGGATGCTCTTGCGGCCGGTCTTGTCGATAAGCAGGATCGCGACGGCATACCCGGGCAGCGCGAACAGGGCGAAGATTCCCAGCTGGATCAGGGTGTTGTCCAGCAGCGAGGCCGCCGGGTTCAGCAGCCTGAGTATCTCCGGGGTGGAGATGCTGTTGCCGTAGAAGGCGAAATCGAGCAGGAACCAGGTGGCTGAGGTGCCGATGAGCCACGCCAGCATGCGCCTGCTGCGGGCCAGCACCCTGAACCCCTCGAGCACGCCCTGCGGGACCCGCGCCTTCGACTCCGGGGCCGGTCCGGTGTCCGAGGACTCGCCGGTCGCCTGGGCGACTGCCTGCGCCGCCTCCTCGGCGGCGCCGCCCGCCATCGCGAATCTCGGTGTCTCGTGGATCTTGCGCCGCAGATAGAAGACCGCCAGGCCGGGTATCGCGCCCAGGGCCAGCAGAATGCGCCAGACGAAGTCGTCAGGAGTGCCGGAGGCCAGCAGGATCGACGCCACGAGCGGCCCGACGACGAGCCCGGCACCCTGCATCGCGAAGACCAGGCCCACCATCCTGCCGCGAGACTGCTTGCCCGAGTACTCGCTCATGATCGTGGCGGAGACGGGGTAGTCACCGCCGATGCCGATGCCGAGGATCGCGCGGCAGACGAGCAGGAAGGTGTAGTTCGGCGAGAACGCGGACGCGAGCGCGCCGATCGCCAGGATCAGCACCTCGTAGCCGTAGATCCGCTTGCGCCCCAGGATGTCAGCCACCCGGCCGAACACGATCGCGCCGACCGCGGAGGCGGCCAGCGTGATGGAGTTGAGCAGCGACACCTGCCCGGTGGACAGCGCCCACTCCGGCTTGAGCAGGGCGACCACGATGCCGATCACGAACAGGTCGTAGGCGTCGGTGAAGAAGCCCATGCCGGAGACGAACATGATCTTCCACTGGAACCGGGTGACCTTGGCGTCGTCAAGCGTCTCGAACAGCGCGTCCGCGGACGCGTCGGCAGGCTGGGCACCCATGCCGCTGTCGTTACCCAGTGCATTGAAATATATACGCAGAGTAGTTACTTGGCCGGGCCGACCAACGTCACGAAGGTCAGCGGGCCCGGGCCGTGAACCAGTTCGTCGCCAGGCCGTGGCCGCCCTGCCAGATCTCGAACCCGGCATCGATATTGAGCATCCAGTACCGGGGCCGGACCCAGTGCCGGCGTTCCATCCGGCGGATGAACCCGCTCAGGTCCAGATGGACGACCCGCGAGGCCGGCCGTACCCGGCGGAACTCGATGAGGCGCCACTTGACGCCGGAATCCTGCGTTATCCAGCTCTGCAGGTACCACCTGGCGTGATCTTCCCACACGATCGTCGCGTGATGACCTGGCGCCGGCCTGCCGTGCTCATTCAGCCAGATCATGAGTTCTGCCCCGGTGGCCTGCCCGGTGGTGATCCGCTCCCGGTTGAACCAGATGTCGTAACTCGCGTCCCAGGTGCCGCCCGCGCGCGCGGAGATGTCCCAGCCTGTGTGCGGGTCACGCAGGGCGGACACCCGGGCGGGGAGGCCGCTTCCGGTAGTGCACAGCCCCCAGCTGCAGCCGAGGAATATGTACGGGAAGGCCACTGGCTCGCGGGCCCTGGAGCGTGCCGATGACTGCGTCACGGCGAAATTGGCCCGGGCACCTGAGTTGACGACGCACTCCCGGAGGCCACCATAGTCGTCGTTCCTGATAATGAATCTCTCGCCTAACCTGTTGGCAACCGGCAGGTACTGGTATGGACGGCACATCTGCAGCGCCGGCGAAGCAGATGCCGAGGGTATGGCGACGCCGGAGGCGGCCGCAAGAAGCAGGCAGCACGCCATTCCCCTGGTTGCAAATGTGGCATTTCTGCGCACTATAGGTCTCCCCGGATGCTTCAGATAATGAATTTCCGACAAAAACAATTCGGCGAGTGTAGCCCAGTGATTTACCGGCTCGCAGCAGGTTGCCCGAGGCAGGCGCTCCGGGGCTGGGGCGGGCTGATATGGCAGCGTGCCCGCGGTGCGGCGGGACAGCTCCGGGTACACATGATTCGCAAATCTTTTGAATTGCGCCCTTAGCGCAGTTATCGTGACTTCACGCCGCTGCCGTCACGCACTACTACTAATGCCGGGTGTGCTTCGGCGGAATCATCGTTTTCCCCGCTCAGCATCCCGCTGCTGCGGGCGGTGTCAGCCAGGCGAACGGTTAACCTGGGCACGGTGAACGATGCGAGCCTTCCCCTCCTCCGCATGCTCAGCAGGTACCGCCCCGAGAACGAGGCCGAGGCGGCCGACGTCCAGCGGGTGCGCACGCTGCTGGAGACCGCGGCTGATCCGTGGCTGCGTTCCATCCCCCTGCACGTGACGGCATCCGCACTGGTCGTGCACCCTGGCAGCGGCCGGATGCTGCTCCGCTGGCATCAGCGCCAGCAGGCCTGGCTGCAGGTCGGCGGCCACGGCGATCCGGGGGAGAGCGATCCGGTGGCCATCGCGCTGCGCGAGGCGAGCGAGGAGACCGGGCTGGCCGACCTGACGCCCTGGCCGGATGCGCAGATCAGTCACCTGGTGATCGTTTCCGTCCCGGCCAGTGCCGCCGAGCCCGCTCACGAGCACGCCGACGTGCGGTTCGTCCTGGCCACCCGGACTCCGGACGCAGCCAGGCCTGAGCACCCGGGGGCACCACTGCGCTGGCTGGCTCCGCGCGAGGCACATGAGGCCACGTCCGAAGCGAACCTGAGGGAGACACTGGCCCGGGCCGAGCGGCTGCTCAGGCAGCACAGCCGGCCCGCAGCGCCGCGAGGGCGGCAGCCCGCTAGTTGACCTTGACCTTGGGAGAAGGCCCACGGTGGAGGTGACCGGGCGCCCGCCCGGCCGGAGGGGGCCGTCATGGGCCTGCTGAGCATCGGTGAGTTCGCGCGATTGGCGAGGCTGTCTCCGAAGGCACTGCGCCTCTACGACGAGCTCGGCCTGCTGTCGCCGGCCAGCGTCGATCCAGGCTCCGGGTACCGCTGGTACGACGCGCGGCAGCTGGAGCAGGCCTGGCTGGTGGCGTCGCTGCGCCAGCTCGGGCCCCCGCTGGCGCAGATCTCGGTGATCTTGCGCCTGGCGCCGGAGGCAGCAGCCGGGCAGGTCCGTCTCTGCTGGGCCGCTGCGGAGGCCGAGCACGCGGACCGCCGGGAGCTGGCCGCCCGTAAGGGCCGCTGTCACCGGAGACGTCGGAACCCGGCCAGTGTTATCGACATGATCGCGGATCAGGCCGGTGGCACAGAGCCGCCCCGGGTCACTGTCCGAGCCAGGATCCCGAGGGTAGCCCGCAGGGCGCTTTCCGCGATGACCGGGAAGATCCCTGCCTCCTTCCACTGCGAGTCGATGGACGACCAGTCGTAGTACGACGTCACGAGAGTTCCGCCATCGGCCGGCTCGAGCCGGTAGCCGTAGACGTGGCCGATCTGCGGCCGGATCTGACCGAGGATCGTCCAGGCAATCTCGCGGTCAGGCTCGAGCGTCACGATTGTGACCATCACGTCATAGCGCCCCATCGGATAGTCGTTCAGCGCCTCGCGGTCCATGTGAACGACGAAGCTGTCGCCGACTGCGGTCACCGGCTCGCCGGTGGCGCTCATCAGCATCCCTGAGCTGTCGATCGTCACATGTCCCTGCGGGTCGCATAGCAGCCGGAAGATCGTCGCCGGGTCCGCCGCGATCGTCCGCTGTACTTCCATGCGCTCACTTGTCACGGACATATCCTTTCAGGACGCGACCTGGGCCGCGACCATCGGATTTATCGACCTCACCGGCCGCAGCGCCCGGCCGGAACCGGCCGGGCGCTGCGGGCCTAGTGTTGGTTCTGACATGGCGTTACCGGCCTGGCGGCTGGCCCGGAGGCCCTGACGTGTGGCCCGGCTCGGCGCGGGCAGGGGCAAAGTTCAGCAGCGTCCCTGCGCCGTCGGCGAGTGACGAAAAGAGGACATGTGGCGATCGCGACGGTTAATCCCGCTACCGGGGAGACACTGAAGACGTATGACGAGATCTCCGACGAGGAGGTCGAGCGCTGCCTGGCGGCAGCGGCGAGGGCCCATGCGAGCTACCGACTGTCCGGCTTCGCCGCGCGGGCGGGATGGATGCGCCGGGCCGCCGACATCCTCGACTCCGAGCGCGATCAGATCGCCGCGATGATGACGACCGAGATGGGCAAGACGCTGGCCGCGGCGCGGCAGGAGGTCGCCAAATGTGCGACTTCCTGCCGCTACTACGCCGACCGGGCCGAGGGGTTCCTGGCCGACGAGCCTGCCGACGCTGATGCCGTCGGGGCTCGGCAGGCTTATGTCACCTATCAGTCACTCGGGCCGGTCCTGGCGATCATGCCGTGGAACTTCCCGCTCTGGCAGGCCATGCGCTTCGCGGCTCCGTCCCTGATGGCCGGCAACGTGGGGCTGCTCAAGCATGCGTCGAACGTTCCGCAGACCGCCTTGTTCATGCAGGATCTGTTCGCCCGGGCCGGCTTTCCCGAGGGGACCTTCCAGACGCTCCTGGTCGGCTCGTCGCGGATTGAGGCCATCCTGCGCGACCGGCGGGTGAAGGCCGCCACGCTGACTGGATCGGGCCCGGCCGGGCAATCGGTGGCAGCCATCGCGGGCAGCGAGATCAAGAAGGTCGTCCTCGAACTCGGTGGCAGTGACCCCTTCATCGTCATGCCCTCGGCTGACTTGCCTGCCGCCGCGAAGGTGGCAGCCGTGGCGCGCTGCCTCAACAACGGCCAGTCGTGCATCGCCGCAAAGCGGTTCATCGTGCACGAATCGGTCGGCGAGGAGTTCGAGCACCTGTTCGTGGAGCAAATGTCCGGCATGAACGTCGGCGACCCGATGCTCGAAGGCACCGATGTGGGCCCGCTGGCTTCGGAGCAGCAGCGCCGGGACGTCGAAGAACTCGTGGATGACGCGGTCAGCAAGGGCGCGCAGGTGCTGTGCGGAGGCATAGCGCTGCCCGGAGCGGGCTGGTACTACCCGCCGACCGTGCTCAGCGGCATCACCGCGGACATGCGCGTGCATACCGAGGAGGTGTTCGGCCCGGTGGCGACCCTCTACCGGGTGGCCGGCATCGATGCGGCGATTGAACTCGCCAACGGTACCGAGTTCGGGCTGGGCGCCAACGCCTGGACCAACGATGAGCAGGAGCGGGCCAGGTTCGTGAGAGACCTCGTAGCCGGGATGGTGTTCATCAACGGCAACGTGACCTCCTACCCGCAGCTGCCGTTCGGCGGCGTCAAGACCTCCGGGTTCGGCCGGGAGCTAGCGGTCGAGGGCATCCGGGAGTTCTGCAATATCAAGTCGGTCTGGGTCGGGGGCGGCCAAGGCGGCTGAGCGGACCGCCAGGGGTGCCGCCGCGGTCAGGCTGAGATTGGCTGCGGTCAGGCTGAGGTCAAGGCCGCGCCGGCTCCTCTGGGAGCCAGCCAGGCCGGTGATCCAGTGCGGGCATGACGGCTAACCTCTAATTCCGGTAGAGATAACCTGATATCGGCGATGCCAGTCCCGGCGCGCCGATCGACCGACCAGGGAGCGAATCGCGATCATGGCCGCACCCACTCCGCTGCACCTGGCCATCGCGCTCGATGGTGCCGGCTGGCACCCAGCCGCGTGGCGTGAGCCGCAGGCGCGGCCTGCCGAGCTGTTCACCGCGGGTTACTGGATCGACCAGATCCAGCACGCCGAGCGCGGATTGCTCGACTTCGTGACCATTGAGGACAGCCTGGGCCTGCAGGCCGATGGTCCCGCCGGAGCGCCAGGCCGCGCCGGTCGGGTGCGGGGACGTCTGGACGCAGTGCTCATCGCGGCCAGGGTCGCACCGCTGACCAGGCATATCGGCCTGGTTCCCACCGCCGTGGTGACGCACACCGAACCCTTCCACATCTCCAAGGCGATAGCGACTCTCGACTATGTGAGCACCGGACGGGCGGGCCTGCGGGTGCAGGTCTCGGGGCGGCGGCAGGATGCCGGGCATTTCGGGCGCCGTACCTTTCCGCAGTTGCGGCCGGGCAATCGCGCCGATCCGGCGGCGGCGCGGCTGATTGGCCAGCTACTCGATGAGGCCGCCGATTATGTCGAGGTCATCCGGCGGCTGTGGGACAGCTGGGAGGATGACGCCGAGATCCGTGATGTCGCGACCGGGCGCTTCGCGGATCGCGCCAAGCTGCACTACATCAACTTCGCCGGCGAGTACTTCAGTGTCAGGGGACCTTCGATCACCCCGCGGCCGCCGCAGGGGCAGCCGGTGGTCAGCGCGCTTGCACACCACACCGAGCCCTACCGGCTGGTCGCCCGCTGCGCCGACATCGGGTATGTGACACCGCGGGACGCGGCCGACGCCGGGGCGATCGTCACCGAGATCCGCGGCGAGCAGTACGCCGCGGGCCGGTCGGGGGAGATCATTCATGTCTTCGGTGACCTGGTGGTCTTCCTCGACTCCGGCGCGGGCGTGGCGGCCGGCCGCAAGGCCCGTCTGGACGAGCTGGCTGGCCGTGAGTTCACCAGCGACGCGCAGGTCTTTACCGGCACCCCCGCGCAGCTGGCCGACCTGCTCCAGGACTGGCAGGCGAGGGGCCTGACCGGATTCCGACTGCGCCCCGGCACCATCAGCCACGATCTTCAGGCGATCACCGAGGGCCTCGTGCCTGAGCTGCAGCGCCGGGGGGCGTTCCGGCACGCCTACCAGGCCGCCACACTGCGCGGGCTGCTCGGGCTCAGCCGGCCCGCCAACCGATACGCCACCGCCTGACCGGCCGCGAAGGACCCGATCAATGACCAAGCCCGTCAAGCAGATCCACCTCGCAGCTCATTTTCCTGGCGTGAACAACACCACCGTGTGGAGCGACCCGCGGTCGGGCAGCCACATCGAGTTCAGCTCGTTCGTGCACCTGGCCAGGACCGCCGAGCGGGCCAAGTTCGACTTCCTCTTCCTCGCCGAGGGACTGCGGCTGCGCGAGCAGCACGGCCAGATCTATGACCTCGACGTGATGGGGCGGCCCGACACCTTCACCGTCCTGGCCGCTCTCGCGGCGGTCACCGACCGGCTCGGACTGGCCGGCACCATCAACTCGACCTTCAACGAGCCGTACGAGGTGGCCAGGCAGTTCGCCAGCCTGGATCATCTGTCCGGCGGCCGGGCCGCGTGGAACGTAGTCACCTCGTGGGACGCGTTCACCGGCGAGAACTTCCGCCGCGGCGGCTTCCTGCCGCAGGACGCCCGATACGAGCGGGCGCAGTCCTTTCTCCAGGCGGCCTTCGAGCTCTTCGACTCCTGGCGCGGTGACGAGATCGTCGCCGACCAGCAGGCGGGCGTCTTCATCGCCGACCCTGACGCTGGCCGGTTCGCCTACACCGACCCGTACTTCGACATCGGCGGCTGGTTCAACGTGCCCCGCAGCCCGCAGGGACGGCCGGTCATCTTCCAGGCCGGCGACTCGGACGAGGGCCGTGAGTTCGCTGCGGCCAGTGCCGACGCGATCTTCAGCCGGCATGCCACGCTCGAGGCGGGCCAGGCCTTCTACGCCGACGTGAAAGGCCGCCTGGCTCGTCACGGCCGAACCCGAGATCAGCTGCTGATCTTGCCCGCTGCGACCTATGTGCTCGGCGACACCGACGCGCAAGCCGCCGAGCTGGCCCGCGAGGTACGCCGCCAGCAGGTGAGCGGGCAGACCGCGATCAAGCTCCTTGAGCAGCTCTGGAACACCGACCTTTCCGGTTACGACCCGGACGGCCCGCTGCCCGATTTCGACCCCGATCCCGGCGAGAACACTGTCGCGCGCGGGCGGGCCAGCGTGCGGATGCACCGCGACCCGCTGGCCACCGCGGCGCAGTGGCGGGCCAGGGCGCAGGCGGACGGCCTGTCGATCCGCGAGCTGATCGTCGAGGTGACCGGCAGGCAGTCGTTCGTCGGTAGCCCGGTCACGGTCGCGGAAACGATCAACAATTTCGTCCAGGCCGACGCCAGCGACGGGTTCATCCTGGTACCGCACATCACGCCGGGCGGTCTCGACGAGTTCGCGGACACGGTCGTGCCGCTGCTGCAGGAGCGCGGCGTCTTCCGGGCCGACTACGAAGGCAGGACGCTGCGCGAGCATCTCGGCCTCGCGCCGCTTACCGCAGATTCCGCAAGGTAAGGAGCCGTCATGGCCACCACGCCGCTCGCCGTGCTCGACCTGGTACCGATCACGTCTGGGGGCAGCGCCAGCGAGGCGCTGCGGGCTAGCATCGACCTGGCCCGGCAGACCGAGCGATTCGGCTATGCCCGGTACTGGGTGGCCGAGCATCATCTCAACCCCGGCGTGGCCAGCACTTCCCCGGCGGTCGTGCTCGCGCTCACCGCAGCAGCCACGACAACGATCCGGATCGGCTCCGGCGCGGTCCAGCTCGGGCATCGTACCGCCCTGTCAGTGGTCGAGGAGTTCGGCCTCATCGACGCCCTGCATCCTGGCCGGCTTGACCTCGGGCTCGGCCGGTCGGGCGGGGGACCGCCCGACCGCGGCCGGGAGGGTGAGCGACGGCGAGAGCACGAGCCGGCGCTGACCGGCGCGACGCAGGTAGTGGATGGCCGGGCGCCGAACGGGCTGCGCATCCCGCCCCGGTTCCGCACCGAGCGGCTGCTGGCCTCGCCGCGCTTTGAGCTGCAGCGCAAGCTGCTGCAGCAACCGGGTGCCCGCGCGCAGGACTACGGCGAGCAGATCGACGACATCCTGGCCTTGCTGCGGGGCAGCTACCGCTCGGCCGACGGCATCGAGGCGCATGCCGTCCCGGGCGAGGGCGCTGACGTGCAGGTCTGGATCCTGGGCAGCAGCGGCGGCCAGAGTGCCCGGGTGGCCGGCTCCAACGGGCTGCGGTTCGCCGCTAACTACCATGTCAGCCCCGCTACCGTGCTGGAGGCCGTGGAGGGATACCGTTTCGCATTCCGGCCTTCGGCCGAGCTTGACCGGCCCTACGTGAGCGTCTCCGCTGATGTCGTCGTCGCGCGGGACGAGGCGACTGCCAGGGAACTGGCGGCGGGTTACGGCCCGTGGGTGCACAGCATCCGGTCCGGCGCGGGCGCGATCGCCTACCCGACCCAGGACGAAAGCAGGGCTTACCCCTGGCCCGAGGGCGGCCGGGACCTGGTGGCCGACCGGGCGGAGACCCAGTTCGTCGGGACCGCGCCGCAGGTCGCCGACCAGCTCGAGCAGTTGCAGCAGGCCACCGGGGCCGACGAGCTGATCATCACCACGATCACGCACGACCACGCTGACCGGGTCCGCTCCTACCAGTTGCTCGCGCGGGAGTGGGAGCGCCGATGAGCGTCGCGGTCGTCGTCGGCAACCCAAGGCTGCGGTCCCGCACCTGGCAGGCCGCTCACCTGGTGGCGTGCAAGCTCAGCGGTAGGCAGGCAGATCTCAGCGTGGACCTGGTCGAATTCGGCGCCGCGCTGCTCGACTGGTCCAACCAGCAGGTGAACGAGACCATCACCGCGGTGGCCGGCAGCGACCTGCTGATTGTCGCGAGTCCCACCTACAAGGCCACCTACACCGGATTGCTGAAGCTGTTCCTGGACCGGATCTCCGCAGGCGGGCTGATCGGAGTCACCGCGGTGCCGGTCATGCTCGGCGGTGACTGGCGGCATTCGCTGGCCTGCGACCTGCTGCTCAAGCCGGTGCTCGTCGAGCTTGGCGCCACCTGCCCGACCCGGGGACTGTTCCTTACCGACACCGATTACGCGGAGTCCGCGGCACTGGATAGCTGGCTGGAACTGTCCAGGCCGCAGCTGAAAGCGAGCCTGCCTGGATAAGCGCGCGCTTAGCAGATCGCACTGCGCTGTTATTTTCTGGCCACGCATTGGTGTAAGGCGCGGCCAATGGTGGAATAGGTCTCCCGTAATTGATCAACACGGGGGGAGATCAATGCAAGTGCAAACTAGGACTCACTCGGCCTTTCGCAACGGCTCGGCGGATATCGTCCGTGCCCGGCGCGTCGGCAACAGTGTGTCCATGACTGCGGCCAGCCGACCGAATATGAAGGCTGGCAGCAAGGCGCCCGCCAGCCCGGCGATCCGCAAGGCAGTCGCTGGCACCGGGACGCACAAGGCGGTTACCGGCACGGCGACCCGCAAGGCGGTGACCAGGACCGGTGCCGGCAAGGCCACCGGGACGGCGACCCGCAAGGCGGTGACCAGGACCGGTGCCCGCAAGGCCACCGGAACGGCGACCCGCAAGGCACCCAGGACCATGACCGCCAAGGCACCCGCCGCGAGGAAGGTCTCGTCGGCGGCAGCCAAGGTCACCACGGCGTCGACCAGGATGACCTCGGCGGCCACCAAGGGAATGGCATCGGCCAAGACGATGTCAGCCGCCATGCAGGCAATGAACACCGCGACCAAGGCCATGACCAATGCAGCGAAGGCGCTGACGGCCGCGGCCAGGACGATGTCGGCAGCCAAGCCCGCGTCGGCCAAGCCAGCGGTGCGGCGCAAGACCACGGCGAAGTCCGCGGCGACGCGGAAGTCCGCGCCGATCCGGAAGTCCGCGGCAATGCGGAAGACCGCTTCGAGGCGGAAGACCGCAGCATGATCGGTGCCGGGCCGGTGCCTATCGATAAGAGGTCACCGGCCCGGCCAGCTACTCGCAATGGACTCCCGCGCCCGCGAGGCGCGCGAGTCCATTGCGGATTCAGCTAGCGGGCATGATCGGGCCCGGCTGGCCGGCCGGTCAGCGTGCCGGCGCAGACCAGGCCGGCGGCGCCGAAGAATGCGATGATCAGGACCAGGCCATGGCGGTAGGTGGCCACCGGATCACCGGCCGCGGCGTGGGACAGGAGGGCTATCAGCCCGGCCACGCCGAGAACGGTGCCCACCTGGCGGGCCATGTTGAGGATTCCGCTGCCGGTGCCGAAGCGGTCCGGAGTCAGCGACGCGCTCCCGGCGCCTAGCAGCGACGGGATCGTCAGGCCGACCCCGGCACCGCCGATCAGCTGGGCTGGCAGGAGATGGACCAGATATGCCGGGTGCGCCTGGATCTGGGCGAGCCAGAGCAACTGCGCGCCCGCGTTAACGGCGCAGCCGATCACCGCTACCCGGCCCGGGCCGCCGAGCCGGACCGCCAGCCGGGGAGCGACGAGCCTGGCGAAGGGCAGCACCATGAGCGGGCCCGGCCCGATGGCGAGGCCCGCCCGCACCGCGGAGTAGTGCCACACCACGGTGAGGAACTCGACGGAGTTGAGCACGAAGGCTCCGAAGGCGGCGTAATAGAGGATCGATCCGACGAACGTGCCGCTGAAGGTCCTGGAACGGAGCAGCCCGAGCTCGATGACCGGGGAGTGGTGCCGACGCGATCGGGCGACCATCGCCGCGCCGCAGGTCAGCGACGCGAGGAGCAGGCCGATGAAGCTGGCCGAGCCCCAGCCCCAGCCGGGAGCCTCGACGAGGGCCAGGGCGACCAGGCCGACGGCCGCGGCCAGTAGCCCGGCGCCGGCCAGGTCCGGCCGGCCCTGAGCGCGCTCGTCCCTGCTCTCCGGAACCACCCGGACAGCCAGCAGGACGGCGGCCAGGCCGACGGGCAGGTTAATCCAGAACACCCACCGCCAGCTGAACTGCACCAGGCTTCCGCCGATCACCGGTCCGAGCGCGGCGCCCAGGGCGCCCAGCGCCGACCAGGTGCCGATCGCGCGGGCGCGGGCCTGCGCGGGAACTGCGGCCAGCAAGAGGGACAGCGAGGCCGGCACCATCAGGCCGGCCCGGCCGCCTGGATCACCCGGGCGGCGATCAGCTCGGCCACTCCGGGTGCCAGGCCGCACAGCAGCGAGCCGGCACTGAACGCGATCAGGCCCGCGACGAAGAGCCTGCGGCGCCCGACCCGGTCTGCCCACCGGCCGGCCGGCACCAGCACGGCCGCGAAGACGATCGTGTACCCGTTGAGGATCCAGGACAGGTCGCTCAGGCTCGTGCCGCTGAACTCCCGCCCGATGTAGGGGAACGCGAGGTTGACGATGAACAGGTCGAGGCTGGACATGAACACGGCCAGCGAGAGGACGCCGACGACCGCGTTCACCTGACGGGAACTCAGGGCGCCCCGCGGCGGGCTGACGTGCGGCTGGGCGGCCCCTTGCGCAACGGCGACCGGTGGCCCGGCGCCATGCGGCATAGCGACATGCGACGCAGTGGCGGGCGGGACGGCGACCTGCGGGACGGCGACCTGCGGGACGCTGGCCGGCGAAGGACAAGAGCTCACGGGGGATCCTTAGTTAGTCCGGAATCTGGATCCACCATAACTGGAATCAGCCTGTGCGTCCAGAATCCGGACTCAACAGATATACTGCGAACATGACGTCCGCACCGGCCCAGCCGCGGGCCTGCTCCATAGCTCGCACGCTCGAGATTGTCGGGGAGAAGTGGGCCCTCCTCGCCGTGCGGGAGGTCTTCCTCGGCAACCGTCGGTTCGACGAGATGGTCCGGCGGACGGGCGCGCCACGTGACACGCTCGCCGCGCGACTGCGCACCCTGGTGAGTGCCGGGATACTCGAACGCCGGCAATACTCCGCGCACCCGGCGCGCTTCGAGTACCGTCTGACCGGAGCCGGCCGGGAACTGTATCCGGTCATCCTGACCCTGATGCGGTGGGGCGACCGCCACCTGGCGGGCCCCGGCGGGCCGCCGCTCGTCCTTGAGCACAGCTGCGGTCACCGGCTTTCCGCCCAGCTGGTGTGCGAGGCCTGCGGGAAGCCGATCGAGGCCCGCGACGCCCGGCCGGTCACCGTCGGCGGGTGAGCCCGGCTGCCTAGCCTGCCAAGCTGTTGCTGGCCACTAATGCCGCCTGAATAAGGAAGCGCACATGCCCACGGTGAACGACCTTGACCTGCCAGAGTTCGACTTCAACGAGCCCGGCCTCACCGGCGAGGTCTATCATCAGCGACTGGCCGCGCTGGGAGAGCAGGGCTGGCTGGCCCGCTCCCCGCTGGCCTACGTGGTCCTGGACCGGGAATCGGGCGAGTTCTTCCTGCGCGCGCGGGAGACCGCGTTCCCTGGCCGCGAGATCGCCGAGCTGTTCGGCGTCACCGGCGGGCGTCTGCGCGAGCAGATCGACGCCAACATCCTCAACCTGACCGGGGACCGGCACCGCCGGCTACGGGCTCTGGTAGGCCCGGCCTTTACCCCCCGCGCGGCCGCCCGCTGGCGGCCTGCCATGCGCGGCTTCCTCGACCAGCTCTGGGCGAATCTCGCGGGCAGCACTGCATGCGACTTTGTCGCATCGTTCGCCAAGCCGTTCCCCGCGCTCACGATCGCCGCGGTGCTCGGGGCGCCGCGCGAGGATGCCGCGCGGCTGCACGAGTGGTCGGGATGGGTGCAGCGGCAGTTCGATATCCGGGCGCTGGCCACCGAGGCCGCCCGCATCGAGCAGGCGGTCGAGGAGATGTACGGCTACGTCGCGGCCCTGCTGGAGCAGCGGCGGCACGAGCCCTCGGACGATCTCATCAGCGCACTGCTGTCAGCCGAGCAGGAGGGCCAGCGACTATCCGCCCAGGAGTGCGTCAACCTGGTACTGAACGTGCTGGCCGGAGGCGTCGACACCACCCAGGCCCAGCTCTCCCAGGCCATGCGGCTGTTTGCGGTGCATCCACGGCAGTGGGAACTGCTCGGCGAGCGGCCCGGGCTGGTGCCGCAAGCGGTTGAGGAGGTGCTGCGGTTCGAGCCGATCACGCCGTTCACGGCCCGGATCTGCACCAGCCAGGTCTGCCATCGCGGGGTCACCTTCCCGGCCGGGACGATCGTCGCGGTCTGCGCGGAGCGGGCCAACCGCGATCAGGAAGGCGGCGAGGAGTTCGACATCACCGCCGGCCACAGCAGCCGCCTGCTCACGTTCGGGGCGGGCGCGCATTTCTGCCTGGGAGCGAATCTGGCCCGGGCCGAGCTCGAGGAGGCGATCTCGTTTCTCGTCCATCGGCTACCGGGGCTGCGGCCAGCCGGGCCGGCGCGACTGGGCGGCGTCGAGGGCATTTACGCCGTCGAGGCCCTACCGCTCGCCTGGTCAGCGGCATAACGACGCGGCGCGCGGCATGCTCAGCGGAGCGGACGGGAGACCCCGGTCAGCCCATCTCGTCGCGGGCCGCCGCGAACGCGCTGGCGGCCCGCTCGAGCTCCGAAGTGGTGTGCGCGGCCGAGACCTGCGTCCGGATCCGGGCCTTGCCCACGGGGACGACCGGGTAACTGAACCCGATGACGTAGACGCCTTTGCGCAGCAGCAGGTCGGCCAGGTGGCTGGCGCGCGCGGCGTCGCCGATCATCACCGGGACGATCGGGTGATCGCCCGGCAGGATGTCGAAGCCGAGCTCGGTCATCCGCCGGCGGAACCAGGTGGTGTTCTCCTCCAGCCTGGCCCGCAGGTAGTCGCTGCCGTCGAGCAGGTCGAGGACCTTGAGCGAGGCGCCGACCACCGCCGGAGACACTGAGTTGGAGAACAGGTACGGCCGGGAGCGCTGCCTCAGCAGGTCAATGATCTCCTTGCGGCCGCTGGTGTAACCGCCGCTGGCACCGCCGAGCGCCTTGCCGAGCGTGCCGGTGACCACGTCGACGCGGTCGGTGACGCCGTGCAGCTCGGGCGTCCCGCGGCCGCGTTCGCCGACGAAACCGACCGCATGCGAGTCGTCGACCATGACCATCGCCTGGTAACGCTCGGCCAGCGCGCATATCTGGCCGAGCGGGGCCAGGTAGCCGTCCATCGAGAAGACCCCGTCGGTGGCGATGAGCCTGCGCCGGGCGTTCGCCGCATCCTGCAGCTGCTTCTCGAGATCGGCCATGTCGCGGTTGCGGTACCGCAGGCGCTTCGCCCGGCAGAGCCTGATCCCGTCGATGATGGACGCGTGGTTCAGCTCGTCGCTGATGACGGCGTCCTCTTCGCCCAGGACGGTCTCGAACAGCCCGCCGTTGGCGTCGAAGCAGGAGGAGTACAGGATTGTGTCCTGCGTGCCGAGGAATTCGGAGATGCGCAGTTCGAGCTGCTTGTGGATGTCCTGGGTGCCGCAGATGAACCTGACGCTGGCCAGGCCGTAGCCCCACCGGTCGAGAGCGTCCTTGGCGGCGGCGATGATCCGCGGATCGTCGGCCAGCCCCAGGTAGTTGTTGGCGCACAGGTTGAGCACCTCGGTGCCATCCTGAACCCGGATGCTGGCCTGCTGCGGGCTCACGATCACGCGCTCGGCCTTGAACAGGCCGTCGGCGCGGATCTGGTCAAGCTCCGCGCCGATTTCCTCGCGGACGTTAGCGAACACTTGGCTGGCCCCTCGTTATCGTGTCGGTTCCTTACCGGTCTGCCCAGTTGAGTACTACCTTGCCGCACTGGGCGCCGCGGACGGTCTCGAACGCGGCGTCGAAGTCCGTAGCGTCGAACCGGTGCGTGATGACCGGAGAGATGTCGACCCCCGACTGGATGAGGACCGCCATCTCGTACCAGGTCTCGAACATCTGGCGCCCGTAGATGCCCTTGATAGTGATCATGTTGAGGACCAGGTGCCCCCAGTCGATCCCGAACTGCTCGGTCGGCAGCCCGAGAACCGCGATCTTGCCGCCGTGGGTCATGGCGGCCAGCATGTCCCTCAAGGCCTTGGGCTTGCCCGATATCTCCAGGCCGACATCGAACCCCTCGCGCATGTCGAGTTGCTCCATCGCGTCCTGCAGGGTGGTCGAGGCAGCGTCCACCGCCAGCGTGACGCCGATGTGCCGGGCCAGGTCGAGCCGGTAGGGCGAGACGTCGGTGATGACGATGTGCCGGGCTCCCGCGTGCCTGGCCACGATCGCCGCCATCAGCCCGATGGGGCCCGCCCCGGTGATGAGGACGTCCTCACCGAGGATGGGGAACGTCAGCGTCGTGTGCACGGCGTTGCCGAACGGATCGAAGATGGCTGCCACATCGAGGTCGATGTCCGGCGGATGACGCCAGACATTCGCCGCCGGCATCGCGATGAACTCGGCGAACGCGCCCGGATGGTTGACGCCGATTCCCTTGGTCCGGGCGCACTGGACCCGGCGGCCCGCCATGCAGTTGCGGCAGCGGCCGCAGACCAGGTGCCCCTCGCCGCTGACCAGGTCGCCGGACTCCAGGTCGTCGACGTCGGGCCCGAGCGCGACGATCTCGCCGACGAACTCGTGCCCGATCACCTGCGGCACCGGCACGTTGGCCTGCGCCCAGCCATCCCACTCGTAGATGTGCAGGTCCGTGCCGCATACCCCGGTCCGCAGCACCCGGATCAGCACGTCGTCCCGGCCCAGCGCAGGGACCGGTACGTCCTCGATCCGCAGCCCCGGCTCAGGTCCGACCTTTACCAGAGCCTTCATGCGCTGCCCGCTTCCTCACTGACCGAGCTGATGACGACCGGCACCGTCCAGGCGCCCTCGCGCTAGCACCCGATCCGGTCCGGACGACTCTACCCGCTTCGCCGCGGTTCGGCCGGCGATGGCCTGACGCCGGTCTGGACAGGAGCCCGCCGGGCGCCGAGACTCGGGGCAGGCAGGTGATTTACCGGTCGGCCATCCATCCGCACGGGGGCGCGAAGGGAGCCTCCATGCGTCCGCAGGTGCCGTTGCGTAGCCGCCGCGTAATCATCGCCGTGGTTGCCTTGCCCATGTTGCTGCTGCTGGCCGGCCAGGGACCGGCCGCCGCGGCATCCGGCGTCGGGTCCGCGCCGGCCCGCATCCCGCTGCCGGTGCCGTACAACGCCCTCGGCGGCGTCGCGCAGGCGCTGGCCGCACCGGATTCGTCCCCGCCAGGCGCCAATAACTGGTCCTGTAAGCCGAGCAGCGCCCATCCCGACCCCGTGGTGCTCATACCGGGCACCTTCGCCGACATGGCCGACAACTTCAACTCCATATCGCCGCTGCTGTACGACCACGGCTATTGCGTCTTCGCCCTCAACTACGGGGGTTCTCCTGGTAGCCCGATCCAGTCGACCGGCGAGATATCGGCGAGCGCGGCCCAGCTGAAAACCTTCGTCAACCACGTGCTGGCGGCTACCGGGGCCGGGCACGTGGACCTGGTCGGGCACTCCCAGGGCGGGATGATGCCGCAGTACTACCTGAAGTTCCTCGGCGGGGCAGCCAAGGTCAGCAGGTTCGTCGCGCTGGCGCCGTCCAGCCACGGGACCAGCCTGGACGGCCTGGTCACGCTGGTCAGCGAATTCGGCCTGCTCGGCCTGGCGGGCAGGCTGCTTTCGCCGGCCTGCGAGGCCTGCGTCGAGCAGGAAACAGGCTCGGCCTTCCTGACCCGCCTGGGCGCTGACGGTGACACGGCGCCAGGCGTGAGGTACACGGTCATCGAGACCAGGTACGACGAGGTCGTGACCCCGTACACGTCGGCCTTCCTGAACGGCAGCAGTGTCACCAACATCACCTTGCAGAAGCAGTGCCCGCTGGACTTCACCGACCACATCGGGATTGCCTTCGACCCGGTAGCGCTGACCGACATGCTCAACGCACTGGATCCAGGCCAGCACATCCCGGTGCCGTGCCTGCTGGTACTGCCTGCCCTCTAGGCCTCTTTCCGCCAAGACCAGGACTGGCTGTGACACGGCTCGCACGACGCAGTCCGCGGCGCACGGCTCCCCGCGATCTAAGCTGTAGAGATGTACGTTCCCGCACATTTCGCCGTGCACGACCTCGACCAGGTCGCCGCCTTCGTCGAACGGGCCGGGGCCGCCGACCTGGTCACGTTCGACGGTGAGCGGCTGATTTCTACTCTGCTCCCGGTCATCTGGGACACCTCGGCCGGCGAGCACGGCAGGCTGCTCGGTCACCTGGCGCTGGCGAACCCGCAGTGGAAAACGACCCGCCCCGACGTGCCGGCGCTGGCCATCGTGCACGGCCCGCAGGCGTACATCTCCCCGACCTGGTACCCGAGCACGTATGAGCACGGCCGGATGGTGCCGACCTGGAACTACACCACCGTCCACTTCACCGGACCGGTGACCTTCCACCGGGACTCGGACTGGCTACGCGACATCGTTACCCGCCTGACCGACCAGCATGAGCGGCAGCTGCCCGACCGCTGGCGGATCGAGGATGCCCCGCCGGCCTATATTGACGGGCAGCTGCGCGCCATCGTCGGCGTCGAGATGACCGTCACCCAGATCGAGGCCAAGGACAAGCTCAGCCAGAACCGCAATGCGGCAGACCAGGCCGGCGCCATTGCCGGGCTGCGCCGCAGCGATGATCCTGGCGCGCACCAGGTGGCCGGGCTGATGGCGGCCCGCCGCGGGGCCGGCGATGCCGAAGGGAGTGGCGCGGACGACGCGGACCTGGAGGCCTCGCCGGCCCGCTGATCGCTGAGCGCACCGGGCCCATCTCATCGTGCTGCTCTTCGGCCCGGCCACGGCTGCTCGTCGCGCTCGGCGTCACCGACACCTGGAGCCGGTGGTCACCCTGTGATCGTCGAGCGGGCCCGGGTAGGCCTTCTCGGCGCGTGCCTCGAGAAGTTTCAGGTGCCGCCGCAGATAGACGATCACCGCGATCACGACCGCCACGACCGCCGCCGCGCCCACGATGGTAATGACCGTGCTGACCTGGTGCACGGCGGTTCCGAGGTAGTACGCGCCGGCCGTGTACAACGCTGCCCAGAGCAGCCCGCCGGCGGCGTTGTAGACCAGGAACCTGCGCCAGTGCATCAAGTTGGTCCCGGCCAGGAACGCGGCGTAGGTGCGCAGCACCGAGATGAACCGCCCGATGAACACCACCTTGCCGCCATGCCGGTCGAAGAGGTAGCGGCCCACCTTGAGCTTCGCCTCATCGACCCGCACGTAGTGCCCGTAGCGGCGCAGCAGCCGGTAACCGCCGAACCGCCCGATCAGGTAGCCGATGTTGTCCCCCACGATGGCCGCCACGGCGGCCACGATGATCAGCGGAACCAGGCTGAGCTGGTGCGTGGAGCCTGCATACAAGGCGGCCGCGATCAGCGTGGTCTCACCGGGAATGGGCACACCGAGGCTTTCCAGGCCGACCGCCAGGAATACCGCCCAGTACCCGTAGGAGTGGATGGTCTGCGTAACGGCGGTGCTAGCGGCCGCAACCGCTGCGAGCGTCAAGGATCCCCCAACCGGGCCGGGGCAGCATACCGGCTCATGCTCACGATAGGTGCTTCTCCTGCCGGAGATCAGGTCCGGACCGGCGAGCAGCGGAGATATTCACCGAGGTCACCCGGCCTCTTGATCCGGCGGGCCGGGGATGGACCCTCAACCAGCTACGCCGAGCGCAGCCGCAGCCTCGGCCAGTACGGCCAGGTGCCCGTCGACGCCGCCCAGGCCGGCGCCCATCGTGTTGATCGACACGTGCGTCGCCCCGGCGTCGCGCCACCTGCCGACGTGATCGGTCAGCTTGGCCAGGCCATCCTTGGTCCAGCTCACCCGCCCTTCCATGCCGAGCAGGGCCGGGTCGCGGCCGGCTTCCCGCGCGGCGGCCGCCACGAACGCGCGGGCTTCGTCGAGCTTGGGCCCGGGCGGCACCTGCGGGAACCAGCCGTCAGCCAGCCGCCCGGCTCGCTGGTAAGCGCGCGGCGACATAGCGCCGAACCAGACCGGGATCGGCCGCTGCACCGGCAGCGGGGCCAGGCCGGCCGCGGTGACCCGCTCGTGCTCGCCCTCGAAGGTGACGCTCTCCTCGGTCCACAGCCGGCGCAGGAGCGCGACCTGCTCCTCGATGCGCTTGCCCCGGTTGGAGAAGTCCTTGCCGAGTGCCTCGTACTCGACAGCGTTCCAGCCCAGCCCGACCCCGAGCCGCAGCCGCCCCCCGGTGAGCAGGTCGACCTCGGCGGCCTGCTTGGCGACCAGAGCCGTCTGCCGCTGCGGCAAGATGATGATCCCGGTGACCAGCTCCAGCGAGGTCACCGCGGCCAGGTAGCCGAATACCACCATCGGCTCGTGGAACGTCGTGTGCACGTCGTAGGGCCCGCTCCACGGCGCGTGCGCCGCGGGGTCGGCGCCAAGGACGTGGTCGTAGGCGAGTACATGGCTGAAGCCAAGTTCCTCGACCCGCTCGGCGTAGCCGCGCACCGCGGCCACGTCCGCGCCGATCTCCGTCTGGGGAAATACCACACCAATGCGCATGGGCTTGGTTATACACCGGGCCGGCCGCCTGGCTGGGCCCCGGCCGGCTCGAACCGGGCCTGGAAGAACCGGAGAAAACGAGGCTCGTACGTCATCACGAGCCCCTTGGCCGACTCGCGCTCGGCGTAGAGGGCCTCGACGGCCTCGGCCACGATGTCCATGTGGGCCTGGGTGTAGACGCGCCGCGGGATGGCCAGCCTGGTGAGCTCGAGCCTCGGCCGGTTGTGCTCACCGGTCTGCGGATCCCGGCCCGCGGACACGATGCCGCGCTCCATCGAGCGGACGCCCGAGTCGAGGTACAGCTCAGCGGCCAGCGTCTGGGCCGGGAACTTGTCCTGCGGAAGATGCGGGTAGAAGCGGCGCGCGTCGAGGAAGATGGCATGGCCGCCGACCGGCTTGACGAACGGGATGCCCGCCGCGTCGAGCAGTTCGCCGAGGTAGCGGACCTGTCCGATCCGGGCGCGGATGTGGTCCTCCTGAACGGATTCGGCGATGCCGACCGCCATGGCCGCCATGTCGCGCCCGGCCAGCCCGCCATAGGTATGCAGGCCCTCGAAGACCACCACGAGGTTGCGGGCCTCGTCGAACAGCTGCGGGTCGTTGAGCGCGAGCCAGCCGCCGATGTTGACCAGCGAGTCCTTCTTCGCCGACATCCAGGCGCCGTCGGTATAAGAGCAGAATTCCTTGAGGATCTCCGCGATCGTCTTGTCCGCGTAGCCCGCTTCGCGCTCCTGGATGAAGAACGCGTTCTCCACCATCCTGGTCGCGTCGAGGAAGAGCCGTATCCCGTAGGCGTCGCAGAGTGCCCGGACCGCGCGGACGCAGCCCATGCTCACCGGCTGGCCGCCCGCCATGTTGACCGTGCCGGCCAGGCTGACATAGGCGATCCGGCTGGCACCCTCTCGCGTTATGATTCCCTCGAGCTTGCCGAGATCGACATTGCCCTTGAACGGGTGCTCGTCAGCCGGGTCGTGTGCCTCGTCGATGATCACGTCCACGAAGATGCCGCCCGCGCGCTCCTGGTGCTCCCGGGTGGTCGTGAAGTACATGTTGGCCGGCACGAACTGGCCGGGGCGGATCGCGATCTGGCTGATGAGATGCTCGGCGCCGCGGCCCTGGTGGGTCGGCACCACATGCTGGTAGCCGTACGTCTCCCGGACGGCCGCCTCGAACTCGTAGAAGTTCCGCGAGCCCGCGTAAGCCTCGTCGCCGAGCATCAGCGCCGCCCACTGCCGGTCGCTCATCGCGTTCGTGCCCGAGTCGGTGAGCAGGTCGATGTAGACGTCCTCCGACCGGAGCAGGAATGTGTTATAGCCAGCCTCGGCGGCCGCCCGCGCGCGCTCCTGCGGGGTGGTCATCCGCATCGGCTCGACCATCTTGATCTTCCAGGGCTCGGCCCAGGACCGGCGGCCGAGCTGCCGCCCGGTAGTCACAGGAAGGTGCGTCATCGGTTCCTCCAAGCGGACAGCCAGGTCCGCGCCGTGGGCGGCCGGAATCACCCTGGTTGCCCGGCTTCGTTCACAGTAGGGGGCCGGCTGCCGCTCGGCGCGGGCACCCCAGCAGCTGCCCGTCGGCGGAGGTGGGGCTTGACATGAATACCGTTGGTATTTCGAACTCGAGTCCTTCGCCGAGCGGAATGGCCATGCCACCGAGTTCCGGGCCCGGCAGACGTCTTAGCTGATGCTGGCCATCGAAACCGGCATCGCCCTCGAGCAGCTGGCCAATCCGCAGGCCGTCGACCTGGCGCAGCTGGCCGAGGAGTATGCGGAGTTCGCCGCCTCGGTCGTGCGCAGGGCGATGGCCGCGTTCCTAGCGGGCAGCGGGCGTCTGGCCGACGGCCTGGGTGATCGGGATGGTGGGCGCGGCGTCGCCCGTGCATTCCAGTGGCCTGGCCGCGGCTACGGCCACCGGCCCGCCGCTCCGGCTGGTTTCGGCCCCGGCTACCCGGCCGACTGCCAGGATCGTCGAGCGCCTCAATGAGCTGCGCGATCGGCGCGACGTCAGCGATTCGGTCTCAGCGCTCGGGCGTGAACGAGGTTGAGCAGCTGTTAGCGCTGTGCCCCCTGACGACGGTGACGACGACCGGAACCTGGCGGCCGGGGGTCGCGCCGCTGATGTAGTAGCCGACGCTAGCCCGGCCGGCGGAATTCGCGGTCACGAAATACGCGCGATTAACGGTCTTGTAGTGAGCCACCGTGAAAACCTCAACCGACGCCGCGGTGCGGACGCGCACGACGGTGGTGGTGAAGTCGGCGGGGTGACTATTGCTCATGGACGCCGTGCACGAAAGCGGCTTTAGCGCCGTCGGCCCGGCGCTCGCGGGTCCGGCGATGGCGAGGGCGGCGCCGGCGACGGCCAGTACGGCTGCTGCCCCGACGGCCAGGCGGCTTCGGTTTAGTCTCATGCCCGGACGCTAACCCAGGCGACCGCCGCAGGCTAGGCCGATGGAGGCATCCGGAGCTCGCCGCGATGAGGAGCGGGACGGCAGGACTTGGGCGCCGGGCGCTGCGGGGCAGGCGGCGGCGTTAGGGTGCGGATTTCCACAGGGCGTCGATCGGGACGGCCCGCAGGCGGTCTCCGAACGAGAGGGTTTGCTGTCCGGTGTACAGCACGAATCCGGCTATCAGCCGTCGGCCCAGTCGCTGGGCGAGATGGCGCAGGCCAGCCAGATCCTCGCCGCGTACGGTCGCACCGGCTTTCACCTCGATGGCGATTACCCGGCCATCCGGGGTCTCCAGGACGGCGTCCACCTCGACCTTGTCCTTGGTGCGGTAATGGTGGAGACGTGCACGTTCCTGGCACCAGGTGAGCTGGCGAGCAAGTTCCATCAGCACGAATGTCTCGATCATGGGTCCCGCCGCTCCATCGGGCTCACTGAGGCGGGTGGCGTCCTGGCCAAGCAGGTGCGAGGCAATGCCGGTATCGACGAACGCCAGCTTGGGAGTGCCGACGGCCCGCTGGGCCTGGCCAGCTGACCAGGCAGGGATTTGCTTGATGAGGAACACGGCCGATAGCAGTTCGAGGTAGCGATTCAGCGTGGTCCGAGGTATGCCCGAGGCTGCCGAGAGCGCGGCGGGGACGAGCAGCCCGCCGGAGCGGCCAGCCAGCAGTGCGAGCAACCGGAGAAGGTCACCGCGGCGCTCGATCGCTGACAGTTCCTTCACGTCGCGTTCGATAAGACTCGTCAGATAGGAGTTGAAGAATGCCGCGCGGCGGCGCGGAGATCGGCGGATCGCCTCGGGATAGCCACCGCGGACGACGCGGTCGACATAGTCGCGCTTGCGTAGCGTCGAGGTCCTGGACAAGCCCGGGCCACGGGCGAATGCTGCGTCCACGAAGGCGTCGGGGGACTGTTCCAATTCGCCTTGGGAGAACGGCCACAGCTCGACAATCTCCATCCGCCCGGGCAGGGCGTCGGGCAGCCCGCGCAGCGCCAGTACCTGCGCTGACCCGGTGAGCAGGAACTGGCCGGGGCGGTGGTCGGTGTCGACGGTCACTTTGATCGAGCGGAAGAGCTCCGGAGCCAGCTGAACCTCGTCGATCACCATGAGACCGTCGTGCTCGACGAAACCTGCTGGATCGTCCCTGGCGGCGCGCAGCGTAGTCGGGTCGTCCAGGAGGCGGACCAAGGCATCTGGATGCCCCAATGCAGCGATCCTGGCCAGGGTGCTCTTTCCCGCCTGCCGGGCGCCATTCAGCGTGACGACTCGCGTATCACCTAGGGCCACAGCCACAAGGTTCTCCGCCTTGCGCGGTACCAGGTCACGACTCTGATCCACTTCACCAGTATGGTCCAGCTGCGCAGTAGCGATGGTCGACTGGCCGTACGACACGCGGACAGATGGCCGCATAGATCATGGACATCTGGCCGCAATCTTCATGGACACTTGGCCGATCAAGGCCATGCGGGGGCTAGCCGTCGTGCCGGCTGACCCATGGCGCTGGCCGACCGCCGCACCACAACAGGACGATGAACGTCCAGGGGCCGTTCGAGGCCCTGGTTTCGTCGTTCTCGCGGCAGTAACTTCCCCGCTAGGGGAACATTACGCCAGTTAAGTTAGTTTGTATCAAGCAACTAACTTGAGGCCACACCGGGAGCCGCTGCGGCACGGGCCGATCCGTGCCGGACGCCGGGCTCCGCTCCGGAGGGAATGTCAGTGCTGAGGCAGCCTGAGCTGAAGCAGCCAGATCCAGGGTCCCGCTACAAGTGGATCGCCCTGTCCAACACTACGCTCGGCGTGCTGATGGCGACGGTCAACGCCTCCATCATGCTGATCGCGCTGCCCGATATCTTCCGTGGCATCGGTGTGAACCCTCTGCAGCCGGGCAATACCACCCTGCTGCTGTGGCTGCTGATGGGGTACCTGGTGGTCACCGCGGTGCTGGTGGTCAGCTTCGGGCGCCTGGGGGACATGTTCGGCCGGGTCCGGATGTACAACCTCGGCTTCGCGATCTTCGGGCTGTTCTCGGTAGCGCTATCCCTCACCTGGCTGCACGGCACGGATGCCGCCTGGTGGCTGATCGGGATGCGAGTGCTGCAGGGCGTCGGCGGTGCCATGCTGATGGCCAACTCGAGCGCGATCCTCACCGATGCGTTCCCGCACAACGAGCGTGGCCTGGCCCTCGGGCTTAACCAGGTGGCCGGCATCGCCGGCTCCTTCATCGGCCTGGTCCTCGGCGGCGTGCTGGGCCCGCTCAACTGGCGGTTCGTGTTCCTCGTCTCGGTCCCGTTCGGAGTGCTCGGGACGATCTGGTCCTACCTGAAGCTGCGCGAGCTGGGGGAGCGCAAGGCGGCCAGGCTCGACTGGTGGGGCAACGTGACGTTCGGCGCGGGACTGATCGCCGTCCTGGTCGGCATCACCTACGCCATCCAGCCCTACGGCGGGCACACGATGGGCTGGACCAGCCCGCTGGTGCTGAGCCTGATCCTCGGCGGGCTCGCAGTGCTCGCGCTCTTCTGCGTGATCGAGACCAGGGTCGCCGAGCCGATGTTCCACCTCGACCTGTTCCGGATCCGGCCGTTCACCGCGGGGAACGTGGCCAGCCTGATGTCCGGCCTGGGCCGCGGCGGCCTGATGTTCATCCTCATCATGTGGCTGCAAGGCATCTACCTGCCGATCCATGGCTACAGCTTCAGCCAGGGGCCGCTTTGGGCGGGCATCGCCATGCTGCCCCTGACCGTGGGCTTCCTGATCGCCGGCCCGGTGTCGGGCTGGCTGTCGGACAGGTTCGGCGCCCGGCCGTTCGCCACGGGCGGCATGCTGGTCGCCGCCGCCTCGTTCTTGCTGCTGCAGATGCTGCCGGTTAACTTCGTGTACTGGCAGTTCGCCGTCATCCTGCTGATCAACGGCATCGGGATGGGCCTGTTCGCCTCGCCGAACCGGGCCGGGATCATGAACAGCCTGCCGCCTGGCCAGCGCGGTGTCGGGGCGGGCATGAGCGCGACGTTCCAGAACTCGGCCATGGTGCTGTCCATCGGGATCTTCTTCACGCTGATCATCCTGGGCCTGGCGTCGACGCTGCCCGCGACCCTCACCCACGGCCTGATCGCTCAGGGCGTGCCGCGCGCCGACGCCATGCGGGTCGCCGCGCTGCCGCCGGTGTCGATCATGTTCGCCGCACTGCTCGGCTACAACCCGGTGCAGACGCTGCTCGGGCACGTCGTGAGCCGCCTGCCGGTCGGCCGTGCCGCCTACCTCACCGGCCACACCTTCTTCCCGTCGCTGATCTCGGCGCCGTTCGAGCATGGGCTGGCGATCGCGTTCTACTTCGCCATCGCTGCCTGCGTGATCGCCGCCCTCGCCTCACTGCTGCGCGGTGGCAAGTACGTGCACGGCGTGGACGCGGCGCCGCCGATGCGAAGGGCGGCCGCCGTACCCGCCGACGCCCGGTCCGGCCAGCGCGCGGCTGCCGGGCCACGGCTGGGCGCCCGGCACGAGCGGCTGGCCGACGGACACGCGCTCGGCGCCCGGCCCGGACGATCAGCCGCTGAGCGGCAGATCGGGACGCGGGACCGGACTCGTGCCGACGTACCGTAACCGGTCGGGACGCATCCGTTAGAGCGTGGCCGGACAGGGCGATCTGGCGCTGTCCGGCCGTTCGCTGCGCCACTATTAGTCCATGATCGCGATTCTTGTTCGGGTCTTTGGCGGCGGCCACCGTCGGCACGCGGTAATCCTGCTGGCCGCCGCCGTGGTCGTCATGCTGGCCGGCGCGGCAGTCTTTTCCGCCACCCAGCACTACGCGCTGACGACCAGCCTGTACTGGGCGATCACGACGGCTACCACCGTCGGGTACGGTGACGTGCTGCCGCATAACTCGGTGGGCCGGCTGGTGGCCTCGATTGTGATGCTGACCACCATCCCGCTGCTCGCCGCGGTATTCGCCTTGGTGACCGGCGCGACCGCGGCGGCCGGAGTACGGAGGATCCTGGCCATGACACACCCGTTCCCCCAAGGCGCCTACCGCATCGTTATCGGGATGAACCCGACGGTTCACGAGATCCTCAGCGAGCTTGTCGCGGTCGGTGATCCCGTGGTGCTGGTCGCCGATGTGGACCAGGCGAAGGTGCAGGCGGGAGTGCACGTGGTCCGCGGCGACCCGACCCAGCTGTCCACCATCCAGTCGGCCCGGCCGGCCGCGGCCCAGCAGGCCCTCATCACCGGTTCCAGCGACGGTGACGTGCTGGTCAGCGCCGTGCTGCTGCGCAAGGAGGCGCCAGACCTGCCGGTCGTCGCGCTGGTCCGGTCGCCGTCGGTCCGCGAGGCGCTGCGGGACCTGGGCGTCAAGCAGACGATCTCCGCGGAACAGCTGATCGCGCACACCCTGGCCAAGAGCCTGGAAGCCCCGCACGCCGGCGACATGCTCGCCGAGCTTGTGGAGTCCGACCGGCACTGCCTGTGCGAGGTCGAGGCGGACAGCGAGACGGTCGGCAAGCAGCTCAGCCAGGTCAGGGACGAGCGGTCCACGCTGGTACTCGGCCTCGTGCACGAGGGCAGGTTCGTGCTGGGCATCGGCGAGGACCCCGTCGTCAGCCCAGGTGATCACCTGCTGTTCGCGGAACCGGTGCGGCAGCAGCAGGAGGCAAGCAGCTGATCCCCAGCCGGTGCGGCCAGGACAGCATTTCATGATCCCGGTGGCTAGGGGGTGCGCGGGCGCCCCCAATCAACCGCGATCATGCAGGGCTCCCAGGATCGAGCGTGATGAGGCGCTTGGAAGGGTAACCTTTGGCCAATTGGCGCGCTGATGAGGTAGCTAATGGCGTCGGGTAGGGAGACGGCCGCATTGAACGGCACCGACGAGCAGATGGTGATGGTGGCGATTAATCTCGGCTGGCAGCTGGCCGAGATATATGCATTAGTGCGGCCGGACGAACTTGGGCCGCCACCTGAGCCGATCGACCAGGCGGCAGCGGCCGTAGCGCATCCGGATGCCAATAACCGACCGCGGGCCAGGCTGCAGCCTGACTTGCCCGGAGCCAGCGGGCTTACCGCCGGCCAGCAGCTTCAGCTGAAGTTCGATCAGGTCGACGTGTGGGCCCGGCAGCTGGCGCCGAAGCTGTCTGACGCCGGCCTGGCGGTACCTGATAGCTCCGGATGGCCAGCCCTGAGCCGCCACCGGCATTCAGCGGAGGGCAGGTACGAGCTCGCCGCGGCAATTCTGGAGTTCCACTGCGACACGCTCACCAGGCTGACCGCAGCCGACTATCGGCTCGGCCGTGCATACGGGCTGGGCCGGGCCCTGGCCGACCTTTCCTTGCGGCCGCAGGCGGCCAGTTGGAAGAGTTTCACCGAGGATCTGCGTTTCGGGCGGGTGCAGACCATCAGCTCGTGGCTCGGCGAACTCCGCACCGTCTTGCCCGATCACGCGGCGGGTGCGGTCCAGGGCTCGATCGCCCAATGGCAGGCTTGGGCCGCGAACCCGCCACGCGATGGCGTTACCTTGCACGTGTCGGCTGAGCGCCAGGGCGCGGACGGCGCGGACCAGCCCCAGGGCGGGGGCATGCCGCAGGGTGCGGACCAGCCCCAGGGCGCGAGCGCGGTGGACATGCTGCGCGAGCAGGGGAGGCGGTGGCGGTCCCTGCTGACCGGCCAGGTCGGGCCGCTGGATGAGCTTGCACCCGAGGACTTCGTGGACGCCGCCGACTACTTGCTTGGCCGCATCCGGGCCATACTTCTCCGGGTTCTCGCCCAGTACTGGCGCGCCGTAATGGCCGGAATGCTGATCATGATCGCGGCGGTAGTGGGCGCGTTCTTTGTGTTTACGTCGCCGGTAGGCAAGTCCATCGGCGCGGCCTTCTCTTTTCTCGCCTGGTTCGGCATCACCGGGAAGCTGGTCTCGGCCGCGCTGCAGCGGGCTGTCGGCCAGGCCGAGGAGTCGCTGTGGCAGGGCGAACTCGACCTGGCGGTGGCCCGGGCCATTACGCAGCTGCCCGGAGGCATCATCTACCGCGCGCTCGGCGAGCCCGCCCCCACCTCGTCGCGCCCCCCGAAGGCGATCGGGCTCGGCAGGGCGACCCGGCTCCGGGCGACCCGGCTCCGGGCCACCCCGGCGACGCATGCGACCGGGGCGAGCCGGGCGGCCAGGGCCCAAGCTCACGCGGCCAGCAGCGCCGGGATGCCGCCCAGAGCCGGGCCGGTGGCAGAGCCGGTGGCCGTGCCGGCGGCTGTGCCCACGGCTGGCCCGGCGGCTAACCGGCAGCAATGATCTCCAGGCAGGCTCACGCCGACTTGGGGTGGGCGTGAGCTGCCTTGGGACGGCCGGGAGCTGGTTTAGGGCCAGCTGGGGCCAGCTTCGGCCCGACGGGGACTGACTTGGGCCGGGCGGCAGCGGGCTTGCGGCGCGCTGGAGCTGGTTTAGGGCCAGCTGGGGCCAGCTTCGGCCCGACGGGGACTGACTTGGGCCCGGCGGCAGCGGGCTTGCGGCGCGCTGGAGCTGGTTTAGGGCCAGCGGGATCCGGCGTGGGCTCGGCCGGGGCCAACTCGGGGTCGGCCGGGACTGGCTTGGAGCGGACGCGGGCGGGCTTCGGCCGGGCGGCCGTTGGCTTGGGGGCGGCGGGGGCCGCCTTGGGGGCGGCGGGGGCCGCGGGCTTGGGCCGGGCGGCCGCTGGCTTGGGGGCGGCTGGTGCCGACTTAGAGCGGGAAGCCGACTTGGGGCGCGCAGAAACCGGGGTTGTCTTCGCTCGCCGGGCGGCCTTCAGCAGCTCGGCCATGCTGTTCTCGATGCCGTGGGTCAGGACATCGATGTCCGGGTTGGTCGTGTAGTCACCGGTGACCCCGAAGGTGACCTCGCCGCAGTAGGTGAAGATCGAGACCCCGGTGCGCATCGTCGTGGCGATCGGGACGTAGGGGATGATCTCCACGAGCCTGCGGCCCATCCCGTAGAGCGGGAACTGCGGCCCGGGCACATTGGTGGTGACGGTGACGATCTCATGCTGAGGCAGCGAGTAGACGAGCTGGAGACCAGCGGAAACCAGCGGGTACGGCGTGAACCGGCCCAGCGTAACCAGCCTCTCCATGAGCTTCGATTCATGGCTGGCCTTCAGGGCCGAGATCTCAGCGCGCACCGCGGTGAGCCGGTCAACCGGGTCGGCGACGTGGACGGGCAGGTAGGCCAGTATCCCCGACACCCGGTTCTCGTAGATGCTCTCCTCGCCCGGGGCGCGGACCGAGACGGGGACTAGCGACGGGACCATGGACGGCTGAGGGTTCTCGCCCCGGGACAGCAGGAGGTCACGGAAGGCGCCGCTGATCGCGGCCAGGACGACATCGTTCACCGTGCCGCCCAGCGCTCCCTTGATCGTCTTGACGTCATCGAGCGATGCCCGCGCCCAGGAGTACCGCCGTTGCTGGCCGATCGGCCCGGACAGCGACGACCCGGCGGCAGGCATCAGCGAGCGCGTGATCCGCACCAGCGCGCGGGCCGTGTCGGTAACCTCCTGCATCGCGGCACCCGGATTGCTGAGTGCGCCGCCCAGCGCGCTGGCTTCGCGGACCGGCATCATGACCATGTCCAGTGCCGACTGAGCGAGCAGCGAGAGCGCGGAGGTCTGGGCGGTGACGGGCCTGTCGTCGACAGCGGGCGGCGATGGCTCGGGGGTCAGGTCGAAGATCACCCGGTACAGGTCGGTGCCGGAGACCCCGTCCACCATGCAGTGGTGGATCTTGGAGATCAGTGCCCAGCGCCCGTCGGCGAATCCCTTCACCAGCCAGTACTCCCAGAGCGGGTAGTCGCGGTCGAGCCGCTGGCCCATGATCCGCGCCATGAGCTTGCTGAGCTGCGCATCGCCGCCCGGCGGCGGCAGGGCGGTCTCTCTGACGTGGAAGCGCAGGTCGAAGTTCGGGTCATCCACCCAGCCCGGCGGCCCGAGGCGGAACGGCACCTTGCGGAGCTTCTGCCGGTAGCGGGGGACCAGCGGGAGGCGCCCGCAAAGATGGGCGAGAAGCTCGTCATAGGTGGGCGGCGAACCCTCGAACACGGCGATCGAGGCGATCGCCATCGACGTGTGCCGGTCCTCATCCTCGGCGTCCACAAACGCGGCGTCCAGCGGGTTCAACCGGTCCATGACGCCCCCTTTCCCGAGCTACTTCGATCTCGGCCCATCCGGGCGCCGTCAGGAGAACGGCTGAAGATCACTTCCTAAGGCGATCGTATGGCGGGAGGGACCCGCGCTTAAACTGTCGATGGTCCCGCTAGGTGGGACCTTTGGCTCCGGTCAGGCGTTGTGTCCCGATTATGATGTTCGCGGTCAGGCCAGCGCGGTCACCAGCGCTAGCAGGGCCACCAGCGCGATGAGCATGTAGCCGAGGTAGGCATCGAGCCGCCCGGACTGCAGCCGCTTGGCGGCCCGCACCACGGCCATGACCGGCCGCAGTGCCGGCCGGTAGAGGTAGGCCTCGACCACCTCGATCACGTCCGACGAATAGCCGAGCCGCGGGCCGGGAGGCAGAACCGGGCCCATCCCAGGCTCCGGGCCGGTCTCGCCCGCCGCTTCCGTCGCAGCGGCAGCGGGGGCGAGCAGGCGCAGTTCTGACTGGGTGTGCAGGACGGTCGCCAGCACCCGCCGGGTCGGGTTGGCGAACCCGCTCGCGGTGTAACAGTCCGCGCCCTGCACCCCGGCGGTGGCCGAGCGCCACGCAGGCACCCGCCGGACCCGGGTCATCCGGGTCCCACCGGCCAGCCGGGTGAAGGCCAGAACTCCCAGCGCCACCAGCGGCATCACCACCCACAGCCAGGACGGGGACAGGATCGAGAACCCGCTGAACACCGGCTGTACCACCCAGGGCGACTTCAGGGCTCGGGACGTCACCGCCTCGGGCACTGCGGGGGCCAGGCCGGCCGCCAGTACCCGGATCACCAGCGGCAGCAGGGCCGCGGTGGCCAGGCAGCCGGCCGCCAGGATCACGATCGCGGCCCGGCCGAGCCAGCCGTAGTCCCGGTTACCTCTCTCACCTGGATCGCCGGCCTCCGCAGTGGCCGGCGGCGGCCCCAGTACTACCAGCCCGGTTAGCCGGACGAATGTGACCCCGGCAAAACCGATGGTCAGCGCGATCGCCGCACCCGCCACCGCCAGCACCAGCCTGAAGCCCAGCCCGGGCACCCTGAACTGCTGCATCAGCGCCTCGAGCAGGAACCATTCGGCCGCGAACCCGGCGGTGAGCGGCAGCCCGGCCAGCGTCAGCGAGCCGACCGCGAGCCCGGTACCGCTCCACGGCAGCCGCCTCGCGCTGCCCCGCAGCCCGTCCAGGTCGTCCCCGTCGGCCGCGAGCCCGCCCGTCCGGGCGCTCGCCACGAGCCCGCCCGCCCTCGCGCTCGCCGGAGTGTCCGCCCTCGCGCTCGCCGGGGTGCCCGCCCGCGGGTCCGGGCCAGATCCCGCACCATGGCCGCCGGGCGCGATGACCGCGCTGGCGGTGAACAGCAGAGACTTGGCGACGGTATGCGCGACGATCTGCAGGGTGGCGGCGAGCAGCCCGGCAGCCACCAGCCGCGAGTCGCCTACCGCCGCGCCGGTCAGGGCGACCCCGTACCCGACCAGGATGAGGCCGCTGTTCTCCACGCTGGAGTAGGCGATCACCCGCTGCAGCCCCGGCTGCACAGCCGCGTGCGCGATCCCGAGCAGCGCGGTCAGGCCGGCCAGCACGAGCAGCAGGCCGATCAGCCATCCGGGCGGCGCCCCGAGCAGGGCGAGCGTGCGCCACAGCCCGTAAAAGCCGACGTTGACCGCTACCCCGGCCATCACCGCGCGGGCTGGGCCGGGCGCAGCGGCGTACCCGCGGGGCAGCCACACCTGGAACGGGACCAGCCCGACCTTGATCGCGAATCCGGCGATCAGCAAGGTCTGGGCGCAGTCCCGGACGGCGCCGGACGGCACGTACGCGAACGAGGCCAGTTCCAGTGAGCCGGACCTGACCGCTAGCAGCAGCAGGCCCAGCAGCAGCGCGGCCCCGCTGATCTTGCCGAACACCAGGGTGATGAGAGCAGCGCCGGGCCGTCCCCGCCGTCCCCGCTCGAACCCCGCGAGCAGGTAGAACGCGATCGTCAGCAGCTCCCAGGCCAGCAGTGCGGTGAACGCGTCGGTGGCGGTCATGACCATCGCCGCCGCGCCGAGGGTGAGCGCGTAGCCCGCGCCGAGTCCCCGGCGTCCGACGGCGCCAGGCCGCCCCGCCCAGCTGGCAAAGGCCAGCGACACCGGTACCGCAGCGCTGAACGCGATCACCAGGAACAGCCCGGACAGCCGGTCGGCCCGCAGCGCCGTCGTGCCGGCGCCGAGCCAGCCGCTCGTTCCGAGCCGGGCCGGATGTCCGGCCACCGCGCCGGCCCCGGCCACCGCCAGGCACCCGGCCCCCGCCGCGCCGATCAGGTAGGGGACGCTCCGCAGCCGCGCCCACCGGACCCCGGCGCCCAGGTCGGTAACCGCAGCCGCCGCCAGCATGATCAGCCCGGCCGCCAGGACGGCCCCGAGCCCGTTCACCGCGCTTCCCTCTGGTGCGGCAGCCGGCCGAGCGCGACCAGCAGGGCATGCAGGATATTAAACGGGGACGGGGGCGAGCCGGGCACCCACACGTCGACCGGGATCACCTCACCGGCACCAGCCCCGGTCGCGTAGGAGCCGGCCTGCAGCCTGGCCGGGGGAGCGCCGCGCCGGGTCCTCTCGCCGCCGTGGGCCGTGTCGCCGCGCAGGGCCGTGTCGCCGCGCAGGGCCGTCCCAGCCGACCCGGTGCCGGTCAGGTGACCGCCCACCAGACCGCCGCTGCACGCGTCGGTTCCGACCGCGATCACGATCTTCGGGTCGGGCATGCCCGCATAGGTACGGCGCAACGGCTCGGCCATGCCGTGCGCGCCCGCCCCGGTCACCAGCAGCACGTCCGCGTGACGCGGGCTGGCGGTCAAGAAGATCCCGAGCCGGCTGATGTCGTAGACGGGGTTAAGGAGCGCGCTGATTTCCTGCTCCTCGGCCCCGTCGGAGCCGGCGTCCACATGCCGCAGGTGCACCGACCGGCGAAGCGCCGCGGTCCTGGCCCGCAGGGCGCTGCGGATCGCGATCAGGCCCTGCTCCGTCTCGCCGGTCTCCGGCACCACGAGCCCGTCCCGCCGCAGCGCCTCGGCGGCCGGCCCGGTGGACCAGCCGAACACGTCCGGGCGCTGGTCGACGCATCGACCGGCCAGGATGCACCGGCCCTGATCGAGCCGGACGTAGCCATCGGCCGCAGTCGTGATCGCGCCGGTCGGGCACAGTGAAGCGAGCCCGGCCTGGGCCGCCCGACCCGCCGGCACCTCCCGTTTAGCCGGGTCCTCCAAGCCCGCCGCCGCGTCTGGGCTTGCTGCGCTGGCCGGGTGCGGATCAAGGACGCTGGCCGGTCCGCGCCAGCTGTCGGCGTACGGGTCGGGCCGGTGCGGCCACCGGGTCGTGACTACCCCGCTGCGCAGGCCGCGCAGCACCCATGGGCTCATAGCGCCGCCCCCGCGACCGACAGCCCGAAGCTGGCCTCGATGAACGGGAAGTCGGTCAGGATGTCGCCGGCGAACACCTCGTGGAACAGCACCAGGTTGTGGAACGAGGCTGACCGGGGGCGGCACCGGATGATCCGCCCATCCTGCACCGCCAGGTCGTACAGCACCTCGCCCTGCGGCGCCTCGGCCCAGCCGGTCGCCCGGCCGTCGGACGCCTCGCAGGGTGCTCGCAGCGGGTGCTCGCCCGCCTCGCCCGCCTCGCCCGCCTCGCTCAGCCGCTGGGCGGCGTGCCTGAGCAGCTGGAACGACTGCCGGACCTCGTCCCACCTGACCCGCAGCCTGGCCAGGGCGTCGCCGTCGGTGTGCGCCCGCAGCGCGGGCACCGGCAGCGCGGGGTAGGCGTCGTAGGGGCGGGCCAGCCGGGCGTCGTCGCTGAACCCGGACGCCTTGCCGATCGGGCCGAGCGCGCCGTGCTCGCGGGCCCGGTCGGCGGGCAGCGGGCCGGTGCCCCGGAGCCGGTCCAGGAACGACGCGGTCCCCATCAGCACGGTCGCGTCGGCGGTGATCTCCCGCTCCAGGCGGCCGATCTTGTCGCCGAACCCGGCCGCGCTGACCTGCGGCCAGGCAGCTACCCCGCCCGGCACCACCACGCCGCGGCCGAACCTGCTGCCGCACATCCGGCTGACCAGCCGGGCGATGTGCTCCTTGTGCACGCCGAACCGGGCGGTGGCCACCGCCAGGCCCGCGGCGTCGGCGAGCCGGACGGCGGTGTCCAGGTGCGCGGCCAGCCGTTCCAGTTCGGCGTGGAGCACCCGGATGAGGGCAGCCGGCCAGGGCACGGTGACTGCGGCCAGCCGTTCCATCGCGTGGCAGTAAGCCAGGGCGTGCGCCACCGAGGCCACCCCTTCGGTCCGTTCGGCCAGGAGCACGCCGTCGGCCGCGGCCAGCTGCTCGAACCGTTTCTCGATTCCTCGGTGCTTGTAGAACAGCCGCATGTTCAGGTGGGCGATGTCCTCGCCGGGCGTCTCCACCAGGTACTCGATCGACTCGAACACTCCGGAGCGGACCGGGCCGTGCGGGATCGTGAACAGGCCAGGGCCCATGACGTGCCGGGGGATGGAGTGCTCGTCCGGCCAGATGCTGGCCGGGGTCGGCCCGGCGGCGCCTGGCCGGGGCCGGGGTGCCTGCTCGCCGAGCTGGGGGAGGACCAGCGGTTCCAGCCGGGGGTGACCATCGGGGACGATCCCGAACAGGTCGTGGATCTCCCGTTCGTACCAGAATGCGGCGCGGAGCACCGGGGTCAGCGCGGGATACGAGCTGGCGCCCGCCGGCAGCGCTGCCTCGTGGGTGGCGATCAGTTCCGGCCCGGCGACGTGGGCGGACAGTAGGAGGCCGCCGGGCTGCTGGGTCGCCATCAGGCCGGCGAACCGGCGCCCGGCGGCCCGCTCGCGGGCCAGGATGCCCCACAGCGCGGGCACGCTGGCGGACAGCGAGACGGGGACCCGGCTGGTTCTGGTGGCCGCCGGACCAGGCGCCCCGGTCATGCCTGACCCCGCAGGACGGCGACGGCCCGGTCCAGCAAGCCGGTCAGTTCGGCGGGCGGATGCAGGCCGAGCACCAGCAGTGCGAGCACCCCGGCCACCACGGGCACCACCATCCACACGCTCGGCTCGCCCCGGGCGAGCAAGCCCGGACTGCCGCTCGCCGCATCGCCGGCCGCCGTATCGCCGGCCGCCGTATCGCTGGCCGCCGTATCGCTGGCCGCCGTATCGCTGGCCGCCGTATCGCTGGCCGCGACCGGCGCCGGCTGGCGGCGGGGCGTGAGCAGCATCCGGTTGGCCGTGAGCGATAGCCCGAGGAACGCCACGGTGACCAGCACCACCAGGATGACCGCGGCCGTGTTGTCCGACGCGGCCAGGCCGCCGGTGACGATCTCGAACTCGCTCCGGAACAGCCCGAACGGCGGCATAGCCGACAAGGCCAAGATCGCGGCCAGGAACAGCGGCCCGCTCCACGGCAACAGGTCAAGGCCGCCGGTGACGGCCGAGATCCGCTTGCTGCCGAACTTGCGGACCAGCACCCCGGCGCCCATGAACGCGTTGCCCTTCGCCGCGGCATGCGCCAGGACGTGCAGCAGCACCCCGGCCAGCGCGATCGGGACGCCGAAACTGACCCCGACCGCCAGGATGCCCATGTGCTCCACGCTGGAGTAGGCGAGCAGCCGCTTGTAATCCCGCTGGTCTAGCAGGTAGAGCGCGGCGAGCAGCAGGGAGGCGACTCCGAACACCAGCAGCACGTCACGCGGGAAGCGGGGACCGAGGGCGGCCACCGCGATCTGGTAATACCGCAGGATCGCGTAGAAGCTGACCGCGAGCAGCGAGCCCGACAGCAGCGCGGAGACCGGCGTCGGCGCCTCCGAATGCGCGTCGGGCAGCCAGGTGTGCACCGGTACCAGCCCAACCTTGGTGCCGAAGCCGAGCACCGCCAGCGCGAACGCCAGCCGCACCGCCGTGTGCGGCAGCCGCCCGGCCACCTGCAGCAGCGGGCCGAACGCCAGGTTGTAGGACGGCCCGAGCACGTGAGCACCCGCGTAGTAGGCGAAGATCGTCCCCAGCAGGGCGATGGCCAGGCCGGCCGAGGCGAGCAGCACGTACTTCCAGGCCGCCTCGACGGCCCCGTCGGTCCCCTCCAGGGCGACCAGCAGCGCCGAGACGATCGTGGTCACCTCGATGGCGATCCACAGCAGCGCCAGGTTGCTCATCATCGGGGCCGCCAGCATCGACCAGGCGAACAGGTTGAGCCCGGTCCAGTACCGGCGCGCGTAAGCCTGATCCCCGCCGCGCCCGCGTGCCGAGCGCAGGTAGCCGATCGAGTACACCGCGACGCACGCATACAGGAATCCGGTCGCCAGCAGGAACACCACGCTGAGCGCGTCGATCCTGACCAGGCTCAGCCACCTCAGGTCGCGCCGGGACGCGGCCGGGATGAGCGCGATCACCAGCGCGAAGCTGACGATGCCGGCCGCCGCGGTCGCCGCGCCCGCGGCGGCTGCGGGCAGCCACAGGGCGGCGAGCGCGGCGGCCAGCGGGACGGCCAGCAGGGCGACGGACAGGACGGTCACGGCTCAGCCCCGCAGGGTGGTCAGGTCGGCGGTGGACAGTGACTCGGCCCGGCCGTGGTGCAGCCGGATCAGCAGGGCGACCACCACCACCGCGAGCAACAGGTCGAACAGCAGCGCCAGTTCCAGGATGAGCGGCAGGCTGGCCGCGACGACCAGGGCTGCTAGTGAGATCCCGTTCTCCAGCGAGAACAGCCCGATGGCCTGGGAGGCGACATCCCGGCGATGGATCATGAGAACGAAGGCGACCAGCACCACCGATACCGAGACCGACAGCGCGGTCGCCGGCGCCCCACTGCCACTGACCGGCAGCGCGGCAGCGGCGAAGAACCCGAAGGCCGCCACGATGATCGCGAGCAGTACGGTGGTGGCCAGGCTGAGCCCCCCGCTCCCCGCGATGTCGGCTTCCTCGCCCGGATCACCTGCCGGGCCGCCGTCCGGATCGGTCCCGCCCAGCAGGCGCCTGAGCACCAGCGGGATCGCCACCACCTTGAGCACGGCGGCCAGCACCGCGAGCACATACAGCTCAGGCAGGTGGCGGACGGTGCCCACGATGACGGCCAGGACCGAGATCAGCCCGGACTGCGCCGCGTACAGGCGGACCTGATCTCGCAGCAGGGCCTGCCGGAACATGCCGAACTCGGCCAGCAGGATGAGCACCGCGATGACGTTCGCGCCGCCGACGTAGACGCCGGGCGCGTGGCCGGGATCCATTAGCCGCCCCCTCCCCGGGCGGGATCCAGCAGGCCGCGATCCATCAGCCACCCCCGAGGTAGAGCGTGAACACGCCGAGCACCGCGAGCAGGAACGCCGCCGCCGCGAACTCGGTGATCTTGAACAGCCGGAGCTTAGCGAACGAGTTGTCGATGACCGCGATCACCGCCCCGAGGACGCAGGCCTTGGCGGGCAGCGCGACCATGGCCAGCAGCACCCGCCACGCCTGCTGCGTGGCCGCGAGTCCCCACGGCGCCACGAAGACATTGATCAGGATCGTGTACAGGATCAGCTGCTTGGCCGCCGAGCCCCACTTGAGCAGCGCGAAGTACGGGCCGGAGTGCTCGAAGGGCCGGGCTTCCTCGATCATCCCGAACTCGTTGGTCCCGGTGTGCGTCTCCACCGGGATCCGGCTGGTCTCATACAGGATGACCATGAACAGCGCGGCCGCCGCCAGCACGTGCGCCGGGCGGATGATCTCCCCGACCGACGACCGGACGGTGGCGGCCAGCGCATAGGGCAGGTCGGTACCGGTCAGCAGCGCCACCGTGAACACCACGAACAACACGACCGGCTCGGTGATCGCGCCGAAGGTCTTGGCCCGGCTGGCCCCGAGCTGTGCGTAGGGACTGCCGGTCTCCAGCGCCGCCACCGCGACCAGGAAGCTGGCCATCGACAGGATGAACCCGCCGCCGAGGATGTCACCCATGTACCCCAGCGGCAGCGGGTAGCTGGTCAGCACCGGGATCAGCAGCGGCACGGTCAGGTAGCAGGTGAACGCGGCGACCGGCGCGGCCAGGAACACCCAGCTGGCCCCCTCCGGCGCCAGTGCCTCCTTGCGGAACAGCTTGGCCAGGTCGAAGTAGGGCTGCAGAGCCCGCGGGCCCCGGCGCCCCTGCAGCCGCGCCTCGGTCTTGGCGATGACGCCGGAGACGCCGGGCGCGGCGACGGCGATGGTCAGCACCTGCAGCACCTGGATGACCGGGACCGGCAGCACGCCGTCGCCCACGATGATGGCCTCCTCCGCTCCCGGATACGGACTCAGGGGTAGAAGCCATCAGCGGGACCGTCCCGCGGTTTCGGGCGAGCTTCATCGCCAGCCGTCATTGTGGCCGATGGAGCCGCCCGCCGCAATTCGCGGGTCAGCCAGAGTGGCTCGGCAGGGTCAGCGCGTCGCGTCCACAGTCGCTGGCCTGGTCGTCGAGCATCGGGTTGTCCGGACCAGGCTCCGTTCCCTGCGAGATCCGCGCTCGACGGGACGAGTGGGATGAGCGGCCCGGTCCGCCAGGAGGCGGGCCAGGGCTCCGCGGGCCTGCTTCAGCTCCCTGTAACGGCCGCTGGCCGCCGGGTGCATGACCGGCGTGATCCCGCCGGCGTCGATGAAGAACAGCCCGGCTCCCCGGCCGGGCCACAGGTACTGACGACCATCAGTAGTGTTAGCCGGCGACCATAACGCCGGGCCAGGGCCCGAGGCTGTCCGTTCGCGGATCACGGTTCCGTTGAGATGTTTGGTCCTGACTGGCATAGTCGTAACGCTCCCAGGCCGTTCGCTTCGGTTGCCGGAAGGATGCCGGCACATGATGAAAGCGTCGGTCAGGCTGGTGATAATTCCTTGCAGGCGGGCTGAGAACTTTCTGAATCGGCCGGCCTTGTGCAGCCGGGGCGCGGCACCGGTGCCTTCAGCCGGTCCGGAGCGTGATGCGGCCGCCCATGTAGAGGTAGGGCCGGTCGTCACTGAGCCGGCCGAAGCTAACCGCTATCCATGGCTCGTGGCCGTGTGACCGGCAGACGAAGTCGTCTCCCGAGGCATCCGCTGGGTACAGGACGACTTCCTCGGGACCGTCATCGCTGAACGCCGCGCGATCACCGGTCATCGCGATGGTCAACTGCAGCCGTCCCCCGCTGACGGACACGTCGAACCGGCGTGAGGTGCGCTCGTAGCGGCCGCAGTGCCGTTGCAGGTCCACGTCAGCGTGCCCCGCCGCAGGCCCAGGGCCTGGCGGCATCGTTATCCCGGCGTATTCCCCCAAGACCTCGCAGAGCAGTCGCTGGGCTAGCATGTCTGCGGCTGGGGAGTTGGTCAGCAGGCAGGCGATGACCTGAGTCTGCGGCTCGATTCGCAGGTACGCCGACTGTCCGACGGTGCTCCCGTCGTGGCCGATCATCATCCGGCCGTCGCTACCTGGATAGAGCCTCCAGGCGAGGCCTACCGCAGCGCCGCTGCTGCCGTCGCCGGGGATGTCAAAGTGCGGCTGCTGCATGGCAGATGCCGAGTCGTGGCTGATGAGCTGTCTGCCGCTGGGAAGGACGCCCCGCTCGAGATGCAGCCGCGCGAACGTCAGCACGTCGCGGGCACTGGCGGTGATCAGGCCCGCAGGACCGAGGCTCCGGGGCAGGCCCCAGACCGAGACCGGCTCGTGCTCGCGCGGATGCTCACGATGCCCGACCGCCGCCCGGTGCAGGATCGCCTCTTCGGGCAACGTGACCGTCTGGCTCAGTTCCAGCGGAGCGATCAGCCGCTCGCGCAAGGATGCATCCCACTCCCGGCTGTCCAGGATCTCGATGATCCGCCCGAGCAGGACGAACCCGCTGTTGCAGTAGGAGTACGCCCGGCCGACCTGATGCGTCAGCGTGGCCCGCGAGAGCCCAGCGGCGTAGCGTTCGAGACAGTCCGATCCCCGGTCAGTGTCGGTGAAGATGTCGCCGTCGATCCCGCTGGTATGCGTCAGCAAGTGGCGAACCGTTACCTCCCGGCCGACATCCCCGGTGGTGAGCCGGAAGCCGGGCATGATCTGCGAAACCGACGTGTCAAGTGACAGCCTCCCCTCCTCGATGAGCTGCATGATCATGGTCGCTGTCCACACCTTCGTGATGGACCCGATCTGGAACAGCGCATCAGGGGTCGCGCTCACCTGCGTTGCCGTGCTCAGTACTCCGCAGGAAGCCCGGATCTCCCGCCCCCCGGCCCAGACGGCCAGCGAGGCGCCGGCCACGCGTTCCTCCCCGGCCAGCTCGCCCAGCCGCGCCGACCAGTGCGCGGCGGCCTGCGCATCCCGCATGACACGGACGTTAGCGCATGCCCGGGACCGGACCAGAGCCTGGCGAATTCTGGCTAGCGCCGTGAGCCAATAGGCCGTCAGGCTTGGCCCGGGTCGGATGCGTCTGGCCAGGGGACGGGGTGAGCGGCCGGATCGGCGGCGCGCCTGGCGGCGTGGAAGGCCAAGAGCGCCTCGCCCGGGGTGTCGTAGTAGACATCGGGGCCGCATGCGCCCTTGATGCCGTATCCGTCAAGCTGCTTGCGGACCTGCAGGAGCATGCTGGTGATGGCGAAAAGGATGTGCCGGTCATGCAGCCGTTCAGCGACCTGACTGAGAACCGAAGCGGACGTGTAATCAACGTCACCGATGGCGGCGCCGTCGAGCACCAACCACTGAAGCGGGGCGCCGTGCGTGACGAGTGCCGTGATGTCCTCGATGAGCCGAGAAGCGTTTGCGTAATACAGGCTGGTTCCGAACCGGTAGACGACCAGCCCTTCCTCAGTCCGGGCCCCAGCCCGCACCGGGCAGGGCTGCCAGTGCCCGGCTGGCGATTTCACCAGCACGCTGCTCAGCGGTCGGTAGCTATGCCGCAGGTGGTCGATCACCGAGGCGATCACGGCCAGCACGATGCCGTCCTGGACGCCGAGGGCCACCACCGCAGCGGCGGTCAGCAGGGCTACGGCGAATTCGCCCTTGCGGACCGACAGGATGCGCCGCAGGCCGGGGATGTCAATGAGCTCGGCGGCAATCAGGAAGACCACGGAGGCCAGGGCGGCGGTCGGCAGGTAGGCCAGCGGCCCGGTGGCGACGAGCAGCACGATGACCACCACCGCACTGGTAAAAAGCTGGGCTAGCTGGCTGCGCCCGCCCGCGCCGTCCACCATCTGCGTCTTGGTCGGGCTGCCGTTGACGACGAAGGTGCCGGAAAACGCGGCGGCCAGATTGGCCGCGCCCAGGCCGACCAGGTCAGCATCCTCGCTGAATTCCTCCGAGTACTTGGCCGCGTAGGCGCGCGAGGTGGCCGCGCTCTGCGCCAGGATGACGACGAACATCGAGGCCGCGGTACCGAACAGGAGCCTGGCATCGTGCAGGTCCAGGGCGGGCAGGCCCAGCTGCGGCAGCCCGCGGGGGACCGGCCCGATGGTGGCGACCCCCTGCCCGGCCAGATCGTCGAACCTGCTGACGATGATCGCGGCGACGACGGCGATCAGCGCGCCGGGGATCTTGCGCGTGATCCGGCGGGCCGCCAGCATGATCAGGATCGCCGTCGCCGATATGACCAGCGTCGCAGGATGAGCCTGCGGGAGCTCGGCGACCGTGTGGACGAGCACGACGATGGTGCGGGTGCCCTCGTGCCGGACGCCGAGCATGTCGGGAAGCTGGCTGACGGCCACCTGGATGCCGACGCCGGCGAGGAATCCGAGCAGGACCGTTCGGGACAGGAAGTTGGCCAGGAAGCCAAGCCTGGCCAGCCGGGCTAGCAGCAGCAGTCCGCCGGTGAGCAGCGCCGCCAGGCCAGCCAGCTGGACGTATCTCGCTGATCCTGGAACCGCCAGCCCGATCAGGGACGCCGCTAGGATGGCCGCGGTCGCCGAGTCCGCGGCCACCACCAGATGGCGTGACGAGCCGAGGATGGCGAACAAGGCCATCGGGAGAAGCAGCGTATACAGGCCGGTCACCACCGGCATCCCGGCGATCTTCGCGTACCCGAGAACCTCGGGGATGCCCAGGGCCGCGAGCGTGACGCCCGCCAGCAGGTCGCCGCCCACCTGCGGCCGGCGGCTGGCAGCACCCCGCGCAAGACAGGCCAGTCCCGCCGCCAGGCTCGACGGGAAACCGGCACTGGCTGACCTCCCCGATTTCACCGAGCGTTCAGTTGGCGTTAATCATGCCCTTAATAGCTGGCAGCCACGGGCATACCGACACGCCAAGGGCGCCCACCGACACCCGGCCGTCGCTGGCGAAGTCTCCGATACTGAACATGACGTCCCCATGTCTAGGACCTGACACCGGGTAAGGGTCAAGGCTCGTGGCCCGCGATATCGACGCTGCTCCGCTTCGCGCCGTTCCGTGCCAATGTTCTGGGGCCGGCCAGAACCGCGTTCGCATGGCCGAGTGCCTGATGATCAGGCCTCACGGCAGCAGCGGGCCAAGTGACCAGGCGTACTTTAGCACCCTGACGGGCTGTTTGGACCATTGTGACGGATTCACCTCATGGGCCCGAGCTGCCTCGCTAGGCTCGCCTAGATGTCAGGCGCTCCGAGGCTGCCCGCCCCCCTGTGCAGCTTCCCCGGTGAGCGCGCCCTCCTCGGATCGGAGCCCCTTGGGACACCACAGTAAGCCCCCACGTGTTCGACTACCGCAGGCCGCAACCGCCGCTGCTGCGCCCACCCTGGCTGGCGTGGCCGCGGCGTTCTGCTTGTCACCGCAAGCAGCCCCGGCCCCGCCGGCCGCCCAGGCCACCTCGCACCACGCGGCGGTACTGGACGCGGCCTACCAGCCGGCCTTCTCGCCCGCCCAGGTGCTATCGGCTGTCCGGCAGCAGCAGGCAGCGATGCGGAAGCCGGCCGCCATCCAGGCCGCCTACACTGTCCGGCCCGGTGACTCGCTGTCCGCGATCGCCGGGCGTTTCTACCATGACCAGGCCGCGTGGCCAGTGCTCTACTGGCGTAACCACAGCCAGATCCGCTGGGCGAATGTGATCGAGGTCGGGCAGGTCCTGCGCATTCCGGCTAAGCCCGGTCGGATACCGAGGGCACCCGAGCTACTCGGGCCGCCGCCTCCGGTCGCGGCTTATACGCCGCGGCACGCCGCTCCGGCTCCGGCTCCGGCTCCCGCTCCGGTCCAGGCCCAGGCTGCTCCGGTCCAGGCCGCCCCGGCCGTGGCCAGCAATTACTCCGGCGGCACGCCGGGCGGGGCGTTCGGTCAGTGCGTGGTCGCCCGCGAGTCGGGCGGCAATCCGCAGGTCATGAACTCCAGCGGCCACTACGGCCTCTACCAGTTCAGCGCGTCGACGTGGGCTGCCTACGGCGGCAACCCGGCCGACTTCGGCAACGCCAGCGTGGCCGAGCAGAACCAGGTGTTCGCCAACGCGCTCGCCCAGGGCGGCGAGGACAACTGGGCGCCTTACGACGGCTGCTGACCCGGCCGGGCAGATCGCCGCGAGGTCAGGCGCGGGCGCAGCCAGCCAACTCAGCTGGCTGCGCCCGCCAGGCCCGGTCCGGGTAAGCCCCCGTTCATGATCAAGAAACGGGGTCAGGATGCGGGGCGGACAGCGCCCGGATCAGCTGCGGGACAGAGAAGACGAGGTCGCTGGTCCGGCCCCGCTGGGAGTTTCACCGTTGATCGAGCAGCCAAGCTCCAGGTTGTCCGGATTGCTGAACTCGTCGACCGTGACCAGCCACGGGCCGATCGGGCCGAAGCCAGGGAATGACTTGCGCAGGCTGAACTGCGGCGGAGAACCGGCGAGCTGGACGATCCGCTCCGACACATCCTGGCCGACCGCGAGCCCGGCGACATGGTCCCAGGCGTCCGCTGATGCCGAGCGTGCTGGACGCTGATGCCGAGCGTGCTGGACGCTGATGCCGAGCGTGCTGGACGCTGATTAGGTGCGTCACTGTCGTGTCTTTGGCTGCTTTTGTCACTGGCGGCACAGGAGTTTCAGCACGACCCGGAACCTGGGCCCGGTTCAGTGGCTTGTCCATGGCTTTTCCAATGATCTTGACCGCTTCTCGGCGATATCTACTGGATACCCGTCAAGATCATTTGCTGTCGGCGGCTGTCGGCGGCTGGCGGGGCTGGCGAGACTGCTGTTACGGGCGTGACTCGGAGAGGCGCGCTCGGCCCGGGTCGTTGATCTCCCGGGCCGAGTTCTGTGGCCGAGCCTTTCCAACCTGGGGCTTTCACGCAGCTGGAGGCGAGAATCCGTCACGGGCGTAGGAAGTGCCTCTGAGCTGGAGCGATCGGGCCTGTCGAAGCTCCCGCCGGTCCAGGCTCAAGGAGCACTTTCCGTGTGAAGCGGGGCCGGCTCCGGTGGGCTAGGCCCGGGCGGTGGCGCCGCGGCCGTTTCCTGATAGCGGGGCGGCCTGCTTGGCTTGCCATGTCAGCGACCCTCGAGCAGGGCGGCGTACCGGGCCAGGTAGAGCGGCCATCCCTGGTCGCCGTCGACGCCGTCGCTGACCGACTGCCAGCCTGGACCGTGCCGGTCGAGGTGGCGGTGCTCCAGTTCGACCCGGGTGCGGTCCGGTCCCTCGGCCACGAACCGGACCTCGACCTCGCTGGTCAGCTCCGGGTCGGTCTCAACCTGCCATTGCGGGCTGATGTCCCAGCTGAATACCACGCGGGCTGGTGGCTCGTAGGCCAGGATCCGCGCCCACCGGCACTCGCTGCCGTCGACGGCGCGGTCGTAGATGTGTCCGCCGACGTGGGGCTCGAAGACTGTCTCGGCGATCGCGGCCCCGAGGAGGTTGTGCTCCGGCGGCTTGAAGTCGCCGAACCTGTCGGTGAACGCTGTGAAGGCCTGCTCGGCCGGTGCGTTGACCACCACCTGCTTGCGGACAACGGGGACCTCGGTTCGGGTCATGGACTCTCCTCCGTCGCTTGTTCGGCAACATCCACGTAGCTGGCCAGAGCCCGCTGCCAGAAGGTGTCGAGCTGATCGCGCAACGCGGCCACTGCCGTCGGGTTGAGCCGGTAGACACGTCTGGTGCCGACCGCGCGTTCACTGACCAGGCCGGCGTCCTTGAGGATCTTTAGGTGCTGGGAGACCGCCTGGCTGACCGGCAGTTCCGCGGCCAGTTGTCCCACCGCCTGCGGCCCCTCGGCCAGGCGGCTGATGATGGCGCGCCGGGTGCCGTCCGCCAGCGCGCTCCAGCCGTTACATGCTCGGTCAGGATCCACTAACGGTTAGGTTTTCCTAACGGAGCGGCTGGCGTCAAGGCCCTGCACGAGGCGGTTGTGGGAAGGCGCTGCTGACGGCCACGATCCGGGCGTCGGGCCTGGACGCCGCACTGTCCGCGGTGCTGGCCCCATGGCGCAAGCCGGTCCACTTAGCTTCAGCCGCTCATACGGGCTTGATAGGGGCAGAACGGACATTTACCCGATGAGGCCGCCGTATCCGGTATTGGCGACGCTCGCTGCCTGCCAGGACGGGACGCGGGCGCGGGCTGCCTGAGGTTGCCTCGGGACTTGACCTGGGCGTGACCGCCCGCGCTTAGCGATCTATCGCCGTCCGGCGATTGTCCGGCTGATGCCGGTGCCAGGCGGAGGCAATGCCATATCCGGCCGCCAGGATGAGCCACATGAGCAGGACAGCCAGGAGACGGTGACGCGCTTCGCCGGCGTTTCCGGTCATCGCGACTAGGAAAGTAGAAGCGCTGGCGGTGGCGCCGATCGCGATGCCCTTGAGCAGCGTGCGGCGGTCGTCCGGGACGGCCGGCTCGGCCTGGGGTGTGCTGGCCAGACGCGCCTCAACCCGCGCGGCTACCTCGCTGTCGACCTTCGCGAGGAAGGACGCGACGACCGCGTCGCTATATTCGGGGCCAAGCTCCTGGTGGATCTCGGCGGCGGCGCGAATTTCCTCCGGGGACAACGGTGACGTACTCATGCCGACAGAGTAACTCCAGATGGCCGCCTTACAGGCGGGCCGAGATGCCCGGCCTTGAACAACGTGCTCCGCCCTGCTCAGAGGCGGCCAAGGGCCCGGCCCTCAGACCAGGGTGCGTCGGCCTGCTCAGAGGAGGCGCCAGGCGCGCAGCAGTCGGCTGTCAGATCAGGGTGCCGCTGCGGCCTACGTGGTCGACGTATTCAGGGTTGATGATCGACGGCACCGCCCGGCCGGCCAGGAAGTCGATGACCTGCCGGGCCGCCTGGACCGGAAGCTCCGCCAGGCTGGCTGGCGAGTACCAGGCGGCATGCGGGGTGAGCAGCACGTTGGACAGGGTGCGCAGCGGGCTTGACGGTGGCAGCGGCTCGGCCTCGAAGACGTCAAGCGCGGCGCCCGCCAGCCGCTGCGCGCGTAGCGCTTCGACCAGCGCGGCCTCGTGGACGAGGCCGCCTCGGGAGGTGTTGACCAGCAGCGCGCCCGGGCGCATCGTGCTGATCGTGCCGGCCCTGATCAGGTGGCGAGTCTGCTCGGTCAGCGGAGCATGCAGGGTGATCAGGTCAGATCTCCTGAGCAGCTCATGAAGCCTGGTCAGCTCGACGCCAGCGGGACCGGTTGCATACGGATCGCACGCCAGCACGCTGAAGCCCAGCGCCAGGGCCTGCTCGGCCACGCGTGATCCGATGCGGCCGAGCCCGACCACGCCGATCGTCGTGTCGGACGGCCGGCAGGCGCGCGGATATGGCTCGGCGGCGCTCCAGGTCCCCTGCCGGACCGCGGCGTCAAACCGCCCGAGGCCGCGCAGCAGCCACAGCGCCATCGCGAGGGTATGCGCGACGACCTCATCGACGCAGTAGTCGGGGGTGTTCGCAACGGCCACGCCGCGCTCGGTCGCGGCGGCCACGTCGATCATGTCGTAACCGATGCCCAGCCTGCTGATGAACCGGCAGCTCGGCGCGGCGTCGAGCACGGCGGCCGACACCGGGGCCCACTGGACGATGAGTGCGTCGGCCTCGACCCGCGACAGCCCGGCGATCACGTCGCTTTCGGTGGTGGCCTGCAGGCGCAGCGTGGTGAGGCCGGCCTCCCGCAGGACCTCTTCGTCGGCGTAGGAGTCGACGTTGGAGTCGGTGATGACGACCCTCGGGGCACTCAGCATTGCCTACGTCTCCTCCATCCGGTTGAGCTGCGGATCGGCAATCCGCCGGGCGGCATCTTCGACGTGCTTCTGCATGGCGTGCTCGGCCGCGCGCTGGTCTCCCGACGCGATGACGTCCAGCAGCTCCTGGTGGCTGTAGGCATGCTTGCGCAGCTCGTCGGGCGCTAGCGAGGCGGCCGCCGCGCGGTAGAAGTGGCTGGTCCGGCTGCGCATCTGCGCCGCGACCTCGACCAGCAGCGTGTTGTCGGTCAGTTCCCACAGGCGCTGGTGAAACTGCTGGTCCAGCTCGTGGACACCGACGAGATCGTGGTTGTCGGCGGCGAGCAGCATCTCCTCGACGATCGCCTGCAGCCCGGCGTGGGCGTCGGGAGTGAATCGCCCCTTCAGCCGCCGCACGACGAACTGCTCGAGCACCACGCGCAGGCTGGAGACCTCTTCCAGCATCCGCGGGGTGAGGCTGGCGACTCGCGCGCCGCGCCGCGGCAGGCGCACTACGAGGCCCTCCTCGGTCAGCCGCGCGAGCGCCTCGCGCAGCGGGATGTGGCTGATCCCGAACTCGTGGGCCAGGCGCCGCTCGACCAGGCGCTCGCCCGGCGCGTACAGCCCGCTCGAGATCGCGGCCCGGAGACGATCTACGACCGCGTCGGCCAGGCTCTGGTCGGGCAGGGGCTCGTTGGCGTTCACGCGCCACGGTACCGGTGGATGATGCGCCCAGAGCTGAGCGTCAAGTCGGCAACCCGGTGCAAGCCGAGCACGATCTCGCTCACGGCCAGCAGATGCACCGGGAGCTGGGCATTCGGGCGCAATTCAAGCGTGGCGGGTCCCACCCACGATTCGTGCTCGACGACATCGGTGAAGCGCCTGGTCACAAGCTTGCGGCTCACGACGCCTTCCTCCTCCTGGCGCACCCGTAGGTTCACGTTGACGGCGTTGCCTGGCACGAGTTCGCCGAGCTCCTCGCCGGTTGCGGCCCGCTGCTTCCAGCACATCGTCGCGGTCGCGACGTCGATGCCGTTACGGGCCACCACGCCGACGAGCAGGTCGCCGTCGGCGGCGAGCCGCACGTGCCCTGCCTTCCTGGGCTGCCCGTAGGATTCCCGGCCTGCGGCAACCGCGGCATCGGATTCAAGTACCAGAAACGGCGAATAGACCGCATCCGAGTCGTCGGGCAGCAGTACGGGAATCTGCCAGGCCGACTCGCAATATACGCCGAACCATTCGGCATCGTGCATGTGGTAGACGTGCAGCAGGCATAGATCGGAGGCCAGCCGCAACGGTCGCGGTATCAGCGATTCGGCGGCCTGCCGCCTGGTCCGGTACACGACGGTAAGGATCTCGGTTTGGCGCAGCCTGATCGGCAGCGGCGGCACGAGCGGTGCCCCGAACGGCGTTGAGGCAATGTCGGGGGGGTTAAACGGTGTCACGCTGCCGGCCGTTCGAAAGGTTCTACGACATGCCCGTCCGGGTCTCGGGGGTAAAGGCCGCGGCCGCCGCGGTTGGCCCCGGTGTCGATCGCCACTGGTCCGCTGAATGGCACGCCACCCGCCACGACCAGCCGGTTCAGCCTTTCCTCCAGGTCATCACGTGCGACACAGACGTGCGCGAACCCGGCATCGGCGGGACGCTGCATATGACGGCCGCCCGCGGGCGTTCTATATTCAAAAAGCTCGATCCGAGGACCCTCATCTTCGAACGCGAGATGCGCCATGCGGACGCTGGCGCCCGGCTCACCCACGATGGCCTCGAGGTATCCGCCGGTCTTCTCCTGCTCGAACAGCACGGTCATGCCTATCGCATCGCGCCAGAACCGCAGCGACCGATCGAGGTCGGAGATCGTAAGGCCGGTGTGGTGCAGCATCGGCATGCCAGTTCTGCCTTTCAGGATGTGACGAGCAGGCCGCCATCGACGGCCACCCGCTGACCGGTGAGATGGGTATTGTCCGCTGAGACCAAGTGGCTCACCGCGGCCGCGATTTCGGGCGGCTCGGCCGCGCGGCGGAGCGGCAGCCTGCCAGGCTCTAGATAGATCTGCCTGAACGGACGGACAGTCGCGGATCAGCTCGGCGAGGCGGGCCTCGTCGCGCCCGGTGGCCAGCACGCGGGCGCCTTCCTCGGCGCAGCGCCGCGCGATAGCCTGGCCTATCCCGGAGGTGGCCCCAGTGACCAGCACCACGCGCCGCTCAAGCTTCTTCCCCACAGACGCTATAGCGTACGGTATCGTGACATCCCGGTCAGCGGCTCCCGGCGGGGCGTGAGGCAGGTGCGGATAGCGCTGTTCGTGACCTGCCTCGCGGACACCCTGTTTCCCGGTGTCGGCCGGTCAACGGTCGCGCTCCTTGAGCGGCTTGGCCACCGGGTCGAGTTTCCCGAGGCGCAGACCTGCTGCGGCCAGATGCACGTCAACACCGGCTACCAGCGTGAGGCGCTGCCGCTCGTCCGTCGTTACGTAGCGGTCTTCGAGCACTGCGACGTGATCGTCGCCCCGTCCGGATCGTGCGTCGGCTCGATCAGGCACCAGCATCCAATGGTGGCCAGGCGGTACGGGGACGAGGTGCTCGCGCGCCGTGCTGAGGCGGTGGCGGCTCGCACTTATGAGCTATCCGAGCTGCTCATAGACGTGCTCGGCGTGGAGGATGTCGGCGCCTACTACCCGCACCGGGTGACCTACCACCCCACCTGCCATTCGCTGCGGCTGCTGCGGGTCGGCGACCGGCCGGTCCGGCTGCTGCGCAAGGTGGGCGGCCTGGACCTGGTGGAGCTGCCTGACGCGGAGGTGTGCTGCGGGTTCGGCGGTACCTTCGCCCTGAAGAACGCCGATACATCGACGGCGATGCTGGCCGACAAGATGCGCAACGTGCTCGGCACCCGCGCGGAGGTCTGCGCCGCCGGAGACAGCTCGTGCCTGATGCACATCGGCGGCGGCCTGTCCAGGCTGCGGGCCGGCGTCCGGACCGTGCACCTGGCCGAGATCCTGGCTTCGACGCAGGAGGGTGGCGCCGGATGACTGCATTCCTGGGGATGCCGACGGCACCGCGCGGGGTGGGGCACCTGCGGGGCACGGAGCCGTTCCCGACGGCGGCGCGCCGGGCGCTCCGGGACAGCCAGCTGCGGCGCAATCTCGGCAAGGCCACGGCGACCATCCGGGCCAAGCGGGCCGCTGTCGTGGCCGAGCTACCGGACTGGGCGGAGCTGCGCGAGGCAGGCCGGGCCATCAAGGCAGCGACGATGCGGGATCTGGACTCCTACCTCGAGCAGCTCGAGGCCGCCTTCACCGAGCGGGGCGGCACCGTGCACTGGGCCCGGGACGCCATTGAGGCGAACCGGATCGTGGCCGAGCTGGTCACCGCCGCGGGCGCCAATGAGGTAGTCAAGGTCAAGTCGATGGTCACCGACGAGATCGGGCTCAATGATGCCCTCGCGGCCGTCGGCATCATGGCGCACGAGACCGATCTGGCTGAGCTGATCGTCCAGCTCGGACACGACCGGCCCTCGCACATCCTGGTGCCCGCGATCCATCGCAACCGCGCCGAGATCAGGGAGATCTTCCTGCGCGAGATGGACGGCGTCGACCGGGCGCTGACCGATAATCCGGCGGCGCTCGCCGAGGCGGCCCGGCTGTACCTGCGGCGCAAGTTCCTGTCCGCCCGGGTGGCAGTCAGCGGCGCCAACTTCGCGATAGCGGAAACCGGGACGCTGTGCGTGGTCGAGTCGGAGGGCAACGGGCGGATGTGCCTGACCCTGCCGGAGACCCTGATCACTGTGATGGGCATCGAGAAGGTGCTGCCAGCGTGGCGGGACCTTGAGGTGTTCCTGCAGCTGCTGCCGCGCTCGTCGACCGGGGAACGGATGAATCCCTATACCTCGATGTGGACCGGGGTGACGCCAGGCGACGGGCCGCAGCAAGTCCACCTGGTGCTGCTGGACAACGGGCGGACCGCGGCGCTGGCGGACCGGACCGGCCGCGAGGCGCTGCACTGCATCAGATGCTCGGCCTGCCTGAACGTGTGCCCGGTCTATGAGCGTACCGGGGGACACGCCTACGGCTCGGTCTACCCGGGACCGATCGGCGCGGTGCTATCACCGCAGCTGACCGGCATCGAGGACAACGCGTCCCTGCCCTACGCGTCATCGCTCTGCGGGGCCTGCTACGACGCGTGCCCGGTGATGATCGATATCCCGTCGATCCTGGTGGACTTGCGAGCCCGCCATGTCGAGCAGGCCCGGCAGGATCACCGGCTGCCGGGGACCGAGGCAATGGCGATGGCGGCGGCCTCGTGGGTGTTGGCTGGCACGCATCGGTACGGGGCCGTGCAGCGGGCGGGCAGGCTCGGCCGGGCCCTGGGCCGGGGCGGCCGGATGCCGAACCTGCCGCCGCCGTTGTCGGCCTGGACCAGGGCTCGCGACGTGCCTGTTCCGCCGGCCAGGACATTCCGCGAATGGTGGCGGCACGACCATACGGACCGGCCGTGACCGCCCGCGCGGAGATGCTGGCCCGGATCCGGGCAGCGAACGCGGCCGGTAACGGCGACGGGCCCGCTGCCGACGCGGTACCGGTCGAGCGGCGCTACCGGCTGCGCGGCGAGCTGGACCGGGCCGCGCTGCTCGACCTGCTCGCCGAGCGGCTGGCCGATTACCGTGCCGTGGTGCGGCGTACCACGGCGGACCGGCTGGGCGATGAGGTCGCGGCCGCGCTGGCCCGGCGCGGCGCCCGCCGCGTCGTCATCCCGGCCGGCCTCGACCTGCCGTGGCCGGGTCCTGGCCAGCGGCCGGATGCGGGCGGGGGGCCGGATGCGGGCGGGGGGCCGGATGCGGGCCGGGGGCCGGATGCGGGCGCTGGGTTGGCCGCTGGCGTCGAGTTCGTTTCCGACGATGACCTGCCTGCGCACGAGCTGGATGCCTGCGACGGCGTGATCACCGGGGCGGCGGTCGCGATCGCCGAGACCGGCACGATCGTGCTCGACGGGTCGCCGGGCCAGGGCAGGCGCGCTGTCACGCTCGTGCCCGACTACCACCTGTGCCTCGTGCATGCGGATCAGGTCGTCGGGCTGGTCGGCGAGGCGCTGGCCAGCCTGTCCCCGCAGCGGCCGCTGACCTGGATTAGCGGGCCGTCCGCCACCAGCGACATCGAGCTTGAGCGGGTGGAGGGGGTGCACGGCCCGCGCACCCTGGAGGTCATCCTGGTCGAGCCCTGACCGGCCGGGCCGGGCGGGCGCGCTCGGCCGCGGAGGTGATGTTGCGGAGCATCCCGCCGAACACGATGCCGTGGAACGGCCGCAGCGACCACCAGTAAGCATGCCCGGCGAAACCACGCGGGCGGAAGATCGCCCGCTGGCAGTAGACGGTCCGGCCGTTCTGGTCGCGCCGGACCGACAGCTCCAGCCAGGCTAGGCCGGGTAGTTTCATCTCGGCGCGCAGCCGGAGCAGGGACCCTGGCTCGATCGCCTCGACCCGCCAGAAGTCCAGCGCATCGCCGACCAGCAGGCGCTGAGGATCCCGCCGACCGCGGCGCAGCCCGACGCCGCCCGCGAGCCGGTCCATCAGGCCGCGCGCGGCCCACGCGGCGGAGAAGGAATACCATCCGGTCTCGCCGCCGATCCCCTCGATCAGCCGCCATACGGTCTCCGGCGACGCGTCCATGATACTGGTGCGCTCGTCGTTATAGAGCGAGCCGCCGGCCCAGTCCGGGTCGCTCGGCAGCGGGTCGCTCGGGGCACCCGCGGTGGCCGCCGATGACCACCGGGTGGCGACCGCGCCCTCCCGGACGTGCCGCAGCGCGAGGCTGATCGCTGCGTCGAGCGGTATGAGCCCGCCGGGCGGGTCGGGCACATAGTCGGCGATGTCGTGCTCGGAGCAGACGACCTCATTCCTGAGCGACTCGACCAGCGGCCGGGCCAGGGCGGCCGGGACCGGGGTGACAAAGCCGACCCACAGCGAGGAAAGCCGGGGTGTCAGCACAGGAACGGGAATGATGACCCGCGGCGGCAGGCCTGCGACCTGTGCATAGCGGCGCATCATGGCGATGTAGGTGAGAATGTCGGGGCCGCCGATGTCGAACCGGCGGTTGACCGCGGGCGGCAGCGTCGCGCAGCCGGCCAGGTAGCGCAGCACGTCACGGACGGCGATGGGCTGGATGCGGTTGTGCACCCATTTGGGCGTGACCATCGCCGGCAGCCGTTCGGTGAGATAACGGAGCATCTCGAACGACGCTGACCCGCTGCCGATGATCACGGCCGCCTGCAGCACGACCGTCGGCACCCCGCTGGCCAGCAGGATGTCGCCGACTTCGGCGCGCGAGCGCAGGTGGGGCGAGAGCTCATCGGCCTGACCGGAGATGATGCCACCCAGGTAGACGATCCGGCCTACGCCAGCCGACTTCGCCGCCTCGGCGAAGACGCGGGCCGCGGTCCGGTCCTGATCTTCGAATGACCCATCCGAGCCCAGCGAGTGGATGAGGTAGTAGGCGACATTGATGCCCTCCAGCGCCCGCTGTACCGCGGCTGGGTCCATCGCGTCGCCCCGGGCAATCTCGACCGCGTCCGACCAGGGTCGGTCAGCGAGCTTGCCCGGGTCGCGGGCCAGGCACCTGACCTGGTAGCCGACGCCGAGCAACTCGGGTACCAGGCGCCCCCCGATATACCCGGACGCGCCTGTTACCAGACAGTGCAGCTGTGACGACACAACGTTAATTCTCGCATGGCATTATCTGGGCCGAAGGCCGGCCAGGGGGCTGGTCCAAGGCCCTATCCTGCTCGGATGCCGGCCTGGGGCTGGTCCATGGCCCTATCCTGCTGGGCTGCCGACCTGGGGGCGGTCCCATGGCCCTATCCTGATCGGATGCCGGCCAGGGGGTTGCTCGTCAGCCTGACTCTTGTCATTGTGACGGCGCTGGCTGGCTGCGGCCCGGAGTCACCGGCACCCGGCATGCCTGGGCCAACCACGTCCACACCATCGTCAGCTAAGGCATCGACGGCCGCCGCGCAGGGCAGGTCGGCGCTAGGCGCCGGGCCCGACATCACCCTGGCCTTCGCGGGCGACGTGCACTTCACCGGGCGCACGGCCGCGCTGCTCACCGATCCCGCCCGTGCCTTCGGGCCGATCTCCTCGGTGCTCGGATCAGCCGACCTGACCATGCTCAACCTGGAAACGGCGGTCACCAGCCGAGGCGTCCCGCAGCCCAAGACCTACCATTTCCGTACTACGCCCGCGGCGTTCACAGCGCTTCGTGACGCTGGCGTTGACCTGGTCACGATGGCGAACAATCATGTCCTCGATTACGGGCGGACCGGGCTCGCTGACACCATTGCCGCCGCCCGGGCGGCCCGCTTCCCGGTGGTCGGCATCGGCGACAACGCGACGGCCGCCTGGGCGCCCTACGTCACCACGATCAGGGGAACGCCCATTGCGGTCATCGGCGTCTCCCAGGTCGCCGAGCTGGCCTCCTCGTGGGTAGCGACCGGCTCCAGGCCGGGAGAGGCGAACGCGATCAGCCTCCGCCGCACGCTGGCCTCGGTCAGAGCCGCGCGAAAGCTGGCCAAGATCGTGATCGTCTTCATGCACTGGGGTACTGAAGGGGAGTCGTGCCCCGATGCCAACCAGCTGTCGCTGGCGCCCAAGCTCGCTGCGGCAGGGGCTAGCATCATCATCGGCGCACACGCCCACATGCTGCAGGGCTCGGGCTGGCTGGGCCGCACTTTCGTCGCCTACGGCATGGGTAACTTCCTATGGTGGGAGAACTCTTACAGCACGGCGACGGGGGTGCTGAAACTGACGATCTATCCGCACCAGCCGCTAACCGCCAGGTTCATCCCAGCCGTGGTGTCGGCGACGGGCCAGCCGGTCGTGTTGACCGGCGCAGCGGCGAAACGGGCGGCGGCAAGCTACGCGAGCCTGCGCAGCTGCACCGGCCTGTCTGCCCACCCGGCGCCGTGACCGGTGACCGCGGGCCCGGCGTGGTGACCGCGGGCCCGGCGTGGTGACCGCGGGCCGTTCGGCGTGGTGGCCGTCGGCCCGTCCCGGCCGACGCCGTGATCAGCTGACCGCACCGTCAGGGCGCCGGGCAGACAGCGGTCAGGTTCCGGTTACCCTGACGCCCGTGGATGACGGCGGGCTGGCCCTGGGTCCCGAACGGGCGCCAGCGGGCGGTCAGCCTGACCGCGCTGCCGCCGGCCGGGTACACGGTCAGCCTGGCATTGACCCAGCCCGACGACATATTCCAGATCGCGGTGCCGTCGATCACGGCATCGCTCACCCAGCGCACGCGGCGCAGCGAGATCTTCAGCCCGCGGCCGACGGCAAAGCTGACCGTGCCGCCGCGCAGGCCCAGGTCACTGTTGCCGCTAAGCAGCGGCCAGCGGCTGATCTCGTCGCCCACGCTGGCGACCGCTACCGACGCGGCCCGCAATGCCTGGCGGCCTGCGCTGTTGCCGGTCAGCGGGGTGGCGGCGACCGCGTCGGCGAGCCGCTCCGGGTAGGTTCCCACGGCGTGAACTGGGCTCACCCGGCCGGCGCAGGAGGTGTCCTGGCGATCCAGGTGGCCCGGATCGGCGATGAACCGCCGGTAGATGGACATGGCACAGGCAGAATTCGGATCCTGCTCGGTGACGTGGGTCAGGTTAGCCAGCGTCACCAGCCGGGCTGACCGCCCCATCTGCCGCGCGACGACGGTGGCGCCGCGCAGCCGTGGCGTCAGCGAGTCGAGGCTCCCGGACAGGATGAGGACCGGCAGCCTGGCCGGGACCAGCGGAGGCCGCCGCGTGATCGGCGGATTGTCATGCACCGGCGTGGGCCAGCCGAGGCAGGCGCTGTAGGCCTCGGTGTACTGATCCATCGAGGTCCACTGGGCCAGGGTGAACGGTGCGAAGGCACGCTGCGGCTCCCGGCGGAGTGCCGCGCGGTACTGCCTGGCCCGGACCGCAGGGGAAGCGGACCTGCTGAACAGCTGCACGTAGTCGGTGCAGGAAACGGCGTAGTACAGGCCGTCGCTGAAGCCGGGCAGCGGCTCGTTCGTGTCGTCGAACCCCAGCGAGAGAGCCGCGAGCCGCAGCAGCGGCGCCGCGTCGCCGTGGCGCAGCAGGGCCCGCCCCGCCGCATCAAGGTCGGCGTACACGACCGGATCGAAGCCCGCGTTGTTCACCAGGTTGACCAGGGTCAGCACATTGACGGTCAGCCTGGCCCTGGTCCCGTCGGAGGTAGTCGTCTCCCCGGTGACGGGGGCTCGGTCCAGCCGCCTGGCCAGTGCCCCGATCCGGGTCCAGGCGCTGGTACTGCCGCCGGCCGCGGCGCACGCGACCGACCGGCTGCAGGCCTGGCTGAAGGCACGGCGCGCCGTCACGATCGTGGTGTGGTACCACGGGTCGAGTCCCAGCACCTGGTAGGTGGAGTCGAGCGTCACCGACCGCAGCACCGCCGGGTAGCGGGAGGCGAAGACCTGGGCGAACCAGCTGCCGTAGGAGTCACCGTAGAGATCCACCCGGCCGAGCCGCAGGGCCTGCAGCACGAGGGAGACGTCCCGGGCCGAGTAGGCGGTGTTGAACAGGTCCGAGGCGTGTACCCAGCCGCCGCCGCGGTACCGCCAGGTGTGGTTCAGCTGGGCGCCGCAGGCCGCGACCAGCCGGTTGAACTGCGGTCCGTGCTGCTTGCCGCTGGCCTGCTCGAGCCCGGGACAGTTCACCGGGGTCGACGATCCGGTTCCGCGCAGGTCCACCAGGAGCAGGTTCCTGGTGCGCGCCAGGGGTCCGATCATCGCCAGATACTGGGGCTCACTGCCGGTCGAGGCGTATCCAGGGCCGCCTTCGACCGCCAGGATGGTTCCGTCGGCATGGCTGGCGGCAGGAAGCCACCGGAAGCCGATGTGTATCCGGGGGCTGGCCGCCGATGAGTAGTCCAGTGGCACCGCGAGACCGCCGCAGAAGGTACGGGGCTTGGTTCCGCAGCTGCGCAGGCCGATACTGCCCAGCCGCACCGCCGCCACACCCGCGCCGCCGGCGGTGCCAGCGCGGCCCGGTGCCGCATGCGCGGCCGGTGCCAGTCCCGACAGCGTCGAAACGGCGATGGCGCCCGCCGCTACCAGGCCACATGCGCGTGGGACGGACCTGCTCGTCCTGGCTAGCACGATGGCATCGTACCGCCGGGCCCGCGCCCGCCCCGGCAGGCTAGCCGCCCGGCTTTCCGGACAACTTGCCGGCCTGCTTCACATTCCGGCCAGGGCCGCAACGATCTCCCCGGCCGGGCGCGTGGTCGCGGCACGATGACCCTGTCCGGCCCACAGGCTCATCCGCCCGGTGTCGCCGGCTGCGGCGGCCGCGGCCCGCAGCGGCCGGGTCGCGTTATTGACCTCGGGATAGGCGGCAGGGGCGTCACGGTGATCGAGCATGAACTTGTTGACCAGGCCGCGGGCGGGCCGGCCGCTGAACGCCCGGGTGAACGCCGTCTGGCCGAACCGGGGATCGGCCAGGGCGGCCTTATACGCCGGATGGGCTCCGCTTTCCGGGCAGCGCAGGAAAGCTGTACCGCACTGGACGCCGCTGGCCCCGGCGGCCAGCGCCGCGGTCGCCGCCGAGCGGTCGCAGATGCCGCCCGCGGCAATCAGCGGCAGGTTCGTGACCCGCCTTGCCTGGATGACCAGCTCGGCCAGGCCGGGCTCATCGGCGGGCAGGCCGGCGTTGGCGAAGGTCCCGCGGTGCGCGCCGGCCTCTCGGTCCTTGGACGCACAGGCCGTCCGCGCCGGCGGAAGCCGCCGCGGAGGCCTCGGCCGGACTGGTGACGGTCACCCAGACCAGGCTGCCCGCGGCGCGCAGGGCGGCGGTGAGCCCGGCCGGAGGGCAGCCGAAGGTGAAGCTCACGACGGGCGGCGGATTGGCGAGCAGGGCGGCGGTCTTCTCCTCCCAGCCGTCATCGTCCCAGGCTGGCGCGCCGACGGCGGCGCCGAGCGCACCGGCGTCGTCGGACAGGCCGGCGATGTATGCGGCCAGCGCGCCGCGGTCGGTGGCCGGAGCCCCCGGCACGAACAAGTTGACTCCGAAGAACTCCGCCCCCGCGGACCGGACGGCGGCTATCTCAGCGGTCATCGCCGCCACTGACCTATAACCTGCGGCCAGGAAGCCAAGTCCGCCGGCCGCGGCCGCTGCGACGACGAGATCCGGTGTCGATGGCCCGCCCGCCATGGGCGCGACGACCACGGGACACCGGAGGCGGTCGAGGGGGGCAGGCAGGGCCACCCCACCGAGCCTAGCGAAGGGCCCGCTGACCGCGGGGCCGGTGGTCCAGGCGCGCAATACCGCGGGGCCGCCGCCGCGGCGGCCTGCTACCCCGCGTATGCCTTCTCGAGCGCGGCGATGTCGAACTTGGTCATGCCGAACATCGCCTCGGTGACCCGCTTCGCCTTCGCTGGGTCCGGGTCGCTGACCATGTCGATGAAGGCGGTCGGGATGACCTGCCAGAACAGCCCGTACTTGTCCTTCAGCCAGCCGCAGACCACTTCCTGCCCGCCGTCGGTCAGCTTGCCCCAGTAATAGTCGACCTCGTCCTGGTCCGCGCACGGGATGCAGAGCGAGATGGCCTCGTTGAACGTGTGCTGCGGGCCGCCGTTGAGGGCCAGGAACTTCTGGCCGTTGAGCTCGAACTCGATGGTCATGACCGACCCCGCGGGCGCCGGCCCGGCCTCGGTGTACCGGCCGACCCGGCCGATGGCGGAGTCGGCGAAGATGCTGGTGTAGAAGCTGACCGCCGCCTGCGCGTCGGTGTCGAACCACAGGCACGTGGTGAGCGCCTTCTCGGTCATCAGTCCTCCCTGGGTGCGAGCGTGCGTACCGGGTAATGACCGGCGGACGGCCGCAAACTCATCGAGCCCTCGTGGCCCAGCCGGATTGTCGGCACCCTCACGTAGGATCCATAACCATGTCTACCCGTACCGAATCTGCCAGCACCGAGGTCCGGCCGGACGAGCTTGAGCAGTACCGCCGGGAGCTGACTGGCTACTGCTACCGGATGCTCGGCTCCGTCTTCGACGCCGATGACGCGGTCCAGGAGACGATGCTGCGGGCCTGGCGGGGCATCCACGGTTTCGAGGGCAGATCGGCCGTCCGCTCCTGGCTGTACCGCATCGCCACCAACGTCTGCCTCGACATGCTGCGCAGCCGCCAGCGCCGGGCCAGGCCGATGGATCTCGGGCCGAGCTCCACGGCGGAAACGCCGATCGGCCCGATGCTTCCCGAGCACGCGTGGGTGCAGCCGATCCCTAATGCCCGTGTCCTGTCGGGCCACGGCGATCCAGCCGAGGTTGCGGCGCAGCGGGACAGCGTCCGGCTGGCGTTCGTGGCCGCGCTGCAGTATCTGCCGGCCAGGCAGCGCGCGGTGCTGATCCTGCGCGAGGTGCTCGGCTGGCAGGCGGCCGAGGTGGCCGACCTGCTGGACACCAGTGTGGCGTCAGTCAACAGCGCGCTGCAGCGGGCCCGGGCGACGCTGGCGGTTCGTGACATCACGGTGTCCAGTCCGCAGGCGCCGCCGGCCGGGCAGCAGGAGCTGCTGGCCCGGTACGTGGACGCGTTCCAGCGGTATGACATCGACTCCCTGGTCACGCTGCTGCACGAGGACGTCGTCATGTCAATGCCGCCTTACGACTTCTGGCTCCGGGGCCCGGCCAGCATGAGTCGCTGGTTCACCGGGCAGGGGTGCGGGTGCCGCGGCTCGCGCCTGGTCGCCACTTCGGCCAACGGCTGTGCCGCGTTCGGCGCTTACCGGATCGACCCGGCTGGCGGTTACGCGGCGTTCGCCATCCAGGTCATCGAGGTATCCGGCGACCGGATCACCGGGCACCACAATTTCATCGACCCAGAGTTGTTCGCTACCTTCGGCCTGGCTGGCCACCTGGACCCGTAGGCCGCGCGGATGCAGGTTGTCCGGTCGGCAGACGGCACGCCGATCGCGTTCGACCGGGCGGGCGACGGGCCGCCCCTGATCCTAGTGACCGGTGCGCTGCAGGACCGGTCCGCGAGCAGGGTGCTGGCGGGGCTGCTGAGGTCCCATTTCACCGTGTACAGCTACGATCGCCGGGGCCGTGGCTCAAGTTATCCGGGCGTCCACGATGTGGCCGGCCATGGAAGCGCTCGCGCGCACCCTTTGCTGCGACTTCGCGGTGCTGGACGGCGGCCTGATCCCGGCCGGCCGGATGGCGAAGATCAGGCTGCCGACGCTGTTCCTCGACGGCGGGGCCAGCCCTGGCTGGGCCCGCGCCTCGGTACGCGCGGCCGCGTCCCTCGTTCCCGGCGCGAGGCACGTGTCGATGGAAGGCCAGGACCACGGTGTCGCCAACCGCATCCTGGCCCCGCTGCTGGCGGACTATTTTCTGGAATAACGGAAACCCGGTGCCAGCCGGACCTACGTTGCGACGTCCCGACCGGTGCGCTAAGCAAGAAACGACAGCCTGACCTGCCGGTCTGGATTGTCCTGGTTAAGGTCGACCAGCGCCACGGACTGCCAGGTGCCAAGCGCCAGCGAGCCGGCCACCACCGGCAGCACCGTGAACGGCGCGACGAACGCGGGGAGCACGTGTGACCGGCCGTGGCCGCGCGATCCGTGCGCATGCTGCCAGCGGTCGTCAGCGGGCAGCATGCGGGCGAGCGCGGCCAGCAGATCGGCGTCGCTGCCCGCGCCGAGCTCGATCAGCGCGACGCCGGCGGTCGCGTGCGGGACGAAGACGTGCAGCAGCCCGTCGCCCCCGGCTGACGACTCGCGCGCGAACTCCGCGCACTGCCCGGTGATGTCGTGCACGCTCTCGCGGCTGCCCGTCCGAACCTGGAAAGTCATGGTCTTCATGCCGAACGACTGTCGGCCATCGGCGGCCGTCACGCAACCCGAGCGCGCGATCCGGGCCACGGAGCAGGCGGGCAGGCTGCGCGGCCTGAACGCAAGCGAGCCGCGGGCGCAGGCAAGCCTTAGGCGCAGGCGAGCCGCGGCGCAGGCGAGCCGCGGGCGCAGGCGAGCCGCGGGCGCAGAGCGCCGCAAGCCTGCGGCTAGCGAGCCGTGGTGAGGCGGACCCGCAGGTCGTTGCGCCTGGCCTCGAGCTGCTCGGCCAGAGCCTCCTGCTCCTCGGCGGCGGCGATCGCCGATGCCTTGTCGGCGAAGTCGCCGGGCTCGTCCGCGCCGACGTGCTCGCGCAACTGCACCGCCGTCCGGCGCAGGCCCGCGATGTCCTCCGCTACCAGCCGGATTTCCTCGCGGAGCTCGGCAGCCGGCTTTTCGGCGTCCACCCAGACACTTTCCTTCCCCGATGGTGACCAGGTGCCGATCCCCGTTATGGCCTATCACCCAGCCGTCTGCGGGCCGGCCTGGTCGGTCAGCCCCGCTGCTCAAGAGCGCGCCTGGTCAGGACGCGCGCCAGGTGCTGACGATACTCACGGTCGGCGTGCATATCCTCGCCGGGCGAGGTCCCCTCGGCGGCTAGCTCGGCGGCCTGCGCCGGGCTCGCGCCATCGGAGAGCGCACGCTCGGCCGCGCCGGCCCGCAGGGGCACGGGGCCCATATTGGCCAGCGCGATCCGCCCGCCGATGGCGGCCACCCCGACGATCGCCCAGTCGTTGGCCCGGCGGGTGAACTTCTGGTAGCCCCAGCCCGCGCCCGGGCTGCGCGGCACCCGCACCGCGGTGAGCAGCTCGTCAGGCGCCAGGCTGGTCTCGAAGAAACCGGTGAAGAAGTCGTCGGCGCTCACCTGCCGGCTCCCGCCCGGCCCGAGGACCTCGACCGATCCGCCCAGGGCGACCAGCGCCATCGGCAGGTCCGCTGCCGGGTCGGCGTGCGCCAGCGAGCCGCCGATGGTGCCGCGATGGCGGATCTGCGGATCTCCGACCTGCGCCGCCGCGTGGGCCAGCAGCGGCGCATTGGCCCGGACCAGCTCGTCGGCCGCGAGGTCGGCGTGGCGGGTCGCCGATCCGATCACCAGCTCGTCGCCGTCGGCTCGTATCCCGGTCAGCTCGTCCAGCCGGCCGACATCGATGAGCACCGCGGGGGCGGCCAGCCGCAGCTTCATCATCGGTAGCAGCGAATGGCCGCCGGCCAGCAGTTTCGCGTCATCGTCGTACCGCGTGAGGAGTTCGACCGCGTGCGCGGGCGACTCGGCCGCCAGGTACTCGAACGGTGCGGGGATCATGCGGTCACCGCCGCGCCGCCGGCCGGGCCCGCCGGGGCACCGTCGCCCGCCGCGGCACCGTCGCCCGCCGCGGCATCGTCACCCGCCGCGGCACCGTCACCCGCGGCGGCCAGCACCGCGCGCACGATGTTGTGGTAGCCGGTGCAGCGGCACAAGTTGCCCTCCAGGCCCTCGCGCACCTGCTCCGGCGTCGGGTCCGGGTTCTCGGCCAGCAGGCCGACCGCGGCCATCACCATCCCCGGCGTGCAGAACCCGCACTGCAGGCCGTGCTCGGCGCGGAACGCCGCCTGCACCGGATGCAGATCGCCTTCGGCGGCTAGTCCCTCCGCGGTGATGACCTGCGCCCCGGCCGCCTGCACCGCCAGCACCGTGCAGGACTTCACCGACTTGCCGTCGAGCAGCACCGTGCAGGCACCGCATGAGGTGGTGTCGCAGCCCACATTGGCCGCCCGCAGGCTGCACACCTCGCGCAGGTAGTGCACCAGCAGCAGCCGTGGCTCGACCTCGTCGGACCGGTGCTCGCCGTTGACGTTGAGCTCAAGGAGCATCTAGGCGTTCTCCGATCGCATCGCCTGTAGTGCCTGCCAGACCCGCTGCGGCGAGGCAGGCATGTCGATGTGCCGGACACCGAGGTGCGCGAGCGCGTCGATGACCGCGCTCTGCACGGCGGGCGTTGAGCCGATGCTCCCGGCCTCGCCGATGCCCTTCGCGCCCAGCGGGTTGTAACTGGTCGGGGTCTGGCTGTCGACCAGCTCGAAACCGGGCACCTCGGTGGCTGACAGGAACGGGTAGTCAGCCAGGCTGGCCGTCAGCGGGTTACCTTCGGGGTCGTAGACGACCTCCTCCAGGAAGGCCTGCGCCGCGCCCTGCGCCAGCCCGCCGTGCCGCTGGCCCTCGGCGAGCAGCGGGTTGAGCACGAAGCCCGCGTCATCGACCGCGACCAGCCGCCGCAGCACCACCTTGCCAGTCTCGGTATCCACCTCGGTCACCGCGACGTGGGCACCGAACGGGTAGGTGGCGCCGGGCGCGCTGAACACCGCCCGCACCAGCAGCCGTTCCTCCTCGGCGAGCGCGGCCAGCGGCACGGCGGCGTCGGGATCGCCTGCGATCTCGAACGCGCTCCGGCCCGGGTTGAAGCGCAGGTCGGCCGGGCTGGCCTCGAGCGCCTCGGCAGCCCGTTGCCTGGCCACCTCGATCAGCTCGACAGACGCCTGCCGCACCGCCGCGCCGCCCTGCTGCAGGCTGCGAGAGCCGCCGGTACCCCCGCCCTCCGGCACCAGGTCGGTGTCGCCCCATTTCAGGGTGATCTTCTCGACCGGGATGCCGAGTTCATCGCTGGCCAGCATCGCCCACGCGGTCGCGTGACCCTGACCGTGCGGCGAGGTGCCGGTCAGGATGGTCGCGGTCCCGCCGGGGTGCACCTCGACCGTGGCGTTCTCGTGCGGGTCGCCGGACTCCTCGCCGCCGCCGGTGATCTCGACATAGCACGACACCCCGATGCCGAGCTGGACCTGGTCCCCGCGGGCCCGGCGGTCCGCCTGCTCGCGGCGCAGCTTTTCGTAGTCGGCGGCCGCAAGCACCTTGTCGAGCGCAGCGGCGTAGTCGCCGCTGTCGTAGAGCGCGCCGAACGCGGTGGCGTGCGGCTCGGTGAACGGCGGGAGCAGGTTGCGCCGCCGCACCGCGGCGGGGTCCATGCCGATCTCGGCGGCGAACAGGTCGATGGCCCGCTCCAGCGCCGCGGTGGCCTCCGGCCGGCCGGCGCCGCGGTAGGCCCCGATCGGCGTGGTCGTGGTGACCACGGATTGTCCCACCGCCTCGGCCCGGCCGATCGCGTATGGCCCCGGCGCCATCAGGATGGTCAGGGAGGGGAGGATCGCGCCGATGCTCGGGTAAGCGCCAGCGTCCTGCAGGATCTCCAGGCGGTAGGCGAGCACACGGCCGTCCTTGCTGCCGCCGATGGTGACCGTCTGCTGCTGGGCGCGTCCGTGGGTCATCGCGACCAGGTTCTCTGACCTGGTCTCGGTCCACCTGGCTGGCCGGTTCAGCTGCTGGGCGACCCACGCCACGAGGGCGTGCTCCGGGTCGGCGCCGAATTTCGCGCCGAACGCGCCCCCGACATCGGGGGTGATCACCCGGACCTGCCCGGCGTCCAGCCCGAGCATGCTGGCCAGCGCGGCGCGGGTGCCCTGGGCGCCCTGGTTCGGTATCCACGCGGTCAGTCGCCCGTCCGGGCCCCACACGGCCGCGGCGGCGCGGGTCTCCATCGGGGCCGGGGCGACCCGCTGGTTGATGATCGTGTGCCGCACCACGGCGTCGCAGTCGTCGAACAGGTGCTCATCGAGGGCACCTGGGTCGCCGAAATTCGCCGCCACGTTGGTGCCTGCCTCCTCGAACAGCAGCACCTCCCCGGAGAGGGCGGCGGCCAGGTCGACCACCGCGGGCAGCGGGTCGTAGTCCACGTCAACGAGCTCAGCCGCGTCCTCGCCCTGGTAGGGCTGCTCGGTGACCACGATGGCCACCGGCTCCCCGACGAAGCGCACCACGTCGGTGGCCAGCAGGCGGCGCGGCATCTGCGGGTTGACCAGTCCGGGCATCATCGGCGGTACGGCGGCCAGGTCCGCGAGGTCGGCGCCGGTGAAGACGGCGATCACTCCGGGGGCCGAAGCGGCCTGGCTCAGGTCGATCCGGCTGATCCTGGCGTGCGCGATGGGGGACCGGACGAAGAAGACGTGACCGGCGCCGGCCAGCTGCTCGTTCTGGACATCCTCGGTGTAGACGCCGCCGGTGGTCAGAAAGCGCGGGTCCTCGACCCGCAGGACCCGGGTTCCCAGGATGCTCAAGCGATCAGCTCCCCTCGCTGGCAGGCAGGGCGGGCGCTGGTGGACGCTGCTGCCTGCTGCTTCGCAAAGCGACTCTACCGGCGCGGTTGACACGGGTCGGCCGCCGGGCGCACGGGACGCCCGGCGGCCGACCACGCCGCGGCGGGTGTGGTTACTTCCGCTTGAGCGTGACGATGCTGAACTCTCCACGGCCTGACGAACCCACCTTGATGGTGCCGGACAGGATGGTGTGCGCGGCGAACTTGTTGCCGCCCGGGCTGCTGAAACTGGCCAGGTACACGGTCCTGTGCTCGGTGTAGGTCTTGCCGAGCAGGGTGCACGTCTGGGTGGAGGAGACCACCACCGTGCCGTGGGCGAGCTTGGCCGAGCCGGTCACGACGCCGGATGCGCTGCTGCTGACGCTCAGCGACTTCGTGGCCGAGCTGAACTTCGGTGCCGCCGCCCGGATGTACCCGGCGTCCTCGCGCGTGGTGTTCGAGGTCGGGGCCTTGAGGTGGACCTGCCGTCCGGCATCGGTGAAATTCAGCTGGTGGCCCGGCGCTCCGACCGTCATTCCGGCCGCCGCGGGCGCGCTCGGGCTGGTGACCGGGCCAGCCCAGGAGGAGAGCGGGACACACGGCGGCAGCGGTGCCACGCAGCCCGCGTCCACCGTCAGGGTGCTGGCATTCTTGAACGACGCGTGCGCGTCGCTCACCGTCACGCCCTTGAGGCCGGTGTGGATCGTCACGGCCCCCTTGAGGGTGCCCGAGAAGACCTCTTCGCTGCCGCTCTTGCACGCGGCCTTCTTGTGCGATGTGGCGTTGAAGCTCAACGAGAGCGAGGCGAGCGGCGACAGGCTTGAATGCGAGTCGATCGTCGCGTCGCCGGTGGCCAGGCTGACCCTGAAATCGGGACCGGGCATGGTCGTCGCCCAGCTGTGGATTTCCTCACCGCCCCGGTACGCGGTGGTAATCCCGAGGCCGAGGTCCCACGGTCTCGGTCCGATGCTGGGAGTCTCGCTGTAGGTGAACTCCCACGTGCGCCCGCCGCCCTTCAGGCTGGCGGTGCCGCTGGTGAAGAAGTAGGCGCCGGCGATCGCCGGACGGGCGGCGCCTGCCGTGGCCGCCGACCCGGCCGACGCCGCCGCGACGGAGGCCACCAGCGAGCCGGTGGCCAGGACGGCGATGGCGAGCAGCCGGGGAGCATGCCGCCAGCCCAGCCGTGAAGCACGCCGCCCGTCGGGCCGTGAAGAACGCTGCCGGTCGGGCAGTTCAGTGCGAATTCGATGCAAGCGATTCATCCGGTCAGTTCCTCCAGAATCCGGCCATTGCTACCGGCCCAGCGCAGCACGGCCCAGGATTGGCGGGGAGTTGTCCGGATAATTCCTAGGGTGCTTTCTAGGGTGATCCCTAGGATTTCGTGAGCGGCGGCTCGGCCGGCGGCCGCTGGGCAAGGCCGCCCGGGAAGTCTCGATATCGCCTGGTGCGGGACGACGCTCCCGGTACGGGTCAGGGAATCTGGCCACGGTCCTGGGCGTTGCAGGCAGGGCCCGGTGAGCTGACGTCGGCCCGGGCGAAAAGGGTTTCCCCTGCTGCGGGGCGCCTGGCTAGCATCGAGGGGCCGCCCGGCCGGCCAGCCACCGGGACACCGCCCCACGACCAAGATCGGATGTTAGTCATGTTCGCGCGTGCGCTGCTGCGCCGCTTTCCCGTGCTCAAGGTCCGCGACTTCCGGCTGCTGCTAGCCGACCGGCTGCTGGCCCCGGCTGCTTTCGCGTTCTCACTCGTCGGCGTCTCGTTCGCCGTCCTCGACGCGACCGGCTCGACCGCCCAGCTGTCCTACGTGCTCGCCGCGCAGATCGCGCCGTCGCTGATTTTCACGGTCCTCGGGGGCGTGGTGGCCGACCGGATGCCGCCCCAGCGGGTCATTGTCGCCGCCAACGCGATGATCGCGCTGGGCGAGGGGACCTTCGGGCTGCTCGTCATTTCCGGCCATCCGCGGTTGTGGCAGATGGTCGCCCTGGAGATGGTGACCGGCACCGGCATGGCGATCTTCTACCCGGCCTCCCAGGCGCTGCTGCCACGGCTGGTCCACGGCGAGCTGCTACAGCAGGCCAGCGCGGTGAGCAGGCTGGCGATGAACGGCGGCCAGATGGGCGGCGCCGTGATCGCGGGATTCTGTGTCGCGGCCATCGGGCCAGGCTGGGCGCTGGTCATCTGCGGTGCGGGCCTGCTGAGCACGATCCCGCTGCTGCTGAGCATCCGGGTAACCGGGTTCGGCTTCCATGAGCGCTCCGGTATGTTCCGTGACCTGCGGGATGGCTGGTCGGAATTCCGCTCGCACACCTGGCTGTGGGCAATCGTGGCCCAGTTCGGCGTGATCCTGATGGCCTGGTACGGATCATTCCAGGTGCTCGGCCCGGTGGTCGCCCGCGCGCACCTGGGCGGCCCCGCCGCTTGGGGCGAGATCACGGCCGCCGAGTCGATCGGCCTGATCATCGGCGGCCTGGTCTCGCTGCGGTTCACCCCCCGGCGGCCGATGCTGTTCGTGGCCGGGATCGGTGCGGCCATCGCGATCTCGCCGCTGTCCCTGGCCATGCTCTGGCCGCTCCCGGTGGTGTGCCTGGCCTCATTCGGCCTGGGCATCACGATGGAGATCATGATGGTTCAGTGGACCGTCGCGCTGGCCAGCCGCATCCCGCCGGACAAGCTGGCGCGGGTGTCGTCGTATGACGCGCTCGGCTCGGTCATGGCGATGCCCGCCGGTGCTCTGGTCGCCGGTCCGCTGGCGGCCGCCGTGGGCGTCTCGGCCACGCAGTACGGCGCGGCCGTGCTGATCGTGATCGTCTCAGCGCTGGCGCTCATCCCGCGCGACGTGCGCCGGATGCGGGCCGACTATCGCGAGCTAGGCGACGTCGATCTGCGCGAGCGTCGCGAGCCGGCCGATCGCGAGCCGGCCGATCGGGAGCCGGCCGATCGGGAGTCGGCGGATCAGGCGACCAGTTCCGCGTCACCGGTGAACGTCGCCCACATCTCCGCGTAGCTGCCCCCGCTGGCGAGCAGCTCGTCATGGCGGCCGGACTCGGTGACGCGGCCGTCCTGGACCACCATGATGCGGTCGGCGCGGGCCGCGGTGGTCAGCCGGTGGGCGACCACCAGGGTCGTTCGCCGCGCGGTGAGCTGCTCGGTGGCCTGGTTGACCGCGGCCTCGGCGGCCAGGTCGAGCGCCGCGGTCGCCTCATCGAGCAGCAGGATGGCCGGGTTCACCAGGTAGGCGCGGGCCAGGGCGATGAGCTGGCGCTGGCCCGCGGAGAGGTTGCGGCCGCGCTCGGCCACCTGGTGGTGGAACCCGCCAGGCAGCCGGGCGATCATCTCGATCGCGCCCACCGCGCGGGTCGCGGCCTCGATCTCGGCGTCGGTCGCGTCCGGACGGCCATAGGCGATCGCGTCGCGTACGGTACCCGGGAACAGGTAAGGCTCCTGCGGCACCACGCCCAGCTGCCTGCGGTAGCTGCCCAGGTCGTAATCGCGGATATCGACCCCGTCCACCAGCAGGCGGCCGGACGTCACGTCGTAGAACCTTGCCACCAGCTTGACCAGCGTCGACTTGCCGGCGCCGGTCTGGCCGACCAGCGCGACCGTCTCGCCAGGCGCCACGGTCAGGCTGACCCCGGCCAGGGCCTCCCGGCTCTGGCCCGCATAGCTGAAGTGCACGTCGCGCAGCTCGATCCGGCCGCGCAGTCGGCCGCGCGGCGCGATCGGCGCCGCCGCCTCCGGGGTGGAGGTCGGCGTGCGCAGTAGCCCGGAGATCCGCCGCAGCCCGACGGCCGCCTGCTGATAGCCGTCGAAGACCTGGGACAGCTGCTGAACCGGCGAGAACAGCAGGTCAATGTAGAGCAGGTAGGCGATCAGCCCGCCCGCCTTGAGCGCCCCGCTGTGCACTTCGCCCGCGGCGGCGAACAGCACGAGAGCGCCCGCCACGGTGGACAGCGCCTGCACGAACGGGAAGTACAGCGCGATGTAGCGCTGGGCCCGCAGCCGCGCCGCGAGGTAGGCCTCGCTGAGGCCGGCGAACTTGTCGGCGTTGACCTGCTCGCGCCGAAACGCCTGCGCGACCCGCAGCCCGGCGACGTTCTCCTGCAGGTCGGCGTTGACCACGCTGACCTTCTCCCGTGCCTCGCTGTACGCCCGGCGTGACTTGACCCGGAACACCAGGGTCACCGCGACCAGCACCGGGATGATCGAGAACAGCACCAGGCCGAGCCTGACGTTGATGAACAGCAGCGCGATCATCACGCCCACGAAGGACAGGCCGGAGTTGACCATGGTGATCAGCCCGGTTTGCAGGAACGAGGACAGCGCGTCCACGTCGGTGGTCATCCGGGTCATGATCCGCCCGGACAGCTCACGCTCGTAGTAGTCGAGACCGAGCCGCTGCAGGTGCGAGAAGATCTTCACCCGGAGCGCGTACAGCAGCCGCTCCCCGTTACGGCCCACGACGATGGTCTGGACCGCGTTGATCACCCAGTCAGCCAGCACGATGGCGAGAGCCGCCAGCGCGACCACGATGATCGCGTGGAAGGCGTGCGCCAGGATGCCGTTGTCGATGCCGTTCCTGACCAGCGCCGGCATGGCGATGCTGGCCAGCGCGTCGAGACCGTCCAGGACCAGCCCGATAGTCAGCGCGACTGCGAACGGCTTCAGCAGCTTGCGCAGCGTGAAATGCGGGTCGGGGGACCGCGCCCAGGACTGGTCCACGTCCGGCACGTCGTTGGCCGGCGGCAGCGCGTCCACCTTGGCCAGCAGCTCAGGAGTGGGCGGCACGTCGGCCAGCATGCTGCTGGCGTGGCCGCCACCGCCGCCGGACCCGCGCAGCTGTCCCCGGCCGCGAGGCCCGGCGCCCATCCGGCGCCCGACCGCGGGAGCGGCGTCCGCTCCGGCAGCCGCTGCTCCTGCCGTGGCGGCCGTCGAGCTGGCCGAAGCCAGCGGCAGCGCGTCCGGCACCGCGACAGGTCCCCAGAGGCTGGGCGTCACCGCTCCGGGCCGGCCGTCTGCCGCAGCGTCCGCGGCGCGGTGCTCGGCGTCGGGCGAGTAGCAGTCAAGCTCGCCCGCGTCGATGCCCTCCGCGTCATCGCCCGGCCCGGCCAGCAGCAGCCGGTACAGGGCGCAGCGCTCGGTCAGCTCCGCGTGGGTGCCCTCATCGACCAGGCGTCCCTCGTCGAGCACGGCGATCCGGTCAGCCAGCTGCAGAGTAGAACGCCGGTGCGCGATCAGCAGCGTGGTCCGCCCGGCCATCACCTTGCGCAGCGTCGCATGGATCTGCGCCTCGACTCTGGCGTCGATCGCCGAGGTGGCGTCGTCGAGCACCAGGATGGCCGGGTCGGTGATCAGCGCCCTGGCCAGGGAGACCCGCTGCCGCTGCCCGCCGGACAGGGTCAGGCCCTGCTCGCCGATCACAGTGTCGTAGCCCTGTGGCAGGCTGGCGATGAAATCGTCGGCCTCGGCGGCTCGCGCGGCCACCATGACCTGCTCCATCGTGGCGTCGGGCCGGCCGTAGGCGATATTGGCCCGCACGCTGTCGGAGAACAGGAAGCTGTCCTCCATCACCAGCCCGATCGAGGAGCGCAAGGAGTCGAAGGTCAGGTCGCGGACATCATGCCCGCCGATCCGCACGGCGCCCCCGCGCACGTCGTAGAAGCGGGGGAGCAGCAGGGAGATCGTGGACTTGCCGGAGCCTGAGGTGCCGACCAGCGCCAGGGTCTCACCGGGCTGCACCCGGAGCGACAGGCCGCGCAGCACAGGTTCGGAGGGCACGTAGCCGAAGCTCACATTGTCGAGCTCCACGTCGCGGGCACCCGGGGTCAGGGGTACCGCGTCCGGCTTCTCGGTGAGCACCGGCTTGGAGTCGATCACCTCGTACACCCGGATCACGCTGGCCCTGGCCTCCTGGCCGATCGTGACCAGCCCGGTCAGCGCGCGGACCGGGCCGACCAGCTGGGCCAGGTACGCCGAGAACGCGAAGAAGGTGCCAATCGTGATCGAGCCGTTCAGCGCCAGCCAGCCGCCGAGCGCCAGAACGCCGACCTGGCCGAGGGCGGGGACCGCTCCCAGCGTCGGGTTATAGCGGGCCATCAGCCGCACCGCGCGCACCCGGGAGGCATAGAGCCATCCACTGGCGCCCTCGAGCCGTTCAATTTCCTGTTCTTCCTGCCCGAAGCCCTTGACCACGCGGACCCCGGTGATCGCGCCGTCGACCACTCCGGCGACGTTCGCCGCCTGCTGCTGGGCGTCCCAGCTGGCCGGGAACAGTCGGCTTCTGGACCGCAGAGCGATCAGCCACAGGGCGGGGCCGACGGCGAGCGCGATGACGGTAAGCAGCGGCGACAGGAAGGCCATGATCACCAGGGACGCGACGAACAGCACCACGTTCCCGAGCAGCATGGGCACCATGCTGAGCAGGGCCTGGACCATGTTCAGGTCCGAGATCGACCGGCTTACGATCTGGCCGGTGTGCAGCTGGTCCTGGCGGGCACCGTCCAGCCTGGACAGCGAGCCGAACAACTCGGTGCGCAGGCTGTGCTGGACGTCCAGGGACAGGCGGCCGCCCCGGTAGCGCCGGATATACACGCCGCCGAAGTTGAGCAGCGCGGCGATGATGAGCAGGACCGCCCCCGGCCAGATCGGCTGGCTGTGGGCGAGGATCGCGTTGTCGATGATGTCGCGCTGGATCAGCGGGATCACCGCGGTCACGACGGTCGCCAGCAGGCTGCCTCCGAGCGCCATCAGCACCAGGCCCGGATACCGCCAGCAGTGCGCGGCGAGCCGCCGCAGCCACTGGTCTTGCGACCAGGCCTTTGCGTTCCCCCCGGCTGGCGTGGTCATTCAGCCGCCAGGCCGGCGGGCCGCAGCGCGGAAGGTTCCGCGCCTTGCTGGCTTACTGTCTTTTCCTGCGAAACGGATGACGCGGCGCGGTCGTGCTGCTCAGCCCGGTCGGCCGCCGGGCTTGGCGCGGCGAGCCGGGTGCGGCGCGCTTCGTCCAGGGCCGCGTCGAGAACATTGAGCGAGTGCAGCACCAGGATCCGGTCGGCCTCGCTGGTGGTGCCAAGAAGCCGGTCCAGCCAGCCGCAATACGCGGCGTCAGCCCGATCGAGCGCATCGTGACCGGCAGGCGTCAGGCACAGCCGGACGACTCGCCGGTCGCCTGGCTCGGCGTCGCGCCGCGCAAACCCCGCAGCCACCAGGCCATCGGCTGTGGCAGTCAGAGTTGGCTTGGCGACCGCGAGCCGCTCGGCCAGCCGGGCCGAGCGCTCTCCTCCTGCTCCGGCCATCTTCAGGATGCGGTACTGCTGAGGAGTCAGGCCGGCGTCGACCCGCTCGACCGCGCGGAACAGTCGCAGCAGCGTGAGGACCAGCCGCGACGCGGTTTCCTCGGCGGCTCGCTCGGCTGCGGCCGGGCTGGCTGCGGCCGGGGTGGCTAGGGCCGGGGTGGCTAGGGCCGGGCTGGCTAGGGCCGGGCTGGCTGCGGTCTGGGTCCTGGCGGGCACGTCAACCGCCTCGGCGGAAGGTCGGCTGTGATCCACGGCGCCAGCGCTCCTTAGTGCTCCATCCTTATGATTCGGTGCCCTAACAAAAATTGGCCCGCCGTCATTCCCGGTGCCGTCCAGGGCGCCCGCACCCGCGCTTCGCCAGGCGCGGCGTCTCCCGGCTGGCCGGGCGCGGCGTCTCCCGGCTGGAGCTGACTACCTGACGGATCGGTCCACAAGCCTGCTGTTCTTCGCCACCGCGGTCATCTTGCTGCTCGCCTCAGACGCGTTCGAATTCAGCTGGCGCTACCAGCTCCCCGCGCTGGTCACGCTCCCGCCAGCCGGAGCACTCGGCATCGTGGCCATCGCCGGTTCCACCTCCGGCCTGCGCCGGGGACGGTCCGGCGACGCGGCGACCAGGCCGGCGCCCGCCGAGGCTGAGCACACGAGCGCAGCTCCGAGCGGCCGGCTCTGAACCGCGCCCACAGAACCGTGCCCACAGAACCGTGCCCACCGAACGTGCCCACAGAACCGTGCCCACCGAACCGTGGCCACATTTCGCGGCGGGCTGATCATGGGGCATCACTGCCGTCTCTGTGGTCGCGTTTGTCACTGGCGTCACAGGGGTTCCAGTCAGAGCAGGGGAACAGGGCGTGATTTGGCCCCGCACCGGGAGCCCGTCTGTGATCTTGACGACTTTTCAGTACATATCGCTGAGAAGTGGTCAAGATCATTGGTCTTACCCCCACTGCAGGGGCTGGCGAGACTGCTGTTGCCAGTGTGACGCGACTGAGCGGCGCGCGCGCACGCGTGCGTGCCAGGGCTGGCCGACAGCGCCCCTGGTGCCCGTGCACTCAGCCATCTAGCCTGCCTCATGCCGGGGGGTTACACGGGCCTGGCCTCCTTGGCGAGCGCCATCGCCGGGTCGCTCTCGGCTACTGCACCCGCGGCCGCGACGCTGCGACTTTCCGGGTCGTCCGGGCCGGGATTCGTACGACGCCGGAGCGGCTGCCCCGCAACGCCTTCGCGGCCGTCTTCAGCGGCCCGGCGCTGGCTCGGCGCCGGCGCCGATGACGCCGTGGATGACAGACCTCGTGTCAGCGCCTCACGGTACGCGTCTGTGCACATGGCTGCGAATTGCCGGACGGCTCAGGGCTGCTCCTGGATGCGGATCAGGTTGCCGGCTGGATCGCGGAAGGCGCAGTCGCGAATGCCGTATGGCTGCTCGGTCGGCTCCTGGACGACCTCGGCGTCGCTGGCCTGCAGCCGCTCGAAGGTGCCGTCGAGGTCCTTGGTGGCCAGGAGGATCCAGCCGTAGGTGCCCTTGGCCATCATCTCGGTGATGGTGCGGCGCTCGTCGTCGGTGATGCCGGGGTCGGTGGCCGGCGGCGCCAGGAGGATGGACGTGCCGGGCTGGCCGGCCGGGCCGACCGTGATCCAGCGCATCTTGCCCTGTCCGACGTCGGTGCGGACTTCGAAGCCGAGGGCGTCGCGGTAGAAGGCCAGGGAGGCGTCCGGGTCGTCATGCGGGAGGAAGCTCGCGTGAATGGTGATGTCCATGGCGGTCAGGTTAGCTGCGCCTCGATGACCGGCGCTTCTCGATTCCTGACCGGTCTGGTCACCCGTGTCGCCACGCACGGCGGCAGCCCCGCCGTCGCGCGCTGCGTGGCGCCGGTAGGTGCCGCCGCCGGAGCGGACGGTCGTGGCGAATCATCACAGCCGGGGAGCAGGCATGATCCGGATGTTCGGGGTCGGGTCCCGGCGTCGCGGCTTGGGAGAGGCCGCCTCCAGCCCGAGCGGAACAGCCGGCCCGGACGGCATGAAACAGATTGCGGCTATTTCGGGCCACGGCCGAATCCGTCAGCACGAAGTTCCCGTTCGGGCCGCGAACAATCGGTTACCGTCTGCCGGCCTTTCAGGATCAGTAGGACGAGCCGTTACCTCTGATGTCAGCGCAGATGAGCGGACGGAAGAAGATGGTTGGCTGGCCATTGCTGAGGATGGTGCTGCTGTTCCCCTGATGGATGTTGAGGTACCAGCCGCGGGACGGTATCGGGGTGGCCACGTTGGTGAATACCCGTACTGCGTGCACGATCCTGCCGCGGCGGTTGGCGACGAGGTCTTTCAGCATGTACTTGACCGGGCCCTGGCTGAAGCAGCTGCCCAGGTGAATGTGGGCGGCGTGGGGCCCGGGAGTCACCCCGCTGGCGTTGACGGTGACCGTCAGAGTGCGGCGGTGCGCGTTATAGGAGATGGTGGCCCGCCCCTGCGGCGTGCCGTAGCTGATACCGCCAGGGCTGACTTCGACCGCGATGAGCCGGTAGGACCCTCGGACCGGTCGGCTCAGCCGCCTGGTCACGGCGATCGGCTCGCTGGCGACGCTTCCGCCTTGCGTCCCCATGCGGACCACCAGCCGGCTCCCGGACGGCGGATGGCCTGCGAAGTTGCTCTGGAGAGTACCGTCGGCCTGTCCGACGCCATTGACGGTGAGACGGCTGAACCGGATAATCCCGGACCGGCCAGGGAGGACGAGATCCACATTGTGCGACGAGCCGGGCGTGAGCCCGAAGATGTCGGCGTGGACGGTGAGGCGGCGATGGCGGTTCCTACCGAAAGTAACCGTCCCGGCCGGCATGGCCCGCAGGTGCAGGATATGGATGGCTTGTGCGCTATGCACGATCGCAGTGCCGACGGTGCTGGCGGTGCTGGCGGTGCTGGCGGTGCTGGCGGTGCTGGCAGTGCTGGCAGTGCTGGCGCCGGCCGGCCCGGCTAGGGCAAGGGCGGCTGCCGCGGCCAGCGTGCCCGATGCGGCTGCGGCTGCGCTGAGGCGGAACCGGGCATGCCGTGAGATCACGCCCCAGCTGGGCCGCCAGGGCTCATTGCCGTCGGCATCGCGATTGGCGCTAGCAGCGAAGCTCACTTATCGGGTCCTTTCTGGTCCGCTGGCCGCAACCGGCGGAATTAATGAAACGAGGTTATTTCCGGCGCAGTTACGACGCGGAACTTCGTGAGTTCCGCTGCCGACTTGAATCTGACTATAGCGCGCGGACAGCCATCCACTGGTCTGCTTCGGTTTGCCGACAGCGAATGTCACGGATCGCTCTAGTCCTTTTAGGGAAGCATTCTCACAGCGGCGCAAGTCGCGCCATCGCTACTTTGCCGGACCTGTTAACTGCGGCCGAGGAGGAGTCCGCGGGCGGCGGGATCAAAGGTTTGGCACGACGACGATGCGGCGGCTGGTGGCTGCGGAGTCGGCCCATGCTCGTCCCACGTCGGCGAGCGGCATCGGCTGTGCGTCTATGTGAAAGGTGCCGTTGGTGATCTGCCCGGCCAGGGCGGGGAGCTCGGCGAGGACTTCGCGTGTGCTGACGGAGCCCTGGCCGCTGCCGACGATCTTCAGACGCGCCGCGCGGAGCGCGGCCGAGGGGATCTCAGCGCTGGGTCCGGCGGCCGAGCCGATCTCGATCCAGGTCAGCGGCCTGGCTCGGTCGGCGCGCCCGGTGACCACGGCGAGCATGGCCGCTGCGGTGGGTGCACCCCAGAGGTAGTCGATGACGACGTCGACGTCGGTAGCGGCCTGGCCGAGCCGGCGGGCGATATCGTCAGGGTCGCCTTCCAGGAGTACGGTACCGGTGGCGCCGAGGGCGGGCAGTGCGGCGAGTCGGCCCGCGCCGCGTCCAGCGCCGATGATCGTGTTCCCGCCGAACAGCTTCGCGATCTGGACGGCCAGCCGGCCCGCGTTGCCGGTCGCGGCGAGGACAAGGACGTTCTGGCCGGCCTGGAACTTCACCCGCTGGCGCAGCGCGACCCAGGAGGACATGGCCGGGTTCATCGCGGCGGCGACCGCGATGATGTCGCTGGACTCGGGTAGCACGACGCTGCGCCGGATGTCGATGACGGTCTGGTCGGCCATCGCGCCCCTGGAGGTGCCGGGGAGGATGAAGTACCGCAACAGCCCGTCCGGGCCGCGTCCGACGCCGTCGATGCCCGGCACGAGCGGCAGTTCGTCGGTGCTCGTGTAGTGCGAGCCATCGGCCTGAGACCGGACGCGGGGATGCAGCCCGGCCGCGAGCACGTCGATGAGCATCTCGTCGTCGCCGGTGGGGACGGGGGCCGGGAACTCCTGGTAACGGGGTGCGGAGTCGAACGAGGTGACAACAGCGGCATGCACGCTGGCCTCCAAATTAGTTGGTAGTACGTATTAAAATAGTTGGGGAACCCAAACAGAAGCAAGTAGGCTTGGCGCATGACAACCTCCGACTCGGTCGGCCAGCCAGCGGTCGTCGGCCAGCCAGCGGTCACCGGCCAGCCAGCGGTCACCGGCCAGCCAGCGGTCACCGGCCAGCCAGCGGTCACCGGCCAGCCAGCGGTCACCGGCCAGGACGGCCTGGTCGACGCTCTTGTGCAAACGTCGTTCGTGACGATGGCGTTGCTGACCAAGATCGGTGCCGAGCACGACCTGTCCCTCACCCAGCTGCGAGTGCTCGCAATCCTGCGGGACCGGCGGCTGAAGATGACCGAGCTCGCCGACTATCTCGGGCTAGACAAGTCGACCATGACCGGCCTCGTCGACCGGGCCGAGAAACGCGGACTGCTGGAACGGGCCCGGAACCCGACCGACGGCCGCGCTGTCGACGTGCGCATCAGCTCCGAGGGCGCAGAACTCGCCGAGCGTCTCTACGCTCGTGTCGCGCGGTCCCTGTCGCCGATGACCGGCACGCTCACCCGTGCCGATCAACGCCGGCTGCGGACACTCCTGGAGAACATGCTTGACCGCAGCTACAGCCGGGCTTGCAGCGAAGGTATCGGCGCGGAGGCGCAGACATTCGCCGGCTGATTGTTCGTGAGCTTGCAGATGGCCGCCGTAATGAAGTTGGCGGCACCGAGCGCCCCCTGCGCGATCGGGGACGATGGATCGTGCAGGGCGGCGGCGATCTGTGACCAGCTCTTCCCGGCCAGGACCTGCGGGTCATAGATCGGGGTCTCGATGAGGTACTTGTTCCCGATATCAATGAACGGGAAGCCACGGGTGCTGGAGTCGGGCTCGTAATGTACCCATATCTGCTGTTGCTGCGCGGTGGGGTTCTGCAGCGCGGACCGGTCGACCGTCTCCGCTTCGACCGGGTCGAACTCCAGATACTTGCTGGTGTAGCTGGACTTGTAGAACGTCAGCGTGGCGGTGTTCGGGTAGACATCCGAGCCCGACGAGTGAATGCCGCGCAGCGCGGAGAGTGTGCCGAACCGGCTCAGGGCAACCGCCATGGACCATCGCATGGCGGCGCAATACGGGCAGAACTCGGCACCTATGTAGAGCATCTCGGGCTTGCCGCCGCTGGTCAGCGGAGGGCCTGAGACCTTGGTGAACGGCGCCGGGACGTAGGAGAGCACCGAGCCCGCGCCGACCGAGGCCAGGGTGGTCGCCGGCACGCTAGAGACGTCGTTCATGACGCTGGCAGGCAGGGGCGTGCCCGTCGGGGAGCCACCCGACGCCGTGGAGTTCCCGCCTGTCGCCTTGATGACGATGAAGGCCACCACGACGGCAACGACGACAAACACGCCGCCGCCAACCAGCAGCACCCGGTTGCGCCGCTCCGCCTTGCGTGCGGCGGCGCGCTGGGCGACGATCCGGTCCCTGGCCGCCTGCTGCCTGTTCCGGTCGGCCTTGCTCATCTGGATGCCTAACTCGGTTGCCCGGTCCTGATCTTGTAATGGCCAGGCTAGCGGCGGGCGGCTGCGCCGCTGGTGCCGGTCCGGAACGCAGCGTCGAACATGATCACTACAAACAGTGCAAACGTGATGATATGCACTAGCGTGCAATATTCGCAGATCTTGCCGATCTGGATGAGCTCCGCGTAGAGGAGGTAGAGCACGAATCCCATGCCCGCGATGAGGGAGGCCACCCGGATCCAGTGGATCGTGACGGGCCGTCCGCCCAGCCGGAGCCCTCGGATCGGCGCGGAGTCAGCCCGCCAGGCCCACGGCGAGTTGATCGCGACCAAGAACACGTAGAAGGCCAGGCCGAGTACCGCCACCGGGAAGATCCCGAAGACTATCGACTGTGAGCTGGTCGTTACCTCACCGCAGTTGATGAAGCTGTTGGCGGGACAGGCCAGGACCGCCGAGCTGGTGTAGTGGGCGATGGTCAGGTAGATCGAGTCGCCGAGGCCGGCCAGCGAGAGGATCAGCGTGGTGATCTGGAGCCAGCGAGGGGCGGGCGGCCGCGGGACCGGTCCGTCCGGGGGGGCCAGGGTCGCGGCCCTCGGCTGACCGGCGCGCGGCCGGTCGCGACCGGTACTGGCAGGCGCACCTGGGCGTCCGCCTCGGCCGGCCTGGCCGCCGGTCGGCTGGCCCGGGCGCCCGCCTGACTGGCCTGTGCGCGGCGCCCGCTGCCGGACTGGCCAGAGCGCCCGTTGCCGGACTGACCCGGGCGGGCGCTGCGCCCGCTCCCCGATGGGGTAGTGCGGCCATCGGTGCGGTTGGCGACGCCGCCGGGGCTGCTGCCCCCGGAGCCAGAAGCTCCGGCTGCCGGGCTGCCGCCCTTCGGCTGGGCCGCCTTGGCGCCAGATCCCGACTGGCGACCGGATCCCTGCTGGCCGGTCGTGCTCCGCTCCTGCTTCTGGCTAGCCATCACAGTGCCCCGTTCGCCGCCGTGACCCCGGCCGATGTGCAGACGTTGGCCGGCTGATTGTTGGTGAGCTTGCAGATCGCAGCCGTGATCAGGTTCGCGGCACCGTCGGCACTCTTGGCAATCGGGCTCGACGGGTTCTTGAGCGCCGCGGCGACCTGAGCCCAGGTCTGGCCCGAAAGCACGGCCGGATCGTAGCTGGCTCCGGCGATCACGTACTTGTTGCCGAAGTCGACGAACGGGAACGAGCCGTCATATGTGGAGCTCGGCACATACGGCGGCACGTCGTACTTGGACATCAGCTGGTTGTCCAGGCTGGTGACGGTCTGCAGCGTGGCGCGCGTCGTAGTCTCCGACTCGGTCGGCTCGAAGACGACGTACTTACTGGTGTACGTGGACTTGTAGAAGGTCAGGGTCGGCGTATTCGGGTCGACGTCGGTGCTGGATGAGTGAATACCGTGCAATCCCGAGAAGGTGCCGAACCGGCTGAGCGCGATCGTCATGCCCCACCGCTCGGCCGCGCAATACGGGCAGTACTCGGCGCCCACGTAGACGACCACGGGCTTGCCGCCCGAGGTCAGCGGGGTGGCCTTGCCTTGGACGGTCTGGATGGCGTCCTTGTAGGTAGTGCCGGTGCCGACCGCATCCAGGGTGCTGGCCGGAACGCCGGTGACGTCGTTCAGCACGCTGGCGGACAGCGTCGCGCCTGCCGCGCTGGCCGTCCCCGCGCTCGCGGTGTTGCTGTTGTTGTTGTTCAGCACCTTGACCAGGACGAACGCGACGACGATGGCGAGGACCGCGAGGACGCTGCCGCCCGCGATCAGGCCCTGCCGACGGCGTTCAGCGCGGCGGGCCGCGGCCCGCTGGGCCGCGATCTTCTCCTGGGCGCTCTGCCGCCGGTTCCGCTCCGCCTTGCCCATGCTGCTGCCTTACCCTTCCGGATCTGCCTGGCTTTTACAACGCGGGGCGCCGCGGGCCCGTTCCGGTCACGCACCCGGGTTGCCTGTGCGCGCTGCGTTTGGTCGCACCGCCGGAAGCAATGCTATGGCGCGCTGGGTGGTAGGGACACCGCGTTGCCGGTCCCATGCAAGCGAAGATTCCTGAGGGTTGGCTGTATGACGGCTCTCGCTATTCTCCAGGGCCGCGTCCGCCACGTGCCCGGCCCGGCCGGGGCACAAGGTCCCAGATGTCATGACTTCTTGCGCTGCGCAAGTGTCAGTGGCTAAGTTCAGTGGATGGTTGACCTGAGAATGAGAAGCCATGGCGCACGTATTGCCGGGCTAGCAGTGATTACCTGCGTCGGGCTGGCCGCGGCAGGCTGTGGCAGCTCATCGGGTTCGTCGAGTTCTTCGCCATCGGGCGGCGCGTCCAGCAGCCCGAAGACCAGCGGCACGGCGAACGTGGCCTACGCGTCGTCGCTTGAGTTCCTGAACGAGAAGGTGGCCGGTCCCGCCTTCACGAAGGCGGAGGGGTACCCGTACTCCGGTGTCGGCGGTGCCTCCGGCGACCTGGAAAGCGACATCGCGGCCGGGGAGATCCACCCGAACGTCTTCGAAAGCGTTGGCGGCGACAACATCACGCCGCTTATGCCCAAGTACACCAAGTGGTACATCCAGTACGCGGGCACATCGATCGTCGTGGCCTACAACCCCAAGAGCAAGCACGCCAGCCAGTTCAAGGCCATCGCCAGCGGCAAGGAGCCGCTGAAGGACCTGTTCACGCTGATGGAGACGCCCGGCTTCAAGCTCGGCCGGACCGATCCCAACGTCGACCCGCAGGGCCGGGACTTCATCTACATGCTCGAACTGGCCCAGAGCTATTACCACCTGCCGGCGGACACGGTCACGAAGATCCTCGGCGGGCCGCTCGCGTCACCCTCGTCGTCGGAGATCTATGCCGAGTCCTCGCTCGACGCCACGCTGCAATCGGGTCAGCTCGACGCCTCCAGCGCGTTCATCACCCAGGCGATCGAGCTGCACCTGCCCTACATCAAGCTTCCGACCGCCATCAACCTCGGCAGCTTCGCGGACGCCGCGCAGTACGGCAAGGCGTCGATCACGATCACCGGCGGCAAGACCAAGACCGGCTCGCCGCAAGTGATCGACATCACCGCCATCGGCACGCCGACTCCGGCCGGGCTAGCGTTCATCAAGTACACCCTGTCCCCGGCGGGCCTGGCCCAGTACAAGCAGGGCGGGTTCACGCTGCTGACGCCCACGGCTTTCGGCGATACCAGCGCGATCCCCGCATCGGTAAAGAGTGAGCTGGGCAGCTAGGCCTGCGGCAGCCGCGGGCGGCGGCATCCGGGGGGAGGACGAGCGTCCCGGACGCCCCCGCCCGCCGGGACCGGGCACGGGCACGGCAGTCCCGCGCGCCATCCGTTATATGTCCGGGGTCTTGCCTGTCGTGGCGGCCGGCCTGATCTGGCTGGCGCTGCTCGGCCCGGTGATCGCGCTGCTCACGCACCTGTCCGGCAGTGCCATCGTCAGTGCGCTGCAGGCCCCGGGCGCCCTGGACCCGCTGGTCGTCTCGCTCGAGTCCGGGGCCGTCACGCTGGGGGTCCTGCTGCTACTCGGCACGCCGCTGGCGTTGATGCTGGCCCGCGGCGCGCTGCCGTTCCCTCGGGTCTGGGAGGCGGGCGTGCTGTGCAGCCTGCTGCTCCCGCCGCTGGTGATCGGCCTGCTGCTGATCTTCATGGTCGGCCCGTACACACCGATCGGCGAGCTGCTCGGCCACGTGCACCTGTCCGCGACCAACACCTTCCTGGCCCTGGTCATCGCGGAGGTCTACGAGTCCGCGCCGTACTACGTGCTCGGCGCGCAGGCCGCGTTCAGCGAGGTCGACCCGCGGCTCGAGCAGCAGGCCGCGCTGCTCGGCGACCGGCCCAGACGGGTATTCCGCCGGGTGACGCTGCCGCTGGCGGCGCCTGGCCTGGCGATGGCGCTGGCCATCGCGTGGGCGCGGGCGATGGGCGCGTTCGGCGCGGTCATCATCATCGCCTACCACCCGTTCGGGATACCGTTGCAGATCTATACGACACTGCAGGAGACCGGCCTGGCCTCGGCACTGCCGTTCGCGCTTGTCCTGCTCGTGGTCGCCCTACCGCTGCCGCTGGCCGCCTACACCTGGAGCGCCCGTGCTCGAGGCCGACGTCGAGGTTGACCGCCGGGAGTTCACCGTGCGCGCCGAGTTCGGCGTGGCGCCGGGGGAGCGCCTGGCCCTGTTCGGCCCATCGGGCGCCGGCAAGACGACCCTGCTCGAGGTGATAGCGGGGCTGGTCCGGCCGCGCCGCGGTCTGGTGACGCTGCAGGGCCGGGTGCTCACCTCGACCGAGCCCCCGCCAGTCGCGCTGCCGCCGTGGCAGCGGCGGGTCGGGCTGCTCCGTCAGGATCCCGGGCTCTTCCCGCATCTGTCGGTGCGCCAGAACCTGGGCTACGCGCCGGGCGCCGATCCGGCCGGCGGCGAGCTTGCGCAGCTCGCCGAGGCGCTGGGCATCGGCGAGCTACTGGCCGCGATGCCCGCCCGGCTGTCCGGCGGGCAGGCGCACCGGGTCGCGCTGGGGCGGCTGCTGCTCGCGCACTGCGACGCGCTGCTGCTCGATGAGCCCTACACCGGGCTTGATAGCAGCCTGCGGCGTGCGATGACCGAGCTGGTGGCCGAGCTGGTGGCGGCCCGGTCGGTCCCCGCCGTGCTGGTCGCGCACGAGCTTGCCGAGGCTCAGGCGTTCGCCGACCGGCTGGCCGTGCTGGACGCGGGTCGTCTGCTGCAGGCCGGGGCGCCCGACGAGGTCGTGCTGCGCCCGGCCGCGAAACGGGTGGCCGAGCTGGTCGGCTACCTGGGTTTCGTTCCAGTCCGGCCAGGGCCTGGCGGCGGGATGGTCGCCGAGGCTGGTTCACCCGTCGTGGCAGGAATTCATCCGGAGCGGGTCATTCCTGGCCGTCAGCCCGGCCGTGGCGTGGTGCTGGCCGGGACGGTGGCCGCCATCAGGCCAGCGGGTGCGGCCTGGGAGGCGGACCTGCACGTCGCGGGCGCGGCGTTGACCTGCCGGCTGCCGGACCGCCCGGCCGCCGCCGACAGTCAGCTGGTCGTCACCGCGCTGTGGCCGCCGTGTTTCGGGCCGGACGGCACCGCGGTTCCGGGCCAGGCCGGCTCGGTCGGCGCAGGACAGGTGCGAGCATGACCGGCCGGAACGTCGGCGCGGGTGCGGACGGCGGCGGCGCTGGTACGGGCGGGGCCGGTATGAGCGGGGCGGATGGCGCGGGCGGGAGCGGAATGCGGCTCAGGCTCGCCCGGCTGGCCAGGGGGTTCTCGCAGCAGCAGCTGGCCGGCATGGCCGGAGTGTCGCGGCAGGCCGTCTCGGCGATCGAGTCCGGCCTCTCGGATCCGTCGCTGCGAGTGGCCCTGGCCCTGGCCCGGGCGCTGGGCATGACGGTCGAGGAGATGTTCGGCCCGGGCAGCCTGCCGCCGCCGGTCGCGGCGCGCCCGGTGGCGCCGCTGGGCGGTGACGGCGGCCGGGTGACACTGGCGCCGATGGGTGACGGCTTCGTCGCGCTGCCGCTGGTGGGCGCGACCGCGAGCCGGGCCGGTTTTCTGCCCGCGGGCGGCCTGGCCAGCGGCCGGACGGTGCTGCCGATCGGGCCGCCGCGGCCGACCCTGGTGATGGCCGGCTGCGACCCCGCGATGCCGCTGCTCGAGACCCCGCTCGGCCTGCTCGACCCGCCGGTCGCCCTGAGCTGGTGGCCGTGCCCCAGCCAGGAGGCGCTCCAGCTGGCCGCCGCGGGCCTGGTGCACGTGGCCGGAGCGCACCTGCGCGGATCCTCGGGCGACTACAACACCGAGCCGGCCAGCAAGCTGCTGCGCCAGGGCGGCGAGGTGATCGGGTTCTGCTCCTGGCGCGAAGGGCTGGTGCTGCGCCCGGACATCGCGGCTGGCGTGTCCGGCGTGGACGACTTGGCCAGGCGCGGCCTGCGGCTGGTCAACCGGGAGGCGGGCGCCGAGGCGCGCAGCGTGCTGGACAGGGAACTCGGCCGGGTCGGGATCGAGGGTGGGAGCCTGCCCGGTTATGGCACGCAGGCGACCGGGCACCTGCAGGTGGCGGCGGCTATCGCGGCCGGGCTGGCCGACGCGGGAGTCGCCAGCGAGCCTGCCGCCCTGGCCTACGGCCTGGCCTTCATCCCGCTGGCCGCCGAGCGTTTCGATCTGGTGATCCCCGCTGACCAGGTGGGCTGCCGTGAAGTCGAGGCACTGCTCAAGGTGCTCTCGTCGAGGTGGCTGCTTGATCAGCTCGCCAGCCTGCCCGGCTATGACCCGGCCAGGTGCGGCGAGCATGTCGCGACCCTGGTGCCTGCCGGTGACGGGCAGTAGGGTTCCTGCCGTGTACGACCACGATCCGGACGAGGTCAGCCTGCTGGGCTGGGATGAGTTCATCACCAGGCAGTGGGAGTCGATCTTCGTCGGCTACCGGTCGGCCACCGGGTTGCGGAGGATCTGCCGCCGCTGGAGCGATCTGATCGAGGCCGGGCTCGGCTGCTCGCAGGAAATCGCTGACCTGCTGGTGAGAGCCGAGATCATCGGACGTGCGGATCGTGATCTTGAGGGCACGGGCAACGCGGGAGAACTCGTCTCCGCGATGGCCGAGGTACTCGCGGACATCAGGTTCGACCTGCTGGAAATGGAGGAGATCAGGCCGGACCAGCTACCTGGCCTGCTGGAGCGGCAGCGGAAGCTGCGGGCCCTCATCCACGGCATCGTCTTCGGCACCGACGCCGGCGGCTACCGGGCCGTGGCCGAATAACGGCCTGCCCAGGTTGCCGTCGTTTCCGGGCGCCGTCTATGACCGGCTGGCCGTTCGTGTCAGCCGTCAATGAACACCGCGTCGCCGAAGCTGGCGGAGCGGGCATAGTGGTCGGCATGAGGCTTCTCGTACTCGGCGGCACGCATCACGTCGGCCGCGCGGTGGTGGAGACCGCGCTGGCCCGAGGCGATCAGGTCACCACGCTCAACCGCGGGGTCAGCGGTGCGCCGGCGCCCGGCGCTCAGGCGCTCCGCGCGGACCGCACTGACGCGGCCGCGCTGCGCGCCGCGCTCGGCACGACGTCGTGGGACGCGGTGATCGACACCTGGAGCGGAGCGCCAGCGGTGGTCGGCCAGGCGGCGGCGCTGCTCGCCGGGCGGGCCGGGCATTACGGCTACGTGTCTAGCCGGTCGGTCTACCGGTGGCCGATTCCAGCGGGGGCCGACGAGAGCGCGCCGGTCGTCGAGGGAGACCCGGCCGACACCAGTAGCGCGGACTACGCGGCGGCCAAACGGGGCGGTGAGCTGGCCGCCATCGAGGCCTTCGGTGACCGGGCGCTGCTGGCCCGGGCGGGCCTGATCCTCGGGCCGTACGAGATCGTCGGGCGGATGCCGTGGTGGCTCGGCCGGCTCGAGCGCGGCGGGGAGGTGCTCGCGCCCGGGCCCCGCGACCGGCCGTTGCAGTACATCGATGGCCGGGACCTTGCGTTGTGGCTGCTGACCGCGGCCGACCACGGCCTGGGCGGCGCCTTCAACACAGTGAGCAGGCCAGGCCACGCCACCATGGAGAGCCTGCTCGAGGCGGCCGTGGCGGTGACCGGAGGGCGGGCCACCCTGGTCTGGGCGCCGCCCGAGGTGATCGAGGCAGCGGGCATCGAGCCCTGGACGCAGCTGCCGGTCTGGCTGCCGCCGACCGGGGAGGCCGCGAGCCTGCATGACGGGGACGTGTCAGCCGCCTACGCGGCCGGGCTGCGCTGCCGGCCGGTGGGCGAGACGGTCGCGGACACCTGGCGCTGGCTGCAGGCTGAGGGTTATCCGCCGGAGCGTCCCGGCCGCCTGGCCCATGGCCTCGACCCCGATCGCGAACGGCAAGTACTGGCCGGCCTGGTCGGCTGAGCTGTCGCTTCGCGACCGGCCGTCCCGTGAGTCGGGCCAGGGCCGCCCGCTCAGATGTCCGGCGTTACCTGCGTCCAAGCGACTGGGGCGTGTTCACCTTGTCGGCGGCGATGGTAAGGATCACCCGGCCCTGCGGGCCGATCGGGTTGCGGTAGTCGGTGCCGACGTACTTGCGGGACAGCTGGTCGATGTGATCGCGTGCCTGCGCGCCCGTGGTAGTACCGACCACCCGGCCCCGGACCTCGGACCAGTCCCAGGGGTCATCGGCCGAGTGGATGAGCACGGTGATCCGCGGATCCCTGCTCACGTTCTTCGCCCGCTGACGCTGCGGCTCGGTGTTGACGAGCAGATGCTCGCCATCGGTGTCGACCCAGGTCAGCAGGGCCTGGGGCTGACCGTCCGGCATCAGGGTTACCACGGTGGCGAGGTTCGCGCCCTTCGCGAGACGGACGGTGTCCTGGTCGAGGGGCATCTGGTCTCCTTTGCGTCGCTGGCCGTGCCACGTCATCATGCCATCGCCGGCCGCGAAGCACGGCGGCGCGGTCGCGGTGACGATGGCGTGATGGCGTGATGGCGCGGAGGGCGATGCGTAGCGGTCTAGTTGCCGTAGACCGGGACGATGAGGGCCCTGGCGATGGTGTGGAACCTGAGGTTGAAGCCGGCCACCGCCGGGGATACGTCGGAGTCGATCCCCAGTGAGTCGGTGTCCAGGGCATGCACGGCGAAGACATACCGGTGCGGCGGTTCGCCCTCCGGCGGCGCGGCTCCGCCGAAGTCCTTACTGCCGAAGTCGTTGCGCACCGAGAACGCGCCCGCAGGCAGCCTCGATCCATCGCTGCTGCCCGCCCCGGTCGGCAGCTCGGTGACCGACGCCGGGACGTCGAGGACCAGCCAGTGCCAGAAGCCCGACCCGGTGGGAGCGTCGGGGTCGTAGCAGGTCACGGCGAAGCCCCTGGTCTCGTCGGGGAATCCGTGCCAGCGCAGGTGCGGCGACAGGTTCTCGCCGGTCGCGCCGAAGGAGTTGTAGACCTGAGCGTTGCTCATCTGCTGGTCATCGCTGACGTCGTCGCTTTCCACCGTGAACGACGGGACCTTCGGCATGAATTCATACGGGAGCTGCGCCCGCTCGGTCATGGGTTCCTCCGTTGCTGTTCGCTGGCTGGCCGGCCCTGCGGCCGGCGCTTAGGCCGGTTCTCCGGCTGGCCGACCAGATCGCAATGCCAACGCTACTGCGGTGGCATGCGGAGCTTGCCAGGCATCCCCGGACAAGACGGCTGGTGACACTGCCCCGGCCTGCTTTTCCCGCTCCGCCGCCTGCCGACTAACGCTACGGTGGTGGGCCAGCGCGGCACGGTGGTGGGCCAGCGCCAGCGGTCGCGGAGCGGCAGGCGCGGCATGTCGGCACGGACGGCGGTAGCGGGATCGGCAGGCCGGCGCGGCAAGGCACCGGCGGGAAGGTCGAGTGCAGCGTGAGGATGGCGCACGGATCGCCGACCTGGGTGCGGCGCGGCATGCTGGCCGCCGTGCTGGCCGGAGCCGTGCTCATCCCGGGTCACGCCATCGGATCGGCGTCACATGCCTGCGCCGGGCGCTGCGGTTCGGTCGGCACGATCCGCTGGACCAGGGCGCTGCCAGGGTCGTGGACCGCGGCGGCCGGCATCACGGGAACAGTGCCCAGCCACGGCGAGGCCTATGTCGCGGCAGGCGGCCGGGTGGCGGTCATCGGATTCGCCATGACCGTTGACGCCTTCAACATCAGCACTGGCAACCCATTGTGGACGACGGCCGTCACCGGTTTCCCGCCCGCCTCGTCGATCGTGTCAGTCCGCTCCTGGCCCGACTCCGTAACGGTCGGCGTGAGTTCCCCCGGTGCCCGCGGGAGCGCGCCCGTCCGTGCCGAGCTGGTGCTCGCCGCCCGCACCGGCCGCCGGATCCGCAGCTATCCGGCGGCTGCCTATGGCGGCGCGATAGCCGCAGGACCCGCGAATACGGTCGTAGTGGGCCCGGCCGACGTGACCAGCTATGACAATGCGACCGGCAAGGCGATATGGAACCGGGCCACCGGGCCGGTCCCGCAGGCCTGGCGAGTCGACCACGGCGAGTTGTATGTCACCGTCGCCGCGGACGGCTACCTGGGTGGCGCGCCCGTCACTGCGCTGCGCAGGATCAGCCTCAGGACCGGGGCCGAGCGAACGATACGGCCGGCTGGCGGCTCGTTTTCCGGGACGCTGAGCGGGGCGTTCGATGGCGTGGTGCTGTTCTCTGGGCCCGATGGGCTCGCCGCCTACAGCGGCGACACCGGTCAGCTGCTGTGGCAGCGGCGGGGCACGCCGGAGACGGTCGATCTGGAAACCAACACGCTCTATGTCACCGGCCGCAGTCAGCTGGTCGGGGTCGACCCGCAGAGCGGCGTGCGCATCGCGCGACTGTCTATACCCGGCTCACCCGGCCTTTACGGGATCAGAGGCGGTACCGCGCTGGGTCTGGACCTCGGCGCGCCGGGCGATGCCTGGGGTTACGACATCGCCGCGCGGCGCGTTGTCTGGACCACGCCACCAGTGCCGTGGCCGCATTATTTCGTCGACCTGTCCGGCATCGGCGGGAGCGCCGATCCGGGCAGCAGCACGATATTGCTGTCCTCCTGCGCCGAGCTCGGGACGGTGTCGCCGGGCGGATCGGGTCCGGCGAGGCAGGCCTGCTTGCGCCCGGAGCTGGTCGCGGTCGGCCGCTGATCACGACCAGGCCGCTGACGGCGACCGGGCGGCTGGCCGCGACCGGGCGGCGGCCGGCGGTTGCCACGGCGCGCCAGCGCTGCTGCCCAGGGGCCGACTACCGGGTGATGTATAGCGGATAGGCGACCATCCGCGGGCAGCGGACCAGCCGCGAGACCGGCGCGGACCGCGGTCCCCGGTGGGCCGCCGCGCACTTGGCCGGACTCGGGAACCCGGCGCCGACCAGGACCGCCGAGACCAGCGCGGCCAGGGCTGCGGGTACCAGGAACCGGAGCCGGTGCGCCGACACCGTCCAGCGGCCAGCTGCGGCGAGCCCGCTGGTCAGCCGGGCCGCCCGGGCGCGCAACTGCTCCGCTTGCGGCATCTCCTCGTTAAGGTTCAGCCTGCTGAAGATCGCGAACAGCGCGACCAGCCGGGGGTCAGAGTCCCGCAACGCGATCTCAGTCTGGTCAAGAACTCTCTGCTGGCTCGCGCGCAGGCCCATGCAGATCTCCGATCTGGTCCTTCTAACTCCCCTTGCTCAAGTTAGCAGGAAGCCGCCGGGATGCGGGGCGCCGGTCAGCTCAGACCAGAAGCCATCGCGCCACGTGCGTCGCTGCGGTCACGCCCGTCGCTGGCGGCTACTACTCCGGCCCGGCATTCGACGGTCCGCGCACGGCCTTCCAGGTGGCCGTGCGGACCCTGGTGTACTCGTCATAGTCGGCCGGGGTCCGCATCGCCTGCAGGACCGGGGCCGAGCGCAGCTGCTCGGCAGGGACCGGCAGCTCTGCGGTCAGCTGCGCGTCGATCTGCTGGATGTGGGAGACCTCGCCGACGGCGGGATTGGCGCCGGTCGAGACCGGCGCGACGACTCCGGCCAGCGGATCGTCGGTGCGCGGCGCGCTCAGGGCAAGAGCGTCCCCCACGTCGGGTGCCGCCGCGTCCCGCCTGGTCAGCGCGGCCAGGCCCCACCTGGTCTCGACTGTCTTCAGGACCGAGGTGTGGTCGAGCGGCGTCGAGCCGTCCGGCACCCTGAAGACGGTGCCCGCCGGGATAAGCGGCGATACGAGCACGGCGGGAACGCGGACGCCGAACCTGGTGAAGTCAAAGCCGAACTCGCCGGGCGAGTCGTCGGGCGGCACCGCTCCGGACGGCGGCGGCACGTGGTCGTAGCAACCGCCATGCTCGTCGTAGGTGATGATCAGGAGGGTCTGGTCCCAGCCGGGGCCGCCGCGCAGTGCGTAGTAAACATCGTGGATCAGCTTCTCGCCGAGCGAGACGTCATAATTCGGGTGCTGGCTATTTCCCGTTGACCCCCAGCTCGGCTCGAGGAATGAGTACTGCGGCAGCTGGCCGGCCGCCGCGTCGGCGGTGAACCCGGCGAACGTGCCGAAGTTGGAATCGGGGGCATTCGTGGTGTCAGGGAAATTCTTACGAGTCAGCGGTTCCGCGTCGTAGCCGTAGATCTTCCAGATCAGGTTGTCCGCGGTCATCAGGCCGAAGACGCTCTGGACCGTATAGGAGGCGGTGCCGTCGTTCATGTGACCCTGGCTGGTGGCGGCGCAGGCGAAGGCCCGGTTGGGGAACGTCTGAGTAGGCACCGAACTGAACCAGTGATCGCATACCGCGTAGCCGCGGGCCAGGCCGGACAGGACCGGGAGCGCCTCGGGCGTAAAGGCGCCCATGATGCTGCTGGCGGTGGTACCGGCCAGGACGCTGCGGCCTACCCGCTGGTCCCAGGCGATGGTGGCGTCGAAGTTGGTGACGAAGCCCTTATTGGTCGCCACCGGCGGGACCGGCGCGGTACCGCTGCCGAAGAGCTGCGAGTTGGTGTTGGCATAGCCTTCGCCCGGGTCGGCACCCGGCATGAAGTAGGCACCGGGATCACTGGCGTTGATCTTGAACACGGAGACCGGATTCCCGCTGGAGTCCGGGTTGGACTCCTGGCCGGTCAGCCCCTCAAAGGCGGCTCCTGCCGGGGAGACGTTGCCTGAATCCGCGTAGAGGAAACCGAGCAGGTTGTCGAAGGAACGATTCTCGAGCATGAGGTGCACGATGTGCTGGACGGCTGAAAGCTGGTTTCCTGGCATGGCTCCGTATTGTCGGACCGATTGGCTTCGGCTGGCAAGTTCCTGCGGCCAGCTTTCACCGATGGTTAATAGGCCAGCCGTATCAGCTACCGATATTCGGGCTATTAATAGCCGACCATCCGGTTCATGCCTGCTTCGGGCGAACCTTCGCGGCCCGGCCAGGAGCTTGAACCGCTGAGCGGAGGGCCGGGGTAAGGGGCTCCCCGCAGAACCGTTTTCGCAGTGACTGACTTGCTATGGTTCAAAGATCACGCCTGTCATGACTTGCCGATTCCGTCGCCGTCCGAGGGGTCACTGTGGCTGAGATGGAGCACGCTGGCGACCTCACGCCCGGAGCGCGTCCGATGGGATTAGCCCCGATGGGATCGGCCGAGCCGGATGCGGACGCCGTTGATCCTGGCATCCGCTGGGAGCGCCCGTCACCGCGGCTGCTGCGCGCCCGGCGGATCGAGGTCACTGCGGTGACCGGGCCGGCCGCGCTGGCCGGCGGCCTGATCGCCGGCCTCGCAGGCTCGCTGCCGCTCGGTCTGGGCATCGGGCTCGGGCTGGTCGCCGCCGGGCTGCTGACCGAGCGGTTCCTGGCCCGCCGCGTCGCCGCGTGGGGGTATGCCGAGCGGCACGAGGACCTGATGGTCAAGCGTGGGGTGCTGATCCGCCGCCAGTCGGTCATCCCGTACGGGCGGATGCAGTTCATCGATGTCACGGCCGGCCCGGTGGAGCGGAGCCTCCGGCTGGCGACCGTCCGGATGCACACCGCCGCCGCGGCCAGCGACGCGCGCATTCCGGGGCTCGACCGCGCCCAGGCAGCCAGGCTTCGCGACCAACTCGCCTCGCTCGGCGAGTCGCAAGCAGCCGGACTATGACCAGTTCGCCGGGCGCACCGGGCGACTTCGGCGGGTGGCATCGCCTGCACCCGCTGTCACCGCTCGTCCGCGCCGGGCGTCATCTGGTCACGATCGTGATCCTGCTGCTGGTCGTATTCTTCGCCAACCACAATGGTGCGGGCAGCGACCTCGTCTCCAACCTGGTCGTGATCGGGGCGGCACTCTCAGGCGGCGTGGTGAGCTGGCTGGTCACCCGCTGGCAGGTCACCGACGGCGTACTCCGCATCGAAACCGGCCTGGTGCGGCGCCAGTCGCAGCGTTTCCCGCTCTCGCAGGTCCAGGCGATCGACGTGGTCCAGACCGGGGTGGGGCGAGCGCTCGGGCTGGCCGAGATCCGGCTGCGGATGGCGGGCGCGGACTCCTCGGGCGGCCGCCTGGCCAGCCTGCCGTTCGCGGACGCCGAGCGGCTTCGCGAGCAACTGCTGGCTATGGCCCGGGCACCCGGCGCGGTGGCGGCAGGCCCGCGCGTCGCGCTGGCTGCGGAGGGCACCGCCTCCGCAGCCGGAACTGGGCCGAGCGAACGGCCGCTGTTCCGGGTCCAGTCCAGGCGCCTGGCCGGGGCTATCGCGCTGAGCGGCGCGGGCGCGTTCGCGGCGGTCGTGATCGCGGTGATCGCCTTCTTCGTCGCACTGACCGGCAAGCCCGGCATCATCGCGCCGTTCTTGCCGGTGGGGGCGGGTGTCGTGGTCGCGCTCTGGCGGCGGTTCAACAGCGACTACGGCACGGTCGTCGCCGCCGCGGCCGACGGGCTGCGGCTGCGATCCGGACTGGTCCAGACGACAGCGGAGACGATCAGGCCCGGCCGCGTCCAGGCGGTGCGCCTGGTCGAGCCCCTGGTCTGGCGGGCGCTCGGCTGGTGCAGGCTCGAGGTCGACGTCGCCGGGCCGCGCCAGCGGCGGGAGAACAGATCGGCGGCACAGCGCCTGCGCGCGCTCGTCCCGGTCGGTTCGCGCGCCGAAGCGGCGGGGATGATCAGTGAGCTGCTGAGCTCGCAACCCGAGCCGTCGCGGCGCGCGCCCGGCGGCGCCCGCTGGAAGGCGCCGCTGACCTATCACTTCCTAGCGTGGGGCGGCGATGACCGGTACGTGGTCGCCTCGCGCGGCCGTCTGTGCCGGAAGACGACCTGGGTCCCGCTGGAGAAACTGCAGAGCGTCCGCTGGGTGCAGGGACCGCTCCAGCGCAGGCTCGGGCTCGCATCGGTGCGGCTCGACGTCGCGGGCAGGCGGGTCACCGCGAACATCGAGGACCGCGACACCGCGGAGGCGAACGAGGTCTTCCGCCTGCTCCCCGACCTGGCCCGCCAGGCACGCGCTCGCGGTCAGGCCGCGTAACGGCCCGGTCCCGGGCCGCCGCGCCGGGCCGCCGGGGGGCTCCAGGCGCCGGCCGGTCACGGCTGCATGCCGGTCTCTGTCCACCGCTCGAAGGTCTCAACCTTGTCACTCGCCCAGGCTCCGTCGCACGGCATCGAGCCCGCACGCACCTGGTCGAGGATGGCGGCCGCGTGGGCACGTACCCCGTCGAATGACCAAAGGTCGAAGGCGAAGCTCATCGATTGCCGGTCCTTGGCGCGGAACAGCGCTTTGATGTGGCGGGCGAAGCTGACCGCCTCACCTGGCCCGGGCCGCGCGGTCGGCTGGTCGCCCTGATCAGTGCCGGTAGCGGCCGCGGTCAGGTCGGGCGGCCCGGCAGGCCCCCAGCCCCAGCGCGGCGCCGGCCCGGCCTTGGGCGCCGCGGCCGGCTGCGAGCCGTCGGCGGTGATCCGCGAGCTCCATTCCAGGAAACTGCAGAGCGCTGAACGAAACTCCGCGTCGGTGGGCAGGCCTGCTTCGTCGGCCGCACGGACGGCCAGCGTGACCCAGCGGGCCCGCTGCTCCTCGGTCAGTGCTGGCCCTATCCCCGCTGGCCCTATCCCCGCTGGCCCTATCCCCGCCTGCCCGCCCTATCCCCGCTGGCTCCGCCAGCCCGGCCTGCGCCGCGCCCGCCTGCTGATCGGCGCCGTGCTCCTGGTTCTGGGCCACCGGGCCGCCGAAAACCGCCGCCACCCAGGCGGCCTCGGTGTCCGGATGCTCGGCAGGCATCTCCGCGAACAGCGGGGCCAGCAGCGGGTCCGCTGGCACATGCTTCTCGTAAAGCAGCCTGGTCATCCGGGTCAGGGCGGGCAGACCACCCGCCCACTCGAACAGCGTCGGCTCACGGCTCGCGTCGGGTACCGGATCGCGGAACTCCACGTACCAGTGCATGCCGCTGCAGAACGGCTTGTTCTGCGAGTGCCCGCACCGGCACAGGGCGCAGTGCTCGCGGGAGGCGCCCGCGTTGCGCCCGACCTCCTGACCTTCGGGGCCGGCGATCGCGACGCCGCCGGTCACCCGGTAGGGTCCGTCCCGGGTGACCTCGATGGCGGGCGGCCTGCGGTTCTCCAGGTCGACTAGCTCGCGTCCGCCGATAGCCAGGCCCAGCGCCCCGGACGGGCAATCGAGGACGGCGCGGATGATCTCGTCCATCCGGCCACCGCTCGGGGCGATGAACGGCTCCTGAGCGGTGCGGAAGACCGTGCCGAGCCGGTCGGTGCACAGGCCAGAGTGCTGGCACAGGCCACGGTTGTCCAGGATCGTGACGCGCTGGCCAGGGTAGGTGTCACGGCGGTCGGGGACCCGCTTCGGATCCTTCGCGTCGGTGAAACCGATCCGGGCGTGCGTGCCGTCGCAGAACGGCTTCGCCGCCGAGCCGCCGCACCGGCACAGCGCCAGTTGCGGTGGAGCAGGGATCGGCTCACCCAGATGGCTGAGCAGCCGCCGCACGTTAGTCACCAGATAGGGGCCGTCCTTGGCGGCCTGAATCACCGCGGGCAATCCGTTTTGCAGCTCCCAGAGACTGGCCAGGCGCTCGGCCCGCTCATGCGCCGGGGCCAGGCCGCAGCCGAGATCCTGCAGCGCGGCCGTGGCCTCGGCCAGCCCGGGCGGCACGGCGCTTGTCCGGCTCAGGCGGGCCAGCAGCCTGGTGGCCGCGTCTGCGGCCTGCCACACCAGGCCGCTGACCGTCCCGCCGGCAGCGTCGGTCCCGCTGGTCGGGCCGGTCGGGCCGGTCGCGCTCGTCCCGCCTGCGGCGTCGGTCCCGCGGGTCTCGCCAGTCCCGCTGGTCCCGCCGCTCATCTCGGCCGGCTGGGCTGGCCAGCCGGCCAGCGCGTCGGCCAGTGGCCGCAGCACGCTGTCGGTCAGTCGCGGCACCACGAATCCGGGTACCGCGCTACGGGCCGGGTCGGCCGCCGCGGTCAGGGCCGAATGGGCCAGCTCGAACACCCCGGCCAGGTCGGCGGCAGGACCGTTGCGCGGCCGAGCGGCCGCGACCCCGCGGGCCAGCTCGGCGGCCCGGGCGGCGAGCTCGGTTATCTTGGCGGCCGCCAGCGGCTCAGCCTGCCGGACGTTACGGGCCTGGGGGCTTCCGGCCGGAAGCTGAACGGCGAGAGTCCGCGCGATCTCCCGGATCGTCGCGAGCACCGGCGCCAGCTGCTCGCCGATCCTGGCCCCGCTGCCCTCCTGAAGCGCCTGGCAGAGCCGGGCGGCCTCATCCAGCCGCTCGGTGAGCAGTGTCCACGCGGCGTCGCGGTGCGGCATCAGGTAGTCGTTCTCGTAGAACAGCTCAAAGCTGGGACCTGCGGTCCGGCCTGGCTGATCACTGCCGACCGGGAGGGTCGTGATCAGGTCGCCAAGCGGCTTGATGACTCCGAGCATCAGCGCGAGCGTCGCGTCGGCGAGCACCTTGAGCTGCGCGTCGGTCTCCTGCGTGTGGGCGAAGAAGCGCTCGAAGATCTGCAGCAGTATCTCGTAGCCGACGTTGAACAGGTCGGTGACCCTGGCGGTCAGCGGGTCGGTGATCAGCGAGACCTCGACGTCACGCTCGGGGGGCCTGACATTGGCCGCCACCACCGGGCGGACCGGCTCGAAGCTCGGATCGGCCCGGGTCATCTCCTGGAGCTGATCGAGGATCCCGACGAACTGACCGAAATGGGCGTCCCGCCAGTCCCCGCGCGGGCCCTCGCCCTGCTCAAGGATCGTGTCGATGGCCCGCTGCGCCGAGTTAAGATCGGTCACCGCCACCAGCTCCGGCCAGCGGAAATACGCTTGCGTTGCCTGCGCTTTGGGCGGCCCGACGAACAGCCATTCTTCGCCGTACTTTTCGGTAAGCCGGACGATGCCCGCTTCGATGGACCGGTAAAGGTGCCCGACCGTGGCGAAGTCCTGCCGTCTGGGGACGATGTCACGCTCGCTCATCAGCGGCTGGGCCCGGCCGACCGCGGCGAGCCCAGCCGCATCCTGCAGGTCCATCCCCTCGGGACGCTCGAGGAACATGAAGTGGCGCAGCGCCTGCTCGCCGAAGGGCAGCAGCGCCAGCTGCACGCCCGCCGGGTAGTGATCGGCCGGCTGCGGCAGGTTCGGCCGGGACAGGTGCGGCGCGGCGCCGATCGCGGACAGCAGGTTGTGCACCAGGGCCAGGTGCAGCATCTCCTGCGTCGCCACGTGCGCGACTTGCTTGCGCCAGCGCGTCACCGCGGCCGCCTGGGCCTCGGTGAGCCCCTCGCCGGCCGACTGCTTCAGCGAGAACGCGGCGAACAAGTACTGGCACATGATGCCGTGCTCGAGCTCGGCCGCTTCGCACAGCATGTAGATCAGCGCCTCGCGGTGCTCGATTACGAACGGTGCCTCCGGCGCGGCCATGCCGCCCCTGGTCGCGAGCAGTTGGGCGAGCTTGCCACGACCGGCGGCCTGCGTCTGGCCGCCCGCCGCGCCGTCCCGCCTGCGGTCATCGCTCATGACCCCCCTGTCTCAAGCACCGTTACTTCATTACATCATTACATCATTACAACATTATGCTCGCTCTCTGAATGCAACACTATGCCTGCTCCGTGAGCTGGGTGTCGGCTCAGCCGCCCCGCGTTCCGTCGCCATGCTCAAGGATCTCGGCCGCGCCGCGGACGACGCACCGCAGCGGGTCATCGACGACGAGGGCCGGGATGCCGCTCATGGTCTCGATCCTGGTGGCCAGGCCGGGCAGCAGGGCTCCGCCTCCGGCGAGCCGGATCTTTCCCCGCACGACGTCCTCGGCGAGGTTCGGCGGGATGTCCGACAGCATCTCTTCCACCGATCGGACGATCGTGGCCACCGGACTCTCCAGCGCCGCGGCCACGAGGCGTCCGGGTACCTCCTCGACGCGAGGCGTCCGGCGCGCGGCGTCGATGCCGACCACCTCCAGCCACCCGGCCGCGCCGCTGCCGTCGGTCAGCCCGAGCGTCATCTTCAGCCCCCGGGCGGCGTTACGGCCGAGCAGCAGCCCGAACTCGCTCTTGACGGCGTGCATGATCGCCTCGTCCATGGCGTTGCCGGCCAGGCGCAGCGACTGGGAGCGTACGAGGTGACCGCCCGCCACCACGGCTGCCTCGGTGGTCCCGCCGCCAATGTCGACGATGAAGGCGCCAGTCCCGTCGGCGAGGTCGAAGCCCGCGCCTGCGGCCGCGGCAACCGGCTCGTCGATGAGTCTGACCCTGCATCGCGGCCGGGGGCTCTCAACTGCGGCCGCCAGGGACCTGCGCTCCACCTCGGTGGCGCCGCTCGGCACGCAGACGATTGCCGATGGCCGCAGCGGGCGGCGATGGACGCGGGCCTGGCGCAGGAAGGCCTGCAGCATGGCCGTCGTCGCCTCCAGGTCTGCGATGACCCCGTCCCTGAGCGGGTGAATGACCTCCAGGTCCGCCGGATCCTTCCCGGCCAGGGTGTCTGCGGCGCGGCCCACTGCCACCACCGCGCCGCTCGTCCGGTCGATGGCGATCGCCGAGGGCTCCTCGACGACGAGCCCGCGGCCAGCGATGCTGATCAGAGTGTTGACCGTGCCGAGGTCGATCGCCACGCCTGCGCGCAATCGCATGGAGCCCGCCCTTCCGGGAGCCGACTTACTTGATTCTCGTCTCGACGCAGTACATGCCAAATCCGTTCATGGCCGGGCCGCTTTCTGCGGGCATAGCGCCCTCCCGGGGCCATACGGTGAAATGGAATGCCACCGCCGAGGATACGACGTAAGAGACGATATCGCCGGATCAGGTCAGGCGCCGCTCGGCTGCCCAACGGGTGAGCTGATGGCGGGTCGACAGCTGGAGTTTCCGCAGCACCGAGGAAACGTGGCTCTCGACCGTCTTGACGGAGATGTAAAGGTCGCGGGCGATCTCCTTGTAGGTGTAGCCCCTGGCGATCAGCCGGAGCACCTCCCGTTCCCTGGGGGTCAGCTGGTCGAGTTCAGGGTCGAAGGAAGGCGGCCCCGCGGCGGCCGGCGGCAGGGCTGCGAAGGCGTCCAGGACGAACCCCGCCAGCCTGGGCGAGAAGACCGCATCGCCCGCCGCCACCCGGCGCACCGCGGCCACCAGGTCGAGGCCGGAGATTGTCTTGGTCACGTAGCCGCGCGCGCCGGCCCGGATGACGGCGATCACATCCTCCGGAGCGTCGGAGGCCGACAAGGCGAGAAAACGCACCTGCGGGTGGGTGGCCCTGATCGCCGTGGCCACCAGCGCGCCGCCGCCGCCCGGCAGGTGCACGTCGAGCAGCACGACATCGGGGACGGACTCGGCGATCAGGGCGATCGCCGGCTCGACGTCATCCGCTTCGCCCACCACCTCGACCTGGTCACCCAGCTCGGATCGGACCCCGGAGCGGAACAGGGCGTGGTCGTCGACGATGAAGACCCTCGGCGGCCGGCCGTCCGCCGTGTCACCGCCGGGGCTGGTCATGCCCGGCTCGGCTGGCGTTCGCCGGCCGTCCTTGGCATCCGCAGCGACACCTCGGTGCCCTCGCCCTGGACGCTGCGGACGACCGCGGAACCACCTCGACGGGCCATCCTGGCGTGGATGGACTCGGCGAGGCCCTTGCGGTCACCGGGCACCTCGGCCGGATCGAATCCGCGCCCGCGGTCTCGCACGAACAACGAGACCTCCTCCGGCTCGACCTCCGCGAACAGCGACACGACCGGAGCCCCCGACCACTTCGCGGCGTTGACCGTCGCCTCGCGCGCCGCGGCCAGCAGGGCGCCCAGATTATCGTCGAGCGGGCAGTCCCCGACGGTGACGGCCTCCACGGCCACCCCGTGCTGCGCCTCCACTTCCTGCTGGATGAGCCGGACCCCGGCGGCGAGCGTGAGGTCCTGGCCAGCCACCGAGCCAGGCGCCCGCCCGTCGAACAGCCAGGCCCGCAGCTCGCGCTCCTGGGCCCGGGCGAGCTGGATGACCTGCTGGGGCTGGTCCGCCCGGCGCTGGATCAGGGCCAGCGTCTGCAGCACCGAGTCGTGTACCCGAGCCGCCATGTCGGCTCGTTCTTCCGCCCGGACCCTGGCCTGGCGCTCAATGACGAGGTCCCGTGCGATGCGCAGCCACCATGGGCCGAGCACTACCACGATCGCGGCGATCACCAGCGCCGCGCCGACCAGCGGCTGCGCAGCGAGGTGCTTGGTACGCCCGGAAAGCAGCATGATCAGGCCGACTGCCAGCAGCACGCTGGCGATCGCCGCGCGCAGCCCGATCGCGCGCCGCTGATTGCCCTCGGCCACGTTGAGCACCGGCTCGGCCAGGCGGCGGATGACGGCCTGCTCGTCCGGAGGAGCGTTTCTCCAGATCAGTATGACGGCGGCCAGACTGACGACCAGCGGCCAGCCCACCGAGCTGAACAAACCGGCGCCTAGTACGGAGGCGATGATCAGCACCAGGGCCAGCAGCGAGCAGGCCCCGGCGGCGAGCGCGATGCCCCGCCGGTCGGTCATCGCCTTACTCGCGATGGCGCTGCTGCTGCCGACCGCGGGCACCAGCAGCCAGGCCAGGACATAGGCGGCCACGCCGAAGCCGCTCAGCGCGGTGAGTACGAACGCGGTTCGCACGATCGTGACGTCGATACCCGTCCGGGCCGCCAGGCCGGCTGCGACCCCGCCGGCCAGCCGGTCCTCCTGCCCGCGCCGCAGCGGCCCGCTGCGGCGGGGTCCCCGCCGCCAGCGGCCAGGGCCGCGGCCGCCGAAACGCCGGCGGCCAGGCCAGCGTGCCTGGGGCGGCACGTCGCGGTCCGGCTGCCAGTCGGGCCAGCCGGCCGGGCGGGCGGAGGGCCAGTCCGACGCTGAGCGGGTTCGTTCGTCCACCTCTCCATCATCGCGCCCTCCCGCACCTGCGCCTATCCGGCAAGGCCCTGACCTTGCTGCCCGACTATCAGGGTCGGATCAGGGGTCTTCCCGATGGCCAGGCGGAACTGGCGGCGGCAGGCTGGAGCCATGAACACTACAGACACGAACCACACAGTCCCGAACACCGAAGCCGACCACGACGACCAGCCCCAGCCGCTCTGCCGCCCCGTCGACGACCGCATGCTCGCGGGAGTCGCCAGCGGCATCGCCGGGTACCTCCGCGTCGACGTGACCGTGGTACGCATCGTCTTCGCCGTCCTGGCCGTCGTCGGCGGCGCCGGCCTGCCCATCTACCTGGCCGGCTGGCTCCTCATCCCCGAGGAAGGCGCCGAGCAGTCCATCGCCAGCCGGTTCGTCCAGTCCAGGCAGCTCAGGTCGTACTGACCGGCGCACCGGCCGCTACACCGACCAAGGAGGTCGCATCAACATGCAAGCGCCGTGCGGTCCGTCACGGACACGTGAATCTGCACCCGGTCGCCGCGCCAGCGATGTGCGTCCCGACCTGCGGCTCTCCGACGCTGACCGCGCTGCGGTCACCGACCGGCTGGCCAAGCACTATGGCGAGGGACGGCTGGATCAAGCCGAGTTTGACGAGCGAACGGATAGGGCGATGACCGCTCAGACTCAGTCGGACCTGGACGGATTGTTCGCGGACCTCCCTGGCGAGCAGGCCGCCGGACCGGCGCCGCGGCGGCGGCATCAGCACCGGGCGCACCGTTTCGGATTCCTGGTCCTGGTCGTCGCGGCGGCGGCGGTCCTCGGGCACGTCCTGGTGCAGTCATTCCTGCCCTGGCTGGTGATCGCCCTGCTCGCGGTGCTGTGGCTGCGCCGGAGCCCGCAGCGGCACCAGCGCTGGTAGGCCGGTCAGGACCGAGCCGCGGTGAGGAGCCCGACCAGATGCTCCTTGATGCCCGGCCGGGAGGCGAACACCAGCAGGAACAGCGCTTCGCGGGCCAGCCGCTGCGGATGCTCGGCGGCCAGGATGGCGCGGCTCCCCGAGGCCGCGACGAGGGTGGCCGCCGCCCGGATCGCCAGCTCCGATGCGGCCGCCCGGGCCGCGGGCATGGCGTCCGGCGGTGCCTCGTCCAGCGCGGCGCGCCTGGCCCGCAGCTCGCGGTCCAGCGGGCTGGGCCCGATCAGCTGGCAGCACCGGGCGGTGATTCCGAGGGCGAGCGAGCCATTGGGCCGCAGCCCCAGCGCGTCGCGGGCCAGCCAGTCGTGATGCGAGCAGCTGCCGGTGACGCGGCCGGCCGGCACGAAATGACCGTCGAAGCGGAGCTGCACGGTCGAGCTGGCGGTCACGGCCACCAGCGGCAACGGCTCGGCTGTCAGCGTGGCAGCGGCGGTCGCGTCCAGCAAGGCGGTCACGACGTTGCCCTGCTCATCGCGGGCGGCCGTATAGAGCGTGTCGATCATTCCCCAGCCGGTCACCCAGGGCGACAGGCCGTCCAGCACATACCCGCGGTCCACCCGGCTGGCCCGCAGCAACGGCGGGCCGGGCCGGGCACCGCCGAGCGCCACCCCGGCCCGGCGCGAGCCGCTGCACAGCGGCTTCAGCCACTGCTCGCGCAGCGCAGGCTCGGCGCTGTCCCTGGCCGCGCGGACGGCGCCGTGGTGCTGGAGCCAGACGAAGGTAGTGGCGAGGCAGCCGCCCGCGAGTATCTCGATGATGGCGTCCGCTGCCTGCCTGCCGAGGTCCATCCCCCCGCAGTCCGGCGGACCGGCGATTCCGTAGAAGCCCTCGCCGGCCAGCAGGTCGAGGTGGCTCTCCGGGACCCGGGCCGTGCGGTCAACCGCCATGGCGGCAGGAAAGAGCACGTCGTCGGCGATCCGCCGGGCGCGCTCGAGAACCGCCGCTGAACTCACCAGACCATGGTGCCAGCCCAGATCTCGAGGGCAGTCCCCGCGGGCCGCTGGCGCGGCTTTCTTGATCAGGGGCTACCCCTGATCTCCGAGACCCCGCTCTGTGAGCTCCGCAGTCGTTAGTCCCCGGTTTGGGACCAAAGGACTCTTCAGCCCCTGGCGGCACCTGCCTATCGTGTGGCCATCATGACGCGCTCGGGGTCGAAACGTCCGGGAGGAACCATGACAGCCAGCCAGTCGTACTCCGAGCACATGCAACGGCGGCTGGCGGTCGCCCGGGGCGATGTGCCTGCTGATCTCGTCCTGAGGGGCGGCCGCGTGCTGTCGGTGTTCACCGGCGAGTTGCTGCAGGCCGACATCGCGATCTGCGGCGAGCACGTGGCTGGCCTCGGCTCTTACCACGGAGCAGAGGAAGTGGATGTCGGGGGGCAGATCCTCGTTCCCGGCCTGCTCGACGGGCACATGCACATTGAATCGACGAAGCTGATGGTCGACGAGTTCGCCAGGGCCGTGCTCCCGCACGGCACCACGACGGTCTTCATCGACCCGCATGAGGTGGCGAACGTGTTCGGGCTGCGCGGGGTCCGCGCGCTACTCGACTCGGCCGGCCAGGTCCCCCTCGACTACTACGTCATGGTGCCCTCCTGCGTGCCTGCCAGCCGCTTCGAGGCCAGCGGCGCCACTGTGACGGCGGACGACATCCGCGGGTTCGTGACCGAACGGTCCGACGTCATCGGGCTGGCTGAGGTGATGGACTTCCCGGCGGTCGTGGCGGGCGAACCTGACGTGCTGGCCAAGCTCAGCGCGGTCGTCGAGGCCGGAGGCCACCTCGACGGGCACGCCCCGGGGCTATCCGGCCCCGCGCTCAACGCATATATCGCGGCCGGTATCGGCAGCGACCACGAGTGCACAGATGCAGCCGAGGCCCTGGAGAAGCGCCGCCTGGGCATGTGGATCATGATCAGGGAAGGGTCAGCTGCCCGGAACCTCGAGGCGCTGCTGCCGATCGTGCTGGAGCACGGGCCGCGTAACACCATGCTCTGCACCGACGATCGTGAGCCTGACCAGCTGGTCCGCGACGGCCACGTCGACGATGTCGTGCGCAAGGCGATCGCCCTCGGCTGCGACCCGGCGGACGCGATCGTGATGGCCACGCTCCACACCGCACGCTGGCATCGCCGCCACGACCTCGGTGCCGTCGCTCCCGGCTACCTCGCCGACATCGTCGCGGTGCCCTCGCTCGAGGAGTTCCGGCCTTCGATGGTCTGGAAGCGGGGGCGGCTGGTGGCCTCTGGCGGGCGGGCCATGGCGATACCCAAGGCGCGGGCCCCCCAGTGGATGCACGACAGCGTCAAGATACCGGCGTTGTCGGCAGCAGACTTCCGGGTCGCGGCCGCCGGGCAGGTTCACGTCATCGGCGTCGAGCCGGACACGCTCACCACCCGGGCGCTCGTCGCCGATCCCGGACACTCAAACGGGTACGCGACCGCGCGCCCGGACCGCGACCTGGCGAAGGCCGCCGTGATCGAGCGGCACAAAGGAACCGGCCGGATCGGGATCGGGTTCGTTTCCGGGTTCGGACTGCGGCGCGGCGCGCTCGCCTCCACGCATGCCCACGATGCGCACAACCTCGGTGTCGTGGGAATGAACGACGCCGATATGGCCTTTGCCGCGAACCGGCTCAGGCAGATCGGCGGCGGGCAGGTCGCGGTGCTGGACGGGCGGGTCCTGGCTGAGCTGCCCTGCCCGGTGGCGGGCTTGCTGTCGGAGCTGCCGTTCGAGGAGGTGGCCGCCGCGGCCGCCCGCCTTGATGCCGCCGCGCATTCCGAGCTGGGCGCTACATATCCGGCACCGTTCATGGCCATGTCGTTCCTGGCCCTGAGTGTGATACCTGAGCTCAGGATCACCGACCGGGGACTGGTGGACACGGTCAGGTTCGAGCCGGTCCCGCTGTCGGCCTGACGGGCGGGCCTGCTGTCATGGACGTGCTCCTGCCCCGCTCGCTCGGCGAGGCGCTCGAGATGAAGGCGGCCAGGCCGTCGGCCGTCCCCATTGCCGGCGGCACCGACCTGATGGTCGAGGTGAACTTCGGGCGGCTGCGCCCGGAGGCGTTCCTGGACGTGAGCCGGCTGCGCGAGCTACAGCAGATCCGGCGGGAGGACGGCTGCGTTTTCCTCGGTGCCGGGGTGACCTACGATCGCATCGAGCGCGAGCTGGGCGACTTCCGGCCGCTGGGGCAGGCGGCCAGGTCGGTCGGCTCCCCGCAAATCCGCCGCCGGGCGACGGCGGGCGGGAACCTCGGTACCGCGTCACCGGCCGGTGACGCGCTCCCCGTTCTCGCCGTCTACCAGGCCGAGGTGGTGGTCGGCCGGGCCGGTGGCGCCGCGCGTGCGCTGCCCTGGCACGAGTTCTTGACCGGCGTGAAGCGGACGGCCCTGGCGGCGGACGAGCTCATTCTCGGCATGCGGTGGCGGGTACCGAGGGGGCCCGGGTCATTCTCGAAGATCGGCAGCCGCAACGCGATGGTGATCGCGGTGGCCGGGTTGTGCCTGCAGATCGACGAGGACGCCCGCAGCGTGCGGGTCGCGCTCGGCTCGGTGGCTCCGACGGTGGTGCGAGCGACGGCGGCCGAGGCCTTCGCCGAACGCGCGCTGGCCGACTCCGGGGCGTGGCAGGATCCGGCGGCCGCGCTGCCTGGCTCGGTCGCGCGGGAATTCGGCGAGCTCGTGCAGGCCGCAGCGGCGCCCATCGACGACGTGCGCGGTGCCGCCGCCTACCGGAGGCACGCCTGCGGGGTCATGGCGCAGCGGGCCCTGCGGTGGGCGGTTGAGGATCGGCGCACGGCTAGTACCAGCGAGGTGATCGGATGCTGATCCGGGTACGGGTGAACGGCCAGTGGCGGGAAGCTGACCTGTGGCCTGGCGCGAGCCTGCTCGGCTTCCTGCGTGATGGCCTGCACCTGCTCGGCACGAAGAACGCGTGCGAGCAGGGCGAGTGCGGGTCCTGCTCGGTCTGGCTGGACGGTCAGGTCGTATGCGCGTGCCTGGTGCTAGCGGCGCAGGCCGACGGTGGCGAGGTCACGACGATCGAGGGACTCGGCGACCAGGAAACCCCGGGGCCGGTGCAGCGGGCCTTCGTCGAGGCGGGCGCCGTGCAGTGCGGGTTCTGCACGCCGGGGCTGGTGGTGGCGGTGACAGACCTGCTGGCCGCCGAGCCTGACCCATCAGACGACACGGTGCGCGAGGCGCTGGCGGGCAACCTGTGCCGGTGCACCGGCTACCAGAAGATCCTGGACGCCGTGCACCTCGCGGCCGGCCGTGCGGCGGAGCGCAGGACATGACCGGCGCTCGGGACCGGACCGGCGGGCTGGCGTCGGCGTCGGCGGAGCGGAGGGTCGCGTGAGCGTCATCAGCACCGAGCCGGTCACCGGCCAGATCGCCGGCGGCGTCGGGGAGTCGGTGCCCAGAGTGGACGGCATCCCGAAGGCGGTCGGCGCATTCGAGTATGCCAGCGACCTGTGGGCCGATGGCATGCTGCACGGCGCCACGACGCGGAGCCCGCATGCCTCGGCGCTCATCGTCTCCATCGACGCCGGCCCGGCGCTCGCGCTGCCCGGCGTGCGCGCCGTCATGACCGCTGCTGACGTCCCGGGCAAGGCCACGTTCGGGCTTGAGTTCGCGGACGAGCCCGTGCTCGCGTCCGATCGGGTGCGCTATGCGGGCGAGCCAGTGGCCATCGTGGCCGCCGACGATCCAGAGCTAGCCAGGCGCGCGGCCGCGCTGGTGGCGGTCAATTACGAATTGCTCACACCACTGCTTGACATGACGGACGCGCTGAACGCGGACGCCCCGAAGGTGCATGACTTCGGCAATGTGCTGCGCCACGTCCACATCCGTCATGGCGACGCCAGCGCGGCCGCCGAGGTATGGGTCGAGGGGTATTACGAGACGGCGATGCAGGACAACGCGCCGCTCGGCCCGGAGGGCGGCCTGGCCAGACCGGCCCCGGACGGCGGTGTGGATCTGCAGGTCAACACACAGTGGCTGCACGTCGACCGGCAGCAGATGGCCGCCTGCCTTGGCCTGCCTGAAGAACAGGTCCGGATCACCCTGGCCGGGGTGGGCGGCGCCTTCGGCGCGCGCGAGGACATCCACCTGCAGATCCACGCCTGCATGCTGGCCCTGGCTACCGGCCTGCCCGTGAAGATGGAATACGGGCGCGAGGAGTCCTTCCGCGGCCACCGGCATCGTCACCCCTCCCGGCTGTGGCTGCGGCACGGCGCGACCCGCGACGGCCGGCTCGTCACCGTGCACGCCAGGCTGCTGCTGGACGGCGGCGCGTACGCCTCGTCATCGCCTGCCGTGCTCGGCAACGCAGCCACCCTGGCGGCCGGCCCCTACGAGGTACCGAACGTGCTGATCGACGGCACGGTCGTCTACACCAACAACCCCTCGTGCGGCGCGATGCGCGGTTTCGGCGCACCGCAGATCTGCTTCGGGCACGAGGGGCAGATGGACAAGCTGGCGGCGGCACTCGGCCTTGACCCGCTGGAAATGCGCAGGCTCAACGCGGTGCGGACCGGATCCGTGCTGCCGACCGGCCAGGTCATCCGGGGCTCGGCGCCGATGCGAGAAATGATTGACGCTCTGGCCGCGATGCCGGTGCCGCCGCCGGAGCGAGCGGCCGGACGCAGCCCGATCGGATATCCGGGCGGTGCGGGGAACGTGAGCAGGGGAGAGAGCCTGCGCCGCGGGGTGGGCTACGGCATCGGCTTCAAGAACGTCGCCTACAGTGAGGGATTCGACGACTCGGCTCAGGCCAACGTCAGGCTGTCAGTCGGGCCCGCCGGGCCGGTAGCTGAGATCCAGACGGCCGCCGTGGATTGCGGGCAGGGCCTGCTGACGGTGCTCACCCAGATTGCCAGGACCGAGCTCGGGATCCAGGAGGTGACGTTCCTTCCGCACGACACGACCGTCGGGTCGGCCGGCTCGACCTCGGCCTCGCGGCAGACCATGATGGCAGGCGGCGCCGTGCAGCTGGCCTGCCAGGCGGCCCGTGCGGAGCTTGCGCTGCGGGCAGGCTGGCCCATCGACCCGGGCCGCGACCGCATCGATGAGCTGCTCGGACAGCCGGTCGAGTGCAGCGAGGTCTATCACCACCGCCGGACGACGGGCTTTGACTCCGACGGGCAGGGTGACATCCACGTGAGCTTCGTGCTCGGCGCGGAACGGGCGGTCGTGGAGGTGGACACCGAACTCGGCCTCGTCCGGGTGATCCAGATCGACGCGGTGCAGGACGTCGGCCGGGCGATCAACCCATCGGCGGTGGCTGGCCAGATCGAGGGGGGCACCGCGATGGGGCTCGGGCTCGCGGTGATGGAGGAAGTCCAGCTTCGCGGCGGGCGGATCGCCAACGCGTCCTTCACCGACTACCTGATACCGACGATCCTCGATGTCCCGCCGATCAACTCTGAGCTGGTCTCCGACCCTGAGCCGGACGTCCCTTACGGGGTGAAGGGGGTGGGCGAGTCGGCCACGATCGTGGCTACCGCGGCCGTGGTCGCCGCGATCAGGGACGCCACCGGCCTGGAGCTGAACCGGGCGCCGGTGCGACCCGACGACATCGTGGGCCTGCGGCCGGCCGGCGGATCATCCCCATGGCCGCCCAATCCAGGTGCCCCATGGCAGGTGCCCGTCCCCGAGGCCGCCGGCCTCGGCATGGGCCAGCAGCAACTGATGACCGGTAAGTCCTGACCGACGCACGATCGCGGGCCGGTTTGGCGAGAAAACGATACCCGGCGGGATGTTCCCGGCGCGGGATGATGACAGAATTATTCTTTTACATGCTCGGGCCGTATTAAATTACGCATCCGATTTCTCTGATAGCAAGGGGTGACGGGGATTCAGGCGGAGGCCGGATGAGCGAGCAGGCACTGGACCTGAGGAGGTCCGTGCAGATCGTCCGGCGGCACTGGGCCGCCGTCGCTGCGGTCGCCGCGCTTGGCCTGCTCGCGGGCCTCGCATTTGCCCTGCTCAAACCGCCGATGTTCACGAGCGAAGCGCTGGTTGTGCTACCGTCGTCCACTCGCGAGGTGCCAACCGAGGTCGTGATCGCAGACAGCAACCCGGTGCTGTCCGACGCCCTGCGCAGCGTCATACCGGCTATCTCGCTGCCGGCTCTGCGTAGCCGCGTTCACGTGCAGAGCCCGGCCTCCGATGCCATCTCGATCAGCGCCCAGGGTGGGACGCCTGCCCAGGCTGAGGGCATCGCGAACGCTGTCGCTCGCAGTTATGTGGCCTACGTCAGCCCAGCCAACAGTCCCGCCGTGCAGGTACAAGCGCGACTGCTGCAGCCAGCGGAGAGCGCGACAGGAACGCCGCTGCCCGTCGACCTGCTCGTGAAGGGCGGGCTCGGTGCTCTCATTGGTGCGCTGATCGGAGTTATTTGCGCGCTGCTGATCGGCCGCGGCGACCGCCGACTGCAAGAGCAGGATGAGATAGCAGATGCTCTAGGGGTACCGGTCCTGGCATCGATCCCCGTCAGCCAGCCAGCCGACGCCAGCCGGTGGGCCAGGCTGCTCAAGGACTACGAGCCCCGCGCGGTCCACGCGCGGCGGCTGCGCAACGCCCTGCGCTACCTGCGGCCGGGCGACGTCCAGTCTGCCCACGTGAGCGGCGGCGACGGGTTCTCGGTGGCCGTCCTTTCGATGTCCTCGGACCGGGGTGCGCTGGCTCTGGGACCGCAGCTGGCGGTCTTCGCGGCGTCCCTGGGGATTCCGACGGCGCTGGTCATCGGGCCGGAGCAGGACCCGACCACCACGGCGGGGTTGCGCGTGGCGTGCGCCACGCCGTCGTCCTCGAGACAATCGAGCTTGCTGCGGGCGGCCGTGGCCGACCACGATGACACGACCTGGCGGCAGTCCGCCAAGCTGATCGTGGTCGTCGCCGTCGTCGACGGCCAGGCCCCGTGTGTTGCTGACACGTTGCGCACAGACGCTACGGTGCTCGGGGTTTCGGCGGGCGCAGCGACCGCCGCGCAACTGGCCAGCGTCGCGCTCAGCGCCGCCGGGGACGGCCGTCAGATCGACGGGATCCTCGTGTCGGATCCGGACTCGGCCGACTACACAACTGGTCGCGCTCCGCGGTTGGCCCGGCCGGCACCACGGAGCTGGCCGACGCCCCTGACCAGCGTGCCAACTCCCGTGACCGTTATGCCGGCCGGGGAGCGGACGAAGAGCGCTGCGGAGGAATCAGCGGCTGGAGTGCCAGCTGAGCCCGGTGCTGCGGCGGTGGCCTCGGCTGGGGTGCCTGCGGAAGCGAGTGCCGAGCAGGAGCCGACGGCTGAGGTGCCGGGTGAGCCGGATGCTGCGGACGAGCCAACGGTGGAGATGGCTGCGGTGCCGGGTGAGCCCGGTGCCGCGGACGAGCCGGCGGTAGCGGAGGAGCCGGCGGCTGGCGGGGCGGCCGAACTCGGCGCTGCGGAGGAGACCGTGGCGGCGGCGGCTGCGGTGTCGGCTGAGGTGGGTGCTGCGGAGGAGCCGGCGGCAGTGGAGGAGCCTGCGGCAGTGGAGGAGCCTGCGGCAGTGGAGGAGCCTGCGGCAGTGGAGGAGCCTGCGGCAGTGGAGGAGCCTGCGGCGGTGGCTGACGCGGGCGGTGCGGACGGTCCGGCGGCAGCGGAGGAGCCGGCGGCAGCGGAGGAACCTGTGGCGGCGGCGGTGGCGGCGGCGGAGGCCGGTGCTGCGGAGGAGCCGGCGGCGGCCTTGCACGCAGCGCCGGACCACTCTGTCCCGCTGGGCGTGCCGGTTCCGGACGCGCCGCCTCGGCAAGGCATCGCCAGGTGGGGGCGGCCTGGGGCGGTGGCGGCCGGCGTGATCGCGATCCTCGCGTTCGCGATCACCGCAGTCGGGCATTACCTGCCACGGCGGACTTATGAGGCCCATCCAACCGGCGCGGCGGCGGGGCTAGCGGCCGGCAATCGCGACCGCGCCGCGACCTGGATATCTCAGCAGGTCAGCCGCAGTACCGACATCGCCTGCGACCCGGCGATGTGCGCGGCGCTGCAGGCGAAGGGGATCGCGGCCGCCAACCTGCTCGAACTCGGGCCCGGCGGTGCTCGTGATCCGCTCGCCACCGACATCGTCGTGGCGACCGCCGCGGTTCGTAGCGAGTTCGGCAGCCGGCTCGGCGGCGTGTACGCGCCGCTAGTGGTCGCGAGCTTCGGCAGCGGCACCGGCAGCGCAGCGATTCAGATTCGGGTGACCGCCCAGATAGGCAGCGCCGCCTATTTGCGGAAGCTGCATTCTGATCTGCTGGCGCGACGTGCGGCCGGAGCCCAGCTGCTCCATAACGCGCACCTGACGGCGGCGCCTGCCGCTCGGCGGGCGCTGGAAGCCGGCGACGTGGACTCCCGGCTGCTCATCATCCTCTCCGCGCTGGCTGAGTCGTACCACGTCGTGATCCCCAGTTTCGCCGACGCCGGGCCGGGCGCCAGCAGCGCGGTGCCGCTGCGGCTAACTGATATTGCCATAGCGGCCGGCCACGGCTCGGGGGCCGGATCGCTGAGCTCGCTGCTCGCGTTCGTGCGTGCCCAGGAGCCCCCATACCTGCCGGCCAGCGCCACCACGACGCGGCTGGCCGACGGCCGCCCGGCGGTACGCGTCCAGTTCGATGAACCCAGCCCGCTCGGGCTGCTGCCATCCAACGGTGCCTCGCTGGAGACCACCGGCCCCTGAATCCGCCGTATCGCCGCACGCTCGGGCCGCGCAGGCCGGCACCGCAGGCCAGGATGCGCGGTCGCGCTGGCCCCTGGCCCGGAACGAGGGTGTAGCTACCTCCACCCCGAAGAGACCGCCTAGCAGTATGTCGGGGCCAGAGCAGCCGGTCTTAGCCTAGCTAGCAGTACCGGTGAGCCCGGGCCCGCGGAGAACGTCCTGGACCGAGCCCGAGAGGGTGCGAGGAACGTCATGAACGCAGAGATCAGCGGCCTGACCCGCCGGTCCGGCCGCAGGTAGGCGGGAGCGCGGCGATGAGCGTGCTGGAACTGCGCGGCGTATCGAAGGTATATGGCGAGGGGCAGGCCGAGGTGCATGCCCTTCGGACGGTAGACCTGCTGGTGGAGGCCGGCGAGATGGTAGCGGTGATGGGGCCGTCCGGATCGGGCAAGTCCACGCTGCTGACCATCGCCGGGAGCCTGGAGGATCCGAGCAGTGGGGAGGTGCTGATCAGCGGCACCGCGCTGAGGACGATGACGCGCAACGCCAGGGCGCGGCTGCGCCGCCGCTCGGTCGGGTACCTGTTCCAGGACTTCAACCTGCTGCCCGGGCTGACTGCGGCCGAGAATGTGGCCCTGCCACTCGAACTCGACGGCACCTCAGCGCGGAAGGCTCGCGCGGCCGGGCTCGCGGCGCTGCAGAACCTGGGCCTGGCCGACCGGGCAGGCCGTTTCCCCGGTGAGCTGTCCGGCGGCGAGCGGCAGCGGGTGGCGATCGTCCGCGCGGTAGCCGGGGACCGCCGGCTGCTCCTGGCTGATGAGCCCTCCGGCGCCCTGGACTGGGCGAACGGTGAGGCGGTGATGCGGCTGATCCATGCCGCCTGCAAGCGGGGCGTGGCTGTGGTGGTGGTAACCCACGACGCGCAGCTGGCCTCGTGGGCCGACCGGGTGGTGTTCCTGCGCGACGGGCGGCTGATCGACCAGACCGCGCCGCCGCCCGGTCCCGAGTCTCTCCTCGCTCCCGCCCCGGTCCGGTGAGTGCTGGTCCGGAGCGCTGGTCCGGAGCGCTGGTCCGGTAAGTACTTATCGGTGCAGCCAGGTCAGCACGGCCTCGAGCACGCCGCCGCCGATGGCCAGCGCCTTGTCCGAGATCTGCCGCCAGTCGGTGTCCGCCCTGGGATCGACGTCGCCGATCTTGAGCCCGGCGGTCACGGCGGACTGGTCGGCCACCAGGCCGCGGACCAGGCCAGCGAACGGGGCACGTACCTGCGCGCCGTCCACGGTCCCGAGCAGCGCAGCAGCCTCGACCACATCGCCGATGCTGGCCAGCCACCGTACCGTCCCTGGCACCGGGGCCCGCAGCACCCGCTCGGCACCGTGACCCCCGATCACGCCTGGGGTCCCGGTGTTCGGCGCGGCCGAGCCGGTCCAGATAACCCGGCCGAGCTGCGGGCCGCGCATGGTCTCGACGACGGCGTGGCAGTCACGGCCGGCCGCGAAACCGGGGCCGAGGGCGACGACGAGCGGCGCGTCGCCGATCGTCGTGTCGAGCACGCGCTTGGCCATCCGCGCGTCGACCACGACGTCGGCCAGCAAGCTGCCGCCCGGTGCCGGGAGGCCAGGCGATATCACGACGGGCACGAGGTCTGACCGGACCAGGGCCGCCGCCTCGTTGAGGCGCACGCGAACGGCCTTGATTCCTTCGACGGTCACCGAGCCGTCGGTGACCGCGCTGGAAAAGGAGACCGCGCGGCGGACGGTGAGCGGCGCAGCTAGTTCGCAGATGAGCACGCCGAACCCGGCTCGCTTGAGCCGCCAGGCGGCGCCGGTGGCCAGGTCGCCGCCGCCGCGCAGGACGACCAGCACCTCGGAGAGGGCGCGGCTCATGACCGGGCCGGGAGGACCTGGCCGCCACGGCGCACCGCCACGATCTCGGCCATGATGGCCAGGGCGATCTCGCGCGGGGTCTCAGCGCCCAGGCTGAGCCCGGCCGGCGTGCTAATGCGGCTGAGAGCGGCCTCGGAAACGCCGCGGGCCAGCAGCTCGGCCCGGGTGGACTGCCAGCGCCTGCTGCTGCCGAGGACGCTAATCGAGCCGGCCTGCCTGGCGAGCAGCAGCGGCAGTGCCTCAGCATCCACCTGTACCCCTCGGGTGGATAGCACCAGGTGGGTGTCCGCGCTAGGGGGGACGGCCGCCAGGGCGTCTTCGACGGGGCCTGGCAGCAGCAGATCGGCCCCCGGTAGCAACTCGCTGGTGACCATGTCGGGCCGGTCGTCGGAGGCAACCACCCGGAACCCCAGCCAGTGGGCGAGATCCACCACGGCCCGGCCGATCGTGCCGCACCCGATGACGAACACGGTCGGCGTCGGCAGGTGCGGTTCCAGATACACGGTCATCTGCCCGCCGCAGGTACCCGGTTCGGCGTTGCGCGGATCCTCCAGGTCATAGCGGACCAGCCGGCCCCGTCCATCGGCCAGCGCCGCCAGCGCCGCCGCGGCGACGCGCGCCTCGATCGCGCCGCCGCCGACACTGCCCGACCGCCGGCCGTCCTCACGCACCAGCATCTTCGACCCGGCGTGGCGGGGCACCGACCGGCAGGTGTCGACGACGGTCGCGAGCACGACCCGCTCACCGTGGTCGATCGCCGCCACCAGCTCATGTAGCAGCGACGTCGCTGCTTCGTCAGCCATGGCGCCCCGGTCCCGCTTGCAGCGCGCGCCAGACTCGCTCGGGCGTGAGCGGCAGCGTGTCGATGGCCACTCCGGTGGCGTCCAGGATGGCATTGCGGACCGCGGGGGCGACCCCATCCATGGGGATCTCGCCGACGGCCTTGGCGCCGAACGGTCCGGATGGCTCCATCGTCTGCACCAGGAAGACCTCGGTGGCCGGCACGTCATCGGCGCGGAAAATCCAGTACGGCCCGAGCCGGGCATTCACCGGGCGGCCCGCGTCGTCGAGTACGAGCTCCTCGGTGAGCGCGTAGCCGAGCGCCTGGATCATGCCGCCCTCCACCTGGCCGCTGGCCATCACGGGGTTGACGGCCACCCCGCAGTCGACGGCCATGACCAGCCTGGTCACGGTGACCTCGCCGGTCCGGCGGTCCACCTCCACCTCGGCGAACTGAGCCGCGAACGGCGCGGGCGAGTCGGTCGCGACGAACGAGGCGGAGCCCATGATCTGCTCCTGGTCGCGGGTGTGCAGGGTGTCAAGGGCCACGTCGCTGAGGAATACCGACCGGCCGTCGGGCGCCCACGCGCGGCGGTCCCGGAGTTCCACGTCGGCGGGCTCGGCGACCTCCAGCATCCGGGCCGCCCGCTCCAGGATCCTCACCCGGACAGCCTCGGCGGCCTTCTTGGCGGCCATGCCCGAGATGTAGGTGGTGCTTGACGCGTACGCGCCCACGTCGAAGGGGGTGACGTCGGTATCGGCGGCGTACACGATGAAGTCGTCTACTCCGGTGCCGAGCACCTCGGCCGCGATCTGGGCGAGCACTGTGTCGGCCCCGGTGCCCAGGTCCGTGGCGCCGACCAGCATGTTGAACGACCCGTCGTCGTTCATCTTGATCGAGCAGGCACCCATGTCGGTGAACGGGATGCCGGTGCCGTGCATGCACAGCGCGAACCCGATGCCGCGCCGGACGTCCGGCCGCCCCGGCACCAGCCGCCAGGCCGGATCGGCGCGCTGGCTCCAGCCGATCGCCCGGCTGGCCTGCGCCACGCACTCCTGGATCCCGCAGCTGGTCACCTTGGGCAGATCTTCCGGGGCGATGTCATCGGTCCCGCCCCGCTCGCTGAGCCGCGGCGCGATGTCCAGCGGGTCGCCGACGCCGATCCAGTTCCGCCGCCGGAACTCGATCGGATCCAGGCCGAGCGCCGCTGCGATGTCCGTCATGTGCGACTCGAGCGCGAACAGCGCTTGCGGCGCACCGTAGCCGCGGAACGCGCCGGACACCAGCCGGTTGGTGTACACCACGTCGCAGGAATAGCGCTTGGCCGGGCAGTTGTAGGACGACAGGCCGCGCAGGCCGGACACGGACTGCACGGTGAAGCCGTGTACCCCGTACGGACCGGTGTTGGCCACAATCCGCAGGTCTTGCGCCACCAGCCGGGCGTCGCGGTCGACTCCGGTGCGGTAGGTGATGGTCTGCGAGTGCCGGGTCCGGGAGAACGCGAGTTCCTCCTCCCGGGTGAGTTCCAGCCGCACCGGGCGGCGGGTGGCCAGCGCGAGGTGACCGACGATGTCCTCGATCAGCATCTCCTGCTTCACGCCGAACCCGCCGCCGATGCGCGGCTTGATCACGTGGATGCGCTTCACCGGAAGGCCGATCAGCGGCGCCAGCATCCGGCGCACGTGGAACGGCACCTGCGTGGAGGTGCGGATCACCAGCCGCTCGTCCTCGTCCAGCCAGCCGATCGCGATGTGCGGCTCGATCGGGCAGGCCTGTACCTGCTGGACATGGAAGGTCTGCTCGAACACCCGGTCGGCGCCGGCCAGGGCCGCCTCCATGTCGCGGGTGGTCCGCCCCTCGATGTGCGAGCTGATGTTGCGGGCCGCATCGACGATGCCCGCGGAGTCCGGTTCGTCGTGGATGACCGGCGCCCCGTCCCTCATCGCGGCCAGCTCATCGAAGACGGCGGGCAGCACCTCGTAGGTCACCTTGATCAGCTGGCACGCCTGTGCCGCGATCATTGGGCTGTCGGCGGCGACCGCCGCGACCCGGTCGCCGACGTGCCGGACCTTGTCGTCGAAGCTCACCTGGTCCCACGGGTAGGGGTTGGGCCAGGACTGGCCGCCGGAGGCGTACTTCACCCGCGGCGTGTTCCAGTGATGCAGCACCGCGTGCACGCCGTCCAGAGCCCGGGCGGCTGAGTCGTCGATGGCGATGATCCGCGCGTGGGCGTGCGGGCTGCGCAGCACCTTGACATGCAGCATCCCGCGCATCTCGATGTCGTCGGTGAAGGCCGGGTTGCCCTTCACCAGCCGCACCGCGTCCACCTTGTGCTCGGGCTTGCCGACCACCGCGGTGTCCGGGACGTCGATTGAGGGCACGACGCGCGGCACTGCCGCGGACACGCCCCGGCCGGTCTCCTCGGCGCCCGCGGTCCCGGCGGTGCTGTCGCTGTCACCGGCCTCCCTGGTGAGGCGCTCGACAATCAGCGCGGTCACGGGCTCCGGCTTCTCGCCCCGGAGCGCGGCGGCGGCCCGGCGGACGGCCTCGACCACCTTCACGTAGCCGCTCTCGCGATCGAGTATCCCCGACAGGGCATCGCGGATCTGCTCATCGGACGGGTCGGGATTGCCGTCGAGCAGAGCCTTGGCGGCCAGGATCATCGCGCCTGCCGAGTATCCGGACTGCAGCGCGCCGGTGTCGACGAAAGCCTCCTGGATCGGATGCAGCTCGCCGGTGGCCACGTTCAGGCTCTCCACGGTGGTGACCTCGTGCCCGCTGGCCTGCGCGGCCAGCAGCACGTCCGCCGAGATCAGCCGGCCGTCGACGAGGACGGCCGCGGCGCCGGTCTCGCCGGTCTCCGAGCCGTAACGGACGCTGAAGCATCCCTCGCGGCGAAGTACTGCCAGCAGCGTGTCTCCGGGCGAGCAGGCGACCCGCTTAGCGACCCCGTTAAGAATGAAGTTGACGTCCATCAGCAGCCGCCCATCATGAGATCGCGTCCAGCGCCCGGGCCGTCAGGATGGCCGCCAGGGAACGTCGGTACTCGACCGACCCGCGGAAGTCACCCGGCGGATCCAACCGGCCCATGGCGCCGGCCAGGTCCGGAACACCGATGAGGACCGGTGTGGCCGCCACCCCGGTGAGTGCCACCTGCCGCCGCCCGTCGGGCGTGATGCGAGCCACCGCCGCGACGATCGGCCGGTCGGCGCGGGTGCGGCCGGTCCGGGCGGCGCAGCTGCGCCCCGCGGTGGCGATGGTGACGGCGGTGATGATGCCGCCGACGGCTGCCGGGCGCCGGGCGAGCAGTTGCGGCAGGGTGACTTCCGACGTCCCGCCTGGCCCGGTGATGCGCACGACGGCATCGTGGGCGAGCAGGGCGGCGAGTAGTTCGCTTTCCGGGTCGCCGGTCGCCACGCACCCGCCGACCGTGGCCTGAGCTCGCAGAGTGCTCGGCTGCTCGCGCCGCGCAGCCTCGCGGATCACCTCCGGAACCGCGGTGCTGTCGGCCAGCTTCCTGAGCGTCACGGTCGCGCCAATCACTGCCGCATCGCCGTGGAGCTCGTCGATCAGGTCCAGTCCCAGGGCCTGCAGGTCCACCACCTCGACGGGGCGAAGGTCGGCGGCCGCGTTCACCTTGGTCCCGCCGCCGAGCGGCACGGCGTCGGGGCGGGCCAGGCAGGCCAGCGCCGCTGCTATGGTGGACGGACGCTGATAAGCGCTAATGATCGCCATAAGATCACTCTCACGCGCGGCCCGGCTCGGCCAAAGGGCCAAAGGCCCCGCTCCGACAGGCCAAACGGGCCGCCGCCAGCGATGTGCTGGGCGGTCGCGCGCTAACATGAGCGTCACTGCCGTGTCTGCTGACACTTCGGCAAGATCATCGTGGCCGGGGAGCGCCCGGGGAGCGTCCGGGGAGTGCCCGGGGCGCTGCCGGTGGCTTTCGGGTACAGGGTGCGGGGACCTTCGGCCCTACGCGGCACCAGTGACCCGAGGGACGTTTGATCCAGCGCAGCGGCCGTTCCGCCGAGCGCCGCTAGGGGCGGTGTAAATGGACTTCTTCCTCAACGGCAAGCCTGTGTCGGTGGACGTGGGCGGCGGCGAGAGCCTGCTCGAGGTACTCCGGGATCGCTGTGGGGTCACCTCGGTGAAGGACGGTTGCGCGCCTGAGGGTTCTTGCGGGGCCTGCACCGTGCTGGCCGAAGGCAAGGCCGTGGTGTCGTGCGCGCAGAAGGCCGCCCGCTTCGCGGGACGCGAGGTGCAGACCCACGAAGGCCTGGCGGCCGCAGACCGCGAGCGGTGGGCAGATAGCTTCGTGGCCGCTGGCGCATCGCAGTGCGGCTTCTGCTCTCCGGGCGTGGTCATGAAGGCCGAGTCGCTGCTGCGCAAGAACCCGGACCCGGCCCGGGCGCAGGTCGTCTCGGCGCTGGCCGGGAACTTGTGCCGATGCACCGGATACGTCAAGATCGCCGACGCGATCCTGCTCAACGCGGCGGCCAGGGCCGGCGTCCCGCTGCCCGAACCTGACCGGAGCGGCCGGGTGGGCGCGCGCACCGCCCGCTACCAGGGACGGGAGCTCGCGCTCGGCGACAAGCCGTATATCAACGACATGAGCCTGCCGGGCCTGCTGCACGGGGCCGTCCGCTTCAGCGACCATCCCCGGGCCAGGATCGTGTCGGTAGACACCACGCGGGCCCGGGCGGCTGACGATGTGGTGGCCGTCCTTACCGCTGCCGACGTTCCTGGTGAACGGATCCAGGGCGAGATCACGCAGGACTGGGTACAGCTGTACGGAGCGGGGGAGACGACCAGGTACGTCGGGGATGTCGTGGCCCTGGTCGCGGCGGAGACCAGGGCGGCCGCCCGGGCCGCCGCCGCGCTGGTCGACATCGACTACGAGGTTCTCGAGCCGGTGACCGACCTGGCGGCGGCCATGGCGCCCGATGCGCCGCAACTGCACCCGCACGCCCCGGGGAACATCTTGTCACTATCTGAGGTCAAGCGCGGCGACGTCGACGCCGGCCTGGCCGCGGCGGCGCACGTGCTGACCGAGACATTCCAGACCCAGCGGATCGAGCACGCGTTCCTCGAGCCGGAGTCGGCCCTGGCATACCCGACTGCCGACGGCGGCGTTCACTTCTATACCCAGGGCCAGGGCATCTGGAGCGACCGCCGGCAGGTCGCCAGCCTGCTCGGGCTGCCCGAGGAAAAGGTCCGGGCCACCCTGGTGTCCAACGGCGGCGCGTTCGGCGCCAAGGAAGACCTGAACGTCCAGGGACACGCGGCGCTGCTGGCCGCCCGCACCGGGCGCCCGGTCAAGCTCACCCTCAGCCGCGCCGAGAGCATGCGGTTCCACGTCAAGCGCCACCCGCTCACCATGACCTACACCATCGGCTGCGACGAGCGGGGACGGCTGCTCGGCCTGCGGGCCAGGATCATTGGTGACACCGGCGCCTACGCGAGCGTGGGGGACAAGGTCCTCGAGCGCGCGGCCGGGCACGCCTGCGGCCCGTACCAGCTGCCCGCGGTGGACATCGAGGCACGCGCCGTCTACACGAACAACGTTCCGTGCGGTGCGATGCGCGGCTTCGGCGCTAATCAGGTGAACTTCGCCGTGGAGGGCATGCTCGACCGGCTGGCCGAGCGGGTCGGGCTGGACGGCTGGGACATCCGGTGGCTCAACGCGGTGGACACCGGCGACGTGTTCGGCACCGGTCAGCGCCTGGGGCCAGGGGTGGGGCTGCGCAAGACGCTGCTGGCCGTCAAGGACGCCTACAAGTCCGCGCCGCGGGCCGGGATCGGCTGTGCGGTCAAGAACACCGGCGTCGGCAACGGCCTGGCCGAGTATGGCCGGGCCATCCTGCGCCCGGAGACCGACGGGTCGGTGACCCTGTTCCACGCCTGGACCGAGATGGGCCAGGGCGTGCACACCGTCTTGATGCAGATGCTCTGCCAGGAACTCGGCCTCAGCCCGCCGCAGGTCACTGTCCGGGTCGACACCCGCTATGAGCTCGGCTGCGGCCAGACCACCGCCTCGCGCGGCACGGTACTGGGCGGCCGGTCCGTCCTGGCGGCAGCCGCTAAGCTCAGGGCTGACCTTGACGGCCGGACGCTGGCCGACCTGGCCGGGCGGGAGTACTACGGCGAGGTCTGCATCGACAAGACGACGCCCCCCGGAGCGGCCGTGGATCGCCCGGTGACGCACTTTGCCTACAGCTGGGCTACCCAGGTAGTCATTCTCGACGATGCGGGCCGGATAGCGAAGGTGATCGCCGCGCATGACGTCGGGAAGGTGATCAACCCGACGCTCCTGGAAGGCCAGATCGAGGGTGCCGTCCACATGGGCCTCGGCCAAGCGCTGTCGGAGGAGTATGTCGTCGCCGACGGCGTCCCGGTGACGACCACGCTGAAGTCCCTGAACATCATCCCCCCCGCGGGCATGCCGCCGGTCGAGGCCATCTTCGTCGAGGAGGCGCAGCCGGAGGGGCCCTACGGCGCGAAGGGGGTCGGCGAGATCGGCCTGGTGCCGACCGCCGCCGCGGTCGCCGGCGCGCTGCACGCGTTCGACGGCCGCTACCGCACCCGGCTTCCGATGAAAGACTCGGCGGCCGCTCTGGCCGCCGTCCCGAAGCTGGCGCACCTGCGATGAGCAGCCTGAGCCCCGAGGTGGTCCCGCAACTCGCGCTGTGCGGCGGCCGCGTGGTCACCTCGCTCGACCCGGTGCGGGTCGTCACCGCTGACGTCGTCATCGCGGGCGACCGGATCGTCGCCGTGGGCCAGGCGCCGGAGGGCACGCCGCGCCGTGACTGCTCGCGGACGCTGGTGCTGCCCGGCAACGTGTGTGCCCACCACCATCTCTACTCGGCGCTGTCCCGCGGCATGCCGTACCGGCTAGAACCCCCGGCCAGCTTCCTGCAGATCCTGCAGCGGGTCTGGTGGCGCCTGGACCGCGCGCTTGACGAGCCGAGCGTGCGGCTATCGGCCCTGGTCGGCGGGCTCGAGGCGCTGCGGGCCGGCACCACCACCGTGATCGATCACCACGCATCACCTAATTTCATCGACGGCTCGCTCGACATCATCGCCGAGGCGCTGGAGGAGATCGGCCTGCGGTCGGTGCTCTGCTACGAGGTCAGCGACCGGGACGGGCCGGCCCGGGCGGCGGCGGGCGTGGCCGAGAACCGCCGGTTCCTGGCCGGTCGGCGCCGGCTGACCCGCGGGCTGATGGGCGCGCACGCCTCCTTCACCCTGTCCGACGACACGCTGGCCGCGTGCGCGCAGGCCGCCGCCGCGGCCGGGGTCGGGCTGCACGTTCATGTCGCCGAGGACCGAGCGGACCAGGACGACGCGGTGGCCAGATACGGCGCGCGGGTGATCGAGCGGCTGGCCGCGGCCGGGGTGCTGACCGCCGACGCGCTGCTCGCGCACTGCGTCCACGTCAGCGACTTCGAGGTGGCCGACATCGTGGCATCCGGCGCCGTGGTCGCGCACAACCCGCGCAGCAACATGAACAACCGCGTCGGATACTCGCCGCTGGCCCGAGCCCTGCGCGGCCCGGCCTCGCGAAGCCCGGTTGTGGCGCTCGGCACGGACGGCATCGGCGGTGACATGATCACCGAGTCCCAGCTCGGGTACTTCCGCGCCGTCGAGGCGGGTGCCGAGGCCGGCCCGGGATGGCCGCTGGACCGGCTGGCCGAGGGGGCCAGGCTCACCGGGCGTATCTTCGGCGAGCCGCTGCACGGAAGCATCGCCGCCGGGGCGCCAGCCGACCTGACCGTGCTGAGCTATGACCCGCCCGCGCCGCTGTCCAGCCAGAACCTGCCCGGTCACTGGGTGTTCGGCCTGGCCGCTGGCCGGGTCCGGGACGTGATCGTGGCCGGCGAGGTGGTCATCGCCGATGGCCGGTCCACCCGGGTCGACGAGGCGAAGATCGCCGAGGCGGCGGCCCGCGAGGCGGCCCGGCTGTGGGCGCGCCTCGATGAGATCCCCGCGCACCCGTTTACCCCGAAGGGACAGTAGCCGACATGACGATCACCAGCGACGGCCGGGTAGCCCTGTACCTGCAGGACAAGCACCCGATCCGGGACGGCATGGACTACGTTCGCTACGCCGAGCAGCGCGGTTTCGAGGCGGTCTGGCAGGCCGAGAGCCGCCTGGTCAGGGAGGCGACGGTCCCGATGGCCGCGTTCGCCGCGGTGACCGAGCGGATCAAGGTGGCCTCCGGCGTCATCCCGATCTGGACCCGTAACGTGGGGCTGCTGGCCGCGACGTTCTCGACGCTGGACGAGCTGGCCCCCGGCCGCGTCGTCCTCGGTCTCGGCGCCTGGTGGGAGCCGCTGGCCAGCAAGGTCGGCGTGCGCCGGGAACATCCGCTGCAGGCCATGCGGGAGGTCGTCACCGCCACCCGCCGGCTGCTGGCCATGGAGCGGGTCACCTACCACGGCGACTTCGTCCACCTCGATGACGTCGAGATCGACGTCGTGCACGGTGACCGTTCGCCGCGGCAGGTCCCGATCTACGTCGGCGCGACCGGGATGAAGATGATGGAGGTGGCCGGGGAGATCGGCGACGGCGTCGTGCTGAACTACATGGTCGGTCCCGACTACAACAAGCGGGCCCTGGAGGCGCTGGCGGCGGGCGCCGACCGGGCCGGCCGCAGCGTCGCCGACATCGACCGGCCCCAGCTGGTGGTCTGCTCGGTCGACGAGGACCGGGACCTGGCCCTCGACCGGTCCCGCGAGCTGCTGACCCAGTACCTGGGACAGCAGCCGCACATCATGAAGGCGAGCGGGGTCGACCCGAAGCTGATCGAGGCGATCGGCAAGATCCTTACCTGGCCCGCCGGTCCCGAGGAAATCCGCAAGGCCATGCGGCTGGTTCCCGACGAGGCGGTCCAGATGATCTCCGCCTCAGGGACCCCGGCCGAATGCCGCGCCAAGGTCAGCGAGTACATCGCCAGCGGCGCGACCTGCCCGATCCTTTACCCCCTTGGTGACGACGTCGAACTGATGATCGACACCTTCACACCCCTTAAGTGAGGAGAACCACGTCATGCGCAGCTTCCTCGGCCGGGACATCCTGTCGCTCAAGGACATGGAGCGTGAGGAGTTCTTCCAGATCTTCCGTGTCACCGACCAGCTCAAGCCGTACGCCTTGGAGCGGCGCAACACCGACCTGCTGAAGAGCAAGACGCTGCTGACCGCCTTTTACCAGCCGAGCACCCGTACCCGGATGGCCACCGAGGCCGCGATGCACCGTCTCGGCGGTCACGTCCTCGGCTTCGCCGATGCCAAGATGACCCGGGCCGGCGACTTCTACCAGGAGACGATGAAGGACACCGCCCACATGCTGGAGTACTACGGCGACGTGATCGCCATGCGTCACCATCAGCAGGGCGCGCCGGCCGAGGCGGCCAAGTGGGCATCTGTGCCGGTGATCAACTGCGGCGACGGCTGGGGCGAGCATCCCACTCAGGTCCTCACCGATCTCTACACCATCTGGCAGGCGAAGGGGACCCTCGACCGGCTCAAGATGCTCTGCGTCGGCGACATGCGGATGCGGACCATGCACTCGATCCTGTACGCCTGCTCGCAGTTCGATATCGAGGCTTTCGTAGTCTCGCCGGAGAACATGTCGCTGCTGCCGGAGTTCAAGGCCGAGCTCGACGAGCGCAACGTGCAGTACCGCGAGGTCGAGACCGTCGAGAAGTGCATCGCCGAGGCCGACGTGATCTACATGGAGCCGGTCGTCCAGGCTGACTACACGCAGGCCAGGGTCGAGGCGACGGCCGAACGCGGGACCACGCCGGAGGCCTACCGGGTCACCAGGCAGCTGCTGCGGGACAAGGCCAAGAGCGACTCGATCATCCTGCATTCACTGCCGAGGATGGACGAGCTGCCGCCGGACGTGGACAGCACCCGCCACGCGCGGTACTGGGTCGAGGCGTTCAACGGCGTCGCCGTGCGGATGGCGCTGCTGGCGCTCGTCCTCGGCGCGGCGGAGTAGGGGGCCCGCGATGCAGACGAACCTGCGGGGCCGTGACCTGATCACGCTCCAGGACTGGACCAAGGACGAGATCGACACCCTGCTCGACGTGGCGTTCATGCTCAAGCGGGACCGCGCCCTCGGCCAGCCGCACCCGTTCCTGCGCGACAAGGTCCTGGCCATGCTGTTCTTCTTCCCCAGCACCAGGACCCGGGCCTCGTTCGAGGCCGGGATGGCCCAGCTCGGCGGGCATGCCCAGTTCATCGAGGCCAAGTCGACCCAGATCGCCCACGGTGACACGCCCAAGGAGATCGGCGAGATCCTCGGCCGCTACAACGACGGGATCGCGATCAGGCACTGCGACTGGGGCGAGGGCAACGCCTACCTCAACGCGGTCGCCGAGGCCAGCCGGGTGCCGGTGCTCAACATGCAGTGCGACGTCTACCATCCGCATCAGGCCCTGGCCGACCTGATGACGATGATCGAGCGGTTCGGCGACCTGCGCGGCCGCACGGCCACCGTGAGCTGGGCCTGCTCGTCGAGCTACCAGAAGCCGATCAGCGCGCCGCAGAGCCTGGCGCTGCTGCTGCCGCGATTCGGGATGAACGTCCGGCTGGTCCATCCGCCGGAGTTCGGCCTGATGCCGGAGATCATGGAGCAGGCGCGGCGCAACGCCCGCGACGCCCGGACCAGCTTCGAGGTCATGGACGACTTCGATGAGGGGTTCCGCGGTACGGATGTCGTCTACGCCAAGAGCTGGGGGGCCGTGACGACCACCACCGACGAGGCGCAGGGCGCCCGCCTGATCGCCAAGTACTCGTCGTGGATCACCGACGACAAGCGGATGGAACTGGCCGGCCCCGACGCCGTGTTCATGCACCCGCTGCCCGCCGACCGCAATGTCGAGGTGACCGACAGCGTCATCGACGGGCCCCAGTCGGCCGTCTACGACGAGGCCGAGAACCGGCTGCACGGCCAGAAGGCCGTGATGGCCCTGACCATGAGCTGACGCTAAGGACGGCCTGACATGACATCACTAGGACTGCAAACCGACATTGCCGACCAGGCGGTCTACGACCGGACGGTCGAGCGGTTCCGGACGGCGGGAATCGTCCTGCCCACCTTCGCCCAGCTGGCCGATCCGGCCCGCATCCCGGCACCGATCAGCGCGGCGCTGGCCGGGGTCAAGCCGGACGAGGCGCACCCGCTGAACCTGTTCCGGTCGCACTGGTACAACGACGCCGAGCGCACCGGGCTGGTCGGCACCCCGGTGCACGTGGTCCTGCCGAGCGAGCTGACCGGCGTCGACGCCAAGATCGTGGTGGCCCTCGGTGATCTGTTCCCGATGATCAGGGCGCACAAGGTGCTGGCCGCCTACGGTTGCCTCGCGCCCCGCGTCATCACCGGCCAGTTCGATCCCACCCGGCACCGGGCGGTGTGGCCGTCCACGGGAAACTACTGCCGGGGCGGGGTGGCGATCTCCCGGCTGATGGGCGCCCGCGGCGTCGCCGTGCTGCCCGAGGAGATGAGCCGGGAGCGGTTCGCCTGGCTCGAGCACTGGGTCGCTGATCCGGGCGACATCATCAAGACCCCGGGCACTGAGAGCAACGTCAAGGAAATCTACGACAAGTGCGCGGAGCTGTCGGCTGACCCGGCCAACGTCATCTTCAACCAGTTCGCGGAGTTCGGCAACCACCTCGTCCATTACCTGTGCACCGGGACCGCGCTCCGATGCGTCTACGAGTCGATGCGCGAGGCCGATCCCGGGCTGCGGCTGGCCGCCTTCGTGTCCGCGTCCGGGTCGGCCGGAACGCTCGGGGCTGGTGACCACCTCAAGGACGCCTACGGTGCCAAGATCGTCGCGGTGGAGGCGCTCGAGTGCCCGACGATGCTGGCCAACGGGTTCGGTGAGCACAACATCCAGGGCATCGGCGACAAGCACATCCCGCTCATCCACAACGTGATGAACACCGACTTCGTAGCCGGGATCTCTGACCGGGCCACCGACCAGCTGTCGCTGCTGTTCGCCACCCGTGCCGGCATCGAGCAGCTGCGCGGCAAGCAGGGCGTCCCCGACCACGTGATCGAGGCGCTGCCCGCGTTCGGCCTGTCCAGCATCTGCAACATCCTGGCCGCCGTGAAGACGGCGAAGTACCTCCGGCTCGGGCCCGATGACGTGATCATCACCGTGGCCACCGACGGGGCCGAGATGTACGAGAGCGAGCGGCAGCGCATCGCCGCCCGCGACTTCCCCGAGGGCTTCGACGCCCGCGACGCCGCCGAGGTCTACGGCCGGTGGCTGCTGGCCGACAGCACCGACAACCTGCTGGAGACGACCCTCGCCGACCGGGAGCGGATCTTCAACCTCGGTTACTTCACCTGGGTCGAGCAGCAGGGGGTCAGCCTGGCCGACTTCCAGGCCCGGCGCGACCAGCGGTTCTGGACCGGGCTGCGCGACCTGCTGCCCGCCTGGGACGCGCTGATCGATGAGTTCAACGACCGGACCGGCCTGGCAGGCGGCAGATGACCACGCTGGCCAGCTCGATCAGGTGCTCGGGCTGCGGCTACCTGGCCGGCCCTGACGACCCGTACCCGTTCAGGTGCCCGCGCGCGGGGACCGACGACGTCGATCACGTGCTGGACCGGGTACTCGACGTGTCGCAGGTGAGCTTCCCGCGGGGTACCGAGGCCAACCCGTACCTTCGTTATCGCGCACTGATGCATTCCCACCACATCGCCCTGGCCCACGGCATGAGCGATGCCGCCTATTGCGAACTGGTGTCCGGGCTCGACAGCGCGGTCGCGGATGTCGACGGACACGGTTTCACGGTCACGCCGTTCTTCGACAGCCGCGAGCTGGCCGGGCCGGTCGGCTTCTCCGGCCACGGCGGAGTGTGGGTGAAGAATGAAACGGGGAACGTCTCGGGATCGCACAAAGGGCGGCAGCTGTTCGGCGTGCTGGTCCACCTAGCCGTCATGGAGCAGATCGGCATCCTTGATCCCGGGCAGCGTCGCGGCCTGGCCATCGCGAGCTGCGGCAACGCCGCCCTGGCCGCGGCGGTGGTGGCCCGGGCCGGCGGCTGGCCGCTGACCGTGTTCGTCCCGCCGGACGCCGACAAGAGCGTGCTGGCCCGGCTGAACGACCTGCGCGCCGAGGTGGTCGTGTGCCCCCGCGAGCAAGGCCAGCCGGGCGACCCGGCGTACCTGCGGCTGCGGCAGGAACTGGACCGCGGAGCGCTGCCGTTCACTACGCAGGGCAACGAGAACGGGCTGAACATCGAGAGCGGCGAGACGCTCGGCTATGAGCTGGTGACGGATCTCGCGGAGGTGCCGGGCGGCCTGGACCACCTGATCATCCAGGTCGGCGGCGGCGCGCTGGCCAGCTCGGCCATCCACGCGCTCCGCGAGGCGGCGCAGCTGCACGCGCTGGAGCGGCTGCCGCGGGTGCACACGGTGCAGACGACCGGGGCGCATCCGCTCGAGCGGGCCTACGAGCTCATCCGCGCGACGCTGCCCGGTGAGCCTGGCCCGGCGGGAGTGCAGGCGGCCATGGCGGCGGCCGCCGCCGAAAGGTCGGAGCTAATGTGGCCGTGGGAACACGAGCCGAAGAGCGTGGCGACCGGGATTCTCGATGACGAGACCTACGACTGGCGGGCGGTCGTCGAGGGAATGCTGCTGACCGGCGGACGGCCGGTGGTGGCGGAGGAGCACCTGCTGCTCGAGGCGAACTCCCTGGCGGTCGACTCGACCGGCATCCCGGTCGATCCGACCGGTTCCGCGGGGCTGGCCGGGCTGCTCGCGCTGCGGCGCTCGGGTGTCATCGGCGCCCGCGACAAGGTGGCCGTCCTGTTCACCGGAATCCAGCGCTAGCGATTTCGGTGATCGCGACGCCTTTTCGGCGATAATCGCTGGAAAGTCGTCACGCTAATGGGTCGGCTCCGCTCGTGTAGGCTGCCCGGTGTCAATGCGTTACCAGTTCACGGGGGAAATTGAAATGCAACGACTCGGAGTCCATCTCGGCGTGCTAGCCGTCGTGTGCGGCGTGGCCGCGCTCCTGCTCGCGGGGGGTCCCGCGCTGGCGAGCAACCGCCCGGCCGGCGGTCATAACGTCGGCCGGTCGGTGACCGGCCTGGAGTTCATCTCCGGCTCGGCGCACGGCAAGAGGACGAAAGAGAGCATCAGGATCCCGCTGAGGTTGCGGGGAGTGGTACGCGCCCGCGGGTTCATATACACCGGCGAAACCAGGACGCGCGCGATCACGACCTCCGCCGGGAGGCTCACCATCCGGAATACCGGCCGTCACTTTCGCCAGTCCCTGAATAATAGGACGTGCCACTACAGCGGCGTGGAGAAAGCCACTTTCAGGGTGGTGGGCAGGAAGAGCACCGGCGCATTCGCGGGCGCCTCGGGTCCGATGAAACTGCGAATCTATTTCGCCGGTTACCTGCCGAGGCGCAAGTCCGGGAAGCACAAGGGCCAGTGCAACACCACCGGTAACGCGCCGACCAATGACTACGCCCTTACCTGGCTGGCCAGGATCGTGCTCACGGTCAGGTAGCAGCAATCGCCTGACGGCCAATCCCGGCAGGCGGTCACGCTGACGGGCGGGGCTTAGGGCGCAGCCCGGCCTGATTGCGGCCTGACGTGGGAGGGGTTTGCCGAGACTTGGCTCGACGAGCGTTGGATCACGGGATGGTGAACAACGACGGTGACGGCCAGCGCACCTGCACAGGCGCCGATCGCGACGCCCTTCAGCAGCGTGCGGCGGGCGCCTGGCCTGGCCGGCCTGGCCGGCTTGGCCGGCGGCGCCTCGGCTGCGGCCGCTAGGCGGGCCTCGACGCGGGCGGCGACCTCACGGTCGACCTTGTCGAGAAACGCGGCCACGACCGCGTCGCTGTACTCAGGCCCGAGTTCCCGGTGCACCTCGGCGGCGGCGCGGATCTCCTCAGGGGACAACGGCGAAGTACTCATAAGGCAGGGTATCGATTCGACATCAGGAAAGGGGACCCGGGCGCCCCTGGAGAGCCTGGCTGCCGCGGCTCGAGAGCAGCCCCTAACCAGGCAGCGACCAGCGCTGGCTGCGGGCATCGGAGCAGGCTTCCAGCCTGAGCTGGGTGCCGTTGGCCGAGACGAGGCGCGGATCGGTGAGGCACTGGCCGTCGGACTTCAGGACGTATTCGCCGTCGGCCCGGCGGGTCCACGTCTGCGCCGCGGAGCCGGTGCAGCGCTCCAGGACCGCACCGCTCTTCGCGCTCACGCAGCGGCCAACCACCTGCAGCTCGCCGCTCGCCGTGAACGTGATGCGCTGGCGCCTCTTGCCGTTACAGGACCACAAGTCAACCTTGTTACCACTGCGGACGCGGCCGTAGTAGTCATCGATGCACCTGGAGGCATACCCGGTCACCGGCCCGGCCGCCGAGCTGACGTACCAGGTGAAGGCGGCCGACGCGGCGGAGCCTGCACTGTCGGTGACGGTAACGTCCGGCGTGAACGTAGCGGCGGTGACGCCTGGCTTGCCGGTGATGAGCCCCGAGGAGCTGATCGACAGCCCGTCGGGCAGCCGGGCGGCCCGGAAGGACAGCGCCGCGCCGGAACTCGAGCGGGCGCTGACCCGAAGGCGGACCGCCTGGCCCAGCGTGCCGTGCTGGCTGGCCGGGCCGGTGATGGTGAGGCGATCGGCGGCAGCGGCCATCACGCACCCGCCGGCCGCGTTGCTCCACAGGCTCTGCATGGCGAAGGTTCCGGTGGACAGCGTGACGTCGCCCTCCGGATCGTTGCCGCCCCAGTTCGAGCCGCCCCAGGCGCACTTGTCGGCGATCTCGCCGGGCGCGTCGCCGTCGCTGATGGTGTCGCTGGGATCGGCCCAGCCATCGAACGGCTGCGGGTCGGTGATCGACTCGGCGTACTCGTGACCGGCGATCATAGAGAACCCGTCGTAGGTGCCCTTAGATCCCGGGTTGATCCAGTTCTCGCCGCAGTTGCCGGCGTCCAGCAGGTACGGCAGATTGGTGAAGGCGACCGTGCCCGAATAAGCGTGCCAGGCACAGTAGGTGCCCGAAGCATCCGGATGGCCGCAGTTCCCCGCGAAAATGTCGCTGAAACAGGTCCCGGTCTGTGAGGCGACGACGATCTGCGCGTCGGCCAGGTCGGTGAGGTGCTGGTGCTTGACGAACCCGTCTGCCTCGGCGGCCAGGTCATCAAAGGTGACGGACGTGGGCGGCGCGGCGGTGTCCTGGAAGGCACCCCTGAACACCGAGCCGCCGACGACCGGGTAGCCGCCGCCGTCGCCGTACTGCGAGGCGACCCGTGACCAGGTGTCCTTCGGCGACACCCCAAGCCCCCGGTAGAAGGAGGTGAGGTAGGAGTAGACGGGTGAGGACGTGCTCCAGCGCGGTCCCCACAGCAGCAGGTAGACGTGCGGAGCGTGCTGGACCGGCCCTCCGCCGTAGATCAGGTCGCAGTTCGGCTCGGTGCATCCGCTCGCGGCCCGCGCCGCGGCCCTGACCCGCCGCCCGACGGGCGGGACGACGCCGGCGACCCGCACCGGGACCGCGTGCTGCAGCGCCGCAGCGAACTCGCTCCGCAGGCTGATCACGTGCAGCGGCGGGCGGCCAGCACCCGGGGCGGTGACGGCAGCTAATGCCGGAGGAGTACTGACCGCGAGCGCCGGAGCGCCGACGACCGCGAGCGCCGCAGCGGTGACGACCGCGAACGCAGCCGCCGCGGCGGTGACCTGGACTCTGTGTTTCAAGATCCGCTTCTTTTCGTCGGGTTTCGTGGGGATTGCGCCTCCCACTGATGACGCCCGCGAGAGGTGGCCGGAGTACACGGGCCGGCGGTCGGCTGGTGTGCTCTGCCCCGGTTACCGACGGTCTTCGCGCTCCCGCCGAACGAGTTCGGCGGCTCTGCGCAGCGATCCGGCGGCACGTGCCGGGTAGTCGCGCTGGTCGGCCAGCCGCCTGGCGGCGTCGGCGGCCCGCTGCGCGGCGGCGAGGGATTGCTCAGCCCGCCCCAGATCGGCCAGCCGTTCGGCGAGTTCGATCAGCATCGTCGCGAGGCCGCGCAGCCCGATCTCCTTCCCGGCGCGTGGCTCATTTCCCTCGACGAGGCTTTGCGCGAGCAGTACCGGGAACTCACCGAGCACCGTGGTGCCCGCTGGTATGGCTTCCATCAGCCCGGCAGGCGGGGCGGCGTTCTCGGCCAGCGAGGCCAGCGCCTCGGCGAGGGCGGCGGGATGCCCGCCGCTCAATGCCACGTCGACCGCCGTGGGCGACAGGCCCGGCAGCACGGACAGAAGGCCGGTGAGACATGCCCGCAATCCTGGGCGGGTGGCCGCGGCACGCGCCAGGACGGTAAGCGCCCGCCGGTCCTGCTCCTGCGACGTCTCCGCCAGCATTCCGAGAAGGAACCGGGGAGTGACGACGCCGGCGATCAGGTCCTCGGCCAGCGGGTCCGGAAGCGAGGAGCCCCAGTACGGTGACTGCCCGGCCGCGACCGGCGGGTAGAGGTCACGCAGCCAGCGCGCGGCCCGGATCCGGGCATCGGCATCCCGCAGCGCGGGAATGTGCCCGAGCGCGGCCAGGGCAGCGTTCTCGTCGGCGGCGCCGCACAGGATGGCGGTGGCCACGGCGCCTCCCACGGCTTCGGCGGGCAGCCGCAGATCGTGTGCGGCCGAGTAGTCGTGCACCGCATCCCGTACCGCCGCATCCCGTACCGCGTCCGGGTACCCGGATCGCACGTCGTCAAGCGGTGCGGCCGGCGCTCGCGGCGCTCGCGGCGGCGGCCCGGCCTCGGGTCGGGCTGCAGAGATTAGCAAATGCCGGACAATGCGCGGAAGCGCCTCGCTGATCGGGTCCCGGATGATCTCGGTGGCGATGCCGTCGTAAGGGGTGTCACCCCGGTTGACGATGACCAGTGCTGCCCCGCCCGAACCGCACTCGCGCACAGGGAGCCTGCCGGTTCGATAGTGAGCGTGGTCCCGACGGCGAGCAAGAGATGACACGTCGTCACGGCCTGCTCGGCGCGGGCGAACACCTCCGGGTCCATGGTCTGCCCGAACATCGTGCTCGCGGTCTTCTGGATCCCACCGCACCGCAGGCACGGCGGCACGGCCTCGCCGGCGTCCATGCGAGCCATCGCCTCCACCGTCGGCGACCGGTGCCCGCAGTCGACGCAGATAACCTCGTGCATCGTCCGGTGAAGCTCGACCACCCGGTCTGCTGGCATACCCGCCCTCTGGTGCAGGCCGTCCGTGTTCTGCGTCACGACTGTCGTGTCGATGTCCGAGCTCGCCAGATCTGCCACCGCGAAATGGCTGGCGTTGGGTTGTGCCCGCCAGATCGGGTGCTCATATCGCGACTTCCAGTAACGGGCGCGGAGCTCGGGATCTCACCGCGACAGGAAGGTGATCAATTATTCGCGAAAAAAATTGCTAGTTACCTGGTTCAAATGTAGCCTGGTCAAGTACGGGGATTTCAACCGCCGACGGCGCCCAGCTACCCTGCGTGGCTACCCAGGAGATGGTTCAGATGAGAGAAGGAAACGAGAGCAAGGTCCTGGTACGCAGGCGGGACGACCGGATGCTGGCCGGGGTATGCGCAGGAGTCGCTAGGTACCTCGGCATTGATGTGACCGTGGTCCGGGTGATCTGGGCCGTCGTCTCCGTCATCACGGGAGGCGCAGGCGTCCTGGCCTACCTAGTGGCCTGGGCCATCATCCCCAATGAAGGCCAGAAGAACTCAATCGCCGACGACATCGTGCATAAGAACCGCGCAGCTTAGCCAGGCCTCGCAGCGATCCCGTGCCAGTTTCAGCGGCGTCGCCGCACCAGCAGATCAGTGTCGTTGGCGACCACGATCAGCGCGACCACCTCGGCAGCGACGCGATACTCGCCCAGACACGGCAAGCACCCTCAACCGCCAGCGATGATGAATTCCAAGGGGTGGCTGCGGAGATGAGACGAGGGCGTCCAAGATCATCCTCGAACCCCCGGCACCGAGCGGCCCGCGATTGACCTGCGGCTCGCTGCCTGGCTACCCTCGGTCCTGTCATGTGGACCGCCAGACTGCGATATTCCGGGCTTGGCCTACTCCTGATACTCCTGCTCGGCGCCATGGCTGCCGTGCTGACGCTCGGGCTGTGGTTGAGCTACATATGGTTCGCGTTCATCGCCGGCTCGGTTGTCCTCGGCCTGACGATATTCCTGGTCATCCGGGACGGGTGGCGCCAGACGAGTCCGCAAAGCCTCACCGCACGCGGTATCACGCCGGAGTCTGTCCAGGGATTCAACCTGATCGATCCAGGCTTGCGCCGGGGGTTTGGGCCGGTAATTCCGACCGCCGTCACCTGGCGGATGTCCAGTCCCGGTGCCCGGCGCCCGGCGCGGCCCGCCCGGCGCCCGGCGCAGTCCCCTTCGGCGGCCATGACGAAGCCGGCCCGAAGCGGCCAGACTCGCCAGCGGAACGAAACTCTCCAGCCGGATAGCACTATCACCCTCGCCGATGAACGGCGGGCGGCAGACATCGATGACTTGTTCGTCGCGCTGGACAGAAAACTGATCGGGCTCGTTCCGGTGAAGAAGAAGGTGGAGGAAATTGGCTCGCTGCTGCTGATCGACCGGGCGCGACAGCGGTTCGGGCTGTCGGCGTCCCGGCCGAACTTGCACATGTGCTTCACCGGGGCGCCGGGAACGGGGAAGACCACGGTGGCGCTGATGATGGCCGACCTGCTCCATCGGCTTGGCTACCTGGAGAAAGGTCATCTCTTGCATGCCATGCGCGATGACCTTGTGGGGGAGTACATCGGGCAGACCGCGCCGAAGACCAAGCAGGTTCTCGAGCGCGCGATGGGTGGCGTGCTGTTCATCGACGAGGCCTACACCCTGTACCGCGCCCAGGACTCGAAAGACTACGGCCAGGAGTGCATCGACATCCTCATGCAGGTGATGGAGAACGAGCGGGACAAGCTCGTGGTGATCCTCGCTGGATACAAGGACCGCATGGATCACTTCTTCGAGGTCAACCCTGGCATGAGCTCGCGCGTCGCGCATCACCTGGACTTTGCCGAGTACGAGGTCGACGAGCTGCTCGCGATCGGGCAGCTGATGCTGGACCAGCAGTCCTACTACCTGTCAGGCACGGCGGAAACGGCATTTCGCGACTACCTGTCGCTGCGGATGACGCAGCCCTGGTTCGCCAACGCCCGCAGCGTCCGGAACGTGCTGGAAAGTGCCCGGCTCCGGCACGCGTATCGTCTCGCCGCCGATCCGGAGCGGCACTGGAATAAAGACGACCTGATGCGCCTTGAGCCCTCGGACGTTCTGCCTAGCCGGGAGTTGCTAAGCCGCGGATTATGAGCTGGGCGGAGGCGGTTTCCGCTTTCGCAAGGGACCGCTGAGCAGGTCAACTTGGCCGCTTGGTCTTCTGCGAATGGCCCGCATCGGGGCGAATTGCGACCGGCGTTGGCAGCAGTGTTCGCAACAATTACGCGAGCATGTGACCTCTTACTTAGCGGCTCTATTTCTACCCATGTCATGAGGCCTTGGCCTCGCGGTCGTCGGTGCTTGACGTCCGGACGTACTGGGCTGGTCGATGGGCGGCATGATCGCCCAGGCCGTGGCGGTCCTGCACCCGGCCCAGGTCCGTCGCTGGTGCTGTGCGCCACCTACGCCGGGACCGGCGCGGCGGTGGTGCCCCCGGCGGCGGCCAGGCGGGCCAGCAGCGATTTTCCTGCTAACCAGGCAGCGTCCTTCGTCGCGTTCAAGGCAGCGATCGCGGAATACCCGCCCGCCCACACGGCGTCGGCCGCCGCCAAAGGGGATTAGGAGCTCGCCGTGAGTAATTGGTGGACGGGCATCGACGCAACCGGACGCGAGATCGCCAGGATCTCAGTGCCTACGCTCATCGCCGACGGCACCGTCGACCAGCTCGACCCGGTCGCCAATGATCACATCCTCGCCCGCCTCATCCCCGGGGCAACGGGCGGTCGGACGGACAGCACCCCGAAGCTGCGCGGGTCGGGTGCCGCGGGGTTGGACGAGCAGTAGGTGTCGGTCTTGACCAGGGCCGGGATGCCGTGTTGCGCGAGTGCCTGCTGGAGCGCGGCGTGGTCGAGGCCCCTGTTGATGATCGCCGCCAGCGGTGGCCGCTCGGGCGCGGCCGGTTCAGACACGCGATCGCGCATTTCCCGGGTCAGGGCGCTGTCGGCCGCCGCGATGTCATGACTGGTCAGCGCCGTTTCCTTGCGGCGCCGATGCCACCAGGACGCCCCGGCGTTGAGCGCGGTGCGGACTACCCAGGCCCTGGGGGCTGGAAGATAGCTGACCATGTGCCAGGACGCCCACGCCCGGGCGAACGCCTCGGCGGTCTGGTCCTCGGCCAGCGTCATGTTGCCGGTGCTGGCGGCCACCGCCCGCAGGCAGGGGTCCCAGCTTGCCGCGAAGAATTCGGCGAACCCGGCGTTGTCTTGGCTCACACCCGTTGACCCGCCAGTGACTGGAAACGCTTACTTCGACCCCGGCAAGATTTTGCACGCGGCGGTGGCTTGCCTCGGCGACCTCACGGTACCCGCGCACCTGGCGCTGCTCGGCCCAGGAAAGGGGCCGATAGCCTAACCTCGCAAGACGCTCAGGTAGCAATGTTGGCCTCGTGGCCTGGCCTTCAGCCCAGCGCAGCCCCACTAGCTGTCCTGCACTTACCCGTGCTTTTAGTCTTGTAGCTTCGCAAATCGCCGGGTTACAGTGCTTGAGCGAGGGGGGCGGTCCCGCCGATTTAGCGTCCCGTGATCTCGTGATCGCACAGAGGCACCAAATCTGAGGGGGGTCCAAATGCGAAAGGTGCTACGGCTCGCAGCGATAACGTCGCTGGCTTTGGCAACCGTCGTGATGGGAGCAGGTGCGGCGGGCGCCGCTGAGGCTCACCATCGGCAGCCCAATACCTGTACCGGCACGGTGGCGTCACCAGGCGTGCTGGCCGGGGTATACCGAGGCGATGTCGTCGTCACCGGCGTCTGCGCCGTCGACGGCGGCGCGGCGGTGATCAAAGGGGACCTGATTCTCGCGCGTGGCTCGGCGCTGAACGCGACGTTCGCGCTCAACGACGTGGCGGGTACGGGCAGGTCCAGCCTGACGGTGTTCGGTAATGTCCGCGTGGGATCCGGCGCGGTCTTGGGCATGGGCTGCGAACCGAACTTCTTTCCCTGCTCCGACGATCCGAATGCCTCCACCGGGGGCACGCTGACCGGCCAGAACCACGTCTTCGGTGACGTCGTCGGGTGGCAGGCGCTGACCGTCATCGTCCATGCCAGCACGATCAACGGGAACCTGAGCTATTTCGGCGGGGGCGGCGGCCTGAGCTGCGCCGTCCCGACCAGCGGGATCTTGGCGGCCTTGCAGTCCCCGCCGTACTTTGACTCCGAGGACAACGCCATCGGCGGCAGCCTCACCATCACCGGGCTCCAGACCTGCTGGATGGGGGCGCTGCGCAACCATGTGCGCGGGAACCTCGTCAACGCCCACAACACGATGGCCGACCCCGACGCGGATGAGGTACTGGCCAACGTCGTCCGCCACAACATCGCCTGTTTCGGCAACAGTCCGGCGGTGCAGTACGGCGACTCCGGAAGTTCCCCGAACCAGATCCGGGGCCGCGCCTTCGGGGAATGCGGCTTCAAAGTGACACAGCCGAACCCAGCTCCGTCAGGACCGCTGGAGCCGATCTCCGTCAGGATCTGACCGTCATTATCCTCCGAGCCGCTGGGCCACCTGCGAAGGGTGGCCCAGCGGCAGGTATCCAGAGCCCGGTGTCCTTCGGCTTCCATCCCACCTCGGAGAAGTCGACGTTGTAGTGGGTGGCGATGAGTGGCACGATGGCGCGATGGACGCGCAGTTCGGGCCGCACCGGTTCGGCGCTGGCGATGGCGGGGGCAGCACCGAGTTCCGGGCAGCCCGGTTCGATGTCGCGGACCTGCGCGGCGTCCGGTTCACCGACTGTGACCTGACCGGCGTGACGATCCGGGACGGCTGGCTCGTCGACGTCAGCATCTCCGGCTACCTCAGCAACGTCACCGTCAACGGCGTCGACGTGGCCGGCTTCGTCAGCGCCGAACTGGACCGGCGGCACCCGGAGCGGGTGCAGTTCCGCGAGGTGCAGGACGCCGACGACTTCCGCGCGATGTGGGACACCATCGAGCGACTGTGGGCGGAGGCGGCCGGGCGGGCCGGGCGGCTGCCGGCGGCGGCGCTGACCGAGCAGGTGAACGACGAGTGGTCGTTCGCGCAGACGCTGCGCCATCTGGTGTTCATCACCGACGCCTGGGCGAGCCGCACGGTGCTGGACGAGCCGATGCCCTGCCACCCGCTCGGCCTGCCGCAAAGCTGGTACCCGCCCGCGGACGCGGCCGCGCTCGGCATCGACCTGACTGCGCGGCCCGGCTACGCCGAGATCCTGGCCGCCCGCGCGGACCGGATGGCCGTGATGCGGCGCATCCTGGCCGGCCTGACCAATTCCGGCCTCGGACGAGGCTGCCAGCGCTCGCCCGCTCCCGGCTACCCGGAGGAAGAGCGCGCCGTGGCCGAGTGCATCGCCGTGGTGATGGACGAGGAGATCGAGCACTACCGGTTCGCGGTCCGCGATCTGGCCGTGCTGGAAGCACGATAGGCGGCTAGGCAGCGAACGTTCCGTGCTTCCTGGCTAGCCCGGGCCGACCGGGCCAGCCGAGGCCGGACGGAAGGGCAGATCCGGCTGCTTGACCACCTACTCGCCGGGAGCCAGCCCCCACAGCAGGCCAACGGAAGGAAGTGGCAAAGTGAGCGAGGCCTTGAAAGCGTTGGCGCGATCACGCTGTTCGTGGAGGACCTGCCCGCCGCAAGGTCGTTCTACGAGCGTGTTTCGGGCGGACGGCAGCGTTTGAGGATGACAGCTCGGCCGCGGAAGTTCCGCCAGGCCTGGTCCTGCTCTGCTCCCGTCCTCGGAAGGCATCGGAGACGCAGCGGCACGCGGCAAAGTGGACGGCTTCATGAGATGGTCGCGGAGTGGGCCCGATATGGCGTGTGAGCTGGGTTTTGGCTGGCGAGGTCTTCATGTTTGGCTTTGACCTGCGCGGATGCGGCCCTGTTTCGGTCCGGCCCACAGGTTAAGCGCGGCCAGCCCACGCGCCGGAGATCCCGAACGCAATTGGGCCGGACGTCTCCGCGGAGACGTCCGGCGCACCTGCCCTGGCCCTGGCCTCCGACAGCCGCGCGGCAGCGCCAGGCTCAAACGTGAACCTGGATCCGGCTGAAACGTGAAGTGGGATATGCCGACGGTTTTTACAGTGAGTCGGCGGCCTGTCCTGGGCATAGCTTCTACCTGCGGCTAGGGCGTCTGGGCGCTTCCCATCGCCGCTGTTGTTTCGTCATTATCCCGCTCCGGCCGTCGTGTTTAGGTCGCCCTTTCGGGCGTCGCATGCGATCGGCCGCGCCGAACCCCCGGCCGCCGCTCGCCAGGGTCGCCGGGCCTACGAGGAGGCGGGGAAGGTGAACGGGCCTGTCAGTGCTCCAGGTGGAAGGTCAGTATCCCCTCGGATGACGAGACATTCTGGACGTGTAGCTCACCCTTCACACCCTCATACCTGCCGGTGCCGCCGGTGATGGACCCGACATACGGCGCCGTTGAGCTAAAGTTAACCAGCGCCTGGCCGGTGATCTGCCCGCCGGCGAACGAGTAGGTAGCGATGCACTGCGCCTCCTGGCGCGCCACGGACACCTCCGTGCACACCGCACCCGCGTGCCCAACCTCGTTTGCGCCCTGCAGCAGCCTTTGGGAGAACACGAACTCGTTACCAAGGGCGAACCCCGGGCCGCCAAGATCAAGTACCTTCAGCTCCGTGTCGACGGCGGTCACGCGGATGGTCTGATGCCGAGCGGCGTGACCAGTTGAACCTAAGGCGGGAAGAGCTATACCAACTGCCAGTGCCAGCACTGCAATGACTGCACCGAGCGCGCCGAGCCGCTTACCCATAGAGCCTCCCCGATCCGCCAGCCATCCTTGCGATGGCTATTTCGTCTAGTTCTGCCCAGTCCTACAGGACCGGGGATACGATCTGCAACAGCTTGCTGCGGTCACCGACGTCGAGGGTGAGCACCTCGCGGCCGGCCAGCGCCGGGGTGATGTCAAACGGCGAGCGCCACCTGGCCCCGTTGCAGGTCTTCGCCGCTCGCATGGACGTAGGTCTCTGGTGAACGCCGAGTTGTAACGGCCCGCAATGGGAGGATGGGGGAAGATGGCATGGTGGCAGCGACGCGGACCTCTAGCGCGTGGGAGCGGTATGCCTGGGCGGCGGGCATCCTTTACGTCATAGCGCTGGTGGCGGTGATCGTGGTCGAGCTGCTCGGCGGCAACTTGAGCCAGAACGCCTCGGCGGCGAAGATCGCGAACACGCTTTACAACCACCGCGGGCGGCTGCTGGTGGTCACATACCTATCCGTCGTCTATGCCGCCATGTTCCTGATCTACCTGGCCAAGCTGCACGACCTGCTGCGCCGGGACACCGATCGGCCGCGGTTCCTTGGCTCCCTGGTGCTAACTGGCGGAGCGCTCTTTATTGCCCTGCATGCCGTCAGCGACATCGGTATCTTCGGCTTGCTCGGCGCGAAGCTCGCGTCGTTCGGGTTCCACCACGATCAGGGCGTGTCCTACGCGCTGTACCTGCTGACCTACGCCCTGGACAGCGTCGGGGACGTGTTCGGCAGCCTCTTTGCCTTCGCGGCAGGCGTGCTCGTGATCGGCAGCGGCGTCCTGCCGCGCTGGCTTGGGTGGGTTTCGATCCTCGCCGGGATCCTGTTCTTCCTCCAGGGCTTCGGCCTCGGCGGCGTCATCGCCTCGTTCGGGCTCGTTCTCGACCTCATCGCGTCCGTGCTGTTCCTGATCTTCGTCCTGGTGAGCAGCGTCATCTTGCTGACGCGCGACAAAACGTGTCCCGGCACCGCCGCTGGAATCGAGTAGACAACTACATCTTCGAGGCACGTTGGTGCAGGGGCCATGACCAACCAGGCGAGAAGCGGTTCAGGGATCAGGGATCCCCGTCCTCCACGTAGGCGCGAACCAGGTGAGTGGCTGCTGTGTCCAGGGTCGGCGTAGCCGATCGCGTGCGACGGCCCGCAGGCCCGCCCTAGACGCGGCAGCCACGAGCCGGGCAATCGAGAGCGAGGGCGGACGCTCCTGCCCTGCTGGTCATGGCTATTGGTCAGTGCTGCTCTTGGTGGGACGGCGCGGGCACGCTGGGCGGGCCTCCCAAGGCAGAGCCCGGCGCGGGGAGCGCCGGACGTGCCGCCTTGATCTAAGTACGGCTCAATTCGGCAACGCAGGCCAGTGACCGCGTCCACGCTGTCCGGTCTGGTCCGCTGTTCTGTGTTGTCCAGTCCGGCGCGGTGGTCTGCGTTGCGGAAGCCATCGGGCGCGCAGCGGGCACGCGGCAAGCGGACGGCTTCATGAGATGGTCGCGGAGTGACCCCGATATGCCGTGTGAGCTGGGGTTTTGGCTGGCGCGCCTGGCAGGACTCGAACCTGCGACCGGCTGCTTAGAAGCTATCCAGGCCTGAGCGCTGTAGCCACCAGCGAAAACCCACGTCACCGCCGAGCGTCATAGCCCAAGTTATCTGCTCACGCCACGGGTGTGAGATGACCTGGCTTCTGACCACAGTCCACTCCCGCTCGCACCTAACTGAGTGTACCGCGCGGCGATGCAACCGCTAGCGGGGCAACGATCAGTCGGAGTCTGACAGTCCGTGTCGTCCGTGAAGCCGGGAAAGATCACCCACAAGGGTGCCGTCGCGTCACACGTGATGGCCTTCGGCCACCCTTGCGCGTGATCTTGCCCGGCTCAGGTCAGCGCCTACTGGGAGGGATGGCCAGGAGTGGACGTTGGCGAAGCAAGCGGGGAAGTGACACACTCTTCCTTGAGAGTGGTCCCTGCGTTCAAGCGGCAGGTGACCGACAGCATGAATCTGAGCAGTCGGAGTAACGGTGGCCAGGCAAGGGTCCCAGCAGCAGCCATGGACTTTTTCACCGCGACCCGACATGCACTCGCTTTATTCACTTTATCTTCGGATTTGGGGGAAGATTGGTCGAGCAAGCGTTCGTTGTCATGCAAGTCGGTGCAAAGGATTCGCCTGAACGCAAGCGTGCAGACGAAATATATAACTATGTAGTCGTGCCCGCTGTTAGGGCTGCAGGGCTAGAACCGTATCGTGCCGACCAAGACCTCAGCCCCGGTGCTATTACACCAAAAATGCTTTTGGCGCTTCTAAGCGCGCGCGTGGTGATTGCCGATCTAACCGGACGCAATCCCAACGTGTTTTATGAACTCGGCATCGTGCATTCCTTCGCACGGCCCCTGATCTCGATTGCCGACTCGTCAAGCACTCTTCCTTTCGACGCGAAAGACGAGCGGGTAATCGAGCTAGGCGAGTATACCGAAAGCGGCTTGACCTACGCCCAAGGAGAGCGAGTGAAGGCCTCTCTGCAGGAAAGCCTAGGGATAGTGCTCGCTGATAGCTACTCGCCGCCGTCGCCGCTGCAGGGAGTAGCGGCTAATCGCTCGGTCGTGGCGAGCTTCTTCATCGAGCTCCTGTCCGATGAGACAATCAGGGAGATCGAGCACGACGCAAGAACCAACGAGAAAGATCACATCCGCATCGCTTGCGCTCACACAGTCTGGTCTTGTCGACCGGACCGGGCGCAGCCACTACTGGAAGATGCGCAGGATGATTTGGCTCCGACCGTTCGTGAACATTCCAGGGCAATACTCCAGAAATTCTACCGATACAGAGGTTGAAAGGTCAGGGTCTGGCCTGAGCCGTGCGCGGCGCGCCTACGTGATTCCGGCTCGCGGAGGGTCTATCCCCGGTGGGCATGAGATACCCGGATGGTGGCGGCCTGTCTGCTGCGGGGCGGGCCCAGCGTGAGGCTGTGCGGTTCCAGGCTGGGCGGATGTTCGATCAGGGCGTTGGTCCGGTGCGGGTGGCCCGCGACCTGCGGGTCAGTACCAAGTCGGCGTATCAGTGGTCGCGGCGCTGGCGGGGCGGCTGCGATGCCGCCCTGGCCTCCGCGGGCCCGGGCGTGGGACGCGCCAGGCCCTGCCGGATGATCTTTGCCCGGTGTTACCGGGGGGCGGGGACGGGCGCGCTGCACTGCAGGAAGTTATCCAGTTATCTGCTGCGTGAGCGCTGTAGCTGGCGATGACGAACCGGCCTGGGACGTGTCTCCGCAGCTAGGACGCCCTGTCCCGGCGTGCGCTTCGCGGCCGGACGTGAGCGGCTGCCTTGGCTTTGGTCTCGCGTTAGCCACGGGGCTGGATCACTTCCCCCCTGCAAAACCGCTGGTGAGCTGGCGCGCCTGGCAGGAGTCGAACCTGCGACCGGCTGCTTAGAAGGCGGTCTCGGCCTGCCCGCTGATCAGCGCTTTGCTGGTGAGGGGTACTTAGTGCCCGCCAGTGGTTGGCCGTGACTTACCCAGGTTGCCGATCCGATCGGGCACGTAGCGGGCACGCATACCGCTCCGGGGGCCGCCGTAGTAGCCAGGCGAATTTGGGCGGTTGACCTGGCAGTATGCCGTCCCTGCCGACGTTCGGAGCCGTGATCGTTCCGTGCATGTTCCGGATCATGGTGACCGGCAGGGGAAGCCGACCTGCCGTTTACAGGTTCGCGGGATGCCCTGGTGACCCTGGCTCCCGCCTGCCCGCTCGGTCTGTGACAGTGTTCCGTCGTCCGGCCCTGTCTGATCCCTTGGCTGCACTCATGGCTGCACGCACGGGGCCGGGCTTCGAGACGGTGAGCTGGGTGGGCCTGAGAGGACTTGAATCTCTGGCCTCTTCCTTATCAGGTTTCCTTAATGATCGCCGTGACGTGCTGGAGCCCAGGTCAGGCCGGATGACAGCTTATCCGTGAGTGACTGGGAGTTGCGCCCTGGCGGACTATCCGGTCGGGCACGCTATGCGCACGTCGCCTGCGGTCGCGCCAGGCATTTGACCCTCGTGACCGCCCGCACTGTCTTCTGGTCGCTGGCCGGGGCCCATGCCACGGAGATCGCCTTCGTGAAGTCCCGGCACAGCAGCCGTGCCAGCGTGGATGTCTGGGCTGATCTCGCCGTGCACTGCGTCGTCACCTGGTTAGTCACTATAAATCGAACAGAGACCCGGGATCAGTCGGAGCAATGAAGGGATTCGAAACGGCAGTCAAAACTGCCGGTCAGATTGCCGGTCAGACTTCCTTTCATCGAGGGGAACCCCGTGATAAGACAAAGGTGCATGCGTGTCTCACCCCTGCTATATGGAGGTCCGCAGGGACGGCCAGCCGCGCCCGGCTGCGGCAGGCCACCGGTATTGGCTCAGTTCGTGCCGCGTTTCGGCGCTGACGTAAGGAGGCGTAAAGATGAGACGAAACTACAGGGTCACCGTCCGCCGTATTTGTGCCGTGGTCGCGCTGGTCATGGTCACCGCCTGGGGAATCCCGGCACTGGCAGCGGCACCGGCTGCGCTCGCCAGCCCGGCCGTGGCGTCCGCCGCCACGCACAGTACACCGCCGCACGCCCACCCACGCGACGCCGCCCGCCCACTTGCCGCCGGGGATTGCACAACGAAGGTCGAGAAAGCCGGATATACAGTCGGCGCTCTAGTAACTGCCGGCTGCCAGGCGGGGGCAACAAGTATTCCAGGTGCCGCCCCCCACGTCTCAATAAGCATTCAACTGGCCGTCTGCGGCGGTTTCCTCACGGCGGCCAAAATAGATCCCATTACTATGACATTCGCCTGTCTTCTTGCTGTGGGTCCCTCTCTACTCAGCATACAATTCTGCGGTCCCAATTTCGGCAGCGACTGCCTGAATGCATGGGGCGGCGGCCCGTGGGTGAATGTTTATACAGGCGGCGATGAGACTGGTGATACTAATCAGCACTTTATGGTAATCGACGAAAATGGCGACCAGAACGGTACCGCCGAAATCATGTACACCGGCAGCAGCTCATGGAACGGAGAGTGTATCGGAGACGCGTATAACAACTCAGGTTACGCTGACACGAGCCTGGATGGTTGCGCACTCCCAGGTCAGAGCGCAGGATGGGGTACCCAGATGACGTGGGGGACCAGCGGATGCCCTTCTGGCACAGCGTGGTTCCATGATAATCACTGGAACGGTTATCTCGCCCCGGCTAATGGCGCCGTCAACGGATCGCATTGGTACCTGAACGACCAAACCAAAACTTGCCTCGCCATCTGGACCGACTTGGCGGGATAACCGACCAGCTAACCACCGTCCTGGCAGCAGGCCCGCCGCGGGCCTAGCCGGTCGCGCCACCTGATCGTCACACCGGCACCCCATCACCGGGCGCCGGTGTGACGGACATGCAGCGGCGGTGAGCTGGCCCCCTCAGCCAGCTCACCGCCAGTATCACCAGGACCGCTCTGACCACCGGCGATCTTGTCACGTTCGCTCGTGACGGCTTGACAGAAATAGGAGCGTCAGACTAAGAGCGACGATCGCACTACACCCAGACATGGCCAGCTACGGATCGACCACGCCTACGTCGACGCAGTGACTGAAAAGCGGAAGGCCGGCGGTTCGACCCCGCCCCTGACCACTCTTCATCTGATGGCCTGTGAGCGCTCTGACCAGGCCAGATCCCCGCCTCGGTGTCCACGGCCTTCTCATGGCAGTTGACCGTGGCGTACCTCGCGTGGCCGCCAATCCCCGCTGGCTGGTGCACGTGGGGTGCACGCCCGGCTTATCGCGGCGCTTCCTAGCTCGACCCCTCGCACCAGCTGGAGGGTCGTTCGGCGGAAGTACTGCCACCCAGCCATACCGAACCACCGTCCCCTACTCCCGCCCGTCTTCCTCGTCGCTGCCAAACCCAGGTGAGTGGTTGCCGGGTCCTGGGTCGGCGCAGCCGATCGCGTGCGACGGCCCGGAGGGCCGCCCTGGACGCGGTGGCCGCGAGCCGGACAATGAGAAGCGAGGAAGACGGCCCCGCAGTAACTTCCCAGCGCTGGTAGAGCCGTGCCGATCGATGGCGTCCTATAGCGGGTGGCCCGGCGTGCGGCCCGGGCGGGCCTGCCAAGGCAGAGCCCGGGACGCTGGCGCCGGGCCAGCGGCGCCGCAGGCGCCGCCTTGATCTAAGTACGGCTCAATTCGGCAACGCAGGCCAGTGACAAGGCCAGTTGACCGCGTCCACGCTGTCCGGTCTGGTCCGCTGTTCTGTGTTGTCCAGTCCGGCGCGGTGGTCTGCGTCGCGGAAGCCATCGGGCACGCAGCAAACGGACGGCTTCATGAGATGGTCGCGGAGTGACCCCGATATGCCGTGTGAGCTGGGGTTTTGGCTGGCGCGCCTGGCAGGACTCGAACCTGCGACCGGCTGCTTAGAAGGCAGCTGCTCTATCCAGCTGAGCTACAGGCGCCCGACGCAATTGTGCACCGTCAAGGTTACGCCCGGGGGGCGCGAGCCAGGGAAAGCGTCGGCGTGGGTTGACAAGGCGCCTGCGGCGGCGTAGCTAGCCGGTAGGAACGCGCCGGCGGGGCGCGGCCATGGGCAGTCGAGGGGGACGCATGCAAGAGGTCGAGGCCGAAATCCACGGAACCCTCGCGCCCGGCCAGGACCCGGCCGTGGCGAGCGGACACCCTGACCAATGCGTGGTCAACGACCAAGGCGATGACCTCGCTGGCCGCGCACATCCTGGTGGACCGCGGCGAGCTCGACCCGGATGCGCCAGTGGCCAGGTACTGGCCGGAGTTCGCCGCCGCCGGCAAGGCAGACATCCCGGTTCGCTACATCATGAACCACCAGTGCGGGCTGTCCGGCCTGACGGTGCCGCTGAGCCTGCAGGACTACTACGACTGGGACAAGATCACCGGGCTGCTCGCGGCCCAGGAGCCGCTGTGGGAGCCTGGCACGGCCAGCGGGTGTTAGCGGCCTATTTATCTGCACATAGGACCATGATCACCGGCAGCGCTCTTTGGGGGGCTCTGGCTGTCACGGAGCGTGACTGACCCGGTTGTCCTGACTGTTGCCAAACCGTTCCTGCCGATTCGGAACGGCTGGCCGATTCACTTTCCGATGGCAGGAAGGCGCTCATATCGTCCGGTTCTGTCTTTCACCGATCCGCCGTGTCACGGCTTGCGTGTCGTGGGCGGATCGGCGAGCGGGCCGTATGCGCACCTGCCGGCCGGGGGGTCACGCGTGTTCGGGCAACCGCCTGCGGTACCCGGGCTGCTGCGGCACCGGCCGCGAGAGCGGCCCGCGCCTAGAAGCCCTGCCGTATCAGGCTCGCTCGCTACGACTTGCCTACGACGTTCTGCAGGCGCAGCTCGCCGTGGGCAATGAGCCTGCCTGATTCGTCGGTGAAATCGACGCGCCACAGCTGCTGGGTGCGGCCCTGGCTGAGAGCGGTGGCTTCGACGGTCACCCGCCCGGCGGTGGCCGGGCGCAGGAAATGGGTGGTGTTGGTCAGGCCGACGGCGACCTGACCCTGATCGCGGACCGCGATGCTGGCGCCGACGCTGGCCGCGGTCTCTACCGCGGCCGTGTAGACACCGCCGTGCACAACCCCCCACGGGGTGTGGTGTTCCGAGCCAAGCTCCAGGTGGCCGATGACTCGGGTCGCGGAGATGTCGTCGAAGACGAGGCCCGCGGCGCGCAAGAACGGGCCGGAATCCTCCAGGGAGACCTCGAGGCGCGGCGTAACCGCGGTCCGGGTCGCCGGGGTGGCGGTCTCAGGGTCCATCGCACTCTCCTGCTGGTCAGCGGCCTTCGAACACTACCTCGGCGTGGTTCTGGATGAACTTCCGCGCGCCCTGAGTCAGCAGCTGTTCGACCGCGTACTGCATGTCACGGCTTTCCAGCAGGGGAGTCGCGACGTCGAGGAGGTACCGGTCCGCTTGCCTGGAGCCCTGCTCGAGAGCGTGCCGCAGCAGTCGTTTTGTCACCGCGTGCGCCAGGGTCGGGCCCTTGGAGAGCTGCTGGCCCCAGGCCAGGGCCGCCTCGCGCAGATCCCCGTCGGGAACCACCCGGTTGACGATGTTCCACCGCTCGAAGGTCGCCGCGTCGTACGTCTCCGCGCCGAAGACGATCTCCTTTGCCCGGGCCGACCCGCACCGCTCGGCCAGCCGGTACACCCCGCCCAGGAAGGTAGCCGCGCCGATCTTCGCCTCGACCTGCGCGAACTGAGCTCCTTCAGCCGCGATGATGAGATCACAAGCCAGCGTCAGCTCCAGCCCTGCTGCGAAGCACATGCCGTGGACCGCGGCGATAACCGGGAACGGCGCATCCTCCAGCGTGTTGATCAGCTGGAATCCCTCGGCGAACATCTCCCGGGCCTGCCCGGCGGTGGTGCCGGCGAAGAGGTGGACGTCGGCCCCGCCGCAGAACAGCGGCCCGTCGGCCTGCAGGACCAGAGCCCGCGCCTCCTCGCTGACCGCCCGGCGGATGGCGCCCTCCAGCCCGGCGCTCAGCTCCATGGTGAAGGTGTTGGCCGGCGGATTGGCCATCGTGACCACCACGACGTCGCCGGACTTCTCGTACTTCGTCTCGATCATGATGCTCCGATCTGCCTGCCGGGCCAGGTCAGCGGCGTTCCAGGATGGTCGCGTTGGCCAGGCCGCCGGCTTCGCACATGGTCTGCAGTTGGCTTGCCCTTGCCGACCTGGGTCCGGACCGCATCGACGATTACCGCATCACGCGTGTTGTTTCCCTCATCCAGCTATCAGTTCTCTTATGGAACTGACTCTAGCGATGTGCGTTCTATTAAGCAACCTTCTATCCTTGGTTGCATGCAGCGGACCAGCTTTGAGGACATGGCCTGCTCAGTCGCCCAGTGCCTCGACGTGGTGGGCGAATGGTGGAGCCTGCTCGTCGTCAGGGACGCTTTCCTCGGCGTGACCCGTTTCGACGACTTCCAGGCGCGCATGGGCATTTCCCGCAACATCCTTACCCGGCGGCTGAACCACCTGGTGGACAACGGGATCCTCAAGCGCGTCCCCTACTCCGACCATCCGCCGCGCTCTGAGTACCGGCTCACCGGCAAGGGCCGCGACCTGTGGCACGTGGTGACGGCCATGCGCCAGTGGGGCGACCGGTGGACCGCCCCCGGCGGACCGCCCCTGGAGATCAGGCATACCGCCTGCGGGCACGTCGTCACGGCCGTGCCCGCGTGCTCGCACTGCGGCGAGCCACTCGACGCGCGCTCGGTCACCGCCGTCCAGGGACCCGGCGCCGCTGAAGGCGACTTCGGCCGGACCCGGCTGTCGGCAATACCGTAGCGGTCGGCTGCCAACTCGACGCCGTACGGGTGCGCTGATCGAGGAAGGGCCTGGAGGCGGGACTGCTGCCTCGTTCCCCCCGAAGCCAAGCGTCGCCGCAGGGCTAGGTCGCATACTTATGCGTGCAAGAATGGGATGACCGAAATGAGCGCTGATGTCCTGAACGCCACACCTGGGCCCGCGCCGAGCTTGGTTCCCGGAGCGCACGGTGCCATGTCGAACCCGCTGCGCGGCCGGGACGGCGAGATGGCCTCGCTGCACGATCACCTGGCCCGGCTCCGGAGCGGGACCGGGACCAGCTGGCTGATTGAAGGCGGCCCGGGACTGGGTAAGAGCCGCCTGGTCGAGCAGGCCGTGTCGGCCGCGCGGGAGGCTGGTTTCGCTGTCGGCCACGGGGTGGCCGAGCCCGGCGACGCGGCCGTAGAGCTGGCTGTGCTGATGGACGCGCTGTTCGGCGGGGCTGAGCCGTTGCTCGACCGTTCCGCGCTCGGGGATTCGCATGCCTCCCGGGAGCAGCGGTACTGGCTGCTGCAGGACATCCAGACGCTGCTCGAGAAGTCCGCGCTTCGCCAGCCGATCTTGATCTGCCTCGACGACCTGCAATGGGCAGACAGCGGCACACGGGCCGCGATACGCACCCTGCCGGCCCGCCTGGCTTCTATGCCGGTCGGCTGGGTGCTGGCCTTCCGACCCGTCGAGGCGGGCAACGATCTGGGGCGCGCCGTCGCCGAGCTGCTTCGCAACGGGGCCGGCCAGACGGTTCTGGGGCGCCTCGAGGCGGGCGCTGTTGCCGAAATAGCGACTGACGTCCTCGGCGCCGCTCCCGACGACTCCTTGCTGGCCCTGGCCGACGGCGTGCGGGGGAACCCGTTCTTTCTCCTGGAGCTGCTCTCTGGTCTGCGCGAGGAGCATCTGATCAGCCTTGATGCGGGGCGCGCCACGTTGGTGGAAGCCCGGCTTCCGCTCCGGACGCGCGAGGGCATGCGCCGACGTCTGGCCCGGATGTCGCCTGGTGCCCGGAACGTGGCCGCGGTCGCCGCGTCGATGGGTCGCCGGTTCACCGTGGCCCAGCTCGCCGCGGTCCTCGAGGTGCCTGCCTCGTCCCTGCTCGACCCCGTCCAGGAGCTGATCGGCAGCGAGCTGCTGGCCGAGGGCGGGGAGATGCTGAGCTTCACCCATGACCTGAACCGGGAGGCGGTGCGGGCCAGCCAGCCCTCCTCGGCCGTGCACGCCCTGGATCGGCAGGTAGCCTCCGCGCTGCTGGCCGCCGGCGCATTGCCGGTGGAGGTCGCCACCCAGCTCGCCGCCAGCGCCGCGCCCGGCGACGAGGTCGCCATCACCACGCTGATGAAAGCGTCCGACGTCCTAGGCGTCACCGACCCCGGGCAGGCGGCCGACCTGGCCCGCCGGGCCCTGGACCTGACTACCGAGCATCATCCGCTGCGCGGCCCCCTAGTGGCCCGGGCCGCTATCCTCCTGCACGCTGCGGGCAGAAGTGTGGAGGCACAGGCCTTCGCTGATAGTGCGTTGCGCCGGGTGCTTCCGGCCCTCCAGGAGGCCGAGGTCCGGTTCAGTATCGCCAGCTTGTTCGGCATCTCCCCCGAGGTGCGCGCGGAGTCGTGCCGCCGGGCCCTGGACCTGCCCGGGGTGCCGCCGGACCTGCGGGCACGGCTGCTGGCCCTGCTGTTCTACAACCTCGTGGTCGCCGGTCGTCCCGGGCAGGCGCAGCAGCTATTCAAGGAGGTGAAGCAGGCCGTCGAGGAGACCGGCGACAGCTCCGCGCGGTTCGCCCTGGAGCTGGGTGATTCCGCGTTGCAGGTCATCAGCGGCAGCTTCGAGACAGCGCTCGCCCTCGCCGACGCCGCATTGCGCAGCGCCGAGGCCGGGGAGGACCCCCGGCAGTGGCAGGCCCGTGCCTTCCGCTGCTGGATCCTGGCCGTCCTGGACCGCTTCGACGACGCGCTGGCCGCAGCCACCGAAGGCATCCGTTCCGCCCAGCAGGGCCGGCAGGGCAGGGCACTGCAGCTGTTCGAGGCCAGCCGGGCCCGCCAGTTCCTGCAGCTCGGGCACCTGGCCGACGCCTCCGCCGCGCTCGAGGGGCGCTTCAGCCCCGACGAGGCCCACCTCGTCCTCAGCGTGCTCGACGCCGACGGCGTAGTCGTTTTCGGCCGGATCGCCCTGCACACCGCCGACCAGCGGCAGAGCGAACTTACCTCGGCCATCGCCCGGGTCATGCTCAAGTCCGGGGTGCCTGGGATCGAGCGGCACGCCGCCTGGCTGCTGGCCCTGCAAGCCCAGGCCGGCGGCGACCCCGCCCAGGCCCGCCGATGGCTCACGGAGCTGGGCGAGGAAGAGCGCCTGTCCTTGTTCCCGCTCTCCCCCCTGGACCCGGCTGACGACCCGCAGCTGGTCCGCATCGCGCTGGCCAGCGGGGACCGCGAGCTGGCCGAGTCAGCGACGGTCGGCGCTGAGCTGCGAGCCGAGATCAATCCCGGGGTACCGGTGTTCCTGGCCAGCGCCGCCCACGCCCGCGGCCTGCTCACCGTGGACAGCGGCCTGCTGGCGCGGGCCGTCAGTTTCCTGGAAGCCGACCAGCGGCGGCTCGCGCTGGCTTCCGCCCTGGAGGATCTGGCCGTGGCCGAGATCCGGGATGGCCGGCGCGAGCAGGCCGTCGCCGCCCTCGACCGCGCCCTGGCCATCTACGCCGGGTGCGGGGCCCGCTGGGACCTGGCCCGGGTCCGGCGGCGTCTGCGGCAGCTCGGCATCCAGCGCCGCCTGCCCGCAGAACGCCGGCCCACCCTGGGGTGGGCGGCCCTGACCGAGTCCGAGCTCGCTGTGGTCCGGCTGGTCGCCGACGGCCTGACCAACCGCGAAGTCGCCGAACGGCTCTACATTTCCTCCAATACCGTCAGCAGCCATCTGCGCCACGCGTTCGAAAAGCTCGGGATCAATTCCCGGGTCGCGCTAACCCGCTTGGCTGCCGCACGTGCCGAGTCTGGTTAGGAAACCATTCCCTCAGCCGGCGAACCGGGTAGGCGGCCCGGCGAAGGTGCCAGGCAGGAGTTCGGCGAACTGGTTAGCGAGTTTGCCGGCGATCACGCATTTCCGGGCCGTGATCTCGGCTGGCGGAGGTCCGCTGTGGTCATCTCCATGCGGCGGCAGGGTCGTCAGGTAGTCAACGAAAGCACCCGACAGGCCGGGGCATCATCGCGTAGGGGCGGCCGATCATCGGTTTGTTGCCTTCATGCTGTGCCACGTCAGCGGATGCGGATGAGTGTTGGCTGTTATCACATGAGGTTCATCCCGGTATTGCCGGTCAGGTAGCCGCCGTTGACCCAGGCGGCGATGATCGCGCCGTACTCGCCGGGCGCTTCCTTCCAGGCCAGGTGTCCGGTGCCGAGCACGTCGAGCCGGCTGTTGGGCAGCCGGGCGCAGAGGAACTCGGCGTCGGCGACCGGCACGATCGGGTCATTGCGCCCGGTGATGATCTGCACCGGGGTGAATATCTGCGGGAGGAGCCCGGCCAGCAGCGGGAGCTGCTCGGGGTAGCTGCGCACATAGCGGGCCGCCTCCGCGAAGCGGTCCTGCGACCGGACGACGCCGGTGTCCGGCGCGTCGATCATCTCCTTCAGCGCCCCGTCGACTTGCAGCGGCCAGGCAGCAGCCCCGCCGCCGATGACCAGGCTGCGGCTCCGCCCGGGATGGCGGGCCGCAGCGAACAGCCCGGCTGGCGTGCCGACGCCGGGGCAGACCAGGTGCGGATCGGCGATGTCCCACTCATCGAGGATCTGGACCAGGAACCCGCTCATCGCCATCGGGGAGAGCAGATCGGTGCGCCGTTCGGAGCGGCCGAAGCCGGGCAGGTCGATGGCCAGCAGCCGGGCGATGCCGGACAGCCGCGGCCAGATCAGGTCGAAGGCGTGCAGGCTCTCGGGCCACGGGCTGGTCAGCACGAGGTGCTGGCTGGCCGGGCCGTCGCTGTCGGCATAGCGGATCTGCAGCCCGTCCACCGCGCGGTACCCCACCTTCACCTCGCTGCTCATGGCTGCTCCTTCGGCGGGTCCGCGGACCGGGCCTTCCGACGAGCATGGCCGGGCGGCTCTGCCGCCGGCCTCACACGTTCATGTGATTCGCTGGCGGAAGCGGCCGGGGCGCGGCAACCAGATTCAGGTAGGTCAGCACAGCGCTGGCAGCGGCGGCAGGCATCAGACCTGTGCTGACCGCGAAGGCCAAGGCCCACGAGCGGGCGGTGGCCGCGGTAAGGAACCACACGAACATGTGAGGTCGGGGACGGGCGCGACCGGTCATCCTGCTCTGGAGGCCCGATTCGAGGCAGCGGATCTGGAGCAGGTCCCGGGGATGCCGGTGATCGAGCGGCAACTGAGAATCAAGAACCGGACAGGAAGGTATTCACATGGCCGCCACCACCGCCGATGACTGGGCGTACAGCGCGCTGCCGCACAAGCTGGTCAGTGCGGCCAATGGTGTCTTCTACGCCTACCGCGACACGGGCGAGGGCGAGGTAGCGCTGGTCCTGCTCAACCATTTCCGCGGCAACCTCGACAACTGGGATCCTGCGCTGGTCGACGCCCTAGCCGTGAACCGGCGGGTCATCGCCTTTGACAACGCAGGGGTAGGCGGTTCTACCGGCGTCACCCCGCACACGATCGGGCGGATGGCGCATGACGCGACCGCTTTCATCTCCGCCATGGACCTCGGCCAGGTTGACCTCCTGGGTTTCTCCATCGGTAGCTTCGTCGCGCAGGAAATCACGCTGATCGGGCCTGCCATGGTCCGGCGCCTGGTCCTTGCGTCCTCGGCGCCGCAGGGCGCCGCCGGTATGCACGGCTGGGCCCCGGAGGTCATCGGCGCCATCGGTACCCCCAAAACCAGCCCCGAGGAATACCTGGACGTCTTCTTCGCCAGATCCCCATCTAGTCGGCAGGCGGGCCAGCAAGCCCTGCAACGCATGTACGCCCGAACCGAGGACCGGGACGCGGCCACGCCCTGGGCGACGCGTGAAGCTCAATATGACGCGGTCTGCACGTGGGGGATCCCTGACCACGCCAAGCTCCAGCGACTCAGCTGCCTGCAGATGCCGGTGTTCGTGGCCAACGGTGACAGCGGCCCGATGATCCTGCCGCACTACTCCTACCTGCTCGCGGGCCTGATCCCGCAAGCCCGCGTGAAGATCTACCCCGACGCGGCGCACGGGTTCCTGTTCCAGTATCACGCCGAGTTCGCCGCCGACGTGGAGGCGTTCCTCAGCGACCCCGCTAACCGGTAAGGGCAGAAGTAATGACGGATCTGCTTGATTTAGTTGTGGAGGCCCATGGTGGCCTTAAGCGCTGGGACGAGCTGGAGACCGTTTCCGCGCATCTGATCCAGGGCGGCGTTACGTGGGAGATGGTGGGCCAGAAGGGCGTCCTCGATGACGTTTTCGTCACGGCAAGCCTGCATGAGGAGCGGGTGTCGCACTATCCGTTCGGCGCGGCCGGCCGAAGCGTGTTCACCCCCGAACGCGTCGTGATAGATGACGACGACGGGACCGTGGTCGAGGCGCTCGACCAGCCACGGGCCTCGTTCGCTGGTCATACCGTCCAGACGCCGTGGACGGCTCCTCAGCTGGCCTACTTTGTCGGTACCGCGATGTGGACCTACCTCACACAGCCGTTCACGTTCACCCTGCCCGGGTTCGACACGTCCGAGCTGGAGCCGTGGCAGGAAAACGGCGAGCAGTGGCGTCGGCTGCGTGTGGCCTGGCCGGGCAATCTCGCCTCCCTCGACGCTGTGCTGACGGTCTACGTCGGTGAGGATGGCCTGATCCGGCGCGAGGACTACGACGTGGAGATCATGGGTGGCAGCGCGGGCGCGCACTACATGTCCGGCTACACGCGGGTCGCCGGGATCATGCTCCCGACCGGGCACCGGATCCTTCCGCGGACGCCGGGGGGCCAGGCACTCACCGAGCCGCTGCTGATCTCGATCGATCTCAGTGAGATCACGTTCGCATAGCCAGAAGAAGCGGAGAGAACAGCCATGACGACGACATGTGCCGGATCTCTCGGCACGCACATGATGGTGCTGCCCGGCGGCGGGTATGCCGCCCACACTCCGCACGAAGCCGAGCCGGTGGCCAGGTGGCTCGGCGAGATCGGCGTGTCGGCCAGCGTGTTCCGCTATCCGCTCAACGTCCGGCATCCGGTGCCGCTGGACGCGCTGCGCGCCGAGATCGGTCGCCGGCGGGCCGCAGGTGCGCAGCGCGTCGGGCTTATCGGGTTCTCCGCGGGAGGTCACCTGGCCGGGCTGGCCGCCCTAGCGCCTGGCGCCGCGCCTAACCAGACGGTACAGTTCGCGGTGCTCGGCTATGCCATCACCTCGATGGAGACCGAGACCTACCGGCCCGCCCGGCTGATCCTCCTCGGCGAGGATGCCAGCCCGCAGCTGCGCCGGTCGACATCGCTGGATGCGCTGGTCACGCCCGCGTCGCCGCCGTTCTTTGTCTGGCACACCGCAGAGGACCCCTACGTCCCACCCGAACATACCTACCGCTTCGCCTCGGCGCTGGCGGCCAGCCAGGTGCCCCACGCCGTGCACGTGTTCGCCCACGGCCCGCACAGCCTTGGCCTGGCCCGGGATGCGGGCGAGGCCGCGGTCTGGACCACGCTGGCCAGCGCCTGGATCCACGAACAGGCGGCACCACCGGGATGATTCCGCAGAAGGGTACGTTGTGACAGAACGTGCGAAGCCCGTTAAGGATGCCGCTGACACCGTGCGGCCCGGACTGGGCCCGGGGAAACAGCCCAGGCGCAGGACGCTGCCGACGACAGCCGCGTTCTGGATCCTGGCCGGGCTGTTCCTGATCTTGTTCTTCGCCTCGGCGGCTGCGTCGCCGTTGTACCGGGTGTATCAGGTCCGGTTTCATTTCTCGGCGGCGACGCTGACCGCCGTGTTTGCGGTCTACGTCCTGGTCCTGTTGGTCACGCTGCTGATCTTCGGGTCGGTCTCGGACTACCTGGGTCGGCTTCCGGTGATCATCACGGCGCTGGTCTTCAGCGCGGCCGCGTGCGTGGTTTTCCTGGCCGCGCACGAAGTCGGGGCACTATATGTGGCCAGATCACTGCAGGGCATCGCGGCCGGCCTGGCCAGCGGGCCGATCGGCGCTGCGCTGATCGACCTGCAACCACCGGGCAGCCAGCGGGCACCGGTGGTGACCAGCGTCTTCTCCACCCTGGGCCTAGCCCTGGGTGCGCTGATCACCACCGCACTGGTCCAGTACGCCCCGGCACCGACCCACCTCATCTGGTGGACCCTGCTGGCCGTCTTCGCCGTCAGCATCATCACCATGCTAGCCATGGCCGAACCTGGGGTCCGGCGCCCCGGTGTCTTGGCCTCGCTGCGGCCCCATGTCGCCGTGCCGCGCCCGGTACGGGGAACCTTCGCCGGAGCGGTTCCCTGCATCGTCGCCGGATGGGCGCTCGGCGGCCTGTACCTGTCGCTGGGGCCGTCGCTGGCCGCTGCGGCGACGGGCTCGCCGAGCCTGCTGTGGGGCGGGCTGGTGATCTTCCTGCTCTGCGGGACCGGGGCCGCGGCGGCATTTGCGCTGCGTAGCCTCAGCCCTAGGGCGGCGATGCTGGCTGGCTGCATGTGCTTGCTCGTGGGTATGGCAGTGACGTTCGGCGCGATAGCCACGACGACGACCCCCGCCTTCCTTAGCGGCACCGCGGTAGCCGGTGTCGGCTTCGGCCTGGCCTTCCAGGGTTCCTTCCGGATGATTACCGCCCTGGCCGAGCCCGACGATCGGGCCTGCCTGGTGACCGCCATCTACATCGTGGGCTACCTCGCGTTCAGCGTCCCGGCGCTGCTCGCAGGGGTCGCGACGACGAGATCCGGGCTGCACCCCACTGCCTTGGTGTACTCCGCCTCGCTCGCCGTCCTGGCCGCGGCCGCCGTCGGCATCCTGCTGCTCCGCCCCGGCGCCAAGCCTGCCCGGCCAGCCCCGGCCACACGTGCCGTCATGCCGCCGGCGCCCGTGCACCACTCCGCCGTGCCCGAAGGCCATCAGCCAACCGGATGGCTGACCCGGCAGCAACCGGCGGCCCCGCCGGTCAGGAGGCGGGCCCTGCGGCCTTGGCCTGCGGCTCGGCGATCTGCTTGCGGGCCGCGGCGATGAGTTCGTCATTGGTGTTCGCATGACCCCACAGCCCCCACCCTCCGGGTACGGCCTCGGTCAGCAGCACCCAGGTCCGGTCGGCCAGCGCCGGGTCGCCGGCGGCATCCGCGACCATGTTGGTGAACTGGCTCACCACCGCGAGCTGCTTGTCGCGGTCCAGAGCGCCCGCGTTGGTCAGCACCTGCACGCGAACGTAGCCGGACTCGCCGTCGACGTTCGACAGGTCGCCGGCCTGCAGTTCGTGAACGAAGGCGGCCGTGTTCTGGCGGAACATCGCGATGTCCGGGACCCCCTCGATGGCCATCAGAGTGGCGGCGAGATTCGCGGCGAGCTTGTGCTTGTCGGTGAATGTGCCCGCCGTCGCGTACACGTCGATCATCGGCATCGCGCAATCCTTCCTGCTTACGTTCTTCGAGCATGGGCGGGCGGCTCTGCCGTCGGCCTCACACGTTCATGTGATTCGCTGGCGGAAGCGGCCGGGGCGCGGCAACCAGATTGACGTGGGCCAGCACAGCGCTGGCGGCAGCGGCGGGCGTCAGAGCCGTGCTGACCGCGAAGGCCGAGGTCCCGGAGCGGGCTGTGACCGCGGTAAGGAACCACACGAACATGTGAGGTCGGGGACGGGCGCGACCGGTCATCCTGCTCTGGAGGCCCCGATTCGAGGCAACGGATCTGGAAAAGGTTCCGCTGATGCCGGTGATCGATATGTACGCCGCCGCGGGGACCCTCACTGACCAGCATCAACTGGTTGCGGGCTGACCACCGGGCCGGTCGTCAGCCGGCGAGAATTACGACCGAATAAGGAGACAAGCAGGTGAGCGCAGAACCGGCTTCGCCGATCACGACCTACTTCCGCGTGTGCGATGGGGTGCGAGTGCGGTACGCGGATACCAAGGCAGAATCGGACACCACCGTGCTCATGCTGGCGCCATGGCCCGAAAGCCTGTGGGCCTTCCGTCGCATCTGGGATCACGTCACGCCGCTGGGGCGGATCGTCGCCCTCGACATGCCGGGATTCGGTCACTCCGACCAGCAGCGCCCGGAACTGATTGCCCCCGACGCCGCGGGGGAGTTCCTGGCTCGCCTGATCGACGAGTGGCGACTCGGGGCTCCCCACATCGTCGGGCCCGACGTCGGCACGGCGGCAGCCCTGTTCCTCGCGGCGACAGCGCCAGAGCGGGTAACGAGCCTGACGATCGGCGGCGGCGCGATGCGCTTCCCGATCGAAGCAGGAGGCGCGCTCAAGCAGGTGATCGAGGCGCCGGGCCTGGACGCGATACGCGCGCTCGACGCCAGGACGAACATCAGCGCCGCGACCGAGCCAGCTGCGCCGGGCGGCAGCGAACCCGAGGTCCACGAGGACTACGTCAGCGCGTACGACCTGGGACGTTTTGCGGAGTCGGCCCGGTTCGTCCGCCATTACCCGGAGCAGAACAAGGTGCTGGGTGACTTGCTGCCGACGGTCACCACGCCGACCCAGATCGTCGCGGGGGCCCGTGATGATCTCGTGCCATGGTCGAACAACCAGTATCTCGCCGACCTTCTCCCGAACAATGAGATCCATCCCCTCGACGCGGGCCACTTCGCCTGGGAAGAAGCACCGCAGGAGTACGGCCGCCTAGTCGCCGACTGGATCAGCGGCGGGTACAGGCGCGTAGCGGGCTAAAAACCGGGTCCTAACGGCGTGCAGCCGTCCGGGAACGTCGCGACGAGTCTCGCCGGTTCACGTCGCCGCGATGCGACCTCGGCGTCGCGGCGAGAAGGTTCGGTTGGTGGGGAGGCCGCCAGTTTGGCCGCCGTTGACCCCTCAATGCGACCGGGCTCGCCAAGGGCGGCGATGGTGGTCGACTTGGTCGGCACACCGTACGCGTGCGGGCGGTGGTGGGCCTGCACCGCCATCGACGTCTCGATCGTCGCCGGATCGGCGCTGTCCTAGGATGGCCAGGTCATTCTGGTCCGCCCATCCGCCACGACCGGACTCGCGAGCGCACACTGAGCTCGTCGGACGAGCGGCGAGAAGGGTCGAGCTGCGTGACCCGCCTCCCGGGGAGCGCGTGCAGTCACGGTGCACAAGTGATGCTGGGCGGCGGGGCGCTGGCCACCGGTGTGGGTCATGTGCTCAAAGCCCGGGCGCCCGACGTCGAGGTGATCTGCATCCAGCCGGCGGGCGCACCGGCGATGACACGCTCGTGGCGCCAACGGCGCGTCGTCACCACCGACTCGACCAACACCATCGCGGACGGCGTCGCCGGCCGGCGTCCCATCCCGGCCGTCCTGGACGACCTCCTCCTGGTCGCTGACGACGCCGTCCTGGTCCAGGAGGCGTCGATCATCGCCGGCATGCGGATGCTCCTGGATCACGCTGGCCTCGTCGTCGAACCGTCGGCCGCGCTCGGCATCGCGGCGATCCTCGAAGACCGTGACCGCTTCGCCGGCCGGCACGTCGTCACCATCGTGTGCGGCAGCAACGTCGACGTAGACGCCTATCACCGCTGGGTCGGTGCGGCTCCCACCCACAGGTCTTGACAATTGCTCCGCTACTGTTCCGGGCTGCTGAACTGCGCCGCGCACTCGCCAGATTCGCCAAGAGACAGCAACCCGACAGAAGATGGCGTTCTGTGCACCTCGAACGGACCGAACTAAAAGGCGGTTCTAGTGCAGAACGGCGGGTACGCGTGCGCCCCAAGCCACGTCGGCAGTCACGCTATGTGATCAGGTTGCCTGCGATCCTCGCCGAGCTGTGCCGAATCGTCCACAGATAATTCAGCCGCGCTGGATGTTCAAATAGCGAGGGCGGTAACAGCGGGTACCACGCGATAACGTTCGGCTTCCTGGTTCGGCGAGGTGATCGGGAGGATCAGCGGGCAGAGCCCGGGCAGGTTCTTCGCCTCGGAGATCGCCGGGCCGCTTGACGCCGACTTCCATATCGGGCTGCCGGAGAGCGAGATCAGCAGATGCAGGTGACCGTTTTCGGCACGCTGGTGGACGGCTCAAATCGGCTGATCTCCGAGAAGACGCTGCGTGCCGCGTGTGTCGGCCAGGGCAGGTTCACTGATCTGGTGCTGGGCGTCCCGCTCGAGTTCGGCCTCGGCTTCGGGCTTTCCGGTCGCGATGGGCATTACGGGCCCAATCCGGCCGCTTTCGGGCATGACGGGTTCGGCGGCTCTGCCGTAGGGGCGGAACCCGGAGAAAGGCATCGCCTTCGCCTATGTCATGAACCGGATGGGCATGAACCTGGTCGACGATCCGCGGAAGATGGCCCTGATCGACGGTATCTACCGGAGCCTCGGCGGGGCCTAGGCCGTGGCGTTCGGTATCGGCCCGGCGATCACGCCGCCGCGGGGGAACGGGCGCAGCGGACGACGCCGCTGCGCCGGACGTAAGCGTGGCGCGACGGAGTCCCGGGATAAGCGCGCCCTCAGCCGCGCCCGGCTGACGGCGCGAGCCTGCTGGGCCGCTATGTCGATACCCGGCGGGGCCGATGGCGCTGGCGCTGGGTGCTGGCCGGTGTCGGCCGGGACGAGTACGCTCGGGCTTGGGTCTGCGGGTCCGGCGGTACGGGCCGGAGCGCCTGCCGGAGGTTTGATGATCGCCTGGCTTGCTGTCGTGCTCGCGCAGCTGACTGGCGACGTGCTGGTTCCCGGCCACGCTGCGACCACCCCATCTGGGCTGATGGCAGTCGCGGCCATCGCGCTGACTGGCGTGATCATCTCGGTCCTCGCGCAGGGTGCCAGGATTGCGGCGGCTGTTACCGCCAGGCCGCTGACCGGCCGCACCGCGGCGCTGAGGGAGAAATCCTGGTCGGCGGCATTCCAGCGGCAGCTCAATCCGGACGCGCCCGGGCGGGCCAGGCCGCGAGCGCCATCGGCGGTCCCGGCGGCCGCCTGACCATGCTTCCCGCCTGGCCTGGCCCCGGGATACCCGGGCAGCGCGCCTGATTATGGAACGCACGCGTCAGCGCACCTGATAGGGGCCGCTCACGGGGGATGCTGACCCGGCCCGCGCATGACTGCGGGCGTGCGCGTCAGTGCTCCGGTTCGGGCCACACGCGTCAGCGCTCCTGATCGCTGGCGCCAGGCTGCGTCGCAGGTCACCTGCCGTCTCCGGCTGTCATCCGGTCTTCGACCCGCTGGAGGGTGCTCGTCATGCTTGCTCTTTTCGGCGACTGCGTCGCCGCTGCCTACCATGTCATATCCGGGCTGGCTCGGATCCTTACGCCGCTGGTCGGCGGCCTGGCCCCGGTACTCGCGATCGTCGCCTGCACTGCCATCGTGCGGCTGCTCCTGCTGCCGCTCAGCTACTACTCGCTGCGCGGGCAGGCCCGCCAGGCCAGCCTGCTGCCACAGGTCCGGCAGCTGCAACAGCAATACGCGCGGGAGCCCGAGCGGCTGCAGCGTGAGATCGGCCTGCTCTACCGGAGGGAAGGCACCGGCATGCTCGCCGGATTCCTGCCCGCACTCCTGCAGCTGCCTTTTTTCAGCCTGCTGTATCGGCTGCTTGATTCCCGGACTATTAACGGCAAGCCGAACAGCCTGCTCAGTCACCATCTGCTCGGGGTAGCGCTCGGCGGGCACTGGCTGAGCGGAGCGGGCCCGGTCAGCGCCCAGGGAGCGGTGTTCGCGGGACTGTTCATCTTGCTTGGCGTGATTGCCGGGCTTTCGGCGCGGTCCGCGCGGCGCTTCGCGGCCGGCCGGTCTGCGAGGCCTGGCGGGACCGCGAAGCCTGGCGGGCCGCAGCCCGATTTGCCTGCGCAGCCCGGCGGGGCGGTTGGCTTGCTGACCAGGGTGCTGCCGTTCAGCACCGTCGCGGTCGCGGCGGTGGTCCCGCTGGCCGCCGGGATCTACCTGCTCACCTCGTCAGCTTGGGCGGCGGCCGAGCGCTGGGTGCTGCGCGGGAAAGCCGCGCGGCCCGGCCCACCGGCCCTTCGCGACGGACCCGGCGGCGTGAGAACGATGTCCCAGGCGTCATCCGTTCGGCATGATAAAACAGACACTCGGCTCCGGGCGGCGGCGTCTGCGCCGCCGCCCGCCGGCGACAGCTTGGTAGCGTCGTGTCATTGGAGGTCGTCATGCACCAGCCGCCCATACCGCACGTCGCTAGCACAGATCCGGAGATTGCCGACCTGATCGAGGGCGAGGCGAGGCGCCAGTTCGAGAAGATCCGGCTCATCCCGTCGGAGAACTACGTATCCGAGGCCGTCCTCGAGGCATCGGGAACCGTGCTGACCAACAAGTACTCAGAGGGTTACCCGGGCCGCCGCTACTACGAGGGTCAACAGTTCATCGACCCGCTCGAGACGATCGCGGTGGAGCGCGCGCAGGCGCTGTTCGGCGTTGATCATGCCAACGTCCAGCCTTACTCGGGGTCGCCGGCCAACCTCGCTGTGTACCTTGCCTTCCTCCAGCCAGGCGAGACGGTCATGGGGATGTCGCTGCCGATGGGAGGCCACCTGACCCACGGCTGGCCGGTGTCGGCGACCGGCAAGTGGTTCCACCCGGTGCAGTACGGCGTCCGGGCCGACACCGGCCGGGTGGACTTCGACGAGGTGCGCGACCTGGCCATTCGCGAGCGCCCGAAGGTCATCTTCTGCGGCGGCACCGCGATTCCCCGCATTATCGACTTTCCGGCGTTCGCGCAGATCGCCGAGGAGGTCGGGGCAATACTCGTGGCCGATATCGCGCACATCGCCGGGCTGATCGCCGGGGGCGCACACCCGAGCCCGGTGGGCCATGCCGGAGTCATCACGACGACTACCCACAAGACGCTGCGGGGGCCGCGCGGCGCGATGATCATGTCGACGGCGGAGCACGCGCCAGCCCTGAAGAAGGCGGTCTTCCCCGGACTCCAGGGCGGCCCGCACAATCACACCACGGCGGCTATCGCGGTGGCACTGCGAGAGGCGGCGCAGCCCGAGTTCACCGTCTATGCCCATCAGGTGGTGGCCAACGCCGCGGCACTCGCGGAGGCGCTAACCGAGCGCGGCTACAGCCTGGTCTCCGGCGGCACCGACAATCACCTGATCCTGCTCGACCTTACTCCGCAAGGCATTGCGGGCAAGCCGGCCGCCAAGGCCCTCGACCGGGCCGGCGTTGAGGTGAACTACAACACGGTGCCGTTCGATCCGCGCAAGCCGTTCGACCCGTCGGGAATCAGGATCGGCACGCCCGCGATCACCACCCGCGGCTTGCGCGAGGCGCACATGGCGCAGGTCGCCGCGTGGATGGACGAAGCGATCATCGCGGCTACCAAGGACGACGAGCAGGCCATCGAGCGGATCGCGGGCGAAGTCCGGGACCTGCTGGCCGGTTTCCCGATGCCGGGCTGGGCGCCTGGCTGATTGCCGCGATGCTCTTGCGCTAACCGCTGGTGCGAATGTATGTTCGATACCAGATGGTAACTGCCCTACTTCCCCTGGGCGGCTGAGCCTGCCGGTCTGCGCTGGACCGGCGGGGAGTAGTCACGTGAGCAAGATGCGCGGAGAGCCGGTCGAGGTATGGCTGCGGGATGGCAGGCCGGCCAGGTTCGTCTGGCGCGGCAGGCTCTATACGGTGCTGGTCGTCTTAGATCGCTGGATGACTAGCCGGGAGTGGTGGGTCGCGCAGCACCCTGATCCCGGTGCGCCTGCCGAGCGGGAGTTCTGGCGGGTGGAGGCCTCGCCGGGGAAGAATGTCCCTTCTGCCATCTATGAGCTGCGTCATGACGCGGCGACAGGGTCCTGGCTGATGTCCAGGAGCTGGGACTGAGCCTGGGAAATTGGCCAATGCCTGGCGTCGCCGAGGCACAGAATTGTCAATGATGCGGCGCGTCGGGCCGACACGCCACATCGGTGACAACTACCCTCCTGGCCAGATCGAGCGATCGGCACCTGGGTGCCGGGCGTCCTGTCGGGGGACAGGGCGGAGGCTGCGGGGGAGGGCGCGTCTGAATCATGATCTTCCAGGGATTGCCTGAGTAGTCGGCGCAGCGCTTCCGGCAGGTAACCGTCGCCGTAAGCACACTGTCACGAAGCCAGGCCGCAGGCGGGGGCGTCTGCGGCGATGGCACGGGGGCACGACAGGAGGCGGTAATCAGCATGCTCGCAATCAAGCCGCAGTGGCGGGCGCTTACGGCGGGGGTACTTATCGCGTACGCCGCCATCGCGGCGATCGCTGGGCCGGTGAGCGCTAGCCGGGGGTCGGAGGGCCTAGCGTCCGGCCTCATGCCGATGGCATTCGGCGGGTACCGGTTCGAGCTGCCGCACACCTGGCCGGTGATCAACCTGTCCGCACATCGCCGCACCTGCGTCCGCTTCGACCGGCGGGTGGTCTACCTCGGCACGCCCGGCCGCAATCAGTCCTGTCCGGCCAGGCTGGTCGGAACGACCGAGGCACTGTTGATCCAGCCCGGGCCGGCCCGGGCCGCGCGGTCAGCCGTCGAGGATCAGGTGGCCAGGCAGATCACGGTGACGGCGCCCCGGATCAGGGTCACGGCGACGTTCGGTCGCGACCCGGGCCTGATCCACCAGATCCTGCGCAGTGCCGCGCTACCCGCGCCCGTCATCAGGGCGCCGCAGGTCAGCCAGCTGACCTCGGTGAGGCTGCCCGCCCGGGTCACCAGCTACCGCGGCATGGGCTTCGACGCCTGCGCGGCACCGAGCACCGCCTACATGCGAGCCTGGCGGCGGCATTCGCCGTACCGGGCAATCGGCATCTATATCGGCGGTTCGGACCGCGCGTGCGCGCAGCCCAACCTCACCCGCGGGTGGCTGCGGCGGGAGACCGGCGCCGGCTGGCACTTCATCCCGATGTATGTCGGTCCGCAGGCTGAATACGGTGAGCTCAGCTCGCCGGCTGCGCAGGGAGCCGCGGCGGGCGCCGACGCCGTCGCGCAGGCCGAGCTGCTCGGGTTCAGGCGGCGGACCCCGCTCTATTACGACATGGAGGCCTATCCGCCGGACCAGGCCACGGCGGCTCTGACCTTCCTGTCGGCCTGGACGGTCATGGTCCATCAGCTTGGCTACGCCTCCGGCGTGTACTCGAGCTCGGGATCCGGCATCGAGGACCTGGCCAGCCAGTACTTCACCGGCGCCTACGCGATGCCCGACGTGATCTTCGACGCACTGTGGAACGGATCGCCGGACACCGTCGACCCGGTCTTCGGGCCGGGGGAGTGGACGGGCCACCGGCGGCTGCACCAGTACAGCGGCAACGTGACGCAGACCTTCGGCGGCGACTCGATCAATGTTGACCTGGACTACCTCAATGTCAGGAGGCACTCGCTCGGCGGCGCGGGCACGCCGCAGGCATCACCGTCGGTGCGGGGCGGCGGCGGGGCGGTGGACGTCTTCTACCGCGGGCCAGGCCAGCGGCTCTGGCTGGCTGCGGACCGGGCGGGCACGGGCTGGGCCGCGCCGTCCGACCTGGGCGGGTCGCTCCGGTCGGGGCCTACCGCGGTCCGGCCGGGCGGCGGCCGGATTTACGTCTTCTATCAGGGCACCGACGGCGACCTGTGGCAGGCTGCCTACCGGCCGCGTGCGGGCTGGCGGAGGCTGCGACTGGGCCGGATGGGAGTGCTCGGCGGCGCGCCGGCGGCGGTCGCCGGCCCTGATGGCGTCATCGACGTGTTCTGGGCGGGATCCGCCCATCATGAGCTCTGGCATGCCAGGTTCGCGCCAGGCAGCGGCTGGCGCGGTCCGCAGCGGCTGGGCGGCAGCGTCGTAGGCGGCCCGTCCCCAGCCGAACCGCTGCCCGGCAGGATCGACGTGTTCTGGAAGGGCGCCGACCACGGGCTGTGGTACGTGACCAGCAGGGGCTCAGCGTGGGGCAAGCCAGCCCGGCTGGCGGCGGGCCCGCTCGGCGGCTCGCCGGTGGCGGCTCCCGAGCCGGATGGGGCGGTCGAAGTGCTCTGGCGGGGCGCAGGCCAGGCGGACCTGTGGGTCGCCGCGGCGTCCCCGGGCGGCCGCTGGTCGGCTCCCCGGGATCTGGGCGGCAATGTCTCCCTGGCGCCATTCCCCGTCGCTCCGGCGCCCGGCGTCATCCGGGTCTTCTGGCGGGGCCGGGATGGCGGGCTGTGGCTGGCCGTCCACCGCCCCCGGGTCGGCTGGCTGGCGCCTGCGCGGCTGCCGATGGGAAGGCTGGGCTCCGGGCCGGTCGTGACCGTCGGCGGCAGTGCGACGAGCACCGACGTCTCCTGGCGGGGCCGGGGCGGCGCGATATGGTCGGCATCGCTCCGCAGCGGAGGCAGGTGGACAGGACCGGTGAGGATCAGCGGCTAGTTGGAGATCACGCTCGACGGCTTGCGCCACTCGATCGTCGGGATCATGGCCTCTGGCCGGGCCCGGTGCGCGTACCGCTTGGTGATCTCGAACAGCGATTCGATCAGTGTGTCCGAGAGCAGGTGCGGCTCGAGGCCCAGCTCGACCAGCCCGGAGTGCACCACGTGGTAATGATGGTTCTCCAGTTCGACCCGCGGGTTCTCGATGTGCTCGATCACGACTTCGTCGGGGCTGGCACCGGCGATGGTGTCGGCGATCTCCTGCAGCGACATGAGCTCGGTGATCTGGTTGAACACCCGGAACTCCCCGCGGTCGGCCGGGTTCTCGCAGGCGAGCTGGATACAGCGGACCGTGTCCCTGATCTCGATCAGGCCGCGGGTCTGCGTGCCGTTCCCGTATACGGTCAGCGGCTTGCCCAGAACCGCCTGGATGACGAACCTGTTCAGGACCGTGCCGAAGACGGCGTCATAGTCAAACCTGGTCGCCAGCCGGTCGTCCCGGACCGTTTCGGCCGTCTGCTGCCCGTAGACGACGCCCTGGTTCAGGTCGGTGCACCGCAGGCCCCAGATCCGGCAGGCGAACTCGATGTTGTGGCTGTCGTGGACCTTGGACAGGTGGTAGAAGGAACCCGGCCGCTTCGGGTAGAGCACCCGGTCGGTCCGTCCCTTGTGCTCGATATCGAGCCAGCCTTCCTCGATGTCGATGTTGGGAGTGCCGTATTCACCCATCGTGCCGAGCTTGACCAGGTGAATATCCGGGTTGATCTCGGCGATCGCATAGAGCAGGTTCAGATTGCCTACCACGTTGTTAACTTGCGTGTAAACGGCGTGCTTGCGATCCACCATCGAGTACGGTGCCGCGCGCTGCTCGCCGAAATGCACCACCGCGTCGGGAGCGAAATCCCTAACAATATGATAGGTAAAGTCGGCATCAGTGAGGTCGCCGACGTAGTAGCCGATCACCGCGCCGGTCAGGTCGTGCCACACCCGGACGCGCGTCTGCAGCGACTCGATCGGCACCAGGCTTTCCACGCCCATCTCGAAGTCATATGACCGGCGGGCGAAGTTATCCGCGACGGCAACCTCGTGTCCGGCCTCAGACAAGTGCAGCGCCGTCGGCCATCCCAGATAGCCGTCTCCGCCCAACACCAAGATCTTCATGACCTTGCTCCGCCCTCTGGTCCGTAACCGTCGTAGATTAATACCTGTAGGGGCCTTCGCCGTCCGGCCGGCGTCTCCGGCACCGCAGTGCTATAAAGGCATCGGATGCGCCACGCTCCACTGGGGCCAGTCGCCTGGGGCGAAAGGCCTGAGATGGAGGACTGCATCATCATCCACTCCAGGCGCTCCCGTACTGTATACCTTGTTCCCCCTCGCCAAGCGCCGCCGTCAAGCTAGGACACCCATGACTCTGGCACCGCCCAAGATCGCCATGGTTGCGTGGCGAATGCTGCCCTTGTCCCTGCGGCGAAGGCTTCGCACCAATACCGGCAAGCGGTTCATGCGGTTCGTGCCGGTGTCGCTCGCGGCGGTCGCCTCCAGCCAGCTGACGCTGGCGCTGCTGGTCGGCCTCTCGCACCTGAGCGCCGGGACGTCGGGCGTGATCGCCTCGATGGTCGGCGCGGCCGTGAGCTACGTGCTGAGCCGCTGGGCGTGGGAGCGCAAGGGCAGGCCGCATGTGCTCAAGGAGACCCTGCCGTTCTGGGCCGTCGCCGTAGGCAGCTGGATTGTCCTGGGCCTGGTCAGCCACTACGCGAGCGTTTGGGCCATTTCGATGGGACTTGGCCACTGGCAGCGTGTCGCGCTCGTCAACGCGGCCTATCTCGCGGCGAACTGCGTGACCTTCGTGACCAGGTTCGTCATCTTCCACTACGTGCTGTTCGCCGACCGCGGGTCCAGCGTGCCGCCGCTGGAGTCCGGCTCCGCGGGCGCCGCTGCCTCCGCCTTCAGCGGTCCCGAAGGCGAGCCAGTGCCTGCCACGGTGGCCCCGGATCGCCCCGCCCCCAGCCCGAGCCGGACTGACCTGCCCACCCGGCGCTGACGCTCGCGCCACCAAGTGCCCGCGATGACGTGGGCGAAATGCAGTGCATAAAAGGCGTTGTGCCCCTTCTTGCTCTCGCCGATCCGGCGCTTGTGGATCGTCGCGGGCACCTCTGCCACCCGGAAGCCGTGGGTGATGACCGCGATCAGGAGCTCGGCTGACTGGTACTGCGGCTGCTCAAGCTGGACCGCGCCGGTGATCTCCGCGCGCATGGCCCGCAGCCCGAACGCCGGGTCGGTGACGCGCTTGCCCGCTAGCAGGCTGATGATCAGGGCAAAGACCCGAACGCCGAGGCGGCGCACCGGATCGTTCGTCTCCTCGCTGCCGAGTGCACGCGAGCCGGACACGAAGTCCGCCCGCCCGGCCAGGATCGGCGCGAGGATCTTGTCGATCTCCGCCGGGTTGTACTGGCCGTCGGCGTCGGTCGTGATGATATAGCGGGCACCACCTTCGCGGGCGATCCGGTAGCCGAGCCGCAGCGCCGCGCCCTGGCCGCGGTTCACCGGCACCTCGCAGACCAGCGCACCAGCCTCGGCTGCTTCCTTGGCCGTCGCATCGGCCGCCCCGTCACTGATCACGATCTTCACGGCGGCCAGCCCAGCGACCGCGTCCGGCAGGGCCGCGATGACCGGGCCGATGGACCCTTCCTCGTTGAAGGCGGCGATCACTATGGCCAGCGGGGGGAGCGCGGTGGCCAGCGCGCCGTACTGTTCAGTGAACGCGCGGATAGCAGCGCCGTCGATGGTGTCGTCGCTGGAACGCGCGGGTGTCACAGGGCCGCCTCCGAGAATTCTGGCCATACGGTCGCCAGGCCGGACTTGAGGTCGTGCACCGGCTCGTAACCCAGTTCCCTGGCCGCGGAGATGTCCACGATGACCGCGGGCATCTCACCGGGCTTGGCCGGGACGTGCTCGGCGGGAAGCTCCGCGCCGGTGATGGCGCGGGCGGCGGCCAGGATGTCATTGACCGACACCGATTCCCCGGAGCCGAGGATGAGCGGCCCGCTGTAGGCAGCCTGCCAGGCCGCGAAGGTGCCCGCCACGATGTCGTCGACATGCACCAGATCGCGCACCTGGTTGCCGTCGCCGTGGACCTGGATGCCGCGGCCTGCGGCGGCGGCCCGCATGAGCCTTGGTATCAGGCTGTCCTTCTCCTGCATGCCAGGACCATAGACGTTGGAAAACCGCAGTGCACTGCAAGTGAGGCCGTAGCTTGCCGCGTACGCGCTCAGCAACATCTCGCCGGCCGCCTTGGTCGCCCCGTAGGGCGTCAGCGGCCGCAGCGCGGCCTGCTCGGTGATAGTCGCCGTCCCCACGTCGCCGGTCACGGCGTTGGTCGAGGCCAGCATGAAGGTGCCGACACCGTGAATGCGGGCTTGCTCGAGCAGGCCCGCCGTAGCATCGACGTTGAGCCGGTAGGTCCCGGCCGGGTCCTCCACCGACAGCAGCACCCTGGTGACCGCCGCCAGGTGGAACACGGCGTCGGTCCCGGGCTGGATCGCGCGGGCCACGACCGACGGATCGCACAGGTCGCCGAGAATGGTGCGGACCCCGCCGCCAGGGAACGGCCGCAGGTCCGCCACGGTGACGTCCGCGCCCGCCTCGAGCAGGGCACGGACGAGGCGCCGCCCGATGAAGCCGGAGCCGCCGGTCACCAGGACCCGGGCACGACTCTCGTCCGCCATGGATGCTCCATTCAGATCACTTCAATTACGTTTGCGACGGGCGGCCCGGCGGACCGATCTAACCGGAGCTGACGCGGGCCAGCCTGAACGTCACCGTAGGAATCGCTGAACGCTCCCGGGTACATCGCAGGCCGGTACCGGCTCAGCGCGAGACCCGGATCTGCTCCGCCAGTGTATCGGCGGAGCAGCATGTCACTGCCTTCCAGGTCGGAACACGCAGGCCCGAGCCGGGAACCAAGGCGCCGCGCATGGCCCGGCACCATTGCCGCAGCAGGCGAACGGGACACATGACTTGCTCCGGGCCGTGGCGGACATGCGGCGGCGCGCCGCCCGCCTGCTAACGTGCCCGGAGCACGCGATATGCCCGGCGGCCGTGGTCGGCCGGAGGAGGTGACTGCGTGATCGACAGGCCCGGCGATCCGGCCACGAGCGCGGACGACGCAGATCGCCTGGAAGAAGAGTCGTACCGGATCCTGCGCTCGAGGATCGACCTGTCCAGGCTGCCGCGGTTCAGCCGGGACGTCACCGAGCGGGTTATCCATGCGAGCGCCGACTTCGACTACGCCACTGACCTGGTCTGCGATGAGCAGGCGCTCGAGTCGGCGGTTGCCGCGCTGGCCGCCGGGGCGCCGGTAATCGTCGACGCCACCATGGTCGCGGCGGGGATCAGCGGCTGCCCGGTTATCTGCAAGATTGACGAGCCATTGACTCAGCGACTGTCCCGCACGGCCGGGATCAGCAGGCCGGCGGCGGCCGTGCGGCTGGCGTTCGGCCAGGTCGGCCCGGGCGCGATCTGGGTGGTCGGGTGTGCGCCTAGCGCGCTTCAGGAGGTTCTGAGCCGGGGAGTCGAGCCCGGCTTCGTGATCGGCTTGCCGGTGGGCTTCGTCGGTGCCGCCGAGGTCAAGGACGCGCTGCGGGCTAGCGGGCTGCCCTCGATGAGCAACGTTTCAGAGAAAGGCGGCGCGGCCGTGGCCGCCGCGGCGTTCACCGCGTTGCTGCGCGCGGCGCTGGGCGCTGACCGGTAGCCGGGCCCGCAGGCCTGACCGGTAGCCGGGCCCGCAGGCCCGGCCGGTGGCCGGCCCGCGGGCGGACAACCTGGCACCGCTAGGTCATCGCGGATATCCTGGGTCCTCACTGACGGCTCATCAGTGAGGCCCGTTCCGGTCATCCCGGGCAGTAACGGACGGTAACCTTTTTCGCAGTGCACCATTACAGCAAAACTGGATACAGGCCCCAAGATGCCGCGCGTCGGCCGACGGCGGTCGGGGTGGCATGGGTGAGGTAGTGACCAAATCTGAGCGGCGGGCCGGAACTCGCAGGGGTGCTGGAACCTGTCAGCGCGCCGCCAGCCTGGCGGGCCCGGCAACTGCTGGCCTCCTGGCAGCGGCCAGGCGCAGGTGAATTGCCCGACCCAGGGTCGTGACCTGGTAGAAAGGATGGCTCCGTGACCGGCGTGCCGCCGGGGTCAGGAGGCCACACGGCATGACAGAAGGACACAGCGTGGCAGCTGCGTCGGTGCCGCGTGACGACGCCCACGCAGGAGCAACGCCTGTCCCTGGCACGGGTTCCGCGGCTGGCGCGGCCCCGTCCGGCCGCCGGGCCGCCCGCGAGGCGGCCCAGGACCCTGAGCCGCACGTCAGGGTCGATGCGCGCAAGCTTGAGTTGGCCCTGCTCGCAGTCCGTCATCAGATCGTCGAGCTGCCGCTCTTCTTCGAGGCGCCTGGTATCGACGAGGCGCGGGCGGAGCGGCGGAAGCTGCTCAGCCAGATCGATGACTACCTGCTACCGCGGCTGCGGCAATCCGAGGCTCCCATTCTGGTTGCCCTGGTCGGGTCGACCGGCGCAGGCAAGTCCACGCTCATGAACAGTCTGGTCGGCATGAAGGTCAGCGCGACGGGCATCCGGAGGCCCACGACGAACAGCCCCGTGCTGGCCTGCCACCCGAGCGACGCGCGCTGGTTCGCGGAGAACGTATTCCTGCCGACGCTGCCACGGGTTCGCCAGCAGGGCCTCGCCATGCCGGGCCGCGACGGCCTGCTGGTGCTGGCGGCCAGCGAGGGCATGCCCGAGGGCGTCGCGCTGCTTGATACGCCCGACATTGACTCCGTCGTCCAAGCCCATCGTGAGTTCGCGCACCAGTTCCTCGACGCCTCTGACCTGTGGCTCTTCATGACCAGCTCGAGCCGGTATGCCGACGCCGCCGTCTGGGACCTGCTGCAGCAGGCCAGGGACCGCGGCGCGGCGCTGGCCATCGTGCTCTCCCGGGTGCCCGAGGAATCCGCCCGGCCGCTCACCGCGCATTTCGACGCGATGCTCGCCGCCAACGGGCTCAGGGAAGCGCGGCGCTTCACGGTCGCCGAGACCGTCCTTACCGATGGCATCTTGCCGCCAGCGGTCTACGGCCCGGTCCGGCAATGGCTGGAAGAAACCGCAGTCAGGGAAGAACGGCGGATCGCCGTCTTGACCCAGACCATGTCTGGAGTGCTCGACACCTTCCGGACCAGGGTGCCTGTGCTCGCTGCGCACGCCGAGAAGCAGCTGTCCCTGCGCTCGGAGCTGCAGGCCTGTGTGGAGTCGGCCTATGCGGCCGGCCTGGCGGAGATCGACGAGGCCACGAGGAACGGCTCCCTGCTTCGCGGCGAGATCCTGGCCCGCTGGCAGGAGTTCACCGGTACCGGAGACCTGCTGCGCATGCTGCAGGTCCGCAGGGCAGGCCGGCCATCGGGGCGGCCGCGCAGGCGGCGCATACCGGCCCGGGCCAAGGCCCTCAAGGGCTCGCTGCGCGCCGGGCTTGATGCGCTGGTCGCCTCGATCGCGGACCGGGCCGCCGAGGACGTGGTGGCGCGGTGGCAGGAGCACTCGGCAGGCGCGGCGCTGCTGGACGGGCTTGCGCCGGCGGCGCCCGCCGGGGCTGGCGGCGTCGGGTCGGCCGCGGTCGAATCGGCCGACGCTGGCGGCTCGCCGGACATTGCCGGGTTGCCGGACGTTGCCGGGTTGCCGGACGTTGCCGGGTTGCCGGACGTGGGCGGGTCGCCCGGCGTTAGCGGGTCGCCCGGCGTTAGCGGGTCGCCCGGCGTTAGCGGGTCGGCCGGCGCCCCCGAGCTCACCGCAGCGGCGCTGGCCAGGTCGTCGCCCGACCTGGCGACGCGCTCGGCCCGGGCCATCAGCGCCTGGCAGGACCACGTGCTCGCGCTGGTCCGGGCGGAGAATGTCACGAAGCGGTCGGTCGCACGGGTAGCTTCCTTCGACGATGAGTCGCTGGCCCTGGTGCTCATGATCGGACTGCTCGGCTATGGCGCGGGCGACGTGGCGGTGACCGAAGGCACCAGCGCGGTACCGCAGCGCGTGCTCACCTCGCTGTTCGGCGCCGGCCCGCTGCGGGATGTCGGGGCCAGGGCCCGTCTCGACCTGCACGACCGGATCAGCCTGCTCTTTGCCGAGGAGATGCGGCGCTTCACTGAGGTCGTCGACGCGGCGGGCGAGCCCGATGAGACGGCCGCTGTCCATCTCTACCAGGCCGTCTACGCCCTGGACGCGGCGCGATGATCGGCGCACCGGTGCCCGAGCCCGCCGGGTCGGCGCCTGCACCCGTCGGGCCCGTGCCTGCCGGGCCCGTACCTGCCGGGCCCGTGCCTGCCGGGTCGGCGGGTCGGGTAGGCAGTGAGTTCGCCGACCCGGACGCGGCCGGGGCCGAGGCTGGCCTGTCCGCCCGGCTCACCGCGCTGGCTCGGCTGATCCAGATCGGCACGGCCCGGGCCGGTCGCGACGGGTTCGACGCGAAACTCCTGCACGATGCGGAAGACCTGCTAGCCAGGGCCGGCGAGCGGCTGCGGCTGTCGGCCAGCCACACGGTCGTAGCGCTGGCCGGCGGGACCGGCAGCGGAAAGTCGTCGCTCTTCAACCAGCTGGCCGGCGCTGACTTCTCGACCGTGGGCGTCACCCGCCCGATTACCAGGGACCCGCACGCCTGTGTCTGGGGCGTGGCCGGCTCGGGACCGCTGCTTGAGTGGCTCGCCGTGCCGCGCAGGTACCGGTATGCGCGCTCGAGTGCGCTCGGCCGCGGCGAGGAGGCTCTGACCGGCCTGGTGCTGCTGGACCTCCCTGACCACGACTCCGTGGTGGCCGGTGCCTCGGGTCAGGTGGACCGGCTGGTCGAGATGGCTGACCTGATGATCTGGGTGCTCGATCCGCAGAAGTACGCGGATGCGGCTGTCCATCGCAGGTTCCTGGTGCCGCTGGGCGGCCACGCCGATGTGGTGGCGGTAGTGCTGAACCAGTGTGACCTGCTGACCGAGGACCAGATCGAGGACTGCATTTCCGACCTGCGGCGCCTGCTCGATTCCGAGGGGCTGCATGAGGCCACGATCCTGGTTACGTCCGCTGTCACCGGGACGGGCCTCGATGAGCTGCGCAAGCTGCTGATCGAGACGGTCACGCAGCGCCGGGCGGCGACCGCCCGCATCTCAGCCGACGTCGATGTCGTCGTGGCCAGGTTCGCGCCCTACGTCGATGCGGCCACGGCGCTCGTGGCCACGCAGGGCCGACCAGAGCGCGACGTTTCTTCCGCGTGGCCCGGCGCAGACGATGGCGTCAGCGCCGGTGCTCGCGCCGAGGGCGGCACCGAGGTAATCCCGGCCACCGCGGCCCGCCAGCTGGTCGATGCGTTTTGCCGGGCGGCTGGGGTGTCGGCGGTAGGCGACTCCCTGGAAAGCGCCCGCGAGCTGCGAGCGATCGACTACGTCGGCTGGCCGGTGGCCTGGCTGGTTGATCGGCTGACCGGTCGCGACCCAGTGCGGAGGATGAGGCTCGGGAAGCTCTGGGAGGAGCTGCGGTCGGTGACGGCCGGGCCGTCAGGCGCCCAGCAGGCGGAGATCGACAATGCGCTCACCAGGCTGGCCGACGAGGTCGGCCCGCCGCTGCCGAAACCATGGTCGAGGACGGTCCGGGTCGCGGTGCGGTCCAGAGCCGAGGAGATTCCCGCCGCCCTCGGTGCCGCCCTCGGCGAGTCGCTGCCTGCTGACGGCAAGGCCGCTAGGTGGTGGTGGCTGATCGGGGCCGTTCAGGGGCTGCTGCTCGGTGCCGTCATCGTCGGGCTGGCCTGGATCGGCGTGATCGTGGCCTTCGGCGTCTTCCATGCCGCGGCGAACGTCCCGCGGCTGTTCAGCGATGTCGCGCTGATCCCGTGGATCTGCGTCATGCTCGCAGCGTTCCTGTTCCTCGGCTGGCTGATCTCGTCGGGCTGCATGAACCTGGTGCGGACGGCGGCCCGGCGCGAGCACGAGCTTCTCGAGTCGGACATCCGCGCCCGGATGGCCGTCGTGGCTCGCGAGAAGGTGGTCGTGCCCGCCGAGCAGGAACTATCCGAGTATCGCCGGTTCCGCGCGGAGCTTCGCGTCGCGGCCAGCCAGTTTTGACGCTCGAGCCGCCGGGCCCAGCTGATGTAATGTTGTAATCCAGAACTTCTGGAGGACGACATGAAAGCTGACTCGCCGCTGGACGCGTACTCCCGGATTGTCACTGAGGTGGCTGCGCAGCTAACCCCGAAGGTGGCCAGCTTGCGGGTGCCCCGCGACGGCGGCCGCGGCGGGGAGAGCCTCGGTTCGGCAGTCGTCTACACCGGCGATGGGTTCCTGCTCACCAACGCGCATGTGGTCGGGCGCGCAAACCGCGGGACGGCGCTGTTCTCGGACGGCACGTCCGCCTCGTTCACGGTCGTCGGTGCCGACCCGCTCTCTGACCTCGCCGTGGTCCGCGCAGGCGGTTCGACGCCAGCGCCCGCTGAGCTGGGCGAGGCGGACCAGCTGATCGTCGGCCAGCTCGTGGTGGCCGTCGGGAGCCCGCTCGGCCTGGCCGGGTCGGTCACCGCGGGGGTGGTGAGCGCCCTGGGCCGGTCGCTGCCGACCCGGACCACTGGCGCGGCCCGGCTGGTAGAAGACGTGATCCAGACCGACGCCGCCCTCAACCCGGGTAACTCAGGCGGCGCGCTGGCCGACTCGCGCTCGCGGGTGGTCGGCATCAACACCGCGGTGGCCGGCATCGGGCTTGGCCTCGCCGTCCCGGTCAACGCGACCAGCAGGAGGATCATCACCACGCTCATGCAGCATGGCCGGGTCCGCCGGGCCTACCTGGGGCTGGTCAGCGTGCCCGCGCCGCTGCCCGCGCCGCTGCGCGAGCGCTTCGGCAGGCCGAGCGGCCTGCGGGTGGCCGAGATCGTGCCGGATGGCCCGGCGGACCGGGCCGGCTTGCGACCCGGCGACCTGCTGCTCAGCGCGGCCGGCAGCCCGGTGGGCAAGGCCCAGGACCTGCAGCGGCTGATGTTCAGCGAGGCGATCGGGCGGCCGCTGGCGATAACAGTCATGCGAAACGGAGCGCTGGTTGATGTGATCGCCGAGCCATCCGAGCTGGTCGCCGCCTGATTGCGGCCGGGCCCGGACGCCGGCTGGCTGGCCGGGCGGGCGGCCATCATCGCACATCGTGCTCCTGACCGGTAACGGCTATCCACAGCACCGGGCGTGCTGGCTGGCCTGTCCACATCCGCGGCGCCTCGCGCCCGGCCGCGCTCTCCGGCGTGGACCGTGGAGGACAGCCGGGCGGCGCGCTGCCGCCGGTGCGGCAGCCCTGGCGCGACCGGCGCGTCGGCGCCGTATAGTCCCGAGGAGCGTTGCGATGATGAACGAGGCGCACATCAGCCTGACCGGTTACGTGGCCAGTGAGCCGAGGATCAAGACGATCAGCGACGGCGTCCAGAATCTATCGATGAGAGTGGCGTGGACGCCCAGGTGGCTGGACCGGGCCACCGGGGAGTGGACGGACGGGAACACCTCGTACGTGACGGTTACCTGCTGGCGCAAGCTGGCCGACAACGTGGCCGTCTGCCTGCGCAAGGGTGACCCGGTGGTGGTCAGGGGGCGCCTGTCGGTCCGTTCTTACGATGACAAGCAGGGCGTACCGAGGACGTCTGTTGACGTGGATGCCACCTCGGTCGGGCATGACCTGTGCCGTGGGGTCGCGCTTTTCCAGCGGACCAGGCCGGCGACCGGCAAGACGGCGGCGGAGTACGCCGCCGAGCTGGCCGCGGGCGGCGTCGGCTACCCGGCGGACGCAGCGGATGCGAACGGTTTCGCCGCGGATCCGGCGGCCGTCGGCGGGGACGCGGACTCGGCGCTGGCTGCCGCCGATGCCAGCGGGCTGGTGCCCGGTGCGGACGGGACGGCGCGGAGCGAGATGTTCGATGAAGACGCGATCGCGGCGCTAGCGAGCGAGACCGCCGGGGCTGCCGCGCCATTCTGAGCGGGCATCGCTGCCTGACGGGGCGCCCGCCTCGTCAGGCAGCAGGGTCCGGTCAAGCAGCCATGCTGAGGCCGCCATCAGCATGATGGCGTCAAGGTAGTGACATGCCATGGCACCGATGTAGGTCGGGCCGCCCCAGGCGTTGACCGTAGCGTTCGGGTCCAGGCCTCCGATGACCTGCAGGCCGGCGCGGTAGGAGCAGTACAGGAACAGGCCGACGGCCGGTACCGAGAGGATCGCGCGGCCCGGCCCCGGGAGCCTGCGGAACGTCCGGGCGACCCGCCGGGCAGCGGGCCTTCCGAGCGGCGCGAGCAGCCACAGGCGGTCGCTGTGCCGGCCGAACCTGCGCTGGTGCCGCCACCGGCCGTAGCCGAATGCTGCGCAGGCCGCAGCGGCGACGGCCAGCTGCTGCAACCAGGCCGACGAGCCGGGGACGAACTTCTCCGGGACGGGCGAGCGACCGAGATAGGAGAACAGGCCACCCACCACTCCGATGGCGAACAGGGCAGCGGCGAGCAGGACAAGGGGCACGGACAGCTGCCGGACTGTCCGGCGGAACGTGACTGTCATGGTTCTAAGCTCGCCGGTCGGCCGGCCCACTGTCATCGCGCTGGCGTCTCTAGCTGGCGTCATCCGCGGGCGGGCGTTTCGGCGGGGGGTCAGCCAGGAGGATGACCCGTGATTCAGCTCCGGGGCTGACCTTATGAGCCGCTTGGCCGCGTTACCGTCGGAGCATGGCGATCCCCAAGGTGACCAGGACGCCAGGTGAGGTCGCGTCCCAGAGAAACGGGGCCGCCGCCGTGCCGGGCGGTGCGCCGAGCGTGCCGGGCGGTGCGCCGGGCGTGCCGGGCGGCGCGCCGGGCGTGCCGGGCGGTGCGGCGGACACGCCAGGAGCGGCGGCCGGTGCCCCCTGGTTTGCCAGGCTCTCCGGCCGGCTGCAGTGCCGGGCGGTCCCTGATGCGATCGACTGCGCGGTCGCCGCGGCCTGCTTCGCCGGATTCACGCTGCCAGTCCTGCTCGGCGCCGCATCTGCGATCGGCTCGCCGCTGGCGGTTGCCGGATTCGGCCTGCTGGCCGCGGCGCCTCTGATCGTCCGGCGCAGATGGCCGATCGCGGCGGTCGTCGCCGTCGCGATCGTCTACATCGCCGCGACCTTCGCGGGCGTGCGGTTCACGCCGTTCGTCAGCAATGCGGGCCCCAACTTCGCGATTGCGGCCTTTACTGCTGCTGACCGTTGTCCCCGGCGGTCATCGCTGGCGGCCGTCATCGCGGCCGGCCTGGCCACCTGGCTGGTGCTCCCGCTCGGTATTCACCTGCATCCAGGCCAGGACCAGGACGCGGTTCAGCTCGTAGCGGCGATCCCGGCCTGGGTGGCTGGGGACATCGTGCGGGCCCGCCGCCGCTACCGGCAGCGCCTCGATCTTGAGACCCGTCGCCAGGCGGCGGAGATCCAGGGCCGGGTCCGGGCTGAAGAACGCCTGCGGCTGTCCAGGGATGTGCACGACGTGATCTCGCACAGCCTGAGCATGATCGCGGTGCGGTCCGGCGTGGCCCGGCTGCTGCTCGACGAGCGGCCGGAGGAAGCGCGGGTGGCGCTCGCCACCATCGAGACCGCCAGCCGTTCGGCGCTCGATGACCTGCGGCAGCTTCTCCGGCAGATCAGGGACCCAGCTGAGGACGAGGCCGCCACGCCGACTCTGGACGATCTTCCCGCGCTTGTCGAGCGGCTGCGCCAGGGCGGCCTGCAGCTCGGCTACCGGACCACCGGACAGCCGCGTCGCTATGGCGCAGCGCTGGAGCTGTCGGCTTACCGGATCGCGCAGGAAGCGCTGACCAACGTGGTCAAGCACGCCCGCTCGGCCCGGGCGTCGGTGGAGATCACGCACGGTCCGGCCGAGCTCACGATCACGGTGACCGACGACGGGCCCGGCCGGCAGTCGCCGGCCCGCAGGCCGGGCGGCCTCGGGATCGTGGGGATGCGAGAACGGGCCGCCATGCTCGATGGCCAGCTCACGGTCGGCCCCCGGCCGGAGGGCGGCTTCGCCGTCGTGGCCCGGCTGCCGCTCAGGGACCGCCGGTGAGCGACCGCCCCGGCCGCCAGATCAAGGTGCTGATAGCCGATGACGAGGCGCTGGTCCGGGCCGGGTTCAGGATCCTCGTGGACTCCGCTCCTGATCTTCGCGTGGTCGGCGAGGCCAGGGACGGCATCCAGGCGGTCCGGCAGGCAACCGCCCTGCAGCCCGACGTGGTGCTGATGGACATCCGGATGCCCGTCATGCACGGCCTCGAAGCCACCAAGGTCATCCTCGACGGCAACCAGGTCCCCCGGCCGCGGATCCTCATCGTGACCACCTTCGATGAGGACGAGCATGTCTTCGAGGCACTGCGCAGCGGCGCCAGCGGGTTCATCCTCAAGGACACCCCGCCCGAGCAGCTGCTCGACGCCATCAGGGTCATCGCGGCCGGAGACGCGCTGCTGACTCCGAGCATCACCCGGCGCCTGATCACCGAGTTCGCCCGCGCCCCGCGAGCCCCGGCGCCAGCCAGCCAGGTGCTCGCCCAGCTCACCGGCCGGGAGCGCGAGGTACTTGAGCAAGTGGCGGCCGGGGCGTCGAACGCCGAGATCGCGGCCAGGCTGCACCTGTCGGTTGCCACGGTAAAGACGCACGTCAGCCGGCTCCTGACCAAGCTGAACGGGCGGGACCGGGCCCAGCTTGTCGTGCTGGCCTACGAGACCGGCGTCGCCTCCCCCCGGCAGCAGGCCGGCGATGGCGGCCTCCTCCTATAGCCTGTTGCCGCCCGCGAACCCAGCTCGCTCCAAGGGATGCCGCCGATGCCCATAGCTGAGATCACCCGTGCCGAGACCGGTGACCGTGCCCGGCTGCTGCAGGTGGACTCCTACGAAGTAACGCTGGACCTGACCCGCGGCCCCGAGGTGTTCGGCTCCACCAGCGTGATCCGGTTCGGCTGCAGGCAGCCCGGCGCGTCGACGTACGCCGACCTGATCGCGGAAAAAGTTCACGAGATCACCCTGAATGGCACGGCGATCGACCCGGCCGCGGCGTTCGCTGACGGCCGGATCATGCTGACCGGCCTCACGGAGCGCAATGAGCTGAAGGTGACCGCCGACTGCCGCTACTCGACCGACGGCACGGGCCTGCACCGGGCGGTCGACTCCGCCGACGGCAAGATTTACACCTACACGAAATTCGAGCCTGCCTATGCCCGCCGGGTATTCGCGAACTTCGAGCAGCCAGACCTGAAAGCCGCCTTCGGTTTCCAGGTCACGGTGCCCGCGCATTGGAGTGTGCTGTCAAACCAGCCCGGATCGGCGCCCGAGGCGGCCGCTGAGGGCGCCTCGGTGTGGCGTTTCCCGCCGACGCCGCCGATATCGACCTACCTGACCGCCGTGGCGGCCGGTGAGTACCACGTCGTGCGTGACTCGCACACCACCCCGCGCGGCCAGGTGGTCCCGCTCGGCGTGGCCTGCCGTGCCTCACTGGCCGGGCATCTGGACGCCGCCAACATCATCCAGATCACCCGCCAGGGTCTCGATTTCTTCACTGGCCTGTTCGAGGGCGACTACCCGTTCGCCAAGTACGACCAGGTTTTCGTCCCCGGCTACAGCGCCGGTGCCACGGAGAACGTCGGCTGCGTGATCCTCTCGGACGAATTGCTGTTCCGCTCGAGGGTGACCGCCGCCCTGCATGAGCTGCGGGCCATGGTGATCCTGCACGAGATGGCGCACATGTGGTTCGGTGACCTGGTCACGATGAGATGGTGGGGTGATCTGTGGCTGAACGAGTCATTCGCCGAGTTTTGCGGATGGCTGGCCAGCGCCGAGGCGACGCGGTTCACCGACGCCTGGACCACCTTCGCCATCGGCCGCAAGGCCTGGGGATACATGCAGGACCAGCTGTCCTCGACGCATCCGATCGCGGCGGACGTGCCCACCCTGAGCCAGGCGGTGGCGAACTTCGACGGGATCAGCTACGCCAAGGGCGCCGCGGTGCTGCGCCAGCTGGTCGCCCTGGTCGGCAGGGAGAGCTTCTTCGCCGCCATCCGCGCCTACTTCGGCGCGCACGCGTGGGCCAACGCGACGCTCGCCGACCTGCTCGGGGCGGTGGAAACGGCCTCTGGCGTCAGCCTAACGGACTGGTCGAAGGCGTGGCTGGAAACCGCCGGTCCCAACACGCTCCGCTGTGACTTCGAGACCGGCCCGGACGGGGCGTTTACTTCTTTCGCCGTACTGCAGGAGGCCCCGGCGCAGCACCCCGCGCTGCGGCCGCATCACCTCGCGGTCGGCCTGTACTCCCGCGTCGGCAGCGCACTGGAGCGCGTGCATCGGCAAGAGATCGACATCGCCGGCCCCCGCACCGAGGTCCCGCAGCTCGCGGGCGTCGCGCAGCCCGACCTGATCGTGCTCAACGACGGTGACCTCGACTACGCGATCGTCCGCTTCGACCCGCGGTCGGTCCGGACGCTGACCGAGGCGATCGGCGCCGTCACCGACCCGCTGGCCCGCGCCGTCTGCTGGAACGCGGCGATCGACATGGTCCGGCAGGCTGAGCTGCCGCTGCCGGATCTCGTGCGGATGCTCGCGGGTGCCATCGGCCGGGAATCCGTCTCGGTGCTGCTGACCCTGTCCTCGGTCACGGAGCAGATCATGACGCTGGCCGGCGATCCGCAATGGGTGGCGGAGGGCAAGCGCGAGCTCGCGGCCGCGGCGACCCGGCTGCTACATGCCGCCGAGCCCGGCAGTGATCACCAGCTCGCCTATGCGCAGCTGCTCAGCTGGACCGCGACCGCGCCGGACCAGCTCAGCGTGCTGGCCGCGCTGCTCGGAGGCGGCGGCGAGGTGCCGGGCCTGACGGTCGACGCCGAGCTGCGCTGGGCGATCCTGAGCCGGCTCGCCGCGACAGGCCTGGCCGGCGACGCGGAGATCGATGCCGAGCTGCGGCGGGACAGCACCGACGCAGGCCGACGCCACGCGGCGGCCTGCCGCGCCGCGATACCCGACCCCGAGCACAAGGCGGCGGCCTGGGAGCTGCTGACCGAGAGCGATGACCTCGGGATCCAGGGCGCCGCCGAGGTCGCGCACGGCCTGATTCAGCCCGAGCACGCGAGCCTGCTCGCGCCGTATGCGGAACGGTACTTCGAGGTCCTGCCGGTGATCTGGTCGACCCGAAGCGAGCACACCCGAGTGCGGCTCAGCGAGGCGCTGTTCCCCTACCCGGCGTCGTCGCCGGAGCTGCTGGCCAGGATCGACGCAATCCTGGCCCGGCCGGACCGGGACCCTGGCCTCGTGCGCGTGCTGACCGAGCGCCGCGACATCGTTACGGCGGCCCTGCGATCCCGCGCGCTGGCCCCGCTATCCTGACCGCAGCCTCGTGAGCGCCCTATGCTGACAGCACCGACCTGATAGCAGCGCCGAGCCGGCCCGGTAGGGACGACCCCGTGCAGAGCGCGGCGCGGTTGCCCCTACCCTGGAATACATGCCTGAGTTCATCTATCAGATGCGCGCTGTCCGGATGGCGCATGGCGACAAGGTCATCCTTGACGACGTGACCCTCGCCTTCCTGCCCGGCGCCAAGATCGGAGTCGTCGGCCCCAACGGCACCGGCAAGTCGACGCTGCTGCGGATCATGGCCGGCGCCGAGCAGCCGTCAAACGGAGAAGCGCGGCTGATGCCCGGGTTCACGGTCGGCATGCTCGACCAGGAGCCCGAGCTTGACGACAGCAAGACCGTCCTCGGCAATGTGGAGGACGGGGTCGCGGAGACCAAGGCGCTGCTTGCGCGGTACAACGAGATCGCCGAGCAGATGGCCACCGACTATTCGGACGCGCTGCTGGAGGAGATGGGCAAGCTGCAGGAGCAGCTTGACCACCGCGAGGCCTGGGATCTCGACAGCCAGCTCGAGCAGGCCATGGACGCGCTGCGCTGCCCGCCGCCCGATGCGGACGTCAGCATCCTGTCCGGCGGCGAGCGCCGCCGGGTGGCGCTGTGCAAGCTCCTCCTGCAGCAGCCTGACCTGCTGCTGCTCGACGAGCCGACCAACCACCTCGATGCGGAGAGTGTGCTGTGGCTTGAGCAGCACCTGGAGAAGTACCCGGGCACGGTGGTGGCCGTTACCCACGACCGGTATTTCCTCGACAACGTGGCCGGTTGGATCCTCGAGCTTGACCGCGGTCACGCCTACCCGTACGAGGGCAACTACTCCACCTATCTGGAGACCAAGGCGGCCAGGCTCAAGATCGAGGGCGCCAAGGACATCAAGAAGCGCAAGCGGCTCGAAGACGAGCTTGAGTGGGTGCGATCCAGCCCGCGGGCCCGCCAGGCCAAGAGCCGGGCCCGGCTGCAGCGGTATGAGGAGATGGCGGCCGAGGCCGACCAGAACCGCAAGCTGGACTTCGAGGAGATCCAGATCCCGCCGGGCCCGCGGCTGGGCAGCCAGGTGGTCGAGGTCACCGATCTGGCCAAGGGGTTCGACGACCGGATGCTGATCGAGGACCTGAGCTTCAGCCTGCCACCGAACGGCATCGTGGGCGTCATCGGACCGAACGGGGTCGGCAAGACGACGCTGTTCAAGATGATCGTGGGGGAGGAGCAGCCGGACGCCGGATCGATCAAGATCGGCGAGACCGTGCAGATCGCCTACGTCGACCAGTCGCGCGGCCGGATCGACCCGGACAAGAACGTCTGGGAGGTGATCTCAGACGGCGAGAGCTACATCAGGGCCGGCCGTACCGAGATCCCGAGCCGCGCCTACGTCGCCGCATTCGGATTCAAGGGCTCCGACCAGCAAAAGCCCGCCGGGGTCCTGTCCGGTGGCGAGCGGAACCGGGTCAACCTGGCGCTGACCCTCAAGCAGGGCGGCAACCTCCTGCTGCTGGACGAGCCGACCAACGACCTGGACGTGGAGACGCTCTCGTCGCTGGAGAACGCGCTGCTGGAGTTCCCCGGCTGCGCCGTGATCACCAGCCACGACCGGTGGTTCCTGGACCGGATAGCGACCCACATCCTGGCCTGGGAGGGCGGGGCGAACTGGTTCTGGTTCGAGGGGAACTTCGAGGCGTACGAGAAGAACAAGATCGACCGGCTCGGCGCCGAGGCGGCCAGGCCGCACCGGGTCACCTACCGCAAGCTGACCCGCGGCTGAACCCAGCCAGCATCAAGGCGGGACCAGCATCAGGCGGGTGACAGGCCCAGATCGGCGCCGCCGGGGCGGATCGGCTGGTTGACCAGGCTGTGGGCGGCCATCACCAGGTATTCCCACAACTGCGCGTCGCGTGCCTCGTCCAGGGCTAGCTCGTCGAGCGCGGTCCGCATGTGGCGGAGCCACGCGTCCCGCTCGGCCTCGCCGATCGCGAAATGCGCGTGCCGCATCCGGAGCCTGGGGTGGCCGCGGCGCTCGTTGTAGGTGGCCGGGCCGCCCCAGTACTGGATCAGGAACAGCCGCAGGTGCTCCTCGGCCGGCCCGAGGTCCTTGCTCGGGTAGACGGGGCGCAACTGCGGGTCGGCCGCCACCTGGCGGTAGAACGTATGCACCAGGCGGCGGAAGGTCTCCTCGCCCCCCACTGCCTCATACAGGGTGATCTCATTCTGCTCATCCATGGCTGCGCACCAGCGTAGTGCCGTCGGCTAGCTGGCTGAGGAGGCAGGCTGCCGGTCCGGCGGGCCCGACAGCGCGATCTTGAGGCGCTCCCGCAGTTCCCGCTCGACCTCGAACTGCCGCAGCGGAACGGTGCGGGCGGCGACCCGGAGCGTGATGGCATCGGTCGACAGGTTCTGCACGCCCCAGAGCTCGGGTTCCTCGAGGATGGCCTCTCGCCAGGCTGGCTCCTGCCACATCCCCGCCGCGGCGCCTGTCATCAGACGGCGCGCCCGCGGGATGTCCTCGTCGTAGGGGACCGGGATGTCCACCACCGCGCGGGCCCAGCCCTGCGACCCGTTGCCCGCCTGGCTGATCGTGCCGTTGCGGATGTGCCAGGCCACGCCGTTGACGTCCCTGACCGTCGTGATCCGTAGGCTGACCGCTTCCACCACCCCGCTGATCACGCCGATGGTCACCACGTCGCCCACCCCGTACTGGTCTTCCAACAGCATGAAGATCCCGGCCAGGAAATCCTGCATCAGGCTCTGCGCGCCGAACCCGATCGCGATGCCGAGCACGCCCGCGCTGGCCAGCACCGGCGCCAGATTGAGCCCCAGGTCGCCGAGGATCGTGATCGCCGCGATGCCGAAGATAGTCAGTGCGGCGGCATTCTCCAGGACGGAACCGAGCGCGGCGGCGCGCTGCTGCCTGCGATCGCGGAACAGCACGCGGCCGCGTTCGCTGCCGGTGGTGTCCTGGACGGCCCGCCGGGTGATCCTGCGGATCACCCGGTGCACGGCGAACCTGATGATGACGGCGAGCAGCACGACGAAGAAGATCCGGATGGCCAGCTTCGCCGGCCCGGCGAAGAAAACGTCCGTGAGCCCAGCCGCCTGGCTGTTGTGCGAGATGTTCCAGACAAGCCGGCAGGCGATCCCCGGGTCGGTTCCGCAGGCCTTCTCGAGCGAGTCGAGGTCCGGGTTGGTGGCGGCAGCTGCGCGCGCCAGCACGAGCGCTCCGATGCTCACGACGGTGTCCTCTCCCTGACGGTAGCTCGCGGTTGGCCTGGCGTGACCCGCTGCGCCGCGCCGGCGCCCGCGGGCACGGCTTACCGGCGGAGCCCGGTATGGAAAGCGGCGAAGGCGAGCGTCTGCGACGACAAGGACACTGAACGGCTGACGGCCCGCTGGCCGTGTCCAACATTAGATTCCCGGCGCAGCAGGATCGGGCGATCGGGGAATGGCGCCGATGTCGCGTGCTGCAGTGCGGCGCACATCTTGCGCGCGTGCATCGGATCCACCCGGGTGTCGTTGTCGAACACGGTGAAAAGCACCGCCGGGTAAGCGACTCCCTCGCGGACGTGATGATACGGCGAGTAGCCCAGCAGCCAGCCGAGCTCGGTGGGGTCGGCGGCTGACCCGTACTCATCGTTCCAGGTCTCGCCGAGGCCGAACCGTTCGTAGCGCACCATGTCGAGCAGCGGCGCCGAGCAGATGGCCGCCGCGTAAAGCTCGGGCCGCTGCGTGATCGCGGCCCCCACCAGCAGCCCGCCGTTGGAGCCGCCGGAGATGGCGAGCTGCTCGGGGGTGGTCCAGCCGCCGGCGATGAGTGCCTCAGCAGCGGCATGAAAGTCGTCGAAGACGTTCTGCTTGTGCTCGCGCATCCCGGCGCGGTGCCAGTCCTCGCCTTCCTCGCTGCCGCCCCGCAGGCCGGCGATCGCATAGACCCCGCCGGCCTGCGCCCACGCCAGCACCGGCGGCGCGTAGCCGGGCGTCATGCTGACCTGGAAGCCGCCGTAGCCGTAGAGGATCGCGGGCCGCGGGCCCGGACCAGCACGGTCCGGACCAGCGCGGTCCGGACCAGCGCGGCGTGGCTCAGGGCTCCCCGCGTCAGCACCGCTTTCATCAGCACCGCTTTCATCAGCACCGCTTTCATCAGCACCGCTTTCATCAGCACCGGCTGAGATGATCAGCATCCGGACCTCGGTGCCATCGGCGGAGGAGTACCCGACCTGGCGGGCCGTGACGTCGCCCACCTCGACCGAGCCCGGGGCCCGCTCCCAGACGCTCACCGTCGCGCTCCCCGCGTCGTAGCGCAGGATCGTCACCGGGGTGATGTGATCGGTGTAGGCGAACCATGCCTCATGGCCGCCTTCGGGCCGCTCGCTGAGCCCGCCCACGGTGCCCAGGCCAGGCAGCTGCGGTGCGCCGAGCCGCTGGCCGCTGGCCAGGTCGTGCACGCTGAGCTCGCTGATCGCGTGCCTGATCCAGGAGGCGAGCAGCACCGGACGGTCAAGCTTTGCGCCGTCCAGGATGGCGAAGCCGGTCAGCACGGCCTCGGCGTCCTGCGGCAGCAGGTCACGCCAGGCGGTCACGCCGGGCTGCGCTGGGTCGGCCACCGCGAGCCTGCCGCGCGGTGCGCCGGCGTCGGTGAACAGGTACAGTCGGCCATCCCGGCCTGCGTGGGCGCCGGTCTGCGCATCGACGCCCGCTTGGATCGGGCGCAGGTCGGGTGCGGCTTCCCCGGAGACGGTCAGGTCGGCGATCCACAGGTCGTTACGCGGCGCGGTGCCGGCGGCCGCGCTGATGACCAGCCAGCGGCCGTCGGTGCTGACCGAGACGCCGTAGTAATTGGTCTTCTCCCGGCCCTCGCCGAAGATCAGCAGGTCCTCCCCGGGAGGGCTGCCCACCCGGTGCAGGTAGACCCGCCGGTGGTACTGCTCCTCGCCGGGCGGGACCTCCTCCGGGGGCAGCCTGCGCGTGTAGTAGAACGCCTTGCCGCCCGGCAGCCAGGCGATCTGGCTATACCGGCAGCGGTCGATGGGGCCGTCCACCACCTGCCCGGCCCCCACGTCTATGACGCGGAGCACCGCCTCCTCAGAGCCTCCCTCAGATAGCTGGTACGCGAGCAGCCGGCCGTCGTGGTCCGGCTGCCAGTCGTCCAGGGTGGTGGTGCCAGAGCTGTCGATCGCAATGGGGTCGATCAGGACCCGCTCGCCGCCGGAGGTTGCGGCGGTGTACAGGACCGCATGTTCCTGGCCGGGCATCCGCCGGGTGAAGAATCGCCGGTCGCCGCGCCAGAGCGGGGTGCCGACGGCGCCCGCTCCGGTCAGCTCGGTGATCCGCCTGGCCAGCTGGCCGGTACCAGGCAGCGCCGCGGCCTGGTCGGCCCACAGGGCGTCCTGCGCAGCGAGCCAAGCCCGCGTGTCGTCACTGACCGGGTCCTCGAGCCAGCGGTACGGGTCGGCGACGCGATGGCCGCCGATGTCCTCAACGATGTCCTGGCGCCTGGCCGGCGGGTAGGGGGCTGCCGTCATGGCAGTCACCCTACGGCCAGGTGCACTGCGAGCCGCTGTTGATCGGCCAGGCCCGGCAGCGGGACGCTGACTCTGTGGCCTGGCCCAACGGGGCCGCGCCCCGTCGCGAGCCTGGCCGCCCGGACGGAGCCTGGCCGCCCGGACGGAGCCTGGCCGCCCGGACGGAGCCTGGCCGCCCGGGGAATTTTCGCGGCCCTTATCCGGCCTTGGCCCGACCGCCTGCGGCGGCCTGACCTGCCCAGCCGGCGTGGCCTGCGCCGCTGCGCGCCCGCGCGGTTACGCTATTGCTGTTGGCGGCCGGGCCCGTGGGCAATCACACTGGTCACAGCCGAGTCGGCCGCTTCGAGCCGTCGGCGCCCGTGGGGAGGTGCGAGTGCGTCGGGTACTGCTGCTCAACGTGACGTATGAGCCGCTTACGACGATTTGCCTGCATCGTGCCGTGTGCCTGGTCATCGGCGAAAAGGCCGAGGTCCTTCACCAGGACGCGGGCGGGGCGGTATTGCGCTCCGCCTCCGTCATCCTGGCCGCGCCGTCCGTCATCAGGCTGCGCCGCTACATCCGGGTGCCGCATCGCAGCCGGGTCCCGCTGACCAGGGCGGCACTGATGCGCAGGGACAACTATCTGTGCGCCTACTGCGGCACGAAGGCCGAGACCATCGATCACGTGGTGCCCCGCAGCCGCGGCGGTGCGCACGTCTGGGAGAACTGCGTTGCGTCCTGCTCCAGGTGCAACCACCGCAAGGCCGACCGGCTCATCGAAGAACTTGGCTGGAGCCTGCGCTGCGACCCGGCGGTGCCCAGAGGCACGCACTGGCGGCTGATCGGCGCCGCCCACGACGGTGACCCGCAGTGGGCCGCCTACCTGGCCGAGTCCAGCGCCGCCTGACTAGCGCGCCGTGCCGTCGGCCGGCGGTCTGCCCAGGGCTTCGGCGATGGCCGGCATGTTCTGGTACTCGCGCCAGTGCGTGATCCGCCCATCGCGGACGCGCAGGACCCCGATAAACGGGGCGGCGGCGCGAATGGCAGCTCGATGACGGCCTGGTCGTCCAGCAGGGAAGCGTCCAGGCCTTGCTCGTTACTGAGCCACCGGCGCTGCATGAGAGCGAAGACCTCGCGCGGCCCAGGGACACTGAGCGGCACTGTCATTCTTGACCTCCTGGCGGCGTTCCGGCACTTCCCGACCAAGCAGGCTCTCTTGCAGGCCATCATGAAGGGCCTGCTCGCACAGCTGACCGAGGAAGCCAGCTCGCTCACCGCAGTCGGCGACCCCGCCACCGCCCTGTTCACCTTTTTCACCCGGACAGTTGAGCAGGCGGCGCAGAAGAAGACCGTCGTCGACCTGCTCGCTGAAACCGGGGTCAGCGTGCCGGTCGCGGACTCAGTGCAGCTCCTGCGCGAGGGGATCGAAGACCTCCTGGCCCGGGCGCAGCAGGCCGGCGCCGTTCGCCGCGACGTTCGTCCCGACGAAGTGATCGCCCTGCTGGCCTGCACCTGCCAGGGAGCCCTGGATGGCGGCTGGGACCACGACCTTCAGCGCCGCGCCCTGACCATCATCTTCAACGGCCTCCGCCCTGTCCCCGGCTGACGGCGGCCTGATGGATTCGGGGATCTCATCACCGATTCCCGGATGGGTTCGGGAATCGGTAAGGCAGCAGCACCGCGGCATGACCGAATGCTGCGTGCCACTCGTCTCCCTGAGGAAATGCTCGACGATCAGCACCACCTCCAGCCTGTCACTTACTAGCTGCTGCACAACGCCCAACACCACGGACTTAATGCGTGTCGGGGCGGTGAGGATGTGACCTGGGGTTTTGTCGGGCTGGGGATGGATTTGAGGCGTTTTGCCTGCGGTTCAGCAGTCATCGGGTTCCCGGGTCTGCCGGTAACACCAGCTACCTAGTAGACGCTGCCAGCTGGGCTTGCGCTCAGTCCCTGAAGGAGGATGGCGAGGCCCTGGCGGAACTCATGTTCCGGCGTCACCGCGGGGGCCTGCCGGGCGGTCTCGGCCGCCAGGGGGAAGGCGGCTGGGGACAAGGTGGCTAGCGCGGCGGTCCCCGCCCCGGCAAGCGGCATGAAGGACTCGTTCAGCAACGCGCCGAGGATATAGGCGATCAGGCAGCGGAAGGCGATGATCCGCTCCTGTCCGGTGAAGCCTGCCCTGGTAAGGGCGCCGAGCATGGCCTCCAGCCAGCGCCATGCGCTGGGCGAGGACTGGTGGTTGGCGAGCAGCAGCGGGATGACCGCGGGATGTGCCGTAATGGCCGTGCGGGCTTGCCAGGCCAGCTCCGTGACCTGCTCCTGCCATCCGGCGGACTGGGCCGTGCTGGGATCTACCGCGTCGAAGACCAGGTCGGTGACCAGGAGCTCGATTTCCTGGCGGCCGGCAACATACCGGTACAGCGCCATGACGCCCATGCCGAGCTGGGCGGCGACGGCTCGCATCGACAGTGCGCTGAGGCCGTCACGGTCGATCACGGCGAGCGCGGCGGCGGCGATGGCAGCGTGGCTGAGAGAACGCGGGCGTGGCATGACCTTGTAAGCGTATACCTTACGCGCTACCGTAGGCGTATGAGGTACGCTTACGGTACATCGCAGCGTGGTCCGCGGCAGACGGCCCGGCTGCTCGCTCATCTCCCTGGGCGAGCCGTCGTCGGCAATCCCGTCACCGGCCGCCCCGCGGGATGAACCGGGCCTGGAGCCCGGCGAGAAGCCCCGGACCCTGCAGCAGTTCGTGCTGTCCCGCACCCCCGATCCCGGTTACCTGACGGAGGCGGCCCCTGCTGGCGGCCACGCCCCAGTGCCGGGGCCGGACAAGAAAGGTGAGAGATGACCGGCAAGACACAGCCGTCCAGGACGCGCGGCAGGATGCCAGGCGGCGCACCGCGCAGGCGTCACTGGTGGCGATGGATCATGATCAGCGTCGCGATACTCGCCGGCCTCGTCTACGGGGCCGCTGCGCTGATCATCAAGCTGCCGTCGGTCCCGCCGCCACTGGCGCTGCCCACGGCCGGCGCCAGCGCGCCGGCCGGACCGCTCGACGGCACGTGGCGCGTTGCTGCGGGATCGGTGGCGGGTTTCCGTGTCCGGGAAACCGCCCTCGGCTTCAGCAATGACGCGGTCGGCCGGACCAGCGCGGTCAGCGGCGTTCTCACCATCTCCGGCGGCCGGGTTACCCGGGCGATGTTCCGCGTCGACCTGACCGCGGTGAAGATCAGCGGCAAGACGCAGCCGCAGTTCGGCAGCAGCCTCGGTACCCAGGCCCATCCGATCGCGACATTCACCCTCAGCCACCCGGTGCCGCTGAGTTCGGCGTTCGCCTCCGGCGCGACGATCACGATCACCGCCGTCGGCGCGCTCGCCATGAACGGCGTCTCCCGCCCGGCGACGGTCACGATCCAGGACCGCCGCGACGGCCCGGTGCTGCGGGCGGCAGGATCCATCCCCGTCCAGTTCTCGGCCTGGGGCATCAAGGCACCGGCCGGTTACGGCGTCTTCGGCTCGCTCGCCAGCCACGGCATCGCGGAGTTCAGCCTCATCCTGGACCGCACTGGCAACACCGGCCTCAGCTAGTGTGCGCCGCATCTCGCATGATGCCACGCCCGATTTCATCTCCCGTCGGCTGCGTGCGGGGTTCCGCGGGAGAACCCGGGGCTGGGGCTGCGAGCGGATCAGGGTGAACTGCCCGGCCTTGGCGGGTGCTGAGGCGGCTGCGGATACCTTCCGCGCCGCGGCGCAGCAGATCGACCTGGCGGCAGTTCCCGCGCACTCAGGCCCCGGCCATTCACGCGTGCGATTGCCGCCACCTCAAGCCGGCCAGCTCTTCAGCGGAAGCGCTTGCCAAGGACATCACCAGAAATTGCCCGCGCGGGTCCTCTGATCACATCGGGCAGCTCCCGCCACCGTCCTGGGACGGTGACGTGCGGGCTCTCATGAATCGCCGACCTGGTCGATGCGCCGCCGGGCCAGGGCTATGCAGTCGCCGGCCGCCAGCGCGACAGACCGGTCCAGGCGTGCCGCATTGAAAGACAGCTTTTCGCGCACGAGCAGATCGGGGCCGGCGATGAGATGCAACTCGGGGTGGAACGAGAAAGGCAGGATCGAGCCGCTCACGCACCCCGGTGAGAGCCCCGGCGACCTGGCGCGGCGCCAGCGCGGCGCTGCGTCCGCCGGGCAGGCCCGTGAGCCGGGCCATGTCCGTCCGCCGGGTTCCCGGGATGCTCCAGTGCCGAGTCCATGCCTTTCCGGGAGCCCCTGTGCTTTCTTATCTGCCTGCCGTCGCCGGTGCAAGCCGGCCAGCGGAGTCCGTGGATTCGGGGACTCCTGCGGGAACGGTCGTGCTGCGGGCCGCTGACCTGCGGGCTAGCGGCAAGGGGACCGTCACGGCGTGGACCGGGGTGCCGTCAGCGGGCGAGCTGGCGGTGTTCTGCCGGCCGGTGGTGACAGCTCCGGCCGTTGTCCGCAGGGACGGCAGCGTGCTGGCGGGCGGGTGGCTGCCGGATTTCGTGCGGCTGGGTGAGCTGGAACGTCATCTCGGTGACGGCGTGATCGAGGAGACGGTGGCGCAGGCGTTGGAGCAGGGCCGGCTGAAGAAGCGGGAGCGGCGGCGGATCATGTCGTATCCGCTGGTGATCCGGCTGATGCTCGCGATGACCCTGATGCCGGACGCGTCCTATTGCGAGGCGCTGGCCCGGCTTGCCGGGCTGCTCGCGGGCATCCCCTTCACCCTGGCATGGCATGTCCCCACGGAGAAAGTGGTCACGGACTGGCGCAAGCCTGTGCCTGCGGCCGTGATGGAGGCCCTGTTCTGGCGGGCGGCCGGGCCGCTGATCGGCGATGACGAGCCGTCGGCGGTGCTGCTGGCCGGGATGACGGTCTGCGCGGCCGACGGGATGCTCGTGAACGTGGCGGACACGCCGGCGAACCGGAAGATGTTCGGCTGCACCGGCACTGCGGCCCGGGAGGGCGAGGGGTCCGCGCCGTTCCCGCAGGTCAGGATCGTCGCGGTCACGGCCCGGGGTGGCCGTGCCATGCTCGGGGCGGTCCTGGGGAGCACGCGGGCCGGGGAGCAGACGATTCTCGCGCGGCTGGTCCGCCGCCGCCCGGACCTGGTCGCTGGCCGCGTCATCTGTTTCGATCGCAACTTTCCCGGCCATGAGCTGATCACGGCGATCCTTCACGCGGGCGGGCACGTCGTCGCCCGCGTGAAGGCCGGGATCAGCCTGCCGATGGAGCCCGGCCGCGGCTGGCTGCCCGACGGGTCCCGGATGACCTGGCTGAACGCCCCGTCCGGGAGGAAAGAAGACCGGCTGCCGGTCCGCGCCGCCGAGCACAACGCCGTCCTGCCCCGCGGCGACAGGGAAGAAGTCTCCGAGACCTGCACCCTGATCACCACCCTCCTGGACCATCAGGCCGCGCCCGCCGCCGCGGTGCGGGAGACGTACCTGACCCGGTGGAGCGCATCGGAAACCACGTTCGGCGAGGACAAGACCACCATCACCGGCGCCGGTGACCGCACCAGCGGCCCGGTGCTGCGGTCGGGGTCCCCGCGCCTGGTCATCCAGGAAGCCTGGGCCTGGCTGACCGCCACCCAGCTGGTCCGCGCCAGCGCCGCGGCGGCGCTCCGCAGTGCCGCCGCCGCCGCTCGCGCCCTGCGCCGCAGGCAGGACACGCCGGTCACCGCGGATGAGGAATCCTTCACCGCCGTCCGCCAGCACGCGGTCCGCTCCATGACCTCATCCCAGATCACGGCGTCATCCTCGCTGGCCGCGATCGCCGCCGCCGCGGACGCCGCCGCCTGCGCCGCGCTGCACGCCCTTAACGTCCCCGGCCGCGAGCGCCACTCCGAACGCGCGCAGAAAACCCGCCCGAAATTCCGGCACGCATCCGGGACCAAACAGACTGTCACCGGAAAACCCCAGGTCACCATATTCACGCCCGGCACAGGATAAGCCGGCCAGACACGGCAACCGCAAGGAAGGAGGAACCGCCCCGCCGGGGCCGCGGACCGTGGAACCGCGCGCCAGACCCGCCGCGACACGCGGGCCGCAGCCACGCCCGCACGCCGGCACCGCCACCACGAAAACGGACTCAAAAGCAGACACAGAACATAAGACGGGCAACGACTCAGCAGGCTACAAACACCTAAAGTCCGTGGTGTTGGCACAACGCCTGACCGATGCCAAGGCAAATGAGAGTTAACGAGGAAGCCGTGATGCAGAAGCGAGGGAACTCCCGGGCCGGGACAGCGGCGCTCCACCTTTGGTATGCTCAGCCGGCCTCCCGCCACCGTCCAGGCCGCGGAGTACTGACCGGGACCGTCGGCAACTAGCAGGCGGAACCGCGCGGGGTGCTTCTGAGCGGAAGGAGCAGTGATCGCATCCCTGATTGTCGCATCACCCCGGGCAGACGAGGAGAGCAGTAAGGCAATGGTGACGGTCCTCGTCGGCTTTATGGGTGCCGGTAAGACTACGGTGGGGCGCATCATCGCGGAGCGTCTCGGTCAGCCATTCGTAGACAGTGACGTGCTAATCGAGCAGCGTCTTGGCCGTAGCATCCGGGACATCTTCAGCACCCACGGCGAGGACTACTTCCGTGAACTTGAGCACGCCATCGTCGCCGACCTAGTCCGTGGCCCGGAAGCTGTGATCGCGCTGGGTGGCGGAGCTGTCACTGACCCGCGGACCCGCGCTGTTCTGCGTAACGCCAGGGTCGTCTACCTGCGCGTCAGCTACGACGAGGCCATTTCACGTATTCGGGGCGACGAATTCCGGCCATTGCTGAGCCGACCCGATCTCGATCAGGTATACGAGGGGCGTGTGCTGATATACGAGGGTGTCCCCGCTTTCACCATCAATACCGACGGCCGACGTCCGGACGCAATCGCGATCGAGGTGCTCGCAGAGCTCACCCGGTTGCCCGGTCATGCTCAGAACTTAAGCGCTGGTCCGCGATGAGGGCCTGCACACGGTCTGCGAGGAATCCGGCTGCCCGAACAGCTTCGAGTGCCGGGAGGGACCCATCCGCCGGGATCTGCAGGGCCGCATAGGTCCACGAGAACGCCGAGAAGATCAGGCCCCTCTGGATGTCGCTGATGCGCAGGTCTTTTTTAACAATCCGCGCGGCGAGCGCGGTCCAGGTAGTTGATAGCCATATCGCTACTAGGTTCGGGCATCAGCTGCCAAGACAGGTGCTACCGGCAAGGTAACCCCAGGTAAAAGTCGCGCCACCGTTCTTTCCACTGAGCGGACACCGCTGGGCTCATCAGCGCCGTCGCGCCCACCCATCCCGCTGATGACACCGTTGGTGGGGCACCCAGGCGATGGTCCTGGCGCTGGATCGCCCCGAGACGCGCGGCCATGCTCTTGGGCGGCAGGGACTTGGCGAACGTGACCGCGCGGCGGTGACGGGATCGCTTCGCGCCCGTACCACAGCGCGCCCGGGCCGTCGTCGGTAAGGATTAAGTTAGGCGGGCGGAGACGGGCAGGCAATTACCTCGACCGAAGTTACCGCGATCGTGTACGACTGCGAGCCGGTATCTGGGGTCGGTGCGGAGTCGGTCGCCGTCACGGTGAACGGGAACCCGCCGGTCGTGGTCGGGATTCCGCCGATGACCCCGGTGTCCGAGTCCAGCGACATGCCCGGCGGCAGGCTGCCCGCGGTCACCTCGTAGCTGTAGGGCGCCGTGCCGCCAGAAGCGGTGATCGTCGCTGAATAGCCGGAGGGGGACGGGCAGCCGCTGATCTCGGCCCCGGACAAACTCGTGGGCGCGAGGGCAAGCGTTACGGCGGCCGGGGTGACCTGCAGGGTGTAGGCCTTTGACCCAGTACCGCCGGTGGGCGGGGAACCGGTGGCGGTGATGGTGAACTGGTAGCTCCCCGCGGTCGCCGGGATTCCGGTGATAAGGCCGGAGGCCGGGTTCAGCGACAGGCCCGGCGGCAGGGCACCGGCGGCGACCGAGAACTGGTATGGGGCCGTGCCTCCGGTGGCGGTGATCTGCGCGGTTTCCTGTGTCCCTGCCGCCACGGACGGCAATTCGCCGGGCGCCAGAGCGAGCACGACAGGCGGCAGGGAGGACCCGCCGCCCGGACCGGACTGGCCCGTGCCTGACCCGGGCGGGGTGTTACTCGATCGTGGCGTGGCTGACGGCGACGTGCCCGTCCGGTCGAAGACGGCTGGCGAGGAGGGGGTGGTGACCGGATACTGATGGCGGAATGCCGTCGAGGTCGCGGCCCGCACCAGGCCGATGCCCAGCAGGAGCAGGGCGGCACAGCCAGCGATGACCGCGACCTTGCGCCGCGAGCGCCGTGAGCGCGGCGGCCCGGTCGCAGGAGGAGGATGAGGCGGCCCGGGCTGGAGGACCTGCAGATTGTGCCGGGTGACCGCGGCACCGTGGTGATCGCCCTGCCGTTGCCGGATGTCCAGCGCCTGCTGCAGGAGTCGCCGGGCGTCTGTGAGCTCGTCATCGCACAGCGCCAGGGTGCCCTGCTCGTGGTAGAACAGTGCCTCAGCCGCATGGTCCCCGGTGGTCCTGGCCGCCTCCAGTCCCCTGTCGAGCGCATGGCGGCTGGCCTCCCACCGGCCCGCTAACGTCAGGACCGGCTCGGCCACGCGGGCTATCTGGACCACGGCGGGCCAGTCGCCAAGCTCCGCCGCCCATTCGATGATCGCCATGGCCGCGCCCGCGGCGGACAGCGAGTCGGCCGAGGTGGGATCGCGCGTGGACAGCCAGTTGACCAGCTCGCGGACCGCCGCGGCCAGGCTCAGGTCCTTGAGCAGCATGTCCCGCAAGACGGCCACCTTGCACACGGGCAACCCGAACCGGTCAGCGTCCTGCTCAGCCAGCCCGCGCCGGTGCAGGGAGCCGAGGACCTGGGTAATCAGCGCGACATCGCCCATTGCGCCCACAAGATCGGCGGGCAGCAGCACGCCAGCCGCGAGCGCGAGCACGGCGAGTGCGCGCCGTTCCGCCACGGCCAGCGCGTTCACGCTCAGCCGGTCAATCTCTTCCGGCCCGTGTTCAGCAGTTTCGGCCAGCTCCTGAAACGAGTGCTCATTCTCGCGAACCAGCGCGGCGGCCTGACGCAGATGCAGCGGCTGACCGTCGACCGCGGCAATCAGGCGGCTGACGGCTGCCTGCTCGGCCCGGGTGAGTTGGCGGCCGAGGTCACGGGTCACCAGCTCGGCTGCCCAGTCGTCCCGAAGTCCGGCCAGCCCATACGAGCGGCCATGGCGGCCCAGCACGGCCCCCCGGGAGCTCAGCAGGAGACTGCACCCCGGAAGGACCCGCAGTAGCTGCTCGACCTGGCCTGGTTTGAGCCCGACATCATCAAGCGCGATCAATGCCTGAACCTGGCCCAGAAGCTGCGCGCACTGATCGGGGGTGGGCTTGACGGGCACATCACAGGTGTATAACTCGGCCACCAGGCGCTGCAGGACATCCGCAAGCGCGTCTGGCCCGGCCAGCAGGTAAACGCTGGAGCTGGCCACCCGGTCAGCCACCGCGCGGGCGGCCACCCACCGCAGCAGCGTCGACTTTCCGTAACCGCAGGCGGCGTTGAACTCGATGGGGCGCTGAGCGCGGACCGCGGCATACGCGTCGTCGATGTATGCCTGTCGTCCCAGCGGGGCGACCTGCCCGGCTTTCGTGGCCGTGACCGGGCGCGCGCTCAGCGGAGGCGGCGGCCGGTTCAGCCGACTGACGCGGGCACCGGCGTCGTCGAGGATTTCCACGCTCAGATTCCCGCAAAGGATGGCACTCATCGAGCCCCCATAAACGCATCCCCCGTCGGGACGGCTGTGCCGTTCGTCGGCCAGAACGGTCACGTACGCGCAGCCATACCCAGATCAGCTCAATTGTGTGCTTATTCGATCCTGGAATGCAAGGTATTTCCGGACCGCTCCCGCCATAGGCGGGTACGATTCTGTCGGCTGTTTGCTCCGCAGCATTATCCAGAACCTCGTGCGTGCCACTGTCCCCGTCCGCCTCCGCGGCTTCGTCCACCTCAACATCACGCTGCTAGCCCAGCCTGGTTATTGGTAACCATTCAGGTGCTTGTCGGCGCGTCGGCTGGGTTCCGGCGTGGTGCTGGGCGGATGCTGCAGGTATGTCTGTTGCGACGGTGGTAGCCGAGCCTGGTCGGCATGCGCTGGTCATGCCGGATTGCATGTGCGGCTCGTGCGGGCCGACGTGGGCGGGCCGGCGTGGCAAGGCCCGGCGGTTCACCGAGCCGTGACGCTGGTGGCCGCGCTGGAGAAGGAGGATGCGGCGGTCCGGGCCGGGATGGTGGAGCAGCACCGGGCGTGCCTGTCGGAGATGATCGGCGCGGCGGACGGCGTGATATCGGCGACGCCGCGTGATGATCCGGGCCGCCCGGGCGTTGGCCTGGCGCTGGTGTTGTTCGCCGGGGAGCTGGCATCGGCGGTGCGGCCGGATGAGTACCGCGGACAGCTGCCGGCGGGGCTGGTGGCGGCGTGCGAGCAGACCGTGACGGCTGCGATGCTGGCCGCGGCCGGGTGCTTGTGCGGCCTGGTCGAGATGGCGCAGCCGCCGTCGTAGCCAAAGAGCGACACCGGAAGTTGCCGAGCTGTGACCAGACGGGGATGCCGCCAACAGACCGGTCATAGCATCAGACTGCAAGTGGCGCGGAGGATGAGCTCGGTATCGATCACTGGCCCGAGCAGGAACAACGGGCGGCGCCAAGCCCGGAAGCCAGCAGCTGATCACGGTGAGGCATTATGAAGACAGTTCTCGTGCTTAACGGACCGAACCTCAACCTGCTCGGGACACGTGAACCAGGCATTTACGGCATTAAGACGCTCGCTGACGTAGAGAAACTTTGCCGGGACGAAGCCGCGAGATACGAACTCGAAGTCGATTTCCGGCAATCGAACCACGAAGGCACGCTCATCGACTGGATCCAAGAGGCGGGCGGCCGGTCTGCGGCCGGAGATCTCGTCGGTGCTGTCTTCAATCCAGGCGCCTACACCCACACCTCGCTCGCGCTGCATGACGCGATCAAGGGAGCAAAGCTCCGGGTGATCGAGTGCCACATCTCCAACGTGCACGCCCGTGAAGGATTCCGGAGCCACTCGTACATATCCCCCGCGGCCGCTGGGATAGTAGTGGGGTTCGGTGTGGACGGCTACGCGGTGGCCATCCACGGGCTGCACCTTCTGGCCCGCGCTGAGCTCTCCTGATCGTAGCCTCGCTACCGTCGGCCGGGTGTCAGGGCTCGGTGCCATCTGCGTCGGGCGAAGCCGGATTGAGGCAATAGATCGCGCATACGTGTCGGATCTTGAGATAGGTAGACGAGGGTGGACGTTCCCGCTGACGAGGTTGACCGGCCGGAAGGGCGGGCGGCAGTGCTCGGGTCGCCGATCAAGCACTCGCTCTCGCCGGTGCTGCACAATGCGGCCTACCGGGCGCTGGGGCTGTACGGCTGGTACTACGACATGATCGAGTGCGACGAACCCGGCCTGGCGCCCCTGATCGACGGCATGGGGCCCGAGTGGGCCGGCCTATCGCTGACGATGCCGCTCAAGCGCGTGGCCCTAGCCGTCGCCGATGAGGTGTCGCCGCTGGCGCGGGCCGTCGGGGCCGCGAACACGCTGGTGTTCCCGCCAGGCGGGCCAGCGGGGGGGAGGCGGGCGGACAACACGGACGTGGCCGGCCTGGTCGCGGCGCTCCGGGAGGCCGGGCTCGCCCAGGCGAACCGGGCCGTCATCCTGGGCGCGGGCGGCACGGCCCAGTCCGCTCTCGCCGCGGTGCGCGAACTGGGTCATCAGTCACCGGTCGTGCTGGTACGCAACCTGGCCCGCACCGGTGAGCTGCGGGAGACCGCCGAACGGCTCGGGATGCGGCCGAGGATTTCCGGCCGCCTCTTCGAAGAGCCGTTGCCCGACGCCGACCTGGTCATCTCCACGCTGCCAGGCGGGGCCGCCGATCCGCTGAGCTCGACCCGCTGGGACCCGGGCACGACGGTAATGGACCTCGTGTACGCGCCGTGGCCGACCCCTTTCGCCGGATCGGCCCTGGCCGCAGGCTGCCGGGTGGTCAGCGGCCTGAGCGTGCTGCTGCACCAGGCCGTTGCTCAGGTCGAGCTGATGACAGGTCATCCGGGTCCGGTGGAGGCCATGCGTACCGCCTTGGGCGCCGCGGTGGCGGCCCGGCAGGGCTGAAACGCAGGCCGAGAATGTCCCCGCTTGCCGACTGATGGACAGCACGGTCGAGCAGGACATGCACCCGCTGCGCGTCGGCCGGCCTGTCCGCCCGGTCAAGGCGGCGATAGCCGTGTAGAAGATCGTGGAGCTGGCCACGCAGCGCCGTGAGCTGCTCGGGCGTCACGTGCCGCAAGTGGGATGTTCGCTCCGGTGGGGGTTCGACGGCGCTCCGGCAGTATCGGCCGAGTGGATGCGGTGTTACCGTCGCGGTGGGTAACCGGACGGCAGGGGATTAAGAGATGCAGCGAGACATCTTCACCGGCGAGCACGAGGCGTTCCGCGAGCTGGTCCGCTCCTTCATCGCCAGGGAGATCACGCCCTACCACGGGCAGTGGGAGCGAGATGGCGTGGTCTCCAGGGACGTGTGGCTGGCCGCCGGGCGCGCCGGGCTGCTCGGGATCGACATCGACGAGAAGTACGGCGGCGGCGGAAACCAGGACTACCGGTTCTACCTGGTCTTCAACGAGGAGCTGGCGAGGGCGGGTTCGACCGGAACCGCGTTCTCCGTGCACAACGACATCAACGGCCAGTATTTCCGCCGGCTAGCCAGCCCCGAGCAGTGCGAGCGCTGGCTGCCTGGCTACTGCTCGGGCGAGATCATCACCGCGATCGCGATGAGCGAGCCCGGGACTGGCAGCGACCTGCAGGGGATCCGCACCTCAGCGGTCCGCGACGGGGACCATTACGTGCTCAACGGCCAGAAGACATTCATCTCCAACGGGCAGCTGGCCGATCTGGTGATCGTCGTGGCCCGGACCGACTCGCAGGCCGGTCATCAGGGGATCAGCCTGCTCGTCGTCGAGCGCGGCATGGCCGGCTTCGAGCGCGGGCGCAACCTCGAAAAGGTGGGCATGCATGCCCAGGACACCTCTGAGCTGTTCTTCGTCGACGTGCGGGTGCCAGCGGAGAACCTGCTCGGGGACGAGGGCGGCGGCTTCATCGCGCTGATGCAGAACCTGCCGAGGGAGCGGGTCGCCATCGGCAGCACGGCGCTGGCCGCCGCCGACCAGGTATTCGAGGAGACCCTTGAGTACTGCAAGCAGCGCCAGGCCTTCGGGCGGCCGATCGGGAATTTCCAGTACAACCGCTTCGTGCTGGCCGAGATGGCGACCGAGCTGGCCGTAGCCCGCGCCTTCACCGACCGGGCCGTCATGGAGCACAATGCAGGCCAGCTGTCCAACGAGGACGCCTCGATGGTGAAGTGGTGGGACACCGAGCTGGCTAACCGGGTCGTCGACCGGTGCGTCCAGCTGCACGGCGGTTACGGCTACATGCTCGAGTACCCGGTGGCGCGGGCCTTCGCTGACGGCCGGGCGCAGACCATCTTCGGCGGGACCACCGAGATCATGAAGGAGATCATCGGCCGCGGCCTCGGACTGTAGGGCGGCGACCTCAGGATTAGACGATCCCTTCCCGAAGCCGGGCGGGTCCGCCAGGGCGGGCCCGGCTCCGGGTCGGCGCCTCCCGGTCAGCTCACGTCAACAACCCGAGATCGGCCTTCGCTGCTCGGCGTCGGGCGTCCGCGCCCGCCGTGGCGTCCGGAAATGACCGCTATGTCACCGGCGGGAGTCGTCAGCACCTGGACGCCGACGCCGAAGTAGCGGGTGAGGACCTCCTCGCGCAGCACTGCGGCCGGCCGTCCGGCCGCGGCCACCCGGCCGTGATCCAGGAGCAGCAGCCGGTCGGCGAACTGCCCGGCCAGCGTCAGGTCATGCACCGCGGACAGAACGGTGAGCGAGCGTTCTCTGCGCAGCTCGTCGATCAGCTCGAGCGCGTCCACCCGGCGGCCCAGGTCGAGCGCGCTGGTGGGTTCGTCGAGGAGCAGGACCGGCGCTTCCTGCGCCAGGGCCCGGGCCAGCACCAGCCGCTGCAGCTCTCCGCCGGATAGCGTGTGCAGCGGCCGGGCGGCCATCTCGGACAGCGCCATCCGGTCCAGCAGGGCCGCGCAGATGGCGCGGTCGGCGTCGGTCTCGACCCGCAGATACCCGATGTGCGGCGTCCGGCCGAGCAGGACGTAGTCACCGACGGGCATGTCAGGAGGCAGCTGCGGCTGCTGCGGTACGTAGGCAATCAGCCGGGCCAGCTGCCGCCGGGGCATCCTGGTGACCGGCTGGCCGCCGACGGCGATGTGGCCGCCGAAGCCGGTGAGCCGGGCCGCCGCCCTGAGCAGCGTCGTCTTGCCTGCGCCGTTGGGACCGATGAGCCCGAGCCATTCACCGTCGGCGACCTCCTCGGTGATGCCGTCAAGCGCCGCCACCTGACCGTAGCTGACGCGCACCGCGTCCATGCGGATCACGACAGGTCCCGCCTGGTCCGCCGCGACCGCAGCACGAACAGGAAGAACGGTGCTCCAGCGGCCGCGGTGATCACGCCGATCGGCACTTCGGCCGGGGCCTGCACCGTCCGGGCCGCCACGTCGGCCAGGACCAGGAACGCTGCGCCGCCGATCATCGACACCGGCAGCACGATCCGATAGCTCGCCCCGGCCGTCAGCCGCACGGTATGCGGGACGATGATGCCGACGAAGCCGATCAGCCCGCTGACCGCGACGGCTGCCGCGGTGCCGAGCGTGGCGGCCAGGACCACGGTCAGGCGCAGCCGGGCCACGTTGACGCCGAGGCTGCCCGCCTCGGTCTCGCCGACCCGCAGCACATCGAGCAGGCGGCGGTGCGAGATCAGCAGCACGGCCGACAGGATCACGTAGGGGAGGATCAGCGTGACGTCAGACCAGGAGGCCAGCGAGAGCTCACCGAGGATCCACGAGTAGACCACCTGGAGCGTCTGCGCGTGCTGCTGCTGCAGGTAGGTCTGCACCGCGGTGAGCAGGGCGGCGACCGCCACGCCGGCCAGCACGACGGAGGCCGTCGCGGCGCCGGAGCCCGGCGACTCGCCGCCGCGGCCCGGGCCCGCCCCAAGTACGTAGGTGAGCGCGACGGCGCAGAGCGCGCCGGCGAAAGCGGCGGGCGGCAGCAGGCCAGGGCTGCCTCCGGTCACGATGATGATCGTTGCGCCGAGGCCGCCGCCCGCCGCGACCCCGAGCAGGTAGGGGTCGGCCAGCGGATTGCGGAACACGCCTTGATAGGCGGCGCCGCCGCCAGCGAGCATGGCGCCGACGAGGGCGCCGAGGATTACCCGCGGCAGCCGGAGATCCCAGACGATGGCCGAGTTGAGGCTTGGCACGGACATCGCCGGATGCCACGGCAGCCGCGCTACCAGCGCCTCGATCACCTCGGGCAAGGAGAGCGCCGCCGGGCCGACCGAGACGCCGATGATCATGGCGGCCAGCAGGAGCGCTGTCGCCACTGCGATCGGGCGGCCGGGCCGGACCTTGGCCAGCGCCGCGCCGCGCGTCGCCCCCGGCGTGGCGTCAGGCGCCGCCGCTGCGGCCGGGGTGGCAGGCGCGGTGTCCGTCTCGGCTGGGCGGCCGGCGGCCGCCGTCACCGGCCGCGATCCCTGGCGTCGGCGGTCGCGACTACCCGCAGCGCAGGGTCCGCGAGGATAACGAGGTCGGGACTGGCCGGGAACTCAGGTGAGAGAGCTGGCATGATCATCCTCCGTCTGGGTCCGGAGGACGAAGTGCGCCCGCCACGACGCCGCCAGGCGCCGGAACGAACCGCCCTTCCTCCGAGGACAGATCGCTGGCGCGGGCCAGGCGTCCGGGCTCGTCCCCTCGCGGGGCATTACCGTTGCGGGACAGCGCCGGGATCTCACCGGCTTCGCTGGGCTCTGCGCCATCCTGGGCCGATCCAGGACACCCGTACCTTACCGCAGTTCAGCCTCGGCCCGCCGGCCAGGCCGGGGCATAGGCCGGGGCATCGAGCTCCCGGCTATTGCCGGGCTCGATATTAAAGGCGTGGGCGTCTGTCCGAATATCAATCCGGACGACATCATCCCCGTTTTCTGGCCTCGGGCCCATTCGCCCGGTCGGATCCCGGTGAAATGGGGCTGGACAGCAGTTCTCGCCTGCGGTCTCATGGGATAGCGACGAGCCGGATGGCGGCGCATCGGCCATCGGGTCGGCGCATTGCCCGGGGCGAGCGGGTCCCTGGGCTTGTGCTTCGGGAGGCTCCAATGGCGGGGCGCATCGACGAGTTGCTCGAGCGGACCGCCATTACCAGCGCGGCGCGCTCCCTGCTCGGCCGCCTTGAGACCGGCCGCGCCGCCGTTCTGATGGTCGTGGGCGAGGCCGGGCTCGGCAAGACGGCCGTACTCCGCCGGACCCGTGACCTGGCGGTCGGCTTGGGAATTCGGGTCGGCTTCGGCGGCGGTCATCCGATGGAGACCGCACTGCCGTTCGGCCTGCTGGCGCAGGTCCTAGATGATCTCGGCGGCGGCGGGCTGCTGGCGGACACGGCGCAGAACGCGGCGGCCGGGGATCGCGCTGCCCGGTTCTATGGGGTGCTGCGCTGGCTGGAACGGCGGGACCAGCGGACGCTTTTCGTTATCGACGATCTGCACTGGGCAGATGCCGACTCGCTGGCTCTCTTCTGCTTTATCTGCCGGAGGATCGGGGCTAGCCCGGTAGGCATCCTCGCGGCGATGCGCCCGTGGCCTGCCGAGGCGCTGGAGGCCGCGCGGGGGCTGGCCCACGAGGGCGGCGCCGACGTCGAGCGGCTGGCTCCGCTAAGCGATCCGGCTTCCTGCGCCCTGCTCGAGGCGCGCGTCGGCCTGCCGGTGCCAGAAAAGATCGCGCGCCGGGCTCTCGGGCTGTGCGCCGGGAACCCGCTGCTGCTCGGGCAGATCGCCATCACCATCCGGCACGGAGAGGAGGTGCCCGGACCAGCCGGGCTGGCGGCGGGCCCGCTGAGCGAGGGCCTGCTGCTCGCGCGGTTCGCTGGCCTCCCAGCGGCGGGTCTGCGGTGCGCGCAGGCGGCGTCGGTGCTAGGAACTCGCTTCTCGCCCGAATTAGCCGCCCAGGTCGCCGGGCTGGATGGGCCCGACATTGATGCCGCGCTGGAATCCCTCAGCCGCAGCGGGCTGATTCTTCAGGGCCCGGGAACACAGGTTGGCTTCGTCCACCCCCTGTTCTGCCAGGCTCTCTATGAGGATCTGGGCGGCCCGGTCCGGACCCGGCTGCATGCCCGGGCATTCGCGGTACTGGCCGGGCGGGGAATGGAGGCCGAGGCAGCCGAGCATGCGGTCCAGGCTGACCTGGCCGGTGATGCGTCAGCCGTGGCCGTGCTGGAACGGGCCGCGCAGGCGGCCAGCCAGGGCGGCGCGCTGGCCACGGCGGCCAAGCGCCTCGACGCTGCGGTGGTCCTGGCTGGCGACCGGGCCGGACCTGAGTTACTGCTGGCCCAGGCTGCGGCGCTGCTGGCGGTCGGGCGCCCGCACCTGGCCATCGCCGGGTATGAGCGCGTTCTGGCGCTGCCATCCCTCTCGGAGAGGGCCAAGGTGGAGGCGCTCCGGATGCAGGGCCGGGCGCTGGTCCTCTCGGGTGCCCATGACCGTGCCGCGGCCCGGTTCGCCGAGGCGGTGAGCGCGGCTCAGGCTGACGACCCGGGCACGGCGGTGGACGTCCTGCTCGACGCCGCCCTGGCCTCCTGGTTCACCGCAGGCCCCGGCCAGGCCGTTTCGCTGGCCAGCCGGGCCAGGGAGCTGGCCACCTCGCTCGGCCGGGAACCGCGGCTGCGGGCGGAGGCGGCCTGGGCGTTCATGGCCCTGCAGACCGGAGACCCGGCCGGGCTGGCGGACGGCGGTGCAGGGCTGGGCGCCGACCTGAGCTTCGAAATGGCTGACCTCGGCGGTGGAGGAACAGGACGGTGAACCGGCCGGGCGCCCATTGCGCCAGCTTCCAGTCCTTATAGTGCAGCGCACAGGTGATCCACAACTGACTGCGATGGAAGCGGACCACGTCGGTGCCACGATGCAGATTGCCGCGGTTGCCTGTCCATGCGCCGCGAAGCTCGATGGCGACGATATCGCCCAGCGGCGTGACGCGGTTTCGCATCGGTGATCGCATGTCTCAGCATAGGCAGCCGACCTCCGCCCGGTTGGCCGCGAGCCGCCTGGCCCCATATTGGCTGGCTGGCGGCCGCATTGTGGACCGGCATGTGGATGGCCGGTGGATAACCGCGATGAACGGGGGATAACTGGCCGTGTCTTGTGCACGGCTAAAGAATCATGAATTAGGTGCCGGAAACTCCTTGTGCGGGCGGGCCGCGAGGCAGTAGAACTGCATGACCAGCACGGGCCGCTACCAGCCGGGGGTCACCCCGGGACGCGGGAAGGACCGGGTAACCGGTGCTTCTTGCGGGTAGCAAGCGCCAGTGGCGGGGCCCGCGGTGCCGGGGCAGCCGAGCGATCGGCACGCTAGAGCGCCGCGAGGCCGGGCGAGGCCCCTCCATCTCATACGTGGAGGGGCCTCGTCGTATGTTCCCCGCTCTGGACCCATCAATCCCGCGACCGCCCGAGCATCGCCGCACGCGCTCATGCCCCCGGCACCCCCGGCGCGGTGGTGGCCGATATGAGATCTATGGCACCTGATGGGTTATCTCAAGGTCAGGGTGGCGGCCCGGAGTATAACGAATTGCGCGCAACGAGTAACGGCATGTGCAATGGTGGCCGATAATGAGACAGACGCAGGCGACGTGGGTACCCCCGAGCTCACGTCGCCGCGTCTTCATAAGGGCCCCGGGCGTGCTCAGCAAGCCGCCCGGGCCGCCTGAACCAGTCGGTGGGCTTGCTGGCACATTACTGGCGGGTACCGCGTCGCGGGTACCCCTCTGGCGGCGCCGCCCGGTAGCGTTCGGTACATGACAGCTACCGCAACGCCCGAGGGACGCAGCGCCGCAGCGGTCCCAGCGGCCCCGTTCGGCCGCCTGCTCACTGCCATGGTCACCCCGATGACCAGCGACGGTGCGGTCGACTACGAGGGAGCCGCTCAGCTCGCCCGATATCTGGTCGGCGAGATGCGCAGTGACGGCCTGGTGATCAGCGGCACCACCGGCGAGTCGCCGACGACCACCGACGCCGAGAAGGACCGGCTGCTTCGCACCGTGATCGAAGCCGTCGGTGACCGTGCCACGGTCGTGGCCGGGGTCGGCACCAACGACACCGCGCACAGCTGCGAGCTGGCCAGGCAGGCCGAGCGGGCCGGCGCGGCGGCCCTCCTCGTGGTCACGCCCTATTACAGCAAGCCGCCCCAGGAAGGACTGTTCAGGCACTTCACGGCGGTCGCGGACGCCACCGGACTGCCGGTCATGCTTTATGACATCCCTGGCCGGACCGCCACCGCCATCGCGACGCAGACCCTGATCAGGCTCGCCCAGCACCCCAGGATCGTCGCAGTCAAGGACGCCAAGGACGACCCGGGCGCCGCCTCGCTGGTGATGGCCGTCACCCAGCTCGCCTACTACTGCGGTACCGACATGCTGAACCTGCCCTGGCTGGCTATCGGTGCCGCCGGGTTCGTCAGCGTCCACAGCCACCTGGTCGGCGACCGGCTGCACGAGATGATCGACGCCTACCTGGCGGGGGAGGTCGGCGCAGCCCTGGCTATCCATCGTGAGCTGCTCCCCGTCTACACCGGAATGACCCGGACGCAGGGGGTCATTACGACCAAGGCGGCGCTCGGGCTGCTCGGCCAGCCCGGTGGCCCGGTACGCGCGCCGCTGATCGACGCCAGCCAGGCGGAGATAGAGCAGCTGCGCACCGATCTGGTGGCGGGCGGTGTGAAGCTCAAGTGAGTCACCCGCACCCCGGTCTCGGGCCGCCGCCGCCCCTGGCCGCTGATGGCCTGCGCATGATAGCGCTGGGCGGGCTCGGCGAGATCGGCCGCAATATGACCGTCTTCGAGCACGCGGGGCGCCTGCTCGTGATCGACTGTGGCGTCCTGTTCCCGGAGCCGGATCAGCCCGGCATCGACCTGATCCTGCCTGATTTCTCGGCGATCGAGGGGCGCCTGGCCGATATCGAGGCGCTCGTTCTTACGCACGCGCACGAGGACCATATCGGCGCCGTCCCATACCTGCTGCGCCGGCGCGCAGACATCCCGCTGGTGGGGTCCAAGCTGACCCTGGCCCTGGTGCGAAGCAAGCTGACCGAGCATCGGATCACGCCCGAGGTCCGCGAGGTCGCAGAAGGCACCAGACAGGCGTTCGGCCCGTTCGACCTGGAATTCCTCGCGGTGAATCACTCGATTCCCGACGCGCTGGCAGTCGCCATCCGCACCCGTGCGGGCCTGGTCCTGCATACTGGCGATTTCAAGATGGACCAGCTGCCGCTAGACGGGCGGCTGACCGACCTGGGCGGCTTCGCCCGGCTCGGCGCGGACGGCGTGGACCTGCTGATGGCGGACTCCACCAACGCCGAGGTCCCCGGCATCGTGACCAGCGAGCGGTCGATAGCGCCCGTGCTCGCGGAGGTCTTCGCCTCGGCCGAGCAGCGGATCATCGTGGCCTGCTTCGCCAGTCATGTGCACCGGGTGCAGCAGGTACTCGAGGCCGCAGCAGCGCACGGCCGCAAGGTGGCGCTGGTCGGCAGGTCCATGGTGCGGAACATGGGTGTTGCCCGCGAGCTTGGCTACCTGCGGGTGCCATCGGTGCCCGGCGGCCTGATCTTGGAACCGCGCGAGGCCGAGGAGATGCCGCCCGAGCGCGTCGTTCTGATCTCTACCGGGTCGCAGGGCGAGCCAATGTCGGCGCTGTCCAGGATGGCCGGAAGGGACCATCCGATCAGGATCGCCGAGGGCGATACCGTCATCCTCGCGTCCTCTCTGGTGCCGGGTAATGAGACCGCGGTGTCGCGCATCATCAACGACCTGACCAGGCTCGGCGCCCGGGTCGTGCACAAGGGCAATGCACTCGTCCACGTGTCGGGTCACGCGCCGGCCGGCGAGCTTCTCTACGTGCTGAACCTCGTGCGGCCGGCCAACTTCATTCCCGTGCACGGCGAATGGCGGCATCTGAAGGCGCATGCCGAGCTGGCCGCGCTGACCGGAGTTCCCGACCGGAACATCGTCATCGCCGAGGACGGGGTCGTGGTCGACCTGATCGACGGCCGGGCGCGCGTTACTGGCACCATCCCGTGCGGTTACGTGTATGTCGATGGCCTGTCCGTCGGTGAGGTGACGGAGTCGTCGTTGAAGGACCGGCTGATCCTCGGCGAGGAGGGGTTCGTCTCGGTCGTCATCGTGGTCGACTCCACGACCGGCAAGATGGTCGCCGGCCCGGAGATCCACGCGCGTGGCTCAGGCATCGACGACTCGGCCTTCGATGAGGTGCGCCCGCGGATCGAGGAGGCTCTGGCGCGGGCTGCCGCCGATGGGATCAACGAGGTCCATCAGCTGCGGCAGCTGGTCCGCAGGACGGTCGGGCGCTGGGTGAACGAGAATTACCGCCGCCGCCCGATGATCATCCCGGTCCTGGTCGAGGTCTGATCGCCTGCATATCGCAGATAAGTCGTCACGCTGATCGAGTCCGCGGTTAGCGTGACGGCTTCTCCGCGCATACCGCTGAAAGGCCGTCACGATCAGGTGCCCGGGAGTTCAACGGCTCACGCATTGCTGTCCCGCGGCCCCGGCCGGATCGCGTCCTGGGCTAAGCCGGGGCTAAGCTCGGGCTAAGCTTGCCGAGCCACTAGCCGCTGACATCTCGCGCAGCTTGAAGCGCTGCAGCTTGCCGGTGTTGGTGCGCGGCAGCGCGGCCAGGAACTCGATGGCCCGCGGGTACTTGTACGGCGCGATCTTCCGTTTCACGAAGGCCTGAAGCTCGCCGACGGTGGCCGCATCGGCCGCCACGCCGTCCCGCAGCACCACGAAGGCCTTGACCAGCTGGCCGCGGGCCTCGTCGGGCACTCCGACCACCCCGCACTCGGTGACGTCCGGGTGGGAGAGCAGGACCTCCTCGATCTCCGGCCCGGCGATGTTGTAGCCGGCGGAGACGATGATGTCGTCCGACCGGGCCTGGTACCAGAGATAACCGTCGCCGTCGCGGACGTAGGTATCGCCGGTGATATTCCAGCCGTTCTGCACGTAATTGCGCTGCCGGCCATCGGCGAGGTACTTGCAGCCGGTCGGGCCCTTGACGGCGAGCCGGCCCGGCTGGCCGTCGGCGACCGGCTGGCCCTCATCGTCGATGATGGTCGCCTGGTAGCCGGGGACGGGCATGCCGGTCGAGCCAGGCCGAATGGCGTCGTCGGCGGCGGAGACGAAGATGTGCAGGATCTCGGTGCTGCCGATGCCGTCGATGATCTTGACGCCAGTGGCATCGTAGAACGCCCGCCACGTCCTGGCGGACAGGTGCTCGCCAGCCGAGACGGGCCGGCGCAGGCCGCGCAACTGCCCGGCCTTGCCCGCCGCGAGCATCGCCCGGTAGGCGGTCGGGGCGGTGGAGCAGACCGTGACGCCGCGGGCGGCGATCCGATCGGCGAGCTCAGCGGGGGTAGCCCGTTCGAGCAGCAAGGTCGCCGCTCCGGCGTGCAGCGGGAAGATCAGCAGCCCGCCCAGGCCGTAGGTGAAGGCGAGCGGCGGCGTCCCGGTGAAGATGTCGTCGGGGGTGGGCCGCAGCACGCGGGCGGAGAAGGTATCCGCGGTCGCCAGGACCTCACGGTGGAAGTGCATCGCCGCCTTGGGCCGGCCGGTCGTGCCCGAGGTGAACGCGATCATTGCCACATCGTCCGCCGCGGTGGCCACCGCCGCGAAGCCTTCTGGCTGGACGGCGGCCAGCCGGGTCAGATCATCCGAACCGGCTGCGCCGTAGCTGACGATCCGGAGACCGGGCAGAGCGGCCGCGGCCAGTTCGTCCAGGAACCTGTGATCGCACAGCGCCAGCCGCACCTGGGCGATCTCGCAGATGGCGGCGAGTTCCCCGGCCCGCAGCAGCGCCATCGTGGTGACCACCACCCCGCCGGCCTTGACCACGCCCAGCCAGCAGGCGGCCAGCCACGGGTTGTTCGGGCCGCGCAGTAGCACCCGGTTGCCCGGTACCAGGCCGAGATCCTCGGTGAGGACCCGCGCCACCTGGTTGGCATGACGCAGCAGGTCACCGTAGCTCCACGTGCTGTCGTCCGCCAGCAGGCACGGCCGGTCCGGGCCGTGTGCCTCGACCGTGGCGTCGAGGAGCGCCTCCGCGCAGTTGAGGCGGTCTGGGTAGGCCAGTTCAGGGAGCGTGAACAGCAGTTCGGGCCACTGGCTGGCGGGCGGCAGGTTGTCCCGGCAGAACGTGTCGACGTGCGCGGATGGCGAGAGCTGCATGGCCGGACCCTCCTCTGGCGCCACCAGGACGTCATCAGTATTCCGCCTGCCTGACGATAGTCAACGAATCGGGGCAAGCAGTCGGGCGCAGCGGCTGGCGGCAAGCTATCTTCCTTGCGTGACGACCTTCACGCAGACGCCAGGGCCGGGCGAGGTCTGGCTGGTCCAGCCGCGAGCCCTGATCGTGACCATCTACGGCCTGTACGCCCGCGAGGCAGGGGGCTGGCTCAGCGTGGCGTCGCTGATCCGGCTGATGGCCGCCGTTGGTGCCGACGAGCCGGCTGTCCGGTCATCGATCTCGCGGCTGAAGCAGCGCGGGATCCTGGAGCCGAGCCGGAGCGAGGGCGCGGCCGGGTACTCGCTGTCCGCCCGCGGCCGGGACGTCCTGGCCGAGGGCGATCTGCGGATTTTCGGCCGGCCGCGGGCCCAGGCCGCCGACGGCTGGGTGCTGGCCGTCTTCAGCGTGCCTGAGCAGGAACGGCGTAGGCGCCACGCGCTGCGGTCGCGGCTGACCGGGCTGGGGTTCGGCACGGTCTCGGCTGGTGTCTGGATCGCGCCTGCCCAGCTCGCCGGAGAGGCCAGCGAAGTGCTGCGGCGGCACGACCTGGACGGTTACGTGGATCTGTTCGCTGCCCACTACCTGGCGTTCGGCGACGTCGGACAGCTCATCGGGCGGTGGTGGGACCTGGAGCGGCTGGCCAGGGAGTATCAGGCCTTCCTGGACGTAGCCGGACCCGTCATGGAGCGCTGGGACCTGCGGCCCGGCAAAGGATGGCCGGAGAAAGGATGGCCGGACGAAGGAGCTGGCGGTCGGGCCGGGATGGCGGCGCAACAGGACCGGGCCGCGTTCTCCGACTATGTGCGCGCGCTCACCGCCTGGCGCCGGCTCCCCTTCCTCGACCCGGGCCTGCCCGCCGAGCTGCTGCCGCCTAACTGGCCGGGGATCGCGGCGGCGGCCGCGTTCGGCGCGCTGCGCGAGCGCCTGGCCGACCCGGCCCGGGCCCACGCGGTCGCGATCACCGGGGCATCAACATGACGACTTTCCGGCGCATATCGCTGAAAAGTCGTCACGCTCCTGGGTAAGCCGCGGCAGCCGCGACACCGGGGCGAGCGGCTCGGTCAGGGGATGACCGCGTGGCCCTGTATCTCGACCAGGGCGGCGGGGTCCCACAGCCGCCCGACGCCGATCGCGGCCATGGCCGGGTAGTCCGGCCCGGCCAGCCGCCGCCAGATCTCGCCCAGCTCGCGGCCCTGCGCCCGGTAATCGTCGAGGTCCACCGCGTAAACGGTCAGGCTGGCCAGGTGCCCGGGCGAACCGCCCGCAGCCGCCAGCGCCTCCAGCAGGTTGGCCAGTGCCCGCTCAAACTGGGCCGCCACGGTCTCGCCCACGATGCGGCCCGCCGGGTCGAGCGCCGTCTGGCCGGCCAGGAACACCATCCGCCCACCGGTCGCGACCACGGCGTGCGCGAACCCGGACGGCCGGGCCAGCGACGGCGGATTCACCCGGTCAAGCTCCATGCGATCACCTCCGGTCAGGGGCCGCGGCCCGTGCTGCGGCGAGGGCCCGTGCTGCGGCCACGGTCGTGCCGGGTCCGGCCCGCCTGGGCCAAGCATTCAGGACGTCGAGGTGAAGGTGGTCGCCGGGTGGTCCGGGTGGTCCGGGCGGTCCGCCCGGCCCGGCGGGACCGGTACCGCTGGCCGCCAGCGGGCGTGCCTGGTGCCCGGCTCGCCCTCCCTGATGAGCTGCAGCCGCGGCTTGGGCCCGTCGGCCCGGCCGGTCTGCGGCGGCGCGCTGCCCGCCCGCCAGGGATCCGGCCAGGCGGCCGCCGGCCCGCGGTAGCCCTGCTCTGCCGCCGCGTGCAGGGTCCAGTTCGGGTCATACAAATGCGCACGGCCCAGGGCGCACAGGTCGGCGCGGCCGGCCAGGATGATCGAGTTCACGTCGTCGGCCGACGAGATCACGCCCACGGCGATCGTCGCGATTCCGGCCTGGTTACGGATCGCGTCCGCGAACGGGGTCTGGTAGGAGCGGCCGAAGGCCGGTTTCTCGTCCGGGGTGATCTGCCCGGTCGAGGTGTCCACGGCATCGGCGCCCGCCGCGGCGAAGGCGCGCGCGATCTCGACCGCGTCGCTGCCGGTGATGCCGCCCTCGTGCCAGTCGGTCGCCGAGATCCGCACCGTCATCGGCTTGTCCGGCGGCCAGGCCGCCCGCATGGCGGCGAACACCTCGAGCGGGAAACGCAGCCGCCGCTCAAGCGGGCCGCCGTAGCTATCCGTCCGCTGGTTAGTGATGGGGGAGATAAACGATGACAGCAGGTAGCCATGCGCACAATGCAACTCGATCAGGTCGAAACCACAGCGCTGCGCGGCCTGCGTGGCGTCGGTGAACTCGTCCTTGATCGCCGCCATCTCGGCCACCGTCAGCTCATGCGGGACCTGGCTGACGCCAGGCCGGTACGGGATGGCCGACGGCCCGCACACCTGCCAGTTGCCCGATTCGAGCGGATCGTCGATGCCTTCCCACATGAGCTTGGTCGATCCCTTGCGGCCCGAGTGGCCGAGCTGGAGCCCGATCTTCGCGGCTGAGTCGCGGTGCACGAACCCGGTGATCCGCTGCCAGGCGGCCTCGTGCTCGGGTGCGTACATCCCGGTGCACCCGGGGGTGATCCGGCCGGCCGCTGATACGCAGACCATCTCGGTCATGACCAGGCCCGCGCCGCCGAGCGCCTTGCCGCCAAGGTGCACCAGGTGGAAATCCGACGGCGTGCCGTCGCGCGCCGAGTACATGTCCATGGCGGAGACCACCACGCGGTTCTTCAGCTCCAGGCCGCGCAGCCGCAGTGGCTGGAACATGGGCGGCACCACCTCGCCCCGGCCCATGCCCCGGCCCATGCCCCGGCGCTGCTCGTGCCCGGCGAACCAGGTGTCGATCCGGCGGGCGAACTCCGGGTCCCGCACCCCGAGATTGCCGTGGGTGACGCGGCGGCTCCTGGTCATGATGTTGAACGCGAATTGCTCGGGCTCCTGGTGCACGTACTGGCCCAGGTTCTCGAACCATTCCAGGCTCGCCTGGGCGGCGCGTTGTGTCGAGGCCACCACCGGCCTGCGCTCGGCCTCGTAGGCGGCCAGCGCGGCGCCGACCTCCGGCTGCTCGTACAGGCAGGCGGCCAGCGCGAGCGCGTCCTCCATGGCCAGCTTGGTCCCCGACCCGATCGAAAAGTGCGCGGTGTGGGCGGCGTCGCCGAGCAGGACCACGTGGCCGTGGTGCCAGCTGGCGCAGCGGAGCGTGGCGAAGCTGATCCACTTGGAGTTGTTGGCGTGCACGGCGTGGCCGTCGAGAACGTCTGCGAAGATCTCGCGGATCCTGGCGATGGATTCGGTGTCCGACTGGCCGGGCCCCGGGCTCGCGGCGGCGGCGAGCCGGTCGAAGCCGGCTGCCCGCCAGACCGAGTCGTGCATTTCGACGATGAACGTGCTGCCAGTGGCGTCGTAGGGATATCCGTGGACCTGCATCACGCCGTGCGGGGTCTGCTCGATGTAGAACTTGAACGCGTCGAAGACCAGGTCGGTGCCGAGCCACATGTACCGGCACTGCCGGACCTCGGTGTCGGGGGCGAACGTGCCCGCGAACGCGGCCCGGGTCGCTGAGTTGGCGCCGTCGGCGGCCACCACGAGGTCGTGGCGGGCCGACAGGAGGGCGGCCGGGGGCGCGTCGGTCTTGAAGCAGAGCGTCACGCCCAGCTCGCGGCAGCGTTCCTGCAGGATCTGCAGCAGCCGCTGCCGGTTCATCGCCGCGAAGCCGTGCCCACCGCTGGTGATGGTCTGGCCCTTGAAGTGCACGTCGATGTCGTCCCAGCGGGCGAACTCGCGCTCCATCGCACGGTAGACGGCGGGGTCGGCGTGCTCGATGCCGCCCAGAGTCTCATCCGAGAACACCACGCCGAAGCCGAACGTGTCGTCGGCTGCGTTCCGCTCCCAGACGGTTATCTCGTGGTCGGGGCCGAGCTGCTTGGCCAGGGCCGCGAAGTACAGGCCGCCCGGCCCGCCGCCGGTCACCGCAATCCGCACGCCGCCTCCCGCTGGCCAGCCTCGCCGATAGGTAGCCGAATATCTGTGGGTCGACACAGGCATGGATCGACGGTATGCCGCATCAGCGACGGCCGTCAATACAACGCCATAACTGGTCAGCCGGGCGCGCCCGCCTGGCGCGCTCTCGGCGGCGCCTGGCCGGCTTCTCGGCGGCGCCTGGCCGGCTTCTCGGCGGCGCCTGGCCGGGTGCCCGTGGCGTCGGCTGCCGATTGAATCCGGGTTTCGGTCAGGAAAATTCAGTACCGAATCCCGTATTCACCAGGCGCGCCGGTCCGGTCGTGACCGGGCAGCGGGCCGGCCGGGCTGCGGTGGGTCATGGCGCAGCGGACAAGCGGGGCATTCTGGGCGCAGTGCATCAGCACGGGACGCGACACGCCGGACTGTGCATCCTTCGCAGGCACCTCGATCCTCGCTACGGTGGAGATCATGGCGACTCGTGCGCCCAAGAGTGCTGCGCGCCCGCGGAGCGGCACAACCGGTCGGCCGCGGCAGGCAACTACTGCGAAGCGGCCAGTCAGCCGCGCGCAGGCTGGCCGCAAGCCCGCGGCGCGATACGGCCGCACCCGGCGCTCCTCAGGCAACGGCCGCAGGTACACCCGCAGGCCGCCGCCGACCAATCCGATTGTGATCTTGATTCGCTGGGCGTCCCGCGTGGTCGCGGAGGCGTGGATGGGCCTGGCGCACGTGGCGGGCACCGCCGTGCGGGCGGTCGGGCGCAACGCCAGGGATCTGGACCCGGCTCATCGCCGGGACGGGCTCGGGCTCGCGGCGCTGGGCGCGGCGATCGTGACCGCGGCCGTGAGCTGGTTCAGTGTCGGCAACGCGGTCGGCAGGCCGCTCGGCGCCTTTGTCCGCGGCGTCTTCGGCTCCGGCGCCTGGACGGTCCCGATCCTGCTCGCCCTGCTGGCCTGGCGGCTACTGCGGCACCCGGACCGTAACGCAGACGACAGCCGGATGGTGATCGGCTGGGCAGCGCTGATCGTCGGCGCGCTTGGTCTCGTGCATATCGCCAACGGGACGCCGTCTCTGTCCGCTGGTGCGATCGCGATGCAGCAGGGCGGCGGCCTCATCGGCTTTGTAGCGTCGGCCCCGCTGGTCGCTGCGGTCACGGCCTGGGTCGCCGCGCCGCTGCTCGCCCTGGTGACCGGGTTCGGGCTGCTGGTCATCACCGGGACGCCGCTGCGCCGGGTGCCGGGCCGGATTGCTGAGTTCTGCGGCTTCATGCGCGGCGGACGCCAGTCGGCTGACCAGGACGGGACCGGCGGCCCGGATGCGGTCGCCGACCAGCCGCGGGCTGGCCGCCAGCTCACCAGGTCGGCCCGGCGGCGGCAGGAGATCGAGGCGGGCGAGCACCAGAAGCCCTACGACACGCCGCTGCTCGGGGGCCTGCTGGCCCGTGAGGCGGGCGATCAGAGCCGACGGGGCGCGGGTGCCTCCGGAGCGGGAACGCCGCAGGCCGGGGCGCCGGCGGTCGGGACCGCCGGAGCCGCGGGCGCGCCGGGGGCGGCCGGAGCAGCGGACGCTGGCACGGAGGTGCCGCACGGGCTGAGTTTCGGGCCGGCGGCCTCGGCTCACCCGGGCGCCGGGCTGCCGGGCGCGGTCGGCCAGGGCGCTGCGGGGCCGGGCGGCGATGGGACCGAGGCGTCGTGGCTGAGTTCGTGGTTCGGGTCCGACGAAGGCGCGGCCGCCGCGGGCTCGCGCGAGGGCGGTCAGGGTCAGCGGAAGGCCGAGCAGCTGACCCTGAGCTCGTCGAGTGACGCGAGTTATACGCTGCCGCCGACGGCGCTGCTGCGGCCGGGGACGGCGCCGAAGGCGCGGACCCGGGCGAACGACTTGATGGTCGAGGCGCTGTCGGTGGTGCTGGAGCAGTTCGAGGTGGATGCGCAGGTGACCGGGTTTACCCGGGGGCCGACGGTGACGAGGTATGAGATCGAGCTGGGCCCGGCGGTGAAGGTGGAGCGGGTCACGCAGCTGTCGAAGAACATCGCGTACGCGGTGAAGAGCGCGGATGTGCGGATCTTGTCGCCGATCCCGGGGAAGTCGGCGATCGGGGTGGAGATCCCGAACGCGGACCGGGAGATCGTCAGTCTCGGGGACGTGCTGCGGTCGCCGGTGGCCGCGCGCGATCATCATCCGATGGTGGTGGGGCTGGGCAAGGACGTCGAGGGCCGCACGGTGGTGGCGAACATCGCGAAGATGCCGCACATGCTGATCGCCGGGGCGACCGGGGCGGGCAAGTCGGTGTGTATTAACGCGCTGATCACGTCGGTGCTGGTCCGGGCCACGCCGGATGAGGTGCGGCTGATCCTGATCGACCCCAAGCGGGTGGAGCTGTCGGTCTATGCGGGGATCCCGCACCTGATCACCCAGATCATCACGCATCCGAAGAAGGCGGCGGACGCGCTGGAGTGGGTGGTCGGGGAGATGGACCGCCGCTACGACGACCTGGCCGCGTCGGGGTTCCGGCATGTGGATGACTTCAACAAGGCGGTCCGGGCCGGGAAGATCACCCCGCCGCCGGGCAGCGAGCGGGTCTACGTGCCCTACCCGTACCTGCTGGTGATCGTCGACGAGCTGGCCGACCTGATGATGGTCGCCCCCCGCGACGTTGAGGACGCGGTGGTGCGGATCACTCAGCTGGCCCGCGCGGCCGGGATTCACCTGGTGCTCGCGACCCAGCGGCCGAGCGTGGACGTGGTGACCGGGCTGATCAAGGCGAACGTGCCGTCCCGGCTGGCCTTCGCGACCTCCAGCCTCACCGACAGCCGGGTCATCCTGGACCAGCCGGGCGCGGAGAAGCTGGTCGGCCAGGGTGACGCGCTGTTCCTGCCGATGGGCGCGAGCAAGCCGCTGCGCCTGCAGAACGCCTTCGTGACCGAGAAAGAGATCCGCGAGGTCGTCGCGCACTGCAAGAAGCAGGCCGAGCCGGACTACCGCGACGACGTCACGGCGCCCGAGGGCCGCCAGCGGGAGATAGACGCGGACATTGGCGACGATCTCGAGCTGCTGGTCCAGGCCGCTGAGCTGGTGATCAGCACTCAGTTCGGCTCGACCTCGATGCTGCAGCGCAAGCTGCGGGTGGGCTTCGCGAAGGCCGGCTGATGGACCTGCTGGAGAGCCGGGGTGTCGTCGGCCCCAGTGAAGGCTCCAAGGCCAGGGACGTCCTGGTCAAGCCCGATGACCTGGCCGCCTTGCTGGCATCACTGCGCGGCCTGGACGCCTGACGGCGCGACCGCTGGGCGGCACCCCTGATACTTGGTTCGTAATCGTTAAACGGTGCCTGGGGCTCGTCGGCTGAAAGGCGGGAGTCTACACTTAGTGACCGATCCCTTACAGCGGGATCATGGGAGAGGACAAAGTTTCCGGAAACTGTACCCGCACCCCGGGCGGCACGCAGTGCGATAGAGCAGTGGAGGCGCGGCGTGAGCATCGGTGACACCCTGGCGGAGGCACGCCGCCAGTCTGGTCTCACCACTACGCAGGTCAGCCAGCGGACCTGCATTAGGGAGACAATTATCCGGGGGATCGAGCGCGGCGATTACTCCGCATGCGGCGGCGATTTCTACGCCCGGGGCCACATCCGTAGCATCGCCGGGGCGGTAGGGGTCGATCCTGAGCCGCTGATCCGGGAGTACGACGCCACCCACGGAGCACCGCGGCCCATTACGGCCGCTGACGTCTTCGAACCGTCAACGCCGATCAAACTGAAGGAAAGGCGCAGGCTCAATTGGAGCCTGGCCATGGTGGTGGCTCTTGCGGCAATCGTCGGGTTCGCCGTTTACCACGTGATGTCGTCGTCCACCATCACCTCTGATGCGGCACGGTCGGCTGCGGCGGCGCATCGGCACGCGGCCACCCGCGGCCACCCGAAACCGGCCACCACGCCGTCGGCGGCGTCTCGGGCTAGTGCGCATCAGGTCATGATTCACCTGACCGCCGTCGAGAACTGCTGGGTTGACCTGACCACCGCCAGCGGCCGCACCGTCTTCAGCGGCATTGTGGCCGCTGGCACCGAAAGGCGCTGGACAGAGCGGCAGACGGTCAGCATGATCATCGGTAATCCAGGCGGCATCACGCTGACGGTCAACGGGAAGAACGTGGTTCCGCCCGGATCAGCGAATCAGGTGGTCACCCTTAGCTTCGGGCCAGGCCAGAAGACGGTGGGCTGACCTCATGCGGCGCTGCCCGAAACCGCGCACCGGCTGACTTACCGTAGTCTGCCGGTGTGCCGAGCGAACAGGAGCAGGGTCGCACCGCGCGAAGCGTGAGCCTGGTCACGCTGGGCTGCGCCCGCAATGAGGTGGATTCCGAGGAACTCGCGGCCCGGCTCGAGGGCGCGGGTTGGAGGCTGGCCGACGAGGGGGAGGCCGCCGTCGTCCTGGTCAATACCTGCGGCTTCATCCAGGCGGCCAAGCAGGAGTCGATTGACGAGTTGCTCGGCGCAGCCGCCTCGGGCGCGAAGGTAGTCGCGGCCGGCTGCCTGGCCGAGCGCTACGGATCCGGTCTGGCCGAGGCGCTCCCCGAGGCGCAGATCCTCAGCTTCGACGACTACGGTGACATCGCCGCCCGGCTCGATGCGGTGGTGGCGGGGGAGCACTGGCCAGCCCACGCACCGCGGGACCGGAGGCGCTTGCTGCCCGTCTCCCCAGCGGGCCGGGCCGGCGCCGGTGGGCACCTGCCCGGACACGGCACTGTGGCCTCAGCCGCGTCACTGGGCACCGTGGCGCCCGCTGCGTCACCTGGTGGACCTGCCTCGGTCATACCTGATCTGCCGCCCGGCCTAGCGCCCGCCTCAGGGCCGCGGGTACTGCGCCGCAGGCTGGCCGACGGGGTGGTGGCGCCACTCAAGATCGCGTCGGGATGTGACCGCAGGTGCAGCTTCTGCGCGATCCCGGCGTTTCGCGGGGCGTTCGTCTCCCGGCCGGTGCCAGACCTACTGGCCGAGGCCAGCTGGCTGGCCGCCGATGGCGTCCGCGAGCTGCTGCTGGTCAGCGAGAACTCCACGTCCTACGGCAAGGACCTCGGCAACCTGAGATTGCTGGAGGAAGCTCTCCCGCAGCTGGCCGCGATCCCCGGGATCGAGCGGGTCAGGGTCAGTTACCTGCAGCCCGCCGAGCTGCGGCCAGGGCTGATCGAGGTGATGACATCCACTCCCGGGGTGGCTCCCTACTTCGACCTGTCCTTCCAGCACGCCAGCGGCGGCGTGCTGCGCGCGATGCGCAGGTTCGGTGACCGCGAGCGCTTCTGCGCCCTGCTTGACCAGATCAGGAAGACCTGCCCCGATGCCGGCGTCCGGTCCAATTTCATCGTGGGATTTCCCGGCGAGACCGAGGATGACCTGGCAGAACTTGAGCGCTTCCTGGCCGAGGCGAGGCTCGACGCGATCGGGATCTTCGGCTATTCCGACGAGGACGGCACCGAGGCCGCGTCGCTGCCCGGGCAGCTGCCTGCGGCCGAGATCGCGCGCCGGGTCGAGGATCTCGCGGACTTGGCGGACGAGCTGATGACCCAGCGTGCCGCGGACCGCATGGGGGAGGTCCTGGACGTGCTGATCGAGGAATGCCCCGGACGGGGCCGCTACCTAGGGCGCGCCTCGCATCAGGCTCCGGAGGTTGACGGGACCACGCTCGTGCGATCCAGCCGCCGGCTCGCGCTGGGCGAGTTGGCCCGAGCTGTCGTGACCGGCGCCGACGGGGTTGACCTGGTAGCCGACGTCAGGATGAAAGCAACGGCGCCCGCGAGAGGCGCGTGAGCACCTTGAGCCGGCCTGACGCCGGTGCTGCGGCGGAGGGCGGGCTCGAGAACGGCCTCACCGTCCCGCCCCCGGGGCTGGTCAATATCGCGAACGCCCTGACCGTGGGCCGCCTGGTCCTAGTGCCCGTCTTCGTGGTCTTCCTGCTCGCCGGGAGCCCGGGATGGCGGTTCGCGGCTTTCGTGGTGTTCGCTGTCGCTTCGGCCACCGACCTGCTCGATGGTGAGCTAGCTCGCCGCCGGGGCCTGATCACTGACTTCGGCAAGATCGCCGATCCGATCGCTGACAAGGCGCTCACCGGCTCCGCGCTGGTGTCGTTGTCGTTCCTCGGCGAGTTGCCCTGGTGGGTCACGGGCGTGATCTTGTTCCGTGAGCTGGCGGTCACCGGACTGCGGTTCTGGGTCATCCGGCGCGGTGTCATCCCGGCCAGCCGCGGCGGGAAGGCGAAGACGCTGCTGCAGGTGGTGGCCATCAGCCTGTACATCCTGCCCGGGCCGCTCGACACGACGCGCACGATCGTGATGGCAGTCGCCGTGGTGGTGACCGTGCTGACCGGAGCCGACTACGCGGTCCGGGCCATACGGCTGCGCCGGTCAGTGCCCGGGGGCGGCGGACCAGGTTCGACGTGATGGATCGGGCAGGTGTGATGGCTCGGGCTGATTCCGGTGCCGATGAGCTGTCCGGCGGCCGGCCGGCCAGCGGTGGGCCGGCCAGCGGTGGGCCGGCCAGCGGTGGGCCGGCCAGCGACGGGAGCTTGGTCACGGCGCGTGAGCTGGCCGGGCAGGTGATCGGCCTGCTGATCGCCCGTAACCAGACGCTGGCGCTGGCCGAGTCGCTGACCGGCGGGATGCTCGCCGCTGCGCTCACTGCCGTGCCCGGTGCCTCCGCAGTGCTGCGGGGCGGGGTCGTCGCGTACGCGACCGATCTCAAGGCCGCCCTCCTCGATGTGCCTTCTGATCTGCTAGCTCGTCACGGGGCAGTCGATCCGGACGTCGCTGCCGCGATGGCCGAAGGCGCCCGGAGCTGCATGGGAGCGGACGTCGGCGCGGCGACTACCGGCGTGGCTGGACCTGATCCTTCGGACGGCCAGCCGGTCGGCACCGTGTACATCGCCGTCAGTGTGGGCACAGACACGGCTGTGCGGGCGCTCGCCCTCACCGGCGACCGGCACCGGATCAGGGTCGCCACGGTGGACCGCACGCTCCGGCTGCTGAGCGAAAGATTGAGGCAAGGCTGAGTGAGAGATCGAGGGAAGATAGCGGCTGATTACAGTGTTACTGCTTTGAACACGCACCTATACCCTCTCCCGTACAGTCCGTAAGGCCAGGTACGGTGGAGGTGTCAGCGGGTCGGCCTTGGGAAGGGAGTGCGACGATGGTGCTGCTTCGTCACTTTCTCGGTGACGCGCTGCGGCGACTGCGTCTCCGGCAGGGTCGCACCCTCCGTGAGGTGTCCGCTGCGGCGCGGGTGTCCCTTGGATACCTGTCCGAAGTTGAACGCGGCCAGAAGGAAGCCTCTTCTGAGCTGCTTGCTTCCATCTGCGGCGCCCTCGGGGCGCCGCTGTCACAGGTACTGCGGGAAGTCTCGGATAACTTCGCGCTGGCCGAGCTGCAGAACGAGCCGGTACTCACCGGGGCCAGGGAGCCGTCGCGTGACGGAGCGGACGGAGTCGCCCGGGTGCCCGGGGCAGCCGGGGCAGCCGGGGCAGAGCCTGCCACGGCCGCTGGCCGACTGCAGGCCAGCCAGGCTTCCGGACGGCAGGTGACCATTTCGGCCGGTTCGAGGCTGGCCGACGGCCCTCCGGCTCGCAGGCTGGCCGTGCCGACTGGCCAGCGCCTGGTCGCAGCGGAGGATCAGGTTCTAGATCCTGCCGTGCTCCACGCCGACCAGCCAGTCATCGAGCAGGTCACGCACCGGGTGCGCGACATCACCGACATGGTCCCCGTCTGACGATGCTGGCCGCCTGGCCGACTATCCGCCCTGCTTCTCATGATCGTGACGGCTTTTCCGCGGATATATCGCGGAAAAGCCGTCACGATCATGCGCGAGCGGGACAGCGCGCTTAGGCGTTCACCTAGGCGAGTTATCACACCCACGCCTCAGGATTGTCAGCGAGCGTGCGGACCCGCTCGGGCAACTGCCTGGCCACGACGTGCTCCAGGGTGACCTCCTCGAGGATCGCCCGCTCGTTGGCGCGCAGCGCGATCCAGACGTCCTGGAGCGGCTCGGCGGCCCCCGTGTAGCCCAGATTCTCCGGGCGCTCGCCGCGAACGCCCACCAGAGGTCCGTCGATGGCCCTGATGATGTCGGCGAGCGAGATCTGGTTGGCCGGCCTGGCCAGCCAGAAGCCCCCATCCGGCCCGCGCTGGCTGCGCACCAGACCCCCTCGCCGGAGCTGGGTAAGGATGGCCTCCAGGAACTTGCCTGGAATGTTCTGTGCTCTGGCCAATTGGTCAGCGGTGACATGGCCGTTGCTGGCGGCCGCGAGCTCGATCGCGGCACGCAGTGCATAGTCGGCGCGGGCGGACAAACGCATGTCAAGCATTATGCAGGTAAACGGAGCCCGGCAGGCTAGCGGCGCGCTAGGCCGAGCCCCTCAGCGGCTGCCCGGCCGCTGGTACGTGCCACCCCGTAGGTGCGAGGTAGCCGCCTGAAGGCGGCCGCCAGGCCCATCTCCACCGCCACCGGCTCGTGGCGCGCCGCCATCCAGGCGCGCAGGGCCGTCACTTCGGCGGCGGCTCCTCCAGCCTGGCGGCCGGCAGTCGGCGACCGGGCCGAATCAGCGCGCCGCGGACCGCCAGGTAGGTCAGCTGATCCTGATCGCGGCCAAAACATAGCAAATCAGTCTCAACCGCCACCCGGTCGGACTGGTCCGCGGTGCGGTCGCCACCACCTGCGGCAGGCCGAGTGGGTCTGCGGCACGGCGGTCGGAGCCGACGACTTCGTGCTCGTCTGGATGGGGGTCGGCCTCGGGCTCGCGATCGTGCTGGCCGGCCGGTTGTACCGCGGGGCGGCCGGGGCAGCGGGTGAGATCGGGGCGCCGCGCTGGCCGACCGGGGGCGGCTGGAGTGCGCCGGATCTGCACGGCCTCCCCGCAGGTCGTGTCGGCCGGAGTCAGCGGCCGCCCGGTGCTGCGCGGAGCGATCCTGGCCGCTGCCGATCAGGCCCGCAGCGAGCTGCTCGCCTCCGTGGCTGGTCCCTGAAAGACCAATCCATAACGGATGACCCGTGCCCGTCCCGTCCGCCCGGCTCAGGCGCTGTCCAGGTCAAACGCCGGACGAGCGGAACCGCGCCTGGCGATGCTTTGCCAGTCATCCAGCTAACGCCCCAGGAAACGCAGATCGTGCGCCTGGCAGCTGACGGGCAATCCCAATTCCGAGATTGCCGCCCAGCTGTTCAACGGCGCTCGCACTGCAAGTACCTCCTGCGCAAGATCTTCACCAAGTTCGGTATCCCGCACGCAATCGGCTCAGCCGAGCGCTGCAGAGAGCCGCAGCCGCCCAGTCACCGTAAAGTATTCGCACGCTCACGGTCCGAATGGTTGTCACGGCGATGAGGAAAACACGCCGTAACCAGACCGGACGATCGGGACGTGGCTGGGCGAAAGCGCCTTTTTGGTCAGGTCATGCCCGGTGAGTCAGCGGCTGGCGGCTGCGGTGCGTCGACATCGGGGCCCGGCAGGGGACTGGTTCGGGTGCCTGGCCGCGCCGTCGGCCATCTCGCGGTTTGGCGCCGCGGCCAGCCAGGGTCGGCCTGTGCGCAAACCTGTGGATGACTTGTGCAAAGGCGCGGCGAATCTGTGCGCAACATGGGGTTAACGGTGGAGATTCCCGGCTGACCGCGCCTTCGGCAGGGTCATTACCTGCTAGAACCTTAGCCGCGCCCTGTGCATTCGCGGAAAACTGAAAATGTCCACAGGGCACGCCGAAATGGCTCATATATAAGCTGAACGGTTACCGTATGTTTATCGGACTGTGATTTGGCGGTAGGACTGTGGGGGAATTCAAGAGCCCAGACGGTGAGCCCCGGCGCTTCGCAAGAAGCGGAAAGCGTCACGATGGCGTCCTTCGCGCCGGGGAACCAGGTTCGCGCCGGCTGGTACCGGAGGGGAGCTCATCATGAGTGATCACGACCGTTTGACCCTCGCCCCGGCAGGGCCAGCCGTCGTCAAGTGCTGCTGGATGTGCGGTGTCCGCTTGTCGGCCGGCCAGATAGTGGCTGACGGAACCAGCGCCTGCGCCGACATCCGTTGGTATTGCCGGGACACGCGGGGATGCACCGAACGCTGGACTTCGCGCTCGGCGAGGCCAGCTGGCAGTCATCAGGCCAGTGCGCGGACGCCGGAGCGGGAGACGCCGCAGCGGGAGATGCCGCAGCGGGCGACGCCCCAGCGGGAGATGCCGCAGCGGGCGACGACGGCGAGGGAGATGCCGCAGCGGGCGACGACGGCGAGGGAGATGCCGCAGCGGGAGACGCCCCAGCGGGAGATGCCGCAGCGGGCGACGCCCCAGCGGGAGATGCCGCAGCGGGCGACGACGGAGCGGGAGATGCCGGAGCGGGAGATGCCGGAGCGGGAGATCCCGGAGCGGGCGACGACGGAGCGGGAGATCCCGGAGCGCGAGACGACGGCGAGGGGCAAGCAGCTGGTTGCCTGGTCCGCAACCTAGCGGCCGCTTAGGCTGCCTGTCCCACCATAAGCCCCCGGTGCGCAGGGTCTGGCGTCCAGCCTGACGGCTGGAGCACCCAGACATGATCGGCCGGGCCCGGTTACGGACGTCTGGCCTCACGGACTGACCGCCTATGCGTCTGCAGATGAAGTCGTAACAAGTCTGAGTCGTGCTCATCGGCGAACGCAGTGACTCGCCTCTGCACTGTGGCGGCGGAAAGGACGTACGGGCACATCGATGCGGTGGGCTGAGCCGGTAGGTGCCTGCGCTGTGGCGGGCGGCCTGCTCCCGGGTCCAGAGGATCCTGCGCTTGTACCGGTTTATCCGCCTGGCTGGAAGCAGCATCCCCTGGCCGAGAGAGATCCTGATCCTGGTCGTCTTGGCGGTGTACGCGGCGGCCATCCTCTGGATGACCTCGCAGCGGTCACGGGTGGCCTTGGCCACGCTCGCCACCGGCGCCGGTGCGGGCATCGCTCTGGGCGCTGTCATGTACGCGGTGGCGCCGTTTGGACTCAGCAAGGTTGCCACCAATCCGTGGCTGCCGGGATCCGACATCGATCCGCTCGTGGCGCTCGTGGCGCTCGCATGGCTGCTGCCGCTCTGCGGCCCGGTGACGGCTGCGGTCGTAGCCGAGCGGCGCTACACGGCATCGAGCACCCCGCCCCCGCCGGCGGCGCCGGGGCCCGCCAGGTCTTCGCGGCCGGGCTCCTTACCAGCCTGGTGGGCGCGCTGTTCGTCACCGTTGCCGGCATGGCCACGACCGCACTGATGCTCAACGCGGCCTGGCTGCGGAACTGGCTTTACCACGGCCGAGGCGGTGGCGGAGGCCCGCCAGGCCCCGAGCCGACGCCACATCCGCCCGACGGAGGTCAGCTGGCCGGTGTGATCGATGGCGAGGCGTTTGGCTGGCATGTTCGGCCTCCGCGAACGAGACTCGGGCATCAACCAGGACCGGCTCATGGCCGACCTGGACGACGCCGTCGTCCGCCGGAACCTGACCGCGGCACAGGGGGACGCCGAGGGCGCGCGGTCAGGGCATTGGTCCTGTCACGATGAGGCAGTGGCGTGCGCTCGCTGATGGTCTGAGTCAGCTGCTGCGGGCCGCGCTGCCCGTCGCCCCGTTCTCCTACATCGCCATCGACGCCTCCGCTGAGCCCCACGCGGCCGGTCCATGATGCTGCCCACACCCCGGCCAACGGGCCGTAGCTACCACTCTCTCGCGGCGCTGCTCCCGGTCCGCTGAACACCCTGGCATCGGGGGCCTGGATGGTTCGGTGCACCTGAGTGCCAGCGACTGGAAGCGGTCAGACCGACAGGCCAGCCCTGGCGTCATTGCGCGAAGGCCTCGCGGGCATTCAGCGGGCAATGTCGAAGGCAGACTGGAACAGGTAAGCCGTGGCCAGGCTGCGGTACGGCCGCCAGCGTTCGGCGATCCCGAGCACCTCTTGCTGGGTCGGAAGGTGGTCCAGCTGATAGACGCGCTGGATGGCCTTGCGCAAGGCTAGGTCGCCGGGCAGCACCACGTCTGCACGGGAGAACGCGATGATCAGGAAGCCCTGCACGGTCCACGGGCCGATACCTGGGATGGCCGTCAGCTGTGCCTCTATCTCGTCATCGGAAAGACACCGCAGGCCCTCGTCGCTCAGCGCGCCATTCGCGAACTGGGCGGCTATGGCCCGCAGGGTCGCGACCTTCCTGCGTGACAGTCCCACCTTCTGGAGATCGCCCGGATCGGCGGACAGCAGCGCGGCCGGTGCGGGCAGCCGGCCGCCGAACAGGTCCTGGAGGCGGCCGAGGATCCGCCGGGTGGCCGACACCGATAGCTGCTGGCCGATGACCTGGAAGACCAGCGTGCCGAAGGCGTCCATCGGAGGAAGGTCCGTCAGCCACGCCCGCGGATCGAAATCGGGATGGGCGTCGATCAGCCGGCGGAGGACAGGATCCGCCGACCTTAGATAGGCAAGCGCCAGATCACGCTGGCCTGCGTCGTCCTTCTCCTGGGCGCGGCGTGGCGCGGTCCAGTGCCGCGTCGGATCAGTCATTGGCGAGTGCCGCTGGCCATGCGGTCTCCTCTCCTAGCCGGTCACAGTCAAAGGCGCGGGCTCTTGGCCGGTCACAGCCTGAGGTACAGGCACAGTAGCCGCTTCTACTCGTCGAGCGGTCGAGCCAGCTCAGCAGGAGTGCCCGCACGATGCTGTCCTGATCGGGGAAGAACCGGTAAAACGCTGCCGACCGAGACACCGGCGCGCTCAGCGATGAGCTGGTCCCTGGGTCGTCGTACGGAAGCTCGTCGAGTAACTCCGCAGTCGCCGACAGTATGCGGCCGAGCTCGTCGCGGCTCCGTGGCCCGCGGCTCCGTGGCCCGCGGCTCCGTGGCCCGCGGCCCTGAGCGGCCGATTGGGGCAGGGCTTCCTCACCAGCGAGCTACTGTGCGGTCCCGGGGCGGTCGTCATCATCGCCCGAGCCGCACAGCCCAATGAGTCGGCCGGGCTTCGAGCCGCCCGGCCATGTGCGCAATCGTGAGTGAGGAGATAACGCTTAGCGTTTGAGGTATTCGTCCGCCAACTTCGGTGGCGCGCAGGCTAGCCATCCGTCGGTAATCGCCTCTCGCAACGCCTTATCGGAGACTTTCCGCAGCTGAATGAGAACAGCAGAATATCCGTCGAAGTGCGGAATCGTAAAGAAAGACCCCGGATGCGCGGCGAGCACGGCATCTTTATCGGCGAGGTCCTCGACGCGAACAGCGAGGATCGGGCCCTCCGGGGGAATCTGGTCACCGAACCGCTTTAGATCTGCCTTACTGAACGGCCGTTCCCACGCGAATGCCTTGCGTCCGACGAACCACGTCCGGCTGCCGTGACGTTCGTCTTCGGTAGCCTCAGGCAGCCCCAACGCCATCAGTGCCACGTCGTCCATGGTTGCCACACCGGTACCGTACTCTTTTCGGCTGACCCAGGAAGAGGCCCGACGCCTTGCAGGCCACGCGCCGACGCGATGACGCGGCTCCAGTCGACGTAGGCCTGCTGAGACGACAGTTGATGTCATGACTGTTAGCCCGGCCGTCCTGCGTCATCGCGACCGCCGACGCGGCAGCGGCCATGCCGGGGCCGCGCGAGCCTTGCCATCCGGCTGGCTGCGTCGTGGTCAGCCGCGTCCTCGTCAATGCTAAAATTCCCGTGCTGTGACTACCGCTATTCATCACACCGTGGTGATCGTCCGCGACCTCGACGCCAGCCTGCGCTTCAACCAGGACGACCTGTTGCAGGACCGGTACGTCGAAGGTGACTGGCCGGGTCTCTTCGACGGCCCCAGTCGCAGCCTGCGCGCGGTCTTTCTGGGCGACGGGCGAGTTCCGGACGACCACGCCGGGGTCTTGGAGCTCAACGTTTTCGACGGGTGACCTCCCGACCGGGCCACCGCAGTCGCGTCCGAGGACCGGGTTCTTCCTGCTGTCGTTCTTCGTCGACGTCGAGGCCGCATTGAGCCGTCTGGCCGCTCTCGGCCTCGGCGGCCTGCCTCGACGCGTCGACCAGCCCGGACCAAACGGACCGATCACCATAGCGACGGTGCGCGACCCGGACGGGTTGCTTGTCTTGCTCACCCCGGGTTCGATCACCCGGAGTGCATGACGAACCCGAGGCGACCCGCCTGATCACCGCACGGCCGCCGTACCCGCAGGGGCACTGACACAGCGAACCACCCGAAGCTCCGGTGGTGAGCGTCTGTGAGAGAGGCCTGGTCCTACCGGAGCCTCGTTCCCTTAATCTGCTAACCCGCCGCATCGCGATCGAAACACGGCGTCACGAGCCAGTGACAGATCCCGCCGACGATCTCGAAACAGGCCATGGTGCAAGGTGGCCGCGTCGTCCTAGACTCGGGCGGCACGGGCAGTCAGGGATAACTGGGACGCAAGGTGCCATCGGGATGTACCTGTCATCGAGTACGTCCCCAGCAGACAAAACGAGTCCGGCGTGCGTGGTTCGTAATGCACGCCCAGGTTGCTGGCGTGTTTAGCGACGCTTACCCAGTGCAGTGGCTGGGCTCACAGGCGGTCGTGACGCTTCCTGAACACGTTGACGTGAGCAATGCCGGCCAGATCCGCGAAGAGCTGCTGTCGGTCATCAACCGTGGGGCGGACGCGGTGATCGCGGATATGTCCGCCACCGCTTCCTGTGATCACGCTGGCGCGGATGCCATGGCGCGGGCCTACCAGCGCGCCGTCGTCAGCGGCACGCAGATACGGCTGGTGGTGACCGCCCAGATCGTCCGGCGGGTGCTCAGCATCAGAGGTCTCGATCGGCTGATCTCGATCTACCCCTCACTGGAAGGGGCTATCGCGGCCGGCGCACCAGCAGCGGTGTCGCTGGCGTCCGGGCCGGCCAGCACTGAGGCCAGCGGCGAGCCATCGGCCCGCCGTACCGCGCGGGCATGGCGTCCGCAGCGACGGGCAGCCGGACCGCGGAACGCGCCTAGAAATGCTGCCATTACCCCGGCCGTGCTATGGCAGCTCATCGATGCCCTTACCGATGGGGTGGCGTTGGCCGACGACGATGGCGTCCTCGCGTTGGCCAACCGGCGGCTGGGGGAGATGTTTGGCTATGAGCCCAACGAGCTTATCGGCCGCCCAGTCGAGTCATTGATTCCGGCCGACCTGCGGACCGTCCATCGCAGCCACCGCTCCGGTTATGCGCAGGCCCCTAAGGCTCGACCGATGGCGGCCGGGGCGCGGCTGGTGGGGCTCCGCAAGGACGGCGCCACGTTCCCGGTGGAGATCAGCCTCAGCCCGGTGCCGACCGCGACCGGCCAGTTTACGCTTGCCGTGGTCCGGGACGTCACAGAGGCCCGGCGGCGCGACGATCTGGTGGAGCTCGCCCGGGCCGCTGTCGCTGAGCAGGCTCACCGTGGCCAGGAACTGCTCGACCGGATCGTCAACAGCCTCTTCCGCGTAGGTGTAAGCCTGCAGGCTGCTATCGATCAGCCCGGCGACGTAGCCAGGGAGCGCATCGCAGAAGCGCTCGGTCGTCTGGACGACGCCATCCGCGAGACCCGTGACCACATCTTCGCTCCCCGCGGCCACGACAGCCAGCCGCCTCAGCCACCGGCCGACGGCGGCCAGTGACGGGAGGGCGCAAATCCAAGGGCGGCGGGTGTCGAGGGGTGATCAGCCAAGATCACGAAGAGCTACATCAATCGGCCCAGGCGGGCGGCAGGCCTACGAGGTCTCGGCCCTCGGCAGCCGGGACGGCGCCGTCCACCCGCGTCCCATTTCTCGTTCGGTCATGCTGACGGGATGGGCGATGGCGTCAGCTACGCGACTGAGGAAGGTCCTGATCGTAGCGGCGGCGACCCGGTGCAGGATCGCCGTGTCCAGCCCGGAGCCAAGGATCCCCAACGGAGCGCGGTACGCGCCGGCGAGGGTGATTAACGTGGCATGTTCCCCGGCAGCGGTCAGCGTGATGTCGGCGTCCAGGGCCGGGAACAGGCCGCCGCCAGGTCCCTCAGCCTCCCACCTGAGTGCCAGCATGGAAGAGTCTGCGCGGCTCACCAGGTCCAGGAAGTGCACCTCGACCAGCCGGGACAAGCCCCGCGTCGGACCTAGCGGGCCAACCCGGACCAGGAGCGTGATCCCTTCGTTGTAGGCATTTTCGGACTCGCTCCTCAGCGAGCCGCCACGAGCCAGGTTCACCAACCTGGCTTTGGCCACGGCAATACTGACATCCAGCACCACCTCATCGCTGACGAACATGGCCCCAGACAACCTGGCCGGTTGCTTAGCGGGACAGTGGACTTTGGTCCTGTCGGCTGCGCCGGAAGTCAGTCGGCCGAAATGCGCGCCTTTGCGCCAACCTCGGGAGGCCCGCTCGGACAGATGCTTGGCGGCTGCCCATCACGGACTGCCTGCCGGCCGAGCTTAGATGGGGTGGGTGTCGGGGGTGGTGAGGTAGGTGCGGCCGGTGGGGGTGGTCCATTGGAAGATGCCTGGCTGGGTCTGGGTGAGGTTCCAGTCGGGGTGGTGTTTGAGGATGTGGTGGAAGCGGCAGAGGCCGCCGAGGTTGCAGCCGCAGGTCAGGCCGCCGTTGTGGTAGGGGCGGGTGTGGTCGAGGTCGCCGCGCCAGGCGGGTTGCCGGCAGTAGGGGAACCGGCAGGTCAGGTCCCGGGCGGTGATGTATTCGCGGAGCCGGGGCGGGGGCCGGTAGGCGGGGGTGGCGGTGGTGTGGGCGCAGCCGCCGGCGGCGAGGTCGGCGGCGGCCTGGGTGGCCGCGCGGCTGGCGGCGGTGGCCGCGGCCTGGAGGGCGCGGGTGAGGATCCCGGGTCCGGCGGTGTCGGAGGCCGGGGTGGCGGCGAGGAGGTCGTCGGGGATGGTCAGGGTGACCCGGCCGACCAGCCCGGTCGATGCGGTGGATGGCCGGGCGCGCTGCCCGGCGGGGCCGTCCCGGGCGGCCAGCGGCCCGTCCCGGGCGGCCAGCGGGCCGTCCCGGGCGGTGGCGGGTGCGGCTCGGGTGCGGGGGATGCGGGTGACGGCGAGTGCCTGGCCGGTGGTGGTGGTCAGGATGACGCGCCAGTCGGTGCCGGGGTCGCCGGAGGCCAGGCCGGCGAGCAGGCAGGCTTGGGAGGGGGTGACCGGGCCGATGCGGCCCAGGGTGCCTGGCTCGTGGGAGCGGCCGGCCATGGTGGCCCAGGGCAGGGTGAGGTCCAGCAGCCCGGGGGGCGGGGGTGAGCCCGGCGGGCGGGGTGTGGTGGGGGCGGCCGGGACCAGGGCGGGCAGCGCGGGCCAGTCCGGGACCGGCCCGGCCTGCCCGGCCCGCCACCACTCATCATCGTCATCTCCGGGATCGGCCAGGACGGGGCCGCCGGGGCGGTCCGGGCCGCCGGGGTCCTCGTGCGGGTCGAAATCGTCGGGGGGCAGGGGTTCCTGCGGAGGCGGAACCGGCTCGGCCGGCGGGTCCTCAGCGGGCGGGTCCTCGGCGGGCGGGTCCTCGGCGGGCGGGTCCTCGGCGGGCGGGTCCTCGGCGGGCGGGTCCTCGGCGGGCGGGTCCTCAGCGGGCGGGTCCTCAGCGGGCGGGTCCTCAGCGGGCGGGTCCTCAGCGGGCGGGTCCTCAGCCGGCCGGTCCTCAGCCGGCCGGTCCTCAGCCGGCGCGTCCTCAGCCGGCCGGTCCTCAGCCGGCGGGTCCTGCGGGCGCGGGCCTCGCCCGGCGCGTGATTCCCCGGGCGGAGGTTCCCCGGGACGCGGGCGCGGCCCGGGACGCGGGCGCTCCCCGGGCCCGCCGCCGGGCGCACCGCCAGCCGGCGGACCGTCACCGGGCCAGCCGCCGCCGGGCGGGGCGTCGTCAGACGGCAAGTCGCCGCCGGGCGGGCCGCCGCCGGGCGGGGTGTCGTGGCCGGGCGGGTCGTCGTGGCCGGGCGGGGGGCTGTCGGGGGGTGCGCCGTCGGGGGGCGGGATCAGCGGCAGGGTGCCGCACAGCAGGCCGAGGTAGATCTGCGCGGACAGCAGGTCGATCCCGCCGGCGGCGCCGGAGGACTTCAGCGCCCGGGCCATGGCCCGGATCCGGGCCATCGCCGCGGCCGCCAGGATCGCCGGCAGCCGGTACCCGGCCAGCGTCGCGGTGTGGTCCTCATCGGGATACAGGCACACCTTCGCCTGCGCCTGCGATTCCTTCCGCCGCCGCTCCGCGCCCTCGGGATCAGCGGCGATCACCGCCCGCCGCAGCGCCACCCGCAGCGCCGAGGCGGTCAGCTCCCCCGCGCCGGGCAGGACCTGCTCCTCGACCGCCCGCGCCGCCTCCTCGCTCAGCCGCGCGGTCGCCTCGGCGATCAGCCGGGCCCGGTACAAGTCAATCGCCCCCGCGGCCAGCGCCGCGCCGGTCGCGGCCAGCCGCCACGCCAGGGTCACCCCCAGATCCAGCCACCACGACGCGGCGTACTGCGACATCACCAGCCCCAGCGACACCTGCGCGGCGGCCTCCGCGGGAACCCGCGCCGGGCAGCCCCGCGCATCCACGCCGGCCTTCGCATCCCGCGCCGCCGACCGGGACGCGATCTGAGCGACCGTGGCCAGCTCCCCCGCCTGCGCCCACGACGCCAGCCGCCGCCACGACGCCGCCACCCCGGCCAGCGCCCCGTCCTCCAGCCCCGCCCCCGACGCGGCCGCCAGCCACCCGGCCAGATCCGGGCCCGCCGGCAGGCACTCCGCCACCCGGCCGGCCACCACCCCGACCGGCACCTCCCGGGACCCAGCCGCCAGCAGCTCATCCAGCACCGCGTCCTGATCCAGCACCGCGCCCTGACCCAGCACCGCGCCCTGACCCGCCTCTTCTCCCCCGCCACCACTGCCGTCACCACCAGCGGCACCAGCACCATCAGGGACAACAGCACCGCCCGCGGCAGCACCGCCCACAGCAGCACCGCCCGCAGCGGTATTGCCGGGGACAGCGGCGCCGTCGGGGCCGACGGCACCGCCCGGCACGGCACCGCCCGGGGCAGGGACAATGCCAGGACCACAGGCGCTGCCCGCGGGTCGGCGGGGAGAGCAGGACGGACGGTTCCAGGGAGCAGGGTCGTTCAACGCAGCCATCAAGGCCTGGAAGTCCAGCTCCCACGACCACGACAGGCCCTGCGGGGCGCCCGCACCGGACAGCACACCGCCATCCCCGGCGGCGACCGGGCGGCCGGGGATGGCGCGCTCAGGCTCGCCGCGGTCAGGCTCGCCGCGGTCAGGCTCGTCGTGCTCTGCGCTAGCGCCCTCAAGACTGTTGTCATGGGCCATCGGTTCACCTCCTCGGCGGGCTTGCCTGCTGGCGTATTGGTCTTCGACCATGCTAGCGATCGGTACTGACAATACGGATCTGAATCGAAAAGAGAGTCGATAAATTTTCTTTACCAGCCCATGACTAGCTGACCGGTCTATACGACAGCAGAGCAGCCCGGCCGTGGAGCCCGGCCGTGGAGCCCGGCCGTGGAGCCCGGCCGTGGTTCGCCGGTCTGCTTCAATCAGATTTCAACCGCGGAGAAGCCAACCGAGGTTGTCTTTTACGCTGACGCCATTCGCGTGCTGTCCGCAGAACCTTGACCTGCAAGTTGACAGCGGAGAAGCGACCGCTACCGTCGTAGCGGCCAAGCCGCTGGCCGGCAGGCAAGGTAACGCCAGGCGTCTCGCGGCCTTCGACCGGCCGCTATCGAGGACTCAGGGCTTCACGTTATGGAGGACGCACGGCTCACCGCAATCAAGAAGCTCGCGAAGGCCGGAAATGAGGAGGCATGACTCCGCGATCTAGCAGCCACGGCTTGTCCAGGCCGGGACGGGGAGCCCCGAGGCCGAACGGGCTGGCCGCCAGGGCGGCTGACGCGGCGCTAAAGCCCTCAGACCAGCGCATCCTCAACGGAATCCAGGCTGAGCTGAGCCGGGTCGTCCGCTATGACGACGAGTCCGTAGTGAACGACAAATGGATCAGGCAGCGCTACGACTGCGGCTGCTTCGCCAGCTTCACCCCGGCCCGCACGGCGACCGTCAAGACGGCCTGGCACGAGGCTGGCCACGCGGTCGCCGCGCTGGCCGTCGGGGCACGGTTCAGCTCGGCCAGCATTCATCATGGCCGCGACAGCGAGGGCCGGGTCCATGGCATCAGGGGCGCTAGCGACCAGGCATTCGTGATCGACGCGGCGGGTCAGATCGCGGAGCGGCTGATGGGCTGGACCATGCTCGACAGTGACGACGAGCTTCGCGCCTGGCTGCCGGCCTGGAAGGGGGACGGGGGAGACGCGCGGCATTTCCGCTCGACGATTGGCGCGCGGTTTGGAAACGATGACTTCGCCGCATGGCGCTACAGCGAGGAAATGCTGAGGCCGCTCCGGCTGAAGATCCGGCAGGTGGCCAGGGCGCTGCTGGTCCATCCCAGGCACCTGCCCTACGGCGTCGTGGCCGGAATCGCCGACAGCTGCTGAGCCGACAGCTGCCGAGGAGCTGCGCCCGTCAGGGACGGGTACCGAACGCCGGCCTGCCCGGCTGCACGGGCAGCAGGGCATAGGCGTCGCGGACCCAGTCACACAGCAGCGGCCTGGTCTCACGGGGATCGATGATCTCCTCGACACCGAACCGCTCAGCGGTCCGCAGCGGGCTGCGCACCGCATCAAGCCGGGTCCGGATCTCGGCGAGGGTCGCGGCCGGGTCGTCGGCCCGTTCAAGCTCGGCCCGGTATGCAGCCTCGATCCCGCCCTCGACGGGCAGCGACCCCCAGTCGGCCGACGGCCACGCCCAGCGACGAGCCAGCCGGTGCCGGTTAACGATGCCCGCGCCGCCCACCCCGAACACACGGCGCACGATGACCTCGGCGCCCGGCACGCTGGCCTGGTACACAGCGCTAATTGCCCGCACGCCGTGGCGGATCGTGGCGCGCTGCTCCGCACGGGTGCCGATGAGCAGCCCCGGCTGATCGGTGAACGTCACGATCGGCAGGTGAAAGGTCGAGCACAGGTCGGCCAGCCGGGTCAGCGCCTCCGCTCCCTCCACGGTCAGGCAGCCGCCGGATACGTAAGGATCACCGCCGACGACGCCGACGGGATGCCCCTCGAGCCTGGCCAGCGCGGTGACCACCGATCCGCCGTAACGCTGCACCTCCATGACGGACCCAGCGTCGAACACCGCCGCCATGATTTCCCGGATCCGGTAGGGCTGCCGGCGGTCCCGCGGAATGGCGGACAGCAGGGAACCCTCGCGCCGCCCGGCGGGATCGGTGCCGGCGATGACCGGCGGCCGCTCGTAGACGCTCTGCGGCAGATAGGAAAGGAAGCGCCTGATCATGGCGAACGCCGCTGGCTCCGATGCCGCGACCAGGTCCACCGCGGCATTCTTGCGGTGAACCGAGGACCCGCCCAGCTGCTCCTTGTCGACATCCTCTCCGGTCCCGCTTTTCACCACGGGCGGCCCGGCCACGAACAGCTGCGCCGTCCCTTCGACCAGGATCGATAGATGCGCCATGCACAGGCGCGCGGCACCAAGACCAGCCACCGGCCCGAGCCCGGCGGCGACTACGGGAACGGTCGACAGGTTGTCGACGACGTAGTCCCAGCCTGGGTTGGCGGGCACGTAGGTATGTCCCATCTGCTCGAGCATCTTCACGCTGCCGCCACCGCCGGTACCCTCGATCAGCCGCACGAGTGGCAGCCGCATCTGGTTGGCGAGTTGCTCGGCATAGACCTGCTTGCCGATGATCGCGGCATCAGCGGCGCCGCCGCGGATCGTGAAGTCGTCCCCGCCCACCACCACCTTGCGATCCGCGATGCGACCGGTACCGGCGATGAAGTTGGCTGCCGTGAAGCGGGTCAGCTCGCCATCGCCGCCATAGGCGGCATGTCCGGCGAGGGCGCCAATCTCATGGAACGAGCCATCGTCGAGCAGGGCCGCGAGGCGCTCCCGGATGGTGAGCCTGCCTGCGTCATGCTGGCGGCGGATCTTCTCCGGCCCGCCCATCCGGCCCGCTAGCTCCTGCCGACGACGAAGCTCGTCCAGTTCCGGTTCCCATGTCATCGGTGTCACCGGTCCTTCTCGGGACGCCCGATGCGGACGTCGACGCCCGGCGAGTAGTGCACCAGCGGCTCACCATCCGGGCGCGGGAGCCCGGCGGCCGTGATCAGCTGGTCGTCAGCGGCCTCGACCTGTGCACGGTAGAGCGGCCAGGGCCGGTGCCAGGCCCGCGCGAACCGGTACCTGCTGGCTGAGACGCTGAACAGGATCCAGCGCGCCGTAAGAAAGTGGTCACGCTCGTCCAGGTCAGCAGCGCTCAGCAGGTCACCGACGCTGATCCGTACCCGGCTGGTCGCGTGCGGGCCGGGCCATCGCCGGCCGCAGCTGTAACTGACCCGCCGGCCCTGGGTGGCCAGGCGCATCGAGGACCAGAAATACGGCAACCGGTAGCTGGTCCTGGCCACGACCACGGCGCCGAGGCGGGCAGCGTCGAGGGAAAGGAACCAGATGCCGGTGCGTCCTTGCTGGTCCTTGACGTAGGTCCGGACGTTGGTCTCGCAGAAGTTAGACACCCACGGCATCCGGTGACCGCCGGGCGTGCCGACGCGCATGAAAAACGGCACCAGGCCGACCCACGCCGCAGCGCCGAACGTGTCAGCCTGCAGGCCCTCGGGCAGGAGGCGCTGCACGTCCGCCGGGTCGAACGGCCAGTGCAGGAAGGTCAGCCGTTCCCAGCGCTGCCTCATCGCGGGCCGGTCCACTGTGAACGGGCAGGTACCTGGGGCCGTCAGGTCAGGTCGTCCCGCAGCGAGATCGCCAGCTTCCACCCCCCCATCATGGGCCAGTGGCCGGCTGGATCTAGCTGGCGGCCTCGCCAAACCGCCTGCGCGCCGGCCCCGGCAACGGCCTGCCCGGCGCCCAGGCGGCCGTCAGTGGCCGCCGCGCTTGAGTGCGGCCAGCACGACCCGGAGCAGGTCGACGATCCGCGGGCCCCAGCGAGATGCGATGTCGTCGTTGAGCAGGATGACGTGCCCGGACTTGACGGCCGCCAGCCCGGCCCAGCCCGGCCGGCTCCGCACCGTCGAGGCGTTCTGATGGCAGCAGATGGTATCGGCCAGGATGATGTAGTCCGGGTTGGCCTTCAGAATGTACTCGGCGGACAGCTGCGGATAGCCGCCGGCCGCCGCGGCGCCCTTGGCCGCGTCGGCGATGCTCTTCATGTCGAGCAGGCCGAGCAGCCTGCCGATGAACGTGGCCGACGTCACTGAGTAGTAGGTCTGGTCCAGTTCGTAGTAGTAGGTCAGCGGCGCTGAGTGCGCGGGCACGGCGGCCACGATCTGGCTGATCTGGCTGCGCAGGCTCGTCACCTCATGCTCGGCCTGCGTGATGTGCCCGGTCGCGCGGCCAAGCTGGTCGAATTCGGCGTAGACGCCGCTGAGGCCGGCCGGCGCGGGCAGCTCGAGCACCGGGATGGAAAACGCGGCCAGGCTCTTGGCCAGGCCGTTGGAGTTGTTCGAGACGACGACCAGATCCGGCTTGTACGCCACGATCGCCTCGACGTTCGGATCGAAGTACGACAGCTTGGTCCTGGGCGCCTGCGGCGGGTAGTCGGAATCGGAATCCACGGCAGTGACCTGGTGCCCGGCGCCGATCGCGTAGAGCATCTCGGTGGCGGTCGGCGATAGCGAGACAATCGCGGTGGGCCGCTTCCTGATATGCACCGCGCCGTTGGCGGCGATCACCATGGTCGGGAAGGTACCGGTGGCGGAGCTGGTCGCGGCGCTGCCGCCGCCCGGTGAACTGGGCTGAGAGCTGCCGCATCCGGCCGCGGCGGTAAGGACCGCGACGACTGCGAGCGCCGACAGCCGACGGGTTACTGGCTGCATGATGATTCATCCTCCGTGCTCGTGGAGGACGAAGTGCGTCCGTTGCGAGGCCGGGAGGCATCGGAACGAGCCGCCCTTCCTCCGAGGACAGGCCGTCGACCCTGAGCCAGGCGTCCGGGCTTGTCCTCGATGGGAGGCATCACCGTTGCGGGACAGCGCCGGATTCGCACCGGCTTCGCTATGCTCAGCGCCGTCCCGTGTTTGCCGGGACACGCGAATCTTACTCCCACGGGCCGTCCGCGCCCCGGTATTTGACCGCGAGCTAACGCTCCATGTCACCACAGGGCTGTCACCACAGGGCTGTCACCGCAGCGCTGTCACCACAGCGCTGTCACCACAGGGCAAGAACCAGCAGCACCACGGTCGTCGACACCTCTATCAGCGCGCCGAACACATCACCCGTCATCCCGCCGAGGCGCCGCCGGGCATACCGGTGCAGCAGCGCGACCGCGAGCAAGCCCGACGCGACAGCGATCAGGCCGCGTGCGGCGAAGGAGATGCCGCCGGTAACTGTCCCGCCCGCAGCGACCACCGCCAGCAGGGCCACCAGAGTGATCACCCTGGCCCGCAGCGTCGTCGCGCCGGCGATGAGCGCGCCGAACCCTCCGGGCCGCGCGGCCGGCGAGCCAGAGGCCAGGACCACCGCGACGCGGCTGGTGACCACCGCAGCGACCAGCGCCACGGCGCTCGGCACCTCGGGGGCCAGCGTCGCCAGGGCGGTTACCTGCAGAAGGATAACGAAGACCAGCGCCGCGACGCCCATTGGTCCGATGTCGGACCGGCGCATGATGTCCAGGGCCTCCTCGCGCGGACGGCGGCTGCCGAGCCCGTCGACCGTGTCGGCCAGCCCGTCGAGGTGCAGGCCCCCGGTCGCCGCGGCGAGCACCGCGACCGCGATGGCCGCGGCCAGCAGCCTGCGCGGCCCGGAGTGGCCGCTGGCCTCGACGGCGAGCAGGGCGCCGGCGGCCACCGCCGCGAGCAATCCGCCCAGCACCGGCAGCCACAAAATAGCCCGGGCGGCCGTATCCCGGCGGACCTCGGCCGGTCCGGCCACCGGGATGACCGTGAACAAGCTCAGCGCGGTCCGCCAGGGCGCGGCCGAAGGCGCCGGTCTCATCGCAGCCGCTGGGCAATGCCCGCCGTGCAGAGCCAGACCTCGCTGGAGCCGGCCGCGACGCGGGCATTGAGTCGTCCCAGCTCGTCCCGGTACCGCCGCCCGGAGACGGTGGCGGGCACGACCCCCGAACCGACCTCGTTGCTGACCGCGATGACCGGGCGGCGGGCTGCCTGCCATGCCGCCACCAGGCGGTCGGTGCGTACGGCCAGCTCCCGGTCAGCACCCGGCCGTCCGGACCAGACTCCGCACTCGTCCATGACCCGCGCAAGCCAGGTGGACAGGCAGTCCACCAGGACCGGCACCATGGTGTCTGGTTCGGCCAGCACGCGCTCCAGGTCGAGTGTCTCCTTGGTGCGCCAGTGCGCGGGACGCCGCTCCTGGTGGTCGCGAACACGGGCGTCCCACTCGTCGTCGCCCGCGCCAGGTAGCGGTCCGGTTGCGATGTAATCGACAGCTCGCTGGCCCGAGAGCATCGCTTCCGCGCTCGCTGACTTGCCGGACCTGGCCCCGCCGAGGACCAGCACTCTGCGCCCCGGCCGCGCGGCACCCTCCGAAGAATCCGGCGCGCTCTCGGCCGGTTCCTCGCGGCCGGTGGCCGGTCCTTCCTGCCCGGTGGCCGGTCCTTCCTGTCCGGTGGTCGGTCCTTCCTGCCCGGTGGTCGGTCCCCCCTGGTCGGCGCGGATGCACCAGATCCGGGCCCGCTCGGCGTCGGCTGCCACCGTGGCGTTCAGCTGCGCGAGGTCACCGCACGCCAGCACCAGCCAGGCGCCGTCCAGATCGCTGGCGGTGTAACCGCGCCTGTGGGTCGTGATGAGCCCGTTAGACGCCAGCTCGGCCAGCGGCGTGCTCAGCTCCGGCGCGACCACCACCACCGCGGCGCCAGCCGCGCGCAGCCCCGCCACCCGCTGCGCGGCGGCGCGGCCCCCGCCGACCACGACAGCGAGGCGGTCCCGGATGCGCAGGTTCACCGGGTAGGCCGTCACCTCTGGACATGCCCCCGGGCCGTTCGGGGTGCCCGCACCCATCGCATCAGTCCTTGGCGCCGGATACGCCAGCGCTGTCGAAGGTGGCGACGTCCCGCAGCACCCGGGCCGCTGAGGCCACGATCGGCAGCGCGAGGGCGCCCCCTGATCCTTCACCGAGCCGGAGTTCCAGGTCGAGCAGGGGCCGCAGCTCCAGGGCGGCGAGCGCGCGGCGGGCGCCAGGCTCAGTCGACAGGTGCCCCGCCACCAGGCAGTGCACCACATCAGGAGCGAGTGCCCGGGCGGCCAGCGCGGCCGCGCAGGCGATCACGCCATCGAGCAGCACCGGCACCCGCAGCGCCGCGGCGCCGAGGAGAAAGCCTGCCAGCGCGGCGTGCTCCAGCCCGCCCACCGCCGCCAGCGCGCCCACCGGGTCGGCCGGATCAGGCCGGTGCCTGGCCAGCGCGCGCCGCACCACGTCGACCTTCCGTCTCCAGGTCTCGTCGTCGACGCCCGTGCCCCGGCCGGTGACCGCGCCGGGGTCGGCGCCGGTGAACACCGACACCAGGGCCGCGGACGCGGTGGTGTTAGCGATGCCCATGTCCCCGGTCACCAGGCAGCGGTTACCTGCGGCGACGAGCTCCCGGGCGGTCTCGATGCCCACCTCGATGGCGCGCTGGGCCTCATCTGTGCTCATGGCCGGTCCGGTCGTCATGTCGGCCGTGCCTGGCCGTACCTTGCGCGGAAGCAGCCCCGGGGTTGGCGGGAAATCCGCGATGACGCCCACGTCGACGACGCACACCTCGGCTCCGGCCTGCGCGGCGATCGCGTTGACCACGGCACCGGAGGCCAGGAAGTTCGCCACCATCTGCGCGGTGACCTCCTGCGGCCAGGGCGTCACCCCCTGGGCGTGCACGCCGTGATCCCCGGCGAAGACCGCGATGACGGCCGGCTCGGGCAGCGGCGGGGGGCATTCGCCGGACAGCCCGGCCAGCTGCACCGACAGGTCCTCAAGTACGCCCAGCGAGCCGCTGGGCTTGGTCAGGCGCTCCTGCCGCTCCCGCGCGGCGGAGATGGCCTCGCCGTCGGGCGGCCCGATGGCGCCGACCGTGTCATCCAGCAACCGTGCGGGCTCCGCTCCGGGGAGGCCGCGCCTGCCCCACGTCCCGTTATGGACCGCCCCGGCCAGTGGCCGCTGCCGGGCCCAACCGGACAGCGCAAGTTCCGGTGCCGGCGGGAACGCATCCACGTGGCCGACGCACAGGTACGCCACGACCTCAAGGTGCGCGGGCAACCCGAGCGCGGCGGCCAGGTCCCGCTCGTCAAAGAAGCTCACCCAGCCGACGCCAAGTCCTTCCGCCCGTGCCGCCAGCCACAGGTTCTGGACGGCGCAGACGCTCGAGTACACGGCCACCTGGGGCTGCGCGTGCCGGCCGAGCACATGCCTGCCCCCCCGGGTCGGGTCGCACGTCACGACGATGTTGACCGGAGCCTCCAGGATCGCCTCGACCTTGAGCCGGCTGAAAGCCAGCGCCCGTGACCTGGGCAGGGAGGCGGCGAACAGGTCCTGTTGGGTGCGCGCGAGCGCATGGACACGGGCGCGCGTGGCCCGGTCGCGCAAGACCATGAAGTCCCACGGCTGGCTCAGGCCGACGCTCGGGGCCTGATGCGCGGCTGCCAGCACCCTGGTGAGGACGTCGTCGCTGACCGGGTCAGGCCGGAATCCGTTACGCACATCCCGGCGGGCGGCGACCAGCCGGTAGAAGGCTTCGATATCAGGCTGCGCAAAGCCGTGATCGCCATTCGGCACGGCAGGATTCGGCACGGCAGGATTCGGCACGGCAGGATTCGGCACGGCAGGCAAGCCTTCCTCGGGGTAACCTCGCCCCGGTATGAAGGATCGACGGCCGGAGTTCCTGGCTTCCGGATCGAAGCTCCTCCCGGCCTTCCCACCGCTGCGCGGTCGTGGCCAACGCGAGAGTCGCTCCCCGGTGACAGTGGCGGGACCGCGCCGGATTCGCACCGGCTTCCTGCATTGCCGTCGACGGACGTGGCCGACTAAACCACTGTCTGAGCCGCGCCGTCAACACCAGGCCCGGGTTGACCAGGCCTGGTCAGGCACTCACGGCGGGCACGCAGGCACGAGCGCCGAGGCGGCTACGTCCGGGTAATTAACTGGCGGGCGGGGATGTCGAGCGCTTCGAGCAGGTCCGCGATCGGATCCTGACGGTACATCTGCTCGGCGATGGTGTTCGGCTCCTTAAGGGCCAGCCCGGTGGGTAAGGAGCTGACGTGAAGTTCGGGCTCGATGTACCGACCACGGGAGCGTTCGCCGACCCCCTCGTGCATCTGCGCCTCGCCCGGGAAGCTGATCAGGCAGGCTGGGACGGCTACTTCGTCTGGGATGTCCTGCTCGGCGAGCCGGGGGAGTTTCAGCCGGTGCTCGACCCTTGGGTCATCCTGTCCGCGGTGGCCATCGTGACCGAGCGGGTCAGGCTCGGCGCGTTCATGACGCCGATGCCCCGGCGCCGGCCATGGATCCTGGCCAGGCAGGCCGCCTCCGTTGACCAGCTCTCGGCGGGCAGGCTGATCTTCGGCACCGGGCTGGGATTCAGGCCGGACGAGTTCGACCTCTTCGGGGAGGAGAGCGCCGCCTCTACGCGAGCTGCGAAGCTCGACGAGGGCCTGGCCCTGATCGACCGCTTCTGGGGCGGCGAGGCGGTTCACCATCACGGTAGTCAGTTCACCGTCGGCGGAGCCCGGCTGCTTCCGCGTCCCCGCCAGCGCCCGCGTATCCCGATCTGGACGGCGGCCGGCTGGCCGCGAAGGGCACCGGTCCGCCGCGCCGCGCGCTGGGATGGGCTGTACCTGATGACGGAGAACCAGCAGACCGGTGAGTACCTCAGCCCCTCGGAGGTGGCCGAGGCGGCCACCCTGGTGGCCGCTCACCGGGTAAGCACTGAGCCGTTCTACAGCGCCCTGAACGGCGCCTGGCCGTCCGGCAAGGACGCATCCGACGGCCTGGCCGCTTACGAGCGGGCTGGCGCCACCTGGTAGGTCGAGCTGTGCCCGGGGGCGCCTGAGCGTTACAGCGAGAAGATCCGCAGCGGCCCGCCGGGCTCGTAATGAGAACCGCCGTCATGACGGATGCGACGGAGATATGTTTAAAATGGACGAGCAACGATAAGCGCGGGCATGCCGCTTACTCCCGATCTGGCGATCGCGCTCATCGGGGCCTTTCGTGCTTTATAATAATCCGTTAAAATAGCGTGAACCACATGGCGAGGTGCTGGACGCTTCGACCGGCAGGATCACGACGGTTAGCTGGACACGGGCCCGGGGTAGCACCCGGCGGGAACGCAAGGCCGGGTCATGCATCTGCGGCGGTTGGTGACGGTACTGCTTGCGGTGCCCGTCGCCCTGTCCGTGGTCGCGAGTTTTCCTGCGGCGTCGGAAGCGAGCATCGGGGTAGGCGTGCAGGCCGGGCCGGTTCTGCTGGGCGATGTGGCGCATCCGGGCGGTAGCTATGCGCTCCCGCCCGTCTACGTCGTCAACACCGGGACCGAGCCGGAACAGGTCACGGTCCGGATCGACCGGTTGTCTCCGGGCACCGGCCGCGTGGTCCCGCCGTCGTGGATTCATGCAGGCCCGGGCGTGCAGCTCGCACCGCATCAGGCGGCGAGGATTTCCCTGCAGCTGGTTGTGCCCGGCGGCGCCAGGTCCGGGAATTACCTGAGCGACGTGGTGGCCTCCGGATCGGTGCAGATCTCCGCCGGGCAGGCCAATCTCGGCGTCGCTGCCGCCACCAAGCTCCAGTTCCGCGTCGAGCCGGGAGCAGCGCAGGGCCTGTGGCCGACGGTGCCCGCCGGGGCGGGATGGGGCGCCGTCGCGGTGCTCCTGCTCGCGGTCACCATCCTCGGCCTGCGCCGGGCCGGCCTGCGGATCCGGGTCGAGCGGAACACCACCGGCCATCACGCCACTGATCGCCAGGAGGGGCACAATGAGGCCTAACGCGGCGCGGGTGCTCCTCGCGCTCCTCGCGCTGGTCGGACTCACCGCGTGCGGCACCAGCGCCGCCGCCTCGCCGCCCGCCAATGGCAAAAGCGCGAGTATCGCCGTCTCGCTCAATGTGGTACCGACGATCCGCTCCGTCACCGTGTCCCCGGATAAGGCCAAGTTCGGCGATTGCAGCGGCGGGCAGGCGAGCCTGAACACGGCCTCGACGCCGAGTGCGCTCGGCTACCCGAACGGGCAATGCTGGCTAGGAAGGCCTGGAACCGGCTTTCCCATCACGATCACGAATTCGGGCATCGCATCCTACATATACGTGAGCGGGTCGAATGCCGTCCCATCCGACAGCGGCAACCAGTGGGGCCTTTGCAATGTCGGATCCAACCCAGCGGTCGCCTGCAGCAGCGATAACGGCTCGCTTCCCGGCCAGAATCAGTACGTGCTGCGGAACTTCGCGGCCAGCGGCCGGCTGAACACCACCGGCCTGACCGGTACCCCGACCTGTGACAAGATGTTCGGGCCGACGGGGAGTTGCTGGACGATCAACGGGGAGTCGCAGCAAGAAGGCGTCCAGCTCATCGGCCCGTCGATCATGGACGATTTGTCGACATCGTGGACCGTTACCATTACCTGGACGCCGGTTCCGAAGTAGGCGTCGCTTCCGAAGTGCCGGGCGCAGCGGCGTCGGCCTGCGTTACGGAACGCTAGCTGGCGTGTCTCAGGATCGCGGCGCCGTTGGTGGTTCCGAAGCCGAGGTCAACGACGGCCGAGGCCCACAGCGAGTGGGTCCCTGGGATAAGCGCCAGGGCCGTCATCTCCAGTGCACCCCCCGGCGCGGCGGGGGCCAGGGTGCGCGTCCACTTCCCGGCCTGGTAGTGCGCGAAGTAGGCCACCCCGGCGGTGGTCTTGGCCGCCAGCCACAGCCCGCCGTCGCCGTCGGGCGCGATCGGACCGGTGAGGGCTCCGGCGGGCAGTTTTCCGGTCACCCTGCGCCAGCGCTGCCCGTTCCAGTGCAGCAGGATCACCGGGCCGACCGAGCCGGCCGAATACGCGCCGACGCTGGCCCAGGCGTCGGACGGCGACTCGGCGAGGACCTGGTCGCCCGTGGTTGTGACGCCGGGCGGGGCCAGGCTCGCCGGCAACGGGATCTTTCGCCACGACCTGCCGTCGTAGTGCAGCGTCACGTAGCGCGACGTGGCCTGGTCGTAGCCCCAGGCCCAGATGTCGGACGGCGACGCTGAGCTGACCGCCGAGGCGAAGCTGCCGCCGCCGACCGAGACCGGGAGCATCTGCGATCGCCATCTCCGGCCGTTGTAGTGGTGAGCGGTCTCCTGCATGGTGCCGAAGTTGTAGGTGAACACCCAAGCGTCGTTGGGCCCGGTGGTCGTCACCGCCCCGACCAGCACCTGATGCGCGGCCGCGAAGCTCGTTCTGGTCCACTGATGCCCGTCGTAATGATCGACCGCGGGCACGTTGGCTAGCGCGACCCAGACGTTGGCTGCTGACGATGCGGCGACGCTCGCGGCGTAGGAACCCGTGGGTCCCGGGCGGGTGATCGCCCGCCAGCGGCCTGCCTGCCAGCGAAATACGACGGGGGAGTGCGCTCCGGTCTCGCCTGCCGCCCAGGCGCTGCCCGGGCTGGTCGCCACGATGTCATTGAGCCCGGCGTCCGGCGTGGCGGTGTCCCTGATGATCCGCCAGCCCGGCGAGAGTGCCGCCTGGTCCGCCGGCGCGGCCTGAGCCGCTGGAACGCTGCTGGTCACGGCGGCCATTGCGGCGAGCACCGCCATTCCCGTGATAGCGGATCGTCCCCGGAGTGCCATGTCACGCCTTTCAGCAGGAGGGAGTTATGACCGCATGATCATGCGGCATACGGGCGCGAATGTCCACGACCGCCGCCGTGCCTCCCGGCGCGGCTGCGCATGGCGCGCTTGGTCCGCCGCTAGGCTCGACCGGCCGCCGCAGAATCGGAGGGGCGGATCAGCTGGATTTCGGGGGAGAAATGCTGCTGCCAGGTCTGATTGCCCGGCATGCGCGAGCTCGAGCGCTGGCTTTATCGGCAGGCGGTTCGCTTATTGTCCTGGCCGGTCTCGGGCAGGCGCAGGCGCAGGCCTTCTCCGCGACGCAGCCTCCGCGAGCGCCGGTCAGCCCGACTCTGGGCCCGGTCGGCGCCGCCCCGAGGATCCCGCCCGGGGCGCGGGCGCTCGGGCCCGCGCCTTCGTCGCAGCGGCTGGACTTCGACATCGTCCTGCGGCCGCGCAGACCGCGCGGCCTGCGGGCGTTCGCGGCGGAGGTGTCCACTCCAGGCTCGGCTGACTACCGGCGCTTCCTCAGCACCGCCCAGTTCGCTGGTCGGTTCGGTCGGCCGCGGATTGTGGTGGACAGCGTCGACGCGGCTCTGCGCGGCATCGGCCTGGCACCTGGCCCGATCAGCGCCAATCATCTCGTGATCCCGGTGACCACCACCGTCGGCCGGGCGCGCGCGATCCTGCATACCGGTTTCGAGCGATACCGCCTTGCCTCCGGTCGGCTGGCGCTGGCGAACCGATCAGCCCCGCGGCTGCCGGCGACCGTGGCCCACCTCGCCCAGGCCGTGCTGGGACTGAACAGCCTGGCCACAGCGGTTCCGGCGGCAGCGGTTCCGGCGGCGGCGCGGCGGCCGCGTCATGGCCGGGAGGCATTCTCCGCCGGGCCGGCCGTCATCGGGCCGCAGCCGTGCCAGGCCGCCGTGCGAGCGGCGCGGCGCAACGGGGGCTGGACCTACAATCAGCTGGCCAGGGCCTACTCGCTCACCGGCCGCGCCGCCCAGGGCCGCGAGGGAGCGGGCGTGACCATCGCGCTGTTTGAGCAGCAGCCCTGGTGGGCCGCGGACATCGCCCGGTTCCAGGCGTGCTACGGCACCAGCGTGCCGGTCAGCACCGTAAAGGTGGACGGCGGCCCCGGCCATGGACCCGGCAGCCCGCCGGAGGCGGCGCTGGACATCGAAACAGTCATCGCCCTGGCGCCGAGGGCGCGGCTGCTGGTCTACGACGCTCCGGCCGCTCCCTATGGCAAAGCCGCGCTCGACGAGTACACGACTATCGTGGACGACGATCAGGCGGAGATACTGTCCTCGAGCTACGGACTCTGCGAGCAGGTCACCAGAGCCCTCGCGCCGGGACTGATCGCCAGCGAGAACACGGTCTTCGAGCAAGCCGCGGCGGAGGGCATATCGGTCTTCGTCGCGGCCGGCGACACCGGCTCCGAAGCGTGCGAGCAGTTCAGCAAGCGCCTGGCGGAACTGTCCGTGCAGGATCCCGCGTCCCAGCCGTTCGTGACAGCGGTAGGCGGAACCGACCTCACCGCTTTGGGGCCGCCGCCGTCCGAGCGCGTCTGGAACGAGGCCCGGATCGCGGGTGGCGCAGGCGGGGGAGGGATCTCCCGCGTCTGGCGCATGCCGTCCTGGCAGGCTGGCCCGGGCGTGGTCAATCGGTACAGCAGCGGGCGGCCATGCCACGCGGCACGCGGGTACTGCCGGGAGGTTCCTGATATATCGGCCTCGGCTGATCCCGAGCATGGCTATCTCATTGTTCACAAAGGTCGCTGGGTGGCCGAAGGCGGCACGAGCGCAGCCACGCCGTTGTGCGCTGCCCTGCTGGCCGACATCATCTCGGCCGGATCACCGCCAGCCCGCGAAGGTTTCCTCAATCCCGTCCTTTATTCGCTACCCAAAGGAACGTTCAACGACATTCGCGCCGGCAACAATGACTACACCCGGACGCACCACGGCCAGTACCCGGCGACTCGCCGGTTCGACCTGGCGAGCGGGCTCGGTTCCCCCATCGCCGCGAACCTGGCGCCGGCCCTCCTCGCGCGGCGGTAAGCCAGGGCGCCGTTAATAAGCCACCCTGGTCTCGGTGTCACGCTGCTTCTCTTGGCCGGTACCGGCTGAGCGGGAGACTAGTCTCCCGATGACGACCGTCGCAGAGCCAGCAGCATGCTGGTGCTCAGTACCACCAGTGCGGCCTCGAGGAGCAGCGACACCGTGCCCACCCAGTAGCCCCAGTTGCCGACGTCACCGGGATCACCGGGCACGCCGACCGTGCGCGAGGCGACGTAGGCGGTAAAGGGCCCGGCCCCGAGCAGCACGCCGGCCGCCCAGCCCAGCCACGCCGGCCACAGCCGGGCCGCCGGGGGCCAGCACAGGATCACAGCGGTGACCACGCCGCCCGCCTCAATGAGGCGGTATCCCCAGCCGATCCAGTCCGGGGAGGCCAAGGCGGTGATGCCGCCCTGATCGGCGACGTGCACGGCCGCGACGGCCAGGGCCAGCAGGGCCCCCACCAGCCACGCCGGTACCGCTGGCGCGGCGACACCGCGCGCGGTCGCGCTACCTGCACTTATTTGGCCCGCCATCCTCTGGTGTGTCATTCTTGCCCCCGATCGGCGCACCGCCCGCCGGTGCTCTGTCATCTGTCGGCACGGCGCGGAGCGGAACGGCGGTTCAGCGCCGGGCCCGTGACGGAGCGTGAGTATGGTCACATGAACTGACCCGGGGGCTGAGCCGTTATTGCCCAGTCGTAGGCGCGTTCACTGGACCGGCGGCCAGGAAAGGCGCTTCGCTCGCACATCGGCAGCTATCCGGCGTCCGGCGCGGAAAAGCTGCGCGGATGCAGTGAACCATCGCCGCAGGCCCATATCCTGCATTAATGGGGAAATGCTCTCGTCGCACCCCGGAAATGTCATCCCTGCTCCCTGCCAGGTGCGCAATTGCCCGCCTTGACACGCCGGGCCGAGACCTATTTGGCATGTTATCGGACGTATGCCATCATTAGACAGTGTTCTGGGCTCCTGAGGCAGTTGCGGCGTTAGCCGGTGAGCGGACTCCATGGTCCCACCCGCATGACCGGCCGGAGCGCACTGCCGGAACGGCCGGCTGCCGGGCCGCCGTCCCCCCCGCGGAGGGAAGCGGATACCTGACGAGTCTGCCTTTTGGCGTCTAGACGGACAACACTAGAAAATGCACGCAGAGTCTCCGGGCGGGCCACCCGGAGACAGCTGGCAGGTGGTCGCGGCTCTCGCCCGGAGGAGCCGAACGCCCCAGTACGTGAGGCCGAGCGACAGGGGTGGAAGATGGCTGGGAAGCGGGTCTTGGGCATCGTTCTCGCGGGCGGCGCAGGCAAGCGCCTCGCGCCTTTGACCGCAGAGCGGGCCAAACCGGCGGTCCCGTTCGGCGGCCTGTACCGGCTGGTGGATTTCGCGCTGTCCAACCTCGTCAACGGCGGTTGCCGGCGCATCTGCGTGCTGACCCAGTACAAGAGCCACAGCCTGGACCAGCACATAACCACCACCTGGCGGCTGAGCAGCCTGGTCGGCGACTACGTGACGCCGGTCCCGGCCCAGCAGCGAGTCGGCCCGCACTGGCAAACCGGCTCGGCGGACGCGATCTACCAGTCGCTGAACCTCATCTACGACGAACGGGCCGCCGTCGTGGCGGTCTTCGGGGCCGATCACGTGTACCGGATGGACCCCATCCAGATGATCGACCAGCACACGGCCTCCGGCGCGGGGGTGACGGTAGCGGCGATCCCGATGCCGAGGATGAAGGCGACGGACTTCGGCGTGGTCCGGACCGCGCCGGACGGCCGCAGCATCGAGGAGTTCCTGGAGAAGCCGGCCGACCCGCCGGGCCGTCCTGGCCAGCCGGACGAAGCGTTCGCGTCCATGGGTAACTACGTGTTCGACCGCGATGTGCTGATCGAGGCGCTGAAGAAAGACGCAGCCGACGATTGCAGTCGGCACAGCGTGGGCGGCGATATCATCCCGATGCTGGTGCGGGAGCGCGCCGCGCACGTTTATGACTTCCTGCAGAACGAGGTTCCCGGCGCCGATACGCGCGACATGGGCTATTGGCGTGACGTGCGGACGCTCGATGCCTATTTCGATGCGCACATGGACCTGTGCGCGGTACATCCCATATTCAACCTGTACAACGAGGAGTGGCCGATCCTGACCCGGGTGCCCTCGCAGCCGCCGGCCAAGTTCGTGCATGACGACGGCGACCGGGTGGGACGGGCGATCGACAGTGTGGTCAGCAACGGCGTCATCATCTCGGGGGGGCTGGTGCGCAACTCAGTCCTGTCGCCGGGAGCCCGGGTGGACAGCTGGTCCCGGGTGGACCGGACCGTGATGCTGCACGATTCCCGCGTCAGCCGCCGGGCCGTCGTCGAGAACGCCATCCTGGACAAGAACGTGGTGGTCTGCGAGGGCGCTACGGTCGGGGTGGACAAGGAGCATGACCGGGCCCGCGGCCTCGTGGTGTCCAGCGGCGGCATCACCGTGGTGGGTAAGGGACAGGTGGTAATGCCATGACCACCGCCTTGTTCCGCCGCCGCTGGTGATCGGCATCACTGGCGAGCTGGAAGGTCGTCGACCGGGTGACGTTCGGCCCTGGTGGAAGGTCGGCTGCCCAACTGAGCATACGTATGAGGGAGGTGAAGGCCGTGGCCCGGTCCAGATGCCGGGACGACCCGATCATGACAACAGGGACGGGCCGCTCACCAAACTAATGCAGGGGGTATGAACGGCGTCATGAACGCCAATGAAGCTCACACAGATAGCACAGATCGTAACTACTGGGACGAACCTTCAGAGCTGGTGTACTCGAAGGCGGTCGTCGGCAAGAAGCGCCAGGATAACCCGGCGCACCGGTGGTATCGGCTGCCGAGCCTGGACAGCTTTAAGGCCGGATGCTCATGCGGTTGGGTGTCGCCTGAGCGCGACACGTTCGATGAGATGACCCACGACGTCGATGGGCACCTTGACGCTGCGCAGTGACATGGACAGCACCTGGCGCTCGGTCTTGTCGGCGCTGCTTCTTCACCCGTCGAGGACGTGACGGGTGAAGAAGCGCTCTGAGCTCTCAAGCTCGAAGGCGGGTACGTCCGCGTGGCGGCCGGGGTTGGCGTGCAGCGCCTTCTCGCGGGAGGCGAAGGCGTCGAACAGTGCGAGGCCCGAGTCGCGCGGCACCAGCTGGTCCGGCTCGGCGCCGTCGGAGATTGTGTGCGAGGCGAAGCGCATAGGTACGTTGCCTTTCGGGATGCCTCGCGGGCGCCCCGACGACCACCTATGTCAGATGAACCGCACGGCCGTGAGGGAGGGGAGCGCCCAGCCTGATAGAGCAGTAATGGGTCTCACCTCCTCGGGTCGGTCACGTGCAAAGGGAACCTACCACGCGCCCGGCCTCTTCCGCCGCTCGAGCAGTCGCACGGCATCCAGGACACGTTGGAGCGAGGGTTTGAAGTTGGCCCGTTGACCGATGCGAGGCGGGCCTGCCCAGCCGGTGCGGGACGCACCTTGTACCCAGTATGCGGCGGGTTCAGGTTACGAGCAGGCGAAGGCCAAGCTCTGCTGCGTCGAGAACGACGAGGTCGCGGTTGCGTGCGGCCCACCGGCCTGAGACAAGGTCATCACGGAGGCTGCGCACTGCCCGCTGCTCGGGCTCCGGCCCGATTCTGGCCCACACCGATATTCCGCGACGGACCTTCTCGTCCAGGTATGCCTCGGGCCGGCGCCAGTAGGCCTCGAAGAAGCCGTCAGCGCAGTCCCACGGAATGAGCACCGGCTCCATGCGGGCTCCGATCGCGCGGGCCTGCTCGGCCAGCGACGGCCTGCCGACTAGGAGGTCACCGACCTCAGGCAGGTAATCGCGAGTAAGCCAGAACCGACGACGCCATCCGGTGTCACTGCCGTCGAACGTGAACACCACCACGCGGCGAGCCACGCGCCGCATCTCGCGCAGCCCCGCGCTGCCAGCCCCGACATTCAATACCGTCCGCGCATCGCCGAGCGCAGCCCAGATCCTTGCGGCGATCTGCGGCTCGGTGCGCCGCGTCACGGTGTAAGTGGCTCCGATGGTGTCATATAACCGTGCGCTGGACATGTCGCTGCCTCCCTGGCTGTCACCATACCCACGCCGCGCACATGGCCCTGATCGATAACCTCGCCAAAGCAGGTGGTGCGTATTCCCGCGCGGCTACGCTCGGCATAACTCCGGCACTCTCGGACGGTCAGGACCTCGTCGCCGCGATCGGTGTCAGCCTCGTATCCGGAGGCCGCGAGGCCGTCAGGCTCGCATCCGGAGGCCGCGAGGGGTTGGCCGGAAGCCTGCCGCCTCCAGGGCCCGGGCCAGCGGCGAGTCGTATACGCCGGTCCCGTCGGCGCGTTCCACCGTCAGCCGGCCCAGCGCGCCATCCCGGACAGCCGCGGCGAGGGCAGCAGCGGCCGGGTCGAGCAGCGCAGCGTCGCTGGTCCAGGACAGCAGCGTCTTGCCGCCCCGCTCGACGTAAAGCACGAGATGACCATCGGCCAGGACGACCAGGGCTCCGGCCTTCCGGCCGGGCCGGTGCCCGCCGGCTGTGTCCTCGGGCCGGGGCGGCCACGGCAGCGCCGCACCGTAGGCACTGGCCGGGTCCGCGGCAGCCAGTACCAGGACGGCGGTGGCCGACTGGCCGCGAGCGGCCGGGAACGCGGGGCTGGCGGGCTCCGTATCGGCGGCCGCGGGGCGGTCAGCCAGCGCACGCATCCTGTCGACCGCGCCGGGCAGCGCGAATTGCGCGGCGCCGAGCCCCTCGACGAAATAGCCGCGCCGGCACTGGCCCGCTTCCTCCATGGCCCGCAGTACCGGGTACATCGCGCCGAACCCACCCGGCACGCGCTCAGCAGCGACCGCGCCCCTGAGCACGATGCCGTAGCGGTCGAGCAGCGCAGTGGCCGCCGCGTGCAGTCGGCGGGTGCGATCTGGCTCTACATCCGGCAGCAGCGACCACCGTCCGCTGACCGTTGGCGGCCCGCTCCTCGAGGGCAGCGCCGCCCGGCTCAAACCCGGTCGGCGCCCGCCTATCCGGCCAGGCCGGCCGATAACGCCCCGGGCCGCCGGTGCGGCGGCGCGGGCACCGCTGCCGTCGCGGTCTGACCGGTCCTGGCCGTCTGCCTGCACCGGCTCGGCCGTCGGCCTGCCGGTGCCGAGCACCGTGCGCAGCGGAGCGAGAGTGTCATTGGTGAGTCGGCCAGCCCAGACCAGATCCCAGATGGCTGCGGCCAGCGCCTGGTCGGTAACGAGGCCGGCGGCCGGGTGCGCCGGACGCGCAGGCCCGGTCCCGGCGCGCGCCGCGGAGATGCCGGTTGGGCCCGCCGTGCCGGTCGCGCCCGCCGGGCCGGCGGGGTCGCGAACTAGGGCGTGCACCCGGTCAGCCAGCGTTCGGAAGAACAGTGCCCCGCCGTCGGCCAGGGCGGTGAGCACAGCATCGTGTAGCGGCGTCATCGTGATCTCGGCTGGCTCCGGGAGCAGAAGCGGCGCGGCGTCGGCCGGCGTGAGCACTACCCAGCCGTCCCCTCCAGGCAAGCCGCCGGCACCGGCCCAGGCGATCTCGCCGGCGGCTGTCAGCTCGTCCAGCAACGCGGGGGAGTAGCCGGGCACCCGGCCCGGCAGGACCAGGGTCTCCAGCGCCGACGCGGGGATCGCGGCGCCCGCCAGCTGGTCGACCACGTCGTAGACGGCATCGGGGCCCGGCCGGTGCCGCAGCGGCCCCGACCGGCCGCGATCAGCCCGGGCCGCGTTCTGCCAGGCGGGCAGGAACCTGGCCAGTACCTGCGGCGGCACCGGCTCAGCCTCCTTGCGGAGCTTGGCCAGGCAGCGGCGGCGCAGCAGCCGTAGAACCCCGGCGTCGCACCACTCGGTTCCGCGGCCGCCGGGCAGGAACTCGCCCTCGGCGACCCGGCCGGCCGCCGACAGACGGTGCAGCGCACCGGTTACCACCGCCACCCCCAGCCCGTACCGCTCGGCGGCGACAGCCGCCGTGAACGGGCCGTGCGTACGGGCGTACCGGGCCAACAGGTCACCGAGTGGGTCGGCGACCGGCTCGGCGAACGCGTCAGGAACGCCGGGCGGCAGGGCGACCCCGAGTGCGTCGCGCAGCCGCCCGGAGTCCTCGATCGCAGCCCATCGGGCCTGGCCGGCTACCCGGACCTCGATCACCCGGCGCTGCGCGGCCAGCTCGGCGAGCCAGCCGGGCGCCGAGGCGGGCTCGGTGCAGCGGTCCGCGACCTCCGCCGCCGACAGCGAGCCGATCGCCGCCAGCAGGTCTGCCACCCCCTCCTCGTCCCGGCAGGCTCGCGACGCCGACAGCCGCTGGAGGTCCCGCTCGGTGTCCGCGACGATCAGCGGGTCAAGGAGCTCCCGCGCATCCGCCTGCCCCAGTAGCTCGGCGAGCAGGGAAGAGTCGAGTGCGAGGGCCTGGGCGCGGCGCTCCGCCAGTGGTGCGTCGCCCTCGTACATGAAGGCGCCCACATAGCGGAAGAGCAAAGAGCGGGCGAACGGGGACGGCGCGCCGGTCTCCACCTCTACCAGCCGGACGCGGCGCGCGGCCAGGTCCCGCATCAGGCTGGTCAGGCCCGGTACGTCGAAGGTGTCCTGCAGGCATTCGCGAACCGTCTCCAGCACGATCGGGAACGTGGTGTACTGCCTGGCCACCGCCAGCAGCTGTGCTGCCCGCTGGCGCTGCTGCCACAGCGGGGTGCGCCGTCCCGGCTGGCGCCTGGGGAGCAGCAGCGCGCGGGCCGCGCACTCCCGGAACCGCGAAGCGAACAGCGCGGCCCCGCCGAGCTCGGCGGTGACCAGCTGCTCTACCTCGTCGGCTTCGAGCAACGCGATCCCGGCCGGCGGTGGGTCGTCGGTATCGGGAACGCGGATCACGATGCCGTCGTCGGTGTGCAGCGCCTGTACGTCCATCCCGCCGTAGCGCTCGCGGAGCCGGGCGGCGATCGCGAGCGCCCACGGCGCGTGCACCCGCGCGCCGTACGGGCTGTGCAAGACCAGCCGCCAGTCGCCGAGCTCATCCCTGAACCGCTCCATGACCAGGGTGCGGTCGTCCGGCAGGTAGCCGGTCGCCTCGCGCTGGGCGTGCAGGTAGCCGATCAGGTTGGCGGCGGCGAGGTCATCGAGGCCGGCGTCGCGCAGCCGCTGCGCGGCTGCTGCCTCCCCGGCTGCGCCCAGCTCACGGCAGTACCGGCCGATGGCGGCGCCCAGCTCGGCCGGGCGCCCCGCCGCATCACCGTGCCAGAACGGCAGCCGTCCCGGCTGACCGGGTGCTGGGGAGACAAGTACCTGGTCGGCGGTGATGTCCTCGATCCGCCAGGAACTTGCGCCGAGCACGAACACGTCGCCGACCCGCGACTCGTAGACCATTTCCTCGTCAAGTTCGCCGACCCGCCGGGAGTGCCGGCCGGACGCATCGCGCTGGCCGCCGGCCAGGAATACGCCGAACAGTCCCCGGTCCGGAATCGTGCCGCCGTTGGTGACGGCCAGCCGCTGGCCGCCGGGCCGGCCGCGCAGCACGCCCGCCGTGCGGTCCCAGACCAGCCGGGCCCGCAGTCCGGCGAACTCCTCGCTCGGATAGCGCCCGGCCAGCATGTCAAGGACTGCCTCCAGCACGGGGCGGGTGAGGCTGCCGAACGGGGCGGCGCGCCGGACTGTCTGCTCCAGCTCGGCGATGTCCCAGTCATCCATCGCGGTCATCGCGACGATGTGCTGGGCCAGCACGTCCAGCGGATTCCGCGGGATGCGCAGCTCCTCGATCTGGCCGGCCCGCATTCGCTGTGCGACGACGGTCGCCTGCACCAGGTCGCCCTGGTACTTCGGGAAGATCACGCCGCGTGAGACGTCGCCGACGTTGTGCCCGGCCCGCCCGGTTCGCTGCAGGCCGCTGGCCACCGACGGTGGTGACTCGACCTGCACGACGAGATCCACCGCGCCCATATCGATGCCGAGTTCAAGGCTGGAGGTGGCGACCACGGCGGAACAGGCCCGCCTTCAGCGCCTCCTCGATCTGGTTGCGCTCCTGGCGGGACACCGAGCCGTGGTGCGCCCTGGCCACCTCGACCGGCGCTCCCGCCCGCGCCGGCCTGGGCCATGACCTGCGCAGGCGGCGCTTCGCGGGATCGGCTCGCGGGCTCGCTCCGCTGCCCGGTGTTCAGCTCGGCTAGCTCGGCCCATTCGTGGGCGTCCAGGTTCGCCCGCTGGCCCGCGACCTGCTGCTGGCCCGCGACCTGCTGCTGGCCCGCGACCTGCTGCTGGCCCGCGACCTGCTGCTGGCCCGTAACCAGCTCGGCTCGTTTCTCGGCTCGCTCGGCGGCTCGCTCGGCGGCGAGTTCGTTGAGCCTGGCGCAAAGTCGCTCCGCGAGGCGGCGCGAGTTCGCGAAGACGATGGTCGACCGGTGCGCCTCGATCAGGTCGAGCACGCGCGCCTCGACATGCGGCCAGATCGATCGCCTGGCGGCCGGGTCATCCGGCGGCTGGTCCGCCTGATCGCTGCCCGGCGAGCCATTCAGCGCGCCGGGCCCGGGGCCAGCCGCGATCTCCAGGTTGGCCATGTCCTCGACGGGGACGACGATCTGCAGCTCGATCCGCTTGTCACTGCGCGGCTGCACGATCGTGACCGGGCGGGCACCGCCGAGGAACGCGGCCACCTCCTGTGGCGGCCGCACGGTGGCTGACAGGCCGATCCGCTGCACCGGGCGGAGTCGCGCCGTCCCGTCGGCCGTCGCCTCCTTCGATTCGGCGGTCGTCTCCTTCGGGCCAGCGGTCGTCTCCTTCGGGCCAGCGGTCAGGTCCTTCGCGCCGCCGATGGTCCTCGCGCCCCGGGTCGTGTCTTTCGCGCCGCTGGTCGCCCCCTTCGCGCCGCTGGTCGCCCCCTTCGCGCCGGCCCTCGTCTGCGCCGCGGCCGCAGTCGGCAGCTCTCCGGAGAGCGCGCGCAGCGCATCCAGGCGCTCAAGCGAAAGCGCCAGATGCGCACCGCGCTTGGTGCCGGCCAGCGCGTGTACCTCATCGACGATGACGGTCTCGACGCTCCGGAGCGTGTCGCGGGCCCTCGAGGTCAGCAGCAGGAACAGCGACTCCGGCGTTGTGATCAGGATGTCCGGCGGCTTGGCTGATAGCTTGCGGCGCTCGTCAGCCGCTGTGTCCCCGGTGCGCACGCTGACCTGGATGTCCGGCTCAGGCAGCCCGAGCCGCCGGGCGGCGTGCCCGATGCCGGTCAACGGCGAGCGCAAGTTCCGCTCGATATCCACCGCTAGCGCCTTGAGAGGTGAGATGTAGAGCACTCGGCAGCGCTGTTGTGGATCGGCCGGGACTCCGGCTGCGGCCAGCCGGTCGATCGCCCAGAGGAAGGCGGCAAGTGTCTTGCCCGATCCGGTGGGCGCTATCACCAGCGTGTTCTCGCCATTGCCGATGGCGGCCCAGGCCTGTGCCTGCGCCGGGGTCGGCTCGGCGAAGGCCGCGCGGAACCAGGCGCTCGTGGCTTCACTGAAGCCGTCGAGCGCCGGGCTGCTGACCGGGGCTGGTGCGGGCATAGCACCATCCTGCCCCGCCGCTACGACATTTCGTGCCGTCAGGCCACCCCCTGGGCCAGGTGACTCCGGGATGCGAGGACTGAGGTGATAGTCCCGTGCAGGCGTATCCGGTATGTAGGTCTTAGATACGTAATGTCGTATCCAGCGGCGCCGCAGGTGCGAGCTACGAAGCGCTGCGCTGGCCCAACAGCCCGCCAAGTACGGTCGAACGGCCCTGTCAGGCGGCCCGACAAGGGAGCACCGTTCGAGCTGGACGGGACTGCCCATTGGAGGACGTTATGACCAACCTGAGTTCAGTACTAGACCAAGCGGCGGCGGACCACGGTGAGCGACCCGCTATACGCATGGACGACCTAGTCGTCAGCTACGGGGAACTACGCGAGGCGGCGGCCCGCATGGCAACCCTGCTGTCGTCCGTCGGCGTCACGCCTGGTGACCGGGTAGCCATCATGCTGCCCAATGTGCCGGCGTTCCCGATGGCCTTCTTCGGCGCGCTCGAAGCCGGGGCGATTGTAGTGCCGATGAACCCGCTGCTGAAGAGCCGCGAAGTCGCCTACTACCTGCGCGACTCCGGCGCGGCCGTGCTGCTCGTCTGGCATACCGCGGCTGACGAAGCCATCAAGGGTGCTGATGAGACCAGCGCTCAGATCATCGAGGTCAACGAGCCCGACCTGGCCAGACTGCTCGCCGACGTGGACCCGGCGCCCAGGAGCGCGGACCGGGCTGACGAGGACAACGCTGTGATCCTCTACACCTCAGGGACGACTGGCTGGCCCAAAGGCGCCGAGCTCACGCACGCGAACCTGACTCGCAACGCCAGTGAAACCGGAACGACCCTGTTCAGCATCACCCCTGACGATGTCGTCATGGGCTGCCTGCCGCTGTTCCACATCTTCGGCCTGACCTGCGGCCTGAACGCGACGGTCATCGCCGGCGGGACGCTGACGCTGCTGACCAGATTCGATCCGGGCAAGGCGCTGGAGGTCATTGCGCGCGACAAGGTGACGATCTTCGAGGGCGTGCCGACCATGTATGCGGCGATGCTGCACCACCCTGCGAGCGCGGAAGCTAACTTCTCGTCCCTGCGGCTGTGCGTCTCGGGCGGGTCGGCCTTGCCGGTTGGTATCCTGCGCGGATTCGAGAAGGCATTCAGCTGCGTCATCCTGGAGGGCTACGGGCTATCAGAGACATCGCCTGTCGCGTCCTTCAACCATCCCGACCGGGTGCGCAAGCCGGGATCGATCGGCACCCCGATCGCCAACGTCGAGATGCGCGTGGTCGGCGAGGACGGCGCCGAAGTGCCGACCGGAGAGATCGGCGAGATCGCCATCCGCGGCTACAACGTGATGAAGGGTTACTGGGCTAACCCGGAAGCCACCGCCGAGGCGATTCGAGACGGCTGGTTCCTGACTGGTGACCTGGCCAAGGTCGACGAGGACGGTTACTTCTACATCGTGGATCGGAAGAAGGACCTGATCATCCGGGGCGGCCTGAACGTCTATCCGCGCGAGGTCGAAGAGGTCCTTTACGAGCATCCGGCCGTCGCTGAGGCGGCCGTGGTCGGGATCCCGCATGACGATCTGGGCGAGGAAATCGGCGCGGCCGTCACGCTCAAGCCGGGCATGAGGACGACCCCCGACGAGCTCCAGGAGTTCGTGCGGGACCGGGTCGCCCCGTACAAGTACCCGCGGTTCCTCTGGCTGGTGGCAGAGCTACCGAAGGGCGCCAGCGGCAAGATCATCCGGCGGGAGGTCGAACGTCCGGTGTAAGGGTGTCGGTGTCCGCTGACCGCTCGGTAGGGCGGTCGGTGTAGGGCGGTCGGCCTCGATCGTCGTAGTCATGGCTTGAATCCTGGACGCTGGCGCGGCCTGGAGCGTCCCGGCCGAGCCTGATGAATCCGGGAATCGGTCAGGAATTTCCTGATGGATTCCCGAATCCATCAGGCGGCAGCGCCGGGTTTCCGGGCTGGCAGGTCACGTCTGGGCGGCGAGCGCTTGACCGCGACCGGTTGCCGCCCGCGGTCACTTCGCGGCTGCCTGGCGGGCGGCGCTGAAGCGGTCCAGGACCACTCGGGCCACCTCCTGATGGTCGCCGAGCGGGGCGCTGATCCAGGTAGCGGCCGCATCCAGGAGGCGGTCATGGAAGTGGCCCGGGGACAGCAGGTACGTGGCCAGCGAGACCGGACGCCCGGTATCCGCGTGCAGCGCAGCGATCGCCTGCGTCACCGTGGGCTGGCCCGCAGCGGCGAATGCCGCGGTGACTGGCGCCCGGAGCCGTTCCGCCAGCAGGTCTGCCTGGCGGCGAACGTCCGTATGGGCACCGCGATCGATAGAGCCGGCCGCGGCCATCACGGTCGGAATTCCCGTCGGGCTGCCCGCCTCGGCCAGGCGGTCGGCCAGCGCGTCGGCCAGCCGCGGATCTGGCCCCAGCGGGTCGGCCACCGCCGCTCCCGCGGCACGCGCCGCACCCCGGATGTCGGCGGTGAGATGGTAGCCGGTGGACAGCAGCAGCGGGACCACCACGACCTCGGCTCGCCCGGCCGCGGTGAGCGCCTCGGCCAGTGATGGCGCGGCGTGCTGAACGAACGCCACCCGCACATCGAGAGCGGGAGCCAGGAGGCTGACGCGTTTGGCGAGCGCGGCGACCGAGTCCTGCGCCGCGCCGTCGCGGCTGCCGTGCGCCACCGCGAGCAGCACCGGGGCGGGCACAGCAGCGCTGCCCGCTGTCACGAGGAAGCTGGGCCGGACGCGGCGGCCAGGAGCTCGCCCTCGACGTCGGCAAGATCCCTGCGGTCGGTGACAGCCACGTCATCGGGCCGGTCTGGCTGGTGGTCGGGCCGAGGTCCGCGGGGCAGCGACGGCTCGCCGAGCAGAGCGCGGAGCCGCACGACATCGCCCACCACCACGACCGCAGGCGGCCGGATGTCCTGCCGCTGCGCCTCCTCGGCGACGTCGCCCAGAGTAGAGGTCAGTACCCGCTGCCGAGGAGTGGTGCCGTCGCAGATCACCGCCACCGGCGTATCGGCGTCGCGGCCGCGCTTGATCAGTTCGCGGCTGATCTGCTCAAGGCGGCCGACGGCCATCAGCAGCACCAGCGTGCCCGGACCCCGCGCGAGCGCCGCCCAGTCGACGGTGGCGCCCGGATGCGACGGGTCCAGGTGCGCCGACACCACCGCGAAGTCCTGCGTGATGCCGCGGTGCGTGACCGGGATGCCGGCGCTGGCTGGCACGGCGACCGCGCTGGTCACGCCCGGTACGACGGTGACGGGGACACCTGCCCGCAGGCAGGCCAGAGCCTCCTCGCCGCCCCGGCCGAAGACGAACGGGTCGCCGCCCTTCAACCGGACGACCCGCTGGCCTGCCAGCGCACGGCTGGTAAGCAACTCGTTGATCTGATCCTGGGTCAGGGTGTGAGCGCCAGGCACCTTGCCCGCGTCGATGACCTCGACGTCGGGATCGAGATCGGCCAGCACGGCACGGGGTGCCAGGTGGTCGGCGACCACGACGTCGGCCTCGGCCAGCAGTCGGCGGCCGCGCACTGTCAGCAGTCCCGGGTCACCCGGCCCGCCGCCAACCAGCGCCACGCTGCCCAGGCCGGGCACGGGGCTGGCTGGGCTGCCGGGCTGCGGGCGGGCGTCGGCTGGGCTGCCGGGCTGCGGGCGGGCTTGCGGGGCGGGGCTCGCGTTCCGGCGGCGCTGCGGGCGGACTGGCAGGCTGCCCTCGGCCAGAGCCAGCGCGATCGCGGCCCGCAGCCGCTGGGCACGGCGGGGATCGCCGCCAGCGGTCACCGCGACCGAGATGTCGCCGTGCCTGGCTACCGCGGGCGTCCAGGCCGGGGAGGCGGCGGCGTTGTCGGCGCGGATGCACCAGATCCTGCGGCGGTCCGCCTCGGCGGCCACGTCGCGGTTGACGTCCGCGTCGTCGGTGGCGGCGTGGGCGAGCCAGGCGCCGGCCAGGTCGCCGTCCTGGTAGCGGCGCCGCAGGATCGTCACGTCCAGCCCGGCCAGCTCAGCGGTGACATCGGGTGCGATGACCCGGACGAGCGCGCCGGCCGCCAGCATGGCGCCAGCGCGGCGCAGCGCCACCCGGCCGCCGCCGACCACTACGACCCGGCGGCCGGCCAGATCGAGCGCCAAGGGGTAGGAGTTCATGGCGCGGGACGTTCGGGTCCGGCGGCCTGCTGACGACCTGACGGCGCCGCAGCAGCGCCGGGCCGGGCCGGTTCGGGCACCGACGGCGACCGACCCCCACCGCCGTGGGTCGGATCGGCGCCCGGAATCGTTACTCCTGCAAACCGAAGCACGAAACCGCGCGCGCACGCTCCGCATCGCCAGCCGCCCGCATCCGGGCCGGAGGGGCGCAGATCCTCATCCCCGCAGTACGGGCAGTAGAGCGGCGGCTGCCGTTCGCCGGTCATGTCAGCAGCCCGTCGTCGGCGTGGCGGACCCAGGCGGCGAACTGCTCGCCGTCGTTCCGGTCGGCGAGGTAGTTCCGCAGCAGGCGCTCGACGTAGTCGGTCAGCCCGTCCGCGCCCACCTTGAGGCCGCGCAGCTTGCGCCCGAAGGCCGGGTCAGCTCCGAGGGACCCGCCCAGGTGCACCTGGAACCCGTCACCGCCATCAACGATCGACCCCTTCAGCCCGATGTCGGCGATCTGGAACCTGGCGCATGAGTTGGGGCAGCCGTTCACGTTAATACTGATCGGGGTGTCGAATCCGGGCAGCCGCCGGTCCAGCTCGGTATACAGGTCGCGGGCCCGCTGCTTGGTCTCGACGATCGCGAGCTTGCAGAACTCGATCCCGGTGCAGGCCATCGCCGACCTGCGGAACGCTGAGGGACTGACCGGAAGATCCTCCGCGTCGAGCGCGCTCACCAGCTCGCTGACCTGGCCGGTCGGCACGCCGAGGATCAGCAGCTTCTGCTCCGCCGTCGTCCTGATCCGGCCTGACCCGTACGTCTCGGCGAGCTCGGCGAGCTGCCACAGCTGGCTGCCCGAGGTCCGCCCGACGTGCGGCGCCACGCCCACGTAGTTGCGGCCGTCCCGCTGCTGGTGCACGCCGACGTGGTCACGAGTGCCGGCCGCGGGGCCGGCGGCGGCGAGCCGTCCGGCAGCGCGTAGCCGAGGTACTCCTTCTGCAGCACCTCGCGGAACACCTCGGTGCCCCAGTCGGCGACCAGGAACTTCAGCCGGGCCCGGCTGCGCAGCCGCCGGTATCCATAGTCGCGGAACAGGCCGGTGACCGCGGCCCACACCTCAGGTACCTGATCGGCCTCGACGAAGACGCCCAGCCGCTGGGCGAGCATCGGGTTGGTAGACAACCCGCCGCCGACCCACAGGTCGAACCCGGGAACGCCATCCGGGCCGGTGACGCCGACGAAGGAGACGTCATTGACCTCATGCGGGGTGCACTGGGCCGCGCAGCCGCTGATCGCCGTCTTGAACTTGCGCGGCAGGTTGGTGAACTCCGGATTCGCGGCGGCCACCGCCTCGGTAGCGCGCAGTGCCGCGCTCGCGTCGATGATCTCGGCCGCGTCGATGCCGGCGACCGGGCAGCCGAGGATGTTGCGCGGGACGTCGCCGCAGGCCTGCAGGCTGGACAGGCCGACCTCGTCAAGGCGCTGCCAGATCGCGGGGACGTCCTCGATCCTGATCCAGTGGTACTGGACGTTCTGCCGGTCGGTGATGTCGGCCAGATCGCGGCCGTACTCCTTGGCAATGCCCGCGACGGTGCGCAGCTGGGCCGCGGAGAGCTGGCCGCCCGGGATCCTGACCCGCATCATGAAGTACTGATCTTCGATGTCGGCATCGTCGAGCGTGCCGGTGCGGCCGCCGCTGATACCAGGCCGGCGCTGGGTGTACAGGCCCCACCAGCGGAATCGTCCGCGCAGGTCAGTCGGATCGATCGAGTCGAAGCCCTGGAGGGCGTAACGGTTCAGGATCCGGTCTCGTACGTGAAGTCCGTCGTCGTCTTTCTTGAATCTCTCCGCGGCGTTCAGCGGCTCAAGGTGGCCAAGAGCCCACTGGCCCTGGCCCCGTGCGGGTCGGGATGGCATCTGGAGGTCCTTCTGCTGCGAGTCTGGATCGCGCTGCGCGGCGCGGGCGGATTCCGGGCGCGGGGCGCGAGGCGCGAGTTGGCTGGATTAGCAGCAGGGCAAACAGACGGCGCTGGAGACCAGGAGCAGGTCCACATGGCGCCGGCACACCAGGATCAGCTGGCCGCGTGCGACGGTGCGGGTCACGACTGTCTCCTGGCTAGCGCTGATGACTCTTTCTATGACAGTAGAGTCGGCCTCCGGCTCGTGCAAGCACGTTTCTGTCCGCCCTATTCCGCCTGCCGCCCCCCGCTTGGGCCGGGCGGCCCCAGCCGGGCCGTCTGGGTCGGCGCGTCGCGCCGGTAACCTGGCGCCGTGCAGCTCACTACCTTCTGGGATCGGATGCGCGCGCAGTTCGGCGACGCGTACGCCGAAAGCGTGGCCAAGGATCATGTGCTGACGATCCTCGGCGGCCGCACGGTCGATCAGGCGCTCGCTGACGGCGAGGACGCGAAAGTCATCTGGCGGGCGGTCTGCGAGACCTTCAATATCCCCGAGCGACGGCACTGACCCGGACGGAGCTGTTGACAGCCAGGTCGGCGGGACTTGCGGCGGGCCGTTTGGCAGGGTGACGGCGCAATTTCGACCGTGTCGGCGTGTTGGCTTCATGATCGAACAGTTGTTCGTCTAGAGTGCTGCTACTGATGACCCGTTGACGGCCTGGCAGCGCATCCGCCGCGAGGGCGCGGAATTGTCGGCAGCTGCGCGTAGCGTCAGCTCCAACAGTTCTTCAGCTGGCCTGACGGCCCGGACAATCGCATAGAAGTGGCCTGGCAGCCCGGCTTTGCGCACAGCTGCCAGCGGCACAGGCTGATACGGCAGCAAGCCTCTGATCCCACGGGAGTTCACATGGCACCGAACGACAGGGCGGGCGGCACCAAGCCCGGTGACAGGGAGAAGTCCCTGGAGACCGCACTCGCCCAGATCGAGCGCCAGTTTGGCCGGGGCTCGGTCATGCGGCTCGGCGACGATACCCGCGCCCCGGTGGAGGTGATCCCGACCGGATCCATCTCACTCGACGCGGCGCTCGGTATCGGCGGCCTGCCCCGCGGCCGGATCGTCGAGATCTACGGACCGGAGAGCAGCGGCAAGACCAGCCTGGCCCTGCACGCCGTCGCCAACGCGCAGAAGGCCGGCGGTATCGCCGCGTTCATCGACGCTGAGCACGCCCTCGACCCCGACTACGCGAAGAAGCTCGGCGTCGACACCGACGCGCTGCTCGTCTCGCAGCCGGACACCGGTGAGCAGGCGCTGGAGATCGCCGACATGCTGATCAGGTCCGGCGCCATCGACGTCATCGTGATCGACTCGGTGGCCGCGCTGGTGCCGCGGGCCGAGATCGAGGGCGAGATGGGGGACAGCCACGTCGGCCTCCAGGCCCGGCTCATGTCCCAGGCCCTGCGCAAGATCGCGGGTGCGCTGAACCAGACCAAGACCACCGCAATATTCATTAATCAATTGCGGGAAAAAATCGGTGTAATGTTCGGATGTGCTTCCTGGAATACATTTGTAACCCTTGCTGACGGCAGCCGGGAGCAGATAGGCAAGATCGTTGACGAGAAGATGCAGGTCGAGGTTCTATCCTATGACCCGGAACTCGGCAAGGTGGTGCCGAAGAAGATTGTCAACTGGTTCAATAACGGCGCCACCGAGGAGTTCCTGCATTTCGTGGTCGAACGGTCCGGAGGCGGTTCAGGACATGGCCGGGCCATCATGGATCTCACCCGGAATCACCTGGTGCGCACGCCCGGAGGCTGGCGCGAGGCAGGCGAGATCGCCGTCGGTGATCGCGTCATGCTCGCTCAGCCGCACCTGCTCAGCCCCGCGCAGTGGCAGCTGATCCTCGGAAGCGTCATGGGTGATGGCAACCTGTCCAAGCCGGTCCGCCGGGACGACGCGAGCGCCCGCTTCCGGATGGGACATGGCGCGCGGCAAGCGGGCTACCTGGACTGGAAGGTCTCTCTGCTCGCGAACATCGCGCACTGCAGGACCGTGAATGCCAAAGGCGCGGTCTTCGCGGACTTCTCGCCGCTCGGCGAGCTGGGCGAGCTACGCGAGGTGGTCTATCAAGGCGACGGGAAGAAGCACCTGACCTGGGAGTACCTCAAGGCCCTCACGCCGCTTGCCCTAGCGGTCTGGTACATGGACGACGGCGGCTTCACGGTCCGGTCCAAGGGCGTCCAGGAAAGGACGCAAGGCGGGTCGGGTCGGATCGAGATCCGTGTGGAGGCGATCAGCCCGGGCTCGCGGGAGCGGCTCCTTGAGTATCTGCGGGACACCCACGGGCTGGACGTCAGGCTGCGCGTCGCCGGGGCGCGGAAGATAGCGACACTGACGTTCACCACGTCTGCGTCGGCGAAATTCCAGGCGATGGTGGCTCCGTACATCCACCCGTCGATGGACTACAAGCTGCTGCCGCGCTTCCGGGGACAGTTCGCGGTTACGCCGGAGTTGGTCGAGCCCGTCATCCGCCCGGTCCCGGCCCGGGTGCTCGACATCCAGGTCCGGTCCGACCACCAGAAGAAGAGCCGCTACGACATCGAGGTCGAAGGGTCGCATAACTACCTGGCCGATGGGATCGTGGTCCACAACAGCCCCGAGACGACCACCGGCGGGAAGGCGCTGAAGTTCTATGCGTCGATACGGCTGGATATCCGGCGCATCGAGACACTCAAGGACGGCACCGACGCGGTGGGGAACCGGACCCGGGTGAAGGTGGTCAAGAACAAGTGCAGCCCGCCGTTCAAGGTCGCGGAGTTCGACATCCTGTACGGCATCGGGATCAGCCGCGAAGGCAGCTTGATCGACCTGGGCGTGGAGCAGACGATCGTCCGAAAGTCCGGCGCCTGGTACACCTACGAAGGTGATCAGCTCGGGCAGGGCAAGGAGAACGCGCGAAACTTCCTGCGCCGTAACCCGGACCTCGCCAACGAGATCGAGAAGAAGATCAAGGAGAAGCTGGGCGTCGGTCCGCGCCTCGACCAGGACGCGACTGGCCCGGCGGCCGGTACCGGATCGTCGGGCGGGCTGACCGTGGTTCCGGGCGGTGCCAGCTAGCCGGGCGCGGCCCGAGGGTTCAGGTAGCCGAGCGCGGCCCGAGGGCCGAGCCGACCTGGACCCGGACCTGGGCCCGGACGCCGACCCGGAGGTCATCGCGCGGCAGATCTGCCTGCGGCTGCTGACCGCGGCGCCGAGGACCCGGGCCCAGCTGGCCGGCGCGCTGCGGCGGCGCGGGGTGCCTCAGCAGGCGGCCGACGCGGTGCTGGGCCGGTTCGCCGAGGCGAAGCTGATCGACGACGCCCTGTTCGCCGGCGCCTGGGTCGAGTCCCGGCATTATGGCCGGGGCCTCTCGGGCCGGGCGCTGGCCGCCGAGCTGCGACATCGGGGCGTGCTGCCGGAGGATATCGATGCTGCGGTGGGCAAGCTCGGGCCGGAGCAGGAGGCCGCTACGGCCCGGGCGCTGGTTGACGGACGGCTGGCTGGTACGCGAGGCCAGCCGCTGCCCGCGCGCATCCGGCGGCTGGTGGGGCTGCTCGCCCGGAAGGGTTACTCGCAGGCACTGGCCTACCGGGTGGTGCGGGAAGCGCTTGAGCAAGAGGGCCTGGACCCTGCGGACGCCGGGATTGATCTCAGCGAGATCGACTAGCCAGCCCGGCTCGGGAGCGCCGGGTGCCGAAGATCACGGATGCCTTGCTTGCCCAAATCGTTATCTCCGCTTAACCTCACGGCAGCGAGGTTTTCTCCGCGCACAGCGGATCAACTGAGGTGAACGAGATTAGCTACAGGCGCCGTACGGCATGGGAGCGGATCAGCCGATCCTGCCGGCCGGATGGCCGTAAACGTTTGGCATGGCGGTCGCGCGACGGCTGGCAGCCGGTCTCGCGTGGCGATAGCCGGGCTGCGTGCCGGGTTGCCATGAGCGGGCTCTCGACCAGCCCCGGCCTCATCAGAGGCCGGGCTGGCCTGGCCTGTCCTGACTGGCGGACCGGATCGGGGCTTCACAGACCGGTTCGCAGGCCGACGAGAACGCGGGAGGTTCAGCCGGTCAGGTAGCACGGAGCGGCCACGAGCAGCGGGTTCGCAGCCGGGATGAGATGGGAGGTTCCGCACCCGGCGCTCGCGCCAGGGTAGGGCCGACTTAGCCCCTGCCCTGGTGGTGGTTCGCTGGCGCGCAGTTTTCCTCGCTGCAGGGCATGCGCGTGGCGCCGGACGGCGGTGCCGCCGAGTCCTTGAGCGGGAAGGGGCGAGCTGTGAGTAACGGAATTGTGCTCGTACTGGCGATCGGGCTCGTTGCCGCTCTGTTTGCGCTCGTCTTCGTGCTCCGGAGATCCCCTGCCAAGACGCTCACGCCGGGCAGCGAAACTGACACGACCAGCCTGCGGTCGGCGGCGGCCACCCCGCAGCAGCTGGCAGCGGCGGCCGAGGAGGCTGAACGGCTGCGCGCCCGGGCCGAGTCCGACGCGCGGGCGATCGTCCGCAAGGCCGAGCAGGCTGCGCAGCAGGCGGCCGAGGATCGTCGGGAGGTCGAGGAGGAGATCCGGGCGGTCAAGGACGAGATCAAGCAGCTTCGCGGTGATCTCGAGCGCCGGGAAGGCAGGCTGGCCGAGCGCGAGCAGCGGACCCATGAGGAGGCGCGCATCCTTGAGCAGCGCTCTGCCGACCTCGACCGGGTCCGGCAGGCCCTGGACGCGCAGCGCGCAGAACTGGACCGCCTCGATGCGCACCGCCGGGAGGTGCTGGAACGCGTTGCCGGCCTGACCGCAGACGCGGCCAAGTCAGAACTTGTGACAGGTATTCAGAATCAGGCCAAGCGCGAGGCGGCGCTGATCGTCAGGGGAATCGAGGACGAGGCCCAGAAGGAGGGGCAGAAGCGAGCCCGCAAGATCATCACGCTCGCGATCCAGCGCGTCGCCAGCGAGCAGACCAGCGAGTCCGTGGTGTCGGTCCTGCATCTGCCCGGCGACGAGATGAAAGGCCGCATCATCGGCCGGGAGGGCCGCAACATCAGGGCCTTCGAGACCGTGACTGGCGTCAACCTGATCATCGACGATACGCCCGAGGCGGTGCTGCTCTCGTGCTTCGATCCGGTGCGCCGCGAGGTGGGCAGGCTGACCCTTGAGCGGCTGGTGCTCGACGGCCGGATTCACCCGCAGCGGATCGAGGAAGCCTACGAGCGGAGCAAGTCCGACATCGAGCAGCTCTGCGTGCGGGCGGGGGAAGACGCACTGGTCGATCTGGCCATCACCGACCTGCACCCGGAACTGACCAACCTGCTCGGCCGGCTGCGCTACCGCACCTCCTACGGCCAGAACGTGCTCAAGCACCTGGTGGAGTCCGCCCATATCGCCGGCATGATGGCCAGCGAGCTCGGCATGGACCCGGTGCTGATGAAGCGCTGCACGGTCCTGCATGACATCGGCAAGGCGCTGACGCACGAGGTGCAAGGCAGCCATGCCCTGATCGGAGCGGAGATCGCCCGCAGGTACGGCGAGTCAGAGGACGTGGTGCACGCCATCGAGGCGCATCACAACGAGGTTGAGGTCAAGACCGTGGAGGCGGTCTTGACCCAGGCCGCGGACGCGATCAGCGGCGGACGTCCCGGCGCGCGCAGGGAATCGCTGGAGGCCTACGTCAAGCGGCTGGAGCGGCTCGAGCAGATCGCCCGCTCCCAGCCAGGCGTTGAGAAGGTGTTCGCCATGCAGGCGGGCCGGGAGATCCGCGTCATGGTCAAGCCCGAGGACGTCGACGACATCCAGGCGCAGGTGATTGCCCGCGATGTGGCCAAGCAGGTCGAGGAGGAGCTGACCTACCCGGGCCAGATCCGGGTCACTGTCGTCCGGGAGTCCAGGGCCATCGAGTTCGCCCGCTAGCGGCCGCCGAGGCCGGCCTCGAGGCTAGCTAGCGCGCAGCGGCTGTCGCCGGCTGGTCCGAGCCGACGGTCAGGGACAGCTCCGGGACGCCTGGCGGCGTGAAGCCAAGGATCTGGCCGTAGAACGACAGCTCCGCTTCCAGCGCCGTAGCGATCGTCTCGGCCTTCCTGAATCCGTGCGACTCGCCCTCGAAGGCCAGGTAAGCGTGGCGGATGCCGTGGGCGGCCAGCTCGGCGGCGATGCGCTCCGCCTGCTCCGGTACCACGACGGGGTCGTCGAGGCCCTGGAGCAGCAAGATCGGGCAGGTAGCGGCCGTGACGTGGCCAACCGGGGCGCGCTCAGCGTAAACCGTGCCGAAACCGGGCAGCGGCCCGATCAGGCCGTCCAGGTACCGAGACTCGAAGTCGTGCGTCCGCTCGGCGAAACCCTGCAGGTCAGCCACGCCGGAGTAGGAGACGGCCGCCTTGAAGACGCCGCCCGCCGCGGCCCCCTTGGCCGCCACGGCCCCCCTGGCCGCCACGGCTCCGGTTGTCACCGCGGCCAGGGTTGTCCAGCCGCCCGCCGAGAAACCCCGGATCGCCAGCCGGTCGGCATCGGCCAGGCCGTTATCCACCAGCCAGTGGCCCGCCGCCACGGCGTCCTCGACGTCGACGACTCCCCACTGCCTGCGTAGCCGTTCCCGGTACAGCCGTCCATAGCCGGTGGATCCGCCGTAGTTCACGTCAATGATCCCGATACCCCGGCTGGTGAAGAACGCCTTCTCCAGGTCGAGCAGCGCGACCGCGCTCGAGGAGGGGCCGCCGTGCATCCATACGACGAACGGCGGCAGCTCACCGGGCGGCACCGCCACGTCGGGGTTGGCCGGCGGGTACACCAGCGCATGCACGACGCGGCCGTAGCGTCCTTCCATGTCGACCTGGCGGGGCGCCGGAAGATACCTGGTGTCAGGGGTGTCCTCGGACTCCCGCCGCAGGATCTCGGTCCTGGCCGTGGTCACGTCGAAGCGGAAGACCGACAGCGGCTCCGCCGGGCCTCCTGCGGTACCGACTATCTGGGTGCCCTCAGCGGACAGCGCCGGCTCGAATACGCTGAGCGGCAGGTCAAGCTCGGTCAGGTCAGAAGTCTCCGGGTCCAGCAGGCCGAGCCGCAGCCCGCCGCGGCCGTGCAGGACCGCCAGCCGCCCGTCGCCGAGCACCGCGAACGGCCGGCCCCCCAGCTGCCAGAGCGGCCCGGCGAACTCCTCCTCGGCCGGATACAGGGCCTGCGGTGGCTCGCCGGCGAGTCCCACCTGGTAGATGTTCCACCAGCCGGTCCAGTCGGTGGCCACGTAGAGGCTGGTGTTGTCCCGCCACGCAGGCGCCAGCACCGATTCCCCGAGGCCGCCCTTGACCAGCCTGCCCTTCCCGGGGACGCCGCCGTCGACCGGCGCGACCCGCAGCTCCGTGCCATCCCAGGGCATGTGCGGGTGGTTCCAGCTGATCCAGGCCAGCCGGCTGCCATCGGGGGACGGGGTCGGGAACGCGAAGAAGTCCGAGCCGGTGGCCAGCAGACGGATCGCATCCGGGTTCTGCGCCCCGGAGCCGTCCAGCGGCACGGCCACGATCGCGCGGCTGACCTTGCTCCCGTCGTGCCTCTCCTGGACGCACCAGACCTCCGCGCGATCCGGGGCGAGCACGAAATCGGCATAGCGGAACGCGGACTCGCCGCCCGCGGCCGCGGCCCCCGCGCTGGCCGGACCGGGCGTCAGCGGCCTCGGTGCCTGCTTGCCTTCGGCGACCTCGGGCCCGGTGACGTACAGGCGCTGGTCAGCGTAGTTGGCGAAGACGATCGCGTGGCCGCGCTGCGCCCGGCCGCTTCGCTGAGCGCCTGGGGCCGCGCCGGGGCCGAGAGCGCGCGGAACCGGGAGAAACGACCGTCCGCCGTACTCGTGCACTCTGGTGCGGGCATTCCAGGGCGCGGGCAGCAGCGCGGTGAGCCTGCCGCCTGGGCCGCGGTGGAGCACGGTGACCCGGCCGCCTTCCTCCGGCCGTCCCTCCTGCCACCAGACATCGCCGCCGATCACCGTGGGGAACGAGATCTGCGTGGATCCACGGGCGACTTCAGCAGCTGCGATCGGGGAGGGCCATGCTCCGCACGGGACCGCCGGATTCCGGGCATCAGCGACCTGGCCAGCCGCGTGCCCGTCCGCGGCATAAGTCCCTTCCGTCGTTCCCGCCGTGCCGATCGCTGCGCCCGCCGTAGCCTCTGCTCTGCCCGCCGCGCTCTCAGTCATAGGGATATCGTGCCCTACCCGGCGGGTGGGGCTACCAGTGATTCCGGACATGAAGCGCGCCCGGAACGCGGAAACCGGCGGAGGTTCGCCGGCCTGGAGAGAATGGCCGGCCGGGCCGTCTGCGCTGCGGTGCCGGATAGCCGAAGCGGTCGGCGCGGCGTCTACCCTGGTGACCATGGTTGGCTCCGACAGTCGGCGTAGCTTCGAGGTCCGCACCTACGGGTGCCAGATGAATATGCACGATTCCGAGCGGCTGGCCGGGCTGCTGGAGGAGGCCGGCTACCAGCGCGCGCCTGAGGGCGGCGTTCCTGATGTTGTCGTCTTCAACACCTGCGCGGTACGGGAGAACGCGGACAACCGGCTCTACGGCAACCTCGGTCACCTGCTGCCGGTCAAGAACGCCCACCCGGGCATGCAGATCGCCGTGGGCGGTTGCCTGGCGCAGAAGGACCGGGCCACGATCACCGCCCGTGCCCCCTGGGTCGACGTGGTGTTCGGCACGCACAACATCGGCTCGCTGCCGGCGCTGCTCCAGCGGGCACAGGTCCTGCAGCAGGCGCAGGTGGAGATCGTCGAGTCACTGGAGCGCTTCCCCTCCGTGCTCCCGGCCAGCAGGGATTCCGCCTACTCCGGGTGGGTCGCCATCTCGGTCGGCTGCAATAACACGTGCACGTTCTGCATAGTGCCGAGCCTGCGCGGCCGGGAGGAGGACCGTCGGCCGGGCGATGTGCTCGCCGAGGTCCGGGCGCTGGTGGCGGACGGGGTCGTGGAGGTTACCCTGCTCGGGCAGAACGTGAACTCCTACGGAGCGGCGTTCGGCGACCGTCAGGCGTTCGGCAAGCTGTTGCATGCCTGCGGTGAGATCGGCGGCCTGGAACGGGTGCGTTTCACCTCCCCGCATCCCAGGGACTTCACCGACGACGTCATCGAGGTGATGGCGGAGACCCCGAATGTCATGCCGCAGCTTCACATGCCGCTCCAGTCCGGCTCGGATGCCGTGCTGCGTGCGATGCGGCGCGCCTATCGCAGAGAAAAATACCTAGCGATCCTGGAGAAAGTACGCTCCGCAATGCCGGACGCGGCGATTACGACGGACATCATCGTGGGATTCCCTGGAGAAACAGAACGCGATTTCTCCGACACTCTCGATATCGTGCGGCAGGCCCGCTTCTCCGGCGCCTTTACGTTTCAGTACTCGATCAGGCCAGGTACTCCCGCCGCGACATTGCCCGGGCAGGTGCCGAGTGAAGTGGTCAGGGAGCGGTATGACCGGCTCACCGCCCTCGTGGCGCAGACCACGCTGGCGGAGAACCTGAAGCTGGTCGGCAGCGAGGTCGAGGTGCTGGTCGCTGAAGGCGAGGGGCGCAAGGATGAGGCTACCCACCGCATGTCGGGCCGGGCGCGCGACAACCGGCTGGTGCACTTCAGGCCGGCGGGTACCTCGCCGCGGCCTGGCGACATGGTCACCGCCGTCGTGACGCGCGCGGCGCCGAACTACCTGATCGCGGACGGACCGCCGGTTGCGGTCCGGCCGACCCGGGGCGGAGATGCCTGGGAATCGAGGCGGGCCGGTGCGGCCGCAGCCCGCGAGGCTGGCCGAGCCGGCGAAGATCCCGCGCCGGGCAGCCCGCCCGCCCGGGTGCTGCTCGGCATGCCGGCGATCCGCCAGCCGGCCTAGGCGGTGCTGGCCGCGGCGGCGGTCTGCCCGCATCCGCCGCTGCTCATCCTCTCGGGCCGGACCGGCCGCGTCCTGAGGCCCCGGGCCAGGCCGGCCGCTGAGACACTGAAGCCATGGGCGAGCCAGTAATCGCGGTCGTGGGACCGACGGCAGCAGGGAAGTCCGAGCTGTCGCTGGCGCTGGCCCGCGCACTGGACGGCGAAGTGGTCAACGCCGATTCAATGCAGCTCTACCGGGGCATGGACATCGGCACCGCGAAGCTCCCGCCGGAGGCCCGGGCCGGCGTGCCGCACCATCTGCTCGATATCTGGGACGTCACCAAGACGGCGAGCGTGTCGGAATACCAGCAGCTGGCGCGGGCGGCCATCGACGAGATCCGGTCGCGCGGGCGGGTCCCGATCCTCGTCGGCGGCTCCGGCCTGTACGTCCGGGCCGTCATCGACAACCTCGACTTTCCCGGCACCGATGAGCGGCTGCGGGACCGTCTGGAGGGCGAGCTCGCTGAGTTCGGATCCGCCGCGCTGCACGCCAGGCTGGCGAGGGTGGATCCGCAAGCCGCAGCGGCCATCCTGCCTGGCAACGGACGCCGGATTGTCCGGGCTCTTGAGGTCGTGGAGCTCTCGGGACATCCGTTTAGCGCCATCTTGCCCGGCTATGAGTCTGTCTACGAGACCGTTCAGATCGGGCTGAGCGTGCCCAGGCCGGAACTTGACGAGCGCATCGCGGTCCGGGTCAGGTGGATCTGGCAGGCGGGCCTGGTGCGGGAGGTCCGCTTGCTGACCGAGGCCGGGCTGCGGGACGGCCGGACGGCCAGCCGGGCCCTCGGCTACGCCCAGGTGCTGCGCTTCCTGGCCGGGGAGTGGACACAGGAGCAGGCCGCGGCGCAGACCGTCGCGGCGACGCGGCGGTTCGCCCGCCGCCAGGAGTCGTGGTTCCGGCGGGATCCCCGTATCACCTGGCTGGCAGCGGGCAGCGCGGACCTGGCCGAGCGCGCGCTGGCTACGATCGGGTCATGCGGTTCGCCAAAGGCCACGGGACAGGCAACGACTTCCTGATCCTGCCCGACCCAGACGATGCGCTGATGCTGCCTGCCGAGCTCGTTGCCCGGCTCTGCGACCGGAGGCTCGGGCTCGGGGCGGACGGAATCCTGCGTGCGGTCCGCACCAGCGGCGGGGATGGCTGGTTCATGGACTACCGCAACGCCGACGGCAGCATCGCGGAGATGTGCGGCAACGGGATCCGGGTGTTCGCCCGCTACCTGTTTACCCATGGGCTGGCTGACGGCCAGGCGCTGGTGGTGCAGACGCGGGCCGGAGCGAGGCAGGTGTTTGCGGATGCCGACGGCGCGATCACGGTGGAGATGGGGCCCGCCACGGTGCTCGGCCGCAGTGCCGCGCTGGTGGGCGGGGTGGAGTGCGCCGGCCTTGAGGTTTCCGTCGGTAACCCGCATCTGGCCTGCCTGGTTGATCGCCCGGTGGGTGACTTCGACCTGTCCGCGCCGCCCGTGATCGATCAGGCCCGGTTCCCCGACGGCGTGAACGTCGAGGTCCTGCGGATCGCCGGGGCCGGGCAGCTCGAGATGCGGGTGTACGAACGGGGCTCGGGGGTCACCTTGTCCTGCGGAACCGGCGCGGTCGCCGCAGCCGCCGCCGCGTCCACCGCGGCGGCATCCCCGATAGCTGGCCCGACGGGCACCTGGATGGTGGACGTGCCTGGCGGCAGGCTCTCAGTGACCTTTGAGGAGACGACCAGCCTGCTGACCGGTCCGGCCGTGATCGTGGCCGAAGGAGAGCTGAACGACACCTGGCTGGCCGATCAGGCGGACCCGGCCGCTTCGGCGGTCGGCTGACGGGCTGCGGCCCGGGCTGCGGCTGGCGGTCCGCGGCTTGAGCCATCGCCTCAAGGTCAGCTGTCGGCCGTCGGCCGTCAGCTGCCGGCCGTCAGCTGTCAGTCGTCAGCTGTCAGTCGTCAGCTGAGGCGCCGGCCAGCCAGAGGCCGACCTCCACCAGCGTCCGGCCGGCCCGGTTACGGACCGATCCGCGCGAGCCGCCTGGGGTGACGTGCCGCCTGTGTCGCGGCGCCGTCCCGTGTCGCTGCGCGGCCCCGCGCAACTCGCGGGTCCGCTGGTCGGCGAGTATTTCCATGGTGTGCGGATGCATGACCTTCTCCTGTCCTCGTTGACTGGTTCGAGATTGACTGGTTCGAGCGCGGCCCGACTCTCAGCGGGCGGCAGCAGGCTCGGCGCGGCCGACCCGGACATTGCCGCTGAGAGTGCGGCAGCGCAGGCGCACGGTTACGTCGCCATCGTCGGTGCTGGCGTCGAGTTCATTACTCGCGGTCCCTGACAGCGTCGAGACGTCAAGGTAAACGCCGATGCCGGGCGCCACCGCGACGCTGATGTCGCCGGATGCTGACGACACGTCGGTCCGCCCGCTTGCCACCGCGCCGACTGCTACCGACCCGCTGGCGGTGACCACGGAGATGTCGCCGGCGGCCGTCCCGATCTGGACATTGCCTGAGGCCGTCTCCACCTCCACGTCGGCCACGGCGTCCAGCCGGACCGCGCCTGAAGCCGAGTTGACCCGCGTCTGGCCGGTGACCCGGTCGGCGGCCAGGTCGCCGCTTGCGCTCCGGACGTCGAGCGAGCCCAGTTCGCCCCGGCAGCGGATGTCCGCCGAGGCCGTGACGATCTGGCACGATGAACCTGCAGGCAGCTCGACACTCACCGCTAGCGAGCTGCCGCCGTGCAGGCCGAAATTCTCGGGGGCGGTGATGGAGAGCCGGCCGGGCTCGAATTCGACGCGGGTGGCCGCTAGGAAATCCTCGCCTTTGTGTCCCCGGTGACTGGGATCGACCGTGACATTGGCGGTGCCGGTCTTCATCGCGGTGACCGCGATCTTCCCGGCCGGGATGTGGATGTGCAGGTCGATGGGCTCCTGCGTGGGGAACTCCCAGGATGTCATGACGCATGTCCCTTCTCGGATGTGGCGATTCTCGATATCGCGATGGCTCTCGGACGCGGTCCGAGGAGCCCTCGGTGGGATGGCCCCGGCCGGCCACGGACGTGGCCCGGCCGCCGGGCGACAGCAGCTCCGTCAGCTCCTGGCGAAGCCGGTGATCCGCTGTCCTGGCCCCGGGCGGCCCGACGCCTGCGTGCCGCGGGCCTGGCCTCCGAGCGCCCGGCTCGCCGCCCTGGTCAGCCAGGAGTTGACGGACACGCCGTCGCTGGCCGCGGCCGCCTCGATGGCCTGCTTGAGCGACTCTGACAACCGGAGGGTGACCCGGGCCGTACCGGTCTCTTCCTGGCCCTCGGCTGGCGGCGGCGATGCCTCTGCGGCACCACCTGACGGTCCGGAGCTGACCACGAAGGCTGGCTCACCGGCTGACAGGCGGACCTCTACGGCCGTGTCGTCAAGTTTCGCTGTGATCTCCGCGGCCGCGGCGGAGAGCACGTCAAGCAGGGTCAGCCGGACCGGGGAATCCAGGCTCTCGGCCAGCAGCTCGACGGTCCTGGCCACGTCATCGCCGGCGAACCGGGTCATCGCAGCGAGTTCGCCTCGCAGCGCCTCCACGTACTGTGACAGCTCCATGGCACCATGATGACGTCACTATGACGTCATGTCAAATGTCATGGCGACGTCAAAATGACCCGATGCTGGCGTCGCGGGCGCGGAAGTCCAGATCGCTTACCCTCGCGGAGTCGGCCGAGCCGGTGCGCCGAGCCGGTGCGCTGGGCCGTCTTGCTGCCCGGCGGCCCGCCCGCTCAGTAACCGCGTCAGCTGACCGGACCGCTCAGGAGCGAGCCGGGGGACTGTGCGCGGATGGACGCGTCGAGCACCTCGGCGATATGGGCCATGGGCAGCTGTGCCCCCTGCGCGGCCAGCGCCGAGGCGATCTGCATCGCGCAACCGGGGTTGCCGGATACCAGCAGCGCAGCCCCGGTGGCCTGCACATTCCGGGCCTTGCGGTCGCCTAGCTCGCGGGCGGGTTCTGGCTGGACCAGGTTGTAGATGCCGGCCGATCCGCAGCAGGTACTGCCATCGGCGATCTCCGCCAGCTGCAGTCCGGGAATGGCGAGCAGCAGGTCGCGCGGCTGCGCCTTGATCCGCTGGGCGTGCGCCAGGTGGCAGGCGTCGTGGTAGGCGGCGGTGAGGGGCAGCGGATGGCGGGTCGCGGCCGGCCCGAGGTCAGCCAGGAATTCGCTGAAATCGCGGACCTTGCCCGCCAGCGCCACGGCGCGGCCGGCCCAGGCGGGGTCGGCCGCCAGTAGCTCGGCGTAGTCCTTCATCGCAGATCCGCAGCCGGCCGCGTTAACGATGATCGCGTCCACGCCAGCGCGCTCGAAAACCTCGATCGTCTGCCTGGCGAACTTCCCGGCCTCGGTCAGCCGCCCGCCGTGCAGTGACAGCGCTCCGCAGCAGCCCTGGTCCGCCGGGCTGATCACATCGCAGCCCTCGGCCGCGAGAACCCGGGCGGTGGCCGCGTTGACCTGCGGAAAGAAGACCTGCTGTACGCAGCCGCGCAGCATGCCCACCACTGCCCGGCGCTGGCCCTGGGCGGGAATCCGCTCCACGGCCCGCCCTCGCGGTGCCCGGCCTTGCCCTCGCGGGGCCCGGCCCTGCCCTGGTACGGCCGGCTCGGGCGCCACCCGGAGCGCGGCGGCCAGCTCGGGCGACAGGCGGTCAGCCAGGCCGCTGCGGTCGAGCAGCCGGTCCAGTCCGGTTCGCTGGACCGCGCGCAGGGGCGCCGTCAGCGCTCGCAGACGGCGCGGGTAGGGGAAGACCTGGAAAATCGCGGCCCGGACGGCGCGGTCGCGGCGGGATCGCGGGGGGAGCGGCGGCGGCCCGGCTGGGGGCTCCTCACTCCAGCTGCGGGCTGCCTCGATCAGGCGGTCGTAGCGGACCCCGGACGGGCAGGCCGGCACGCACGCCATGCAGCCCAGGCAGCGGTCAATATGGGCGGCCGCGGCGCCGCTGGTCTCCGCGCCGTTCAGCAGCTGCGTGATCAGGTGAATCCGCCCGCGCGGGGAGTCCATCTCCTCGCCCCATAGCTGATACGTCGGGCAGGCCGGGAGGCAGAAACCGCAATGCACGCAGTCGCTGGCCAGCCCGCGCAGCTCGCCCGACGGATCGATGACGCTGGAGCTGTCCAGACGGCCGTGGTCCGGGGCCTGCTCACGTGGTGCACCCATCAGATCCCTCCGGCGAACCGGCCCGGCGCCATCCGGTGTTCAGGGTCGAACTGGTCTTTGACCGATCGCATCAGGCCGGGCGATGCCACCGGGCCCCACATGTCGATGGCTGCCCTGACTGCGGGCGGGGCATGCAGCACGACGGCGCTGCCCCGCAGGTGCGGGCCGCCCGAGGCGGGGCCGGTCATGGTCGGCCCGCCGGATCCGGCCGGGCGGCCCGACATGGCGGCGCGAAGCGCGGTGACGAACTTGGCGACCGCCGCAGGCCCGGTGCCCGCCGCCGCTACGTGGAGCACTCCGGCCGCCGCGGAGCCACTGACGGCGGGATCCAGCCCCGCCGCTCCCGCCGCGGCGTCGACCGCCGCCAGCACCGGTACCAGGTCGCCGGCCCAGAACGCGATCCTGAGCACGGTTCCTGCGGTGTCTGCGGCGGCGCCCCGGCCCCACCAGGGCGGTGGCTCGGGCGAGACGACGGCGCCGTCGCCGTCGCCGAGCAGGAGGCGCATCCGCTCGGCCCGCGCCGCCACCCCGTCCCGATCGCCTTCCAGCAGGATCCCGACCCGGATGGGAGCGCCGAGGTCCGGCCGGTCCAATTCCGCGGCAACCGGCGCCAGGGGCGAATCGACCGCCGCGGCCAGCCGGGAGGCGGCCTGGGCCGGCCCGGCGCACTCCATGATCACGAACGCGGCGGCGGCTGGCCGCGGATGCAGCCGGAACGCGGCCTCGGCGATCAGGCCCAGCGTGCCGTACGAGCCCGTGTAGAGCTTGCCGAGGTCATAGCCGGCCACGTTCTTGACCACTTTTCCGCCAGAACGCGTTATCGCTCCGTCCGCGCGCACCACCGTGATCCCGATCACCAGATCTCGCGGCGTCCCGTAGCGCAGCCGTAGCGGCCCGGCCACCCCGGTGGCGAGCAGGCCGCCGACCGTCCCGCCGCCGTCAGCCGCGGGCGGGTCCAGTGCGAGCCGCTGGCCAGCCGAGCCCAGCACGGCAGCCAGCTGCTCGATCGTGGCGCCTGCCTGCACTCTGGCCACCAGATCGCCCGCCGCGTGCTCGATGACGCCGTTCATCAGCCTGGTGTCGACGATCAGATCGCAGCGGCGCGGCGGCGCACCCCAGGCGAGCCGGGTGCCGGTGCCGCGCGGGACCACCGCCAGGCCGAGCGCCGCGGCCGCCCGCATGACCGCGCTGGCCTCGTCGAGGCTGGCTGGGGCGGCGACGAAGGAGGGCTGCATACCGGCGACCGAATCGTCTGGACCGGCCGGCCTGACCCGCCCGCAGGCCACCCCGAGCGCGTCAAGGGCCGGCGCTGCGCCGGGGAACGAGATCGGGCCTACGGGTGTCATGTCAGAACTGGTCCACTTCCCCCGCTGCCACCAGCGGATGCGGGCTCTTGCGGACGCCGGGTACCTCGCCGCATAGCCGCGGGGTCGGGAAGATCTTGCCCGGATTGCACAGCCCTGCCGGGTCGAATGCGCACCGCAGCAGCTGCATCGTGTCCAGATCGTCGGCATTGAACAGCTTCGGCAGGTACCTGGACTTGTCCACGCCGACGCCATGCTCGCCGGTGATCGATCCGCCGTGCTCGATGCAGGCGTCGAGGATAGCGCCGGACAGTACCTCGGCCGCCTCGCACGCCTGCGGGCTAGAGTCGTCGAACAGGACGAGCGGGTGCAGGTTCCCGTCGCCGGCGTGAAAAACATTCGCCACCCTGATGCCCGCGGCCGCAGACATCGCGGCGATCCGGTCGAGGACCTGCGGCAGCGCGGTGCGCGGCACCACGCCATCCTGCACGATGTAGGCCGGGCTGATCCGGCCGACAGCCGCGAAAGCGGACCGGCGCCCGGCCCAGATGGCCGCGCGCTCGGCCGCGCCCGCCGCCGCCCGGATCTCGTAGGCGCCGGCCTGCTCGCAGATGGCCCGCACCGCGGCGGTCTCGGCGGCCACGTCCGATGCAGGCCCGTCCAACTCGACGATCAGGACCGCGCCCGCGCCTTCGGGGTAGCGGCACGCCACGGCAGCCTCGGCGGCCTCGATGGCCAGGGCGTCCATCATCTCGATCGCCCCGGGCAGGATCCCGGCGCCGATGATGGCCGACACGGCGCTGCCGCCCGCGCCCATCGCCGCGAACGCGGCCAGCAGGGTGGTCACGGCTTCAGGGATCCTGGTCAGCTTCACGACGATCTTGGTGACGATGCCGAGTGTGCCCTCCGACCCGGTGAACGCGCCGACCAGGTCGTAACCAGGCGCCGCGCCCGTGCCGTCACCCAGCCAGGTCAGTTCGCCCTGCGGCGTGACGATCTCCAGGCCGGTCACGTGGTGCACAGTGAAGCCGTGCTTCAGGCAGTGGGCTCCGCCCGAGTTCTCGGCGACGTTGCCGCCCACCGAGCAGATGACCTGGCTGGAAGGGTCAGGTGCATAGAACAGGCCAAACGGCTCCGCGGCCTTGCTCACGGCCAGATTGGTGACTCCCGGCTCCACGATCGCCCGGCGGCTGGCTGGATCGATCATGATGATGTCGCGCATCCTGGAGGTGACGATGAGAACGCCATCGGCCCGCGGCAGGGCCCCGCCGGATAGGCCGGTGCCTGAACCGCGCGCCACGAACGGGACTCCGGCCCCGGCGCACTCTCGCACGACGCGGGCCACCTGGTCGGCGGTCCGCGGCAGCACCACCAGTCCCGGGCTGCAGCGGTGCGAGGTCAGGCCGTCGCACTCGTACGTGCGCAGCTCGAGCGGGTCGGTCACGACGCCGTCCGGCCCGCATATCTCGGTCATCCGCCCGATCAGAGCCCCGGTCATCGGCGGGATCAGCATCTGGGTCATCGCTCGTGGCCTCCCACCCTCAGCCTTCCCATAGCGGCCGGGGTCTCCCATGATCGTGGCGACTTTCCAGCAGATATCGCCGAAAAGCCGTCACGCTGGCCACGCGGCGATGGCTGCGGGGCGGGGCCCGGGCGTGCAGGGCCGAGGCGGGCCGGGGCGGGCCGGGCCGGGCCTGGCCGGGCCGGGCCTGGCGGGACCGCCGGGCCCGGGCCGGAGCGGGGCGGGGCGGGGCGGGGCGGGGGTCAGGGCATCCGCTCGTAAGCCGGGATCGTCAGGAACTCGGCGTAGTCGTCAGCCAGCGCGACCTCCTTGAACAGCGCGACGGCCTGCTCATACCTGGCCGCGTCGAACGCCTCGCCAGCCAGTTCGCGGATGTTCGCCAGTTCCTCGCTGATGATCCGCTCGACCAGCTCCGTGGTGACCTGCGGGCCCTCGGCCAGATTCACGTCGTTGTGCAGCCACTGCCAGATCTGGGACCGGGAGATCTCCGCGGTCGCCGCGTCCTCCATCAGGTTGAAGATCGCCACGGCGCCCGTCCCGCCCAGCCAGTTGGCCAGGTACTGAAGGCCCACGCTGATGTTGTTGCGCAGCCCGGCCTCGGTGATCCCGCCGGGCGTCTTGTCGATGGCCAGCAGGTCGGCCGCGGTGACGCGGACGTCGTCGCGCAGCTTGGCCAGCTGGTTCGGCGAGCTGCCGAGCACCTCGTCGAATATCTCGCGGCAGACCGGGACCAGGTCCGGGTGGGCGACCCAGGATCCGTCGAACCCGTCCTGGGACTCCCTGGACTTGTCGTCGCGGACCTTGGCCAGCGCCTTGGCGTTGACCTCGGGGTCGCGCCTGCTCGGGATGAACGCGGCCATCCCGCCGATGGCATGCGCGCCGCGGCCGTGGCAGGTGCTGACCAGCAGCTCGGTGTAGGCGCGCATGAACGGCGCGGTCATGGTCACCGCGTTCCGCTCCGGGAGCAGGAACTCCCGGCCGCGGGTGCGGAACTTCTTGATGATGCTGAACTGATAGTCCCAGCGGCCCGCATTCAGCCCCGCGCTGTGGTCCCTGAGCTCGTAGAGGATCTCCTCCATCTCGAACGCCGCCGGGATCGTCTCGATCAGCACGGTCGCCCTGATCGTGCCGCGCGGGATTCCCAGGGCGTCCTGGGCCAGGTTGAAGGCATCGTTCCAGAGCCGAGCTTCCAGGTGGCTCTCCAGCTTGGCCAGGTAGAAGTACGGGCCCTTGCCCGCGGCCAGCTGGCGGCGGGCACAGTGGAAGAAATACATCCCGAAGTCGAACAGGCTGCCGGATACCCGCTGGCCATCCACCAGCAGGTGCTTCTCGTCCAGGTGCCAGCCCCGCGGCCGGACCACGATGGTGGCCAGATCCTCGGCCGGCAAGAGCTGATAGGCCTTGCCCTCCTCGCTGGTGAAGTCGATCTTGCGGTCCAGCGCGTCGGCCAGGTTGAGCTGGCCGGTGACCATGTTGGTCCACAGCGGGGTATTCGCGTCCTCGAAATCGGCGAGCCATACCTTGGCCCCCGAGTTCAGCGCGTTGATCGTCATCTTCTTGTCGGTCGGCCCGGTGATCTCGACCCGCCGGTCGACCAGGCCGGGCGCGGGCTCAGCGACCCGCCAGGCGCGGTCTTCCCTGATCGCGCGGGTCTCGGGGAGGAAGTCCAGCGTCGCGCCGGCCGAAAGCTCCTCCTGGCGACGGGCCCGGGCCGCGAGAAGGTCGGCGCGCCTGCCGCCGAGTTCCCGCTGCAGCACGGCTACCAGGCCGAGCGCCTGCGGGGTGAGGATCTCGTCATACCGGTCACCGGGCTGGCCGGTGACCTCCACACCCTCAGTTTCGTTCACGCTTCCTGCTCCTCCCGAGCGGCTGACAGCCGGCCAGCCAGGCACGGCTGGTCACGATGACGCTAACGGCAGGCCCGCCGCCGGTCAAAGCTCGGCTGGCTGGTAGGGCCGGCCCGCTCACCCGCGATGGCCGCCAGCTGCCACCTCGCAGGCGGCGCGGGCACAACGGCGGGCGCCGCGGTGTTTAACAAGGTGCAGTGTTTAAGCATCGCGTGACACGATCAATTTCTCAACTGCCGTGGGGCCCGCAGCGCTGGGAAGCGGGCGGTCCGCGGGGACGCCGAACTTAGGTAGGTAATGACAGCTCTGCACGATGACCACTCTGCCGATGGCGGCCATGAGCGCGACAGCCAGCCCGATCTGGAGGCGGGGCAGCTCGACCTCGAGGAACGCCACGCTCTGCGGCGGGTGGCAGGCCTTTCTACCGAGCTCCAGGACGTTACCGAGGTCGAATACCGGGCGCTGCGCCTGGAGCGCGTGGTGCTCATGGGTGTCTGGACCGAGGGAACGCTCGCGGGCGCCGAGAACTCACTGCGCGAGCTATCACGGCTGGCCGAGACGGCCGGCTCGGAGGTGCTCGACGGGCTGATCCAGCGCCGCGGCAGGCCCGACTCCGCGACCTACGTGGGTGCGGGCAAGGCAGCCGAGCTGGCTGACCTCGTCGCCTCCTCCGGCGCGGATACGGTGATCTGCGACGGCGAGCTGACCGCCAGCCAGCTGCGCAGGCTGGAGGGGATCGTGCGGGTCAAGGTCATTGACCGGACGGCGCTGATCCTGGACATCTTCGCCCAGCACGCCCGGAGCAAGGAAGGGAAGGCGCAGGTCGAGCTGGCCCAGCTGCAGTATCTGATGCCGAGGCTGCGCGGCTGGGGCGAGTCGCTGTCCAGGCAGGCAGGCGGCCGGGTAGCGGGCGGCGGCGGCATCGGCACCCGCGGGCCCGGCGAGACGAAGATCGAGACTGACCGGCGCCGGATCAGGACCCGGATCTCCAAGCTGCGCAGGGAAATCGCTGAGATGTCCGTCGGGCGAGGCGTCCAGCGGGGCCGGCGCCGCCGTCGCGAGGTGCCATCTGTGGCCATCGCCGGATACACCAACGCCGGCAAATCCAGCCTGCTCAACCGGCTCAGCGGAGCCGACGTGCTGGTCGACGACTCGCTCTTCGCCACGCTCGACCCGGCGGTCCGGCGCGCCAGGACCCCATCCGGCTGGCCGTTCACGCTCACCGACACGGTCGGGTTCGTGCGCCACCTCCCGCATCAGCTGGTGGACGCGTTCTCCTCGACCCTGGAAGAGGTCGCCGACGCTGACCTGATCCTGCACGTCGTCGACGGCTCGGATGCCGACCCTCGGGCCCAGCTCGCCGCCGTCCGCGACGTGCTCGGCCAGATCGGTGCCGGTGATGTGCCCGAGCTGGTCGTGATCAACAAGGCGGACGCGGCCGACCCCATTGACCTGGAAGGACTCAGGCGCGCCGAGCGCGGCTCGGTGGTGGTCTCCGCGCGCACGGGGACCGGCATCGGCGAGCTGCTCGCCGAGGTCGAGCGGCTGCTTCCTCGTCAGTATCGCGAGGTCAGCGTCATGGTTCCCTATGATCGCGGCGATCTGCTGTCCCGGGCCCATGCCGAGGGCGAGGTGCTGGGGGTCCAGCACGGTGAGCACGGCACCGAGCTCGTCGCGCGCGTGCCGCCGGGACTCGCCGCCGAGCTGGCGCGCCTGCCCGAGCCGCAGCCGCTGGGCTAATCGCCCGGCTCCTGGGTCGACAACAGCGATGGCGCATCGGTGGCCCGGTGCATCGGTGGCCCGGTGCGTCGGTGGCCCGGTGCGTCGGTGGCCCGGTGCGTCGGTGGCCCGGTGCGTCGGTGGCCCGGTGCGTCGGTGGCCCGGTGCGTCGGTGGCCCGGTGCGTCGGTGGCCCTAAGCGCATCGGTGGCCTGTTATGACAGCGAAGCGAAGCGCCCTTCGCCGCGCCAATAATGTCCGCGCTTGGGCTCGGGGAATCGGCGGCGCTAGCTGTTGACTGTCCAGGCTGGTGTGGCCTCAGGGTCGGTTTAGCGTGCCGAGTACTGATCATGGGATTCACTGCCGTGACAGTGGTCGCTTCTGCCACTGGCGCCGCAGAGGTTTCGGCAGATCCGGACGAACCGGGCGCGATCGGCTGCTTATTTAGTTTCTTTCCATGATCGTGACGACTTGTCAGTGATATCTACTGAATAGTCGTCAAGATCACCGACCCGGCGGGCCAGCCGCCCGAAGCTGGCGGTCGAGTTGCCGGAGCCGGCCGACCATGCGCCGGAGTTGGCCGACCAGGCGCCGGAGCGCGCCGACCGGCCGCGGCCCGGGCTACGGAGTTATGGCCTGCTGCCGCCCGCGCCGATGCTCCATGACCAGGCGCATCCGACACCGGCCGCGGCCCGGTCACTACCTACCTGACCACACCCGCGACGCGCTTCCTGACCACACCCGCGACGCGCCACGGCCGGGCAGCGACCTGGCCGCGTCCCGATGGCATACATAGACGGCGTAGTTGCCCACCGCGGGCCCGTCGCTGTTGTATATCTTCAGCTTGAGAGGGCTGGACGGAAGATACGGAAGATAGAGCGTAGCCTGGCAGGGGCCGCCACACCGCGACCCGTCCTGCAGATGTGACGGCTCGCCGATGGCCAGGCGGCAGTCCATGCTACGGTCCGGGTCGCGGAAAGAGCGGCCCGCTATGACCTGGCGATATTTTCGGACAATCCGCCGCGCGCCGCTGGCCGGCAGCCGGTCCGCGACGCTGGCCACCGATGCTGGCCGCCGACCCGGCCTCCGACGGGTACCAGGCCGTCGGAGGCTGACCTCGGCGCCACCCGCAGCGGCTGGCTTTCCCCAGGTCACAACCAGGTGCGGCTGGCCCGGGGGCGTCATCCTCGTGAGTGAGAAGTGCTAGCAGCAATGCACGAATTGTGAAATGTCAACTCCGATAGATCATCGGAGTGAGACCACTGCGTCACCAAATGACTCCGCTGCCTGAATGTTCAGGCAGTGGAGCGCGCGATGAGAAGGAACCCGCGGGCCAATGACGGCCTAAACCACATCAGAAGAGCCCTGTACACGGACCCACTGGTGCAATAGCGTGACTGAACCGATAAGTTGGTGGGCGCATCCGCAGAGTTCCCAACTTGTGGCGCAGCTCGCTATCCGCTTCACTGGGTCTTTGCCGGTGTATCACCATCAGGTACGAGTCGTGGCAGGTGACCGCTCATGGCCAACCGGATTGTGGCCCGTGGCGTCTGCGGCCGTATGGGTGTGCTGCGGTGACGGTCCGGCTGCTGACCAACATCGGTCGGCTGTGGACCGGCTCCGAGGTCTGGAGCAACGCTGCGATAGTCGCCCACGGGGATCGCATTGCCTGGGTCGGCCCCGCTGCTGAGCTGCCCGGAAGCATCCCCGGGGTGCTCGAGGACATTGTCGACGTCGACCACGTCGAGAACCTCAACGGCGCCCTGGTCACGCCCGGCCTGATCGACGCGCACACCCATCCCGTCTACGCGGGCAACCGCTGGGCCGAGCTCGCCATGCGCTCCAGCGGCTCGTCGGCCACGGAGATCGCCGCGGCCGGCGGCGGCCTGGCGTCCACCGTCACTGTCACCAGGGGAACGGACCCGTGGACGCTCTGTAACGGAGTACGAGAACGGCTGCGTGGCTGGCTGCTGACCGGCACCACGACGATCGAGGCGAAGACCGGCTACCACCTGACCAGGGACGGGGAACTCGCTGACGTCCGGATGCTCCGGTCCCTGCAGGATGAGCCGGGCATGCCGCGCGTTCACGTGACCCTGCTGGCCGCGCACGCCGTGCCGCCTGAGTACTTCGGCCGCCGCCACGACTACGTGGACGCGGTCAGTACCTGGTGTCCCGACGCGGCGATGGCCGGAGCCGACAGCGTCGACGTCTACTGTGACGACGGCCGTTTCACGGAGCGGGAAGCCCGCTGGATCCTCGCAGCCGGCCGTGCGGCCGGCCTGCTACCGCGGCTGCATGCGTGCGGTGAGTCAAGCAACGCCGCGGTGCGCCTGGCGGCCGAGCTGGGCTGCGCGTCAGCCGACCTGCTGCATGAGGCTGACGACGATGACGTGGCCGCGCTCGCGCAAGCGGGCGTCGCAGCGGTGGTGTGCCCGGCCACTGCGCTGGAAACCGGGCGGACCGCCCCGGTCCGATCGCTGCTTGACAAGGGCGTCGCGGTGGCTCTCGGCTCCGATCATTCGCCTGGCGGCAATGGGATCACCTCGATGCCACTGATCATCGCCCTCGCGGTTTCGCATTTCGGCATGAGCGTTACCGAGGCGCTACGGGCGGCCACTCTGGGCGGCGCTCGCGCCCTGCGGGCGCCGGACCGAGGCGCGATGGTCCGCGGCAGGTACGCCGACATCGTCGCGTGGGATGCCGACCATGAGGGCGCCTTTGCCTGGGCCTACGGTCTCAAGCCGCTGCGCGTATGGCGCGGCGGCGAGCCGGTAACGGGCTAATCCCCGCCACCGCTTCCCGTGGGCCGGAGCGTGGCCGTGGTCACCGATTCCACAGCGTGCCTGTCCAGCGAGCAGGCGGCCAGGCACGGCATTGTCACGGTGCCGTTGTCGGTCGTAGTCGACGGCCGGCGGCTGGACGATGACCCGGCCGTCATGCCCAGCGGCATCGTGCCGGAACTGCTCAGCGGGGCCGCCGTCCGTACCGCCAGCCCGGCGCCTGAGCGGTTTGCGGCCGCTTATGCCGACGCCGCTGGCACCGCGGATGCGATCGTCTCCGTCCACCTGTCCGGGCGGATCTCAGGGACCGTCGATGCGGCGCGCCTGGCGGCGGCGAGCGCGCCGGTGCCTGTACGTGTCGTTGACTCCGGCTCGCTGGGCATGGGGCTCGGGTTCGCTGTCCTGTCGGCCGCTGAGGCCGCGCGCGCCGGCGGCTCAACTGACGAGGTCGCTGCGGCGGCGATCAGCCGTGCCGTCCGGCTGAGCTCGTTCTTCACCGTGGCGACGCCGGACTACCTGCATGCCGGAGGCCGGCTCGGCCGCAGCTCGGGTCCAGCCAGCTCGGTGCTGACCGCCAGGCACCTGCTGCACGTCCTAGACGGCCGCATCACGACGCTGGAGAAGGTCCGTACCCCGTCGGGTGCCTTGCGCAGGCTGACTGAGCTGGCGGTCGAATCGGCCGCCACCGCACCAGTGGATCTCGCTATCCAGTATCTGGGCGACGCTGACCGGGCGGCAGCGCTGGCCAGCAGGCTGGCCGAGCTCATCCCGGGCATGCGCGCGAGCTACCTGGCGCGAGCCGACGCCGTCATCGGCATCCATACCGGGCTGGGAATGCTGGGCGTGGTCATCGCGCCGTACTGACCCCGCCGCCGCTGGCTCCGGCTCGGTCGCCGCTGGCTCCGGCTCCGCCGGTGCCCGGTGGCTCAGCGGGTCGCCGCCGCCGGCCAGGCGGGAGCGGCCGCTTCGACGGGGACCAGCACCCAGCCGGCCGGGCCGGCCAGCAGGATCAGGGTGAACGCGACCACCAGGGTCAGCCGGAGATCTCCCTGCAGATGGGCATTCGTCGTCAGGAGCGGTACCACGGTGAGGGCGCAGATGGACAGGATGCTCCAGAGCGGGATCGGGCGACGGGCGCCCAGCAGGTCCCAGACCAGTGCTCCGAGCATCACCCCGGCGGTGTAGTAGGCGTGCGCCGCCGGGTCGAGGGCGACCCTGGCGCCAACCGCGACCAAGACCACGGCGGGCCACCGGCCCCGCCAGATGGCCAGCACGCCGAGCGCGCATCCGGTTGCCACCTGCGTCGCCCGGTCCCACGGTGGTGTCTTCGGCGGGTGGACGCCCAGTGCGCGCAGTGCAGAATCGGGCAGGTTCGCGATGGTGTAGCGGGCGGCCGTCATCGTCGCGGGATCGGCCAGGAAGAACGGCAACCATGCGGCCGCGATCACGGCAATCGCGGCGGCGGTGGCGATGACCACGGCCCGCAGCGGCAGGCGGCGTGGCGGACCGGAAGTCATTGGGCCAACCCCCCCGGCCAGCAGCAGGATCGGCAGAAAGATCAGCGCCCAGGGCTTGGCATCCACAGCGAGGCCAAGCAGCAGGCCGGTCAGTACCGGGCGGCGGGCGACGGCGGCGCACAGCGCCAGCAGCGCCGCCAGCAGTGTGAGGGCATCATCGAGATGGGCGAACTGCACCGCCAGCTCCGCCCAGGCGATCATGAAGACGGCGCCCCCGACCAGGAACGTCCACCGGGCCGCGGCCGTGCGGGCGAGGCCTGGCCGGACAGTGAGGGTCAGCCTGCGGATCGCCTCCAGGGCGATCAGGCCCATCGCGGTCATGACGACCTCGGCCACGACCAGTCCCTGATCGGGGCCGAGATGACGGATCAGCTGGCCCGCGCCGAAGGCCAGCGGGCCGATCTGCAGCTGCGGGTAGTTGGCGTAGATATGCAAGCCGCCCGGAGCAACTGACGCGCCGTCGTGCCCAGTGAACAGGAGCAGGCTGCCTTTGACGAAGTAGCTCCACGCGACACCGCCGCGGCTCGCCATGATCACGAACCACACTGCGGTCCAGCAGCCAAGGGCGGCCAGGTCCCAGGGCCCCACCAAGCCTGGGCGGGGCCTGCGGACGGCATTCGGGGTCGCCCGCGACGTCGCGGGACCGGGCTGGGCCGATCCGGGCTGGGCCGATCCGGGCTGGGCCGATCCGGGCTGAGCGGATCCGGGCTGAACCGATCCGGGCTGAACCGATCCGGGCTGGGCCGATCCGGGCTGGGCCGATCCGGGCTGAGCGGATCCGGACTGGGGCAGCGCTGACCTCGGCATCCATTGACTGGGCATAATGCTTGGCAAGCCTAGCGGCCAGCTACCCGCGGGTTTCGTGGCATGCTGCGTGCATGCAGTCAGCTGACTCCCGCGCCCGGGGCGGCGCTGGCCCGGCCAGAGTGCCGTCCGTGACGCTGATCGTCGGCGAGGAAGAGCTACTCGTCGAACGGGCTGTCCAGGGCGTTCTCTCAGCGGCCGGCCTGCGGGCTGTGGCGGCGGGCGACACCGCCGACGGATGGGCTGGCGGGTCGGCGGCTGGCGGGGAGGCGGCTGCCGAGGCGGTCGGCGGGGCCGACGCTGCGCGGCAGGCGGCGGCCGCGATCATCGCGGGCGAGATCCACCAGACGCGGGGCGCGGACCTGCGGCCGGGTGACCTGTCCAACCTGACCGCCCCATCCCTGTTCGGCGGCGGCAGCGTCGTCGTCGTCCGGTCGATACAAGACGCTAGCAGCCAGGTCGCGGCGGAATTGGTCAGGCTGACGGCAGCGGCGCCGTCCGATGTTGTCCTCGTGCTCACCCATAACGGGGGTGCCAAGGGTAAGCCGGTGCTCGCGAGCCTGGTCAAGGAGGGCGCCAGGAGAATCAACTGTCCCACCGTGAAGCGCTTCGGCGAGCGCCTCGACTTTTTGCGCGGGGAGTTTGGCCGCGCCGGGCGGTCGGCGGACGAGGCGGGCCTGCGGGCCCTGCTCGACGCGGTCGGAAACGATCTTCGCGAGCTATCGGCCGCCTGCAGCCAGCTTGCCGCGGACACCACCGGCGTGATCAGCCAGCCGGTGGTGGCCAGGTATTACCGGGGCCGCGCGGAGGCGACCGGGTTCACGGTCGCCGACCGGGCCGTCGAGGGCAAGCTCGCCGACGCGCTTGAGCAGCTGCGCTGGGCGCTGGCGACCGGCGTGTCACCGGTGCTGATCAGCAGCGCGCTGGCCCAGGGCGTCCGGGCGCTGGGCCGGGTGGGCAGTGCGCCGCGGGCAAAGGGATCCGAGGCCCTGGCGGCGGAACTGGGCATGCCGCCGTGGAAGATCGACCGGGTCCGTCAGCAGCTCAGGGGCTGGACGCCGGAAGGAGTCGCGCGGGCCCATCGCGCGGTCGTGGTGGCCGACGCACAGGTCAAGGGGGAGGGCGCGAGCCCCGGTTACGCGCTCGAGCTGGCCATCCAGACCATCGCGGCCTGCCGATCGCGAGGCTGAGCCGCTGCGAGAGCTGAGCCGCTGCGAGCGCGGGGCCGGCGGGCTAGCTGTGCGTCAGCTGCTCGGCGCGCTTGGCGATCGCTGACTTCCGGTTGGCGGCCTGGTTCTTGTGGATCACGCCCTTGCTCGCCGCCTTGTCCAGCTTGACGAACGCCGCGCGCATCGCGCTGGTCGCCTCGTCAACCTGCCCGGCGTCAGCCGCCTCACGGAACTGGCGGACGGAGGTCTTCAGGGCCGACTTCACCGACTTGTTGCGCTGGCGCGCCTTCTCGTTCTGCTTGTTGCGCTTGATCTGGGACTTAATGTTTGCCACGCGAGAGCCTCGCTAGAGTTCTGGTCAGGGTTACCTTGATGCCGCACGGGGATGCCCGCACAGGCCGGGCCCGCCGCGCGGTGTTCGCGCCCGCGAGCGGGCGCGCGAACATCGGGCGTGCGGACATGCAGCCTATCCGAGTGGGCGGCATCTGCTCAAACGCAGGGCCGGACGCCCGCCGGCTGGCCCGGGCATTGGCGCGGGCATGCGACCATAGACGGCGATCGCAAGCCCACACAACGTACTCTCACCTGGCGGATGCCCGTGCCACCATTGCCCGAGCCAACCCGGACCGATCAGGCGGTGATCCGAAACTTCTGCATCATCGCCCACATCGATCACGGTAAGTCCACGCTCGCGGACCGGATGCTTCAGTTCACCGGCGTGGTGACCGACCGCCAGATGCGCGCGCAGTACCTGGACCGGATGGATATCGAGCGCGAGCGCGGCATCACGATCAAGAGCCAGGCCGTCCGGCTGCCCTGGACGGCGGCAGACGGCAACCAGTATGTGCTGAACCTGATCGACACGCCTGGCCACGTCGACTTCTCCTACGAGGTCTCCAGGTCACTGGCGGCCTGCGAGGGCGCCGTCCTGCTGGTCGACGCCGCGCAGGGGATCGAGGCGCAGACCCTGGCCAACCTGTACCTCGCGATCGACGCCGACCTGCACCTGATCCCGGTCCTCAACAAGATTGACCTGCCGGCCGCGCAGCCGGAGAAGTACGCGGCCGAGATCGCCAATATCATCGGCTGCCCGCCCTCGGACGTGCTCCAGGTCTCCGCCAAGACCGGCGAGGGAGTCGCCGACCTGCTGAACGCGATCGTCGTGCAGGTCCCGGCCCCGCACGGTGATCGCGACGCGCCGCCCCGGGCGCTGATCTTCGACTCCGTCTACGACACCTACCGTGGCGTGGTCACCTATGTCCGGGTTGTGGACGGGCTGCTCACCCGGCGCGAGAAGAGCCTGATGATGTCCACCAAGACCGCGCACGACACGCTCGAGGTCGGGGTGATCTCGCCCGAGCCGGTCCCGACCGAGGGCCTGGCGGCGGGCGAGGTCGGGTACCTGATCACGGGGGTCAAGGACGTCCGGCAGGCCCGGGTCGGCGACACCGTGACCAGCGCCGCCCGGCCGGCTGCTGAGGCGCTGGCCGGGTACGCGCATCCGCGCCCGATGGTCTTCTCCGGCCTGTACCCGATGGACGGAGACGACTACCCGGAGCTTCGCGACGCGCTGGACAAGCTGCGGCTGAACGACGCCGCCCTGGTCTACGAGCCGGAGACCTCGGCCGCGCTCGGCTTCGGCTTCCGGTGCGGGTTCCTCGGGCTGCTGCACATGGAGATCGTGCGCGAGCGCCTGGAGCGGGAGTTCGGGCTGCAGCTGATATCCACCGCGCCCAACGTCGTCTACCGCGTGGTGCTGGAGACCGGCGCCGAGCTTATCGTTACGAATCCCAGTGAATTCCCCGACGGCAAGGTGGCCCGCATCTTCGAGCCGGTGGTCCGGGCCACGGTTCTGGCCCCCAGTGACTATATCGGCACGATCATGGAGCTGTGCCAGAGCAGGCGCGGCGTTTTGCTCGGCATGGAATACCTGTCCACCGACCGGGTCGAGATCCGCTACACGATGCCGCTCGCGGAGATCATCTTCGACTTCTTTGACCAGCTCAAGTCCCGCACCCGTGGCTACGCGTCACTGGACTACGAGCCGGCCGGCGAGCAGGAAGCCGACCTGGTCAAGGTCGACATCCTGCTGCAAGGCCAGCCGGTCGACGCGTTCAGCCATATCGTGCATGCGGATAAATCCCGTGATTACGGCGTGAGCATGACCGCGAAGCTGAAGGAACTGATCCCGCGCCAGCAGTTCGAGGTGCCTATCCAGGCGGCGATCGGCTCGCGCGTCATCGCCCGCGAGAACATCAGGGCGATGCGCAAGGACGTGCTCGCGAAGTGCTACGGCGGCGACATCACCCGCAAGCGGAAGCTGCTGGAGAAGCAGAAGGAGGGCAAGCGCCGGATGAAAACCATCGGGCGCGTGGAAGTGCCCCAGGAGGCTTTTGTCGCGGCCCTGTCCACCGAGCAGGCACCTGATCGCAGGCGGTAGCGGCCGCCACCGGCCGCGGGACAGGGAAAGGGCAGGTAACGGGAACCCGGGCTGGCCGGCCTCTCGCTGGCTGGTCGGCCTGGCGCCGGCGCGCGGCGCGAAAAGCCGTTCGACCTGGCCGCAGGGGTCGGATACCGTGCGGCTATGGGGAGCGCGCAGGTGATCGCGGTCAGCACCGGACGGGTGAAGGCCGATCCTCAGGTACGCGCCGAGCTGGGCCGAACGGCCATCGATAAGCGCCCGGCCGGGGCCAGCGTCAGGGTCGGTCGGCTCGGCCTGGACGGGGACGAGCAGGCCGACCAGGAGAATCATGGCGGGTACGAGCAGGCGGTGTACGCCTACGCCCGCGAGGATCTGGACTGGTGGGTGGAGCAGCTCAGGCGTGAGCTGCGCGACGGGCTGTTCGGCGAGAACATCACCACGGCCGGGCTCGACATCTCGGGGGCGGCCATCGGCGAGACCTGGCGGCTTGGCAGCGCGGTCGTGCAGGTCACCGGGCCGCGGATTCCCTGCGTCACGTTCGCGAGCTGGCTGGGTGAGGAGCACTGGGTCAAGCGGTTCGCCCGGGCCGGCCGTCCGGGCGCCTATCTGCGGGTGCTCAGCGAAGGCGAGGTCGGGCGAGGCGACCAGATCGAGGTCCTGGACCGTCCGGCGGTGCGGGTCACGGTCAGCGAGTCAATGCGGGCCTACTACGGCGACGCTGATCTCATGCGGAAGCTCCTTGAGGTCGAAGGACGAGGCGCCGACTGGGACGAGATCGGTGCGCGGGTCCTTGACCGGGCCGCGGTCTGACGAGTCGGCCTGGACGGGCTGATCGTGGCTGGGCTGCCTCCGGACGGTGAGCCCGTCCCCGCCGACGGTGCGCTGCCTGCCGGGGCCACCAGCGGGCTCGGTTCGCGTCCCTTCGGCATCTACGTGCACGTGCCGTTCTGCCTGACCAGGTGCGGTTACTGCGATTTCAACACCTATACGGCCACCGAGCTCGGCCCGGGCGTCAGCAGGGACAGCTACGCGGGGATGGCCAGCGCGGAGATCAGGCTGGCTCGCCGCGTCCTCGGGCCGGCCGCCCCGCCGGCCAGCACCGTCTTCTTCGGCGGCGGCACGCCGACTCTGCTGCCCCCCGCGCAGCTCGGCGCGATCCTGAGTGCGGTCGACGGAGAGTTCGGCCTGGCCCCGGACGCGGAGGTGACCGCTGAGGCCAACCCGGAAACGGTCGACGAGGCCTCCCTGGCGCGGCTGCGGGCCAGCGGCTTCACCCGGCTTTCGCTGGGCATGCAGAGCGCCGTCCCGCAAGTGCTGGCCACCCTGGACCGGGCTCACCGGCCGGGGCGCCCGGAAAAATGCGTCGGGTGGGCGCGGGCGGCCGGCTTCGACCAGGTCAGCCTGGACCTGATCTACGGCACTCCGGGCGAAAGCGACAAGGACTGGTACGCCTCGCTGGAGAGCGCGGTTGCGGCCGGGCCCGATCACATCTCCGCTTACGCGCTGATCGTCGAGGAAGGCACCAGGATGGCCAGGCGGATCGCCCGGGGCGAGCTGGCTGCTCCGGATGACGACGCGGCGGCCGACCGGTACCTGGCCGCCGACGAGCTGCTGGCAGCGGCGGGCCTGAGCTGGTATGAGATCTCCAACTGGGCAGCCGGGCGCAGCGCGAGATGTCGGCACAATCTGCTCTACTGGACCGGTGGCGACTGGTGGGGGGTCGGCCCGGGCGCGCACAGCCACGTGGACGGGGTTCGCTGGTGGAACGTCAGGCATCCAGCGGCCTACGCCGGGCGGCTCGCCGTCGGCTCCAGCCCCGGCCAGGCCCGCGAGGTCCTCACGGCCGGTGAGCGGCGAACCGAGCGGATCATGCTGCTGGTCAGGCTCGCGTCCGGCTGCCCGCTGGACGAGCTGAGCCCGGCCGGGCGGGCGGCCGCGGCGGCCGCAGTGCCAGACGGCCTCGCCGAGCGAGCCGCATTCGCCGCGGGGCGCCTGGTGCTGACCCCGAGGGGCAGGCTGCTCGCCGACGCGCTGATCCGTGACATCACGGACTAGGCCGGTACCAGGACCCGGGCCGGTAACACGCGCTCGACCGAGGACCTGGGCTGGACCGGACGGGTTCGCCCCGAGCTATCGCCACATAGTTGCGCAGATCCACGCCGGGATCTGGAAGTACCTGCCGCGGCTAGCCGCGGCCGCGGCACGCACCACGTAGACGAGCGTGACTATCCACAGCGCCACGGCGACCGGCACCGCGATCGCCAATGCCACGGTGATGCTGTCGAGCGCCAGGATCCCGCCCAGGAGCAGGGCACAGAAGGTGTAAAGGAGTCCGGTCACCGAGAGGTTAAGCGCCTGTGTGGCCTGTTCCCGGACGAAACCCGAGTGCCGCCCTTTGGCCAGGCGGATAGCGAGCGGGATCAGGAAACTTAAGAAGGGCACGCCCAGGTAGCTCAGCATCGCCAGGCGCTCGGCTGACTCGCTGTCGGCTGGCTCGCTGTCGGCTGGCTCGCTGTCGGCTGGCTCGCTGTCGGCTGGCTCGCTGTCGGCTGGCTCGCTGTCGGCTGGCTGGTGGCCGGCCCCGCGTCAGCCTGGAGCATCCGGCCGTCGGACTGGTCCTCGCCGTACCAGCCCTGTTCGCCGTGCCAGCCGGGTTCAGGCTCGCCCTGGCCGCGGGACTGACCTTCGCCCGGCCAGCCTCGGCCTTCGGCCTGCCAGTGCGGCTGGCCTTCGTCCGGCCAGCCTGGCTGGCTCTCGCCCGGCTGGCTCTCGCCCGGCTGGCTCTCGCCCGGCTGGCTCTCGCCCGGCTGGCTGGTCGCGCCGTCGTCTGGCCAGCTGGTGGCGCCGCCACCGGGTCGGCTGGTCGCGGCTTTGCCCAGCCGGCTTCCCCCATTGGCCGGTACCCTATTAACCTGCTGTGCGTCAGTTCCATTAACTTGCGGCGCGTCCGCCCGATTGGCCTGCGGCGCATCAGCCCGCTGGGCGTCAAAGGAGTGCCCGTCACGGGGCGGCGCGGAGGTTTGCCCTGATGCGGGCCGGTCCGGTGTCGGCTGCGGGGATTGGCTCGTCATCGGCACTCGTCTATCGTTCCCATCTCGACCAACGCTAGCCGGTGCAGCCAGCGAGACGATACTCTTCGGCACGCCCCGGCGGGTCCACTATCCTTCCGGCCATAGACTTGGCACTCGGGACACAAGAGTGCCAGGGAGGTGGCCGGGTGCTGGACGACAGGAAGCTCGCGGTGCTCCGTGCCATCGTCGAAGACTACGTGTCCACGAATGAGCCGGTTGGCTCGAAATCGCTGGTGGACCGGCACAACCTGGACGTTTCCCCGGCAACAATCCGCAATGACATGGCTGTGCTCGAGGAGCAGGGCTTTATTGTCCAGCCGCACACCAGCGCGGGCCGGGTGCCCACCGACAAGGGCTACCGGCTTTTCGTGGACCGGCTGTCAGAGGTGAAGCCGTTCTCGGCGGCTGAGCGCCGGGCGATCGAGACCTTCCTGGCCCGCGCCTACGATCTGGACGATGTGGTGATGCGGACCGTCCGGCTGCTCGCTCAGCTCACCCGTCAGGTGGCGGTGGTCCAGTACCCATCGCTGACCCGGTCGGCAGTACGTCATATCGAGCTCGTGCCGGCCGCGGACCGGCGGCTGCTGCTCGTCCTGATCACTGACACCGGCCGGGTGCACCAGCGCATGGTGGAGCTTCCAGGGCAGATTGACGAGGAATCGATCCTGCAGCTGCGGGCGGTGCTCAACGCGTGCCTCGACGGCAGGAAGCTGACCGAGATGGCGTCGGTCGTCGCGGACTTGCCCGAGCGGATTGCCCCCAGTGAGCGGGCTAACGCGGCTGCGGTGTTCTCGGTGATCCTGGAGAGCATGGCCGAGCGGCATGAGGAACGAGTCGTGGTGGGCGGCGCTGCAAATCTTACCCAGGCCGACTTCGCCCAGGGGCTGCACGATGTCCTTGAGGCGCTCGAAGAACAGGTAGTGCTGATGCGCCTGCTGGGCGAGTCCGGCGATCAGGCTTCGCTGACTATCCGGATCGGCGCGGAGAACGACGTGCAAGGCTTGCAGACCACCTCCTTGGTGGCAGCCGGGTACGGCGCCGGAGACCAGGCCCTGGCCAAGCTCGGAGTGCTGGGACCGACACGAATGGACTATCCGACGGCGATGGGAGCGGTGCGCGCGGTGGCACGGTACGTTGGCCAGATCCTGGCGGAGTCGTAGGGGTGCGCGTGGCGAACGACTACTATGCCGTACTCGGCGTGCGGCATGACGCCGACGCGGACGAGATCAAGAAGGCGTACCGGCGGCTCGCGCGCGAGCTGCATCCGGACGTTAACCCTGATCCGCAGACTCAGGAGCGGTTCAAGGAGATCACCCAGGCTTACGAGGTGCTCTCCGACCCGGGCAAGCGGCAGATGTATGACCTGGGATCTGATCCATTCGCCCCGGCCGGCGGCGGAGCGGGTCCGGGCGGATTCGCGGCGGGGTTCCCGTTCAGCGACATCATGGACGCGTTTTTCGGGGCCGGGGCGGGCACTCGGGGCCCGCGCAGCAGGGCCCGGCGGGGCCGCAACGCGACCATCCGGGTCGAGCTTGACCTGGCGGAGTGCGCGTTCGGCACGACCAGGGAGCTAGCGGTCGACACCGCGGTGGTCTGCCCGACCTGCTCGGGCGAGGGCACCGCGCCTGGCACCCATCCGGAGACCTGTGACATATGCGGCGGGCGCGGCGAGGTCAGTCAGGTGACCCGCTCGTTCCTCGGCCAGGTGATGGCGTCCCGGCCGTGCCCCGGATGCGGCGGATTCGGCACCGTCATCCGTCGCCCATGCCCGGAATGCGACGCCGACGGCCGGGTCAGGACCAGACGCACCATCAAGGTGCGGATCCCGGCCGGGGTCGAGGATGGCACCCACATCCAGCTCGCCGGGGAAGGCGAGACCGGACCAGGCGGCGGCCCGGCCGGAGACCTGTTCCTCGAGATCGTGCAGCGGCCGCACCCGATATTTGAGCGTCAGGGTGATGACCTGCACTGCACGGTGACGATCCCGATGGTGGCCGCGGCGCTCGGGACGACGCTGAAGGTCCAGACCCTGGACGGCCCGGCCGACGTGGATCTGCGGCCAGGAACCCAGTCCGGCCAGGCCATCCCGCTTTACGGGCAGGGCTCGGCGCACCTGAACGGGGCCGGCCGCGGAGACCTGCTGATCCACGTGACTGTGGAGACCCCGACCAAGCTGGAGCCTGAGCAGGAGAACCTGCTCCGGGACCTGGCCAGGCTTCGTGGCGAGGAGTCGCCGCCTGGCAAGTTCGCCCCGGGCCAGCAGGGCTTCTTCTCCCGGCTGCGCGACGCGTTCAACGGCCGCTGACCGCGGCAGCGGTCCTGTTAAGTGAATGATGGCCAGTGATCTTGACGGCTTTCCCGCGATATCCGCTGAAAAGCCGTCAAGATCATCTGATGCCACTGGGAGGGCCAGCCCTGAGACCGCCGGTTTTCGTCGCCGACAGCGCGCAGCTGCACCATGACTTGATTGTGCTCGCGGGCCCGGAGGGCAGGCACGCCGCTACCGTGCGGCGGCTGTCGCCTGGCGAGCGGGCGGACGTGTCCGACGGCGCGGGAACCATCGCCGAATGCGTGGTCACCGCCGTGGCGACCGGCGTTGTGGAGCTCAGGGTGCAAGCCAGGCATGACGATCCTGCGCCAGAGCCGAGGATCGTGATCGTGCAGGCGATACCCAAAGGCGACCGCGCCGAGCTGTCGGTCGAGCTCATGACCGAGGTCGGGGCGGATGTAGTCGTGCCCTGGCAGGCCGACCGCTGCGTGGCCCAGTGGCGGGCGGACCGGGCGGTGCGGGCCCTGCAGCGGTGGCGGCGCGCCGCGCAGGAGGCGGCCAAGCAGTCCCGCCGCCGGCGGTTCCCCGAGGTGACCGAACCAGCCGGGCTGCCCGAGGTCGCGGCCCGGGTCCGCGCCGCTAGCCTGGCTATCATCCTGGACCCGGACGCCCCGACGGCGCTGCAGCGGCTGCCGCTGCCTGCCCGGGGGGAGATAGTCGTGATGGTCGGACCAGAGGGCGGGCTGAGCCCGGCTGAAACCGCCGGACTGGCCGATGCGGGCGCGGTTGCCGCCCGGCTCGGTCCGACGATCCTGCGGACGTCAACGGCGGGCTCAGTCGCCGCCGCTATCCTGCTCGCCGGCTCCGGTCGCTGGGACTGAGCCGCTGGCTTGCCGGTGGCGGTCGGCCGCCGTGCCTGGCCGTGGCGGTCAGCTGCGGTGTTTCGCGGCCCGCTGGGCGGCCGTGCGGGCCGAGCTCACCTGCTGGCCCGGGCTCATCTGCTGGCCCGGGCTCTGCGCCGGATGTCCGCACGGGGGCCGGAGCGGGGTGCTGGTCGGCTTGGTGGAGATCACGGCGAGCAATGTGGCCGGGCCTTCGGTCGACCCGCTCGTCGTCGAGCTGGGTGTCGACGTCGGAGTGCTCGAAGGGGTGGTCTGGCTCGGGGTCGGCGAAGCCGATGGGCTGGAGGACGGCGATGGCGACGGCGACGAGCTGGGCGAGGGCTTCGGCGCAGGCGTCGAGTGGGAGCTGGTGTGCTGCGCTCCAGCCGAACAGCTGGCTGACGGCGACGGGGACGCCGCGGCTGGCGCTGGACTGCCGGGCGAGCTGCTGGACTGGCGGCCGGGCACCGCGACCGCGCGGCCGTCCGTTGAGCCGCCTCGCGAGTGCGTGCTGCTCGGGCTAATCCGATACTGGGCTTCCGCTCCGGTGGGGTCGAACGTCCGCTGCAGCTGGCTGAGGGCGAAACCGCCTGCGACAGCGACCACGACGGCGGTGGCCACCGCGACCGGGCGCAGCCACGCGTACCGACGCGAGCGGCTGGCCCGTACGATGCGGCCGAGGACCTCGCCCGGAGGTCCGGAGTGCCGCATGAGGCTGCCCCGGGCGGACCGGCCGGCCGCATCCAGGCGCTGCCAGACCCGCAGGCCGGTCAGCGCGAACCACAGCCGCTCCATGGCCGGGACCGCCACGTCGCTATACCCGGCCATCAGCCAGGCGGCCGCCAGCGGCATGGGCGGGGTCAGCCGCGCGCGAATGCGCTCCAGGCCATCGCTGGAGGGCTCGATGGAGTCCGCCGCCGCGAGCAGAGCGCGCCGCAGGACGTCGTCGTAGTCACGCTCGCGGTGCATCATGCCTCACGTTCCAGCACGCTGCGCAGCGCTGACATGGCCCTGGCGGTATGACTCTTGACCGCCCCCTTGCTGATGCCCATCGCGGCGGCGATCTGCGCCTCCGACAGGTCGCCGTAATAGCGCAACACGAGCGCCTCACGCTGTCGCAGCGGCAGCGTGCGCAGCGCGGCGACCACCGCTGAGCGCTCCAGCTGGACAATTGCCCCATGCTCGGCACTTGGCATATCGGGGGGTGGTTTGGGGGCATTTCGGTCAACGACGACACGGTGTCTGAGCACGGAACGTGACCTGTTCACCACCGACTGGCGCAGGTAGGACAGCGCCTTCTCGCTGTCCCTAAGCCGACGCCAGCCACCATGCATGGCGACGAACGAATCCTGCACTACTTCCTCCGCTGTTGCGACATCGCGCACCAACAGTGCCGCGAGGCGCACCAGGGATCGGTAATGGGTGCTGTAAAGCGCGGTCACTGCCCGGTCGGCATCCCAGTCGGCCGGGACCGAGCCCAGTGCCGTATCCGCCACTAGGGTTTCGGTCACGTGCATAGGACGCGTGGCCATCCCACTGGGTTCACCCGGTGTCATGCCGAGTCTTCGTTCGCTCGTCGTCATGGCGAGTCTTCGCGCCCGAGACTGTCTGCGCTGGCTCGCCTCAACGATCGCACCGCCCCCACGCCCGTCCACGCTGATCAGGATTGCCCGCTACGGCCCGGGCAACGCGCCGGGCGCGGCCCACGGGTGTCGGGTGGGCGGTGCGCTCAGGGGTGGTGCGCCGGGGGTTCGCAGTAGTGCAACCATATATGTCGGGCGGGTGGCTCGGCAGGTAACAAGTTAAGATCTGCTGCGTGATGGAGTGCCTATTTTGCGGTATCGCCGCGGGTCAGGTTCCTGCGGCCCGGGTGCTGGAGAGCGCCCGTACGGTCGCGTTCCGCGATATCAACCCGCAGGCGCCGGTGCATGTGCTGGTCATTCCGAAAGGCCGGGTCAGACCGTGCAGCATGCGCACGCCCACGTCCTGGGCGGCCGCGCGATGGAGTGGCCGCCCGGATGAGGGCGGCGAGTAACATGACGACGATGAAGGCACGCGCGCTCGCGGGGAAGGACCGTTGACAGATAACCCTGGCCATAGTCGCGACGGCGCGACGGCGCCGGATGGCCACACCAGGGTGAAGATGGTGATCCCGGATGACCACTCGATGGTCAGCCTGCTGGGTTCCAGGGACGAACTGCTCGCCGTGGTCGAGCAGGCGTTCGAGGCGGACATCCACGTCCGCGGCAACGAGATCACCGCGACCGGCACCCCGGAAGAAACCGCGCTCGTGGGGCGGCTTTTCGAGGAACTCACCCAGCTGGTCGCGAGCGGCGCGGAGCTGACCCCGGACGCCGTCGAGCGCAGTGTGGCCATGCTCAGGAGGAAGAGCCGCGTGCGCCCCGCTGATGTGCTGACCCTCGACATCCTGTCGGCCCGGGGCCGGACGATCCGGCCCAAGACCCTGAACCAGAAGCGCTACGTCGACGCGATCGACAAGCACACGATCGTCTTCTCCATCGGGCCGGCCGGAACGGGCAAGACCTATCTGGCCATGGCCAAGGCGGTGAAGGCGCTGCAGGCCAAGGAGGTCAACCGGATCATCCTGACCCGGCCGGCCGTGGAGGCGGGGGAGCGGCTCGGCTTCCTGCCGGGCACCTTGTTCGAGAAGATCGACCCCTATCTCAGGCCGCTCTACGACGCCCTGCACGACATGCTGGACCCGGACACCATCCCCAAGCTGACCGCGGCCGGGACGATCGAGATCGCGCCGCTTGCCTACATGCGCGGCCGCACCCTCAACGACTCGTTCATTATCCTCGACGAAGCCCAGAACACCTCGCCCGAGCAGATGAAGATGTTCCTGACCAGGCTCGGCTTCGGGTCACGGATCGTGGTGACCGGCGATGTGACGCAAGTCGACCTGCCGGCCGGCCAGCTGAGCGGCCTGCGCCTGGTGCAGGACATCCTGGATGGCGTCGAGGATGTCTACTTCTCCAGGCTCACCAGCCATGACGTGGTACGCCACAAGCTGGTGGCCGACATCGTGGACGCCTACGAGCGGTACGAGGGCCGCAAGGCGACCCAGGCGCAGGAGCAGCGGCTGACCGGCAGCCGGTCCCGCCGGCCGGACAACCGGTCCCGCTGACGGCCGGGCAGCGGATGAGGCGGGCGTGAGCATCGAGATCGCCAACGAGTCGGGCGCGGAGGTGGACGAGCCTGAGCTGGCTGCCCTGGCCAGGCATGTCCTGGATGAGCTGCGCGTGCACCCGCTGGCCGAGCTGTCGATCCTGCTCGTCGATCCGGCGGCGATGGCCGAGCTGCATCAGCGGTGGATGGGCGAGCCAGGTCCTACCGATGTGCTGGCGTTCCCCATGGATGAGCTACGGCTGCCACCCCCTGGCGGCAGCAACAGCGAGCATGGCGGCGCTGCCGACCCGGCCGAGATCCCGGGCCTACTCGGCGATGTGGTGCTGTGCCCGCAGGTCGCGGCCGGACAGGCGGCGCAGGCGGGACACCTGATGGCCGACGAGCTCGACCTGCTCTGCACGCACGGCATCCTGCACCTGCTCGGATATGACCATGCCGATCCCGACGAGCATGCCACGATGTTCGGCCTGCAGGACCGGCTGCTAGCTTCCTGGCATTCTGAGCGGGCGGCCGATGGCGGCCCGGACGGGCCGGAAGGGCCAGGGTGAGACGTCGATGGGCTGGCTGCTCGCGGTCGCGCTCGCGCTGACGCTGCTGGCCGGCTGGTGCGCAGGCGCGGCGGACGCCCTGGTGCGGGTGTCCAGGGCCGGGGCCAAGGAGCTAGCCCGGGCGGTGAATTCCGCCCGGACACCCTTGCAGACCGTGCTGGCCGAGGTGCCGCGCTACCTATTTGTCCTGCTGCTCGGCAGAGTGGCCGCTGAGGTCAGCGCGACCGTGCTGGTGACGGTGGTCCTCCTGCACTGGATAGGGCCCGGCTGGCGCGCTTTTGCCGTGACCGCCGTCTGCATGACCATCCTGATCTACGTGGTGGCCGGGATCGTGCCGCGTGCCATCGGACGGCGTAACCCGGTGCGAGTGGCCAGCGCCGCTTCATCCGTTTTGCGGCCCGTTGTCCGGCTCCTCGGGCCGATTCCCGGCCTCCTGCTGGCCGCCGGGGGTCTGCTCGGCCGCACCGGCGGGCCACGGGACGGGCCGTCAGGGTCCGAGGAGGAACTGCGCGGGCTTGTCGATCTGCTGGAGCAGCGCCGGATCATCCAGCCGGACGAGCGGGCGATGATCCACTCAGTGTTCGAGCTCGGCGACACCATCGTCAGGGAGGTGATGGTGCCCCGGACCGACATGGTGTTCGTTGAGCGAGGCAAAACGCTGCGCCAGGCGCTGTCGCTCGCCCTGCGCAGCGGCTTCTCGCGGATCCCGGTCGTCGGCGAGAACCTGGACGATGTCGTCGGCATTGCTTACCTGAAAGATATCGTCACGCGCAGTCACGAGCACCCTGAAGTAGAGTCGGTCGAGAAGGTCTCCTCGATCATGCGGCCCGCGACCTTCGTCCCGGAGAGCAAGCCGATTGACGAGCTGCTCAGGGAGATGCAGGGCCTCCAGATTCACCTGGCCATCGTGATCGACGAATACGGCGGCACCGCCGGGCTGGTCACGATCGAGGACATCCTTGAGGAGATCGTCGGAGAGATCGCCGACGAGTACGACAAGGAACAGCCTCCGGTGGAATGGCTTGACGAGAACCGGGCCCGGGTGACCGCGCGGCTGCCGGTCGAGGAACTCGCGGAGCTGTTCGGTGTCGCGATCGAGGCGGAGGACGTGGAGACGGTGGGCGGGCTGCTGGCCCAGCAGCTGGGCAAGGTCCCGATCGCCGGCTCGGTCGCTACGGTGGCCGGGCTGCGGCTGACCGCCGAGAGCCTGGCCGGCCGGCGCAACCGGATCGGGACGGTGACCGTTGAGCGCACCGCGCCGCCCGGCAACGGGCAGCTCGGCGGCGCATTACACTCAGGCGCGTGAGCAAGGCCCAGCCCGGCGAGGCCCAGCCCGGCCAGGAAGATCTGAAGATCATCGCGCTAGCCCGCGCGGCCCGTGCGCGGGTGACCGCTGCCGAGGGCGCTGCCGTCCGGGATGAGACCGGCCGGACCTACGCCGCCGCAGCTATATCGCTCCCTTCGCTGCGGCTGTCCGCGCTGCAGCTGGCGGTCGCGATGGCCGTATCGAGCGGTGCGGTCGGCCTGGAGGCAGCGGCGCTGATCAGCGAGTCGGACGGGCCCGACCCGGGTGATCTGGCTGCTGTCCGTGACCTGGCCCCGGACGCGGTCGTGTTCCACGTGGCGCCAGACGGCACGTTGCGCGCGACGCTGCAGCCCTGAGCACGCTAGCCCGCGCGGGCGGGCCCGCCGCCGTCCTGCTGGCCGCCACGGCGTGGGGCAGCACAGGCACCGCAGCGCATTTCGCGCCGCACGACGCGGCCCCGGTGTCGGTCGGGGCCGCGCGGATCGTGATCGGCGGATTGCTCCTGCTGGCCCTGGCGGCCGGTGCTCGCGGGCCGCGGGGCGAGCTGCGGGCGCTGCTGGCCGCGCCCGGGGCCCGACGGGCTGGCCTGATTCTCGCCGCGGTCAGCGTCGGCGGCTACCAGCTCAGCTTCTTCTCCGCCGTGCACCTCACCGGTGTGGCCATCGGCACGGTGGCCGCGATCGGGAGCGCGCCGGTCCTCACCGGCCTGATCAGCAGGCTCACGGGCGGGCCGCCGCTGCGCGGGCGGTGGATGGCCGCCACGGCCGGGGCGGTGGCCGGCTGCGCGGTGCTCATCACCGGCGGCCGCGCGGCCGGCGTCAACCTGCCCGGCCTGGGCCTGGCGGTGACCGCCGGGCTCTGTTATGCCGTCTACGCGATCTGCGCGGCCCGGCTGATCCGCGGCGGCACCGGGGATCGCGCGGTGATGGCCGCCCTGTTCGGCGGCGGGGCGGTGCTGCTGATGCCGGTGCTGCTGGCCAGCTCGCCTGGCTGGCTGCTGACCGCCCGCGGGCTCGCGGTGGCCGGGTACCTGGGCGTGGTCACCACCGCGGTCGCCTACCTGCTGTACGCGCGCGCGCTGCGTACCGTCCCGGTCCCGGTGGCCGTTACCCTGGGCCTGGCCGAGCCGGTGGTGGCGGCACTGCTCGCGCTCATCGTTCTCGGCGAGCGGCTGACGCCGACCGCTGCCGCCGGGGTCGTGCTGGTCGGCCTGGCGCTGGCCGCGCTCGTCGTGCCGCCGCGCACCCGCCGCGCCGCCGCCGCCGCTGGCCGGGACGATGCCACTGCCGCGCCCGGTCCGGGGGACGCCGCTGGCGCCAGTTAGGCCGGCTCGCCCTGGTAGGAGACAATCGCGAGGTGGGATCGCCGCACACACCCTCGCGGGAGCGCTCGCCCGGGCCTGGGCCCGCCGCGTTCAGGTCTGGCTTTGCCTGCTTTGTCGGCCGGCCCAACGTCGGCAAGTCGACCCTGATGAACGCGCTGGTCGGCGCCAAGGTGGCGATCACGAGCAGCCGGCCGCAGACCACCCGCCGGGCGATCCGCGGGATCGTGCACCGGCCGGACGCTCAGCTGATCATCGTCGACACCCCGGGCTTGCACCGGCCGCGCACCCTGCTCGGCGAGCGCCTCGACAGCCTGGTGCGCGCGACCCTGGCTGAGGTGGACGTCATCGGGTTCTGCCTGCCCGCGACCGACCGGATCGGGCCGGGTGACAAGTACCTGGCTGGTGAGCTGGCGGCGATAGCCAAGACGCCGGCGGTCGCCATCGTCACCAAGACGGATCAGGCGTCGCATCAGCAGATTGCCGCGCAGCTCGCCGCGGTGGGCCAGCTCGGGGAGTGGGCGGACGTGGTGCCCGTGTCGGCGGTATCCGGGTTTCAGCTGGACGTGCTCGTCGATGTGCTGGTGTCCAGGCTCCCCGAGGGCCGCCCGCTGTACCCGGACGGTGCCGAGACCGACGAGCCCGAGCAGCGGCTGGTGGCCGAGCTGATCAGAGAGGCGATCCTGGAGGGCGTGCGCGACGAGCTCCCGCACTCCATCGCGGTCGTGGTCGAGGAGATGGCGCCCAGGGCAGGCCGCGACGACCTCATTGACGTACACGCGATCATGTACGTGGAACGGCCGAGCCAGAAGGCGATCGTGATCGGGGCCAAGGGGGCCCGGCTGAAGGAGGTCGGATCCAGGGCCCGGCGCCAGATCGAGGCGCTCCTTGGCACCCGGGTCTACCTGGACCTGCGGATCAAGATCGCCAAGGACTGGCAGCGGGATCCTAAGCAGCTGCGGCGCCTCGGCTTCTACGACTGACCGGCGCTATGGCTGGCCGGCCGCCGCACGCACGCCGAGCCCGAGCCGGCGAGTCGGCGCTGGGGCGCGACTGGTTAATCCTGGGGCATCCGGGGGTTCTAGGCGGTCCTGAGCCGTCCGGGTGGTTACGAGCCACTCGTCGGAATTACTAGGAATTCAGTAAAATTATGCCTAACCCTCCTATTGAGCAGGTCGATCCATGTGATGATCTGCTGGCTCTGTTGGCTCTGAACGGCATGATTACCCGCTGGAGCGGCTGGAGGGAAGTCGGGTTTGCGCGTCATCCTCGGACAGCGGTTCTTTTTCTCGACCACCGGGCATGGCAGCTGCCACTGTGAGCGCTGCGGCGGTGACCGTGCGTACCGGCGGCTCTCGGGTCGGCGCTGGCTGACGTTGCTGCTAGTGCCAGTGGTGCCGGTGGGGAAGGCACCTGACCATCTCCAGTGCACGGTCTGCGGCACCCGGTACCGCCTGGACCTGCTGGCGCTGCCCACGGTGGCCCAGATGCAGGTGGCGCTTCCGGCCGGAACGCAGGCCGCGGCGGTGGCCATGCTCCGGGCCGGCGATCCCCGCTGCGTCTCGGCGCGGCACCGGGCCGTCGAGGTGATCAGGGAGGCCGGCCTGACCGGTTACGACGACACGGCGCTCGAGGCCGATCTCGCCTGCCAGGGCCGGCCGACCCAGGAAATGGCCGGGCTGCTGAACGGGCTAGCCGGGCAACTTGTCGACCAGGCACGCTGGTGGCTCCTGGCTGATGTGGTCCGGATCGGGCTGGCGGGCGGTCCGCTGACCCAGCAGCAGCGGACGGCGGCGCTCCAGATCGGGGCGCAGCTTGGCATCGGGCCGGCCCGCGCACGTGATGTCATCACGATGACCGAGCAGGGCGCTCCGTCGGACTGAGGCGGCCACGTCCTGCCTGAAAGATGCCCGGCTATGCGCGACAATGACTGGATGGGCAGCTACCGGGACGACGGCATCGTGCTGCGTACCCAGAAGCTGGGCGAGGCCGATCGCATCGTGACCTTGCTCGCCAAGCGGTCCGGCCGGGTCCGTGCGGTGGCCAAGGGGGTGCGCCGCACGAAGTCCAGGTTCGGCGGACGCCTGGAGCCGTTCACCCATGTTGATCTTCAGCTCTATACGGGCCGGTCGCTTGATGTGATCACGCAGGCGGAGACGGTGCGGGCGTACGGTGGTCCGCTGGCTGGCGACTACCCGCGGTACACGACAGGTACCGCGATGCTGGAGACGGCGGAGAAGTTCACCCCGATCGAGAAAGAACCGGCGATCAGGCAGTTCCTGCTGCTCGTGGGCGGGCTCCGGGCGCTCGGCGAGGGCCAGCATGACCCGCGGCTGGTGCTCGACGCGTACCTGCTCAGGTCGCTGGCGGTGGCCGGCTACGCGCCGGCCCTCGATGAATGCGCGGTCTGCGGGACCCGCGCCCCTGATCCGTCCGGTGACCGCCCGGGTCCGCAGGCCACCGCCGCGGCGGCCGGGGTGTTCCGCGCGTTCGCGATCGGTGCCGGCGGCCTGGTCTGCCGGTCGTGCCGGGCACCAGGGGCGGCCAACCCATCAGTGCGCACCGTCAGCCTGATGAGCGCGCTGCTGCGCGGCGACTGGGCGTACGCGGACGCCAGCGAGCACCGGCACCGGGTCGAGTGCAGCGGCCTGGTCGCCGCCTACCTGCAATGGCACCTGGAGCGCTCGCTCCGCTCACTGCGTCACGTGGAGCACGTGTGACCTCGGGCGTACGGCCGCCGTATCCGCATCCGGGCGGGGCGCGCCCGCCCGCCATCCCGGCCGAGTTCCTGCCCCGCCATGTGGCCCTGGTCATGGACGGTAATGGCCGCTGGGCCAGGCAGCGCGGCCTGCCCAGGACCGAGGGGCACAAGCGGGGCGAGAACTCGCTCTTCGACGTGATCATGGGCGCGATCGAGCTGGGTGTCCCGTACCTGTCGGCGTACGCGTTCTCCACCGAGAACTGGCGGCGCTCGCCGGATGAGGTCAGGTTCCTGATGGGCTTCAACCGGGACGTGATCCGGCGGCGCCGCGACCAGCTGAACGAGATGGGCGTGCGGGTCCGCTGGGCGGGCCGGCGGCCCCGGCTGTGGCGGAGCGTTATCAATGAGCTTGAGGACGCGGAGCAGCTGACGGCCGGCAACTCGGTGCTGACCTTGCAGTTCTGCGTCAACTACGGCGGCCGGGCGGAGATCGCCGACGCCGCGGCGGCCATCGCCGCTGACGTGGCCGCGGGCAAGCTGCGGGCCGACAAGGTCGACGAGAAGGTTTTCGCCCGCTACCTGGACGAGCCGGGCATTCCCGACGTGGACTTGTTCATCAGGTCCTCGGGGGAGCAGCGGACCTCGAACTTCCTGATCTGGCAGTCCGCCTACGCCGAGTTCGTGTTCCTTGACACGCTGTTCCCTGATTTCGACCGCAGGCACCTGTGGCATGCCTGCGAGATCTACGCGAGCAGGGATCGCAGGTACGGCGGCGCGGAACCGAACCCGCTGCCCTGAGCGGGCCGGGCCGGGGGCCGGTGATTGTCCGCGCTACCGGCTGGCCTGCCAGCCCGCGATCGCGAAGATGCAGGCAATCGCCAGCACGCGGCCGATCCGGCCCTGGCTGCTCGCGGCCGGCCAGGACGCGAACGCCAGCCACCCGAGCAGCCCGGCCAGCAGGCACAGCGCCACCGCGCCCACCGGGCCCCGGACCGCCAGGCCCGCGATCAGCAGCCCGACAGTCACCAGCGGCGGTAGCCAGACGGGCAGCCGGTGCAAGAAGACCAGCGGAGCGGCGCTGGTCTTCTCCACCGAGCGCCGGGTCGGCGACGCGCCGGGCGTGTACATGGCCTGGCCCGGCGGTATCGGCCGCCGCCGGGGCGGCCCGGACCGGTTGCTGCTCACGCTGATGTTCCTCCCAGGCCAGCCGGCCAGGCGGGCCGTCGCTCGCGATGGACTTTCTGTACGCAAAGATACGGCCTGTCGACAAGTGCGGCTCGCTTCGACGGGTGTCATGGGCGGCCAGCTGACCTCGATGCTGACCGCCTCCCCGGTCCCAGGCGGCCTGACGTCAGGCGCCCTTGACGTCAAGCTGTCCTGACGACGGCCAGCTTTTGGGTGTGCTGACCCGGGTAATGTGAGCTGGCGTCCAGGCCGGGCGGCCGGCGCTAAGCTGGCAGGAAACCGCGCCCCGGAAACCGGGTTTGCGCGCGTCCCGCAAGCCGCCGACCGCCAGCCGGATGGAGATACTTGATGGCACGACGAAGTGATCGCATGGAAACCCTCGTCAGTCTCTGCAAGCGGCGCGGCATCGTGTACCCGTCCAGCGAGATATACGGCGGCCTGCGCGCATCGTGGGACTACGGCCCGCTGGGGGTGGAGATCAAGAACAACATCAAGCACCAGTGGTGGCGCTCGATGGTGCAAGAGCGCGAGGACATCGTCGGCCTCGACTCCTGCGTGATCCTGGCCCCGGAGGTCTGGCAGGCCAGCGGTCACCTCACCGAGTTCGTCGAGCCGCTGACCGAGTGCCTGTCCTGTCACCGGCGGTTCCGCGCCGATCATCTGATCGAGGCCTACGAGGAGTCCCGCGGGCATCCGCCGGAGGGCGGCCTGAACCAGATCGCCTGCCCGCACTGCGGGACCAAGGGCGCCTTCGCCGAGCCGCGGATGTTCAATGGCATGCTCCGCACCTATCTCGGGGCCACCGAGGACGAGTCCGGGCTGGCCTACCTGCGGCCCGAGACCGCGCAGGGCATCTTCATCAACTACCGAAACGTGCTGCAGACCTCGCGTAAGAAGGTCCCGTTCGGGATCGGGCAGGTGGGCAAGTCGTTCCGGAACGAGATCACGCCGGGCAACTTCATCTTCCGGACCCGCGAGTTCGAGCAGATGGAGATGGAGTTCTTCGTCAAGCCGGGGACCGACGAACAGTGGCACGAGCACTGGATCTCCGCGCGTCTGCACTGGTATCTCGACCTGGGGCTGGCCCGGGACAACCTGCGGCTGTATGAGCACCCGGACGAGAAGCGCTCGCACTATTCCAAGCGCACGGTCGACATCGAGTACCGCTTCGACTTTCCCGGCAGCGAGTGGGGCGAGCTCGAAGGGATCGCCAACCGGACCGACTTCGACCTGTCCACCCACGCCCGCGCGTCCGGGCAGGACATGTCTTACCTGGACGCCGAGTCGGGGGAGCGGTACATCCCCTACGTCGTCGAGCCCGCGGCCGGCGTGGACCGGTCCATGCTGGCGTTCCTGCTCGATGCCTACACCGAGGACGAGGCACCGGACGCCAAGGGCATCATGGAAAAGCGGACCGTCATGCGGCTCGATTACCGGATCGCCCCGGTCAAGATCGCTGTGCTGCCGCTGTCCCGCAACGCGGACCTGTCCCCGAAGGCCAGGGACGTCGCGGCGCAGCTGCGCAAGCACTGGAACACCGACTTCGACGACGCGAGCGCGATCGGCCGCAGGTACCGGCGCCAGGACGAGATCGGCACCCCGTACTGTGTGACGATTGATTTCGACACCCTGGCTGACCAGGCGGTCACGGTCCGGGAGCGGGACTCGATGAAGCAGGAGCGGATCGGGATCGACGGCCTGGTCTCCTACTTGTCGGAACGCCTGTCGGACCGCTGATCCCAGGCTGGATGAAGGCGGCTGACCAGCGCATGAGCGGCTACCAGACCATTCGGTACGAGCGCCATGGGGACATTGGCACCCTGACCCTGGCCCGTCCCGGCAAGCGCAACGCTCAGAACCCGCTGATGTGGGAGGAGCTAGCCCGGCTCGGGGCCGAGCTGCGGCCCGACGAGACCCTCCGGTGCCTGGTGGTAACGGGGGAGGGGCCGGCCTTCTCGGCCGGCATCGACCTGGTCGAGGGCATGGCCGGGCTGCTGGCCGACGCGGCGGGGCGGCCTGACGAGGACACCATGGCCGCGGGCCTGACCCTGGTGCACACCTTCAGCTGGATCACCGACCTCGGCTGCGCCAGCATCGCCGCCGTGCGCGGCCACGCCTACGGCGCCGGGCTGCAGCTGGCCCTGGCGTGCGATTTCCGCATCTTCGCGGAGGGCACCAAGGTGGGCCTGACCGAGACCCGCTACGGGCTGCTGCCCGACATGGGGGCCACCGTCCGGCTGCCCCGGATCGTCGGCGAGAGCCGGGCCCGGGAGCTGATCCTGCTCGGCGACGTCATCGACGCCGACGAGGCCATGCGGATCGGGCTGGCCAACCGGGTGGTCGCCGGAGCGAACCTCGACGCCGCCACGGCCGAGCTGGCCGCGCGTCTGGCCGCCCAGCCGCCCATCGCGGTGCGGGGGGCGAGGCGGGCGATCGACGCCGCGTGGTTCCGCGGCCCCGAGGAGAGCCTCCGGGTGGCCCTGGAAGAACAGATCCGCTGCCTCAGGTCGGAGGACTTCAGGCAGGCCCGTCAGGCGATGGCCGAAGGCCGGAGCCCTCAGTGGCGGGGGCGCTAGCGGCGGACGAGGCGGCCAGGCGGGCTGCCTGGGTGGTCAGGTAGTACTGTTCGCGGAGGTTGGTGGTGCGGGCGGCGGCCGCACGGAACTCGGCGGTGGCGGCCTTGTGATCACCGGCCTGCTCCAGGAGGTGGGCCCGGACGGAGCGGAGCCGGTGGTGGTCGCCGAGCCGCTCGTCGAGGCCGTCCAGCAGGGCGAGGCCAGCGCTTGGCCCATGGGCCATGGCCGCGGCGACGGCCCGGTTCAGGGTGACCATGGGGTTCGCGGTCATGGCCGCAAGCAGGTCGTACAGGGTCAGGATCTGCGGCCAGTCGGTGGCGGTGTGGGAGGCGGCTTGGTCGTGCAGGGCCGCGATAGCGGCCTGGACCTGGTATTCGCCAGCGTGTCCCCGGCCCAGCGCCCCGGTGATCAGGGCCACTCCTTCGGCGATGAGATCGGTGTCCCAGCGGGTGCGGTCTTGTTCAGCGAGGGGGATCAGCTCGCCGCCGGGACCGCTGCGGGCGGGACGCCGCGCGTCGGTGAGCAGCATCAGGGCGAGCAACCCGGCCGCCTCCGGGTCCTCGGGCACCGCGGCGCGGGTGATCCTGGCCAGGCGGATGGCCTCGCCGGATAGGTCGGTGCGGGACAGGCTGGGGCCGCTGCTGGTCGTGTAGCCCTCGTTGAACAGCAGGTAGAGGACATGCAGCACCGATCGCAGCCGGTGCGGACGCTGATCGGGCGGCGGGAGCGCGAACGGCTCGCCGGAGGCTTTGATCTTGGCTTTGGCGCGGCTGATCCGCTGGGCCATGGTCGCCTCGGGGACCAGGAACGCGGCAGCGATCTCGCGGGTGGTGAGGCCGCCGACCGCCCGGAGGGTCAGCGGGATGGCTGACGCTGGCGTGAGGGAAGGGTGGCAGCACATGAACATGAGGATCAGCGTGTCGTCCCGCCCCGGCGCCGGTTCCGGGGGCGTGCGGGACCATGAGGCGGCCAGTTCCTCCCGGCGACGGCGGGCAATATCGCTGCGGTAGGTGTTCGCCAGGCGGCGCGACGCCACCCGGAAAAGCCACCCGAGCGGGTTGTCCGGCTGCCCCGGCCCGGGCCACGTGGTGGCGGCGGCCAGCAGTGCCTCCTGCACCGCGTCCTCGCAGTCGGCGAAATCGCCATAGCGACGGACCAGCGCGCCGAGGACCTGCGGCGCCAGCTCGCGCAGCAGGTCCTCGGTGCTCCCGGCAGTGGTCACAGCTCGGGGTCGGGAGCGCTCAGTACCTGGCGTACCTCGATCGGCTGGCGGATCGCTACCCCGCCCGGGCCGGGCGCCGCCGACACCTGGGCGGCGATCTCGATGGCCCGCTCGGCCGTCTGGACATCCACCAGCCGGTAACCGGCCAGCAGCTCCTTGGCCTCCGGGAACGGCCCGTCGGTGACCACCGGCGCACCGGTTCCGTCCCAGACCACGAACTTGGCCAGTTCCGGCCCGGCCAGGCCCTGGGCGTCGACCAGCTCACCCCGCTGGGCAAGTTCGGCGTTCAGCGCCTGCTGGAAGGCGATGTGGGCCTTGATCTCCGCTGGGCTCCACTCGGGCATCGGAGCGCAGCCCGACTCGGTCGCGCCGTAATTCTGCAGCAGCATGAATCGCATAGCTCTATCCTTCCCGGCCGGCGGCACTCTTGCGGCGCCGCTCACCCGGAAGTCACACCTGGGCACAGATTCTCGACCGCGGCCGGCCAGAATCGTCCCTCGAAGACATCAGGTAGCCGCCAGTGATTCACATTGCTGAAGACCGCAAGATCGTATTGCCGACAATAACGGTCGGAAATATTGACTAGAGGCAACGGGCCTGCGATGCTCTAGCTATGACGACCCACGACGGCACCGAGCGGCGCTACGTGGACCAGCTCCTCGTAGCCAGCGCTATCTGTTCCGCCCCGGCCTGACCAGCTACCTCGCGTCGTTTCAGCCAGCACAGCGCACGGGCCTGCCGCACGGGCCTGCCGCACGGGCCTGCCGCACGGGCCTGCCGCCCGAGCTGAAGGCGGGCCAGCGCAGGCCCCCTCCCGCCGATATCCGTTCCGCTCGCCAGTAACCCGCTGGCGCGCTCATGCCGCGCGCCCGCCGGGCAAGCCGCGATGCCCGCGCCCAGCCGCCCGCGCCCAGCCGCGGCGCGAGCGCCAGCGCACCGCGCGCGGCTGCCGAGTCCGTCCATCCGCCCCGAGCCGAGAGGCACCCACCATGACCGAGACCATCACCACCCGCGCCCGCATCGGCGTCGCCAGGCTGGCCGGCCACATCGGCGCCGAGATCTCCGGCGTCGACACCGGCGAGGTACTCAGCGACGATGCCGTCGCGCAGATCCGCCAGGCGCTGCTGGACCACAAGGTTGTCTTCCTCCGCGGCCAGAACCTCGATTACGCCCGGCAGGTTGCCTTCGCCGAGCGGCTCGGCCCGCTGACGCTTGGCCACCCGACCCTGGCGTCGCCACCTGACCAGCCGCTCCTCGAGGAGATCGACTCGCGCCAGGGCGGCCGCGCCAACCACTGGCACACCGATGTGACGTTCGTCGACCGGCCGCCGGCCTTTACCTTGCTGCACGCCGTCGTGATCCCGCAGGTAGGCGGGGACACGGTCTGGGCTAACACGGTGACCGCCTACGAGAGCCTGCCCGCCCAGCTGCGGGACCTGGCCGATCGCCTGCGGATCGTGCACACCAACGATTACGACTACGCGGCGGTCTACGGCCGGGAAGAACGCAGTGACCCGGCGCTGGACGCGCGGCGGAGGGAATTCGTCTCGACGGTCTACGAGACCGAGCACCCCGCGGTGCGCGTGCACCCGGAAACCGCCGAGCGCTCGCTGGTCCTCGGCGGATTCGCCCGGACCGTCATCGGGTTCTCGCCGCAGGCGTCCCGCGACCTGATCCGGATCCTGCAGGACTACGTCACCCGCCCGGAGCAGACCATCCGCTGGCGCTGGCGCGAGGGCGACCTGGCCATCTGGGACAACCGCGCCACCCAGCACTACGCGATCTTCGACTACGGCACCGCGCACCGCCGCGGCGAGCGGGTCACGGTGGCGGGCCCGGCGCCGGTCGGCGTCGACGGCCGTCCCAGCGTCCCGCTCAAGGGCGAGGCGTCCGCTTATTACGCGGGCGCGGCGAACTGAGCCTCGGTCGGCGTACTCCCTGTCCAGCCATCCCGGTCACGAAGGAATCCCATGAGCACCTCAGCAGATACCCGGGACTCGGGCCGCAAGCCGGTTCCGGTCTACAAGCGCAAGCGGCGGCGGATCTACGGCGGCCTGGCTGTGGCCGCAGTCGTCGTCATCGCGGTCATCGTCTGGGCCGTCACCAGGAGCGGGGGAGCCGGAGCGGCGCTGCCCGGCTTCACCATCGCCTACGGCCAGGGCACGGTCGCGAACTCCGACAGCATCATCGACTCCGACGCGGCGCTGGCCAAGACCATTACGGCGCAGCTGCATTTCGTGCCGTTCGACGCGGGCGTGACCGCGATCGCCGAGATGCGCAGCGGCAGCCTGCAGGCGATCAGCGGGGTCGGGAACCCGCCGGTCGTCGGGGCGATCGGTACCGGTACCGGAGTCGACGTGGTCATCGCGCAGAGCTTCGACGCGGACGCGCTGATCGTGCCGAAGTCGATCACCTCGGCCAGCCAGCTGGCCGGCAAATCGGTCGGCGTCCTGGTCGGCTCGTCGGAGGACTACGAGCTGCGCGGCTGGCTCGGCCTGCAGCATCTCACCGGCTCGGTCAAGGTGGTGGGCTTCGCCAGCGAGCAGGCGGCGGCGGCGGCCTACCTGGCCGGCTCGGTGGCCGCGGCCTACGTGCAAGCGGGACCCGAAGCCCAGCTGACTCAGCAGGGCGGCCACCCGCTGGTCGACGCCGAGCAGATCGCCAAGCTGGGCATCCCCGGCCTGAACGTGGTCGCGGTCTCGCAGAACATCGTCAAGAGCGATCCCGCGCTGGTGCAGAATTACGTCTGCGCCGAGGTCCAGGCGACCCGCCTGCTGACCGGCCCGCAGGCCACGAAGTACCTGACCCAGAGCGCCAAGGTCCAGGGCGTGCCGGGCAGCCTGATCATCCCGGCCACCAGGAGCTATCCGTTCATCCCGCTCAGCCAGCAGCTCCACTGGCTCGGCTCCAGCCCGAACGACACCACCAGCCCGATCGTCAAGGCGTACGTGCAGACCGGGCAGTTCCTGGTCGGGCAGGGCAGGCTGACCTCGGCACCGTCGGCAGCGGTGGTCGCGACCCATGTCGATCCGACCTTCGTCAAGAAGGCGCTGGCCGGTGGCTGCTCGAGCTGACGCCGTCCCGGACGCGGGCGGGCAGCTGACCGAGGACGGGGCAACTGCCGCCCACGTGGTGCTCGACCAGGTCGGCAAGACCTTCCGCCGGTCCGGCCGGCGTACGGTCGCCCTGGCCGGGATCAGCCTGCAGGTCGCGCCCGGCGAGCTGGTCTGCCTGCTCGGGCCGTCCGGCTGCGGTAAGTCCACCCTGCTGCGCATCGTGGCGGGCGCGCTGGAGTGCGACGAGGGCTCAGTAACCGTCGGGGCCGGCCCGTCACCGGGCCGGCCCCCGACCGGGGCATGCTGTTCCAGAGCCCGATGCTGTTCCCCTGGCTGACCACGAGGAAAAACGTCCTGTTTGGCCCCCGGGCGCAACGCGCCGCTGGCCTCGACGAGCGAGACGACCCCGAGCTTGACGCCGAGGCCGAGGCGATCCTGGAGACCGTGGGCCTGGCCCAGTTCAGCGACGCGTTCCCGCATGAGCTGTCGGGCGGAATGCGGCACCGCGCCGCGTTCGCCCGGGCGATGGTGACCAGGCCCTCGGTGCTGCTCATGGACGAGCCGTTCGGCGCGCTCGACGCGATCACCCGGATCCGCATGCACGATTTCCTGCTGGGCATGTGGGAGCGATACCAGATCACCATCATCTTCGTGACGCACGACATCGAGGAGGCGGTCCTGCTCGGCGACCGGGTGGCCGTGATGGGCGGCAGGCCGCCCGGCATCCAGGAAATCATCGATGTGCCGCTGCGCCGCCCGCGCCATGCGGTCGATGTCGACACCGATCAGTTCCTCGCCGTCAAGCGCAGGATCCGCGCGTCCCTGACCGCCTGAGCCATCAGGGCTCGCCGCTGCGGCCCGCTGGCGGGCCTCCCGCGAAGGAGTAACCGATGTCCGGCTTGTATCCACTCTCACCTGGGGCCACTGCCGTGATCGAGGAGACGGCGCCAGCGGCCCCGGCCGCGGCTGACCACGCCGATTTTGACGAGCGCGCCGACCTGCTCGCGCACCGGCGGGCCCGGCGCCGGGCCCGGACCAGGCGGGTGGCGACCGGGGCGGCCGGGCTGGCCACACTGCTCTTGCTGTGGCAGGCGGCCGCCATGATCCTGAACGACCAGGTCGCGTTGCCGTCGGTCAGCCAGACGGCCCAGCAGTTCCTGCACTATCTCGGCACGCCCTACCCGGCCCAGGGCAGGCCGCTCTGGCTCGACCTCTATATCAGCCTGCGGCGGATCCTGACCGGCTTCGTGATCGGGGTGGTCATCGGCGTGACGGCCGGCGCGGCGATGTCGGCCAGCCGGGTGATCAGGCACCTGATCGATCCCATCATCGAGGTCATCAGGCCGCTGCCGCCGCTCGCCTTCATCCCGCTGTTCATCGTCTGGCTGGGCATCGGCGAGCTGCCCAAGGAGGTCCTCATCGTCATCGGCGTCGTCCCGGTGATGGCCGTGACCACCGTCGCCGCGCTCGACGAGGTTCCCGAGGACCTGCGGCTCTGCGCGAGAACGCTGGGCGCGTCGCGCGCCTACACGCTGCTGCACGTCCAGATCCGCGCCGCGCTGCCTGGCATCCTGACCGGCATGCGCATCTCGATGGCCGGCGCCTGGAGCAGCATCGTGGCTGTCGAGCTGCTCGCGGCCACCAGCGGGCTCGGTTTCCTGATCATGCAGGCCGGCGACTACCTGGACACCGCGCTCGTCTTCGCCGGGATCATCACGATCGCGCTGGCGGGCCTGGCGCTGGACGCCGGCCTGCGCGGCCTGCTCATCCTGGCCGATCCGAGCCGGCGGGGGTGAGCCTGCGAACCGTCGGCTACGCGGGCGGACTATCACCGATGAGCCCGTGCAGGACCGCGTCGAGGCTGCCGTCCGACAGCTCGCCGGGCGAGATGTGACCTGAGCGGCGGAACACCTCCGCCGCGGCCTGGTGGAAGCCGTCCGGCAGCCCGGCGGCCGCCATGGTCGCGGCGATCTCCTCCATCTCGGCGACCCAGCGCCATCCCTTGGCCCGGGCCGCGCGGGCCGCGCCGGCCGACCGGTCCGCCAGCTGTGGCTGAGAGAGCGCCCATTCGGCCAGCAGCGTGTCCTCGACGCCTTCGGCCCTGGCCATGGCCCGTGCCGTGAGCAGGAGCGCGCCGCTGCCCTTGGTCCACGCGGCGTAGGCCATCTTCACGGCGGAGGCCGCTGTCATCCCGCCCGCGACCACCTGGGCACTGAGCGGCGTGCCGGCGAACAGTTCGCGTACCTGCTCGGCCCGGGGTCCGGACAGATACAGGCGGGTGCTGCCGGCCGCGACCGGCGGCGGCCCGATGATCCCGCCGTCGACGTAGCTGCCGCCGCCGTCCTCGATCATGCGCGCTATCTCGCGCGCGGCGGCGGGCGCGATGGCGTTCGCATCCACGAAGATCCCGTTGAACCCCTGCACCGCCCAGGCCATGTCCAGGGCCGCGTGCGGCGGCAGGATCGACAGGATGACCTCGGCGCGGTCGGCCATCTCGGCGGCCGTGCCGACGTCCTCCAGGCCGGCTCGGCGGGCCCGGGCGGCGGACTGCGGCCCGCGCCCGTCCGAGGCCCACAGCACCGCATGTCCCGCGCTGGTCAGGCACTGCCCGACGACTGCGCCCATCTCGCCCGGCTGCAGCAGCCCGATCACGGCCTGGCTCGGCATGTCCATGGCTGAGTCTGTCACGGATACCGTGCTCACCTTCAGCTGTTGCCGTCCGGCCAGGCCCGGGTGCAGTTTCGCGAATTGTCCCTGGGACGCCAATGTGTTGTGCTCCCGGTGGGCTGGCCACGTCGCTGCGGCGCCGCATCCTCGGTAGAGTCCGATAGAGGGGCCGTGAGGCCGCAAGATCTTAAGAGGCCCGTGAGGGTGCCAATCACCGAGCCGCCCCGCGTCCGCGCCGTCGTGCCGGTCGTGCGGCATTACGAGGAGTGCGTGCAGTGCCGAAGCTTGTCTACGACTTCACCGAGGGCAACAAGGACCTGAAAGACCTGCTGGGCGGCAAGGGCGCCAACCTGGCTGAGATGACCAACCTGGGCCTGCCGGTACCGCCCGGCTTCATCATCACCACGGACGCCTGCCGCTATTACCTCAAGGAGGGAAAGATCCCCGACGGCCTGGCCGCCGAGGTGACCACGCATCTGCGGCAGCTTGAGGAAAAGATGGGCAAGCAGCTCGGCGACCATCAGGATCCGCTGCTGGTCAGCGTCCGGTCCGGGGCTAAGTTCTCCATGCCGGGCATGATGGAAACGGTGCTGAACATCGGCCTGTCCGATGAGTCGGTTCAGGGCCTGGCCAAGCAGGCCAATAACGAGCGGTTCGCCTGGGACGCGTACCGGCGGCTGATCCAGATGTTCGGCAGGACCGTGCTGGACATCGAGGGCGACGCGTTCGAGCACGCGATCGAGTCGGCCAAGCAGGCCAAGGGCACCAAGAACGATTTGGACCTGGACGCTGAGGACCTGCGCGGCATCGTTGACACCTTCAAGGGGATCGTGCGCGACCACTCGGGTCGTGACTTCCCGCAGGACCCCCGCGAGCAGATGGACATGGCGGTCAACGCCGTCTTCAACTCGTGGAACGCTGACCGGGCCGTGCTGTACCGGCGCCAGGAGCGGATTCCCGCCGACCTCGGCACCGCGGTCAACATCGTGGCGATGGTGTTCGGCAACCTCGGGCCGGACTCGGGCACCGGCGTGGCCTTCACCCGCGACCCGGGGAGCGGCCAGCGGGGTGTCTACGGCGACTACCTGCAGAACGCGCAGGGCGAGGACGTCGTGGCCGGCATTCGTAACACGGTTCCGCTGCAGGACCTGGAGCGGATCGACGCCAAGTCCTACCCCGAGCTGATGCAGATCATGTCGACGCTGGAGAACCACTACCGGGACCTCTGCGACATCGAGTTCACGATCGAGCGCGGCAAGCTGTGGATGCTGCAGACCCGAGTGGGTAAGCGCACCGCCGGAGCCGCGTTCCGGATCGCCATGCAGCTTGTCGAGCAGGGCCTGATCGACATGGACGAGGCCCTGATGCGGGTCACCGGCGATCAGCTCGGGCAGCTGATGTTCCCGAGGTTCGACGCCAGCGGCGACGTCAAGCAGATCGCCAAGGGGGTCAGCGCATCGCCGGGCGCGGCGGTCGGCAAGGCGGTGTTCGACTCCGGCCGGGCGGTCGAGCAGGCAGCCGCGGGCGAGGACGTCATCCTGGTCCGGCGCGAGACCAACCCGGACGACCTGCACGGCATGATCGCTGCCCGCGGCATCCTGACCAGCCGCGGTGGCAAGACCAGCCACGCGGCGGTGGTCGCCCGCGGGATGGGCAAGACCTGCGTCTGCGGCGCCGACGAGCTCGAGATGGACCTGGTCGGCCGCAAGTTCACCGCTCCGGACGGCGTGATCGTCAATGAGGGCGACGTGATCTCGATCGACGGCACCTCAGGCGTGGTCTTCCTCGGCAAGGTGGCCGTCGTCCCCTCGCCGGTGGTCGAGTACTTCGAGGGCAAGCTGGACCCGGAGTCCGACGAGCTGGTCAGCGCGGTGAACGCGATCATGAAGCACGCCGACCGGCGGCGGCGCCTGGGCGTGCGGGCCAACTCCGACACCGGCGAGGACTCGGCGCGCGCGGTCCGGTTCGGCGCCCAGGGCATCGGCCTGACCAGGACCGAGCACATGTTCCTCGGCGAGCGCCGGCAGCTGGTCGAGAACATGATCCTGGCCGACGACGACGAGACCAGGAAGGCCGCGCTGGACGCGCTGGAGCCGCTGCAGCGCGGCGACTTCGTCGAGATCCTGGCGGCCATGGACGGCAAGCCGGTCACCATCAGGCTGCTGGACCCGCCGCTGCACGAGTTCCTGCCCGACCTGACCGAGCTGACCGTCAAGATCGCGCTGGCCGGGGACGACGCCACCGATTCCGACCGCAAGCTGCTGGACGCCGTCCGGCGGCTGCACGAGGAGAACCCGATGCTCGGCCTGCGCGGGGTGCGCCTCGGGCTGGTCGTACCGGGCCTGTACGCGATGCAGGTACGCGCGATCGCGCACGCGGCCGCCGACCGGGTCGCGGCGGGCGGGGACCCGCATCCGGAGATCATGATCCCGCTGGTCGGCGCCGTTCAGGAACTCGAGGTGGCTCGCGAGGAGACCGAGCGGGTGCTGGCCGAGGTAGCCGCCGAGACCGGGACCAACGTGCACACCCTGATCGGCACGATGATTGAGGTTCCCCGGGCCGCGCTCACGGCTGGCCAGATCGCGCAGGTCGCTGAGTTCTTCTCGTTTGGCACCAATGACCTCACCCAGATGGGCTGGGGCTTTTCGAGAGATGACGTGGAAGGCTCGTTCTTCAGCCGCTACATCGACCTGGGGGTGTTCGGGGTCTCACCGTTCGAGACGCTGGACGCCGACGGCATCGGGCGGCTGGTCAGGATCGCCGTCGAGGAGGGCCGGGCCACCCGCCCCGACCTCAAGATCGGCGTCTGCGGCGAGCACGGCGGCGATCCCGACTCGGTGCACTTCTTCCACCGGGCGGGCCTCGACTACGTGTCGTGCTCCCCGTTCCGGGTTCCGGTGGCCAGGCTGGAAGCCGGGCGGGCAGCGGTCGAGGAGGCCGCCGGAAGCAGCGACACCCGGTGAGCCCCGGCTATCGCGCCCGGTGACCGGCGGCTACGACCGCCAGGCCACGGCGCGCTGGGTGCCGGAACAGCGGACCCGCACCCAGCGGCCGTGGCGTGGTGAGTTCGAGCGGGACCGGGCCCGGGTCCTGCACAGCGCCGCGCTGCGCAGGCTGGCGGCCAAGACGCAGGTGGTCGAGGTGGGCTCGGGTGATTTCCCGCGCACCCGGCTCACCCACTCGCTGGAATGCGCGCAGATCGGCCGCGAGCTGGGGGCAATCCTAGGGTGTGACCCCGACCTGGTCGACGCGGCCTGCCTGGCCCACGATCTGGGGCACCCGCCGTTCGGCCACAACGGCGAGCAGGCGCTGGCCGGCATCGCCGCGGACTGCGGGGGGTTCGAAGGCAACGCGCAGAGCTTCAGGCTGCTGACCAGGCTGGAGGCTAAGGTCCTCGGGGCCGGCCTGAACCTGACCCGCGCCAGCCTCGACGCCACCTTGAAGTACCCGTGGCTGGCCAAGCCCGGACAGATCAAGTATGGGGCGTACGAGGACGACGCGAAGGCGTTCGGCTGGGTGCGTGACGGCGTTCCTGATGATCGTCGCTGCCTGGAGGCGCAGGTCATGGACTGGGCTGACGACGTCGCCTACTCCGTGCATGACCTGGAGGACGGCCTGCAGTCCGGCATGATCACGCTGGCCGCGCTGCGGGACGGCGCCGAGCGCCGGGCAGTCACTGAGCTGACCGCCGCCACGTACTGCGAGCCGGGCTCGGTGACCGCCGGCGAGCTGGGCGAGGTGTTCGCCAGCCTGCTCAGCCTGCCCGCGTGGCCCGTCGACTTCGACGGCGGCCCCGCGTCGCTGGCCGCGCTGAAGCACCTGACCAGCGAGCTGATCAGCCGGTTCTGCGATGCAGCGCAGGACGCTACGCTGACCGCGGCCGGCCTGCCCGCGGCCGGCCTGCCCGCGGCCGGCCTGACCGGCGCCGACGGCTGGCTGGAGAAGGGCGCCGGCAGGAGCGGCGCTGGCGGCCGGCCGGAGAAGGGCGCCGGCGAGAGGGGCGCCGGCGGCGCCGTGGGCTTGACCAGGTACGCCGCCGACCTGGTGGTGCCCAGGCGGCAGCGCCTTGAATGCGCGCTGCTCAAGGGAGTCACCGCCCGTTACGTGATGAACCGGCCCGGGGTGACCGCCGCGCAGGCCAGCCAGCGCGAGCTGATCACCGAGCTGGCCGCCGCCGTGCGGGCCGGCGCACCGGGCGCGCTGGATCCGGTCTTCCGCCCGGGCTACGCCGAGGCGGGGTCGGCCGCGCAGCGGCTGCGTGTCGTGGTCGACCAGATCGCCTCGCTCACGGATACTTCGGCTATCGCCTGGCACCGCCGGCGGTGCCAGTGAAATCCTGAGCCGGGCCAGTTCGCCGGAAGGAGTGGCCGATGCCTGCCGAGGAAACCTACGTGATCGTCGGGGCCAGCCTGGCTGGGGCCAAGGCAGCCGAAACCCTGCGCGAGGAGGGCTTCGCCGGGGCCGTCATCCTCATCGGCGATGAACAGCTGCGCCCCTACGAGCGGCCGCCGCTTTCCAAGGGCTACCTGCTCGGCAAGGACGACGCGGACTCGGTGTACGTCCACGAGGCAAGCTGGTATCCCGAGCATGACGTCGACCTGCGGCTCGGCGTCACGGTCATTTCGGTCGACGCCGCCGCCCGGCAGGTCATGCTGGCCGCTGGTGAGCCAGTCTCCTACGACAAGCTGCTGATCACCACGGGCGCTTCGCCGCGCCGGCTCCGGGTACCAGGCGCCGACCTGAGCGGTGTGCTGTACCTGCGGTCCAAGCCCGACTCTGACCAGCTGCGGGCGTCGCTGGCGGCGGGCAGCCGCGTGGTCATCGCCGGATCGGGCTGGATCGGGCTGGAGACCGCGGCGGCCGCCCGCCAGTACGGCTGCGACGTCACGATCGTGGAGCCCGAGCCAGGCGCCCTGTACCGCAGCATCGGCCCTGAAGTCGGTGAGGCTTTCGCTGACCTGCACCGCAGCCACGGCGTGGAGTTCAGGTTCGGCGAGGGTGTGGCCGAGTTGCGGGGCTCGGACGGCCGGGTCGGTTCGGTGATCACCTCAGCGGACGAGGAAGTGCCCGCCGACGTGGTGATCGTCGGGATCGGCGCGGTGCCGAACGACGCCATCGCCGCCGCGGCCGGCCTGGAAGTCGAGAACGGGATATTCGTCGACGAGGCGCTGCGCAGCTCCGATCCGGCGATCTTCGCGGCGGGTGACGTCGCGAACTGGTTTAATCCGCTGCTCGGCCGGCGGATCCGGGTCGAACACTGGGCCAATGCGCTGGCCGGAGGCCCGGCCGCCGCGCGGTCCATGCTCGGCCAGGAGGTCTCCTACGACGTGGTCCCTTACTTCTACAGCGACCAGTACGACCTCGGCATGGAGGCCGCCGGGCTGCCCGAGCCGGGTAGCTACGATCAGGTGGTCTACCGCGGCGACCGCGAGGCGCTGGAGTTCATCGCGTTCTGGCTGGCCGACGGCGCCGTGGTAGCCGGGATGAACGTCAATGTCTGGGATGTGAACGACGACATCCAGGCGCTGATCCGATCCGGCGTCAGTGTCGACGTCGCGCGGCTCGAAGACCCCGATATCCCGCTCACCGAGCTCTGACCCGCCGCCGTTCGTCCCGCTCCCTTGGTCCCGGCTCTGTACGTCCCGGCTTTCTTGGGACCGGCTTCCTTGGGACCGGCTTCCTTGGTCCCGGCTTCCTTGGTCCCGGCTTCCTCGGTCCCGGCTTCCTCGGGACCGGCTTCCTCGGGACCGGCTTCCTCGGGACCGGCTTCCTCGGGACCGGCTTCCTCGGGACCGGCTTCCTTGGGGCCGGCTCCCTCAGTCCCGTCACGGCCCGGACCCCCCTCGCGGCGGGCGTTCCAAGATCTTGTCGGGCTCTCAGCGGTATCTACTGGGAAGTCGACAAGATCATTGCGGATCGTTAGCGGGGGAGACTGCAGTGGTGGCGGGGGATGCTGAGGCGGTGCCGGAGGGCGCCGCGGTGGTCGCGATCGTCGGAGAGTCGACTACGCAGGATGGGCCGCACCGTCTCGGGCGTCCCGGCCAGCCGCGGCTGCGCAGCACGTCGCTGAGCTCAGCGGCCACCCAGCAGGGCCGGCTGGTGACGTCGGCCCAGTTGTAGCGCAGCGTGACAATTCCGGAGCGGGCGCAGAAGTTGTCCCGGTGAATGTCCATCCAGCGTTTCTCCACCGGATGGGCGGCCTGGCCGTCGAGTTCCACCGCCACGCCGAACTCCCCGTAAAGGTCGTCGAGGTACTTCGAGCGGGCGCCGGAGACTATCCGGGCCTGACGCCTGGCGGTCGGCAGCCGGTGAGCGCGCTCGACGTCGCGGACATAGCGGCGCTCCAGGTTCGACTGAACTCCCTCATCGATCTCACTGAGTGCGTCGAGGATCTCGCCTCGCCAGCGCATCCGGCTACGTGCGGTCACCGCTGCAGTCAGCCGTCCGGCGGTGGTGAGGCGCCGGCCGGTGGCGCGGCACAGCCAGCCGTAGGCCTCATCGAACCCGGCTGCGACCGTTATCAGGTCCAGGGTGGTCTCCTCGACGCGAGTCCGGGGCGGCAGCAGGACCGGGTGGCGTGCTGCCGAGATCTGTGTCGATCGGTGGATCACTATGCCGGGTATCGGCCCTGGATGGCTTCTGGTCGGCACCGTGATGTGAATGAGAGCGCTGGGCTCGTCGGCCAGCAGGGCAAGTTCGGCCGCGGTGTGATGGCTGAGCGTCGCATCAGGGCCGGCTCGCAGCAGCGCCGCGGTCAGCTGGGCCTCCCGTGGCACCGGACCCGTGAACGTCGCATACACGCCCCGGTACTGCTGTCGCCATCGAGCAATGCGCAGCTGGTTGTCGATGATCGCTTCGGAAATGCCGTAGCTGATGGCCTGGCGGCGGCTGATGATGCCGCCTTGCCTGGCCACCAGGTCGCGGCAGTCGCCTTCGAGAATGACCGGCACGGGTCCAGTCTCGGTGCCTGGGCGGGGCCGGTTCAGCTCGTCAAGACAGCCCGTGGAGAAAGGCGATCCGACCCGCGCGGCTGTGGATAAAGGCAATCCGGCCCCACGGCCGTGGGTCACTCGAAGATCTTGACGGGCTTCCCGCGATATCTGCTGGAAAGTCGTCAGGATCACTCAGGCGACGGCCAGGGGCGCGACGGCTAGGGGAGCGGCGACGGCGAGGGAGGCGGCGACGGCGAGGGAGGCGGCGACGGCGAGGGGGGCGGCGACGGGGCTGGGACCGGCTCGGCCAGGATGGCCGCAAGGACACGGCTGGTGTCGGTGAGGTCGGCCAGCACGGCATGCGCGCCGGCGGCGGTGAGCTCTCCCACGCCGAAGGCGCCGGTGGCGACGCCGACCGCGCGGGCTCCGGTGGCCAGCGCGGCTTCGATGTCCAGCGGCGTGTCGCCCACCAGGATGGTGGCCTCGCCGGCGAAGCCGTCGCCATAGCGTCGGTGCGCATTGCGCCGGGCCGTATGCACGAGCTCGGCTCTGACTTCGTGAGCGTCACCATAGGCGCCGGCGTCGAGGTCAAGGTGGGCAAGCAGGCCAAGCGGGCCAAGCTTGACCTCGGCAAGCGGCCTGATGTTGCCGGTCAGCAGTGACTGGACCACCCGGGGCCGCGACCGGCCCCAAGCCGAGGCATCGGCCGTCGTGCCATCCCCCGCCGGGTCTTGGCCTGCCGGGGCATCGCCTGCCGGGGCATCGTCTGCCGGGGCATTGCCTGCCGGGCTGGCCGGCTCGTTCAGCCTGGCCAGCGCGGCGAGCGCGGCGGCGGCGCCCGGCAGAGCGCGGGCCTGCTCCCTCACGGTCTGCGCCAGCTCGGGCGCATGGGCCGCCAGGACCTTCTGGAAGGCGCCGACCAGCCGCCGCGGCTCGGGCAGTCCCGCCAACGTCAGCACCTCGAGCGCAATCGCGCTATCGGTCCGGCCGGACATCAGGCCGGGCTGTGGCAGGTCCCCGCCGAACATCTCTCGGAACGCGGTCTCGTAGAGCAGTCGGCCGACGCCGTCCGAGTCGACCAGCGTGTAGTCCACATCCCAGAGCACGAGGAGGCTGGTCACGCCGGGAGGCTATCAGCCGGGCTGGTCGGCGCTCGCGGCTCGCGGCTCGCGGCGGCCGTGGCGGGACTAGACTCGCCGCGACGACAACAGGTGTGAGCGGAGGGCGGACGTGGCAGGCCGGATCCGCGACGAGGACATCGCTCTGGTCCGCGAGCGCTCGCCAGTCGAGGAGGTCGTGGGGGAGTACCTCCAGCTCAAGAATGCCGGTGGCGGCTCGCTCAAGGGACTTTGCCCGTTTCACGAGGAGAAGACCCCCTCCTTCAATGTCACCCCGGCCCGTGGCCTGTTCTACTGCTTCTCCTGCTCCGAGGGCGGCGACGTCATCAAGTTCGTGCAGATGATCGACCATCTCAGCTTCGCCGAGGCGGTCGAGCGGCTGGCGGCCAGGGCCGGGATCGACCTGAGATACGAGCAGGGCGGCCACGTTCCCGGCCAGGAGCAGACGCAGCGGCGCCGGCTGATTGAGGCACACCGCGCGGCGGCTGAGTTTTACGCAGAACGGCTCGCGGGCGCCGATGCCGTCTCAGGGCGGGCGTTCCTATCCTCACGCGGCTTCGAGCAGCCAGACGCCGAGCGATTCGGGATCGGGTTCGCGCCCGCTGAATGGGACGCGCTGGCCAGGCACCTGCACGGGCGGGGCTTCACCGACGCGGAACTGCTCGCCGGCGGCCTGGCCAGCCACGGCAGGCGCGGCCTGATCGACAAGTTCCGCGGACGGCTGATCTGGCCGATCAGGGACCTGACCGGGGACGTTATCGCGTTCGGCGCTCGCAAGCTCCGCGATGACGACGACGGCCCCAAGTACCTGAACACGCCCGAGACAGCACTGTTCAAGAAGAGCTCGGTGCTGTACGGGGCGGATCTGGCCAAGCGGGACATCGCCCAGCGCAGGCAGGCAGTCATCGTCGAGGGGTACACGGACGTGATGGCCTGCCACCTGGCGGGGGTGACGACCGCCGTGGCCACCAGCGGCACATCGTTCGGTGATGGCCACATCACGATCCTCCGGCGACTGCTGATGGATGACAGTCAGTTCCGCGGCGAGGTCATCTTCACCTTCGACGGGGACCGGGCTGGGCAGCGGGCGGCGCTGCGCGCGTTCAGCATGGAGGAGAAGTTCGTCACGCAGACCTTCGTCGCCGTGCAGCCCGACGGGCTCGACCCTTGCGACCTGCGGCTCGCCCGCGGGGACGGCGCCGTCCGGGACCTCATCGCGCAGCGCGTGCCGCTGTTCGAGTTCGCCATCCGCAGCGCGCTCGGCGAGCACGACCTGAACACCGCCGAGGGTCGGCTCGCCGCCCTTGACGCGGCCGCACCGATCGTGGCCAAGATCAAGGACCGGGGGCTGCGCCAGCTTTACGCGGTCAGCCTGGACCGGTGGCTCGGAATGATGGACGAGACATTCGTACTGGCCAGGATCCGCAGCCATTCGGCACCGGCCCAGTCGGGTCGCAGCGGCGGGCCGGGCAGCGGAGGGCGGCGCGGCGAGGGCCAGCGCGGCGGCGGACAGCACGGTGGCGGACAGCGCGGCGGCGGGCAGTACGGCGGCGCTGGGTGGCGCGGTGACGGGCGGCGCGATGACGAGCAGTGGGGTAACGGGCAGCGGGGTGCCGGGCAGCACGGTGCCGGGCAGCGCGATGACGGGCAGCGCGATGACGGGCAGCACGATGACGGGCAGCAAGGTGACGGGCAGCGGAACGGCCAGAACGGCCCGGCCCGGCCGACGGAGCGAGCTGATCAGTTCCGCTACGACCTGCGCGACCCCGTCATCCAGGTCGAGCGCGAGGCACTGAAGCTGGCCGTGCAACGGCCGGCGCTGTGCGGTCCGGTCTTCGACGAGCTCGGGGCGGCGGCATTTACCGCCCCGGCGCATGCTGCGGTGTTCGAGCTCATTGCCGCGTGCGGGGGGGCCGGACGGGCTGCGGGAGGCGGCCGGGAGTGGGCCGAGCGGCTGCGCGCGGCCGCTCCCGACGACCGGGCCAGGACGTTCGTGACCCAGCTTGCCGTCGAGCCGCCCCGCGCCCCGAGGGCCGACGGCGAGCCCGATGCCCGGTACGCGGATGCCGTGCTCGCCCGGATCGGCGAGCTGTCCGTGAGCAGGGAGATTGCCGTCGTGAAGTCACGCCTGCAACGACTGAACCCGGTCACGGAGACGATCGGCTACAACCGCCTGTTCGGCGATCTGGTCGCCCTCGAACAGCGCAGGAAGGTGCTTTCGGAGCAGGCCGGAGGGGCTTTGTAGGCTCGCACTGCATGTGATCGGTCGGCTACGTAACTATCGCGAAGGTGACAATATTAGGTCCCCTGAACACAAGGTTCCTGACGCACACTGGTCTGCATGAGCCTTGCGGTTCTCCCCCCAGTAGACGATATGACCGACCTCGTAGCGCGGGCCAGAGAACGAGGCACCGTGGCGATGACCGAACTGGCCGCGGCGTTTGACCGCTGCGACCTTCCCCCTGACGCCGTCGATGGCGTGCTGCGGTTGCTCGCCGACGAGGGGGTCGAGGTCGTCGAACCGCCTCCAGACGAGCCAGATGAGCTGCGCCGCGCCGGGCAGGCTGACAACGTCAGGCGGGCCGCGACTGGCGACCTGGTCCGGATCTATCTGCGCGAGATCGGTCGGGTGCCGCTGCTGACCGCGCAGGACGAGGTGGATCTCGCCAAGGCCATCGAGGCGGGCCTGTTCGCCACGGAGAAGCTGCAGTGCGGCGGGCGGACCTCCGGGCCGCAGCGCGCGGAGATCGCGGAACTCGCCTTGCTGGCCGCCGACGGCTGCCGGGCCAAGCAGCGGCTCATCGAGGCCAACCTGCGGCTCGTGGTATCCATCGCCAAGCGGTACATCGGCCGGGGGCTGGTGTTCCTCGACCTGATCCAGGAGGGGAACCTGGGCCTGATCAGGGCCGTGGAGAAGTTCGACTACACCAAGGGCTATAAGTTCTCCACCTACGCCACCTGGTGGATCAGGCAGGCCATCACCCGGGCCATTGCCGATCAGGCGCGGACGATCAGGATCCCGGTGCACATGGTCGAGACCATCAACAAGATGACCAGGATCCAGCGCCAGCTCCACCAAGATCTGGGACGCGAGCCGACGCCTGACGAGATCGCCGCTGAGATGGGCATGCATCCGGAACGGGTAGCCGAGATCCAGCGGATCGCGCAGGAGCCGGTCTCGCTGCAGTCGCCGATCGGCGAGGAAGACTCCGACCTGGGCGACTTCATCGAGGATGCCGATGCCGTGGTCCCGATGGAGGCCGCCGCCTTCATCATGCTGCAAGACCAGCTGGAGCAGGTCCTCGACAACCTGACCATCAGGGAGCAGCGGATCATCCAGCTCAGGTTCGGCCTGAGCGACGGCCACCCGCGCACCCTGGAGGAGGTCGGTCGCGAGTTCGGCGTGACCAGGGAGCGGATCCGCCAGATCGAGTCAAAGACGCTCGCTAAGCTCCGGCACCCCAGCCGGGCTCAGATGCTCCGGGAGTACCTGGTCTGACTTCCCCGGTCAGCTGACTTCCCCGGTCAGCTGACCGTCCGAGCGACCTGGGCGGACAGTTATAGCAGTCACTGTTGCCTCCGCGGTCCCTTCTGTCACTGTCACCCCAGACATCACTAGCCTGAGGCGGATCGACTGTGCCTGCCGCCTGATGGATTCGGGAATCGATCAGGTAACTCCTGACTGATTCCCGAATCCATCAGGGTGCCGGTGCTCACGCTGAGGGTGCCGGTGCTCACGCTGAGGGTGCCGGTGCTCACGCTGAGGTTGCGGTCCCAGTCGCTATATGGGGCCTGCGTCGCGCCCGCGTTCTGAGTCGCCGGTCTGGGCGAAGGATTCGTCGTCTGAAACCTCGACGCTCCCGTTGGAGTTTCGCCTCGCCCGGCCAGGCATGCGGCTGCTGGCCGCTCGCTTGGCCGGCTTCGTCATCCCGGGCACCCGGTTGCGCACCTCGTCGGTGACCCGCTGCCGGGCGGAATTCGCCAGTTCGGCCGCCTGGGCCTGGAGCGCGCCGGCTGCCTGCTGCACCGCGGGATTGTCCGCGGCGGTGCGGGCTATCTTCTTCATTTGCTCATAGCGTTCGCGGCCAGCACGTGCGCCGAGCACGAATCCGGCGGCCAGGCCGCTGAGGAATGTGATTCGATACCGATGCATTTCGACCTTTCCCGAGCGTGTCATGCTGCGCGACTCCCGAGCGTGTCATGCTGCGCGGCGCAGCCCCCGCCCCGCTGGTCACCCCGCGCTGGCTGACTTCCCGATCATGCCCAGCCGAAACGCTTGTTATGCGCCGGGCAGCCGCCCTGAGGGTGCTCAGCGCACCACGCAGCAGCCGTCGTGCGCTACCCTAGTGGCCGCGACGCCGATACGGCAGTGATCACCTGGTCTGCCGGATCTGGCCCGTCCGATCCCGCGTAGCTCAATTGGCAGAGCGTCCGGCTGTTAACCGGCAGGTTATAGGTTCGAGTCCTATCGCGGGAGCCGCGCATCACGTTTCAGCCGGGTCCAGGTTCACGTTTGAGCCGGGCGCTGCCGAGCGGCTGCCGCAGGCCAGGGCCAGGGCAGATGTGCCGGACGTTTCCGCGGAAACCAGCGTAAGGGGAGGTTTGTCAAGCAGTTCGGGGATGTGGTTTCGGCAGGGTCTGGCCTGAGGGTTTGCTACGTGCGGTGCGTGTTTGGCCAGGTGGCGGGGCTAGTCGTCCGGGTGGGCTGTTTGCGGGCATGCTGGCAGACGCCCTGGCGGGCGGGGCCGGGCGCAACGATGCGGCGCTGCGCGCGGACGCGGCCCGGGGCTCCTGCGCTCGACGTAGTTCAAGCGGGCTTGGGGTCCCTACAGCGTTCAACCGGGCTGGTGAGGGGCCCCGGGCAGGTCGGGGGAGCTGCCCTGGGTACAGGCGGGCTCGCTCTCCCGTGGGGAAATAGCCTGTGGTGTTGCGCGGCCGCTGCTGGCATGTGCCTGGTAGCGGCCTGGCGTGCGGTTATGCGGCCATGGCGTGATGGTGGCCGAGCTCGCCGCTGTCCGGGCTGGCCGCAGGATGCGGCAGCACGTCGGCCTACTGCACCGAGGCCGCCAACCTCAAGACCTCGGTCAGCAACCTCGACAATGTCGACGTCGCCAAGAACGGCCTGAGCTCTCTGCAGACCGCGCTGAACAGCGTCCGGACCAGCGCGGCAGCGTTCGCCACCGACGCGAAGTCCGCGTTCCCGTCGCTGACCGCGGCGCTGAAGACCTCCCTGTCCGCCTGGCCACCGCGCTCACGTCGGCGAAGGGTCAGCCGCCGGCCACCGCGGCCACGACGATCGTGCCAGCGGTCCCCCAGGTGGAGAACTCGGCCAGCACGCTGCAAAGTGCGCCGTATCAGGCTCAGGCAAATGCTAGTGGCCATGGCCCGGCGGGGTGAACCCCGAGATCAAGGAGTGCCTCAGATGGCGAAGTGGAATCTGGTGGCGATGGGCCAGGCACCACCCGAACAGACGGAGGACCAGCCGGCCAAAGTCCGGCTCTCTGGATCGGGCAATTACATTAACGGCGAGCGCCCCGGTATCGTAAACATTCACATCCCCGGTGGGCTTTTTTGGCTGTTGGGGGCGGAGTGAGGCGGTGGGTGAGGGGCTTACGGCGGGTCGGGGATAGGCGGTATCCAGGGGTTGCCGGCGAGGGCGTCGTTGGATGGCGGTCAGGACGTGGGCGCCGCGCTTGGCGACGGTGGAGATGTAGCCGCGGATGGCGTACCGGTCGCGGGTGACCTGCTCGGAGCGGAGCCGGCCGGATATCTTCTGCTGGGTCTTGGCGGGTCTCAGATCGCGTTCTGCCTGGTTGGAGGTGGGCGGGATCCGCAGGTCGGTGGTGAAGCGGAGCATGTCGTCCTGCCGGTCGCGCAGGCATTCCAGCAGGTCGCGGCAGGGCTGCTGTTTGCGGGCTGGGACGCGGGGAATCTGGGACAGGCCGAGCAGGACGCCGTGCTTGAACGCGTGGATCAGGGGCGCGGCGACCTTGCCCCGGGATGGCGGGCAGGCCCTGGGCGCGGGCGGTGTTCGCGGCGTGGATGAGTTCCTGGAGGGCCTGGCTGATCTGGACGGGCCAGTGCGCATCCGGGTAGGTCTCGGCGGCGCCGGCCAGGTCGCGCAGGATGTGCTGGGTGCAGAGCTGGTGGATCAGGCCGGGGAGGCTATAACCGGCCATCATCATCGCCGGCCCTCAGTAATCAACACGACACGCTGAGCCCAATCCAGGAAGATCGGATCGCGGCCAGCTCAGCACGCTACGTCACCGGCTAACCGCCAAACCAGCGACGGGATGAATGTTTACCCGACATAGAGTGAACATCGAGTGAAAAGGGAGTTACTGGCTGGTCCGGTCTCTCATCATTCGCCATCCCCGATCGTGTGATTGCGGCGGTCAGCGACTGCCTGAACAGCGGACCGCCGATTAGTGCCCCGTACGGGGGTGACCTCTTGCTCGTCCTATCCGGCCGGCTCTGCCGTCGCTTTCACCAAGGTGAAAGCGACCGGTAGGTGATGACAGGTCACCTGCGGCCGTGGAATCGTTTGGTTTGCGCGAGCCCAACAAGGGCTGCACACCCAAGCGAAGGGGAATGCGGTGGGCGCGGAACGTGACCGGGTCGAAAATTTCGGCCGACTGGAGGACGGGCTGCAGGCGGAGGGCACCGAGTGGTATCGGTGGGGGCCGTATGTGAGCGAGCGGCAGTGGGGGACGGTGCGGGAGGATTACAGCGCTTCTGGCGACGCATGGGATTACCTGCCGCATGATCATGCCCGGTCTCAGGCTTACCGGTGGGGGGAGGACAGCCTGGCGGGGTTCTGTGATATCGAGCAGCGGCTGTGCCTGGGGCTGGCGTTGTGGAACGGGCGGGATCCGATCTTGAAGGAGCGCGCGTTCGGGCTGACCGGCCCGCAGGGAAATCATGGCGAGGATGTCAAGGAGTACTGGTGGTACCTGGATGCCATTCCCAGCCATGCCTGGAACCGGTGGCGCTATCACTACCCGCAGGGCGCGTACCCGTATCAGGACCTGATCGATGTCAACGCCGCCCGCAACCGGTACCAGCCCGAGTACGAGCTGCTCGACACCGGCGCGTTCAACGACGACCGGTACTGGATCACCGAGGTGCACTACGCCAAGGCCGGCCCCGATGACCTGCTGATGGCCATCCAGGTCACTAACGCCGGCCCGGAGGCCGACACGCTGCACGTGCTGCCCACCGCATGGTTCCGCAACACCTGGTCCTGGGACGACACTGAGGCCCGGCCAACCCTGCAGGCCTCCGGCGACCAGTCGATCACCATCGACCACCCGTTCCTGGGCACCCTGGAACTCATCGCCGCCACCACACCTGACGGTACTGGCCCGCAGCTCCTGTTCTGCGAGAACGAGACCAACCTCGCCCGGCTGTACGGCGCGGCCTCAGTCACCCCCTATCCCAAGGACGGCATCAACGACCACGTCGTCCACGGCGCGCCCACCATCAACCCCGCCGGCACCGGGACAAAATGCTCATTCTGGTATCAGCTCACCGTCCCTCCCGGCCAGACCGCCGAGCTCAGGCTCCGGCTGCGGCCGGCCGCCGACGGGCGTGGCAAGCCCGCGAGCACGGCGGCGACCGCGCTCGGCAAGAACTTCGATCAGGTGATGACCCAGCGCCGGGCCGAGGCCGACGAGTTCTACACCGAGCTGACGCCAGCGGGCGCGAGCGCCGACGAGGCCCTGGTGCTGCGGCAGGCCTGCGCCGGCATGCTCTGGAGCAAGCAGCTGTTCTATTACGACGTCGCCCGCTGGCTGGATGGCGACCCGACCCAGCCGGAACCGCCGCCCGGGCGCAAGAACGGGCGGAACGCCAAGTGGCGCAACTTCGACGGGTTCGACATCATCTCCATGCCGGACAAGTGGGAGTATCCCTGGTTCGCCGCCTGGGACCTGGCCTTTCACTGCGTGGTCCTGGCCCACCTGGACCCGGCGTTCGCCAAGTACCAGATGATCATGATCTGCCGGGAATGGTTCCAGCATCCGAGCGGGGCGCTGCCGGCGTACGAGTGGGATTTCGGCGACGTCAACCCGCCGGTGCACGCGTGGGCGGTGCTGGAGATCTTCGCCATCGACGGCGGCCGCGACCTCGACTTCCTGTCCCGGGTGTTCGACAAGCTCCTGGTCAACTTCACCTGGTGGGTCAACCGCGAGGACCCCGACGGCCGCGACGTCTTCGAGGGCGGCTTCCTCGGCCTGGACAACATCGGCCCGATCGACCGCTCCCACCTGCCCGCCGGCTACACCCTGGAACAGTCCGATGCGACCGGCTGGATGGGCTCCTACGCGTTGGCGATGGCCTCCATCGCAGGCGCCCTCACCTGGTCCGGCCGCCGCAAGGCGCAGGACCTTATCCTGAAGTTCCTGGAGCACTTCGCGGGCATCCGGCGTGCCCTCGAGCAGCAGGGCCTGTGGAACGACGCCGACGGACTTTACTATGACCGGCTGGTCGCGCCCTCCGGCCAGTCCGCCGAGGTGAGAAGCCGGTCCATGGTCGGGCTCATCCCGGCGCTGGCCGCAGCCGTCGTCGACGGTGACATGCTGCAGAACGCGATGAAGATGAACAAGGAATTCACACGTCTCCTGCGGCATGAGGGCGTCGCGGACCCCCAGAAGCTGGCCGAGCACCCGCAGCTCCGCGGCGAGGCGGGCAGCCAGCGGCTGCTGCTCTCGGTGGCCCGGCCAGCCCAGCTGGAGCGGCTATTCGCCAAGCTCTTCGACGAGAGCGAATTCCTGTCCCCGCACGGGCTGCGCGCGCTGTCGGCCTACCACCGGGATCATCCCTACCAGTTCGACGTCGAGGGCTACCACTCGTCTGTCGACTACGAGCCGGCCGAGTCGACCACGTCCATGTTCGGCGGCAACTCCAACTGGCGCGGCCCGATCTGGTTCCCGCTCAACTACCTCCTGGTCGAATCGTTGGAGCGCTACCACCGGTTCTACGGCGATGACCTGGAGGTCGAGTACCCGACCGGCTCCGGGAAGCGGCTCACCCTCGACCTGATCGCCGCCGACCTGCAGGACCGGCTGATCTCGCTGTTCACCAGGGACGAAAACGGACGGCGGGCCTGCTTCGGCGGGACCGAGCGGATGCAGACCGATCCCGCCTGGAAGGACAACCTGATCTTCAGCGAGTACTTCCACGGCGACAACGGCGCCGCGATCGGCGCCTTCCACCAGACCGGGTGGACCGGCCTGATCGGCGACCTGATCCTGCGCCGGCATGGCGCGGTTCCCTCGGTCGGAGACCTCCTGCGTGACCTGAGCAATAAAGCGCAGAAATGACCGCGAAACAAGCCGCCACCGCGGCCGGGGCCGTCCCGGCCGCCCGGACCGCCCCCGATGCCCGCCCGGGCGCCGCCCTGCCCGGCTCCCCGTTCCCGCTGGGCGCCACGCCCGGCGAGCACCTGGGCATTGCGGGCACGAACTTCGCGATCGCCTCCAGCGTCGCCAGCAGCGTCACCTTGTGCCTGTTCGACGCGGCCGGCACCGAAACCCAGATCCCGATCACGGACAATGACGCCGACATCTGGCACGCGTTCGTACCGGGCGTCGGCCCGGGGCAGGCCTACGGGTACCGGGTCGGCGGGCCCTGGAACCCGGCCCAGGGCCTGCGGTGCAACCCGGCCAAGCTGCTGCTCGACCCCTACGCCAAGGCGGTCAGCGGAACGGTCTCGTTCGGGCCGGAGGTGCTCGGCCAGGACGCAGCCGACCCCGCCAAGCCGAGCACCCTGGACTCCGCCGGGCACGTGCCCAGGAGCCTGGTCGTGGACCCGGCGTTCGCCTGGCAAGATGCCCAGCGCCCCCGGCACCGCTACGCAGACACGGTTCTGTACGAGATCCACGTCAAGGGCTTCACCATGCGCCATCCGGACGTTCCTGCGCCGCTGCGCGGGACCTACGCCGGGCTGGGCCACGAGGCTGCGATCGCGTACCTGCTGGACCTGGGCGTCACCACCGTCGAGCTGCTGCCCGTGCACCAGAACGTGCCCGAGTCGTTCCTGGTCGCGGAGGGCCTGACGAACTACTGGGGCTACAACACGATCGGCTTCCTCGCGCCGCACAACGGGTACTCCGCCGCCGTCCAGGCGGGCCGGGCGGGCGCGCAGGTCGCCGAGTTTAAGGCGATGGTGGACGCGCTGCACCGGGCCGGCCTGGAAGTGGTGCTCGACGTGGTGTTTAACCACACCGCCGAAGCCGGCCCGGACGGTCCCACGCTGTGCTTCCGCGGCATCGACAACCTGGCCTATTACCGGGTCGAGCCCGGCAACCCCGGCCTTTACTACGACACGACCGGCTGCGGCAACTCACTCAACGTAGGTGATCCGATCACGTTGCAGCTGATGATGGACTCGCTGCGCTACTGGATCCAGGAGATGCACGCCGACGGGTTCCGGTTCGACCTGGCGCCGACGCTAGCCCGCCAGGAGGGCGCCTTCGACAAGGTGTCGGCCTTCCTGGACATGGTGTCCCAGGATCCGGTGGTATCGCGGGCCAAGCTGGTCGCCGAGCCGTGGGACGTCGGCCAGATGGACAGCTACGACCTGGGCCGGTTCCCGCCGCTGTGGCGGGAGTGGAACGGCAAGTACCGGGACACGATGCGCGACTTCTGGCGCAGCCACCCGGTCGGGATCGGCGAGTTCGCCAACCGCTTCAGCGGCTCCTCGGACCTGTACGCCACGGTCGGCCGTCGGCCCACCGCATCGGTTAACCTCATCACCGTCCACGACGGCTTTACCCTGCGGGACCTTGTCTCTTACGAGGACAAGCACAACGAGGCCAATGGCGAGTCCAACCGGGACGGGACCAGCGACAACTACTCGTGGAACTGCGGAGCGGAGGGCCCTACCGACGACCCCGACGTGCTGGCGCTGCGAGCCCGCCAGTCCCGGGCGATGCTCGCCACCTTGCTGCTGTCGTTCGGCGTGCCGATGCTGCTGGGTGGTGACGAGATGGGCCGGACCCAGGGCGGCAACAACAACGCCTACTGCCAGGACAACGAGATCGCCTGGTTTGACTGGTCCCAGCCCGACACTGAGCTACAGGACTTCACCAAGCACCTGATCGCGTTCCGGCGGGCGCACCCGGTGTTCCGCCGCCGCCGTTTCCTGACCGGAGCCTCGGCAGCCACCGAGATTGACTGGTTCACCCCGGCCGGCGCCGCGATGACCGGCACCGACTGGTCCGACCCCAGCGCTCTCGCCGTGGCCATCTACCTCAACGGATCCGACGAGCCCGACCTGGCGGCCGATGGCTCCCCGCTGCTCGACGACGACTTCCTCGTCCTGGTCAACGCCTGGTGGCAGCCACTCGACTTCACCATCCCGGCGACCCGCGCCGGGACGACCTGGCAGACCGCGATCGACACCTACGACCCCGCCAGACCCGCCGCCGCCCCGCTCCGCGCAGGTGACCAGCTGACCGTCAGCCCCCGCTCAGTCGCCGTTCTCCGCGGCCCCCTGTCCGCCGACGGCAGCCCCGCGTGACCGACCCGAGAAAAGGCCACGCCTGACTCGAGGGAAGGCCCGATGCGGGATCGTCAGGCCCTGACCGACCTTCTGGATGTAGATGGTCACGCTGCCGTCTTCTCCCGTCTTCAGCCCCGGCGTGCGGTCGCCGATCGAATAGCGCTCGATCGGGTTGGCAACTAGGTAGAACTCGGGGGGCCGGTACATCGTGAGTGACCAGAACCCGTCGACTGGCGGGGTCTTCTCTAGGTGCAGCTCGTAGCGTTTCGACCCGTCGAGCGGGTCGCCTTCGGCGTCGACCCAGATGAGCGTTCGATGATGACGCGTAACAAGGAGGTCGAATAGGCCTGAAGTGCGCGGCGAGATCGGCAGCGACACATGGGACAGTGTGCTGACCCGCTGGTAACCCGAATCGACCACGGAGCCGCCGGCCGACGGAGCCGCCGGCTGAAAGGCGCGCAGTGGCATGAGGGCGGGTGTCTCACCCCTGGCGGGTGATGCCGGTCACCGGCCGGCGGCGAATCCTGAGTCTGCACACTGAGCAGACCAGCTGGCCACGCTGGCTGGCCCGCGTGACCGGGGAGTCAAGGGAAGGCAGCAGTGGCAGAGGCGACGGAATTCACGATCGGGACCAGGGCAAGCTGCTCGGATGGAATCTGCGGCGAGCTTAGCCGCGTGATCATCGACGAGGCCGCCGGAACGATCACCCACCTGGTCATCGAACCGGAGCACCAGAAAGCGGCAGGCCGCCTTGTTCCGCTTGAGCTGGTCGACGCGACTACCGGCGAGATCAGGCTGCGCTGCAGCCTCGCGGAGTTCGAGCGGCTCGAGCACTCCGCGGAGCGCGACGTGGTGGAGGGCCTGGCCAACACGGGCGGCGGCCTCATTGGCATGGAATACGGCACGTCCCTGGCCCACCGAGGGACGGTCCTCGAAGACGTCGTTCCGGTGGGCGAGACAGAGGTGGGCCCGGGTGAGGGCGTCCATGCCGTCGATGGCGAGATCGGGCGGGTGCAGGGCTTCCTGATCGACCCGGACAGTCACCAGGTGACCCACGTCGTGCTCCAGGAGGGGCATCTGTGGGGGCGCAAGGAAGTCGCCATCCCGATCGCTGCCGTGACCCGGGTCGACGGCGGAATCCGGCTCAACATCACCAAGAAGCAAGTGGAGAATCTGCCGCGGGCTGACTGAGCGGCGCGGGCGTCCTGCTTACGGCGCGCGCCATGACGGTTACAGGTCAAAGACCACCTTGAAGTCGTTTTGCATGCTCACGACCGTCCAGCCGCGTTCCTTGGCCTTGACCAGAGCCTTCTCCGAGCCTGCGTCGTAGGCGTATTCCCGCGCGGCGTCGTCGTGACGGATCAGCAGGCCGAACCGGGCCGTCCGCAGCATCGCGGCGTCCCCGTCGGCGTTCCCGCCCGCCAGCAGCGGCTTGCGGCCGGTGCGCGTCCAGATGTGGATCGGCTTGCCAGGACCATCATCGATAGGTTGCTCGACGCCCCGGGTGCGGTACACCTCGCCGTGGCGGTACTCCAGGGTGGTGCCCGACCCGATCACCCGCTGCCGGGGGATGCCGTACATCTCCGGCGCCACCGCCCGGACGAAATCCCGGCCGCCCGCCGAGCAGATGTAGACCTCGAATTGCACGGCCGTCAGCAGCGCGATCAGCTCGCGCATCGGGCGGTAGGCCAGGCTGGTGTAGGGGACGCCGAGCACCGGATGGCGCGCGGTATCGATGAAGGTCCGCACGGCCCTCTCGAACGCCTCGACGGTGATGCCCTCGTAGGCCTGGGTCACGCCCCGGGTCAGGTCAGGCACCCGCGCCAGCATCCCCGCCAGCCACTCCTGATCCCCCTCGGTCACGGCCTTCCACGGCTGCTGCTTGGCTAAGCCGGGATGGGCCCGGACCATCTCCTGCCAGCGCCGCAGCAGGAAATCGGCCTGCGGGTACATCGGCTTCTCGCACCACAGCGTGCCGTCGTAGTCGAACGCCGCGATCCGGTCCGGCGCGGGCACGAACGACGCGCCCGGCTCGGTCACCGACTGCACGAACTCCAGGATCTGGGCCTTCGCCGGCCCCTCCGTCCAGCTCGGCAGCTGATCGGCCATCCCCGGCCTCCTGTTCATCGCACCGGGACCGGGCGAGACGAGATGCGCCCTGCTCGTCGCTACTCGGTCCCAGCTGCCTGGAGCCGGCTGCTCATGCTTGCGGACCACGCTGACCTTGCCGCTTGCTGCCTCACCCATGGCGGGTGAATGTCGCGGTGGCCCGAACTGAACGGGCTCTACAGATGGCTGAACCCGCCTGACTCCTCCTTCGTCATGGACACCGTGACCGGATGCTTCGAGAAGTGGGCCACGGCGTCCTTGAAGTCGTCGAGGAGCAGGGAGGCCAGGTCCTGGCTCACCCCCAGGCGGACCAGGATGCGCTGGACGGCGATGTCGGCGGCCGTCCCGGTGAGGGTGTAGGCAGGCACCTGCCAGCCCCGGGTGCGCAGCCGGTCGGCCAGGTCGAACAAGGTGTAGCCAGGGTCCTCGCCCTCGCGGATCCGCCAGGTCACCGTCGGGATCCCGGTGGCCGGATTGCTGTCACAGAGGAGCTCGAAGGGGCCCAGCTTGACGATCTCGGTGGCGAGGTACCGGCCGATCTCATAGGACCCGTCGTGGATGCGCTTGTACCCCTCATGGCCCAGGCGCAGGAAGTTGTAGTACTGCGCGATGATCTGCCCGGCCGGGCGGGAGAAGTTGATCTGGAAGGTCGGCATGTCGCCGCCCAGGTAGTTGACGTGGAACACCAGGTCATCAGGGAGCTCCTGGCGATCCCGCCAGATGACCCAGCCGACGCCCAGTGGCGCCAGCCCGAACTTGTGCCCCGAGCTGCTGATCGACTTCACCCGGGGGAGGCGGAAGTCGAAGACCACGTCAGGCGCGCAGAACGGGGCGAGGAAGGCGCCGCTGGCCCCGTCAACGTGAATGTCGACATCAAGGCCGGTATCGGCCTGCAGCTGGTCGAGCGCCTTGGACATGGCCTCCACCTGCTCATAGGCGCCGGTGTAGGTGACGCCGAAGGTGGGGACGACCATGATCGTGTTCTCGTCCACCCGCTCCAGCATCGAGGCTGGAGTCATGGCATAGCTGTCATGAGACATCGGGACCTCGCGCATTTCGATGTCCCAGTAGCGGGCGAACTTGTGCCATACCACCTGTACTGGACCGCACACCATGTTCGGCTTATCGGCCGGCTTGCCCTCGGCTTGCCGCTTGGCCCGCCAGCGCCACTTGGCCGCCATGCCCGCCAGCATGCAGGCCTCCGAGGACCCGATGGCCGAGGCGCCCACGGTATTGGCCGCGGCGGGCGCATTCCACAGGTCGGCCAGCATGTGCACGCAGCGCGCCTCGATCTCGGCGGTCTGCGGATACTCATCCTTGTCGATCAGGTTCTTGTTAACCGAGATCGTCATCAGCGCGAGGAGTTCCGGCTCTTCCCACGTCTGGCAGAAGGTGGCCAGGTTCTGGCGGGCGTTGCCGTCGAGCATCACCTCGTCCGACACCACCTGGTACGCCTCCCTCGGCTCCGTCTCGTCCCGCGGGAACCGGTACTTGGGCACGGGCCGGGTCAGGTCATGCCGGGCGAACACCGAGTCCTCCAGCTGCTGACGGATGCTGTCGCGGTCGTGCAGGGGCATGGTGGGCTCTCCTAGCTCGGCGCCGCTCATCGGCAGACGCAGTTCCCCAGTCATGCTGGTCGGCAGCCCCCGATGACGACATCACCCACGGTGGATGAGTTCGGGAAACCCGGTGCTGGCCGTTACGGAGTGACGATAGCGAATCCGGGTTGCGGAGTATCCAGCAAGCCGAGCAGCCGCTGCAAGACATCAGCGTCGCCAGCGGTCTGGATGCCGTCCAGGCCCTGTCCCGCGAGCAGTCCGAGCAACTGCGGTTTGGTGAGGGTCACGGTCAGGTCGGTGGCGCCCGGGGCGGGACCGGCCCAGTGGATCAGGGCGCCGTTGGACAGGGTCATCCGGTACCGGGTGTTCTCGTCGGTGAGACTCCAGTCGATCGTCAGTGCCTGGGACCAGGCTTTCGGCCCGTTGATGCGGATCGCGATCGAGTCGAACAGCTGCTCCACGGTGAGTGCCTGGATCATGTCGGGCGGGGCCAGGCTCAGCGACGGCGGGACCGCGCCATGACGTAGCTCCAGCGCGCCCATCAGGTAGAAGTTGCGCCAGGTGCCGTTCTCTGTCCCATACCCGAGCTTTTCGTACGTCGCGGCGAGCAGCTGCTTGGCCTCCTGGTGCCCGGGGTCGGCGAATACTGCGTGGTTGAGCAGCTCGGCTGCGAACCGCAGGTCACCGGAATCGGCGTACTGCCGGGCTTTGGCGACGACCGCATCGGTGCCGCCGAGACACTCGACGTATCGCTGGGCCGCGGCCTCGGGAGGGTGCTTCCAGAGGCTGGCCGGGTTGCCGTCGAACCAGCCCATGTACCGCTGGTAGATCGCCTTGACGTTGTGGCTGACCGAGCCGTAGTAACCGCGGGCGTGCCAGGCACGCTCGAGCGCGGGCGGGAGCTGGATCAGCTCGGCGATCTCCAGGCCGGTATAGCCCTGGTTCAGCAGGCGCAGTGACTGGTCGTGCAGGTAGGCGTACAGGTCCCGCTGCTCCGACAGGAACCGGATGACCTTGTCGTGCCCCCAGGTCGGCCAGTGGTGCGACGCGAACGCCACATCGGCCCGGTCGCCGAACCGCACGATCGCCTCATTCAGGTAGCGGGCCCAGATCCGCGGATCGCGGACCAGCGCCCCGCGGAGGGTCAGCAGGTTGTGCAGGTTGTGTGTGGCGTTCTCGGCCATGCACAGCGCGCGGTGGTCCGGGAACAGGAAGTTCATCTCCGCCGGTGCCTCGGTCCCGGGGGTGAGCTGGAACTCCATCGCCACCCCGTCGACCGTCTCCCGCTGGCCGGTATGCGTGATATCAACCGTCGGTGCGATCAGCGAGACCGTCCCCGTCGAGGTCGTCATGCCCAGCCCCGCGCCGATCTGCCCCTCCGGCGTCTTGCCGAGCTCGGCGCCGTACATGTACACCGCCCGCCGGTTCATCGCGGTGCCCGCGTACACGTTCTCCTCCACGGCGTGCTCCAGGAACCCGGCCGGGGCCAGGATCGGCACGTCTTCGGTCACTACGCCGCGGACTCCGCCGAAGTGGTCGCCGTGGCTGTGGGTGTAGATCACCCCGGTCACCGGCCGGTCACCCCGATGCCGCCAGTACAGGGCGAGCCCGGCGGCCGCCGTCTCAGTCGAGATCAGCGGGTCGATCACGATGACGCCGTGGTCGCCCTCCACGATGGTCATGTTCGACAGGTCAAGCCCGCGCAGCTGGTAGATGCCGTCCGTCACCTTGAACAAGCCCTGCCTGGCGCAAAGCTGAGACTGCCGCCACAAGCTCTGGTTAGCCGTATCCGGGCAGTCGCCGTCTAGGAACCGGTACGCATCGTTGTCCCACACCACCCGCCCGGCGGCGTTCTTCACGACGCACGGGTCCAGCGAGCCGATCAGCCCGCGGTCAGCATCCTCGAAATCGGAATGGTCCTCGAACGGCAGATCAGCCACGCCAGTCTCCTCTTCGATCCCCGGGCACGATTCACGTGCCGCTGGCGCCCGGGGCGGTCACCGCGGTGCTGGATTCTCCCATGCTGGCTTCCTCGGTGCGCTCGGGCAGGAGCAGCAGCGCGCCGACCAAGAAGCACAGCGCACCTATCAGAGTGCCCAGATTCGAGCGCTCGGCGTTGTGCAGCTGGCCGGTCGCCGGGTTGATGTATCCGGCCACCGCCGACACGCCGAAGGCCACGGAGCCGATCAGGTTGGCCAGCGCGATCCACCATGACCATGACCGGGGACGCCAGGCGGCCCAGCCGTGGCAGACCTCGAACCAGGCCAGCCCGCTGGCGACCAGGAAGCAGATCGAGCCGACCGCGTCGGGCCGCCATACGTGCTGGTTCGCGGCCTGGGCGGAGAGGTCCACCCGGACCGCGTTCCCGGTGCTGACGTTGAAGTAGAGGGTCCCGGCCAGTTGCACGGCGGTCGCCCACCAGTCGATCCTGCGGGGCTGGAAAACGAAGAAGCGACGCCGGCGTGCACTGGGCGCCGGCGGCCCGGCGTCGACGGCTTCCCGGTAGCTCAAGAACCCGGCCGAGGTGAAGAACAGCGAGCCGACGAAGAACGTCACGGCGTCGGAGCGGGCCCCGACGGCACTGGCGTACGCGGGGACGGCGCCGAGGGCGAAGAGCGCCGATCCCACGGCGAACAGGACGGCGATCCACCAGCCGCGGGCCGTAGGCGCCCACCACGTCGAGCCGACAGCCGACGGGCCGTGCAGGTGCTTGCGGTGGCGGCGGGACTCCCAGCGAGCTACCGTGCCGTCTGGCCGCACGTGATCGACGAAGGTCACGAAGGGGCCGATGCTCCCGCCGCGGCCTGGATCGTGGTCCCGCTTAGGCGCCTCTCCAGGCGATTGCGTCATTTCGGTGCCCCGTATAATCTCGGCAACATGGTAGCTTACGATTCGCTTGCCGTGCATTACGATGCCGTAACAGGTGATTCCGCTACGGAGACTTCTTTTGTCAGCGGAATTATCGAGCGCGCTCGCCGGGGGGCTGCGACGCTGCTCGAGGTGGCCTGCGGTACGGGCGCCGTCATTGCTCCGCTGGCGGCCAGATACCAGGTGAGCGGCCTGGATATATCGCCGGGCATGCTGGCCGTAGCCCGTGCGAAGCTGCCCGCCGGCACGCCCCTGTACCTGGCCGACATGAGCAGGTTCGAACTCGGCGCGACCTTCGACGCCATCGTTTGCGTCTACCACGGCATCAACCACCTGCTGGACTTCTCGAAATGGCAGAGCTTCTTCGACTGCACTTACAGGCACCTAAACGATGGTGGCGTGCTGGTCTTTGACGTAATTACCATTGACAGCCTCAAGATGATGGCTCGAGCCCCTCAGCCGGCCCAGCGATTCGGCGACAACTACCTGCTCACCAGGGTGCGGGACTGCGGCCAGGGCGTCTTCGACTGGGACATCGAGGTATTTGAGCTCCAGCCGGGCGGCAGCTACCGGCTGCTCACCGACGTCATCAGGACAGCATCATTTCCGCAGGACGAGATACGGGAGGCGCTCAGTGAAACTTTCTCTGACGTGGTAACTATCGACAGTGACGGCGGCGTTGTCAATGACGATCTCCAGAACCGGACCTGGTTCGTGTGCACCAGGCCCGGGATGCGGGGGCCGAGCCGCTCGCCTGCCGACCGGGTGTCCCGTCGGCACCGGGTGAGGAGAGCACGATGGCCGGGGCTGGTTGTCTCACCCGTGGCGGGTGATGCCGGTGATCGACTGGCGGCGAATGCTGAGACTGCACAGTTAAGCCCTGCCTAGCGGGCATGGCGTCAGAGCTATGCCCGCAGGCCCGCCTGGCGCTAAGGAGAAGTAAGTGATACTCGCTGCTTCGTCGTCGTCGTATCCGCTCCTGAATGTTTTCTGGAGCATATTCGTGTTCTTCTTGTGGGTGCTGTGGATCTGGCTGCTGATCTGGATCTTCATCGACATCTTCCGCAGTCGCGACCTGTCCGGCTGGGCCAAGGCCTTGTGGGTCCTGTTCGTGGTGATCCTCCCGTTCCTCGGCGTGCTGATCTACCTGATCGCCCGCGGCGGCTCGATGCACGAGCGGGCGGAGCAGCAGGCCAGGCAGCAGGACGCGGCCATGCGCAGTTATGTCCAGCAGGCCGCCGGGACCAGCACTGCCGACCAGCTGGCCAAGCTGGCCGACCTGCGTGACCGCGGAGTTATCAGCGCCGAGGAGTTCGAGCGCGAGAAGGCGAAGGTCCTGGCCTGAGCCCGCTGGCCGCTGGCCGCTGGGTCAGCGGACGCTGGCCGTCGAGGGAGTAAGCGTGGCCGCCGCCGTAAATGCTAAGGACGAGGAGCAGGCTGCTGCCATCCGGCGCCGGTACCTCATCAGGTTCGAAGAAGACACACTTAAGCAGCGGCCGCTGTGGATCCGGCTGATCATCGAGTTTCTCGGCACTTTCATGCTGGTGACCGTGGCGGCCGGATCAGGCGTGATCAATGTGTACGCCGGGGGCGGCCCGATCAGCCGGACCGCGGCAGTGATCGCCCCAGGTGCCCTGGTGATGGCGTTGATCTATGCCTGGGGCCCGCTGTCCGGGTTGCACATCAATCCCGCGGTGACCTTCGCGTTCGCCAGCCGCCGGGTATTCCCGACGGGCTGGGTGGTGCCGTACTGGGTCGCTCAGTTCGCCGGGGCCATCGGCGCTGCGCTGTTCCTGCAGGCCATGTTCGGCAACGTCAGAGCGGGCGGGAACTACCCGATCGACAAGCCGGGCGGAGACTGGCGGTCGTTTGTCATGGAGATCATCCTGACCACCATCCTGGTCAGCGTGATCCTGCACACGGCCACGGGCGGCCGGAGCATCGGCCACAACGCCGCGATCGCGGTCGGGTCGACGGTGGCCCTGCTCGGGCTGTTCGCCAGCCCGATCAGCGGCTCGTCGATGAATCCGGCCCGTACGCTCGGGCCAGACATCGTGGCCTGGCACTTCACCGGCTGGTGGGTGTACGTCTTCGGCGACCTCATCGGCGCCGCGATCGCCGTGGTGATCATCATCCTGGTCCGCGGCGTGCCGGATAAGGCGGAGAGCGAAGCAGCCGAAGGCGGCGCCCTGCCGATCGCCTGAAACGCGCCTTCGGGCCGCAACTCCCGGTGGCACAACTTTGACGCCTTCGACATCATGTCGGTGCCGGACAAGCGGGAGTACGATCGCGTGGCCGTCGGTCCCCGGGCCATCGTCGTGCTCGGCGACTCGCGCTCGGCTGACTGACCGCAGTGCGCCGCTAGCGCCGGCGCATCCAGGCAACGGATGGTGGAGCATCAGACGGGTGTTACCGGCTCATAGTCTCTGCTTAAGCCAGGCAACCAGACGTTCTTGCGAGCGAGCCTGGTTTTCCCGGGCCAGGGCGGCCACCGCCGCCAGCACCAGTGCGATCACGATCAGACGTTCGTAGGTGCGGCGGTCCCGCGCGATACGCGCCGCCGCGGCGGCGCCGATCATGGCCATCGCCATCTTTGGGTGACGGCTGGCGGCCGGCGGCTGATGCGCCAGCCCGGTCGGGGCGTGCGAGATCACGGCGATTCGGCTGACGGGGCGATGGCGCGTGCGCTTAGGGGCTGCATAAATCATCACGCTAAGGACTCCCGCGCCTGCCGGTACCACCCCGCATGGGTGAGATCTCGTGTGCTCTGATCTGCGAAATCACCCGGTGCCGGGTGATGCCGCAAGGCTGCGGCGCAGCGAGGGTGGCTCTAGGGAAGGATCACGATGGACTCCGCTCGCAAGCCCTCGGTGCTGTTTGTTTATTTCAGCTACACCCAGCAGACCCTGAAGGTAGCCGAGGCGATGGCGGGCGTGCTACGAGGGCGCGGCCTCGACGTGAGCCTGGCCGCGATCGAGTTTACCGACCTTCGCTACCTGGGCAGATTCAACGAGTTCCCCATGCCGCACCCGTTCCTGGAGGTTCTGGGGATGATCCCGGCGCAACTGCGACGCCGCCCGGCGAAGATCCGGGTCCCTGGCGTCGTCACCGAACGGGAATACGACCTGGTGTGCATCGGCGCCCCCACCTGGTGGCTGTCGACGGACGTTCCGATCCGGTCCTTCCTGGAGTCCGACACCGCGAGCCAGGTCCTGGCCGGGAAGCCGTTCGCCGTAGTCGTGCCCTGCCGCCGTTACTGGCGGCACAACCTGAAGACGGTGGCCAGACTCGGCACCGAGCGCGGCGGTGTCTTTGCCGACGGCATTCACTTCCGCTACCAAGGCGGCCAGGTGCGCTCGCTGCTGGCGCTGGTGAGCTACCTCGGGTCGGGCAAGTACCTCCAGCGCTATCTCGGGGTCAAGATACCGCCCACCAACATCCAGGACTATCACCTGGAAGCGGCGCGGAGATTCGCGGACGGCCTGGCCAACCGCCTGCTGGCAGCCGCGGGCGAGCCTGTGTCGTGAGCATTCAGGCGGATCGGAAAGGGTCGGCCAAGCGCCGTCGGCTGATCGGGCTGGGGCTGCTGAGCTCACTCGCGACGACCGTCGTGCTGGTCTGGGCGTTCTACGTGCTGCCGCTGAACCACGTCAGAAGCGTGCCGCTGGCGCTGGCCGGCGGGCTGGTGATTCTGCTGGCTGGCGCCAGCTGGCAGGTACGCGCGATCACCAGAGCCAGGTTCCCGGCCGTACGAGCCGTCCAGGCGCTGGCCACCACGGTGCCCTTGTTCCTCCTCCTGTTCGCCTCGGCTTACTTTGTGATGGCGCGAAGCAGCCCGGCCAACTTCAGCACGCACTCCCTCACCCGGACCGATGCGCTCTACTTCACGGTCACTACGTTCAGCACGGTGGGGTTCGGAGACATCACCCCGGTGAGCCAGTCCGCCCGGCTGGTGGTCACCGTCCAGATGCTCCTCGACCTGCTGGCCCTGGGCCTAGGCATCCGCGTCTTTGTCGGAGCCGTGCAAATGGCCAGGCAGCAAGCGCGCTCGGCCACCGATCCGGGCCTGCCGACGGCAGATCAGCCACGACAGGAGAGTGACGGGACATCATGATCGCCGAGTCCGAGCTGGCCAGTTGGAACGACGGCGCCGCGAGGCGGGCGGTGGTGGAGTTCGTCGAGGGAACGGTGTCCGACGGCGTTCCGGCCGAAGAACGCGTAGCGGTATTCGACAACGACGGCACCTTGTGGTGCGAGAAGCCGATGCCGATCCAGGCTGACTTCATTCTCCGCCGGCTGTCCGAGATGGCGCAGGCCGATCCCGGGCTGCGCGGCCGACAGCCATGGAAGGCGGCGTACGAGCGCGACTACGGCTGGCTCGGGACGGTGCTCGCCGAGCATTACGCGGGTAACGACGCCAACGTGGGGACGCTGCTGGCCGGAGTCCTGGCCGCCTATGAGGGAATCAGCGTCGAGGACTTCGAGGCGAAGTCAGACGCGTTCCTGCGCACGGCGAAGCATCCGACCCTCGATCGCGGGTACCTGGAGTGCGCGTACGTGCCGATGGTCGAGCTGCTCGGCTACCTGGAAGCCAACGGGTTCACCAATTACATCGCGTCGGGCGGCGGTCGTGACTTCATGCGGCCGATCAGCCAGGAGGTGTACGGGATCCCCCGGGACCGGGTGATCGGGAGCGCGACCACCTTCCAGTACACCAGTAACGACCGTGGCGGCACGATCACGCATAAGGCCGAGGCCGACTACCTCGACGACGGCCCGCAGAAACCGATCCGGATCTGGAGCCGTACCGGTCGCCGGCCGATGCTGGCGGCCGGCAATTCGAACGGTGACCTGCCGATGCTCGAGTTTGCCCAGCATCGGGACAAGCCGTCCCTTCGCCTTCTCGTCCGCCACGATGACGGTCAGCGCGAGTTCGCCTACACCAGCGGTGCCGAGCAGGCACTGGAACGGGCCGGCCACGGTGGCTGGACGATCGTCAGCATGAAGGACGACTGGGCCACCGTCTTCTGAACGCGGGTCCTCCTTGTGGCGGCCGGAGCCGCGCCGCCTCGGTGCGGTGGTGCGCGGGGCCAGCCGCCGCGCCCTCAGGTAATCCGGTCCGCGAGGTGCTCGCCCACCCGGATCGCGTTGGCCATGGCGGTGAGGGCCGGGTTCACCGCTCCGATGCTCGGGAAGAAGCTCGTGTCAACGACGTACAGGTTGTCGAGCTCATGCGCCTTGCAGTTCACGTCGAGCACCGAGGTGGCCGGGTCGGCGCCGAACCGGCAGGTACCCGCCTGGTGGGCGACGCCGGCCACGGAGACGTCCATGCTCATGTAGAAGTTCTTGTCGAGGACGTGATGGGCCGCCAGCCCGACGTGGTTGAGGATCTTCCTGAGCTCCTGGTAGAGCCCAGCGGCTTCGGTGTCGTTGGTCTGCCGGTAAGCAAGGCGTACGTGGCCGTCGCGGTCGACGGTTACCCGGTTGTCCGGCTTGGGAACGTCCTCGGTGGTCAGCCAGAAGTCGACCGCATGCAGGGCGGTCTCCTCCAGGCCCCAGCTTGGTGCGAGCCTGGTGAGCTTGGGCTCCTCACCCTTCATGGCCATGGCGTTCGACTTACCGAGCATCTGGATGTTGCCCAGCGGCCAGTCACGGCCGTTCCCCGCCAGGTAGAAGTCGTTCAGGCCGAGCGTCTTCTGGAACACCGTGTCGTTGCGCTCCTTGTCGAGCGCCACCACCGCCTTGCTGTTGTGGTACATGTAGTTGCGCCCCACCTGGCCAGATCCGTTGGCCAGGCCGTCCGGGTGCCGGTCGGAGACGGACCGCAGCAGGATCTTCGCGCTGTTGGCGGCACCGGCGGCGACCACCACGATGTCGCCGCTGTAGATCTCATGGCTGCCGTCGCGGGTGACCGCCACGCCCGTGACCGCCCGGCCCGCCGGGTCGGTCTCAAGGTGCTCCACCTCCGCGTTCACCAGGAGGGTTACGTTCGGCAGTTCCAGCACCGGCCGCACGGCAATGATGTCGGCGTCGGCCTTGGCATGCACGAGGCATGGGTAGCCATCGCACCAGGCGCAGCGGATGCACTGGCTCGCTGGCCGACGGGCCTCATCAAGCAAGATCCCGCACGGCGCGTGAAACGGGTGGTAGCCGTGGGCGAGTAGCGCATCGGAGATCTGCTCGACGCGCGGCTCGTGCGAGACCGGTGGCCATGGGTACTGCCTTGACCAGTGGCCTTCGCTGGGATCCTCGCCGTGGGCTCCGTGGACCTGGTACAACCACTCGGCCTTGGTGTACCACGGCTCGAAGCCGTCATAGCTCAGCGGCCATGCCGGTGACAGGCCGTCCGCGTGCCGCAGCTCGCCGAAGTCCTCGGGGCGCAGCCGGTAGAGCGCGGCCCCGTACAGCTTCGTGGCCCCGCCGACGAAGTAATGTACCTGGGGCTGGAATGGCTTGCCGTCCGCGTCATACCAGGTATCCGGCGAGATGTACGTCCCGTCCACGAAGACCGGGCCGGGACTCCAGGGCGGGCGATGCTTGAAAGTAGGGCCTCAGCTGGCCGCGCCTGGCCGGCCGGAGGAGTGCTGAGGAGATGGAGCACGCCCATGGCCTCACGAGCCGAGCGCGCCGTCGTGAACGCGGCCGGGCTGGTGCAAGGTATCGTCCTGGTCACTTTCCCCGCGGCCAGCACCATCTTCACCGAGCCCACCGAGTACGGGCTCTCCAGCGCCCAGTACGGGGACATGTTCCTGCCTCAGGTGGTGACGGCCATCGCGGGGTCCTTGCTGGGCGCTGCGCTGGCGCGGCGGATCTCCACGAAAAGGGTCTACCTCCTGGGCCTGACCTCGAGCCTGGCCTCGATGGGCCTGCTCCTGGCGAGTGTGCTGGTCAAGACCGATCAGTCGGCCGCCTATCCGTTGCTCCTGGTCGCGACGGCGTTCCTCGGGGCGGGCTTCGGCCTGACCGTCCCGGTGCTGAACACGTACGCGTCGGTCTTCCACCCGGCGAGCGTCGACAGCTCGGTGCTCGTGCTGAACGCGCTGCTAGGCCTCGGGACCGTGCTGGCCCCGGTGTTCGTGGCGGTGTTCGTCGGCCTGGGGTTCTGGTGGGGGCTGCCGATCCTGTCGGCCGTATTGCTGGTAGTGCTGCTGCTGGTCAGCCTGCAACTGCCGCTGCAGGCTGGAGCCGGGAGCGGGACGCCGCGGCGGGCCAGCGGGCGCACGCCCGCCCGGTTCTGGCTCTACGCGGCGTTCGCCGTGCTGTATGGCATCTGCGAAACGATGAACGGTAACTGGTCCCAGCTGGAGATGACCAAGCGACTGGGCGCGTCGGCGACGCAGGCCTCGCTGGCGCTGGCCGTATTCTGGGGGATGGTCACGGCGGGACGCGTGTTGTTCGCCCTGGTCGACCGCTGGCTGTCCGCGCGCGTGATTTATCACGTCCTGCCGTTCGTGCTGGTGGGCACGTTCCTCGGCGTCGGTGTCCTTGGGTCACGCGATGCGGCCCTGGGGATCGCCGTCTTCGGGCTGGCCGGGCTGGGCTGCTCGGCGCTGCTGCCGCTCACCATCAGTTTCGGCGAGGAGGAGCTGACCGCGATGTCGGCGGCGGTCGCCGGCGGGGTCATCGCTTTCTACCAGGCCGGATACGGAATCGCCGCGTTTGGTGTCGGCCCCTTGCAGCAGGCCGGGCTGAGCTTGTCGGCGATCTTCGGCGGCACTGCGTTCGTGGCCGCGGCTTTGGCCGCCGTGTCGTTCGCCGTTACCGCGGTCCGGCCGAGGGCGCCTAGCCGGGCTGGCCGCGCGGGCCACCAGAAGGGCGCGGCAATCATCCCTGGCGGATGATGTCTGGGTCCGTTCGTCACGATGACAGTAACGAGTTAGGGGCGACACTAAGGATGGTGCCATGGCCAACGGTGCGACAGGCAGTACAGGTCCGCAGTTCAGCAGCGGTCCGCTGATGACAAGCGCGGCGCTGGTGGGAGTCGGCGCCGTGCTCGTGATGGCAGGCCTGGCCGTGGGCGGCTCGCATCTGCTGCTGGCCACCCGGCAGTGGGTCAGGGAGATGGAAGTACCGCCGAGCGAGGTGGCCAAGCTGAAGTTGGCGCAGGCCAGGGCCGCCGCGCTGGCTGCCGCCAGCGCCTGGCAGAACGGCCGCTCGTCACAGCCCGCCAGCGTTTCCTGACCGTTCGGCGGGCGGCCCTCCCTCGCCGCAGCTAGCCGGTCGGGGCGCGTCAGGACCGGAGGGTAGATGACGAACGTTGATCTTGCGCGGTGGCAGTTCGCGTTTGTGACGATCAATCATTTCTTCTTCGTGCCGGTGACGATCGGGCTGGCGTTCCTGACCGCGTTGCTGCAGACGACCTGGTATCACAGCAAGCGGGATGAGTATCTGCGGCTAACCAGGTTCTTCGGGACGCTGCTGGTCATCAACGTCGCGATCGGCGTGGTGACGGGCCTGGTGCAGGAGTTCCAGTTCGGGATGAACTGGGGGGCGTACTCGCGGCTGGTCGGCAATATCTTCGGCGCGCCGCTGGCGATGGAGGGCCTGCTCGCTTTCTTCCTGGAGTCGACGTTCCTCGGGCTGTGGCTGTTCGGCTGGGACAGGCTGTCCCGGCGGGTACACCTGCTGACGATCTGGGCGGTCTCGCTGGGCACGGTCTTGTCGGCGGCGTTCATCATGGCGGCCAACTCGTGGATGCAGCATCCGGTCGGCTACACGATGGTCAACGGCAAGCCGCAGCTGAATGACATCTGGGCGGTGTTCACCAACCCGGTGTTCGTGTGGGGTTACGCGAAGGTGCTGCTGGCGTCGCTGGTTACCGGCGCGGCCGTGATGCTGGCGGTGTCCGCGTGGCAGTTGCGGCATGGCGGGGACAAGGAGGTGTTCATCCGCTCGGCGCGGCTCGCGCTGGTGGTTTTGGTCCCGGCGATCTTGTTCACCATGCTGGTGGGCGATGAGCTCGGGGTGATCGAGGCCAGGTACCAGCCGATGAAGATCGCGGCAGCCGAGGCGCAGTGGACCACCTGCCAGCCGTGCTCGTTCTCGCTGTTCCAGATCGGCGGCGGCAACAACGACCAGACCCCGACCGAGATCATCGCGATCCCGCACCTGCTGTCGCTGCTGGCCACCAATCACTGGGACGGCCAGGTGATCGGCCTCAACCCGCTGCAGTCGCAGTACAGCAAGCAGTACGGGCCCGGTTATTACGTGCCGAACGTGTTCATCCAGTACTGGGCGATGCGGGTGATGGCGTATGCCGGGGTGCTGGTCTTCCTGCTGTCGTTGTGGGGGCTGTGGCTGATCCGGCGCAAGAAACTCGCGGCCTCCCGGCGGTTCCTGTGGGTGGCGATCTGGGCCGCGGTGCTGCCGTTCCTGATGAACACCGCGGGCTGGCTGCTGACCGAGAGCGGCCGGCAGCCGTGGATCGTGCAGGGCATCATGCTGACGAAGAACGGGATCTCCTCGTCGGTCAGTTCCACGTCGATCGTGATCAGCCTGGTGATTTTCGTCCTGCTGTACGGGGTGCTCGCGACGGTCGACCTGATGCTGATGCTGAAGTACTCACGCGAGCAGCTGCCGCCGCCGCGCGCGGCGGCCGACGTGGACATGCCCCTGCCGGCCGTCCAGTATTGAGGTCACGATGACACTTGTCCCGTTCTGGTTCATCGTCATCGCCGTCTTGTGGACGGGTTTCTTCGTCCTGGAGGGCTTCGACTTCGGTGTCGGCATGCTGCACAGCGCGGTCGGCCAGGACGAGGCGGGCCGACGGGCGGCCATCAATACGATCGGGCCGCTGTGGGACGGCAACGAGGTCTGGCTGATCGTGGCCGGGGCCGCGATGTTCGCCGCGTTCCCCGGCTGGTACGCGACCGCGTTCTCGGGCTTCTACCTCGCGCTCGTGCTGCTGCTGGCCTCCCTGATCGTCCGCGGCGTGTCGTTTGAGTACCGGGGCAAGCGCGACGCCGTCCGCTGGCGCCGTACCTGGGATGTGCTGCTGACGGTCGGCAGCCTGCTGGCGCCGCTGCTGATCGGCGTGGCGCTCGGCGACCTGCTGAACGGGCTGCCGATCAATTCCAGCCAGGAGTACACCGGGTCGTTCTGGAACCTGCTGCAGCCGTACGCGCTGCTCACCGGCGTCACCCTGGTGCTGATCTGCCTGCTGCACGGCGCGACGTTCCTGTGCCTGAAGACCACCGGCGACATGCGCGAGCGTTCCTGGCGGCTGGCCCGCCGGGTCGCCCCGGTGACCGGTGCCGCCGTCCTGGCCTTCGCCATCTGGACGCACGTGACCTCCAGCAGCACGTTCCTCCTCAACCCGGTCGAGCTGCTCGCCGTGCTCGCCGCCATCGCCGCCCTCTGGCTGGTCTACGAGCACCGCGAAGGCTTCGCCTTCGCCGCGACTACGGTCACGATGGCGGCGAGCATCGTGTCGATCTTCGTTGGCCTGTACCCCAACGTGATGGTCTCCAGCACCAACCCGGCTTACAACCTCACTGTGCACAACACCGCGTCCGGCGGATACTCGCTCAAGGTGATGACCGTCGTGGTCATCATCTTCCTGCCGTTCGTGCTCGCCTACCAGACCTGGACCTACTACGTCTTCCGGCGGCGCATCAGCCGACAGGAGTTCCAGCCATCACCCCAGGTGGGCACGCCACCGCAAGGTACGCGCCGTCCGCCGCAGGCACCTACCGGCGGCCCGCCGGTAGGCCAGGAAAACTGACCGAGGTAGCGTCCCGTCCCGGAGGCGCTTATCACCCGTCGCGGGTGGCGCGGCCGCTGCGACGGCCGCGATCGTGGTAAATAGCAGACGATTGGCAGGGGAATGACATGGCGAAAGACGGCGTGGACGCGCTGGTGATCTTCGGCGCCACTGGTGACCTGGCGAAGCTGGAGACGTTCCCGGCCCTGGTCGGGCTGGTGGAGCGCGGCGTGCTGGATGTTCCGGTGGTCGGGGTGGCGAAGAGCGGCTGGGGGCTGGAGCAGTTCCGGGATTATGCCGCTGCGTCGCTGCGGCTCAACAAGATGGACGACAAGAGCCCGGCCGCGCAGAAGATGCTCGGGCTGCTCCGCTACGTCGACGGGGATCTCGGCGACGACGCCACCTACAAGGCGATGTCGGACGCGATCGGCACCGGCCGCCGGGTGCTGTTCTACCTGGAGGTGCCGCCCTTCCTGTTCGGGCGGATCGCGGAGGGGATCGCGTCGGCGGGCCGGACCTCCGATGCCCGGGTGATGGTGGAGAAGCCGTTCGGCAACGACCTGGCCAGCTCGCGGCAGCTGAATGCCACCATGCACAAGTACTTCCCCGAGGAGGCGATCTTCCGGGTCGATGACTGGCTGGCGTTTGACCCGGTGGAGAACGTGCTGTTCGTCAGGTTCGCGAACTCGGTGCTCGAGCCGCTGCTCAACCGGACCCACGTGGACAGCATCCAGATCACGATGGCGGAGGCGTTCGACGTCTCCGACCGGGGCCGGTTCTACGACCGGACCGGGGCGATCAGGGACGTGGTCCAGAACCACATGCTGCAGGTGCTGGCGACCGTGCTGGCCGACCCGCCGGACGGCCCGGACCTGGGATCGTGGCGGGACGCCAAGGCGCGGGTGGTGTCCGCGCTGCGGCCGCTCGGCCCGGGCGACACGGTCCGCGGCCAGTATGACGGGTACCTGCAGGTGGACGGGGTGGATCCGAAGTCGACGACCGAGAGCTATGTCGCGGTGCGGCTGGCCGCCGACACCTGGCGGTGGGCGGATGTGCCGATCCTGATCCGGGCCGGCAAGTGCCTGCCGGTCACCGCCACCGAGGTGGACATCCAGTTCAGGCGGCCGCCGCACGACGTGTTCGGGATCGAGCCGTTCGCGGTCCGCAACTCACTGCGGTTCCGGGTCTGGCCGGAGACCGCGGTCGGCCTGACGCTGGCCGGCAAGAAGCCCGGCGCCGGGCTGGAGCCCACCCCGGAGGACCTGGCGTTCTCTGGCCAGCCCGGGTCGGACATGCGCCCCTACGACCGGCTGATCGGCGCGGCCCTGGACGGGGACCGGTGGCTGTTCGCCCGGCAGGACACCGTCGAGGCCGCCTGGCAGGTCGTGGACCCGGTGCTCGGCGACGTCACGCCCGTCCACCCCTACGCCCGGGGCAGCTGGGGGCCGAAGGAAGCCGACCGGCTGCTACGCGGCGGCGACACCTGGCACGACCCAGCCGGCTGACCGACGGGACCGGAGGATCCAATGACAGATCAATCCGGGCGGCGCCGCGTGGTGATCGTCGGCGGCGGCTTCGCCGGACTGTTCGCGGTGCGCAGGCTGAAGCGCAGCAACGTATCGGTGACCCTGATCGACCGGTCCCAGCATCATGTCTTCCAGCCGCTGCTCTACCAGTGCGCCACCGGCATCATGTCCGAGGGTAAGATCGCCAGTCCGCTGCGTGACCTGCTCAAGAAGTACAAGAACGTCAACTGCGTGATGGCCGAGGTGGTCGACTTTGATGTCGATGGCCGGCGGGTCATCGCCAGGCGGGTCGGCGGCGATCTCCTTGACTACGGCTACGACGACCTCATCGTGGCCGCCGGAGTCCGGTCGTCGTATTTCGGCCATGACGAGTTCGCCCGCTGGGCACCGGGCATGAAGACAGTCTCCGACGCGCTCGCGATCCGGCGCCGCGTCTACGGGGCCTTCGAGATGGCGGAAACGGCGCCGACCCCGGAGGAACGTCGTGCCTACCTGACCTTCGCCCTCGTGGGCGCTGGCCCTACCGGCGTCGAACTCGCCGGGCAGATCAGGGAGGTCGCCACCAAGACCCTCCGCGCCGAGTTCCGGGGCATCGAGCCGGAAGACGCGCGGGTACTGCTCTTCGACGGCGGCAGCGCGCCGCTGGCCATGTTCGGCCCGAAACTGTCACAGAAGGCTAGTAAGACGCTGCAGGCGCTGGGCGTCGAGCAGCACATGGGGTCGATCGTCACCCACGTCGACAAGGGCTATGTGCTCGTCCGCGACCACGCGGGCGAACAGACCCGCTACGACGCCAACACCGTGCTGTGGACCGCCGGCGTCGAGGCCCCTCCGGTTGCCGAGGCCCTCGCGGCAGCCACCGGCGCCAAGCGCGACAGGTCCGGGCGCATCCTCGTCGAGAAGAACCTCACCATCCCCAATCATCCCGAGATCTCCGTCCTCGGCGACATGATGAGCCTGGACAAGCTTCCTGGTGTGGCCGAGGTGGCCATGCAATCCGGGCTCTACACCGGGAACCGCATCCGGCACCGGATCTCCGGAGATGTGGAGGAGAAGCCGTTCCGTTACCATGACCTCGGCTCGGCGGCCTACATTTCCCGCGGCCAGGCCGTTGTCTCAGCGGGCCCGCTGCAGGTCGGCGGCTTTATGGGCTGGTGGATCTGGCTCTTCATCCATATCGCGTTCCTGACCGGCTACCGCAACCGCGTCGGGGCCCTGCTCACCTGGTGGCTGGCCTTCACCCGTGATGTCCGTCGGGAGCGGAGCTTCACCACCCAGCAGATCGAGACGCTGCGGGACGTGTACGCACTTCCCCTCGGCCCCGACACGGGCGCCGCAACGCCGCAAGCTCTGGCGGACAGGCCAGCTGCACCAACCCGGGGCCCCGATAGCTCGCCGGGCGGGGAGCCCCGGACGGCCCCCGGGTAAGCAGCAGCCTGGTTGCACCGGACGGGTCGGTCGAATGGTTGTGCCTGCCACCCGACTCCCCGAGCGCGATCCGAAGCACTTCACCGCATCCCAAGGTGATGTGCTGGGTAGCGGCCTCGCGCGGCGCCGATCTCGCCGCCGAGCGCGGTGCCGACGAACGCGCGCACTGCTCGGTGCGGCCGTGTCCATCGCACAGCGGCCGCTGGAGATCATGACTCATCCGGTGGGTCCTCGCCCGCGTTCGGATTCTGGCCGTGGAGACGGCGCACTTCCACGATCTGCACGCCGAACGTCTCAAGCCTGGCGAGAAGCCCGTGGAGGGCGGCCTGATCCTGAAGGGGGCCGTGCAGGACGGTTTCTACCGGCTCGACCGAGGCGGTCAGCCGCTCGTAATCAAGGAGGGCTTCGGGGGGGACGGAGCCCGCTACGCGGATCTCGTAGTACGACGGTCGCACCGCAGCCCCCAGTCGCTCGGGTATGGGCAATGCTCAGACCTCCACCGTGCCTCCTGACCGGTCGGCGCGCCCCACTCACCGCGGGTGAGTTCGTCACCCTGGTGAGATTCCGGGCAGGGTGATGACAGTTCATCCCGCGTGTAACAAAGCTACATATAGCCGGACGGGCTAGCCCGCCCGGGTTTCGGGCCGTCGCAACCAGTGGCACGCCCGGTAGCACGGCTCGCACCATGCGGCTGGTACGCAGGCAAGTTGGGGGACGTAATGCGGTACAGCACTGATGCGCGAGCGGCCAGCCGCTCCAAGGGTGAGGCGTCCGACGCTGACGATCCCGTCCTGACCTCCAAGATCAGCGTGCCCGGCCTGCCGGCCTGGGCCGTCCCGCGGCCGCGGATCGAAGGCCTGATCGCCCAGGGTGCACGGGGACCGCTGACCACGGTCACCGGTCCCCCCGGCGCCGGCAAGACGATGGCGATCACGTTGTGGGCCGCCGCCAACACCGAGCCTGGCACGCTGGCCTGGATCACCCTCGACGAATACGACAACCGGCCCAGGGTCTTCTGGTCCTGCGTCGTCGCTGCGCTACGGCGGGCCGGCATACCGGTCCCACGGGTCTCATCCGCCGGAGCCCGGGGGAATGCCGTCGACCACGCGTTCCTGCTGCGGCTCGCCTCGGTGCTGGCCGCGCAGGATCCGCCGGTGGTGATGGTCATCGACGACATCCACCTGCTGACCGATGCTGACACCCTGGACGGGCTGGCCTACGTGCTAAGGAATGCGAAGCCGGGCCTGCATCTGGTGGTCTCGGCGCGGATGGACCCGCTCCTGCCGCTGCACCGGTACCGGCTCAACGGCGAGCTAACCGAGGTCCGGGCCGACGACCTCGCTTTCACCCTGACCGAATCCAGCGTGCTCATGGCGCAGCACGGTCTCACCCTGTCCGAGGCGGCGCTCGGGGCCCTGACCGGGCGGACCGAGGGCTGGGCGGCCGGGCTGCGCCTCGCGGCGATCTCGCTGGAGGGACACCCCGATCCTGATCAGTTCGTCAAGGAGTTCGACGCGGAGGACGGCGCTGTCACCAGTTACCTGGTGGATGAGGTGCTCAATGCCCAGCCCGAGTCCATCAGGGACTTTCTCCTCCGGACGAGCATCCTGTACCGGGTAAACGCCGAACTCGGCCGCGAGCTGGGCGATGACCAGAACGCGCCGGACGTGCTGCCGGGCCTGGCTCGTACGAACGCGTTCGTACGGTCGCTCGGGCACGGATGGTATCGATATCACCCGCTGTTCGCTGCGGTATTGCGCCTTAAGCTCCGGCGCGAGTGTCCCGGCCGGCTGCCCGACCTCCATCGCCGGGCGGCCCGATCGTGCCTGCGGCGCGGCTGGCTCGCAGACGCCGTGCGGCACGCGGGGAGCTCGGGTGACTGGCAGTTCGCGGCCCGGATGGTGGTGGACGAGCTGGCCATTGGGCAGCTCATCGAACCGCGGGGTAGTCACCTCCTAGCCGACGAGTTCCGCCGCATGCCGCTTGACCAGGCCCGGACGCAAGCCGAGCCGTTCCTGGTGGCCGCCGCGATGGAGCTGTATGGCGCCGCTGGTGACCCGAGCGTGACGTCGCTGGACGCCGCCGAGACCATTCTCGACGGTCTTCCCGCTGATCAGGAGCTTGCCGCCCGGCTGGCCGCGGCGCTGGTCCGGCTGGCCGTGAGCCGCCAGGCCGGGGACCTGGAGGCAGCGACAGCTGCGGCCGACCACGCGGAAGCCCTGATCGACGAAATGCCCGAAGAACTGCTCGCGCGGCATCCTGTGGCCCGTGCGCAGGTATGGGCGGGCCGCGGAGCCGTGAAGCTGTGGGCGGGCCAGCTTGATGAGGCAGCCGCCATATTCGAAGCCGGGGTGGCTGCCGCCCGGGTCGCGGACAGCAGCTACGAGCATGCGGATTGTCTCGGCTATCTGGCCCTTGCGGAGGCCCTGAGCGGACGGCTGAACCGCGCCGCGGAGCTAGCCGGCGAGGCAGCGGGGGCCGCCGACAGCAGCGATGACGGGATTGCGGAGCCCAACGGGGCGGCCAGTGTCGCGCTCGCTTACGTGCATCTGGAACGGGGCGAGATGCAGCTGTGCCGCGATCAGCTCGCCCTGGCGGATGCCGCCCTCCGGGTGCGTCCGGACAAGGTGCTGACCGCGGTGGCCAGCCTGGTCGGGGCGCACGGCCGCCAGGCCGAAGGGCGGCCCGGGGCGGCATCGGAACTGGTCGGCCGGGCCCGGCAGGGCTGGTCCCCGCCGGGCTGGCTCGAGCAGCGGCTGATGATCCTCGAATCGCGAGCCTACGCGGCGGCGGGGGACATCCAGGCCGCGGTCGAGGCCGCCGGACGCGCCGATGGGCAGGCCACACCCGACGCGGCTATCGCGCTGGCCCACGCATACCTGGCGGCGGGTGACTATCCCGCTGCCCAGGCGGCCACGACAGCCGTCATGGCGGCCTCTGGTGAGCCAGGTGAGCAGGTAAGCCTCGAGGCATGGCTGGTCGACGCCCGGCTCAGCTACTCCACCGGCCACCAGGCCCGCGGGCGCCGATCGCTGGAGCACGCGCTGCGGCTGGGTAAACATGAGCAGATCCGGCTGCCCTTCGTAATGGAGCAGACCTGGATCCGGCCGGTGTTGCGGCGAGATCCTGACCTGGCCCAGGCCTACCGGCACCTGCTCGGACCCGATATCGTGCGCCCAGCCGGGGTGGTCGCGGCTCGCGAGTCGATAGTGGTCCCGGTCCGCCAGGCGATAACTGGCGAGGGGATGCCGCTGGTCGTGGAGCGACTCAGCGAGCGCGAGCTTGAGGTTGTCCAGCACCTGTCCGGGATGCTCAGCACCGCTGAGATCGCCAGCGAGATGTACATCTCAGTGAACACCGTCAAGACTCATCTGCGGAGCATCTACCGCAAGCTGTCAGCGGCTCACCGCGGCGAGGCGGTCCGCCGCGCCAGGCAGCTTGAGCTGATCTGATCGCGCCCTGCTCAGCTCCACGGCCGGACCGGGCGGCCCGGAGTCCGCGCGGCGGCGACCGGGCGCGTTACAGGAGGTCGGCCTGGCGGCCTTTCTCGATGGCGTCGGGCCGGGCGGAGACGCCGAGCTTCCGGTAGATCGCCTGCACGTGGGTCTTGATCGTGTTCTGTGAGAGGTGCAGCTCCTGGCCGATCTCCCGGAGCGAGAGCGTGCCGCGCAGCAGCCGCAGCACCGCCACTTCACGTTCGGTGAGCGGATCAGCCAGCGAAGCCGCCCGAAGCTGGCCTGCCAGCAGCCGATCCAGGCGCACCAGCCGGGTCCATAGCGTCTCTGACCCGTCCGGCCAAGCCGCGAGCAGCTGCCTGGCCTCGTCGAGACTCGCCAAAGCCCCACTGCGATCACCCAGGTCAAGCAGGACAGGTGCCAGCCTGAGCAGGATCTCCACCGTGGGCCAGGGGCTGATCCCCGACCATCGCCGACCCGGCCGGAGCGCGTCCTCCAGCTCGCGGCGAGCCTCCTGCAGCCGCCCCTGCGCGGCAAAGACCGCTCCGGCCGCCGCGTAGCCAAGGGAATTCATGGGCGCCTCGCTGAGGCCGGCCTCACCGCCGGCCACGATCTCGCGAGCCGAGCGGGCCAGTTCCTCGGCTTCACCGAGCTGCCCCTGCTCGATCGCGATCAGGACCATGATGGCCAGGGCCAGCATTCGCACCACCGCGATGGCCGCATTGCCCAGCAGTGCCTCCTCCGCCTGGGCGGCCGCAGGTTCGAGTTCGCCGGAGAAGTAGAGCGCGGCGGCGAGCGCGGTCCGCGCCACTGCGTACCAGGAGGATGACGGATCGCCTTCCAGGACCACGGCCGCGGCGGCCGCCTCCCGCATCGGCCTGATCCCGTCGAACCCGAAAGTAGCCCGGACCAGCGCGGCCGAGAATTGCAACGACGGCATCCCGTCCGGGAGCTGCCCCGGATACTCCCCGGCCGCCACGACCGGGAGCCAGCGTCGCAGCGACTCCCGGTCCGCGGTGAGCGCGGCGGCCCACGTCGCGCAGTGCGCGGCCAGCGGGCTGAGGGCGATCGCATCGTCCCCGAGCGAGCTCATCCAGCCTGCTACGGTCGCCACCCGGCCGGAATCGACGTAGCTGTACCAGTGATGCGCGATGAGATCGATGGTCCCCGCGACGTCACCGCCGGCGAGCGCGTGACCGATCGCGTCGTCTGCTGATCCGGACTGCCGGTACCAGGTGCTCGCGCGCTCGTGCAGGGCGGGCACGATGGCCGGCTCGGTCCTGGCCAGCTCGCTGCGCAGCACCTGAGCGAAGAGCTGGTGGTAGCGGTACCACCGCCGGTTCTCGTCGAGCGGCACGACGAAGAGGTTCTCCCGGTCCAGGATCTCGATGATCTCCGCCGCGTTGGACGATCCGGCCACCGCGTCGCAGAGGGAGGCGCAAAAGCGCCCGAGGATGGCGGTCCGGGCCAGGAACTCTCGCACCTGATCCGGCTGGCGGCTGAGTACCTCCTCGGCCAGGAAGTCGACGATGAAGCGGTTGTCGCCGGTGAACTGGCGGATGAAGGTGCTCGGCGAAGGCTGAGCGCGCAGCGCGAGGGCCGCCAGGTAAAGCCCGGCGGGCCAGCCCTCGGTCCGGTCGACGAGCTCGGCCAGGTCGGGCTCGCTGAGCTCGACGGCGGCCACGTTACGCACGAGCAAGGCGGCCTCGGCAGGGGCGAAGCGCAGCTCGGGGGCCCGGAACTCGAGCATCTCGCCCCCGGCCCGGAGCCGTGCCAGGGGCAGCGGCGGGTCGGCCCGCGTGATGAGCACGATCTCGGCGGAGGGCGGGAGGTGGAGCAGCAGGAACGCGAGCTGATCGTGGCAGCCGCGGTCCTTGACTAGATGGTAACCGTCAAGGACCAGAACCACTGGTGCCGAGAGCGCGGCCAGCTCGTTGACCAGGATCGGGAGGACCGTACCGGCGATGTCGGGCAGCTGGGCCCGCAGCGCCCGGGAAAGCTCATCTCCGCCGAGGCCGGGGCAGGCACGCTGCAGCGCCCGCACTACCTGCCACCACAGCCTGCCGGGATCATCGTCACCCTGGTCCAGCGAGATCCAGGCGAACGCCCGGTCCTCGGCCGCACTGACCCGCCACTGGGCCACGAGAGTCGTCTTCCCGAAGCCAGCCGGAGCGTCGACGAGGACGAGCTTGACGGCTGCGTCAGCCAGGTTCTGAATAAGCTCGCGGCGCTCCACCCACTCCTTACGCGGGCCAGGTGCAAGGAGCTTGGTCTGGATCGGCACCTCGACAGGTGGGCTGGACGTCGAAGCGGGCACGGCCCGCAGACCGCGCTTTCCTGACAGACCCGCTTCGCTCACCAGTTGAATGGTGGGTTAACCGGTCCGGCCTGGCAAGGGCCCAAGGTCCCAAGATCCCAGCGCCATCAGATAGCGCGGGCTGGCGTATCACCCGCAGCGGGTGGCGCGCCGCAGGTGTCCGGCTTGATCAACTGATAGCTGACGTATACCGGCATAAGGAGAAAGAGAAGGCAATGTCTGACCTGATCGCGATCGGATACCCGGACACGACTACCGCCGAGGCTGCCGCCGACGAGGCGCGGCAGCTCGCGCGGGACCTCATCATCGAGCCGGACGCGATCGCCGTGATCGTGCGAGACGATAAGGGCGACTACCACGTCCACACCCACCACCACCTGGTCGGCCGGGGGGCAACGTGGGGCATGTTCTGGGGACTGCTGTTCGGCGTGCTGTTCTTCGTCCCGGTCTTCGGGATCGCCATCGGGGCGGGGCTCGGTGCTCTGATGGGCAAGGTCACCAAGTCCGGCATCGACGCCCAGTTCCAGGAGCAGGTCCGCGGCATGCTGAAGCCGGGCACCTCGGCCCTGTTCCTGATGGTGGAGAAGGTCACCCCGGACAAGGCCGTCGAGGCGATGAGCAAGTACGGCGGCACCGTGCTGAAGACCTCGCTGTCCAAGGAAGGCGAGAAGGAACTCCAGGACGCGCTGCACGGCGCAAGTGCCTCATAGCGCGCTCAGCGGGCGTAACCGGACGGACGTGGTGCATGTGTCAGGAGCGAGCTGGTTCCTCTCGATCGGCCTGGGTGTTCTCTACCTGGTCCTGCTGTTCACGGTGGCCGTTATCACCTTCCGCAAGGGTCATTGGGTGCTCGGCCTGATCGGCATCTTCATTCCGATCCTCTGGGTCCTCGGGGCGATCCTGCCCGCCAAGCGCCGTCGCCGGGCCTGACGGCCGTCCGCCGCGGCTCGCCAGATGCTGGTCTGGCGGCCGACGGCACGCACGGCTGACGGCAGCGCGCAGAATCGCCCGTGCTCACGACCCACCTGCTAGGTCCGGAGACCGGGTCGGCGCCGGAGCCGGCTCGGCAGCAGGTGGTGTGGCACGGGCCGGAGCCGGGGTCAGCCTCGCGGAGACCACATAGGCCACTACCACCGCTACGATCGCCAGCGGCATGACGGCCAGGCCGTCCGACGCCAGCAGCAGCGTGGCCAGCAAGACGGAGGTCAGCGGGAGCCTGAGCATCACCACGGTCATCGCGCCGATGCCCATGGCAACGCCGTCTACGAGCGGCAGCCCCGGCAGGTGCGACAGCAGCACGCCGCCCACCGCCCCGATGAACATGGCCGGGAAGGTAGGACCGCCGCGGAAGCCGCTCAGCGACGCGCCGTAGGCGAGGCCCTTGCAGATGATGAGCAGCAGCAGCGCTCCCACGGTATAGGTGGCGCTGTTGCTGATGAACGGGCCCAGTGCGGACTGCCCCGAGAACAGCACCTCGGAGGAGCCCTTCCCGGTGGCCGCGGCGAACGCGATCGCGAGTCCCGCGACGGCCAGGCCGACGACCGGCGTGGCCAGCAGCATCCGCCGCTCGACGTGCGGCCGCAGGAACAGCCCGAGCCACCGGATTCCAGCGCCGAGCGGCGCGGCCATGACCCCGATCGCCAGTGCCCACAAGATTTCAGCGCCAGTGGGCGAGCCGACGTGCGGAAGGTTGGGAATCGCCAGCGAGAACGTGCCGAGCCCGGTCCAGGCGTCGAGGCCGATGAACACCAGCGAACCGACGCCGGCGGCCAGCAGGCCAGGCACCAGCACCAGCTCCAGCATGGCCCCGCCCAGCCCCGATGCCTCCATCAGCAGGAACGCCCCCAGCAGCGGCGAGCCAAGCAGCGTGCTGATGGCGGCGAAGCTCCCCGCCGCGGCCACCACCGTGGCGGTTCTCGGCGGAGCATCCCGCTTGACGAGGCGGACCGCAAGAACGCCGAGGCCGCCGCCGAGGGCGATCATGGGCGCCTCGGGTCCGAGCACAACGCCCAGGCTCAGGGTCGCAAATGCCGCGAACAGGATGCCGGGGAGCTCGATCGGCGCGGGAGGGCCCGCCCCCACCTTGAATCCGTCGGCCGGTGAATGGCCACCCCGGCCGGGCAGGTACCGGATGGTGAGCGCGACCAGCAGCCCGGCCAGCACCAGCGGCGGAATCGGCCACCACAGCGGTTCCCCATGGAAGCCCAGCCCCTTGGGAAGGTCCGTGAAGATCCATCCCTGCAGCTTGGAGATCAGCGCGAGAAAGAAGTAGGCGGCCGCGGAAATGGGCACCCCGATGATGGCTGCCAGCACAAGCAGCGCCACGTAACTCCGGGACCGCAGCAGCGCAAGCGGATCAGGCGGCGTCGTCACCTGCGTCCTCCCCGGTCACCTCGAGCAAGCTGCCTATCCATCGTTATGCGGTTGTGGTCGCCCCAACATCCACCTGAACGGATGATTGCTAAGGCGATCATCTCAGGATGTTCACGGCGCGGGAGACGACCAGGACCGCGACCACCAGCGAGATCGCCTCCTCGGCCATCATCATGAGCTTCGCCCAGGGCTTGATCGCTGAGACGTCGGTCGGGCTGAACGCGGTGGCGGTCGTGAACGCCAGGTGCAGGTAGTCGACGAACTTCGGATACCAGCCAGCCCGCACGTACTGGGAGTTGGTCATTTCCGGGAAGACGAAGGCGGGCTGATGACTCGTGCCGCGCGCGCGGGCGGCGGCGCCGCCGCGGTCGAGATCCCAGTACCACAGGCCGAAGGCGATCACGTTGGTGAGCCAGATCGCCCCGCCGCTGGCGAGCAGGATGTTGGCATTGGTGCTGAACTTGGCCGCGCTGATGATCCCGGCCACGAGGCGGACCGCGGCGGCGGCATTCACGGCCGAGATCAGGCCGATCAGCGTCCCGGTCAGGGCCCGCATCAAGGTGGAGTCGCGGTCGATGCGCCCGGGGTCGCCGATGATGATTATCCCGAGCAGGACGACCAGGACAGCGATGAACGCCCAGCGGGCATCCCCGGACCTGAGCTCAGGTGGCAGCACCGCGCGCAGGCCCCCGGCGGCCAGCACCGCCAGCGCCATCGGCCAGCGGCTCTCGCCGACCGCGGGCGATGGCTGCTGGTCCTCTGGCTGCGCCGTCGGGCTTGGCGTCGTCATGGGTCAGGTGACCAGCAGGTAGATGCTCTTGCCCGCCAGCCAGAAGCCCAGCAGCAGGAATACTCCGATGAGTACCTGGTCTTGGTGCGAGTCCAGCCAGGTCCGCATCCGGTCGAGCCGGAGCTGGGCCTTGGCCGGAGCGAACGCCGCGTACAGCTCCAGGTACAGGAAGCTGGAGGTGCCCAGCAGGCAGAAGAGCATGAGCGTGACCCAGTCTCCGGCCGTGGACAGCTTGGCCTGAGCAACCGTCGCGGCGCCCGCTGCCACCAGCGCCCAGGGCTGGAGGAACGCCGCGAGGCCGGCGGCGGACCACAAGGACAGCCGGTCCAGGCTCGCCATCCAGGTCGGCGGCTTGCGCGGGCGGCCCATCCGGCGTCGCTGCCGCACGGCGAGCAGGATCAGCACGATGCCGATGGCCAGCTTGATGGCTGTGACGGCGGTCGACTGGGCGGATTGCGACTTGGGCGGATTCCCGCCGGTGGTCAGCAGGACGGCAGCGATCACGGCTACCAGGCAGGCCAGCCAGCCGAGGATGAACGCCAGGCCCTTCCAGATGCCCCTCTCGGAGCTCAGGATCAGGATGAAGCCGGTGAGCGGAAACGGCTCGAGGGTGATCCCGAGCCCGATGAGCAGAAGGTCGAGTACCACGCCGCCTCCGTCGCCCGCGCCCGGTCAGTAGGACGTCACAGGCCGGACTCGGCGATGATCCGTCCGGATTTGACCGCGTCGACGAGAGCCTGGTGGTCGCGCTCGTTCTGGTCGGCGTAGGCGGCGGCGAACTGGGCGATGGACCGGTCGAAGACATCCGAGCCGCCGAGGTAGGCGGCGATCGCGATCCGGTCCCCGGAGCGCGCGTGCGCCCGGGCCAGCGTCCAGCCGCAGAGCTCGCCGTACAGCTTCATGCCGGAGGGCAGGATGTTCTCTATATCGACGGAGAACTTCCAGTCCCGCAGCTGCCGGACGTAGAAGTCGCGCTGCCGGCCGTCCAGGCCCGCCTCGATCCGCTGCCAGCCGAGGAAGATGTCGCTGGAGGCCTGCATCAGGCGCTGGCCAGCGACTACCCGCTGGCCCTGGTTGGCGTACTTGCTGGCGCCGACGAAGCGGCTGAGCACGGACGCCTCGGCCTCCTTGACCTGTAGGAACAGCGGATCGGAGTCATCGCGGCCGAGCAGCAGGACGATCCAGCAGCGGGTCCCGACGCTGCCCACGCCGACCACCTTGCGGGCCATATCGCAGAACTCGAACTGTTCGAGCAGGAACCTGCGGTCGGTTTCCAGCGTGCGTTGGTACTTGGAGAGCAGGGCGCCGAACTGTTCGGTGATGGCCGTCCGGTCCATCTCCTTCGGCACCAGCTCTTCGACGGGGACCAGCAGCGGCGGGTCAGAAATGATCCGTGGCCGGCCATCCACGATCCGGGTCAGCTTGGCTATTTCCTGCATGCTGTCCCTGGTCCGGGCCTTGGCCAGGCCCTTCTCCACGTTCTTGCGCTGCCGTGGCTGAAGCTGGGATGCGAACTGCGCCCGCAGCTGGTCCATGTCCGCGTGCGCGTACCAGACGTCCAGGTCGGTCATCCCGGCGAAGCTGCGCATCGCCTGCCGGTAGCGGGTGACCGCCGCTGTGACGATCTCGCGGCGCTGCTTGCCCGGGAACTCGTTGCTGCGTGCGGCGACTTCGAGGCTGGCTGCCAGCCGCTTGACATCCCATTCCCAGGGGCCGGGGAGTGTCTCGTCGAAGTCGTTGACGTCGAACATCAGGCGCCGCTCGGCGGAGCCGAAGATGCCGAAGTTCGACAGGTGGGCGTCGCCGCAGGCCTGGACTGCCAGCCCGGACATCGGGGTGGTGGACAGGTCGCTGGCCATGGGCAGCGCCGCGCCGCGGAAGAACGTGAACGGAGACACCATCATCCGGCCGTACCTGACCGGTACCAGCTCGGGTACCCTCGCCTTCCCCTGTTCCTCCAGCAGGCTGATCGGGTCGGGCCGGTCGGGTGGCGGATCGAACACCGCGTGGCTGTCACGTGGCACCTCAGCCCGTGCCGCCTTGCCGCGGGCCGAGCGCTCCGCCGGGGTCAGCAGGCCCACTCCGGAATCAAGCTGATACCGCTGCGCGCCCCGGGGCGGAGCCTCAGTTGTCCGCACACTCATGATGGGCCCCTTTCTGTCTGACCCGCCTCGGCGCGGCTCGTACCGCTGGCCGTCCGGCCGCTGGCCGCAGCAGGGTCGAGGCGATGCGAGGCATGCCGCACAAGTCACGATTCCGTATGGGCAGGCTGTCTGCCTCACCCCGTTCGGGTGAAGGACACTGGCATTTGGCCTGGGTTATCGTCATAAGGGCATGGATAGGCGCAGAAGGCGTGCCGACGGCCAGGGGTGGCTGGCGCTCTCGGCAGAACCTGGACCCGCTCAGCACCCGACCCTCGCAGAGGGGCACCCCCGATGACCATCGAAGGGAACGCACCGGAACTGCCGCCAGCATTGCCAGCTGGTGCAGACGCCTCCGGTGAGCCCGCCCGGCCCGACGTCGGCCGCGAGGCCCCCACATCACGGCGGGCCGCCAGGCGCGCAAAGGCCAGAGGCCTGATCCGCGCCATCCGGGACAGCGATCTCGCGGCCGTCGAGCAGGGAGTGCTGCGGGTCAGCCAGTCCCGGCGGTGGCTGGCTCCCCTCGCGCTGGCCGTCGGTGCGTTCGCGATGCTGCTTGTGGGCGTGAAGCTGCTCCTGACGAACTGGCGGCTTACCCTGATCCAGGTACTGCCGGCGATGTGGATATGGCTGGCCATGCTCGACCTGAAGGCGCACGTCCTGCACGGCAAGACCTTCCACGAACTGACCGGGCCGGTCGTGATCCCGATCGTGCTGGCCGTCGCCGCGGTCACGGCGGCGGGTTTCTTCCTGAACGCGGTGTTCGCGTTCGCGATCGCCGGTGACGGCCCGCCGGTGATCCGGCCGGCGTTTACCCAGGCCCGGTCGCACCTGGCCGTGGTGCTCGGGTGGGGCACTGCGGTAGGCATCTGCCTGGGCTTGTCGACCGTGGTCGTCGTCCGCTGGGGCCCGTGGTGGTTCGCTGTCTCGCTGAGCATCGTCATCGGGGTGATGATGGTCTGCTACGTCGCCATCCCGACCCGGCTCATCGGCATGAAGAGCACCTACTCGAAACGCGACAAGCTGACCGCGAGCGCGGTGGGCGGCGCGCTCGGCGCGGTGGTCTGCACCCCGCCCTACGCCCTCGGCCGCGTCGGGCTGATCATGCTCGGGTCGCACACCCTGTTTATCTTCGGCTGCATCGTGATCGCCATCGCGGCCGCCCTGCAGGCCGGCGCCACCGGCGCGGTCAAGACGGTCAAGATGAGCGCCAAGCTCGTCTCCGGGCACCGGCTGGCCGCCAGCGACACCACGGCTCCCGGTGAGGCGGCTCACCCGGCAGGCGGCTAGGGCCGCCCAGCGCCTTAGCCGCGGTCAGTTTCCCAGGCTGGCCCGCGCATCATCCGCGGCGGGTGATGCGCGAGCAGCCGGCCTGGCCAGATGCTTCCGGAGTAACGGTCCAGATCAGATCCGACATTGGGCTGCCCAGTCTCCGGCCGTCCCGCTGCAGGGGTGGGCTGACGCAGATGGGCCGGTCACGCGAAAGAGGCAGGAACATGGCAATCGGGCCCGTGCAGCTGATCGTGTTGGGGTTCAATCAACCTGACTTCCACGGTGAGATCATCAACGAAATCGAGCGGCTCCGCGAAAGCGACACGATCAGGGTCATCGACTCGCTCGCGGTTTACAAGACCGCAGAGGGCGAGATCGAGGTGGAGCACCTCAGCAACCTCACCGAGCAGGAGGCGATCGAGTACGGCACCAAGATCGGCGCGCTGATCGGCCTCGGCATCGAGGGCGAGGAGGGCGCCGAGGCCGGTGCGATCGCCGGTGCCGAAGAGGTGGCCGCCGACGGCGGCGTACACGTGTTTACCGAGGAGGAAGGCTGGGATGTGCTCGAGGACATCCCGAACGACTCCGCGGCCGCGCTTATCCTGATTGAGCACCACTGGGCGGTGCCGCTGCGCGACGCGATCATGCGGGCCGGCGGTTTCCGCATCAGCGACGGCTTCATCAGCCCGCTCGACCTGGTGGAACTCGGGCTGGTCTCGGCTGAGGAAGCCCAGGAACTGCACGACCTGGAAACCGCCGCTGCGGCAGGCTGAACGTGTCGCCCTGGCACTGCCACGATCGGGAGGAATGAGATGTTCGGAGCACGCAGAGTAGCCCGGCGCACTGGACGGCGCACCGCCAGGCGCGTTTCCCGCCGGTAACGGCCAGCAGGAGTCTGGCAGGCGCCGGCTAGCGAGCCTGGTCGCCAGCCGGTGAGACGATGAGCGCCTCCGATCTAGCGATCGTGGCGGCGCTGGTATTCGCCTGGGGGATACTCTCGGCCCGGCTGGAGCGCTTCGACGTGACCGCGCCGATCACGTTCGTCCTCGCCGGGGTGCTGCTGACGCACGGTCCGCTGGCGCCCCTGGGGTACGCCCCGTCGCACGAGACGGTCAAGGTGCTCGCCGAGATCACGCTGGTGCTGCTGCTGTTCTCGGACGCGTCCCGGGTCGGCCTGCGGGACCTGCGAGCCGATATGGGGCTGTGCCTGCGGCTGCTCGGGATCGGGTTGCCCTTGACCATCGGCTTGGGCGTGTTGCTGGCTTTGGCCCTGTTCAACGGCATGAGCATCTGGCTCGCCTTGCTGGTCGGCGCGGCGCTCGCGCCGACGGATGCCGCTCTGGGCGCGGCCATCATGGTCAACCCGGCCATTCCAGCTCGGATCCGGCGGCTGCTCAACGTCGAAAGCGGGCTCAACGACGGCATCGCCACGCCGGTGGTGCTGATCGCGGTGGCGGGCGCGGGGACCTCCGCGGGCGTCGGTCCTGGCGAGGCGGTCGCTGAGCTAGTACTGGGCGTGCTGATCGGCGCGGCCGTCGGCGGCGCGGGCGGCTTCCTGGTGAAGGTGGCGCGCAGCCACCACTGGGCGGAGGGGGGTTTCGTCGGCTCGGCCGTCCTGGCGCTGGCGGTGTGCGCCTACGCCTGCGCGCTGGCGCTGCACGGCAATGGCTTCATCGCCGCCTTCGTGGGCGGCCTGGCGTTCGGTGCCATCGGCGGACGGCGCAGCGAGGGGCTGGTGCCGTTCGTCGAGGAAACGGGTGCGCTGCTGTCGCTGCTGGTCTGGCTGGCGTTCGGCATTATCGCGGTCGTTCCGGCGCTGACCGGCCTGACCTGGCAGACGGTGCTGTATGCGGTGGGGAGCCTGACGGTGATCCGGATGGCGCCGGTCGCGGTGGCGCTGGCCGGCTCGCGGCTCGGCGGCGCCGCCGTCGCGCTCGTGGGCTGGTTCGGGCCTCGCGGTCTGGCGTCGGTGGTGTTTGCCCTGCTGGCACTGGAGGACCTCGGCCAGCACGTGGCCGGGCCTGCGGTGTCGGTCATTGCCTTCACGGTGCTGCTCAGCGTGGTCGTGCACGGCGTGACCGCCGATCCGCTGGCCCGTCGCTACGGGCAGCGGCATGCTCCGGCACAGGGCGGTGCCGCCGGCGCGACCGCGATACCCGACCTGCCCGACCTGCCAGAGCGCAGGCTGATCCGCCGCGCCTAGTAGCGGCGGCCTCATCCGTAAGGGGTGGTGCCTGCCTGGGCCCGGCGCCCTAGTGTCGGGGTGCAGCGTCGCGAGAATCGGGAGCGGGCACGGCATGGCCACGAGGATCTCTCCAGCACCGGCCGCCGTGACGAGCCATGGAACCCGGCCCGCGCGGAAATCGGCCCGGAGCAAGGCGAAGGACCAGCTCGCAGCCATGAAGTGGATTCCGGGCGGTACGTTCGGGATGGGCTCGGCCGACTTCTATCCGGAAGAAGACCCGGTGCACCGGGTTACCGTGGACGGATTCTGGATGGACCGCCATCCGGTGACCGTGGCGGAATTCCGGCGGTTCGTGACGGCGACCGGGTACGTGACCGTGGCCGAGCGGCCGCTGCAGGCGGCCGACTATCCCGATGCCGACCCGGACCTGCTGGTGCCGGGATCGCTGGTGTTCCAGCCCACGACCGGCCCGGTAGATCTGCGCGATTACCGTAACTGGTGGGCATACGTCCCGGGCGCCTGCTGGCGGCGCCCGGAGGGACCGGGCAGCGACTGCAGCGGCCGGGGACAGCACCCGGTGACCCACGTCGCCGCGCAGGACGCGGAGGCCTACGCCGCATGGCGGGGCAAGGAGCTGCCCACGGAGGCCGAGTGGGAGTTCGCGGCCCGCGGTGGCCTGGACGGCGCGGTCTATGCGTGGGGCGACGAGTTCGCACCTGGCGGCCAGCAGATGGCCAACACCTGGCAGGGGGACTTTCCCTGGCAGAACCTGCTCACCGACGGTTACGAGGGCACCTCCCCGGTGGGATCGTTCCCCCCCAACGGCTACGGGCTCGATGACATGACCGGCAACGTCTGGGAATGGACCAGCGACTACTTCACTCCGCGGCACCCGGCGCAGGCAGCCCACGCCTGCTGCGTGCCGCGCAACCCGCGGGTGGCCACGCCGGAGCGCAGCAGGATCGCCGGTGAGCCGGGCGCGCACCTGCCGCGCAAGGTCATCAAGGGCGGCTCGCACCTGTGCGCGCCCAGCTACTGCCTGCGCTACCGGCCGGCCGCCCGCCAGGGCGAGACCGTGGACAGTGCTACCTGCCACCTCGGCTTCCGATGCATCAGCCGCGGCGAGCCGCCAGCCGCCGGGTGAGGATGCAGCGCGTTGGCTGGCTCGAGCGGCAGGTCCGCCGGGCCGACCGGTTCCAGCAGCGCCACGCCGTGATCGCCTTCCCGTGGGCGGTGATGCAAAAGTTCGGCAACGACCAGGCGGGCGGCAAGGCGGCGCTGATGGCCTACTACGGCCTGTTCGCGCTCTTCCCGCTGCTGCTGCTGCTGGCCACCGTCCTCGGCTTCGCGCTGTCCGGCCACCCGGCGCTGCGCGAGCAGCTGATCGACTCGGCGCTCGGGAGCTTCCCAGTGATCGGGGATCAGCTGCGCTCGGAGGTGCATCCGCTCGAGGGGAGCACGACAGCGCTGGTCATCGGCATCGTGGGCACGATCTACGGCAGTCTCGGCGTCGGCTTCGCGGCGCAGAACGCGATGAACACCGTCTGGAACATCCCCTATGTCCACTGGCCCAGCTTTCCGACCCGGTACCTGCGCACCTTCGGGGTGATAGGCCTGCTCGGACTGGCAGTACTCTCCTCCACCGCGCTGACCGCGTTCGGCACCGCGGTCGCGCGCGGCGCGGACGCCCCGGTGCTCGCCATCGCGGCCTCTTCCCTGGTCAACCTCGGGCTCTTCCTGCTCGCCTTCATGGTGCTCACCGCGGAGCCGCTGCGGGCCCGCGAGGTGGCGGTCGGCGCGATCACCGCCACGGTGTTCTGGGAGACCCTGCAGTGCATCGGGACCTGGTATGTAGCCCGCGGGCTGCAGCATGCCAGTCCCACCTACGGCGTCTTCGCGGTCGTCATCACCCTGCTGTCCTGGATCTACCTGGGCTCGGAGCTGACGTTGTGGGCGGCCGAGATCAACGTGGTGCTCCGCTACCATCTGTGGCCCCGTTCGGTCACCCAGCCGCCGCTGACTAAGGCCGACCGGCTGGTGCTGACGCGGCTGGCGCACATGGACGTGCGCAGGCCCGAGCAGAAGGTCGCAGTGTCCTTTACCGATGAAGCCGACGAAGACCCCCTCGACGGCGATCCGTGATCCCTTTCGCTGGCCCGGGTCCCCCCTAGCGGGTGAGGCGCGGGCGGCCCGGCGGGCAGGATCATTAACGCAAAGCCGTGGCCCGGCGGCGGTTACGGACAGCGCGGAAGGATCAGGCATGCGGCGCTTGACGAAGAGCCTTGTCCTTTCCGCGGTGATTCTTCTGGCCGGATGTATGGCGGCAGGATGCGGCAGCGCCGCCAAAAGTGCCGTCGCCGGTCTTTCGCCGACCCGTAGCACCGGCTCGTCGTCCGGCAGTAGTACCAGTTCGTCGCCGAGCCACAGCGCATCGCCGAGCCCAACCGCGTCCACGTCGTCCGCGTCGACTACTCCGAGTTCCGCCACGGCTACTCCGAGTTCACTGACGCCTACGCGGACCGCGCCGGCGAGCAGCCCCCCGGCGGCAGCCAGCGCATCCAGTTCCAGCCTCCTCTGGCTATGGATCCTCCTGGGGGCCATTGTCCTGATCGGCCTGATCATGCTGATCGTCCGCGCGCGAGGCCGCCACTCCGCGGCAGCGGCCGGCTGGCGGTCCAAGATCATCGACACTTATGCGAGGGGCTCGGCACTCCATGACGCGATGAGCGTCGCGCAGGCACCTGGCGCGCTGGCCGCTGCCGATGCGGACGCCCGCTGGTCCGATATCCAGCGCCGCGCGGACGACCTCGCGCAGGAGCTTTACGCGCTGCGGGAGGCAGCCCCGGATGACGAAAGCCGCGCCAGGGTGGCGGGCGTGCTGGCGTCGCTGCAGGCGGTCCGCTCCGCCATGGACGCGCAGCGGGCTCCCGGAGGCGCGGGCCCGCAGCAGGCCGAGGTGGCCCGCAGCCGGCTGGCCGCCTTCGAGACGTCGCTTCGCGCGCTCCGGGCGTCAGACCAATAGGCTCCATAACGATGACCGGCGCTGGCAGGTGCGCGCTGGCGAGTTATCCGGTCCGGCGAGCGTCGGCCACGCGCGTGCCTGGTGACCGGGATCGCGGCCGCTACTCCCGCGCCAGCATGGCCTGCGCGTCGCGCTCCAGGTTGAGGTAAGGCTCGCCGCTCACGTCGACCGCGACGCGCTTGATGGTGCCGCCGGTGAATGCGTGCGGATGCTTGTTGGGGTAGTCGCTGGTCACCGGCTCGCCGCTGTCGCGGCCGACGCACAGACCTTCGCCCGCCAGCGAGAACGTCCCGGGCTGGGTCTTGATCCGCCCTTCGCCGACCTTCTTGTCCCCGTGATAGAGAGAAAGGATTCCGGTGGCTACGCCTGGCGGGTCTTCGCCATCCTTGTCGAATGAGGCGGACAGGATCAGGTTCTCCCCGGCCGGAATATCCTCGGTTCCGTCGATCTTCTGCTCGAACATTCCGACGAAGTTGTTGGCGTAATGCAGCCGGTTGTCCTTGATGTACAGGGCGTGCCCGCCGAACCGTGCCCCCTGGGCGAACAGGACTCCCTGCGCGCCGGGGGCGGGGATGTCTACTAGCGCGCCGATGCTGTAGGACCGGCCGCGGATGTTGACGGCCTGAGTCTCGGGCACTTCCGCGGTGTCGGGAAAGTAGACATAGCGATCGCGGGGCGGAGATAGCAGCGGTCGCGGCGTGAGGATGATCTCCAGCGGGGACCGGTCATCCAGCGGGAACGCACCGTTCTCCCCGGCCTCGGCGAACCACAGGTTGACCAGCTCACGTACCTTGTCCGGGTGCTCAGCGGCCAGGTCATGCAGCTCGGCCCGGTCGGTGTCGGTGTGGTACAGCTCCCAGGTGTCGTTGTTGAAGTCGCTCCAGCCGCTGACCGTGGGATGCGTGGTGACCGCCTTCCAGCCGTCGTGCCAGATCCCGCGCGAGCCGAGCATCGAGTAGAACTGCGTCCTGCGGGCCGATGACGCGGACGGGTCGGTCACGCTGTAGCGCATGCTGACTCCGTCGAAGCGGCTCTGCACGTGACCCTTGATCGTCGATGGGGGCTGCACGCCCAGGGTTTCCAGGATGGTCGGCACGATGTCGATCGCGTGGTGGTACTGATGCCGCAGCTCGCCCCGGCCCGTGGCGGCGTCGGCCGTGGCTGACGGCCAGGAGATGATGCACGGATCGGCGGTGCCGCCGTTGAACTCATACCGCTTCCACATCTTGAACGGCGTGTTGAACGCCATCGCCCAGCCGTTCGGATAGTGGTTGTAGGTCTTCGGCCCGCCCAGCTCATCGAGCATCGCGAGGGCCGACTGCAGGTCATCGGGCATGCCGTTGATGAACTTGTTCTCGTTAGTTGACCCGTTGGGGCCGCCCTCGCCGCTGGCCCCGTTGTCCGAGACCAGGACGATCATGGTGTTGTCCCGCTGCCCGGATTCCTCCAGATAGTCCAGCAGCCGGCCGATGTGATGGTCGGCATGCGCCAGGAAGCCCGCGTACACCTCGGCCATCCGGCAGAACAGCTGCTTCTCCTCGGGGTTCAGCGTGTCCCACGGCTTGGTGGTGTCCATGACCGGGAACGGCTGGCCCTTTGGCCCCTGGCGGGTCTCGGGCGTGCCGAGCGGGTTGACCGGCGGCAGCCCGGTGTCGGCCGGGACGATGCCTAGCTCCTTCTGCCGGGCCAGGGTCTGCTCGCGGATCGCCTCATACCCCATGTCGAACTGGCCCTTGAACTTGGCGATCCACTCCTTCGGGGCTTGGTGCGGCGCATGCGCCGCGCCCGGCGCGTAGTACAGGAAGTACGGCTTGTCCGGCGCGATCACCTTGGCGTCCTTGATGAACTCCAGGGCCTTGTCCGTGAGGTCGTCGGTGAGGTGGTAGCCCTCGGAGGGCAGCTTGGGCTGGTCCACCGGGTGGTTGTCGTAGACCAGGTCCGGATACCACTGGTTGGTCTCGGCGCCCAGGAACCCGTACCAGCGCTCGAACCCCCGGCCGGACGGCCAGTTCCGCCGGGTCGAGGCGACGTTCATCTCCACGGTCGGGCACAGGTGCCACTTGCCGACCATGTAGGTGTTCCACCCGCGCTCGGCGAGGATCTCCGGGAGCATGCCGTTCTCCGGCGGGATGGTGCCGCTCGCGTTCGGGAACCCGACCGCCGCCTCGGTGATGCAGGCCATCGAGTTGCGAGTGTGATTGCGGCCGGTGAGCAGGCAGGAGCGGGTCGGCGAGCACAGCGCCGTGGTGTGCCACTGCGTGTAGCGGATCCCATCGGCGGCGATCCGGTCGATGTTCGGCGTCGCGATCGGGCCCCCGTAGCAGCTCATGGCCGAGAAGCCCACGTCGTCGAGCACGATATAGACCACGCTGGGCGCGCCGTCGGGCGCCTTGGGCGGCTCGAACGGCGCCCAGTCCGGCTCGGAGTCGCGGATGTCGACGTTGATCGTGCCCTTGAACGGCTCGCTCATTTCGTGCTCCTTGCGCCCGATGGGCATATGACGACGGGTCTGGACGGACGTGACCGTTCCGGTGCTGTCGCCCCCAAGCCCAAGGCCCGACTGATCATGCTCGCAGCGGTGATCCAACCGGGCATCACCCTTGAGGGATGACCGATCAGGTCAGTGACATCACCGTGACCCGAAGCTCGTGCCGGAGCATGAACGCCCCGATGATCTCGAAGATCCCCATGATGATGAACCAGATGCCGAGCAGCACGGCGAGGAAGGTCACGGAGGACTCCGGGGTAACCGCGACCACTACCCCCGCGATGAGGCTCACCACGCCGAAGAAGATCCACCAGGCCCTGCCTTCGCGGACGCCTCCGGCGATCCCGCCGATGAGCGCGGTCAGCCCCTGAACTATCCAGGTGATGCCGATGATCAGCCCGATGAGCGCCCGGCTGAGGTGCAGATGGCGGATGAGGACGACACCGACGACGATGAACATCAGGCCGGCGATGCCGAGCCAGACCCGGTGCGCTTCCTCCGCGTCGAACACCCGGACGAGGTGGAAGATCCCCGAGAGGATCATGAGAATGCCGAGCAGGACCGCGACCACGTTCAGCGAGCCCGTTGGGTGCAGGCTCACGATGACTCCGAGGATCAGGGTCAGGACGCCGAGGGCCAGCGTCGCCTGCCATGACGCCCCGAGCGCCAAAGGGGAGGACGGCTGCGCGTCATATCCGCCGGATGCCATTCAGGACTCCTATTCGCTTTTCAGGGCCCAGTCCTCAGTTGGCGGGCCGCACTGCCCCCACGTGGCGCCCTGACGAACTCAGAGTTGTCCACTCTTACTGATGTTCGATGCGCGGATCGGCGCATGTCCTCACCCGCCCCGGATGATTCCGATCTGTGGCAGCGGCCCGACAATGACGAAGCGAAAGGACTCCGCGGACACCAGCTGCGGAAGAGGCATACCGATGACCGAAGCGCCGATACTCCCGCTGCGCGCCGGAAGCCCGCTGCGAACGCCCCGGGCAGCAGCGGTGGCTGGCATCATCTTTTCGGTACTCCTCATCACGGCGCTCGTGCTGCTCAGGTTGTCCGTCCCGGCCCAGGCAGAGGTCCCCGGCTCATGGCTGACCGATGCCCACAGCCGGGCGGCGGTGGCGATCGCGCTGAACCTGGTGCCCTTCGCCGGGATCGCGTTCCTGTGGTTCATCGGGGTGCTCAGGGACCGGATCGGCGCGCGCGAGGACCGCTTCTTCGCGACCGTGTTCCTGGGCAGCGGCCTGCTGTTCGTCGGCATGTTGTTCGTGGGGGCGGCGATCGCCGGCGGCATTATCGCGGATGCGTCATCAGGCACGCCGAGCCCGGACACCCTGGCGCTGGGCCGCAGCGTCACCGGGGCCCTGGTGAACATCTACGCCATGCGGATGGCGGCGGTGTTCACGCTCACGACCGTGACCATCGCCCGCCGCACCGAGATCGTCTCCAGGTGGCTCACCGTCGCCGGGCTCGTGAGCGCCCTGGTGCTGCTGGTCGGTGTCGGCATCTCACCCTGGGCGGAACTGCTGTTCCCGGCCTGGATCCTGGCGCTGAGCATCGACATCCTGGCCGCGGGCCTGCGAGGCGCACCGGGCACCACCCAAACGGCGCGCAGCTGATCGCCGCGCGCCTGTCCGCGTGAGAGAACTCAAGCTGCCGGACTGAAGGGCTGACCGGAAGCGCGGGTCAGGTGCCGAGCAGCTTGGCCTTGGCCGTCGCGAACTCGTCGTCGGACAGGACGCCTTGCTGATGCAAGGCGGCGAGCTGATTCAGCTGATCGATCATCGGCGACGACGCGGCCGCGGCAGGTGCCTGCTGCTGGGGCGCGGGCGGTGCCTGCTGCTGTTCGAGGTCGCTGATGCGCTCGTTCTGCTCGTCCTCCTGCTGGGCCTGCGCCGCCGATTTGTTCGCCATGTGCTTGCCCGCCATGTAGGCGCCGCCGCCTACGACCGCCGCACGCATCAACGGGCGTCGCCGAACGAACATCACTGCCTCCTAGTTTGCTGACTCGCCACGACCGGCCTTACACGCCTTCGGGCAGGGCTAGCCCGAGGGCGACCATGAGTTCCGGCGCGGCCGCCACTGTTTTCGGGCCGCCGACCTGCGGCGCGATGGCGCGCAGGACGCCGATGAGATCTTCCGGGGTGGCGCCGTCATCGAGCGCATTGCCCACCTGCCAGAGGTAGGAGGCCGGCGGCGCGTCGAGCGCGATGAGAGCCGCGATCTTGACGAGGGCGAAGCTCCGCGGATCGAGCCCGCTCCTGCGCTGCAGCTCGGCCCGCATCTCCAGGCCCTCGCCCAGCAGCTCTGGGTCGCCGAGGGCCAGCTCGGCCAGCGCGGTCCGGGTAGCTTCGTCGATCTCGGCCCTGGGCGTAGTCATGATCAAGATCCTTTCGGTCGGTCGGACAAGTCGGAGGATGACGGCAACTACCGCATTATCATTCCACGATCGCGGCTGCGGGCGCGCGCTGCTTCACCCGCCGCGGATGGTGTCAAGACACCAACCGGTCCGCGCCGAGCAAGCCGTAACAGGCGGATGGCATCACCCGGGCCGGATGTCCTCATCATCCGGGCGTGCCTCGCGGGCCCCCGCGAGAGCGGGTGAGTTAGCCGGGGCCGGGCTGGTTCCGTCAGCCGGGGCCGGGCTGGTTCCGTCAGCCGGGGCCGGGCCGGTGCCGTCAGCCGGGGCCGGGCTGGTTCCGTCAGCCGGGGCCGGGCTGGTTCCGGTAGCGTGGCCGTCGCTGGCCGCCGGGTGCGGCGGGCTGCCCGCGGCTCCGACTTCGGCGTCGCGGGCCAGGAACCTGAGCCGGGCCGCTCGAGCGTCCCAGGCGTAAATGACCGCGGTGCCGGCGATGAGGTCGTGCAGGGCGCGGTGCTCGCGCTGCACCAGGATGCCGAGGAATCCCAGGCCGAAGAACAGGAAACTGAGCGGGAACGCCAGCGCCCGCACCACGCCACGCCACGGGTCCAGGCTGTTGCCGTCGGCGCGGACGACGCGTATGCCCAGTACCGCCATGCCGAAGGTCCGGCCGCTCGCCGCCCACGAGTAAGCGAAGTAGAAGAATTCCCAGACCCCGAGAATGATGGCGACGACGATGTTCGTCCGGTTCCAGTTGACCGAATGAGCGGTCACTACCTGCACCGCAAGTGAAGTGACCGAAAGGCCGATGGCAAACAGGCCGGCGCTGACCGCCGCATCGATGATGAAAGCCACGAACCGCGATACCGAGCCCGCGTAGTGCCCCTGCACTCGCACCCCGCCGGCTGTCCCGGGTCTGGCGCTCATGACTGCGCCCGGGCATCCAGCAGGGCGGCGGGCGCCGCGGGTCCAGGATGCTTGCGCCGCAGCAGCCGTCTCACCCACCGGTCGATGAACTGATCAAGCCCGACCGCCTGGCTGCGCGCTGCGTCTAGCGCTTCGGTCGCTACCCCGCCTGACGATCTGGCGATGAGGGCGCCAAGATCCGTCTGCTCGACCAACGTGTCCATGTCGATACGTCCCACAAGATGGTTGACATCGATGCGGTCGAGCAGCGCGTTCACGTCGACCCGGTCGAGCAGCGGGTCCAGGTCCACCCGGTCGAGCAGTGGGTTCACGTCCACCCGGTCGAGCAGTGGGTTCACGTCCACCCGGTCGAGCAGTGCGTTCACGTCCACCCGGTCCAGCAGCGGAGCCAGGTCCACCCGATCGAGCAGCCCATTCAGGTCCACCTTCTCGAGCAAGGCGTTCACGTCCACCTTCCGCAGGACCTCGTTGACGTCGACGTGATCGAGCACGGCGTTCAGATCGACGCGCCCCTCGCGCGCATTAACGTCCAGCGCGTTGACGAGGATTTCGATGGCGCGCTCCGCGACCCGCTGGGCGAACGGCTCCACCGGGTCGGTCATTCGCTTGCCTACCGACCGCAGCCGGTCGCGCGGGTCCACGGTCCCTAGCATGGCAGATGCCGAAGCCGGGAAATCATCCCGGATGGGTGATGTCCGGGCATCCGAAGCCAGGCAGTCCACGGCAGGCACGGTGATCATCCTCCGGTGACGAGCCCGTAGATGCCGTCGAAGACCATGATCCCTCCGACCACGACCATCACCCCGACCAGCAGCGCGCTGCCGTTCGCACGCAGCCACCCGTTGAAGACCTTGAGACGGCGATCGGTCGCCCTGGGAGCCACCAGATGGAGCGTGATCGGGAGCCACACCAGCAGCACATTGATGAACACGACCAGGAATATGGCCAGGACGGTGAGGTCGGGGCCGGCCGAGGCCGTCGCGATCACCTGCAGCGCCGCGATGAACGTGATACCCGGGGCGAACACGAGCAGACCGACGGCGAACGCGCTGAGCGGCGCCGGATCGGCGACCATCCTGGACACGATCCCGCGGGAGTCTTTCGCGGGATGGGGCGCCTTGGGCCGGCGCGCCGCGACAAAGCCGCCCGCGGCGAGCAGCACGATGCCCAGCCCGAGCCGCAGGCCGTACCGGGGCGCATGCTGGTCCGGGTGGTTCAGGCCAAGGCTGCGCAATGCGATGAGAACGACGATCCCCATCACGAGGCTCATGAGGATCGCGCCGCACAGGTAGAAGAAGCTGGTCGGTCCGGGCCGCGCGGAGCCCAGGTAGATGGCGGCCACCAGCAGCGCCGTCGGCGACAGGGCCGACAGCAGCGCCAGCCCGGCTGCCTGCGCGAGCACCGGACCGCGCCTACCGGCGCGGCGAGCGCCGGCCACACCTCACGTGGCTCGGTCCAGCGGTTATCAAGGTTGACCTGCGGTCTTTGGCTGCGCCGGTGGCCTGCCGCCGATCAGCTCGATCAGCCCCAGCACCACCAGCAGCAACACGACGATCAGGATGACAACCAGGGCAGTGGGCTGGCCCCAGAAGACGAATATCAGGGCGGCGAGCGCCACGGCGCCGATCTGCAGCGCCCTGCGGTGCGCGTAGGTCCACTGGCCGGCCGGTCCGATGTTCACCCCGGCCCGCTCGCCGCGACTGCGTATCCGGTCCAGTCCCGACCCCACCCCCGAACGGATCCGGACCGCCGTGATCGACGGCCCCGAGAGGAATGCCGCGGCAGCGACGACGAGGCCGACCACCAGCAGGGTCCGCAGCGCTTGCTTGATGAACCGGACCAGCGTGTCGAACAGGGCGGCGGCGGCATCGCTGGGCAGCGTGGTGGCAGGCACGCTGTTCAGGTAGATGGTCCGGAAGTAGGCGAGGCCGAGCGCGAGCACGAGCATGGAGGCCGCGAGGCCGAGCCCGGCTCCGATCAGGGCGCGCCGGTGACCTCGGGCGATATACACGCCCAGGGCGATCAGCAGGAGGGCCAGGATCGGCAGCAAGATCTTGATATCGCCGATCAGCCGGTAGAGGCTCTGCGCCTTGGTCAGGTCCCGGGACGAGAACAGCGCGACCGTCGGGTGGATCGGCGGGAGGCTGTTCACCAGCGTGAAGCCGCGCGCGACCAGGTCCTGCTTGACGACAGCGATGAGGGGGCCGAGGTCGATCACGACCTGCCCGTTCTTGGTGGTGACCGTGGTGCCGCCCCCGGAGAGCACCTTTACCATCGACTGGTGCGCAACGGTGTTGACCTGGATCCAGATCTTCGCGAACTGCGGGCTCGCGATGATGTTGTGCACCTGGCTCTGGATGAATCCCGTGACCGCGCTGGCAATTGACGGGGCGAAGCTCTTGAGCAGCGTGCCGACCCGGGGCAGGCCCTTGCTGGTAAGCAGCGCGGCGGCCTGATTGGTATAGCTGACCACGTTCACGTGGCTGGTGATCTGAGCCGTGATCTTGTTGCTCAGGGCGTCCTGAATCGCCGGATTGTGGATGAGCGGCTCGATGTTGGCCACGTAGCGGCTGGTGTTGGAGACCTGGTTGGCCCCCCATACGCCGATGACCGACAGCGGAGCGAGCACGCAGCCGAGCACGATGAGCACGATGGAGACCGGGGTCCGCCAGCTGAACCGCCGCCGGTGACCGGCGCTGGTCCCCTGGCCGCGGAGCTCCGCGGTCTGCGCCCGGAGGCGTTCCAGCTCGGCCGTCTCGGCGGCTGTCTCGGCGCGCAGGCGCTCCAGTTCAGCGCGTTCATCGTCGCTGAGTTCCGGGTGATCGGCAGCCGACGGTCCCGGCTCACCGCCGCTGTCAGACAAAGTCACCTCCGCCGAGCCCAGATGCAGCAGCGGTCCCAACTGCCGCGACGATCAAGTCAGCGGTTTGCCCGATGCTGTGTCTATTCACCGTGTCTGGTCGGACATGAACATGCCTCACCCCGCAGGGGTGAATATGCGGCCCCGGGGCCAGGGAAGTGCCTGGCGCTGGCCGCCACCCTGGCGCGCTGTCCCGCGGCCCCCGACGGGCGCGGCGGACGGTACCAGGGCCGGACCTGGCAGGCAAACGGCCCGGTCCCGTCGCGGTGACGGGACCGGGCCGCGGCAGCCGTTTCGATTCTGGGCCTTAACCCACCATCGGGTTCACGCCGGCCAGGTCCTCGCGGCGGACCCGGATCATCACGATGGTGACGACCAGGGCCAGCAGCGCGATGGCCGACGAGAGCAGGAAGCCCTTGGAGAAGCCGACCGACAGGGCATGCGCGTAGATCGCCTTGGGGATGGCTCCCGACGCCGCCACGTGCACTCCATGGCCCGTCCGGGCGGCCGCAGCGGCCGCCGCGGCCGCCTGGGCGTGGATGCTGTTGGCGACCGCCGTCCAGGCCACGGTGCCCAGCAGGGCGAGCCCGATCGAGCCGCCGACCTGCTGCCCGGTGTTCAGCAGGCTGGAGGCCAGGCCGGCGTCCTTGTCCTCGACCTTCGACAGGGCGACCAGCGTGACCGGCATGAACAGCATGCCCAGGCCGAGCGCGGTGACGATGATCGGGCCGAGCAGGCCGTTCACGTAGGTGCTGTGCTCGTTGATCCGCGACAGCCAGTACATTCCGCCGGCGCCGATCGCCGATCCGGCCAGCATCAGCGGCCGGGCGCCGATCCGCGGCACGAGCTGGGCGCTGACGCCCGCCATCACCATGATGGTGGCCACCATCGGCAGGTAGGCGATCCCGGTGCGCAGCGCGCTGTACCCCCAGACGGTCTGCACGAAGACGGTCAGGAAGAAGAACATTCCGAACATCGCGGTGCCGACGCAGAGCATGACCAGGTAGGCGCCGGACCGGTTCCGGTTTTTGAAGATCCGCAGCGGCATCAGCGCGTGCTTGCTCCGCCACTCGATGAGGACGAAGGAGACGAGCAGCACCACTGCCGCGGTGAGCGAGGCCACCACCTTGGTGTCACCCCAGTGCGAGACGCCGTTCGGGGTGGTGGCCGCGCTGGTCAGGCCGTACACCAGGGCAGCCAGCCCGAGGGTGCCGGTGATCGCGCCGGGCAGGTCGAACCGGCCGCGACGGCGAGCCGACTCGCCGAGCACCCGCGGCGCGACCAGCAGGACGGTGATCCCGATCGGCACGTTGACGAAGAAGACCCAGCGCCAGGACAGGTACGTGGTGAGCACGCCGCCCAGGATCAGGCCGACCGCGGCGCCAGCGATGCTCATGGCGGCGTAAACGCCCATCGCCCGGTTGCGCGGCGGTCCCTCCGGGAAGGTCGTGGTGACCAGCGAGAGCGCGGTCGGCGCGACGATGGCGCCGCCGACTCCCTGGACGGCCCGGGCGGTCAGCAGCCAGGCCTGCGTGGTGGCGAACCCGCCGAGCAGCGATGCCACCGAGAACAGGATGATCCCGGCGATGAAGACCCTGCGCCTGCCGAGCAGGTCACCGGCCCGGCCGCCGAGCAGCAGCAGGCCGCCGAAGGTCAGCGCGTAGGCGTTGACGACCCACTCCAGGCCGGAACCCGAGAAGCCGAGCGCCTTCTGGATATCGGGCAGGGCGACGTTCACGATCGTGGCGTCGAGCACCACCATGAGCTGCGCGGTGGCGATGACGACCAGAGCCAGGCCGAGATGGCGATGGGCGGGGCGTCCGGCGCCAGCCGGGAGGGTGTCGGCGACGGCGACCCCGCCGGGCGCCGTGACCCTCCCGTTTGCGGACGTACTCGAGGACATCTGGGTTCTCCTTAAGTTGCGGTGCCCGGCACGGTGCTGATCAGCTGTCGATCAGCTGCCGAGTCGGGCCGGCTGGGCAGCGGGACGCCGCGGCAGCCTGCCGGAGGCCGCACAAATCCCACACCGGGCCCGGCAGACCCGGAGTTGCGGCTGGTCGGCTGGTTAAGGAAGAGGTGGCAGCGGGATGTGAGCTCAGCCAGAGCCCGCTGGAGCGCTCACGACGTCAGCCACCTCCTCCGCGGGCGCCTCCCGGCTGGCGGCGCTGTCGTCTGCGTCGATCATCTTGCGGATCAGGGTGAGCAGTTGCTCGCGCTCCGCCACGCTCAGGGCCCGGCTCCAGGGCATCCGGGCCGCAAGCTCACGTTCCACGTGCCGCTGCAGGGTCTGGCCCGCGTCGGTCAGGACCAGGTTCTTGACCCGCCGGTCACCTGGATGAGCCTCGCGCCGGGCCAGCCCGCGTTTCTCCAGCATGTCGGCGACCACGGTGACGAAAGAGGGGTCACAGTGCATGCGCTGGCCCAGATCCTTCATAGCCATGGGGCAGTTGAGCGTGTGCAGGGCCTTGATGAAGTAGGACGGGATGCCGAGGTCCCGGGCCAGCCGCTCGCCGCGAGCGATGATGCGCCCGATCAGCTCGCTGAGGCCGTCGACGATCTGAGCGTCGAGCTGCTCGCTGGGCGACTTCGTGTCCAAGCCTGGCTCCGTGTGCTGGTCGGTCTTCCTGGGTGGCAGCCCGGGGGCGGACGGTGCTCCTGAGCTTCTCAACGGTTGAGTAGCTCAAGCATATGAATGAGAGCTTGAACTAGTCAACCTTTTATTGAGTCAGGCTTACGGCGCGCCCGCGGAGCGGGGCAGACGTGCCGTCAGGGCAGCCGGGCAGGAGAGATCTAGTGCAGCGCTTCGTAAGTTCCTTGCCGGTCGCCTGGGGGCTGAGGTTACTGTTCATGTTGGGCAACGTGAACGGTAGCTTCCTCCCGTTTGGCTTTGGCCTGCGCGGATGCGACCCTGTTCCGGTCCGGCCCACCGGATAAGCGCGGCCAGCTCACACGCCGGAGACTCCGTTCGCAATTCCGCCGGACGTTCCCGCGGGAACGTCCGGCGCACCTGTTCGTGCCAGGCGGGCGCGTCTAGTGCGTGTAGAGGTCGTGGATGATCGCGAGGGCCGCGATGACCAGCCCGATGGTGATCACGCCGCTGCGCAGCCGGGTCTTACGGTATCCGGGGATTCGTCCCTTTACGGACTTTATGTCACCATGCGCGGCTCGCGCCCGGTTCGCGTGCCAACCGAGAACGCAGCCCACCGCCAGCACGATGAGCGCTATCCCGAATACGGCTCCTCCCATGACATGCCCCTCCCAGGTTGGGCCTGCGCAGATCATGTCGCATGCAGCCCGTCGGATCCAGCGGAAACGCCGCCTGCCAGCCCCGCATCGGCCAGCCCCGCATCCGGCCAGCCCCGCATCGGCCAGCCTGCGCGTCGGCGGACCCGCTCCGCAGCCCTGCCGCGGCCCCGCCCCGGTCCTGCCCCCTGCCCGGGCGGCGCCCAGGCGGCTGGCAGGATTGGGTCGGTTGCCGCAGACCCAGGATCGCAGAAGGAGAAGCGCGGATGAAGGACGCATTGACCGCAGAGACCATCAGCATCGCCGGGTATGGCGGGGACGAGATCGAGGCTTACCTGGCCCGGCCCCTCGGCGAGGAGTCGTTTGGCAGCGTGGTCGTGATCCACCACATGCCCGGCTATGACGCCGGGACCAAGGAGATAGCCAGGAAGTTCGCGGCTAACGGGTACGCGGCGCTGATGCCGAACCTTTACTACCGTGAGGCGCCAGGGGCCAGCCCGGATGACGCTGCGGCAGCGGCGCGAGCCCGGGGCGGAGTTCCGGACGAGCGGCTGGTCGGCGACGTCGGCGGCGCGGCAGACTACCTGCGCGCCCTGGATCACGCCAACGGCAACGTCGGGGTGATCGGCTACTGCTCCGGGGGCCGGCAGTCGTTCCTGGCGGCCTGCAGCCTGCAGCTACAGGCGGCCGTCGACTGCTATGGCGCCTTCATCATCAACTCACCGCCCGAGGGCATGCCGCTGAAGGCGCGACCCATCGTCGGGCTGGCCAAGGACCTATCCTGCCCGCTGCTCGGCCTGTTCGGCGCCGAAGACTCCCATCCGTCGCCTGACGAGACCGCCGAGCTGGCCAAGGTGCTGTCGGGGCTAGGCAAGGAGCATGAATTCCACACCTACGAAGGAGCAGGCCACGCGTTCTTCGCGGTCGAGCGGCCTTCCTACCGGGTGGAGGCCGCGGGAGATGGCTGGCAGCAGATATGGGACTTCTACGGCCGCTACCTGGCCGGCTGAGGAGGGCGCATGTGCACCTACCAGACCGAGAAGATCGAGGTCACGGGGAGCGGCAAGGGCGCGGCCGGATGGTTCGCCCTGACCGACGCCACTGTCTACTTCGACCACCCGCAGCACGCGAGGGCCGAGCACACGCTCAACATCGACTTCCTCAACCCGCGGCAGGGGCCGGCCGCCCGGGTCGCGGTGGAGCTGACCGCCGACTCGGCGCGGGCCCTGGCCCGGGCGATCGAGGCCAGCCTGGACTCCGCGCCGGCCGGGCTGGTCTGACCGCGGGATTCCGGGCGAGGCCGACTCGCTGGACTTCCGGGCGGGACCGAACCTCCGGGCCGGGCCGACTCGCTGGGCCCCCCGGCGGGTGGCGCGCTGCCCAGATCCACCCGGGAGCCGATGACAGCGACCGGACCCGGGCATACGGTGATCGACGTCCGCCCAGCAGCTGCGGTTGGAGAAGTCGGAGAAGTGGCATGCACGCGGTCAAGCTCGCCATCGGTTGTGCCTGGCTCGTCTTCTGGATCTACTGGATCGCGTCAGCCTCCAGCAGCAAGGAGAGCGTCAGCGGCGGGTGGCGAACGCGGCTGACTGGCGTCAGCGCGGTTGGGGTCTTCCTGATCGCCGGCGTCCTGCGCGGCGGCAGCCTGGCTGTGCACAGCTTGATCCTTGGGGCGATAGGGGCGCTGCTGTTCGCCTGCGGGATCGCGCTCGCGGTCTGGGCCCGCCTGCACCTCGGCCGCAACTGGGGGTTGCCGATGACTCAGCGGGCCGAGCCAGAGCTTGTCACCTCGGGCCCCTACCGGTTCGTCCGCCACCCGATCTACTCGGGACTCCTGACCGCGATGCTGGGGACCGCGCTCGTCAACAACCTGCTCGGCCTGATCGTCGTCGCGGTGCTGGTCGCGTACTTCTATTACTGCGGGATCGTCGAGGAGCGGAACCTCGCGGCCACCTTCCCCAAGGCGTACCCGGAGTACCGAAGCAGGACGAAGATGCTCATCCCGTTCCTCCTGTAGGACAGCGGATGGGTGGCGCACGGCGCCGTCGCCGAGGATGGTCAGCTGCCGGACGTGCCCGGCGCCGCGGCGGATGCCCTCGGCCGCCACGGGGCCCGCGAAGACGTGGGCGGGCTCGAAGGGTGGCCAGGTAGCTGGAGGAGTCCCGGTTGCCTGCCGCGCTGCGAATTGTCGGCATCTCATGCCAGGATCGGGATCGAGGTCGGACAGGCGGAGGCGGCGGCATGAGATTCCGGGTCGGACGAGAGACGCTGGGCGAAGCAGTGGCGTGGGTGGCGCGCGCCCTGCCGGCCCGTCCGGTGGTCCCCGTGCTGTCCGGGCTGCTGCTCGAGGCGAGCGCCGCAGGGCTGACGCTGTCCTGCTTCGACTATGAGGTTTCCGCGCGCGTGCGGGTCGACGCCGAGGTGGCGGAGCCGGGGACGGCGCTGGTGCCTGGCCGGCTGCTCGCCGAGATCGCCCGTAGCCTCCCCGCCCGGCCGGCGGAGTTCAGTTCCGACGGCGACATGGTCAGCCTCGCTTGCGGCCACGCCGAGTTCACGCTGGTCTCGCTGCCCATCGCGGACTACCCGGCGCTGCCCGAGCCGCCGCCGCCGGCCGGCGCGATCGAGGGGGGTGCCTTTGCCGTCGCGGCCAGCCAGGTCGTGCCCGCCGCCAGCCGTGACGACACCCTGCCCATGCTCACCGCGGTCTGCCTGGACGTCGACGGGCAGACGCTGACGCTGGCCGCCACCGACCGCTACCGGCTCGCGGTCAGGGAGCTGAGCTGGAGTCCGGCGGTGCCGGGGATTCGTGCCGTCGCCATGGTCCCGGCCCGGACGCTGGCCGACTTCGCCCGGGCGATGATTCCCGGGGTGCCCGTGACGGTGGCCTTCGGGGCCGGCCAGCCCGCGGTCGCAGGCCCACGTCCCGCCGATGGCATGATCAGCTTCGAGGCGGGCGGCCGCAGGCTGATGGTGCGGCTGATAACCGGTGAGTTCATCAAGTACCGGTCCAGGTTCCCGGCCGAGTTCAGCAGCCGGGCGGAGGTGCCCGCGGGCCCCTTCACCGAGGCGGTGCGGCGGGTGTCGCTCGTCGCGGAACGGGCCAGCCCGGTCCGGTTGAGCTTCGGCCCGGGCACCGTGGTCGTCGAGGCGCAGGCCGAGGGCCGGGCCCGGGCGGTGGAGACGGTGACCGCGGACTTCGAGGGAACGGAGCGGGTGATCTCCTTCAACCCGCACTATTTGCTGGACGGGCTCAGTGCCGCCGCCGCGGGCGCCCCGGTCAGGCAAGCCGGCCCGGCGGCCGATAGCGGCGAGCAGGCGCCGCCGGCGGCCGGACGGATCCGGATCGAGTTCACCAGCGCGGCGAAGCCCGCATTAATCACCTGGGCCAGTAACGCGCCGGAAGGAGATACCGGGAACAGTGCTGAAGCGGCTCGCGCCGGAGGCGCTGAAGAGGAGAGCCCGCCTGCGTTCCGGTACCTGGTTGTCCCCCTTCGGGTCCCGGCCCGGGCCTGAAGATTTGATCAGCGCCACGGCCCGCGACGGCCGCCGCCGTAGGGTCGGCGCGGGTAGCGGCCTCGCGCACCGTTGGCCTGCCGGAAGATCCGGCGCATCAGGGTGCGGACGGCGGCGAATATGGCCAGGAAGATCACCAGCCGGCCCGGCCAGAGGAAGTCCAGATGCAGGCTGACTACCAAGAGCAAGGTGGCGATCAGGGCGATGACCGCTGACAGCATGCCGAAGCCACGCGAGGGCGCGGACCCGCAGCGCTGTCTGGCGCGCTCGCGATAGGGGCCTGCAGCGGTCAGCGGCCCCGTGGCGGTAGGCATGCCAGCGTGCGGAAGATCCCGGGTGACCAGGCGCAGCTGGCTCTGGGTGGTGGCGGCGAAGGCAGCATCGAGGCGCTGGTTGAACTCCTCGAACGTCAGCCTGCCGGCAGCGTAGTGCTCCCGCAGTACAGACGCTGCCGCCTCGCGCTCCGAATCGCCGATGCGCAAGTCAGGTCCTATTGCCATGTGGTCCTCCGCGGCCGCCGCCCGGTGCGCCCGTTGCCGTCATCAAGACGTTATATCTCGATGACGAGAAGGGCAAGATACGCGGTCGGCCAGGTTGAGTCGGTCGCTGCGGCCGGAACCCGGCAGCAGCCGGAGGTCAGCAGCCGGAGGTTAGTCGCCGAGGTAGCTGCTGCCGCCGGTTTGCGGATTGGTAACCACGGCCGAGACCGACATCGTCCCGGCTTTCGCGAAGACCAGCGTCAGCGTGATCTCTGTCCCTGCGTGCACGCCGTGCGTTCCGGTGATCAGCAAGTGAAAACCATCGGGATCAAGCCGGACCATCGTATGGGCGGGGATGGCGATGTCCGGAACGGCCCGGCTGGCGCGGGCGCCGCTGCCGACCGGCCCGAAGAACGTCACCAGGCCGCCCGCGCTCGTTCTGGCCGCCGTTACGCGGTCAGCGGACCCGTTGTTCCTGATGACCAGGTAGGCCTGGGTGGTGCCGGAGGCAGCGGGCACTGTGACGTAGGCCGTGCCGATCTGGATGGGCGCGGCGGCGGCGGCGTGCTGCGTGCAGCCAGTCAGTGCGGCCGTCACCGCGAGCAGGCAGGCGGCCAGTGCGCCGGTGGCGCCCGCCAGCGATCGTGGCGCCCGCGGCCATCGTGAAACGCGCGGTGGTCGCGACGCCCGCGGCCGCCTCGACCACCGCGGCCACCGTGAAACCCGCGGCCCGCCGGGCCGCGATGCCGAGCCTGATGTTCGCGCCATGTTCCTGTCCTCGCGGGAATTCCTGCGAGGCCATGGTCTCACGACGGTCTCGCGACATCGGGTCATGGCCGGCCTTAGGAGTAGTTACGGAACGCCGGACGGGCGCTGGCCCAGGAGGACTTGGTATCCGCGGCAGGCGGCGGGCCCCAGAGCCAGAAGTTGTTGGCTCCGCTGTAGGCCTGGGGCAGCCCGGACCCAGCCCGGTACCTGCCGAGCGCCCCGGCTTCGCCGTAGTTTTCGGCGAGGATGGTGGTCAGCCGCCGCTGCGAGCGGGGCAGCGAGTCATACTCGCGGGACCCCGGCGACCGGGTTCAGGCGGTCGTCCTCGCTTATGAGACCGGCCTCGTGGTGCCGGGCGAGCCTGCCTCCTGGGTCCGGTCAGCCGAGAGGTAGCCGCCAGGTCTGGCCGACCAGATCATGACCGAAGCTGTGATGGCGCTCCTGGCCGGTCAGCCGGAACCCGGCCCGCTCGTAGAGGTGCCGTGCCGCGGTGAGCACGTCATTGGTCCAAAGGATGATCTGCGAGTAACCGGCACTGCGGGCGAACGATACGCACTCACTGACCAGCCGTCCGCCGAGCCCGAGGCCGCGGGCGGCAGGCTCGACCAGGAGCAGCCGGAGCTGCGCGGTGCTGACATCGGATCGCACGCAGAACACGCAGCCCGCCGGCTTGCCGTCCGCCTCCGCGATCCAGGCGCGTTCCCGGCGCGAGTCATGACCGGACGCGTAATCAGCGACGATCCGCGCGACGAGCGCCTCGAACGACTCATCCCAGCCGTACTCCGCTGCGTAGACCGATCCGTGGCGATGGACGACCCAGCCGAGGTCCCCGGGTTCGGGCTGCCTGAGACCCACCGACGGGGAGCGGCGTGTTCCGCCGAGGACCCGCTGGACGTAGGCCATCGCTTCGGTCAGGCCACGCTGCTCGTCGTCGGCGCAGCGGGAGAGGAGCCCGGTGATCTGGTCAGCGGAGGAGCTGTCGAGCAGATCGAACGCGGCGCGGCCCTCGCTCGTCAGGCTAATCAGCTGGCGCCGACGGTCGGTCGCTGAACGCCGCCTGGCCACCAGTCCGTCGGCCTCGAATCTGGCCAGCAGCCTGCTGAGGTAGCCGGCATCGATGTCAAGAATCCTGCGGAGTTCGGTGACCTCGGCCTGATCGGTCCTGGCCAGCTCGAAGATGATCCGCGCCTCGGTCAGCGAGTAAGGGGTGTCGAGCAGCCCCTCGCGGAGCAGCCCCAGCAGGCCGGTGTAGAAGCGGTTGAACTCCCGGACCGCGGCGACCCGCGAGGTCATGGCGGGACCGGCCGGAGGAGCGGGCAAAATCTTTGACATAGTCAAAGATTATGCCTGCCGTATGTCGTGCTCAAGCGGAATATCGTGCTCAAGCGGATTCAGCCGCGGTCGATGGCGGTCTGGAGCAGCCCGAGCGGCGGCGAGCCGAGGTCGAGCAGGGCCGCGTGGAACCTGCCCAGCGAGAAGCCCGCGCCCCAGCGCTTCCTGGCCTGCTCGCGTAGTTCCATGATCTCGAGCTTGCCCCAGGTGTAGCGGCCATAGGTCGGGTCGAACGTCGCGCGGCGGGCCTCGGCCAGCGCGGCGGGCCCGGCCAGGGCCGCATCCGACTCGAACCTCCTGGCGCCTTCGGCCACCGTCATCCCCGCCGTGTGTATCCCGATCGCGCAGGCCAGCCTGGTGACCCGGATCAGGGCACCGAGCCACGCGCCGATCGCGAATTTCGGGTCATCGGCTCGGAAGCCTTCTTCGACGCAGACTTCCTCCGCGTAGTGCGCCCAGCCCTCGATGAAGGCGTTCGAGAACAGCGTCCGGCGGACGGCCGACGGTGCCTGCCGGAGGGCCCGGCCGTGCGAGAAGTGCCCGGGAGCGACCTCGTGGACGGTGATGGCGGGCAGCGAGGTGTTGCTGAAGACCTCCAGCCACTGCTGGCGATCCTGCTCCGGCCAGGACGGGTCGGGCGGGGTGATGTGATACCACGACGGCCCCTCGGGCTCGCCGGGCGCGGCCCAGGCCATCATCGCCATGGCCCACCGCCGTGACTCGGGCGCCAGCCCGACCAGGCACTCGCCGTCATGGTAAGGGACCAGGTCCCGCTCCCTGGTGAAATCGATCGCCAGCTGCGTCCAGTGCCGGGCGGCCTCGATGACCCCGTCCGAGTCCGGGTGGTCGTGCGCTAGTTCTGCGACCACCTCGTGCGCCGGGCGGCGCGGGTCCAGCTGGGCGCAGCTTTCGGCGAGCCGGGCGGTGAGCCGGTCTCGCTCGGTGTCGGCCCGCTCGCTGAGCCTGCCCAGGTCGACCTGCAGGCCGTCGCCGCTGCTCATCAGCGCAGTGAGCGCCTCGGCGCCCAGTGCCGCGTCGGGATCGCCTTCGGCGGTGGCCCGGTCCAGGTGAGCGACCAGCCGGGCATGCGCAGCGCGGGCGGCGGCCGACTGCTCGCTCGCATCGGCGGGCACGGCTGCGGCCAGGCCGCGGGCCGCGCTGCCGAGCGCGGTCGCGACCGGCGCGCTGACCAGGTCCAGCGCCTCGATGGCGGCGTCGATCGCCTGCGGCCAGGCATCAAGGTGCCTCCGGCGGGCCCGGTCCCGCTGCTCGGCGGGGGCGTAGTCGCGGTCATAGCAGGCGAGATCGAGCCCGTCGAGGTGGTAGAGCGGATTGCGGCGGTGCAGCTCAAGCTGGCCGAATGCCACCTGGGCGGCTTCTTCGAACGTCGCCAGGTGTGCCTCATCGTGCGGATCGGCCAGCGTCTGGTCCGCGGCCGAAGCCGTGGTGAGCCTGGCCAGCCCGGCCCGGACTCCGGCCGGGGAGAGGTCCTGGATCTTGCCGTCGTACTCGTGCCGTCCGCTGGCTTCGCGCTGCGCGGCAACGTCCAGATCGCAGACGACGCGCAGTCTCGGGGTCAGGTCGTCCATGTCGGGAAACGCTACCGGCTGCGGCACCCGTGACCGCTGCTGGCCGCCGCCCGCAATCAAGCTTAGATTTCGGTCGTGGCTTCAGCCTTGCCGTCCTTCACCGCGCCCTGGAGCGCGGCGTAGTCAAGTTCGTTCTGGTCGGCGTAGGTTTCGGCGAAGTCGGCGATCGCCTGGTCGAATTTGCCGGAGCCGCCGAGGTAGGCGGCCAGGGCGATGCGGTCGCCGGAGCGGGCGTGTGCCCGGGCCAGGGTCCATCCGCACAGGCCGGCGTAGATGGTCATGCCGACGGGGAGCATCTGCTCGATCGGCACGGAGAATTTCCAGTCCTTCAGCTGGCGCACGTAGAAGTCGCGGTCCACCCCGTCGGGGGCGGGGACGCGGGTCCAGCCAAGGAAGATATCGCTTTGGGCCTGCATCAGGTGCTGGCCGGCGACGACGCGCTCGCCCTGGTTGGCATACCGGCTGCGCCCGCAGTAGCCGGCCAGGACCGAGGGCTGGGCTTCCTTGGCTTGCAGGAACAGCGGTTCGACGCCGTCGGCGGCGTTCATGAGCAGGATCCAGGCGCGGGTGCCGACGCTGCCGACCCCGACGACCTTGCGGGCCACCTGGACCATCGTGAACTGCTCCAGCAGGTGGCGGCGGTCGGACTGCAGGGTGCGTCCGTACTTGCCGAGCACGGCATGGAGCAGCTCGTAGATCGCGTCGGCCTGCATGTCGGCGAAGACCTCTTCGATGGGGACGATCATCGGGGGGTCGCTGATGATCCGGCGCTGCCCGTCGACCATGGTGGTCAGCTTGCCCAGCGCTTTCGTGCTGTCGCTGGTGTGGGCCTTGGCCAGCAGCGCCTCGGCGGCCTTGAGCCTTTTCGCCTTGACCTCGGACCGGAACTCGGCGAGGGCCGGCTCGATGTCCAGATGCGCATACCAGACGTCCAGCAGGGGCTGCTGGGCGAAGCCGCGCATCGCCGTGCGGTAGGCCTCGGCCGCCGCCAGGGCGATCTTGCGGCGGGCTTTGGCGGGGAACCCGCTGTCCCGCCCGGCCACCGCCAGGCTCGCGGCCAGCCGCTTGACATCCCACTCGAACGGGCCCGGCAGCGTCTCATCGAAGTCGTTGACGTCGAAGACCAGCCGCCGCTCCGGCGAGGCGAACGCCCCGAAATTCGACAGGTGCGCGTCCCCGCACAGCTGCACCCGCAGTCCCGAGGTGGGGGTGGTGGCCAGGTCCGCGGCCATCGGCAGCGCCGCCCCCCGGTAGAAGGTGAACGGCGAGACCAGCATCCGCCCGTGCCGCACCGGCACCAGCTCCGGCACCCGCGACGCCGCCTGGCCCAGCAGCAGCCCCACCGGATCCCGCGACCCGCCAGGCCGGAACTCGGCATGCGACTCCAGCGGGGCCACCGCCCTGGCGTCCTTGCCCCGGGCCGCCCGGTCCGCGCGAGTCAGATGCTCCTCCGCCGCTCCGGACTGCGCCGGACCCCGTCGGGTTGTCACCGTCATAGCCGCTCCCTCCGGGCCGCAGCGGGGCGATGCTCGCTGGCCGGTACGCACCACGGATGGCTCCGCGGGTGCTAGTACCAGATAATCACGTCAAACAGGCGGCGGCGTCCCACCAACCGGGGTGAATCATGGCAGTCAGCTCCCGGGACCGCCAGATCGTGTCACTCGAATGCACCCGGCCAGCCAGTCCGCCTCGGCCATCTAATGGCTGACGTGGGGCTGATCAGGAAGCGGACTGCCGGGCACTGGATGAGCTCGTGCCAGTCCTCGGCCGTGACCTGGTTCACTGTCACGGGCGTCTTAGCGTAAGGCCCCTCTTGCCTAGGTTTCGCTGGCGCGAGACGGGATGCCCGCCTGGTCGCCGGGACCGGAGGTGGGCGGCGGCTCGTCGGGCTGGGGAGGCTTGATCCGCTGGAGGCCGACCTCGTAGGCGGCGAGCAGCACGCCGATGATGAGGAAGCTGAGCCACGACACGCTCACGATCAGCAGCAGGATTCCGGCGACTACGGCGCCTGCCAGCTGGAGACCGGCCGCATGAGAACCTATCCAGGCGGCCGCGCCCCGGCGGTCACCGCCCCGTGCCCCCGCGATATCGCGCCCGGCCCGCTGCACCGCCGAGCGGATGGCCGCCGCCCATCGATACGGTCCGGCCAGCACGGCGATAACCAGGACGACCAGAGCCACGCCCAGGACCCAGGCGGTGAGGACGAAGAATCCGTGCAGCAGATCACCGAGAACGATCGAGGCGAGCTGGGGGTTGTGCGCAGCGCTGGCCAGCACGCCTTGCTCGTGCAGGACGACGCGCCTCTCCACGATCATCAGCAGTGATACGCCCACCGCCAGCTGGAGCAAGGTTCGCCGCCGGTTCACCGACAGCCACAAGCACAGGGCGATCAGCGCGATCGTGACCAGGGGCAGGACAAGGGTCAGTCTGTCGAAGGCCTTCACCCCTCGCCGTACGGTGGCCAGGTCGCTGGACCGGACCAGGGTGATCTCGCCGAAGTTGCTGGGCAGCGGGACTCCCAGAGCCTTGGACAGCTTGGCCACCTGCTGCTGCGGCACTTCGGCGCTGGTGATAGTCGGCAGCGTCACGTGCTTGCCGGTCAGGTCAGAGGCCAGGCCCGATACCTTCCCCAGGGCCTGGTTGATCAGGGGAATCGTGTGCAGGACGATATAGCCGCCCGAGGTGGAGACAGCCGCCGTATTCTGGCCGCGCAACACCGCCACCAGCTGTTGGTGCGTAGCGGTCAGTGCCGCGGTCCAGACGGCCTGGAACTGGGGGGACGCCAGCACTTTCGTCAGTTCACCAGCCACGAAGCCCTTGGTGGCATTGGTGATCGGGACTGCTGCGAAACTGGCCTTGGGAGGCAGCGCAGCACTCAGCCGGGCCTGCAGATTGAGTTCCGTGAATAGCTCGTCCGTGGCGCGCGCCGCCACGGCGGAGGTCACGGCCGGCTCCTTGAATACGGGCCCGACCGTGCCGACGAACGCGTCGGTGTTGAGCACGGTCCGGTGTGCCCACACCTCCGTGGTGGACAGCAGCACCAGGAGGCAGGAAAGCGCGACAAGCAAGCCGACGATACTCCTGCGGATGCGCCGCCGGCGCGGCTTACTCTTCATGACCTCGTGTCCTAAAGCGAGCGGGTAGCCAGCAACAGGGCCGTTGGTTGCTCAGGGAAGAGCCTTTGGTCCCAGGCAGCAGTTCGAGCGGTTATCACCCCAGGTAGATGTCACCCGGGGGCATACCGTGACGGTCAGGTTGCGCCGGGCTGGATGGTCTGGATGGACAGGATGCGGGTCGCGCTGGCTCCGCCTGCGCAGGCCTGCGCGGAGAAGCTGATGTACAGCGGGGTGAACTGGTCAGGCGGGTAGATCTTCAGCCAGTGCACGTTGATGATCGTGCAAAGCGACGACGGATAGTTGTGCGCATCCGCCACCTGCAGCGTGGCGTGCGCGGTGGCCCCGGCCGCGAGGGTGACGAGGGTCGGGGGTGACGTGGGGTTGCGGGAGGCGGCGGGGCCGATCTGGCTGCCGCCCTGCCCGGTGACGAAGGAGACGCCGGGATAGCCGTAGAGCGTACAGCTGGCGCCGGAGCTGTTGGTGAACTCAATCGGGTAGTAACTGCTTCCCGCAGCGCCATTGGGCGCCCCGGTTGTGACCTTCAGCGCGGAGGTCGCGCACGGCTGCGGCCCGCCGGAGGCGGACGGCGAGGTTGCCTGGCCCGAGCTGCTGGCACTGGGGTGAGTGCTCGGCGCGGCCGTCTGGGTGACGGTCTTGGTGACCGTGACGGTTGGCGCGGCGGCCGGGCCGCTGCTGCTGCCGCAGCCGGCGATCAGTAGCGCGGCGCAGGCCAGGCCCGCTGCGGCGATTTCTCGCCGGACCGGGCTGCCGGATGAGGTCATGACCATTTCCCCTGTCGTGGCGAGTGGCCAGGTGGGCCACGTGACCTATATGACGCCATCGCCTAGCCTCGGGTTGCTGGCCGCACACATGCCGGCGTCCGCGTCTGTAGGCAAAGGGTCTGCGGTAACGGTAAGGCCAACCGGCCCGGGTTCGTGGGAGGCGCAGTTGTCCGGCAGTCCGCCCTTCACGACCAGACCACAGCTGGCCGGGACGTTCGGCATGGTGGCCTCGACCCACTGGCTCGCCTCCGCGGCCGGGCTCGCGGCGCTTGAGCAGGGCGGCAACGCGTTCGACGCGGCGGTCGCGGCCGGCCTGGTGCTGCAGGTCGTGGAGCCGCACATGAACGGGCTGGGCGGCGAGGTGCCGGTGATCGGGTTCAAGGCCGGGTCAGCCGAGGTGTTCGTGCTGGACGGCCAGGGTCCCGCGGCTGCCGCCGCGACGCCGCAGGTCTTCGCCCGGCTCGGCCTGGACCTGGTGCCCGGTACCGGGCTGCTGGCCGCGTGCGTGCCGGCCGCCTTCGGGACCTGGATGCTGCTGCTGGCCCGCTACGGCACGCTGCCGCTGCGCGCGGTGCTGAAGTACGCGATCGGCTACGCGCGTGACGGCTACCCGATGCCGGAGTCGGCCAGCGCGGCCATTGCCGCCGTGGCCGGCACGTTCCGCGACCACTGGCCGACGTCCGCCGAGATTTACCTGGCAGGCGGGACACCGGCGCCCGGCTCCCGGTTCGCTAATCCGGCACTCGCGGCCGTCTACAGCCGGATCCTGGCCGAGGGCGAAGCCGCTGGCCCTGATCGCGAAGCGCAGATCGAGGCGGCCCGCCGGGCCTTTTATGAGGGCTTCGTTGCCGACGCGATCGCGGCCTACCTGGCCAGGGCCGAGGTGATGGACGTCACCGGGCAGCCGCATCGCGGCCTGCTGACCGGCGCCGACCTGGCGAGCTGGCGGGCGTCCGCCGAGCCACCGGTCAGGCTGGAGTACGCGGGGCTGACGGTGTGCAAGACCGGGCCGTGGGGACAGGGGCCGGTGTTCTTGCAGCAGCTTGCCCTGCTGGCCGGGTTCGATCTGGCGGCCATGGGCCCGGGCAGCGCCGACCTCCTCCATACCGTTGTGGAGTGCGCGAAGCTGGCGTTCGCCGACCGCGAGGCCTGGTACGGCGATCCCAGGCGGAGCGGCGTGCCGCTGGCCGGGCTGCTCTCGCCGGAGTACGCGCAGGCGCGCCGGGCGCTGGTGGGCGCCGCGGCGTCGGCGGATCTGCGCCCCGGCGCGCCGGAAGGCGCCGCGCCCAGGCTGCCGGGCTACGCGCTGCCCGGCCACGCCGTGGCCGGCGCGCCCGCTGGCGAGGCGCGGGCCGGGCTGATTCCCGGGCTCGGGCCCGGCGACACCTGCCATCTTGACGTCGCCGACTCATTCGGCAACCTGGTCTCGGCCACGCCGAGCGGCGGCTGGCTGCAGAGTTCGCCGGTCATCCCCGGGCTTGGTTTCTGCCTGGGTACCCGGGCGCAGATGTTCACCCTGACCCCCGGCCTGGCCAGTACCCTCGCGCCGGGCAGGCGGCCGCGGACCACGTTGTCTCCTGGGCTGGCGCTCCGCGACGGCCAGCCCTACCTGGCCTTCGGGACGCCCGGCGGAGATCAGCAGGATCAGTGGGCGCTCGGGTTCTTCATCAACCACGTCCACTTCGGGATGAACCTGCAGGAGGCGATCGACGCTCCCGCGTTCCACACCGACCATTTCCCGTCGTCGTTCTACCCGCGCGGGTCGGCGCCGCGGTCGCTGGCGGTCGAGGCGAGGCTGGCCTGGCCGGTGATCGCGGAGCTGCGGCGGCGCGGCCACGTGGTGACGGTTATGCCTGCGTGGTCGCTGGGCCGGGTCAGCGCGGTCAGCCGGAGCGGCGGGATGCTGCAGGCGGCCGCGAACGCGCGCGGCATGCAGGGCTACGCGGTCGGCAGGTAGCGCGCCGCGGCGGGGCCGGCCTGGGTCAGGTCGGCAGCGCTAGGCAGCCGGCCAGCAGCGCGGCGATGACCGCGAGCACCCTGAGCCAGCCGGAGGCCGGCCCGGCCGGGGCGGGCAGCAGGCTGGCGCCGGTCGCGATCACCAGCAGGCCGAGCCCGGCCGCGATCAGCGGCAGCTGCGGACGCAGCACGGATGGCCACGCGCCCGACTCGGCCAGGTGCGTCGCGAACAGGTAAGCGATCAGGGCGAGCGCGAGCAGCCCGGTGTGGTACGGGCGCGACCGGTGCGTCGCCTCCAGCACCACCACGGCGACGACCAGGCCCTCTGGCCACGGGATGCCCCGCACTGCGGCGAGCAGCGCCAGGCCGATCCTGGCCGCCAGGCTGTGATAGACGGCCAGGTCGCGGCGCCCGGCGCCGACGGCCAGCCGGGCCGTGCCGAAGACCGCGCAGGCGACGGCCACCGCCAGAGCGGGCGTGGCCAGGACGCCGGTGCCCGGCCCGGGCAGCGTTGACCAGGCGACGCAGGCGGCGGCGAGCAGGGCAGCGGCCACGCCCTGGCGGGCCGCCTGGTAGCGGCTGGCCAGACGGGCCCGGGTGATTACCAAGACCGGCATTTAACGCCTGCCCACCATGACCCTTCTCGTATAGGGAGCCAGCGGTTCATCCAGGGACTGCCTACCGTCCCAGTGAACGACCGGGATGCCGAGCTCGCGCAGCGAGAACCTGATCGCCTGCTGCTCCATCCGCCAGATCCGGCGGGCCATCTTGGCCAGCCGGTCGCCGCCGTCGGGCGGCTCGGCATTGAGCACGTCGACGATGAGCACGCTGAAGCCGCGTTCCCGTAGGTCGCGCAGCGCGCCGATGAGCCGCAGGCTGAGCAGCGGGGTGAACACGACGATCAGCGCCCCGGATGGCAGCGCCGCCCTGGGCAGCCGGTCCAGCTGGTCGCCCGGGGAGCCAGTGTCCGGCTCGGCGAGCATCGCGTTCATGATGCGGTAGAACTGCCTGGTCCCGGTGCCCGGGGCGATCCAGGCCACGCGGCTGGCGTAGCTGATGAAGCCAACCCGGTCCCGCGCGGCCAGGTAGGCCCCGGCGGTCCCGGCCGCGGCGCGCAGGGCGAGGTCAAGCGAGGTACGGCCGATCTCGCCGACCTCGGTGGCGGCGTCGATGACGATGACGACACTCTGGGCCCGCTCGGCGGCGAACATGTTCAGCTGGAGGCGGCCGCGCCTGGTGGTGGCCGGCCAGTTGATCCGCCGCTGCGGGTCCCCGGGAACGAAGTCGCGTACCCCGCTGAAGTCGGTGCCAGTCCCGCGGGCCCGGGAGGAGTGCTCGCCCAGCCAGTTGAGCAGCCGGCTGAGCACGACCATGGAGGCCTGCGGGGCGGGCGCCGGATAGCAGTCGATCGACGGCAGCGCCACGGTGACCCGGCCCTCCAGCAGCCGGTACCGGTCCCTGAGGATCACTTCCGCGGTGCCGACCCGGCGGCGCCCCCAGCGCCGGACCAGGAACGGCAGCGACACCTCGGTGCCGCGTCCCTGATCGGTAGCGCCACCCAGGCCGCCGGCGGCCCGGCCAGCGGTGCCGCCGCTCCGGGGGCCGGCGTCACCGCCCGGCGGGCCCGGTCGGGCATCTCGACCGCTTCGGCCGGTCGGAGCAGCAGGTCGACGGTGAAGTCCCCGGTCCCTGCGATCATGGCGTGGATCGCAGCCTGCTCGTTCTCATGGACGCGCAGCGTGGTCGGGCGCAGGAGGACCCGGATCCGCTCCGGCCGGTCCCGCCGCCAGGCGGTCAGCAGAACCACGGCCGGGGCGGCGGCCGCGGCGAACGCGGCCCGCTGGGTGAGCACGGCGACGGCCAGGCCGGCCAGGGCCAGCGTGAGCAGCCGCCGGGCGTGGGCGGACACCGACCAGCTCACCTTGAACCTGCGGTCCTGGGTCCCGGGCGTCATTGCGCTACCTCACGGCGAGCCGGTCAGCCTCGGTGGCCGGCGGCGGGATCGGTCTGCGGTGTGGGCACCGAAGCGAGCAGCCTGGCGACGACATCGTCCGAGCTGACCTGCCGGACCCACAGCTCAGGTCGCAGCGTGATCCGGTGGGCGAGAGCCGGAACCGCCACGCTCTTGACGTCGTCAGGGATGACGAACTCGCGGCGGGCCAGCACCGCCTGGCCCCTGGCCAGCTGGACCAGCGCGAGGCCGCCCCGGGGGCTGGCGCCCACCTGGATCTGCTGGTGCTCCCGGGTGGCAGCGACCAGCGAGATCACGTACTCCAGCAGGTCGGGGGAGACCTCGACCTGCTCAAGCGAGCGGCGCATGCCGAGCAGCGTGGCCGCGTCCGTGACCTGGCTGATGTCGGCGGCCTCGGTCTTGCGGTCCAGCCTGCGCTGCAGCATCTGCACCTCGTCGGGCGCCGAAAGATAGCCGAGCCGCAGCCGGATGAGGAACCGGTCGAGCTGCGCCTCGGGCAGCTCGTAGGTGCCCTCGTACTCGATCGGGTTGTCGGTGGCCAGAACGACGAACGGCTGCGGCAGCAGCCGGGTCTGGCCGTCCACGCTGACCTGCCCCTCGCCCATGGCCTCGAGCAACGCCGCCTGGGTCTTCGGCGGAGTCCGGTTGATCTCGTCAGCGAGCAGCAGCTGAGTGAACACCGGCCCGGGACGGAAGACCATCTGGCCGGTCCGCTGCTCATACAACGGCGCGCCGATCACGTCCGAGGGCAGCAGGTCCGGCGTGAACTGGAGGCGGGCGAACTCCAGGCCGAGGGCCCGCGCGAACGACCGGGCGATCAACGTCTTGCCCAGCCCGGGCAGGTCCTCGATCAGGATGTGACCGCCCGCCAGGATGCCGATCATCACCAGCTCCAGCGCCCGGCGCTGGCCGACGACCACGCGCGAGATCTCGTCGATGACCTCGGTGCACCGGTAGGCGGTTTCTGCTGGTCCTGGGGTCTGCCGGGTCACAGTTGCTCCAGTCGGTCGATGAGGCGGCGGAGCGTGCGGGGCGGAATGCCCGGCTGGCCGGCGGCGGGCGGCGGCCGGTCGGGATCGACCCAGTCCCACAGATCCTCGTCAGCCCGGCCGCGACACAGCAGCCGCCGCGCCCCGGCCGGATCGGACGTCAGGCTGATCGCGTGCCGCTCGGCGAGCCGGGCCGCGAGCAGGCTCTGCAGGGTGCCTCGCAGCTCCGCATCGAAGGCGGCCGCTGACCGCGAGGCCCCCATCAGCCCGGAACGCCTGCGCCAGTATCCGGTGAACCGCATCGGCGGCCGCCCGGACGCGGCCAGGTCGTCATCCCCTGAGGGCGGGTCGGCGGGCGGAAGGAGGGCACGGACTACGGCCAGGCCAAGGGCGGCGGCGCAGATCACGACCACGCTCGCCCCGGCCTGGCCGGCCAGCGCATAACCGGCGGCCGCGGTCGCGGCGACCAGGACTCCGGCAATGGCGATCTCCGGTGCCGCGCCCCGCCAGCCGCCGTCGCGGTCGCCCGGCGCGCTTCCCCGTGGCGCGGCCGCGGTCACTGGGCGGCCTCGCTCAGGCCCGCAGACAGCTCGGCAAGTGCCTGCTCGGCCGTATCGCGATGGGCCACGGTCAGCTCCATGGTGGAGAACCTTGCCTCGTAGAACGCCGACGTCAGCCGTGCCGCCGCGGTGCCGCGGACCAGCCCCTTGGCCGCGGCCCTGGCCAGCAGCTCGGCGGGCGTCTCGGCGGTTCCCCTGGACGTGCCGGCCTGGGCCAGGCTCTGCTCCATGGCCAGGTAGCACGCGATGATCGCGCCCCGGGCGTCATCAAGCTCGCGCAGCGCGAGCCAGCCATACTCCACGGCCTTCCTGAGCTCGGCGTCACCATCGTCGGTGAACTCCGGTGCTGGCCGCCGGACCCGGCGCTGCGGCCAGTGCCTGCGCGCCAGGATGATGGAGCAGCCCACGATGGCGGCGACCAGCACGGCGGCCAGGAGCAGGTCGAACCAGCTTCCGATGAATGGCGCTGCGTGGCCCTCGCCCGGAATCCCTACCCGCGGGGGCAGCTGGCCGCGGGTCGGCGAGACCGGCGCCGGAGTGCGGACCTTGAAGTGAACGGCCCTGGTCAGCAGGTAACTGCACGGCACCGCGATGGCCGCCGCGATCAGCACGCTCCGCAGCACGTCCCGCAGCCTGGTCGCCAGGTGGCCGGCCGGCGCGCGGCGGCGGCGCGCCACGACCAGGGCGAGCAGCACGATGATCACGGCCTCCAGGGCGGCGGCCACCGGCAGCTCGTCGTGGGCATCGGGGCCGTCCAGGGCGAGCCCGGGCAGGCCGGCCCGCAGCAGCGCGGTGGCCAGCAGGATCAGCAGTCCCGCCAGTGCGAACCGCCCCAGCTGGTACCCGTCCGCGCGGCTGAGCCGATTGCCAGCGCGCAGCCGCTCCTGCGTCATGCCTGTCAAGCCTCCGCGACGAACCGGCCCGGTCACCGGCATCCCCGACGCTACCGTCGTGCGACCCGGCAGTCAGCAGTCCAGACCGCGGCGGGCGCGGTTTGCTGCCATCTTGTTATGGCCTGATCCGCCCGTCCGGGTACGCGGCCGCCTCGCGAGCTGAGGCTGGCCCCGCCTGCGCCTGCGCCTGCGGTCGGGGCCCGATGACGCGGAAGTCAGCCTGCAGAGTGACGACGGCGGAGCCCGGAACCTGGCAAGGTGGGAAGGCCGCCAGTCGGCGGCCCCGCCCGGCGGGCCCGGCGGGCGGCCGCAGATAAGCGCGGATCATGTGAAGGCGAGGCGGGCGACGTGAACGCTCACTCGACGCGGGAGGCTCCCGGCTTGAGCGCTCCAGGGGCACCTGCGGCGGCCGTCATCGAGACGACGGCACTGACGAAACGTTATCCGGGCGCGGTCACCGCGCTCGACGGGCTGACCGTGGCGGTGGAAGCTGGCATCACCGGGCTGGTCGGATCGAACGGGGCGGGGAAGTCCACGCTGATCAAGATCCTGCTCGGGCTGCTGGCGCAGACCAGCGGGCAGGCCAGGGTCCTGGGCCGGGACTGTGCCACCGACGCCAGCCAGATCAGGATGCTGACCGGCTACATGCCCGAGCACGACTGCCTGCCGCCGGACGTCAGCGCGACGGAATTCGTCACTCACCTGGGCCGGATGTCCGGGCTGCCGCCGACCGCCGCCAAGGAGCGCGCCGCCGAGACGCTGCGCCATGTCGGGCTGTACGAGGAGCGGTACCGGCAGATCGGCACCTACTCCACCGGCATGAAGCAGCGGGTCAAGCTGGCCCAGGCGCTGGTCGGCGATCCGCGGCTGCTGCTGCTCGACGAGCCCACCAACGGCCTCGACCCGGCCGGCCGGGCCACCATGCTGGAGCTGATCGCCCGGATCGGCGGCGAGTTCGGCATCGCGGTCGTGGTCGCCTCCCATCTGCTCGGCGAGGTCGAGCAGATCTGCGATCACCTGGTGGCCATCGACAGCGGGCGCCTGCTGCGGGCCGCCTCGATGAGCTCGTTCACGCAGGCCAGCCAGGTGCTGGCCATCGAGGTGGAGGAGGGCACCGACCAGCTGGCCGCCGAGCTCGTCCGGCGCGGCCTGCAGCCGGTCGCCCAGCAGCGCGAGCTGCTCGTCCGGCTGGCCGGCGAACAGACCTACGACACGGTGCGCGACGTCATCGCCGACCTCGGCCTCCCGCTGAACCGGATGGAGCAGCGCAGGCACCGGGTCGAGGAGCTGTTTCGCGGCGCCCCGGCACCGGCCACCGACACGCCGGCCACCGACACGCCGGCCACCGACACGCCGGCCACCGACACGCTAGGAGCGGCCAATGTCGGCTGAGACTGCCCAGCCCGGCCTGCCCGGCCCGACCCGCCCGGCCGGCGGGGTCATCCACGACATCGGTTACCGCCGGTACGAGGGGGAGCGGCTGGGCCGGGGCCGGATCGTCGCCGCGTTGACCTGGCACAGCCTGCGCTCCGCGTTCGGCATCGGGCGCGGGGTCAAGGCCAAGATCGTGCCGGTCCTGACCTTCGCCATCATCTGCCTGCCGGCCGTGGTCGACGCGGTCATCGTCAACCGGACCGGCACCCGCCAGGTCAGCTACGACACTTACCAGCCGGCGCTGCGGATCCTGGTGATGATCGTCTTCCTGGCGGCCCAGGCGCCCGAGCTGGTCTCCCGTGACCTGCGCAGTCACGTGCTGCCGCTGTACTTCGCCCGGCCGATCAGCCGCCTGGACTACCCGCTGGCCAAGCTGACCGCCTTCGTGCTCGCCTGCCTGGTGATGATCGAGGTCCCGCTGCTCATCCTGTACCTGGGCACGATCGCCCAGGCCCACGGCGGGAGCGCGATCTGGAGCGAGACGAAGGCCCTGATCCCCGGCTTGCTGGTCGGCCTGATGTGGTCGGTGCTGCTGGCCTCGATCGCGCTGGCGATCGCCTCGCTCACCGGCCGCCGGGCCTACGCGACCGGCGGCATCGCGATCTTCTTCCTGCTCACGCTCACCCTGGGCCGCATCCTGATCAGGGTCGCGATCCAGAGCAGCGGCGGTCCCGGCAGTCCCATCGGTCCCGGCGGTTTGGGGCCCTTGGGTCATCCCCCGGCGGCGGCCCAATTCTACGCCCTGATCAGCCCGTTCACGGTGCTCGACGGAGTCCGGCAGTGGCTGGGCGGGGTCACCAAGCTCGGCGGCCCGGGCACCATCGGCAGCCCCGGCAGTTACGGCCCGCTGTTCGGGGTGATGCTGCTGGTCTTCCTGGGCGCCAGCCTCGCCATCCTGGTGACCCGGTACCGGAAGGTGGGCATCGCATGACCGCGATCGAGCTGCGCAACGTCTCCCGCTGGTACGGGAACGTGGTCGCGGTGAACGACATCTCAATGACGATCGGGCCCGGGGTCACCGGGCTGCTCGGCCCGAACGGGGCGGGCAAATCCACGCTGCTGCACATGATGGCCGGCTTCCTCGAGCCGTCCCGCGGCGAAGTGACCGTCGGCGGCACCCCCAGCTGGCGGAACCCGGGGATCTTCCGGATCCTGGGCCTGGTGCCCGAGCGCGACTCGGTGTACTCCTTCCTCACCGGGACCGAGTTCGTTCAGGCCACCGCAAAGCTGCACGGCCTGCCCGATCCGGACGCCGCCGTCCGGCGGGCGATCGGCATCGTGGAGATGGCCGACGCGCAGGACCGCAAGATCTCGACCTACTCCAAGGGGATGCGGCAGCGGATCAAGGTCGCGGCCGCGCTCGTCCACGATCCGGAGGTGCTCCTGCTGGACGAGCCGTTCAACGGGATGGACCCGCGGCAGCGGCTGCAGATGATGGACCTGCTGGACGCGCAGGCCCACCAGGGGCGGGCGATCTTGTTCAGCTCGCACATCCTGGAGGAGGTGGAGCGGATCTCCGGGACGATCCAGGTCATCGTGGGCGGCCGGCTGGCCGCGTCCGGGGACTTCCGCGCGATCAGGCGGCTGATGACCAGCCGGCCGCATGTCTTCCTGGTCCGGTCCTCCGACGACCGGCAGCTCGGCGCCGCGCTGATCGGGCGGCCGGCCGTCAACGGCGTCGAGCTGACGCCGCGCGGCCTGCAGGTGCGAGCCGCCGACTACGGCACCTTCACCCGCGAGCTGGCCGGCCTGACCAGGCAGGAGGGGATCAGGCTGCGCGAGCTGCTGCCCGCCGACGAGTCCCTGGAAAGCGTGTTCGCCTACCTCATCGCATCCTGATCAGCTGGCGTCATCCGTTTCGCCGCAAACCGGAACGGGCCTAACCGAAAAAAGTGAGAGTCATGTCCGGAGTATTCAACCCAGTCGTCATGCGGATCACCTTCCGGGCGACGATGAGCCGCAAGCGGGCTTTGCTGTTCGCGATTCCCGCGGTGATCCTGCTCGGCATCTCCGGGCTGCTCAAGGCCACTCAGTCAGCCGCGACCCAGTGGCCGCCGGTGTTCCTGGGCACCTTCGGCTTCTCGGTGGTGCTGCCGCTCACGGCGCTGATCATCGGGACCAGCGTGCTCGGTGCGGAGATCGACGACGGCAGCGTCATTCACCTGCTGGCCACCCCGGTGCGCCGCTCGACCGTGGTGTTCAGCAAGTTCGCGGTGGCGGTCGCCCTGACGGTCGTCTTCGCCGCCGTGCCCGAGCTGCTCGCGGGCCTGATCGCGACCGGCGGCGGCAAGCTGGCGGTAGGGATTTTCGTCGGCGCGGTGGCCGCGGCGGTGATCTATAACGCGATCTTCGTGATGGTCTCGGTCCTCACCACCCGGGCGATCGCGATCGGCCTGCTCTACCTGGTGGTCTGGGAGGGGCTGCTGGTCAATCTGGTCAGCGGCGCGAGCGAGCTGTCGGCCGGCCAGTACTCGCTGGGCATTGCCAACGCGATCGCCAACAACACCAACCTGAACGCGCACCTGAGCCTGACCACGGCCGTCGTGATGGGTGCGATCGTGACGGCCGTGACGCTGGGCCTGGCGATCCGCGCGCTGTCGGCGTTCTCGCTCAAGGGAGAAGCGGTCTGACCGCCGCCGGCCGTATCGAGCTGGCCATCGGGGCCCGCGTCCGCCTGGCCTTCCCGGTGGCTACGGCCGGGCTCCCGCCGCGGCGGCCTTCAGCTGCCGCTTATGCGCGCGGACCGCGTCCATCGACGCTCTGTCGACCACGTCGGCGACCGAGTAATGCGAGCCCTCCTCGCCGAACCGCCCGGCTGCCTCGCGCCAGCCCTCCGGCTGGATGCTGAGCTGCTTGCCCAGCAGGGCCGTCAGGATCTGGGCCTTGTACGTGGCGAAACCGGGCAGGTCCGAAAGCCGCGCCAGCAGGTCGGCGCCGTCGGCCGCGTCCAGCCAGATCCGGGCCGGGTAGCCGTCGTAGCGTTCTACGATCGCCCGGGCCAGCTCCTGGGTCCGGCCGGCCATGGCACGGGGGAAGCGGTGCAGAGCCGGCCGTTCGCTGAAGACGGCCGCGAGGGCGTCGGGTTCGTAGCCTGCCAGCTCAGCGGCCGTCGGCTCGTGCCCGAGCCGCTGCGTGAGCACGTACGGCGAGCTGAACGCCTTCTCCAGGGGCACCTGCTGATCCAGCAGCATCGCGATGAGCAGGGCCAGCGGGCTGCCTGACAGCAGCTCGTTGGCGCCGGGATCGATGGGCAGCGACAGTGCCACGGCGGCCTCCGATAGGTGCGGACTCTGTGGACATCCTGCCGTGTCCGGGCCGGTCGGCGCACCTGAGCGTCGCCGTTGTCACCAGTTACCGCGCGGCCTGAGCGCCTGGGCCGCTTCGCGGAGGGTGGCGGGCAGGTCATCGGCGCTGGCTCGGTGATAAAGCGGGCCGCGCGCATCGCCGAGCAGGATGCTGGCCTTGGCCACGCCCCGGGCCGGTACCGGCCCGGCGGCCAGCAGGCCGCAGACCAGGTCAGCGAACTCGCCCAACGAGTGCCTGACCCGGTCACGGCAGACCGGCACGGGCAGGCGGCCGCCCGCGGGCCCCTGAGCCGCCGCCATGATCCGCTGCGCGCTCCGGGCGAGATCGCTCCGGACCTGCGTGCTGACCAGCATCTGGGCCCGCAGCGCCAGCGCCGCGGTGGCGTCGGGGGAGATCCCCCGAGCGAGATCGCTGTCGAGGCGGTGCGCGTGCACGCGCACCAGGATTCGCTCGAAAGGACGGACCTTTCGGGCGACGGGACCGCTGGCGTGATCAATCAGGACGGGCATGAGGACCTCCAAGTGGCGGCGTGGAAGCGGAACGACCGGCCGGTGCCAGACCGCCTGCGCGCAACCGGCCGGTTCATGACCTGTAAAACTACTTTACCGGTCACCTATGACCAGTCAAGTGGTTTATCTGGTCACCCGGGGTAAGCTGGCAACATGACGCTGCCCGTGTGGGTCCCGCCCGGCGAGCTCAAGCCGGCCCCGGAACCGCTGCTGCTTGTGCAGTCGTTCGTCAATACGCGCGACCTCGACCAGGGCACCGACCTGCTGGCTGACCCCGCTGCGGCGACCGCGTGGCTGAGGGAAGCGGGAATCGCCGGGCATGATGCTGGCCTGACGGCCGATGACCTCGCCGCCGCCCGCGAGGTCAGGGAGGGCATCAGGGCGCTGCTGGCCCGCAATGCGGCCGGTGCGGCGCCGAGCACCGGCGACCTCACCGCCCTGCGGGGCCTGGCCGCCGCCGCCCGCCCGCAGCTGACACTCGATCCGGCCGGCCTGATCGAGCTGATTCCGGGATCGCCGGACCGGCTCGCGAACGGGCTGGCCGGGCTCCTGCTCATCATCCGCGACGCTCAGCACGACGGCACCTGGCCCCGGCTGAAGGTCTGCGCCAACTCCGATTGCCAGTGGGCCTACTTCGACCGGTCGCATAGCCGCCGCGGCACCTGGTGTGACATGGCCTCCTGCGGCAACCTGATCAAGAACCGCAATCTGCGCGCCAGGCGCGGCCACCTAGCCGGCCAGCGCCCCCGATCCGGCTAGCCGGTGATGTCGCTGGCGTGGTAGGCGGCGAGCTGCTGCTCCTCCGCGTTCCTGGCCGGGAACTTGGCGAAGACCAGCACGGCACCGAGCAGCACGGCCACGATCCCGGCGGTGTAGGCCCACTTGTCGCCGGACAGGAACGACGACCTCGCCGCCGAGGTGATCGCGCTGGCGTACTGCGGATAGCGCTGGGCGACCGCCTGCGCCCCGGCGAACGACTTCGTGAGCTGGTTCTGGACGCTGGCCGATATGTCCGAGCTGTGCGGCGCCGCCGCGATCGCCTTGGTGAAGGCCGTCGCGTAGCCGGCCGTGAGCAGCGCCCCGAAGATCGACTGCATGATCGCACCGCCCAGGTCGCGCTGCAGGTCGGCGGTGCCCGAAGCCATCCCGACTCGCCGGACGGGCACCGAGCCGGTTAGGGCATGGGAGGCGGGCGTCCCGGCGAAGCCCACCCCGATCCCGATGAGCGCGTAGGCCAGGCCGACCGGCCAGTACGAGATGTGCTCCTGCCACAGCAGCAGCATGGTCGCAAACCCGAGCAGGCAGAAGAGATACCCGGCGAGCAGGGTGAACCTGGATCCCCGGGTATGGATCAGCCGGGCCGACGCGGGCGCCACCGCCACCATGAAGAACGCCTGCGGCAGGTTGGCCAGTCCCGCCTGGAGGGTCGAGTAGCCGAGCACGTCCTGCAGGAACTGCTGGCCGATGAAGATCGCGCCCATCAGCGAGCCGAACACGATCACCCCGGCGACAGCCGCGACCCAGAACGTCGGCCGCCCGGCCACGTGCAGGTCGTAGAGCGGGTGCGCGGCGGCGCGCTGCCGGATCACGAACCCGGCCGCGGCGGCCACCGCCACCACCGCCAGCCCGATGACCAGCGCCCCCTTCCCGGGGACCGGCGCGAAGTTGATGTCCACGATGAGCACGCCGACCAGCACTACAGAGAGGATCCCGCCCACGTTGTCCACTGGATCGCTCGTCTCGCGGACATGGCTCGGCACGAACCGAACGGCCATGACGAACGCCACCAGGGCGAGCGGCAGCGTGACCAGGAACACCGAGCCCCAGTAGAAATGCTCGAGCAGCGCGCCGGAGATGGCCGGGCCGAGCGCGGCGACGGCCGCGCCGATGCCCGACCACAGCGCGATCGCCCTGGTCCTGGCCGGCCCGGACCACAGCGCCGTGACCAGGGCCAGGGTGGTTGGAAAGGCCATGCCCGCGGAGACGCCGCCCAGGACCCGGGCCACGATCAGCACCGTGTCGCTGGGGGCGAACGCGGCCAGCAGGCAGGCCGGTACCGAGAGCGCCACCCCGAGCAGGAGCATCATCTTGCGGCCGTACCGGTCGCCGACCGCGCCCAGGTACAGCACGGATCCGGCCAGGCCTAGCGAGTAACCCACGGCGACGAGGTCCAGCGAGGTCTGGGAGGAGTCGAAGGCCTGGCCGATCGAGGGCAGCGCGACATTGGCGACCGACAGGTTCAGGTTGGCGACGGCCGCCACCACGATGAGCGACGTGAGTACCAGCCCGGCCCGCTCCGGGGCGCCGCGGGCCGCTGGTGCCGCCGCTGGCGCGGCCCTCGCCGTTGCCATTCCCTCCTCGTTTTCCCGGTCGGCCCGCGGCGGCCTCCCGCCCGGCGCTGAACCGCTAACCAGGAATAACGAGACCGCCCGGCCCGGGCATCACCTCTGGCGGGTGATCAGATCACCGGCTGTCACTCAGTCGTGGGCACTGGGCGGGCCCCTTGCCTCACTGTGACCCCAGACGTCACCGGCCCGGCCGGGAATCCCGGTGCTGCCGCCTGATGGATTACCGAATTCGTCAGGAGATTCCTGATCGATTCCCGGATTCATCAGATTCCGGGCCGGATGCTGCGCACCCGGCGGAGGAACTTGGCGCTGACCGGCTGCGGAGCAGGTCACGGAGCAGGCCGGGAACTCGGCCAGGGTCAGCAGCGTTACCGCTGACGAGGCCAGATGTGGTCTAGTTGTCCTTAGGGACAGCACGCGGGAGGGGAGCTTCCGCAGAGAGAAGGAGTCCGGTGTCGCCTCACATGAAGTTCGGCATTGCCGGTGTCATCATCGGGTTCTTCTTGTTCTTCATCAGCCCGTGGCTGGCGCTGGGAGTGATCGCCGCCGCGATCATCATCCCGACCGTGGCCTACCTGATGCTCGACCCGTCCCAGCGGCGCCGCCTGCGCGAAGCCCGCCGCCGCGGCCAGCTCGGCCGCTGACCAGGCCCAGCTGACCCGGCCCAGCCAAACCAGGCCCAGCCAAACCAGGCCCAGCCAACCAGGCCCAGCCAACCAGGCTCAGCGAGCTCGGCTCAGCTCAGCAGGCCGGGGTAGAGCAGCGACAGCTCAGCGGGGTAGGCGGCGATCAGCCGGAGCTCATCGTCGGTCAGCGGTTTGCTGGTCGCTGACGCGCAGAGCTGGACCAGCCGGAAGGTCAGGTCCTCCTCGCCGACCTCGATCCCCAGCGACTCCATGATGTGCCTGAAGCCGGCCAGGCCGCCGTATTCGCCGGTCAGCACCACGCGGCCCGCCTGAGCGTGCCAGTCGGCGGGGAACGGGCCCAGCGTGTCGTCGTCGTAAAGCTCGTAATTGTGCCGGTTCTTGAGCGCGCCGTCGGCGTGGATGCCCGATTCGTGGGCAAACGCGTTCCGCCCGATGCCCGGCTGGTTGCACGGCAGCGGCTGCCCGAAGGCGTAACTCGCCCACAGCCCGAACCGCCGCGCCCAGGTCAAGTCGATGTGATCGCCGATCTCGGTGCGCCCGGCCTGCCCGAAGCCGTGCCGGAAGGCCAGGATGCACGAGATCAGGTCGGCGTTGCCGGATCGCTCGCCGATACCGTTAATGCACGTGTTGATCCACGCGTCCTGGCCGGCGTCGAGGTCACCGAGCGCGCCGGACACCGAATTGGCCACCGCCATGCCCAGGTCGTTGTGGCAGTGCGTCTCGACGGGCATGCCGGTGCCGCTGGCCAGCTTGGCGAAGCGCTCGCGGATCCGCTCCGGGGTGTCGCCGCCGATGGTGTCGCAGTAGCGGACCCGGTCGGCGCCCGCCTCGCGCGCGGCCAATGCGAACTGGAGCAGGAAGCCCTCGTCGGTGCGTGAACCGTCCTCCGCGTTGACCCCGATCGTCTGCGCTCCCGCACCCCTCGCGGCGGCCACGGCGGCGGTCATCTCGGAGATGATCGCCTCCCGGTCCAGCCGGCCGCGGAACTTATGCTCGATCATCTGGTCGGACGTGGAGATTGACAGGTTGTAGTGCTGCAGGCCAAGCGGCGCGGCCTTCTCCACGTCGGCGGTTACTGCCCGGCACCAGCCCGACAGCCGCAGCGGCCCGAACGCCCCCGCGCTGGCCAGCGCCACGTTGGCCCGGACGTAGGGCACCTCGTGGAACAGGAACGGGAAGCCGATCTCGGACTGCGCGACGCCCAGCTTGCCCAGGTAGAAGTTGATCATCGTCTTGCCGAACTTCGACAAGCCGGTCCGGGCCGTCTGCACGCCGTCCCGGTTGGTCACGTCAAGGAAATGGATAGCGGGCACCCTCGCACCTCCGCGGCAGCAATCGGCGAGGCGCTGCGAGTGGGCCTCGTCCGGCTCATCTCGATACTCGATCCTGATGTACTAATCCGTCAACGTTGATTAAAATCAACTATCGAAACGATGACCGGGAGGGATCCGGGTGACCGAGTGGATCGGGGCCGCCGAGGCCGCACGGCGGCTCGGCATCAAGCAGGCCAGCCTGTACTCCTACGTGAGCAGGGGAGTGCTCACGCGGCGCCGCGACCGGACGGACCGGGCCAGCCTGTTCGATGCGAGCGAGGTGGCGGCCCTGGCCCGCAAGGGCCGGCCCGCCGCGCGCCCGGCGCCGCCGAGCTGATCATCTTCACGGAGCTGACCGAGATCGATGGTGACCGGCTCCGCTACCGGGGTCATGACGCCATCAAGCTCGCCACGGCTGCCACCTTCGAGGACGTGGCCGGCCTGCTGTGGACGGGAGTGCTCGGTGGCGGACCGCCTCCTGGCCAGTGGCGCCTCACCAGCGAGGCCATCGCGGCGGGCCGGGCCGCACAGGCCGCGCTCCCGGTCGGCACGCTCCCGCTGGAGCGGCTTCAGGTGATCGTGCCCGCGCTGGCCGCTACCGATCAGTTCCGGCTGCACCTGGACCCGCCCGCCGTGATCGCTGCGGCCTGCGGTCTGATCCGCTCGATGGTCGACTGCCTGCCGACGCCGAGCCCCCAGCCCGGGATGGACTTCATGCCCGGGACCGATTTCCTGCCCGGGATGGCGGCCCCGTCCGCGCTAGATTCTGCGCCCAGGACGGTGCCTTCGCCCGCGCCGGATTCTGCGTTCCGGACGGTGTCTCCGCCCGCGCCGGGCGAGGACTCGATCGCTGGCCTGCTGCTGCCCAAACTCTGCCCGGGTCCGGCTCTTCCTGGCCTGGACCGGGTGCTCAGCGCCGCGCTAATCCTGTTGGCCGATCATGAACTAGCCGCCTCGACGCTGGCCGTGCGGGTCGCCGCCTCGGTCCGGGCCGATCCGTACGCAGTGGTCGCGACCGGGCTGGGCGCACTGGGCGGTGCGCTGCACGGCGGGGCCGCGCTGGCCGCCGAGACCATGCTGAGTTCCGCCTCCGGTCCGGCGGATGCGCCGCGCGTGGTGGGGGACCTGCTCCGCCGCGGGGAACGGATCCCCGGATTCGGTCACTTCATCTACGAGACCGGCGACCCGCGAGCCGTTTCGCTCATGAGTCTGACCCGGGACGCGGCACCGGCCTCCGAGTACCTGGCGGTGGCCGACGCGGTCCGGGCCGAAGCCAGCCGGCGGGCCCTGCCCGAGCCGAACATTGACTTCGCGCTGGCCGTACTGACGGGGGTGGCCCGGATGATCCCTGGTGCCGGAGAGGCCATCTTCGCAGTGGCCAGAACGGCGGGCTGGGTGGCGCACGCCCTCGAAGAGTACGCGCGCGACTCGCCCATCCGCCCGCGTGGCATTTACAACGGACCGCGCTGAGGAGTTTCCGCGGCGGGCGCGGTCCGGGAATCAGGACGAGCCGAGCGGCATTCCCACCAGGCAGGACCTCTATGACCCGGGGAGACTCCAGATGGCCGTACGCCGCCTGAACCACGCTGTCCTATATGTCCGTGACCTGGCGAGCACCGTCGACTTCTATCGCGGCGCGCTCGGGTTCGAGGTGCGAACCGAGATTCCCGGGCGGGCCGCGTTCCTCCGCGCGCCGGGCTCAGCCAATGATCATGACCTGGGGCTCTTCGAGGTCGGGGACGCACCGCAGCTGGACGGCCCGTACCTGGGCCTGTATCACCTGGCCTGGGAAGTGGGCACGCTGGCCGAGCTGGCCGAGATCCGGATCGAGCTCGAGGCCCGCGGCGCCCTCGTCGGCGCAAGCGATCACCGGGTGTCCAAGTCCCTCTACGCGAAGGATCCCAGCGGGATCGAGTTCGAGGTCATGTGGCGGGTCCCCGCTGAGGATTGGGAAACCGAAATGGCCAGCGGCGCCATGATCGCGCCCCTCGACCTGGACGGTGAGCTGGCCCGCTGGGGCGACCGGGTGACCGGAGCCGCCGCAGGCTCGGTGACCTGACCTCAGTGACGGCTGGTCTGCGCGGTCCGGGGCCGGGAGCTTGTCTCGATCGTTCCCTTGTAGGCGACGCCCCTGATGTGCACGACGGGGGCGTCGTGCGGCAGCTGACGCTCCCATTCCTCATCGGGAGACCAGCCCTTGGTGACCCCGAAGCCGTCCATCTCAACCCGCACCCCGGGCGGCACCAAGATGTCGATCCGCGACTTATAGGCAACCGCCAGCACGGTAGTAACCGGGGCGGTGAGCTCGGCCGCGCGCAGGTCGAGCCAGCCGCCGCCCTTGTAGACGACCGACGTGAGATGTTCAGGAACCCGCCAGCGGCCGCCCCGCCTGATTGAGCTTTTCAGCGCTATCGCGAATCGTCCGGGGCGCCGGGCCGGGCCAGCCGGCGCGGGCCGCCCGGCGACGGTCGCGGCGGGCAGGTCCGCGACCAGCCGGTCCAGGTCCGTGCTGGTCCGCGCGGTAAGCGCCGCGCGCATCCGCTGGTCGAACTCGTCGTCGTCGAGCCTGCGCTCGGCGAACGCTTCCTGCAGTTGCTGAGCGATCGCGTCCCGGTCGGCGTCCGATGCGCGGATCGCGGGGGCGGGGCTCGGCGCTGACGGGCCGGACGGCTCCATTACAGACCTCCTGCGGTGTGATCGAGATGTATCTTAACTGCTTCTCTCCGGGGGCCGCCAATCACTATTTGGCGTCGTAACGGGTGCGCGAGCCAGCGGTGCCACCCGAATCACGTCACGCCCGCACCAGCAGTCTCGCCAGCCCCGTCAACTGAGCGAGAGCAAATGATCTTGACGGATATTCAGTACATATCACTGAGAGGCCGTCAAGATCATTGCAATACCACGGATAGGTAGCTGAAGCGGGCACTAGCCGGCTCGGCGGCGCCCGGCCAGCTCCTGGTAGAGCGCGGCGGTCTGGGCCGCGACGGCAGGCCAGCCGAACTCGGTGACGGCGCGCTTGCGCCCCAGCTGGCCCATGGCCGCCGCCCGGGCCGGATTACGCACCAGCGCGTTGATCGCCTCGGCTAGCGCGCCGTCATCGCCGGGCGGTACCAGCAGGCCGGTCTCGTCGTCGGCGACCACCTCGGGTATCCCGCCCACCCGGGAGCCCACCACAGCGGCCCCGCAGGCCATCGCCTCCAGGTTGACGATGCCGAGCGGCTCGTACAGCGACGGGCAGACGAACACGGTAGCGTGTGTCAGCAGCTGGATCACCTCGCGCTTGGCGAGCATGCCGGACAGCCAGATCACCCCGGACCTGCGCGCCCGCAGGAGGTTAGCGAGACTGGCGACCTCCGCCTCAAGCTCGGGGGTGTCGGCCTGGCCGGCGCAGATCACCAGCTGTGCCGCCGGGTCGATCCGGTCAGCCGCGCGCAGCAGTACCGGCAGCCCTTTCTGCCTGGTGACCCGGCCGACGAAGACAACGGCCGGTCGGCCGGGGTCGACGCCATACTGCTCCAGCACATCGGTCGCCGGATCTGGCGCGTACTCCGAGGTGTCGATCCCGTTGCGGATCACCCGGACCCGGTCAGCCGGGACCGCCGGGTAGGCGGCGAGCACGTCGGCCCGCATCCCGTCGGACACCGCGATGACGGCCGCCGCGGCCTCGACCGCGGTCCGCTCACACCAGGAGGACAGGGCATAACCGCCGCCCAGCTGCTCCGCCTTCCACGGCCGCAGCGGCTCCAGCGAGTGGACGGTCACGACGTGCGGGACCGAGTACAGCAGGGACGCCAGGTGGCCGGCCAGGTTCGCATACCAGGTGTGCGAGTGAACCAGCTCCGTCCCCGCCACCGCGGCAGTCATCGACAGGTCGGTCGACACAGTCTGTAGCGCCTGGTTGGCGTCGGCGAGACGGTCCCATGGCCGGTGCGCGACGGCACCATCCCGGTCGATGCCCTGGCAGTGGACGGTCAGATCGACCAGGGCGGCCAGCTCACGGGCCAGATAGCTGACGTGCACCCCGGCTCCGCCATAGACCTCAGGCGGGTACTCCCTGGTCAGCAGCGCTACCCGGAGCCGGTGCATCGGGTCAGTCGTTGTCATGCCGGTACCGCCTGGCCTTTGCCGACGACCGTGATCCCGCCCTCCGACACCAGGAAGCCGCGCGCCACATCGTGTTCCTTGTCGACGCCGACCTGGACGCCCTCGGGGACCACGACGTTCTTGTCCAGAATGGCGTCCCTGACCACGGCGTAGCGGCCGATGTGGGTGTTGTGCAGCACGACTGACCGCTCCACCGTCGACCAGCTGTTCACCCGTACCCCGGGTGAGAGGACTGAGTCGCGGACCAGGCCGCCCGAGACGATGACGCCGTTGCTGACAATGCTGTTGATAGCGCGGCCGATCCGGTCGTCCTTGTCGTGCACGAACTTGGCCGGAGGCTGCGAAGGCACGTGCGTCAGGATCGGCCACTTGTCGTTGTACAGGTTGAATACCGGGACGATGGCGCACAGGTCCATGTGGGCCTCGAAGTAGGAGTCGAGCGTTCCCACGTCGCGCCAGTAGCCGGCATCCCTGGCATCGGCCCCTGGGACCTGATTGTCGAGGAAGTCATACACCTGGGCGCGGCCCTGCCCGACCAGCATCGGGATGATGTCGCCCCCCATGTCGTGGCGGCTGGCGTGGTTGCCCGCGTCCTGGTGCAGCGCCTCGATCAGCACCGCGGTGTCGAAGACATAGATGCCCATCGAAGCGAAGGCTTCGTCGGGGCGGCCGGGCAGCGGGGGCGGATCGGCCGGCTTCTCCAGGAACGCCTCTATGGTGCGGCCGTCCGGGGCGGCCTGGATGACCCCGAACGCTGTCGCATCCTTGCGCGGTACCGGGATGGCCGCCACGGTGACACCGGCTCCGGCGGCCACATGCTGATCGATCATCTGCATCGGATCCATCCGGAAGACGTGGTCGGCGCCGAAGACGGCCACGATGTCCGGCTGGTCGTCGTAGATCAGGTTGAGCGACTGGTAGATGGCGTCTGCCGAGCCGGTATACCAGTGCGGCCCGAGTCGCTGCTGGGCCGGCACCGGGGTGACGTAGTTGCCGAGCAGGGTGTTCAGCTGCCAGGTCGTGGTGATGTGCCGGTCCAGGCTATGGCTCTTGTACTGGGTGAGCACGCAGATCCGCCGGAAGCCGGAGTTGACCAGATTGGACAGGGCGAAGTCCACCAGCCGGTACAGGCCGGCGAACGGCACTGCGGGTTTGGCCCGGTCCGCGGTGAGCGGCGCGAGGCGCTTGCCCGCGCCTCCGGCCAGTACGACGCCTAGGACTCGCCGGTCAGTCATCGCCCCTCCTCTGCCCTGCCCTAGCCTGCCTGGTGCATTGTTCCTAGTGTCGCCCGGCAACGGTCGAAAAGGGTATGACTCGCAGCTGACCGGCGGCCCAACTTCCGCGACCGGCGCCCAACTTCCGCGGCAGGCGGCCCAACTCCCGCAACGGACCACGACGCAGCGGGCCAGACGGCCGCTGTGGCGCCGCCGGTCACGTGGCGTGGGTGACGCGCAACTTGGACTGCTCGTGCGGGAGGTCCTCCCAGTCGGTCATGAAGGTCGCCTGCAGCCCCCGCTCCGCGGCGAGCGCGATCAGGGTCTCGGTCCGGTAGTAGAAGTCCTCGCGCAGCACGTGATGCTCGGCTCCCTCGGTCCGGTCGAAGGTGAAATCGAAGAAGCCGCCCGGCGCCATGACCCGGCCGACGTTCGCCAGGCACTCGTCGATCACCTCGATGGGCGAGTGCGAGAACACGCTGTGCGCGTGGACTACGTCGAACTGCCCGTTAGGCAGGAACCCAAACCGCAGGTCCCGCACCAGCGCAAGATGCGGCAGCTTGGCCTGCAGGCGGTACTCCGCCACGGTGTCCTGCGCCGCCAGGAGTATCTCCGGCGAGATATCAATCCCGTAGTAGTTGCCAGGATCGAGGTAGTCGATGAACAGCCGCCCGGCCCGCAGGTTCCCGCAGCCGATCTCGAGCATCCGCATATCGGGCTTGAGGCCATGGCCGAGCAGGTAGTCAAACTGCATCTGGCCGATCTTGAGCCACGAGTCGTGAGTCTTGCTTCCTACCGCTCCCTCACGGCTGCGCGCCGCGTCCGACGCCATCACGGCCCGGTAGTAGCTGACGTGGTCCCGGGTTCCGAGCCAGAGAAACGCGTCGCGGCTGCGGCGGCGGGCATAAGGGATGATGTTGCCCGGGTGGGTGGCCGCGTACCTGATCTTGAAGCCGAGTCTGGAACGATCTTTCTCAGTCACGCCCACCAGAGTAGAGAAGCCGGCGACCGCGCGAAGACCTAAGCCTCAGGCAATTCGGAGTCGGCCCGCAGCCGCCCGGCCACCGCGCGGGTCGCGAGCAACCGGGCGGTATGGACGCCCGCGGCGATCACGATCCCCCAGACGAGTGCGTCGCGCAGCGAGACCTGCGGATCCTCCGGATGCTCTGGTGGTTCCTTGCCGGTGAGCTTCCTCCCGGCAAAGATGATCACCTTGCGGGCAGCGAAAGCCGCGGCTATGCCGACCAGTCCGTTGACTGCTCGCGCGCCCGTGTCTCCCTGCTTGCCTGACATTCGACATCCCTCCGTTGGCCGTCTGCAGATCATCCCATGGGGCTGCCGCTGGCGCGGGCCTCCGGTCGCGATCTCTGAATCGCGGCGGCAAGCTCCGCAGGCCGCCTGGTGCCGAGCAGCCAGTATGGCGGGGCCTGGCCGCCGCTGATGACCTCGATATAGACGGCGCGCCTCAGGTAGGGCCGGATGAGCATGAAAGCCGAAGGGTCGGCCCTCGGGCCGCGGAGCACCCGGGCCTGAGCGTCGGTCAGGGCTGCAACTTCGCCCGCTTCGCTCAGCGGCAACAGCGCCGATCCGGCGCGCAATTGGCCGTTGGTCACCTCGATGGTGACATGTCCGTACAGCAAGAGCGCGGCCGCGCATCCGCCGCCGAACACTACGTAACACGCAAAGGCCACGAACAGACTGAATCCCGCCCAGAGGGTGGTGGCAAGGGTGACGGCGGTGAACATGCCGAGCACCCACCAGGAGGCCGGCACGCGGAGCTGTTCATGGTAGGCGCGCATTCGTCAACGGTAGTTGGTTACATGGTGAGCATGACGGGCTGGCGGACGAGGCATGGCAGGACGATTCCTGATCACGGTAGTGCCGCCGGGGGCGGGCATGAAAATGCCGCGCCTAACGACGCAGGCGGCGGGGGCCGGCTAGCGGATGGCGGGCCGGGCAGGCCCGGTGAGAGCGGGGACAGCGTGCTGGATGACAGCGGGGCACGGGGCCCGGCCGGAGGTGAGGCACGGGGCCCGGCCGGAGGTGAGGCACGGGGCCCGGCCGGAGGTGAGGCACGGGGCCCGGCCGGAGGTGAGGCTGGTGGCCTGGCTGAGGGGATGGGGCGGGTGCTGCGGGCGGCCGCGCTCGGGTTCCGGCAGCTGACGCAGTCAGGTCCCGGCGCGCAGTCAGGTCCCGGCGCGCAGCCAGGTCCCGGCGCGCGGCCGGGCGCGCGGGAGGAGGCGCCCGCCGGGAGTCAGCCAGGTGCCGGGACCTGGGTCGGGAGCGCGACCGGGGCTAGGACCGGGGCTCAGGCCGGCACCTCGACCGGGACGCAGGGCGGTGCGGGGACGCAGGGCGGTACCGGGTCCCAGGGCGGTACCGGGGCGAAGGGCGGTGCCTGGGAGCCGGGCGGCACTGGGGCCCAGGACGTCTGGCCGGGCCCGGCGCAGCCGGAATTTCCGGCCCGCAGGCCGGCCGAGCCCCAGGTGCCGGGCTTGCTGCAGCGGGCGGCCGCCTGGTCATGGCGGCTGCTCCTGGTCGGCCTGCTGATATACGTCACCTTCCGGGTGGCCAGCACGCTACGCCTGGTCGTCCTGCCGTGCATAGCCGCCCTGCTGCTGACCGCGCTGCTGCAGCCGTTCACGGCGCGGCTGCGCCGGGCTGGCCTGCCCGCGCTCGCCGCCACATGGTGCACCGTGCTGGTTGCGGTCGTCGTACTTGCCGGGCTGGTAACGCTGGCCGCCACCCGGGTCAGTGCCGACTATCCGACGCTGGCCACCGAGGTGAAGCACACCGCTCACCAGGTGCAGGCGTCGCTGGCGGGCAGCCCGTTTCACATCAGCAGCAAGCGACTGCAGGAATTGTCCGGCCAGCTGGTCAAGTTCCTCTCACAGCACAAGTCGCAGGTGGCAGGCACGGTGCTGACCGGCAGCAAGATCTTCCTTGAGCTGCTGACCGGCCTGGTCCTCATGCTGTTCGTGACTTTCTTCCTGCTCAAGGATGGCGAGCGGATCTGGGTCTACCTGACGAAGGGGCTGTCGCCCGAGTCAAAGCGGCGCGCGGACAATGCTGGCGGCGCGGCCTGGGTCGCGCTGGTCAACTACATCCGCGGCACTACGGCGGTGGCGGCCATCCACGCCGTGTTCATCGGCCTGGCCCTGTGGATCCTCGGCGTTCCGCTCCTCGTGCCCCTGATCATCCTGGTGTTCCTCGCCGCCTATGTGCCGCTGGTTGGGATCCTGGTGGCCGGGGCGCTTGCGATCCTGGTGACTCTCGGCACCAAGGGCTGGATCGCGGCGGTCATCCTGCTGGTTGTCTTCCTGGCGGAAAACCAGCTAGAAAGCCACCTCCTGCAACCGTTGGTGGTGGGCCGGATCGTGCGGCTGCATCCCCTCGCGATCATCCTGGTCCTAGCGGTCGGCGGCGTTATCGCCGGGATAGCAGGCGCCATCGTGGCCGTGCCCGCAGCCGCCGCGATCAGTTATGCGTGGCCGCATCTGCGCCGTGACCAGCGCGGCCAGCCCGGGCCGCCGGGCGCGGCTGGGCCGCCGGGCGGAGGTGCGATATCCGGCGGGGCAACTGGGCCCTACGGCGCGGCGGGCGCCTACGACGCTGGCACGGCCGACACGGCCACGCCAGGCAGTGCGGGCGGTGCGGGCGGTGCGGGCGGTGCGGGCATGCCGGGCGGTGCGGGTGCGGCGGGCGGTGCGGGTGCGCCAGGCGGTGCGGGTGCGCCGGGCGGTGGCGGTGCGGCCGGGCCCGAGTCAGGCGTGGCAGGCTCAGCGGTGCTGTCCCTCGGCAGGGCGCTAGCTGACGGCGTTGTGCCACGCGGAGCGCTGGCTGGCGGGGCAGCGCTGGCTGGCGGGGCAGTGGTACCTGGCGGGCCGGATGTGCTGGGCGGGCCGGTGCCGGGCGGGCAGGCGTCGGCTCCGCCGGACTGATCCCGGCCGGCGAGCCGTCATCGTTATCCTGGGTTAATCCCGGCCGACGGCGCGTCGGTTGCTGTCCCGGACCGGCACCCGGCAACCGCGCACCGGTGATCTATCGTCACGGTCCGCGCCGCCCTCCAGCCAACCCGGCGGTAGGGTCACGTCCGTGCACCGGCAACTCCGAGGGATGGTGACCCATGCCGCTCGCGGACGGCGAGCCTGACCGGGTCCAGGTACTGATCAAGCGGCTGGACCCCGGTCTTCCGCTGCCCAGCCGGGCTCATCCGGGGGATGCCGGCGCCGATCTGTTCGCCGCCGCGGACGTGGAACTCGCGCCGGGCGCTCGCGCGGCCGTGCCGACCGGTGTCGCGATCGCGCTGCCCGACGGCTACGCCGCATTCGTGCATCCGCGGTCCGGGCTGGCGGCGCGGCATGGCGTCACGATCGTGAATGCGCCAGGCACTGTAGATGCCGGGTACCGTGGCGAGATCAGGGTGACCCTGCTCAACACCGACGCCGACACCCCGGTGCGCTTCAAGCGCGGGGACCGGATCGCCCAGCTCGTAGTCCAGCGCGTGGAACGTCCGGTTTTCCGGGAAGTTGAGACGCTGCCTGGCTCGGCCAGGGGAGATGGTGGGTTCGGGTCGACAGGCGGACACGCAGCCAGCGAGCCTGCGGGCGGACATGAGTTTCCAGTGCGGAAGTAAGGAGCGTGCGGGGTGTTCCGAAGGCGTCGCCGCGATGAGGCGGATGAGCGTGGTCTTGACCGGGCCGATGCGCGGGACGAGGCCGGCTCCGAGGGTTATCCGGAATTTGGCGACGACACAGACTTCGATGATGACGCGGAGTTCGAGGACGCCGAGTTTGACGACGCGGGGTTCGACGACGACGCGGGGTTCGAGGACGACGCGGCGTTCGAGGACGATACCCGGGCCGGCGACCGGGGCCAGCCGACCGGAGCCCACGCTCGGGCGCCCCGCGGCGGCTATCAGAGCAGTGTGGCCGACGAGCCAGCGGGTTCAGGGCCGTGGGACGGGGCCGGAAGCTACCCGGCCAGTGAGCGGATGGATTTCGGCAGCCTGCTCGTGCCGGCCCGGGAAGGCCTGGACGTGCAGGTCAACATGGCCGAGGACCAGGGTGTCTGGATCGCCATCGTGCGCGGCGAGAGCGCGCTCCAGCTGCAGGCGTTCGCCGCACCGAAGACCAGCGGGCTCTGGGATGAGGTCCGGGTCGAGATCGCCGAGGAGGTGGCCAAGTCGGGCGGAGATGCCACGGAAGCCCAGGGCCCGTTCGGCGCCGAGCTGCACGCCCGGATCAATGCCGCTGAGCCTGGGCAGCGCCGCCAGCCCCTGCAGCAGGTCAGGTTCATGGGCGTCGACGGGCCCCGCTGGTTCCTCCGTGGCGTGATCAGCGGCCCGGCGGCGGGCCGGCCCGAGCTGGCCAGGCCGTTCGAAGAACTCTTCGCCGACGTAGTCGTGGTGCGGGGCGACCATCCCGCGCCGCCGCGGGACCTGCTAGAGATCCGGCTGCCCGAAGACGCCCGTCGCGCCCTCGAGGAGCAGATGGCGCAAGCCGCTGACGGTCAGCAGTTCCCGAATCCGTTCGACCGGGGCCCGGAGATCACCGAGACCAGGTAACTCACCGTTCTCCGTGCAGCAGCCTGGCCAGCTCGTCCTCGACGTCCTCGCTGGTGACGAACAGCAGCTCGTCGCCGGCCTCCAGCGGATCATCATCGTTCGGCACGATTACCCGGCCGTCCCTGAGGATCGCGACCAGGGCCGTATCGGCTGGCCACTCGATGGCACCGATCCGCTGGCCGGCCAGCGGCGCATCGGCCGGCATGGTCAGTTCGACCAGGCTGGCCTCGCTCTGCCGGAACGTCATCAGCCGGACCAGGTCGCCGACGCTGACTGCCTCCTCGACCAGGGCCGAAAGCAGCCGGGGGGTAGACACGGCCACATCGACGCCCCAGGACTCGTTGAACAGCCACTCGTTGTTGGGGTGGTTAATCCGGGCCACCACCCTGGGTACCCCGTACTCGGTCTTGGCCAGCAGCGACACCACCAGGTTGACCTTGTCGTCGCCGGTGGCGGCGATGACCACATTGCAGCGCTCCAGCGAGGCATCGTCCAGCGAGGCAATCTCGCACGCGTCAGCCAGCAGCCATTCAGCCCTGGCCACGCTGTCGACCTTGATGGACCGGGGGTTCTTGTCGATGAGCAGGACCTCATGACCGTTGCCGAGCAGTTCCTTGGCGATGGACCGGCCGACCGCCCCGGCACCAGCGATCGCTACCCGCATCAGCGGCCTCCCTTGCCTGGCGCGACGGGCCGGGCGAACACGGACTCGATCCGGTCCAGGTCGCTGGCCTCAGCCACCACGTGCAGCACGTCGCCCTCCTGCAGCACGGTGCCGGGAGCTGGCAGCATCGCGTCGCCCAGCCGGGAGATGTAGGCGATCCTGACCCGCGCGGTGTCCTCGAGCATCCGGACCTTCTCGCCCAGCCAGTCGCTTGAGTACGCGACGTCGGCGAGCACGATCGTTCCGGTCGGATCGCGCCACAGCGGCTCGGTGCCCTCCGGCAGCAGCCTGCGCAGCAACTGATCGGCTGTCCAGCGCACCGTGGCCACCGTCGGGATGCCCAGCCGCTGGTAGACCTCGGCCCGCCGGGGGTCGTAGATCCGGGCCGCCACTCGCTCCACCCCGAATGATTCCCTGGCTACCCGCGCCGCGATGACGTTCGAATTGTCCCCGTTGCTGGTCGCCGCGAAGGCGTCGGCCCGCTCGATGCCGGCCTCAACGAGCACATGGCGGTCGAAACCGATGCCCGTTATCCGCTGACCCTTGAAATGCCCGTGCAGCCTGCGGAAGGCGTCCGGGTCCTGGTCGATGATGGCAACGGAATGCCCCTGGTCCTCGAGGATGTGCGCGATCGTCGACCCGACCCGCCCGCATCCCATGATGACGATATGCACTGTCTTCCCTCCGGCGGCAACGGTGCCCGATCAAGTTATGCCCTCCGGCAGGTCAGTGCCAGTCAGGAAGGCCGCCGGAACCTGAACCGATACCCCCGGGCCAGCAGCGGTGCGCTAGTCACGGGACCATGGGGGGATGTCCCGGTCATCGGATGTGCCATTGCAGGCAGGCGATCTGGTCGACCTGACCGTCGGCGAGGCCGCTCACGGCGGCTGGTGCGTGGCGCGACATGAACCCGGCAGCGGCCAGGTCATCTTCGTGCGGCACGCGCTGCCGGGCGAGCGCGTGCGGGCGGTCATCACCCAGCGGACGTCGAAGCTGGCGCGGGCCGATGCGGTGGAGATCATCAAGGCGGCCGCGGCCCGGGTCCGGCCGCCGTGCCCGCAGGCCCGGCCGGGCGGCTGCGGGGGATGCGACTGGCAGCATGCCAGCCTGCCGGCCCAGCGGGCGCTGAAAGCCGCGGTCGTCAGCCAGCAGCTGCGCCGGATCGGCGGCATCGAGCGCGAGGTGCTGGTGGAGCCGGTGCCCGGTGACCACGACGGTCTCGGCTGGCGCACCAGGGTCAGATTCGCGGTGCGCTCCGACGGCACCGCCGGGCTGCACGAGCACCGTTCCCATGAGGTGGTCGAGGTCGGTGACTGCCCGATCGCTCATCCGCTGGTCCGCGCGGCCGAGGTGACCGGCCGGAAGTGGCCGGGCGCGCGCTGGGTGGAGGTCGCCGCCGGGCCGGCCTCCGGCGACCGCGCGGTCGTGGTATCCGCGGCGGGCGGCAGGCAGCTACGGCCACCCGGCCGTGATGGCGTTCCCGTTGCTCCTTCTGGCAGCTACCTGCGGCAGCGCGCTGCCGGGCGGGACTGGCGGGTGAGCGCGGCCGCGTTCTGGCAGGTGCACCCCGGCGCGGCTGACGCGCTCGCCGCCGCGGTGCTCGAATCACTCCGCCCGCAGCCCGGCGACGTGGCGCTCGACCTGTACTGCGGCGCCGGGCTGTTTGCCGGGCTGCTGGCGGCGGCGGTCGGTCCGGCCGGCGCCGTCATCGGGATGGAGCACGAGCGGCAGGCCGTGCGTGACGCCCGGCACAACCTTCGCTCGATGCCCTGGGCGCGGGTGCACTGCGGCGACGTCAGTGAGCTGCTCGCTCGCCAGGGCCTGTCCGGTGCGTCGCTGGTCGTCCTGGACCCGCCCAGAACGGGGGCATCGCGGCCGGTCATCGATCTGCTGAGCGAACCGGTCACCGACGGCGGCGGCGCTGCCGTCACGCTGCGCCGGATCGCCTACGTGTCCTGCGATCCCGCCACCCTGGCCAGGGACCTCGGCCTGCTTCGCGAGCGCGGGTGGGAGCTGCAGGCGCTGCGCGCGTTCGACACCTTCCCGATGACCCATCATGTGGAGTGCCTCGCCACCCTGGAACGGCCAGCCGTCAGGTAACCAAATGGCTGCTTGAGCCTTTCCGTAAGTACGTCGCGATCTTGCGGGAGGCGTGCCCGGCGGCGGAGACGGCCGGACATCGGGTGACGGAGTGGGCCAGGATGGGGCCATGGAACTAAGGGTCTTCACTGAGCCGCAGCAGGGGGCCGACTACGCGACGCTGCTGCGGGTGGCCACCGCGTCGGCTGAGCTCGGCTTTGGCGCCTTCTTCCGCTCCGATCACTATCTCAAGATGGGCGATGTCAGCGGGCTGCCCGGCCCGACCGACGCCTGGATCACGCTGGCCGGCCTGGCCCGTGAGACGACCGGGATCCGGCTCGGAACGCTGATGACCGCGGCCACGTTCCGCTATCCCGGCCCGCTGGCCATCACGGTCGCGCAGGTGGACCAGATGAGCGGCGGCCGGGTCGAGCTTGGCCTCGGGGCCGGCTGGTTCGCGGCGGAGCACGCGGCGTATGCCATTCCGTTTCCCAGCGTGCACGAGCGGTTCGGCCGCCTGGCGGAGCAGCTGGCCGTCATTACCGGCCTGTGGGAGGCCGCCGAGGGCGGGTCGTTCAGCTACCAGGGCGAGTATTACACGGTGACGGACTCGCCCGCGTTGCCCAAGCCGGCTCAGCGGCCGCGGCCGCCAGTGATCATCGGCGGTACCGGCCCGAGCCGGACGCCGCGGCTCGCGGCCAAGTACGCCGATGAGTACAACGTCCCGTTCGCCGACCTGGACGGCACTACGGAGGCGTTCGGCCGGGTGCAGCAGGCCTGCGCCGCGGCGGGCAGGCACGAGTCGTCAATGATCTACTCGGCGGCCCAGACCGTGTGCTGCGGCCGTTCCGCGGCCGAGGTGGCGCGCCGGGCCCGGGCGATCGGCCGGGAGTCCGACGATCTTCGCGAGCACGCGCTGGCCGGATCGCCCGACGAGATCGCCGAGAAGATCGCCAAGTTCGCGGCGATCGGCGCCGAGCGGATTTATCTTCAGGTGCTGGACCTCGATGACCTCGATCACCTCGCGCTGATCGCCAGCGATGTGCTGCCTCAGGTGAGCTGACCGGAAGCTCAGCTGAGGGCCAGCGGGCTTTCAGCGGCGGTGCAGAGGAATGGCCCAGAGCACGGTCAGCTGGCCATGTCACAGTGCACTGACGCTCTGCAGGCGAGCCGTCATCGCGGCGTCAGCGAAAGAGGGGTTCCGGTCATGATCTCGCGCAGGTCGCGGCGCTGGGCGCGCTGGATCGCCGGGGCGTTGGTCGTCGTGGTCGCCGTGGTGCTCGGCGGCACGTTCGTCTATATCCACTTCATCTCCGGTCCGGCCCCCGCGCAGCTGAGCCTGAAGTCCCCGGCCACCGGCGCCGGAAGCTCCCCGTCGGCTGGAAGCAGCGCCGCTGCCACCACACCGCTCGCCGGGACCTGGCACGTAGCCGCCGGGTCGATCGTCGGCTACCGCGTCAACGAGGTCCTGTTCGGGCAGGACAACATCGCCGTCGGCCGGACTGGCGACATCGCAGGCCAGCTCACGATCGGCGGCACCACCGTGACGGCCGGGCGCTTCACCGTGCAGATGAACGCGATCAAGAGCGATCAGAGCCAGCGCGACGCTCAGTTCCGCGGGCGGATCATGGATACCGCCGCCTACCCGACGGGCACCCTGATTCTCACCCGCCCGATGGCGCTCGCGCCCATTCCCGCGACCGGCGTCATCAAGACCTACGCCGCGTCAGGCAACCTCACCCTGCACGGGCATACCCGGCCGGTGACCTTCGCCCTGAGCGCCGAGCGCGCCAGCGCCGGGATCGAGATATCCGGCTCCATCCCGATCCTCTTCGCGGACTGGGACATCCCCAATCCCAGCTTCGGCAGCCTCATCACCACCCAGAACCATGGCGTGCTTGAGTTCCTGCTCAAGTTCGACCGGGCCTGACCGCGCCGGGCCCGCCGGCCTGAGCCCTGCGCAGGTCAGCCGCCGCTCGCCCACGGGTCGTAGTCGACCTCCAGGGCCTCTTGCGGTGGCCGCTGCGCATCCGGGATGTTACGCAGGTTCAGCCGGATCCGGGTCCACGTCGAGAAGCGCCCGCGCATCGAGTCCACCAGCACGTCGGCTGGCTCCAGGCGGGCTGCGACCTCCGGGTGCCGGTCTTGCCAGCGCTGCAGGCCGGCCATCGCCTCAGCCTTGGTGGCCGCCCTGGCTATCTCGATCAGCGGCATCGCCGACTTGCGGCGGCCGGTCGGCCCGCTGCCTCGGCCCGGCGCAGGCGGGGCGACCGCGGGCTCCGGAGGCGGCTGGTCCTGGCCAGCGGGGCGTGCGCGGCGTTTCGACGGCTGGACCCGCGGCTGTTCGCCGGACTGCTTAACGAAGTGCGGCGGCCAGGGCGCATCGGGCAGGCCTGCGGCCGCGTCGCGCGCCGCCGCGGCCAGCAGCGGCTCGAGCGAGCCCACGGCCGCGTCGGCGCCCGCCCACAGGTCGCCGAGGTCGGCGAACCGCTGCGGGACGGTGTCGATGGTGAACGCCTGCGGTACGCAGTCCGGTACCTCATCCCAGCTCAGCGGGGCCGACACCCGGGCATCAGCGGTCGGCCGGACCGAGTAGGCCGAGGCGACCGTCCGGTCCTTCGCGTTCTGGTTGTAGTCGACGAAGACGCCGTGGCGCTCCTCCTTCCACCACCGCGATGTGGCGTCATCGGGCGCTCGCCGCTCGATCTCCCGGGCGAGCGCGACGGCCGCACTGCGCACCTCGGGGAAGCTCCAGCGCGGCTCGATCCGCGCGTAGACGTGGATCCCGCGTGATCCGGATGTCTTCGGCCAGCCGGTCAGCCCGAAGTCGCTGAGCACCTCCCTGGCGACCAGCGCCACCCGGATGATCTGCGGCCAGTCCACGCCTGGCACCGGATCGAGATCGACCCGCAGTTCGTCGGGGTGGTCAAGGTCGTCGGCCCGGACCGGATGCGGGTTGAGGTCGATGCAGCCCAGGTTTACTACCCAGACCAGGGCGGCGGCGTCGCGGACCACTACCTCCTCCGCCGTGCGCCCGGACGGGAAGCTCAGCATGATCGTCTCGATCCAGTCGGGCCGCGACGATGGCGCCCGCTTCTGGAAGAACGCCTCCGATTCAGCCCCGTGCACGAAGCGCTTGAGCACCATCGGCCGCCCGGCGACGCCGCGGAGCGCCCCGTCCGCGACGCTCAGGTAGTAGCGGACCAGGTCCAGCTTGGTATGGCCAGTCTGCGGGAAGAAGACCTTGCCGGGATTGCTGACCGGCACCTTCCGCCCGGCGACCTCCAGGATCACGTTGGGATCCGGCATGCGGACACGATAACCGGAGCGAGTCGGCCTGGCCGCATCCGGCACCGGCCCGGGCCTAACTAACCGGAAGCGGCCTGGCTGGACTAACCGGAAGCGGCCTGGCTGGCGTCCGCGTTCGCCACGCCGGGTAGCTCCTGCGGGCGCCGGCCCGGCCCGGCCCCGGCGCTGGCGGCGTCCACGCGCGCGTTGCGCCCGACCGCCGTGGCCCCGATGACCGCGGCGGCGGCGATCGCGGTGAGCGGGCTCACCGGCTCGCCGAGCAGCAAGGCCGACCAGCCGAGCGTCAGCGCGGGCTGGGCGAGCTGCAGCCTGCCGACCTTGGCGACGCCGCCGCGGGCCAGCCCCGCGTACCAGGCGAAGAATCCCAGGCACATCGAGACCAGGCTGACGTAGGTCAGGCCGATGACGGCTCCAGCGGTGACATGGCGCGGCGGGTCGGCCAGCGCGGCAGCGATCGTGACCGGCACGGTCACTGGCAGGGCCATGATCACCGCCCAGCAGATAACCCGCCAGCCGCCGTAGGTACGGGCCAGCGCACCGCCCTCCGCATAGCCGAGCCCGGCGACCGCGATCGCGACGAGCAAGATAACGTCACCACCGCGCAGTCGGCCGGCGCCCTGGATCAGCGCGAACCCGATGACCACCGCGAGCCCGACGGCCAGCGCCGTCCAGTAGGCCGGACGGGGACGCTCGCCGCCGCGCAGCACTGCCATCCCGGCGGTGGCGGCCGGGATCAGGCCGGTCAGTACCGCGCCGTGTGCGCTGTTCACCTGGCGCAGGGCGACCGCTGACAGCAGGCCGAAGCCGACGCCGACGGTGGCGGCGACGATCAGCATCCGGGAGAGCGCCTCGCGCGGCGGGACCAGGCGGTCGCGCTTGGCGGCCAGGATGATGACGGCCAGCACAGCCGGGGGCACCGCGCGGCCGACCCCGACCACCAGCGGGCTGAACGAGGTCTCCGCTGCCGCGGTCGCCGGGAACGTGACACTGAAGCACAGCACGCCGAGCGCTCCGAGCAGCATCGGTGACGCTTCCCAGCGGGATTCAGAAGTGCTTCCATTGGCTCTCATGAACGAGGATAGCAATCAGGCGTCCGCGCTGGCCGCTGTGGAGCGTCTTATCAGGTCCTTGCCGCCGGATAGCCGACTCCCGTCGTACCGCGTCCTCCAGCAGCGCTACCGGCTCAGTCCGGCAACAGTGCAGCGGCTGCTGGCTACCCTGGCCCGGCGCGGGCTGGTGGTGACCAGGCCGGGCAGTGGCACCTATACCGCCGCCGCCCGCCGTCGCTGCGCCGGTGTGCCCGATGTCTCGTGGCAGACCCTGGCGCTCGGCTCCAGGGCCGGTCTCGGCCCGGAGCTTGAGCGGCTGATCGAGCCGTCCCCGGCCGATGTGCTGCCGCTGGCCAGCGGGTTCCTCGACGCAACGTTGCAGCCGCTCGGCCTGCTGGCCGCCGCGGCGTCGCGCGCCGGGCGCCGCCCGCTGGTCTGGAGCCGGCTGCCTGGCCCAGGGCCTGCCCGAGTTGCGCAGCCACTTCGCCACCGAGACCGGTACTGCGATGACGGCGCAGGACGTGCTGATCACCCCGGGCGGCCAGGCAGCCCTGTCAGCTGTGTTCCGGCACCTGTGCGCGCCAGGGGATCCGGTGGTCGTGGAGTCGCCGACCTATGTCGGGGCGCTGGCCGCGGCGCGCGCCGCCGGCCTGATCCTGGTGCCCGTTCCGTGCGATCAGGACGGGGTGCTGCCCGACGCGCTCGCCGATGCGTTCACGCGGACCGGTGCCCGGCTGGCCTACCTGCAGCCGAGATACACCAACCCGACCGGGGCCGTGCTGGCGCCGCAGCGGCGAGCGGCCGTCCTGCAGGCGGCGGCGAGGGGCGGTGCCTTCATCATCGAGGACGACTGGGTCCGCGACCTGGACCTGGGCCAGCCCTCGCCGCCGCCGCTGGTCACCATGGACGACGACGGCCACGTGATCTACCTGCGCTCCCTGACTAAGCCGGTGGCCGCGGGGCTGCGGGTGGCGGGGCTGGCCGCCCGCGGGCCGGTGCTGGCCAGGCTGCGCCGCGGCCGGATCAGCGACGACCTGTTCGTCGCGCCCGTGCTGCAGCAGGTAGCGCTCGACGTGCTGAGCGCCGCCGGCTGGCACCGGCATCTCGGCAGTGTCCGCCGGGTGCTACGAGAGCGCCGGGACTCCCTGGCGGCGGCTGTCTCGACCCTCCTGGCGGACTGCGACCTGGCCGCGCTGCCCGGCGGCGGCCTGCACCTGTGGCTGCGGCTGCCCGATCACTGCTCCGACGCCGACGTGGCGCACGCGTGCGCGGCGCGCGGGCTGGCAGTGAGCCCGGGCCGGTCGTGTTTCGCCGGCGAGCCTACCGGCTCCTACCTGCGGCTCTCCTACGGGGCGGCGGACGCAGGCACGCTGGCCCGCGGCGTGGAAATCCTCGCTCAGGTACTCGCCGAGGAATAGGCCGCGCTGATGCTTTGCAGCTCCGCCACACTCTGCCGGAGATCCCGGCAGGTCTAGCGGCGGGCCGGCGCGGGCCGGGGTGGTGCAGGTTCTTGCCTGCGCGGCTGCCCTTGCTCTTCCGCAGGCAATAGGTCCGACGGCATCCTGAGGTGGTGGCCGGCGGCGCAACTTAAAGCCACGTGATCAACCGGGCCGTGCGTGCTGGCCAGCGAGAAGCGGTCCGTGATCTCGGCAGGGCCGCCGCATTCCGGGCACGCTAAGAGAGCTATCACTTGCTTTACCTCCTGACCGGAACGTCGGGAGCCGTGCCGCCCCCATAAATACAAGAGCAGCTGCCGGGCGCTCAGATACAGGCTCCGGGGCGCTCGACGCGCGGAGCGTAGTCCTCCGGGCACAAGCACCTCGAGAACATCTACAGTCGGCTGCAGGTCTCCAGCCGGACCGCCGCAGTCACCCGCGTCTTCCCGGAGCGCGACCTGCTGCCAGGTGGCCTGGGCGGACCGGGAGCGGAGGGCCGCCGCCCGAGCCGCGGGAACATGTGACGTACGATGCGATTGGGGCTGGCTTGAGGTCGCGGGGGGCGCGGTAGCGCATGCCTGGGCTACGGGCGGCCATCCGGGAGCTGACACCGCTCGGACAGCAGGCTCCGGTGGTCAAGGCAACGCGCGAAGAGCCGGAACTCTGTGACATAGCCTCTGGAAAAGTGGCCCCTACGCGGTCATCTGGCCGGCCGGAAAGGGCAGCGGTGCTGATATTCCTCGTCCGCCGGGTGGTCCAGTCGGTCGTCGTGCTGCTGATCGTCACGATGATCACGTACGCGCTGCTGCGGATGATCCCCGGCAACGTCGCTGTCGCCGTGATGGGCCCCGGTGCCTACCGCAACCCCGGGGCGATCAAGCTCTTCGATGCCACGTATGGGTTCAACCTGCCCTGGTACCGGCAGTACCTTCTGTGGCTGGGCAACCTGGCGCGAGGCAACCTGGGCTACTCGTGGACCCTCAACCAGAGCGTCGCCTCGCTGCTGGCCAACCGGCTGCCCAAGACCATCGTCCTGGTGGGAATATCGACCATCCTGGCGCTTATCATCGCGATCCCGATGGGGATGCTGCAGGCGGTGCGCCGGAACAAGCCTGTCGACCATGTGTTCAACGCCACCTCGACGATCTTCTATGCGATGCCGGACTTCCTGATCGGGCTCCTCTTGATCATGGTATTCGCGATCATGATCCCGATCCTGCCGGCGGAGGGCCCGCAGGGCGAGGGCATCGGCTCCGTCATCTCGAACTTCAATGCCCTGATCCTGCCGATCATCTGCCTCTCGCTGACCACGATCGCCCTGTTCAGCAGGTACGTGCGTTCCTCCGTGCTGGACAACCTCACCGAGGACTACGTCCGGACCGCCCGCGCCAAGGGCGCTAGCCAGCGCCGGGTGGTGTTGGGGCACGTGCTGCGCAACGCGATGATCTCAACGGTCACGCTGCTCGGGCTGAGCCTGCCAGGCATCCTGGCGGGCGCGCTGATCACCGAGGCCGTCTTCAACTACCCCGGCATGGGTTATCTCTTCTATCAGTCGGCGGAACGCGATGATTACCCGGTCCTGCTGGGCTTTACCGTGGTGGTAGCGGTGGCGACCGTGGTGGGGTCGCTGCTGGCCGACGTTGCGTACGCGGTCCTCGATCCACGCGTGAGGTACGTCAGCTCATAGCGAGCCCGCACGATCGGGCTGAGAGCGCCGGTGCTCTGCGTGCAGAACTTCTGCAGCGTTCATCCCGGCGCGCTGATCCGCTCGTGCGGGCCGGTGCCTAGCAGCCAATGGGCGCGGGCTCCGCTCTGCCTACTTTGGCGTTCGGGGCTTGAGCAGTCCTCGGTTGAACCCCTCGGCGACTGCAGCAGCTCGGCGCGGGGGGCGTCCTTGAGCAGGTAGCCGGTCGCGCCCGCCTCGATTGCAGCACGCTAGTGCTGACCACCTACGACACCGACAGCCACGTGCTGCCGGCCGGCCGGGGGCGCGCCCGCAAGCGCGGGCCGCACCTGCAAGAACGCTGCTACCAGGCTCCGCGTCACGCCCAGCCCGGCCCCCCAGCCCTCGGGCAGGGCAGGCACCACCGGTGCTGGCCAGCCTCCGGCCAGCCCGTCGGCACACAGCAGCACCGGAACCCGCGCCGCTACCGCGACCCCGAGCGCCTCCACGGCAGCCGCCTGCCGCTGCGCGTCAGCCCCGGCGAACCGCCGTCCGTCCCTGCTCATGCCGTGCCAGCTTCACCCCGGCGCCGCTTATCCGTGGTCATGCCGCGCTGCACCCGGCCAGTCCCGTTTCGTTCCTGCTCATACTGTCCCGTCTTCGCGCGCTGCCGAGCCGGTCCAGCCCCCGGCCGTGGCGCGTACCTTGAGTATCGCCGCTTCCGCGCCAGGCTCGGGCACGCCCAGCACGGTCGCCCTCGGCCAGTCCGCCTCGATGACCGCGACGATCAGATGACCGGCGACCACGGCCAGCCCGGCCGCCCAGACCGACGCCAGCCAGCCGACCGGCAGCGCGGCGCTGAGCGTGCGCTCGGTACCCTGCCCGGTCATGGCCAGCTGGCCCCAGCCGGGGCCTTCGTGCAGCGAGATATCCGCCCGGTCGGGGTCAATGCCAAGCCAGGACTGTGCGGCCGGGGCTAGCCGCCCGGCCAGCGCCGCGACCAGGGCAGGCCGACCCGCAGCGCGATCGCTTACGCGGCTGCCGCCGGCCGACCAGGCGGCCGCGACCGTCCCGCTCAGCCGCAGCTGAAACTCGGGTCCGAGCGCGAGCAGGCGCAGCAGCTCGATCTGCCGGGCGCGGTCCGGGTCCGGCTTCCCGGCCGCTGGGGACAGCCTGGCTAACGGGCCGCCAGATCGCGCCGTGATGCTGGAGCTGCCACCGACAAGGGAAGTCCGCGTGCGCCGCAGGCTGGTCGCGCTGCTGTAGGTGGCCCGATCGCGAGGCATCTGCTGCCACGGCCAGCGGCGATTCGGCCCTGGCCAGTAGCGCGGTAGTCCCGGCCAGCCGCCGAGATACTGCAGTTGCTCGATCTCCTCGGGGGTGATGGTCAGCTGGTCGGCGGCCGACCGGGGCCCGACGGCCAGCACTTCCAGGTCATCGCTCCTGGCGCCCCAGGCCTGCGCCAGTTCCACGCACTCGGCCCGGTCACCGCCGAGCGCCGCGAGCACGAGCTCCGCTTCAGCGTCCGGGTGATCAGCTGCGATCAGCCTGCCCTGCTCCCAGCGCACCTGGTGGCGGTCCGGACCGCACGGAACCTGGGCCGTGAGTGGCGGCAGCGAGGCCCACCATGGTGGGCTACCGGTCCCCGGAGTGGCGGTGCTCATGGCGATTCCTGCCAGTCGAGCGGTACCGTGACCGCGACCTGGCCGGACTTTCCGGTCAGCTGCACCTCGAGCGCGGACGCTTCGGGATGCAGCGGCGGGATCAGCCGCAGCTCGAACTCGGCACTGCCGTCGCCGAAGCTGCCGCCGTTCATCTCCGCCAGATGCCAGCGCCCCGCGTTGTCGCGTGCCCACCAGGTCAACGGCTCCTCCTGATGAGCCCTGAGGTGAGGCGCCCAGTCTGGCCAGCCCCAGGCCAGGACGTGCAGCTCGGCATCGTCAGTTCCGGAGCGCAGCCCGGCGAGCACGACGCGCGCGCCGTCCAGTTCGGGGAGGACGGCGGCGACGGCGGCGGTCCCCTCCGGGCCGTCCCGGCGGTGGCGGTTCTCCAGCACGCTCGTCCAGGCCTCGGGTAGCGAGCCGGCGGGCCGGACCGCGGTCAGCGCGGGCGGGACCTCGATGCCGAGCTGCTGGAAAAGGGCGGCCAGCCGGCGCAGGCCAGGACAGCCGGGCGGCAGCGCTCCGCTCGCGTCAAGCGCGGCCACGATGTCGTCGACATCCGAGAAGCGGTCCTCGCCCCGAAGATCGCCGTGGCTTGACGCCGCCCGGCGCAGCAGCCCCCTGGATGCCTGGTCCATTATCCCGTCCACTGGCGTTCCGGCCGGCGGGGGAGCGGTTACCGCACGGTCACTTTCGCTGGCACCGGCCAGCTCTACCCGTATCGCGGGCGCGTCCGGGCTCATGGTCAGCTCGAGCCACCGGGTTCCGGGAGCGGGTACCGGGGAGACCTCCAGGGTGCCTGACCAGTCCTCGTCGGAGGCGCTCCAGCCATCAAGATTCAGCTCGTAGCGGTTCCCGCGGTCATCGGTCGCTGACGGTTCGGTGCCCGCGCTGCGAACTCCGGATTCGCGGTATCGGCGGGATCCGCGAGGTCGGCCGAACACCAGCCCGGGATCCGGGAAGTCTGCCGCTCTGCCTCCGAGCCGTGGCATCCGGCCAGCCGCGGTCAGTACCGCTCTATCGGGCGCGATGACCAAGGTGATCAGGTGAGTCTCGGCCCGGCCGCCGTCCGCCGCGGCCGGGACCGTAGCCCGCACCGGCACCGCCAGAAACTGCCCGGCCGGGATCTGTCTCCGCTGGCGACTGATCCTGGCGAACACGTCCCGGCGGTGGATGTGACGGGGATCGAGCAGCGACCGGGCCAGCATGGCAGTCTCGAGTCCGGCCACCGCCGAATCCGCCGCCTGATCGTCGAGGACACCAGCCCGGACAAGGAGGTCGGCTAGCGTCCTGACCCGGCTCAAGTGTCGTTCCGTCGACATCTCGTGCTGCTGCGCCATCCTGCGGGATCGGGCCCGGGGCAGGGAACGAGCGACTCTGCGCCACCGCAATTGTGCGACCTGCCCGCGCAATCGCATGGACGCTGGGAGCACCCGATACCTGACCGACGCCAGCGGCCGCGCACCCCAGGCGACCAACGAAGCCAGCGGGCGCGTCAGTCGGTCAGCCACCCGCCGTGGGCCGGAGAATCTGGCTAAGCCGGGCGGCTCGTACCGTGGCAGGGTCAGCGCATGGCGTAGCTCAGCCTCGGCGCGAAGCCGCAGATAGGTCTCGGCCCGCCCGGCCCGCATATCCTGCCCTGGTGCTGCGGCGGTCATGGATCTAGCCTGCCACCTCCGCGGAGCACGGCGCGCCTTCGCCCGCTCTGGTCCAGGCCCACTGCAGCGCACCACCCAGCAGCAGCGTTGGCCGCGACGCCGGGCGTCCGCCTGCGGCTAGCGGGTCAGGCCGGCCAGCAGGCGCTGCGGGACGACTACCACGGTGAACGGCCGGTCTGCGGCAAACGCATCGTCACCTGTCACCTTGCTCAGCTGCGCGTAACGGCCGACGCGCAGCTCGAAGACGGTCAGCGACGGCCTGGCCGGGTCAGGATCCACGATCCAGTACGACTCCACGCCGAAGCGTTCATAGGCGGCCTTTTTCCGGTTCAGGTCGATCAGCGCGGTGCTGGGCGACCGCACTTCCACGATCAGCAGCGGGGGAGTCATGAGCTTGGCCCCGCCGACCTCCTGCTGGCGGACCACCACGACATCGGGGTCGAACTCGGTGTCTTGGGACAGCTGAACGGCAGGCTCGGCCAGTACGCACAGATCGTCCGGACAGGCGTTGCCCAGCGTCATCACCAGCCGTGCGGAGGCCAGCTGGTGGACCGTGCTGGGCCGAGGGCTCACGACGAGTACCCCGTCCAGCAGCTCATACCGGCGCCCGTCATCGGGCATCCGGTCCAGCTCGGCCACCGTGAATGGCCGGCCAGCCGCCGGCCAGGCCTCGGCAATGCTCACACCAGTCATCGTGCCCCTTCCCCTGCATGCCGTCCACTCTGGCCGCGGGTGCCGACATCCCGGGCGCCGAGCGGTTTAGACGAGGGCCGACGCACAGCACCCGCCCCGATCGGGTCACGCTGGCACCAGCAGTCTCACCAGCCCCTTGAGCCTGACCTCGACGGGGATCTCGGATCTGCAGCGGGGCCATAACCGAAGATCGTGCCGACTTATCAGTCGATATCGCTGGAAGGTAGTCAAGATCTTTGGAAGGCGTGATATTCGAACATAATCAATGTTCTAATGAACGCATATTGTGTAACTTAGCTGACATGAACGCAGCTGATCGGTTGGCCGCTCTGGCCGGGCTCCTGCAGCGTGACGGCCAGGTCGAGGTCGTGTCGGCGGCGGATACCTTCGGTGCCGCGGAGATGACGATCCGGCGTGACCTCGACCGGCTCGCAGCCATGGGCATGGCGCGGCGGGTTCGAGGCGGGGCGATCAGCCTGCTGATGCGCGGAGCCGAGCTGCCGTTCGCGATGCGCGAGCTGGAACGGGCCGACGCCAAGCGCCGTATCGCGGCCGAGGTCGCCGCGCAGTTGCGCGACGGAGAGGCCGTGCTGCTTGACAGTGGTACCACGGCGGTGGAGGTCGGGCGCGCGATAGCGGGCCGGAGACTCACCGTGATGCCGATGTCCCTGCACGCGGCCGTCGCCCTTGCGGCGAGCGACTCGGTGCGGCTGCTGATGCCTGGAGGCGAGGCCCGGCCGGGTGAGCTGGCCATGATCGGGCCGCTGGCCCTGGCCAGCATCGGCGCGCTGCGGTTCGACACGGCCGTGCTGACCTGCTGCGGACTATCCGGCGGCCAGGTGACCGCTCATGACCTGGGCGACGCCGAGGTCAAGCAGGCCATGCTCAGATCATCGGCCCGGGTGCTGCTCGCGACCGACAGCTCGAAGTTCCGGTGCACGGCACTCGCCGCGGTCTGCGATGCTGCCGCTGCCGACCTGGTCATCACCGACTCAGCCGCGCCGGGCGACGCGCTGGAAGCGCTGAGCGCCGCCGGGGTCGAGGTGCGCTGTGTGTGACAGTGCCGTCGCGCTGGCCGCCGACAGCCGCGTGTCCGTCCGTCGGCCGATGGCAGCGACCGCGGTGGTGTTCTTGGTCAACGGATTCCTTTTTGCCTCGTGGACAGCCCATATTCCGCAGGTCAAGGTCCACCTGGGACTGACCGACGCGGCTCTCGGCCTGGCGCTGCTCGGCGCCCCGGTGGGATCGGTATCGGCGATGGTGGCGTCGGCGCGCCTGCTGCCCAGGCTGGGCAGCAAGCGCATGGTGCAGGTCACGCTCATCGGCTACTGCGCCGCCGGGCCGGTGGTGGGCCTGGCCGGCTCGCTGGCCGGGCTGTTCGCCGCGCTGTATGCATGGGGCGCGTTCCAGGGCGCACTCGACGTTTCCATGAACACCCAGGCGATCGCCGTCGAGCGAGCCCGCCGCCGGCCGCTGATGTCCGGGCTGCATGCCTGGTGGAGCATCGGCGCGTTCGCCGGAGCGGGCATCGGGGTCCTGGGCGTGGCGATCGGCCTGTCGCTGGCCAGGCAACTGCTGCTGCTCGGGCTGCCCGCGCTCGCGATCGCCGGCTGGCTGACCACCTGGATGGTGCCCGATTCCGGCCGGAACGCCGACCCGCGGCCGACGCTACAGCCAGGTGTACGCGACCCTGTCCCGGCTGGCAAGGGACGGGAACGTCGCCGCCCGGCGCGTACGCTATCCCGGGCCGTCCTGGTGCTCGGTGCGATCGCCGGTGCGTCCATGCTCTGTGAGGGCGCGAGCGCCGACTGGGCCGCGGTGTACCTGCGCGGCTCGCTGCACGTCGCCGCGGCGATCGCCGGCCTGGGCTACACCGTGTTCGCGCTCGCGATGGTGGCCACCCGGCTGTCCGGCAACCGGCTGCTCGCCAAGTTCGGCGTCCGGCGGCTGCTGCCGGTCCTGGCCGCGATCGCGACGGTCGGCTTCACCGCCGGATTGCTCGCCGGCCTGCCGGGGATCGCCATCGTCGGGTTTGGCTGTCTCGGGGTCGGCCTGGCCTTGGTGGTCCCGTCGGTATTCAGCGCTGCCGGGCGGCTGCCCGGCCTGGATCCGGGGGCCGCAATCGCCACGGTCTCCGCGTTCGGATGGGCCGGTTATGTCTGCGGGCCGCCGCTGATCGGCGAGCTCGCCGCCGCCGCGTCACTGCCCGCCGCGCTCGGCCTGATCCCCGTGCTGACCGCCGTCATCGTCGTCACCACCGCGCTGGCGGCGCCGCTCCGCGAGGACCGCATCGCCAGGCGGTGACCTGCATCGCCCGGCTGCGGCAGGTCACACTCCGGCGGGCAGCTTCGCCAGCGCGTCCTCGACGGCCTTTTCCGGCAGCTTGTAATCGTGCAGCTGTCCCGCCACGTAGCCGCCGTAGGCGGGCAGGTCGAGCAGGCCATGCCCGCACAGCGCAGTCAGGATGACCTTCTCCTCGCCGGTTTCCTTGCAGCGCAGCGCCTCCTCGATGCACGCCGCGACCGCGTGTGTCGGCTCCGGGGCTGGCACGATGCCCTCGGTCCTGGCAAAACGCAGCCCGGCGGCGAAGCACTCCGACTGCGGCTTGGCGACCGCCTCGATCAGGCCGAGCTCGTAGATGTGCGACAGCAGCGGGGACATGCCGTGGTAGCGGAGGCCGCCGGCGTGGATCGGGTCCGGGATGAAATCGTGGCCCAGGGTGTGCATCTTGAGCAGCGGGGTGAAGCCCGCCGTGTCGCCGAAGTCATAGGCGTATACGCCTCGGGTGAACGACGGGCAGGCAGCGGGCTCGACCGCCCGGATCACCGGGTTGATCCGGCCGGCCAGCTTCTCCCGCAGGAACGGGAACGCCAGGCCGCCGAAGTTCGAGCCGCCGCCGGTGCAGCCGACGATCACGTCGGGCGTGTCCCCGGCCATGGCGAGCTGCTGGATGGCCTCTTCGCCGATGATCGTCTGGTGCAGTAGCACGTGGTTAAGCACGCTGCCGAGCGCGTACCTGGCCGCCGGATCGCCGCCCGCCACCTCCACCGCCTCGCTGATCGCGATGCCGAGGCTGCCGGTGGAGTCCGGGTGCTCAGCCAGCACCGCACGGCCAGCCGAGGTGATATCGGACGGGCTCGGGTGCACCGTTGCGCCGTAGGTTTCCATGAGCATCTTGCGGTACGGCTTCTGATCGAAGGAGGCCCGCACCATCCACACCTCGAGGTCCAGGCCGAACAGCGCGGAGGCGAAGGCCAGCGCGCTGCCCCACTGCCCCGCGCCGGTCTCGGTGGTCAGCTTGGTCACGCCCTGGGCGGCGTTGTAGTAGGCCTGCGGCACCGCGGTATTGGGCTTGTGCGAGCCGGCCGGGCTGCCGCCCTCGTACTTGTAGTAGATCCGGGCCGGGGTGCCGAGGTCCTTCTCCAGCCTGCGCGCCCGGTAGAGCGGCGTAGGCCGCCAGAGCCGGTAAACGTCAAGCACATCATCCGGGATGGGCACGTGGCGGTCCGCCGTGACTTCCTGAGCGATCAGCGCCATGGGGAACAGCGGCGCGAGGTCATCGGGCCCGACCGGCTGGAGAGTGCCCGGGTGCAGCGGCGGCGGAGGCGGTGACGGCAGGTCGGCGATGACGTTGTACCACTGCCTGGGCATCTCGGATTCCTGCAGAACGTACTTGACCTGACGGTCCATGCGTTCCTCCCGCGCTGCTGTATGCCAATCGCGACCTCGGAAAGGGTGCTGGCCACGACCAGCCGTTGCACGTCTGCGACCTGGGCAGATACGACGAGACGCCATCAGGGTGACCGCAACAGCCGGTTATCAGCGCAACGGTAGCCGACAGCCGTGCTCAGCGGAAGTGGCGGCCGGAAGCGGTTGCGTGCCCCGGTGCTGCTTACCCGATGGAACACGGCGGAAGTGGCGGCTGGAAGTGGTTGCCTCAGCCGCATTCGGCCCGGTGCGGCCAGTCGGCTCTCCTCAGTCGACTCTCCTCAGTGGGCACCCTCGGCGATGACCACCGGACGGCGCGGCAGTCCGCCGAGGTGCGACTCCCAGCCGGTCACGCCCGCCGCATGGGCCACCGTGGCCAGGTCCTCCCGCAGGGCGTTCGCGGTAAGCCTGCCGGTCGCGGCGGCTGCCCAGAGCGCCTCGGCGTGATCGGAAGTAACCTTCCTCTGCAGATCCTGGCAGGCCGGGACGGTGGTCAGCGTTGCCTGCAGGGCCGCCGCCGCGGCGGCAGGCAGCCGCTCGGACAGGCCGCGCCAGAGCGCGGGCGCCCGCCTGACGCAGCCCGCGATACCCATCTCGTACGACTGGGCACTGGCCGGTGGGATCTGCTTGGTCAGGTTGTCCACCACGTAACCGGTCACCAGCTGCGCGGCGTAGCTGGCCGCGGACGCCTGCCTGTTCACCTGCACGGCCAGCCGGATCGGTACATCCTGCGTGGCGATGACCTGGCCGCCGACCGGCAGCAGGACGCCGCCGCCCGGCGGGGCCAGCCCCCGGACTGCCTCGTTCTGGGCGTTGGTCTCGATCAAGGTCCCGGACGACTCGTGATTACCCGGGACCGGATAGTAGGCCCGGAGCGCGGGCTGGCTGGCGCTGGCCGTGCTGATGCTGAGCACGTCGTCGGACATGTTGGAGATCATGATTACGTCCGGCGCATAAGCGGCCGGGTTCACGCACACGCTGATCAGCCCGGAGAGATCCGGTGGGACTTGCAATGGCAGGCCGGCGATACCAGTGCAGGCGGGGCGGCGCGCCGGGACATCAGGCGGTTCGGCTGAGATGGTCATGACCATGGGGGGCAGTGCGGCGAGCGAGGCCGGGGTCGGCGTTGCGCTCGCGGAGAGCGATGCGCGCGGCCCGGTCGACGACCGCGGCGCGGAGGCGTGCCCGGACGATGCAGGCGTCGGCGCAGTGGTAGCTGATCCGGATGATGCGCCTGAGCAGCCAGCGGTCAGTAGGACCGCGCTGGCGATGAGCGCGGCGACGGCGCGCCGCGAATCAGGCACTTGTCCCTCCCGCCGTGGTCAATCGGTTACTGCTTGAGTTTCCCTCTCAGCTTCCCGACGCTATCACCGGTCCAACTGATCCAGCGCGTCTGCGTAATGCTCCGAACCGTGCGCCAAAGGCAATAACAATTATCCGGATGCGGTATCCGCCCTGAGGGAACTGATGAGCCCGGATGGTCCGGTGGTCTTATCGGTATTGCCAGGGTTTAAGCGACCAGTGACCATTGTCGGAAGAGGCTGACTGGTGGTGCGGTCAGTTGCATATCGGTTGCGGCTATCTGTCCTGCATGCGATGGTTGGGCAGTGGAAACGGGCACGGTCACGACGGGGAGGATGCGTGTCTGTCTCGGGCTGACGGTGGCCGGGGCGGTCCTGCTCATGGTCGGCGTGACCACGGTCTTTGTAGGCGAAGCGACGCGGTTGACGTCGCCGCATGGCTGGCAGGGCATGGTCAGGCTCGGCGAGACAGCCGCGGCAGCCGGCCTGGGGTGCTGTCTTGCGCTGCTCGTGGTCGTCGCTTCCGGATGGCCTGCCCGCAGGCGCAGAGCTGCCGGCTCCCGCGTGGTTCGCCCCGAGGAGGCCCGAAGACGCGACTCGGCCGATGAATGGCTGAGCCCGCTGCGTAACTCAAGGCCCGCGCCCACGCCTGAGCCCTATCGGTGGCCTGACCAGGAGCCTGTCCGGGAGTTCTCGCCTGCGCTTGACTATTCCGATGGCGGCTGGCGCCCCGAACCTTGGCCCGCGGGTTCCGCTGATTCCCGGCCGGCCGAGCCGCCCGTGCTGCGGCGCGGCGGCAGCCATCGCGCGACCGGCCCGCAGCCCGCCTACCGGACGGGCCCGCAGCCGGCCTATAGGACAGGCCCGCAGCCGGGCGACCGGACAGGCCCGCAGCCGGGCGACCGGACAGGCCCGCAGCCGGGCTACCGGACAGGCCCGCAGCCGGGCTACCGGACAGGCCCGCAGCCGGGCTACCGGACAGGCCCGGGCTACCAGACAGGCCCGCAACCGGGGTACGTGCCGGGCCCGCAAGCCGATCACGTCGCTGACCGGCCGCGAGGACACCAGAGCCCCCCGCCGTTATCGGCGAGCCGGGCGGCCAGGCTGGCCTCCATTAAAGACGATGACACGGCCCCGCTGCCGGTCATCCGGGCGCCGATCGTCCCGGCGGAGCCGGGCCGCGGTCCGGCCCGCGAGCAACGGCCGGTCCCAGAGCCCCGCCGGGCCCCGGGCCCGGGGGCGCACCGCCGCCCGCAGCATGAGCATCAGCAGATCAGCGCCGAACCGCCGCTGGTACCGCTGCCCCTGCCCTCGGTCCCGCCCGCGCCCGCGCAGGCCAGGCTGGACCAGATCAAGGACCTCTACCTGACCGCGGAGGCGATCGGCGAGGACGCCCTGGTCCGGCACTTCGAGGAGGTCAGCCTCCGGCAGCGCGCCCTGATCAGGGAGTATTTCGAGCAGGCCGGGGTCGCGCCCAAGAGCGCGGCGCGGATCCTTGGGGCTGACCGGCCGGCCCATCAGCGCGAGGTATCCGTCATCGGCTCCAGGAAGCCCGAGCTGTCCTGGTAATAACCGGCCGCGCAGCAGCGTGCCGCCGCGCAGCAGCGAGCGCGGCGCGCGGTCGGCGCAGCACCTCGTGCGGGGACCGCTAGTCGTGCCCGGCGTCGAAGGTCGTGATGACGGGAGCGGGCCGACGGGCACGACTACGCGCTTGAGTCGGGGCTGCGGCGTCCGGCTACTCGCGGCAATTGTCAGTGTTTCGGCGGCGGGGTGCCATTCATGCCAGTGGTGCCTATGCTCGGGCTCGCAGAACGGGCGTGCTGGCCGTCGCTGGTCGCGGGTTCTGCATCAGAATGTACTGCTTCAGGCCGACCGGGCCGGTGCGTAATGATGATGAGAGTCACTCCCGTCACTGTGGTCGCTTTGTTCACTGGGGCCGCAGGAGTCTCCCGCAGAGCCGGGCGGAACTGGCCGCGTTCCAAGATCCTGTCGCCTTTCCAGTACATATCCCTGGAAAGGCGCCAAGATCATTGGTCCTGGCCCGGCTGCAGGGGCTGGCGGGACTGCCGTTGCCAGCGTGACCCGATCTGTGTTACCCGTGACCTGAGCTCGCTCCAGGCGGCACGCGACGGCGCCCGGAGCTGAGATCTCCCGGCCCGTGCCGCGTTGCTTGCGCCGCTCAGCCGACCACAATCGGGTCCACGACATCGCGTGCGATCCGGTCGTTGACCGGCTGGTCGCCGGGTGCGGGTCACCGCGTGAACCCGCTGCGCACCGAGATTTTCCGTCTCCTGCGGGAATACCCGCGCTTTTCATGAGGTTCAGTCTGCTGTAATCAGAAACGAGACGTTGCGTATCGTATATGCGAGAGGGTCATGCCGGCGGAGATCAGCACAACCAGCAAGCGCTCGCTACCTACGCCCCGGGGGGACGTGGCCTCCCGAGAGGTAGTGGCCTCGCGCGCGGACGTGGCCTCGCGCGCGGACGTGGCCTCGCGCGCGGACGTGGCCTCGCGACCGGACGTGGCCTCGCGGGCGGAGGTGGCTGAGCACAAGGGACTGGGCCTCGCGCTGATCCTGGTCGCGGCCTTCATGGTGGTACTCGACTTCAGCATCGTCAACATGGCGCTGCCTTCCATCGAGCGGGAGTTTGGCTTCTCCGCCGGCGCCGTGCAGTGGATCGTCACCGGTTACGCGATCACGTTCGGCGGCCTGCTGATCCTCGGGGGCCGCGCCGCCGACCTGTTCGGCCGCCGCCGCATGTTCATGGCCGGGCTGCTGGCCTTCTCGGCCGCATCCCTGGCCGGCGGCCTCGCGCAGGACCCGGTGCTGCTGATCATGTCGCGAGTGGTTCAGGGCGCCGGGGCGGCGGTGGTCGCGCCGGCCGCGTTCTCGCTCATCACGACCGGCTTTGCCGAGGGCCCGCGGCGCAACCGCGCCCTGGGCAAATACGGCGCCACCGCGTCCATAGGCTTCGTGGCCGGCCAGGTGCTGGGCGGCGTGCTGGTGCAGTTCTTCAGCTGGCGGGCCGTGTTTCTGGTCAACGTCCCGGTCGGCGTGGCCGCGGCGCTGCTGGCGCCCCGCTTGCTCGGCGAGTCGCGGCAGCGGACAGCCGGGCACCGGCTGGACGTCGGGGGCGCGATCCTGATCACGGCGGCCGTGGCCGCGACCGTGTTCGCGGTGTCGCAGTCCGCTGTCGCGGGCTGGGCGTCACCGGTGACCGGGATTTCCTTGCTGGTCGCGGTGGCCTCGGCGCTCGCGTTCTGGATGGTCGAGCAGCGCCACGCCGACCCGCTGGTCCGCGCTGACCTGCTGCGGCTGCCGGGCCTGCGCAAAGCCAGCATGGTGAACGTGCTGCTCGGCCTGTGGAACGCCGGCGAGATGATCGTTCTGTCGATCTACTTCCAGCAGGTCCTGCACGACTCGCCGCTGATGACCGGGCTGGCCATCGCCCCGCAGGGCATCGTGGGATTCACCGTCGGCCTGCTCGGCGCCAGGCTGGCCGGCCGGTTCGGCGTCCGGCGGGTCCTCATCCTGACCAGCGGGCTGGCCACGGCCGGCTTCCTGATTCTCACCCAGCTGCCCGCGACCGGCAGCTACAGCCTGCTGCTCGCGGCGGTCATGCCGGTCGGGTTCGGAACCGCCGGAACCGCGTTCGGCACCATGGTGATCGCTAGCGGCGGCGTCGCCGACCGCGATCAGGGCCTGGTCGGCGGGGTCATCAACACCAGCCGCCAGATGGGCGCCGCGATCGGCGCCGCCTTGCTGCCCGCCGTCGCCGTGGCCGTCAACTCCCGCGGCTCGATTGCCGGGGTGTCCGGCGACCGGGCGGCCATGCTCGCCGCGGCGGTGGCCGCCGCGCTGGCCATGCTCGTGGCCGTGGGTACCCGGGCGGTCGGCCGCGACCGCCGCACCAAGAGTGAATCGATCACAGCTGAGGCACGACCAACTCCGAAGGAGAAGTCCCATGCCGGAAGTCACGCTTGGCAAGACCGGCCTGCACCTGTCGAAGATCGCGTTCGGCACCTGGCAGCTTGGCGGCGACTAGGGCGCGACCGACGAGTCCGCCGCGATCGCTGCGATCAGACGGGCCGCCGACCAGGGCGTTACGATCTTCGACACGGCGCAGGCCTGCGGCTTCGGCGCGTCGGAGCGGCTGCTGGCCACCGCGTTGCGCGGCAGAACCCGAGATGAGCTGGTCATCCCCTCCAAGGGCGGCCTGCGGCTGGCTGGCGGGGGCGGGGTCACCAGGGGCGCGAGCCCGGCCTGGATCCGGTCCGCTCAGCCCGGCGATTCGCCGGGCTGAGGCGAGGCCCGGGGCGCTGCCACAAAGACTTCGCCGGTGGCGGAGGTCGTGAGGCCCAGGACGAACCCGATGGCCGGGAAGAGCAGCAGGATGAGGAGATACCCGGCAGCGTCCGCGCTGGCCCGCAGCTCGCGGGTGTAAGCGACGGCCGCGAGCAGGTGCTGACCGGGATAAAGCCAGCGCAGCATCCAGCCGGTCCTGGGCATCAGCGCGATCGTGCCGGTACCCAGGACAGTGACAATCAGGGCGCCGACTCCGGTCGCCAGAAGCCCTGCCGCGCCGCCCTGCCAGCTCCTGGCGTTGGCGAGCTGCTCAGGGTTACCCGATCCGCGGTAGCGCCGTCTAGCGACGGCGCCAGCCACCACCGGCGCGGCGAACAACGCCGCCCATGCAAGCACCTCCACTGCCCCGGTCGCTGCCCCCGCGAGCCACGGACTGGTGGCATGATTGCTGAGCCCGAGCGGCACCAGCACGTAAAGAACGATGCCGACCACGATGCCCGCGCCGGTGCCGATCGCCAGGGTGGCCGGGGCCACCCGCGACCGGCGCGCGGTCAGCCCGAGGATCATGGCCACATACCCGGCCATCACGAGCAGGAACAGGCTCTCGAAGATCCAGGTAAAAGTCATCCCGGTATCAGCAGGGGCCACCGCGATCGTTCCTAGATGCGGGTTCGCCGCCGCTGGCTCGTCCGCGACCCGCTCGACGCCGGCCTTGGCCACGGTCAGGGCCAGGACCGCCGCATACCCGCCGACCCGCAGGACCTGCGCGATCCGGCCGCCGGCTGACCCCGCGAGCCGCCTCGCCAGCAGCGGCAGCCCGCCCAGCAGCACCAACACCGTGACCACGTCAACCCGGTCCACCGTCGTGGCGACGTTACTCGCCGACCCCGGCCAGGCTGCCCAGGTTGCCCACGCCGCGGCCGCGGCGAATACCAGCGCACTGCCCGCCCTGCGCACCGCCGGTGCCTCCCTCGCGATCAGCCATACCCCGCCCGCGCGCCACGCCAGCCGTCGCGTTCCCGGCGGCACCTGGCCCGCCTCCGCCCACAGCGCCTGGGCCCAGTCCCGGTGCTCCATCGGCAGTAGCCGCGCCGCGCAGCGGGCCGCCGCGCGGCTCAGTCGGTCCATGGCGCTGCGGGTGTCGCGACGCCGCGCCCGATCCGCGGCCTTGCGCCCGATCGCCGCGCCGCACCGGGTGGCAGCAGTGCCCGCGACGGTCGCTCGTACCGCGCTGCCAGCACCCGCGATATCTGCGCTGAGAACTCTGGAGGTAACCTCACGCGGATCAATCTATATAGGTAGAGACAACCATGACAAGCGCTCGCGGACACCGTCAGCCGCCGAGCCACCGGGCTCCTGACCGGCGCGGGCAATCGGAAAGGGGTTGCGTGCGCGGGTGCTAGGCAGATAGACGTTTCTTTCAGACCACCGTCCAGGCCGGGCGAGCGGCCAGGAGGCGAGAGGAGGGACACGCCGGTGTCTGTCATGACCATCGCGCCGGTTCCTTCCCGGGGTGCGGCCCGCAGCTGACCTCGGAGTGAGCCGGGCACATCTCGATGGGAAGTGCCTTGACTCTCGATCACAGTGACCTGACCCTGCGCCCGGTGACCGGGCGCGCGGAACTCAAACTCTTCTGCCAGCTGCCTTACGTCCTCAACGATGAGCTGGCGGACGATCTCGACAGCGGCCGCCGGCGTCCCGAGTGGATGTGGATGGCCCTGCGAGGCGACCGGCTGGTGGCCAGGCTGGCCTGGTGGCGGCGGAAGAAGGACGGCCCGCCGCTCGTCCTCGACGTGCTCGATCTCGATGATGCCGCTTCGGAGCCGGGCCGCGTGGACATCGCGGCGGGTCTGCTGAATGCGGCGATGGCGCAGGTCCTTCCGGTGGGCGGCTGTCCGCCCGACTACAGCAGGTTCATCCCGCCGCACTGGCGCCAGGACGCGGTAGCCCGGCGCTGCGTCGAGGACCGAATGGCGGCCCTGGAACAGGCCGGCGCCCGGCTGTTGGTTGAACGCCTGCGCCTGGAGTGGCGGGCCGGGACGCCGATTCCCGCGCCGGGCGAGCGCCTGAGATTCAGGCCGGTCAGCGATCGCGGGGAACTCATCAGGCTGATGACCTTCGTGCTGGAGGGCACCCTCGACGCCCATAGCCTGAGGGACCTGGCGCGGATGCCGGCCGCGCAGGCGGCGGCTGAGCATTACGACAGCGAGTTCCTGACCTACGACAGCCCGCACGACTGGTGGCAGATCGCCGTGCTGCCCGATGGCCAGCCCGTCGGGTTCGTCATCCCGGCCCGCAACAGTTATCACCCGATCATCGCCTACATCGGTGTCCTGCCCGCGCACCGTGGCCGCGGCTACTCAGGCGACCTGCTCGCCCAGGGCACCAGGATCCTGGCCGCGCACGATGTCCCGCTGATAATGGCGTCGACGGACGTCGGCAACGTCCCCATGGCGCGGGCCTTCCAGCGCGCCGGCTACCGCAACTTCGAGCGCCAGATCGACATGACCTGGGACTGAAGACTTCGTGGACGCGAGGCTATTCCTCAACAAGCAAATCGACCGGCTGGGGTCGCCGGCGGCTAGCCGGCGGCTAGCCTACGGCTTCGGGGATGGCGGGCATGATCTGGGCGTGAGCCGCGCCGAAACCGATCCGCGCGCCGTCCTCGCCCCGGGCGGTGGCCGAGATCGTCACCTCGTCGCTGTCCTCGATCCAGGCCCGGCTGGTCCCGTCGGGCAGCTTGACCGGCTCGGTGCCGTTCCAGGCCAGCTCGATCAGGCAGCCGCGCTGGTCCGGCTCCGGCCCGCTGACGGTCCCCGATGCGTACAGGTCGCCGACGCCGATGCAGGCCCCGTTCACCGTCAGATGCGCCAGCATCTGCGCCGGGCTCCAGTGCATCACCGCATACCGCGGCCGGGACACGACATGGCCGTTGATGCGCACCTCGAAGTCGATGTCCAGGCCCCAGTCCTCCGTCTCGGTCAGGTAGGGGAGCAGTTCAGTGTCGCGGGACGGCGGCCTGATCCTCGCGTGCTCGAGCGCGGCCAGCGGGACCACCCAGGGCGACACCGTGGTGGCGAACGACTTGGAAAGGAACGGGCCGAGCGGCACGGACTCCCACGATTGCAGGTCACGGGCCGACCAGTCGTTGACCAGGCACGCGCCGAACACGTGCTCGGTGAACCTGCTCGCAGGCACCGGCTCGCTCAGGATGCTGTGCACACCGACCACGAAACCCAGCTCGGCTTCGAAATCGAGCTTGATCGACGGTCCGAACGACGGCTTGCTCGCGCCCGCGGGCCTGGACTGGCCGCACGGCCGCCGGACCGGCGTATGCGACACCACGACCGTGCCGGACTTGCCGTGGTAGCCGATGGGCAGGTGCCGCCAGTTGGGGGTCAGCGGCTCGGTGCCCGGCCGGAAGATCCGGCCGATGTTGGTCGAGTGGTGCTCGGAAGCGTAGAAGTCCACGTAGTCGCCGACGGTGAACGGCAGGTGCAACTCAGCGGAGGCGGCGGGCACCAGCAGGTCCTCGACCGCGTCCCGGTACACCTCGTCGGAGAGCCAGGCCTGCAGGTCGGCCCGGACCTGCTCCCAGGCCCGGTGCCCGGCAGCGAGGAACTGATCCAGGTTTCCGCCGCTGAACAGGTGGGCCCGGCCGGGCAGCAGCCTGCCGGTCACGGCGGCCAGGTCGAGGATCCGGTCGCCGACCGCCACGCCGGCCCGGGGCTGGCCGGGGCGGTGCGCGGGGGTGAACGAGCCATACGGCAGCGTTTCCAGCCCGAACGGGTCATCGGGCCTGATCCCGAGCCAGGGAGCGGGCGTTATCCGGGCCATGAGGACTCCTGTCTGAAGCTCATCCGGTCGGTACGACTCACCCTGGCTCGCTGATCAGGCCGAGGGCGATCAGGTCGGCGACGGGCTCGTCAGTGCTGCAGCTGCCAATTGAGGCGACCAGGTCCCTGGCCCGCGCGGCGTCCTGCGGGTCAAGCGCCGCGGCGGCGGCCGCGACCTGACCGCCGTCCCGGCTGGCCAGCACGGCGGCGACAGCCTCCGCCGATGCCCCGTCCGCCGCCGCCGCTGCCGCCGCGAGCAGCAGGTTAAGGAATCCATGATGCTCGAAGCCGGTATCGGCGGCGGTGTGGCGGACCGCGTGATGCAGGCCAGCGGTGCATTTAAACGGGAGCCGGTGGTCAGCCAGCGCCACCAGAGCGGCTGCCAGCGCGGCCTCATCGGGGAACGCCGCCGCATCCTGGCCTCCGGTCCGCAGCTTGGGCCGGTACCGGTGGGCCTCGATAGGCCCGAGCACGTCATCACCGAGCGCCGTTACCGGGATCTCCGCATAACCGGCCGCACCGGCCAGCGGGACCGCGTCCAGCGCCGCGACCACCTCGGCGACGGCCCGGACGATCCGCTCCTGGCTTGTCGCGCGGAGGTCCTGGCCGGCGGCACCGCGGTCCTGCTGCGCCGCGGCGCCGGCCAGGGCCGGCACCTCTACCGAGCGCAGCCTCAGCCGTGGGTCGACGGCGACCGCGTCGACTGCCGTGGCCACCGCCTCGGCGCCACCGGTCACGATCAAACAGAGGTCGATCTCGGCCAGGTTGGCGGCGGTCAGCGCGGCCCGCAGCTGGGTGAGCCTGGTCGCCGGGCAGACGAAGGCACCGCTCAGCCCGCTGTACCAGGCCGCCCGGTGCTTGATGTGCCCGGCGACGGCGTGGGACATGGGCAGGGCCGCGGGCGGGAACAGTGCGGCGTCGTCGAACAGGCCGCGCAGCAGAGTGCTCGCGATGCCGGAGTGACTCAACTGGGCGCCCCCTCAACGCGGTTGCCGGTGACCGGTCGGCGAGCGCCAGGCTATACCCGGGGTTACCTGGGGCCCCCGTTTGGGCAGACGATTGACTGGGTAGCCGGTGCCATCCAGAGGAGACCGGCAGGAGCCAGACCGGTGGGAGGCGAAACCGTGGCGGTCCAACGAACTGACAGTGCGCGGGTGGTCGTGGTCGGGGCCGGCTTCGGCGGCCTGGCGACCGTCAGCGGCCTGCGCCGGGCCGGCGCGCGGGTGACGCTGGTCGACCGGAACATCTACAGCACCTTCCAGCCACTGCTGTACCAGGTGGCGACGGGCGGGCTGAACGGGAGCGACGTCGCCTACCCGGTCCGCGGGTTCACCAGGAAATACCGGGCCAGGTTCCGGCACGGCGAGGTGGTCGGCCTGGACCCGGCGGCGCGCCAGGTGCTGCTGTCCGACGGCGACAAGCTGGGCTACGACTACCTGATCCTGGCCACCGGCGTAACCGCCTCCCACTTTGGCGTCACCGGAGCGGTCGAGAACACCCTCGGCCTGTACACCCGACGAGACGCCATCGCGCTGCGCGACAAGATCCTGGCGCGCCTGGAGTACCTGAATACGGGCCGTCCGGATGAGGGACTGGCGGTGACCGTGGTCGGCGGCGGCGCCACCGGGGTGGAGCTGGCCGGCACCCTGGCCGAACTGCGCAACATCGCGCTGGCCACCGCGTTTCCCGATATCGACCGCACTCGGGTGCACATCAGGCTGGTGGAGATGGCCCCCGCCGCGCTGGGACCGTTCGACAAGCCGCTGCGAGACTACGCGCGCCGGCAGCTGATGGCGCGCGGCGTGGACGTCCGGCTGGGCACGACGATCAAGGAGGTCACGCCGGACCACGTGCGGCTCGCCGACGGGGAGGTGCTGCCCAGCGACATCACCGTCTGGGCGGCCGGGGTCGCCGCGCCGGAGGCGGTGGCCGGCTGGGGCCTGCCGCAGGGCCGGGGCGGCCGGATCCTGACCGGGCCGGACCTGCGGGTCGAGGGGCAGGAGCGGATTTTCGCGATCGGCGATATCGCGCTTATCGATGGCCACCCGCTGCCCCAGCTGGCCCAGCCTGCGCTGCAGATGGGCAGGTTCGCGGCGGAGCAGGTCAGTCGGCTCATGGCGGGGCAGCCCACGACCACGTTCAGCTACCACGACAAGGGGACGATGGCCACGATCGGGCACCGGTCCGCCGTCGTCCAGCTGCCGCACCGGATCCGGATCCGCGGCACCCTGGCCTGGCTGGCCTGGCTCGCGCTGCACCTGATCACGCTGCTCGGCGGGCGGAACCGCATCTCGGCCCTGATCAACCTGTCCTGGCGCTACCTGACCTGGGCCCGGGGCGGCGGGCTGATCGTCGGAGACGAAGACCCGCCGGAGGTGTGATCATGTGTGCTCATACCTGTACCGGATTTGGTGATCACATATCGGATATCTCACCTCGCTGAGCCCACCAAATCCGGTATAGGTGGTGTTACCACCGATACCAGCGGCCGCGGCGGCGGCCTCCCGATTCGGCGGCGCGGAAAAGGAATCCGAGCAGCCAGAGGACCAGCAGAATCAGCGCGATGATCCACAGGAGGTGGAGCGCGAATCCGGCTGCGCCGAAAATGATCACAAGCAGCAGGACCAGAAGGATGAGTGCCACCGGATGCTCCCTCAATAGAGACGACGACGATGGTGATACTTCACCGCCCCGCGGTCCGTAAACATGCGAGTTCGCCAGCGGCCGCGGTAATTCCGGCCGGCGCGCGATACCGGGGCCATTACCCGGCGGGGCTGGCCCCGGAGCCCGGCGTCGGCCGGACGTGGTTTGGCCCGGCTGAGACCGGGCAGAGGGGCGGCGTTGCCGGCACCAGCAGAAATGACCCGAGGAGAAAGCCTCGCGGGCCACGGGCAACTGGCCGCGAGTGGCGTGCAGCCATTAGTTATGAGCAGATCTGGCGGACGGTCGCGTGAGATGCCTGGCAGGACCAGGACGGGGCGCGATCAGGCGTCGACTGCCTCGGTCTGGACGCTCGCGGTGGAGACCATGGCGAAAGCGGCGGCGGTGGCCGCGGCGGCGACCCGCGAGGAAGATCTGCGGCAGGGCACCGCGGCCGCGCTGTGCGGCTCGTTCGCCGACTGGGTCTTCGTTGGCCTGATCGGCCGCGACGCCCCGCAGCGTGCCGTCGCAGGCTGCGGGGCGGATCCGGCGCTCTCCGGGCTGCTGGCCGGGATGCCCCTGGGGGCCGCGCCGCTGATCAGGTCGGCGATCCAGCGCCGGACGCCGGTCATCGAGGCTCCCGTCGGCAATCAGTGGCTCCTCGGCAGCCTGCCCGGCGGTGACCCGGTAGCCGGTGCGGTGGGCGCGCATTCGGCGGCGGCCGGGCCGATCGTGGCCGACGGAGACGCCTGCGGCGCGATCACCATCGTCCGCAGCGCGGCGCGGCCCTATGTACGGTTCGTCGAGCTCGGCTTCCTGTCGTACATCGCTGAGCTGGCCGGCATCGCGGCCAAGCGGCTGTACTGCGCCTAGCCGGCGCCGCGGCCAAGCGGCTGCGGCGCGCCTAGCCGGCGCCGCGCAGAAGGGCCTGACCGGATGACTGGAATCGGCCGGCCTGAATGACCTTGGCTGTTTAAATAACACCGCTTGCGGTAGCTCTCAGTCGACCACGAGGCGCGGCCCGCGCATCATCACCAGACCTGCCCGATCGGAGAGACAAATGCGCATCATCTCGGTTCTGGTCGTCTTGTGGCTGATTATCGGCGCGATCGCTGCTGGTCAGCGGCACTACTACACCAGCGGGTCCGCCAACTGCGCCAAAGCGGGCACCATCGTGGTGACGATTATCGCGGGACCCCTCAACTACTTCGGGGCCAACCCGAAGATTCACTGCGCGGTGCCCCAGCCGAGTAAGTGACCCGTCCCTCCGGCAGCGAGCGCCTGCCCGGACCGAGGCCGGCGCGCTGTCCGCCCCGATCTCCGGCCCGGGGCGCGCGGACCCGCCCCCGCGTGTCCCCGGGCCGGGCTCACCCTTTCTCCCGGCCGGGCTCACCGTGTCCCCGGGTGGGCTCACCGCGCGCAGGTAGCTTGACGTCGAGATAGCCGTTTTCTAGACTGGCGCCAGGTAGCTTGACGTCAAGATAAGTCTGTGGGGCCGGGCTCGGCTGGGGCATCGGGCTGCGGCAGGATTCACCTACAGGCACCGCGCAGGGCAGGAGACCACGATGACCGCGAACAGCTTCGACAGCCGGGCCACGATGAAGGTCGGCGAGACCAGCTACGAGATCCACCGGCTCGATGCGACGGCAGGAAGCGCGGACCTTCCGTTTAGTCTCAAGGTCTTGCTGGAAAACCTGCTGCGCACTGAGGACGGCCGCAACGTGACCGCGGACCACATCACCGCTGTCGCGCACTGGGATCCGGCGGCCGAGCCCAGCACCGAGATCCAGTTCAGCCCGGCCCGGGTCATCATGCAGGACCTGACCGGGGTGCCGGCGGTGGTGGACCTGGCTGTCATGCGCGAGGCCATGGCCGAGCTGGGCGGGGATGCTGGCAAGATCAACCCGCTGGTACCGGCCGAGCTGGTGATCGATCATTCGGTCATCGCCGACGTGTTCGGCAGGTCGGACGCGTTCCAGCGCAACGTTGACCTGGAATTCGGCCGCAACCATGAGCGGTTCGCGTTCCTGCGCTGGGGCCAGGACACCTTCAGCCGGTTCAAGGTGGTCCCGCCGGGCACCGGGATCGTGCATCAGGTGAACATCGAGCACCTGGCCCGGGTGATCATGACGCAGCCGCTCGAGCGGTCAGGCTCCGCGGAGCTGGCCGCCTACCCGGACACCTGCCTGGGCACCGATTCCCACACCACCATGCAGAACGGCCTGGGCGTGCTCGGCTGGGGGGTCGGCGGCATCGAGGCCGAGGCGGCGATGCTCGGCCAGCCGGTGTCGATGCTGATCCCCAAGGTGGTCGGGTTCCGGCTGACCGGCGAACTGCCCTCGGGCACGACCGCCACCGATCTGGTGCTGACCATCACCGAGCTGCTGCGCAAGCATGGCGTGGTCGGCAAGTTCGTCGAGTTCTACGGCGACGGGGTGGCTGCGGTGCCGGTCGCCAACCGGGCCACGATCGGCAACATGAGCCCGGAGTTCGGATCCACCTGCGCGATCTTCCCGCTCGATGAGCAGACGCTGACGTACCTGCGGCTGACCGGCCGCCCGCCGGAGCAGATCGCGCTGGTCGAGGCGTACGCGAAGGAGCAGGGCCTGTGGCACGAGCCAAGCCGGAAGGCGCGTTACTCCGACGAGCTCGAGCTCGACCTGTCCACGATCGTGCCCTCCATCGCCGGCCCCAAGCGACCGCAGGACCGGGTCGCGCTGGCCGACGCCAAGGTCTCGTTCCGCTCGGCGCTGGGGTCGTATGTCCAGCTCGACCGGCTGGATGACGACATCTCCGACACCTTCCCGGCGTCCGACCCGTACACCGCGGAAAATGAGGGCGCCGAAGAGGCCGACGCCAGTGGCTCGGCCGGCCAGGCCGCCGCGGCGGCGGCCGGCCGGGCGTCCGCCCCGGTCTCGGTGACGCTGGAGGATGGCACGCAGACGTCGGTCGACCACGGCTCGGTCGTGATCGCCGCCATCACCTCCTGCACCAATACCTCCAACCCGTCGGTCATGGTCGCCGCGGCGCTGGTGGCCAAGAAGGCGGTGGAGGCCGGGCTGGCCCGCAAGCCGTGGGTGAAGACGACGCTCGCGCCGGGGTCGAAGGTGGTCATGGACTACTACGAGCGGGCCGGGCTCACCCCGTACCTGGAGAAGCTCGGCTTCAACCTGGTGGGTTACGGCTGCACCACGTGCATCGGCAACTCGGGCCCGCTGCCCGAGGAGATCAGCGCCGCGGTCGAGGCGAACGATCTCGCGGTGGTCTCGGTGCTGTCGGGCAACCGGAACTTCGAGGGCCGGATCAACCCGGACGTCAAGATGAACTACCTGGCCTCGCCGCCGCTGGTGGTGGCGTACGCGCTGGCCGGGACGATGGACCTCGACCTGACCCGGGACCCGATCGGCGACGGCGCCGACGGGAAGCCGGTCTACCTGGCCGACCTATGGCCATCGCCGGACGAGGTGGCCACGATCGTGCACGACGCGATCGCCGCCGAGATGTACGTCCGCGACTACGCTGACGTCTTCGCGGGCGACGACCGCTGGCGGGAGCTCGACGTGCACCCCGGCGAGGTGTTCGCCTGGGACCCTGACTCCACCTACGTGCGGCGGCCACCGTATTTCGACGGCATGTCGGCCAGCCCGGAGCCGGTGACCGACATTCACGGCGCCCGGGTGCTCGCGCTGCTCGGCGACTCGGTGACCACCGACCACATCTCGCCGGCCGGGGCGATCAAGACCGACAGCCCGGCCGGGAAGTACCTCACCGAGCACGGGGTACAGCGGCGTGACTTCAATACCTACGGCTCGCGCCGCGGTAACCACGAGGTGATGATCCGGGGCACCTTCGGCAACATCAGGCTGCGCAACCAGCTCGCGCCGGGCACCGAGGGCGGTGTCACGGTCAAGCTGCCCGAGGGTACCCAGACATCCATCTACCAGGCGTCCCGTGAGTACCTCGCGGAGGGGACACCGCTGCTGGTGCTGGGCGGGAAGGAATACGGGTCCGGCTCGTCGCGGGACTGGGCGGCCAAGGGCACGGCCCTGCTCGGCGTGCGCGCGGTGCTGGTGGAATCGTTCGAGCGGATCCACCGGTCCAACCTGATCGGGATGGGAGTGCTGCCGCTGCAGTACCTGCCCGGCGAGTCCGCCGAGTCACTCGGGCTGACCGGGCACGAGGTGTTCGACGTGCTCGGCATCGAGGCCATGAACGAGGGCCAGACCCCGCGTGAGGTCACCGTGCTGGCCGACGGCCGCGAGTTCCGGGCCGTGGTGCGGATCGACACGCCGGGCGAGGCCGAGTACTACCGGCATGGCGGGATCATGCAGTACGTGCTGCGGTCGCTGCAGACCAGCGGCTGACCCTCAGCGCAGGTACCCGCAGACGCCGGAGGTATCAGTTCGCAGGACCGGCCAGCCCTCGCTGACGACCGCCTTGCTGGTGGCAGGGATCAGCGCGCTCGCGCTCAACCTGCGGGCGGCGATCACGAGCCTGCCGCCGGTGTTCCCCGAGCTGGCCGCGAGCCTGCACTTGTCCGGTGCGGAGCTCGCGGTGCTGGCCGCGACGCCCGCGCTGTGCTTCGGCCTGTTCTCCGGGTTCGCGGCACCGCTGAGCCGGCGTCTCGGCGAGGAGCGGGTGCTCGGGGCGGCGCTGGTCCTGCTGGCCGCCGGGCTGCTGCTGCGCGGAGCGCTCCCCGGGGCGTTGCTGTTTCCGGGCACGGTCCTCGCGGGAGCCGCGATCGCGCTGATGAACGTGCTGCTGCCCAGCCTGGTCAAGCGGCGCAGGCCGGAGGCGGCCGGGCGGCTGATCGGCAGCTACCTGCTGCTGCTGTCCGGCGGTGCCGTGGTGGCGTCGCTGATCGCCGTGCCGGTCTTCCGCGCGGCGGCTCGTCGGCCTGGGCGGTGCGGCTCACCCTGGGCATGTGGGCGCTGCCTGCCGTGGCCGCTGCGGTGAGCTGGCTGCCGCAGCTTCGGTACCGCACTGTGCCGCAGCAGGGCCGGGGCGGGGCCAGCGGCGTGCTGGCGATGGCCAGGCACCTGCTGGCCTGGCAGGTGACCGCGTTCATGGGCCTGCAGAGCCTGTCGTACTACGCGACGCTGTCCTGGTTCCCCACGCTGCTGCGCGAGCGCGGGATCAGCGCGGCGCACGCGGGCGATCTGCTGGCCCTGATGAATTTCGGGAACGCGGTGACGGCGCTGCTGCTGCCGATGCTCGCGCACCGGGTCGCCGACCAGCGCTGGCTGGTCGCCGTCGCGGTGCTGGCCACCGGCGGAGGACTGACCGGCGCCGCGTTCGCCCCGGCCGGCTCGGCGGCGGCCTGGATGCTGCTGCTCGGCCTCGGCCAGGGCGGGACGCTCGGCCTGGCGATATTTTTCACCGTGGCCCGCTCGCCCGATCCGGCGACGGCGGCGTCGCTGTCGGCGTTCTCGCAGGCGGCGGGTTACCTGGTGGCCAGCACCGGGCCGCTGCTGCTCGGATTCCTGCACGCGGTCACCGGCAGCTGGACGGTTCCGGTGCTCGCGCTGCTCGGCGTGGCCGTGGGCCAGCTGATCTCCGGCTGGCTGGCCGGCCGCGCACGCACCCTGGCGGCCCCGGTGCCGGTCCCGGCCCGCGTCGGGAACCGGCGGGTCACGGATAGCGGCTAGCTGGTCACGATTTCGCCCGCGCCGTCGCCTGGCTGCGGGCGCAGCCCGGGGTCCGCGGCCGGCCGGTGGTCTTGTATGGCGGATCCCGCGGTGCCGAGGGTGCCCTGCTGATCGCCTCGTACGAGCCGCACCTCTTCGATGCGGTGGTGGCGAACTCGCCGAGCTATCTGATCAACGGCGCGTTCGGCGGCCGGGAGGGCGCGGCGGCCTGGACGTTCCACGGCAAGCCCCTGGCCGCCAGGACGATCATCCCGGTCGCCAATATCCGCATCCCGGTACTGCTCGGCGACGGGGGCCAAGACGAGATCTGGGACTCATCAGGAGCGGCGACGGCGATCATTGAGGAACTTGCTCAGCAGGCTGGAGCCCGCCTGCGGACCTGTCCGCCAGGCCGGTGCAGCCCTGCTCCTGTCGCTTTCTGGTTATCGTGACGACTTGCCCGCACATAGCGCGGAAAAGGCGTCACGATAACCTGAGGGCCGCCGGTCCTGCTGGCTGGAGTGGCGCATGCCGGGTACCGGCACTCCCGCCGGGCCGGGTGACGGCCAAGTCAGCTCAGGACGGCGCCCGCGTGCGTGCCGAGCGTCGGCCCAAATAGACTCAGTCCGACTCCTCCCCGTGTGGGAGGACGGGGGATGGCAGCCCGCCTGCGCAACCTCACGGGCCGCGGCGCGCGGCAGGCGATGAGCAGGTCACCGCGAGGGGCCCGCTGACGACCACAGAGGAGCACAATCGGTGACCCTGCTTGAGACCATCCAGAGTCCGCGGGATGTTAAGGACCTCCGCCCTGACCAGCTGCCGGTGCTGGCCGCCGAGATCCGCGATTTCCTCATCCCGGCTGTGTCGAGGAACGGCGGTCACCTTGGGCCCAATCTCGGCGTTGTGGAGCTCACCATCGCCCTGCACCGGGTCTTCGACTCGCCTGAGGACCGGATCCTGTTCGACACCGGTCACCAGGCGTACGTGCACAAGCTGCTGACCGGCAGGCGGGCGGCCTTCGACCGGCTGCGCCAGCGCGACGGCATCTCCGGCTACCCGAGCCGCGCCGAGTCCGAGCACGACGTGATCGAGAACTCGCACGCCTCGACCAGCCTGGCCTACGCCGACGGCCTCGCCAAGGCCTACCAGCTCAGGGGCGAGCCGGAGCGCTGCGTGGTGGCGGTCATCGGGGACGGCGCGCTGACCGGCGGGATGGCCTGGGAGGCGCTGAACAACATCGCCGGCGCTCCGGACCGGCGGGTGGTGATCGTCGTCAACGACAACGGCCGGTCCTATCAGCGGACCATCGGCGGCCTGGCCGAGCATCTCGCGACGGTCCGGGTGTCACAGCGCTACGAGCAGGTACTCGACTACATCAAGACCACCTTGTCGCACACGCCGCTGGTCGGCCCGCCGCTGTACGAGACACTGCACGGGATCAAGAAGGGGCTGAAGGACGTCCTCCAGCCGCAGGTGCTGTTCGAGGACCTCGGCCTGAAGTACCTGGGCCCGGTGGACGGTCACGACGAGCAGGCGGTCGAGCACGCGCTGCGGCGGGCCCGCGAATACGGCGGTGCCGTCCTCGTACATGTGATCACCAAGAAGGGCAACGGGTACCCGCTCGCCGAGGAGAACGACGAGGACTGCCTGCACCAGGTCGCTCCGGCGCCGCTGGCGGCGGCGCTGACCGCGGCCGGCCCGCCGAAACGGCCGTGGACCCAGATCTTCGGCGACGAGCTGGCCGCGATCGGCGCCCGCCGCGGCGATGTGGTGGCGATCACCGCCGCCATGCTGCACCCGACGGGGCTGACTCAGTTCGCGAGCGCCTTCCCGGACCGGGTCTTCGACGTGGGGATCGCCGAGCAGCACGCCGTGACCAGCGCGGCGGGCATGGCGATGGGCGGCCTGCACCCGGTGGTGGCGATCTACTCGACGTTCCTGAACCGGGCCTTCGACCAGGTCATGACCGACGTGGCACTGCACAGGCTGCCGGTCACCTTCGTACTCGACCGGGCCGGCGTCACGGGCCCGGACGGGGCGAGCCACCACGGGATGTGGGATGGCTCCATCCTGCAGCTGGTGCCCGGCATGGCGATCGCCGTCCCGCGGGACGGCGCCCGCCTGGCCGAGCTGCTGAGCGAGGCGGTCGCCATCAGTGACGGGCCGACTGCGCTACGGTTCCCGCGGGGGACGGCGGACGCCGACATTCCCGCCGTCGCGAGGCTCGGGAGCATGGACGTGCTGCGCGAGCCGGGCAGCGGATCGGCGCAAGATGTGCTGTTGCTCGGCGCCGGGCCGATGGCCGGGATATGCATCCGGGCCGCCGGCCGGCTCGCCGATCACGGCATCGGGGTGACCGTCGTCGACCCGCGCTGGGTGAAGCCACTTGACGAGGCGCTGGTCGGCGCCGCGCAGGCGCACCGCCTGGTGGTGACCGTCGAGGACAACGGGCTGGTCGGCGGGTTCGGCGACGCGGTCTGCAGGCTGCTGCGCGACCACGACGACCAGACCCCGGTCAAGACGTTCGGGCTGCCGCAGCGGTTCCTCGAGCACGGCGATCGTAGCGAGATCCTGGCGGACGTCGGACTGGACCCCCAGCACCTCGCCCGGCTCATCACCGAGGCGGTGGCGCACCGGACCCCTCAGCTGGCGCACGATCCACAGGGCTGAGGCGGGATAATCTCCAGTCATGGAGAAGCTTGAGGTCGCGGTGGTCGGCTCGGGTCCGGCTGGCCTGTACACAGCCGAGGCGCTGATCAAGCAGGCGGCCGCCCTCGATCCGCCGTGCGCCGTCCGGGTCGACGTCATCGACCGGCTGCCTACTCCGTACGGCCTGGTCCGCTACGGTGTCGCGCCCGACCACAAGTCGATCAAGTCGATCGCCGAGTACCTGCGCAACGTGCTCGAGCACGACGGCGTGGACTTCGTCGGCGGTGTGCGCCTGGGCACCGACGTGACCCGCGAGGACCTGCTGGCCTGCTACGACGCGGTGGTGTACGCGACCGGCGCGATGCGCGACCGGAAGCTGGGCATCCCGGGCGAGGACCTGCCGGGCAGCTATGCGGCCACCGACTTCGTCAACTGGTACTGCGGGCACCCCGACATTGACCCGGCCGCGTACACCCTCGACGCTGAGTCGGTGGCGGTGATCGGCGTCGGCAACGTGGCGGTCGACGTGGCCAGGATCCTGGTCAGGAAGCCCGAGGAGCTCCGCGAGACCGACATCTCGCAGCCGGTCCTCGATGCCCTGATGGCCAGTAAGGTCCGCGAGGTGCACATGATCGGCCGCCGCGGCCCGGCGCAGGCCAAGTTCACCACCAAGGAGCTGCGCGAGCTCGGCGAGCTGGCCGGGGTCGACGTGGTGGTAGGCGCGGGCGAAGCCGACCTGGACGCATTCGACCCGACCGGGGCCAGTGCCAGGCTCGCGGAGACCGACCGGCATGTGCGCGGCAACTATGCGGTGATCAGGGACTGGGCCAACCGGCAGCCCACCGGCGGCGAGCGCAGGCTGACCGTGAGGTTCTGGCTGCGGCCGGTAGAAATTCAGGGCCCGAAACGGGTGTCGGGGCTGACTCTGGAGCGCACCAGGCTGGACGAACAGGGCGCAGTCACCGGGACCGGCGAGTTCGAGACTCTTGGAGTCCAGATGGTGCTGCGCAGTGTCGGCTACCAGAGCGTGCCGCTGCCCGGAGTCCCGTTCGATGAGCGGAACTATGTCGTGCCGAACTCTGAGGGCCGCGTCCTCGGCCCCGATGGCCAGCCACTGCCGGGGGAGTACGTGGCCGGCTGGCTCAAGCGCGGTCCCACCGGCGTGATCGGCACCAACAAGTCCGACGCCGCGCAGACCGTCCGGTCGCTGCTCGCCGACCTCGCGGGCGGCCCGGGGCCGGACGACGTCCAGCTGCCCAGGGCCGGCCTGCTCCGGTATCCGGAGCCTTCGCCCGATGCGGCCGCCGAGGCCGCCCAGATCTCCAAGCTGGCAGAGGCGCTGGCCACCCGCGGGATCCGGCCGGTCAGCTATGCCGACTGGCTGAAGATCGAGAATGCCGAGAAGGAACTGGCCCATGGGCTCGGCCGCGGCGCCCGGGTCAAGCTGGCGAGCCGTGAGGAGTTGTACCAGGCCTGCGGCTTCGACCGGCCCTGAGCCGCCTCGGCGCGAGCCGGACCGGGGAAGCCTTACCGCCCGAAGCACACGCGTCGCGTCAAGCCCATGTCTCGCGTTGGGGTCCAGGTCTCGCGTTAAGCCCGGGGGTCGCATTAAGTGAACCTGTCGCGTCTGGGCCTAGCCTGTAACATAACGGGAAGGTAACGTTATCGGTGGTCAGGCTTTGTTCGGCACGACCGAGGCTTCGATCAATCGCCCAGGGTCAGCGCTGGGGCATGAACGCCGCCCGTGCGGACACGCCGTAACAGGAACGGACGGATCTGCGCGGAGAACGAGCGGTCGAAGGCGAGCGGCGCACAGGTCCGCGGTGGGCCGGCCGACTCGCAGCTTTTGTCGTGGTTCTCGTGGCAGCCTGGTCGGTAACGAGCGCCGTGACATCCTCGGCCACCTCGGCCGCGCCAGCCCTGCTGAAGCCGTCGGTACCGCTGACCGGCACCCCGTTCGGCGGGACTCCCGCGATAGGCGCACTGTTTAACTGGACCGGCGGCCATCTCGGCGCCCATTTCTGTACCGCCAGCGTGGTCGACAGCCCGAGCGGGAACCTGCTCATCACAGCTGCTCACTGCATGAACGGCTTTTCGGACAGCAGGCCGGCCGTGGTTTTCGTGCCCGGCTACGACAGGGGCAGGGCTCCCTACGGAGTATGGAGGGTCACGCGCATCTTCACCGATACGGCGTGGGCGTCCGCCGCGGATCCCGACCACGACGTGGCGTTCCTCTCCGTGGCGCGGCACAAGAGGAACATCACGATCGAGAGTGTTACCGGCGCCGAGACCCTGGGCATCGGCCGACCGGCCGCGGCCGTCGTGCGGGCAACCGGCTACCCGGATACCCAGGATCAGCCGATCCGCTGCCAGAACCGCGTCCGCGCGTTCAGCGCCACCCAGCTGGAGTTCGACTGCGGCAACTACACCGACGGCACGAGCGGGGGCCCCCTGTTGACCAGTGTGGATCCGGTCACGGGCGAGGGCACGGTGATCGGCATCATCGGCGGGTACCAGCAGGGCGGCGACGCGGCAGACATCTCCTACTCCGCCGCGTTCGGCCAGGACGTTCGGGGGCTGTACGACGCCGCCGTGTCGCAGCGCTGATGACGCGGCCGGGCGCCCCCCGGCCTGACGTAGCTGGCCCGCGCCGCCTCGGCTGAGGTTAGTGTGACCCGTGGAGGTGCATGTGACCCGGCTACGCCTATCTGTCCGGTGCGTCTGTGTCCTGTGCGTCATGCTGGTCACCGTGACGGCGCTGGCCGGTCCGGCTGGCGCCGAACAGGCCGGGGGAGCCGTGCGGCCACCCGCCGTCACGCAGCTGATCACGGTTACTGCCGCCTCGTACCGCTCGACGACCGCCACGTTGACGAGCTACCAGCGGCGCGGGTCCCGCTGGATCCGGGTGCTCGGGCCGTGGACGGCGCGGGTCGGCTACAACGGCATCGCGAGGCCAGGCGGCAAACGCGAGGGAGACGGGCGGACGCCTTCGGGGACCTATGGCTTCGGGTTTTTCTTCGGGGTTCGCCGCAACCCTGGCGTACGCTTCCCGTTCCGGCACGCCTATGCCTACGACGTGTGGGACGACGACCCGGCCAGCCCCCGGTATAACGAATGGGTTGATGAGCGGCACGCCGATCCGGGTGCCAGCCCGGAACCCATGCACCAGGTGCCCGCCTACGACTACTCGGCGGTGATCGCCTATAACACCGCCCGCGTACCCGGGCTCGGGAGCGCGATCTTCCTGCACGTGGGCACCGGCGGGGCAACGGCCGGCTGCGTGTCGCTACCGGTGACCGAGCTGCTGCGGGTCCTGAGGTGGCTGAACCCCAGCCGCTCGCCGCGGATCAGGATCAGGGCCAGGTAGCTGAGCCTGGTGGCCATCCGCCAGCGCCCGTCGACCGCTTGCCGCCGGAAGTGGTTAGATCCACGCTTGTGAACGTAGCCGTTACGAGCGGGTCAACGTGCTCGCGCCGCTGGCTGCTCAGCGGATCAGCGACTTGAGCAGCTCGCGAGTCCGCCGCCGCGCTGGGTCGATGTCAGCGGCGACAAAGTCCGTCACGCCCGCCGTTTCCAGCGCTCTGAGCTGGGCGGTCACGGCGGCCTCGTCTCCCGCGATCGTGACATCCCCGGGGCCCTGGGCGCCCTCCCGGTCCAGCATCGCGCGGTAGGACGGCAGCTGGCCGTAGATCTCCAGGGCCCGGGCGGCACGAGCCCTGGCCGCGTCGATGTCATCGGTGACGCAGACAGGCAGGATGCAGACCACCCGCGGGCTGGGCCGCCCGGCTTCCTGCGCCGCGGCCGTGATGGCCGGGACGACATAATCCCGCACGGTGGCTGGCCCGGTCATCCAGAGCACGGTGCCGTCTGCCCGCTGGCCGGCGAGCTTGAGCATCTGCGGCGCCATCGCGGCCAGCAGGACCGGCACCCGGCCCGGACGCGGCGTGGACAGCCCGATTCCGGCCCGGAGGGTCTCGCCCACGAAGGACACCGGCTCGCCATCCAGCAGCGGCAGCAGGACGGACAGATACTCGGCCATGTGCCGGGCGGGCCGCTCGAAGCTGTAGCCGTACATATCGTCAATAACGATCTTGTGGGACAGGCCGATGCCGAGGGTCAGGCGACCGCCGAGAGCGGTGGCCGTCGTAAGAGCTTGCTGCGCGAGGACCGCCGGATGGCGCGGATAGGTCGGCACCACGGCGGTGCCGAGCTCGATACCCGGGACCTGGCTGCCCGCCACGGCCAGCGCGGTCAGCGCGTCAAGGCCGAAGATGTTGGACAGCCAGGCAGATGCGAAGCCGTCGTCGGCGGCCCGCTGGATCTCGTCGCGTAGCAGGCTGAGGGCATCGGGACCGCCGTGTTCGGTCAGTGACGTGCCAATACGCATGCGACTGCTCCGTTCTGTCCGAATTGGTCTGCTGGCGACTGTGCCGCCCAGCGTCCGTCAGCCCTGCTGAGCCTATGCCGAAAATCAGGGCGGACAGGCTGGAGCCAGGACGGTCTGGCCCCCGTCTTCGGTGGAAATGATCACGACTCGGGCGATACCGTGAGCTGGGCGGGTAGCAACGAGTGGACCGCATCAGGCCAATATCAGCAGGATGGCGTCTGCTGTCTTGGGAGCCATGACACCGGGGACAATAGGGACATGGGTTCTGGCCAGGTCAGTTCAGCGCGTAGCGAGGAAAAGAAGAGCGCCGGGGACTCTGCGGCCCGCGGCCACGGGCAGGCGGGTGGACGCCGGGCACGCGAAGGGGCCACCCGCTCCAGCGGCGGACAGGCCTCCGGTAGCGCGCCGTCGCAGGACGGCGCGCGAGCAGGCGACGGCGCGCGAGCAGGCGACGGCGCGCGAGCGGCAGAGAGCGCGCGGGCAGGGGACAGCGACAGGAAGCCGAGCCGGGAGCGGGCAGGCCAGACCGCCGGGGCCGGAGTCCCGAAGCTGCCCAGCGACAGGTTCCTCGACCGTGAGGAGAGTTGGCTCAGGTTCAACCAGCGCGTCCTGGAACTCGCAGAGGATGACACACTGCCGCTGCTTGAGCGAGTGAGGTTCATTTCCATCTTCGCCAGCAACCTGGACGAGTTCTTCATGGTCAGGGTGGCCGGGCGGATCAGGCGGATGGCAGCAGGACTCCCGGTGGAGCAGGCCAGCGGACGGGTGCCGACCCAGATATACCTGAACACGCTAGAGACAGCCCGCGAGCTGACCGCCAGGCACGCTAAGTGCTTCAGCGAGTCCGTGCTTCCCGCCCTGGTCAGCGAGGGAATCGAGATCCTGCGCTGGAAGGAACTGGCCGCCGACGAGCAGGCGAGCCTGCAGAGTCTGTTCAGGGACCGGATCTACCCGGTGCTGACGCCGCTGGTGGTCGATCCAGCGCACCCGTTCCCCTATATCTCCGGCCTCTCGCTCAGCCTGGCCGTCATGATCGCAGACCCGAAATCCGGCGCGACGATGTTCGCCAGGGTCAAGGTGCCGCCGCTGCTGCCCAGATTCATGTCTGTGGCCGCCAACCGGTTCGTGCCGATCGAGGACGTGATCGCCGCCCACCTGCCCGAGCTGTTCGTCGGCCTCGACGTGCTCGAGGAGCACGCCTTCCGGGTGACGAGGACCAGAGACCTGGAGATCGACGAGGATGTCACTGAGGACCTGCTGAAGTCCCTGGAGCGGGAGCTCATGCGGCGCAGGTTCGAGCCAGCGGTCCGGCTCGAGGTGGAGGAGTCCATGTCGGCGGACGTCCTGGACAAGCTGGTAACGGAGGTCGGAGTCGACACCCGCGCCGTCTACCGGGTGCCAGGACCACTCGACCTGGCCGGGCTTTCCGCTATCGCGGATCTCGACATGCCGAAACTGAAATACCCGCCATTCATCCCGTCCGAGACCGCGCTGCCCCTTGACACCGGGATCTTCGCCGCGATCGGCGAGCGCGACGTCCTGGTCCATCATCCCTACGACTCGTTCACCGCCAGCACGCAGCGGCTGGTCGTGTCGGCCGCCCAGGACCCCCGGGTGCTGGCGATCAAGCACACCCTGTATCGGACCAGCGGCGACTCGGAGATCGTCGACGCGCTCATCGACGCGGCCGAGGCGGGCAAGCAGGTCGTGGTGGTGGTGGAGATCAAGGCGCGCTTCGATGAGCGCGCGAACATCGCCTGGGCCCGCAAGCTTGAGGAAGCCGGCTGTCATGTCGTCTACGGTTTCGTCGGGCTGAAGACGCACTGCAAGATGGTGCTCGTGGTGCGCGAGGAGGCCGATGGCTCACTGCGCAGGTTCTGCCACATCGGCACCGGCAACTATCACCCCACCACGGCCCGGCTGTATGAGGATTTCGGCCTGCTGACCTGTGACCCGACGGTCGGCGAGGACGCGACGGACCTGTTCAACCATCTGACCGGATACAGCCGGAAGAGCGATTACCGCCGCCTGCTGGTCGCGCCCGCCCGGCTCCGGTCCGGGCTGCTTGAGCGGATTGCGGGCCAGGTCGAGCGGGCCCGGGCCGGCCAGCCAGCCCGAATCCAGTTCAAGTGCAACGCGATCATCGACGAAGCGATCATCGACGCGCTCTACCGCGCATCCCAGAGCGGAGTGCCTATCGACCTGTGGGTCCGAGGGATCTGCGCGGTCCGGCCTGGGGTGGCCGGGATGTCGGAGAACATCCGGGTCCGCAGCATACTCGGCCGGTTCCTTGAGCACTCGCGGGTATACGCGTTCGGCACCGGCGTGGACGACGGCGAGGTCTGGATCGGCAGCGCCGACTTGATGCACCGCAACCTCGACCGGCGCGTCGAGCTGCTGGTCCGGGTGGCGGATCCGGCTCAGCAGGCCGAGCTTCGCGGCCTGATCAACATGGCGATGGATGATGGGACATCCTCGTGGTGGCTCGCCGGCGACGGCTCCTGGACCAGGCACCACCTGGATGATTCGGGCGAGCCCCTGACCGACATACAGGAGTATCTGATCGTGACCAGGAATTCCCGGGCTGCCGATGGGTGACAGCGCTGGGGCCGGGACGGAGGCCGGTGAAGGCCATATCGGTCGGGGGGACAGCAGCTGGGCTCATCAGGCGGCCATGCCTATGCCCGCAGCCGCCTGGCCGATCCGCGCCGCCGGCGCGCTTATCCGCCATCCTGGCGCCGGCGGTGATGAGGTCGCGCTGATCCACCGCATCAAGTACGGCGACTGGACCTTCCCGAAGGGGAAGCTTGAGCCGGACGAGCACGTTCTGGCCGCGGCCGTGCGGGAGGTCGCCGAGGAAACCGGGATCCGGGTAGTTCTCGGCAGGCGGCTCCGCACGACCAGCTACGACCGGGACGGGCGCCCGAAGCGGGTGGACTACTGGGCGGCCCGGGCCGCGCCCGATGGCAGTACAGCGTTTGTGCCCAATCCGGAAGTGGATGACCTGGAGTGGCTGCCACTGCAGGAAGCCGGCCACCGGCTCAGCTACGCCCACGACGCCGAGCTGCTCGCGGAACTGGCGGCGGGCCCAGCCGACACCGTCCCGGTCATCCTGCTGCGGCATGCCTCCGCCGGAAGCAAGGGTTCCTGGGCCGGGGACGACCTGGCGAGGCCGCTGGATGCCGACGGCACTGCGGACGCCGAGCGGCTGGCCAGCCTGCTGTCCTGTTACGGCTCCTGCCGGGTAATCAGCTCCGCGGCGGAGCGCTGCCTCGCGACGGTCCGGCCGTATGCGCGGCGGATCGGCGCGCAGATCTCGGTCGAGCCTGATCTGACTATACCGGGGACGTCCGCCGACCCGGCTGCGGCCACCGACCTGGCCGTCCGGCTAGCTTCTGAGCGTGAGCCGACAGTGCTCTGCGGCCACCGGGAGAATCTCCCCGCTATCCTCGCGGCCACCTGCAGGTACCTGGGCGCTGCGCCGCCTGATAGCCGGGAGCTCGACAAGGGCGGATTCTGGGTCCTGCACACCGCCGACGGCGCGCTCGCAGGTACCGAGCGGCACAGCCCCAGGCCGCCGGCCTAGAGCAGCTAGTGAGCCGAACGTGGCCCATAACGCCGCCGATCGTCGACGTCGCTAAGAGGACTCCGGCCAGCCGCAGGAAGCCGGTGCCGGCCGTGACTGCGGCGAGGCCGACCGCCGCTGACTAGATCCTGCCCGGCCTGACGCGCACCGGCCCGCGTCGTGGGCGGGCCTATGCCGGATCTGGTGCGGCCTGGGGACTGGTGTGCACGGTGCGGAGCTGGGCCGGGACGGCCCACCACTGGTCGGGGCGGTCGACGACCGGGGCGCTGAGCCCGTTGTCGAGGACGCGGGCAATGCGGAACAAGAAGGCGGCCATCCCTGCGGCGCCTTGCATCCATGAGGTACCCGGTGGTAGCAGCGGCGGATCCTGGCGATGTTCGGTGAACCGCCAGCGGGCCCCGGCCCGGTCGCGGATCGCGCGCTCCACCAGGGCGTCCGCCATCGTGCGGGCCGCCGCCAGCAACACCCCGGCTTGCGCCTGGCCGCGGCTGTCTTGTGCGGCGTCGAGCAATACGTCTCCTACTCCCGCGGTCCCGCAGCAGCGGCCGTCGTTGTCCCAAAAACCCGGGCGGAGCCGTGCTGGCACACCGGAGGCGAGGACCGAGTGCAGGCATCGGTGCCGCAGCGCTATCACCGGCCACCCGGCGACCTGGTCCACACCGGCGGCAGCCAGCGCGGCGAACAGCTGGGAGGTTCCGGCGGGCCCGCGGCACCAGTTGCAGGTCACCGGTTCCACATCCCGGGTGGAGTACGGCAGGGTGTGCGGGATGATAAACCCGTCGTCATCCAGCGAGCCCACCGCGAGCAGGTGCTGCGCGCCGTACCGGGCGGCAGCGACAAAGTCCGCACCGCCCAGAGCCAGCCCGGCGATGGCCAGCGCGGTAGCCACCCCCGCGGTGCCATGTGAGTAGTTCGGCGCCCGGGACGGCGATCGGGCCAGCATGCCCCAGTCCAGGCCGTCCTTGGTCTGGTCGGCCGCGGTGAGCAGCGCTTGGCCGCCGGCCGCGGCGATGTCGGCGGTGTGCTCACCACCGGCCCAGATCGCGGCCAGCACCACACCGGCATTGCCCAGGATCAGGTCTGTCACCGGTGCCACCGACCCCGGCTCAATCTCCAGCGTGGTGTTCCACCCCGCGGCGGTCATCAAGCCGGCCAGCCGGGCCAGCGCCACCTGCTCACTGCCGGGGGCCAGCAGCTTCAGCGCCGTGACGTCCCCGCCCAGCCCGTCATACAGCGACGGTTCAACCCGGGCCGGCGCCATAGCCGAAAGCCGGGCCACGATCCCCGCCGACGGGGCCTCCTCAGCGCCGGTCAGCGCCCGGTACTGGCCGATCTCAGCCAGCACCGGCGCCAAACCGCCAATCCCCGCATACAGCGAGTCCCGGCCCGCACCCGGCCCTGCGGACCGTTCATCAGCGGAAACCACCTCAGGCAGCCACGGGCCGTAGCTGTCCTGAACCTGGCTCATCACCCAGGCCCAGGCCGCCTCACCCAGCTCCCGGTAGACCGCACCCGCCACCACCAGATCAGGTTACGATCCCCGCCACTCGCGGGCCGGGCGAAAGCGTCCACCAGCGCCGCAGCACTGCGGGAACATCATTCGCCCGGCACATCTGAACGCGGACAGACGGTCACGTTCCTGCCGTCGGGGCGTGGCCGCCCGGGCGGCGCGCTCGATACGCTGGCACCGGTTCGGCAACAGCGGGCTCGGCCAGCCCACCCGGATCGGAAGGGCGAGGTTAATGCGTGAGGATGCCCGGCAGCGGGCCACCGAGTTCGTCAAGGAGCTTTACGCTGCCGGTGAGATCGACGCGGACCGGCTGGATACTGGTGTCGCCGGGGTGCTGGCGGCCAGGTCCGAGGCCGAGCTGGCCGAGGTGGTCCGGTCATTGCCGACGCCTGTGGCGCTGACCAGCCCGGAGCGGCGGCTGACCAGGCCGCTGGAGATCCACTCCGGCTTGGGGCGGCTGCGGCTGGCGGGCAAGTGGCAGGTCGCCCGGGAGACGCATATCAGCGCGGACCTGGGCAGCATCAGGCTTGACCTCACCGAGGCCGAGTTCGACGACCACGTCATCGACCTGCACATCTATACCGGGTGGCGCAGCATCACGATCATCGTGCCCCCGGGCATGGGCGTGCAGCTGATCCGCCACCGAGGCGGAGTCGACTCACGGCTGGACCCGCCGGTGCCCGGGCTGCCGCTGGTCCGGCTCGACGTGACCACCAGTATCGGCAGAGTCCACCTGTGCCACCCGGGGATCCAGGACCGCGCCAGACGCTGGCCAGGCGGCAGAAGACGCCGATAACCAGCCGCGTTCACCGTGCACCCCAAAATGCCGCGACCATGTAGCGCCCGCATATCACATCACGCCACTGACGGCGCGGGGCGTGGCGAGGCGGTCCGCCAGTGCTGTTCGCGAGCGGTGCGGGGATTCCAAATCGCTCGCCATTCCGAGCCCCGCATGCGAGGCTGTTGCCAGCTGGTAGAGACACCGGAGCGACACGAGAGGGAGGAGGTGCGTCCGGCCATGATCACAAGACTGCGCGCCTCCGCGGCCCGCTGATCGAAGGTCGCGGCTGGCGCCTGAGGGACAGGATGCCATCTGATGACCGTTCGGATCAGGACCATCACCTTTGACTGCGCGGACCCATACCTGCTGGCGGGATTCTGGTCGCAAGTCACCGGGTACCGTGAGGAACCAGGCAACACCAACCATCCCGACGACCCTGAGGGCCTGCTCCTTGCGCCGGACGGATCCGCGAGCTTGCTTTTCGTGCGGGTTCCCGAAGCCAAGCGGGTCAAGAACCGTGTCCACCTCGACCTGGCGCCCGCAGATCACGCTCCGGTGTCCAGGGAGCGAGAAATGCAGAGAATCCTGGCCCTCGGCGCGACGCTGGCCGAAGACCACCGCAGGCCCGACGGGACCGGGTGGGTGGTGCTGGCCGACCCCGAAGGCAACGAGTTCTGCCTTGAGCGCGGGGTGCCGGGCGGCTAATCACGCAATCCGCAATGGCTGAGCCGCGCCCGGACGTTCGATGCACGGGCGGAGGCTCAGTGCGGGCGGCGGGATAGCTGGACAGTTCGATAGCTGGATAGCTGGATAGCTGGATAGCTGCATAGCTGGATAGCTGGATAGCTTTGGTGGCGGCGGCCAGTGAATCGCGGTTACGGTTATTGACCGCCGCCTTTAAGCAGCGGCCAAGTGGGGGTGCCGATGGACCAGCGCGTCAGTCTCATCACCCTTGGCGTGGCCGACCTGGGCCGGGCCAGGGATTTCTACCGGGCGATGGGCTGGCAGCCGGGCGGTCGGGCGTCTTCATCGATCCTGACGGTCATCCTTGGGAAGTGGCGCATAACCCGGGATGGACTCTCCATCCCGATGGCACGGTCAGCCTCAACGGCTGACGGTCGACCGGAGCCTTCGCGGCTGACCGGACCGGCGGCCGGAGCCTTCGCGGCTGACCGGCGACCGGAGCCTCCGCCGTCCCGGCCGTAGGATGCGGAGATGAACGAGGCACACCTGGCCATCTGCTCCAGCCCCGAGTGGGCGCGGCTAGTGGAAGAGGAACTGCTTCCTTGGGTCCTCGACGGATATGACCTGGGCGACGACTTGCTTGAGGTGGGCGCGGGACCCGGGCTGACGACTGACGTATTGCGACGGCACGCAGCCCGCGTCACCGCGGTTGAGCTCGACGGCGTGCTCGCGGCCCAGCTCGCAGCACGGCTGGACGGGACAAATGTCGAGGTGGTCACCGCAGATGCGACACGCCTGCCGTTTCCGGCCGAGAGCTTCTCCGCTGCGGCCTGCCTGACGATGCTGCACCACATCCCGTCCGCGGCTCAGCAGGATGCCGCCCTGGCTGAACTGAGCCGGGTGCTGCGATCCGGCAGCGTGCTACTCGGCTCGGACGGCCTGGACACACCGGAGCGACGCCGTCTGCACGAGGACGACATCTTTGTGCCCGTGGAGCCAGGCTCCCTAGCGGACCGGCTGCGCGCGGCCGGCTTCAGCAGTCCCCATGTCGAGGTCTTGGGCGACCGCCTGCGCTTCGCCGCGACTGCCTGACGGCTATTTGCCGCGGCTGCCCGACGGCTTTCGCGGTGGCGGCCTGATGACTCAAGGATGCGGCGGACCAGTTTCTCGCGGCCGGTCCCTCGCCTCCGCAGCAGGTCCCTGGCCCGCCGCCCGGCGGAGCTGGCGGCCGGAGGCCGGGGTGGTCGGCACCAGCGGAAGCCTGGACGGAGGCTTGATCTCCTCCAGGCGCAGGTAAGTCACCAGCCGCTGACCGCCCCTGCTGGCCAGTGCGGCCAGTACCTGCTGCAGTTCGCTGACATCCCTGGCGACGACGGTGAGCATGTAGTCCATCTCGCCCGCGACGTTGTCGGCCGCGATGATCTGCGGCAGCGCCCTGACCTGCTCCTCGAACACCCGGGTGGAGCGCGGGTCATGACGTCCGAGGGTGGCCGTGACGTACATCTGCAGGGGAAAGCCGACGGCGGCCGCGTCAAGCCGGGCGCTGATGATACGGATGACCCCCGACTCCTTCAGCCGCCGCACCCGGTGCAGCGTCGCTGCTGGAGACAGCCCGACCAGCCGGGCCAGCTCGACGTTTGTCCGGTCTGCGTCGGCCTGCAGCACGGTGAGCAGTTCCACGTCAACTTCATCAAGGTCAACAGGCATATCGCAATACATTATTGCGCCAAAGGGGTCAGCCAGCAAATTCTAGGCGTGCTGACGGTAACCATGAAGGTATGAACTCCGACCTCCGCCGTGTTGGCGCTCTCACCGCCGCCGGGCTGCTCTGGGGCACGACCGTGCCACTGTCCAAGGTGGCCCTGGAGTGGCTTCCGCCAGGCTGGCTGACGTTCGTGCGCTTCGCCGTGGCGGCCGCCATCCTGCTGGTGGCGGTGCGTTCCCGGCTCCGCGCCGCATGGTCGCCTGCCGTACTGGCCTGGGGCGCGGTTGGGTATGGCGGCTCCGTCCTCGTGCAGAACGCCGGCATCACGCGGACCAGTGTCAGCCACGCGGCCCTGCTGATTGGCGCAACACCCGTCCTGGTCGCGGTGGTGGCGGCGCTGTGGCGCGGGAACGTAGCGCGTCCGGTGGCCTGGGCGGGCTTTGCGGTCTCGCTTGCGGGCGTTGGCCTGGTCGCGGGCGGTACGGGCGGCGGCGCGACCACCAGCGGCGACGCCCTGGTGCTGGTGGCCCTGCTGATATCGGCCACGTTCACCGTCGCGCAGACCGGCCTGCTGCGCGGTCGCGACCCGGTCGCGGTGACGGCCATACAGTTCCTGGGGGCCGCTCTGGCCGCGCTGCCTGTCGCTGTGCTCACCGAGCACGTGCCGGCCGCGCCAAGCGGCTCAGGAACGCTCCTGGCCTGCGCCGGGCTGGCGCTCGGCGGCACCCTGGCGCCTTTCACGCTCTTCGCCTATGGGCAAGGCCGGGTGTCCGCTGAGGTGGCCGGGGCGTTCCTCAACCTTGAGCCGCTCGTGGGCGCGGTAGCGGGGATCGTCCTGTTCGGCGACCCAGCGGGCCTGCATCAGGTGCTCGGCGGCGCGGCCATCCTGGCCGGCATCGCGCTGGGCAGCCTTCCGCTCCTGGCCGCCGGTCGGCGCCACACCGCCGTCGGGCCGGCCATGAGCGCCATTCCCGCCGAGCACGCCGGCCTGTCACCCGCGCGGCGCGAGGACGCCCCGCGTGCCTGCCTGACCGCCATTCCTGCCAAGCACGCCGGCCTGTCACCCGCGCGGCGAGAGGACGCCCCCGGTACTTACCTGACCGTTCCGGCCGACTGCGCCCAGCGGCACCGCACCTCTGCTGGCCATGGTGCGGTCACCGGTCACGGGCTGGCTACCGGCCACGGTGCGGTGGCTGGCCGCGGTCCGGTTACCCGCTGCGGTCGGGTGGCACGCCCGGTGGCATCTATCACTGCCGAGCCTTCCTCATGGCCGCGATCAGATCATCGAGCCTGCCTACCATCTGCGCTAAGCCGAGGTGATCGACATAGTCACGGGAGGAAACGATCTCTCCGGCCTGGACGCGGAGCACGAAGACGGCCGGCAGCGCGAAGGCCTCGCCGGTGGCCGGAGCGGTTCCCCGGTGCTCGAACTCGGCCACGATAACCTCCGGGTCGGTGGTTTGGTGGATGGTGAGGCCGGCCTGGCCTCAGGTTGACCCTCGGCCGGGCGGCGGCGGCCGCCCTGAAGTGCTCCCTGACCTCATCGCGGCTGCGCAGCGCAGGTGACCTGAGCGGATCGAGGGGATGACGGACGTCGGTCCGTTCCGCGTAGAGGGCGGGTAGCTCATCCCAGCGGTGCTCGGCTACGCCCCAGGTCAGTTTGTGGAAAACCGCGCCGACGCCCGGACGAACCGTGCCCGGATCCTGGACGCCGCCGATAAGGTGTTCGGCCGGGAGGGAGAGTCGGCGTCGACCGAGCAGGTGGCGCGGCTTGCAGGCGTGGGGATCGCCACGGTGTTCCGTCATTTCCCGACCAAGGACGCCCTGCGCATTGTCTTTGACGGCCTGGCTCCGCAGGGCCACCGGCACCGGCCGCGACCCGCGGAGGCCGGGCTGCCACCCGATAGATTCCCGCATCCATCAGGTAATTCATGATGAATTCCCGTATTCATCAAACCGAAAGTAGGCCCAGGAACCCCGGATACGGTGAGCGAGCCGTTAGCCATTGAGGTCGCCGGAGCGGCCAGGCGGCCAGCCGGCCAGCCGGCCAGCCAGCCGGCCAGCCGGTCAGGAGGTCAGGACCGGCCGGGGTCCAGTCGAGCGTGGGCGACAAGGACCCCTCAAAGGTCAGTAGCCAGCGCTTGATCTCGATGCCAGCGCCACCGCTGTAGCCGCCAAGCCCGTCGGCCGCCACGACCCGGTGACAGGGAACGATCACCGGGTACGGGTTGGATCCCATGACCTGGCGATGGCCCGGGCGGGCAGGGCCGCCCCGGCGGCACGGGCCCCGGCACGCCGGGCCAGGACCCCGTAGGTGACGGTCTCGCCGAACGCCACCGAATCGAACAGCACCCCGAGCACGCAGCGCTGCAGCCGGGAAGCGGCCGACCAGTCAAGCGCCAGATCGAAGGTCCGGCGCTGCCCCGAAAAATACTCACCAAGCTGCAGGCGCGCGGCGACCGCAAGCTCGGTGGCAGCCTGGAGTCCTGCCGGACCGGCCGAGTCAGGCGGTGGCACCCCGAACCAGACGCCGGTTACTCCTGATTCGCTGCAGGCCACCGAGATCGGCCCGACGGGCGTTTTGAGTGCTGTCCAGGCGCGAGAGGTCATCAACCCATTCTGACTCAGCTGGCGACCACCAGAACTGTCGGCGGTCGGCGGTACAAATCGGCTACCGAAACACCGGCGAAGGAGACAGTTATGGCGAAGAGCGTTGCAGATGCAGTCGAGGCCGAGCTTGCCGACCTGGCGCGGCAGCTGACCCAGCCGGGCGAGCACGAGTGCCTGCGCTGCTTCCTGCTGCGGATGATCGGCGAGTTCGGCTGTGACGGTACGTACCGATGGACGGTTCGCTGGCGCGACGCACGCGCGCCGCGGGCCCGTGGGCTGGTGGCTCGCATTCAGCGGCGAGGAGGCTATCGCTGCGACTGCGAGGTGCTGCTGAACGTCTTTCCTTACTACCCGCCGACCGGCGAGCCGCTGCCGTGCGCCGGAGTGCCACGAGCCGGCTCTGCGATGCCCTGCGATCTGGGGTCGCTGCGAAGGAGCGCCTGAGCCTGGCCCCGCTCGGGCCCGCGGCCTGGCCCCGCTCGGGTCCCAGCCTCCCGCGCTCTGCAGCCGCAGGACGCCGAACTTCAGGCATCGCCTTTCTCGATGAGCCGCAGCAGTGCCTTGGCGATCGGCAGGGCGGTGAGCTGCACCTGCCAGTGCCGGGCGCCGAAGCTGGCCAGCTCCGCGCCGACCGTCTCGGGGCTGAGCACCTCGGGCGGCTGCCAGGCGAGCCTGCGCACGGCATCTGGCGGCAGCAGGTTCTCGGTCGGCAGGTGATGCTCGTCGGCCAGGGCGGCGACAACCGCGCGGGCAGCGGCGAGCCGGCGCGCAGCTACCGGATCCCTTTCTGGCCAGCGGTGTGCGGGCGGCGGTCCGTCGCTTGGCGGCGCCGACGCTTCTGGGAGCGCGCGCTCCGGCTGCGCCTTGGCGCGGCCGACGGCGCGCTGCCATTCAGGCCCATGGCGCCGCGCGCCACGGCCGCTGAAGCCGGCGACGCCGCTGAGATCGGCGGCCCCACCGGCCAGCGCCCGGGCGGCCTCGACGATCGCCGAGTCGGGAAGCACGCGCGTCGGCGACAGGTCACGCCGCCGGGCGATCTTGTCCCGCTCCAGCCATAGCTCCCGGACGATGGCGAGGCCGCGGCGGCTGCGGACCCGATGGATGCCGGAGGTGCGGCGCCATGGCTCAGCTCGTGGGCTGGGCGGCTCGGCGGCCAGCACTGCCGAGAATTCCTGGCGCGCCCAGTCGGTCTTACCCTGCGCGGCTAGTTCCTCGGCCAGGGCATCACGCAGCTCGACGAGCACCTCAACATCGAGGGCGGCATAGCGGAGCCACTCTTCAGGAAGCGGGCGGGTGGACCAGTCCGCTGCGGAGTGGCTCTTCTCCAGGGCCAGGCCGAGCACTGCCTCGACCAGGGTGCCGAGGCCGACTCTCGGATACCCGAGCAGCCGCCCGGCCAGCTCGGTGTCGAAAAGTAGCCGGGGCCGGTAGCCGATCTCGGCGAGACAGGGCAGGTCCTGCGACGCGGCGTGCAGGACCGCTTCGGTACCGGCCAGCGCGGCATCGACGGCGGAGAGGTCAGGGCAGGCGACCGGATCGATGAGCACGGTTCCGGCGCCGCGGCGCCGGAATTGCACGAGGAAGGCCCGGTGCCCGTAGCGGAAGCCTGAGGCGCGCTCCGCATCGACCGCCACCGGGCCCTGGCCGGCTCCGAGCGCCCGAGCCGCGCTGGCCAGAGCTTCCTCGGTCACGACCAGCGTCGGCATGCCATCCCGGGGCTCCAGCAGAGGCACCGGCCCAGGGCTGTCAGCAGGCTGCGCAGACGCGGGGTCTCCAGAATCTGACGGCGCCAGATCCGAGGGCGGCGAGGGCGCCGGGCCTGAAGGCGCCGGACCTGAGGACAGCGGACCTGAGGACAGCGGACCTGAGGACAGCGGACCTGAGGACAGCGGACCTGAGAAGGCCGGACCTGAGGGCGCGCGGTCGGAGGGCGGCGGCTCCGCTGGCGCGGGATGCGGCCCGGCGGCAGTCACTGCGGCCGCCTGCGGCGCGGCGGCCGCAGCGGGCTGACTCCTGCTGCCAATGGCGGAAGCCCTGACGCCGTGCACAGCGCGTCGCACCAGGCCGCGACGTGCCCGGCTATGCCCGGCCTGGTGGCATCAGGGCCGCCCGGCGACCAGGATGCCCTGAGCTCGAACTCGGTGGCGACCGGCTCATCTCCTTTCACGCCGAACCCTTCAGTGACAACCCTCGTCACCGTACCGCTGGCCTGCCGATAGCCGTCGGTCCGGGCCTCCAGCGCCTCGGTCAGCCAGCTCCAGCCCACCTGGCCGATCAGCGGGTCGGCCGCGATCTCGGGCTCGAGTTCGGCCCGGATGTAGGCGATGATACGCAGCGGGCCCGCCCAGCCGGGCTGGCCGGCCGGGTCATACAGCAACACGAACCGGCCCCAGCCGATCTCATCATCTGCCTCGTGTACGGTGGCCGCCACAGCGGCGGCGTAGGGCGCCAGCTTGCGCGGCGGCGGCTCGCCATCGAAGGCAAGCTCAAGGCGAACCTGCCGCTGGGCGGCTATCCCTGCCTCAAGATCAGCTACTGCGGACCGGAACGTAGCCGCAGCGCCAGGGTCCTCTCGTTCCACTGGCCCGGTGGCAGGCCTCATGGTCCGAGCATGGTCGGCGGGCGCGAGTTTGTCATGCGACCAGGCGCCGCAGCCGCTCCGCCCGGGCCGGCTGACCCTGGTACGGAACAAAGCCGATCAGCAGCCCGACGCCGCAGTCGGCGCACAGCCACTCAGGGCAGCACCCGTCGACACCATCCGGGCAGCTGCCATCCTGCGGGTGGCACTGCTCGAAAGGCCGGTCCTGGCCGCAGTCAGGGCAGTGCCGGATCATTTCGACCATCCGCGACCTCCTCGCCGCCGTTGAAAACGCCGCCAACGTGCTCCGAACTGGCACGGTACAGCTCGATGCTGACATGCCAGGCACGGCATGGCGTGGATCTGCTGCGGCGTGTCACGGCGGCGTTTCGGCGCTCGCGGTCCCGCGCTGCCCGTGGGGCCTGTGAGACGATCGCTGGTGTGAATCCGCAGCCGGAGGAATCCGTTTTCGTGCGTGCCTGCCGCAGGCAGCCGGTCAGCCACACGCCGGTGTGGTTCATGCGGCAGGCCGGCCGGTCGCTGCCCGAGTACCGGGCGGCCAGGGCGGGGATTTCGATGCTTGAGGCATGCCGTACGCCCGAGCTGATCACCGAGTTCACGCTGCAGCCGATGCGGCGGTACGCCGTGGACGCCGCCATCTTGTTCAGCGACATCGTGGTACCGCTGCGAGCGGTCGGCGTCGGTGTCGACATCCGCGCTGGGGTCGGGCCGGTGATCGAGCAGCCGATCCGGACCCGCGCCGACCTGCGGCGGCTGCGCGCTCTCGAGCCGGGTGACGTCCCGTTCGTGACCGAGGCGGTGCGGTCCGTGGTGGCCGAACTCGGCGCCACGCCGCTGATCGGCTTCGCCGGCGGCCCGTTCACCCTGGCGTCCTACCTGGTCGAGGGCGGTCCCTCGAAGAGCTTCGACACGACGAAGTCGATGATGTACGGCGACCCGCCGCTGTGGAACGACCTGCTGGCCAGGCTGGCCGAGCTGACGATCTCATTCCTGCAGGTGCAGGTCGCCGCCGGAGCATCCGCTGTGCAGCTGTTCGACTCCTGGGCCGGGGTGGTCAGCCCGGCGGACTACCGCCGGTCGGTGCTGCCGCACTCGGCGCGGATCTTCGGCGCCCTCGAGACCGCTGGCGTGCCGCGGATCCACTTCGGGGTCGGCACCGGCGAGCTGCTCGGGCTGATGGGCGAGGCCGGCGCGGACGTGGTCGGCGTGGACTGGCGGGTGCCGCTGGACGAGGCGGTGCGGCGGGTCGAGCCCGGCAAGGCGCTGCAGGGCAACCTCGACCCGGCGATCCTGCTCGCTCCCTGGGACGTGGTCGAGCAGCGGGCCAGGGAGGTCCTCGAAGCTGGCCGGACCGCCGAAGGCCACATTTTCAATCTTGGTCACGGAGTGCTGCCGCAGACCGATCCCGACGTGCTGGCCAGGCTCACCGACCTGGTGCACTCCGCGCCGGCCCGGCTCCCGCGCTAGTGGCCCGCCGCTGGGCGCGGCGGAGTCCGTCGGCGCGCAAACGAACACGGTCAGGAGCGTCGGGCGGCCGGGTGCCATGACGGCGTCGTAGCGCTGCTGGACATCGCGAAGGCCAGGCGAGAGTTGACGGGTCTGACCCGTGCGGCACTCCGCGGCAGCACGCCTGGCCTTGTCACACCTCTGCTACAGCCGGGATCCGCCGGGTTGGCCACCCCTGGGGGCGCCGTATGCGGCGCGGCCGTTCCGGACATCTGTAATTCACCTTTAGGCCGGAAGGTATTAGGGGAATGGCTTCCATTTCATCATCCTGTCCTCGGCCAGACGCCTTATAGTCGGCGGCGCGGCCTGCCCCAAGGCCCGGCAATCCGACTCCAGGCGGGGCAGGGCCGGATCTGCGACGGAGAGGAAGCACGGATGCGACGACCAGTCAGGGCCTTTGCAGTCGCTGCCGCCGCTGGACTATTCGCGGCGATGGCGTTCGGCGTGACAGGCGCAATCGCGGGCGAGGCCGCCAGCACGAGCGCGCACCACCAGGGCGGTAGCAATGGCAATACCGCTACGCCGATCAAGCATCTCGTCGTGATCTTCGACGAGAACGTCTCCTTTGATCACTACTTCGGCACCTATCCGTACGCTCCGAACCCGCCTGGCGAGCCAGCCTTCCACGCTCGGAAGGGCACGCCGACGGTCAATGGCCTGTACAACGACCTAACCTCGTCCGGTCAGCCGACCGGGCCGCTGCTCACCAACAACCCCAATCTCTCGAATCCGGTGCGGCTCGGCCACGATGTTCCGCTGACCTGCGACCAGGACCACGACTACACCGCAGAGCAGCTAGCCGCCGACCACGGCGCCGAGGACGCCTATCCGGCGAACACCGGCGGCAATCTGACGCTGACGCAATGCCTGGCGGGGTTCGACTACCCCCCCGGCACGCCCGAGGTGCCGCCGCCGGGAACGGGATCCAACAAGGCCGTCATGAGTTACTACGACGGCAACTCGGTCACCGGGCTGTGGAATTACGCTCAGCACTTCGCGATGAGTGACAACGCCTACGGCACGACCTACGGCCCGTCGACCCCCGGCGCTCTCAACGTGACCGCCGCGCAGACCTATGGCGCGATCTGCGGGCCATCTTCCGCGACGATTAACGACAGTCCGTGCCCGAACCCGCCGGGGCTCGACACGACCGACCTGACCTCCTCCAACATCACGGCGGGCCCGGCCCAGCCGGGCCCGGGAACCACCTACTCCGACGCCGACCCAACCTACGACATCTGCTCCTATCTGCCAGGCTCGGACGGCGGCGACGGCGGCACTGCGGCCGGAACCCTCACGATGGGCGGCAAGAACATCGGTGACGAGCTGAACAGCTCGAAGATCACCTGGGGATGGTTCCAGGGCGGCTTTGACAACGGCTACGTTCCGGGTCACGGAACGCCCCCCAGCACTGCCCAGATCTGCTCGGAGACCCACAAGAACGTGGGCGGCACCGTAGTGGACGACTACAGCCCGCACCACGAGCCGTTCGAGTACTACGCCTCAACGGCCAACCCGATGCACCTGCCGCCGACTTCGCTGTCGATGATCGGCAAGACCGACCAGGCCAACCACCAGTACGACACCGCCGACTTCTTTGCGGCCGCCGATGCAGGCAACCTGCCAGCGGTCTCTTACCTTAAGGCGCCGAAGTACCAGGATGGCCACGCGGGCTACTCCGACCCGCTGGACGAGCAGACCTGGCTGGTCAACACCATCAACCAGCTCGAGTCGCTGCCCACCTGGAAGTCGACCGCTGTTATCGTCACCTGGGACGACTCTGACGGCTGGTATGACCACGTGCTCGCCCCGGTCATTACCGAGTCGCAGACCTCGCTGGATGCCCTCACCGGCACCGGCGAATGCGGCAGCCAGCTCAGTCTGGTGCCGGTGAACTCGGCCAACGAACCCGAGCAGGGCAAGTGCGGCCTCGGGCCCCGGCTGCCGTTCCTGGTCATCTCGCCGTGGGCGCGGTCGAACTTCGTCGATAACACCCTCATCGACCAGAGCTCGGTCGTGAAGTTCATCGAGTACAACTGGGGCCTGCCGGCGCTGGGCAACGGGGCGGCCGACGCCGCGGCCGGCTCGACCTTGTCCATGTTCGACTTCAGTGGCCGCCACGGGTACAACCGTAAGCTGTTCCTCAACCCGACCACGGGCGAGCCGATCAGCCAGGGCTACTGGTCTAGCCACTTCAAGAAGGCCTAACGACTAATGGCTGTGCTGCGGGCCGGGGCCTATGCCTCGGCCCGCAGTATGTCCAGCGCAGCTTCAAGATCATTCGGATAGGCGCTCACGAACTCCATCGGCCGCCCATCGGACGGATGCGCGAAGCCAGCGCTGGATCTACCGGGGTTTGATGTCGCTGCCGACGACGGCGCAGGAAGGTTTGTCTCACACCGCTGACTCGACTCAGTCAGACAGTCCGGGGTGGAGAGCCGTGTTCGGACACCTGAAAATGCCACTACGAGTGCGTCCGCCGACCAGCGCGGAACTCGGAGGGCAAGTGCAGCAAGGACCGCGTCGTCCCGTTCCCCGCCGCCTTCAAGGAAACCCTCGCCCCGCGCTACTCAGCGGTGGTCGGCCTGGCCCGGCGCCGCTGCAGGCGCCTTCGGATGAGGTAGCCGAGCCCGCCGGCCAGCGCGATGATGACGGCAAACGGCAGCGCAGCGCCGACCGCACCGAGCAGCCAGGTGGTCGCGCGCCTCAGGCCGCGCCAGCCGGCCGAAAGGCCGCTCACGAAGCCGTGACCCTTCGCTTTTTTAACGGTTACCGGGTGCTGGGCCACCAGCAGCAGCGAGACGGTCGCGAACGTGGTCGCATGCGCCAGAGCCCGCTGCTGGGCCTGCAGCGCCTCCAGGTCTGACTCTTGCGAGTTGATCTGGTCCTGCACGCTTAGCAGGTCGCCGACCGATCCGGCCCGGCTCAGCAGCGCGCGCAGCTGCGCGATCGCGGCCTGCGCGGACGCAACCCGGCTGGCCACGTCGGCGACCTGCTGGGTGACGTCCTCCGCCTGCTGGCTGAGGGACGTCGGGGTGCCAAGCTCGGTGCGGAGCCTGCCGAGCGCGGCCTGATAGGCCGGCACCGGGATTTTCAGCTCCAGGCTGGCGGCGGAGACCTGCCGCTGCCCTGGCTGGCTCGACTCCTGCTCCTCGGCCGGGTAACCGCCGGCGCTGGCGGCGATGGCCGCCGCCCGCTGGGCGGCGTCCGGTACGTTGCCGGTCCGCACGGTCAGGCTGGCGGTATAGATGATGCTCTGCGCCAGGACCAGGCGGGCGGGCTCGACCACGGGCTCGACCACGGGCCCGGCCTGGCCCGTCGCGGTTGCGGGCCCGGCGGCGGACGCCGCCAGCGGCGCGCGAGCCGGGCCGTGAACCGTACCGAAGCCAGTCCTGGCCGGGCCGCCGGAGCTGGCCGCTCCCGGGCTGCCCGCCGAGCAGCCGGCCAGCGCCGCCGCTGCCGCGAACACGGCGACGGCGCAGATAATCGTTGCGGTGCGCAGCCCCCGGGGGGACGCAGGAACCTTCGTCGCGTCGGTCATGCAGCTTCGATGCGCCCGGACTGGCCGCCGGTTCCGGTAAGCAGATAACAATGCGGGCACGGCATAATCGGATACCGAAGGATGACCCACGTGACCGACCCAAAGATCGCGGCTGACCCTGAGCGCCGGACACCTGAGCCCGCACGCAACGCCTTCGCCGGCGCGGAGGGCGCCTGGATCGGGATCATCGGGCGGCTCAGAGACGTCGTGCGCCAGGAGGTCCTCCGGTCCCAGCTGGCCGGACTCCGCCAGCTCCGGGCCGGCCGGGCCAGAATCCTCGACGTGGGCTGCGGGCAGGGCACCCAGGCTCTCCACCTGGCCAGGGCCGGGCACGACGTCACCGGCCTGGATGCATCCGACGAGCTGCTGGCACGGTTTGCGGAAGCGCTGGCCAGCCAGCCTGCTGAGGTCGCCGGACGCGTTCATCTGGTCCGCGGCCGGGGCGAGCGCGCTGCCGAGCTGGTGACGGGCACCTTCGACGTTGTCCTGTGCCATGGAGTCCTGATGTATCTCGACGACCCCGGGCCGATGCTCGCCGCGCTGACTCAGGTGGCGGCGCCCGATGGCGCCATCTCGCTGCTGGTGCGCAATGGCCTGGCCCCCGCGATGCGGGACGGCCTGCGCGGCGACTGGCCAGCGGCACTACGTGCCTTCGACAGCCAGGACTACGTCAACCGGCTGGGCGTGGCCGCGCATGCTCATGTCCCCGCCGAGCTGGACCTGGTGCTCAGGCCGCTCGGCTGGACACGCCGTAGCTGGTTCGGGGTGCGCGTCTTTACCGACCATCTCGACCAGCCGTCTCCGGATCCAGGCGAACTGCCGGACCTGCTCGCCGCTGAGCGCGAGGCCGGGCGCCGGGACCCTTACCGTAGCGTGGCCGCACTGCTGCACCTGGTCTACGGCACAGTGGTGAGATGACAACTCCCGCCGGGCGGCCGGTGATCGTGATCGTGGGCGGTGGCATCGCCGGGCTGGCCGCCGCGTTCTTCCTGTCCGATAGCGGCGCCGCGGTGACCGTGCTGGAGGGCTCGCCCCGGGTCGGCGGCAAGCTGGCCGTATCCGAGATCGCCGGGATCGCCGTCGACGAAGGCGCCGAGGCGCTGCTGGCCCGGCGGCCGGAGGGTACCGGGCTGATCAGCGCGGTCGGCCTGGCGGGGCAGCTCGTCCGGCCGGGCACCACGGCTGCGGGCATCTGGTCCCGTGGCCAGCTGCACCCGCTGCCCAGGCGGCAGTTCTTTGGCGTGCCCGCTGACCTCGATGAGCTTGGCCGGTCGGGGATCCTTTCCGCGGCCGGCCTGACCAGGGCACGGACCGAGCCCGATCTTCCGGCCATGGCCAGGGACGGGGACGTCAGCGTGGCCGGCTGGGTCGGGGCCAGGTTCGGCCCGGAAGTCGTGGACCGGCTCGTCGATCCGCTCGTCGGCGGGGTCTACGCGGGTCGCTCGGACCAGCTGTCCTTCGAGGCGACCATGCCCGGCCTGGCGATGGCCGCCCGGTCCCACCGCACGCTGACCGGGGCGGCCCGCTCGCTGCTGCCAGTACCCGTAACGCCCGCCGAACCGCTGCCTGGGCCTGGGGACGGACCGCGGCTGACCGTCGCCGGGAACGGACCGCCGCCCGCTGGCACCGGGAGTGCGCCGGCGGCCGCTCCGGCCTTCACCACGCTGGCGGGCGGCCTCGGGACGCTTCCCGCCGCCGTGGCGGCCAGGTCAGGCGCGGAGGTGCGCACCGGTGCGATGACCCGCGAGCTGGTCCGCACTCCCGGCGGATGGCGTCTCACGATCGGCTCGGCCCGCGCCCCTGAGCAGCTGGACGCCGACGCCGTGATCCTGGCGCTGCCAGCCCGGCCCGCGAGCAGGCTGCTGGCCGCGACCAGCCCGGCCGCGGCCGCGGCGCTCGGCGAGATCGGCTACGCGAGCATGGCGATCGTGACCCTGGCTTATCCGCAGGCGGCATTCCCCGGCCTGCCGCAGGGCAGCGGTTATCTTGTGCCGGCGGTCGACGGCCGGACGGTGAAGGCGGTGACCTTCAGCACGGTCAAGTGGCCGCACCTGCGGGCGGCGGCAGGCTCTCCGGTGCTGGTGGCCCGGTGCTCGGTCGGCCGGGTGGGGGAGGAGGCGGTGCTCCAGCGCGACGACGGCGAGCTGACCGGGATCGCCGCCGCCGAGCTGGCCGCGGCCACGGGGGTACGCGGCGCCCCGATCGATGCCAGGGTCAGCAGGTGGGGTGGCGGGCTGCCGCAATACACCGTTGGCCACCTGGAGCGGGTGGCAAGGATCAGGACGGGCGTAGCCGGGCAGCCTGGCCTCGCGGTGTGCGGGGCCGCCTATGACGGCATTGGGATCCCGGCCTGCATCGCCTCCGCTCGGCTCGCCGCCACCCAGGTGCTGGCCTACCTCGAATCCCGGCCGGACTCGACCGGGACAGGAGACGGCCGGTGATCGGGATCGAGCGGGACGGCGCTGTCTGGATCCTGCGGATGCGCGCCGGAGAGAACCGGTTCAATGCTGATTCCGTGGCCGCGATCAACGAGGCGCTCGACCGGGCCGCCCGGCCGGAAGGCCCATCGGCCCTGGTCACGACGGGTGATGGCAAGTTCTACTCGAACGGCCTCGATCTCGACTGGCTGGCAGCGGCGGGCCAGGACGCGGCCAGTTTCGTGGGCGACGTGCACCGGCTCCTCGGTCGCGTCGTCGGCTTTCCCTCCGTGACGGTCGCGGCGGTCAACGGGCACGCGTTCGCCGCCGGAGCGATGTTCGCCGTCGCCCACGATTTCGTGATCATGCGCGAGGACCGGGGCTACTGGTGCCTGCCCGAGGCCGACCTCGGGCTGCCGCTGACCCCCGAGATGTACGCCGTGGTCTCCGCCAAGCTGCCGCGCCGCACGGCGCACGAGGCGATCGTCACCGGCCGCAGGTACGACGCCAGGCAAGGGCAGGCGGCGGGCATCGTGCACTGGACGGCCAGCGAGGATGAGGTGCTGTCGGCCGCGGTCACGCTGGCCAGGGAACTGGCCGGAAAGGACCGCCGCACGCTCGCCGCGCACAAGCGGCTGCTGTACGGCGAGGTGATCCGGCTCTGCGGTGCCGGTCAGCCGGGTGGACAATGAGGGCATGGCCGGGACCGAGAAGAGCGAGCCGCGGGTGACCGCAGGGCAGCCGGACGCAGCACAGCCGACCGCGGGGCAGCGCAGTACAGGGCAGCGCAGTACAGGGCAGCGCAGTACAGGGCAGCGCAGTACAGGGCAGCGCAGCACAGGGCGGCGGCCGAAGGCGCGGGATCTGAACGAGGAGATCCGCTACACCATGTGGTCGGTGTTCCGGGTCGTTGACGTGGCGGCCCTTGACCCGGCTCCGTCTGCCTCATCGGCTTCGGCGGGCGGCGAGGGCGGCCGCGCGGGCCTGGCGGCGGAGGTCACCGAGCTGTGCGAGCAGGCCGCCGGGAAGGGCGTCGTCACCCGGGGCTGCTATGACGTGCAGGGCTTGCGGGCCGACGCGGACTACATGTTCTGGTGGATCGCGCCGTCCTGCGATGACCTGCAGGAGATGTACTCGCGGTTCCGCAGGACGGGCCTGGGGCGGGCCAGCGAGCCGGTGTGGTCGGTGATGGCGCTGCACCGTCCGGCGGAGTTCAACAAGAGCCACGTCCCGGCGTTCCTGGCCGGTGAGGAGCCGCGCGGCTTCGTCTGCGTCTACCCGTTTGTCCGGTCATATGAGTGGTACCTGCTGGAGGACGGCGAGCGGCGGGCCATGCTCGCCGAGCACGGGATGATGGCCCGCGAGTATCCGGACGTGCGCGCCAACACGGTGGCCTGCTTCGCGCTGAACGACTACGAGTGGATGCTCGCTTTCGAGGCCGACGAACTGCACCGGATCGTGGACCTCATGCGCCACCTGCGCGGCGCCCGGGCCAGGCTGCACACCAGGGTGGAAATCCCGTTCTACGCCGGGCGGCGCAAGCCGGTCGGGGAACTGCTGGCCGCGCTGCCGTAAGGGTGCTTCGCTGCGCCGATCGGCAGGCCCGTCATCGAGGCGGGCACCTTCGGGCTGATCCATCAGTTCGGCGTGGGCCTGGACAGGGTGGACGTGGCCGCGGCGACCGAGCTGGGCGGCCGGCCGCTGGCCGTCCTGGGCCGTGAATTCTCCGGGATTCTGCCGATGGCCGCGCGGCTGAGATCCGTCAGGCGTTGAGCGACACCTGGAGGATCGGCTAAGGCCCGCAGCCGGGTCCCGGGCGGCCGCCGGGCAACCGGGCCATCCCCGGGCTCGCCGGGCGTCCAGCGGCCGGTGACGCACAAGGCCAGCAGCGCGACGACCGTCAGGATGAGGGCCCAGGGGACCAGCACCGTGGACAGGATGTCGCCCGTCCTGGACAGCCAGGAGGGGCGCAGGAAGATGTAGTAGGTCACGCCGGGCAGCTCGGCTATGGTGGCGGCGGCCGCGCGGAAGACCACAATCCAGTCCAGCCGGGTGGCGGGCATCAAGGCCAGCAGCGGGAAGAGCATCGCGTCGTACCAGGGACGCTGCTGAGGCGAAACGATAAGCCAGGCCAGGGTGAGAGCCAGGACCGGCCGGACGGAGGCCAGGCCGGGCGGCCCGGCGGGCATCCGCCACAGCAGGATCGCGGCCAGCACCGCGAACGCGATGGCTCCCGCGATATCGATCTTGTGGGCGGCCCCCGCCCAGTGCAGCGCCCGGGCTAGCAGCTCCCAGGGCACATAGAAGACCGGCGCCCCGTTGGCCCGGTTGACCACGGCCGATATCGCGCCCCGTCCGGCCAGCAGATAGCTGGGAACGAGTACGGCGGCTGTTCCCAGCGCGAGCGCGGCCAGGGCCCGGGGCGAGCGCCGCGCCGCCCAGACCAGGCCGACGCCGAACAAGATGAGCGGCGCCTTGACCGCGACGGCCGCGCCGAGCAGGGCCCCCGCCAGCAGCGCGCGGATGGCATCGATCCGCCGCAGGGCGATCAGCGCCAGCACTCCCAGGCAGGCGGCCAGCCCGTCGATATGGCCGCCGGCCATGACGGCGAACAGCATGAGCGGGTTCACTGACCACAGCAGGTGCGCCCGCACCCGCTGGGCGGCGTCACCGCGCAGCAGGCGGTCCAGGGCGAGCACCAGCGCCAGGTAGGCCAGCGCGTTCCACAGCTTGAGCCAGAAGATGGTCCTGGCCACCGAGTCCCCGGCCAGCTTCGATGCCGCCCATTCGCTCGCCGTGGCGACCGGGCCGTATACCGAAGGATCATGCTCAAAGATGACCGGCGTCACGGCGCCGATCGGGTCGCCCGATTTTTTCAGGCTAAATGGTGTCATCAGGTATGGGCTGTGCCCGAGCACCGCGATCCGCCCGTAGGCCGCGTAGTCCAGCATGTCCCCGGATCCCATCGGCGCGAGCAGCAGGAACGCCGCCACTGCCAGCACCGAGCCGGTGATCAGGAGCCGTGGCTGCGGCCGCCATCCGCGCCGCGCGGCCACCAGCCCGAGACTCAGGCCGGCCGTGCCGGCCAGGGCCGCGGCCCACATGGCCAGGGAGACCGCCACGACGGGGAGATGAGTATCGGCGGACCAGGGCGGCCACGGATGCGCCGCGGGGAAAGCCGGCTCCGCCGCGGAGGGCCGCTGAGCCCCCACCGCGACCATCAGCGCGAGGCTGACACTGATCGCGGCCAGCGCTGCCCGCCCCAGCCAGCCGGAGGCCCGCTCCGGCTGCGACCTGCCGGGCCGCGGCGCCTGAGGTGTGAGCAACGGCTCCTGACCGGAATGATCGATCACCAAAAATTCACCAGAATCTAGGAAAATGATCTGGTTGCCACCCTACGCAGGCGCCCGCGCTGTCGATTGGCCAGCGCCGGCCAGCGCACGGATGGCTACGACCTGCTCCTGACGGCCTCCCGCGGCTCGGTGGGCCGGCCGCCCGGCAAAGCGCCGGCCGGGAGTTTCGTTCCGTTTACCGCAAGTTCACTACGAATGCAGGTACAGCCCTTGCGGGGGATAGGCGGCGGCGGTAGCACTTGCTCATGCGATTCTTAATCAGGACAAGCCGTGGAACGCTGGCCGCGCTCTTGGCGACCGGGCTCGGGCTGTTCGGCCTGACCGCCGCTGTCGTCCCCGCGGCCAGTGCCAGCGCCGGATCCGCAGCGATCACGAGCACGGGGCTCAGGCCGGGATCGATTAAGCACGTTTGGCTGATCATCCTGGAAAACAAGTCTTACGACGCCACATTCACCGGGCTCAACAGGAACAGCTACCTCTGGCAGACGCTGCCCAGCCAGGGCGTGCTGCTCAAGAACTACTACGGGACCGGGCACTCCAGCATGGACAACTACCTGGCCTTGGTATCGGGGCAGGCGCCGCAGGAGGACACCCAGAGCGACTGCAGCGTCGAGGACTACGACTTCGGCAGCAACGCCGACATCGTTTCGGCCGGCGGCTCGCTCCGCAGGGACCCTGACTACGGCCAGGTCAACTCGCCGGCCAACGCAAGCCAGCCCAGCAACGCCAACGCCCCGAACGGTGCCAATGGGTGCACCTACCCGCAGGACGTGCCGACCCTCTTCAACCAGCTCGACGCGGCGGGTGTCACCTGGAAGGGCTACGCGGAGGACCTCGGCGATCAGCCCGGCCGGGAGGACGCTGTCTGCGGCGGGCCCGGCACGGCGGCCAACAACCCCACGACCAACCCGACCTACCTGACGGCCACCCCGGCCCACCCATACCCGCCCGGCGTCATCAGCTTTACTGGTGCTCAGCCCAACGACCAATACGTCGCGAAGCATTTCCCGTTCCCCTGGTTCCACGCCCTGACCGGGACGGTCAATGCGGACGGCACCACAACTCCGCCGCTGACCACGCCGGTCCAGGGCGGCACCGATTGCGACTCGGCCCACATCGCCAACCTGGACAGCCCCACGAACGGCCTTTACCAGGACCTGCAGAGCGTCTCCACCACGCCGGCGTTCAGCTGGATCACTCCCGATAACTGCAGCGACGCCCACGACGCCGTGTGCAAGGGCAACAACCTTTCGGGCTCTTTCACCGCCAGCGGCCAGCCGATCTACCAGACGCCGACGCCCGACCCGCAGTCGACCACGCCGAAGAATTACACCGGCGGCCTTTACGCCTCCGACCTGTTCCTTGAGTACTACATCCCGATGATCGAGCGGTCCCCGGCGTTTAAGCAGGGCGGCCTTATCGACGTCACCTTCGACGAGGGCTTCCCGGCGTTCACCTACTCGGGCAACAGCTTCAACAACGCCAACGCCTACGGCCCCACCGATACCGACCAGCCCAACGCGACAGCAGGAATTGCCGCAGACGCGGCCGGCCAAAACATCGACGGTCAGAACGTCAATACGGAGCCCACCGGCCCGAACTCAACGCTCGGCACCGACAGCCAGGGCGACCAGCTCTACCCGGGCCCGGGTAATAACTCCTTCATCGACCGGCCGCCGGCCTGCACCCAGACCACCCCGACCCTGGTGCCGGCCAACTGCGTGCCCGGCATCGTGCGCGGGGGCTCGGGCACCTCGCCGGGCGCGAGGACCGACACGGTGGCAGGCGGCTCATCGTCGACTTACATCCTTGACCCTTCGATCCTTGCCGACGACACGGGCCGGGAGGTGACCGACACGGTGGATACCACCGGGCCTGGCGGCACGAGCCCGATCCCGCCCAGCACTTTCGTCGGTGCCGTAAGTGACACCGGGCCTCAGTACCCAACCTCCAACACCGGCTCGGTCATCGACGGCTCATTCCAGCTCGTCGACCAGAACGGCAACCCGGTCACCCCGACCGGCGCGGTCACCAGCATCACCCTCAGCGCGGAGGGCGCTCCCGGATATCTCACCGCCGGCCAGACCGCCGACCCGCTCTATGACGCCACCGACCCGACCCCGGGCGGCGGCGACACCGGCAGCGTGCTGATCAGTCCGTTCATCAAGCCAGGAACCTCAACGACGACGTACTACAACCACTACAGCTGGCTGCGCACCATGGAGGACATCTTCAATGTGTCGGCCGGCGATGATTACCAGAAGCTCCCGGCAGGCACGGTATCCGGCGGCCTGGATGGCCTCGGGCACCTCGGCTACGCAGCCCAGCCGGGCCTGGCTCCGTTCGGGCGCGACGTGTTCAACAACCCTGGGGGCACTTCAGGTACCCGAGGCGTCACGTCGCTGGTCATGTCCTCACCGTCGATCGAGTATCCCCTCGGGGGGATCAGCGGGCTCCTGCTCTGCGCGGGCCTGTACTTCCTGATCCGACGGCGGCGGACGCCGGTCCCTGCGCTACGGACGTCGTGAGGCAGTTGCCGGCCAAGGGCCGGGGCCGGACCTGGAGGTCCGGCCCCGGCCGCGTGCTGCCGGCCGCAGCGGCAGCGCTCGCGCTCGGACTGACGGCGGCGGCGTGCGGTACCTCGCCCGCTGCCAGTAGCGATAGCTATGGCTCGCTGCCAGGGTTCCTGCCGAAGTCGTCGCTGCGGCCGGACGGCGTCCTCGTCGGCTCGGCCCAGCGTCCTGCGCTGACCTCCGAGGGGGACAGCGTTGAGGTCCGGCTGCCCCGCGCTTCGGTGCTGGCCACCGTGGTCGGCCCGGAGGTCCCCGGCGAGGGCCTGCCCTACCGTACGCCGGCGACCACCTGCACGTGGATCGTCAGGCTGTCACGTGCATCGGGCCGTGTCCGCATCCGGATCGCCGACTTCACCACCCTTGATCACCTCGGCGCGATCTACCACCTGACGCTCGTCCCCGGACATCCTGCCCCTCCGGTCAGCATTGTGCCCGGTCGCACCGTCCGCTTCGAGCTCCGCGCCGTGATGGCGACTGGTGAAGGCGTCATGCGCTGGGCGCCCGGCGGCAAGATCACCGCCATGTGGGACTTCGTCGTCGAAAACGACTAAGCCAGGCGGCCTGGGCGCCGCGTGCCACTGACCATCTGTAACGGACATAGCACGTGCAGCTACCAGGTGGATGGTCGTAGCGTTATGGGATGGCCGCCAGCCCGTTACCGCCAGGACCTGTGCCCGGCGCCGAAGGCGTTGCGTCGGCCCCGGGACGGGAGGTAGTTCGCAGCCGTCTTCTCGCTGAGCTGCTGGGCGGGTCGGTCGGCGTCGTCGAGGCGGGGGCAGGCTACGGCAAATCGGTGCTGGCCAGGCAGTACCAGCGGGAGCTTGGCGTCGCCACGGCGTTCGTGCCGGTGGGCCCCCCGGACGACGATCCGGCCCTCCTGATGGGATCCCTGCGGCGGTCGTTGGCGACCTCGAGACTTTCGGACCTGGCCTCAGCCACCGACGTGGTCGATCCCGCGACCGCGGTCGAGCGGCTACTTGACGCGTTAGCCCAGCTGCCCGTGCCGCTACTGGTCGTGCTCGACGACGCGCACCACCTCCGCCAGCCACAGGTGACTGCTCTGGTGCTGCGGCTGGCCCGCGGGCTCCCTGCCCCGCACCGGCTGCTCATCACCGCCCGCCGACTGGCAGAGGCGCTCCAGCCGCTACGGGTCCTTCCAGCGGCAGCCCACCTCGACACCCGGGCACTTGAGTTCACCGAGCTGGAGGCCTCGGTGCTGATCGGCGCCTATCTCAGGCGCCAGCCCTCGACCTGGGAGCTGAGCGTCCTGCTCGAGGCGACCAGGGGCTGGGCGACGGCGCTGGTCCTAGCCGCCTCATCCCAGGCGGCCGTCGACGGGCTCGGCGCCTCCCGCGACCGCGGCGGCCGGCGGGAGGTGACCATTGCCCCGCTGGTTGACCCGATCACAGCGCTCCTCCGGCCGCCGGAGCGCGCTGCCATCACCCAGCTGGCTCACCTGCCGCTGCTGTCCGCTGAGATCGCCGATGCCGTCAGCGGCGCTGACGGCACGCTGCACCGTATCCTGGCCGTCGGGCTCCCGCTGACCCAGGCGCCGACCGGCTGGTGGGAGATGCCCGGCCCGGTCGCCGCCTATCTGGCCGCCGGGCGTGAGCTGGCCCCCGAGACGGCACGTGCAGCCGCCGAGGTCTACGAGCGCCATGGCGAGCTGCTGGCCGCGCTGCGAACCCTGCTGGCGGCGGGGCTGCCGGGCGACGCCGCCCGAATGCTGGCCGCGGTCGCGGTCGGTGACGTTGAGGACCTCGGCTGGGCGACGCTCCGCGACGTGGTCGCCGACCTGACGCCGCCCGCCGTGCAGCAGCATCCGAGAGTCCTGCTGCACCTGGCCCGGGTCGCCGAGACGGCGCACCGGGCCGACATCAGGGGCGAGGCGCTGGCCCGTGCGGCGCGAATCCTCGACGCCCAGGCGGACCGGGCCGACCGCGTGTTCCGGCGGGAGATCGACGCCGAACGGGCCAGGGACCTCATGTGGGACGAGCGCGACCGGGAGCAGGCCAGGGCGCTGGCCGCCTCGGTGGTGGCGAGCGCGGGCGCCGGGGAGAACGCGGCCAGGGCCAGGGCGCTCGACGTGCTCGGGCGGCTGGCCTCGTGGTTCAGCGCTAGCGGCGTGGAGGCGGCGGCGGAGACGCTGCTGCTTGACTCAGCCCGGCTGGCCCGCCGGGCCGGGCAGCGCACCTGGGCGGCGCAGGCGCTCGTGGCCGTCGCCATGGGCTTCTACTTCGCGCTCTGCCGCAACGATCGTGCGCTGGCCACCCTCGACGAGGTGCTCGCCCAGCTTCCGGCGCGGAGCGTCTACCGGGCACTGGTGCAGAGCTTCAGGTCCGACGTCCTCATCGAACTCGGCCGGTTCGCCGACGCCGAGGCGAGCATTGACGAGATCCGCGAGATCGGCCGGGCCTACCACGAGGAATGGGTGATCGCCTATGCGTCGTGGGCCGAGGCGGCGCTGGCCTCCTACTCCGGCGATCGCGGGCGGACCGTCCGGGCGGTGCTGGAGGCCGAAGCGCATCGCGACATCTGGTACGAACAGGCGTCCGGGGTGGAGTTCCTGGCCTGCGCTTGCGACTACCTCGACCGGGTGGGCGAGCACGAGATGGCGCTTGACCGGCTGGCCAGAGCGCGGGAGCGGATGGCCGGCTGCGAGCGGCCGGTCCGGGTGTTCGGGGCCGGCGTGCTCGGGCGCTCAGGTGATCCGGTGCAGGCCGCCGAGGTGATCGCCGCGACGCTCGCGGATTACGACCTCGAACCGCAGGAGCGGTGGCCGCTGCTGCTGCTCGGTGCGTTCGCGGCCCACCGGCGGGCAGATCCGCAGGCGGGCGCGCTGGCCGCCAGGGCTTTCGATACCTGCCTCGAGCTAGGCCAGCCGCACGCGCCGCTATGGCGCGAGCGGCTGGTGGCGCAGACGCTGCTGCCGCTCGCCCTGGCCGCCGGGTCGCGTTCGGCGCCCGCGCTCATGGCCGGGACCGGCGGGCTGTCCCTCACGCTGCTCGGCCGCTTCGAGTTCCGGTGGCGCGGTACGGTGGCCGACCTTCCTGCTGGCCGGCCGGCCAAGGCGGTGCGGGCGGTCGCGGCGGCCGGCGGACGCATGCACGCCGAGGAACTCATCGAGATTCTCTGGCCGGATGCGGACCCGCAGCAGGGACGCAACCGGCTGCGGAACCTCCTGAGCCGTCTGCGGGCGGCGGCCGGGGACGTGCTCGTCCGGGATCAGGACATGATCATTCTGCCGTCCGACGTTGAGTCAGACGCGGACCTGTTCGAGGCGCAGGCGGACGCCGCGATCGTGGCCAGGTCTGCAGGGGAGGTGAGCCGGGCACAGGGGCTGGCCCGCTCGGCGGTCGACATGTACGGCGGCGATCTGCTGCCCGACGACCGTTACGACGACTGGGCGCGGGTTCCGCGGGAGCGGCTGCGGAATCGTTACGTCGAGCTCCTCGACCTGCTGGCCGCCGACGCCGACGAGCGGGCCGACGTGGACGAGGCCATTCGCCTGCTGCGGCGGGCGGCTGAGTGCGAGCCGCACGACGAGAGTCGGTACGTCCGCCTGGCCAGGCTGCTGGCCTTGCAGGGTCGGACCGGGTCGGCGCGGACGACCCTCAAGCAGGCGCGGGCCTTCCTCACCGAACTAGGCCTCGCGGCCTCGCGGCCGCTCGTGCTGCTGGAAGCGCAACTCGGGCACGACGGCATCGGACCGGGCTCGCCCGTTTAACGCTCATTGGACGGCGCGTCCCTACCGTGGGCCGCAGGCCGGTGCCGTAGGTGCGGCGCGGCAGCCGGGGAGGACGCCAGGGTGCGCAACCGGGGAGGAATGCGGATGAACACGATCAGACGACAGAGCTTAGCCGGGATGGGTGCTACCCGCTCCAGGCTGCGTTGGGGTGCGGTCGGCGCGCTGTCCGCGCTGGCTGTGCTGGGCCTGCCGGCCGGAACCGCGCTGGCGTCCGGCGGCGCGGTGGGCAAGGCCACGATTGCGGTGAGCTCGCTGTCGGCATCGGCGACGCAGGTCAGCTACACCGTGAGCTTCGAGTCGACCGGCGCCCTGACCAAGGGCACGTCGACCGTTACTATCGATGCGCCGCCCGGGACCATCCTGCCGGGCCCGGGTGACGTCTGCTACTCCATCTCCGACGATGCGACCGGCGCGCAGGGCTGCGGCAGCGGCACGGTCACCGGCGGTACCTCGGCGCAGATCACGCTGCCGGTGAGCGCCGCCGCGGGCGATCCTGTCTCGGTCGTGATACCGGGCGTCGGCAACCCGGCCTCGGCCGGGGCGCGGACCTTGGAGGTCGCTACGAGCGCCGACCCCACGGCGGTGGGCCTGGCCTACACGCTGGTGGCCGAGCGTGCCGTCAGCGATGCCGTGCTGCAGGTCTCCTCATCGTCGGCGGGCGCGTCCGGCGTCAGCTATTCCGTCACCTTCGCCAGCCCCGACAGGCTCAGCAGGGATTCGCAGGTCACCGTGGGATTCCCGGCGGGAACGGTGCTGCCGTCCGGCGGCTGCTCGCAGGTCGACGTGATCGATGACACCAACGGAACCACCGGCTGCCCGGGCCTGACCGCCACGGGCACCACCGCCACGGTCACCGGGGTGGTGGCCAACCCGGGCGACGAGACCACGCTGGTGTTCTACGGCGTGACCAGCCCGGGCGGGACGGGCACCCAGCACGTGCGGATCCAGACGACGTCTGACCCGCTGGCCGCCACGCTGACCTACTCGCTGCAGGCGCAGCGATCGGTAGCTAATCCGTTCCTGCAGCTCAGCTCCTACGTCCCGGCGGCCGCCGGGGTGCGGTGGTCGATCGGCTTCACCGCCCCTGACCGGCTGATTTCCAGCGGCGCCGCCAGCAGCTCGTCAACCGTGATCATCAAGGCGCCGGCGGGCACCAAGTTCCCGTCCGGCGGCTGCAGCGAGTACTACTTCATCGACGCAGGGCCCGCCGGGTCGCAGGGTCCGGAGAACGGCTGCGTCAGCGCGACCGTGACCGGCTCGTCGGTCGCCATCACCGCGGGGTTCGACACCAATCCGGGTAACACGATCTTCGTGGTGATCAAGGGGGTGACCAACCCGGCGACGATGAGCCCCGCCAGCGTCTCGACCAGCGCCGACCCTGGCCTAGTGACGCTACCCCTCACCGGCCCGACCGCGATGACCGCCACGGGCCAGCTGAGCTCGACATCGGCCTCGGCGACCAAGGTCGTCTACGCCGAGACCTTCGCGTCGACGGGACCGCTCACCAGCGGGACGTCCACGGTGACGCTGACCTCGGCAGGCGCGGTCTTTCCGCGGTGCTCCGCGAGCGGCCAGTACGTCCTCATCGACGACACGACCGGCGCGGAGGCCGGAGTCTGCCCGGTGGGCGGGAGCTCAGCCGGGCCGTCCATCACGCTCGCCGACGACGGGCTGACCACCAAGAGCGGCGACGAGATCACGGTCCTGGCCTATGGCGCCGCCAACTCCGCCAAGCGCGGCAGCGGGACATTCTCGGTGAAGACGCACCCGGCGGCGGGCGGGGCCTCGGTGTCCATCGACCTGACGCCCGAAACGTCGATCAGCGCGCCGGTCCTCAGGCTGGTCTCGTCCTCGGCGTCCGCCGGGACCGTCTCCTACTCGGCCACGTTCAAGGTGGTCAACGGATTCACGCCGAACGGCGCTGGTGACGCCTTCTCCGCCATCGCGGTCACGGCGGCGAGCGGGACGAAGTTCCCGGCCAGCGGGTTCGCCACGGTGTTCAACGATGCCACTGGCGCGGAGGCCGGGTCCACCTTCACCGGCTCCGGGACGACCGCCACGGTGGCACCCGGATCGGGCGGCAACCTGGGCGCCGGGCCGGGCGACGAGATCAGTGTCATCGTCTTCGGCGCCACCAACCCGTCGTCGAGCGGGACCGGCCCGGCGGCGATCTCGACGACCTCAGACCCCGCGGCGGCGTCCGCCGGTTACCGCCTCACCGCGCGGACGTCCGTGACCGACGACATCGTCCAGCTGAGCTCGACCAAGGCCGGGGCGTCCGGCGTGACGTACTCCTTCACCTTCCGGGCCAGCAACGGGCTGGTGAGCGCCACGAATTCGGACTCCACGCTAACGGTGCGCCTGCCGCCCGGCACCGGCATGCCGCCCGGCGAGGACGTCTCCGTCACTGACAACACGATCGGCCAGGAGTGCGGCGGCGTCTCGTCCATCAAGGGAACGACGGCGACGGTCGTGCTCAGCACCGGCAGCTGCCCGCAGGAACTCGGGGCCAAAGACGTGGTCACGCTGGTTCTCACCGGCGTCACGAACGCGTCCAGCCTGAAGGGTGCCTCGGTGGCCCTGTCGACCAGTTCCGACCCGGCGCCCCTCACGACAGCCGTGCCGTAAGCCGGTACCTGGCCGGTCGCCTGCCGCTGCTACCGGCCAGGTCCGCGATCTCGCGCTGTCAATGGCGTGCTGTGCGGCCGCCCTTGGCCAGGAACTCGGTGAGCCGGGCCAGGGGCCAGGTGTTGATCACATCGTCGGGGGTGAGCCAGCCGCGCTGGGCGGTGCCGACTCCGAACCGCAGGTTGTCCAGGTGGACGGTGGAGTGCGCGTCGGTGTCGATGGCGAACTTCACCCCGGCGTCCCGCGCTGCGCGGATGTGCGCGGAGGGCAGGTCCAGCCGGGCCGGGTGGGAGTTCACCTCCAGCGCCGTGCCGGTCCGCGCGCACGCGGCGAACAGCTCGGGCAGGTCCACGTCGACCGGCGGGCGGCGGCCAATCTTGCGGGTCAGCGGGTGGCCGATGATGTTCACCTGCGGGTTCTCGCAGGCGGCGATGAACCTGCGGGTCATCTCGCGCCTCGGCTGGTCGAAGTGGGAGTGCACCGAGGCGACGCAGACGTCGAATCCGGCGAGGAACTCCGCGGGCCAGTCAAGCGATCCGTCCGGGGCGATGTTGAGCTCGGTACCGTGCAGCAGGGTCATCGTGCCGCCACCGCCGGTCGCGGCCAGCCGCTGCGCCAGGGCCCGCACCTGCTCGCGCTGGGCGAGCATCTTCTCGCTGGTCATCCGCTGCATGAACAGGTTCGGCGCGTGATCGGTTATCGCGTAGTACTCGTGCCCCAGGCCGCGCGCGGTCGCGACCATCTGCTCGAGCGAGGCCACGCCGTCGGTGAGATCGGTGTGCGTGTGCAGGTCACCGCGGATATCCCGGTCGGTGACCAGAACCGGCAGTTCATCGCGGATCGCGGCCTGCACCTCGCCGGTGTCCTCGCGCAGCGTGGGCGGTACCCAGGCCATGCCGAGCCTGGTGTAGACGTCCTCCTCGGTCCTGGACCCGATCAGGGCGCCGGTCTCCGCGTCGAACAGGCCATACTCCGAAAGCTTCAGCTTCTTGCGGACCGCTATCTCGCGGACCCTGACGTTGTGCGCCTGCGAGCCGGTGAAGTACTGGAGGGCCGCACCCCAGCAGTCCAGCGGCACCACCCGCAGGTCCACCTGCAGGCCGCGGGCGGTGCGGACCGATGTCTTCGCATCACCGCGAGCGATCACCTCGGCCGTATCCGGCGCCGAGGTGAGCGCCGTCATCAGCGGTGCGCTGACGGCGGCGGCGGCGAGGATGTCGATGTCGCCGATGGTCTCGCGCATCCGGCGCAGCGAGCCTGCATAGGTACACTGCTCGCAGCCCGGGACCGCGCCGATGGCGGCGACCAGGTCAGTGGCGGTATCCATCGCGACGTCCAGGGGCACCCGCTGGCTGGCCGTCCGCATGATGTCGATGCCGTGCAGGAGCCGTTCCTCGCTCTTGGGGCCGAAGCCCCTGAGATCACGCAGCCGGCCGTGGATCGCGTCGGCGAGTTCGGCCACGGAGCTGACCTGCAATTCCCGGTAGAGCGTCAGGGCGCGGGCGGGCCCGAGGCCGGGGATGCCGGTCAGCTCGCGCACGCCCGATGGGATCTGCGCGCGCAGGGCATCCAGCACCTTGATGGTGCCGGTCGCCGCGGCTTCGCTGATCTTGTCTGCGATCGACTTGCCCACGCCGGGGATGAGCCGGAGCTCGGCCGCGGAAAGCCGGGAGACATCGCCTGAGTACCCGTCGACGGCGCGGGCCGCCTTCTCGTAGACGCGGGCCCTGAAGGCGTCGCCGCCGGTGATGCCGACGAGGTCGGCGTACTCCCGTAGCAGGGCAGCGACCTGCTCGTTGACCTTTGGCATGGCAGCATTCTGCCTGGCGCCGTGAGCGGGTCGGTCATCAGCTTGAGCGTAGCCTTCGGCCGCGCGGCCGGGCGGGAGGGCGCGGCCGGCCAGCCAGGGCGCGGGCACTGACTGCGCTGAGTGGTTTCCCCGGTGCCGGGGGCGAGTATGCGTCACCGGCACCGGGGGGCTGTTGCGTTAATAAAACGGTTTGTCCCAGCGCATCGGGTTCAGCTCGCGAGGCCAGACCGCCGGGCTGACGGCTTACCGGGGCGTCCGGGGCCTCAGAGGCTGTCCACGTTGACGACGATGGCTTCCTGCGTCGAGCGGGCGACCACGATGACCGCCTCGGTGTCAGGTGCGGGGTTCTCCTCGCGGTGCGGGACCTGCGGCGGGACCCAGACGTAGTCGCCCGGGTGCGTCTGCAGCCGGATGAGCTGGCCGGTCTCCTGATCGCGGTAGACAAAGACGGGATCTCCCGACGCCACGAATATGCCAGTCTCCGACTGGCCATGATGGTGGTCGCCTGAGGAGATGCCGGGCGGCAGGACGGCACGGCCCATCCACAGCGAGCGCGCGCCGACCAGGTCGCCTGAGATGGCCGCCGCCCGGCGCATTCCGCTGGTCTGGGCGGTCGAACCGGACAGCTCGTCCGCCCTGATCAGCCGCAGGGCGGCAGCGGGCATGCCGGTCACTGGCCGGCGTCGGGTGGCGGGACTGCGTCGGCGGCGGGCCCCAGCGTGAGCGAGACCGAGTTGATGCACCACCGCTGGTCGGTCGGGACCTGATAACCCTCCCCCTCGAACACGTGACCGAGATGGGAGTCGCAGTTCGCGCACCTGACCTCGGTCCGCACCGGGCCGAGCGAGCGGTCCTGGAGCAGGACCACCGCGTCGCCGTCGGAGGGCTCGTAGAAGCTCGGCCAGCCGCAGTGCGATTCGAACTTGGCCTGTGACCTGAAGAGCTCGGCCCCGCAGGCGCGGCACCGGTAGACACCCTCGGTCGTGGTGTCGGTGTACTCGCCGGTGAACGGAGCCTCGGTGCCTGCCTGCCTGAGCACGCGGTACTCCTGCGGGGTGAGCCGCTGCTGCCATTCCTCGTCTGTCAGCTGAACCTTGTCCATGCTGGTGAGACTACCCGGGGCGGCCCGTGGTCCTTTAGCCTGTAGCACCGGCCGATCACGGAGGTGCGGATTGCTTTGGCTTAACGAGCCGAAGAGCTGGCAGCGGACCGCGGGCGTGCTGCAGGTCGAGGCCGATCCTTCGACTGACTTCTGGCGCGTCACCAGCTACGGCTATGTCCGCGACACCGGGCACCTCTATGGCGAGCTGATCTCCGGTGATCTCGACATCGACGTCACGGTGCGCGGTCGCTTCCACAGCCAGTACGATCAGGCCGGCGTGATGCTCCGGGCCGACGAGCGAGTCTGGCTGAAGGCGGGGGCCGAGTACTTCGGCGGCAGGCTACGGCTGAGCACCGTGCTGACGGTCGGTTACTCCAGCTGGATGATGGCGGACCTGCCATCCGACGTGGCCGAGGTATCTCTGAAGGTCACCCGGCGAGCCGAGACCGTGCAGGTCCGCTACGCGACGCCGGGCCGGCTACCGGAGCTTTGCGCGCTGGTCTACCTGCCACCAGGCCGGGAGATGCTGGCCGGCGTGATGTGCGCGGCGCCGGAGGGCGACGGTTTCACGGCCTCTTTCCACGATCTTCGCATTACCCGGCGTGACTTGCCGGTCACCAGCTGAGCAAAGCGACAGCCGGCCCCGGCCGCCCTAGCGAGGCGTCGCCGTTCGTGGCCACTCGACTCAAGCGGACCGGACCGCCGTTAACCTGGTGCGGTGAAGGCGCTACTCCTGGAGAACGTCCATCCCGACGCTGTCCGGCTGCTCGAAGAGGCTGGCCTGGAGGTCACTGAGCGGACTTCCGCGCTAGAGGAAGCTGAACTGGCTGCCGCGCTGCCCGGTGTCGCGTTGCTCGGCATCCGGTCCAAGACCCGGCTCAGCGCGGCGGTCCTCGCCTCAGCCCCGGATCTGATCGCGGTCGGGGCGTTCTGCATCGGCACCGATCAGGTCGACCTGGCGGCCGCCTCGGCGCTCGGCATTGCCGTGTTCAACGCCCCGTACTCGAACACGCGCAGCGTGGTCGAGCTGACCCTGGCCGAGATCATCGCGCTGACCCGCCGGCTCACCGAGAAGGACCGCGGCATGCACACGGGCGTGTGGGACAAGTCGGCCCGCGGCGCGCACGAGGTGCGCGGGCGCACGCTGGGAATCGTCGGGTACGGAAACATCGGCGCGCAGCTGTCGGTCGTCGGCGAGGCGCTCGGAATGCGGGTCGTCTTCTATGACTCCGCCGACAAGCTCGCCCTCGGAAACGCGCGGCGCTGCGTCAGCCTCGAAGAACTCCTTGAGGTCTCCGACATCGTGACCTTGCACGTCGATGGCCGCCCGTCCAACAGCTCGCTGTTCGGCGAGAAGGAATTCAGCCGGATGCGGCCCGGAGCCCTGTTCCTGAACCTGTGCCGCGGCTTTGTGATCGACCACGAGGCGCTGCGCAGGCATCTGCTGTCCGGCCACCTGGCCGGGGCGGCCGTCGATGTCTTCCTGAAGGAGCCGCGGTCGTCCGGGGATGAGTTCAACTCGGTCCTGCGCGGCCTGCCGAACGTCATCCTCACCCCCCACATCGGCGGGTCGACCGAAGAGGCCCAGGCCGACATCGGCGCTTTCGTCGGCGGCAAGCTGACCGATTTCATCGCCGAGGGGACCACCTCACTGTCGGTGAACCTGCCGCAGGTGGCGCTGCCGTCGGCGGTCGGCACGCACCGGCTGGCGCACCTGCACCGGAATGTGCCCGGCGTGCTGGCGGAAATCAACTCGGTGCTGGCCGCGCACGACGTGAATGTCGAGGCCCAGCTACTGGCCACCCGCGGCGACCTCGGATATGCGCTGACCGATATCGGAATCGACTATCCGGATGACGTTGTGGTCCGGCTGCGGGAAATGGACCAGACCGTACGGCTGCGGCTGCTGTCTTGACACCTCTCCGTGACACCTCTCCGTGACACCTCTCCGTGACACCTCTCCGTGACACCTCTCCGTGACACCTCTCCGTGACACCTCTCCGTGCGCGCCGTGCTGGGGTACCGGCGGCCTGGCCGGCCCGCGGCTTTAGGGTAGAGAGCTATGGAAATGCGGATACTTGGCCACACTGGCGTGCGGGTGAGCTCCCTGTGCCTGGGCGCGATGATGTTCGGAGCCTGGGGTAACCCCGATCACGACGAGTCAGTCCGGATCATCCACCAGGCCCTGGACGCGGGCATCAACTTCATCGACACCGCCGATGTGTACTCGGGCGGCGAGTCTGAGGAGATCGTGGGCAAGGCGCTGGCCGCCGGCCGGCGCGACAGCGTGGTGCTCGCCACCAAGGCGCACGCCAGGATGGGCGGCGACGTCAACGCGGAGGGCAACTCGCGGCGCTGGCTCATCCGCGAATGCGAGAACAGCCTGCGCAGGCTCGGCACCGACTACATCGACCTCTACCAGATCCACCGGCCGGACCCGACGGCCGACATCGACGAGACCCTGGGCGCGCTGACCGACCTGGTTCGGGCGGGCAAGATCTGCTACGCGGGCAGCTCGACCTTCCCGCCGTCCCAGATCGTCGAGGCCCAGTGGACCGCGCAGCGCCGCGGCCGGGAGCGTTTCGTCTGCGAACAGCCGCCGTACTCGATCCTGGTCCGCGGGGTCGAGGCGGAGGTGCTGCCGGTCTGCCAGCGCTACGGCATGGGCGTCATCGCGTGGAGCCCGCTGGCGGGCGGCTGGCTGTCCGGCCGGTACCGCAAGGGCAGCGAACTCCCGGTCAGCGGGCGGGCGCAGCGGATCCCGCAGCGGTTCGACATGAGCCTGCCAGGAAACCAGGCGAAGCTGGAGGCGGCTGAGCAACTGGCGCGGCTGGCCGACGAGGCCGGGATCTCGCTGATCCACCTGGCGCTGGCCTTCGTGACCAGCCATCCGGCGGTCACCTCGGCGATCATCGGCCCGCGGACGATGGAGCATCTGGAAGACCAGATCGGCGCCGCCGACGTGGTGCTCGACCCGGCCATCCTGGACCGGATCGACGAGATCGTGCCGCCGGGCGGCAACCTCAACCCGTCTGACCGCGGCTACGAGCCCCCGGCGCTGACCGACCCGTCGCTGCGCCGCCACTGACCGCCGTCGGGGCCGCCCGCTTACTTGTCGCGCTTCCAGTGCGGGCGGCCGAACATCCGGCCAAGTCTGTCGTGCAGCGAATCGCCGCTGTCGTCAAGGGCGTCCACGTGGTACACGGGCGGGCCGTCCGGCGCGGGCAGCTCGGCGGCGTCGGCGTCGGTGATACTGCACCTGATGTAGCTGCGGGTGATCTTCTCCACCCGGTCAGGGTCGACGAACCGCAGGCCATCATGGGTGTGGATGACGATGCCGTCAAACAGGTCAAGCTTGGGCACCTCAAGGACGTGTTCCAGCTTGCCGATCTGGTGCCCGGTCGCGGAAAGTACTGGCGATCCGCGGACCGCTGCCTGATAGGAAACAGCCGTATCGTCGTCCATGTCGGACTCCGCTCTGCGGAAGGGTCAGGTGCTGATGGCTCCCGAGATCAACCTAGTAGACCCGGACACTTACCGGTGCGATGGCGCTCCCCATGAACAGCTCACCTGGCTGCGCGAGCACGCCCCGGTCTTCTGGCACGCTGAGGGCGGCGGACCGGGGTGGCCCGGCTTCTGGGCGATCACCAGGCACGCCGACATCGAGCACATCTCCAGGCATCCAGAGATCTTTTCCTCTGCGCACCGCCTGGCGCTGTTCGAGGAGAGCTCAGATGCGGCCATCGAGATGCAGCGGCTGCTGATGCTCAACATGGATCCGCCCCGGCACACCAGGCAGCGCAGCTTCGTCAACCGCGAGTTCACGCCTCGGCTGATCAAGCGGCTTGAGCAGCACGTCAAGCAGATCTGCGAGGCGCTGATCGATGAGGTAGTGCCCCGCGGTGAGGCGGACTTCGTCACCGACATCGCGGCGCCGCTGCCGCTCTATGTGATCTGCGAGCTGGTGGGGGCGGCGCCGCAGGACCGGCACCGGATCTTCGAGCTCTCGAACCGGCTGGTCGGATTCGACGACCCCGAGTACCGGTTGTCCCGTGAAGACGGAATGCTGGCTGCTGCAGAAATCTATGCATATGCCGGCGAGCTGGCCGAAAAGCGCCGCGAGCAGCCCGCTGACGATCTCGTCACCCGGCTGCTGCGGCCCGACAACGTCGGCCAGGAACTGAGTTCTGATGAGTTTGACCTGTTCTTCCTCATGCTGACGGTGGCGGGCAACGAGACCACCCGCAACGCGGCATCGGGGGGGATGCTCGCGTTCTTCGAGAACCCAGGGCAATGGCAGCGGATCCTGGCCGACCGCAGCCTGGTCCCCGCCGCGGCCGAGGAGATCGTCCGCTGGGTAAGCCCGGTTAACCTGTTCAGGCGCACGGCCATGTGCGACACAGAGTTGGGCGGCCAACGGATCGCGGACGGCGATAAGGTCGTGCTCTTCTACCCCTCAGCCAACCGGGATGAGGACGTCTTTGCCGCCCCGTTCACATTCGACGTCGGCCGCGCGCCCAACCCGCATGTGGGCTACGGTGGCGGCGGGCCGCATTTCTGCCTGGGGCGCCACCTGGCCGCTCTTGAGTTGCGGGTGCTGCTCGGGGCCCTGGCTGAGCGGATGCCGGACATTCAGCTGGACGGAGAGGTCAGCAGGCTCCGATCCAGCCTCATCAACGGGATAAAGCACATGCCGGTGCGGTTCACTCCGTCGCCCGCCAGAGCCTAGGCCACAACCTGCGGCTGCGCGGCGCGGCGCAGATCTGCCACAGTCGGCTGATTCACTTAAGCTGCCAGGTGAGTGTGGCGAGGTGCGCCCGGCCAGGTCAGCAGGGCCAGGTCAGCAGGGCCGGGGGCGGGCCAGGCCAGGCCAGCCAGGCCGCGGCCCGGGCCGGGCGCGGCAGGGCCGGGTCACGGGAACCAGCTACTACCGTGGGACGTCGAACGGGTGCCGGGCACTTCACCACTCCGCCAGGCGTTTGCTATGCGTTAGGTCTCGCACTCAGATTGTGATGGCAGTCAGCTCGCGATGAGTACGGAGGTGCAGGGTTGGGACTTACGAGCCCTGCCCTTGTAGTGGTGCTGACCGCGGCGGTCATCGCCTCCCTGGCCGCGACGCTGTGGTGGTGGCCCAGGCTCGCAGCCCCTGGCCTGCGCTCCGTGGCGCTGCGGATCGTCTCGCTGGTCGTGCTGCAGGTCAGCGTACTCGCCCTTATCTTCGCCATTGTCAATCAATCGGCCGAGTTCTATTCGTCGTGGTCAGATCTGCTCGGGACGGAGCATGCCAGCGCGCCGATCGTCGCGGTGGGTTCCGGGTCGAGCCGGGCCATCGCGGCCATCAAGGTCATCTCAAGCGCGCAGGTGCCGGTTCCCGGCCGGCCCAAGGCCACCGGGGGCCGGCTGCAGTCCGTGCAGATCCGCGGGCAGTTGTCGGGGCTCGCCGCGCCCGGATATGTGTACCTGCCGCCGCACTATCCGCGATCAGGCAGACCCTCGGCACCCCTGCCCGTCGTCGTGGTGATCTCCGATCGGATCAGCAGCCAGAACGCGGTCTATGGCGCCGGGCAGCTAGCGGCCACCGCAACGAGCCAGATCGCGGCCGGACGGCTCAGGCCGGTCATCATGGTCATGTTGCCCGCCACCGTGGGCGGCCAGGCGGGCGCCACCGACCAGGGATGTCTGGACGTGCCAGGCGGGGCGCAGGCGGCCACTTTCTTCTCCCAGGATCTGCCGGACGCCATGAACTCCGCCTATGACGTCGAAAGCGGGCCATCAGGCTGGGCCCTGCTCGGGGACTCCTCGGGCGGGTACTGCGCCATGCAGCTGGCCATGTCGAACTCGCAGGTCTTCGCTGCCGCAGCGGCGCCGGCGGCTGACTACACCGCGCCGCCAGGCGCCGGGGAGTTCGGCGGCAGCGCGCAGATCCGCACCCAGGACGATCTGCTCTGGCGACTGCAGCATCAGGCCATGCAGCCGATCTCTGTGCTCTTCACGGAGCCTGGACAGGCGCAATCCTTCCTCTCACTCGTGCGTCCGCCCATGCACGCAAGCTCGGCTACCCTCTCGACAGGCAGATGGCCGCTCAACCCGGTCCTTGACTGGATCGGCCGCACGATAGGCCCCCAATCATGACCATGGAGCGCAGTGCATGGGACTGACCAGTGGCTTGTTCCTGACCCTGCTGACGGTAGCCGCAGTCGGCGCGCTCGCGGCTACCGTCTGGCTGTGGCCGCGGGCAGCAGGCCGGCGGGTACGCGACATCAGCGCCCGGCTCGGGCTGATTGCTGCGTGCCAGCTCCTGGTCATCGCCGCGTTCCTCACGTTCATTAATGACTACTTCTCCTTCTTCGGCTCCTGGACCGAGCTGCTCGGGACCAGCCCGCCGGTGGTGGCCCAGGCCTTCAGACCCGGCGTCGGCGCCAAGCCGCTAGTCGTGACGGCCGTCGACCTAGGCCCGGTGCCCGGCGGCTCGGTGCTGCCGGTGACGGCGGACGGGGCCATTGCCCGTAAGCCGCCCGGCACCAGACGGACGGCCCAGGCCACGCCGGGTCCGTCGAGCAAGCCGCATCCGGCTAGCAGCCCGCATCCGGCTAGCAGCCCGCATCCGGCTAGCAGCCCGCATCCGGCTAGCAGCTCGCATCAGCCCGGTGCACCGACGCAGCCGCGCAAACCCGGCGCAACCCATCCCGCCAAGAGCCCTCCCGCAAATACCGCCCTGTCCAAGGCCCACAGCGCAGCATCGGTCAACGGTGAGGTACTCCAGGTGTCGATCAACGGCCAGCGATCCGGGATCGCTGTCACCAAGGACTACCTCTACCTGCCACCGCAGTATTTCCAGCCTGCGTACGCCAAGGCCAAGTTCCCGGTCGTGCTGTCGCTGACCGGCTACCCGAACCAGCCGTGGAGCATCATCAAGTGGCTTAAGCTGCCGGCCACCGCGGCCCGCATGGTCGCAGCCAAGCAGATCAAGCCGGCGATCTATCTCATGATGAACGTGTCGCCTGCGCTGCCGCGCGACACCGAGTGCACGAACGTGCCCGCCGGCCTGCAGGTGCTGACATTTTTCAGCACCGACGTTCCGCTGGCCATGGAGCGCACGTTCCGGGTCCAGTCCGGCCGGACCGGCTGGGCCACGCTCGGCTACTCCACCGGCGGCTACTGCGCGACCAAGCTGGCCATGATGGACCCGGGGCAGTATTCCGCCGCGGTGTCGATGGCCGGTTACTACAACGCGATCAAGGACCGGACGACCGGCAACCTCTACGGGGGGAGCACCGCCTACCAGAATGAGAACGACCTGTTCTGGCGGCTGACTCACCTGCCCGCTCCGCCCGTCTCGGTACTGGTCACCTCGAGCCGGGTCGGTGAGCGGACCTATCCGGGCACCATCGCTTTCCTCCGGCTGATCCACGCGCCAATGAGCGGGTACTCCCTGATCCTTCCGCAGGGCGGCCACAACTACGGCACCTGGGACCGCGAGCTTCCGCAATGCCTGCAGTGGCTGAACAAGCGGCTATCCCCGGCCATCCCGCAGCAGGGCCTGGCCGTTCAGCACAGCTGACCGCCTCGGGTGCCAGGAATGTCCGAGCCAGCTGGGATACTTGAGCCGTGCTGGATATCACCCGAGGCAGACTGGTCGGCAGGGCAGCGGAGCTCAGCCGGCTGCGGGGCCTGCTCACCGCGGCAGCCGCCGGCCAGCCCGTTGTGGCTCTGGTCAGCGGCGATGCCGGTGTCGGCAAGACGCGGCTGGTAGCCGAGCTGGCGGCCGACGCTGCCGAGCGCGGTTTCGCCGTGCTGGTCGGCCGATGCGCCGAGCTCGCCGACACCGTGCCCTACCTGCCGCTGGCCGACGCGCTGCGAGGCGCCAGCAGTGGCCCGTCCGCAGGTAACCGGGTGCATGAGGCCCTGGCCGCGCGGCCGGTCCTGTCCCGTCTCCTGCCGGATGCGGGCTCCGATGAGTCGGTGGGCGCCGACCCGCCGGGGCTGGCGCAGCAGCAGTTGTTCGGCGCGGTGCTCGGCATGCTCGCCGAGCTGGCCGAGGCCAGCCCAGTGCTGCTCGTCCTCGAGGACCTGCACTGGGCCGATCGCTCCACGCGGGACCTCGTGACCTTTCTCAGCCGGGTAATGCACCGGGAGCGGCTGGCCCTCGTGGTGACCTACCGGACCGACGACATGCACCGCAGGCATCCGCTCCGCCCGGTCATCACCGAGCTGCTCCGGCTGCCTGGAGTGACCTCGGTTGGCCTCGGCCCGCTGCCTCCTGCGGCCATGGCCGAGCACCTGACCTCGATCTCCGCGGAGCTGCTTGACGCCGCCCGGCTCGAAAGCCTGATTACCCGGGCCGAGGGCAACGCCTATTACGCCGAGGAACTGCTCGCTGCGGGGGCCGCGGACGCCGGGGTGGCATCGGGCGCTGACGGCGTGGTCCCGGGCTCGGGCACTGCGGGTTCTGGCACTGCGGGTTCTGGCACTGCGGGTTCTGGCACTGCGGGTTCTGGCACTGCGGGTTCTGGCACCGCGGGTTCAGGCACCGCGGGTTCAGGCACCGCGGCTTCAGGCACTGTGGCCACCGGCAGCAGGAGCCCCGGTGAACTGCCCGCCGGCCTCGCGGACCTGCTGCTGGCCAGGATGGAACGCCTGTCTCCGACCGCGCAGCACGTGCTCAGGGCCGCGGCGGTCACCGGGCGGCGAGTCGACGATGAGCTGGTCAGGCGGGCCTCCGGGCTTGGTGAGCTGGAGTACGAAGACGCGGTCAGGGAAGCGGTCGCGCACCAGCTGCTGGTGCCTGAGGGCGGCGGCGGGTACTTGTTCAGGCACGCCCTGCTGCGCGAGGCCATCTATGCGGACCTGCTGCCTGGCGAGCGGACCAGGCTGCACGCCAGCCTGGCCGCCCTGCTCCGCGACCAGCAGCGGCTTGCCCGGGTGCCTGGATCCGCCGCCGAGCTCGCCCAGCACAGCCTGGCCAGTCATGACATCCCGGGCGCGTTTACCGCGTCGATCCTGGCGGCGCGGGAAGCGGAGCGGCTGGCCGCCCCAGCCGAGGCGCACCGGCACTACGATCTGGCCCTCTCGCTGTGGGAGCGGGTCAGCGAGCCCGAGGAGCTGGCCGGGATCGACCGCGGCAAGCTAGCATTCCGCTCCGCCGTCAGCGCCGCAGACAGCGGAGACGTGCCGCGGGCCGTGCAGCAGCTCAGGCGGCTGCTCGACTTCGTGCCCAGGCAAGCCAATCCGGTGCTGTACAGCAGGGCTAGCGAGCGATTCGCGTACTTCCTGCTGGAGCTAGACGAGCACGAAGCAGCCGTCGCCGCGGCCAGCGCGGCGGTCGACGCGCTCCCAGAGGACCCGCCCACGTGGGAGCGCGCCCGAGCACTCGCCACCCATGCCCGTACTCTGCTGTCGATGAAGGACCAGGGCCCCGCGCAGCGCCGAGCTGAAGAGGCCGCCGCGGCCGCCGAGATCGCGAAGGCACCCTGGGTTCAGGCTGACGCGCTGGTGACACTCGGTTTGCTCAGCGAGCGTGCCGGTGAGCACGCGGAGGCGATCGACCGGCTCACCAAGGCGCATCAGCAGGCGGGCGCTGCGGGCGTGCTCGGCGTACAGCTCAGGGCCGCATTCCAGCTGGCCAGGGTGCAGCTGGAGTGGGGCAACCTGCACGCCGCGGGCATGACCGCGCACGTCGGCATGCGGCTGGCTAGCGACGCTGGCCTCGGCCTCGCGCCGGACGGCCTCGACCTGACGTACCTGCACTACCTTGCGCATTACGCGGACGGCGACTGGAATCACGCGCAGGAACTGGCGGACGGGTTCGCGGTCCGGGTCACGAGCATCGCCGAGGCACGGCTCTCGGCGATGGCGCTGTTCATCGGGGTCGCCCGGGGCCGCGGCGGTGCCGTTGAGGAGCGACGGGCTTGGCTGGAGCCGTTCTTCGCCAGGGACAGGTTCGCCGAGTACATCGCCCGTGGCCTGCTTGCCGAGCACGCGCTCTGGCAGGCTGACGGCGACACCGCGTTCGCCGAGGCGGAGGCGACCATTAAGGCGATCGCGGCGTGGGACGAGGAGTTCGGCCCGCCGGTCATCCGCGCTGCCGCGATCGGGCTGGCGGCGCTCAGTGACCGGGCCAGACATGCCCGTGCGGCGGGCGAGGAGCTGCGCGCGGCGGCCGCGGCCGAGCAAGCCGACTCGCTGGTCGAGATCGCCAGGCAGGGCGCGGCCTTCCGGGGGCGGCCAACGACGGCGCTGGGCGTCGACGGGCGCGGCTGGCTCGCGCGGGCCGAGGCCGAATGGCGCCGGGCGCGCGGCGAGAATACCCCCGAGCAATGGCAGGCCGTGGTCGACACGTTCGGACCTGGGTATGTCTATGAGTCTGCGCGGTCACGCTGGCGGCTGGCCGAAGCGCTGGTCGAGGCGGGCCGCCGCGACGAGGCGGAGCAGGAGTGGCAGGCGGCGATGGCGGTAGCTGACCGGCTAAGTGCCGCGCCACTGCAGGCCGCGCTGGGCGACCTGGCCCGCCGGGCCAGGCTCGGGACCGGCGGATCAGGCCGGACCGGCGCACCAGGCCGGGCCGGCCAGGACGGGAGCCGGCCCGGCGCGCAGCCGCGGACTCAGGCCTCCGGCTCGCACCGCGGCCCGCTGGCCGGGCTGACCGGCCGGGAGCTTGAGGTGCTGCGATTGCTCGCCGCAGGCCAGAGCAACAAGGAGATCGGCGCGGAGCTCTTCATCGCGACCAAGACCGCCAGCGTGCACGTCTCGAACATCCTGTCCAAGCTGGGCGCCGCGAGTCGCACCGAGGCGGCCGCCATCGCCCATGGCGAGGGGCTCGGCCTCCCGGCCTCGCCGCCCAGGTGATTATGAGCCGGGTGCCAGCGCGTCGAGAATCTCGGTGGCGCGGGCCGTCGCGGCGGTGAAGTCGGCGTCCGGAGCACCGACCTGCGGATCCCAGTTCAGGTCGTAGAACAGTTCGGTGACGCCGCGCCCGGCCAGCCAGCGGGCATCAGCACGGATCTGGTCGTAGCCGCCGGACAGCAGAAGCCTGCCGCTGCCATCCGGGGCCATCGCTTCGGCGCCGGCCCGGACCACGCCACGGCACACGATCCGCACCTCATCCGGATCGCGGCCGACCGCCGCGGCAGCCGACCTGACCACCTCGATGCCGTCGGCGATCCGCGACAGGTCGGTCCGGCTTGAGGTCAGCCAGCCATCGGCGATTCGGCCCGCGCGCTCCAGCGCGGGCCTGGCCATCCCGCCGAGCAGCACGGGCGGGCCGCCAGGCTGCACCGGCTTAGGTGCCATCCGGCTCCTCGGCACCGTGTAGAAGCCGCCGGAGAACTCACTCACCCCGTCGGCCCAGAGGTTTCGCAGGACCGCGACGTACTCGGCGGCGCGATCGCCGCGCCGGGCCATCGAGGCGCCGACGGCGGCGAACTCCTCCGGCATCCAGCCGATCCCTAGGCCCAGGTCCAGTCGGCCTCCAGACAGGAAATCCACCGATGCGGCCTGCTTGGCAAGATAGGCAGGGGAAAGGAACGGCAGGTTGATCACGGCCACGCCCAGCCTGATCCTCGACGTCGCCGCGGCCGCGTAGGCAAGCGCTGCGATCGGGTCGAGCACGCTGGAGTACACCGGCTCCAGGGCCGAGCCCTCGGGCACGATGATCCGCTGAAAGCTCCAGAGCGAGGCGTAACCGGACTGTTCGGCCCGGACCGCGAAGGCCGCCAGGTTCTCGGCAGTCGCCCAGGCGCCGGATACGGGGGCGCCAAAACCGATCTTCATGCTGATCACCCTAGACTGCCGGTAGCCGGACACCCGGCTGCCCCACCCGCTGTAGTTCCGTCCCCTGTTGGTTCCGCCCCCGCAGTTCCGCCACGGTTGTTCCACCGGCGTGTACTCTCGCCGACGTGACCGCCGGCGTTTCCGCCCACACGTCCGCTCCCGTCCCGGCAGCGGCCACGTCCCGCTGAATGGAGTCATTCATGGAGTCCGACCCGCACGTCTGGATTGCCGCTCTCCGCCGCTCCCACGAGCGGCTCGCATCCCTCGTCCGGTCGCTGGGCCCCGATCAGGCCCGCGGGCCTTCGTACTGCTCCGACTGGACGATCGCGCAGGTCCTGTCGCATCTGGGCAGCGGCGCTGAGATCGGCCTGATGATGCTCCCGGTGGCACTAGGCCAGGCTGACCCCCTGACCGCGGACGCCTTTAAGCCGGTATGGGACCGCTGGAACGCCAAGAGCCCCGATGAACAGGTCGCGGACGGCCTCGTTGCCGACGAGCGGCACATCCGGGCGCTGGAACAGCTCAGCGATGCGGAACTGGCCGGGATCAGCTTCCCGTTTATTGGACTGGACCTTGACGCCGCCGGGCTGGTCAGGCTGCGGCTCAGCGAGCATGCGCTGCACACCTGGGACGTCGCGGTCAACGCCGACCCGGCCGCCACCGTGCCGCCCGACGCGGTGGCGCTGCTGATCGACAACGTGCCGGAGTTCATCGCGCCGCGCCTGGGCAAGCCGCAGGGCGAGGAGTTCAGGAACCGGATCATTACTACCGGGCCGGACCGCGACTACCTGCTGAGCGTCACTGAAGTTGTCAGCATGACCGGCTGGCCCTGGCCCGGGCAGGAGGCGGAGCGGGAGCTCGGGATCCCTGATCTCCGGATGCCAGCGGAGGCGCTGCTGCGGCTGTCCTACGGACGGCTCGACCCCGAGCACACCCCGGCCGACGTGGTGGCGGACCCGGCCGACCTGGACCGGGTGCGCAAGGTGTTTCCCGGCTTCTGACCGCGGCGGGACTCGGTGCCGCGCCAGGACCGGAGCTAGCCCGCGACCGCGTCCAGGATGTCGAGTGCGCAGCCCCAGGACAGGGTGATGCCGGCGCCCCCGTGGCCATAGTTGTGCAGCAGCCGCCGTCCGCCCTCGAGCTCCTCGGCCTCAAGCCGGACTGATGGCCGGACCGGGCGCAGTCCAACCCGGTGCGCTATGGCCTCGGCCCCGGCGAGCCTGGGCTCGATGGCCGTGCAACCGCGCACGATCCGCTCGGCGGTCTCCGGATCGGGCTCGACGCTCCAGTTGCCCGGCTGCTCGGTCCCGCCGAGGACGACCGTATCCCGGTGCGGGAAGAGGTAGATCAGGTCATCGGGGTCCTGGCCGGCGCCGACAAAGAATTCGCTGATTCCCGGATTGGCGACCACCGCCACCTGACCACGTACTGGCGTTACCGACGGATCAGGAACGAGCGCGCGCGCGCCGACCCCTGGGCAGTTCACCACGATCCGGGCGGGTGTCTCCCGGATCACCTCCGGCAGCGATCCGAATGTGCAGTCGCCGCGAACGTCCGGGCCGGCCCGGCGCAGCCGGTCCAGCAGGTAGCCGAGATAGACGGGCATATCGACCAGCGGAGCGGTGACCTCCCACCCGGCCGCGTACCCGGCGGGCAAGGTGCTGGCCGGACGCGGTCGCTGGCCGTCGGCGGCGATAAGCCAGGCGGGCGGGTCCTGCTGCGCCGACCTCGATGCCTCGATACCCGAAACCAGCCGCACGCCAGTCGCCTGATCACCGGCCATGTCGAGCAGCCTGGCCTTCGTGAGGTCAGCCCACCTGGTGACTCGGTCGTCCATGCCCACGAGATGCAGGCCCCACAGCGCCCCGGCCGCCGCCGACGTGGTCGCCAGCGGCGGCTCGGCGGCGCGCACACTCACCGCGAATCCGGCCTCGGCGAGGCAGATCGCCGTCGTCAGGCCAGACACCCCGGCGCCGATGACCACCACGTCGACTTCGCTGTTGTCCATGCTCCCGACCGTAACGCGGTGCGTGCTGATCCAGCCGCCCCGGGCTGGCTGACGACGCCGAGCCCGCCAGCTGTGCGACAGCAGTGATCTTGACTACTTGCCAGCAGATATCGCTGAGAAGTCGTCAAGATCATCGGAGCGCCATGGATAGGCAGCTGTTCGGGCCCAGGTTCCGGGACCTGCTGAGACTCCTGTGCCGCCAGTGACAAAGTCAGGCCGGCATCAGGAGCTGTCCGGCTATCCGCGGCACGGCCTTCCCGATGGGGTCGCGGATGACTGCCGTGGCCGTCCTGTCGTAGGGCGTCGGGTCGCGGTTCACGATGACCAGCCGCGCTCCCGCCCGCGCGGCTATGGTACACAGCGATGCGGCAGGCTCGACCGTGAGCGTGCTGCCGACCGCAATCAGCAGGTCGCAGCTCACCGCGACCGTGACGGCGCGCTGGTAGATAGCGGGCTCCAGCGTCTGGCCGAACATGACGGTCGCCGATTTGAGGATCCCGCCGCATCGCACGCACGGCGGATCGTCTTCGCCGGAGCGCACCCGGGCCAGAGCCTCGGTCATGGCGGTTCGGTCGCCGCACCCGGTACAGAGCGCGTCGAATATCGTCCCGTGCAGTTCGACGATGCGCTCGGGCGGCGTGCCCGCGCGCAAATGCAGGCCGTCGATGTTCTGAGTGACGACGTGGGTGTCGATCCCGGAGCGGGCCAGCACGGCGAGGGCGAGGTGCGCCGCGTTGGGCTGGGCTGTCCACGCTGGATGGGCCAGCCTCGCCTGCCAGGACTGACGCCGTAAGGCAGGATCGGCCATGTAGGCCCGGTACGTGGACATTTTCTCGGCGCCCGGGTTACGCGTCCACACACCCTGCGGCCCGCGGAAATCAGGAATCCCGGAGTCCGTCGAGATCCCGGCGCCGGTCAGCACCACTAGATGCCTGACCCCGCGACCCCATGGCGGTGGCTCGGCGGGCATCGATCCTGTCGGGTCCGGCTGCATATCGGCGATGCGCTTAGCGTAGCCATGATTGTCGAGGATAACCATGTCGCTGGAGGGCCGGCCGGGGCCCGCCGGGCCCGCTCCGGCGGTAGGTGGTCGCCGGGTAGGTGGTCGGTGGGGCCGGGTCGGTGGGCGCCGGGTCGGTGGGCGCCGGGTGGAAGAGCATCCGGGGCGGCGCGGGACCGGGGCGGGTCGCCCGGCAGCGGCGTCCGCTCGGTGCGCCTGGGATCCGGGAGGCGGCCTCGTCCAGGCGCTGTTGGTTAGCTTCCTGGATAGGTCCCGAAGCTCCAGCTGACCGACCACGGGTCCACCACCGTGAAGGTGCGGCTGCCGTAGTCGGTGTCCGTGATCTCCCTGGTGATCTCGAGGCCGGCCGCCTTGACCCGGTCGTAGAGGCCGTCTGGGTCCGGGGTGACGACGTAGAGCCAGCTCGGTGCCGGGCGATCGGAGCGGCGGATGATGATGCCGCCGCTGCCATCCGGCCAGCGCAGCTCGATCTCGGCATAACTGCCGGGCTCGTCGCCAGGGATGAGCGCGGTCGGCTCGAAGCCGAAGACCGCGACCAGGAAGTCAATCGCTGCCTGCGGATCGGGGTAGGGAACGGCCGGCCAGATGGTCGGCGGCCGGTCGGGTGAGCTCGGCGTGACCGCCGTGGTGACAGCGGCGATGGGCTGCTTCATGGGTTCAGCCTCTCCCGTCGGCCAGGCCCTGGCCTTGGACAAATGGGAACTCGGCGGGAGGGCGGTCAGCTGGTTACCGCCGGTCTCGGTTTGGCCACGAATGCGGTTGAAGGTTGCGATGAGCACTCACATGCCCTGAATCTAGGTTCACTAAGCGGTAGCACAGCATCCCGGAGCAAGGGATCAGCCGATGAATGATGGTTCATTGGACGTTCAGGGGATCACTGTCCGTTTCGGCGGCCTCACGGCGCTTGACAACGTTTCGCTCACCGCGGCTCAACGGCAGGTAACCGGCATCATAGGCCCGAACGGGGCGGGCAAGACCACTTTGCTCAACGTCTTGTGCGGCTTCGTCAAGCCCCATTCGGGCACGATCCGCTTCGGCGGCCGGGAACTGGTGGGTCTGCGGCCGCACCGGCTGGCCCGCCTCGGCATCGCTCGCACGCTGCAGGGCGTCGGCCTGTTCAGCGGCCTGTCGGTGGTCGAGAACGTGATGGTCGGCGCCACGAGCCAGGCCCGCGCCGGATTCTGGCCCGCGCTGTTCGGCCTGCCCTGGTCGGACCGCGACGAGCGGATGCTCAGGGAACGGGCCATGCAGGCGCTCGCTGAGGTGGGCGCGGCGGATCTGGCCGACAGCAGGCCCGACACCCTGGCGTACGGGTCGCGCAAGCGGGTCGCGCTGGCCCGCGCGCTGGCCGCGCAGCCGCGGGTGCTGCTCCTCGACGAGCCGGCCAGCGGCCTGTCCGAGGCCGAGCTGCCCGAACTGGGCGACCTGATCGAGAAGCTGGCCGACGATACCAGCGTGATCGTCATCGAGCACCGGATGGACCTGATGATGTCGGTGTGCAAGACGATCACGGTGCTGGACTTCGGGAAGGTGATCGCCGTCGGCACTCCCGACCAGGTCCAGGCCGACCCGGCCGTCACCGCCGCCTACCTCGGTCTCGAGCAGGAGGCACCGCCCGGCCTGGATGCGCCGCCCGCCCGCGACGCGGAGGCTGGTGAGGCCGACGATGAGTGAGGCCGCGGCGCTCACCATCGAGGACATCGTCGCCGGGTACGGCGGGGGACCGGTGCTCGACGGGCTGTCGATCTCGATAGGGGCCGCCAGCATCACCGCGGTGCTCGGCGCCAACGGAGCCGGTAAGACCACGCTGCTGCGGACCATCAGCGGATTCGTCCGGCCGCGTCGCGGGCGCATCGCCGTGGGCGAGGTCAACCTGGCCAGGCGCCGGCCCGAGGAGATCGCCCGGGCCGGGGTCGCGCACGTGCCCGAGGGCCAGGGCGTGATCACCGAGTTGACCATCGAGGAGAACCTGCGACTGGGCGCTCTCATCCGCCCCGCTTCCGATCGGGCGGCCGCGCTGGCCGGGACCTACGAGCGTTTCTCCCTGCTCGCCGACCGGCGGCGCAGGCTGGCCGGCACGCTCTCCGGCGGCGAGCGGCAGATCCTCGTCATTGCCAGGGCGCTGATGGCCGCGCCCCGGGTGCTGCTGCTCGACGAGCCGTCGCTCGGGCTGGCGCCGCGGATGGTCGCGCAGATCATGGGCCTGGTCAGGCAGCTGCGTGATGACTCCGGACTGACCGTCCTGCTGGTCGAGCAGAACGCGCGCAGCGCGCTGAGCATCGCGGACCGCGGGATCGTGCTGAACCTCGGCAAGATCGCGGCGGATGAGGATGCTAGGCGGCTGGCCGCCGACGTATCGCTGCGCCGTCACTATCTGGGCTTCTAGGGGGTGGCTGATGCAGGAGTTCGTTGAGTTCACGCTCGGCGGGATCAGCGTCGGCATGATCTATGCCGCGATCGCGCTCTCCCTCGTGCTGATCTGGCGCGGCACCAGGATCCTCAACTACTCCCAGGGCGGGATCGCGATGTTCACCGCCTATGTCGCGCTGGTCGTTATCAACCACACGGGGAACTACTGGCTGGGCTTCGCCGCGGCGCTCGCCGCTGGCCTGGTCATGGGCGCGGCCCTGGAACGGGTGGTAGTCCGGCCGGTGGCCAATAAGCCGCCGCTGAACGCGGTCATCGTGACCATCGGGCTGCTGATCCTGATCGAGGGCGTGGCCGGGATGATCTACGGTGGCCAGTACCGGTCCTTCCCGGCCGCCTTCTCGATCACCGGGATCAAGATCGGCAACTTCGGGCTCGGCATCTCCCCCAACGACGTGTTCGTAGCTGCGGCGGTACTGGCCGCCGCGCTGGTGCTCGCCGCGATCTTCAGATACACCGCGGTCGGCCTGCGGATGCGCGCGACGGCGTTCAGCCCCGCGGTCGCGCGGCTGCTCGGCGTCCGGATCGGCCGGGTGCTGACGCTCGGCTGGGCGCTGGCCGGCCTGTTCGGCGCACTGGCCGGGGTTCTCGTTTCGCCTTCGACTTTCCTCTATCCGAACAGCATGGACTCGATCTTCGTGCTCGGATTCACCGCGGCGGTGATCGGCGGCCTGGAAAGCCCGGCCGGAGCGATAGCGGGCGGCGTGATCCTCGGTGTCCTGCTCAACTACGTCGGCGGCTACCTGGGCAGCGACCTGGTGCTGCTGTTCGGCCTCGTGATCCTGGTGCTCGTCCTGATGGTCCGGCCATCGGGCCTGTTCTCCACTACCGCCACCCGGCAGGTGTGATCATGACTCTGGCCCGCCATCTCGGCGTCGCGGTGCTCGCCGCCGTGGTGATCATCGCTGTGTCGATCAAGCTCGATGCCTACCGCGACTATCAGCTGGCCGGGGTGGCCGCCTACCTGGTCGCGGTGGCCGGGCTCACCCTCCTGATCGGGCTGAGCGGCCAGATCTCCATCGGCAACGGCGCGTTCATGGCGATCGGCGGCTATGCGGCGGCGCTGCTGCTGCTGCATCTGCACTGGCCGCTGGAGATCGTGTTCGCGGCCAGCGTCCTTATCACCGCCGCTGGCGGTGCCATCTTCGGCGTCGCGGCAGCCCGGCTGCGCGGTCCCTATCTGGCCGGTGCGACGCTCATGCTCGCGGTGGCGCTGCCGTCGGTGGCCGACAAGTATGCGAGCGTCTTCGGCGGGGACCAGGGACTGAATGTCACGATCACCACACCGGCGTTTCTCGGCGCAACCTTCCCGCCGACCCGGTGGCTGCTCTGGCTCACCGCCGCCGCCGCGCTGATCACCCTGGTCCTGCTGGCCAACCTGGCCCGCAGCAGGATCGGCCGGAGCTGGCGGGCGCTCCGCGACGACGAGGTGGCAGCCGCCCTGGCCGGCCTGAACGTGGCCCGGCTGAAGATCCTCGCCTTCGTCATCAGCGCGGCCGCCGCCGGTCTCGGCGGCGCGCTGCTCGCCGTGGTGTCAGCGATCGTCTCGCCCGGCGCCTTCACGCTCACGCTCTCCATCGGGCTGCTGACCGCGGCGGTCATCGGCGGCCTCGGCAGCCTGGCCGGGGCGCTGTGGGGGAGCCTGCTGCTCGTCCTGGCACCCAGCTACCTCACCAACGTGGCCAGCAGCCACGGCCTGTCCAGCAGCGTGAGCTCCAACATCCCGATCGCCGCGTACGGGGTCGTGCTCATCGTCGTCATGCTCGCGTTCCCCGCCGGAATTCAGGGCGGCGTGCGCCGCCTGCTGGGGCTCGGGCCGACCGCAGGTACTCCTCTCAGGGCAATGCGCCGGCACCGGCCGGCCACGGAACACCAGGAAGAAGGAACTAGATGAAAAGTCCGCATCGAGCAAACGTGGCGGCTGCCGCCGGGCTGGCCGCCGTGGCGATGGTCGCCGCCGCGTGCAGTTCCGGCGGGTCCTCGTCAAGCTCGCCAAGCTCATCGAGTTCAAGCTCGTCGAGCAGCGCCCTGATGGCATCCGCGCCGGGGATCACGGCGACCACGATCACGATCGGCAGCCACCAGCCGCTCACCGGCGTCGCGGCGCCCGGCTATGACGAGATCGCACCGGCGTCCAACGCCTATTTCCAGTACGTCAATGCCCACGGCGGCATCTACGGACGCAAGATCGTCTACAAGTACCTGAACGACCAGTACAACCCCACCATCACCTCGACCGTCGTGCACCAGCTCGTGCTGCAGGACAACGTCTACGCGATCTTCGACGGGCTGGGCACGCCCACCCATCTGGCGGTCGCGCCGTACCTGAACGCCCAGAAGGTGCCCGACGTGTTCGTCGCGTCCGGCTGCGAGTGCTGGAACGCCCCGTCGACGTGGCCGTACACGTTCGGCTGGCAGCCCGACTACGTCCGTGAGGGCAAGATCCTGGGCAACTACGTCAAGGCGCACTTCAAGGGCAAGAAGATCGGCTACTTCTACCAGGACGACGAGTTCGGCCAGGACGGGGTCAAGGGCCTTAACTACGAGATCCCGAAGTCGGAGGTCGTGGCCAGCGAGAGCTACAACCCGGCCAACACCAACATCGGCCCGGCGGTGGCCGCGCTGAAGGCGGCCGGAGCGCAAGTCGTGGTCTCGTTCTCGGTCCCCGCGTTCACTGCCCTGCTGAAGCTGTACGCACTGAAGCTCAGCTACAGCCCGCAGCTCGTGGTCACCAACGTCGGGTCCGACCCGATCACGCTGGGCGGCCTGCTCGAGGCGTTCGCCAAGCAGGGCGGCGCGAAGGTGTCCGGCAACGCGCTCACCCAGGGCATCATCACCGACGGCTACCTGCCCTCGCTCGGTGAGACCAGCAACAGCTGGATCCAGCTGTTCACCAAGATCCATAACCAGTACCTCCCGAAGCTGCCGCTGGATGGCAACGTGGGCTACGGGCTGGCGGTCGGTTACACGTTCGTCCAGGCCATGTTCAAGGCCGGGCGCAACCCGACCAGGCAGGACCTGGTTAACGCGATCAACGGCGGCCTGCCGCAGGGCGTCTCGGTCTCGCCGTACGCCTACTCGGCCACCGACCACGACGGCGTCACCGGCATGTACATGGGCGTCATCAAGAACGGCGTAATCGTCCCGACCGGCCCGGTTCAGATTACTGACAACACCGCGACCGGAGCGATCACGACCGACACCACGCCACAGCCTGCTGCGCCCGCAAGCGGGATACCGTCGCCCTGATCAGCCGCTAGGGGCCGGCCGCCGCCGCTGCGCGGCGGCCGGCCCCGCTATCTACCTGGATCAGCCATGGTGGCCCGTTCAGAGTCGAGCACGGGGGTACTCACGTGAGCGGCACAGCAGGCCGCAAGCCGGGCGGCGACGAGCGGCCGCCGGCTGAGCGGCTGCTGTCGGCGGCCGAGGAGCTGTTCGGCGAGCGCAGCTACCGGCGGACGACGGTGGCCGGCATCTGCGCCCGGGCCGGCATCGCCACCGGCAGCTTCTACTCCCATTTCCATTCCAAGTCCGACATCTTCGCCGCGGTGATCCGCCAGATCAATGCCGATCTCCGGACGGCGATGCGGACCGCCCTGGCCCAGACGGACGGCGGCCAGCGCGCCCGGGAGCGGGTCGGCTTCCGGGCCTACTTCGACCTGATGTCCAAGCGCCCGTGGATCTACCGGATCGTGCGCGAGGCCGAGTTCGTCGCGCCCGCCGAGTTCAAGGAGTACTACGAGCGGCTGGTGCGCGGCTATGCGCGCGGGGTGCGGCTGGCGCAGCTGGCTGGCGATATCGACGTGCGCTATGACCCGGAGGTCATCGGCTACGTCTACACCGGCCTCGGCAACTTCGTCGGCATGCGATGGGCCGAATGGACGGCCGGGGGCCGGGTCCCTGACGACGTGCTCGACGATCTGATGGCGGTGCTGGCCCGGGGGCTGCGGCCGGAAACCTGGGCCGCCGATGCGGACGAATCGTCGCAGCCATGACCGGCGGCTCCGGGTGCTCAGGCACCCGGCTCCGCGTTCTTGTCGGGCTTCGGGGCGTTAGCCAGGCGATCCGGCCAGGCGGAGGTCGGCCAGAGCGGCGCCGTAACGCATGGCCACCAGCTGGCCGATGGCCGGATGAGTGGCCAGCGGCCTGGAGCAGGGCGCCCCGGTGCGGGCCGAAGCGGCGGCGAGCTCGTCAGGATCGGTTTCCGGGCCGATGATGCAGGACGCGATCGCCGGGCGACTGACCCCCGCATCGCGCAGCCGCAGGAGCGCGGTATCGATGCCCTTCGGATCGCCGAGCGAGGCCGGGAGCGCGGGCGCGGCGAGCCGGGCCGCGAGCAGCACGGCCGTGACGCCGGCCGCCTTGATGGCCGCGTCACCACGGTCGGCGAGCACCACGACGCCATTGGCGGTCCCGACGATGCTGAGCCCGCGGGCCCGGCTCTCCCTGGCCAGCCCCGCTTCGGCCAGACGTGCGTGCAGGGCCTCGGCCATGAGCGGATGCGGGCCCAGGGGAGCGGCCAGGATGATAGGCGCGGCGGCCTGGCCGACCAGGTCGGCGATGGCTGCGTCGAGCCGTGGGTGGGGCCCGGCGAGGAGCGGGACGACTACCGCGCGCAGTGCGGCGTTCGCGGCAGCTGAAGCGTCGAAGACCAGGGCGTCGGCCAGGCGCTGCGCGCGGCCTTCCAGGTAGCCGACCCGCACCTCGGCGCCGGAGCAGGACATCCCGGCAGCAGCGGCGATCTCGCCTGCCACCTCCTCGCTCGCGGGGCGGGCAGCTCCCGGCACGGCAAGCACGAGGGCCGGAGCGTCTGAGGGCAGGGTAAGCCGGTGCGGGCTGCGGTGACGGCCGGGCGGCAGCGAACGGCCGGTCCGCCGCGGCAGCGCGAAGGGCGCCGGGCTTGGATTACTCACGCTGAGGTATGTTAATCGTGATTCGCCGGGCATGATCGTCATTTGGTGATGTTGTGCCCGGGCGGGCGCGTTCGTCCGTGCGCCGGGCTAGCCGGACTTGAGCATGCTGTGGTACACGGCGGTCAGCGCGGCCTTCTGCTGCTCGGTGAGCCGGTCGTCGGCCTCGATGGACTCCTGCACGCCGGTGGGGCCGGGCTTCTCGGTCACATCCGACCGGTCATTGCCCTGCAGCAGCCCCGCCTGTGTGAGCAGGGTCTCCGCTGAGATGTTGAGCGCGTCGGCGATCAGCCTGATGACCCGGACCGAGGGCTGATGCAAGCCGCGCTCGATCTGGCTCAGATACGGATTGGAGAGCCTGGTCCGCTCCGCCAGCTGGCGCAGTGACAGGTTCGCGAGCTTGCGCCTGCTGCGGATGAATGCGCCGAGGGCCTCCATCTGCGATTCCCACTGATCTTTCATGGCCGCCCCGATGTGGCCCTGATCCTTCATAACCACCCCTATGCTGTTTGCCGTGCCTGCTCACCATAGTGAGCAGGCACGGCTTTCCGGTCGCCACCGCGGGCTCAATGATCGAGCCTGCGGCCGCGCGAGGTCACTTCTTCGCGGTCCGGGCCTTCCTGTTGGTGCCGGGCTGAGCGGTTGTGCCGGTGCTCGCGGCCGGACTGGTGCTGGCAGCGGTGCCACTCTTCTTCGTGGTCGCCGGGTGAGCTGTCGCCTTCCGCACCGTGGCAGGCCTCACACTGCCGTCGGTCAGCGGGGCAGCAACCCTGCGAACCTGCTCGGTCAGCGGGGCGGTGGCCTTGCGCACCGGCTCGGTCAGCGGGGCGGTGGCCTTGCGCACCGGCTCGGTCAGCGGGGCGGTTACCTGGCGGACCTGCTCGGCGAGCGGCTTGGCGGCCAAGCGGACCTCGTGCATCTGCTTGGTCCAGGGGTCGTAGGCGTGGCGCATCTGCTCGGCGAGCGGCTTGGCGGCCAAGCGGACCTCGTGCATCTGCTTGGTCCAGGGGTCGTAGGCGTGGCGCATCTGCTCGGCGAGCGGCTTGGCGGCCAAGCGGACCTCGTGCATCTGCTTGGTCCAGGGGACGTAGGCGTGGCGCATCTGCTCGGCGAGCGGCTTGGCGGCCAAGCGGACCTCGTGCATCTGCTTGGTCCACGGCTCATAGGCCTTGCGGACCTGGTCAGCGAACCTCCGCTGGGCAACCCGGACCTGCTCGGCGTTGGCGACGATCACGTCACGTCCGGGCAGCTTGGCGGGAAGCGTCTCGGAAAGCTCCGGTAGCTGCGGCCGCGCAGACTTGGTGGCCTCCATCCAGGCCCGGATGGCGTTATTCATGGTCTCCTGGCCCTTGCGAAACTGCTCCTGGCTCTTCTGGAGCTGGTCGGCAATCCGCTGCTGAAGGTCCTGGCTCGTAATTCTCTTGTCGGTCATGGCTCCTCCTCAGATTCTTCTCTCTCAGATTCTTCTTCTCTCTACTGCTAACTATACCTAGCAGACGCGGTATATGTCAAGCATGACTGGGACGCATGGGGCACATGAGGCTGGAGGGATCGCAGGATGGCTGCGGGCTACGAATAAGGGCGGACCGCGAGCCGGGTCAGACCGTGGTGCCGAGGCCGCCATCGACCGGGATGACGGCACCAGTGACGTAAGCACCCGCCCGGGAGGCCAGGTAGACCGCCACGCCGGCCATGTCGTCCGGGCGGCCGATGCGCCGCAGCGGGGCGGCCGCGGTGATCGCGTCCCCGAACGTCTTCAGGGTCGCGGCCATCATCTTGGACTCGAACGGCCCGGGGGCGACCGCGTTGACGGTGATCTGCCTGGGCCCGAGTTCGGCGGCCAGCACCCGGGTCAGGTGATGCAGCCCGGCCTTGCTGGCCGAGTATGCGTACGTCGGCAGCGACGGCACGTGCAGCCCGTCGATGCTGCCGATGTTGATGACCCGCGCCGGGTCATCGCGGGTCCCTCCGGCCTCCAGCATCGGAAGGAATGCCCTGGTCAGGAAAAACGGCGACTTCAGGTTGAGGTCCACCACCTTGTCCCAGGCCGCGGCCGGGTATTCCTCGATCGGCGCGCCCCAGGTGGCGCCGGCGTTATTGACCAGCACGTTCAGCGCCTGCTCCCGGCCGCCGATCTCGCGGGCCAGGCGCAGGCATTCCGGCTCACTCGACAGGTCGGCGGGAATCGCGGCCACCGTCCCGTACTGCCGGAGTTCCTGCTCGGCGGCGGCGCACGCGTCGGCCTTTCGGGAGCTGACGTACACGCGGGCGCCCGCCTCCAGAAGGCCGCGCGCGATCATAAGGCCGATTCCGCTCGTACCGCCGGTGACGACTGCCGTCTTAGCTGAAAGGTCAAACAAGTTCATAAACCCCTCCATAAGCAGAACCTGCAAACTACCCCGGCAGCACGGCCCGCGGATAGCCAGACCGGTAAGGCGGGTCTGGCATCATAGAAGGTGATGAGCAGATCGAGTTCCCGCCGCTTCCCCGTCACCATCACTCAGCTCCCGGTTATCCGCTGCGAGGTCTGCCAGCAGACCCTGGCCTGCCGACCCGGTCAGGCGAGTGCCGTCCTGACCGCGCACTACCAGCGGGCGCATCCCGAGGTGCTGGCCGCTGCGGCTGACCGGCGCGCCTGAGCAGCCTTGCCCGGCCTCGCCGGCATGGGCCAGGCGTTATTGGTGCTGGCCCGGTGTGGCGACCCGGTAAAGGGGCACGACGATAACGGGTCCGCGGGCCGGTAGGCAGCCCGTGAGATGAGCGCCCGTGAGATGTGCGGGCAAGCTGCGGTCGGCCGGCTGGCCGTCGCTGGCCTGGGGGAGGCTGGCCCATGACCGGGGGATCAGCGCGCGCCGGCGGGTCTGACGCCGGGAGCCCGCTGCGGACGCCCAGGGCGGCTGCGGTGGCGGGGATTGCCTTTTCGTTGCTGCTGGCCGGGGCGCTGGTACTGATCGAGATTTCCACCCCGGCCGACCCGGCCAGCCCGGGCGGGTGGCTTACCGACTCGGCGCGACGGGCCGCGGTAGCGATCGCGCTGAACCTGGTGCCGTTTGCCGGGATCGCCTTCCTCTGGTTCGTCGGGGTGATGCGGGACCGGATCGGCGGGCACGAGGACCGTTTCTTCGCCACCGTGTTCCTGGGCAGCGGCCTGTTGTTCGTGGCCATGCTGTTCGTGGCCGCGGCATTCGCCGGAGGCCTCATCGTGGCGGCATCGAAGCAGTCAGGCCCGCCAGGCGCGGACACCCTGGCGCTGGGTCGCAACGCGACCTCGATCCTGCTGAATGTCTACGCGATGCGGATGGCAGCCGTGTTCACGCTGACCACGGTGACCATTGCGCGCCGGACCAGATTCATCTCAGCCTGGCTCGTCCCGGCCGGGCTCGTGAGCGCGCTGGTGCTGCTGTTCGGCATCGGCATCTCGGCCTGGGTGGAACTGCTGTTCCCGGCCTGGATCCTGGCCCTGAGCATCGATATCCTCGCGGTCGGCCCGAGGGCGACAGCCGGCAGCAGACAGCCGGCCGGGGCTGGCTGAGCGGCCGGGCGCGGGCGGCGCGGGGGCGGGCGGCGTCAGGAGAGCACCCGCCGCCTGAAGTTACGCAGCCCGATGGCCAGGAACGCGGCGCCGAACGCCAGCACCACCGGGTAGATGACGTACAGGTGCATGTGCGGGGCCAGGGTAAACGCGGCGCGCATCCCCTCGTTCACGTAGATGAGCGGGTTGATCAGCACGATCGTCTGCAGCCAGTGCCAGCCGCCGACGGTGACGGGCGCGAGCTTGGTCCACGAGTAATACGTGCCGCCGAGGAAGGTGATCGGCAGGATGATGAAGCCGAACATCAGCCCGATGTTCCTGGGCTCGAAGCTGGTCCCGAGCACGAGCCCCAGGCCCGCCATCGCGACGCACGCCAGTGGCACGAACGTCAGGATGATCCACCAGTGCAAGGACAGGTGGGCATGCACCCCCGGCGCGTGCACGACCGAGGCCATGGGCAGCACGATGATCGCCGACAGCACGCCCTGGGCCGCGCCGGACAGGACCTTGGCTATCGCTACCAGCCAGATCGGGCAGGGGGCCTGGACCCGGTCCTCGATCTCGCGGGTGAATCCGAATTCCTGGGCCATGGCGAGGGCGATTGACTGCACGCCCTGGAACATCACCGAGATCCCGACCACCCCGGGCACCAGGACGGTCGCGAAGGCCGACTCGGCCACCGTGCCGCGGCCGCCGATGCCCTGCCCGATCTTGGGGAAGACGAAGAGGAAGACGAAACACAGCAGGAACGGCTGGATGATCGTGCGCAGCACGAACTCCCAGAGGTGCTTGCGCAGCACCACGAGGTCCCGCAGCATGAGCGCGCCCAGCGCGGTCCAGCTGGCCGCAGCGACCGACCTGGTCGGGCCGCCGCCGATGGGCCCGGGAACCACCCGCGGGGTATCCCGCGGGCTCTCCTGCGAGGTTACGGATGCGGCCATCAGTCCCTCAGCTCCTTGCCAGTGAGGTTGATGAACACGGTCTCGAGGCTCGGCTCGGATATCGACACATCGACAAGGTCGAACCCGCCACGTTCCGCCGCGAGCACGATACGCGGCACGAGCCGGTCGTTGCCCTGCATGTGCAGCTGAACGCCGCCGTCGACCAGGCGGGTGCGGGCGACGCCCTCGATCTCGGTGGTGAGCAAGTCGGCGAGCCTGGCGGTATTACCGGTGGTCTTCACCGTGACCACCGTGTCGGCGCCGACGCTTTGCTTGAGCGCCGCCGGAGTGTCGAGCGCGAGGATCCGCCCGTGGTCCATGATCGCGACTCGTTCGCAGAGGCGGTCGGCCTCTTCCATGTAGTGGGTGGTGAGCAGGATGGTCTGGCCTTCGCGGTGCAGCTCGCCGAGCAGGTCCCACAATGCGAGCCTGCTCTGCGGATCCAGCCCGGCCGTCGGCTCGTCCAGGAAGAGCACCGAGGGACGGTGGAAGATGGCGCGCGCCACCATGAGCCGCTGCGCCATACCGCCGGACAGCGCGTATACCGACGCCTTGCCCCACTTGGACAGCTGGAACTGCTCAAGTAGCTCATCGGCGGTCCGGCGGGATGCCTTCGCGCCGATGCCGAACAGCCGGCCGTGGAAGTACAGGTTCTCCCAGACGGTGAGCTGGCGGTCCAGGGTGTTCTGCTGCGAGACGATCCCGCTCAGCTGCTTGGCAAGCGCCGGATGCTCGGCGACGTCAATGCCCGCGAGGAAGGCCCGGCCGGAGGTCGGGATCACGCGCGTGGTCAGGATCCCGGCGGTGGTCGTCTTCCCGGCACCGTTGGGGCCCAGGAGGCCGAAGATCTCGCCGGTCCGGACATCCAGGTTGAGCCGGTCGACGGCGGCGAAGTCGGTCCCCGGATAGATCTTGGTCAGGTCCTGGGTGTGGATGACCGCGCCGGGCGGGCCTTCCTGGAGGCTGCTGCTGGCCGGTACTTGGGCGGTGCTCATGGCTCACTCATCGTAGCGTCGCCCCTGTCCAGGACCGGTGCCCCAGGCCGCGGCGGCCTGGATCTGGGGGCCGCCGCTCAGCTTTCGTCGTCAAGCTCATCCATGGCGTCCATGGCGTCGCGGAGCCGCTCCACGGCCGCGAGAATCGCCCCGTCGATGGCCGGGCCCTCGCCGCTGCCGCTGGCTTCCGGGCTCGGCCAGTCGTAGGAGTCCACCACCGCGAGCGCTGCCTCCTGCAGATGCTCGGCCGGGGCGTCTTCGGCCAGCAGGTCAGCCAGCCGCTGGACCGGCTCAAGCAGAGCGGTTACTTCGGGCGGCACATCCCCGGTGGGCAGATGATGATGCATGGCCTGGACCAGGCGAGCGACATCCGCGCGAAAGGCGTCCTCACGCTCCCGCTGCGCCGTGTGGTCCATGCTTGGACCCTACTCGGGGCTGACCACCCCCTGGCACCCCGTGGCTGAGTCGGTCCGCGACGAATCAAGAATAACTGCCGGAAGCCGGGCGGTCCGCGACAAGCGGTCCCGGGCTGGCGGTCCTGGGCTGGCGGTCCTGGGCTGGCGGTCCCGCGTGCTCAGCGCGACAGCGGGCGGCGGATCCTGGCCGCGAAGAGATCCCGGAGAGTCACCACACCGCAGACCGTACGGCCTTCCACGACCGGGAGGTGGCGGAATCCGTGCAGCAGCATCATCTGGGCCGCATCTTCAATGGAGGTGTCCGGGCTGGCCGACTGCGGGTCGGGAGTCATCCAGGCCGAGACCGCGGACGCGGACAGGTCCTCCCCGGACGCGGCGGCCCTGAGCACATCGCGCTCGGTGAGGATCCCGGCCAGGAATGACCCCTGCATGACGACCGCCGAGCCTACGCTCGCCTGCACCATGTCGGCGGCGGCAGCCGCCACCGACGCGTCGCGGGTCGTGACCGTCACTCGCGTGGTCATCAGGTCGCGCAGCACCCGTCCTGGCCCGTCCCGGCCTTCAGCCACTGCCGCCGACCTCATCAAGCTCGGCATCGCGGTGCGGCGTGGCAGGTCCGGCCAGCTCCTCGGACAGCATCCGCCACAGCGAACCGGCCCAGGCTGAGAGCGCGGGCCATTTCTTCCAGAAGATCTGCAGGGTTGTCTCGTCAAACTCGGCGTGGGCACGTTGGGGAGTGACGGCGTCCCTGAAATCTTCGAGATTGTGGATCAGTTCGAGGAACTGCTCGGCCAGATCATCCACGAAATCACCTCTCCGCGCGAGTGTAAGCCTGCGGTCGGCGCTCGCACCACTGCCCAATCCTTTGATATCGTAGGTTTCGATGTCTAAGTTAAGTCTGGGAAGGATGAAGTCATGCGTGATCTGTTCATGCAGGGCCAGGTGGCGCTGGTGGCCGGAGCGAGCAAGGGGATCGGCGCGGTCACTGCCGAGGCGTTCGCGGCGGCCGGCGCGGCGGTGGTGCTGGCGGCCCGCGACGGCGTCGCCGTCGAATCCGTCGCGAAGCGCATCGAGGCCAGCGGGGGTCGGGCGATGGCCGTCCGCGCCGACGTGGCCGATGCAGATTCGATGCGGACCCTGGTCGAGCGGGCCGTGGCCAGCTTCGGGCGGCTCGACGCCGCGTTCAACAACGCGACTGACGGCCCGCTGCCCGCGCCGCTGGCTGACATTGACCCGGGCGAGTTCGACAACGGCATCGCGACCAACGTCCGCGGCACGTTCCTCGGGATGAAGTTCCAGATCCCGGCCATGCTCCGCAGCGGCGGCGCGATCGTGAACATGGCGTCGGTTGCGGGCCTGACCGGTACGGCCAACCTGGCCGCCTACGTAGCCGGCAAGGCCGGCATCATTGGCCTGACCAAAGTCGCCGCGCTCGACTATGCGGACTCGGGCATCCGGGTCAACGTTGTCGCGCCCGGCCCGATCCTGACTCATCACCTCGAGGCCGCCGGGCCGCAGGCGCAGCAGCTGGCCGGGCTGTCCACCCCGATGCGCCGGGTCGGCAGTGCCGCGGAGGTGGCCAGCGTCGTGCTCTGGCTGTGCTCCCCGGCGTCCTCGTTCGTGACCGGGGCCGTCATCCCAGTCGACGGCGGACAGTCGGCAGGCAACAAGCCGCCCCAGATGTACCGGCAGGGACAGCCGATGTCCGCGCCCTCGCCATGATCACTGGCAGGTCATGGCTGCCCGCGGAGCCGGTCCCGCGAGATCGCAATATTTGACATGGTCCCCGGTCTGAACGCCGGGGATTCTTACCGTGCCGCTCACGCGGAGGAGCGACGCTTATCCGCCTTCCGGGACGCTCAGGTGCCCTACGGCGCGTCGGCGCTGTCGCGTTCGAGCAGGTCGAGCATCACTCCGCCAAACACTGTGTCAACGGGCGGCCGTTCATGGCGTGCTGCACGTTTCACCTGGGGCATGCTGGAGAGAGGAGCCTGCATACCTGGAGGAGTAGGTGATGGCTGACCGCTGCTGTCGTCCTGGGTGGCCCGGGCGCCATGCGGGTGCTGCGGCTGGGGGGTCATCCGCTGAGATCGGCAGTGGCGGCACATGAACATCGCGATCGGCATTGCGGCCGCGATGCTCGTGGGAGTCGGCCTGGTGCTCCAGCAGCACGCGGCCGAGCAGGCGCCGAAGGCTTACTTTCTGCGCCTGCGGCTGATCCTCGAACTGCTACATCAGCGTCGCTGGCTGGCTGGCATCGCCATCATGGTGGCGGGCCAGGTCCTTTCGGTGTGGACGATCGGCCACCTTTCACTGTCCCTCGCCGAGCCATTGCTGGCCACCGAGCTGATCTTCGCCCTCATCCTGGCCGTACCGCTAAGCGGCGTGCGACTACGTAAATCGGAGCTGCTCGGCGCGGTCCTGCTCAGTGCCGGCGTCGCCGCCCTGTCGGTCTCGCGGTCGATAAACACTGAGGGGCTGCGGTTCGGCTCCGCCGCCTACTGGCCGGCTGCGGCAGCAATCGGCGCGATCGCCCTGTCCCTGGTCCGTGCGGGGTGGCACCGTGAAGGCCAGGAGCGTGCCCTGGCGACCGGCGTCGCCAGCGGCATGATCTTCGGGATTTCGGACGCGCTGACCCGCCAGACCGTGGAGATCATCACAGCTCACTCGTTCCTGGCCGCGCTGAGCAGCTGGCCCCCCTATTGCCTGGTGGCCACCAGCCTGGTCGCTCTGTGGCTGATGGAGAGCTCCTTTAACTCAGCGCCGCTGCACGCCTCGCTCCCGGCCATCACCGCCGCGGAGCCCGTCACCGGGATCTTGCTGGGCGTCGTCGTGTTCGGCGACGTGATCCATGTCTCGCCCGAGCTGATCGCGCTGCAGGCTGTCGGGCTCGTGACGCTGGTCACCGGAGTGATCCTGGTCGCCCGCGCCCCGGCGCTGAGCAGCCTCAGGCCTAAGCATCTGGTGCAAAGCCTGCCGACCCGCGGCAAGCCCGCGACTGCCCCGGCGGCTGCTGGGACACCGCCGGAGGCTCCGGCCCGGGGACCGGCTCCGCCTCCGGCTCGGGGACCGGCTCCGCCTCCGGCCCGGCCGCCGGCTGTGGCCCGGCTGCCGGCGGCGGCGCCGGCCACCCCAGACGGCGAGCAGGCATAACGGCGCCGGTGCCGCTGCGGCCTTGCGGCGCGGTTAGCTCAGCCTCCGTGGCCGGGCGGTCGGCCGGGCTGGTGCGCGAATATCCGGCAGGGAGGCGTTAATTTCCGGACGGCGACGCACTTGCGCAGCGCATATCCATGTGCAATTCTCGTTTCGCATCATGAACGTGGCTGGCATAAGACAGTTCGGCACTAATGGGTGAGCGCGATGGACCAGCAGCTGGCGTTAGGGTGGGCCATCGCTAACCAGCGCCGTCGACGCGGCTTGTCCCAGGCGGACCTGGCCCGGCTGCTCGATCAGCCGGCGTCCTGGGTATCGCGGGTCGAGCGGGGCCTGGTGGAGGTCGACCCCATCTTGCTGCTTGAAGCGGTCGCCAGCGCACTGGGCACGCCGCTGCCCCCGCACCCGGCCTGCTCGCGTAGCAGGCCCGCCGCAGGCGCGCCCGGTGCCGCGGCGCTGCGGTCCGTTGCCTCGGGAGAATGCCAGCGGCAGGCCAGGCCGGCGAATGCGGCCAGTTTCCCGGCGCCAGCGGCAGCGCTGCGGGCCCGGGCCGATCAGGCGTGGACGCTGGCCCGCGCCCGGCACTACGACGAGCTGGCCGAGCTGTTGAGCGGTCTACTGCCGGACCTTCAGGGCGCCATGACGAACACCCATGATCACCAGGAACTGGTGGCGCTGCACGAGGTGATGGCCGCTAGCTACCAGGCATGTGCGGTTTCGCTGGCCAAGCTCGGCGAACATGGCAGCGCCAAGAGCGCCGCCAGCCGTGCCCTGGCGGCGGCGCAGCGGGCGGGTGACTTACTGCTGGCAGCGGCGAGCGCCTACCTGCTTGCTCGGATCCTTCTGGAAGCAGGCCGCTATCCCCAGGCTGAGGAGACGGCGCGCAAGGCCGCTGCCGTCCTGGCCCCGCTGGCCTCCGATGGCCAGGCCGAGGCTATCTCACTGCTGGGAACGCTGGCACTGCTTCAGGCCCTGTCCGCGGCCCGAAGCGGCAACCCCGCGGCGGCTGAGGAGCAGCTCAGCGTAGCCAGGGCGATGACCAGGCAACTTAGGGATGCGGGGAACGTGCGCGGCGCAGGCCTGAGCCTGGATCACATCGCGCTGTACGAGGCCGCCGTCAGCATTCAGGCCAGCCAGCCGGCGCCGGAGCGGGAGGCCACGCAGGTGGCCCGGACCTGAAGGTAGGTCTGGCTGCGGCAGTTATGGGTGCGGGGCGCTCGTCAGGTACGTCGCGCTGATGTCCTGATCGCCGTGGTGCTCGGCACCCTGGCTGAGCCGGCGGCCGATTGCGGTTAGCACTGGGAGATCGAGGCCATGCCGGGCCGCCGACTCCTGGACGAGGCCTGCGTCCTTGGCGGCGAGCTTCAGCCGGAACGACGGCTTGAAGTCCCGCTCGGCCATGGCCTTCCCCTTCATCCGCAGGTAGGGAAGATCAAGCGTGCCGCCGTCCAGCGCGTCGAAGAACAGTGCCGGGTCGAGTCCGAGGCCCTCGGCCAGCGCGATCGTCTCGGCGCCCGCCTCCACGACGGCCAGGACCCAGCTGTTGGCTACGACCTTGAGCCGGCTGCCTGCCCCCGCCTCCCCGATCCACAGCGTCTTGTGGCCCACGGCATCAAAGACTGGCTGGACTCGTCCGCGGAGATCCTCCGGGCCTGACGCCAGCACGACGAGCTTTCCGTCCTCGGCCGGCTGCCTGGTGCCGAGCACCGGCGCGTCCACGAATCCCACCGGCCGCTGCGCAGCGAGCTGCGCGCAGTGCTCAGTTGCCGCCTCGCCGATCGTGCTCATCTGCAACCAGAGAGCGGAAGCGGCCATGGCCGACAGCGCGCCGTCCGCGCCGTCCATGGCCGCGGTCACCGCGTGACCGTCGGCCAGCATCGTCAATACGATGTCGGCGCCGTCGACCGCTTCGGCAGGGGTTCCGGCGATGAGCACGCCATCGGACGACAAGGGGCTGGCCTTATCCGTCGACCGGTTCCAGGCTCGAACCTGCATCCCGGCGCGGGCGATGTTGCGCGCCATCGGGAGCCCCATGGTTCCGCCAGCGCCGAGCACCGCCACGCGTTCTGCGGCTGCCATCAGCAGTCCCTCACCGTCATGGTCACCGAGACCAGCATCCCGACCCCGTTTCGCATCTCACTGTAACCAGCGGCTGGCCGCATACTGCCTTGGCCCGGATTACCTCGTGAGCGTCGGCGCCCAGCGAGGAGATCGGGAAGAACGCCTCTGGATCCGCCGACCGGCAGGCGGCGAGTGGCCACCAGCCGGAGCAGACATCAGTCGCTCGCCTGGAGGCGGCCGAGGACTTAGCCCTCAGTCGGTATACCGAGCGCGCTCCCTAGGTCGCCGACCGTGGCGAACTTGCGTCCGGCGGGGAGTCGGCGAATGGCGTCGGTGACGTCGTCGGGCGCTCCGATTCGCTCCAGATCTCCCACCAGGGTGTCGCGATCGGCGGGAAAGTCGCTGCGCGGCAGGTAGCGGGCGACATCTGAGCGCCGGTCGATATCAGCGGTCCGCATGCCGGGCGGCGTCCCTGGCTCGTGGGTCGCTAGCCGCGGACTGGCTGCCCGCCGTCATGGTGAAGAAGTCCAGCGAATCGCGAACCGGTCTAGGGTATAGCCAAAGGCATTGACCGTCGGCTGAATAAAGTTGTCTCTAATGGTCTGGGCCGCCTCGGTCTCGGCCGCTTCGATAAGCGGTCGGGTAACCTGCGGGACGTGCTGCGACTTATAGAAGGCGAGCTGCTGAGCCTCAGAATACAGCATAGACTCCGGAAACTGAGGCCGTATCACCACGCCGCATCCGAATCCTGGATACGTCCAGCTATGCTGCGTGTCTATCGGCTTCGACGGCATGTTGTCAATCGTGACGTCGTGAACAGACTGCGGGAGTTCGGGTCGGGGAAGAACCATGGTGACCGCCACACGGCCGGGATTGCCCTCGAAGGGGCGCCCGAGGATCTGCAACCGGAAGTGGCCAGAGGCCGGTGTCCACCAGGCCGGGCCGGGATTGAGGTCGACGGTGGCGGAGGCATGGCCGACGGCATAAAAGGTACTGGCATACCAGCACGGCCATGGGCCGATGCTCTTGGAGACCTTGTGGGTGAAGAAGAAAGTGAAATTCGCCTGGCCGAGGGCTGGCTTATCGATTCCCTCTATCTTCTGGAGTACCCATGGGCCCAGATCGGTATTGGTGGTGGTGCCTGCGCTCACCGACTGCCACGGCCAGCCGAACCTGACCTTCGGCAGATGAACGTTGATGCCGACCAGGTGGAGGGCCGCCGAGAGCGAGAGGAGCGCCGCGGCCGCGACGACCCTGCGGAATATCAGAGCCAGGACCACCACCGCGGCAGTCCACTTGATCCCAGGCGGGATGCGACCACGGCGCGGCCCTGGGCCGCTGGGTCCCTGAGGCCATTCGAATGGCTGTGGCCGGGGCTCGGGGGGCCAAACGGTACCTCCGGCGGGCTCGTTCCAGTCGCGCCGCACTCCAGGTCCCGGCCCGTGGACAGAATCGCCGGCTCCGTACCACGCCGATTCCCTCCGCGCGGGCCTATGCGCGGTGAGCGTGCCAAACAGGAGGAGCAGGAAACGGATCATGCAGTTCACCCGGTTTCTGAGCGCGGCGCGATTTCTAGGACTGGCACAACGAGCTAGACGGTCGCCGGGTAATCTAGGCCCAGCACGATAGGCACGGCCCCGAAGGCCATGCGGAAACGTGCGCCTGGCTTATCCGGTACATTGGTCTCGGCAATGTTCGGCCACCGCATGCTGATGTGGCGTTCGGTAAGACCTTCGACGGAGTACGGGAATTCCATCGCGGACGTGTGGTGCAACCTGAGCAGACCGCCCCAGCGGAACGCCGCGAAAACGTTAGCGAGGTCACAGACAGAGAGATCGGCTGGCTTGGTCAGGTCGATCCCGTAAACCGCCCACGCCAGCTCAGCCAAGTCGTCGGCACATCTTTCCAGTGCTTCTGATTTCGTGCGATAGACCGTACCGTCAGGATTTGCGGCGCCTAGCCTTTCACCGTGGACCGGCGAATAGCGCGGCTGAGCCTCGCATTGCATCCAGTCGCAAGCGGCCAGAAGCTCCCAGCGGATACCGCTCAGCCGGGCGACATCCCGGTAGAGCGGCTCCCCACGACTGAGCGACACCTTGGCCGTTGCGATGAAGGCGTTCCGCACAACCGGGGGAATATGTGACTGATACCGCCTCCTGCTAGGCCGGTCGCTGTGGGCCGCAATCCCGCAGGTGGGGCGGCTGGCCGGTCGTGGCATCCGGCTGGCCGGTCGTGGCATCCGGCTGGCCGACACGGTCTGGGTGGACGGCGTTTTCTTGGCGTTACTCCGGCGCGCATCGGACTGCTTCCCAGCGGCGGATGCTGCCTGGGATTCGGCAGCGGCCGGCGAGGTGGCCGGCTGCGGGGAGGTGGCCGGCTGCGGGGAGGTGGCCGGCTGCGGGGAGGTGGCGGCACGGCGGGACGTGGCCGCGTGCGGGGACCTCGTCGCGCGGTTTACGGCAACCTTGCGGGGCAGACCGGGGATGGCCGCATCGCCTGCAACCGTTCCGTTGGCAGTCGATCGGCCTGCCGTCGCGCCAACTGCGGCCGGGAGACGAGCTGAGGTGCCAGGAGCGGCTGAAGCGGCTGGAGTGGCGACGTCATAGCGGTACAAGTTGTACTGCTGCATGAGGCTGATGAGCTTCGCGCCATAGTCCGGATCGGTTGCGTAAATGCCTGTGAGGCCCGCGGCGAACGCATCGGGATCCTGGCGGACAGCCATGGAGCGCTGGTAGTACCCGCTGGTCGCAAGGAGCCTGCCGTGATCATCGATACTCTCGGCGACGTTGTGGTACACGCGGAATGAGGCGTTCTGGGTCACGTACTGGCCGTTGATGTACTCCTGCGTTGGCAGCGGATCGCTGCCGGCGGGGCCAGTGCCTTTGATGCCGAACAGGTTGTGATCTCTGGTGGCGAGCTCGCTCTGGCCCCAGCCAGATTCGTCGATCGCCTGGGCAATCGTGACGGATGCGGGGACGCCGTACCGCCGCTGGGCGGCAATGGCGCCAGGTGCGACTTCAGCGATGAACGCCTGATCAGCATCCGGCTCAGATGCGGGCGTCGTGGCGGGTGAGGCACGGCGGCTGCGGTGCGGGGCTGCGTGGAGCCCGGCTCCGCCGCGACCTAGATGGTGCGTGGTCATGGACAGTCCGGGAATGGCGGCTACGCTCTGCGTGGCGGCCAGGCCACCCGTGGCTGGCTGGGAGTGCGCTGCCGGTGGCGGCGAGGCATACACCGGCTTGCCTCCCCGGTCCGCGGCAGCCGACGCCGCGGGCTGAACAGAGCTGCCCTCGGGCGCGCCGGGAATTGCGGCCAGGCCCGCGAGCGCGTCGCCGGACGCCTGGTGACCGGTGGCCCGCGCAGGCCCAGACGGTGAGCCCGCCGCGCTGGACAGTTCCCCATTGTTGACGAATCCGACCACGCCCTGCGCGCCCAGCGGATCAGGATATTCATGAGCATTGACGGAAAGATTCGGCATGGAGTCACCACCTATGGTGTGCAGTATTCCGCCGGAATATCTCGTAACTACCTCCACATGGCCATCGAAAAGGACCCAGTCGCCGGGTAGCGGCCGGTAGCCGTCACCCAGCGGGTGCCAGCGGTGATGTGCCTGCGCATCCTGGAGGACCGACACGATCCCGAGTGACGCCGGATTCGGGTCGACACGAACGTCGGCCCACTTGTGGAGCGGCCACGGGTAGGTGGTGCCGCCAGTCACCCAGCTCTGCTCGCCGACAACGTGAGCGGCGAGTTCCAGCGTGAGGCTGGCGAAGGCCGCGCACGATTCTCCATGGTCGACACCATCGATGCTGTCGTGCTGCCAGATGATCGCTTCCATCTCGGCCGGGGTCCGGCCAGCTGCCATGCGTAGGTAATACCTGGCGACATTGACGATGGCTGAGCGCAGCGTCGCGTCGTCCGCATGCGCCGGGCGGGCCGATTGCTCGAGGGCCATCAGGCGAATGGGCAGGCCGGTCGGTGACGCGAGATCCGCTACCGCTTTCGGGACGAAAGACAAACCCGTAACCGCTCCGCTCGCGCTAAGGCCAACGAGCGCAGTCACCTGCTGCCACCGGGGCTTGCCAGTGGAATGCATGAGTTCACTCTTTCCTGAAAGTGCACAGTGGATATCTGCATAGCGCGGATGTTCCGAAGCGCTCTGACTACGCTGAGGATGCGGAAGTCGGGAGAAGCTTAAGGATGGCCTGGACCTGCGGGTCGCCCGGATTGTTTGCGTTCTCAAACAGCACCGCGGCATCCTGCGCGGCGCCCGGAGTCGCCCCCACAAGCCACTTCTGGTAGATATCCGCTACGAGTGCCGCCTGGCCGGCTGGGCCGCTCAGGGGCCTGGCACACAGGCTCGGAAAGCCCGCGCGCGCCTGGAGCGCTCCGGAACCGGTGTACCGGAGGCAGTTGGCCGCATTGCCTTCAAGCCCGGGCTGGACCACCGGGGTCCCACTGGCCCCGATAAGGGTCGCGCCGCCGATAATGTTATTGATGGCCCTCGCCGCCACCTCGAGACTGTCGACCGGATCGGCCGGGCTGTACGGATGATGCAGGTTCAGCGACCAGGCCACCTCGCCGCCCTGCACTGGAGTAATCGGCTCAAGGCCGATTCGGCCAGTCCGAGCGTCAGCAAAATTCGGATCGTCGTGGCTGGTGAGAAGAGAAAACACCCACAGGACCTGGCGCGTGGCATTCGCACAGGCGAAGTTGACCTGGCCAGGCTCGGACTTCACGTCGGGATTCTGGCACGCGGTGGCCGCTTCGGCCTGAACAGTCGCCACGCTGGGCGGCCAGGAGGGCCCGCTTCTGCTCAGTATCAGCACCAGGAAAGAGCCGAGCACGGCAACCACGGCCGATCCGATGGCCACTTTGCGGGACCGCGAAAGGCCCAGGTGATAGGCCGTGCGCCGACCATGGTTGACCAGAACCTCAGTGCGACCCTCCGCCGACTCAGCGTGGCTGGAGTAGGGTGCGCCGCCATAGCGGTGCGGCCGCTGCTCATCCAGGGGGCTGTGGCGCGCTTCCCAGAAATGACCGTTCACCGTGGCCCAGCCGCTCGCAGACTGCGCAAGCACGCGTTCAAGCGACACACGGGCATCGTCGAGTTCGCGCTCGAGTTCCGCCGCCTTGTGCTTCAAGTCAGCAAGCCGTTGGCGCTGCGGCCTAGCGTCATGTTCGAAATGTGTTGTCACTTTCTCACCTCTAGCTGCGGCATATGTTTCTCATATTCAGCTTCTAATTACCGGAATAAGGGGTTCTGGGGCAGCAAGGGACCCACGCGCGGCGTTAATCCAGCCCGCCGCCTAACGCCGCCTATAGCCCGGCGCAATGACTGGCGGTCAGCTAACCTCGTCCTGACCCTGCTTACGGTGGGCAGCCGGGCCGGCCCGGGTCTCCGCAATGATCTTGCGGGGTCGGTGGCGCGGCGGCCGCGTCGCAGTCACTGGGTGGCGGCGGTCGGGGCTCGCATCCGCCGCCGTGGCGGCAGCCATCCGGGCTGGACACACGTGTGGTCCGTACCGCAGCACCTGACCGCGACCCGGCGGCAGTGGCAGCGGAAGACATGCCCGTCATTAGAACATACGTACGAGCAAGATGTGAAGCGTTGTGCCACTAGAACTAACATTCGTACGGCGGGTCCGCCTGGTCGCGGCGCTGTACCTGGGCTGGCGGGCGAGCCGCACTCCGTCAGCCGCCGGATCTCCGGCCCCGGCTGCGAGGCCGGCGCTTGTCCCCGGGGCCACCTTCAGGGCGCCCTCAGTGGCCGCTGCCGCGTTGGGCGTCCTGCGATGGCCGTCGCCATCACCCACGGCGGCAGGTGCGCCTAGCGGTTTAATAGGCCGCATGAAACCCAACCGCTCGATGCCGGCGGCGCCAGTCATCCCGGTCTTGATCTATCCTGATGTGCGCGAGGCGGTCGCCTGGCTCTCGGCGGCCTTCGGGTTCTCCGAAAGGGTACGGATCGGCGACAACCACCGCGCTCAGCTCCGGTTCGGCGATGGCGGCCTGATCGTCGGCGATGTGCGCGGTGACCGCCGGCCTCCCCGTCCCGGCGAGGTCACGCACTCGGTGATGGTGCGCGTGCAGGACGCGCGGGCGCACTGTGAACGGGCCAGGGAGAACGGCGCACGCATCCTCATGGAGCCGACCGACTTCCAGTACGGCGAACGGCAGTACAGCGCCGAGGACCCGGCCGGCCATCAGTGGACGTTCTCTGAGACGCTGGCCGATGTTGTTCCCGAGGAATGGGGCGGGGAATCCGTCAGTTCCGACTGACCGTCCGGCCGGACCCGCCGCTCATCTGCGCCCGGCAATGACGCAGGCTCGCCGCAAGAGGAGCGGCGTGCCTGAGATCAAATGTGCTGGTCGGCGGCGAGCTTCTCCGCAGCTCTCTGAGCTTGTCGCGGACCTCGGTCTTGGTCTGGCCGCAGGCCTTAGTTCCGGGTTCGCGTACCGTCGCGTTGTGGCCGTGCGAGATCTCGCTGACGAAGCGCTTTTGCGCTTCCCACCAGGAAGGTGGAGTCGTCGCCGTGATACACCCTCGTCTCCGCCGGGGTCCGGGGCGGAGCCCCGGGTCCGCGATGCCGCGAGGTGGCGGGATCACCGGCTTGGAAGGTGTATAACCCACCGCCGTCAAGGCCGCTGAGCTGGCAGTTTCGATGTCCGTCCGTAGCCGTGATTGACAGCTGTTCACCCTGGCTAATGGCCCGTTAATGGCCCGGCGTCTGGTAGGCATCGCGTCGGCCAAGCCTGCGCGAGCCGCTCAGAAGGTCGGTCATCGAAGCAATGGCGCGTAGGGCGTGGGCGGGCAGATGGAGCCGGTCAAACGTGTCGGCCGCGTGGTGCCCGTCATAACCGCGCCATGACTCCTAGTTTATGATCAAGAACCCGATGGTCATCGGCTTCGTCTGCGCTGTGCCCGCTTCAATCGTAAAGCTCCCTGCGCTGCGTGCGCCGATCGACAAGAACGCCTGCGGGGGGGTTTCGAGTGGCATCAGGAAGATGAGACTGTCTGCGGTGGCGGCAGCGTTGCTTACCTTCAGCGTCCTTTTCCCTGCCCCCAGCGTGACCGAGCCCACCGAGTTTCCTTGGACCTGTATCTTCCCGATCACCTGCAGCGCGACACCCGCCACGCCGCCATCCGCTGATACGCCGATCCCGGTGTCGGTACTGCCAGCGACACCCGTAGAGGTGACCGTGGACCCCACAACCGCGGTCCCGGTATTGCTCCGAACTTCGACGCCGATCCCGTCGGTGCTGACCGTGACGCAGGGAGCTCCGCCGCCGCCGGAGGCGGCGATTAAGGTGGCGCTGGTGCTGCTGGCCTCCAGGGCGGTGCCGCTGGTGCTGGTGGCGCTGACGGCGGCGTTGCTGTCGCTGATGGCGTAGACGCCGGGGCTGGTCCCGCCGCCGGCAAAGATCGCTGCTGGTGAGTCGGGAACTTCTTCGAAACTGGATCCTGGGCCAAACGCCTGCACAGCGAATCCGCTCCCGCTCGAGGCAAAGAGGCCGGTGCCGGTGTCGCTGGTAGCGTTAACGCCGGTCCCCCTGGTGCTGCCGCCGAAGACGCCGGTCGCGCTGGTAGCGATACCGGAGACGCCGGTCCCGGTGTCGCTCGTGGCGTTGATCCCGTATGCGCCATTGGTACCCGTGGCAGTTACGGCGGGTCCGTCTCTATGTCCAGGAAGACACTGCAGAGGACGAAGCCGCTTGACGGTGCCGAGACGGACGAAGACCCCCGGGGATCGGGCCCCCGGGGGTTGTCGATGCCGTAGGCGCCGCCATGAACTAGGGCTACTGGATAGACATGCCCTGCGCTGCGATATGTGGTCGCCCTCCGGCCGGCATGGCATCGGCTTCACCGCCACGTGGGACCCCTGTCCGGTCAGTCCCTGATCGGCATTGTGTCGTCGAGCCAGTCGTAGATCCGGGCGTAGGCCAGGCGCTGAGCCCCGAATTGGCAGTGGGCGCCTGCGCCCTCGGCGTTGGTGAACCGCAGCAGGGTCTTCGGGCAGGTCAGGTGGTCGAACAGTTCCTGGGGCTGGCCCGGCCAGAACATATCCGACTCGCCTTCGCACACCAGGGTCGGACAGGTGATCTGTTGGGCAATGCCGCCGGCGAGGGTGTAGTCGAGATAGCAGGCGGCAAAGGCGCGCGGTGAGTCCGCGCCCATGACGTACATACCGTTGGTGATAGCCCAACGCACCGTCGGGTCATTCGCCATGAGGTTCTTCATCGCGGCGTCGACTTCGGGGGCGCGTTCGGCCCGCAAAGCGGCCTCGACTTCGGCCCGGCTGCCCGGAAAGTGACTGAGGACGGTGGCTCCGAGCTCGTAGATACCATCGACGGCGACGCAGGCGGCGAGGCGGTGCTCGAAGGCGGCAGCGCGAGGGGCAAGCAGGCCCCCCATGCTCAAGCCAAGCAGTCCGACGCGAGACTCGTCGACCTCGGGGCGGGCCATGACCCAGTCCAGCACGGGGGTTACGACGTTTTCCCAATCAGGCCGGAAGACGAGGCCGTCGAGGTGGCGAGCGGCGGGATGGCCGGGCCCGTCGAAGGTGAGAACGTGGTAGCCGCGCTCGGCTCCTGCTGCGGCGCCGTTGGAGTGCATCTCCTCGGCGCTGCCGTCGAACCCGTTATGCAGGACCATGGTCGGGCGCGGCGTATCGTCGCCCTCGCTGCCAGCGGCACGATAGAAGTAGCCGTGCAGCACGGTGTCCTCGTAGGGGATCTCCACCACCTCGATCGCGGGAGTGAACAATGCCGCGGCGGTGTGGAAGCACTGCGTGGCACGGCGATAGGCGTGGTTGATGCGTGGGTCGGCCGGGTCGCCATGCAGGAAGAACTCGGCATTGTGGTAGTAGATGCTGGCTCGCATCAGCCCGTCCCGGGCACTGGTGCGGTGACCGGCAGCCAGCTGGGTCTCCGCCTCGGCGGCGATCTTGCCGGCGATGGCCAGCCACTGGTCGTGCCAGCTGTCATAGTCCCCCGCGACGATGTTCTGTGCCGTCGTGAGGACTTCGCCGATGTCGGCCCCGCCATAGGCGGCGTGGCCCATGGTGCGCAGGGTCTCGAACCAGAATTGCGGATCATCGGCGAACAGGACTGGTTGCATGACGCTCCCTGAGTCGATGGAGCTCGACTTGAGCGAGCTTTGCACCGTTGGTCAGCTAACGGTGTTGACCGTGTCGAGGACGGTGTCAAGCCAGTCGAAGACCACCTGGTGCAGCCTGGACATCGCCCCCGCCTGGCAGTGCTCGCCGCCTCCTTCGGCCGCGGGGAAGAGGTGGTAGGTCTTCTGGCAGCGCAGAGCCTCGTAGAGCTGGGACGCGTCCCCAGGGTCATTCTCGCCGTCGAGGACGAGCGTGGGACAGGTGATCAGCGGGGCGTAGCCTTCGTTGGTGTAGGGGGCGACGGCGCGCAGGACAGCGGCGGGGCTGTCTGCTCCGAGGTTCCACATGCCCCACCGGAGAATCGGCTCGAACGTCTGGGTTCCGGAGCTCATGAACTCCTCGAGGAGGGCATTCACCTTTGTGTCGCTTGTGTCGAGGCCGTCAGCGAGAAGTTCCATGATCTCGGGCCCGACCCCGCGGTACAGCACTTCGGCGAACGAGTAGAGGCCGTCGTAAGCGATCAGGGCGGCGAGGCGGTGCTCGGTGGCGGCGGCACGGGGCGCAAGGAAGCCGCCGAAGCTCATCCCCATGAGGGCGACCCGGTCTGGGTCCACGTCCGGGTGCGCGAGGAGCCAGTCGACGGCGGGGGTGACGACGGCGTCCCAGTCCGGGCGGAACAGCAGCTGCTGGTCCCGAAGGGCGCTGCCTTGTCCGGGGCCGGCAAAGGCGAGGACGTGGTAGCCGCGCCGGGCGGCGGCCGCGCCGCCGGTGAAGTACAGTTCCTCCTCCGTGCTGTCGAAGCCACCGTGGAACAGAAGCGTGGGCCGGGGGCCGTCGGGGTCGCCGCCGGCGGGATGAGCGGTGCCGGGTTCTGCCGGGATCCACCATCCGGGCAGCGTGGTGTCCTCGTACGGGAAGCGCACCGGCTTTGGCGCGGGGTTCATCAGTTGCGCAGCCCGGGCGAAGGTGTCGACGGAGAGCTGGCCCACGTCGCGGACTTCGGGGTCATTCGCCGAGCCAACGCGCAGGTAGAACTCGCACAGCCGGTAGTAGTTGCTGGCCCGCAGGTAGGACTCGCGGGCGCTGACCAGATGACCGTCGGTGGCGCTGCGGTCGGCGTCGGCGTGGACCCGTTCGGCCAGCGCCCGCCACTGCGTGTACCAGGCGGTCTCGTCGCCGTCGGGGATCCGGCTAGCCGTGCTGGTCACTTCGCCGATGTCGGCGCCGCCGTACGGGGCGTAGCCGAGGGCCCGGAGCGTCTCGAAGAAGAAGGACTGGTCGTTGAAAATCGGCCCAGCGGTCAATGCTGGCTTGATCGAGACGGTCGATGTCATGGTGCTCCTGAAGCTGAGGAGGCGCCGAGCCCGTACGGGGCGACAGACGGTGAGCGGTCGTCCTGTCCGAACCAGGCGTCTGGTGGATCAATCTGCTAAGCCAGCGCTACCAAGGTCCGGAGCAACGCTCCCGGAGGCTGCCAATGCTCCCAGCAGAGTCCAACACGGCTACGGGACTGCCCGTCGTGTCAACATCGACCCTAACACCAGGTCAAATGGCACTTCAACGAAAGCTGAGGCACCGCGAAGTACCTGTCGGCAGTTCCACCGTCAGCCTGCGTCCGGTCAGCTCTTGGCCCCGGCCGCCCAACTGCGCTGAGCCGCGTGCCGGTAGTCGTCGAGCTGCGCGTAAAACCAGCTGATCCGTCCGCGCCTGGCACGCGGGTGACACCAGCCACGGCTTAGCGATGCCGCCCCACTTTGCCCACCGTGGCGGGCACGACCTGGTTGCCCAGGCCGCGCAGGGCATAGCCGGAAACGGATCCGGTCCCGTTTCCCGCCAGTGGTACGTAGATGAGCAGGGCGCGACAGCGGCGCACGTCGAGCCGCGTGCGGGTTGTTGCTTTCACCCGTCGGCCTCACGCTCGTGGAGCTGCGGCAGGAAGTTCTCGAAGTTGCCCATTTCCTGGATGCCGTGGATGATCCACGCTTCTCCCATCGCGCGGGGCCACACCCGCGGCGCCAGCAGCCTGCCCAGTTCCGTGGACTCGCCCGGGACGTACATGACATGCCCGAGGCGCATGCCGCCGGGAACTGCCTCTAGCTCGTGGTCGAGGTGCCCGATAGCGATGCCGTTCTCGAACCAGGTAGTGGTGACTGCCTCTTCGTCGATCTGGTCGACGCGTACCGCCGGGTTGGTGTAGTACTCCGGATTCCGCCCGAAGTACTCCTCAAGCTCGGCGAGCGCTCCCTCCCTGGCCTCGAGGGGCCGGTTCACCAGCGCGCGGGCCTGCACGTGATCGTAGGGATGCCAGACCCGGTACCTGGCGACGGGCCGGCCGTCGATGTCCATGTCTCCGATGAGGCCGCCGCTGAACCACCACACGAACATCGCCGGCGTGATGCCCGTGAGGATCTCCTCCACCCAGTACCTGGTCCGCCCGTCCGGGAGCTCGTCCACCCCGGATCTTGCCGTCAGGTTCTCCTTGAGTTCCCACGGGAGCCTGAGCGGCTCGGGAAGCTGCGGTCTCATGGCCTGTCCTCTTCGGGTGGCTTGACTACCCCGGTTTCATAGTAGGAGGCTTCGGTGCGGAGGGCGCGGAAGTCCTTCCCGGATTCCAGGTAACGTCCCGCGCTTGTCAGCCTGGTCGCCTTGGCCCAGCTGTCGGGCCAGTAGCCCAGCTCGTAGCCGAACCACGGCGTGCGAGGGGTCAGCGCCGGGAGGCCGAGGTCCTGCCAGATCGCCCGCGCGTTCTCCATGTACTCCCGGTTCGGCAGGCTGACCGGCGGGTACGGCCATTTCATGGTCGCGTCGATGAGGATCCCGGAGCCGCCGAGACCGTCGGGATAGGTGCGGTCGGTGTACAGCGCGTCCACGGGGGCCGCCGAGGGGTCCAGGTCGGTGAGCCGGCCGCGGTGGATCTGGATGTCGCGGTGCGGCTGTACCCGCCAGGCCATCGCCCACAGCACGCTGTCCATATCGGTGATGTCGATGTCATCGTCTACCGCGATGATCCATTTCAGGCCCTGCTTGACCATGGCGCTGGCCGCCTGGAGCGCCGACGCGGCCTCTCCTGCCGGGGCCCCCCGCTTCAAGCAGATGGCCAGGAACTGCGAGCTGGCACCGATGCCCTCGAAGAAGTTGACGCCCGCCAGATGCGGCACCTTCGGTGCGAGCACCTGGAACACGGCGCCCTCGAAGCCGAACTTGCGGATGCAGGAACTCTCGCTCGGCGGCATCTCGCTGATGAACGCCTGCAGGACCGGGCTCCGCCGGTGCGTGATGGCGCTAACCTCGAACAGGAACTGGTAGTCCTGGGCGCCGACGTAGCCGCCGTACTCGCCGAACGGTCCTTCCATCTCCAGCACATCGGTCCGGAACCGTCCCTCGATGGCGATCTCGGCGGTGGCCGGGATCAGAAGGTCGACGGTCTCGGCTGGCACGACCTCCAGCGGCGCGCCGTTGAGGGCGCCGGCGACGCCGTACTCGGGCTGGAACAGCTTGTTCACGCTGCACAGCGACAGCGCGGGCACGGGCGACAGGCACAGCACCGCCTCCAGCGGCCGGCCCAGCGCGCGTGCCTTGTCCCAGTGGATGCGGCTGTCCTGGCCGGTCAGCATCATCACGCCGGCCCGGTCGGCGGCCTTGACCATCACCCGGTAGGTCCCGACGTTGTAGACGCCGGTCTCCGGGTCGCGGGTGATCCAGACGGGGCAGCTGAAGTAGGCCGACACATCGGTACCGGGATTGGTCACCGTGACGGGGAACTTGTCGATTCCCCCGCTCGCGGCGATGTCATCTCCGGTGATCACCACCTCTTTCACCGGTGCCAGCTCACGGCCAACCTCCACTGGCTCGATGGGATGCTCCTGAGCAGCCTGCCATTTCTGCAGGATGCCGTCGGCCGACTCCAATCCCATCGCCGCGGCATAGACCTGCGGCGAGGCGCCCTCGATGCCAACGGCGACCGATCCGTCGAACGTCCGCCCGCGCGAGTCGGTCAGATTCTCGAACAGCCAGCCCTTGCGCTGCGACTGGTCGAGGCCACGGAACTGCCACCGGACCAGGGGCATCACCTCGGTGTCCTTATTCATGGGCCGCATGACGTGGATCAGCAGGTTCCGCCGGTCCAGCTCGGCCAGGTATTCCCGGATGTCCCGGTACAGGGGACCGTCCCTGCGTGGTTGCTTGGGTGGTTGCTCGGGTGCTGTTCCGGCCTGATGGGCATCTGTGACTGGCACTTGGCCTTCTTTCCGTTGATGCACGTAAGACGGTTGTGGTTGAGCGCGCGCGCACCACAGGTCAGGCGCCGCTCCAGCGCCGAAAGAGCTCATGTTCGATGCCGAACTGGTCCAGCACCTTCCCGATGGTCTGGTCGATCAGGTCATCGATCGTCTTCGGCTGGTGGTAGAAGGCGGTGACCGGAGGAAGCACGGTGGCCCCGGCTTCGGTAACAGTGACCATGTTGCGCAGGTGGATGAGGCTGAGCGGTGTCTCTCTGGTCACCAGCACGACCCGGCGCCGCTCCTTGAGGCAGACGTCGGCAGCACGTATCAGGAGCGAATCGGAGTTCCCGGTGGCGATCGCCGCCAATGAGCGCATGCTGCAGGGGCAGATCACCATCCCGCCGGTCAGAAAGGAGCCGCTCGAGATGGGTGCCGCCATCTGATCCGGTTCATGGACGCGGTCGGCCAGGGGGTGCAGGCTGGAAGGCTCCATCCCTGCTTCCAGCCGGAGCGTATGTTCAGCACCCCGCGAAATCACCAGGTGGATTTCGTGCGAGCCCAGCTCATGCAGCACGCGCAGAAGCCTGATGCCGTACTGGGCGCCGCTCGACCCGGACAAGCCAACGACAAGCACCGGCCGCCTCGTCACCCCAGCCACCCCGGCGAAACCGGTGGGCCCGCTCGCGGCGGCCAAGACGCCGGACGTGATCGCCGTCGTGACGGACTGAACCTGCAACGCGACATTGCGCCCCTCCTGCTGAGGAAGCGCCAAGCCCGTACGGGCGACAACGGAGTGCGGTCGCCTTGCGCGCGCCAGGCGTCTCATGGACCTGCCCAAGCTGCGCTGCCGGGGGCCGGAGCAGCATCCCGGACCCTGCTCAAGCTGCTAAGCAGAATCCAGCACGGCTACGGAAATTCTCGCCGCGCCAACAACAAGCATGAAGCCCGCCGGGCCTCTAACGCAAGTGATCTGGCGATAAGATCAGGCTATCGTTCCTCTATCGTTCCTCCAAAGTCCCGCCGAACCGGCGGCAGAAGTGCCCGCGTGCGCGCCGCAGTGCTGGACGCCACGGTCAGCGTGCTGCTTGACCGGGGGATCGACGCGCTCACGATCGCAGCGATAGCTGAGCGGGCCGGAGTCCACGAGACCACCGTCTACCGGCGCTGGGGGACCAAGACCAACCTGGTCCTTGACGCGGTGCTGAGCACGACGGAACTTGAGATTCCGGCTCCCGACACCAAATCCCTGCGTGGAGACCTGCTCGCATTGCTCGGTGCTGTCGCGGCATCCGCGGCGAGCCCGCTCGGGGAGATCTTGCTGCGGATCGCGCTAAGGCTCGACCTGCCGGAGTACGACGCGGCACGTGCAACGTTCTGGGCAGAACGCTACAAAGTGGCATCCGCAGTGCTTGAACGGGCCGAAGCGCGACGCGAGCTGCGCCCTGGCGTAGACCGCCGTCTGGCGTACCAGATGCTGATCGGCCCGATGCACGAGCAGCTTCTGGTGGCGAGGGAACCTCTGCACGACAGGTTCATCGAGGACGTCGTTGATCTGCTGCTGTCCGGGATCGCCGCGGAGCCTGTCTAGCCCGCCAGAGACGGCTGACGTCGAGCGCGGGCCCCCACAGGCAAGCATCGGTTATCAGATCACCCGCCGATCTCATTGACCTGTGGTACTCCGGCAAGGCTCACACCCACGTGTCTTCCCGAGGGCGACAGCCGGCTCAAGGCAGCGACGCCCAGAAGTCAGAAAGCACGGCGGCACCGCGAGTCGAGTCCTGGAGCATCCACCAGTGTCCGAGTCCGGCTAGCTCGATCAGGTCGACCCCGGCCCGCTTGGCCCCCAGCCGCGAGCCTTCGGCGGAGAAGAGGGGGTCCTCGGTGGGGAGGAGCTCCAGGCCCGGAACCGGGATGTCGTGGAAATCGGGTCCCCATTGCTTTCCCACATCGACCGCCGAGCGGTAGAGGGACAAGATGCAGTCGGCCATCTCCTCGTCGATCGACCCGACCAGCTCACGGGCCCGATCGGCGGGCACACCGAACCCCTCGAACACGCGGCCGTTGTCCTCGGGCGCAGCGGCCAGGAACTGGGCGAACCACGCTTCGCCCTCGCCCGGCGTCTGCCAGATCCTGGCGATGTCGTGCCACGTGAAGCCCGGGTCGCCGACGGCGCAGGCGTCGGTGACCCACGACCGGACGAGGTCGGGACGTGTGGAGACCACCCGGACGAGGAACCCACCGCCCCAGTCGTGGCCCACCAGGTCGACGGCCCCGGTGGCGTCGATCCGCTCGAGCTCCCCGATCAGCCAGGTGACGTACTCCTCTTTGGTGGCTCCGAATCCCTTCGGCCGGGGAGCCCCGAATCCGGGAAGCCGGAGGGCGTCGATGTCGGAGCGGCCGAGGTCGGCGACGAGCGGATCCCATACCGCAGGTGTCTCGGGGACACCGTGGACCAGGACGATAGTCATGGCCGTACACCGGACCGTGCGCTCAGGTTCCCAGTGAGCTCCAGGGGGAATTCCAGTGGCTCGGGAACGTGCGGTCTCATGCCTTGTCTCCTTTCGGCCGCCTGGCGGGCCGCCTTGGAGCGCGCCTCGGCCAGGAGCACCTCGCGGCTCTTCGTCTGGGGGCTACTTCTTGTTGAAGACTTCGTCCAGCCAGTCGAACTCGATCTGGTGTTTGAGGCTCGGGTTATTCATTTGGCAGTGAGCGTCGCCGCCGTCTTCTGACCGAAAGATGTGCTCCGCCTTCGGACAGGTCAGCTTCGCGTAGAACTCGTGGCCTGCAGCCACCATGCGTGATCCTTCGCCCTCGCCGCCCATGTTCAGGAACGGACAGGTGATCTTTCCCTCGAGTCCGGCCAGACTGTAGGTGCCGAGGTTGTCACAGAAGGCGGCCAGTGACTGACCGGCCATCCCACATCGATCCTTGAACGTCGTCGCAAACCCATTCGTCAGCGGGTTGGAGAGATCAGCCTTGTCCTCGAACTCCTCACCGTAGGGCACATCAGGATCGAGGTTGGCCATCAGCATGAGGATCGGCCTGAGTTCCGGTATCAACGAATTGGCGATCACCGCGGTGATGCGCTTCTCGTATGCCACAGCGCGCGGGGCGAAGTACCCGCCCATGCTGTGGCCCGTGAGCGCGAGCCGCTCGGCGTCGACGTCGTCACGGGACAAGACGTAGTCGACGGCGTAGCGAGTGGGAACCTCCCAGTCCGGGCGATAGGTCAACTCTGGATCGAGCGCGTACGCCCCGACCTGACCGGGGCCCTCCCACAGCAACGCGTTGTACCCACGGCGGACCGCCGCCGCACCACCGCCCCAGTAGAACAGTTCCTCACACGTGGTGTCTCCGCCCCCAAGGATCATCACGGTCGGACGTCGATCACCTGTCGCATCGGCGCGCATGAAGTAGCCGGGCAGTGTCTTCCCGTTCTCGTAAGGGATACTGACCGGCTCGATCGGGATGTCGAACAGCTTGGCCGCTTGGATGAAGCACGAGCGGTGCCGCATGTACATCTCGAGATGTCGCGGGTCCGTGCTCTTGACAAAGAAGAACGCCGTGCTCCAGTACATGGATGCTCGAAGGAACGCCTCTCGTGCACTGACGGTATGCCCGCCGCTCAAGCAGTCCTGGCCTATGGCCTCGACCCTCTCCGCGGTATCCCTCCACGCGGCGGTCCAGCTCTCGATGTCTGCGTCCACGACCCGCCGAGCCGTCGAAAAGCATTCACCGACCGCGCCGCCGTCCCCGTAGGAACCGGCGCACATCGCTCTAACGAGCTGGTAGTCGAAGTTGGACTTGAAGACTTCGGGCATCGCAGGGGTGGCGCTGAAAATCGCCCCAGCGGTCAATGTCGGCTTTGTCGAGACTGTCGATGTCATGGTGCTCCCGTAGCGGAGGAGGCGTCGAACCCGAATGGGGCGGCCGTCCGTGGGGCGGTCATCCTGCCCGAACCAGGCGTCTCGTGGATGAATAATCTGCCAAACCAGCGCTACCAAGGTCCGGAGCAACGCTCCCGGAGGCTGCCGATGGTCTAAGCAGGATCCAACACGGCTACGGGACTACCTGTCGTGTCGAAATCGACGTTACACCAGGTCAAATGGCACTTCAACGAAAGCTGAGGCACCTCGAAGTACCTGCCAGCAGTTCCACCGTCAGCCGGCGTCCGGTCAACTCTTGGCCCGGGCGGCCCAACTGCGCTGAGCCGTTTCGACCTGGTCCCAGTTGGCGTCAACCCACCGCCCTAGAGCGGCGAGAGGCTCGTCAAGCGACCGGCCGAGATTGGTGAGTTCGTACAGGGTTGCGGACTCAATACGCCCGCCATCGACGTAGCGGGTGATGAGCCCGTTGCGCTCGGCGCGTCGTAGCGTGTCGGTGAGGACCTTGTGTGAGATCCCGTCCAGGGCGTCGTGGAGGACTTGGTAGCGGCGGCCTCCACCAAGTGAAAGCTCATCGAGAACCGCCAGGGTCCAACGTCCGCCAAGGAGACGTAGCAGGGAATCGGCACGACGCCACCCGTCGGGCGGCAGGGCTTCCCAGCCGTGCTGACTCTCGCCCTCAGGCGTCATGCCCGCACCTCGGCTTGAAGCGCGGGATCATCGCTTCCGAGCAGCAGCCGGGTCGACCGGCATTGGGGTGGACGACGTCGACAGGTCCAGTTGCCGCACTGGCGATCAGCAGCCGCGGCATCCGTGCCTCGAGTAGTGCCGCGCCGTACACCTTGCGGTCCTCGATCTGCGTGAGGGCGGCCCGCTCGCTGGGCAGGACCCGGATCTCCAGCCGGTCCCCGGCTGCCGCCTTCAACCAATCGACCGCCGCGCGGATCCGACGGCGGCCATCGGAAAACCTCGCATCGCCGGGTTGGCCAGCGCGCCGAGGTACCCGCCGATCATGGTGAGCTTGGAACAGCACCACCGCGGCGAGCATCGCGACACCGGTCCGCACACGCCGCCGTGCGGCCTTGTGCGGAGTCGACTTGGTCATCGTGGAATACCGCCCTCCCGGGCAGGTGTGGTGATCGCAACGCTAGGGATGGCAGGGAGCCCGCGAATCCGTCACCGCATCAGTAATTACCTGCTGGGTCATGATCAGCAGCGGGAGGTAATCAGGTGGCGTTAAAGGTACGATCACCGCATGCTGCTGGGCCGGGTCGCGCAACAGGAGACGATCGACGCGCTGCTCGCCCGGGCACGTGAAGGCGTCAGCGGCGCGCTGATCATCCGCGGTGAGCCCGGGGTCGGCAAGACGGCCCTGCTGCGGTACGCGGCCGCCCGCGCTGACGGCATGCAGGTGCTGCACGGAACTGGTATCGAATCGGAGGTCGAGCTGCCGTTCGCTGGCCTGCATCTCCTGCTGAAACCTGGCCTGGAACGCCTCTGCGCACTCCCAGGGCCCCAGCAGCGGGCGCTGTCGGGTGCCTTCGGGCTGGCATCGGGTGAGCCCGGCGACCGGTTCCTTGTCGGATTGGGCGCGCTGTCGCTGCTGTCGGAACTCGCCGAGCAGGCGCCGCTGCTTTGTCTCATCGACGATGCCCAATGGCTGGATCGCGCCTCTGCCGAGGCGCTCGGGTTCGTGGCGCGGCGGCTCGACCGCGAAGGAATCGTGATGCTCTTCGCGGCCCGTGACTACGCCCAGGCGTTGACCTCTGCTGGCATCCCTGATATGCAGCTCCAAGGGCTTGATGCCGCGAGCGCGTGCGCCCTCCTCGAGGAACATGACGTGAGGTTGCCACCGGGGCAGCTCGATCAGCTCATCGCCGAGACCCGGGGCAACCCGCTCGCCCTGCTCGAGCTGCCGCCGATCCTGGCGGCACCACCCCACGGCGGTAGTCTCCCCCTCGGGCCGGTGCCGCTGACCGACCGGGTGCTCGGCGCCTTCAGTCATCAGCTTCGCCTGCTCCCGCCGCGCACGCAGACCCTGCTGCTGGTCGCCGCTGCCGAGGACACCGGAGACCTGGCGATGGCCCTGCGCGCAGGCGCCTGCCTCGGGGTGAGCGTCGCCGATCTGCAACCTGCCGAGACGTCCGGCCTGGTGTCGCTGGCGGCGGGGACGCTGGTATTCCGTCATCCGCTCATCCGGGCGGCGGTATATCACGGCGTCCCGTTCAGCCAGCGGGTCGCGGCTCACCGTGCACTGGCAGCGGCCTACGACGGGCATCGCGACACTGACCGGCGCGCCTGGCACCAGGCGGTGGCCGCGACCGGCCCGGATGAGCAGGTGGCGGCCGACCTGGAGCTGACGGCCGGCCGTGCGGCGGGCCGCTCCGGCTATGCCGCCGCCGCGGCCGCGTACGAGCGGGCCGCGCAGCTGAGCGAGGACACCGCCGCGGCGGCCCGGCGGCTCACCTTTGCCTCCGAGGCTGCGCTGGGCGGCGGGGAACTGGACAGGGCGCGGGGGCTGGCGGAGCGGGCCGGGCGGGACGCCGCCGACCCGGCGATTGAGGCGCGGCTTGTCCAGGTGCGTGCCGGCGCCCACTTCGGCTTGGGGGCCATCCGAACCGCCCACGCGCTGCTCACCGCCGGTGCCACGTCGATCGCCGCCACGGATACGGTGCGGGCGTTCTGGATGGTGGCGGAGGCCCTGTACGCCCTCTGGCTGTCGCCGCTGGACGAGGATCTGATCGCCGCGACCGTCGGTCAGTTCGACACTCTGGCCCTGGCTCCTGATGATCCGCTGTGGCTGATCGTGTGGCTGGCGCGCTGGGATGCCGCGATGATCGTCGGCTCTGGCACCGAGGACTTCCCGCCGCTTGAGGAGGTCATCGCGCGGGTAGAAGCAGCCGGCGCCAGCGCCAGTCCGCTCCGGCCGGCCATGCTGGTCGCTGCGGCGATACTGGTCGGGCAGGACGAAGCGGCTGCGCGCGTCGCGGCCGCGATCGTCGCCGAAAGCCGGGCCCGGGGGATGATCGTCGCGCTGCCCGCCGGACTTGTCCTGCTGGCGATTGCGGAGTTGTTGCTCGGCCGGTACCGCAGTGCGCTGCTCATCGGTACCGAAGGGCTGCAGGCCGCGCGGGACACCGGCCAGCCAGCCTGGATCAGCAATGCCTGCGGGCTGCTGGCTTACCATGCCGCCATCGTGGGCGACGAGCAGCGATGCCGCGAGCACGCCGGCGAAGTGCTGATCGCGCCGGGCGAGCCTGCCATCGCGGCCGGTACGACGTGGGCGCAGGCCGCGCTGGCGCTGCTGGATCTCGGCCACGGCCGGGCGGAGGACGCCTTCGACCGGCTGGAGAGGCTGGCCCGGGGCCCGACACGGCATCAGATCCCCGCCGTGCGCAGCGCACCGGACCACGTCGAGGCGGCGGCCCGGCTCGGCCGGCTCGACCGCGCCGCCGCACCCCTGACCTTGTTCGCGAAGCGGGCGGCGCTGATGCGGCAGCCGTGGAGCGACGCGCTGGTGGCCCGCTGCCAGGCACTGTGCGCACCCGACTCCGAAGCCGAACAGCACTACATCCGCGCGCTGACGCTCCATGACAGCGACAGCCGCCCGTTCGAGCACGCCCGCACCCAGCTCGTCTACGGCGAGTGGCTGCGCCGGTCGCGGCGCAAGAACGACGCCCGCGTCCAGCTGCGCGCAGCGCAGGAGACCTTCGAGGCGCTCGGCGTACCGCCCTGGGCCGGCCGGGCGCGCGCCGAGCTCAGGGCGTCCGGCGCGGCCGTGCCACGGACCGCGGTCCCGGACCTTCTCGCCGGGATGACGCCGCAGGAACTGCAGATCGTCCAGCTCGCCGCGCAGGGCATGACGAACCGCGACATCGCCGCCCAGTTGTTCCTCAGCCCGCGAACCGTCGGCTACCACCTGTACAAGGCCTACCCGAAGCTCGGCATCACCTCACGCACCGAACTGCCCGTGCTCATGGCCGCTACGAGCAGGCGCTGGCCCTCTTCCGCCGCCGGATCACCACCATCAACACCTTCCTCCGCCAACCAACGCTGAGGGCTTTCGCGGCAGCGGCCGGGCGTGGAGCCTGCCCGGCGGCAGAGTGGACGAAGGCGAACCCAGGTCAGTCACTTCCGCTGGGCGGCGGGTCAGCAGACGCCTGATCATCGCCGAACAACGGGACGCATCGCAACGGGGCCCCAGGCCCCAGATAACCGGCGCGGGCCATGGCTACGCCGAGCGTCAGCCGCATCAGCCGCAGGCAGGCCCCAGCCGCGCTGAATCACACCCTGGCGCGAGCTCTGACGATCTTGGATGGCCCTCGCTACAGATCTCGGCCGTCCCTGCCGGGGGCAGAGACGGCCTCTGACCTGCTGCTTCGCGTGGGCGGTACAAGATTTGAACTTGTGACCTCTTCCGTGTCAGGGAAGCGCTCTCCCGCTGAGCTAACCGCCCGCGAGGCGGAAGCGGGAATCGAACCCGCGTACAGGGCTTTGCAGGCCCTTGCCTAAGCCACTCGGCCATTCCGCCAGGAGTCCCCGCGAGGGGGCACCGGATACCGGAGAGCCGTGCGGACCGTCGGCTTGCGAGACGACGTCCGGCACCTCCGAGCGGACGACGGGATTCGAACCCGCGACCCTCACCTTGGCAAGGTGATGCTCTACCAGCTGAGCCACGTCCGCGCGCCCTCGCCGAGGCGAGGCAGGCAGGCCGACCGAGGCCGGCGTGCGTTCAGAACTGTAGCCGATCCTGGTCGGCAGGCAAACTCGTCAGGCCATGATCGGCGATCGGAGCCCGGGGAGCCGGAGCCGCCGGCGACCGCTTTGGGCCAGTCTGAGCCGTGCTGGGTGCCTTATCTGGCTACCCCAGCGAGACTGCGGGCCGCGCGGTCGCAGGCCGGCCTCAGCTCAGCGCTCCGACTTGCTCGGCGTAATAGGTGAACCTCCGGCTGTCCATCCCATTCGGGCCAGCTTGCCGCGATCGCCAGGCAGCGTTCCACGCTGGCGACGACCAGCCGCGCCGGGTTGGCCGCCGCGGCGGGGGGTTTCGCCCCGATCAGGTCAGGTTCGGTCACGCTTCGATCCTGGCCGAAGGATGATTCGGCTACCGTCGAAACATGGTTGTAAGCCAGCAGGACAGCGCCTACGACTCCGACATCGCGCCGGTCGCCGCGCTGCTGGCCGACGGGGCGCGGGCCGCCATGCTGATGGCGCTGCTCGACGGGCTGCCGCGGGCGGCGGGTGAGCTCAGCAAGCTGGCCGGGGTCAGCGCCGCGACGACGAGCGCGCACCTGGCGCGGCTGCTCGATGGCGGCCTGCTGGCCGTGCAGCCGCAGGGCAGGCACCGCTACTACCGGCTGGCCGGCCCCGAGGTGGCGATGGTGATCGAGGTCCTCGCTCAGGTCAGCCCGGTCAAGCCAGCCGTCGGCCTGCGCCGGTCGCGGGAGGCGGCGTTCCTGGCTGATGCCCGGACCTGTTACGACCACCTCGCCGGTCGGGCCGGGGTGGCCCTCCTGGACGCACTGCTCGACGGCAGGATCCTGGCCGGCTATCCGACCGAGGCCGGTACCTGCTACGAGCTGACCGCGGCCGGCGAACGCGCGCTGGCCGGCTTTGGTGTGGACGTCGCCGCGCTCAGGCACACCAGGCGCAAGTTCGCCGGCTCCTGCCTGGACTGGACCCAGCGCCGGCCGCATCTGAGCGGGGCGCTCGGTGCCGCCATCACGTCGCGGCTCCTTGAGCTGGGCTGGATCGAGCGGGGCAGGGCCCGCCGCTCGGTGCGGGTTACCCTGGCTGGCCTGGATGGCCTGGCCTCGACGTTCGGCTGGTCGGACGGGCAGTACCCGGCACCGACCGTGGGACGGGCCGCGTCGATCCCCGAAGCGCGGAGACTGACGGCCGGAAGGGCGACGATGCCCGGATAGCCAGGTCGGCCAGCCTTCCGCCCGCAGGCTTCGTGAGCGGCTGACTGCGGAAGGTAATCCCGCCGCGCCGGCAGCGCCACGGCGCCGCCGGGATGGCAGGCTGGCAGCCATGCGAACTGTGATCGTTAGTGGCGACCCGCTGACCGTCGATGACGTCGTCGATGTGGCCCACGGCGCCGCGCGCGCCGAGCTCGGGCCGGACGTGGCCGCCAGGATGCGACCGAGCCGGGAGGTAGTGACCGGGGCCATCGCGGGCGACGCGCCCGTCTACGGCGTCAATACGGGATTCGGGGCGCTCGCCGATACCCGGGTGGGGGAGAACGACCTGCGGCGGCTGCAGGGCTCAATCCTGGTCTCTCATGCGGCCGGCACCGGTGAGCCACTCGATGACCAGACGGTCCGCGCGATTCTGCTGCTGCGAGCGAGGACGCTGGCGGCCGGTTACTCGGGAGTCCGGGTCGAGCTGCCTGCCCGGCTGCTCGAGCTGCTCGGGCTCGGGCTGCTTCCCGTCGTGCCCGGCAAGGGATCGGTGGGCGCCTCGGGCGACCTGGCCCAGCTCGCGCATCTGGCCGAGCCGCTGATCGGTGCCGGGCGGCTGCGGGAGGCCGGCGACGCTCTGCACGGGCGCCCGGCCGCCGAGGTACTCGCCGAGCACGGCATCGCTCCGCTCGAGCTGGCCCCGAAGGAAGGGCTGTCCCTGGTCAACGGCACTGAGCCGATGCAGGCACTGCTCGCGTTCTCGGTCCGGGATGCGGAATTGCTGGTCCAGGCGGCCGACGTGGCCTGCGCCCTGTCCGTGGAGGCGCTGCTCGGCACGGACCGGCCTTACGACGAGCGGGTCCAGGCGCTCCGGCCGCATCCCGGGCAGCTGGACAGCGCGGCCAACCTGCGGGCCCTGCTGGCCGGCTCGCCCCTGCTGGCCAGCCACCGCAATAGTCGCCACGCGGTCCAGGATGCCTACTGCCTGCGGTGCGCGCCGCAGGTGCACGGCGCGGTCCGCGACGTGCTCGGGCATGCCCGCCGGGTCATCGAGATCGAGCTCGGGGCGGTGGTCGACAACCCGGTCATCGTCGCCGACGGCGAGGTGATGACCAGCGGCAATTTCCACGGCGAGCCGCTGGCCTTCGCCGCTGACATGCTCGCCATCGCCGTCGCCGAGCTGGCCAGCATCAGCGAGCGGCGGGTCGACCGGCTGCTCGATCCCGCCTTCTCCAGGGACCTGCCGCCGTTCCTGGCGCCGGACGCGGGCACCAACTCGGGGTTCATGCTCGCCCAGTACACCGCCGCGTCCCTGGTCAGCGAGAACAAGGTGCTCGGCCACCCGGCCAGCGTGGACACCATCCCGACCTCGGGCAAGCAGGAGGACCACGTCTCGATGGGCTGGACCGCCGTGCGAAAGCTGCGGGAGGTCCTCGCTAACGTCCGCATCTGTCTGGCCATCGAGATCCTCTGCGCCGCCCAGGGCATCGACCTGCGGGCTGGCATCGCCGCCCCGAGCCAGGCGCTGGCCGCCGTTCAGGCCACGGTGCGGGCGCGGGTGCCGATGATGGAGACCGACCGGGAGGTGGCCGGGCAGATGGCGGCAATCAGCGATCTGCTACCGGATATCTGCAGAACGGCTGCGGCGGGCTGTGGCGGGCTCCGGTAGGACAATCCAGTGACGGTGTGGATCAACGGGACGCTGGTTCCCGACTCACAGGCCAGGATCTCTGTCTTCGACCACGGGCTGATCGTGGGCGACGGCGTGTTCGAGACGATCAAGGTCATCGGCGGGGTGCCGTTCGCGATCACCAGGCACCTGGCCAGGCTCGCCCAGTCGGCCTCGGGCCTGGGCCTGCCCGAGCCGGACCTGGACGAGATCGCCGCTGGTGCCCGCACGCTCCTGGATGCCTCGGGCCAGGCCGGCGCCAGGATGCGGATCACCCTGACGGCGGGCGCCGGGCCGCTCGGCTCGCAGCGCGGAGATGGCCCCCTGACCGCCGTCATCGCCCTCGGCGGCCTGCAGGACCCCGGGCCCACCTGCGATGTCGTCATGGCGCCGTGGCCGCGCAACGAGCACGGCGCGCTCACCGGCCTGAAGACGACGTCCTACGCGGAGAACGTGCTGGCGCTGCGGTATGCGAGTGAGCGCGGCGCGCAGGAGGCCATCTTCGCGAACACCGCCGGTCGGCTCTGCGAGGGGACCGGCAGCAACGTGTTCGTCGTTTCCGGCGGGCGGCTGCTGACTCCGCCGCTGTCCGCCGGGTGCCTGGCCGGGGTAACCAGGGATCTCCTGATCGAGTGGGCCGGTGCGGCCGAGGGCGACCTGCCTGCTGATGCGCTCGCTGCGGCTGATGAGGCGTTCCTGACCGGAACGACCCGGGATGTGCAGCCAATCCTGAATGTCGACTTCTCCCCGCTGCCAGCGGCTCCCGGGCCTGTCACCGCAAATGCCGCCAAGATATTCGCGGCGAAGTCCGCGGAGAATCTCGATCCGTAGCGGGTGCGGCCGGCGACTTGCGCGTCCAGAGTCGGCCGGGAAAGGCAGCTAGGCTCGCCAGAGGAGCACGTCAAGCTCGCCGTCGAGATCGATGAAGTCGCTTTCCCGACCAGCCGGGATAACCCCGAAGGTGCGGGCCAGGAACTCCGCGGTCGCGGTGAGCGGCGCCTCGAAGTGCGCCTGGCCGAACGGTGATGACAGCGCGATGTTCAGCACGCCTTCACCGCCATCGTCGGCGGGCCATACCCGGACATCGCCGTCACCCACGGCCCCGTCCAGACCTGCTGCGAGCAGGTCCCTGGCGAAGATCCATTCGACCGGCTCATCGGTGCCGACGTGGAACGCCATCCGGATCGCGTATGGATCGTCGGCGCTGTAGTAGAGGCTTGCCACGAGCGGGACGATGCCATGGTCGGGAACCACGAGGCTCAGGCCGACTTCAGCTGAGACGGGTGCGCTGCTGTTCATGATCTGGCTTGACCTTCTGCCGTGTCGTGTCCCGGAATGCCGGGCTTCGTTTAAATGCTGCGAGGCTATTCATCAGCTATGGCACAGCATGTGCCGCTGAATTGTCATCGACGGAGATAAGATTCCGCGATCGGGGGCACTCGTAACCTCGGTCACTGGTCAACAAACCAGTAGTGACCTGGTCAAACACTCACGGAAATTAAACGCGCTTTTCGGCGTCCGGTGTTCCTGTGACCAGGGAGGATGTGCTGTGACGTTCGTCTCACACGACTTGGCCAACGTTTCATCGCCGGGCTGGACAAGCTCGCGGCTTGCGCGGTGATGACACGCCGGGGGGCGTTTGGCATGGTTCGACTCGCTCACTGCGGGGGCTGTGCTGCCTCGCCATGCTATGTCCACTGTGGCCGGCTGCGCTATCCGAGACGCGAATCTACCTCGGGGCAAGCAGGTACGGATAAGCATAAGAACAGAATATGACGACAATGTCCCTATATATAAAGTTTAGGAGAGTTGACCCGATCAGGCACGATACCGCGCCAGTCGCGCCCTCGGCGGCGAGCGCGGATGGGGGGCGCGGATGGGGGGCGCGGATGGGGGGCGCGGATGGGGGGCGCGGATCGGGAGCGCGGATCGGGGGCCCGGATCGGGGGCCCGGATCGGGGGCCCGGATCGGGGGGCGCGGCGGCAGACAGTGCCCCGCCGACGATGGCGCGTCGGCTATGGCGGGTCGGCTATGCGCTAGTCTGTTTCTGCTCCGGGTGACGGCACCGTAGTACCACCCGCCCGGCGGCGCCGGGCGATTGGCTCAGCGGGAGAGCGCCTCGTTCACACCGAGGAGGTCACTGGTTCGATCCCAGTATCGCCCACTCAGAGGTCACGTTTCAGCCGGGTCCATGTTCACGTAGCCTGGCGCTGCCGCGCCGCTGCCGCGCCGCTGCCGCAGGCCAGGACCAGGGCAGGTGCGCGGAAGCGCCGGGCGTGCGCCCGGCCTAGTAACCGCGGAGACCATCGCGATTGCGGACGGAGTCTCCGCCGGGCGGGCTGGCCGCGCTTAACCGGTGGGCGGGACCGAAACAGGGCCGCATCCGTGCAGGACAAAGCCAGACGTGCCGACCTCACTTACCCAGTTCACGGCCGGTTGCAAGAGCGCGACCGGCTGCCGTCGTTCTCCCCGGCAATCGGCCTGCGGCAGTCGGGCGCGAGCGCGCTGCGGCCGCTTGAGAGCATCTTGGTTCCGCCCGCGTTTGGTTCGGCGCGGGCCAACCCGGGTACTCACGTAACACTGAGTAACTATCATGCACTGTTGGGTCACTCTCAGTGATCGAAGGGTCTCCCGGCGGGAGCACCCGGGAAGTGCCAAGGCGCAGGGACGGGGGAGCGGCGGCGTGGGCGCGGGACGGCACGGCAGATCTCGCAGGACGCGCTCTGTCGCGCCCCGCGCTGCGGAAGGGGAGCAGTCGGCAGCGCGGGTCCCTAGCCTGCGCCGCCTGGTAGCCGCCCAGCCGACAGCCCGCATCATCCTGATCTCGGCCGCCATCGTTGCCATCCTCGCTGGCGCCGCGACCTACGCCCTGACGCATGGCGGGCCGACCGCTGCGGCGGTCACGACCAGGCCGCCATCCGGCCAACAGCCCGTGGCGGTCGGCGCCACCGGCGCCCGGGCAGCGCTGCGGGTGGTCTCGATCAGCCCGGCGCCCGGCGCCGGTCAGGTAAACGGGGATGACCCGGTCCAGGTGAGGTTCTCCGCCCCGCTGGCGGCCGGCTCGCCGATGCCCCGGGTGACCCCGTCAGTGGCGGGCAGCTGGCAGCCGGCCGGAACGCTGGCGGTCTTCACTCCCGCCGTGGCGTTCAGCCCGTCGAGCGCGGTGACCGTGACCATCCCGGCGGGCCGGGATGGCGTTCGCGCAGTGACTGGAGCGCAGCTCGCCAGGCCCGTCGTCGCGAGCTTCAGCACGCAGGCCTGGGCGCCGCGGCGGCTGGCCCAGCTGCTCGGCCAGCTTGGCTACCTGCCGTTGTCCTGGCGCCCGGCCTTCTTCGGCCATCGGGCCGAAGAAATAGTCGGCCCGCCGGGCTCGTGGCTCGCGGAGCAAGGCGCGCTCGCCTACAGCCCGCCCGCCGGGCAGTTCCGCTGGGAGCCCGGCTATCCGTCCTCGCTGGCCGGCATGTGGTCGCCGGACGTGTTCAACGTGATCCTGCGGGGCGCCGTGATGGCCTTCCAGTCCGAGCACCACATGACCATCGATGGCATGCCAGGCCCGGCGCTGTGGGACGCGGTCTTCCGGGCAGCCGCCGCCGACAGCAGCAACCGTGACGGGTATACCTACGCGGTGGCCAGCAAGGGCAGCCCGGAGACGCTCACCATCTGGCACGACGGGCGGCTGGTGCTGAGCAGCCCCGCCAACACCGGGATACCCGTCGCGCCGACTGTGGACGGCACGTTTCCCGTTTTCCTGCGCTACCGGTTCCAGATCATGCAGGGCACCAACCCGGACGGCAGCAGCTACGCCGACCCGGTCTCGTTCGTGGCCTACTTCAACGGCGGCGACGCGGTGCATTACTTCCCCCGCGCCTCGTACGGATTCCAGCAGAGCCTGGGCTGCGTCGAGCTGCCCTATGCGGCGGCCGAGCAGGCCTGGCCCTATCTCACCTACGGGAGCCTGGTCACGGTCACCGGCTGACGTGACTGTTCTGTAGCTATTTCTCAGTGAATTCTTAATTTTCTCCTCAGGTTTCGCCACGCCCCGGTATCTACGCTCGAAGTTACGGATTAACTGGTATACATCGACGTACGTGGCAGTTTCGTCCCGCCGACATAGGCCGGGCCTGCATACGAGGGGGCTGATGTTGTCCGGAGCACGACTGCTGCGCGTTCGGATCGTGGGGCTTGCGGTAGCTATAGCCGCCGTCCTGGCCGCAGGCACCTGGTTCGCGCTGACCAGGGCCTCAGCACTGGAAAGCACCAGCAGCAGCGGGTCGCGGCAGTCAGCGGGGGCGCAGACGCAGACCGCCTCCGCCCGGCCACTGCGAGTGGTGTCGGTTTCTCCGGCCTTGTACTCCACCGGGGTGAACGGCGCGAGCCCGGTCCGCATTGTCTTCTCGGCCCCGCTGGCCGCCGGGTCCCCGCTGCCGAGGCTGACGCCACGGATCTCCGGGAGCTGGGAGCGGGGCAGCGGGGACAGCCTGCTGTTCGCTCCGGAGCGGGCCTTCGCGCCGGAGACGGTGGTCAAGCTCCGGATACCAGCCGGGTCCGCGGGGGTCAGAGCGGTCAGCGGCGGGGTGCTGGCCAAGCCGGTCTCAGCCCGGTTCCGGACCGGGACGTTCGACACTTTGCGGCTGGACCAGCTGCTCGCGCAGCTCGGCTACCTGCCGCTGAACTGGGCCCCGGCCACGTCGTCCGGTACGGCGACCTCCGGCACCGCGAGTAACGGGGCCGCGATGGCCGCTGCGGCGTCCTCCGGTGTCGCATCCTCGAGCGCCAATGCCGAGTTCAGTGCCGCCTACAGCCCCCCGGCCGGCACCTTCACCTGGCAGGCGGGTTACCCGAGGGAACTGCGGACCTTCTGGCGGCCGGGCGGCTCAAGCCTGGTCCTAACCGGGGCCGTGATGGCGTTTGAGTCCGATCACGGCATGACGATGGACGGGATCGCTGGCCAGGCGGTCTGGGCTGCGCTGCTCAGGGCGGCGGCCCGCGGCGAGGACAACACGAATGGCTACACCTACGCCCGGGCCAGTGAGGCGAGCCCGGAAACGCTGACCATCTGGCACAACGGCCGCAAGGTCTTCCACAGCCTGGCCAACACGGGCATCCCGGTCGCGCCGACCACGATCGGCACCGCCCCGGTGTACCTGAGGTACCGCTTCCAGATCATGAAGGGCACCAACCCGGACGGGTCGCAGTACGCCGACCCGGTCTCGTTCGTGGCCTACTTCCGGGCTGGCGAGGCCGTGCACTACTTCCCGCGCTACTCCTACGGCTTCCCGCAGAGCCTGGGCTGCGTCGAGCTGCCGTACTCCGCCGCCGAGCAGGCCTGGCCTTACCTCACGTACGGCAGCCTGGTCACGGTCGCGGCACCCTAGCCTTCCTGCTCGCCAAGCCTGCCTGCTCGCCAAGCCCGCCTGCTCGCCAAGCGAAGCTCGACCCGCATCGGCGTCCCAGCCGTATCGGTGCCCGCTTGCGTCGCAATGGCCCCAGACGTCACCAGACGGCCAGGCGACGCCGGTCCGGGCTGAGGGCGGGCTGGTTCATCGGGCTGAGGGCGGGCTGGTTCATCGGGCTGAGGGCGGGCTGGTTCATCGGGCTGAGGGCGGGCTGGCGGCGCGCCAGCCCGGATAACGGCCGGGCTGGCGGATACAGATGCGCGCCCGCGTGGCCGGCTCGATAGCATTCGGGCACGGGGCGATCGTCCCGTGCCACCGAAGATCCCCACCGAACAGCCCCAGGGAGCAGCCGTGCCTGCCGACCAGCGTCACATCACCCTCGCCGGACGCGAGCACGTGGCGGCGGGCGGCACGACGATCGGCGAGGCGCTGGCCGCTGCGGACGGCACCAGCACCGAGGACGTGATCGCGGCCAGAGTCAACGGCGAGCTGCGCGATCTGGCCCGCGAGGTGGCTGACGGCGACGTGGTAGAGCCGGTGGCCATCGGGAGCGACGACGGGCTGGCCATCTTGCGGCACTCGACCGCCCACGTGCTCGCCCAGGCGGTGCAGGAGCTGTTCCCCGAGGCGAGGCTGGGCATCGGGCCCCCGGTCGAGAACGGCTTCTACTACGACTTTGACGTGGTGCAGCCGTTTGGCCCCGAAGACCTTAAGGCGATCGAGGGGCGAATGCGCCAGATCGTGCGTCAGGGCCAGCGGTTCGCTAGGCGCGTGGTGACCGACGCCGAGGCCCGAGCCGAGCTGGCCGGGGAGCCGTACAAGCTGGAACTCATCGGGCTGAAGGGCGGCGGCGCAGATTCCGAGGAGTCGGTCGAGGTCGGCGGCCCCGAGCTGACCATCTATGACAACACCGATCCCGGCACTGGCGAGGTGGTCTGGAAGGACCTATGCCGTGGCCCGCACCTGCCGACCACCAGGCAGATTCCCGCGTTCAAGCTGATGCGGACCGGCGGCGCGTACTGGCGCGGCAGTGAGCGCAACCCGCAGCTGCAGCGCATCTACGGGACCGCGTGGCCATCCCGCCAGGCGCAGGATGACTACCTGCACATGCTGGTCGAGGCGGAGCGCCGTGACCACCGTAAGCTAGGTGCCGAGCTGGACCTGTTCTCCTTCCCCACCGAGATCGGCAGCGGGCTGCCGGTGTTCCACCCTAAGGGCGGGACCATCCGGCGGATCATGGAGGAGTACTCCCGGCAGCGGCATGTGGCGGCCGGCTACGAATTCGTCAACACCCCGCACCTGACCAAATCCGAGCTGTTCGAGACCTCGGGGCATCTCGCCTGGTACGCCGACAGCATGTACCCGCCCATGGAGCTTGAGGGCGCCAAGTACTACCCCAAGCCGATGAACTGCCCGATGCACATCCTCATCTACGCCTCGCGCGGTCGGTCCTACCGGGAGCTGCCGCTGCGGCTGTTCGAGTTCGGCACCGTGTACCGGTACGAGAAGTCCGGGGTGGTGCACGGGCTGACCAGGGCCCGCGGCTTCACCCAGGACGACGCGCACATCTTCTGCACCCCCGACCAGCTGGAGGGAGAGCTCGCCTCGCTGCTCGACTTCGTAGTGGGACTGCTGCGCGATTTCGGGCTGACCGAGTTCGAGGCGGAGCTGTCCACCCGGCCGGAGAAGTACGTGGGGGAGCCGGCCGAGTGGGAGAAGGCGGAGGCGGCGCTCAAGCACGCGCTGGACGTATCCGGGCTGCCCTACGTGATCGCTGAGGGCGAGGGCGCGTTCTACGCGCCCAAGATCGACGTGCACGTCCGGGACGCGATCGGGCGCCGCTGGCAGCTGTCCACCCTGCAGGTCGACTTCCAGGAGCCGGGCCGGTTCGGCATCGAATACCAGGCCGCCGACGGCTCCAGGCAGCGGCCTTACATGATCCACCGGGCGCTGTTTGGCTCGATCGAGCGGTTCTTCGGCATCCTGGTCGAGCACTTCGCGGGCGCCTTCCCGCCGTGGCTCGCGCCGGTTCAGGTGGTCGGCATCCCGATCTCTGAGGTGCATATCCCGTACCTGGTGGATGTGGCGGGCAGGCTGCGGGCGGCCGGGATCCGGGTCGAGCTCGACACCGGTGACGACCGGATGCAGAAGAAGATCAGGAACGCCCAGCGGCAAAAGGTCCCGTACATGCTGCTGGCCGGGGACCAGGACGTAGCCGCGGGCGCGGTCTCATTCAGGTACCGCAGCGGCGAGCAGAAAAACGGCGTGCCGGTCGGCGACGCGGTGGCCGAGATCGTCGACGCGGTCGCGCTGCGCATCCAGGTCTGAGCGGATTCAGCGAGCGGGTCCGGGCGAGCGGGTCCGGGCGAGCGGGTCCGGGCGAGCGGGTCCGGGCGAGCGGGTCCGGGCGACGCGGGTCCAGGCAAGCGGGTCCGGGGGATGGGCCGCGTGCGGCCGTCCCTATGCTGCAGTTATGTTTTCTGCCGAGCCAGACGCGCGAGACGAGCCGGGCGGCCGGGCCGCTGGTGCCGGTACCGACGGCGAGCCGTCATGGCAGGACGGCGCCGGGACGCCGGACGGCTTCCAGCGGCTCTGGATGCCGCACCGGATGGCCTACATCAAGGGCGAGAACAAGCCAGCCGACGCCGGGGGCGAGTGCCCGTTCTGCCGCATCCGCCGCCTGCCGGATGCCGAGGCGCTGATTGTCGCGCGGGGCTCGCTGGTCTACGCGGTGCTGAACCTGTACCCGTACAACAGCGGTCATCTGCTGGTGTGCCCCAACAGGCACGTTGCCGACTACACCGATCTCGACGACGGCGAGAGCGCCGAGCTCGCCGCGTTCACCAGGCAGGCGATGCGCACGCTGCGGCAGGCCTCCGGGGCGCAGGGCTTCAACATCGGCATGAACATGGGCAGCGTCGCGGGCGCGGGGATCGCCGCCCACCTGCACCAGCATGTGGTGCCTCGGTGGGGCGGCGATGCCAACTTCATGCCGGTGGTGGGCCGGACCAAGGTGCTGCCGCAGCTGCTCGCCGACACCAGGGACCTGCTGGCCGCCGCGTGGCCCGCCGCCGGTGAGACGGCTGCGGGCCACGGCGCCGGCCTGCCGGGCGCGTAGCCGGGTCGGCCGGGCGGGCTGCTAGCCGGGCTTGGACGCTGCGACGACCTTCTCCGCCAGATGCGGGGGCAGTGGCTCGTAACGCAGGTACGAACGGGCGAATGAGCCGGTCCCATGGGACATCGACCGCAGGTCGATCGCGTACCTGGTGATCTCTAGTTCCGGGATCTCCGCCTTGACCAGGGTCCGGCCGCCGGGCACCGGCTCGGTGCCGAGCACTCGGCCGCGGCGTGATGACAGGTCCGACATCACCGCACCCACGTAGTCGTCGGGCACCATGACGGATACCTCGTCGACCGGTTCAAGCAGGTTCACCTGTGCCTTCTCGGCAGCGTCGCGGAGCGCGGCCCGGCCGGCCTTCTGGAACGCCATGTCCGAGGAGTCCACCGAGTGCGCCTTGCCGTCGAACAGGGTCACCCGGATGTCCACCATCGGGTAGCCGGCCATCACGCCTTGTTCCATCTGGGCCCGGACACCCTTCTCGACCGACGGGATGAACTGGCGAGGCACGACGCCGCCGACGATCTTGTCGACGAACTCGAGTCCCGAGCCTGAGGGCAGCGGCTGCACCTCGACGTGGCAGATACCGAACTCGCCATGTCCGCCGGTCTGCTTGACGTTCCTGCCCAGGCCCTGCGCCTTGCCCGCCACCGTCTCGCGCAGCGGTACCCGCAGCTCGGTGGTCTCCACCGCTACCCCGTACCGGCTGGACAGCCGGTCGAGCAGCAGGTCGACGTGGGCCTCGCCCATGCACCACAGCACCAGCTGGCGGGTCTCGGCGTTCATCTCCAGGCGCAGCGTCGGATCCTCGGCCACCAGCCTGGCCAGGGCCTGCGACATCTTGTCCTCGTCCGCCTTGGACTTGGCCGTGATCGCGACCGGGAGCAGCGGCTCAGGCATCGCCCAGGATTCCATGACCAGCGGGCGGTCCTTGTCGGACAGGGTGTCGGAGGTTTCCGCGCTGGAGAGCTTCGCGACCGCGCAGATGTCGCCGGCGACGCACTGCGCCACGTTGCGCTGCTGCTTGCCCAGCGGGGAGGTCAGTGCGCCGACCCGCTCGTCCTGATCGTGATCGGCGTGGCCGCGGTCGGCCCGGCCATGGCCCGATACGTGCACAACGGCGTCGGGCCGCAGGGTGCCAGAGAAGACCCGGACCAGGCTGATCCGGCCCACGTACGGGTCTGAGGTGGTCTTGACCACCTCGGCCAGCAGCGGGCCGGCCGGGTCGCAGGACAAGCCAGTGACCGGCTTGCCGTCTACGGTGGTCACCGCGGGCATCGGGTGTTCCTGCGGTGACGGGAAGGCCTGCGTCATGACCTCGAGCAGCTCGGCAATGCCGATGCCGTGCGGCGCGGCCGCCGGGAGCACCGGGTAGAAGCTGCCGCGCGCCACCGCCGTCTCCAGATCCTCGATCAGGCCCTTGACGTCAAGGTCGTCACCGGAGAGGTAAGAGTCCATGAGGCTCTCGTCCTCGCTCTCCTGGATGATCGCCTCGATCAGCGCACCGCGCGCCTCCGCCAGGCCGTCGGCCTGGCCGGGCTCGGGCGTGCGCTCCGTCCGGGTGCCGCCCGAGTAGTCATAGAACTGCTCCGAGAGCAGCCCGATCAGCCCGCGCACGCCGCCCTGGGCGTCCGCGACCGGCAGGTACAGCGGCGCTACCGAGTCGCCGAACGCCTCGCGGCAGGCGGCGAGCGCCTCGCTGAAGTCGGCCCGGTGGTGATCGATCTTGGTGATGACCACCGCGCGCGGCATCCCGACGGCCGCGCACTCGTCCCAGAGCATCTTGGTCAGTCCGTCCACGCCCTCGGCCGCCGAGACCGTGAACAGCGCGGCATCCGCGGCGCGCAGGCCGGCCCGCAGGTCCCCGGTGAAGTCCGCGTATCCCGGTGTGTCCAGCAGGTTGACCTTCACCCCGGCGTGCACCACCGGAGCCAGGGTGAGGTTCACCGACCGCTGCTGCCTGACCTCGACCTCGTCAAAGTCGCTCACCGTCGAGCCGTCCTCGACCCGTCCGGCGCGCTGGATCGCCCCGGTGCCGACGAGCAGCGCCTCGACCAGGGTCGTCTTTCCCGCTCCCGAGTGGCCGACCAGCACCACATTGCGCACGCTATCGGGCTGGCCGGCCGAGGGTGCCCTGCCCGCGGCTCCAGCTGCGCCCGTCTTCTCCGCCATCCGCACCGCCTCCTGTTGCTCTGCGTTCGGCTGCTGCACGACCAGCCTTTACCCGCCGGCATGCGATCACAAGTCCCAGGAAGGAATCACCCATCCTGTCCTGATTCCGCGCGGCCGTTGCGATAGCGGGCGCACCCAACCTGGCCGCGGGGCGCCAGTAAGATCAGACGGCCATGCTCACCTCGCTGCGTCCCGTCATCACCAGGCTCCTGACCCCCCTGGGAACTGCCCTTGCCCGGACGCCGATCACCCCCAATGCCCTCACCATCACCGGCACCATCGGGATGAGCGCCGGAGCGCTCGCGCTCTTCCCTACCGGGCACCTGTTCGCGGGCACGATGGTCTGCACGGGGTTCGTCTTCACCGACATGCTCGACGGGACGCTGGCCAGGATCAAGGGGACAACCGGCGTTTTCGGGGCATTTCTTGACTCCACCCTGGACCGGGTGGCCGACGCGGCGGTCTTCGCCGGCCTGGCCGCCTGGTTCGTGCTCGGCGGCCACAGCAGGCTGATGGCCGCGGTGTCGCTGTTCTGCCTGGTGGCCGGGCTCCTGGTGTCGTACGCCAAGGCGCGCGCTGAAGGCCTGGGCCTGCGTTGCGACGTGGGCATCGCCGAGCGGAGCGAGCGGCTGCTGATCGGCCTCGTCGCCACCGGCCTGTCCGGACTTGGCGTACCGTATGTGCTTCCAGTGGGGCTCTGGGTGCTAGCGGTGGCGAGCGCCTTCACATTCGGCCAGCGAGTCCTCGCCGTGCGCCAGGCCGCCGCCGTCTCCTCCGCAGGCAGCCAGGGAACCGCTCCAGGAGGTGGCGGCTGATGCCCGGACTGCGGGACAGGATCACTGACGCCGGCTACGGCCTCGGGTGGTCACTGGTCTGCCGGGTGCCCGAGCCGTGGGCGCGGGCGGCCTTCAGGTTCGGCGCCGACATCGCCTGGCGGCGCCAGGGGCCGCGGGTCCAGATCCTCGAGGCTAACCTGCGCCGGATCCTCGGCCCCGATGGGGACGGCGCCGACCTGCGCGCGCTGTCCAGGGACGCGATGCGCTCGTACGGGCGTTACTGGTTCGAGGTGTTCAGGCTGCCGGTCATCCCGGTGGAACGACTGATCAGCGAGATGCGCGATACCGGTCATATCGCCGATGCTTTCGAGTGCCTGGCCGCAGGGCGCGGGGTGGTGTTCGCGCTGCCACACATGGGAAACTGGGATCAGGCCGGCGCATGGATCATCAACCGCGGGGCAGGCTCCTTCACAACGGTCGCCGAACGTATCAAGCCCGAGTCGGTCTACGAGCGGTTCGTGGCCTTCCGTGAGGGCCTCGGCATGGAGGTCCTACCGGCCAGCGGCGGGGCGAGCAGGTTCGGGATACTGGCGCAGCGCCTGCGCGCAGGCCGGATCGTCTGCCTACCCTGTGACCGTGACGTCACGGGCACCGGCATTGAGGTGGAATTCTTCGGAGAGAAGGCCCGGATGATGGCCGGCCCCGCGGCGCTAGCCCTCCAGACCGGTGCCGCGCTGATGCCGGCCGCGCTGTGGTTCGAGGGCGAGCAGCAGTGGGGCGTGCACATCTACGAAGAGGTCAAGGTCCCAGCCCAAGGAGACAGGAAGCAGAAAGTGGCGGCCATGACTCAGCAGGTCGCCCGGGCGTTCGAGGCCGGTATCCGGGAGCACCCGGCGGACTGGCACATGCTGCAGCGGGTCTTCGTCGCCGACCTCGACCCGGCCCGGCTAGCTGCGGCGGAAGCGGCCGTGGCGGCTGCGGCCGACGGTCCGGCCGTAGCCGACGGTCCGGCCGTAGCCGACGGCCCGGCCGCGATGGCGGACGGGCCATGAAGATCGGCCTGGTCTGCCCCTACACCTGGGCCGTCCCCGGGGGGGTCCAGGAGCACATCAGGGGACTGGCCGAGGCCCTGATCGAGCTGGGCCACGAGGTGTCGGTCATCTCGCCGGCCGATGACGACACGCCGCTGCCCGACTACGTCGTCCCGGCCGGGCGGGCCGTCCCCGTTCCCTACAACGGCGCGGTGGCCAGGCTCGCCTTCGGGTTCCTGTCCGCCAGCCGGGTCCGCAGATGGGTCAGGGACGGCAGGTTCGACGTCCTGCACGTGCACGAGCCGACCGCGCCGAGCCTTTCATTGCTGGCCTGCTGGGTGGCCGACGGCCCGATCGTGGCGACCTTCCACACCGCGAACCCGCGGTCCAGGATCCTGCACGCGGCTGGGCCGATCCTGCAGTCCGCGCTGGAAAAGATCAGCGGCCGGATCGCCGTCTCCGAGGCGGCCCGGACCACCCTGGTCGAGCACCTCGGCGGTGACGCGGTGCTGATACCCAACGGCATCGCCGTCCGCAAATTCGAGAAGGCTGACCCGCTGCCCGGCTGGCCCGGGCCCGGGGGCGCCCTCGGCTTCGTCGGCCGGATCGACGAGCCGCGCAAGGGCCTCGCCGTGATGCTCCGCGCCTTCGAGATCCTCGGCACGCAGCGCCCCGGGGTACGGCTGCTCATCGCGGGTCCGGGAGATGCCGAGGACGCGCTGGAGAAGCTGCCCGCCGGGCTGATGCCGCGGGTCGTGCTGCTCGGCCAGGTCAGCGAGGAAGACAAGATCCGGGTGTACCACTCGGTCGACGTGTTCTGCGCGCCCAACACCGGCGGCGAGAGCTTCGGATACGTGCTGGCCGAGGCGATGGCGGCCAGCGCGCCGATCGTCGCGAGCGATCTGGAGGCGTTCCGGCGGGTGCTGCGGGACGGCGAGGCGGGCGAGCTGTTCGAGACCGGCAGCGCGGCCGGGCTCGCCGAGGCGGCGGGTCGGCTGCTCGATGAGCCGGAGCGCCGGGCCAGCCTGTCGGCGGCCGCGGCGGCCGCGGTGCGGGCCTACGACTGGCCGGTGGTCGCGCGGGACGTCCTGGCCGTCTACGAGGCAGTGGTGCCTGGTCTTGGTCGGGTGGCGGTGGCCAGGTGACCACGATCATCGTGATCGCCGTCGTGGCCGTGCTCGGCGTGTACGTGTCCTGGCGCGCGGGCCGGCTCGACCGGCTGCACGCGCGGCTGGAGACGGCCCGCGCGGCGCTCGACGCGGCGCTGGTGCGGCGCAGCTCGGTGGCCATGGAGTTCGCCTCCTCCGGTCTGCTCGACCCGGCCACCAGCCTGCTGCTGGCCGGGGCCGCCCACGACGCGAGATCGGCCAGCGAGGCGCGAGAGCTGCCGGAGAGCGACCTGACCCGGGCGCTGCGGGCCGCCCTCGGCCAACCTGGGTTCCTGGCCACGCTCACCGGCCAGGAAGACGCCGCCGAGCTGCTGACCGAGCTGGAGGGCGCCGCGCATCAGGTATTCCTGGCCAGGAAGTTCTACAACGACGCGGTGTCGGCCACCCGGGCCGCCCGCCGCCGCTGGCTGGTGCGGATTTTCCATCTCGCCGGCGGCGCGGCGCTGCCGGAGTTCTTCGAGATCGACGACTCGCTGGTCGCGCCCGGACCGGGTGGCGAGGGCGCCGACATGCCGCGCCTGACCGGCTGAGCGCGCTGGCTGGCCCACGGCGGCCCGCCCGCGGGCCCCGCCCGGCCTGGCCTGCGGCCCCGGCCCGGTGTGGGCAGCTGGCCTGGCCGAACCTGCTAGCTGGCAGGCCCAGCGCCTACCATGGACAGAACTACCGCAATTGCGATCTAGTGAGGTTGCTGATGCCTTTCCCCAGTTCCGATCAATCGGCCGGTTCGGCACGTTCTACGGTTTCTGCTGATTATTCAGGCTCGCCCGCGGCCGAGCGGGCAGCTGCCGCGCCGTCCGGCACCGCCCACGGCAGCGTCCCGGCCCAGACCGGGACGCAGCGCGTCAAGCGCGGCATGGCGGACATGCTCAAGGGCGGCGTGATCATGGACGTCGTCACGCCGGAGCAAGCCAAGATCGCCGAGGATGCAGGCGCGGTAGCGGTGATGGCGCTGGAGCGGGTGCCCGCCGACATCCGCGCCCAGGGCGGCGTGGCCCGGATGAGCGATCCGGACATGATCGACGGGATCATTGCCGCGGTGTCCATCCCGGTAATGGCCAAGTGCCGGATCGGGCATTTCGCCGAGGCGCAGGTGCTGCAGGCGATCGGGGTTGACTACATCGACGAGTCCGAGGTGCTGACCCCGGCTGACGAGGCGCATCACGTCGACAAGTGGGACTTCACGGTGCCGTTCGTGTGCGGCGCCACGAACCTGGGCGAGGCGCTCAGGAGGATCGCCGAGGGCGCCGCGATGATCAGGTCGAAGGGCGAGGCGGGCACCGGCAACGTGGTCGAGGCGACCAGGCATATGCGCGGGATCAGGTCCGAGATCAGGCGGCTCGCCACGTTGCAAGCGGAAGAGCTGTACAGCGCGGCCAAGGATCTGCAGGCGCCCTACGAGCTGGTGGCGGAGGTAGCCAGGACCGGGAAGCTGCCGGTCGTGCTGTTCACCGCGGGCGGCATCGCGACGCCCGCCGATGCGGCGATGATGATGCAGCTCGGCGCGGACGGGGTGTTCGTCGGGTCGGGGATCTTCAAGTCGGGCGACCCGGCCGCCCGCGCCGCCGCGATCGTCAAGGCCACCACCTTCCACGACGATCCCGACGTCGTCGCCAAGGTGTCCAGGGGCCTCGGCGAGGCCATGGTCGGGATCAACCTGGACACGCTCCCGGCCGAGCAGCACTACGCCAGCCGCGGCTGGTGACCGGGCGAGTAATGCCGGCGATCGGCGTCCTGGCGCTGCAAGGTGACGTGGCCGAGCACCTGCGGGCGCTCGGCGAGATCGGCGCGCGCGGCGTGCCGGTCCGCAGGCCCGACGAGCTTGACGCGGTCGACGGCCTGATTATCCCGGGCGGTGAGTCCACCACGATGTGGAAACTGGCGGTCATCTTCGACCTGGCCGAGCCGCTGCGCAAGCGGATCAGCTCAGGCCTGCCCGCGTTCGGGTCCTGCGCTGGCATGATCCTGATGGCTACCCGCCTGGTCGAGACGGCCAGCGGCCAGGAGACCCTCGGCGCGATCGAGATGACGGTCCGCAGGAACGCATTCGGCAGGCAGACCGACTCCTTCGAGAGCGATATCACCCTGCAGGGCCTCGGCGGCCCGGATTACCATGCCGTCTTCATCAGGGCGCCCTGGGTGGAGGAAGCCGGCCGCGATGTCGAGGTTCTCGCGACCGAGCCGCGCACGGGTAAGATCGTCGCGGTCCGCCAGGGACCTGCGCTGGCGACGGCATTTCATCCCGAGCTCACGCCGGACTGGCGTATCCACAGGCTCTTTGTCGACATGGTGAGGGAACGGTCATGAGCGGCCACTCCAAGTGGGCGACCACTAAGCACAAGAAGGCCGTCATCGACGCCCGCCGCGGCAAGCTGTTCGCCAAGCTCATCAAGAACGTCGAGGTGGCGGCGCGGACCGGCGGCGGCGACCCGGCGGGCAACCCGACGCTCTACGACGCGGTGCAGAAGGCCAAGAAGAACTCCGTGCCGAACGACAACATCGACCGGGCGGTACGCCGGGGCGCTGGCCTGGAGGCCGGCGGCGCCTCCTACGAGCAGGTCACCTACGAGGGCTATGCCCCCGGCGGCGTGGCCGTCCTCGTGGAGTGCCTGACCGACAACCGGAACCGGGCCGCGTCGGATGTGCGGACGGCATTCTCAAGGAACGGCGGGTCCATGGCTGACCCGGGGTCGGTCTCGTACCTGTTCCACCGCAAGGGCGTGGTGCTGGTCGGCAAGGCAGCAGGCGCGACCGAAGACGACGTGCTCGCGGCGGTGCTCGACTCCGGGGCCGAGGAGGTCAACGACATCGGTGAGTCTCTCGAGGTGGTCAGCGAGGCGACCGACCTGCCGGCGGTGCGGACGGCGCTGCACGAGGCCGGTATCGAGTATGACTCCGCCGAGACGCCCTTCCTGCCCACGGTCGAGGTGGAGCTCGACGAGGAACAGGCGAAACGGGTGTTCCGGCTGATCGAGGCCATCGAGGACTCCGACGACGTGCAGGATGTCTACGCGAACTACTCGGTATCCGACGAGATCATGGAGAAGATCGGGTGACGGACCTGGCGAAACAGCGCTCATGACCGGGCCCGGCCGCCTCATCCGCCAGCTGACCGCCGACGACGATCTCGAGGCCGAGGTCGAACTGCGCCATCAGGCGTTCGGGCCCATGGATGACGCGGCCCGGCACCGCACGCTCGCGATGGCCGCGGACAGCGTCGCGGCCGGGCGGCACCTCGGGGTCTTCGACGGCCAGCGGATGATCGCAGCGGCCAGGTACCTGGATATGCGGCAATGGTGGCACGGCCGCAGCGTCCCGATGGCGGGCGTGTCAGGTGTCAAGGTCGCGCCCGAAGCACGCGGGCGGGGCGTCGGGAAGGCGCTCATGACCGAGTTGCTCGGCCTGATCGCCGCGCGAGGTTACCCGGTCTCGGTGCTCTACCCCGCGACCACACCGATCTACCGGTCCCTGGGCTGGGAACTGGCGGGCGGCCTGTATCACGCGGCGCTGCCGGCCAGGTCGCTCGGCTCGCTGGTGCCACCCGACGCGCTGGTGCAGGCCCCGCCGGACCAGCCGCCCGGCTATGGTGCGCCGGGGCCGCCTGGCACCGGTGCGCAGGCCTCGCCAGGGCCGCACGGTGCCCGCGCGCAGCCGCCGCCTGCGCTGCGCCGGATCGGCCCCGACGACGCGGCCGAGGTAATCGATGTTATCGGCGCGGCGCACCAGGCAGCCAGGAGCTGCGGGCCAGCGACCAGGACGGTGCAGGACGTCCGGCGCTGGCTGGCCGAACCGCAGCTGTTCGGTTACCTGGCCGCCGACGGCTTCCTGGCCTACCAGTGGCACGGCGACACCGAGATCGGTGTCCGGCACGCGGTGGCCGCCTCGGCGCAGACGACCAGGGCGATCTGGTCCGTCGTCGCGTCCCATGCCTCCATCGCCGGCCGGGTCCGGGCGTGGCTGTCGCCCCACGACCCGGTGGCGTGGCTGACCCGTGAGGCCGACCTGGACCTGGTCGAGCGGACGCCCTGGATGCTGCGGATACTCGACGCTCCGGCGGCCATCTCAGCTCGCGGCTTCCCCTCGCCGGCCGAGGTGGACGCCGTGCTCCGGCTTGCGGACCCGGACCTGGAAGCCAACTCGGGCCTGTGGGCGCTGGAGGTGAGCGGCGGCCGAGGAACCCTCAGGCCTTGGGAAACGGATGGCCGCGCGCCCGGGTCGGCGGACCGGGCGGTCTGGCTGGGTGCCCGCGGCTTCGCCGCGCTATTCGCCGGAACCCCCCTTCAGGCACTCCGAAACGCGGGGCTGGCCGCCGGCGGGGATCAGGAAACCGACGACGCCCTGGAGTGCGCGTTCGCCGGGACCCCGTTCCTCATCGACCACTTCTGATCGACCCGTTCTGATCGGCCGTCCCGATCTGGCTGTCCCGACACGCCGGACGGCGTTCAGGCCCGGTAGGTCCGGGCGCGGCGGGCGCTGAGCCGGTAGTGTCCTAGCCGAACAAGAGTTCGTTACGGAGCCCGGGACCGATCTGGATGGGTGAGCGGCATGCGAGTGCTCGGCGTCGATCCGGGCCTGACCAGATGCGGCCTCGGGGTCATCGACGGCGAGCCGGGCAAGACGCTGACGCTGGTGGCGACCGACGTGATCAGGACTGACGCTGGGGCTGACATCGCCGTGCGGCTGCTGGCCCTTGAGGAGCAGATCGAGCGCTGGCTGGCCGCTTACCAGCCGGATGCGGTCGCGGTCGAGCGGGTGTTCAGCCAGCACAACGTCCGGACCGCGATGGGTACGGCGCAAGCCGGGGCGGTCGCCATCGTCTGCGCGGCCCGCCGCGGGCTGCCGGTCGCCCTGCACACCCCCAGCGAGGTCAAGGCGGCGGTCACCGGCAGCGGGCGAGCCGACAAGGCACAGGTGACCCAGATGGTGACGCGCCTGCTCGCGATGGCCGACCCGCCCCGTCCCGCCGACTCGGCCGACGCGCTCGCGCTGGCGATCTGTCATCTGTGGCGGGGCGGAGCGCACCGCAGGCTCGCCGCGGCCGTGGCTGCGGCCCGGGCTCAGCGGGCAGCGACCAGGGCGACAGGGGTCCGGGCTGAGCGCGCAGCGACAGCGGATCAGCGCGCAGCGACAGCGGATCAGCGCGCAGCGACAGCGGATCAGCGCGCAGCGACAGCGGATCAGCGCGCAGCGACAGCGGATCCGCGCGCAGCAACTGGAGGGTAGGAGATGATCGCGCACCTGGATGGGGTCGTTTGCTCGGTCGCGCCCGATGGCGCGGTCATCCAAGTAGGCGGGGTCGGGCTGGAGGTCCAGTGCACGCCAGGCACCCTGGCTGGCCTGCGGACCGGCCAGCGCGCCAAGGTGGCGACCTCGCTGGTCGTCAGGGAGGACGCCCTGACCCTCTACGGCTTCGCCGACGACGACGAGCGGAACACCTTCGAGCTGCTGCAGACTGCCAGCGGCGTGGGGCCGCGGCTGGCGCTCGCCATGCTGGCCGTGTTCAGCCCGGACGGACTGCGCCGGGCGATCGCGGCCGAGGATCTGAACGCGCTGACCACGGTGCCCGGAATAGGGCGGAAGGGCGCTCAGCGGATCGTTCTCGAACTGGCCGGCCGCCTGGGCTCCCCTGCCGAGCTGGCCGCGGTCGGTAACGCCTCCGGCGCGCCTGCGCAAGCCGGGCGGGGAGCGATGTGGCGGGATCAGGTCCGAGCCGGCCTGATCAGCCTCGGCTGGCAGGCACGCGACGCGGACCAGGCCATCGCGGCGGTCGAGCCTGAGCTGCTGAATGGCTCGCCCGCGCCGACGGACGGCCCCGACGTCGATGTGGCGGTAGCGCTGCGCGCGGCGCTGCGGGTGCTGGGGCGTACATGACTGGCGTCGGCCAGTCCCCGCACTCCGCCCGCGCCGCGGCCGGGGGAAGCGTGCCTTCCGGCGCCAGCGTGCCTTCCGGCGCCAGCGTGGCTTCCGGCGGCAGCGCGGGTTCCGGCGGCAGCGGGGGAGCCGACGACCGGCTGGTCTCGCTGGTGGCTGAAGCCGACGAGCGGCAGATCGAGGGGGCGCTCCGGCCCAAACGCCTTGGCGAGCTGGTCGGCCAGGCGCGGGTCCGCGAGCAGCTATCACTGGTCCTGCAGGGAGCCCTGGGCCGCGGCACGCCGCCCGACCATGTGCTGCTTTCCGGGCCGCCCGGCCTCGGCAAGACCACTATCGCCATGATCATCGCCGCCGAGCTCGGCGCGCCGCTCCGGATCACCAGCGGGCCCGCGATCGAGCGGGCCGGAGACCTCGCGGCCGTGCTGTCCACGTTGAACGAGGGCGACGTCGTGTTCATCGACGAGATCCACCGCGTAGCCAGGCCGGCCGAGGAAATGCTCTACCTGGCCATGGAGGACTTCCGGGTGGACGTCGTGATCGGCAAGGGGCCGGGCGCGACGGCGATCCCGCTGGACATCGCGCCGTTCACCCTGGTCGGGGCGACCACGCGAGCGGGCCTGCTGCCCGCCCCGCTGCGGGACAGGTTCGGCTTCACCGCACACCTCGACTTCTACGAGCCGGCCGAACTCGAGATCATCGTGCGCAGGTCCGCTGGCCTGCTCCGGGTGGCGCTGCGCGATGACGGCGCCGCAGAGATCGCCTGCCGGTCCCGCGGCACCCCCCGGATCGCCAACCGGCTGCTGCGCCGGGTCCGCGACTTCGCGGAGGTCCGCGCCGACGGGATCGTGACCAGAGCCGTCGCTCGCGAGGCGCTCGAGGTGTACGAGGTCGATGCGGGTGGCCTGGACCGGCTGGACCGCGCGGTCCTTTCCGCGCTGGTCCGCAGGTTCGGCGGGGGGCCGGTCGGCCTGTCGACCCTGGCGGTCGCGGTCGGGGAAGAGGCGGAAACGGTCGAGGTCGTGGTCGAGCCGTTCCTGGTCCGGGCCGGCCTGATCGCCCGGACGCTGCGGGGGCGGGTGGCGACCCCGGCCGCCTGGACTCAGCTTGGCCTGCCGGTCCCGCAGCCGTCCGGCCCCGGGCCGCAGCCGAGCACCGACACCCTTTTCAGCTGATGAGCACGGTAATGTCGGGAATGCTCCTGGCCGCAGATAGCTAACGGGCGGTCGCAGGCTGGTCACGATCACTCGCCAGACGCCGTAGCCTGTTGGTGCGTCGCTTAGGCGCCGCTACACTTCGGCAGTTGGTCAATGACACCGCCTGGCGGCGGTGCCGGCCTGGCTGACCCACAGCCGGGTCCGGTCCGGGCCAGCGCGGCAAAAATCAACGGAAGGAAGCCCCGTGATGGGGAACATGTTTCTCGCGGCCACCACGAAGACGTCCACCACCAGTCTGCTGCCCCTGCTGATCATCGCAGCGATCTTCGTTCTCCTGTACATGGTGATGATCAGGCCGCAGCGGAACAAGCAGCGCCAGGCTATGCAGATGCAGCGGGAGGTGGTGCCCGGTCAGCGCGTCCGCACCACCGCCGGGATCTACGGCACTGTCACGTCGGTGGATGACACCGACGTCGTGGTCGAGGTCGCGCCGGGCGTCAACATCCGGATGCTGCGGCGGGCCATCATGGACGTGCTGAGCGACAACAGCCCGGCCGACGGCGGGCAGCCGCAGACCAGCTTCGGCGAGGGCCAGTCCGAGAGCAGTTTCGGCAACGGCCAGTCGCAGACCACCTTCGGCGAGAGCCCCGCCGACGACTGGAACCCACAGGACCGCAATCCGCAGGTGTAACGCGGCCCCTCAACTCTAAGGACAGCGAGAAGTGGCTCCCCCTAGCGCCAAGTTGTCGCATCCCTGGCGCCCGATCGCGGCGCTCGCCGCGATCATCATCATCATGCTGGCCGGGATCCTGGGCAGCGACCTGGCCCACCCAGGTAGCTGGCACAAGAATTTCAAGATCGGCCTGGGCCTCGACCTGTCCAGCGGCACCACTGTCACGCTGAAGGCGATCACCCCCGGTACCAGCAAGCCGCCCAGCCAGACGGCGATGAACGAGGCCAGGTCGATCATGGAGGACCGGGTCAACGGGGCGGGCTTCACCGGCGCCGAGGTGAACCAGCAGGGCGCGAACATCATCACGGTGGCCGTGCCGGGCAAGGGTGCCCAGCAGGTGGAGAACCTGGTCGGCCGGACCGCCCTGCTGCGGTTCCGCCAGGTCCTGCTGGTGGCGCCGAACGAGACCACCTCGACGACCAGCCCGTCGGCCACCCCGACCCCGTCAGCGTCGGCCAAGCCGTCCAAGAGTACCGCGAAGTCGTCGGCCAAGGCCGCCGCGTCGCCGAGCCCATCGCCGACCAGCACGCCCTCGTCATCCTCGGCCGCCAAGCTGTCCACGGTCGCCGACGGTCAGGGCAACGCCAGCCTGGTCAGCCCGGCCGTCAAGACCCTGTTCAACAAGCTGAACTGCGCCAACCCGAAGTGGCAGCAGGAAATCTACGGCGTGAACTCGCAGGCCTGGGACGACGTGAACTCCCAGATCGTGACGTGCTACCAGGGCGACAAGTACGTGCTCGACAAGGCCCCGGTGACCGGCGAGATGCTGCACTCGGCTGCCGCCGCGCTCAACTCGACCAACGGCCAGTGGCAGGTCAACCTCGACTTCAACGGGCAGGGCGCCAAGAACTTCGGCACGCTGAGCTCGTCGATGTACAGCCAGTACTACAACGCGAGCAGCCAGCAGCCCACCTCCGTACTGGATCAGTTCGCGATCGTGCTCGATGGCGTGCCGGTGTCGGTTCCCGACATCATCGCGCCGATTACCACCGGCCAGGGCGAGATCACCGGCTCGTTCACCGAGAACCAGGCCGACTACCTGGCCAACGTGCTGACCTACGGGCACCTCCCGCTGAGCTTCCAGAACGAGTCCACCGAGTCGATCTCCGCTCAGCTTGGCTCGGCGCAGCTGCACGCCGGCCTGGTGGCCGGCGCGATCGGCCTGCTGCTGGTGGTCGCCTACTCGTTCCTCTACTACCGCGGCCTTGGCCTGGTGTCGGTGTCCAGCCTGGCCATCGCGGGTCTGCTGGCCCTGATGTCGGTGATCCTGCTCAGCAAGTACGAGAATTTCACGCTCAACCTGGCCGGCGTGGCCGGCCTGATCGTCGCGATCGGGATCACCGCCGACTCCTTCGTGGTCTTCTTCGAGCGGCTCAGGGACGAGGTACGAGAGGGCAGAACGCTGCGCCCCGCGGTGGAGCGCGGCTGGAAGCGGGCCAGGCGGACCATCCTGGTCTCCGACACGGTCTCGTTCCTGGCCGCCGCGCTGCTGTACTACTTCTCGATCGGCGACGTCAAGGGCTTCGCCTTCACCCTCGGCCTCACCACGGTGATCGACATCGTGGTCGTCTTCCTGTTCACCAAGCCGATGGTGACGATCCTGGCCAGGACTAAGTTCTATGGCCAGGGGCACCCGCTGTCCGGCCTTGATCCGGCCCGGCTCGGGGCCAGATCGCCGTGGCGCGGCAGCAGGCGGCCGGCCAGGCCGGTCACCGGCGGGGCCAGCACCACGGGGGCCAGCACCGCGGGGGCCAGCACCACGGGAGCCAGCCCGTCCCGGACCACCCCGAAGGAGGCGTGATGTCCTGGATCGGCAACATTGCCGGCCGGCTGTACCGGGGCGAGGTCTCCTTCGACTTCGTCGGCAGGCGGCGGCTGTGGTACACGATCTCCGGCCTGATCCTGGTAATCGCCATCGCCGCGCTGTTCGGCCGCGGGCTCAACGAGAGCGTGGACTTCAAGGGCGGCTCGCTCTTCGAGTTCAAGGCGCCCGCCGCCAGCCAGGCCCAGATCCGCTCGGTCGTGGCCGGCGCGGGCGGCGGGGCCGACGTCACCGTCCAGACGGTCGGGCTCGGCAGCCACGCCAGCTGGCAGGTGCAGACCGCCAAGCTGACGTTCAACGAGCAGAGCAAGGTCCAGGACGCGCTCGCGGCCACGCTGCACCCGGTCGGCGGGGTCCAGGGGGTCAGCACCACGTTCATCGGGCCGACCTGGGGGAGCCAGATCTCGCAGAAGGCCCTGGAAGCGCTGATCGCGTTCCTGGTCGTGATCGTGATCTACCTGTCGATCGCGTTTGAGTGGAAGATGGCCACCGCCGCCCTGGTGGCACTGGCGCACGACATCGTTATCACGGTGGGTGTCTACGCACTGGCTGGCTTCCAGGTCAGCCCGGCTACGGTGATCGGCTTGCTGACCATCCTCGGTTACTCGCTGTACGACACGGTGGTCGTCTTCGACAAGGTCAGGGAGAATACCGCCGGCCTGCTCGGCACCAGCCGGAGCACCTACAGCCAGGCGGCCAACCTGGCCTTGAACCAGACCCTGGTCAGGTCGATCAACACCTCGCTGATCGCGCTGCTGCCGGTCGCGGCGATCCTGGTGACCGGCATCACCCTGCTCGGGCCCGGCGAGCTTGAGGACCTGGCGCTGGTGCTGTTTGTCGGCATGCTCTCGGGGACCTACTCCTCGATCTGCATCGCCACGCCGGTGCTTGCCCAGCTAAAGGAGCGCGAGCCGCAGTACAAGGCGCTGGCCAAGCGGGTCGCACTGCGCGCGTCGGGCGGCCGGGCGGCGCAGCGCGCCAGGGCCAAGGCGGCCGCGGCCGGGCCGGCCGCCACCGCTGCGGAGGCCAGCGCCGCCACCGATCTCGATGAGGGCGCCACCGACGAGGCGGCCGCGGAGGCCGGCGCGTTCGCCGATCAGGGACCTGATGAACGCGTCCCGGCGGCGCGGGCGGCCGCCGCGGCGCCGCGCAACGGCTCGGCGGCGCGGCCGGGGCCGCGACAGCAGCCCCGGCGTAGCAGCGCGGCCAAACGGCGCCCGGCGGGCAAGAAGAAGCGCCGGTAGGCCGCTGGTGTCGGGCGGCCTGCAGGCCTCAGCCGATCCTGACCTCGCCGGTCTGATCGGCGCGACGATCAGGGATGTCCCGGACTACCCGGAGCAGGGCGTGGTGTTCAAGGACATCACGCCGCTGCTGGCGGACGCCGATGCGTTCGGCGCGGTGGTGGAAGCGCTCGCGGCCGGTCACGGCCGGATCGACAAGGTGGCGGGCATCGAGGCACGCGGCTTCATCCTGGCTGCCCCGGTCGCCTGCAGGCTCAGCGCCGGGTTCGTGCCCGTGCGCAAGCAGGGCAAGCTCCCCGGGCCCACCCATGTGCAGTCCTACCAGCTGGAATACGGGACCGCGACGATTGAGGTGCACACCGACGCGTTCCGGCCGGGCGAGCGGGTGCTGATCGTAGACGACGTCCTCGCCACCGGGGGCACCGCGGCGGCCACCGCCGAGCTGGTGCGGCGCAGTGGCGCGCAGATCGCGGCGGTCACCGTGTTGATCGAGCTTTCCTTCCTGGGCGGCCGGGCCAGCCTGACCGGCCTGGACGTCCGATCGCTGCTGGCCGTCTGACCTGCTCGGCCCGAGCACGGCACGTCAGTTAGCGTCCCTCGATAGACTGAATGCCTAGCGGACCTGAGGAGCGAGCGGACCTGAGGAGCGTATGTGGCCGGTGACGTAGCGACGGCCGGCATGGCCGGAGCTGGTGTCACCCAGTCCGCCGCGGGCAACTCCGAGCATGAGGCTGCGGAAGCGCCGGTGGCGGTGGGCGGGGTGGCTCCGGCCAATGGCGCGCGCCCCGTCACTGCGGACCGGGCCGAGGCCGGTCCGTTCTCGGCAGGCGAGGCTCCGATCGGCGCATCCTCCGCCGAGCCAGTGGCCAGCCCGGCGCCGGCCGACGCTGGCCAGCCGTCCGCCGACGCTGGCCAGCCGTCCGCCGACGCTGGCCAGCCGCCCGCCGACGCTGGCCAGCCGTCCGCCGCGGCGTCGGCTACCGCGATGGCCGACCCGCCTGCGGCCCCGGCCGGGGCCGCCGCGGTCCGGCGCAGGCTGGCCAGGCTCGGGGCACCGCGCGGCGGCGGTGCCAATCCGGTGCTCGAGCCGCTGATCAAGACCGTACGCGCGACGCACCCCAAGGCTGACGTCCGGCTGATCGAGCGGGCCTACGACGTCGCCGCGCAGCTGCACGCGGGGCAGGTGCGCAAGAGCGGGGATCCCTACATCACCCATCCGCTGGCCGTGGCCACGATCCTGGCCGAGCTGGGCATGAACCACGAGACGCTGTGCGCCGCGTTGCTGCATGACACGATCGAGGACACTGCCTACACCCTGGACGAGCTACGGCGTGACTTCGGCGACGACATCGCCGCGCTGGTCGACGGGGTGACCAAGCTCGACAAGGTCAAGTACGGCGACGCCGCTCAGGCCGAGACGGTCCGCAAGATGGTCGTCGCCATGTCGCGCGACATCAGGGTCCTGGTCATCAAGCTCGCCGACCGGCTGCACAACATGCGCACGCTCCGCTACCTGCCGCGGGCCAAGCAGGAGCAGAAGTCACGCGAGGTCCTGGAGATCTTCGCGCCGCTGGCGCACCGGCTGGGGATGAACACGGTCAAGTGGGAGCTTGAGGACCTGGCCTTCGCGACCCTGTTCCCGAAGCGCTACGACGAGATCGCCCGGCTGGTGTCGGAACGCGCGCCCCGGCGCGACGTGTTCCTGCAGGACGTGATCGAGGACGTGTCCGCCGACCTGCGCGAGGCGAAGATCAAGGCGAGGGTCACCGGACGGCCGAAGCACTACTACTCCGTCTACCAGAAGATGATCGCCCGGAATGTCGGGTTCGATGACATCTACGACCTGGTAGGCATCCGGGTGCTCGTCGATTCGGTCCGCGACTGCTACGCGGCGCTCGGCACCGTCCACGCCCGGTGGAACCCGGTGCCCGGGCGGTTCAAGGACTACATCGCGATGCCGAAGTTCAACATGTACCAGTCCCTGCACACCACGGTCATCGGCCCGGAGGGCAAGCCCGTGGAGCTGCAGATCAGGACCTGGGGCATGCACCGGCGGGCCGAGTACGGCGTGGCGGCGCACTGGAAGTACAAGGAGGAGACCGCCACCGGCGGCCGGAGCGCCGCCGACCTGGCCTGGCTGCGGCAGCTGGTCGACTGGCAGCGCGAGACCACCGACCCGGCCGAGTTCCTCGAATCGCTCCGGTTCGACCTGGGAGCGGGCGAGGTCTACGTCTTCACCCCGCGCGGCGAGGTCATCGCCCTGCCGCAGGGTGCCACGCCGGTCGACTTCGCCTATGCGATCCACACCGAGGTGGGCCACCGCACCATCGGAGCCCGCGTCAACGGGCGCCTGGTCGCGCTGGAATCCGCGCTGAACAACGGCGACACCGTGGAGATCTTCACCTCCAAGGCAGCGGACGCGGCGCCCAGCCGGGACTGGCTCGGCTTCGTCAAGAGCGCCCGGGCGCGCAACAAGATCAGGCACTGGTTCTCCAAGGAGCGCAGGGAAGCGGCGACCGAGACCGGCAAGGCCGCCATCGCCAGGACCATGCGCAAGCAGGGACTGCCGCTGCAGCGGCTGGCCACCGCCGACGCACTGCTGGCCGTCGCCCACGAACTGCGCTACGCGGACCTGTCCTCCCTCTACGCCGCGATCGGCGAGGGGCACGTGAGCGCGCAGTCGGTGGTGGCCAAGCTGGTCAGGTCGGCAGGCGGGATCGCCGGCGCGCAGGAGGACCTGGCCGAGACCACGCTGCTGACCCGGGCGCCGAAGCCCCGGCCGGTCGGAGACTCCGGCGTGGTGGTCGAGGGCTCGGCCGATGTGTGGGCGCGGCTGTCCAAGTGCTGCACCCCGGTACCGGGCGACGACATCACCGGCTTCGTGACCCGCGGCAACGGCGTCTCGGTGCACCGGGCCGACTGCATCAACCTCCGTCACCTGCTCGATTCCCAGCCCGAGCGGCTGGTCTCCGTGCACTGGTCGCCGCGGGAAGGCTCACTGTTCCTGGTGGCGATCCAGACCGAGGCGCTCGATCGCACCGGGCTGCTCTCCGACGTCACCCGGGCCCTGTCCGACCAGCACGTCAACATCCTGTCGGCGTCGGTGACCACGACCAGGGACCGGGTGGCGGTCAGCAGGTTCACCTTCGAGATGGGTGATCCCAAGCACCTCGGCCACGTGCTGCGCGCGGTCCGGGCCATCGACGGCGTCTACGACGTCTACCGCATCACCAACTAGCTCTCCCGGGCTAGCTCTTCCCGGGTAGCTCTCCCCGGCTGGCTCTGCCGGCTCCCGGGCTAGCTCTCCTCGGCCTGATGAATCCAGGAATTCATCAGGAATTTCCTGACGAATCCGGGAATCCATCAGGGGGCAGCCCGGAGCTATCTGGCCCGGATAGCGACACCTGGGGCCAGAGTGGTGCAAGAGGAGCAAGGGGAAGCTGGATACGGCCTCGTATCGGTGACCCGCCGAACGGAGGGCCGGGCGGGCGTCAGCGGGAGAGCTCGGCCAGCGTGCGCTCGGCCTCCTCCAGCCAGGAGCGCCGGGCGGCGATGGCCTCCTCGGCGCGCTGCTGGGCACTCCGGTCTCCATCTGAGCGTGCCCGCTCCAGCTGGCCCTCGAGCTGCCTGATGGCCGACCTGATCTGCTCGACCGTCCCCTTCGCCCTCGACAGGGCCTCAGGATTCGAGCGGCGCCAGTGCGTGTCCTCGGCCTTGCGGACTGCCTCCTCCACCCTCCGCAGGCCGCCTTCAAGCTTGTCGTACTGGTCGCGGGGCACGCCGCCCGCGTGCTCCCAGCGCTCCTGGATGCCGCGCAACGCCGTCCGCGCCGCCCGCGGGTCGGTTACCGGCAGGAGCTTCTCCGCCTCGGCGAGCAGCCGTGTCTTCACCGCGGCGTGCTCGCGCAGCTCGGCGTCCTTGGCCGTGAAGACCTGCGAGCGGGCCTGGAAGAAGCTGTCCTGCGCGGTCTTGAACCTGGTCCAGAGCGCTTCCTCGACCGAGCGCTCAGCCCGGCCCGCCTCTTTCCAGGAGCGCATCAGCTCACGGTAGGCGGTGGCCGTCGGCCCCCAGTCGGTCGACGAGGCCAGCGCCTCGGCCTCGGTGACCAGCTTCTCCTTACGGGCCCGGGCGGTCTCGCGCTCATCCTCGAGGCCGGCGAAATATGCCTTGCGGCGCTTGGTGAACGCGTTGCGCGCGGCCGACAGGCGCTTCCACAGGGCCGTCTCGGTCGCTCGGTCTCCGCGGGGCGCGGTCTTCCACTCCTCGAGCAGTTGGCGCATCCGCTCGCCGCTGATCTTCCAGTGGGTCGCCTCGACCGCGATCCGCTCCGCTTCGGCGACGATCCGCTCCTTGACTTCATGAGCCTGGACGCGGGCCTGCTCGCGGGCCACCTTGTGCTCCTCGCGCCGGTGGTCCACTAGCGCCGTCATCGCCTCCAGCCTGCCGCGCAGCCCGTCGAGGTCGCCGATCGCCTTGGCGTCGGCCACCGCGGTGAGCAGCCGGGCGATGGTGGCCCTGGCGTGGGCTGGGGACAGGTCGGTGGTGGCGATGCGCTGCTCAAGCAGGCTGATCTCGGTCGCCAGCGAGTCGAACTTGCGCTTGAAGAACTCGAGCGCCTCGGCAGCGCTCCCGGCCTGCCACGACCCGACTGCGCGCTCGCCCTCGCCGGTGCGCACATAGACAGTGCCGTCGTCGTCTACCCTGCCCCACGGATCGTTTGCGGTGCTCACCGCGAAACCTCCTGCTCAGCAACCTGGCTGGCGGCGCCGCCAGTCAGGTTTTCTTGATGGTCACGCTCTCGATGACGACGCTCTCTTTCGGCTTGCCACCGCCCGCCTGATTGAGCGGTGGACCGAAGCCGTGGCTGCCCACATTCTGGATAATATTGAGTCCTTTGACGATGGTGCCAAACGGCGTGTAACTGGGCGCCAGGGTCGAGTTCTTGTACACGATGAAGAACTGGCTCCCGTTGCTGACCGGGGCGCCGGTGTTGGCCATCGCCAGCGTGCCCGCCGGGTAGGTTGCGCCGGTCAGGTTCTCGCTCGCGAACACATACCCGGGGCCACCGGTGAGGGTCCCGGTCGGATCTCCGCACTGCAGCATGTACAGGCCGCCGGTGGTGCTCAGCCGCGGGCACGGGGTGACGTTGAAGTAGTTCTTCTGCGCCAGGTAGACGAACGAGTTCACGGTGCAGGTCGCCTTGCTGTTCAGCAGGTCAACGACGACGTCGCCGCGGTTGGTGCGGATGGTGGCCTGATAGTGGGCCCGGAAGTCGGGCTTGGCCGACGGTATGCCGACATTTCGGGCGGCGGGCGGGTTCTTGGCGTAGACGCAGTGCGTGGCAGGCTCGGTGACCGCGGCCGCCGACGGGCTGGCACTGGGGCTGGCGCTCGGGGTAGCCGAATGCGTCGCGGCGGCCGGGCTGGCCGTGGCCTTGCCGGAGCCGCGGAAGGCGAAATAGCCGCCTACCGCTAGCGCCACCACAACGCAGCAGATAATGCCGATCGCGGTCCACTTGCGCACCTGCTGTGTCTGCTGCGCCCTGCGGACCGCCCGGCGCTGGTAACGCTCCCTGGCGAGCTTGCGCTGGCGCTCCTTCTTACCCGCCACTCGTCCTGTCCTCCCGTCGGCACCGGCTCTGTGCTCATCAGCGAAACTTCGCGAATGGTACCTGTGCGCAGCAGGTACTGGCGCTGCTGTTATGAGTTCGCCGCACCAACTGCGACCTGGCTGTGTCCCCGGCCATCGGCCGCCGCGCCGCTGCGCCGCATCCGTCGGTAGCCTGTACGCACGTCGTAGTGGAAGTCCCGCGCCCGCGGAGGAGGAAGCTGTGCTGGTTGCCGGGTTCCCGGCCGGCTCGTTCGCCGCCAACTGCTATCTGGTGGCGCCCGGGCCCGCTATGGAGTGCCTGATCATCGACCCTGGCGAGGATGCTGAGCCGGGCATCGAGGAGATCGTCGAGCGGTACCGGCTGCGGCCGGTGGCCGTGTTGCTGACGCACGGTCACATCGATCACATCTGGTCCGTGGCGCCGGTCTGCGGGGCCAGGGATATTCCCGCCTACATCCACCCGGCCGACCGCGCGCTGCTGACCGATCCAGCCCGCGGGCTCTCCCTGCAAGCCGGGCAGCAGTTGTTCGGCGGCCTGACCTTGACCGAGCCTGACGAGGTGGCCGAGCTCACCGACGGGATGACGCTTGAGCTAGCCGGGCTGCAGGTGGTGGTCGAGCATGCGCCAGGCCATACCCCGGGCTCGGTCACCTTCCGGCTGCCGCCGGCTGCCGATCCGGCGACGCTGTTCAGCGGCGACCTGCTGTTCGCCGGGTCGATCGGGCGGACCGACCTGCCGGGCGGCGACTACCCGACGATCCTGGACAGCCTGGCCCGGGTATGCCTGCCCCTGCCCGACGAGACGGTGGTGCTGGCGGGGCACGGGCCGGCCACGACGATCGGCGCCGAGCGCGCCTCCAACCCGTTCCTGGCCGGGCTCACGCCCGCATCCGGCCCGTCGAGAGGCCTTTAGAAATGATCCGGACCCACGAGGCCGGGACGCTGCGAGCCGCGGACGAGGAGTCGCAGGTCACGCTGGCCGGCTGGGTGGCCAGGCGGCGCGACCATGGCGGCGTGGTCTTCATCGACCTGCGGGATGCCAGCGGGATCGTGCAGGTTGTGTGCCGCCAGGAAGACGTCGCGCACGATCTGCGCGCCGAATTCTGCGTGCTGGTCACCGGCGAGGTCAGGCGCAGGCCAGCCGGCAACGAGAACCCGGAGCTGCCCACCGGCGAGATAGAGGTGGCCGCGACCGGTATCGAAGTGCTCTCACAGGCCGACCCGCTGCCGTTCCCGATCGAGGGCAGCGCCGAGCTGAACGAGGAGGTCAGGCTCAAGTACCGCTACCTCGACATCAGGCGGGCCGAGGTCGCCGCTGCCCTGCGGGCCCGGTCCCGGGCCGCCTACCTGGTCAATGACGTGATGGGCGGCCATGGCTTCGTGAACGTGGAGACCCCGTTCCTGACCAGGTCGACGCCGGAAGGGGCCCGCGATTTCCTGGTGCCCGTGCGACTGCGCCCGGGCAGCTGGTACGCGCTGCCCCAGTCGCCGCAGCTGTTCAAGCAGCTGCTGATGGTCGCCGGGCTCGAACGCTACTACCAGCTGGTGCGCTGCTTCCGTGACGAGGACTTCCGCGCCGACCGGCAGCCCGAATTCACCCAGATCGACGTGGAGATGTCGTTCGTCACCCGGCAGGACGTCATCGAGGTCGCCGAGGACCTGGTGGCCAGGCTGTGGGCCGAGCTCGCCGGCTACCAGCTGCAGCGGCCGATCCCGCAGCTCAGCTACGCCAGCGCGATGGCCCGCTTCGGGTCCGATAAGCCCGACCTGCGCTTCGGTCACGAGCTCGCCGACCTGACGGGCTATTTCGAGCAGACCGACTTCCGGGTCTTCCAGGCCCCGCATGTGGGCGCGGTTGTGATGCCGGGCGGCGCCGCCCAGTCGCGCAAGGAACTGGATGGCTGGCAGGAATGGGCACGCTCGCGCGGGGCTCGCGGCCTGGCCTACGTGCTCATCGATGCCGACGGCTCGGTGTCCGGCGCCGGGCCGGTGGCCAGGCACCTGTCGGAGGCCGAGCGGTCCGGGCTGGCCGCCGCCACCGGCGCCGGCCCGGGTGACTGCGTCTTCTTCAGCGCGGGCGCCCCGGCGGCCACCCGCGCGCTGCTCGGCGCGGCGCGGCTGGAAATAGGCCAGCGGTGCGGGCTGATCGATCAGTCGGCCTGGGCGTTCACCTGGGTGGTCGATGCACCCATGTTCGAGGACGACGGCGAGGACGGCTGGACCGCCGTGCACCATCCGTTCACCGCTCCGCTGCCCGAATGGGCCGACAAGTTCGAGGCCGAGCCGGGCGGTGCGCTGGCCGACGCCTATGACATCGTCTGCAACGGCACCGAGATCGGCGGCGGGTCGATCCGGATCCACCGCCCGGACATGCAGCAGCGGGTCTTCGACGTCATCGGGCTGTCGCGCGAGGAGGCCAGGTCCCAGTTCGGTTTCCTGCTCGACGCGCTGAGGTTCGGGCCCCCGCCGCACGGCGGCATCGCGTTCGGCTGGGACCGGCTGCTGATGCTGCTGACCGGCCGTGACTCGATTCGTGAGGTGATCGCCTTCCCGAAGGCCGCTTCCGGGCATGACCCGCTGACCGGCGCGCCGACGCCGATCACCGCGGCTCAGCGCAAGGAGGCCGGCATCGACGTAATACCCGAGGCGGGCGCGTCGGAGCCGTGGCCAGGATAGACGGCGGCCAGCGCGATAGCCTGTTCGACGCGGCGGAGCAGGAAGCCGCGCAGGCTGCCGCGCCGCTGGCGGTCCGGATGCGGCCGCGCACGCTGGATGAGGTCATCGGGCAGCGGCACCTGACTGCCGAGGGCGGCCCGCTGCGCAAGCTGGCCGAGCACGACGCCCCCATGTCCGTGCTGCTGTGGGGTCCGCCGGGAACCGGGAAGACGACGCTGGCCTCCGTGGTGAGCCTGGTGACCAGGCGCAGGTTCGTCGAGCTCTCCGCGGTCTCGGCGGGCGTCAGGGACGTGCGGACCGCCATCGAGCAGGCCCGCAGCCAGCTGGGCCTGACCGGTACCCAGACGATCCTGTTCATCGACGAGGTGCACAGGTTCAACAAAGCCCAGCAGGACGCGCTGCTGCCGGCGGTGGAGAACCGCTGGGTTTCGTTCATCGGCGCCACCACGGAGAACCCGTCGTTCTCGGTGGTCGGGCCGCTGCTTTCCAGGTCACTGCTGCTCACCCTGGAGCCGCTGAGTGACGACGACATGGCGGCGGTCATCGCAGCGGCCCTGGCCGACGAGCGCGGCCTGGGCGGGACCGTCACGCTGGGCAGCGGGGTGGCTGAGCACCTGATCAGGCTGGCCGGCGGCGACGCCAGGCGCGCGCTGACCTTCCTCGAGGCCGCGGCGCTCGGGATGGCGGCCGGCGAGGTGATCGACGTCGAAGGCCTGGAGCGGGCGGTCGACCGGGCCGCCGTGCGGTATGACCGGGCCGGCGACCAGCACTACGACGTGATCAGCGCGTTCATCAAGAGCATCCGGGGCAGCGACGCCGACGCGGCACTGCACTACCTGGCCCGGATGATCGAGGCAGGCGAGGACCCCCGGTTCATCGCCAGGCGGCTGATCGTGCACGCGAGCGAGGACATCGGGATGGCCGACCCGTCGGCCCTGCAGGTAGCCGTCGCTGCCGCGCAGGCCGTCGAGTTCGTCGGGCTTCCCGAGGTCAGGCTCGCGCTGGCCCAGGCGGTGATTCACCTATCCCTGGCACCCAAATCGAACTCGGTCTACCGGGCGATCGGCGCGGCCGCCCAAGATGTGCGGGCCGGACTGGCCGGGCCGGTGCCCGCCCACCTGCGCGACGCCAGCTACCGTGGCGCGGCCCGCCTGGGGCACGGCCGCGGCTACGTGTACCCGCACGACGCTGAGGAAGGCGTGGTCCCGCAGGTGTATGCGCCTGGCCCGGTCGCCGGGCGCAGGTACTACGAGCCATCGGGGCACGGGACCGAAGCCCGCTACGCGGAGCGATCGGAGCGGATCAGGGCGATACTGGACCGCGGCCGGGAGCCCGGCGCGAGCGCAGACGCCACCTGATGCCCGGCCGCGCACGCGGTAGGGTCGGGCAGAACCGAGCAGCCGACCGGCCTAAGGAGCAGCAAGAGTGAATGCCATGCAGCTCGCCGCGCTCATCGCCGCGGGTTTCTTTGCTGTCGGGGTCTGCGCCGCCGTGTATGTGCTGGTCCGGCTCGGGCGGCTGATTTCGGTGGCCGGCGTGATGCTGTCCGACTACCGAGACCGGACCGATGCGCTGATCGATCGCGCTCAGGCGGCGGTGGACCGCAGCCACGAGCAGCTGGCGCGCACCGATGAGATCACCGCGAGCATGGACCAGGTGTCGGCCAACATGGCTGAGCTCTCCGGTCAGGTTTCGGCCCTGGCGGGCCTGGCCCGAGGGATATCGGCGGGGCTCGGCACACCGCTCACCAGGCTGGCCGCGCTGAGCTTCGGGATCCGCCGGGCCGTAGCGCTGCAGCGGGCTGATCGCCTCCGCGCGGCGGCCGCCGGGCGGCAGGCCGTGGTGCCTGGTCAGCATGCCGCGCTGACCGGGCGGCGGGAGAGGGGGCAGCGGTGATTCGCAGGCTGCTGTGGATAACCATCGGCGCGGTGGCGGGAGTGACCGGGTACCGGCGGATCACCCAGCTGGCCCGGGCCATGAACCCGGCCGCCCGGCGCCGGTCCCGGCGGGGCGGCCGGGACCGTTACGGCGCCCTCGCTGAGTTCCTCGGCGACGTGCGGGACGGCATGGATCTGTACCTGAACCGGCGGCCCGGCCCGGCCGGCCCTACCCTCGAAAGCCAGCATGTCCTCGCGGAAGGTCCCGGCCAGGCGGCGGCCTCCCGCGGCTACCCAGGCACCGACTATGCGAAGGATGGCCGCTGATGGAGTCGGCTGAGATCGTCCGCCGTTTCCTTACCTACTTCTCCGGGCGCGGGCACACCATCGTCCCTTCGGCCAGCCTGATCGCGGATGATCCCACGCTGCTGCTCGTCAACGCGGGCATGGTCCCGTTCAAGCCGTATTTCCTCGGCCAGCGGGTGCCGCCGTTCCGGCGGGCGGCGAGCGCGCAGAAGTGCGTGCGCACGCCGGACATCGAGGAGGTCGGCAAGACCACGCGGCACGGCACGTTCTTCCAGATGCTGGGCAACTTCTCCTTCGGCGATTACTTCAAGGAGCAGGCCATCCCGTTCGCCTGGGACCTGCTGACCAGGCCGGAGTCCGAGGGCGGCTTCGGCTTCCCCGAGCGAGCGCTGTGGGTCACCGTGTACGCGGACGACGACGAGGCGGCCAAGCTCTGGCACGGGCAGGTGGGCGTGCCCGACGAGCGCATCCAGCGGCGCGGCATGGCCGACAACTTCTGGTCGATGGGGGTGCCAGGACCATGCGGGCCGTGCTCGGAGATCTACTACGACCGCGGTCCCGAATATGGCCGTGAGGGCGGCCCGGTCGTGGACGAGGACCGCTACCTGGAGGTATGGAACCTCGTCTTCATGCAGTACGTGCGGGGCGAGGGAGCTGGCAAAGAGGGCTTCCCGATCCTCGGCGAGCTGCCGTCGAGGAACATCGATACCGGGATGGGCCTGGAGCGGATGGCGGCGCTGCTGCAGGGCGTCGACAACATCTACGAGATCGACACCATGTGGAAGGTCCTGGAGCGGGCCGCCGAGCTGACCGACCAGCGGTACGGCCGTGATCACCGGACCGATGTGGCGCTGCGGGTGGTCGCCGATCATGTGCGGACCGCGGTGATGCTGGTCGCAGACGGCGTGATCCCCTCCAATGAGGGACGCGGATACGTGCTGCGCCGGATCCTGCGCCGCAGCATCCATAATCTGCGGCTGCTGTCCGGCGCCCAGCGCGGCGGGTCAGGCGGCGTGCCAGGCCGCGCCGACGGCGAGCACTACCTGCACGAGCTGGCCTCGGCCGCCATCGAGGCCCTCGGGGACCAGTACCCGGAGCTGCACCAGGACGCTCCGTACCTCCACACCGTGATCGACGCGGAAGAGGCCGCCTTCGCCGGTACGCTCCGCACCGGAACCGCGATCTTCGATGCCGCAGTGGAGGAGACCAGGCGCCGCGGGGTTAGCACCGTCCGCGGTGACCTGGCGTTCCAGCTGCACGACACCTATGGCTTTCCGATCGACCTGACCCTGGAAATGGCGGCGGAGCAGGGCCTGACCGTCGACGAGCCGGAGTTCCGCCGGCTGATGGCGCAGCAGCGGCAGCGAGCCAAGCAGGACGCCGCACAGAAGAAGACCGGCAATGCTGACGTCTCGGTCTTCGCCGGGTTCCTCGACCGCGCGGGCCAGGTCCTGTTCACCGGTTACGACGACGTGGCCGGCGAGGCGACCGTCATCGGCCTGCTCAGCGGCGGGGTGTCGGTACCGGCCGCCGGCGCGGGCACCGAGGTCGATGTGGTGCTTGACCGGACGCCGTTTTACGCGGAGGGCGGCGGCCAGCTCGCTGACACCGGCGTGATCGCCGCCGCGGGCAGCGGCGCCCAGGATCGGGCCGAGATCGAGGTCACTGACGTGCAGGCGCCGGTGCCCGGGCTGATCGTGCACCGCGGCCGGGTCACGGCCGGCGAGATCACCGTCGGCGCGCGGGTGTTCGCCGAGATCGACATCGAGCGCCGCCGCGCGATTTCCAGGTCGCACACCGCGACTCATCTGGTGCACCGGGCTTTCCGCGGCGCGCTCGGTGAGTCAGCGGCCCAGGCCGGCTCGGAGAATTCCCCCGGGAGATTCCGATTCGATTTCACGGCGCTCGGCGCGGTTCCGCCGGCCGTGCTCTCGGACGCCGAGGACGAGGTGAACCAGGTCCTGACCGACGACCTGGACGTGCGCGCGTTCTACACCTCGCTCGCGCAGGCCAGGGAGATGGGCGCGCTCGCGCTGTTTGGCGAGAAGTACGGCAACGACGTGCGCGTGGTCGAGGTGGGGGACTACTCGCGTGAGCTGTGCGGCGGTACCCACGTGGCCAGGTCGGGACAGCTGGGACTGGTCAAGATCCTGGGCGAGTCCTCGATCGGTTCCGGCGTACGGCGGGTCGAGGCTCTGGTCGGCATGGATGCGTTCAGGTACCTGGCCAAGGAGCATGTCCTGGTCAGCCAGATCGCGGAGCAGCTCAAGGCCCGCAGGGAGGATCTGCCCGACCGGATCGCGGGCCTGGTGACCAGGCTGCGGGACGCTGAACGAGACCTGCAGCGCCTGCAGTCGGCGCGATTGCTCGACTCGGCGGCCGAGCTTGCCCGCCGCGCGACCGACATCGCAGGCACGGCTGCGGTCCTTGAGCGGGCCCCGGACGGGACGCCGGCCGACGGCATCCGCAAGCTCGCGCTCGACGTCCGTGGCCTGCTCCCCGCCGACCGCCCCGGCGTGGTGGTCATCGTCGGCGTGCCTGCCGACCGGCCCACCGTGGTGGTCACGGTCAACGAGGCCGCTCGCGCGCGTGGCGTGGCCGCTGGCGCGCTGGTGCAGGCGGCGGCCGGTGCGCTCGGCGGCCGCGGTGGCGGCAAGGATGATGTCGCGCAGGGCGGCGGGCCGCCACTCGGTGAAAATGCCGCGCAAGTGATTGAGGAGTCATTTAGGACGGTTCGTACGGTTATCAGGGACGTGAGTGCTTCCAGTGGCGTAGCGTGAGACCGTGCTGCAGCCACATCGTTGCCAGACTGAGATCAATGGCCGAGAAAGCCATATCTTGAGAGCCGGCGTCCGCCTGGGTGTCGATGTTGGTTCCGCGCGAATTGGCGTGGCCCGCTGCGATCCCGGGGGGCTCCTGGCCAGTCCGCTGGCCACCGTCGCGCGCGGTCGCGGTGACCTGCAGCGCATTGCCGAGTTCGCCGCCGCCGACGGGGCGATCGAGGTTATCGTCGGACTGCCCACCACACTCGCCGGGCGCGAGGGCCGCGCTGCGGAGGACGCCAGGTCATTCGCAGCTGCGCTGGCCACCCAAGTGGCGCCCATCCCGGTACGTATGGTGGACGAGCGGTTCACCACAGTCATCGCCCATGATGCCTTGCGGCAGGGCGGCAAGAACTCAAGAAACCGGCGGTCGGTGGTCGATAAGAGCGCGGCGGCATTCCTACTGCAAGGTGCCCTGGACACCGAGCGCGCCACCGGGCGGCCCGCAGGCCAGCTGGTCGGGCTGTCTGGGGGACCTGAATGACGACGCACGACGGCGGGCCGGAGTACTGGGCGCACGAGGACGCGCTGCGGCGCGCGGCCCAGTACGGCCCGTCCGGGCCAGCCCAGCCAGGGGGCGATCAGCCCGCCGCGCCGGGCCGCCGCGGCAGGCGCGCTCGCCATGCGGGACCTGGCGCCGACGCCGGGCTGGGCGAGTACGCCCAGGGTCCGTACTGGCAGGCTGGCCAGTACGGTGAGTCGGCCGTCTACCCGGGGAGCGGCGCAAGCTACCCGGGCAACGGCTCTAGCTACCCCGGGAGCTACGCCGGGAACGGTTCAGGTTATCCCGGTAGCGGCTCGAGTCGGGCGCTGGACTCATACAGTAAGCCAGACGCGGGCCTGGACCGGGATCCGTACAGCCAGCCGGGCGTGACGCGGGACCGGGATCCGTACAGCCAGCCGGGCGTGACGCGGGACCGGGATCCATACAGCCAGCCGGGCGTGACGCGGGACCGGGATCCATACAGCCAGCCTGGGGTCCGGGATTCTTACAGCCAGTCCGGGGTCCGTGATTCTTTCAGCGGGGCAGGCGCCGGGGACCTGTACGGGCAGTCCGCGCAGGACTCAACCTTGCCGGGGGCGCGCCCGGGGCGGCCGCCGCATGCCGGGCCGAGCGGCCATGGCCAGCAGGACGAGGGGCAGGGTTACGCCCGGCCGGGTGCCTACGGGCCGCCCGAAGGTTACGGCCAGCCAAGCGAATACGGCCAGCCGGGCCAAGACGGCCGGACGGCGCAATACGCGCCTACGGCGGGATACAGTCGGCCGGCGGGAAATAACCTGCCGGGCGGATATGGCCAGCAAACTGGCACTGCTCAGCCGGGCGAATATGGTCGTGCGGGCGATTACATCGATCCGCAAACAGGCCAGCTCCCGCCATCAGGTGACCCATTCCGCTGGCAGCCTTCGGGGGCGGCCTCCGGACCTCAGGCAGCGGCGAGCGGCCCACGGCCTGGTGCGACCGGGCCGCAGGGACGGATCACCGGGCCGCAGCCGGGTGTGGGCGGGCCGCCGGGATGGGCGACCGGGCCGCAGGGACGGATCACCGGGCCGCAGCCGGGTGTGGGCGGGCCGCCGGGATGGGCGACCGGGCCGCAGGGACGGATCACCGGGCCGCAGCCGGGTGCGACCGGGCCGCAGATGCCGTCCGACCCGGGCGGCTATCAGGTCGGACCTGACCAGTCCCGGCCCTGGAGCGATCGCGGCCAGGCTGGTGACGCGGCCGGGCAGTCTGCGTTCTGGCGCGGTGACGATGAGGGTTACCCGGCTGGCGGCGGCCGCGGCGGCGGCTGGCGAGACCAGGAAGCCGAGGATGACGAGTTCGACGATGAAGACGGCTTCATCCCCGGGTTCGACGACGGCAGGCGCCACCGTGGCCGGAGGCCGAGGCGGCGGGTAGGCCGCCTGATCGCGCCCGTGCTGGCCATCGTCCTGCTGTGCGTGCTTATCGCCGGGGGCGTTTACGCGTGGCAGAAGCTGCGCTCCCCTGACTACTCTGGCCCCGGCACCGGCGAGGTCATCGTACAGGTCCTGCCGGGCGACACTGCCACCTCGCTGGCTCCACGGCTGGTCCAGGACGGCGTGGTGGCCAGCACCAACGCCTTCATCAGCGCCGCGAAGAAGAGTAGCGACCCGACCGGCCTGGAGCCGGGAACCTTCCGGCTGCACAAGCACATGAATGCGGCGCTCGCGTACGCCCTGCTCCTCAACCCCAAGTCAAGGCTCCAGACTACGGTCACCATCCCGGACGGCCTGCGGCTGACGGAAATCCTGGCTACGCTCGGCGCTCGCACCAGTTGGTCGGCCAGTCAGTACGCCAGCGCGCTGAAAGACACCGCAGCGCTCGGCCTGCCGTCCTACGCCAAAGGCAATGCCGAGGGCTATCTGTACCCGGCGACCTACCAGATCCAGCCGGGCACCACCGCACTCGGCGTGCTGCAGGAAATGATCCAGCGCTTCAACCAGGAGGCGGCGAGTCTCAACCTTCCGGCCATGGCCGCGCAGAAGCAGATCAGTCCCGGCCAGGTCGTCACGGTGGCCAGCATCCTGGAGGCCGAGGGCGGAAGCGCGGCTGACTACCCGAAGATCGCCCGGGTGATCTACAACCGGCTGAACCAGCACTGGTACCTCGGACTTGACAGCACCGTGCTGTACGCCTTGCACAGGTTCGGCTACTTCCTCTCCGAGACGCAGCTGCACGTGAACTCGCCGTACAACACCTTCATCCACCTGGGCCTGCCGCCCGGACCGATCGACAGCCCGGGGCAGGCGGCGATCGAGGCCGCCCTGCATCCCGCCGCCGGGAACTGGATGTATTTCGTGACCGTGAATCCGAAGACCGGCCTCACCAAGTTCACCAACAGCAAGTCGCAGTTCGACCAGTACGTGAACGAGTGCCGAGCCAACAAGGCGTGCTGAGCCGGCCGGAATGAGGGCGGCAGTATCCGGGCCGGGCGGCCGGGATGCTCGCCGCCGCTGACCGGCCGGGAATAACGATAACGTTGCGGCCGTTCCAAATCCCAGAGGTGGCTGGCGGTATCCGCTGATAGCTACGATTGCCGCAGGGGCGGCAGATATTTACGCAAAACGGATGACTGGCGCCCGGCCCGGTCCCGCAGCCGTCCTCGACGTCGTGTACAGCCCCTCGCCCACCGCAGCGGGCGGAATACCACTGGTGGTCAGAATGCGTTACGCTTGCCTGACGACAAGTCCGGCGCGTGCCGGACGTGCAAGCGGAGGACCACCTCGGCCACCTCCCACCTGGCTGGCGTAGCTGCTGGCGGGTATGAGCCGGTCGGCCAGCAGGCCGGCCAGCCAGGCCGGACGCAGGCTAGCCGAGCGCCTCGCGCGCAGCCGGTCAGCGTCGCGTGGTGCACCGGCTGGGTGCAGGGTTGCCCGGTCGCCTGCCGATGCGCTCATGGTGGCCCCGCATGCACGCCGTGCGGGGCCTTTCGCTTTGGCGTCGGGCAGTACCGGTCGCGAGAAGGTCTCGCGACCGGCGAGAAGGTGGCACAAGGAGGTCACATCAGCACCGAACCCCGTATTAACGAGCGAATCCGAGTTCCTGAGGTCCGGCTCGTGGGGCCAGCGGGCGAGCAGGTCGGGATTGTCTCGATCAACGACGCGCTCCGGCTGGCTCAGGAAGCCGATCTAGATCTGGTCGAAGTCGCTCCGACCGCACGTCCTCCTGTCTGCAAGCTGATGGACTACGGCAAGTTCAAGTACGAATCAGCGCTCAAGGCCAGGGAGTCCCGCAAGAACCAGGCTCAGACGGTCATCAAGGAGATCAAGCTCCGGCCGAAGATCGACCCGCATGACTACGGCACGAAGAAGGGCCATGTCGAGCGGTTCCTCCGGCAGGGAGACAAGGTCAAGGTGACGATCATGTTCAGGGGCCGTGAGCAGTCGCGTCCCGAGCTCGGTTACCGGCTGCTGCAGCAGTTGGCCGGTGACGTCGAGGAGCTTGGTTTTGTCGAGGCCCAGCCCAAGCAGGACGGCCGGAACATGATCATGGTGATCGGGCCGCACCGGAGGAAGACCGAGTCGCGGGCGGAACGCGTGGCGACGCGGACGGCCGCTGCACGCGGACCCGCACCGGCCAGCCAGCCGGTGCCATCGCCGCGCCCAGCAGCGCCAAGGCCGACGGCACCAGCCCGGGTCGGCGGGCAGGCGCGCACAGCGCAGCAGGCTGGCGCGCCAGCTGAGCAAGGCGCGGCGGACGCCGAGACCGGGAGCTGACCGCCGAGCCTGAGTCAGGCAGTTCCGGCTGGCCGATGTCGCATGGCGGGGCCCGCGCTTACCGGGCCCGCCAGACAGGCCCCGGACGGGCAGGCGCCCGACGGGCCGGCTTGGCTCGACGGCCGCCTCAAGGTGGCCAGACGGGTTCCGGCGCCGCCGCGGCATGACGCGGCCGCCGGGCGCGGCCGCCGGGCGCGACCGCCGACGCAGCGCCCCGCGCTGCTGACGGCGGCCGAGCCGGACGCGCAGGTCAGCGGTCGGCAGGACCGCAGCGGAGCGGTCGTGAGCACCGCCGCGGGACATCGTGCCCCAGGCACGTTGAGGAAAGAGTGCCGCAGGCACGCAGAGGACGGTCGTGCCGCAGGCACGTCACGGAACGGAGACGACGGCGACATGCCAAAGATGAAGACGCACAGCGGTGCCAACAAGCGGTTCAGGGTGACCGGCACCGGCAAAATCATGCGCCGCCGCGCCAACCGGCAGCACTATTTCGAGCACAAGCCGACCAGACGAACGCGGCGGCTTGACAACGAGGTGACGCTCGCGCCCGCGGACGTCAAGAAGATGAAGAGACTGCTGGGGCGCTGACCCGGCCCGCCGCAAGGGAGTCGAAGCAATGGCACGTGTTAAGCGGGCGGTGAACGCTCATAAGAAGCGCCGGGTTGTCCTGGAACGGGCAAGCGGCTACCGGGGCCAGCGGTCGAGGCTTTACCGCAAGGCCAAGGAGCAGGCGCTCCACTCAATGACCTATGCCTACCGGGACCGTAAGGACCGCAAGGGCGCGTTCCGGCGGCTGTGGATCCAGCGGATCAACGCGGCCGCCCGGGCCGACGGCATCACCTACAACAGGTTCATCCAGGGCCTGAGGCTGGCTGGCGTCGACGTTGACCGGCGGATGCTCGCCGAGCTGGCCGTCGCCGACCCGAAGGCGTTCTCCGCGCTGGTCCTGGTAGCCAAGAAGGCGCTGCCCGAGGACGTGAACGCCGAGTCGGAAGAAGGCTCGGCTGCGGCCTGACGCCACGGCCGGTCGGACCGGACGGTACGGCGTGACCGGACGATCCGGCGGGGTCGGGCGATCCGGCGGGACAAGAGCCTCGGGCGGGACAAGAGCCTCGGGCGGGACAAGAGGCTCGGGCGGGAGCAGGTCCGGCGGGACCAGGTCCGGCGGGACCAGGTCGGGCGGGACTAGCGGGCATGACCAGGCGCTGGGCGGCCCCGAGATCACTGATGCCCGGTCGCCGCGGGTCAGGTCCGCCCACCAGCTGGCCCGGCGCACCTTCCGGCAGCGCGGCAGGCTGTTTCTCGCCGAGGGCCCGCAGGCTGTCAGGGAGGCATTGAGCTGTGCCGGGGTGGTCACCGAGCTGTTCGTGACCGCTCCCGGCCTGGCCCGGTTTGGTGAGCTGGCCGAGCAAACCGCCGCGCAGGGTGCGGCGGTGCGGACCGTCAGCGGTGAGGTGATGGCCGACCTGGCCCAGACCGTGACCCCGCAGGGCCTGCTCGCAGTGTGCAAGTTCGTCGACCTGCCGATCGGGCAGCTGATCGAGACCCAGCCGCGCCTGGTGGTGCTGCTGGCGGGCGTCCGGGATCCGGGCAATGCCGGTACCGTGCTGCGCACCGCCGACGCGGCGGGCGCCGGGGGAGTTGTCTTCACCGACGCCTCCGTCGACCCCTACAACAGCAAGTGCGTGCGCGCGTCCGCTGGCAGCCTCTTCCACCTGCCGGTCGTGGTCGATGTGCCACTGGGGGAGGCCGTGGCCGGGCTCCGCGGCGCCGGTCTCCAAGTGCTCGCGGCCGATGGCCAGGCCGGCCATCGGCTCGATGACCTTGATTCAGCCGGTCGCCTCGAGCCTCCCACCGCCTGGCTGTTCGGCAACGAGGCGTGGGGACTGCCTGCGGGCGCGCTCGCGCTGGCCGACGAGGCCGTGGCCGTGCCGATCTACGGCCGAGCAGAGAGCCTGAACCTTGCGGCCGCCGCCGCAGTCTGCCTGTACGCCTCGGCGCGGGCCGCCCGGCAGCCATCGCCGCCGGGCGCTTAGGCGTCGGCGGCTACCCGGCACCGTGCCCGGAGCCGACCATACTCCGGTTTCCTTCCAGGGCGCCCGGTGTTAAACCTGCGTTACGCCGGAGCACTTATTGGCTGGTGGGACGGGCTAGACACGTTTGCCTTCGCTGGCCGAGGGAATCTGGGGGTGCCGCGTAGTATTCCTGACGCGCTAGAGTCTGATCACGTTGCGTCATGAGAAACTGGCCGGGTCGCTGGCCGGGAAGGCTTCTGACGTAGCACGGCCAGCCCGCGGGTAACCCCCGGACCCACGGGCAGGCGGGACGTGCGAGCCCGGGGACTCAGCCGGGTGGAGGCGGCGCGCCAGTGGAACGGATGATGTCGGGACGGGCGGCCGCTGCGGCCGCTGGTGGCTCGGCCGCAGGCTTCCCTGTGGCAGGTGCCCCGGTTCCTGGCAGTTCCCCGGCGCTGGCCGGCGAGATCGGCAGCGGGCTGGTCTTCGCCGACGACCTCCCTGACGGCCTGGTGATCGCCGACCGCGCTGGCCTGGTCACCGTCTTCAACCGGTCGGCCGCCCGGCTGACCGGCATCGAGCCCGGCCGTGCGCTGGGCCGGGACGTCCGGCAGATTCTCCCGCTCCACGACGCCCAGGACCGCTGCTGGTGGGCGCAATCGCAGCCGTACGAAGGCCTGTCCACCCGGAGCAGGCATCCGGAGCGGTCCCTGTACCTGCCCGACGGCACCGAGCTGCTGGTCACTGTCGGGTACGTGCGTGACCCGCGCAGCGGCCAGCCGCGGCCTGGCTGGCACCGGTCAGGCGGCGCGGTCCGCCGGGTCGTTATCTCGCTGCGCGGGGCGCAGCAGCGGGCCCGGCTGGAGCGCAGCCGCGCGGACCTGGTCTCGACCGTGGCCCACGAGCTCCGCTCGCCGCTGACCAGTGTCAAGGGCTTCACCGCGACGCTGCTAGCCAAGTGGCCCCGGTTCACCGATGATCAGAAGCGGCTCATGCTGGAGACCGTCAACGCGGACGCCGACCGGGTGACCCGCCTGATCACCGAGCTGCTCGACGTATCGCGGATCGAGGCAGGCCGGATCGAGATCCGCCGCGAGCTCGTGGATATCCCGGACCGGGCCCGCAAGCTCATCGCCGGGCGCGTCGCCGCCGGCGATCCGGCCGCCAAATTCCGGGTCGAGGTCCGCGGCGAGCTGCCCGAGATTTGGCTGGACGCCGACAAGATTGACCAGATCCTGGGCAATCTCATCGAGAACGCGGTCCGGCATGGTGCTGGTACGGTTACTACCGTGGTGGAGTCACTGCCGGGTGCTGGCGGCCGAGGTGTGGCGGTATCCGTCCGGGACCAGGGTCAGGGCATCGAGCCTGAGCTGGCCCCGCGGGTGTTCCGCCAGTTCTGGCGCGCCAAGCGTCGTGGTGGCGCTGGCCTTGGCCTGTTCATCGTGAAGGGCCTGGTCGAAGCGCACGGTGGAACCATCACCGTGCAGCAGGCTCCCGGCGGCGGGGCTGAGTTCCGATTTACCATGCCCGCCGGCGCGCCTGACTTCGGCTGACCGGCGGGCCTCCGGGGAGCTGCTCCCCGCTCCGGCTGGTCGGCTGGCCGCAACCAGGCACGTCATTCCCCGCGAACGACTGCACGCGAGTTTGCTGATTAGCCCGCGCTAGCCGTTAAGCACTGGTTTTCTGACCACAGCCCGCCCGATGATGATCGGTGATTGCAGGAGAGCAGCACGTTATGTCCGCACCGAACAAGAGTTATGACCCGGTGGAGGTGGCCATGCTGTCTCCTGACGAGGTGTCGCGGATACGCGAGGAGGCGCTGGCCGCGATCGCCGGAGCACGCGACCTTGACCAGCTGAAGGCGGCCCGCCTCGCGCATGCGGGCGACCGGTCGCCGATCGCCGAGGCCAACGCAGAGATCGGCGCCCTGCCGCCAGCCGCCCGGGCCGACGCCGGCCGGCGGGTCGGTACCGCGCGCGGGGCGATCAACGCCGCCCTGGCCATCCGGGAGGCCGAGCTGACCGACGAGCGGGACCGCCGGGTCCTGGTCGAGGAGGCCGTTGACGTCACCCTGCCGTGGGACCGGACGCTGCCAGGTGCCAGGCATCCGGTGACCACCGTCGGCGAGCGGCTGGCGGACGTCTTTGTCGGGATGGGTTACGAGATCGCCGAGGGGCCAGAGGTCGAGGCCGAGTGGTTCAACTTCGACGCGCTCAACTTCCCGCCCGACCACCCGGCCCGCGATATGCAGGACACCATCTTCATCGCCGGGCCCGACGGCAGGCAGCATTCGGGGACGGTGCTGCGCACTCATACCTCGCCGGTGCAGATCCGGGCCATGCTGAGCCGCGCGCTGCCGATCTACGTGGTCAGCCCGGGCAAGTGCTTCCGCACCGACACCCTGGATGCCACGCATAGCCCGGTCTTCCACCAGATGGAAGCGCTGGCCGTGGACGAGGGGCTGACCATGGCTGACCTGCGCGGTGCGATCAACGCGTTTGTCGAGGCGATGTTCGGCGAGGGCCTGCGAACCAGGCTGCGGCCGGACTTCTTCCCGTTCACCGAGCCGTCGGCGGATGTCTCCATGGAGTGTCACGTGTGCCGCGGCGCCTCCACCCGCCCGGGCGGCAGCCCCTGCCGGGTGTGCCGGTCGCAGGGCTGGATCGAGATCGCGGGCTGCGGCATGGTCAACCCGCGGGTGCTGGTCGCTTGCGGCATCGACCCCGACCGCTACAGCGGCTTCGCCTTCGGGCTCGGTATCGAGCGGACCCTGATGATCAGGCACGGCGTGACCGACATCAGGGACACCGTCGAAGGGGACGTGCGGTTCAGCAGGGCATTCGGAGTGGAGGCGTAATGCGGGTCCCGCTTTCCTGGCTGCTGGAGTACGTAACACCCGGGCCGGGCGCCGACGTGGCCGCTGACGAGGTGTCGCGGCGGCTCACCGCGGCCGGCCTGGAAGTGGAGACCGTCGAGCAGGTCGGGCACGACATCTCCGGCGTCTTGGTGGCGCAGGTGCTAGACGTCGAGGAGCTGACTGGCTTCGCCAAGCCGATCCGGTACTGCCACGTGTCGGTCGGCGCCGCCGAGCACCAGGTCATCTGCGGCGCGGCCAACTTCGCGGCCGGGGACAAGGTGCCGCTGGCCCGGCCGGGCGCGGTGCTGCCCGGCGGGTTCGAGATCGGCGCCCGCAAGACCTACGGCCGGATCTCTGAGGGGATGATCTGCTCCGCGGCCGAGCTCGGCATCGGCGATGACCGCGCCGGGATCCTGGTGCTGCCCGCCGACGCGCCGCTGGGAACGGACTTCGCCGAGTACGCGGGCCTGCGCGAGCACGTGCTGGACATCAACGTGACCCCGGACAAGGGCTTCGCGCTCTCGGTCCGCGGCGTGGCCAGAGAGCTGGCCATCTCCTATGACGCCGCCTTCATCGACCCGGCCGATACGGCGCTGCCCGCCGATGTCAGCCAGGTCTCGCCCGAAGTGTACCCGGCCAGCATCGAGGACCCGACCGCGTGCGACAGGTTCGTGCTCCGCGAGGTCCGCGGCTTCGACGGGGCCAGGCCGGTACCTCTGCCGATCCTCCTCCGGCTGGCCCGGGCCGGGATGCGCAGCGTATCGCTGGCCGTCGACATCACCAACTACCTGATGCTGGAGCTGGGCCAGCCGCTGCACGCGTTCGACCGGGCCGCTCTGTCCGGGCCGATCGTGGTCCGCCGCGCCCGGCCTGGCGAGCGGCTGGAGACTCTTGATCACGTGATCCGCGACCTGGATCCCGACGACATCCTCATCACCGACTCCTCCGGGCCGATCTCGATGGCGGGCACCATGGGCGGCCTGGCCACCGAGATCTCGGAGCAGTCGCGGGACCTGGTCATCGAGGCCGCGCACTTCTCGGCCACCGGCACCGCGCGGATGAGCAGGCGGCACAAGCTGATCAGTGAGGCGTCAAGCCGGTTCGAGCGCGGTGTCGATTCCGAGCTGCCGCTGCGGGCGTCGGCCAAGGCGGCCGCGATGCTGGCCGGCCTCGGGGGCGGCGCGATGATACCCGGCTGCACGCACGCCTGGGTGCCGGTGCCGCCGGTGCTGATCGAGATGGCAGCGGATTACCCGGACCGGGTCGCCGGGATGGCTTACCGGCCAGCGGTGGTGACCCGGCGGCTGCAGCAGGTCGGCTGCCAGGTCACGATGGTCGGCGCTGACCAGGCGCTGGTCGTCACACCGCCGTCGTGGCGGACTGACCTCACTGATCCGGCCGATCTCGCCGAGGAAGTCATCCGGCTGGAGGGATACGAGAAGATCCCGGTCCGGATGGCCCGCGCGGTCGCCGGGCACGGCCGCACGGGCAGGCAGCGGCTGCGGGCCACCATCGGCCGGGCGCTGGCCGGTTCCGGCAGCGTCGAGGTCATCTCCAGCCCGTTCAGTCCGGCGGCCGACGCCGACTGGATGCAGCTGCCCGCGGGTGACGCCCGGCGCCGGGCGCCCCGGATCGCCAATCCCATCCGGGAGGACGAGCCGCTGCTGCGCACCTCGCTGCTGCCCGGGCTGCTCCGGGTGCTCGGCCGGAACCTCGGGCGCGGTTTCGCCGATATCTCGCTGTTCGAGATGGGACTGATCTTCCAGACCCGTCCCGGTGGTCCAGGGATCGCGCCGATCCTGCGGGTCGACCGGGGCCCGTCGGCCGATGAGATCGCGAGCCTGGAGGCTGCGCTTCCCGATCAGCCGCTGCATCTGGGCGTGGTCCTGACCGGCCGGAGCGAGGCTTCCGGCTGGTGGGGCGCCGGGCGCCTGGCCTGCTGGGAAGACGCCGTCGAGGCGGCCAGGCAGGTCGTGCGGGTCAGCAGGGTCGCGTTCACCGTGCGGGCCGACCAGTACGAGCCCTGGCACCCTGGCCGGTGCGCGGCTATCTACGTGGCGGGCGGCGACGGCGGCCCGCGGCTGGCCGGGCACGCCGGCGAGCTGCATCCTGGGGTCATCCAGGCGTTCGGGGTCCCGCCGCGGACCTGCGCCGCCGAGCTTGACCTGTCGGTCATCGAGAGCGCGGCGGACTCGCTGGGGCCGGTCCAGGCCCCGGTGATCTCGCCGTACCCGGTCGCGACTCAGGACGTCGCGCTCACCGTAGCCGACTCGGTGGCCGCCGCCGACGTCGCGGAAGCGCTGGCCTCGGGTGCCGCGACGGCCGGGATCGGCCTGCTGCTCGAGGACGTGCGCCTGTTTGACGTGTACACCGGCGAGCAGGCAGGTCCTGGCCGCAAGTCGCTGGCCTACACACTGCGGTTCCGCGCGCCCGACCGCACGCTGACCGCCGAGGAGGCCACTGCGGCCCGGGACGCCGCCGTCGCCGAGGCGTCGCGGCGGACCGGAGCCGTGCAGCGCGGGAGCAGCTGAGCGGTCCTGGGCCGGCGGCGTCGGGCGTGAGCCGGGCCTGAGCCGTTCGCCCGCCACCCGTAATTAGGCCGGCACCCTCCCGGCCGGGAGCCAGGCGGGCGCCGGCCGGGACTCAGGCCGGCGTCGGCAGGATGGCGAGGATCTCCGCGCCGCCATGGACGCACTTCGATGCCTGCCCGGTCCGCAGCACCACCGGCGTGGCGAAGCCCTGGCAGGTCCAGCCGTCAATCGTGACCGGGCCGCCGCCGCCGTTGCCTGGTGCCCGGCCGGCGCGGATGGCCTTCGTGTAGTCCCGCTCGACGGCCAGCGCGGCGGCGCAGGTGACCTGGCCGTGACTGACCTGGACCTGGACGGGAACGTTGGCGGCGGTCTTAGTGGTGCCGCAGGCCACGCCCGAGCTACTGGCGCCCGGAGCCGGGCTCGCGGACGACCGCGACGCGGCCGGCGAGGCCTTCGCGCCGCAACCGGCCACCAGCGCGATGATCGTCACGGCCAAGGCGGCCCGGCCGACTGAACCGCGAGCGCGCATCGGGCGCCCTCCTTTCCGCGCCCCTCATCATGCCGTCCGGGGCCCGATCCGCCCAACCGGATTGCCCGATCCGGCGGACCCAGATGCCGTTGCGCCGGTGATGGCCCGGCTGGTGCGCCGGTGAGGGCCCGGCCGTAGCGGCAGGCCGGCGCCGGGTGATCGTTTTGCATAATCAGTCATCAGGCCGCATAATCATTCAAGCATGCCTGCCGGGCCGCCAAGAGTGCGGGCAGCGAGTCGTGGAGGGTCGGGCGATGGGCGCGCGGGTAGCGGTGGCCGGTGCCAGCGGCTATGCGGGGGGCGAACTGCTCCGGCTGATCGCGGGCCACCCCGATCTCGAGCTCGCCGCCGTGACCGCGGACAGCAACGCGGGCCGGCTCATCGGCGAGGTTCACCCCAACCTGGCTGGCGTCGGATTACTGGCGGGCCGCAGGTTCGAGGCCGCGGCGACTGGCGCGCTAGACGCCGACCTGGCGTTCCTCGCCCTGCCGCCCGGGCAGTCCGCCCCGTTTGCCGACCAGTTCGGGGCCGGGGTCAAGATCGTCGACCTGGGTCCCGATTACCGGCTGGCCGACGCCGCAGCCTGGGCCCGGCACTACAGCACCCCCCATCAGGGCCGCTGGCCGTGCGGCCTGCCGGAACTGCCGCGGGCCCGCGAGCAGATCCAGGCCGCGGACCGGGTGGCCGTGCCCGGGTGTTATGCGACCGCATCGATCCTCGCCCTCGCGCCGCTGCTGGCCGCCGGCCTGATCGAGCCGGCCGACATCGTGATCGTCGCGGCCTCGGGTACCTCGGGCGCCGGGCGGGTGCTCCGGCCGGATCTGCTCGGCAGCGAGGTGATGGGCTCGGTCTCCGGTTACCAGGCAGGCGGCGCGCACCGGCATACTCCCGAGATCGAGCAGGCGCTCGAGGCCGTGCGGCAGCCTGGTCCATCGGCGGCCGATGTGACCGTCTCCTTCACCCCGGTGCTCGCGCCCATGCCGCGCGGCATCCTCGCGACCTGCACCGCGCGGCTGGCGTCGGGCACCGGCGCCGCCGGTGCGGCCGACACCGCGCTGCTGCGCGGGGCGCTGGCCGGTGCCTACGCGGGCGAGCCCTTCGCCTGCGTCCTTCCGGACGGCCGCTGGCCCGCCACGGCCGCCGTGGCCGGCTCGAACGGCGTGCATCTGCAGGCTGCCGCCGATCCCCGCACCGGCCGGGCCACGGTGCTGGCCGCCCTCGACAACCTCGGCAAGGGCGCGGCCGGCCAGGCCGTGCAGGTAGCCAACCTGATGCTCGGCCTGCCCGAGGTGGCCGGCCTGACCGCGGCGGGGATCGCGCCATGAGCGTCACCGGGCCGGCCGGGTTCCGCGCCGCAGGCGTGGCCGCGGGAATCAAGTCGGCAGGCGGAGCCGACCTCGCCGTAGTGATCAACGACGGCCCCTCGGACGCCGCCGCCGGGGTGTTTACCGCCAACCGGGTCAAGGCCGCTCCGGTGCTCTGGTCTCAGCAGGTGATCAAGGGCGGGCGACTGCGCGCGGTCGTGCTGAACTCGGGCGGCGCCAACGCGTGCACCGGGCCGGCCGGGTTCGCCGACACCCACCACACCGCCGAGCGGCTGGCCGGCGTGCTGTCGGCGAGCGCGGGAGAGATCGCGGTCTGCTCGACGGGCCTGATCGGAGACCGGCTGCCGATGGACAGGCTGCTGCCTGGCATCGATGTCGCGGTGGCCGCCGCCTCGGCGGCCGGCGGCGCCGCGGCCGCGGATGCGATCAGGACGACCGATACCGTGCCGAAGGAGTGCCGCGCGGCCGGGCCCGGCTACACGGTAGGCGGCATGGGCAAGGGCGCGGCCATGCTCGCGCCGGCGCTGGCCACCATGCTCGTCGTGCTCACCACCGACGCGGACCTGGTGCCTGAGGAACTCGACGCCGCGCTGCGGGAGGCGGTCGGCGCCACGTTCGACCGGCTGGACACCGACGGCTGCATGTCCACCAACGACACCGTGCTGCTGATGGCCAGCGGTGCCTCAGGGGTCCGGCCCGATCCCGGCGCCTTCGCCGGGCTGCTGACCGCGGCCTGCGCCGACCTGGCCAGGCAGATGCAGGCCGATGCCGAGGGCGCGAGCAAGGCGATCGCCATCGAGGTGACCAGCGCTGCGAGTGCCGCCGATGCGGTGACGGCCGGCCGGGCCGTCGCCCGCTGCAACCTGCTGAAGTGCGCGATCGGAGGCGAGGACCCCAACTGGGGCCGGGTGCTCGCGGCCGTGGGAACCACCGGCGCGGCGTTCGATCCTGATCAGCTGAGCGTGGCCATCAACGGGGTGTGGGTGTGCCGGGACGGCGCCGCCGCGCAGCACAGGTCGCTGGTGGACCTGCGGCCGCGGAACGTGACGATCACCGTCGACCTGGCCGCTGGCCCGCACGCCGCGACGATCCTGACCACCGACCTGACCGCGCAGTACGTGCACGAGAACTCGGCGTACTCGACATGACGGTGATGACGGGCAGCGGGCGCGGCGGCGCCGGCGTACAGGCCGGGGCCGGGGATCTGTCGCCCGGCGCCCAGGCCGAGGCCGTGGATCCGTCCGCTGACGCCCGGGCCAAGGCGGCGACCTTGATCGAGGCGCTGCCCTGGCTGGAGCAGTTCCACGGCCGGACCGTCGTGATCAAATTCGGCGGGCACGCGATGGCCGATCCCGACCTGTGCTTCGCGTTCGCCCAGGACGTGGTGTTCCTGCGGTACGCCGGGCTGCGCCCGGTCGTGGTCCATGGTGGCGGGCCGCAGATCGACCTGCATCTCGACCGGCTGGGCGTGCCCAGCACGTTCCGCGCCGGGCTGCGGGTCACCACGGCCGAGACCATGGACGTGGTCAGGATGGTGCTCACCGGGTCGGTGAACAGGGACCTGGTCGGCCTGATCAACCGGCACGGCCCGTTCGCCGTAGGGATGTCGGGCGAGGATGCGAACCTGCTCACCGCGGCCCGGGCACTGGCCACGGTGGACGGCAAGTCCGTCGATCTCGGCCAGGTCGGCCGGATCGAGGCGGTCGATCCCGGTGCGGTCCGGGCCCTGATCGCCGACGGCCGGATCCCGGTCATCTCGAGCGTCGCTCGCGGCGATGCGGGCGAGATCTACAACGTCAACGCGGACACGGCGGCGGGTGCCATCGCCGTCGCGCTGGGCGCGGCGAAGCTTATCCTGCTCACCGACGTGGCCGGCCTGTACGCGAACTGGCCTCCGGCCAGCCCGGGCCAGGTGATCAGCAAGCTGAACGCGTCGGCGCTGGCCGCGATGCTGCCCGGGCTCACCGAGGGCATGATCCCGAAGATGGAGGCTTGCCTCGCGGCCGTGCGCGGCGGCGTGCCACGGGCTCACGTGCTGGACGGCCGGCTTCCGCACGCGGTCTTGCTGGAAATCTTCACCAACTCAGGAATCGGCACCATGGTGCTGCCCGATGAGGTGAGCGAATGAGGGCTGATCTCATCGTGACGACTTCTCCGCGGATAACGCGGAGAAGTCGTCACGATCATCTGGGCCGACCCGGCGGGAGGACGGCATGACTATCACGGAGCAGCTACAGGCCAGGTTCGCCGGGGCCCTGATGGGCAATTACGGCGTCCCGCCCGTGGCGCTGGTCCGGGGCGAGGGCTGTCGGGTGTGGGACGCCGACGGCCGCGAGTACACCGACCTGCTCGCGGGCATCGCGGTCAGCGCTCTCGGGCACGCCCATCCGGCCATCGTCGAGGCGGTCACCCGTCAGGTGCGCAGTATCGCGCACACCTCCAACCTGGCCCTGCATGAAGGAGAGATCGTCCTGGCTGAGCGGCTCCTGCGGCTGCTCGGCGCGGACGGCACGGACGGCACGGACGGCGCGCAGGCGCCGGGACGGGTGTTTTTCGGCAACTCGGGCGCCGAGGCAAACGAGGCGGCCATCAAGCTGGTCCGCCGCCGCCAGGGCTCTTCGCGTCCGGTGATCGTGGCCGCGGAGGGCGGCTTTCACGGACGGACCATGGGAGCGCTCGCCATCACCGGCAAGAGTTCCATCAGGGAACCGTTCGGGCCGTTCGGCTTTGCGGTTCGGTTTGTGCCGTTCGGGGACGCTGACGCACTACGCTCGGCGGTCGGGCCTGACTGCGCCGCCGTTTTCCTTGAGCCATGCCAGGGTGAGGCTGGCGTGCTGCCCGCCCCGCCCGGCTATCTGCGCGCCGCCCGCGAGGCCTGCGACGGAGCAGGCGCGGTGCTGGTGATCGACGAGATCCAAAGCGGCGTGGGACGGACCGGTGCCTGGTTCGCCTACCAGGCGGAAGGGATCACGCCGGACGTGATCACGCTGGCCAAGGGCCTCGGTGGCGGGCTGCCGATCGGCGCGTGCGTGGGGCTCGGCGACTGCGGCAGCGCGCTGCGCAAGGGCGACCACGGCAGCACGTTCGGCGGCAACCCGGTGGCCTGCGCCGCGGCGCTCGCCGTACTCGACACCATCGAGCGGGACGGGCTGCTGGGGCAGGCGCGGCAGGTCGGGAGCGAGCTGGCCGCGGGGATCATGGCGGCCGGCCACCCGCTGGTGACCGGCGTGCGCGGCCGCGGCCTGTGGCTGGCTATCGAACTGTCCGGGCCAGTGGCCGCCGATGCCGAGGCCGCCTGCCGCGCCGCGGGTTATCTCGTCAACGCGGTCCAGCCCGATGCGGTCAGGCTGGCGCCGCCGCTGATCCTCAGCTCCGCCGAGGCGACGCAGTTCACCGGCGCGCTGCCCGCCATCCTCGACCGCGTGCCCGCGCACGCGCTGCAAGAGGCATGATGCCGCCGGGTCAGGGCGGGAGCGCGGGACCCGCCGGCCGGGTGGCGAGCGAGCCTGCCATGACGTCAGTCAGCCCGGTGACCAAGGCAGCGCGGCACGCGCAGATCGCGGCCATCCTGGTCCACGCCGACCCGCCGGTGCGCTCCCAGGAGGAACTCGCCGAGCGGCTAGCGCAGCGCGGGGCCCGGGTCACCCAGGCCACCCTGTCCCGCGACCTTGAGGAACTCGGCGCGGTGCGGCTCCGCGGCGCCGACGGCGGGCTGGTGTACGCGCTGCCGGGCGAGCCCGGCGGCCCGGGCTCCCGGCCGGGGGGACTGCCCGACATCACGGACGCTGATCATCGCGACGGGGCGGGCCTGCCCGCCGGGCCGGCGGGCTGGCCCGGGTCGCGGGCGAGCTACTGCTCGCCGCCGAGGCCAGCGCCAACCTGGTGGTGCTGCGCACGCCAGCCGGCGCGGCCCAGTTCCTCGCCTCGGTGCTCGATCACGCGAGCCTGCCGGCCGTGCTCGGCACGGTGGCGGGCGACGACACCGTCCTGGTCATCTCGCGTGACCCGGCCGGCGGCAATGAGCTGGCCCGTGCCCTGCTCGCGCTGGCGGAGCGGCGCGGCCATCGGGCGGCGGACGCTCCCGCCCCCGACCGCAAACGTCCAACTGGCACTCTACGGAGGAAATCATGACGCAGCGCGTAGTACTCGCCTACTCGGGCGGCCTGGACACCTCGGTGGCCATTGGCTGGATCGCCGAACAGACCGGCGCGGAGGTCATCGCCCTCGCCATCGACGTCGGCCAGGGCGGCGAGGACCTGGACGTGATCCGCAAGCGCGCCCTGGACTGCGGCGCGGCCGACTCGGTCGTCGTCGACGCGCGAGATGAGTTCGCCGCCGCCTACTGCATGCCGGCGCTGCGCGCCAACGGCCTGTACATGGACCGGTACCCGCTCGTGTCCGCGCTGTCCAGGCCGCTGATCGTCACCCACCTGGCCCGGGTGGCCCGCGAGCAGGGAGCCGGGCTGGTCTCGCACGGATGTACCGGCAAGGGCAACGACCAGGTGCGGTTCGAGGTGGGCCTGGCCAGCCTGGCGCCGGAGGTGGCCGTGCTGGCGCCGGTCCGTGACTCCGGCATGACCAGGGACAAGGCGATCGCCTTTGCCGCGGAGAAGGGCCTGCCGATCAACGTCACGTCCAGGTCGCCCTACTCGATCGACCAGAACCTGTGGGGCCGCAGCTGCGAGACCGGGCACCTAGAGGACATCTGGGAGGCCCCGCACGACGACGTGTACGGCTACACCGAGGATCCCGGGCAGCCGCGTGAACCTGACGACGTCATCATCGGCTTCACCGACGGCCTGCCGGTCTCGATCGACTCGCGGTCGCTGACACCGCTGCAGATCATCACCGAGCTGAACGCGCGCGCGGGCGCGCACGGAGTCGGCCGGCTGGACATGGTCGAGGACCGGCTGGTCGGTATCAAGAGCCGCGAGATCTATGAGGCCCCCGGCGCGATCACGCTGATCGCGGCGCACCAGGAACTCGAGAGCGTCTGCATGGAGCGCGATCTGGCCAGGTTCAAGCGCCAGGCCGAGCAGCGCTGGACCGAGCTGGTCTACGACGGGCTCTGGTTCTCGCCGCTACGGCGGGCCATTGACGCCTTCATGGCCGACGCGTCCCGGCATGTCACCGGCGAGGTCAGGGTCCGGTTGCAGGGCGGCCGGGCAGTGGTCACCGGGCGGCGCAGCGCGTCTGCCCTCTACGACTACGGGCTTGCTACCTACGACACGGGCGACAAGTTCGACCAGGCGCAGGCCAAGGGCTTCGTGGAGCTATGGGGACTGCCCAGCAAGATCGCGGCCGAGCGCGACCGCAGCGCGGACCGCGCAACCACCGGGTAGCGCTAGCCTTTTTCCTTGATCGCGGTTGTCCGGCGGGGTCCTGATCCCCCTGGAAACCGCGATCATGGACCAGGGAGGAGCGTAGTGGCAGACGACAATGAAACTGGGCCGCCGGTCCGGCTGTGGGGCGGCCGGTTCGAGTCGGGACCTGCTGACGCGCTGGCGCGCCTGTCGGTCAGCGTCCAGTTCGACTGGCGGCTGGCGCCTTACGACCTGATCGCCTCGGGAGCGCATGCGCGCGTGCTGAACAAGGCCGGCCTGCTGGATGACACCGAGCTGGCCCGGCTGCTGGCCGCCCTCGACGACCTGGCTCAGGCCTGCCGGAGCGGCGGGTTCCGGCCCGCCGCGACCGACGAGGACGTGCATACCGCCTTGGAACGCGGACTGCTCGAGCGGGCCGGGACGCTGGGCGGGCGGCTGCGGGCCGGCCGCAGCCGGAACGACCAGATCGCTACCGACCTGCGGCTGTACCTGCGCGATCATGCCCGGCTGGTCGTGTCCAGGCTGGCCGAGCTCCAGGCCGCGCTCATCGGCCAGGCGGAGCGGCATATGCAAACGCCGGTGCCGGGGATGACCCACCTGCAGCACGCTCAGCCGGTGCTGCTGGCCCATCAGCTGCTCGCCCACGTCCAGGCGTTCGCCCGCGACGCCGGGCGGCTGCGGGACTGGGACAAGCGCGCGGCCGTCTGCCCGCTCGGATCGGGCGCGCTGGCGGGCTCCTCGCTGCCGCTGGACCCGGAAGCGGTCGCCGCCGAGCTCGGCTTCGCCTGCGCGGCACCGAACTCGATGGACGCGGTCAGCGACCGGGACTTCGCCGCGGAGTTCTGTTTCGCCGCGGCGCTACTCGGCGTGCACCTGTCCAGGCTGGGCGAGGAGATCGTGCTCTGGTCCTCGCACGAGTTCGGCTGGGCCGAGATCGACGATGCCTACGCGACCGGATCCTCGATCATGCCGCAGAAGAAGAACCCCGACGTCGCGGAGCTGGCCCGGGGCAAGGCCGGGCGGCTGATCGGCAACCTGACCGGACTGCTGGCCACGCTTAAGGGACTGCCGCTGACCTACAACCGCGACCTGCAGGAGGACAAGGAGCCGGTCTTCGACGCGGTAGACACGCTCCTGCTGGTGCTGCCGGCCATGGCCGGTCTGACGGGCACCCTGAGGTTTCATGCTGAACGAATGGCGCAGGGTGCTGCCGCCGGCCATGCGCTCGCTACCGACCTGGCTGAGCTCCTGGTCCGGCGCGGGGTCCCGTTTCGCGAGGCGCATGAGGTGGTGGGCCATCTGGTCGTCTGGTGCCAGGTCAACGACTGCGAGCTGTCCGACGTGAGCGACGCCGACCTGGCCAAGGTGTCACCGCACCTGACGCCGGACGTCCGGGAGGTGCTTACCGTGACCGGCGCGCTGGCCGCCCGCTCCGGCTTCGGCGGCACCGCCCCGGTCCGGGTCGCCGAGCAGCTCGCCGAGCTGCGGTCCCGGGTCGATCAGGACGCCGCATGGGCCGCGGGCTGAAAGAGTCCGGCCCGACCGAGCCAGGCCCGACCGAGCCAGGGCTGGCCGAGCCAGGGCTGGCCGAGCCAGGGCTGGCCGAGCCAGGGCTGGCCGCATCCGGGCTGGCCGGGCCCGGCTCGGGCGATCCCGGGCCTTCCCCGGGCGATCCCGGGCCTTCCCCGGGGGCTGCGGGAGTCAGGTCGGCGCTGGCTCGCTCCCCGCAGCTGCTGAGCCGGGAGTTCTTCGCGCGGCCTGCGCCGGAGGTGGCCCCGGACCTGCTTGGCTGCGTGATCTCGCACGACACGGCCGACGGGCTCGTTGCGATAACCATCGTGGAAGTCGAGGCCTACGCGGGCGCGGCCGATCCGGCCTCACACGCGTTTCGCGGCCGGACCGCCCGCAACGCCGTCATGTTCGGCCCGCCGGGCCACGCGTACGTCTATTTCACCTATGGCATGCACTTCTGCGTGAACCTGGTCTGCCAGCAGGTCGGCGACGCCTCCGCGGTCCTGATCCGGGCGGGGCGGGTCATCGAGGGTGCCGCGCTGGCGGCCGCCAGGCGTTCGGCCCCGCGCCATGCGATCAGGGAGGTCGAGCTGGCGCGCGGCCCGGCCCGGCTCTGCCAGGCGCTGGGCATCGACCGCTCGCTCGATGGCGCCGACGTCTGCGATCCGGCCTCCCCGTTGCAGGCCCGGCCGCCCGGTGCGCGCCTGCCTGCCGCTCCCGGACGGGAGCCTCCGGCGGGACCGGCCCTCGCGCCGCGCGCCTCGTCCGGGAGCGCGACGCTGGCCGGGGCGGGCATCAGCCGCGGCCCGCGGGTCGGGGTGAGCCGGGCGGCCGAGGTGGCCTGGCGATTCTGGGTCACCGGGGAGCGGGCCGTGTCGCCCTACCGGGCCAGCGTGCCGCGCCGGGCCCGGGCGAAACCGGTTTCCCGGCCGGTCGGCGATGATGGGACGATACCCCGGTGACCGACATCATTGACGAGCTGACCTGGCGGGGCCTGATCGCGATTTCGACTGACCTCGATGAGCTGCGCAGAGCACTGAATTCCGGGCCCGTCACCTGCTATGCCGGATTCGACCCGACAGCTCCCGGACTGCACTTCGGCCATCTGGTGCAGCTGCTCACGATCCGGCGCCTGCAGCTAGCGGGGCACCGGCCGATCGGCCTGGTCGGCGGGGCCACCGGGCTGATCGGTGACCCGAGCGGCAAGTCGGCTGAGCGGACCCTCAACTCGCGCGACGTGGTCGCCGAGTGGGTGGACAAGCTGCGCGCCGAGGTCTCGCAGTTTCTCGATTTCCGCCCGGGTCCGGCGGCGGCATTGCTGGTCAGCAACCTGGACTGGACGCAAGAGCTATCGGCGATCGAGTTCCTGCGCGACATCGGCAAGCACTTCTCGGTCAACCAGATGATTGCCAGGGAGTCCGTGAAGGCCAGGCTGGAAGCGGGCGGGATCAGTTACACCGAGTTCAGTTACCAGATCCTGCAGGCCAACGACTTCCTGGAACTGCATCGCCGGCACGGCTGCGCCTTGCAGGTCGGCGGC
>CAWIXN010000005.1:0-540000 GCA_963840095.1 uncultured Actinomycetota bacterium | reverse complement strand
ACCCTAAACCGACTCAGGTGGTCAGGTAGAGAATACCAAGGCGATCGGGTGAACCGTGGTTAAGGAACTAGGCAAATTGTCCCCGTAACTTTGGGAGAAGGGGAACCGCGCCCGGTGATGAGACTTGCTCTCTGAGCTAGGTGTGGTCGCAGATACCAGGGGAAAGCGACTGTTTACTAAAAACACAGGTCCGTGCAAAGTCGCAAGACGACGTATACGGACTGACGCCTGCCCGGTGCTGGAACGTTAAGGGGAGGGGTTAGTGGCCTTCGGGTCGCGAAGCTCTGAACTTAAGCGCCAGTAAACGGCGGTGGTAACTATAACCATCCTAAGGTAGCGAAATTCCTTGTCGGGTAAGTTCCGACCTGCACGAATGGCGTAACGACTTTCCCACTGTCTCAACCACGGACCCGGCGAAATTGCACTACGAGTAAAGATGCTCGTTACGCGCAGCAGGACGGAAAGACCCCGGGACCTTCACTGCAGCTTGACATTGGCGTTTGGGGCGTCTTGTGTAGGATAGGTGGGAGACTGTGAAGCAGAGACGCTAGTTTCTGTGGAGTCAACGGTGAAATACCACTCTGGTCGTTCTGGATGTCTAACCTGGGTCCGTGATCCGGATCAGGGACAGTGTCTGGTGGGTAGTTTAACTGGGGCGGTTGCCTCCTAAAAGGTAACGGAGGCGCCCAAAGGTACCCTCAGCCTGGTTGGCAATCAGGTGTCGAGTGTAAGTGCACAAGGGTGCTTGACTGTGAGACAGACATGTCGAACAGGAGCGAAAGCTGGGACTAGTGATCCGGCGGTGGCATGTGGAAGCGCCGTCGCTAAACGGCTAAAAGGTACCCCGGGGATAACAGGCTGATCTTCCCCAAGAGTCCATATCGACGGGATGGTTTGGCACCTCGATGTCGGCTCGTCGCATCCTGGGGCCGGAGCAGGTCCCAAGGGTTGGGCTGTTCGCCCATTAAAGCGGTACGCGAGCTGGGTTTAGAACGTCGTGAGACAGTTCGGTCCCTATCCGCTGCGCGCGTAGGAGACTTGAGAGGGGCTGTCCCTAGTACGAGAGGACCGGGACGGACGAACCTCTGGTGTGCCAGTTGTTCTGCCAAGAGCACGGCTGGTTGGCTACGTTTGGAAGGGATAACCGCTGAAAGCATCTAAGCGGGAAGCTCGCCTCAAGATTAGGTCTCCCTCGGGGTGAACCCGGTAAGGCCCCCAGCTAGACGACTGGGTTGATAGGCCGGAGGTGGAAGCACGGCAACGTGTGCAGCTGACCGGTACTAATAGGCCGAGCGGCTTGGCTTCTACTCATAGATTTTGCAGCGTCCACTGTGCGGTTCCCGAGGTGCGGTCGGTCTCGCGGGCTCGGACTTGTTCCGGGACCACGCGGGGACCTAACATCTCCATAGAGTTTCGGTGGCCATGGCGAAGGGGAAACACCCGGTCCCATTCCGAACCCGGAAGTTAAGCCCTTCAGCGCCGATGGTACTGCGCGGGGGACCGCGTGGGAGAGTAGGACGCCGCCGGACATCTTCGCGCTGAGGGCCGCTACCGCTGGTAGCGGCCCTCAGCGCGCTTAGTGGTGTCCGGCTTGCAGTCTTTACCAGGAGGTCCACAGGTGGTCGGCGATAGTGGCGAGCGTAGTAGCACTAGTCCGGCTAGCCGTGGCAAGCAGTCGGGCAGCGCGCGTAACAGCGCTTCCGGCAGCGGTCGAGGCGGCAGCGGGCGCTCAGCCGCAGGTTCGGGCGGCCGGGCGCCTCAGCCGGGCGGCGAGGGGCGGGGCTCGGCTGGGCAGCTTCGCCAGCCGCGTGATGGCGCTGGGACCGGCGCGCGATCCCGGCGAGCCGATGGCGGCGGTTCGGGCGCTCGGTCCAGGCGACCGGTGGCGAGCGGCGGTTCGGGCGGCAGGCCAGGGCGACCGGTGGCGAGCGGCGGTTCGGGCGGCAGGCCAGGGCGACCGGTGGCGAGCGGCGGTTCGGGCGGCAGGCCAGGGCGACCGGTGGCGAGCGGCGGTTCGGGCGGCAGGCCAGGGCGACCGGTGGCGAGCGGCGGTTCGGGCGGCCGTTCCCGGCCGGCGCCGGACTCGGCGGCATCGGGCGGGCGATCCGGCCGAGCCGATGATACGGCGTCGAGCGGCAAGGCCCGCCGGAACGATGCTTCGGCCCCCGACGCGCGCTCCCGCAGGCTGGGCGTGGGCACCAAGCCCGGAGACCAGGGCCGTCGACTGCGGCAGGGACCAGGCGCGACAGACCGGCCACAGCGGTCGGAACGTGATACGAGATCGGGGCAACCTGGCCGGGCTGCCGGTAGCAGCCGCACGGCCGCCGACGGCGGCCGCGGCGCTCGGCGCGCTAGCGGGGCCGCAACACCGGCGGGAGCGGGGCCGTCGAGGCCTTCCGCTGGGCGCGGGCCGAGTTCCGGTCGGCCTCGTACCCCGGATCCGCGGCGCCGAGCCAGCGGGCGGGACGACAGCACTGATGGCGCGCCGGCCGGTGACCGGAGCTCGGACCAGGGCGTGAATGGGCACGGCAGACCGTCAAGACCTGGTACCAGGGGATCGGGCGCACCCCCAGACGACGCGCGCACCTCGCAGCGGCGCTCAGCTCCATCAAGTCGACGGCCGGACGACACCGGCGGTCCGCGGACCAGTACCGGTTCGGGTCGTGACGACCAGGGCGGGTACCGGGGCAGCGGGACCGGTTCGCGTTCCGGGCCGCGGCGTGACGACCAGGGCGGGTACCGGGGCAGCGGGACCGGTTCGCGTTCCGGGCCGCGGCGCGGATCCACGCCAGAACGGCCGCCAGCCGGACGGGGCTCGGACGGAGCAGCGGCCAGATCTTCCGGCTATGAGGCAGACCGTCGTCGGCCTGCCAAGACCGGCGGGCCGACCGGCCCGACCGGCCGCCGCGGGCCGGGCCAGCATCCGGCCGGTTCGAGGACGGCAGGCGTCTACCGGACCGGAGAGTCCCTGCCGCCGGTACCTGACAGCATCACGGCCGATCAGCTGGACCCCGACGCCCGCGCGGAGCTCAGGACGCTTCCGGCCGACCTGGCCGACGCGGTGGCGCGCCAGCTGGTCGCGGCCACTATCCACGAGGATCCAGAACGTGCCTATACGCACGCGGTGGCGGCCCGCCGCCTCGCTGCCCGAGTCGGTGTGGTCCGGGAAGCGTGCGGGATCGCGGCATACCGGGCGGGCAGATGGGCAGAAGCGCTGGCCGAGCTGCGGGCCGCGAGGCGCCTGACCGGACGCGGGAGTTACCTGCCGCTGATGGCTGACAGCGAGCGCGCCCTCGGCCGCCTGGATCGCGCGCTTGATCTGACTAACAGCCCCGAGGGGCGGTCGGCCGACCGCGCGACCCAGATCGAGCTGCGCATCGTCGAGTCGGGCATCCGCCGCGACCAGGGCCTGGCTGAAGCGGCAGTAGCCGCGCTTCAGCTACCCGAAATCACCGACGGCCGGATCCGGCCTGGCTCAGCCCGGCTGTTCTACGCATACGCCGATGCTCTACTGGACGCAGGCCGCGAGGACGAGGCACGAGAGTGGTTCAGGAAGGCGGCGATCGCCGATACCGGCGGCGATACCGACGCAGCCGACCGCTTCGAGGAACTCGATCAGATCTTCATCGAAGATCTCGAAGATCTGCAGGATGATGGCGGGGACCTCGCCGATCGGGAGGACGGCGACGCTCTCGCCGATCGGGAGGACGGCGACGCTCTCGCCGATCGGGAGGACCGCGACGCTCTCGCCGATCGGCCCGATGACGGCCTGGACGAGGCCAGCCGCTGAACTGGCTTTCCTGACCGTGTCTGCCTTGCCACGGACGGCCGCTCAGCGTGATACGACCTCGTGATGACTACAAGCGGGCAGATCGTCAAGGCAATGGTGGTGATCCGGCGGCCACGTGACGGCGCGCTGCTGGTTTCTCAGCACAATGACCCGGGGGCCCCGTTTCATCGGCCGCTTGGCGGTCATGTGGAGTTCGGCGAATACGCCTTGGATGCCGTGCACCGCGAGCTTCAGGAGGAGATCGGACAGAGCCTGACCGGTGTGCGGCTGCTGGGAGTCCTGGAGAACATCTTTCTGCGGGACGGGGCTATCCAGCATGAGATCGTGTTTCTCTATGCCGCCTCCTTTGCCGACGATGCCGCCTATGAGATCGCTGAGCAACGCATCCTCGATGAGGCCGACGGCCAGACGCGCGTGATCTGGCGCGCGCCCGACGCGGCCAGCCCGCCGCTGTATCCATCCGGGGTCACTGACCTGATCGCGCACGCCGCTAGCTGACGATGACCTCGTTCCCCATGATCTTGGCGTCTTGTCAGCGCATATATCGCTGACAAGACGCCAAGATCATGGCACTCGCCGCCGGATGGCCGGGCTGGTGGGGCTGATGTTGCCAGTGTGCCCTTCCGAGGTCGAATCGGGCCCAGCGGACGCTGACCGCCTGACGACCACGAAGTTCCTGAGGAGCGCGTTACCGGCGAGCCGCCATAGACGATCTCCTGGAAACCGCGAACCACCTGTTAGCCAGTCGGGCGCTCGGATTTGTCCAGCCAGCGCACGATGCCAGCGACGTTCGCCGCCGTGCTGCTGATCCGCTCGTACTTGGCGACGATCTCGGGGTCATTGCCGGGGTGCAGAATCGCATACCGCTGCCTCGTCCGCTCCGCCACCATGGCCGCCGCATGGTCGAAATCCAGTCCCGCGCTCCTGGCGTGCCTGGTTTCGGCGACCCAGAGGTTGATTTCGTCCGCGGCCCGCTCAAGTGCCTGATCGACCGCGTCCACCGGACCGTAGTGGCTGAACAGCAGCCGCGTGGGACGCAAGTCGCCGAAGGTCCGCAGCGATCGCAACGCCGTGGCCAGGTCGAAGTCAGGCGGCGGCGTGGCCGGCCGCATATCCCCGGTGTCCGGGATGAAGATCCCGGCCGCATCTCCGACGTAAAGGTCACCGCTGGCCGAGTCGATCAGTCCGACATGGTGCCTGGCGTGGCCGGGGGCGTAATGGCTCTGCAGCCGCCGGCCGCCGCCCAGGTCGACCGAGCCGGTGTGGCCGACCGTGCGGATCCGCTCGGCCGGAGTGGGGGCGAGGATACCGAACAGCTCGTCAAGCTCGTCGCCATAAACCATCCGGGCGCTGGCCATCAGCCGGGACGGGTCGGCCAGGTGGCGGGCACCGAGCTCGTGGACCACGATCTGCGCCCGCGGGAACATCTGGGCGATGTCTCCGGCACCACCCGCATGATCTAGGTGGATGTGCGTGACCACCACCGTCGCCAGGTCCTCCGGGCCGACTCCCAGGCTGGCCAGCGCGTCCCGGACGACCGGCGCGGAAGGCGCGGTCCCTGTCTCCACGAGGCAAGGCGCATCGCCCAGGATCAGATAGCCCGCGGTGATCTGCGAGTACCCGGCCATCATGGTGTCGATCTGGTAAACCCCCTGGCCGAGGCCGGTGACTGCGCCAGTGCCCTCCTGCCCACCATCCACGCAGCTATCTTGGCAGACCGGGAATGCCCGCCCCGCGCCGCTCCTGGGTGGCCCTCCCGGTGCCGTCGCGGGCCGGGTGCCGACGGTGGGCCCAGGTCCTGGCCGTGATGGGTTGTCCGGACGCCCGCTCAGGACTACTGAACCGACTCGAAGTCCGCGGCGGCATCAGCGCGAGCGGGAAAGCCTCCGACGCGGTACACGCGACCGGGGACGTACCCGGACTCGACTCCATCGAGCTTCACGCGGCCGACGGTGACCGCTTGGTCAGATCCTCCTGAGAATCTGTCCGGACAACGATCCCCAACGGCAGCGTCTCCGACGCGGACGTCCAGTCTGCGGCCGGAGGAAAGCCGAATTTAATGTCGTCGCGCACAAAGGACACGAATCGCTCCACCTGCTGCCGCCGACAAAACCATGACCACGGGAGATGATCAGTTTTCGCCCGGGCCCGGAAATATATTATTGAGCAGGATTCCGGCGATCCGCTCCAGGAGCATCGCTCCTTGCGCGGAGATCCGCCGCTGGGCTGAGCCGATATGTCAGGAAAGGCCTGCGGCGGCGCTGAGATTCAGCTGTCAGCGAACGTGCGCATGATCAGGCCGGTGCGCGGCTTCGGGTCGAACGAGGTCGACTTACGCGGCACCAGCTCGCCGCGCGCGGCCACCGCGTAGACGTCGGCCGCCGACAGCGGGCAGCAGATGACCGCTGTGCTCCCTGGGGCCTCGTCGGCCGTCTTAACCGCCGCGGCGGCGTCGTTATGCACGAAACCGATGCGACGCTCGTCGCCGATCCCCCAGATGCGGTCGATGAGCAGTTCCTGCAGCACCGCCGTGCCCAGCCCGCGCCAGCGCGGCGACGCGCCTTCCGGCATCGCGGCGTCCACCTGCAGCTGGTCAGGCTCGGTCAGCAGGCAGGCGCGGTCGCCCCCGGCGAGCAGGAACGCCACGCCATGGCTGCTGGCCGCCGCGAGCTCGTCCAGCGCCTCCGGCAGGCGGTCCGGACCGCCGGGCAGCGCCCGCACCCGGAACGCCGCCTTGGCCTGCTCGGCCGCGGTGTCCGGATCCAGCTGGGCGATGATCCGGTGGATCGCGCCGACCTGCGGCGGGTAGGCGCGGGCATCGACCAGCAAGGCGAGCCCGTAATCCCACGGCCCGGGCCCGGCGCCCGCGGCGTGCCGCCGTCGCTGCAGATCGAGGTAGGCGGAGTACCTGTGATGCCCGTCGGCGATGACAGCCTGGGCCGGGGCCAGGTCCGCCGCGATCGCGGCGAGCTCGCGGGAATCGGTGATGGCCCAGATCCGGTGGCGCAGGCCGTCGCCGGTCACCGCCTCAGCCAGCGGCGGCCTGGCGAACGCGGTCTCCTCGACGGCCCGGCCGGCCGCGCCGGGCTGGTCAGGTTCGTAGAGCAGGAAGATCGGCTCCAGGTTGGCCTGCGTCGCCTCCATCAGCTGGCGGCGGCCGGCTACCGGGCCCGGCGCGATGCCCTCGTGCGGGCGCACGATCCCGGCGTCAAGCGGGGCCAGGCGCAGCGCCCCGATCAGGCCGCGCTGGATGACGGCCGCCCCGCCGCCCGGGTCCGTCACCGCCTGCTCATAGACGTACAGGGCAGGATCGGGGTCGGTACGCAGGATCTGCGCGTCCCGCCAGGACCGCAGCAGCGCGGCGGCGTCCCCGTACTCGCTGCCCGGGCTGCCTGGCACATGCCGCGGCAGGATCAGCCGGACCACGTTGTGCGGGTCGGCCGCCATCAACTGGTCCGCTATGTCGTGAGCGATCACGTCGTACGGTGGAGAGGTGACCTCTGCCAGACCGCTCACCCTGTCCTGGGCATAACGGACACCGCGAAAAGGAGCCAGCGCTAGGCGGCCCGACCCGGCTGCTGCTGGCTCCTGGCCAGACGGAAGGATCTGCACATATGTCAGAAGGACCAACCGGCGGCCAGGATTCCCGTCCGGGCGATGAGCTCACTGGCCAGGTCGCGCCAGCCGACGATACGTACTCGCTCTACCAGCGCGGGCTCGACCTGCTCGGTCGCGGCAGCGCAGCCGCGGCCGCCCAGTTGCTGGAGCGGGCGGCGGCCGCCGAGCCGCAGTCCCGCAGCGTTCTTGAGGCACTGGCGAGAGCGCAGTTCGATATGGGCAGGTACGCGGCGGCGGCCGCGAACTTCCGGCGGATCGTGGACGCCAGCCCGACCGACGACTATGCGCAGTTCGGCCTCGGTCTCGCCCTGGCCAGGACCGGGGATCCCGGGGCCGCTGTGGAGCACCTGGCGCTGGCCGCGGCGATGCGGCCGGACCTGCGCCATTACACCGAGGCGCTGCGCGGCGTCCGGGCGACTCTGCGCGCTCGCGGGGCGCAGCGGGCAACAGGGACACATGATGCATAACGAAGCACGCGACGTTATCCCGGACACCGCCGCTGATCATCATCCGGGGGCGCCGGCCGGCCTGGGTACGGCCGCCGGCCCCGGTGCCGCTGCCAGCCAGGCGCCGGACCGCCCGCGAGGCAGCGCCCGCCCGCTCAGCGAGGCCTACGACGTCGCGCTGCTCGACCTGGACGGGGTCGTTTATCTCGGCGGGAAGGGGATACCCGGCGCGCCGCAGGCGCTGGCCGAGGCGCGGCAGCACGGGATGCGGCTGGCGTTCGTGACCAACAACGCCTCCCGATCGCCGGGCGCCATCGCCCAGCAGCTCACCAGCCTCGGTATCGCCGCCTCACCCGCGGACCTGGTGACCTCGGCGCAGGCCGCCGCGCGGCTCGTCTCGGACCGGCTGCCCCGCGGCTCCGCGGTGCTGGTCGCCGGCGGGATCGGCCTGCGGCTCGCGCTGCGCGAGCGTGGCCTGCGGCCGGTGTCCACCGCCGCTGAGCGGCCCGCCGCCGTCGTACAGGGGTATGCGCCGGACATCGGCTACCCGCTGCTCGCCGAGGCGGCCCTGGCGATCCGCGCCGGCGCGTGGTACGTCGCCTCCAACGCGGACGCCACGCTGCCGAGCTCGCGCGGGCCGCTGCCCGGCAATGGCTCGCTTGTCCAGCTGATGGTGACCGCAACGGGCCGCCAGCCCGTCGTGGCCGGCAAGCCCGAGCCGCCGCTGCACGCCGAGTCGGTCCGGCGGACCGGGGCGCGCCATCCGCTGGTCGTAGGCGACCGGCTGGACACCGACATCGAGGGAGCAGTCCGGGTCGGCGCCGACAGCATGCTGGTCCTCACCGGTGTCGCCCAGCCGGCTGACGCGGTTCTCGCTCCGCCCGGCCGCCGCCCCGTCTACATCGCGCCTGACCTGACCGGGCTGGTCGAGCCGCATCCGGAAGTGACCGCCTCAGGCGGCACCTTCACCTGCGAGGGCTGGACGGCCCGGCTGACGAGCGGCCCGGTACTTGAGCTTTCCGGCTCGGGCCAGCCGATCGATGGCCTCCGGGCCCTCTGCGCGGCCGCCTGGTCGGCTGACGGCGTGACCGCCGAGATGGTGCACTCCGTCCTCGGCCAGCTGGGCTTCCCGGCCGATACGCCGTCCTCCTGATGTCAGGCCAGGGTCGGATGCGGATCAGCATTCAGGCCGACGCGAAACTGGCCGTTGCCCCGCCAGACTGACTGGGCAGGCCGGGCACCCGGCCGCAGCAGTCAGGAGGACCAGAAAATGATCGAGGCACGGGGCCTCACCAAGCGATACGGCGACACGCTGGCGGTCGACAATCTGTCGTTCAGCGTGGCGCCTGGCAAGATCACCGGATTCCTCGGCCCGAACGGTGCGGGCAAGACCACCACGATGCGGCTGATCCTCGGCCTCGACCGGCCCACCGGCGGCACGGTCACCGTGCACGGCAAGCCTTTCGGCCAGCTCGCGTACCCGATGCGCGAGGTGGGCGCGCTGCTGGACGCCAAGGCCGTGCACGGCGGCCGCAGCGCCTACAACCATCTGCTGTGCCTGGCTCAGACCAACAACCTGCCCGCGCGGCGGGTGGCCGAGGTGATCGACCTGGTCGGCCTGACCACCGTGGCGCGCAAGCGATCCAGGGGCTTTTCGCTCGGCATGGGGCAGCGCCTCGGTATCGCCGCGGCTCTGCTCGGCGACCCTCAGATCCTGATGTTCGATGAGCCGGTCAACGGGCTTGACCCGGAGGGCATCCTGTGGATCCGGAACCTCATGAAGGCGCTGGCGGCCGAGGGACGTACGGTATTCGTCTCCAGCCACCTGATGTCGGAGATGGAGAACACCGCCGACCATCTGCTAGTGATCGGCCGCGGCAAGCTGATCTCCGACTGCACGGTGGCCGAGTTCATCGCCGCCAACTCCAGGCAGTCGGTCCGGGTCCGCACGCCGCAGCCGGCCCCGCTGGCCTCGGCCGTCATGACGGCCGGAGGCACCGTCCGTGAGGATGGCGACGGCCAGATGGTCGTGCATGGCCTGACCGTCAGCCAGGTCGGGGACCTCGCGTTCGAGAACTCGGTGCGGCTGCACGAGCTGGCGCCCGCCCACGCGTCCCTGGAGCAGGCCTTCATGGAGCTGACCGCATCCAGCGTGGAGTTCCGTGCAGGCGTCCCGGACGAGCAGGGCAAGCAGGGCGAGCAGGGCAAGCAGCCGGTCCACGCCGGAGAGGTGGCCTGACATGGCAACGACATCAACACCGGTCGCGGGGCGCCACTCGGGGGCCGCCCCGCTGCCCCGCCCGGTCGCGCGAGCCGGCTTCATCGGCTCGCTGCGCTCGGAGTTCACCAAGATCCGTTCGACCAGGTCCACCCACTGGACGCTGCTTGCCCTGGTGGTCATCACGGTCGGCTTCGGCGCGCTGGCCAGCGCGGGCGCGGCCCACAACGTGCACCAGCTCGGACCCGGTTTCGATCCGACCCAGCGAAGCTTGTTCGGCCTGTACTTCGGCCAGCTCGTCATAGCCGTCCTCGGCGCGCTGACCATAACGTCGGAGTACGGGACGGGGATGATCCGTACGTCGCTGACGGCGATGCCGCGGCGCGGCACGGTGTTCGCCGCCAAGGCAGTAGTGTTCGCGGCGGTCGCGCTGGTCATCGGGCTGATCACGAGCTTCGGGGCATTCTTCCTGGGTCAGGCGCTGATGTCCGGCGCGCACATCAACGCGACGCTCAGCCAGCCGCATGTGTTGCGGGCAGTGGTCGGCGGCGCGCTGTTCCTGGCCGCGTGCGGCATGCTGGCCTACGGCCTCGGCGCGATCCTGCGCCACACCGCGGGCGCGATCACCGCGTCGATCGTGCTGCTCTTCGTGGTGTCGCTCCTGATCAACGCCCTGCCGCAGTCCTGGCAGGTGCACGTGGACAAGTGGGTGCCCGCCATCGCGGGCAGCCAGATCTGGGCCGTCAAGTCCGGTGGCGGCAACCCGCCGATGTTCGGGCCCTGGTCCGGCTTCGCGGTGTTCTGCGGCTACGCGGCGATCGCGCTGATCGCCGGCCTGGTCCTGTTCCGCAAGCGCGACGCCTGACTCGGCCTCCGGGTCACCGCACGGAGGGCTGGCAGCGGGGACACCAGAAGGTAACGCGCTCATCCGGTTCCGCCTCCGCGCTGGCCCGCCCGCCGCCGGCGGCGGGAGTGCCGCTGAGACTGCCGGTGCGGGCCGGGGTGCCGCTGCTGCGGGTCGGGGTGCCGCTGGTGGAGGCCGGGGCGGCGCTGGTACTGCTGCTGCGGATCCGCTCGCCGCAGCGGCGGCATGGGCGGCCCCGCCTGCCATACACCCAGGTCTCCTGGCCGCGCCCGGTCATGCCGGTGGTGACCTGGCCGACACGGTCCTTGTTGGCGTCAAGCAGACGCCGTGCCAGCTCAACGAGAGCCGCCAGGTCGCTGATGGTGCCGACCGGGCGCCAAGGGTCGATCCCGCGCAGGAACAAGACCTCGGCCCGGTAGAAATTGCCGATCCCGGCCAGGTTGCGCTGATCGAGGAGCGCCTGGCTGACCGGCCGGTCCGGCACGGCCTGCAGGCGCCGCACCGCCTCGGCGGCGTCCCAGTCCGGGCCGAGCAAGTCAGGACCAAGGTGGCCGACCGCGCGGTGCTCGCTCGCGGTCGGCAGCACCTCGACCACGCCGAGCAGCCGCCCGATCGCCTGCCAGCGGTCGTTGGCGAGCACCAGCCTGATCCGGTAATCGCCCGGCGGGGGGGCGCCGGCGGCCCGGATCCGCCAGGATCCGTCCATGCGCAAGTGCGTGTGGACGGTCTGGCCGCTGTCCACCCTGGTGAGCAAGTGCTTCCCGCGAGAAATGGTCCCGGTGACAGTAGCGCCAGCCAGGTCGGCACTGGCATAACGCGGCACCCTGAAGTCGGTGCGGGTGAGAACCCGGCCGGTTAGCGCATCGTCGAGCTGGCGTGCCGCCCGCCAGACCACGTCACCCTCGGGCATGAAGCCCAGCATCGCACCGGTGCCCCGGTCCGGGCCAATGAGCTAGCGCGCTGGTCGCAAGCCACCATGTTGGCCCGGAGACCAGCGTGTCGGCATGGACGCGGGTCAGGCCAGCCCCGATTCCCGCAGGGTGATGTTCAGGCGGCCGGTGCTGAGGCCGATCTCCCGCCTGCCGGTACCGGGCAGCGTCTTGGGCACGCCGTGGTACGCGAGCCGGGCCGGGCCGCCGAAGACGAACAGGTCGCCGGATTCCAGCTCGACGTCGGCCCAGGGACGGTTGCGGCTCTGGGTGTTGCCGAATCTAAAAATGCATGTTGCCCCGAGGCTGAGCGACACCACCGGCGCGAGGCTGCGCTCGTCGCGGTCCACGTGCATGCCCATCCGGGCCCGCTCGTCGTAGTAGTTGACCAGAGCGACGTCAGGGCCGTAGCCGTCGGCCGCCGCGGGATCGGCGGAGGCATCCGCGACTGCGCGCCGGCCGAGGTCGGCGAGCCAGCCAGGGAATGGCTTCACCGGGGCCCCGTCCACATCCTCCGCGGTTCGCGAGTAGCGGTAGGGAATCCAGTGCCAGCCCAGGCAGACGGTCTGCACGGACATCATGCCCCCGGTTGGCAGCCGGGTAGCGCGCATCCCCGCTGGCGGTCTGGCCCATTCCCGGCAGGCGGCCACGAGCTGGCGCTGCTGCCCGAGGCTGAGCCAGCCCGGAATATGGACGGCGCCGGGCGCGATCTCAGCCCGCGGCCGACGGATCAGGGCCGTCATGGCGCCCAAGATAACCGGAACTCGGCTGAACCGGGTCGCGGCCGGGCTGATCCCCGGGCTGACCAACGGCGCCTACAACCCGGTCACCAATACCTGGCGCCGGATCGCGCCCGATCGGGGTCCGCAGAGCCACAGTGGCGAGCCTGCCGCATCCTGGTCCTGGTGGAGCCGGCTGTCCCTTTTCGAGCCCATCAACCGCTTCGCTCAGCGTGGCCATCCAGCGGCGGTGGGAGAAGGTGCTGCACCGAACTGCCAAACAGCAGCCTTGGCTATACGTGCCGCGTTCTCACTATGGTGGCCGGGTCACTGCCCACGAGTTCGCCCTGGCCCAGGTCTCTGCGGCGTCGAGGATGTCCAGGATGACCCCGGTCTTCGCCTCGGTGTAGGCGATCCGGTCGTCCGACCACACCTGGGCGGCCTCCCCCTTGACCCGGGCGTAGGCGTCCCTGGCGTTTGGGTGGCTGCGCAGATAGTCGCGAAACAGGAGGTGCTCGCGCTCCCAGTCAGATCCGGCCTGGCAAACATGCACATGCACATCGCGCGGCTGCCCCGCGAATGGGCGGAAGAAGCGGTGCCAGGCGTCACGGCTGCGTAGCTGGACCCCCGCCTGCTCAATCTGGGCCACGTACTGGGACTCATCGTCCAGATCGTCCACGCTGACCTGGACGTCGATGGTCGGCTTTGCAGCCAGGCCAGGAACGGCCGTAGATCCGACGTGCTCGATTCGCAGTGCAGTGTCTGCGAGCTGACCGGCCAGGCGATCGCGCCACCGTTCGTAACGTCCTGGCCAGGAGGGATCGTAGGCGATCACCTCGAAGCGCAGGTCTGGTCGATCGCTGCCGCTGGTTCTGGCGAACCCTGGCCAGATGACCGGCATGACCGATCGGGCTAGCCTGAGGCGCTCCGCCTGGGGGAGCTGGTGCCCGGCCAGCCCGCGCTGGCGCGCGACGAGCTCATACAGGTCGATGATCGTTGTCCGCCGTCCTTCGGCCTCCCGTAGGCGTCGCCAGGCCGCGTGCGGCTCAGTCGAGGGCTCCACCTGCGCCGCCGCCAGCCGGGCGTCCAAAGACCGGTAGGAGGCGCGGTCCATGGTCACGGCACCAATGATGCCATTCCAGGTGTCCGGGCGGCGGCGTGCTGATCATGGGAATCGGTGCCGTATCTGTGGCCACTTCGGTCACTTACGTCGCAAGAGTCTTCGGTCGGGCCGGGCGAGCCGGGTGTGCCCCGGCGGCGCCGGTTATCTGGACATCGCCCGGTCGCAGCGGCTGGTGATTTCTGCTGCCGGTGCGACCCGATCGAGGGGCCGGCAGCTACATCAGCTTCCTGAGACGGAGCAGATCGAAGATATTGCCCTCGACCTTCAGGCGGCCGGAGAGCCAGGCCCGGGCGAAATTTCCCGGTTCGTCGGTGATCGACACCACAACATCACTGTTGGCGGTAAACCGCACCTGGGCAGGCGGGGTCCGGCCGTCGGCCTCGGTGACCGGATCGGCGCCGTGCGCGCCCAGCCGGGTGAGGAACGTGATGTTCAGATCCGGGATCCGGCAGCTGAGCGTCCGGTCCACCAGATGGTTCGCACGATCGGCCGGATCCATGGCCGAGATGCGGGCCGTCAGGCTTTCCAGAGCCTTGCGGCATTCTTCCGCAGTCGCCATCATGACCTCGCTTTCAAGGTCATTCTCTGTCCTGATGCCGTCAGGCCAAAACGCCGGGGTGGCTCTGGCCTCATTCGGGGGGCCGGAGCGGGCCGGCGTCGCGCTGGCAGGGGGCCGCCTGGAGATGATCGGGACACGTGGCGAGATCAAGTGCGCCGGAAGGGTTCCTCCTGGCGGTAGCGTTCCTGACAGAAGTCCGACGACGCGCTAGCGCCTGAGGTAGGAGGAGACTGATAGCCGATGGAGCATCCCGCCGACGAAGCCGGCTCGCAGCCGCCCGGCCGGGATGCCGGGACGCCATCGGCCGAGCCCCCAGCCGGCCCGGCGACAGACAACCCGGCGCATGCGGCGCGGCCGGGGGACATGCCCGCTGCCGGGGACGTGCCCGCTGCCGGGGACGTGCCCGCTACCGGGGACGTGCCCGCTACCGGGGAGGCGGCCGGGGAGGCGGCCGGGGAGGCGGCCGACGTCGGCCCCGGGCCCGGCGAGCGGCGATCCATGACCGGCGAGCCGAGAGTCGATGCGGCGCTGGCCAGGCTCGATGAGCTGCCGGACCTACCGGTCACGGAGCACCGCGCCGTTTTCGAGCACGTCCATAGGAGCCTGAGTGAGGTGCTCGGCGAGCTCGACGCCGGCCTGCCGCATACGCCGCCATGACCAGGAGGATGCGGCTCGACGCCGAGCTCGTGCGCAGAGGTCTGGCCCGCTCGCGGGAACAGGCGGGGGAGCTGATCTCCGCCGGCCTGGTAGCCGTGGCCGGCCAGACGGCGGGCAAGCCGGCTACCCAGGTGGGCACCGACGCGGCGATTACGGTCGCGGACTCGCCGGCCTGCCAGGATTACGCGTCCCGTGGCGGCTATAAGCTCGCGGGCGCACTGCCGGCCTTCATGGGGCTGGTCATCGAAGGCCGTCGATGCCTGGATGTCGGCGCGGCAGCCGGCGGTTTCACCGACGTGCTGCTCCGGGCGGGAGCCGCTCAGGTGACCGCAGTCGATGTCGGCCAGGGCCAGCTGGCCTGGAAGCTGCGAACAGACCCGAGAGTGGCGGTCCTCGACCGGGTCAACGTGCGCAAGCTCAGGCCAGAGCAGGTGACGCCGGCACCTGGCGTGATCACGGCCGATTTGTCGTTTATTTCCCTGGCGCTGGTCCTGCCGGCGCTGGCCGCTTGCGCGGCTCCGGATGCCGACTTCGTATTGCTGGTGAAGCCGCAGTTCGAAGTAGGTAAGGGGAGTGTGGGGGCAGGCGGCGTGGTCCGGGATCCTGAGCTGCGCGCGGCGGCCATCAAGTCAGTGGCCGCCGCCGCGCTCGCCGTGGGCCTGGGCGTGCAAGGAGTCGTGGCGAGCCCGCTGCCCGGGCCGTCGGGAAACGTGGAGTACTTTCTGTGGCTGCGCCGCGGAGCAGACCCCCTCGACCCCGACGCCGTGCGGCGGGCAATTAGGGAAGGGCCGCAGTGACGTCAGCGCGGACAATGCTCCTGGTCGTGCACACCGGACGTGCTGACGCGGTGCGCAGCGCCCGTTCGGTGGCGAGGCGGCTGGCCGCTGCGGGAGTGGCCGTGCGGGTGCTCGCTGGCGAGGAGGCGGATCTGGACTGCGCCGCGTTCATCCATGAGGTGGCGGAGGTCTCGGCAGAAGCCGCCGCGGGCGCTGAGATGGTGCTGGTCCTCGGGGGCGACGGCACGCTGCTGCGGGCCGCCGAACTGGCCAGGCCGGCCGGCACGCCGCTGCTGGGCATCAATCTCGGGCATGTCGGCTTCCTGGCCGAGGCTGAGGTGGAGAACCTGGCCGACACTGTCGACCGGGTCGTGGCCCGCCGCTATCTGGTCGAGCGGCGGATGACCATCGACGTCACCGTACGGCGCAACAGCACCGTGACCGCCGCCACCTGGGCGCTGAACGAGGCAAGCGTGGAGAAGGGAGCCAGGGAGCGGATGCTCGATGTGGTGACGGAGGTCGACGGCCGCCCGTTGTCCCGGTGGGGCTGCGACGGCATCGTATTCGCGACCCCGACCGGCTCCACGGCCTATGCGTTCTCGGCAGGCGGCCCGGTGGTGTGGCCGGAAGTGGAGGCCCTGCTGCTGGTGCCGATCAGCGCGCACGCTCTGTTCGCGGGCCCGATGGTCGTCTCGCCGCGGTCGGTGCTCGCTGCCGAAGTTATTGGCCCGCCCAGCGGTCAAAGCGAGGCGTCAGCCGCCGTTCTGTGGTGCGATGGGCGGCGTAGGGTCGATCTGGATCCGGGCGCGCGCATCGAGGTGCGGCGCGGCACCGAGCCGGTACTGCTGGCCAGGCTGCGCGGCGCCAGCGTGGGCGCGGCGGGAGTAGAGGCTGGCGCGTCGTTTACCGACCGGCTGGTCGCCAAGTTCGGCCTGCCGGTGGCGGGCTGGCGCGGCCGCGGAGCAGGGCGCCTGGAGATGGCGGCCAGCGATCGGGCGGCCGGGCCCAGGCCCGCTGGCGGGCGCGAGCCTGATGGCGGGCACAGGCTTGATAGCGCGCGCGAGCCTGATGGCGGCCACAGGCTTGATAGCGCGCGCGAGCCCGATGGCGGGCGCGAGCCTGATGGTGCGGGCCAGCGTGATGGCGGGCGCGAGCCAGAGGGAGCCCGGGAGTAGGGCGCGAGCACGGCAAGGCGCGCCAGTGAGACGAGGAGCCAGGCGGCGATGCTTGAGGAAGTCCGTATCAGCGGGCTCGGGGTGATCGACGACGCGGTCCTGGAGCTGTCCGCGGGCTTCAATGTGGTGACCGGCGAGACCGGGGCGGGCAAGACAATGGTGGTCTCCGGGCTCGGCCTGCTCTTCGGCGGCCGCGCCGACCCCGGCCGGGTACGGCCGGGGGCCGCCCGGGCGAGCGTTGAGGGCAGGCTGAGCGTGGAGCCCGACGGCCAGGTCGCCCGTCAGGTGAATGAGGCCGGGGGAGACCTCGACGACGACGGCGGCGCGCTGATCCTGAGCCGGTCCGTATCGGCCGAGGGGCGGTCGCGCGCCTACGCGGGGGGCCGGTCGGTGCCCGTCTCCCTGCTCACCTATCTCGCCGACGACCTGGTCGCCGTGCACGGCCAGGCGGACCAGCAGCAGCTGCTACGGCCTGGCAGGCAGCGCGAGGCGCTCGACAGGTTCGGCGGGCCAGGGCTCGCGGTGCTGCTGGCCGATTATCAGCGGGCCTACCAGCGGCACCGCGCCGTCCGGGCTGAGCTGGACGAGCTCACGTCGCTGGCCGCTAGTCGCGTGCGGGAAGCGGAAGATCTGCGCCGCGGACTTGCCGAGATCGAGCGGGCGGAGCCCGCGGTTGGCGAGGACATCGAACTGCGTGCCGAGGAAGAACGGCTGTCGCACGCGGATGCGCTGCACACGGCGGCCACCACAGCGCATGAGGCCCTGCTCACCGACCCGTCCAGTGGCTCTTACGAGACCACCGACGCCGTGACGCTGCTCGGCGTGGCACGCCAGGCCCTGGAGTCGGCGGCCCGGCATGACCCGGTCCTGGCGGCGCTCGCAGGCCGGGTGTCGGAGGCCGCTTACCTGGTCTCTGATGTCGCCGCCGAGCTGGCCTCCTACGCGCAGGCGGTGGAGGCGGACCCGGCCAGGCTCGCGGCCGTGCAAGACCGTCGCGCCGTCCTGGGGCGCCTGATCCGCTCGTATGGCGCTGACCAGGTGGCACGGTCGGTCCGGGGCGCGCAGGATGACACTGGGGCCGATAGCGAACGGGATGCGTATGGCAGGCAGGACGGGCCTGGCGGCGGGCGGGATGCGGGAGCCGGGCAGGACGAGCCCGGCGGGTCCGGCGCGCGGGATGCCTGCGCTGGGGAGCCGGGGGCAGCTGAGGATGGCACATCCGCGGGGACCCCTGGCTACGATGCGGGCGCCGTCGGCGCTGTGCTCTCCTGGGCCAAGCTGGCGGCAGCCAGGCTGGGCGAGCTGGAAGGCGATGATGAGCGGATCGCCGGCCTGGCCGAGGAGGAGGCCGGCCTCGCGGCGAGGCTCGGGGAGCTCGCGGCCGGGCTCACCGATGCGAGGAAGCAGGCGGCCGGGCAGTTCGCAGCCGAGGTGACCGCCGAGCTTGCCGCGCTCGCGATGCCACACGCGCGGCTCAGCGTAGCGATCACGCCGCTGAGCGAGCCCGGGCGCTGCGGCAGCGACGAGGTGGAGATCAAGCTGGCCGCCCACCCGGGAGCGCCCGCGCTGGCACTGCACAGAGGTGCTTCAGGCGGTGAGCTGTCCCGGGTGATGCTGGCGATCGAGGTCGTGTTCGCCGGGGCTGACCCGGTGCCGACCTTCGTGTTCGACGAGGTGGACGCGGGCGTGGGCGGCAAGGCCGCTGTGGAGATCGGCAGGCGGCTGGCCCGGCTGGCCCGGCTGGCCCAGGTGATCGTGGTCACCCACCTGCCCCAGGTTGCCGCGTTTGCCGATACCCACCTGGTCGTGGAGAAGGCCGATGACGGCTCCGTGACCAGCAGCGGTGTGGTACGGCTGGACGAGGCGGGCCGGGTCAGAGAGCTATCCCGGATGCTGGCGGGCCTGGAGGACTCAGAGCTTGGCCGCGCTCATGCGAGCGAGCTGCTCGCCGCCGCCGCGGCCGAGCGGGCCGGAATGGCCGGCCAGCCGTGACCGGCGAGCGATGACCGCAGGCGGCTCGCGGCGGCGGCTCACGGCGGCGGCTCACGGCGGCGGCTCGCGGCGGCGACCGCTCGGCGTGGCCCGATCACGCGTGTGGCATCCCTGGCCGCCGCGATCTGGCAAACTTAACGTGCGATGAACGCGTACGCTCGCAGATTTCCCCGAACCCGTCGGACCAGGTCAGATGATCTGCCCGGGATTTCTGCGACCGCTCGGCTGGATCGCAGGACCAAAAGCCTGTCCACCCGGCTGCGGCCAGGTGAGATCGCCATCATTGACCACGCTGACCTGGACAGGACCGGTGCGGACGCGCTAGTCGGCCACCAGGTCGCTGCCGTGGTGAACGCGGCGCGCAGCATCACCGGCCGGTACCCGAATCTCGGTCCGCAGCTGCTCGTCGAGGCCGGGATCCCGCTGGTCGATGACGTCGGGCCAGACGTCTTCGAACGGGTCAGCGAGGGCGAGCAGGTGCGGCTCGACGGCGACACCCTGTACGCGGGCGGGCAGGTCGTGGCCAAGGGCAGGCTGCAGGACCTCGAATCGGTGTCCTCGGCCATGGCCCAGGCCAAGATGGGCCTCGCCACCGAGATCGAGAACTTCGTCGCCAACACGATGGAGTACATCAAGCACGAGTACCCCCTGCTCATCGACGGCATCGGCGCGCCCGCCCTGCGGACCAGGTTCGAGGGCAGGGACGCCCTGGTCGTCGTCAGGGGCTACCGCTACCGCGAGGACCTGGCCACCCTCCGGTCCTACATCCGCGAGTGCAAGCCGGTCATGGTGGGCGTCGACGGCGGTGCCGACGCGCTGATCGAGGCCGGATACCGGCCTGACCTCATCGTCGGCGACATGGACTCGGTCTCCGACCGGGCGCTTGCCTGCGGCGCCGAGATCGTCGTGCACGCCTATCCGGATGGCCGCGCACCCGGCCTGGCGCGGGTCAGGGAACTCGGCCTCGACTCCGTGACCTGCCCGGCTCCGGGCATCAGCGAGGACATCGCCCTGCTGCTCGCCGATGAGAAAGGGGCCAGCCTGATTGTGACCGTCGGCCGGCACGACACGCTGATCGAGTTCCTCGACAAGGGCCGCTCGGGGATGGCTAGTACCTTCCTGACCAGGCTCAGGGTGATCGACAAGCTGGTTGATCAGAAAGGGGTCAGCAGGCTCTACCGCAGCCGGGTCTCGCCGAAGGCGGTCATACCGCTCGTGCTGGCAGCTACAGTGACAGTCCTGGTGGCGCTCATGATCCTGCCCGCCGGGCAGATCCTCCTCCGCTATCTCCTCACCGAGCTGGACACCTTCAGGTACTGGCTATCAGGACTGTTTTAGTGATCGATTTCCGTTATCACCTTGTCTCGATCGTGGCTGTCTTCCTGGCGCTGGCGATCGGCATCATCGTCGGCGTGACCGCACTGCAGCCCTCGACGCTCAAGGCGCTCGACAAGACGTCGAAGAGCCTGGAACGGCAGATCAACTCGGTGCAGGCGAGTAACGGGAACCTCCAGCGCCAGATCGCCAACGACAACGAGTTCGCGCAGGCAGGCTCGGGCGTGCTGCTCGGCCACCTGCTCGCGGGCCAGCGGATCGTCATCGTCACCGCTCCTGGTGCGGACAGCGCGGTGACCAGCGGCGTCACCACCGCGCTGCAGCAGGCCGGCGCCGACGTGACCGGGCAGGTGGCCCTGCAGCCAGCGTTCTTCGTCACCGGCGCGAGCACCCAGAGCAACCTCGACGCGCTGGCCCAGGCGCTGGACCCGCCGGGCGTCAGCCTGGGCAGCCCGGGCGCCGACGCGAACCCGCAGATCGCTGGCCAGCAGGAAGCCGCCCAGGTGATCGCGGCCGCGCTCGTGAGCAAGGACGGGCCAGGGTTGAGCGCGGCGACGAGCAAGCAGATCCTGGCGGGCTTCGCCCAGCACGGCTTTCTCGACGTCAGCACTCCCGTGCTGGCGCCTGCCACGCTGGCGGTGGTGGTCATTCCGGCCAGCCCGCCGGCCGGGGGCGACTCCGACCCCGCCAACCTGGCGCTGCTGTCACTGGCCGCGCAGCTGGACGCGGCGGGCCAGGGGGCAGTGATGGCGGGATCCCCGCCCGGCTCTGGAGCGGGCAGCGCGATCGACGAGCTTTCCAGCGGCAGCACCGGGATCCAGCTGTACAGCGTCGACAATGCCAACACCGAGATCGGCCAGATCATGGTGGCCCAGGCACTCAGCCTGCGGCTGGGTGGCCACAAGGCGGACGGCTACGGCCTCGGCCCCGGGTCGGTCCCGAGCCCGGCGCCCACGCCGTCGGTGACGCCGTCGAGCACTTCCGCCGTGACCAGCCCGGCGGCGGCGCAGGTGCGGCGATGAGGCGCGGGATACCGGCCACCGGGGGGCGAGGCGCGGAAATAAGGCAGGGCGGGGGAATAAGGCAGGGCGCGGGAATAAGGCAGGGCGCGGGAATGAGACACCGGGCACCGGCCGCTGCCGGGCTGGCCGCAATAGCGGCGCGTGGCGGTTACGCCTGGCTGAAGGCCAGGCCACCCGGCGGCCCGGCGTCCTGGACCAGGACGAATCATCGCGGTGAGCCAGTCACCCTGCTCGAGGGACCAGCGGTGGCGGTCGCTGCGGTGGTCGTCGCGGCGGTGGCGCCCGGGCTCCCGGCCCGCAGCCGCGCAGCGCTGGCCGCCGCCGGGGCGGGGGCCGCGGCGTTCGGCTGCTACGACGACCTGGCCGGCAGCGGGGACAGGCGCGGCTTCCGCGGGCACCTCGGCGCGCTGGCCGGCGGCGAAGTGACGAGCGGCGCGATGAAGATCGGCGGTATCGGCGCTGCTGGGCTGACGGCCAGCCTGCTGATCGGGGGGTCGGCCCCCGACATCGTTATCAACGCAGGTCTCGCGGCGGGCGGCGCTAACCTGCTGAACCTGTTCGACCTGCGCCCTGGCCGGGCCATCAAGGTCGCCCTGGCCGCGGGCTCCCTGGTCGCCGCGGCTTCCGCAGCCGGCCGGCGCGCCGTAGCGGCGCCGCTGGGCGCGGCGGCCGCGCTGCTCCCCGACGACCTAGGGGAGCGGGCCATGCTCGGCGACGCCGGGGCCAACGCGCTGGGCGCCATGCTCGGCGCCGCGGCAGGGATCGCACTACCGCGGACCGCGAGAATCGGCGTGCTGGCCGCCGTGGCCGGGCTGACCGCCGCCAGCGAGGTGGTCAGCTTCACCAAGGTGATCGAGCGGACGCCACCGCTGCGCTGGCTCGATATGCTGGGCCGCCGTCCGCAGCCCGGGACGGCCGCGGGTGTGCCCGTCCCGGGCGGCGCCGCGCAGGCCGGGCCGCAGGCTGCGGACGTCGCCGCATCGTCCGGCCCGCCTGTCACCGCCGATCAGTGACCGGTCCCGCCGCGCCTGCGACCAGGCGGGATCCAGAGAGTTCCAGACGCCGGGGGCCGGGCCGGGCGATCGGGCGGGCGGCTGTGCTGATCGGCGCGCTCACCGCGATCGCCCGGATCGTCGGCTTCGGCAGGCAGCTGGTGTTCGCGCACACGGTGGGCGCCTCTTGCCTCGGCACCGCCTACACCACCGCCAACCAGGTCCCGAATATCATCTACGACATCGTCCTGGGCGGGGCGCTGACCAGCGTCATGGTTCCGGTACTGGCCGGGCCGGCGCAGCGCTCGGCGGCCGGGCCCGAGGGCGCGGCGGAGACGAGCCGGATCGCCTCGGCCTTGCTCACCTGGACGATCGCGATCCTGGCCCCGGTGAGCCTGATCCTCGCCGTGCTGGCCGGCCCGGTTGTGTCGCTGCTGGTGCCCGGCGCGCCAGGATGCGCCCACGCCGAGGTGGTCGCGGTCGGCACCCGCATGCTGGCGGTCTTCGCGCCGCAGATCCTGCTCTACGGCCTGGCCGTAGTGCTCTACGGCATGCTTCAGGCTCACCGCAGGTTCGCGGCGCCCGCGCTGGCTCCGGTGCTGTCCAGCCTAGTAGTGGTCGCCGCCTATATCGCTTTCGTGCCGCTCGGCCAGGCCCATACCGAGCAGTTGTCGGGGCTGTCCCAGGCGGCGCAGCTGACCCTGTCGGCAGGCACCACCGCCGGTGTCGCCGCGCTGGTGGTCACCGCGCTGCCGTCCGCCCTGCGGCTGCGGCTGCGGCTGCGGCCTGCCGTGCGGTTCCCGGCCGGGATCGGGCGCCGGGCCGGCGGCCTGGCCGCGGTCGGCATCACCGCCCTGATCGCGCAGGACGCGGCGACCGTGGTCGTCATCAGGCTCGCCAACGGCCATGGCGGCAGCGGCGCGATCGTCTTGTACAACTACGGCTGGCAGGCGTTCGTGGTGCCGTATGCGGTGCTCGCTATCCCCATCGCGATCAGCGCCTTCCCGGTGCTGTCCACGACGGCGGGCGCTCAGTTTGATGACACCGCCGCCTCCGCCACGCGCTCGGTACTGCTGGTCTCGTGGCTGGGTGCCGCGCTGCTGGCCGGGGCCGCCATCCCCGCCGCCAGGATGTTCATCGCCCACCAGCCCGCGCAGGCCCGCCAGCTCGCCTTCACCTTCGCCGCGTTCGCCCCGGGCCTGGTTGGTTACGGGCTGGTCGCGTGCTTGTCCAGGGTGCTGCTCGCCGACCGGCGGCACCGGGTCACCGCGGTGGCGATGGCGGTCGGCTGGGTTCTGGTCATCGCCGCCGACATCATCGGAGTCCGGCTGGTCAGCGCCCGCTGGGTGGTGCCGGTGCTCGGCCTGGGCAACACGATCGGCCTGGCCATCTCCGCGGCGGCGCTGGCGGCGGCGGTCAGGAAAGCCAGGGGAGCGGCCGCGCTGCGCGGCACCGGGCGGGCCGCGGCCGCGGGACTGGCCGCGGCGGTGGCTGGCGCCCTGGCCGGCGCAGCGGTATCGGCCGCGGTTCCGGTATCCGGTTTCCTGCTGAACGGATGCCTGGCCGTGATCGCCTGCACATGCGTGATCGCCGTCTTCGCGCTCATCAGCTACCTTCTTGACGGCGGTGACACGCGCTCGGTGGTCGCGCGGGTGCTCAGGAGGGCAGCCCCGTGACCCCGCTGCGAGTCGCTGAGGTCATCGGCACGACGTCCGGTGGAACCGGCAGTCACGTCGCGATGCTGGCGTCGGGCATCCAGGAGCAGGGCCTGACGGCCACGGTCCTCGGCCCGCCCGCGGCCCGCTCGCAGTTCCCGCCCGGTGCGGTGGCCTTCATCGCGGTCGACATCGGCGACCGGCCGCGCCCGGTCGCTGACGCGGCCGCCATCGTCTCCCTGCGCCGTCGGCTAGTCCAGGCCGCGCCGGACGTCGTGCATGCCCACGGGCTGCGGGCAGGCGCGCTTGCGGCCGTGGCGCTGGGCTGCTGCGCCCGGCGCCCTCCGGCGCTGCTCGTGACCGTGCACAACGCGGCGCCCTCCGGCCGCCCGGCCGCGGCCGTCTACCGGCTCCTCGAGCTGATCGTGGCCAGGCGGGCGGCGGCGGTGCTGTGCGCCTCTGGGGATCTCGCGGCGCGGATGCGCGGCCTGGGCGCGCGGGAGGTCGGCCAGGCCGTGGTCGCCGTGCCGGAGCCCCGGCCGCCCTCCGATGAGGCGGTCAGCAAGGCACGCGCCGACATCGGGGCGGCAGGCCGCCCCGTGCTGCTCGCGGCAGGCAGGCTGGCCCCGCAGAAGGGTTTCGGCGTCCTCCTCGATGCCGCGTCGGCCTGGCAGGCTAGAAAACCGCCCCCGGTGGTCGCGATCGCCGGAGCGGGCCCGCTGGCGGCTGAGCTGTCGGCCAGGGCCACGGCGGCCAGGCTCGAGGTGGTATTCCTCGGCCAGAGGGACGATATCCCCGCGCTGCTCGCCGCCGCTGACGTCGTCGTGGTGCCCAGCTGGTGGGAGGCGAGGGCCCTGATCGTGCAGGAGGCATTGCGGGCCGGCAAGCCGATCGTTGCCACCAGGGTAGGCGGTATCCCGGACCTGACCGGCGAGGACGGCGCCGTGCTCGTGCCGCCGGGCGATCCCGGGCTGCTGGCCGCCGCGCTGCTCTCGGTGCTTGACGACCACGCCCTGGCGGCGCGCCTCGGTGCATCGGCGCTGGCCAGGGCCCAGGCGCTGCCGTCGGAGGCCGACGCCGTGACCGCGGCGGTATCCGCGTATCAGCGGCTGGCGGCCCGGAGCGCTGGGCGGGCCGGGAGAGGCGCAGCGGGGGACGCAATACGCAATCCTCAACGTGCAAAAGGCGACGTTCACGACACACGGTAAGTTTCTGGTAACAAACTGCTATTTCCTCTGAAACAACTGCTCTGGTTGTGCTGTGCTGTTTCTTAAGGACTGCGTAACCTGTGCGCGGTCCGGGGGGTAGCTAGTCCATGGGCGAGAAGAGCCGGGTCGCGCGGCCATCAAGGAGCGTGCCTCACGGCGGCGCGAAGCCTGCTCCTGAAGGCGCGGCCGGGCGGTCGGCACCGGCCAGGGACCGGAGTCGGACGCGGTTCAGCGGGCCCGCCCGGGTCACCCGGGCCATCCCGGCGAGGGCAGGAACCGATGAGCCGGCCCGGGGCGGCGTACCGGCGGGGCCGGGTGTCCCGGGACCGGGTGTGCCAGGACCGGGTGTGCCGGCGGCTGGGTCGGCGGCTGGGTCGGCGGAACCTGGTAATCCGGAGACCGGGGCGCCGCAGACTGGTGAGCCCGAGCCTGGTGCGCTGCGGCCTGGCGGGCCGGAGGCTGGCGGGCCGCAGCCTGGCGGGCCCGAGATGGGGGTGCCGAACGCTGATGCCCGGCGGCCTGGCAGGCCAGAGATGGGGGTGCCGAACGCTGATGCCCGGCAGCCTGGCAGGCCAGAGACGGGGGTGCCGAACGCTGATGCCCCGCGGCCTGGCGGGCCGGAGGCTGGCGGGCCGGAGCCTGGTGCACCAGAGCGGGGCCATCAGCCTCTCGCCTGGGACACGGTGCCCGCCCCGCCGCCATGGGGCACGGTGCTGGTCACAACGCTGCGGCTCTGGCTGCAGCGGCGGTCGGCTCGGGTGCTCTGGCTGACCGCCGCGACCGTAGCCGTCGTGGTATTCGCAGCGATCGCGCTGACCGTCATGTTGGCCGGTCACCCGGCTGGCCGCACCGTGGCGGGCACGCGCCGCGGCGGCGCGGGTCAGCAGGTCCCCGCTGGCCTGCCGGCCATCGCGGCGGCCGCCACGGCGCGGCGCCAGGCGGCGGCCTGGGTGGCCACGCAGGTCAGCCGCAGCTCGGTGGTGGCCTGCGATCCGGTGATGTGCTCAGCCCTGCAGGCGCAGGGGATACCGGCCGGGAGCCTGCTCGAGATCGGCCCTGCCGCCGACGGGCCCCTCGGCTCCACGGTAATAGTGGCGACCGCCGCACTCCGCAGTCAGTTCGGCCCCCGCCTAGCCGACGTGTATGCGCCGACAGTCCTGGCGGCCTTCGGCTCCGGGACGGCGCGGGTTGAGGTGCGGGCGACCGCCCCAGACGGCGCCCCGGCCTACCTGAACTCGCTCAGTTCCGACCTGCACGCGCGGCTGGCGCTCGGCGCCGAGCTGCTGCGCAACGGCCATTTCATCGCGACCAGAGCCGCGCGGGCGCAGCTGGCCGCGGGGCAGGTCGATACCCGGCTGCTGATCACGCTCGTCACGCTGGCCGGGACGCAGCCGGTGTACGTCCTCACGTTCGGCGACGGCGGCCCGGGCAGCAGCTACGGCGTACCGCTGCGCGCAGCCGAGCTGACCAGCCCGCAGCACGCGCCGGGCGGCCAGCGCCGTCACCTCTCCGCTGCGCTCGCGTTCTTCCAGGCGCAGCGGCCGCCTTTCCTCGCCGCCGCGGTCGGCCTGCAACGGGTCAGCGGCGGACAGCTCATCCTGCGGATTGAATTTGCCGCCCCGAGCCCCCTCGGGCTGGTTGCCGGCCACCCTCACCCGACAGTGAACGGGAGATAACGATATGAAATTGCGCCCCATGCTGACCCGGCTCATCACGGCTACGGCGGCCTGCGGGCTGGCCGCCGCCCTGCTGGCGTTCGCCGCCCCGGCGGCGTCAGCATCAGCCGGGCCCGGCTGGATCCGGCTCGCTCACCTGTCCCCGAATACCCCCGCCGTTGACGTGTACCTTTACTCGTTTGGCAACGCTAATGCGCGGATCCTGCTGAAGCATGTCGCGTACGGCACCGTATCGCCGTATGAGCAGCTCCCCAGCGGGGAGTACACGGTGGCCATGCGCGCCGCCGGCGCCGCGCCCAGTTCCAAGCCAGTCCTGTCCACCACGGTGGACGTCGCCACGGGCGACGCCTATACCGTCGCTGGCATGGGCCCATTCTCCGGGCTGCGGCTGCAGGTCATCAGGGACGATCTGGTCACGCCGCCGGGCAAGGCGCTGGTCAGGGTCATCCAGGCCTCGCTGAACCAGCAGCAGGTTACCGTGACCGCCGCAGGCAAGGTCCTGGCCAGCAAGCTCGGGTTCTCGAAGCTCACCGCCTACCGGGTTGTCACGCCCGGCACCTGGACGGTTCACGCGGCAGGCGAGACCGAAAGCACCAGTGCCAGCCTGACGCTGGCCGCCGGCACCATCTACACGGTGGTCATCCTGGACGAGCCCGGTCACCTGGCGATCGACAGCCTCGAGGACGCGGCGGGCAGCCGGGTGGCGCCGTCGGGCGCGCCGGCCACCGGATTCGGCGGCACCGCGTCGCGCCCCGGCGCGCCGCTGCTGCCCTGGCTGGTGGGCGGGCTGGCCGGCCTGCTCCTGGCCGCTGGCGGGGCTGCCCGCCTGCTGCGCAAGCCGCGCCGGGCGGCCGCCCACGCGAGATGAGATGACCATGGAGTCGGGTCGGCACGCCTGGCGCTCGCGCGCGGCGCGTCGGCCCGTCGCCGTGGCGGCGCTGCTGGCCGGGCTGCTGGTCATCAGCATCTGCGTCCGGGGCCTGGCCATGGCGAGCGGCACCGCGCACCGAGCCGTCCCGGTCGGAAAGGCCTCATTCCTGCCGATCCCGCGAGGCAGGCGCGCCGCAGTGCCCGGTCCCTCGGCTACCGCTGCGGTCGCCAGGCCGACCGAGCTGATCATTCCCGTCATCGGCGTCCGCACCGGGCTGATCCGGCTCGGGCTCACCAAGACCGGCGCCCTGCAGGTGCCGCCGACCGCCGCGGTGGCCGGCTGGTTTAGCGGCAGCCCGCGGCCTGGTGCGATCGGCGCCGCGGTGATCGCCGGCCACATCGACTCCCAGCTGGGGCCAGGCATCTTCTTCCGGCTGCGGCTGCTGCATCCGGGCAACCGGGTGTACGTCAGGCGGGCCGACGGCACCGTGGTGGTGTTCAGGGTTACCTCGCTGCGCACGTACCTGAAGACCCGGTTTCCGGCCGCGGGGGTATACGGGCCGGTGCCGGACGCGCAGCTGCGCCTGATCACCTGCGGCGGCACCTTCGACCCGGCGACCGGCCATTACCTCAGCAACGTCATCGCCTTTGCGCAGCTGGTCCGCTGACCGCTGACCGCTGACCGCGCTGAGCGCGGCCAGGCGGCCCGCAGCCGGAATCCGAGCCCGGCGCCCGGCGGACGGCTCACCGGCTTACCAGCCGCGTGCGCGCCATTCCCCCAGATGAGGGCGCTCGGCACCGAGGGTGGTGTCCTGGCCGTGGCCCGGGTAGACCCAGGTGCCATCAGGCAGCCGGCCGAAGACTCGTTCTTCGAGGTCACCGAGGAGCTGGCTGAACCTCGCCGGGTTGCCCTCGGTATTTCCGGGGCCGCCGGGGAACAGCGAGTCGCCGGTGAACAAGTGCGGAGTGCCGGCGAGCGCGCCGCCCGCGTCGTAGCACAGGGCGATGCTGCCCGGAGTGTGACCCCGCAGGTGGATGACTGACAGCTCGGCGTCGCCGACCCCGATCGTGTCGCCCTGGCCGACCAGCCGGGTGACCTCGATGGGCAGCTCGGCCGCATCCGCCGGATGCGCGGCGGTCGCAGCCCCGGTCACCTCCTGGACGGCTTGCAGAGCGGCCCAGTGATCCCAGTGCCGGTGGGTGGTGACGATAGTGGCCAGCCGCGCGCCGCCGATCAGCTTGACCAGCGTGTCGGCCTCGTTCGCCGCGTCGATCAGCAGCAGTTCCCCGGTGGCGGTGCAGCGCAGCAGGTAGGCGTTGTTATCCATCGGCCCGACCGCCACCTTCGTGATGATCAGGCCGGGAAGCTCCCTGGTGTCTGCCGGGCCGCCGGCCCTGACGTTGCCCGTGTAGGTCATCCCCGCTCCATCCCCGTCGCCGATGTCCGCGGGCGGTGCGGCCTCCGTTGGCGCACCGGTCCGTCCCATCCCTTAAGGCACCCTATGGGCAGCCCGCGAGGGCCGAGAGGCCGGCCCGGCCCGGAACAACGTGGCCCGGCCCGGTGTTGCAGCAACGCGAGTCGGGGCTGCGCAACGGCCGGCGGCCGTGGGGGCTGGCCGATGGGCCGGGGCGCTCCGGCGCGGGCGGGCTGGCCAAGCGCCGCGGATTTGTCGGCGCCCCCGGATACGATGGCGAAGCGTCGCCCAATCCCGATTAGGCTGCCAGAGAACACCGGAGAACTGAGCGCAAGTGGCTGATCGTCTCGTGGTCCGCGGTGCGCGTGAGCACAACCTCAAGGACGTCTCGCTTGACCTGCCGCGGGATGCCCTGATCGTGTTCACCGGGCTGTCCGGGTCGGGCAAGTCCAGCCTGGCATTCGACACCATCTTCGCAGAGGGGCAGCGCAGGTACGTCGAGTCACTGTCGGCTTACGCCAGGCAGTTCCTCGGCCAGATGGACAAGCCCGACGTCGACTTCATCGACGGGCTCTCGCCGGCCGTCTCCATCGACCAGAAGGCAGCCGGGCGCAATCCGCGCTCGACCGTGGGCACGATCACCGAGGTGTACGACTACCTGCGGCTGCTGTACGCGCGGGTGGGCAAGCCGCACTGCCCGATTTGCGGGCGGCCGATCGCCAGGCAGAGCCCGCAGCAGATCGTCGACCGGGTGCTTGAGCTGGAGGAGGGCACCCGCTTCCAGGTACTCGCGCCGGTGGTCCGCAGCCGTAAGGGGGAGTACACGGAGCTGCTGCGCGAGCTGCAGGCCAAGGGGTACTCGCGGGCCAGGGTGGACGGCACGGTGATCAGGCTGGACAGCGCTACCACCGGGACGCTGCCGGCGCTGAAGAAATACGAGAAGCACGACATCGAGGTCGTGGTCGACCGGCTCGACGTCAAGCAGTCCGCCCGGCGCAGGCTCACCGACTCGGTGGAGACGGCGCTCGGGCTGTCCGGCGGCATCGTCGTGCTCGACTTCGTCGACCTGCCGGAGACCGACCAGCACCGGGAGCGGATGTTCTCCGAGCACCTCGCCTGCCTGTACGACGACCTTTCCTTCGATGAGCTGGAGCCGCGGTCGTTCTCGTTTAACTCGCCCTGGGGAGCCTGCCCGGACTGCACCGGCCTGGGTACCCGGATGGAGGTCGACCCGGAGCTGGTCGTGGCCGACCCGGCCAGGACCCTGGCCGAGGGCGCGATCGGGCCATGGAGCGGCGGCCACATCAGCGACTACTTCAACAGGCTGATCGAGGCGCTCGGCGACGCCATGGGCTTCAAGGTCACCACGCCGTGGTCCAGGCTGCCCGCTGCGGCGCAGCAGGCGCTACTGCACGGCTATGACCAGCAGGTCCACGTCAGGTACAAGAACAGGTACGGCCGGGAGCGCTCCTACTACACCAACTTCGAGGGGGCGATTCCTTACATCGAGCGCCGGCACGCCGAGGCCGAGAGCGACTCGAGCCGGGAGCGGTTCGCCGGGTTCATGCGCGAGGTGCCGTGCCCGTCCTGCCACGGCGCCCGGCTGAAGCCGGTCTCGCTGGCGGTCACCGTCGACGGCAGGTCGATCGCCGGATACTGCGCGCTCCCGATCGGCGAGCTGGCCAAGCTGCTGCTCTCGCTGGAGCTCTCCGACCGGGATCAGCACATCGCCGGCCGGATCCTCAAGGAGGTCAACTCCAGGCTCGGGTTCCTGCTCGATGTGGGCCTGGACTACCTGACCCTCGACCGGGCCGCGGCCACCCTGGCCGGCGGCGAGGCGCAGCGGATCCGGCTGGCCACCCAGATCGGCTCGGGACTGGTCGGCGTGCTGTACGTGCTGGACGAGCCGTCCATCGGGCTGCACCAGCGCGACAACCACCGGCTGCTGGAGACGCTGATCAGGCTCCGCGATCTCGGCAACACGCTGATCGTCGTCGAGCACGACGAGGACACCATCAGGGCCGCGGACTGGGTGGTCGACATCGGCCCGCGGGCGGGGGAGCACGGCGGCAACATCGTCGTCTCCGGGCCGCTGAAGGAACTGCTGGCCAGCCAGGAGTCGCTGACCGGCGCCTACCTGACCGGGCGCGAGGCGATCCCGCTGCCGGCCAACCGCAGGAAGCGCACCCGCGGCCGGGACGTGACGGTCAGGGGCGCCACCGAGCACAACCTGCGCGGCGTCGATGTCGCGTTCCCGCTGGGCTGCTTCATCGCGGTCACTGGAGTCTCGGGCTCGGGAAAGTCGACGCTGGTCAACGACATCCTGTACAACGCGCTGGCCAAAGAGCTGCACGGCGCGCGGACCGTGCCCGGCCGCCACACCCGGGTCACGGGCATCCAGCACCTGGACAAGGTGGTGCACGTCGACCAGGGCCCGATCGGCCGGACGCCCCGGTCCAACCCGGCCACCTACACCGGCGTCTTCGACCACGTCAGGAAGCTGTTCGCGCAGACGACCGAGGCGAAGGTCCGGGGCTACCAGCCGGGCAGGTTCTCGTTCAACGTCAAGGGCGGCCGGTGCGAGGCGTGCGCGGGCGACGGCACGATCAAGATCGAGATGCAGTTCCTGCCTGATGTCTACGTGCCCTGCGAGGTCTGTCACGGCGCCCGGTACAACACCGACACCCTGCAGGTGCATTACAAGGGCAAGACCATCGCCGACGTGCTGAACATGCCGATCGAGGAGGGGGCCGAGTTCTTCGAGCCGGTACCCGCCATTCACCGGCACCTGAAGACGCTGGTCGATGTGGGCCTCGGCTACGTACGGCTGGGCCAGCCCGCGCCGACCCTGTCCGGCGGCGAGGCGCAACGCGTCAAGCTGGCGTCGGAACTGCAGCGCCGGTCCACCGGCCGGACCATCTACGTGCTGGACGAGCCCACCACCGGCCTGCATTTTGACGACATCCGCAAGCTGCTCGGCGTGCTCGGCCGGCTCGTGGACGGCGGCAACACGGTGATCGTGATCGAGCACAACCTGGATGTGATCAAGACGGCCGACTGGGTCATCGACCTTGGCCCGGAGGGCGGATCACGCGGCGGGAGCGTAGTGGCGACCGGCACGCCCGAGCAGGTGGCGCAGGTCGAGGACAGCTACACCGGCCAGTTCCTGGCCAAGACGCTGGATCTCTAGCGGCAGGCCCTCCCGGGCGCGGCCGGCCTGCCGCAGTCACACGTGACCGGCGCTTCAGCGTTGCTCACCTGCCCTAAGCGCGGGCTGGCCTGCGCCGAGTGGGCGCTGGCCTGCGCTGACGCGGTGACCGGCGCTGATCGCGGAAGGCTACGCTGGCAGGCGTGGAGATCGTGACCAGCTTCGGCGCCGGCCGGGCGGAGATCGGCGAATGCCCGTCGCCCGGGTTCCTGCTCACGCTGACCCACGGCGCCGGAGGCGGCCCGGACAGCCGGGACCTCCTCGCCGCCCGCGATGCCGCGGCGGCGCTCGGGGGCGTGGTCGCCCGGGTGACCCAGCCGTACCGGGTCCGCGGCGGCCGGGCGCCAGGCTCAGCGGCCCGCCAGGATGCGGCGTGGCTGGAGATCGCGGGAGTGCTGCGGGACATGTTCCCGGGGCTCCCCCTGGTCCAGGGCGGCCGCAGCAACGGTGCCCGGCTGGCCTGCCGGACCGCCCGCCCGGCGGGCGCGCGGGCCGTGGTGGCGCTCGCCTTCCCGCTGCATCCGCCCGGCCATCCAGAGCGGTCCCGGGTCGACGAGCTCCGCACGGCGGGTACCCGCGTACTGGTGGTGAACGGCGCGCGAGACCCGTTCGGCGTGCCAGATGCCGCGGATGCTGAGCGGGTCGTCGTGCTGCCCGGCGAGGCGCACTCGCTGGCGGGCAGCCCGGCAGCGGTCACCCGCGCCGTCGGAACCTGGCTGGCCGACGTACTCGGGCTGCCCGCCGACGGCTACGGATAGACCCGGGCGACGGCTACGGATAGACCCGGGGCGTGAACCCGCTCCAGGGCTGACGGATCGGCCGACGGATCATGGGTCGGCAATGCCGCCGGACGGCGGGCGGCCCGTGGCGGCGGCCCCGCGGGGGCTCGCTAGGCGGCGGGCGAGTGGGTGGTGGTCTCTGCCACGGGCCGACGCGCGGGCGTAGCCGGGATCAGATCTGTCGGGCGGTGCGGCTCGACCGCGTATCCGCCCGGAAGCAGCTCGCCAGTGTCCTCGAATACCACGATGCCGTTACAGAGCAGACTCCAGCCCTGCTCGGGATGGCTAATGATGGTGCGGGCTGCCTCACCGTCCGGGCCGCTGGCATCCGGACACGGGGGCGTATGCGGGCACATCCTGTGTGCCTCCTGGTCATCTACGGTGCGGTCTTGATCACAGACTACTGTGCCACTACGGGCCGAGTGGCGGCATGGCTCGTTGTGACGGTTTTCCGTGTCATCCTTTGTAGCTTTCACGGCAACGCTCTCGGTCACAGTGTAACTACCCATTGTGGCTAACTTGATGACCCGCAACGCCGGGGGATTTCTCAGCGGCGATGACATGCCTGGTCGTGTCACTTGCCGAAAGTCTGCCGCTTAATCATGACGTCGGGAACGCGACCCGCCGACGTCCGTTCCGGTCGGGCTGCCGGGTCCGTTCCTGTCGGGCTGCCGGGTCCGTTCCTGTCGGGCTGCGGGTGACCCGCGCCGGTCGGCGTCTGGGCGGCGCAGCCGCCGGACGCTCAGGCGGCTGGCGTCCGGCTGGTGCTTCCGGCCAGCTGGCCGGTGCGCGGGGCCGGCGGCATGCCGGTGAGCCGGTGGGTCTCGCGCAACGTCAGAAGCCGTTCTGCCTCGTCCGACAAGGCATGGACGGCCGGCTTTGCCTTGGCCTTCCGCCGGTAGATCCGGTCGTCATAGCCACGCGGCCCGATCTCGGCACGCTCAGCCGCGTAGGCGGCCCGCATTACCTCGGTCAGGGCCGTGTCGAGCTTCCTGGCCAGCGGATACAGCTGGTCGCCGGGCATCCTGGCGGCTTGCGCTTTCCTGAAGTCCTGCTCGACGGACCGGGCCCGCGCGAGCAGTTCGTCAAATTTCGCTGCGAGTGCGGCGTCGGCTGCGTACTCGGCTTCCGCCGCGGCGCTGACCTGCTTCCTGGCCATGATCACGCGAGTCAGCTTAGCCGATCGCCGGCCGGCGGTCCTACCGAGCGAAATAGTGCCAGCCCAGCCATAGCCAGCCAAGCAGGATGAGCAGCCGCCCGGCCCGCGGCGGCCTCCCCATTCGAACAGGGCGGCCAGGCAGACCCGCCCGTAGCAACCGTCCGCTTCAGGCCGCGGCGCGCCAGCCGGATGCTGGCCGGGCGGGCGTCATCGGTCAGGCCAGGCTCTGCTGCCAGCTCTCATGCAGCGCGGCGTAGCGGCCGTCGCCGGTCAGGAGCTGGCCCGGCGGCCCGTCCTCGACGACCCGGCCACCAGAGATGACCAGGACCCGGTCGGCGATCTCCACCGTGGACAGCCGGTGGGCGATGATCAGGGCCGTACGACCGGCCAGTATGGTGCGCAGCCCACGCTGCACGAGCCGCTCGCCCGGGATGTCCAGCAGCGAGGTCGCCTCGTCGAGCACCAGCACCGCCGGGGCCGCGAGGAACGCGCGCGCGAACGAGATGAGCTGCCGCTGCCCGGCCGACAGCCGGCCGCCGCGCTTGCCCACCTCAGCGTCGTAGCCGCCGGGCAGCGCGCAGATAAACGAGTGCGCCCCGATCTCGGCGGCGGCTGCCTCGATCTCGGCCCGCGACGCTCCCGGCCTGCCCAGCTCGATATTGTCGGCGATGCTGCCGCTGAACAGGAAGTTCTCCTGGGTGATCAGGACCATCTCGTGCCGCAAACTGGCATCGGGCAGCTGCCTAAGGTCAATCCCGTCCAGCAGCACCCGCCCGGAGTCAGGGTCGTAGAACCGGGCGAGCAGACGGGCGATGGTGGTCTTGCCTGAGCCGGTTGCGCCGACCATTGCCACCGTTTGCCCGGCCGGGATCGTCAGGTCGACGCCGGGTAGCACCACCGTCTCGCGGTAACCGAACCTGACCGACTCGAATCGCACCGCCCGGCCGCCCCGGGCCGCATCATTAAGACCAGGAAGCTGAACGGGGGACGCAGGCTCGGCTACGACCGGAGGCTCGTCGAGCACGCCGGAGATCTTTTCCAGCGCTGCGGCGGCCGACTGGAACGTGTTGTAGAACTGCGAGAGATCCTGCAGCGGGTCGAAGAAGCGCTCCAGGTAGAGCAGGAAGGTGACCAGGACGCCGACCTGCATGCTGCCGTGGATGACGCGGAGCCCGCCGTACAGCAGAACCGCCCCGATGGCGAGGTTGCCGACCAGCGTTATGCCCGGCGAGTAGATGGCGATCAGCCGCGACGAGCGCTGGCTGGCGGCGGCGTAGCGGGCGTTCAGCTCGCCGAAGATCTCCTCGTTGCGGTGTTCCCTGCGGAAGGCGTGCACGGCGCGGATACCGCCGAAGGTCTCCACGAAGTGCACGATGACGTCGGCGATCGTCTCCCGGGACCGCCGGTAGGCGATGGCCGACTCGCGCCTGAACCAGGCCGTCAGCCAGGTCAGCGGAATGAAGCCGATCATCACGACCAGCGCGAGCGGCCAGTCGAGCAGCAGCATCCCGGCGCCGACGAGCAGCAGCGAGAAGGTGGCCGAGACCAGTGAATCGAGACCTTCGTCGAACAGGTCCTCGATCGAGTCGACGTCGGAGGTCTGCCTGGAGATGACCCGCCCGGAGGTATAGCGCTCGTGGAACGATACGGGCAGGCGCTGGAACTGGGCGAACAGGCGCCGCCGCAGGTCAAGCACGACATCGCCGCCGAGCTGGCCCATCGCGGCTATATAGGACCTGGTGGCGACGGCCTGGATGGCCACCGCCACGGCGAAGGCGGCGATGATGATGACCAGCGGGGCCGCATCGCGGGACCTGGTGAGCTGCGGGATGCGGTCGATCCCGACGCCGACCAGCCATGGCCCGGCGAGCGCCGCCAGGTTGGCGGTCACGATCAGGGCGAGGATCGCCGCTGTCTTGGCCCGGTGCGGGCGGAGCAATTCCTGCAGGAGGTACCGGCCGCGCCGGCGCAGCAGCGCGGCGAGGCTGGCCGGGATGTCGTCGGTTTCCTCCGCAGCGACCCCGCGCCAGGAGGCCGCGGCCGGCCCGCTCACCGCAGCGCCCCGCTCAGATCCGCCGTGGCGCCGTCAGGCGCCTGGCTGGCGGGCCCAGCGCCCGGCTGGCCCGGCTGGCCCGGCTGGTCAGCGGGGTCAGCCGGGTCAGCCGGGCCTGGCCGGCGTCCAGGCTCGGCGCTCATCAGATCGCGGTAACGGGGCTGGCTGGCCAGCAGCTCATGGTGAGTGCCCAGGGCGACGATGACGCCGTCGGCGAGGAGCGCGACCTGGTCGGCTAGCAGTACGGTCGAGGGCCGGTGCGCCACCACGAGCCCGGTCGAGTCCGCGAGCACCTCGCTGAGCGCCCTGGTCACCTTCGCCTCCGTGTGCACGTCCAGCGCTGACAGCGGATCGTCGAGTAGCAGTACGTCGGGCCTGGCCAGGATGGCCCGCGCGAGCGCGATCCGCTGGCGCTGGCCGCCGGACAGCGCCATGCCCTGCTCGCCGATCCGCGTCTCGAGCCCCCAGGGCAGGTCGGTGACGAAATCCGCCTGGGCGGCGGTGAGCGCCGCCAGGATCTCTGCCTCGCCCGCGCCGGGTGCGCCGAAGCTGACGTTCTCCCTGACGCTGGCGGAGAAGAGTGTCGGGTCCTCGAAGGCACAGCCGACCCGGCTGCGCAGGGCCGCCAGCGGGAGGCTGGCAATGTCGGTGCCGTCCAGCATGATGGATCCGCGAGACGGCTCGGCCAGCCTGGGCACCAGATGAAGCAGCGTGGTCTTGCCTGACCCGGTCGCGCCGACCAGCGCGACCTTCTGGCCAGCCTCGATCTCCAGGCTGACCTCGCGCAGCACCGGTGCGGGGGCGCCCGGGTACCCGAAGGCAACCTGGTCAAAGACGAGCCGCGCCTCGGCGTGGGCGCGGCGCTCTCGCTGACGTGCGCTGGCGGGCTGCGGCGCCGTTACGCGGCCGGGCCGCGGCGCCCGGTCGGGATCCTGATGAGGCGGATCGTCCGCCGGATCGGTGATCGCAGGTTCGGAGTCTAGAATCTCGTAGATCCGCTGCGCCGCGGTGGCAGCCTCCTGGCCGGAGGCCAGGATGTATCCCATGGCCTCGATCGGCCACACCAGCTGCAGGGTGAGGGTGATGAAGGCGACCAGGCCGCCGAGGCTGAGCTCATGCCGGCTCGCGGCGAGCCCGCCGAGCAGCAGGATGAGCCCGATGACCGCGTTCGGCACTAGGTCGAGGCCGGCCCAGAAGGTACCGCGCAGCCTGGCCTTGGCCACTTGCGTCTGGTAAGCGAGGGCCGCCTGCGTGCCATGCCTGGCCGCCGCCGCGTCACGCCGGCCGAGTGCCTTCAGGACCCTGATGCCGGTCGCGGCCTCCTCGACGTAGGTGGCCAGGTCGCCCTGCTGGTCCTGGGCGCGCCTGGACAGGACGCTGTACCGGCGCTCGAAGCGCACGCAGATCGCGACGACGGGCAGGAACACGCAGCCGGTCAGCGTGCCGAGCCACCAGTTCATCCTGATCAGCAGCGCCACCACCACGAAGAAGGTCACCACGTTGGTGATGAAGAAGATGACGCCGAAGCCGGCGAACCGCCTGATCGCAGAGAGGTCCGTGGTCGCCCTGGACAGTAACTGGCCTGATTGCCAGTCGTCATGAAACGCGCTGTGCAGGCGCTGCAGGTGAGCATAGATGTCGTCGCGCATGGAACGCTCCATGCCGGTGACCGCGTTCGCCTGCACCCACCGCCGGTATAGGTTGAGAGCGGCCTGGGTCACCCCGAGCCCGGTCGCGGCCAGGCTGAGCGGCAGCAGGCCGCGGGAGGTCCCGTGCGCGATGGGGCCGTCGATCACCGCCTTGGTGAGCAGCGGAATCGAAATCTGGGCCGCGACCGCCCCGATCGCCGCCGCGAGCATCAGCACTAGCCGCCACGCGTGCGGGCGCAGGTACGTCCTGGTCCGCCACAGCGCCGCGAACGGCGACTGGCCAGCAGGCGGGTACCTGGCCGGGGCATGGGGCAGTGCAGCAGGTTCAGGGGGCATTTTACCGACGCTAACCTTGCGCTCCGCGGCGTGTCACCTCAATTTCCGCTGGCAGGACCCAGGGAACCTGGTCCCCGACCGCGGGCCGGCGGACAGGGCCGAAGGCCCCGGCTACGGGCAGCGGACCCCGGACCCGTAGGAACCGGATTGGTCACGATGATTGTGCCGAGAGGCCGCCTAGTGGCGGGGCCAGCGAGCTCTGGCGCTCTGACCTGGGGCCGGAGGCCGGGGGCCGGCCGATCACCGGCAGTCGGGGAGGAACCCATCAGGCCCTGCTGCGCCGGAGCCCGGGCGGCGGGTCGGCGGCCTGGTTCGGGCGTCCTGGCTACGGCTGCGGGGCGGCATCCCGGGCCGCCTGGCTAGCATCGGTAGCGCCAGCCACCTCCAGGTGGCCTGCGTACCGCGGAGGGAGCAAGGATCCCGATGGCCTTCGACGTCAGCAGGGTGCGGGCCGCCTATCCGGCGCTGGCCGATGGATACGCCTATCTGGACGGGGCGGCCGGAACGCAGCTGCCCGCCTCGGTGATCGATGCGATCAGCGGCGCCTATCGGGCGGGGCTCGGTAACGCCGGCGGCAGGTTCCCGGCCAGCCAGCGGTCCGATGCGATCACTGCCGAGTGCCGGGCCGCCCTGGCGGACCTGACCGGCGGCCAGCCGGAGGGAGTCATCCTCGGTCCCAACATGACGACCCTGACCTACCGGCTCGCGCGCAGCCTCGCGGCCGGCTGGCGCCCCGGTGATGAGGTCGTCGTGTCCAGGCTTGATCATGACGCGAACATCCGGCCGTGGGTACAGGCCGCCGCCGGAGCTGGTGCCGTGGTCCGCTGGGCTGAGGTCGACCCGGCGACCGGGGACCTGGACACGGCGCAGTTCGGCGAGCTGATCGGCGACCGGACCAGGGTGGTCGCGGTGACCGCCGCCAGCAACGTGCTCGGTACCCGCCCGGACGTGGCCGCCATCACCGCGATGGCCCGCTCGGCTGGCGCGGTTAGCTATGTCGACGGTGTCCACGCGACCCCGCACGGCCCGGTCGACGTGGGTAAGCTCGGCGCCGACTACTACGCCACCAGCGCCTATAAATGGTCCGGGCCGCACGTGGGCGCGGTGGTCGCTGATCCGGCGCTGCTCGACGCCCTGGCGCCGGACAAGCTGCTGCCTGCCCCGGACTCGGTGCCTGAGCGGTTCGAGCAGGGAACCCTTCCGTTCGCCGACCTGGCCGGCGTCACGGCGGCCGTGGAGCACCTGGCTTCGCTGGCCGGCGAGGGTGCCGGCAGGCCCAGGCGGCAGCGCGTGCTCGCCGCCATGGCAGAGGTGCAGGGGTACGAGCAGGACACCTTCGAGGAGCTGCTCGGCGGCCTGGCCGCCATGGACCACGTGACCACCTACGGCAAGGCCGCCCGGCGCACTGCGACCGCGTATTTCACCGTCGCGGGCCGCCCGCCGGGCCAGGTCGCCGAGCACCTCGCCGCGCGCAAGATCAACGTGTGGAGCGGCCACAACTACGCCTGGGAACTCACCGGCGCGCTGGGCATCAGGGACAGCGGCGGCGCGGTGCGGGCCGGCCTGGTGCACTACAACGACCGGTCCGACGTGGACCGGCTGCTCGCGGCCGTCGCGGAACTCGGCGACTGACCCTGGCGGGTCAGGCTGGCCTGCTCGCAGTCGGGCCGACTGGCCTGGGCGGTCCGGGGCCGGGGTCAGGAAGCCGCGCCGCCGGATGCGGCCGCAGCCGTGGCGGCGGCCAGGTTGAACCGGTACAGCCTGGAGCCGCGGACCTCGAAGCCCATCCGCTCGTAGAGCAGGCCGGCCGCCTCGCGCGACGGCCGTGAGGTGAGGTCGACGGTCTTGGCTCCGGCCTCCTCCGCCCGGCGCAGGGCCTCAACGGTCAGCGCCACGCCGACGCCCTGGCCGCGCGCGGACTCGTCCACGACCACGTCCTCGATCCAGGCGCGCAGCCCGGTCGGATTGGGGAACATCACCAGGGTCAGGGTGCCGGTGATCATGCCGGAGGGCGAGCGGGCCACCAGCACCGTGTTGGCCGGGAAAGCCGAGATCCCTTCCAGCGCGGCCCGGTCCAGCGGCGGCGCTGACCTGGACAGCTGCGGGAGCAGGCGGCCGAACGCATCGACCACCTCGTCGGTTACCTGGCGGACTACTTCTACCTGGACAGCCATCCGGGCACCTTACCTGCCCAGGCCAGGCCGTGCCGCCGTCCTCGCCGAAGTGCCTCACGCTGTCAACTACGCGAGTCAGGCGCGCGACCATTAATGGTGTGAAGGGCACCGCGCGTTAAGGCAGCGGTGTTGTCGATATGTGTGCCATTACTGGGCTTCATGATCTTCCGGATAGCTCCCGGCCTTGTTGCCGGGCTTCGGCTGGATCTAGGTGACTGGCAACAGCAGTCCCGCCAGCCCCTGCGGCAGAGGAATGACCAGTGATCTTGCCGACTTTCCAGTAGATATCGCTGGAAAGCAGTCAAGATTACCGGAAGGCACCCATGAAGCGGCCGGATCACGCCCGTTCGCCCGGCTCTGCCGCCAACTCCTGTGGCGTCAGTGACAGAAGCGACCATAGACACGCGAGTGGTGCCCGTGACCAGCACGCACCGGGGGCGGGGGGAGTTGGCCGGACTCGCCGCGCAGGGGAACGCGCGTAGGTCGGACCTGCCGAGCCGATCCCGGGTCAGAGCGGCCCGCGGATGTCGGCTGGGAACGCTGAACCGGGCCCGGCGGGAGGTCGGGCCCGGTTCAGCAGGCGGGATAGCGGGATAAGAGCGGGCCTGAGGCCGATCAGCTGGCGTAGTCGAGCAGCGGCTGGGCGCGGCTCGGATGGCGCAGCTTGGATAGCGACTGCTTCTCCAGCTGCCGGATGCGCTCCCTGGTCAGGCCGAGCGCCTTGCCGATCTCATCCAGGGTGTGCGGGTTACCGTCATACAGCCCGAACCGCATGGCCATGATGGTCGCCTCGCGCGGCGTCAGCGCATCGAGCGCGTGCCGGAGCTGGTCGGCCATCAGCTGGCGGTCCACCAGCTCGGAGGCCTCTGGCGCATCAACGTCCTCGATGAGGTCACCGATGCTGGTCTCGCCGTCCTCGCCGATGGTTGAATCCAGGCTGATCGGCTGGCGGCTGGTCCGCAGCAGCTCCTCGATCTGGTCGGGCGTGCGGTCCAGCTCGACGGCCAGCTCCTCGGGCGTCGGCTCGCGGCCGAGCCGCTGGTGCATGTCCCGCTCGACGCGGCTCAGCTTGCTGAGCATCTCCAGCACGTGCACCGGCAGCCTGATGGTCCTGGCCGAGTCAGCGAAGCCGCGCTGGATCGCCTGCCGGATCCACCACATGGCGTAGGTGGAGAACTTGTAGCCCTTGGTGTAGTCGAACTTCTCGACGGCCCTGATCAGGCCGAGGTTGCCCTCCTGAACCACATCGAGCAGGGAGAGGCCACGGTCGCTGTACTTCTTGGCGACCGAGACCACCAGCCGCAGGTTCGCCTCCAGCATGTGCGCCTTGGCGCGGCGGCCGTCGGCGGCGACCGCCTCAAGGTCGCGGCGGTAGCTCTTCGACAGGCCGGTCTCGGTCTCCAGCTTGTGCTCGGCGAACAGCCCTGCCTCGATCCGCTTGGCCAGGTCCACCTCCTGTTCGGCGGTGAGCAGGCTGGTCCGGCCGATAGACTTCAGGTAGGTATGTACCGAATCGCCCATGACGGACGTCTGGTCGTCCAGGTCCGTCTCAGCGGCGAGCTCGGTGGCCGCGGTGGCCGTCAGGACTGACGCCTCCGCGCTGGCCGCGTCGAGGCCATCAAGCTCGATCACATCGGCGACGGCGGCGGCCCCTGGTGAGGCCGGCCCGGTGCCGCCCGGCTGGGCAGCGTCCGGCAGCTCGTTGCCAAGCTGCACTCCAGCCTCGGCGAGCTCGCGCAGGATGGACCGGGCCTCCGCTGGCGGGATGCGGGCGTCCTCGAAGGCGGCGCGCAGTTCGGGCAGGGATAGCTGACCCTGGCCGCGGCCACGCTGGATCAGCTCGTCCACGCTGGTCATGGTGGGCTCGTCCTGGTGTCTCTGCGACATGGCTGTCGCCGTCCTCGGCATGAGACACCTCCCTTCGTGGGCGCAGGTCAGGCGTGCGCTCTGGACAGCGCACTCGGCTGCGCTGTCAGTGGCCGGGGGCCCGCAGCCCTTGGTATTGTGCAGCGCGGGCATTATCTTGTAACGCTCAGGGCGGCTAATTGTTCCCGTGGCGCTGCCGTGTGCCCGTGGCCAGCTCAGGAATCCAGGATACGCAGCGCCTCCCGGTTCGGCTTGCCCGAGGGCAGCAGCGGGATCCGGGCGACCACCCGCAAGGCGCGCGGCGCCGCAGGCTCTCCCAGGATGTGCCGCACGTGCGCGCGGATCGTCGGCAGGTCGGGCGGCGCAGCCGGGTCGGCCGGAACCACGAAGGCGGTGACCTGCTCGCCCCAGTCCGGGTCCGGCAGGCCCACAACGGCGGCTTCCCGGACCCCGGGGAGCGTCCCGAGCGCGGCCGCAACCTCGGCCGCGATCACTTTCTCACCGCCGGTGTTGATCACGTCATCGGCCCGGCCGCGGACGGTCAGCAGGCCATCCTGGCTGATCGAGCCCAGGTCAGAGGTAACGAACCAGGGACCGTCGGTCGCCTGGGCGGTCAGGTCAGGCCGCAGCCGGTAGCCGGAGAACAGTACCGGGCCGACGATCCGGATCCGCCCGTCGGCCCCGATGCCCAGCCGGACCTGCTCCAGCGGGACGCCATCGTAAACGCAGCCGCCGCACGTCTCGCTCATCCCGTAGGTGGTGATCACCCGGCCGCCCGCCGCGGTGGCGGCCGCCACCAGGCCGGGCAGCGCCGCCGCGCCGCCGAGCAGGATCGCCCGCAGCGCCGAAAGGTCGGCGCCGGCCTCTGTCAGGCGGCGCAGCTGGGTCGGGACCACCGAGGCGTACTGGCACCCACTGCCCGCGAGAACCTCCGGGCTGAGCCGGTCGCAGTCGACCGGCTCGGTGCCGCCCAGCAGCGAGCGGACGAGCACCTGGAGGCCGGCCACGTGGAAGGCGGGCAGGCAGGCGAGCCACCGCTCGCCGCCGACCGCCCCGATCCGGGCCAGCGAGGCCCGCGCCGAGGCCAGCAGCGCGGTGGCGGAGAGCTGCGTTCCCTTCGGCTGGCCGGTGGAGCCCGAGGTGGCGACGACGACGGCGATGTCCGGCCCGACGCCGGGGCCGGCCTGGTCCGGGCGCCAGCCGGAATAATCCCGCTTCGGATCTGCGGTTTCCACGGCGTCCGGGGCAAACGCCTCGAGCAGCGCGGCCAGGCTGGCCCGAGGCTGGCCGCCGTCCAGCGGCAGGATCGCGGGCCCGGTGCCGTCCAGGGCGGCAGCCAGCCGGTCCATAAGCATGCGGCCTGAGCCGCCGGGCGGGAGCAGGACCGCGTGCAAGGGCCGGGAAGTCACGGTCGTAAGGTTAATCGGGCAGATGAGGCGGTCGGCAGGAGGATGCGACGTGATCGACTGGCAGCCATCGGGGCCAGCCACCGGAGGCGAGTACACCGATATCGTCTACGAGACGGCCGACGGCATCGCCAAGATCACCATCAACCGGCCCGAGGTGCGGAACGCCTTCAGGCCCGCCACCTTGTTCGAGCTGTCGAACGCCTTCACCGCGGCGCGTGACGACCCGTCGATCGGCGTGATCATCCTCACCGGCGCCGGCGACAAGGCCTTCTGCTCCGGTGGTGACCAGCGGGTCCGCGGGGACGACGGCTATGTTGACTCCCGCGGCGTGGGCCGGCTCAACGTGCTGGACCTGCAGGTGCAGATCCGCCGTACCCCCAAGCCGGTGATCGCCATGGTGGCGGGGTACGCGATCGGCGGCGGCCACGTGCTGCATGTGTGCTGTGACCTGACCATCGCCGCGGACAACGCGGTGTTCGGCCAGACCGGCCCGAAGGTCGGCTCGTTTGATGCCGGCTACGGGTCCTGGCTGCTCGCCTCCACCGTGGGCATGAAGAAGGCGCGCGAGATCTGGTACCTGTGCCGGCAGTACAGCGCGGCGGACGCGCTGGAGATGGGCCTGGTCAACGCCGTGGTACCGCTCGCGCGGCTTGAAGAGGAGACGGTCGCCTGGTCGCGGGAGCTGCTGGCGAAGTCGCCGCTCGCGCTCCGGATGCTCAAGGGCGCGCTGAACGCCGTCACTGACGGGGCCGCCGGGATGCAGCAGTTCGCCGGGGACGCCACGCTGCTGTACTACATGAGCGAGGAGGCGCAGGAGGGCCGTGACGCTTACGTCGCCAAGCGCCCGCCGGACTTCGCGAGGTTCCCGCGCCGGCCGTGACCAGGCGGCCGCGCCGTGACCGGGGACAGCGGCCAGCAGGGCGCGGCGGAGCTGCGTGAGCAGCTGGCCGGCTTGCTGCCGACGGTCCGGGCCTACGCCATCCCGATGCGGGAGCGCTTCCGCGGCATCACCGTCCGCGAGGGAGCCCTGCTCCGCGGTCCGGCCGGCTGGGGCGAGTTCTCGCCGTTCACCGAGTACGGCCCGCGCGAATGCGCGCCCTGGCTGGCCTGCGCGCTGGAGGCGGCCGTCAGCGGCTGGCCCGCGCCGGCCCGCGACCGGGTCAGGGTCAACGTCACCGTGCCCGCGGTGGGCCCGCAGCGCGCGCGCGAGATCGTCGCCGCCTCGGGCTGCCGGACGGCGAAGGTGAAGGTCGCCGAGCCCGGCCAGGACGACGCCGAGGACATCGCCAGGGTCGAGGCGGTGCGGGACGCGCTGGGGGCGCTCGGGCGGATCCGGGTCGACGCCAACGGCGGCTGGGGCGTGCCGCACGCGGCGAGGATGCTGCGCGCGCTGGCCCCGTTCGGCCTGGAATACGCCGAGCAGCCGTGCGCCACCCTGGCCGAGCTGGCCGAGCTGCGCCGCCTGGTGGACGTGCCGCTGGCCGCCGACGAGTCGATCCGCAAGGCGGCGGACCCGCTCGCCGTGCGGGCGGCCGGGGCGGCCGACATCGTGGTGCTCAAGGCGGCACCGCTCGGCGGGGTGCGATCGGCGCTGCGCATCGCGAGCGGCTGCGGCCTGCCGGTGGTCGTCTCCAGCGCCGTGGAGTCCTCGGTCGGGCTCGCGGCGGGCGTGGCGCTGGCGGCCGCCCTGCCCGAGCTGCCCTACGACTGCGGGCTGGCCACGATGAGCCTGCTGACCGGCGACGTGACGGCCGCGCCGCTGGCCGCCCGCGACGGGGCGCTGCCGGTCCGGGCGGCGCCCGCGGATCCGCAGCGGATGTCGGCCTGGGCAGCAGACCCCGCGCCGTGGGTGGCCCGGATGCTGGCCGCGGCGCGGTTCCTCGGCGCCGGGCCGCCGGTCCGGCGGTGAACCCGGCTACCGCGTTCGGCACCGTCATCGCCGACGAGCTGGTCAGGTGCGGCCTGCGCGAGGCGGTGCTGGCCCCTGGCTCGCGGAGCGCGCCGCTGGTGATGGCGCTGTTCGACCGCTGCCGGGCCGGCGGGCTGCGGCTGCACGTGCGCATCGACGAGCGCAGCGCCGGGTTCCTCGCGCTCGGGCTGGCCAAGGCCAGCCGCCGACCGGTCGCGCTGGTGTGCACGTCAGGCACGGCCGCCGCGCACTTCCACGCCGCGGTCATCGAGGCCGACGAGTCCGGGGTGCCGCTGCTCGTGCTGACCGCCGACCGTCCGCCCGAGCTGCGCGGCACCGGCGCCAACCAGACGATCGACCAGCTGAAGCTGTACGGGAGCGCGGTGCGGTGGTTCTGCGAGGCCGGGGTGCCTGAGGCCGGGCCGGGGATGGCCGGCTACTGGCGGTCGCTGGCCTGCCGGGCTTTCGCGCAGGCGTCGGGCGCGGCCGGCGGGCTGCCTGGCCCCGTGCATGTCAACGTGCCGCTCAGGGAGCCGCTGTTGCCTGAGACGGGGGAGCAGGCCGGGGGTTCGGGCTGGCCCGAGCCGCTGGACGGCCGCCCGGGCGGGCGGCCGTGGACCGGCTTCGGCGGCCAGCCGCCCGCCGCGGCCGCCCTCGACGTGCCCTGGACCGAGCGCGGGGTGCTGGTCTGCGGCGATGGCGACTACGACGCGGCCCCGCTGCTCGATTTGGCGCAGGCAGCGGGCTGGCCCGTGCTGGCCGAGCCGTCATCGAACGCCCGGCGCGGCCCGAACGCGCTGTCGGCATACGGTTACCTGCTCGGCGCGGCTGGCTTCCTGGCGGCGCACCGGCCGGATCTCATCGTGTCGGCTGGGCGGCCGGGCCTGTCCCGGGGCCAGCTCGCGCTCCTGCGAGGCGCATCCGGGCCGCCTCCGGGCCGGCACATCGTGCTCGCCCAGGGGCCAGGCCGCTGGTCCGATCCGGCCAGGACCGCCACCGACGTGGCGCAGGCGGTCGCGCTGGCCGGAGGCCCGCCGGATCTCGGGCCGCCCCGCGCCTGGCTTGCATCGTGGCAGCGGGCCGACGCAGCGGCCCGGCAGGCCGCTGACGCGATCCTGGACGCCGGCCCCGGCCTCAGTGAGCCCGGGCTGGCCCGCGATCTCGCCGCGGCGCTGCCTGACGGTGCCCTGCTGTGGGCGGCCTCCAGCATGCCCGTTCGTGACCTGGACCAGCATCTGGCACCGCGGGCCGGCCTGCGGATCCTGGCCAGCCGCGGGGCCAGCGGCATCGACGGCCTGGTCTCATCGGCGATCGGCGCGGCTCTCGCTCACCAGGCCGCCGGCGGCGGCCCCGCGGTCGCGTTTCTCGGAGACCTGGCGTTCCTGCACGACTGCGCCGGCCTGATGCTGGGCCCCGAAGAGCCGCGGCCCGATCTGTGCCTGCTGGTGATCGGCAACGACGGCGGCGGGATCTTCTCGACGCTGGAGCAGGCGGCCTTCCCGGCTCAGTTTGAGCGCCTGTTCGGCACCCCGCACGGGACGGATCTCCGGCACATCGCGCAGGCGGCCGGGATGGAATACACGAGGCTGGAGCGGCCGGCGGACCTTTCCGCGGCGCTACGGGGCCGGGGACTGCGCGTGGCCGAGATGCGCTCCGACCGGGCAGCCGGTGCCGCGCTGCGCGCCAGGCTGCGGTCGGCGTGCGAGTCCGCGCTCGAGCGGCCCGGACGGCCCGGACGGCCCGCCGGGGCAGGCTAGCTCGACGAGCCCGGACCGGCCGCAGCGGCTTAGCCCTCCAGGGCGTCCTGCACCGGCCGGAATTTCGACTGGGCCTCGGCGAGCTCGGCGACCGGATCGGAGTCGGCGACGATGCCGCAGCCCGCGAACAGGCGGGCCCGCCGGCCATCAAGCTCGGCGCACCGCAGCGCGATGCCCCACTCGCCGTTGCCCTGCGCGTCAGTCCAGCCGACCGGGCCGGCGTACCGGCCCCTGTCCATCATCTCGAGTTCCCTGATCAGGTCCATGGCCGGCCCGGCTGGCGTGCCACAGACCGCGGCCGTCGGATGCAGGCAGGCCGCGAGGGCCAGCGCGGTCGGCGCCGCCCGCTCGCCGGCTGTTCCGGCCGCCCCGGCCCGTGGGCCGTCGCCGCTCCCGGGGGCCAGCGTGCCGTGCACCCGGCTCGCCAGGTGCTGCACGTTCGCCAGCCGCAGGAGCACCGGCTGCGGGTCTATCTCCAGCTCCCGGCAGCGGGGGGCCAGGGCGGCCCGTACATCCGCGACGGCATACTCGTGCTCCTCCACGTCCTTCGCCGAGCCGAGCAGGGCAGCGCCGAGTGCATCGTCCTCAGTTGCGGTAGCGCCACGCGGTGTGGTGCCGGCCAGGACCAGGGAACTCACCGCCAGGCCCTCGCGCCTGACCAGCAGCTCGGGGGTGGCGCCCGCGAGCCCGGCGCAGGAGAACGTATAACAGTCCGGGTACCGGGCGGCCAGCCTGGCCAGCAGCAGGCGAACGTCGATGTCCCCGGAGGCGGCCGCGTACAGGTCCCTGGCCAGCACCACCTTGCGGAGATCTCCGGCCCTGATCCTTTCCACCGCGGCCGCCACGGCCCGCTGCCATTGCGGAGCGCTCAGGCTCCCGTCGTGCCAGCGGACCAGGGCCGGGGCGCCCGCCGGGCGCGGCGCCGCAGGCTCGGTGCGGCCATCGCTGATGGTAGTGAGCCAGGTCTGGCCAGACCGGCGGCCCACCACCATGCGCGGCACGACCAGGACGGAGCCGTCAGAGGCAGGATCGAAGGTGAAGCTGCCGAAGGCGACCGGCCCGGAGCCTGGCACCATCAGCTCGTCGGTGACCTCGGCGCCGTCGAAGAGCTCCCGCAGCCATTTCTCGCCGGCAGTGAACCTGTCGACCCCGGCCGGCAGGGTGATGCGGGCCGCCTCTCCCCATCCGGCCAGCCCGTCACCGCGGCGGATCCAGGCCAGCGCGGCCGGGCCCGGCAGGCGGGCCAGCAGGTCACCTGGATCGGGAATCCGGCTGGTGCGGACGACCAGCCGGTCCGGCACGCTGCGGGCTGCGTCATCGTGCTGGGTTCCCACGGCTGCAACTTTACGTGCGCTGCCGGTGCGCTCCGGCGCAGGGGCGCTCCGCCGCATCGGCCGGGCCTGCCGGGCCGCGCCAGCCTGCGACGTGACGGGCCCGCGTGGTACGTTCTCTAAAACTATTCCCCATTAATTCGATTGGATATATGGGATGGCGCTTACCGGGGTTGGCTTTCAGGAATCCGTGCAGGTCCAGGCGCGCCCCGGAGGGCACCAGGCGCCGCTCGCGCACCGCAAGCACCGCCTGACCCGGCTGGTCGGCGGCCTGGCCGCCCAGCCGGCTGGCTGGAGCCACCTGGTGCGGTTCGATGCCGGACAGCGCTGGTATCACCGGCTGGAACTGGCGAGCGATTACGAGATCTGGCTGCTCAGCTGGTTGCCCGGGCAGCATACTGGCTTCCATGATCATGGTGAGGCAGCGGGCGCGTTCGCGGTCGCGCGCGGCCGGCTCTCCGAGCGCACCGTGGCTCCCGGCCGGAGCCAGGCGCGCAGCAGATCGCTCGCCGCGGGGAGCCTCCGCGCGTTCGGCCCCCGTCATGTGCACGACGTCGCGAACGCAGCGGAAGTGCCGGCCGTGAGCGTACACGCTTACTCCCCGCCGCTCACCGCCATGCGCAGGTATGAGCTGACCTCCGGGGGGCTCGTTCAGGTGGCCAGGACACAAGCGGGACGAGACTGGTGAGCGCGGCACAGCCGGCGGCAGGCACGGCAGAGCCGGCGGGCACGCTGCGGCCGGCCGGGAGCCGGACGGTCGACGAGCTGCTCGCCGAGGCGCGCGGCAGGCTGCAGCGGCTGGGGCCGCATCAGGCGTCGTCAGCTGCCCGGGACGGCGCGCTGCTCGTCGACATCCGCCCCGAGGCGCAGCGCGCCGCGGAAGGCGAGATACCGGGCGCCCTGCTGGTCGAGCGCAACGTGCTCGAATGGCGGTTCGATCCGGCCTGCGACGCCCGGCTCCCGCAGGCCAGTTACGACCTGCGGGTAATCGTGGTGTGCTCGGAGGGCTACACGTCCAGCCTCGCGGCGGCCGCACTCCAGGATCTCGGGCTCGGGAACGCCACCGACCTTGCGGGCGGCTTCCGGGCCTGGCAGGCGGCAGGCCTGCCGGTATTCGCGGGGGGTCATAGCAGCGAGAGCTGAACGGCGGCCGACCGCGCCGCCGGAGCGGCCGACCGCGCCGCCGGGCTCGCGCCCGGATCGTGCGCCTGCGGCGGCCCGCCGGAGCCGCGGGCCTGCTGCCGCTGCGGCCCGGCCCTGCGGGCCCGTGCCGGGCTCGCCCGGCCGACGCCGCTGGCGGCCGCCAGGTCCCTGACCTGATCGGCTATCCGCCGCTGATAGGCCTTCGGCGCGTACGCACCGCCGGAGTAGAGGGACTGATAGGAGCCGACGAGGCCAGGGTGATGCTCGCGCAGCCAGGCCATGTACCACTCCCTGGCGCCGGGCCGCAGGTGCAGGACGATCGGGCTGACGTGGCTCGCGCCGGCCTGCGCGATCTGCTCGACGGTCGCCTTGAGCTGAGCCGGCGAATCGGACAGGAACGGCAGCACCGGGCCCATGAGCACGCCGCACCGCAGGCCACGCGCGGTCAGCGCGGCGCATACCCCGAGCCGCCGCTGCGGGCTGGGCGTGCCTGGCTCGACACGGCGGGAAAGCTCCTTGTCGACAAATCCCACCGACACGTTGAGCCCGACGTCGGTGACCTGCGCGGCATCCGCCAGCAAGTCGATGTCACGCAGGATCAGGGTGCCCTTGGTGAGGATGGAGAACGGGTTGCCCGCATCCCGCAGGGCACTGATGATGCCGGGCATCAGCCGGTAGCGGCCCTCGGCCCGCTGATAGCAGTCCACGTTCGTGCCCATCGCGACGTGCTCGCCCGGCCACCGCCTGCTGGCCAGCTCACGCCGGGCAAGCTCGGGCGCGTTGACCTTAACGATGATCTTCGAGTTGAAGTCGAGACCGGCGTCCAGGTCAAGGTAGGTGTGGGTGTTGCGGGCAAAGCAGTAGGCGCAGCCGTGGCTGCACCCCCGGTAAGGGTTGATGGTCCACTGGAACGCCATCCTCGACGCAGGAGGCACCCGGTTGATGATGGATCGTGCCTGCACCTCGTAGAACGTGATGCCCCGGAAGCCGGGAGTCTCGAACGTCCTGGTCACCGCGCCGGCGCCGAAGAGTGCCAGCGGCTCGGCTGGAGCGCCCGCCGGCGATCGTCCCGCGGTGCCCGCCGGGCCCGCGTTGTCGCGCTCAAGCCGTAGGCTGTCCCATCGCATGCACAGCAGCTTAGAATACCAGTTCGAGAGAATCAAATACCTATTCGACTTTGAGGGAACTTGGCGGCAGCCGGGACGGCCGGGCCGCATCTCGCCGGCAGCTCGTCCGCAACAGGGCCGCAAAGCACGGGTAAAAAATCTCGCTGCGGGGGATAGTAAGAATCAGTCCCCACGCATGCGCTCAGCGGTGGTGGCAGAGGTGGCCCGGAGGTGCGTCATGGCGCTGTCCATGGACGAGCAGCGCGTGCTCGATGAGATGGAGCGCAAGCTCGCCAATGACGATCCGCTGCTCGCGTCGAGGCTGCGCTCGTTCGGCCATCCGGGCCTGGCCGCCCTGCTGCGGTCGCCGCGGATCCGGCTCGCCGCGGCCAGCGCGGTGCTGGTCGCGATAGCGGTCGTCTCGGTGCTCGTGTATGCGCTCGGCCCGCTGCGGGCCAGCACGATACGGCACATGCCCGGCCGGTCCACCGCATCTCCCGCAGCGAGCAAGCAGGTAACGCCGACTGGGCACAGCAGCGTCACCGACCACTCGGGCAGCCGGGCACCGTAGCCCCGGAGGCAACGGAAGGTTCAGGCTCAGGACTCCCGCCAGAGCTGGATCAGGTACTGCTCCAGCCCCTCGAGCCGTCTTCTCGCCTGCTGGAATTCATCGCCGAGCGGGTCGGCGTTGAGCTCGAACAGGGCTGCGTAGCGCCGGACGGCCTCCTTGCGGTTACGGGTGTACACCCGGACGCCGTAGTCACCGACGCCGCCCACCAGGCGCAGGCTGCGGAGCGCGCGCCCGGCGGCCATGTCCGCCACGCTGAGGTGACCGCGCAGGTAGAGGACGCACTTCGCCTCGTCCTCGTAGCCGTCGCTGAACGGGGCCGGGGCGTCTTCCCATTCCTCGATGGTGAGCTGCACGCCGACATGCTCCTGAGCACAGGCCACGAGCATCTGGTCGCGGCTGGCGGTGATGAGCGCGTCGGCTGGAGGCAGCGGACCACCGGGCGCGTCCGGATCAGCGGCCGGATCGTGCACCCGGAACATCTTTCGCTCCGGGAAGACCGGGATCTCCAGCCGAAGCAGCCTGCGGCCCAACAAGCCCCCCTCATGCCGACAATATTCTCCAGTACAGCATGGACCGTCCTAGCATCTTATGTACCTGCAATCGCTACAAAGACATCTTCCCGCGGCCTCTTTGTCCCCGGCGGCCAGGTGACGGCGGCCAGGTCCGGGCGGCCGCGCACGTCGCCGCGGCACCGCGAGCGCCAGGAGCAGAGCGCGCTATTGTCCCGCTATGGACTCGCAGTCGGCCAGCACCGGGATCACCCATCGTTACATAGATGCGCGCGGACTGCGGATGCATATCGCCGAGGCGGGTGCCGGGCCGCTCGTGCTCCTGCTACACGGCTTCCCTGAAAGCTGGTACTCCTGGCGGCATCAGCTGACCGCCCTGGCCGACGCCGGCTTCCATGCGGTCGCTCCTGACCAGCGCGGGTACTGCCGGACGGAGGCGCCCGATGCGGTGGACCAGTACACGATCCTGCACCTGACCGGCGACGTTATCGCGCTCATGGACGCGCTAGGAGCGCGGGACGCTATCGTGGCCGGCCACGACTGGGGCGCGCCGGTGGCCTGGCAAGCGGCGCTGCTGCGGCCCGACCGGGTGCGCGGCGTGATCGGGCTGAGCGTCCCTTACCGGCCCCGGGGCAGCAGCCCCCCGATCGCCGTGATGCGCGCGGGGATCGGCGATGGCTTCTATATGGTCTACTTTCAGCAGCCCGGAGTCGCAGACGCCGAGCTGAGCGCCGACCCGCGGCTCACGTTCCGCAAGCTGCTGTTCAGCGCGTCCGGGGAGGGGCCAGGCGGCCTGCCTGTCGTGCCGCCGGGTGGCGGGTTTCTCGACATCTGCGTCGATCCAGTGGCCCTGCCCTCCTGGCTGACCAGCGCCGACATCGACACCTACGCGGCGGAGTATGCCGACGGCGCCGGATTTACCGGGCCGCTGAACTGGTATCGCAACCTGGACCGCAACTGGGAGCTCACGGCCGCATGGCACCACGCGCCGGTGACGGTCCCTGCCCTTTACGTGGCGGGCGACCGCGACCTGGTGATCAGCTTCCCCGGGGCAGGGGAGCTGCTGCCCAGGCTGCGCGATGCCGCGCCGCGGCTCGCCGAGCCCGTGCTGCTCCCCGGGTGCGGTCACTGGACCCAGCAGGAACGCCCCGACCAGGTCAGTCGCGCGATGATCGGCTTCATCTCCGGGCTGGGCTGACTATCTCCGGGCTGGGCTGACTGCGGCCGGGCCCCGGCACCCGGCCCGGTTTTCATGAGCGCGACGACTTTTCCGATGAACCCTAAGCGGAGAGTGCGTCAGGCGGGAAGGCAGCCAGCAGACTGCTGGCCCGGCCGGTGCACTAGCGGGACCCGGGAGCCGGCGGGTGCGGGGGGCCGCCGATCCGGGCTGCGATGCCGTCGATCAGGCTGTCGAGGCCGAACTCGAACCGCTCGTCCCTTGTCTGCGCCGCGTCCGGGTCGACTCCGTCGTCGATCAACCGCACGAAGTGCGGGAACCGGCCGGACGCGACGAGCCGCTCCCGGCGCTCAGCCATCCAGTTGGCGATCTCCTCCTCGCTGAAGCCGAGTTCCTCGTCGTTGCGGCTGGTCAGTGCCTCCCTGGCTTCGCGCAGAGCGGAGCCGAGCACGTAGGTGGCGACGGTGGTCAGGATATTCATGATGGTGGCCACGTCGGTGCCGAGGCCGTCCAGCAGGGCGAGGGAGCGCTCCAGGTACACCGCGGTTGCCGGGCCGAGCGGCGGCAGGCCGCCGATGAATTCCGTCACCCACGGGTGCCGTCGCAGCATGGCGCGCTGGCTGAGCGCATGCGCGCGAAGGTCGGCGCGCCAGTCCCCGGTCGGCTCCGGCACCTCGATCTCGCCCGTTACGGTGTCGATCATCAGATCCAGCAGGTGCTCCTTGTTGGCGACGTGCCAGTACAGCGACATGACCCCGGCGCTCTGTATCTGGGCGACGCGGCGCATAGTGACCGCATCGGCGCCCTCGGCGTCGGCAACGGCGATGGCCGCGTCCACGATCTCCAGCTTGGACAGCGCCGGCCGCGGACGGGGCCGCCCGCGGCCAGACTCGCGGCCAGCGGCTCGCTGCAGCTGCTCGTGGCGGCGCTGACCGGACCGGCTCTGCCGGGACGCGGGCTGGCCAGGTCCAAGGCTGAAGGGCGTCCACAAGTCGGCGATGTCCGGTGCCGCAGCGCGCAGCGCATCCGGGGGCGCGCCTGGCTGGCCGCTGCGATCGCCCCGGCCGGCCGGGGCCGCCGGGCCGCGGCCGGACCGCGACTCTGGCTGGCCGCCGGCTCGCCGCGTCCCCTCGCTACCCACCTGGCCTCCCTCCGCCCGCGAGCCCGCCCGCGGCCGTCGCCGTCGGCCCCTTTTCCCGGCCAGCAGCTCGGCATCTGGTCACGCCCGCAAGATATCAGCTTGACTCTCGTACTATGTACTATATAGTACCTCGTACGAGTAATAGTACGCCGTACTAACAAGGTGATGATGAGCACGCTGACCATCGATGCCGCCGGGCTCGCCAAGAGCTACGGCCAGACCCGCGCGCTGGACGGCCTGGACCTCCAGGTCCAGGCGGGAGAGATCCTCGGCATGCTGGGTCCCAACGGCGCCGGCAAGACCACCACCGTGCGGGTGCTGACCACGCTGCTGCGTCCGGACCACGGCTCCGCCAGGGTGCTCGGCCATGATGTCGTGACCGAGGGCAACCAGGTACGCCGCCGGATCGGCTTGACCGGCCAGTACGCGGCGCTGGACGAGTCGCTGACCGGGCGGGCCAACCTGGTCATGATCGGCCAGCTGGGCCGGCTGTCCGGGCGGCAGGCCAGGGCACGGGCGGGCGAGCTGCTGGACCGCTTTGATCTCGCCGATGCCGCCGACCGCGGCGTGAAGACCTACTCCGGCGGCATGCGGCGCCGCCTGGACCTGGCCGCGAGCCTGGTAGCCGAGCCCGAGGTGCTGTTCCTGGACGAGCCGACTACCGGGCTTGACCCGCGCAGCCGACTGGTGACCTGGGACATCGTCCGCGGGCTAGCGGCCGGCGGCACCACGGTGCTGCTGACCACCCAGCACCTGGACGAGGCCGATCAGCTCGCCGACCGGATCGCCGTGGTGGATCACGGCCGCGTGATCGCTGACGGCACCGCTTCCCAGCTCAAAGCCAAGATCGGCGGGGAGCGCGTGCGACTGACCGTCGCGCCCGAGTCCGACCTTGAGGCGGCCTGCGTGGCCCTGGCCCGTCACGCGGATGCGCCAGTGCAGGCCGATCGGGGCGCGCGCACCGCCGAGGCGCCGGTCGCGACGGCAGCCCGGCGCCTGCCCGCGATCGTCAGGGACCTCGACGCCGCCGGGGTGCTGCTGGACGACCTGGTCATCCGGCATCCGTCGCTGGATGACGTCTTCATGACCGTTACCGGCCACGCGGCCGACAACGCCGCCACCACGGCAGAAAGCGAGGAGTGATGACTACCGCGACCGTCGCGGCACGCCCGGCCATTGGCCAGCCGGGGAGCCGCGTCCTCTGGGCGATCAAGGACACCTGGGTGCTGACCCGGCGCAGCGTGGCCCGGATCGCCCGCGAGCCCGAGCAGCTCAGCGATGTCACGATCCAGCCGGTGATCTTCGTGCTGCTCTTTGCCTACGTCTTCGGCTCAGCGATCCACCTGCCGGGCGGCGGCGGCTACCACCAGTACCTGGTGAGCGGCATGTTCGGGATGGCCATGGCAGGCAGTGCGCCGGGCACGGCGGTGGGCCTCACCACCGACATGTCGGCCGGGCTGATCGACCGGTTCCGGTCGCTGCCGATCGCCCGCTCGGCGGTCCTCGCCGGCCGGACCCTGGCGGACCTCATCACCCAGGTGCTCGGCATCGTGGTGCTGACCGCCACCGGGCTGGCCATCGGCTGGCGGGCCCAGAACGGGATGGCGGACGCGCTGGCCGCCATCGGCCTGTCCCTGCTCTTTGCCTACGCGATGACCTGGGCCGGGGCGTGCGCCGGGATGCTGCTGCGCAGTCCCGAGGCGGCGCAGGCCATGGGCTTCATCATCTTCCTGCCGCTGAGTTTCGTCTCCAATGCCTTCGTGCCCACCCAGGGCATGCCGGGCTGGCTGCAGGCGGTGGCCAACTGGAACCCGATGAGCGCGATCGCAACCTCCTGCCGGGCGCTATTCGGCGGCCCCAACCCGGGCGCTGCGGTACCGGACTGGCCGATGCAGCATCCCGAGCTGGCCGTGCTGGTGTGGTCGGCGGGCCTGATCGCGATATTCGCGCCCATCGCCGTGGGCCTGTACCGGCGGAAGGTGCTGCGCTGAGGCAGGGCGGCGTGCTGCACTGCGAATTAACCAGCGAGGACGTATCCGGCTTTAGGTGTCAGGTCCTCGGCGGCGGGGCCGGCAGCGCTCCGTGCTCCTTGACCTCCGCCCACAGCGCGGCGTAGGTTCGCGCCGCCGCGCTGCGCGGCGCGAACGCGGTCACCGGGGCGCGCTCCACCGACATCCGCTCGATGACCGACAGCGCGGGGATGGCCGTCGCCGCGAAGTCGGGGCGCCCCGCCGGAAGCTGCTCGGATATCTCAAGGTGCAGGCGCTTCCTGCGATCGATCATGGAGAAGAACGCAAGGATCCCAGGCCGGTGCCCGTTGAAACCGGAGATGAACTCGGTGAGCTGGTCGAGGGTCCGGACCGAAAGCGTGGTCGGGATCAGCGGGACAAGCAGTATGTCGGCCGCGTGCAGCACGCTCTCCGACAGCAGCGAGATGCTCGGCGGACAGTCGAGGAAGATCAGGTCATAGTCGGCCCGCAGCGGTGCCAGCAACCTGCGCAGCTTGCGCGTCGGCTTCCTGGCACTGTCCAGGATCAGGTCCAGGTTCCGGTAGGTGAAGTCGGCGGGAAGCAGGTCGAGGCGGTCGAAGTCGGTTCCCTTGATCGCGCCGTCGATGGAGCGGGTCCCCGCGATGAGCGCCTTGCCCCCGCCCTTGACCCGCGGCCTGATCCGGAACAGGTAGCTCGCGGCAGCCTGCGGGTCCAGATCCCACAGCAGGACCCGGTAGCCCTCTCGCGCCGCCAGGTGGGCGAGATTGACAGCGGTCGCGGTCTTGCCGACGCCCCCCTTGATGTTGTACGAGGCAAGCACCTTCATCGCGCGGCCGCCGACGTGAGTGCGCGGATCCGGCTCTGGCTGAGCGGGCTCGCGAAATCGCGGAACCGGCCGCCGAACTCACTGCGCGCCTGCTGCTGCCTGACCATCAGGGCCGCCGCGATCTCGCCCATCGCGAGCAAGGTCGGCGCGGGCGCGGTCCGCTCGGCCATCAGCTCAGCCGCGAAGGCCCTGATCTTGTCATGCTGCACCTGGGTGTCCTGGAACTCGCCGAGGCAGTCCTGCAGGCCCTTCAGCTCCCTGACCGCCCGCCACAGCTCGCCCGGATCGTAGAGCGATCCGAAGATCTCCAGCAGGTAACGCAGTTCCTTGCAGCGCTTGCGCAGGTCGTGCAGGCTTTCCGGGGGAGAGGCCGCGGTGATGGCGGCTCCCGCGCTCAGCACCCGCTGGTGCGCATGGTTGATCTTGCTGGCCGCGATCCGGGCGGCCGAGGGCCCCCGCCTGCCCGCCGGGATGGCCGCGAGGGCGTCGCGCCAGTCCGCGGTGAGCCTGGAAAACCGGGCCGACCGAAGCCCGCGGGCCAGCTGCCGCTGCGCTGCGGCGCGCTTGCGCGCGAGATAGTCGTGAAACGGCTCGAGCTCAGCTGGCGTCGCGGATACCAGGCCCGCTGCCATCGCGGGGAAGCCCAGCAGGTACACGTCCAGGTCCCTGGTCGGCGTGGTCAGGTCGCCGAGCCACTTGAATTCAGGCCGGTACTTCGCCGTCAAGCTGGCCGGCAGGACGCTCCCGGCCAGCTTGAGCGCGGACCTGGTGCGCCGGACCGCGATCCGCAGGTCGTGCAGGAACTCGATGTCAAGATCGCGGACGGTGCCCTCGACATTGGCTTCCAGGGTATCCAGCAGCGCGGTCAGGACAGCGGCCAGCGCCGCAGCGGCTGGCATCTTGGGGGTCAGCTCGACGTCGATCTTGCTGGAATAGTCCCCTGGCCGCCGCCCGGCCGCGGACAGCGCGGCCTCCAGCGCGGTCTGAGCGGTGCTGGCCACGCCCGGTGCGGCGGACAGCGCCTCAGCCAGGCGGAGCGCCTGCGGCTGATACCCGCGCAGCGCGGTCACGGTGAGGCGGGCCGGGGGGGTAGCCGGTGAAGGGTAGCTGACCGTCATCCGGTCCACCGTTACCCTGGCCACCGTCTTGTCGTCGGAATTCAGCACCGCCTGCTCGCGCAGGACGCTGACCGCCTTGGCGACCGGTGCGAGAGCCCGCACGCCGACCACCGGGCCGAGGTGCTCCCGCAGCGGCCCGGGCGGCAGCGTGTCGAGCCGCCCTGGCCATTTCGGCCTGGCCGCCTGGCCGGGCGGCCGGACCCCGATCTGCTCGGCCGCGATCACTGTGCCGTCCCGGCCGGTGAGCGTAATGTCGCTTCTCGCCCGGCTGCTGACCTCCTCGAGGGTCAGCCCGGCGCGGTAGAGCCGCCAGTCGAAGGTGTCAAGCCAGACCCGTCGCAGCGTCGACGACCTGCTGGCGTCCGCCCATGCGAAAGCCGATCCGGGCACTGGCAGAGCGCCGTTAGGCCCCGGCCAGCGCTTTCCGTCGAGGGCAAATTCGCGGAAGGCATTTTGCAATTACGTGACTCCGCCACTAAAAGCAATAGACTGACCTGCAGAATGCTATTGACATGGGAATACCGTGAATTCCGGGTAATCTACCTTATCAGCGGGCCCGCAGCCCGGGCCACCTCGGCTTGCGGGCGGGCTGGGCCCGGCCGCGCGCCGGCCCTGCGGCGGCGGGACCAGGGGCGGCAGCACGCTAAGCCCGCTCAGTCCGTCCAGCCGGCCGGTGGCGGAGCCCGGCGCGGCCGGGGAGCATGGTGGCAGAGTCAGCTGAGGGAGAGGAGGCCCCGCAGTGCTGTACGCATTCGGATTCGAGCGGTTCGGCGTGGTGGTCAGCGACCTTTTTTTCGTTGACCCCAGGCCACTGCCAGGCCAGGAGAGCGCCGAGCGCGGAGTGCGGCTGGAGGTCAGGATCCTTGAGCCGGGCGAGCTGAAGGGCTCCATCTACTCGGCCCGGCCGATCGAGATCGGGCAGCCGGTCTGGCGGGCTGACCTGCTAGAGGCGGCGGACGGGCCGCCGGGCAGCCTGGACCGCGCTCACCACCACCCGGCCTTCCGCGGCTGGGAGCCAGGCAGCCGGGTCTTCGACCCGGGGCTGTCGGCCGATCCGGTCGGCTGGGTCGGCGCGCAGCTCGCCGACCTCGAGGGGCTTGCCGAGCGGGCCGGCCTGGCCGCAGACGAGACGACGGCCGCCGACGCAAAGAGCCTGCGCGACTGCCTGCCCGAGATCACCGAGGTGGTGCGCAAACTGCTCGGCCGGGTGCAGGCCGGCCAGCTCGCGGCCCCTCCCGGCGGCGAGCCGGCGGCGAGCGCCCGGATCAGCTGGCTTTAGCCTGCGCCGCACCCAACGGCGTAGCACTGTGCTGGTGCTGGTGCTGGCGCTGCGGGCTGAACGTCGCCGCGCCTGGCGCCCGGACGCCGGAAACAGTCGCTGTCGCCGGCCCTATCCTGGGCCAGCGTCAGTGCGGGCGAGCCAGAAGCACAGCAGCGGGTTGATGCTGCCGCTGCGGTGGCCGGTGTAGCTGTCCCGGTCTGCGGTCCGCGCCGCCCACCGCGGCGAGGACAGGCTGGTGCCGCCGATCCGGAACCCGCCGGGCACGTTCTCGATGGCGCCCTCGTGGGCGCAGACGCTGGACGGAGTGCTGGCGCTGCCGGTGCAGTACTCGGCGTAGCCCATGGACTCCTCGCCCGGCCGCCCGGCGTTTTCACCCGGGCAGTCACCCGGCCGGGTTCATGACCGCGAAGCCGGCGTCAGCGGCAGCCGCAGGCGCCGCCGCAGCATCCGCCACCGCCCGCCTGGCCGCCGCCTGCCGGAGAGCTTGCCCGGCCCCCGACGGCGACCGTGGACAGCAGCTTCACCGTGTCGTCATGGCCCTGCGGGCAGCTGCACGGAGCGGACGACTCGCTCATCGGCCTGGTCTGCTCGAACGTGGCCCCGCAGGCCCGGCAGCGGTACTCATATCGTGGCACGGCGTCAGCATACGCCCTTGCCGGCCCGGTCAGGGGCCGGCGCCAGCGGGCTCGCGCCGGCGCCGACCCGCTGATGGCACCTAGCCGGGCAGCCCGTAGGTGACGGTGGTGCCCGTGTGCGGCGGCCGCACCCGGGTGTAGACCAGCGTCAGCCAGCGGAAGGCCAGCAGGCCGTGGGCGTAAGGCTTGGCGCCCCACAGTACCGCCGAGACCGTGAAGACGCGGAAATGCCCTGCCGAGCAGGTCGGCCTGCAGGTGTTGATCCATTGCGTGCCGTGGCCGTAAGCGGTCTTGTGCCATCCCCAGGCGGCCCAGCTCAGCCGGGCGAGGTAGTTGTTGGCGTCCGCGCAGGAGATGACGTAGCGGCTGGGCCGTACCGTTGGCGCACCAGCGCAGTTCACGAGCACGGTCCCGACACCGCCCGGGCGGTGGGCGGCCGCCGCCCTCGTGCCCGTCGCGGCAGACGCAGGCACGGTGGCGGCCAGTCCGGCCGATGCCAGCGTGGCCACGATCGACGCCGCGGCCAGTCCCCGGCGCGCGCTTAAGAATCTCATCAGCGTTCCCCCTTGGTTGTGGTTGCCCCTCTACCTGCTAGGACGCCAGATGACGGCCTGGGGGTGCGCTGAGCTGATCACGGTTGGGTATCTGCCCGGCGGCCGGATCGCCGCTGCGCGGCGGGGCGGCGGGACAGCTGGCTGGCCCCCGGGACGGACAGCTCTGGAGCCTGACGGCCAGCCGGGTGGCCTGCGTTCTGCAGGACAGTGACCTCGGGGGAGGCGGCCGGCCGTGGTGGCACCGGGGCCGGGCCGCCGGGCGCGTCCTGCCCGGCGGGCGCATCATGGCCGCTGGGCGCGTCATAGTCGTCGAGCCTGCCCGGAAACAGCTGCTTAACCACAACTACATAACGGGCCGGCCCTTCGATCTCAGAGGCCGCCGCGGGCCATGGCGATCAGCCTGTCGAGCACTGCGCCGTTGCTCGGGCGCCGGCCGTCATGGTCATACTCGCTGGTCACCCACGGTTTCAGGGTGCCGATCGCGGCCGCCGTGGGCACCGAGAATTCCAGCGGCACGTACATGTCATCGAAATAGACCGCGGCCGCGGCCGGAACCTGGCTGGCCCGCAGCCGGGCCGGGTCATACAGATCCGGCCACCCGGCGCGGTCGGCCAGCAGCTGGGCGGCCTCAGCTAGCGGAGCCAGGACCGGATCGTTGTCGAACATCCATGGATAGATCATCTCACCCGTGAACAGCAGCGGCTCGTCGCCATCGAGTGCGGCAGCGGCTCGAACTCGCCGAACTCGGACCTGATCCGGTGCGCGGCCCACCGGGTAGCGGTGCTGCCCTGCGCATAGCACGCCTCGTGCACCAGCGCGTAGAGCGGTGAGGCCGCCCGTGATGAACGCCTCGCGGATGCCCTCGGGCGCCTGCGACAGGTAGGTGACCGCGCAGAACCCGCCGAAGCTCTGGCCGAGCACGCTCCACGGCTGGCCGCCGGTCAGCTGGCCGGGGCGCTGCCGAGCGCGGCGAGCGTGCGGCGGTTGGCGGGGGAGGAACGGCCCGTGCCGCGCTGGTCGAGGAGCAGCACGCGGAAGTCGCGCAGCGCCCGGTCGAGCCAGGCGTCCCGGCCGACCGCTCACCGGGCGGCCTGGCCGTATTGTCATCAGCGAGCGGCGCACCAGGGAGAGGAATACGCGATGCCGGATTCGTCACGGCCACCTGAGCACCCCGCGGCGGCAATGTTCGAAGCCGACCTGGCATCGAGAAACATCGGGATGGAGCTGGTTGAGGCCGCCGACGGAACGGCGACCGTGCGCATGACCGTCAGCCGGCTCATGGTCAACGGCCACGCGATCGCGCACGGCGGCTACGTGTTCCTGCTCGCCGACACCGCTTTCGCGTGCGCGTGCAACAGCCGGGGACCGGTGACCGTCGCGGCCGGCGCCGACATCACGTTCATCGCCCCCGCACGCGAGGGCGACGTGCTGGTCGCCACCGCCGCGGAACGCGTCAGCTACGGCCGTAGCGGCATCTACGACGTCACCGTCCGGCGCGGCAGTGACGTCGTGGCCGAGTTCCGCGGGCGGAGCCGCACCATCGGCTAGCCCGGCGGCCGGGTCGGCAGGACCCGGCCTTCCGCCGCAGCGGCTCCGCAGTCCACGGCCGCCGCCCGCGTCAGTTCCGCATTCCACGTCGCCGGCCAGGTAGTAACCCATGGTTGACGCTAGAACTTCGTCAACGAGCTCAGGGACAGTCCGAGCTAAGGTTCCGTCCGAGCTCGGGACTGTTCGAGCTCAGAGCCCGCGAGCTCAGACCCCGCGAGTCAGCGGACAGCGCTCCCGGCGACCCGCTGCGGGGTGATCCGGATGACGATACGGATGACCTCCGGCGGCAGGTCCAGGAACTCCTGGCCGGCGCCTGGCCCCTCGTACTCCTCGGCCAGCAGGACCGCTAGCCGGCGGCCGGGGTCTTCGGTGACCTGGGCGAGGCCGCGCACCTCGACGTACTCGAGCGGGTCGTTCCGGTCGTACGCGGTCACGCTGACCCTAGGATCACGAGCCAGGTTCTTGGCCTTGCGCCGCCCCGCGGCCGAGGAGATGAGCAGGTCATTCCCGTCCCGCGTCACCCAGACCACCGACGTCTGCGGGCTCCCGTCCGGGTTGATGGTAGCCAGGACCGCTGGATTCGGGGCGTCGATGATCTTCCGCACCGTGTCACTGAGCGAAGCTGTCATGATTCAGCAGCGTAGGCCGTTTAGGGCCGATGGTCCTCGCGGGGGCGGTCCGGGGCTGCGCCAGGCAGCGGGTCAGCGGGTGCCCGGGCGCCGCCCGAACCGCATCGCCCAGCATGCCCTGGGGCGCCCGCGCCGCGCTACTCGACGGTGACCGACTTGGCGAGATTGCGGGGCTTGTCGATGTCATGCCCGAGCGCCAGGGCGGCGTGGTAGGCGAGCAGCTGGAGGGGGATGATCAGCAGGATCGGATCGAGCTCGCGCTCATTCTTCGGGACGACGATGCCGGGGACATCCAGGTCTCCAGTGCTGACGCCGGGATGGGTGATGATCACGACGGGGCCGTTGCGGGCGGCGACCTGCTGGATGGCCCCCAGGTTACGATCGGTGAGCTCATCGTCGGGGACGATCGCCACGGTCGGCATGTTCTCGTCGATCAGGGCCAGCGGCCCGTGCTTGAGCTCGCTGGTCTGGTAGGCCTCGGCATGCCGGTACGACACCTCCTTGAACTTCTGGGCGCCCTCACGGGCCACGGGATAGCCGCGGACCCGGCCGATGAAGAACAGGCTCTGCGCGCCGGACAGGCCCTTGGCCACCTCCGCGATATGCGGCTCGTCGGCGAGGACTTCCTGGATCTGACGTGGCAGCCTCCGGAGCCCCGCGATGATCCGCTGGCCGTCGCTGATCGACAGATCGCGGACCCGGCCCAAGGCCAGGGCCAGCATGGCGAAGCCGACGCCCATGTGAGTGAGCGCCTTGGTCGAGGCCACCGCGACCTCGGGCCCGGCGTGCAGGTAGATCCCCCCGTCGGTTTCCCGCGCGATGGTGGAGCCCACCACGTTGACCAGCCCGATGACCTGGCCGCCCTTGCGCTTGACCTCCTGTACGGCAAACGCGGTGTCGGCGGTCTCGCCGGACTGGCTGACCGCGACGTAGAGGGTGTCAGGCTCGATGATCGGATTCCGGTAGCGGAATTCCGAGGCCGGCTCGGCGTCGGCGGGGACGCGGGCCAGCTCCTCGATCATGGAGGCACCGATCTGCGCCACGTAGTACGCCGAACCGCAGCCGAGTATCTTCACCCGGCGGAAGGTGCGGAGCTCGCGCGGCCCGAGGTTGAGCCCGTCGAGCCGGGCGGTACCAAACCGGTCATCCAGGCGCCCCCGCAGCATCCGCTCGACGGACGACGGCTGCTCGAGCATTTCCTTGTGCATGTAGTGCTGGTGCTCGGCGAGCTCGACGTCGGCCACGTCGAGGTCGACGCTGGTCGGCGCCTTGGCCGTGTTCTCCTCTTCCCGGCTGAAGGTGCGGAACCCCGACGCGGTGACCGTGGCCAGCTCGCCGTCGTCCAGGTGGACGACCGACGTGGTGTGCCGCACGAGTGCGCCGAGGTCGCTGGCGATGAACATCTCGTGATCGCCCACGCCGAGAATCAGCGGTGAGCCGTTGCGGGCGGCCACGATCCGGTCCGGGTGCCGCTCGTCGATGACCGCGATGGCGTAGGTCCCGGTGACCCTGGACAGGGTGTCGAGCACGGCCTGCTCGAGGGTGGCGGCCGCCGAGCGGGCCACCAGGTGAGCGATGACCTCGGTGTCGGTCTCGGAGGTGAACGTCACTCCCTGGGCCGCCAGCCGCTCGCGCAGCACCGCGGCGTTGTCGATGATGCCGTTGTGGACGACGGCGATCCGGCCGTCCTCGCTGGACTGCGGATGGGCGTTGGCTTCCGTCGCCGGGCCGTGCGTGGCCCACCGGGTATGCCCGATGCCGACCTTGCCGCCGGCCCGCCTGGGGAGCGACGTCTCAAGATCACGGACCCGGCCTACCTTCCTGAAGACGCCGATGCCCTTCGGGCCGAGGACCGCGATCCCGGCCGAGTCGTAGCCCCGGTACTCCAGCCGGGACAGGCCTTCAATGAGGATGGGGACAGCATTCTGGTTGCCGATGTAGCCGACGATTCCGCACAAAGCCTGCTCCCTGGTTTCTCAGCCGTACACGATGCGGCGCAGCTGACGCTCGGACAGCTGCGGCGCGGCGACCACGCGATCGGCCAGCTCGTCGGCGATCAGCGCGAAGATCTCTGCGTTGCGTTTCCCGTAGACGTGGTAGTACGCGTGGCGGCGCCGCACGTAATCCTCGACCGGCTCGCGGTACCAGGCCAGGACGTCCTGCACGACCCGGGCCGCCTCCGCGGCAGTCAGGCCCGCGGAAGCGGACAGCCGCTCAACGAGGTCGTGGTCAAGCACTTGCCCAATCCTGCTGCCTCGGACGGCTCAGTGCCAAGTTCCTGCCCGAATCCGGGCAGGAAGAAGCCGTTTCGAGAGGTTGTGTCCGTTAGTCCGCGTTTGCAGGGGGTTCGCGGGCCGCCAGGCGGGCGCGTTTCCCTCAGCGTTCTCGGGCGACGGGGGCTGCCGCTCAGCCAGCGGGGACGGGTGGTGCGGTGCGCCTGGGGCGGGCGGGCCGGACGGGGGCGATGTGCACGAGCGAGTTGTAGGTCACCAGGGCGATCGCCAGGTGCATGACCATAAGGACGGCGACCGCGTCGGCCGGCTGGCCCCGGTACAGGATGTAGAGGTCGGGGAGCCACAGGAACAGCGTGACCAGGACGGCCAGCCGGAAGAACAGCCAGCGGGGCGCCGACGTCACCCGCGTCACGACCGGCCACGCCGCGCTAGCGATGATCACGCCGATCACGGTCAGCTTGGCGTAGTCGGAGAACTGGAAGTGCGCGTATCCCCTGGTGGCGGGGAAGACGGCCTGGCCGATCACGACCAGGATCGCGTCGGCGGCCAGCGAGCCCGCGATGGCCGCGACGGTGGCGAGCAGGACGCGCCAGCCAGGCGGCTGCCGGTGCTGGGGAGAAAAATCAAGATGGACCAGCGAGGCGGCCTGGTTCAGCATGGCGACCAGGGTAATCGGTGCCGCTCCCTGAACTGCCCGCAAGCGGTGAAAGGACGCCCCGCCTGCGGGCACCCGGGCCAGCTTTGCGGCGCTGCCGCGCGAAAGACGACAATGATGCGCATGGCCCGCCGGTGGACACCCGCCCCAGGCCGCGCCCGCCCGGGCGGGGCGGACTTCACGGCTGGCCGCCGCAGGCCGGTGCCCGCGCCGGAGCCGTGGCCGATCAGGAGGCTGTTCCCGCTGCTCGCCAGCCTCACCCTGATTGCCGTCGGGATGATCTCGACCACCTGGGGCATCCGTCTGGTCGGCAGGCACGACTGGGCGCTTCCCTATGACCTGTGGGGAACCCTGGTCGCAGCCCGTCGCCTCCTGCATCTGGACGTGGGCGGCCTGTACACGCCGCCTACCGGCCTGGTCGCCTTCCCGGGCGCGGCCGTGATCCTCGTTCCGGTGGTGGCCGTCATCGACGCGGCGGAAATCGGGCTCGCGATTCCGGGCCCGCATAACGCCCACCCGGTGGCGTGGCTGATCGCCGGGCCCTATGAGATCGCCCTGTCCGCCATGGCCCTGTTCGCCGCCGACTCGCTGGCCGAGCGCCTGGGAACGGCCCGGTGGAAGCGGGCACTGCTCGCGGCCGCGGGGGCAGTGGCCCTGTGGAACGTGTCAGCGCGATGGGGGCATCCGGAGGACGCCGTGGCGGTGGCGCTGTTCCTGTTCGGCCTCCGGGCGCTCGCCGACTCCAGAGCCGGGCGATCGGCGTGGCTCATCGGCGCGGCGGTCGCCGTCCAGCCGCTCGTCCTCCTCGCGCTGCCAGTCGTCCTGGCGGTCCTCGAGCCGAGGCGGCTGGCCGGGTTCGTCACCCGGGCGGCGGTCCCCAGCGCGCTGCTGCTGGCGGCCGCGGCTGCGGCGAACCCGAGAGCCACCTTCAGGGCCGTGACCAGCCAGCTCAACTGGCCGGCTATCGATCACCCCACTCCGTGGACCTCGCTCGCTCCGCATCTGCGCAACGGGGCGGTGGCCGCCGGGCCTGCGAGGGCCCTGGCGATCCTGCTGGCCTGCGGATGCGCGCTCCTGGCCGGGCGCCGGTGGCGCCTGCGGCGGCCGGGCGCGGGATGGAGCCCCGAAGCGCTCCAGGAACTGCTGTGGTGGGTCGCGGTGGCGCTGGCACTGCGCTGCGTGTTCGAGGCGGTGATGGTCGCCTACTACCTGTGGCCCGCGCTGGCGGTCGCGCTCGTGACCGCGTCGGCCAGCTGGGCGCGACTGATCGCCACTTCGCTGGCCGCCTCCGTGCTTACCTTTACCTCCCAGGCCTCCTGGCACGGCCCCTGGATCTGGTGGGGATCGATGGTCGCGGGGCTCGGGATAGCCCTGTTCTTCGCCGCCCCGCCGCGGCTCCTCGCCGCTCCGCCGTGGCTCCTCGCCGCTCCGTCGCGGCCTGCCGGGGCGGGGCTCCGCGCTGCTGCGCCCCTCGCTGAACCCCTCGACCCGGCGGCCTCCCCGGGGAGCCGCGAGGCGGGACTGCCCGACAGCACGTAAGACTGCGCGGGAGACTGTGCGGGCCGGGCTGTCAGCGGGCGGCGGCGTTGACCGCGGCCCAGAAGTCGCTGATCACCGGCACAGGCGCGGGCGAGGTGGCCTCGCGCTGGGTGAACAGGATCCCCGTCACGCCGCTGACGGGACTGGAGCGCCAGGTGGTGCCGGTACCGCCGTCCCAGCCGATGCCGCACGGCAGGGGAGCGGTGCTCCCCGCCGCCGGGACCGCCATCCCCAGGCCCCAGCCCTCGTGCTTGCCGAGGAAGATCCCCGACGCCTCGCGCTGGGCCCTGGAGAGCCGGTCGGTGGTCATGAGCGCCACCGATTCCGGTGACAGGACCCGCTGGCCCCGCAGGTTCCCTCCGGCCAGCAGCATGGACACGAACGACCAGTAGTCGCCGATCGTGGAGACCAGCCAGCCGGCGGCGTCCGGGAACGACGGGGGAGTGCTCCACCAGCTGTCAGCGGGATCATCGAGCACGCGGATCTCGCCGGTAGCCGGGTCTGAGGTGTAGGCAGTCGTCAGCCGGCTCAGCTGAACTGACGGCACGGTGAAGCCGGTGTCGCGCATGGCGAGCGGCCCGAGGATGCGCTCGCGCAGCACGGTCTCGATGTCCTGGCCCGCCGCCCGGGCCAGCAGCACGCCGAGCACCTGGGCCGAGGTGTGGTACAGCCACTGCTCGCCCGGCTGGTACATCAGCGGCAGGGAGCCGAGCGCCGCCATCCACCCATCGACGTCGTAGGCCACGGGCGGCCACGGCGGGCCGCCGATGCTCTGCAGGCCCAGCTCGGCCTCGGCCCGCTGGATGGGATAGGTGCCGGGCGGCGCCATCACCGAGCCGAACCCCATGCGGAAGCTGAGCAGGTCCCCGAGCGTGACGGGCAGGCGGGCGGCGACCGTGTCGTCCAGCTCGGCGTCGATGGCGCGCAGGACCCGGCGATGAGCGAGCTCGGGCAGCAGGTGGTCGACGGGCTGGTCCAGCCGCAGCAGCCCGTCCTCGACGAGTGACATCGCCGCCGCCGCGGTGACCGGCTTGCTGAGCGACGCGATGCGGAAGATGGCCGACCGGGCCAGCGGACTGCGGTCGGCAAAGGAAGGGGAGCCGATGGCGTCGATGTGGACATCGTCGCCCCGGGCTACGAGCGTGACCAGGCCCGGCAGCTCGCCGGCCTCGACGTGACCGGTCATGACGTCGTGTAGGTGAGCCAGTTCGCTGGCGGACAGCGCGGCGGTGGTCATCGGCGGCCCCCTCGTTCCAGCACGTGCTGCAGACGGCGCTTGCGGCCCGGACTCATCGCAGCATGCCACGCTGGCCGCCGGGCCTGAATCGGAATTGTCCGCCGCGCACCAGCGCGGGCGCCCTACCCGGGTGCTGACGGCTCGACAAGGTCGCGTACCTCCTCGGCCTGGCGCAGGATGCTGTTCGCCCCGCTGGCGGCGGCGATCGCGCGCGCCTCCTGCGCCAGCGCCAGCGCGTCGCCGCGGCGCCCCTGCTCGGCGGCGACGTAGGCCAGCCCGACCAGATTCGCGGCGACACCGGGCATGAGCCCGGCGTCCCGGCGCAGCCGCACCGACTCCTCTAGCCGATCCCGCGCCTCGTCCAGCCGGCCAGCCCGGTGTGCCGCGATGCCCAGATGCCGGAGCGCGTCGGCGCCCGTCCGCCGGTCGTCGGCCAGCACCGAAAGCTCCCAGGACCGTTGCAGAAAGGGAACCGCGACGTCGTCGTCCCGCCGGACAACCTGGTGACAGCAGCCGATCCAGAACAGCGATTCAGCCTCGCCGTGCGCGTCGCCGAGCGCCTGATAGAGCCGCGCCGCGCGCTCGAACAGCGCGAGCTCGCGCGGGTCCTCAGCGGCCTGCTCCGGGTCCTCGTCCCGCTGGTGCAGGAACCGCCCGTGAATGATCCGGCCGCGGGCCAGGGCCAGGTCGGCCTCGACCGCGTCCAGCTCCCGGTCGGCTTCGGCCAGGACGGTGATATCGCCGCCGAAAACGAAACTCTCGTAGAGCAGCCTGGCCCGTTCGATCGCCTCATCCGCGGTCATCGTCACCTCCGCCTGACACCGGGAGCTTACTGGCCGTGGTCCCAGAGGCGATCGAACCAGCGTTGGATCCGGTTGGTGCCGAAGTCGGCCTTGTCGGCAGCGATCAGCTCGGTTGGTCCCTCGAGATCACCGAAGGCAGCCTGGCCGCTGAGACAGGTGACTGTGACCCGGCCGACAAGATTATGACCGAACTCTAGGTAGCACGTTCCCTGCCCGTCGTAGGTGACCGCGCCGGGCGTTCCGCGCAGGCGGGAGATGATCTGGGAGGCGACTACCGAGGCCTGGCCCTCGGAGAAGACCCCTGCTCTGGGAGTTCCCACGCTCGTGACGTCGCCCACCGCGTACACGTCAGGGAATTCGGTCTCCAGGGTGAGCGGGTTGACCGGAATCCACCCGTCGATAGTCATCCCCGACTCCTCGACCACGGAAGGGACCTTGTGGCGGGGTACCCCCAGAAAGAGGTCATAAGGCATCTCGGTCCCGTCGCTGAACACCGCGACCTTGCGGTCGGGGTCCAGCCTGTCGACGAGCCGCTCCGGATACCAGCCGATCCCCCGCTCGGAGAAAGCGGCCAGCAGCGCCGCTGATGCTGGTGGTGACGGCGGAATGGGTGTCCCTAGGGGCATGACGAGTGAAATGTCGCAGGCGCTGCGCAGCCCGCGCTCAGTGAGGTAGTCGTGCATCAGCAGAGCCGTTTCGCTCGGCGCTGAGGGGCACTTGAACGGGGTTGAGGTCACGCCCACGATCACCCGGCCGCCGCCGAAGCGGGCCAGTACCCCCCGCACCGCGAGCGCGCCCTGAGCTGTGTAGAACTCATGTCCCGCCTCAACCAGCCCAGGCGTCGCCCGCGGATCGAGATCAGCACCCAAGGCCACGACGATGATGTCGCCCTGAAAGGAGCCCGCGTCCGTTCCGATACGCCTGGCCAGTGGGTCGATCGAGCTGATAGTGGCCCGAACAAACCGCAATCCTGGCTTGTCGATGTCGTGGTAGGGATGAAACACATCCGAGGGCCGCCGCTTGCCGAACATGACGTCGAGCTTCGAGAACCCGAACACAAAGCCTTCGCCCTTGTCGATCAGGATGATGTCAGCGTCCTGGCCCAGCGCCGATGACAACGCCGCCGACAGTTCGAGACCACCAAAGCCTGCCCCCAGCACGAGAATCCGCGGCCAGCGGCTCATGAGCTGCGCCGGGAGCTGACGTCGCACGCGCCCTCCGATGAATTCAGGCTGGCGGGAGGCTCCCGCCGTCAGTTTCCAATCTGGCGGCCGGCCATGGCAATCACCACACATGTCTGCCCACAGGAGACCCACAGGCTCGCGGGTGCCGTGGGCCGCCTCCCGCTGGCGCGTGGCCGGTGGGCTTGTAAGCTTGCTAGCAGGATCTGTGCCGTAATCGGCCGTCTTGGGTGCCTGGCGGCCGGGCGTGGTGGAGGCGGGAGGCCGGTGGCGGAGCAGGCTGCGCTGAGTTTCGCGGGCTTGCTGCGGCTGCTGCGGGATGATGCCGGGCTGACCCAGGAGGGGCTGGCGGAGGCGGCGGGGCTGTCCCCGCGGTCGGTCAGTGACCTGGAGCGGGGCGTGAACCTGACGGCCCGCAAGGACACGGCCCGGTTACTGGGCGGTGCGCTGGGCCTGACCGGGCCGCAGCGGGCGCTGTTTGAGGCGGCGGCTCGCGGGCGGGCCCCGGCGGGTGAGGTGCTGGCCGCCGGGGACGGCGCGGCCGCGGCGGCGACCCGGACGCTGCCCCGCGATATCGCCAGCTTCACCGGCCGCGCGGCGCAGCTGGCGCAGCTGGCCGGCGCGGTGACCGGCGCGGCTGCGGCTGGCGGGGGGGTGGTGGGGATCCATGCGATCGGCGGGATGGCCGGGATCGGCAAGACGGCCTTCGCGGTGCACGCGGCGCACCAGCTGGCCGGAGATTTCCCGGACGGGCAGTTTTTCCTGCCGCTGCACGCGCATACGGCGGGGCAGCGGCCGGTAGACCCGGCGGATGCGCTGGCCAGCTTGTTACTGACCGCCGGCGTCGGGGCGCAGCAGATCCCGCCCGGGCTGGCCGCGCGGGCGGCACGGTGGCGGGATTACCTGGCCGGGAAGAAGGTGCTGCTGGTCCTGGATGATGCGGCCTCGCATGAGCAGGTCACCCCGCTGCTGCCGGGAACGGCGGGCAGCGTGGTGCTGGTGACCAGCCGCCGGCACCTGACCGCGCTGGAGGACGCGGCGGCGATCAGCCTGGACACCCTGGCGCCGGGGGAGGCCGTGGCGCTGCTGGCCCGGCTGGCCGGGCGGCCGGGCCTGGGCTCGGATGACGGGCCTGCCGCCGAGCTGACCCGGCTGTGCGGGTACCTGCCGCTGGCGATCGGGATGCTGGCCCGGCAGCTGCATCATCACCCGGCGTGGACCGCGGCGGGCCTGGCCGCCGAGCTGGCCGCCGCGGCGGGCCGGCTGGAGCTGATGCGCGCAGAGAACCTGTCGGTGGCGGCCGCGTTCGACCTGTCCTACCAGGACCTGACGGCCGGCCAGCAGCGGCTGTTCCGCCGCCTGGGCGTGCACCCCGGCCCCGACATCGACGCGTACGCCGCGGCCGCGCTGGACGGCACGGACCTGGCCACCGCCCGCCGCCGCCTGGAGGGCCTGTACGACCAGTACCTGCTGACCGAGCCCGCCCGCGGCCGGTACCGGCTGCATGACCTGCTCAGCGAGCACGCCCGCGCGCTGGCGTTCGCCGGCGACCCGGCGGACGCCGGTGCCGCGGCCGGGCGGCTGCTGGATTACTACCTGCACACCGCCGAGGCAGCCGGCCGGCACATTGCCACCCGGAACATCGCCGTCGGCCGGGCGCCGCCCGGCGCCCGGCCTGCCGTCGCGCCGCCGCTATCCACCGCCGGGCAGGCCTCGGCCTGGCTGGACGCCGAGCGCGCTAACCTGCACGCGGCGGCCGGCTACGCGGCGGCGACCGGGCGGCCCGGGCATGCCATCGCCATCCCCGCCGCGATCAGCGGCTTCTTATTCGCCCAGGGTCACTGGGATGAGTCAGCCGCCCTGCACCAGGCCGCCCTGGCCACCGCGCGCCAGGCCGGGGACCGGGCCGGGCAGGCCGGTGCCCTCAACGAGCTGGGCATCCTGCAGCGGGCGACCGGCGACTACCCGGCTGCCGCCGCCAGCCACCAGCAGGCGCTGGAGCTGTCCCGCGGCCTGGGCGACCGGCTCGGCCAGGCCTGCGCCCTGGACCTGCTGGGCCGGGTACAACGCGACACCGGGGACTACCCGGCTGCCGCCGCCAGCCACCAGCAGGCTCTCGCGCTGTACCGCGACCTCGGTCACCAGGCCGGCCAGGCGCTGGCCATGAACAATCTCGGCACCGTGCAAGCGTCGACAGCGGACTACCGGGCCGCCGGCGCCAGCTGTCAGCAGGCGCTGGGCCTTGCCCGCGAGATCGGCCACCGGCTGGGCCAGGCCATGGCCCTCACCAACCTCGGTCTCGTGCAATCGCGGACCGGCGACTACCCGGCCGCCGCCGCCAGCTACCAGCAGGCGCTCGAGCTGTTCCGCGACCTCGGCGACCGGTCCGGCCAGGCCGTTGCCATCAACAACCGGGGCTGGATGCAACGGCTGAGCGGGGACTACCCGGCCGCCGCCGCCAGCTGCCAGCAGGCGCTCGAGCTGTTCCGCGACCTCGGCCACCGGTACGGCCAGGCCGATGCCATCGGCAATCTCGGCGTCGTGCAGTCGCGGAGCGGGGACTACCCGGCCGCCGTCGCCAGCCTGACCCAGGCGCTCGGGATGTTCTGCGACCTCGGCGACCGGGAGGCTCAGGCTGAGTTGCTGAACGACCTGGGCGAGGTGCTGTCCCGATCGGCGGACAGCCAGCAGGCCCGCGACCAGCACGCCCGGGCGCTTGCCATCGCCCGCGAGATCAGTGCCCCGCTGGAGGAAGCACGCGCCCTGGAAGGAATCGGCCACTGCCTGCTCCAGGACGGCAACCCCAAAGACGCCGCCGCGCACTGGCAGCAGGCACTGACGATCTACCAGCGCATCGGCGCCCCGGACGCCAAGCGGATCCAGGAAACCCTGCGCCAGAACCGCAACCCGACCGCCCCGCCGCCTCCCAGCCGCCAAGGCCGCCAGCCCAGCGCACCCACCGCGCCATGAGCCAGCAGGGGCGGCCCGGGCGGCCGCTCACGCGCCGCTGGATGCCCAGCGCAGGTAAGTCATAGCCGTGCAGCGTTCCTACCTGGGCTTCCAGCGGCAGCACTCATCACTCCGCTAACCCGCGCTTCGCGTCTGCGGTGAGAATCGCTTTCGGTGACCACGCGGCAGCGATCCGTCACCGCGATCCTGTGGGTCTCCTGTGGGCGGACATGTGTGGTGATCGCCGTGATCGGCAGCCAGCATGGCAGGTGACGGCAGAAGACCGGGAAATGCCCGGCGCCGATCGACGAGAGGAATTGGCAACAATGGCTGACAGTATCTTCCCGGAAGGGTCTGAGCTCCAAGTCAACATAGGGTGGATATCCGGTAACGGTGAGACCGTCCTGCGATTGCAGCAGGACGGGAACCTGGTGCTGTATCGGGACGACCAGCCGACATATCAGGCCCCGAATGCCTTCGGTAACGGCAATACCGCCGTCATGCAGGCTGACGGGAACTTCGTGCTCTACAACGTGGATGGCGGGCCCGTGTGGGCTTCGGACACCGCGGGCAACCCTGGTGCGTACCTAGCGGTCCAGGAGGACGGCAACCTGGTGGTCTACCTGAACGGCACCCCGCTGTGGGCGACCAACACGGCCGCCTGACCACCACCAGCCGGCATGGGACCGCTTCCTCGAAACCCTCACCTGACCGGCGGGCTTGGTCGAGCGGTTCTGCATCATCCTAGCGTGCCGGCCAGAAATGTCCCGTCTAACTTCCCCGGAAGGGAGGCTAGACGGGACAATGCCCTTTTGCGCCAGGCCAGCAGCGAAACGGGGCAACAAGAGTGAGACAGCGAGCAGGTCGCCTGAGCCAGGACGCCATTTCGAGACGCGGCACCCGTCATCGCCCGGATCGCGAGTCGGCAGCCACCCGGTAGAGACGGGCGGCCGGCGATGTACGGGCACCTCGCCGAAGCAATGCAACGCGGGGTATCGGTGCGCGCGCATTTCCGCCGATCGTGACGATCCTGCAGGATTGATCAAGCAGCGCGCAGGCACGTCCCGCTGGCGGGAGCCCGCGCCGGGCGATCTGCTGTCTGCCGCGAGGTCAAAGGCCCCTCTTCTTGTTGTGTCTCAGGGGCCGGTCGCGTATGTCTCAGCGGGTTGAGTACTGCTCGGGTGCCCGCCGGCGGCCGGTTGGGCAGTGGTGAGCGCGGCCAGGGCGTCGGCGTGCGCCTGGACGTCGGCGTCGCCGGTCAGGGAGCGCTGCGCCACGAACCCCATGCAGATCGACAGGATCAACTGCGCCACCGCGTCCGGCTCGACACTGGCGGCAACCACCCCGTCGGCCTGCCACTGCCTGATGACCGGCGCGCACCGTTCCCGGAAGCCCCGGAAGCCAGCCTGCAGGGTGGCCTTGAGTCTTGGATCTGTCTGGGCGTAGCTCCAGCCGTGCAGCGCGGCCGGCATTCGATCGATGCCGGCCGCGGCGCCCACCCCGCTCCGGGAGTAGCTAACCCAGGCGGCGAGCAATTTCTCGACCAGCTGGGACGGGAGAACTGGCTTCGGGTCGACCAGGATGGGCGCCACGGCCGCGCCGATCTCGCTCGCGGCTGCGGTGACGGCGGCCCCGATGATCTCGTCCTTGCCTTTGAAATAACGGTAGACGGCGCCGGTCGACAGGCCAGAGCGGGCGATGATCATCTCCATCGACACGGCCTCGAGCCCGTGCTCGAGAACGCAAGCGCGGGCGGCGTCGAGGATCTGCTCGCGCCGGGCCTCCCGGCGTTCCTCGGTGATCCGTGGCATGTCACCAGGCTACCAGGAAAAGAAGGAAGGTTCGCTCTTGACACGGACGGCGGCCGCGTGGTCTCCTGATGTTCATAAAACGAATCTTCCTTCGCTTTTATTGGAGCTGGAGGCCGCCATGATCACCACCCTCCGGCCCGGCATCTCCCGCCGGGCCAGCACCTCGGCCGTCACCGCGGTGGTCTGCCTCGCTCTCGGGGCGGTCGCCGCTGCGATGGCGTCGCTGAACGTGGCGCTACCTGATCTGGCGCGCAGTACGCAGGCCACGCAGACCCAGCTGGAGTGGATCATCGACGCCTATTCGCTGGTCTTCGCGGCGCTGCTGCTGCCGGCCGGCGCCCTCGGCGACCGCTACGGCCGCCGCCGGGCGCTGATCGCCGGGCTGGTCATCTTCGGCGGAGCCGCCGCGGCCGCCATGACGGCATCGTCGGCGAACGAGCTGATCTTCCTGCGCGGCCTGACCGGCGTCGGCGCGGCCCTGGTCATGCCGGCCACGCTGTCCACCATCACCAGCACCTTCCCGGCTGCGGAGCGGACCCGCGCGGTCAGCGTGTGGGCCGCTGTCGCGGGCGGCAGCGCCCTGCTCGGCCTGCTGTGCTCCGGCGCGCTGCTCGAGGCGTTCTCATGGCGGTCAGCGTTCGCGGTCAACGTGATCCTGGCGGCGATCGCTATCGCCGGCACGGTCGCCTTTGTTCCCGAGTCCTCGCACCCGGGTGCGCCGCCGCTGGACAAGGCTGGTGCCCTGCTCGCGATGACCGGCCTGACCGTGCTGGTGTTCAGCATCATCGAAGCGCCCGAGACGGGCTGGGGCAGCGCCCTCACCCTCGGCGGGATCGCCAGCGGGCTGGCCGTCCTGGCGATCTTCGCCGGCTGGGAGCTGCGCCAGCAGCACCCGATGCTCGACCCGCGGCTGTTCCGTAACCGGCAGCTGTCGGCCGGGAGCCTGTCGATCTTCATTCAGTTTTCCGCGTTCTTCGGCTTCACCTTCGTCGCGCTGCAGTACCTGCAGGGCGTTCGCGGCGACAGCCCGCTGATCGCGGCACTGTCGGTGCTGCCGCTGTCGGCGGCGATGATGCCCGCCGCCAGGATCACCCCGATGCTGGCCGCCCGCTACGGCGCCCGCAACGTCGGCGCCGCCGGGCTGGTCCTCGTCGCAGCAGGACTGGTCGTCGTCTCCCGGATCGGGATCAGCAGCCCTTACTGGCTGCTGCTGGCCGGCCTGATCCCGCTCGGCACCGGGATGGGTGCGGCGATGACCCCCGCCACCGCCGCGATCACCGAGGGGCTGCCCGCCGCGCAGCAGGGCGTCGGATCGGCGCTCAACGACCTGTCCCGTGAGGTCGGCGGCGCGCTGGGTATCGCGGTCATCGGCAGCATCGTGGCCGCGGTCTACCGCGCCAACCTCCACCTGACCGGCATCCCCGCCCCGCTGGCCGGCAAGGCCCGCGGCTCCTTTGCCCTGGCCATCCACTCCGGCGGCCCGATCAAGGTCAGCGCCAGCACCGCCTTCGCCGACGGCATCCACGCCGGCCTGCTCTACGCCGCAGGCGCCGCACTGCTCGCCGCGATCACCATCGCCGTCCTGCTGCCCGGCGGCCTGCGCTCCCGGCATGCCGCCCACCGCGACCAGCCCCAGCTGGCACCAGCCGCCCGCTAATCACCGCCACCCAGGCAAGCGGCGCGCCCGGATCAACACGATTAGTCCCGGCATCATCTTCAGTCCGCTCGCCAGGGACGAGCTGACCGGCCCTCGCGGTGAGGGATACCGACGCATGATCGAACTGTCCCCGCCGGGCGCGGCGGCACCCAGACGAAGTCGGAGCCGTCGGTGCGCTTCTCATGGGCCCCGACGGCGCATTCATCAATAATGAAAGATTACTTGACATAATGTACATTATCGGCGCTGTGCCGATGAGCGGCTCTATCGACGACGCGTCGCTCGACTGGCCCCTGCCCAGGACGAGCTGACCGAGCTGGACAGGATCGCCCCATGAGCATACCCGCGATATGGATACCATTAGGTATGACTGATTGGACTTCCCTCAAGGTTCCACGTCATGTCCGCGACCGTCTGGCCGCGGCGGCGAAAGCACGAGGTGTCACCGTCCGCGCGCTTCTCGATGACCTGTCACGGAAGGCTGCCGACGACGCGCTGATGCAACAGGCGGCTGCCCAGATGGAGCACCTGCGCGACAGCGACCCCGACTCGTGGGCGGAATACCTCCAGGAAGGGACGGCGTGGGAAGAGGGCACCGTTGAGCGGATCGACGCCTGAGCGCGGCGAACTGTGGCTCGCCGCGCTCGATCCGGTCCAGCCGGGGGAAGAGGGAGGCACGCGGCCCGTTCTCTTGGTGTCCGCGGATACCTTCAACGCCTGGCCGGTCGGGCTGGTCATCGTCGTTCCCATCACCACTCGCGACCGGGGGTTCGCCCATCATGTGCCAGTCTCGGCCATCGGGCTGGACCGGACCTCATTCGCCATGCCCGAATATGTGCGGTCGATTGTGCAGCGCCGATTGCGCAGGCGGCTGGGCGCGGCGGACGAGGAGACCATGCGGGAAGTATCCGACTGGCTCCGGCGCCTGACGGGCATGTGATCCGGCGCTCTTCTCCGCGCCATGACAGGTTGAGCCAGCTAGTGGCGCCGGGTACCGTAGCCGGGCACCCGACCGGCCGGGACCAGCGGCATTGAGCGCAGCCTGACTCCGCAGGCCGCGAAGATCGCGTTAGCGATGGCCGGCGCGACCGCCATGATCGGTGCCTCGCCGCCACCTGCGGACGGCTGGTCCGGCCGGTCGATCAGCACGACCTCCAGGTCGGCTGGGACATCGGCCAGCCTGGGCACCCGGTAGCCGGTCATCGATCCGTTCAGGATGCGGCCGCCCGCGAAGTCGATCTGCTCGAACAGGGCCGGCCCCAGGCCCATCGCCACCGCGCCCTCGACCTGGTTGACCAGCCCGTCCGGGTGCACGATGGCACCGCAGTCCACGGCCGTGACCAGCCGGACCAGGCGCAGGGTCCCGTCCCCGGCGACCTGGACGCGAGCCGCGGTGGCGACCCGGCCGCCCTTCTCCAGGCCGATCGCGATACCGGCTCCGGACCGGCCATGATCCGGGTGACCGCCGCCGTCAGCGGTTCCGCCGTCCGCCCAGCCGATGTCGGCGGCCCAGCCGAGGCCGGCGGCGGCGGCCTCCAGCACAGCCGCGAGGCGGTCGTCGTCGAGATGCCGCAGCCGGAACGCGACCGGGTCGGCGCCGAAGGCGGCGGCGAGCTCGTCCATGTGCGATTCACGGGCGAAGTTGTTCGCGGTGGCGGCCAGCGCCCGGTAGGAACCGCGCGCCAGCGGGCCCTCGGCCGGCTGGTAGGCGATCCGCTGGTGACCGATCCGGTAGGGGGTCGAGAGCCCGGCGGGCCCGGAGTGAATGTTCGTGAACGACCAGGCGGTCAGCTGGCCCGTCTCGTCCGCGCTGCTGGCCACGTCGATGACCGCGGCCGGCCGCAGGTACCCGGCGGTGAACTCCTCCTGGCGGCTCCACTGGACCTGCACCGGCGCTCCGGCGGCCCGGGCCAGCAACGCTGCTTCCAGAGCGACCGCGGATCCGTGCTTGCCGCCGAAGCCGCCGCCGAAATCAGGCACGATGACCCGTACGCGGTCCTCGCCGACGCCCAGCTCGGCGGCCAGCTCGCGGCGCGCCCGGAACGGCGTTGACGTGGCCGCCCACACCGTGAGCTGGTCCCCGGTCCAGCGCGCCAGGGCGGCCCGGGGCTCGAGCGGCACGTGCGCGACGTAGGCCGCGCTGTACTGTGCCTCAAGCCGGACCGGCCCGCTGGCGAGCGCGGCCTCAGGATCCCCGGTTTCCTGGCGGAACGGGGCTTGCCAGCCCTGGCCGTGCACCGGATGCTCGCGCAGGTACGACGCGAGCCCGCCCGGCCCTGGGCCGGCCGGTTCTGACCAGTCAGCCCGTACCGCGTCCAGGGCCGCGCGCGCGGTGCGGTGGTCGGCGGCCACCATGCCGACGACTGGGCCGTCCCGGACCACCATGACGCCCGGCATGACCTCGGCGGCTGCCGTGTCGGCCTGCCGCAGGGCCGCTCCCGCTGCGGGCGCGTGCAGCACGCAGCCGTGCAGCATGCCCTCCAGCCGCAAGTCAGAGGGGAACAGCTTGGCGCCGGTCACGACGTCCGCCGCCCCGGCGGCCCGCGCGGGCCTGGCGCGGCGCCAGGCGGCCGCCGGGGTCACGGGCCCGTCGGCAGGCACCAGCTCGGCGCGGCGCAGGCCGGCGACCAGCTCGCCGTAGCTGGCGCTCGGCGCCCCGTCCGGCCCGGCGATCATCCCGCCGGCGGCGGTCAGGGCGCTGGCGGCGAGCCCGAACCTGGCCGCCGCGATGTCCTTGAGCAGCCGGAGAGCCGCAGCCGCGGCCGCGCGCAGCGGCGGGGCAGCGTGCGGCATGGACCGGCTGCCGAAGGTGCCGAGGTCGAACGGGGAGGTATCGGTGTCGGCCATGGCAACGGTCACCGAGCCGGGCTGCACCGCGAGTTCCTCGGCTACCAGCAGGCCGAGGGCCGTCCTGGTTCCCTGGCCGGCCTCGATCTTGCCGGTGAAAGCCGTGATGCCGCTATCCGCGCCGACATGCACCCAAGCGTCATCCGGTCCGCCGAAGCCCTGGTCGCCGCCGTCCTCGGCCACCACGGTCATCAGTCCCTCGGGCATCGCCGCGGCGAACGAGCCGGGCTGCTGGCGGGCCAGGTCCCAGGGCCGCTCTGGCGCGCCGCCGCCCGGCTGCCCCGGCATCCCCGGCTGGCCCGGCTGCCGGGAAACGGCCGCGGCGGGCACAGGCTCGAGCAGTTCGGGCCGCTCCATCAGTTCCGCCGCCCGGTGCACGGCCCGCCGGATCCGCGGGTACGTGCAGCAGCGGCAGACATGCCCGGCAAGTTCGGCGTCGATCCGGCGGTCATCGGGGTGCGGCACCCTGGCCAGCAGCGCGGCCACCGCGGTGAGCCAGCCCGGCGTGCAGTAACCGCATTGCAGCGCACCGGTCTCCAGCCAGGCCTGCTGCGCCGGGTGCAGGATGCCGTCCTCGGCCAGGCCCTCGACCGTGATGATCCGCTGCCCGGCGACGCTGGCCGCTTCAACCTGGCAGGACTGCACGGCCCGGCTGCCCACGAGCACTGTGCAGGCACCGCAGGCGCCCTCACCGCAGCCAGGCTTGGGCCCGGTGATCTGCAGGCCGTCCCGCAGCAGCTCGAGCAGGCTCTGCCCGGCCGACTCGGTTACCTCGTGCACCTGGCTGTTGACGGTGATCCTGAGTGACACAGGCCTGCCTCATTTCCTCGACCCTGCCGGGCCGTGCTGCCTGCCGCAGCGGCCCCGGTCAGCCGGAGCCGGCAGTGAAGCGGTCAGATCCCAGAATGCAGCGATCGGGGCACCGAGAAAGTTCCAGTTGCGCCCCGGTCATCGACGTATAACCAGCAGGCGCCGTGGCCGCACCGCTCGCAGGCAGGAGGCCGCCGGCTAAGCGCATGAGCGCCAGCGGTTCCCCCGGTCATCGTCAGCGCGTGAGCAGGCCCCGGGTGCCATCGAGCCAGAGCGCCCAGGGCTGAACGATGCTCACCTGGAGGACTCCCATCGCCGCCCACGGGTCCTGGCTCAGGCGGGCCCTGACCTCGCTCTCGTCCGCGGCCTCGACGAGCTGCAGGGCGCCATCGCCGCCGGCCGACCCGCTCAGGTCGCCGACCGGGCCGCCAAGGATGACGAAGCGATCGTCGACGAGCCGGTCCATGAAGTCCGCGTGCTGATCCCAGGCGTCTTGTTTCCGGATCGGCCGGGATGGGTCCCAGCCCGGCCCGTGGATAGCAGCGGGAAGTACAAGGCCAGGCCGATCGCGCCCGCTGCCTTGGCGGTCCTGGCCACCGCCGCCAGGCAGAGGCCGATCGCGAACAGTGCCGCGACCGCGAGGACGACGGCCAGCACGAATCCCGCGGCGCTGCCCGGCAGCTTCGCGCCGAATCCGACCCCGCCGATGACGATGATCAAGATCCCCGCCAGGGCCAGCACCAGGTTGACGGCCAGCTGGGCGCTGAGCACCCAGGCCGGCGGCACCGGGGTCGTCGACAGCCGCCGCAGGACTCCCTGCTCACGGTAGGTGACCAGCGCGGTCGGGATGCTGACCAGGCTGACCATGGCCAGGTCCAGGGCGATCAGGACCGGCAGGTAGACCTGGAAGGTGGTGAGCCCGCCCAGCGTGGCCTGCGCCTTCTGGAAGGCGGGCAGGCTCCCGAAGATGATCAGGAGCAGCGTAGGCAGGCCGACACCGAAGATCAGCCCGAGCGGCTGCCGCCAGGCCAGCCTGGCCTCGGTCATCGTCAGCTTGGCCAGCGCGGCTCGCGGGGCCCGCCCGAACGCGGCAGTGGCGCGCGGCGCACTGCTTCCGGTGGTCATGGGGAGCCCCCCGCGGACCCAGTCGGCGCCGGCCTGCGCTCCCCGCTCCTCTGCCCGGCGTCCTGGCCGGTCAGGGCGAGGAACGCGTCCTCCAGGCTGGCGGCCTGCAGCTCGACGTCCAGGGCGGTCACCCCGGCGGCGGCCAGGGTGAGAATGACGGCATTGACGAGCTGGCCGGACCCGCTGACCACGACATGCTCCCCTTGCCGCTCCACATCGGCGACCTCGGGGAGGTCAGTCAGCAGCCGCGGATCGAACGGCCCGGACGGGCGGAACCTGACGCGCTTACCGTGCCCGACCCGTTCGGCCAGGGCCGCCGGGGTGCCCAGCGCGGCGACCCGCCCGGCGTCGATCAGCGCGACCCGGTCGCAGAGCCGCTGGGCCTCATCCATGAAATGCGTGACCAGGACGACCGTGACGCCGCGGTCCCTGACCTTCTCGACCAGTTCCCAGGTGCCGCGCCGGGCGGCCGGGTCCAGGCCTGACGTCAGCTCATCCAGGATCACGATGGCGGGGCTGGCCGATCAGCGCGAGCGCGATCGACAGCCGCTGCTGCTGGCCGCCGGACAGCTTCCCGTAGTAGTCGCGGCGCTTGGCGGCCAGGCCGAGGACATCCAGCAGCTCGCCCCCGTCGGCCTGGCGGTAGAACGACGCGTAGAGATCCACGGCCTCGCCGACCCGCAGCTTTTCCGGCAGGGCGCTGGACTGCAGCTGGACGCCGACCCGCTCCCTGATCTGCTGCCGGTCGCGCTGCGGGTCCAGGCCGAGAACGCTGATCGTCCCGGCATCCGGCCTGCGCAGGCCCGCGATGCATTCGACAGTGGTCGTCTTGCCCGCCCCGTTGGGCCCCAGGATCCCGAAGATCTCCCCGTCGCCGACCGAGAAGGAAACGTCGTCCACGGCGATTGTCGTGGCGTACTCCTTGCGGAGATGCTCAACGTCGATGACCTTCATGCCGTGCCCCGCACGCCATCAGCGTCCCACGCGAGTTCATCGCCCGCTGGATCAGGACCTCGGTACGGGTGTCGACGGAACTGGTCGCCTCATCCACGATCAGGATGGCCGGCCGGGCCAGGAAGGCCCGCGCGATGGTGATCAGCTGCCGCTCCCCCATGCTGACGTTGCCGCCCTCGTCGTCGAGCACAGTCTCGTACCCGTCGGGGAGGGTGCGCACATCGGCGCCATCAGCCGCCCGGCGCCGAGTGAGACGGTCATGAGCTGGATGCTGGCGTCGTCGAACCGCTGCTGCTCCAGATCGTCGCGGACAAAGGCCCGGACCACCCGGACGCCGGTGATCTGCTCCCGGAGCACCCGGTTGATCTGGTCGATCCGTGCCTGCATGGCCCGGAACAGCGGCCGCATCCGGGTGACGATGAGCCCGACGATGACACCGAGCGCCGGCACGCGACCAGCAGCAGGGCCGACAGCTCAACATCCTGGTCAAGCGCCAGGATGATGCCGCCACGCACGTGATGGGCGCCGAAACCATAAGCGTGAACGTCATCAGCGCCAGCATCTGGACCTGCTGGACGTCTGATTCGGAAAGAAAGCCGCTGGGTCGGGCCGCCTAGGGTCATGTCGTTTTTTCGCTAGACCTGGATGGTGGTACCGCCGATGCTGGCAGCATGCATCACGACACCGAGCGCTGTGTGCGGGCCTTCCAGTCCAAGGACGCCCGGTTCGACGGCTGGTTCTTCGGCGCGGTGATCACCACCGGGATCTACTGCAGGCCGAGCTGCCCTGCGGTGCCGCCGAAGCCGGAGAACATGCGTTTCTTCGCCAGCGCAGCCGCCGCGCAGCAGGCGGGCTTTCGCGCCTGCAAGCGGTGCCGGCCGGACGCGAGCCCCGGATCGCCGCAGTGGAACGAGCGCGCCGACCTGGTCGCGCGGGCGATGCGGCTGATCGCCGACGGCGTCATCGACACCAGCGGGGTCCCCGGCCTGGCCGCCCGGCTCGGTTACAGCGTCCGGCAGCTCCAGCGCCAGCTGCTAGCCGAGCTAGGTGCGGGGCCCCTCGCGCTGGCCCGGGCGCAGCGGGCGCAGACCGCCCGGCTGCTGATCGAGACCAGCGCGCTGCCGATGGGCGACGTCGCGTTCGCGGCCGGCTTCGCCAGCATCAGGGCCTTCAACGACACGGTCCGCGAGGTGTTCGCCCTATCCCCCACCGAGCTGCGCCGCCGCGCGATCCGCGGGAGCCAGGCCGGCCCGCCAGGCGCGCTGCAGCTGCGGCTGCCGTTCCGGTTCCCCCTCTGCCCCGACAACCTGTTCGGCCACCTGGCGACCACAGCCGTGCCCGGCGTAGAGGAATGGCGCGACGGTGCCTACCGCCGCACCCTGCGGCTGCCGCACGGGCCGGGCATCGTCACGCTGTGGCCAGGAGCCGAGCACATCGGCTGCCAGCTGGCCCTGACCGACCTGCGGGACCTGGCCAGCGCGATCAGCCGGTGCCGCCGGCTGCTCGATCTCGACGCCGATCCGGCGGCCGCCGGGGAGCTGCTCAGCGCCGATCCGGCCCTGGCGCCGCTGGTGGCCAAGGCTCCGGGCCGCCGGGTGCCGCGGACGGTGGACGCAGCGGAGTTCGCCGTGCGTGTCGTGCTCGGCCAGCAGGTGTCAGTGGCCGCGGCGCGAACCCATGCGGCCCGGCTGGCCGCCGCCCACGGCGAGCCGGTGGCCGACCCGGCGGGCGGCCTGACCTGCCTGTTCCCGGCCGTCGCCGCCCTGGCCGGGGCGGACCCGGCCACGCTGGCTCTTCCGGCCGCCCGGCGGCGGACGTTCACCGCGCTGACCAGTGCGCTGGCGGCCGGCGAGATCGACGTGGGCGTCGGCAGCGACTGGCAGTCAGCCCGCGCCCGGCTGGCCGCACTGCCGGGGATCGGCCCGTGGAGCGTGGAGATGATCGCGATGCGCGGCCTCGGCGACCCCGACGCCTTCGTCGCGTCCGATCTCGGAGTCCGGGCCGCCGCACGCGAACTCGGCCTGCCTGCCGGGTCCGCCGCCCTGACCAGCCACGCGGCCAGGTGGCGGCCGTGGCGCGCGTATGCAGTGCAGTACCTGTGGGCCACCAGCGGCCACGCGATTAACCGGATGCCCGCGGCGGCGCCGGCCGGACGAGAGGATCAGCCATGACCGCAAACACGCTGACCGCGCAGGCGCAGACGGGCGCCGGCTGGCCGGCGACCCCAGGCATCGGCCGCCGGGCGCACACCGTCATCGACAGCCCGGTCGGCCCGCTCACCCTGCTCGCCGTCGATGACGCGCTGGCCGGCCTGTACCTGAGCGAGCACCGGTACCCGCCCGCTCCCGAGCTGTTCGGCGAACCGGACGCAGGGCCGTTCACCGAGGCGGCGGCCCAGCTGTCCGACTATTTCGATGGCAGGCTGACCAGCTTCAGCCTGCCCTTGGCCATGTCGGGTACCGCGTTTCAATTGCTTGTCTGGGCCGCCCTGCAGGCCATCCCGTATGGGACGACGATCTCCTACGGTCAGCTCGCCGTCCAGCTGGGCCGGCCGTCGGCCGCACGCGCAGTGGGCCTGGCCAACGGCAGGAACCCGATCAGCATCGTCGTGCCGTGTCATCGGGTGGTGGGTTCCGACGGCGGCCTGACCGGCTACGGCGGCGGCCTCGAGCGCAAGGAATACCTGCTCGCGCTGGAGCGCCGGATGGCCGGCCGCTGAGCGCGGCGCCGGCCGGGTGTGGCTGCCCGGCGCGGCCAGTTCGGCGCATGGCCGCGGCCCGGCCGCGTCTCACGGATGCGTCTCTGCCACATCCAGCTTCGCTTGCGTCACTTTCGCCCCAGACGTCACCGGCTGGGCCGGGGGGACCCGGAACTCTCGCCTGATGGATTCGGGAATCGGTCAGGATTTCCCTGATGAAATCCCGAATCCATCAGGTTCCGGGCTGGTTCCAGGCTGGCTCCGCTGGCTCCGGGCTGGTTCCGCCGGCTCCAGGCTGGTTCCGCCGGCTCCAGGCTGGTCCCAGGCTGGTTCTAAGTCAGTGCTGCCCGGTCGGGCACCATCGGGTGCGCTGGCTCTCGGATAACTGTCCGGCCGGCGGTCCAGGACCGGCGGCCGCGCCGCTCGCTGCTCGAGTAGCCAGGTGGCGGCACCGGCCGGGCGGGCGGCCTCGCGGGCTGGCGTGCCCGGCTAGGCAGTCCAGGTCAGGCCAGATGCGGGCCGGGCGCCGCGATCCAGTCGTGGTCGAAAAGCGCGCTGACCGACTCGCCCTCGTGGATCCGCCGGATGGCCTCGGCGAGCGCTGGGGCCAGGGAGATGACCTGCAGCTTGGGGTCTCGCTCGGTGTCGGGTATCGGCACCGTGTTGGTGGAAACGATCTCGACGACCTCAGGCCTGGCGGCGATCCGCTTGAGCGCGCCGTCGCAGAACAGCCCGTGCGTGCAGGCAATGCGCACCGACCGGGCGCCGCGTTCCTGCAGCCGGGCCAGCAGCTCGAGGATGGTCGTCCCGCGGGCGATCTCGTCATCGAGGATGATCACGTCGCGATCGGCCACATCGCCGATGATCGAGCTGATCGTGACCTGCTCGTCGCTCTGCCGTTCCTTGGCGCCTGCCGCCACCGGCAGGCCGAGCCGCCGGGCCAGCGCGGCCGCCTGCTTGGCGTTACCGAGGTCAGGCGAGACCACGACCGCATTGTGCAGGCTCAGGTCGGCAAAGTGCGCCGCGAGCTCGCGCAGGGCGTGCAGATGGTCGACCGGGACCGAGAAGAACCCGTGCACCTGGGGAGCGTGCAGCGTCATGGTCAGCACCCGGCTGGCGCCCGCCGTCACCAGCAGGTCGGCGACCAGCCGGCCGCCGATCGACACCCTGGGCATGGACTTCTTGTCCGACCTGGCGTAGGCGTAATGCGGGATGACGGCCGTGACCCGGGCCGCCGAGGCGCCCCGGGCGGCGTCCAGCATCAGCAGCAGCTCGACCAGGTTCTCCTGGACCGGCGGCACGATCGGCTGGATCAGGAAGACGTCCCGTTCCCGGCAGTTGGACTGCAGCTGCACCTCGAGGCAGTCATTGGCGAAGCGCCGCACCCGGACCGGGCGCAGCGGCTCACCGAGCTGAGCGCAGATCTCGGCGGCCAGGCTGGGGTGGGCGCTTCCGCTGAATACCACGATTTCCCGCACAACCCAAGGCTAGGGCCTACGGCCCGGATCCTCCAGCAGGCCGGCCAGATCGAGAGCCAGCTCGCGGCCCGCCAGCTCGAGCCAGCGGGCCGGGTCCGCCATCGCGGGCCCGGCTCCGCCGGCCAGCCTGGCCAGCGAGACCGCCCGCCGGACGCCCGCCGGAGGCTCGGCCGCCAGTACCCCCGCGACCAGGACGGCGCTGACCCGGGCGCGGGCCGCGGCGGCGAACACCGCGCTGGCCACCTTGCCCCCGGCCGTGGTGGCGTCGAACCTGCCCTCGCCGGTAATGACCAGGTCCGCGGTCCGTAGCGCCTCGTCCAGCCCGCTGATCCGGCACAGCTCAAGCGCGCCCGGCGCGATCACCGCGCCCCAGGCGGCGGCCAGCCCGTATGCGGTTCCGCCTGCGGCGCCCGCGCCCGGGGCGTCCGGGGTTCCGCCCAGTAGCCAGGCCAGCCTGGCCAGCCCGGCCTCCAGAACCGCGACCTGGCCCGGGCCCGCCCCTTTTTGCGGGCCGAACACCGCGGCTGCGCCAGCCGGCCCGAGCAGCGGGCTCCGCACATCAGTCAGGCAGGTCACGCCGCCCGGCGGCAGCGGCCGCAGCCCGGACAGGTCGGCGGCGGCCAGGGCGGCCAGCCAGCCGCCGCCGGGCGGCAGCTGCTGCCCGGCGTGGTCGAGAAAGCGCGCCCCGAGCGCGGTGAGCGCGCCGGTCCCGCCATCGGTGCAGGCCGAACCGCCCAGCGCGATCACGATCGCGGTGGCGCCCGCGTCCAGGGCCCGGCTTACCAGGTCGCCCACTCCGGCGGAGTGAGCCCGGAGCGGATCGGGAACCGCAAGCAGCGGCAGCCCGCTGGTGCGGGCTAGTTCCACGATTCCCGCCGGGCCGGGAAGTTCCAGCCAGCAGGCGTCCATGAATCCCTCGCGCGGCCCGCGGGCCCTGGCCTGATGCCAGCGGGCGTCCGGCCGCGCGGCGGCGAGCACCTCGAGCGTGCCCTCGCCGCCGTCGGCCAGCGGCAGGCAGGTGATCGCGTCGGCCGGCCGTGCTGACCGCCAGCCAGCGGCCAGCGCGGCCGCGGCGCCGGTGGCGCCGATAGTGCCCTTGAACGAGTCGGGAGCGACGACAATCCGCACGGGGATCAGGCGGCGCGGGTCACGGCCCGGCGCGGCCGTCCGTGCCCGGCCCGGTCCCCGCCGCCTGCCTGGCGCCTGCCTCCGCCGACCTGGCACCCGCATCCGCCTGCCTGGCGCCCGCCGCTGGCCGCGGGTGATGCGGCGGCAGCCCGAGCTGGTCCCTGACGGCCTGCTGGACCTCCTCCTTCGGCGGGCGCGCGTCGATCGTCACCACGTACTCCTTGCGCCGGAAGATATCCAGCACCGGGTTGGTCTTCTGGTGATACTCGCGCAGCCGCACGGCGAGAGCTGCCTCGGTGTCGTCTTCCCGGGTGACGAGCTCGCCGCCGCAGACGTCGCACTTGCCGGGCACCTCAGGACTGCTGGCCAGCAGGTTGTAGTCCATGCCGCAGCCGGAGCAGAGCCGCCGCGCCAGCACCCGGCGGCGGACCTCGCTGTCGGGCAGGTCAAGGTGGATGACCCCGTCGATGTCGTAGCTCTCCAGGAAGAACTCGGCCTGCCGCTCGTTGCGCGGGAAGCCGTCGATGATGAATCCGTAGTTCCAGTCGTGCTGGGCGAGGCGCTCCTTGACGATCCCCTCGACCAGATCGTCGCCGACCAGCTCGCCCGCGGCCATGGTCCGGCGCACCTGAGCGCCCACCTTCGTGTGCTGCAGCACGTTCCAGCGGAAGATGTCGCCCACGCTGATGTGCACGAGATCGAAGTCGGCCGCGAGCATGGCGGCCTGGGTGCCCTTGCCGCTGCCCTGGACGCCCATGATGACGTATTTGCGCATGCGGCTACCTTCGCATACCGGCCGCTGGCCCTGCCGGCTCAGGCCCGCGCGGGCCGGGCGGGTTCTGCACCGCCGCCGGCGCCGGGCGGATACGGCTCAGGGCGCGCGGAGCGGCTCCCGGGCCTCGCTCGCCGTGGCCCGCAGCGCGAACCTGCGCTCGCACCAGCGACGGAGCCTGGGATCGAGCGAGTTCCTGATCAGCGGCCAGTCCTGGACCAGCAGCCGGGCGTTGAGGAAGCGGGCGACGTCATTGCGCCTGCCCTGGGTCAGCACGATCCCGTACATGCTGCGCCTGCTGCTGTCGTCGGTGACATCGCACTCGCGCAGCCCCGGCCACGACAGGTGCCTCGGGAGCATGATGACTCCCTTGACCGGGCCGCGCAATTCCTCGATCCGGCTGGGCAGCCGCCCGGCCAGCCCGGCGCGCCCGGAGATGAGGTCCGCAAGAGACATACCTTCGATTATCACCGACCAGCCTGGTTGGCCCCGCGGTGACTCGCTGGTATCCGCCGATAAGGCCAGGCCGGCGCCCGTAATGTCCCGCGCTGCGGAAGGTCGCAGTCGGGCGCTAGGCTCTTATCATGCCTAGCGCCAACGCCAAGCCGCAGTGGCTCTTCCTGGTCACCCCCCGGTGGCTGGGCTGGCATGCTTTCACCGTCGCGGCCGTGATCGGGATGCTCTGGCTCGGCGACTGGCAGTTCCATCGCGCTGAGGCGGGTAACGCGCTGAGCTGGGCCTACACGTTCGAGTGGCCGATCTTCGCCGTGTTCGGCGTGGTGTTCTGGGCCAAGACCATCCTGGACGAGCTGAGGCCGAAGACCAGGACAGACGGCGCGGCCGCCGCGGTCCAGCTTCCGGCCGGCGTGGCGGCACCGCGCGGCGGGCCCCGGGATCCGGCCGACAGCGCCGTGGAGGACGAGGAAGATCCAGAGCTTGCTGCCTATAACGCCTACCTTGCCCGGCTGAATGAGCAGGTGAAGGGCCACGGACGATGGCACGGGCTGCGTTAGGCGCAGGCACTGCTCTCCGGCGAATCTTTAGGAGGTACCCCGGTGCGCGCTGACGTGCTCCGATACCGCGTGATGGCCTATGTGACCGGCGTGGTCCTGATGATCTTGTGCTTCGTGGGGATCCCGCTCCAGGTATTCGCCCACGACAACGCAGTGGTGAACTACGTGGGCACCACGCACGGCATGCTGTACCTGATCTACCTGGTCACCGCGTACCTGCTGGCCCGGCGGCTGCGGCTGGCCATCGCACCGACCGTGTTGCTCCTGCTGGCCGGGACGATCCCGGTGCTGACGTTCGTGGTGGAGCGGTGGATGACGCGCCGGTACATCAACCCGGCACTGCGGGCCAGCCAGGCCGGCCCGGCGTCGACCCCGGCGCCTGCGGCGCCGCAGTCCAGTTAACAGCGGCCCCGGGCAGGCGGGCCAGCAGTACTTTGCCGAGCATCCGGCAGCGCCGGGCCGCCCGGGCATCGTCCACGTCGTGCTGGCCGACCTGCACCTGGAACTCCAGACGGACTCTGGCATGTTCTCGCCGGGCCGGCTGGATCCGGGAACCCGCCTGCTGCTGGAGACGGCACCTGCGCCGCCGCCCGCCGGCCACCTCCTCGATCTTGGCTGCGGCTACGGACCGCTGGCGCTGGTCATGGCGGCCCGCTCGCCCGGCGCATGGGTCTGGGCGGTCGACGTCAACCGCCGCGCGCTGGCCCTGTGTGCCCGCAATGCCGCCCGGGCCGGCCTGGATCGGGTCCGCCCGGTACCCCCGGACGATCCGTCGCTGCCCGCGGAGTTCGAGCTTATCTGGTCCAACCCGCCGATCCGGATCGGCAAGCCCGCGCTGCACGACCTGCTCACCGGGTGGCTGGGCCGGCTCGCGCCGGGCGGGAGCGCCTACCTGGTGGTGCAGCGCAATCTCGGGTCCGACTCGCTGCAGCGGTGGCTGGCGGATTCTGGCTGCGCGGTTGAGCGGGTCGCGGCCCGCGCCGGTTATCGCGTCCTGCGGGCCGGCCGGTGACCGGGGCTCCCGGCGCCCGCCAGGGCGCCGCTCCTGGTCCGCGCCAGCTCGGGCCGACGGATGTGAAACGGCTGAACAGGTCCTGGCGGCGCCGGTCGCAGACCAGGGTCGCGCTGCTGCTCGACTCGGTCAGCCAGCCGTTCAATGTCGGGTCGATCATCAGGACCGCCGCTGCACTCGGCGTGGAGCGCGCCTGGCTATGCGGCGCCACGGCGGCCCCCGAGCACCCCTCGGCCCGCAAGACGTCCCTGGGCACCGAGCGCTTCCTGGCGCTGGAGCGCGAGCCGGCCAGCGCCGCGGCCGCCGCGGCGGCCGCCCGCACCGCCGGCTTCACCGTGGTCGCCATCGAGCTAGCCGCCGATGCGGTCCCGCTGCATGAGGCGCCGCTCGACGGTGACATCTGCCTGGCCCTGGGTAACGAGGACCGGGGCTGCTCGGCTGCCCTGCTCGCCGCCGCCGACGTGGTCGCCTACATCCCGCAGCCGAGCCGGGTCGGCTCGCTCAACGTCGCCGCAGCGGCCGCCATCGCGATCGCGGAAACCCGCCGGAGAGCCTGGCAGCGCACCTGACCGGCAGGCCGGGCCGGGCTGCCGGCTGCGAACCCGCCGCAGGACCGGCCGCGCGCCTGGCCGGCCAGCCGGACCTCGTTCGGCATACTGAGGGCCGTGACGCCCGCTGAGGCCGTGACGCCCGGCTTCCTTGATCTTCCCAGGCCGCACGCGTTCGCGCACCGCGGCGGGGCGGCGCGGCTCTTTCCTGAGAATACCTGGCGTGCCTTCGAGCACGCGGTCGGGCTGGGCTATGCCTACCTGGAGACGGACGTGCACGCCACCGCGGACGGCGTGCTGGTGGCGTTCCACGACCGGACCCTGAATCGGGTGACTGATATCTCGGGGCGGATCGCGCAGCTGGCCTACCGTGACGTCGCCGCCGCCCGCATCGGCGGCAGCGACCCGATCCCGCTCCTGGAGGACCTGCTGGGCACCTGGCCCGACATCCGCTTCAACATCGACGTCAAGGATGCGCCAGCGGTCGCGCCGCTGGCCGATGTCCTGGACCGGACCGGGGCGTGGGACCGGGTCTGCGTGACGTCGTTCTCGGTCCGCAGGCTGGCCGCAGCCAGGCGGGCGCTCGGCCGACCGGTCTGCATGTCGACGTCCCCAGCCGGGATCGGCCTCATCAGGCTCGGCGCGCCGCACCGGGCCCTGGCCGCGCGGTGCGCCCGCCTGTCGGTGCGGTGCACTCAGGTGCCCATCCGGATCGCGACGCCCAGGTACCTGCGGCACGCGCACGCGCTCGGCCTGGCGGTCCACGTGTGGACCGTCAACGATCGCGCTGAGATGGTCCGCCTGCTGGATCTGGGAGCAGACGGCATCATGACCGACGAGACGGACATGCTGCGCGAAGTGCTCACGCAGCGCGGCCAATGGCACCCGCGCGGGGCAGTATGAGCGTTTTGGAGATCCGCAGGCCACGGAGGGGTTGGAATCCGGTCCTGAGGGGAATCTTGTCCGGGTACTCACCGTTGTCAACAGGGACGGCTGAGCGGCTGGGAGGCAACAGATCTATGGCCGAACGCGCACTTCGCGGTACCCGGCTCGGGGCCACGAGCTATGAGAACGACCGTAACACCGATCTGGCCCCGCGTCAGGAGGTGGCTTTCGACTGCCCCAAGGGCCATCGTTTCACCGTCCCATTCTCGGCCGAGGCAGAGATCCCGGTGAACTGGGAGTGCCGGGTCTGCGGTTCGCTGGCGCTGACCGCGACCGGGGACGTGCCGGCGCCCAAGAAGGCCAAGCCGCCGCGCAGCCACTGGGACATGCTCATGGAGCGGCGCAGCATGGCCGACCTCGAAGAGGTCCTGGCCGAGCGGCTGGCCGTGATCAGGGGAAAGCGCGGCGAGGACACTAGCGATCAGGCCAGGACGCACTCCCGCCAGCGGAAGAGCGCATAAGGCGCATAACGGCCCACTGGCGCCAGCCGTCGGCTGCGAAAGCGGCCGGCGGCTCGTCATGCATGGTCGCGGGCGGCGTGCGGCCCGCCCCGCCAGGCCAGGCGGACGCCCGCTAGCGGCGCTCGCTGGCGGCTGTTCGCCTGCCGCCCAGCCGCCGGGCGATGCCCCACTCCGCGACCCGCAGGAACGCCTCGCCCACGATCGCCCGGCCCATCTTGCTGGTTCCGCGGGTCCGGTCGGTGAAGGTGATCGGCACTTCGGTGACGGTCAGGCCGGCCGAGATCGCCCGCAGCGTGAGATCGATCTGGAAACAGTAGCCCTGGGAGAGCACCTGCTCGAGGCCGATCTTGCGCAGCGTGCTCGCCCGGTACACGCGGAACCCGCCGGTGGAATCCCTGACCCCGATGCCCAGCATGATCCGTGCGTAGGTGTTGGCGCCCCTCGACAGGAACTCACGCGACTTAGGCCAGTTGCGCACCGTGCCCCCGCGCACCCAGCGCGACCCGATGACAACGTCGGCGCCGGCCTCCATGGCCGCCAGCAGCCTGGGCAGCTCCTCGGGCTGATGCGATCCGTCGGCGTCCATCTCGACCATCGCGTCGTAGCCGTGCTCAAGAGCCCAGCCGAAGCCTGCGATGTAAGCGGCCCCGAGACCGGCCTTCCCCGGCCGGTGCAGCACGTGGATGCGGGAGTCATCGGCGGCCAGCTTGTCGGCGATCTCGCCGGTGCCGTCCGGGCTGTTGTCGTCAACGACCAGCAGGTCCGCGCCGGGGACAGCGCTGCGGACCCGGGCCGAGATCGACTCCAGATTCTCTCGCTCGTTGTATGTGGGAATGATGACGGCCACACGGTGCCCAAGTGGCGATTCTGGCCGGTCGGTCGCTGTCAATATTCCTGCCTCAGCGTGTGCTGCACCGGGATTAGCAGATGGTGCTGAAAGGATAGGCGATACGGGCAGTCGGCCGGACCGGCCGCTCGGAAGAGCGCCCGGGCATCCCTTCGGACCGGAGTCCGTCCTGTCGGCAACAGGCTCGTCCTCCGTTGTCTACTGGGTGCCCGGGCCCCTCCTGGGTCCAACCCCCCCGCCCAGCCGCGACCCGCAGCGGCCCTCAGCCGCGCTTGGCATGGCACGGGCCGATCATAGTGATCTACCGCGTGTCATCGCGCAGCCGGGGCCGGTGCTGGCCCGGCCAGCTGGCCCGGTGCTGGACTGGGTAGCAACTTACCGTCGATCGCGATGATGTCAACCTGTTCCCTCAGGCGCGATCTTGCCTGGCCGGCAGCGGGACGGGCCTGTTCCGGCAGGTCCGGCGGCGATACCATTGATCGACTCAGCGGCGAGGGCGGAGGGACAGGCTTGGGCAGGCGTCAGCGAAGGCACGTTCCGCTGTCAGCGCTTGCCTCCCCGGCGTCCGCCCGGCTGCCCCGCGCGCTCCACATATTTCAATTTCGCGGGCCCGAGCTTTACGGTCGCATTACCTATCCGCTTGCCGGGCGCATCTTCCAGCTGGAGGAGAGCAATGACAGAAAATCCGGAACCTCAGGTCACTGAGCAAATCGTCGCTGAGTCGAGTATCGCTGTGCACTGGCGTGAGGAGGAGTATTACCTGCCCCCCGCGAGTTTCGTCGAGCAGGCCAACGGTGCCGACCCGGCGATCTTCGACCGGTTCAGCGAGGACCGCTTCCCGGACTGCTTCTCCGAGTACGCGGATCTGCTCAGCTGGGATGAGCGCTGGCACACGACCCTGGACACCAGCAATCCCCCGTTCTGGAAGTGGTTCGTCGGCGGCAAGCTGAACGCCTCCTATAACTGCGTGGACCGGCATGCCGAGACCAAGCCCGACAAGGACGCCCTGATCTGGGTGCCTGAGCCGGAGTCCGACGAGATGGTGCGGATCACCTATCGGGACCTCTACCGCCGGGTCAACGAGTTCGCCGCGCTGCTGCGTGACTTCGCCGGGCTGAAGACCGGCGACCGGGTCACCCTGCACATGCCGATGGTCCCCGAGCTGCCGATCACCATGCTGGCCTGCGCCCGCCTGGGGGTTATCCACTCGCAGGTCTTCGGCGGGTTCAGCGGCAACGCATGCGGGACCAGGATCGCCGACTCGGGCAGCCGGGTCCTGATCACCATGGATGGCTACTACCGCAGCGGCGACCTCACCGATCACAAGATCAAGGCCGACGAGGCCGTGGCCGAGGCGCTCAAGCAGGGCCAGGAAGTCGACCAGGTGCTGGTCTGGCGCCGGCAGCCGGGGCAGTACGCGTCGCAGACCCCGATGGCCGATGGCCGGGACTTTTTCGTCGACGAGCTGCTCAGCGATTACCGGGGACGGACCGTCGAGCCGGTCTCGATGCCGGCCGAGGCGCCGCTGTTCCTGATGTACACCAGCGGCACGACCGGGCGCCCCAAGGGCTGCCAGCACAGCACCGGCGGCTACCTGGCCTACGTGGCCGGGACGTCCAAGTACTACCAGGACATCCACCCTGGCGACATGTACTGGTGCATGGCCGACATCGGCTGGATCACCGGCCACTCCTACATCGTCTACGGCCCGCTCGCGCTCGGCACCACCAGCGTGATCTACGAGGGCACGCCCAACTATCCCGATGCCGGCCGGCCCTGGCGGATCGCCGAGAAACTCGGCGTCAACATCTTCCACACCTCCCCGACGGCGATCCGGATGCTCCGCAAGGTCGGCCCGGAGGAGCCGAAGAAGTACGCCTACCACTTCAAGCACATGACCACGGTGGGCGAGCCGATCGAGCCTGAGGTGTGGCGGTGGTATCACTCCGAGGTCGGCAAGGGCGAGGCGGTCATCGTCGACACCTGGTGGCAGACCGAGACCGGCGGCTTCCTCGGCAGTACGCTGCCCGCCCTGCAGCCGATGAAGCCGGGCAGCTGCGGTCCCATGGCGCTCGGGATCTTCCCGGTCATCTATGACGAAGACGGCAAGGAGGTCCCGGCCGGGAGCGGCCGGGCGGGCAACATCTGCATCCGCAACCCCTGGCCGGGCATCTTCGAGACCATCTGGGGCCAGCCCGAGCGGTTCGTGCAGACCTACTACGCGAAGTACAACTCCGACCCGGACAGCAAGGACTGGCGCGACTGGCCGTACTTCGCCGGGGACGGCGCGGTGCAGGCGGCCGACGGTTATTTCAGGATTCTCGGCCGGGTCGATGACGTGATCAACGTGGCCGGTCACCGGCTCGGCACCAAGGAGATCGAGTCCGCGGCGCTGACCGTGCCCGAGGTCGCCGAGGCGGCCGCGGTCCCGGTGATCGACGATATCAGGGGCCGCGCGGTCGAGATCTATGTCGCGCTCAAGCCGGGCAATGAGCCGGGCCAGGAGATGGAGGCCAAGGTCAGCAAGGCGATCGAGGTCGAGATCGGGAAGATCGCCCGGCCCAAGAACGTCTGGATCGTGGCCGACATGCCGAAGACCAGGTCAGGCAAGATCATGCGCCGGGTCATCGCGTCGATCTCCAACTTCGCCGACGTCGGGGACGTCACCACGCTGGCCAACCCCGAGATCGTCGACAGCATCCGGCACCACGTGCAGGCCGCGAAGGTCGCCCACGACGACGTGCCCCGCGATCTGACCGAAGCCGAGTTCGAGGAGATCAAGAAGTTCGGCGCCGAATGAGCACTTGGCGGCGGGCGGACCCGGGACCCTGGAGCCCGTCCCGGCATCGCCCGCCGCCTTCTCCTGGTCGCGGCGGACTGGAGGATGTTCTTTGTCGGTGACTGACCGGTAGCTTGCCAGGGGCTAGCGCGGGAGCTGGGCGGATGCCGGTCAGGAGGATTTGGTCCGCTAAGCGGCCAGCCGGGCTGCGGTAGCGGTGATCGTCGTGTAGGACATGGTGAAGGTGCCGCCTGCCGCGTCCACGGCGGGGCCGAGGCCGTCGAGGAGCTCCTGCTGGATGGCCTCGGGATGCCGGGTGAAGCCGCCGGTGGTCGGGACCAGGTCCAGCCACTGGTCCCGGGTGTAGGGCCGTTCCCAGTGGGACAGCCATTCCTCCGGCTCGCCGAACAACCCCGCCTGCCTTATCACGGCGGCCACCCTCGCGCACCCGGCCCGGTAGGCGTCGACGGCGGGCCCCGCCCAGAAGCCGCCGGACGGCGAGTCCGGGAGCACCCGGCGGAAGACCTCGGCGAATGCCTCGCGCAGGTCCTTCGGCGGATCGAAGGCGTTCCAGAACACCGCCAGCCGGCCGCCGGGGCGCAGCACCGCCGCGGCCTTCGCTACGCCCGCGACCGGGTCCACCCAGTGCCAGGCCTGCGCGGCGATCACCGCGTCGAACGTGCGGCCGGCCGGGTCCCAGTCCTCGAACTTCGCGACCTCCGTCTGCGTCCCGCCCTGCCTGGCCAGCTGGGCCATCCGCGGGTCGGGATCCACGCCGAGCACCCGGCAGCCGGCCGCCTGGAACAGCCGCGCCGAGATGCCGGTGCCGCACCCGATGTCGAGGAGTTCGCGTCCCGGGCTGGCGGCAATGATGCGGTCCACCAGGTCGACGGGATAGGTGGGCCTGGCCCGGTCGTAGCGGCCGGCGTCGGCGCCGAACCCCTCGGCGACCTGCCGCTGCAGATGCGGTGCCTGCGCCCGGTCGTAGCCCCCGGTGTCGGTCTCGGAGGTTCCCTGAGGTTCTGACGGTAGAGTGGGCATGCGCCCACTATAAATGGGCGCATGCCCATTTGCTGATACGTTCGCGGACGGCGAAGGAAGGACAGACGACCGGTGCCGACAGGGGTGGCCATCCGCGACCCGCGCGGGCAGCTCTTCGACGCCGCCGAGCGCGTCCTGCTCCGAGCCGGTCCCGGCGGCCTGACCAGCCGCGCGGTCACTGCGGAAGCGGGCGTAGCCAAAGGAGTGCTGCACCGGCACTTCGCCGACTTCGACGCGTTCCTCGCCGAGCTCGCGCTCGACCGCGTCGCACGGATCGGCGCCCGGGCGGCGGCCCTGCGCGCCATGGCGGGGAGCGGCACTGTCACGGGCAACCTGGCCGCTGCGCTCCCTGACCTGTTCAGTCCCGCGAACCTCGCGCTCATCCGCCTGGTCATCGCGCGTGACGAAGTGCGCCTCCGGCTAAGGACTGCGACTGGCTCGCGCATCCCGCTCCTGTCCGAGTCCACCGCCATGGTCGCCGGCTACCTCGCCGCCGAGCGCGACCTGGGCCGCGTCGCGGCCGACGCCGATATCAGCACGCTCGCCCCCACCCTGGTCGGTGCCGCGCACCTGCTGTTCACCGACGCCGAGGGCACCGCGGAGCCCGCCGCCGTCGCCCGGGTCGTCGCCGCGGTCCTGGCCGCCGCCCGGCAACCTACATGACCTTCTCTTCCGGTCTACTTGGTCGGGCAGTGCGCCCGGTTAGCCCGCGGCGGGCAGCGGGGCGACGACCGTCCCGGTGGCGGTCACCACGACGACGGGCTCGTCCAGCACCCGCGCGGCCGACGGCCCGCGCTCAGGCTCGGCGCGGCAGACCACCCGGGCCTCAAAGGCCAGCCCGCGGCTACGGCGGCCCACCCTGGTGAGGATCGCGGTGACCTCGAGCACGTCGCCGGCCAGCACCGGCGCCCGGAACTGGACGTCGGAGTAGGAGGCGAACAGGCCCTCATCCCGGTCGGCGCGGATCGACAGCTCGGTGGCGACGTCACCGAACAGGCCGAGCACGTACGCGCCGTCCACGAGGCTGCCGCCGTAGTGGGCGTGGCTGTGAGGAACGTAGCGCCGGTGCGTCACGGTCAGCCCGGGGCTGGGCCGGGCCGGCTCAGTGCCGGACGCCTCGGTGCCGGACTGCCGGGTTCCGGACGTTTCGGACCCGGACGGCCGGTTGCCGGCTGGCTGAGGCTCGCCGGCCCCCGGCCGGGCCTCGACGGTCGCGGCCGGGAGGGACTGGCCGCCCTCGGCCTGTGCCAGGCCGCCCTCGGACTGTGCCAGCCGGAATTCGGCCACGCCGGGTGCGGCGGGCTCGGTCATGACTGCCTCCTGCCAGCCGGCTCGGCGGAGTGGCCAGCGGGCTCGGCGGCCGGGCTGGAGGCCGCCGGGTCTGTCTCTGCGGACGCCTGCGCCGCGGCAGCGCCCCCGGGTACCAGCGCGTGCACCAGGTAGCTGGCCACGTCCCTGGGCGTGGTTCCCCGGCCGAAGATCTTGTCGACGCCAAGCGCCGCGGCTGCCGCCGGATCGAATCGGGGGCCGCCGACCACCAGAAGCGGCCGGCCCGGCCCGGCGGCGGCGAAAGCCCCGGCCATCTCGCGCGAGTTCGACAGGTGCGCGTCCCGCTGCGTGACGACCTGACTAACCAGCACGGCATCCGCCAGCTCGGCCCGCGACCTGGCCACCAGCTCGGCCACATCGACCTGCGAGCCCAGGTTGACCACCCGCATCTCCCGGTAGTACTCCAGGCCCTTCTCCCCCGCGTGCCCCTTCACGTTCAGGATCGCGTCGATGCCGACCGTGTGCGCATCGGTGCCGATGCACGCGCCGACCACCACCATCTTGCGGCCGAGCCCGGACCGGATCTGCAGGTTGATCTCGCGCGGCGAAAGCAGCGGGTACTCCCGCTCGGTCACGGTGACTTCGGCCAGGTCGACCAGGTGGCGGACCTGCCCGTAGACGATAAAGAACGTGAAGTCGGTCCCGATGGCCTTGGCGTGCACGACCATCGCGGGATCGAGGCCCATCTTGCCCGCCAGCTGCAGTGCCGCGCCTTCGGCCCGGGCCCGCTGGCTGGCGTCCCCGAACGGCACCGGCAGGGTGAACGAGAGCTGTACCCGCCCGTCGCCGGTGGTGTCTCCGTAGGGCCTGATGACCTGGCCGCTCATCGCCCCGCTCCCAGCACGCTCGGCGCTGCGGCGGGCGAGCCGTCTGCTGACGGTGGTGGTGGCGGCGGTCCTTCTTCCAGCAGCTGCGCCGCGGGATTGAAGTAGCCGTCGGCCCGCTCGATCACCCCGTCCAGCCCGCGCCCGCCGTCCGCCGGCCGCCTGGTCACCCCGAAGGTCCCGTCCGCGATGGCGTTCAGCAGGCCGTCGTCGCAGATCTCCTGCAGCAGCGTGACCGCCTCGCCGAGGACCTGGCTGGCGCGCCGTTCGATGAAACCGCCTGGCGCCGGGTAGAAGCTCTCGCCGAGTCGGCCGGCGGCGTCGCGCACGTAGCGCACGTTCTCGATCGCGAGATCCCGGTCGGACAGGAACGGGGTATGGATGCCCTCAGTCATCATGCCGATCAGCAGGATCGACTGATCGGTCATCAGCCCGCACAGGTTGAAGAACGCATCCAGCAGGTAGCCGGCGAACACGTTGCCGGTCATGTGCTTGGTGGGCGGCATGTACTTCAGCGGCGCGGCCGGGAACAGCTCGCGGACCAGCTGCGCGTGCGCGAGCTCGAGCAGGAACGAGTCCGGCACCGCCGGGTTGATCTCGAACGCGTGGCCCAGGCCGAGCTGCCCGTCAGCCAGCCCGGCCTCCTTGGCGAAGTACTCGTTGAGCAGCTGGCTCACGATCACCGTGTGGGCCGCGTCGACGGCGTCGGCCGTGGTCAGGTAGTTGTCCTCGCCGGTGTTGATGACGATCCCGGCCCGGGCGTGGATCTGCCGGGAGAACCGCTGGTCGATGAAGGTGCGGCGGGGGTTGATGTCCCTGAAGATGATGCCGTACATGCAGTCGTTCAGCATCATGTCGAGCCGCTCCAGGCCCGCCAGCGCGGCGATCTCCGGCATGCACAGGCCCGATGCGTAGTTGGTCAGGCGGACGTACCGGCCGAGCTCGCGGGAGGTCTCGTCCAGGGCGGCCCGCATCAGCCGGAAGTTCTCCCTGGTGGCGTACGTGCCGGCGAAGCCCTCCCGGGTGGCGCCTTCGGGCACGTAGTCAAGGAGCGACTGGCCGGTGGACCGGATCACCGCGATGATGTCCGCACCTTCCCGCGCGGCCGCCTGGGCCTGCGGGATGTCCTCGTAAATGTCACCGGTCGCGACGATCAGGTAGATCCACGGCTTGGGCGGGTCAGCGGTGGCGGCGATCATCTGCTCGCGCTGCTGGCGCCGGGCGTCGATAGCGGTGATGCCGCTGCCCACCGCGGCAGCCGCCGCCGCCCGCGCCCGCGCGGCGTCGCCCGCTGCCGGGATCCTGAAGCTGACCTGGCCGGCCGCGGCCGCCCGGGCCAGCGCGGCCAGGTCGTCGTATCCGCCGGTCGCCACGGCATCCCAGGCGGGCAGCGCGACGCCGTGCTCGAGCCCGACATTGTCGCGGACGGCGTCCGCGAGCCGGTTGACCCAGGGCATGCCATCGGCGTCGGCGCCGTCCAGGCCGCCCAGCCGGAGCACCGCCCGCTCGACCGACACCGTAGTGTGCGCCTTGGCCAGGTCGACGATCGGCTGTCCGGCGCGACTGGCCAGCGCCCGGGCCTCGCGTACGACGGCCGGGTCGAGGCCGAGCTTGCCGCTGATCGTGTTACCCGTGTCCATCGCCGTCCTTCCCTGGCTGGCTGCCTGCTGCTACGTCACCGGCGACCCGGCGGTCGAATAGGGCCCGGACGCCGGGCTCGGCCCGGATCAGGTCCAGGGCCAGTGTGGCGTGGCCCGGCACGAAACCGTTGCCCACCAGCATCGTCACATCTGCGGCGGCGCCCTCGGCGCCGAGCGCGGCGGCGGTGAACGAGGTCGCCATCGAGAAGAAGATCACGGTACCGCCGTCCGCGGTGGCGAGGATCGCGCCGCCCTCACAGCCGGGCACGTCCACGCAGACCACCGTCACATCGGCGGGGCCATCGGCGCCGCGGACCGCGCCGGACAGCGCCACCGGGTCCCGCGCGTCGGCGATGACCACCTCGTCGACCAGGCCGGCCCGGCCATCGGCGGTCCTGGCGGTGCGCAGCACGGTGGCCTCGGCCACATCGGGGACGACGCCGATGAGGCGGCTCGCGCCCGCGCGCCGCGCGGCCGCCGCGGACAGGCTGCCGCTCTTGCCCGCGGCGCCCAGGACCGCGACAACCGGCCCGCCGCCCCGCCGGGCCGCCTGCGCCACTACGCGGCGGGTCAGCGCGGGCGCGCCGCAGACATCGAGCACGGCCAGCGCGAGCGGCACGGGCAGGTCATCGGGCAGGGCCGCGGCGATCGAGCGGCCGAACAGGATCGCGTGCCCGTCGCACGGGATCTGCTCCGACCGGCCATCCCAGGCGGCGAGGCCGTCCGTGATCGCCAGCGGGGTCAGGCTGAGCGAGACGAGGGTGGCGATGGTCTGGCCGGGCTGCAGGCCGAGCGGGGAGTCGGGCCCGACCTCGGCCACCACGCCGGTCAGCATCCCGCCCGAACCGGTCACCGGGTTGTGCATCTTGCCGCGGCTGGCCACGATGTCGAGCACCGCCGCCTTCATCGCGGCCGGATCGCCGCCGCTGGCTTCACGGAGCTGACGGAACGAGGCGGCGTCCAGGTTCAGCCGCCGGAGCGCGACGCGCACCTCATCGGGCCAGAGCTGCGGGCTCGGGTCCAGGCGCCAGGCCGCTTGCGGCAGCACCCCGGGCGGCTCAAGCACGCGGTGCAGGCCGAGCGGCGATCCCTCGACCGCCAGGCCGGCGCCTGACCGGCCGGCTGTCCCCGGCCCCCGGCCGGCGGGCGATCTGGGCATGCGATCAGTCCCTCCTGGAAGCGCTGCGGGTGGGCACCATGGCCGCTTCACTGGTTTAGTGGCAGGATTCGGTAGAATTTCCTGTGTAAGACTATACAGTCAAGAGCTTCTTGCGTAGCCTGCGGACATCGCGGGCTACCTTTGTGCACTCACAGCGGACTGCGAAGGGCAGGTGCCACCAGTGATCAACCAGCCGTACATCTACCGGCATAACGAGCTTGCCGAGCCCGATTGGCGGCGGCTGCCCGGCTGGGCGGACGTGACCGAGCAAGAGTGGGAGTCGGCGCAGTGGCAGCGGGCGCACTGCGTCAAGAACATCCGCCAGCTGCGCCAGCTGATCGGCGCTGGCCTCAGCGATGGCTTTTACGCCGACCTGGAACGCGACCAGGCCAAGCGGGCCACGATGTCGATGCTGGTGACGCCGCAGATGATCAACACCATGGTGCCGTCCGCCAGTCCCGCCGCGCCCGGCTTCACCGAGGCGTTCTACGCCGACCCGGTGCGCCGGTACATGATCCCGGTCTTCAGCGACCGGCGGACCGACTGGCCATCGCACCCCGAGGCGTCCAGGGACTCACTACATGAGACCGAGATGTGGGCGGTCGAGGGCCTCACTCACCGCTACCCGACCAAGGTGCTCGCCGAGGTGCTGCCCACCTGTCCGCAGTACTGCGGTCACTGCACCCGGATGGACCTGGTCGGTAACTCGACGCCGGTGATCGACAAGCAGAAGTTCGGTCTGTCCCGCGAGGACCGGCTGACGGCGATGATCTCCTACCTGCGGGCCACCCCGGGGGTCCGCGACGTGGTGGTGTCCGGCGGCGATGTCGCCAACCTGCCCTGGCCGCGGCTGGAGACGTTCGTGTCCGACCTGCTGACGGTCGAGAGCGTCAGGGACATCAGGCTGGCTACCAAGGCCCTGATGGGCCTGCCGCAGTATTGGCTGACCGACGAGGTGCGCTCGGGCATGGAGCGGCTGGCCGCCGCCGCCCGCCAGCGCGACGTGAGCATCGCCATTCATACGCACGTCAACGCGGCGCAGTCGGTCACCCCGCTGGTCGCGCGCGCCGCCAAGGCCATGCTGGAAACTGGCATCAGGGATGTCCGTAACCAGGGCGTCCTGCTGCGCGGCACCAACGACAGCGCCGAGGCCCTGCTGGACCTGTGCTTCGTCCTGCTCGACGACGCGAAGATCACGCCCTACTACTTCTATATGTGCGACATGATCCCCAACAGCGAGCACTGGCGGCTGACCCTGGCCGAGGCACAGGAGCTGCAGCACCAGATCATGGGCTACCTGCCGGGCTTCGCCACCCCGCGGTTGCTGTGTGACGTGCCCTACGTCGGCAAGCGCTGGGTCCACCAGGTGGCCAGGTACGACACCGAGCGCGGCATCTCCTACTGGACCAAGAACTACCGCACCGGCGTGGAGGCGGCCGACCCGCTGGCGCTGATCAGGGAGTACCGGTACTACGACCCGATCTACATGCTGCCCGCCGAAGGGCAGCAGTGGTGGCGCTCGCAGCAGGCCAGTGAGCCGGGGCCGGCCCAGGTCAGCCCGGCGGTCGCCTAGCGCCCGGAGCTGGCAGAGGTCAGCCCGGGCGGCGGCCGAGCGCCCGGAGCCGACAGAGGTCAGCCCGGCGATGGCCGGGCACTTGGGCCGGCTCTGAGCCGCCGGGCGGGTCAGCCATCGCCCCGGCCACCGAGTCATCCGCCGGGTCAGCCACCGCCCCGGCCGCCGGGTCACCCCTGCCCGCACCCGCCAGGGCCGGTGCGTCCGGCCGGCGCTGGAGGATGATGAACCAGCCGAGGCCGGCCACGGTGAGCACGGCAGCGACGAAGAAGTTCAGCCGCAGGCCGAGGAAATGCTCGGAGGAGTCGATCCGGAGCGTCTCCTCGAACATCCGGAAGGCCGAGTAGCCCGCCACGTACAGCGCGAACAGCCCGGGCGGCCGGATCCGCCGGTGATGCCCGAGCCACACCAGCGCGGCGGCCAGCGCCAGGTCCCAGATCAGCTCGTAGAGGAAGGTGGGCTGGAAGGTCGGGTAGGCGGCGTAGCCGGCCGGCCGGAACTGCGGCGAGATCGCTAGGCCCCACGGGAGGCTGGTGGGCCTGCCGAACAGCTCCTGGTTGAAGTAGTTCCCGATCCGGCCCACGGCCTGAGCGACCAGCAGCGCGGGGGCCACCGCGTCGGCGAAGACCGGCACGTTGGCCCCGGCCCGGTGCACCCGCCACACGCCGACCGCGGCGCCCGCCGCTATCCCGCCCCAGATGCCCAGGCCTCCCGACCAGACCGCGAAGATCCCCCACCAGTGATGCGGGATATCGGCCGGGGTGGTGATGTCGAAGTAGATCCGACCGCCGATGATCCCGGCCGGGACCGCCCAGGTCGCCACGTCGGCGACCAGCCCGGGATCTCCGCCCGCCGCGCGCCAGCGGCGCCGGGTGATCAGGATCGCCAGCGTGATGCCGACGACGTACATAAGCCCGTAGACGTGCACGTACGCCGGGCCGATGTGGAACCCGTTGACCGGCGGGCTCGGGATGTGCAGGGCCATGGCCATGGACCGAGGGTAATCCAGGCGCGGCCCTGCTGCGCGCCCGCGGCCCGCCATGGGGATCGGCCCATCTGCTGATCCAGCCACCGGCAGAGCCGATGGCCAGGCTGACCTGGCACACGGCGACCCGCACGGGCCTGTCCCTCGTCGGTCCGCTCACCGTGTCCACCCTAACCACCGCGTATCGCTACGATGTCCCGCTATGGCGGCATTGTTCAACCGGATCATCCCGATCCTTTTCGTCAGCGATCTCGAGGCTGAACGGGATTTCTACGTCCGCCTTGGCTTCCATGTCACCTACGAGGGTCCCGAATATCCTGACTTCACCGCGCTTGGCCATGGTTCGGTGGAGTTCGGTATCGAGCGGAAAGCCGGATTCACCACTGACCGCCCTGATCAGGTCCTGGCCTGGCAGTTCGGAGTCAACGACATCGGCCAGGCCAGGCGGCGCCTGACCGAGGCCGGGGTGCCGTTCACCGAGCAGCTGATGGCGCCCAGCGCCGACTGGCAGTACCGGCTGCTGCATGCCCGCACCCCCAACGGCTATCACCTGCTCCTGGAGGAGGGCAGCGACTAGTGCAGCGCTTTGTAAGTTCCGTGCCGTCCGGTTCACGGTGACCTGCACCCCGAAACACGCGTCCTCGGGGAACATGAGGCATCGCGTTTGGCTTTGACCTGCGCGGCAGCGCCAGGCTACGTGCGCCTGACTGGCCGCCTGCCCGCGGCGCGCCCAGGTCAGCGCCCAGGTCAGCGCCCAGGTCAGCGCCCAGGTCAGCGCGGCCGGTCAATATCCGGCATGGCTGACCGCGGGGCCGCCTGATGCATGACAATGGCCTCCTGCCTGGCCAGGCGGCCGGGCCCGGCCAGCAAGATCGGGAGCCGATGGGCACGTCAACCGACCCGGTATACCTCCGGGTACTTGAGGACCTGCGCGGCAGGATCCGCGACGGGGTGCTGGGCCCTGGTGCCCGGGTACCCTCTCGTAACGCGATCATCGCGAGGTACGGCGTCGGCGAGACCGCGGCCAAGCACGCGCTGCAGGTCCTGGCGACCGAGGGCCTGATCGAGGCGCGGGCCGGGTCGGGCTCCTACGTCCGCGAGGTCCCAGCGGTCTGTTACTTAGACCACGACCGGCTTCAGTTCCCCGGCTCGCCGTTCGGGCTCGGTGAGAGCGCGCCGCGCCGCGGCGCCGACGGGGCCCAGGTGCCAGCCAGGCGGCTGGCCTGGGAGCATCAGAGTGAGCTGGTGCCGCCGCCGGTGCACATCGCTCGCCGGCTCGGCCTTGACCGGGCCGCTGACCTGGTCATGAGCACCAGGTACCTGCTCAGCGCGGACGGGACGGCGGTTCAGCTGGCGGTCAGCTACGAGCCGGACCGGCTGACCTCGGGAAGCCAGGTCGCGCTGCCCGAGCAGGGCCCGCTGGCCGGCCGCGGCGTGATCGACCGGATGGCCTCGATCGGCGTCGTGGTGGACGAGGTCACCGAGGAGGTATCGGTCCGGCCGTCGCTGCGCGGCGAGGCGGCGGCGCTCGGCATCCCGGCCGGAGCGCCGGTGCTGCTGGTCGAGCGCCTGCACCTGGCCGGCGAGCGGCCGGTGGAAGCCGGGGAGATCGTGATCGCGGCCGAGCGGTTCAGGCTCAGGTACCGCTTCGGCGCGCCAGGCACCCTGGCATGATGCTGACGTGATCAGGCCAGCCCGCCCCGGCGACGTCGCCGACATCCACCGGCTGCTGCGCGAGCTCGCCGACTACGAGCGATCGCTGGCCGAGGTCACCGCGACCGAAGCTGACCTGGCGGCCGCGCTGTTCGGCTCGACGCCCGCCATCTTCGCGCACGTCGCCGAGCATGACGGCGCGGTGGCCGGGTTCGCGCTGTGGTTCGTCAATTACTCGACCTGGCTCGGTCGCCACGGCATCTACCTGGAAGACCTATATGTCACGCCCGCCGTCCGCGGGCGCGGTTACGGCCGGGCGCTGCTGGCCGAGCTGGCCGGGATCTGCGTCGAGCGGGGTTACGGACGGCTCGAGTGGTGGGTGCTGGACTGGAACTCCCCGGCGATCGGCTTCTACACCGCCCTCGGCGCGACGGCGATGGATGAGTGGACGGTGCACAGGCTGACCGGGCCGGCCCTGCGCGCGCTGGCCGGCGGTCAGTAGGCGGCCAGCGCGCGAGCGGCCGCGGCCACCGCGCCCGCGCTCGGGATGACCCGTTCCTCCAGCGCGTCCGCGAACGGCAGCGGCACGCACGCGGCGGCCACCCGGCGGACCGGCGCGTCCAGCAGCTCGAAGCCCTCGTCGGCGACGATCGACGCCACGGTGCCGCCCCAGCCGCCCTGGTACGGGTTCTCCTCGGCGATCACCAGCCTCGAGGTCCGGCCCACCGACTCAAGCACGGTCGCCATGTCCAGCGGCACCAGGCAGCGCAGGTCGATGACCTCAGCGGAGATGCCCTCGGCGGCCAGCTGGCCGGCGGCCGCCAGCGCCATCGGCACCGTGGCCGCCAGCGCCATCGGCACCGTGGCCGCCAGGCCGACCAGGGTGACGTCCGTGCCCGGGCGCGCGATCGCGGCCTGGCCGAGCTCAACGAGGTGGCCGTCGGGGGGTGCCGGGCTCTTGCTGGCGAACAGGCCCTTGTGCTCGAAGAAGACGACCGGGTCGTCGCTGCGGACCGTTGTTCTCGCAGATGAACAGGACCGGCAGCGCCCAGACCGCGGAGAGGTTGAGCGCCTCGTGGAAGGCCCCGATGTTGGCGGCGCCGTCGCCGAAGAACGCCACGGCGACCTGGCCGGTACCCCGCAGCCGGGCCGACCAGGCGGCCCCGGCGGCGATCGGCAGGTGGGCGCCGACGATCGCGTAGGAGCCGAGCATCCCGGCGAACGCCTTGGTCAGGTGTATCGAGCCGCCCTTGGCGCCGCACAGGCCAGTGCCCTTGCTCATCAGCTCGGCCAGGCACTCGGCGGGCGACGCGCCGCGGGCCATCGCGTGGTGGTGACCGCGGTAGGTGGCGAACACGTAGTCGTCGGGCCGCAGCGCGGCGCTCGCGCCTACCGCGACCGCCTCGTGGCCCGCGGCCAGGTGCGTGGTCCCCTTGACCAGCCCGGCTAGGAAGAGGTCGTGCGCGGCCTGCTCGGTCTTCCGGATCACCAGCATCTGCTCGTACAGCGCCAGCAGCCTGCCCGCGCCGTAACGTCGCTCGCGCGGCCGGTGACCTCGCTCGCGCGGTCGGCGGCGCTCACCGGTCACCGTCGCCGATGCGCTCGCCGCGTCCCGCGGCGGTGTTCAGGTGCGACTGGCTTTCCCGGAGCGTGTCCAGCGCTCCCCCGGCGGTCCAGTACTTGCGCCCGGCCACCAGCAGCTCCTCGGCCGGGAACTTGGTGATGACCTCGCAGCCGCCCGCGGTGACCACCACCTCCTCCTCGATCCGGGCGGCTGACCAGCCGTCCGCCGCCGGCCAGTAGGTCTCCAGGGCGAACACCATCCCCTCCGCCAGGGTCTCCGGGTGGTCGAGCGACACCAGCCTGCTGAAGATCGGCTTCTCCCAGATCGACAGGCCGACCCCGTGGCCGTACTGCAGCGCGAAGGCCGCAGTCTCGTCGGGGAACCCGAACTCGGTCGCGGCCGGCCACAGCGCGACGATGTCGGCGGTGGTCGCGCCCGGCCTGACCAGGGCAATCGCGGCGTCCATGTACTCGCGGCAGCGCACGTAGGCATCACGCTGCGCCCGCGACGCGCTGCCCACCGCGAACGTGCGGTAGTAGCACGTCCGGTAGCCGAGATGGCTGTGCAGGATGTCGAAGAACGCCGGGTCGCCCGGCCTGATCAGCCGGTCGGAGTACACGTGCGGGTGCGGCGAGCAGCGCTCGCCCGAGATGGCGTTGACCCCCTCGACATACTCGCTGCCGAGGTCGTAGAGGACCTTGCTGACCAGCCCGACGCACTCGTTCTCCCGCACGCCGGGCCGCAGGAACGCGTAAAGCTCCTGATACGCGGCGTCCACCATCGAGCAGGCCTGGCTCAGCAGCGAGATCTCGTCGCGGGTCTTGGTCCGCCTGGCCTCAAGGAACACCTGCTGGCCGTCGACGGTGTCGATGCCCTCGGCCCGCAGCGCCTGCAGCACCGGCATCTCCGCCACGTCGACGCCGAGCGGCGCCCCGGCCAGCCCGTGCTCCCTCAGCTCCGCGGCGACCTGGCGGGCGACCTGCTGAGCGATGCCGGCCGCGGGGTGGAACGCGCCGCGCAGCGTCGAGATCCCGGCCCTGGCCCCGGTCTGCGCGGCGCCGGACGCCGTATGGTCCAGCCACGGGTTGTACAGCTGGTGATGGCGGGCGGCGGAGCCGAAGTCCCACACCACCGGCTCCCCGCCGCGCGGCAGCAGGGCGAAGCGGATCAGCTTGTCCATCGCCCAGGTTCCGATGTGGGTCGCGGTCATGTACCTGATGTTGGCGAAATCGAAACTCAGCAGCGCGCCGAGCTCGGAGCGCTCGAGCTGGCCCTTGAGCCTGGCCAGCCGCTCGTCCCGCAACCTGGCCAGATCGACCCGTTCCTCCCAGTCGACCGCGTTCGGACCGTACGTATGAATCGGCATCGCCGGCACCTCGCTACCCGGTTACGTTGCCCTCAACTGATCATCACCCGCTATTACCAGAAAATGCCCGATAACGGGAGCCGCGGGCCAGCAGTGCCGCATCGGGCCCCTCAGCCGGAACCCGGTCGTGGTGGGATGCACGAAGATCAGGGCACCGGTATCCGCGGCGGCCTCCCGGAACGGCAGGCCAGGAACCGGGTGCGCTGGGATGTCATCCCGGGTCCTCCTTCCGAGGTAATTGATCAGCCGGCTGATCCGTGCTTCCCCCGGTGCGGCTGGTCGGCTCGAGTCCGTCCGGCACATCCGCCTGCTCGCTGGCCAGCTCGAGCCCGGCCGACTGCGCCTGGAGCAGCAGCAGCGCCGCGAAGTCCTGTTCGCTGAATCCGCGGCCCACCAGGCTCTGCACGAGCTGGTGCACGAGTGCGGCCACCGGCAAAGGCACCTCGTGCTCCCTGGCCGCGGCCAGGCCCAGGTCGAAGTCCTTGCGCAGCAGCGCCGCGGTGAAGGTCGCCTCGAAGTCGAGGTTCACCATGGCCGGCGTCTTGTACCTGGTGAAGGTGGAGCCCATCACGCTGTCGTTCAGGCAGGCGAGGAACGCGTGCCTGCTGACGCCGCTCTTTTCGGCCAGGACCGTCACCTCGGCCAGCGACTGGGTGACCACGCCGAGAAACAGGTTGTGGCAGAGCTTGACCGTCCTGGCCAGCTCTCCCTCGCCGACGTAGGTCGAGCCCGCGCCGAGCAGGCCGAGGTAGCCCCGCGCGGCATCGTAGGCGGCCCGCGGCCCTGACACCGCCATGGTCAGCCGCCCCGCCCTGGCCACCTTGGGATTTCCCATCACGGGCGCGGCCAGCAGCGCGGTGCCGTGCTCGTCGAGGCGGGCGCGCACCTGCGCGGAGGCCCGCGCGGAGATCGTGGAGCAGTCAACCACGACCGAGGGGTGCCCGGCGCCGGACATCAGGCCGCCCGGACCGAGGACCGCGTCAAGGAGGTCCTCCGAGGTGCCGACGGTCACGAAGACGATGTCTGCGGCGGCCAGTTCGGCGCCCTCGTCGACGATCTTCGCGCCCACCGCGGCGAGCGGCTCCGCCTTCGCCTTCGTGCGGTTGTAGACGGCGACATCGCAGCCTGCCCCGAGCAGGCGCCGGACGAGCTCGGAGCCCATCCGGCCGGTGCCGAGCCAGCCAAGCCGAAGGTCACTGCGCCGATCAGTCATTGCTGCCACCAGTGTCCACAATCGTTTGCGGGTCGAGCGTGACCCACCGACCGCGGCGTTGTCAACGGGGTCTCACGAGCCTTCCCGGCCGGCGGCTCCCACCGGCCGCCGCGCTCAGCGGGCTTTCAAGAGCCGGCCCCCGCCCGGTGGTGGTACTGATCGCTGGCCTCGACTCGGCCAAGGAGGAATTCCGCGCGGTCGAGGAGCCGTTCCTGCAGCGCGGACTGGCCACCTTCGCCGTCGACGGGCCCGGCCAGGGCGAAGCCGAGTATGACCTCGCGATCAGGCCGGACTGGGAGGTCCCCGGCGCGGCGATCCTGGACGCGATGGCCGCGCTGCCGGCCATCGACCCGGACCGGACCGGGATCTGGGGAGTCAGCCTCGGCGGCTACTACGCGGCCAGGCTGGCTAGCTGCGACCGGCGGGTGCGGGCGGCCATCGCGGTGTCTGGGCCGTACTGCTTCGGCGCCAGCTGGTACCGGCTGCCGCAGCTCATCCGGGATGCGTACGGCGTCAGGTCGAAGGCCACCACCGAGAAGGCGGCGAAGCTGAAGGCCGACGAGTGCACGCTGGTCGGCCTGGCCAGCCAGATCACGGCGCCGTTACTGATCGTCGCGGGCAGGCAGGACACGGTCGTCGGCTGGCAGGGCGCCTGCCGCCTGGCGCAGGAGGCAGGCGACGCCGCCGAGGTGGTGCTGCTCGAAGAAGGCAACCACGGCTGCGCCAACCTGCCGGACCTGCACCGTCCCTACAGCGCCGACTGGATGGCCCGCCAGCTGGCCGGCTGATCAGGAGCCGTGCGGCAGCGGCGCCGTGGATCCGCGGACGACGAACTCAGGCGCCAGGTAGAGGATCTTGACCGGGCCGCCGTGGCCGCCGATCCGCTCCAGCAGCAGCTGCGCGGCCTCCGTGCCGACCTGGTAGTGCGGGAACCTGACGGTGGTCAGGGGCGGCCGGAGCCTGTCGATGAACGGCATGTCGTTGAAGCCGACCACCGACATCTCGTCCGGGCAGCTCAGCCCCGCGTCTTCCAGCGCCGCGTAGCAGCCCAGGGCCAGCATGTCGTTGGCGGCCGCGACCGCCGTGCACCGGGTGCCGGCCTCCAGCAGCAGGCGGCAACACCGGTGGCCCTCTTCCACCGAGTACGCCTTCGCGCAGACCACCTGGTCGGCGGCGACCGGAAGCCCGGCGCCGGCCATGGCGGCCATGAACCCCCGGTACCTGCTCAGCCCGGTCGACACCTCCGGCGGGCCGGCGATGTGGGCGATCCTGCGGTGCCCGAGGGCGGCCAGGTGGGCGACCGCCATCCCGATGCCGCGCTCGTTGTCGACCGAGACCGATGGGAACCGGTGGTCCTCGGCGAGCCGGTTCACCAGCACGACCGGCAGCTCCGCGCGGGCCGCCTCGGCCAGCAGCGGGTCCTGGAGGTGGGCGGTGGCCAGCACGAAGCCGTCCACGTGCCGGGCCCGCAGCCGCTCGAACACCACCCGCTGCCGCTCGTTGTCTGAGTCGGTGTTGCCGATCAGCGCCACGTAGCCCGCGGCGGCCAGCCGGTCGTCCAGGCCGCGGACGATCGGCGGGAACAGCGGGTTGTTCAGGTCCGGGATCAGGACGCCGACCGTTTGCGAGCGCCTGGTCCGCAGCGACCGCGCCACCGGATTCGGGCGGTAACCGAGTTCCGCGGCCGCATCGAGCACCCGGCGCGCGGTTTCCTCGCTGACCAGGAGCCTGGTTTCCGGGCCCAGCGCGCGGGAGGCGGTCGCCGGGTGAACGCCTGCCCGGGCGGCCACGTCCTTGAGCGTCACTGGCGGCTCTGGCATCGGCGGTCATGCTCCGCTCTGTGCGCACGCGCCAGTCCGCCGCCCGCTCGCGGCGGGATGGCCTGCGGCTATCCAGCCGCATGGTATCGCGTGTGGCCGGGGGGCCGCGGATCCCGGAACCGGCCGGCCTTCGCCAGCGCGCGCCCGGGTCGTGTGACGATGACATCATGCGGATCACAGCGGTGGCTTCGACCGACCTCTTCGCGGGAACGGCCGCCCGGCCGGTCCAGATCATCAGGGTCACGCTGGCCGGCGACGGGCCGGACCCGGCCGGCGACATCCGGATCCGGGTCGAGGGACCGGGCGTGACCACCCCTGACCCGCCCGTCGTCAGCTGCCCGGCCGCTGGCGACGAGCTGACCGCGGAGGTCGGCGTGGAAGTCGCCGCTCCCTATGCCGTCGGCGGCCCGCGCCAGGTGATGGCGATCGCCGACCGCGGTGACGCGGGGCCGCGGGCCGAGCTCGCGGCCACGATCACCGTGGCCGAGACCGGCTGGACGATGTGGATGGTCAGCCACTTCCACTATGACCCGGTCTGGTGGAGCACCCAGGGCCAGACCACGCAGTCCCGTCTCTTCCTGCCCGACGCCGACGGCAGCCTGCCGGACGTCCGGACCGCGTTCGAGCTGGTCCGCCTGCACCTGGAGGCGGCCAGGCGCGACGTCGACTACAAGTTCGTGCTGGCCGAGATCGACTATCTGAAGCCGCACTTCGACGCGCACCCGCAGGACCGCGCGGACCTGCTCGAGTTCATCAGGGCCGGCCGGATCGAGATCGTCGGCGGCTGTTACAACGAGCCGAACACCAACCTGACCAGCGCCGAGTCGACGATCCGCAACGCGGTCTACGGGCTTGGCTACCAGCGCGAGATGCTCGGCGGCGACCCGGCCGTGGCCTGGATGCTGGACGCGTTCGGGCACGATCCCGGGTACCCGGGCCTGATGGCCGCGGCCGGGCTGGCGGAATCGGCCTGGGCCAGGGGGCCGTTTCACCAGTGGGGGCCGAACCAGACCGTCGGCGACAACCACCGGATGCAGTTCGCCTCCGAGTTCGAGTGGCTGTCGCCGGATGGGTCGGGCCTGCTGACCAGCTACATGGCCAACCACTACGGCGCCGGCTGGGTGACCCACCAGGCAGCCAGCCTCGCGGCCGCGGCGCAAGCCGCCTACCGGCAGTTCCGCGAGCTGGCGCCGGTCGCGGCCACCCGCAACGTGCTGCTGCCGGTCGGCGCCGACCACGTGATCCCGTCCCGCTGGGTGACTGGTATCCACCGGGACTGGAACGCCCGTTACCTGTGGCCGCGCTTCGTGACCGCGCTGCCATCGGAGTTCTTCGCCGCGGTACGCAAGGACGCGGCGCGGCGGGATGTCTGGATCACGCCGCAGACCAGGGACATGAACCCGGTCTATACCGGCAAGGACGTCTCCTACATCGACACCAAGCAGGCGCAGCGGGCCGCCGAGATCGCCGCCGAGGACGGCGAGCGGCTCGGCACGCTCGCCTGGCTGGCCGGGGCGCCCTACCCGGCGCAGGCCCTGGACCGGGCCTGGCGGCTGCTGGTGTTCGGCGGGCACCACGACGCGATCACCGGCACCGAGTCGGATCAGGTCTACCTCGACCTGCTGGCCGGCTGGCGGGAGGCCTATGAGCTGGGCGACACGGCCCGCCGGCAGGCGGCCGCGTACCTGGCGGCGCTGGCCGACACCAGCGGCCCGGCCGGTGGCCTCCCGGTCGTGGTGTTCAACACGCTGTCGTGGGCCAGGTCGGGCATGGTGACCGTGACCCTGGAGGCGGGGCCGGGCGCGGAGCAGGCTGAGCTGCGGGACGAGACCGGTGCTGGCGTGCCGTGCCTGGCCGAGGGGGGCGGGCGGGACGACCACGCGCTGACCCTCACCTTCCGCGCCCGGCAGGTGCCGGCCCTCGGCTACCGGACGTACTGGGCGTATCCGGCAGGTCCCCCGGCCGCCGGGACGCCGGCCGCCGCGCCCGGCGCCGCGGCGGCCGCCGCGGCGGCCGCCGCGGTGTCGGCGGGCGGCTGGCAGCCAGCGCCGGGCAGCGTCATCGAGAACGAGGTTTTCGCCGTGAGCGCCGACCCGGAACGCGGCGGCGCGCTGGCCGGCATCACCGACAAGCGGTCGGGGACACAGCTGCTCGCGGGGCCCGGCAACGAACTCGTGCTCCAGGAGGAATACCCCCAGCATCCGCGCTGGGGCGAGGGCCCCTGGCTGATCTCGACGAAGGGAAACCGGAGGGGATCGGGGGCCGGGCCCGCCCGGGTGCGCGCGGAACGCTGCCCGGTCGGCTCGCGGCTGGTCGCCGAGTTCGCTCTGGGCGGCCTCCGGGTGCGGCAGGAGACGCTGCTCTGGGATGGCGCCGACCGGGTGGAGTTTCGCACCCACGTGGACGGCTCGATCGGCCAGGACCGGCTGCTTCGGGTCGCCTTCCCGGCCCGGGTACCCGGCGGCCTGCCCGTGTACCAGACCGCGACGGCCGTGATCGGCCGGTCGCCGGGCTCGGCCGATACCGATGTCGAGCAGCATGACTTCACTCTGGACAATCCGGCCCACGAATGGTTCGGCGTGGGCTCCACCGCGCGCGTCGCGGTGGCCGGCGGCCGCGCGGGCGGGGGCAGCACGCACGCGATCGGGGTCGCGGAGGTGATCGCGCCCGCGCCGGGCGGCCAGTGCCGGGAGCAGATCAGGGACCTGGTGATAGCCCTGGCCCGGGCGGGGGTCACGGCCACCTGCTCGCTCCCGGCCGGTCCGCGCTACGGCTCGATCGACCTGGACTCCAACCTGCCGGACTTCAGGATCGCGCTGGGCGGCCCCGAGCAGAACCCGGTTACCGCCGCAGTGCTCGCGGCGGCGGGCCCGGCAGCGGCCGCCGGGCTGGCGGCGCAGCTCGACGCGGCGGGATCGGCCCGGGCCTGGGTGCCGGCCGGCCAAAGCCGGGCCGCGGCCTTCGCGCCCGGTGCCGACCTGCGCGGGCCGGCCGACGTACCGGTGCTGATCGTGGCCGGCGAGGACCTGGCTGCGGCGATCGGCGCGCTCAGCAGGGACCTGGCCGACGCGGTCATCGAGGTGCCCGCGCCGCCCCCTCGTCCCGGGCCGGCCACTCCGCCAGGCGAGAGCCCCGCCAGTTACCCCTCGCGCGGTGCCGGGTCCGCCGGTGACAGTCCGGCCGGCGACAACCCCGCTGATCAGGGCCTGGCTGATCAGGGCCTGGCTGATCAGGGCCTGGCTGGCCACAGTGTCGCGCTGCTCAACCGCGGGACGCCCGGCAGCCTGGTCACCCCGGATGGGGTCCTGTACATCTCGCTAATGCGCGCCTGCAGCGCCTGGCCGTGCGGGGTCTGGATCGACGGCGAGAAGCGGACAGTGCCCGACGGGAGCAGCTTCGCCTGGCAGCACTGGAGCCACACCTTCGAGTACGCGCTGGCCACCGGGCCCGGTGACTGGCGGACGGCCGGGTTCCCGCTGGCCGGGCAGGACTACAACCGGGACCTGCTGGCCCTGGCGACCGATCAGCACGGCGGCCCGGTTCCTGCCGCCGCCAGCCTGGCCGAGGCGGCGCCCGCCACCGCGCTGCTCTCGGCGCTGAAGCCGCGAGGTAACCCCTTGGCCCCAGGCGCACAGCCGCGCCGGGCCGACGGGGTAACGGTGCGGCTGCGCGACGTATCCGGCTCGGGTCGGCCGGTCCGGGCGCGGGTCAGGCTGCGGGGCGGGGTCAGCGCGGCGATCCTGACCGGCCTGTGCGAGGACGGCGCCGGCGCGCCGCTGCGGGTCCGCGACCATGCCGCGGAAGCCGAGCTGCCGCCATCCGGCCTGGTGACGCTCGCGCTAATCCCGGCCGCGGCACCGGTCCCTGGGAGGCTGGTCCCTGAGACACCACCGATCACTCAGACACCAGCAGTCACTCAGACACCACCGGTCTCGCCGGTCTTCACCCGCTACTGGCTGCACGGCAAAGGCCCCGCTCCGGCCGGGAATCTACCGGAAACGGTGCACCTGTCCCCGGCCCGGGCCGCCCTGTCGGCCGGCCAGGCGGCGGCGCTGCGGCTCACCGTGGCCTGCGGGACGGCACCGGCCACTGGCCTGGTGCGGCTGGCCTGCCCGGCCGGGATCGCGGCGGACCCGCCCGGCCCGCTCGCCTACGACCTGGCCCCGCGCGGCTATGACGGCTGGGACCTGACCGTCCGGGCGCTGCCTGGCGCCGCGCCGGGCCGGTACTTCGTCGCGGCACAGATCGACGGCAGCCGCGGCATCCTGGAGGACGCCGTCCTCATCACCGTGGGCGAGCCGCCCCCGCCCCCACTCGACCTGCCATTTGACCAGCTTGTGCCGCTCTACGTGGCCGACCAGGAGGCCACCGCGGCGGAGCTGCGGGTGCGGCTGCTGAGCCAGGAACTCGCCGCGGCACCCTCGGGCCGCGCTGACATCGAGGTGGCGCTGGCCAACGCGACGGCCTCGCAGATCCGCGGTGAGGCCCAGCTCTTGTCGCCGTTCGGCACCTGGGCCTGCACCCGGTCGTGGACCCGGGGCTTCAGCGCCGAGCCCGGCCAGGAGGAGACACTGAGCTTCCCGGTCCGGGTGCCGGCTACCGCGTGCCCAGGCCAGCACTGGTGGGCGCTGGTAAAGATCATGTATTTTGGTCGGGTCCGCTACAGCGAGCCGGTAGCGGTCACAGTGGTGCCCTGAGCGAGCTGGCAGCCCGCTTCGGTCGCCGCGCGGAGTCACTGATGCGAGAATGGGACCCGAAGGCAACCACCCATGAAGGCCCATGAGCACTGAACATGATACGAGCCGTGGCAACCTCCCAGCGGAACCGAACAGCTTCGTCGGCCGTGAGCGGGACCTGGTAGAGCTTGCCCTGCTGATCAGTGCTGTCCGGGCCCTGACCCTGTGCGGGCCGGGTGGCATCGGCAAGAGCCGGCTGGCGCTGCGCCTGGCGGGCCAGCTGGCCGCGGACTTTCCCGACGGGGCCTGGCTGGTCGAGCTGGCCGACACCAGCGATCCCGCCCTGCTGCCCAGCCGGATCGCCTCAGCCCTCGGAGTCAGGGAGGAGCCCGACCGGCCGCTGGCCGAGACCCTGGTCGATGCGCTCAGGCCGCGGCGGCTGCTGCTGGTCCTCGACACCTGCGAGCATGTGGTGGCGGCCTGCGCGGCGCTGGTCCAGGAGCTACTCGGCAGCTGCCCTCAGCTGCGGCTGGTCGCGACGAGCCGGGAGCCGCTGCGGGTCCGCGGCGAGACGGTCTGGCGGGTACCGCCCCTGGCCATGCCCGCCGTGCTCGACGGGCTCGGCGCTGTCGAGCTCGCGCGGCACGAGGCGATCCGGCTGTTCGCAGAGCGGGCGGCCGCCGCCAGCCCCGGATTCGTGCTGACGGCGGAGAACGCGGTCGCCGTGGCCAGGCTCTGCCGGATGCTGGACGGCGTGCCGCTAGCGATCGAGCTGGCGGCCGCCCGGGTCCGGGCCCTGGCCATCGAGCAGATCGCCGCCCGGCTGGCCGACCGGTTCAACCTGCTCGCGACCGGCGACCGGACCGCCCCGCCCCGGCAGCAGACCCTGCGGGCAGCCGTCGACTGGAGCTACGAGCTGCTCACCGAACCGGAGCAGATCCTGCTGCGCCGGCTATCGGTGTTCGCGGGCTGGAACCTGGAGATGGCCGAGCAGGTCTGCGCCGACCAGGCGCTCCCAGTCGGCCAGGTACTCCCGGTGCTGGCCGCGCTGATCGACAAGTCGCTGGTCACGCTCGACGCTGAGCTGGACGGCCACGCTCGCTACCGGCTGCTCGACACCATCAAGGAATATGCGGCCGACCGGCTCGCCGCCTCCGGCGAGGGACCTGCCATCCGGCTGCGGCACTGTGGCTACCTGCTCAGGCTGATCGAAGAGACCGTCGAGCGGGCGTTCGTGCGCGGCGAGCCGTCCTGGCCGACCCGGGTCGCCCTGTACCGTCGGATCACCGTGGAGCGGCCGAACTACGATGCGGCCCTGTCGGCCTGCCTAGACCGCCAGGACGCCGAGGAGGGCCTGCGGCTCTGCTCGGCGCTGCGCAGCCAGTGGATCGCTGACGGTGACGTATCTGAAGGAGCCAGCTGGTTCGATCGCTTTCTCGGGCTGGACCAGCCGGTATCGCCCCGCGTCCGGGGTCGCGCCCTGATGCTCCGGTCTGAGCTGGCCTTCGAGCAGCAGGATTACGTGGTAGCGGGTGATTGCGCCAAGGTCGGCCTTGACCTGTGCCGGGCGGCGGGCGGGACCGGCACGGCGGGCGGCCTGCGGATGCTGGCGCTGGTCAGCCTCCGGGCTGGCCAGCCCTATGACGCCCTGGCCGGGATGGATGCCGCGATCGAGGCGGCGCGCGCTGACCGAGATGAATGGGAAGAGGGGATCGCGCTCAGCACCAAGGCCGCGATCATCGCCCGCCAAGGCAGCCTGCGGGAGGCTCAGCGGACCTTTGAGCGCGCGCTCGACGTTCTCTCTGACAACAATGGCTGGGGGGTGGCGCATACCCACTACGGCCTCGGCGGCCTGGCCAGCACGCGCGGCGACCACGCTGCGGCGGCTGAGCACTATGCGACGGCGCTGGCCTTGTACCGGGAAATCGGCGCCAGGCCGGATATAGCCCGCTGCCTGGCGGGCCTGGCCTGGGTGGCCCTGGCCGTCCAGGATCTCGACCAGGCCGCCGCCCGGCTCGCTGAGAGCCTTCGGCTCAGCCTGGCCATCGGCCAGCGGCTGGCTATCGCGCGCGGCATCCAGGCGGCCGCGGTGCTGGCTGCCCTGCGCGAGGAGCCGGCTCGGGCAGCGAGGCTGGAAGGCGCGGCGCTCGCACTGCTTGATTCGGTGGGCCACGCCCCCTCTCCGTCGGCCAGGATCCGTTCCGCCGAGTTGCTGCACGTGGCCCGTCAGCAGTTCGGCGAGGCTTCGGTGGCCGAGATGCTGGCCGAAGGCGCCGCCATGAGCGCAGACCAGGCCGTCAGGTACGCGATCGGCGCGGACGCCACGGACCTTGCGCGGGCCGGGCCGGGGACGGCAGCGGACCAGGCGACAGCGGGCCAGGCGGAAGCCGGGGTCCCGCCGGCAACGGGAGCCCAGTCGGCAACGGGAGCCCAGCCGGCAACGAGAGCCCCGCCGGCAACGGGAGCCCCGCCGGCAACGGGAGCCCCGCCGGCAACGGGAGCCCCGCCGACCGCGGGCCAGGCGGGCCAGGCGGGCCGGGCGGCAGCAGGCCGGACGGCGCCGGCCGCAGGCGGCGCGCTGAGGTCGGCCAATGGTGTCGCGCCGGGCCAGCGGTCCGCAGGCGCAAGCGGCTCGGTCACCTCAGGCAGCGGCGCCGCACTGACCGCCAGGGAGAGCGAGATAGCACTCCTGATCGCGCGCGGCCTGTCCAACCGCGCCATCGCCGACGAGCTGGTGATCAGCCCGGCCACGGTCGCCAGGCATGTGGCCAACATCTTCACCAAGCTCGGCCTGCGGTCCAGGGCTCAGGTGGCGGCGTGGGTGGCTGAGCCGCAGTAAAACCCGGCCTGGTCTGACCGGAGTTTTCCCGTCTGTCCGGGTCGCCTTCCGGCCGCTCACGTACATATCTGCCGCATCGGCTCATGCACATCGCAATGGTTCGTTTGGCGCATGTGCGCAGGCCGCGTTCCCGTCTAGCGTCGTCCACAGCGCGATGGGCCCCGGGTGGCCTGTTCCGGCCACCAGGAGGGGGATGGCCGGCCAGGCCCCCGCCCACCGCGTGCGGGCCCGGGCCGAGTGCCCGGGCCCGTCTGGTCGGGCCGCCATCCTCCGGGCCCGGCCAGCGCCCTACCCGCACGGCCAGCAACCTACATAACCGCCGCACTACATACCCGACTACATAGTCCTGACGATGCGCCCGCCGCGGCCCGATCTCTAACGTCGGCTGTGCGCGCCCACGCCGGCCGGACGGAGGTAACCAGCCAATGGCGGTCCCTGATATCTCCACCGGCGACCTGACGGTCACCGAGCGGCTGCTGGGGATAGCGGGGGCCGACAGCGGTCACCGGGCCCTGGTCGGGTGCGGCGGGTCCCGGACCTACAGTTACGGAGACCTCGCTGCCACGGTGCGGGCGGCGGCGGCCGGTCTGGCAGGCCGCGGACTGCAGCCCAGGGACGTTGTCGGGGTCTACGCTCCCGATGCGGCCTGCTACGCGCTGGCCGCTTACGCGATCCGCGCGGCGGGCGGGGTACCCTCCCCCGTTGGCGCCGCGCTCAGCGTGGCCGAGATCGCCGGGCAGCTCGCCGACTGCGGCGCCCGTATGATGCTCACCGGGCCGCCGCTTGCGGCAGTCGCTCAGGCCGCGGCTGATCGTTCCTGGGTCCGCCAGATTATCTCCTTCGGCGAGGCGCCCGGCGCGACCACGTTCGATGCGCTGCTCGGTATCGGGCTGGCCCAGCCGGTCAAAACGAGACCGCACGACCTGGCGCTGCTGCCGTACTCGCGCCAGCCGGACGGCATGCTCGGGGCCGCCCCCGTCACCTATTACGATCTCGCCGACCAGCTGCGCAGGCTCGCCATCGAGGCGCGGATAGGCGCCGACGATGTGGTCCTGGCCGCGCCGCCCACTGGCGACGGGCGAACCTACACCGCGCTCCTCGATTACGCGCTCACCAGGGGTGCCACGATCGTTGCCGTCCGCCCGGACGAGATCGCCTCGGCGGCCAGGGCCCATCAGGGCACGCTCGCGATCCTGCCGGGTGGCCACGGCGCCTGCACCCCGGCCCAGCTGCGCGTGCTGGCGGTCGCGTCTTAGTACGCGCCGCCCGGGCGCAGCTACCCGCTGCTCCGCCCGGCCGCAGCGGTCAGGCGCGCGGTGATGCTCAGATGTCGGGCGGGCGGTTCTCGAACGGGGTGCTCAGCACGATCGTGGTCCGGGTGGAGACATTGGCGGCGGCACGGATCTGCTGCAGCAGATCCTCCAGCGCGGCCGGCGAAGCCACCCGCACCTTGAGAATGTAATTCTCTTCCCCCGCGACACTGTGGCAGGCCTCAATCGCGGCCAGCTGCTCGAGGCGGTCCGGCGCGTCGTCGGCCGCAGCCGCGTCGAAGGGCTTGATGGAGATGAAGGCCGTGAGCGGCAGCCCGGCGTGATCAGGATCGATAAGCGCCGTGTACCCCTTGATCACTCCGCGTTCTTCCAGCCTGCGCACCCGCTGCTGTGCGGCCGAAACCGAGAGGCCGGTCGCCCGGGCCAGCTCAGTGAAGCTCATCCGGCCGTCACGCGCGAGCATCGAGATGATCCTTCGGTTGATCTCCTCCATGGGCTCACCGTACCGGTGCTGCTGGCCGCCTCCTGCGCATAACGTCCTCAGGTAGCGCGGGTCAGGGACCTGCCGATCACCAGCCGCTGAATCTGGTTCGTGCCCTCGACGATCTGCAGCATCTTGGCCTCGCGCAGATACCTCTCGACCGGGAAGTCCTCGACGTACCCGTAGCCGCCGAGCACCTGCACCGCGTCGGTGGTCACGCGCATGGCCGCGTCGCTCGCGAACAGCTTGGCCATGGCGGCCTGCGGGCCGAAGGGCAGCCCCGCGTCCTTGCGGCGGGCGGCCGACAGGTACAGGGCACGAGCCGCGGCCACCGCAGTGGCCATGTCGGCCAGCATGAAGGAGATGCCCTGGAACTCGGCAACGGGGCGGCCGAACTGACGGCGCTGGCCGGCGAAATCGATCGCCGCGCTCATCGCGGCCTGCGCGACCCCGGTCGCGCAGGCCGCGATGCCAAGCCGTCCGGCATCCAGCGCCGCCAGTGCGATGCCGAAGCCGTCGCCCTCCTTGCCGATCAGGTTCGCGGCAGGCACCCGGGCATCCTCGAAGATCATCTGAGCGGTCACCGACGCGCGCATGCCCATCTTGTGCTCAGCCGGCGCGGCTAGGACCCCTGCGGTCTGCGCAGGCACGTGCAGGCAGCTGATCCCGCGGGCCCGATCGCGGCCCTGGTAATCGCCTGACGTGCGGGCGAACAAGGTGTAGAAGTCCGCCTGCCCGGCATGCGAGATCCACGCCTTGACCCCGTTGACAACGAAATCAGGGCCATCCGCCTGCGCCGTGGTGCGCATCGCGGCCGCATCGGAGCCGCTGGCCGGTTCCGACAGGCAGTAGGCGCCGAGCTGGTCACCGCCGAGCATCCCCGGCAGCCAGCGCTCCTGCTGCTCGGCCGTGCCCGCGGTGGCCATGGGAAAGCAGGTGAGGGTGTGCACGCTCAGCCCGAGCCCGACGGCCAGCCAGGCCTCAGCCAGTTCCTCGACCACTTGCAGGTAGGTCTCGTAGGGCTGGCCGCCGCCGCCGAGGCGCTCCGGGTACGGCAAGCTGAGCAGCCCGGCCGCCCCGAGCACCCGGAATACCCCCCGCGGGAAGGCGCCGGCCCGCTCCGCTGCGGCCGCCACCGGCCGCAGCTCGGCGTCGGCCAGCTCCGCGGCGAGCTCGAACAGGGTCCTCGTTTCCTTATCGCGGTATTCTCGCTCGGCCAGGCCCATCGCTAGCCCACCACCACGAGCTCGCGGGTGACGTTGTTGAGGCGCTCGCCGCCTTGCTCGGTGCAGACCACGATGTCCTCGATCCTGGCGCCGTGCGGGCCCGGGTAGATGCCGGGCTCGATGGAGAAGGCGTTGCCTGGCTCGAGCGGCTCGGCATTGCCCGCGACGATGTACGGGTGCTCGTGGGCCTCCAGGCCGATGCCATGACCGGTCCGGTGCACGAAGTACTCGCCGTAACCGGCAGCCGCGATCGGCTCGCGGGCCGCCGCGTCCACCGCCTCGGCGGCTACCCCCGGCCGGACGGCGGCACACGCCGCCTCCTGCGCGTCCTTGAGTACCTGGTAGTAACGGACAAAGTCGGGCGGCGGCGCGCCGACCGCGTACGTCCTCGTGCAATCCGAGCAGTATCCGCTCGGCATTGTCCCGCCGATGTCCACGACCACCGCGTCGCCTTCGGCGATGACCCGGTCCGAGGCCTCATGATGCGGGCTCGCACCGTTCGGGCCCGAGCCGACGATCGTGAAATCGACCCGGACATGGCCCTCGGCGATGATCGCCTCCGCGATGTCCGCGGCCACCTCGCGCTCGGTCCGGCCGGGCCGGAGCCACCCAGGCACCTGGGCATGCACCCGGTCAATGGCCTCGCCGGCCGCGCGCAAGGCGGCCACCTCGGCCGGCGTCTTGCGGGCGCGCAGCGCGCGCAGCGCCTGACTGGCCAGTGCCTGCCGGGCGCCGGGCAGCGCGTCGCGCAGCCGCAGCACCATCGCGGCCCACATCTGGTCGGAGAGGCCGACCTGCTCGAGGCGGCCGAGCCGGCTGGCGAGCAGCGCATACGGGTCGGCTGTCTCATCCCAGGGAACGATCTCGAGCCCGATGCGGCCGGCCGGCGAGGCCTGCGCGGCCGGGAACTCAAGCCGCGGGACCAGTAGGAACGGCGGGCCGCTGGCGCCGTCGGCGGGCAGCGCCAGGCAGGTGAGCCGCTCAAGCTGCTGCGCGTCGTAGCCGGTGACGTACCGCAGGTCAGGGCCGGGGGTGAGCAGCAGGGCCGACAGACCGGCCGCCCTCGCCGCGGCGGCGGCCGCCTCCAGCCGGTCCGCTGGATGAAGGTCCGCCGCGGTGCCGTCATGTCCCATAGCCGCCCTCCAGTCCTCGTTGACTGCGTTTTTTCTTTTTGTTTCCAGCGCATCATCTCACTCTGGGGAAATGTGTCCGCATCTAGACAGCGCCGCCCTACATGCCTCACGCTAGGTACACGACACCTCACCAGATGTGAATCATGATGACTTCTGAGACTATCGAGGTTCCGCCTCGCCCGGACGACGCGACAGCAGTCACGCCCTGCGTGCCCGGTGTGCGCGGTTCTGGCCGCAGGCCCACTGGGCTGCCGGGCCCGGTCACGGCGGCTACCGGGCGGCCCGGCCGCGGGCAGGAGGCGAAGCTTGAAGCCGAGCTGGCCGCCGAGCGTCACGTGGTCCTCGAGCTCCAGCGGGCCATCCTGCCCCTGCACGATGAGCCGTTCAGGCTGCCCGGCCTGCGCGTGGCGGTCCGGTACCTGCCCGCATCGGCGGCCAGCCGGGTGGGCGGCGACTGGTACATCACCGCGGAAATGCCAGCGGGTCATGTCCTGGTCGCCCTCGGCGACGTGGGCGGCCACGGCCTGGCCGCGGCGGCCGGGATGGCCAGGCTGCGTGGCGCCCTGGCCGGCCTGGCCATTACCGGCGCCCCGCCCGCGCGCCTGGTCGGATGGCTGAACGACCTGGTACGCCACGTCGGGCCCGAGCACACCGCCTCGGTGATCGCAGGCTATTTCGATCCGGTCAGCCGGCTGCTGACCTGGGCGCAGGCCGGTCATCCGCCGCCGATCCTGATCCGGGGGGCCTGGGCGCGGCCGCTCGATCCCCCCGCGGGGATCCTGCTCGGCGCGGGGACGGCCGCCTACAGCACCGCGATGCTGGCCCTTGCTCCCGGCGACGTGCTGCTCCTGTACAGCGACGGGCTGATCGAGCGCAGGTACTGGTCGATCGAGGACGGGCTGACCGCTCTGACCGCCGCCGTCCGGGGCCGCACCGATCCTGAACTCATCATCGCCGCGGCGGTGCGGGCGCTTATCTCGGCGGACGCCGAGGACGACACCTGCTTGGTCGCCCTGCAAGTGCGGTAGCGCCGGCCAGGGCTCAGGCAGGCCGGGCGGCCAGGGCGGCGTTCATCCGGCCTAGCGAGGAGCCCAGGTCGAAACGCTGGTCAAGCTCGGCGAGCCGGACCGGATCGGCGGGCGCGACCGGAAGCTGCCCGTCCACCGGCGGCAAAGGGATGTCGGTGGCGACCCGCACCACCGGCAGTGCGGCCTCCAGGTAGCCGCGGGCCGCGACCAGCTTGGCTCGGCTGCCCATCGGGAAACCGCCGTGGCCGGAGTCCAGCGCCGTGAGCATCGCCTCCACGCTGCCGAACACCCGCACCAGCGCTGCGGCCGTCTTCTCCCCGACCCCGGGTACCCCGGGCAGCCCGTCGCTCGGATCACCGCGCAGCACCGCGAAGTCCGCGTACGCGCGCCCGGGAATCTGGTACTTGGCCGCGACGGCCTGCTCGTCCACGACCTCCAGCCTGGCCAGGCCACGAGCGGTGTAGAGGATCCGGATCTGCCGGGCGTCATCCACCAGCTGGAACAGGTCCCGGTCCCCGGTCACGACCTCGACTGGCCCGTCCGCCGTGGTGGCGAGGGTCGCGATGACGTCATCGGCCTCGTATCCTGACGCGCCCGCCATCATCACGCCGGCGGCCGCGAGGACCTGCTCGATGATCGGCACCTGAACGGTCAGGCCGGGCGGGGCCTGCTCGGTGCCATCCGGGTTGGCCCGGTGCGCCTTGTAGGACGGGATCGCCGCTACCCGGAACGCCGGGCGCCAGTCGGCGTCCATGCAGGCGATCAGCCTGGCCGGATGGCGGGCCCGGATCAGCCGGGCGATCATGTCGAGCAGCCCGCGCACGGCATTCACGGGGGTACCGTCCGGCGCCGTCATCTCCTCTGGCACGCCGTAGAACGCTCGGTAGTAGAGCGAGGCGGCGTCCAGCAGCATCAGCGCGCCCATTCCCGCCATCTTGCCAGGGCTCGGCTAGTTCCGGGCCTCGGTCCGGCATCCCGGCCGACGTCGTTTCGCCGCGTACCGGCCGGTCCCGTACCGAGCGGTCCCCCCGGGCCGGACTGCGGGTCTGGCCTGTCCTTTCAGCGCGACCCTAATCTATATATTTCCTCTATGGATAGGCGAGATAGTTGGCATTGGTGCGGCGGCGAGCACGCTACCTACGCTAGATCCATCTGAAAGCTAGGTTCGCGGGGAGGGAAGATGACGCTCGTCAGCCCGGTCGATACCCGATGTCCCCCTGACCTTCGCGCCGCGATCCGCGGCGCCATCCGCCGTCACGCCAACTGGCGGGAGACCGCCGGGCTGGTCGCTGATGAACTACGCCGGCACTTGCCGGGCCCGGAGATCCTGACCGCCCGGGAGCTGGCTGGCAGCCCGGACGGTTATGTCTGCCATGTGCTGCACACCGAGTCCGACGGGTCGTTTTCTGTCTGTGCCCTGGTCTGGCGGCCCGGCCAGCAGACCCAGATCCATGACCACGTCACATGGTGCGTTTTCGGTGTCCTGCAAGGCACCGAATACGAGGAGCTGTTTGCACTGCGGGACAACGAGACCTGCCTGGCGGAGGTTGGCCGCAGTGCCAACCGCGTGGGAGTAGTCAGCGGTTTCTCCCCGCCCGGCGACATCCACCGGGTCCGCAATCACGGTGACGACATCGCCGTCTCGCTGCATATCTACGGCGCCGACATCACCAGGCTGGGCAGCAGCGTCCGGCGTACGTACGACCTCCCCGTCCTCGCCGAGGCCCGCTCATAGCGCGCGGCGGGTTTCCCTCGCCTCGGGCTGTTCCGCGCTCAGGTGGAGGGACCGGTAACGGGATCGGCTGTCGGCCGTGGCCATGGCTGCGACCCTGGCCGCTAGCTGGCGCCAGCCGCGGCGGGCTGGTTTCCGCTGCGGCGGGTCAGCTGCCCGTTGCGGCCGGGAAGAGCACAACGAAGGGCAGCGTGGCGCCGTTGAGCACCAGGGTGCTATCGCTGAACTCGACGGTGTAGAACGTGCGCTGGCTCATCGCTGCCGTGATGTCTTCCTCCAGCGCCGCCAGGTCGCTGCCCGCGGACAGCGGGTACCCGGGTGGAGACGCGGGCGGCAGCCCAGTCACGGATGGCAGGTACACGAACGGCGTCGTCGGGCTCTTTAGGCCGTTGGGGGTGGCGCCGGTGCCGCCGGGGACATCGAGCGGGCTGTACAGCACGACGCTGACTGCTGCCTGGCAGGACAGCACCAAGGCGCCGGGCAGCGGCGCGACGATCGTGGCGCGGAATGGCTGGCCCGGCAGCATCACGGCCGACGCATCGATCGGTTCACTGAGTTTCCAGATTGTCGGGTCGCCTTCGATCTGGAGGAAAAGGTAGGACATGGGGCACCTCATCAGGTCGCGCTGGTCGGGGCGGACGGGGTTAAGCCGAGCCGTGCGCCGATGGTTACCGCCTCGGTGCGGTTGCGCACGCCGAGCTTGCCGAGAATGCGGGATACGTGCACAGCGACCGTCCGGTCACTGATGAACAGGGCGCGGGCGATCTGCCGGTTGCTGTCGCCCCTGGCGAGCAGGGCCAGCACTTCCGCCTCGCGATCGGTAAGGTCGGAGCGGGCAGCTGCCGCCGCGGAGCTGGCTCGGGGACCGGGCTTGCCGGTCAGCCTGGCCCGACGCGCCAGGTCCTCGGCGAGAATGAGCAGCGGGGGCGCCGGGAGCTGGCGGGCAAGGCTCTCGCAGGCCGCCAGGGCGCGGGCGGCTTGCTCCCGCCGCCCGGCCCGGACCGCGGCCGCAGCCTCGCGCAGCCGCGCGTAGGCCTCCCGGTACGGCTGGCCGGACCGCCGCCATTCTTCGGCTACGGCCCGCCACGTGGCCCGGTCATCGTTGCCGTTGCTGCGGGCATGCTCGGCGGCCACCAGGGCACCGAAAGCTGCCACCTCCGGCCGGCCGACGTGCCTGTCAACGATCGCGCTGGCCCGGCCGGCGAAGGTGGCCGCCAGCGGCTCCCACCCGGCTGCGAGATCACCGGGCCGCGCCGGGCCCGGCAGCGATGCCATGTCGGCCGAGACCCTGGCACCCGCAGCGAGCAGCCGGATCTCCTCCTCGACTAGCGCGGCGTCTTCCAGGGCTCCGAGCCCGGCCGTCACTTCGCAGGCTGCGGTGGCGAGGTCACCGGCGTTCAGTGCCTGCTCGGCCAGGCAGGCGTGCAGCGCCCCGGTAAGCCTGGGATCCTCCGGAGACTTGCCCAGGGTGACGGCGAGCCCCGCCGCCCGTTCGCTCTCGCCCCGGCCGACCGCCAGCTCCAGCTGCAGCAGCTGCAGGTACCTGGTGGCGTGCGCCGCCAGCTCGCCGGCCAGATCGGCCAGCAGCCGATCGGCTTCGGCCCACCGCCCGGTCGTGGTCAGCACCGCCGCGATGTTGTTGTCCAGGACCCAGGTCAGCGCAGGCGGCGCGTCCAGGGAGCGGGCCGCTAGCTGGCCGTCGGCCGCAACCTCCAAGGCCTCGGCGAAGCGGCCGGCGCTGATCAGCAGGTACATGTGGTTCGCGGCCGCGCGGACGACGTTCTCAAGGCTGCCCGCGCGCTGTGCGAGGGTGAACGATGTACGCAGAGCCGCCAGCCCGGCGTCCAGGTCGCCCCGATGCGCCTGGACCACGCCCAGCGTTGCCAGACCGTGGGCGTGCTCGGCGGCCGCGCTGGCCTGCTGCGCCACATCCACAGCGCGTACCGCCAGGGGCAGCGCCGCGTCGAACTCGCCGAGCAGCATCCGGCGGGTCGCCAGGGCGGCCAGAACGCGGGCCTGCAGGGTGGACGGCGGCTCAGCGTCCAGCAGCGCCACCGCCTGCTCGGCGGCCTCGACTGCGGCCCTGGTCGGGTCGCCCGCCTCCCACCGGTACCGCCCCAGGCGCTCCAGCAGCCGCGCACGGTCGGCCGGGGCGGAGGCGGCAGACCGGGCCAGGGCATCGGCGGCCCACCTCGCGGCACGGTCCGGGTGCTGGGCCCAGCTAGCGGCCTGCGCCGCCTCCTCCAGCAGGCCCGGACCCGCCTCGGGCAGCCACCGTGCCAGCTGGATGGCCAGGTCGTAGTTACGGTACGCCTCCGGGTATGCGCGCGCCGATACAGCCTGACGTGCCGCCGTGACAGCCGCGGCCGCCGCCCGGTCCTGGCAGCCGGCCAGATGCCAGTGCCGGGCCAGGCGGCCCGGGTCCGAGTCAGGGTCTGCCGCCAGCTCCTCCGCGAGCCGGCGGTGGAGGCGCCGCCGCTCACCCGGCAGCAGCTGAGCGTAGAGCACCTGCCGGATCAGCGAATGCGGGAACGCGTACGCGTCGCATGCCGTGGTAAGCAGGCCCGCGGCGACGGCCTCTCGCGCGCACGCCAGCAGGCGCTTTTCCGGAAGCTGGGTCGTCGCGGCCAGGAGCTCATGGGACATTCCGCCGTCGGCGATGCTGACCTGGTCGACCACGGCGCGGGCCGCGGGCGAGATACCGGACGCCCGGGCCAGCATGGTGTCAGCGATCGAGGCAGGCGGCCCGCCGGGACCGGCGCTTGCGAGTTCCATGGCGTAAAACGGGTTGCCGTCCGCGGCGGATATCACCGCCGCCATTCGGTCCGCACCGGTACCGGCAGGCATCAGGTCGGCCACCAGCTCGGCGATCTCGACGTCGGCCAGCCCGGTCAGCCGCAGCAGCGTCACCCGGGGCCGGCGCTCCAGCTCGGCAAGCCACAGTCGCGCACCGCTTGCGAGTTCTTCCTCCCGCAGCGTCGCAATCACCATCACCGGCTGCTCGCGCAGCCGGACCGCCAGGAAGGCAAGTAATTCGCGGGACGATTCGTCGGCCCAGTGCAGATCCTCCAGAACAAGCACCAGCGGCGCCTGCGCGGCAAGATCGGCCAGCACGCCGTGCACGCGCACGAACAGGCGGTGCCGTTCCGTCAGCATGTCGCCACCGCCGTCGCTGGCGAGCAGCCACCCGGCCTGCCCACGCAGCGCGGCCACGAACGGCCCGTATGCCAGCGCCGCACCCGCCAGCGGCGCGGACTCCCCGATCCGCACCTGCGCCCCGCCGGCAGCCGACCCCGCCCGCGCGCACAGCTCCTCGACGAGCCGGGTCTTGCCGATGCCCGCCTCGCCGGAGATCAAGAGCACCTGGGAATGGCCCTCCACCACGCGCGCATAGGCCGCTGAGCCAACCTCCAGCTCAGCGATCCTTCCCACGATTGGCAGCGGTCCTGCCACATACGAAGTGTCCACGCTGGAGGGAACCGTGTCGATAGCGCGCCCGGCGGTGCGACATATACCGGTGCCCGCCTGGCCAGCGCGCGCCCGCCGCTGACCTACCCGTACTGGCATCAGGCAAAGACCGCCCGAGGCGAGCAATAGTCACGACCTGTGGATGAAGATCTTTTAGGGTGCTTCCGGTTGGTCGTGGGCATCGGGTCGCCATGTTCCGAGCGCTGGGGAGTCAGCGGAACACCGCGTGACGACGAGAAGGACGACCGTCAGCTGGCATCGTCGAGAACCTCGCGCAGCTTGCACGCGAAGGCTTCAGGCTGCCCGGCGTAGCCGAACTCGCCACCGACGAAGCCGCCGTGGTGGCTCGGGAAAACCGTTGGCTGCTGACCGAGCAGCTTGGCCGTCGCCACCGAGGCTCGTCCGGTGAAGGTGTCCAGGGACTCTTCACCCACTGCGATCACGACCCGCGTCCGCGCCGCGGTAAGCGCGTCGACATCGGGCCGGTAGCTAGTGACCGCCCAAGACCGGTCGGACAGAAGCGGGTCGTCACGGGAGCCGTCATCCACGGTCGGCATGCCGAAGACGGCGGGATCCGGCGCGGGCTGGGCGAAGTAGTCGTCAGTGAATTCGCCCCGCCACGACGTCATCATTATGAAGGCGGCCATACCCGCGCCCGAGCCTTTGTCCTCGTATGCATCCCGGACGCCCGCCCGGGCGCGCTCGGCAGCCCGGGCGTCGGGGAGCACCGGCATGAGCGGCGGCTCGTGCGCCACCAGGGTGGTCACGTCATCCGGGAACGCCGCCACCAGGGCGAGCGCGGTCACCGCACCGCCGCTGCTCGCAAACATCTCGACAGGACCGGCGCCGAGCGCCTCGATGACGGCGTGCACGTCGGCAGCCTGGATCCCGGGCGCATGGTCGACCCGGCCGTCCTTGCGGGTGCTGCGGCCGAGGCCGCGCGGGTCGTAGGTGACCACGGTGCGGTCAGGGAAATGCGACGCCAACGTGCCGAAGCCGCTGGCGTCCATTGGCTGGCCGATCATAACCAGCGGTGGGTGCCCATCGGCGGTCGGCAGCGGGCCGTGGATGTCGTAGACGAGGTCGACCTCGGGAGTCACGAGCATCTGCGTAGTCATAACCGTGTCGACTCCTTCCCCGTCGAGAACTCATCGGATGCTACGCGGCTTCGGGTTGGTGCGGGTCGTCGGGCGTTCGACGAGTTTGCGTTGACGACCAAGGCACCGGCACGGACCAGGGCAACCAGGTGGGGTGCGTTGACCGCGCGCCGGCGGGCCTGGGCGGATTCGATGAGCTTGAAGGCCATGGCAAGCCCGGCGGCGCGGGTGCCGGGGCGTGGGTGTCCTCGGCGTTTCAGATCTCCGCGAGAGCTTCGGAGATTGCTGGTTCGGAAGTTCTGGCAGTTGTACCGATTCTTGGTGATTTGCGATCACGCTGGCCCGGGCCACGTAGTCAATTCCCGCAGCCTCTAATACGCGTTGCTGCCGATGCGCCCGTCCGCCGGGCCAGGCAGCCTATCAAACGTCTACAAATTTGGAGGAGACACGGATGAACAGTCTCGACGCAACCGTGCGCGCCCGCCTTGAGGCGGCCACACAGGACAAAGAAAGCACCACCGAGGACAAAGTCGGCAAGGCCCACAAAGCAATCCGAGCCGCCGTTGCGCTCAGCGCAGGAATGGGCGTGGTTCCTTTCGGGATCAACATAGCCTGGTTCTTCGCGGTGTCGACAGGGCTCATCGTCTACCTGGGAGAGCTCTATGGATACACGTACACAAAGCGCGAGGCCGCCGCGCTCCTGACGCAGTTGTTCAAGAGTTCCGGCTGGAGCTGGGGGGCGTACATGTTCGGGATGAAGTTCATGGCTGAGGCGCTCAAGGGCGCGGGAATCATGACCATGGGCGGCGCGACTCCCATCGGCATGGCCCTTGACGCGACCCTCGCCGGAAGCATCACCTATGCGGTCGGGTTCACGACCATGAAGTACCTGGAAGAGGATCAAGACCTCTCAGCCGCCGAGATGCGCCGCGAGTTCCGGGCGCGGTTCGCAGACGGCAAGGAGCGCGTGCGAGAGATGACTCGCCAACGCGGCACCGATCTCGGCGCAGAAATCCGATCACGGTACGAGACGGCAGCGCGCCAGCTAAGAAGAGGCTAGTTGCCCGAAACTAGGTTCAGTCATCACGCGCCGCGTTTGGACCGGGGTCACCGCGCCGCGGAGAGTGTGACGCCCCGCCAGTACCGCTGAGCCCTGGTGCAGGGCCGTGTCACTGCGACGGAAAACTGTCAGTGCTAGCCCTTAATATCGAACACAACAGCGACGCAGCCTTGGCGGCAGAGCCTCAATCGGAGTCTCGCTCGCCGAGTCTCGGTAGTGTGGCGGGAGGCGTGATCCGGATGTGCGTGCCCGGTCAGCGGCCCGGCCCGGCTGCCCGGCCGGCCGCGGCCGCGCCGCCTGCGACTGCGGTGGATGCGGTGGCGATGGTGCAGGCCGGGCTGGCTGCGCTGGCCGGGGTGGACGCTGCCGGTCTGACCGCCGCGGAGCAGGCCGATTGCCTGCGGGCGCTGGAGCGCGCGGAGTCGGTCCAGACCGCGGTGCGGGCCCGGCTGCTGGCGGCGTTTCAGGCTGGCGGCGGGTGCGAGGACGACGGGCATGGATCGGCGAAGACGTGGCTGCGGTGGCAGACCCGGATCACTAAGGGCGCGGCGGCCGGCGCGGTGGGCTGGATGCGGCGGCTGGCCGCCCATCCCGCGGTCGCCGCGGCGCTGGCCGGGGGGGACATCTCCGCCTCGTGGGCGAAGCACGTGTGCGAATGGAGTGACCTGCTGCCCGAGGCCGCCCGGGGCGGCGCGGATGAGATCTTGCTGGCCGCTGCGGCGGACGGCGCGGAGCTGGCCGACCTGGCGGAGCTGGCCGGGGAGCTGCGCCGCCGGACCGCCCGGCCGGACGCCGACCCTGATGACGGGGGGTTCGGCGGGCGGGGCGTGGACCTGGATGTGACGTTCGGCGGCGCCGGGAGGCTCGGCGGGGACCTGACCCCGCAGGCCACCGCGGCGCTGTCGGCGGTGCTGGACGCTTTGGGGAAGAAAGCCGGTCCCGAGGACACCCGCACCGCGCGGCAGCGCCGCCACGACGCGCTCGAGGAAGCCGCCCGGCGGCTGATCGCCTCCGGCTGCCTGCCTGGCCGCGCCGGGCAGCCCACCCAGATCCAGCTGCACATGACCCTGGATGAGCTGCGCGGCCTGGACGGCGCCGCCGATGCGGAGGCCGGCTGGGCGGGCTGCCGGCCGTCCGGCTCGTGGCCGGCTGGCCCGGGCGCCGGCTGCGACGCCACGATCGTGCCGGTAGTCTCCGGCCACGCCGATCACCAGGTCCTGGCGGAGCTGGCCGCCGCGCTGCTGCGCCCGGAGGGCGGGCCGGGCCGGCCGGGCGGGCCGGTCACGGCCCGGCGGCAGCGGGCCGAGCGGGCCGCCCGGCGGCTCATCCTGGCCCGCGCCGCCGACCTGCTGTCCGGGCCGGGCGGGCTGGCCGCCTACCTGCGGACCCGGCTGCCCGACGACCTGATCGCCTCGGTCAGCCTGCCGCTAGACATCGGCGCCGCCACCGAGACCATCCCCGTCCACCTGCGCCGCGCGGTCACCGCCCGGGACCGGCACTGCCGCTTCCCCGGCTGCGACCAGCCGCCCGCGGCCTGCCACCCGCACCACATCGTCCCGCGGGCCAAAGGCGGCCGCACCTCCCTGACCAACCTGCTGCTGCTGTGCAGCTTCCACCACCTGGTCGCCGTGCACCGCTGGGGCTGGGGCATCACCCTGCACCCCGACGGGACCGTCACCGCCACCAGCCCCGACGGCACCCGCACCCTCCACAGCCACGGACCCCCCGCCACCGCCGCCTGAACCGGCAGGCGCCTAAACGAGCAATCGCCCGGACCGCGGGTGGCTATAGCACTTCTTAAGTGGATCTGGCCCACATTTCATGATGGTCTCGGTCCCCTGGTCAGGTCGCCAGGAGTACGCGCTTGCGGAGCAGGCCGAAGCCGGCGCGGCCGTACAGCTGTCTTTTGATCATCCTGATCCGGTTCACCTTGCCCTCGACCGCGCCTGAGCCGTGTTCCAGCGTCCGGCCGACCAGCACGACATCGTGATCATGGGTAAGTCCGTGGGTGAAGGAGCGCAGGTCGCTATGAGCCGATGGCCTTGTCGGGCGAGGACTGGAGTCATCCGGGCCGAGTTCCCAACCACCGGGCAGCGCCTGGGCGAACACGAACACGAACGCGGCGGCGGCCTCGAGTTGGCTGCGGAGCAGATCGGAGGGGCCGGTCGCCTCAAAGCCCAGGGTCCACCAGTCCTGGCCGCGAGTGCGGACCTCGGATTCCCGGGCTCCCGCGGTATGCCTTCACCTCAAGTGCCCTGTCCCCGTGGACCTTCACCGACAGCCCGGGCAACTGCGGATCCAGTAGGTAAGTGTCCTCGCGCGACTCCGTTCCGGTCGGGAACCGCCTGAACCATCCGGCCACCGCAGACTCCCGCTGGCCGGGAAGATCCAGCGCACCTCAAAGCTGCGGACTCCTTCGGTGACCACGCTCTCAGGCTCTGCAGCCGTCATCGTCGTGTGCCCTTCCCTGGCCTTGCCGGCGGTCGTGCTGGCGGTCAGCTCAGGCGGATCAGGGCGCTGACGGTCAGGTAGGCGCCCAGGACCAGCGCGATACCGGCCATGAGCTGCAAGGCGTGGCCCAGCAGCCAGTCTTGGCTGCGTTTGAGCCGCGCCTTGGTGGCCTCGGGCCGCAGCTCCAGGAACGCCCAGGGGATGATGATCAGCAAGAACTCGATGACGACGAAGACGACAACGGCGACGACCTGCGTCACGGTCGAGTATTTGCCGGCGACCAGGTTATGCAGCGCGGCGATGTAGCTGGCGCCGGGGAGGCCGACCAGCGCGCCGACCAGCATGGCCAGCCCAAGCCTCGGCTCGGCCAGCACCCGCTGCGCCCAGCCGCCCTTCTTGGCCGGCTTCTCCGGCGGCGCGGTCCCTGCCGGGACCGGCGCGCGTCGCCGGCCGTGCAGGCGGCCGGTGGCCAGCAGCCCGCCGACGGCCAGCAGCAGCAGGCCAATGGCCAGGTCGACGCCGGCGCTGGCCTTCGCCTGCGAATTGATCGCGTCGGCGTGGACAGTGAGCACGTCCAGCAGGCCGATCGTCAGGGCCACGGTCATGCCGCCCAGCAGCAGGCACAAGAACATCGCGCGCGGCCGCCGGTTCTCGATCAGCAGCAGGTCGATAGCCAGCAGCTTAGGGTTCAGCGCCGCGGTGAACGCCAGCGCGAAGAATTCGGCGTTCATCGCCGGTCCGCTCGCATGCGCATCCGGTCTTCAGACGCCTTCGAGGGCTTCCAGCCGCCCGGACCGGACGGCTGCCACGAATTCCCGGTAGTCGCGCTCGTTCTGGTCGGCGTAGCGCTCGGAGAAGTCCGTGATTGACCGGTCGAACGCGTCGCTGTCGCCCAGGTATCCGGCGATGGCGACCTGGGCTTTCGACGCCACCCGGGCGTCCTTACCCATGGCCCAGCGCTCGCCGACACCCGGATGCTCGATTGTCTTCACGGCCATCCCGGCCACCTCCAGTTCCGACCTTCCTTGTATCGTGCCGCACCGCGGCGGACCGCACATCACCCCCGCCGGGTTGATGCCTGCTCCGATCGCATCCCCGGCGGGTCATTGCCACTGGCGTCGTGGCGGCGATGGCTGCTTCGCGCTGGCGAAGTTCCGGCCGACGACGCGTGCTCGGGGACGGCCGACCACCGCCGGGGGCGGACGGCCGCGCTGAGCCGTCGGCCACGCAACGGTGATACACCGGGCGGCCTGTCGACCTCGAACCCGGCGACGCACCACCAGCCCGATCTGAGCAACGTCAATGTCACGACCGATTCCCGAAGACCGCCGACACCAGGCAACCGAGTACCGGACCGGCGGCCATCGTGCCAGCAAAGATTGCTCATCACAGGTCAGAGCATCGGATCGAGCACGATCGGGTGGCACGGGACAGGCGAGGCGGTGATTCAGCGGCCGAGGTACTGGCTGGCCAGCGTGGACCAGACGGTGAGCACGTCCATGGCCGCGCGGGGGCTGGGGGCCTCGTAGCGCACCGTGCGCGCGTCGGCCCGCTCCGTGCCCGGCACTAGGGCGGCCATATCTGCGGCACCATTGGGCCGCAGCTCGGCCTCGATGACCAGTTCGCCAGGAATGGCCATCGGCCGGATCGCCCCGGCCGCGGCGCTGGCCACGGCGCGCGCTGCCCCGGCGGCGATGGCCTCCCGGGCGGCTGCCGGGTGCCTGCTGCGCGCGGCAGTGCGTCCCAGCGCGGTCTTCACCGGGACGGTGATCACGCCGGGGAACGCCTTCTCCGCAATCGCGCAGATCACGTCGTCGCCTGTCACCAGCCCCACCGGGACGCCCGCGGTGGCGGCTATCAGGGCATTCAGCTCGGCCTCGCTGATAGAGCGGCCGTTCAGCCGTACGTCGGCAAACCCGCCGCCGCTATAGGTATGCGCCAGCACTCCAGCCCGGTCCGCCGCCCCGGCGTGGTAGCCGACGAACAGCACGACCCCGGTCTGCGGCGTCACTTCCTGCACCATGTCCAGCGGCTTGGGATCTCCTACGACGTAATCGGCGCGCTGGTCGAGCTGCTCGCCGAGCAGGTTGTCCATCGGACCGTGGCTGTCGTTGACCACCACGGACGTAGCGCCGCCGTCGAAGGCACCGGCCACCGCGGCGTTGGCCTCGGCGGTCATCAGCGCCCGCGCAATCGGGTAATCGCGTCCCTGCGGGTGAATCTGCTGCCTTGTGGCGATGCCCGCGACACCTTCCATGTCTACCGATATCGCCACTTCCACTAGGAAACCTCGCCTTCACGGCATCGTGCTCTCATCCCTTGCAAACCTAGCCCGCCTGCCACCTGGGCCGACAAACATCTGATCACCGCGCTGCACGCAGCGGCGCATGGACTACGCCGTCCCGTCAAGCGCAGGCGGGTGCGGGACGGCGCCGACGGCGGTAGTAGTGGTGGTGTGGCGAGGATGTCGGCCAGGGTGACCCGGCCAGGCCGCGTCGCCACGCCTCGTGCGCAATGCGCGCTACGCCGGCAAGCGGGAGCAGGAACGCCTGGTGGCCGCGGGACCGGTGCCGTGGACGATCGTCCCGCCACGCAATTCCCGGCGATCCCGAAGTTCCCTGAGCTAGCCTACCGATGAGTACGCGACCACTCCGCGGCGCAGCGCATCGATCGCGGCCCGCGCCGTGCCGGCCACCGGCGCAGAACCGGCTGCGGCGGCAATCTGATCCAGCAGGTCGATCAGCTGCTTGACCGCCCGGACGAAATCACCGGGCGTCAGGTCAGGCGACAGCAGCTTCTCCAGCCGCTGGCCGCGGGCCCAGGCATGCGCCGCCCACGCGAAGCCCAGATCGGGCTCGCGCAGGAACGACAGCTGATGTTCCTTCTCGGCCGCGTCGAGCTCCGCCCAGACCCGGATCATGGAAGCGATTACCTCCCGGCTGCGGCCGGGCGGCAGCCGGACCGGCCCGGCGTCATCGGGCTTGCGTGATTCGAACGTCAGCGCCGATACCGAGGCCGCGAGCTCGGCAGGCTCCAGGTCATCCCACAGCCCCCGGCGCAGGCTCTCGGCGGTCAGCAGGTCGAGCTCGGTGTACAGGCCAGCCAGCCGCCTGCCCTGCGCCGTGACCTGGTCGCCGCGCAGGTACCCCAGCTGCTCAAGCAGGGCGCAGACGCGGTCGAAGGTCCGCGCGATGACGTGCGAGCGTCCCGCCACCCGGCGCTCGAGCGCCTCGGCCTCGCGTTCCAGGCGCAGCTGCTTCTCGGCCTGCCTGGCGTGCTGCTCGCGATCCGGGCAGCTGTGGCAGGGATGCTGGCGCAGCCGGCGGCGCAGCCGCGCGATCTCGCCGCTGTCGTCGTCCGCCCCGTCGCGAGCGGCCCGGGCCGGCTTGCCCAGGTCGCGGTCGGCCAGCTTGTTACGCATGGTCGCGGCCAGATCCCGGCGGTGCTTGGCCGACCGGGCGCTGAACCAGCCTGGTATCCGGATCCGGTCGATCGGCGTCACGGGCACCGGGAAGTCAGTAACCGAGAGCCGCTTGACGTGGTGATCGGCGGTCAGCACCAGCGGCAGCGGCAGCGGCAGGTCCCTGGTCATCCCGTGGTCGAGCACCAGCGCGACGCCTGCCCGCCGCCCGGCCGGGACCCGGATGATGTCACCGCGCCTGAGCTGCTCAAGCGACCGCAGCGCCTCGGCCCGGCGGGCGGCCGAGCGCCGCCGGGACTGAACGGCCTCCAGCTGGGACAGCTCCTGGCGAAGGGCCGCGTACTGAGCAAAGTCGCCCAGCTCGCAGTGCGGCGCGAGCTCATCCATCTCGGTCCGGGCCCGCCGGGCCTGACGGGCCACTCCCACCACCGCGCGATCGGCCTGGAACTGGGCGAAGGACGACTCAAGCAGCGCGGCGGCCCGCTGCCGCCCGGCCCAGCCCACCAGGTTCACCGCCATGTTGTAGGACGGCCGGAAGCTCGAGGACAGCGGATAGGTCCTGGTGCCTGCCAGCCCGGCCACCTCGGCCGGATCCATCCCGGGCTGCCACAGCACGACCGCGTGCCCTTCGACGTCGATGCCGCGCCGTCCGGCCCGCCCGGTCAGCTGGGTGTATTCCCCCGGCGTCAGGTCAGCGTGAGCCTCGCCGTTCCACTTATCGAGCCGCTCGATAACGACGGTCCGGGCCTGGCATGTTGATGCCGAGCGCAAGCGTCTCGGTGGCGAACACCGCCCGGACCAGCCCGGCCGCGAACAGCTCTTCCACGACCTCCTTGAAGGTCGGCAGCATCCCCGCGTGGTGCGCGGCGATCCCGCGCCGCAACCCGGAAAGCCACTCGTCATAGCCGAGCACGCCCAGGTCCTCTTCGGGAATGCCCGCGGTCCGCTCCTCGACCAGCGCAGTGATCTCGGCCGCTTCCTCCGGGGTGGTCAGCACCAGCCCGGCGGCCAGGCACTGGAGCACCGCGGCGTCACAGCCGGCCCGGCTGAAGATGAACGTGATCGCGGGCAGCAGCCCCGCCGCGTCCAGCCGGTCGATCACCTGCGGGCGGCTGGCCACCCGGAACCTGGTCGGCCGACGGCCGCCCCGGCCGGGCCGGCTGGGCGCCTTGCGCTGGGCCCAGGTATCCCGGTGCGCCACCCGGGCCAACTCCGGGTTGAGCACCGGCCTGCTCCCGTTCCCGCGGCGGACGCTGGTGAACAGGTCGTACAGCCGGGAGCCGACCATCATGTGCTGCCAGAGCGGGACCGGGCGGTTATCATCGACGATCACACTGGTGCCGCCGCGTACTTCCGACAGCCAGTCCCCGAATTCCTCCGCGTTACTCACGGTCGCCGACAGCGCGACCAGCCGCACGGAGTCGGGCAGGTGAATGATCACCTCCTCCCAGACTGCGCCGCGGAACCGGTCGGCCAGGAAGTGCACCTCGTCGAGGACGACGTAGGACAGGCCCGCCAGCGTCGGCGATCCGGCATACAGCATGTTCCGCAGCACCTCGGTGGTCATCACCACGACCGGGGCCTCGCCGTTGACGCTGTTGTCCCCGGTGAGCAGGCCGACCTTGGCCGCGCCATACCTGCGGACCAGGTCGGAGTACTTCTGGTTGGAGAGCGCCTTGATCGGCGTCGTGTAGAAGCACTTCCGGCCCTCGGCGAGCGCCAGGTGGACGGCGAACTCTCCGACCACCGTCTTGCCCGATCCGGTCGGAGCGGCGAGAAGCACCCCGTGACCCGCGCTCAGCGCCCGGCAGGCTTCCAGCTGGAAGTCGTCGAAGGAAAAGTCGTAAAGCTGCCGGAACGCGGCGAGATCCGGGCCGTCCCGCGATATCCGCCTGGCTGCCGCGGCGTACCGTTCTGCGGGGCTGGCGGGGGTGCTCATGTGATCAAGAGTAGGCGGCCGGGTCAGCGGAACACGCAGGCCGTCACTACAGGCCCGGCACCCGCGTCAGGGCACCCCGGCCGGTCAGCCGTCCGGGCCGGTCCCCCGGCCGAAGCCCACGCCGTCGCGAGAGCCCGGGGGCAGGTCGAGGTCGAGCGGTGACAGCTCGTCGTCACTGAGCCCCGCATACAGCGACGGCCGGTTGGCCCGCCGCCGGTCATTGGCCCAGATGATCACCTCGGCCACCTCGACGAGCACGACACAGGGCACCGCCAGCAGCAGCATGGTGATCGGATCAGGGCTCGGGGAGGCGATGCCGGCGAACACGAAGACGCCGAAGATCATCATCCGGCGCCATTTCCTGATCCGCTCGTGCGTAAGCACGCCGCCCAGGTTCAGGATCACCATCGCCAGCGGCAGCTCGAAGGCCAGCCCGAACCCGAGCAGCATGGCTATGACGTAACCGAGATAGGTGTCGACGGTGATCAGGGGCGTGATCCCGGTCGGAGCCAGACCGAGCAGGTACCGCAGGCCGCGGCTCATGGCTATGTACGCCAGCCCGCCCCCGGCCACGAAGAGCGGCGCCGCGATGCCCACGAACGTGTACGTCCAGCGCTTCTCCCGCCGGTACAGCCCCGGCGCGATGAAGGCCCATAGCTGATACAGCCAAATGGGACAGGTCAGGAGGAGCCCGAAAAAGAACGCGATCTTCACCCGGAGCATGAAAGCGTCAAAAACGCCATTGATGATCAGCTGATGGCCGAACCCGAGCACTGGGCTGCAGCCGGTCCGCCCGCGGATGACAGCGGCGCAGAACGGATGCTCGACGAACGTCCAGACCCGCTCGAAGACTGCCGGAATGAACCCGATGGCCATGCCCGCGCCCAGTGCCAGCAGCGCCTTGAGCAGCCTGCTGCGCAGCTCGCGGATGTGCTCCATGAGCGGCATCCGGCCCTCAGGGTTCACTGAACGCTGCGACTGCAGGAACCGGGTTCCGAGCACGCGTGCGCCCGTGACGGTGTCAGCCAGCTTCGGCATGGTCGGCTACGGGATCTAGCCGAGTCAGCCGGGCTGCTGAGTCCGCTGCGTCTCCTGAAGCGGAGCGCCGGCCACGGTTGCCTGGCCCGCGGTCGCCGTCTGGCCCGCAGCCGGAGGCTGCTGCTGAAGCTCGCGGAGCTGCAGCTGCAGCTGGTCGATCTGCTGCTGCTGGGCCGAGACGGGCTTCGCCGCCTCGGGCGTGTCGTCATCCCCGTGCAGGCCTTGTACCTCGGTCTTGAGGATGCGCATGGAGCGGCCCAGGGACCGGGTCGCCTCAGGCAGCTTCTTCGACCCGAACAGCACGATCAGCACTACCGCGATGATCAGGATCTTCCACGGGCTGTCAAACAGGTCGCCAATCATGTCCGCCCTCTTCAGCGGGGAGGTTAAGTCCCCGCGCTGCTGGGGTCACTTTGTCGGTGATTCTACACGCGGTAGCCAGACATGCACCCCTGGCAGACCGCCCATATCATCCGCTGCGCCCCCTACGTGAACCCTGCGGCTGCGCTCATCCAGCGTACCCGGCCAGCGCCGCGGCGGCGTCATCCCGTACGGCGGCGGCGAGCTCGGGCGGGGCGATGACCCGGCCATCCTCGCCGAGCCGCAGCGCGAGCCGCCGGACCCACCTGGTGTCCGGAGTGCGCAGGCTGACCCGCAGCCTGCCGTCGGCCAGCTCGGTGACCTCCTGGCACGGGTAGTATTCCGCGACCCAGCGGCCGAGCGGCGACAGCTCGAGCGCCACCTCGACATCGCCGGGCGACGGCCGGAACAATCCCTGATCCACATCGCGCTGCCTGGCGTGCCCGGGCACCGCGGCGGGCTGGTCAAGCACCGTCAGGGCCAGGACCCGGTCCAGCCGGAACAGCCGGACGGCCTCCGCCCGCAGGCACCAGCCTTCCAGGTAGGTACGTCCTTCCACCACGAGCAGCCGCATCGGGTCCACGTCGCGCTCGGTGGCCTCGTCCCGGCCCGGCACATAGTACGACAGGTGCACCCGCCTGCCACGCTCGACCGCATCGCGCAGCCGGGCCGCCGCGTCGTCCGCGCCGAGACTGTCAACCTGCACGGCCACCTGCGCGCTGACCGCCCCGGCCGCCCCGGCTGCCTCCTCGAGCTTGGCAATGGTCCGGCTGAGCGCCGAGCGGTCCTCGAGCGAGGGCACCTCGGCCAGCATCCGCAGGGCGACCAGCAGCGCGCTTGCCTCATCAACCCCGAGCCGCAGCGGGCGGTCGATGGACTCCGCCTCGCTCACCACGATCTCGCCGCCCTCATAGGAAAGGTCGATCGGGCAGTAAGGATCGGGCGCGCGGAGCTCGACGCACCACAGCATGTTCAGGTCGTCGACCAGCTGCTGCTCGCTCACGCCGAACGCGGCCGCGGTCTCGGCCAGCCCGACCACGTTCCTGCTGACGACGTAGGGCACCAGCGCGAGGAGGCGCTGCAGGCGCTCCGTGGCGGTGCCGGTAACTGCCGTGCCCGGCGCGGCGGCCGCTTTCATGCCAGGACCCCCTTCAGTCGCCTGATGACGGCCTCCCGCAGGTCAGCGGGCTCGACTGCGACCACGTCGGCGCCGAACGAGGCAATGTGGTCGCTGAACCAGCCGATGCCGGAGAACGGTACCTCGGCCACGTCCCAGCCTGGGTGCGCCGGGTCAGGCTGCTCAGCGGTGGCCTGCCGCCGCAGCCACAGCCCGGCGCCGCGGCGCACCCGCAGCACCGCCGTGCGCCGCACGTCGGGCTCGACGTCCCCGCTGCTGACGATCTGCCTGACGTCGGTCCCGGCCGGGACGGTCACCGTGCCGGCCGGCCCGCTGAACTCGACCAGCCCCTCGATCCGGCTCAGCCTGAACACCCGTTCGGATCCCCGGTCGGTGTCCTGGCCCGCCACGTACCAGCGGCCGTGCCGGTTGACCACGCCCCACGGCTCGAGGTGACGCTGCTGCGCCGCGCTGCGGCCTGCGGCCCGGTAGCCGAACGTCACCGGGCGGCCGTCCCGCACGGCCTGCCACAGCGGGGCGAACGCAGGCTCACCCGTCTGCACCCTCGGCTCGATGCCCGGCTGTGTGGTCTCCTCCGCTTCGATCCCGGCCGCCCGGAGCTTGAGCAGCCCCCCGGCCGCCGCTCCGGCCAGCTCGGCGCGCCGCCAGACCCGCGCGGCCAGTCCCAGGATGGCCGCCTCATCCGGCTCGAGCCTGATCTCGGGCAGCACGTAGGCCTGGCGCGGGATGCGGTACCCGGTCTCCTCGTCAAGGCCGGCGTTGATCCCCGTCTCCAGCGGGATGCCGAGCTCACGCAGCTCGTCCTTGTCCCGCTCGAACATGCGCTTGAAGGCCTCGAAGGACTCCGGGTAGCCGGGCACTGCGTCCCTGATCTGGCTGGCGGTGAGGTATCGCCGGGCCGAGAGCAGGCATACCACGAGGCTGAGCAGCCGCTCGGTCTTCCGCCTGGACATCGCCATCCCTTTCCCGCACCGACGCTATCGCGCCGAAGCGATCAGGTGGCGAAGTGTCGCGCTTTCCCGCCGCTCTCCTGCGCCGGGAGCCAGGCACGTCGCGCTCGGGCCAGCGCATCGCTACCCTGCCGTAGTGATCAGGTGGCGGAGCGGCGTGGTGGCCGGCGTGCGGCGGGAGTGGGCAGGCGCGGTCGAGATCGAGGCCGCGGTGGACGGCACGCAGGTCCGCGCGCTTGCCTACCCGGAACTGACCGGCCGACCGCAGCCGGGTGACCGGGTGCTGCTCAACACCAGCGCGCTCGATCTCGGACTGGGTACCGGCGGCTATGCGCTGGTGATCGCGCTCCCTGACCGGCTGCCACCTGATCCGGCCGGCCCCGGGCACCTGGTCAAGGCGCGGTACACGCCGCTGCAGACGTGCGTGCTCGGCGCCGATGAGCAGGGCTCGGCATTCCATGACGCGCTCGCCGAGGCCGATGATCTGGGCGGCATGCCGGTGGTGGTGGCCGACCTGCATTCGGCCCTGCCCGCGGTGCTGGCGGCCTTTTATGCGGAACGGATGACGGGCGCTGCTCGCCCGCTGCCGCGGGTCGCGTACGTGATGCTCGATGGCGGCGCGCTGCCGGTCTGGTTCTCCCGCACCTGCGCCGCGCTGCGCGAGATCGGCTGGCTGGCCGCGACCGTGACGGTGGGCCAGGCCTTCGGGGGGGACCTGGAGGCGGTCACGGTGCACACCGGCCTGCTGGCGGCCAGGCACGTGCTCGGCGCGGAACTCGCTGTCGTTTCCCAGGGCCCGGGCAACCTGGGAACGGGCACGAAATGGGGTTTCTCAGGGGTCGCCTCGGGCGAGGCGGTCAACGCGGCGGCGATCCTGTGCGGCAGGCCGGTGGCGGCGCTGCGGATCAGCGAGGCGGACCCCCGGGAGCGGCACCGGGGCATCTCGCATCACAGCCTGACCGCCTACGGCCGGGTGGCGCTGGCCCGGGCCGACGTGGTGCTGCCCGAACTGCCCGGAGAATTCGGCGCACGGCTGCGCGCCGAGGCCGCACCGCTCGCGGCCCGGCACGAACTTGTCCCGGTGAGCGTGGCCGGGCTGCACGAGGTGCTGCGGGCCTGCCCGGTGCCGCTGTCCACGATGGGCCGCGGGCTCGACGATGACCTGGCCTATTTCCTGGCCGCCGCGGCGGCGGGGCGGCACGCGGCGGCGCTGTCTCGCGGTCCCGCGAAAGCCATTGGCAATAACCACTGAATCGTCGGCTCCCGGTCCCACCCCCGGCAGCACCGGCGCGCTCCCGATCGGCGATGCTGGCCGGGGAGGTGGCGCATGCATGAGTTCCGCTACGACCTGGAACGAGACGCGGTGCGCGTGGTGCTGACCGACGCGGGCCAGCGGATCCTGCTCTTTCACGCCAGGACGGCCGATTCGGGCGACTGGTGGGAACTGCCGGGCGGCGGCATCGAACCTGGCGAGTCGTACCTGGACGCGGCGGTCAGGGAACTCCGGGAGGAGACCGGCCTGAGCCTCGACCCGGACGACGTCGGCCCGCCGGCCTGGCGCCGCGACGCCACCTGGCATTCGCGCGGCGTCCGGCGCCTCCAGCACGAGGTCGTGGTGCTGGCCAGGATCGCCGCCGACCGGCCCGATATCATCGATGGTGGCCGGACCGCCACGGAACTCGAGGACTACGTCGGCTCCCGATGGTGGGAGGTGGGCGAGATTCTTTCCAGCCCCGAGCGGTTCTACCCGGGCCGCCTGCCGTGGCTGCTGCCCGCGTTCCTGGCGGGTCAGACCATAAACGAGCCATTCGAGCGGTGGAATTAACGACCAGCCCGCCCGGGCTGTCCCGTGGCGGGGTTACCGAAACGAAAGGTCAGGATCGCTGATGAAAGTCGCGGCGAAGGTGCGGCGCAGCCCGGGCCGCCTGGCGGCGGGCGGGTTCATTCTCAACTCCGGCATCGGGAAATGGTCAGCGGACGAGGAGACCGCCGCCCGGTTGCACGGCATGGCCGCGGGCACTTACCCGTTCCTGAAGAACATCAAGCCGAAGGACTTCGCCCGGCTGCTGTCGGCCGGAGAGATCGCGCTCGGCTCGGCGCTGCTGCTCCCGGTGATACCCGCCGCGCTGGCCGGAGCGGGCCTGAGCGCGTTCTCCGCCGGCCTGCTCGGCATGTACCTGCGCACCCCGGGCCTGCGCCAGGAGGGCAGCCTGCGGCCCAGTCAGCAGGGCATCCCGCTGGCCAAGGATGTGTGGATGCTCGCCATCGGCCTCGGGCTCATCGCCGACGCGATCAGCGAGCGGCGCGCCTGAGCTTCTGCTGTAGGGCCAGCCAGGCAGCCACCCGGGCAGGCCCCACAGCGCTCATGCCGCGGCGCCCTGGACGGCACCCAGGATGTCGATGACGAACACCAGGGTGTCCGTCCCCTTGATCCCGGCCGCCGAGTTACCGGCCGTGCCGTAGCCATCCGCCGGCGGGATCACCAGCATGACCCGGCTGCCGACCGGCACCCCCGCCAGGCCCTTGTCCCAGCCCGGGATGATCTGGGCCGGCGTCGCGTCGAGCTGGAAGCCGAACGGCGCCCCGCGCGACCACGACGAGTCGAAGGTCTTACCAGTCCGCCAGAGGACGCCGACGTACTGGGTGATCACTTCCTGGCCTTTCGCCAGCGGCGCCCCGGTCCCCTTGATCAGCGTCTTGACCACCAGCTTGCTCGGCGGGGCGGTGGACGGGATCTTGACCGTCGGGGCGCTGCCTGGTGTCGCGGTCACCGTCGGCAGGCCGTGGCCCCCGGTGGAGACCTGCTGGCCGGACGCCGAAGCCGTCGCGGGGAAGTCCTTGATCATGTCAACGACGAAGACCAGGGTGTCCTTGCCGGTCACCCCGACCTGGGAGTTCCCCGTGGCGCCGTAGGCATACTTGGGTGGCAGCACGGCCAGGACCCGGCTGCCCATCTTCTTGCCGCGCAGTGCGGTCTCCAGTCCGGGCAGCAGCGTGCCCGACAGGACCTGCGGCGCTGCCTTGTAGGTGCTGAGCGCCAGCTTGTGCGTGGCGCCGCTCCAGATATAGACGACATAGTTGCCGACAAATGCGTCGGTCTTGCCCAGGGCAGGACCATTTCCCTGGATTTCCGTCTTCACCGCCAGGTTGGCGCCGGCGCTCTTCGCCGGGATCGTCACGTTAGGCGCCTGGCCGAATGCGCCCGACACCGTGACCGCGGTATTCGGGCTGGCCGTAGCCCCCGACGATGAAGCTGACGAACCGCAGCCAGCCAGGGCCGCAGTGACGATCAATGGAACAAAAAGCGCAGCTGCGATGCGTCGCATAAGAAAGACCTCGTTGTCGGGTTCATGAGCCAGGCCAGCCTACCCGCTCATCCGCAACGCCCGACCGCAGACGACACGGATCATCAGAGGCCGAAGGACACCGCGCTGGCCGGTGCCACTCACATTCCGGCGATCAGCTTCTCCACGCGCTCATCGACCGACCGGAACGGGTCCTTGCACAGCACCGTGCGCTGCGCCTGGTCGTTTAGCTTGAGGTGCACCCAGTCGACCGTGAAGTCCCGCCGCCGCTCCTGCGCCCGCCGGATGAACTCGCCGCGCAGCCGCGCCCTGGTGGTCTGCGGTGGCACCGACTTCGCCTCGAAGATGTCGAGGTCCCGGCAGACCCGCTGGACGGCGCCGCGCCGCTGCAGCAGGTAGTACAGGCCGCGGCCGCGATGCACGTCGTGGTAGGCGAGGTCCAGCTGGGCCACCCGCGGTGACGACAGCGGCAGGTCATGCTTGGCCCGGTAGCGCTCGATCAGCTGGAACTTCGTCACCCAGTCGATCTCCCGCGCGACCAGCCCGAGGTCGCCGGTCTGCACCGCGTTCAGGGTCCGCTCCCACAGGCTGAGCACGCGCTCGGTGATCGGGTCAGGGCCCTTGCGGTCGGTGAAGTCCCGCGCCTTGGACAGGTACTCGTGCTGGATGTCCAGGGCGCTGACCTCCCGGCCGTTGGCCAGCCGCACCTTCCGCCTGCCGGTCATGTCGTGGCTGACGTCCCTGATCGCCCGGATCGGGTTCTCGAGCGTGAGATCGCGCATCACCGTGCCTGCTTCGACCATGCGCAGGACCAGGTCGGTCGCGCCGACTTTGAGCAGGGTCGTCGTTTCGCTCATATTGGAATCACCGACGATCACATGCAGCCTGCGGAACCGCTCAGCGTCGGCATGGGGCTCATCACGGGTGTTGATGATCGGCCTTGATCTGGTGGTCGCCGAGGAGACGCCCTCCCAGATGTGCTCAGCCCGCTGGCTGACGCAGTACACCGCCCCGCGCGGGGTCTGCAGGACCTTTCCCGCGCCGCAGATGATCTGGCGGGTGACCAGGAAGGGGATCAGGATGTCAGCCAGCCTGCCGAACTCGCCATGCCTGCCCACCAGGTAGTTCTCGTGGCAGCCGTAGGAGTTGCCGGCCGAGTCGGTGTTGTTCTTGAACAGGTAGATGTCCCCGGCGATGCCCTCTTCCCGCAGCCGCCGGTCCGCGTCGACGAGCAGGCCCTCCAGGATCCGCTCGCCGGCCTTGTCGTGCACGACCAGGTCGATCAGGCTGTCGCATTCCGGGGTCGCGTATTCGGGATGGCTGCCGACGTCCAGGTACAGCCGCGCGCCGTTGCGCAGGAAGACGTTGCTGCTGCGGCCCCACGACACCACCCGGCGGAACAGGTACCTGGCCACCTCGTCGGGTGACAGCCGGCGCTGGCCGCGGAACGTGCACGTGACGCCGTACTCGTTCTCGAGCCCGAAGATCCGCCTGTCCATATGCGCCCGGTTACCAGTCCACGGCGATGTACTTGGTCTCAGTGAACTCAAGCAGCCCGTCGTGCGCGCCCTCCCGGCCGAGCCCGGACTGCTTCACGCCACCGAACGGCGCGGCCGGGTCGGACACCACGCCCCGGTTGATCCCCACCATGCCGGCCTCGAGTGCCTCCGCGGTGGCCAGGGCCCGCCGCAAATCCCTGGTGTACAGGTACGAGACCAGCCCGTACTCCGTGCTGTTGGCCAGCGCGATCGCCTCATCGGGGTCGCTGAAGGCCACGATGGGCGCCACCGGCCCGAAGATCTCCTCGGCCAGGATGCCGGCCTGGCGCGGTACCTGATCGAGCACCGTGGGCAGGTAGAAGTAACCGCGCCGGTCTGGCGCCCGGCCGCCGGTCAGCACCCGCGCGCCGGCGCTGGAGGCGCCTTCGACCAGCTTGGCCACCTTCGACCGGGTGTCGGAATTGACCAGCGGGCCGAGGTCGGTGCCCGCATCCAGCCCAGGCCCGACCGACAGGGCGCTCAGCCGCGCCGACAGAGCCGCCGCGAACTCCTCCGCCACCGCCTCGTGTACGTAGAACCGGTTGGCGGCGGTGCACGCCTCGCCGCCGTTACGCATCTTCGCGATGACCGCGCCATCGACGGCCGCACCGATATCCGCATCGTCGAAGACGATGAACGGCGCGTTCCCGCCCAGTTCCATCGAGCAGTTGGTCACCGTCTCCGCCGCGGTGCGCAGCAGGGCCCGGCCGACTTCCGTCGAGCCGGTGAAGGACAGCTTGCGCACCCGCGGGTCGCCGAGCATCGCGGCCACCACCGGGCCGGGCGTGGTGGTCGGCAGCACGTTGACGACACCGTCCGGCAGGCCTGCCTCGCCCAGCAGCGCCGCGATGGCGAGGGCCGACAGCGGCGTTTCCTTGGCCGGCTTGAGCACGACCGGGCAGCCAGCGGCCAGCGCGGGACCGATCTTGCGGGTCGCCATCGCCGCGGGGAAGTTCCACGGGGTGACCAGCACGCTGACGCCGACCGGCTGATGGGTGACCATGATCCGGTTGGCGCCGGACGGGGCGGTCATCAGCGAGCCCTCGTTTCTGACCGCCTCCTCCGCGTACCAGCGGAAGAACTCGGCGGCGTAGCTGATCTCGCCGCGCGCGTCGCGCAGCGCCTTGCCGTTCTCGACCACCATCAGCCGGGCCAGCGCGTCCGCCTGCTGCGTCATCAGCTGATAGCCGCGGCGCAGGATCTCGGCCCGCTCCCTGGGCGGCGTCGCGGCCCATCCGGGCAGCGCCGCGTGCGCGGCCGCCACCGCCGCGAGCGCGTCACCCGCGGTCGCATCGGCTACCTCGGCGACCGGCTCCTCGGTGGCGGGATCGATCACCGGGAGCAGCCCGGCGCTCCCGGCCGTCCACTCCCCGCCGATCAGCAGTCTGGTCGGGGCCTCGATGCCGGTGATGGCGGCCAGGCTGCCGGTCACGTCTCCTCCGCTGGAGAACCGCCAGTCCCGGCGGACCCGGGATCCGATCCAGCCCCAGGAGTCCCGTTAGCCTCGGGAGTCCCGCCAGTGCGGCCGGTCTCGCCTGTCTTGCCACTGCCGTCGGGCTGCGGCTGGCCGGCCGGGGCGCCCCCCGGCGGCCTGGCCGCGGCCCTGGCCTCGGCCAGCAGCGCCTCGAGCCGGGCACCGGTGAGCCGCCGGAAGCACCGGTGGGCCCGGCTCCGGTCGAGCACCGCGACCTCAAGCTGAGCCGCCGTGACCTCCCTGCGCTCGTCGCCCGCCTGCCCGCCCAGCGCGGCCGTGGCCACGCCCAGGGCGCCGCCCAGCGTCATGCCCTCGGAGAATCGCTCCTTGACCGCCGTCGCGACCTGGTCGGCATGGCCGCCCATCACGACGAAGCCGTGCTCGTCGGCCACCGAGCCATCAAAGGTGATCCGGTAGATCTGGTCGCGGTCGGGCGTCTCCCCCACCTCGGCGACGACGATCTCGACCTCGAATGGCTTGTTGCTCTCGGTGAAAATGGTGCCCAGCAGCTGGGCGTACCAGTTGGCCAGCCCGCGGGCGGTGACATCCTGGCGGTCGTACTGGAATCCGGTCATATCGGCATAGCGGACCCCGGCCTTGCGCAGGTTCTCGAACTCGTTGTACCTGCCTACGGCGGCGAACGCGATCCGGTCGTAGATCTCGCTGAACTTGTTCAGGGCGCGGGAGGGGTTCGGCGCGACAAACAGGATTCCGCCGTCGTATTCGATCACGACGCCACTGCGGCCACGCGTGATCGCCTTACTCGCGTAGTCCGCCTTGTCCTTCATCGCCTGTTCGGGCGAGACATAGAACGGCATCGACACCGGTGGCGTTCCCTTACTTGTGAGGTCGGCTTGGAGAGTGCAGGTCAGGTTCGGTTCGGGTTAGGTTCGGGTTAGGTTCGGTTAATGGTCAGGGTCTTCGCTGGGCCGGGGGCGGGGACGGGCGGGTCGGCATGTCGAGCGGTCAGGCCTGGCGCAGCGGCGCGGGCGGCCCGTCGGGGGCCCGCATCCGGCCCTCGATGACCGTCTGGGCGTACTCGCCCGCCTCGGTGTCGGTCAGCCGCTGGTAGCCGTCCGCGGTGACCGTCGCCAGCACCGGGTAGATGCGCCTGGTGAGGTCGGGGCCGCCGGTGGCCGAGTCGTCATCGGCCGCGTCATACAGCGCCTGCATGCAGGCCAGCACGGTGTCCGGCAGCGACATGCCGTCGCGGTAGAGCTTTTTCAGCGAGCCGCGCGCGAATACCGACCCCGACCCGATCGCGTGGAATCTGTGCTCCTCGTACCGGCCGCCGGCCACGTCGTAGCTGAAGATCCGGCCGCCGCCTGACTCCTCGTCGTACCCGGCGAAGAGCGGGACCACGACGAGCCCCTGCATAGCGCCGCCCAGGTTGCCCTTGACCAGGCCGGCCAGCCGGTTGGCCTTGCCCTCGACGGACAGCGTGCGGCCCTCGAGCTTCTCGTAATGCTCAAGCTCGACCTGGAAGATCCTGGCCAGGTCGATGCCGATCCCCGCCACGCCGGAGATCCCGACGCAGGAGTAGTCGTCGCTGCGGAACACCTTGTCGATGTCCCGCTGCGAGATCATGCTGCCGGCCGTCGCCCGGCGGTCACCGGCCATGACGACGCCGCCGTCGCAGGCGGCCGCGACGATCGTTGTCCCGTGCGGCAGGTCATGTGCCGCGCCGCCACCGGCCGCCGAGGCGGCCGCCGCGGGCAGCAGGCCGGGGGCGGCCGAAGCCAGGAAGTCAGCGAACGACGACGTCCCCGGGCTCAGGTACGGCACGGGGAGCCGCGGTCCGTAGGAATCAGGGCCCACTCGGATCCTTCCGCTAGTGCGCATCACGTACCTGACTGACCCTACTGCGGCGGCGGCTGCCGCGGGACTGCCGGGCGGCCCGTTACTGGCCGCCCTTTTGCACGTATGACCGCACGAACTCCTCGGCGTTCTCCTCGAGAACTTCGTCGATCTCGTCCAGGATCGCGTCCACGTCGTCAGTGAGCTTCTCCTGGCGCTCCTTGACGTCTTCTCCGGTCTGGGCCTCGCTATCCTGCTCCTCCTCGCTACGCCGGGGAGCCTGGCGCTGACCGCCGGTATCTTTTGTCGTCATCACAACCTCCGTGATCCGCGGTCTGCCCGCAGCCTCAACGCTATCCTCGCCAGCGCGCGCCCTGCCCAATCCTGCAAACCGGCACCGGTATGGCTGGCCCCTCGCGGTGGCCGGGCGGGCCTCAGTCCTGGCCCGTGAGCGCCGCGACGAGCTCACCGGCCGTCTCGCACCGGTCCAGCAGGTCTCCGACGTGGGCCCGGGTGCCGCGGAGCGGCTCCAGGGTCGGCACCCGCTGCAGCGATTCCCGGCCGGGAATGTCGAAGATCACCGAGTCCCAGGAGGCGGCGGCCACCGACTCGGGATACTGCCGCAGGCAGCGCCCGCGGAAGTAGGCCCGGGTGTCCTCGGGCGGATACTCGACCGCCCTGGCGACGGCCGACTCACTCACCAGGCGGGTCATCCGCCCCCTGGCCACCAGTCGGTTGTACAGGCCGCGATCGGCGCGCACATCGGAAAACTGGAGGTCGACAAGCTGCAGGCGCGGATGCCCCCAGCTGAGCCCGTCCCTGGCCCGGTAGCCGTTGAGCAGCTCGAGCTTGGCCACCCAGTCGAGTTCCCGGGCGGTCAGCATCGGATCTTCGGCGAGCCTGGTCAGCACCGACTCCCAGCGGTCCAGGACGTCCGTGGTGGCGCTGTCCACGTCGGCGCCGAACTTGTCCTCGGTGTACTTCCTGGCCAGCTCCAGGTACTCCATCTGCAGCTGGGTGGCGGTCATCCGGCGGCCATCACGCAGTGCCACCAGGTGCCTGAGGCTCGGATCGTGCGAAACGGCCCGGAGCTCGGTGACGGGCGCCTCCAGCGACAGGTCCCCGGCCAGGAACCGGTCCTCGATCATCGCCAGCACCAGGGCCGTGGTACCGAGCTTGAGATAGGTGGATATCTCGCTCATGTTCGCGTCGCCGATGATGACGTGCAGGCGGCGGTACTTCTCGGGGTCGGCGTGCGGTTCGTCGCGGGTATTGATGATGGGGCGCTTCAGCGTGGTCTCCAGGCCGACCTCGACCTCGAAGAAATCGGCGCGCTGGCTGATCTGGAAGCCCTCTTCCCGGCCGTCCGCGCCCCGGCCCACCCGGCCGGCCCCGCAGATCACCTGCCTGGACACGAAGAACGGGGTCAGGTGCCTGACGATGTCGGCGAACGGGGTGGCCCGGTTCATCAGGTAGTTCTCGTGGCAGCCGTAGGATGCGCCCTTATTGTCGGTGTTGTTCTTGTATAGCTGGATTGTCGCGCCGCCCGGCGTGGCGCTGGCCCGTGCGGCGGCCTCCGCCATCACCCGCTCGCCCGCCTTGTCCCAGGTGACCGCCGACAGCGGGTCGGAGCACTCGGGCGCCGAGTACTCGGGATGTGCGTGGTCGACATACAGCCGGGCGCCGTTGGTCAGGATGACGTTGGCCAGGCCCAGGTCCTCGTCGGTCAGCTGGGTGGAATCAGCCGCGTCGCGCTTGAGGTCGAAGCCGCGGGCGTCGCGCAGCGGGTTCTCCTCTTCGAAGTCCCAGCGCGCTCTCCGGACCCGGGCCGAGGAGGCCGCCTGGTAGGCGTTGACCACCTGAGAGGACGTGACCATGGCGTTGGCGCCCGGCTGACCTGGCACGGAGATGCCATATTCGGTCTCGATGCCCATGACCCGCCGCACGCTCATGCCTGAAAGCCTAGTGGTGGGTAGCCCGCGACCTGACCAGCACGGCCGCGCGTGCCATCCGCGACGCCCAGCACGGCGTGCTGGGCCGAGCGGATGGCAGCACCAAAGAACCAGGCGGGCGGCCGGTCCCGACGGTCACCACCGCGTGGGGGCTCCGGGGGGTCGCCCCCCCGGATCGGCACAGCACCGAGGAACCCGGCGCGCGGCCGGTCCCGCCGGTCACCACCGCGTGGGGGCTCCGGGGGTCGTCCCCCCGGGTCAGCACTTCCCCCCCGGGAAGGCACTGCACGCTACAGGTACTGGCCAGTGTTGGCCACAGTGTCGATGGACCGGCCCGCTTCGGTCCCGTGCTTTCCGGAGACCAGCGTCCTGATGTAGACGATCCGCTCGCCCTTCTTTCCGGAGATACGCGCCCAGTCGTCCGGGTTGGTGGTGTTCGGCAGGTCCTCGTTCTCGCTGAATTCGTCCACACAGGCGGTCAACAGGTGCGCGACACGGATGCCTTTCTGGCGGGTCTCGAGGAACTCCTTGATGGCCATCTTCTTCGCCCGGTCCACGATGTTCTGGATCATCGCACCGGAGTTGAAGTCCTTGAAGTACAGGACTTCCTTGTCCCCGTTGGCGTAGGTGACCTCGAGGAACCTATTTTCCTCGGTCTCGGAGTACATGCGCTCGACGACCCGCTGCATCATCTCCTCCACGGTGGCCCCGGGCGAGCCGCCGTGCTCGGCGAGGTCGTCCGGGTGCAGCGGCAGGCTGGTCAGCAGGTACTTCGAGAAAATGTCCCTGGCCGCCTCGGCGTCCGGGCGCTCGATCTTGATCTTGACGTCCAGCCGCCCGGGCCGCAGGATGGCCGGATCGATCATGTCCTCGCGGTTCGAGGCGCCAATCACGATCACGTTCTCCAGGCCCTCGACTCCGTCGATCTCACTGAGCAGCTGCGGAACGATGGTGTTCTCGACGTCACTGGACACCCCGGACCCGCGGGTCCGGAAAATCGAGTCCATCTCGTCGAAGAAGACGATGACCGGCATCCCCTCGCTGGCCTTTTCCCTGGCCCGCTGGAAGACCAGCCTGATGTGCCGTTCAGTCTCGCCCACGTACTTGTTCAGCAGCTCCGGGCCCTTGATGTTCAGGAAGAAGCTCTTGCCCTCCCTGGCCGGCCCAGCCGAAGTGCCAGCCGGAGTGTCGGCCTGCCCGCTCTCTGCAGCCAGCTGGGCTGTCCTGGCGGCCACCTGCTTGGCCAGCGAGTTGGCGACCGCCTTGGCGATGAGGGTCTTGCCGCAGCCGGGCGGCCCGTAGAGCAGCACGCCCTTGGGCGGCCGCAGCTGATGCTCTTTGAACAGGTCAGCGTGCAGGTACGGCAGCTCGATCGCGTCCCTGATCTGCTCGATCTGGGAGGCCAGGCCGCCGATCTCCGAGTAGGTGATGTCGGGCACTTCCTCAAGGATGAGTTCCTCTACCTCCGCCTTGGGAATCCGCTCGTAGACGTAGCCGGAACGGGGCTCGAGCAGGAGCGAGTCACCAGCCCGCAGGGTAGAGCTCAGGAGCGGCTCGGCCAGCCGGGCTACCCGCTCCTCGTCCGCATGCGAGATCACCAGCGCCCGGTCGCCGCCGTCCAGGATCTCCTTGAGCATGACGACCTCGCCGATCGTCTCGTAGCCCTGGGCGATGACGACGTTGAGCGCCTCATTCAGCACGACCTCCTGGCCGGGCTTGAGCTCATCGAGCTCGATCCCGGGGCTGACGCTCACCCGCATCTTCCTGCCGCCGGTGAAGACGTCCGCCGCGCCGTCCTCAGCGGCCGCCAGGAAGACGCCGAAGCCTGATGGCGGCTGGGCGAGCCGGTCCACCTCTTCCTTGAGCGCCACGATCTGATCACGGGCTTCGCGCAAAGTTCCCGCAAGCCGCTCGTTCTGACCAGTGACGGCCGCGAGGCTCGCCTCCGTCTCCCTCAGCCGCTCTTCGAGCAGCCTGGACTGCCTCGGCGAATCAGCGAGCCTACGCCGCAAGGCCGCGATCTCCTCCTCAAGGAAGGAGATCTGCGTGGTCAGGACCTTGACCTCGTCGTCATATCGGCCGGCGCGTGCGCTGTCGTCACGAGAGGCCACGCCCCTCACCCCCTCCCGGAGATCCGACTTCACCTAGACCCTACCTATCCAGGACCCTTCCGTAACCTTACGGCAGGACCTGACACAGCTTTCTGGAGTTACGATCCGGGAACGGCCCGGACGCGTTACGGCTCTCCGAGCCCGCCCGGGGCAGGCTCGGCCGCGTCTGGGGCGGCCGATGACCCCTTCGATGGCCTGCGCCGACGTGGCGGAGGCAAGACCCCGTCGGCCAGCCTCCTGGCGGTGATGAGGAAGCCGGTGTGACCGATCATGTGATGTTCGGGACGGACCGCGAGCCCGTCAACATGCCAGGATCGCTGCAGCGTCTCGGAGGCGGCGGGCTCATCGAAGTTGCCCTGGCCGCGCAGCGCCTCCACGGTCCGGGCCAGCTGCGTCGTGGTGGCGACGTAGCAGCAAACCAGTCCGCCGGCGATGAGCGAGGCGGCCGCCGTGCCCGCGTGCTCCCAGGGCGCGAGCATGTCCAGCACGACCCGGTCGTACCCCCCGTCACCCGCGCCGGGCAGGTCGCCCACGATCAGCCGCCAGGCCGGGTGCGGGCCGCCGAAGTAGCGCTCGACGTTGGCCCGGGCGATCTCGGCGAAGTCCGGCCTGCGCTCGTAGGAGACCACCAGGCCGCTCTCCCCGGCGGCCCGCAGCAGCCAGCAGGACAGGGCGCCGGAGCCCGCGCCCGCCTCCAGGATCCTGGCGCCCGCGAAGATGTCGGCCTGAGCCAGGATCTGGCCCGCGTCCTTCGGATAGACCACCGTCGCCCCGCGGGCCATGGACAGCGTGTAGTCGGACAGCAGCGGCCGCAGGGCCACATAGGGGGTGCCGCCGGACGAGACGATCACGCTGCCTTCCTCGCGGCCGATGAGGTCATCGTGGGCCAGGCCGCCGCGATGGGTATGAAAGGACCGCCCGGCCGCCAGGACCACCCGATGGCGCCGGCCCTTGGGGTCGGTGAGCTGGACCTGGTCGCCTGCCGTGAATGGCCCGCGGGGCTGTCTGATCACGGAGGCCAGGCTAGCGGTGGATCAGACTCCAGCGAACGCGTGATCCAGGTCACTCGCCGCGAGCACGCCGAATACCTGACCGGACGGCTCGATCAGCAGGTACTCGCTGGCCGGGGTCTTCCGCACGGCGTCGAGTAGGGCCATCCCCGACAGGTCGGCGGGCAGCACAAGTCCCGGGTCGATGGCCCGCGCCAGCGTTCCGACCTCGATCCACGGCCTGCGCTGCTCCGGCGTCGCCATCACGGCCGTCTCGTTGACGATGGCGACCGGCGTCGAGTCGTGATCCACGACGACCAGGGCCCGCGCCTGCGCGGCGTCGGCGCGCCGGATGGCCTCGGAAAGCGGCAGGTTGGCCGGGACCGGTATGGCCCGGCGGGCGAGCCTCCTGGCCTGCAGGCCGGGCAGCCGCTCGCGTACCTTCGCGGCGCGGATGGCCTGGCCCGCGCTGATCCACATGAACGCGGCGATGACCAGCAGCCAGAGCCCGTAGGCGTTGTTAAGCAAGCTGACGCTGGAGTTGTAGAAGGCCAGCGGCACCAGCACCAGCGCCACCGCGAGACCCCGGCCTGACCAGGCGGCCCAGATCGTGGCCGTGCCAGGGCGGCGGGTCACCCGCCAGATGCCTGCCCGCAGGATCCGGCCGCCGTCCAGCGGCAGCCCGGGCAGCAGGTTGAAGATGCCGACCAGCAGGTTGGCCAGCACCAGCTGCTCGATGAGGACATGCGGGAGGCCCCTCGGGATGACCGTGAGAAGCCCGAATCCGGCCGCGGCCAGCCCCAGCGAGACGACCGGGCCGGCCGCCGAGACCAGGAACTCCTGCCCGGGCGTGGGCGGCTCCTGCTCGATCTCTGAGTACCCGCCGAGCGGGTAGAGCAGCACGCGCCGCACCGGCAGCTTGAAGGCCCGGGCGACGACGCAGTGGCTGAGCTCGTGGACGAGCACCGACGCGTAGAGCAGGACGACGAAGGCGGCGGCCACCACGTACCTGGTGGCGGCAGACCGGATCGAGGCGTCGAGGTTGCTCGCGTAGAAGAGCACGAACAAGCCTGCGATCAGGAACCAGTACGGCGAGATGAGGACCGGGATGCCGAACGGCCGCGCGATGACGAGCCCGCCCCTGATGTCGCGGCGGCCCGCCGCGTCTGGCTCGGCCGCGCGCCGCTGGTCCGGCTGCGGGTCCGGTTCTCGGGTTAGGCCTGCCACATACCAGATGCTACGTGCTGGCGGGCGCCGGGGCCGCCTCGTAGCGCGAGGAATCGGGCCCGCGGTCTCGCGCCGGGGCGCCTGGCGGCATTTACGGCACAACTGTCGGTGCGGTCGCCTAGTCTCCGAGAGTGGACAACGAGAACGGCGAGCCTGCCGACGTCGCGGAGCCGCTTGACGTCGCAGATCCGGTCAGGGTGCCCTCGCTCTCGCCCTCGCGCGCAGGTGACTTCCTGACCTGTCCGCTCCTGTACCGGTTCCGGGTGATCGACCGCCTGCCTGAGCCGCCGAGCCCGGCCGCCGCGCGCGGCACGCTCGTCCACGCCGTCCTCGAGCGGCTGTTCGACGAGCCGCCGGCCGGCCGGACGCCGCAGACCGCGCGGGCGCTCCTGGCGCCCCAGTGGGACCGGCTGACCGCCGAGGAGCCCGAGCTAGCGGAGCTGTTCGAGGACGAGGCGACGCGCAGCGCCTGGTTCGCCGAGGCCGCCGCGATGCTGGACCGTTACTTCACCCTTGAAGACCCCACCAGGCTGGAGCCGAGCCACCGGGAGCTCGCGGTGGAGGCGACGCTCGACTCCGGCCTGCTGCTGCGCGGGTTCATCGACCGGCTGGACGTGGCGGCCAGTGGCGAGATCAGGATCGTCGACTACAAGACCGGCGCCTCGCCCAGGGAGGAGTTCGTGGCCCGCGCGCTGTTCCAGATGAAGTTCTACGCTGTCGCGCTGTGGCTCACCAAGGGCCAGGTTCCGAAGCTGCTGCAGCTGATCTACCTGGGTAACGGCGAGATTGTGCGGTATGCACCCGACGAGGCGGACCTGCGGGCCACGGTCCGCAAGATCGACGCGGTGTGGCAAGCCATCCAGCGGGCCCACTCCACAGGCGACTGGCGGTACCGCCAGAGCCGGCTGTGCGAGTGGTGCGCGCACCAATCGATCTGCCCGGCGTTCGGCGGCACCCCGCCGCCGCTGCCCGAGCTGCCCGGTGGCGCCCCGGCGCTCGCGACCGCCGGGCCGCTGCTAGCCTCCCCCGGCGATCGCGTCCAGCATCCGCAGGTTGACTTCGCTGAGTGAGGCGGCCACCGTCCGGCCCGGGCGTTCGGTGATCGGTACCAGGCTCGGCACAGCGACCAGCTTGCATCCGGCCGCCTCAGCGGCGGCCACGCCGTTGGGCGAGTCCTCGAGGGCCACGCAATACCGTGGGTCGGCGCCGAGCAGCGTTGCCGCGCGCAGGTAGGGCTCTGGGTCCGGCTTGCTCCGGCCCACGTCGTCGGCGCAGACAGTGACCTCGAAGCCCAGGCCGGGATGACCGATGACCGCCTCCATGATCGGCCGTTCCGAAGACGTGACGAGCGCGTGGGGAATGCCCGCGGCGCGGACCTCGGCGAGCAGCTCAGCCGCGCCGGGCAGCACCTGCGGCCCGCGCGCGGCCAGCAGCGCGGTCATCCCCTCGATCAGCCAGCGTCCCACCTCGGGCGCGCCGGCTGGCCGGGCGGCTCTGGCGAGGAGGTACGCCACCGTGCGCGGGAGCGAGCCGCCGAGCAGCGCGTGCTGATCGGCCTCGCTCCAGGCACCGCCCAGCCGCGCCATGACTTCGCTCTCGACCTCGAACCACAGCGGCTCGGAATCGACCAGGAGGCCGTCCATGTCGAACATGACGGCCTGTAGCTGCCGGCCTGCGGGCGGAGCCGGCCTGGGCGGGGCGTGGCGCATGGTCAGGTGCTGAGGTATTTCGCTTCGGGGTGGTGCGCGATCAGCGCGGCCCGCCGGGGCGGATCGGTCTCCCGCCGGTCCGCCGGCGGCGTGCTGAGGGTCATAGTGCCCTCATTGTAGGTGCCCGGCCCCCCCAGGCCGCGGAGCTGGCGGCCGGGCCACCGCTCCGGCGCGGGCCCCTGGGGCGGCTGCCCTGAGCGGCCGGCCGCCCGCCCGGCGATCATGGTCAAGCACGTAATCTGGAACCCGGAGACGAAGGAGGTGGTGAGAGATCGAGCTTGAGGCGGCAGGCAAGCTCAGCTCACCCGCTGTCATCGCGGCATTCGAGGGCTGGAACGACGCTGGTGAGGCAGCCAGCGGGGTGATCAGCCATCTCGGTGACGCCTGGCAGGCCAGTCCCATCGGCGCCATCGATCCGGAGGACTTCTACGACTTCCAGGTGACCCGCCCGGTGATGGAGGTCACCGATGGCCAGACCGAGCGGCTGATCTGGCCCACGACCAGGCTGTCGCTGGCCCGGCCCGAGGGCGTGGACCGGGACCTGATCCTGGTGCACGGGATCGAGCCCAATATGCGCTGGCGGTCCTTCAGCGACGAGCTTGTCGCCGCCTTCACCGGACTGGGCGCGGAGCTGGTGGTCCTGCTCGGGGCGCTGCTCGCGGATTCCCCGCACACCCGCCCGGTGCCGGTCAACGCCGCCGCATCCGACAGCAACCTCGCCGCGCAGCTGCACGTCGACCCGGTGGACTATAAGGGGCCGACCGGGATCGTGGGCGTCCTGCAGCACGCGTGCGCCACGGCCGGAATCCCGTCTGTCTCGCTATGGGCGGCGGTGCCCCATTACGTGGCCCAGCCGCCGAGTCCCAAGGCCACCCTCGCGCTGCTGCGGGGCGTCGAGGACATCCTCGACATGACCCTGCCGCTGGCGGACCTGCCCGACGACGCCCGGGCGTGGGAGCGCGGCGTGGACGAGCTCGCCGATGCCGACTCCGAGGTCGCCGATTACGTGCGGACCCTGGAGGAGGCGAAGGACGCGACCGACCTGCCCGAGGCGACCGGCGACGCGATCGCCCGGGAGTTCGAGCGGTACCTGCGCCGCCGCGGGGACCGCGGCTAGCCTCTCCCGTCCGCCCCGTCCGCATACCGCAGGCCAGGGAACCCGCCGGCCGGACGTCTGCCCCGCCCGCACAGCGCGGGCCAGGGAACCGCCGGCCTCGTCCGCCGTACCTCAGACCGGAGGCCAGGGAACCGCCGGCCAGTCGTCCGGGGGGTAGGGATGCACCTGGTGCTTGAGCAGCAGGTCAATGCGCTGCCGGGTGGCATCAACCTCGGCCGGGGCCAGCCACTGCCCCAGCCTGGCGGAAAGGCCCCCGGCCGCGAGCGCCCGCTTCAGCACCCCCAGCGCTGCCACGGCCCTGGCGGGCAGGTCCTTGCCGCGCCATTGCCACAGCACCGTGCGGAGCTTGTAGTCCTCACCGAAGCAGACACCGTGGTCACAGCCGAACAGCGAGCCGTCAGCGGCAGGCAGCAGATGGCCGATCTTCCGGTCGGCGTTGTTCACGATCGCATCGAAGACGGCCATCTCGCGCAGCGCGCTGTAGTCGGTCCGGCGGGCCAGCGCGATCAGGTCAACCGACGGATCCGTTTCGATCCAGAGCTGGCACATGCCAGGCCCGAACGGGCCATCACGGTAGACAGTGGGCGGCACGAGATCCCAGCCCGCGGCCCGGGAGACCTGATATGCGGCGACCTCACGGCCGGCCAGGGTGCCGGCCGGGAAATCCCAGAGCGGGCGCTCCCCCGCCACTGGCTTGTAAACGCAGGCGGCCTGCCGTTCTTCATGGCGAAGGGCGCAGTAGAACGTCTCGTTGGAGGCCACCACGAGCCTGCCCTGCACCTCGAGGATCCCGCGGGCGAGCAGGTCAAGGACGGGCTCGTCGGCGTCGTCAGCGTCGGCGTCGCCGGCCGGACCGGACGGCGCGGCCGGACGGCGCGGCCCGCGCGGTCGGTGCGGCGGTTCACGCATGGCCGGCCCGGTGGCCGTTCTGCCTGGGGCACACGTGCCCGCTCGCGTCGAGCGGCAGGCCGCACAGCGGGCACGGCGCCCGGCCCTGGCTGACCAGCTGGAGCGCGCGCCGGGAGAACGCCCGCGCCGCGGCGGCCGTTATCCGCACCCGCAGCACTCCGGGGCCGTCCTCGGGGACATCATCGGCGAGCGGCTCGACGGGCGTGTCGGTCTCCTCCTGAACCTCGATCACGATGCGCTGCTCGTCGCGATCCCAGGCCAGCGCGATGACGCCCACCCGGAACTCCTCAAGCAACGGCAGGTCGAGTGGCTCATCGTCGGTGCGGCCGACCGGTGCCTCGGCGGGCACCTCCGAATCGGTTCCGCCGCTGCTGAGCTCCTCGTCAAGAAGCTGGTCGAGACGCTCCGCCAGCCGGCTCACCTGCACCTTCTCCAAGGCGACGCTGGTGACCCTCGGTCCCGCGCTGGCCTGCAGGTAGAAGGTGCGCTCACCGGGCTGGCCGACGGTGCCGGCCACGAACCGCTCCGGGGGATCATACGAAAAGACTGGCATGGTTTCTATCTTCCAGTTCCGCCGCTTGCTGCCGTGCCGCCAGCCCCGACGATAGGTGGTACGGAGCCGTCGTGGGCCGCCGCGCCTCCGGCCCCGCCGCCGACTGCCGCGTCGCTGTCGCCGCCGGCCGCCCGGACCGGCCCGCCTCCGACCTGGCCAGGCTCTCGAGCCCGCCGCCCGTGTCGTTCATCCGCAGCACGAACGGGCGCAGCGGCGTGTAACGGATCACGGTCAGCGAGCAGGGGTCGACCTGGATGCGCTGCAGCATGTCAAGGTGCATGCCGAGACTATCGGCAATCACCGCCTTGATGACGTCGCCATGCGAGCAGATCAGGTAGGCGGCCTTGGCGCCGAGCGCGGCGTTCCAGTCGCGGATCGCGCTGACCGCCCGGTGCTGCATGTCCGGCATGGACTCGCCCGTCTCGCCCGGGAATCGCACTGCGCTGGGATGAGACTGGACGACGCGCCACAGCGGTTCCCGCGCCAGCCGTTTCAGCGGCCTGCCGGTCCAGTCGCCGTACCGGCACTCACCGAGCCGCTCGTCCTGGCGGACCGCTGGACCGGCGGCCGCTGCGATCGCCTCAGCGGTCTGCAGGCAACGGTCCAGGGGGCTCGAGATGATGGCGTCCAGCCGCATCGGCGCCAGCCGCGCGGCCAGGGCGGCGGCCTGCCCCCGGCCCCGGTCGTCCAGCGGGATGCCCGGCGTCCAGCCGGTCAGCACTCCGCCGGTGGTAGCGGTCAGGCCGTGCCGCACGAGAAGAACCAAGGTCACCCCCCGACAATAAGGGGTACCCGGGCCGGCCGGGACGGGGCGGCCCGGCCGCAGGCTGCGGCGTGCGGATCAGGCTCCGATCGCGTGAACTCCGCCGTCGACGTGCACGATCTCGCCGGTGGTGGCGGGGAACCAGTCCGACAGCAGGGCCACGCAGGCACGTGCGGCCGGCTCGGGGTCGGACAGGTTCCAGCCCAGCGGGGCGCGCTCTCCCCACATCGCCTCGAAGCCGTCGAAGCCGGGGATGCTCTTGGCCGCCATGGTCCGTAGCGGCCCGGCCGCCATCAGGTTCACCCTGATCCCGCGCGGGCCGAGGTACCGGGCCAGGTAGCGGGCGCAGGACTCCAGGCCGGCCTTGGCCACCCCCATCCAGTCGTAGGACGGCCAGGCACGGCTCGCGTCGAAGTCCATCCCGACGATTGCTCCCCCGGCGTCCATCAGCGGCAGAGCCGCCATGGCCAGCGCCTTGAGCGAGTACGTGGACACGTGGAGCGCCGCGCCCACATCCTCCCATGGCGTCTGCAGGAAGTTACCGCCCAGCGCTGAGGGCGGCGCGTTGCCGATGCTGTGCACCACCCCGTCCAGCCCGTCCACGTGCGCCGACAGGCGCTCGGCCAGGGAGGCGAGCTGGCCGGTGTCGGTCACGTCCAGCTCGAGCACCGGAGGCGGGTCGGGCAGCCGCTTGGCGATCCGCTCCACCAGGCTCAGCCGCCCGAACCCGGTCAGTATTACCCGCGCGCCTTCGCGCTGGGCGATCCGCGCCACGTGGAAGGCGATCGAGGCGTCGGTCAGCACCCCGGTCACCAGGATCCGCTTGCCGTCAAGGATTCCCATCGTGCTTCCCTTCGCGCCTGTTCTCAGTGGCCCATGCCGAGCCCGCCGTCGACGGGGAGGACGGCGCCGGTGATGTAGGCGGCGCTGGCCGAGGCCAGGAACTCAACCGCCGCCGCCACCTCGTCGGCCGCCGCGGCACGGCCGAGCGGGATGCCGGCCAGGATGGCCTCCCTCCTGGCCTCGGGCAGGGCAGCGGTCATGTCGGTCTCCACGAAGCCGGGCGCCACGACATTGACCGTGATCCCCCGGCTCCCGAGTTCCCGGGCCAGCGACCTGGCCAGGCCGATGAGGCCCGCCTTCGACGCCGCGTAGTTCGCCTGCCCGGCCGAGCCGAGCAGGCCGACCACCGACGAGATGAAGATGACCCGGCCGCGCCGCATCCTGATCATCTGCCGGGCGGCGCGCTTGGCCACCCGGTAGGCACCGGCCAGGTTGGTGTCGATGACCTCGCTGAAATGCTCCTCGCTCATCAGCGCGAGCAGCTGGTCGCGGGTGGTGCCCGCATTGGCCACCAGGACCTCGACCGGCCCGTGCGCGGCCTCGGCCGCGGCGAACGCCGCGTCAACGGCCGCCGCGTCGCGCACGTCGCAGGGCGTGACCTCCAGTCCTTCGATGTCCTCCCCGGACCGCGAGGTGATGGTCACGGCATCACCGGCGGCCTGCAATCTGCGCGCGATGGCCAGCCCGATGCCTCGGTTGCCGCCGGTTACCAGGACAGATCGAGCCATCCGGGGGGACACCTCCGTAGCTGCGGGACCGCCATTCCGATCGTGGCGAGCGTACCTGGCGCGGCCCGGACCGGCCGGAGTGGGATAGGTTGGCCTGCCGTGGATCACAGTGCAGCCAGTCAGGGAGCGCATCGGATCGATCCGGAGTTCACCGCCTACCCGTTGCGGGAGCTGGCCAGCGCGGCCCTGCAGCGGGCCGCAGAGCTGGGTGCCGGGCATGCGGACTTCCGCGCGGAACTCATCAGGGGCCAGCGCATCGGGCTCTCCGACGCGTCGCTGGAGACCCTCATCGACTCCGCCGAGATCGGCCTCGCCGTCCGGGTCGTCGTGGACGGGACGTGGGGTTTCGCGTCCGCCGCCGAGCTGTCCGCCCGCGCCGCGGTCCGCGCGGCCGCCGAGGCCGTCGAGCTGGCCAGGGTCGCCGCCCCGGTCAACACCGAGCCGATCGAGCTCGCCGCCGAGCCGGCGTACGGCGACGTCAGCTGGATCTCCTCCTACGACGTCGATCCGTTCAGCGTCAGCGCGGCCGAGAAGATCTCGCTGCTGGCCGGCTGGAGTTCGGGCCTGCTCGGCCAGGCCAGGATCGATCACGTCGACGCGTCCCTGGTCGCCGTCAAGGAATGCAAGTTCTACAGCGACGGCGGCACCACGGCGACGCAGCAGCGGGTCCGGATCCACCCGGCGGTCACCGCGGTGTCGGTGGAGCCAGGCGGCCGGTTCGAGACGATGCGCACGATCGGGCCGCCGGCCGGCCGGGGCTATGAGTACCTGACCGGGACCGGCTGGGACTTCCCGGCCGAGCTGGCCGAGATGCCCGACCTGCTGGCCGCCAAGCTGGCCGCGCCGTCGGTCCGGCCCGGCCGCTACGACCTCGTGATTGACCCTTCTAACCTGTTCCTGACCATCCACGAGTCGATCGGTCACGCGACCGAGCTCGACCGGGCCCTCGGCTACGAGGCCGCCTACGCGGGCACCTCGTTCGCCACCCCGGACAAGCTGGGCAGCCTGCAGTACGGCTCGCCGCTGATGCACGTGACCGGCGACCGCACCGCCGAGCACGGCCTCGCCTCCATCGGGTATGACGACGAGGGCGTGCGCGCCCAGTCCTTCGACCTGATCGCCGGCGGTGTGCTGACCGGGTACCAGCTGGACCGGCGGATCGCGCGGCGGTGCGGCATGGACCGCTCGAACGGCTGCGCGTTCGCCGACTCGCCCGGCCACATGCCCATCCAGCGGATGGCCAACGTGTCGCTGCGGCCCGCCGACGGCGGCCCGTCCACCGCGGAGCTGATCGCCGGCGTCGAGCACGGCATCTACGTGGTCGGCGACAAGAGCTGGTCGATCGACATGCAGCGGTACAACTTCCAGTTCACCGGCCAGCGGTTCTTCCTGATCTCGCACGGCCGGCTGGCCGGCCAGCTCAGGGATGTCGCTTACCAGGCAACCACGACGGATTTCTGGAACTCGATGGAGGCCGTCGGCGGCTCGCAGACCTACGGCCTGTTCGGCGCGTTCAACTGCGGCAAGGGCCAGCCAGGCCAGATCGCGCCGGTCAGTCACGGCTGCCCGGCCGTGGTGGCACGGGGCGTGCGGATACTCAACACCGCGGAAGAGGGATCGGCATGACCGGGCAGACTCCCCAGGAGGACGTCGAGCGGGCCCTGCAGGCGGCCCGGAGCGCGGGCTGCATCGTCATCGCCGAGGAAACCTCCTCGGTCAACCTCCGGTGGGCGGGCAACACGCTCACCACCAACGGCGCCGGACGGGCCCGCAGGCTGACGGTGATCGCGGTCAGCTCGGCGGAGTCGGGTCCGGGCGTCGGAGTCGTGTCACGGGCCGGCGTCCGCGCGGACCAGATCCCGGACCTGGTCCGCGAGGCCGAGCAGACAGCCGCTGCGGGGCCGCCGGCGCCGGACGCGCAGCCGCTGCTCGGCCCGGACACCGGTGCCGGTTCGGCGGCGGGCGCCGCCCCGCCGGCCGGCGGGGCGAGCTGGGATGACCCCGCCACCGACACCAGCCCGGCCGTGTTCAGCGCGTTCGCCGGGTCGCTCGGCGATGCGTTCGGGGTGGCGGCGGCGGCCGGGCGCAAGCTGTACGGGTTCGCAGAGCACACGGTGACATCGGAGTTCCTCGGCAGCTCGACCGGGCTGCGGCTCCGGCATGACCAGCCCGCCGGGCGGGCCGAGCTGAACGCGAAGTCCGCGGACCTGGCCCGGTCGGCCTGGGCAGGCGTGGGCACCCGGGATTTCGCTGACGTCCGGGTCGACGACATGCAGGCCCGCCTGGCCACTCAGCTTGACTGGGCGGCCAGGCAGGTCGAGCTGCCCGCCGGGCACTATGAGACGCTGCTCTCCCCCGGCGCCGTCGCCGACCTGTTCATCTACCTGTACTGGTCGGCCGGTGCGAAGGACGCGATGGACGGGCGGACCGTCTTCAGCAAGCCGGGCGGCGGCACCAGGGTCGGGGAACGGCTGGCCGACCTGCCGCTGACGCTCCGCAGCGATCCGGGCGCTCCCGGCCTGCAATGCGAGCCGTTCGTGGTCGCCCATGCCTCCAGCCGGGAGTCATCGGTGTTCGACAACGGCCTGACCCTCGCGCCTACCGAGTGGATCTCCGGCGGCGAGCTGGCCGCGCTCACCCAGACCCGCCATTCCGCGGCTCTGTCCGGCCTGGCGGTGACCCCGGCCATCGGCAACCTGATCCTTGAGGTGCCCGGCGGCGGGCCGTCGCTGGCCGAGATGATCGCGGGCACCAGCCGCGGGCTGCTGGTGACCTGCCTGTGGTACATCCGTGAGGTCGACCCGCAGACGCTGCTGCTCACGGGACTGACCAGGGACGGGATCTACCTGGTCGAGAACGGCGAGGTGACCGGCGCGGTGAACAACTTCAGGTTCAATGAGAGCCCGGTCGGCATGATGCAGCGGATCACCGAGGCAGGGGCCAGCGGCCCGGCCCTCCCGCGCGAGTGGAGTGACTACTTCACCCGCGTCGCGATGCCGCCGCTGCGCGTCGGCGGCTTCAACATGTCCTCGGTGAGCCAGGCGAGCTGACCGGCCCGCGCCTGCATCAGGTGTCCTCGAGCCGGAAGCCGACCTTGAGCCCGACCTGGAAATGAGCGACCTCGCCCGCTACGATCTGGCCCCGGATCTCGGTCACCTCGAACCAGTCGAGATGGCGCAGCGTCTGGTCGGCCCGGCGCAGCGCCGCCCTGATCGCAGGCTCGATTCCCTCCGGCGAGGTACCGACGATCTCGGTGACACGATAGGTGCGTTCGCTCATCTGATCCTCCATACTTGACGCTCATGACGCCCGACGCCGCGCAGCTGCAGCGCCGGGCCACAAAGCCGCTGCCCCCGAGGTCTACGACTACTACGCCGGGGGGTCAGGAAGCGAGCGGACACTTCGGGCGAACGAGAAAGCCTGGCGGGGCGTCTGGGTGACCCCGCGGGTGCTGCGCGACGTTTCGTCCGTAACCACTCGCACCCGGCTGCTCGCGGCGACGGTGGCCACGCCGGTCGCGGTGGCCCCGACCTCGTTCCACACCCTGGCCCATCCCGACGGCGAGCTGGCCACGGCGGCCGGCGCGGCCAGGGCGGGGGCACTGTACGTGCTGCCGACCCGGAGCACCTGCCGGATCGAGGATATCGCGGCGGTGACCGCGGCGGCGGCGGACGGCACCTGGTGGTTCCAGGTGTACGTGATGCGCGACCGTGACCTGACCGCAGGCCTGGCCCGCCGGGCCGCGGCGGCCGGCCCGGCAGCCCTGGTCCGCACCGCCGACTCGGCCGCCGGCGTCGCGTCGGTGGGCGAGATCGCCGGGCTCGCGCGGGCTGGGACGACGGGATGCCGGCCGGCCTGAAGGCCCTAGCGGGAGGCCGGGGATGACGCCGCCCCGGTGTCCGCATACCTTGGAAAGGTGAGGACTAGCCGCCGTGACCGTGCGCAGCTGGTGACTGAGGCACGGCCGTCCCGGTCGGCCGACATCGCCTACCGCGAGCGCCGGTACCTGATCATGATGGGTATCCGGCTGGTGTGCTTTGTCATCGCGGTCGTGCTGTTCATCAACGGGGCCGGATGGCTGACCGCGATCCCGGCCGTGGGCGCGATCATCATCCCGTATTTCGCAGTGGTCTTCGCCAACGGGGGACGCGAGCCGAACACCACCCGGGCCTTCCAGGCGTACGAGCCCCGCCTGCCGGATCGCTTTAGTTCAGCTGACCCGGCGGGCGCTGCGCAGCCGCCGCACCGGGATGGCGGTCCCGGCGAAAGTGGCACTGCGGGCAACAACGGCGAGTCTGGCCGGACGAGCGGATCAGGATAGGAAAAGGACCACCGGAAAACGGCTGATCAGCAAGGATCGGCCGGCCTCCGTGCCGAGATCCGCTTGTAGTCCGGTCTTGACGCACAAGGGGGGGGTTCGGTGTAACATGCTTACCGGTGCTCTGGTCCCCCGCCGGGGCACCGGTGCCGGCGTTCCGGGCCCCCGTCGGAGCGCCGATGAATGCGACGCCGGGTGGTTTGCCCCCGTAGCCACCCGGCGTCGCTCTATCTTTTTCCGGCAATTCTGCTGCTGCGCAGCGGCCGGCCGCGGTGCGCGCGGCACTGGCAATTACTCGGTCTTACGGAACTCGGCAATCGCGATCAGCATCATTCCCACTCCCATGACCGCAACAATGCCGATCGAGAACCAGATGGGAACCAGCCAGCTTCCCCACGTGATGCCGGGCGCCAGGTGCTGCTTGTAGTACGCCGGCATGTCCAGGTAGCTGAAGACCGCGTGCCGCATCGGTCCGACCACGTAGGTGAGCGGGTCGATGCGGGTGAGCACGCTCAGCCAGGCGGGCAGCCCGGTCAGCGGGTACAGCGCGCCCGACAGGAAGAACAGCGGCAGGACGAGCATCTGGGTGAGCGCCATGAACGCCTGGAACTGCTTGATCCGGGCGGCCATCATGACCCCGAACGCGGTCAGCGTGAAGGACAGCAGCAGTAGCTCGCCGATCAGGGTGAGAATCAGCGCCGGGTTGTAAGGCACGTCGGCGTACCAGGCCAGGCACAAGAAGATGAGGCCCTGGAAGGTGGCGATGGTGGTCCCGCCCAGGCACTTACCGATCACGATCGACGCCCGGCTGACCGGCGCCACCAGGATCTCCCGCAGGAACCCGAACTCCCGGTCCCACACGATCGAGGCGGCCGAGAAGATGGCGGTGAACAGCACCGACATGGCGAGCACGCCAGGGTAGATGAAGGTCTTGAAGCTGATGCCCGGCGGCATGCTCGCGCCGGCCAGCGACCCGAGGCCAGTGCCGAGCACGAACAGGAACAGGAACGGCTGGATCAGCGAGGTGATCGCCCGGAGCCGGTCGGTGCGGAACCTGATCAGCTCCCGGCGCCAGATGATGCTGATGGCGCGCAGGTCGTGCCGCAGGCCGCGCTCGGGGACCGCGACCCTGATCTCCTCGACCAGGGCCTCGGTTTCCGGGGCGGCCAGCTGAGTTGCCTGAGTCGCCATTTCCTACCGCCTTCCCCGGAAGCGCTGTGCCATCTGGCGCATCGCGTCGGTGCCCGACGCCTCGGCGTCGCGGATCGTGGTGCCGGTGTAGGACATGAAAACGTCGTCCAGCGAGGGCCGGGACACGCTGACCGAGCGGATCGGGACCGAGAGCCTGGCGAACAGCTCCGGCACGAACTCCTCGCCCGAGGCCACCGAGAACGTCACCGCGTCCTCATGGATGGCCGCCTCGATCCCGAACCGGTCCGCCAGCGCGGCGATCGCCGCCTGGTCGTCGGCCGTATGGATCTGCACCCGGTCCTTGCCCACGCTCGCCTTGAGCGCCTCAGGGGTGTCGATGGCCACGATCTTGCCGTGGTCGATGATCGCGATCCTGTCGCAGTGCTCGGCCTCGTCCATGTAGTGGGTGGTCAGGAAGATCGTGATGTCCTCGCGCCGCTTGAGGTCATTGATGTAGGTCCAGATCGAGGACCTGGTCTGCGGGTCCAGGCCGACGGTGGGCTCGTCGAGGAAGAGCACATGCGGCGCGTGCAGCAGCCCGCGCGCGATCTCCAGCCTGCGCTGCATGCCTCCGGAGAACGTGCTGACCAGGCTGTCCCGCCGGTCCCAGAGGCCGACCATGTCCAGCACCTGGCGCATGCGCGGCCCGACGGCGGCCTTCGGCACCCCGTACAGATCGGCGTGGAAACGCAGGTTCTGCGCGGCGGTGAGGTAGGTGTCCAGCGTGGTGTCCTGGAAGACCAGGCCGATGTTGCGTCGGACCGCATCCCGGTCCCGCGCCGTGTCATGGCCGGCCACCTGCGCGCTGCCCGAGGTCGCATTCGCGAGCGTGCAGAGAATTTTAATGGTGGTGGTCTTTCCCGCGCCGTTCGGCCCGAGGAAGCCGAAGGTCTCCCCCGCCGCCACCGCGAAGTCGATCCCGCGGACCGCCTCGACGTCGCCGTACTTCTTGGTCAGCCCCGATACCGAGATCACCGGCTGCGGCCGGCGGCCGTCGCGGGCCTGGCCGTTCGCGGCCTGGCCCGCCACCTGCGGGCCGTCCGCTCCGGTCGCCGCGCCGGTCCCGGCACCCGTCTGCGCAGTCACGGTTACGCCCTCCCTTACCTGATTGCCTTCGAGCCTAGCCGGACCACCGCCCGTTAGGCGTTCCTGGCCGGTGCGACCCGGCCGGGCGACGACCCGGCCGGGCGACGACCCGGCCGGGCGCACGCCCGGCTGCGGACGTTCTTGCTAGGCACCGGCGCTGCCCGGCGTGTCGCCGTCATCGTCGGCAGCCAGGACCCGGTACAGCGACTTGCGGGCGTCGGTGAGCACCTGGCGGGCCTGGCCGACCTGCGCGTCAGTCCCGGCGCTGACCACCTGGAAGGCGGCCATGGCCACCTGCCCGATGAGGTTGCGCATCTCAATGGCCGCGCCGCCGACCGTTCCCGCCACGATGTCCCACGGGGCCCGCACCTCGTCCGGGTGCGCCGCCACGTACTCGCGGCCCTCGTCGGTGAGCACGTAGGTCCGGCGGCCGCTGTCCCCGGCCTCGGCCCTGATCAGGCCCTCATCCTCGAGCTGCTGCAGCGCGGGATAGACGGAGCCGGGACTTGGCCGCCATACGCCGTCGCTTCTCTCGCTGATCTCGCCGATGATCTGGTAACCATTCATTGGCTCCTCGGCCAGCAGGGCCAGCGCCGCAGCCCGGACGTCACCGCGCTTGGCACGCGGGCCGCGCATCATCCTCGGCTCGCCCGGCCAGGGACCGAATCCCGCGAATCCAGGCGGGCCGCCCGGGAATCCCGGCCGGCCAGCGAAGCCAGGCCGGGCATGCCTGCGACGGCCCCCGGGCCTGCGCGTCCAGCCTCCTTCGTCATCGGCACGTGGCCAGATATCTTCTGAATGCATGTTTCCTCCCGTAGTAGGTTCCGGCTGTCGCCCTCCTTCTGAGACTGTCGCCGGAATATGAAGATAGGTTAACGATATATCGTTATAGTCTTGCTGGCAAGTGGTGCGCCGGGCACCGGCAGCGGAGTTCGTCGGACGGCTCGCCTGCCGCCGCTGTGCCGCGTCTCACGGTCGGTTTGGCGCCCGCCGCCTCGCGGTTTGGCGCCCGCCGCCTCGACGCGGTCGGCAGCGCTTGGCGGCAGTGGGTCGCAGCCGGCCGCAGCCGGTGGCAGCCGGCCGCAGCCGGTGGCAGCCCGGCCGCAGCCGATGGGCAGCCTGGTCGATTCGTGAATCCATCAGGTAATTCATGATGAAGCCGGGAATCCATCAGGCGCCGGTGCCGGGTTCTCCCGGCCTGGCAGGCGGCGCCTGAGGCCGCAGTGACGCTTGGGACAGATGGCTCACGCCGACGCACGGCACAGGGACAGATGGCCCCACGGCGACGCACGGCCAAGCTCAGCACCGCGCCGACTGCAGCCTCTCGCGGATCTGCCTTCAGCCGGCCGCCCTCGACTGGATGCTCGTGAGGAGGTCATGCACGGGCTTGGTCCCCGCGCCGATGGCCAGCCCGGTCACGGCGAGATCGAGGACCGTGTTGACGTGATTGCTGGCGATCGACTGGAGCAGGAAGAAACCGAAGCCCCCGGAGATGCCTAAGCCGCAGGTGCTCGCGATGGCCCAGAAGATAATGGCCCGCTCGGTACGCCTGGCGTCGGCCGCGGCCTGGTCAATCGCGGCCTGGCGGGTTCTGAGCTGGACGTCGGTCGCGGCCATCGCCGGGTCGGCGGCAGCGGCCTGCGCCTGCGCCTTTGACCTGGCGGCGGTCCGCTTGGGCGACGCGGTCGATGAGTCTTTCGGCATAAGCACCTTGCTCAGCGGCTCCAGCAGTCGCTCCAGGCTCAGGGTCACCACAATGAGACCAGCGAAGGGCACGTAGCCGGTCTTGATCTGGATAACGCTCGGCCTTATCCAGTGGCCGTACGCAACCCACATGAGGGCAGTTGTGGCCGCGACCATGAGCATCGACCATCCGATGACCGACCAGGCCGTCCGCGGCCTCGCCGCTGCTGCGGAAACGGGACTGACCTGCGTGACGCCGCTCGGTCCTCGCTCCACATTCGCGACTGTAACGGTTGCCATGGACCTTTCGTCCGCTCTGATGTCATTGCCGTAAAAGGCGGAAAATGTAAACCTGCATGAGAATGGAGCCGGGTATTTAATCGCGCACACAATATCGGCGGCCCCGGTGCCGGCGCAGCAGAATGCGGGCGCCAGCCCTTCGGCCGGTCCGGCCACGGACCGCTCAGCGGTCGCCGCTGGCCGGCCAGGAACTGGCCAGCGCACGCAGCCGGGCCGCTGCCGTGTGCAGGTCCTGCCCCTGGCCCACCGCCACGCCCAGCAGATACGCCGTGAGCGGCGCGGCGGGCCGCTCCACGCCGTGCGCCACCTCACGGGCCAGATCCAGCACGGCCCTGGCGTCCCCGGTCTTCGGGTCTATGCCGAGCTCGGCGCAGGCCGCAGCGGTCCAGCTGTCGAGCGTCGTCATCAGCGTGCCTTCCGGGTCGGGTCAGCATCGGGAAGGGCCGCCGGACCGTCAGCGCGCCAGTGACGGGCCAGCCACAGGTCGTCGGGCGTATCGCAATCGAACCATGGCGGTGCTTCCCCCGTGTCGAGATCGTAGCTGAGCAAGGCCGGATCGAGCGGAGCGAGCAGGCCGTGCAGCGAGGTCCCCGGGTAAGCGGCGGCGGCGGCTCGCAGGACCGTGGCCTGCCAGCAGCTCAGCAGCCATTGCGGCCGCCCGCAGCCGTCCGTGAGGACCGCGCCGGCACGCCGCCCGGCCGCGCCGAGCAGCAGGCGTAGCTGCCCGGCGCGCAGGAACGGGAGGTCGGCCGCCAGTAGCGCGGCGACGGGCGCGCGAGCCTCGGCCAGGCCACGCCGGAGCGCCGGCACCGGGCCGGCGGCGGGCGGTTCCTCCGCCACGAACCGGATCCCGCCGGGCGGCTGCGGGCCGGCCGCCGCCATCCCTGGCCGGTCCGGGCCTACCACGATCACGGTGCGGGCGCCCGCCGCCACGGCGGCGACGACGACCGAGCCGATGAGCGTCTCGCCCGCGACCATGAGCCCGGGCTTGTCCGCGCCGTCCAGCCGGGCGGCGCGGCCGCCGGCCAGCACAATCGCGTCAAATCCGCCAGTTTCGGGTTCGCCAGCCGGGGGTTCGCCAGCCGGGGGTTCGCCAGCGGGGGGTTCGCCAGCGGGGGGATCGCCAGCGGGGGGATCGCCAGCCAGAGGCCCGCCAGCCAGAGGCCCGCCAGGCAGAGGCCCGCCAGCGGGGGGCTCGCCAGGCAGAGGCCCGCCGGCCGGGGATGCCGCTGCCGCCATGGTCCAGCCCGTCAGCCGCCGATGGCCGACATCGGCCTGACCGGCTGCAGGAAGCCCGGATCGTTGATCCCGTGCCCGGGCAGCTTGACCGCGACGGCCTGGCGCCAGATGGCGGCGAGTTCGTTGTCGCTGGCGCCCGATCGCATTGGCCCGCGCAGGTCGTTCTCGGTCCTCGCGAACAGGCAGTTGCGGATCTGGCCGTCAGCGGTAAGCCGCACCCGGTCGCAAGCCGCACAGAACGGCCTGGTCACTGAGCCGATCACGCCGACCATCTCGGGCCCGTCGTCCACCATGAAGGCCTCGGCCGGCGCCGAGCCACGGTTGCCAGGATCGGCCGGGGTCAGCTTGAACTCGGCGGTGAGCACGGCCAGGATCTCGTCGGCGGTTACCATGTCCGCGCGGCGCCAGCCATGCTGAGCGTCCAGCGGCATCTGCTCGATGAACCGCAGCTGGTAGCCCCGGGCCAGGCAGAACCTGAGCATCGGCGCTGCCTCGTCGTCGTTGACGCCGCGCATCAGCACGGCGTTGACCTTCACCGGCGCCAGGCCGGTCGCCGCCGCTGCCGCCAGGCCGGCCAGTACGTCAGCCAGCCGGTCACGCTTGGCCAGCTGGCTGAATTTGTCGGGCCGCAGAGTGTCCAGCGAGACATTGATCCGGTTCAGGCCAGCGGCATGCAGCGGAGCGGCGAGCCGGTCCAGCCCGATCCCGTTCGTGGTCAGCGAGATTTCCGGACGCGGGCGCAGCGCGGCCGTGCGTGCGACGATCCCGGGGAGCCCACGGCGCAGCAGCGGCTCCCCGCCGGTGAACCTGACCTCGGTGATGCCGAGTTCCTCGACTGCGATCGCGATCTGCCTGACCACCTCGTCGTCGGTCAGCAGCGACGGATTGGGCAGCCAGTCGAGCCCCTCGGGCGGCATGCAGTAGCTGCAGCGCAGGTTGCACCGGTCGGTCAGCGACACCCGGAGGTCGGTGGCCACCCGCCCGAACGAATCGGCCAGCACGCCATCACCTCCTCCTCTAACGGGCATCTGCCTCGCAATATCCCACAGCCTACGGGCGAGCCTCGGCGGCGCCGGAGCCTGCCTTTCCAACATCAAGGCGCTAGCCGGTGATTTCGTTCCCGGGCCCCTCGGGTGAGTGCGGACCCGCCGCTGGGGGCGCAGCGGATAGCATCTGCTGACGCCGGCCGCCGCTGCTGGCTGCTGCGCGGATCCGGGCGGTCGCGGCGCCCTGCTTCGCCCCCCGCCCCGAACCGACCGCTCGCGGAGATGGGATCTTGACCATGGCAGGCGCCATCTGGCGTGATCAGCTCACCACCGCCGAGCGCGCGACGCTCGGCCGGGGTGATGGCAGCATCCCCGATCCGAGGCCGGATGTGCTGGTGGTCGGGGGCGGCATTGTGGGCGTGGCCACCGCGCTGGCCTGCCACGAGGCAGGGCTCGGTTCGGTACTGCTGATTGAGACCGGGCGGCTTGGCACCGGTGCCACCGGAGGCGCCACCGGCCTGCTCATCCCGGAGCCGCACCAGTGGAGCGACCCGGAACCGCTGGTCGATCTGGAGCGAGCCAGCCTGGAACGGTGGCGGGAACTCGAGCAGACGCTGCCAGGCGGCGTCGGGCTGATCGAGATCGACTGGATCGGCCTGGCTCCGCACCCGGGGGGTTTCGCCGCTCATCAGCCGCCAGCCGTCGAGTGGCTCGCTCCCGGCCAGGTGGAGCGGCTCATTCCCGGCCTGGCCCGGTCGATGGAAGGCGCCCTGATCCGCAGGCAGGCCCGCGTCAATCCGCTCCGGGCGGTGGCCAGGATGGCGGCCGGGCTGCCCGCCGTGGGCACTGGTGTGGCCGCCACCGGCGTGACGGTGTCAGGTGGCCAGGTCCGGAGCCTGCAGACCTCGGCCGGCGAGATCCACCCCGGCACGGTCGTCTTTGCCACCGGCCAGCCACCCGTACTTGACGGCCTGCCGCTGAACATCCCGTCCGATCGGGTCAAGGGCCACCTGCTGGTCACCGAGGCCTCGCCGGTGGTCCTCCCGGGCATCGTCGCGCCCGTCGCCACCCAGATCGAGGACGGTCGGCTGCTGGCCGGAGGTACCTTCGACGTCGGCGACGAGAGCCCCGGCGTCCAGCCTGAGGTCATCGAGTCGATCATGGATGGCCTGACCTCGGCCCTGCCCGCGCTAGCCGGGCTGCCCATCGCCTACCAGTGGTGCTGCTTCCGGCCCCGGCATCCGGACCGGCGGCCGGTTATCGACAAGGTGCCCGGGCTAGAGAATGCCTGGCTCACCTCGGGTCACTTTCGCACCGGCATTCTCAACGCCCCGGCTACCGCGGCTGTGCTGGCGCGGTGGATCTCCGCTGGGGTGCCGCCCGCGGAGCCAGCGACCTGGTCGGCCGGCCGGTTCAGCCGCTGAGCGCCCGGCTCGGCGCGGCCTCACTGGCCGGTCGGCGCGGGCGGACGGTCCGGCGGTCGTCGGGCAGCCGGTCGGTGAATCCTATCCGGTCCAGATGCTCGAGCAGCGGGATCACAACCCGCCGGGTGGTGTGCAGCGCCTGCCTCGCGGCTGCGGCGGTGAACGGCTGCGGCACAGCGGCGAGCAGCTCGGCCGCCGCCGCGTCCGCGCCGGGCGCCAGCACGATCTGATCGCTGATCCGCAGCAGCAGCCCGGCCCGCTGGGCCGCCGCCAGCGCCCGTACGTCGAGCCCGAGCCGGCGCAGCCGATCGGCATCTGGGGCGGCGAACGGGTCCGCGGCGAGCTCCGCCCGGATCACGCGGACGGCTGATGCCACCGCGGCGGGCAGCGCAGGAGCCCCGGGCAGGCCTGCGGGCACCGCGACGCTGACGATGCCGTCGCGGACCGTGAGCGGCGGCCGGACCAGCGCCTCGACCAGGCGGCGGTCGGGGAGCCGCAGGGCCGCCCTGGCCGCTTCCAGGGTCAGTCCCGGGGCGAGCGGCGCCCGGGCGGCGTGCGCGGTCACCGCCTCGGCCAGGCACTGCGCCAGCTCCGCCCAGCGTGCCGGATCGGCCAGCCACTCGCCGCGGGCCGGCGCCGGGTGCTCGCTGACCCCCATGGCCAGCAGCGCGCTGGCCCGCAGCAGGCCATGCCGACTGAGCAGATCCGTCGCCGTCGGCTGATCAGGCCAGGAGGCCAGCTGCCTGGCCGCCGTGGCCGCGGCGCCGCGGCGGGCCAGCGGCGGGGGCGCGACGTCCAGCACGACGGCGCCGATCACGGCCGGGCCGTCCGGCGCCGCAGGCCCTGGCTCCGATCCCGGCCGCCGCCTGATCCGCCGCGCCGCGCCCGGGTCACGCAGCAGCACCCGGTCGCCCACGTGCAGCGGCAGCGGGTCGGCGAGCATGAGCCTGGCGATCTCGCCATCGCCAAGCGGCCGCACCCTGGCGACTGTGCGAGCCGAGCCCGCGTGCAGCGTCAGCACCCGCGGCGGCCGGCCGGGCCGGAGCCTGCCTGCGCGGCCCGGCCTGCGGATGCGCTCAGCCTGACGTCGATGAGGTCGGTCAGCGTCCAGCGGCCCGCCTGGACCAGTGCCATCCCCCTCCCGACCGAGTCCTGGCCCGCGCCGCGGAGGTTGAGCGCGGCCCTGGCCGCCCCGGTCGCGGACGCGACCGGCTCGCCGAGCGACTGGATCGCACGGACCCGCACCGGCCGCATCGACGGCGTCAGGACAAGCTCATCGCCGACCCGCACGGTGCCGGCCGGCAGCGTCCCGGTCACCACCGTCCCGCTGCCGGTGATGCTGAAGGCGCGGTCCACCCACAGGCGCACCGGCGCACCAGGGTCGGCGGCGGGCAGGCTCGCGGCCAGGCGGTCCAGGGCCGCGACGAGATCAGGAAGGCCCGCGCCGGTGACGGCGCTCACCGCGACGCACTCGACCGCCGCCAGGCTGGTCGCCGCCAGCTGCCTGGCCGCCTCAGCCGCGGCCGGCCCAGGGTCGGCCAGGTCGGCGCGGGTGATGGCGAGCAGCCCGTGGCGCACGCCGAGGGCATCGAGCGCGGCCAGGTGCTCGGCCGACTGCGGCATCCAGCCCCCGTCGGCCGCCACGACGAACAGCACGGCGGGCACCGGGCCGATACCCGCCAGCATGTTCGGCACGAACCGCTCGTGGCCGGGCACGTCGACGAAGGCCAGCCGCTCGCCGGACGGCAGCGTCATCCAGGCGAAACCGAGGTCGATGGACAGGCCGCGGCGCTGTTCCTCCTCAAAGCGGTCTGGGTCGGTGCCGGTGAGCGCGCGCACCAGCGCCGATTTACCGTGATCCACGTGCCCGGCGGTGGCGATGACCTGCATGGCGGCTATCCGGCCGCGGCGATGACCGCCGCGGCGAGCTGCTCGTCTTCGCCGGCCGGCACGGCACTGAGATCAAGCAGCAGCCTGCCGTCCTCGATCCGGCCGATAACCGGCGGCTGCCGGCCGCGGCGGACCTCCTCGCCAGCCCGCAGCCGTGGTGCGAGGTCGGCAGGCACGCTGACCGCCGCGCTAGGCAGGCCGACGCCCGGGGCCCCGCCACCGCCCACGGCCGCGGTGGTCGCCACCGGCCGAGAGTCGATCCCTGCGTCGGCCAGGACCCCCGACAGTCGTTCCGCTCGTTCCGCCAGCCAGCCCGCCGGGACGGTCAGTGCTTGCGCCACGGGCACCTGCGGCCCGGCGAGCGTCGCCTCCAGGGCTGCGATGGTCAGCTTGTCCACCCGCAGTGCCCGCGCCAGCGGATGCCTGGCCAGGGCGGTGACCACGGCGGCCCGGCCCAGCAGCAGGCCGGCCTGCGGGCCGCCGAGCAGCTTGTCGCCGCTCGCGGTCACCAGCGCCGCGCCGGCCCGCAGCCAGGAGTCGGCATCGGGCTCATCGGGGAGCGCAGGATGCGGCGACAGCAGCCCGGAGCCGATGTCGCCGACGACGGGGACGGGAAGCGCAGCTAGGGCGGCGACGTCGGCGCTGGCGGTGAAGCCCTCGATGCGGTAATTCGACGGATGCACCTTCAGGATGAAGGCGGTGTCGGCGCCGATGGCGGTCGCGTAGTCGGCCGCGGTCGTCCGGTTGGTGGTGCCAACCTCGCGGATCCGGGCGCCGGTCGACTCCAGGAGGTCAGGGAGGCGGAAGCCGTCCCCGATCTCGATCAGCTCGCCCCGGCTGACAATGATCTCGCGTCCGGCGGCCAGCGCGGTGGCCGCGAGCACCAGCGCGGCCGCGTTGTTGTTCACCACGTGCACGGATTCGGCGGCGGGTACGGCCCGGGCCAGCGCCGCGAGTGCCCCGGCGCCTCGCCTGCCCCGCGAACCCGTGGTGAGGTCGAATTCCAGGTCTGTGCAGCCGGCTGCCACACCGACCGCCTCGATAGCGGCGGCCGACAGCGGCGCCCGGCCGAGATTGGTGTGCAGCAGTACCCCGGTGGCGTTGATCACGCGGGTCAGCGTGGTGGCCGCGGGCGGCAGCGCCGCCACCGCTGCGTCGGCGACCTCGCCGGGGCTGATGGCACCAGACCGGGCTTGCTGCTGCGCCTGCCGGACCGCGCCGATCACCAGATCCCGGCCAAGCCGCCGCTCGGCGGCGGCCAGGCGCGGATCGGCGAGCACCGCGTCGGTGCGCGGCACCAGCCTGCGGACGTCCACGATCGCGACCATACCTGCACCTTCCTCGCGGGGCTGCCGCAATGTGCCGTCCATCTGTGCCGATTTACCAGTACTTTGCATATCCGGAAGCCCACCGGGTACCCGACTTGTGCAAGTCTTAATGCTCCTATTACGTAGGGGGGTGAGCGCCATGGCTACTGCGTCAGGCATCCCGCGTACCCGCGGCGGGCTGTGCGGCGTGCTGCTGGTGCTGCTCGGCGCGTGGGGCGCGCTCGTCCCGTTTGTCGGGCCGTATTTCCACTTCGCCTATACGCCGGACCAGACCTGGAGGTATACCTCGGGCAGGCTCTGGCTGGAAATCGCGCCCGGGGCCGCCGCCGTGGTCGGCGGGCTCATCGTCGCAGGCACCAGGAGCCGGCTGACGGGCGGGCTTGGCGCGTTCCTGGCCGCCCTGGGCGGTGCCTGGTTTGTCGCCGGAGCCGCCGTCGTGGCGCAGTTCGTGAAGAACGCCTCGATCAGCCCGGGAGTGCCAGTCGGCACCTCGGCCGGGGCGGCGGCCTCCAGCCTGCGCCAGTTCCTTGAGGGGATCGGGTTCTTCACGGGCACCGGGCTCCTGATCGTCTTCTTCGCCGCCCTGGCGCTCGGCAGGTTCAGCGTGGGAGGCGGTACGGTGAGCGACGAGGCGGCCGACGAGCAGGATGCCTGGGGCGCACGCGAGGTTCAGCCGGACCAGGCTCGGCCGCAGGAGGATTTCCGGACCGCGCAGGAGCAGTACCCGACCATGACCCAGTACCCGGCGCCGGTCACGCAGCCCTCCCCGGCAGGCCAGGTGCCGCCCCGCCAGGACGCGCTCGGCCAGCAGCAGGAAGAGCAGCCGACGGTGGCCGGGCAGTTTCCGTCATCGTCATCGTCGTCGGTGACCGGCGAGGCTCCATCGCCCGCGCCGTCCGACCCGGGCCAGATCCAGTTCTAGGGGACAGATGGATGAGGACCAGGCACGGGCGCGGCTGCTCGCCGAGCGCGCCGAGGTATCAGCCCTGCTCGCGGATACCGAGGCCGCAGGAGAGCAGGACCGGGCCGCCGAAGACGAGAAGGGTGCTGACATCGCCGACTCTGCGCAGCCGCTGACCGCCGAGGGCATCGACGACGCCGTTGCGGGCAGCTTGCGCGACCGGCTGGCCGTGCTGAGCCGTGCGCTGCAGCGGCTTGACGATGGCACCTACGGCCGTTCTGTTCGCAGTGGGGTGCCGATCCCTGATGATCGCCTTGACGCCGATCCGGCGGCCGAGCTTACGGTCGAGGAGGCCCGGGCTCGCCCCTAATGAGAGGACCGCCTACGTAGTCGTCAGCTGCTTGCGGCACCGTGCCCAGCGGCCCAGGCACCGTAGCTTTAGGCGCAGGCTCGTCCCCGCCCTTCCCCACAGCCACCGCGAGCAACTGCTTACTCTCCTGACCGGCGGCGGACTCATTGCGGCAGGTGCAGTGGTGAGCGGCTTGCTGACCGACTGGCTGGGCGCTAGACGCGGTAAGCACGGGTAGAGGCACGAGCGGGAGATAGCCCGGGAGGCCCGGTACCAGGAACGGCTAGACCAGGCGTATATCGGGCTGGAGAGCATCTTTCGCGCTTCGGGGACTGGGCCAGGTCGGTACACCCGTTCCTTGGGCCGGTTGCCCAGAGAATTGAGAACGCCGACATCGTGATCCGGATGGCTGGCGAGTCCCGTGACCCCGGCCCCGAGCCTGACCAGGAAGCGCTCCGCGAGCGCCATGCGTTGGAGACCACCGGAAGGCGATTCAGGAGGCCGCCGACGCGATCCGCAGCCAGATACGGCGGGAGCTGGCACCTGATAAGGACCTGTCCTGGTTAATCAGGACCAAAGACCCGGTTCACGCGTGACTACTTTGACGTACACATAAAGCGCAGTTCCCGGGGTAGGGAGCTGCGACTAGAGACACCACTGGAGCCGCCCGGAGGGACAAAGCTCCGAACGGTCCCCTAGCCACCCCCGCAAGGTCACGCATTTGAGGAGGCAACCATGTTCAAGCGTAGTAATCCCACCGCGAACGTCACCATCGCCTCCGATGGCCAGACCTGGATGAGTCAGCCATGAGGCTCCGGACGGCTCTTGCGGCGGCGGCGCTGACAGCGTTAGCGGCCGCCGTCCCGATGCCGGCCGCGTTGGCGGGAGCCACGCCGGTGAAGGTTTATGCCGCCGATGCCGGCTGGAACTATCCGTCGGTCAGGCCGTCTGCGATTTATTTCGGACAGGGCGGGTCACCATTCATCACCCGCCTGCACTGGCAGTGGTGGTACAAGACCGGCTACGCGACGGGACGGCTCTGGACGGTCACCCCAGGATGCGCGCCGCTCGCCAAGTGCAAGTACTACCCGCACTGGATCAGCGTGCGGCTGAGCACGATCAAGCTGCACGGGACGGTCCGGTACTTCTACGCCATGAGGGTGAAGTTCTGGCACAACGGCGCGTGGCACTGGCAGACGGCGCACTTCCGCACCTTCTGCAGCACCTGTACAGCGCCGTTCTGGATAGGGCCGTCCAGCTGGCCGTACCTATAGGCTCGAGCACACCCAAGAGGCGCGCGGAGGCCGCGGCGATGCCCTGCGGCAGCGGAGCCGCAACTTGACTCTCCGGCGATCCTGAAAATAACCGCTAATGTCCCATTCTGTGGGGAAGTATTAACAGCGAAGTAACTAAAGGTGACCTAAGCCTCTAGGCAGGCACGCATTGTCCCTTCCTACTGAAGATGGGCGGCCCAAAGGGAGCTGGGCTTATGAATGCCAACAGGAAAATGAGCGCTGCAGGAGCGCCGGAGACCACTCGCTAGAATAAAACTCTGGCAGAAATGATCACACAACGGAGTGTGAGCCATGAACACCATTACCACATTACCAAGCTTACCTGCGCGGCGATCGCCGCAGCCGCTATCGCGGTCACAGGATGCGCCACATCGGTCACGCCAGCAGCCACAGCCACGCACTTAGCAGTACCCAAGGCCACTGCGGCGCCGTCTAAGCCCAAGCCCGTGCCGACAGTCACTAAGACCGTCGCGCCACCGGCCGCCAGGATAATAATCAACAATCCCGCGCCGGTCCAGACACAAGTCCAGGTCCCGGCGCCAGCAGCCCCGCAGATCCCTAGCGGAACCTACGGCCCGTACCTCGAAGCGATCGCCGCGGCTGGCATCGTCGCACCCGACACCTGGACGGTGAACACTGGTACCGGGCTGTGTGACTCCTGGGCGAACGGCGCCACCGTCGCGGACACCGACCCGACGCTCCTCGCGGGCGGGATCTACCCCGAGCACCTGGCCACGTTCGACGCAATCACGCAAGCCTACTTGTGCCCCGGCACGTACAACGGAACCTGACAGCAGCGGTGGCAATCGCCGCGTTCGTGCCCCGCAAGGCCAGGCTGGAGGCCGTGTGACGACCGCATGTGCCAGCACAGGGAACTTCGATCATGGAAACGGCGCTCACCGCCGCCACGCCGGCCAGCCCGGAATCGGTGTTCCCGCAGGTGGTGGCGGAGGCGGACGGGAATCGAACCCGCCGACGACGCTGCGCGCCGTCCACCGGTTTTGAAGACCGGGGGGGCCACCAGGCACCCGGACGCCTCCGCGGCTGACCCTACCGGGCACGTCCCGGCCGAGCGCAGGGGCAGGCCGCCGGGATGTCAGCTCTCGTACATCGAGTCGATGACGTCCGCGTACTTGGCATGGACCACCCGGCGCTTGAGTTTCAGCGTCGGCGTCAGTTCCTCGCTCTCGGCGGTCCATTCCACCGGCAGCAGCCGCCACCGCTTGACCTGCTGCACCCTGGCCAGCCGGGAGTTGGCGGCCGCGACCGCTTCCCCCACGGCAGTGAGCACCGTGGGGTCGGTGGCCAGCTCGGCCAGCGATGCGTCGATCCCCCGCGCCCTGGCCCAGGCGGGGGCCACCTCGCCATCGAGCGTCAGCAGCGCGACGATATAGCGCTGGCCATCGCCGTAGGCCAGCGCCTGACCGATCAGCGGCTCGGCGACCAGCAGGTTCTCGATCGCCGCCGGTGAGACGTTCTCACCGCCCGATGTGATGATCAGCTCCTTCTTCCGGTCCACGACGGACAGGAACCCGTCGGCGTCCAGCGAGCCGATGTCCCCGGTATGGAGCCATCCGTCTGAGTCGATGAGGTCGGCGGTCCGCTGGGGGAGGTTCAGGTAGCCGGGCGAATTGAGCGGCCCGCGGGTGAGGATCTCGCCGTCCCCGGCGATCTTGATCTCCGTGCCTGCCACGGGCCGGCCGACCGTGCCCAGCTTGAAGGCCGCCGTGGTATTGGAAGTAAACGCGCCGGTGGTCTCGGTCATGCCGTAGACATCGAGGATCTTCATGCCGAGGCCGGCGAAGAACGCGGCCACGTCAGCCGGCAGCGGCGCCGCAGCGCTCACGACGGTCTCGGCGTCGCCGAGACCCAGGAGCGACCGGATGGGGCGCAGCGTCTGCTCGTCGGCCGCGCGGAACTCGGCGGCCAGGTCCTCTGGGGTGGAGCGGCCGAACTGGCAGCTCTCGACGTAGCGCCGCCCCGTTCTCATGGCGGCCTCGATGGCAGAGCGCTTGGCCGGGTCGGTCTCCATCGCGAGTACCGCCTGGATACCTGCCTGTATCTTCTCCCACACCCGCGGCACGCCGAAGAACGACGTCGGCCTGACCTCCCCGACGGTGCGTACCAGGTCGGTGCTGGCCGCGTGGCAGAAAAAAACGTGACCGCCGGTGTGAATGGCCAGGTAGATGGTGAACATCCGCTCGGCGATGTGGGCCAGCGGCAGGTAGGAGACCCAGCGGACGTGCGGCACCAGGGTGCCGGAGACGGTGGCCGTCATCAGCTCGTAGAGCACGCTGCGGTGCGTGATGATGACGCCCTTGGGGTTTCCGGTGGTCCCGGAGGTGTAAAGGAGGGTTACGGGATCGTCGGGGGTGAGGCCGCGGACCAGCCGGTCAATGGCGGCTGGGGACGCCGCGTACTGGCCGCGGCCGAGCTCGGCGAAGTCCTGCCAGGTGAGGTAGAGATCACCGGCCGGGCAGGCGTCGGGATCCCTGACAATGATCTTCTTCAGCCCGGGCAGCGTGGCCAGCCCTGGCTGCCAGCGCCTCAGCTCGTCCGCGCCGTCGAGCACCGCGATCCTGGCGTCGCAGTCGCCGGCCAGGTAGGCGATCTGGTCGGCGGCCAGCGTTGAGTAGCAGGTGACCGAGACGCCGCCCGCGTGCGCAACCCCCAGGTCGGCCAGCACATGCTCAGCCCGGTTCGGCAGCATGAGCGCCACCCGCTCGCCCGGTGCCAGGCCCAGCGCGGCGAAGCCCGCGGCCAGCTCGAGCGCCTGCTGCCTGACCTGCTCCCAGGTGATGGTCTGCCAGGGCCCGCCGTCCCGGTCGGAGTAGGCCGGCAGCCCACCCCACTTCTGCGCCGTCTCCGTGAGGTGATCGCACAGGGTCCGCCCGCCGATCGCCTCTTCGATCTCGACTCGCTGCTGCAGCACATCGATCGTCACCGCGTACCTCCGCCCGCCGGGATTCGCAGCCTCCCGCCGCATGCAACCATGCCGTCCGCTCCAGCCGCAACGCAAGCCTAAGCACCGACCCGGCGGGCGGCCGGCGCCAGCAGCCGCCACCCTGATCGCTACATTTCAGGGATGACAACCGTCCGGCTGACCCAGTACGCGCGCGGCGGCGGCTGCGCTTGCAAGATCCCTCCAGGTGAGCTCGAGGAGGCCGTAGCGCGGCTGATTCCTGACCGTCCGCCGGCGGACCTGCTCATCGGGGTCGAAGACGGGGATGACGCCGCCGTCGTCCGGATCGGCCCGGATCGTGCCGTCGTCGCGACCGTCGATTTCTTCACGCCTGTCGTTGACGACGCCTACACCTTCGGGCGGATCGCCGCGGCCAACGCGCTGTCTGACGTCTACGCAGTGGGTGGTGAGCCGCTGATAGCGCTGAACCTGCTCGGCTGGCCTCGTGAGAAGCTGCCCATCGAGCTGGCCGCGGAGGTACTGCGCGGTGGCCTCGATGTGGCCCGCAGCGCGGGCTGCCTGGTCGCGGGCGGCCACAGCATCGACGACCCCGAGCCGAAGTACGGGATGGCCGTGACCGGCCTCGCTGATCCGGCCGCGCTGCTGCGCATCGACGCCGGCCTCGCCGGCCTGCCGCTGAGCCTCACCAAGCCGATCGGCATCGGCATCCTGAATGCGCGGCACAAGGCCACTGGTGAGGTGAGCCAGGCGGCGGTCGAGGTCATGACGGCGCTCAACGCCGAGGCCAGTCGGGCGGCGCTGGCCGCCGGCCTGCGCTGTGCTACTGACGTGACCGGCTTCGGACTGCTGGGCCATCTGTTCAAGCTGGCCAGGGCGAGCGGGGTCGGGGCCGTCATCGACCATGCCTCGGTCCCGGTACTGCCGGAGGCGAGGTCCGCGCTGCGGGCTGGCTACCTTCCTGGCGGCAGCCGCCGGAACCTCGACTGGGTCCGTCCGCATGCCGACTTCGGCGACCTGGCGGAGGAAGAGCTGCTGCTGCTCGCTGACGCGCAGACCTCGGGCGGGCTGCTGGTGGCGGGCGAGCTGCCTGGTGCGCCCGTGATCGGCAGGCTCGTGCCCGCTGGCGGCGCCATGCTAACCGTCAGGTAAATGACGGCGACCATGGTCGCTGGCGCTCAGGTAGGCGGCGGCGGCTACCCCGTCGCCCCGCTTAGCTGGGGGTAAGACGCTCTATTCTGTCCGGGTAGCAGCGTCATTCTGTCGGGTAGCAGCGTCGCGCCTGCGCCCGACAACCATGGCGCGGCGCGGTCCTACGGAGGGATGCCGAAGGTGCGGGCACGATCAGGTCAGGCGGCCCCCGACCAGGCAGGCACAGACCGGACGGCCCCGGCCGGGCGGCAGGGTGGTGCCGTCCTCGCGCTCGCGGCGACGGCGGCGCTGGTCTCACTCGGCGGCTACGCGGCAGACAACGCCGTCCACCACGGCCTGCTGCTGAACTGGTTCGATCTTGGCGTCTATAACCACGCCGGCCTGATCGCCAGGCACGACCCGGCGTCGCTCTACAGCTGGCGCCTCAGCCCTGGCATCAGGTTCACCTACCCGCCGTTCGCGGCGCTGGTGTTCACCGCCGGCTCGGTGCTGCCGCTCCCGCTCCTGCAGTGGCTGATGACGGTGCTCAGCATCGCCGCGCTGGCCGCCACCGGGTGGCTCACCTTCGGCGCGCTGGGCTGGGTCGGCCGCAGCCGGGCCACCGCCGCCCTGGCGGTCACGGCGCTGGCGCTGTGGACCGAGCCGGTGCTGCGGGCACTGCTGCTTGGCCAGATCGAGTTACTGCTGATGGCCCTGGTGGTCTGGGACCTTGGCCAGGATGACCGGCGCCGGTGGAAGGGCGCCGGCGTCGGGATCGCCGCCGGGATCAAGCTGGTCCCGCTGATCTTCATTGGGTACCTGGCACTCTGCGGCCGGCGGCGGCAGGCGGCCACCGCCGCGGCGGTGTTCGCCTGCACCGTGGCGGCGGGCTTTGCGCTACTGCCGCGCCCATCTGCCCAGTGGTGGCTGACCGGGTATTTCCTGCATCCTGGCAAAGTCGGTGCCGTCGAGTCGCTGGTGAATCAGTCACTCCTCGCGCTCGTCAGCCGAGCGATGGCCAGCGTGAGCGCGGGCACACCGGTCTGGCTGGCGGTCGCGGCGCTGACCGCGGTCATCGGCCTGACCGCCGCGGCGCTGCTGGACCGGGCCGGGCGGCCGGTGGCGGGCTGGGTCACGTGCGCGCTCACCGGGCTGCTCGTCTGCCCGGTCAGCTGGGATCATCACTGGGTCTGGATCGTGCCGGTCATCGCCGTGCTGGCCGACCTCGGGGTAGCGGCCCGCGGCGCCGCCCGGTGCGGGTACTGGATGCTGCTGACGGCCGTCGCAGGCGTGTTCGGCGGCTGGCCGACCAAACTGGACCGGGCCGCTCGCCTTCGTTCCGCACGGGCTGCTTGGGTTCTTCGTCGGCCCCCATCCCGCGGACGAGGCCTACCACCTGCATGGCCTGCAGGTGGTCAGCTGGAATTTGTTCGTGCTCGCTGGCCTGGTGATGCTCGCCTTCGCCCTGGCCGCTGCGGTGCGCGTGTCAGGCAGGGTTGTCTCGGGCGGTGCGGGCGCAGGCAGCGGCCCGGGTACGGCCAGCGCAGGCAGCCGCGCCACAGAAGGCAGCGGCCGCAGAAGCGTGTCACGCCCGTCCGGTGCCCGGAACCGCTGACGACGCCGGCAGCCAGCCAAACAGGGACGTCGGCCGGCCGGTCCGCTGGCCGCCCGGACGCGCGGCGGGTCGGCACCTCATATCCTGGGTGCCGTTGCGGCGCCACGCGGAGCGCTCACGCAACGCGACATACCGATGGCTGGCCGGGAAGGTGCCGATGGAACAGGCTGAGCCGGATCTGGCCCGCGAGCGGCCATGACCGGCAGGCGCGCATGACCGGCCGGACCGCCAGGCGGCGGGTACTGCGGATCTCGCTGCCCGATCAGCCGACGCCGCGAGCCGACCTGCTCGCGGCCGAGGAACCGCTGGGCATCAGGGTCGACGGCCAGGCGGTGACGCTGACCATGCGCACCCCGGGTGACGACCTGGACCTGGCGGCGGGTTTCCTGGTTGGCGAGGGCATCGTCGCCGGAGCGGCAGACATTGTCACGATCAAGATCTGCAGCGCTGACAGCTGCGGCCATTCCGATCACGACGGCGCGGGCAATGTGGCTGACGTCACGCTGCGACCGGGCATCGCGGTCACACCCGCGCTGCGCCGTAATTTCCTTACCACGAGCGCGTGCGGCGTATGCGGCAAGGCGAGTATCCAAGAACTATCCGTTTTGCCCGGTCTGGACCTTTCCGGGGACCAGCTGCGGGTACGGCCAGCCACGCTGGCCGCGATGCCGGACCGGCTTCGTCGCGCGCAGCGCGTCTTCAGCACCACCGGCGGGCTGCACGCGGCCGGGCTGTTCGCGGCGGACGGCGAGCTGATGGTGCTGCGCGAGGACGTCGGCAGGCACAACGCGGTCGACAAGGTGGTCGGCTGGGCACTTCGGGCCGGACGGCTGCCGCTGGCCGGATGCGTTCTGCTGGTCAGCGGCCGGGCCTCGTTCGAGCTGGTGCAGAAGGCGGTGACGGCCGGCATCCCGGTCCTCGCGGCGGTGTCCGCGCCCTCGTCGCTGGCCGCCGACCTGGCCGAGCAGGCTGGGCTGACCCTGGTCGGGTTCCTGCGCGGCAGCTCGATGAACGTCTATACCTGGGCGCAGCGGATCGACACCGACCCGCCGGCGCCGGAGCCCGAGCCTTAGGCCCGCTGAGCCGGCGGGCCGCCCGACGCACCGACCGGCTGGCTTCTATCAGGAGGACAGCGCCGGGTCAAGCAGGCCCCTGCGCCGCCGGACCGCCAGGTCAAGCTTTGTGAACAGCATGTCAACCACGATCCCGATGATCAAGATGACGATGATCACGGAGGTCATGCTCGCGAAGTCGAAGGTGTCCTGATCCTGGCTCAGCAGTTGACCGATCGAGTACTGGCCGAAGATCAGCACCAGCAGCTCGCCGGCCATCAGGCTCCGCCAGGCAAACGCCCACCCCTGCTTCATTCCCGCCACGTAGGCGGGTACCGACGCGGGCAGGACCAGGTAACGGTAGAGCGTGAACCCGCGCAGGCCCATGGTCCGGCCCGCGCGCAGGAGCAGCGGCGGCGTGTAGTCCACCCCGGTGATCAGCCCGTTGGCGATCGACGGCGCCGCGCCCAGGATCATGACGAAGAGGATTGCCAGTGTCGTCTCGCCGAAGAGGATGATCGCGAACGGGAACCAGGCGATCGACGGCATGGTCTGCAGGCCCGTGATGATCGACCCGACGGCAGCCCGCAGCGGCGGGATCCGCGCGACGAGCACGCCGATGACCGAGCCGACGACCAGCGCGAGTGAGTATCCAATCACCGCGCGGCGCAGGGTGGTGCCGATGGCCCGCCACAGCAGCGCGTGATGCAGCTGCTGCCAGAGGTTGGGCAGGACCGTGCCCGGGCCCTTCACCACGTTCGACTTCCAGCCGGTGAGGTGCACCAGCTGCCAGATGATCAGGACCAGGGCGATCGCGAGCAGCTTGGGCCACAGCGATGCCCAGGCCGCGCGGGCGATCCGGCCCGGCCCGCGCTGCGCCCGCGCCTCGCTCAACTCCAGGCTGTCCAGTCCGGTAATGGCCGACTGCAGGTCAGTTGCCATGACGGCCCATTTCTTCGCGGAGCCGGTCGGTGATCCGGCCCGCCAGCTCGGCGACCTCGACCGAGTCGATCCGGCGCGGCCCGTTCCTGGGCACCTGGTACTCCTCGATGACCCGGCCGGGCCGGCTGCTCAGCACGATCACGCGGTCGCCGAGCCGCACCGCCTCGCGGACGTTGTGCGTCACGAACAGGACGGTCAGGGTCCGCTCCGCGCAGATCCGTTCCAGCTCGTCATGGAGCAGGTCCCTGGTCATGGCGTCCAGGGCACCGAACGGCTCGTCCATGAGCAGGACGTCCGCGTCCTGGGCGAGGGCGCGCGCCATCGCCACCCGCTGCCGCATGCCGCCGGAAAGCTCATGCGGCCGCTTGTCCCCGAACCCGTCCAGGTTCACGGTATGCAGCAGGTCAGCGGTCTGCTCGCGCCGCGCCGCCTTCGGCACGCGGCGGGCCCGCAGGGCCAGCTCCACATTGCGGGCCGCGCTCAGCCAGGGGAACAGCGCGGGCTCCTGGAACATCAGCGACACGCGCTGGCCGCCCGTCGACACCTCGCCGCTGGTCGCCGAGTCAAGCCCGGCGACCAGCGACAGCAGCGTGCTCTTACCGCAGCCGGAGGCGCCGATCAGGCAGACGAACTCACCTGGTGTGACCGTCAGCGATACCTTGTCGAGTGCCAGCAGCGCCGAGCGCCCGCTGCCGTAGACCTTCGTGACCCCGGTGAGGCGGATCGCCGGCGCGGCCTGGCCGCCCGGTGGTGCGCCCGCCTGGCCGGGTCCCGGAAAGGCTTGCTCTCCGGGACCAGGGTCAGGCTGCCTGCCGCGCCTGTCGGTCAGGCTCACGAGCTGACCTGCGGCTCACCCGCCGCCTGGAGCAGCTTGTTCAGCGGGCCGAGATCATAGAGGCCGGACAGGTCGCTGACCGGCTTGAGCAGGCCGACCGCCACCGCGTGCTGCGCGTCGGTGGCCAGCGACGAGGCGATCGGGTCGTCGGTGAAGGTGATCTGCGCGAACGCCGCGGCGACCACGTTGGGCTTCAGGTTCTTGCCTGAGTTCACTGCGGCCAGTTCGGTATTGGCGGCCTGCTCGGCGGCCGCCTTGTCGTTATTGATGTAGTCGTTGGCCTGGATCTGGCCCTTGAGCAGCCCGTTCACCACGCTCGGGTGCGCTGCGAGGAAAGACTGGGTCACGACCAGGTTGGTGGTGACGAACTGCCCCTTCGGCCACAGGCTGGCCTCGTTGACGAGCACATGGCCGCCGTCGGCCAGCATCTCCGTGTCGTAGGGAGCCGGCTCCCAGCCGCCCGCGATCTGCTTGGACTGGAAGGCCAGGACAGCCGCCGAGTTGGGCGAGATCGGCTTGATGGCGACATCGCCGCCGCCCGCGGTCGTGGTGACCAGTCCATGGTTCTTCAGCCAGTAGCGCAGCGCTACGTCCTGGGTGTTGCCGAGCGAGGGCGTGGCCAGGGACTGGCCCTTGAGCTGAGCGGCGCTGGTGATGCCGGACTTGACGACCAGCTCGGCCCCGCCCGAGGCGGCGCCCGAGATGATCTTGATGAGCTTGCCGCCGGAGGTCTGCCAGGCCTTGATCGCCGGGTTGGGGCCGACGTAGGCCGCGTCCAGCTGGCCGGCCAGCAGCGCGGTGCCTTCCTGGGTGCCGCTGCTGAACGGCGTCAGCTTGAGCGTCACGCCGCTGCCGAGGTCTTTGGTAAAGAAGCCCTTCTCGATGCCGACCAGGGCCGACGCGTGCGTGATGTTGGCGAGGAACCCCAGCCTGAGGGTCACCGGCGCCGACGAGTCGGCGGTGGCTCCCGAGGATCCTGAGGAGCCGGACGAACCACAGCCGGCGGCCAGCAGGGTGGCGGCAGTTATTCCTGCCGCGAGCAGCACTCGTCGCATTAGGTTACCTTTTCCGATGGCGTTAGTAGGGTTTTGCGACGCCTACTTTACCTCACGACTTGATAGGTAAGGAGAAGCGGCCGTTTTCGGCCCGCCTTTGCGGCGCACCCTAGCTGCCCAAACTGGCGGCCTACCCTGGCGGCCTACCCCGGCGGCCCATCCTGGTCGCCCACCCTGGCTGCTCAGCGCGGCCCACCCCAGCGGCTCAGCGCTCGGTGCGGCCGCTCAGCCCGCGTCGCCCGAATCCTCGAAGTCAATTCCGGCGACCGAGGGGAACCGCTGCAGGCACTGCTGGAGTTCGGCCAGGTCGGCGTCGCTGGCATTATCGGTACGGTACGTGAGGGCGTAAATCATGTTGGCCGTGCTCCGCACCTTCGGAAGCGCCTCCGGGCGCGCGTTGGGCACTCGCGAGCAGGCCGCCCGGACCTTCAGCAGGGTGGCCGTCGAGGTGTTCGGCTTGAAGTTCACGGTGGCCCACTGCTGGCCGAGCGCGGCGTCGAACTTGGCGCAGCCGGCCGCGCCCGTCATGAGCAGGACCGCGGCCGCCAGCCAGCACCAGGCGCCCCTGGCCGGGGTGATCCGCGCGGCCTGCTGACGGCCGTCACCGCGTTGGCGTGCTGGCACGCCTGTTAGCTTACGTGCGGCGCGGCACGCTCGGCCGCCGGAGGGGCCAGCGGCCTGTCCCGCATCAGCCTCGATCCGTGCCGCCGGCACCTAAGCTGGCGAAACGTGCCAGGGCGGTTGATCAGCCAATGGGGCCTGGCCGGGATTGAGGTCTGGCCGGGACTGAGGTAACGGCCGCTGCCTCGCCGGGCCGCCGTGACCAGGAGGGCATCATGGCCGGACTTATCGAGGACTACGCGATCGTGGGCGGGCTCAGCTCGGCCACGCTGATCAGCCGGAATGGCTCGGCCGACTGGCTGTGCGCGCCGCGGTTCGACTCCCCCGCCTGCTTCGCCGCACTGCTCGGTGATGAGCGGCATGGTCACTGGCTGATCGCGCCGACCTCCGCACAGGTCCCTGGGGAGCATCTCGGCGAGGTGACCCGGCGGTATCAGGGCGACACCCTGATCCTGGAGACCGAATGGCGGACTCTGGGCGGCGTGGTCCGGGTGATCGATTTCATGCCGCCGGGCTACCGCGACGGGCCCGTCCTCGTCCGGATAGTCGAGGGTGTCAGCGGCGCGGTCGAGATGGAGTGCGTGCTGCGGCTGCGGTTCGGCTACGGCCAGGTCGTGCCCTGGATGCGCAAGATCGATGGCGCCGTCGTCGGGGTGGCCGGCCCGGACTCGGTCTGGCTGCGGACGCCGGTCGGGCTCACCGGAAAGGACATGGCCCACCGCGCCAGCTTCGTGGTCGCCGAAGGCGACCGGGTGCCCTTCGCCATGAGCTGGATGCAATCGCACCTGGGCGCGCCGACGGCGGTCGACGTCGATGCGGCGCTCGAGCAGACCCGGACGTTCTGGACCGACTGGGCGGCCCGGTGTACCTACTCGGGACGTTACCGCGAGGCCGTCATCCGCTCCCTGATCATCCTCAAGGCGCTCACCTACGAGCCGACCGGCGGCATCGTCGCGGCGGCCACCACCTCGCTGCCCGAGGACATCGGCGGCGTGCGGAACTGGGACTACCGCTATTGCTGGCTCCGCGATGCCACGATCACGCTGGAGGCCCTGCTGCGGACCGGTTACCTGGACGAGGCCGCCGCCTGGCGGGAGTGGCTCGGCCGCGCCATTGCGGGCGACCCGAGCGACGTGCAGATCATGTACGGCGTCGCCGGCGAGCGCAGGCTGGCCGAATGGGAGGCGGACTGGCTGCCCGGATACGAGGGCTCGGCTCCGGTGCGGATCGGCAACGCCGCCGTCAACCAGCGGCAGCTCGATGTCTACGGCGAGGTGATCGACGCGATCACGCTGGGCAAGCAGGCCGGACTGAGCTTTGACCGGCATACCTGGGCCTTGCTCCGGGCCCTGCTCGGCTTCCTCGAGAAGCACTGGGACGAGCCGGATGAGGGAATCTGGGAGGTGCGCGGCCCCCGGCGGCATTTCGTGCACTCCAAGGTGATGGCCTGGGTTGCCTTCGACCGGGCGATCAGGATGGCCGATCTCGGCCTGCCCGGCCGGACGCAGCAGTGGCGGGATGCCCGGGACCGCATTCACGCCGAGGTCTGCGAGCAGGGATACGACACCGGGCGGGGCACGTTCACGCAGTACTACGGGAGCTCCGAGCTTGACGCGGCGGTACTGCTGATTCCCGAGGTTGGCTTCCTGCCTGCGGACGATCCGAGGGTGATCTCGACGGTCGAGACGATCCAGCGCGAGCTGGTCCGTGATGGCCTGGTCCTCAGGTACACTCGGCCGGCGGCGTCGGCCAACCCGCAGGCCGATGTCGACGGCCTGCCCGGCACCGAGGGGGCCTTCCTGGCCTGCAGCTTCTGGCTGGCCAACGCGCTGCAGATGATCGGCAGGTCCGCCGAAGCGCAGGAGCTCTTCGACCGGCTGCTCTCGCTGCGTAATGATCTCGGCATCCTGAGCGAGGAATACGACCCGCGATACCGCCGGCAGGTCGGCAACACGCCGCAGGCCTTCAGTCACATGCCGCTGATCCAGACCGCGCTGAACCTCGACCGCCACCACGCCTACCGGGGCCGCCGGCAGTCACCGCGGCAGGCCGGCCACGACCCGGCGCGGTCCCCGGGCGTCTGAAGCGCCTGCCAAGATCGCCGGGTCGCAACCGGCCAGCGGCCGGTAATGCCACACTTGGGGCTAGTCATGACAGCTCGCCCTCACATCCTGGTCGTGAACGGCCGCAAGGTCCGACAGCCGGTCTTCATCATCGGCGCCCCGCATTCGGGAGCGGACCTGCTGGCGCGTGCCCTGAAACGGTCCGCGGGGTTTCACGTCACCATGGGACAGGGCAGCGTGCTGAGCGTGGTCTACGCGTTCGCGCGGAGCCCGTCGATACAGCGTGGCCGCGGTGATGCGGCGGCCACCGTCCTTCGTGACGCCTTCGCGCAGGCCTGGCAGGTCACCCCGCACGCCTGCCTGGACTGCTCCGCGGCCTGCCGGGAGGCAGGCGGGGTGAACGGGGCGGGCGCCTGCATGGCCGACCGGGACATCGTTCGGTACGGGGACGCCAGTCCCGACCTGATGTACTGCGCCGACGCGCTGGTTGACGCGTTCGCTGACGCCCGCCTGGTCCAGATCGTGCGCGATGGCCGGGACGTGGTCGCGGCCATGCTCGGCGACCCCGAGGCGACGGCCTGGCTCAAGCCGGGCGTGGCCAACGTGGAGAACGAGTTCCCCAATCCGTTCTTCGGCATCGAGACGGCCATCGACCTGACCGCCTGGCCCGGCCTGTCGCTGGCGGGCAGATGCGCCATGCGATGGCGCGGATCGGTCCGCATGATGGCCAGGCTGCGCAGCAAGCTGGCCGCCGAGCAGCTCACCACGCTCCGGTACGAGCAGATCATGCGCCAGCCCGGCGAGACGGCCGCGGCCATATCCGGCTTCATCGGCGCCGAAATCAGGCCCGTGGCGCCCGGCGAGCGCGGGCCGTCGGAGCTCGCGCCAGGCAGCTGGCGGAGGCTGCTCACGCCTGCGCAGCTGCACGACGTCGAGCAGGTGGCGGGTACTGACCTGCGCCGGGTCGGCTACGGCGGGGCCTGAGCCGGGCTGACCAGGCCCAGATCAGGCGCGCGCCGGCTCCTGGCGGGCGAACTGCGTGCGGTACAGCTCCGCATACAGCCCGCCCGCGGCCAGCAGTTCACCGTGGGTGCCCCGCTCGCGCACCTGCCCCGCGTCGATCACCAGGATCTGGTCGGCCTCCCTGATGGTCGAGAGCCGGTGCGCGATCACCAGCGAGGTCCGCCCGGCGAGGGCCCGCTTCAGCGCGCGCTGCACGGCGGCCTCGGACTCGGAATCCAGGTGCGCGGTCGCCTCGTCGAGCACCACCACCGAAGGCGCCTTCAGCAGCAGCCTGGCCAGCGCGATCCGCTGCTTCTCGCCGCCGGAGAGCCGGTAGCCGCGGTCACCCACGACCGTGTCGAGGCCGTCGGGCAGCACCGAGATCAGGTCCCAGATCTGCGCGGCCTCGCACGCCTCGATCAGGTCCTGCTCGGCGGCGCCCGGCCGGGCGTAGGCCAGGTTGGCCCGGATCGTGTCGTGGAACATGTGCGCGTCCTGCGTCACCACGCCCACCGCGTCGTGCAGTGACTCCTGCGTCACGTCCCTGATATCGACACCGCCGATCTGTACCGTGCCGGCGGCCGGGTCATACAGCCGCGACACCAGGGCGGTGATGGTCGTCTTGCCCGCGCCGGACGGCCCGACCAGCGCGGTCAGCCTGCCGCCCGGCGCGTGGAAGCTCACGCCGGTGAGCACGTCCTGGCCGGCGTCACTGCGCTCGGGGGCGGGCAGCGCGATCGACTCCAGCGAGGCCAGCGAGACCTCGGAGGCCAGCGGGTAGCGGAAGGTCACATTCTCGAAGTCAACGTCGGGCGCGATGCCATCGGCCGGCGCCGCAGCGCTGCTCAGCGCGGGCAGCCGCAGCGGCACCGCCCCGGGCCGGTCCTCGATGAGCGGCTTGAGGTCGAGTACCTCGAACACCCGGTCAAAGCTGACCAGCGCCGTCATCACGTCGACCTGGACGTTGGACAGCGCGGTGATCGGCCCGTACATCCGGCTGAGCAGGCTGGCCAGCGCGACCAGGGTGCCCAGCTGGAACGCGCCGCTGATCACCAGGCTGCCGCCGAGCCCGTAGACCAGCGCGGTGGCCATCGACGCCAGCAGGGTCAGTGCGATGAAGAACACCCGCCCGTACATGGCGGTGACCACGCCGATGTCGCGGACCCGCGCGGCCCGCCCGGAGAAGACCTCAGCCTCCTCCCGAGGGCGCCCGAACAGCTTCACCAGCATGGCGCCCGCCACGTTGAAGCGCTCGGTCATCGTGGAGCCCATCTGCGCGTCCAGCTGCATCGACTCCCTGGTCAGCCGCTGCATCCGGCGGCCGAGCAGCCGGGCGGGAATGATGAAAACCGGCAGCAGCACTAGCGCGCAGAGCGTGACCACCCAGGACAAGTAGAACATCGCGGCCAGGACCAGGACCAGCGACAGGAAATTGGCGACCACGCCGGACAGCGTCGAGGTCAGCGCCTGCTGGGCGCCGATGACGTCGCTATTCAGCCTGCTGACCAGGGAGCCGGTCTGCGCCCGGGTAAAGAAGGCGATCGGCTGCCGCTGCACGTGCTCGAATACCTCGGTGCGCAGGTCATAGATCAGGCCCTCGCCGATCCGGGCTGAGTACCATCGCTCCACCACCGACACGAACGCGTCGAGCAGCGCGATCCCGGCCACCGTCGCCGCGATGCCCAGCACGACCGCGGTGTCCTTGCGCTCGATCCCGTTGTCGATGAGCGCCCGCAGCAGCAACGGCACGGCGATGATGAGCACCGCGTCGATCGAGGTGGCGATCAGGAACAGGATGAGGTCGGCGCGGTAGGGCCTGGCGTAGCCGGCGATCCGCCGGACGGTGCCCGGCTTCAGCCGCTGGCGGGTCACCGAGCTGTCCCGCGAGTACGAGCGCATCGTATGCCAGGCAGCCGGATTCATGACCTGACCAACCGCGCGCTGACCGGGCAGCTTCCGTTGTCAGCTGACGGCGAAACTAACCGAGCCGGGCCCGGAGCAGGATCGCCTGAGCGCGCCGCTCGGCGGCCGCCTGCTGGCCCGGCGTGTGACCGCTCGCCTGGACCAGCAGTTCCTTGGTGGCGCGCGATGCCGCCGCGTCGGTGGCCAGCAGCGCGGCCACGAGATCGGCGACGGCCCGATCGAGCTCGGCGGCGGGCACCACCAGCTCGGCCAGTCGCAGTTCGCTGGCTTCGGCGGCCAGGACGGTCCGCGCGGTCAGGCACAGCTCGATCGCGCGTGGCAGGCCCACAATGTCGACAAGTGGCTTCGTCCCGGTAAGGTCAGGCACCAGGCCGAGGGCCGGCTCCTTCATGCAGAGCCTCGCGTCGTCGGCGAGGATGCGCAGGTCGCAGGCGAGCGCCAGCTGGAAGCCCGCGCCGATGGCGTGCCCGTGCACCGCCGCCACCGAGACGATTCGCGGATCGCGCAGCCAGGTGAACCCCTGCTGCCAGGCCGCGATCTGCTCCTCGAATCCGCTGTCGGCCGCGCCGAGCGACTCCTCGCCCGGTATGCCTTCGGGGCTGAACATGCGCAAGTCAATACCGGCGCAGAAGGATGGCCCCGCGCCGCGTACCACGACCACCCGGACCGCGGCGGGAAGCTGCCGCCCGATCGTGGCGAGTCCGCGCCACATCGACGGCGACATGGCATTGCGGCGCTGCGGCCTGCTGAGCGTCACAGTGGCCACCGCGTCGTCAACGTCCACGGCCAGCCCGCTGGCCTCCAGCTCAGCGGCGCTCAGCGTCACGTTTCCTCCCGCTGTCGCCCGCCAGCCGGACCGGGCCGGGCGCGGGCCGCCTCAGCTGGCTCGCGCAGCGGCCGCGGCTAGGCCTTCTTGCCGCGGGTGGCACCGCCGCGGCCACGCAGCGACACTCCGGTCTCGGTCAGGATCCGGTGGATGAAACCGTACGACCTGCCGGTCGAGGCGGCCAGGGAGCGGATGCTCTCTCCGGCGTTGTATCTCTTCTTCAGATCCGACGCCAGCTTGGTGCGGTCGGCCCCGGTCACCCGGGTGCCTTTCTTAAGGGTCTCGGCCACGCGTACCTCCTGGTGAGCTGAAGTGACCGCTGCGTTACCGTTCTCCGCCATGATCACGCATAAGATCGTGATCGGCTACCCACATGACCGCAAAAGATCTCCTCTTTTTGCCGCCGCCACCGGGCGGTCAGGCGAGCGCGACGAGATCGCCGAGGTCATCGCTCCAGGCGTCCTCGACGCCGTCCGGTAGCAGGACGACGCGCTCGGGCGAAAGGGCGTCGACCGCGCCCTCGTCGTGGGTGACCAGAACGATCGCCCCCCGGAACCGCCGCAGCGCGGACAGGATCTCGGCCCGGCTGCCCGGATCGAGGTTGTTGGTGGGCTCATCGAGCAGCAGCACGTTGGCCCCGGACACCACCAGCAGCGCGAGCGCGAGCCTGGTCTTCTCGCCGCCCGACAGCACCCGGGTGGGCTTGGCCACGTCATCGCCGGAGAAAAGGAACGACCCGAGAATGCGCCGCTGCTCCGACTCGGTGAGGTCAGGAGCCGCCGACCGCATATTCTCCAGCACCGTCCTTTCCACGTCCAGGGTCTCGTGTTCCTGCGCGTAATAGCCGATCCGCAGGCCGTGGCCGGCCCTGACCTCGCCGGTGTCCGGCTCCTCCAGTCCGGACAGCAGCCGCAGCAGCGTGGTCTTCCCGGCCCCGTTCAGCCCGAGCACCACGACCCGGCTGCCCCGGTCCACCGCCACATCCACATCGGTGAACACCTCCAGCGACCCGTACGACTTGCTCAGGCCCGTCGCGGTGAGCGGGGTCCGGCCGCAGTGCACGGGCTCGGGGAAGCGCAGCCTGGCCACCCGGTCGGGCGCCCGGTCCGCGCTCACCCCGGCCAGCAGCCGCTCGGCGCGGCGCTGCATACCCTGCGCCGCCTTGGCCTTGGTGGCCTTGGCCCGCATCTTGTCGGCCTGCGACTGCAGCGCGGTGGCCTGGCGCTCCGCGTTGACCCGCTCCCGCCTGCGCCGTCGCGCGTCGGTCTCGCGCTGATCGGTGTACGCCTTCCAGCCCAGGTGGTAGATGTCCAGCTCGGCCCGGTCCGCGTCCAGGTGAAACACCTTGTTGACCACCGACTCCAGCAGCGCGGTGTCGTGGCTGATCACCACCAGCCCGCCGCGGAACGCCCGCAGGTGCTCGCGCAGCCAGGAAACCGAATCCGCGTCGAGGTGGTTGGTTGGCTCGTCGAGCAGCAGCGTCTGCGATCCGCCGAACAGGATCCTGGCCAGCTCCACCCGCCGCCGCTGGCCGCCGGACAGCGTGTGCAGCGGCTGCCTGAGCGCCTGCTGCGGCAGCCCGAGGCTGGCGGCCAGCGAGGCAGCCTCGGCCTCGGCGGCGTAACCGCCCAGCACGGCCAGCCGCTCCTCCAGGTGGCCGTACCTGCGCACCGCTGCGTCCCGCTGGGCCGGATCGGAGGCGGCCATCTGGACCTCGGCCTCCCGCATCCCGGCCATCAGCGCGTCCAGGCCGCGGGCCGAGAGCACCCGGTCCATCGCGAGGGCGTCCAGGTCCCCCACCCGGGTGTCCTGGGGCAGGTAGCCGACCGACCCGTTGTTCCGGACCTCACCTGCGGCCGGGGTGCCCTCGGCGGCCAGCACCCGCGCCAGGGTGGTCTTGCCGGCGCCGTTCCGGCCCACCAGCCCGATCTTGTCACCCGCCGCGACCTGGAATGTCGCAGCGCCAAGCAGCAGCCGCGCGCCAGCACGCAGCTCAAGGTTGTTCACCGTGATCACGAGAAAACCGCTCCAAAACGGGATAAATCGGATATCTGGTCGCACAGGTCAGCCCTGTAGCGGGCTTTCCCGTCACGACAGGAGCGGTTGCATGCAGTTATGTTATCCGAGCGGTCATCTGTGGCCGAACGATTATCCGCCGCCCGGCCACGGCACCCGCTACGGGTGGCTAACGGCCGGTCGGGGATACTCGTGCCGGTTGGCGACAGTCAGGTCTGGGAGGCGAGGACGGGCGATGACAGCGCAGGCGGACCAGGAGAGCTTCAGTTTCCAGGCCGAGGTGGTCCAGATCCTGGATCTGATGGTCCACTCGCTCTACAGCAACAAGGAGATATTCCTTCGTGAGCTGATCTCGAACGGCTCTGACGCCATCGACCGGCTGCGCTTCGAGACGGCCTCCCGGCCAGGCCTTGACCCCGACGAGGGCCCGCTGCAGATCCGGGTCGGCTTCGACCCCGGGGCCCGCACGATCACGGTGACCGACAACGGCATAGGCATGAGCCGGCCGGAGGTGATCGAGCACATCGGGACCATCGCCAAGTCGGGGACCCGTGAGTTCCTCCAGGCCCTCACCGGCGACCAGCGTCAGGACGCGACCCTGATCGGCCAGTTCGGCGTGGGCTTCTACGCCGCTTTCGTGGTGGCCGACCGCGTGGTTCTGACCACCCGCCGGGCCGGGCTCCCGGCCTCCGACGGCGTCCGGTGGGAGTCCGACGGCCGGGGCGAGTACACGCTGGAGACCATCGAGCGGCCGGCCCGGGGCACCACGGTCGAGCTGCATCTGCGCGATGGCGAGGACGACCTGCTCAGCGGCTACCGGCTGCGCGGGATCATCCAGAAATACTCTGACCACATCAGCGTGCCGATCCTGATGGCCGCGGAGAGCCCGGCCGGGCAGGAGCCTGACGCGGCCGCGCAGGAGACGACCGTCAACCAGGCCTCGGCGCTGTGGGCCCGGCCCAAGGCCGATCTCAGTGACCAGGACTACCGCGATTTCTACCGGCACATCACCGGCGACTTCACCGATCCGCTGGTCTACCTGCACGCCAAGATGGAGGGGACGTATGAGTACACGTTGCTGTTGTTCGTCCCCTCCCACGCTCCCTATGACCTGTGGTTGACGCAGTCGCGAGGCGGCATCAGGCTCCACGTGCAGCGGGTCTTCATCATGGAGGACACCGGGCAGCTGATGCCGACCTACCTGAGATTTGTCCGCGGGGTGATCGACTCAAGCGACCTGCCGCTGAACATCTCCAGGGAAATCCTGCAGGGCAGCCGGGTGGTCGACCGAATCCGCTCGAGTGCCGTCAAGCGAGTGCTCAAGCTCCTCAGGGACACCGCGGAGAACGAGCCGCAGAAGTACGCCACGTTCTGGGCCGCGTTCGGCGCCGTGCTCAAGGAAGGCGTCATCGAGGACTACGCGAACCGCGACGAGATCGCCGGCCTGCTCCGTTTCACCTCCACCCGGTCAGGCAGCCAGGAGCCTGATGTATCGCTCAGCGACTACGTCGCCCGCCTGCCCGAAGGCCAGGACAAGATCTACTACCTGCTCGCCCCGACGCCGGCCGCCGCAGCGGCCAGCCCGCACCTGGAGGCCTTCCGGGCCAAGGACATCGAGGTGCTGCTGCTGGGAGACGCCGTCGACAACTTCGTGGTGACCAGCCTCCCGGAGTTCGAGGGCAAACGGCTGCAATCAGTGGCGCACGGCGTACCCGACTTCGGCACGATGGCGGATGAGGCGGAGAAGCAGGCCACCGAGCAGGCGGCCGCCGACTATGCCGCCCTGCTCGGCCGCCTGAAGGCCGTCCTGGCCGGCCAGGCCTTCGACGTCAGGGTGAGCAGCCGCCTCACCACCTCCCCGGCCTGCGTGGTCGCCGACCGGCCCGAGACCGAGTTCCACGCTGCCCAGCGGCTGAGGGGCTCCGGGCTGCCCGCTCAGCCAGTCCTGGAGATCAATCCCCGTCACCCGCTGATCGAGCGGCTGAACCGCGACCCCGACGATCCCCGTTTCGACGACTGGGCGCACGTCCTGTACAACCAGGCCGTGCTCACTCTCGGCGCCCGCATTGACGATCCGGCCGCCTTCGTGACTCATCTCAACGACCTGCTCGTGGCCCTGGCGGAGGGCGCCGACGCTGAGGAGTCCGGTCCGGCCCAGCCTGATCCCGGTCCGGCCTGATCCCGGCCCAGCCTGATCCCGGCCCAGCCTGATCCCGGTCCGGCACCGCCCGACCCGGCGCCGCCCGCAGTGGCCTGATAACCGCCCGCTCCCCCGCCTGGCCGCGCCCGGACCGGGCTGACCGGGGCTCAGCTGGCGGGTTCGGTCACCCGGATGCGGACGGCGCGGAACAGCCGTGGGGTGCCACGCAGCACGACGAGCCTCGGGTCGGGCACCGTGAGGAACCGCTCGACCGCCAGATCGAGGTACGGCCGCAGCCTGGAATCCTCCCGCAGGCCCCCGATCGCGCGCCGGTCGCCGCCGAGTACCACTGCGTCGAGCTTGCCCGCATAGGGCGCGAACACTGCGGCGGCCGTGTCCGCCGCCGCGCCGAGTGCCTCGCTGGCCTGCTTCTCCCGGCGCCGGGCGAAGCGCTGCTGTGAGGTGCCGCCTGCCGCGCTCCGGCCGTGGACCAGCCGTGCGCCGACCTTGGACGCGACCAGCCTGGGCGGCTCGCCGGTGAATACCCCGGCGGCATAGCCGCCCAGCCGGACCAGCAGGACGCCAACGGTGCGGTCGGCACTGGCATGGGCCGCGATCTCGGCCGCGCCCGGCGCCCGGGTACTGGCCGGAAGCGGCGGGAACGGCACATGGCACTCAGCGACCGCGCCGTCGGCGGCGCGGAACGCGACCACGGACGCCCCGCTGGCGGACATCGACCGTCCGGCTGGCGGCCCGTCGTCGCCGGCTGCTGGTGATCCAGAAGCGGTGTCCGCCGGTCCGATCTCGGCAATCGCTTCGCCATGCCGCTTGCCGAAGGACTCGAGCCAGCCAGCCAGGCGTTCCGGCGCGACGTCCAGCCAGCGGGCGCCGTCACCTCTGCCATTCACCACTACGTACCGCCTCTGATCGCTTACTATCCGTCACGTGAATCCAGGGTTCGTGCCAGCACCGCGCCAGCCGCCAACGGGTCACCGCGTCGTTCCCGCCGCGCGCGGCCGGGACGGTCAGGAAACCCGCATGACGATCGTCATGGACGACAAGACTGTCATGCCGGAGCGTGAACTCGCCGCCGATGCGGCGGTCGAGCGCGCCTTCGAGACGGCGACCAGGGACGCCGAGCGGATCGGCGACCTGCTCGAGGCGCTCAGCCGCGGCAGGCTCTGGCTGCCCCTCGCCGATGACGGCCGCCCCGTGACGGACGGGTCCGCGGTCAACCTGCCGACCGTCGTCTACCTGGGCAGCGAGTTCGTCCCTGCCTATACGTCCGCCGACCGGCTGCTGCGGTCGGCCTGGCCGGACCAGGAGGAGCCGCCTCCGGTAGTGCCCCATGTGGTCGTGCCCGCGGCCGCGCTGGCCAGGCTGCTGCCGCCCGCACTGGGCATCGCGCTCAACCCGGGCGGTGAGGAAAGCGTGCCTGTTTACCCGGAAGGCGTGGCCTACCTGGCCGCCGCCCGCGCCGTTGACCTCGAAGAAGGCATCAGCGTCGGCCCGCCGCCCGCCGAGCCAGAGGAACTGCTGGCAGCGATCCGCTTCGGTCTGGGCCAGGTGCAGGCGGCCAGGGAGGCCGCCACCGCGTGGCTGTCGGTCAAGTTCGGCGGGGCTGGCCTGGTCATCTCGGTCGCGCTGGATGATCCCGCCGACATCGTCGCTCAGCGGGCCGTGCTTGACGTGGTCGAGCGCGCCGCGTCGGCGGCGCCCAGCCAGCCGTTCTTCCCGATAGACGTGACCTTCCCCGGCGAAGGCGAGCCTGACACCGTCGACGAATGGGTCGCCGCCAGCGCCACTCCCTTCTACTCGCGGGCCTGATCGGCTTATACCGCGCCCGGCACTGTCCTGACACCGCGCCGGGCGGCCCCGGCGGCCAGCTTGGACGGGCCCGACTGCCCGTGTTGTGACCGGTATCTTCGCAATTCCGCGCCGGTCTGGTCGCTACCGGCCCGGGAGCGAATCCGACGATGGCCGTCCCGGCCGCCGCGCCTGCCTTCGTGAGCCTGCCCGCGCCGCCCTGGCCCCGGCGGTCGCTGCCCGTCCGAGTGCTCGTCGAGCCGTGAGTGGAAGGTCAGAAGCCCGGTCATTATCAAGACGCAAAACGGGATAAGCATGACCACGGCGAACAATCGTCCAGGAGTATTTCCGCTGCCGCTGATCCAGGCGGCCACCAGCATGGCGGCCGCCACGGTCAGGCAGGCGCCCCATCTGGCTGCCTTCTCCACCGGCGCCGGGGCCTGCGCCGGCATGTGCCGCGGCTGACCGGCCGCCGGCCTAGCGGGAATGTCCGCCGTGAGTGCGGCCAGCTCCGCGTAAGTCCGCGAGGCGAACGCCAGGCCCACCCGCAGGTCCAACTCGTCCTTGGTCAGCCTGCCTTGCACAAATGCGGCCTTAAGCATGTCAATCGCCTGCTCGCGGTCGGCATGGGAGGCCCGGAAGCGGCCGCGGCCCGCCGGGCCTGCTGCCTTCTCGTCTCCGGGTCCTCTCGTCACCGGCGCCTCCCCGCGAGCACCATACACAGGAATCGTAACTCGGCTGATCCCGGCAGGCCATCCGCGGGCCGAGCCCGAAACCGAACTCGTCGCCAGCGACCTGCCACGTTCTTCCGGCCGCTGCGGCAAACAGGCGGCAAACAGGCGGACATTCGGCCTTCGCGAGCGCCCGGCCGCCCGCCCGGCTTTCCGGATCGTCACGATCACCGAGATTCCCGGCTATCCGGGCGGATCTGGCGCGCGACGTGTCGAGAACCTCTAAGCTGTACTTAAGAGTCAGCACAACATGGTGATGTGCGACTTATGAATTAGCCAGGCCTGCCGGTCCTCGGAGCCGTCGTGACGCTGAACCAGCTTCGGACCTTTCTCGCCGTGGCCGAGACCGGATCGGTCCGCGCCGCGGCGGAAGAACTCGTCGTGACCCAGGCGGCCGTCTCGGCCTCGCTTGGCGCCCTGCAGAAATCGCTCGCACTGCAATTGCTGTGCCCGGATGGCCGGGGCCTGCGGCTGACCAAGGCCGGCCAGGAGTACGCGAGGTACGTTCGCAAGATCCTCGGCCTGCTGGACGAGGCGCACCGGGCGGCCGCCAGCGCGGCCGACCCGGAGCGGGGCGAGCTTCGCATCGCCGCCGTGACGACCGCGGCCGAGCAGATAGTCCCCGGGCTACTCAGCGGCTTCCGGCGGCGGCACCCGCAGATCGGGGTGCTACTCGAGGCGGGCAACAGGGAGCGGGTCGGCGCGCTTCTTGATCATCACCAGGTGGATCTGGTACTCGGCGGGCGCCCCGAGCCGGGCTGGGAGGTGCGGGTGCACGCGATACGCGCCCATCAGCTCGTGGTGGTCGCCGCGCCGGAGCTTGCCACCGGGGCGGCCGCCACGGACCTGCTGCCGTGGCTGTCGCGCCAGACCTGGCTGCTGCGGGAGCAGGGCTCAGGAACCCGGGCCACCACCGAAGCGCTGCTGGCCGACCTCGGACTGGCGCCGCTGACCCTGACGGTCGGCTCCAACGGCGCGATCCGCGAGTCGGCCAGCGTCGGCCTCGGCGTCACCCTGGTCTCGCGCGACGCGGCCGCCGCCGAGCTCGCGGCCGGAAGGCTGGCGGAGCTGGCCGTCCCTGGCACGCCGCTGCACCGAGACTGGTACCTGGTGGCCCATCCGGGCCAGCTGACCCCGGCCGCCGCCAAGCTGGTTACCCACATGCTGAGCGACGGCGGCTTTCACCGGCCGGGCCAGGGGTAAGCCCTGAATATCTAAAGTTAATACTTGACATTTCTCGCGAAACTCTCAATAGACACTCGATGGCTTGGCTGGCATTGTGGAATGCAGACGATCAAACGGAGGAACCATGGCGGCAGGGCAGGATCGCTGGAGTGCCGGTGTCATCCCATACGCGCAAATGGGCTATTACGAACCCGACTACGTTCCGAAAGACACCGACGTGCTGGCGGCGTTCCGCATCTCACCGCAGCCTGGCGTACCGCCCGAGGAAGCCGGCGCCGCGGTCGCCGGCGAGTCCTCCACGGCCACCTGGACGGTGGTCTGGACCGACCGGCTGACCGCCTACGAGCACTACCAGGCCAAGTGCTACCGGGTCGATCCCGTCCCCGGCCGTGAGGGCGAGTACATCGCGTATATCGCCTACGACATCGACTTGTTCGAGGAAGGCTCGATCCCGAACCTAACCTCCTCCATCATCGGCAACGTGTTCGGGTTCAAGGCCCTGCGCGCGCTGCGCCTGGAGGACATGCGGATCCCGCTGACCTACGTGAAGACGTTCCAGGGCCCGCCGCACGGCATCGTCATGGAGCGCGAGTACCTCAACAAGTACGGCCGGCCGCTGCTGGGCGCCACGACCAAGCCGAAGCTGGGCCTGTCGGCTCGCAACTACGGCCGCGTGGTTTACGAGGCGCTGCGCGGCGGGCTCGACTTCACCAAGGACGACGAGAACATCAACTCCCAGCCGTTCATGCGCTGGCGTGACCGCTACCTGTTCACCATGGAAGCGGTCAACCGGGCGCAGGAGCGGACTGGCGAGATCAAGGGGCACTACCTCAACGTCACCGCCGCGACCATGGAGGACATGTACGAGCGCGCCGACTTCGCCAAGGAGCTCGGCAGCATCATCGTGATGATCGACCTGACCATCGGCTATACCGCGATGCACTCGATGGCCCGGTGGGCCCGCAACAACGGCGTCATCCTGCACCTGCACCGGGCCGGTCACGGCACCTACACGCGCCAGAAGACCCATGGCGTGAGCTTCCGGGTGATCTCGAAATGGTGCCGCCTGATCGGCGTCGACCATATTCACGCCGGGACGGTGGTCGGGAAGCTGGAAGGCGACCCGTCCATGGTGCGCGGCTACTACGACACGCTGCGCGAGTCGCACATCCCGCTCAACCTGGCCCAGGGCATCTACTTCGATCAGGACTGGGGATCCATGCCGGGGACCATGCCGGTCGCATCGGGCGGCATTCACGCCGGCCAGATGCACCAGCTGCTCGGCTACCTGGGCGAGGACGTGATCCTGCAGTTCGGCGGCGGGACGATCGGCCACCCGCTGGGCATCTCGGCCGGAGCCACCGCGAACCGGGTCGCCACCGAGGCCATGATCAAGGCACGCAACGAGGGCCGCGACTTCGTTCGCGAGGGCGACCAGATCCTGGCCGAGGCGGCCAAGCACTGCCAGCCGCTGCAGGTCGCCCTGGATACCTGGGGCGACATCACCTTCAACTACGAGTCCACGGATACGCCGGATGTCGTCGTCACCCCGACCAGCTGACGCGGCCTGCCGCCGCGAGCCGTCCCGCCGTCCGTTTAGCCACCAGGAGCAGTCATGCGGATAACCCAGGGCACGTTTTCCTACCTGCCTGACCTCACCGACGACGAGATCGCGGCGCAGATCCAGTACGCGGTCGACCAGGGCTGGGCGGTGGCCGTCGAGTTCACCGACGACCCGCACCCGCGCAACGTCATCTGGGAGATGTGGGGCCTGCCGATGTTCGAGATCGCTGATGCGTCGGCGGGCATGCATGAGGTGACCGCGTGCCGCGCCGCCTACCCTCAGCACTACATCAAGGTAGTGGCTTACGATGCGCGCCTCGGCAGGCAGACGAGCGCGCTGGCCTTTATCGTGAACCGGCCGAGCAGCGAGCCCGGATTCCGGCTGGACCGCCAGGAGGGCCCGGACCGGCAGATCCGTTACTCACTGCATTCCTACGCCACCGAGCAGCCTGCTGGCGAGCGCTACGCAGGCAACGGATCCGGCGGGGCGCGCGACCGCGGATGACCACGCCCGATGAGCCAGCGTCGCGCGGTTTCGCGATGCCCAGGCCGGACCGCGCCGGACCGCCCGGCACCGGCGCACCGCGCGCCGACGGCGCAGGCTCCGCGGGCGGGCCGGGTGCCGCCGACGGGGAGGCGGCCCAGCCTGACGGTCTGGAACCACTGGCCCCGGACGCCCGCGTCGACCTGGCCGCGGAACAGCAGGCGCGGCGGATCACGCAGATGCTCGATGAGTTCGACCGCGAGTTCATCGGGCTCGCCCCGGTCAAGGTCCGGGTCAGGGAGATCGCCGCGCTACTGCTCATCGACCGGCTCCGGCAGCGCTACGGGCTTACCTCATCGCGGCCCAGCCTGCACATGTGCTTTACCGGCAGCCCGGGGACCGGCAAGACCACGGTCGCCATGCACATGGGCAAACTGCTGCGTGAACTCGGCTACCTGCGCAAGGGCCAGCTGGTCAGCGTGACCCGCGACGACCTGGTGGGCCAGTATGTCGGCCACACCGCGCCCAAGACCAAGGAAGTGCTCAAGCGCGCGATGGGCGGCGTGCTCCTGATCGACGAGGCCTACTACCTCTACCGTCCGGAGAACGAGCGCGATTACGGCCAGGAGGCCATCGAGATACTGCTGCAGTTCATGGAGGCCAACCGGGAGGATCTCGTGGTGATCCTGGCCGGCTATGCCGACCGGATGGACGTGTTCTTCCGTTCTAACCCGGGCATGGCCTCGCGGATCGCTCACAATATCGATTTCCCCGACTTCTCGCTGGACGAGCTGCTCCAGATCGCGGACCTCATGCTGGAACGCGAGCAGTACCGGCTCTCCCCCGACGCGCAGGCCGCGTTCGGAGAATACGTCGCGCTGCGCATGCAGCAGCCGCGGTTCTCCAACGCCAGGAGCATCAGGAACGCCATCGACCGGATGCGGCTGCGCCAGGCCAGGCGCCTGGTCACGGCGGGCGGCCAGATTGCCAGGGACGACCTCATGGAGATCAGCGCGGCAGACGTGCGGGCCAGCCGGGTGTTCAGCGAGTCGCCGGAGAACCCAGCCGCCGACCCTGAGGGTCAGCCGCCGGGCCTGGCACCGCGCCTGGCACCGGGCGAAGCGGGATAACCAGCCGCACGGTCGTCCCGCGGCCGGGAGCGCTGACCAGCTCCAGCGTCCCGCCCAGCAGTTCCGCCCGATCGGCCATCCCGGGCAGGCCGAAACCAGTGGGTCCGCCGGACCCGCCCGGCCCGGCGTCGATGGCGGCGCAGGCGCCTGCGGCCGCCGACACGTCGAACCCGCTGCCGTCATCGCTCACTTCCAGCACGACCCGGTTTCTCTGCCGGAAGAGCCGGATCCGTACCGACCGTGCGTCGGCGTGCTTGGCCGCGTTCTGCAATGCCTCCTGCGCGGTCCGGTAGACCGCCGTCTGCACGTGCTCGGCCATCTGGCAGTCCGCCGCCTCGACCTGGACGTCCAGGCCGGGAAACGAATGGCCGAGGCTCTCCAGGCTCGCCGCCAGGCCCAGGTCATCAAGGACCGGCGGGCGCAGCCCGGCGATGGCCGAGCGCGTCTCGTCGAGGGCCGCCGCGGCGAGTTCTTGCGCCCGGCCCACCTGCCCGGCCGCGACATCTGGCGAGTCAGGGATCGCGTCCGCGGCCGCGGACAAGTGGAAGAAGAGGCTGACGATCCGCTGGCTGATCCCGTCGTGGATCTCGCCAGCCATCCGGCGGCGCTCCTGTTCCTGCCACTCCACCATCCGCTCGGCGAACCGCTCCAGCGCCTCCTCCCGTTCCGCCAGCCTGGTGTGCAGCCGCGCGTTCTCGATGGCCCCCGCCACCAGGCCCGCCACCGACCGCAGCAGGTCAACGTCGGCACTGCTGAATTCGCGCCTCAGCTTGGTGTGCACGTTGAGGACGCCGACCAGATGGCCCATCGGGGTCACGACCGGGACCGACACCATCGAGGTGTACTCCTCCCCGCGCAGCGCGGGAATGTACCGGTACCTGGGATCGGCGGCCTTGTCGTCCACGATGACGGCCGGCTCGCCGTGGTCAGCCACCCAGCCCGCCACGCCCTCGCCGACTACCAGCTCGATCTTTCCGACCAGCCCGTCAAACGGCGGTGTCGCACCGCGCAGCTGGAGCGTGCGTCCGCGCTCGTCGAGCAGGTGCACGAAGCACACGTCGGTCCCGGTGGTCTCGGTCACCAGCCCGGCCACGCCCTGCAGCATCCGGTCGAGGTCAAGGCCGGCCGAGATGGTCTCGATGACCCGGGACAGCAGTTGCGCCTCGCGCTCGGCGTCGGCTCCCGACAGCCATGGCCCGGTCAATGGAAGACTCCCTCGCGCAGCGCCACGGCCACCGCCCCCGCACGGTCGGAGACCCCCAGCTTGCGGTAGATGCCCCGGGAATGCGTCTTGATGGTCTCCTCGCTGACCACCAGCTTCGCCGCGATGGCCCGGTTGCTCAGCCCGGCGACCAGCAACGACAGCACCTCGCTCTCCCGCTGGGTCAGTCCGAGGTGGGCGCCGGGCCAGAACTCCCCGCTGCGCAGCCTGGCCGCCGACAGCGCCACCCGCCCGGCCAGCGCCGGATCGATGAGGACCTCGCCCTCGCAGATCCGGCGCAGGTGATCGACGAGTTCGCCGCCGCGGATCCGCTTCAGCAGGTAGCCCGCGGCCCCGACCCGAAGGGCCTGATAGAGGTACTGCTCATCGTCGTAGACCGTGAGAAACACGACCCGGCAGTCCGGCGCGCGCGCCGTGATCTCGGTACACAGGTCCAGGCCGCTTGTCCCGCGCAGGCGCACGTCGAGCAGGACCGCGTCCGGCTTCTGCGCGGCCACCAGCGCCGTGACTTCCCGCGCGTCGCTGGATTCACCGACGATCTCGACCTGCTCGCGGTAGGGCTGGAGCATCGCCTTCAGGCCGTCCAGCACCATCTGGTGATCGTCGACGATTACCAGCCGCAACGGCTGATGCGGCGGGCCGCCCATGTCAGCGAGGTATCCAGCCGCGGCCGCCCGGCCACGGCACGCTTCCGCCGGTTAGGTTCGTCATGTCAGCGCCTCGTAGAGATGCCAGACCAGCAGCAGCTGTGCGATCGCGAGTGGCTCGCTGCGCCGGCCGTCGGCCAGCACCCCGAGCGTCTCCGGCAGCGGCGCGTCCAAGGACAGCTGCTCCCAGATGGCCTTCTCCACGATCCTGGCGTCCTCGCGGGGCGCATAACCGTGTACCTGCAGCGCGTCCACCGGCCTGCGGTCGCTGTCCCTGATCAGCTTCAGGTGCACGGTCCGCCGGTCGTCGTCGGTGAGCACGCCGGACAGGTCGGGATGCTGGACGGTCGGGCGGAGCAGGATCTCCGCCGACAGCGGTGTCCCGTCCGGGGTGCCGCGGCCGGCGATGGGCGCGAAGGCGAGGCAGATATCGGCCCACTGCCGCTGCGGCCTGATGTAGGCGGCGGAATCTGGCTCTCTCCGGTCAAGCTCGCGCAGCACCTGGTCGGGGGTATAGCCGCGCTCCGCGCAGTCGCGCTGCAGCTCCCACTGCCGCCGGATCTCCTCCGGCGGGTCGAGGTAGACAGTGATGTCGAAGCAGGCCCTGGCCAGCTTGGTGTGCAGCGGGAGCAGTCCCTCGACGATCACGAAGTCGCGTGGCTCGACCAGCAACGGGCGGACCAGCTGGCCGGTCGAGTGGTCGTAGACGGGCTTCAGGATGGGCCTGCCGAGCGCCAGCAGCTGCAGATGCTGCTCGATGATCTCGATGTAGTTGCAGTCCGGGTGCAGCACCGTGAACGGGACCTTGCGGCGCTCCTGCCGGTCGTAGCGGTGGTAGTCGTCGACGCAGATGGCGGTGGCCCGGTCAGCGCCCAGCGCGGCGACGATCCCGCGGGTCAGCGTCGTCTTGCCCGCAGCGCTATCGCCCGCGATCGCGAGCATGACCGGCCGCCGCCGACCCTGCGCGGCCCGGTCAGTCCGCTGCAGCCGGATCGCCTTGTCCGGCATGGTCACGCCCGGCTGCGCAGCACGAGCCCGCGGTTCGCTCCGCCACGGCTGCTGAATCCGCCACGGCGGCCGCATCCGGCTCCGCAGCTGAATCCGGCACCGCACTCGAATCCGGCACCGCACTCGAGTCCGGCACCGCACTCGAGTCCGGCACCGCATTGGAATCCGGCATTGCGGCCGAATCGGATCCTGAGCTCACTGAACTGCGCCATCGGCGGCCTCCTCGGTCGCGCCCCTGCGGCATCCGGTCCCGGGCGTCGTCGCCGCAACCAGCGCTTTTCTCACATTACGTGACCATCTGACGGAGCACTTCCCCGAACGGGTGAGCATCAGGGTGAGCCCCGGCGCAGGAAGTCCCTGGCGGCCTTCGCCGCTTCCCTGGCGACGGGCGCGCGAGCTAGCGCTACGCCGAATCGAGTCACGTCCGCAACAGCAGTCTCGCCACCCTCGCCAGCCCCGCCAGCCGAGCGACAGCAAATGATCTTGACGGTTTTTCAGTACATATCGCTGAGAAACGGTCAAGATCATTGGAGCAGCCACAGATATGGCAGGGACGCACCTGGGACGCATTCCTGGGACGCATTCCTGGGACGCATTCCTGGGACGCATTCCTGGGACGCATTCCTGGGACGCATTCCTGGGACGCATTCCTGGGACGCATTCCTGGGACGCATTCCTGGGATGCCCGTGAGACGCCCATGATCAACTGTCGCGGCGAGTGCTCACACGTTGAAGCCGAGCGCCCGCAGCTGCTCGCGGCCGTCCTCGGTGATCTTGTCGGGCCCCCACGGCGGCAGCCAGACCCAGTTGATGCGGAAGTCGCTGACCAGGCCTTCGAGCGCATCGCGCGTCTGGTCCTCGATCACGTCTGTCAGCGGGCACGCCGCGCTGGTCAGCGTCATGTCGATGGTCGCGACCCGGTCCTCGCCGACCGTCAGGCCGTAGACCAGCCCGAGGTCCACAACGTTGATCCCGAGTTCCGGGTCGACGACATCCCTGAGCGCCTCAAGCAGATCCTCGGTCTCCGGGCTGAGCCCCCCGGCCAGCGGGGCAGCCCCGTTCTCCTGGCTGCCGGTGTCCTGGCTGCCGGTGTCCTGGCTGCCGGTGTCCTGGCTGCCGGTGTCCTGGCTGCCGGTGTCCTGGCTGCCGGTGTCCTGGCTGCCGGTGTCCTGGCTGGCGGTGTCCCGGCTGGCGGGCCCGTCCTGGCTGACTGCCTCGTTTTCCTGGCCTGCAGCCTGGGCCTGCGGGCCGACGGCCCCGTTTTCCGGGCTGGCCGGCGCGGCTAGCCCGGTCTCCCGGCTGACCTGGCGGGCGATCTCGGTCGCGTTCTCAGTCATGTTGGCTCCCTGCCCGGGGCCGGGCGGACCCGGCACTTGAGTCGTCGTCGGACGCCGCTGGAGCCAGCGCCCTGGCGGTCGCGTCCTTCCAGGCCATCCAGCCCAGCAGCGCGCACTTGATCCGCGCCGGGTACTTCGAGACGCCCTCAAAGGCGACCGCGTCGCCGAGCACGTCCTCATCTGGCGATCCCTCGCCCCTGGATTTCATCAGCCCGAGAAACGCCTCGCTGGCGTCCATCGCCTCGGCCACGGTCTTCCCGATGATCGCATCGGCCATCACCGACACGCTGGCCTGGCTGATCGAGCAGCCCAGCGCGTCATAGGACACGTCAGCCACGGCGGGCTCGCCGTCGGCGCCGGAGAGCGTCACCCGGAGCGTCACCTCGTCGCCGCACAGCGGGTTCACGTGGTGCACCTCGGCGTCGTAAGGCTCCCGCAGGCCCTTGTGGTGCGGGTGCCGGTAATGATCCAGGATGATCTCCTGGTACAACGACTCGAGTTCCATAGCAGCGGCTTCAACTCCTCGGCTGGACCCTGTGTTCCATCGCAGCTATCCGGATCACGCCAGTTATCCCCCGGCCCGGAAGAACCGCTGCGCGTGCCTGATCCCTTCGGCTAGGGCAGTGACCTCCGCGGCTGAGTTATACAGGTAAAACGAGGCCCGGGTGCTGGCCTGGATGCCATACCTGCGGTGCAGCGGCCAGGCGCAGTGATGGCCGGCCCGGACCGCGATGCCGAGCTCGTCGAGCACCTGGCTCACGTCGTGCGGGTGCACGCCGGGCACCGTGAAGGAGACCGCGGCCCCGCGGTCCACCGGCTCGGCCGGCCCGAGGATGCGCACCCCGTCGATCGTCGCCAGCGCGCCGAGGGCGCGGGAGACCAGGTCCTGCTCGTGCGCGTGGATCGCTTCGAAGCCCACCTCGCCGAGATAGTCAATGGCCGCGCCCAGACCCACCGCCTGCGCGATGGGCATGGTGCCCGCCTCGAACTTGTGCGGCGGCTCGGCGAAGGTCGAGTGGTCCATCCAGACGCTCTCGATCATCTCGCCGCCGCCCAGGAAGGGCGGCATGGCCTCGAGCAGCTCCCGGCGCGCCCACAGCACCCCGATCCCGGTGGGACCGCAAAGCTTGTGGCCGGTGAAGCCGAGGAAATCGGCGCCGAGTTCGTGCACATTCACCGGCATCTGCGGCACCGACTGAGCGGCGTCAACCAGCACCAGCGCGCCGACGGCATGGGCCCGGTCGGCGATCATCCGCACCGGGTTGACGGTGCCCAGCACGTTGGACTGGTGGACCACGGCGACCAGCTTGGTGCGCTCGTTAACAAGCTCCTCGATGTTCGAGGTGTCCAGCCGGCCCTCGTCGGTCACGCCGAACCAGCGCAGCGTCGCGCCGGTGCGCTGGCACAGCAGCTGCCACGGGACGATGTTGGAGTGGTGCTCCATCTCGGTGATCACGATCTCGTCGCCGGGGCCGAGCCGGAACCGCTGCGCCTCCCCCGGCGTGGCGGCCGCGTTGCCTATCGAGTAGGCGACCAGGTTGATGGCTTCGGAGATGTTCTTGGTGAAGACGATCTCGGACTCGTCGTCCGCGCCGATGAACTGCGCGACCTTGATCCGCGCGCCCTCGTAGGCGGCCGTCGCCTCCTCGCCGAGCTGATGGTTGGCCCGGTGGATGTTGGCGTTGTGCCGCTCGTAGAACTCGGTCAGCGCGTCGATGACCTGGCGCGGCTTCTGCGAGGTGTTGGCGCTGTCCAGGTAGATGAGCGGCTGCCCGCCGCGGACCTGCCGCTCCAGGATCGGGAAGTCCTTGCGGATCCGCGCGATGTCCAGCGTCATGCCAGCGCCTCCGCGGTCACGAACTTCTCGTAGCCGTTCTCCTCCAGCTCGTCGGCCAGCTCGGGGCCGCCCTGCGCGACGATCCGGCCGCCCACGAACACGTGCACGAAGTCCGGCTGCACGTACCGCAGGATCCGGGTGTAGTGGGTGATCAGCAGTACGCCGCGGCCGGGTTCGGCGCGGAACGCGTTGATCCCCTCGGACACCACCTTCAGCGCGTCGATGTCGAGCCCGGAGTCGGTCTCGTCCAGGATCGCGATCTTCGGGTTCAGCAGCTGCAGCTGAAGGATCTCGTGCCGCTTCTTCTCGCCGCCGGAGAAACCCTCGTTGAGGTTCCGCTCGGCGAACGCCGGGTCGATCGACAGCTTGTCCATGGCGCTGCGCAGGTCCTTGATGAACGTCCGCAGCTTCGGCGCCTCGCCGCGGACCGCGGTCATCGCGGTGCGGAGGAAGTTGGACACCGACACGCCCGGCACCTCCACCGGGTACTGCATGGCCAGGAACAGCCCGGCCCGGGCCCGCGCGTCCACGCTCATGGCCAGGACGTCCTCGCCGTCCAGGGTGACGGTCCCGCTGGTCACCTGGTACTTAGGGTGCCCGGCGATCGCGTAGGCGAGCGTCGACTTGCCCGATCCGTTCGGTCCCATGATGGCGTGCGTCTGGCCTTCCGCGACCGTCAGGTCGACGCCGCGCAGGATCTCGCGGCTGGCGCCGGACGCCTCGGTCACGGCCACGTGCAGGTCACGAATGTCGAGGGTGGACATCATCTCTCCTGGTCTGGCTGCGGGCTATCGGACAGTGAGACATAGACGTCGTCACCGTCGATCTTCACGGGGTAGGTGGCGACAGGCTTGGTCGCCGGGGGGCCGGTGGGCTTGCCGGTCCGCAGGTCGAAGCACGACCCATGCAGCCAGCACTCCACCGTGTGGTCGTAGATGTCGCCCTCGGACAGCGGGACCTCTTCGTGCGAGCACACGTCGTGCAGGGCGAAGATCTCACCGCCGGCGACAACCAGCGCGACGGGCACGCCCTGCACCTCGACGCCGAGTGCTCCCTCATCGGGAAGGTCGGCGGCGGCGCAGGCCCGCAGATAGTTTGCCTCGGTCATGCCCGGGACCTCGCCAGCTCAGCGTCAATCGACCGGGTGATCTTGTCGCGCAGCTCGGGCACCTCGATCTGGGCGATCAGCTCGCCGAAGAACCCGCGGATCACCAGCTGCCGCGCCTCGTCGAACGGGATCCCCCGGGCCATCAAATAGAACAGGTGAATGTCCTCCAGGCGGCCGCTAGCGCTGGCGTGCCCGGCCCCGACCACCTCACCGGTGAGGATCTCCAGGTTGGGCACCGAGTCGACTCTGGTCCCGTCGGTCAGCACCAGGTTCCGGTTGTACTCGTAGGTGTCGGTGCCGGTCGCCTCGGGCCGGATGATCACGTCACCGATCCACACCGCGTGGGCGTCCGCGCCCTGCAGCGCGCCCTTGTAGCTGACCCGGCTTCGGCAGTTCCGCTCGGCGTGGTCCACGAAGAGCCGGTGCTCCAGGTGCTGCCCGGCGTCCGCGAAATACAGCCCGCGCAGCTCAGCGTCCCCGCCCGGCCCGGCATAACGCACAGACGGCGCCAGCCGCACGACACTGCCACCCAGCGTGACCGCCGTATGCGTCACCCGGGCGTCCCGCCCCAGCCGCACATGATGGTGCGACAAGTGCACCGTGTCATCGGCCCAGTCCTGCACCGACACCACCGCCAGCGACGCCCCGTCACCCACTACGAGCTCGACGTTATCCGCGTACGTCGCACTCCCCTGGTGATCAAGCACCACCACGGCCCGCGCATTCGGCTTCACATCTACCAGCACATGCCCAAACGCCGCCCCCTCGGTACTCTCCCCGCGCACCGAGATCACGGTGGGCTCCGTGCCCTCAATTCCAGCCGGGACGGTAACCACGGTCGCCGCATCGAACTCCGCGAGCGCCCGCGCACTAACCCGATCCGACGGCACAAAGGAGGTACCGATCCGGGGGTCACCGCGTTGCGCAAGCTCAGCGGTGACACCCGGGGCGGCACCGACTGTCACCCCGACCTTGCCCGGGGTCAGATCCTCCGCCCCGTGCAGCCCGCGCAGGCGACGAAGCGGCGTGAACCGCCACTCCTCCTCGCGCCCGGTAGGCACCGCAAAGTCCGCGAGGTCATACGACTGCCGCTCGTGCAGCCTTGAGACGGGGGCGGCGGATTCCGCCGCCCCCTGCAGCACCGACATCAGCCGACGGCTCCTTCCATCTGCAGCTCGATCAGCCGGTTCAGCTCGAGGGCATATTCCATCGGCAGCTCGCGCGCGATCGGCTCGACGAAACCGCGGACGATGGTGGCCATCGCCTCGTCCTCGGTCATGCCCCTGCTCATCAGGTAGAAGAGCTGGTCCTCGGAGATCTTCGAAACGGTTGCCTCGTGGCCCATCTCGACGTCATCTTCCCGGACATCCACGTACGGATAGGTGTCCGAGCGGCTGATGGCGTCAACGAGCAGTGCGTCGCACCGCACGGTGGACTTCGAGTGCGCCGCGCCCTCCTGGACCTGCACCAGGCCGCGGTAGGAGGTCCGGCCGCCGGCCCTGGCCACCGACTTGGAGATGATCTGGGACGACGTGTTGGGCGCGAGGTGCACCATCTTGGCCCCGGCGTCCTGGTGCTGGCCGGCTCCGGCGAACGCGACCGAGAGGGTCTCGCCCCGGGCGTGCTCGCCCATCAGGTAGACCGCCGGGTACTTCATCGTCACCTTGGAGCCGATGTTCCCGTCGACCCACTCCATGCTCGCGCCCGCCTGGGCGACGGCCCGCTTGGTGACCAGGTTGTAGACGTTGTTCGACCAGTTCTGGATGGTCGTGTACCGGCAGTGCGCGTCCTTCTTGACGATGATCTCGACCACCGCCGAGTGCAGCGAGTCGGACGAGTAGATCGGCGCCGTGCAGCCCTCGACGTAGTGGACGCTGGCGCCCTCGTCGACGATGATCAGGGTCCGCTCGAACTGGCCCATGTTCTCGGTGTTGATCCGGAAGTAGGCCTGCAGCGGGATGTCCACGTGCACGCCCTTCGGCACGTAGATGAACGACCCGCCGGACCACACCGCCGTGTTCAGCGCGGCGAACTTGTTGTCGCCGACCGGGATCACGGTGGCGAAGTACTCCTGGAACAGCTCCGGGTGGTTGCGCAGCGCGGTGTCGGTGTCCTCGAAGATGACGCCCTTCTCCTCAAGGTCCTCCCTGATCTTGTGGTACACAACCTCGCTTTCATACTGAGCCGCAACGCCGGCGATCAGGCGCTGCTTCTCCGCCTCGGGGATGCCGAGCCTGTCGTAGGTGCTCTTGATGTCGGCGGGCAGGTCATCCCAGCTGGCGGCCTGCTTCTCGGTCGAGCGCACGAAGTACTTGATGTGCTCGAAGTCGATCCCGGACAGGTCGGAGCCCCAGGTCGGCATGGGCTTGCGCCGGAACAGCTTGAGCCCCTTCAGCCGCAGCTCGAGCATCCACTCCGGCTCGTTCTTCAGGGCCGAGATGTCGCGGACGACCTCCTCGGACAGGCCGCGGCGCGCGGTCGCGCCCGCCAGGTCAGAGTCGGCCCAGCCGAACTTGTAACGCTCCAGCCCCTCAAGCTCGGGGTGCGCGATTGTCGTCATGCGGAGATTCCTCCGGACTTGGTTGGTTGGGTGCGGGGATGCACGAGAGACGGCGCCGTGACATGCGTGGTGCAGATCCCGTCGCCGTGGGAGATCGTGGCGAGGCGCTGGACGGGCGTGCCGAGCAGGCGGCCGAATGCCTCAGTTTCGGCCTCGCACAACTGCGGGAACTGCGCGGCAACGTGCGCGACCGGGCAATGATGCTGGCAGAGCTGCTCGCCACCCGCGGTGGCGGGCGCACCGCTGGCCGAAGCCGCATAGCCATCCGCTGACAGCGCATCAGCCAGCGCCTTCACCCGCTGCGCCGGGGGTGCGCTCTGGACCGCCGGGCGGTACCGCTCTTCGAGCTCGGCGATCTGCCTGCGGGCGAACTCGGTCACCGCGCCGGACCCGGCCAGCTCGGCCAGGAACCGCAGCGCGCCGGTCGCGAGATCGTCATAGGCGTGCTCGAAGGCACTGCGGCCCGCATCGGTAATGGCGAACAGCCGGGCCGGGCGCCCGCGGCTGCGGTTCCCGTAGGACCTGGCGACCCGTGTCTCGATCATGCCTTCGGCCTGCAGGTTGTCCAGGTGACGGCGGACCGCTGCGGAGGTCAGGCCCAGCCGCGCCGACAAGCCTGCCGCAGTGACCGGGCCGTTCTCCAGAATGAGCCGGGCAATCCGGGCCCTGGTGCCCCGTTCCGTCCCGGGCTGGGCTTGCGTACCCTGGGCTGGCGCAGCACTCGGCCCGTCCCCGGCACCGGGGGCGTGCGCAAGCGTTTCTGACGGGCCCATGTATTTCACAACATCATTGTGCCGTAAATACTTCCGTCCGCACAATCGACCCCCCGGCAGCGGCCTGGCCGGTGCGGCCCGGCCACTGCCAGGGCCGATCGCGATGGGCCACCGCAGTCGCCGACGGCAGCGCTGGGCGGGTCTGGCTCGCTGCAGCTTGGGCACCGTTCGCCGCTAGTCATGACCATATCTGGCAGTGGCGGACCTTGGTATTGCCTACTTAGCCCACCGGGTTATAGCTAAATAGCTTGGGAAAGCCAGACTTCGGAGGGATGGCCGATGCCGACCCAGGAACCGGCAGCTCACGGCCCAGCAAGCGGCTCCGGGGTCCGCGGCGACACTTACGAGGCCGCTGCCGCGACCGGCGAGTCCCTGGCAGCGCCTGGCGAGTCTGTGGCAGCGCCCGGCAAGTCCGTGGCAGCGCCCGGCAAGTCCGTGGCAGCGCCCGGCAAGTCCGTGGCAGCGCCTGGCGAGTCCGTGGCAGCGCCCGGCAAGTCCGTGGTAGCCCCGGACGGGACCGCTGCGGATGCAGGCCAGGCCGCAGCGGCGCCCGGCGAAATCCGAGCGGCGCCCGGCAGCTCAGCGGACGGGCCGGGAGGTTCGCCGACGCGGCGGCTGGCCGGCGCTGCCGCGGCGTGGGCGTCTGTCTTCGCGGTGTCGCTTGGCTTGTTCACGGTCCGCTTCCTGGTTCCCGTGCCTGTCGGCCTGGCTGACAACCACGATGGCCCCCGGCTGATGTGCGGGCTCGGGGTAGGACCGGTCACCGGCGGCCACTTGCGGTACTTCAAGTACGCCTACTTCAAGTTCCACCGCGATCCGGCTTGTGCCGGCGTGAGCCTCTACCTCTCATCGCAGCATCTGTTGCTGGACGCCGCCAGGTGGCTCACCCCGGTACTCGGCCTGCCCGGAACCGTCAACCTGATCGCGCTCGGGCTGCTTACCTCCGCGATCGCCGCCTTCGGCATCGCCAGCCTGACGTCTGGCCTGCGGCTGCCGCTGTGGGCCCGGCTGCTGGTGGCAGCCGCGGTGTGGCTGATCATGGCGGATGCCGCCTTCTTTCCTACCTTCGCCAGCCCGTTCAGCGAGGGTGCCACCCTGGTCGGATTGCTGCTGGTCGCGGCGGGCGCGGTGTACCTGGGACGGGGATGGCCCGGCCTCACGTTCGGCCTGCTGCTGGTCGGGTCCGGCAGCGTGCTCGCGATCCTGTCCAAGGAACAGTACGTAACCCTGGTTGTGCCGATCTGCCTCACCACCGTGCTGGCGAGTGCGGTCCGGGACTCCAGGCCCGGGTCGCGCAGGTTTCTGACCCGGCAGACCGGCGCGGCAGCGGTTCTCGCCGCGGCGCTGGTCGTCATGACGGCCATCTTCGTGTACTGGGATCGCGAAAGCCAGTACGCCGCGACGTTGCACCACGAGCAGGCGGTGGACGTGATCTTCCAGGACATCGTCAACGGGCACGACAACGCCCGGGCCGACCTGCAGGCACTCGGCCTGCCTGCCAGCTGGGCCAAGTACGCGGGCACCGACGCCTTCACCAAGGTCAATCCCCGTGGCGACCCGCTCTTTCACCGCTACGCGGGACGGCTGACCGAAGGCACGATCGTGCGATTCCTGCTGACCCACCCGAGCCGGATCCTTTCCATCGGGCAGCTGTCGGCCACGTTCGCCATGGATTTCCGGGTGACCTACCTGGGTAACTTCGCGCCCGGCAGCGGTCATCGGCCGGGCGCCCTCGAGCACCGGGTCCAGGTGGTCAGCTGGCTGGTGCGGCGCATCCCGGCGAGGTTCGGGCTGTGGTGGCTCGTTCCGCTCTGGGCCGTGATGGCGGCGATAGCGATCGGCGCGCTGCGCGCGGAGCGCCGATCCGCGAGGCAGGGGCCGGCCGCGCCCCGCGACGCCCGCCGACCCGCGCCCAGGGACGGGAACGAGGTCACGCCGTCAGACCGAGCGGCCAGCCAGGTCAGCGGATCCTGGCGCCGGGACGCCGCGGTGCTCGTGCTGTGCATGACGGGATGCGCCATCGCCGCGTTCATCCCGGCCGCCTATTTCGACGGCATCTCAACGACCCGGCACATGATCGGCATGAACCTGTCCACCGCGCTTGCGGTCCCGCTCAGCGTCACATTGGCCCTCTCGATGCTTATCCGCGCGGTGCCGTGGTTCGGGCGGCACGCCGGGGCTGACACTGAGGCTGTTCCGACCCCTGACTCGAGGGGATCGGCCCAAAGCGTGCCCGGCCTGGAAATGTGATAAGTGCAGTTACGGAGGTGCAGCACTATGGACGAGGCAGGCACCATCGACGACGCAGGCACCGTGGGCGACGCAGCTGCCGTGGACGACGCAGCTGCCGTGGCGAGGCGGATGTGGACGCTGTTCGAACCGATACACGTGGTGACCTATTTCGCGCCCGAGGCCCGTTCGGCCTTTGAGGACGCCGGGCTACGCGGGTACTGGCGAGGCTACTTCGCGGGACGGGCCGCCCCTCTGGGGGCAATAGGCGCCGCCCCGGTGACCGGCGCCTTCTTCAGCTTCGCTCACCCGATGGTAGCCCGGGCGATCCCCGCCGTCTGGGACCTGATTACGCCCGAAGACGCGCTGGCGGTCAGATCGGCGGGTGCGGTGGCGGCCCTGCGCAGCCTGCTCGGCAGCTCTGACCAGGCTCTTGAGGCCGTGCGGGACGCTGCCGACCTACTGGCCAGCGCGACCGCTGGCCTGGATTGCGCGGGCCGGGTGCTCGCGTCGGCCAATGCCGCGCTGCCGCCGTCCGCCGAGCCGCTGGCCCGGCTCTGGCAGGCGGCCACCCTGCTGCGCGAGCACCGGGGCGATGGCCACTACGCCGCGCTGGTGGCGGCGGGCGTCGATGGCTGCGAGGCGCTGGTGCTGCGCGCGGGCCTCGACGCCGAACGCGGCATGCTGCAGCCGATCCGGGGCTGGACCGACGAGGAGTGGGAAGCCGCGGAAGTCCGCCTAGCCAGCCGCGGCTGGCTCGGCCCCGATGGCCAGGCGACCCCGGTGGGCACCGCCGCCCACCGCGCCGTGGAGGACGCGACGAACCTGGCCGCCGCGCGGCCCTGGGCCCGGCTCGGGCCAGCGGCCACCGACCGGCTGGCCGCGCTGCTCAGCCCGGTCTCCCTGGCCTGCGCGGCTGTGTTGCCCTACCCGAACCCGATCGGCCTTCCGACGCCGACCACCAGCCCAGCTCACCCCAGCGCCTCTTCATGATCACGACGGCCACCAGCCCAGCCGACCCAGCGCCTCTTCATGATCACGGTTGATTGGGGGTGCGCGCGCGCCCCCAATCAACCGTGATCATGAGTTGGGTCTCTGCCGGGTGGCGGGGCGAGTGGGAGAGGAGGCCGCCCGTGGGGGTGGGGCGAGGCGCGGCGGGATCAGGCGAGGCAGGCGCGGCGGCGTGGGCGAGGCGGGCGCGGCGGGGTCAGGCGAGGAAGGCGCGCAGGAGGGCGGCCGTGCCCTCCAGGTGCTCAGCAACCGCGTGGCGGGCGGCATCGGGATCACCGGCCAGGATCGCCACCACGATCGCGGTGTGCTGGCCTGCGGTGTGATCGATGTTCCTGCGCAGCACCGGGATGGCGTTCAGCAGGCCGTTCAGCCGCATCCTGGCATCGGCGCAGGCGGTCGCGAGCAGGCTGGAGCCAGTCAGCTCGGCTATGGACAGATGGAACAGGGTGTCCAGCCGCCGGTAGTCCTGCGGGCAGGCGGCGTTGACCTCGGCGAGCCTGGCCAGCAGGACCTCGCGCGCGCCATCAGCCTGACCCGAGGCGGCCTGACCCGAGGCGGCCTGACCCGAGGCGGCCTGACCCGAGGCGGCCTGGCCCGAGGCGGCCTGGCCCGAGGCGGCCTGACCCGAGGCCCGGCCTGACCCGAGGCGGCCTGACCCGAGGCGGCCTGACCCGAGGCGGCCTGACCCGAGGCGGCCTGACCCGAGGCGGCCTGGCCCGACGCTGGCCGGTCCGAAGCCGCCCGGGCCATCAGGGTGGCGAGCGTCTCTGCCGCGCCGGTCTCCACCACCAGCCGGAAGGTCAGCGCGTCGGTGAGCTTGTCACCGTCCTGGAGCGCCATCCGGCGCAGTTCGCCGGCATCCGGGGCTGGCGGCCGGTAGGTGACGAAGGTACCGCCGAAACGGCCCCGGCGGGATTCGACGTAACCGGCCTGCTGCAGCTCATGAATGGCCTCACGCAAGGTCAGCCTGCTGATGCCGAGCTGCGCGGCCAGATCGCGCTCGGCGGGGAATCGCTCACCGGGCCCGACGACCCCGAGCTTGACCACCGTGAGCAGCCGCTCGACGGTTTCCTCGAAGGCGTTGCCGGCCCGCACTGGCCGTAGCACGCCCGTCAGGTCCAGTCCGGCACTCACAACGATCGCGCTCCCGGGGAATGGAGCTGGCTCCGGGCAGACGGGCCAGGCACTGCGCAGCACCAGGCCCGCGAACCGGGCCGCTGGCTCGACTTTACGAGGCGGGCGCCCCGGTACGCGGGTCCCCCCCTCACCCGCGTACCGACGGCCCAGGGCGCCCCCGGACGAATCTGGGCCGAGGTCTTGAACATCCGCGGAGATCCGCCCATCATTGGTCTGATATTAGACCATTAAGGCCGGTTGGCTGGCCAGCGGTTACCGCACCGCAGTCGTCCCGCACCACGGACCGAAGGAGCAGCAGTGTCGGTCAACGAGCAAGCGGCTCAGCGGCCGCTCACCAGTGACGAAGAGACCCTGCACCAGCTCGGCTATGCCCAGGAGCTACGCAGGCGCATGTCCGGGTTCTCTAACTTCGCCGTCTCGTTCACGATCATCTCGATCCTGTCCGGCTGCCTGACGCTCTACGGGTACGGCATGGGCACCGGCGGCCCCGCGATCATCACCTGGGGCTGGCCGATCGTCGGCATCATGACGCTGTTCGTCGGCCTGGCCATGGCCGAGGTCTGCTCCAGCTTCCCCACCGCGGGCGGCCTGTACTACTGGTCGGCCAAGCTGGCACGCAAGAACGGCCCGGCGTGGTCCTGGTTCACTGGCTGGTTCAACTTCATCGGTCAGGTCGCGATCACCGCGGGCATCGATTTCGGCTGCGCGTTTTTCATCAACGCGCTGCTGAACCTGCAGTTCGGCACGCCCACCTATCACTGGGTCACGATCTTGATCTTCGCCGGGGTCCTGCTCCTGCACGGCCTGCTCAACCAGTTCGGCATCCGGCTGGTCGCGTTGCTCAACGACGTCAGCGTCTGGTGGCACCTGCTCGGAGTGCTGATCATCGTCGGGGTTCTGGTGTTCGCGCCGTCGCACCACCAGTCGGCGTCGTTCGTCTTCACCTCCACGTTCAATAACACCGGCTGGCACAGCACCTTCTACGTGCTGCTGCTCGGGCTGCTGCTCGCGCAGTACACCTTCACTGGGTACGACGCATCCGCGCACATGACGGAGGAGACGCACAGCGCGGCGCGCAGCGGTCCCCGCGGCATCGTGATGTCGATCCTGGTGTCCCTGGTGGCCGGCTGGGTCCTGCTGATCGGGATCACCTTCGCGATCCAGCACTACACCGCCGAGCTGAACTCGGCCACCGGGGTGCCGCCCGCCCAGATCTTCATTGACGCGGTCGGGGCCAGCGGCGGGAAGCTGCTGCTGCTGATCGTGATCGGCGCCCAGCTCTTCTGCGGCATGTCATCGATCACCGCGAACTCGCGGATGATCTACGCGTTCTCGCGCGACGGCGCACTGCCCGCCTCGCGCGTCTGGCACCGTGTGAACAAGCGCACCAGGACCCCGACCAACGCGATCTGGCTCGCCGCGGTCGGCGCGCTGATCCTTGGCCTGCCCTACCTCTGGAACAACTACGCGTATGCGGCGGTCACCTCGATCGCGACGATCGGTCTGTACATCGCCTACGTCACGCCGACCTACCTGCGGCTGCGCCTAGGGGATAACTTCCGGCGCGGCCCCTGGCACCTGGGCCGGTGGAGCACCACGGTCGGCATCATCGCCGTCAGCTGGGTGGTCTTCATCACGATCCTGTTCGTGCTGCCGGCCGCCAGCCCGATCACCTGGAAGACCTTCAACTACACGATCGTGGCGCTGGTCGCTGTCGTCGGCTTCGCCGGGATCTGGTGGGCGGTGTCGGCGAAGAACTGGTTCACCGGGCCGCGGGTACAGGGCACTCCCGAGGAGCTGGCCGCCATCGAGCGGGAGCTGACCACCTGACGTCGGCTCGCGCGGCGCGCCCGGCCCGCCTAACGTGTAGCTAGATCACCGATGGGAGGCTCATGCCGGGATTGCGGGGTCACGGCCCCTATACGCAGCAGCGCGGGATGCTGACGCTGGAACGGCTGCGCGTGGAGGTGAGCGAGCGCGAGATCGATACGGTCGTCCTGGCGTTCACCGACATGCAGGGACGCCTGCAGGGCAAGCGCCTGGCCGCCGAGTTCTTCATCGACGAGGTCGTCGAGCACCACGCGGAGGGGTGCAACTACCTGCTGGCGGTGGACATCGAGATGAACACCGTGGACGGGTACGCGATGTCGTCGTGGGACAGCGGTTACGGCGACTTCGTGCTGGTGCCGGACATGAGTACGCTGCGCAAGATGCCCTGGCACGAGGGCACCGCGCTGGTACTGGCCGATCTCACCTGGCTGGACGGGTCCCCGGTGGTCGCCTCGCCGCGCCAGATTCTCAAGGCCCAGGTGGACAGGCTCGCCGGGCGCGGCTGGCGGGCGATGACCGGCACTGAGCTCGAGTTCGTGGTGTTCCGGGATTCCTACGAGCAGGCGAGCGCCAAGTCCTACCGTGACCTGGTCCCCGCCAACCAGTACAACGTCGATTACTCGATCCTCGGCACCTCGAGGATCGAGCCGCTGCTGCGCGCGGTCCGCAACTCGATGGCCGGGGCGGGCATGTATGTCGAGTCGGCCAAGGGCGAGTGCAATCTCGGCCAGCACGAGATCGCCTTCCGCTACGCGGACGCGGTGATCACCTGCGACAACCATTCGATCTATAAGACCGGCGCCAAGGAGATCGCGGCCCAGCAGGACATGAGCATCACGTTCATGGCTAAGCCCAACCCCCGCGAGGGCAACTCCTGCCACATTCACCTATCGCTGCGGGCCGAGGACGGCACGCCGGTGCTGGCCGGCGACGGCCCGCATGGCCTGTCCAGGCTCGGCGAGCAGTTCCTGGCCGGCCAGCTGGCCGCGATGCGCGAGTTCACGCTCTGCTACGCGCCGAACATCAATTCCTATAAACGATACGTACCAGGTAGCTTCGCGCCCACCTCAGTGCGCTGGGGGCCAGACAACCGGACCTGCGCGCTGCGGCTCGTCGGGCACGGCTCATCGCTGCGCGTGGAGAACCGTACGCCAGGCGGAGACGTCAACCCTTACCTGGCGGTGGCCGCGATGATCGCGGCCGGCCTGGACGGGATCGACCGCGAGCTGGAGCTTGAACCGCCTTTCGAGGGCAACGCCTACGCCGACACCAGCGCCACGGTGCCGCACAACCTGCGGGACGCGGTGGCGCTCTGGCAGGCAAGCGAGCTGGCCAGCAAGGCGTTCGGCCCCGACGTGGTCGAGCATTACGCCAACTACGCCCGCGTGGAACAGGCCGCTTATGATGCCGCGGTGACCGACTGGGAGCTGCAGCGCTGCTTCGAGCGCCTCTAGGACGGCGCCAGATGTCTGAGTTCACCGTCATCAACCCCGCCACCGAGGAAGCCGTTCGCACGGTCGCGCTCACCTCGGCGGAGCAGACTGACGCCGCCATCGAGCGGGCCGCCGCGGCGCAGGCGGGCTGGCGCGCGATCGCCCCGGGCCAGCGGGCCGCCCTGCTGCGCGCGTTCGCCGCCGCCGTCGAGTCGGACGCCGACGAGCTGACCACGCTCGAGATCGCCGGGTCGGGTCATCCGCTCGGCCAGGCCCGGTGGGAGGCTGAGCACGTCCGTGACGTGCTCAACTACTACGCGGCCGCGCCTGAACGGCTGTGCGGCAGGCAAATCCCGGTGGCCGGGGGGCTGAACGTCACCTTCCACGAGCCGGTGGGCGTGGTCGGGCTGATCGTGCCGTGGAACTTCCCGATGCCGATCCTCGCCTGGGGGATGGCCCCCGCCCTGGCGGCGGGCAACACGGTGCTCGCCAAGCCGGCCGAGATGACGCCGCTGACCGCGATCAGGATCGGCGAGCTGGCCGCGCAGGCGGGCCTCCCCGACGGCGTGTTCCAGGTGCTGCCGGGCAAGGGCAGCGTGGTCGGCCAGCGGCTGGTCGATCACCCGGCCGTCAGGAAAATCGTATTTACCGGATCCACCGAGGTCGGCCGCCAGGTGATGGCGGGGTGCTCGCGCCACGTCAAGCGGCTCACCCTGGAACTCGGCGGCAAGAGCGCCAACATCGTGTTCGCCGATTCCGATCTCGAGCAGGCGGCGGCGACCGCTCCCTACGCGGTGTTCGACAATGCCGGGCAGGATTGCTGCGCCCGGTCCAGGATCCTGGTGCAGCGCTCGGTCTTCGATCGCTTCATGGAGCTGCTCGAGCCCGCAGTGGCCGGCGTCAAGGTTGGCGATCCCGCCTCGGCGAGCACTGAGATGGGCCCGCTGATCTCGGCTGCGCACCGGGCGCACGTGGCGTCATACGTGCCGGACGGCGCGCCGGTCGCCTTCCGCGGCAGCGCACCTGAGGGTGCTGGGTTCTGGTTCCCGCCCACGGTGCTCGCGCCGGTCACCGCCACGGACCCGGCCTACACCGAGGAGGTGTTCGGCCCGGTCGTCACCGTCACCCCGTTCGAGGACGAGGCCGACGCGGTTCGGATCGCCAACGACACCGACTACGGGCTGTCCGGGTCGATCTGGACCAGCGACGTCGGCCGGGCCATCCGGGTGGCCCGGGCGGTCGAGACCGGCAACCTGTCGGTGAACTCGCACGCCTCGGTGCGCTACTGGACGCCGTTCGGCGGTTTCAAGCAATCGGGCCTCGGCCGCGAGCTCGGGCCGGACGCGCCCGACTCGTTTACCGAGGTGAAGAACGTATTCATCGCCGCACCTGAATAGAGCCTGTTCATTGCCGCACCTGAATTACAGGGAGTGAGAGTCGAATGCAGCGTCTGCAGGACCGCGTCGCCGTCATCACCGGCGCCGGCAGCGGCATCGGCCTGGCCAGCGCGCGGCGGCTCGCCGCCGAGGGCGCCCGGGTCGTGGCGGTCGATGTCGACGAGGGAGCGGGCAAGACCGCGGCGGAGGAGGTCGGGGGGCTGTTCATCGCCGCCGATGTGGCCCGCCAGGATGACGTTCAGCGGCTGTATGCGACCGTGGCGGAGCGCTACGGGCGCATCGACATCGCCTTTCACAACGCGGGCATCTCGCCCCCCGAGGATGACTCCATCCTGTCCACCGGCCTGGATGCCTGGCGCCACGTCCAGGAGGTCAACCTGACCTCGGTCTATCTCGGCTGCAAGTACGTGATCCCTTACATGCAGCGCCAGGGCAAGGGGTCGATCATCAACACCGCCTCGTTCGTCGCGGTGCTCGGCGCCGCCACCTCGCAGATCTCCTACACCGCGTCCAAGGGCGGCGTCCTGGCCATGAGCCGGGAACTCGGCATCCAGTTCGCGCGCGAGGGCATCAGGGTGAATGCGCTGTGCCCGGGCCCGGTGAATACGCCGCTGCTGCGCGAGCTGTTTGCCAAGGACCCCGAGCGGGCGGCCAGGCGGCTGGTGCACGTCCCGATCGGCCGGTTTGCCGAGCCGGAAGAGATCGCGGCCGCCGTGGCCTTCCTGGCCAGCGACGATTCCTCGTTCATCACCGCGTCGTCCTTTTTGGTGGATGGCGGCATCTCCGGCGCGTATGTGACACCCTTGTGACGCGCCCAGCCAAGAACGCGCAGTGACGTCGCGGTCGCATACCGCAGCGACGGATGCTGTGACAGGGCAGGAACCACCGGGCGGCAACCGCCGGGTGAGACAGGCAGAAAGAGGGGTTCTGGTGGCCGAGGCAGGCGGCCGGGGTGAGCGCTCAGGCACTCCCCTGGTCGGTATCAGCGCCTACTGCGAGCAGGCGCGCTGGGGAGTCTGGGACATGGAGGCGATGGTGCTGCCGCGGCGCTACCCGGACCGGGTCGCCCACGCCGGCGGGATCCCGGTGCTGCTGCCGCCCACGGCCGGTATCGAGGACGCCCTGGCCAGGCTGGACTGCCTGGTGCTGTCCGGCGGCGGCGACATCGATCCGGCCCGCTACGGCGCGCAGCGCGGGCCGGAGACCGCCTCGGTCCGCGAGGACCGGGACGCCGCTGAGCTAGCGCTGCTCGAGACGGCGCTGGCGGCGGGGATGCCGATACTGGGGATATGCCGCGGCATGCAGCTGATCAACGTGGCCCTCGGCGGCAGCCTGCACCAGCACCTGCCGGATGTGGTCGGCCACGACGAGCATGCGCCCAAGCCCGGCGCTTTCGGCTCGCACCAGGTCAAGGTGGCGCCGGGCAGCCGCCTGGCCGACATCCTCGGCCATACCGACCTGGACGTGCATCTCGACACTGACGTGCCGACCCACCATCATCAGGGCATCAACCGGCTGGGCGCCGGCCTGACCGCGACGGCCTGGGCGACGGACGGCACGGTGGAAGCCTTCGAGATCGACCCGAGCCAGTGCCCATTCGGCCTGGCCGTCCAGTGGCACCCCGAGGCCGGCGACGATCTGCGGTTGTTCACCGCGCTCGTTGAGGCCGCCCGGATGGTCAGGACTCCGGGCGGCTGACCACCGCCCCCGCGGTCGCGCCTAGACTCGCGAGCGTGTGCACTGCCCCGGCCGCCCTCCAGATCGACAGGCTGGCCAAGAACTACGGCGCCACGGCCGCGCTGACTGACCTTTCGCTGCGCGCCGAGCGCGGGCAGGTGACCGCCATCCTCGGGCCCAATGGGGCGGGCAAGACCACGACGGTCGAGATCTGCGAAGGATACCGGCGGCCCGACTCGGGCACGGTCCGGGTGCTCGGCCTCGATCCGGTGGCCGACGCTCGCGCGCTGCGGCCGAAGATCGGCGTGATGCTGCAGGCTGGCGGCATCCCGACCGCGGCCCGGGCGGGCGAGTACCTGCACGTGCTGGCCCGCTTCTACGCGCACCCGATCGAGCCCGCGCTGCTGCTGCGCAGGCTCGGGCTCGAGGGCTCGGCGCGGACGCCGTTCAAGCGGCTGTCCGGCGGGCAGCAGCAGCGCCTGTCCCTGGCCGCCGCGGTCATCGGCCGGCCTGAGCTGGTGTTCCTTGACGAGCCCACCGCCGGCCTGGACCCGCAGGCCAGGCATGCGACCTGGGACCTGATCACCGGACTGCGGGCGGCCGGCGCCGGGGTGATCCTGACCACGCATCACATGGACGAGGCGGAACGGCTGGCCGACCACGTCGTCATCGTGGACCACGGGGCGCAGGTGGCCGCGGGCACGCCTGCCGAGCTCACCGGTACGGCCGGGCAGCTCAGGTTCCGTGCCGAGAGCGGCCTCGATACCGACGACCTGCTGGCCGCGCTCCCGCCGGCCAGCATGGTGAAGGAGTCGCCGGCCGGGCACTACGTGGTCGAGGTCCCCGATCAGGTGGATCCCCAGCTGGTCGCGGCGGTCACGGCCTGGTGCGCCGAGCGGGGGGCGCTGCCGCAGAGCCTGCGGATCGAGAGCCGGACGCTGGAAGACGTCTTCCTCGAGCTGACCGGACGGGAGCTGCGCTCGTGACGGACATCGCCGCCGAATGGCCCGGGCCGGCTCCCGGCGCGGCACCACTGCCCGCGATGATCACCGCGCAGGCGGGCCTGGAACTCAGGACGCTGGTGCGCAATGGCGAGCAGCTCCTGCTGACGCTCATCATCCCGGTGCTGCTGCTCACCGCGTTCAGCAAGGAGCCGCTGGTTAACTTCGGGGCGGGCAGCCGGATCGATTTCCTCGCGCCCGGCATCCTGGCGCTCGCGGTGATGTCGACGGCGTTCACGAGCCAGGCGATCGCGACCGGATTCGAGCGCAGGTACGGCGTGCTGAAGCGGCTCGGCGCCACGCCACTGTCGCGTCGCGGGCTGATCGCCGCGAAGACGGTCACCGTCGCGGTCGTGGAACTCGGCCAGGCGGTGGTGATCGTGGCCGTGGGCCTCGCCATCGGCTGGCACCCGCACGTGGGCGGGGCGGCACTCCCCTGGACGGTGCTGCTCATCCTCGCGGGCACGGCGGCGTTCAGCGGGCTGGCCCTGCTGATGGCGGGCACGCTGCGGGCCGAGGCGACGCTGGCCGCCGCTAACCTCGTCTACCTGGTGATGCTGGGAATCGGCGGGATGGTCTTCCCGCTGACGAAGTTCCCGGCCGCCACGCAGCCGGTGCTGCGCCTGCTGCCGCCCGGGGCGCTGTCGGACGGGCTGCGCTCGGTACTGCAGCATGGCTCCGGGCTGCCGGTGGCTGACCTGGCCACCCTGGTCGTGTGGGCCGCGGCGGGGACCGCGCTGGCGATGCGCACCTTCCGTTGGGAGTAGGGCCGTTACCGCGCCGCCGCGGCGCCGGCCGCCGGTGCCGCTGCACGCGGTGCCGCCGTCGGCCCTGGTGCTGACCGGGATCATCTCCGTCCAGCTGGGCGCCGGCCTGGCCACCAGGCTCTTCAGCCAGGCCGCGCCCGCGGCGGTCACTGGGCTGCGACTGTGGTCGGCGGCCGCGCTGCTCGGGGTGTTCGGGGCCCGCGGGCTGGCCGGAGCGCTGCGGGCGATGGCCCGCAGGCGCGCCTGGCCGGACCTCGCCGTCGTCGTCACGTTCGGCCTGACGCTCGCCATCATGAACTACTCGATCTACCAGTCGTTCGCCAGGATCCCGCTCGGGATCGCGGTGACCATAGAGTTCCTCGGCCCGCTGGCGGTGGCCGTCGCCGCGTCCAGGCGCCCGGTCGACCTGCTCTGGGTGGCCCTGGCCGGGGCGGGCGTCGCGCTGCTGTCACAGGGCGGCACCAGCCGGGCGGCCGGCCAGGCCGCCCCGCACGGCGGAACTGGGCTGGCCATCTCCGGCATCGTCTTCGCGCTGGTGGCGGCGGTCGCCTGGGCCGGCTACATCCTGCTGAGCGCCGCCACCGGCCGCCGGTTCAGCGGATCGTCAGGCCTGGTGATCGCGATGGGCGTGGCCGCGCTGGCGGTAACGCCCACCGCAGTGAGCGCGGCTCACGGTTCGCTGGCCCGGCCCGGGGTCCTGGCCAGCGGGGCGGCGATCGGGCTGTTGTCATCGGTGATCCCGTACCGGTTCGAGCTCGAGGCGCTGCGGCGCATCCCCGCTGGCGTATTCGGCATCTGGATGAGCCTGGAACCTGCGGTCGCCGCGCTGGTCGGGCTGATCCTGCTCGGCCAGGCGCTGAGCGCCAGCGAGTGGGCCGCGGTGGGCTGCGTGATGGTCGCCTGCGCCGGTGCCGCCCACCGATCCGCGGCGCGGGCCGCCGCGAGAGCGGAATCCGCGGCCTCCGAGCCCGGCCAGCACGCCGCTGGACCGGATGTCACCGCGGCCATCCCGCCCCCGCCGGCCAGCTAGAAAGTGCCTGACCGGCCGCCCGGCGTGCCAGCCGGAGCAGCCCGCTCCTACGATGGGTGCGTGCCCGCCCACCTAGCCGCGAATGGCGCCGCTGCGGCCCCCCGCCCGGTCGGCCGCAGCCTGGTGCGCCGGTGCGCCGACGTGCTGCTCAAGCCGTCTCAGGTCGCGATGCGGCGGATCGCGCTGGCCGGCACGGCGGCCTCGGTCGGGATCATGCTGACCGGCGCGGGCGTCCGGCTGAGCCAGTCCGGCCTGGGCTGCCCGGACTGGCCAAGGTGCACGGCCACCAGCATCGCGGCGGGCGGGACCACCGGCGACCCGCTCATCCACCGCTGGATCGAGTTCAGCAACCGGCTGGTCGGCGTGGCCGTCTTCCTGATCGCCCTCCTCGTCTTCGCGGTGGCCTGGCGGTACCGGCCGGGCGGCCGTCGCCGGCCCGACCTGGTCTGGCTGGCCTCGGCGCAGCCGGCCGGGATCGTCGCACAGGCGGTCATCGGCGGCATCGTCGTGCTGACCAAGCTCAACCCGGTCTGGGTCTCGGTGCACTTCCTGCTGTCGATCGCGGTGGTCGCGGCCGCGGTCACGCTCCAGGTGCGCTGCACCGAGGGCACCGGGCCTGCCCGCCCGCTGGTCCGGCCTGAGCTACGCCTGTTCGCGTTCGGGGTGCTCGCCGTGGTCACGGTGATGCTCGCCGCAGGCACCGTGGTCACCGGCACCGGCCCGCTGGCCGGGGCGGCCTCGGTCGCCAGGTACCACCTGTCGTTGCCGGCCGTCACCCAGCTGCACGCCGACATCGGCTGGCTGCTTGGCGGCCTCGCGATCGCGCTGGCGCTGGCGCTGCGGCTGACCGCGGCACCGGCCCGGGCGGTGCGCCTGGGCTGGCTGCTCGTCGTGCTGCTCGGCGTGCAGGGCAGCATCGGCTACGCGCAGTACTTCAGCGGGCTGCCGGCCGGCCTGGTCTGGGTGCACGTGGCAGGCTCGACAGCGATCTGGGTCACCATGCTCTGGCTGGTATTCGCGCTCCGTGACCGCGGTGTGGCGGCCGGGCCGCCCGATCCGCTGCCCGAGCCGGCCGAATCCGTGGCAGCCGACGCCGAATCCGTGGCAGCTGATTAGGACCGGCGTACCGGGATAGGGTCGAAACTGGGTCGCCACGACGAGGGAGCCAGTGAGCTCAGCGGCAGGCAACTGAACTCAATAAGGGAGATGTCATGACCAAGCCCGACGACACTCTGGGACAGCTTTCCGCCGCTGGCGTGGCGGTCTGGCTCGACGACATCAGCCGGGAGCGGCTGACCACCGGGAATCTCGCGGCCCTGATCCGAGACTTCCACGTGGTCGGCGTGACCTCCAATCCGACCATCTTCGCGCACGCCCTGGCGCACGGCGAGGCCTACGACGGCCAGGTGGCCGACCTGGCGGTGCGCGGCGTCGACCTCGGGGAAGCGTCCAGGGCGATCACCAGCTACGACATCCGCTGGGCCTGTGACGTCCTGCGCGAGGCTTACGACGCCAGCGGCGGGCTGGACGGGCGGGTCTCCCTCGAGGTGGATCCGCGGATCGCCAATGACACCGCCAAGACCATCGCCGAGGCCCGGGCGCTGTGGTGGCTGGTGGACCGGCCGAACCTGCTTATCAAGATCCCGGCCACGCTGGCCGGGCTGCCCGCGATCACCGCCGCCCTGTCCGAGGGGATCAGCGTCAACGTCACGCTGATCTTCGCGCTGGAGCGATATGGGCAGGTGATCGACGCCTACCTGGCCGGCCTGGAGCAGGCGGCCGCCGCCGGGCGCGACCTGTCCGGCATTGCCTCGGTGGCTTCGTTCTTCGTCAGCCGGGTGGATACCGAGGTCGACCGCAGGCTCGACAAGATCGGCAGCGAGCAGGCCCAGGCGCTGCGCGGCCAGGCGGCGATCGCCAATGCGCGGCTGGCCTACGAGCTGTTCGAGCAGAGGTTCGACCAGGCATCGCCGCGGTGGGCGGCGCTGCAGCAGGCGGGTGCCCGGCTGCAGCGACCGCTGTGGGCATCCACCAGCACCAAGGACCCGGCCTACCCGGACACCATGTACGTCACCGAGCTGGTTGCCCCGCACACCGTCAACACCATGCCGGAGCCGACCATCCGGGCCACCGCTGACCACGGGCAGCTGCACGGCAACACGATCGCAGGCACCTATGAGGCCTCCCGCCGGGTGTTCGCGGACCTGGAGCAGCTCGGCATCGGCTACGACGACGTGGTCGAGGTACTGGAGCGGGAGGGCGTGGCGAAGTTCGCCGCATCCTGGGAGGATCTGCTGGGGACCATCAAGACCGAGCTGGCCAAGCAGGCAGCAGATGAGTCCTGATCCGCCGCCCAACCCGCTCCGTGATCCGCGCGACCGCCGGATCCCGCGGGTGGCGGGCCCGTGCGTGCTCGTCATGTTCGGCGTCACCGGGGACCTGGCCAGCAAGAAACTGCTGCCGGCCATCTACGACCTGGCCAACCGCGGCCTGCTGCCGCCCGGTTTCTCGCTGGTCGGGTTCGCCCGGCGGGACTGGGCGGATGAGGATTTCGCGCAGCTGACCTACAACGCGGTCAAGGCGCACGCCCGCACGCCGTTCCGCGACGCGGTCTGGCAGCAGGTCAGCGAGGGCGTCAGGTTCGTGCCCGGCGAATTCGACGATGACGCCGCGTTCGACCTGCTGGCGCAGACGGTTTCCGACCTCGACGCGGAGCGCGGCACGGGCGGCAACTACGCGTTCTATCTGTCCATCCCGCCGAAGGCGTTTCCGGTCGTCGTCCAGCAGCTGAAGCGCTCCGGCCTGTCCCAGGCCCCGCCGCCCGCCCGGCCTGACCTGCCACAGCCCTGGCGCCGGGTGGTGATCGAGAAGCCGTTCGGCCACGATCTGGCCAGTGCCCGCCAGCTGAACTCGATGCTGGACGCGGTGTTCCCCGCGCACGCAGTGTTCCGCATCGACCACTACCTCGGCAAGGAAACCGTCCAGAACCTCCTCGCGCTGCGCTTCGCCAACACGATGTGGGAGCCGATCTGGAACCGCGGCTACGTGGACCATGTCCAGATAACGATGGCCGAGGACATCGGCATCGGCGGCCGGGCCGGGTACTACGACGGGATCGGCGCGGCCCGGGACGTGATCCAGAATCACCTGCTGCAACTGCTGGCCCTGACCGCGATGGAGGAGCCGCTGTCCTTCGACGCGGACTCGCTGCGGGCCGAGAAGGAGAAGGCGCTGTCGGCGGTCCGGATCCCCGTTGATCTCGCCACCGGCACGGCCCGCGGCCAGTACGCGGCCGGCTGGCAGGGCGGTGTCGAGGTCTGCGGCTTCCTGGAGGAAGACGGCATCCCGCCGGACTCGGTCACCGAGACCTATGCGGCGGTGCGGCTCACCGTGGACACCAGGCGGTGGGCGGGGGTGCCGTTCTACCTGCGGACCGGCAAGCGGCTGCCCACCCGGATGACCGAGATCGCGTTGATCTTCCAGCGGGCGCCGCACCTGCCGTTCGCGGCCACTGATACCGAGGAACTCGGCCAGAACGCGCTGGTCATCCGGGTCCAGCCGGACGAGGGCATCACCGTGAGGTTCGGCTCCAAGGTGCCCGGCTCGGCCATGGAAGTCAGAGACGTCAATATGGACTTCGCCTACGGCGAGTCGTTCACCGAGTCAAGCCCGGAGGCCTACGAGCGGCTGCTGCTCGACGTGCTGGTGGGCGACCCGCCGCTGTTCCCCAGGCAGCAGGAGGTCGAGCTGTCCTGGAAGATCCTGGACCCGATCGAGCTGTTCTGGGCCGAGCACCTGAAGCCCGAGCAGTACGCGGCAGGTACCCAGGGGCCAGACAGCGCTGACGAGCTGCTGGCCCGCGACGGCCGGGTCTGGCGCAGGCTCTAGCGCGCCCGCGCGACCGGGCCGCCCGTATGCAGCGCCGATAGGGAGAGACCGCGATGCTGATCGACCTCACCGACACCACAACCCGTGCCATCCACGACGCGCTGACCCGGGCCAGGGACCAGCTGGGCGGCCCGACCACCGGCGTCGTGCTGAACCTCATCATCATGACCGACGAGGCAGGCCAGCACGACGCGATCCGCGCGGCCAACCAGGCGGCCCGCGAGCATCCGTGCCGGGTGCTCGGCGTGATCGTCAGGAGTCCCGTCGTCCAGTCGCGGCTCGATGCCGAGATCAGGACGGGTGAGGGCGCCCCGGGCCAGACCGTGCTGCTGCGGCTGTACGGCCCGATGGGCCAGCACGCCGACTCGGTGGTCGTGCCGCTGCTCGTCCCGGACACGCCGGTCGTCACCTGGTGGCCGGACGCCGCCCCGGTGGTGCCGGCCAGCGATCCGCTGGGCGTCCTCGCGCAGCGCAGGGTCACCGACGCCGCCGCTGCGGGCGCGCCGGCCGCCGCGCTGGCCGCCCTCGCGGCCGGTTACCGGCCCGGCGACACCGACCTGAGCTGGACCAGGGCCACAACCTGGCGGTCGCTGCTGGCCGCCACCCTGGACCAGCCGCATGGCAAGATCACCGGCGGGGCGGTGTGCGCGGAAGCCGGCAACCCGACCGCTGACCTGATCGCCGCGTGGCTGGCGGAGCGGCTCCGGGCGCCCTTTGACCGGGACGTGTCAGGCGGCCCGGGCATCACCGAAGTGAAGTTCCTGGTCAGCGACGGTGACATCACCATCTCCCGGCCGGACGGCCGGACCGCCACGCTCAGCCGCCCCGGCCAGCCCGAGCGGCGGGTCGCCCTGCACCGCAGGGAGATCGCCGAGCTGCTCGCCGAGGAGCTGCGCAGGCTGAATCCGGACGAGATCTACGCGGAGGCGCTGGCCAGGTTCGCGACAAGCACGGCAGCCGGAACACCGGCGCCGCGCCGGACCGCACGCCGCGCCAAGTGACGGTACGGCGGGCCGCCACGCGGGTGCCTGCGCAGCTCAGCCGGGTCGCCTCGCCCTGAGGCTGCGCGGCCCGCCCCGGCCCGGCCGCCGCTCCAATTGCCCGACCAGGTAGGCACGTATCGTTATAAATCCCGCTCTTACTTAGGTCTGGTCCCGCCCGCGATTCGGCGATCTGCACGCCATCGGTGAGTTCCGCGTGATCGCCAGCAGGCGGCCCGGGGCGCCAGGCGCCGACTGGTCCCAGCCCGGAGCACACCGCCGGGGATCGGCTCGTCGTCCTGGCGAACCGCGCGGGCCCGGGCCTGGTTCCTGGCCCACCGCCGCCCGCGCGAAGCGGTGCCATAGGGGCCGAACGGCGAAAACTGGGTCTCCCGAAACAGCGGCGACGGAGTTACGCTCAGGGAAGATCTTTCCTGCTGGTTCTGCTGAGCCAGCAGTGAAGATAAGGAAGGTCCACGTATGAAAGCTTCTGTTGGGCTTTGTCCGTTTCAGGTGGCGCGCCAGCGCGGATTACCCGCCTGGTCGCCTCATCCGGGCGGAACGGCCAGCGTGCTCCTTCGCTCCCATCCGAGTGCCTGCCCTGCGGCGGCCAGCCTGCGGCCGGGCGGTGCAAGTCCTTCAGGAGGCATCCCTTGACCACCACCAACGAGTCACCGCCCGTCGGCACCGGTATTGCCGATCCCGGGCCGCTGGGGCTAGCCGCGTTCGCTCTCACGACGTTCCTGCTCTCGGTGAAGAACGCCAACTGGATGAACGATGCCACCGGCCTCGCTTGGCTGCCTTACGCCCTCGCCTACGGCGGTCTTACCCAGTTGCTGGCGGGCATGTGGGAGTTCCGCAACAGGAACGTCTTCGGTGCCACGGCGTTCGGCACCTACGGGGCGTTCTGGATCGGCCTTGCGCTCTGGGTGAGACTTGTCGCCGCGGCCGCGCCCCCGCCCGGGGTGGGCGCCCTAGTCTATGCGGCGCTGACCGGCAAGGATCTCGCCTGGATCGTGCTGGCATTCGCCATTTTCAACACCTACATGCTGATCTGGAGCAGCATGGTCAACGTCGCGATCTTCGGCGTCTTCCTGACCCTTGAGGTGACCGAGATCCTCCTCGTGTGGGGCGGCTTCGCGGCCAATTCGACCATCATCCACTGGGGCGGCTACATCGGCGTCGTGACCGCGGCTGTCGCCTGGTACACCTCGGCTGGCCTGGTGGTCAGGGGGATGAGCGGACGCGAGCTCCTGCCGCTCGGCAAGCCGTTCCTCAAGGTCTGACGCTCAGCCCGGACCGGTCAAAGGTCATTCCGGTGTGCTCCCGGGGGCTCGACGAGCCCCCGGGAGCACGCATTCAGGCGGTTATGCCCTGGTCCGGCTCGATAGCTTGCTGAATGCCGTGATCGGAAAGGCATCGACTGGCTGCCCGGTCAAGGCCCGTCGCCCGTCGCGGCTACCGGCCACGGCGGACGGAAGGCGACGGCGCGCCCTACTGATGAGCCGCCCGGCAGACGTTCTTCAACCGCGCACCTTACCGGTGACTGGCCTCGTACTTGGCGATCACTTGCGCCGGAATCCGGCCGCGATCACTTACATCTATCCCGCTGCGCTTCGCCCACGCGCGAATGTCGGCGCTCCGCTGGCGATGCGCCGCCGTTCTGCGCTTCGGCCGCGACATGCGGTTGCTCACCTTGCGAGCCTTGTCCGCAAACCGCTTCACAGCCTCGTCAAACTTCTGGCTGTGCTTCTCGCATAGGTCGATCTCGTAGTCCCGGCCGTCGAGGCTGAACGCGCGCGTCATGTGCTCGCCGTCCGGAATCTCTTTCTCATCGTAGTCACATGCGAATGTGACAGAGACTTTCTGGGCCACTTGTGGTCCCCCTTCCCCCGAGGCAAATATATCCCCACGCATCAGGAGCCTCTAACGGCACCCTGGCAACGTTCCTGGTGAGGCGTTTGACAGCCCATGGGCTGCCAAGCTATCCGAAGGGACTGCCTAAGGGTAAACCGGGACCGGCGCGCTGACCTGCTAGGGCTCGCCAGCGGCGGGCGGGCCGCAGGAAAAAGACTCCGGCGGTCTGCCGCGAGCACCGGGCCCGGGAACGGTCTCGCCGTTATAGGCCCGGGAAACAGTAGCCCTTCCATCGGATTCAGGCTCGTAGCCGGCCCCCGCGGGAGCGGGCAGGTAATGTGCCTGGGCGCGCTCGTCGGCGAAATCACCGCGATGGCCGCCGCTGTAATCGTCCCGATACTCAGCGGCGTACTCAGTCCGGTAATCGGCGCCGTACTCAGCGCTGTGGCCGCCGTTGTAGGCAGGCGCGGCCGGGCCAGCCGGGTAGCCCCAGCCGCCTTCGCCTGCCGGGTAGCCGGGCGGAGCGGGATCTGGCCGTTCCCAGCCAAATCCGGGTGCGGACGCCGCATACCTTGCGTCCGCCGCGTCGCCGGGTTCCGGCGCGTACCCGCGCCCTGGCGCGGGCCAGGCTTGGGTGGCGGGCCCGGGGTCCGGCTCCGGGTCCGGCCAGGCCTGGGCGGCGTATCCGGCTTCCCCGTCGTACCCGGGCTCCCGGGCCGCTGGGTCGGGTGCAGGCCGCCCGCCGGGGCCACGGCGGAGCGTCTCGATCATCCGGGGCAGGTCTCCCATGGGCAGCCGGAAGGTGCCCGTACAGGTACCCGCCTGCCAGATGCTGAACACGGCCACGCCAGTGTCCGCGTACCAGCTCAGCCTCATGCTCCTGGCGCTACCCCTGACATCGAAGAAAACCTCGCCCAGCCGGGGCAGGGGTGTCGCGTCCGATGCCGACATGGTGCCCATGGTGGCCCGCAACCATCGGATTTGTCTAGTTGGTGAACGCCTGGCTGCATCCGGGTACTGTGGCGGTGAGGCAGTTTGCCGATCCCGCCTCGCGGCTACCGGACCGGATGGCATGATAAGCGTCGGCTCGCTGACCTAGCCGGCTCCATGGCTATCGCTTCACGCTCCGCGATGACCCGTGCCGCGGGAACACCACGATGGGGTAGCGCGTTGCATATGCGACGGGGCGAATGCCGCATCACGCGAGATTTTAGCGTCCAGCGGGCCGGACGCTCCGCTAGGCAAGGAAGTTAACGGTCAGCTGGGTTGAGGAGAGCTAACGATGTCTGAGGTACGCCGCCAGGCCGTTGTGATGCAGCGGCCGAACTGGGGCTGGCAAGACGACGCTGCCTGTCGCGGCAGGGACGTCGTCCTGTTTTTCGGCCCTGACGGCGAGCGGCAGCCTGAGCGTGAAATACGCGAGCGCAAGGCGAAGGCCGTCTGCGCCGCATGCCCGGTACGCGCCGAATGCCTCGGTTATGCCGTTGGTCGCCCCGAGAAGTACGGCACCTGGGGCGGGCTGAATGAGGACGAGCGCTCGGCCGAGCGGCGCCGTCGGATGCGCCGGGCCAACGCAGCCTGACCCGCGCCTATTTTGCCCTTATCCCTAACCCGGACGAAGCTGGCAGCATCGCGGCACGCGACAATGGACAGCGTGGTCTGTCAACCGTGCCGTGACCAGCATCATGCTGACTGCCCGGGGCGCAACTGGTGCGACTGCCAGCATCAGGCGCGCACTGCGCCCACCGAGCCGCGCGTCGGCTGGATCCGCCAGGGCTGAGTCACGCTACGCCTGCCTGAGCGCAAAAGCCGAGCCTGCGGAATAGACGACGGCCGGGCGGGGTTGCGGACCGCGGAAGCCCTGCGCCGGACTGGGAGGATTTTCGTGGTTCTTCCGTTCGGCGCGGCTTCCCGCGCCCGCACCACGCGCCACGGCCGACCCGGCTACGCTGTCCGGGTCAGGCGGATGACGTGACGGGCCCGGAGCCCGCTATCCCACCCGCAGGGAGGCAGTCATCGAGATGGAGCGGCTTGCCGCTAGGGCAGCAGATGATCTGAGCGGCGCAGACGCCGACGACGTGATCCGATGGGCGGCCGAAACCTTCGGCAGCCGCCTGTGTATCACGTCGTCGATGACGGACGCCGTGATCATCGATCTCGCTTCCCGGATCATGCCGGGGGTCGACGTCCTCTTCCTCGACACCGGGTACCACTTTCCCGAGACCACCGGGACCCGGGACGCCGTCTCCTCTGTCTACCCGGTCAATGTGATCAACGTGACGCCGAGCAGGACCGTTGCCGAGCAGGACGCCGAGCTCGGCGCCCGGCTGTATGGCCGCAATCCTGATCTCTGCTGCTACCTGCGCAAGGTCGTCCCGCTCGAACAGGCCCTCGGGCCCTACGACGCCTGGATCACCGGCGTCCGGCGCGAGGAGACCTCCGCGCGCAGCGACACCGGGGTGGTGCAGTGGGACGCCCGCCGGGGGATGGTCAAGGTCAACCCGATCGTGGACTGGACCCAGGAACAGGTCAACGCCTACATCTCCGCCCACGGTGTCCTGGTCAACCCGCTCGTCTACGACGGGTACCCTTCGGTCGGCTGCCGGACCTGCACGGTGCGGGTGGAGGCAGGCGCGGATCCGCGGAGCGGGCGCTGGGCAGGCACGGCCAAGACCGAGTGCGGCATCCACACCTGACCCGCTTCGCTGACCCGAGGGAGGAGCAGATGATAACCCCCGCCGGGCAGGCCACTCACGAGGTCTTCAACCAGGTACCGCCGCTGACCGGTCACGATGTCGCCAGCGATCGGGCCCTGCTGGAGGCCGTGGCGCGGGAGGGCGCCGCCTGGGCCGTCGGTGGCCTGCATGAGCTTGGCGGGATCGCCGGAGCGGCGGGCACCCAGGATCAGGCCCGCCTGGCGAACGAGCACCCCCCGGCGCTGCGCAGTCATGACCGGTACGGGAACCGGATTGACGAGGTCGAATTCCATCCCGCCTGGCACCAGCTGATGACCGTCGCGGTCGCCCGCGGGCTGCACGCCGCGCCCTGGGCGGACGCCGCGCCTGGCGCCCACGTGGCACGGGCCGCCGGGTTCTACGTCTGGACGCAGGCGGAAGCCGGGCATGGCTGCCCGATCTCGATGACCTACGCGGCCGTCCCCGCGCTGCGCCGCGACCGGCCCTGGCCGCGCGCTTCGAGCCGCTGCTCGCCTCGGCCGTGTACGACCCGGGCCTGCGCATCCCCGACGGCAAGGCGGGCCTGCTGGCCGGGATGGCGATGACCGAGAAGCAGGGCGGGTCCGACGTCCGGGCGGGCACCACCCGCGCGGTCCCCACCGCCACCGGGGAGTACCTGCTGACCGGCCACAAATGGTTCTGCTCCGCGCCGATGTCAGACCTTTTCCTGGTCCTGGCCCAGGCGCCGGAGGGCCTCACCTGCTTCCTGCTCCCCCGGGTGCTGCCCGACGGGGGCCGCAACGCCATCCGGATCCAGCGGCTCAAGGACAAGCTGGGAAACTCATCGAACGCCTCGGCCGAGGTGGAGTACGCGGGCGCGCTCGCCTGGCGGGTGGGCGAGGCTGGCCGCGGCGTGTCGACCATCATCGAGATGGTCAGCGCGACCAGGCTGGACTGCGTGCTCGGCAGCGCCGCCGCGATCCGCCAGGCCTGCGTCGCGGCGGTCCATCACGCGGTCTTCCGCCAGGCGTTCGGCCGCGCTCTGATCTCGCACCCGGCCATGACCAGCGTGCTGGCTGACCTGGCGCTGGAGGCCGAGGCCGCCACCTCGGTGGCCATCCGGCTCGCCGGTGCCGCCGACCGCGCTGCGCGCGGCGACCCGGCGGAGGCCGCGCTGCTGCGGCTCGCGCTGCCCGCCGTCAAGTTCTGGGTGTGCAAGCGCACGCCGGTGGTGACCGGCGAGGCGCTGGAGTGCCTGGGCGGCAACGGCTACGTCGAGGAGTCCGGGCTGCCCCGGCTGTACCGGGACGCGCCGCTCAACTCGATCTGGGAGGGGTCGGGCAACGTCGCCGCCCTCGACGTGCTCCGCGCGCTGTCGAAGTCGGCGGAGGCCACCGACGCGCTACTCGCCGAGGCTGACCAGGCCAGCGGCGGGGACCGGCGGCTCGACCAGGCGATCGGGGCGCTCCGGCAGATGCTCACCGGCGGCCGGGCGCAGTCCGCCCTGAGGACAGGCGGCGCGTCCGGCGATGCCGGGCAGCCGGGAGCCCGGCGGCTGGCCGCCATGATCGCGGTCGTGCTCTCCGCCGCGCTGCTGGTCCGGCACGCGCCGGCGGCCGTCGCCGACGCCTTCTGTGCCTCCAGGCTCGGCCCTGGTTCGGCCGACGGTCCAGGCGGTCCCGGCGGCCCGTTCGGCATGCTGCCGGACGGGCTGGACCTGGCGTCCGTGCTCGACCGCGCCCGGACCACCATTCCCGGGTAAGGTCGGCGAATGCGCGTCTGGCCAGGAAATGCCTACCCGCTCGGAGCGACCTGGGACGGCTCGGGAACCAATTTCGCGCTGTTCTCGGAAATCGCTGAGCAGGTCGAGCTGTGCCTGTTCGGCCCCGGCGGCCCGGCCACCGCCGAGCCGGAGAGCCGCATCCCGCTCACCGAGGTGGATGGCCTGGTCTGGCATTGCTACCTGCCCGACGTGGGCCCCGGCCAGCGTTACGGGTACCGCGTGCACGGCCCGTACGAGCCATGGCGCGGCCACCGGTGCAACCCGGCCAAGCTGCTGCTCGATCCCTACGGTAAAGCCGTAGCCGGGCAGGTCAGCTGGCACGAATCGCTGTACTCCTACCGGCTGGGCGACTCCGGCACCGTCAACACCGACGACAGCGCTCCGTACATGCCGAGGAACCTGGTCATCAGCCCGTACTTCGACTGGGCCGACGACCGACCGCCGCGGACGGCCTACCATGAGACGCTGATCTACGAGGCGCATGTCCGCGGCCTGACCCTGCGCCACCCTGAGGTGCCGCCCGAGGATCGCGGCACCTACGCCGGCCTGGCCCATCCAGCCGTGATCAAGCACCTGACCCGGCTGGGCGTCACCGCCATCGAGCTGATGCCGGTGCACCAGTTCGTGCCCGAGCCCGGGCTGGCCGAGCGCCGGCTGACCAATTACTGGGGATACAACACCATCGCCTTCCTGGCGCCGCACAATGCCTACGCGTCGGCGAGCGATTCTGACGGGCAGGTCGCTGAGTTCAAGGCAATGGTGAAGGCCCTGCACCAGGCCGGGATCGAGGTGATCCTCGATGTCGTCTACAACCACACGGCCGAGTCCGGCGCGCTCGGCCCGACGCTGTCGTTCCGGGGCATCGACAACGCCGCCTACTACCAGCTGGCCGCCGACAACCCGGCCGTATATCTCGACTACACCGGGTGCGGCAACAGCCTCAACGTCAGGCACCCGCACGCGCTGCAGCTGATCATGGATTCGCTGCGGTACTGGATCCTCGACATGCACGTGGACGGATTCCGCTTCGACCTGGCGTCGGCGCTCGCCCGTGAGCTCCATCATGTGAACCGGCTCGCCACCTTCTTCGAGCTGGTCCAGCAGGATCCGGTCGTCTCCCAGGCCAAGCTGATCGCCGAACCGTGGGATGTCGGCGAGGGCGGTTACCAGGTGGGCAACTTCCCGCCGCTGTGGACCGAGTGGAACGGCAAGTACCGCGATACCGTGCGCGACCTGTGGCGCGGCGAGCCAGGCACGCTGCCGGAATTCGCCTACCGGCTGACCGGCTCCAGCGATCTCTACGAGACGAGCGCGCGGCGCCCGGTCGCGTCGGTGAACTTCGTGACCTGCCACGACGGATTCACGCTTCTCGACCTGGTCAGCTACGACCGTAAGCGCAACGCGGCCAACGGCGAGGACGACCGCGACGGCACCGACGACAACCGCTCCTGGAACTGCGGCGCCGAGGGCCCCTCTGACGACCCGGAGGTCAACCAGCTACGGGCCCGGCAGGTCAGGAACTTCCTGGTCACCCTGTTCTGCTCGCAGGGCGTGCCGATGCTGATGGCCGGCGACGAGATGGGCCGCAGCCAGCAAGGCAATAACAACGCCTACTGCCAGGACAACGAGCTGTCCTGGGTTAACTGGCAGGACGCTGGCAAGCACCAGGACCTGCTCGACTTCACCCGCACGCTGTCACAGCTGCGGCGGCAGCACCCGGTGTTCAGGCGGCGCCGGTTCTTCAGCGGGCTGCCGGCCGCCGTTCCCATCGGCGCACTCGACCTGCAGGACATCATCTGGTTCGCGCCGGCCGGGCACGAGATGACCGGCGAGGACTGGCAATCGGGGTATGCCAGGTCGCTGGGCGTATTCCTGAACGGCAACGCGATCACCGAGCCCGCCCCGCACGGCGAGAAAGTGACCGATAGCGACTTCCTGTTGCTATTCAACGCGCACAGTGAGCCGGTCACCTTTACGCTGCCGGGCGGCCGGTTTGGCGACGAATGGGAGATAGTCATCGATACTGCTGCTCCGACGCGGGCGGCCGCGCCACGCAGCCGGCCGGCGCCCGCTCGCGGGCAGCGCCGGACCCGGGCCAGGCGGATCGGGCCCACGCTCGAGGTGACCGGCCGGTCCACCGTCGTCCTGCGCGGGATCGACGTCTCCGGTAGCTCCAGGTAGCCGCCCGCGGCGGCCTGCCAGGCCGGGTCTGGTTGACTGCTTGTCGTGCGGCAGATTCATCCAGCGGCGTCGGACGGGCGCGAGATCGGCGAGCCGGTGCCGGGGCCCGCCGGGCAGGCCGACCTCGATGCCATCGCCGGGCTCTACCCGTACCCGGAGAACGGCCCGGGCGCCAGCAGGCCCTGGGTGCGCGCGAACATGGTCGCCAGCGCCGACGGGGCGGCCTCCCTCGGCGGCCGATCCGGCGGCCTGTCCGGCCGCGCGGACCGCGCGATCTTCAGCGTGCTCCGCAGCCTGGCCGACGTGATCGTGGTGGGTGCGGGGACCGCGAGGATCGAGCGGTACCGGCCGGTGCAGCTCGAGGAGACCTGGCCGGGGCTTCGGTCCGGCCGCCCGCCCACGCCGCCGATCGCCGTGCTGTCCAGCCAGATGGCCGGCCTGGAGCCTGACGGCCCGCTGCTCGTCACCGGGCCCGGGCAGGCGCGGACGATCGTGGTGACCACGGAGGCGGCGCCGGCCGAACTGCGGTCCGCCGCGGCCAGGAACGCGGATGTGATCGTGGCGGGCGCCGAGGAGGTCAGGCCGGCCGCGATCATCGCCGCGCTGGCCGGGCGCGGATACCGCCGGATGCTCACCGAGGGCGGCCCGCGGCTGCTCGAGCAGATCGTCGCGGCCGGCCTGCTCGACGAGCTGTGCCTGACGGTGAGCCCGGTCCTGGTCGGCGGCGGGGCGGGCCGGATCGTCACGGTGCCCGCGGCCGGCCGGACCAGGGCTGAGGGCGCCGGCAGGCCCGCCCAGTTCGGGCCGGCCTGCGGCTGGCCCACGTGCTTGAAGACCGGGGTCACCTGCTGTGCCGGTACCTCCGGACAGCTGATTAACGCGGGCGGATGCTGGTGCCGTCCTGCCTGGCTAGCGAATCGGAGCGATGAATGCCACTGCACCGCAAGGTCGACGAGACCTCGGCCGAGTCGGCCGAGGTCGAGATCAACCCGATCTATGTACGCGAGCGCGCCCTGACCGTCCCCCGCTACCAGCTGCCCCGCCATGGCCTGCTGCCGGACACGGCGCTGCAGGTCGTGCGCGACGAGCTGATCCTGGACGGCAACGCGCGGCTGAACCTGGCCACGTTCGTGACCACCTGGATGGAGCCGCAGGCAGAACAGCTGATGGCCGACTGCTTCGCCAAGAACATGGTCGATAAGGACGAGTATCCGCAGACCGCCGAGCTCGAGCGGCGCTGCGTGAACATGCTCGCCCACCTGTGGCACGCGCCCGAGGCCGGTGCCGGGCGGCCCGACATCGTCGCGCCGGGCTGCTCGACCACCGGGTCGAGCGAGGCCTGCATGCTCGGCGGGATGGCCTTGCTGTGGCGCTGGCGGGCCCGCCGGACCGCGGCGGGCGCGGCTACCTCGGCGCCGAACCTGGTCATGGGCGCCAATGCGCAGGTCTGCTGGGAGAAATTCTGCCGGTACTGGCAGGTGGAGCCGCGGAAGGTACCGATGGCGCCCGGGCGGCTGCACCTGACCGGCCCGGAGGCGGCCGCCAGGTGCGACGAGAACACGATCGGCGTCGTCGCGATCCTGGGATCCACGATGGACGGCAGCTACGAGCCTGTGCTGGAGATCAATACCGAGCTTGACCGGCTGCAGGCCACCGCGGGTCACGATGTGCCGATCCACGTCGACGGCGCGTCAGGCGGCTTCGTCGCGCCGTTCCTGCACCAGGATCTGGAGTGGGATTTCCGGGTGCCGAGGGTCGCCTCGATCAACGCATCGGGGCACAAGTACGGGCTTGTCTACCCGGGCGTCGGCTGGGTGCTGTGGCGGGATGCCGCCGCGCTGCCCGCGGACCTGATCTTCAGGGTCAACTACCTCGGCGGTGAGATGCCGACGTTCGCGCTCAACTTCTCCAGGCCGGGCAGCCAGGTAGCCGCCCAGTACTACAACTTCCTGCGGCTCGGCTTCGACGGTTACCGGGCGGTTCAGCAGCAATGCCAGGATGTGGCGCTGCACCTGTCCGGCCGGATCGCCCGGGTCGGCCCGTTCGAGCTGCTGACCGACGGCAGCGAACTGCCGGTGTTCGCGTTCAAGCTCGCCGATCCGGACGGCGCGGGCTACTCGGTGTTCGACCTGTCCGAGCGGCTGCGGATGCGCGGCTGGCTGGTTCCCGCCTACACCTTCCCCGAGGACATGCAGGACACTGCCGTGCTCAGGATCGTGGTCCGCAACGGGTTCAGCATGGACCTGGCTGAGGCGTTCCTTGACGATCTCGTCACGCAGGTCAAGGCGCTTGCCTCGGATCCGCACCGGCACGTGCCCCTGATTCCCGAAGACGGCCAGCGGCACGGCGGCTTCGCGCACTGACTGGGCCGCTGGCCGTCTTCGGGCACCAGACCGGACGCGCCGGGCGCCAAAGCGCCGCTGCCGGGCCCCAGCGGGCGCTGCCGGGCGGTCAGGCGCCCTTGCGGAGCCTGTCGAGTGCCTCGGCGAGGATCGCGGCGCCGTCGGTGTCGTTGCGGCGTTCCTTCACGTACGCCAGGTGGGTCTTGTACGGCTCGGCGTGCGGCGGGGCCGGCGGGTTGGTCTCATCCTGCCCGGCCGGGAACCCGCAGCGCGGGCAGTCCCAGGTCTCAGGGACCGCGGCGTCGCTCGCAAAGCTCGGCACGGTCTCGTGCCTATTGCAGCACCAGAATGAGACCCGCACCCGCGGCGCGGCCTCGCCGCGCTCTGCCTCGCCCATCGGCCCAGCCCCGACGCGGCTACCGCGGATAGCGTTGCCACTGCTCACTGCTCACCCCTTGCGTAGCTAATGGTTTACCCGGCCCCCGCAGGGGCCCCGCCTGGCCCGGCCGTCAGTGGTTCAGCAGCAGGCCGAGCGCGACGATGCAGACGAACCAGAGGATCCCCGTGAAGATCGTGATCCGGTCCAGATTGCGCTCGACCACTGACGACGAGCCCAGCGTTGACGTGACGCCGCCGCCGAACAGGTCAGAGAGGCCGCCGCCTTTGCCCTTGTGCAGCAGTACGAGCAGCACCATGAGCACGCTGGTGATGATCAGGACGATCGAGATGGCGATGGTCACTGCTGCTCCTCGTCCCTCCGGGCCTCACGCCCCGGTATCTGTGATCAATTCACGATACCGGCAGATCCTGACGAAATCGCCGACATCAAGGCTCGCGCCGCCCACCAGCGCACCGTCGATGTCCGGCTGCGCCATGATCGCAGCCATATTGTCGGGCTTCACCGAGCCCCCATACAGAATACGCATACCAGCGGCCACCTCGCCCGTGTGACCGGCGGAAATCCGGCCGCGGATGGCGCCGCACATCTCCTGCGCGTCCGCCGGGGTGGCGACCTCGCCGGTACCGATCGCCCAGACCGGCTCATAAGCCACTACCAGGCTCCCGACCTGGCCGACCGCAAGTCCGGCCAGCGCCCCGTCCAGCTGGGCCAGTGCGTGGCTGATGTGACCGCCCGCCTGCCGCACGTCCAGCGTCTCGCCCACGCACAGCACCGGGGTGATGGTGCTACGCAGCGCGGCCTGCAGCTTCGCGCCGATCAGGGCGTCGTCTTCGCCGTGGTACTGCCGTCGCTCTGAGTGCCCGGCCAGCACGTAGCTGCAGCCCAGCTTGGCGAGCATCCGGCCAGACACCTCGCCGGTGTAGGCGCCGTCGTCGTGCGCGGAGATGTCCTGAGCGCCGTAGCCCAGCTGCAGCTTGTCCCCTTCGACCAGGGTCTGCACGCTGCGCAGCGAGGTGAACGGCGGGAGCACCGCGATGTCGGCGGCGTCGAAGTCCTGGCCGGTCAGCGTGAAGGCGAGTTTCTGGACCAGGGCGAGCGCCTCGAAATGGGTGTAGTTCATCTTCCAGTTGCCGAGGATCAGCGGCTTGCGTCCCGGCTGGCTGCGGCTCATCCGGCGTCCTCGAGTGCGGCCAGGCCCGGCAGCGTCCTGCCCTCCAGGTATTCGAGGCTGGCCCCGCCGCCCGTCGAGATGTGCGAGAACGCGGTCTCGGGAAATCCGAGCAGCCGAACGGCCGCCGCCGAGTCGCCCCCGCCCACCACCGTCAGTCCCGCTACCCGGCTGATGGCCTCGGCAACGGCCCGCGTGCCCGCCGCGAAGGCCGGGAACTCGAACACCCCGACCGGCCCGTTCCAGAAGACCGTCTTAGCGTCGGCTAGCTTCTCGGCGAACAGCGCGCGGGTCGCCGGGCCCATGTCCAGGCTTTCCCGGTCGGCGGGGAAATCGGTGACCGGTACGACATCGTGCTCGGCATCGGGCGCGTACCGGGTGGCGGCCACCAGGTCGACCGGGAGTACCACCTCGACCCCCCGCCGCTCCGCCTCCGCCATCAGCTCGGCGACCTGCGGGATCTGGTCAGCCTCTAGCAGCGAGTGACCGACCTCGTAGCCGCGGGCGGCCAGGAACGTATACGACATGCCGCCGCCGATCAGCAGCCGGTCGGCGCTGTCCAGCAGGTTGCTGATCACCGCGAGCTTATCGGACGGTTTCGCGCCGCCCAGGACCACCACGTACGGCCTGGCCGGCTCGGTGGTGAGCTTGTGCAGCACCTCGACCTCGGCCAGGACCAGATCACCGGCCGCGTGGGGCAGCAGCAGTGCCGCGTCGTAGACGCTGGCGTGCTTGCGGTGCAGCGCGCCGAAGCCGTCGCCCACGTACAGGCCGGCCAGCCGGGCGAGCTTGCGCGCCAGCTCGCCCCGCTGTGCGTCGTCCTTGCTGGTCTCGGCCGGCTCGAACCGGACGTTTTCCAGCAGGCCGACCTGACCGTCGTGCAGGCTGGCAGCGACCGCGGCAGCGCCCGGACCGGTCACGTCGCCGGCCAGCGCGACCTCGGCCCCGAGCAGCTCGGCGAGCCGGGCGGCCACCGGGCCCAGCGACGGGCCGCCCGCCGCGCGCTCGTCGTAAGTCGAGCCCTTGGGACGGCCGAGGTGCGCGCAGGCCAGCACGCGCGCGCCCCGCCCGGCCAACTTCGTGATGGTCGGCAGGCTGGCCCGGATGCGGCCGTCATCGGTGATGCGGTCGCCGTCGGTGGGCACGTTGAGGTCGACCCGGAGCAGCACCGTCTGGCCGCCCACGTCAAGGTCGTCGATACCCCTCATGAGCGCGCGGCCAGGTCGACGCCGACCAGCGCTACCACGTCGGCCAGCCGGTTGGAGTAGCCCCATTCGTTGTCGTACCAGCCGACTACCTTGACCTGATCACCGGAGGCCATGGTGAGCAGCGAGTCAAAGGTGCACGAGTACGGGGTGCCAACGATGTCGGAGGAGACAAGCGGCTCGTCGGTGTAGCGCAGGTAACCCTTCAGCGGCCCGTCAGCAGCGGCCCGGTACGCCGCATTCACCTCGTCGGCGGTCACCTCACGGTCAAGCTGGACCACCAGGTCGGTGACGGAGCCGTCCATGACGGGCACCCGCATGGCGATCCCGTCCAGCTTGCCCGCGAGCTCGGGCAGCACCAGGGAGGTCGCTTTCGCGGCGCCGGTGGTGGTCGGGATGATGTTCTGCGCGGCGGCCCGCGCCCGGCGCAGGTCCTTGTGCGGGAAGTCCAGGATCACCTGGTCGTTGGTGTAGGCGTGGACCGTGGTCATCATGCCCTTGACGATGCCGAAGCTGTCCAGCAGCACCTTGGCCAGCGGTGCTACGCAGTTGGTGGTGCACGAGGCGTTCGAGATGATGTCGTGCCTGGCCGGGTCGTAGGAGTCGTCGTTGACGCCCATCACGATCGTGAGGTCCTCGCCCTTGGCCGGGGCCGAGATGATGACTTTCTTCGCGCCGGCCTCGATGTGCTGGCGGGCCTGCGCCGCGCCGGTGAACCGGCCGGTCGATTCGATCACGACGTCGACGCCGAGATCGCCCCACGGCAGCGCGGCTGGGTCCCGCTCGGCGAGCACCCCGATCCGGCTGTCCCCCGCTTTGATCGCGTCACCGTCCACGGTCACGTCGAGGTCCAGAGTGCCGAGTACCGTGTCGTATTTCAGCAAGTGCGCAAGGGTCCTTGCGTCGGTCAGGTCGTTGGCCGCGATAATCTCGATGTCCGCCGAAGCCCCCGCTCCAGCGTTGACCGCCCGCCAGAAGTTACGGCCAATCCGGCCAAATCCATTGATACCAACCCGCACCGTCACTGCACCGCTCCTTATCCTGTCATTTGGTTCAGCGGCTGCACTGCCGCTCAGGCCCGACCGAACCCTAACACCGGCGGCGGACCAGCCGGACCCGGCCGCCGCCGCGGAAGCGTCCGCGTCACTGCAGGAGCATGTCGGCGGTCAGGCCCGCGTCGGTGCCAGGCACGCCGAGCTCGCTGGCCCGCTTGTCGGCCAGGGCGAGCAGCCGCCGGATCCGGCCGGCGATGGCGTCCTTGGTCAGCGGCGGCTCGGCCAGCTGACCGAGTTCCTCCAGGCTGGCCTGACGGTGCTTGATCCGCAGCTCGCCCGCCACGATCAGGTGCTCGGGCGCGTCGGCACCCAGGATCTCCAGGGCGCGCTCCACCCGGGCCCCGGCGGCGACCGCCGCCCGGGCGCTGCGGCGCAGGTTGGCGTCGTCGAAGTTGGCCAGCCGGTTGGCGGTGGCCCGCACCTCGCGGCGCATCCGCCGTTCCTCCCACGCCAGCACGCTGTCGTGCGCGCCCAGCCTGGTCAGCAGGGCGCTGATCGCGTCACCGTCCTTGACGACCACCCGGTCCACACCGCGGATCTCCCTGGCCCTGGCGTGAATCTTCAGCCGCCGCGCGGCGCCGACCATGGCCAGCGCCGCCTCAGGTCCAGGGCAGGTGACCTCGAGCGACATCGACCGGCCTGGCTCGGTCAGGCTGCCATGGGCGAGGAAGGCGCCGCGCCATGCCGATTCGCAGTCGCAGGTGGTACCCGCCACCACCTGCTTGGGCAGCCCGCGCACGGGCCTGCCGTTCGCGTCGACCAGCCCGGTCTGCCTGGCCAGGCTCGCGCCGTCCTTGTGCACCCGGACCACGTACCTGTTGCCCTTGCGCATCCCGCTCGGCGCGAGCACGATCAGCTCGGAGGCATGACCGAACACCTCGGCCACGTCCTTGCGCAACCGGCGCGCCGCTGCCCCGGTGTCGAGTTCAGCCTCGACCACGATGCGGCCGGCCGCCAGGTGCAGGCCACCGGCGAACCGCAGCAGCGTGGACACCTCGGCCTTCCTGCAGCACGGCTTGAGAATGGTGACGCGGCTGAGCTCATCTTTGACCAGCCCGGTCATCGCCATCGCTTACTCCCCCTCGAAGATCTGCGCGAATGCGCCCGCCAGGCGACGCGGATCGTGGCGCGGCGTGCCGTCCCCAACTGCCAGGTCCGCCAGTACCAGCCTGCCGCCGAGCAGTCTCGCCGCCTTCTCCAGCTCCGGCGCCGCAGCGCTGACCGCGGTGCGGTCGGCGAGCACGACATCGATCGTCAGTCCCGGAGCATGATCGGCAAGCACCTCCAGGTGCGTCTGCGGGGAGAACCCCTCGGTCTCCCCGGGCTGCGGCGCCAGGTTCAGCGCCACCAGACGACGGGCCCGGGTAGTGACCAGCGCCTCCGCCAGCTGCGGCACCAGCAGGTGCGGAAGCACGCTGGTGAACCACGAGCCGGGCCCGAGCACCACCCAGTCCGCGGCCCCGACCGCCGCCACGGCCTCTGGACATGCGGGCGGGTCTGCGGGAATCAATGAAACCGACCGTACCCGTCCTGGCGTCGTCGCGCAGGCGACCTGGCCCCTAACCATGGTGAGGTCATCGGGCCGAGCCGGGTCGGCTCCTTCGACCTCGGCCATCAGGTCGAGCGGTACCGACGCCATCGGCAACACCCGGCCGTGCGCGCCGAGCAGCCGTCCTACCCAGTCGAGTCCCTGCACGGTATCGCCGAGCAGCTCCCAGAGCGCGACTATCAGCAGGTTGCCCACCGCGTGGCCGCCGAGTTCCTGCTCGCCGGTGAACCTGTGCTGCACCACCTGGCTCCAGGTGGTGCCCCACGCATCGTCTCCGCATAGCGCGGCGAGCGCCATCCGCAGGTCCCCGGGCGGCAGCACGCCGAACTGACGGCGCAGGCTGCCGCTGGAGCCGCCGTCGTCGGCGACGGTGACCACGGCAGTGAGGTGGCGGGTCACCCGCCGCAGCGCCGAGAGGGAGGCGAACAGCCCATGGCCGCCGCCCAGCGCGACCACGTGGCGGCTGAGCGGCCGGCTGGGCGACCGTCGCGGGCCGGCCGAGGCCATCGTGGCGGGCCGCGGCGCACCGCTCGCCGGGCCCGACAGCTGCGTCATCACTCGCGCCCGAGGTCTCGGTGGGTGACCTGGATCCCCGGCCACGAGCCGGCCAGCCTGGCCGTGATCTCCTCGGCCATCACCACGCTGCGGTGCTTCCCGCCGGTGCAGCCCACCGCGAGCACGACGAAATGCTTTCCCGCGTTCTGGTATCCGCTCAGGGTGATCCGCACCGCCTCGACGTAGGCGCTGAGGAACTCGGCCGCGCCCGGCTGGTGCAGGACGTACTCCCGGACCTGGCTGTCCTGGCCGGTCAGCGGGGCAAGCTCAGGCACCCAGTGCGGATTCGGCAGGAACCTGCAGTCCGCGACCATGTCGGCATCGACCGGCAGGCCGTACTTGAAGCCGAAGGAGATGACATTCACCCGCAGGGTGTGGTCGGAGTCAACGCCGAAAGCGTCGCGCATCCTGGCCCGCAGCTCATGCACGTTCAGGTCGGAAGTGTCGAGGATCAGGTCGGCCTGGCCGCGGACCGGCCGCAGCAGCTCCCGCTCCGCGGCGATGCCGTCGACCACGCGGCCCGCATCCTGCAGCGGATGCGGGCGCCTGACGCTCTCGAACCTGCGCACCAGCGTGTCATCGTTCGCTTCGAGGAACACCACGTACGGCCGGACCCCGCTCGCCTCAAGGCCGTGGATGACCGACTTCAGGTCGGTGGAGAACGCCCGGCTGCGCACGTCTACGACCGCGGCGAGCCTCGGGACGGCGCCCTGGGCGCGCCGCGCCAGGTCCACCATGGTCGGCAGCAGGTCAGGAGGCAGGTTGTCGGCGACGAACCAGTCCAGGTCCTCCAGGGACTTCGCCGCTGTGCTCCGGCCCGCCCCCGAGAGCCCGGTGATGATGACGATCTCGGGTCCGGTTTTCTCCGGCGTCATGGCGCGTGTCCCCCCGTGGTCTGCCCAGCCTGCTCCGCTGCGGCAGGCCGGCCGGTGCGGCGATCGCCGTCCTGGTCGGCCTGGGCCGGGCCGAGCGCCGCGAGAACCGACTCGGCGATCCTCGGGCCGATCCCCGGAAGCCCGGCGATCTCAGCCGCCGTAGCCCCGCTGATCCTGCGGACCGAGCCGAAGTGCCGTAGCAGAGTAGCCCGGCGGGCCGGGCCGAGTCCGGGGATCGCGTCGAGTTCACTGGTGGTCAGCGCCGCAGATCGCTTTTTCCTGTGATACGTGATGGCGAACCTGTGCGCCTCGTCCCTGACCCGCTGCAGCAGGTAAAGGCCCTCGCTGGTCCGCGGCATGATCACCGGGCCGTCCTCGCCAGGCAGCCAGACCTCCTCAAGGCGCTTGGCCAGCCCGCACACGGCCACGTCGTCGATGCCGAGTTCATCCAGCGCCCGGACGGCGGCGGCCACCTGGGCAGGGCCGCCGTCGATGACGACCAGGTTCGGCGGATAGGCGAACTTGCGCCGCCGCCCGGGGTCCGGCGCCTGATCTGCGCCATCGGGCTCGTCGCCGAGCACGTCCAGCTCGCCGGTCGCCTGCATCTCCTCGAGGTAGCGGCGGAACCTGCGGGAGATGACCTCGTGTACTGAGGCCACGTCGTCGGTGCCGTCCAGGCCGTTGATGCTGAACCTGCGATATTCGGACTTGCGCGGCAGCCCGTCCTCGAAAACGATCATCGAGGCCACCACATGGGTGCCTTGCAGGTTCGATACGTCATAGCACTCGATCCGCAGCGGTGCATCGTCGAGCCCGAGCGCCTGCTGGATCTCGTGCATCGCCCGGCTGCGGGTAGTGAGGTCGCTGGCCCGCCTGGTCTTGTGCTGCACCAGCGACTCGGCCGCGTTTCTCGCCACGGTCTCCAGCAGCGCTTTCTTGTCCCCGCGCTGCGGCACCCGGAGCGTGACCCGGCCGCCCCGCCTGGCCGCCAGCCATTCCTCGACCACTGCGGCATCAGGCGGCCGCACCGGGACCAGGACCTCGCGCGGGACGGCGCCGGGCATCCCGCCCCGCCCGGCCGGGGCCTGCTCAGCCCCGGCGAGCTCGGCTGCCACCCGGTCGTCACCGTAGACCTGACCGAGGAAATGCTCGACAAGCTCACTGGTGGTGATGTCCTCGACCTTGTCCACAACCCAGCCGCGCTGCCCACGGACCCGGCCGCCGCGCACGTAGAAGACCTGGACCGCGGCTTCCAGCTGGTCTTCGGCCAGCGCGATGACGTCGCAGTCGGTGCCATCGCCCAGCACCACCGCCTGCTTCTCGAGCGCCCGGTGCAGGGCCTGGATATCGTCCCGCAGCCGGGCAGCCCGCTCGTACTCCTCCGCCGCCGCGGCGCGGCGCATCTCAGCCTCGAGCCGCCGGGTGAACTTCCCGGTCTGGCCGGCCATGAAGTCGCAGAACTCCTCCGCCAGGCGGCGGTGCTCGGCAGCGTCGACCCTCCCCACGCATGGGGCCGAGCACTTGCCGATGTAGCCGAGCAGGCAGGGCCGCCCGATCTGGCCAGCCCGTTTGAAGACCCCTGCCGAGCAGGTCCGGACCGGGAAGACCCGGAGCAGGGTGTCCACCGTGTCCCTGATCGCCCAGGCGTGCGAATAGGGCCCGAAGTAGCGGACGCCCGGCCGCTTGGCCCCTCGCATGACCATGACCCGGGGGTATTCCTCATCCATCGTCACGGCCAGGTAGGGGTAGCTCTTGTCATCGCGGTACCGCACGTTGAACCGGGGATCGAACTCCTTGATCCAGGAGTACTCAAGCTGGAGCGCCTCGACCTCGGTCGTGACCACTGTCCAGTCGACTCCGGCCGCCGCCCGCAGCATCGACTGGGTGCGCGGGTGCAGCCCGGCGAAGTCAGCGAAATAGGAGTTGAGCCTGGACCGCAGGCTCTTGGCCTTACCGACGTAGATCACCCGGCGATGCTCATCGCGGAACCTGTAGACGCCCGGCGACTCGGGAATCGAGCCCGGGGCTGGCCGGTAACTCGCCGGATCTGCCATCCTGCAACTCTATTCAGACTCCGCACCCGGTGCCCGCTGCGACGGCCCGATCACGGCGAACGGCCCGACCGCCCGATCACGGCGATATGCCAGGCTAGCCCCGTGCCTCATGCCGTTGCCGCCGATGTGCTCGCCGGCCTCGCCGCGCTCGCCTGGCTGTACCTGCTGACCGCCCGCGGCGGATACTGGCGAACCGATCAGCGGCTGCCGGCGGTGACGGCGGATCCAGGGCGCTGGCCCAGCGTGACGGCGGTCGTGCCGGCCAGGGACGAGGCGGAGATCCTCCCGACGACGCTGCCCACGCTGCTCGGCCAGCACTACGAAGGGGCGCTGCGGGTCGTCCTGGTAGACGACGACAGCACCGACGGCACGGCCCAGGTCGCCGCCGCCCTGGGCCAAGCCGCCCTGGGTGAGGCCGCTCCGGGCCAGGCAGCGAGGGACGGCGCCGCCCGCCGGGCGCCGGAGGTCATCAAGGGTGCCCCTACTCCGGCCGGCTGGGCAGGCAAGGTGTGGGCGATGGCCCAGGGGCTGCAGGCCGCCAGCGACGCCGAGTACGTTCTGTTCACCGACGCCGACATCGCCTACCGGCCAGGTACGGTCGCGGAACTGGTGCGTGCCGCCGAGGGAGACCAGCGCATCCTGGTCTCGCAGATGGCGCTGCTGCGGGCCGATACCGGCTGGGAGCGCCTCCTGGTCCCCGCCTTCGTCTACTTCTTCGCCATGCTCTACCCGTTCCGCCTGGTGAACCGGCCAGGCGGGCGCGTCGCCGCCGCGGCAGGCGGCTGCATGCTGGTCCGGCGGCAGGCCCTGGAGGCGGCCGGCGGGCTTGAGCCGGTCCGCGGCGCCCGGATCGATGACGTCGCGCTCGGCCGGCTGCTCAAGCGCGGGACCGCCGGCCGCTGCTGGCTCGGCCTCGCCACGGACGTCAGGAGCCGCAGGCCCTACCCGGACCTGGCCGGCCTGTGGGACATGGTCGCCCGGAGCGCCTACACGCAGCTGCGTTACTCCCCCGCCGCGCTCGCCGGAACGGTCGCTGGGCTGGCGTGGCTCTACGTCCTGCCGCCGGCCGCCGCGCTGGCCGGGCTGATCGGGCTGGCTGCGGGCGGCGGCTACGCGGCGGCCTGGCTCGCGGTGGCCGGGGCCGCCGGATGGGCGATCATGGCCGTCACCTTCCTGCCCATGCTGCGGCTCTACGGCCTGTCGCCGCTGCGGGCCCCGTCGCTGCCGGTCATCGCCGTCCTGTATGCCGCGATGACCGTCGATTCCGCGCGGCGGCACCACCGTGGCCGCGGCGGTGAGTGGAAGGGACGCACCATCGCGGCCGGCCGGGCCCGCCGCCGGCCAGCGCCTCGGACAACGCCCGCCGCCGCTAGCTCCCGCGCCCGGCGGGACTCCCCAGCCAGCGCCAGCCAGCGCCAGCCGCCGCTAGCCCCGGCGCCGGGCACGCGACTCCTCGGCGGGCGCGAACAGGACGAGCGCAGCGAAGTCCTCGGTGATCTCAGTGAACCTGTGCACTTCGGCGGCGGGCACATAGACGACCGATCCCGGACCGACATCGGCGCTGTCGGCGCCCGCCTCCAGCCGAGCTCGTCCCGTGGTGATCACGTAGATCTCGTCCTCGGTGTGCGGAACCTGGCCGTCGATGCCGTCGCGCGCGATCGAGTAGGTGCCGACGGACAGGTCAGGCACCCGCAACTGCTCGGTCCAGTGCGTGGTTGTACCGCCGGCCGGCTGGGTGAACTCTCCCGCGCCGCTAATTACCCGCATCGTTGCCTCCCGGCCCCTGCAGTTACGCGCCGTCACGGCTGCCCGAGACACCCTCGTCGTGACCTTGGACTGCCAGGCCGCGACGTGGATATGCCATGCTAGGCACCGGTCGACGCCGGTGGCGCGCGGCCAGGATAATGCCCGGACCGGGCGGCCACGTCAGCTGATAGGAGCGCGTGATGGCACCGCCGGAACGCCCCGCCGACTCCTCGGATGCCCTCGCGATCGACGTCCGCGGCCTCACCAAGGCATACGGCCAGGTGCACGCCGTGCAGGGCGTCGACCTGCAGGTGCGGGTCGGCGAGATCTTCGCGCTGCTCGGCCCGAACGGGGCGGGGAAGACCACCACCGTCGAGATCCTCGAGGGATACCGGACCCGCGACGGCGGCACGGCGACCGTGCTCGGTTACGATCCCGGCCGGCAGCGGCAGCGGCTGAAGAGCAGGATCGGGATCGTCCTGCAGTCCTCCGGGGTGGACCGCTACCTCACGGTGGCCGAGACCATCGCGATGTACTCGAGCTACTATCCGCACCCGCGTCCTGTCGGTGAGGTCATCAGCCTGGTCGGCCTCGAGGCGAAACGCGACGCGCGCGTGATCAAGCTCTCCGGCGGCCAGCAGCGCCGCCTCGACGTGGCCATCGCCCTGGCCGGCAACCCCGACCTGCTGTTCCTCGACGAGCCGACGACCGGGTTTGACCCCTCCGCCCGGCACGAGGCCTGGGATGTGATCAAGAGCCTCGCCGCGCTGGGTAAGACCGTGCTGCTGACCACGCACTACATGGACGAGGCCCAGTCCCTGGCCGACCGGGTCGCGGTCATCACCGCCGGGCGGATCGTGGCCGAAGGGCCACCCGCCACCATCGGCAACCGGGAGCGGGCCAGGGCGCGCGTCAGGTACCGGCTGCCCGACGGGACGTCACCACCGCCCGGCCTGGGCGGCCCGCCGGGTGCGGACGGTTACGCCGAATTCGTTCCCGACGACCTCACCCGGGCCCTCAGCCAGCTCACCGGGTGGGCCATCGAGCATGGCATCAGCCTCGACGGGCTGGACATCATCCGGCCGTCGCTTGAGGACGTTTACCTCGAGCTGACCGGCCCGGCGGCGGCCCAGGCGACGCAGACCGCGCAACAGCGGCCTGCCGGGCCCGATGCGCAGGAGCGCGCGGGATGAACGCGACGGCGCTGACCCTCTCGCAAGTCCGTTACGTGAACAAGGCGTTCTGGCGCAATCCGGCCTCGGCCTTCTTCACCTTCGCGTTCCCGCTCATGTTCCTGGTGATCTTCACCGCGCTGCTCGGTCACAGCACCGTCAACATCGGCACCCGGGTGATCAACACGTCCACCTACTACGTGGCCGCGATGGCGTCTTTCGGGGTGATCTCCGCCTGCTACACGAACATCGCGATCAGCGTCTCGTTCCAGCGCGACACCGGAGTGCTAAAGCGGACCAACGGCACCCCGCTGCCGGGCGCAGTGTTCCTCACCGCCCGGATGCTGCACGCGCTGCTGATCGGGATCCTGCTGGTCGTGATCACGGCAGCGTTCGGCCGGGCCGCCTACAGCGCGGCCATCCCGACCGGCGCGACGCTGCTGCGGTTCGCGGTGATGCTGATCGTCGGCGCCGCGGCGTTCTGCGCGCTCGGCATGGCCATCACGGTCGTGATCCCCAACGGTGACGCCGCGCCCGCCATCGTCAACGCGAGCATCCTGCCGCTGCTGTTCCTGTCCGGGATCTTCATCCCGCTCGGCAGCAACGCTCCCGCCTGGATCCTGTGGATCGCCAAGATCTTCCCGGTCTGGCACTTCGCCCGCGGGATGCAGGCCGGCTTCCTCGGCACCGCATTCCACTGGAGCGACGTGCTGATCGTAGCCCTGTGGGGCCTCGGCGGCCTGCTCATCGCGGCGCGCTTCTTCAGCTGGGAGCCCCGCACCAGCTGACCCCTCAGCCTGGTCAGGTCTCGAAGGCCTCGGGCGGCGGGCAGGCGCAGACCAGGTGCCGGTCGCCGTAGGCGGAGTCGATCCTGCGCACCGGCGACCAGTACTTGGCCCGCCGGTCCACCTGCACTGGGTAGGCGGCGGTCTCCCGGTCATAGCCGTGCTTCCACTCGCCCGAGATCAGCGCCGACGCCGTGTGCGGGGCGTTCTTCAGCGGGTTGTCGTGTCCGTCGAACTCGCCGGAGGCCACCTTCTCGATCTCGCCCGAGATCGAGATCATCGCGTCGCAGAACCGGTCCAGCTCGGTCAGGTCCTCGCTCTCGGTCGGCTCGACCATCAGCGTCCCCGCGACCGGGAACGACATGGTCGGCGCGTGGAAGCCGTAATCGATCAGCCGCTTGGCCACGTCCTCGGCGGTAATCCCGGTCTGGCTGGTGATCGGCCGCAGGTCCAGGATGCACTCGTGCGCCACCAGGCCGCCGCGGCCGGTATACAGCACCGGGAAGTGCGGGTCGAGCCGCTTGGCCACGTAGTTGGCGGCCAGGATCGCTGTCTGGGTGGCCGCGCGCAGCCCCGCCGGGCCCATCATCCGGAGGTAGGCCCAGGAGATCGGCAGGATGCCCGCGGACCCGTACGGCGCGGCCGCCACCGGCCCGCCGTGGCTGGCGCCCGCGGTGGCGCCGGGACTCCTCGCCTCGGCATCACTGCTGACGATCGCCGGGCCGTCGAGCACCGGATGACCGGGCAGGAACGGGACCAGGTGCGCCCGGACGCCCACCGGGCCCACGCCCGGACCACCGCCGCCGTGCGGGATGCAGAAGGTCTTGTGCAGGTTCAGGTGCGACACGTCGGCTCCGAACCAGCCCGGCCTGGCCAGCCCGACCAGGGCGTTCAGGTTCGCGCCGTCGACGTACACCTGCCCGCCCGCGGCGTGGACGTGGTCGCAGACGTCGGCCACGGTCTCCTCGAACACCCCGTTGGTGGAGGGGTAGGTGATCATGATCGCCGCGATCGCCCCGGCGTGCGCCTCCAGCTTGGCATGCAGGTCGCCGAGGTCGATGGCGCCGTCCGAGCCGCACTTCACCACGACCACCCGCAGCCCGGCCAGCACCGCGCTCGCCGCGTTGGTGCCGTGCGCTGACTCCGGGATCAGGCAGATTTCCCGGTCCGGCTCGCCCTGGGCCAGGTGGTAGCCGCGGATGGCCAGCAGGCCGGTCAGCTCGCCCTGAGAACCCGCGTTGGGCTGCACGGTCACCGCGTCATAGCCGGTGATCTCGACCAGCGCGCGCTCCAGGCCGGCGATCAGCTCCAGATAACCCTGCGCCTGCTCGGCCGGGGCGAACGGATGCAGGTTGGCGAACTCGGGCCAGGTGATGGGCTCCATTTCGGCGGCCGCGTTCAGCTTCATGGTGCACGAGCCCAGCGGGATCATCGACCGGTCGAGGGCGAGGTCACGGTCGGCGAGCCTGCGCAGGTAACGCAGCATGGCGGTCTCGTTGCGGTAAGAATGGAACGCCGGGTGGGTCAGGAACTCGCTGGCCCGGCCCAGCGCGGCGGGGAGCGCGTCAGGTACGTCGCCGGCCAGTTCAGCCGACCGGCCGGCCACCGCGCTGGCCACCGCGCGCAACTGCTCGTCGGTGGTTGTCTCGTCGCAGGCGATCTGCAGCGCGTCGTTGCCGTCGGCGTACAGGTTGAAGCCGGCCGCGCGGGCCCGCTCGGCGGCCGCCCGCGCGCCCCCGGGAACGATCACCCTGACGGTGTCGAAGAACTCCGGATGATCCGTTTCGAAGCCCTGTTCATGCAGCGTCGCGGCGAGCACGGCGGCCTTACGGTGCACCTGCCGCGCGATGGCCGTCAGGCCGTCCGGGCCGTGATAAGACGCGTACATCGCGGCGATCACCGCCAGCAGCACCTGCGCCGTGCAGATGTTGCTGGTCGCCTTCTCCCGCCGGATGTGCTGCTCACGGGCCTGCAGTGCGAGCCGAAAGGCGGGGTGGCCGTCGGCGTCGACGGACACCCCGACCAGGCGGCCGGGCAGCTGGCGCTTCAGCGCGTCGCGCACGCAGATGTAGCCAGCGTGCGGGCCGCCGAAGCCCATCGGGACCCCGAAGCGCTGCGTGGTGCCGATCGCGATGTCGGCACCGAGCTCACCGGGCGGGATGAGCAGGGTGAGCGCGAGCAGGTCGGCCGCGACCGTGACCAGCGCGCCGCTGGCGTGGGCGGCGTCGATGGCGGGCCGCAGGTCGCGGATGGCCCCGCTGGCGGCCGGGTAGGGCAGCAGCACGCCGAACAGCTCACCGGCGGGCTGGGCGGCGATCAGCTCCGGGCTGACCGGCCCGGTGACCAGCTCGATGCCGAGCGGGGCGGTCCTGGTGGCCAGCACCGCCAGGGTCTGCGGCAGGCAGTCGGCGTCGGCCAGGAAAATCCGCCCCTTGCCCAGCGCCCGCCTGGACAGGGTCATGGCCTCGGCCGCGGCGATCGCCTCGTCCAGCATGGACGCCCCCGCCACCGGCAGCGCGGTCAGGTCCTCGACCATGGTCTGGAAGTTCAGCAGCGCCTCGAGCCTGCCCTGCGAGATCTCGGGCTGGTACGGCGTGTAGGCCGTGTACCAGGCGGGGTTCTCGAGAATGTTCCTGCGGATCACGGCGGGCGTCTGCGTGCCGTAATAACCCAGGCCGATCATCGAGGTGAGCGGGCGGTTCATGGCCGCCAGCCGGCGCAGCTCGGCGAGCGCGGCCGCCTCGCTCAGCGGGCCGGGCAGGTTCAGGTCGCGGTGCGCCGCCAGGCCCGGCGGCAGCGCCGCGGTGGTGAGCGCGTCGAGCGAGTCGTAGCCGATGGCGGCCAGCATCCGGTCCTGCTCGGACGCCGACGGGCCGATGTGCCGTTGCGCGAAGTTCATGGGAGCCTCCCGGGCGGACCGTTTTCGGGCCGCTAGCGCGGTATGCGGACTCCCCCTCTGTCATCCGCGCCCGCGCGAACTCCAGAGATGCATTGGCCGCCCGGTCCTTGATGCCTGAGAGGTTCCGGGGAGGTTGCCCCTTCGGCGCCCAGCGCTGGTTGCGCGAGGTCTCTCCCGGACGGTCTTGCCAGCATCCTGAGCCTACCCGAGCGTGGCCGCCGCCAGTTGCTCTCGGGCCAAGCGGCGCGGCCGGGTTCTGGCTTCGGCCAGCAGGTCGTGGCCCCGCCGATGGCGTGGTGCTCAGGGTAACGGACTGACCAGATGGATTAAACCTTCATATAACGGATAACCCGGACCAGTCCCGGCGCTGCGGCTAGCCGCCCTCAGCTGATCCGGCGGGCCCGCCGCCTGGACAGCTCGTCCGCGCTGCTGGCCTCGGCGGGCGGACCGCCCGGCTCGTCGGCGGCGGCCCGCTCGGCGGGCAACTCGGCGAGGCTGCCCTCGACTTCCTGCCAGACCCGGCCCAGGGCGATGCCGAACACGCCCTGGCCGCCCTGGAGGAGGTCGACTACCTCATCGGCGGACGTGCACTCGTAGACGCTGACCCCGTCGCTCATGAGGGTGACCTGTGCGAGATCACCGGCTCCGTGCTGGCGCAGGTGCGCCAGTACCGTCCTGATCTGCTGCAGCGAGATCCCGGTATCGAGCAGCCGCTTCACGACCTTGAGCACGAGAATGTCGCGGAACCCGTAAAGCCGCTGCGAACCGGACCCGCTGGCGGCCCGCACGCTCGGCTCGACCAGGCCGGTCCTGGCCCAGTAGTCGAGCTGGCGGTAGGTAATCCCGGCTGCGGTGCACGCGGTCGGGCCGCGGTAGCCGATATCCTCGGGCCGCGCGACGACTTCCTCGCCGAATAGCAGCCCCTGCTCACCGGCGTGCCGGGCAGCGGCGCCGCGTGTGCCAGGCGCCACTCCGTCACCCTTGGTTACCGCCACGCCCACCTCCGGCCCGGGAGCGATGTCCCTGGGTACTCGTCTCGAACCGTAGGCCGCTGGTAGCGAGCTCGTCAACGATCTGCGACGGCGCGTCGCGGTCTGAGTACTTCAGTCACGACAAAGCATCATCCCCCGCATCATTCCCGGACCGCCGCACTGCGGCCCGCCTCCGGACTGGCGTTCAGGTGGCGCGCCCGAAGTCCTCTGGCGTGATCGTGTCCAGGAACTCGCGGAACTTCTCGACCTCGTCCTCTTGCTCGTCGGGGATGGCGATGCCGGCCTCGTCGAGAATCTCGTCGCTGGCGAAGATGGTCGCACCTGTCCGCAGGGCCAGGGCGATCGAGTCCGACGGCCGGGCGCTGACCTCCTTGCCATTGGAGAAGATCAGGTCGGCGAAGAAGATCCCGTCCCTGAGCTCAGTGATGTTGACCGTCTTCAGCTGCACGTCCAGGGCCTGGAGCACGTCACGGAGCAGGTCATGGGTCAGCGGCCTGGCAGGCACGAGCCCCTGCTGTGCGTAGGCGATGGCGGTCGCCTCCATCGGGCCGATCCAGATCGGCAAGTACCTCTCCCCCTGCGTCTCCTTGAGCAGGACGATGGGCTGGTTCGTGGGCATCTCAACGCGGACGCCAACGACCTCCATCTGCCTCACGGCGGCTCCGTCCCTCAAAGCGCCTGGTGCGCTGCCTGTACTCTGGACCCTGCTTAAAGGCATTCCCTTTGTCAACGTACACCCGCTATCTGGGCGCACAGGCCGCACCCTGGCGGCGCGAGCCGCCCGATGGCCATGCGGTGCCCGGTGCGGCCGGGGCGCGGGCACCGAAGGCCCGGCGCTAGGCGCTCGCACCTCCGACTTCACGCTCATCGCGCCGCCCGTCGCCTGGCCGGTCCGGGCGGAAACTAGACCCGGACCGCCCGCCGCCCGGCCGGTCCGTGCTGAAACCGGACCCGGCCGCCCCGTAGCCAGGCCGCTGGTCGCCGGGCCCCGGGCCGTCGGCGCCGTCGGCGCCGCAGCCGCCCGGTCCCGCCAGCGCATCGGGCAGCCCGTCACCGGCCAGCCCGGCCTCGGCGAGGGCAGCCTCAAGCAGCGCCCGGTGCAGCCGCAGCGAGAGCGAGGCGATCTCACGCGCGGTCTGGCCGGCCTGCTGCCTGGCCGCTGGCTGACGCTGCCGCAGCGTCGGCGCCACCACCTGCTCGATCAGCGAGGTCTCGCGCTCGGCCGCGGCCCGCACCGCGCGCAGGTGCCTGGCCTGCACGCCGTAGCCCGCCAGGGCGGCGACCGTCCTGGCGATCTGCAGCGCGTCCGGCCCGTAGTGCCTGCCGACCCGCCGGATAAGGCCGAAGGCCTCAAGCTCCGACAGCTGGCCGTCGTCGATGCCCGCCGCTTCCGCAAGCTCCCGCCTGCTCAGCATGGCCGGGGGCGCCTCAGGCTGATCCAGCCCGCCGCGCGCCGCCGTCCGGGCCGGCGCCTGCCCGCCGCCGTCGGCCGGCAACCGTTCCTTAATGACGCGAAGCGGGAGGTACTGGTCGCGCTGGGCGGTCAGGATGTAGCGGAGCCGCTCGACGTCCGAGGGAGCGAATCTGCGGTAACCGGATGGTGAGCGCGCTGGCTCGATCAGTCCCTCTGACTCCAGGAAGCGGATCTTGGACACGCTGATGTCCGGAAACTCGGCGCGGAGCTGCGCTAGCACCTCGCCGATTCCGAGGTAGGACCGGGCAGGCTGGCCGTTCATCCCCAGACCTGCGCGCCCCCGCCATGCTCCGCCGCAGAGCGCGGGCCGAGGAGGAACACCAGGCGGAACTTGCCCACCTGTACCTCATCACCACTGCTGAGCTCGGTTTCCTCAATCCGCTCGCGGTTCACGTAGGTCCCGTTCAGGCTGCCCACGTCGCGTACGGTGAACCCGCCGCCCTGCCGGTAGAACTCGGCGTGCCGCCGCGAGACGGTCACGTCATCGAGAAAGATGTCGCTATCGGGGTGCCTGCCGACCAGCGTCAGATCACTGTCCAGCAGGAATCTGCTGCCCGCATTGGGCCCCCGCTTGACCACCAGCAGGGCAGTTCCAGCGGGCAGCGCGTCCAGCGTGGCGGCGTCCGCGACCGATTCCTCGCCGAACTCGCCCTCAGCCGGCTCGCCGCCTATCGAGATGGTCGACGTCGTCTCGGCACCGTGCTCGCCTGAGCCGTAGGTGAGTGGCGAGCCGCACTGCGAGCAGAAGCGGGCCCCCTCCGGGTTCTCCTGACCGCATCGGGTGCAGTAAACGCTGGGCATGTCCCGGCCGAGCCTTCCCTCCGTTGGCGATGCGATCTGCGCGGTGCCCAGGCCAGCCGACGCGGCGGGCAGCGCGGGCCGACGCGGTGAGCTCCAAGGTACCTGCGGCGCGGCGCGCCGGTCCATGCGCCACACCTGGCGCTCGGTAGCGGACCTCCGGCCGCCGGCCGCGCTCAGTGATCCGGATCCCGGTGCACCCCGGACGGCGACGTCAGATCGCGCGGAACCAACCGGCGCATTCCGCCGACGCCTCCGCCACATCTGGACACACCTCCACCGACCCCAGATCTACAATGACGGCGATTCTCTCACGCCGGGGGCCGTCCGCGCCGGCACTCAACAGCTCAGGCCGCCGTCGCCGGCAAATGACCAGGGTCGGCCCTGCGCGGGCCACCTCATATGCCCCGCAGCTGGACAAAATGAATCACCCGCCGGTCACCGGCCAGCGTGCTCGACTACCGCTGCCCATTTGTCGAGGAGCGCCTGCACGGCGTCGCCGTCGCTGCCCTCGGCCCACAGGTGGGTCACCGCGTCCGAGGGGTCGGGCAGTACCAGGATCCAGCCGCTGTCTGGCTCCACCACCCGGACCCCGTCGGTCGTGTCGATCGTCCGATCGCCGGCCGCCTCCACCACGATCCGCATGACGCTGCCCTTGGCGGCCCACGGGGTGGGAATGGACCGCTTGAGCAGGTGGGCCGCCGGGATCCTGGCGTCAATCTGGCTCAGCGCCATCCGGGTGCGGGCGACCAGTCCGAGCAGCCGGGTGAAGGCCGCGATCCCGTCGATGGACCTCGAGAATTCGGGCACCACGAAGCCGCCGCGACCGTCGGCAGCGAAGATGACGTCCTCAGCTGCCGTGGCCTCGTAGAGGCCATGCAGGGAGGTTGGCGTCCAGTCGATTTCGACCTCATGGAAGCGGGATACCCGTTCGGCGACCCTGGTGGTGGTCACCGGCAGCGCCACCCGGCCGGTCCTGCGCTCGGCTGCGATCAGGTCGAGCACGACCAGCAGCGCCCGCTCATCGCTGACCATGGCGCCCTTGTCGTCAACGAGAGTGATGCGCTCTCCGACCGGGTCGAACCGGACGCCGAACGCGGCACGCGAGGAGGACACCAGCTCGGCCAGCCGGTGCATCCCGGCCCGGACCTGCGCCAGTGACTGGGTCGGCGATGTCTCGTCCAGGCGGTTGTTGACGGTGAGCACCTCCACGCCGATCCGGCCGAGGAGGGCGGGCAGCACGAGCGAGGCCGTCCCTCCCGCGCAGTCGACCACGACCTTGAGGCCCGCGCCGCGCACCCCGCTCATGTCGACACAGCGCAGCAGCTCCTGGGTGTAGCCCTCGACCACCCGCGGCGGGTAGGTCAGCTCCGCGATCTCGCCAGGAAACGCGCGCCGGTACTCCTGCCTGGAGAAAATCCGCTCCAGCTTGCGCTGCGCGGCCTGGGACAGGTCGGCGCCGCGCGAGTCGAGGAAGATGATGTCGATGGACTGCTGATCGCCGGGGGTGGTCCGCAGCGCTATGCCACCGCTGCACTCCCCGCGCGCGGTCTCGAACCTGGCCACGGGAAGCGGCTGCGCCTCCAGGTCGATCACGTTGATCGCGCTGGCGTTGAGCGCGCCGTGCACCGCCCGCTTCAGCGCCCGGGCCGCCCGCGAGACGTCCCGCGAGGTGGTCACCACGGCGCCCTTTCTCAGGGTGGTCGCATAGGCGCTGGCCAGCCGGACGCAGAGCTCAGGAGTAATCTCCACGTTGATCAGGCCGGATACGCCGCGCGGGCCGAACAGGGTGCGCTGGCCGCGCGACTCCCAGATCACGCTGGTGTTGACTACGGCGCCCGCCTCGATGGTCTTGAACGGGTAGACCTTCACCCCGGCCGACAGGTACGCCTCGGGCTCGATGACGCACTCGTCCCCGACGACCGCGCCCTCCTCGATCCTGGCCGAGGCCATCACATCGGTGTTCTTGCCGATCACGCAGCCGCGCAGGGTCGCGCCCGGGCCGACGTAAACGTTGTTGTGCACGACGGCACGGTGCAGGAACGCGCCCTCCTTGACGACCACGTTGCTGCCGACCACGGTGAACTCGCGCAGCTGCACGCCCGCCTCGATCTTGGCGTAGTCGCCGACGCATAGCGGGCCGGTCAGCACCGCCTCGGGGTCGACCTCGGCGCCGTCAGCGACCCAGACGCCCGGGGACATCTCGAAGCCGTCGATATCCGCCTGGACCCGGCCAGACAGCACGTCGGCCTGGGCCTTCAGATAGCTCTCGTGGGTCCCGACGTCCTCCCAGTAGCCGTCGGCGATCCAGCCGTACAGCGGCGCGGCGCGCTCCAGCAGGTGCGGAAAGATGTCACCTGACCAGTCGGCCGCCTCCCCGGCGGGAAATTCCGAGAGCACCTCAGGCTCCATCACGTAGATGCCGGTGTTGACGGTGTCCGAGAACACCTGCCCCCAGGTCGGCTTCTCCAGGAAGCGCTGGATCCGGCCGTCGTCGTCCACGATGATGATGCCGAATTCCAGCGGGTCGGGCACCCGGGTCAGGGCCACCGTGACCAGGGCGCCGTTGTCCTTGTGGAACCTGACCAGCTCGGTCAGGTCGATGTCGGTGAGCGCATCGCCCGATATCACCACGAATGGCTCGTCCCGCAGCGCGTCCTGCGCGTTCTTCACGCTGCCCGCCGTGCCCAGCGGGGTCTCCTCGGTGGCGTACTGCAGACTCATGTCGAAGTCCTCGCCGTCGCCGAAGTAGTTGCGCACCATCGAGGCGAGGAACTGGACGGTGACGACGGTCTCGTTGAAGCCATGCCTGCGCAGCAGCCGCAGCACGTGCTCCATGATCGGCTTGTTGGCCACCGGCAGCAGCGGCTTGGGCTGATTAGCGGTCATCGGGCGCAGCCTGGTGCCCTCTCCACCCGCCATAACGACAGCCTTCACCGGCCGAAGCCCTCCTTGCTTTCCCTGAGCAGGCTGCGCGCCTGGGTTATGTAGAGCTGCGCGGCGCACCAGTAAAGGGCAGTTCCCCAGATCGCCATTGCCCAACCGGTGATCCTGGTGACGTCGCCGAGCGTTCCCCGATGGGCGCCGAGCAGCAGCAGCGGGAACGCATACAGCAGGCAGGCCGTCGCCGCCTTGCCCACGAAGCTCACCTGGAGCGGCTCGAAGCCCCTGGCCCGCAGCAGCACGAGCGCGACGGCCAGCAGCAGCTCGCGCGCGGCCAGCAGCGCCACCAGCCACCATCCGATGATCGCGCGGATGGCGAGCGAGACGATCGTGGCCACGATATACAGCCGGTCGGCGGCCGGGTCGAGCGCCTGGCCGAGGCGGCTGGTCTGGCCGAGCGCCCTGGCCAGCTTGCCGTCCAGCCAGTCGGAGGCCCCGGCGGCGATCAGCAGGCCGACCGCCCAGGCATCGCCTGCCTGGGTGCGCACGCCGAGCACCAGCCACAGGTATACCGGGACGCCCGCCAGGCGGGCCACGCTGATGGCATTCGGGATGGTCAGGATCCGGGCCTGCGGATCACCGCGCACCTTGCTGGTCACGGCCCCGGTGGGCCTGCCTTGCTGCACGGTCACGGCCCCCTTAGCCACAGGTACGCCCGCCGCCGACCTTACCCGCAGGCCGCGATGGCGGGCCCGGCCGGCGCCGTCGCCGGGCCCGGAGTGCCCGCCCTGGCCGCTCGCCCCGATCACTCAGGAGAAACGCCGCTCGCCCCGATCACTCAGGAGAAACTCAGCTAATTCAGGGGATTCTACTGCCGGGATACCAGCCGCGCCGCTCTAGCGTTCTGGATGCCTGCCCGAACCGAGGCAGGCTCCGGATCCAGAACGCGAGGTTCATCATGCTCAAACGCCCGATGTCACGGCTGGCGACGGCTGTCGCCGCGGCCGGCACCGCCTGCGTGCTTGGCGCAGCCACCGCCGCCGCCGCGCCGGCCGCCCCGCCCTCGTGGTCTGGCCCTCAAGGGCCGGTACCGCATGCCTTCAGTGATGTCACGCCCGCGCTGACCCAGGTTTTCCTGACCGGCACCGGGAAGAACGGCACGCTGGTGGCCTGGAAGGGCAAGTTCGACAACCGCGTCTATTACGAGACCAAGATCTCTGGCCGCTGGTCGGGGGTGGGGACCATTCCTGGCGCGCTGACCAGCGCTGGCCCGTCGGTCGGTTTCTATCCCGACCCGACCGGGCACGACGCCGTGCTCGCGGCGTGGAAGCAGCTCGGCAGTACCAGGATCAGGTACGCGCAGGGCGAGACCCACAGCAACGGCACGATCTCGTGGACGGCTGTGGGCACCCTGCCAACCTCGCTGGACACGTCCACTTCGGCACCGGCGGTCTATTTCCCCGCCAACGCGCCGCATGATCGCGTGATTGTCGCCTGGAAGGGTCCCTTCAATCACGTCCGCTATACGGTCGGGACCCCGTCGGGGCGGGGTTTCACCTGGACGCCGTCGGACTGGCTCTCCTCAGCCTCGGCCACCAAGACCAGTGCGGCGCCGGCGATCGCTGAGGTCCAGAACGGGACCGCACGGGGCACGCTGTATCTGTTCTGGAAGGTCTACGGCTCCGCGCAGGTGCGCTACGCCACCACGGGTGACCCGCTGAACCTCAGCTCCGGCCACCTCAACTGGAGCGGCGCGAGGGTGGTGCCGGGCGCCCTGACCAGCACCGGGCCGGCCGCAGCCGGGCTCCATCCGCATGGGACCGGGGGGCTGCTGCTCGCCTACAAGGCGCCGGGCCAGCTGCAGGTGCGGTTCCAGACGCTGGGCGCCAAGTGGAGCACGCCGGGCGTCGTCCCGGGCGCGTCGACCGCAGTCGGGCCGGGCCTGCTGGTGAACCTGCTGGCCACGACCGCGTCTGACACGAGCGGCAGCATCTTCTTCCACGTTTACAGCTGAGCCGCGGCTGACTCAGGCTCAGCTCCGGCTGAGCTGGCCAGGGCCTGGCACCGGGCGGTCCCGGAGGCCAGGCCCTGGCCGCCTGCTCGTAAGCGCCTGCAGGCTGGCCCCGCCAGGACCCCGCCGCCTGCACCCTGGCCCCGCCAGGACCCCGCCGCCTGGGCGTCGGCACGCCGGACCGGGCATCCTGCAGTCAGGGGTAGCCCGCGCGACGGGAGCGCGAGCCAGCGCTGCCCCCCGCGTCGAGTCACGCCCGCAACAGGAGTCTCGCCAGCCCCGCCAGCCCCGCCAGCCCCCCGGCCCCGCCAGCCAAGCGACAGCAAATGATCTTGGCCGCTTTTCAGCACATATCACCGAGAAGCCGACAAGATCATTGGAAAGCCATGGAACCGGGCCAGGTTCCCGGGGCCGTGCTGAAACTCCTGTGTCGCCGGAGATAAAAGCGACCAAAGGTACGGCAGTGACGCACCTGATCAGCGGCCAGCGCGCTGGGCCACCCTGACACCCCACACCCTGACACCCACACCCTGACATCCACACCCTGACACCCACCCAGGACCGCCAACCGCCAGCGCCAACCGCCAACCGCCAGCGCCAACCGCCAGCGCCAACCCCAGCGCCAGCCCCAGCGCCAGCGCCAGCGATCCTCCGAGTACCCGTGCGCCAGCGAACGGCTGATGGGCGTCGCCCCGTCGCTGGACAGCGACGCCCGGGCGCCATTCGCATCGACCGGTGGGCCGGCTACGGGGCCTGCCAGAGCGTGGCGATCCCCTGGCCGACGCCGATGCACATGGTGGCGGCCGCCCTCGCGGCGCCGCGCCGCCGGAACTCGTGCAGCAGCGTGGTGGTGATCCGTGCGCCGCTGCAGCCGAGCGGATGCCCGATGGCGATCGCGCCGCCGTTCACGTTGACCCGCTCCGGGTCGAGTTTCAGCTCATCGATCACGGCCACGGCCTGCGCCGCGAACGCCTCGTTGACCTCGATCAGGTCCAGATCGGCTGGCTGCCACCCGGCCCGCGCCAGGACCCTGGTCATCGCGGGGACCGGACCGATGCCCATGTAGTCGGGATGCACGCCGGCGGCCGCCGTGCCGCAGTACCTGGCGACGGGCGGCGCTCCTGCCGCCCGCATGGCTCGCTCGGACATCAGCAGCAGGCCTGCCGCCCCATCGTTGAGCGGCGAGGAGTTGCCCCCGGTCACGGTGCCATGCTCGCGGAACGCCGGCCTCCTGGCGGCCAGGTCCGTCATGGTCAGCCCGGGCCGGATTCCCTCGTCGTCCCTGACTTCGCCACGGGCCGTCTCGACCGGGACGATCTCCCCAGCGAACTGGCCCGCGTCCCGGGCCAGCGCGGCCCGCTGATGGCTCCGCAGCGCGAACTGGTCCTGCCGGTCACGGCCCACGCCGTAGCGCTCGGCGACGTTCTCGGCCGTCTCGCCCAGGCTGATCGGCGGATAAAGCTCCTGCATCAGCGGGCTCACCAGCCGCCAGCCGAGCCGCGTGTCGGCCAGCCCGGCGTCACGGGGAAACGCCTCGGCCGGGCGCGGCAGCACGAACGGCGCCCGCGTCATCGATTCCGTGCCGCCCGCCAGGCAGATATCGGCGTCCCCGGCGGCGATGGCCCTAGCGGCCGCGGATATCGCCTCCATGCCCGACCCGCAGAGCCGGTTCACCGTGGCCCCTGGGACCTGCACCGGCAAGCCGGCCAGGAGCACGCCCATCCGCGCGACGTTCCTGTTGTCCTCGCCCGCCTGATTGGCCGCCCCCCAGTAGACGTCATCGACCGATGAGGGGTCGAGCCAGGAGTTTCGCGCCAGGAGCGCCCTGATGACCTCGGCGGTCAGGTGATCGGGCCGGACGCCCGCCAGCGCGCCCTTGAGCTTGCCGACCGGCGTCCGGCACGCATCTACCACGAAAACGCTGCTCATCATGACCTCCAGCCGCCTGCCCCTGAGACTACCGCCGGGTGTCCGGCCGCCGGGCCCGCCCGGCCCGCCGGTCCGCCCGCTTGCCCGGACACCCCGCTCGCCCGGACGCCCCGCTCGCCGGACACCCCACCCTCCCGGCCGCCCGCTCCGCCCGACCACCCGGATAGGCCCAGGCACTCGGCTGGGCCCAGGCACTCGGCTGGTCAGGGCTCAGCGTCGCCGGTGCGCTCCTCGATGAACGCGGTGAGCGTGGCCACGGTCGCCAGGGCGTCCAGATTGAGGTCCTCCGCGGCTACGTCGACGCCGAACCGGTCCCGTACCTGGCGCAGCAGCAGCGTCCCCGCCAGCGAGTCGAGTCCAATCCCTGGCCCGAACAGCGGCGTCCGCGGCGGGATGCCGTCCAGTTCCGGGCGGCCGGTCACCTCGGCGAGAATCTGCCACACCTGGTCGATGACGGGCAGGCCCGTGCCCGTGCTCATGATGGACCCGGGGTGCTTACCCAGTCAGGCAGGGCCGGCGCCGGGCCTGACAGGCGCTTGCTGAACAACGCGATGACCCCGCCCTCGGCGGCAGCCTGCCCGGCCCGGAACCCGGCCCCGGCCAGGGCGAGCCGGAGCGGGACGTTGCGATCGCTGACCAGGCAGCTGACCGCCAGCGTCGCGGCACCGTCCCTGGCAGCCGCCTGAGCCAGCCAGGCCAGCAGCGCGTCGATCACCCCGCGGCCGATCGCCCGGCACGACATCATCAGCAGCGTCACCGTCCACGCCGCGCCGCTGACGTCGACGACGCAGCCGCCGACCATGCCGTCGTCGCCGAACCGGTCGGAGAGCCTGACCGTGATCACCCGGTGATCCGCCGCGCCCAGCAGCGCGCTCAGCGCCTCCGCGCTGACCTGCTCGCCGGTGGAATTGAACTGATGGGTCCGGACCGAAAGCTCATGCAGCCGCGCCACGTCCCGCCGCCCGGCCGGGGCAATCATGACGGCCGTATCGCTGTACCGCAGGAACTCCTCCCTCGATCCGCCGAACGTCCTGGCCTCGGCCTGCCGCCGGCGCCGCTCCGCGTACATGGCGCCGCGACGGCGGGCCTCGGGCGTCACCACGGAGGGCCCGAACTCCGGCCACCCAACCGCGTCGGCCATGTCCTCGGGCGACAGCACCATCACCTCAGGCAGCGCGAACGAGACCTCGGCGCGCTCGTGAGCCTCATCGTCCACGAACGCCACGGCGTCCCCGGCCAGGGCGAGCTCGCCCAGGATGCTGCCGATCGCATCCGACTTACGGCCCCAGCCGCATTCGGCGGCCGCGAACTCGTGACCGGTGGCCGCCTCGGCGTAGCTGGCCGCCTCGGGCGGGTTCCTGCTGGCGATGGCGTGGATGATGCCCCGTCCGCTCAGGGTTGCCAGCACGCCGAGCATGGCCGGGTCGGCGGGCGGCGGGCGGTCGGGCGACTCAAGGTAAACGCCGGACAGGAGCGTGTTGTCGAGGTCCCAGATGACGCACTTGATCACCAGGCCGGATCCTGCCGTGCGGGGAGCCGACGCTCCATGGTCAGGTGCGCGGCCTCGAAGCCGAACTTACGGTACAGCGCGCGCATCCCGAGGTTGCCGGCCTGGACTTTGCCGGTCAGCTGGCCGAGCCCGGCCTCCTGCGCTGCCGCTACCACCGCGGCAAGCAGCAGCTCGCCGATCAGGCTGCGATCCGAGACATCAGCGGCCGCCAGCGACCTGAAGTTGCCGTAACGCTCGCCGGTCAGCGAGTTGGTCCTGGCCGACAGCCACGCCCAGCCGACCACCGTGCCAGGTTCCGCCGCCGCTGAGCCCCCCGCCGCCGCTGAGCCCCCCGCCGCCGCTGAACCCTCCGCCGCCGCTGAACCCCCCGCCGCCGACTCCGCCCCCACCACCGGCCCGGCGGCTGGCCCGGCCACCGCCACCAGCATGATCTCGCCGGGCTTGCCGAGGGCGCCCGATACCCGCCTGCGGTGCAGCCCGGGATCGGTGATGGCCGCATCACCGAAGGACACGCGGGCGATGTCGATCTCGAACCCGACGATGGCATCAAGATCTGCCTCGGCCGCCGGGCGCACCAGGTAACCGGCTGCCGCGGGCTCGCTCATCGGATTGCTCATCGGCTCTGCAGCGCCATCGGCCGGAACGTGGTGGCGCCGCATTCCGGGCAGCCGGCCGCCTGCAGGCTGGCGATCCTCGGCCACTGGCTGCCCGGGCCCACCTCCTGGACAGCCCGGCAGGCGGCGCACCGATACGGCCGCACCGCGGCCGCCCGCAGGTCGGCGGTATACAGCGGCCCGGCGTAGGCACCCTCGAGCGAGGCCCGCGCGGCGGCCGTGCTGCGCAGGTGATACAGGTGGCTGGTACCGGCCAGGATGCCGGCACCCAGGTAGGTATTGAAGCCAGGCGCGAGGGAGCGGATCGCCAGCCCCATTTCCGTGATCAGGCTCTGGGTGCGGACGGTGTCATCGGGCCTGCGCGCCCCGAAGGAGAAGAAGATGTGCTGGCCGGGCTCGGGCGATAGGGCAGCGACCGCCCTGGACAGGAACAGCTCGGCCCCGGCCACGGTGTACGGGGGGTCGGTGCACGCGACCTCGAACCCGCCGACCAGGCCGGACGGCAGCGGCTCGCGCAGGTCGTACTCGATGAACTCAGCGGTCACGCCGGTGCCCGCGACCTGCTCGGCCGCCCAGGCGAGCACGTCGCGATCGGTGTCCACCACAGCCAGCCGCCTGATCCCGGCGGCGGCACCCGCCAGCGCGGCGAACCTCGCGATCGCGACCGACCCGAGGTCGTCATCGCCGAGCAGGATGATCCGCTGGCCGAACAGCGCGCCGGCCTGGTGCATCCGGAGCACCCGGTGGATCTTGGTCGCCACCGTACAGTGCGACTGGTCAAGCTCCGGCCTGGCGCCCGGGGCCCCGGCCGCCGCGGCGGTGAGCTCGTCCTGCAGCGTGGCCAACTCGGCCGGGATGGCCAGCCCGGTGCCCCCGCAGACCTCGCACCGCCCGGTCACTCCTGGATGCACTGGGGCGAGCAGCTCGCGGCTTGAGGAGCTGAGCCGCACCGGACGGCCAGGATCGAGGGCGCCCCGCTTGCGCAGCTCGTTGCAGACAGCCGCGACGATAGGCACCGGTAGCTCGGCTGACCTGCTCACCTCGCGCACGGCGACCGGCTCGCGGACGGCCACGGCTCGCAGCACGTCCCTGACCCCCGACTCGCCCTCAGCCAGGCCCACCGCTGCCGCGACATCAGCAATGACTGCGTCAAGATCCATCAATGGTGCCTCTGGTCCGTGCCGCCGACGGCTGCGGTGAACGGAATCCGGCTGCTCAGCGGCTGTACGGTATCCTCCCTCATCATGCCTGGCATCCAAGCGGCGACCGGGCCGCAGAGCCTGCGGGAGCAGGTACCCCCTGCGCCGAAGGTACTTTACGCGGTCGACGCCCGCCTCACGCCGTCCTCGCCAGTCACCGACGTACCGAGGCTAACCGCGCTCGCGACCGCCGCGGTGCGGGCGGCCTCCGGCCATGTGCTCGAGACCAGCCATGTGACGTTCCCGAACGGCGCGGTAACCCTGGTGCTCATCCTCGCCGAGTCGCATCTGAGCATTCATACCTGGCCGGAGGAGGACCTCATCGCGATCGACCTGTTCAGCTGCGGCGCGATCAACGGCGCCGCCGTGGTCGACGAGCTGAGCAGCTCACTACGGCTCGATGACGCGCAGACCAGGCAGGTCGAGCGCGGCCTCCGGCCCGGCTGAGGCCCACCCGGTCACAGCTCGCGGGACAGCGCTCGCGGGACAGCCCTCGCGGGACCTGCTCAGTGGCGCACTGAGCCCCGCCCGCTGAGCCGCGCCCTGGCAAACCGCCAGCCTCAGCAGGGCACTGCCAGCGAGAGGCCGAACCTGCTGCCCTCGTCGGTCCACCATGACCGCATCTGCAGCCCGGCGGCGGCCAGCTCACTTTCCACGCCGCTGCGGCGGAACTTGGCCGACACCTCGGTCCGCATCTCCTCGCCTGTCTCGAAGGTGATCTCCATGCCGATGCCCGGCAGCCGCACCTGCTGCCGCACCACCGAGCGCAGCCGCATCTCGATCCATGCGGCAGCCGGGTCCCAGATGGCGACATGCTCGAACGTGTCAGGGTCGAAATTGGCCCCCAGCCTGGCATTCAGCACCGACAGGATGTTCTTGTTGAACGCGGCGGTGACCCCCGCGCTGTCGTCGTAGGCAGCCACCAGCACGGCGGGGTCCTTGACCAGGTCGGTACCGAGCAGCAGGGCGTCACCGTCGTGCAGCCTGGCGCGCAGCGCGGCCAGGAAGGCCGCACGCTGGTCCGGCACCAGGTTGCCGATGGTGCTGCCGAGAAACGCCACCAGGCGCCGGCCCGCACCGGGCGGCAGGCCGAGATGCTCTTCGAAGTCAGAGACAACGGCCCGCACGGTCAAGCCCGGGTAGGCGGCCAGGATCCGGCGGGCCGAGCCCACCAGCGCGGTCTCGCTGACGTCGACCGGCACGTAGCTGCGCAGCGTGCCGCCGTCGCGGAGCGCGTCGAGCAGCAGCCGGGTCTTGTCGGCCGATCCTGAGCCGAGCTCGACCAGCGTATCCGCGGCGCTGGCCGCCGCGATCTGCGGCGCCACCGCCCGCAGGATCGAGCGCTCGGCCCGCGTCGGGTAGTACTCGTCGAGCCTGGTGATCTTGTCGAACAGCTCGCTACCGCGCTCGTCGTAGAACCATTTCGGCGGCAGCGACTTCGGCGAGGCGGCCAGGCCCGCCCGTGCGTCCTCCTCCAGCGACCTGGCCATGAAGCCGTCAGGCAGGCGCCGCTGCAGGACGATCCCGCCCGCGCGGATATCGCGCGGACCGCGGTCGCCCGCCGCGGTGGCCGCCTGCCCGGCGCCGATCGGGCGCACGACGACCGATTCCGCCGTCGCCTCGACCACGCTGCCGTCGGGGACGTCAATCCAGCCTGGCTCATCGTCGGCAGGCTCGGAGGCGACCACGACGCCCGCGGGCCCGGCCAGGTAGCACAGCGAGTCCCCGGCGGCGGTCGCCGCGATCGTCTCGCCGTCGGTCAGCAGCAGGTTGAACCGGCCGGGTACTTCCGCCGCGGCCAGCGACTCCACGGTTGCGGCCAGGGCCGCGGCCGGGCCGGCCCCCACCCGCAGCCTGCGCAGCACCAGCGCCCAGATGACGGCCGAATCGCAGCGGGCCTCCAGCTCGAGCAGTTCGGCGGGCGGCAGCTGCGCGGCGAGCCCGGCCAGCGCGCCCGGCCAGCCCGGCGCGGCCCCGTTATGGCTGAACAGCCACCGGCCATCGGCATACGGCGCCGCGGCCGCCTCGCCAGGCTCGGTCCCCGCGGTCGCTGACCGGACCGCGGCCAGCACCGACCGGCTCCTGGTGACCCTGGCCACATCTGCGAAGGAGCTATCGGCCCAGATGGGCGCGGCCCGGCGGTACCTGGCGGGGACCGGGTCGCCGTCGGCGTACCAGCCAACCCCGAACCCGTCGGCGTTGACGGTGCCATGCCGCTGCCGCCGGGGGGCCCAGGCCTGGACCCGTAGCCCGTGCGGCGGATCGATGATCAGCGAGCGCAGCGTGACCGGCTCGCCCACGTAGGCCAGGTGCCTGCACATCAGGCCAGCCCCCCGTCGCGGGCGGTGCGCAGGCCAGCGAAGATCTGCCTGCGGACCGGGTAGTCCCAGTTCCTGAACGTGGCCCGGCAGGCGACCGGGTCGGCGGCGAACGCGCCGCCCCGGAGCACCTTGTACTCGGCGCCGAAGAACACCTCCGAGTACTCCCGGTAGGGCCAGGCTGAGAAGCCCGGATACGGCCCGAAATCGCTGGCCGTCCACTCCCACACGTCGCCGATCAGCTGCCGTGCCCCGCAGGGCGCCGCGCCGTCGGGGTAGGAGCCCGCCGGGGCGGGCTGCAGATGCCGCTGGCCCAGGTTGGCGAGCGACGGCGACGGGTCGCCGTCACCCCACGGATATCGCCTCGACCGCCCGGTGGCCGGATCGAGCCTGGCCGCCTTCTCCCACTCCGCCTCGGTCGGCAGCCGCCGGCCGGCCCACCGGGCGAACGCATCGGCCTCATACCAGCAGACGTGTAGCACAGGCTCGGCCGGCGGGACCGGTTCGGTGATCCCGAACCGGCGCCGCAGCCACCGGTCCCCCTCGCGCCGCCAGAACGCCGGCGCGGTCAGGCCGGCCCGCTGCCTGTGCTCCCAGCCCGCGGGGCTCCACCAGCGCGGCTGGTCGTAGCCGCCGTCCGCGATGAACTCGGCGTAGCGGCCGTTGGTCACCGGGGTCGTGTCGATGTAGAACGAGGCCAGATCGACCTGGTGCGCGGGACGCTCGTTGTCGAGGGCCCAGGGCTCCGTAGAGGTGCCCATGCTAAACGGGCCGGCTGGCACCTCAACTTCCGCAGGGAGGCTGATGGCGTCCGGCGGCGGAGGCCCGGGCGGCGGTGCGGACAGCACCGGCGCGCCCCGCCTCAGCTGATGGGTGGCCAGCATGGTCTCGTCGTGCTGCTGCTCGTGCTGCGCGATCATCCCGAAGACGAAACCGCCGGCCACCAGCGGCTGAGCGGTGAACGTAGCGCGCTCGACGAGGTCAAGGACCCGGCCCCGCACCTCCCGGGCGTAGGCGCGCGCCTCCGCCGGGGCCAGCAGCGGCAGCGACGGGCGTTCTGCGCGCGGATGCTCGAACGCGTCGTAGAGCGGATCGATCTCCGGTCGCATCGGTTCCCGGCCGCCGACGCCGCGCAGCAGCCAGAGTTCCTCCTGGTTGGCGACATGCGCGAGATCCCAGACCAAGGGCGACATGAGCGGTGAGTGCTGGCGGATCAGGTCGTCCTCGTCGACGCACTCGGTCAGCGCGCTCGTGCGGTTCCTGGCCGCCACGAGCAGGTCCGCGATCCGCTCCCGCAAGTCGTGGCCGGGCGTGGTGATCTGCGTCATCTGCTTACCTCCAGCAGGTCGTCGGCGGGACAGCGGCCTTGCGATACATACCTCTGCGCGAACATCTCGACGGCGCCGCGCACCGCGGCCGGGGAGCCAGCCCGGCGCAGCGCGGCCTCAGCAGCCTCGAAGCAGGCCAGTGCGGCACGGGCGATGACCGGATCGGCCGGGCCGAGCCGCGCCGCGGTCAGCCACGGGCTGCCGCCAGCGCCGCCGTTCCGGTCGCCGGCGGGCCGCTCGCGGCGCCACACCGGCGCGGCAGCCGCCATCGCCAGCTCGGCGGCCACCGGATCGTCGACCAGCGCGGCGACCACTGCCGCAGGCACGATCCAGCCGTCGGCCGGCTGCGCGTCGATCATCCTGAGCTCCAGGTGGCCGCGCGGCCGGACCGGCGGGAACAGCGTAGATAGGTGATAGGCCAGGTCAGCTTCGGTCGGCCCGGGCTCGGCCGCACCCCGGAGCCAGTCGCGGAAGGTAAGGCCTGCGGGCGCGTTCCAGCGCCGCGAGCCGGCTCTGCGCACGCACATGACCTCGGCGTCAAGCGCGTACCTGGTCCAGTCGGCCCGCGGATCGAGATCGGCGTCTGAACCACGACCTGAGGCCGCCGTCACCGGCTCGGCTCCGGCCGGTGCCCGGGTGCGGCCCGGGTCCAGCCGGGCCCACACGGCCTGCCTGGTGCTCTTCCACCCGGTCGGCCGGCCCGCCCGCATCGGGGAGTTGGCGAAGGCAGCCACCAGCACCGGCCCGATGGCGTGCAGCAGCCGCCAGCGGAACCTGAATCCGGTCGTACCCGTACATTCCTCGCCCGCATCCACGCACACCTGTACCGATGCGGTACTACACATCATGAGCCGGCCCCAGGGCCCGCCGCGGTCGAAGTACTCCTCCATGGCCGCGTAGCGCGGCAGATCAAGGACGCGGCTGGGCGGTCGGCGGGGATCGAAGCCATGGCCGACGAGAGTCAGCCCGGCCGGGCGGAGAGCCTGGCGCATCACCGAGAGGTCTCGGCGCGCCTGCGCCATGCAGTCGCCGACGGATGCTGCCGGTGCGGAGCTGAGCTCGACCTGCCCGCCTGGCTCGAAGGTCACCCGGCCGTTGCCTGGCAGGGCTCCTGGCGCAGCCAGGTCCGCGAGGCAGCCGGTCACCTTCTCGTGCGGGACCGGCACCGCCGGGTCAGCGCCGTCGCATACCAGCCACTCGAGCTCGACTCCGAAAGCGCCCGGCGGCCCGGTCTTGAAGCAGATGCCGTGCAGGTGGCGCTCGGCGTCCCGCTCCGTCAGCGGCGGGGCGGCGTGATCTTCGTGGCTGAGGAGATGCATCATGGGATTCCCCGTACTGTCCTGTGGAACCGGGCACAAACCTTCCGGCGGGCTCGCGGGCGCAGTAACTTCCACGGTGCCATACCCGTAACCACCGACGAGAGGCAGGGAGGTTCAGCGTGGCCAAGCATCAGGTTGACGTGATCGTCATCGGAATGGGGCCCGGTGGCGAGGACGCGGCCGAGCGGCTCGCCGAGGCTGGCCTCGAGGTAGCCGCCGTGGAAGAACGACTGGTCGGCGGTGAGTGCCCGTACTGGGGCTGCGTGCCCTCGAAGATGATGATCCGGGCGGCCGATCTGCTGGCTGAGGGCCGCCGGATACCCGGCCTGGCCGGAGCCTCGACCGTGACTCCCAGCTGGGGCCCGGTAGCCGGGCGGATCAGGTCGGAGGCGACCGACAGCTGGGATGACGCGGTGGCCGCCGACCGGTTCACCGGCAAGGGCGGCAGGCTTTTCAGGGGCCACGGCCAGATCACCGCCCCCGGCGAGGTCAGCGTCGGCGGTGATGTGCTGAAAGCACGGCGCGGGATCATCATCGCGACCGGGACGGCGCCCGCCATCCCGCCGATCCCGGGCCTGGCGGGCACGCCGTACTGGACCAATCGTGAGGCGATCGAGACCGAAGAGGTGCCCGATTCGGCGATCGTGCTGGGCGGCGGCGCGATCGGGACCGAGCTGGCCCAGGTATTCGCCAGATTCGGCGCCGCGGTCACTGTGGTCGAGGCCCTTGACCGGCTGCTGTCGATGGAGGAGCCAGAGTCGGGGGCACTGATCGCGAAGGTGTTCGAACGCGAGGGAATCGCCGTCCGGACCGGGATCGCGGCAGCCTCGGTGGCCCACGACGGTGATCAGTTCACGATGACACTCGCCGACGGCACCGAGATCACCGCCACCGCGCTGCTGGTCGCCACCGGCCGCCGGACTGGCCTGGCCGAAGTGGGCGTCGAGGCGATCGGGCTCGACGTGCAGGCCCGTTCCGTGCCCGTCGATGCGCACATGCGCGTGACCGACGGGGTCTGGGCGCTCGGGGACGTGGTCGGTAAGGGCGCCTTCACGCACATGTCGATGTACCACGCCGACATCATCGTGGCCGACGTCCTGGGCCAGGAGCATCACGGCGCCGAGTACCACGCCGTGCCGCGGGTCACCTTCACCGATCCGGAGGTCGGGGCGGTCGGGCTGACCGAGGCGCAAGCCAGGGACCAGGGGCTGGCCGTGCGGGTGGGCATGACGCAGGTCCCCGCGTCCACGAGAGGCTGGATCCACAAGGCCGGCAACGACGGCTTCATCAAGCTGGTCGAGGACACCGGCCGCGGGGTCCTGGTGGGCGCCACCTCGGTCGGGCCGTGGGGCGGTGAGGTGCTCAGCCTGCTCGCCCTGGCCGTGCACGCGGAAGTGCCCACCAGGCGCCTGCGCGAGATGATCTACGCCTACCCGACCTTCCACCGCGGGATCGAGGACGCCCTCCGGCACCTGGGCTGAGCCCATGGCCGTCACCTTAGGAGCCGCCGGGCGTGGCGGCGGGCTCAGGGGCCGCGCAGCGGGCGCTGTAAGCGAGGAAGCCGGGCAGCGCCAGGCAGACCACGCCCACTGCGCCCACGCAGGCTACCCCGCCGGACCACAGTGAGAACCTGGTCGTCGTGACCGCGGCGACCGCACCTGCCCTGATCTGGCCTGCTGACGGCCCGACGCTGTAGCTCAGCAGTTCCACCCCGGCCAGGCGCCCGCGCAGCGCGTCCGGGATCGTCTGGTTCCATAGCGTGTCCCTGAAGATGCCGCTCAGCATGTCGGCCGCTCCCGCCGCCACCAGGCATGCCAGTGCGATAACGAGGTCCGGGGCCAGCCCGAAGGCGATGATGGCCAGTCCCCATCCGCTGGCTGACAGCGCTATCGCGCGGCCGTGCCTGTGCACCCGGCCCGTCCAGCCGCTCACCAGGGAGGCGGCGAGCGCCCCCACCGACGGCCCGGCGAACATCAGGCCGACCGCCCAGGTCGCGTGCAGCTCGGCGGCCATGAACGGGAACAGCACGTTCGGGTAGGCGAATCCCATCGCCGCTAGGTCCGCCAGGTAGGAGCCGAGCAGGTCCTGCCGCCTGGCCGCGTACCGCAGGCCCGCCGCCACGCTGCGCAGGCCCCGGGCGGCCGCGTGCTCCTCCGCCGCTGGCGCTGGCAGCGGCCGGAGCAGCCACAAGAAGCCGAGCGACACCGCGAAGGTGATCGTGTCAAACCCGTACACCACCGCGGGCCCGGGGTCCACCGCGAGTGCCCCGCCCAAGGCAGACCCGACGATGAAGCCCGCGTTCGATGACATCGCCATCAGGGCCGCCGCCGCGGTGAGCTGGCAGCGGGCCACGACGCGCGGAACCGACGCATCGAGTGATGGCCGCTGCAGGGCGACCAGGGCCGAGGCGGCCGCCGCGATCACGTACAGCAGCCAGACGGCCGGCCGCGGCTGCAGGGCATTGATCACCAGCAGCCCGGCGCAGCAGCCGAGTCCCGCCTCGCACAGGCGCAGCAGGCGGCTGCGGTCGACCCGGTCCGCCAGGACGCCCCCGTACAGGCCGCACACCACCAGCGGACCCAGCTCGGCCGCCCCGAGCAAGCCCACATCGAAGGCCGAGCCGGTGAGCTGCCGCGCCTGTACCAGCAGGGCCACGTCGGCCGCCGTCGTCCCGAACAGCGTGACGGTGCGGCTGACATACAGCAGCCTGAAATCCCGTGCGGCCCGCAGCGGCGCCAGGTCGGCCCGGAGCAGGCTCACCGCGCCCGGCCGGCTGGGTTCCTTGGGTCCGGCACCCGGCCAAGCTAGCAGCGGCCCGGCTGGCACCCGAAACGGTTTTCCGCCGCGCCGCACCGGGGAATGGGCCGGGATCAGCCCCAGACGTCCTGCGCGACAGCCACGATGAGACGAAGCTTGGCGACCTCGTCGTCATAGCTCAGTGTGTTGCCTTCCACGGTGGAAGAGAACCCGCACTGCGGCGACAGGCAGAGCTGGTCGAGCGGCACGAACTTCGCCGCCTCGTCGATCCGCCGCTTGAGTGCGTCCGGGCTCTCCAGGGCGCCCCGCTTGGTGGTGACCAGCCCGAGGACGACCATCTTTCCCGGTGGGACAAAGCGGAGCGGCTCGAACCCGCCGGAGCGCTCATCGTCGTACTCGAGGAAGAATCCGTCCACGGCCAGCTCGCTGAAGAGCGCCTCGGCGACGAAGTCGTAGCCGCCCTCGGCGGCCCAGGACGAGCGGAAGTTGCCCCGGCACATGTGCGTGGTCACGGCCAGGCCGGCCGGGCGGCCCGCGATGGCGTTATTGACCTGGCGGATATAACGCAGGTGCAGGTGCTCGGCGTCCTCGCCGCGCTGGGCAATCTCGGCCCGCTGCGCGGGATCGTTCAGGTAAGCCAGGCTGGTGTCGTCCAGCTGCAGGTACCGGCAGCCGAGCCCGGCCAGCCTGCGGATCTCCTCGGCATAGGCGGCCGACAGGTCGCTCCAGAACTCCTCGAGGTCCGGGTAGACCGCCGGATCGATGGCCGCCGGGCCGCCTCGGTAGTGGACCATGTTCGGCGAAGGGATGGTGAGCTTGGGCATCGCGGTCCTGACCACGGACCGCAGGTAGCCGAAGTCATCGCCGAAGATCGTCTCGTCTACCCGGATCTTGCTGCTGACCTGCAGCGCGGCGGGAGTGAACTCGATCGCACCGGTCGGGTTGCGGAACTTCACCGCCAGCTGGCCAGGAGCCTCGCTGATGCCGCCCAGCCGGTAGATGAAGTCCATATGCCAGGAAGCCCGGCGGAACTCCCCATCGGTTGCCGCCTGCAGGCCGACGTCCTCCTGCATGGCGACCACGGCCGCGATCGCGTCGTCCTCGGCAGACCGCAGCTGCGCGGCGCCGATGCTCCCGGACCCGAAATCCTCGCGTGCGGCCAGCAGGCGCTGCGGGCGGAGCAGGCTGCCGACATGGTCGGCCCGGAAGGGCGGGGCGCTGCGCATAGCCGACATGTTGACGCTGGCGCCAGACCGCGTCAACCAGCACGGTCAACCGCGCCGCTCGGCCTGCCTGGGCCAGCGAGCCGGATGGTCACCTCGGGCCGGCCAGCCAGGGCGGGCCATCGGAGGCTAACCGGATAGTCGGTAGCGGATAGGATCGGAAGGTGCGTTACTGGTCCTGACCGACCAGGCCGCCGCTACGGGGAGAAGCGAGGTGCCAGGTGTACGGGGATTTCGGCCACGCTGACCAGCCCGGTTCCGGATCTTATGGCCCGGCCGTCGGCTCATGGACACCCAGCCGGGGCCGCGACGCGGCTAGCCTCAGGGTCTCCGATGCGGACCGGGATCGGGCCGCGGCGGAACTCAGTGAGCACTTCCAGGCCGGGCGGCTGACCCAGGACGAGTTCGATGAACGGGTGGGCAAGGCGATCAACGCGCGGACCCAGGGAGACCTGGACGAGTTGCTGGTCGACCTGCCTGCCGCCCGGCCCACCGCCGCCCTGCCTGCCGCGCCGGCTGGCCGGGTGGCGCGCAATGTCGGCTGGGCCAGTCCGCTGGTGATGCTGCTCGCCTCGGCGGTCCTGGTCTTCGCCGTGGCCGGTACGGCTCCCAATTCGCGTGGTGGCTATTTCCCCTGGTGGCTCATTCCGCTGGCGTTCATCGCGATCCGGCGGCTGGCCTGGGGCAACGGCCGACCCCCGCGCGGCCGGCCCCCGTACGGCCGGCCCCCGCACGGCCGACCTGGCGACCCGCCGCGCCGATAATCCGCCGCGCCGATAATCCGGCGCGCCGATCTCGTGCCGCCGATCTCGTGCCGCCGATCTCGTACCGACCAGCCGCCGCGCCGCAGCCTGAACCCGCCGATGCCGCACCGCCCCCCGGCAGCGATAGGTTTGGGCACGTCGGAATCGCGAGGGGAGACAGATGAGCGGCGGTGTCGGGCACCTGGTGCTGTCCGGTCCCCTCATCCTGGCGGTGCCGGTCGCCGCGGCGGCCGGGGCGGTCACCTTCCTGTCGCCTTGCTGCCTGCCTCTGGTGCCCGGCTATCTTTCGTACGTCACCGGCATGTCGGGAGCCGGCGCCCAGGCTGCTGGCGCTGTCCCGCTGACCGATGGCTCTATCCCGCTGGCCGCAGATGCCCCGGCCAGGCCAGCCCGCAGCCGGGTCCTGGCAGGCACCGCGCTGTTCGTGCTCGGATTCGCCGCGCTGTTCGCCACCGAGGGCGTGGCTTTCGGCGGGGTCGGCAGCGCCCTGCGGGACCACAGCCGGGGCCTCACCCAGGTCCTCGGCGGCCTGGTTATCCTGCTCGGCCTGCTGTTCGCCGGCGTATTCGACCGGTTCGCCTTCGCCGGCCGGATCATGCGCCCGTCGATCCGCCCCCGGGCCGGGCTGGCCAGCGCCCCGCTGATCGGTGTGCTCTTCGGATTGAGCTGGACGCCGTGCGTCGGCCCGACGCTGGCGGCCGTGCTGACCCTGGGGATGGTCACGGGCACGGCGGCCAGGGCCGCCGTGCTGGCCTTCGTCTACGCCCTGGGCCTGGGAATCCCGTTCCTGATCGTCGCGCTGGCCGTGCAGCGGGGCATGAGCGTGTTCGGGTTCGCCAGGCGCCATGCCCGGGCGGTCGCGCGAATCGGCGGCCTGATGCTGGTGACCGTGGGCGTCCTCGAGGTGACCGGCGCCTGGACGTCGGCGCTGCTATGGCTCCAGGTCCACTGGTTCAGCAGCTATAACGCCCCCATCTGAGCGGATCTGTCCGAGGCAGAACCTCTGAGCTGCGTGTCCTGCCCGCTGGCTACCCGGTCTGCTGACGGCGTCGTCAGCAGGGCCGCGGCCGCGGTGACGGCGGCCCGCCCCGCGCCAGCCTCGGCGGCGCTTCTGAGCGCATTGAAAATCCGCATGTCGCTGGCATCCTGCGGGTGCCATCGCACCCCGATGCCGAACGGATGCCCGATGACTTCTGCCGCGGCCACGATCTCCCCGGCCGCGCGCCCGGTCACGGCCAGGCCGCTGCCCAGCTGCGCGACAGCGTCGTGCTCGGTCCAGGACACCGTTACAGTGGCACCCAGGATCTCGCCGAGCTTGCTGTCCGGGCTGATCCGGACTTCACCGACGGGCAGGCCCAGGCCGCTTGCATCCGGGCCCGCTGGCGGGGCATCCAGCGAGAGCGCGGAGACAGTCCCGCCGCAGGCGACGTTCAGGACCTGCAGTCCGCGGCCGATCGCCAGGAACGGGGTCCCTGCCTCGATAGCCGCGCGCATGAGCGCGAGCTCATATACGTCCCGGGCCTGATCGGGCCAGTCGGCCCCCTCGCCCCCGGCCGGCGCGTAGCAGCGCGCATCCACGTCGCAGCCGCCGGAGAACACCAGCCCGTCCAGCCAGGTAGCCAACCGGGTCACCGCGCCTGTCGCCGCAGGCGGCAGCAGCACCGGAACCGCTCCGGCCCGGTCGATCGCGCGACAGTAGACGGCCGGAGACAGCACCGCCTCCCGGACCCGGTCATGCCAGGCCGCAGCCGTCATTTCGGTAGTGATTCCGATCAGCGGCGCAGTCATACGTGTCCCCTCCTGCGGCGTCCCGCGGCGCCACCGGCAACGGCCGGAGCGCGCAGGCCCGCACACCGCGAATCGCTCGCCGTCCCCGGCCGCAGTGTCCGAGCATCGCGACATCTGATCACGCGCTGTGACAGCCCTGCGGGCCAATGACCAATACGGTCTCGCTGACCTTACCAGTCGGCAAAGGCCAGATTGGCGCAGCCACCGATAAGTCAGCTGAAGTTTCGGGCTCTGATCCTCCTATGAACCCCAACGGCATTCCAGTTACTCTCCGTACTCCCCATACGGCCTTACCTCAAATCGGTTGTATGCATCATGTCAGGATGCGAGACTCAGGATGTGGCCATCGCGCTGGATCGCGCCTTCCCCGAGAATGACCCTCCGGGCAGCTTCGCAGGTCAGAATCGTCTTACGCTCCTCGAGCGACTCCTCGACGGACGCGCTGCGCACCCGATTCCGCCCGCCCGGCCCGTTATCGAATCGAATTCGCAATCTCAGCGCGCCCAGGCGGCACCGCTCCCGCCATTGCCGGACATTCCGCCCGCCAGGGCGGCCCAATTCACGCTCGGTCGCGCAGATAAGAGCTATTTCGATACTGCGCTCGTTAAAGAGGCTTTTGCTCATGTTGAGACACATGCGCAGCAAGCCATGCAGTATTTCTACTCTCACCTTTTCATAAAGCATCCGGACATGCGGGCTATGTTCCCGCTTACGATGAGTGAGCACCGTGATCGTGTCTTTGGCGCCCTGGCCCGGTTGGTGTGGAGCCTGGATGCTCCGGAGGCCCTGAGCGCCTACCTCGAGCAGCTCGGCGTGGAGCATCGGCGGTTCGGGGTGAAGGAGAAGCACTACGCGGCGTTCTTCGAGGCCCTGCTCGCCACGGTACGGCATTTCAACGGCCCGGCCTGGACCGACCGGACCCAGCAGGCCTTCACGGCGGCGCTGGAGCACGCGGCGACGGTGATGCTGCGCGCGGCCGACCGCGACGCGCAGCACCAGCCCGCGTGGTGGGTGGGCGAGGTGGTCCGGCACGAATTGCGCTGCCCCGGTCTGGCCGTGCTCACGATCCGGCCCGACCAGCCGCTCCGCCACCGGCCGGGACAGTACTTGTCGGTCCAGGTGGCGCGGTGGCCCCGGATCTGGCGGAACTACTCCATTGCCAACGCCCCCCGCGCGGACGGGCTCCTTGACCTGCACGTACGGGCCATAGCCGGCGGCATGGTGAGCAACGTACTCGTTCACCATTGCCAGGTCGGCGACACGATGCTGCTCGGGGCCGCCCGCGGGAACATGGCCGCGCGGGCTGATCTGGGCCGGGACCTCGTGTGCATCGCTGGAGGGACTGGCCTCGCACCGATCAAGGCGATCATCGAGGGGGTGATCGGCGCCGCCGGAAGCGCGCCGGGCAGGCGGCCAGGCATCAGCCTGTTCGTCGGCGCGCAGCGGGCAGACCAGCTGTACGACCTGCCGGCGTTGCGGGCCATGGAGTCGGCCTATCCGCCGCTGACGGTGATTCCGGTCGTCTCCGCCGACCCGGACTTCGCTGGCGTCAGGGGGATGCTGCCGGCGGTCGTCCGGCAGCGGGCCAGTTGCGCGGGCCGTGAGATCTACGTATGCGGCCCCGATGCGATGGTACGGGAGACGGAACGATTGCTGACGCGAAGGAGCGCGGCCCAGTTTATTCACCATGACCCGCCGGCTGCGGATTATAAGCCGCCCGGGTATCGGCAGCACGAAGAATAGTTATCGAGTACGCATCGGCCAGGCGAACAGATTTCTGCTAGGTACTGCCGGTTATGGGAGGGTAATTGTCTGGTTGCCCTGCTCTCGCCATTCAGCTGCGCCATGAAATCACGCCAGGTGCCTGAACCCCGGGAGCCCGCGCCAGGGGACAGCCGAGACGAGACACGAGACGGGACACGAGACGGGACACGAGACGGGACACGAGACGGGACACGAGACGGGGCATACGAGACGGCAGCGGGGCGGGCCTCGGATGCGGGAGGTGCCGCAGCGGCTCCGGCCCCGGGCAAGCTCCCGAGAAGGCCGGGCGGCTGCGCTATCCCCGATAGCATCGGGGACGACATGCAGGAGGCCGCTGCCGCCAGGTGACGGCAGCAGACGGGCGACAAAGTGGGGTGCGATGGCCAACGTGCGCAGCTCGCCGCCGGGGCGTAGTGCTGGCCCGGCCCGCAGCGGCCCGGGCCAGATCGGGCGGGCGGATGACGGGCGGCAGCCCGGAGGCGACTTGGCCGACCCGCCGAATGGAACGCTTGCGCTGGTCAACAGCGGCCTGTTCGCCGACGCGTCCAATTTCGAGCTGAGATTCGTCGAGAGCTACGACCGGATCGCGACCATCGTCGGCGCGCTCCGCACGCTGGGCCTCAAGGTTGTCCTGACCAGCGGATCCTTCGACATCATTCACGAAGGCCACTCGATGTACCTGGAAGCTGCCCGGCGGTTCGGGGACTTCCTCATCGTGGGCCTGGACAGTGATGACAAGATCCGGGTTCGCAAGGGGCCGCACCGGCCTGCGGTGCCCGAGCTTGAGCGGCTCAGGATGGTGACCCACCAGCGCGGTGTCGGCCTGGTGACGCTCAAGCACCTGCACGACGAGCGGTGGAAGCTGATCAAGGTGGTCCGGCCCGATGTCCTGGTCGCCACGGCCGACACCTACAACGCAGCGGAGATTGCCGAGCTGGAGGCGCTGTACTGCGGCCGGGTTGAGGTCCTGGAGCGGATGGCCACGGTGAGCACCTCTGCCCGGCTGCGAAGGATCCAGCTTGGCCTCCCAGAACCTGCCGAGCCCGGACCTGCCGAGCCCGGACCCGCAGCGTCTGGACCCGCCGAGCCCGGACCCGCAGCGTCTGGACCCGCCGAGGCTGAAGGTCCGCCGCCGGCCGGCCAGGACCGCCCTTGAAGCCAGGACCACCGTTGAAGCAGGTCCTGCTGTACCTGCCGGTTATCCATGCCGGATATGAGGCATTCCTGCAGCACCACTCGGATGCTGGCGATGTCATGCTGCTCGGATCCGGCTTCAAGGAGCGCTTCCCCAGCCTGGCCAAGGACATCCGGGCCCTGGCGCCGGCCCGCGCGGCTGACTACGTGCGGATCGCCGTACCCGGGGCGCGCGTCACGGTGGTCGAGCCCGCCGACCTGCGGGCGGCGCTCACCGGCGAGGTGCTGATCATGCCCGACGAGCAGGTCATGCGCGACCTGGCCGCCGACTACCAGCTGGACAGCGGCCGGGGAGTCGTCTTCGACCGGACCTTCCTGCGCTGGGACAGGAACTGGAGCACCGCCGAGCAGCCGGTCCGCGCGGACAGCGCGATCGCGGCGGACGAGCTTTCGCGCACGCTGCTCGGTAAGGCCGACCAAGCGGCCAGCCGGAGCTCGGACTGGTGGCGCCAGGTGGGTGCGGTGGCGGCCCGCGGCGGGACGATCCTCGGCCAGGCCTGGAACCGGCACCATCCCACCGAGTATGCGCCGTACCTTGACGGGGATCCGCGGGATGCGTTTGAGCGCGGGGTGCGAGCCGACCTGTCTACTGCGATCCACGCCGAGGCGGCCGTGGTTGCCCAGGCGGCCAGGGTCGGCACCAGCCTGGCGGGAGCCGATCTGTACGTGAGCACCTTTCCCTGCCCGGCCTGCGCCCGGCTGATCGCGGAGGCCGGGTTTCGCCGCTGTTTCTTCGCCAGGCCGTACTCGGTGTTGGACGGCGACCGAGTGCTCAGGTCGGCCGGCGTCGAGCTGATCTGGGTCGACGCTAGCGCCGGGCCCGCTGGCCGGGACGAGAGCTGAACCGCATCCGGACGATCGCGACGTTTTCCGGATCGGCATCACCGACCATCACGTGCGCGTGCACGTGGCGGATGGTCCCGCCGGTGAAGCGGCAGTCGCCGTTCCTGACGCCCAGGCCGTAGTAGCCGAGATCGTAGCGATCGCGGACCGAGGCCAGTGCCGTCCAGAAGTCCTGCCGGGTGTCCTCATCCAGGTCAAGCAGGTCAGCCGCGTGCTGGCCGGGTACGAGCAGCAGATGCAGGACCGCGCCCGGGTAGGGGAACTCGTTGGGCGTGACGGTCCAGCGCCTGGTCTGGAGCACCACCTGCTGCCTGGCCTGACTGGCCAGGCCATCCGGGCAGAACAGGCAGACGCCCTGGGCCTCCAGCTGGCGCATCTGGGCCAGCTGCTCCGCCGTGCGGTAATTCTCCAGGCAGTAGTAGCTCATCGCGCGGCCCGCTCGTAGTCGAGAAACGAGTAGTCGAGCCCCGATCCCGACCTGATGTCATCCTGCCCGCTGCGCAGCTCGAAGCCGGCCAGCCAGCCCGCCGGCATGGACACCTCGCCCCGGACATCCTGATGGATCCTGGTCAGGTAGACCCGGTCGACGGCCGGCATCACCTGCCGGAAGATCGAGGCGCCGCCGATCACGAAGAACTCGCGGTGACCTGCCTCGGTCCCGAGCTGCGCCGCGGCGGCCAGCCCGCCCGCCACCGATGTCTCGTACCTGACCTGGCCGCCGCCCGGGTCACGGGGCGTCCTCGAGAGCACCACCGACGTGCGGCCGGGGAGCGGATGGCCCAGCCGGGCCACAATCGACTCGTAGGTCGCGCGGCCCATGACCACGACCCCGCCGCTGGTCAGCGACTTGAATCTGCGCAGATCCTCGGGTAGGTACCAAGGCAGCGCCCCATCGGCGCCGATGACGTCGTTGGCGGCGGCCGCGACGACGGCCGAGACGATCACGGCGCTACCGGGATGGCCGGGATGGACGGGTGCGGCTCGTAGTCGGCGAGCTGGAAGTGCTCGGCGCGGAAGTCGTGAATATCAGTAACCTTCCGGCCGGAGTCGGTCAGGCTCACGGCGGGCAGCCTGCGTGCGTCCCTGGTCAACATGGTCTGGACCGCATCGATCTGGTCCTCGTAGATGTGTGCGTCGGAGATGGTGTGGTAATAGGCGGCCGCGCTGATCGCGGTGAGCTGCTCAAGCATCAGCAGCAGCGCCGCGTACTGCACCATGTTGGCGGGCACGCCCACTGGCACGTCCCCTGAGCGCTGGAACATGTGCAGGTGCAGCCCGTCGCCGATGACCCGGACATGAACCCAGCCATGGCAGGGCGCGATGGTCGTGCGCGGCGTCTTGCCGCGCCCGCGTACCTGGTACTGCGGTATCCACGGTGAGATGAAGTGCGTGCGGTCGCCCGGGAGTTCCCTGATCTGCTCGACCAGGTGCCTGAACTGATCGAAGCTGCCGCCCTCCGCGGTCGGGAACCGCTCGAAAGCGCCGCCATAGGATCCGGGACCGAGGCTGCCGGCCGGCAGGCCACGCGAGGCGGTCTTCTCCGGTGTGGCCCACTGGCCCCACCAGTCACAGCCGAACTCGGCAAGCTCGTCGAGAGTGGTCGCGCCATTGATGAACGCGCACAGCTCGCCGATCGGCTTGCGCCAGAACGACTTGATGCTCCGCTCGGTGATGACGGGGAACCCGTTGGCCAGATCGAAGCGCATGACCTGCTGCATCAAGGTAATCGCCCGCGGGCCCTGGCGGGTCGGGACCGAGGCGCCGTCAGCCACGATGCGCTCGAGCAGTTGCCGGTACTGGCTGTCGGGCTCGCGTTCGGCGAATGGCAGGTAACGCAACCTTCTCCCCCCAGTTGGAACGGGAACGTCCTGGCTAGCTCCTGACTAGCTCCTGACTAGCTCCGCACCCTACCGGCACGGCATTCGGCGCGTCCCGCCGCCAGCCGGCCGCGCCTTGCCCTACCATCCTGCGGCATGGCGTCCGCGCTTTTCGCAGGTCACAGCCACACCACGTAGGGGGATATGTCAATGCATCGCATGCGCACCTTAGCCGCCGGCCTCGCGGTCGCGGTCAGCGTCGGCACCGGGGCGGCGACGCTCGCGCCGTCAGCGCTCGCCTCGGCGGCCAGCCCCGCTGGCGTCGGGGGGTTCCATAGCTGGGCTGCCGCCCAGAGCGCGGCCGGATTCGGGCTGTACGCGCCGAGCCGCACCTACGGCCTGCGGCAGAACGGGCTGATCACCGTGGACCGCTGCGTGGCCTCAGGCAAGCTGTCCAAGCGGTCCGTATCCGCCAGCTACGGCTCCTTCCTGGCCCGCTGGCTCAGCATCCAGCAAAAAAACACCCGCAGCGCCTGTGGCAACTTCGCCGAAGCCCGGGTCCTCGGCCACTACGTGGTCCAGGGCCGCCGGGCCACGATGTGGGGCGTCTGCGGCGACAGCCTCGGGCCGCCGTGCAGCTCAAGCAAGATCACTCTGTACCTGACCTGGGCAAAGCACGGTATCTACTACGTCGCGGGGTCGCATAAGGAGCCGCGCGCCGCGCTGGTGAGCTTCGCCCGCGGCCTGCACCGGGTGTAGCCAGCACCCGGCTCAGTTGGCCGGCGCGGCCCCCGCCCGGACCGCGCCGGCCGCCCGCGCCCGGCACAGCCGCAGCACGTTCGCGATGATCAGGTGCCCGGCGCCGCCTGCCGCAGTCAGGATCGACTCCGGGTGGAACTGCACGCCCCAGCGCCCCGCCGCGGCGTTCTCGATCGCCATCACCACCCCGTCCGAGGTCACGGCCGTCACCTGCAGGCCGCCCTTCACCTGGGCCGGGGCAGCGTACAGCGAGTGGTACCGGCCCGCTGCGAATTCGGCGGGCAGCCCGGCCAGCAGCGAGCCGCCGAGCACCTGCACCCGGCCGGGTTTGCCGTGCACGGGCTCGCCGAGCAGGGCGAGCTCACCGCCGGCGTGCTCGACCATCGCCTGCAGGCCAAGGCACACGCCGAACGCGGGCAGGCTCCGGGCGTCGAGATCGCTGAGCAGCCGGCCGCAGCTGAAGTCAGACGGGCGCCCGGGGCCGGGCGACAGGACCACGAGATCGGGCGCTTCGGCGTCCAGGATGGCGGCGTCGAAGCCGGCCCGCAGCGTGGTCACGGCAGCGCCCTGCTCACGAAAGTATCCGGCCAGGGTGTGCACGAACGAGTCCTGGTGATCGACCAGCAGGACGCGCAGGCCGGTGCCCGGGAGCCCGGCCCGCTCCGCTGCGGCGAGGTCAGCGGGTGCTCCCCGTTTAGCGCTGGTCTTAGCGGTGCCTGGCGCCGAACGGGTCTGCGGCTCGGCGAGCGTCTCCAGCAGGGCGCGGGCCTTGAGCTGTGTCTCGCGTTCCTCGGCCGCCGGGTCGGAGTCGTAGAGCAAGGTGGCACCCGTCCGCACTGCGGCAATGCCGTCCCTGATGTGCGCGGTACGCAGGGTCAGGCCGGTGTTCATCCCCCCGTCGACGCCGATCATCCCGACCGCGCCGCCGTACCAGCGCCGCGGGGCGTCCTCATGGTCCTCGATGAACTGCATCGCCCAGGTCTTGGGTGCGCCCGTCACCGTCACGGCCCACATGTGGGTCAGGAACGCGTCGAGCGCGTCGAAGCCGGGCCGCAGCCGGCCTTCGACGTGATCCACGGTGTGGATGACGCGGCTGTAGATCTCGATCTGCCGCCTGCCGATCACCTTGACGCTGCCTGGCTCGCAGATCCGCGACTTGTCGTTGCGGTCCACGTCGGTGCACATGGTCAGCTCGGATTCCTCCTTCGGCGAGCCGATCAGCGCCGCGATATTGGCCGCATCTTCCAGCGGGCCGTCGCCGCGCGGGACCGTGCCCGCGATGGGGCAGGTCTCGACCCGCTCGCCGGTGACCCGCACGTACATCTCCGGCGACGCGCCGACCAGGTACTCGCCGTCGCCCAGGTTGAGGAAGAACTCATACGGCGCCGGGTTACGCTGCCGCAGCCGCTCGTAGAACTCCGCGGGCGAGCCGCAGCCGCCGTAGAACTCGTGACTCGGCACCACCTCGAACAGGTCACCGCGGGCGAACCGCTGCCTGGCCTGCTCCACCACCCGGGCATACGCGCCGGGCTGCGGCGCGGCCGGAAGGTCCCCGGGCCCGGGCGCCGTCCCCGCTCCCCCGCTCTCGGCGGTTCGGCGCGGCAGGCCGCGGGTCGAGCCGCCATCGGCCTCGAACTCGTAGCAGTACCTGATCGCGGTCTCCCGCTTGCGGTCCACCACATAGAGCTCGTCGGGCAGATGCAGCACCAGGTCCCGCTGGCGGGCCGGGCGCTGATGGCGCAAGCGCACCGGTTCGAACTGGAAGGCCAGGTCGTAGCCGAAGGCGCCGTACAGCCCGAGATGGGGATCCGGGCCCGCCAGCGCCGCGAGGATCTCGCGCAGCGCAGCGAAGACGGTGGGCCTGCGACTGCGTTCTTCTTCGGTGAAGAAACCGGCAGCGTCCGGGATAACCACGGCGACCCGGGTCTCGCCGGCAGCCGAGCTGCCCGGGGGCGAGTCAGGGCCGTCCGGGGCGGCGGCCTTGCGCAGCGCCGCGCCGATGGCCGGCAGTAGCACCAGGCCGCGCCCATTCAGGGCCTGTGCCTCGATCCGCTTGCCGTGCGCGATGATCTCGACGCACGGGTCCACGTACCCGACGTGCCACCGGCTGTACCTGCCCGGGTATTCCATCCCGGAGCTGAGCACCGCGCCGCGCCGCGAGTCGACCTGCCGGGTGAGCCCGGCCAGATCGGCCGGGTCGAACGGCGTGGCGGTCCGGGTCACTGTGATGCCTGCCGGGCTCACGAAACTGGTCTCGTGGCTAGCGGTCGGGTCCATCCTGACCCCTTACTCTGTCGGGCCCGGCACCCGGCGGTGGACACGACAAAGGCGACCGCCGGTGGCCGGGCGGTCGCCTTCAGGATCTGCAGTGTGCACGATCAGGCACCGCCTAACGGCGGCGCCACCAGCCAGCGGCCAGGTTCGCGTACATGGGGCGAGCCTAGCGGCGCCGGGCCGGTCGCGCCAGCCTGGCGCGACGTCACGATCACTCACGGTCAGAAGTCCAGCCACGTTCCGGCGCCGGAATCGGCGGCCTTCCGGTAGGCCAGCGAGGCGGCCGCCAGGTCCTCGACGGCGAGTCCGAGCGACTCGAACACGGTGATCTCGTCGTCGGTCGCCCGGCCGGGCGCGCGGGCAGCGAGGATCTCGCCGAGCTCGGCCCTGACGTGGTCAGGCCCGATCACGCCTTCGGCCAGCGCGAGCAGGTAGTCGCCGGATTCGCCGTGCACCGACTCCCGGCTGTCCGCGAAGAACGCAGCCGCGGCGACCGTGTCTGCGTCGAGCTCGCGCGTTCCAGGCAGGCAGGCCCCGACCGCGTTGATGTGGGTGCCAGGAGCTAGCCAGTCCCTGCGCAGCACCGGCTCGGCCGAGCTCGTCGCGGTTACCACGATGCCGGCCCGGCGACCGCCTCGGCCGCCGATCCGCACGCCACCACCGGCACGTCGACCAGGTCGGTCAGCTCCGCGGCGAACCTGCTTGCCCGGGCTGCGTCACGGCCGGCGACCCGGACCTCGGCCAGCCGGCGCGAGCTGCTGATCGCCAGCGCGTGCGCCCGGGCCTGGACGCCGGTGCCGATGATGGCGAGCTCACGGGCATCGCCGCGGGCCAGCAGCCCGGTCGCGACCGCGGAGACCGCAGCGGTGCGGAGCTCGGTGACCGCCGAGGCGTTCAGCAGGGCGAGCGGCTCGCCCGTCCGGGCGCTGGACAGCAGCACCACGCCCTGATGGGAGTCCAGGCCGGCCGCCGGGTTGCCGGGGAAGATGCAGATTGCCTTGACCGCGAAGGCCCCGTCCTGGCCGGCCAGGTAGGCGGGCATGAGCCCGAGCAGGCCCGCCGCGCCCTCCGGCTTGATCACGGTGCGCAGCGGCTGGTGCACCTCGCCGCGGGCCAGCGCGGCCAGGGCAGCCCGCATGGCGGCCGCGCACTCGTCGGGCGGCAGCAGCTGCCGGACGGCCGCGTCGGACAGCACGAGGAGCCGCATGCCCGTCCGGTTAATGGCCGGGGCTGGTCTGGCTGGTGCTGGTGCTGGTCTGGCTGACCGGCGCGACGGCGCGGTGCGGCGCGATGGCCAGGTCGTCGGGCCGGTGCTCGGGTGAGGGCTTGCCGACGATCCGGTAGACCTCGTCGCCGTCGACGGTTTCTCTCTCCAGGAGCAGCTCGACCAGGCTTCTGAGCTCGGGGCGGTGCGTGCGGAGCACGCTGATGGCATTCTGCTCGGCTTCGCGGAGCAGCCTGGCCACCTCGCCGTCGATGATGGCCTGGGTGGATTCGGCGAACGGGCGGCTGGAGAAGCCGTTACCGCCGCTGCCGCCGCCGAGGAACACCGAGCCGCCTTCGGGGTAACCGACCGGGCCAAGCGCGGGGGACAGTCCGAACTCGCGGACCATCTTGGTGGCCAGCTCGGTGGCACTGGCCAGGTCGTTGCCGGCGCCGGTGGACCCGTGCCCGAGCTCGACAAGCTCGGCGGCCCGGCCCCCGAGCCGTACCGCCAGCGATTCGGTCAGGTATTCCTCGCCGTACAGATGCCGCTCGACGAGAGGAAGCTGCTCGGTCACCCCGAGGGCCTGGCCAGCCGGCAAGATGGTGACCTTCGCCACCGGGTCGGCGTGCTCGGACAGCGCGGCGACCAGCGCGTGGCCGGCTTCGTGGATCGCGACCGCGTGCTTCTCCTCGGGTAGTAGGACGTTGGAGCCCTCCCGGCGGCCCAGCAGGATCCGGTCCCGGGCGACGGCGAAGTCGTCGGCGGTGAGCACCTCGCGGTTGTCACGGACCGCGTTGATGGCCGCCTCGTTGGCCAGGTTGGCCAGATCCGCGCCAGAGAACCCGGGCGTGCCGCGCGCGACTACGTTCAGGTCCACATCCGGCCCCAGCCGCTTGCCCCGGCAGTGCACCGCCAGGATAGCCGCCCGCTCGGCGAGGGTCGGCAGCGGGATGATCACCTGGCGGTCGAACCGGCCCGGCCGCAGCAGGGCCGGGTCGAGGACCTCGGGCCGGTTGGTGGCGGCCAGGACCACGATCCCCTGGGCCATGTCGAAGCCGTCCATCTCGGCGAGCAGCTGGTTCAGCGTCTGCTCGCGCTCGTCATTGGCCACCAACGCGCCCGAGCCGGCCCGGCGCTGGCCGATGGCATCCACCTCATCGACGAAAATGATCGCCGGAGAGCGCTTGCGGGCCTCGCTGAACAGGTCACGGACCCGGGCCGCGCCGACCCCGACGAACATCTCGACGAAACTGGAACCGGTCACCGAGAAGAACGGCACCGACGCCTCGCCGGCCACCGCCCGGGCCAGCAGCGTCTTGCCGGTACCGGGAGGCCCGATCATCAGCACGCCACGCGGCGCCATCGCGCCGGCCCGCTGGTACCGTTCGGGGCTCCGCAGGAAGTCCACCACCTCGGCGATCTCCGCCTTGGCGCCCTCGTACCCGGCGACGTCGCTGAACTTGGTCTGGGGCCGCTCCGCGTCGAAGACCTTCGCCTTCGACCGCCCGGCGCCGAAGACTCCCTGCAGCTGGCCGGCCCCGCCCCCCGGGACAGCCTGCGGAACAGGTAGAAGGCCAGGATGAACGGCGACAGCAAGATCAGGAACCAGAGGATTTCGGTGGCGAGCGACGCGCTGGACGTCTGGGCGGTGATGTTGACGCCGTCCTTGGCCAGCTGCGAGGTGAGCTGCGTGGACGGCGGTCCGGGGATCACCGTGGTGTAGTTGTTGCCGTTCGTGAGCGTCCCGCTGGCCGCGGTGTTCGGCGTGCTGGCCTGGAAGGTGATGTCCTTCACCTTGTGCGCGCTGACATCGGAGATGAACTGCGAATAGCTGAGATTGACCTGCGGAGAGGTGATACCGGGCAGGAAGAGGTACAAGACCAGCACCGCCATGATCGCGAGCGGCCACAGCCAGTGCCGCCAGGCGGGCGGAGGCGGGGGGGCCGTCGGTACTGGCTTGTCACCAGGCGGCGGCGGATTAGGCTGCTTGCTCATGAATATTCCTTTTTACCGCGCCTAGCTCGGTGGCGGCAGATGATGGCCGCCAGGGTTAATACCCGCAGGCCCGATCTTGTTCCCTCTCCTGGCCAGGCTAGCCTGCGCGCACGAATGCCACGAGACGGAGCCGGCCAGACCCAGACGACCAGCGTGGAACTGCCAGCGGCCGGCGGGCGGTGACGTGGCAATGACCGGGCTAATTGCGGCGGGCAAACTCCCGGTGCCGGTCGCGTGCGCGATTCCCGCCATCGCGATGAGTTTGGCGGCTGCTTTACGTCAGGATGTCAGCGGGTCGTGATAGCTGTGCCTGGAGGCGATCGCCAGGTCAGGCGTGATCATGCCCGGCCGGGCGTGTCATCGCGCCGGGCGGGACTGAAGGGAGCAGGGCGTGAGCGGTGTACGGGTGCTTGCAGGCACGCGCAAGGGCGCGTTCGTCCTGACCTCAGACGGCAGGCGCGACCGGTGGGAGGTCAGCGGCCCACACTTCGCAGGCTGGGAGATCTACCACGTGAAAGGCTCGCCGGCCGACCCCGACCGGCTGTACGCGTCGCAGTCCAGCGGCTGGTCAGGGCAGGTGATCCAGCGATCAGACGACGGCGGCGCGACCTGGGCGCCGGTGGGTAACCAGTTCACCTACCAGGGCAATCCCGGCACCCACCAGTGGTATGACGGGACACCGCACCCGTGGGAGTTCGCGCGGGTCTGGCACCTGGAGCCGTCGCTGGACGACCCGGACGTGGTGTACGCCGGGGTCGAGGACGCCGGGCTGTTCCGCTCCGCTGACGGCGGCCAGAGCTGGCAGGAGCTGCCCAAGCTACGCGGCCATGAGTCCGGCCCGTCCTGGCAGCCGGGTGCGGGCGGAATGTGCCTGCACACGATCCTGCTGGACCCCGGGCAGCAGGGCCGGATGTTCGCCGCGATCTCAGCGGCGGGAGCGTTCCGCTCCGATGACGCGGGCCAGACTTGGCGACCGATCAACCGGGGTTTGCAGTCCGAGGGCATCCCCGACCCGGACGCCGAAGTCGGGCACTGCGTGCACCGCCTGGCCATGCACCCGTCGCGGCCGGACGTGCTGTTCATGCAGAAGCACTGGGACGTGATGCGCAGTGACAACGGCGGCGAGTCCTGGCGGGAGATCTCCGGGAACCTGCCGTCTGACTTCGGCTTTCCCATCGACGTGCACGCCCACGAGCCGGACACTATCTACGTGGTCCCGATCACCAGCGACGCCGAGCACTTCCCGCCCGAGGGGAAGCTGCGGGTCTACCGCAGCCGCACCGGCGGCGACGACTGGGAGCCGCTGACCACGGGCCTGCCGCAGGAGAACTGCTACGTGAACGTGCTGCGCGACGCGATGGCCGTGGACTCGCTGGACTCCTGCGGCGTCTACTTCGGCACCACCGGCGGCCAGGTCTACGCCTCGGCGGACTCCGGTGACAGCTGGGCGCCGATCGTCCGCGATCTCCCGGCCGTGCTGTCGGTCGAGGTCCAGACGCTGCCATGATCCGGGTCGTGCTCCCCGCGCACCTACGGACCCTCGCCCGCATCGACGGCGAGGTGCACCTCGATATCACCGGCCCGGTGACGCAGCGGTCAGTGCTGGACGCCCTAGAGGCCCGCTACCCGATGCTGCGCGGGACCATCCGTGGTCATGACGGCGGCCCCCGGCGTGCCTTCATCCGGTTCTTCGCCTGCGAACAGGACCTGTCCCACGACCCGCCCGACGACCCGATGCCCGATGCTGTCGCCGCCGGGACAGAGCCCTATCTCGTCGTCGGAGCCATGGCAGGCGGATAAGAGCGCTAGTCAGCCACGCAGCCGCCAGATTTCGGAGTCCACGGCCCCGTTTAGGGCCCGCACTAGCGCCATGACCTGCGGTTATTACCGCAGGTCATGGCCGGTGACGGTCCTTCCGGTGACCCTGACCTGCATGAACGAGCACAGGACTTCCGGCCTTACCGGGGCGCCACGACGCGTTGACCGAGGTGCGTGGCCGCCTCGGCCATCCGCTCGTCATAGGTGACTATTGCTCCGAGGTCCTGGCCCAGCCTGCGGGCAGTGGCGAGATGGATAGCGTCCAGCGACCGGAGGTCGGCGGGCAGCAGCACTGCAGCCTCGTCGAGGACACCGGTGCTGATCCGAACGAGATCTAGCCGGTTCAGCACCTTGCGGCCGACGGCCACCGCATCGGCCCCGGCTGGCAGCAGTGCCCGCATGACCTCGGTGCGGGCCAGCGAGCTGGAAACGAGCGGCCGACGGCGGCGCAGGTACCGGCGCAGCGCAGCCGACTCGTCCTCCCGTACGGCGAGCCTCACAATTGCAGAGGAATCCAGGTAGGTGGCCGCCATCAGCGCTCATCGCGGCGCAGTCGCGCCAGCACGCGTGACGGAAGCTCGGTCTCCGGCGGCAGGACCAGGGGCTCGGGCAGATCGTCCAGGTCAGCTGTCGCAGTCTCGACGTCGCCAGCGGCGCGCATCCGCTCCAGCGGGCTTCCCTCAGGTATGGGCGTCAGCAGGGCCACGGGACGGCCATGGTCGGTGATCTCGACCGTCTCGCCCTGTTCGACCAGGCGCAGCAAGCCACTCGCCCGCTGGCGAAGCTCACGTACTCCCACCGATGTCATGTGCTATTAGTAGCACAATAAGGTATAGACACGCAACCGGAGCACAGGTGGCCAGTAAGAACTCGGCGAACTCACCGTCCCGCCAGATCCGCGGGCAACGCCCTCGCCTCAGGGCCGACCTGTTCTGCCTGCCCGCGGTTAGCCCTGTCACCTGGCACTCGTTCAACTACGCTCCCATTGCGGTGGGCACCGTGGCACCGGAGGCGAGACGATTCATGTCGGACTACTTCGATCTCGGCACGTACACGCGCGCGGTCACGACGCGCTCCGACCGCGCACGGGAGTGGGTCCGGCGCGGTCTGCTATGGGCCTATGCCTTCAATCACGAGGAGGCGGTGGCATGTTTCGAGCGGGCCATCGAAGCCGACCCGGACTCTTCGCTCGCTTACTGGGGCCTGGCCTACGCTCTCGGGCCGAACTACAACAAGCAGTGGGACATGTTCGAGCCTGACGAGGCGCGCTCCACCATCGCCCGCGCGCATGCCGCCGTCGCGAACGCACAGCGGGCCGCGGCCGCCGCCACCGGCGCGGAGCAGGCGCTCATCACGGCGCTGGCCTACCGTTACCCGGAGGGCGTGCCAGCGCAGGACTGGTCGGTCTGGAACTATGCCTACGCGGACGCGATGCGGGCGGCTTACCAGCAACACCCGGCCGACCTCGATGTCGCGGCGCTGTTCGCCGACGCGTTGATGAATCTCACGCCGTGGGCCTTGTGGAACACGGCTACCGGCCAGCCCGCCGACGGGGCCGCCACCGTCGAGGCACGGGCTGTCCTCGAGGAAGCGCTTGCGCTCCCCGGCGGTCGCGCCCACCCGGGAGCACTCCACCTGTACATCCACCTGATGGAGATGTCGCCCCATCCCGAGGATGCCCTGTGGGCCGGCGACCTGCTGCGCGATCTGGTGCCAGACGGAGGTCACCTGGTACACATGCCGACCCACCTGGATGTGCTGTGCGGCGACTACAGGCAGGTCGTAGCCAGCAATGAGGCAGCGATCAGGGCGGATGAGCGGTTCGTGGCGGCGCGGGGCGGGATGAACTTCTACACGCTGTACCGCGCGCACAACTATCACTTCAAGATTTACGGGGCCATGTTCCTGGGCCAGTCCCAGGTCGCTCTCCAGACCGCGGACGCGCTGGCCGCCGCGATCCCCGAGAGCCTGCTCCGGGTGCCGGTCCCGCCGATGGCCGACTGGCTTGAGGGGTTCGTGCCGATGCGCGTGCATGCCCTGATCCGGTTCGGCCGCTGGCAAGAGCTCATCGACTCGCCGCTGCCAGCCGATCCGGACCTCTACTGTGTGACGACCGCGATGCTGCATTACGGAAAGGGGGTGGCGTTCGCAGCCACCGGAGAGGTCGCCAGGGCGCGTGATCAGCGCGCGGTGTTCACTGCCGCCCTAGCCCGCGTGCCTGAGTCCCGGACGATCTTCAACAACACCTGCCAGGCGATCCTGCAGGTGGCCAGCGCCATGCTGGATGGCGAGATCGAATACCGCGCGGGGAACTTCGAGGAAGCCTTCGGACATCTGTGCCGCGCGGTCGAGCTGGACGACGGGCTGCCCTACGACGAGCCGTGGGGCTGGATGCAGCCCGCCCGCCACGCCTACGGCGCGCTGCTGCTGGAGCAGGACCGCGTTGCTGAAGCCGAGGCCGCCTACCGCGCGGATCTCGGGCTGGACGACACGCTCCCCCGGCCCTGCCAGCACCCTGGCAATGTCTGGAGCCTGCACGGTTACCACGAGTGCCTGACCAGGCTCGGCAAGCACGAGCAGGCCCTGATCATCCAGCAGCAACTCAAGGTCGCACTGGCGCGCGCCGACATTCACATCGGAGCCTCGTGCTACTGCCGACTGACCGCGTCCACGAGCCGCTGACGCGGCGGCGACGGCAAGCTGGCCGAAGCCCTGAACCAGCCGGTGCGCCCGCCCCGATCGGGCCCGGCATCTGCCACGACCTGCGGTTATCACCGCACGTCAAGCCCGGTGACGGCCCTACTGATGATCATCCGCTGGATCTCCGACGTGCCCTCGAAAATCGTGAAGATCTTCGCATCCCGGTGCCAGCGCTCCACGGGATAATCCCGCGTGTAACCGTTAGCGCCCAGGATCTGGATCGCCTGCTCGGTCACCCGCACGGCGGTCTCCCCCGCGACCAGCTTGGACATCGAGCCCTCGGCCCGGGAGAACGGCAGCCCTTTCCTGGCCATCCACGCCGCCCGCCAGGACAGCAGCCGGGCCGCATCGACCGCGGCGTGCATGTCAGCGAGCATGAACGCGATGCCCTGGTTCTGCCCGATCGGCCTGCCGAACTGGACGCGCTGCGTCGCGTACTCAGTGGCGAACTCGGCCGCCGCCCGCGCCACGCCCACGGCCATGGCGGCGACGCTGGGCCTGGACGCCTCGAAGGTCTTCATCGCCGCATGCACGCCGCTGCTGCCGCCCTCGGCGATCCTGGCCAGCCGCTCGTCCAGCCGGTCCTGGCCGCCGACCAGGCAGCGGCCGGGCACCCGCACCTCATCGAGCACCACCTCGGCCGTGTGCGAGGCCCGGACCCCGTGCTTGCGGAATTTCCGGCCCTGCGACAGGCCGCGGGTCCCGGGCGGCACGATGAAGGTGGCCTGCCCGCGGCTGCCCAGGGCAGGATCGACCGTGGCCACCACCACGTGCACGTCCGCGATGCCGCCGTTGGTCGCCCAGGTCTTGGTCCCGGTCAGCACCCACTCGTCAGTGCCCTGCTCGTACTCCGCCCTGGTGCGGATCGCCCCGACGTCGCTGCCCGCCTCGGGCTCGGAGGAGCAGAACGCGCCGAGCTTGATATCGCCCGGGGCGCCGAAGATCTGCGGCAGCCATTCGCCGACCTGCTCGCTGGTGCCGTTGCTCGCTACCGCGATCGCGGCCAGCCCGCTGCCGACCAGTGACAGTGCGATCCCCGCGTCGCCCCAGAACAGCTCCTCGAAGGCCACGACCGTGCCCAGGCCGCTCGGCTCAAGCCACTGCTGAGCGAAGAAATCCAGCGAGTAAAGGCCGATCTTGGCCGCCTCTTCCAGGATGGGCCACGGGGTCTCCTCGCGCTCATCCCACTCCGCCCCGGCGGGCCTGATCACGTTCTCGGCGAACCCGTGCAGCCACTCGCGCATCGCCAGGACATCCGCGGTCAGATTCAGGCTGAAGCCGCCGTCGGCATCGCTGCTCATGGTCCTCCTCGCGGTCCGACGCACCCCAGAAGGTACGTTACCCAGATGGACTACAGCGGCTATGATCGCCTGCTCTTCGAGCGCCGTCCGCACGGCGTGCTGCTCATCACCATGAACCGCCCCGAGGTGTACAACGCCGCCGACGAGGCGATGCACGGCCAGCTGGCCAGGATCTGGACCGACATCTCGCGGGACGAGCAGACCAAGTCGGTCGTGATCACCGGCGCGGGCAAGGCGTTCTCGGCCGGTGGCGACCTGGCCATGGTGGCCCGCCAGGCCGGTGACTACCAGCGGGTGGCGAGCATGCTCGGCGAGATGAGCGACCTCGTCTACAACCTGATCAACTGCGAGAAGCCCGTCGTGTCGGCGATCAACGGGGTGGCGGTCGGCGCCGGCCTGGTGGTGGCCCTGCTCGCCGACATCAGCGTGTGCGCGGACGATGCGCGTCTCGGCGACGGGCATGTCAGGCTCGGCGTCGCGGCCGGTGACCACGCGGCGATCATCTGGCCGCTGCTGTGCGGCATGGCCAAGGCCCGCTACTACCTGATGACCGGCGAGATGGTCACCGGTCACGAGGCCGAGCGCATCGGCCTGGTCAGCAAGTCGCTGCCGCGCGAGGAAGTGCTCGATGAGGCGCTGCGGATTGCCGATGTCCTGGCCACCGGCTCGCAGCACGCGGTCCGGTGGACCAAGAAGGCGCTGAACAGCTGGCTCAGGACGGCCGGGCCGGTCTTCGACGCCTCCGCCGCTTACGAGATGCTCTCGTTCATGGGCGACGACGTCCGCGAGGGCGCCGCTGCCATCAGGGAAAAGCGGCCGCCGAACTTTCCGTCGGCCGCCCGCCCAGCCGGCTAGCCGCTCGCCGGCCCGGGTCCCCGGGCTACTCCTGCTCGTGCCGCTCGAGGAACGCGAAGACCTCCGCCTCGTCCACTCCGGGGAAGCTCCCGGTCGGCAGCGTCGCGGACAGGATGTGCGAATGGGCGCGCGCCGATGGCCAGGCCATCCCTTCCCACCGGGCCGCCAGGTCGGCCGGCGGCCGCTGGCAGCACTCCCCATCCGGGCAGGCCGACGTGGCCCGTTTCATCGTCTCCCGGCCGCGGAACCACCGTGAGTGCTCGTACGGCACGCCCAGCGTGATCGCGGATCCGCGCTCCCGGCCCGGGTCGACGAACGCGACGCACCAGTAGGTCCCCGATGGCGTATCGGAGTACTGGTAGTGCGGGCTGTACCGGTCACTGGCCTGGAAGACCTGCCGACCCGACCACTCACGGCACATCCGCTGCCCCTCGATCGCGCCGGACGCATCGGCGGGGAAGATCACCCCGTCGTTCTCATAGGCCTTGTAGATGGTCCCCCCTTCATCGTTCTTGACGAAGTGGCAGGGCAGCCCCAGATGGTGGGTGGCCAGGTTGGTGAACCGGTGCGCCGCCATCTCATAGGACACCGAGAAGACGTCCCGCAGGTCCTCGACGGACAGGTTCCGCGCGGTCATCGCCTCCTGCAGGAACGCCGTCGCGGGCCGCTCAGGAACCAGGACCGCGGCCGCGAAGTAGTTCGCCTCCACCCGCTGGCGCAGGAACTCGGCGAAGTCCGCGGGCGCGGCATGGCCGAGCACGAAGTGGCCCAGGGTCTGCAGCAGGATGGTGCGTGGCGTGTGCATGCCCATGGATTCCTGCTTCAGGTAAATCCGCCGGTTGCGCAGGTCGGTCACGGAACGCGCGGACCTGGGAAGATCACGAGCATATATAACGGAAAACCCGTGCTGACTCACGACTGACGCCAGCATCCCCTGCGACAGCGCTCCTCCGGAGTACCCGGCGCTCGTCAGTGCCGCCGTGGCGGCCTGCTCGATCTTCGGGAAATAGTTGCCTCGTTCCCGCATCATCGCCCGCAGGTCCGCGTTGGCCGCCCTGGCCTCCTCCGGTGTCGCCGTCGGCTTGGCCCGCTGCTTGCGCAGCTCGGTGTAGAGCGCCAGCAGGTGCTCGATAACGTCGTTGGGCACCCGTGCGCCCACCCGCAGATGCGGCAGGCCGAGGTCGCGGTAGACCGGGTCGCGCTGGGCCTCCTCCAGGGCGATCTCCAGCTGCGCGCGGCGGCTGGGCGGCTGTCGGCGCAGCAGCTCATCGGTGGACACCGACAGCGCGTTCGCGAGCGACTCGATCAGCGACAGCTTCGGCTCCCGGCGACCGTTCTCGATCAGGGACAGCACCGAGGGGGCGCGGCCCACCTGCTCGCCAAGCTCAGCCAGAGTCATCCCCCTGGCCCGCCGGACATGCCGCAACCGCTGGCCGAACAGATTGAGGTCAAGGCCAACGTTTCCGGCCAAGGATGAGGAATTTTTCTCTGTGAAGACTGACACATCTTTATCCTAGACGAAGATGCTAGGTTTTTCAGGACCTTTGTCCCTGGTGTTGGCCAGATTATTACCGCAAACTGGCTGTAACGACCCGGGAGGTTCCAGTGAACGATCGTCGCGGCGAGGCCGCATCGTCAACCCAGCCGTCAGCTTCCGCAGGGGCCAATGGCCACCACCGCGTCAGCAAGTTTGACGCGCAGGTAGCGGAGCTGCAGCGGCAGTGGGCTGACGATCCGCGCTGGGCGGGCGTCGAGCGGACCTACTCGGCGGCCGATGTCGTGCGGCTGCGCGGCTCGGTCCAGGAAGAGCACACGCTGGCGCGGACCGGCGCCAAGCGGCTGTGGTCCATGCTGCACGAAGACGGTTACGTCAACACGCTGGGCGCCCTGACCGGCAACCAGGCCGTGCAACAGGTCAAGGCGGGCCTGCGGGCCATCTACCTGTCCGGCTGGCAGGTGGCGGCCGACGCCAACCTGGCCGGCCAGACCTACCCGGACCAGAGCCTTTACCCGGCCAACTCAGTACCCCAGGTCGTCCGGCGGATTAACAACGCGCTGCTGCGCGCCGACCAGATCGCCTGGTCCGAGTCGGCGGGCCGGGCGGGCGCCGAGCACCCGTACTGGCTGGCCCCGATCGTCGCGGACGCCGAGGCGGGCTTTGGCGGCGTGCTCAACGCCTTCGAGCTGATGAAGTCCATGATCGCGGCGGGCGCGGCGGGCGTGCACTGGGAAGACCAGCTCGCGTCCGAGAAGAAGTGCGGCCACCTGGGCGGCAAGGTACTCATTCCTACCGGCCAGCACATCAGGACCCTGAACGCGGCCCGGCTGGCCGCTGACGTCTGCGGGGTGCCCTCGCTGATCGTGGCCCGCACCGACGCCCAGGCGGCGACCCTGATCACCAGCGATGTGGACGAGCGGGACCGGCGCTTCGTGACCGGCGAGCGCACCGCCGAGGGCTTCTACAAGGTCCGCAATGGCATCGAGTCCTGCATCGCCCGCGGCCTTGCCTACGCGCCGTATTCGGACCTGCTCTGGATGGAGACATCCAAGCCGGACCTGGAGGTGGCGCGGGAGTTTGCCGAGGCGATCCGGGACGCCTACCCGGACCAGATGCTCGCCTACAACTGCTCGCCGTCGTTCAACTGGCGCGCTCACCTCGACGAGGGCACCATCGAGAAATTCCAGCGCGAGCTGGGCGAGATGGGGTACAAGTTCCAGTTCATCACGCTCGCCGGGTTCCACGCGCTCAACCACTCGATGTTCGACCTGGCCCGCGGCTACGCGGCCGAGGGCATGCCGGCCTACGTCCGGCTGCAGGACGCCGAGTTCGCGTCCGAGGCCGACGGCTACACGGCCACCAGGCATCAGCGCGAGGTCGGCACCGGCTACTTCGACCTGGTCACCTCGGCGATCAGCCCAGAATCATCGACCACCGCGCTGGCAGGCTCCACCGAGAGCGAGCAGTTCATCTCGGCCCACTGAGTCCTCGAGCGAGCAGTTCGTCCCGGCCTACTGAGAGTTGTCAGGGGCAGGCAGCTAAGCCGGGACTGAGCGCGCCAGCGCCGACGCCGAACACGGTGCCGCCGCTGGCGCGCTCGCTCAGCTTGCCCGGCTGGCCGGGGAGCTGCCAGGCGGCCGGTTCGCACGGCGTTGCAACCGAGGGTCCGGGCCCGCAGGTGGTTGCGTTAATTACGCGACGGCGCCCGCCTGAGCCGGCCTCGCATTCTGTTGAGCGGCTCGAGCACGGAGTATGTCCAGTACGCGTCGCGCTCGATCAGCCGGAATTTCGCGCCCCGGGCCCCGCCGGGATGACGGTAGCCGGCCGGCCGGTAGGTCAGGAAGTCCGCGTGCATCATCGTGAAGAAGCGGCGGCGCAGGCGGCGCGGCACCAGGCCATCGGCGCCCACCGGCCCTATCCCCCAGCCCCCCTTGCCCAGGATCGTCGTGTAGTGCCAGATGGCCCGTTCGAACAGCGCCGCCGCGACCGGCTCCGTGATCGTCGGGTCGCCACCGGACAGGCGCTTGGCGACCAGCTCGAAGACCTGACGGTAGGAGCGGAAGATATCGAAATGCGCTTCGGTGGTCTGGATCATGAATGAGCCGCGGCGGTGTTGGCGATAGCGGTAGCAGATCCGGCCCGCCCCGCCGACCTTTACCGCGCTTATCTTCGAGGCACTGAGCAGCGCCGCGCAAGACACCGGCACGTCCTCGTGGATCCCGTCAGGGAACGGCTGCCCGAGGCCGATCAGGAAGTCGCGGCAGATGATCTTGCTCCAGACCGTCATGGCCAGGTTGATCACCGCAGGCTGCTGCGCCAGCGTGAAGCACCCGTCGGGCAGGCCGCGCAGCAGGGCCACCCCGTGGCTCGGACTGGCCCTGCCGTCCGGAAAGACGTGCTCATAATCGACGAGCAGCACGTCAGGCCGCCGCTGGCGCAGGTCGTCCGCGACCGCCTCCAGGCTGCCGAGGGCCAGAGCGTCGTCCCCGTCGACAAACCAGATGTACTCGCCCCGCGCCTGCCGCAAGCCCTCGTTCCGGGCCGGGCCGGGTCCGACGTGACCGAGATGCAGTACCCGCAGGCGCCCGTCCAGGGCGGCCCGGTCGTCGAGGATCGTGGCTGAGCCGTCCGTGGAGCCGCTGTCTACAGCTATCACTTCGACATCGGTGAACGTCTGGCCGAGGACCGAATCCAGGCACTCAGCCAGGTAATCCCGCACCTGGTAGACCGGGATGACGACGCTGATCAGCGGCGCGGCTGGCACGCGGCACCCGGCCTCAGCGGTGCGGATCTGGCTGCGCGGCCCCGGGCAGGGCATCCCCGCGTGCTGCATCCCCGCCCGTGATATCCCCGCCCGTTACAGCCGCTGCCTCGCCGCGCCCGGGCGGGCCGGCCTGGTCGCGGTCAGCAGCCGCGGGCGGGCCTGCCTGGTCGCGGTGAGCAGCCCCGGGTGCAGGCGCTGCCGATCCAAAGGCCGCCGCCGCGGGCAGCACCTGCTCCGGCGCAGCCGGCCAGGCCCGGTCGGCGTCGGCGCGGCTCATCCGCGACGGCCACCAGTTCCACCTGCCGAGCAGGACCACTGTTGACGGCACCAGCAGCGTGCGGACCAAGAAGGTGTCCATCAGGATGCCGAGAGCCAGGCCGATGGCGATGTCGCGGAACTGGCTGCCGCCCGAGCCGCTGCCCGCCACGACCCCGAACACGACGAAGGTGCCGGCCAGCACCAGTCCGGCGGACGTCACCGTCGTTCCGGTGACGCTCAGCGCACGAGCAACAGCGTCACGTAGCCGCAGGCGGTGCGCCTCCTCCCTGATCCGCGTCATCACCAGGATGTTGTAGTCCTCGCCGAGCGCCAGCAGGAAGATGAACATCAGGAATGGCATGAAGAAGACCAGGCCGCCGCTTCCGCCGATCTTGATGAACAGCAGGACGGACAGGCCGAGCGCCGCGAGATAGGACAGCCCGACCGAGGCGATCAGGTACAGCGGCGCGATCAGGCTGCGCAGCACCAGTGCCAGCAGCAGCCCGATGGCCAGGATCGCGATCGGGATCACGTGCTTGAGGTCGCTGTTGGAGATGCTGCTGATGTCGTACAGGGCCGGTGCCTGGCCGCCGACCGCCGAATCGGCCGCGCCGATTGACTTCGCTACCGCGGCCGTGGTGGCGCGCAGCGATGGCACGACCTTCAGCGCCGGGGTGCCCCCGGGGTCGCCAGCCTTTAGTCCGGTGGAGAACTGCACGGTCCGGCCGTCCGGGCTGACGTAGTTCGAGGTGGCCCGGTAGATCTCGTAGCCCAGCAGTGGCACCTTGATGCCCGGCGGCGGCACCGGGGGCAGCGCCTTGGCCGGACCGAGCGCGTCATGCAGCAAGGTGTACTGGGCCGGGGTGAGGTACACGCCGGTAGGGTTCAGCGGCCCGGTCACCTGGGTGAAGAGCCCGCTCGCCCGCAGCCGGACGGGCGCCGCGGCGAGCGGTGCCGGGTCCTGCCAGACCGGCACGTTGAACTTGAAGATGATGCTGGTCGGATTCGCTGCCGACTGCGGGAAGTACTTGGTCAGCAGCGCCTGTCCGGCGGCCGAGTCACTGCCGGCCGGCGCTGTGGTGTTGCCGCCGAACCCCCCTCCCGTGTAGCCGAAGACAGCGATGGCCAGCCCGCCGAACACGATGACCCCGGTCAGCAGCGTCGGCACCGGGTGCCTGACGACCCGGCCGGCTATCCGGCCCCACATCCCGGATTTGCCCGCTCCCTGGATGTTCCACGGCACCAGCTTGGGCCGGCCAAATATCGAGCGGAACAGCCTGCGCTTTATCGCCAGTAGGGACAGGCGGATGGACAGCAGGGCCGGTAGCAGCGTCAGGCCGGCGATCAGGATGACGCCGATCGCGATGGCGAACGGCACGCCGAGGTCGGAGTAGAACGGGAAGCTGGCCAGCAGCAGCGTCAGCACGGCCGCGATCACGGTGGCCGCGGAGAACGTGATCGACTCGCCGACCTTGGTCACCGCCCTGACGATCGCATCCCCGGCCTCCTGCCTGGGCTGGACAAGGTCTCTGAGCAGGCTGCCACCCAGGCTGGCGGTGCCCGGGTAGTTACTGCCCTGCTGGCCATGTTGGCTCGCACTCAACTCCTCGCGCACCCGGAAGACCAGGAAGAGCCCATAGTCAGTGCCGGCGCCGAGCACCAGGACGATCATCAGGTACTGCGCGAGCGGCGACACCTGAAGCCCGTGCTTGGCTGCCTCGGCCACCAGCGGCCCCGCGATCAGCCCCGAGATGAAGGCCGGAGCGAGGGTGACCAGCGCGAGTGACAGCGATCGGAAGATCAGCACCAGCAGGACGATGATGAGAATCGCGGCATAGTCCTGCACCTTGTTGCCCGTGTTGCCGGATGCCTTCTGCTGATCGACCTGTACGGCAGTGTCGCCGGCCAGGTGCGTCTGCAGCCCCGCAGGCAGCCCGGCCGCCGCGATCTTGGCTCGCAGCGCGTTAATCAGGTCGGCTGCCCCGTTAGGGGTAGCACCAGGCTGGACCGCGAGGACGACCATCTGCTCGGCGTGGCCATTGGGCGAGATTCCCGATTCGATGACCTTGCTGACTCCCGGCACCGACTTGAGGCGGCCCTGCAGCGCCGTCAGCGCCGTGATGTCGGCAGGGGTCAGCGGCGCTGCGGTGCGGGCCGCCACGACCGGAATAGGCACCAGATTGGCCGTGCCAAACGGGGCGGCCAGCTGCGCCGCATGCTCACTAGGGGCGCTGGCGGGCAGGAACTTCGCGTTGTTGTTCTGCGTGACGCTCGACAGCGCAGGTAGCTGCGTGAACGCCCCGAACGCCGCGGCAATCCAGGCCAGCACCACCAGCCACCGGAACCGCACGGCAGCGCGCCCGATGGCGCCGAAGATCGCATCGAACTGCATGGCGAGACAGACTCCGTGAGGTCATTGATCCTGCGCCCTGGCCCCTGCACAGGCCAGCGTATCGGCCGCACACCGGTCGATCGTCCAGATCGCGCCGTCCGACGCTCGGTCCAGACCACCCCAGCCGCTCGGCCAGGCCGCTCCAGCCGCTCGGCCAGGCCCCTCCAGGCCGGCTGGCGGCCGGCCCGATCACTCAAGGCGGCCGTCGGCCAGCGCGTCGACCGTAGCGGTGAGCTCGGCCAGCGCGGGCAGCGCCGCATGGAGCGCGGCCGCGCTCGCCGGTGCCAGCGCTGATATCGCGGCCTGGAGGATCCGCTCATTGAGCTCCTGCCAGCACTTGACGGCCGTCTCACCGCGCCGGGTCAGCAGCAGCGACGCGGTGCGCCGGTCTAGATCGCCCCCGGTGCGGGTGACGAGCCCAGCCGTCCGCAGGCCGTTGACCAGGGTCGTCACTGAGCTAGGCGCCAGCCGGAGCATCCGCGCGAGCTGCCCAGGCCGGGATCCAGGCTGGTCGGCCAAGGCGGACAGCAGTTCGAGCTGTGCGACCGACAGCCCGCCGGGCAACTCGCCGCCTTGGCCAGCCGCCCTCGCGGCCCGGCGCATGGCCCGTCGCAATGCGGCTACGACGTCGGCCAGTTCCGGCTGGTCAGGATCGGCCGAAGTCCTACGGGCCTGACGCGGGCCAGCGGACGCCTGACCAGCGGACGGCGGGCCGACGGACGGCTGACCAGCGGACGGCTGACCAGCGGACGGCTGACCAGCGGACGGCTGACCAGCGGACGCGGGCTGGCGGGCGGGCGGGCTGATGACCGGGTCAGCCGAAGGCATTAGCAGGCTCCGTTCCTGGCGCGCCGCCACCCTGGCCTGCCAGGGGGGCGGATGGCGAGCGCGATCAAGGCGGCAGCTACTCCGGCGGCGGACAGGACTGCCAGCGCCAGCGCTGGATCCGGCCTGCCGCCGCGACCGGGCGGGGCAACGTGCAAGGCGAGCTGACCAGCGCGATGCCGAACGTCGTGCCGATCCCCCTTGCCATGTTGACCAGGCCACCGAGCACGGACGCCGAGCCAGCCTGCGAGCTGCGCATGATCACGGCGTTGTTGGCCTGCCCGAAGATACCTAGGCTCACGCCGGCCAGCGCCAGCAACGCCGCGATCAATGCATCGGAGGCTTGCACGAATATCAGCATGGCCAGTGCCAGGGCGCAGATCAAGGCACCAACGGCACCGCGCTGCCGGTTGCTCAGGCCGCGCGGGAGCACGGCCTCGCTGCCTACCGCAGCCGCGCTGAATCCCACGGGCAGCGCGGTGAGCAGCGATCCGATCCGGACTGCGCTGCCCGGGAGGACCTGCGGCAGCAGTACGAGCGGCCCGAAGAGTGCCAGGTAGCCGAAGAACGCGCCGGACAGCGCGTGAAGGCGATTCTTGCCGGAGTGGCAGCCTTCCCTGATGCGGCGGCGGCGCCCGACGCCCCGGCCTGAGCTCCTGTCTGGGGCGAATATCTTCGTTCCAGGCGCCGGACCGCGCCGGGGTGAATACCCTGCGGACCAGCGTCGGCCACGGGCGGTGGCTCCGAGCCGAGCCTGAGTGAGCGCCAGGCCGATGCGGGACATGCCGGGCGGGGTGCTGGCCAGGAAGGGTCGCAGCCGTCAGACTCGTCACGGGGGAGGTCCGAGTTCCGCCCCCTGCGCGGCCCGGGCAGCGCGGAAGGGACGCCGATGCAGGAGCTGCGCCTCGTCGCAGTCAGCGAGGACGGGAGTTATGCCATCCTTGCGGTACCAGGGCGGGGCGGTCGTTTCTTGCTGCCCATAGACGACCGGCTGAGGACAGTTGCCCGCGGCCAGTTCTCGCGGCTCGCCCAGTACGAGATCGAAGTGGAGAATCCCTTGCGACCCAAGGAGATCCAGGACCGGATCCGCGCCGGCGAGACGGCGGATGAGATCGCAGACGTGGCGGGGATCCCGATCGAGCGGGTACGCCGTTTCGAGGGCCCGGTGCTCGCCGAGCGTGAGTACCGCGCTCAGGAGGCACAGCGGGCAACCGTCCGGAGCGCGGGCGACTCGGGGCCGGGCCCGCGGCTCGGCGAGATCGTCGCCGAGCGCCTCGCCCAGGCGGGTGCCAGCGCTGAGGATGCGCGCTGGGATTCGAAGAAGCGGTCGGACGGCAGCTGGCAGGTGCAGCTCATGTTCACCGCGGGCGGTCGGCCGCAGCTAGCCGAGTGGATCTTTGATCCGCAGCGCAGGCACGTGACGCCGGATGACGACCAGGCCGCCCGGCTCTGCCTGGCCGAGGCGGACCTGGCCGCGCTCAGGCTGGCGCCGCGCGGCGCGGCCAGCGCGACCGTGACCCCCATCGCCCGCCGGGTCGGCGCGCACCAGCCGGAGCCGCGCCCGGAGCGACGGCCTGAGCCGCGCCCAGAGCCGGACCGGCCGGCCGCCCGGACCGCGGGGGGCCCCGACCAGCCCTCCGGTGCCGCTCACGCCGCCACGCCTGAGCCCGGCGAGCCGGAGCGCGCCACATCCGGGCAGGATCCAGCGGTTAAGCCGGACGGCCCGGAGGGTCCAGCCCGCGAGCGCCCGGTCAAAAAGGCGGCCAGTGGCCGCTCGCGGCGGGCGTCCGTCCCGTCCTGGGACGAGATCATGCTCGGCAATTCCAGGCAGCCTGACTGACCGGCGTAGGATCACGCATCGAAGGCGAGGCGACCGAGGTAACGGGCAAGGGGATCGGGCTTGGGCGGCTGTGATCGCAAGGCGCGGCTGACCACCCGGTGGATTGCCCTGGTCGTTGCCTTGACCTGCCTCGTAAGCGGCTGCGGGCTGGTCGGCAGTTCGAAGGTTCTGCAGAACGCACCGCAAGTGCTGACGGTCACCAGCCCGCTCTTCAGCGACAACCTGATTCCCTATCAGTTCACCTGCTACGGGGTCGGCGAGAGCCCACAGGTTTACTGGTCGGGAGCGCCGTCGGGGACCCGGTCGTTCGCGCTGGTCGTGGACGATTCCGCGGCCCCCATAACCCCGTACGTGTACTGGATCGTCTTCAACATCAGCCCGGGCACTGACATCCAGCCCGGAATGATCCCGCCTGGCGCTCTCCAGGCCGACAACAGCGCAGGCACGGCCAAGTACAAGCCGCCATGCCCGGTGGGCCGAAGTCATCAGTACCGGTTTACGGTCTATGCGCTGAACGCCTCGCTGTCACTGGGCAACGGCGCGTCCCTGAAGGCCGCCTGGACGGCTATCGCCAGTCATGCGATCGCACGCGGTAGGCTGACGGCAACCGCTAGGCGGAAGTAGTCACCGGTAGACAGCCATGTCCGAGCCGCGACGCGGCGACACAGGCGGGTAAACTTCTCGAATCGCGTGACAAGGGTGATAGCGGTCCGTCAGAATCACTGTTCAGGCGAATCAGCCTCGGAATTATCAGGGTGCCTGCGCTACTGGGTAAGGCCCGCGTCGATGGCCGCGTGTGTCTCGCTTGCACCACACTGTGAGGCCATGCCGTTTTGGATGGTGCGATGACTAAGCTTGTGATTGGCTTGGCAGTAGTTGTCGTGGTTGTCCTCATAATCGTTATTTTGGCCGCCCGGAAGATGCGGTCAGAGGACCAGGAAGAGTTCGCTGAACGGTCCAGCAGCCGTAGGGGTAGCAGCAGGGACGGGCGCGACTGGCGTGACGGCGACCGCCAGGAACGGTCGGCTGGGCTTCCCGCTCGCGATGGTGGGCCGCGCCAGCGGCAGGACGGCCGCCCGCGACGGCCAACGAGCAGCCGCGGCGACCGCCACGACGACCAGCGCCGGGCCCGGGTCCTCGACGACCGCACGAGCGATTATCGCGAGCCAGGTTACGGGCCGCAGCCCGGCCGCGAGTCCGGGTCGGCCGGTCGGCGCGGTGCCGGGAGCCGCGGTCATGACGGCGGTCGGGAGCGGCAACGCACGGGCGATCGCGACGTGCCGGGTTACGGCTCGCGGCCAGGCCAGCACGGGGCGGGGAGCCGCAGCCACGAGGGGCGCCGCGAGCAGCGTGCCAGCGGGGCTGGAAACCGCGGGGCCGAGCTTCGCGATGGCGGCCCATCAGTCCGCGGGCAGCTGGCGGCCCCCGTGCCCGCACCGGTCCGCTCCCGGCCAGGCCGGGGCAAGCGCTCCGATGACAGCGCCGACTGGCCAAGCACCGAGTGGGACAAGCTGTCTGACGTCGATTACTGGGCCGAACTGACCGCGGACAAGCCGTTGACGACGACCGCGCAGCCTGCCGCCCCCGACCGCCCCGGCCAAGGCGACCAGGACCGCGACGCGCTCACTGGGTCAACCAGGGGTGCGATGAACGGGGATAACCGCGGTGTGACGGGCCGCCCCGACGATGATCCAGGCCTGCCGATCCGCAGCCCTGCGGAACCGGCCGCGCCGATTCCGCACGCCGCGCCGGTTCCCTACGCAGCGTCCGTTCCGCGGCCTCCCGTTCCGTCCGCAGGGCCGACGCCGGCGCTGCCACGCGCCGCAGCAGGCACCGGTTGCTATCCAGACGATCTGACCATCGATCTGAACGGCATGACCGGCGCAGGCCAGCGCCGGATTCAGGGCAGCTTTGACGATGACCCCCTGACCAGCCCGTCCTTCCCCATAGTTCCAGGTGACGACAGCAGGTCCTTCCGGAGCAGTCGGACCGACGGGTACACGTCAGGCTCGGGGCAGAGCGCGCCCGGCGCGCCGGGCGCGGCGACGCAGCAATTCGCCAGCTACGGCAGCCGCACGGCAGAGTTCGGCGCATCAGCGGCCGTATCGGCCGGACCAGGAAGTCTGCCGTCTTACCCCGACGCTGCTCCGGCGCCGGGCAGTGGCTACCAGGGCGGTATTCACTCGGCCAGGCCGGTCGGCCCCGGAACTTACCCGACCGGGTCAGGCTCGCATGCCCGCCCCGGGACGGGTGCCGGTCCGGCCAGCGCCGGAGTGCCATCGGCTGCCGGAGCGGTTCCGCAGCCCACCGGGAACCCCTACGGGGGCTACGTCGGCACCCCGCCCAACGACGGCCTTTCTGACCGGCCGCAGGCCCAGGACCCGAACGGCCGCCACAGCGGCAGCTACCCAACGGCCAGCGACCTGCCCGCCAGCAACCTGCCAGCCGGGAACCTGCCGACGGGGAACCTGACTGGCCGCCACAGTGGCTCCTACCCGGCCTCTCAGGACCTGAATGGCCGCCATAGCGGGTCCTATCCGCGGGCTATCGACCTGACCGGCAGCAGCGGCGGCCATTACCAGCAGCGGCAGCCGACCAGCCCGCTGAACGGAGCTGACGACGAGGGCACGGTCGACTACGCGGCGCACATCAGGGGCGGGCCTGGCGGCGGCGGGTATGACAGCGGCGGGTATGACAGCGGCGGGTATGACAGCGGCGGGTATGACAGCGGCGGGTATGACAGCGGCGGGTATGACAGCGACCGGGTATGACAGCGGCGCGCACCGGACCGGTACGTATCGCGGTGACGGGCCCAGCGGTAACGGGCCCAGCGGCGGCAGACACAACGGTGACGGCCGCTACCATCCGGCCGCCCAGCTACCCGGTTACCCGGCCGGGCGGCCTGGCCAGGACGGGTACTACCAGGCTCCCGGCTACCCAGCTCCCGGCTACCCAGCTGCCGGCTACCCAGCTCCCGGCTACCCACCAGCGCCAGCGGTCCCGCACGCCCAGGACCCATACGCATGGGATGGATATGGCCAGCAGGGGTATGAGGGACTTGGCCGCTAACTTGCGCCACTTACGGCGACTTGACAAGGCGCCCCCGCACGCGCGGAGAATGTGCCGGAGCTTGCAAGGCAGGTGATATGCAGGACGGCAACCGTGACCACGCGCGCAGCTACCATCTGCACCGGCTAGCTACGGCGCTCGACACGCAGGGATTTCACGCAACCGTAAGGACCAGCTACCCGGCAACGTTGCATGTCTTCATCCCGGGAGCATCGATGCTTGCCGAGAACATCGACTGCACGCCAGGCACGGGGCCCGACGGGCGTCTGTGCTGGTTTTACCGCTGGTCCTGGGGCGAGGTATTGCACGACGCCGAGGACCCGCCAGGCGCAGCCGCGAAGATCGCCGAGGTGCTGGCCGCTCGCTGACGGTGCCTGCGCCGTCGTTACCCGGCGGAGCGGTGGCTCACGCTCAGCACTACCAGCGTGGCCACGAACACGCCGGCCAGCATGGCGTACGGGACCAGATCCGACGTCACCTGCGCCAAGGCCCCGCTTCCCGCAGCGGCGATGGCCTGGCCACCCGCCCAGGCTAGATTGCCGAGCCCGAACGCAAGTCCCTGGTTGAGCCCGAGGCGGTGCGCGCCGACGCTGAGCAGAGCAGTCGCCGGGGTGAAGAGCGTGCCGAACGCAGGCAAGCCGACGATCAGCAGGGCCACCAGCAACGCCGCAGGCGTCACGACCGGCGCCAGCAGGCTGACGACCACTCCCCCGGCCAGTGACAGCCGGATGGGCAGCAAGGCACCGCGGCGGTCCGATAGCCGGCCGACCAGCGGCGACAGGGCCGCCTCGACCGCCGCCGACGCCAGGAATGTCGCTCCGATGACCAGCGTGATCGCGCCGAGCCTGCTCAGGCGCAGCGGCGCCAGCACATCCACCACGCCGAAGGCCAGGCCGGCCAGCATGGTCAGCCACATGCCGGTGCCGACCTGCCGGTCCCGCACTGCGGGCCAGGCTGCCCGTAGTCGCTGCGGAGCCGACTCCTGCGGCGCGGGCATGATGAGGGCCACGACCATGAGGGCAGCCCCAGCCACGGCCGCAGCCCCGAACGCGGGCCCGGTGCCGACCTGGCCCGCGACTGCTCCGACTACCGGGCCGAACAGCGCCCCGCCGACCGCCGCGCCGAGCGCCGTGCCCAGCAGCTCGCCGCGCCGCTCGGCCGGAGCCGCCCTAGCCAGCCAGGCCAGGCTCGCGGCCCACGTGCACGCCCCGGCTAGGCCCTGGACGAAGCGCGCGGCGTCGAGGATTCCGGCTGCAGATGACAGGCCGAAAACGAACGTCGACACGCTCATGAGCGCCAGGCCGATGAGGACCACAGGCCGGTCGCCCAGCCGAGCGGTCAGCACGCCGCCGGGAAGCGCGCCGATCAGGGTGCCGAGCGGGTAAGCGGCCACCAGGAGTCCCGCGCCCGACTTCGACAAGCCTGCCACCTGCGTGTAGTGCGGCAGCAACGGGGTCAGTGCGGTAAAGAAGATCGTGTCGACGGCCACCAGTGCACATACGAACCCGAGCAGGGCGCGCATCGGCGGCGTCAGCTTTGGCCCGCGTCTGCTCATGCCCGCCGCGTTCCCGCGGCTGCGGAAGCAGCTGCCCCGCGCAGTCGCTGGGCCAGTTGCGGATCGCACCGCCGACGTTCTGGCATCCGCCCATAATCCCTGGGGTCAGGGCTGCGCACCCGCGCAGGGTTCAGTTACCTCATGGGCCGCCTGTCCCGAGCCGGGCTCGCCGGCCGGGCGCTGATGAGAGCGGCGGCAGTGCACGCCGCGATCCACGCAGTAAGAGCGCCGGTCCCGGCCAGTACCGCCCAGGCCAGCCAGGCCGCGGCGAGATGGGCCAGGGTGAGCCACGCGGACACCGAACTGCCGCGCGCCGCTTGGCCCTGATGCGACCCGGGAACAAACTGCCCGCGATATTTATTATGCTGAGTACCGTATTGCAAGATACAAGGCAGCTAGTTGAATTTCATCACGGGAGAGGCTAATTGTCGAACGAGGAATTGGCAATTGAGCAAGAATACGTTTCCATGCTTTATCGCCGCCTGGATAGCAACCGCGAGCGAGCCTCGGCCCGCCTGGCCAGCGTCCTGAGGGAAAACGGCGGGACCCATCAGGCCCGCTCCGAGCGCGAGTCGATGACCGAGATGTACTTCCGGCAGCTAGCGCAGTTCGACGCCGCCGAGAACGGCCTGTGCTTCGGCCGCCTCGACCTCGATGACAGCCAGCCCCGCTACATCGGCCGGATCGGCCTGCGGGACACCTCCGACGATTACCACCAGGTGCTCATGGACTGGCGTGCGCCCGCCGCCAGGCCCTTCTACCTGGCCACCGCGGCGTCCCGCGATGGAGTGCGGCGCAGGCGGCACATCAAGACCCGCAACCGCACTGTCACCCACCTCGACGATGAGGTGCTTGATCTGGCGGCCGCCGATCCGCACCAGCATCAGGGGCTCGCCGGCGAGGCGGCGCTCCTCGCCGCGGTCAGCGCCAGCCGGACCGGCCGGATGAGCGACATCGTGGAGACCATCCAGGCTGAGCAGGATCAGATCATCCGGGCCGGCCTGGCTGGCGTCCTGGTCGTGCAGGGCGGTCCCGGCACCGGTAAGACCGCTGTCGCATTGCACCGTGCGGCCTTCCTCCTCTATACGCACCGGGAGCAGCTATCCAAGCGCGGCGTGCTGATCGTCGGCCCGAACCCGACCTTTCTCCGGTATATCGGTGACGTGCTTCCCTCGCTGGGGGAGACCGGTGTGCTCATGTCCACCATCGCGGAGCTGTACCCGGGAATCATCGCGCGGCGTCCCGAGCATCCGGCGGCCGCCGAGGTCAAGGGCGGACTGGCCATGGCCGAGGTGCTCGCCGCAGCGGTGCGTGACCGGCAGTGGGTGCCCGACCGCGCCCTGGAGATAACCGTGGACCGCGAGACCCTCCGGCTGGACCGGCGCACCTGCGTCCGGGCCAGGACCCGGGCGCGGCAGTCCCGTAGGCCGCACAACCAGGCCAGGGGAATCTTCGTCAGGGAGATCATCGAGGCGCTGGCCAGCCAGATCGAGGCGCGGATCGAGGCCGTCGCAACTGGCGAGGGCAGCGTTCTCGGTGAGGTCGACGTGGCCGCGATCCGCGCCGAGCTGCGCAGGAACAGCGATGTGCGGCGGGCCATCCGGCGGCTGTGGCCGACGCTGTCGCCGGAGCGGCTGCTCGATGACCTGCTGTCCTCGCCAGATCGCCTGGCCGCGGCGGGCGGCGGGCTGACCGAGGCGGATCGCGCCCTGCTGCACCGTGACCCGGGTGACGGCTGGACCCCCGCTGACATTCCGCTGCTCGACGAGGCAGCCGAGCTGCTCGGCGAGGACGACCGGGCGGCGCGGGCCCAGGCCGAGCTGGAGCGGCGCGGCCGGGTCGCTTACGCACAGGGCGTGCTTGACATCATGTCCAGGGACACCCACGACGCGGATCCCGAAATCCTGATGGGCGCCGACATGCTGGACGCGGAGAGGTTCGCCGAGCGGCATGATGCGGACGCCTACCTGACCACTGCGCAGCGCGCGGCGGCCGACCGGACCTGGGCCTTCGGGCACGTCATCGTGGATGAGGCGCAGGAACTCTCGGAGATGGCGTGGCGGATGCTGATGCGGCGCTGCCCGGCCAAGTCGATGACCCTGGTGGGCGACGTCGCCCAGACAGGTGACCTGGCCGGCACATCTTCCTGGCAGCGGGTTCTCCAGCCGTTCCTGGCGGACCGATGGCGGCTGGAGCAGCTCACCATCAACTACCGTGCGCCTGCCGAGGTCATGGCGGTGGCCGCTGAGGTCCTGGCCGGGATCGATCCCGCTCTGGCACCGCCCCGGTCGGTGCGCGAGACCGGTGTCCAGCCATGGGGGCAGCAGGTAGCGGAAGCCGGTTTTGCCGAGGGCCTGGCTGAGCTGGCCCGGCAGGAGGCCGCCCAGCTGGACGACGGCAGGCTGGCCGTGATCGTCCCGGAACCGCGCCTGCCCGAGCTGGGCGCGGCGATGACCGCCTCGGTGCCCGGGGCCACGGTCGGCGAGGAACCCGAGCTCGGCAGCCCGGTGGTCGTCCTGTCGGTCGCGCAGGCGAAGGGCCTGGAGTTCGACTCCGTGCTGGTCGCTGACCCCGGGCAGATCCTGGCCTGCTCACCGCGCGGGCTGAACGATCTGTACGTCGCGCTGACCAGGGCCACGCAGCGGCTGGGCGTGGTGTACAGCGGGGAGCTGCCCGCCGTGCTCGCGGGCCTGCGGACCGCTCCGCGGACATTCCGCAGGGCGGCGGGACAGACAGCGACGGCCCGTTAATAATCCGGCGCCTCAGCAACAGCCGGTTAAGCCTCGGCTGGCCCGGGCAGCCGGTGCCCATTAGGGTCGGGAGTCGTGTCCAACCGCGAGCTCGTGGTCCTCGGCACAGCGAGCCAGGCGCCCACCCGAAGCCGCAACCACAACGGCTACTTCCTGCGCTGGGATGGCGAAGGATTCCTGTTCGACCCGGGTGAGGGAACCCAGCGGCAGATGCTGTTCGCCGGAGTCGCGGCCAGTCAGGTCACCCGGATCTGCATCACCCATTTCCACGGAGACCACTGCCTTGGCCTGCCGGGCGTGCTCCAGCGAATGTCCCTCGACCAGGTGCCGCACATCGTCAGAGCCTGCTATCCGGCGGAGAGCCGCGACGTATTCGGGCGGCTTCGGCATGCGGCCATCTTCCGCGACGTCCTGAACCTGCGGGAGCTGCCAGTCGACGGCGAAGGCACGGTAACTGAGACGTCCTCGTTCCGCCTGGAAGCCCGCCGACTGTCGCATAGCGTCCCGACCATCGGCTACCGGCTAGTGGAGCCTGACGGGCGCCGGATGCTGCCCCGCAAGCTTGCCGACCTGGGCATTAGCGGCCCGGACATCGGGCGCTTGCAGCGCGAGGGGCACATCCTGGCAGGCGTGCGCCGGGTAACTGTTGACCAGGTCGGCGAGCCGAGGCCCGGCCAGCGCTTCGCGTTCATCATGGACACCCGGCTCTGTGAGGCCGCGTTCGCGCTCGCCGACCACGCTGACATGCTGGTCTGCGAATCCACCTTCGCGAACGCCGAGGCCGCGCTGGCCCGCGATTACGGCCATCTGACCGCCGGGCAGGCCGGCCGGATCGCGGCCGAGTCGAAGGCGCGGCTGCTGGTGCTCACCCATTTCTCGCAGCGCTACGAGCCCGACGACGGCCAGCGGTTGGCCGCAGAAGCGACCGCAGCGTTCGGCGGCGAGGTCGTCCTCGCCACCGATCTGAGCCGGATTCCCGTTCCCTCCAGGCACCCGCCTGCGGCGCTCTAGCGGTCTTTCGGAACGCGGCGGGGCAGCTGCCCGACGGGATGTGATCCCCAGATGTCCGGGCGGGCTAAGGCGACGCGAAGATTGCGGTCGCGATGACGCCCGCTAGGAGCGCCAGCGGGATGAGCGGCGCCAGCCGAGGCGCCTGCGTCACCAGAACCCCGCTCACCGCGGCCCCGGCGACCAGCATGATCAGCAGCACGACGCGCCTTCGCAGCGACGCCGATCCCCGGGCCGCGGCCAGGTCGCCCAGGACCGCCGTCAGCGTTCCGGTCAGGTAAGTGGTGGACAGCCCGGGCACGCCCAGCGCTCGGACCGCGGCACTCTGAATGCCCATCGCGACGGCGGCGCCCGTGACGAGCACGAGCTGCTCAGGCCCGCTAGGCCGGGCTGCCGCCGCCTCCCAGCCTGCGGTCACGCCGGCCAGTACGGCAGCTTCGACCGCGAGCATAACGGTGACCCGCACTGGCCACACCCGGGCCGGCTGGTCGGCCGGACGGGCGAACCGGCTCGCCGCCAGCCCCCCGACCACAAAGCCCGTCAGCGCCGCTCCGGCGTGTAGCGCCAGTGCCCCGTCCCGCGTGCCCGCGCTCAGCCCCAGCAAGACCATGTTGGCGGTCATGACGCTGGTGAACACCCCGCCCAGGCCGAGGAAGCTGATCGCGTCCAGCGCACCGGTCGCTACGGCCAGGACCGCGACGAGATTGTTGTCGCGGCGCCGATCGGCGACTGTCCTGGGCACCGGTTCTCCGGGGAGCGGTGCCGCAGCCATCCGTCCATAGTGCCGCCGCTGACCGGACCACAGGTCATCCTTCGCGGATGATCTTCACGCTCGACCGCGCTGACCAGCAGCTACCTGCACTAAAACGCAGCCCGCTGCCGACCGGTAGTAGGACGTTTGGCCCGGCACCCGGACGTTCGACCCTGAACGCAACCGGACGTTCGGCCCTACTGCGGCCCCTGGGGGCCGGCGTAGCCCAGGAAGTAGTAGGCGGCTCACGCCATTCGTGGGTGTTTCAGGAAGGCTTCCTGTAAGGAGAAGGCAATGGCAGCTGTATCTGCGGCCGCTGATGAGTCCCTCGTACTCGTCCATCCGGCTAAGAAAGAAGAAGTGGAGCTAGCGCCCACTGGCAATGATCCAGCGCTGCTCGGACTTCCCGCCTTTATCGTGGGCGCGATCGCGCTCGGCCTGGTGAACGTCGGCATGGTGCCCGCGGGAGTCGCCGGCGCATCGATTCCCATCCTCGTGGCTGCCACGGCCATCGGCATGTTCATCGCGGCAGTCTGGGCCGCACGAGTTGGCCAGGGCGTGGTGGCCGGCATTTACGGCGTTTTCGCTGGCTTCTACCTAAGCGACGCGGTTCTTGTGCTCGGCCTGACCCACAACTGGTTCGGAATCCCGTTGACCGCGATGGTGTCCACCCAGAAGGTGTTCTTGATCGCCTGGCTGATCGTCGTGGTGATGATCACCGTGGGGCTGCTGCGGCTGCCGGTTGCCTACCCGGTACTGCTCGGTCTGGTCGACGTCGCGCTTCTGTTCTACCTGCTGGGCATCACCCAGACGTCTCCCGGCATGACCAAGGCGAGCGGTTACGTCAACTTCGTCTTCTGCGCGCTGGGCGCCTACCTGTTCCTCGGCGTAATCAACCAGGCCACCGGGGGCAAGCCGTTCCCGCTGGGCAAGCCCATCCTGCGCTGACCTCCGGGCGGATGCCATCCGCCCAGGCCAAGGCAGGTCACGGTGCCGCGGATCCGCCGCATGATCACCTCCGGGTGCTCGTGCGGCGGCTGCGCGGCACCGCTGTGAAACGGAGCAGGCAAGAACCGAGTAAGCCAAACCGAGCAAGAGGGTGAGCCCCATGACCAGCGTGATCGGGACCGAGCCGATGCACTACGCGGACGCGGCGTGGCTGCACATGGACCGCCCGACCAACTTCATGGTGGTCAACACGTTGCTCCTGTTCGACGTGCGGATCGATCAGGCCGCGGTCGTGCGGGCGTTCGAGGACCGCGTCGTTGCGCGCTTCCGGAGGTTCCGGCAGCGGGTCGCTGATCCGGCGATCACGCTCGGCCCCTGGACAGCGCCCGAATGGGCTGACGACGCCGACTTCGCGGTGCCCGCGCACGTGCGCATGACCCGGCTGCCCGAGCCGGGCGACCAGGAGACCTTGCAGCGGGTCGCCAGTGATCTGGCCAGCCGCCCGCTGCGGACGGACCGGCCGCTGTGGGAGCTTCACCTGCTCGACGGCTACGGCGAAGGCAGCGCACTGCTGCTGCGTACTCACCATGCCATCGCCGACGGCGTGGCCCTGATGCAGGTGCTGCTGGCGCTGACCGATCCCCTCGACGGCGATACCCAGGCCGGGATCCTCCCGCTGCACGACGACACCGGCCGGGCACCGATGCCGGCCGGGGCGACCGGGCGCGCGGTGCACCGGTGGACGGTGGCGGCCAGGCGCGGGGGATCGGTCGCGGACGCGGTCAGCGCGCCGTTGCGGGCTGCGTTCACCCACCCGGGCCAGGCCGCCGGGCTCCTGCGTCGCACCAGATCGGACGCGGCCATGCTGGCGAAGCTCGGCTCCGGCCTGGGCACCGGCCGCAACCTGCTGCAGGGCCCGCTCGGTCCGGCCAAACAGCGGGCGTGGACCGGGCCCGTACCCGTCGAGGCGGTCAAGGCCGCAGGCCGGGCGTCCGGTGCCACGGTCAACGATCTCGTGCTGACCGCGATCACCGGTGCCCTGCGCGGCTATCTGCTGGCGCACAACTCGCTGGTCGGACAGGTGAACGTCATCGAACCGGTCAACCTGCGCCCGGCCGGTGCGGCCATGCCGGCCGGGCTCGGCAATGAGTTCGGGCTCGTGTTCGTGGCCCTGCCGACCGGCGAGGCCGACCCGGGCCGCAGGCTCGCTCGCGTCAAGGCCCAGCTGGACCAGATCAAGAACAGCCACGAGGGCGCCTTCGTCTACAACATGCTGGAACTCATGGGCCAGATCCCGGCCGGCCTGCAGAACGCCTGGATCGACACGTTCGCCGCCAGCGCCACCGCGATCGTCACCAACGTCGCCGGTCCCCGGCACCAGGTCCAGCTGGCCGGAGCACCGGTCACCGGCCTCCTCACCTGGGTGCCCGCCACCGGGCCGGTCGGCCTCGGCCTCAGCGCGGTCAGCTACGCCGGGCAGCTGACCGTCGCGGTGGCCAGTGACGCGCGGCTGCTGCCCGACCACGACCGGCTGGTGGCCCTCATCGACGCTGAGGTCAGCGCCCTGGCCCTTCCGGTTCGCCCGGTGCCCGGCTGATCTCCTCGGCGAGCGGCACCGCCTCGGGCGTCACCGCGGCCGGGGTCGGCGTGGGGTAGACCAGCCAGTGCAGCCCGGCGGCGACCAGGCCGCCGACCAGCGGCGCCACGATGAACAGCCAGACCTGGCTCAGCGCGGTGCCCCCGACGATCAGCGCGGGGCCGAGGCTGCGCGCGGGGTTCACCGAGGTCCCGGTGATCGTTATCCCGACCAGGTGCACGAGCGTCAGGCCCAGGCCGATCACCAGGCCCGCGGTGATCGTGTTGCCGATCTTGCTGGTGACCCCGAGGACGATGAACACGAACATCGCCGTCAGGATGACCTCCGCGAGAAAGGCACCGCCAGCGCCGATGTGGATGTCAGATTTCGCGCCCCATCCGTCCGTCCCGAGACCGGTCGTGGACGTGCTGTACAGCGGCGAGGTATTGAACATGCCCCACAGCAGCAGCGCGCCCAGGATGCCGCCCACGAACTGGGCCACCCAGTAGCCGACCGCCTCGGTCAGCGGGAGGCGGCGCGCCAGCAGCGCGCCCAGCGTCACCGCGGGGTTGACGTGGCAGCCCGAGACCGGCCCAATGACGTAGACCAGCGCCAGCAGCACCAGCCCGAACGTGAACGCCGTGGCCACGACGCCGGCCGCGACGCTGCCGCCGTCGAACTTGAACCCGAACATCAGGGTCGCCGCACCGACGCCGAAGAATACGAGCAGTGCGGTTCCAAGCAATTCCGCTGTGAACTTACGCCACAAAATCATTCCCAGCCCCTTAGTGCGAACTTTAGGAGTTTCGTCACGTCCCGTCACCAATCATCAGCGATGACGAAATCCCGCCCGGCCGCGCGCATTCGTACCGACCAGACTTTCATACCATGCTGGGATAGTTGTTATGCGTCCGCACCCCGGCCAGTCAGTAGCGCCCGCCGACGACCTGGCCCCTCAGCGGGTCGAGCACGGCGCGGCCGACGAGGACCTCGTTTTCCATGCCCGGCCGCCGTCAGGCGGCATCGACCGAGGTTTCCGGTCCCCTGCCCGCAGGCGCGCCGCTCAACCGCCCGCTTGCTGAGCCGCCAGTTGCCCAGCCGCCAGTTGCCCGGCCGCCAGTTGCCCGGCCGCCAGTTGCCCGGCCGCCACCTGCTGAGCCCCTACTTGCTCAGCCGCCGCGGCCGGGCCGGGCTCGGAGCCACCTGATCGGGCGCGGGTCAGCAGGGCGAGGACCTCGCCGATGGCGGGCTCCTGGCTGATGCGGTCCCGCATCGGCAGGTGCGCCTGGATCTGGTACCTGTTGCGGCGGCCGTCTTTCTCCTTGACGACGTAGCCGGCCTCGGCCAGATCGGTGACGATGCCATAGGCGCTGCGCTCGGTGATGCCGACGCTGGTTGCGATGTCGCGCAGTCGCATGCCAGGGTCGTGTGCAATGCACAACAGCACGCGCGCATGGTTGGTGAGGAAACTCCAGCTCGCCACGCTTGATAGGCTAGCACAGCTTTAGAATCTCATTACTAGTTTCAAATTACTCCTGTGCCCGAGCCCCCGCTACCCGCCCTCAGCTGGAGGACAGATGCCAAGCCCGACCCTCCCGGGTGACGTCGAAGGGCCGGCCTTCCAGACCGGTTCGACACCGGCCAGGACCGAGCGCAAGCCCGACCTTGAACTGCTCAACGCGTACTGGCGCGCCGCGAACTACCTGTCGGTCGGCCAGATCTACCTGCTGGACAATCCCCTGCTCAGAGAGCCACTGCGGGCCGAGCACGTCAAGCCGCGGCTGCTCGGGCACTGGGGCACGACGCCCGGGCTTAACCTCCTGTACGCGCACCTGAACCGGGTCATTAACGAACGCGACCTGAACGCCATTTACGTGATCGGGCCAGGGCATGGCGGGCCCGGGATCGTGGCCAACGCTTACCTGGAAGGCACCTATAGCGAGATCTACTCCTCGATCGGACCGGATGAGGACGGGCTGCGGGCGCTGTTCCGCCAGTTCTCGTTCCCCGGCGGCATCCCCAGTCATGTCGCGCCCGAGACCCCCGGCTCGATTCACGAGGGCGGCGAACTCGGCTACGCCCTGGTGCACGCTTACGGCGCGGCCTTTGACAACCCGGATCTGCTGGTCATGTGCGTGGTCGGGGACGGAGAGGCGGAAACGGGCCCGCTGGCGGCCAGCTGGCACTCCAACAAGTTCCTCAACCCGGTGACCGACGGCGCAGTGCTGCCAGTGCTGCACCTCAATGGTTACAAGATCGCCAACCCGACGGTCCTGGCCCGGATTTCCGACGACGAGCTCGCCGAGCTGATGCGCGGCTACGGCTACCAGCCGCACTTCGTCATCGGGGATGACCCCATGACGGTCCACCAGGAGCTCGCGGCCACCCTCGATGCGGTGATTGACGACATCGCCGCCATCCAGCGGCACGCCCGCGATGCAGTAGGCGAGCGGGGCGACAGCGCGGAGAGCTGGCCGGCCAGGCCGGCCTGGCCGATGATCGTGCTGCGGACCCCGAAGGGCTGGACCGGACCGAAGGTCGTCGACGGCGTCCAGGTCGAGGGCACCTTCCGGGCTCACCAGGTTCCGATAACCGAAACCCGCACCAACGCCAGGCACCGCGAGCTGCTCGAACAGTGGATGCTCAGCTACCGGCCCGAGGAGCTGTTCGATCGCACCGGAAAGCTGATGCCGCAGCTGCAGGCGCTGGCCCCGCGGGGCACCCGGCGGATGAGCGCGAACCCGCACGCCAACGGCGGCCGGCTGCTGCGCGACCTGGCCATGCCGGATTTCCGCGACTACGCGGTGGCCGTGGACCGCCCGGCCGCCGAGCTGAGCGAGGCCACCCGGGTGCTCAGCACCTTCCTGCGCGACATCATCGCCCGCAACCCCGACCGGTTCCGCCTCATGGGCCCGGACGAGACGGTTTCCAACCGGCTGACGGCGGTATTCGAGGAGACCAACCGCGCCTGGGACGCGATAACGATCCCCGGTGACGACCATCTCGCGCCGGATGGCCGGGTCATGGAGGTGCTGTCGGAGCACCTGTGCCAGGGCTGGCTGGAGGGCTACCTCCTCACCGGGCGGCACGGCCTGTTCAACTGTTACGAGGCGTTCATCCACATCATCGACTCGATGTTCAACCAGCACGCCAAGTGGCTCAAGACGACCCGGGGCATCCCGTGGCGGGCGCCGATCGCCTCACTCAACTACCTGCTGTCGTCGCACGTCTGGCGCCAGGACAACAACGGCTTCTCCCACCAGGACCCCGGCTTCATCGACCACGTGATCAACAAGAAGGCCGAGATTGTCCGCGTCTACCTGCCGCCTGACACCAACACCCTGTTGTCGGTGGCCGATCACTGCCTGCGCAGCAGGAACTATGTCAATGTAGTGGTCGCGGGCAAGCAGCCCGCGCTGACCTACCTGACCATGGAGCAGGCGATCGCGCACTGCACCCGCGGGCTGGGCATCTGGCCGTGGGCCAGCAATACCGACGGTGAGCCTGACGTGGTACTGGCCTGCGCGGGCGACATCCCGACCCTGGAGACCCTGGCCGCGGCCGACCTGCTCCGCACCCATCTGCCCGACCTGAAGGTCAGGGTCATCAATGTCGTGGACATCATGCGCCTGGAGCCCGACACCGAGCATCCGCACGGGCTGCCCGACAGCGACTTCGATGCCCTGTTCACGCCCGACCGGCCGGTGATCTTCGCCTACCACGGCTATCCGTGGCTCATCCACCGCCTCACCTACCGCCGCAACAACCACCACAACCTGCACGTCCGCGGCTACAAGGAGGAAGGCACCACAACCACGCCGTTCGACATGGTCATGCTGAACGACCTGGACCGCTTCCATCTCGTCATGGACGTCATCGACCGGGTCCCGTCGCTAGGCACCCGCGCAGCGCCGCTGCGGCAGCGGATGTCCGACGCGCGCCTGAGCGCCCGCGCTTATACCCGCGAGCACGGCGAGGACGACCCGGCGATCACCGGCTGGACCTGGCCGGGACACGACTAGGGCAGAGATCTGGCTCGGCGCTTGACCCGGCCAGCGCTAGACCCGGCCAGGGCTGGCTCACGGTCGCCGCGGGGAGCGGGGGTCAGAGATCGTCTTCATGCTGGGCAGGTCCGTCGGGGCGGAAGTACTCCTCGTCCTCTTCCTGCATCGCCGCCACTTCCCTGGAGGCGTTCTCCTCAATCTGGCGCTGGTGCCGCGACCACTGTCCGCCCGTCCGGCCGGAGCGCCGCACGGTGATCACCATGACCAGGATGCCGAGGATGACGATCACTATCACAACCGCGGCAAAGGTCCCCATGTTCACGCCCGGCCGCCGCAGGCCGACGGGCCTTCCGGATCACGAATTGTCCACCACCGCACATGTTCAGGTTACGGCCGCGCCGCCAGCCGGATCTACCTCTAGGAGGACGGGGCGCCGGCCGTGGCTCCCGCAGGCCTGTGGGTAAGCTACACTTGCAATCGAAAACTAGTAATTTATTTCTCCGCACATCTCGCACCCGGACGGGCGCCAGCGGTCCCGCAGGCAGCCGCCCGCCGCCCGCCGCTCGTCCCGGCCTGACTTGAACGCACACCAGCAACCACGCTGGTGAAGATCATCCCGTCGGCCATGGCTGCCGAGGGCCTCTTCGCCCCCAGGCGCGGGACCAATGGCCCTCCACGGTCAGCCACCAAAGGAACACGCTGGAGCGGGAGAGGTGAATATGCCGTGTTGACGCTTACCGAAACACCCCAGACCGAGACAGCGACGGGTCTTGACGCCGAGACGCTCAAGATGATGCTGGACGCTATCCAGGAGTACTTCGCCCACGCGATGCCTCAAGAGCGCCAGCTCCAGCTCGACCACGACGATGTCTGCCCGGAGGATCTGGTCCGGGCCATGTGCAGTGACGAGCTTGGCGTGCATCTGCTGTTCATCCCCGAGGAATACGGCGGGATGGGCGGCGACACCATGGACAACTACCGGGTCTGCGAGCACATGGCCCGCCTTGACCTCGGCCTTGGCACCAGCCTGTTCGCCACGTTCCTCGGCAGCGACCCGATCGCCTTCGGCGGCACCCCCGAGCAGCGGCGCACCTGGCTCGGTGAGATCGCCGAGCGCGGGATCGTGTACGCCTACGGCGCCACCGAGCCGGAGGCAGGCAGCGACCTTGGCGCGCTGAAGACGACCGCGACGCCGGTCATCGAAGACGGCAAGATCACCGGCTACCGGCTGAACGGCCGCAAGCAATGGATCAGCAATGGCGGCATCGCTGACAAGTACACCATTCTGGCCAAGGCGCCGGGCGGGCCTACCTGGTTCGTCCTCGACCGCGGCACCGAGGGCTTCAGCCAGAACCGGCCCGAGGACAAGCACGGCATCCGCCTGTCCAACACCGCGGCGCTGTATCTCGACGGTGCGCTCGTGCCCGCTGGCAACCTGGTCGGCGGGGTCGAGGGGCAGGGCCTGTGGCAGGCGCAGAAGGTATTCGGCTACACCCGCGTGACGGTCGGGGCCTTCGGCCTCGGAGCCGGCTGGTCCGCGCTTGACCGGGCCATCGACTACTCCACCACCCGCATCCAGGCCGGCGCGCCGCTGTCACGCAAGCAGGGCTATACCCACAAGCTCATCGTCCCGCACGCCGTCATGCTGGAGGCGGCGCGCTCGTATATCGAGTACACGGCGCGGCGAATCGACGCAGGCGAGGGCCAGGACGGCGCGCTGAACACCGAGGGCGCCATCGCCAAGTACCTCGCGACGGAGGCCGGCAACCTGGCGGCCGACGCGGCCATCCAGGCCCACGGCGGCTATGGCTATACCCGCGACTACATGGTCGAGAAGATCAAGCGGGATGTCCGCATCACCACGATCTACGAAGGCACGTCCGAGATCATGGAGATGACGATCTCCCGCGATCGCTGGCAGCAGCACCTGAAGTCGTCCGGGCACTACTATCCCGAACTCGCCGCCGAGCTTCGCGCGCTGCACGCCAGGCACCCGGACGTCGGCGCCGGGACGGCCGCGCTGGCCTGCGATGCGCTCACCGCCGTGCTCGAGGCCTGCCGCGCGGGGCGCCTCACCCGCAGCCAGCACATCCTGCTGCGGCTCGGCGAGCTGATCGCCTACGCCGAGGGCGCGGGTACCTTCGCGGCCCGCGCTGCCGCAGCTGCGGACGGCACGCTTCCGGCCAAGGCCGACCACAGGTTCGATGCCGCGGCGCTGGCCGCGATGAGCCGCGTTTTCGCCCGGCAGGCCGCGTACAAGGTGGCCGAGGACGGACTGCGCTGGGTAATCGGCGCTGGCCAGGGCACAGACCTCGCCCCCTTCGTCACGAGCCTGGGCCTGGACGCCGTACACGCCGCGCAGGCCGGGCTGGTAGCAGACATGGACAGCGTCGCGGACGCACTATACGGGCGGCATGGGTCGCCCGCGGAACAGGATCGATAAATCATGAGCCCGAACCAGTCACCCTCGCGCCAGCCACAGCCCGTCGCCATCATCGGCGTGGGCGCCATCATGCCCGAGGCGCCGAACGCGGCCGCGTTCTGGAACAACATCACCGAGGGCCGGTACAGCGTCACCGATGTCCCGAAGGACCGGTGGGACCCGGATCTCTACTACGACCCGGATCCCCGCGCTCCCGACAAGACCTACTCGCGCATCGGCGGCTGGGTCACGGAGTTTCCCTGGGATCCCATGACCTGGCGGCTGCCGATCCCGCCCAAGGTCGGCGACCAGATGGACGATACCCAGAAGTGGGCGGTCTCGGCGGCCCGCACCGCGCTCCTCGACGCGGGCTGGCCGGACTGGGGGGTGGACCCCGAGCGGGTCGCCGTGATCGTCGGTAACGCGATCGGCGGCGAGAAGCATTACGCCACCAACATGCGCATCCAGCTACCCGAGTTCACCCGCGAGCTGATCAGGTCGCCTGCGTTCGCTGAGCTGCCGGATAGCACCCGCCAGCTGATCCTCGATCAGACCACGACCTCGTTCCATAACCAGTTCACTGGTATCACCGAGGACACCATGCCGGGCGAGCTCGCGAACGTCCTGGCCGGCCGGATCGCCAACCTGTTCAACTTCCGCGGGCCGAGCTTCACCGCCGACGCGGCCTGCGCATCGGCGCTGGCCGCCATCACCGCCGCCGTCGAAGGCCTCATCGACCGGCAGTTCGACGCCGTCATCACCGGCGGCATCGACCGTAACAACAACGTCGCCGCGTTCGTGAAGTTCTGCAAGATCGGAGCGCTCTCCGCAACCGGGACGCGCCCGTTCGACGCCGGCGCGGACGGCTTCGTCATGGGTGAGGGCGCCGCGTTGTTCATCCTCAAGCGGCTCGCCGACGCCGAGCGCGACGGGGACAAGATCTACGCGGTCCTGCTCGGTGTCGCGGGGGCCAGCGACGGCAAGGGCAAGGGCATCACCGCCCCCAACCCGGTCGGGCAGCGCCTGGCCGTCGAACGGGCCTGGCGCAACGCCGGGGCCGACCCTGCTACCGCTTCCCTCATCGAGGCGCACGGCACCTCGACCCGGGTCGGCGACGCCTCCGAGCTCGAAAGCCTCAACGCCGTCTTCGGCGGCCCCGGCATCGCGCCAGGCTCCATCGCGCTCGGCTCGGTGAAGTCCAACATCGGCCACCTGAAGAGCGCCGCCGGAGCGGCCGGCCTGTTCAAGATGATCATGGCATTGCACGACAAGGTACTGCCGCCCAGCCTGAATTTCCGTGATCCCAACCCGAACGTCGACTGGGCCACGTCGCCATTCGCGGTCAACACGAAGCTCCGGGACTGGCCGACACCGCCATCGGGAGTGCGGCGCGGCGGAGTCAGCGCGTTCGGCTTTGGCGGCACCAATTTCCATGCCGTGCTCGAGGAGTACGTCCCCGGCCGGTACAGCGACGCCGCCGCCCGGCTGTCGGCCGACGCAGAGGTGCTGGGCGGTCCGGACCTGCAGGCCGGCACTGGCCAGCCGGCCCGCGCGGACCGGCCGGCCACCGCAGGCCACGGTGCCGCCGGCACCCCCGCGGCCGACTCCCTGACCGCGGCGAAGCCTGCCCCGCCGGTCACCGCCAGCCGCAAGGTGCCGCTGCGCGGCGCCCTGGTGGTGGGCGGCGAGACCGAGGCGGATGTCGCCGCCCAGCTTGCCCGGGTGCGTGAGCGGGCCGCGGCAGGCCAGGCCCCGCCGCCGCAGCCGCCAGATCCCGCCCTGGCCGGCGCCAGGGTCCGCGCTGCCATCGACTACGGCAACGCGGCCGAGCTCGCGGATAAGGCGGCCCTGGCCGTGAAGGCACTGACCGGCGGAACCCCCGAGATGCGCAAGATGCTGCGGGCCCGCGGCATCTTCATCGGCTACGGCACGGCTCCCAAGATCGCCTTCCTCTACACCGGCCAGGGCTCGCAGTACGTCAACATGCTCGACGAGCTGCGCAGGACAGAGCCGATCGTGGCGCAGACCTTCGCCAAGGCCGACGAGGTGATGACACCGCTGCTCGGCAAGCCGCTGACCGACTACATCTTCATCGACGCCAGCGATCCTGCCGCCGTCGCTCAGCTTGAGCAGGAGCTGCTGCAGACCGAGATCTGCCAGCCCGCAGTAATGGCGGCCGACTACGCCCTGACCCGGATGCTGAACGCCTATGGCATCCAGCCCGACATGGTGATGGGCCACAGCCTCGGCGAATACGGGGCGCTCACCGAGGCAGGTGCGCTGTCGTTCGAGGCAGCGCTGGAAGCGGTCAGCGCGCGCGGCCGCGGCATGGCCCGCCTGGACATCGCCGATAACGGGGCGATGGCGGCCGTCATGGCCCCGCTGGAGGAGATCAAGCGGGTGGTCGCATCGATCGACGGCTACGTGGTCATCGCGAACGTGAACAGCAATCACCAGGCCGTGATCGGCGGGGCCACGCCCGCTGTGGACCGCGCTGTGGCGGTGTTCCAGGAGGCCGGCCTCACGGCCATGCGCATCCCGGTCAGCCACGCCTTCCACACCTCCATCGTGGAGCCGGTCGCCGCGTCGCTCAAGCAGACCCTGGCCCGGCTGCGGCTGCACGCGCCCACGCTGCCGATCGTGGCCAACGTCGACGGCGAGTTCTACTTCACCGAAGGCCCCGATGTGACCGGCCGGATGCTTGACATCCTGGGCCGCCAGGTCGCCTCGCCGGTCCAGTTCGTGAAGGGCCTGAATACCCTGTACGACGCGGGTGCCCGGGTCTTCGTCGAGGTCGGCCCGAAGCGGGCGCTCCAGGGCTTCGCCGAGGACGTACTCGGCTCGGTGCACGACGACGTCCTCACCCTGTTCACCAACCACCCGAAGACCGGTGACCTGCCATCGTTCAACACGGCCCTGTGCGGCCTGTACGCGGCCGGTTTCGGCTACGGCCCCGGCACGGCGGCCACGTCGCCCGCTGCCGCCGCTCCGGCGCCGGCCACCGTGACGCCCGCCGCTGCGGTCCCCGCTGCTCCGGTCCCCGCTGCTCCGGCCGCCACCCCCAAGGCGCCAGCCACACCGGCACCCGCCGTCATGGCTCCCGCCACTCCGGCTCCCGCCGCCATGACACCTGCCGCAGCAGCACCAGCCACCCGGGCGCCAGCCACGATGACACCCGCCGTCCCGGCGCCAGCCATGCCGGCCACCGCCACCCCAGCCGCCGCCAGCGCGGTCCCCCATCTCCTTGCACCTGTCCCGGGGGCAGCCATGTCTAACGATCGCTATTCCGAACTCGGCCACCTGGTCGCTGACCTGCTGGACCGCGGCCGCCACATCCTGGACGGCGACGGGGCGGTGCCCGCCGCATACACCGCCTCCGCCGGGACTGGCAGCGCTCCGACCGCCATGGAACCGGTCGTCATCACCGGCGCCGCACTGGGGCTGCCCGGCGTGGACCGGGTCTTCGACGACGACAACGTCGGCCGCATCCTGGCCGGCCAGCAGTTCATCGACCTGATCCCGCGCCAGCTCCGCCGTGAGATGGTCGACAAGCACATCACCCGGCTAGTGAAGAGCGAGCGCGGCGAACCCGTCTTCGAAACCATCGACGGCGAGGATGACGTCATCAAGCTGGCGGGCCGGTACAGCGCCATGGACGCGGTCCAGGAGTTCGGCATCGACGCCGACCGTGACGCCGCGCTCGACTCGTCCACCAGGATGGCCATCGGCGCAGGGATCGACGCGCTGCGCGACGCGGGCATCCCGCTAGTGCACCACTACCACACCACCACGCTGGGCACCAAGCTGCCCGGCGCCTGGAAGCTGCCCGACGACCTCCGCGACGACACCGGCGTGGTGTTCGGCTCGGCGTTCCCCGGCTACGGGTCACTCGCCCACGACATGAACCTCTACCACGAGGACCGGGCGCGCCGGACGGAACTCGCGACGCTCGAGGACGTGCGCGCCAGGATGAACCCGGCCGATCCGGCGGCCCCCGAGGTGGACCGGCGCATCGCCTCGCTGGAGCACGAGATCGAGTCCCATCCGTTCACCTTCGACCGGCGCTTCCTGTTCCGGGTGCTGCCCATGGGACACTCGCAGTTCGCCGAGCTGATCGGTGCCCGCGGGCCCAACACCCAGGTGAACTCCGCGTGCGCCAGCACCGCGGTGGCGGTCTCGGTGGCCGAGGACTGGATCCGCGCCGGCCGCTGCCGCCGAGTGATCGTCGTGTCGGCGGACGACATGACCTCGGACTCGCTACTGCCCTGGACCGGATCCGGGTTCCTGGCCAGCGGCGCGGCAGCCACCGATGACGTGGTCGAGAACGCGGCGCTGCCCTTCGACCGCCGCAGGCACGGGATGATCCTCGGGGCCGGTGCGGCCGCCCTGGTCATCGAGTCCGCCGAGGCCGCCCGCGAGCGCGGCATCCGGCCGATCTGCGAGGTGCTCGCCGCGGTCTCCGCCAACAGCGCCTTCCACGGCACCAGGCTCGACGTCGACCACATCGGCCAGGTCATGGAGACCCTCATGACCCAGGCGGAGCGGCAAGGCATCGACCGCCACGCGATCGCCGGCCAGACGGTGTTCATCTCCCACGAGACCTACACCCCGGCCCGGGGCGGCAGCGCATCGGCTGAGATAAACGCGCTGCGCCGGGTCTTCGGCCCGGACGCCGATTCGGTCGTCATTGCCAACACCAAGGGCTTCACCGGTCACGCGATGGGCGCGGGCATCGAGGAAGTGGTAGCTGTCAAGGCACTGGAAACGGGAATCGTCCCGCCGGTCGCCAACTTCCGCGAAGTCGATCCCGAACTCGGCCAGCTGAACCTGTCCCGCGGCGGCGCCTATCCCGTCACGTTCGCGCTGCGCCTCGCCGCGGGATTCGGCTCGCAGATCTCGATGATGCTGCTGCGCTGGACCGCACCGGCCGACGGCCGCCGCCGGGCCCCTAACGAGCTCGGCTTCGGCTACCGCATCGCGGATGCCGGAGCGTGGAACTCCTGGCTGGCCCGGGTGAGCGGTCGTCCGGATGCCCAGCTCGAGGTGTTCCAACACCGGCTGCGCGTCACCGACGACGGTCCGGTCCAGGCACCTGCCGTGCCCGCCGAGCCCGCCGTGCTGCCCGCCTCACGGCCGGCGCTGCAGCCGGTCGCCCAGGCGACCGGGCTGCCCGCCGCAGCGCCAGTCCCAGGGCCCGTCCCGGTGCCCGTTGCGGTGCCGGTCCCGGTGCCCGCGCCGGTGGCCGCATCGTCGGCACCGATCGCGCCCCCAGCGCCAGCGGTACCGGTTACCGCGTCAGTACCGGTCACCCAGCCAGTACCGGTTACCCAGCCAGTACCGGTTACCCAGTCGGCACCGTCGGCTATCATCACCTCGGCTGCGGCCGCGGAGCCTGCCACCGCCCCGCCTGGCGCTCCCGCCGCGGCGGAGCCTGCCGGCGACGCGATCGCCGGGCAGATCGTGCGGATCGTCAGCGACATGACCGGCTACCCGCCCGAGCTCCTCGATCTCGACCTCGACCTCGAGGCCGACCTGGGCGTCGACACGGTCAAGCAGGCCGAGGTCTTCGCCGCCGTCCGGGAGCAGTTCGGCATCGAGCGCGACGAGAACCTCAGGCTCCGCGACTTCCCCACCCTGGCCCACGTGATCGGCTTCGCCCGCGACCGCGGCCAGGTGTCCGAGCCCGCCCTGCCGCCGGCCGCACCGGTTGCTGCGGCGCCTTCTTCCGCTGCGCCTCCCGCAGCCGCGTCCCCCACGGCAGCCGCGGGAGGTGCAGCGGAGCCTGCCGGCGACGCGATCGCCGGGCAGATCGTGCGGATCGTCGCCGACATGACCGGCTACCCGCCCGAGCTCCTCGATCTCGACCTCGACCTCGAGGCCGACCTGGGCGTCGACACGGTCAAGCAGGCCGAGGTCTTCGCCGCCGTCCGGGAGCAGTTCGGCATCGAGCGCGACGAGAACCTCAGGCTCCGCGACTTCCCCACCCTGGCCCACGTGATCGGCTTCGCCCGCGACCGCGGCCAGGTGTCCGAGCCCGCCCTGCCGCCGGCCGCACCGGTTGCTGCGGCGCCTTCTTCCGCTGCGCCTCCCGCAGCCGCGTCCCCCACGGCAGCCGCGGGAGGTGCAGCGGAGCCTGCCGGCGACGCGATCGCCGGGCAGATCGTGCGGATCGTCGCCGACATGACCGGCTACCCGCCCGAGCTCCTCGATCTCGACCTCGACCTCGAGGCCGACCTGGGCGTCGACACGGTCAAGCAGGCCGAGGTCTTCGCCGCCGTCCGGGAGCAGTTCGGCATCGAGCGCGACGAGAACCTCAGGCTCCGCGACTTCCCCACCCTGGCCCACGTGATCGGCTTCGCCCGCGACCGCGGCCAGGTGGCCGAGCCGCCGCCAGCGCAGACCCAGACTGCCGCGGCAGGTTCGTCCGCCGCACCTGCCGCGGCACCAACCACCGCGCCTGCCCCGGCCGCATCGCCGGCGGCCACCGCCGAGGCTGCCACGGCCGAGGCTGGCACCGCCGAGGCTGGCACCGCCGAGGCTGCCACGGCCGGCGCGGCGGAGCCGGGTGACGCGGTGACCGGCCAGATCGTGCGGATCGTCGCCGACATGACCGGCTACCCGCCCGAGCTCCTCGACCTCGATCTCGACCTCGAGGCCGACCTGGGCGTCGACACGGTCAAGCAGGCCGAGGTCTTCGCCGCCGTCCGGGAACAGTTCAGCATCCCCCGCGACGAGAACCTCAGGCTCCGCGACTTCCCCACCCTGGCCCACGTGATCGGCTTCGCCCGCGACCGCGGCCAGGTGTCCGAGCCCGCCCTGCCGCCGGCCGCATCCCCTGCTGCCGACTCGGAGCCTGCCGCATCGCCAGCCGCGGCGCAGCAGAGCGCACCGCCGCAGTCCCACCCGGTGCCCGCCTTCGCCGGCGACATCGCGGCGACCGACCGGCTGCCCCGGCGGATCCCGGTTCCGGTGCTGCGGCCGCCGATCGTATGGTGCTCCCCCACCGCCGTAACGCTCGATGCGACCAAGCGCGTCATCGTGATGGCAGACACCGGAGGCGTCGCCGACGCGCTCGTCAGGCGCCTGGGCGCCCTCGGTGTCAGCACGCTCGTGCTGGAGCCGGGAACCCCCGCGGCTGACATCGATAACCAGCTGACGACGTGGCTCACGGACGGCCCGGTGGATGGCTTGTACTGGCTCGCGGCGCTCGATCAGGAGCCTGCGATCGACCAGCTCGACCTGGCGGGCTGGCGCGACGCCCTGGGCGTCCGGGTCAAGAACCTGTATGCCGCAGTACGCCGCCTCGACACCGAAGGCCACCTCGGCGCGACCGGTACCTTCCTGGTGTCGGCGACTCGTCTCGGCGGCTACCACGGATACGACGAGGCTGGTGCAGTTGCCCCGCTGGGTGGCGCCGTTACCGGCTTCACCAAGGCATATAAGCGGGAACGGCCCGAGGTCCTGGTCAAGGCGGTGGACTTCCCCATCAGCAGGAAGACCGCGTCGCTGGCGGACGCGCTCATCGAGGAGACCCAGCTCGACCCGGGCGCCGTCGAGATCGGCCGCGCGGACGGCCGCCGCTGGGCAGTCGGGCTTCGCGAGGTCCCGTTCGGCGATGGCACCGGCGGGCTCAGGCTCGATAGCGAGACCGTCTTCGTCGTCACCGGAGCGGCAGGCAGCATCGTTTCGGCCATCATCGCGGATCTAGCCAAGGCCAGCGGCGGCACCTTCCACCTGCTGGACCTGGTGCCCGAGCCCGATCCTGCCGACCCGGACCTGGCCGCGTTCGCGACTGACCACGAGGGCCTCAAGGCGACCATCAGCGAGCGGATGAAGGCGGCCGGGCAGCGCCCGACCCCCGTCCTGATCGAGCGCGAGCTCTCCAGGCTCGAACGGCTGAACTCGGCACTGACCGGCATCCAGGCCGTACGCGATGCTGGCGGCCAGGCGTATTACCACCCAGTGGACCTCACCGATGCCGATGCCGTGGCGGGCGTCATGGCGGACATCCGCGACCGGCACGGGCGCATCGACGTGCTGCTGCACGCCGCCGGGCTCGAGATCAGCCGGGCGATCGCCGACAAGGAGCGCCGCGAGTACGACCTGGTCTTCGACGTCAAGAGCGACGGCTGGTTCAACCTGCTGCACGCCGCGGCCGAGCTTCCGATCGCCGCTACCGTGGCCTTCAGCTCGGTGGCCGGCCGGTTCGGCAACGCGGGCCAGACCGACTACAGCGCGGCCAACGACCTGATGTGCAAGATCACGTCTAGCTTCCGGCGGACCCGGCCTGCCACCCGTGGCATCGTCGTGGACTGGACGGCGTGGGGCGGGATCGGCATGGCCACCCGCGGATCCATCCCGAAGGTCATGGCAGCGGCCGGTATCGACATGCTGCCGCCCGAGGCGGGAATCGCCTGGATCGGCCGGGAGCTGACGGCGGGCCCCTACACCGGCGAGGTCGTCGTCGCCGGAAGGCTCGGCATGATGCTGACCGAACTTGACCCCACCGGCGGCCTGGACGTGACGGCCATCGACACCAGCGGCGCCGGCCCGATGGTCGGATCCGTCACCGGCATGGGCGTCTATTCAGGGCTCACCGTCGAGACGACCCTCGACCCCGCGGTGCAGCCGTTCCTGCACGATCACCAGATCGATGGCACCGCCGTGCTGCCCGGTGTGATGGGCGCCGAGTCCTTCGCCGAGGTCGCCGGCCTGGCCGCCCCCGACCTGCACGTCGCAGGCGTCGAGCGGATGGACTTCCTGGCGCCGGTGAAGTTCTACCGCGGCCAGCCGCGCACCCTGACTATCCGGGCCGTGGTCCGCAAGGACGGCGCCGACCTGGTGGCAGACTGCGTGCTGGCGGCCAGCCGGGTGCTCAAGGGCGATCCGGCACCGCAGTGGACGACGCACTTCACCGGGAGCGTCCGGCTCATCGCGCAGGCGCCGGAGCGCGAGACCGATGATGCCCCCACCCACGAGGCGGCCGAGTTCGTCGGTCATGGCGACATCTACCGGGTCTACTTCCACGGCCCCGCCTACCAGGTGCTCGATGAGGCATGGCCGTACGACGGCGGCGCCATCGGCCGATTCGCCGCGGGCCTGCCGGCCAACCACGTGCCCAGCGAGAACCCGACCAGGACCGAGCCCCGGCTGGTGGAGCTGTGCTTCCAGACGGCCGGCGCCTGGGAAATCGGCCATACCGGGATGATGGCGCTGCCCAGCCACGCCGACCTGATCCGCACCCTGCGCCGGCCCAAGGGCGACGGGCAGCTATTCGCGATCGTTCACCCGGCGGAGGACGGCAGCTTCAACTGCCGCGTCGTCGACGCCGCTGGTGACGTGCTGGTCCGCCTCGACGGCTACCGGACGATGCCACTGCCCGGCGCGCTGGCGGACGACCTCCAGCGGCCGATACGCGCCGCCATGGGCGGCTGAGATGCCGCTTCCCGACCAAGGAGCTAGCGTGACCACCATTCGCAGGCTCGCCATTGTCAACCGGGGCGAAGCGGCGATGCGCTGCATCGCAGCAGTCGCCGAACTGAACCGGGAGTCCCGCGAGCGCATCACGACCATCGCCCTGTACACCGAGCCCGACGCGACCGCCTGGTTCGTCCGGGAGGCGAGCGAGGCGGTGCTGCTGGGCCCGGCGACCTTCACCGCCCCTGACGGCCAGCGCCAGAGCACCTACCTCGATCTCGACCGGGTGATGGCAGCGCTCGCCGAGGCGCGGGCGGACGCGGTCTGGGTCGGCTGGGGTTTCGTCGCCGAGTCGGCGGATTTCGCCCGGCTGTGCGAGGGCGCCGGGATCACCTTCGTCGGCCCGGGCAGTGATGTCATCTGGCTGCTGGGCGACAAGGTGCGCGCCAAGCAGCTGGCCGAGAGCGTCGGCGTGCCGGTGGTCCCATGGAGCGGCGGTCCCGTCCATGACGCCGACAGCGCGCTGCTCGCCGCCGACCTGATCGGATACCCGGTCCTGGTCAAGGCCGCGGCAGGCGGCGGCGGCCGGGGCATCCGGCTGGTCGAGTCCGCCGACCAGATGCGGGACGCCTTCGTGAAGGCCCAGACCGAGGCGGCTCACTCATTCGGTGACGGGACAGTGTTCATCGAGCGCAAGCTGGACGCCGCGCGCCACGTGGAAGTACAGGTGGTGGCGGACGCCTACGGCACCGTCTGGGCGGCGGGAATCCGGGACTGCAGCGTCCAGCGGCGGAACCAGAAGGTCATCGAGGAGTCGGCCTGCACGCTGCTCGACCAGGCTGGCGAGCAGGCCTTGTTTGACGCGGCCGTGCGGATGTGCGCAGCCGCGGGCTACCGCAGCACGGGCACCGTTGAGTTCCTCCTCGACCCGGTGACGAAGGACTTCATGTTCATGGAGGTCAATACCCGGCTGCAGGTCGAGCATCCGGTCACCGAGCTCACCACCGGCCTCGATCTGGTCAAGCTACAGCTGGCCATCGCCGAGGGCCACCGGCTGTCCGGCGATCCGCCGCCCGTGCGCGGCCATGCCGTCGAGGCGCGTCTCAACGCCGAGGATCCGGAACACGCCTTCGCCCCGGCGCCGGGGCGCGTATCGGCGCTGCGGCTGCCCTGCGGCACCGGCATCCGGGTCGACACCGGCGTCGCCGAAGGCGACCAGATCGCACCCGAGTTCGACTCGATGATCGCCAAGGTGATCGCGTGGGGAAAGGACCGTGCCGAGGCACTCAGCCGGCTGCACCGCGGGCTCGCGCAGTCCATCGTGGTGGTGGACGGCGGCACCACCAACAAGTCCTTCCTGCTCGCCCTGATCTCCAGGCCCGAGGTGCGGACGGGCAGTTACGACAACCAGTGGCTCGACCGGCTGACCAAGGCCGGAATGCATCTCCCGGCGCAGCACCCGGTGGCCCTGATCGCGGCGGCCATCGAGGCGGCCGAGGGCGAGCAGGCGGCTGTGCAGGCCAACTTCTACGCCGCCGCCGCACGTGGCCGCCCCGAGCTGCCGGAGGAGATCGGGCACGAGATCGAGCTGAATCACCGCGGCAACGTCTACCGGATGCACGTCTACTCCCTCGGACGCGGCGGCTACCGGGTCGACACCGGCGACGGCGTCGTCGACGTGAACGTGCAGCGCTCCGGGCGCTATGAGCGGGCCGTGACCTGCTTCGGCCAGCGCCACCGTGTCGTCACCGACGTCCAGGGACCACGGCTGATCATCGAGGTGGACGGCGTGCCGCACGTCATCACCAGGGACGCCGGCGGTCACGTCCGCGCCCCGGCTCCGGCGTTCGTCGTCGCCGTCCTGGTGGCGGTGGGCGATACGGTCCGGGCCGGTGATCCGCTTATCGTCGTCGAGAGCATGAAGATGGAGACGACCATCGCCGCTCCGCTGTCCGGAACCGTCCACGCGGTAACTGCCAGCGTGAACACGCAGGTAGAGGCGGGCGCGTCGCTGGTTCAGCTGCAGCCATCGGCTGAGCCCGACGATCAGGCCGCGACCAGCCCCCGGCTGGCGCTGGCCACCCCGGTCGGCCATCCAGACGGGACCAGCCGGGTCAGCGGCGGAAACCAGGCCACCCTGCGCGGCTACCTGCTCGGCTACGATCTCGACAAGGCAGCCGTACGCGAGCTGACCAGGCGCCAGGAAGCACTGCTGGCGGCCACCGCTCCAGACGACCCGGACCTGCTGGGCCAGGAGCAGGAACTACTCGAGATATTCGCCGACATCACGGCGCTCGCCCAGCGCGAGCCCGACGACTCCGAAGATGAGCACTCCCGCAGCGCCGAGAACTACCTCTTCACCTACCTGGCCTCCCTCGATCCGGAGCGTAGCGGGCTGCCTGACCGGTTCCTCAGCCAGCTGCGGCATGCGCTGGCCCGGTACGGCGTCACTTCACTGCAACGCACCCCCGAGCTGGAGCAGGCGCTGCTGCGCTTGTACCTGTCGCTGGCCCGGGTGCACGTGTCCGCGCCTGTCATCATGGCCATCCTCGACCGGTGGCTGCTCAGGCGCGACGCCCTGCTGCCGCTGCTGACCGACGAGCGGCTCAAGATCCTCGACCGCCTCATCGCCACGACCCACGGACTTCATCAGGAGATCTGTGACCTGGCCCGCGAGGTGCGATATGCCTACGTCGACGCGCCGACGCTCGGGCGGATGCGACCGCAGATCTATGCGGAGATGGAGCGCTGCCTCGACGAACTCGCAGCGCATCCCTCCGGCGAGCGCATCAAGGAACTCACCGATGAGCTTGTCTGGTGCCCGCAGCCGATGCGGGCCGTGCTGCGGGACCGCTACCGCGAGGCGGACGCCACGACCAGGATCCGCCTCCTGCAGGCCAGGACCCTCCGCTTCTACCGGATCCGCGAGCTTCGCCAGCTGCGCTGCCAGGCGTTCGGCTCGCACCTCAGCTGCCTGGCCGAGTACTCAGAGGACGGGCACGATGTGCAGCTGGTCGCCGGGTACGTGTCCCTGGCGGACCTCGCCGACTTCGCTACCGAGCTGCGGGCGTTTCTCGGCGCGCTGCCAGCCGGCCGCCGCGTCGTGGTGGATGTCGAGTCCTGGCGGACCGGCGAGTGGATGGAGGCCGCCGACATGGCCGCCGAGCTTGCGGTCCTGCTGGCCCGGGCCGATTTCGGGCATCCGCTGGACCGCCTCGATATCACGATCACCAGTGACAGCGGCCCGGACCCGACGTGGAGTTCCGAGGAGCACCTGCGAACCCAGCACTTTACCTTCCGGCGGGGCGACGCCGGCTTCACCGAGGATCTGCTCTACCGCAACCTGCATCCGATGATCGCCGAGCGCCTCGACCTGTGGCGGCTGTCGAATTTCGCCCTCGAGCGGATGGTCTCGGCCGAGGATGTCTACCTGTTCCATGCGGTGGCACATGAGAACCCGAAGGACGAGCGGCTGATCGCGATCGCCGAGGTGCGCGACCTCACCCCGGCCAGAGATTCGGCGGGCCGGACCATCGGCTTCCCGTATCTGGAGGATGTGCTGGCTCAGGCGATGGCCGACATGCGCCACGCGCTGGCCCACAAGCCGCCCAAGCAACGGCCGCTCAGCAACCGGGTGATCCTCTACGTGCGTCCGACCTGGGACATCGCGCCGGGGACCTGGCGCAGCGTGGCCCACAGGCTCGCGCCGATGGCCGTCGGCCTTGGCCTGGAGAAGGTCACCGTCCGGATTCGCGCGCTCGATAACGCCACCGGCGACATCCGTGACTCGGTTCTCGAGGTCGAGAATCTCGCCGACCGGGCGGTCACCGTACGGGTCAGGCAGCCGGGCGACCAGCCCATCAGGTCGCTGACCGAGTACCGGCAGAAGGTACTGCGCTCGCAGCGCCTCGGGGTGCCCTACCCGTACGAGCTCATCCGCATGCTCACGCCGCCGGTCGGCGCGGCCGCCGACTTCCCGGCGGGCGAGTTCGCCGAGTACGACCTCGACGACAGCGGCGGCCAGCTGGTGCCAGTTGACCGGCCCTACGGCCGTAACGTGGCCGGGATTGTCGTGGGCGTGATCACGAACTACACCGACCTGGTGCCGGAGGGGATGCGCCGGGTGGCCATCCTCGGCGACCCGACCTCAGGCCTCGGCAATCTCACCGAGGCCGAGTGCCGGCGCATCCTCGCCGCGCTGGACCTGGCCAGCCGTCTGGAGGTGCCGGTCGAGTGGTTCGCGCTGTCCTCTGGAGCGCGCATCGCCTGGGACAGCGGCACCGAGAACATGGACTGGATCGCCGCGGTGCTGCGGCGCCTCATCGAGTTCACCCAGGCACGCGGCGAGGTCAACGTGGTAGTCACGGGGATCAACGTCGGCGCCCAGCCGTACTGGGACGCCGAGGCCACGATGCTCATGCACACGCGGGGCATCCTCATCATGATGCCCGCCAGCGCCATGGTGCTGACCGGCAAGAGCTCGCTGGACTACTCGGGCGGAGTGTCGGCCGAGGATAACTTCGGGATCGGCGGATTCGACCGGATCATGGGCCCGAACGGGCAAGGCCAGTACTGGACGCCGACGCTGGCCGACGCCTGCGCGCTGCTGCTGCGCCACTATAAGCACACCTACGTCGTTCCAGGCGAGAACTCCCCGCGGCGCGCACCCACCATCGACCCCGCTGACCGGGACGTATGCGCGTCGCCGCACAAGCCCGTCGACGGGTCGGACTTCGATCTGGTCGGAGACATCTTCTCGGCCGAGAAGAACGGCGAGCGCAAGAAGCCGTTCGACATGCGGTCGGTCATGCGCGCGGTCAGCGACACCGATCACGAGCCGTTCGAGCGCTGGGCCAGGTGGCGCGACAGCGAGAGCGCGATCGTGTGGGAGGCGCACGTGGGCGGTTTCCCGGTCTGCATGCTGGGCCTCGAATCTCAGACGCTTCCGCGGACCGGACCAGTCCCGGCGGACGGACCGCCGTCGTGGACCTCAGGCACCCTGTTCCCGCAGTCCTCGCGGAAGGTCGCCCGGGCCATCAACGCTGCCAGCGGCAACCGCCCGCTGGTGGTACTGGCCAACCTGACCGGGTTCGACGGCTCGCCGGAGAGCATGCGCAAGTGGCAGCTGGAATACGGCGCGGAGATCGGCCGCGCGGTGACCAACTTCCGCGGGCCGATCGTGTTCGTGGTCGTGTCCCGGTACCACGGCGGCGCGTTCGTCGTGTTCTCCAAGCGGCTGCACGACAATATGGAAACCGCCGCGGTGGCCGGCTCGTTCGCGTCGGTGATCGGCGGCGCGCCGGCGGCCGGGGTGGTCTTCGCTCGTGAGGTCAGGGCCAGGACCGAGAAGGACGCTCGGGTGGTGGCCATCAAGGAGAAGCTCGCCGCCGATCCAGACGGCGCCGTCGCGCAGCTGCGCCAGGATCTCGCCGATACCATTCAGGTCGTCCATGCGGAGAAGCTCGGGCAGGTCGCCGGCGAGTTCGACGGCATCCACGACGTTCAGCGGGCCATGCGGGTCGGGTCGGTCGACAACATCATCCCGGCCGCTGAACTGCGCCCGTTCATCATCCATGCGATCGAGCGGCGGCTGGCGCCATCGGCCGCGGGCGCCACGGCCACCGCCAGCGCCCCTAGCTCGAAGTTACTTCGGCCTAGCGTGGCGGCCGCGGCCAGCGGCGGCGGCTGACAGCGGGCCAGCGCTAGGTGATCGGTCGGCGCAGCCAGTGATGCGAGGGCGCCACCTCGTCCAGCGGAGAGACGGTCTCCAGCTCAGCCGGCCGGGGGAAGCTGCCCGACGCGCAGGTCGTGAGCACCCATGGTCCGCTGCGCCGCCACCAGCCGCCGAAGACGGCTCCTTCGGCGGTCCGGACCTGTAGCGGAGACCACGCGCCCTCGGGCGGTGTCAGGTCCGCCACCGTCACCTCCACTGAGCGCGTGTCCCGCCGCAGTCCGGTGCGGAGCACCTTGAGCGCGCTTTCCTTGGCCGACCAGATGAGGTTGGCGGCCACATCGTGTGCCGGTCCTGCGCTCGCGACGAGGTCGCGCTCCGGCCCGGTCAGGTAGTCCCGGACAAAGGCATCGCTACGCGGCTCGACGAGTTCCAGGTCGCAGCCGAGGGCGGAGGGCTCGGCCGCGATCAGGCACGCGGCGCTGCCTGCCCGGTCGGTGAGCGAGACGCCCTGCCCGGCGGGCTGCCCGTCCACATAGAGCTCAGGCGCGCCGTCGGCGGCCGGGCGGGCCTCGATCAGGCCCAGTGCTGCGTCGTCATCCGGCCAGCCGAGGACCTGCGCCACGGCGAGCTTGAGCGTCCACCTGTTGAGCAGGAAGTCCGTGCGGCGCTTCGCATAACGCATATTGCCCGCGTACCTGCGCTCCATAGCGGTCAGCCAGTCCTCGCCGGCCGGCAGCTGCTCCTCAGCGCGCGCGAGCCACCACGTCAGCACGCCGCTTCAACTCCCGCCTGCCTGGATCCGCCCTGCAGCCAGCATAGGCCGCGCGAGCGGGCCGGCCGGCACGCGGACCTCCATCGCCTGAACGGGATCTAGCGGGCCGCTGATCCTGCTAAGTCGACAGAATCCTCGCCTTCTCGGCGGCGAACTCGTCTTCGGTCAGCAGGCCCTGGGCCTTCATCTCGCCGAGTTCCTTGATCTTCGCCAGCCGGTCCTCCGGTGCGTCCGGCTGCGCGCCAGGCTGCGCGGCCTGCTGCGCCTGGACCTGGGCCGCTGCCTGCGCCGCGGCCTGGTCGGTCATGGCCTGCTGCTGGGCCGCGGCCTGCTGCTGCTGCGCCTCGGCGGCCTGCTGCTGCTCGGCCGCGTTCTGGTCCTGATGCCTGCGCACACCGCCAGCCACCACAGTGGCCGTACCGGCGACAGCTGCGGTACGTACCACCGTCCCCATCAGGCCCGGGCGTCCCATCCGGACGGGCATTCGTCTGCGCATGGCTCCTCCTAGCCCTCGTCAAGCGCCGCGATGGCCCGAACGACGTTGTCGCGGGGAATCCTCTCCTGGGCGATGAGCCGTCCGTGGGAGGCGCGAATTGCCGCCCCGAGCCGGCTGGCCCAGCTGTTCTCCCACACGATCACCAGCGCGGACGTGCCCGCGTCCAGGCCGCCGGCGATCTCGGTCAGGTCAGCGTCGCTGAGCAGGTCGAACTGGCTGTCGGCGACCCGATCGAATGCCTCACCTACGGCCGGGTCACCGACCTCAGCGAACGACATGGTGCCGTCGGCCTGCTTGCGCACGAACGCCAGGTCGATGACGCTGACGGTGCCACTGTCGTTCAGTTCGGCTAGCGCAGGGGCCACGTCAGGGTCGAACTCGCTGCCGTCGAACTGGATGACGGCGACGTCGACCGGCCCCATCGAGTCTGGGCGCAGGGCTGCGGGCATGTACAGAGACCTCCGTCGGCTGAGGTGACTCACTACCCGCCCAGCGTGCGGCCGCCCGGGCCGCCGCGCATCACCCCTTGCGGGTGGTCAGGGGGTCGGCGGACGGTTAGCGGCATCGGCCGGTGGTCAGGGGGTCGGCGGGCGTTCAGCGGGGGTCGGCGGGCACATCCGGACCGATACCCGCGATTCGGACCTCGGGCAGGCGACGCCGAGATCAGCTTCACCAGCGGGCAGAATCATTGTTAGTCCCGGGGGGAACAGTGGTAATTCCGAGAAACGAGCGCGAGCGCGGTGACCGGTGGACCTGATCGGAAAAAATGCGCTCGGAATCGAAACGCCGGCCGGACCGCTGATACCCATCTCAGTCCGGGGCTGAAAACATCGCTTACCACCACCATTGGGGGCAGCCTGAGATAAGCTGGTAATAAGCCCGATGCAGCCAGGCGGGCTGGCTGCCGTAGCCTGACGTCAGACCCAAAGGCTCCGGGTTGCACGGTGGCCAGCCGCTTTGGGCGACGCAGACCGCGGACCGTCTTTGACACGCTGGCTAAGACGGGAGCGTCCCATGACAGACCGGTCACGCATTCAGTGCGAGTCCTTCCTCCACAAGGTGATGTCGGCTGACGAGGCCGCCACGTTCATCGGGCCCGGCGACCACGTCGGGATGAGCGGATTCACCGGGGCTGGCTATCCCAAGGAAGTGCCGGGCGCGCTGGCCCGTCGCGTCACCGAGGCGACCGCGCGCGGCGACCGGTTCGCCGTCAGCGTCTGGACTGGCGCCTCTACCGCCCCCGAACTCGACGGCGCCCTGGCGGCGGTGGACGGCATTGACATGCGCATGCCCTACCAGTCCGACCCGGTCAGCCGCGCCAAGATCAACGCGGGGCTGCTCGACTACCTGGACGTGCATCTCTCGCACGTCGCGCAGATGGTATGGGAGGGCCTTTTCGGCCATCTCGACATCGCTCTCATCGAGGTCACCGGCATCACCGCCGACGGGTCGTTAATTCCCTCGTCTTCAGTCGGCAACAATAAGACCTGGATCGATATGGCCGACCAGGTCATCCTCGAGGTGAATTCCTGGCAGCCCAGCGAGCTTGAGGGGATGCACGACGTGTATTACGGCACGGCGCTGCCCCCGGACCGCAAGCCGATCCAGATCCTGCGGCCCGCCGACCGGATCGGGGTGCCGTACCTGCGCTGCCCGCCGGATAAGATCGCCGCCATCGTCCTGACGAACGACCAGGACCGCAACACCCCGTTCAAGCCAGCCGACACCGACACGGAGCTCATCGCGGGTCACGTCCGGGACTTTCTCGCCCACGAGGTGCGGCGCGGGCGGCTGCCCGCCACGCTGCTGCCGCTTCAGTCGGGCGTGGGCAACATCGCCAACGCGGTACTGGCCGGCCTCGACAACGGCCCGTTCGGGCCGATGACCGCCTACACCGAGGTGATCCAGGACGGCATGCTGCAGCTGCTGCGGTCGGGCACGCTGAGCACCGCCTCGGCCACCGCTTTGTCCCTCAGCGACGACGGCATCGCCGACCTGCGCGCCAATATCGCCGACTACCACGACCGGATCATCCTGCGGCCGCAGGAGATCACCAACCACCCGGAGGTGATCCGCAGGCTCGGATGCCTGGCGATGAACGGCATGATCGAGGGGGACATCTACGGCAACATCAACTCCACCCACATCATGGGCTCGAGCATGCAGAACGGCATCGGCGGCTCCGGCGACTTCGCCAGGAACGCCTACGTCGGGATGTTCCTCACCCCGTCGACCGCCAAGAACGGGGCGATCTCCTGCATCGTGCCGATGGTCAGCCATGTCGACCACACCGAGCACGACGTCCACGTGCTCGTCACCGAGCAGGGCGTCGCCGACCTGCGCGGCCTACCGCCGCGGCGCCGCGCCCGGCAGATCATCGAGCACTGCGCGCATCCCGACTACCGGCCGGCCCTGCTTGACTACCTGGACCGCGCCACCGCCACCGGACCGGGCAGGCACACCCCGCACCTGCTCGCCGAGGCCCTGTCCTGGCACGTGCGCTACCTCCAGGACGGCACGATGCACCCCGGCTGAGCGTCCGGCAAGTGGCCGCTGGCCGCTGGATGGCATGCCCACCTCGACAAGTTCCGGGCCGCGCCGCGGCGCTGGTATCTGCGTGGACACAGCTTTCCTGAGCGCGCTGGCCTATGGGCCGTTCGTGGCCGCCCTGGGGAAGCAGGCCTGGCTGCTCGCAAGCGATGAACCCGGCGACATGGCGGCGGCGCGGCACCGGCTCTTCGAGCGGATGCGACCGGGCCGGACCCCCGCAGTAACCCGCCGCAGTACTACCTGCTTCCCCAGGAGGCGGACCTGGCCGCGCTGGCGGCAGAGATCACCGCGGCAATGAGCGACGGAGGCTTTGTCAGGGTCGACGTTGACAGCGCGGCAGGCACCGGCGTCGTCCTGCTCAACGGTGACACATTGCCCTTCGTGCTGTTCTGCCCAGGCACTCCCACGCCCTGACGAACCTCAGAAAGGCGTGGCGTGACACAGGTCTTGCCCCGCTCTCATGGCGCGGCCCAGTGGCGTTTGGCATCATGGACGGCGGGAGGAGAAACCAGCGATGACCACGATCCACGTGCGCTACGAGATTCTCGACGACCCGCGCCATCCGCATCCGGACTCTGCCCCGGATGCCGCCACGTGGGGTGTCCGCGCGGTGGGCCTGCCGGAAGAATTCAGCGCCTACGGCGTGGGTGACTCCCTGGACGAGGCGCTCGACGACCTCACTCAGGGTATTCGGGCACTGCTCGGCGACGGTCCTGTCCCCGACGAGCTGACCAGGGAAATAGCGGTCACGGTCGGGGACGCCGCCTAATGCCGATCCGACTCTCGGGCAAGGAAATCGTCAAGGCCTTAGCCAAGGATGGCTGGGCGGTCGAGCGCGTGAGTGGCAGCCACCACGTCATGCGTCACGCCAACGGTCATCATGTCAGCGTCCCGGTTCACGGCAATCGTCCATTGCCTGCAGGAACGCTCGCTTCGATTTGTCGGACCGTGGGCCTCACCGCCAGTCAGCTCCGTGACCTGCTCTGAAGCAGCGGCTCACTTGTGCCGGATGAACTCGTAAATCTCCAGGTAGTCCTGGCCGGCCCGGGCCCATGAGTAATCGGCGCGCATGCAGTTAACCGCGAGCTTGCGGAACTCGTCCGGGTGGACGGCCCACAGCCGGAGGGCGCGGCCAAGCGCGGATTCGAGGGCCTGGTTATCCGTGTGGTGAAAGGCGTAGCCGTTGCGTTCTTCCAGTGGGCGCCCCGAGTTATCGCGGTCGAACACGGTGTCGATCATGCCGCCGGTCGCCCGCACCACTGGCACTGTCCCGTATCGCATGGCGATCAGCGGAGCCAGCCCGCATGGCTCGAACATGCTGGGCACGACCAGCAGGTCCGCGCCCGCGTAGACAAGATGAGCCAGTTCTTCGCGATACCCTATTTCGAGGTGACAATCCTGGTTGTCGTTGAGGTAGTTCTTGAGGTGCCGGAAATGGTTATTGATGCTGTCTTGGTAGTGGGCGTCACCTATGAGCACAAACTGACCGCCGTGGGCCAGGGTATAGAAGAGCGCATGGTGGACCAGGTGCATGCCTTTCTGCTCATCCAGCCTGCCTACGTACGCAACCACGGGGCCGCGGGTCTTGCGCAGCCAGAATTGATCCCTTAACGCCTCCGCGTTTTCGTATTTGCGGTCGAGGCTGTCGATCGAATAATGGGCCGGCAGGAACGGGTCAGTCTCGGGATTCCACACTTCGAGATCGACGCCGTTAAGAACCCCAAAGAACTTTTCCTGATGCTCCTTAAGAGTGCGGCCAAGCCCGCACCCACCGTCGCCGTACAGTGCCTCTTCGGCGTAACTGGGGGATACTGTGGTCACGAAATTCGAATACACCACCCCGCCCTTCATCGGATTCAGGCCTCGGTGGCGGAAGTCATCGCCGAGCCGGTCGGCGTCGAGGAAATAGTCGGGCCGTCCGAGCTGAGTAGCCCAGAGCACCCGCTCGTCGCTGGTGCCCTGGTGGCGGAAGTTATGTATGGTATAGCAAACTCTCTGATCCGGCATTACCTCCCTATAGTGCTCATAGAGAAGGACCGGAACCAGCCCGGTCTGCCAGTCATGGCAGTGAATGACATCAGGGCGCTTATCAGCCCGGAGCATGAACTCGAGCGCCGCCCTGGAAAAGAACGCGAACCGCTCTGTGTCGTCCCAGTACCCATACAGGCGGTCCCGGCCGAAGAAGTTGGCTTCCGAATGCGGCTCGATGAAAAAGCATTTCCGCCCGTTCGCGTAGCCGAACCACACTGTGCAGCGGACCGCTCCCCCGTACCACGGCACCTGCAGATCGCGGTAGCTGGGCTGCAGGCCCCAGATATCGGAGTACCGCATACTGGCATACTTCGGCAAGATGATCTCGACTGCGTTTCCCCTGAGCTCCAGTTCCCGGCTGAGACCGGCCACCACATCGCCGAGGCCGCCAGCCTTGGCCGCCGGCGCGCACTCAGGCGCCACCATCACGACATACACTGCTCCCCCACTGCGCATCACCCTCTGAATCCGCTACCTAGCACCGGCGCCTGCCGGCTGCCGGTCATCCCAGACCGGTGCCTTTAGGGCGGACTTTAGGATGTCGCGTCCGCGCGCAGGAAGGGCCGATGGACCCTGATGTCGGTCCCCGAGGGCTCCCGCAGAGGAGGAAAGATCCACATCTCCCGCCCGCTGGCGGTACGCCCGTCAGCGTCGACGGCACTTCCGAGCGCAGGCCAGGGGGTGAGGCGGCGGGCGAGCCGGCCTGTAGGCCGGGTTCTGTGCACCCGCGCGAACGCGGGCCGACGGCCATCCATCTAGGGCTGCCGTTGCCGGCAGCCTCGTGCGGTCTACCCGCGAGCATCAGGCGGGCCGCCCTCGAACGCTCGCGCAGGTCCCGCGCTCCGGAGAACGCGGCACCCTCTTGACCTTGCTCCAGGTGGGGTTTACCTAGCCGCCCGGGTCACCCCGGGCGCTGGTGGTCTCTTACACCGCCGTTTCACCCTTACCCCCGGATTCCTCCGGAGGCGGTCTGTTTTCTGTGGCACTGTCCCGCGGGTCACCCCGGGTCGGCGTTACCGACCACCCTGCCCTGCGGAGCCCGGACCTTCCTCGGCCTCCCCCGGACCTGCCAGGGAACGCCGCGGCCGCCCGGCCTGCTCGCCCGCCGCTGCAGCCACGATAGTGCCTCAGCGGCCGCCCGCGCGAAGATGTCCCGTGTCGTTCAGGCTCCGCACCAGCGCCGGGCCATCGGAGAACCAGTGGATCTCGCACAGCGAGGCGACATCCAGATGGATCCTGAACATGGCGGCCGGGGGCGCGAGCATGGCCCGGCACGCCAGCGTCTTGATCGGCGTGACGTGGCTGACCAGCACGAGCGTGCCGCCCGCCTGCGCCGCGAGCAGCCGGTCCAGCGCGCCCAGCACCCGCCGGGCGACCGTGGCGAGGCTTTCGCCGCCCGGCGGCGCCACGTCGGCGCTGGCCAGCCAGGCCGAGATCTCCTCGGGCCAGCGGGCCGACGCCTCGGCGAAGCTCAGCCCTTCCCACTCCCCGAAGTCGGTCTCCACCAGGCCGTCGTCGACCTTCAGGGGAGCGCCGGTCGCCTCGGCCACCGCCTCGGCCGTGCGCCGGGCCCGCTGCAGCGGAGAGGTCACGATCTGGTCGACGCCACCGCGGGCCGCCAGCCTGGCCGCCGCGGCGACCGCCTGCCGGCGGCCGGTATCGGTCAGCGGCGCATCGCCGCGGCCGGCGAACCGCCGCTCCGCCGACAACGCCGTCTCGCCGTGCCTCAGCAGCAGCGTCGCCGTCCCCGTCCCGCGGTCCGGGAGCCAGATCATGGGTTCGAGCATGCAGAACGGCATAGGCGGCTCCGGCGACTTCGCCGACACGCGCCCGGACCTGGCGTCTACCACCGTCGTGCGCGGCGGCCGGGCTATCGCTTGCGCTCCGTGCGCGCGACCGCGCCGATGGCTGGCGCCAGAGTCAGCCACAGCGCGATGGTCACGACCATCGACGTGATGTACCCGAATGGCCGGATTCCGACATCGCTGGCGAAGCCTCCGGCGAACAGCATCAGCAGCCACGCGCTGACGAAGAAGGCCGGCCCGGCGGCCGCTACCCGGAAGAAGCCCATTGGTACCTCCATCGCTCTGGGTGGTGAGGGCCCGCCAGGGGCCCTAACCGACCGTGTATCTGTAAGGAAGGGGGGCCAACTGGTTCGCAGTCGGCAGGAAAGCCTGCCCGGGCTGGAAGAGGTAGGCGAGGGCCGGATCGGTCTGCCGGTCACCGAGGCGGAGGGTGGTGGTGAGCATCGCTGGCCCCCCAGCGGGCGAAGGCACGTCGAAGCAGCGGCCAGTGACATTTCCTTCCCCAGACTCCGACGGCATGAGCACGGTCATAGCAACAGCCGAGCGCATCGGCGGCGATTAGTCCTCAGTAGTCCCTACCGATATCCCGGGGCAGGGATCTGATTCGCCGGTCGCTGGGCCTCGAGTTCGCTTCACCTCGAGGTAAGCCAGGCGTGATGTGAGGTAATAGGAGGGCGGTGTCGCGCCCCGGCCTGCGATGGGTCGGGGCCAAAGGAAGACGCGAGAGCATGCCGGGGAACAGATGGCCGCTGGTCGGCCGGGGCAAAGAACTCTCTCAGCTGACCGCCGCGGTGGGCGCTCGGCGGGGGGCGGTGATCACCGGCCTGGCCGGGGCGGGCAAGACGACGCTGGCTTTCGCGGGCCTGAAGGTGGCGCAGGAGCAGGGGATGTCGGTGGTCCGGGCGACCGCCACCCATGCCTCGCGTGGTCTGCCGTTCGGGGCGCTGGCGCCGCTCCTGCCGCCCGACCCGGGCAATGACCACCTTTCCCGGGAGGATCATGGTCAGCTGCTGCGGCGCTACGCCCAGGCGGTGGTGGATAAGGCCCCGGGCCGCCCGGTGGTGGCGTTCGTCGATGACGCCCACTTCCTTGATGACGGGTCGGCCACGCTGGCGCAACAGCTGGCCCTGACCCGGGCGGCCACGGTCCTGGTCACCGTCCGCACGGGTCAGCCAGTGCCGGACGCGGTGGTGGCCTCGTGGAAGGACGGCCCGGCCGAGCGGATCGAGGTGGGCGCCCTGGACGACGCAGCCCTCGAGGAACTGCTGAGCACGGTGCTGGGCGGGCCGGTGGATGCGGCGTCGGTACGTCAGCTCGCCGAGCATAGCCGGGGCAATCCGCTGATGTTGCGGGAGCTGGTGACCGGCGCGCTGGACAGCGGCACGCTGGCCGCCGACGGTGGCATCTGGCGGCTGGCTGGCGGCCTGCATCCCACAGCTCGGCTGGCCGAGCTGGTGACGCTGCGGCTGGGTGAGCTGTCTGGCGCCGAGCAGGCCGTGGTGGAGCTGCTGGCCGTGGGCGAGCCGCTCGGTCAGGCCAGGCTCGCTCGGCTGGCCGATCCTGCGGCCGTCGAGGCTCTCGAGCGCAAGGGCCTGATCACCAGCCGGCTGGATGGCCGCCGGGTCCAGGTGTGGCTCGCCCATCCCGTCTATGCGGATGTGGTCCGTGCCGGGATCAGCGCGCTGCGCGAGCGGTCCCTCGCCCGATCACTGGCCGAGGTGATCGAGGCGACCGGTGCCCGGCGCCGGGAGGACACCCTGCTGCTGGCGTCGTGCCGTATGGTCAGTGGTGACGGCAGTCCCGAGCTGCTGGTGGCCGGGGCGTTGGCGGCGCGAGCCCGCCATGACCAGGCCCTCACCGAACGGCTGGCCCGGGCGGCCATCGCCAAGGGCGCCAGCTTCGACGCCCGCTTGGCGGCGGCCGAGGCCGCCCACTTCCAGGGCCGGCCCGGCCAGGCCGAGCAGGAGGCGGCCGCCCTGGCCGCCGACGCGGCCAGCGACGCCGAGCGAGCCCGTGTCGCGCTGGTCCGCTTCGACAACGCCTTTTTCCTGCGTGGCCGGGCCGACTTCCGGCTGATCGACGATGCCGCCAATGCCATCACCGATCCGAGCTGGCACGACCAGCTGCTCTCCCGGAGCCTCTACGACATGACTATGGCCAGCGGGCCGCGCGCCACGGTGGACGCCGCATCGGCCTGGCTCCAGCGCGCCGGCTCAGGACCACACACAGCCATGCACGTCGTGACGTGCTACAGCCTGGCCCGGCTCGGCCGCCTGGAGGACGCCAGCCAGCTAGCCCACGCCAGCACTGTCATACCGGCGGCCGACGAACCCTGGGAACAGTGGGACCCGCTCATAGGCCGTTTTATACCGCTGCTCTATGCGGGCCGTCTGGCCGAGGCCGAGGAGCTTCTCACCGCTGCTTACGGGCGGGTCACTGATCAGCCGGCCGCCGAGGCGAGGGCCCACGTCGACGGATGCCTCGCGAGGCTGAACCTCGAACAGGGTCGCATGCACAGCGCCTTTCGCCGGGCCAGCGAGTCCTACACGCTTCTCCAGCAGCTCGGGCGCCCGTTCCTGGCCCGGTGGAACTACATCACCGCCGCGCAGGCGCTGGCGCTGGCCGGACAGGCCGACCAGGCGGCCGGGACGCTCGCCGCGCTTGACGCCCTCGGCCTCCCGGCGGTGCTGCTGCACGAAACTGATCTTCTTCAGGCCCGGGCCTGGACGGCCGCAGCCGCCGGCGACCTCCCGGCCGCCCGTCACCAGCTCGAAGCAGCAGCCGACCTGGGCGAGGAGATCGGCGACCTGATCGGCGCGACCAGCGCCCTGCACGGCCTGGCCCGTCTCGGCCATGCCCGCCAGGTCGCCGCCCGCCTGGCCGCACTTGCCGACGAGGTCGAGGGCGACCTAGTGTCCTCTCGCGCCGCGTACGCCAGCGCCGTGGCCGCCGGGGACAGCGAAGCGCTCCGCAAGGTGTCCGGCGACTTCGAGGGCATGGGCGCGATCCTGTACGCCGCCGAGGCCCGGGCCGAGGCCGCCGTCCTGCTACGCCGGGCCGGCCAGGCCCGGCAGGCCTCCCGCGCCGAGCAGAGCGCGGCGCGCCTGCTGGCCCGCTGCGAAGGGGCCGCCACCCCCCCGGTCCGGATCATCACGGCCCGGGTGTACCTGACGTCCGGAGCTCGACATCGCTCTGCAGGCCGCCGGGGGCCGCTCCAACAAGCAGATCGCCACTAACATGCAGCTGTCTGCCCGGACCGTGGAAAGCCACCTCCAGCGGGTCTACGAGAAACTCGGGATCTCCGGGCGCCACGAGCTGGCCGACGCCCTGCGTGACCAGCCCACCGCCTGACCGCCCGGACAGGCCGCTGCCGGCGGGGCCTGCGTCGGGCGTTCAATGGATGTTGGCGCGGAACGCGGCGCCTGCGGATGCTTGAGCTGACCAGTGCACCGTGAGCACGTCCGGCCGGGCCGTAGCGCCCGCCACGGACATCGGTAGGGACTACTGAGGACTCCGCGCCTTCGTTGTGGCCGAATGTAGCTATGAACGCGATCCCGCGGTCTCAGTCTGGAGCCTGCCCCGGGGACTGGGCCGCCGTCCTCGGCAGAGTCATGAAGACCGACCTGCACCAGCAGGACCGAAGGCGCATGGGAGGCAGAAGAGTGTCATGGACAATTACCTGAGCCACAGCGGAATCGGAACAGCAACCGGTGACCGGACGCATACCCTGTTCGGGCAGACGATGGGGTACGTCGCGGTCACGACCGGGTTCTTCGCGCTAGGTGCCTACCTGGGACGTAATCTCTCCACCGGCTGGGCCTTCGTGGGGTTCATCGCCGCCTTTGCCTGTCTGATCAGCATGAATTTCGCGGTGCGGCGGTCCACGTCGCTGACCGTCGGCCTGCTGTTCGCGGTCGGCCTGCTGCTCGGGCTGGCGATGGCGCCGACACTCGTCTACTACGCGAGCGCGAACCCGCAGGCGCTCTGGCAGGCCGGCGGCGCCACCGCGCTGTTCATCGCCGGCTTCGGCGCGGCCGGCTATGCGACCCGGCGGGATCTGTCGGCGATCGCCCGCCTGTCCTTCTGGGCGCTCGTCGCGCTCATCGGGTTCGGCATCGTGATGATCTTCGTCAACATCCCCAATGGCTCGCTCATCTACTCGATTCTCGGGCTGGTGATATTCGCGGGCCTGACCATGTCCGATTTCCAGCGGGTGCGGCGCACGAAGGATCTCGACTCCGCGCCGTTGATCGCCGCCTCGATCTTCCTCGATGCGCTGAACGTTTTCCTGTTCTTCTTGCGGCTCTTCTCGAGAAACAACAGATGAGCACGGGGACTGCTCCTGGATCAGGCGGCCCGCGGTGAGCAGCCACCATACCGACAACGGCTGCACCGATCTGACGAGATTGCGTCCCGAATGCTGGACCGGGGCGGCAGTCGTGACCGGCTCACTGACACGCGCCGCAGCACCGTTGCCCATTCCCGTACTCAGCATGCTGGTCGTCCTCGCAGTTGCCGCAATCACCCTCGCGGGATGCGGCAGCTCCCAGGCCCCGGCGACGCCCGGGGTGGTGAAGGTCGTTGCAGGCGAGAACTTCTGGGGAAACGTCGCCGCACAAATCGGCGGCCGCCACGTCCAGGTCACCTCGATCCCCACCAGCCTGACTGCCGACCCCCACCTGTATGAGTCTGACGTCACCGATGCGGTCGCTGTCGCCGAGGCCAGCCTGGTCATCGAGAACGGCGCCGGGTATGACAACTTCGTTTCCCAGCTGCTGAGCGCCACCAGTCACCCAGGACGCGTGGTCGTCTGCGTCCAGGACGTCCTGGATGCCACCGGCGCTGACGTGAACCCCCACTTCTGGTATGACATCCCCGCGTGCCGGAAGTCGCCCTGGCGATCGAGGCCGCTCTGGCCAGGCTGGAGCCCCGCGACGCCAGCGCGTTCGCCGCCCGCCTGGCGGCCTTCGACCTGTCGCTGCGACCCATCGAGGCGGTTATCGCCCGTATCCGCTAGCGCCATCCGAGCGCGCCGGTCGCCCACACCGAGCGGGTGCCCGGTTACCTGCTGGAAGCCGCGCGGCTCCGGGTGTTGACGCCGCCCGGGTTCGCCGCTGCCATCGAGGACGGCATCGACCCCGGCCCGGACGACACTGCCGAAATGTACGGCCTCTTCACCGGCCACCGAGTGAGAGTGCTGCTCTACAACGCCCAGGCCGTGAGCCCGGTGACTGAGCAAGTGCGGGCCCTAGCCAACCAGGCCGGCATTCCCGTCGCCGTCACCAGGGCCACCCCCCTGCCCGGAGACCAGTAGGCGCTACCGAGGACTGATCGCCTCCGTCGTGGCCGACTGTATCTATGAATGCGGTCCTGTGGTCCTGCGGCCTGAGCCCGGAGCTGGTCCGGGTCCCCAATGGCTTCGCTGGATAGCCGGCCCTTCGGCGCACTTGGGAGGTTTCATGTCCAGCGCAGCAAGCGCCCGCCCGGTGCGGGAAGCGCCGGGCGGCCCGACGGGGGCGGAGCATGATGCTCACACCATAGGCCTGCCCTCGGCGACGGCACTGGTGATCGGGAGCGTCATCGGGGCCGGGGTGTTCACATTGCCGACGGTGCTGGCCGCGGCGGGCACCAGCTCGCTGGTCGTCCTGTTCGTGATCGCCGTGGGCGCGACGCTGCTGGCTGTGCTGTTCGGCCAGCTGACCAGGCGGGTACCTAACTCTAACGGCGGCTTGTATGCCTACGCCCGGCATGAGTTCGGTGACTTCGCCGGGTACCTGGTCGGCTGGTGCTACTGGCTGTCGTCGTGGGTCGGGGATGCCGCGATCGTGGCGTCCTGGGTGTTCTACGTGAACGCCCTGTTCGGCATCAGCCACCCCTCCCCCTGGGGGAACTGGGGCATCGCGCTGCTGGGCCTGTGGGTGCCGGCGGCGGTGAACCTGGCCGGGGTGCGCCAGATGGCGTGGTTCCAGAACGTCACCGTGGTGCTGAAGTTCCTGCCGCTGCTGTTCGTCGGCGTGGTGGGGTGGTTCTTCGTCTCCAAGGCCAACTTCGGTGCTTTCAACGCCTCGGGCGGCAGCCTCTACAGCTGCATCGGGATCGCCGCTAGCGTAGCGCTGTTCTCCTTCATCGGCGTCGAGGTGGCAGCCATCACCGCCAAGCGGGTGCGGAATCCCCGCCGGAACGTCGGCCGTGCCTCGGTACTGGGCACCGGCGCCTGCGCCATCCTGTACCTGCTGGTGTCGGCGGCGGTGATGGGCCTGGTGCCGCACCACGCGCTGGTGGGCAACGGGGCGCCGTTCGTCGACGCCTTCGAGACGATCTTCACCCGCGGAGTCTGGGCCGGTAAGCTGATCGCCGCGGTGGCCGTGATCTCGGGGATCGGGGCGCTGAATGGCTGGACGCTGGTTACCACCGAGGTGTCGCGGGCACCGGCCGACGACGGCCTGTTCCCGCGGCCGTTCGCCTGGACCGACCGCAACGACACCGCCTGGTTCGGCATCGTGATCGCGGCGCTGCTGCCCTCGGTGCTCCTGCTGTGGCGCTACCTTGCCACCTCAGGGCTGACGGTCTTCACCTATCTGGTCGACCTCACCGTGGTCACCGTGGCCGTCCCGTACTTCTTCTCGGCCTGCGCCCAGCTGACCTACCTGGTGTCCAAACGCCGGCGGGTGCAGGGCTGGCTGCTCGCCCGGGACTTGTCGATTAGCGGTGCCGCTGTGCTGTTCTCGATGTGGGTCACCTTCGCCTCGGGTTACTCGGCCGTGTACGAGGCCGTGGTCGTGGTGCTGGCCGGGATCATCATCTACGCCTTCCTGAACGCCCGGCGGGAAACCGTCGGCCAGGTCCAGGCGCCGGTGGACAACCCGCCCGATGACTCAGCCGCGCAGGCACCCGCGGCCGCCGGACCAGAGCCCAGCGAGTCTGCCTAGCGGTCATCGAGCGGACCAGGGAATTCGGACTTCTGCGCGCCGTGGGCTGGACCAGGCGCCGCATGCCGAGACTGCTCCTCGGTGAGGGTCTGATCCTCGGCGTCGTCGGTGCTGCCCTGGGTATCGGCCTGTCGTTCGCCGTGACCTTTATACTCGAGCGGGTCCCATCCATGTCCGGTGTGCTCCACTCGAGCTTCACCCCGGGCGCCTTTGCCACGGCGCTGATCACTGCCATCGTGATGACGGTCCTCGGTGGCCTCTACCCGGCGACCCGGGCGGCACTGCTCGAACCGCTCAAGGCTCTCAGTTATGAGTGATGACTCGCTCCGAACATCGAGCGCCGTCGAGCTGAGGGACGTAGTGAAGGTCTACCGGGGAGGCGTCCGGGCGCTCGGCGGCTTGAACCTGGAAATCGGTCGCGGCGAGTTCGTGGCGATCACCGGCCCGTCGGGTTGCGGCAAGTCGACCATGCTCGACCTAGTCGGTGCCCTTGACACGGCCACTTCCGGAGTCGTTCTCGTCGACGGCCGCGACCTGCGCAGCATCCGCGATCTGAGCCGGTTCCGGCGGCAGGATGTCGGACTTGTCTTCCAGCTCCACAACCTGCTCGTCGGGAAACCCGTTATCGCCAACATCGGCAGCGCCATGTTCGGGACCGGCTCTAACGCTCGCGAACGCCGGGCCAGGGCTGTGGACCTGCTGGCGTCAGGTAGATCTCCAAGGTCGGGAGCACCAGATGCCGACGCAACTGTCGGGCGGAGAGCGCCAGCGGGTAGCCATCGCCCGGGCCCTGGCCAACGCGCCCAAGTTGCTGCTCGCCGACGAGCCCACCGGAAGCCTCGACTCCGACGCGGCCAATGTCGTGATGAAGCTTTTCCAGCGTCTGCACGCCGACGGCGTGACGATCATGCTCGTGACGCATGATGCCAATGTGGCGGCATCAGCCGACCGAACCGTGGAGATGCGGGACGGACGGATCCTCGGCGGGGCTGTCAGCAGCTGAACATGTGATGCGCCCCAGCATCGGAGGGCCGCGGGGCCGATCAGTGGCCCAGGCCCGGAATCCAGTAGCGGCTACTGAGGACTGATCGCCTCCGCTGTTGTCGGATGTACTAAGAGAGATCGTGCCGCCTGAGTCTGCAGCTGCTCGCTCCCGGCCCAGCGGCGAGAGGAGGCTGAGCCCTGACCCCGTTGAGGCGGAGCAACGGCAGCACAAGCATTCGTCGGCTCACTGGCCAGGAAGCGAGCATGTGATGAGCACTACCAGGGACGTCCGCGAAGCAGTCGAGGAGGAGCTCAGCTTCGACCCGCTTGTTGACGCCACGGACATCACGGTCAAGAACATCAGCGCGGCCGTAGCGCTCAACGGCACCGTGCCAAGCTACCCGCAGTACCTCCAAGCGGCTGCCGCAGCGCGGCGCGTCAACGGCGTGACGAGCGTGCACAATCACCTGGAGGTGCTGCTGCCGCTCGGCAGCTATCGCGACGACGCGATGCTTACTACTGCGGCGAACAACGCGCTCATGTTCGATATCAGCGTGCCGGATGGTGTCGAGGCAACCGCGCGGGACGGCAATATCAGGCTGACCGGCATCGTGACCTTCGGCAGCCAGCGGGCCGCTGCCGAATCGGCCGTTGCCAGGCTGATCGGAGTCCGCGGCATCAAGGACGAGATCACAGTCATCGGCGAGCCGGACCCAATCGAGGTGACCACGCGAGTTCAGGGCGCGCTGGACCGGTATTCGCTGGTTCCAGACGACAGCGATGTCGCGGTGGACGCCGACGGGAGCACCGTAACGCTCTCGGGTCACGTCCGTACCTGGGCGGAGCACGATGCGGTCATCGGCGCCGCCTGGATGGCCGCCGGCGTCAACGACGTCCGCGACGAGCTCAACATCACCAGCCGATGACCATCTTCCAAGGGCCGGCCCGAGGGATCGGAGTCCCGCCGGGGCGGCCGGGCCGCCGGCCCCGCGGCAAAGGGTGCCGACCGGGAGCGGCCTTAGTTGTCTGTGCACAGGTGACCAACAGAAAGTGGGCGATTCCGATGAGGCGTTCGGGCTGGCTGACATTCTCCGCCATAGTGCTGATCATCGCGGGGATCATGCGGGTGATCGACGCGATCTGGGCCTTCGGGTACCACGGCACCATCCCCGATAACCTGCAGGGTGCGGTCCTGGGGCACAGCCTCAAGACCTACGGATGGATATGGCTGATCATCGGTATCGTCCTGATCGTCGCCGGAGCCCTGGTCCTGGGTCCGAGCGACCGGCCCAGCGCGGAAATCTCCCGCTGGATCGGCATCGTCGCCGCGTCCCTGGGCGCGATCTCGGCCATCTTCGTGATGCCGTACTACCCGGTCTGGTCGCTGATCTACATCGCCATCGCGGTCATGGTGATCTACGGGCTGTCCGCCCACTACGGCGAGCAAAGCCACCAGAGCACGCCATCCGGGACGATGGCAGGACACCATTAGTCGCGGATGTTCCTGTTCTTCTCCAGCCGTCTTGGGTGTGTGGGCTCCATTGCGGTATCAGTGACACTGACCAGCAGCGCCACCGGAAGCCGCTCGGTCAACGCGGACAGTGCCGGGCAGGCACCGCAATGGGTGACGCCGGTCAGTACGTCCCGCCAGCGCCCCGCTGGCAGCGGCAGCATCGTGTCTGCCCAGCCGCCCCGTCGCCGCAGCCCGACGGGTAGCCGGGTGGCGACGGATACCGCGCGATTACCGCGGAGGAACGCGACAACGTGCCGCGCCGCCGGGCCTTCGGCTCGTAGCGGCGCGTAACTCCCGGCGAACCAGTCCGCGTGATCGCGGCGGAGCCGCAGCGTACGGGAGGTCACCAGCAGCTTGTCCGCATCAAGGCCGGCTGTCGAGGCCTGCGGGGAGTCCCAGTTCGATCCGGCCAAGCTCGATGAGTCGCCGTCCAGGGCAGCAAGTAGCCGACGGCGCCGCGCGAAGTCCACCGGCCGCCGGTTGTCCGGATCTACCAGCGAAAGCCCGGTCAGCTCGCAACCCTGGTAGACATCGGCGACTCCAGGCATGGTGAGCTGGACGAGCTTCGCGCCGAGCGAGATCACCCGCGCGTCGGGCGCGATCTGGGCGACGAAGCCGGCGAGGCGCGCGGTCAGCTCGGGGTCGTGGAGCACTCCGCTGGCGAAGGCGAGCACCGCCGACTCGTAGCCGGGGTCCGGATCGGTCCATGACTCCCGGGTCTTCGCCTCGCGCATCGCCTTCTTGAGGTATCCGCCGAGGCGCGCGCTGTCGATCGGCCACGCGCCTACGAGGGTCTGCCACATCAGGTACTCGGTGTCCGGCTCAGGCGCCTGCCCGCCGCTGAGCCGGACAGCAAGGCTGTGCAGCTCGGCTACCTCCTGGGCCCACGCCTGCGGCCACTCCGCGAGCATCGACAGCCGGGCCCGCATGTCCTCCTGGCGTTTGGTGTCGTGCGTGGAAAGCGTGGTCAAGGTGGCCGGCCAGTCCCGCCACAGACGGCCGGCGGCGGCATCGAATTCTGCCGGGCTGACCCCGAACCGGTCCGGCTGGCCGCCGACCTCGTTCAGCGCGACCAGCCGTGACCAGCGGTAGAACGCGGTGTCCTCCACCCCCTTAGCCATCACCGGATCGCACGTTTGCTGAAACCGCACGATGAGCTCGGCACCGCACGTGCCGGGATCCGCGGCGCTGCCGCGGCCCAGCACCAGGTCGCGGACGATCTCCAATGCCGGGTGCAGCCGCCCGGGAAGACGGCGGCGGGCGGCCGCAGCCGCGCCGCCCACGACGGCAGCAGCGGCCTGCGGGGCCTGCTCCCCCGGCACCACGTACGCCCGGTACACCGGGACTGCGGCGAGCATCTCTACCAGCACCGCGCGTAGGTCATGCGCGCTGAAGCCGTCGAGTAAGGGTCTGCCCGCCCGGGCGACCAGCCGGGTCAGCCTCGACACCTCGGCCGCGAGCCTGCGCTCGGCTGTGTCACGCTTGGCGGCCTGCGCCACGCCCGCGAAGCGGTCCGGGCCTTCCGTGAAACGCACGTACGTCTCGGTCAGCGGTTCGCGGCCGTCCGGGTCCACAAACAGGCCACCGACCGCATCCAGCGTGTCGTAACCGGTCGTGCCCGCGCACGGCCAGTCAAGGGGCAGCTCCTCGGTCCCGGTGAGGATCTTCTCGGCGGCCACCCAGATGCCGCCGGTCGCGCTGGCCAGCCGCTGGAGGTAGCCGCGGGGATCGGCCAGCCCGTCGGGATGGTCTACCCGCAGGCCATCGATGAGCCCTTCCGCCACCAGGCTCAGCAGCAGGGCGTGGGTGGCCGCGAAGACGTCGGCCTGCTCCACCCGGATCGCGATGAGCGATGTGATGTCGAAGAACCGCCGCCAGTTCAGCTCCGTCGCGCCGTCACGCCAGTGCGCAAGCCGGTAGTGCTGGGCGTGCAGCAGCCCGTCCAGCGGCAGGCCGACGGTGCCGGGGCGTACCGGCAGCACATGGTCGAAGTAGCGCAGCACCGGCTCGTGACCGGCGGCGCGGTCCACCGTCAGATCACCGAGGCAGGCCTCGGCCGGCCCGGCCAGGATGGGCAGCAGCAGCCGATTGTCCTGTGCCGCCCAGTCGATGTCGAACCAGTGCGCGTACGGGGAACCGGTCCCCTCACGCAGCACCGACCACAGCTGCCGGTTAAGCAGCTCCGGCACCGGGATGCCCATGTGGTTGGGCACGATATCGACGATCACGCCCAGCCCCCGGCGGCGGAACCGTCCGACCATCGCGCGGAACTCGGCCTGCCCGCCAAGGTCCGCGGAGACACGGGAATGGTCCACGACGTCGTATCCGTGCACGGAGCCGGGCGCGGCCTGCAGGATCGGCGACAGGTATACGTGCGTCACGCCGAGCGCGGCAAGGTAATCCGCGATAGCGGCGGCGTCGGCGAACCCGAAACCCGGCCGCAGCTGCAACCGGTACGTCGAGACCGGCGCGGCCGTGTGCATAGGTAAAGTCGGCCACAGCGGAGGCGATCAGAACCTCAGTAGTCCGTACCGGTTTCCGAGGCGGCGACTACTGACCAGCCCGCCCCGGAGGAACCAGAGCTGGAACGCGACGAGCCACCGAGATGGTGTCTGGCAGGACCGCGTCCATGGCTACAGTCGGCCACATCGGAGGCGGTAAGTGGTCAGTAGTCACTGCTAGTTTCCGGCAGCGGAGGGCACTGACCAGTGTACGGACGGCGTACGGTCAGGCGATCTGTGAGAGCGCGGTCAGCGAGGGAGAATACGTGGGCGAATTCGGCATCCCTGCGCTGGCGGAGATTCCCCCGTCGGCTAGCCTCACCGACACGGTTTTCCGCCGGGCCGAGACGGAGCCGGGTGCGGTCGTCCTGCGCAGACGGGCTGGCGCAGGCTGGCAGGACGTGACGGCTGCGAAGTTCCGCGCTGAGGTGACCGCCTTGGCCCGCGGCCTGATGGCCGCGGGCATCTTGCCAGGCGACCGGGTCGCGCTGATGTCGCGCACCCGCTATGAGTGGACGCTGATCGATTACGCGAGCTGGGCCGCGGGTGCCGTTACCGTGCCGGTGTACGAGACCTCCTCGGCCGAGCAGGTCGAGTGGATCCTCAGCGACTCCTCTGCATGCGCCATCTTCGCGGAGACCACCGCGCACAAGGACATCATCAGCAGCGTCCGGGACAGGCTCCCTGGCTTGACGCACGTGTGGATGACCGGCGCCCTGGACACGCTGGCACCCGAGGCCGCGCAGATCGGTGCGGAGCAGCTGGAACAGCGCCGGACCGGGAGAACAGCCGCGGACCTGGCGACCATCGTGTATACCTCGGGCACGACCGGACGGCCGAAGGGCTGCGGGCTCACGCACGGCAACCTGCTCGCTGACGTGCGCAACGCGGTGGGCGCGCTGCCGGAGATCTTTCAGATCGCCGACTGCTCGACGCTGCTGTTCCTGCCGCTCGCGCACGTTTTCGCGCGCATCATCCAAGTCGGCTACCTGGAATCCGGCGCGGTCCTGGGGCACTGGCCGGACATGAACACGCTGGCGGATGGCCTCCGCGAGTTCCGGCCCACGTTCCTGCTCGCGGTGCCGCGGGTGTTCGAAAAGGTCTACGACAGCGCCCAGCGGCAAGCCTCGGCGCCCCGGGCCAGGGCCAGGATCTTCGCCGCCGCCGCGGAGACGGCCATCGCCTGGAGCGAGGCGGGTGACCGCGCGGCGTCCGGCCGCCGCAACGGGCTGGCCTTGCGGTTGCGGCACGCGCTGTTCGACCGGCTGGTCTACGGCAGGATGCGGGCGGCGGTCGGCGGCAGGATGCGATACGCGGTATCCGGCGGCGCGCCGCTCGGCGAGCGGCTCGCCCATTTCTTCCGCGGCGCGGGCATCACGGTGCTGGAAGGCTATGGCATGACCGAGTCCGCGGGCGCCGCGACGGTGAACAGGCCAGGCCGCAACAAGATCGGCACAGTCGGGCAACCGCTGCCCGGCGTCACTATCCGGACTTCCGGTGGCGAGATCCAGATCAAGGGCCAGAGCATCTTTCCCGGCTACTGGCGCAACGATGCCGCGACCCGCGAGGCGCTGGACCCGGCTGGCTGGCTGCGGACGGGCGACCTCGGCATCGTGGACGACGAGGGCTTCCTGCGGGTGACCGGCCGGGCGAAGGAACTACTCATCACCGCCGGCGGCACGCACGTCTCCCCTGCCGTGCTCGAGGACCGAATCCGCGCGAACCCGCTGGTCAGCCAGTGCATGGTAGTCGGCGACGGCCGTCCCTACGTCGCCTGCCTGGTGACGCTGGATCGCGAAGCGCTGGAGTTCTGGAAGAAGCAGCACAGGCGGCCAGCCGACGCCAGCCCCCGTGACCTCGCCGACGACCCCGAGCTGATCGCGGAGATCCAGCTGACCGTGGACGATGCGAACAAGCTCGTGTCCCGCGCGGAGTCGGTCCGCAGGTTCCGGATCCTCGGCACGGACTTTACCGAAGCCTCCGGCCAGCTCACCCCGTCCCTCAAGGTGCACAGGGAGGTGGTCGCCAGGGATTTCGCAGCGGATATCGAGGCGCTCTACGCCCCGGCCGGCTGACGACAGCTCGCGAACTCATCGCGGCCAGCAGCGTTCTCCGTCAGCCGACGAAACGGGATGTTGCGGTCACGCCGCCTTACTCTTGGTTTCAAGCAGGGTCTTGCGGATCTCCTTGAAGGCATTCTCCAGGCTGGTGCGTACCGAGTCCGCCACGCTCGAGGCCGTCGAGGTCGCGTCCTCGAACTGCTTCCGGGCATCGGCCCAGTTGCTGCGAAGCTGGCCCATCAGCGCGGTCAGCTTATCGCTGGTCTGCACCGCGCCGAGGTGCATCTGCACCTCGAGGTCCTCGACGCGCCCCTGCCACTGGTCGATCTGGGCCTTGGCCAACTGCTTGTACAGCTCGGCCTGCTTGGCCTGGAGCTTGTCGATCTGGGCTTCCAGCTTTGTGATGCGCTCTTCAGTAGCCATAGATCAACCGTCCCTCCCGAAATGGGACGCGGCCAGAGCCGAAGGTCCCGGAGCACTCGTGCTCTCGCAGGACTGCACGTACCGGCGGACCGCCGGGTCTCCGGTGAGCGCGGCGTAGCCGGTGGCCTCTGGTCAGTTCCGCTGGGCCGTACGCCCCTGGGATCGCAGCATGGCAAGCTGCACATACCGGGCAATGTCGCTGGTTGACACGATGCCCACCAGACGGCCGGTGTCGTCGAGGACAACTGCCCGGCCATCTGGAGACGCTTGCATGCGCTTCTGGAGGTCGGCGATCGGCTCGTCGGGTGCGCCGACGGGCACCTCGGGTAGCGGGACACTGGTGTCGATCAACCGGGTCGTCTCGCGGAGATTCGCCGGCACGTGGCGGATCCTGCTCATGGTGGTGAAGCCCTCGAGCTGCCCGGTCGGCCCGACCAGCGGGTAGGAACTGAACCGGTGCTGGTGAAGCTGGTTGTCGAGCAGGTCTGCCACCGTCATGCTCGAGGCAAACGTGGCCGGGTCCGGCGTCATGATGTCGCGGACGTGGACGCCCGCGAGCGAGGCCCGCATGACGGTGGCCTTCTCCTCACTGCGGGCCGCCGACAGGAGGAACCAGCCCAGGAAAACGAGCCACAGGCCGAAGACGCCGACCGTGATGAACTCCAGGACCCCGAGGACCACCAAGACGTAGCCGAACACCTGGCCGACGCGTGCCGCCGTGGCGGCGGCCCGAGCCCGGTCGCCGCTGCGCTGCCACAGGGCCGCGCGGAGTACCCGACCACCGTCCAGCGGTGCGGCAGGAATCAGGTTGAACCCGCCGAGGAGGAGATTCATCCACGCCAGCCACCCCAGGGCACTGACGAACACCTCCTGGTCGCCCCCGGTCTGCGGGAGCAGGTGCGCCAGGGCACCGAACACGCCAGCGAGCACGAAGCTGGTGAGGGGGCCGACCACGGCGATGCGGAAGTCGGCCTTGGGCGTGAGGGCATCGCTCTCGAGCTCGGATACCCCACCGAACAACCAGAGGGTGATGCGCCGAACCCCGACCCCGTTCCGTTTGGCCACGACGCAGTGCGATACCTCATGAGCGAGCAGGGAGGCCAGATACAAGATCGCGGTGATGACCCCGGCCACCCAGTAGATCGCCGTAGGCTCGTGGCGGTGATAGCTGGGCAGGACCAGATCGGCCAACTCCCAGGCCAGGAGGCCCAAGATAACCAGGATGCTCCAGTTGATGCCGACCGGGATACCGGCGATCTTGCCGAGCCGAATGTCCTGATCCATGTTTCCTCTGCTGCTCCAACGCCGAGCCGACGTCGTCGCTACTGGCGAAACGCCCCGAGTTCCCGGGTCCTCAGCGGCCGGTTCGGACGATCGAAGCAGGTGCGACAAAACTCGACGAAGATTCCCGTCACCACTGGTCCGATTATTTCTCCGGCGGAGGCGATCAGCCTCAGTAGTCCCTACTGATTTCGCCAGGCGCGACCACGCTGAACTGTGGCTAGCAACCAGGTGCAGCCGGGTGCTTCCCATGCCGTAGGATTCGGCGCGTGTACGGCGAAATCGCCAGCAACAAGCGGCGAAGCGTCATTCTGGTCGGCTTGTTCTTCGTGATCTGGCTGGCCATCGGAGCCGCCTGCGGCTTCCTCTTCAAGGTCGTCTACCGCCAGTCGGCCAGCACCAGTCAGGGAGTACGCAATCCCGCAGATGGCCAGGAAACCGCAGATCACCACGCCAATGATGACTGGAGTCCAGCCATAGTTGGCCGGTGGAGCGGAGGCATAGGTATTCAAAGGTGGTGGTGGGAGAGGCAGGGCGGTCATTCTCCACGGACATCATCTTGGCCTAGGACGACTGCGAGCGCCCTCGCCGTGTTCGTGACCAGCGCGCCCGCATTCGACCCGCGTTCATGCCAACTAACCCTTGAGCGCTTCCTGCAGCTCGCTGGCGATCTCGTCCGTCGTGGCGTCGAAGGAGCGCTTTACGACCTTGGCGGCGCCCACAATTGCCTTGTCGAGTGCTTTCCCGATCGTCGGCTCGCCGACCACGATCAGCCCTGCGTCGTTAGTAGTGAGCTCCTCAGCAGCATCCTTGAGGTCCTTGCGAGGCAATTTCCCTGAACCCAGCACCTCAGGGATGACGCGGACGCGCGGGCGGTCCATCCGCTTGACGATGCGGGCCTTGCCGTTCTCCTTATCGATCACGGCCGCGTCGTACGAGCCGATCACCTCGTCCTGGTGCAGCTGCTCGATGGCATCGAGATCCGCCAGCGCGGCCGCGACATTGTCGTACTCCGCAGTGTAAAGAACCAGGTCCTTAGCCATTTCTCCTCCTACGTTTCGGGCTGCTCGGGATGATTCAAGCAACCTGCCACATTGGCATCGGTGTCGCCATGTGCGCCGTCACTCCGCGGGGCCAGGACTGCGACGCCGAAGAGCCACCGGCCAGCGAGCACCCCGACCAGCGCCACAAGCCCGGCCACCACGGCGGTGGCGATGCCACCAGCCCACAGTTGGCTGGCGTCGAGCCTCGGGTGGGAGGGCCTGTCGTTATGCGTGGCCGGAACGGTCATGATGCACTTAACCCCGCCTGCGCCAAGCCACCAGGATCGCGTTCACAGCTGAAGCCGATCACAGCGGAGGGGATCAGTCCTCAGTAGTCCCTACCGGTTTGCGGGCGGGGACTACTGAGGGGACGCCCTGGGTGCGGACGTCGACCTGCGGCAGGTTCAGCCCGGCCGGTCAGGCCAGGATTTGGCCTTCTCGCGGTCGAACTCCTCGGCAGTGATAACACCCCGCTCGCGCAGGCCAGCCAGCTTCTCCAGCTGGTCCGCCGTACTAGCCGATGAGCCCGCAGCGTCCCGGATATAACTGCGCAGGGCCTGGTCCTCCTGCTCGGCCGCCGCATCGACCGTTCGTGCATGGACCCGCCGCGGACCACCGGGTACACCAGCACGCCGATGAGCGGGATAAGCAACACGAACAGGAACCACAGGGCCTTGGCCCAGCCAGACAGATCATGGCTGCGGAAGATGTCGATGAAGACCGTGATCAGGATCCAGATCCAGATCACCCACAGGAAAATCTCGACTATCGTCCAGAAAACATCCTACAGCGGATAAGACGACGACGCAGCGGCCAGAAGGGGTGTGGGACAAGAATGTAGGTGACTCTCCGGTAACTTGGCCTGGCCTTGGTGGTCTGGTTGTGGTGGTGGCTACCAGACCGGTTCAGGCCGCCGTTGTCTGGCCGGGCTGGGTGAGGATCTCTTCCCAGCGGCCGCTGGCTTCCAGGCAGCGCAGGGTCAGGATGCCGGTGGCGCCGTGTTCGGCCCATCTCATGCCGGAGAGTTTCAGGCGCTGACCGACTATCGACTTGCATCCTGCTTCGACTGCCCCCGAGCCCACGAACATGCCTAGCTTCTTGAAGCGGGCGTAGTGCATGCGGTGGGCGTTGTGCTCGAAGTAGCCCAGGGCAGTTTTGAGGTCGGCGGTCTTGCGGCCGGTCAGGGGGAAGGCGCGGGCAGCGGCGCAGATCGCGGGGATGTCGCCGGCGTCGAGTTCGGCGAGCCGGGCGCCCAGCCAGTCCTGGCGGTGGTCGCCGAGCATGAACTCCAGCAGCTTCGCCAGCTCGTGCAGGTGCTCGCGGGCGTGATACAGGTCGACGATCTGGGTGGCCTCGGGGAAGTGCTGGCTGGCTAGGTTCCAGATCCAGGCGGCGCCATCGCCCAGGACGACGATCTGGCGGATGTGCGCGGCGCCGCGGCGGCGGGCCTCGCCGGCCATGAGGATCCCGAACCCGGCGGCGGGCGCGAAGGCGGCCAGGTAGGAAGAGGAGCGCGGGTCCCGGACCGGGCGGCCTTCCTCATCGAGGCGGGTCTGGGTGAAGCAGCAGCACAGCTTGACCTCGCGGGTGCGTGCCTTGCCGTCTTCTGCTTTGCCTGGCCGGCCCTCGGTCTCGGCGGGGATCATGGGCACCCCGGTGCCATCAATGCAGATGTAGAGCATGTCCGGGGCCGGCCCGGCCGGGGACAGCGGCACGACCGTGCGCGCGGCGATCGCGGCGGCCTGCGCCTCGATCACGCGTGCAGCGGCCTGCCCGTCGGCCTCGGCGCGGCGCCCGGCCCGCTTGCCGGTGAGGGTGAGCCCGGCCAGTTCGCTGACCAGCTTCGCGGCGGCGTTAAACGGCACTGCCGCGGCGGCGCGGTCGGTCATCTTGGCCAGTCCCGGCGACATGGTGCACCCGGCCACGCCCAGCTCGGCATCGCGCGGCGCGAAGCCGTGCCCGCAGGCGGCGCAGTGATACCACGCCCGGCTGAGGGTGACCGCGCCGAGCACGGTGTCAACGTCCTTGTCCCGGTAGGACGCGAACTGCGCCTGATGGCCGGCCGGGCAGCCGGTGCGCGGACCGCGGTAGCCGCAGTCGGCGGCCAGCAGCGGCTCCAGCACCGAGCGTCCCAGCACCATGACCGCGGCGCGGACCGCTAGCTCGGCCGCTTCCACGCCCGCCCCGCCCGCCAGCGAGGCGGCCACCGCCGCGGCTAGCTGTCCTATCTCGGCGGCGGCCTCCGCGGCGAGCTGATCGCAGAGCCCCCTTTTTGCCCCTCCGGCTCAGGGGCCTGGCCGCCGCCTCGCGCGGGGACCGGCCGGACCTCGCAGATCGCCTCGCTCACCTCCGCGATCTCCTCGGCCAGCGCGGCGAACTCGCCGTAACGGACCAGCTCGCCGCGCACCTTGTCCACCTCTTCCGGCTTCAGCTGCCGGCCGATCGTGCCCCGGCCCGGCACCGTGCGAGTCCACAGCCACCGCGGCCCGTGTCCGCGGCTGCCAGGCTCGGCGCACCGGCGGCATGACGGCTTGCCGCACCGCCGCCAGTTCTCGCTGACGCTGCCCCGCCGGAAGTCCCCGATCGCGGCCAGCCGCTCGAACAGCCGGGCCCGGCGAGCCTCCAGCTCAGCTAGCAGCGGACCGGTCATCAGCCCTCCAGGTCTGGCTGTTGGTTACACAACCAGACTAAGCCGCAACCAGCCCAAACTCCAAGCACCTACATTCGTGTCTCACACCCGGCCAGAAGCATTCCCTCTCCTTGTCCTCTCGCTCGCCAGGGAGGTTGCCGTTGCCACCTGGGTGCGGGGTGGTGTACGGAAGCAACATCAGCATCGGCGGGCAGCGGATTAGCGGCATCACCCCTCACGGGTGATACAGCGACCCGTAGTCTCGGGCCTGGATGAGCCTAGAAGCCGGTCGGTTCGGTCTCGAGTTCTGGCTCTCGCGGACGGCCTTCGTGGTGGAGCGGGTGCAGCGATGTGGTCTGCTCGAGCCAGATCAGGACGTCGTAGCGCTGGCCCATGCAGGTGGGGATGTAGTTTCCTGCCTCGTGCCGCGGGTCATAGACGACGCCGATCGCCCGGTGGCCCAGCCGTGCTGAGAGCCAGGGCCCGGACCTGTTGTCGCTGAATACTAGGGCTGCGGGCTGCCCGAGCGTGTGATGGAGCAGATCCTCGTGGCTGCCGCTACGGGCCTCGGGCATCGGGAATGCCTGCTCCGGTGCGCCCCAGGAGCTGGCGGCGAGCACTGACCCGCGGTGGCCAGCGAAGCCAACTAGCGCAGCGCTGCCGACGGAGCGACGCTCCCGGACCAGCTGGCCCACGTTGACCAGGCCCTGGCGGGCCATGTCCGTGGCGCGAGCGTCGCCGACATGGGTGTTGTGCTGCCAGACAAGCCCCTTAGACCTGGGCCCGAGGTGTTGCGCGATCCGGTCGATCGTGTCAGTCATGTGGCGATCACGGATGTTCCACGACTCACGGTCGCCCCGCACCATGGTGCGGTAGTAGTGCTCGGCGCTGGCGGCGACCTCGGCGTTCTGTTCCGCGTCGAACGCGTCGTCTGTCCGGTCGCGCGTGCGGCGGCGGACCTCGACGAGGAGCGCGATCACGTCCGACTCGCAGGAGGCGGGCACCAACCGGGTGCTCCGCGCGTACTTGTGCGGGTCCTCGTCGTAGGGGAGGAAGCACTGCCATGCGCGCAGCGCCGCGGGCATCGAGTCGGGCGCGTGGGCTTCGAGCCAGGTCATGACCTGCCACAGCGAGTCCCACAGCGAGTACACGTCAAGGCCGTAGAACCCGGCGCGCTGCTGGTCAGGACGGGCCAGGTTGTACTGGCGCAGCCAGGTCAGGAACTCAGCGACGTCCTGGTTGGCCCACATCCAGGTCGGCCAGCGCTGGAAGCAGGCGAGCAGGCCGTAGGCGTCGAGAACCTGGTCGGCATATCCGCGTACCCAGCGGTTGATGCGCCAGCAGTCCGGCCAGTCACCCTCCACGCCGATCCAGGTGAAGGCGTGCTCCTCGATCAGCCGACGGCTGACCTCGGCGCGCCAGCGGTAGTACTCGTGCGTTCCGTGCGAGGCTTCCCCGATGCAGACGAAGCGAGCGGCGCTTACCCGGTCGATAACAGGGTCGAGGTCGCCGACGACGGTCAGCGGGCGGGCCAGCGAGCGGATCTCCGAGGAGGCGGCAGCAGTGCCGCCGGCATCAGCCCGATCGGCAGACATGACCACCGCCGCCTCCCTCTACTCGCCTGGCATCCGAGCAGAACCTGCCGCGGCCGCCAGACCTCACGGACGGGCGATCGCCGGGACCTTGCCTCACCGTGACCCGATAGCGGCGGTCAGGCACCAGGGACCAACGTCACAGCAGGAAAGGCCGTTCGTCTGGGGGCCCTCGGCCTATCCCAAGGAGCTCTCCGGCGGGATGCGGCAGCGAGTCGGATTCGCCAGAGCGCTCGTGGTGGAGCCGGACGCCTTGTTGATGGACGAGCCCTTCTCGGCTCTTGACGTTTTGACGGCCGAGAACCTCCGCAACGAACTGCTGCAGCTATGGGCCTCACCGGATTTCCCCACCAAGGCTATGCTCATCGTCACCCACAACATCGAAGAGGCTGTCATCCTCGCCGATCGGATCTTCGTGCTGGGGACCAATCCCGGGCGAATCCGCACCGAGTTCTCCTGCGGGCTCCCGCGTCCCCGAAATCGCCGGAGCGAGGAGTGCCAGGCGCTGATCGACAAGATCTACGGCATCATGACCGGGGCGCAAGAGCAAGCAACGTCTCAGCCGGAGCGCGTCACGGTGGCGACCGATACCTCCCCGGACGACATGCCACTGCCTGCCGCGTCGGTCGGAGGGATGGCCGGGCTCCTTGAGATCCTCGCCGCACGTGGCGGACGTGGCGACCTTCCCGAGCTCGCCAGGCGGTTGACGTTCGACGGGAAGGATCTGCTGCCCCTCGTCGAAGCCGCCCAGCTACTCGGTCTGGCGACAGTGGACGACGCCCACGTCCAGCTCAGCGACGAAGGGCGAGGCTTCGTAACGGGGGACATCGATACCGCTAAGTCGATCTTCGCCCGTCAGGCCAAGGCCAGGGCGCCGCTGGTCCGAGCCATCTGCGACAGCCTGGAATCGACCAACAACGGAACCCTCAGCGAGAGCTTCTTCATGGACCTGCTCCGCCGTGGATTCACCGAAGAGAACGCGCGTCGGCAGCTGGACCTGGCCATCGACTGGGGCCGCTACGGCGAGCTGTACGAATTCGACGCCCGCACCGGCCAGCTGAAACTGGAACGTCCCCCCAGCCTGGATTCCAAGACCGGCACGGCGACCTCGTGAGGAGCGCAGCGGAGCGGACCCCGGCCCCGGCGGTCCCGGGACGGGCCGGGTGTCGGGCCCGCGTGACGACGTGCGCTTGCGGCTCGGCCAGTCAGGCGGTCGGCTGGTCACGCAGCGCGTCGGCCAGTTCATGGCGCCCGGAGACCCCGAGCTTCTCGTAGACCCGCTGGAGGTGGCTTTCGACGGTACGAACCGACAGGTGCATGTCCGCGGCGATCTGGTTGTTGGAGCGGCCCGCGGCGGCCTGCAGGGCGGTGTCGAGCTCGCCGGGCGTCAGGTACACCCGGGCCGTGATGATCCGGACCGGGGGGGTGGCGGCCCCTTCGCACCGGGCCAGCAGGCGAGCCGCGCTCTGCTCGGCGCGGGAGGCCTGCCGGGCCTGTCCGGCCCGGCGTAGCAGGACGGCGGTCTCGGCCCGGGCTTCGGCGGCATACAAGATCGCGCCCATGTCCTCGAAGTCGCCGGCCACCTTGCCGAGGGCTTCGCTGTCCCGGGCGGCAAGCGCGCTGGCGTAGGCGGCGCGCGCGGCCACCAGGTCGCCGTCGATTTCGCCGGCCAGATCGGCGAGGCGCGCGGCGACGCGACGGGCCTGGCCGAGGTCGGCAGGGCCGAGGCGGGCCAGGCCGTGCAGCGAGCTGGCGGCGCCGATCAGGTCACCGATTTCCGCACCGAAGCCGGCCGCCGCCTCAAGCTGCTGGCGTGCGGCCGGGAGGTCTCCGGCGGCTGCCGCTGTCCAGGCCCGGGCCTGCAGGAGGTCTGTCTCGTTCAAGAATGTCGTCGGCAGGCCGAGGGCGTCGAGCGCGGCGAGCGTGCCGGCCGCCCGGTCGGCCTGCCCGGCCAGCGCCAGCGCCTGCACGACGGCGACATAGTTCCACCGGGCCAGGAACCGGCGGCCAAGCTGCTGGAAAAGCTTGTATGACTCGCTGGCCCGGCGAAAGGCGCTTCGGACGCGGCCTTGTTCGAGGTACAAAAGGGCGAAGTATCCGGCGATGTGCGCTCGCGCCTCGGCCGCCGGCTGGTCAGCGATCCGGTCATCGGCACGGGTGAGAATCTTCTCAGCCTCGTCGAGCCGACCCGCGTAGAGCAGCGGAATGACACGGGCTATGAACAGGTCCCACTGCTCCGGCGGTTCGTCGGGCTCTGGTATCGCTCCGCTGGCGCGGGGCAGTCGGCTGGCCTCGTCGAGGCGACCGAGCCGGGCCAGGCAGTAGCTCACTGCCACGTGCACGGCGGTGAACGGTCCTGAGCCTGAGCGCTGGATCGAGGCCGATGCGGCCTCCACCGTGGCCCGCGGCCCACTCGTCATGCCCACGCCGTACAGGCGCCGGACCAGCAGTTCATTGCGCCAGTACGGATCGGTGACGGCATCGGCCGCGTCGTCGATCAGCCCGAGGTCAGCCCGGCCACGCAGGAAAAAGGCATTATCGAAGCGGAGCAGGGCGACGCGGGCCCGCTCGGCGTCGCTGGCCGCGTCGGCGGCCAGAGCGGCCAGCTCGCGCTGGGCCTGGCCGGGCCGGCCCTGGACGTGGGCGGCCTCGGCCGCCAGGAACCTGGCCTCGAAGCCGCCGCCCTCGGCGATGGCCGCCCGGGCCAGCCGCTCGGTCAGAGAATAATCATGGCGAGCCCGGGCGGCCATCGCCCCGGCCAGCAGGAGCCCGGCGCTGCCGCCCCCGGCGGCCAGGCGCAGCGACGCCAGCAGCAAGGTGTCCTCACGGCGCCGGGCGCCGACCACCTCGATCACCTCAGCCAGCGACCGGGCGACGACCCGCTCCCGCAGCGCGCTGATCCCGGCCCGGATCACATCGCGGTAGACGGGATGGGCGAGCCGCACCTGGACCCGGCGGCCATCCAGCCGGCTGCTGATCAGTCCCTTGCGCTCGAGAGCCTCGACGGCCGCAGGATCGGCCAGCCGGTCCAGCATGGCCTGGCCGAGCGGCTCGCCCACCGCCAGCAACTCCACCACGGCCTGCTCGGCGCCAGACAGCTCACCCAGCCGCAGTGCCACGAGCTCGGCCAGCCGGGCCGTGGGCCGAAGGCCGTCCCGGAGGCGCCAGAGCCCGCCCTCCTCGGCCAGCACGCCGGTCTCCAGCGCCCCGGCCACCAGCTCCCGCAAGACCAGCGGGTTGCCCCAGCTACGCTCGGCGAGCTGACGCACCGAATCCGCGTCCACCGGCCCACCCAGCGCCGTGACCAGCAGCTCCTCGATCGCCGCGGCGTCCAGGGCAGCTATCTCGATCCGCTCGGCCGGCCCGTCCTTCCACAACGCCACCACTGGGTCCGGCACCGCCTCACCTGAGCGCACCGTGACCAGAACCGTCGCCGCCCGGGTCAGGGCCAGCTGATGTACCAGCGTGGCCGACCCGCTGTCGAGGAGGTGCGCGTCATCGACGAACACCACCGCCGGGCGGCCCCGGGCCTTTTCCACCACCGCCTGGGCGTAGCGCTGGAGCAGCTGATCATGGTGGACCTGGGAAAGGCCGTTACCGCCCGGGTCGGGTGGCAGCAGCGGCGCCAGCGCCCCGAACGGCAGACCACGCGAGGCATGGGTGGCGGTCGCCCGCGTCACCGACATCCCCCGCTCCTCCGCCACCTTCAGGCCCGCCAGAGCCAGCGTGGTCTTACCCACCCCGGCCCGGCCGGTGACCACCGCCCCCCGCCCGGAAACCACAGCTGCAGCAAGCCGAGACAGCTCCCTGTCCCGGCCGACCAGCGGCCATTTGTCCACGTCTGAGGTTAAACTTCCGCGAGCCCCGTCTGACAGGGCCGTTAGTCCGTACTGGCTTTCCCTGGCGGGGACTGCTGGCGGGCTCCGGCAAGCCATAACATCCATCGGGAGGCCGTGATGTCGTGGCCAGAAGCTGTTGGATCGGTCGAACAGCGCCACGACGCCATGGGCCAGGAGGTCTGACCATGGTCGACGGCACCGAGCTCATCCGGGGTAAGAGCGTTGTCGCTCTCATCGACTTCCACCAGACAACGATCTACCCCACCGATGCGTCACCCGGCCAACCGCCGGAGCACATCGTCGCCACCGATCCGCGGGACCGCTTCCACAAAGTTCACCATCGAGCCGGGAATCCCGAGGGCACCTACGAAGACGACAGCCCGGAGTACTGGCGCGAGGTCACCGAAGCGTTGGCACCAGCGGGCGCTATCCTGCTGTTGGGCCACGGCGGGGGCAAGGCAAATGCGTCTCACCACTGGGTGGCCTACGTCGAGCAGCACCGCAAAGACGTCGCCGCCAAAGTGGTGGCCGACGTGCGGGTCGACATCGATAGTCTTGATGACAGGCAGGTGCTCCGTCTGGCCCAGTACTACTTCACCGGGCCGTCCGTGCGCGACCTCGAGGTCGGCCGCTGGGGCGAGCCGAGCGGCGAGAAGCCATCGGCAGACGAGGATTTCTAACCCTGACCGCCGGGTCCAACCGCGTGGGCTACCCCGGCCATCGGCTCGAGCACCCAGGTCGGCCGCCAATCCATCGACCGGTGAAGCGGCCTAGTCGATGGAATCGTAGGCGACAGGGCGCTGACTGAAGAAGGCACTCCTGCTCCTCAGCCGGGCGATGATCATCAATGGGATACCGAGAACGAGTGCGATCAGGACCGGAGCGGAGGCCCTGAGGCCCGACAGCCTGACCACTCGAACCCGACCCAGAAGCAGAAGGCGCCGCCGAGGAACGGGAAGATGACCCCGGTGAAGAAGAAGCCCGCCTTCTCGAACATCACCTTGCGGTACGACCAAGCGCACGCCACGCCGGTGGCGCCGTAGTAGAACGCGACGAGCACGCCGATGTTGTCGATGAGACTGCCGTACACGGAGTTGATCGTCGGGGACCCGGCCCTGAGCAAGATGCCGAACAGCGCTATCGAAGCGAGGATGAGCGTACCGATCATCGGTGTCTGGAACTTGCCGTGGATGATCCCGAAGACGCGCGGGAAGACCCCGTCCCGGGCCATGGACAAGGTGACGCGCGCCGCCGGCAGCAGCGTCGTCTGGGTGTCGGCCACCGTCGACGACAGCACGGCGATGATCATGAGGTAGCCCACCCACGGACCACCGACCCGCTCGGCGAAGTAGAACAGCACGTTCGGGCCCTGGCCGGCGAGGTCCCTGGCGGGCAGCAGCATCTGGGCGGCCACGATGTTAAGGACAAAGATTAACAGCAGCAGGAACATCGAGAGGATGCCCGCCTGGCCCGGGGTCTTGCTGGAGTTCTTCGACTCTTCGTTCAAGTTGACGGCGGTGTCCCAGCCCCAGAAAAAGAACAATCCGAGCACAGCTCCGGCGGCCAGCCCCTGGTAGCCATGGATCGAAAGTGGATCGAGCCACGACCAGCGGAACCCGGTGGATCCCGCCGGATGCTGGGCGACTACCTTGATGATCCCCCCGATGGAGGTGCCGAGCAGGGCCAGGTACTGGATGAGCAAGAAGGCCCACTGGGCGTTGGCCGTCCAGCGGATCCCGTAGACGGTGATGAACGTGATCACCGCGAGCCAGAGCGCCCCGATCATGACCGTCAGCCAGGTGTTGCTAGCGGTGCCCGCGCTGATCCATCCGACCGAGTGCATGAACTGCAGCGTGTAGCCGCCGGCCAGGATCGGTGCGGCCACACAGAACAGTACGCTGGCCGCCACCTGCACCCAACCGTTGAACCAGCCCGCGCCGGGCCTGACCAGCTTGGATAGCCATGCGTAACAGGCGCCACAGTTAGGGTCCCTGCGGTTGAGGTAGAAGTACGCGACGGCGATGAACAGCACCGGCACGAAGCTGACGATGATGACTGCGGGTCCGGCGTAGGCGACGCCGACGAAGAGCAGGCTGAGCGTCGCCGCCAGGGAATAAGCAGGAGCGACCGACGAAACCGCCACCACCGTCGAGTCGAACAGGTTCAGCTCGTCGGCACGAAGGGTCTTCGCCCCCCCGTCGCCCGGTCCCCGGGCACCAAGCGGCGCCGGGCTATCGACTCGCGTCATGACCGGCTGATGCCCACTTGTGTCTCAGGGCTCGTCCCGCTGGCTGGTGCCGGACTCAGTAGTCGACCAGAATGCGGTCGTCGACCATGGTGACGCCCGGCGCGGACCATGCCGCCGCGACAGCATCATCATGCTCAGCCCAGGACTTCACCGTCCCGGACAGGATCACCGTCCCGTAGGAGGTGGTGTCAACTGAGACCTGGTCGGCGTCGATCTTGGCGCTGCGCCGGAACGCGGCGCTGATCGAATTCCTGACATCGCTACCGCTCAGTGCGGTGGTCAGCGAGATGTCGTCCTCGAGGTCGAGCACGCCGGGCACATTCGCGGCGATGAACTCGGCCTCTTCACGCTGGTATTGCCTTTCCGCGGTGCCGGTCAGGGTGACGAAGCCGTCCTGGACCCTCGCGTCCACGGTGCTGGGGATGAGGCCGTCGAGCATGAGCGCCTGCAGCACATCCCCGCGCAGATCGGCGTCATCATGCCTCTCCTGGTTCAGGAGCTGCACTTCCAGCTCGTCGTTGACTCCGGTAACACCGTGCACACGGCGGGCGGCGTTGCGCGCCTCGCGCTTCTGCCGGAAGCTCCCGACGGTTCCGCGCAGCGTAACGGTGCCGAGCTCGGCCGACACGGCGATCTCTTCGCTGTCGACCTTCGGGTCCCAGAAGAGCTCAGCGACCACGTCAGCCTGCAGATGAGCGTTGGCCATCGGGTCCCCTTCCGTCCAGTGCCGCTTTCCTAGCTACAGTCGGCCACAACCGAGGCGATCAGTCCTCAGTAGTGCCTACCGAACGCCGCGGCGGGACTACTGGCCGGGCCACGCCCGCCAAGCGCTGCTCAGCTTCCCGTTACCTGAGTAGATGGCCCACCCCGTACGTGACCGAGGCAGCGACGGTGGCAGCCAGCAACTGCCGGCCGGCCGTGCGCCAGACACCCTGGCCCGAGAAGGAGCCGATGGTTGCCCCGAGCGCCACGGCGGCCAATGCGCCGATGATGATGGAACCGAGGACTGCGGCCGTCCCGCTCGTGAAGAACCACGGCACCAGCGGGAGGATGGCGCCGACCGAGAAGGAGACGAACGACACCGCGGCGGCCTGTCGGGAGGAGCCTTTGTCGTTAGGGTCGACGCCCAGTTCGAGCCGGACGTGGGTGTCCAGTGCGATCTCGGGGTTGGCCATGAGGATGCGGGCCACGGTATCGGCGTCGGCGGCCGGGACACCCCGGGCCCGGTACATGCTTGCTAGCTCGCGCTGCTCCCCGACGGGGTCGGCCGACAGCTCGCCCCGCTCCACGTCGATCTCGTGTCGCACCAGATCGTCATGAGCCCGCACCGATACCAGTTCCCCCGCGGCCATCGAGAAGGCACCGGCGAGCAGCCCCGCCACGCCTGCCAGCCGCACGGCGCTGGCGTTCGTGCTGGCGCCGGCCACCCCGAGAACGAGTGAGATGTTGGTAATCAGCCCGTCACCGGCACCGAGGACCGACGCTCGGGCGGCACTGCCCTGTACGTCGCGGTGCCGACCCCCACGCGTGCGGCGCGGCTGGAACAGGCGGCCGAGCCCCAACCGCGATCGGGTTGCAGACGGTGGCAGGCGGGGCGATGGCGTTGTGGTCATGGGGACTCCAGGCTCGTTCGGGAGACTCTAGACCATGCCAACGGACAGAAGCTGACCTGCCGATCCTCGTCTGTCTCGGCGGCGTCGCGCCTCGCTGACTCATCCGCCAGGCCAGCGCTCGCCGCTCACGGCAAGAGTTCCTGCGGCGGCTGCACGTCGCGGTGCAGGATCTTGCCGGTGGGGCCCTTCGGCAGCTGGCGGACGAGCCAGACATGGCGCGGATACTTATACGCCGCCACTCGTTCCTTGGCGAACGCGCGCAGTTCATCCGGCGTGGCGGTCGCTCCCGGCTTGAGCTGCACGGCGGCGGCGATCTCCTCACCCAGCTCGACGTGCGGAATTCCGATCGCAGCTACCTCAGCGACGGCCGGGTGCTCGTGGAGGACCTCCTCTATCTCGCGCGGGTACACGTTGTAACCGCCGCGGATGATCAGGTCCTTCATCCGGCCCACGATATAGAAGTAGCCGTCGTCATCCATCTTGGCCAGGTCGCCCGTGTGGAACCAGCCATCGCGGATCACCTCGGCAGTTGCCTCGGGCTTGCCCCAGTACCCTTTCATGACGTTGGGACCCCGGATGACGATCTCGCCCGCCTCGCCAACGGGCAGCTCGCCGCCGTCAGCATCCACGACCCGCATCTCGACTCCTTCAACCGGCGTGCCGATCGATCACGGTTTGCGGACCCGGCCCGGATGGTTGAAGGAGGCGACCGGGGAGGTCTCCGAGAGCCCGTGGCCCTCCAGGACCACGCAGCCGAAGACCTGCTCGAATCCGCGCATGATCTCCACCGGCATCGCTGCGCCGCCTGAGATGCAGGTCCGCAGGGACGAGACGTCGGCCTGGGCGCGGGCCGGGTCATGCAGCAGCGCGGCATACATCGTCGGCACTCCCTCGAAGATCGTCACCTTGTCGCGCCCGATAATGTCCAGGGCCTTACCAGGATCGAACCTGGGCAGCAGGGTGAGGGTGCCGCCGCCGATGATCGTCGCATTGAGGCCGCAGGTCAGGCCGAAGACATGGAACAGCGGCAGGCAGCCCATGACCACATCGCCAGGACCGGCGTGCAGCAGGGTGGCGGCGGTCAGCTCGGCGTTGCGAGTCCGACCCGCATGGGTGAGCTCGGCACCCTTGGGCCTGCCGGTGGTTCCCGAGGTATAGAGGATCACGGCGTCGTCGTCGGCGGCCTGATCTGTGCGCGCGGCCACCGGGGCGACGTCGGCGAGTAGCGCGCCGAGCGCGGCTCGTCAACCTCGATGACCCGGGCGCCCGTTTCCGCGGCGCCCTTGGCCGCCTCGCCTGCCGCCGTATTCCAGGCGAACAGCACCTTCGCCCCGGCATCGCCGACGTAGTAGGCGACTTCCCGGCTCTTCAGCAGCGGGTTCATCGGCACGACAATGGCGCTGGTGCCGAGCGCACCGTAGAAGACGATCGGGAGCGCCTGGCACGTTGGGCAGCATGATCGCCACCCGGTCACCCGGCGCTACCCCGAAAGACGACAGCAGGGATGTTACCCGGCCAGCCGCATCTCGCAGCTGCGCGTAGCTCAGCACGAGGTCGTCCATGCGCACAGCCGGGCGCCCAGCATGCCCGGCCGCTGCTCGCTCGAGCACGGAAGTCAGGTTCGCCATCACGCCTCCAAAGGGCAGCGCAGACGCACCCCTGTTCGCATCATGCCCCAGACCGGCGGGCTAGGCGAGCTCAACCGTGACATCGAGAACGCCCCGCTCAGGCAGGCCATACGACACGCGCCCGGCCCTGGCGAGCAGCGCCAGCGACGCGCGGTTGTCTGCTTGGACGACCGCGCTGATCCGCGTGACCTCTGCCGGGCGTCGATCCATCAACACCGAGACCAGTGCGCTGCCGACGCCACGTCCCTGCCAGTCATCCACGACGGTCACGGCGACGTCGGCAGTGGTCGGATCGTCAGGGTCCTGCCGGAGATGGGCCACCCCGGCCGGCCCCTCCTGGCCCTGGGGCGGCAACACGATGAGCAACAGCGCAATATGATGCACCCCGTCCGCGCTATCGACAAGCCGCGCGATCATCGGGTCATCGAGCTCGCCGAGCGCCGCAAGGAACCGGTGCCGGCGCGAATCCCTTGACAGGCGGCCAAACCCCTCGCGCAGCGTCTCGGCATCGGTAGGCAGCAGCGGCCAGATCAGCGCGGGCGTGCCATCCCGTAACAGGATCTCCCCGGGCAGCATCTCGCTCTCCGGCTGAGCTGCGGCAGCACTGCTCACCACCGTCGTGCGCCCGGTCGGCTTCACCGCTGCTACAACGCTGCGAGCCTGTCTGCTAATTCGTGAAACACATCACAATTCAGCCAAGAAACAGTCACTCACCGGCGCAGGCGGCGGGCGAGCGGGCCTGTAGGCCGGGTTCTGTGCACCGCGCGAACGCGGGCCGGCGGCCATCGTCTCTTACACCGCCGTTTCACCCTTACCCCCGGATTCCTCCGGAGGCGGTCTGTTTTCTGTGGCACTGTCCCGCGGGTCACCCCGGGTCGGCGTTACCGACCACCCTGCCCTGCGGAGCCCGGACCTTCCTCGGCCTCCCCCGGACCTCAGGGAACGCCGCGGCCGCCCGGCCTGCTCGCCCGCCGCTGCAGCCACGATAGTGCCTCAGCGGCCGCCCGCGCGAAGATGTCCCGTGTCGTTCAGGCTCCGCACCAGCGCCGGGCCATCGGAGAACCAGTGGATCTCGCACAGCGAGGCGACATCCAGATGGATCCTGAACATGGCGGCCGGGGGCGCGAGCATGGCCCGGCACGCCAGCGTCTTGATCGGCGTGACGTGGCTGACCAGCACGAGCGTGCCGCCCGCCTGCGCCGCGAGCAGCCGGTCCAGCGCGCCCAGCACCCGCCGGGCGACCGTGGCGAGGCTTTCGCCGCCCGGCGGCGCCACGTCGGCGCTGGCCAGCCAGGCCGAGATCTCCTCGGGCCAGCGGGCCGACGCCTCGGCGAAGCTCAGCCCTTCCCACTCCCCGAAGTCGGTCTCCACCAGGCCGTCGTCGACCTTCAGGGGAGCGCCGGTCGCCTCGGCCACCGCCTCGGCCGTGCGCCGGGCCCGCTGCAGCGGAGAGGTCACGATCTGGTCGACGCCACCGCGGGCCGCCAGCCTGGCCGCCGCGGCGACCGCCTGCCGGCGGCCGGTATCGGTCAGCGGCGCATCGCCGCGGCCGGCGAACCGCCGCTCCGCCGACAACGCCGTCTCGCCGTGCCTCAGCAGCAGCGTCGCGGTCCCCGTCCCGCGGTCCGGGAGCCAGTTCGGGGATCTTCCTGCTCCCCCAGCCTGCCGTGCTACCGGCGGGTCGGCGGAAACCATGGCTGAACGGTTGTCCCTCCGCTGGTCGCCCTCCTCGGCGGCCGGTCCGCCTTCGGCGGCATCCATGGCCATGTTCGCCAGCTGGTCCGCGTCCGCATTGCGGGCCCGCGGCACCCATGTGTAAGTGACCCGGCCGAGGCGGGCCGCCGCCTCGCGGGCGGCAGCGGCCAGCGTCCGCAGATTGTCGTGCTTAATCTTCCAGCGTCCGGACATCTGCTCCACCACCAGCTTGGAGTCCATCCGGACCTCGACGTTGGCGCCCGGCTCCAGCTGCGCGGCCGTCCGCAGGCCGGCTACCAGGCCGGAGTACTCGGCCACGTTATTGGTGGTGGTGCCGAGGCTGTCATAGACCTCGGCCAGCACCTCGCCGGTGCTGGGATCCCGGACCAGGGCGCCGTACCCGGCCGGCCCCGGATTGCCGCGCGACCCCCCGTCGGCCTCGACGACCAGCTTGCGGGTCACAGCCCTGACTCTGCGGTCCGCACCAGGATCCTGCGGCACTCCTCGCAGCGAAGCACTTCATCGGGCGGCGCCGCCCTGATCGTGTTCAGGTCCACCGTGTTGAGCGAGAGGTGGCAGCCCTGGCACTGGCCGCGTCGCAGGGCCGCGGCGCCGACGCCGTGCTGGGCGCGCAGCTGCTCGTACAGCTTGATCAGGTCGGCGGGAATCTCGGCGGCTACCGCGCTCCGCCGGTCCTCGGCCTTGCTCGTCAGCTCGGCGAGCTCGCCAAGCGCCACGTCCCGGCGGGCCACGACCTCCTGCCGCCGGGCGGCGATCTCCGCCCGCTCCGCCGTCGCGGCCTGATGACTGTGCTGAGTGGTCTCCAACCGCTCCATCAGGTCCAGCACGATCTCCTCGAGATCGGCCTGCCTGCGAGTCAATGAGACGATCTCCGACTGCAGGTTCTCCAGCTCGCGCGGGTTCGAGACCCGGCCCGCGTCCAGCCGCTCCCGGTCGCGGTCCACCCGCGAGCGAACCTGCTCCACGTCGGCTTCTGCCTTGGCCTGCGCCCGTTTCAAGTCGCCTTGCTGCGCGTCCAGGGCCGCGACGGTGTCGCGCAGCTGAGCGTCCCGCTGATCTAGCTGCTCGAGCTCGGCATGCTCGGGCAACCCGCGCCGGCGGCCGGCGATCCGGCCCAGTTCGGCGTCGATGTCGGCGAGTTCGAGCAGCCGCAGCTGCGCCTGTGGAGATGCTTTCACGGATCCCCACGTTAGCCTGCCCCAGCCGCGATGTCGCCAGCACCGGCTACCGCGGCCGCACCGGCTGCGAGATCACCAAAACCGGCTGTCTGCGCCGGCCCCCTTACGGTAGACCTTGCGCTATGCAGCTTCCCCGGGTGAGCAGGCCGTACATGCCCGGTTACCACATTCTCGGTCCGGATCAGGGCAGCGGCCTGCTGCCCTGGTCATGGGCGGCCGAGCGGCTGGTGAGCGCCCGCAATTACTGGGTGGTCAGCGTGTGGCCCGACGGCCGGCCGCACTCCATGCCGGTCTGGGGCGCCTGGGACGACAGCGCCCTGTGGTTCACCAGCGGCGTGCACTCGCGCAAGGCCAAGAACCTCCGGGCCGACCCGCGCTGCGTGATCACCACCGAGGATGCCGGGAACCCGGTCATCCTCGAAGGCACCGCCCAGGTCGTCACCGACGCCGTACGCATCCGGCGGGTCCTTGACCTGCTGAACGAGAAGTACCACACCGACATCGAGGTCAGCTTCCTCGATCCCGCGGTGAACGCCACGGTGGCGGTCCGCCCGGCCAAGGTCATCAGCATGCGGCACGGTGACTTCTCCGGTTCCCCCACCCGCTGGACCTTCGGCAGCTGACGCTCGCCCGTTCCGCGTTCGGCCCCCGGCTCAGCCGTTCCGCCCTGGGCCCAGGTACAGCATCAGGACCGGGGATGACGTCGGGCGCGGCGACCCGCTGGCGGGCTCGACGGTCAGGCCGACCCGGTCGCCGACCCGCAGCCCGGAGACGACCATCGGGCCCACCGCGCCCGGGCGCGAGCCCGGCACCATCCCGGCGGGCCGGGCACCGGCCGGTCCCATCAGCCACAGCTCATAGCTCTCGGTGGCCGGCAGCGGCTGCAGGCCGGCCGCCGTGAAGACCAGGGCGCGGTCCTGGTGCGACATCACGACCGTGGCCGTGCCGCCGGTACTGATCTTGGCGGTCAGCATGGTCGCGTCAGCGGCGTTCAGCACCGTCGCGATCGCCCTCGAGCGCAGCTGCGCCTGATCCAGCCGGTGCTGCGCGCCATCGACGGCCACCCCGAGCACGATGGCCACCGCCGCGAGGGCGCCGGCCAGCCCGAGCGCCAGCCGGGGCAGCCAGCGCCTGCGGGCGGCCGCTGCCCTGGCCGGCCGCTGACCCGGTTCCGCTCCCACCACCGGCGGCAGCTGCCTGGTCCGCGCGGCCGCCGCGAGCGCCGCCTCCCGCATAGCGGGCGGCGGCTGCACCACGACGGCGCCGGCCAGCCGCACGGTCGCCTCACGCAGGCTGCGGATTTCCTGTCGGCAGGGCTCGCAGCCCGCCAGATGCTGCTCGAAGGCGGCCCGGTCCGCTGCGGTCACGGCATCCATCGCGTAGGCGCCCGCCAGGGTATGCGGGTCGGAGCGGCGCAGGCTCATGGCCCGGCCCCCGGGCCCCGAGCGCCGGGCAGGCGCAGTAGCGGGCTCATCACTCCACCCCCAGGCAGTCACGCAGCCTGATCAGGCCATCGCGCATCCGCGTTTTCACCGTGGCCACCGCCACGCCGAGCAGCTCAGCGACCTCCCGGTAGGTGTAGCCGTCGTAGTAGGCGAGCGTGACCGACTCGCGCTGCAGCTCGGTCAGCGATCCCAGGCAGCGTCGCACCCGCTCCCGGTCAAGCCGTGCCTCGACCATCTCGGTCACCTCGTCATAGGCGATCGCCGATCTCGCCGCGCGGAACTCTCGCTGGGCCGCCTTCTGCTCCGACCTGACCCGGTCCACGGCCCGGCGGTGCGCAAGCATGGTCAGCCAGGCGAGCGGGCTGCCCAGCGTGGCATCGAACCGCGACGCGGTCCGCCACACCTCCAGCAGTACCTCCTGAGTGACCTCCTCGGACTGGGCCGGATCCCGAACGACGGCCCGGACTATGCCGAGAATCTGTCCGGCGGCCCGGTCATACACCGACTGGAAGGCAGCCTGGTCGCCACGGGCCACCCGGCCCAGTAGCAGGCCAAGATCCGGCTGGTCCCCCGGCTGGACCGGCCGGACGGGCTCGAACGCCGGCCCGGCCCGGCCGGGCTGCCCCGAACCACGCGTGCCCGCGGCCGACCTCGCCCCGGGATCCTGGCCCGGCACCCCCTGGCTTCCCTTCATGCCCACAACTTAGATTCGTAGCCGACCGGGGCTCGGCTTGGATACGTAGCGGACCGTATTCGCGCGAATTCACCAGGGGCCGGGCTCGGACCGGATTCGCGGCCGACCGGGGCTCGGCCTGGCTCGCCGGGCGGGGGCGGGGCAGGACGCGGCAGTGGCCGGAACCGCTCCGACACGCCGCCGACCAATCCGCGACGGGCGCTGCGCCGAATTAACATCGTGGTCATCAATACTGACAGCAACCGCCCGGACAGCAACCGCTCCGCGCTCGGCGCTGTGGTGGGCGTGCTGACGGCGGCGGTCGCGATCGGGGTCGCCCAGCTGGTAGCCGGGATCATCGGCGCCGACACCTCGCCGGTCGTCGCGGTGCAAGAGGTATCGGTCGACTTCACCCCGCCAGGTCTCAAGGACTTCGCGATCAACACGTTCGGCACGAATGACAAGTTTGTGCTGCTCTGCGGGGTTCTGGTGGTGCTGGCCCTGTTTGCCGCGCTGATCGGCAGGCTCGCCCTGCGCCGCCTGGACTACGGGCTGGCGGGCCTGGTCGTTTTCGCGGTGATCGGCGTCGCGGCCGCGATAACCCGGCCGAACGCCACCGCCACCGCGATCCTGCCCACGCTGATCGGCGCCGGCGCGGGCGCGGGGGCACTGGTCCTGCTCGTGCGCGCCGCCCAGCCCGCTAACGCACAGCCTCCTGGGCAGACCGCTGGCCCCCAGACGGCGGCCGGGGGACGCGCAGCGGGCGGTGCTGGCTCATCGGGCACCGGGCGGCCCGGACCTGCCGACCGCCCGGCGCCCCCCGGCCGCCCCGCACCTCCCGGCCGCCCCGCATCCCCCGGTCGCCCCGCACCTCCCAGCGGCTCTGCGTCCCCCGGCCGCCCCGCATCCCCCGGGCGGCCCAGACCCGTACCGGCCGGAGGCCCCGCGTCCGCCGGAAGCCTGACCGGACCGGAGCGCAGGCGCTTCCTGGCCGTCGGCGCTGCCGCGGCCGGCACCGCGGCTGTGACCGGGCTCGCAGGCCGGCTGCTGGGCGAGCGGTCGGACGTCACCGCGGCACAGCGGGCACTGCGGATCCCGGCGCCGGCCACCCCCGCGCCGCCGCTGCCCGCGGGCGCCGACCTGAAGATCCCCGGACTGAGCCCGTTCATCACGCCCAACGGCGCCTTCTACCGGGTGGATACGGCGATCGTGCTGCCGGAGGTCCCGCCCGCCAGCTGGCAGCTGCGGATCCATGGCATGGTCAGCCGGGAGATCAACCTCAGCTTCGACCAGCTGATCCGCCGCCCGCTCCTTGAGGACTACGTCACCCTGACCTGCGTGTCCAACCCGGTCGCCGGGCCTTACGTGGGCAACGCGCGCTGGCTGGGCGCCAGCCTGGCCAGCCTGCTGCGCGAGGCGGGCGTCCGGGCTGGCGCCGACCAGCTCCTGTGCACCTCCGTTGATGGCTTCACCTCGGGGGCCCCGCTGCTGACCGCCATGGATGGCCGGGACGCGATGCTCGCCGTGGCCATGAACGGAACGGTCCTGCCGGTCGAGCACGGATTCCCGGTCCGGATGGTCATTCCTGGCCTGTACGGGTACGTCTCCGCGTGCAAGTGGATCACCGACATCGAGGTGACCACCTTCGCGGCCAACGTCGCCTACTGGGCGCAGCGCGGCTGGGATCAGCAGGCACCCATCAAGACCGAGTCCCGCATCGACGTGCCGAGCGGGCAGAACCAGCTCCGGGCCGGACGGAATCCCGTCGCCGGCGTGGCCTGGGCCCAGCACAAGGGAATCGAGGCCGTCGAGGTCCGGGTCGACCGCGGCCCATGGAACCAGGCCCGGCTGGCTCCGGTCCCCGACCTCGACTGCTGGCGGCAGTGGGTCTGGGACTGGGACGCCGCGCCAGGCAGCCACCTGATCGAAGCACGGGCCACCGACAAGACGGGCTATACCCAGACGGCCCTGCAGGAGCCGCCTCCGCCCAACGGGGCGAGCGGCTATCCGTCCGTATCGGTGAATGTCGCCAGCTGACGGGCCGCCGCTCACAGGAGCTGGTCGCGGACCTGCCCGTACATGTAGGCACCCAGCCATCGGCCCATCTCGTCGAACAGCAGCCTGCGGTCGGCGGCCGAGGCCTGCTCGGGGTGTTCCAGCCCGCTGGCCAGCCACAGCCAGGTCACATGCGGGCCGAGCGCAGTCGCCCCGCCGCCGCCCCGCTTCCGCCGTAAGCGGCCGACATTCGGCGGCGTGGGCTGACCGGCTTGCGGGCCGGCCGCCGAGCACATCACCAGGACCGGGCAGGCGATCCGCAGGCCGCGCCGCAGGCGGCGGCCGAACGCCGGGCGGGACAGGATCAGGGCGCTAGCTGGCTCAACGTCGGACCGTGCGGCACACCACAGGGCCACCGTGAGCGCATCCGCCGAGTGCGCGCTGATCACGACCGAATCGATACCGTCCGTCTCGCGCAGATACGTGCGGGCAGCGTCCAGCCGCGCGAAGCGGGCGCGGCGCGCGGCCCGCTTCCGGAAACTGGCCGGTATCGCGCGGCGCCGCGGGGCGCGCTGCGGACCGACGTCGGCAGCGTAGAAGTGAAAACCCCGCTCGGTGAACCACCGCGCTAAGTCGCCGGGGACCTCAGCGCCACGCGAACTATGCACGTAGAGAACGGCACGCCTGCTCGGCCGGGGCGACTTGCGCCGCAGCACGCTCCCGGCAGGCCCGTCGCCGGGATCAGGCGCGGCCGGGAGTTCGAGTTCCTCGTACTCACCAGCAGCACCATCGCTCTCCGTGATGACGCCCATCACTCCCCTGTCCCCCGGCCGGGTTGCGTTCCAGCTGTCTGACGCCCCGCCGCGCCCCCAGCGCATGCGGGCGCTCCAGGCGCGAGGCCCCGAGCACAGAGCGTCACCGAAAGTCTGGCACCGTAGCTATCACGGCGTACGGAAAACGCGCGGTCCCGCCGCAGGCCCGAGTCTCGTAGCCTCTGCGTATGGACGGCGAGCTGACTGACTGGCTAGAGACTGAGCAAAAGTACGACGTCAGCATGGATTTCGTCGTCCCTGACCTCACCGGGCTTGAGGCCGGGCTCGGCATTAGCGCTCCGGCGGTCCAGCACCTGGCCGCCAGCTATTTCGACACGCCTGACCTGCACCTGGCCAGGGCCAAGATCACCTTTAGGCGGCGAACCGGCGGAACTGACGCAGGCTGGCACCTGAAGCTGCCGGTTGCCCCGGGCACCCGGCGTGAGATCCGGGCGCCGCTATGGCCGACTGCCGGGCCGGTGCCTGACGAGATGGCCGGACCAAACGATATAGCCGGACCTGACGACATCGGCGTGCCTGACGAACTCGCCGCCCAGGTCTCCGCCTGGACCGCGGGACAGCCGCTGCGGATGATCGCCGTCCTGGAAACCACCCGGACGGTCAGGCGCATCACCGGCCCGGCGGGCCAGGATCTGGCCGAGGTGGCCGATGACCTGGTCGTCGGGCGCAGGCCCGCCAAGGCGCCGAGGCTACCTCCCTGACCTGGCGCGAGATCGAGGTGGAGCTCATCTCGGGGACACCCGCGATCCTCGCGGCCGCCGACGGCAGGCTGCGCGCGGCCGGTGCGAGGCCGTCTCGTTCGGCCTCCAAGCTGAGTCGTCTGCTCGAGGCCGGTCCGGATGCCGGCGGCGCCTGAAGTCCGGACCGCCAGCGCCCGCGGCAGACGATTTGTGGCAAAATCGCTCCCGTGCGGCGCGCCTTCTGTCAGGTCGATGTCTTCGCCGAGCAGCCGTATCGCGGGAATCCGGTGGCTGTCGTGCTGGATGGCGACGGCCTGAGCGCCGAGGCCATGCAGCAATTCGCCAGCTGGACGAATCTCTCTGAGACCACCTTCGTGCTGCCGCCCAGCGAGGATGACGCTGACTATCTGGTCCGGATCTTCACGCCGGGCACCGAGCTGCCATTCGCGGGCCATCCGACGCTCGGCACCTGCCACGCCTGGCTGCGGGCAGGCGGCAGGCCCCAGAACGCTGACGTCGTCATTCAGCAGTGCACCGCCGGGCTGGTGCCGGTGCGGCGCGCCAGCGACAGGCTTGCCTTCGCCGCGCCGCCGCTCGTGCGGTCGGGGCCGGTCGACGAGCCGCTGGTGGCGCGCGCGGCCGTGGCCCTGGCGATCGACCGGGCTGAGATCCTGGACGCCGAGTGGGTCGACAATGGCCCCGGCTGGATCGCCGTACTGCTCGGGAGCGCCGAGGAGGTCCTCGCGCTGCGCCCGGGCGTGGTCGACTTCGAACTCGGCGTCGTGGGCTGTTACCCGGCCGGGTCGCCGTCGGCCATCGAGGTGCGGGCCTTCATGCCCAAGGACGGCAAGACCGATGAGGATCCGGTGACGGGCAGCCTGAACGCATCCCTGGCCGACTGGCTGCTGCGCACCGGCCGGGTGACCGCGCCTTACGTGGCCAGCCAAGGCACGGCGCTCGGGCGCCTCGGGCGGGTCCACATCTCCTGCGATAGCGCCGGGACGATCTGGGTCGGCGGCGCGACCAGCAGCCGCGTCGACGGCTTCGTCGAGCTGTAGCGGACCACCCGCCCCGCCCCGCCTCGCTCCCCCGGCGTGCTTATTGCCTGGGCGGCTGGCCTTCATAGCTGGCGCAGAGGCAGGACATAGCACCTCCGAAGCAGCGGCAGGCAGCCTTGATCCCAACACGAGGGAGAGGTACTTGCGATGACCAGCCGACAGCAAGCTGTCGCGAGGGCGGTGGCCGCCCGTGACCGTGGCCGGTCCCGGCTGCGCGCCACCACCGCGACGATCGGGATCGGCGGCCTGGCCGCCGCTGCGGCCATCGCCCTGCACCTGCCTGGTGCCACCCATGCGGCGGCGAGCACGGGCTTGAAGTCGGGAGGAAAGTCCTCGTCTGCCTCGGCGACGTCGGGCGGCTCCGCGGCTACGTCCGGGTCCGGATCCAGCTCCGGCACCTCCGGCTCGGGCGCCACCTCCGGCTCGGGCGCCACCTCCGGCTCCGGCGCCACCTCCGGCTCGGGCGCCACCTCCGGGTCTGGTTCCACCGCACCGGCGTCGAGCTCAGGGACCAGTCAAGCCACCTCGGGCGGCTCGTGATGGCCGCCGGCCGCGTCCAGGCCGACACCCAGCTCGAGGCGCACGCTGACTGGCGGGCACTTGGCACCCAGGTCAGGCTGGTCGTGACCGACCCGGGCCGGCTAGCGGACGGATGCGGGCTGCTCAAGGCCGACCTGGCCGCTGTGGATGCGGCGTGCAGCAGGTTCCGCCCTGACTCCGAGCTGGTCCGAGTGAATGCGACCGCGCCGAGCCGGGCGGAGGGCGTGCCGGTCAGCCCGCTGCTTGCCGAAGCGATCGCGATCGCGCTGGCCGCCGCCCGGCAGACCGGCGGGGATGTCGACCCGACGGTCGGCGCAGCGATGGCCGCGGCCGGTTATGACCGTGATTTCGCGCTTGTCCCGCAGGACGGTCCGCCGGTGCGGCTCACGGTGCGGCAGGTCCCCGGGTGGCGGCAGGTCAGGCTCGATGCCAGTGCGCGGACGCTCTGGCTGCCTGCGGGGGCCGAGCTTGACCTGGGCGCGACCGCGAAGGCCTGGGCCGCTGACCGGTCCGCCGCCCGGATAGCCGAGCGCCTCGGCTGCGGCGTGCTGGTCAGCCTGGGCGGGGATATCGCCGTGGCCGGTGAGACGCCGCCGGGCGGCTGGCGGATCCGGGTCCAGGACGTGACCGGGCGCCCCGAAGATCCGCCGAGCGGACCCGCGGCCGTCGTCAGCATCCGCAGCGGAGGGCTGGCCACCTCCAGCACCGCGGCGCGCCGCTGGCGGCGGGGCGGTGACGTCATCCACCACATCCTGGACCCCCGTACCGGGCTTCCCGCCGCGCCGCTGTGGCGCACCGTTTCGGTCGCCGCCGCCGACTGCCTCGCGGCCAACACGGCCAGCACGGCAGCGATCATCAAGGGCGCGGCCGCGATCGGCTGGCTGTCCGGCCGCGGGCTCCCGGCACGGCTGGTCGCCTCGGACGGGGTCATCGTCACGGTGGCCGGATGGCCGCCCGACCCGCCGGCCCTCAGCCCGGCGCCTCCGCGGCGGGCCAGGCAACCGGGCAGGGACCGGGATTCAGGTCAACGGAACGGATGGCCGAACGGAGATGAACGGGATCACATCGAGCACGGCACTGTGGTACGCGAGCCGCGCCACCGGAGTCGTCTCGCTGCTGCTGCTGTCCGCGGTCATGATCCTCGGGATCCTGGTGAACCGGCAGGGGCGCCTGCCCGGCCTGCCCAGGTTCGGCGCGGCCAGCCTGCACCGTAGCGTCGCGCTGCTTTCGGTGCTATTCGTGGCGGTGCACGTCAGCACGGCGATCGCCGATCCATTCGTGACTATCAGCATCGCCGCCGCGGTGGTCCCGTTCGCCTCCGCCTACAAGCCGCTGTGGCTCGGCCTCGGCGCCGTCTCGGTTGACCTGATCACTGTGCTGATCATCACTAGCCTGGCCCGGGCCAGGATCGGCCGTCGGACCTGGCGCGGCGTGCACTGGCTCGCCTACGCCTGCTGGCCGGTCGCGTTCATACACAGCCTCGGCAGCAGCAATGACCTGCAAAGCGGCGGCCTGCGCGGGCTCGCGATCGGCTGCGCCGTCGCGGTCGGCGGCGCGGCCGCGTGGAGGGTGTCCGGTGCGATCAGCGCCGGGCCCCGATCGGAGCGGGCTGCCCGCAACCTCGACCGCGCCTTGTCCCGGGCAGCTGGCGCTGCCGGGGGCGACCCCCGCGACATCCACCCACCCCTGATGAAGGCCGGAAGGTCATGACTGCCAACGCCACCCTGCCGCCGCGCGCGGCGATGCCCGACTCAGCGGCGATGCCCGACTCAAGAGCATCCCGCCCGATCCCGCCGCATCGGCCCGCGCCCGGCCAGCTGCCGCGGCTGCTGCCGCCCGATCCGGCCACCTCGGCCAGCCTGCGGGATCACCTCGGCCGGTTCGGCGGGCTCCCCTACCGCGGCGGCCAGCGGCTGCTGATCGCCGGTGTCGAGGCGGCCGGGCTGACCGGGCGCGGCGGAGCCGCGTTCCCCGTGCACCGGAAGCTGACGGCCGTGGCCAGCCAGCGTCGACGTCCGGTCGTGATCGGAAACGGCGCCGAGGGCGAGCCCGCCAGCGACAAAGACAAGACGCTGCTGTGGAACTCGCCGCACCTGGTCCTCGACGGCCTGCAGCTGGCCGCCGAGGCGGTCGGCGCCGACCGCGCCTGCCTCTACACCCATCGCCACCCGGAACTGCACGGCAGGCTCAGCGCGGCGCTGGCCGAGCGAGCCGCGGCCGGACTCGACCGGATCAGCGTCAGGCTCGTTGAGGCCCCGCCCAGGTTCCTGGCTGGCGAGGAGTCGGCGCTGGTCAGCAAGCTCAACGGAGGCGCCGCCCGGCCGAGGTTCAAGCAGCCGCCCGTCTTCGAGCGCGGTGTCGACGGCCGGCCAACCCTGGTCCAGAACGTCGAGACCCTGGCCCACCTGGCCTTGATCGGCCGCTACGGCGCCGAATGGTTCCGCGGCCTGGGCACGGCGGCCGAGCCGGGCAGCATGCTGTGCAGCGTGCTGCGGGCTGACGGGCGCTCCGGGGTCATGGAGGTGGCCATCGGCCACCCAATGCAGGGGCTGCTCGGGCTCCGCGCCGATGCCCAAGCTGTCCTGTGCGGCGGTTACCACGGCGCCTGGCTGAGTCCCGCGGACGCGGCCAGGCTGCCGCTGAGCAATGCGGCGCTCAAGCCGGCCGGCGCGTTTGTGGGCGCAGGCGTGCTGATCGCGCTGCCCGCCGGGAACTGCGGCCTGGCCGAAACCGCCCGGGTCGCCCGCTACCTGGCCCTGGAGTCGGCGGGCCAGTGCGGCCCCTGCCTCAATGGCCTGCCGCGCATTGCCGACGCCCTGGCCGACCTCGCGGGCCGGCCGGGCCCGGGCCCCATAGCTCACCTGGAACGCTGGGCGGGGCTTATGACCGGCCGCGGCGCCTGCCATCATCCGGACGGCACCGTCCGGTTCGTGCGCAGCGCGCTCCAGGTGTTCCGTGGCGAGATCAGCGCTCATGAACGTGGCCGCTGCACGGCGACCAGCCGGCGGCCGTTCCTGCCGCTGCCTCAGAGCGCGCCGATCGACGAGTCCGACTGGAGATGAGCCCGAGATGAGAATGCGATGAGTCACCGACTGCAGGTCGACCCGACCGCCTGCACGGGGCATGGCCTCTGCGCCGAGCTGCTGCCTGAGCTCGTCGCCCTCGACGAGTGGGGCTACCCGGTGCTGGATGATCGCCCGGTGCCCGACGCCCTGCGCGGGCCGGCGCGGCGCACCGTGGCGGCCTGCCCGGCGCTGGCGCTCAGGCTCACGCCGACCGCGCGCTCAGAGGAAACTCAGAGGCAGCGCATAATGCATTCGTAGTGATCAGCGAAACACTGGAACCATGATGAGCCTTGCGGAAAGCCCACAGCCTGCCCGGGGCGGGCAGCAGGAGCTGCGCAGGCCGGACGGCACGGCGATCCGGGTACTGGTCGTCGATGACGAGCCCAGCCTGGCCGAGCTGCTGGCCAGCGTGCTGCGCTATGAAGGCTGGGAGATCCGGACCGCCAGCAGCGGCGCGGGCGCGGTCCGCGCCGCGCGGGACTTCCAGCCGGACGCCGTGGTGCTCGACATCATGCTGCCCGACTTCGACGGCCTGGAAGTGCTCCGCAGGATCCGGACCACGCTGCCGCACGTCTGCGTGCTGTTCCTGACCGCCCGCGACGCCGTCGAGGACCGGGTCGCCGGGATCACCGCGGGCGGCGATGATTACGTCACGAAACCGTTCAGCCTGGAAGAGGTGCTGGCCAGGCTGCGCGGCCTGCTGCGCAGGGCAGGCGTGGCCAGGGCCCGGATCACCGTCGAGCTCACCGTCGGCGACCTGACGATGGACGAGGAAGCCAGGGAGGTACGCCGCGGCGGCGACGAGATCGAGCTGACCGCGACCGAGTTCGAGCTGCTCCGTTACCTCATGCGCAACCCGCGCCGGGTGCTGTCCAAGGCTCAGATCCTCGACCGGGTGTGGAACTACGATTTCGGCGGCCAGGCGCACGTCGTCGAGCTGTACATCAGCTACCTGCGCAAGAAGATCGACGCCGACCGGGAGCCGCTCATTCACACCGTCCGCGGCGTTGGCTACGTTCTGAAGCCGCCGGGCTAATGCGCAGCGGCGCTCCCGCGGCCGGCCGGCCGCGGCGGCCTGGACGCACGGCCCGCTGGTTGGCCGCACGCACCCTGCGCGGCCGGCTGATCGCCGGGCTGCTGGCCCTGCTCGCGATGGCCTGCGCCGTGGTAGGCATCGTCAGCTACCTGTCGCTGCACAGTTTCCTGCTCGGACAGCTCGACCACCAGCTCACCGCCGCGAGCGACCGCTACGTCGGCTGCCTGAACGGGCCACCGCCGCACGGCGACGACAGCGACCAGGACGGTGGCCCGCCGGGCGACCCGGCCATCTGCGGGCAGCAGCAGGCGGCCCAGACCTTCAGCGCCCAGATCAAGAACGGCCAGGTCCAGAACCAGCGACTGGCTGACGGCCAATGCAGGCTGTCGGCTGCTGACACCGCGGCCCTCACCTCGATACCGGCCGATGGCACGCCGAGTACCCGCGAGCTCTCCTATCTCGGCTCCTACCGGCTGGTTGCGGTGCCCGGCCACAACGGCAGCGTGTATGTCAGCGGACTGCCGCTGGCCTCGGTCAGCTCCACCCTGCGGCAGGTCGAGCTGACCGAGGCGGCCGTATTCGCCGCGGCGCTCCTGCTCACCGGCGTTATCGGCACCGGCTGGGTCAGGCTGTCGCTCCGTCCGCTGCGGCGGGTGGCGGCCACTGCGACCCGGGTCGCCCAGCTGCCGCTCAGCAGCGGTGACGTCGTCCTGCCCGAACGGGTTCCCGACGCCGACCCGCGCACTGAGGTCGGCCAGGTGGGGACGGCGTTCAACCGGATGCTCGGGCACGTCGAGCGGGCCCTGGCCCGCCGCGCGGCTAGCGAGGCCAGGCTGCGCCGGTTCGCTGCGGATGCCAGTCACGAACTGCGCACCCCGCTGGCCGCCATCCGCGGCTACGCCGAGCTGGCCAGGCGGAACCCGGGACCTGTCCCAGACGAGGTCGCGCACGCGCTGAGCCGGGTTGAGTCGGAGGCCGGGCGGATGAGCGTCCTGGTCGACGAGTTGCTCCTGCTCGCCCAGCTGGACGCCGGCCGGCCACTGGCCAGCGAGCCGGTCGACCTGACCCTGCTGACCATCGACGCGGCCAGTGATGCTCGGGTGGCCGCGCCGGATCACCGGTGGGTGCTTGAGCTGCCCGACGAGCCAGTCAGCGTCCGCGGCGATGAGCACCGGCTCCGCCAGGTGCTCGCCAACCTGCTGAGCAACGCGGCCCGGCATACCCCGCGCGGCACCACGGTGACGATCACCTTGCGGCCGCCCGGCAGCGGAGGAGCGCCAGCAGGCAGCGGAGGAGCGCCAGCAGGCAGCGGAGGAGCGCCAGCAGGCAGCGGAGGAGCGGCGGCAGTCGGCGCGCCGCCCGGATTGCCGCGCACTGTGCGATCACCAGGCACGGCGCAGCTATCGGTGACCGATGATGGCCCCGGCATTCCGGCCGAACTGCAGCCCGCACTGTTCGAGCGCTTCGTCCGCGCCGACAGCGCACGGTCCCGGTCGGCGGGCAGCACCGGCCTCGGGCTGGCTATCGTCGAAGCCGTGGTCGCCGCCCACGGCGGGCAGGTCTCCGTTACCAGCCGTCCCGGCCGCACCAGCTTCGTCATCACGCTCCCCGCGCTGGTAGAGCCCGGCGGGGCGGCCCCAGCCGCGACCGGACCGGCTGCCTAGCTGGGCGCGGCAGCCGCTCCCGGCCGGTGATCATGACGACTTTCCCGCGATATCGAGGCTGTCGCGTAACTCGTGATCTTGTCTTGTCAAGGTTAGTGTTGCGCGCGTGTCGCGGCTGCGGCGTGTCTGATCGCGCTGGGCAAGGAGATGGACCTGGGGCCGTTCGTGTCCTGGTACCGGGCCGACGGGCAGGGCCGTCCGGCGTATCACCCGGCGATGATGGTGACCTTGATCGGCTACTGCTTCTGCAAGGGGATCCGGTCGTCGCGGGCGGTCGAGATGGCCACCTATGACGACGTGGGCGCCCGGGTGATCTGCGCGAACCTGCACCCTGATCACTCCACCATCCACCGGTTCATCACCCGGCATGAGCAGCCGGTGAAGGGGCTGCTGGTGGCGTCGGTGGTGGCGTGCGCGAAGGAGGGCCTGGTCAGCGTGGACGTGGTGGCCGGGGACGGGACCAAGGTCAAGGCGAACGCGTCGGCGGCGGCGAACGTCACGCTGGAGAAGCTGGACCTGGACATCGGGGAGCTGGAGAAGCTGGCCGCCGCCGAGGTGGACGCCTGGATGGAACAGGCCCGGGCCGAGGACGCCGCCTGCGGAGCCCAGCCCGGGAGCGGCCAGGATGACCGGCCCGGGGGCGGCGCCGGCCTGGGCGCGGGCCGGGCGGCGGCCCGCGCCGCGGGCACGCTGGCCCGGCGGCGGCAGGCGCGGGCCCGGCTGGCCGCCGAGCAGGAGCAGCGGCGGCACGACGCCGAGGCGGAGCGGGCGGCGAGAATCGCCCGGCTGGAGCAGCGGGCAGCGCGCTGCCAGGCAGCCGCCGAGGCCATGGCCGCGGACGCGGACGCGAAGGTCGCCCGCTACCAGCGCCGCGCCGCAGCCCGGGCCGGGTCGGGCCGGCGGCCCGACGGGCGCGTCCCGGCCGGCGCTGACCAGCACTCGCACGTCCGCAGGGCACGCCAGGCCGCCGGGCGCGCCGCCGCCGCGCTGGCCGCAGCGATCACTGCCCCCGCCGGGCCGGGCAAGCCGCCGAAGATCAGCACCACCGACCCGTCCAGCAAGATGATGCAGGCCAAGAACGGCGGGTTCGGCCAGCTGCACAACATCCAGGCCCTGGCCGGCCGCTGCCAGGTCATCTACGCCATCGGCGCCCACCCCAGCCCGGTGGACATGGCCGCCTTGCACCCGCTGCTGGGGAAGGGCCGCGCCACCTTGAACGCCGCGGGCATCAGCGAGCCGATGAGCAAGATCCTGTTTGACGCCGGGTACGCCAGCGACGCCAGCTTCACCACCGGCTGCGAGGGTGAGCTGTACGTCGCGGTCACCAAAGAAGCCCGCCAGACCGGGCGGCTGGCCGACGGCAAGAAACCCAAGACCATGAAGGACTCCTGGCAGCAGATGGCCGCCAGGCTGGACACCCCCGCCGGCAAGGCCATCTACCGGCAGCGCGCCGCGATCATCGAGCCGGTCTTCGCCCAGCTTTTCGCCCGCCTCGGCACCCGCCTCAACTACCGCGACGAGAAAGCGGATCTCGAGCTGCACCTGTGGGCCGCCAGCCACAACCTGCTCAAGGCCATCGGCGCCCGGCGCCGCCGCGCCGCAGCCGCCTGCCCGGCCCCGGCCGCCTGACCCAGGCCCGGCGGCCGGACCGGCCGCCCGGCGACCCCCCGGCGCCCGCCCGGCCAGAACACCCAGGCGCAATCCCATCGCCCCGGCTACGAGCCAAAGGACACCCCCAGCAGCGACAGAGTCCAGAGTTATGCGACAGCCTCTATCTACTGGAAAGGCGTCACGATCATGGAACGCATCATGTCCGGGCGAACGCCGTCAGGTAGATGCGGCCCGATTGCCGCTCGTGCGGCAGCGGATCGCGGCGGCGGACCGTCTCGACTCGCAGTTGCGCGCCGGCCAGCCCGCGCTCCAGTTCAGCAGCCGAGTAGCGAGTGCACATGACCAGCGGGTCGCTGACGCCGACGAACTCGCCCTCGCCCTCGTGCACGGCAATCGCCAGCTCGCCGCCTGGCGCCAGCACCCGGCGGAACTCGCGGAGCGCGCCGGGCAGCTCGGCGCGAGGCAGGTGGTGCAGCGTGTAGAACGAGACCGCGGCCGCGCACGAGCCGGTGGCCACCGGAAGCTGGCGCAGGTCAGCCCCGGCTGCCCAGAGTTTCAGCTCGCCGCGCCGCTGCCGTGCGGCGGCGAGCATCGCGGGCGAGAGGTCAAGGCCGAGTACCCGGGCGCCCCTGGCCGCGATGTAGCCGCCCAGGTGCGCCGGACCACACCCGATGTCGAGCACCGGGCCGCGGCCTGCCGCACGCCTGGCCAGCAGATCGAGGATCTCAGTGTCCAGCGGGAGCTGGTCCAGGTCGCTGCCGAACCTCTCGACATAGTCGCCGGCCATGGCGTCATAGACGTCGCGGACCACGGCCCGCTCGAATCCTGCGGCAGCCGGGCCTGTCGGTGGAGCGGCCGGGCCTGTCGGTGGAGCAGCCGGGCCTGTCGGTGGAGCAGCCGGGCCTGAGGCTGGAGGGGTCACGACGGGGCACCGGAGCCCGTCCCGGCGGCCGGACACTGCCCCCACTGGTCGCGGGCGCCACTCCCGGGCTTTTCCCCGACAAGGTCAGCCCGAGGGCCTGCGGCCCGGCGATCTCCATCAGGTGTCCCGTGGTGCAGGACCAGGGCCAGCCCGTCGGCCGGTCCGCTGATCAGCACGTCGAGCGTCCGGGCGCCCGGCGCAGGCACCGAGAGGCGATCATCGTTTAGGGCCCGTGTCATAGCAAAGAGGCTAACCGGCTCGCTCCGCAGTATCCGGGCTCCCCACTATCTCCGGCCGGGCGGAATGCAGCCGCCCCGACGGCGCTGGGCCTGCCGGGGCGGCTGCGGCTTCCGGGTAGATCCTCGACCCCAGAAGCTCGAATATTCGTCGTCCAGGGAGTTGCAGGTGCCCGTGGGCTCGGTTCAGCTGCCCGACACGCTGGTGCCGTCACCGCGTGGCCACGGGCAGCTCCGGGACGGTTGGCCGACCGTGCCTGGTGCCGCGGGCGCGGCCGGAGCGTAGCGTAATGTCCGGTCAGCCCTGAGGAGATGCCCGTGCCGCTTCCCGCCGTTCAGCCAGGCAATCGCTTCGCCCAGGCGCTGTTCGCCCCGCTCCCGGCCCGCTATGACCGGCTCGCCGAGATCCTGTCTATGGGCCAGAACGCCCGCTGGCGCCGTGCCATGATCGACAAGATCGTGCCCGGTGGCGGGAAGCTGATCCTGGACGTCGCCTCGGGCACCGCGGGCGTCGCGCTGCAGCTGGCCGACCGCACCCCGGCCCGGGTGGTCGGCATCGACCTCACCGAGGAGATGCTCAGGCAGGGGCAGCGCAACGTCGACGCCGCTGCGCTGCAAGCCAGGATCGGGCTGACCGTCGGCCGGGCCGAGCAGCTGCCCTTCGCCGATGCCACCTTCGACGCGCTGACCTTCACCTACCTGCTGCGGTACGTAGCGGATCCGCAGGCCACGCTCAGCGAGGTGGCTCGGGTGGTCAAGCCGGGCGCCGTGGTCGCGAGCCTGGAGTTCCTGGCCCCGCCGTCACCGTTCTGGCACGCCTGGTGGTACCTGTACACCCGGCTGGTGCTGCCCGTCGGCGGGCTGATCACCGGCGGCCCGGCCTGGTTCTCGGTCGGCCGCTTCCTCGGCCCTAATATCTCCGGGCACTACCGCCGCTACCCGGTGTCCTGGACGGTGCAGGCGTGGCAGCGAGCCGGGTTCGCCGACGTGGGCTTCAAGGTCATGAGCCTCGGCGGCGGGCTGGTGATGTGGGGAACGCGATCAGGTGAGTGAAGGGCCAGCGGCCAGGCCCGCCTTCTATGCAGCGCGCTCCGGCGGATGGCAGGACTGGTGGACGCTGCTGCATCCCCCGTACACCGCCTGGCACCTGTCCTACGTGGTCATCGGCGCCTGCCTGGCGCCGCACGTTAGCCTGTCCGCGCTGATCGCCACGCTGATCGCGTTCTTCCTGGCCGTCGGCCTGGCCGCGCATGCGCTCGACGAGCTGAACGGGCGGCCGCTGCGCACCCAGATCAGCTCGCCGGCCCTGATCGCGGTGACCGCCGTGGGCCTGGCGGGCGCGGTGGCCCTGGGCGTGGCGGGAATCGAGCGGGTCGGCTGGTCCTTGCTGCCGTTCATGGTGGCCGGACCGGTCCTCGTGGTCGCCTACAACGCGGAGCTGCTGCACGGGGCGCTCCACACCGATCTGGGGTTCGCCGCGGCGTGGGGTGCGTTCCCGGTGCTGACGGCCTATGCCGCGCAGACCGGGCGGCTGGCGGTCGCCCCCCTGCTGGCCGGGGCGGGCGCGCTGGCGCTGTCCGCGGCGCAGCGGGCCCTCAGCACCCCGGCTCGTACCCTCCGGCGCAAGACCGCCGCGCTCGAGGGCACCATGACGCTGGCCAGCGGGGAAGTCACTGCGATCGACGCGGCATTCGTGCTTCGCCCGCTGGAGCAGGCGCTCCGCGCGATGTCCTGGGCCACCGTGCTGCTGGCCGCCGCCCTCGCCGTGGCCAGGCTGACCTAGCTCGCTGCCAGCCCTGGCCGCCGGCCGATTAAGCGCGATCGGGATATCAGCGATATTCCGTCGCATATGAGCGAGGTGGCCGCAGCAATTAGCGGATGTCAGTTCTTCCGGTACGGCAGCGCCGCGATTAGTATCAGTTCACATGATGCCGAGATCACGAGCTTTTGGGGCCGATGAAAACCACTCAAAGGGCAGCTAAAAGATACGTGCCGCGGCACTGCGCGCCGGGCCGGAAGAGGTCGCGCCGCCAGTTAGCCGCACGGCTGCAGCGGGCCGCCATCGTCGGTGGCACCGCGACCCTGCTCTCGGCGAGCCTGGTCCTCACCTCCATCGTTAGGCCCGCCGCCACCGCGCCGGGCTGCCCCTCCGACTCTGGCGCCCAGGTCATCCCGGTCGCTGACTGCCTCGGGCAGACTGATCTGACGGGGCCTGGCCTGGCCCTGCCGCCGGGGGCGCGGGCCGTGAGCTACCCGGCCTCCGCGTTCGGGTTCAGTGGGCCGAGCGGGCTCGCCGTCGGGCCGCACCGTCGGCGGGCCGCGGGGCCGCGCCATCTGTGGGTCGCCAATAGCCTCGGCAATTCGGTCACGGAACTGAACATCGGCACCAGGAAACTGACCGCTATCCGCCGCGCTCCGAGCTACGGACTCGACGGGCCCCATGCTCTGGCCGTTGGCGGCGGGCGGCTCTGGATAGCGAATGTCCGGGCTAATTCCGTTAGTGAGATTAATACGACTACCGGCCAAACTGTGCGCACCCTGGCTGGGGCCGCGTACGGATTTGACGATCCGTGCGCGCTGGCCCTGGCCGGCCAGCGTCTGTGGGTCGCCAACTCCCTGGCCAGCTCGGTCACCGAGATCGACGCCGCCTCGGGAGCCCTCGTCCGGACCTTGTCGGCAGCCAGCTACCGCTTCGACCACCCGGATGCGGTCGCCGCATCGGACTCGGCGGTCTGGATAGCCAGCGCCGCGAGCCGGTCGGTGACCGAGCTGAGCGTCGCGACCGGCACCCTGATCCGGGTGGTCGCTGGCCACGGGCACGGCCTCGATGATCCTTCGGCGATCGCCCTGGACGGGACGCGCGCATTCGTGGCCAACCAGGCCGATGACTCGATAACGGAGGTTGACGCGGGAACCGGCGAATGGATCGGGACCCTGTCCGGGCGCAGCCTCGGCTTCGGTGACCCCTCGGCGCTGCTGGCGGCCGGCGGCCAGCTATGGGTCGCCAGCGCGTCCGGCGACTCGGTCACCGAGATCAATCCGCGTTCAGGCGCCGCCGCGACCTTCGCCGGTCGGCGCTACGGCTTCAGCGGGCCGGCCGCACTCTGCTGGGCGAGCCACGATCTGTGGGTGGCCAATCGCCGCTCGGATTCGGTCACTGAGCTACTGCCCGGCTAGCGGCTGCGGCGGCGCGGCCCGGCTCGGCTGCCCGGCCAGCGGCTGCTGCCCTAGCTTGTACCCGGTCAGGCGCGGGCCGGGCTTACAGCGCGTCGTGGCGCTGCAGGTAACTCAGCGCGGCCCAGCCCAGCGGCACGGGCAGCCAGAAGGTCAGCGTCCGGAACAGGAGCACGGCGCTGACCGCGGTGATTCCTGGCAGGCCGGCGGCGGTGAGTCCGGCCGTGAGCGCGGCCTCCACCGCGCCGAGCCCGCCTGGCGTCGGCACCACTGAGCCGATCGCGCTACCGGTGAGGTAGACGAACGCGACGCTCACGATCGCCACCGATCCGCCGAGCGCCAGGACGCAGGCCTCCAGGCAGAGGACGTAGGCGGTGGTCAGCAGGAGCGCGCCGCCGACGCCCTCGGCCAGCTTCGCGGGACGCTGCGCGATGTCAAGCAGCCGCGGGATCACCTGGCCGAGGGCGGGAGCCAGCCTGGACCGCAGCAACCGCCGCCCGCCGGGCACGGCCAACACGATAAGCGCGGCCGCCACAACGGCGGCCAGGACGATGTAGACCCAGCCGGGCGGGCGGAGCGACTTCGTATGCGAGGCGCCGGCGAGCGCAGCGAACACCAGGAGCAGGGAGATATGCAGGGCAAACGCAATTAGCTGCGATACCCCCAGGCTCGCCGCCGCGTCGGCGGGCGCGACGCGGGCGCGCCGCAGGTACCGCAGGTTGAGCGCGACACCGCCGACCGCGGCCGGGGTCACCAGGGTGACGAACGACGCGGCCAGCTGAGCGAGCACCGTTCGCAGCAGGCTCAGCCGCTCCAGCACGAACCCGGACACCGACAGGGCCGCCCCGAGGTAGCTGGCCGCCGACAGCACCAGCGCGACGGCGGTCCAGCGCCAGTCCGCGTGCCGGAGCAAGCCGCCGAGCTTCACCCGGTCAAGCTGGCCGACCAGGAGGTACACCGCCACGACCGAGGCCACCAGCGTGATCAGGGTCCGCGGCCTGACCCGTTCCAGCTGAGCCGGGGCCACCTCACGGTCGGACGCCGGAACGGCCAGCCGTTTGCGCAGGGCGGGCAGCACGCTCTTGTCATGGCGCAGGGCACTCCTGGTGGACCTGTGCAGGGCCACCGGCTGCAGAAGCGGCATGACGGCGGCCAGCTCGACGGCGCCGATCTTCGCTTGCGCGATGTCGGCCGCTCGGTCCGGCCCGACCAGGAGGGCAAGCTCGGCGATGAGCTGCGCTATGTCGAGCAGGAGCTGCAGGTCGCTGGCGGCCACGTCGCCGTTTCCCGGTTCCAGGAGCATGACCTCGCAGGTCCGGTCCGGCTGGCCCGGCTGGTCCGGCTGGCCCTGCTGGCCCTGCTGGCCCTGCTGGTGGCGCCGGTCGTGCCGGTCAGGCTCGTCCTGCCCGGCGCCGACGAGCAGGATCCGGTCCCCGGTCAGCGCGCGGTGGGTGACCCGGTGACTGTGCAGCCTGAGCACGGTGTCCCAGACCCGGTCGATCTCGCCGTCAGTCAGGCTGGATTTGCGCTCGGCCAGGGTGACCCCGCGATGGTGCTCATTGGCCAGGACGACAGCCTCGGGGCCCACCCGGACCAGGGCCTTCAGCCTGGGCGTCGGCACACCCGCCTCCTCGGCCGCATAGCTGAGGAGGGCACGGTGCTCCACCGCACGCTGCACGGTGAACGGGACGATGCGCGATACCTGAGCCTTCAGCCGGATCCGCCGGTAGAGCCGGTAGGCCACATCAGCGGCCTGCTGGTCGCGGTCGAAGACGGTCAGGTCAAGGCGGTCGCCGTCGGGCGTGAACCCGGCGTACCTGCGAGTCTCGGTGCTCTCGTCCCAGATCCGCCGCAGCTCGACCAGAGTGACGCCGGCCGGGCTCAGCGCCGCCGCGATCGCCTCCGCCGGTGGCCGTTCCGACGCCGACCCGAACGCGTACCTGAGCCCGGATCCGATCGCCAGGCCGATGAGGAGCGCGATCAGCAGCGAGAGCACCGTGGTGTGATTGTTGGCCAGGCTGGCCAGCGCGTAGAACCCGATGGTCAGCCAGAAGGCGGTACGCCACCGCTGGCTGCCCGACAGGCCGACGATCGTGACGTACGCGGCCAGGCCGGCCAGGTAGCCATCGAGCGGGGCAGCGTGCCTGCCCGCCCCAGCGGGGGCCAGCGCCTGGTACATCTGGGTGGCCGCTTGATGCTGCAGCAGCAGGTTCGCGCCGCTGACGACCGCCGCGGCCACGATGCCGGTGAGCACGGCCTCGGCCAGCCGCCGGGGCTGGCGCCGGAAGATCAGCCGGACGGCAAGCGCCACGGGCAGCGCCAGCAGTGCGATGGAAGCCACGAAGCGTATTGCCCCGAGCAGCAGGCTGGGCACGTGGCGGCTCGCGTGGCCGACGTCGTAGTCGATGCCGCCCGCGGTGGCCCTAGCGAGCAGGCCCAGGCCGGCCAGCAGGGCGATCTCGATGCACTCGATGACGCAGCGGAGCAGGTCGGCGGGGAGCCTGATACGCGGCGGCAGGTGATCCTCGACGCGAACCCGGCCTGGAGGCACCGCAGCCGGGGGCGCCGGGCGCGGCGGGCCCGCGGGCGGCAGCTGTGGCTGCGGTTGTGTCACTACCCGATCGTGTCACCTGTACGTCCAGATGCCAGCGGCAGGCGGCCCGATGATCGGCTGCGGGCACCAGCTAGCTGGAGCTCCAGGCCGGCTGCGATGACTTTCCGCTGATCAGCTGGTGGTAAAGCGCCACGGTGTCGGGATGGGGCTCGCCATCGGGAGAGATGTCGGCGATAGCGTCCAGGCAGCGGCTCCATGCTTCTCTCACGCCGGAGAGATTCCCCGCGGCGTACTCGGCGCGCATCAGGGCCCGCCACAGCTGCTCGGCGGTCGAGTCGCCCGCCAGTCCGGTCCGGGCCGCGCGGGCAGACGCAGCGGGATCCCCGGCCGCCAGCTCCATCCCGGCCAGCACCTCGGCGGTGTCCACGATCTGGGCCCGCACGGTTTCGGTGAAGGCCAGGTCCAGCCACCAGTGGTAGCAGCCGGTAAACGGCTGGCCCCGGATCAGCGCGAGCGCATCCCGCAGGCATCCCGCGTCATGAGTCCGCAGCCCCTGCTCAGAACCGGCCTCGAAGTCGGCCCAGTCGAATCTGGCCTCTGGATGCAGCGCGTACTGGCCGACGCCTAGATGCTCGATCCATTCCCGTCCGTCCGGGGCGCGCCCGAGCTGACGGCGGGTCCGTACGATCAGCTGGCGCAGCGAGTCGGTGGGCTTGGGATGGTCGGGGTCGGCGCCGAGCAGGTAGCACAGCTGCTGATTAGACAGCCCGTCGGCACCGTTCAGGGCCAGGGCCAGGACTAGCTGGCTCTGGGCGGGCAGCAGCGCTGCGGGCGAGCCGTTGACGGTGAACGTCCCGAGCACGCCGACCCGTAGCGTGCCGTCGACCGGGTCGGGCTGGGCCGCAGGCTCGGGCGGCCCAGCAGGCTCCGATTGCTCAGCCAGGTCCGGCTGGCCCGCCGGAACGGGAACCGGAAGCCCGGTCGGAACCGGAAGCCCGGTCGGAACCGGAAGGCCGGTCGGACCCGGCTGCCCCGCGGTGCCCGTCGGCGTGGCCGGCTCGCTCTCGGTTCCGGGGGCGCCTTCCGGCCCGAGCTCGTCCTCGGATCCGGGCCGGACCCCCGCGAGGGGCCCGGCGGCCTGCTCGTCCAGATCGTCCAGGTCGTCCGCATCCAGCCAGGAGGGCAGGTCATCGGGCAGGAGCTCTGGCTCAGGCAGCCAGGCCGAGCCGTCGTAGGGCGGCTGGCCAGCCGGGACGTCATGCAGGTCGGCCGCGGTGCCGAACAAGCTGCCCAGGGCCTCGTAGTCCGCCTCGGCCAGCGGCTGCGGCCAGGCGTGCAGCCCGATCGGGGAGATGTGCGCGACCATCTCGCCCGGCCGCACCGGGTCATCCTCGATCAGGACGGCGGCAGGGGGCGGATGGCCCTCGGGCACCTCGGTGCCGCCCGGCAACAGCGCGGCGATCCCGCCGGGCTCGCTGGCCAGATCGAGCAGTAGGGCCAGCTGGCCGGTGGTCGGCGCGATCCGGCTGACCAGCAGCGCCAGTGCCCAGTCCTCGTCGCCCGGCTGGGCGAGCCGCCGGTGGCGGATGTCGGCGAGCCCGAGATCACTGAGCCTGCGCCGGAGCGCCACGGCCTTCGACGCGAGCAGGTCGAGGGCTTCTTCCATGGTGTCGCAGCAGGTCGCCCGGCCGCCGACGGCCTTGAGTTCAGGAAAACCGACCAGCATCAGGTCATACCAGCCCGCCAGCTGGCTGGTGGCCAGCTCGACCGCGGCGGTGGTCAGCATGCGATCGACCACGCTGGGCGTCCCTTCTGCCATCGTGACCCGCAGGTACTCCGGATCGAGCAGCAGGAAGCCGCCATCAGCATCGACGCCGACGGTGAACAGACCCGGCATCAGGTCGCCGACCTCCGCGGGCGCGAACGGGAAGGCGGGCACATGATCAGGGAGCGACAGCTCCCAGGCCATCCCCTGCCGCCCGCCCGGCACGGTGAAGGGCGAAGGCGGCGGATCGATGGCCGGGCTGGCGAGCAGAACCTCCATGCCGGAAGGCAGCAGCCGGATGCCCATCATGTCGGGGAGCTGCCTGCCCGAGCTGAGCAGGCGGATCCCCAGATCGCTCAGCGCGGCGCGCAGGGCCGTAGGCGGCTGCGGCGCCGTCGCTGTGCGGAGCCGACGCTCGGCCGCGACCACCGGTGCGCTGGCCGGGAGCGCGATCCGCCGGCCTGTGCGGCGCGCCTGACGCTGCCTGTGACGCATTCCGGCCAGCATGACGCTCGCTCCCCCAGCGAGCATTCCGGCGGCGAACACGGCGACAGGCGGAATTTCCGCGACCAGCGTGGGCCCTCCATTCGTCATTACGGTATGGGTGGCATCCGGCAGCTGGGCAGCCCCAGAGCCAGCCTCTGAGCCGACCGGCCCGGCCGGGCCTAGCCCGGCCACGTCGGGCGCCGCCGCCGCCGGCTCGGGGGATCCATCAGTACGTCCGGATGCGCTCGGGCCTGGCTCCGCTGACCCGCCGTCCGCGTCGGCCGACCGCGCCGCCCCGGCCCGGGAAGGCGCGGGTTTCCGGCCGGAGCCGGCCCCATCATGAGGGTGGCCGAAGGCGGAATCGCCCGCTCTGTGAGCCTGGTGGCTGCCCGACAGCTGCGGCGCCGCCCAGACCGAGCCCGGCGTCCCGCCGACCGGCAGCTGAAGCACCCAGCCTGGCCAGATCACCGACGGATCGGTGAACATCTCACCGTGGGCCACGTGATGACCGAGATTCAGCTTCACGATCTCCGGATACCTGTCGCCTGAGCCCAGGTAGCGCTGGGCGATCGTCCACAGGCAATCACCTGGCCGGACAGTTACCAGCTGGTAGAAAGCCATGTTCATCACCTGGGGTTCCGGCGGGGCGGTGGTGGCAGGTGCCCGGAAAGTTGGCGGCGCTGCCTGCTGCGGTGCGGTGGCCACGACCGTGGCCGCGGCGGCGGCCGGGACGGCCAGCAGCGTCGCGGCGGACTGACCGCTGAAGGTGAGCGCGGCGGCCGCTACCAGCCAGCCAGCCGAGTTCTGCAGCCCGCCGAGCCTGAGCCTGGGTGCCTTGCGGCCGCGCAGCGCGGCCTGCAGTTCCGTGACGACCGCGAGGGTGAAGGCAGCCCACGCGATCCAGCTCACGTCCCTGACCGCGGCCAGGAAGACCGTGCCGTTGTCGCGGTGCAGCAGATCGCTGCCGATCTGATGCCAGCCGGCCACGTGCCGGGGCACCGGACTGCCCCCGAACCGGTACAGCACCAGCGGCAGCCCGACGACCAGGACGATGAGAACGGCTAGGGCGACCGCTCCGCGGAGGGCCACCGTCAACCTGGCTCCGCGCCGGGTCATGTTCCCGGTCCCGTCACGCCGGTCACGAGCGACGCGGTAGCCGAGCCCGTCGCGGTCATCGAGTCGATACCGATGATCGACAGGATCCTGGTCGGCTGGGTAGCGGTGACCGTCACCCTGATCGAGTCGGTGCCGACCGCGGTCACCGAGCCGGTGTAGCCGGCACCGGCGACGCTGGCCAGGTAGGCGCGGGCGGCCGCGAGGGCCTGGTTCTGGTCGACCGTGAAGGCACCGGTCGAATAGGCGTTTCCCTGGTTCACCATTCCGGCGCCGGCCCGGGCCGCCTCCTCCGCGACCGCGTTGGCGTTCTCCGCTTCGTCGAGCTTGGTCCCGCCGTCGACGACCAGGCCGGCCAGGGCTAGCAGCGCGACGGTCATGACGACGAGCATCAGGCTGAACGAGCCGCGCTCCCGGTCCGCCGCCGCCGGGTCAGTCCGGGCACTCCAGGCGCCTCGCCAGCCGCCCGGCCCTTGTGGTAATCCCATCCGCCGCTCCCAGTTTCCTGGCCGCCAGCCGGGAATCTTCGGTGCCCGATTCTGGCCCTCCCCTGTGACGGTCACTGTGACATCACCGTCCACGGTAAGGATCCAGGGGCGATGTGAAGGTCGCCTGGAGCGTCGTACTACCCGGCATTCCCGGAACTACCAGGTCGGAAAGCGGTACCTGGCAGGTGACCGTGGCCGTCACCTGCGCTGGCTGCCCGACCGGGACGCCGAATCCCGCCGTGTCGATACTGACCACGGGCGTGCAGTCCAGGCCGTCCTGGCTGAGGGCAGCGTCGGCGCTGGCCAGCGCGGCCGCCTGAGCGTCGCCTGGGCTGCGCGAGATCGAGGCCTGGCGGGCCGCGTCGCGGGCGGCCGCGGCTACCGATCCCTGCGCCACTGACGTGCGCCCGGCCGCGATCACCAGGCCGATCAGAGCCAGCAGGACCGGAGCGAGGATGATCAGTTCGAGCGAGGCGTCACCCGCGTCGGCACCGCGCCGCCGTCCTCGCATCAGCCAGTTCTTTCGTTTCATGGCGTAGTGAACTGCTCAACAGGCGCCTGCGCCACCTGGCTGACGGCCCAGCTCACACCGGGGAGCAGCGATACCACCTGGCCGGTCACCGTGATCTGGATGGTCCGGGGAGTGCTCCCGCCGTCGCTGACCGCGGGGTTGAGCAGGTAACCGGAGCCAGCCGAGTGCGCGAAGGCCATCGCCGCGCCAGCGCCCGCGCCAGCCGGCGCGTTCTGCGCTCGGGCCGCGTCGACGCCCTGGCGCGCCGCCGCCAGCGCGGTCTGCCTGGCCAGGTACCAGAACGACGCCTGGACCACGGTCATGATCGCCAGCAGGAACACCGGGAACAAGATGACATAGCCCAGGGAGAGCGCGCCTGCGTCGGTGCGGCGGTTCCCGTTCCCGCGACTGCTCAGGGCAGGCTCCCCGCCGCGGACTTGATCGCAACCGTGATGAGTCCTCCGGCCACGCCCGCCGCCGCCACCAAGGCAACGGCGATGACAATCCACTCCAGGCTCAGGGCGCCTGACTCGGGATGGCCATCGAGAGCCGCGCGGGCGCGGCTGCGGGCTCGGTCGAAGAGGTAGCTAGCCGCTAGCCAGATCGCATTCATGTGAAGGCCTCCAGTTCCTCACCGGGCGGGGCTATCCCGCGACGAACGTTCGGTAGACAATCGGGAAGACAAGCAGCAGCAGGAAACCGACGGCGAGCAGCGCGATCGGGACCACCATGGTCGTGCTGCGCGAGCCGGCCCGGGCCCGGTCGGCCGCGAGCGCCTCGGCCCGCATGGAGGCGGCCCGGGCGGCGAGCGTCTCGAGGATCCGCGCGCCTTCCTGCCCGGCCACCTCGGCGATGTCAGCGATGTCCGAGAGTTCGGTGATCCCGGTCTCGCGGGCCAGGGCGGCCAGCGCCGTCCACGGCGCACCGCCCGCCCGCCTGGCCTGATCCAGGGCGGCGGCGATCCGCTCGAATGCCCAGCCGCCGCCGATCTCGGCGGCCGCCTCCAGCGCCTCGGTCGGGCCGGCCCCGGCCCCGCGCTCCAGCGCAACCAGATCGAGGTAGCTGGTGAGCGCGTGCCTGAAGTCGGCCCGTTTTTCCGCGGCGTTGACTTTGATGACCAGGTCGGGCGCGAAGAACAGCGCGGCCCCGCAGGCCAGCGAGCCGACCGCGGGGATCACCCAGGGCAGGCCGACCCCCGTGAGCAGTGACAAGCTGGCCAGCGCGGGCGGAAGCGCGACTCCCAGCAGGCCGCAGAACACCTTGCTGGCAATGAAGCTTTCCGGGGACTGGCCGAGCAGGGCCAGGTCAGCTGCGGGCGCGGGCAGCCACGGTAGCTCCGCCGCGAGCCGGTCGGCCAGCCTGCGGGAGGCCCGGGCGTCAGGGTCCAGGGTGGCGGCGCTCGCGTCCAGGCGGCCGAGCGCCGCGTCAAGCCGGGCGCCGGCCGGCACGATCTCCGCGATCACCAGGAAGATCCCGAGACCGCACAGTACGCCAGCCGCGACGGCCCACAGGTTCATCGACTCCTCCCGGTTCCCCGATCGCCGCCGCGGGCATCGGCCCGGTCAGCCTGGTTGAGGAAGCGCCCGGGGGCCGGGATCGTGCCCAGATGGTGCAGCCAGCCAAGCCCGGCCGCATACAGCGCGACCACGATGGCCAGGACGATCTGGCCCGCCACTGAGCCGTAGGGAGCCGAGTAGCCGCGGTTCAGGACCGCGAACACGCTGAAGCCCGCCACGAAGAGGACGATCCACCTGACGGTGGTCCGGTGCTGGGCCCGTTCGGCTTCTATCTCGCGGCGCGCAGCCACGTCCCTGGCTAGCAGAACGGCCAGCGCGTTCAGTACGTCACGGACGGCCCCGCCGCGCCGCCCGGTCGCGATGATGAGCGCGGCGGCAATCCGGTCGCCCGCCGGATCGTCGATGTCGGCGGCGAAGGCACGCAGCGCCGCCTCGGTCCCGGTGCGTGCCGACAACCTGCGGGCCAGGGTCGTGACCGGCTCAGCGATCGCGGCCGGCACCGAGCGCGCGCTGGTCTCGATGGCGTCTTCCAGGCCCCGGCTCGCGGTGAGCATGTCGGCCAGGCGCCTGATCCACTGCTCCAGGCCCTCCAGCATCGCGGTCCTCTGGCGGCCGCCGGAGAGCGTCAGCCCGGGCAGGAAGATCACTCCAGCCGCGACCGCTACCCCCGCGACCGGCCACCGGGTGATCGCCAGGGCAGCGAGCCCGGCTACCAGGCCGATGAGGATCCGGCGCGCCTGGTCGCGCGATGAACCGCCGAGGCGCGGCCGCCTCGGCGTGCCTGCCGAAGGCGCCCGCCTGAAGAACTCGGCGACTCCCAGCAGGAGCCCGCCGACGATGGCGGCACCGGACAGCGCGGCCAGCAGGGTCATCGCTGGCCTCCGGCCCTGGCCATCGCCCGGTGCTGGTCGAGCAGCCCGGGATCGAAGCCTGCCGCCGCCAGCTTCCCCAGCAGCCGCGGCGAGGGAGTATGCGCGGCGACCGCCCGCCCGCCCGGTCCCTCAGGCAGGAAAAGCCGGTTAACGGCCGGCCGGTCGGTCTCGCCGGGCGGCAGGACCTCAAGGATCTCTGAGACGTACCTGACTGTCCGCCTGCCGTCGTGCCGCTTCCGCACGTGAACGACCAGGTCGATGGCCATTCCGACGAGAATGTGGATGGCCCGCTCGCCGAGCGCCAGGCCGCCCCGCAGCCCGAGGATCAGGATGCGGTCGAACACCTCGGCCGGGGAGTTCGCGTGCAGCGTGCACATCGAGCCCTCCTGGCCGGAGTTCATCGCCTCCAGCATCGGCAGGATCTCGCTGCGCCGGACCTCGCCGACCAGGATGCGCTGCGGGTTGTGCCGCAGCGCGTGCGCGATGAGGTCATGCAGCGAGATAGCGCCAGCACCCTCGGAGTTGGCCTCCCGGGCTTCGAACGCGATCACATCGGGATGCTGGGTCCGGCCGTGCAGATACAGCTCATACTCGCCCTCGAGGGTGGCGACCCGCTCAATCGGCGGGATCTCGCTGGCCAGGGCCCGGAGCAGGGTGGTCTTCCCGGCGTTCACGCCGCCGGTGACGATGATGTTGCACCGGCTCCTGACCGCCGCGGCCAGCAGGCTGGCCACGGTCGCGTCGATCGTGCCCAGCTGGATCAGCCGGGCCAGGTCCACGTCCCGCTGCCCGTGCCTGCGCAGCGATACGCACGGCCGCGGCGTCACCGACATCGTGGCGGTCATCCGGGTGCCGTCCGCCAGCGCCACGCTGACCAGCGGCGCGGCGGCGGAGAAGTCGCGGGCCGTCTGGCCGCCGCGCACCGCCCAGTTGCGGATCATCGCGATCAGCGCCTCATCGCTGGCGGCCACCGGCGGCCCGGCGACCCGCTCTCCGGTGGAGTAGGTGACCCACACCTGGTCACAGCCATTGACGTCGACGTTCTCCACCTGCTGATCCCGCAGGTACGCGGCGAGCGGCCCGAGACCGTAACGCTGGTCGTAGATGGCCTGGGCCAGCGCATCCCGGTCGGCCGGGGCCGGAATCAGCGCGCCCGCCCTGGCCTGCCGCTCGGCCCAGGCCCGGACCGCCTCGCGGATCAGCGGCATGACCTCATCGGGCTCTGCGCCGTCATCAAGGCGCCCGGCGATCACGTCGAGGATGTCCGTGACGGCACTGCGCAGCCAGGCATCGTCCAGCTCGATGGCGCCCTGCGGCCCGGTCGCCGCCAGCCCGCCTGCCGCCTGACCTGGCACCCTCAGTCCGAGGCTCGCCTGGCCGGGTGCCGCTCGCCCCGGCGCCGCGTGGGCGGGCGCCGCAAGGGCTGGCGCGGACCCCGCGGGCGCCTGGGCGGGCAGATAGGGCGGGGGGCGCCACCTGAGCTCGGTCATGGCGCCGGGTTGGCTTCCCGCTCCCGGGCCGCCGCGTAGTCGTGCCCGGGCGGGCCGCCGGCCGCGACGACGGTGGCGCGCAGCGCCCGGCCGACCCCGACTGCGGTCCGGATGAGCGGCCGGGCCGACAGCCCGCGCCGGCCGCCCGCACCGTCGGACAGCACCATCGCGGTCTTCCGGTCCTGCGGCAGGGACCCGGCGATCTGGACGCCGAGCGCGCCGGCGATCTCCCGCTCCGAAAGCGTGCCCTCCCCGACCAGCAGCAGCGCCACCCGGCTCGGGTCGCCCATGACCTGGGAAAGCATGTTGATCCGGGCCCTGGCCCTGCTCACCTGGCGCAGCGACGGCCGCATGACCAGCACCGCCACGGCCGCGACGGTGAGGACGTACGGCGCCACGGCGTCCAGCCGACCGCAGTCAGCGATGACGTCGGCTGGCAGCGCGGCGAGCGCGGTCGCGAGGACCGGCCAGGCCGCCGCCAGCCCGATGCCCTGCCTGGGGTCGGTGACGCCCGCCAGCAGCAGCCTGCCCCGCTCGTCGTCCAGCTCGATGAGCTGTTGCCACAGGGCCGCGGTGGCCGCGTCCGCGCTCTGGCCCGCGGCCAGCGCCAGCGGCGCCAGGCCCTTGGTGGCCGGCAGGTGACCGGCGAACAGCCCGGCCAGGATGTCACCGCCGCTTGGGTCACATTCGGCCAGGATGACCTGAGACGGCCAGCCGAGCGTGAGGGCGAGCGCCGAGGTGGTGACTCCTGGCGATCCGCCCGCAGACACCAGGGCGTACAGGCTCACCTGGAACCCCGGCTCGTCACGACCAGCTCGATCTGGCCGGTTGAGTCCTGCTGCGCCAGCGGAACTCCCGACCCGGACGCGACCAGGAGGTCGACGACATCGAAGCCGTTCTGGTCGGGCACGGTGTTCACGGCTTCGACTACCCCGGGCACCGGCTGGGTGATGACGGGCGGCGTCGCGCCCGATGCGCCACCTTGCCCCTGGTAGCCGGGGGTGCTTGTGACCAGCACGTGATCGCCGGGCTGCAGGCCGCTGGCGGGAACCGACTGCGGCTTCAGCGGGAGCGACACCATGACCTGGCCCCTGGCGGGCGGTAGCGACGCGGTCACCTCGTCCGCAGCCAGCAGCGTGCCCGGACGCAGCGTGACGGCGGCCACCAGGCCGGTAACCTGGCTCAGCTGCCGGGCCGGGATGTCGGCCAGGCCAGGCCCGGCGACGATGGTCGTGGTGCCGACATCGGCCGAGGTGATCACCGAGCCGGCCGGCACCGTCGCGGTCACGATGAGCACGGGCACCTGATGATCGGCACGCTGATACAGCGCGGCGCTGGCCAGGATCCCGGCTCCGATCAGCGCCGCCGCGAGCGCGATCATCCCGGGGCGCCTGCGCCGCGGCAGCCCGCGCAGCGCGCCGGGCCGCGGCGCCGCGCCATTGCCTGCCGGTCCTAGCTCAGGGTGGAAGGCGGTACCGAGGCCCGGTCCCGGGTCGATGCCGCTCATGGCGTATTCACCAGGGCCTGGCCCTCCGCCACCGGCAGTGCGAACGACGTGTGCATCACCAGGGGCGGGTTCACCGTTCCTCCGGCTCCGCCCGAGTCGGTCCAGGTCGCGGTCCAGGTGACCGACACCGTCGCGGTGTAAACGCCGCCCGGCTGCAGCGCCGAGGACTGGGGGTAGGTGTACGAGCAGGCCGAGTGCTGGGCGCTTGCGGGCAGCGCGGGGTTGTACTGCTGGCCCGGGCCGGTGCAGGACACGCTCGGCAGGCCGCCGCCCGGCGAGAAGGTCAGCTGCCCGGGAGAGGCCGCGACCTTCGCCCAAACCGGGCCGACCGCCAGGTCCACGGGGATCGGTTTCCAGTTCCTGACCCAGAACCATTCCGGCAGGCCGACCAGGCCGTCATGGCCGTTCGGCGGAGCCGTTGACACGACGGGCGCGGGCACGTTCAGCTCGGCGAGCGCCCATTGCACGAGCTCCTGAGGTGAGATGCCCGGCGCCGCGGTGGTTGACCCGGTCGGCACCAGGACGAGGCCGCCCGGTGCCGGGGCCGTGCCGTACAACCCGATGGACGTGCATACCGTGCGCATCCACACCTGACCGGCCGGCGCGGGGTACGGGGGGGTCATCCCGCCGGGCGCCTCCAGCGTGCAGGTCGTTCTCAGGCCGTAGCCGGGGTCGGCCGGTCCGCCCGGGCCGCCCGCGCCGCCGGGGGCGCCAGGGACGCTGGGCCCTCCTGGTGATCCGCCGCCGCTGCCGCAGACAAGCTGCCAGCCGCTCGGGGTCCGGGCCGCGTAGCACCCGTTTCCCGGCGCTCCGGCCGCCGCGCCAGCCGCCCGCGCGCCGACCGCCGCACCAGCCGCCCGCGCGCCGGCCGCCGCCCGCGCACTAGGCGCTGTGCCCGCGCCGGCTAAGGCCACCAGGGCGATCACTGCCGTTACCAGACTGACATTCTTCAGGGTTCGCATGACGCCATCACAGGGACGAGATTGCTTATCAGCCAGCCGGCCCGCGAACGCACCAGGTCAGCATAGAAATTGACGCGCTCGCTGCCGAAGCTGCGCGGGTATACCCGGCCGGTTCGGGCGTTCGCCAGGCCAGCGTGGCTCAGGTCGATGCAGTCGTGCACGAGCGCGTGCCCGCCGGTGATCTTGATGCTCAGGATGTGCATGACCGGGCTCCCCGCACTGACCGCGTGGTCGGCCCAGTCCGGCCGCATGGCCGCGATGACCCCCGGGATGGCACTGGACGTCAGGTACCTGGCCAGCACGACGCGAGCCGCCGCGGCACCTCCCGCGTCGACCGCGGCGCTGGTGGCCTGCCAGTAGCCGGTGTAGGCGGCCAGCACCTGCTCACGGGCGCTCAGCTGCGGTTCCGTCAGCACCGCCGCGATACCGGGCGCCTCCGACTTCGAGGGCAGCCCGGCATCAGCCTGGCCCGCGCAGCCCGCGATGGCGGTGACCAGCGCCAGGCTGGCCAGCCATCCGGCCCAGCTCTGCCGCGTTACGCGGCCTAACGCGCTCGCCGCTAAGCTGCGACTCGCCCGGACCCGCGAAGACATGCGCCGTTGTGCTCCTACTGACCTGTAATTGGTATGTCTGACCGCCGTGACAGCATTACGCACATCTACACCTATGCACAAGTCCCTCCGCAGAATGAAGATTGCTAATAACATGTAAACTCCGCTACCAGCGTCGCAGCGGCGACGCTGGTACGGACTGCGCGCTCACGGCGCCCGCCGGGCAGCCCGGTGAGCACGGACGATATCGATCCGTACCATTTACGCCCAGCCATGGACGGGCCTAGCATTCCGCTCGTGGTGGTGCTAGGAATCGCGAAATGTTTGCTGGTCGGGCGGCCGGTGCACAAATGATCATCTTAATCGCGCATTGCTGCCCAAGAAGATCACTTTGCCGGTGTTCGCCGGTGACGCCCGCTCGCCGGTCGCCTACGCGACCGAGCAGATCTTGATCGCCTGTCGGGCTGGGTGCGGCCTGGCCGGGCGGAGCGGCCGGCGGGCGCTCGCGTTACTCGGCGCTCTTCTCGAACCTGTTGACCAGGATGAGGCCGCCGATGAACACCACGATCATCGCGATCAGCAGGGCCAGTTCTGACGTACTGACATGTATCTGGTTGCTCAGGATGAACAGGATCCGCCTGATCACGGCGACCAGCCCGACGACGATGAACGGCTGCGCCACCAGGCGGTGCGCCCGCAGGGAGAGCACCACCGTGTGCACGATCTCGACCAGGATGAGCACCAGGAGCACCTGGTCCAGCAGGGTGGTGGCCGCTGAGGCGATGGTGGCCGACGTGACCGATCCCGACATGGTCTTCGCGAACTCGACGATGCCGGAGATCATCAGCACCGCCGCCAGGAGGATCAGCACGATGCCGACCGTCACGGTCACGATGTCCTGGGCGTGCTCAAGCAACCAGATCGGGCCGACGACGCCGCTCCGACTGGTTGAGGGACCTGATCCGCCAGGATCCGCCTCGGCCATCGCTGCTCCTTCCCGTCGCATTATGGCGCCAAGCAGCGGATAGCGGACAGCGGCAGCAGCCGGCCGCCCGCCGGATTGGCCCAGGGAGCCGGGCAGGCTCGGGAGATCCACCCGGCATCGCCAGCTTGAGAGTCTGTCAGGTCAACATCAGTGATGGCATCTCGCGGCGCCAACAGCAGCACCGCAGGGCCGCCGCTGTCACCGGGGGCCGCCGTCGGATGCCTCCGGTGCCGCATGTGCCACGCATGCCCCGAACGTCACTGCAGAAACCCGCCGGCCGCCGCTATCGCCTGGTGAATTCGGGGATCGGTCAGGATTTTCCGGGCCGATTCCCGGATTCACCAGGCTGCAACCAGCCCGGCGACCAGGGACATCGAGAAAATCCGGTCCCGGTCGGTGACCGGGCCGACCGGGCCGACCGGGCCGACCGGGCCGACCGGGCCGACCGGGCCGACCGGGCCGACCGGGCCGCCTTCGAACGCCTCTGGTGCCACGTAAGCCACGCATCCCCCGCGCGGCACCCCCCAAGTCCCCGGGAATCGAACTACCCTCAGCACCCAGCGGACAGAGCCGTAACCAGCCACGTTGCGACGATCCATTGAACCCAGGGGCCCTATTTCTGGAAGGGAAACTGTCATGCGCTCACGCTTCCTGGCGTCGTTAACCGCCGCCGGGCTGCTCGCCCTCGGCAGCAGCGGGCCCGCCGCGGCAGCCGGCCCGCCACGCGACGTCTTCCAGGGCAGCCCGTCCGTCCTGTCCGCAGCACAGGTCCGGCGCCTGTCGGCCGAGGCGACGCATCGCTCGATCATCATCTTCAAGAACCAGCTCGCCAACCTGCCGGCTAAGGGAGTGACCGCCAGGCAGCGGATCCGGGCTGCCGATGCCTCGCAGGCCGACGTCAGGTCGGAACTCACCAGGCTGCACGCGGGAAACGTCAAGAGTTTCCAGATCATCAATGCGATCTCGGCGACGATCTCGGCGGCGGAGATCGCCCGGCTGAAGGCGAACCCGGCCGTCGCTGCCGTAGTTCCCGACGCCATGAGGCAGTTCGCGTCGCTGGGCAGCGGCCCGGGCGCGGCCATCCCGGCCGCGCTTGCCTCGGTGCGCCACGGCCGCGCCAGCTCGCCAGCAGCCGTGCAGCAGATCTGCCCGGCCAACCCCGGCCGGCCACTGATCGAGCCCGAGGCACGGACCGTGATGAACGTGCCGGCCGCCCAGCGGATCGTGGACGGGACCGGCATAAAGGTGGGGATCATCGCCGACGGCCTCGACCCGAACAACCCGGACCTGATCCGCCCGGACGGACAGCACGTCATCTTCGACTACGAGGACTTCAGCGGGTTCGGCCCTGGCGCGCCCACCGACGGCCGGGAGGCGTTCTTGGACGCCGGCACGATTGCCTCGCAGGGCAACCAGACCTATGACCTGTCCGGCTTCGTGAACCCGGCCCACCCGCTGCCGCCGGGTTGCAATATCAAGATCGAGGGCATCGCCCCCGGCGCCAGCCTGGCCGTGCTGAACGTGGTGGGCAGCAACGCCGGCTTCTTCAACTCGCAGGTCATCCAGGCGATCCAGTGGGCGGTCCTGAACGACCACGTGAACGTGCTCAACGAGTCCTTCGACGCTAACCCGATTCCCGACACGGAGAACGACCCGGTCTCGCTGGCCGACCAAGCGGCGGTGGCCGCGGGCGTGACCGTCGTGGTCAGCAGCGGCGACGCCGGCCCGTTCAACAACATCGGCTCGCCGGCGACTACGCCCGGCGTGATCGCGGTCGGCGGCACGACCACCTACCAGGTCTACCGGCAGACCACCAGGTACGGCACGCAGCTGTCGCCGGGCGGCTGGGAGAACAACAACATCAGCGCGCTGAGCGCCAGCGGAGTCACCGAATTCGACCCGCACACGGTGAACGTGGTCGCCCCTGGTGACCGTGGCTGGTCGTTGTGCAGCAGCAACACCACCGAATTCACCGGCTGCGCCGACATCGACCATGGCGCCAACCCGCCGCCGATCTGGGCAGCGGGCGGGACCAGCGCGTCGGCTCCCGAGACCTCGGCGACCGCGGCGCTGGTCATCGAGGCCTATGCCCGGGTCCACGGCGGCGGCCTGCCGTCCCCGGCCCTGGTCAAGCAGATCATCGTCAGCACGGCTACCGACCTGGGCGCGCCGGCCGACCACCAGGGCGCCGGGCTGGTCAACACGCTCAAGGCCGTCCATCTGGCTCAGTCGGTGAACGGCGGCAGCCCGCAGGGCAGCACCCTGCTGGTCAACAAGACCAGCCTGAACACCACCGTGAAGGCGGGCCAGTCGCGAGCGTTCAGCGTCGGCGTCACCAACGAAGGCACCCGATCCCAGACGGTCACCCCGACGGTATCCGGCCTGCCGACCACGGTCTCCAATGACACCGGCACCGTCAACCTGAGTTCGTCGTCGCCGACGTACATCGACGGTGAGGGAAACACCGACTTCTACGCGCTCCGCACCTTCAGCGTGCCGGCCGGGACCGGCTACCTGAACGGCAACATCACCTGGAACGACGCCACGATCGGCGGCGTTGCCTACGAGACGCTATTCGATCCGCAGGGCAACGTCGCCGCCTACTCACTGATCGGGACCAATCAGAGCGGCTTCGGGCACGTCGAGGTGCGAAAGCCCAGCGCCGGCACCTGGACCGCGGTGATCTTTACCGTCAGCACCGCCCAGTACCGGGGCCCGGTCCAGTTCTCCTACGCCACCGAGAAGTTCCACACCGCAGGGTCGGTCTCGCCAGCCTCCGAGACGCTCGCGCCAGGCACGTCCGGCACCTTCAAGGTGACCGTGACGGCCGGCTCGGCCGGGGACGAGGCGCTCAGCCTGCACCTGGGCACCGGCAGCAGCACCGACGGGAGCATCCCGATCATCGTGCGATCTCTGGTCCCGATCAATTCGGGCGGCGGCTCTTTCCACGGCAGGCTGACCGGCGGCGGCAATTTCTTCGACGCCGGCCAAGGGTTCACCTACCAGTTCAAAGTGCCATCGGGTAAGCCGTCGCTGAACGTCGGCATCCAGCTGCCGGCCCTCGACTACTCCCTGGAAGGCTTCCTGGTCGATCCCAGCGGCGAGCCGCTGGACGTCCAGTCGACCGGCAACGACGTGTTCTTCGGCACCGGCCCGACCATGCAGTTCTTCCACGGCTCGCCAGCGGCCGGCCTGTGGACCGTGGTACTGCTGACCATCGCCCCGGTCGACGGCGCGCACCTCAGCGAGCCGTTCACCGGTGCCGTCTCTTTCACCGCGCCCGCGGTGACCAGCAGCGGGATACCGGACTCGGCGGGCAAGGTACTCCCGGCGGGCGTCCCGGTCACCGCGACCATCCACGTCACCAACACCGGCAACATCAGCAAGGACTACTTCGCTGACGCGCGGCGCAGCGGGCGCGTCCCGCAAGAGCTGCTCGGCACCGACGTGAACAACGTGGCGCAGCCGCTGTCGCCGACGGTCCAGCCGAACTGGCTGGTCCCGACCAACACCAACCTGCTGACCGTAGCCGCCCAGGGCACGGTGCCGGTCACGATGGATGTCCTCGCCAACCAAGGCGATCCGGACTTCGCCGGCATCTCGTTCGGCAACGATTCGGTCGCTGCTCTGACCGCGCCTGAGGTGGCTCCGGGGTTCTTCTTCGGGCTGCCCGAGGCCACCGGGCCCTTCACGGCTCCGACCACCGGGATCGTGAACCTGGCCGCGGTCGCCTACACCAACCCGTTCGACTCAGCGGTGTCCGCCAGCTCCGGCGACGTCTGGGCGCAGAGCGTCAACGCGAGTGCTCCCTACACGCCGGTGACCCTCGCGCCGGGCCAGTCGGGCACCATCACGCTCACTTTCACGCCGAACGCGCCCACAGGCACGGTGGTCCGCGGCTTCGTCGCCGTTGACACCTTCAACCTGGCCACGTTCAGCGGTGATGAGCTCATCAATATCCCCTACGCCTACACGGTCGGCCGGCCGTTCTCCCGCCAGTAGCTACCGGGCGGTGGCTGGCCTGTCGCCGGCCCGGCAGGCCAGCCACCGCCCGCCCCCGTCAGGCGCCAGAGGGCGGCTCGCACACGGCGCCGCGATCGGCGCCGGAGACCAGCGCTGCGTACTTGGCGAGCGCGCCGCGGGTGTAATTGGGCGCGGGCTGCTGCCAGGCGGCCTGGCGGCGGGCCAGCTCCGCGTCGTCGACGAGCAGCTCGAGCCGGCGAGCAGGGACATCAAGGACAATCCGGTCCCCGTCGGTGACCAGGCCGATCGGGCCGCCTTCGAACGCCTCAGGCGCCACGTGAGCCACGCAGGCTCCGAACGTCGCCCCGGAAAACCGCCCGTCGGTCACCAGGACCACATCCTTGCCGAGGCCAGCGCCCTTGATGGCGGCGGTCACCGCGAGCATCTCGCGCATCCCCGGGCCGCCCTTGGGGCCCTCGTAACGGATGATCAGCACGTCGCCCTTGGTCACCTGGCCGGCCGTGACCGCGGCGAAACAGTCTTCCTCGCGGCCGAATACCCGGGCCGATCCGTCGAACCGCAGCGTCTCGATCCCGGGGATCTTCACCACCGCTCCCCCCGGCGCCAGGCTGCCCCGCAGCACCGCGAGACCGCCCTCGGGACCTATCGGGTCCTTGACCGGCCGGACGACGCTGCCGTCCGGGTCCAGCGCCTCGGCGACGTTCTCGGCGAGGGTCCGGCCGTTCACCGCCACCGCGTCGCCGTCCACCAGGCCGACCGACAGCAGCTCGCGCAGCACCACCGGCAGGCCGCCGACCCGGTCAAGCTCGCTCATCACGAACCGCCCCGCCGGGCGCATCGACGCGATGTGCGGCGTCCGCCTGCTCACCGCGTCGAAGTCCTCCAGCGTGAGCTCCACCTCCGCCTCGGCCGCGATCGCGAGCAGGTGCAGCACGGCGTTGGTCGAGCCCGCGGTCGCCATCACTACCGCCGCCGCGTTGAGGAACGCGGCCCTGGTCATGATGTCGCGCGGCAACAGCCCGGTCGCCAGCGCGGCCACCGCCGCCTCGCCGGTGCGGCGGGCCAGGTCCGTGCGCTCGGCGGACACCGCGGGCGCCGTCGCCGAGCCGGGCAAGGCCATGCCGAGCGCCTCGGCGCAGGCCGACATGGTGTTGGCCGTGTACATGCCCGCGCACGATCCGGCGCCCGGGCAGGCGGCGCGCTCGACCTCCAGCGCGTCGGCGTCCGACATCTCGCCCGCCGACTGGGCGCCGACCGCCTCGAACACGTCCTGGATGGTGACCGAGCGGCCGAGGGCCCAGCCCGGCAGGATGGTCCCGCCGTACAGGAACGCGGCCGGGATGTTCAGCCGCGCGCAGGCCATGAGCATCCCCGGCAGCGACTTGTCGCAGCCCGCGATCGCGACCAGCGCGTCGAAGCCCTCGGCCGCCACCATCAGCTCGACCGAGTCGGCGATCACCTCGCGGCTGACCAGCGACGCCTTCATGCCCTCGGTGCCCATCGAGATGCCGTCCGACACCGCGATGGTGCCGAACTCCAGCGGCACCGCGCCGGCCTGCCTGATGCCCTCCTTGGCCGCCCCGGCCAGCCCGTTCAGGTGCAGGTTGCACGGCGTGACCTCGTTCCACGAGGAGGCGACGGCCACCTGCGGGCGGGTGAGGTCCTCCTCGCTGAGCCCGACGGCGCGCAGCATCGCGCGGGCGGGGGCACGGGCGGGCCCGGTGGTGAGCGGGCCGGAACGCGGGCGGGGCAGCTGGCTGGTCATGCCGTCTCTCCTAGATTGAGTTGAAGGCCGGGGGGGAATTGCGGGTTTGTCACACGGCGCCCGCGGCGACGGGCTCGGCGGCCTGGGCGCCAGCCCGCAGCAGCCCGAAGGCGACCCCGTCGGCGAGCGCCTCCCAGGACGCCGTGACGATGTCTTCGGAGACGCCCACGGTGATCCACTCGCCGTCGTGATCGGCGGAGGTCAGCATGACCCTGGTGACCGCGCTGGTCGCCGCGCGGCCGTCCAGGATGCGCACCTTGTAGTCGACCAGGTGAATGTTGCCCAGCTCCGGGTAGAAGTCGGCCAGCCCGCGCCGCAGCGCCTGGTCCAGGGCGTGCACCGGGCCTACTCCCTCGCCGACGGCGACCACCCGCTCGCCGCCCAGCCGCAGCCGCACGATCGCCTCGCTGCGGTCGGCCGCCGCCGCGCGCTCGATCACGACCCGGTAGCTGTCCAGCTCGAACCAGCTGGGCAGCGCGTCCGCGATCTTGCGGACCAGCAGCTCGAACGAGGCGTCCGCGGCCTCGTACGCATAACCGCGGTGCTCGGCCTCCTTCACCGCCTCCAGCACCACGGTGGCCAGCTCGGGCGAGAGAACAAGCCCCAGCTCGTCTGCCTTGGCCAGCACGTTGCTCCGTCCGGCCAGCTCGCTGACCAGGACCTGCTGCCGGTTGCCGACCGCGCCCGGGTCGACGTGCGCGTACGCGTCCGGGCGCCGGGCGATCGCGGACGCGTGCAGGCCCGCCTTGGTGGCGAACGCCGACGAGCCGACATACGGCTGACGTGACTCGAAGGGCAGGTTGGCGTACTCGGCGATGGTCCTGGCGGTGGACGCCAGGGCGGCCAGCCGCCGCCGGCAGCAGCTCGTGATCGCGTTTCAGCTCCAGGTTGGCGATGACCGCGAACAGGTCCGCGTTGCCGCAGCGCTCGCCGTAGCCGTTGGCCGCGCCCTGCACGTGCAGCGCGCCGCCCGCGACGGCCAGCACCGAGTTGGCGACCGCGCACGCGGCATCGTTGTGGAAGTGAACGCCCACCCTGGCCCGGGCCGTGCCGGTGACCTCCGCGACAATGCGCGCCACGTCGTCGGGCAGCGTGCCGCCGTTGGTGTCGCAGAGCACGAGCGTGTCGGCGCCCGCGCCCACGGCGGCGTCGAGGACCGCGAGGGCATAGCCGCGGTCGGCGCGGTAGCCGTCGAAGAAGTGCTCGGCGTCGAAGACGACCCGGCGCCCGGCGGCGGCCATGTAAGCGACCGAGTCCGCCACCATGGCCAGGTTCTCCTCGTGGGTGGTCCGGAGGGCCTCATCGACGTGCAGCGTCCAGGCCTTGCCGACCAGCGTCACGATCGGCGTGTCCGCCGCTAGCAGCGCGGCCAGGTTGGCGTCGTCCTCGACGCCGCGGCGCGGCAGCCGGGTGGCGCCGAACGCGGCCAGCTGAGCGTTCTTGAAGTCCAGCTCGCTGGCCCGGGCGAAGAACTCGGCATCCTTGGGGTTGGAGCCCGGCCAGCCGCCCTCGACCACGTCTACGCCGAGCGCGTCGAGCGCGGCGGCCACGTGCAGCTTGTCGGCGACGGTCAGGTCCAGCCCGACCTGCTGGGAGCCGTCGCGCAGGGTGGTGTCGTAGATCTCGACCTTTTCGGGGTTCATGCGGTGCCTCCGGTCGGCCCGTCGAGCGCCGCGAGCAGCGCCGCTTCCCAGTCGGTGGTGGTCGCGGGCGCCCCGGCCGCGAGGACCGCGGACACCGCCGCGTCAAGTTGGGCGCCGGCCGCGTGCTCGCCGAGGTGGTCGAGCATCAGCGCCGCCGACAGCACCGCCCCGGCCGGGTTAGCCCGCCCGGTACCGGCGATGTCCGGCGCCGACCCGTGCACGGGCTCGAACACCGACGGGCCAGTCCGGTCCGGGTTGAGATTGCCGCTCGGGGCCAGCCCCAGGCCGCCGGTGAGCGCGGCGCCGAGGTCGCTCAGGATGTCGCCGAACAGATTGTCGGTCACGATCACGTCGAACCTGGCCGGGTCGTCGACCAGGTACAGGCAGGCCGCGTCGACGTGCGCGTAGTCCAGCGCGACCCCGGCCTGCCCGGCGACCTCCTCGGCGGTGCGCCGCCACAGGTCGCCGGCGTGCACCAGCACGTTGGTCTTGTGTACCAGGGTCAGCTTCCCGCGACGGCGCGCGGCCAGCCCGGCCGCGTACCTGATGCACCGCTCCACGCCGGCCCTGGTGTTCAGCGACTCCTCGGTGGCGCTCTCGAACGCGGTGCCCCGGTGCACGGTGCCGCCGGCGCCCGCGTACAGGCCCTCGGTGTTCTCGCGCACAATCACCAGGTCGAGGTCGGCCGGGCTGAGCCTGGCCACCGCGCCGGCCACGCCCGGCCGCAGCTTGGACGGCCGCAGGTTGATGTACAGGTCAAGCTCGGCGCGCAGCCGCAGCAGCAGGCCGCGCTCGAGCACGCCGGGCGGCACCTCCGGGCTGCCGACCGCGCCAAGCAGGACCGCGTCGGTCTTCCTGAGCTCGTCGAGGACGCCGTCGGGCAGCACCTCGCCGGTGGCCAGGAAGTGGCGCGCGCCGAGTGGGTAGCCGTGCCAGTCCACGGCAAAGCCGTACCGGCCGGCCACCGCCTCGACGCACCGCCTGGCCACCTCGGTCACCTCGGGGCCGACGCCGTCTCCGGGAAGGTGCGCTATTGAGTAGCTCATGGCGCAGCCACCTCGCGCGTCGGCGTGCGGCGGCCGGGTACGTGGTCGCTCATCAGCTTCCGCCCTCGGCGTCGGAGGGCGCGTTCAGCCAGCTCATCATCTGACGCAGCGGACGGCCGACCCGCTCGATCTCGCTGTCGGCGGCTGCCGCGCGAAGCCGCTTGAAGTTCGGGCGGCCGTTGTCATCTTCGGCGACCCACTCCCGGGCGAACTCGCCCGACCTGATGTCTTCGAGCAGCTTGGCCATGGCCTGCCTGGCCGGCTCGCCGATCACCCGCGGGCCCCTGGTCAGGTCGCCGTACTCGGCGGTGTCGCTCACCGAGTACCGCATCCAGCCGATCCCGCCCTCATACATGAGGTCGACGATCAGCTTGAGCTCGTGGAGGCACTCGAAATAGGCGACCTCCGGCTGGTAGCCGGCCGCCACGAGGGTCTCGAACCCGGCGTTCACCAGCGCTGTGACTCCGCCGCACAGCACTGCCTGCTCGCCGAACAAGTCGCTTTCCGTCTCCTCCTGGAACGTGGTGACCAGTGCGCCCGCCTTGGTCCCGCCGATCGCCCGGGCGTAGGAGCGGGCCAGGTCCCAGGCCTTGCCCGTGGCGTCCTGCGCGACCGCGACCAGCACCGGGGTGCCCTGGCCCGCCTCGTACTGCCTGCGCACCAGGTGCCCGGGCGCCTTCGGCGCGACCATGGCCACGTCGACCTGGTCGGGCGGGGTGATGTAGCCGAAGTGGATGTTGAACCCGTGTGCGAAGAACAGCGCGTCGCCCGGGTTCAGGTTGGGCCCGATCGCGTCCGCGTACAGGGTCCGCTGGGTGGTGTCCGGCGTGAGCACCATGATCACGTCCGCCCAGGCGCAGGCGTCGGCGGGGGTTTCGACGGTCAGCCCGGCGGCCTGCGCCTTGGCCCGGGACCTGGAGTCCTCGGGCAGCCCGACCCGGACCTCGCAGCCCGAGTCGCGCAGGCTCAGCGCGTGGGCGTGGCCCTGCGACCCGTAGCCCAGGACGGCGATCTTGCGGCCCTGGATGAGGCTGAGGTCGGCGTCGGTGTCGTAGTAGATGGTGGCCATCGTGGTGGCGTCCTTTCGGTTGGTCAGGCTCAGGCCGCTGATTCGGCCGGGTCGGCCGGCTCGGCGTCAGCGCTGACCCCGAGGACGGATTGGGTGATGGTGGCGCTGCCGCGCTCCAGCGCGATCCGGCCGGTACGAACGAGCTCGCAGGGCCCGTACGCCTCCAGCATGGCCAGCAGCGCGTCGAGCTTGGCCGGGCTGCTGGTCGCCTCGAGCACCAGCGTCGCCGGGCTCATGTCGACGACGTTCGCCCGGAACACGGCGGCGACCTCGAGCAGCTGGCTGCGGAGCCCGGGCTCCGCCTGCACCTTGATCAGCGCCAGCTCCCGCTCGACCGCGCGGTCCTCGTCAAGCTCGACGACCTTGAGCACCCGGACCAGCTTCTCCAGCTGCCTGGTGACCTGCTCGACCGGGGTGGAGGCGCCGTCGACCACGATCGTCATGCGGCTCACGCTCTGGTCCTCGGTCGGGCCGACGGCGAGTGAGGAGATATTGAACGCGCGCCGCGAGAACAGCCCGGCGACATGGGAAAGCACTCCGGGCTTGTTTTCCACGAGCACCGACAGGGTGTGCGTGCTCATCGTGTACTCACCTCTCTGCGCGTGGCCGCGCGCTGCTCGTCGGCGCTGAACTCGGGGCCGAGCACGATCTCGTCGTTGGGGCGCCCCGCGGGCACCATCGGGAACACGCCCTCACGGTCGTGCACCCGGAAGTCCACCACCGTGGGCACGCCAGTGACGGCGAGCGCCTTGTCGAGCACCGTGTCGACCTCGTCGGCCCGGTCGCAGCGCAGTCCGACGCAGCCGTAGGCCTCGGCGAGCTTGACATAGTCCGGGATGGCGGTGCCCAGCTCGACCTGGGAGTACCGCTCCTCGTAGAACAGCTCCTGCCACTGGCGCACCATGCCGAGGAAGCCGTTGTTGAAGATCAGCACCTTGATCGGCAGCCGCTCGATCGCGCAGGTGGCCAGTTCCTGGCAGGTCATCTGGAAGCAGCCGTCGCCGTCGATCGCGACGACCAGCTCACCCGGGCGGCCAGCCTGGGCGCCCATGGCGGCCGGGACGGCGAAGCCCATAGTGCCCAGGCCGCCGGAGTTGATCCAGCTGCGCGGCCGGGTGAAGGAGTAGTGCTGGGCCGCGTGCATCTGGTGCTGGCCGACGCCGGCCACCACCACGGCGTCGCCGCCGGTCATCATGGACAGCCGCTCCACCACATACTGCGGCTTGAGCGGGCCGTCGGGGGCCTGGGCATAACGCAGCGGGAAGCGCCGCTTCCACTCATCGGTGGCCCCGATCCAGCCCTCGGTGTCGGGCGCCCCGCGCTCACTGATCAGCGCGGCGAGGCGTCCGGTCAGCTCGCTGAGCACGGCCTTGACGTCTCCGACGATCGGCACCTCGGGGACCCGATTCTTGCCGATCTCGGCCGGGTCGATGTCGACATGCACCACCTTGGCCCGCGGCGCGAAATCGGCCAGCCTGCCGGTCACCCGGTCGTCGAACCGCGCCCCGAGCGCCACCACCAGGTCGGCTTCCTGGAGCGCGGCGACCGCCGGGTAGGTGCCGTGCATGCCCGGCATGCCCAGGGCCAGCGGATGGGAATCGGGAAACGCGCCGCGCGCCATCAGGGTGGTCGTGACCGGGGCCCGCGCCAGCTCGGCGAGCTGCACCAGTTCCTGGTGCGCGCCGGACTTGATCACGCCGCCGCCGACGTAGAGCACCGGGCGGCGGGCCGCGTGCAGCAAGGCCGCGGCCGCCGCGATGGCGGCCGAGTCCGGCTGGCCGGGCACCTGGTAGCCGGGCAGGGCCATCACGGGCGGCCAGGACCAGGTCATCTGGGCCTGCTGGATGTCCTTGGGGATGTCGACCAGGACCGGGCCCGGGCGGCCGGTCGAGGCGACATGGAAGGCCTCGGCGATCGCGGCGGGGATCCGGTCGGCGTCGGTCACCAACTCGTTGTGCTTGGTGATCGGCAGCGTGATCCCGGTGATGTCGGCTTCCTGGAAGGCGTCCGTGCCGACCATGGCGCTCGACACCTGGCCGGTGATGGCGACGATCGGCACCGAGTCCATGTAGGCGTCGGCCAGCGCCGTGACCAGGTTGGTCGCGCCGGGGCCGCTGGTCGCGATGCAGACGCCGGTCCGGCCGGTCGCCCAGGCGTAGCCCTCGGCGGCGTGCCCGGCGCCCTGCTCGTGGCGGACCAGGATGTGGCGGAGAGAGGACGAAAGCAGGGGGTCGTAGGTCGGCAGGATCGTGCCTCCGGGCAGGCCGAAGACCACTTCCACGCCCTGCTGCTCAAGGCTGCGCACAAGCGCCTGCGCGCCGGTCAGCTGCACGGGATGCTCCTTTGTTCGGGGTGCGGCTTGCCAACAAAAAACCTCCTCGCCGTCTGCGGCGTAGGAGGTTAGCGCGAGCCCTGGGTGCGGGCTCGCGCTAGGTGATGAGGAGTACCTGTACCTGATCGATGCGCATCTTCGCGTATCTCCTGGGTCTGGCTAGCGGACGTTACTCGTCATTGAACTATAGCCGAGCCGCCAGCTTAACGCACGCCGGCCTGGGTAACGGTCGGCAGCCAGGCCGGACGGCCCGCCTCGAAGCCGGCGATCGCGTCGGCGTGCCGGAGCGTCAGCGCGACGTCGTCGAGTCCCTCTAGCAGCCGCCAGCGGGCGAAGTCCGGCAGCGGGAACCCAGCGTCGATGCCCGCCGAGGGCACCGCCAGGCTGCGGGCCGCGACGTCCACCACGACCTCCGCGTCAGGGTCGGCGCTCAGCGCGGCGAACACCCGCGCGACGGTCTGCTCGTCGGCCTCGACCGGCACCAGGCCCGCGCTGACGCAGTTGCCACGGAAGATGTCGGCAAAGCGCGGTGACACGACGGCGGCGAAGCCGAAGTCCTGCAGTGCCCACACGGCATGCTCACGCGAGGAGCCGCAGCCGAAGTTGGCCCCGGCCACCAGCACCTTGGCCTGGGCGGCGCCCGGCCGGTTCAGCGGGAAGTCCGAGTCGGCCCGCAAGGCCCCGAACAGCCCGTCGGCGAATCCGGTGCGCCCGATGTGCTTGAGCCACGCGGCCGGGATGATCTGGTCGGTGTCGACGTCGGCGCGGTCCAGCGCGACCGCGCGCCCTGCGATGCGTGTTACCCCGGGCATCAGAGGTCTCCTGGCAGTGTGAAGTGACCCGCGACCGCGGTGGCCGCGGCCACGGCAGGCGAGACGAGGTGGGTGCGTGATCCCGGGCCCTGGCGGCCCTGGAAGTTCCTGTTGCTGGTCGAGGCGCAGCGCTGGCCGGGCGCGACGGTATCGCCGTTCATGGCCAGGCACATCGAGCAGCCCGCCGACCGCCACTCGAACCCGGCCTCGGTGAACTGGCGGTCCAGCCCCGCGGCCTCGGCCTCGGCCTTGACCCGCGCGGATCCGGGCACCACCAGCGCCCGCACCGCGGGGTGGACTCGCCTGCCCCTGATGACCTCCGCGGCGGCCCGCAGGTCCGACAGGCGCCCGTTGGTGCACGAGCCGATGAAGACCGTGTCCACTCCGACCTCGCGGATCGGCGTCCCCGGCTCCAGCCCCATATAGGCCAGCGCGCGGCTGGCCGCCTGCTGCTGCGCCAGGCTGGCGAACGACGCCGGGTCGGGGATGACGTCGTCGATCGAGACCGACTGTGCGGGCGTCGTCCCCCAGGTGATCGCCGGGCGCAGCGCCGAGGCGTCGACCCGGACCTCGCGGTCGAAGACCGCGCCCTCGTCGGTGACCAGGCCGCGCCAGTCGTCGAGCGCCTGTTCCCAGAGCTGGCCCGCCGGGCTGTGCCTGCGCCCCTCCAGCCAGCCGAACGTCGTGTCGTCCGGGCCGATCAGGCCGGCCCTGGCCCCGGCCTCGATGGACATGTTGCAGACCGTCATCCGGCCTTCCATCGACAGGGCGCGGATCGCGTCACCGCGGTACTCGATCACCGAGCCGGTGCCGCCGCCGGGCCCAAGGGCCCTGATGATGCCGAGCACGAGGTCCTTCGGGGCCAGGCCCGGGGGCAGATCGCCGTCGACCGTGACCGCCATCGCGGCCGGCTTGACCTGCCGGAGCGTCTGGGTCGCGAGGACGTGCTCGACCTCGGTGGTGCCGATCCCGAACGCCAGCGCGCCGAACGCGCCGTGAGTCGAGGTGTGGCTGTCGCCGCAGACCACCGTCATGCCGGGCTGGGTGAGCCCCAGCTGCGGCCCGATGACGTGCACGATGCCCTGGTCCATGCTGCCGAGGCCGTGCAGGGTGACGCCGTGCGCCTCGCAGTTGCGCCGCAGCCGGTCGATCTGCGCCGCGGCGAGCTCGTCGGCGATCGGCTGGTCCTGCCCGGTGGTCGGCACGTCGTGGTCCATGGTGGCCACGGTCAGGTCTGGCCGCCGCACCGGGCGGCCAGCCAGCTCGAGAGCCTCGAAGGCCTGCGGCGAGGTGACCTCATGCACCAGGTGCAGGTCGATGTAGAGCAGCGGCGGCTCCCCCTCCGGGCTTGCCACCACATGCCGGTCCCAGACCTTGTCGAAGAGGCGTCCGGTCACGGATATCGGTCCTGTCTGAAGTCAGCCGATGAGCGTTGTGCTTCCAGTGGTTGTCTCGAATAATGAGATACACTGTCCACGATATGAGCACACTACGCCCGTCGGCGCCCGGCCGCAAACCCGGCGCCGCCCGCGCCGCGCGCGCCGCCCGCCCGCCCGCCGAGGCCAGCGCCGCCCGCCCGCCGCAAGGGGCCCGCGCCGCCAGCCGCCGGCCCGAGCCCACGCCCTGGCCCGCACGACGGCGGTCGGCGTGCTCGACCGCTCGGTGGCCCTGCTGGAGCTGCTCGCGGACGGCCCGCAGGCGCTGCGGCCGCTCGCCGAGGCGAGCGGGGTGCCGAGGCCGACCGCGCACCGGCTGCTGCTCGCCCTGGAGGCGCACGGCCTGGTCGCGAGGACCTCGGGCGGTGCGTTCCGGCTCGGGCCCCGGCTGGCCGAGCTGGCGGCCAGGGCTGATCCCGGAGTTGACCTTGGCGCGATCGCCGACGGGGTACTCGCCCGGCTGCACGACGCGACCCGCGAGAGTGCCCAGCTCTACCTGCGTTCGGGTGACCGCAGGCTGTGCGTCGCCGCCCGGGACGCGGGCACCGGCCTGCGTGACAGCGTGCCCGTCGGCGCGCTGCTACCGCTGGACGCCGGCTCAGGCGGCAAGGTACTTCTGGCGTGGTCGGCCGACGCCGACCGGTTTCCCGCGGTGCCCGCGGCTGAGCTGGCCGCCGTCAGGCGGCGCGGCTGGGCCGCCAGCGTGGCCGAGCGCGAGCCCGGGGTGGCCAGCGTCAGCGCGCCCGTACTGGCGAGCGGCCAGCTGCTGGGCGCGGTGTGCGTATCCGGCCCGGCCAGCCGGATCGGCCACGCACCCGGCCGCCGGCTCGCGCCGGCGGTCGCCGCCGCCGCGCGAGAGCTCGCCGCGCTGTCCGGCCTGGAAGGCCCAGATGCCACCGGCCCAGCCACCACCGCCGGCAGCTAACCAGCCCGGCCACCACCGCTCGCGCCTACCCCGCCGTCCGCCACCGCTCGCGCCTACCCCGCCGTCCCGCCAAGACCCGTGAAACCCGACGAATCGCCCAATACGCTGCAACTTTTCAAGATCTTCCATGACTTATACCGGATTCATTGGCCGCATAAGGGGCAAATTAGCACGTTGAACGCACCAAATCCGGGATAAGTCCTGGCGGACTCTTTGCGGACCGGGTTTATCGTCGTTTAGGTCAGCCGTATATCGGGACCGGCGCCCGGGCAACCGGCGATCGTTGACACCGCGAGGTCGCGGGCTCCTGGCTGGACCGATTCCGCTGACCGGCCAGGTTCCACAGACCAGGCCAGCTCGACACACCAGGCCAGCTCGACACACCAGGCCAGCTCGACACACCAGGCCAGCTCGACACACCAGGCCAGCTCGACACACCAGGCCAGCTCGACACACCAGGCCAGCTCGACACACCAGGCCAGCTCCACAGACCGGCCAGCTCCACAGACCGGCCAGCTCGGCACACCGGCCACCCTCAGCAGACCAGGCCAGCTCGACACACCAGGCCAGCTCGGCTGACGGAGAACCTCAGCACAGCGGGCGCATCCAGCCGTACGGATCCGGACGGTGGCCGTACTGGATTCCGACCAGCTCGTCGCGGAGCCGCATGGTCACCGGGCCTGGCGTGCCGTCGCCCACAGTCCATTCCTTCCCGACCCCGCGGACCACGCCTACCGGAGTGATCACCGCGGCCGTTCCGCACGCGAACACCTCAGTGATCTCGCCTGACTCGCAGCCGGCCTGCCACTCCGCCACCGAGATCGGGCCCTCCCAGACCGGCAGGCCCAGATCGGGCCCGAGCTTGAGCAGCGAGTCCCTGGTCACGCCGGGCAGCAGCGTTCCGGTGAGGGCCGGGGTCACCATCCTGGCGGCGGGGCCGGACCCGTAGACGAAGAACAGGTTCATGCCGCCCATCTCCTCGACCCACTGGTGCTCGGCCCCGTCAAGCCATACCACCTGGTCACAGCCGTTGCGCTGGGCCTCGATCTGGCCGGCGAACGCCGCCGCGTAGTTGCCTCCGCACTTGGCATCCCCGGTGCCGCCCGGAGCGGCGCGGGTGTAATCCTCCGAGAGCCATACCGACACCGGCTGCACGCCGTTGCTGAAGTAGGCCGCGACCGGCGAGCCGATCACCGTGAACCGGTAGGCGGACGAGGGCCGGTTGACGCCGAGACCGCGCTGCGTAGCGATCATGAACGGCCGCAGATAGAGGCTCTGGCCCTCGGCCGCAGGCACCCAGTCGCGGTCCTGGCTCACCAGCAGCCTGATCGCCTCGAGGAACACCGCCTCCGGCAGGGCTGGCATGGCCAGCCGGGCCGCCGACCGGTTGAACCGCGCCGCGTTGGCATCCGGCCGGAACGCGGCGATCGTTCCGGCTGCGTGCCGGTAGGCCTTCAGCCCCTCGAAGATCTCCTGCCCGTAGTGGAAGACCGACGCCGCCGGGTCAAGAGTGATCGGGCCGTAGGGTTCCAGCCTGCCGTCGTGCCAGCCCCGCTCCTCCGACCAGGCCAGCGTGATCATGTGGTCGGTGAAAACCGAGCCAAAGCCAGGTACCGCCATCAACCGGGCCCGCTCCGAGGCGGGCACGGGCTGATCGGTGACGCGGATCTCGAACCCGATGCTGGCTTCCTGGCTTGTTGTCATCGCTGGTTCCTCTTTGCTTTGCGGATCTTGCTGGTGCACGGGTCTAGTCCACGCGCGCAGCGGCGGATTCACCGCCATTGTCGCGACGGTCCAGCGCGACCTGGATGGCCTGCTGGGCGCGCCGCGCCGCCTCGCCGTGGTCGGCTGGCTGGTTCCCTGGATACGTCTCATACACGGTGCGTTCTCCCGACGCCGAGTTCGAGTGTGTCCGGTCAGGCAGCCAGCTGGAGGCGACATCCGCCGCCCTGAGGATTCCGGTGTGACGGCCCGGCTCAACGGCCCGTCACGCACCTGGCCCGCCTCGCCGCCACTGACCTGCTGCCTGCGGCGGCCCGCCGGGGACGGCGGTCGGGAGGGGATCTCAAGGCTCACGGCCAGCGCCTCACCCCGTAGCGGGTCGCTGGCCTGACGTGATCAGGTTCCGCTACGGCTGCTAATGAATACGAAGCGCCGCATGATGCCAGCGATGGTAGCCCATCCGGCCAGCGTCTGTCGCGTGCGCCTGCCTGCTTGGTTCGCACCACCTGCGGGCCAGCCCGCGCTACCGGCCGCCGCCGTCCGCCGCTGCGGCCCCCGGGGCCGGGCGGTCGGCGGCGCCACCGTTGTCGCGGCGGTCCAGGGCTACCTGCACCGCGTGCAGGGCGCTCGGCGCATCTTCGGGCGCATCAGCTGCCTGGCCAGCTTCGGCGCGGGTGGCTTCGGCGCGGGTGGCTTCGGCGCGGGTGGCTTCGGCGCGGCTGGTTTCGGCGCGGGTGACTTCGGGGCGCGGCTGATCGGACACGGCACTTACTCCTGACCCTGAGCATGAAACTGGTTTGCCAGGCTTCCCAGCTGGGGCAAAGCCGGGCCTCAGACGTCCAGGCCACGTCCGTTGCGGCAGCCTGGAAAGAGGCTCACGGCCAGCACCACATCCCGTAGCGGGTCGCTGGCCTGCCCTGATCAGGTCCCGCTACGGCAGCTAAGGATGACCACGAAGCGCCGCATGATGTCTCTAACTGTAGCTGACGTTTGATTCCGGGCGCCGGTGATCACTTCGTCGGCGGCGCGCCCGCCTTCCCTGCGGCCGCGGTCAGTGCGACCGCCGCTTCGGCGGTGTACATCAGGAAGGTCATCGTCTCCTGCAGGTAGAGCTGGACCTGCGCCGCCGAGTGGGATTCGTAGCCGATCGCGACATCCTGGCCGAGGTGCAGCTCGAAGTCGCCCCCGCGGGTGGTCAGGACGATCGCCCCGCTGATCGCCGGGGCCCAGATGATCTCCCCGTTGAGCAGCCGCTTGATGTGCTCCAGCAACGGAAACCCGTGATCGCTGGTCTCCGCCGCCTCCGTATACGCGGCCGCGCTGAGCAGCAGCGAATAGGGGCCGGTGACCCCGGCCACCCGGAGCTGGCTGAGTGCCTGCGCGACCGCCCTCGGGTATTCGCGCGGCTCTGCGGGCAGCGCTATGGGCGAATTGCTCGAGCCCTCGCGGATGCCGATGATGCCGGCCGCCGGATAGCCCTCGACGATGGCCCGGTCCTCGGCGAACGCGAGCTGACGGGCCGCGTCCTTGACCGGCTGCCAGTCCGAATCCTGGGCACCGCGCGCTACATCGTCGATCTGCTCACGGTCAAGCGCGAACCGGACCCTCAGCTCGACGATGGCTGCCGCCTGCCGCTGCCGGGCCACTACCCCCTCGCCAGGCCCCTCGATGTCTCGCAGGTGGCCGGTGCCGACGGCGGACAGCGCCTCCCCGCCCGGCTCTTGCACATCCACCACCCGGCGGCCAGCCACGTGCCGCTTGAACGTGCGCGCTGCCTCCTCTTCGATCTGAGCCCAGGCCTCAGCCGAGACCGGCGCGAGCTCGCGGTGCAGGTTATTCATCCTCGGATGCTCCTCTCAGACTGCCGATCTCAAGCACTCCTCCGCTGCCGGCCCCGGGCGCCGCCGCGGCTGCTCCGGCCCCGGCCCCGGCCCCAGCCCCGGTACCGGGCGGCCCGGTGGCGGCCGTAGGGGGCCCGTCGGCCAGGCCTTCCAGCACGGGCACCGACGGCACGAAGAACAGGCCGCCGGTCACGGCCCGGCTGACATCGAGCAGCCGGTCATAGTTGCCTTCCGGGGCGCCGACAAACATGTTCACCAGCATCTGCTCGATGACCTCTGGCGAGCGCGCGTACCCGATGAAGTAGGTGCCGTACTCTCCCCTGCCCACCGAGCCGAACGGCATGTTGTCCCGGACGATCTTCACCTCGTCACCGTCCGAGATGATGGTGGTCAGGGCGTTGTGGGCAGACGCGGGCTTCACCGAGTCATCGAGCTCGATGTCGGCCAGCTTGGTCCGCCCGATGATTCCTTCCTGCTCCTCGACGGGCAGCCGGTTCCACGCCGCCAGATCATGCAGGTATTTCTGCACGATGACATAGCTGCCGCCAGCAAAGTCCGGATCCTCGGCGCCGATCACGGCGGCGTCCGCCGCCGCCTGGCCCACCGGGTTCTCGGTGCCGTCCACGAAGCCCAGCAGGTCACGCTGCTCGAAATAGCGGAATCCGTGCACCTCATCCACGGCCGTGACCGAGCCCTCCAGCCTGGCCATGATCTGGGTGGCCAGCTCGAAGCACAGGTCCATCCGGGTGGCGCGGATATGGAAGAGCAGGTCGCCCGGGGTCGCGACGGCGTGCCGCGCCCCGGCCCTTATTTCGCGAAACGGATGCAGCCCGGCAGGCCTGGCCGGCCCGGCCAGCCGGTCCCAGGCCGGCGCGCTGAAGCCGGTCACGCAGGACAGGCGGCCCGCTGGCTCGCGGAACCCGACCGCCCGGACCAGCCCGCTCAGGTCGCCGGCCAGGCCGCAGACCCTCTCGGCGCTCCCCGCCCTGGTGTTCACGGTAACCACAAGGAAAATCGCGGCATTAGTCAGGACCGCAGTGACCCCCTGCGGCTCAGGGCGCGCCCCCGCCCCGGCATCACTCGGCATCTACTTATCCTCCACCAGAGTCAGGACGCCCTGAGAGCGGGGACCAGACTTTCCCAATTAGTGACTCACGGTAATCGCCAAGGTACAGTCAGATACGTTCGGTGAGGACTCGCCCATGGCAGTTCGCCATCGGCACGCATTGCGGACAGGGGGCGATAGCGTGCGCAGACCAGGAGAACGATCGTTGCTGAGGACAATCGCCTGGGGCTCGATTGCCGGAGCGATCACCCTGGCGGCCGGCCTCGCCAGCCTCACCAAAAGGCCGACCATCGGTTTCCAGCTCGGCTGGATCGTGTTAGCGGGCCTGGGCTCTATTCTCTATACGGCTTACCGGGTGCGTGCCGCCACGAAGGAGTCCGCCGAGATCAACGCGGTCGGCTCGAAGATCGATTTTGCCAGCGAGGTGCTCAGCCGGCTCGACACCCGAGATAGCGAAAGCACGCTCGCGCTTCTCGCCGGGATTCTGGCTATCTGTACCGAGCAGACCGTCATGGTCGCCGCCGCGCCTGAGCTTTTCAATGTGCTCGTGCAGACCTGCCTCGAATGTCTCCACACCGCCATCACTCGCAGTCATGCCACCAACGGCGCCAACGTACGGATTGCCGCCCTGCGGTGCAGGTCGGCCGCCGATGCTAGCAACCGGAACGCGGCCCAAGATCTGATCTGCTATCCCGGGGATCGCAAGCTGGAGATTGATCCGACCGGAGAAGCAGCGGGCCATGCAAATATCCTTATGTCCCGTCAGCACCCCTACGAGAACGGCTGGCTTAGATATCCCGATGACGGGCTACCTGGTGGCCCCGAAGGTCACATCCTGCCCCCCCGGGACAGCGGTGTCGTCTCTTACATCCGGGTCGGGATCCCCCGCGTTGGCGTCCTGCTCGTCGATAGCTGGGAAACTCCTCTCTCCCTGGCCGGGCGGAGGCTCGCGGTGGCTTTCGCAGACATCCTGGCCCTCCCGCACGGCGCGCCGCCCGCCGTCGGCCCGACCGTGCCCATCCAGGCCACCGGTGGCCGTGCACTCGAGGGAGCGCAATAGCCATGCGCAATCCTTACGCGCCGGGCGCGATAACAGCCCAGCTGGACCGGGCGCTTCTCGAGTACGAGCAGGAAACCGCGAGGCAGAAAGCCAGGAATCCGGCGCCCGCTAGCAGCCATGCCTCCCGCGTGCCTGATGACACGAGATTCCTCGAGGGCGCGGGCATCATAAGGAGCTTCACGAACCGGAAGGATGCGCTGCGTTTCTTCAATACTAAGCTTGACCGCGCCCAGAAGGTTGTCGTCGTTGGCTCCTCACTCAAGGGGCTACTGCATCCGGGCGGCACGGACTGGGCGACCCGTGCCATCTTGCGCCAGCGGGTCAGTCTCCAGATTGCGGCCGAAGACGAGCCTACGAGGCGAACTGATTTCGTCTTTACCCACCCCGCCTTTGCTGATCTCCGGGCGACTCAAGAGAACCGGGAGAAGCAGGATATCGCGCTTGAGGTCATTGAATCGCTGATGTACCTGAAGGAGTGGGGCACGCCGCCGAGCGCGGTACATCTCTATCTCGGGACTCCCACCTGTTTCGGGATACTGGCGGATGACCAGATGATCCTGAACCCCTACCCGTACGCCGATGTGGCGTTTCAGTCGCCTTGCCTGCTGCTTCAGGATGGGGGTTACTTCTTCAATTCGTTTGTCAACTCTCATTTTGGCGTGATAGATCGCACGATGGTGGTCAGGCTCTGCGACCTGGCCGCCGACATCGGAGACCTGCACTGGAGCCTGTCGGAGTTCCAGCGGCGGACCGATGAATTGCTGGCCCGTGCCCGGGAGATCACGGTGCGGGACCGCTCGCTCAGCGATACCGAGAACGATCTGGAGAAGCATCCGGGTTTCAGCGACATCGTGGCGGCGGCGCGCAAGCGCCACGAAAGTATGGGCCAGACCAGGAAGGCCCCCCGCGAGCCTCGCTGATCAGCGTGCTCGCCGACGGCGGGACCGGCCCTAGCCGACCGCGGCGGGCAGGTATTCCACGGTGACCGGCAGGTGATCGGAGGCCATCCTGGCCACCTCGGTGGACTCGACATGGTGCGCGCGCAGGGCGCCGAGCAGCTTGCTGGTCACCCGGACGCCGTCGATGCGCCGCTTGATGCCGCGCCCGCCACGAGAACCGCTCAGGTGATGCCCGGTGGTCGGCTGCCAATCCGCGCGCAGCGCCGCGGCGACGTCGTGCAGCCCTCCGGCCCACAGCACGTCCCCGGGCCGCCGGTCGGCCCAGTGCCTGCGCTGACCGCGCTCGTCGTAGTCCCACTCGCACTGATAGATGAGCCCGTCGAACCAGCCGACCTCTGCGTACGGGTCCCGCGGTTCGTAGAGGTCCCACCGCCGGCTGCCCTCGTCCCACACCCGGTCGGCGCTCTCGGTGTTCCAGTCCGCTCCGACCATCACCGGCAGGCCCGCCGATGCGTTGGTCAGCGCCGCCACCAGCCGCTCGTTCTGGTCGGCGCGCATGCGCCTGCAGAACGGGGTGGCATGAAACGAGGCGTGCCGGATCTTCGGGCCGCCCACATCCAGGGTGACGTACGCCAGCGAGTGCCAGAAGTCCCGCGTACCGTACTTGCGCAGCGTGCCAGGCACGGGCTCGATCCCGGCCCGCCACATCAGCCCCACGTGGTAGCCGCGCCCGCCCACGGCCAGCGCGGTGCGCGGCGTACCGCCGCCGCCGCCCTCGGCGGGCACCTGGCAGCTCAGTCCGAGGTCGTCGGCAAGCTGCCTGAGCCGGGCCTGGGCCGTTTTCTGATCTCCGCCGCGCACCTCCTGGACGGCGAGAATGTCCGCGTCCAGGGCCCGGGCCGACTCCACGGCCAGGCGGTAGTGCTCGAGTCCCGCGGCTGAGTCGTCGGCGAACAGGTCGAGCATGTTGTACGTGGCGAAGAGCACCGAACCTGCCGCTGTCCGGGGCACCCCCACGGCGGCCTCCTGTTCTGCCGGATGAGCCCGCCTTTAGCGCGCCGCGGCGTAACTGAGCAGCGAAGCCGTGTTCTTGGCCACCCCGGTCGCCGTGTAGCAGCTAACGTCGCGCACCAGGACGCCGCCTGGAGTGGTTGCCCACCGCGTCAGCAGGTTACAGAACCGGCCGCCCGAGCCGACCGTGGTGACCAGCGCGGTGTCGGGCAGCGCGCCGGCCCGGGGCAGCGTCACCAGCCGCTGACCGCCGCCCGCGCTCCGGATGATGTTGATCCCCGCGGCGGAGTTGAAGTTGACCGCCGGGGGCACCGGCGCGTACGGCCCGGCCGCGAGCGGCTTGTTGTCGAAGGTGTAGGCGAAGTGCTTGGGCTGCGTGCCGGTCACGGAACGGCCGCGCTGGTAGGTGAGCGTCCAGCCGGTCTTCAGCGGAGTGGCCAGGCCGTTGTAGCAGCGGACCATGACGAGCTGGCGGGCGGGTGTCGAGTTCCACCCGCTGACCTCGCACTTGGCCGGTCCGGCGGGGTCAACGGCGGTCACCTGCACATTGCCGGCCAGGCCAGCGGAGCCGAGCCCGGGCAGGAGCACCGTCCAGGCACCCAGGCCGAGCGTGGTCACGGTGTTCAGCCCGCCCGCCGAGTTGAACCGCGCCACCACGCCGTGGACCGGGCTGTAGTGGACGTACCCATAACGGCGTCCGGCCGGGATCGGGCCCTTGGAACTCTGGCTGTAGGCCACCGCGAAGGGCGCGAACGTCGGCACACCGCCCGCTCGGAAGCAGCGCACCGCGACCACCTCGTCGGGACCTGACCCCGCCCACTTCTGCGCCTGGCACCAGACCGGGCTGTCGATCACCGCGGTCACGAGCACTACCCCGCCAGTGGAGGCGATCCGCGGGAACCTGACGAACACCTGGCCGACCGCGCCGGGCTTGACGTGCACCACGAAACCCGGCGGCCAGCTGCCCGCCTGGTGGGCCAGGTCGGGAACGCCTGGCACCGACGGCTTATCCACGTACGCGAATCCCCAGTGGTCGGGGACCGCCGCCTGCGCCGTCCCGGCGGCCACCACCGCGAGACCGCCGCCGAGGATGATGGCCGCCGCGCCCGCCGCTAACCTGCGCGTAAGTCCGTATGTCGAGATCATCCCTGCCTCCGCTCCGGATGCACGTCTCATGGTGCCCGGACAATAACAGCGGCACCAGCTTCGGACCTGGCAGCCGGCCGAAGATTGAAACGTCAGCGCCGAGAACATGCTGCCGCGGACGCGCTGCCCAGGATGTGATCCCGGCTGCCCGGTGCGCGTAGTCTGCATGTCCACGCACATCAGGCGGCAGGCCGGCGCAGGAGGGGCCCGCGCCTGAGCGGCCAGGCTGGGCGGGGAGCTTCGCATGCGGGACGACAACACCATGATGGCGCCCGGGGCCTTCGCGGACCTCGCGGCCCTGCGGGCCTGCTGGCATCCGGTCGCGTTCACCCGCGACCTGACCGACCGGCCCGTCCACGCCGACCTCCTCACCGTGCCGCTGGTCCTGTGGCGCGGCCCGGACGGTCGGGCCCGCGCCCACTCGGACCTGTGCGTACATCGCGGCACGGCCCTGTCGCTGGGCCAGGTGGACGGCGGCGAACTGGTCTGCCCGTACCACGGCTGGCGGTACGGCGCCGATGGCAGGTGCGTGGCCATTCCGCAGCTGGAAGACCCCTCCCGGGTACCGGCCAAGGCGAGGATCGCCGCGTTTTCCTGCCAGGAGAGATACGGCCTGGTCTGGGTGGCCCTGGACGGGCCGCGATGGCCGCTGCCCGAGGTCGGAGAGCTGGAGGACGGCACCTGGACGGTGGTCACGGCCGGCCCGTACCGTTGGCAGTGCGACGCCGCCCGCCAGGTAGAGAACTTCACTGACCTCGGTCATTTCCCCTGGGTGCACCCGGGATTGCTGGGCGATCCGGACCGGCCGGTGGTGCCGCGCCATGAGGTGCGCACCGAGGGGAACGTGCTGCATTACACGATCGTCCGGCCGGAGGCCGCCAACACCGACGACTTCCCGGTCTTCGCCAATGAGCAGGACGGCCCGCCGCAGCGGCACAGCCGTTACGAACTCCACCTGCCGTACACGATCGCGCTGCGGCTCGGCTGGGGCGGCGAGCGCGGCATGGTCTATTTCTTCGCATCGCAGCCGGTCGCGGCCGACCGGTGCGCCGGGTACGTGCTGATCGGCCGCAACTATAACCTCGACCAGCCCGCGCGGGTCCTGCAGGAGTTCGAGGACACCATCTTCGGGCAGGACCAGCTGGTCGTGGAGTCACAGCGGCCAGAGCAGGTGCCTTTCGACCTGGCTGCCGAGCTGCACCTGAAATTCGACGCGGTGGCGGTCGCCTACCGTAAGGCCATGCGGGCGCTCGGGCTCGCGACCAGTGACGCCATCGGGAACCAGCCCGCCTGAGGAGGGATCATGCCCGCCATCACCGCGTCCCTGCCTGCCGCCGATCGCCTTCGTGACCGCGCGCACGCCAGCCTGGCCAGCTGCGGGGTAGCGGCAGGCGCGCTTGGCGGCGATCAGCGCTCGATAACGCCGATCCTGGGCGCGGAGCTGGCCCGGGTCAGCTGGTCCAGGCCGGCCGACGCCGACGACGCGGTGGCCAGGGCGGCCGAAGCGGCCCGCAGCTGGCGGCAGGTCCCCGGGCCGGTCCGCGGCGCCCTGGTCAAGCGCTTCGGCGGGCTGCTCGCGCAGCACAAGGCCGAGCTGGCCGCGCTGATCACGCTCGAGGTCGGGAAGATCGGCTCGGAGGCGCTCGGCGAGGTGCAGGAGATGATCGACATCTGTGACTTCGCCGTGGGGCTGTCCCGCCAGCTGTACGGCCGGACCATGCCCTCGGAGCGCCCGGGCCACCGGCTCATGGAAACCTGGCACCCGCTGGGCGTGGTCGGCGTGATCACCGCGTTCAATTTTCCGGCCGCCGTCTGGTCGTGGAACACCGCGATCGCCCTGGTCTGCGGCGATCCGGTGATCTGGAAGCCGTCGGAGCTGACCCCGCTGACCGCGCTGGCCTGCGCCGCGCTCCTGGACCGGGCGTGCGCGGATACCGGCGCCCCGGCCCGGCTGAGCCAGGTGCTCCTCGGCCCGGCCGACGTCGCCGCCCGGCTGGTCGACTCCCCCGGGGTCGCACTGGTCAGCGCCACCGGCTCGACCAGGATGGGCCGGGTCGTCGGGCCGCGGGTAGCCGCCCGCTTCGGCCGCTGCCTGCTGGAGCTCGGCGGCAACAACGCCGGCATCGTCACGCCCTCGGCGGACTCCGAACTCGCCGCCCGCGGCATCGTATTCGCCGCGGCCGGGACCGCCGGGCAGCGCTGCACGACCATGCGGCGCGTGATCGCCCACTCCAGCATCGCCGAGGAGCTGATCGACAACATCAGCACCGCGTACGAGATGCTGCCCGTCGGTGACCCGTTCGATCAGCGAACCCTGGTCGGGCCGCTCATCCGCGAGCGGGCGCACCGGGAGATGCAGGCGGCCATCGCCGAGGCGCTGGTACACGGCGGGGTGGTCCGCGCGGGCGGCGACCGCCTGCTCGCCGACGCCGCGCCTGGTGCCTACTATGTTCAGCCGGCCCTGGTTCAGATGCCTGGCCAGCGCGACGTCGTGGGCCGGGAGACCTTCGCGCCGATCCTCTACGTACTGACCTACTCCGAGCTTGACGAGGCGATCGCGCTGAACAACGCGGTCGCCCACGGGCTCGCGTCCAGCATCTTCACCAGTGACCAGCGGGAGGCCGAGGAGTTCATGGCGTCCAGCGGTGCGGACTCCGGCATCGTCAACGTCAACATCGGCACGTCAGGCGCCGAGATCGGCGGTGCGTTCGGCGGCGAGAAGGCCACCGGCGGCGGACGCGAGTCCGGCTCAGATGCCTGGAAGAGCTATATGCGCAGGGCCACCAACACGGTCAACTACTCGGGAAGCCTCCCGCTCGCCCAGGGCGTGAGCTTCACCATCTGACCGGGCGGCCTAGCATCCGGTGCCGCCACCCCGGCGGCGCCGGATGCCAGGCCTCGCAGCCTCGCGGCCTCGCAGCCGCAGCGGCCCGGTGCTTGCCGGAGCGCAGGAGGCTAGAGCCCCGGCCCGCCGCAGCGAGCCTGGCCCGGCCGCGAGGCTATGAGTAAGCAGAAGGAGCACGGACCTCGCCGACCCCATCGGCCATGACCTCACTCCACCGCGCCCGGCGGCCGACCGGCACCGGCAAAGGTCCCGCGACAGATCGCTCAAGGTCCCGCAGAATGGGGCTGGAGACCTACCGAGGCGACACGATGGCTGAGGAAGCAGACACCACCAGCGCGAGCGCGTGGGATGACGACACTCCGGGCGACCCCGTCTGCTGGCTGAACCGCGTCTGCCCGGGGTGCGGCGCGCTGGCGGACACCGACCCGCCCACGACCTGCCCGCGCTGTCAGGCTCCGATGCCCGGCGACTGAGCCCGGCCAGCTGCGGTTCAGATGTGGCGGATGCGCCTGCCGGTGATCCGGCTGGGCGTGATCCGGATGAACTGCTGCCGGTCGCCTCCGGCCCACGGCTCCACGCCCGCGCCGGCCAGCGACGCACGCTCGGAGTCGGAGTCCACGTGGTGCGCCGAGCCCTGGATCAGCACGCTCCACCCCTCGCGCACCGCCAGATCGACCTCGTCGACCTCGAAGGCCACCCGGTACTCGGCCCCCGCTATCCCCGTCCTGAGGTCCTCGTCGGTCGGGCTGTTCTCGGCGGTCCTGAACACGATGCTGCCCTCATAGAGCCGGTAATTGACCGGCAGCACGGTGAGGTCGAACCGGCCCGAGTAGACGAGCCTGCCGAGGCCGCCCGGTGAGATCAGCCGCAGGCACTCGGCCTCGTCCAGCGGTTCAAGGACCGGCGTCGACGCCGCGGAATCTGCTCCGGGGCCTGGATCCGCCGGGCTGGCGGGTGCACTGCCGGTGCTCTGATCAGACATAGAGTTCCTGTTCACGTGCAAGGCGGGCGGACGATGAGCGCGGCGAAAAGCGCCTGTCGCGCTGCGCCGCCCGCTCGGTGCCCTGGGCGGCACTTCGAGGATACGTCCGGCCGCCTCGGGCCTGCCGGGCACCGTGGCCACGAGCCTGTGGCCCGCGCGACTGCGGCGGCGCCTCGGCCGGGCACCGGCCAGCCTCCCGGCGGCTGCCTCAGGCCCGGGATGTTTCGTCCGGCGCCGAGCTTTCGGGCCAGGCTGCAGGCGGTCGTCCAGACCGCCTCGCAGGCCTGGACCGACGAAGTCAGGCCCGATCCGGAACGGCTGACGTATGCGCAGGTGCAAGCCATCTTGCCGCCCTGGTAGCGCTCCTTCCCGGACAGATCCGCCCCGTGTACGTTGGCTGATATAAGCACATCGGGGAGGCCTGAGCACTGTGCAGCCTGGCGCCGGGTCAGTCAGGCGCCGTGGCCGCGCGGCTCGCCGAGGCGGTCGGCGAGCTCGACCAGGTGATCGCCGACATCCGCGCCGCCATCTTCGATCTCCAGCCCCGGCCCGGAGCCGGCGGGTCGCCGGGCGCCAGCGTGCCCGCCGAGACGGCGACGCTCGCCGACGAGGTGGCGGCGATCACCGCCGAGGCCGGCGAACGGCTGGGGTTCGCGCCACGCCTGGATCTCGACGCCCGGATCGACAAGGTCGCTGATCCTGAGATATCTGGTCACCTGCTTGCCGTCCTGCGTGAGGCGCTGTCGAACGTGGTGCGCCACGCTAAGGCCACCGCCGTGGAGGTGACGGTGATCGCGGGTCCCGACCTGATCCTCAAGGTGGCCGACGACGGAGTCGGGCCATCGGAGGCAGCGGCCGCGGGCGGCGGCCACGGTCTGCCTAACATGGCCGCCCGGGCCCACGCGCTCGGCGGTCAGGGTAGCGTCCGGGCCCGCACTCCCCGCGGCACGATCATCGAGTGGCGCGTCCCCCTGCGATAACCGCGCGTCCGATCACCGATTCCTCCGGCAGCCGCAGACGTTCATCGTTAAACCCAGGGACCTTCGGCCGTGGCCGGCCAGGCCTGCCTGGTGACAGCTTGGCATGGGGTTTTCGATGCCTGGCCCCGCGGCCAGCCGCCAGTGGCGGCACCCGAATCTGTCCAGGCACAGAGTTTGGAGGCTGCCATGCAAGCCCGTAGCGCCGCCACCGCGGCCGCAGTGCCGACCGTGCCGAGCGGCCCGACGCAGGCCAGCGGCCCGACCACGCCCAGCGACCCGACCACGCCCAGCGGCCCCACCGCGCCCAGCGGCCCGCCGACCCTGCCCAGCGGCCCGGACATCCTCGAGGCGCCGCTGCTCAACAAGGACGCGGCCTTCACCCAGCCCGAGCGCGATGCGCTCGGCCTGCGCGGGCTGCTGCCCTGGCGAGTCGCCACGATCGAGCAGCAGGTCGCCCTGGAAGTGGAGCATCTCCGGGCCAAGTCCACCGACCTGGAAAAGTACATCGGGCTCGCAGCCCTGCAGGACCGCAACGAGACGCTGTTCTACCGGCTGCTCCTTGAGCACCTTGAGGAACTGGCGCCGATTGTCTACACGCCCACAGTGGGCGAGGCGTGCCGCAAGTTCAGCCACATCCTGCGCCGCCCGCGCGGTCTGTGGATCACGCCCGACGACATCGGCTGCATGCCTGAGCTGCTGCGCAATAGCGGCCGCTCGGGCATCAGGCTGATCGTCGCCACCGACAACGAGCGGATCCTCGGGCTCGGCGATCAGGGCGCGGGCGGCATGGGGATCCCGGTTGGCAAGCTCGCGCTGTATTCCGCGGGTGCCGGCGTCCACCCCAGCCTGACCCTGCCGGTATGCCTTGACTGCGGCACCGACAATGAAGACCGCCTGAATGACCCGCTCTACCTCGGCTACCCGAGGCCGCGGCTGCGCGGCCCGGCTTACGACGCCTACATCGAGGCATTCGTCGAGGCGATCTCGGCGGTCTACCCGGACGCCGTGCTGCAGTGGGAAGACTTCAAGCAGCACAACGCGATCCGCCTGCTGGACCGGTACCGGCACCGGATCACCAGCTTCAACGACGACATCCAGGGCACCGCCGCGGTCGTGGCGGCCGGTATCCTGGCCGGCCTGCGGCTCCGCGATGAGCCGATGGCCAGGCAGCGGCTGGTGTTCCTCGGGGCAGGCGCGGCCGGGGTCGGGATCGCGCGGCTCGTCGAGGCCATCATGCGCGCGGAAGGCGCCGAGGCCGACGACATCCGGCGCGCCGTGGTGATGGTCGACTCCCGGGGCCTGGTCTTCGCCGGACGCGACCACCTGGACGACGACAAGCGCCCGTTCGCGTTGCCCTCGGGTGAGCTCAGCCGCTACGGCTTCGAGCCCGCGTCGCATTATGACCTGGAGACGGTGGTGCGCCAGGTGGCTCCGACCATCCTGATCGGGACCAGCGGCCAGGCGGGCGCGTTCACCGAGACCGCCATCCGCGAGATGGCCGCGCAGACCCGGGTGCCGATCGTCTTCCCGCTGTCCAACCCGACGGTCAAGACCGAGGCGGCACCCGCCGATATCCTGCGGTGGAGCGAGGGCCGGGCGCTGATCGCGACCGGCAGCCCGTTCGACCCGGTGCAGGTCGGCTCAGGCACCCGCGTGATCGGGCAGGCCAATAACGTCTTCATCTTCCCCGGCGTCGGCCTGGCCACGATCGCTTCACGGGCCACCGAGGTGACCGACCGGATGTTCGGTGTCGCGGCCACCACCCTGGCCGACCTGGTCTCAGCCGACCGGCTCAAGGAGGGCGCGCTCTATCCGCAGATCTCCGAGCTGCGGCAGATATCCAGGGCTATCGCGATCGCCGTGGCCAGGGAGGCGCTCGCCAGCGGGGCGTCGCCACTGGAACCTGATCATGACATGGAGGCCGCCGTGGACGCGGCCATGTGGATGCCCGCTTACCAGGACCTCTCTTACCAGCCGTAGATCCGGGCCGGAAGTTTGTCCGCTGGCGCCTGGTCCGGGCCAGGGTAGGTGATCATCACGACAATGTCGTCGGGGTCGCGCCCCTCCACCGCGGTGACTCCCCCGCCGCTGCGGGTATCGCGGTGGGCCGAGTGTTCCTGCAGCGCCTGCTCGCAGCGGCGCAGGTCCTGATCGTCGGCCGCGGTCCAGATCACGTACTGCACCCCCACGCCCCCGAGGGCGTGGGCGCCCGTCGTGCCCATGGCGCGCAGGACCAGCTGCGCTCCGTCCGCGCTGCTGAGCAGGGCGGCAGTCGGGCTTCGGTCGATGACGGCGAGGTTCAGGACCGCCTGGTAGAACCGCACCGACCTGTCCAGGTCCCGTACGAACATCACCACTGAGCCGATCCGGCTCCCGCGCGCCATTTATCCCCCTCCCGGCCCGCCTCAGGTACGTGTGTGCACAGCCTGTCAGCACTCTCTCACGCCCGCCCGAGGGCTGACGCCCGGACCCGGACCGGAACCCGGGCCTGCGGACCGGGCTGGCGCGGGCCGATCAGAGGTTGGCGAGGTCGGCGAGCAGCCGGCCCCAGGCCAGGTGGGATGGTGACTGGCCGGTCGCGGAAATCCACTCGGTGGCCAGCAGCACGTAAGCCTCGTCGCAGTAGGTGGTGAGGAACTCCCACGACATGCGCTGCAGCGCGCCCCAGGTCACGCACCATAGCTGGTCGCCGTCATAACCGCATACCGGCACGCAGTGCCCGCCCCAGCTGCCCGCCACCGCGCTGGGCCCGGTCGTGACGGTCCATTCCGTCCCGACCTGGCCCTGGGCGGACAGCGGCAGCTGCACGCCGATGTAGGCGCCGCCGTACCAGGCGACTGACTCGCGAACCTCGGCCGAGGTCTGCGGGTTCAGGGTGGCGTAGGCGGTGATCTTCTGGCCGCCGAGGCCGGTGGACTTCCAGTAGCCCAGGGCGGTGAGCATGTCGGTGCCCTGGTCGGTGTTGGGCTCCTTGGGGTTGAAGCCGGTAATCGCCGTATAGGCGCCTAGGGCCTCGGCGTCGGTGGGAACGAACGGCTTCCCGGCCCGGTCTCCCCAGATCTGCACCTGGTGGGCGTAACCGGCCTCGACGCAGTCGCCATACTGCGCATTGCCGAGCATGGCGAAAGGCAGGCCGTGACCCCAGTGGGCCTGCGGCGGCGGCGCCTGCGCCGCTGTCCGGTAGGTGCCGTAGGCCAGCGTGCGCGGGTCCTGCCTGGCCGCCTTCTTGCCGAGCTTGACGTCAACCATTCCGGGGTTCCTTTCAGGATTCAGGACCGCGGGCCCATCTCATCCTCGCAGGTGAGTCCGCCTCGCGCGGCTGCCTCTTCCCCTATCGGGTTTCGCGGCAGACAATTCAGGCACCAACGTCGGCATGGCCACTTTTGTGGAGGGGATGGTCGCCACCGCCGGAATCGCGGCGCCGCTGACGATCATCGCGGCCGGCATCGCCATCGCGCTGCTCGGCAATACCCTGGCCCAGTTCTCCATCACGCTCCAGTACTATCTGGGCTGGAATGTCCCGTGGGGCATTTTCTCGGTGCTGCTGACCGCTGGCGCGGTGCTGATGATGATCCGCGGCGTGGCCGTCTCGCCCAAGCTGGCCGGGCTCTTCTTCGGCTTCGAGATGCTCGTGCTCGTCGTGGTCTCGATCGCGGCCCTGATTAAGAACGGCGGCACCCTCAGCGCGGCGTGCTGGCCAGCTTCGCCTTCTTCGCCTACCTGGCCGGGCTGACCTCGACGCTGGGCGTCCTCATCTCGGCGGTGAACTCGCAGGCCCGGCTGATCTTCAACGCGGGCCGCGAGGGCCTGCTCCCGAGCTGGATCGGCCGGGTGCACCCGGCGCGCCGCACCCCGATGAACGCTATCTTCGCCTTCGTCGCCATCGCCGGGGCCCATCATCGTGGTCTGGGCCATCGCCCACCTGGTCGGCGGGGCCAGCGGCAGCATGAACCCGCTCGCCTTCTTCGCCGAGTCGTCCACGATGGGCACGATCTTGAACCTCGTCGTGTACTTCCTGTCCAACCTGGCGCTGCCGTTCTACTACCGGAAGTTCCGGCCGCGCGAGTTCAGCGCCGTCAAGCACCTGGTGCTGCCGGTCCTCGGCATGGTCGCGATCGCGGTCCCCGGCTACTACCTCTGCAAGCCGGGCCAGTCGGCACCTTACGACTGGTTCCCGTACGCGGCACTTGTCCTGCTCGTCGCGGCCATCGTCTACACGATCGCGCTGACCAGGCGCGACCCGTCCCTGGGCGACCGGGTGGGCTCCATCGGCGCGGATGAGTGAGCCGCGCCGGTCTGGACAGTATTCGACCAGGTCGCGCGGCACGGTAGGGTTCGGGCAGCCGACCTAGGAGGATGCATTTTGGCCGGGTACCAGGGCAGGCGGCTGACGATCATCGGCGGCGGAGTCATGGGCCTGATGACGGCGTACTATGCCGCGCCGCTAGCGCAGGCCGTGACCGTGCTGGAGGGATCACGGGTCGGCGATCCCGCCACCGCGTCCTTCGGCCTGACCAGATCTGCGCGCAACGACTATCTGGACCCGCAGTACGCGCGGCTGGCCTTCGAGGCGCGCCAGCTGTGGCTGGAATTCCAGGAGCAGGCCGGCCAGCCGCTGCTGGTCGACTGCGGGTGCCTGAACCTGGCCAAGAGCAGCGTGACGCCCGATCTCGGCCGCACCTACGCCCAGCAGAGCTTCGCCGTCCTCGAGCAGCTCCGGCTGCGCCGGGAGGCCTTCTCGGCCGCGGCGCTGCAGGCCAGATTCCCGCAGTTCGATGCCGACGGCGGATGGCTGGACGTGGACGCCGGGTTCGTGGACGTGGCCGCGGCGACGCGGGCGCTGACCGCCGCGATCGCGGCCCGGGGCGTGCGGGTCATCGAGAACTGCGTGCCGCGCGCCATGACCTCCTCGGGCGGCAGCTGGACCGTGGCCACCGATGCCGGGCCGGTTGAGTCCGACGTCCTGGTCATCACCGCTGGCCTGGGTACGAATGACGTCCTGGCCCAGGTGCCAGGCTGCGCGGTCAGGTTCCCGTTGCGGCCCGACCACCCGGCCCAGTCCAAGTACTTCATTCCGCCCGCGGCGACCCGCGATCTGTTCACCGAGAAGGCACTGCCCGTCTTCGCCTACCTGGACGTGGGGATCTACGGGCACCCGCTTTATGAGGGCCGGACGCCCGGGGTGAAGATCGGCTTTTACAACCCGCCCGATGCGGCCCGGGTGCCCAGCCGGATCGGGAGCGTGGAAGACTTCGTGGCCGAGTGCATGCCCGGACTCCGCGACGCGCCGACCGTCGACGTGGCCGACGCCAGCGGCGTCGATACCTGCTCCTATGACCTGGTCGCCGACGACGACTTCATCCTCGGCCCGGTCCCTGGCCCGGACAATGTATTCACCGGGGTCGGCTGGCGGGGCACGGGGTATAAGTTCGCGCCATGGGTGGGGCGGGTTCTGGCCCAGCTCGCCGTCCAGCAGGGAACCGTTTACGATATCCGTCGCTTCGCGCCAGGCCGGTTCGCCGGCCGCGTGGCGGACGGCCAGCAAGTCGGAGGTCGGGCATCATGAACACGCGCTCGCAGGCAGGGCTGACGCAGCGGCTGGAGAACGGCACCGTGCTCGGCGCCGAGGGGTACGTCTTCGAGCTGGAACGCCGCGGGTACATCAAGGCGGGCCCGTACGTCCCCGAGGTCGTGCTCGACTTTCCCGACGCGGTGCGCGAGCTGCACCGGGAGTTCCTGCGCGGGGGCGCCGACGTGATGGTCGCGCTCACCTACTACGCGCATCGCGAGAAGCTACGCCACGTCGGCCGGGAGGGGGATCTGGAGGCGATGAACCGCAGCGCGGTACGCCTGGCCCGCCAGGTCGCCGGCGAAGGCGGCGCGCTGGTGGCAGGCAACATCTGCAACACCTGGGTCTACGACCCCGACGACCCATCGACCAGCCAGACCGTCCGCGCCACCTACGCCGAGCAGCTGGGCTGGGCGGCGGACGAAGGCATCGACTTCGTCATCTCCGAGACCAACGATTACCTCGGCGAGGCGCTGATCGCGCTGGAGGTCATTTCCGAGCTCGGGCTGCCAGCCGTCGTGACGCTGGCGCCCACCCAGCCGAACCAGACCCGCGATGGCTACGACTACGCCGAAGCGTGCCGGATCCTGGCCGCCGAGGGCGCCGCGGCCGTCGGCCTGAACTGCGACCGCGGGCCGGCCACGATGCTGCCCCTGCTGGCGCGGATCCGCGAGACGGTCAGCTGCGCGGTCGCCGCCCAGCCGGTGCCGTACCGCACGACCGCGGCCGCCCCGACCATGCAGAGCCTGCGCTCCGACACCGGCCAGCGGGCCTTCCCGCTGGCGCTTGAGCCGTTCGGGTGCACGCGCTTCGAGATGGCGGACTTCGCGCTGGCGGCCCGCGATCTCGGGGTGAACTACATCGGCATCTGCTGCGGCGCCGGCCCGCATCATGTCCGCGCGATGGCCGAGGCCCTCGGCCGCGAAGTGCCGGCCAGCAAGTACTCGCCCTCCATGGACCTGCACCCCATGTACCGCGCTGATGTCTGCGCCAAGGATGCCGTGTTCCTGGAGACATGGAGCGCATAACGGAAATCCGGCGCCAGCCCGCCCCCTGGAGCCGATGCCGCTAGCCTGGCGCCATGGTGCGTAAGCCAGGGTCGGCCGAGCGAGATCCGTCCGGGTCACTGGATTCTCCGAGCCGCCCGGATTCTGCGGGTCGCGGGTCCGGGGAGGCCGATATCCCAGCGATGCTGGCACAGGCGATGGCCGGCCGGAACCCGGCCGAACTCCAGGGCGTGCTGAACAGCCTGCTGGCCGCCGGGCCCCCGGCGGGTGGGCCGCTGGCCGCCGGGCCCCTGACGGGTGGCCTGCTGGAACGGCCGGCCCCGCCATCGCGGCGGCGGCCCCGCCGGGCCGAGACCGTCGCCTACCAGGTCCGCGTTGACCTGAAGGGCACCAAGCCGCCGTTGTGGCGCCGCCTGGAGCTGGCCTCGGACCTCTCCCTCGACCAGGTGCACGACATCATCCAGCTGGCGTTCGGCTGGACCGACAGTCATCTGCACGGGTTCGCGTCCGGTCCGGGTTTTTACAGCGACGAGACCGAGCATTACCTGTGCCCGTTCGACGTGGAGGAGGGCGAGACCGGCATCCCCGAGGGCCAGGTGCGCCTGGATGAGGTCCTAGCCGAGCCCGGGGACAAGCTGCTCTACGGCTACGATTACGGCGACGACTGGCAGCACGTGATCGCGCTCGAGGCCGTGCTGCCTGTTGCGGCGGGCTCGCCGCGTGCGGTCTGCACCGGCGGGCGGCGGGCCGGCCCAGCCGAGGACTGCGGGGGCGTGTACGCCTACGAGCTGATCCAGGCGGCCACCGACCCGGCCAATCCCGACTTCACTGACGCGGTCGCCGAGTTCGCCAGAGTTTTCGGCGACGTCGACATCGCGGCGACAACTGGCACGCCCTTCGATATCGATGAGATCAACGGCTCGCTGCTGCAGTTGGCTTCGGGCGGCGAAGCCGCAGTATCCGACCTGCCCGGCCCACTCGCCGATCTGGTCTCTGCGGTACGGTCGGCTGCCGAGCGGAAGCTCCTGCTTCGCCTGATCGGCGCCGGCGGCCTGGATCAGCCGGTCCTCATCGATGCGGCGACCGCGGCGCGCATGGTCCGGCCGTATGCGTGGCTGCTTGACCGCGTCGGTGACGACGGCATCAAGCTCACCGGCGCTGGTTACCTGCCGCCTGCCTATGTCGAGGCGGCCACGGCCGAACTCGGCCTTTCCAGCGAATGGATCGGCAACGGGAACCGAGAGAGCCAGACGCTGCCTGTTCTGGCCCTGCGCGAGACGGCGCAGCGCCTTGGACTGCTCCGGAAGCACTCCGGCAGGCTACTGCTGTCGCCTCGCGGCCGCGCTGTGCGAGCCGATCCGGTCGCGTTGTGGTGGCACCTGGCCGAGCGGATGCCGCCCCGTTCGACAGACGTGTGCGAGCGGCAGGCGGGGCTGCTGCTCCTGGTGCTGCTGGCCGCCGAGGCCGCTGACCACCCGGAAGCGACCATCGCCCGGCTGCTGGCCGCCATCGGCTGGATGCTCGCTGACGACCGGCCGCTCACGGCCGATTCCGTCGCCCGGGCCGCCTGGGACACCAAGGCCGTGCTCCGGCGGATCGGCGCGTTCGCCGAGGGTCCGGACGGCTCCTACGGCCGGGATGAGCCGACCAAGGACGGCGTCACGTTCGCCCGCGCCGCTCTGCAAAGGTGGCCCGCCATCTCCGGCCGCGCCGCGTCCAGATAGCGCCGCCGACCCGGCTTCGTGCACAGGCTCTCGTTGCCAACCGCAGGCGTCGGGCGGCGGCGCGCTGATCACGGGCACCACTCGCGTGTCTATCACCCGCTCTGTCACTGGCGCCACAGGAATTTCCGGCAGAGCCGGGCGAACGGGCTACCGTGGCACGACGGGCTGAAGACGCGTCCGGGCCTGCTGTGCGGATCCCGGTTAAGAAGCAGCCGAAATGACTTCTGCGAGACCACTACCCGCGGGGGCCGCCGCCTGGACGGTGATCGCGGCAGCCCGCCGATGGCAGGCCGCCCAGCCCGAGGTCCTGGTGCTGGCCGTCGACGGGCACGGGGCCGCAGGTAAGTCGACCATCGCCGCTGCCGTCGCCGATGCCACCGCAGCGGCGCTCGTGCATACCGACGATTTCTTCGCCGCCGGTGTGCCGGGCAGCCACGAGATGGCCCGGTACTACGACTGGCGCAGGATCCGCGCCCAGGCCCTCGAGCCGCTCAGAGCGGGGCGCGCCGCGACGTTCCTGAAGTACGACTGGGACCGCGGCGCTGGCCTCGATGGCACCGTCACGATCGGGCCGAGCGCGCTCATCGTCCTCGAGGGCGTCTTTTCCGCCGCGCCCGAACTCGCCGACCTGGTGGACTTCTCGGTGCTGGTCGATACGCCCGAGCCGGAACGGCTGCGGCGGCTGCGCGCCCGGATCAAGCCGGCGGACTGGGACGCGGACTGGCTGATCGCGGAGCAAGCCTATTTCGCCGGGCCCAGGCCGCCTGCCTCGTTCGATCTGGTCGTTCCCGGCACCAGCCCCGTTCCTGCTGACCGCCCTGGAGGCTCGCCATGACATCCGTTCGGGTCATGCTCGACTACGTCCACCCCTGGCCGAACGCCGCAGGCTTCTATGTGGCCCGCGACCGCGGCTGGTATCAGGAGGCGGGGTTGGACGTGGAGCTGACTACGCACGACTACGGCCGTGGCGACACGCTCGCGCACCTGAGCCGGTTCGAAGTGGACTTCGGCGTGTTCCCGTCGAACCGGCTGCTCGTCCGCAGGGAGAAGGGCGAGCCGCTGGTCGGCGTGGCGGCGATCAACCAGACCGGCCTGGAGACGATCCAGGCGAGCCGCGGCTCGGGCATCCGCCGCCCTCGTGATCTCGCGGGCCACCGGGTCGGCTACGGTCCCACCCCCAGGGGCCGGGCGATGGTCAGCCATCGGGTTGCCGCCGACGGCGGCGACCCGTCGCAGGTCATTACCGTGAATACGGCAGGGCACGAGCTGACGCCCGATTACCTCGTCGCGGCCGGCCTCGACGCGCTCTTCGGTGGCTACTGGTGCTGGGACGTGCTGTCACTGGGCGTGCCGGAGGACGAGCTGATCACCTGGCGGGTGTCTGAGATCGGCGCTCCGGCTTATCACAGTTACCTGCTCGGCACCCAGGAGTGGACGGTAGACAGAAATCCGCAGCTGGTCCGGACGTTCGTCGGGGCGACGTCCCGGGGGTTCCGGGCCGCCGCAGCCGATCAGGCCGCCACCCTCGCACTGCTGGAGCGCGCGATCCCGTACCAGCCCAGCTGGCGGCTCGCCCGCTCGCTGGAACTCGTCGCCAGCAGCTGGTTCCATGATGGACAGTGGGGCATCCAGCGGGCCGACGACCTGGTGGCCGGATATGCGAAATGGCTGGCCGACTATGCCGTTCTCGCGAGCGCGGATGCGTGGCGCGGGGCGACCACAAATGAATTCCTTCCTGACGCGGCAAGGTGACTGACATGAGCACGTACCCACACCGCACGGCACTGGCGGCGGTCGGGCTGGCCGTCGCGGCCGCTCTCGGCCTGGCGGCCTGCGCCTCGGGCGGTACCTCCGGGGCCGCTGGCGGCGCCGCCAGCGGCGGAAAGCCGGTCCAGGGCGGCACCGCCTACTTCGCTGAGCAGCCCCTGGAACCGCCGACCTACATCTTCCCGCTGGTGTCGGGCGAGAACTTCAGCGGCGAGAACACCGCCGACCTGCAGACCCTGCTCTACCCGCCGCTGTACTGGTTCGGGGACCAGGGCAACACCTCGATCGACTACCCGCTGTCGATCGGCAACCAGCCGGTGTACAGCGACAACGATCGCGTCGTCACCATCACGCTGAAGCACTACCTGTGGTCCGACGGCGAGACCGTGACCGCCCGCGACGTCGGATTCTGGATCAACCTGCTCAAGGCCAACAAGGCCGACTGGGCCTCCTACGTTCCCGGCGGCTTCCCCGACAACGTGCTCTCCTGGAAGGCGCTCAGCCCGGCTAGTCTGCAGTTGCGGCTGAACGCCAGCTACAGCCCGCTCTGGTACACCTATAACGAGCTGTCGCAGATCACCCCGCTGCCCATCGCGTGGGACCGGACGGCACTGGCCCAGAAGGCCCCGGCGGGGGCCGCAGCGAACCTGCCTGACACCACCGCGGCGGGCGCCCGGGCCGTGTACAACTTCCTGAACGGCCAGGCCAAGGAGATCTCCGGGTACGCATCGAGCCCGATCTGGTCGATCGTGGATGGCCCGTGGAAACTGGCCAGCCTGACCAGCGACGGCACCGCGACCTTCGTGCCGAACCACAGCTACTCCGGCCCGCGGAAGCCGCACCTGGCCAAGTTCGTCGAGCTTCCGTTTACCAGCACCACCGCTGAGTTCTCGGTGCTGAAGGCCGGGCCGGCCAGCGGCGGGCCAGGCAGCTCAGGCGAGCAGATCTCGGTCGGCTATGTGCCCGATAACGACCTGCCCCAGCAGCCGGCCCTGCGGTCCCAGGGTTATCAGCTGGTCAGGGACTTCACGTTCGGCTTCGATTATTTCGAGCCGAACTTCAACAACCCGAAGGTCGGGCCGATTCTCCGACAGCTCTACTTCCGGCAGGCATTCCAGCATCTCGTCGACCAGACCGGCTGGATCCACGCTTACTATGACGGTCTCGGCGTGCCTACCTACAGCCCAGTGCCTGCCAGCCCGGCCAACCCTTACTCAGATGCCAACGCCTCGGTGAACCCGTATCCGTTCAGCGTGCCTGCCGCGAACGCGCTGCTCGCCGCGCACGGCTGGAAGATCGTCTCGAACGGGGTCTCGACCTGCGCCAGGCCCGGCACCGGCGGCACTGACTGCGGCGAGGGGATCAAGGCAGGCCAGCCGCTCAACTTCACCCTGATGTACCCGAGCGGCCGACCCTACACCGACGGCTCGATGACCGACCTGCAGTCGGTGGCCAAGCAGGTCGGGATCGAGATCTCGCTGGATGAGGTGACCTCGGCGACGATCGATCAGACGATCGAGCCCTGCTCCCCCACATCCGCGGCCTGCAGCTGGGAGCTCGGGAACTACGCGGGCAGCTGGGTCTTCGAGCCCGATCACTATCCGAGCGGCGAGGAAATCTTCCAGACCGGCGCGCTCGGCAACGTCAACAACTACTCAGACCCGGCGATCGACAAGCTGATCGTCGCCACGACCAGGTCAGGGGGCAACGCACAGGCCGCGCTCAACGCCTACGCCGATCAGGTCAGGCTGCAGCTGCCGAACTTCTGGCAGCCGAGCCCAGGCAGCCTGGACTCGGTCCAGTCGAACCTGCACGGCTACACGCCCAACGCCTACGGCTTTATCAGCCCGGAGGAGTGGTACTTCACGAAGAGCTGAGCCGGCGGCCCGGTAGCCGCCGGCCCGGCCACGAGATGAGAGGCTTTCCACGACGTGATCGGGTACATCATCCGGCGGCTGGCCCAGGCTGTCCTGGTCGTTCTCGGGGTGACGGCGGTGACCTTCATCCTCGAGCACCTCATACCCGGCAGCCTGGCCAGGGCCATCCTCGGCTCCCGGGCCAGCCCGGCCGAGATCACGGCGTTCAACCGCGCTAACGGCCTGAACCGGCCCGTCATCGAGCAGTACTTGTCGTTCCTCGGCCGCCTGGCCCGCGGCAACCTGGGCTATTCCTACCGGCTAAACCAGAGCGTCGACTCGCTCGTTATCCATCAGCTGCCTAACGACCTCGTCCTGGTGGGCTCGGCCCTGGTGCTGGCGCTGGCGATCGCCATCCCGCTGGGCATAGCGCAGGCCCTGCGCAGGAACCGGGCGACCGACCATATCGCTACAGCAGCGGCCTTCACGCTGTACTCGATGCCGTCGTACTGGCTCGCACTGCTGCTGATCGCCGGGCTCTCGGTGGCCCTGCACATATTTCCGCCTGAGGCGCCCCAGTCGGCCACCGTAGGCGGGCTGCTGGCCGACCCCAGGGCGCTGGTCCTGCCCGTACTCACGCTCACCCTGGTCAACGTCGCGCTGTTCAGCCGCTATATGCGGTCGGCCGCCATCAGCACCCTGGCCGAGGACTATGTCCGGGTGGCCAGGGCGAAGGGCCTGCCGAACCGGCTCGTGCTGAGCCGCCATGTGGTCAGGAACTCGCTGATCTCGGTCATCACGCTGGTCGGCCTGTCGATCCCGGCGGTGCTCACCGCAGGCCTGATCGTCGAGTATGTCTTCAACGTGCCCGGCGTCGGGCTTACCTATTACACAGCGGCGGTGAACGCCGACTACCCCGTCGAGCTTGGCATTACGGTGATCGTCGGGATCGTCACCGTCCTCGGCAACCTGTTCGCGGACCTCGCGTACGCCGTCCTCGATCCGCGGGTTCGTTATGGCTGACTGGCCGCAGGAGGCCGACCGCCCGGCTGCGGCCGGCGCCGGGCCGCAGGCCCGACGGGCCATTGCCGTCACCGCCGGGCCAGCCGGGCTGCGGCGCCCGCCAGACCTCAGCGAGCCAGTCGGAAGTCAGCCGGGCTCGTCGGCGCCAGGACGGCCGGCCCGTCACTCGGTACTGCGGGCCTTCATGGCGCACCGCCTCGGCCTGGCCGGCCTGGCCATGATCGCGGGCCTGGTGCTGTTCTGCTTCCTCGGCCCGGTGCTATACCACACCGACCAGATACACGCGAACATCCAGCTGACGAACCTCCCGCCCGGCCCTGGCCATCCGCTCGGCACCGACGCCAACGGGTACGACATTCTCGGCAGGCTCATGATCGGCGGTCAGGTCTCCCTGGAGATCGGCCTGGCCGTCGCCGTGTTCGCGACGGCCATCGGCGTCGTCTGGGGCGCGGTCTCCGGCTTCAGCGGTGGCCTGGCCGACGCCGTCATGATGCGAGTCGTCGACATCATGCTGGCCATTCCGGCAATCTTCCTGCTCATCTACCTGTCGACGGTGTTCATTCCGACGATCCTGCTGCTCATCGTGGTGGTCTCGGCGCTTTCCTGGCTCGGGCCCGCCCGCCTGGTCCGCGGCGAGACACTGTCGCTGCGGGTGCGCGAGTACATCCAGGCCGTCCGGGTGATGGGCGGCGGCAGGCTGCGGATCATGCTGCGGCACCTGGTCCCGAATACGTTCGGGACCATCGTCGTCAGTGCGACCTTCCAGGTGGCCGATGCCATCATCCTCCTGGCCACCTTGAGCTTCCTCGGTTTCGGGCTGCCGCCGCCCGCCGCGACCTGGGGCGGGATGCTGTCCCAGGGCACTACGTACCTGCTCGACGGGTACTGGTGGGAGGTCTATCCAGCCGGGTTCGTCATCATGGCGACGGTCCTGGCGTTCAACTTCGCCGGCGATGCGCTGCGGGACTCACTCGACACGCGGCTGCGGCAGCACTGACGCTCCCAGGCCGCACGGGTGCGGCTATCCGTCCGCCCGGATCTGGCGCCCGGTGACCTGCCCGGCCGCGACCCGGATGTAGGTCTGCCTCGCGCCGCCCGCCCACGGGGCGATCTCCAGCGACTTCACCTCGTCCAGCTCGGCGCGGTCGGTGATCACGTGCGCCTGCCCGCTGACCAGGACGCTCCACCCCTCGCCCAGTGCCTCGTCGAGGTGGTCGACCTCAAAGGACACCGGCTGGCCCGGTGCTGCCGCCGCCGCCAGGGTGGTCCCGTCCTCGGTACGGAACACTATGTCGTCACCGAGCATCCGGTAATTGACCGGGACAGCGACCGGACCGCGGTCGGCGTCGAACAGGAACCGGCCCACGCCGCCGCTCCCGAGAAAGGCCCGGCACTCGTCGGCGCTGAGCGGCCGCAGCACCGGGCGCTGTTCCGGCGACTGCTGGCCGGGCGGGAGGTCGAGCGCCGCGCCCGTCATGGTGCGGGTGCTGGTCTCCAGGGCGGCCGCCAGCCGGGCCAGCGCCGCCGATGTCGGGGCCGCGTCAGGATCGGTCTCCAGGTACGCGAGATAGCTGTCTGCCATGCCCGCCCGGCTCGCCGCCTCTTCCCTGCTCAGTCCCGCTTTGCGACGGCGCTCGTGAATCCGCCGGCCCACATCGGTGCCGCCGTGGCTCACCTCGGGATCCATTAGCCTCCACCTGCCCTTCGGCGACCGGGCTTGGTACCGCGCAGTCCCAGGATGGCAGCCATGATGACGGCTCGCACGAGCCACGCACCGGCTTGCCGCTACCTTACCGGGCGGGATGCCAGCCGGCGGCCTGCGTCCGTCTGGACCTCCGCCTGATGAGCGAACCCTCGCAGCTGCCCTCCCAGCGTCGGGCCGCGGCTACCGGGCGGCATCCGGCTACTGGCCGGCATTGCCGCCGCCGTGGGCAGCCAGCACCTCGCCGGCCGCACGCTGGCCGGATCGCAGCGCGCCCTCCATCAGGCCCGCCCAGGCACCGGCCGTATGCTCGCCGGCGAAGTGCACCCGGCCGGCTGGCCGGGCTATCAGCTCATCGTCCCCGGCGGCCATGCCGACGGTGAGCGCTGAGTAGGACTCACCGGCCCACCGGTCATCGTTCCAGGTGGTGAGCAGGGCCCGGTCAAGGTCGACGGCCAGGTCGGGCCGGAGCGCCGCCACCCGGGATGCCCAGGTCGCTGGTCCCCCGGCCACCGCCAGGGCGGCCAGGCCCGCGGCGGTGCCGCCGAAGGCGTGCAGCACCGGCTGGACCTCGCCGGTCGCGTCAGTCGCCGTCCAGGTCCAGAACCGGCCGGGCACGCTCTGCACGGCCGAGGCGGCAGCCGGGCGAGTCAGCGGGACGTGCAGCTTGGCGTTATGCGCCAGACCGGCACGCCGCCAGGCTGCCCGGCGGCTGTCGGGCAGGCGCGGCGAGAACGGCAGCCTGCGCAGCACGGCCATCGGCACCGCGATGATGACGGCATCACCGGTCACCTCGCCGCCGTCGATGCGGACCGCCACGCCGTGACGATCGTGGCGGACCAACCGCACCGGGCTCCGCAGCCGCACCGCCGTCCCGAGACGGGTGGCCAGCCGCCCCGCCAGCTGCTGGTTCCCCCCGGCCACCCGCCAGGACGGGCGGCGCTCGAACCCGGCGGTCAGGTCGGCGGCCGCGGCCGCGGCGAGGACGTCAGCGCTGATGCCATTGGTGACCTCAGCGCGCGACAGGTAGGCGGCGAGCGCGGCGGGCGAGCCGTCCCAGCAGGAGGCCGCCTCGGCGAGGGAGGTGCCGGGCGGGGCCGCCGCGGCGGCCCCGGCCACGACTGCCGCGCAGCGGGCCATCTCCTGGTGGTTAGTGACCGCCGCACCCCGCGGTTCCCGCTCGTAGTAGGACATGGTCGTGTCGGCCAGGGCCAGGCCAAGCTCCGCCATTACCGCCCGCATGAGGTCATAGCCGTCCAGCACGAACTCGCCGCCCCGCTCGACGACGGTTCGCGGGTCACCGGGGACAAGCTCGGAGGACCACACGCGGCCTCCGACCCGGTCCCGGGCTTCCAGCACCACGGCCTCGTGACCGGCCTCGAGCACCCGGTAGGCCGCGAGCAGCCCGGCAAACCCGGCGCCCGCCACCACTACCCGCATGCCCGCTCCTGTCTGCCCAGCTCACGCTCCGGACCGCTCCGGGCTAGCCCGCACGCTATCGTCATCTGCGGGACCGGCGGCATCAGCCGCCGCTGGCTGCGGCGAGGTGGCAAGTGGACGATTCAGGTGACGACCGGCAGGGCCGCATCGTGGTGGGAGTCGACGGCTCAGAAGGCTCGAAGGAGGCCCTGCGGTGGGCAGCGCAGCAGGCCGAGCTGACCGGAGCGGACCTGGAGGCCATCATCACCTGGGAGTACCCGACGTTCTACGGCTGGGTCCCGGCCTACCCCGACGATCTCGACCTGGCCAGCCTCGCGGAACAGGCCCTCACCGACGCGCTCGATGCGGTATTCGGCGCGCAGCGCCCGGCCCGGCTGCGAACCCGGGTGGTCGAGGGGCACGCTGCGCGCCTCCTGGTCGAGGCATCGGCCGGCGCGGACCTGCTGGTGGTGGGCAGCCGGGGATACGGCGGCTTCACCGACGCGCTCCTGGGCTCAGTCAGCACCTACTGCGTCCATCATGCCCGCAGCCCGATCATGGTCATCCGGCCCCCCGGCCATGACCGTGCCCCGCACCGGTAACCACGTCGGCGGGCTGCGGCGGCCGCCCGGCAGCCATCCGTCAGGCCGGGCACCGAGCCAGGGCACCCGGGCGCCGGGTGGCCGGGCTGCTCGGGGTCAGCTCCCGGCCAGCTCCGGCGGGCTGTCCGGCGGGCCCAAGCTGTCATGGCTGTCCGGCCCGCCCCGGCCGACCTCCGCCTTGATCGCGGCCAGCTCCCTGTCCACCTGGGCGGCCGACCCGGCTTCGTCGAGTTCCTGCTGGATGTCGTCGGTGTCTCCCCCGACGTCTTCGAGCACCCCGGACTGGAGCAGCTCGTCAACGGCGCCTGCGCGGGCCTGCATCGTGGCGATCTTGTCCTGGGCCCGCTGAAGCGCCGCGCCTGAGTCACCGAAGGTGGTGGAGATACCCGCGGCGCTCGCACCCACCGAGCTCTCGGCCTTGGCCGCGGTGTACTGCGCCTTCAGCACTTCCTTCTGGGTCCGGAAGGCATTCACCCGCTTCTGCAGGGCGTCGAGGGTGTGCTCGAGATTCGCCTCCTGCTCGGTGAGCTGCTCGTGCTGGGGCTCCATCGCGTCGATCTGGGCCTGCGCAGCGGCCTTGCGGGACAGGGCCTCCCTGGCCAGGTCCTCCTGGCCCTGCGAGACGGCCGCCCTGGCCTGATCCTGGAGGTGGTCCACTGAGTGACGCAGCTGCTGCTCCTGCAGCTCGATCTGCTTACGTGACGCGGCAATATCCACCAGCCCCCGGCGGACCTGGGTGATCTGGTCGAGCATCTGCTCGTAAGACAGATCGAGCATCTCGTCGGGCTTCTCGGCGGCGTCGAGCGCCTTGCTGGCCTTGGCCTGCACTATGTCGTGTGCCCGCTGGAAGAGGGTCATGCCCCGAGGCTACCGGGGGTGCGGTCAGGCCGGGCGGCGTGCGGCGAGGATGTTCCGAATGTCGGCGGTCTCCGCATCGGTGTGCCGGGCGAGAATCGCGTCCATGTCGGCCCGGTCGTCTGGCCCCAGCTGGTAACTGGCCTGCACGTGATCAGCAGGCGCAGGATCAGCAGGCGCAAAGCGGCCAGCGGATAGGCGGATGCCCGGGCCTGTTAAACGGCAGCCGGTGCCGACCCGGGCGGCGGCACCGGGCCGGGTGTGCCGGAGGGTCAGGGCGTGCCGGAGGGTCAGGGCGTGCGGACCTGACTGTTGGAGTCGGCCGTGCTGGAGTTGGCACTGTTCGCATCGGCACTGTTCGCATCGGCACTGTTCGCATCGGCACTGTTCGCATCGAGCGCTGCTCGCGTCCGCGTCGGCGCTGGTCACCGAACCGGCGGCTGGCATCTCCGCGCCTGACGCGGCGTCGTCGGAGCGCGACCCGTCGGCCGGTGCGGTGAGGTCCGGCTTCGTCCGGCTGCGGAGCACGATTGCCACCGCCCCGGCAGCGGCCGCGAACATCGAGGCCGCGACCAGCACGGGCCAGCGTCTGCGCTGCGGCTTGGCTGGTTCGATCCGCTGCGCAGCGGATCGAGCCAGGGCCGAGACCTTTGGCGCGACCTTGTCCTGCAGGACCTGTCCCGAGTACTCGAACTGCTCCTGCAGGACCTGTCCCGAGCGCTCAACCTGCGGGGCCGCCCAGGCACGGGTGCGGTGGATCCGCGGGGCCGCCCAGGCACGGGTGCGCTCGACCTGCGGGCCGGCCCAGGCGCGGGTCCGCTCGACCTGCGGGCCGGCCCAGGCGCGGGTCCGCCCGACCTGCGGGCCGGCCCACGCGCGGGTCCGCCCGACCTGCGGGCCGGCCCACGCGCGGGTCCGCCCGACCTGCAGGGCTACCCAGGCCCACGTCCGGTGCACACGGTGTGTCGCAGTTGCTCCGGCAGTCCCGGTAACCGGCTTCACCAAGGCGACCTGCTTCACCAAGTCGACCGGCTTCACCTGAGCAGCCGCATGGTGCCCGCGGTCCCGCGCGCTGCCATTGTTTTTCATGCTTACCATTGGACCCTCCACGAGTGTGCTTCCGCTCAGCACACTCCCCCTGGTCGGCCACGTCAACCATTGAGCAGGCGCCGGGCCACCGGCAGACGTCGGCCCACCGGGAGACGCCAGGCCACCAGTACACGCCGACGAGGGCCCGCCTGTGCTGGCGGGCCCCCGGGTCCGGCCGATTTGGACGGCGCTGACGTCAGGCCGGCCCGACCGGCGTCGCCTTGCCCTCGGCGCGGACGGACCGCGCCGCGAGCAGGTAGTACACGCCGCCGCCGACTATCAGGCCGAGAAACACGCTGAAGTCCGATCCGCCGATTCTGCTCGACAGCGGGGAGACATAGGGCGAGTAGGCGTTCAGCCAGAGCGCGGCGGCGACCATCCCGACCACCTGGGCGATGACCGCTGGCCAGTGCACGCCGCCCTTGCGGTAGTAACGGCCCCGCTCGTTCAGCAGGCCCTCGGTGTCATAGCGGTTACGCCGCAGCCACGAGTCGACCAGGTAGATGGCGCACCACGGGCCCAGCCACAGGATGATGAACAGCAGGAAGTCGGCGAGCAGGCTGAAGAACCTGGACGAGAAGATGGCATACGCGGCGAACAGCCCGCACACCACCGTGTCGATGGCCACGCACTGAACCCGCTTGAGCCTGGGCACCAGGCTCTGCAGCGTGACGCCGGATGAGTACAGGTCGATCGTGTTGATCGCGAACAGCTGGAAGATCGCGACAATCAGGAACGGAACGATGAACCAGGAGGGGAATCCCTGAGTCAGGCCCGCGATGCCCTGCACGCTCGTGATGCCGGGGACTCCGGTGGCGATCGCCGCGCCGAGTATCTCAAGGAGGGCCGACGCGATGGCGCCGCCCAGCGCCACCGAGAGCACGATCTGCTTCTTGTCGGACGTCGGGGCCAGGTACCGGGAGTAGTCGTTCGCGTTCTCGGTCCAGCCGAGGCCGCCCGCCGAGATCACCAGGGCCAAGAAAACCATGAGGGAGCCCCAGCCTGCCCCGTGCGCCGGGAAGCCCAGGTTCACCTTCGAGGCCGTGAGGGCCGCCATTATCGCGAACAGGACGACGAACGGGATCGTCAGCCAGCGCAGGACCTTGAGCACGGCGGCATGCCCGAGCAGCGGCAGGACCGCCTGGATCGCCACCGCGACGATGATGAAGATCACCTTGGCGGGCACGCCCGACGCGAACTTGAACCGGTCGCCGATCGCGATCGCGGCGAGCACGATGAACGCTATGCCCTCGATCTCGAACCCGACCTGAGTGACCCAGTTGAAGAACGACGGCATCCGGTTGCCGTTCGGCCCGAATGGGGCGCGGCTGATCGCGAACGTCGTGGTGCCCGCCCGTGGTCCCTGCAGGCTAGCCAGGCCGGTCAGCAGGTAGAAGAGGTTGCCGATGATGATGATAAGGAGGGCCTGGGCGAACGACAGTCCGAAAATGAGGACTGCGAGCGCTCCGTAGAGCACGAACTCCACGTTCCAGACGGCCCCGGCCCACATCCAGAACAGCCCGGACGGCTTTCCCCACCGCCGGTCGAGCGGCACGTACTCGATCCCCCGCTGTTCGATCTTAGTTACTGGCGGCGGGGCGCCACCGATCACCGGCCGCTCGTTTGCTGCGGCACTTCCGACCTGGTCGATGCTTCCCACCGCCGGCCTCCTTGCTCGCGTCGAGGCAGGCCCAGGCCCGGCCCTCGGATGACCGCATCACCGCCGGACCGCATCACCGCCCGGGAAACCGCAGGGCTTAGCGGATCGCACGGCGGAGCGGCGGTTCCAGCACGAACTCGGGGAACTCCTGCTTCATACGATCTTCTGCTGTCGAGGCGGACGTTACTACGATCTTTAGGCGGAAAGAAGGACCAAAGGTCCCTCGCGAAACTCCTGCTCCATAGCCGGAGCGCTAGGGGCCGGTGCCGTCCCCGGGCCCGCGCCCGCGCCCGCGGGGCTGTGACGGCACGTCGGCCTGCGACGGGGGATGCTGGCGCCCGCGCGGATCATCGAGTTCGGTCACGCTGTCCGCCAGGGACGCGTTGAGCCTGGTCAGGGACAGTCCAAGGTCGGTCAGCCCGGCCTCGTCCCAGTCGCTGACCAGCGCTTCGATATGCCGTCGCCGCTCCCGCTCCACCGCGCGCATGGCCTGACGGCCCTCCGGTGTGAGGGCGATGGTCGATGAGCGCCCGTCGGCCGGGTTGGCGCGTCGTTCGACGAACCCCTGGCACTGGAGGGCACTGAGCTGACGGGTGACGGTCGATCCGTCGAGGTGCAGGGCCCGGGCGAGCGCGTTCGTGCTTACCGGCCCGAGGCCGTCGAGCATGCGCATGGCGAGGTAACCAGCCCGGTCGACATGCACGTACAGCGAACTGCGCCGGGCGAAGGTGTCGAGATGGCGGACGAGCTTCATCAGCTCAAGCTCAATGGTCCCGATCGCGTCCGCTCCGGGTGGCTCCGCGCCCATAGCGCCGCCCCCTGTCGTCACCTTCCGGTATGATACGCCCAAGTAGCTGTATGATACATGCGTCGTTACGATACATGCGTCATTGCCGAGGCAGGTTCGATGGTCTTTGTGCTCGCCCTGGGGGCCTCGCTGGCCAACGCCCTGACGAGCGTGTTCCAGCGGATGGGCGTCGAGCAGGCACCCGCTGGCAGCACGCTGCGGCTCAGCCTGCTCACCTACGCGCTGCGCCGCCGGATCTGGCTGCTCGGATTCGTCTTGATGATCGTCTCGTTCCTGTTCCAGGCCGTCGCGCTGCACTTCGGCCGCCTGTCCCAGGTGCAGCCGATCCTCACGACCGAGCTCGTTTTCCTGGTCGGCATTCTGGCCGTCTGGTTCGGCTTCACGATCCGGCGGCGCGAATGGCTCGGCTCGCTGGCGGTCACCGGCGGCCTGGCCGGGTTCTTGTACTTCGCCCATCCCGAGTACGGCACGGTCGCCCAGCCGACCTGGGAGTGGCTCGTCACGGCCGGGGCCTGCGCCGGCGCGATCACGATCGCCGTCGCCGCGGCGCTGCGCGGCCCCAGCTGGTGGCGGGCCGCCATGTTCGGCACGGCGGCGGCCATCGCCTTCGCCTTGACCGCGGCCTTTACCAAGGCGGTGGCCGGCTTCGCCGCGTCAGACTGGGCCGCTTTGTACCGCCACTGGCAGACCTATGCCCTGGCCTTCTTCGGGGTGCTGGCCGTATTCCTGGCCCAGAACGCCTTTCACGCTGGCCCGATCGTCGCGTCCCAGTCGACCCTCGTCCTGGTCGACCCGCTGGCCAGCATCCTGATCGGCGTCGGGCTGTTCGGCGACAACCTGCGGACGACCGGTGCCTGGGGTCCCCTGGAGGCCCTGTCCCTGGCGGTCATGTTCGCCGGGGCATTCTGGCTGGCCCATTCACCGCTGGTGAGCGGGATGAAGGGCAGCGGCGAGCAGTACCACGAGCTGCTCTCGGAGCGCGCGCGGTCCGCCCGGCTGTCCGACGCGACGTGTCAGCCGCCGCCTTCGCCTTCCTGACCCCCATCGCTACCTGGGACGTCCAGCGGGCCACCTCCGGTTACAGTCAGTTACTCGCCAATTCCTCGGCAAGTCCATCTACATGTCCCCGAATCTGCCACTAGGCTCTCCCCGTGCCTGACCACCTGGAGCTCCCTCGACCCCTGCGGCTGCTTCGCACCACGGCGTGGAGCCTGACCGAGTCAGCCGGGCTTCCGGTGGCCGCTTATGCAGTCGGGGCCTGGCTGGCTGGGCGTGATGCCGGCCTGCTGGCCGGGCTCGGAGCGACCTGGGCCGCCGCGGCCATCCGCAAGATCGCCACCGGGTGCGTCCCCGGCCTGCTGACGATCTCGGCGGTGGTGCTCACCCTCCAGACGGCCGTGGTCATTGCTACCGGTGAGTTGTGGATCTTCCTGCTGCAGTTTCCGCTCGCGAATTTCTGCATGTGCGTGCTGTTCGCCCGGACCGCACGCGGTCCGAACCCGCTCGTGGCCAAGCTGGCCAGCGAGGTGGTGGCGCTGCGCCAGCCGACCACCCATCACCCGGGGCTGCATCGCTTCTTCCAGGGTGCGACCTGGCTCTGGGCGGGCATCTTCCTGCTGCTCACCGCGAGCCTGGCCGTGCTGATGGTGACCGAGCCAGCTGGCACCTTCCTGATGCTGACGACGGTCGCCACCGCCGTGCTCGTCGTCGCCGGGACCGGCGCGTCCACGCTCTGGTTCCTTTCGGTGCTGCGCAGGCTCGGGCTACGGCTGCGGTTCGCCCCAGCCTGAGCGCCCTCCGCGGCTTCGCGCTCGTCGACTGCCGCAGTCCTGGCTGGCTGGATTCGAGACAGCCTGTCGGCCGAGTCGGCGGATGGCGCGATTATCCCGGCTCAAAGGGGTTACGACGGGGCGTGATCCATTCTGGCCGCCGACCGGCTTTGGCGGCAGCGGGCAGACCGTGCCTGGTTACGGCTTCCTGCTCAACAACGAGATGACCGACTTCGACTTCGCGCTGTGCGCCGCGCCGGGGCCCTATGACCCCAACCTGCCGGCCGCCCTGCGCCCTAGCCTCGGGCGCACGTTCGGCCATGGTTGCCGTCTTTGCGGATGGCCGGGGCCGGTCGGCCGGGCTGCGGACCGATTAGTTGGCGGACGCGCCGTCGTCTCAATCGGTGCTTCTCGTTTTCGTGGCGGCCCTGGACTCTTTGCCGGGGTGCGCGACCTTAATCAGCGGAGGTTCAGCATGCCTAATCTGCGGGTGCACAACCTTGTCGTCTCGCTTGACGGGTACGCCAGTGGGGAGGGCCAGTCTCTTGACGCTGCCTTTGGGCATGCGCAGCAGGAGTTCACGGAGTGGTTCGGGAAGCTCCGGATATGGCGGGGCCTCCTCCCGGACGGGAAGCTCGGGGCGGATGAGGCGATCGCCTCCGCCTGGGGGACGGCGATCGGGGCCGAGATCATGGGACGAAACAAGTTCCGGCCCACCACCGGCCCCTGGCCCGAGGACGGCTGGCGCGGCTGGTGGGGCGAGGACCCGCCGTTCCACACGCCCTGCTTCGTGATGACGCACTACGAGCGGGAACCGCTCCCGGTCGCCGACACCACGTACCACTTCGTCAGCGGCACCCCGGCCGGAGTGCTCCAGCTGGCCCGCAACGCGGCCGGCGACCTGGATGTACGGCTCGGCGGCGGGCCCACCACCATCAACGAGTTCCTGGCCGCCGACCTCGTCGACTACCTGCACGTCGTGCAGGTGCCGATCGTGCTGGGCCGCGGCGTCCGGCTCTGGGACGGCCTGGACGGGCTGCATGAGCGGTACTCCATCGAAACCGTCACCGTCCCCAGCGGCGCCACCCACTTGTTCTTCACCCGTTAGCTCAGCTAACCTCGGCCTTTCGCATGGACAATGGCTGAGGCGCGCCGTCAGCTCTGGTCCGAGATCGTCGCGCTGGCCCGCAGGCTAGGTACCCAGTGCCCGCCCGCCACCTCGGCGGGCGGGCACGATGGTCGTGCGGGCCTTGGCCGCCTTGACCGCGGCGGAGAGCGCATCGATGTCGTAGGCGCCATGGTGCCTGCGCCCGTTGATGAAGAACGTCGGCGTGCCCGAGACGCCGCTCAGGTCCGCGGAGTCGACATCCTCGGCGATCCTCGGAGCGCCGGCCTTCTTGCGCAGCCGGTCGCGGAACCGCTCGGCGTCGAGGCCGAGGCCTTCTGCGTAACGGATCAGGTCGGGCGCCCTGAGCTCACCCTGGTGGTCGATCAGCACGTCGTGCATTTCCCAGAACGCCCCCTGGTCGGCGGCGGCCTCCGCCGCCTCGGCGGCGAGCTGCGCATGCGGATGGACGTCGTTCAGCGGAAGGTGCCGCCATACGTACCGCACGTCTCCGTGACCGGCCAGCAGCTGGCGGATGACCGGCTCCGCCTGGCCGCAGTAGAAGCACTCGAAGTCGGCGTACTCGACAATGGTCACCGGGGCCCGGGCCGGGCCGCGGACGTGATCGCGGCCGGGGTCGACAGGCGGGTCGAGATCAACGATGGAGCGGGCGGTACCGAGCAGCGCCCGGATCTGCAGCCGGGGCGGGAGCAGGGCAGTGGCGCGGAAGACCAGCCAGGTGACCAGCGAGGAGCCCAGCGCCGCGCTGAGGACGCCCAGCTTGGCCTCTTGCAGACCGGTACCGCTGAACGCGAGCGTCGCGATCAGGATGGACACCGCGAAGCCGATGCCGGCGATCGTGCCCGCCCCGGTGACGGCGGCCCAGCCGACCGACGGCCGCAGCCGCCCGCGGCTCAGCCGGGTGAGCAGCCAGGAAGCTCCCGTGATGCCGACCGGCTTGCCGACCAGGTAGCCGAAGAAGATCCCGAGCGTGATCGGCGAGGTGACGGCGCGGGCCAGGAAGGCGCCGCTGATCACGATCCCCGCGTTGGCGAGCGCGAACAGGGGCACGATGACGTAGCTGGTCCAGGGATGGTAGAGCAACTGCAGCCGCTCGTTGGGCGAGATCGCCGAGGTGACCCCGGCCACCGCCGAGCGCGCCAGCTCGGGGGTCGGCTGCTCGCGGAAGCTGCGGAACTCCTCGGTCGCACGCTCGAGGTCCTCCCGGCCGGCCGGATAGGCGGAGGTCAGCAGCCCCATGGCCAGCCCGACCACCACCGGGTCGACACCCGACTTGAAGACCGCTACCCAGGCCGCAATCCCGGCCACCGCGTAAGCCAGCCCGTGACGGACCCCGGCCTTGCGGATGAGCAAGATCACGCCGAAGATCCCGGCCGCGACGACGAGCGCGGCCGCCCGGACGTGATGGCTGTAGGCAACCGCGATGACGACTAGCGAGGCCAGATCATCCACGACGGCGACGGTGAGCAAGAAGGTGCGCACCCGGTCGGGGAACCGGGGCCGGGCCAGGGCCAGGATGCCCAGCGCGAAGGCGGTGTCGGTCGACATGGCCGTGCCCCAGCCGACCACGGTAGGCCGGCCCGCGTTGGCGGCGAGATAGATGGCGACAGGCACCGCGAGACCGCCCAGAGCAGCCGCGGCGGGCAGCGCGAGCCTGCGGCGCTCCCGCAGTTCGCCCATGTCGAATTCGCGGCGGGCCTCCAGCCCGAAGATGAAGAAGAAGAACGTCATCAGCCCGCTGTTCACCCAGCCCCGCAGATCCTGCGACACGCTGGCGCCGCCGATGTGCACGCCGACCTCGGTATGCCAAAGCGTGTTGTAGGAGGCCGCGTCCGCGTTCACCCACACCAGCGCGGCCAGCGTCATCACCAGCAGGACTGAGGCACTGCCCGTCTCGGTGCGCAGGAATACGCGCAACGGCGTCTGCAGGTTCCGCGCCCAGGCCGTTCCCCCGGTCAGCGGCGCGGGAGCGGACAACTGATCGTCGGGCACGGCGTTCTCCTCCTGCAACGGAGACCACTTGCTGATCGGCTCCGCACGGTGTCGCTAATGGCTGCGGCAGCGCAGGGCCAGTCCACGCTGACCAACTGCGGAGGACAGGTCGCCATTCCCCGGTCGCTATGAGTGGAGTTAAGGTACCCGAGCGTAACTTTCTCCTGGATGCGCGGGGTAACTCGTCATACAGTAGTGAGGCACGCGCGTCATAACTAAGACGCATTTAGCGCGCTTAAGGTGGGGACTCCGGCATGGACGGTAGCTGGTCAGCTGCGCGCCCGGCGCATGTGTTCGTTGGCCGCGTGCCGGAGCTGGCCGCGCTCGCAGCGGCGCTGGCCGCGGTGCGCGCGGGTGAGCCGCAGGTCGTGCTGATCCAGGGAGAAGCCGGGATTGGCAAGTCGTCGCTTGTCTCCGAGTTCCTTGGGACCCAGCCGGACCTGGCGGTGATAAGTGCCAGCGGCGAGGAGGCCGAGGCGGTGCTGGCCTATGGCGTGGTGCAGCAGCTAGCGGCCCGGGCGGCGGTGATCTCATCCGGGGCGCTGGCCGGCCTCGAGCTGATCGGCCAGGGCCCGCCCGCAGCGGCGGACCCGCTGGCGGTCGGGGTGGAGCTGCTCGCGATCTTCTCCGGCCTGCAGGACAACGGCGCACTGGCCGTGGTGGTCGAGGACATGCAATGGGCCGATCCCGCCTCGGCCCGGGCCTTGCTCTTCGCATGTCGGCGCCTGGTCGCCGACCGTGTGCTGGTCATCCTCTCGTGCCGACGCGAGGGGATGCCGCAGCATGGTGAGGGGTGGGCCCGCTTCGTGTCCGGGGACCGTCGCGCCGTCAGGCTGACGCTCAGCGGGCTGGATGTCACGGAACTCGGCCTGCTCGGCCGGGAACTCGGGCGCGGCGGGCTGCCTAGGCGAGCGCTCAGAGGGCTCGCGGATCGCACCGCAGGCAACCCGTTGCTCGCCCGGGCGCTGCTCAGCGAGCTGACCGACGAGGCGCTGAAGGCGACGAACGGGCCGCTTCGCGCGCCGACGTCGCTGGCGGCCCTGATCCTGCCGCGGCTGGCCACGCTCTCCCAGTCGGCGCGCGACCTGGTGGTGGCGGCATCGGTGCTCGGAGATCACTGCACCCTGGCCGACGCGGCCGCGGTGGCCGACCCGGCCGACCCGGCCGCGGCGCTCGAGGAGGCGGAGCGGGCGGGTTTCCTGATCGAGCAGGACACCCCGGCGGGCTGGCGGCTCTCGTTCGCCCACCTGCTGCTCCGCCAGACTGTCTACGGGGACCTCGGGGCGGAGCGGCGCAGGGCCCTGCACCTGCGGGCCGCCTCGATCCTGGCGGGCCCCGACGCGCTGGCGCACCGGGCCGCGGCGGCCGTCGGCCCCGATCCCGGGCTCGCGGCCGATCTCACCGCGGCGGCCGCGACGGCGGCAGAGGCCGGACGGCTGGGCCTGGCCGCGCGGTACCTGCAGCAGGCCGCGGCAGTCACCAGGCCAGGTGCCGAGCGGGACGAGCGGGCCCTGTCGGCCTTCGAGATGCTGGTGCGGGGGGCCGACGTGACCGGGGCCGAGGCAGCCAGGCCGATCATCGAGAGCCTCCCCTTCAGCGCGCGCCGGAACGCCGCGCTTGGCCACCTCGCTCTGCTGGCGGCGCGTCCGATGGACGCGGAGGCCCTGCTGCGGGCGGCCTGGGACGCTCATGACCCGGCGGCGGAACCGGCCTACGGCGCAGCGGCCGCCGCCGGCGCGGAGACCGCCGCCGGCGCGGAGGCCGCGCTCGGGCTCGGCATCCTGCTCGGGATCTCCGGATCGCTCACCGAGGCGGCGCTGTGGCTGGATCGCGCGCTGGCCAGCGCCACCGGCAGTGAGCCGTGGTATGACGCGGCCCGCAGCATGCGGGCGGTTCCCTTCTCGCTCAGCGGCCAGACCGACCGGGCGCTGAGCCTGTTCGCCGACCTCCCCGAGCGGGCTGCGATGGTGCCGGTCGCCAACACCGATTCCGTCACCTACCGCGGCCTGGTCAAGCTGTGGAGCGGCGACCTGCAGGGGGCAGCCGAGGACCTGGCGCTCGTGGTGAGCCGGATCAGGGCCGGGCTCCAGGTGCGGTTTCCCGGCCAGCCGCTGGCGTTCCTCGCCGAGACCGAGTTCAGGTCCGGGCGCTGGGACGACTCCCAGGCCCACGCCGACCTGGCCGTGTCCCTGGCCTATGATGCCGACCGCCACTACGACCTGACGTTCGTACATTGCGCGGCGGCCAAGGTCGCGTCCTGCCGCGGTGACTGGACGGTGGCCGCCGGCCACGTCGAGGCCGCGGAGCAGGCTGCGCGCGCTTTCGGCGGGTTCGCGACGATTTTCGCCGCCTCGGCTCGCTGCATCCTCGGCTTCGCCAGGGACGATCCGGAAGAGGCGTTAAGCGGGGCGGCTCTGGCCCTGGCCGTACCTGAGATCGATCGCTACGACGACCCGGCTGCCATCTGGTGGCGCCCACTGCAGATCTGGGCCCTGCTCCGCACCGCGAAGCTCGACGACGCCGAGGCGATCTTGCACGGCTTCGAGTCGAGGGCCAGCTGCCGCGGGGAGCGGCCGGCGCTGATCCATAGGGCCTGGCTGCGCGGCCTGCTGTCCATGACCCGCGGTGACCTGTGCCGGGCCGAACAGGTGCTGCGGGATGGCCGCATCGCTTCCGGCGGCCTGCCGTTCCCGTTCTACCGCGCGGTGCTTGACCTTGAGCACGGCCGGTGCCTGTCCAGGCTGCAGCGCCGGGCAGCCGCCATCGATGCCGTGCGCGCGGCGCACGAGGCGTTCACGGCCCTGAGGGCGCACCCTTTCACGCTGGCCAGCGAGTCCGAGCTCGCCGTGCTTGGCCTGCGGCCGCGACCTGGAGGTGACCCCGACCTGCCCGGCCTGACGGCCCAAGAACTGCGGGTTGCCCGGCTGGTCGCATCCGGGCTATCGAACCGGCAGGCCGCAGCGCAGCTCTACGTGAGCCCCAGAACGGTCGAGTACCACCTGGCCAGCGTCTTCACCAAGCTAGACGTGCGGACCCGTCACCAGCTCGCCGCCCGGATGGGCGGACGGGACGGTCCCGGGGCTGCAACCGGGTCCCAACCTGGGGAAAAACCCAGTGAGATCCCGGACGTCGGCAAGGACCTGACTCCGTAGCGTCAGATCGCAGGGAGTGCCCGGCGGCAGCCAGCTCCCCGGCCAGCGCATTCAGCACGCACCTGGCCGTGTTCAGGTGCGGGCCGGGCGTCAGGCACCGGCTGCGGCCGGCCACCAAGGGGGTCATGATGGGTACCTGGTTCTGGCTGAACGTCCCGCTCGCCGTGCTGATCCTCTGCTGCTGGGCCGGGATCCCGATGTGGCTCACGCTCACGCGCTGGCACGACGAGATTGAGGCCCGGCACGCCGAGATCGCGGCGCGGGCCGTCGCTGAGCCGGTCAAGGTTCCGGCATATCCGGCTATGGCGGCCACCGCGCGCAGTGCCGACAGGCACTGAATCTCGCTCTGCATCATCTCGCTCTGCTTCCGGCTCGGCGCAGAACCGGGCGCCAGCGGCTTACTGAAGACCAGCCGCGGGCCGATGGTCCCCTGCCCGGCCGGCCATTGGCCCTTATCCCCAGGCCTGGCCTGCCGCAGGCTGGAATCAAGCGCGGCGTCGCTTGGCGATGGCGTGCGGAAGGCCTGGCGGAAGCAGCACGGGTTATCGTGACGACTGCCTCCTCCGGCGCAGGCCACCGGGTGGCCGGCTTCACCCGCCGGACCGCCCTGGCGGGTGAGGCGCTGCTAGCGGCACCTGCATAGCCTCGGCGACGAGGCGGCCGGCGTCGCGGTTGCGGCGGAACAGGAGGTCAGCCGTGCTAGAACTGCACAAGGTCGCCGCCGCACTGGTGGCGCCCGGTAGGGGCATTCTCGCCGCGGATGAGAGCATCGCGACGATGTCCAAGCGGCTCGAGGCCGTGGGTGCCGCCCCGAGCCCTGATTCGCGCCGTGACTACCGGCGGCTGCTGCTCACCACGCCGGGGCTCGATCGCTGGATCTCCGGCATCATCCTGTGCGACGAGACGCTCGGGCAGGATCTGGCGGACGGCACGCCGTTCGGCCCGGGTGCCGCAGCGCTCGGCCTGATGGCCGGGATAAAGGTCGATAAGGGCACTACCCCTTTGCCGTTCTCTCATGGCGGGCTCGTGACCGAGGGACTGGACGGGCTCCGCGGCCGGCTGGAGGCCTGCCGCGAGCAAGGCGCGGTCTTCGCCAAGTGGCGCGCAGTCCTCAGCCCGGTCGGCCTGAGGCAGCCCACTGTGCACGCGAACGCGCACGCCCTGGCCCGCTACGCGGCGCTGTGCCAGGAGGCCGGCCTCGTGCCGATCGTGGAGCCCGAGGTTCTGATGGACGGGAGCCATTCGATGGCCGTCTGCCGGGCGGGCACCACTGCCGCGCTCACCGCCGTCTTCCGGGAGCTTGCCACGATGGGCGTCGACCCCCGCGGCATCGTCCTCAAGCCGAACATGATCGTGCCGGGAGCCGGGCACCAGGATCAAGGGGGGCCGGCCGAGGTCGCCCGGGAAACACTGCTGGTACTGAAGGCGACGGTGCCACCAGAGGTTCCCGGCATCGCGTTCCTGTCCGGCGGCCAGTCCAACGAGCAGGCCTGCGCTAACCTGGCCGCGATCAGTGCGCGGGCTGCGGCGGACGGACCACCGTGGCGGCTGACGTTCTCCTTCGGGCGGGCCCTGGTCAGCGACGCGCTCCGCACCTGGCACGGCGTGGCAGGCAATGCCGGGGACGCGCAGGACAAGCTCGCCGCCAACTGCAGGCGAGCCAGCGAGGCATCGTCGCCTCCGGGATTGCTCACATCCGCTGAGAGGCAGTCCAGCCATGCGTGAGGAACGAAAGACGCTGACCCGGTACACCATCGAGTCCGAGCACCGCCATCCCGGTTCGACGGGCGACTTTTCGGGGCTGCTGAACGCGGTGGCAACGGCAGTGAAGATCATCGGTAACCAGGTCAGCCGCGGCGCACTGGTCGGCGCGCTGGGCAGTGTCGGCGTGGAGAATGTCCAGGGCGAGGTGCAGAAGAGGCTCGACGTTATCAGCAACGAGGTGATGATCGGCGAGACGGAATGGACCGGTCACCTGGCGGCGATGGCGTCCGAGGAGATGGAGGGTATCTACCCGGTCCCGGCCGCCGACCGGCGCGGGAAGTACCTGCTGCTGTTCGACCCGCTGGACGGTTCGAGCAACATCGACGCCAACATGACCGTGGGCACGATCTTCTCGATCCTCCGCGTTCCCGAGCCGGGCGGCGAGCCGCAGGTCGGGCACTTCCTCCAGCCGGGCGTCGCTCAGGTATGCGCGGGCTTCGCCCTGTACGGGCCGTCCACCATGCTGATCCTCACCACCGGCGAGGGCGTCGACGGATTCACGCTTGATCGTGACATCGGGGCATTCGTCCTCACTCATCCGCAGCTGCGCATTCCCGCGGACTGCGGAGAGTTCGCGATCAACGCCTCCAACGAGCGCTTCTGGGAGCCGCCGGTCCGCCGCTACATCGCCGAATGCCTGGCCGGCCGGACCGGGCCGCGGCACCGGGACTTCAACATGCGCTGGATCGCCTCGCTCGTGGCGGAGGCGTACCGCATCCTGTCCCGCGGCGGTGTCTTCCTGTACCCGAAGGACAGCAAGGAGCCATTCCAGCCGGGCAGGCTCCGGCTGATGTATGAGTGCAACCCGATCTCGTTCATCATCGAGCAGGCCGGCGGGGCCGCCAGCACCGGGCGCGAGCGCATCATGGAGATCCAGCCCACCGGCCTGCACCAGCGGGTGCCACTGATTCTCGGATCAAGGAACGAGGTAGAGCGGATCGAGCGCTATCACCATGAACAGGTCGAATCGACCTTCGACGACTCGCTCTTCAACAGCCGTTCCCTGTTCAGGATCCCCTAGCGAGCAGGAGGGCAAGTGTCGCCCAAGCATCCCATCGTCGTCATTACCGGGTCATCCGGCGCGGGGACCACGTCGGTGACCAGGACCTTTCAGCACATCTTCCTTCGCGAGCGGATCAAGGCGACGATCGTGGAGGGCGACTCGTTCCACCGGTATGACCGGGAGCAGATGAAGGTCGCGACGGCCGAGGCCGAGCGGGAAGGCAACCGCCACTTCTGCCACTTCTCCCCCGAGGCGAACCTGCTCGAGGAGCTTGAGACCCTGTTCCGCGAGTACGGTGAGCACGGCCAGGGAAAGATCCGCAAGTACCTCCACGACGCGCTGGAAGCCAAGCCGTTCGGCCAGCCAGCTGGCACGTTCACGCCGTGGGAAGATGTCGACGGTGGCAGCGATCTGCTCTACTACGAGGGGCTGCACGGCGCTGCGGTCACCGGCAAGGCGGACGTCGCCCAGCACGCGGACCTGCTGGTCGGGGTGGTCCCGATCATCAACCTCGAGTGGATCCAGAAGCTGCACCGTGACAAGACCACCCGCGGCTACACCAGCGAGGACGTGGTCGATACGGTGCTGCGGCGCATGCCGGACTACGTGAAGTACATCTGCCCGCAGTTCTCGCGCACGCACGTGAACTTCCAGCGAGTGCCGACGGTGGACACGTCGAATCCGTTTATCGCCCGGTACATCCCGTCGGCCGATGAGAGCTTTGTCGTCATCCGGTTCGCCAACCCGAAGGGCATCGACTTTCCCTACCTGCTGTCGATGCTGCACGACTCGTTCATGTCCCGGCCGAACATCATCGTGGTGCCGGGCGGGAAGATGGAGCTGGCGATGCAGCTGATCTTCACTCCGCTCATCCTGCGGCTCATGCAGGCGCGGCGCCGGTCCTGACCGAACGCAGGCTCATCGGCGCGCGGCCGCCTGGGAGCTGAGGTGGGTCAACGCTCTGGCCAATCGTCGCCGTGCTTCCCGCTACGCCAGCTTTCGTCGCCGCCCAGTGCGGCACGGCCCGACCGCCACCAACATCGCAGGCACGCCGATCCGCGTCGGGACCTGGCCCGCCGCCATCGCGAGCACGCCGTAACGGCCGAACGCCCGGCGGCGCTCGCGCGGCCCTCTCGGCACCTCGGCCAGGAGACGGGAGGGCTGCCGCCTACCCGGACAGCTGATCTTCACTCCGCTCATCCTGCGGCTCATGCGGGCGGGCGCCGGGCCTGACGGGCGATAATTCACGGCACGGCGGCGGCGCCGCGTCCGTTACGGGCGGGCGGCCCCGACGTCTCCGGTGAGAGGCACCGTGAAGGTGCCAGCGCGAAGGAGAGACCATGAAATACATGATCTTGATGTACGGATCGCAGCAGGACTACGACGCCCTGGCCGGGAAGGCCACCGGCGGCCCCGCCTGGTCGGGCGAGGACTTCGCGGCGATGGGTGCGTTCATGGAGTCGTTCAACTCCGAACTGGCCGACTCCGGGGAGCTGGTTGACACTCGAGGGCTGACCGCTCCGGTCCATGCCAGGAGAATCCAGCTGCAAAGCGGCGTCCCGGTGGTGACGGACGGGCCGTATCCGGAGACCCAGGAGGTCCTGGCCGGCTTCTGGATCGTCGATTGCGAGAGCTTCGACCGGGCCACCGAGATCGCCGCCCGGTTGGCGGACTGCCCGGGCCCCGAGCACGTGCGGGCGCGCGCCCTGGTGGACGTGCGGCCGGTCGCCGACTCCCGGGCCGAGCTTGACGGCTGATCGCTAGGGTGCCTGATACCGAGGCCGAGGACCTGCTTCGCCGGCTGGCGCCGCAGGTCCTCGGCGCAGTGGTGCGGCGTTACGGGCATTTCGACACCGCCGAGGACGCGGTGCAGGAAGCGCTCCTCGCGGCCGCCATGCAGTGGCGGGCCGACGGCATCCCGGACCACCCGCGCGGGTGGCTGATCACGGTCGCCTCGCGCAGGCTGACCGACCTGCTGCGCAGCGAGCAGGCCCGCCAGCGCCGGGAAGACACCGTCGCCCGGCGGATCCTGCCCAGCCAGTGGCTGGCTCCGGCCGCCGACCGGCCGGCCTCGGAGGCCGACGACACGCTCATTCTGCTGTTCATGTGCTGCCATCCCGCGCTGTCGGCGGCGTCCCAGATCGCGCTGACCTTGCGGGCGGTCGGCGGCCTGACCACCGCCGAGATCGCCCGGGCGTTCCTGGTCCCCGAGGCGGCCATGACCCGGCGCATCAGCCGGGCCAAGCAGCGCATCAAGGACAGCGGCCTGCCCTTCAGCCTGCCGGAGGCCCAAGAGCGCCCGGCCAGGCTGGGCGCGGTTCTGCACGTGCTTTACCTGATCTTCAACGAGGGCTACGCCAGTACAGCCGGGCCCAGCCTGCAGCGCGGCGAGCTGGCCGCCGAAGCGATCCGGCTGGCCCGGCTGGTCCACCGGCTGCTGCCGGGTGATGGCGAGGTCGCCGGGCTGCTCGCGCTCATGCTGCTCACCGACGCCCGCCGACCGGCCCGCACCGGGCCCGACGGAAGCCTGATTCCGATGGCCGAGCAGGATCGGAGCCGGTGGAACGCGGACTACATCGCTGAGGGCCTGGCGCTGCTCACCGGCGCGCTGCCCCGGGGGCCGACCGGGCCGTACCAGATCCAGGCCGCGATCGCTGCCATCCACGACGAGGCACCCACCGCCGAGGCGACCGACTGGCCGCAGATCGTGGCCCTGTATGAGCTGCTGATGAGGACCTCCGACAACCCGGTGGTGGCGCTCAACCACGTCGTCGCGGTGGCCATGGTGCGCGGCGGGCACGCGGGACTTGACCTGCTTGGGGACCTCGAGGCCGATGAGCGGATCGCCGGGGACCACCGGCTCCACGCGGTCCGCGCGCACCTGCAGGAGATGGCCGGCGACCTGGCCGCCGCGCGCGGCTCGTACCAGGCGGCGGCGGAGCGGGCCACGAGCCTTCCGCAGCAGCGCTACCTGCACGCCCGGGCCGCTCGTCTCACCGTCGGCGATCAGTGAAAGACGATGCGCGGCTGGCCGGTCATTCGTCGGATCGCAGATAGCTCCAGACCTGCGGGAAGCGCCCGATCCCCAGGATCCGGCAGATCTTCTGAGCGGCCATGCTGACCGCCTCAGTGAAGGTGGGAAAGGCAAGCTGAAGCTCGGCGACTTGCTCGACGGTCATGTGGGCGGCCATGCATGCGGCGACTGTCTGGACGGTCTCGGCCGAGTACTCGCCGAGGACGTGGGCGCCGAGGATGGTGTGGCTCTGGCGGTCGGCAATGAGCTTGCAGAAGCCCTCGGGCCTGCCGTCAGCGACCGGCCGGAGCAGATCGTCGTAATGGGCGATGCCCACCACGATGTCGTGGTGGCCCCCGGCTTCGGTTTCGGTAAGGCCCACCCGGCCGTATTCGGGGTCGGTAAAGCTGCCGCTCGGGACCACGTCGTAAGAGGCTTGCCTGGTCGGCCCGAGGATGGCGTCTTTGGCGGCGACCCGGCCCTCAAGCCTGGCGGTCTGCACGAGCATCGACCGGCCGTTGACATCGCCGACCGCGAAAATGTGCTCGATGTTGGTGCGAAGGTACTCATCGACTTCGATCGCGCGGCGCCCGGCGCGCACGCCCGCTGTCTCCAGGCCGACCTGGCCGACGTTGGCCGGCCAGCCGACCGCGAAGAACACCGTGTCGACAACTGTGCCAGCAGACGCCGAGCCAGCGCGATAGTGAATGCGGATGCCTGCGGGTTCCTGGTCCAGCGCCTCGACCGCGGTGGCGGTATGCCGGTATCCGCACCTCCCACGACCGCCACCTTGCCGGGCAGGCTGGTCAGGGATGAGAGGTCGTCGTAGGTGAGCGCCAGGTCGGCGCCCGAGATCGGGAGCCGGGCCGCGTGCCCGCCGACGGCCAGGATGATGCGTTCCGCCGACCACGTGCGCCCGCTGCCGGCCGCCACTGTGTGCGGGTCGACTAAGCCGATGGGACCCAGGTCCTCCAGAAGGTCAATGCCGTGGCGGAGGAGGTGGCCGGCCATGTCCTTCTTGTCGTGGGCGTACCGGGCCACCCGCTCGCTGTTGGCCACGATGGCAGGCAGGTCGGGTACGGGCGCGGGACCCTGGAGGCCGAATGCGGCCCACGAGGACCAGTCGCGCGCCAGGCGGGCCGCGCGTGCGAGGGTGCGCACCGGTGCCGGTCCGCGGTTGAGGCTGGTGCCGCCGACCTGGGCTGCTTCGAGCAGGGTGACCTGCGCGCCGAGTTCGCGGGCCTGGAGGGCGGCGGTTACGCCCGCTGGTCCTCCCCCGAGCACCAGCAGGCTGATCTCGCTCATCACCTGATGATGTATCAGGTCCGGCGTGGCATGGCAATCACGAAGTCCGATTTCATTCCCTGGAAGCCTGTTTACCAGCAGTTCGCGATCCGGACGCCTTCTTGTAATGCTCTGTCTACGTAGCCGACTGACGCTAAACCCAATATGGGTCCGAGGCGAACATTATTTCTAAGCGGGGTCGTTTGTGCGCGCGATCGGCGTCCTCCCGGGAGACCCCGGCTCTGCCTCGGTCATTGACGTAGCCGATCCGCCGCTCTCAGACGGCGCGGTTCTGGTACGCGGTCGCGTCATCGGTATCTGCGGAACCGATGCGGAGATCGTTTATGACGGCTACGGGACGGTTCCCCTGGGAGCTGACCGGCTGGTGCTCGGGCATGAATCGCTGGGCGAGGTAATTGAGGCTCCGCCGGGGAGCGGCTTGTCTCCCGGCGATCTGGTCTCAGGGATTGTGCGCCGCCCCGATCCGGAGCCATGCGCGTGTTGCGCGGCCGGAGAATGGGACATGTGCAACAACGGGCGGTTCGTCGAGCGCGGTATCACCGGGGCTCCTGGCTACGGCAGCCAGCAATGGCGGGTTGACCCTGGCTACGCCATCAGGATCGACCCGGCGCTCGGTGGTCTGGGCGTGCTGCTGGAGTCGACGTCGGTGGTGGCCAAGGCATGGGAACATGCGGAGCGCATTGGCCGCCGGGCATGCTATGTACCCGAGGTGGCACTGATCACGGGCGCCGGGCCGGTGGGGTTGCTGGCCGCGATGCTGGCCCGCCAGCGCGGCCTGGACACCTGGGTCATCGACATTGTCACCGGCGGGCCGAAGCCACAGCTGATCGCCGACATCGGCGCCACCTATTCCGTCGCCAGAGCATCCGAGCTGCCGGTGCGACCGGACGTGGTCATCGAATGCACAGGACACGGGGCCGTTCTCGCCGACATCCTCGCCAGCGCTAGTCCGAACGCGACGATCTCGCTGGCTGGCCTGTCCCACCACCCTCATCTGACCTCGGGCGACCTCAGCGCGGTGAACCGTAAGCTCGTGCTGGGAAACCAGGTCATCTTTGGCACCGTCAACGCTGCGCGCCGGCACTACGACCAAGCGGCCGATGCCCTGGCCAGAGCGGATCCAACCTGGCTGGCCAGGCTGCTCACCCGGCAGGTATCGATGGCCGCATGGCCCGAGGCACTCGCCAAGGAGCCCGACGACATCAAGGTCACCGTCGCGCTGGACGAAAGCTAACCGTGACGGGTCCGGGACGGGCCCGCTGAGCGGGGAGCGCCGCCGGACGGCGGCATAAGGATGACGCTGGATGAGTCGGCTTGCTGGCGGCTGGCCCGGCTGTCACCCGTTCAGGATGCGGGCCTTCTGCTGCTGGAACTCGGCCTCCGTCAGGATGCCAGCATTCATCAGCTCGCCGAGCAGCGATTCGCCGACCTTGGCGGCCACGACGAGGGGTACGTTGAGATGATCCATCAGAGCGCGCCGCGGTGGCGCTGACTCGCCGCGACCCTATCCAGAGCGCCGTATTTGTCGTGAGTTGCCCGTGACCAGACAGGTAATCAAGCTCGGCTCAAGCTCGATCGCCAGTGGCGACGGGCTAGCGCTGGACGTCATCGCTGGCCTGGTCGCTCAGATCGCCGCGGCGCAGCGAGCCGGGCACGAGATCATCCTGGTGACATCCGGCGCGGCGCGCCTGGGCCGACGGCTCCTGTCATTCGAGGGTCCGACCGCCGGAGCGGCGCCTGCACTGCGGGCGCTCGTCGGCTCGGTCAGGTCCTCGATGCGGCAGGCGGACGGCGCCGGGCAGCCGGCCGGGAACCTGGCGGGCGGGGCAGCCAGGTTCCCGGCCGGCACCGGCGGTGACTACGACCGGCTCATCGCCTCCCTGCAGGAGACCCTCCGGCGATACGAAAGCGCCGAGCCGATGCCGCAGGCTATCGATGTGGCACTGCCCGCATCGGTAGGCCAGCCGGCGCTGATGGCGATGTACCGTCAGCTAGCCGCGGCCGTCGGCATCGAGGTGTGCCAGATCCTGGTGTCGCACAGTGACCTGGCATCAGCCAGGGCCATGGGTGACCTCGGCGGCCTGCTGAACGAGGCCCTCGGCCGCGGGCTGCTTCCGGTCGTGAATGGCAACGACGCCACGGATCCGCTGTCCGCACTCGACAATGACCAGGTAGCCGTCGCGATCTCGGTAGCGGCGCAGGCTTCGCGGCTGCTGTTCCTGACCGACGTGCGAGCTGCTTACCGGGACTCGACCCTCAGCGACCGGATCGCCCGGCTCACCCCGGATGAGGCGCGAGCGGTGCGCATCACGGCCGGGGGCGTCGGACGGGGCGGGATGGGATCGAAGCTCAGCGCCGCGGCGCGGGCCGCCTGCTGCGGCATCGAGTGCGTCATCGGCTCGGCCCGTGAGCCCGACGTGGTGGCCAGGAGCATCAACCCGCGGGCCAGGCTGGGGACGGTCGTCCGTGCGGTCCGCAGCAGCCTGGAGCCATCGCAGCGCTGGATCGGCGGCATGGCCTACTCGGCGGGTTCCGTTTACGTCAACAAAGAGGCCGAGCAAAGCCTGCGCACCGGGAGCACCCTGTTCCTGTCGGGTGTCAAGCGCGTGGACGGAGAGTTCGCCGACGGCTCGGTGGTGGAGCTACTGGACGTCCGTCATCCTGAACGGCTGATCGGCCGCGGCTCGGTGGCCCTGCCGTCGGGCATCCTCCGGCTGCTGCGGGCGCTGTCACCGCAGGAGGTGGCTTGTGCCATCTCGATCCTGCTGCGGCTACGGCACGCGCCGGCGCCACTGACCGGTCCGGGTGATCGCGCGGCCGCGCTGACCGACCCCGGTACGTACGACGATTGCCGGGAACTAACCGCAGGCAGTTCCACGGCGAGCAAGGAAGCGCTGGCCCAGCTGGCCGCATCTTCCGCCGACCGGATTGGCGAGCTTGCGGACTCGTTCATGCTCGCCCAGCCGCAGCTGTGTGCCGCGATCCTGCTGGACAGGGGCTTCATGCTCGGCCACGTGCCAAGCGAGCCGGCCGCGCGCCGGACGTTCAGAAACATTCACGCGGTGCACAGGGAATCGCTCGTCGTCTACCCGCCAGTTCGCTGACGGCGAGAAGGGAGGGCCGCGTCGCCCGCGGCTAGCCCGGCCTGGGCACCACGGCGTACTGCCGCAGGTGCAGGTCCCTGAAGGTCACCGGGCCGCGTGGCCCGGGGACGACGTCAATGTTGATCCCAGTCTCCGGGACGGCCAGCAGCTTGAAGCCGTCGAGCAGCCGCGGGCTGGCGTTCCAGAATGCGCCGGTGCCCGCGTAGCCATCCAGGAACCGGTTGGCCGCGTCCTCGTCGGCGGCGACAACTGATGCGGCCAGGCCGGACGTCTCCCGGTTCGCGACCTCGGCGGCGTCCTGCGCGCTGGCCGCCTCGGCGACAGTGATCGTGGCCTCGCGCCCGGCATCCAGGGCCCATTCATGACCGAGCGGGTGGGCGTGGGGCGGCATCGAAAGGCTGATGTTCAAGCGCTCAGCGAGATCTGCGACGGACGGGACGACGGAATCCCACTTCTCGCGATGCACGAGCAGGAGGTTCAGCCTGTTGCAGACGCCCAGCCGGTCGAGGCTGCGCTCGATCAGCGCCAGGGCCAGGTCCTCGTCGGCAGACAGGTCGACGTAGATGACAGCTCCGCCGTCGGCGTGCGCCAGCGTCCTGACGCCATGCAGTGCCGCATCGTGCGCCAGCGCCCTGGTGCTGGCGCCGCTGCCACGCAGGATGACGAGCGGGATCAGCCGTGGCTGCCGCACCAGGGCGAACGCGCTTTCCCGGCCGGGGACCCTGAGCAGCTGGATGGCCCCGGGATCGAGCCCGGTCTCGCGCAGCGCGGGACCGACGACCTGGTCGATAAGCGCGCCGGCGGACCGCAGCGCAGTGGAGCCCGTCCGCAGTACGCCCGCGTTGCGCGACTTGATCAGCTGGGACGCGATGTCCACCACGACGTTGGGCCGGGCCTCGAAATTGGCGCCGATCACGCCGACCGGCCTGCGCCGTTCCCACAGCTCGAGATCACCGGGCAGGTCGCGGACCCGAGAGCGAGCCGGCTCGGCAGGCACCTGCGCGAGCGCACGAAGCTGGGCGGAGATGCCGAGTATCCGGTCGCGGTCGAGCATCAGCCGGTCGATCAAGGCATCGGCCAGGCCATCGGCGCGCGCCGCCCGCACGTCCCTGGCGTTAGCGTCCATGATCCCGGCTGTCTGCCGTTCCAGCCGTGCCGCAATGGAGCCCAGCGTCTCGTCCAGGGCGTCGGCGGGCATCTGCCGGAGCACCTGGGCGCCAGCGTGCGCCGCCTGCGCCGCCGTGGTCACGGCCTGGGCCGCGGCTGCCGCCTCGTCACTTTCGGCGGTCACGCGGCGCCTGCCCAGGTCAGCTTGGCCCCCGCCGGGCGCCGACCAGCCCGCGGCGAGGGCGGCGCAAACAGACCTGCCATGTTCGAAAGGCTCCTCTGCGGGTCCGTGCCCGGTACTGACCGCGACCCCGACGCTGACGGCTCCCCCAGCTATCCGCGGCCGCGATCCGCACCACAAATATAGCCACGTCCGGCCAGCGCCCCCGCCTGGGCGGTGAGCTGCCGCATCTAGCGGTTCGGTAAGCCGCCCGCGAGGCAATGGACCGCCCCTGCTGCGTCGCGCGATCGCATCTGGTCCCGGTACTGCGGCGATCATGAGCTGCCTCATCAACCTGAGCGACGCCCTCGGGCCCGAGGTACCGCGAGCAGCCAGATCATCCGCGAAGGCATACACCTGGCCGCCATGAGCAACCGGGTTTGGGACACTCCCTTCGACTGGCCCACCTTCGGCTCGAAATGGCAGCACGACCCCCTAGTCATCGACGCTCAAGCGCTGGTCGCTCACGTCCGGGGACGCGGCCTCCTGGTGCTGACCGGCTATACGCACGCCAGCGCCATCAACATCGAGCGAGATGCGCAGCGGCTCACGGCCGTACCGGCACTGCACGCCTTTTATCGGAGGCCTGCACCTGAGCGGCCCGCCACCCGATCCAGCGTCCCTTGGTCCGGCCGGGTCCGCCGCTGGCGCCGGCCGTCACCGCCGCTTTCCGGGCCGACCGATGCGCGATCCAAACGGAAACCTCGTGGAGATCGTCGCCAAGGCTTCATGACAGGATCCGATGGCAGGAGGTTACTGAGGATGCCAAAGCGCCCGCCCCACATCGCCTTCGACCTCCATCAATCAAGGCAGTTCGCCGGTGAGGCGCACCGGCATCTGGTTAGTGCAGGTGAATGAGGACCACGTCCTTGAGCGCGATCATCACCAGGCCCAGCAGGGCCGCAATGGATGTGGCGGCGAACAGCCGCCGGCCGCGCAGATTGGCGGCGCGGCCGGCGGACCATCCGTGGATAGCCAGCAACACGATCGCCACGGCCAGCGCTACATTGGCTGCAGCCGGGACCGAGGCCCCCGCCAGCCACGTCAGTACCAGGGCCAGCAGCGGCAGGAAGGAGGCGCTGACCATCGGCCAGGTCGCTGCGAGCGCTGCCCGGATGTGCGGCCAGGTCGGCAGCCGCCCGCCTTCCGCCTGCTCGCCCAGAAGCTCGGCGTACTCCTCAGCGACCCAGTAAACGATCAGCGTAACCACGACCGCGGCCACTAGCGCCCGGATCGGCAGGTGACCCCCGCCGGCGGCGAGGATCGAGGCCGTGACGATCGCGCCGTAGATGCCGGCCGCACGTCGCGGGCCGGGAGTCCTGGCGGATTGCCATGGCCGCGTCCCCCCTGCGATTCCTGCCATTGATCCTCCGTTCCTGCTGGCTGTGAAGCACCGTCCGAGCGGCCCGGCCAGATAGCTATGGGTTCATTCTGCAGCGCGAGCCCGCCGCGCGGCACGGATGGGCAGCTGAACGGCGGGCGGCGATGAGGTACTTGGCGTACCCAGTCCGGCTCCTTAGTAGCAGGCCGGGAACGTGCCCCGGCCCGGCGGGATCGGGGTGCGGTATGAGGACACTGACGCCGGACCTAGTCAGGCCCGGTGCTGGGCATGGGATCGATCCTTGCGCGCGGCGGTCGTCAGGTCTGCTGGGGAGGGTTGCGGGCTGCCTCAGGGGCCGCGACCGCCCGGGAGTGGCTGCGCCGCAAGGCGGTCGCGGCGTGGATGAATATCCTCATTGCGGCCGCCGCGGTGGTCACCATTGTTACTGCCGGATTCTTGACCGAGCAGCACTGGCCGGATCCGCGGACCTGGGGCGTCGGCGCGCTCAAGTTGTTCGTGCTGTGGTGCCTGTCGTTTCTGCCTGGGTGGCTTTATATACGGTTCCTGGGCATGCGGGCCAAGGCGCTGTGGAATGAATACGTTCTCAATCTGCATCGTCTGGGCTGGGACAGGCCATGGCACCTGCCGGAGCCGCCCGTGACGTCGGATTTTCACGCTCAGTGGGAAGAGAACCAGGATTCACGGCGGAAGACGGCCGGCAATATCTACCAGCAGAAGTTTGAGGCCTACTACGGACGCCAGGTCCCCAGCGCTGCGCTGAACGGCCGCGTGGCCGGGACACCGGAGGACCAGGCCAGTGACCCAGATGCGGATTACGTGGTCAGCACCGAGTCCCTATTTCCGGTGTTCCTCGCGACGGCGGTGCTCGCCGTGGGCTGGGCGGCGGTGCTCTGGGACACGCGGTTCATCACCGCTCCCTCTGGCGCATGGGATGTCCTGAAGTACGGGTTCCTCGGCTCCTACGCCTTCGTGACCAGCATGCTGATCCGCCGCTTCTTCCAAAGCGACCTGCGTCCGAGCGCCTACGCGAGCTCGGTGTTCCGGATCATGCTCGTCTTGCTGATCGTGGCCGTCCTGCACCAGATGATCGCCGGCGCGTCGCCCGTTATCGGCCACGCGGAGCTGGCGGCCGCCTTCGTCGTCGGGTTCTTTCCCCTCGTCGGGCTGCAGGCTCTGCAACGAGTGACATCGAAGACGCTGCGCCGGTTCGTTCCGCCGGTTACCTCTGAATACCCTCTCGACCAGCTCGACGGATTCAATCTCTGGTATGAGGCGCGGCTTACTGAAGAGGGCGTCGAGGACATGCAGAACCTCACCACCATGAACCTGGTGGACGTCATCCTGCACACCAGGGTTCCCGCGGGGCGGCTAGTGGACTGGACCGACCAGGCGTTCCTGCTGATCCACCTGGAGCGGGCGGACCGTGGCGAGCTGAACAAGCTACGGGGGATGGAGCAATGCCCGGCCGACGCTGACGCGGGAGCCGCGCGGGGAGCCGAGCCGGGTGCCGAGGCGCGGGTGAAGCTCCGGCGGGTTGGCATCCGCACCGCCACCGACTTGCTCAAGGCATTCTCGGTCGAGCAGGACCGGCCGTGCGGGGCGCTGCCTCAGCGTTGCTTCGCCTGGCCGGCGGACCTGAAACGGCTGCCGCTGCCGGAGGATCAGCTCCGGCTGCTGGTCGCCGTCTGGGCTCCGAGCCAGGCCTGGTGCCCGTCTGGAACTGGCAGCGGAATGGGGTTCCGGTCTGCCGGAGCTGAACGCCAGCGGGCCGACTATCCGAGAGCCTGATCCACACCATGCCGGCGATCACGTCACAGTCCGCCGTCGCCCGCATGGTTAAGGTGGGTGTGATGCTCCGGTTAGCGATGAAAGAGCGAAAGCACTGTGATACCAAGGTCACCAAATCTGAGCCCGGGTCAATGCCACCGCAGGCGGCGCCACCGCGGCGTCGCCGCAGCGACACTGATCGTCCTGCTCGCCGGGGGATGCGGCGAGGGCTCCGCCACAGCCGGCAAGTTAACGCCGACGTCCGCTCGGCCAATTGCATCTGAACCCGCAAATGCGCGGAGCTTCGCTACGTTCGCGGGCATATGGTCCAGACACAGCGGAAGCCTTGTCATCCGTGACAACGGGCAATTCACCATATCGTTGAGAACTTACAAATGGTGCAGCCAGAACCCCCCACCCTGCGACAGCATCTCCGGCAATGTGATGCGCGACGGCGACAACGCCGGCGGACAGCTGTCCTCGGTGTCAGGCAAGTCGGCCACAGGCCAGGTAACACACACCACCGACCAAGCAGACACGCCGAAGGGCCAGATAACTATTACCCTTAACACCCAGACTGACACGGTCTACGCCGACAACCTCAGTTACTGCGGCCCTAGCTCTCCGGTCGCTGCCTGCGGCGCCTAACCCCTGCATGCAATGCATAAGAGCGAGTCCGTCTGTCACTAGTGAGAGAGGAACAGCCCGGCGGCCCAGGAACGGGCAGGTCGTGACCTGCGCGGGTGCTCAGCCGCCACGGCGCCGCCGATCGCGCCGCCGACCTCGCCAATACGCAATGGCAACGGGACCTATCCGCGCCGAATAGAGCACGCCCTTCCCGGACCGGTCGGCGACGGGCCGTCGCTTAGCCGGCGCTTTCTGGCAGCACCTGGCCGCCGTCGACGATCAGGGTCTGGCCCGTGATGTACCTCGCTTCCCTGGAAGCAAGGAAGCGCACAGCCCAACCGACGTCTTCCGGCTCGCCGAATCGCGCTAGTGGAATCGCAGCGAGCATCCGCCTTGTGTGCTCCGGCCCGAGATCAGCGAAGCCAGGTGTCTGGATGTTCCCCGGCAGCACGGCGTTGATCGTGATTCCGACGTTGGCCACCTCCAGCGCGGCCGAGCGCATGAGGCCGAGCATGGCCGCCTTGGTCGCGCCGTAATGCGCGTAGCCCGGTTGTCCCACCACTGAACCGGTAATGGACGAGGTGAGCACGATCCGGCCGTATCCCTGCTCGGTCATCTGCGGCAGGCATGCCTGCGTGGCCAGCAACGCGCCTCGGACGTTGATCGCCATGATGTGGTCAAGGTCGGCAACCTGAAGGTCGACCAGCGGGATGCACGGGTAGATGCCGGCATTGGCCGCGAGGATGTCAATACGCCCCCAGCGGCTGACCGCTGCTGCGGCCATCCTCGCCATGTCCGTCTGGACAGTGACGTTCACCCCAATGCCGAGCGCGTGCTCGGCGGCGCCGCCTAGCCGCGTCGCGGCCGCCCGGGCCGCTGCCTCGTCGAGATCGGCGACCACGACGTCAGCGCCCTCGCCGCGCAGCACGGTGGCGATACCGAACCCGATGCCACGCGCCGCGCCAGTGACGATGGCGACCTGCCCGCGCAAGCTCTCCATGCCGGATCAGAGTAGCTTAGCTCTGTTTCGGAAATAACGTGACGGTAACGGCAGTAGCTGAGTACCGTCCGGGCCACGCCGCCACGGTCAGCACCGAGCCTTCCGGCGGAAGCTGGACCTGGCAGCGCCAGGCTCAAACGCATCCGCACACATGGACCGGCTGAAACGTGAAGATGCGTGCCCGGGTCACCTTCGCCGCAGGTCTTTGGAGCGATGCTCGCCCACTGCCGCTGAAGGCAGCGAGGCGGCTCGAGTCGTTAGACCTGGACCTCGCGCTGACCGCCTGGGGCGCAGCGGAGCTGGCGGAGAAGGTAGCCGGCCGGGAACCGGGTTGCAGTCGAGCTCTGGCACCCGCCGCGCCCCTGAAGCGGCGGCGGTCATGGTTGATGTCTGCGGGCGGCCCGTCACCCATACCGGCCCGTGACCATTCCGGGGACCACACCAGGGCCTCGCCCTGGTGTGCCGACGGTCTCCGAACGCGACCGTAGAGAACAGGACTTAACCAGCGGCCTGGCAGACCGCTGACACCAGAAAAGGAGCAGGAGTCATGAAGTACGGATTCGAGGTCGTGGTGCTACCGGTCTCCGACGTGGACAAGGCCAGGGACTTCTACCAGAGGCTGGGCTGGCGGCTGGACGCCGACTCCCACGGCAGCCCCGACTACAGGGTCGCCGAGGTCAGCGAGGTCTTCCACGACGCCACCGGCGTGTTCCACCACGCCGGGACGACGGCACGGGTCGCGGGCCGGCTACGGACCACAAGAGCTACGGCTCGTTCGTCTCCTTCGAAGACCCCGATGGCAACGGCTGGCTGGTCCAGGAGATCACCACCCGCCTGCCGGGCCGGTGAGAATCGCCCAGACAGGAGCAGGATCATGAGCAACACCCTCACCTGCCAGCAGATGGGCACGACGGCCCGCGGCCAGACCAACGCCCTGTTCGCGCAGACGATGGGCTACGTCGCCGCCACCGCCGCCCTGTTCGCGCTCGGCGCCTGGCTGGGCCGCACCCTGACCGGCGGCGTCGGCATCATCGCGCTCATCGCCGCGTTCGCCTGCCTCATCGGCATGCGGTTCGCCGCCCGCCGGTCCGCCCAGCTCACGGTCGGCCTGCTCGGCGCGTTCGGCCCGCTGATCGGGCTGGCCGTGGCACCGGTCATCGCTTACTACGCCAGCGTGGACCCGCGTGCGCTGTGGGCGGCGGGCGGGGCGACCGCGCTGTTCATCGCAGGGTTCGGCGCGGCGGGCTACGCCACCCGGCGTGACCTGACCGCGATCGCCCGGCTGTGTTTCCGGGCGCTGCTGGCGCTGATCGTGGCCGGACTCGTGCTGACCTTGGTGCACATCCCGGGCAGCGCGCTGGTCTACTCCGTGCTCGGCCTGGTCATCTTCGCCGGGTTCCTGGCCGCGTCGATCTTCCTCGACGTGCTGAACGTGTTCCTGTTCTTCCTGGAGATCTTCTCCGGCCCGAAGGGGGCGAAGCGGTGATGGCCGCCATCGAGGCGATCCTGGCCGCCTATGAGGCGCTGCGGCCTGCCCAGAAGGCCTTCTACCAGGACCTGACCCCGACTGGAGGCTCGTCATGCACACCCGAAAACACCCGCTGACCCCCCTCGCGGCCGTCGCCGCCGGCCTGCTGGCCGGCGCCGTGGGGACCGTCTGCCTGGACACCGTTCAGTACCTGCGGCACCGTCGTGCGGGCGGCACCGAGAGCCCCCTGGCCTGGGAATTCGCGCCGGTCAGCACCTGGGAGACGGCTCCTGACCCAGGGCAGGCCGCCCGCCGCGTGATCGAGGGCTTCACCGAGCGCAAGCTCCCCGACCGCTGGGCCTGGCCGATCAGCACCGCCGCGCACTGGGCCTACGGATCGGCCGCCGCGGCGATGTACGGCATCATGGCCGGATCGGCGCGCCGGCCGCACCCCGCATACGGCGTGCCCTTCGGCGCCACGGTCTGGGCCACCGGCTACGTCGTGCTCCCCGAAGCCGGGCTGTACCAGCCGATCTGAAAGTACGACGCGAAAACCCTGGCCTGGGACCTGAGCGCGCACCTGGCCTACGGCGCGGGCACCGGAACCACATTCTGGCTACTGACCAAGATCATTTGACCGACCGGGATGAAACCTCGAAGTCAGTACCTGAAGCAGCTGCACGACACGCCACGACGGCCTGACACGATCGACATCGATATCTTCGCGCCCAGACGGCAAGACTGGATCGATGGCACGGCGACCTATCTGAGTCAGAAATAGGTCTCTGGCCTGAGCGCAGCCGAGCCAGGATGCTCGATGCTCCGCGAGCCACGCCGGGAGGCGTGCACGATCTGTGCCGCGACCGCGCCCGGAGTCGCCTTCACCGGGTGGGTGCCCTGGCCCGATGTTCGGGCTTTCCGGATGGTGCGGGCGGTGGCCGGCCGGTGATGATTGGCAGCATGGGAACTTCCGCAGACGCTGGTGACGCGCCGGCCGGGCAAGGGCGCACGCCGTCCCTGCCTGAGCCGACCGGTCCGTGCCCGGTCGGTACCACGTCCTTGTACCTGAGCGACACCTCCCGCCCTGATCCTTGGGCCGCGGGGGTGAACGCACGAGAGCTGATGGTCTCACTGTGGTATCCGGCGGCGCCGTCGGACGGGCGGCGAGCCCAGTACATGACGCCAGCGGAGTCGGAACTCCAACTCACCAGCAGGGGCATCACCGGTGTCCCGCCGGACGCGCTGAGCATGACCCGGACCAACGCAGTCAGCGACGCCACCCCGGCCGGGCGTCAGCGCGCCCTCCCCCTCGTCGCGCTCTCACCTGGCTTCACCAGCCCCCGCAGCGCGCTCACCGCCCTGGCCGAGGACCTGGCCAGCCACGGCTACGTCGTGGCCGGAATTGATCACACGTACGAGAGCTTCGCCACGGCCTTTCCCGATGGGCGGGTCACAACCTGCCTCGCCCGTGCGGCACGCCGGCGGGGAACGGGGTTCTGGGAGAAGGTGGTGGCAGGCCGGGCAGCCGATGTCTCCTTCGTGCTCAGCGAGCTGACCAGTGCGCACCCGGCCTGGCTGGGCGCCGGGCTGATCAACCCGTCCCGGATGGCGATGGCGGGCCACTCCATCGGCGGCGCGGCCGCCATCCCCGCCATGCTGACGGACTCCCGCATCCGCGCCGGGATCGACATGGACGGCGCCAGTGTCGCCCCGATCCCGGATCACGGCCTGTCCCGGCCCTTTCTCTTCCTGGGTAAGCAATCCAACTACACCCCGGAAAGCGGAGGCGCCGCGAGCACCTGGGAGCGTGCCTGGAAACTCCTGACCGGCTGGAAGCGGTGGCTCCTGGTCGCCGGCGCGATACACGCCTCCTTCACCGACCTCGCGCTCCTGGCCGATCAGAGCGGCATCGACACCGGCGCCGACCTCCCCGGAGCCCGGTCCCTGGACATCACTCGCGCATACGTCCGGGCCTTCTTCGACCAGCACCTGCGAGGCAAGCCGCAAGCCCTGCTGGACCAGCCGTCACCACGCAACCCCGAGGTCACGTTCTGCTTCCTGGAGGCTGAAACCCGCGCATAGCAGCCAAGGCAGGAACGCGCCGCGGCCCGAGGCGACGGAAAGATAAGAAACAGCCGACACCCAGGTGTGCCGGACCTTCAGCGTCGCCCCTCCGACCAGCACGCCGTGAAGGCGGTTGAAGGTGGCGGCTATGAAGTCTGCCTTCGAGCGGTACCGGCCGCACAGGGCGTGTGTGCCCTCGACGGCAGCCGAGATGTCAGACCCAAACGAGGTCTTGAGGTTTGGCTTTGACCTGCGCGGATGCGGCCCTGTTTCGGTCCGGTCCACCGATTGAGCGCGGCCAGCCCACACGCCGGAGACGCCGTCCGCAATCGCGCCGGACGTAGGTCTCCGCGGAGACGCGCGTGACGTCTCCGCGGAAACGCGCGCGCGCCTGCCCTGGTCCTGGCCTGCGGCAGCCGCGCGGCAGCGCCAGGCTCAGGCTACGTGAACATGGACCCGGCTGAGACGTGAAGACCTCCAAACCAGCGTAACTGGGATCGAATCTGCTGGCCTCGGCCACCCCGGATGAGCAGGTCGCGGACCGGGACAACGAGGACACCGCGGTGATCCTCTACACCTCCGGCACGACCGGCCAGCCGAAGGGCGCCAAGCTCACCCACGGCAACCTCCTCAGCAACACCGAGGTGGCGCGCACCGACATCGTCCGCGCGGGCCCGGACGACGTCATCTTCGGCGGGCTGCCGCTGTTCCACGTGTTCGGGCAGACCGTCGCGCTCAACGTGGCCGCTGCGTCCGGGGCGTGCCTGACCCTGCTGCCGCGGTTCGACGCAGAGCATGCCCTGCGGATCGTCGCCGGTCACCGGGTCACCGTCTTCGAGGGCGTGCCGACCATGTACGTGGCGCTGCTGCACCAGCCCGGCCGCGCGGACTATGACACCTCCGCGCTGCGGATGTGCATCTCCGGCGGCGCGGCGCTGCCGGTCGAGGTGCTATGCGGGTTCGAGGAGGCGTTCGGTGTCCCGGTGCTGGAGGGATACGGCCTGTCGGAGACCTCGCCAGTCGCATCGTTCAACCATCCCGGCCGGGAGCGCAAGCCCGGCTCGATCGGCACGCCCATCCGGGGAGTGCAGATGCGCGTCGTGGACAAGGAAGACCACGATGTCCCGCAGGGTGAGGTGGGCGAGATCGTCATCCGCGGGCCGAACGTGATGAAGGGCTACTGGCATCGCCCCGAGGCCACCGCCGAGGCGATCCGCGACGGCTGGTTCCACAGTGGTGACCTGGCCCGCGTCGACTCCGACGGCTACTTCTACGTCGTGGACCGGAAGAAGGACCTGATCATCCGCGGCGGCTACAACGTCTACCCGCGGGAGATCGAGGAGGTGCTCTACGAGCATCCCGCGGTCGCCGAGGCCGCCGTGATCGGCCTGCCACACCCGGCCCTGGGCGAGGAGGTCGGCGCCGCGGTGGCCCTCAAGCCGGGTGTCATCATCAGCGCCCAAGAACTGCGAGACAAGGGCTCGGGCGCACGAAATCACCGCCGCCCAAGCCCTGCCCGCCCTCTACGCGTCGTCGCTAACCTACCCATCCGCGCCGACCTTGGCTGCGACGGCGTTGGCATCGGCCGGCGATACCGCGGTGCGGTGGCGCACCGGCAGTCTGACAGACGACCCAGCCACTGAGGATGTAACTAGCTGTCCGGGGATTGTCTTGTCCTGGCCGTGATGGGCTCCGCCCAATGCGGGTCCCACCCAGCAGCCCGGCAGGGGATGAATCCGGGTGAGGCTGGTTGCGGCCTGGCTGCCTTACCCTCCGGTTGCGCTCGCAGCATGGGTGATGAGGGCGGCTACCGTTGCGGGTTGGGACAGGTAGACCGAGTGGCTGGCGGGAACCTCGGTGACGGTGGCCCCGGCCCGTTCGGACATGGCCCGCTGGGCGGGCGGCGGGATCATCCGGTCGTCAGCGGCGACCAGGTACCAGCTTGGCTTGATCCGCCAGGAGGCTTCGCTGATCGTTCCGCCGAGCGCGTTCGCGCCCCAGGGAACCTGGGAGTCGGCCATGAATGCGGCCAGGCCGGCAGGCAGGTCGCCGGCGAACGATGCGTGGAATTTATCCCGGTCCAGGAACAGGAAGCCGTCCTTAGGCGGCAGGATCGGCGGCTGCGGCCCGTCGGTCGGGAAACCGGCGATGAGCGTGTTGACCGACTCGCCCTTATCCGGCGCGAATGCCGCGATGTACACCAGGGCCGCGACCTTCTCATGCAGGCCCGCCTCGGTGATCACCGCCCCGCCGTAGGAGTGGCCGACCAGGACGGCCGGGCCGTCCAGGTCGTCGATGACCCGCCGCGTGACGGCGACGTCGTCTTCCAGTGACAAGGTCGGGTTCTGCACGATGGCGACGCGGTAGCCGTCCTTGGTCAGCACGTCATGCACCGCCTGCCAGCCGGACCCGTCGACGAACCCGCCGTGCACGAGCACCACGTTGCGTGCCCCTGGTCCGCTGCTCATGATGATCTCCTTTCGCTTGCGCCCGAGATTTGGCATGTCGATGACGCTAGGCGCCGGTGGCAGGGGGTCGCTTCGATCAAATGACTTAGATCTGGTGGCTGCCTCCGCCGGCGGTCCCTGGCAAGATCACCGGCGTGACACGGGCTCAGATGCCCGGCTGGCGGCGCTACGGCTACGGGCGCTCGGGCGGAAGGCCGGCGAGTGCGTCGCGCAGTGCGGCCCGGGTGGTAACACCGAGCTTGGGGAACAACTGGTGCAGGTGGGTGGCGACGGTACGGGGCGAGAGGTACAGACGTTCACCGATCTGCTTGTTGGTCAGGCCGGCAGCTGCCAGCGTTGCGATCTCTCGTTGCTGGGGTGTCAGCGATGCAGGCCCGGTGCCGGCCAGCTGACCGATGGTCAGTCCGGTCGCACGGAGCTCGCTGCTGGCCCGCGCTGCCCATGGCACCGCGCCCAGCCGCTGGAAGGTGCCGAGCGCTGCGGTCAGGTGGGCCCGTGCGTCGGTGGTGGCCTTCATCCGGCGGAGCCGCTCGCCGAAGATGAGCTGGATCCGGGCGCGGTCGTACGGCCAGCGGTCGGCGCCGGGCACCGTGAGCGCCCGTTCGAACAACGCGGCTGCCTCGTGATCGGGGGCGGCCATCGCGGCCGCTCCCTCGACGGTCAGGGCTTGCCGGGGTGAGATCGCTGCGACGCCGGCCTGGCGCACGGCGGCTACATGAGCCGCGGCCTCGGCATGCCGGCCGGTCCGGACGGCGGCCTCGGTGAGGTCCAAGGTCAGCCACAGCGCGTGCGGTACATGGTCGGCCAGCTCACCGGGCCGGGTGATGGTGGTCGCGTGCTGATAGGCGGCCTCGAAGTCACCGTGACTCAGCGCCGACAGCATACTGGCTTGCGCAGCGAGCCGGACGACCAGCCCGACCCGCCGGGGGATCGCCCACCTCGTCATCTGGTCGGTCAGCATCCGCGTGGTGGCATCGTCACCACGGGCCGCGGCCAGCATGGCCTGCAGGTACCACCCGATGCACTGCAGCATCCGGTAATTGTGGGTTTCGCACCAGCGGGTGTGCTCGTCGGCTAGCGGCTGCAGTTCCTCCCATTCACCGGTCATGAAGTAGTCCAGGCCCAGCAGCGACAGCGCGTGGAGGGACAAGGTGATCGCACGGCCGCCTTCTCGCCTGTCGCGCAAGATCCGCCACAACGCGGCGCGGCAACCGGTCAGCCGGTCGATGAACCTGCAGGCCAGGCCGACCCGGATAGCCCAGACCGGATCGGCCTGCTCGCCCAGCGCTGCGACTGCCGCGTCGATCCGGCCGAGGGCGGCCAGCGCCGTGCGGGCCGGGTCGGCGAACGTCGCTGAAAGCAGCGCCAGCACCTCGGGAACGTCTGGGGCCAGCTGGGCTAGCGCCCGGTGGAAGGGCACCCACAGTTCGGCGCGTCCGCCGAAGTAACAGACCCAGAGAGGGTGTACAGCGCCTCGACCATGGTGTAGCTGGTGGCATCATAAGGCTCTGGCTGCATCTCGATTGCGCCGACGAGCAGCCGGTGCGCGGCGTCGATATCACCGTCACCGCTGAGCAGCAGGTGGTGTGCCGCCGCAACGGCCGCAACGAGCGACCCCGCGCGCCCGGCATCGGCCTTCCGCGCGTCGTCTAGCAGCCGCGGTACATCCTGCAGCCCGCCGGTCACAACCGCGCCCAGATAGGCAGCCTCCGCAAGCCGGCGGCTCCGGTCCGCGCCCGGCGGGGTCAGGTCGGCGGCACGCAGCAGCGCGGTGACCGCGCCGGCCGCGTCACCGCGATGCCTGATCCGGTGCGCGGTCTCCTCCAGCATGCCAGCAACTCGCTCATCGGGCCCGGCCGCTGCCTGGGCGAGATGCCAGGCGCGGCGCTCAGGCTCACCGGTGAGATGCCGGGCCAGCACCTCATGAGCCTGGCGGCGCTCTGCGCCAGTGGACAGCGCCACCACCGCCGAACGGGTCAGCGGGTGACGGAACGCTAGCCGGCTCCCGTCCTCGCCGACGCGAACCAGCCCGGCCCGCTCGGCCGGGGCCAGATCATCGATCCCATGCGGCCCCGGCGCGGCCGAATGCAGGGTCTGCAACCTCCCGGTGCCGTCCAGCGCCGCCAGCAATAGCAGGTGCCGGGCCCGCGCGGGCAAAGCAGTGATCCGCGACTCGAACGTCGCCTGCAGGCGTCGGCTCAGCGGCAACAACACAGGAAGCGGGCCAGTCCCGGCGCGTTGCATGCCGCTGAGCGCCACCGGCAGCTCCAGCAGCGCCAGCGGGTTACCTTGCGCATCGGCCAGCAGCCGCTGACGGACCCGCGGCGCCAGCGAGGGAAAGCGGTCACCGACCAACTCGGCGGCAGCGGCCTCGCTGAGCGGAAGCACCTCGTGCACCGGCAGCCCGCCGCGATCGAAGAAGCCGTCTTCCCCCGAGCGAGACACGGCAAGGAACCCGACCCGGCTGCCAGCCAGACGGCGAGCTACGACGCCCAGCACCACGGCGCTGGCCCGATCGAGCCACGGCAGGTCATCCACCATCACGAGTACCGGCCCCGCGCCAGTGGCCTGGACCAGCAGCGCCAGCGCCGCGTTGGACAACATCAACCGATCTGGCGATGAGCCCTCACGCACACCCAGCGCAACGGCCAACGCCCTGCGATAGGCCGCGCTCAACCCCCGCGCTTGCCCCAACAGCGGGCCAAGCAACTGGTTAAGGCCAGCGAAGCTGACCGCACCCTCAAATTCCGCACCGGCAGCCCTCAGTACCCGACTGCCCGCAGTCTCGGCGTGCGCTGCAGCCGCGTCCAGCAGCAAGGTCTTACCGACGCCCGCCTCCCCCGACAGCAGCAGCGCGCCACCAGACCCAGCCGCTTGATCGACAAAGGCGGTGATGTACTCAAGATCGTCATCACGCCCGATCAGCGATCCGGGCGCCATGCTCATAAGATCACCGCCGCCCATGCGGCCCCCTCTGGCCGAGCACACGCAGCAGCAATCCTACGCCGGGCCAGACCAGCCGGCCTCCGCAGCAACGTCCGCTCGATGCCCGATCAAGCGGCCCCAGCCAACACCTATCTTGCAGAGAAGACGCCCAGGCTGCGGAAGCTAACCGCCGACCCAGGAGTGGTTGGCGCCTTATGGCTGGAGTTCAGGCGCTGGGTCGACTGCCGATGTTGCTAGCGAACTGCGCCCCCCACATCGCAGCGAAGACTTCATGGCGGAACGGTGCCCACGCTGACCCAGGCGCCTGGTCCTCGGCCATCCGCTACTCCGGCATCCGCACGGCGCATCGTCCGCAGGCCCCGGCATGGCGCTGGCGGGGCGGTCCGGAGCCTGCCGAATGACCAGGATGCTGGTCGGTCACGGGCATGTGAACGGCCTGCCGCGCGGATGCGGAGAAGGCCCGGGCCGACAGGGCATCAGCGGCCGCCGGGCGGGGGCATGAGATCGTGCCATGACTTCTCGGTGACATGAACATCGAAGTAGGACGCAGCGAGGCGGATATTTTCGAAGGCGAGCGCACGGTCAGCGTCGCTGACGTCGCTGACCTGACCGAATCGGCTGACCGCGGTTCGCACGTGGCTTGCCGAGCTCAGCGGTTCCTTGCGCTGCCGCGGGAAGGCGTAGGCCGAGGCGGGCAGGTCGCGCCGCTCAGCGGCGTCCAGGTCACCGCCGAACTGCTCGAAATCCGGTGGCGGCTGCCAAGTCGGCGCAGGACCGCGGGTCTGGTCGGGCATCGTGGTTCTCCTTCCCCGGCGCGGACGCCGAGCTTGGTGATCGGTGCTGCAGGCCGGATGAGCCGTGCCTCGCGGGATTGCGTAGCGGTAACGGTCATGAACGCGGCCTCGCTGCTGCGTGGGCCAGGTAGTCGGCGGTGGCTTGCTCGCTCAGGGCGACATGCCGGGCGGCCGGGCCATGCCGCAGTTCCTGGTACTGGCCGAGTGCGCCTGGTATCTCGCCCGGGGTGGCGACCCCGGTCATGACCTGCACCAGGGCGGCCACGTCGTACAGTCCCTGGCGGAATCCACCGCCGACCATGGGGCTGGCGGCGTGCGCGGCGTCACCGGCCAGTGCGGCCCGGCCGCGGGCCAGCCGCTTCGGCTCGTAGTGCACGACCGGGGTACCGAACACCGTTCCATTCTGTAGCGCCAGGGCCAGGGCCTCGCGCCACGGACTGGGCCAGTTCGCGGCGGCGAACTCCGTGAGGCGCTCACGGACCGGCCGGGCAGCGCTCCTGGAGCCAAGCTGCCGCGGACGGTCTCACCGTCCAACACGCCCATGTCACGCAGCAGGTCGCGCTGCTGCGGGTCGTACCAGACCATGTTGAGACGGCGGCGCCCGACCTCTGTCTCGCCTGCGGCCCCGGGCACCAGGTAGGTAACCAGCCGGTAAGGACCTGAGTAAAGCTCCCGGGACGGTTCCCAGGCGCCCGGCCGCGCGACGTCGGGGGGCAGGGCCTGCTCGTCGACCAGGCTGCGCCACAGCAGCACACCCGCGTAGCGAGCCTCCGCGAAGTCAGGGTCCACGGCGGCGCGTACCGTGCTCCGCGCCCCATCAGCTGGCCGGGGCCGGTGGTGTGTTCGGCGGCCTGGCGGGCGCCCGTGAAGATGAGCTCCTTGGCGGAGCGCATGCCGGCAGGTTGCCCGGCGTTCGGCGTGCCGTGCACGCCGAACAGGGTCCGGCCGAACGGGTCACGGTGATCCATGGCCAGGATGAACAGCGGCTGGGCTGGTGACGACGGCCCGGTGCGGGCCGGAGGGCTGCCGGTCATGATCGCTGCCTTTCTGGTTAAGGGCTGGCCCGGCGGGCCAGGCGATCGGGTCAGCCGCTGCGGCGCTGTCGGTTCTCTCGACGTTCATGTCTCCTGCACCCTCCGTTCGCGGCAGTCAGGGCGGTCGTTTTTGGCCGGGGCGCGGACCCAGCCGGGTCCGGCTTTCCGAGGGCGTGGCTGGTGAGGGCGCGCTAGCCCTGCCATGCCCTTCTATGCGGGTCTATGCGGGTCTATGCGGATCTATGCGGGCCGCAGGAGGCCGCGTTCGAGTATGACCGGCAGGAACAGTTCACGGTAGCCGTGGTCGTCGAAGAGCACCGTGACCTCATCCCCGTCGTAACGCTGCACGGTGCCCTCGCCCCACCGCTCGCTCACGACCCGCGCGCCCACGGCGAACGGGAGGCCGGCGCGGTCAGCTTCGGAGGTCCCGAGGTCGTTGTCGCAGTTCCCGCAAGGGCCGGGGTAGTCCTGGCCGAAGTAGGTGAGCAGGAACGAACGGCGGCAACCGGTGTGCTCCGCATAGCGGCGCATCATCGTCAGCCGGGTGTGCTCTATCTCGGCTTCACGCACGGTCTCCGCGTCCGAGGCCTCCAGCGTCGCCGCGACGCTCATCTTCCCAGTCCACTGGGTACTGCCGTCCGCTTGCCAGGCCGCGGCGCCGAGATCAGCCAGCCGGGCCAGCGCGGCCGTCTGCTGCCGGGCCCCCGGTCCGATCCACTGCCCGGCCGCGAGTGCGGCCGCAACCTGCGCGACAGCCGTGCCGGGTACGCCCCGCGCCGTCAGCCGGCGGGCCCGCTCGAAGTCCTCGTAGCGGTAGAGCAGCCGCACCTGCGACGGCTGGCCGTCCCGACCGGCCCGCCCGAGCTCCTGGTAATACTCGTCCAGCGAGGGCGGCGGGTCGGCGTGCAGCACCCAGCGGACATCCGGCTTGTCGATCCCCATGCCGAACGCCACCGTGGCCGCGATGATGCGAGCCGGGCCGTCCAGGAAAGCCGTCATCGCCTGCCGCCGCGCCTGCCCCGACAGCCCGGCGTGGTACAGCGTTACCTGCTCCCCGGCCGAGGCAAGTGCGTCGTGGGCCGCCTGCGCGCTGGCGTGCGTCGCCGCATAGACGATCCCCGGGCCGGCGAACTCGCGTGCCGCCCGGACCAGCTCGGCCTCCTTGTCTGGCATGGTGCGCTCGTGTACGGCTGAGAGGTGGAGGCGCGGCCGGTCAAAATCGCCGATCACCACCGCTGGATCGCGCAGCCCGAGCCGCCGGATGATCTCCTGGCGGACCGGCGGTGCAGCGGTCGCGGTCAGCGCCAGCCGGACCGGCACGCCGAGTGCGTCCGCCTGGGCGCCCAGGAACAGGTAGTCGGGGCGGAAGTCGCGGCCCCACTGGCTGATCAGGTGGGCTTCGTCCACGGCGAACAGCCCAGGCTGCGCGCGCAGCAGCGTGTCCCGGGTCTCCCTGTTAGCCAGCTGCTCTGGCGAAAGGAATATGAACGTGTCCGAATCGCACGAGGCGAGCAGCGCATCGGCGCGCTCGCCGACTGACAGCTGGGAGTTCAGCACGATCGCCCGCAGGCCAGCCGCGCGCAGGTGGGCGAGCTGATCATCCTGCAGTGCGATCAGCGGCGACACGACCACCGTAGGCCCCGTCCGCACCAACCCGGCCAGCTCGTAGATGGCCGACTTTCCGCCCCCGGTCGGCAGCACGGCCAGCACATCGCGGTCGCCGGCCAGCGCCTCCACCGCCGGCCGCTGACCTGGGCGCAGCCGCCCGAAGCCCAGGCGGTCCCGCGCCAGTTCCTCGATCATGGCTCCAGCTTCCGTCGCCCGCCCATCTATCTTGCTCGATAGCCCCGGCCCGGCTAGTCACCCGCCTGGGGGTGCTCGCGGTGCGCGCGCTCCGCGCAGCGGCACAGCCAGGGCGATGGTGACTCGCGGCGGCAGCTCGCCGACGCGTGGCGCCACGACCAGCGAAGCACCTGGCAGCCACGCGATCTACGTGTCAAGCCCGGATGTCGTCGCCGACCTCGTCCGTTTGGCCGCCAAGGCCGTCGCGCCCTGAACCCGAAGGGCGCACCAGTTGCGCAAACAGAGCGCCCGGTCCTCGCCTCGGAAACGTTGTTCGTCTCCCGATCCGATGTTGCGTAACGCGTCGGGCAGAAGGGGCCGAAATTGCCGCGACCAGGCGGACGACATGCTCAGTGTTGCCCCGGTCAGACGAACAGCGGCTCGGCCGCCGTCCGGCCGACCAGCGCGCTCATCGCCGCGTCGTTCGGCGCCCCGGTGAACCGGCTGGCCGCGTCAAGCACTTTCGGGAGCAAGTCCAGGTCCCCCACGCTGTCGAGGAACACCCCCGGGCGGCTCATCGCCCACCACACGGCGAGATCGATGTCGTCCTGCTGCTCAAGCGGCTCGTACCAGGTCGCCCGGGTGCGCGGTCGGCCCGCCCAGGGGCGCAGCGCGATCGACTTGATCGTCTGCACCGCGATGCGCCGCTCGCGGCAGGTCTCGTAGAGGGCGTTGAAGTTGTCGGCGTAGTACGGGTTCTGCATGGTGACGAAGTTGTACGGGAGCAGCACGGAGTCGAAGCCGAACCGCTCGATGCTGCGGCGGTGCGTCGCGGCGATCTGGCTGCCGTGGCCGGTCACGCCAATCCAGCGGATGAGGCCCTGCTCGCGGGCTTCAAGGGCGGCCTCGAGCGCCCCGCCAGGACTCAGGGCGGTGTCCCACTCGATCGGATCGGCTAGGGAGTGCAGCTGCCAGAGGTCGACGTGGTCGACACCCATCCGGTCCAGGGACCGGTGCAGTTCCTCGCGGGCCCCGGCTGCGGTGCGCTCGTCGCCCTTGGTGGCCAGGAAGAACCGGCCCGGTTCGCGCTGCAGCCAGGGCCGGACGCGCACCTCTGCCTCGCCGTAGGACGAGGCCACGTCCAGATGGTTCAGCCCGTGGGCGAGCAGGAGGTCCAGGGTCTCGTCCGCGATCCGCTGGGAGACCTGCGCCAGAGCCGCCCCTCCGAAGATCACTCGGCTGCTCCTGTGGCCGGTGCGGCCAAACTCTGCCTGTTCGATGGGCACGAGACCTCCCGAAGTGCCGAAAAGCTGAATCTGACAGTGCATCGGACCGCGGCGGCAGCTCAGCGCTACCGCGCCGAAGCGTATAGTCCGGATCATATGATCAGCTGCGGTATGACGGGCGCTCGGCCAGGGGGGATTGGCTGCCTGGCGATGGAAACCCGGCAATGAGCAATGGCGCGCCATACGTCCGACGTGCGAGGTGGCCTGGATGGCTGACTAATACCGGGCCCGGATTCCCTACGAATCCTGCGCGCCTGTCAGGCACTGGACCAGGGCGGTCGCGCCGGAGCAGATCACCGCGGCGCGGGCCCGGGCGGCATGAGAAGGGAACGGTGTGCCTGACGAGCTTGACGCGCTGGCCGGCCAGCTGACCGAGCGTCTGGCCGGATTGGGCAGCGCCCTGATCGCGTTCTCCGGCGGTGTGGACTCCTCTCTGGTCGCTGCGCTGGCTGCCCGGGCGCTCGGGGAACAAGCCCTCGCCGTAACCGCCGTCTCGCCGGCCCTCGCGTCCGGCGAACTGGACGGCGCCCGGTCGGTGGCCCGGGCGGTAGGCGTCCGGCACGAGCTGATCAGCACGGCCGAGCTGGAGCGTGACGACTACCGGCGCAACGACCGCTTCCGCTGCTACTACTGCAAATCCGAGCTGTACGACCGGCTGGCCGCGGTGGCCCGGCGCCGCGGATTCGCCGCCGTGCTGTCCGGCGCCAGCGCCGACGACATGGGTGACTGGCGGCCCGGGCTGCGTGCGGCGGCCGAGCACGGTGTCCGGCATCCGCTGCTGGAGGCGTCCGTGGGGAAGGACCAGGTGCGGGCGCTCGCGCAGCACCTGGGGGTTCCGAGCGCGGACAAGCCCGCGTCGCCCTGCCTGGCATCGCGGCTGCCTTACGGCACCCCGGTCAGCGCTGATGTGCTGTCGCAGGTAGACCGGGCCGAGCTGAGCCTGAAGCAGCGTGGCTACCGCGAACTGCGGGTGCGGCATTTCGGTGACCTCGGCCGGGTGCAGCTCGGCGCCGCGGACCTACCGCGCGCGGCGGACCCGGACGAGCGAGTGGCGGTGCTGGCCTGCGTCCGGGCGGCCGGATATCAGCGCGCGGAGATCGACGAGCGGCCGTTGCGGTCCGGTTCGCTGAACCTCGACATCACGCCGGTCAGCCGTGCCGGCTGAGGGTCCCGGTACGCCTCATCTCCGGAGGATGCGGTTTCCCCACGTCCTGGTGGGGGTCACCCGGATGAAGTGCGCAGGCACCCCCTCGATCCACGGCTCAAGCCCCGCGCCGATGACCGGCGCGCGCTCGGCCTCGCTATCCAGATGATGCGCCGCTCCCCGCACCAGCACGATCCACCCCTCGCGCGCCTCCAGATCAATCTGGTCAACCTCCACGGCGACCTGGTACTCGGCATGTTCGATACCAGTACGCAGGTCATCATCAAAGAGGGCGGGGTCCCACGTGCCCAAGACAATCGACTCGCCGTCGACCTTGTACGTGGTCGGCAGCGCCGTGGGCCCGTACGAGCCGTCGTAAACCAGACGCCCCAGACCGCCGCTGGCGAGCAGCTGCATGCATTCAGCCTCACTCAAGGGCTCCAGCACACGCCGGGCACTCAGTCCAGGTTCGGGCGAAGCAGAACCGCCGGGAGAACTGAGGTCGGCTTCATCATCTGGCATAACTTCAACCCTAACCGCCCTGCCCGGGGATGGCACGGGGCTCGGCGCGTCGGTCGAGGCAGTCCCCGGGAGCGAAGCGCTGCCGTGGACAGGCACCGCCTACGGGAAGCTGGTTCGAGGTGGATTTCTGTACCGTAGCCCAGCGGGGAACGGGTCAGGCCGAGGGAGCCTCTGTTACGGCCTGGCCGGGCTGATGAATCAGACTGGCCTTAGCGGCTGACACCAGATCAGGCGCGAGGGCCCTCGCCCACAGGGAGCTGAAACGCGGCATGGCTGGCTCGGGAACGGCTTCGTCGACCTGGGCGCCGTTGCGTATCGGGCTGTTCCGGACGTTGTGGATCGCGGCGCTGGTCAGCAACGTGGGTACCTGGATGCAGACCGTCGGCGCCCAGTGGCTGGTGGTCCGTGGTCCTCACGCGGCCATCCTCGTCTCACTCGTGCAGACCGCTGCCACGCTGCCCGCGGTCCTGTTCGCGCTGGTGGGCGGCGTGCTAGCGGACATCTTCGACCGGGCCAGGCTGCTCGTCGCGGTTCTTGCTGGCATGACCGCCGCCGGCGCGGCGCTCACCGCGCTGACCGCGGCGCACCGTTGCTGTACTACGCGATCGTGGTGGCTTGCCATCCCCAGCTGAGCGGGACTCCGCAATCTCCCGAGCGGTTCCTGCCAGGGCTGCGGGCCGGCGGCAGGTACGTGCGCCACGCACCGGTCGTGCGGCGCATCCTGCTGCGCGCGGCCTTGTTCCTGGTGCCGGGCAGTTCGCTGTGGGCACTGCTGCCCCTGATCGCCACCCGCCGGCTCGGGCTGGGTGCTGGCGGGTACGGCGTGCTGCTCGGTGCCCTGGGGGTCGGCGCCGTGGGCGGCGCGTTCATCCTGCCGCAGATCCGGGCCAGGCTGTCCGCCAATGCCCTGGCGGTCGTCGCGAGCCTGACCTACGCGGCGGCGCTGGCCGTGGTGGCGCTGTCGCGCAGCATCGCGCTGACCGTCCTGATGCTGCTGCCTGCCGGTGTCGCCTGGATCGCGTTCCTGTCCAACGTCAACGCCGCCCTGCAGCTCTTCCTGCCCAGGTGGGTACGCGCCCGCGGCCTGTCGGTCTACCAGATGGTCCTGTTCGGCGCCCAGGCAGCCGGGGCCCTGATCTGGGGAGTCGTCGCCGGGGCTGCCGGGCTGGTGCCCGCGTTCCTGATCTCCGCGGTCGTCATGGCGGCCGGCGCGGCCACCATCTGGTTCTGGCCGTTCCAGCAGATCGCAGACATGGACCGGAGCCTGGTGCGCTGGCCGGAGCCGCAGCAGCTCATCAGCGCTGATCGCGGCAGCGGACTGGTCCTGGTGCGGACCACCTACACCATCGCGGCCGACAAGGAGCAGCAGTTCCTGCAGGCCATGGCCAGCCTGCGCCAGTCGCGGCTGCGGACCGGGGCAACCGGCTGGGCCCTGTACCAGGACGGCCAGAACCCGCGTCGGTTCATCGAGCTGTTCGGCGTCCCCAGCTGGGAAGAGCACCTCAGGCAGCACCGGGAGCGGCAAACCGGCACCGACCTGGAGTACCACGACGCCGCCGCGGCACTGTCCGACCCGCCCGCGCAAACCGGCCACTACCTTGCCGCCGACGTCCACGACTAGCCAGAGCCCCCAGGTGAGAACCCGGCCCGGTCCAGCGACGGCTCCGGGTACTCGCCCAGATACTCCATCCAGGCACGGTTCAGGTCGGCGCGTGGGCGCCCCCTCAGGCCTGGGGCTGTCGGACGGGACGACGCGCGGAGGCCACCTCCTCGAGGGACTGGTGTTCCCCACGCTGGAGGTCGTGGTGACCGAGATCCCGGCGGAGCTGCGCAAGGTGATGCGCCCAGATCTCGGGATCGCACTCATCGATCTGGACCGGTCCGAGTCGTGACCCGGTGGTGGGGGTTCTCTTGGAGCGCCTCATCTCCCCGCAGCGGCCTATGTGCGGCCGTCGGATACCAGCTGCATGGTCGCCGCCTTTTGCGGCAGTTGCGTCGGGCCGGCCTGCTCGCCCGTCATCGTGTGGCCGATCAGGGTCATGGCGTTCCTTCCTGCTGTTCGAGAGCGCGCGTCACGACGGTCAGGTCCTGCTCACCGAGGCCCTTATCGACGGCCAGCTGCCATTCGCCGGCCAGGCAGGCCAGGGCGGCGAACCGGTCGCTGCCGGCCGCCTGCAGGGCGAGGTGCACGTCCTTGAGGGCGAGCGACAGCGCGAACTGGGCCGAGAACTCGCCGTGGGCGATCCGTTGCAGCTTGGCTGCCTGCCAGGCGGACACCAGCGGGCCGCCGCCCAGCGCGTCCGCCACCGTCGCGGTGTCAAGGCCCAGCCGGCGGGCCAGAGCCACCGACGCGGCGACCGCTTCGGTCGCGAACGCCAGCCAGGTGTTGTTCACCAGCTTCAGCCGCGTCCCGGCCCCGGCCGCGCCGACCCAGATCGTGCGCTGGCCGAGCGCGTCGAACAGCGGAGCGACCCGCGCACGCGCCTCGCCGGGCCCCGAGGCGAAGATCGTCAGCTCGCCGCGCTCGGCCGGATCCTTGCTTCCCGACACCGGCGCGTCGATGAGCATCACGTCCGGGCGCTCGCTACCGGCCATGGCCGCGACGCGGTCGATCCCCGCCACCCCGATGGTGCTCATCTGGGCCCAGATCGCGCCCGGTGCCAGGGCGGCGAGCATGCCCTGGTCCCGGGCGACCGAGATGACGGCATCGGCGTCGGTCACCATCGTGACCACGACCGCCGCTCGCCGGGCCGCGTCCGCGGCAGTCCCGGCGACCTCCGCGCCGAGCTCAGCCAGATCCCGGGCCGCCTCCATCCTGCGGTTCCAGACGATCGTCGGGATGCCAGCACGCAACGCACTGGCCGCCATCCCGTGGCCCATAGCCCCGATGCCGAGCACCGCAACCGGCTCGTGCGTCCCTGCCATCGGTCTCCCCCTTGCCAGGTGATTGCTAGGTGACGGGTCCTACCAGCATCGCGCCGGCTGGGCCCCATGCGTACCCCCGGCGGGCAGCCTCCTGCCGTTCCTTCGCCGTTTGACACGATCATGGCATGGAGGCCCGGCGTCAGCGCTGCCTGCCGCGCTGTCACGGCCGAGGCAATGCGCCGCTAGACGCCCGCTCGCAGACAGCGTCGGCTCGCCGCGGGACCCTGGCCTCCAGGGAGCCGCCGTGCCTGACTGTTGCCCGGCCATCGAGGATCACGCCGTCGTCGGCGACTTGCACACGGTGGCGCTGGTGGCCGCCGACGGGGCCCCTGCTGGTCCGCCGGCTGCGGGCGGTCCGCGGAACGGCCCTATTCACGATCACCGCCGTCCGGCATTTGACTTCGGGTGAGCGTGCTCGTCATCTAGTTCTTGTCCGCTTGACGGCTGTGCTCGCGGAGTACCAGAGCGTGCGTAGGTTCTGCCAGTCGGGATAACGTTCGGCCATCCGGGCGACGATGCTGGCTGCTGTCGTCTCTTCGGCGGCGATCAGGGAGAAATCCCGGAGATATTGCTGGGATTCTCCGATGATCTTCGGATTGTTGTCGTTCTCGACTTTTTTGTGACCGGCGACGACCACGGTCGGTTCGAGCGCGGCCACCTCGTCCAGGTTGGCGATCCACTGTTCGCGTTCGGGTTCGCCGGTCTCGGCGGTCATCATGTGCACTTCGTTGTAGGCGAGATCCCCGGTGACGACCGCGGCCAGTGACGGGACGTGCAGGAGGGTGGATGCCGCAGTGTCGGCCTGGCCGATACGGATGACCCGCAGCTCGTTGCCTTCCAGGTTGAGCGTGCTGGTGGTCAGCAGGTGCGGCAGGACTCTGTCCGCGGCGGCGGGAACCTCGCCGGGGAACAGCGCGTTCCAGTACCCGCCCATGCGAGGGTCGGTCGTCTCGAACTCCGCGCGGGCGAGGACCTCAGCTGTCGCGAGACCCGTCGCTTCCGGAAAGCGCTGGGTCAGCCGGGCCAGGCCGAGCCAGTGGTCGCCGTGGCCGTGGGTGATGTAGATGCGCGACAGCCGCCGCCCCTTGGCCTCGATCCAGTCGGCTAGCGCGTCCGCCTGGTCGTAGGTGGCCAGCGTGTCGACGAGGATCGCGTCGAGCTCGCCGTAGACCAGCGTGGCCGACATCGGGGACCACGTGGGCTCGTCATCCGGGGCCTGGGGCGGCGTAGCGCTCACGAACGTTCGGCCCGGGGTCGTGTAGACCTCGATCGCGAGGTCAGCCGGGGCCTGCGCAGCATCGTCAGAGGTCACGGCTTTCCGCCTGTCTTGTTGTCGGTGGACGGTCTCGATGGCGCCCGCCGCACATCAAGAGGACGGCCGTCATCCAGATTAAGGGATCAGGATGACAGATATAATCCTCCTGGGTCAAGGGCGTCGAACAGTGGGAGGACCCGTGGGCGCGTCTCAAGCAGCGAAGGCGGCCAGCCATGACCGCATCCTCGACATCGCCGCGGCGCGGATCCGCCGCGGCGGCATCGACAGCCTGGCCGTCGCCGAGCTCATGAAGGAAGCCGGGCTGACCCATGGCGGTTTCTACCGGCACTTCGACTCGCGAGAGCACCTCGTCGCCGAGGCCGCGCGGCGGGCCCTGAGCCAGGGCAGCGCCTGGACCATCGCGTCCGCCCAGCTCGGCGGGCAGCGGGGATATACCGCGCTTGTCGACGGTTACCTCAGCACGCGGCACCGGGATCATCCCGAGTCCGGCTGCGGTGTGGCCGGCGTCGCCGCGGATGTCGCCCGCGCCGGCGGCCCGGCCCGCGCCAGCTACAGCCGTCAGGTGAAAGAATGCCTCGCCATGCTGGCTGACCTCATCGACGATCCTGACCGCCAAGCCGGAGAACGCGAAGCAGTCCTCGCCCTCAGTGCCCTCGTCGGCGCCATCTCCATCGCCCGGGCCGTCGACGACCCCGATCTGTCCGAACAGCTACTGGCCAAAGCCGCAGCCGCGTTGAAGGAGCGCATCCCCATCTAGGCCGGTTCGCTGACGCGCGAGGATCTCGGCAAAGACGAACGGCAGCGCGCCGGCCGTCCGGAGCCCGTCTGCGTCGGCATGGCGGATCTGGACCCCACCTTGACACGTGAGTCCATCTACGCGACTCTCGCTGTTATTGGCGGCGCCAGCGAGCGTGCCGCCGGTGTGTCCGGCGAGCTACAGTAGCGAGTTCGTTCGTACGTCGAAAGGGCTGACGTCGTCATGGAGTGGACGGGAGCCCGGTACGCCGACAAGCCGACCGTGGAATCCGGAGTTCACATCGCTGCCTCGCCCGAGGAGGTATGGGCGATGGTCGCGGATCCGGAGCTGATGCCGTCGCTGAGCGAGGAGGTGTACGCCGTCGAGTGGCTGGACGGCGTCACATCCGCGTCGCTGGGGGCGAGGTTTGTCGGCCGGAGTCGGCATCCAGCTCTCGGTGAGTGGTCCACGACGTGTTACATCGTCGAGTTCGAGCCCAATCGAGTGTTCGCCTGGGCGGTGGAGGATGCGACCTACCCGACCGCGACGTGGCGGTTCACGCTGAAGCCGGACTGGTCTGGGACCCACCTCACTCAATGGGTGCAGATGGGGCCGGCGCGGTCAGGGCTGAGCCTGGCCATCGACCGGATGCCGGAGAAGGAGCAGAAGATCGTGTTCGTACGGTTGCGGGAGTTCGAACAGGGCATCGAGCGCAATCTGCGGCTCATTAAAGAACGGTTGGAGCAGTCGCCCGCAGCTACTGGGTCGCCGAGACCCTCCGCTTGATGCGTACCGCAACGTCGATCGAAGGTTCGGGAGCGGCGACGTTCCGTCAGACCGCCGACTACGTTGTCGAAGCCGAAAGACTCGGACTCGACATCTGCTGGGTCGCCGAGGCATGGGGCTCCGATGCTCCGTCCACCCTCGGCTATCTCGCCGCAGTGACGCAAACAATTCAGCTCGGCTCCGGAATCATCCAGCTAGGTACGCGCTCGCCGGTAGCGATCGGGCAAGCGGCCGTGTCGGTGTCGAACATGAGCGACGGCCGTTTCCTGCTCGGGCTCGGCGCATCGGGACCCCAAGTCATCGAGGGGTTGCACGGCATCTCCTTCGCCCGGCCGCTGACGCGCATGCGCGAGACCGTGGAAATCCTGCAACAGGTCTTCCGCGGGGAGAAGGTGAACTTCCAAGGGAAGGAATTCCACATCCCGCTGCCGGGCAGCGGCACCCGTCCGATGCGGTTGAGCATGAAGGCTGAGCATTCCATCCCCATCTACATGGCGACCTTGTCGCCGAAAATGCTGCAGCTAACTGGCGAGATAGCCGACGGCTGGCTGGGCACGAGCTTCGTGCCGGAGGGTGCCGCGCAGGCGTACTTCACGCATCTGGACTACGGCCTGGCACGGTCCGGGCGGCAACGAGCCGAGTTGGACGTCTGTCAGGGCGCGGAGGTCGCCATCTTCGACGACGAGGACCAACTTCGCCGTCACGTGGCCGGCCGGAAGCGGGAACTGGCGTTCAGCCTCGGCGGGATGGGGTCGGACGGGACGAACTTCTACAACGCCGCGTACAGCCGACAGGGCTGGGCCGAGATCGCAGCCGAGGTGCGACGCGCGTGGCAGGCCGGTGATCACACTGCCGCGGCCGCGCTCGTGAGCGACGACATGGTCTTGGCCACGACACTGCTCGGAACGGAACCGATGGTTCGACGCCGTCTACAGATATGGAAGGCCGCTGGTGTCGACACTGTCCGGTTCTACCCGTCGGGCGACACTCTCGACGCCAAGCTAGCGAATCTGGGCAAGGCCATAGCGCTTGCCCGCGAGGTCGGCCGCGGGTCGTAGACAAGTCAACTGCGGGCGTGAAGCAGCGGCGTCCTCCTTCCCGGACGTCCGGTGACCGTCTGACAGGTACGGTCGTCAATGCCGTTGCCGTTGCATCCGCGCATGTCGCCACCAGAGAGGCAGACAGATGGCGCCGACCGACGAACAGAGGGAACTGGCGGCCATGGACGGCCGGGTCTTCGCCGACATGGCGAGCATGCGCGAGCTCACCACAGGCTGGGTGGAGCAGCCCCCACCATTGGACGGCCGGAGGTGGGCGACCCTGGCCCGGGTGGGCCTTACCGGCATCAGCGCGCCGGAAAGTGCAGGCGGCGGTGGCGCTGGATTGCTCGAGCTGACGACGGTCGTCGAACAGGCCGGATACGCCCTGCCCGCGCTGCCGTTCGTGCCGGCGACGATCGCCGCGCTGATACTGGTCCAATCCGCGTCGCCGGCTGCCGCCGTGACGCTTTCGTCCGTAGCCGCAAGTGCGGGCGTGACGGTGCCCGCACGGGAAACGTGTCCGGCGTTCCTGGTGCCCCGCCGCCGGGACACTGTCTGGCTATCGCAGCGCGGCACGCTCGACGGTGTCCTGCGATCGGTCCCGTTCGGAGTCCACGCGGACAGCTGCTCGCGGCCCGAACAGCGTTGGCCGCCGCCATGTCGGCGGCTGAGAGCGCCACGGCAGACGCGATCCAGTTCCACTGCGGCATCGGGTTCACCTTCGAGCACCCCGCCCACCTTTTCCACAAACACGCACGTGCGCGCGGCCTTCTGCTCGGCTCGCAAGCTCAACAGGTCGATCGGCTCGCGGACCTTGTTCTGGCTTGACCGGTGGTTCCCACCCGCGAGCCCTTTCCATCACACCCGCGGTCTGCCGACGTCTATGGCGACGACGTGAACAGGACGTCTCTGGCGCGGCTCCCGTGCTCCATCGCCCGCACGGTGGACCTGCTCGGCGACTGGTGGACGCCGCTGGTACTACGCGAAGCGTTTTACGGCATCCGCAGGTTCGACGACTTCCAGCAATCCCTCGGCCTCGCGCGCACCACCCTGACCAGCCGGCTGAACCGTCTCGTCACAGAAGGCCTCATGGAAAAGGTTCCCTATAACACCGCCCCCCTGCGGTACGAGTACGTGTTGACCGAGAAGGGCCGGGACTTCTTCGGTGTCCTTGTCGCGATGAACGCCTGGGGGGATCGCTGGCTTGCCGGACCTGACGGACCACCAGTGACACTGCGGCACCTGGCATGTGACCATGTGGCTGTCGCCGAGGTGAGGTGTTCGCACTGCGGCGAGCTGCTGACAGCCGACACGACACGTATGCGCATGGGCCCGGGGTATCCGAAACGGCTGGCAAGGCGCGCCGACGTCAGGGCCCGCTTCTCCGGGCCCTGATAGACGTGTCGCCGCTGGCTAGCCTCTGGACCATGCTGCGGCATCGCCGAGCTGATCCTCCGCTGACAGCCGCGGGCTCGAAGACGCATCTGCATGGGAGGAAGTGCAGTCAGGATGCGGATACCCACGCCGCCTCCCACAGCGCACAGTTGTCAGGACGCGATGCGAGTCACGCACTAGACGGCGGGAGGCCGCTATGCCCATGATCGACACCTACGCTGTCGCCGGCACCTTCGCCGACAAGCACTAGCGGGCTACCGGATGCCTTCCCAGGCGGTGCGCTGTTCGGGCCGGGGGTCGTGGCTCAGCGTGCTGGTGCGGGCGAAGGTCATGGTGGCGCGGGTGGCGGGGGTGTAGGCGTCCCAGCCGGGCTGGCCTGATTGGGCGAAATTGATCCAGGCCTTGTGCATGGCGGCGGCCAGTTCGGCCGGCGGTGAGGAGCCGTAGAGGGCCTCGCCTTGCTCGGCGTCGAGGGTGTCGAACACGAAGCCGATCTCGAGTCCGTGACATGCGCCGAGCCGGCCACCGAACAGGGGCGATGGCCAGGCGAACTCATACATGTACGAGGGGCCTTGGTGGGTCTCGGCCAGCCGGATGGCCGGGATCCTGAAGAACCAGTCTGTGAGCATGGCGGCCAGCGCGAACCCGGCGCTGGGCGCGGCCGTGGTGTAGGCCGCCAGCCCGGGAGCGCCGAGCCCGAGCGCCCCGGCGGTCATTTGCACGACGGCGTCATTAGTGGCGTCCGCCACGCCAGTGGGGACGAGGAACAAGCGGTGCTCGTCCTGGTTGGTGCCGACGAGGAGGTCGACGTCCCTGCCGTTCCCAGCAGCGATGCCGTCGATGGGCCTGGCGGGCAGGATCTGCCCGTCCACCACCGGTTCGAAGGCCATCATGTTGGCGGCGATCTCCCGCCACCGTCCCGGGTCAGGCTGGACGGCGATATCCTCAGACAGCTGTTTTTGGGCGGCGACCAGCCGGCCGGCGGGCACGGCGGCGAAGCCGTCCCGGGTGGCGGCTACGCCGAGCCGCCGGGCCAGCTCGGCCGTCACCAGCCGGGCCGTGTCGGCTGGCAGGACGTGGTGCCCGGCTCCGCTTTGCGGGATCGCCCGGCGGAACAGGCCTGCTGCCCTGGGCATCGCCAGCAGCGTGGTGACGCTCATCGCGCCGGCTGACTCGCCGAAGATCGTGACATTGCCCGGGTCACCGCCGAAGGCGGCGATGTTCTCCTGCACCCATTCCAGCGCCGCTATCTGGTCGAGCAATCCGCGGTTGGGGGTGGCGTCGTCCAGGAACAAAAAGCCCTCGCAGCCGAGGCGGTAGTTGATGGTGACGCAGACCACGCCGTCGCGGGCGAAGCGGTCCCCGGCGTACTGGGCCACGGCCCCGGAGCCGTTCACGAATGCGCCGCCGTGAATCCATACCATGACCGGCAGCCCAGCCCGCCCGGGAGCGGGGGTCCATACGTTCAGGTTCAGGCAGTCCTCCCCGGCGATCACCGGCTCGGGAAGAAGCTCGTCGAAGGGCTTGGGATATGGCGGCTTGGGGACCGTCGGCCCGTATGCCAAGGCGTCCCGGACACCATCCCATGCCTCAGGCCGGGCGGGAGGGCGCATCCTGTTCACCGCGAAGGGCGAGGCCGCAAAAGGGATTCCCTTAAACGAGGCGATCCCGCCAGCCAACCCGCCGCGGACCTTCCCGTGCACCGTCTCAACCACGAGCTCCATCGGTTCCTCCCGCCCGGCCGCGTTGCTGCATCCTTACATCCAGCCGCTCACCCCGGCCACCCGCCGCCCGAACATCCGGCCATGCTGACCCAAGCCGCGGCGCGCAAGCGCACCGAGGTTCGCTGCTTTGCGGCCTGCGGTCGCGACGTCGCCCAGATCCAGCTCGTCGAGCTGGCGCGTGGAGGTCAAGGATGCCGGGCGTCTGCCGCCCGGCTCCCAGGGTTGCTGTTGCATTCCTCCTCCTCGAATTGCAGGTGGTCGGACAGCGCGTTCATGACCCACTCGACGGCCCGCCCCGCCTGCGCTCCGTCGAGCAGGTTCCGGGAGTCACAGATAGTCCTAGGGCGGGTCCGGGGACGACACCCACATTTCCACCCGCATAACGCTTGCCTGGGTGCGGGTCTGAAGAGCGCTGGTGAGCCGTTTAGGACTGTGCCCAGGCGGCGGTGCCATCAGTGCCCTGCTGGAACAGGGGCTCCAGCGATCTGGAATAGTCCGGCGTTGTCTGCACGATGGGCCCATTTGGGCCCACCACTGGCCCCAGTTAGGCCCCAGAACCCTGAGCTGTTCGAGCCATCGAACGTACTAGCGAGCTGACCCGTGGCTGACCGCCTGATCAGGCACGCGGCGGGCACCACTGGCGCGGCGCCGGGCTCAGGTGTCGTCGTCGGCCTCTGCCTCCAATTCGGCCTCTAGCTCAGCTTCGGCTACGGCGACCACGAAGCCCAGGCCCTCGGCGATGTTCGCCGCCGCCGAGACCACGCGGGCCGTGCCCACGATGGGTGCCACCGCGACGAGAATGTCTTCGACGTCATCGAGGGTGATGTCGGAGTCGGCCGCCGCTTCGACGTTGAGCGCATAGGACGCAGCGGTCGCGTCCACGGCGACCAGGGCGGCGATCCGGGCAATCATGAACTCGCGTGGGGGCAGGTCGCTGCTCTCCAGCGATGCCGCGGTCATCACCGCGAGGGTGTCCATGACTGGCGTGTCACTGTCGGGCATAGCGGAGTCCTTTCAGAACGGGAGCAGCCAGCTTATCGTCCTCTGGTCGCGCTCGTTCCGCCAGACCCACAGACCACGAGGCCAGGCTGCACTCGCCAGGATTCACAAGATATTTTAGGAGCTGCGGGGAAATTGTGAGACGCGAGGCCCCCGGGAACAGAGATCCAGGGCCTTGCTCGCTCCAGGGAACAAGGTCCTGACCGGTGGCTACACTGGCGGGCGCGGGGGGAGGTCGAACCCCAGCCTTCTGATCCGTAGCAAGATCAGAGTCGTCCACCAGCGACCAGGTTCAGTGATCTTGACCTGCCTGCGGGGCTCGTCGCGGCCCCGGCCGCTCCAGTCTCGTCCAGAACCATCCGGCGCTGTTGGTAGCAACAGCGTTAGCAAGATCGCCGATCTTCAGGCGCACGTGCCGTTGAGTCAGTACTCCAGCTCGACTTTGCCCTGGAGGTAATCATCCCGGCTGATCTCACCGTTCGCGTAGCGCAGTCGCAGCGCGTCCCTGACCTCTTGCAGACCCGGCGATTCACTCACCCGGGCGGTGTCACCCCCGGCTGGGTGAGGTGCTGGAGCCGCCAGCATGTGACGATCTCGGGTATGGACAAGACCCTGGTCTCCGCCGGCATGATCTTCAGATCTGAGCGCTGGCAGGTTCCGGGCGGGCACATTCGACGCGGACGCTGCCCCGGAATTTGCCTTGCCCGGCGGTGACGATCTGGTGGCTGCGGTGATGCCGGAGGCGAGTTTGCCGAGCACGCGCTCGCAGCGTTGGCTCGCGCGGCTGAGCTTCATGCTCGTGGGTGTGGCGATCGTGATTCTTGCGGTTTTTGCCGGGCTGAAGAGCGTCGCGATGCTGGCCGTCGGTCTGGCGGCCGCCGCGGTGACCCTGGCCGCGGCGTACTTCTTCCTGTCCGAGCGGGGCGTGCGGCGCTGGTTGTCGCTCGCGGTCGTCATCCTTGCGCCGATCACGGTGATCGTCGTCTACGCGTTCGCCGGGCTGCTGTGGGTGGCGGCCACGTCGGCCGCCGCGTGGCTGCTCGCGGGCCTGACCGCACGCTCGGCGCTGACTGGCGAGCAACCGGACTGGCGCATGCCCGAGCACGCGGCGGAGCCGCCTGCCGCGCACCCGTATCTGATCATGAATCCGAAGTCCGGCGGCGGGAAAGTAGGAAAGTTCGATCTGAAGCGCAAGGCCGAAGAACTGGGCGCCGAGGTATTCCTGATGAGCGGGCCTGAACCAGTCGACGTCGCCGAGGTGGCTCGTGGCGCTGTTGCCGGGGGCGCCGATCTGCTTGGCGTCGCCGGAGGCGACGGCACGCAGGCCCTGGTGGCCGGCGTCGCCGCCGAGCACGGCATCCCGTTCATCGTGATCACCGCGGGCACGCGCAATCACTTTGCCCTCGATCTCGGGCTGGACCGTGACGACCCTTCGACGTGCCTGGGCGCGCTGTCCGATGCCGTCGAACTGCACGTCGACCTCGGGGTGATCGGCGGCCAGACGTTCGTCAACAACGCGTCATTCGGCGCCTACGCCGAGGTCGTCGAGACCCCGGCCTACCGTGGCGACAAGCTGAACACGACGCTGAACACGCTCCCGGATCTGCTGCAAGGCCACCGCGGAGCACGGCTCGCGGCACGAGCAGATGGCGCGGAGATCAAGGCACCACAGGCTCTCCTGGTAGCCAACAATCCGTACGGAACCGGGGACATTGCCGGCCTGAGCCGCCGTGCGCGGCTGGACCGCGGTGTGCTCGGCGTGGTGGGCGTCAACGTGGGCAGCGCGCGGCAGGCTGTCGGCCTGCTCCACGGGACACACGCAGCCGGGCTGAGCGTGCTGACAGCGAAGACGATCGAAATCAGTGCCGACGCACCCGAGATCCCGGTCGGCGTTGACGGCGAGGCGGTATCGATGTCCACGCCAGTAGAGTGCACGATCCGTCCCGGCGCGCTCCGCGTCTGGGTACCGCGGGATCGCCCAGGTATCGCCCCGCCGAAGCCTCCGGTGAACTGGGCCAGACTGCGGCAACTCGTAGCGCCCCGGAAACGGCCACCTCTGCCGCAGCCGGATACAGGCACGGCGCACGCGACATAGGGCGGTCTGGCACGAGACATCACCCGTTCGGCTAAGAGGAAGTGGCCATGACAGCGAAGACCGAGAGCTCGGCTGGAAGGCGCGGTGCGCGGGCAGCCGGCCAGGGTCCGGCGCGGGCTGCGGCGTAGGAGCAGCTGAGCCTCGCGGACCGGGTGGCCCGGGGAAGGATGCCCGGGCGGCGGCGCCGCTGGAGTCGCATGCGGAGTTCGCTGCGGGCCGGTCGCGGGATCCGGTCGGCCTGCTGCTGGAACGGGCGTCGGCCTGCTGCTGGAACGGGCTAAGTCGCGGGTGCCGGAGCTGGTGCCGGTGCGGCACGGGCGGATGCTGGTGTCCCCGTTCACGTTCTACCGGGGCGCGGCGCTGCCGATGGCGGCGGACCTGGCCACCACCCCCGCCTCGGGCCTGCGGGCGCAGTTGTGCGGGGATGCCCACTTGTCTAATTTCGGGGCGTTCGCCTCCCCGGAGCGGCGGCTGGTCTTCGATGTCAACGATTTCGACGAGACCCTGCCTGGCCGTTCGAGTGGGACGTCAAGCGGCTGGCTGCGTGGCGGGCCGGGACAATGGCTTTCCCGCTAAGGCCCGGCGCAAGATCGCTCTCGCGGCGGCCAGCTACCGCACGGCCATGCGTGGCTTCGCGGAGCAGCCCTTCCTTGGAGGTCTGGTATGCGCATCTGGACATCGAGCCGGCTCAGCGAATTCCGGTCCGAGATCAAAGCGAGCAGGTTCAAGGGCCGAGAAGCTGCTAGCCAGGGCGCACACCTGAGCGGGTGGTTGCGGGGCAGCACCTGATGCAGGCCCACAGCGACATCTTCCTCGGCTGGACCCGCGTCTCCAACCCCGACGGGCTGGACCGCGACTTCTACGTCCGCCAGCTGCGGGACTGGAAGTTCTCCCTGCCGGTCGAGAGCTAGTGCCGGGGGCAGGCTATGCCCGCCGCGGGCATAGGTGCCGCGCATCCGCGGCCGGGCCCGGCAGCCTGGTACTGGGGGCAAATCAGTCTCAGATGACGATCAGGCGGATGCTGTAAGCAATGAGCCACAGACCCAGGATCAAGCTCCCCCAGATGATCACCTGGTCGGTGTGGGTGCCTATCCAGATCCTGAACTTGGCCAGGAACACCTGGCTCTGGTCAGGCTTGATGCCAGCGTAGACCTCCATGGCGAGGTAGGACGCCGAGGCTAGTACGCAGAACAGGAACAGCGCGAGGTAGCTCCCGGCGCTGGACAGTTTGGCCTCGACGACGGTGGCAGCGCCCGCGCTGATCAGAACCCACGGCTGGAGGGCGGGCGCCAGGCCCATCGCGAACCACGGGGACATGTTGTCCACGTGCGCCTGCCACTTCGGTGGCTTCTTCGGCCTCTTCGGTCGCCCCGTCCTCCGGCGCTGCCGGAGCGCGATCACGACGAGGATGACCCCCAGAGCAATCTTCACCGCCAGATCTGCGAGTGATGGCGCCGTGTTCGGCTTGGGTGGATTATTGCCTGTAGCGAGCACGGTGACCGTGACCACGACCGCCAGGGACGCCAGCCACCCAAACACGAACGCCGCGCCTTTTCGCACCCCGCGCTTGGAAGGCAGCACGACGAGGAATGCCGTCAGCGGCAGCGGGTCGAACGCTATCGCCAGGCCGATCAGGACAAGGTCAAGCACCACGGCTGTCTCTCCCTCCTCACTCTGGTGAAAGGGGGTCCTGATGTTGGCGCAGCCGGGTTTGGCATTTCACCCCGGCTGGCCGGGGTGCCGTATACGGACACGTATGTGCCAGAGCGGGTGGGCGGCACCCGGCCCGTCTCGCCGGTCGCCGACCGGCGCGGACGCATAGTCTGCCGCGATAACGGCTACGGCTGGCATCACGGCGCCGATGGTCATGACGCCGGTGCGGTGGCTGGCCCTGCTGGCTGGGTGGCTTCGATGGGCTGGCGGGGGATGAGGACGGCCAGGACGAGGCCGATGAGAGCGAACACCAGCATCAGGGTGAGGGCGACCGCGAACGGCTTTCCCTCAGGAAGGGCGACGGCGACCAGGACCGAGCCGACCAGGGCGGTGCCGAACGAGGAACCCAGGTTGGAGACACTGCGGGACAGGCCGGAGATCTCGCCCTGGTCGGCGTCGGGGAAGCTGGACTGGACCACGTTGACCGACGAGGTCAGCATGACCCCTACCCCGGCGCCGAACAGCAGCAGCCCCGGTACCCAGGTCCAGATGCCCGAGTGCGCCCGGACCAGGGTCAGCAGCAAGATCATGCCGGCCGCGGTGGCCAGGAACCCGGCGATGATCAGCCACCGCTGCGGGTGCCGCCGGGCGAACCGGCCGGCGCTGGCCGAGGCGGCCAGGATCCCGATGGTGGCCGGGGTGAGCATCAGGCCGGTCTGGATCGCGTTGTACTTCCAGACCTCCTGGAGGTAGACCGAGACCGTGAAGAATGACCCCTGCAGGATCAGCCACTGGATGGTCTGGGTGCCCAGCCCCAGGTTGGCGATCTTGTTGCGGAACAACCGCAGCGGCAGCAGCACATCCCGGCCCTTACGCTCGCGGGACCGGACATGCAGGAAAAACCACAGCAGGAACAGCGCGCCGATGGCCACGAACAGCCACACCGGGGAAATCGAGCCCTTCGGTATCACCACCGTGCTGCCGATGGTGAAGTTCTGCCGTGACTTGCCGAAGCCGTAGGTCCGGGACTGCAGCAGCCCGAGCACCACGAAGAACAGCCCCGCCGCTGACAAGATGGCCCCGGTCAGGTCGAACCGCGGACGCGGCTCTGCAGGGGCCGAGTCGGTGATCTTTCGGGCGAGCAGGATGATCCAGGCCACGACCAGGACCTGCAACCCGAACGAGGCCCGCCAGCTGATCGCGCTGGTCACCAGGCCGCCGATCAGCGGCCCGGCGGCCGCGCCCAACCCGCCCGCGCCGCTGACCACCCCGAAATAGCGGGCCCGTGACTTGACGTCCGGGAACGCCACGGTGACCAGGATGTAGATCGGCGGGATCATCAGCGCCGAGCCCACGCCCTCCAGCAGCGAGTACCCGAAGATCAGCAGCCCCAGTCCCTGCGCCAGCGCCGCCAGCAGCGCCCCGGCGCCGTAGACGCCCAGGCCCAGCACAAAGCACCTCTTGCGCCCCCAGATATCGGTCAGCTTGCTGCCCGGGATCATCAATGCCGCCATCGTGAGGGTGAACAACGTGATCGCCGTCTGCACGCCCGCCACCGTCGTGCCCAGGTCCTTGGCGATCGCGCTGATCGCCACGTTCATGTTCGTGGCCGCATAACTAGCGATGAACTGAGCCAGCGCCAGCGGCAAGATCATCGCCCTGGCCGCGGCCCCCGCCTCAGAAGCAGTCGTATCAGTCACCGGAGCCCCTCACCCCTGCCAACCTAGCGGGGTGCTGATCGGCGGGCTAGACATCCCAGGAGTTTGCCGAGTTCCCAGAGCAGGGGCTCGTCGTGCCCACCCGTACCAGTGGCTGAGCTGGTTGCCGACGTCATTGTTGCCCCTCCCCGGTAGAATCGCGAACCTTGAGTTCTTCAGCCTGTTCGAATCGCTTGGGAGCGTCGTCACCCTTCCGAGGGTGATTCCCGTCGATTCCTCACTCCCCAGGGGAGCGAGCGAAACACCGCTGATGATCCCTCAGGTGAGACGTCGCGGTAGTCGAGCTCGGGCTCGTCCCCGCAGTCACAGCAGATAATCTCGAACGCCTCGGTGTAGCCTCCCTCCGGCCGACCTGCCACGATGCGGGCCGGCTGTCCCCCTGCCCGGGTGACTGCTATGAAGCCGCCGCGCCGCCGTGCAGGGCTTCCTGGAGAGCCTTTTCGTCGTCCTTGGACAGGGAGGTCTTGAGGACGGTGCCGCCGTACTTGCTCATCGCCTCGACGGCTTTGTCGGGAGTCACCTTCTCCAGCATCAGGAACAGCGCCGAGGTGCCTGGCTTGACCATGTCGCGCACCTGCTCTTGGAATTGCTTGTCGATGGTGGTCTTGGCCAATTTGCCCATGAGGGCGCCCAGTCCGGCGCCGATGGCCAGGCCGAAGACGGGGATGAAGAAGAGCAAGCCGAATAGGAACCCCCAGAACATGCCCCAGCTCGCTCCGGCACCGACCGCATGATGGTTGGTGTGGACGTGGTAGCTGCCGTCTTTGTCGCGCACGATCACCGCGATCGCGTCCGGCTGGATGATCAGGTCTTGAGCCAGCCGGCGTGCCTCGCCGGCGGCAGCTTCCGCGGTCGTCTCATCCGGGTATCCGATGGCGATCAGATCAGCCATGATTAGGCCCCTTTCTCATGCGTCGTTAGGCTTAACCCTGCTATCGGCATCCCGTCCAGTCCTCACCCTCCCGCGGGTGAGTTCTTTTTTCGGCGGCAGAGCCGCGCGCCGCATGCTCGATCACGCCAGGGGTGCGCCTTCCCGGGCTCAGGCGTTACGGGCTACGCCTCATCGGCCAGGAACGGGTGGTGGTGGTAGCCGGAGTCGCCGAGTACGGCGACCGTCGACTCGGGCACTTCGATGAAGGCCCCAGGCAGGTCGTTGAGCGGCTCCGAGACCACGACGTGGGCACTCTTACCGAAGACGCGCAGCCGCGCGGCGTCCGGGTACATCTGTTGCAGCGTGGCGATGTCGGCGGAGTGGAACAGGGTGCGCGACCGCCGCTGCGATGAGTACCGGAAGGCCCACACAGTCATGCCATCGGAGACCGCGACGGTCCCCTGCATCGGGAACCTCACCTCGTGCTCGTGGCCTACCGACTCCACCATCTGGATGGCCTTCGCCATCGCAGCCACCGGATCCTCGCGCAGCCCCAGGGTCAGGGCGAGGTGGAACAGAACCTCCGAGTCGGTGGTCCCCTGGATGTTGGGGTACAGCGACGGGTCGACGGCAAAGGCCAGTTCGCGCTTCAACGAGCCGAACCCGGCGATGGCGCCATTGTGCATGAACAGCCAGTTCTGGAAGCGGAACGGGTGACAGTTGGTCTGCTGGATCGGCGGCCCCGCCGCCGCGCGGACATGGCTGAAGAACAACGGCGACTCGATGGCCTGAGTGAGCTCCCGCAGATTCTGGTCATTCCACGCTGGCTCGATGCTGCGGAACAGCCCAGGAACACTGTCGCCTTGCGGGTCGGCCGGGTACCAGCCGAACCCGAACCCGTCACCGTTGACCGTCTCCGCTCCGAGCGGGGAGTCCAGCGACTGCGCGATCAGCGAGTGCTGCGGGTGCAAGATCAGCTCGGAGGGCCGCAGCGGCTCCCCGCAGTACGCCAGCCAACGACACATGGCGCGAACCTCCCCGGCCCAGACGGCTTATCGCAGCTCAGGATTTCCGACGATCGCCAGCGCGCGGGCCGCCCGCCAGGGCCGTTGGTCCCCAGAGGAAGATTCCTCTGTCCCGGGGCGCAGGCCTGTCCGCGCGATGAACTACCGCGGGCTTCACCCGGGCGAGCCGTAGGGTCAGGCCAGCTTGCTCGGTGAGCTCGAGGATCTCGTGCATCTTCGCCGACCCCTGGGGGTCGATGAAGTCCATTCCCCCGCAATCGAGCACGATGCCGCTGATACCCGTGGTCGACAGTGCGACCTTCCAGACCCGGTCCTCCAGAGCGTCCGAGGTGGCGAAGAACAGGCCGCCGTCCAGCCGGAGTACCACGACCCCGGGGAACTGATCGCCGCGATCGCGATCCAGAAGTCGAAGCGCGCCACCCGGGCAAGGCGGCGCATCTCGGGGACATCCATCATCCCCATCACCACGGCCTCGATGATCAGGCCGGCGAGCACGGGCTTCGGCAGAACCGAGAAGACCGCGCGAGCACCAGAAGCGTGAGCAGCACGATCACGCCCGAGGTGAGCGACGCCAGGCCGGTGCGCGCGCCGGTGTGGTCGTTCAGTGAGCTCGCGGACAGGCTCGTCGAGACCGGCATCCCCTGGAACAAGCCAGCGCCGGGGTTCGCGATGCCATGGGCGGCCGATTCCTGGTTGACGTCGATGCGGTAGTGGTGCCTGGCTGCGAAGGTCCTGGCGTCGCGAGCGGTCTGCGAGAGACGCCACCAGGCCGCCGACGACCAGCACGAGAGCGCCAGGGATGCGCGGCGCGATCACCCGCACCCCGAACACCACCGCGAGCGCGACGGCGCCGACGACCACGGTCAGCAGCTGGGCATCGCCGAGCGTCCCGATCCAGGACCACAGCTCCTGGATCGGGTTCGAGCCGGTGACCTTTGTTCCCGTGAGCTTGGGAAGCTCGCCGATCATGACGTCGATCGCCGCACCGTGGGCAGCGCCTCGGGGATGGCCGCGATGGCCAGCGAGATCGCGCTGACGAACAGCGCGTCCCACGCCCGGCCGCGGCTGCGGCCCAGCGCGAACATCACGACCATTTGCGGTCCGCCGGTATGACGTACCAGGGTGCCCATGGCGTGTTGGTGGCGGACAGCATTTCCGAGAATGCTTTCTGGTAGTCGTCCCACCCGCACATTGGCAGCGGAGAACTTCCAGTTCTTCTCCGGCAGCTCGTTGATCTCGCGGAAGCGCAGGCTCACAGAAGGCGCAGGTCCACGGCCCGCTCAATGGCCTCCGAGCGCGACGCCACCCCGAGCTTCTGGTAGACCGACCGGAGATGGGTTTTTACCGTGTTACGCGAGATGTACAACGTGGCCGCCATCTGCAGATAGGTGCTGGCCGGCAGGAGCTTCAGGATGCGCAGCTCAGCATCGGTCAGCGGCTCGGCAAGCACGCGACCGGATCGGGCCGCATCTGCCTGGGTGGCGCGCACCTCGAGGGCCGCGACGACCAGGTGCTCGGTGAACGGGTCCGGTCGCATGTGCGTCGCATGCTCGACCAGGTAGCTCGTCACCTGAGGGGTTGCCGTGACGACCGTGTTGACGAAGCCTTCCTCGCGGGCTGTCTGGAGGGCACCGCCCAGGATGCTGGCGGCCATGGGGTCACCGCGCTCGATCGCGACCGCGGTCAGAAGTAGCTGGCGCATCAGCGCGCGCCGCAGTGTCAGGTCGCCCATCGACGGCGACTGCAGGTATTCGTGCGCGGCGCGGTGATCGCCCGCGGCGAGCGCGATCCTGGCCAGCAGCAGGTCGCGCCGGGCGGCGGGCAGCCTGGCGGCCAGCTCAGTAGCGGAGCGCAGGTCGCCGAGCGACAGGCTCATCAGCGCCTCAAGCTCATCGGCCTGCGCTAGCAGCACCGACCCGGTCCCGGCCAGGATGAGACGCGTCGCCTCGACGGTGGCCAGCGCGTCGCGGACCTGCCCGCGGGCGGCCCAGATTCTGGCCCGGTCGAGCAGCGCGAGGAATTCAAAGATGGGCCGCCGCCGCTCGGTTATCGAGAGCGCTTGCTCGGTGAGCTGCTCCGCGGTGTCGAGGTCCCGCCGCTCCAGCGCGAGGCCGGCCAGGACGCGCAGGTAATCCACGGCGAAGAAATGCTGGTCAAATCCCAGCCGCCGGGCGTCGGCTTCGGCGGCCATGGCGGCACTGGCGGCTTCAGCGAGGCGACCGGCCTCGAACCAGGCCACTGCCTGCGCGCTGGGTACCAGCACCAGCCTGGCCGGTTCGCTGAGCTCGGGCATCGCCAGCGCTGCGGCTGCCTCACGCTCCACGGCCTGGAAGTCTTCCAGCCACGGATAGACACGCAGCAAGATCAGCGGGACAGCGGTATTCCAATCGTCGGTGAGCCGCGCCCGCTCCTGGATAGCACGCGCCGCGAGGGCCGCGGCCACGGCCTCGCTGAGCCGACCGATCTGCCCGTAATGAAATGACCGCATCGCCGCGAACCTGGCCGCCAGCCTCGACTCCCGCGGGATCGGCGACTGCGCGCGCTCAAGCAGGTCAAGGTACTCGCCGCCGCGGGCGGTGTCACCCGACGTCAGCAGGTCAGCCGCCAGGGCCAGCAGCCGGTCCGGGGCATCCGCCAGCAGCGATGGATCAACCGTGCTGAGATCCAGGGTGGCCGGGAGGACCGGGTTGCGCAGGAAGTCGGTCACGACCCGGTCCTGCATGATGGCCAGCGCCCGGTCGGCCTGCTGCGCCGCGAGGAAGTGGCGGGCCGCACGCCGCGTATCACCGGTTGACTCACACCATTCGGCGGCCCGCAGCTGGGCCGCCCTCTCCCGATCCCGGTCCCTGGCGCGCAGCTCAGCGCGCAGCACCTGGCGCACCAGATGGTGATACCGGAAGCTGGTCCGCTCATCATCGAGCGCCACCAGGAAGAGGTTTGCTGCGTCAATGCCGCGTAGCAGCACCGCCGCGTCCTGCCTCCCGGTGACGGCTGCGCAAGCGCCCTCGGTCAGCTCGCCGAGCACGGCGGTATCGAGCATGAACTGGGCAACCTCGGGTGACTGCCGCTCGAGGACCTCCGAGATGAAGTACTCGGCGATCGCATGGGTACGGACGTCAAGGGCCTGTGCGGCCCGGACCGGGTCGCTGGTACCGCGCAGCGAGAGCGCCGCCATCTGCAGGGCCGCGGCCCATCCCTCGCTTCGCTGGTGAAGCACTGCCAGGTCACGGTCGGCGATCGCAACACCGAAGTTCGCCAGCAGGCCGCGGCTGTCGGCCAGCGAGAAATACAGCTCACGGTCGCGGAGCTCGCACAACTCGCCGGCCATCCGCAGCCTGTGCAGCCGCAGCGGAGGGTCGAAACGGCTGGACAGCACCAGCTGGGCGGTCTCAGCCGGCCAGCGCTCGACAAGATCGGTCATGCCCCGGCCGACCGCGGCCGCCGTGGCATGGAAGTCGTCAACGACGATCACCGACCCGGCGGGCAACTTGGCAGCGTCATTCGCAATCGACGCGGTGACGTCCGCCGACATGACACCGTCCATGGCCAGCAGATCAGCAGCATCGGCGCCGAACCACGGCGCCACCACCCGGGCGGCCTCAATGAAGCCGGCCCAGAAACGGACCGGATCAGCGTCTGCCTCATCACAAGACAGCCATGACGTTAGGCCAGGGGGCCTGGCCGCCGCCCAGCTCGACAGCAGCACGCTCTTGCCCGCGCCTGCTGACCCCACGACTACGGTCAGGCGCTGACTAGCCCCAGCCGTCAGCCGACCGTGCAGCGCCGACCTTGGAACCAGCGTGGCAGGCAATGTCGTCGGCCGGAACTTCGCCAGCGCGAACCGGGCTTCCCGCGAAGCGCTGCGCACCATCGCCGCGCTCTGTGCCACCACTCGCCCCTTCGCATGTCCCCGCCGGTCCGAGAGAGATCCTCTAGTAGCGTACCTGCCCTGGAATCTCACGAAAAGTAACTAAGGTCACCGCTAATGAGGCGGTGTCCCGGATCACCCTCGGGCGGGTGATGACGCACAGGTCAACTAGCAGGCATGCTGGCGGCACGCTGAACCAGCGGACTTGCGAGGCGCAACTCCATTGCGATCACACACTTATGAGATCACCTTCATGGGCCAGGCGGGCTCCACGCTGCGCGCGGAATTCGACGACTGCGAGGTCACCACAGGCCCGGGCACGACAACCCTCCGTGCGGAGCTGCCAGATCAGGCCGCCCTCACCGGGCTCGTGCAGCGGATCACCGGCCTCGGGCTTGAACTGATCCACATGCGCCTGGTAGCGCCTCCCATCAAGCAATGACTGATCCCGTGCAGGTCAGGGCGCGGGAACCGTTGGCGGGAGGGCCGTCCTGCGGTAGAGGGCGGCTGGCAGCTTCGCCGGGTGCCTGCGCTGGCCCGAGAGCGCCCGGGCGAACTGATCGACTGGGTGCGCGGCAGGCAGCACCCGGCAGCGTCAGGAGCGCGACCGGTCCGGCCGGCCTGCTCCGGGGCGTACTCGAAGCCGCTGCCGGGCTTGTGTTCGCCGAGACCCTGCCGGGTGGGGTAGAAGCCGGCGCGGACAGCTGCAGGTCCTATGCGGAGTGGCTCAGCCGGTCGCCGCCGTCACCCATGCGCGGGTGATGCGCCTGCGGGTGTCCGGGCGGGAGACTTGCAGTTTCGGTGTCTGACCACGGTCGGGGTGTGGTGTCCATGTTCCGCTTGGTGCCCGGGCTGCAGGCGATCACGTCCTACCGCCGTGAGTGGCTCGTCAAGGATCTGGTCGCGGGGGTTGTTCTCACGACGCTGCTGGTGCCGCAGGGCATGGCGTATGCGGAACTGGCGGGCTTGCCGCCGATCACCGGGCTATACACCTCGATCTTGTGCCTGGCCGGTTACGCGGTGTTCGGCCCGTCGCGGATCCTGGTGCTCGGCCCGGATTCTTCGCTGGGGCCGATGATCGCCGCGACGATCCTGCCGCTGCTCGCCGCCCAGGGCGACGAGAAGCGGGCGGTCGCGCTGGCGTCACTACTCGCGATCATGGTCGCGGCGATCATGATCGTGGCCGCCGTGGCGAAGCTCGGGTTCATCGCCGACCTGATCTCCAAGCCGACGATGATCGGCTACATGAACGGCCTGGCGCTGACCATCCTGATCGGGCAGCTTCCGAAGCTGCTCGGGTTCAAGGTCGAGGCCAATGGCCTGATTCGCGAGTTCACCGGCTTCGTCAAAGGGCTTGCGCACGGTGAGGCGGTCGCCGCGGCGGCCGCCGTCGGGATCGCCGGAATCCTGCTGATTCTGGTGCTGCAGCGCTGGCTGCCGAAGGTCCCGGCCGTGCTGATCGCCGTCGTGCTCTCGATCGCGGCCACCACGGTCTTCGGCCTGGCCGGGCACGGGGTCAGCCTGGTCGGGGTCCTCCCCAAGGGCTTCCCGCCGCTGACGATCCCGCACGTGCGTCTGTCCGATCTCGGGCCTTTGTTCGCCGGGGCGCTGGGGATCGCGCTGGTATCGCTGGCCGACACGATCTCCACGGCGTCGGCGTTCGCTGCCCGCACCGGGCAGGAGATTCACGGCAACCAGGAGATGATCGGGATCGGCGCGGCGAATCTGGCCGCCGGGCTCTTCCAGGGCTTCCCGGTGAGCACCAGCGGATCGCGGACCGCGGTGGCGGAACGCTCAGGAGCCAAGACGCAGCTCACCGGCGTCACCGGCGCGGTGCTGATCATCCTGATGATCGTGCTGGTCCCTGGCCTGTTCCGTAACCTGCCGCAGCCCGCGCTCGCCGCAGTGGTGATCACGGCGTCGCTGTCCCTCGCTGACATTCGGGGCACGATGCGGCTCTGGCGGCAGCGCAAGGCCGAGTTCCTGCTCTCGATCGCCGCGTTCCTCGGCGTCGCGCTGCTCGGCGTGCTGCCCGGAATAGCGATCGCGGTCGGCCTGTCGATTCTCAACGTCTTCCGCCGCGCATGGTGGCCCTACCAAACCGAACTCGGGCGCGTGGAAGAGCTAGAGGGTTACCACGACGTGCACTCCTATCCCGACGCCTGGCACCTGCCCGGCCTGGTCATCTACCGGTTCGACGCCCCGCTGATCTTCGCCAATGCCAAAACCTTCCGCGACGAGGTCAGGCGGCTCGCCCGAACCGACCCGCCACCTACCTGGATCGTGATCGCGGCGGAGCCAGTGACCGACGTCGACACGACCGCATCCGACGTGCTGGAGGACCTCGACGAGGCATTGAACGCAGAGGGCATCAGCCTGGTGTTCGCCGAGCTCAAGGACCCGGTCCAGAGCAAAATCGAACGCTACGGCCTCACCCGCACGATCAACCCACGCCACTTCTTCCCCACCATCGGCGCTGCCGTCGCCGCATTCCGCCAGGAGACCGGCGCCGAATGGATCGCCGTCGGGCCTGCTACCGACCAGCCGCCCCCCGGCCAGACGGCCGCCGGAACCGGCCTTCCGCGCGACATCCCACCATCGCGAGCCCGGGACGGGGGGT
>CAWIXN010000004.1:0-607238 GCA_963840095.1 uncultured Actinomycetota bacterium | reverse complement strand
CGCTTGCCGCACATAACGACGCATGCGGGTGGTCATACGCCAGTGTAGGCACGCTGCCGCCGGTCAGCGGCTGAGCACGTAGGTGCCCTTGCCGGTGACGACTCTGACCAGGCCGCGCTCGCGCAGTTCCCGTATCGCGCGGCGCACCGTCATCCGCGCGGCGCCGTACTCAGCGGCCAGGTCAGCCTCGCCAGGCAGCCGGTCGCCCGGTGCCAGCTCGCCGCGCTCGATCTGGCCGGCGATGTCGTCGGCGATCTGCATGTACACCAGCTCCGGGCCACGCGGGTCGAACCGCGGGCCGTCATCCCGGTCCGTCATGGTCGTCACCGTAGACACCCCGTGACCTGTACAAACACATAGCTAACCCTACAGGGATATGTAGCTCACCGTAGACGGCTACATACTGCGGCGCGTACGCTCGGGCAGGAATCACAAAGCGGGCCCGGCAGCGACCGTAGATCGACTGCCGAGCCCTGACCGACCCCGGAGGCCGGCTAATGAACGATCATCCCGTCACACCAGCCGCCACGCCACCACCCGGACCCGGCGAGCTACATCGCCGGTTCGGCGACAGATGGCAGATCGAGCTTGATCACCAGTTAGGCGTGTGGTCCGCGGTGCGCCGCAGCGAGGACGGCAGGCACATCCGGGTCCTGATCGGCCGCACCGCGGACGAGCTGCTCGGCAAGCTGACCACCGCCGAGCAGGCAGAACCGCCGGAGGGGGCCTGCCCCGGGTGCGGGGGCGGCGGCGCGGTCCCGGCCGTGGGCTGCGCATGTACCGGTCCCGGCCACACGTGCACGCCGCGGACGTGCCCGGCGTGCGGGGGGACCGGGCGCTCGTGAGCCCCGGGCCGGGGCGGCGATGCTTCGAGGCGTCGCTTACAACAGCCCGCCTGCCACGGGCGCAGGGAACTCCGCTCAAGGCGGGATAGCCCCGGCCCGGCCCGGTAGACGACGCTAAGGCCCCGGGCACGCGGACCCATACCCGCGTACCCGGGGCCTTCCGCTGTCCTGGTGGCGCTCAGCCACGCTGCCGCAGCAGGGCACGCAGCTTCCGCCTCGGGTGCGGGACCTTCCGCGCGACCGGCTCACCATGCAGCCACGCCAGGTAGAGATCTTCCACGTCCATCTGCTCCCCGGCGGCCTTCAGGATCTCCTCGACGGTCCGCGGTTTCACGTTCCTGGCCCTGGCCAGGCAGTCACCCCGGGCCTGCAGGTAGTACAGCGACTCGGTGGTGATCGGGCCGGTGAACTCCATCTACTGCCGGACCTTGTAGCTCGGCCCCGGGTCGCCCACCCCGGCGGCGGCCGACAGCCGCATCTTCGCGGCGGCCTGCTCATCCGCTGGCGCCGCCCAGAGACCATCGGGCAGGGCATCCGGGTAGGACGGCGGCGGCGCCGAAGCGGTCTCGGTGCTGCCAGCGTTCAGGTCCGGCAGCTCCCCGATCCGCGGCGTACCCGCTGACCACGCTCACGTACTGCGCCGCTCGGCACGTTTCGGCGTGGCGCTCATGACCGGCGGATCCACGCGGGCCAGCGGCTGGTCACCGGGTGCCGTTCCCGCGCCTCGAGAATGAGCTTGTCTGACGCGACGTGCTCGGCGGCGGCCTGGTCGCGCATCCGCCGCAGCTGCACCTGGTCGCGCCTCGGCGGCCAGCTGGTCATCCGACCATAGCCGCGGCCGCGGCGGAGGCTCACCCGTCCACTCTGTCGCGTTCCGCTGCAGCTCTTCCCGTTCAGCCGTGTAGTCGTCGGCGCTCATCTGCCTGAGCGCGTGAGCGAACACGTCACCGAGGCCATGCCGCACCCGGCCGGACACCCTGGCCGCCAGCGCCGACGCCTCGGCCCGGTCCTGCGACCGTGCTGCCTCACGCTCGGCCTCCCGCTGCGCCGCGGCGTCTTCCCTGGCCATCGCCGCGCGGGACTGGGCAGGCAGCGGCACATCACCCTGGCCGACCCACCCCATGTGGTACTCGGTGCTGAACTCGGTCATCAGGATCCCTCGGTCGGCATGAAGCAACTCGGGCAGGCCAGCGCGGCCGGGTCATCAGCGGCCACGACCATCCCCGGGGTGACGTACCGGGTGCCGTAGCCGTCGTTCAGGTCGTAGAACCCGGTAGCGATCGCGACCACCATCACGTCCTCCTGGTTGGCCCGGCCGGGACGGGAACGGCGAGAACTCGCCCGGCCAGGACTCACATCATCGTCCCACGGGTGTACGCCAGCCGCACAGGACGTAGCGCCAGCCGCACAAGGACCATCCACGGCGTCACGCACCGTCACGCACGGCAAAACGGGGCGAATAGGACCGGTTTTACGATGCGGCGCGCTACGCGGACCAGATGATCATGACGTTAGCCCAGGTGTTCGAATTTCCGCGACCATCCAGCCAGTGCGCACGTCACCGGCCACGCGACGGCCACGCCAAGATCACAAGCGCCTGACCTGCGAAAACAGGCCCAAAAATCACGCGTGAAAAAATCTGCTGGCTGCGGCGTCGCCGCGTGGACGCAGGACGCGACCGGCGATCCATCCTGCGTGACGCATAGGCTTCGGGGGGTCGATTCCTGAACGGGTGTTCGAATTTTTTGGGGTGCTCGCGGCGAGGGAAGGCCGTCGCGGGTCGCGGTGACGGTCAGTGATGGTCAGCGGACGGTCGTGCTGCCCGGTTCGCCAATCCACGATCGCACCATCGCATCGCAGCATCCATCGGATCGCAGCGTGCAGCGGTCAGCCGTTCTTGCGTGGCAGCCATCGTAAGCGGGATCACCGTATTGGGATTCACCTTCGCAGTGCATGCTTGGTAAGGGTGGTCGCCGGCAGCGTCGTGACCTGCGGCGATGTTCAAGGATGTGTCACATCCTTGAACCGCTGTGACCTGCGGTCATGTGCTGCGGGTTGTGTGAGCGCCATCCAGCGCGGCCGTGAGCCGTTCCCGTGCGTCGTCGCTCCGCGCAGATCTGCGCGGAGCGTCGGCGCTGATGGCCGGCGAAACGCGGGACTGACGGGATGTCGCTGATGCCGAGCTGCAGCGCGGCCGCGGCTACGTCGCCGCACCATCGGCTGCGCAGCCGGGACAGTGCCGGTCAGGCCCGCTGGCGAAGCGTGCCGGGCACGCGCGTGTCAGGCAGCGCGCCAGCCGCGGGCGTGAACCATCCTGAACGTCCATCCGGCCACTGTCTCACCTGTCGCGTCATACCCCCCCCAGGTATGCGCGCGTGGCCCGTGGCCTGCGTTTGTCCTATAGGACATGGCAGGCAGGCATCAGGCCACGCGCCGGGCATCGTGTTTTCCACCATGGTTGGAAAACTCGGCCGCTCGTCCCGCACGCGCGCGGTGGCGACAGAGCGTGACGTGCGGTTACGTACTGTGCTGGACCCACGTGCTTTTAGCGCTTCGCGCGGTCCTGTCACTTTGTGTGACATCCTGTGACAGACTGTTACGTCTGTCGCAAAGGTGATATTATCAGGGTGGGTTTTTGGTTTATGCCTTCAGAACGGCCACCTCGCGTGCGCCGCAGTAGCCTGCGCCACCACGGCAGCCGCCGGCGGTTGCGTAGCTTGTCGGCGGCGTTCTGCTTCGGCGTCCCGTACACCAGGTTCCCCAGGCCGGCGCGGCAGCCAGCCTCACCGCCCGGCGCCCACCGGTTGTCCAGCGGGTCATCATTCCAGTGACGGACCTGCAGCCCCGGCGGGCACGGGCCCTCGAACGCCGCCATGACGAGCACGTGGACGCTGACGGTGCGGATCCGGCCGTCGTCGCCACGCAGGCTCACCTGCGGCCGTCCGCGGGTGGACAGGTGCGTGCGCCTTGGCCTTCCCGCGGTACCGGCGGCCGTTGACGGTGCGGTCAACGGAGCGGATGGCGCCGCGGTCGCTGGCCTCGTAGCCGCTGTACCCGGGGATGGGCGCCCAGGTGCTCGTGACGGTCTGCGGGTCAGCGGTCACGCCCGTCCCTTGAGCTGGATCACGGTTCGTTCTGGTGGAACATTCCAAGGCTGGAACATTTCCATGCCCCGCGGCGGCAAGGCTGTTCTCATGCCGAATGTTGCGCGCAGGGAGACCACATTCGGTCGCTCGCGCTTCCAGCGTTCAATGATCACGGCCTGGACCATGTATGCGTGACGCGAGTTCATCGGGGCGCCGATCTGCCGCAGGTGGGCATGGGCCGTTGTGCACGCAATCGTGCTCGCGGTCGGCCGGGATCGGCTGAACAGGTCGCGCTGGCGCTTGCGCTTGTCATGGTCCTCACGTTCTCTCCTTCGGTGGGTGCCGGGCGGTGGCGCGGTCTCGCGTGTCATCGCGTGCTCTCGCGTGTCATGGCGGCGACGACGGGGACACAGCGGACGTGGACCCATGCGGGCGGGCTGGCGAGCCGCGCGATGGTCTGGCCGGCCAGGATCGCGCCACGGCAGGCCGGGCAGATGGAGGATCTGCGGGCTTTGCGGGTGCGGGTGGCCAGCGCCAGCCGGTCGGGCCCGGTCACGGCTGGCCGCCCGGGTCGCAGTTCGGGTGAGTCGTATCGCCGAGCGAGGCGAGCACCGGGTCAAGCGGGTTGCCGCACCCGGCGCACGCACGTGGGGTGTCTGCTACCTCCGCTACCTGTGCTACCTGCCTGGTCAGAGGCAGGGCGGAGGTAGCAGGTAGCACATCGGAAGTGCTACCTGCTACCTGATCATGGTCATTGACCTGCGCGGTAGCGGAGGTAGCGGAGGTAGCACTACCCCCGTGCGCTGGTGGCAGGTAGCGGCTCCACGGGTCGTGCAGATGCTTACGGGTGTAGCCCCGGCGAGTGCTGCCGCCGATCTTCACATCGCAGGCGCGCACACCGTAGGGCCTGAGAAGCCTGGCCAGATCACGCGCGGACAGCTGCTTACCGAAGTAGTCACCCCATGGCGCCTCGGCGACCTTATGCAGCGCGGTGAGGATCGTGTCCCCGTGCATCGCGTCTGTGCCGCCGAACACCTCGCGGAGGTCAGCTAGCAGCCGGGCGCCGAGTGATGCGTCGGTGTCGTCTTCCGACGTGAGCACCATCGCTGCCTGCCGTGAGCGCGATGGCCAGTTCCCGCCTGCGAGGTCGGCCACCGCGATCAGCGGTTCCCACGTGTCGGCCGCCCTGTCCTCCACGGGCATGTCCGGCTCCGCGTCACGCAGTTCGCTCAGGTGAGCGCGGACCCATATCCCTAGTCGCTCGCCCAGCTCCCTGAGCGGAGCGCCGTCACGTCGCTGCCTGAATCTGGCGACCGCTTCCCCTGGTGCCCGGCGGCGCATGGCCACGACGATGGCCCGGTCCGTGATCGTGTCGGGCAGGGCGCCGATACCGGCCAGGGCAGCCATGGCGAACGTGGGGCAGTTCTCGGGCGCCCTGGCGACCACGTCCCACCGGATGTAGGGCCGGTTCCGCGAGTGGCCCGCGTTGAGGATGCCGCGGAGATCCTCGTGATTGTCGGCGGCCTTCGGGCCGAACACGGTGTCGGCCTCGTCCAGGAGCAGCGTCGGCGGGTCCTCCCCGATCGACCGGACCAGGGCGGCCGGGCTGATATTGACCGTGATCAGCGGGTCATGGCAGGTCGCCTCGATGACGTCGATCAGCCTGCTCTTGCCGCACCGTTTGACTGGGCTGGTCACGTCGAGGCGTGGTGCGCAGTTCCATGCTTGCGCCGCGTGCGTGGCCGCGATCCACAGCACGATCGCATCGGCTGACTCCGGTGACGGCAGCACCACGTAGCTGGTGAGTGCCGCATGCAGCTCGGCGAGCAACCCGGCTCCGTCGAGTACGACGTCCAGGGCGGCCAGGTTCTCGGTCATGATCCTGCCCTCCTGGCCGCGGATGCGATCGTGCGCGCTGCCTCGTGCTCGGCCAGCCCGGCGGCCTCGGCCGCCACCGCCAGGTGGTCAAGCGCATCCGCCTGCCCGGTCTCGATGGCCCGGCAGGCAGCCCAGAACAGGCCGTCGTTCCGGTTGCCTTCCGGCTGCCTGGCGACCCACCCGGCCAGGTGCCGGGTGTCACGGTTGCCGCGCGCAGCCCGCCGCGGTGCTGGCTCCGGCGGGCCGAGCAGCTTACGGACGGCCTGCCAGTCGAGGCTGGCGGCGCCGTCCCGGTGGTCCAGGAGCTCATAGGGACGGCCGAGGACCGAGCTCGGCGGGGCGATCACGTAGCCGCCTGCGGCCTTGAAGTCGAGGTGCTGGCGGGGCAGCCGCCCCGATGACTGGCTCGTCCCGGTGAAGTACACGTGCAGGCCACCGCTCGGGGTGCGGACCAGGGCACCGGCTCCGGTGAGCAGCCCCGCGCGCTTCAGCCTGTTGAATGCGGGCCACCCGGTGCCGCCCTCGTGCACGTCAACGTCGAGCACGTCAGGTCCCGGCGCCCCGGTCGCGATCGCCACGTTGTCGCCGGGATGCTGCCGCCACCAGCCGCGGATCACCGCCGGGTCGGTGGTGGCGTCCAGGTAGCCGTGGGCCGTGTTCGGTGCCTTGGCGCCGGGCTTGCACGGGAACACCGGCCAGCCGCGGCCCGCGTAGCCGAGAGCGACCGGCAGCGCGGACCCGTCCGCTACCGTGGAGATGACTTCGGCGCTCTGGGCGGGGCGGCGGGGTGACGGTGAGTTTGTGGCGGCGGCCGGGCGCGGAGCCCGGCCTGCCGCGTTTCTACGCGGCATCGTCACCGCCCGGCGGGGTGAGCAGGATGCAGGCGAGCGCGGCCCTGGTCTCGGCGCTCAGCGGCGGCCAGGAGTCAACGATGCGCTGGACGGCTGCCTCGGCGTTGGCCGCGCGCAGGTCGGCGCGGGCGGCCTCGATGGCCTCGGGTGGCGCGTGGTCGCGGACGCGGACGGCGACGGTTGCCTTCGCGGTTCCGACTCTGGGATGGACGTTCCTGATACCGGCCACGGGATGCTCCTGGGCATGACGGAGTATCCCGGGCCCTGGTGTCTTCCCCGGTGGCTGCGGCGGTGCTGGAGACCGCTCGCTCCCGGCCTGTGGCCAGGCTGCGTAAGGCTACTTCGGCCGCCTGCGCCAGCTGGCGGGGGGTTCTCCCCTGCGCCGTACTGCGCTGTGTGGTTCCGGCTGCCCGTGGGTTGCGCCCATCGTAGCGTCCCTAGACGGCGTGCAGCGGCGTGAACGTGACCGTGTCCGGGTCGAATGTGCGGGCGCCGCGCCCGGCGGGGTGCAGCGTGACCGTGGCCAGGGCGCCGATGACAGCGCGCTTGCGCGCGGGGTCGAGTGCTTCCCATACCGCGGCGGCCTGCCCGGCGGCGAACGGCGCCAGCGCCGACGACGACGCGGACTCGGCCAGCACGGCGGTGATCTGGTCCAGCCGCGCGTTGCCGCGCGCCGTGGCGGCGATCATCTGCGCCCGGCTCACGATCCCTAGGGCGCGGTCGGCGGCCAGCTCGTTCAGGTTCCGGCGGATGGCGGCGGCCTCGGCGTGCAGCGGCGCGGTGTCCGGCCGCGGCGGCGTGATCAGGTCCGCGGCGTCGTCGCGGGCCAGCCGCGCGGTGATCACCCGCTCCACGTAGCGGTCAACCGGGCCGGACATCTGCTGGCAGTGCGGGCCCGGCCGGCCGTTCCGGGTGGACGGGCTGCAGCGGTAGACATGCTTCCCGGTGCTGTTCACGGAGGAGGTGACGACGTTCCCGCACCGGCACTGTGCGAGCCCGCCGAGCAGGGTGCGGACGCCGGCCTCCGTGCGCGCCTTCACGCGGCGGATCTTCCCGTTCTTGTCCGTGATCGTGCGGTCCCGGGTGTCCAGGATCGCGGTGGCGGCCCGCCACGTCTCCTCGGGTACCAGCGGTGTCCAGTCCCCCGGGCCGATGATCTCGCCCCGGTACGCGCTCAGGCCAGCGATCCGGGGATTCTTCAGGATGGTGGTCACGCTGTTCCTGGTCCATCCCTGGGCGGGCAGCGGCCCGTAGGGTGCCTGCGGCGGGCGCAGGCCACGCCGGTCCCATTCCCGCGCGACCGCGCTGATCGTGGACCCGCCGATCAGCCACTTGCACGCCGTGGCGACCGCGGTCGCCTCGGCCGGGGCCGGGGTGACGTGATCGGCGGCGTAGCCGAACGGCCGCGGGCAGCCGGTCCACCGCTTCCCGGCCGCTGCGGCCTCCCCGGCGGCGAGCCGCTGCCGGGCGCCCTTGGTCTCCATCTCGCCCTTGGCGACCACCGCGAGCATCCGGCCGACCAGCCGCCCCGAGCTGGTGGACAGGTCAAGGTCACCATCCACGCTGGCGAGCTTCGCCCCGGCGCGCTCGAAAATCTCGATCACGTCTTCCAGGTCGCGGACCCGGCGCACGAACCGGTCCAGCTTCCAGCACACCAGCACATCGGCCTGCCCGGCGGCGATCATCTCCAGGCCGCGCTCATAACCGGGCCGGTGAACGCCGCTGGTCGCCGACAAGTCGTTGTCTGACAGCCGGGCCACGACCGTCCAGCCGCGCGCCGCGGCGTGCTTCTCGCACGCGGCGAGCTGGTTGACGACACCGTGCTCGTCGGCGGCCTGGTCCTTGGAGATGCGGGTGTAGACGATCACGCGGGGCGTCTGGTACTCGGTCCTGGTCATACTCCCAGGATACGCGCACAAGCGTAACTAAGCGCAGCATGCGCCACCGAGATTGCACGTGCACGTTCTTCCGCCCTTGTCCCAGGGAATGGTGTGGTCGAGGTCGCCGCGCCAGGCGGGCTGGTAGGGGCGGGTGTGGTCGAGGTCGCCGCGCCAGGCGGGCTGCCGGCAGTATGGGAACCGGCAGGTCAGGTCCCGGACGGTGATGTGCTCGCGGAGCCGGGCCGTCGGCCGATAGCCGGAGGTGGCGGCGGTGTGGGCGCAGCCGCCGGCGGCGAGGTCGGCGGCGGCCTGGGTGGCCGCGTGGTCGGCGGCTGCCACTGCAGCGTCTAGAGCGCGGGCGAGGATCCCGCCGTCCGCGTCCGCCGTCCGGGGGACGGGGCAGGGGTTGAGGAGATCGCCAGGGATGGTCAGCGTGACCTGGCTGACCAACCCGGTCCAGGCGCTGAACAGCCCGCTTGGTCCGTTCTGGGCGGGAACGGGCCCATCTCGGGCAAGGGCGGGCTTGGCGCGAGCCGGCGGGATGCGGGTGACGGCCAGGGCCTGGCCTGCGGGGCTGGTCACGATAACCCGCCAGCGGGTGGCGGGGTCGGTGCTGGCCACGCCGGCCAACAGGCACGCCTGGGAGGGAGTGAGCGGGCCCAGGCGGGTCAGCGAGCCTGGCTCGTGGGACAGGCCTGCCATGGTGGCCCAGGGAAGAGTAAGGTCGAGCAGCCCGGGCGGCGGCGGCACGCCGGGCGATCGAGGCGCGGTGAACGCGGCCGGGACCACTGCGGGCAGCGCCGGCCAGTCCGGGACTGGCGCAGGCTCCGGTCCCCGCCACCAGTCGTCCTCGCCGCTGAGGATGGCCAGAGCCGCCCCGCCTGCGGCCAGGCCGTCCGGCTCGTCGGAATCGCATAGATCACGGTCGTCGGAAAGCGGCTCCGAGGGCGGCGGGACCTGCTCGGGGGGCGGTTCCTCCACCGGCACGGCGTTCACCGGCACGGCGTCCACCGGCACGGCGTCCACCGGCACGGCGTCCACCGGCACGGCGTCCACCGGCACGGCGTCCACCGGCACGGCGGCCACTGGTGGGGCTTCCATGGGCGGCGGTTCTCCCGGCGGCGGTTCTCCCGGCGGCGGAGGCCATCCGGGGGGCGGGTGCTTAGCAGGCTGTTCCTCACCCGCAGGCCAGGCCTGGCCGAGCGGACGGGCGTGGTCGGGAGACGATTCCCCGGTCGGGGCCTGCCCGGACTGCGGGGCATCGGCCGGGACGTGGCCCGACCGCGGGGCCTCGGGCGACGGGACGTGCCGGGGCGGCCGAGGCTGAGCAGATGAGCCGTCGTCGGACGGCGGGCCGAAGCTATCGTCGCCGCCGTCGGGCGGGGGATTGTCAGGGGGTGCGCCGTCGGGGGGCGGGATCAGCGGGAGAGTGCCGCAGAGCAGGCCGAGGAAGACCTGGGCGGACAGCCGGTCGATCCCGCCGCCTGCGCCCGAGGACTTCAGCGCCCGGGCCATCGCCCGGATCCGAGCCATCGCTGCCGCCGCCAGCACCGCCGGCAGCCGGTACCCGCCCAGCGTCGCGGTGTTGTCCTCATCGGGGAACAAGCAAACCTTCGCCTGCGCCTCCGACTCCTTGCGCCGCCGCTCCGCTCCGTCAGGGTCAGCAGCGATTACCGCGCGGCGCAGTGCTATCCGCAGCGCTGAGGTAGTCAGGTCGCCCGCGCCGGGCAGCACCTGCTCTTCGACTGTGCGGGCTGCGTCGTCGCTGAGCCGGGTGGTGGCCTCGGCGATGAGCCGGGCCCGCTGCAAGTCGATCGATCCGGCGGCCAGGGCCGCGCCGGTTGCGGCGAGCCGCCAGGCCAGGGTTACTGCCAGGTCCAGCCACCACGACGCGCCGTACTGTGACATGGCCAGGGCCAGGGATACCTGCGCGGCGGCTTCCGCGGGGACCCGGGCCGGGCGGCCGTGCGCGTCGACGCCGATCTTCTCGTCGCGGGCCGCTGACCGGGAGGCGATCTGGGCGACCGCGGCCAGCTCTGCGGCTTGTGCCCACGAGGCCAGCCGCCGACAGGATGCCGCCACCCCGGCCAGGGCGCCGTCCTCCAGCTCCGAGGCGGTGGCGGTCGCCAGCCACCCGGCCAGGTCCGGGCCGGGTGGCAGGCACTCTGCGATCCGCCCGGCCACCATCCCGATCGGCAGCTCCCGGGACTCAGCGGCCAGCAGCGCGTCCAGCACCGCGTCCTGGTCCACCTCCGCCGTGTCCTGCCCCGCCTCCGGGTCGCCGCCACCCGCGGCGGCACTGCCTGGAATGCCCACGGCGGCGCTGACCGCAGTGGTGTCTTGCGCAGCGGGCCTATCAGGAGCAGTGGCGCTCGGAGGGGCAGCGGCAGCGGCGGTGTTGCGGGAAGCGGTGTTCCCGGGGGTGTCGTTGTGGAGGGTGTCGCTGTCCGCTGAGGCGGGCGGCGTGCAGCCTTGTGGGCTGTTGCGGCCCGGGGCTGGGGGACGGCGGGAGGAGCGGGGCGGGCGGTTCCACGGGGCGGGCTCGTTCAGCGCCGTCATCAGTGTCTGGAAATCGAGCTCCCACGACCACGACAGTCCCTGCGGGGTGCTGGGCTGCTGGGGCCCAGGCTCTGAGGTCCCCGGCTGCGGGATCCGTGGCAGCGGGATTCCTGGCTCGGGCTTGCCGTGCTCTGGCATCGGGTCACCTCCCCGGCGCTGTCGTCTTGGCGGTCTTGGCGGTCTTGGCGGCCTTAGCGGCCTTAGCGGCCTTAGCGGTCTTGTTGGTCTTATTGCTCTTGGCATCTTGGTCTTCGACCATGCTAGCGATCGGTACTGACAAAAATGAAGACAGTCGAAATTAGATTCGCTTACGAATCCGGCTTGAGTCGCTCAGTCGTAGCTGGCCTCGATCAGCCATCGACCCTCTTGAATGATCGCTAGCCAGGCGTTTCCGTCCTCGGTAACAACCTGGAACCTGGCTCGCCTGCGCGCGCTGGCCGGGTCCCACCAGCGTTCTGTGACCGGCCAGGGTCCCGCCCAGGAGGTCACGGCCAGGAACGGGCCGCCGTCCGCCGACAACCTGGCCAGGGGCGCCGACACCAGCGCGCGCCCGGTGACGGTCACGACCGCGCCGCGATCGTCAGTGACAACAGCCGACAGCGGGGCCGGATACACCGTTACCGGCGCCGGCGCCGGAATCTGCCCCGGCCAGGGCTGATCCGCGAGAAATACCGGATCCTGGGCGTCGCCGAACGGCACCAGCGTCACCTGATCGGCCGGATCGCGGCCGCCGGCCAGCATCGGGCGGGTCACCGCGCCATGCCCGAGCATGGCCTGTACCCGGATGGCCGCGCGGGCTACCCGGTCACTGATAACGGCGTCGCCCCACAGGCCAAGCTGGCGGCCCTCATCCCGGACCAGTTGATCCGGGATGAGCCGGAGCAGGGTTATGCCGCCAGTCTGAATTTCTTCGGTCCCCAGCTCTCCCTGCCGACCGCCTGAACCACGACCGCCTGAACCACGACCGCCCGGACCACGACCGCCCGGACTCTGGCCATCCGAGCCCCGGCTAGCACCGCCGCCGCCTGAATCCTGGGCCACGCCGCGGCCACCTGAATCCTGGGCAACGCCGCGGCCGTCTGAATCCTGGCTACCCTGGCCAGCGCTTCGGGCGCCTGAGCGCTGGCCGTCCGAGCCCTGACCGACCGAGCCCGGGCGGTCCTGATCCCGGGCATCTTGGGCGGCCCGCCATCCGGCTAGCTGCCAGCGGACCCGCTCGGCCACTGCCAACGCGCAGAGCAGCCCGTCGTGCCGCCACAGCCGGGTGATCTCCTGCCCGTCCGCGCACAACACCTGTACCCGCACCCGCACGCAAGCGAGCCCTCTGGCCGCCAGGCCCGCGTGCATCCGCTCGGCGAGCGCCTTGGCGGCAAAGATCACCGGTTCGGCCTGCTCGGCTGGCGGGTCGAAGTCAAGCTGAACGGAGAGGTCAGCGGATGGCGGGCGGAGCGCGAGCGGGCGCGGATCGGCGCCGCGGGCCAGCCGGTGAGCGAGCGCTCCCTGTGCGCCGAACCTGCTGCCTGCCTCGGCGGCCGGGAGGGCGGCGAACTCCCCCAGCGTCCAGATGCCCAGCCTGGGCAGTAGGTCAGCCAGCTCGGGGCTGCCCAGTGCGCTGACCGGATGCGGAGCAAGGAACGCTGGCGTCCGGCCAGCCGCGACTACCAGGCCCGACGGGCCGACCTGCGCAGCGAGTTGCGCGGCGAAAAGCCCGTCGGCCACACCGACCCGGCAGGTGAACCCGCGGCGGGTCACAGCTTCGGCGATTTTTCCCGCCAGCACCTCCTCACCGCCGAAATACCTGGCCGGACCGCGGGCGCTGAGCGCGCAGGCGCCGGGCCGTAGCACCTCCAGCTGCGGGCAGAACCCCTCTATCACGGTCACCACCTGCTCGAAGGCCCGCGCGTCCGGCCCGGGGGCGCTGGTCTCCGGCGGCCAATCAGGGCAGCACACCACCAGCACCCGGCGCGATCCGCCCGCAGACACCCTCATCCAGCGCTCACCCCGGCCGCCAGCCCCGCCGCGGCTTCGGCCGCCAGCCCCGGCGCGGCTTCGGCCGCCAGCCCTCCGCGCCCACCGCGCCCACCGCGCCGAACAAAGCCTGGCTGATCCCCCTGGCGCCCCCAGTCAGCACCCGCAGGCTCGCCATCTGCGGCGCGGGCTACCGAGCCATCCGGGCCCGGCAGCCACAGCCACCGTGCTCGCGGCCGTACCGCCGAGCCTCGCCCGTCGGCCACCACCTGCACCCGACGGGCGCGCAGCCGCCCATGGCCAGTGCCGATCCCGGTCCATTCCTGACGGCTGATGAGCAATCGGGACTGGGCGCCATCCCAGTCCCCCGCCACCACGAGGACGCCCCCCCGGCGGCGGATGACAGCCTCAAGCTTGCGCCGCACCTGGGCGGATGGCCGGTCAGGCGGCCGAAGCAGCACCAGCTCACAGCCGTCAAGCAGCGAGACCAGCACTTGCGGCCAGCTCGGGCCCGGCTCCGCGATCAGCAGCATCCGGTCGGGATCCAGGCCCGCGTCGGCCGCCGCTCGTACCCCGAGCTGAGGCACCCCGGCTATCGCGCACCACGCCCCGGCCGCCGATGCCCCAGCGGCCAGAGCAAGGCACAGCAGGCTCCAGCGCCCGGTCGCCACGACCGAACCGCGCAGCAGTCCTCCCGCAGGCAGTAGATCCCGCAGGGCGTCCAGCACCGGCAGGACGGAGTCGTCCGGCACCGCGCCGCCTGCCCGCGGCCCGGAAAATCCCTCCGTGACCTGCGCGATCTCTGCCCCCATGAAGACATTATCGAACAAAGGTTCGACTCACGTCAACCTGTCGCGGTCAGCTAGACGCTACGTTCCCGTCGGCCCGCGATAAGCGCCGGCGCGGTCCCCGGGCGGGATCGGCGCGGTCCCGGGCGGGATCGGCGCGGTCCCGGGCGGGATCGGCGCGGTCCTGGGCGAGGCCAGCCGGGACGGCGAGCCCCCGCGTAACCCGGCCGGCCATATCGGCACATCAGCGCCCCGTAATCGTTAATAACCCGCCGTCTCCGGCTGCCGCCCGTTACCCGTTCCTCGGTCCGCTCATCACCAGCCCGGCCGCGAAACCGCAGCGCGGCCGACCATCGTGCAACCGGCGGGCAACGTGCGGGTTAACCGCGAAATCACAGGTGATCACAGGATCTGGATCCGATTGACACTCAATGAGCGCACGGAGTACAGGTTACGGATTATGGGCCGCAAGGTGGGAGCACGCCAGCGACGGCGGGCATGGATGGCTGGCCGGGTGGCCGTCCTGCTGATCACCATCGTCGCCGGATTCCTCGCGATCGTGCACTACTCCAGCTGGGGCAGCGCGCTCGCGGGCACAACAAATGACCCGTCAACGACGCACACGCACCCGGCCCGGCAGGCAGGTGCCACCGCGATACGGCGCTCAGCAGCTGCCGCCGGGCCTGTCCAGGCGGCCGACAAGACCCTGAAGGGCCGGTCAGCCGCGCCGACCAGCAGCCGCGCCGCCCGCGCACCCAAGCGCTCGTCCGGGCAGTCCTCGTCCCCGGAGGTCCCGGCGTCCGCCCAGTCCCCCGCCGCCGTCGCCGTCGCGCCGCGGGTCTTCCGCACTCTCCCGCCCGGGGCGAAACTGCCATCCGGTGCGCAGTGCGCGCGGTGGGTGCTCGCCAGGCCACGGAAGGAGAACAAGGGCGCGAACCGAGGCTACAACCAGACCACCGGCCAGCAGGTCGGGGCCGCGTTCTTCCCCGCGGGGGACAGCCCGCAGGCCGACCGGTTGCTCGCGCCCCTTATCAACGGCGACTTCACCGGCACGACCAGCGAGATCCTGCGCTGGGCCGCGTGCAAGTGGGGCATCAACCAGAACATCGTCTTCGCCCAGGCGGCGGTCGAGAGCTGGTGGCAGCAGGACACCAAGGGCGACTGGGGCACCGATGCGGCAGCCTGCCCGCCAGGGCACGGCCTCGGCCAGGACGGTAAGCCAGGCCGGTGCCCGCAGAGCTACGGCATCCTGCAGAACAGGTATCCGTACGAGCAGGCCAGCTGGCCAGCGATCGGCAATTCGACCGCGATGAACGCCGACACGGCCTATGCCATCTGGCGATCCTGCTACAACGGCTACGAGGTCTGGCTCAATAACGTGCCGCGGGGCGAGCAGTACCACGCCGGCGACGCGTGGGGCTGCGTCGGACGCTGGTTCGCCGGCCGCTGGCACACCGCGCCAGCACAGCAGTACATCAGCAAGGTAAAGGCCTACCTAAGCCAGCGGATCTGGCTGACGCCATATTTCCAGCAGCCCTGACCAGCCCGGCCGGGAAGCTGACCAGCCGCGGTCCATAACCTTGGCTCATGCGCCGGCGCGCCGTAGCAGCTTTCTCCGCCACTTACGCAGTGGCCTGGACCTATCTCGTCGCCTTCGTAGTCGCCCAGCTGGTCTACGCCGCGCTGCCCGCCCACGATCAGGTCGCGCTGGTCGGCTGGGCCAGTACCAGCGTGCATAACCTCCGTCATCACCCGGTCGGCTCGCTGGTTGTCTCGGCGCTCATTCCCCAGGAGTCAGTAGGCGCCTGGCCGGTGCTGATCGCACTGAGCATGTTCGGTGCCAACCGGGCCCTCGGCAACTGGCGGACGGCGCTAGTGTGCGGCGCCGGGCACGTCATCGGGACGCTGGTCAGCGAGGGCATCGTCGCCTACCAGGTGGATCACGGCCTACTACCGGCCGCGGACCGCTACCTCATCGACGTCGGCCCGTCCTATGTAGTGGTATCCGCCATCGTCGTCGCGCTGCTACTCGGCTCGTGGCCGGCCCGCGCCGCCGCGGCCATCGATCTGGTGATCCTGGTCGGCCCAGGCGACATCTTCGGCGGGCTCAGCAGCCTGGCAGTCAGCGCCGTGGGCCATTTCACCGCGTTGGTTGTCGCGGTCATTGGCACCGGCATCCTGGCCTGGCAGGCGCGGCGGGCCCGATCAGCCCTGGCGGACCGGTTGGCGGGCGACCGGCTGGCCCGGGTCGTCGCGCACGGTCCGGCGTCGCCGCCAGGCAGCCCAGCCGCGCCCGGCGGCGTAGCAGCAGGCGCCGAATGTTCCCACGAAGAACCCGACCGGCCAGTCCGTCCGCAGCGACAGCGCGATCGCCGCCCACACGGTCACCAGAGCGATGACCACTGACAGACACATGGCCAGGTAGGGCCGGCTGGTGATCGACCGGGCGGCGGCGGGGGGCCCGATCATCAGGCTGAAGATCAGCAGCGCGCCGACCACCGGCAGCGTCATGCTGGTGGCCAGCGCGACGACCACCAGGAAGCACATCTCGATCCGGAAGCTGGATACGCCTCGCGCCTCGCCGAGTTCTGGCATCACCGAGCTCAGCAGGAGCGGCCGGTACATGACGATGATGGCGGCCACCGAGACCGCGCCGAGTATGGCGACCGGCGCCACCTCGGCCGAGCCGACGCCGAACAGCTCGCCGAAGAGCAGCGAGAAGATCTCTGGCGCGTACTCCGTGCTGAAGCTGAGGAACAGCGCGCCGAGCCCGAGCAGCACTACCAGGGCCAGCGCGGTCGCTACATCGTGCCGCCCGCGGCGGCCGAGCCAGCCGATGCCCAGCGCCCCGATGAGCGCGAAGACGCCCAGCCCGATCAGGGTGTTGATGCCCAGCAGGCTTGCTCCGGCCGCGCCGGCGAACGCGCCCTGCGGCACCGCGTCGGCGACGAAAGCCGACCCGCGCAGCACGATGAAGAAGCCGACGACGCCGGCGACCACGGCCGCGATGGTCGCCACCATCCAGGTGTTCAGCAGGTAGCCGGAGAACATCAGGCCGTCCGCCGGGCCCGGATCAGCGCAGGCGCCTGGGCCAGCAGGTAAAAGGCAAAAACCAGGGCCACAACGAAGAAGCTCACTGGCCATCCTTGTCTGGCGGGCGGCCAGTAGAAACTGTCATAGGCCAGCACGACGCCGAGCCAGGTGGCAGCGAGGCCGATGATCCCGGCCCAGATCATCGCGAGGCCGGGCTTGTTGGTCAGGCGCAGTGCTGTGGCCGCCGGCCCGACCAGCAGCGCCGTGCTGAGTATCGCCCCGATGGTCAGCGCGGACAGCGCCACCGCGAGCGCGACCGCGGTCAGGCACAGGGCGCCGGCCAGCCGCACCGGAACGCCGCGGACGGAGGCCAGGTCAGGGCTGACCGAGCTGAGCAGCAGCGGCCGGTACAGCGTCATGACGATGCCCACGGCAGCCACGCTCAGCGCCGCGACCACCGGAATGATCGAGCTGCTGATGGTGAACATGGAGCCGAACAGGATCGTGATCGTCGCGCCGGTCGTCGACGTGTAGGTGGCATCCCAGTAGAGGAACAGGGCGGCCAGGCCCAGGCCAGCGCCGCGCACGATGCCGGTGGCCAGGTCGCGTCCCCGAGGCCGCTGGACTCCGATCATGTCCATGACGGCGGCGGCGAGAACGCTGATGCCCACGAAGCCCCACAACGGGCTGATCCCGACCAGGAAGGAGCCCGACCCGCCGGTGACGCTGAGGTCGGCCAGGGCATGGCCGGCGTAGGACTGTCCGCGCAGGACCGCGAAGGTGCCGACGATGCCGGACACCAGGGCGACCACACCGCCGGTCACCAGCGCGACCTGGACCGGGCCGCTGCCGAAGAAGCCGGGCGCGAACATCAGCCGCAGGACGTGGCCCATGACCGGTCAGGTGTGATCCGCGAGGCGGGCGGGAACCCGGTCGCGCGCGCCGGGCGCGTCGGGATGCTCGCCGGGTGTCGGATCGGGTCCGTTGCCCTGCCCGGCCACGACCAGGATGCGATCATGGATATGGATCACGTCCACGTGCTGGCCGTAAAGCTCGCTCAGCACCGCTGGCTGGACCACCTCGCTGGTCGTCCCGCTCGCGGCCCGGCCCGCGGCCATGTAGACGATCCGGTCCATCACCGGAAGCAGCGGGTTCATCTCGTGCGCCGAGATCAGCACCGCGATCCGCTGCTCCTTGGCGATGCGCGCGACCAGGGCAATGACCTCCTGCTCGCTGCGGATGTCGAGATTGGCCAACGGCTCGTCCAGCAGCAGCAGCCTGGGCCGGCTGATCAGCGCGTGCGCGATCAGGACCCGTTGCTGCTCGCCGCCGGACAGGTTGCCGACCCGTTCATCAGCGAATCGCCCCGCGTCGACCGCGTCGAGCATCTCCTGGACCAGGTGGCGGCGTTTCCTGGACGGGAGCGGGATGCCGAGCCGCTGCCCGTCCAGGCCCAAGCCCACCAGGTCACGGGCCCGCAGCGGCATGTCGGGGTCGAGCAGTATGCGCTGCGGTACGTACCCGATCAGCCCGCTGCCACGGCTCCGGGGCTGGCCGGCGATCCGGACCGTCCCCGTGGCCGGCGTCTGCAGTCCGAGAATCACGCGCAGCAGGGTCGTCTTGCCCGCGCCGTTCGAGCCGATCAGGCCGACGAACTCGCCGGCCCGGATCGTGAAGCGGACGTCATGCAGTACCTCGCGGCCCGACAGCCGCACGCAGATCCCGTCCACGGCGAGCGTCTCATCGTGGTCGATGGCCATCTCAGTTGTCACAGTGTCATCACAGCTTCTGCGTGGAGGTCTGGTCGGCGACCGCGCGCTTGAGCGCCTGGACTTCGGCCATCATCCAGGACTGGTAGTCGTAACCGGGAATCGGCATCGTCTCGTAGACGCCCACGACCGGGATGCCGTCCTTCTCCGCCTCGGCGAGAAAGGACTGAGTGAGCGAGTCGGTCACCTGCTGGTTATAGAGAAATGCCTTGACCTTATGGTCAGCGATCAGGCTGTTCTCAAGCGAGACATACTGCGGCGACGGGTCCACCCCGTTCATGATGTCCGCCTGAAACACGAATGGCGTGAGGTTCTTCGTTCCGGCCGCCTGCAGCATGTAGTCCCCCACCGGCTCCGTGGTGGCCACCGGAGTGCCGGGGTAAGCAGCCTTGAAGCTGGCGATCGCCTGCAGCCACGGATCCAGCGAGCGATCGAAGCTGCGCTCGTTGGCCCTGAAGTAGGCGGCGTGCGCAGGCTGCAGCGCGGACAGGTCGCTGGCCAGCGCCTTGGCCACGGCGGGCATCGTGGACGGCGAGTACCACAGGTGCGGGTTGGGCGTGTCGTCGGGCAAGCCCAGCAGCTGCTGCACGTCGATGACCTTCCGGGCCGCGTCAGGCGCCGCGGCCTCGATCTTGTTCATGTAGGTGTCGTAGCCGAGGCCGTTCTGAACCACCAGGCGCGCGGCGGCGACCGCCTGGGCTACGCTCGGGCTCGCCTCGAAGCTGTGCGGATCGGTGTTCGGATTGCTCTCGATCGCGGTCACGCTGACGTACTTGCCGCCAATCTGGCTGATCACGTTGGCGTAGGTGTTCTCGGCGCCGACCGCGACGATGACGCCTTTAGCTGATGCGTCGGGGTTGGCGACCACGGTCGCCGAGCACCCCGCGGCCAGCATCACACCGGCAGCGGCTACGGCCGTCGCGGCGGCTTTCATGCGGTAAGGCATGGCTGAGCGGTCCCATTCTGCGCGGTCTGCATCGTCGGCTCGGTCCTTGCTAGGTCGCTGACCTCGGCCTGGCTCGGTCCTCGATCCGGCCTTGACGGTAATGAAAACGATAACCAGTTTACTGGACGGCGGTCAAATCTGCTGGTCTTCCCCAGCACAGGCCGCGGCACGTCACGGACCCGGACGATCCTTCGCGAGCCCGGGCCCGCGGGCGTATGGATGACCCGGGCGATTCTCGCTGCGCGAGTTGCCATCGTGTACGCACCCGGGTCGGGTACGGTTTGCCTGAGACAGCAAGCATGGATCACGCCATCGCGGGAAGATGTGAGTCTCCTGCCGGGCGCTAGCGCAGTTGTGATAGCGCGCGGGCATGGTTATGCGGATGGCCGCGCGCCATCTGGAGTGGCCGCTCAACAGGTCTGCGGAGATGCCACGTGGTATCGCGCAGTTGGCGCGGGCGTTCCTGATGTTATTCTGGCGCGCCCAGAGAACTCGAGAGCGAGCGCACACGGGTGGCTAGCAGCATTACCGGCGACCTCGCATCGTCGCGGGCCGCTAGGCCGACCCCTCCAGCGGTCGTGGCCAATCGCCGTACCCAGGCCCTGCGCTGGGTAGCCCTGGGCGGGATCGGCACCTCGCTGCTGATCATCATCATCGTGTCAGCGGTGCGGAACAGCTGGGCCGCGGCTCCGATGCCCCGGCCCGCGCCTTACGCGCCGTTCCTTCTGGACATCAGCCTGTCGCCGCAGACGGTGACCTTCGTCATGTGGACCGCGGGAGCACTGGCCGGCGGCGGCATTCTGGCCGGCCTGGCCGCCCTGACCCGTGGCGCTCGCCTTCCGCTCAGGCTGATGATCGGCGGCGCGGTGGTGGCATTGGCCGCGCTGACCGTGGTGCCGCCATCCGGATCCACCGACACGCTCGATTACGCGGCCTACGGCAGGATGGTCGTGCTCGGCCATTCCCCGTACGTCATGACCCCTTTCCAGCTGCGTGCCATGGGTGATCCGATCGGACGCGCCTCGCCGCGCCTGTGGGAGAAGCGCGTCTCCCTGTACGGTCCGCTCGCGACCGTCGAGGAGGCAGGCGCGGCGTTGCTGGGCGGTACGTCGATGGCCCGGATCGTGTTCTGGCTGAAGCTCTGGAATGCGCTCGCGTTCCTCGCGGTGGCGCTGGCCCTGGACCGGCTGGTGCGGGCGGATGCGGTCCGGCGGATGCGCGTCCACCTGCTCTGGACCGTCAATCCGCTGCTGCTGTGGAATCTGGTCGACGGGGGCCACCTGGACGGCCTCGCGGCCGCCGTCGGATTCCTCGGCGTGGCCTTTTTCGCCTCGCGGCCCTCCGACCGGGACCCCGGATGGCGCCGGGCGATACCCGCAGGCGTGCTGATCGGCATGGCAGCCGACCTCAAGATCACATTCGCCCTGTTCGGCGTGGGGCTTGTCTGGGCCTCCCGGAAATCAGTGCAGACTGCGGTGGTCGGCGCGCTGAGTGCGCTGGCCGTCATCGTGCCCAGCTACCTCTGGTTTGGCCCGCCCGCTGTCAGGGCGTTGCTCAGCCGCAGTGACAACGCCAGCGCCATCAGTTTCTTCAAGTTCCTCAACTGGCTGCCCGCTAGCGGCCAGGTGATCTTCCTTCTGGCGCTGGCGTGCTTCGCGGTCGGCGCAGTGGCGATGGTGCGGTGGCTTCCTGACGCCGTGCCCAGCCTGCCTGCCCTGCAGCCCGCGCTGGCGCTCAGCCTCGCCTGGCTGTTCATCTGGCCTTACCAGTATCCCTGGTATGACGCGATGGCCGTTTGCCTGCTCGCCCTCTATCCTTTCTCGCGCCTGGACTGGCTCGTCATCGGCCGGCTGACCGCTGCGACGATCGGTCTCATGCCTGGCAATGCGGTGTTGCCGCCGCCGGGGTGGCTGACCAGAATCAACGTGGTAATCCTCAACGACGTGACGCCGGCGCTGATGCTGGCCGCGACGGCCATACTGGTCTGGCTCTGCCTGAGCGGGGGGTGGGGGATACGGGCTGAGCCGCCCAGCGTCGCCCGCGAGCCTGAGCTGGCCACCCTGCCCTAGCCCCGTCCTGCCCTAGCCCCGTCCTGCCCTAGCCCCGTCCTGCCCTAGCCCCGTCCTGCCCCAGCCCCGTCCTGCCCCAGCCCCGTCCTGCCCCAGCCCCGTCCTGCCCTAGCCGTCTTGCCCTAGCCCCGTCCCGCCCTAGCCGTCCTGCCCTAGCCATGGCCGGTCTGAGCTCCTGAGGTGGCGCTACTCGGTTCCTGACCGACGCTTCGATCCCGATTCTGACCGCCGCCCTGGCCACCAGGCCGGCGGGCGGATCGAGCCGCGCGGATCGCGATAACCACGAGCAGGGCCATCAGCGCGATTCCCGACAGTACGTACAGGTTCCCGACGATGAGCTGAGTCCCGTGCCAGTGATATTCGGCATACCACGGCCGGTCGCCAAGCTTGTAATACAGTCCCGGGTTGGTGTTGGGCGGCGCCCAGATCAGTCCCCTGGAGAAGGTGCCAAGGTCATTGGGGCGACCCCACAGACGGCCCGGCCAGGCGCCGAAGATGGCCACGATCAGGGCACCCAGGCCCAGTGCGGCCCAGCCGGCTATCCGCGCCCGGCCGGCCAGCGCCCGGCCTGCCTGCGCCAGCCCCGCCTTGGCCCGGTCCGCCTCGCGGAAGAACCTGACCGCATAGTGGGCAGTGACTGCTACCCCGGGAACTATCCAGACCCAGTGATGGTCCCAGCTGATCGGCGACACGAGCAGCCCGGTGAGGGCGCACGCCAGTATCCCGAGCATCCGGTGCCCGTAACGGTCGAGCAGGGCGGCGCATCCGAGGCCGATGATCGTGGTCAGTGCCGCCGCTACCAGCCAGACCGGTCCGGCCGCGGCCACGCTGCCCATGAACCTGGTGATGATCGCCCGCAGCGACTGGTTACCCTCCCAGGCGACGAAGCCGGTGCGACCACCCTGCAGGAACAGCCCCTGCAGCCACCACTTGACCGAATCACCAGGCAGCACGGCGAAGCACAGCACGACCGTCGCCGCGAACGTCCCGGCTGCCACCGCCGCCTGTCGGAATCTCCTGGTCAGCAGCAGATAGGGGATGAAGATCAGCGGTACCAGCTTGATCCCCGCCGCGATCCCGATCCCGGCGCCCTTCCACCATCGGCGATCCGGCTGGTTCAGATCCCACAGAATCAGCGCGAGCAGCACCAGTTCGATCTGGCCGAGAAACAGCACCCGCTGCACCGGCTCGGTCCAGAACACCACCGCCGCCACCAGCAACGTGGCGCCGCCGCGGACCCGCCAGTTCCGGTATCCGAGGATGCCGAACGTCGCCCAGAGCGCGACCAGCATGGCCACGATGTTGACCCCCACCCACAGCCTCTCCATGACCTGCAGGGTCGGGAACGAAAGGACGGTGAAGACCAGGGCGGCAAACGGAGGGTAGGTGAACTTGAGCGTGAAGTGGTGCGGCCAGGTGTAGAGCGGCGCCTTGGCATGCGGATTGTAAAACGGAGCGAGGTGCCGGACACTATCCCCGCCCTCGCGGTAGACGCGTAGGTCTACCGGGTCAAATGCCCAGCCAAACGGATGCGTCACCACGAAGAAGATATACAGGCCGATAGTGATGCCGAAGGCGATGACGCCGACGGCCAGGAGCATGCCCCGACGGCCGCCAGGCCCGCCGCCCAGCCCGGCGCGCACCCTGGCGGCCAGGGGGGAAGGCGCAGCCGCCGGCCGGCTTGCGGCAGTCACTTCGTCACGCATATCGATCGCTTCCAGACCACCCATGCACCTTAACCGTGACACCCCCGGCGCGGGGCACGGGCTACCCGCGACAGCGGCGAGCGCCTGATTCGAGACCGGTTATTGATACTTTCATTACTTTTTCTATACCAAGGTGGCCGGTGCCGCGACCACGTTCGGCAGGCGAACCGGTCCGACCGCCCGCAACCGCAACCGCCTGCTGTCACTGGCGACGATCGCCGGCCTCGCCGTCGGCACGATCATGGGCCTAGTCAGCGGTGACCCCCGGCTGGTGCTCGTGGAAGGCTCGGTGCCGACCGCGGTGTTCGGGCTGGTGTGCCTGGCTCGCTGTGGGCGAGCCGACCGTTGATGTTCCGTTTCGCCCTCGAGTTCATGCCACGATCAGCGCGGGCCGGCGAGCGCCGTAGCGGCTACGAGAACGGCCCAGTCTTGACCAGCTTGCGCGCGATCTTTGCATCGGTCGGGCCTTCGCCAAACGAAGGGCACAGCCGGGCGACTCCGCAAGCGCCACAGGCTGGCCTGCGCGCATGACACACACGCCGACCGTGCCAGGTCACCCGCTGGGACGCCATGGTCCACTCACGCCTGGGCAAGAGCCCGCCGACGTCCTCCTCGATCTTGTCCGGGTCAGTCTGAGCCGTCCAGCCAAACCGGCGTGCCAGCCGGGCGAAGTGGGTGTCGACGGTGATGCTTGGCTTGCCGAAGGCATTGCCGAGCACCACGCTCGCGGTCTTGCGGCCGACACCAGGCAAGGTCACAAGCTCCTTCATGGTGTCCGGCACCTCCCCGCCGTAGCGGTCGCACAGTGCCTGGCCGAGGGCGATCAGGCTGTTCGCCTTGGCCCGGAAGAAACCGGTGGAGTGGATCATCGCCTCCAGTTCCGCCCGGTCGGCGGAGGCGTAGTCGGCGGCCGTGCGGTATCGCGCGAACAGCTCGCGCGTCACCACGTTGACGCCCCGGTCCGTGGTCTGAGCGGCCAGTATGGTCGCGACCAGCAACTCGAGCGGAGCGGAGAAGTTCAGCTCGACATGGGCATCCGGGTAGAGCTCAGCCAGCTCACGGTTAATCCGACGCGCTCGGCGGACCAGCGCGGTCCGGGACGGGGCAGCCTCGGCCACCGCTTCAGCCTAGCCCGGTGCGCTCTGCCGGCCTGAGCACTCAGCGAGATCGGCGGCGGGCGACGGCACAGATGACGGCGTCCAAGGGCACCAGGCCGAGGACAGCTGCGCGGCGCGGGCCGGATGGAGTCAGAGCTGGCCGTTGTCGATTGCTGCTGACCGCCGGTGCTGCTTGGCGGCTTCCAGGAGCCCGGTCATGCCGTGCTCGATGCCGTGAGCCAGTACCTCGAGGTCAGGATTGGCGGCAAAGTCGCCGGTGACCCCGAAGGCGACCTTGTCGCAGTAGGTGAAGATCGCGATCCCGGTGCGGACCGTCGTCGCGATGGGCACGTACGGGATGATCTCAATGAGCCTGTGGCCCAGTCCGTAGAGCGGCTCGCGGGGGCCTGGCACGTTGGTGGTGACCGTGACGATCTCGTGCTGAGGCAGCGAGAACGCGAGCCGGATGCCCTGTGACATCAGCGGGAACAGCGAGTAGCGGCCGAGGGTCACCAGCTCCTCGCCGAGGATCGCTTCCCTGCTTGCCTTCAGGGCCGTCAGCTCCGCCCGCACCGCCGCGAGCCGTTCCACCGGGTCGGCCACGTGGACCGGGAGATAGGCCACAACCGCCGACACCCGGTTTTCATAGATGCTCTCCTCACCCGGGGCCCGGACGGATACCGGAACCAGCGACGGAACCTTATGCGGTTCAGGTTCCTCGCCGCGGGCCAGCAGGAGCTCCCGGAAGCCGCCGCTGATCGCGGCCAGGAAGACGTCGTTCACGGTACCGCCAAGCTCTCGCTTGATCGTCTTGACCTCGTCCATCGTCGTCCGGGCCCAGGTGTAGCGCCGTTGCTGGCCAATGGACCCGCTCAGGGACGACCCAGAGGCAGGCCACAAAGACGGCGCCATCTTGGCGGCGGCCCGGATCGTATCGGCTGCCTGCTGGACGGCGCGGCCTGGATCGGTCATCACACCGCCCAGCGCCGCGGCTCCGCGAAGCGGGATCAGGGCCATGTCCAGCGCGGCCTGAGCGGCGAGCAGGATCGAAGACGGCTCGGCACCCACGATCCGGTTATCGGGGGCGGGCGGTCCAGGCTCGGGCGTGAAGTCGAGGATTACCCGGTACAGGTCGGTGGACGAGACCCCGTCGACCATGCAGTGGTGGATCTTTGAGATCAGCGCCCACCGGCCCTGGGCAAGCCCGTCGATCATCCAGTACTCCCACAGCGGATGATCGCGGTCGAGCCGCTGGGACATCACCCGCCCTATCAGCTGGGCGAGCTGCTCGTCCCCGCCCGGCGCCGCCACCGCGGTCTGGCGGATGTGGTAACGAATGTCAAAGGCCGGGTCCTCAACCCAGACCGGTCGCCCCAGGCGGAACGGCACGGTGCGGAGCTTCTGCCGGTACCGGGGCACGAGCGGCAGACGCCCCCCCAGGGAAGCCAGAACCTCCTCGTAGGACGGGGCGGGTCCCTCGAAGACCGCGACCGACGCGACCGCCATCGATGTGTGCCGGTCCTCGTCCTCCGCATCGATGAATACGGCGTCCAGCGGGTTCAGCCGGTCCATGGCGCCGCCCTCTTCCAGATCATGTCGGGCCGCTGCCGAACGCTGCGGGTCCAAACTGTCGATTTACTCTCTATTAGGAGCGTAAGTCGCCCGGGCTCCGCCTCGCCCCGGTCAATCGTCCTGGCCGCCGGGACCTTCGGCTCTGAACCCGGCGGCTGGTCGGGTAACCGGCGGAACTACCGGCCGTGGAAGCGCGGATCGCGCTTGTCCACGAAGGCCTGGGTGGCCTCGCGATGATCCTCGGTGAGAGCGGCGTGCACGTGGTGCGTCACCTCGAGGTCCATGCAGTCACCCAGCTCACCGGTCACGGCCCGGTTCAGGTTCTCCTTCATGTAGCGGTAGGCGATCGACGGCCCTTCGGCCAGCCGGCGAGCCCGCGCCATGACCTCCCGCTCGAAGTCGGCCAACGGGAAAATGGCATTGACGATCCCGAGCCGCTCCGCATCCTCGGCGCTCAGCCGGTCGGAGAAGTAGTAGAGCTCTTTGGCCTTGCCACTGCCCACCAGCCGGGTGAGAAACCAGGTGCCGCCATAGTCTCCGGAGAACGCCACCCGTGCGAAAGCAGTAGTCAGCACGGCCCCCGGCACCGCGTACCGCAGATCGCAGGCCAAGGCCAGCGACAGGCCGGCCCCGGCCGCCGGTCCGCCGATGGCGGCGATCGTCGGCTTGGGCATGCTCCACAGGCGACCGCTGGTGGCACGCTGGCTGAGCCGCTGGCGGTGGATGGCAGCGTCGAGGGACCGAGTGGCACCGTCGCCACTGCGGTCCGCTGGCTGGGCGGCCATGCCCTTGACGTCGCCGCCGGCGCAGAAGGCCCCGGCTGCCCCCGTGAGCACCACGGCGCCGACCGCCTCGTCGCTCTCCACCTGGGCGAGGACTGCCGCCATGGCCGACATCATGGCCTCCGAGAGGGCGTTTCGCCGGTCGGGGCGGTTCATGGTGATCACCGCGACGCCGTCGTCGATCTCGGCCAGCAGATCATCGGTCCCAGTATCGAGCGCGGTCATGTCATCCTTCCTCGCCGGCGAAGCGGACCCCGCCGATCTCCATCGGCCCGCCAGGCAGCCCGGCGATGATCACCGTGGTGATTCCCTCGCCCTGACCGGCCCGGGCCGGCCCGAACCGCAGCCGCTGGCCCGAGTCCGAGAGCTCTACCAGCGCGGTACTCCCGTCGCTGCTCGCGGAGATCCCAAGCACCGCCGCCCAGCGCTGGGCGGCGGCGGACGGGTCCTTGACCTCGATCGTCAACCCGGTCACGCCGCCGGGAGCATGCCCGGGCACCTGCCCGGTCCACGACGGGCCCGCCCACCTCCACGACTCGGCGGGCGCCGCCCAGTCCAGAGACACGATGGCCCCGGGTACGTCCCCGGGGTGGAGGTGGATGCTGGCCATGTCCGGCAGGTCGGCCGTCCAGACCACCCGCACTCCGAGCCCGGCGACCCGGCGGCGGGCCGCTGCCAGGTCCGGAACCTGGAATATCGCCATGTAACCGCCGTCCCCGCCGCGCCGCTCGAGATACCGGCCGGCGCTGGTATCCGGCTGGATGGGCGCCACCACCTCTACGAACGTGTCGCCCACCGCGAACACCGCGTTGGTCAGGCCGAACTCTGCCACCCCCGGATCGCGGAACGGCTGCTGCCAGCCGAAGGCCCCGCGTAGCGCGTCGGCGACCCGGTCGCAGTCGTGCGCGACCACCGCCACCTGGCGCAGGCGGGGTCCGGTAAGCACAGCCCTAACAGTAGGGCGTCTGCTCTAGGTTCGGCAGTTCAGCATGGCGCCAATCATGAATATCGCGCCAAATGCCAACATCCAGGCGTCCGCCCACGGCTCGGCAGACATGCCGGGCTACCGCAGGCTGGGCGCCTCCAGCCCCAGGCGGCGCTGCTCGATGGTCGGGTAGGCGCACCCAGTTCGCGAAGAGGTCCGGGACGGCTTCGGCCGCACCTGGGACCGGCGGTATACGGTCGAGCTGTGGAAGATGATTGTGCCGGGGTGGGCGCGGCCCCGGGCGGATTGTCACTCAGCACGGGTGTCTCCACGACGCGCCACACCCCCCGGGCAGTTCGGCTGGCCGGCGGCGGAGTGATCAATGCATTGCTCACTCCGCGCTCACTCCGCCGTGATGCCAGGGGAATCGTTTGATCCAGCAGACAGCGCGAGGAGGCCAGGATGGCAAGGCTAACTGGCGGCCAGGAGCCGGCTGAGGAAGCAACGGGCGTGCTGGGCGGGCCCGACCGCACGCAGGAGCGTGACGAGCTGAGCCAGCCCGACCGCACGCAGGAGCGTGACGAGCTGAGCGAGCCCGACCGCACGCAGGAGCGCGATGAGCTGAGCGAGCCCGACCGCACGCAGGAGCGTGACGAGCTGAGCGAGCCCGACCGCACGCAGGAGCGTGACGAGCTGAGCGAGCCCGACCGCACGCAGGAGCGTGACGAGCTGAGCCGGCCCGACCGCACGTAGGAGCGTGACGAGCTAGGCCTTGGCCGCTGCCGACGACCCTGTAGGGCTCGATTAATGGATCTCGCCTTGCCCCGGCCTGGCCTGGGGTGGGGTGGCCTGGGGTGGTCTGCCGGGCTGGGGATCATCGCCGGGTGATCTTCTCGGTGCGCTACCGGCTCGTGCGCTGGCTACTCGGCTGCGTGATGGTGCTGACCCGGCGTCAGGCGTCGAAGGATGCCGAACCGGCCGCGGTACCCCCAATGCGCCCCTGCACACCAGTCACCGCAACGAGCACGGCCGACCGCCCCGGCGGCCCCGAGCCGGTTTCACCTCTTACCCCATAACAGATAGTGACCGGTCCGCCCGGCTGCGGTCATCCGATGTAGCGGGCCACCGCCACGTCTGTCTGGCCGGTGCTGTTGTCCTCCGACGACCCAGCGGCGACGATGTCGCCGTTGGGCTGGATGACCAGTGCGCCGATCCCGTCGTCACCCTGGATGTCGGTGGTGACGGTGCCCGAGTCCCGAAGGTCGTGTCGAGGCTCCCGTTGGTGTTGACCCTGGCCATCCCGAAGACACTGGTGGCGAGGTAATGCGAGCCGCCGACCACGGTCTGGCCGTTCGGCTGGACGGCTACCGCGTTCGCGCCGTCTTCCCCGGTCGTGCCGGTGTAGTGGAATTCCGGGCTGGCCGCGGCGAGGCCGCCGCCGACGTTGAAGTACTCCACCTGTACCTCGTCGTCATGCTTGCCGACGCCGACCGTCCGGCCGATCACGTACTGGCCGCTGGGCAGGAACGCGGCAGCGCCCCCGGTGGAGCTAGCGGTGATGGGAAGCAAGTTGCCAGTAAGAAAAGTGCAGGCGGCTAACCGGCGGAGGCCCGGAGCGGGGCTGCCGCCACCGCGCATGCTCGGCGGGGGGAATCTGGGTTGCGTCGAGGTAGCCACAGGCTGCCAGCTATGCGCGCCATCTGGTTGAACCGGTGCGGCGAATCTCGTCCAGCGTCATCTCAAGGGCGGTAGACATCGGCCCGATGGTCGATCCGGAGGACGACGACCCTAGGCGTTTCGTCGTCTATCTCATAGATCACCCGGTAAGACCCGCGCCGGGCGGACCAGAGCACCGACAGCTCGCGGCGCGGGCCGCCCAGCATGACCAGAGTGTCCCGCAGACCGATGCCGTACCCCTGGCGGAGGGCCCGCGCCACGCAGTTACGTCAGCTCCTCGTCCACCGGGATCTCACGCCGCGGCGATGATCGCCCGCCTGGTGCCGGGCGAACCGAGTACGGCGGACAGTTCACCCGCCTCGTCGGCGAGGAGCTGCGCTCCGTCCCACACCAGTAGCAGTGCGCTGACGGTGTGCTCGGTGGGAGAGTGCGCCAGGTCGTAGTGCGCGGCGGCGCGGACGGCGGCCTGCGCCGCCCACAGGTCGTAGCCGGTCATGAACAGGTCCAGATCGAACTGCGCGGCCAGGCCCATCAGCTCGCTGCGGCCGGTGTCGTCCACTCCGGCGAACGCCTCGTCGAGGGCGAGCAGGCGCGGTGCGTGCGGATGCGCCGAGTTCAGCATCGCGTGCGCGGCAGCGAACAGCGGCAGGTGCAACGAGACCGACTGCTCGCCGCCGGACAGCTGGCTGTGCCGTGTCCGGGTCAGCTTCTCCTCAGTGCCCGCAGCGCTGACCATCTGGAACACGAACTGCCGCCAGCGGCGGTAGTCCAGTACCCCGGCCAGCAGCTCTCGGTACGGGAGTTCGCGGTACCGGGCTCGAGCGGTCTTGATCTGCGCGGCGAAGTGGCCGCGCATCCGGGCGAGAGAGTCCGGGTTGAGCCGGGAGGCGTCGGCATCCAGCAGCCCGCACACCGCGCGCTGCTCGTCATCGAGCTGGTCCGCCAGCAGCCACCGCACGCCGACCGTCTTCCCCGAGGACATTTTCCGGGACCGCATCTCGGTGTTCATCGATTTGATCAGGTCCTTGGCGTCCACGGTCCGCTCGTGGATCTGCTGGGCGAGCCTGGCCAGCAGCGCGTCTTCGAGGATGCGCTGCTCCGAGTCGGTCAGCAGCAGCTGCTGGTCACGGCGGGCGGCTGCGATTCGCTCCGCGAACGCGCCGACCGGCAGCGGGCCCTGCTCATCGGCGATGCGGACCACGATGACACCGTCGGCGCTGTCCCACTCGGGGTGGTAGTCCTGGCCGGCCGCGCCCAGCTGGGCCTGCAGATCCTCCAGCGCCCGGGTGAGCCGGGTCGTGGAGATCTTCAGTGACGTCTCGGTCGGCGTCAGGTCGCGGGTGACCTCGAGGATCGCCTCGTGCACTCCCACGACCGCCTGCGGCAGGTCATCACCGGTCCAGTCCGCCTCCTGCGCGGGCCAGGCCAGCCGCGGCGGGCACTTCAGCACGTCCAGTAGTTCCCGCGCGGCGAACGGGGCGAGACCGCGCGCGGTGGCCCGCTCCTCCGCACACGCGACGTGGAGGGCGCGCCTGCCGCTGGAGACCCGCTCGGTCACAGCACTGACGGCCTTGATGGCCTCGACCTCGACGGCCCGGGCAGCCTGCTCAGCCGACTGAGCGGCCGTTATGCCCTGCTCGGTCTCGTCGACCTGCGCCATCACCTCAGTGGCTTCCTTGCCGACCGCGCCGTGCAGCGCCGCCAGTTTGGCGGCCTCCTCGGTGTGCCGGCGGCGAGCCAGCCGTTCGATGTCGGCGGAGACGCGCTCCTCATCGGTGGCCTGCTCCAGCCGACCTCGGGCGTCGGCGACGATGCCACGCTGCTGCGTCTCCTCACGACGGCGGCCGGTGAGGTCCCGGGCAGTGGCCTCGAACCGCCGGGTGGCTGCCTCCACCTGGTCGGCCTGGTCCCATTCGATGGCATGGTCGATCGAGGTGCGGCGCAGCGCCCGCTCGGTGACGGTGCAGGCAGCCACCGACTCGTCGTAACCGGACTGGGCACCGTCGGCGGCGGCCCGGGCCGAGCGCAGCTGCCCGACGGCCTGGGAATGCGTGCGCAAGGCGGTGACGGTCGCGGTGCTGCGGGGAAGCGCGGCGCGCGCCTGCGCGAACGCCGACAGTGCGGCAGCCAGCCCGTCGAGCGTCCGGTCGAGGCCGGTCAGCAGCTCCGTCAGCCCAGCGATCTGGGCCTCGCACTCAGCGATGCGCGCGGCCCGGCGGCGGGCCCGGGCGGTCGCCCCGATGTACCCGGCGTGGACCTTGTGGTGCGCACCGGCGGTGACACCGTGCGAGTAGCGGCCGTCCGTGCCGATCACTGCGGTCGCGGAGAACCATTCGCCGTCCAGGGCGATGGAAGCGAGCACGGCACCGATCCGCGCGGCGGGAACGGGTGTGTCGTCCTCGGGAACCAGCACGCCCGCGAGGCTGGCGCCCTGGACCGGCGGGCCGGGGACCAGGTAACCGTCATCGTCCCCTGCGGTGACCTCATGGCCGTCCGGCGTGATCCAGGCGTCGAGCATCCCGGTGGCTTCCAGCGCCGCCTCGATCGCGGCGGACCGCGTGTCATCGACATGGCCGGCGAAGCGGACCAGCCGCCACAACGGTGCACCATCGCGACCTGACCGGCTGGCGTTGCGTCCGGGGTAGGCCGGCGGCGCGTCGTCGCGTTGCGAGGCGATCCGGTCCCGCTCCTCGGCGATGCGCTGCCGCTCGGTCTGCGTGCTCGCACGCTCGGCACGCAGCCGCGCCTGCTCGTCACGGATGGACTGCTCGGCGGCGGCGGTGGCCACCGCGAACACCGACTCGACGGTGGGCGCATCCGGGTCACCGAACGTCTCGATGGCCACGCTGAGGCCCTCGGTCAGTTCCTGCATGGCCGTCTCGTCCAGCACATCGGCGTAGTCGGCCGCCCACCGCGTCAGCGCGGCCTGGGCGTCCGCGCGGGCCGCCGTCACCGCATCGGCCGCGGACTGCTCGGCCTGCTCGGCGGCGATCACCGCTTCCAGCGCCCGGTCGAGTGCCAGCCTGGCCAGGTCCCGGGCGTGCTCGGCTGTCCGGTGCGCCTGCAGCGCGGCCCGTACCGAGCGGACCGCCTCCAGCCGGGCGGTGACCCGGCCGCCGGCCCGTTCGGTGAACCCGTCAGCTCCGGCGTCGGCGGGCTGCCAGCCGATACCGGCCGCGGTGGCGTGGTCGGCGAGTTGCGCCGCACTGCGCGAGACGACCGATTCCAGGTCGGCGAGTACCGCCGCGGCCTGCTCCAGATCGGCCTGAGCACGCGCGGTCCCTGCGCTGCGCCGGGTCAGCTCCGCAGTGGCTTCGGCAGCGGTCCGCTCGTTGGTGCGGACGAGCCGTTCAAGGTCGGCGAGTTGCCCGACCGCCTGGTAGGCGCTGGTGGACTTCAGCTGGTCGAGCCGGGCGCGCAGCCCGGCGAGCGCGTTCTCCGCCGCCTCCCGGCGGGCCTGCGCCGCCGCCTGCCCGGTTTCCGCGCCCGCCAGCGCCGTGATGTCATGGCTGAGTTCGGCGCGCCGTTGCGCGCTGGCCTCGCGGCGGCGGGTGAGGGCATCGGCGGCCGACCGGGCGTGGGTGCGCAGATAGGTGGTGTAGGAGGCGAGGAACATGCGGGTAGCCTCGTCTGCGGCGGTCAGCCCCTCCAGCGTGGTGGCGACCGCCTCCATGTCATCGAACGAGCGGGCCGCCTCGGTGATCAGGTCGTCGTCGACCGGCCGCAGCCCGTCCGTAAGCGTGTCCGACAACTTCGCCGGATCAAGGTTCTTGGCCAGCTGCGGCCGCCGCAGCGTCAGGATCAGGGTGAGCAGCTGCTCGTAGCGTTCCCGGCCGAGGCCGAACAATCGCTGATCCAGGGCGGCCCGGTAGTCGGTAGGAGAGGCGTGCAGGCTCGGCTCCCCGATCTCCTCGGCGAGCTGCTTCCTGGTCATGGGGCGGTCATCGCCGGTGATGAGCGAGAAGTCCGCACCGACCCGTCCCTCGGCGACGAAATGCCAGCGGACCGGAGTGTCGCGGTGCTTCTGGGCGTGCAGGCCGATGCCGATGGTGACGGCCTCACCGGTGTCGCGATGCCGCAGCTCCAGCCATACGTAGCCGACCGCGTTCTCGCCGCCGCGGAACAGGAGGTTTGACTTCATGGTCCGGTCCTCGGCGGCGAACGGGTTCAGCCGTTTCGGGTCGATCCGGCCATCCAGCACGAACGGGAACAGAACCTCAAGGGCCTTGGTCTTCCCGGATCCGTTGGGACCGCGTAGGACCAGCCAGCCACTGGCGAAGCAGAACTCCTCATCCCGGTAGTCCCACATGTTGATGATTCCGGCCCGGGTGGGTTGGAAGCGGGTCACTTGGAGCCTTCCTTAACGATCATTACTCGCAGTCCCGTGGCCGACGCGCTGACGGGAAAGACGTGCCGCCGGGTTCAGGACGTGCCCGGCGGGCTCTTGATGTGGGCGGTGATGCTGCGGTAGCGGCCCAGCAGCGGTAGCACCAGGACGCCTCCGTCCACCCTCGCCACCAAGCCCAGCGAGGCAAGCAGGGCGACCGCCTCGGTCAGCAGTCGACCCGGGTCGGCGGCCTGTTTCTCGGCCATGCCCGCGCCGAAGTCCTCCACCAGCTTCCGCAGCTCCGTGCGCAGCCATACGTCGTTAAGGAACGGGTAGGCGGCGTCGGCACCGCGGCCGGTTGCACCCGATCCGGAATCGGTTCCGTCCCCGGGCCCGGAGTCGTCGGTATCCGCTAGCCAGGCCTGCCCAGCGAGCAAGTCGGCGACGCGGCCCCGGTCCGGCAGGGCAGCGTCGATCCGCCGGGCCGCGTCGGCGAGCCGTTCCGCGGCGGTGGCGGCGGGCAGCGGCTCGATCCTGGATCTGTTGCGTTGCAGGTAGCTGGCGATCCGCGCGCACAGCAGCAGTGCGGCCTGCGCGACGGTGCCGGCCGACGGGAACGCCACGTCGCTGAACCGCTGCCCGGCGTTGACCAGCGCCACGCCTTCGGCGCGCCGCTCCAGATCCAGGCCGGTAAGCCGCTCGACGTCCTCGGCAAGACTCGCCGACCGGAGCTGGCCACGCAGCCCTTCATCGACGTCGGCGTAGTAGACGGCCGGCTGCTCCACGACGAGCCGGCGGGCACGCCGCGCGTTCACCCGCCGCCGTGCCTCCCGGCCCTGGGCCGACGCGGATCCGCCGGGGTCATCCAGCAGCTCGGTGACGGAGTTCAGATGCTGCAGCACCCGGCCTGGCGCATAGAGGGCGCCGACCACTTCGCGGTCGATGTCGTAAAGCGCCTCAGCGCGCTCGGGATCGTTGACCCACTCGATGGCCGAGCCATCGGCCATCCGCAGGGCGCCGCGCACCTCCAGCCAGGCGACCGCGTCCACGAACGCGTCCCGGTCCGGTTTGCGGCCGGTGTCCATACCGAGGCCGTCAATCCGCCCGGCGTCAGCGGCGACCGTGTCCGCCAGCTCGCTGAGTGCGATCTGAGCGCCGGAGCGGCCCAGCGCGGACAAGGTCAGGACCAGGTAGGCGTAGCGGCGGCGGTCGAACGGCCGCCGTGCTCGGGTGAGCGCCGGCCGGGTGTCATCCAGCGCGTCCTGCACCCGGCGCAGCCGGATAGTGTCGCCCCCGCTAAGGAGCGTGTAACCCAGGACCTCACCGAAATCGGCCCGCAGCTGCCTGACCCACTTGCGCACCAGGGGAAGCGTCGAGGCGTCCGGGTAGGACGCAGTGATCAGCGGATGACGCAGCATCAGCCGCGCCGCCTTCTGGTATTCGGCCAGCTCGAGCGGGCTGACGTCGGCGGCGACCCTCATTCGGTGACCTCCACCGCCAGCCCGTCCAGGTGGAGCCGGCCGCGGACCGTGTGCACAGTGGTGGACCCAGCGGCGGGGCGCAAGGTGAGCCGCACCCCGTGCGCGGACCCGCTGGCCGTCCGGCTGACCGGGACCCGCGCGGACAACGCCACGTCCAGCAGGCTGAGCAGGGCCTGGGTCTCCGGCTCGTCCAGCACCCGGCCGTAGACGCCGTCACCGGCCAGCGCTGCCGCGGCGGTGCGGCGCTGCGCGGTCACCTTCAGCTGCTCGGCGCGCATCCGCTGCTTCTCCTCGTCGTTGCGCTGGATCCGGCCGGGCCCGCGCAGCGCCTGGGCCTTGCCGTTGCGCACCAGCGTCCGGGACAGCTCCACCGCAGCGGCGTCCCACCACGACAGCCGGCTCCCGATCTCGTCGGCGTCCTCGTGCACAGCCGAGACATGCCGGGGTGCCCCGAAGCCGAACACTGCCTGGAACAGCGCATGGGCGTCGCCGTCCGTCGGGCAGGCGGTGAACCATTGCGCTAGATGGCGCAGCTGGGTCTCCCTGCTCACCCCGCCGCGGCGGGACTCGGTGACCCGGCGCAGCAGCGCCGTGACGTTGGCGATGGCGGTGACCGTGGCGTCCTGCAGGCGTTCGGCCTCGCTGTGGCGAGCGGTGCCGAACCAGTGCACCAGGCCGCCCCAGCGCGCCCGCCAGTCCGCGACCCGTTCGTCGGCACCGCGGAAGAGCGACTCGTCAGCCTCCGCGGCGAGCCGGGCGAGGCGCTCGGTGCCAGTGGCGTCCACCTCGGCGACCGCGGCAGCCAGGAGCGGCGCGAACCGGGTCAGCTCGGTGTGGAACTCCCGCATGTGGGTAAGCAGTGCGTCCTTGTGCGCGAGGAACACTTCGGGCCGGGTGTCGTTGGTGCGGGCCAGATCGCCCAGCATCAGGTAGAAGCGGGCGGCGCGCTGCGCCATGTCAGCGAGCACTCCGTCCAGCCGGGACAGCTTCCGGTAGACCTCGGCGGCGTCCCCTGACCGCACCGCCCCGGCGAGCGCCTGCAGGTCGGCCAGGATGTCAGGGAACACCAGTCGGGACAGCTGGGCGTCTTCCAGGCTGGCCGTCAGCACCTCCTCGACGGCCTGGAAGGCCCGGTATCCGGCCTGGTTGAACTGGTAGACGTAGTGCCGGTTGCGGTACTCGGCGAGGTTCGCGGCGCGGGTGCCGTCGTAGGAGCGGTCCAGCACCTGCCATTCGGCGAGGGCATCCAGCAGGACCTGCACGTCGCCGACGGCGGCCGCCGCCGGGTGCTGCTCGGCCAGCTGGCCGAGTGCTTCGCGGGCGTCGGACGCGTGCATCAGCACCTGGTAGTTTGCCCTGGCCCGGTCGAAGGCACGCAGCAGCCACAGGTACTCGTGGCGTTTCTCGGTGGCCGCGAAGTGGAACAGCCGCAGCCGGTCATCGAGGGTGAACGCGTCGATGCCGAACGCGGCGTCCCCGGCGGCCGCGTCGCCAGGAACAGCGGCATGCCGACCACGGAGATCACTCACTGAGGTAGAGAGCTGACTACCGGTCACAGGTTCTGATCATCTCGATCATCGGGGGTATTCGCCATGGAACGGCCGGGGGGATGTGCTGCCTAGTGTGCCGGATCGCCGTGACAGACGCCCAAGACACGCCGAACAAACGCCGCAGTACGGTCAGCCCTCCGGCGGCTCGGCACACCTCGCGAGGCCGTGCAGCGATGTCAGCACCGTCAGCGCGGCGCCGCGGCTGAGGTCCTCGTGGTGACGCTCGTTTCGCGGAGTGCGCAGGCAGCCGTAGCACGACGTCTCCAGGCCGCAATCGCATGAGCCAACCCGCCGGACCGCGGTGGCGATCACCACGTCGAGTGCGGCGGCGATTCGCAGCACGCTGCCCGCCCCGCCCGGGACGGTGTCGAACAGCACCAGGCCGCTGCGGCCATCCGCCCCGGAATGCACCACGCCGTCGATATCGTTGCGGCTGATCTCCAGGCCGTCGGCGGCACCTTCCAGCACCGCGTACAGGAGGGAGTTCCACTGCGCCCCGGTCTCCAGGCCGGGAGCGTCAAGCCGCAGTCGCAGGATGTCCGTCTCGTACGTATGCGCGAGCGAACGCCAGCGCAGCGGCCCCGTGCAGGGCTTGCCGCGCAGCGGGCTCACGTGCGACGTGGGGGAACGGCCGTGGTTGGCGGCGCCCCACCCGCACCAGTCGCAGATCAGGAACCCCGAGCCGCCTGGTCCCTCGGCCAGCGACACCAGCCGGCCCCGGGCACCGGAGTGGCACCAGGCCAGCGCGCCAGTGCCGGCCTTCCAGCGGGTCTCCGCGAGTTCCTCGCCCAGCGACACCACATGCACGGCGCCGTTCCAGGACCGCTGCGGCGGCACGTTACTGGGCTTGCCGGTGCGCGGGTCGGCGACGAACCCGAATTCCGGCACGCAGTATTCGCGGACCGGGCCATCGGCGGGCCGCCCGCACGCCGAGCAGGCCGGTTCCAGCTCGGTGCCGCCCTCCCGGTAGTGGCGGCAGCCCCGGCACACCGTGTAGCTGCGGGTGATCAGTTCCCGGCCGGGGAGCCGGTATATGCCGCCTGAACGCCAGAGCACCCCGCCGGCGACCAGCTCGGCGCCAGGCGCGTATTCGTGGATCGCCACCGACAGGTCCCGGTTCAGCTCCAGCCGGGCGCCGACCTGGCTGTCGCAGTGCGCGGTGCGCAACTCGACGGTGTCCACCGGGAACCCGTACTTCGGCAGGACGTTCCGGTTGGCCAGGTAGCCGATCAGTGGCCGCCGCGTGATGGTGGCGATGCTGCGCTCGAACCGGGCCGCTAGATCGCTGCGCCGGGACTCGAACGCCTCCATCCGGCGCTCCTCGAACATCGCCACATCCTGGGCCAGTTCGGCACGGACCTGCTCCAGCAGCCCGCACAGCCGCTCCACCCAGCTATCGTCGTCCAGCCCGATCAGCCGCCAGGCGACCTCCGGGAGCACGGCGCGCAGCGCCGCGGCGATCTCGGCGGGCACCGGGGTGAGGTAGCCGCGGACCGCGTCGCAGGGCGGCTCGGCGCGTCCGCCGGGCAGGCTCTGCTGGCCCGGGGGGGCACTCTGCTTCCCCGGCGAGACCCCGGACTCCGTGGCCCGGAACCCCCCGAGGAAAAAATCCCCGGCGCTCTTCCACTCCCGGCCGCCGTTGTCCTTGGCGTCCCGGAAGAACGCCGCGAGCGCCACTGAATGCGCGTGCCGCCGGTCGATGCGCGGATTACCCAGCGGCACGTAGGGGGCACGGACCTGCCCGGTCAGCATCGACTCCGGCGCCTGGTAACGGGACAGATCATGGGAGCGGCGCTGAGCGTAGGTGACCACCAGCGCAGCGGTGCCACTGCGGCGGCCCGCCCGCCCGGCCCGCTGGATGTAGTTGGCGGTAGTGGGCGGCATGTTCCGGAGCAGCACCGCAGAAAGCGCCCCGACATCGACGCCCAGCTCGAACGTGGTGGAGCAGCTCAGCACGTTGACCTCACCGGCAAGGAACCGCTGCTGGATGTCGGCGGCCTCCAAGCCGGTCCACTGCGCGGTGTGCTCCCGGGCTGTCAGCGGCACCGGTGCGGTCTGCGTATACAGGGAGCGGTAGTGGTCGTCGGCGCCGCGGTCGGCGGCCAGTTCGCCGGCGCATCCCATCGTCGGGCACACCCCGCGAAGGACGGCCGTGGTGACCCGCCGGCACAGTGAGCACCGCCACAGGTCGCCGCCAGCCGACAACGTGAGCCATGTGTGATCGACCTGGTGCACCTGGCCCAGCTTGGGCAGCGCCGCCGCGTGCAGCCAGCCGTCCCGGGCAGCGGTGAGTGCCCGCCAGCAGCCGGCCAGCACGTCGCGCGCGTCGATTCCGGACGCGGGCTCGCCGAGGACGGCCAGCAGCCGGCGCAGGTAATCCAGTCGCTTGTTGACACCGCGGGTGGGCAGCCAGCTCAGTACCTTGAGCCTTGCCTCTGCGCCGTCGCCGCGGACATAGATCGGGCCGCGCCGCGGGTCGAACATCTCGTCGGCCGGGTCGACGTCGTCCGGCATGGTGAGCGCGCCCTGCAGCCGCACCGTGCGGAGCAGTTCGGTGAACAGCGCCGCGCACTCCTGCGCGGACAGGCCCAGGTCGAGCAGCGGGGTGGACGGCCGCCATGACGGGTCCATGCCCAGCCCGACCCGCAGGAGCCCAAGGCCTTCCAGGGACTGGCGCTCGTCGAGGGCGACCAGTTCGCGCAGCACCCAGCGAGCGGCCTCCCGGCGTCTGCCCTGCCGCGACTCCCGCCGGGAGAACACCCCCGCGCGGCCGGCCGCGGCCGCGGTCTCCTCGATCAGGTCGTCCACCGTGGCGTCCGCGTCGCGGGTGGTGGCCCGCGCCAGCCCGTCCAGGATCAGCCGCCGCTGCTGCACGAGGGCGTGACTGGACTCCAGGTAGGGGGCGAAGAACGCGGCGGCCTGCCGGCTGTCACTGAACGCGAGCAGCTTGCGGCCGCCGCCGGGCCGGTCCGCAAGCTCCTCATCCGGGGGCAGCGCCTGGTAAAGCGCGGTGGCCAGCACTGCCGCAGCTGCCTCGTTGCCGCTCTCGAACAACCGCACCTGCCCGGCGCCGCGCGCGCCGCAGGCCAGGCACCCGCTCGGGGTGCCTGACCTGGCCGCCAGTCGCCGCACAGACCGTAGTTCGGCGGCGCAGCAGCCGCAGGCTGCCGTCCCCGCCACGGGCGCGGACGCTGTGTGGAGAACTCCGCATCTGCCACACAGCAACGCGTCCTTGGCGGTCGCCGCCGCGGCACGCTCGAGGATCTCATCGTCCTCGTCGGCAGTCTCGGCCGGCGCGTCGAGCAGCAGCCAGGTACGGCGGTCGGGGCGCACTGCGCGCGATGTGAAGTGCTCACCGCCCGAGGTGCGCTCCACCGAGCCCGCCAGATGCACCGCGCCGCACCGCTTGCAGCAGCCGAACTCGAAGACATGGCCGGAACAGTCCGGGCAGATCTCACGGCGAGCCAGCGACACGTGCGGGCCGCCGGGCGTCAGGCAGGTGTACGCACCCTCGGTGGCCCGGGCGAACAGATGGTACCGGGCCGACAGCACCGGAGTGCCAGCGCTGTCACGAATCTTCGAGCCCACCGCGACCAGCGCGGCTAGCGCCGCTGCGCCGCGGGGACCATCGGCGTCGGTGAACACCTCGGCGGCCAGCTCGGTGAACGGCCTGGGCGAATGGGCCAGCAGAGTGCGCAGCCGCGCCATCGTGTGCTCGTGCGCGAGCAGCAGCGCGGCGTCGTTACCGCCAAGGCCGACGGCCACCGGATCGTCCGCGGTGCGGCCCAGCAGCGCCGACCCTGGATCAGCCGAGCCGGCCAGGTCAAGATAGTCGTCGGGATCGAGAGGTCCCCACAGCGGTCCGGCCGGGATGGCTACCCGCTGCGCGCCGACCAGATCCTGGCGTGTCGGGTCGCCGTCCACCCACTCGAAGGACGCGTCGAACAACTTGGCGGCGAAGTCCATCACCGCCCGCGGATGGTCGCCGACAGTAGCGCTCGTGGCGATTGTCTGGAACGCCGCGTCAGCATGGCCGCGGCCAACGCGCTCGCGCAGCCGGCGCAGGAGCATGCCGACCTCTTCGGCCTTCGCCCCGTCATAGACGTGCGCCTCGTCCAGCACGACGAACCGCCAGTGCCCGCCGTGCTTGCCTTCGAACAGTTCCATGTCCGCCGGGCGCAGCAGAAGGTACTCGAGCATCGCATAGTTGGTGAGCAGCAGGTGCGGCGGGTTGTCTCGCATCTCCTGGCGGCTGAGCAGTTCGTTCGGCAGCCGTGGTTCGCCCGGGTTCAGCGACTCGAACAACGACGTGCCCTCGCCGGCCCGCTCCGGAGTGTCCCCGGTGTAGCGGCCGAAGGTGATCTGCGGCACGCTGGCTAGTAGCCGGCGGAGCCTGCGTAGTTGATCGTTGGCGAGCGCGTTCATCGGATACAGCAGCAGCGCCCGCACCCCGGGTCCGAGCGTGCCGGCCTCGTGCTCAGTGGTCAGCGCCGACAGTACCGGCAGCAGGAAGGTCTCCGTCTTCCCTGACCCGGTGCCGGTGGCCACCACCAGGTTCCGTCCCGCAGCGGCCTTCCGCAGCGCCTGCTCCTGATGGCCATAAAGAGGCCGGTCCAGGGGCAGCGCCTGGCTGCCCAGCCGGGCGAACGCCGGATCCAGCACGCCCTCACCGATCAGGTCACGCAGGCTCGCCCCGGTCCGGTAGGGCGGCGTCGCCTCCAGCAGCGGCCCCTTGGTCAGCAGCGGGCTGGCGGCGATACAGTCGGCAAGCGCGACGGCCAGCACAGGGTCACGGACGGGCAATAGCGACCGCAGGTAGCGCCGGTAGGTGGTGCTCAGCAGAGTGCTGGTAGCGATCGCGTCCACGATGGAACCCGCTCCCGAGCGGAAGGAAGGAAATGCTCCCGGAAACCCTACAGCGCCAGCAGACGCGCAGGCGCAAGGCGCCGGGTCAACCGGGCAGCCACGGGTCGGCGGCCGGCCCGGAAGCGCTGATCCGGGCAATCACCGCGGTCCGCGCACCCACAGTCATCCTCAGCTCCGCGCCACCGTGGGCGGTCACCGTGTCCAGCATCCGCCGCAGCGGATATCTGCCCCGCTTCGAAGGCTCCAGTACCTGCACGATCCCCCGCGCGGTGACTACGTCGATGGGTGGGTCAGCGGCGGCCCCGGGCAGGTCGAGGCGCATCGCGCCACCGCGGATCAGGTCCGCCGCATCCAGCTGCAGCGGCCCGAGACTGTGCCACGCCGTGAGGGCTCCCGTACTGCCCGGTTCGGGTTCGATCCGTATCCGGCAGTACGGCGGGGTGACCCGGAGCGGCAGCACGACCCGACCCGCTACACATACCACCTCAATCCCGGTGTCCTCGGCCCCGATCATGGCCGCGCAGGGCGAGGCGGTCATCCCAGGCGCGGGCGAGAGCACGGCCTCGGCCGCATCCAGACCCTCCTCAGCCGTCAATCGCAGCGCGGGCGAGTAAGCGACGTCCAAACCCTCGGCCACGAACACGACACGGCGCAGCCCGGCGACGGGCGCGGTGTCCAGCGCGGTCACGGTCACCACCAGTTGGCCGAGCACCGGACGAGGCACCCGATCCCACAGACACTCCGGATCCCAGCGATCCCCGCTGGCCTCGACCGCCCCCAGGACCCGGCCGGAGCCCGGCCCTCGCACCTCGACCCACCACCGGGTATCACCGGCGGGCAGCCGTACCGTGGGTAGCGTCCCGAAGACGGCAAGCCCGTCCGTCGTGTGGATCCCCGGTACCGGGGCGCCCGTCACCAGCCGCGGTCTCGACCGGCCGCGGACAATGTGCCTTCGCGGCACCTCCTCGCCCGCAGGCTCCAGTTCCAGCCAGGCAATCCCGGACAGGTCCAGCTGAACCAGCCGCCAGCCTTTCCAGGTCAGCGGCAGCCTGCTCGCCACCAGGACCCGCGGCGCGGTATCGGCACGCAGCGCCCGGTCCTCAGGGTGGACCAGCCAGACGGTCTCGGGCGGCAATACCGCCGCGATCGGCTCACCGTCGGCGTCGAAGGCCAGGAGCGGACCCGGAGGATCGGTGACGTCGTCCGGAGACATCGGGGTCCAGGATCCCGCCTCATCCCGGCCAGGATCGTCGGGGTCCACGTCGCGGGTCAGCACGCCCCGCCCGAACGGATCGAGCCGCAACGGCGGCCGCCCGTCCGGTCCCGGGAAGGCGGCCGCGACCGTCCGGGCCGCGTCGATGACGCGGCCCGGCAGAGACAGGCCAGCCAGATCTTCAGCGCCGGGTTCATCGTTCTCGGAGAGCAGCTCCATGAGCGCACGGCAGCGTTCGACGAACCCGGTGCCCGCCCTGAGGCGCAGCAGCGCGGCGACCGCGGGATCGAGCGCGGCTAGTTCCTGGTCCGGCGCTCCGGCACCGGCCAGCCGCAGGAACTCCGGCAGGGACGACTCGGTCACTGCCGCGTGGGCGAGCACAGTCTCAAGCGGGTCGCCCGCCGGGGCCGGGACGCGTAGCGTCGCGAGCGAGCCCAGGAACGTCTCGGCCCACTCAGCGGTGGAGTGCTTGGTCGCGCGCGAGCCGGTCGCCCGGTGCCAGGCCGGCCAAACCTTCCCGTTCTTGTCGTGATGGGCCGTGATCTGCGCCATGGCGACGACGACGCAGGCCGGCCACCTGCAGTTCAGTACTGTCGGCGGCTCGGACCGGGAAAGGCTTCCCAGCGCCTTTGCCACCGCGTCCAGCATCTCGGGTTCCACGTCGAGTGTCCCGGCCGGCTCTCCGGACGCGAGATGCCGGCGCCAGCCAGGTTCGAGCAGGTCGAGCAGCGTGCCCGCTGGTGGCCCGCTCATGCTGACCCCCTTAGTCGCTCCGCAGCGTCCCACGGTCCGCGGATGAAGCGTAGCCACCGGCACCGGGCCCTTTGCGATCCGGAGCGGATGGTCAGTACGCGACCGCCCGCACGACCTCCCGCCAGGGAATCTCGGGTGTCGCCTCGATGACCTCGTCAGGAGCTTGATAGCAGTGTCGCCCAAGCGGCCGATGACGCCACACGCCGGAGAATCCGTCCGCAATTGCTCCGGGCGTCTCCGCGGAGACGCGGGCGCAGCTGCGCTGGTCCTGGCCTGCGGCAGCCGCGCGGCAGCGCGCGGGACGGAGATTCTCATGCACGGCCGGCACGAACAGCTTGCGGTGCTCGTCAGGCAGGAGGCGCAGGTCGACCAGGAAACCAGGGGTGCGAACACGGAATGTCGGTCCTAGCGATAGGGCATCCGCGCGCCAAGGGCCGTATGCAGTCACCGGTTCCTGGTACCTCATCGCGGCCTGACCGCGCGTTTCTCTGGTGCGAGCGGTCGTGAATAACCATGCAGCGCGCGTCGGCCAGCGGCTGCCGATGGATTCCTGGTGGATCATCAGCTGCACGCGCCTAGCCGCCTGTATCACCGTCAGCCGCGAGCTGCCCGGTTCTGGGGGCGTCGAGCTGTTCTGCATCGTCGACGCCCGGCACATGTGGGGATGGTCACCAGCGTCCCACCCGTGTACCCGTGCGATGGGCGCTGGCGGTGAGTACCGTCACGTCGACGACTACGAGCTGGTCGAGGTCGCCAGCGGTGACCGCGTACGGCTTTCCGAGCTGTTCAGCGCCCCAGACCGGACGCTGGTGCTTTACCACTTCATGTACGGCAAGGCCCAGACGGAGCCATGCCCGTTGTGCACGATGTGGATCGACGGGTACAACGCGGCGGCACCCCACCTCACGGAAAACGTCGACTTCGCCGTGGTTGCCGCCGCCGAGCCCGCCGCCATCAGGGCCCACGCGCAATCGCGTGGCTGGAGTAACCTGCGCCTGCTCAGCGCCGCCGACTCGACGTTCAATTACGATCTCGGCAGCGAGGAGGCCGACGGCGCTCAGACCGAGTGGATCTCGGTGTTCACCCGCGGCGGCGACGGTACCGTGCGTCACGTCTACTCCAGGGGCACGCAGCTGGCCGACGACCGACGCGAACGCGGCATCGACCTACTCAGCCCGGTCTGGCACCTCCTTGATCTCACGCCACACGGCCGGGGCGATTGGTACCCCTCCCTGAACTACTAGCTGGGCGATCCCCGGCCGGGCAACCAAGATCACCGCCCCGGGCCATCAGACGTTGCGGTAGTTCAAGATCCGTACACCACGTCCGTGGGCACTAACGGGTACCTGTCTGGTTCGCGCGGGGACCTGGTGCACCACGGAGGTTTGACGCCATGAAGCGATGGATCTTAGTCTCCTGCCCGGCTCTTATTTCGGCGCTTTGGGTGTTGGTTCCAGCCGGAGCGCAGGCAAGTACCGTGGCTGGGAGCAGCTCACCAGCGGTAAGCCGGTGACGGCCACCATTTCATCGCCCGGTCGACTCGGCCTGATCGTCGTGGCATGTCAGGGCGATCAGGCGGCTGTGGCTGAGGTGCTGGTGCTTCTGTCGGCATGAGAACGCGGTGCTGCGCCGGCAGGCCGGGCGGGTGCGGTACCGGCGGACCGGGCCTGGTTGGCCGCGCCGGCGCGGACTGTGTCCCGCCGACGCTGGTCCGAGGTGTTCCCCGTGACGCCCGCTACGCTCCTGGCCTGGCACCGCAGGCTAGCCGCGAAGAAGTACAACACGAGCGGGCGGTGCAGGCGCCCGGCCTGCACAGGCCGGTTTCGGCACGCATTTGGCATGATCAAGCTAGGGTCTGACGCCAGCGGCCGATCGCCTTGCTCATGCTCGGGACGTCGTCGCGCAACGTGACCCAGACCTCGTCGTAGTCGATGCGATGGTAGGCGTGCGCCGCGATGATCCTCATGCCCTTGACTTCCCGCCAGGGAATCTCGGGCGTCGCCTCGATGACCTCGTCGGGGAGCTTGGTGGCAATGTCGCCCAGACGGCCGATGACCGCCTCGCCCGCCAGGCGCAGGGGGCGCTCGGCGTCCCAGCGCTCCTTCCCGAAGCCTACAAGCTCTGCTGCCGCGTCGGCTGCCTCCGCCAGATCAGCCAGCAGATCATCGACTCCTCTGGTCACAGATTCACGGCCTCGGCGCGAATGTGCTCGTCCCGCGGCTTGAGGGCGCTCCGCGCGACGACGTCGACTCCGACACCGAGAAGCTCTTCAAGATCTTGGAACAAGCCGACGTGATCAAGAAGAGAGGTGCCCTGCTCAAAATCCACGAGCAAGTCGAGGTCACTGCCGGGGTGGGCCTCTCCCCTGGCGACAGAGCCGAATACTGCGATCCGATAAGCCCGGCGCTTGCGTGCAACACTGAGGATCTCTGCGCGGCGTCGGCGCAGCCCCTCCAGCGTCAGCACATCATCGACCACCACTCAAGGGTATCGCCGCATGATCCCCTCGATGCGAACTGCGCGTGGCCTGGGAGCGTCGGGTCAACCGCTACCGTTGAGCAACAGGCACTGGAAGGAGGTGGCGCAGTCGTCAGCGTCGCTAACTTCGCCGAGCCGGACCACGGGTCCTACTCCGCCGAGCTGGACGAGCAGGTCCGGCGTAAAGGCGTGCGGCCCGTCGTTTCAGCCGATGAGTTGCGCGCCGATATCTTCGGGTCCGATGCAGAGCTCGATGAGTTCCTGGCCGACTTGAAGACCTACCGGCATCAGCACATTGTCTAGGTCCTAGCCCGGCTGTATTGGCGTTCACCTGCGCCCCTCGTCTGCGTGTCCGACGCTCCTGTCGCAGTCAGCTGTGGACCTGCCCTGATGCGCGGCGCGCCGAGCACGATGTGGGTGAAGCTGGGCAAGTTTAAATCCCTTGACCCCCTCGATGCGAACTATCGGCAACTTGGTCGATGGCGGTCATAGGCGCAGGTGCAAGACCGCGGCCGCGAGCACCGCCCGGCGCCATCGCACGATTCTGGCGAACGCCATGGATTACGCGGTCGAACTGGGCTTGCTCGACAGCAATCCGATCCGGGTCTTGAAGTGGACCGCGCCTCGCTCGTCCGGGCAGGTGGACCGGAGAAGCGTCGTTAACCCGCACCAGGCCCGGGCGCTCTTGGAAGCAGTCCGGGCTCAGCGGCCGAGCGAGCCTCGGCTCGTTGCCTTCTTCGGGCTGATGTACTACGCCCGGCTCCGTCCGGAGGAGGCCGTCAGTCTCACCTCGGACTGTCTGACTCTGCCGCCCCCGGGGCAGGCCGACGACTGGGGCGAACTGCATCTCCGCAACGCGACACCGGATACCGGCCGCGATTGGACTGACGACGGCAGCACGCGGGAGCGACGACAGCTTAAGCACCGGGCCGAGGGAGACAGCCGGATCGTGCCCGTCCATCCCGAGCTGGCCCTGCTGCTGCGGGAGCACCTGGCTCAGTTCGGCGCGGCCAAGGACGGCCGCTTGTTCAACGGTGTCCGGGGCGGTGAGCTGGCCACCGTCACCTGTCTCCCGAGTGACCGCTGGTGCACTCTCCGCCCGCCCCGTTCTGGCACGGATGTGGCACAGCCCCGGGAGTGCATGGGGGTCTCTTGCAGGCACGCTCTGGTACTGGGCAGTATGCTCGTAATTGAGACAGCGAACATGCTGGCAGGAGATGGCGACTGTGGTGACGGACCCCGCGCCGGATCAAAAGAACCCCAAGCCGGGCACGCGGCGGCCCGTGGCTATGACTCCTTACGCGATCGCGGTCGCCTTGTTCGCCGCCTTCGTGGTCGGCGGCATCCTCGCCAAGGTCATGCCGCTGTGGCTGGTGGCTGTGCTGGGTCTTGTGATCGGTGCCGCCGTCTTCGTTTTCGTGGACCGCTACCCGCGCCTGCCCCGGGCCCGGTAGGGCTGTAGGTTTCAAGGAGCACGTCGTGATCGTCATCCTTGGGCTAATCATTCTGGTCGCGGCTGTCGTCGTGGGTGTGGCCGGTGTGCTCAGCAACGCTGGCAGCGCGCATGTGCTCACTCACGGGTTCGCGGTGTTCGGCTACCACGTGACCGGCTCCACCGGCACGCTGTTCCTCTACGGCATCGTGGTCGGTGCTCTCGCCATGCTCGGGCTGAGCCTGCTGTTGACCGGTGCGCGCCGCACCTCGCGCCGCGGCCGTGACTCGCGCCGCGATCTCGAACAGTCCCGTCGTGAAACGGCCGCAGTCAGCCAGCAGCGCGACGACCTCATCAACCGGGCCGAGGCCGCCTCCCCCGATACGACGGAGGGGCAGGAGAAGGGCTAGCCTTGGGCTAGACTGCGCGTGCGGCGGTGCCTAGTTCACGCAGGCGGGGTGAGCGTATTGATGCCGCCTTCCCCTCGTCCTCCTGATAGGTGCCGGGGCCTTGCTGGGGAAGATCACGGTCAAGGGTCTGCCCGAAGGGACGCGCCCTTGGGCGCGCCCTTGACGGTGATCTTGCGCGGCGAGAGGATGCCCGGCGCGGAGGACGCCCCGGTCAGATGTGCAGTCGCGACCATCGGGGCAGCGTGCCCGCGCCAGCCACCGGCCTGCGGATGCGGGCCAGTTGACCGGCGGCGGCGCCGCGCCCGGTGGGCTTCCGCCCGTAGGGCGCGGCTGGCCGACGCACCCCGCGCGGCGCTCCCCCGCAGCCCCGCCCTGGACACGGTGGCATCCCGGCGCTGGTCACGCACACTCCCCCGATGTTCCCGCGGCTCCTGCCTGCGTCTGGCCCGGGCCGGACGGTTGGCGCGCCGCCAGGCGCGCCCTTGAAGACGTAGAGAAAGTTGTCACAGCTCCGACAACGCTTGTTGTCGGAGCGGCGATCTTTGCCGTCGTGCCTGGTCAGCGGGCCTCTGGCCGAGCATCAGTACTCGTCGTGACTCGACAACGGATGTTCACGAGTTCCAGTTGATGCTTTACACGTTGGCCGCTGGGCTATGCCACGTGGCCCTGATGTCTGGCACCACTGGGGTGTCGGCGCTGGTACTGCTGGCGAGCAGCTTGCCTGGTCACGCCCAGCTGCGTAGCGATCTGCGGCCAGCCGACGCCTTGGCTGACGGCAGCCTCGATGAGGATCGCCAGTTCTTCCTCGGCTTCGTCTCGCTCGATCCGCGCCTGCCCGATTCGCTCAAGCAGCCTGGTCTCGGGCAGCTGGCTGACTCGCCCCGCAGGATCTAGCTGGGCCGTGGCGGCCCGATCGCGCCGATCCGGCTGAACCTTTCTGGCCCGACGCGCCGCCTTCTGCTTCGACTGGCTCACCCAACCAGCATGCGCAGTGGGGCCGACAATCCGGTCCTGACTGAACCGTGCTAGCAGACATCCCTGATGTGATTTAGATCACATTTGGCGTGGTGCTGAGGCCTACCGGCGGACAGTAACGGTCTTCTACGGACGCTCACGGACAATGGCGGTCGCTAAGTGGCGATCGGGCTTCGGTTGCATACTGTCGGCGCTTGCTGCACATTGGTGGAGCGGAGCGGCAAGACACGCCAAAGGCGCCGACCTGAAGGTCTAGGGCGTCGGCAGAATATTGAAGGGCATTTCTGTGCGGAGAATGTCCGCACCATTGCGGGGAGTCACCCCGATCACTTATGGCAAGCGCCCGGCACTCGGCCTTATGCGGCCCGGGCCGAGCGTGCCAACTTAGGGGAGCCCGCGGGCTGGCTCGTACAATCGCGCGGAGTGCATGAATCCAAGGACGGGATCATGCGTTCGGGACCTGATCCGGAAGGAGACCACAATGGACGAGCGGCTGTGCCGGTCGGTCTGGCGATGCGCGCCAGTCAGCCGGTGCGGTCTGGCGGTGCGGAGCGCGAGACGTGTCCGGCGCTGAGCACGGCCGCGGAGTCCGTGAGCTAGACAAGCTCACGATCGCAGACGTGTGTGCCGATCTCGGCGTCAGCCGCCGCACGTTCTACGAATGGCGGGCGAAGGTACAAGGGCAGCCGAGTCACCACATACAAGGTGCGCTGGAAGGTGAGTAGCAGGCTCTGGAAGGAAGGCTTCCGCACTGCTGCCCAGGCCGACAGTTTCCGCAGCTCGCTGTTGATCGCGACGCGCAAGGGCGAAGCATCAGTGTCATCACTGGCAGGCCTACGTCGTGGGAGCGCAGCAGGACCGCCGTCAGCTGGTACGAGTTTGCCTGCCGCTATGTCGACATGAAGTGGAAGCTGGCCTCGGCTAAGTACCGCAAGGACATCGCACGAGCACTGATCGCTGCCTCCCCTGCGTTGCTGTCTGAAGCACGCGGGCGCCCAGACGACGCTGCTGTCCGCCGCGCCCTGCTTCGGTACGGGTTCAACACCAAGCAGCGGGCCGATCCACCCGAGGACGTCGCTGAGGTCCTCGCCTGGGTTGCCCACAACAGCGTCCCGATGTCGGCACTGGCCGAGGCAGCCGTCGCGCGCCGGGTACTCGACCAGGCCACCGGTCGGCTCGACGGCAGGAGTGCGGCCGCGAGCACAGCGCGGCGGAATCGCACGATCCTGGCCAACGCGATGGACTACGCGATTGAGCTAGGCCTGCTCGACGGCAACCCGATCCGGACACTCAAATGGACTGCGCCGAGAGTCTCGAGCCAGGTGGACCGGCGCAGTGTCGTGAACCCGCGTCAGGCGCGAGCTCTGCTGGCTGCGGTGCGCGACCAGCAGCCGAGCGGGCCAACGCTCGTCGCCTTCTTCGCGGTTATGTACTACGCGGGGCTGCGCCCCGAGGAAGCGATCAATCTGCGCGCGGAGGACCTCGTCCTACCGTCCCAAGCTTCAAGGACGCAAGATGAACAGGCATGGGGCGAGCTGCAGCTGCGGAGCGCGACGCCCGATGCAGGCGCGGACTGGACCGATGACGGAAGTACCCGAGAGCGTCGGCAGCTCAAGCACCGCCCGGAGGGCGATAGCCGCATAGTGCCGGTCCATCCCGAGCTGACGAGGCTGCTCCGCGAGCACCTTGCGCTCGGCACCACCTTGGACGGCCGCCTCTTCAGCGGCGTTCGCGGTGGCGAACTGCCCACGATCACCTATCGGCGCGCGTGGATCAAAGCTCGCCAGGCGGCCCTCACGCCAGCGGAGCAGGCCTCTCCCTGGCCCGGCGGCCCTACGACCTACGCCACGCATGTCTGTCCACGTGGCTCAACGGAGGCGTCTACCCGACCCAGGTCGCCGAATGGGCCGGGCACAGCGTCGACGTGCTACTGCGGATCTACGCCAAGTGCGTCGTCGGCCAGGACGAGCTCGCCAAGCGCCGGATCTCCGAGGCGCTGAGCCAGGACTGAACTTGGGCACGTATTGGGCACAGCGACCTGCATCTGGCCACCTGAGACCACATACAGTCGCACAAGAGCAGCGCGGCACAAGATCAGGAGAAGGCCGCGAATCTGCAGGTCAGACGGGCATGACCAGGACTTTCAAGCTGTGGGGCGGGTGGGGCTCGAACCCACGACCGGCGGATTATGAGTCCGCTGCTCTGACCGGCTGAGCTACCGCCCCTGGCGACCACCTGAAGCCAACGCCCCTGGCGGCCGATGGAACATTACACCGGGGCCTGGCAGCCCGACCGACGCACCGCATCCGGCGAGTCGCCCGGCCGGGACCCTGGCTACCCAGCCTACCGAGGGCTGAGCTGCATGGCCATCGCGTGCTCGACCAAAGCGATCAGCGCGGCCTTGGTCGAGTTCCGTTCCCGCGCGTCACATTCGACCACGGGGACATGCGGGCTGACGGACAACGCGTCCTGCACGTCAGCCGCGCTGTGCGGGAAGTCGCCATGGAAGCCGTTGATAGCGATGATGAACGGCAGCCCGGCCGATTCGAAGTAGTCAACGGCCGGGAACGAGTCCGCGAGCCTGCGCGTGTCCACCAGGACGACCGCTCCGATCGCGCCATGGATCAGGTCATCCCACATGAACCAGAACCTGTGCTGGCCCGGGGTGCCGAACAGGTAGAGGATCAGCCCGGCGTCGAGGGTGAGCCGGCCGAAGTCCATCGCCACTGTCGTGGTCGTCTTCTCCGGGGTGTGCGACAGGTCGTCAACGTCGGCGCTCGCTGAGGTCATGACCGCTTCGGTGGTCAGCGGAGTGATCTCTGAGACTGAGCCGACGAAAGTGGTCTTGCCCACGCCGAAACCGCCAGCAACGACGATCTTGACGGACGTCATCGCGGCGTCCATCTCCTCGTCGGCGGTGGTCTTAGAGCTTGCGAAGTCCACTGAGCACCCTTTCGAGCAAATTGAGATCCGGTCGGCCGCTCGCGTGGTCAAGCTGGTGAATCCGGACCAGTCCTTCCGCCGCCATGTCTGCGATGAGCACACGAGCGACGCCGAGCGGCATCCTGAGCACCGCGGAGATCTCCGCGACCGAGCGCCAGTCGCGGCAGAATCCCAGGATGGCCTGGCATTCGGGGCTGAGCGCCGACAGATCTCTTGCCTCGTAGTGGGAGGCGGCGACCATCGCCTCGATCTGTAGCTGATACCTCGGCTTTGTCCTGCCTCCCGTTACCGCGTACGGCCGGACCAGGGCGCTCCTGAGGCTCCTCGCTTGGAACTGTCCGGAATCACGCGGGCCAGGAACGCTGGCGCCGCCAGACGGCGGATCCGTCCTGCCCAGGCCGGGGGGACGCCCGCCGTTCACCGGCAGCCAGTCATCCTTGCCCGGGGTTGACACCTGTATCTCCCGTCATAGTGCGCCATCCTTGCGCCAGCCAGACGGCAAGCCGCCGCGCACATCAGGGGTGAGTGCGCTGCCGACTCGTTCAACGAGTAGCGTCATCTCGTAGGCGACCAGGCCCATGTCACAATCGGCCGCTGCCAGCACCGCGAGGCTTGAGCCGTCGCTGATCGCCATCACGATCAGCAGGCCGCGCTGCATCTCCACGACCGTCTGGGTCACCGCACCGCCCTCGAAGACCCGGGCCGCGCCCTGGGTCAGGCTGGTCAGGCCCGAGGTGACAGCCGCCAGCTGGTCGACGCGATCCGCGGGGAACCCCTGCGAGAACGCCATCGGAAGCCCATCGGACGAGACAACGATGGCGTGCGCGACGGACGGTACCCGCTCCACGAAGTTCGTGATGAGCCAGTTCAGGTCCTGTGCGGGGCGCACTAGCGGACTCACGAGCGCTCCTTCCTTTCAGGTCGGCTGATCAGTAGTTCCCACGCAGTCAGACGCGGGCTGCTCACGTAAGCCGACACAACTGCGTTCGTGGCCTGAGCATGACCATTCCTCCAGATCGAGTGCCACCCCACATCAGGAAGTCTCGTCCTGCCCAGGGCTTGTCCCTGCACTCGCCGCGGCCCGGCCTTCCTGGACACCTCGCTGGAAGCTGGCGAAGCGCTCACGTGTCGCAGCAGCCGATCTGACCGGCGCCTGTGTCCGCGAACTCGCAGCGGCTCCGGGAACCAGATTCGCCTGCGGCACCCGCTTGGGAAGCCCGGCAGGGGTCAGGCCGCCCGAGGACGGCGTAGGCACGGCCTCGGCCGCACGCCAGCCCTCGTCGGCCGGCGAGGTCCAGCTGGTCTCGGTCTCGGGCTCGTCCGCATCGCCAGACCAGCCGAACGCGTTGCGTCCGTGCCTGAACCAGTCCGACTCCACTGCCTCGAAGATAGGCAGCCGGTTCTCTTCCGCGAGGCTCTCGGCGGGCGGCACGATAACCTCGCCGTTGGTAGCCGGCATCTCCCAGCTGAAGGCGGACGACGCAGCCGCGGAGGCATCGGCGAGCTCTGCCTGGTCCGGACCGCCTGTAGCGGACTCGTTCCCGCCCGCGAACGGAGCCAACGGGGACCCGGTGACCGACCGCGATCCGGTCCCGAACGCCTCATCACCTCCGATGGCCCGGTCGCCTCCGAAGGCTCCGTCTCCGATGGCACCGTCACCGAAAGCACCGTCACCAAAAGCACCGTCACCAAAGGCATCGTCGCCGACCCCAAACGCGCTGGGCGCCATCGACTCACTGGCGTCCGCCTCCGGGACCGCCTCCTCATAGCTCGCCGCACGCTCCCCAGCGGGGGGCTCGCCGATGCCCTCGGCCTCCCGGCTGGCGGTCTCCAGCTCCGGTCTGGTGGCCTCAGCATCCTCGCCGATCACCGCGGACGGCGGCCCGGGATCGGGCGGCCCGCTCGCTCCGAAGGCCGGCGGCTCGGCAGCGAAAACCGGCAGCGGGCCGGTAGCCGACCAGGACTGGCCAGGTCGCGAACCCGCTCCAGGTACCCGCCGCGGCCCGAGCGCCGGGTCCTGCGCGTTGACGAGCAGCGGGGCGAATTTGGGCGTCCTCGCGGCGCTTACCTCCTGCTCCGCGTGGGCGCGGTCGGGATCGGGCCAGTCCGCGTGGGTGAGCCCGGCCAGCTCGGCTTCCAGCTGGCCAGGTCCCGGTCTCGCGGTGCCGAAGCTGCCGAACCCGGGCGCCACCGCTTCCTCGTGTGTGATCACTTCGTCAGGCAGCCAGACCAGGGCGGTCAGCCCGCCGGACGCAGCCGGGCGCAGCCGGACCCTGATGCCGTGCCGCGCGGCGAGCCGCCCGACGACGAACAATCCCATGCGCCGGGAAACGGCGACATCCACCACCGGCGGGTTGTCGAGCCGCCAGTTCGCGTGCGCCATCTCTTCCGCGCCCATGCCGACGCCCTGGTCGGTGATGTCCACCAGTACCCCGCCGCTGTTCAGCAGGTGCCCGGAGATATTGACCGGCGTATCGGCCGAGGACAGCGACGTCGCGTTCTCGGCCAGCTCGGCGAGCAGGTGGACCACGTCATTGACGGCCGGCCCGCGCACCGCGATGCCCGGCTGCATGTTCAGTGATACCCGCTCGTATTCCTCGATCTCGGATACGGCCGCCCGGAGCACGTCCACCAGCGCCACCGGCTGGTTCCAGCGGCTGGACAGGTCATGTCCGGCGAGCACGAGCAGGTTCTCTGAGTTGCGCCGCATGCGAGTGGCGAGGTGGTCCATCTTGAACAGGTTCGCCAGGCGCTCAGCGTCCTGCTCTCCTTGTTCAAGATCATCAATCAGGCGGATCTGCCGTTCCACGAGGGACTGGCTCCGGCGGGACAGGTTGACGAACATCGCGTTCACGTTCCCGCGTAGCGCGGCCTCGTTAGCGGCCAGCCGCAGAGCCTCCTGGTGCACCTGGTCAAAGGCCCGCGCCACCTGGCCGATCTCGTCCGATGAATCCACATCGATCGGCTGCACATCAAGCGATACGTCTTCGCCGTCGGTCTCGCTGATGCGGCGCACTTCCTCTGGCAGCCGCACCTCGGCCACATCCAGCGCCTCGGCGCGCAGCGTGCGCAGCGGCTGCACCATGGACCGACCGACAATCACCGTGAACGCCAGCGCCAGGGCGAGGACGAGAATTACCACAGCGCAGTCAAAGACCAGCGTCGTGATCGCCCGGTCGTGCACCGAGCGGACCGACGAATGCATCGACGCGCTGTGCAGCAAGGAAGCGATCTGGATCCCGCCGAAAACCACGGCGGTGACACTCGGGATGATGACGAGCAGGACCAGACGCGAGCGAACCCGCCAGTTCCTCAGCGCACGGCGTGAGGTCTTACGCGGCGCATCCGGCGCGGCCGGAGTGCGCTTGCGGCCGCTGGCCGACTGATCGAATGCGCTAGACCGGTGTCGACTCGAGCCAGCCTCCTGCGGTGCACCGCCGAGCCGGCTACCGGCCGGTTCCCCGATCGCCCCGCCGCGGGCGCTCTCCCGCCCGGCTTCGGCCGGCAGTCCTTCAGCGTCCGAGCCCTCACCTGGGGTCCTCGAGACATCCACCGCAATGAGGATCGCGACGCCCAGCACCGCGACCACAAGGATAATTTCGACCAGCATGCCGCTCACATCCGGTGGATGGCTGAGGCCATGCGCAGGGTGACACGCGCGGCCAGAAACCGATACTTCTCGGTCCCGTCCGGATCGAGGCGCTCAGCCCCGAGGCGCTCAGCCCCGAGGATCGTCAGGACCCGGCCCGGCAGCGGAACCGACATGGCACCCCTTCCTGGCAGCCTGTATGCGCGCGCCTCTTCCGCGCACACTGCGTCACCGCACAACCGACCCAACTCTAACGCGTAACCGGCCAGCACATGCCAATACACATATGGAGGTGAAAATTCCGTATTGCGTCATGATGGCCGCCCAACATGGCGACACCAAGGTACCCCGTCGCACCGCGCCTGAGGGCCAACATGTCCGATTAGGGCCCAGCCACCCGTTACCGGCTCCCTCAGCCGAGTTGCCGGGCCGGTATGCGGCCAGGTCCGCGCGGCGCCCGAGCAGCGCGCAGGTGGCAGTCTTCCTGATCCATGCGGCGTCCTGGTGAACTCGGATTACGCATGGCCGCGCCGGTCGGTCATCGTCTCCGCCAGGAACGGATCTGCTTCATGTGCAACGAGTTCTCTTATGGTGCGCTAGGCGCGGTGGCGACCGGATGGGCATGACATCATTAATCACGGAAGGTGATACATCTGATGATCTATCCAGGCAGCCCAGCTTGCGGTCCGGACTGGTTCGGATCGCGCAGTCACCGAGCATCGATGTGGCTGCTGCCTGCCGTTACCTGGTCTGGTTACAACAAATCCGGCACGTCACTCCGACAGGCGCGGTTCGCACTCCCGACAGCGGTGGTGCGGATGGATGCCGGTTGCAGGTAGCTGACGTGGTAGGCCGAGAGCCAACCTCAGGGCTGGCGGGCCCGCCGGGCGGTCCGCTGGGCGGTCCGCTGGGCTGGCCGATCAGGTCGGGCCCCGTTCCTCCGCTGGCCGATGGTTTCATCGCCCGGTCGGCGACGGCCCCTGGCCTGGGCATGACGCTCAGCCCGGGCACCACGGCGGCGCTCGTGCCTGCCCGGGTGACTACGGACAGCTCGCGGGACTGGCTGGCGTCATCCGGCAAGACCCAGCTCGCGGTGGCTTTCGCTGAGTCACTGTGGCAGTCGGGCGCGGTTGACTTGCTGGTCTGGATCCCTGCCACCAACCGGGCCTCGGTGCTCTCCGGCCTGGTGGAAGCAGCGGTGGCGGCGGTGGGAGCCGATCCGGCGGGTGACGCCGAGTCGATCGCGACCCGCTTCGTCGGCTGGCTACGCGAGACAGACCGGCCGTGGCTGGTGGTGCTCGACGATCTGGCCGACCCCGCCGATCTGGACCGGCTCTGGCCGGAGGGGCCAACTGGCATGGTCCTCCTCACGACCACGAACACCGCGGCGCTGTCCGCCCGCCACCGGGCGGTGGTGCTACAGGTCGGGGTGTTCAGCCCGCGGGAAGCCCTGAGCTATCTGAGGGCGCGCCTCACCGCTGACCCGGACCAGCGACTCGGAGCTATCGACCTCATCGAGGAGCTTGACTACGAGCCGTTGGCGCTAGCCCAGGCGAGCGTCGTGATCGTCGGCTCGGCGCTTTCTTGCCAGGATTACCGGGCCTACTTCGTCCGCAGGCGGGAGCAGATGGCGGAAGCGCCCGACATCCAGCCGCCGCCTGCTTCGGTGACTTGGACGTTCTCTCTTGACCAGGCTGACCGGCTGCTGCCGGACGGGGAAGGCCGGTCCCTGCTGGCGCTCGCCGCTCTCCTGGACGGCCATGGGATTCCCGGCACGCTCTTCACCACGCAGGCTGCCTGCGGGTACCTGGCGGTGAACCGTGCGGCCGACCAGGTGGACCCTGAGCAGGTCAGGAATGCTCTGCTAACTCTCGAACAAGCGGGACTGCTGGCCATCGACCTGGCGACCACGCCGCCGACGGTCCGGATGAAGCCGGTGATTCAGGCCGCAGTCCGGGCCGCGATGCCGGCCGGGATGTTCGAACGTGCGGCGAGGGCGGCCGCGGGCGCGCTGCTTGAGGTGTGGCCCGGCGACGAGCAGCTGGCGTGGCTGGCCGGGGAAGCCCGAAGGTGCGCGGCCAGCTTGCAGAAGGCGGCCGGGGACCTGCTGTGGGCGGGTAGCTGTCATCCGCTGCTGCTGCGCGCCGGGCGGAGCCTGGACAGCGCGCGCCTGACCGGCCCGGCGGTCGCGCACTGGCGGGACCTCGCCTCGGCTAGCCAGCGGGTGCTCGGGCCGAGCCATCCGGACACCGTGGTGATCGGCCAGCACCTGGCCGACGCCTACCTGCGGGCCGGGCGGGCGGCCGAGGCCTGCCCGTGGCTGCAGTGGATCCTGGCCGACCGGCTGCGCGTGCTCGGGCCGGATCATCCGGGTACCATCGCGGCCCGGCGCAACCTGGGACACGCCCTGGTCGCCGCGGACCAGCTCCGCGATGCGCTTACCGTGCTGGACGGGGCGGTCGGCGACTATGAGCGCGTCCGCGGCGCAAATCACCTCGATACGCTCGGCGCGCGCGATGAGCTCGCGGCGGCCTACCGCGCCGCGGCGCAGTTCGATGAGGCGATCCGGCTGTACCGGCGCACGCTCGCCGACCGCGAGCGCATTCAGGGCCCCCAGAGTCTCGATACCATGGCCACCCGCCAGCAGCTGGCGGAGGCCTATCTGGCCGATGGCCGGCTCAAGGACGCCCTGTCTCAGTACAAGAAGGTCCTCGCCGACCGCGAGCGCGTGCTCGGCCCCGACCATCTGGACACCATCGCGGCCCGGGGCAATCTCGGCGCCGCTCACCACTCTGCGGGCCGGATGGCCTCCGCGCTGCAGCTCTACGAGCAGACCCACGCCGGTTACGAACGGGTCCTGGGCGCTGATCATCCAGATACCCTCGCCTACCAGGCCAGTCTGGCCACCGCCTACTACCGGGTGGGCAGGCTGAGCGACGCGATGACGATGCTGCGCGGGACCCTGGCGCGCTGCGAGCGGGTCCTGCCTGCAGGCGATCCGCTGACCCAGGCCGTGCGGGAGAACCTGAAGAACATCGCCGGGGGATGACGGCTTCGCTGGCCTCGGCGCGCTGACCTGGTCCGTCCAAAGATGGGCGTCTATCTTGACGTCTGTGCAAGATTCGCTACAGTGCCACAGTACCGGTGGCCTATCTACTATTTAGGACGGGCAGTAGGCCCGCCCTGGTTGCTGCTTGTCCGCTATGCGTGCCGACCCCGGAATCGGCATCAAATTCATCGACCCCATCGACGATCATGTCGATGAGACGAGAGGATACCGATGGAGCAGGAAACGGCCAGTCAGGACCAACTCCTATCGGTCTATGCCCTGCCCACGGTGGCGGCCGGCGAAGAGCGGAAGAAACTCAGGCGGAGCGTAGGTCGCCTGGACACCGCGTTCATGATGCTGGCCGCAATCATCGTTCTGGACACGCTCGGCGCGGTGTCGAGTTACGGTGCCCAGTCGTTCACCTGGCTCGTCGTCATGATCATCTTTTTCCTGGTGCCCTACGGACTGCTCACCGCCGAGCTCGGCACCGCCTTCCCCGAGGAAGGCGGCCCCTACGTCTGGACGAAGCTCGCGTTTGGCCGAGCGGCGGCGGCCGTGGTCGCGGTCATGTACTGGGTGGATAACCCCATCTGGCTGGCCGGCACGCTGTCCATCACGGCCATGGCCACGTTCAGCACGTTCTTCGTCAACCTGTCGCTGGCCTGGGAATACGTCTTCGGCTTGGTGTTCGTCTGGGCCGGCATCGCCGCGGTCATCATGGCGCTGAAGTTCGGCAAGTGGGTCGCCACCATCGGCGCGCTGGTCCGCGTGGGCCTATTGGCCTTCTTCACCCTCACGGTCCTGATCTACGCAGCCAAGTACGGGGTGCACGGCCTGGGCGGCGGGGCATTCAAGCCCACCTTTGTGGTGTTCCTCGCGGCGGCGCCGATCCTCATCTTCAACCTGCAGGGCTTCGAGCTGCCGAGCAACGCAGCCGAGGAGCTGACGAACCCGGCTAAGGACGTGCCTTTCGCCGTGCTGCGCTCGGGCATCGCCACCGTGCTCTTCTACGGCCTGCCGGTGCTGGCTATCCTGCTGATCCTCCCCCCGTCCCAGCTGTCCAACGTCGACGGGTTCGTGGACGCGGTGAAGACGGTCTTCATCGTCTACGGCGGCCACGTGACCAGCGCGGGCACCGTCCTGACCGGCGCGGGCAAGGTCCTCGCGGACATCGTGGCGGTCGGGGTGATCTTCGGCCTGCTCTCCTCGGGTGTCGTCTGGCTGATCGGATCTGACCGCACCCAGGCGGTGGCCGGCTTCGACGGATCCGCGCCCCGGGTGCTCGGTTACTTCTCCAAGCGGTTCGGGACGCCGATCGCCGTCAACCTGCTCTCGGGCCTGGTGGCGACCGGGGTGCTCATCCTGTCGCTGACGCTGACCAGCGGTAACTCGGCGAAGTACTTCAGCGCCACGCTGGGGCTGGTCATCTCGATGGTGACGATCACCTACGTGCTGATCTTCCCGGCGGTGATCAAGCTGCGGTACAGCCATCCGGACGTTCGGCGGCCGTACCGGATACCCGGGGGGACGATCGGGCTGTGGCTCGTCGGGATCCTGACCACCGCCTGGGCGGCCTTTACTACCCTCGCGGTGCTCTACCCGGGCATCGGCACCTCCGATCCCAACAGCTCACTGCCGAGCGGCTTCGGCGGGCAACGCGGTGCGTATGAGCGGTCACAGCTCATCCCGCTCGGCGTGATGGTCATTATCGGACTGGTGTTCTACGCCCTCGGCCGGCGCACCAGGATGCAGACCGCGCAGCAGGGCAGCGCCCAAGTCAGCCCGCAAGAGTGACAGTCGTCAGGCATCCCAGATAACGGGCAGCCGCTTAGCCGCACGAACCGCCCAGCCATGCACCAGCGCCGGGCGGTCAGGATCGGGCCGCAGCCGCGGCAGCCGGGTGAACATTTCCTCGAGCATGACCTGCTCAAGCTGGCGAGCGACAAAGTGACCGAGGCAGAAATGCAGGCCATAGCCGAAGGCGGCCTGGCTCTGCCGCGGGCGGTCCAGGTCGAACACGTCAGGATCGCGGTAGCGGGTCTCGTCCCGGTTGGCCGAGCCGAGGACCAGGGCGACCTCGGTCCCGGCCGGGATATGGACGCCGCCGACCGTGACGTCAGCCGTGGTGAGCTTCTCGGTCATGCCGAACGGTGCCAGCCATCGCAGTCCCTCCTCCACGGCCGCGGCTGACCAGGCCGCCGGGTCGGCGGCGAGGCGCGCGGCCTGGTCGGGGCGGCTGAACAGGCCGTGCAGCGTGTTCGCCGCGCCGTGGGCGGGCTCCTGGAATCCGCCGACGATCATGACACCGGTATCGCCGATGATCTGGTCCAGGCTGCGGGTGGTGCCCGCAGGCATGCCGTCGTGGAGCAGGTGGGACAGCGTGCTGCCGTCCGGATGGGCCGCGAGCCGCTCCAGCCGGCCGCCCAGGTAGGCGGCGACCTCCGCCTTGACGGCCCGGCCGTGGGCGGCCACTTCGCTGCTCCGGCCGAAGTCGACCAGGTAGGCAGCGTATCCATGGAACCAGCGGACCAGCCTGTCGTCGTCGACGTCGCTGAAGCCGAGCACATCAGCGATGGCGCGCATACTGATCCGCTCCAGGATGCCGGCGTTCGCGTCGGCCTGTCCGTGGTGGCGGATCGCCTCAACGTAGCGGGCGGCGGTGGCGCGGAGCAGCCCCTCGCGGTACCCGCGCACGGCTCGGGGCCGGAAACACGCGTTCAGCGGGCCGCGATGGGCCAGGTGCTCGGCACCGGTGAGGCTCATCACGTTCGGGTCGCCGTAGACCGCGTGGAAGACCTCGGTGGTGGGCCCGAAGACCTCGTCGTGGTTCCCGGCCTCGTCGCACAGGTCCCAGGTGGTGATCCAGACCCGGCCGGTGTCCGGCACGTAGGCGATCGGGCGGTGCCGGCGCATCCAGGCGTAGGTCGGGTACGGGTCGTCCTCGAGGACCTCCAGCGTGACGTCGTGGACGAGGTCGATCGGCGCGGAGGGCCCGGCAGTTCCTGCCATCTCACGCCAACCCCGGCCCGCCTCACGGCGGCCACCGCGACCGCGACCGCCGTCGCCGTCGTCGCCCGTCACCAAGCCCGGGCCTAGAGCTCGAACAGCGGCAGGTGCCCGCCCAGGGACACTCCGACGTTCTTGACCGGGGTCTTCCGCCACGGCTCGAAGGCCCGAGCGGCGGCGGCCACCGCGAGGTCGGCGTCTTCCTCGGTGCCTAGTGGCACGGTGGCACAGGGGTCTCCGGTGGCCGGGTTGACCACATCGAGCCGTTCGCCCGACCGGGCGCCGACTCGCTCGCCGCCCACGATCATCGGGAAATCCGGTGGCTGGACTGCGCTCGGGGAGTCCGGTGACTGCATGGCGCTCGCGCTCCGTCCTGACCTAGTTCTCCGCGGAAGCCGCTCGCGCCCCGGCCGCGCTGACGCAGGCCAGCACGCGCTCGGGCGTGATCGGGAGCACGGTCGGCCGGGTCCCGAGCGCCTCGTGGATGGCGCTGGCCACGGCCGCCGCCGGGGGCCCGATCGGAGGCTCGCCGATCCCCCGGGCGCCGAAGGGGCCCAGCCCCTCTCCCGATTCGAGCACGATGGACTCGATATCGGGCAGGTCGGTGGCGGTGGGGATCAGGTACTGGAAGAAGCCGCCGGTAAGGTTCACGCCGTCCTCGACCACCACCTCCTCGAGGAGCGCCATCCCGAGGCCCTGGGCGGCGCCGCCGCTGATCTGCCCCTCCACCGACCGGGGGTTGATGGCCCGGCCGACGTCGTGCGCGGCCACGTACCTGAGCAGCTTCACCTTGCCGGTGTCGAGATCCACCTCGAGGTCGCACAGGTGAGTCCCGAACGTGAAGTCGGGGAACACCCGGTCGGCGCGCAGGTTCTTGACCACGGGCTTGCCCTTGGGACCGAAGAAGGTGCCGAGCGCCTCGATGGGCACGTTGCGCCGGCGGCAGGTCACCAGGGCCTCCGGGACGGCCAGGGCCTGGCCCGGCCCGCTGATGCCGTCGGCGTCGATCCGGAGGCCCTCAAAAGGCTGCCCGGTCTCGTCGGCCACCGCCCGCAGCACGCCGTCGCGGAGCAGGACGCTCGCCTCGTACACCGCGTTCCCCGACATGAGCAGCTGCCTGGTCGCCGTCGTCGTGCCGGCCAGCGGGGTCAGGGATGAGTCGCCGAAGTGCACGGTGATCCGGTCCATCGGGACGCCCAGGACCTCGGACGCGATCTGGGCCAGCGACGACGCCTGGCCGCCGCCGATGTCAGGAACCCCGCAGCGCACGGTCAGGCTCCCGTCGAGCTGGAACCCGACCCAGGCGGCGGCCGAGTCGTTCAGCCAGACGATCCTGCCGTAGGACTGGATGTTGGCGGCGATCCCGCGGCCCACCACCGTGCGCGGGCCGGATGGCGCCGGTTTGGCGCCCGCCCGGGCCAGCACCGCGTCGATGGTCTCCGCCAGCAGCACCTCGGTCTGGATCGGCTGGCCCACGGGCAGGACATCACCGCGTGCCAGCGCGTTTCGCTTCCTGATGTCAGCCGGGGCGATCTGCAGCTCGCGAGCGAGGAGATCCATCTGCGACTCGTAACCGAAGACCACCTGCATGCCGCCGAACCCGCGGAAGGCCGACGTCGGGGGGTTGTTGGTGTAAGCGCAGCGGGCCCGCAGCCGCACGTTGTCCACCCGGTAGGGGCCGCAGGCGTGCACCGATGAATACAGCAGCACCAGCGCGGACAGGTAGGCGTAGGCGCCCGAGTCGGCGGTGATGTCGATCTGTTGGCCGACGATGATGCCGTCGTGGCGGGCCGCGGTCCGGTACCGCAGCCGCATGCTGTGCCGTTTCGGGCGGGCCAGCAATGACTCCTGCCTGGTCCACTGCATGCGGACCGCGCGCCGGGTGCGCCAGACGGCCAGGGCCAGGTAGGGCTCGACGGTCATGTCCTCCTTGCCGCCGAAGCCCCCGCCCACGTAGGGCGCGATGACCCGCACCCTGGCCTCGGGTACCCCGAGGATCCTGGCCACGTCCCGGTAGTGCTCGACGACCTGGGTCGCGACCCGGAGGTTCAGGACGCCATCGTCATCGAGCCAGCCCACGCCCGCCTCGGGCTCGAGGTAGGCGTGGTCCACGGTCTGCGTCGCATAGCTGCCCTCGACGACCACGTCCGCGGTCTCGAAGGCCGCGGCGACGTCACCGGTGTCGATGTTCCACTCCCCGAGCAGGTTTCCCTGGTCGTGCACGGGCGGAGCGCCATCGGTGAGCGCCAGGTCGGGATCGAAGACCCCGGGCAGCTCCTCGTAGTCGACCTCCACCAGCTCGCACGCCTCGGCCAGCGCGTCCTCGGTCTCCGCGACGACCAGGGCCACCGGCTCACCGTGGAACCTGATCCGGTCGGTGGCGAGCACCTCCATGCTGGCCTTCAGCGCGGCCACCTCGACCGTCTGACCGGGGACGTCAACCCAGATGATGTTGTGCGGGACGTCCTCGCCGAACAGCACGCACACGACGCCTGGCACGGCCAGGGCCGCGGCGCCGTCCCGCCGGGTGATCCGCGCCGACGGCAGCGGGGAGCGCACCAGGCGGGCGTGGAACATGCTGGCGAACGCGAGGTCTCCGGCGTACCGGGTGGTGCCAGCGATCTTCTCCGCCTGGTCGTGGCGCGGCAGCGGCTGGCGCACCACCCTGAGCTCGTCTTCCTTCGACGTCCGGATCCCGGTCGAAGGAACCTGGGCCCCGCTCACCGGTCCGCCTCTGCCCCGGCTGCCTGTTCCTGGGCGGCCTGTTCCTGGGCGGCCTCGACCGCGTCCACGATGGGGCCGTAGCCGGTGCAGCGGCACAGGTTGCCATGGAGCTCGCTGCGGATCTCCGCCCGGGACCGCCGGCAGCCGCCAGAGAGCATGGCGGCGGCCGTCATCAGCATGCCCGGCGTGCAGAACCCGCATTGCGCGGCATGCCGCTCGTGGAAAGCGCGCTGGAGCGGGCTGAGCGACCCGTCGGGTTCGGTCAGGCCCGCCGCCGTGGTGACGACAGCGCCGTCCACTTGCGCAGCGAGCACGAGGCAGCTGGAAACAGGAACGTCATCGACGAGGACCGTGCAGGCACCGCAGACGCCTTCCCCGCAGCCGTACTTCGGATCGGTCACGTCGGCCAGATCACGCAGCCAGCGCAGCAGGGTGAAGTGGCCGCCTGCCGCCCGGGTGATCCGCCGGCCGTTCACGGTGAGGGTGACGGCCCTGTTGTCGGTCACGCCGCCTCCGGTCGCGCCGCCTCCGGTCACGCCGCCTCCGCGGATCGCTCGCTGGCCGCCGTGAGCGCCCGGGTCACCAGGACCTGGCCCAGCTGAGCCCGGTATTCAGCGCTGGCGCCCGCGTCCGTCACCGGCCGGATGCCCCGCAGCGGGCCGACCCGCTCACCGATCTGGGCCGGGGCGGCGCCGCTCAGCGAGGTCTCGACATCCGCCAGGCGCACCGGGCGGTCGCTCACGCCGCCCACGGCGACCCGGCTCTCGACGATCATGCCGTCCGCCACCCGGACCAGCACCGCCACCGCGGCCATCGCGAAGTCGCCATCCCGCCTGGATACCTCCTGGAAGCTCCAGCCCCAGCCGGGCCCGAGCGTCGGCAGCCGGACGCTCACGATCAGCTCGTCCTCCGCTAGCTGCGTGGTCATGAAGGTGACGTGGAACTCCTCGGCGGGGAGCGTCCGCGTCTGCTCGCCGTTGGTGAGCTCATAGGTGGCCCCGAGCGCGGTCATCACCAGCGGAAGCTCGCCCGCCGGGTCACTGTGGGCCAGTGACCCGCCGAGAGTGCCGCGGCTGCGAACCCGCGCGTTCCCGACCAGCCGGGCGGCCGCGCCCAGCAGCGGCTGAGCATCCGCCACCAGCTGGTCGGCCGCCAGCGCGGCATGCGTGGTGAGCGCCCCGATGGTCAGGTAGCCGTCCTCCGCCCGCAGCTCTCGCTGCCCGGTGACGCTCGAGATGTCGATCACGACGTCGGGCTGCACCAGGCCCAGGTTGATCAGGGGCATCAGGCTCTGGCCGCCGGCGATGACCTTCGCGCCCTCGCCGTGCACGCGCAGCAGCGAACAGGCATCCGTGAGCCGCTCCGCTCGCTCGTACCTGAATGGTCTGGTGAACATCACGTCCCTCCGCCGGAGATGCTAGGCGGCACTTCTCGCTCTGCACAAGGGGTTCTCAGACAGCGAGAAACGGCTCAGCCCGCCGCGGGGCTAGCCGGCGGGGCGCTGGCCGGCGGGGCGCTGGCCGGCCGGGCGCTGGCCGGCGGGGTCCAGCCCGGATCCAGTCCGAGCACCCCGGCCGGGTTCTGCTTGGTCATCTTCTCCAGGTACTCGTAGGGGACGCCGACGTCGAGCAGCGCGGCCAGCAGCATCCGCAGGCCCTCCGGGTGCGGGGGGCCGGCGAACTGGCCCAGGTCGGAGCCGAGGACGATGTTCTCGCCGCGCAGCGCGATGATCCATTCGGCGAGTTCGCCGGGCTGCTGCTCCCAGAAGATCGGGGACACGCACGAGCAGGCCACGTACTCCATGACCGCGCCCTTGGCGATGAGCTCCCGCTGCACGTCAAGATCGAGCTTGCACAACGACCAGTTGGCGTGGGTCACGATGAACCGGGTGACGCCGGCCTGGACCGCGGCGTCTTGCAGCGCCCTGATTTCGGCCAGCGACAGGTGACCGGTGGCCAGGGCCACGTTGTTTTCGGCCACGATCTCGCAGATCGTCCGGGCGGCCTTGGTCAGGGTGGCGCCGTCCTCCTCGAACACCGTCACCCCCTCGCCCGGAAGCTGCTTGCGGGGCCGCCCGAACTGCGGGTAGTCCGGCATGTCGAAATAGTCCGCATGGTATTTCGAGTGATTGGAGGGCATCCAGACGATCTTGGCGCCGTAGTGGATGGCGGACTCAGCGACGTAGGGGTTGAGCCCGCCGACCGAGCGGTTCAGCACCACCGACCCGAACGACTCGACCTCCGGATGCATCCGGTTGACGTAGTACGCGCGGCCGGTCGTGGATGCATCGTGGTCCTTGAGCACGAAGCCGCGCATCCCGAAGCCGATCGCGATCTCGGCCAGGGCGGCATCGTCGATATGGCGCTTGAACAGGGCAGGTGCGGTGTGCGCGTGCGTGTCGATGGCGCCGCGCAGGAGCTCGAGATCAGGTCGGTCCATGCTCACTCCCGGTGTTTGTCGCACTGTGCTAGTTGCCGAGGGTCTCTCGCAGAGTGAAACTGCCTTTCGGCACTCGGGATCGGGATGCTACCATTCTGCTGCTTCAGCGCCTACCCCTCGGAGGTCAGCGCAGGTGTCGAAGCCCACGGCGGACCGCACGCAGGACAGCGCCGCAGATCATGAGCCGAAGCCGGCCTTCCAGGTCCTCGAGCGGACCTTCGGAATCCTGGAGGTCTTCACCGAGTCGCGGCCCGAGTGGACCACCACGGACATCGCCCGCGTCCAGCACCTGCCGGTCCCGACCGTGCATCGCATCCTGGCCGCGCTGAAGCGCCTTGGCTACGTCAGCCAGCATGAGGAGACCCGCCGCTTCCGCCTCGGCGTCGGCGCGCTGAGCCTCGGCGAGCGGGCCCGCGCCGTCGCCGACCTGCGCCCGGTGGCGATCGGGCCGCTGCGCAGGCTCTCGGATGCCACCGGCGAGACTGCCCTGCTGACCGTCCTCACCCCGGAGCGAGACCGGAGCGTGTGCCTGGAGCGCGTGGAGACGCCGCAGCCGCTGCGCTTGTCGGTTCAGCCCGGGCGGCAACTGCCCATGCACGCGGGTGCCTCGCAGAAGGCGCTGCTCGCGTTCATGCCCGCCGATGACATCGGGCGGATCATCGCGCAGCCGCTGGAGCGGTTCTGCCAGTCCACGATCACCGATCCGCAGGCGCTCCGCCACGAGCTGAAGGCCATCCGGGCCCGCGGCTGGGCCAGCAGCTACGAGGAAACGAACGTCGGGGTGTGGGGTATCGCGGTCCCGGTCCTGTCCGACACCGACGTGGTCTGCGCGGTCGGCATCGCCGGGCCGAGCCCGCGACTGTCCGTCGAGCGGGTCCGCCAGGATGTCGGTCTTGTTCATGACGCGGCCGCTGCGATCGGCCGGCCACTCGGGCTGAAGGCACCGCCGATCTCAGCGTCTGAGGTGAGCATCGGCCCAGCGGCCGCCCGCGAGAGGAGTCACGCATGACCAGCGGCCTGCCGCTGGAGGGGAAGGTGGCGATCGTCACCGGCGCCGCCAAGGGGATCGGCGCGGTGGTGTCGGAGTACCTGGCACAGGACGGGGCGCACGTCGCCCTGATCGGGCGGACGAAGGACACGCTTCAGGCCAAGGCGGCCGCGCTGAACGAGAAATACCCGGGCCGCGACAGTCTTCCGGTCCCGTGCGACGTGACCGACGAGGAACGGGTGCGGGCCATGGCGGCCCTGGTGGCCGAGCGGTTCGGGGGCATCGACATCCTCGTGAACACGGCAGGCGGGACGGGCCCTATCGAGACCCCGGCCCAGGACTACCCGGCCGAGGAGTTCCGCCAGATCCTCGAGCTGAACGTGATCGGGACCTTTCTTCCCTGCAAGCACGTGATCCCCCACCTGATCGCCCGCGGCGAGGGCCGCATCGTCAATCTGGCCGGGACCTCGGGGCTGCGCGGTTACCGCAACCGCAGCGGCTACTCATCGTCCAAATGGGCAGTCCGCGGCCTCACCCGGACCCTGGCGCTCGAGCTAGGGCCGTACGACATCACCGTCAACGACGTGTGCCCGAACGTCACCAACGGCGCCCGGATGGACCGCATCGTGGCCGAGAAGGCCCGGAAGCTGGGCAAGCCTGCCGAGGACGTGTACGCCGGCTTCGCCGCCCAGACCGCCCTGGGCAGGTTCGTCGAAGAGTCCGACGTGGGCGAGGCCATCAGGTTCCTCGTCTCTCCGGGCGCGCGCAACATCACCGGCCACGACATCCCGGTGGACGCAGGCTGGGACGTGTAGCCGGGCGCCTGCCGCGCTGGCCGACACTGCCGCAGCCGACACCGCCGCGTCATGCGCCGAGGCTGCTATTTCATTACATGAAAGCTTCTTGCACCCTGCGAAGGGACCGACCTACACTGCGGCTTTGCTGCCACCGGCGGTTACCTGCGGATGGGCCGCCTCGTGGCCGACCTCGGGCGGCCGGCTGTCATCATCCAGGAGGGCGGGTATTTCCTGCCGGACCTCGGCGCAAAAGGTGCGGGAGTGGCTCCGCGGCTTTCTCGGGCTCCCGGCTGCCTCAGCTATCCACGAAGAGACCCGGTCAGACCCAAGGGAGTGAACATGCCTTATATAGAAGTCAAGGCCGTCGACCGGCGGTTCGATGACCCCGCCGTGAGCGAGCGGCTGATCGCCGCGCTCACCGATGCCGCCTGCAGTGTCTTCGGAGAACAGGCACGCCCGCAGATCTGGGTTGTGATCGAGGGAGTCCCGGCGCAGCGCTGGGGCATCGGAGGCAAGCCGCTGACATGACGACTCACCCGCGCCTGCTGTCGACCAGCCTCACCACCGGCGACAAGTCCAACCCGGAGATCGTCGGCGGTCATGGCGTCTGGTTCGAGCTCGCCGACGGCCGCGAGGTCATCGACGCGAGCAACACCGCCGCGCCGCTCGGGCACGGTCATCCAGAGATCGTCGAGGCGATCAGGCGGGCGGCGGGCGCGCCGGTCATCAACGAGGGCTGGCGGTGGAAGGACCGCACCGCGGCCGCCGACGACCTGGTCGCCGTGGCGTTCTCGGGTGAGGACTGGGTGGGCGCCGTCCGGTTCTTCATCAGCGCCAGCGAGGCCAACGACGCCGCGCTCTCCCTCTGCCAGGCGCTCACCGGGCGGGCCGACCTCGCCACCAGGGAACGCGCCTACCACGGCGGCGCCGGCCTGGCCCGGGAACTGACCGTGCAGCCGCAGTGGCACGGCGGCCTGTCGTCCGCCGACGGCGTCGCCGCACCGCCCCGGCTGGCCACGGTGCACCAGCTGCCCGCGCCGTCCGGGGCCAGGGTCACCGGGCAGCCTGATCCGACCGCGGGATCGCAGTGGCTCCCCGCCGCCAGGGCCAAGCTGGCCAGCAGCGCCGCTGTGCTCCTGGACTACAGCCAGGGCGGCGTCTACCATTCGGCCGCGTATCAGGACCGGGTGGCCTCGCTCGCGCGGCAGACGGGGACCTACTGGATCGCCGATGAGACCGTGACCGGCTTCGGCCGGGTGGGCGGCTGGTTCCAGTTCCAGCACGGTCAGTCGCGGCCGGACCTGGTGACACTCGGCAAGTGCATGAGCGCAGGCGGCGCCGCGGCCGGCGCCGTCGTGTTGTCCGTCGACGTTCTCGACCGCCTCAAGGGGACCAGCTGGCAGAGCTACTCGACCTACCGGGCCCATCCCGTGGCGATGGCCGCCATCCGGGCGCACCTGCGGGTCTCCAGCCGCGACCGGCTCTACGAGCGGGCCACCGGCCTGGACCCGCACATGTTCAGGCGGCTCTCGGAAGTGGCTGCCCAGCACCCGAGCGTGGCCCGGATCGACGGACGCGGGCTGCACTGGACCATTGAGCTGCACGGCCCGGACTGGCGTGACTGGCACGGTCAGGAGGCGGACCCGCTGGCCAGCCAGGTGGTCGCGCGAGCGCTGGAGGCCGGAGCCCTCATCGCCACCAGCGGCGAGCAGACTTCGCTGTTCCTGGCGCCGCCCCTGATCGTCTCCGACAGCGAGCTCGACACGATCTTCGACGCGCTGCACCACGGCCTCGCCCTGGCCGACTCCAAGCTCGACGCCAGCGTCTGCTGATCGCCCGGCGGCCGGACAGCGATTCCATGGCATTCCAATGATCCTGACGGCTTCTCAGCGATATCTGCTGAAAACCCGTCACGGTGATTTGCTGTCGCTCGGCTGGCGGGGCTGGCGAGACTCCTGTTGCGAACGTGACCCGATCGGGGTGGCACGACTGGCTCGCGCGCCGGTTGCGGCCCGTTGTTCTGCCTGACCGCGCCGCTAGGCGGATGGTGCCAGCGCGGTGTACTCGCGCCGGTAAGCGCGGTCGCGCGACGGCGGGCCTGGCACGTCGAATTCCTCGGCATAGCGCCAGGCCCGACACCGCGCCGGCGATGGTGGTCGGAGCCCAGGCGTCACCGACGCAGGTCACGGACCTGACCCCGCTGGCTGACCACTCACTTCGCCTCTCCTGAAGCTCACCGAACAGGGCGTCCCGAGGCAGCCGGGCCGTGACCAGCAGTACGGCATCGGCGGCCACAGTGGCCTGCGCGCCGGTGAACGCGCAGGCCGTCCGTGCTTCGCCGGAGCCGATCCCGACGAGCACCCGGCTGGTGTCCACGATGATCCCTGCCTCGCGCACCCGCCGCTGGATGCCACCGATCTCCAGCGTGTAGGCGGTCCAGGAGGACACCAGCGGGGCCGTGGTTACCAGCCGCACCTCATGGCCGAGCTTGACCAGCAGCTCAGCCAGCACCCCGCCGAGATAGTAGTGATCATCGTCGAACACCAGGACCCGCCGCGGCGCGGTGCCGGGGCGGCTGAGCGGGTGATCGCGGGCCAGGATGTCATCAGGCGTCAGGACGGTCGCATCATCCGCGACCGGAATCGCGCTGGTATGCCAGCGCCCCACCCCGTCGGCCCGCCAGCGTGCGCCGGTGGCCACCAGGATGTCCGTGAAGCCGTGGCCGAGCGCGTCTTCCGCGGTGATCTTGCTCTGCCGGTGCACGGCTACGTTGCCGTAGTGGTCTAGCTGCCCGAGACGGTAGTCGACCACCCGGCGCCAGGACGCCAGCCCGGGCAGGCTCGCTTCGTCAGTGACCCGCCCGCCGAGCTCGCGGCCGGCCTCGGTCAGCGCCACCTGATAGCCGCGCTGGCCAAGTGCGCGGGCCGCCTCCAGGCCGGCCGGTCCGGCCCCCACGATCAGGATGCTGGCCTCGGACTGCCGCGGCCTGATCCGCTCCGGGTGCCATCCCCTGCGCCATTCCTCGCCCATGGCCGGGTTCTGCGTGCAGCGGATCGGCGACATGGTCAGATCGCCCGACACGCAGATGTTGCAGCCGATGCACTCGCGTATGTCGTCGATGCGGCCTGCCTCGATCTTGGCGGGCAGGTACGGGTCCGCGATCGATGGCCGGGCGGCCCCGATCATGTCCAGGATCCCGTTGCGCACCTGGCGCACCATGGTGTCCGGCGAGGTGAACCTGCCCACGCCCACCACCGGCTTGGCGGACAGCTGCTTGAAGCCGGCGATCAGCGGCTCGCGCTCGGCCTCGGCTGCGAACCGCGACGTCGCCGAGTCAAGCTCCCAGCTGCCGAGCACCAGGTCCCACACGTCGGGGAGATGATCGAGCCGCGAGATGACCTCGGCCGCCTCGTCGGGCGTGATGCCGGCATCGCCGGCGCCCTCATCGACGGTCAGGCGGCAGGCGACCGCCGCCCGGCCCGCGCATTCCTCGCGGGTGTCTTCCAGGATCTCGGCCATCAGCCGGGCCCGGTTGGCGACCGAGCCGCCGTAGGAGTCGGTGCGCTGGTTGTAGCGCCGGGACAGGAAGTGATGCAGCATGCTCAGGTTGTGGCCGCTGTAGACATACACCAGGTCGTATCCGGCGGCCAGGGCGCGGCGAACGGCCAGGCGATGCCAGCGCCTCAGGTCGGCGATGTCGGACGCCGACATCATCCGGGCCTGGACTGGATCGTTTGACCAGGTCACGACTGGCAGGTGGGCGGGCCCCAGCGGGGGTTCCCGGCTGGACAGGTTCGGTGAGTTCATCCCGTTGTGCGCCAGCTCGATCCCGGCCAGCGCGCCACCGGCATGGATGGCATCGGCGATCCTGGCCAGCGCGGGAATGTCGCCGTCGTCCCACAGGCGCAGCTCAATGTAGGGAGTAATGTCCGAGCTCGGATGGATCTCCACTTGCTCGGTGCAGACCACGGCCCAGCCGCCCTCGGCCTTAACCTTCCGCATGGCCGCCTGCGCGGTGGGATCCCGGTAGCCCATCCCGTTGCAGTGCGGCACCTGGAAGAACCGGTTCTTGGCCCGGACCGGCCCGAGCTGTACGGGCTCGAACAAGATGTCGTAACGCGCATCACGCGCGGTGACACCGACCTCCGGGATGACGTTCGTCACAGCGTGCTCCTGGCATCAAGCGGCTACGGTCGGGCTCGGGCAGCCGGGGATCAACACCGATCATAGGTACCCCCCGGGTCACGGGCAGCCGCCCGCGGACAGCAGCCCCGGCCGCCACTCCCCATCGGGCTCCAGGTCGCCGCAGGGCGGCTCGCCGCAAGCCGCCCAGGCGATCTAGCGTTGCGGCCGGTAGCTTTCCCGCCGGACGTGGAAGAACGGCGACCTCAGCACGAACCGCGCGACGAGCATCAGCAACACGCCGACGGCGACGATGGCGGCCATTGACCAGACCTGCGCCGCAGGCGCCAGGTACAGCGACCTGACCAGGATCCAGCCCAGGAAGCCGGCCGCAGCGAGCGGAAGGACACCGAGGACCATGGTGTCAAGGAAGCCGCTGAGGACGCGGCGCCGGTAATAGACGATGGCGGCGAGCGCGGTGAAGACGTAGAACACGATGTACAGCAGGCTGGTGATGGCGATCACGTCGTTGAAGGCGCTCGCCAGCGAGGTGGCGAGCAGGTACACCCAGGTGAGCCCGAGCAGGATCAGGCCGACCATCAGGCTGGCCGAGACCGGGGTGGCAAACCGGCGGTGCACGTTAGCCAGGAACGGCGGCAGCACCCGGTGGCTCGCCATCCCGTAGATGACCCGGGCGCCGAGCACGATGCCGGTGCCGGTGGTGGCGATCACCGACAGCGCGAGCGAGAGCGCCATCACCTTGGCCCAGCCGCTGCCGCCCAGCGCCTGGGCGATAAAGACCAGCGAGGTCGTCGAGTGGGCCTGGAGCTTGGCCGGCGACACCACTCCCTGCAGGCCCAGCTGAGACAGCGTGTAGATGATGGCCAGCAAGACGACTGCCAGCATGGCAGCCTTGCCCGGGTTGACCCGCCGGTGCTTGACCTCCTCGTTGACGTAAATGGTGCCGTCCCAGCCGGTGTACGCAAAGATCGCGATGAGGAAACCGGCCGACAGGCTGCCTTTGCCATCGATCCCGCTGAGGCTCAGCCAGCCCTTGGTGATCGGAAAGGTGCCGTGCCGGTGGCTGAGCACCACCACCAGGCCGACGATCGCGAAACCGATCAGGATCGCGTACTCGATCACCCCCATGCCGACCTGGGTGCGGGCGGTGAGGCGGATGCCGACGATCGCGATCGCGAGCATGCCGAGCACGACGATGGTGTCGATGGTGAGGTTCGGCAGGACCGCCGTGGAGGTGGAGCCGAAGACGGCGAGCACCGATGGGCCGAGGACCACGGTGGTGCTGACCGTCCCGACGATGCCCCCCATGATCATCAGCCATCCAGTCAGGAAACCGAGGTAGGGGTTGATCGCGCGGCCGACCCACTCGAAGGCAGCGCCGCAGTTGGCGTTCCACAGGTTCAGCCGGCGATAGGAGTTGGCGATGATGAGCATGGGAATCGCGATGAGGATTATGACCGGGCCGGTGCCATAGGCGGCCGCCGCGGCGAGCCCGGCCAGGATCAGCCCGACCGATGCCGCCGGGGCGGACGTGGCCATCCCGATAACGGTGTCTTGCGCCACCCCGATCGCATTGGGCTCGAGCCGGGCCTCGGGGGGCGCCGCGGTTCCTGCGGCGGTCGCCGCGGAGTGAACCGTCATCTGTTCTCCTATCGGGCCGGCCCGCAAGCGTGTGTCGCTGCGCGGGCAGCGGAAGAGGCATCGTGCACCCGGAAGGGCGGGGCGTCAGCCCGCGGCACACAGGGTCAGGGCGGTCCTGCTCGCTCAGCGGCTTCCCGCTGGCGAGGGACGGCGGCCCGGCCGACCCTCCCGGTAGGCGCAGAAGTCTGTCGGCCTCCCCCACGCTCGTCGATCACGCCACACTGGCACGGGGACGGCGTGCCAATCGCGCGAACGCCGCCTGATCTGGGCACAGGTCCGCGCAGCGGGCTTGCTGCCGACCCAAGCGACCCTCAGGCTTGGCGCTTGCCAGATCATAGCGGTCAATTCCGGCAGCAGGCGCTAAACATTAGGAATTCTCCGTCTGACCGTTGCCCAGGCGCCTGACCGGCGCGATCATGGCGGCCCGCGGCTCTGCCCAGGACGCGGGCCAGCTGACGGTTTAGCCGGTGGCCCGGTTGGATACGCTGCCGTCTCGGAGGGTCGCCCAGCGCCGCGGAGGATGCTCATGTCGGCTGTCACCCGGGATGCCGTGAATAGCGTCAGCGCGCAGGTCACCGAGCGCTGGCAGTCCATCGACGCACTGCTGCCCCCGCCTGGCGCCCCTCAGCCAGGCTGCGGCGCGGAACTCATCGCCGCTGGTGCCGACGGGCGGCCTGCGGCGGTCGGGACGTGCGAGCACTGGCAAGGAGCGCCCGGATCCCTCGACCTCAGCTGGGGGGCGACGCGTAGGTTCCAGCTCACTGCCTCGGCTGCGGGCCCTGATCTCGCGGGCGCGCTGGATCAGCTGCTATCGCTGTGGCGCGAGCACCTGGCCGACGTGCCCGGAGCCGATAGCGGCGACAGCGCCGCGATCGTCACCTGGCCCAGCCGTGACATCGATGGTGTCCTAGCCCTTGTGCGGCACGGACTGGCACCGCTCGCCGTTATCGCCGCGCGCCCTACTGGCCATCCCGCCGGGTTGGCAGACGCTACGGCTGACCGCACCGCTGGAGCGGCGGGGCCGGACGTCCGGATCAGGCGGGCCGGGCCCGCGGACATCGACACGGTGGTCCGGCTGGGCATGGAGGTGATCCGCTTCGACGCGCACTTCGGCGTGGTGGTGGAACGGCCTCACACGCCGGACGCGCTGCGTCACGAGGCCGCCGGGCTGCTCGCGGGCCAGCAGGTGTGGACCTGGCTGGCCGAGCGCGACGGCGATCCGATCGGCATGCTGTACGCCGAGCCGCCCGAGGCCGCGCGCTGGATCGCCCCGATGGTGGCGACGGCACCCGTCGCTTACCTCGAGCTGATGTCCGTGCTGCCCGGCGAACGCGGCCGCCGCGTCGGGGCCGCACTGGCCGCGCGGCTGAACCGCGAGGCCGAGGCGACTGGCCTGGCCGTCACGCTGCTGCACTATGGGGTGGTCAATCCGCTAGCGGCGCCGTTCTGGAGCCAGCAGGGCTACCGGCCGCTCTGGACCTCCTGGGAGGCGAGGCCAGCCCGCGCCATCCGATAGCGCGGCCCGGCCTGGCCAGACGAACCGAACCTTCGGTCAGCTCTCGGCCGTGTCGCTATCCGGCCGGATCTCGAAGAACGGCGACCCAGCACGAAGCGCGGCCAGCATCAGATCTAGAAGATGGCGAAGAGCAGGCCGGTCACGGCGATTGGCCGATTGGCCGATTGGCCGATTGGCACAGCCCAACTAATGGCGACCGCTTGCGCCGCTCAGGCCGAGCTGGCGTGCAATGATCATCCGCTGCACCTCTGAGGTGCCCTCGCCGATCTCCAGGATCTTGGCGTCCCGATAGAACCTCGCGACGGGGTAGTCGTTCATGTACCCGTAGCCGCCGAAGATCTGCGTGGCATCACGCGCATTGTCCATCGCCGCGTTCGACGCGGTCAGCTTGGCGATCGCCGCGTGCTTCTTGAACGGCTCCCCCGCCACCAGCCGCGCCGCCGCGTCATACCAGGCCAGCCTGGCCGCGTGGGCCCGCACTTCCATGTCCGCGATCTTGAACTGGATGGACTGGTAATGGGCGAGGCGGTGCCCGAAGGCGGTCCGGTGGTGGGCGTACTGCAGGCACTCGGTGACGCAGCCCTCGGCCAGGCCAGCGGCCACCGCGGCGATTGCCACCCGGCCCTCGTCCAGCGTCTGCAGGAACTGCGCGTAGCCCCGGCCCCGCGCACCGAGCAGGTAGTCCTCCGGCACCCGGCACGAGGCGAACGAGAGCTCCCTGGTGTCCGACGCGCACCAGCCCACCTTTGAATACCCGGGCCCGACCGTGAGGCCGGGAGTGCCCGCCGGCACGATGATCGCGGAGATCTCCGGCCTGCGGTCCGAGCGGCCGGTGATGGCCAGCGGTGTTACCAGCGAGGTGATCGAGGTGCCCGCGTTGGTGATGAACGCCTTGGACCCGTCGATCACCCATTCCCCGTCTTCGAGCCGCGCCGTCGTGCGCATGCCGCCCGCGATGTCCGAGCCACCGCCCGGCTCGGTCAGGCCGAACGCGGCGAGCCGCTCCCCCTGGCAGAGGTCGGGAAGCCAGCGGTCCCGCTGGTAGTCGCTGCCGAACCGGTAGATCGGCATGGCGCCGAGCGCCACCCCCGCCTCCAGCGTGATCGCCACCGACGAGTCGACTCGCCCCAGTTCATGCAGCGCGAGGCAGAACGCAAAGTAATCGCCGCCCATCCCGCCGTATTCCTCGGGGAACGGCAGCCCGAACAGGCCGAGCTTGCCCATCTTGGCGACGATCTCGTAGGGGAACTCGCCGCGCTCGTAGAATCCGCCGATCACTGGCGCGACCACCTCGCGGGCGAAGTCGGCTACGGTGGCGCGGAGGTGCTCATGCTCCTCGCCGAGCAGGAAACTGACCATAACTGCGATGCTACCGGCCGTCCGGGAGGCTGACTTCGCCGTCGGCGGTCCGTGTGACCGGATAATGGTCTCACGGTGATCGCGCCGTGTCCCGTTCGCGTTACGCTCTCGTGGGTGCCCGCAAGCGCCCGAGCTACGACAGCCGCCCTGGAGTCATCATGGTGACGTTGACCTGCCCCGCCTGCGCAGCCGAGGTCAAGCCCAGCGACCTCATCTGCTTCACCTGCGGCGCCAACCTGCCCAGGACGCGGTCGGCCGACGAGGACCCGCCGGCGCCTACGACGATCATGCAGGAGTACCTCAAGCAGGAGGAGACGACCGGCTCGATCTCGCTGACCGTGCTGCGGATCGCATTCCCCACGGGCAACGTCGAGGTACCTGCGGGCACCTCGCTGCTGCTTGGTCGGGATCCGCAGGAGTCGCTAGTCGCTGCGGCCTTTGCCGGCTTTGAGAATGTATCGAGGCGGCACGCTACCGTGACCGTCGACGATCACGGGCACGCCACGATCAAGGACGAGAACTCGACCAACGGTACCTTCGTCAACGGTGACCGGGTGTTGCCAGGCACGGCCGTGCGGCTGGCCGATGGCGATCTGGTCCGGCTGGCCGCGGACGTGACCGGCGAGGTCCTGCTGCCGCGCCAGGAACCCGACCCCGCCTCGCTCAGCCGCGACCCCGGCTGATCCGTCGCCCAGCGGCTGGGCCAGGAAGAGTCAAGGTCACTGAGGGCGCCAGCGCCCGGTCAGCGGCCAGGCTCAGCCGTGAACCAGGGCTCCGGCGACTCGCCGGCGGTGAACCAGGGCCGGTACGGCTCCTTGCGGCCTGCCAGACCGCCCGCGCCCCATGCTGGCCCGGCGTCAGGCTGGCCCGGCTGGCGCTCAGCCCAGGGTCGCCCGGGCCGGGGCCGGCCGGGCCCGGCCGCAGGCTTCTCAGCGCTGGGCCGGTCAGCTGGCTCGTCATCCGGGCGTTCCAGCCCGGCGTATTCCGGCTCGTCGCCTGCTAGCCCGGACGGCAGCTCCTCGTACCCGGCTGACGACGGACGGCCGGACTGCAGCTCGTCGTACCCGGCTGACGATGGATGGCCGGGCGGCAGCCGGCCAAGCCGCTGCCGCAGGTCTTCGCCGGGCCCGCCGACCCGGGTGGCGCCACCCCGGTCGTCGAAGGCCGCGCGCTCGCTCGCCCAGTCAGCCGATCGCATAACGAAGATTCTGCCTCATGGCGGCGGCCCGGCGACAGATCGCGACTGCCGCCGACCCCGGCCGGCCCGCCGTCGGCCGCTCGACCCCGATGTCTCGACCGCTGGCTCATCGACTCCCAGCCGATCGGCGCGCGCGGCGGCCCGGACCGTACGCTGATCTACATGACCGAGCCGTGGCGATGGGATACGGAAGCCATCAGGGTCACCGTGGGCGCGGTGCGAGCCGGCCGGTCGCTGGCACCGCGGACCGGGCCGGGCGGCGCCACCGCAGCAGTAGCTCTGTCCTTCGACTCTGACCACGAGACGATCTCGCTGCGGGACGGCCTCACCTCGCCAGGCAAGCTGTCCCAGGGCGAGTATGGCGCGCGCGCCGCGGTGCCGCGTATCCTCACGCTGCTGAACCGGCATGAGATCGCCCTGACCGGGGTGACCGGCGCCCGGTTCGCGACCCACGCCGACGTGGCCAGCTACGTGGCGACCGAGGCAGGCCTGGCCCGTGATCGATCTTGAGCTTTCCTGGCAGGAAGCCGCGGTCACGGCCGGCTCGCTAGCCGCCGCTGCGGTCATCTTGCGGGTGGCGAACCGGCCCAGGCTCGCCACGGTCGCGGTGGTCAGCCAGGAGTGCGGGCTCGTCCTGGGGCTGTTCGCACTGTGGCAGCTGGCTGGCTCGTTCGCGGTGATGGGCCCCGAGGGGGCGCTGGCCAGGGCCCGCTGGATCTGGCACGCTGAGCGGTTCGCGCACTTGCCGAGCGAGGCAAGCTTGCAGCGGCTGGTACTTCCGCACCCGCTCCTGGTGCAGTTCTTCAACCTCTACTATGCCGGGCTGCACTTTCCGGTCCTGATCGGCTGCATGGTCTGGCTGTTCTTCCGGCACCGCGACCATTACCGGAGAATGCGCACCGCCTTGGTCGGGTTCACCGGCTGCGCGCTGCTCATCCAGCTGATCCCGGTGGCACCGCCGCGGATGCTGCCCGCTAGCGGCATGGTGGACACCGCCGTGCTCTACGGCCAGTCGGTCTACGCTACGCGCGCCGGGTTCGATCCTGACCAGCTGTCCGCGATGCCGTCGGTGCACGTCGGCTGGGCTCTGCTGGTCGCGATCGCCGTCATCGGCGCCAGCCGCAGCCGATGGCGCTGGCTCGCCCTGCTCTACCCGGTGCTCACCACGGTGGCGGTGGTCGTGACCGCCAATCATTTCTGGCTGGACGGGATCGTGGCGGCGGCGCTGCTCGGCGCGGTGCTCGCCGTCCAGGTGACCGCCAGGACCCTGGCCGCCCGGGTCGGGACCGCCAGGACCCAGGCCATCCAGGTCCCGGCCGTCCAGACCCAGGCCGTCCAGGTCCCGGCCGTCCAGACCCAGCCCGTCCAGACCCAGGCGCCGGCCACCCAGACTCAGGCCACCCAGACCCTGACCGATAGGGCGCGCAGAGAGTAGGACGAGTGAACGATATCCGGGTCATCAGCATCCGGCCGCAGCCAGAGCAGTACGCCTGGACGTTCGGCGGCCTGGCGCCCTTGGCCCGCATCAGGCCGCCCGCGGTACTTGAGGTATTCACCGAAGACGCTTTCGCCGGGCGGGTGCGCAGCGAGAACGACCTGGTTTCGCAGGTCTGCGAGTTCCCGTTCGTGAATCCGCAGACTGGTCCGTTCTATATCGAGGGCGCGCTGCCCGGCGACACGGTCGCGGTGCATTTCGTGTCCATCGAGCCGGCCAGGGACTGGGGTGCCTCCAGCACGATCCCATTGTTCGGCGCCCTGACCTCGACGCACGTGACGGCCCTGCTCAACCAGCCGCTGCCGGAACTGGTCTGGATCTGGCACTTCGACACCGCCGCGGGGACCTGCCGGTTCACCGCACGCCGCGGCGGCTACTCGGTGGACCTGCCGATGAACCCGATGCACGGCACGGTGGGCGTCGCGCCCGCCATGCTGGAGGTGCGCAGCGCCCTGGTGCCGGACGCGTACGGCGGCAATATGGACACCCCGGAAATGCGCGCCGGCGCCACCTGCTACCTGGGCGTCAACGTCGAGGGCGCCCTGCTGTCGCTCGGCGACGGCCACGCCCGCCAGGGCGAGGGCGAGACCTGCGGAGTTGGCGTCGAGACGGCCATGAACACGGTGATCATCGTCGATCTCATCAAGGACACCGCCTGCCCGTGGCCCCGGCTGGAATCCGACACCCACCTCATGACGGCCGGATCGGCCAGGCCGCTTGAGGATGCGTTCCGTATCGCGCAATCGGAACTTGTCCACTGGCTCGCCGCCGAGTATGGGCTCGATGTGCTGGACGCCTACCAGCTGGTCACCCAGGCCGTCGAGTCGCCACTGGCCAATGTCTGCGACCCCAACTACACCAGCCTGGCCAAGATGCCCAAGCGCTACCTGCCCGCGACTGGCGCGATGGGCGACGCCCACGCCCGGCTGCGCGCGCTTGCCCAGCGGTATCTGGGAGAGAGCCCTCTGACCTGAACCGCTCGGCAGCTACCGACCAATACCTGGCCCGTCAGCCGTGGCCGAGGCGCAAGTCGAACACTTGTTTGACTCGAGCGTATACTGAGACCGTGACGGTTGCGTTCCAGGCTTCGCTTCTAGATGAGCCGCAGGAGGCCGGACTGCGCGAGCTCGGCCCGTCAGTGCGGCGGACACCGCTGGCCCATGGCGCGTGGCTTGACGTGCTGCCCGGCTGGGTGAGGGGCGCGGACGCGCTCTTCGAGCGGCTTACCGAGGCGGTGCCGTGGCGGGCGGAGCGGCGGCGGATGTACGACCGCGTCGTGGATGTTCCCCGGCTGATCAGTTTCTATGGAGCCGGCCAGCCGCTGCCCGACCCGATGCTTGAGGATGCCCGTCACGCGCTGGACGGGTACTACCGCCCGGAACTCGGCGAGCCGCTGTGCACCGCGGGGCTATGCCTCTACCGGGACGGCCGCGACAGTGTCGCCTGGCACGGCGACACGTCGGGCCGCCAGGCCAGAGCGACGATCGTGGCGATCGTGTCGCTGGGCAATCCGCGCTCGTTCTTGCTTCGCCCGCGCGCCGGTCCCGGGCCCACGCTGCGCCACGATGTCGGCCACGGGGACTTGCTCGTCATGGGCGGCACCTGCCAGCGCACCTGGCAGCACGCCGTGCCCAAGACGGCCCGGGTGGCCGGCCCGCGGATCAGCATCCAGTTCCGGCCGCCGGGCATCCACTAACCGAGACCGCCGCATCCGCCCGCCCGGGGCGCCTCATCCGCCGGGCGAGGCGGCAGTGTCCGCCAGCCCGGGCCGTCGCATCGGCGGCGCTACAGTGTCCGCCAGCCCGGGGCGCCTCATCCACTGACAGCGGCCGCAGTCTTCACGCGCCGAGGAATCGTCGGACATCGGCGGCGTCCGCCTCGAGCGCCGCAGATACGCGGGCGTCGAGCGGCGCGAACGGGCACACAGCCACCCGACCGTGCGGCATGCTCCAGGTGGCGACGGCCTTCCCGTCCGCCAGCGCAAACGGCCGGAACATCCCGTTGACCGTGATGATCTCCTGGTGCGGTCCGAGGATCGGCTCGCGCGACGCCCAGCCATGCAGCACCGGGTCAAAGGAGCCGAGCAGGCGCGGTGCAGGGAGCACCTTGGTGCCCGGGCGCCCCGCCAGGTCCACGAGGCCGTCGACTTGCTGATCAAGCTTGGCCGCGATTGCCGTCAGCCCCCTGCGGGCGTCGCGCAGTGGCAGCCCGGCCCACTTGGCGAGGTCGTGATCGGCCGCCGGGCCGTGCCCCGCCAGGTACCGGCGGGCCAGTTCCGCCAGTGCCGCGTCCCGGTCGGCATAACCGCGGGCTGCTCGCGGCGGCGGGCCCAGCCAGTCCCTGACCAGGACGTAGCCGTGCTCATTGCCGATCATCGGCCCGCGGACGACGATGCCGCGCAAGCTGGCCAGGCTGAGCAGATGAACGATCGCCTGGCCCTGCGTCTGCACTCCGGTCGCGGCGATCCGATCCCGCAACTGGCCCCGGGTGAGCGGGCCGTCGGTCGTCAGCGCGCGTTCGATCGCCGCTACCGCGCGCTCGGCGTCCGATGGCGGCACGCCGACCTGAGCCAGCCGCCGGGCGTTGCCGGTGAACAGCTGCGGCGTGGTCAGCTGATGCAGCCACCAGTAGTCTTCGGCGCGGACCAGATGGAGCGTGCCGCGGTTGAGCCAGGTGATGATCAGCGAGCGCGCGACCGTCAGGGCGTGATCGACATCGGCGGCGCGCAGCCCGGCCGACCGAGCCCTGATGGCCAGCCTGGCGCCGCGCGGGTCCTGGCCCTGCACGGCCAGAAGCCGTTCCACGACATCGACGGCGCTGCCCGCGGGCGGCCCGGACAGCAGTTGCGCAGCCAGCCGGTCCGCGATCACTTGGTCACACCCCCACTGGGTCTGGAGTCCTGGCCGACCCCGGACCAGGCCTTTTATCAGGATGAGAATGGTCGGCCAGGATGAGAATATGGGTGCGTGGAGATCCCGCCTCGCACCGCCACGGAACGCTACCTGGCTCGCATGGGTAAGAGCCTGGATATCACCTTTGACATTGACCTCGGCGAACTCGTGGATGGCCACCATGTTGTCGCGAGGGGAATCGAGCTCGGCGGGCTGGCGCAGCTTCCGGGCGTCGACGAAGACCAGGTCCGAGTGCTGATCGCCGGTGACGCTGACTCCAATAACGGCGGCGGGTTCTTCAGGCGCGGCGATGCGCGCGCTTCGCAGGCGCACGCGGTCGAGACCGAAGCAGAGCTTCACTACGAATTCGTTCCGGCGCTCGACCGCGCGGCGGACGCCAAGGGCGGCCTCTACTGGTACTGGATGGTCTACGCGGAAGACGACGCCGGTACCTATTACTCCGACTCCAACGGCGGCGCCTTCGACGGCGGCGGCGGGGCTGCGTCCCACGGCACACGGGACCTCGGCGGCCAGGTCCCTCCCAGCGCCGCCCGGCTTACGTTGCGGTTCGAGCCCGCGGAGGGATGGGAGCCGCCCGAGCCATGGCGGCGCGAGATCATGATCGACCTTCGCGCGCGGCGCCTGGCCGGCGAGCGGCCGGCCTCGCACAGCAGCCCACGCCCGCAGCGCGGCCCGCTAGGCGGGAAGGATCTCGCACTGACCCTGGAGGACCGGGACGGGCGCCGGAGATTCGTTAAGCGATGGTTTTCTCGCTGTCCAGCGCGGCCATCTGAGCAGGGTCGTAGCGATCGCCCGCCACCTGGTCGGGCGGTATCGCCGCTTCGAGGGCAGCCAGGTCTTCCGGGGCCAGCCTGAGGTCAAGCGCGCCGAGCGCCTCGGCGAGCCGATCCCGCCGCTTGGTCCCCAGCAGCGGCACGATGTCGGAACCACGGTAGAGCACCCAGGCGATGGCTAGCTGCGCCGTGGTCACGCCGTGGGCCAGGGCAATCTTCTCCAGTCCGGTCAGCAGGCCGAGGTTGCGCTGCAGGTTCTCGCCCTGGAACCGGGGGAACCTGCCGCGCGGGTCGCCAGCGCGGATCTCGCGGGCGCTCGACGTGCTCAGCAGGCCGCGGGAAAGGACCCCGTACGCGGTGATACCGATGCCGAGTTCCCTGACCACGGGCAGCAGCCGTGCCTCGATTCCGCGGCTCATCAGCGAGTACTCGATCTGCAGCGCGGTCACCGGATGGACCGCGCTGGCCCGCCGGATGGTGTCGGCGCCCATCTCGGACAGGCCCAGGTACCTGACGAAGCCGGCCTCGATCATTTCCTTGATCGCGCCGACGGTGTCCTCGATCGGGACGCGCGGGTCCAGCCTGGCCGGCTGGTACAGGTCGACGTAGTCGGTGCCGAGCCGCTGCAGCGTGTAGGCCAGGGAGGTCTTGACGGCGGCCGGGCTCGCGTCGTAGCCGACGAACGCGCCGCGCGGGTCGCGCTGGCCGCCGAACTTAACACCGATGAAGACGCTGCCGCGATCGACCTCGCGCAGGGCCTCGCGTAGCAGCAGCTCATTGTGACCCATGCCGTAGAAGTCGCCGGTGTCGAGCAGCGTGATCCCGGCGTCTAGCGCCGCCCGGACGGTCGCGATGCCCTCAGCGTCGTCAGCTGGCCCGTAGATGCCGGACATGCCCATCAGGCCGAGGCCGAGCCGGGATACCTGCGGGCCGCCCCGGCCCAGCGTCGTCATCTCCATCTGCTCTCCGCATCCTGCGCCGCCTGGGCGCTATTATCGTCTGCCGCGCCGCGCGGCGCGGCCTTACCTATGGTCAGCCGCATAAACCTGCTGGCCCTCGACGTAAGTGAGCAGCACGCTGGCGCCGGCGATCTCGGCTGGCGGCCCCGCGAGCGGGTCACGATCGAGAACTACCAGGTCAGCCAGTTTGCCCGGCTCGATGGCGCCGGTCACGTCATCTAGATGGTTCACGTACGCCGAACCGATGGTGTATGCGGCTAGCGCCTCGGCGAGATGGAGCCGCTGACTTGGCAGGAAGGGCTCCGCCTCCGGGCCGCGGGCACCCGGCAACGCCCTGTTCACCGCGACGTGGCAGGCGCGGAGCGGATTGGCGCTGCTCACGGCCCAGTCGCTGCCTGCCGCGAGCCGCGCGCCCGAGCGCAGCAGATCGCCGAACAGATAATGCCGGCCGGCCCGCTCCGGCCCGATGAACGGGATGGTCAGCTCGTCAAGCTGCGGCTCGTGCGCGGCCCACAGGGCCTGCATGTTAGCGGTGACGCCGAGCTCGGCAAAGCGCGGGACGTCGTCGGGATGGATGACCTGCAGATGCGCGATGTGGTGACGGTTATCGCCCCGCCCGCCCGCAGCCCGCGCCGCGCCGATGGCATCCAGCGACTCACGGACCGCGCGGTCGCCGATGGCATGGAAGTGCACCTGGAAGCCTTCCGCGTCAAGCCGGGTCACGCTGGCCCGCAGCTGCTCCCGATCCACGTACGACAGCCCGCGATTGCCGGTCTGGCCGCCGCAGGAATCCAGGTAGGGCTCGATCATGCTGGCCGTGAAATTCTCCGCGACCCCGTCTTGCATGATCTTGACTGTGCCAGCCCGGAACCTGCCCGCCTGGCCTTGTTCCCGTCGGCCCAAGATCTCCGGCAGCTGCTCGATACCGCGTTCACGGTCCCACCACAGGGCACCTCGCACCCGCGCGGTCAGCTGCCCGCTGTTAGCTGCGGCGAGGTAGACCGGCAACGGGTCCTGCGAACCCAGGTAGGGCCCCACGATCGCGTCCTGCCAGGCAGTAACGCCGCGCGCGTGCAGGTGACGCTGGGCAAGAAGCAGCCCGGCGAGCCGTTCCGCCACCGTGAGGTCCGGCACCAGCCGACCTACCAGGGTGGCCGCGCCCTCGTGCAGGGTCCCCTGCGGCGTGCCGTCGCCGGACCGCTCGATCCGGCCGTCCGGCGGGTCCGCGGTGCGCGCGTCGATGCCCGCCAGCTCTAGGGCGCGCGTGCTGGCCCAGGCGCCGTGCGCGTCGCGATTGACCAGGTAAGCGGGCCGGCCGCCGGTTACCTGGTCGAGCAGTTCCCGGCCAGGCGTCCCGTGGTCGAACCATTCCATCCGCCAGCCACTGCCCGCTATCCACTCGCGGCCGGGGTGAGCGGCGGCATAAGCGCTGATCCGGTCCAGCGCCTCGGAGCGCGTGGTGGCGCCGATGAGATTACAGCCGATCATGGTCACGCCCGCGAACGCGGGGTGGACGTGCGCGTCCTGGAACCCGGGCAGCAACGCACCGCCGCCCAGCTGCACGACCTCAGTCTTGGGGCCGATCAGGTCGGCGATGCTGCGGTCCGCCGCGTCGCCGCACGTCGCGATGATACGGCCGGCCTGCACGGCGACTGCGCTGGCCGGCGGCCCGCCGGGAGCCATCGTCACCGGGACCAGCCGCCGCCGCGACTGGTCGGGTGTGTAACTCGTCCCGCCGGTGAAGACCAAATCGGCTTGCATGAGTCCCGGGTCCTCCCTGATCGGCGCCAGAGCCCAATTATCCCGGTGACGTCCGGCTCCTATCAGCCTGCCTAAGTCCGGGCTCCCCGCTGGCGGCGCTCACCGGCGTGGCCGCCGATATACCGGTGTCCGGTGCCCGCGGGTCAGCGGACCCCGTAGAGGTACTCGAGCGCTAGCTGGTCAAGCCGCTCGAAGCCCATGCCACGGGCCCCGAGGGCCGCGGTATCCGGGGCGAAATCCCTGATGTCCCGCCAGGTCTCGCCCTCGGCCAGGGTCGGCAGCGACAGGTCGGGCACCCGGGCGGCGGCCGCCGCCTCCGCAACTTCCGGATCGGCGCGGAACGCGCGGACCTTCTCCCGCAGGATTAGGTAGTTGCGCATGCACGCAGCCGCCGACCGCCAGACGCCGTCATCGTCTTCCGACCGCGGCGGCTTGAAATCGAAGTGCACCGGCCCGGCGTAACCACCGGCCTCGAGCGCATCGACAACCCAGAATGCGCCGCGGGCGTTGCCCGCACCGAACCTGAGGTCCTGGTCGTAACGCGGCCCGTGCTGGCCGTTGAGGTCGATGTGGAACAGCTTGCCGTGCCACATGGCCTGGGTAATGGCATGCGCGTAGTTGAGTCCGGCCATCTCCTCGTGCCCGACCTCGGGATTGACCCCGGCGAGTTCGGGATGCTCCAGTTCGCGGATGAACGCCAGGACATGCCCGGTCGTGGGCAGCAGGATGTCGCCGCGCGGCTCGTTCGGCTTGGGCTCGATCGCGAACCTCAGGTCGTAGCCCTGATCCAGCACATACTGGCAGAGCACATCGAACGCCTCCTTGTACCGGTCGAGCGCAGCGCGCACGTCCTTGGCCGCGCCCGATTCGGCGCCGTCCCGGCCCCCCCAGCACACGTAGATCTTCGCGCCGAGCTGCGCCGCGAGATCCAGGTTGTGCATCACCTTGGCCAGCGAGAACCTGCGCACGTCCCGGTCGTTGGCCGTCAAGCCGCCGTCCCGGAACATCGGGTGCGCGAACAGATTTGTCGTGGCCGTGGTGACGACGAGCCCGGTCTCGTCGAGCGCCTTGCGGAACGCCGCGATCCGCTCGTCCCGCTCGGCATTGGTGGCCTCGAAGGCGAACACGTCGTTGTCGTGAAAGTTCACGCCGTACGCGCCGATCTCGGCCAGCTTGGCCACCGCGCGTTCGGCCGGCATCGGCGGGCGCACCGCGGTGCCGAAGACGTCCACGCCCTGCCAGCCGACGGTCCAGATACCGAACGAGAAATGGTCCGCACGCGAGGGGATATAGGGATCTGCGGTCACGGGTCCGTCCTCTCTGCCCGGCGGGAGTTGTCCTCCCGCAACGATGCGTAACGCTTCCGCAGGCCAGGCTGCAGAGCGCGGTGGGCGGGAGAACTTCCGGTCTTGGCGCTGGGCCGCAATCACCGCCCGCTACCCGCGCAGGGACCCGGCGCAATTCCGCATCCGCGGCGGCCGGGTCGTGCGCCGTGACCGGGTCGGCGGACAGATCCCGCCGGTCAGGAAGCTCGGCGCGGCGCGGTGCAGCCCGGCCGACTCGTCGAAAGGGCTGATCTCGCGGCCGCCTGCGAGCCTTCCAGTGGTCTTCTGCACCCGACTTGGTCCCCGCCGTCTGCGTGGACAGTGGCCAGACGGACCGCAAAGCCGCCGGATTCTTCTTTGAGGTTACCAATCAGGACATTCAGCGCCATTGCCGATTTGCCGGACGGCTACCAACCGTTTTCGCGCAGCCCCAAGCGGCTCGCGTGGTCGCGCCACTGACGTGGCGGCCGCGAGCCGCCTGCCGGGCAGCCCAGCCGGTCATCGCGGACAGGCTAGGCCGCGCACTCCCGGCAGACAAGCTGGCCGCCGCGGGTCTCCGCGAGCTGGCTCCGGTGGTGCACAAGGAAGCAGCTTGAGCAGGTGAACTCGTCAGCCTGGCGCGGGATCACCCGGAACGAGAGTTCCTCGTTCGATAGGTCAGCACCTGGCAGCTCGAGCGACTCGGCCACATCGTCCGGGTCGATATCGATCGCTGTGGATGACTTGTCCATCCGGCGGGCCTGGAGTTCCTGCAGGCTGTCCTCGGTGAGCTCGTCGTCTGTCTTCCTCGGGCTGTCGTAGTCGGTAGCCATCTGGCCCTTACCCCTCCATCTTTCTTTGCCTCGTCGCGCGGATGTAACGCTCGGGGAGGCTTGGTTGTGCCCGATTCCGGCGGGGAATTCTGTCACGTCCCGGCGTCAGGTACACGTAGCGGGTCGCTACATTGGTTCGTGTCGCCGCCAGAGTCCCCCGTGGCGCCTGTGGCTCTTCCTCGTATCTTTACTCGTCGGTAACTTGCTCGATCGCTGCCGCTAACCGGCACAACGTGCGTATGGTACGAACCGCACCTCATCCCGGGCCTGCATGACCTCGCGGAGACGATGTATGCCCAATGTCGCGCCATTGCATGCCAGCGACCCCCGGCGCGCCGGCCGCTACCGCCTGACGGGGCGCATCGCGGAAACGCCCGGTCAGGGGTCAGTGTTCCTGGCCGATACGGCCAGCGGCAACCAGGTCACCCTGACCCTGCTCGACGCGGACTGGACGAGCAACGGCGCGGCCAGAGACCGGTTTACCGCCGAGGCCAGGGCCGCCAGGCGCGTCGCGCCCTACTGCACGGCCCGGATCCTCGATGCGGGCCTGGACGATGGCCTGGCGTACCTGGTGCGCGAGTACGTCGCCGGGCCCTCGCTGGCCGAGCACGTCGCTAGCGAGGGGCCGTTCAGGGACAGCGGCCTGACGGCCCTGGCCGTGGGAACCGCGACCGGCCTGGCCGCCATCCACCAGGCCGGGCTGGTGCACGGGCAGTTCGGGCCGGAATACGTGGTAATCGGGGCCAGCGGGCCGAGGGTGATTGGGTTCGGCGTCACGCCGCCTTACGGGAGCGCCACGCCCGCCGCCGACATGCTGGCCTGGGCCCGGACGGTCCTTTTCGCGGCCACTGGGCGCCCGGGCGCCGGCCGCGGGGACCTGGCGACCCTCAGCGAGCCGCTGCGCAGCCTGGTCGCCCGGTGCCTGGGCCAGGACCCGTCCGGCCGCCTGTCTGCCCAGTCCATCGTGCTCAGCCTGCTGGGCACCGACGATCCGAGGGATGATCCGCTTGCGGAGGGGTCACGGCTGGCTGTCAGCGCGGCGTTCCGGCCCGCTGCCCAGGCTTCGGAACGCGAACCGCCGGGGGCGCCTGGCCGATCCGTCGCCATCTGGTGGGTGGCCGGGATCATGGCCTGCGTACTGGCGATCGCTGTCGCGGTCCACGTGCTGCAGAATCAGAGCACCGGGCCGCCGACGTCGGCCAGCCGGGCGTCGGGCGCCCGCCCCGCGGGTGGTTCGGACACGCGCCGGACCACATCCGCGACCCCTGGGGCGACGATCCCGGCGTCCCTGGCCGGGTCCTGGTCGGGCCAGGCCAGGCAGCAGGCTGATGTCTTCAGCGTCCGGGTCAAGCTCAAGCCGGGCGCCACCTCCGGCGAGATCCATTACTCGGGCACCGCGTTTACCTGCACGGGGCGGCTCAGCCTGGTGTCCGAGGTGAACGGGGGCCTGACCATGCATCAGGGGATCGTCGTCGGGCAGCGCACCTGCGCCGACGGGGTCGTCACCCTCCGGCCGGAGCCGTCAGGCTCGCTGCGATTCAGGTTCACCGGCGCGGCAGGACCTACGGCCGACGGCAGCCTTACGAAGTAGCGGCCAGCCGCGCCTTCCCGCTCAGCCTTCGCCCATCAGCCGTCCCGCTCCGGGTCCAGGCTGGCCAGCAAGTCGTGCAGGCCGCTGAAGAGGCCTGGCCCGGCCCCGAGCGTCATCGAGGGACCGGCCGCCTTGCCGTTCAGGCCGCCGACCTGGGCGCCGGCCTCCCTCGCGATCAGGCCGCCGGCGGCAATATCCCAGTAATTCACTCCGCGCTCGTAATATGCGTCCACGTGCCCGGCCGCCAGCGAGCACAGGTCGACCGCGCACGATCCGCGGCGCCGGATGTCGCGAACCGCGGGCAGCACCGTGCCGAGCACCTCGGCCTGGACCCGGCGCCGCCGTGCGTCGTACCCGAAACCCGTCGCCACCAGTGCCTTGGCCAGGGGGACCTGCTGGTTGCAGTGCAGGCGGACCGGGTCGGAGCCAGCGGCCCGCAGCCAGGCACCGCCGCCAAGTACCGCGCTGAACTCCTCCTCCCGCTCGGGCACCACGACCGCGCCCGCCACGATCGAGCCTTCCGCCTCGGCCGCGATGCTGACCGCCCAGTCGGGCAGGCCGTACAGGTAATTGACAGTCCCGTCGAGCGGGTCCACGATCCAGCGCACCGCCGCCCCCTGGCCCGTCTCGCCGCCCTCTTCGCCCAGGATCGCGTCGCCTGGCCTGACCGCCGCGATCATCCTCCTGATCAGCCGTTCCGCCGCGCGATCCATCTCGGTGACGACGTCGGTGGGGCTTGACTTGGTGGCCACCACGGCGGGGTTGCCGCCCCGCCGCCGCTCGGCAAGAAGCCGGCCGGCCGCCGCTGCGGCCTGCCGCGCCAGGTCGAGCAGGTCATCCGGACCGGTCATCTGGCCGCTCCGGGGCCCGCGGCCGGACGGCCGGAACCGCAGCATCCGCTGGTGCAGAACCCGCCAGCGGGCCAGCCAGTGCCAATTGCCCGGGGCGGCAATCCCTCAAGCTGCTCCCGCACCAGCTCAGTGACCATGGATACGAAACGGGGATCCGTGCCCGGTGTCGCCGCCCTGGCCAGTGCCAGGCCCAGCCGCTCCGCCACCTGAGCCCCCTCGACATCGAGGTCATACCGCACTTCCAGGTGATCGGAGACGAAACCGACCGGGATCAGCACCACGGCCCGGGAGCCAGCCTGGGCGAGCTCGCCGATGCAGTCACCGACATCCGGGCCGAGCCACGGCTGCGTCGGCGGCCCGCTCCGGCTCTGATAGGCCAGCCGCCAGGATCGAGCCTGGACCCGCTCGGCAATCAGCCGGGATGCCTCAGTCAGCTGTGCCGGATAAGCGCCGCCGCGCGGCCCGCTCGCGGCCGCCATCGCAGCCGGGATGCTGTGCGCGGTGAAGATCAGGTCGGCGTCGCGGCGGACGGCCGCAGGCAGCGATTCAATAGCCGCGGCGGTGGCGTCGGCCAGCGGCTCGATGAAACCGGGGTGGTTGAAGTACGGGCGCAGCCTTTCGATCCTCGGAGCGGTCTCTCCCACCTGCTTCCTGGCCCGCGCAATGTCGTCGAGGTACTGACGGCAGCTGGAGTAGGAGCTGTAGGCGGCGGTCACGAAGGCGGTCGCGGACCGCACCCCGTCGGCCGCCATGGCGGCCACGGTGTCAGCGAGGTACGGATCCCAGTTCCGGTTACCCCAGTACAGGGGCAGGTCGATGCCGGTGGCCGCGAAATCCTTCCCGATCGCCGCCAGCAGGTCCCGGCACTGCTGATTGATCGGGCTAACACCGCCGAACTCGTAGTAGTGCTCGGCCACCTGCGCTAGCCGGGCGGCAGGCACGCCCCGGCCCCGGGTGACATTCTCCAGGAAGGGCATCACTTCGTCGGGTGCCTCTGGACCGCCGAAGGAGACCAGCAGGAAGGCGTCGTAACTCGGCATGTCACCATCCAACCAGCCGGGTGCGACAGCGCGGGTCGTCTAGCGTGCCGCCGGGCCGGGCTGTCGGCGCCCCAGAGGCAGATGACAGGCCCCAAGGCCAGATGGCGGACCTCGGGCCGGATGGCAGGCGCGTCAGGGCCGGACAGCAAGCGCCCCAGGGCCGGACAGCAAGCGCCCCAGGGCCGGACAGCAGGCGCCCCAGGGCGGGACAGCAAGCGCCCCAGGGGCCGGACGGCAGGCAGGAGCGGGCCGCGGGCGCAGGCGGGTGTCACATGCGGCGCGGGCCGCCAGGCTCAGCTGTAGTCGGTGGCGTACTGCTCGGCCAGCGCCAGGACCTCGCTGACGTACCAGTTGGCGTGGTTGTAGTCGAAGATCGCCCCCGCCAGCGAGCGACCGCCGGCCGCCGCGCCGTCCGCGCACAGCAGCCGCGCCGCCGACGGCACCGCGTCATAGGGGTTCATGATGTCCGGCGGGCCTGTCTGTCCGAACCCGTCGGTGCCCCATATCTCCCAGGTAGACGGCAGGAACTGCATCGGGCCGAGCGCTCCAGCGCTCGACGGCCCGACGTCGGTCCCATCAGCGCTCTCGATCTGGCCGATGGCAGCCAGGACTGTCCAGGACAGCCCCGGGCAGTACCGCGCAGCCGACGCCTTGAACAGCTCAAGGTAGGTGCTGGGCAGCTGGTTTCCTGACACGCTGGCGACCGGCAGCTGCTGCTGGCGCAGGCTCACGATCCGCGCGGAGCTCCCGAGAATGGCCCTGACCCTGGCCGTCAGCACCGTCATGCCCGCGCCAGGCGCGCTGATCAGCGCGGCGACCCGGCGTACCAGGCCAAGCTTGGCCGAGGTAGCGCTATTGACCACCAGGTCCACGCCCGCGACGCCCAGCGATGCCGCGGCGCCGAACATCACCTGCTGCCTGCTGGCGCCGGCCAGCTGATAGGACCTGCCCGGGCGCAGGCCGAGCCTGGCCCGCGCGGCGGGCGACGCCACGAACCCGCCATCGGCCAGCATGGTCCACAGCGCCTGATCCGAGGCGGTGCGCAGCGGCACCCAGGAGCGGAGCTGAGCCGGGTTCACGCCGATGACGCTGGCGGCCCGGCCGGCCGCGGTAATCTCCGCGCCATCAAACACGATCATGTTCCGGACATCAGCGGCCTTATCGAGGCTGGCGATCTCACGGCTGGTCAGCCCGGCCGGCACCACGACCAGGAGGTCCGGCAGGATAATCCGCCGGAACGTCGCGCTGGCCTGCAGATGGCCCGCCGCCCGAGCACTCCCGGCGCCCGAGAGCACCGCTCCACCGCCGCCCGGAAAGACCATCGCCTGCGCAGGGGCAGCCGCGCCCGAGGCGAGCACCACGAACGCCGCGCAGGCCGCCACATTCCGCAATGCTGGCGCCGCGCCACCGGGGGCGACGGTGACGCGTGATGCCCTGCGCCAAGTGAGACGTCCCATTGCCCTGCCCACTGTAATGGGCGCCGGTACCGGGCTGAAGAGGCCGGCCACCGCATGGGCCGAAAACCATTTGTCACCCAGGTATACCGTCGTTAGCGGAGGCTGGCGTTGGCGCAGGTGGAGTACGGAGATCGGGCGGCTGCGCACGGCAATCCCTATCTAACGATCCTCCGCAGTCCCGGTGCGCTGCGCTTCTCGGCCGCGGGCTTCCTGGGGCGGATGTCGATGTCGATGTTCGGCCTTGGCACGGTGCTGCTGGTCTCGGCGGTCACTGGCAAGTACGGGCTGGCCGGGACGGTGGCGGCGGCTGGATCGGTCGGTTATGCCGTCTGCGCGCCGCAGGCAGCCAAGCTCGCCGACCGCTTCGGACAGCGCCGCGTGCTGCGGCCGATGGCGGCGTCGTTCGCGCTCAGCACGGCCACATTCGTGGCATGCGCCGAGCTAGGGGCCCCGCTATGGGCGCTACTCGTGGCCGGCGCCTTCTCGGGCGCATCCATGCCGTCCCTCGGCCCGATGGTCCGGGCTCGCTGGAGCACGATCATCGATGATCGGGCGCGTCTGCACACCGCGTTCTCCCTGGAGTCGGTGGCCGACGAGATGATCTTCGTGATCGGCCCGGCCCTGGTGACGCTGCTGGCCACCGAGGTCTACCCGGCCGCCGGAGTGGCCGTGGCCATGCTGACGTGCGTGGCCGGCACGCTGCTGCTGGCCGCGCAGCGCCGCAGCGAGCCGCCGGCCCGCGCCCGCGTCCGGGCCGACACCAGGCTCGGAGCGGACGCCTGCGCCGGGGGCGTTGCGCGAGCCGGGCCGGCGGCGGCAGCGCGTAGGTTCACGATGCCGGCCCGGGGGCTGATCACGCTGGCGCCGGTCTACTTGTTCGTCGGCGCGATGTTCGCGACCATCGACCTGTCCACGGTGGACTTCGCGCAGCGGCAGGGGCATAAGCCGCTGGCCGGCGTCATCCTCGGGATCTATGCGCTGGGCAGCGCTTGCGGTGGGCTCTGGTACGGGTCGCGGACCTGGCGGGTCAGGCTGGAGCGCCGGTTCATCGTCACGCTGTGCTGCACCGTGGCCGGAGTCGCGACGTTCTGGGCGCAGCCCGGGCTGACGTCGCTGGCAGTGGTGATCTTCTTCTGCGGAATGACCATCTCGCCGACGCTCATCGCCGGCTATGGCCTCATCGAGCGCCAGGCGCCCGTCGAGCGCCGAACCGAAGGGCTGACCTGGCTAGGCTCCGCAATCTCGGTCGGGGTGGCGGGCGGCTCGGCGGCCGCCGGGCACATCATTGACGTGGCCGGCCCGCACTGGGGATATGCGTTCGCTGCCTGCTGCGGGGCGACGGCGACCGCGATCTGCCTGCTCGGGCTGGGCATGCTGCGCGGACCGTCAGGGGCGGGGAACGATGCAGCAGCGCACAGCCCCGCCGCCGCGCCGAACCCGGTCTGCCAGTGAGCCGGCGTGCGGCATTTGACGCCGATCGCTGCTCTACGCATAGCGGCCGGTCAGCGGGGCACACCTGACACAGAGGCGGTCCGCGGAACTGACCGCCGCACGCAGTCACCGGGGGGACACGTAGATGACACGGCCATCAAGATCAGAGCGATCAGACTTCGGGGGCGCAGGCAGCCGGCTCAAGCTCGCCGAGCCAGGCAGCGCTTTCCGTGCTCCCCGCCGGATCTGCGAGATGTGTGGCGCCGCCATCACAGCCAGTCAGGACGCCCGGCTCGAGCCGGATGGCAGATGGCTCCACGAGACGTGCACCCCTATGCCCGGCGCGTTGTATCAGGCCGGCTGATCAGGCTGACCGGCCCAGGTCATCAGACCGGCTGACCAGGCAAACCGGCCCAGGTCATCACCGGCTCGTCAGGAGGACCGGCCGACGTCCCGCGCGGTGTCGAGTCAGTCCTCGAGGTCGGGCAGGACGCCCGCCCGTAGCAGAACGGCAGGTGAATCCATGGGCCGTACCCCATCAAGTGGTAGCTCGGAGCAGAAATCCTGCTGGTCTAGGCGGCGAGTAAGGCTAGTCTCGCCTGCATGGAAGGCGAAGCTGGCAGCGGGCCACCGCGGCAAGGCAGCGGGCGGGGTAGCGCGACCGGACGAGAAGCATTGACCGGCGAGCCAGGCGGCAGCCGGGAAATACCCGGGCAGGTCCGTGCCGGAGTGGCCGCGGACACTCGGCAGGTACCCGAGCAAGCAACAGCGGCGGCGGCCGACCAGGCTGCGGCGGCCAGGGGAAAGCCAGGCAGCGGCGGGCGCTCGCGGCGCCCCTCGCTCGGCGGTGGCCTGCCGGCTCAGGGCCGCGAGCTGGGCGCTCAGGGCCGGAAGACCGTGCGCAGGCTGCTGGACGCCGGGCTGGCCGAATTCGACGAGCGCGGATTCCAGGCCGTCCGGGTTGACGACGTCGTAAGCCGGGCGAAGACGTCACACGGGACGTTTTATCTCTATTTCGCCAATAAGGACGATCTGTTCAAGACGCTGCTGCGGGATGCACTGCACGACATGGGGCTGATCACCGGCGATTTCCCGGTAGTAACCCGCAACGAGGCCGGGCGTCGGGCACTGCGCGACTGGGTTGAGAAATTCTGCGACACCTACTCGGCGCATGCCAGCGTCATCCGCATCCTCAGCCAGGCCGACGTGATCGGCGAGGAAGTTTACGGCGACGGGCTGCAGATGCTGTTCCGGCTGGCCGAGGCGATCACGCAGGGCATGACCGCAGCGCGGCCGACGGACGGAGGCGCCCTCTCCGAGCACGCGGAGCTGACCGCCGTGGCCTGCTTGATGATGCTCGAGCGGGTGAATTACCTGTTCAGCGTCGAGGTACGGCTGCCCAGGGCAGAGATGATCGACCGGCTCAGCGCGATCATCTACGCCGCGTTCCAGTCATAGCGGGCCGGCATCGGGGCAGGCAGGAAAGACGCGCTGACCGGGCCGGGCCGGGCCGGGTCTCAGTACCCGCCGGCCGGGGCAGAATCATAGGGTGCGATTTCATACTGCGGACCGGCCCCCTCATGACCTCACCTACAGCGACGTCTTTCTGGTGCCGAGCCGGTCGGCGGTGGCCTCCAGGCTTGACGTGAGCCTGGCTACCCGGGACGGGAGCGGTACCACGATCCCGATCGTGGTGGCCAACATGACCGCAGTGGCGGGACGGCGGATGGCCGAGACAGTGGCCCGCAGGGGCGGTCTGACCGTCCTGCCCCAGGACATCCCTGTGGACGTCGTCACCGAGGTGATCTCCTGGGTGAAGAGCCGCGACCTGGTCTACGACACGCCGCTGACGCTCGGCCCCGACGCGACGACCGGCCATGCGCTCAGCCTGCTGCCCAAGCGGGCCCACGGCGCCATCATCGTGGTGGCCGACGGCAAGCCGGTCGGCGTGGTCACCGAGGCCGACTGCGACGGAGTGGACCGGTTCACCCAGCTGCGGCAGGTCATGTCCACCGGGCTGTTCACGCTGGACGCCGGCACCAACCCCGAGCATGCGTTCAATCTGCTCTATGAAGGCAGGCACCGGCTGGCCCCGGTCCTGGACTCCGGCAGCAGGTGCGTGGGGATCCTCACCCGCACCGGAGCGCTGCGCGCGACGCTGTACGAGCCAGCCACCGATGCCCAGGCCAAGCTGCGGATCGGGGCGGCGCTCGGCATCAACGGCGACGCGGGCGCCAAGGCCAAGCTGCTGGCCGACGCTGGCGCGGACCTGCTGGTCATGGACACCGCCCATGGCCACCAGGACCGGATGATCGAGGCCCTGCGGGCCGTGCGGGGCGCGATGGGCAGTGCGGAATCCACCCCGGTCCCCATTGTCGCTGGCAATGTGGTCACCGCCGCGGGAGTCGCGGACCTGGTGGCGGCCGGGGCCGACATCATCAAGGTGGGCGTGGGCCCGGGCGCGATGTGCACCACCCGGATGATGACCGGGGTGGGCCGCCCGCAGTTCAGCGCGATCCTGGAATGCGCCGAGGAGGCACGCAGGCTCGGGGCTCACGTGTGGGCGGACGGCGGCGTCCGGCATCCGCGCGATGTCGCCCTCGCCCTGGCGGCCGGCGCGTCCAATGTGATGATCGGCTCCTGGTTCGCGGGCACCTGCGAGTCGCCTGGCGACGTCTTCAGGGACGCCGAGGGACGCCTCTACAAGGAAAGCTTCGGCATGGCGTCAGCCCGGGCCGTCCGGCTGCGGACCGCCACGGACTCACCCTTCGAGCGGGCTCGCAAGGAGCTGTTCGAGGAGGGAATCTCGACCTCGCGGATGTACCTGGACCAGCAGCGGCCAGGCGTTGAGGACCTGATTGACGCGATCACTGCGGGATTGCGCAGCGCTTGCGCCTACGCCGGCGCCAGTGACCTGGATGAGCTGCACCAGCGGGCGGTCGTCGGGGTGCAGGGGGCGGCTGGTTATACGGAGGGAATGCCACTGCCGACGGGCTGGTGACAGCGACGACCGCCAGGAACGCCACCGGGGAACGGGCCCGCCGAGTAGTTTGGAACATCAATGCACCTCCCGCGTCCAGCCACCGCCGCCTTAGCCGGGTGCGTCCTGCTCGTGACGGTCGGCCTGGCCGTGCCTGCCGGGGCCAGCCCGACGAGGGCCAGCCTGACTGGCCAGGCAGTGACCAGCGTGGCCCCCCGAGCAAGAGCCAGCGTGGCCCCCCGAGCGAGAGCCAGCGCCGCCGGCCGGACGGCGGCCCGGCCGCGCCAGGCGGCCGCCGGGCCGTCCGGAGTGTCCGCGAAGGGCGCCGAGCTGGCCAGCACCGCCACCGGCCGGATCCTATGGGGCCGGGCGGGGAACATCAGACGGCCGATGGCCAGCATCACCAAGGTCATGACCGCCCTCGTGGTGATCCGCGCCGGTCACCTGGACCGCAAGATCAGGATCTCGGCGGCGGTCCCCGCCTATGTGCGCAGGTACGACGCGAGCAGCGCCGGCCTTCGGGTCGGCGACGTCCTGACCGCCCGCCAGTTGCTTGAAGCGATGCTGCTGCCGTCCGGCTGTGACGCCGCCTACGCGCTGGCCACCGCCTACGGTCCCGGGTGGCGGGCGTTCGCCGGCAAGATGAACGCGACAGCCAGGGAGATGGGGCTGCGTTCCACCCACTTCGCCAACTTCGACGGCCTCCCCTGGCCGACCGAGCGCTCCACCTACTCGACCCCGGCCAACCTGCTGGCGCTGGGCCTGGCGGCGATGCGGCACGCCGTCTTCCGTCGCATCGTCCGCCAGCGGACCTACTACCTGCCTGCTACCGCCGGGCATCACGCCTACCTGTGGCAGACCACGAACCTGCTGCTCGGCTCCTACCGGGGGGCGATCGGGATCAAGACCGGGTGGACCGACCTGGCCGGGTACTGCCTGCTGTTCGAGGCCAGCCGAGGCGGCCGCGCCCTGATTGGTGTCGTGCTCGACGCGTCAACCATCAGCCCGCAGGCTCGCTTCACCGCCGCAGCCCGGATCCTGAACTGGGGCTTTCGCATCGCCAACCGGCCGCTGCGGCTTCGCCCGCTGCCGCCGGGCAGCTATCAGGACTAGCACCGCCGCCCGGCCGATCCAGGCAGCGCCGCCAGCCGCGATCGGTGTCGCGCCTGCGTGCTCGACTGCGAGGCACTGCCGCCTGACGGCCGTGTCTCGCTTACGGTGGTTGCCATGACCGCCCCGAACAGCCGGCCCAGGCCAGGCACGCCACTCGGGGAGCCGGCTGTCAGCGTGCTGGTGGTGGAAGATGACCCGGGCATCGCCACCCAGCTGGTCCGCGGGCTGACCAGGGGAGGTTACCGCGTCGACCACGTCATGACCGGCACTGAGGCACTGGCCTGGGGCGACCCCGACGTCGTGCTGCTCGACCTCGAACTGCCCGACATCGATGGCGTACAGGTCTGCAGGCAGTTCAGGGAGCGGTCCGGCGCGGCGATCATTGTGGTCACCGCCCACGGCGAGGAGCCCGACCGGGTGAACGCCCTGGATGCGGGCGCGGATGACTACCTGGTCAAGCCCTTCGGCCTGGCCGAGCTGCAGGCCAGGATCAGGGCGGTGCTCCGCCGGGTGCGGCCGGGCGGCGAGCTGATCAGGCACGGGCCGCTGACAGTGGACCTGCGGACTCGCAAGGTCAACTTCTCCGGCCACGAAGTGGCCCTCACGCCCAAGGAGTTCGACATCCTCGAGTGCCTGGCGGCCGACCCCGGCCGGGTGGTGAGCAGGCAGGAGATCCTGGAGAGCGCCTGGGACGCGCACTGGTACGGGCCGACCAAGGTTCTCGACGTGCACGTCGCGGCACTGCGCAAGAAGCTCGGAGCGCCCGGCCTTATCGAGACGGTGTACGGCCGTGGCTTCCGGCTCGGCGAGGCCTGATGGCCCGCAGGATCGTCTTGACGATCTTGACACTGATCGTGGCCCTGCTCGGCCTCATCGCCGTCCCGCTTGGCCTGATCACCGCCGGGCAGGACCGCCACGATTTCACCGACGAGACAATCACCGCAGCCCGGACACTGGCCAGCGCAGCCGAGGAGAAGCTCGCCGACCACGCGGACGCGGCCACGCTGACCCAGTCGATTGCCCGGCTGCAGCGCGGCGGCGACCAGGTCGCGCTGTATGACCGGACGGGCAGGCGGCGAAGCGGCGCCGGCCCGACCGCGCCTGCCGCAAGCGTTCGCCGGGTGCTGTCCCGGCGGACGACCACCACCCATCCGGGCGACAACCGGCTCGTCGTGCTGGCTCCGGTCCTGAATGACGAGGGCGGGCAGGCCATCGGCGTGATCGCGCTATCCCGCTCCACCGCCCCGCTGCAGGCGCGGATCACCGGCCTGTGGACCTGGCTGGCCGCGGTGTCGGCGGCCGGCCTGCTGGCCGCCGCCGCCATCGCGGTGGCACTGGTGCGCTGGGTGAGCCGCCCGATCGTCGCACTCGACGCCGCCGCGCGGCAGCTTGGCGGAGGCGCGCTGGAGACCAGGTCCCCGGCCAGCCGCGGCCCCATCGAAGTCCGCAGACTCGCGGCCAACTTCAACACGATGGCGGGACGGCTCGAAGCGCTCGTCGACGGCCACCGAGTGATGATGGCGGACGTCTCGCACCAGCTGCGGACGCCGCTCGCTGCCCTCAGGCTGCGGCTCGACGTGCTCGCGCAAGACACCAGCGGCACCGTAGCCGACGACCTGGCCGATGCGCAGGGGGAAGTCGCTCGGCTGTCCAGGATGGTCGACGGCCTGCTGGCGGTGGCGAGGGCAGAAAACGTGGTGACCGAGCCCGTCGCCATCGCCGCCGACGTCGTGATCAGGGACCGGACCGCCGCCTGGCGGCCGGCCGCCGAGGAGCACGACGTTACGCTCGACGTCGCGGCTGAGCCGGTGGCCGCCTGGGCCGGCGATGGCCATCTGGAGCAGATGCTGGACAACCTGCTGGCCAACGCCATCGAGGCCGTGCCGGCGGGCGGCAAGGTCCGGGTGAGCGCGCGGGCCGAGGGTCCCCGCACGCAGATCGAGGTAGCCGATGACGGCCCCGGCATGAGCCCGCAGCAGAAGCGGGCCGCCTTCCGGCGTTTCGCCAGCACTACGCCCGGCGGCGCCGGACTAGGCCTGGCGATCGTGCACAGGCTGGCGACATCCAATGGCGGCTCGGCCACGCTTTCCGATACGCCAGGAGGCGGGCTGACCGTCACGCTCGAGCTGCCGAGCGCCCCGCGAGAGCGCGGATCGCGCCGCCAGACGGCAGGATCATCCTGAGAGCGTAGTCATCTTTACCGGTTCTGAACGCGTCCTGAACCGATTCCCGGAACGACCCCAGGCAGGCTGGACACGCGATGGGCCCGCCCCCGGGCCCGCACGAATCGGACATCTGGAGCAGTCAGGCATGCCTGAGATCACCGGTCACGCCGTCAGGCGCCGTGACGAGCGACTCTCGCGCATCCGCAGGGTGTCGCTCTGGGTCGCAGGCGGCGCCGCCGCCACGGCACTGGGACTGGGCACTGCCTTCGCGCATGCGTTGCCCGGGCACGCAGCGGTCGCCACGGGGGCGCGGCCGACCGGAGCCCGCCAGGCCCAGCCCGGAGCCGGGCAGGCCCAGCCCGGAGCCGGGCAGGCCCAGCCCAGAGCCGGCTGCCGCACCCGGCAGTGCCGCCGCGCCCGTCCGTCGTCACAACCGCCACCAGAGCATCGCGCCGCCGCAGCAGCTGCCCGTCACCACTCAGGCACCACCCCAGACGGTTTCGGGCGGATCATGACCGGCTCGCTCGCGGCGAGCGGTGCTGGGCCCAGCCCGCTGTGGTACGCGACGCGGGCTACCGGAGTCGTGGCACTGATCCTGCTAACGGTCACGGTGGTGCTGGGCATCGCGGGCTCCGCCAGGTTTGCCACGGCACGCTGGCCCCGCGTGATCACCGCTGGCCTGCACCGTAACGTCGCGCTGCTGGTGGTGGCCTTCGTCGGGGTGCACGTCCTGACCACGGTCCTGGATAGCTACGCGGCGATCGGCTGGATCTCGGTGGTAGTCCCGTTCAGCTCGTCATACCGGCCCCTGTGGCTCAGTCTGGGCACGGTCGCCTTCGACCTGCTCCTGGCGCTCGTCGTGACCAGCCTGCTGCGCGCGCGGCTCGGCTACCGGGCCTGGCGGATCGTGCACTGGCTGGCCTACGTATCGTGGCCGGTCGCGCTCTGGCATGGCCTCGGCACCGGAACCGACAGCCGCCTGCCCTGGCTGCTCGCGCTGGACGCGGCCGCGGTCGCCGCGGTCGCGTGCGCCGTGTGGTGGCGCCTTTCGCTACCGGACACCGCGCCGCGACCGCTGACCATCGCAATCGCCGTAACCGCCGTGCCGCTGGCCACGATCATGTTCGCCGCGCTCGGACCGCTGCAGCCCGGATGGGCCCGGCGGGCGGGGACGCCAGTCAGGCTGCTGGCCGGCCAGGCAGCGGCACCGGGCCGCGCGGGCCGCGCGGGCGGCGCGGCGTCTGCGGGCGGCACCGGGCCGGCCAGCGGCACCGGGCCGGCGGGCGGGGGGTCCGCCGCGCTGCCTTCGGGCGGCAGGTTCTCCGGACGGGCGGCCCGCAGCAGCGGACCCGGCCAGGGGGAGGTGACGATCACGGTCATGGCGAGGATCAGCGGCCCGCGCGAGGATCTGACCATCATGCTGCAAGGCACACCGGACGGCGCCGGGGTGTCACTGCAGCGCGGCACGGTGCGCGTCGGCCCGGCCGGGGCCGCGTCGTCGTACGCCGGCCCGGTGCTGGCGCTCGACGGACAGCGGCTCATCGCCGATCTCAGTGACCAGGCCGGGTCCACTGCACGGGCCACGATCAGGCTTGAGGTCAGCGGCAGCCGGGCCGCCGGCCACCTTACGATCAGCAGCGGCGCGGCATGACGGCGCTGCCCGAGCCTTTCGAGCTCGACGAGCGGGGATATCGGATCCTGGCGCGCCGGGACGTCGGGCCGGAGGAAAACCGGGACCCGCGCGGTGCGGCGGACGCCGGCCCGGCCCCAGCGCCGCGGCTGCGGCGGCCCGCCACCCCGGCCCAGGGCGGCCGCCGATGAGCACGCCACTCCCCGCGGCGCCGTCGGCCAGGCATCGCCGGTCACCGGAGGAGGCCACGGCAGGCCCGGAGGGCAACGAGCGGCTCACCGCCATGACCGGCGCTGTGCTGCTGGTGCTGTTCGCCGCCGAGGGCCTGACCATCCTGTCCATCCATCGGCTGCTGACGGTGCATTTCTTCCTCGGCATGCTTCTGATCGGCCCGGTCGCGCTGAAGATCTGCTCGACCTGCTACCGGTTCGCGCGCTATTACACCCGCGCCGCTCCCTACGTGAGGAGAGGGCCGCCAGCACCACTGCTGCGGCTGCTCGGACCGTTTGTGATCATCACTTCGTCGGCCGTCATCGGCACCGGGGTCGCGCTGGCCTTTACCGGTCCGCACCGCGGCCTGTGGCTGCTGGCCCACAAGGCCTCGTTCGTGCTGTGGTTCGGCGTCATGACCATCCACGTGATCGCCTACGCGCCGAGGCTGCCGCGGCTGTTGCTCAGCCGCCAGTTCGGTGGCCGGGCCCGGGCCGCCCTGGCTGGCCGGCCCGCACGCTGGCTGCTGCTCGCCGGCTCAGTGGCCGGCGGCCTGGTCATCGCCGCGCTGACGCTGCATCTCGCCGGCCGGTGGGGGGCCGGCCCGGGTACGGGAGGTCAGCATGTCGTTCAGCGACTGGTCCGCTGAATGATGGGCCGGCCGCGGCGCGAGGCATCATGAGCCGCCCCGGACGGCTCGGCCATGGCCTGCGGCCAGATCCGGAAAAGGCCGGGAACCGGCTGGTGCGACCCGGTCAGCCGACCGGACCTGCGGCGAGGGCCCGGCAGGCGCGGCTGAAATCGGCAGCGGAACCGTACTGCAGCGTCACCGTGGCCGTGCCCGCGTCGGCGGATGACGTCGTGGTCCTGATCGCCCCGCGCGGCGTGAAGACCTCGGTGAAGGAGTTGTCGGGACTGGCGAGCGCGAGCACGGGCCCGTGCCATATCCCGTGAAACGCGATCACCCAGCCATCGGGTAACGGCACGGGTGAGCCGCCGGTCAGGTCTACATCGGTCGGCGCGCCGTTCGTGCTCAGCCAGGAATGCACGGCCCCGCTGAGCGCGAACGAGTACGTCTTCCCGCTCTCGGTGCAGATCTGCGCGCTGCCATGCAGGGTGTCGCACCCGCCCTGCATGCTGCAGTCAGGCTTGCCGTGACTGCCGATGAACCCGCCCCGCAGATTGGCGGACAGCACATACTGGCCGCCGTTACTTGCCCTGAGACGGCCGTAGCCATCCCAGCTTTCCAGCAGCGTCAGCCTGCCGCCGATATGGAGCGCCCACGGCGTCGGCAGGACATCCACGAAGACCAGCACGAACACCAGCAGCACGAGGGACGTTAGGCAGCCGAACCGGCGGGGCCGGCGCCAGGGCGGCTCGCGCCTGCGCAGTCGCCAACGGCGCGGCGGGCTGGGCTGCATGTGGGCCTCCGAGGGGCACGAAACAGGCGTAATCTAGCCCACTCCAGGCAGGCCGCTGGCCTAGTTGCCCGCTAAAGGCCAGCGTCTGTCCCTGAAGGCCGGCGTCGTGAGCCGGAGAACCTCGTCAGGCCACCGCGTTCGGGCTGGCAGCCACCGACACCGCCGTACGGGCCCAGGAACCGATCCGCTCGATGAGCGCCGGGGAGGCGGAGGATTCGGCATGGCCGAAGCCAGCCTCGAGCCATAGCTCCTTGGGCTCGCCCGCGGCCTCATACAGCCGCCGCGCATGCTGGACGGGGAAGAAATTGTCCCGGTCGCCGTGGATGATCAGCAGCGGCACCGGGGCGATCCTGGCGGCGGCCTCGTCGGGCGGCATCGGCACCGGATCCCACCGTTGCGGCGAGATCCTGGTGTTCAGGAAGGTCCTTGACACCAGCCGGCCCGGCCGGTGCTCGATCGCCAGGTGGACCCAGCGCATCATCTTGGTGCCGCGGTAGTACCACCAGCCCGGGCCGCTGACCGATATCACCGCGTCGGTGCCGCCGAGCAGGGCAGCGTGCCGCAGCACGATCGAAGCGCCCATCGAGAAGCCCACCGTCGCAATCCGCCGGTAGCCAAGCTCACGGGCATATGCCACCGCCACATCCAGGTCCATGATCTCGCGGTCGCCCAGCGTGGAGAGCCCGCCGGACCTGCCGTGCCCGCGGAAGTCGAAGGTCACCACGCCGCCATGCCGGCTCAGCCGGCCCGCGATTCCCCAGACCGCCGCGCGCTGCCAGTGCAGCGTGAAGCCATGCGCCAGCACGATCCCCAGGCCCGGGTCCCCGGGCAGATGGACGGCGTCGATCGCTATGCCGTCCTTGGTCACGAGGGTCTGGGCTTTTGTTACCGGCGAGTTCATGCCCCTATTCTGCGGGAGAGCCGACAGTGCCGACCGCGCCGCCACCTGTACTTCCCAGCCGCGCCCGGCTGCGGCAGGCTGTTGGGGTCCTTGCGGGACCAGCCACGCAGACCGGAGGCCACCCCATGCCCGTGCTCGACGCACTCGTCTCGGCGATCCGATCCGCTGCGATCGAGGTCATCGATCTCACCGCCAGACTCGACTCCACCACGCCGGTGATCAGGCTGCCGGAGCCGTTCGGCAATACCAAGCCGTTCAGGTTGCACGAGATCAGCAGATACGACGAGCGCGGCCCGGCCTGGTACTGGAACGACATCAGCACCGGCGAGCACACCGGCACGCATTTCGACGCGCCGGTGCACTGGGCGACCGGCGCTGGCCGCGAGGACGTCGCGCAGGTGCCGGTGACCAGGCTCATCGCGCCCGCCGTGGTGCTCGACTTCAGCGAGCAGGCCGCCGCCGATCCGGACTTCCTGCTGGAGATCGACCATGTCAGGCAGTGGGAGGCGGTCAACGGCCCGCTGCCTGAAAGCGGCTGGCTGCTGTACCGGACCGGCTGGGACGCCAGGTCCGCAAGTCAGGAAGAGTTCCTAAACGCTAACGAGACCGGGCCGCACACTCCCGGGATCTCCGTCGCCTGCGCCAAGTGGCTGGCCAGCGAGGCGCCCGTGCTCGGGCTCGGGGTTGAGACCGTCGGTACCGACGCCGGGGCCGCGCACTCCTTCGACCCGCCGTTCCCCTGCCATGCCTCGCTGCTCGGCGCCGGCAAGTACGGGCTCACCCAGCTGCAGAACCTGTCCCAGCTGCCCGCCACCGGAGCCGTGGTGATCGCCGGCCCCCTGCCGATCGCGGGCGGATCCGGCAGCCCGTGCCGGGCCATCGCCCTAGTCGAGCATTCCTGATGCTGGTCAGCGAGGCGGTTGGCGCCGCACTGGCCGAGCTGGGCGCCGATACCGTGTTCGGCGTGGTGGGCAGCGGCAACTTCCACGTGACCAATGCCCTGATCGCCCACGGCGCGCGGTACATCGCAGCCAGGCACGAGTGCGGCGCCGCCAGCATGGCCGACGGATGGGCCAGGACGGCCGGCCGTCCCGGCCTGCTCTCGGTGCACCAGGGGCCGGGGCTGACCAACGCGCTCACCGGGATCACCGAGGCGGCCAAGAGCCGCACGCCGCTCGTCGTGCTCGCCGCGGACGTCGCGGCGTCGGCCGTGCGGTCCAATTTCCGGATCGATGTCGCGGCGATCGCGACCGCGATCGGCGCGGTGTCTGCCCGGCTGCATTCGGCTGGTTCTGCGGTCGACGACACCGTCCGCGCGTACCGGACCGCAGCGGAGCAGCGGCGTACCGTACTGCTCGCGCTGCCGCTCGACGTGCAGGCCAGCCAGTGCCCAGCACCAGGCGCACAGCACGAAGCGGCTGGTACCGGCGCACAGCACGGCGCGGCTGGTGCTGGTTCGAAGCGTGGTGCGGGACCGGGCGGGGATCTCGTTACGGCCCTTGGTGATGCGCTGGTCCGGGCCAAGCGGCCGGTGTTCATCGCCGGGCGCGGCGCGCGGAATGCCGCGGCCAGGCCCGACCTCGAGGCGCTGGCCGACGAATGCGGGGCGTTGCTGGCCACCTCGGCGGCGGCGAAGGGCCTGTTCCGCGGGAATCCCTGGGATCTCGACGTCAGCGGCGGGTTCGCGTCGCCGCTGGCCGCCGAGCTGATCCGCGGCGCCGACCTGGTGGTCGGGTGGGGCTGCTCGCTGAACATGTGGACGCTGCGGCACGGGACGCTGATCAGCCCGGGCACGGTCGTCGCCCAGGTCGACTGTGACCCGGCCCAGCTTGGCGCGCACCGGCCGGTCGACGTGGGGGTCACCGGCGACGTCGCGGCGACCGCCCGGGCCCTCGCCGGCCTGCTCGCAGGCGAGGACCCGGGGCGCGCTTTTCATGATCACGGTTGTTCGGGGGGCCCCGGGGCCCCCCGAACAACCACGATCATGGAGTCCGGGGATCACGAGGCGGACGGGCGGCTGGGGGGCGGGCGGCTCGGGGGCGGGCGGCTGGGCGGTTATCGGTCGGCGGAGTTGCGCGAGCGGCTGGCCAGGGAGATCCGATGGCGGGATGTGCCGTTTACTGACGAGAGCGACGCCTCGGCGATCGACCCGCGCACCCTGACCATCGCGCTCGACGACCTGCTGCCGCAGCAGCGGACCGTCGCGGTGGACTCGGGCAACTTCATGGGCTACCCGAGCATGTACCTGTCGGTACCCGACGCCGATGGTTTCTGCTTCACCCAGGCCTACCAGTCGATCGGGCTCGGGCTCGGCTCGGCGATCGGCGCGGCGATCGCCCGGCCGGATCGGCTGACCGTCGCCGCGCTCGGCGACGGCGGCGCGCTGATGAGCATCAGCGAGCTGGAGACGGCGGCCAGGCTGGCCCTGCCGATGCTGATCGTGGTGTACGACGACGAGGCGTACGGGGCCGAGGTACACCACTTCGGGCCGGACGGGTACCCACTGGGCACCGTCAGGTTCCCGCCTGCCGATATCGGCGCGATCGCGCGCGGTTTCGGCTGCGAGGGCCGGACCGTTCGGTCACTGGCCGACCTGGACCCGGTCCGTACCTGGCTGAGCGGCCCGAGGGACCGGCCGCTGGTGATCGACGCGAAGATCACCTCAGCCCACGGGTCCTGGTGGCTTGAGGAAGCGTTCCGCGGTCACTGAAAGGCGGGAGTGCCCGCCGCGCCTAAGCCAGGCCACCGGGTCGGTTATCGGGTCGGTTATCGGGTCGGTTATCGGGCTCCGCGGCGTGATACCGGGCCGCCAGCCCGCCCAGTTACTGATGTGCGGCGGGCTGGCCGGCCGCTGCGCGGGGCGCCGACCGGGCGCGGGCCCGGCCGTGACCCGTGCCTGGGCGTTCTCTTGTGCGTCGGCCGCTTGCGCGCGGTTCATCTCAGCTGCCATGGCGCGGGGACGGCCGGGGCATCCGCGGGGGCCGATCCGCGGATGCCCCGGCCGAGTCGCGGGAGGCGTCAGATCAGGTGTGGGTGTGGCTGTTTTCCTCCGCCATCACCTTCGCGTGCTCGTGGTGGTGATGGTGTTCTGCTGGGACGGGCTCGCCGGGGATCTCGCCGAAGTCGGGCTCGGCCTCTGGCTCCTCCATCGGGTAGGCGACCTCGCCGTGGACCAGGATGTCGCCGGCCACCAGCTCGTTGTCGGGCATCCGCAGCTTCATGAACAGCCCGATGCCGCGCAGGAGCAGGAACGTGACCAGGCCATCCCAGACAATGACGGTGAGCGCCGCGCCGCCCTGGATCAGCAGCTGCTTGGGGTGGCCGTAGAACAGGCCGGCCGTGGTGGCGTTCGGGGTCTTCCCGAGGCCGAGGTAGACGATCATCTTCGGGTCGGCGAGCAGCCCGACCAGCAGGCCGCCTATCAGCCCGGCGAAGCCGTGGGTGTAGACCACCCCGAGGGCATCGTCCACCTTGTTGAACGGCCAGACCTTCCGTGGCAGGTAACCGAACAGCGCCCAGACCGCGGCCGAGGTGACAAAGCCGATGACGATCGCGCCTACGCCGTTGACGTAGCCAGCCGCCGGCGTGATGCCGACCAGGCCGCAGATCATGCCGTTCACGCCGCCGAGGAAGGTCGGCTTACGCTCCTTGCCCCACGCCATGTCCATGACGATCCAGGTCATCATGGCGACCGCGGTGGCCAGGTTGGTGTTGACCACGGCCGCGGTGGCGTCGGCGCCCGCGAAGTACGGGTCACCGCCGTTGAAGCCGTTCCAGCCGAGCCACAGGATCCCGGCGCCGACGGCGACGAACAGCAGGTTGTTCGGCATCGCCTTCTGGCGGTCCCGCGCCAGCCGCGGCCCGACCACCGCGGCCGCGACGAAGCCGGAGACGCCGGCCGCCAGGTGGATCACGTAGCCGCCGCTGAAGTCCAGCGCGCCCTGATGCGCCCAGAAGCCGCCGCCCCAGAGCAGGAACGCGTTGACCGCGTAGGCGAAGGTGATCCAGAGCGGCACGAAGATCAGCCAGACCGTGAACTTGATCCGGCCGATCACGCTGCCGATGAACAGGATGGGCGTGATCGCCGCGAACACGAACTGGAAGTAGACAAGCGAGCCTTGAGGGAACCTGAATTTGGGCATCAGCCCGTTGAGCAGCGGGATGTTGGCCTGGGCCTGCTCCCCGCCCGACCCGACTACGGTCCCTGGCTTGCCGACGAAGTCGTTGCCACCAATATGGATCCACACGTCCCCGAAGCCCATCTTGAAGGCCCATAGGACCCACACGATCAGCGTCAGGGCGAACGCGCTGAACACCATCATCATGGTGTTCACCGCCCACTTGCGCTGGACGATACCGCCGTAGAGGACCGCGAGCGCTGGGATGCTCATCAGACCGACGAGCGTCGCCGCCGTCATCTGCCAGGCGTTATCGCCTGAACTCAGCCAGCTCGAATAGGGACCCATTCCGCCTCCCGGGGGGATGCCGCGTCGGTGTCGGGCAAGACTGCTTTATGTCTCCCACGGGCTGGTTTCGGCCATGTTTCCCGGCTGTTACGCGGGCGGCAACAGATCGGCGTGCCAGGCGGCGAGTGTTAACTTCCTGTTTCCTGCCGCGCCGGAACCGGCATTAGGGCGGTCCGGGCGGTCCGCTGCGCGGGCATCTGGCCGGGGTGATCGCGGCCCGCCCCGGGCACCTGGCTCACCGCGGCGGCCGGGGGTGACCGCGATGCTGCGCCCACTCTCCCGCGAGGATCGCCATGAGCTCCGCATCGACCCAGGTGCCTTCCCACCGCAGGGCATGCCGCTTCGTGCCCTCGCGGACGAAGCCGACCTTCTCGTAGACGCGGCGGGCTCGCGGGTTGAAGGCATAGACGTCCAGCTCGACTCGGTGCAGGCCGACGGTCTCGAAGGCGTGCCTCAGCACCAGCCGGCTCGCCTCGGTGCCGAGCCCGCGACCGTAATAGCCGGCGCCGATGAGCAGGATCCGGAACCCGCAGGAGAGGTTGTCGGCATCCAGCTCGTTGAGCACCACCTCCCCCGCCCACGCGCCGGTGGCCCGCTCGACGATAGCCAGGTCAAGCCGGTCAGCGCGACCGGTCACGGAGGCATACCAGCGCTCCAGCTGCTCGAGGCTGAAGGTCCGGTGCGAACCGGTGAGCCGCCGGGTCTGTTCGTCCATCGCGGCCAGGGTCGGCGCATCGTCCACCCGGACCTCGCGCAGGGTTACCAGCTCACCTTTGAGTACCGGTTTCGCGGCGAATGAGATAGCGGATGACATACAGGAGTTGTACCGCGCCTTCCGGTGACGCGCGGCCATCCGCGTGCGCGGTCGCGAGTGGCCCGTCCCCTGACGGGTAACAGCCGGCTGTGCGCCACAGCCGATCTTTCTCTGCTGTCCGGTTCGACACTGACGCTGATGGCGGCGCTGTTGAATTTCAGGTATCTCCGAGACGAAACCGGCTCCGGAGTCGACGGGCTGGGCTGGGCTGGGCTCGGCTGGGCTCGGCTGGGCTGGCTGGGCTCGGCTGGGCTCGGCTGGGCTCGGCTGGGCTGGCTGGGCTGGCTGGGCTCGGCTGGGCTCGGCTGGGCTGGGCTGGGCTGGGCTGGCGGGCCAGGTTAGGCGCGCGCACCCGGCGGCATCCGGCTGCGGTCAGGGCGCAATGGGCATGCCTGGCGCTTGCTGCTTGGGTTGCTGCCCGCTGTGGCGCATGGCCGGCCGGATCTCGTCGATGCCCGGGCGCGCAGCACCCCCGATCGGTCACGCTGGCAACAGCAGTCTCACCAGCCCCGCCAGCTGAGCGATAACCAATGATCTTGACTACTTCCCAGTAGATATCGCTGGAAGGTAGTCAAGATCATCGGAAGGCACCTATTAAGCGGCCGGATCGCGCCGGTTCGCCCGGCTCTGCCGCAAACTCCTGCGGCGTCAGTTACAGAAGCAACCACAGACACGCGAGTGGTGCCCATGATCAGCGCGCTGCCGCTCGGACGTCATGAAAGCCACCGCTCGGACGCCATGAAAGCGGCCCGCCCTGAAGCGGCACGCCCACCACAGACACGGCAGCGATGCGCATGATCAGCGCGCAGCATGTCACCCCGTCCCGCGGCCGCACACCGTGGACAGCTAACCGCAAGCGACGCCGATGCCGCCTGCCCAAGCGCGGACCCCACTGAAGTGCCCGAACAGCCACAGCAAGGTGCCCTAATGCACCAAATCATCTCGTCTTGCCCGTCCAGTGCGATGGTTGGCCAAAGAGGTGGCAGCGCGCTCATCTGTCACGTTCCGGTAACAGTCTTGATATGAGCCCTTGAGGTCGGCGCCGCCAAGCCTTACGCTCCAGGCAACTCGGTTGGTAAGCGCTTTCCGCTCGGCCGGGCCAGCCACTCGGAAACGACGTGGCCCCCGGTTCACCGTTGGCGGTAAGCGCTTACCGGGCCGACCCTGACCGGCCCGGCCCTGACCAGCGGGGCCGCCGGAATCGGTGATCGGAGCAGCAGGTGGCAGAGGGCGGCGAGGTGGCGCAGGCGCCGCCGACGATCTATGACGTGGCCCGCGCGGCGGGCGTCTCGATCGCCTCGGTGTCGAGGGTCCTCAACGGCAGCCGCAATCCTCGTCCGGAGACCAAGGAACGGGTCCTGCAGGCGGTCACCGAACTCGGGTTCGTCCCCGATGGCGCGGCGCGCGCGCTGAGCGTGCGGCTCAAGGAGGTCGTCGGGGTGGTCATCCGCCGGGTTCGCTGGGTACCGGCCACCGAAGGCAGCTTCGCCGAGGAGGACGAGAGCCTGCAGTTCCCCGACGTCATCAATCGCGGCATCGAGATAGCGGCCCAGCTCAGGGGCTTCAACATGCTCCTTGGCTCGGTCGATGCGGAGGATCACAACGTGCGCGGGCGGCTGCTCGCGCTCGCGCGCAAGAGCGACGGCCTGATCCTGCACGACCGGCTGCTCGAGCCTGACCAGCTGGAAGAGCTGTCCAGGCGGATCCCGATCGTCACGCTGGCCAACGTCAGCACCCGGACCACCGTGAACGTGCACGGTGACAACGAGACCGGAATGCGGGAATTGGCCAGGCACTTGCTCCGCGACCACGGTTACCGCACGATCGGCTACCTGGCCGGGCTCGCCGACAGCCCCGACAGCGTGGCTAGGCAGACGGCGGTGGCCGCCGAGGCGGCCACGGCCGGGGCCGCTGTCCAGACCGGGCCACAGTGGCAGGGCAATTACTATGCCTCGGGCGGCGCGCGGGTGATCGAGCGGCTGATCGCCAGCGGGGCATCACTGCCGAGGGCGATCATCTGCGCGAATGACCAGACGGCGCTCGGCGTCATGTATGCGCTCGGCCAGCACGGCCTCGAGGTACCCGGGGACGTCGCGGTGACCGGCTTCGATGACATCGCGATGGCCAGGCACCTGCGCCCGCAGCTCACCACGGTGCGCCAGCCGATCCAGGAGATGGGCGCGACCGCGTTCGAGCTGCTGCACTCAATGATCAGCAAAGGCATGCCGGCCACGCGCGACGTCGTGCTGCCCACCCGGCTGATCATCCGCGAAAGCTGCGGCTGTCCACCGGAACTGACCTCGCCCGCGCGGCGAGCTGGCTGAGCGGAGGCGACGGTGCGCGTCATCAGCCGCAGGATCGGCTTCTACATCATCACAGCGATCGCGGCGATCACCGTCGACTTCTTCATTCCGCGGGTGATGCCAGGCAACCCGGTCGAGGCGGTCCTGGCCAAAATGCAGGGCCAGGTGGTCACGAAGGGCACGATCCAGGCGCTGGAGCTTCAGTTCGGCTCCAACACCAAGGAAGGCCTGGTGGGGCAGTATCTCCACTACTGGAGCAACCTGGCCCACGGCAACCTGGGGATCTCGACCAGCGACGGCATGGTCCCCGTGACCACCGTGATCCGCGGGGCGCTGCCGTGGACGCTCGGCCTGGTGGGCACCGCGACCGTGATCAGCTTCGTGCTCGGCACCCTGATCGGCGTCCTGGTGGCCTGGCGGCGCGGGACCTGGCTGGACAACCTGCTCCCGGCCACGACCTTCTTCCAGGCGGCGCCGTACTTTTTCCTTGCCTTCCTCGCGATCGACCTCTTCGCCATCAAGCTGGGCTGGTTTCCGTCCGAGGGCGCCAGGAACAATCTCGACTTCCCGGCGGTCAGCTGGACCTACTTCGGCGACGTTCTCGACCACGCCGCGCTGCCCGCCCTGACGATCGTGATCGCCTCCGCCGCCGGATGGATCGTCGGCATGCGCAACGTGATGGTCACCACGATGGACGAGGATTATGTCCTCATCGCGCAGGCCAAGGGGCTGCCGAAGCGGCGGGTCATCTGGTACGCGGCGCGCAACGCGATCCTGCCCAGCGTCTCCGGTTTCTCCCTGGCGGTCGGCTTCGTGGTGTCCGGCGCGCTGCTGACCGAGATCGTCTTCAGCTACCCCGGACTCGGCTTCATCCTGCTCAGCGCCGTCCAGGAGTCTGACTACGCGCTGCTCCAGGGTGTCTTCCTGGTGATCACCATGGCCGTGCTCGTGGCCAACCTGGCCGCGGACTTCGTCTACGTCTTCCTCGATCCGCGTACCCGGCAGGAGGCCTGACCGATGACCATAGGTAGTGGCGCCACAGGGCCAGGGGGCATCGCCAGCGCCGCGGCTCCAGGCGCGGCTCCAGGCGCGGCTGCGGGCGCTGCGCCCGCCACGGAGACGGGCGCTGCCCCCGCCAGGAAGACGGGGCTCCCGGTCACTGGGGCCGGCGGCCTGCCCGGCCGCCGTCACCGGCTGCGGCTGCCCCGCTCGCCCAAGGTCATCATCGGCCTGGCCACCCTGCTGATGTTCCTCGTGCTGGCCGTGATCGGCCCGTGGATCGCGCCTTACGATCCGGCGCGTACCTTCGCCACCTCGGGCAGCTTCCCGCTGCCGCCATCCGCCGCCCACTGGCTTGGCACCACGCAGCTGCAGCAGGACGTGTTCTCGCAGCTGCTGGCCGGCGGCCGGAGCACGGTGCTGATCGCCTTCGTGGCCGGGATCGTCGCAACTGTCCTGTCCGTGGTGGTCGGCGTGACGGCCGGCTATCTCAGCGGCACGAGCGATGACCTGCTGTCGATGCTCGCCAACTTCTTCCTGGTGTTGCCCGCCCTGCCGCTGCTCATCGTCATCTTCGGGTTCCTGCCGTCATCGCAGGGCAGCGACGACGTGCTGATCGGTCTGATCATCGCCATTACCGGCTGGGCCTGGGGCGCCAGGGTGCTCAGGGCACAGACGCTTTCGCTGCGCAACCGCGAGTACGTGGAGTCCGCGCGGATCATCGGCGAGCGCAGCTGGCGGATCATCGGCTTCGAGATCCTGCCCAACCTCACCCCGATCGTGGCCTCGTCGTTCCTGTTCACCGTGCTCTACGGGGTCGGTACCTATACCGCGCTCGCTTTCCTCGGGCTGGTCAACCCCAACCACTGGAGCTGGGGCGGGATGCTCTTCTACGCGCAGGAGGCGGGCGCCCAGCAGAGCGGTTACTGGTGGCTGTTCTTGCCGCCAGGCATCGCCGTGGCCCTGCTTGGCACCTCGCTCGCGTTGCTTAACTTCGGGATCGACGAGTTCATCAATCCGCGGCTGCGCGCCGCCGGGCTATCGCGGCGCCAGGCCAAGCGGGCCGGGGCGGCGGGCGCGCCGCGCCGGTTCGTGCTCGGGATGACCCCGGTCGTGCGACAGCCCACCGGAGACCGGCCGTGACCGCCGCCGGGGCCCGGCCAGCCAGGGACCGTGAGCCGCTGCTCGAAGTCCGCGGGCTGTGCGCCGATTACGGAGTGGGCGATGGCGCGGTGCACGCGGTCAGGGATGCCGACCTGGTGCTGCATACCGGAGAAGTGCTCGGCCTGGCCGGCGAGAGCGGCAGCGGCAAGTCCACTCTCGCGTACGCGATCACCCGGCTGCTGCGGGCCCCCGGCATGATCACCGGCGGCACCGTGCTCTATCACCCGAAGCCGGGCACGACGATCGACCTGCTCGCGGTCGGCCAGCATGACCTGCGCGTGCTGCGCTGGTCCCAGATCTCCGTCGTGATGCAGAGCGCGATGAACGCGCTTAACCCGGTGCTGTCCATCGGGGCCCAGCTCACTGACGTGCTGCAGGCTCACATGCCGGCCATGAACGCCAGTGCCCGCCGAGCCCGCGCGGCTGAGCTCCTCACCATGGTCGGCATCACCGAAGACCGGCTACGCGGCTATCCGCACCAGCTTTCAGGCGGCATGCGGCAGCGGGTGATGATCGCGATGGCCCTGGCGCTGAGGCCCCAGATCGTCATCATGGATGAGCCGACCACCGCGCTGGACGTCGTCACCCAGCGGCAGATCCTGACGGAGCTGACGGAGCTGCGCGGGCGGCTGGGCTTCGCTGTGCTCTTCATCACCCACGATCTGTCGTTGCTGATCGAGATTGCCGACTCGATCGCCGTCATGTACGCGGGCCGGGTGGTGGAACGGGCCGAGTCCACGGCGCTCTTCCGCGCCCCCCGGCACCCCTACAGCCTCGGGCTGCTCAGCTCGTTCCCGCCGCTGCACGGGCCGCGCCGGCGCCTGACCGGCATCCCCGGCTCTCCGCCCGACCTCCGGGAGCTTCCTCCCGGATGCGTCTTCCACCCGCGCTGTCCCTACGCGATGGACCGGTGCCGGACCGACATGCCGCCGCTGATCGAGCTGAGCGAGGGCGGCGGGCGGTCCGCCGCATGCTGGCTGCAGGACGGGACCGCCCCGCCGCCGGCCGAGCTGGCGGTACCGGTGCCCCGGGGCGGCCTTCCCGCGGCAGGGAGGCGGCCGCTGGCCGCAGCCCCGGACGCGCAGCTGGATGGGTGCATCGATGCGAGTCACGCCGCTGCCGACCTCCGGAGCTCGTCATGACCGAAACCGGGCTGGCCATCCAGCCGCCTGCCACCGGGACGCCGCTGCTTGAGGCGCGCGGCCTCACGAAGCACTTCGAGGTGCACCAGGCCGTGGCCGGCCTGCGCGCCAGGCGGCGCAGCCGGGCCGCCGCCCGGAGCGGCGGGGACACCCGGGCCGCCCGGGGCGCGGTGGTGCACGCCGTGGAGAACGTCTCCATCGCGCTTCCCGAGGCACAGGTCACCGCCGTCGTCGGCGAGAGCGGGTCTGGCAAGTCGACGCTGGCCAGGCTGCTCGCCAGGCTGATCATCCCGACCGCAGGGGAGCTCCTGCTCGAGGGCCGGCCGATCGCCGCTTCCAGCCGGGCCGGCGGGAGTACGCCCGGCAGGTCCAGCTCGTGCTACAGGATCCCTTCGCCTCGCTCAACCCCGTCCACGACGTGCGGTACCACCTGGCGCGGCCGCTGCAGGTCCACGGGCTCGCCGACCGCGCGGCCGGACTGGACGGGACGATCGCGGGCCTGCTCGAGCGGGTCGCGCTGACGCCGGCCGATCAGTTCACCCGCAAATATCCGCATGAGCTGTCCGGAGGGCAGCGGCAGCGAGTAGCGATAGCCCGCGCCCTCGCCGTGCAGCCGCGGGTGCTGCTGGCCGACGAGCCGGTCTCGATGCTGGATGTCTCGATCCGGCTCGGCATCCTCAACCTGCTCGGTGACCTGCGCGAGCGAGACGGGCTCGCGATCCTCTACATCACCCATGACATCGCCTCCGCCAGGTATCTCGCCGACACGATCATCGTGATGTACGCGGGCCAGGTGGTCGAGTCCGGGGCCGCCCAGGCCGTAACCGACCAGCCGGAGCACCCCTACACCCGGCTCCTGCTCAGCGCCGCGCCCGACCCGGACCGGACGTCCCCCGCCGTGCTCGGCGACCGGGCCGCTCCGCCGAGCCTGGCGGCACCCCCGCCCGGCTGCCGTTTTCACCCGCGCTGCCCGCACGCGATGGCGATCTGCGCGGACCGGCCCCCGCCTGAATTTGACGTGGCGGGAGGCCACCTGAGCGCCTGCTGGCTGCACGCCGAGAACCTGGACGCCGCGCAGGCCAGGCCCATGGCCCGGCCGCCGCTGACGGCCCGGCCTCCGCAGCCCCGGGCAACCGACAGCCCGGCCGCTGCCGGCCGGGTTCCTGCCGGCCGGGTTCCTGACGGCCGGGTTCCTGACGGCCGGGTCGCCCCGAACAGTTCCGCACCCGACTCGGGAGAGGAGATGTGATGAACCGGGATATCCCGTAGCGGTCCCCCGCTCAATCCCGTGGCTAGTACCAGGACGCAGGCAGGCGCAACGCCCGGCCGGCCCGCGCCGCCCGACTGATAACAGACCCCGACACGGTCGTTCGCAAACAGGCCGGCTCGAGCCGGCCAGGCACACAGGAGTTTAGGCAATGAATCACATAGCCATAAAGAGCCTGGCTGTGGCTGCCATCCTCACCATGGGAGTGGCGGCCTGCAGTAGTTCAGGCTCCAAGCCAACCAGCACCTCGTCCTCATCGGCTTCGATGGGCAAGCCGCTCGTGGTGGACGACACCCCGCTGTCGCCCATGACGGACACCTTCAGCCCGTACTCCGCGACCTCCACCGGCCACGTCGTGACCGCCGATGCCCTGTACAACGAGCCGCTGTTCATCTGGAACATCCTCAATCCGGCCCAGGCACCCTTCCATGTGCTAGGCACCGGCTACAGCTGGTCCAACGGCGGCAAGACCCTGACCATCACGACCCGGTCGGGGGTGAAGTGGAACGATGGCCAGCCGTTCACCGCCAGCGACGTCGCGTTCACGTTCAACATGATCAGGACGCATCCGGGCCTGGCCACCGACGGAACCCCGGTGCCGGTCAGCGCCACCGCGCCGAGCCCGACCACCGCGGTACTGACCTTCAGCCAGCCGGAGTACAGCAACCTGTTCCTGATCGGGCAGACCTACATCGTCCCTGAGCACATCTGGTCAAAGGTCAACCCGGCCACCTTCGCCGACCCCAGCCCGGTCGGCACCGGCCCGTTCATGCTGGACAAGTTCACCCCGCAGGGCTTCACCCTCAAGGCGAACCCGAGCTACTGGGACAAGAGCAGCGTTCACGTCCCCGAGGTCTCCTACCCCTCGTACAGCCAGAACTTCAACATCGTCAACCCGCTGGCGACCGGTCAGATTGACCTGGCGGGCAACGACATCGCCAACGTGCAGAGCGTGTTCCTCGGCAAGAGCCCGGACAACCACACCTGGTTCACCAGCACTCCCTACCTGACCGCCAACAACCTGGTGTCGCTCATCTTCAACGTCACCAAGGCACCGCTGAACGACGCCGCGGTGCGGCAGGCGATCAGCTACGGGATCAACCGGCAGCAGCTCTCCTCCCTGGGCGAAACCGGTTACGAGCTACCCGAGACCTCCACCAGCGGGCTGCTGCTCCCCGGCTCGAGCAGCTACCTGACCCCGGCCCTGGCCAACAACCTGCCGTCGGCCGGAGACCCGGCCAAGGTCAGCTCCATCCTGACGGCCGACGGCTGGAAGAAGGTCGGCGGCAAGTGGACCAAGAACGGCAAGACGATCAGCTTCTCGATCTCGGACCCGATCCCCTACAGCGACTACTACCTTGACGCGCAGCTGATCGCGAAGCAGCTGAACGCGCTCGGCTTCAACGTCACGGTCAACGGCATCGGCAACCCAGCCGTGTGGGCCACTGACACCACCAACGGCACCTTCGACGCGGCCATTCACTGGAGCAACCAGGGCCCCGGGCCTTACTACATTTACGACGGCCTGCTGGACTCGAGCCTGACCGCGCCGGTCGGCAAGCCCGCGGCGAACGACCTCGGCCGGTGGAGCAACGCGGCCACCCAGGCTGCGCTCGCCCAGTACGCGGGTACCGACAGCTCGTCAGCGCAGCAGGCGGCGATCACCAAGCTGGAGAACGTCATGACTACCCAGGTCCCGGTGGCCCCGTTGCTGTATGGCGCGGCCTGGTGGGAGTTCTCCACCCGCGACTACACCGGCTGGCCGTCGTCCAGCGACCCCTACATGAACCCGTCTACCAACTCGCCGTACCTCGAGGAGACCATCCTCCACCTCAAGCCCGTCTCCTGAGCAGGCATGACCACCCCACTGGAAGGGCGGACCCCGCCCGGCCGGGTTTCCGGCCGGGCGGGGGCCCGGACCGTAATCAGCGACGCCAGCATGGTGGCCGGGCTGTCGGTGCAGGAGAAGGTGCTCCTGCTCACCGGCGCCGACAGCTGGCGCACCCAGGGCGCCGACGCGCTCGGCCTCCGGCCGATCATCACGTCGGACGGGCCGGCCGGGGTCCGCGGCGTGCTCCTCGATGAGCGGCAGCCGTCAACCAGCCTGCCGTGCCCCTCAGCCCTCGGCGCGACCTGGGACCCCGCACTCGTCCATGAGCTGGCCGCGGCCCTGGGCGCCGAGGCCAGGAGCAAGGGCGTCGACGTGCTGCTCGCGCCGACCATCAACCTGATGCGCACGCCGCTGGGCGGGCGGGGCTTCGAGTGCTTCTCCGAGGACCCGGTGCTGACCGCCAGGATGGCGGTCGCCTATGTCCGCGGGCTGCAAAGCGCCGGGGTCGCCGCGACCATCAAGCACTTCGTCGGCAACGACTCGGAGACCGAGCGCTGGAGCTACGACGCGCGCATCCCCGAGCAGGTCCTGCGCGAGCTCTACCTGGTCCCGTTCGAGGCCTGCGTACGGGAGGCAGGCGCCTGGCTGGTGATGGCCGCCTATAACAAGGTCAACGGCGTCCCGATGACCGAGCACGGAGACCTGCTGCGGGACGTACTCAAGGGCGAGTGGGGCTTCGACGGCGTGGTCACCTCGGACTGGCACGCCGCCCGCAGCACCGCCGCGACCGCGCTCGCGGCCCTTGACCTGGCCATGCCGGGACCCGACGGCCCGTGGGGCGGCCAGCTCGCGCAGGCAGTGGCCGACGGCGCGGTCACCCAGGAGGTGCTGGATGACAAGGTCATCCGGCTGCTCCGGCTGGCCCGCCGGGTCGGCGCTCTCGACGATGATGACGCTGGCCAGCCCGCCGCTGGCGAAGGCCAGGTACTGGCTGATCGGCGGCTGGTGCGCCGCGCTACCGCGGCATCACTGGTCCTGCTGCGTAACGCCCGCCAGGTGCTGCCGCTACACCCGACCCCCGGCAGCGTGATCGCGGTGATCGGCCCCGGCGCGTTCCGGCCGGTCATCCAGGGCGGCGGCAGCGCGACGGTGATCCCGGCCCGGGTGTCCACCCCGGCTGCCGCACTGGCCGAGGCGCTGGCCGGGCAGGCCGAGGTCACCGCGGTACCCGGCGGCCAGACCTGGACGATGGTGCCCGAGCCCGCCCCCGGGTCGCTGCGCGATCCCGTGACCGGCGAGCCCGGCCTGCAGCTGGAGTTCCGCAGCGCGCTCGGCGCCGTGCTGGCCGCCGAGCACCGCACGGCCACGGCACTGACCTGGTGGGAGGGGGTACCACCGGGAGTGGGCTGGGGCGAGCACGGCAGCGTCGTGCTGCGTGCCTGGTTCCGGCCGGACCGGCCCGGCCGGCACATCATCGGAGCGGCCGGGGTCGGCAGGCTCAGCCTCACCGCGGACGGCAAGGTGGTCGCCGACGACTCGACCAGAGTGCCCGATGATCCGGTCGAGGCCATGACCAGGCCGGGCGAGGTCCGGGCGGAAGTGACGCTGGAGGCCGGACGGGAGGTGTTCTTGCGCCTGGAGTTCTGGCCGGCGGCCGGCGGCGCGGGCCCGCTCAGCCTGCGCCTGGGCGCTGTTCCCGCGGAAGACGACGAGGCGATGCTGGTGGCGGCGGTGCGGGCGGCGGCTCGGGCCGATACCGCCGTGGTCGTGGTCGGCTCGGCGGAGCTGACCGAAAGCGAGGGCTTCGACCGTGCCACCCTGGCGCTGCCCGGACTCCAGGACGACCTGATCCGGCGGGTCGCGGCGGTCAACCCGGACACCATCGTGGTGGTGAACTCGGGGATGCCGGTGCTGATGCCGTGGGCGGCGCACGTCGCCGCCGTGCTGCAGGCCTGGCTCCCCGGGCAGGCCATGGGCGAGGCGCTGGCCGATGTCCTGCTCGGCCGGGCCGAGCCGGGCGGCCGGCTGCCCGTGACAATGCCCGTGTCCGAGGCGGACGCCCCGGTCCTGCATGCGGTACCGAAGGACGGCGTGCTCAGCTACGACGAGGGCCTGTTCATCGGCTACCGGGGCTACCAGGCCAGCGGCACCAGCCCGCTGTTCCCGTTTGGCCATGGGCTCGGCTATACCACCTGGGCCTACGAGTCTGCGTTCGCGGTCACAGCCGAAGTGGCGCCCGGTGCCGATCTGGAGTTGCGGGCAACCGTCCGCAACACCGGCTCGCGGCCCGGGCGGGAGGTGGTCCAGGCCTACCTGGCCGGGCCACCTGCCGACCCGGCCAGGCCCGCGCGCGTGCTGGCCGCGTTCGGGGCTGCCACCGCGGCGCCGGGCGAATGCGCCGAGGTCTCGCTCCTGGTGCCGGCCAGCGCCTTCGCCCGCTATGACCGGGACGCAGCCGGCTGGGTGTGGCCGGGCGGGCAGTTCACCGTCCACATCGGGCGGTCATCGGAGGACCTGCGGCTCGCCGTGCCGGTGGTCTGCCCATGAGACCGGGCCCGGCCCGGCATCTGCGGGCCGGGCCGGCCCTTCCGCCCGCGCAGCCGGCCATCCGCGGGCGGCGAGCATCCCGGTTTGACCGGCCGGGTTTCGCAACATAGCGTCAGCGCCCCGGTATCGGGATATCGTGACGCTGATGCACGAAGAGAATACCCGGAGTAATCCAGACAAAACTGGAAAGATCCGGCCGGTCACATTCCGCAGCGTGTTCGCGGTGGGTGAGTTCCGTGCACTGTGGCTGGCGCAGGTGCTGTCGGTCATCGGCGACCAGCTGGCCAGGGTCGCGCTGACGCTGCTGGTCTACGACCGCACCCATTCGGCACTGCTCGCGGCGGTCACCTTCGCGGCCAGCGTGGTACCGATCTTCTTCGGCGGGGTCGCCCTGGCTGGTCTCGCGGACCGGTTCCCCCGCAGGCGGGTAATGATCATCTGCGATCTGCTCCGCGTGGCCTTCGTCCTCGCGATGGCCGTGCCGGGAATGCCGCTCGCGGCGCTGGTGATCCTGCTGTTCACGGTGACCATGATCGAGCCGCCGTTCACCTCGGCACGCGCCGCGATCTATCCCGACATCCTGGCCGGTGACCGGTACGTCCTCGGCAACGCCATCACGATGATCACCCTCCAGCTCGCCCAGGTCCTCGGCTTCGCCGCGGCCGGGGCCATCGTCGGCTTGTTCGGCACCGGCCCGTCGCTGGTGGCGGACGCCGCGACGTTCGCCGCCTCGGCGCTGGTCATCAGGATCTGGGTACCGGCCAGGCCCGCCTCCCGGTCGGCCGCCGCGGGCCGCCCGTCCCAGTTCGCCGACCTGATCGCCGGGATCAGGCTCGTCTTCGCCAGCCCTGGCCTGCGCACCCCGATGCTGCTCGGCTGGCTCGCTGCCTTTTATAACGCGCCCGAGGGGATAGCGGCGCCGCTCGCCGGGTCGCTGGGCGCCGGGAACGCGGCCGTCGGGCTGATCCTCGCGACCACCGCGCTGGGCGCCTCGGCCGGCGCCATCGCCTTCAGCCGCCTGGTCCGGCCGTCAGCCAGGCTCACCTGGATGCGCCCGCTGGCCATCGGCTCCTGTGCGGTGCTGATCCTGTTCGCGCTGCGGCCGCAGTTACCGCTCGCGCTGGCCATCCTGTTCTGCTCAGGCGTGCTCGACTGCTTCCAGGTCGCCGCGAGCGCGGCGTTCGTCACCGCGGCGCCGGTCGCGCACCGCAGCCAGGCGTACGGCCTGGCTCAGGCCGGAATGAGCCTTGGCCAGGGTACGGCAATGATCCTGGCCGGTGCCGCAGCCCAGCGCTTCGCGCCGTCCACGGTGATCGCGGCCGCTGGCGCGCTGGGCGCCGTCACCGCGGTAGTGATCGCCATCAGCAGGGCACCCCGGGCCGACCGGGCCGACCGGCCCCGCGCCCGGTTAGCCAGCCAGCCCTGACTCGCCAACCTGGCCCCAGCCAGGCCAGATCTGCGCCGCAGCGCAGGATTTCGTCCCGGTCAGGTCCAGTGCGTGGTCCTCATGCCCGCCTCCTTCGTGGTGATCCGCCGATGTGCTGGTGCGCGTACGTAACGGCCCGCAGGTCAGGTCCAGTGCGTGGTCCTCATCTCGCCCCCTTCCGATGCCGATCCGGTGACCGTCCTCACTGCTCAGGTCCAGTGCGTGGTCCTCATCTCGCCCCCTTCCGATGCCGATCCGGTGACCGTCCTCACTGCTCAGGTCCAGTGCGTGGTCCTCATGTCCGCCTCCTTCCGTCGTGCCTGAGGCATCGTCGCACGGCTCTGCATGTTGCTAACGACACTTTTCCTAATGCAACGTGTTGGGCAACATCCAGCCGCCGATTCCGTGCGAACCGTCCAGTTCCCGTCAATACGAGCAAAGAGCAGATTAGGTAATTTAGGTTGAGAAGTACAGATTGACAGCAATGCGTGACAGACTCTTGACAGCGAGTACACTGAATCTGCGAGAATTGCGCCCCAACGTCTGCAGACCCTGCCTTAGGCAGCTTCGCCCGGACCCAGCCGGCTGGCTATGGAGGAATGCATGAGCTTCGCCCGGCGCAGGGGCCCCCAACGGCCCGGGCTGGCCATCCGGTCCTGGCAAGTCTGGACCAACCGCCGGTGGCTGGCCGTGTTTGTCGTGCTGGTCACAGCGCTGTACGCGCTGGCGATCGGCGTCGCCGCAGCCACCACCGTGCTGCACCTGGACAACATCGCCCTGTTCGGCGCGCTGCTCGCGTGCACGGCCGCCACCGTGGAGATGACCCGCCGGGCAGGTGAGAACTCGGGCCTGGTCAAGGACGTCTACGGGGTGTGGCTACTGCCCGTGGCCATCCTGCTGCCGCCGCTGTACGCCCTCATCGCGCCGATCATGCTGATCGTGCTCATGCAGTGGCGCATCCGGCCGGCGCCGGTCCACCGCAGGGTGTTCGACGCGGCCGCCATCGGGCTTTCTTACGGCAGCGCCTCGTTCGTGTTCCACTCCGTCATCCGGATCGCCGCCACGCCGTCGGTCATCTCCGGCCCGCAGACGACGGCCCTGATCCTGGCGGTAGCGGGCTGCGGAGCACTCCAGTGGGTCGTGAACAACTGCCTGGTGCTGGCCGCCGTGCGGGGCTCCGATCCGACCGCCCGGCTCAGCGACATGCTGCTGCGCCGCGAGACACTCCAGAACGACGCCACCGAGCTGTGCGTGGCCGTCCTGGTGACCATGGGCGTGGCGATCAGCCCGCTGACCCTCGTGTTCACCTTGCCCTTCGTCACCCTGCTGCAACGGTCGTTCCGGCATGCGCAGCTGGTCAACGACTCACGGATCGACGGGAAGACCGGGCTGCTCAACGCCGCCACCTGGGAACGCGAGGCGAGCGCGGAGCTGGGCCGCGCGCTGCGCACCAGGTCCGAGGTGGCCGTGGCGCTGATCGATATCGATAACTTCAAGACAGTCAACGACAGCTACGGCCACCTGGCCGGCGACCGCGCCCTGACCGCGATCGCCAGCACGGTCAAGATCTTCCTGCGCGAATATGACCTGGTCGGCAGGTTCGGCGGCGAGGAATTCGCCTTGCTGCTCCCGCAGACCAGCGATCTGGACGCGCGGCGCATCGCCGAGCGGATGCGGGCCCAGATCGCTGAGCTGCCCATCGAGGTGGGCGACAAGTCACGCGCCGAGGCCATCAGGGTCACGGTCTCCGTGGGGCTGGCGACGCTAGAGGGCACCGCCAGCCAGCTCACCGACTTGCTGGCGGCGGCGGACGTCGCCCTGTACCGGGCCAAGCATGCCGGACGCAACCAGGTGCGGATGGCCGGAGACGGCGCCGTCCCCCCGGCCGCGACCTGCGCGGGGCCCGCGGTCCCGCCGCACCAGGACCAGGCCGACGGGGCAGCGCAGTAAGGACCGGGCAGCGCAGTAAGGACCGGGCAGCGCAGTAAGCAAGGCCCGCGTGGCCAGGTCGCGCCAGCGTCCCGCGGTACGGCCGGCCTCCAGGCCGCGGCCCCGCCCGGGCCTGCTCGCCAGCGGCCGGCCGGGCTTACTGCGCGGCCTCCAGGCCCTGCTGGAGCCGGTTCATCCCGCGCAGCCAGCGGTCGGTCTCGGCCGCCCGGCCCGCGTACATCTCGGCGACCTCGGGATGCGGCAGGATCAGGAACCGCCCGTCGGCGATGCCGACCATCATGGCGTCGGCGACTTCCTCGGGCTCGATGGCGCTGTCGAACAGGAGCATCTCGGCGGCCGGCCCGCTGCCCGCCAGCATCGGGGTCCGTACCCCCTGCGGGCAGATGGCCTGCACGGTCAGGCCGCGGTGGGAGTAGCTGAGGGCCAGCCACTCGGCGAACGCCAGCGCCGCGTGCTTGGTAACCGAGTACGGTGCCGATCCCGGCATGGACAGCAGCCCGGCCGCCGACACCGTGCAGATCAGGTGCCCGTTCCCGCGCTCCAGCCACGGCCCGATGAGCAGCCGCGCCGCCCGGACATGCGCCATCACGTTGACCTGCCAGCATGCCTCCCAGTCGGCCTCGGGCGACTCAGGGCCGCCCGCCCTGGCCACGCCCGCGTTGGCGCAGAACAGGTCGATCTCGCCCAGCTCGGAGCGCGCGGCCGAGATCAGCGCGGCGACACCGGCCTCGCTGGCGGCGTCGCCCCCGATCGCGGTCGCGCCGCAGGACGCCGCGACCGTCTGCGCGGCGGCGGCGTTGATGTCGTTGACCACCAGGCGCGCGCCCTCGGCCGCGAGCCTGCGCGCGAGCGCCGCGCCGATGCCGCTGCCCGCGCCGGTCACCACGGCACCGGCCCCGGCGACCGACTTCATCGGGCCCGGCCAGCGGCGGGCAGGTCAGCGAGATGCGCCAGCGACCCGCGGTGCCAGTCCGCGGTGCCGAAGCCGATCGAGCCGCTCTTGGCCCGCTTCAGGTACAGGTGGGCCGGGTGAGCCCAGGTGAAGCCGATGCCGCCATGCAGCTGGACGCATTCCTGGGCGGCGAGCACCGCGGCGTCGGAGCAGGCGGCCTTGGCCAGGGCGACCGCGACGTCGGCGTCCGGATCGCCGGTCGTCAGGCAGGCCGCCGCGTACCTGGACGCGGCGCGGGCCTGGGTCACCAGCACCCACAGGTCGGCGAGCCGGTGCTTGATCGCCTGGAAGGAGCCGACCGGGCGGGCAAACTGATGCCGGTGCTTGACATAGCCGACGGTCATCTCCAGGCACCGCTCGGCGACGCCGAGCTGCTCGGCCGCTAGCACCGCGGCCCCCGCGGTCAGCGCCGCGGCGACCGCGCGCCGGGCCGCCTCGCCCGAGGCGACCAGCTGGCCGTTGGCGCCCTCGAAGCTGATGTCGGCCAGCTGCCTGGTCGCATCCAGCGAGGTCACAGGGGTCCTGGACACGCCGGAATCTCCGGCGGACACCTCGTAGAGCCCGAACGGCACGCCGTCGGCCGGCACCAGCAGTACGTCGGCGGGCAGCGCGTCGGCGACGCAGGACACCGACCCGGTCAGCCGGTAGCCGTGCGACGTCTCGGCCCCGTCCGGCCCGCCGAGCCGGACGGTTACCGCTGGCCGCGCGCCGGGCGCGGCCGCGAACGGCACGGCGAGCGCCGCGGTGACGCTGCCGTCGCCGAGGACGGCGAGCAGGTTGGCGTCGGCCGCCGACAGCACGGCGGTGGTCGCCACGATGGCACTACCAAGATACGGAACGGGGGCTACGGCCCGGCCTAGCTCCTCCGCGACAACCGCCGCCTCGCGGTAGGACGCACCGGCGCCGCCGTGCTCGTCCGGGACGAGCAGCCCGGCGCAGCCCAGGTCGGCGGCGAGCACCCGCCACAGGCCGGTGTCGTAGGACTCCGGCATCTCGGTCCTGGCCAGCACGTCAGGCCAGGAGCACCGGTCCGCCAGCAGGGACCGCACGGCGGTCCGCAGCTCGGTCTCGTGCTCGCTGTAGAGCAGGTCGGGCATCTGGTGCCGCCGCCCGCGGCCGGTCGCGACGTCGGGCTCGGCAGTCTGGCTCACCGCGGCAGGTCCTTCCATGGCACGCCGGTATCCACCCTGACCTCGGGGGGCAGGCCGAGCACTCGCTCGGCGATGATGTTCCTGAGGATCTCCGACGTCCCGCCCTCGATCGAGTTCCCCCGGGCCCGCAGGTACCGGTAGCCGACATCGCGGCCGTAGAAGTCGGCGGAGTCCGGCTTGCGCATCGTCCAGTCCTCGTAGCGCAGCCCGTCCGGCCCGGCCAGCTCGACCTCGAAGCCCGAAATCTCCTGGTTCAGCCGCGCGAAGACCAGCTTGGCCGCGGACCCTTCGGGACCCGGCTGGCCCGCCGCGAGCTGCTGGCGCAGCCGCACCCCCGCGAGCCTGGCCACCTCGGCCGCGGCCCACAGCCGCAGCATCGTGTCATGCAGCCCCGGGGTGCGCAGCTCGGGCCGCTCCCGCCAGGTCCGGGCGGCCGAGCCGATCATGCCGCCTTCCCTGGGCACCGCCGCGCCGCCGATGGCGACCCGCTCGTTCATCAGCGTGCCGGTGGCCACCTTCCAGCCCTCGCCGACGGCCCCGATCCGGTCCGAGTCGGGGATGGTCACGTCGGTCAGGAAGACCTCGTTGAACTCGGCCTCCCCGGTGAGCTGGCGCAACGGCCTGACCTCGACCCCCGGCGCCGTCATGTCGATGGAGAAATAGGTCAGGCCCTGGTGCTTGGGCAGGTCCGGGTCGCTCCGCGCGACCAGCAGGGCCCGCCTGGCCACGTGCGCTGAGGATGTCCAGACCTTCTGGCCGTTGACCACCCAGCTATCGCCGTCCGGGCTGCGCACCGCCCTGGTGGCCAGGCCAGCCAGGTCGGAGCCCGCGCCAGGCTCGCTGAACAGCTGGCACCAGATCTCCTCACCGGTCCACAGCGGACGCAGCCAGCGCTGCTTCTGCTCGTCGGTGCCGAACGCGAGGATGGTGGGGGCCGCCATGCCCAGTCCGATCCCGATCCGCTGCGGGCGGTTGGTCGGCGCGCCGACGGCGGCGAACTCGGCGTCGACCACCTGCTGCAGCGAACGTGACAGGTGCTGCCCGCCGAGGCCGGGCGGGTAGTGCACCCAGGCCAGCCCGGCGTCGAACCTCGCGCGCAGGAACTCGAGCCGGTCCGTCGCGGCCGGGTCGTGCCTGGCCAGGAAGCTGCGCACCTGCAGGCGGAGTTCGTCAGCGCCGACGCTGGTCAGCACAGCGGGCCGCCCGCGACGTAGATCACCTGGCCGGAGACGAACCCGGCCCCCTCGCTGGCCAGGAACGAGATCAGGTGCGCGATGTCCTCCGGCTGGCCGACCCGGCGGACCGGGATCTGGGACGCGGCTGCCTTCTGGAACTCGGCGAAGTCCATCCCGACCCTGGCCGCGGTGGCGGCGGTCATGTCGGTGACGATGAACCCGGGCGCCACGGAGTTGGCGGTGATCCCGAACTGGCCGAGCTCGATGGCCAGGGTCTTGGTGAAGCCCTGCATGCCCGCCTTGGCCGCGGAGTAGTTGGCCTGGCCGCGGTTGCCGAGCGCCGAGCTTGACGACAGGTTGATGATCCGGCCGAACTTCTGGTCCACCATGTACTTCTGGGTGGCGCGGGTCATCAGGAACGCTCCCCGCAGGTGTACGCTGAGCACCGCGTCCCAGTCGTCCTCGGTCATCTTGTACAGCATGTTGTCCCTGATCACCCCGGCGTTGTTGACCAGCACCGACGGCGGGCCGAGCTCCCTGGCCACGGTCTCGACGGCGGCCGACACCTGATCGGCCTGGCTCACGTCGGCGCCGACCGCCAGGGCGCGGCCGCCCGCCCCGGTGATCGCGTCCACGGTGGCGCCGCAGTCGCCCTCTTTCAGGTCGAGCACGGCGACCGCCATCCCGTCAGCAGCGAGGCGGCGTGCGGTGGCGGCGCCGATACCGCGCGCTCCGCCGGTGACAATGGCAACCCGCTGTGCTTCTTCTGACATCGGTCCTCCTGCTGTGTTCGGTTCACTGGGTGTCGGGTTCAGTGGCTGTTCGGATAGGTAGGTGTGCTGGTCAGCTGTACTTTCGCAGCTCACGCCGGGCCAGGGAGCGCTTGTGGACCTCATCGGGCCCGTCGGCGAAGCGCAGGCTCCGCGACGAGGCCCAGAACTGGGCCAGCGGGAAGTCCTGGCTGATGCCGGCCGCGCCGTGAGCCTGGATGGCCTTGTCGATGACCCATTCGGCCATCGCCGGGGTGGCGATCTTGATGGCCTGGATCTCGGTGTGCGCGCCCTTGTTGCCGACCGTGTCCATCAGCCAGGCGGTCTTCAGCACCAGCAGCCTGGCCGACTCGATCCGCACCCTGGCCTCGGCGATCCAGCCCTGGATCACGCCCTGGGTGGCCAGCGGGCTGCCGAACGCGACCCGGTCGGTCACCCGGCGGCACATCAGCTCAAGCGCCCGCTCGGCCGCGCCGATCTCGCGCATGCAGTGATGGATCCGCCCCGGGCCGAGCCTGGCCTGGGCGATCGCGAAGCCGTCGCCCTCGCCGGCGAGCAGGTTCTCGGCTGGTACCCGGACGTCGCGGAATTCGACCTCGGCGTGACCGCCGTGGGTTGCGTCGAGGAAGCCGAATACCTGCAGGCCCCGCTGGACGCTCACGCCCGGAGTCCGCGTGGGCACCAAGATCATCGACTGCTGCCGGTGCCGCTCGCCGTCCGGCGCGGTCTTGCCCATCACGATGAGGATCTCGCAGCGCGGGTCCATCGCGCCGCTCGACCACCACTTGCGGCCGTTGATCACGTACTGGCCGCCATCGCGCTCGATCCGGGTGGCGATGTTGTTGGCATCGGATGAGGCGACGTCGGGCTCGGTCATGCAGAACGCGGACCTGATTTCGGCGTCCAGCAGCGGCCGGAGCCAGCGTGCCTGCTGCTCGGGCGAGCCGAACTCGGCCAGCACCTCCATGTTGCCGGTGTCAGGCGCCGCGCAGTTGAGCGCTTCCGGCGCGATGTGCGGGCTGTGCCCGGTGATCTCGGCCAGCGGCGCGTACTGCAGGTTGGTCAGCCCGGCCCCCAGGTGCGGCGCGTCCTGCGCTTCCCCTGGCTTCCTGGTCAGGAACAGGTTCCACAGGCCCCGGCGGCGCGCCTCGGCCTTCAGGTCGTCGATCACCGCGGGCCGCTGCCAGACCTGGCCGGCCGCAGCGTGCTCGGCGACCTGCTCGGCGAAGACCTTCTCGGCCGGGTAGACGAAGTCATCCATGAAGGCCAGTAGCTGGCCGCGAAGTTCCTCTGTGCGCGCGTCGTACCCAAAATCCATCTGCCGCCTCCACGAGTCCGGACAAGACTATCTACCGGCCGGTACGACCCCACCGTACGGTCCTGCCGCGCCCTGGTCGAGATCAACAGGCCTCCGGCGTTACCTGAGCAGCAGCCGGCTGATCCTGCGGCCCGCCACAGACAGGCCGGCCAGTCCCATGGCGGCCAGGTAGGCGACGTGCCAGAGCAGCCCGGGGCCGACCACGCCCAGGGTCAGGCCGCGCATCAGCGCCACCCCCTGGTACAGCGGCGTCCACTCGACGATGATCTGGACCGGCCGCGGGTAGACACTGAGCGGGTAGAACGTCGTCGAGAACAGGAACATCGGCAGCGTGGCCAGCGTGATGAACTCGAAATGCTGCCAGCTGGTCATGTAGGTGGTGGCGGCCATCCCGGTGGCGGCGAAGGCGAAGCCGATCAGCAGTGCCGCGGGCACCGCCGCGACGCCCCAGAGCGAGTGCACCAGGCCCAGCGCGAGCATGACCACCATGAACGCGACCGCGTACAGCCCGCCGCGCAGCAGCGCCCAGCCGATCTCGCCGAGCGCGATGTCGCCCGCTTGCATCGGCGTGGCCAGCGCGGCGTCGTAGAACTTGGCGTACTTGAGCCTGAAGAACACGTTGAAGGTCGAGTCGAAGACGGCGCCGTTCATCGACGAGGTGGCCAGCAGCGCGGGGGCCACGAAGGCGGTGAAGCTGACCGGCTGGCCACTCGGCCCGGCCACCGTGCCGACCAGGGCGCCGATGCCGACCCCGACCGACAGCAGGTAGAACAGCGGTTCGACGATCCCGGACAGCAGCATGACCCAGGCATGCTGGTAGGCCCGGGCGTGCCGCTCGATCAGGTGCACGGCGCCGCGGCCGCCCAGGCCGCGGGCGCTGGCCAGCATCGGGGCCGGCAGGACCCGCAGCGGGATCTCCCGCAGCGATGGCGCGCTCATGTGACGCGCTCCGCACCGCGGCGGGCCGCTCCGCGCTCAGACGTGCGGGCCGCTCCGCGCTCAGACATGCGGGCCGCTCCGCGCTCAGACATAGAGTCGCCGCCGGTAGGTGCGCTGCCCGGCGGCGATCCCGGCGGCGGCGACCACGGCCAGGTAGGCGACGTTCACCAGGGCACCGCCCAGGCTGGCCGTGCCGAGGCTGAGCGCGCGGCACAGCGCCACGCCGTGCCATAGGGGCGTCGCGTAGGCCACCGGCCGGATCCAGCCGGGCAGCTGCGAGATCGGGAAGAACGTGCCGGAGAACAGGAACAGCGGGATCATGCCGAACCGGAAGATGACCGCGAACGATTGGTCCTTATTCCTGGTCACCGCCCAGGCCTCGATCGGGGCGGCGAACGCGAGGCCGGTGAGCACGGCCACCGGCACGATGGCCAGCGCCCATGCCCACGAAGACTGGATCGCGCCGAAGGCGGCCATGGTGACCAGGAAGATCACCGAGTTCATGGTCAGCCGCAGCGTGGTGAACAGCAGGTGCCCGTGGAAGAGGTCAGCCGGGCCCAGCGGCGAGGCCACGGCCGCCTGGTAGGTCTTCAGCCACTTGATCGACCCGAGAACGGGGTAGGTGGACTCGCCCACGGCCGTCTGCATGGCCCCGGCGGCGAGCAGCCCCGGGGCCAGGAACGCCAGGTAGCTGACGCCGCCGAGGCGGCCCTGCCCGTGCGCGTCGACCAGCGTGCCCAGGCCGAGGCCCATGGCGCCCAGGTAGAGCAGCGGGTTCAGCACGCTGGAGTAGATCGTGCCCTGCCAGGTGCGCCGGTAGTTGGTCAGCCAGGCCCGGAGCGCCCGGACGGCCAGCGACCACCGGGAAGCCGGGGTCACCGGCACCCGGGCGGCCCGGGCCGCGGGCGGCCGGACCGGGGCCGCCATCAGTCAGTCCTCCAGCCGCCGGCCGGTGAGCCGCAGGAAGACGTCCTCCAGCGTGCTCCGGCGCACCAGGGATGTCAGCGGCTCCAGACCAAGGGCCCGGACGGCGGCCAGCGCGCGGTCCCCGTTTAGAACGTAAAGCAGTATCCGGTCGGCGAGAATCTCCATCCTGTCGGCGGGCGCGTCAGCGAGCTTCTGGGCGGCCTGCTCGTGCTCGCCCGGGTCGAAGCGGAGCTCAAGCACCTCGGGGGTGGAATACCGCCCGATCAGCTCCCTGGGCGAGCCCTCCGCCGCGATCTTGCCGCGGTCCATCACCACCAGCCGGTCGCATAGCTGCTCGGCCTCGTCCATGTAGTGCGTGGTCAGGACCAGCGTGACGCCTTGCCGCTTGAGCCGGAAGAGCCGGTCCCAGACCACGTGCCTGGCCTGCGGGTCCAGCCCGGTGGTGGGCTCGTCGAGGAGCAGGATCTCCGGCTCGTTGATCAGCGACCTGGCGATGGTGAGGCGCCGTTTCATCCCGCCGGACAGCGGCTCCACCTGGTCGTTGGCCCGGTCGGACAGTTGCACGAAGTCGAGCAGCCGGGCGGTCCGGGCGCTGATCACGTCCCGCGGCAGCCCGAAGTAACGGCCGTATATGAGCAGATTCTCCCGTACGGTCAGCTCGACGTCGAGAGTGTCGTCCTGGGGGACGACGCCGAGCCTGGCCCGGATCGTGGCACCATCGGCGACCGGGTCCAGGCCGAGGATGGACAGCTCGCCGGCGCTGGGCGGCGAGACGCAGCCGATCATCCGCATCGTCGAGGACTTGCCGGCGCCGTTAGGACCGAGGAACCCGAATGCCTCGCCCCGGCGCAGGTCGAAGTCGATCCCGTCCACCGCGACCGCGCCGCCGAAGCTCTTCGCCAGGCCGCGAGCGTGAATCAGCACGTCGGGAGCGGCCACGACCGCGACACTACCTCGCGGATCTGACATTTCCGAGGGAGTTTACGACTAGAGTGAAGGGAAAGAGTCCGTATACACGGCGCCTGGATTTCCCCCGATTCGCCACCAGCCGTCTGGCTCGGGGTACCCTCGCAGGCAGCGCCTCTGCAGGTCCGGCGTGCCCGGAGGGTTACGGGGAACGGGAAAGGGGTCAGGTGAGCTTCGCCCGCAGGCTCTACGAGCGATTCCGGTTGTTGCTTCACGAGGTCGCAAAGTTCGGCGTAGTGGGCGGAATCGCCTTCATCGTCACCGAGCTGTGCTTCAATCTCTTGCTGCACGCGGGGCTGGGCTCGTTCGCGGCTAACGCCGGATCCACCTTGATTGCCGCAGTCGTTGCCTTCGTCGGCAACAGGTACTGGACGTTCCGGACCAGGGAACGCAGCGGCATGCGCCGGGAGACCGTGCTGTTCTTCGTGCTGAACGGGGTCGGCATCCTGATCCAGCAAGGCTGCATCGAGGCAGCCAAGCTCACCTCCGGACGGCACGATGCGCTCACGTTGAACGCCGCGTTCCTGTTCGGGGTGGTACTGGCCACGCTGTTCAGGTTCTGGTCGTACCGCAAGTGGGTATGGCGGCTGGCCCCGCCTGAGGCTGCGCCCGCCCCCATCGAGCCGATCGCCGCGGCCGCCGAGGTCAGCGAGCATGAGCATGAGCAGGCACCGCAGCGGATCGTGGTGTCCACCGGTCCGGGACGGCACCGGACGACGCGTCCCTGACCGCCTTCGGCCCGGCCGGGGCTCGCGCTAGGGGGCGCAGCCGGTTCCGGCCCTGGCGAGCATGCTAGACAGCGGCACCGCGAGCGCGGAGGCGGCCTGCGCCCGAGTGAGCGCCCCCGTCGCCACCAGTCTCCCGACCACATGGACCTCTCGCGCGCGGGCGGCCACCGGATGGGTTATCGGGTCGTCCAGCGAGGGCCCCTGCACCAGGCCGGCCATCAGCGCGGCCTCGGGCCACGACAGCCCGGCCGGCCGCACCCCGAAGTAGCCGCAGCTCGCCGCGGCCAGCCCGTAGTAGCCGTTGCCGAAATAGACCACGTCGGCATACATCCGCAGGATCTGGCTCCTGGTGTAGGTCAGGTAGAGCTTGACCGCGAGGGCCACCTGCTCGGCCTCGACCGTCACTCCCGAGCGCCCCGGCGTGTAGAGCACCTTGGCCAGCTGCTGGTACAGAGTGGCCCCGCCCTGGTCGCCGCTGCCGGTCAGGTAACCCTCAGCCACCCGGGCGACCGCGAAGACATCGATCCCTGGCTCGGAGTAGAACCTGTGGTCCTCGGTGGCCGTCAGCGACGCCGCGAACCTCGCCGGGACCGGGGGACCCGGGAACACGGCATGATGGGCCCTGGCCTGCGCCCGGGCGATCTGGAGGGCGTTGCCGACGGACGGCGTTACCGCCATCAGAAGGCCAGCGGCGACGGCCGCCAGCACGACCAGGATCACGATGAGCAGGGCTAGGCGGCGGAGCAGCCGGCGCAACCGCCCCGGCCTGCGCCGGAACGCCGGACCCGCAGGCGGGTACGGCGGGCGGTCCGAGGCAGGTTCTGCGGTATCGCGGAGCGGCAGCGGAACCGTGGGGTCACCAGGGCGCGCGCTCTCCCCCGCCGGTCCCCACGCCATCGTGCCGCCGCTTCAGATATGGCCTGCAGTGAGCCAGGCCGTTCCCAGTCACAATTCTGCCAGCCGTGTCCTCCAGCTCAAACGATCAGTCCGGGCGGGTAGTGCCCGACGGCGGTGATGCCCGTTGGGCCGCTGGCCGCATCCCGGTGCGGCGCTATGACCCGGCCGTCGGGAAGCAGGTCCCCGGTGTCCTCGAATATCACGACGCCGTTGCACAGCCTGCTCCGGGTGAGCGGCCACGACGTGGGCGGCCTCACGATCCGGCGCGTCCGCCTGAGGGCAGGGCGGCCAATGCGGGCAGCTCATAATCCCTCCCCGGGTGCCTGGCCCAGGTGGAACTCTGTTACCACCAATCGTTGCCCGGCCAGCATCGCGGCAAGCCAGGCATACGCAACGTATGCGCCCGTCGCTACGGTTTGCATACAGCTGCGCCGAGCCCCCACGGTGACCGCCGCGGGCCCGCACTGCGCTAAGGTAAGTAGGCCCGCTGGATAGGCGGGCAGGTGCTTGCACCGGGACGTGGCCCAGCTTGGTAGGGCACTTGACTGGGGGTCAAGGGGTCGCGGGTTCAAATCCCGCCGTCCCGACTGGTTTCTCGAACGCTTGTACCCCTCATTGGGAACGAATCCAGCCATGATCGTTCCCACCTAGCCCCGGCGGGACAGGCAAAGCGTCCAAGGCGGCGACCACCGAGCTGCAGGCGGCCTCCCGATCGCCAGAGCCACAGCGCCGTTCGCCTCCGCCCGCCGACAAGCCGCCCGGCCATTCCCGGTACCCGGGTGCGGGGAACCGCAGGCCGTTGCCCGTGACCGCAGCTCACGACGATGACGACCGGCACCACCTGGTGGACCGCCTCAGCCCGCGCAGGCGCAGGGGCTGCGCGAACTTGTCGCCCCCGATCCCCAGCTCACCCCACCGTGCAGTCGCCGAGCGGCTCAAGCTGACTGACGTGGCCACCTTGGACCTGCGGCATTTCACGTCGTGCGCCCCAAAAGAGTGGCCCATGAACGATGGGTGCCCGCGCGCGTACCCGCCGTTCGGTGCGCTTCCGGCTGCCTGGTCGCTGACAGCAGGCGGCGTCCAGATCGAGGTGATATGCGCGCCCGTTGCGAGTCTGCCCGGCGTCGGCCTGGAACCGTCCGAACGACCTCGTGGCGCTGGATGCTCGCTGGCGCGGGCCGGGCAGATCATTTATTCGATGCTGTTCAAGGTTTGGCGGCTGGGCCTTGTGGTGCGGTCCAGCCTTCCGGCGTTATCCGGGGGCGACCTGGGTTGATCTTGCTGTCTGTGCAGGCAGGCCGTTTACGGATACATCTCAGCGTGCGCTTACTCGCTCTGGGCGCTGGGGTCCGCTCGCCTACCCGGCGGGGTGGAGCCGGTGGGTGAGTGCGGTGTGGCGGCGGCCTGCTCCGCGGGTGCGGACGGCTTGGGCCAGGGCGCGGCGGGATCCCGCCAGGATGATGAGCTTCCTGGCGCGGGTAACGCCGGTGTAGAGCAGGTTGCGCTGCAGCATCATCCAGGACGAGGTGGTCAGCGGGATCACCACCGCGGGGTATTCGCTGCCTTGGGAGCGGTGGATGGTGACGGCGTAGGCGTGGGCGAGCTCGTCGAGTTCGGCGAAGTCGTAGTCCACCGGCTCGTCCTCGTCGGTCAGCACGGTCAGGGTCTGCTCTTCCAGGGACAGGCCGGTGACGACCCCGACGGTGCCGTTGAAGATCCCCGCCTTGCCTTTGTCGTAGTTGTTGCGCAGCTGGGTGACCTTGTCCCCGACGCGGAACACCCGCCCGCCGTACCGCCTCTCCGGCGTCTGGTCGCGGTGCGGGGTGAGCGCTTCTTGCAGCAGGCTGTTGAGGTTGCCCGCTCCCGCAGGGCCGCGGTGCATCGGCGTCAGCACCTGGACGTCGCGGACCGGGTCGAGCCCGAATTTGGCAGGGATGCGGCGTGCGACGATGTCCACGACGAGTTTGGCTGTCTCCTCCGCTGGGTGCAGGCCGCAGTCCCCGGGGGGCTCGCAGGCGAACCAGTAGAAGTCGCCGAAGCCGGTGAGCTGCGGGGGCTGGCCGTGGTTGATGCGGTGGGCGTTGACCACGATGCCCGACTGCCGGCCCTGGCGGAAGATCTGGGTGAGGCGCACCCGCGGGATGGCGCCGGCGGCGAGCAGGTCCCGCAGTACTTCGCCGGCGCCAACCGAGGGGAGCTGGTCGACGTCGCCGACCAGCAGCAGGTGCGCTCCTGCCGGGAGGGCCTTGACCAGCTTGTTGGCCAGGATCACGTCCATCATCGAGGACTCATCCACCACGACCAGATCGGCGTCCAGGGGCTTGCCGGGACCGTATTTGGGGTCGCCGCCGGGCTGCAGCTCCAGCAGCCGGTGCACGGTGCAGGCCTCGTGGCCGGTCAGCTCCGCCAGCCGTTTGGCGGCCCGGCCGGTGGGCGCGACCAGCACCACGGTGGCGTTCTTGGCCGTGGCGAGCTCGACGATGGAACGGACGGTGAAGCTTTTCCCGCAGCCGGGGCCGCCGGTCAGCACGGCCACCTTCTGGGTGAGGGTGAGCTGGGCCGCCTCCTGCTGCCCCGGGGCCAGGTCCTGCCCGGTCCGGGCGTGCAGCCATCGCAGCGCCTTGCCCCAGTCCACGGCCGCAAACGCGGGCAGCCGCTCCTGCCGGGAGTTCAGCAGGCCCAGCAGCCCAGTCGCCAGGGACTGCTCGGCCCGGTGGAAGGCCACCAGGTAGACCGCCGGGAGCAGATCGCCGCCCTCACCGGGTACCAGTTCGCGGACGACGCCGCCGGCGGCGACGAGCTCGTCCAGGCACGGGCCGATCAGTTCCCGGTCCACCTCGAGGATCTTGGTGGCATCGGTGATCAGGTTGGGTTGCGGGAGGTAGCAGTGTCCGTTGTCGGCGGCCTGCGACAGGGTGTACTGCAGCCCTGCCCCGATCCGTTCCGGCTGTCGTGCGGGATCCCGGCGGCTTGGGCGATGGTGTCGGCGGTCTTGAACCCGATGCCCCACACATCCGAGGCCAGCCGGTACGGCTCGTTCTTCACGATCGTGATGGAGGCGTCGCCGTACTTCTTGTAGATCCGCACTGCCAGGGAGGTGGACACTCCCACGCCGGACAGGAACATCATCACTTCCTTGATCGCCTTCTGCTCCTCCCAGGCGTCGGCGATCTTCTTGGTCCGTTTCGGTCCCAGGCCGTGCACCTCGATCAGCCGGCCGGGCTCGGTCTCGATGACGGCCAGGATGCCGGTGCCGAAATGTGCCACCATCCGCTCGGCCATCACCGGGCCGATCCCCTTGATCAGCCCTGACCCCAGGTAGCGGCGGATGCCCTGCACGGTGGCGGGCAGCACCGTGGTGTAGGAGTGCACCTCGAACTGCGTGCCGTACCTGGGGTGAGAGCTCCAGCGCCCGGTCAGCCGCAGGCTTTCCCCGATCTGGGCGCCCAGCAGCGGCCCTATCACCGTCAGCAGATCCGGTCCGGTCCGGTCGGTGGCGACCCAGGCGATGGTGTAGCCGGAGTCCTCGTCGGCATAGATGATCCGTTCCAGGACCGCCTCCAGCACCGACAGGCTCTGCGGCGTATCAGGCGACGGGGATTGACCGGTCACGGCGACCATTCTGCCGGGCATCCCAAGCCGCGGCGCGCCGCGCGCCAGGCGGCCCCGAACTTGCCGCGGCCGGGATAGGCAAGACCAGTGGTCGCGCCCATGCCCGGACTTCGGCAGTGGAGGGCTCTGGTGCATCCGGCCCAGGTGTTCACTTCCCCGACCCCGTGGCCGGCTGCACGGCTTACGCCCCGCGCCTGACGTGACAGGCTGGCCAGAGCAATCGCAGGAAATCAGCGCGGGCCCCGCCGCCATGGCGGGAGCGCATCCGCAGCGGAGAAGGTCAAGATGCCACAGGGCACTGTGAAGTGGTTCAACGGCGGGAGAGGCTACGGCTTCATCGCGGTGGAGGGAGGCCCGGACGTGTTCGTGCACGTCAGCGCGATCACCGGCGGCGGCGCCCCCAGCCTGGAGGAAGGGCAGAAGGTCGAGTTCGACGTCACGCAGGGCCAGAAGGGACCCTAGGCGGAAAACGTCAGGGTCATCACCTGACACATCGGCAGCCAGCGCCCGCCCGGATGCCGCGCAGCCCCCGGTTGCGGGCCAGTACACCGGCCCGCAACGCCCCGGGTGGCTCCGCCCGCCTGAGCCCCGGGTTGCCGTCCGCCAGCAGGTCACCAAGCGTGGCCGAGCCGCCGGCCGGGCAAGCACGCGCATCCGCCTGATCTCTAGCCAGGCCGGGCTGTCTACAAAGTAGCTAGCGCAGGCATTTTGTGGGCTTTTTGCTGCGTCGTGGACACGTTACCTGAACAATGTCGCCGACGCAGACCTCATGCAAGTCCCCTTGTCGATGCTATTTTTCGAATTTAGCTGCCCTGCTTGAACGCCGTTCAGCTACATGTCAACGACGCAGGACCCGTGCTCCCACCGGGCTGCTGGCAGATGGGCTTCAGATAACCGCCTGATATGGACTGCTCTCGAGAGCGGACTCTCCGCAGTCATGGCCGCGCGTAACAGATGTTCTGCGCACTCCCCAGCAGCGGGCGGCGCCTGGTCTGCTGTGGCAGACTGCGGTGTGATGAGCAACAGCGCGCCGGACCTGCGCATGCTCAATGTGGTTGTCGGTGACATGCCGGCCAGCCTCGACTTCTATCGTCGGCTCGGGATCGTCGTGCCCGGCGGCGAGGACACGGCCGGCGCCCACGTGCAGCTGAGAATGCCGGGTGACCTCAGCCTCGAGCTGGACACGGCGGAGTCGGTCCGGCTCTGGCACACGGCCTGGCGCGCCGATCCGGCGAGCGTCAGCGTCGTCATCGGGTTCTCGCTGCCCCGGGCGATGTACCGCGGCTACTGGACCGGAGGGAAGCGAGGGGCCAAATCCGGCGCGCTTGCACGTCATCCGGGAATCCGGCCCGTGCGGATGGAAAGACTGGAAGCGGACCCTGTGCGGCCAGGCGGGGTGGGGATGCCAGAACTCCGATCCGGTGATCATCGAGCCGCTGACGGATCGGCCGCCGGAGGGATTGTCCTGGTGCCCTAAGTGCATCGGGCATCTCGCCGAGGTGCTCGGCCTGCTCGACGAGATCGCCGCGAGCCTGGCGGCCTATGACCCGTCGCTGACTGCCAGAGCGACCCGGTGACTGGGTCAGCCGACGGGGGAGCGTCCGTTGGCCGTCGCCCACGCGAGTACGTCGTCCTTCTTCCAGACCTTGCCCATGTCGAGCACCGCCTCGGGCTGGGGGAAGTCGGGTCGGCTTATGAGCTGTTGGACGCGCTGGCGGCTGACGCCGAGGATACGGCCGATCTCGGCAGCGCCCACAAGGTGGTGCACGGCGTCAATCATAGACACCTGCCTACTAGTCGCTTGACTATACTAGTCACGTGACTGGTACAGCTGATACGAGGAACACCGAGCAGGACGAGATCACCAGCCAGACCCGGTGCCTGCGTTGCGGCCGTCACCTCTCCGCCGCCGCCAGAGTCAAGGCCGACTACGGCGCCGGCTGCCGCGCCCGCATCCACCGCGCCGCGACCGTCGCCGCGCTCGTCGGGTTCTCCCCGAAGGAGCCTGAGGAGGCCCGCCGAGCTGATCGCGGACGGCGCGATTGTCCCGATCAAGCGCCTCGGCGTGTGGCGGACCGTGCGGCAGCAACGGCGCGGCCGTGTACCTGACCGCGCCGACCGGCTGCAACTGCCTGGGCGGGCTGAACGGCCGCCAGTGCTACCACGTCGCATCCGCCCGCGTCCTGACTGCGACCCGGAAGGCAGCGTGACCATGCCGACTGCCGTGCTCGCCCTGGTCTGCAAGACCGACTTCTTCAAGCGGATCACCCGCAACCGGCTCACTGCGCACTTCGAGTGCTGGGGCGCCGAGATAACGGAGGGCGTCTGGTCGTTCACCCGCGAGGACTGGCCGGGCACACCGTGGCTGGTCTACCACCAGCCGAGCGTCAAGGACGGGTCGTACCCGCTCCCGGTGACCATGTGCGGGTCGCTGCGCGCCTGCCGGGCGTTCGTCGGCAGCGGTGCAGCCGGGCGGGAGCTGGAGTGGCGCAAGGCCGAGGCTCAGGTGGAAGCGGTCGCGCGGGGATGTGACCCAGCGTGCCGGTTCCCGTTCACCGCCCACGCTGCGGCGTGCCCGGCGACGGAGTGCTCGCATCCGCAGGAGCCACGCGGATCCCGGATCGAGCGAGGCACGTTCGGTTGTGACGCATGCTCGCGGGATGTCGGCCGCGCCTCGGGGATCGTGTCATGACCGGACAGGTGTGGGTGAGCCCGCAGGGCTGGAGCACTACCAGCCCGCAGTCGGCCCAGGCGCAACCTGCGGGACCAGCATGAGAGCGCGGACGGCGAGTGCCACACGCCCGGAAGCGCGCTCTGGATGAACCGCGTACCCGATGTCCCTCTCTACCTGTTCGCCGAGGCTGGGCAATGAAACTGTCGGCGCGATCCGAAGACCCCGACGCGACTCAGAGCCCGGCTGTCCTCGGGTACGTCGTCGTTGTGTTCAGCGGGCCCGGACAGGCCGCCGTGCTGACGTGCTCGGATCTCATGGACCGAGACGCGGCGAACTATGAAGCCACCGCGTGGCGTGCCGCTGCGGCGAAGGCCGCGTCTAACCGCCGTTACGAGGTGTGCCCGGTAATGAGGGGGGCGTTGTCATGCAGCAGCTGAGACACCGGCCGCTCGTCGCGGCGACATGTCCCGCCCGTCAAAGACATGGCCGCGGCGGGACCACCAGCGCGGCAACCCGGCCGCCTACGGCCCGATGGCGATAGCGACGGCAAGTCGGCGCGCGGCCCAGCGGCGAGCGAGAGCTAAGGGAAGAGGCTATTGACTTTCAGACGCAAGCGCCAGGAGCGCGCTAGGGCACGCGAAGAGCAGCAGCGACGCATCGAGCAGGAGCGTAGGAATGCCGCGTTCATGGCGGCAGCGACTTGCCATAAGGGAGATACGAAGGATAGCCCTGGCGTAGTTCACGCCTGGAATCTGATCGAAAACGGTGAGGACCGGCGTGGCCCTGCGGAGGGCTATCCGCGCGAGCGCATTCGGTTCTACGGGTCCTACCAATGCGCCAAATGCGGTGCTAACAAGATGGACTTTACCGAGTGGGATAAACCCTGACCACGATTCGCTCTAGGGCGAGCCGATCATGGCAGCCGTGGCGGCCGAACTGGAGCAAGGCTACGCAAGACAGTAGCCCCGAGCCCACGAGCGGACTGCGCTATGCGGGTGTCTATCGTGCCGCCCGCGGAGCGCGGCGATGGTATGGGCGCCCTCGGTCCGGGAGGAAAGGCCCGGGCTGGGAAGAACGCCGCTGTCGGGGTCCATCACGGGCCTCCGGTCAGATGAGGGACAGGCTGCTCGGCGCCGGCTGTCTGCCGGCGGTGCAAATGCACGCCGCTCAGCTGCGGCGCCCTCAGGCTGGTCCCGTACCGGTCAGCGGTAGTCTCGCGCCGGCGTCGGCAGGGAGGGCCAGGACGTCGCCGATGGCGGGTTCCTGGCTGGTGGGTTCTGATAGCGGGAGGTGCGCCTGGATCTGGCGGCGGTTGCGGTGGCCGTCTTTCTGCTTGATGACATAGCCGGTGCGGACAGGTCGGTGACGATGCGGTAGGCGCCGCGTTCGGGATGCCCAGGCTGACCGCGACGTCGCGTAACCGTGCGCCCGGGTCGCGTGCGATGCACAGCAGCGCCCCGGCGTGGCTGGTCAGGAAGCTCCAGCTCGCCACCCTTGAGAAACTACCACAGTTTCTAGAAATATATTGCTAGTTTCTGATTGCGGATGTAGGCTGAGGGCAGACGCAGGGAGAACCAGCCGCCGACGGCGACCAGCTTCTCCCGGGGTCACCGATGGGAGCCGCCGCCTTCACCAGCGACAGCACGCGCTTGTCCTTGACCCTAGCCCGCACCCGCTCTAGAACAGCGCAGTGTGAGAGGTTGTCGAAGGCCGCCTCGATGTCCGCGTCCAGCACCCACCGGTAACCGCAGGTGCCGTAGTGGTGAATCTCGGCGATCGCGTCGTGCGCCCGCCGCATCGGCCGGAACCCGTAAGAGACCGGCTCAAAGTCCGCCTCGAAGATGGGCTCCAGCACGAGCTTCAGCGCGGCCTGGACCACCTTGTCGGCCACGGCGGGGATGCCGAGTTTCCTCAGTTTCCCCGACCCTCCCGGCTTAGGGATCTTGCGTTCCCGCACCGGCAGCGGCCGGAACGCGCCCGCTTTCAGCTGGGCACGCAGGTCATCCAGGAACCCCGGGACCCCGATGCGCTCCCCGACCAGCGCGACGGTCCAGCCGTCCACGCCGGGCGTGTTCGCGCCCCGGTTCCCCGCGACCCGGTCAAACGCCACGATCAGCGTCGCCGGGTCGCACACGAAGTTGAACAGGTCATCGAACCGGCGGCCAGGATCAGCCGCCGCCCAACGGTGAAGCTTGGCCTGCATCCCCGCTACCCGCAGCCACGGCCCCTGCGGGACGTCATCGCGGGCACCGCCGTTCGGCGGTGCGTCTTGCGGCATTGCAGCCTCCTTCCCTCCTCGAAACCGCTGCCGCCCTTCCCCATGTGCCGGGCTCTCCCCGGCCCGGAGTACTACGGCGGCTCCGCCCCGCCCGGCCCGTTCAGCGGTCGGTGCGCCTATCCCGGCCAGCGGGCCGGATGCCCGCCGCCGGGAACCATGACCGGGCGGTTCCCGTGTTCACTGTCGTTCGCTCGGCGGAGGAGGAGCCCGGCTGTGTCCCAGCGGCCTCGCCACAGGTACGCCGCAGGCCTTCCCTGTGGCCTCCCCGCGCGCGGTGGTCATCGCCGCGCCGGGAGTTCCCGCCGCGTCATCATCGGCGGGACGCGCCGCGCCCGGCCCAGATCCGCCAGATTCGAGCCGGTGGCGTTTGTGAAGGACGTAATAACGCCGGTTCCTCTCGTACTCCTTTCCGCCACGCTCGCCGGGCCCGCCCCATCTGGCAGTGCTGACACGTCCCGGCTTTGTCAGGGCTGCTCCCGCCCTCCCCGGCACCACCCGGATCAGGCTGCCCTCAGCTTCACCGCCCTGCTGCGACAGGACGGAGGCGAAGGTCTCTCACCTCCACTCGAACAGACAGCGCCTCACGGCGCAGCACCACATACCGCCACCCGGTGCACCCCTCCAGCGCGAAATGCACGTCGTCCTGGCCGGCGAACCGGGCCAGCCAGGCCCGCAGATGCTCTCGGTCGGCCGGCACCACCCGGCCCCGATTCACCTCCCCGGTCACGGTGTCCAGATAATCGAAGGTCAGCTGGCGGCGATGCACGTCGAACCCGCCTACGATGCTCATGAGGGACCTCCCCGAGCTCCTACCGAAACTGGGACAGGGAGCTTGTTCCCTAAGCCCGCATGTCGTAGATGCTGCTACGACTGACGCCGGGGAGGTCCCCCTCACATTGCATCTTTGGGCGGGTCTCGATGACGAATTCCTCCTCCAGGTTGTGCACATGCCGCTGCGGGCGCGGACCTGGGGAGGATCGGCGCATCGCGCACTGGCAGTCCCTGGCCGAGCTGCCGGCGTCACCGGCTGCTTGCGTTGGCGGGCGGGCCGCGAACGGCGGTGACAGGATTGGCGTATGACCGCCCGCCTGGACGTCCTGTGTGCTGGGTATGCCGCTGAGCGGGTCGCCAGCACCGTTGTATTGATCCGCGACGAGGGCGCTGTCATCGTCGTGGATCCCGGCATGGTCGCTGGCCGCCAGCGGATCCTTGCGCCGCTGGCACAGTTGGGCGTCGATCCGGCCGACGTCGGCGACGTGGTCTTCAGCCACCACCATCCCGACCACACGCTGAACGCCGCCCTGTTCGAGCGGGCCCGTTTCCACGACTTCTGGGCCATCTACCACGATGACCTGTGGACCGAACGGCCCGCTGATGGTTTCGAGCTGTCGCCCTCGGTGCGGCTGATGGCCACGCCTGGCCACACGGCGCAAGACATCACCACGCTGGTGACGACGGCCAGCGGGCTGGCCGCCTGCACGCACGTGTGGTGGTCACGGAAGGGACCGGCCGAAGATCCCCTCGCCGAGGACCAGGCACTGCTGGAGCGCTCACGCGCCAGGCTGCTCGCGCTGGCGCCGGCGCTCATCGTGCCCGGCCATGGTGCACCATTCGCGCCGTCCGAGCTTCGAGCCGAGGTTTCCTGACCGGGCGGCTACCAGGCCATCTTGGTCACGCACCGTGCCGGCGGCCGCCCGCGCACCCCCGATTCCGACCCGCCTAATCTGGCGCCGGTGCCGCCTGGTCGGCATTGCCGTCCCGTCCCGCACCCGAATGAGCATTCTGCGCGTCTCGAGCCAGTTGGCCGGCGGATCGTGGGTTCCTTGGCGAGTGCTGGGGGGCTGTGAGGAAGGGAGGCTGGCACGATCAGATCCCACGTGCTGGCCACCTTGGCGGGCGACCCTCGGAGGCAGCCCAAGCCAGAGCCCCTAACCCGCCGGGACAAACGGGGCATCGCCATCGTCGGCGGCCTGGTCCTGGCCGTATTCGTCGGCCTGGCATATGGGCTGCTGTCCAGCCTGGCGCGTACGGACCGTCGTCGCACGACGGCTGCGTCACGGTCACGGCTGCGAGTTCCACTGGCGGGGCGCTGCTGCACGCGTGCGGTTCCGGCGCCGTGGCGATGTGCCGGGCCGCGTTCGAGCACGATGACTAGCTCTCGCTGCTGACCAGGCCGCAGTGCCGCCTGGCCGGCCTCGGGCCCGCCCCCGCGCTGAGGGCGTCAGCCACGCCAGCCGGGGGTAGCGCGCTGAATCAGTGGCCCTGGCCCATCACGGCTCGCAGACAGCGCGGGAGCCTGTCGCATTGGGCGGGCGCGGCGCGCTACGATCCGATCCGGAATGGGAAAAATCCGCGTCGCGCTGGCCGAGGACCATGTGCTCCTCAGGGAGGGCATCTCCCGCCTGGTTGCGGCCAACGATGACTTCGAGCTGGTCGGGGCGGCGTCCGACCTGCCGCAACTGCTTGCCGTTGTCGGTGAGCAGGTACCCGACGTGGTCGTCACCGACATCCGGATGCCGCCGACCGGCACCGATGAGGGCATCCAGGCGGCCGCCTGGATCTGGGACAATCACCCGCAGGTCGGAGTGCTGGTGCTGAGCCAGTACACCGCTCCCAGGTACGCGCTTGCCCTGCTCGAGCACGGCTCGGCCGGACGGGGCTACCTGCTCAAGGAGCGGATCGGCAGCGTGGACGAGCTGGCCAGGGCCATCCGCGTCGTCGCGCAGGGAGGGTCGGTGATCGACCCCCTCGTCGTCGACGAGCTGGTGCGGGCGCGCTCGCAGGAGCGCCAGTCGGGCCTGTCATCGCTGACGCCCAGGGAGGCCGAGATCCTGGCCGAGATGGCTCAGGGCAAGAGCAACGCCGCGATTGCCACCACCTTGTTGGTCACCGAGCGCGCCGTGGAGAAGCACACCAACTCGATCTTCGCCAAGCTGGGCCTGTCCGAGGAGAAGGACGTTAACCGCAGGGTCAAGGCGGTGCTGGTCTTCCTCAGCCAGCAGGAGGAACGGTGACGTTCCGCGGTGGCCTGGGAGGCTGGCCACACCCCAGCTCCGGATGGCAGCACCCTCGGCAGCGGCGACGGCTCGTGCGAAGCTGATTCCGTGACCAGCCCGCGTTCCGTGCTCGTGGTAGATGACCAGGCGCCCTTCCGCTCGGCCGCCAGGGCCGTGCTGCGCCGTCTTGAGGGCTTCGAGTTCGCTGGCGAGGCGTCGAGCGGGCCGGAGGCGATCGAGCTGGTCGACCGGCTGCGCCCGGCCCTCGTGCTGATGGACATCAACATGCCGGAGATGAGCGGGATCGAGGCGACCCGCCAGATCACGGCCGCTCATCCCGATGTGGTCGTGATCCTGTGCTCGACCTACGATGCTGCCGACCTTCCTCGCGCGGCCGCGGCCAGCGGGGCAACTGCCTACCTCAACAAGGAACGGCTTGCCTCCGACACGATCCGCCGGCTGTGGGAGGAACGGGACTCCGGCTCGTTCGCGACCTGCTGACTGAAGATCGGGGCAGCGGCCGGCCGTCGGGCGGTCAGAGCAACGGCACGGTGCCAAGGACCTGGGCGCCCTGACCGGGATGGGACTCCCAGCGAACCGTGCCGCCGATGGCGCCCAGCCTGTCGGCCATGTTGACGAAGCCGTGGCCGCGGCGGGCGGTGGCGGCGTCGAAGCCGGGGCCGTCGTCGCTGACCGAGAACAGCAGGCCCCCGGACTCTTCCCAGACCCGCACCTCCACCCGTGCCTCGGGCGCGTGCTTGCCTGCGTTCTGCAGCGCTTCCAGGCAGCAGAAGTAGATGGCCGCCTCGATGTCCGGGGTGTACCTGCCGATCCCTTCGGCGGTCACGGTGACAGCCAGCGGGCTGCGGTTTCCCGCCGCGCGGAGCGCCTCGCCGAGCCCGCTGTCGGCCAGCAGCGGCGGGTAGATGCCGTGGGCAAGCTCGCGCAGGTCCCGGATGGTGTCCTTGACATCGCCGGCGAGCAGGTCCAGCATCTCGCCGGCCGCCTGGGGATCCTCGGCGACGATATCGCGCGCCAGGCGCAGGTTCACGGCCATCGCCACCAGGTGCTGCTGGGCTCCGTCGTGCAGGTTGCGCTCCACCCGCCGGCGCTCGGCGTCGCCGCTGGCAACGATGCGGGCCCGGGACTGGCGCAGTTCGTCGGCCTGCTTCCGCAGCTCGTCCAGGGTGGTCTGCAGCGCCGTGTCGAGCCGCGCGTTGTGCACCGCGAGGCCGACCTGCCTGGCCAGCTCGGTCAGCACGCGGTCGTCCTCTTCGGAAAAGGCATCCGCCGTGGCGGGCCGCTCAGTGATGATCAGCCCGAGCAGCTCGCCGGCGTGGCTGATCGGCGCGACCCTGATCTGGACCTGGGCGCGCCCGTCCAGCAGCGCGGGCAGCCAGACCGACGCCCAGGCGTTGCCGGACACGCCCGCCCTGGCCACGACCTTGCGCTCCCTGTCCGTGACCACGACCGATCGTTGTCCGGTGTCCGGCACCGCGGCGACGCGTTCCAGAACATCGCCCGTGCCGGTGTAGACCTCGGCGCTGGTCAGCGCCATGGTCTTGCGCAGCGACTCGGCCAGCTGCAGCAGCAGCTCGTCCATGGGGATGGCCCGGGTCAGGCGGCTGCCGAACGTACGGAGCGTCTCATCGGGCGCCTCCCTGGCCCCGTAGACGAAGCGGGTGGCCGACGCGACCAGCCGGTCCCTGGCCGGCAGGTACCCGATCGCCGCAACCGCCGCCGCCAGCATCGACAGGCCGAGGATCTCGCGATCGGCCGCGTCGCTCGCCCCGCTCCCGATACCGAGCACGATTACCAGGTAGATGGCCGCGACCACCGTGGTGAATCCGGCTACCGACAGCACCTGGACCAGCACCCGGCCGCCGTAGGGCCCGAACGAGCGCAGCTCCCCGGCCATCATGCCGAACGCGAGGAACGCCCCGCATCCGGCCGCCACGGCGGCGACCGGCTCGGGCCAGCCGACGAGCACGTGCAGCACGAGGACCACAAGAGCCGAGTCCGCCGCCAGCACCCCGCCGGCGGCCATCCACTGCATCCGCTGCCGGTCCCGCGCGGAAGCCGCCAGGTAGCGCAGCCGCACCGCCGGGAGCGCACACGCCGCGGCCAGCGGCCAGGCCACCGCGGCCGCCCAGACCGGGAACGGCCGCCCGGCGATCGCCAGCACGAGGCCGACACCCAGCGCTGCGGCGTAGGCGAGCCCCGCGCCGATCCTCCTGCCCCGTCCGGTCAGTCGGCCGTCTGGAAGGGCGAGCAGCATGTGCACGGAGATTGCGATGACGAACGGCACGGCGAGGGTGGCCACGGCCCGGGCGGCCTCGTGCTGCGCGCCCGTCGTGTGGTCGCCCACGCGCGCGGCGGTGAGCGCCACCGACGCGGCCAGCGCGCCGAACGCCACCTGCCAGAGAGCTACCCGGTGCGCGGTGCGGGCGAGGATCGCGCCGGACACCGCGCCGAGCAGGACCAAGCCGAAGGCCACGGCCTGTGCCGCAGAGAGCGGGCCTGGTGTGCGCAGCCCGGCCACCGCGACAGCGACGGTGACCAGGGGTATGACCACCCCGGCCAGCAGCCTTCGTGCCAGGCTGCTGCCACGGGGCGGTGTCGCGGCGCCCTGATCGCCGACGGCTGCATTCGTCATCACGTCCATCGTCACTCCGCTCTGAGGACTTCAGCCGCCGGAGTTCGGGCAGCGTGCCGCCCGGGAAGCGCGGCAACCACGTTGGCCAGCAGCAGGGCGCCAAGCCCGGCCAGGGCGATCGAGCCGACCGGGACCGTCGGGTCCGGTACCGCCGACAGCTCGCGGGCGAAAGCCAGCCAGAGCCAGCGGCCCGCGGCGATGCCCAGGGGCACGCCGACCACCAGGCCGATCACCACAATCACCGACGATTGCCAGGCCACCGCGCCCGATAGCTGCCTGCGCGTGAAGCCCAGCGTCTTGAGCAGCGCGAAGTCCCGGCGGCGGCGCCGGACCGAGGCGACCAGGGTCAGGCCGAGTGCCGCCGCCGTTCCGGCCGCCAGACCTCCCGCCAGGATCGCGGGCATGGTGCCCATGGATTTGTAGTTCACGATCTCGGCCGGCCGCTGCACCGGCAGGAGCGAGGCCCAGTTGCCGTAGCGCGCGACATTGCCCACTATGGCCACCGCCTCCGGCGACCGGCCATCGGCGTTGATCTGCTGGGTGACCTGCTCGAGCGAGCGCAGACCGGCCGCCTGGCTCACGCCGGGCCGCAGCCGCACGAAGATGGCGTTCGGACCGGAGATCGGGCCGTAGGCGTGCAGGACCGCCGTGGATATGACCTGCACGGGCACGATTGCCCCGGTACTCATCGAGGCGTGAATGCCGAGGGTATCCCCGATCGTCGGCAGCGCGGCGGTGCCCGCGATCCGCAGCGTGACCGGCGGGACCAGTTCGCCCTCGGACACCCGGACCGTCTGCCCGATTCGCTTGTGCAGCTGGGCGAGTGTCGCAGGACCCAGCACGATCTGGCCGGCCCCATCGAGCCCGCTGCCGGACAGCGGGCGGGGCGCCACGGCGGCGCGGACCGGCGCGACCATGGCGGGGACGGTCTGGCCGTCGATCTGCACGGTCCCGAAGTAGACCCCGGAAGCGGACGCGACAAGTCGATCGTGGTGCAGCGGTCCCCTGGTCCAGCTGGCTGGCAGCGGCCCGTAGCCGTCGATCGCGTAGATGGCATAGCTGAAGTTCCAGCCATACAGGGCAGGGTGCGAGATCAGCGTCGCAAGGCTAGCGCCGAAGGTCAACGTGGCCGTGCCCACGATCGCCGCCAGCACCGCCCCGGCGATCACCGAGCGGACCGGGACCGCGGTGCGTCCCCTGCCGGGGTCCACAGCAAGCTGGATGCCAGCGACCGCCGGGGTTGGCAGCCCGCCCGCATGTGCCGCCCGAACCACGGCCGACTCGCGCCGTGCGGGCCGCGTGCGGGCACTGAGCCGGTGCGGTGCCTGCCAGTAGCCGCTGGTGGCCGCGGCGCCGCCGAGGGCCAGGACCAGGGCTGCCGTGCCCAGCCCCAGCACGGTCCAGTCCAGGTACAGCCCCTCCGACGGGTACACCGCACCTACCGGGCCGAAGAGGGTCAGCGGGGACAGCCCGGCCGCGACGGCAATTGCCAGCAGCGAGCCGAGGAGTACGGCGCCCAGCAGGCCTCCCGCGCCATCCGCGACCGTCGCGGCCGTCGCGGCGCCGAGCGCCCGCAGCACCTCGGCGTCCGCGGTTCCGGCGCGAAGCTGCCGGGAGATGGACTGGATGCCGATGATCAGCGCTGCGAGCCCGGCGATCACCCCGAACACCCCGAGCGCGATGGCTTCCGGGCGGATCGCCCTCTGCGCCTCCTCCTCGATCTCCGAGGTGACGTAGAGCACGAGCTGACCGCCGGTGGACTTAGTCAGCGGGCTGGTATCCAGCAGGTGGTCGTACTCTTGCTCGACGGCCGGGTCATACCGGCTGCCGCCAGCCAGCTGCAGGCCGTCATAGCTGGAGTCGGAGCAGCAGGGGCCGTACTCCCTGGCCAGGGCCGGGGTGCCGATCAGGAACCCGGTCCGGTCCGCGTCGATGTCGTCGCGCACGACCTGGATGTTGAGCTCGCCGATCCCGACCACTGTCAGGTCCAGCTTCCGGTAGAACGGCGTGAGATCGCGGGCAGTGTCGCTGTCCAGGCCGACCAGGATGTGCGAGCCGACGTGCAGGTCGAGGATGCCCGCGGCCTCGGTCGTGGCCACGACCTCGTCGGGCCGCGCGGGGCTGGCCGCGCGGCCGCGGCTGATCACGACCCGGTCCTGCCGGGAGAACAGGCCGTCCGGGCTCGCGACTAGCTCCACCTGGGTCAGCAGGACCGTGCCGACCTGGTCGGCTGGCGTGATCGTCGCGGCGTTGAAGTCGTCGCCTGCTTCCGCGCTCCGCACGTGCTTCAGCCCGGCAAGCTCGGCCCGGAAGCCTGGGACATAGTCGCTGACCTGCGGCTGGACGATGAGATCGGAGGGGTTCGTCCTGGCCAGGTAGTCCGGGTAGGAGGAGTCGGTGCGCCGCGCGGCGGTCACCGCGGCCATGGCCACCCCGCCGATCAGGCCGATCAGCAGGGCCAGGGCGAGGTAACCGCCCAGGCGGCGGCGGAACGTAGCCCGGAACCGGTACCACGCCACCCGCAGTTCGGCCCCGTTCATGCTGGCCGCCTCCTCCGCATCGCCGTCACTCCGCCCGAAGCACGATGGCGGCGGGGGTGCGCGCGGCGGCGCGGCCCGGCAGGGCGGCGACGAGGTTGGCCAGGACCAGGGCGGCCAGGGCGGCCAGGGCGACCGAGGCGGCGGGGATGACCGGGTCGGGGACGGCGGAGAGAGAGTGGGCGAACAGGACCCACAGCCACCGGCCGGCCGCGATCCCCACCGGGACGCCGACGACCACGCCGCCGCCGGCGATCACCGTGGACTGCCAGGCGACGGTGGCGGCGAGCTGCCGCCTGGTGAAGCCAAGCGTCTTCAGCAGGGCGAGGTCACGGCGACGCCGCCGCACCGACGCGACCAGCGCGAGCCCGAGAGCGGCGACCGCCCCGGCCGCCACGCCGCCGGCCAGGATCACCGGCATCGTGCCCATGGACTTGTAGTTCACGATCTCGGCCGGGCGCTGCACCGGCAGCACGTTGGCCACGAGCTCCAGCGCTTCGGGGCCAATCTTGGCCACGATCGGCGGAGAGTGCACGACCTGGTTGTACGCGCTGGCGATCTGCTGCAGTGACCGCAGGCCGGCGGCCTGGCTCACGCCGGGCCGCAGCCGGACCAGGATGGCGTTGGGACCGTAATCCGCGCTGCCGCCCTCATCCAGCGCTGTCGGCGACACGGCACCGGTCGGCAGGATCGCGCCGGTGGACAGCGAGGGATGGATCCCCAGCGTGTCGCCCAGGGCCGGCAGCGCGGCGGTGCCGGCGATCCGCAGCCTCGCATCGCGGATCACCGGGCCAAGCTGCACCGTGACCTGGTCGCCGACGTGCTTGTGCAGCGCGGCGAGCGTGGCCGGGCCGAGCACGACCTGGCCGGGGCCGTCGAGCCCGCGACCAGTCAGGATGCTGGGACCTACCGCCGGATGAGTCGGGGAGAGGATGGCCGGCACGGTCTGCCCGTCGATCTGGACGGTGAGGAAGTACACGCCGGTCGTGGCGGCCACCAGCCGGTCGCGGCGCAGCAGCGGCGTGGTGAACGACGGCGGGAACGGCCCCCACCCGTCGGTCGAGTACAGCGCGTAGCTGAAGTCCCACCCGTACAGGGCCGGGCGGGAGACGAGGTAGCTGAGGCTGGCGCCGAACGTCAGCGTCGCGGCGACCACGATGACCGCGAGCACCGCTCCGGTGAGCACCGACCGGACCGGCATGGCGGTCCGGCCCCGCCCCGGCTCCAGCGCGAACCGCAGGCCCGCCACGCCCGCAACGCCCAGGCCGGCGCCGAGCCCGGCCCGCACCACGGCCGATCCGCGGCCGGCGGGCCGCTGCCGGGCGGCGGCGCGGTGCGGCGCCTGCCGGTAGCCAATGACCGCGGCCGCGCCGCCCAGGACGAGGACGAGGACGAGCGCGCCCAGCGCGAGCACGGTCCAGTCCAGGTAGATCCCGCGGCCTGGCTCCGCCTGGCGGACCGGCCCGAACAGGGAGAACGGCGACAGGCCGATGGCGATGGCCACGGCGAGCAGCGCCCCGGCCACGACGGCGGCAAGGATTCCGAGCACGCCGTCCGCGGTGGCCGCCGCGGGTCCGGCGCCCAGCGCCCGCAGGATCTCCGCGTCGTTGCCGGCCGCGCGGAGCTGCCGGGAGATGGACTGGGCGCCGATGATCAGCGCGGCGAGAGCGGCGATCAGGCCGAACACCCCGAGCGCGATCGCCTCCGGGCGGATCGCGCGCTGCGCCTCGGCCTCGATCGCCGATGTGTCATAGACCTCGAGGAGCTGCAGCAGCTGAGCGGCGCCGCCTGCGAAGTAGGGGCTGGTTTTCGTCAGGTTCACGTATTCCTGGCCGACGGCTGCGTCGTGCCCGCCGTTTGCCAGCCGCAGGCCGACGTAGGACGTGGCGACACAGCAGGGCACGAACTCCCGGTCCAGGGCCGGCGTGCCGATCAGGAACCCGGTCCGTTGCGAGTCGATGTCGTCCTGCACGACCTGGGTGCTCACCAGGCCGATGCCGGTTACGGTCAGGTCAAGCTTCCGGTAGAACGGGGGCAGGCCCCCCGGGGGGCTCGGGGCCCAGATGCCGACGGGCAGCCGCGAGCCCACATGCAGGTGCAGAGTGGCAGCGGCCCGGCTCGTTGCCACCACCTCGTCCGGGCGTACGGCCTTGCGCCCCTGGACGATCGTCAGCCGGTCCTGGCTGGCGAACATGCCGTCGCTGCTGGCGACCAGCTGCACCTGGGTGAACAGGACCGTGCCGTACCCGCCATGCGGCGTGAGCAGGGCGGCGTAGAAAGCCTCGGCCGTCGCCACCCTCCGCACGTGCGGAAGGTGGCGCAGCTCGGTGAGCAGACCCTGGTAGAGCCGGTACGCCTGGGCGGCGGTCTCCCCCTGGGCGCCGTTCGAGTTCGGCTGGATGATCAGGCCCGATGGGTTGGTGCTGGCCAGGTAGTCGGGGTAGGAGGAGTCGGTGCGGCGGGCGGCGGTGATCGAGGCCATGGCGATCCCGCCGATCAGGCCGATCAGGACGGCCAGGGTTACGTAGCCGCCGAGCCTGTGCCGGAGCGTGGCCCGCAGCCGGTACCACGCCGTGCGCGCGGCCGACCGGCTCACGACTGGCGGGCCTCGACCGGGACGCTCGCGTCGCGTTCTGTCTCGTCTCGGACATCCGGTTCGAGGATGCGCCCGTCGAGCATGCGCACGATGCGCTGTGCCGCGGCGGCCACCTGGGCGGCGTGCGTGACCATGACGATCGTCTGGCCGCCTGCGTGCAGCCGGCTCAGCAGCTCGATGACCTCCTGGCCGCCGTCAGAGTCGAGCGCGCCGGTCGGCTCGTCGGCCAGCAGCAGGGTCGGCTCGTTCGCCAGCGCCCGCGCGATCGCCAGCCGCTGCCGCTGCCCGCCGGACAGCACGCCGGGCACGGCAGCCGCCTTGTCGCCGATGCCGAGCAGGTCAAGCAGGTCACGGGCCCGGGTCTCGGCCATCTTGCGCTTGCGGCCAGCGATCATCGCCGGCAGCGCCACGTTCTCCAGCACCGTCATCCCCTCCAGCAGGTTGAAGAACTGGAAGATGATGCCGATGTGCTTGCGCCGGAGCCTGGCGAGGTCGTCCTCGCCGCGCCCGGTCACCTGCTCGTCGGCGACCGTGATGGTGCCCTCGTCGGCCAGCTCGAGCCCGGCGACGAGGTTCAGCAGCGTGGACTTGCCGCAGCCGGACGGCCCCATCAGGGCGACGAACTCGCCCGCTGCCACGGTCAGGTCGACCCCCCGGAGCGCCCGTACTGGTGCGTTCTCGGCCTCGAATGTCTTGCGCACGCCGCGCATGGTCAGCGTCGGCAGGTTCTCGGTCATCGGCCCCCCCGGGTCGTTTGTCGGGTTAGGGGAATGTTGGTTCCGCAGCCGCGACGGGGGTGGCGCGCTGCGCGAGCTTGTAGGCGACTATCGGCGTATCGCGGCCCTTCACCAGCTGGGAAGGGAGAGCGATGGCATTCGCTGGCACGGCCAGGGCACGGCTGGTGGCCTCGGAGAGCACGGTCTCGCCGGCCGCCGCCAGCTGCTGCAGCCGCTGGGACAGGTTGACCGTGTCACCGACCAGGGTGTACTCCAGCCGTTCCTCCGAGCCGAGCAGGGCCGCCGCCGCCGCGCCGGTCGACAGCCCGATGCCCAGTCCGAACGCATGCAGCCCGTCGGCTGCCCAGACGGCGTTGATCTCGGCTTGCAGCGAGTGCATGGCCGCCGCCGCGGCCACGGCGCGGTCGGGGTGGTCCGGCTGCGGGAACGGCGCGCCAAAGACTGCCATTACCGCATCGCCGACAAATTGCATGACAGTTCCCCCCTCACCGAGGATGGCACGGTTCATGGCCGCGCGGTGAGTGTTGAGCTGCCCGGCTAGCTGGCTGGGGTCGGCATGCTCGGCGATGGTCGAGTAGGACCTGATGTCGCTCATCAGCACGGTCACGACCACGGTTTCGGTCTCGCCGATGCGCTGCCTGCCGTCCCGGAGCTTTTCGGCGAGCCCGCCCGGCAGCAGCCTGGACAGCGTCTCGCCCTGCTCCTCGCGGTCGACGATGGCCTGATGCAGCAGCCTGAGGCGGTTCAGCGCCGCCGGATTCCCGGAGGCGACGCCCGCGGCCACCTTGACGAAAACCGCTTCCACCTCGGCGTCGACCGCCTCGGGCGGCACTCGCCTGGCCACCGCGATGGCCTTGATCGGCTTGCCCTCGGCGATCATGCCGAGTAGTTCCTCCTCGGCGGGAGCGAGCTCGCCGGGTGAGACAACCGGCCGGACCAGCGCCTCGACGATCGCAGGATCGAGCGCGGTGCCACCGGTGGCCACGCTGCGGATGGCGTCGGCCAGCTGACTGCCCTCGGCGACCCGGTCCTTCAGCAGGTAGCCGTAACCGGCGGAGCCTTCCGCCAGCAGCGAGACCGCATACTCGGGATCGTCGTACTGCGACAGCACCACGACCCCGGTCCCCGGGAAGCGCTTGCGCACCTCCTTGGCGGCGTCGATGCCCTCGCGGTGAAAGGACGGCGGCATCCGGACATCGGTGACCAAGACCTGCGGCTCGGTGGCTGCGGCACCGCTGATGACCTCGTCGTAGTCGGCGGCCACCCCCACCACCCGGAGATCGGCATGACGATCGATGAGTGCGCGCACCCCCTCCCGCACGATCAGGTTGTCGTCCGCGAGAAAGACGTCGATAGCGCGTTCTGGATGCGCCGTAGTTTGCCCCACGCCATTAGTTGTCGCACACGTCGGCCCTAGGCCGCCAGTGAGCAGCCACCCGAAGACCCGGTGGTGCTAGGCACACCTCGCAGCGGCAGGCAGCCGGGCCTGCGTGCTACACCGAGGTGATAAGCCGATGGGCGATGGTCATAAGCGCGAGCACGCCGAGGGACACCCCCGAGCAGCAGCGGCATGCTCTGCGCCTCCCCGAAGTTCACCAGATCCGTCGGCGTGTCTGGCCCCTCCAAAGCGAACGGGCCGAGCCGCTGCAGGGGCGCGGCGAGTGCCGACACTCCGGCCGGCGGCCAGGAGCTTGCGGTGCCAGATGCCGCCGGGGACCTGACTGCTTGCCGGGGCGATGAGGGTGACGACGGCCGCGGGTTCACAGCGACGAGAGTCGCCAGCTCTGCGCCGCCCGTGACTTACGGGAGCCGCTCCAGCGCGGCGGGCGCGAGGTTGGCGAAGGTCGGCTGACCGGGGACCGAGTAGATCAGCATGTCGGGCGCCTTACTCCAGGCCACGAGCAGCGGGTACGCGGAGTCGGTCCTGCGCGCGCCGGCGGCTGCGCCTTCGACGGCGCCCCCGAACAGGCCGACGATCAGCGCCAGGCCGAGCCGGCCGCGCCAGCGGTTGCGCAGCCCAGCCCGGAGAAAGACTAAGGCGGCGGTCATGGCCAGGCGCCGCGCGGGCGGAACTCTCCGAGCGTGCTCGGTGCAAATGTCATGGTCCCCATTTCCGCACAGCCCGCCTGGCGACCGGAAGGGGAAGGTACGACTCCTGATCGGCCTGGTCGGCGGCGCCCTCGGGTCGGCCGCCGCCGCGCGGCGGACCGAGTCATCCTTCCCCGTCTTCCTGGCTAGCACCAATACGCGGGGTCCCTGCACGCGGCGCTCGTGGTGGTAGGCACACCCGGAAACGCCAGCCACCATCCTGTGCCCACCGGCACGGGAGGGGCGACGATGAGCACATGCGATATGAAAGCTGCGTCACCTCTGTTTCCTGGATTCCATCGGAAGCGGTCACCGGCGGCACGCGGGTGGCCTTCGACGCCGGGGTCACCCACTACGACGATCCGCCGCCCGGCGAGCTCGGCGACATCGAGGCGCTGCGGGTCGCGGACCGGTTCCGGTTCGCCAATGTCCTGCGCGGCTGGATCGAGGTGGACGGCTCGGGCCGGATCACCGGCTCCGGCTATGACGGCAGCGGCCTGATGGGCGCCACCACCGTCCGGCTGGCCGGGCTGAGCCACCGCTTCCAGGCGGTCAAGCTCCCCGACCTCCAGCGTGATCCAGAGCTCGGAGACGGCTGGGCGCGGTTCGTGCAGACCGTCGGCGGCCGGACCGGCATGCCCGCGCCTAGGCGGGTGCGCCGGAAGCCGTTCGTGCAGTGGCAGGCCCCGCTGGTGTGGACCACCCTGTCGCTCACGCTGCACGCCGACGGGACGGCCGAGTCCGCGATGACCGGTGCCAGCCCGTTCCCCCGGCACTGGGTCTATGACTCCGAGGGCGCGCTCTCGCACAAGTCCGGCCTGACCGACTTCCGCGACTGGTATCGCAAGTCGTTCGGACGGCACAGCCCGTGGGGGGACGAGGACTCGGCAGCACTGGTGACGGCCGTGGAGACAGCGCTGGAACGGGAGCTGTCCGTGCAGCTCATGCACGGGGGCGCCAAGCCCAGGATCCGGCGTATCAAGGCTGGCGACGTGCTAGTGCGCCAGGGGGAGCCCGGAGCCGACATCTACCTGCTGCTCGACGGGGTCCTCCGGGTCGAGCGGGACGGGGAGCGGCTGGCGGAGTACGGGCCCGGCGCCTTGCTCGGGGAGCGCGCGTATCTTGAGGGCGGCGCCCGGACATCGACGCTGGCGGCCGTCACCGCCTGCCGGGTGGCGGCAGTCGACGCCAGCCAGCTCGACCGGTCCGCCCTTGAGGAGCTGTCCGGCGGGCACCGGCGAGAAGACGCGGGGCGGGGCCTAGGGTAGGCGGGGTGCGCCTGTATCTCTGCGGGGTTCGCGGCTCTACCCCGGCGCCGGGTGCCGAGTTCCAGCGCTACGGCGGCCACACCTCCTGTGTGGCGCTGGCCCATGACGACGCAGCCAGGCCGGCGCTCGTCCTGGACGCCGGCACCGGCCTGCGGCGTGTCACGGCGCTGCTGGGCGGCCTGCCCTTCGACGGCACGATCCTGCTCACCCACCTGCACTGGGACCATGTGCACGGGCTGCCGTTCTTCACCGGGGGCGACCGCGACGGCTCGCGGGTCAACCTGCTGCTGCCCGAGCAGGAGGATGGCGCGGGCGCGGAGGAAGCGCTGGCCAAGGGCATGTCGCCACCGCATTTTCCGATACCGCCGCGCGGGCTGCGCGGCGCCTGGACCTTCGGCACCGTCGCGCCAGGGCCGCTGAAGGCAGAGGGCTTCACGATCGAGGCACGGAGGATCCCGCACAAGGGCGGCGCGACGCTCGGCTACCGGGTCAGCGACGGGCGCCGCGCGATCGCCTACCTGCCTGATCACTGCCCCACGGCCCTCGGGCCGGGACCGGAGGGATGGGGTGAGTACCACCGGGACGCGCTTGATCTCGCCAGCGACGTTGACCTGCTGCTGCACGATGCGTTCCTGCTGCCCGAGGAGGTTGCGGCCGAGGCCTCGTTCGGCCACGCAGCAGCCGACTATGCGATCAGCCTGGGCCAGCGGGCCGGGGCGCGACGGGTTATGCTGACCCACCACAAGCCGGGCCGCACCGACGACGCGCTCGATCAGCTTGCCAGCCGCGTCGCCGCTGGACCGGCCGATGTCATCGTGGCCGCCGAGGGCGAGATCCTTGAGCTCTAGCGACGCACCGGACACCGCTGACGCCATCGTGGTCGGCTCCGGGCCGAACGGGCTGGCGGCAGCCGTGACCCTGGCCCGGGCTGGCCTGTCTGTGCAGGTCATCGAGGGAGCGGCCACCCCTGGCGGCGGCTGCAGGACCGAAGAGCTGACCCTGCCAAGGTTCCGTCACGACGTCTGCTCGGCGGTCCACCCGCTGGCCGGCGCCTCGCCGTTCTTTACCGGCATCGACCTGGCGGCGCACGGGGTCCGGCTGCTGACCCCGAAGGTGGCCTTCGCCCAGCCACTGGACGGCGGCCGGGCAGCGGCCGCCCGCGGATCGGTAGACGAGACGGCCGGGGGACTCGGGCCAGACGGGCGCGCCTACCGGCAGCTGCTCGGGCCCCTGGTGCATGACGTCCCGCTCATCCTGCCCGCCATCCTCGCGCCGCTGCGAACGGTCCCCGGGCATCCGGCGGCCATAGCACGGTTCGGCCTGGAGGGTCTGCTGCCGGCCAGCGCGCTGTCGCGGCGGTTTCGCGGCGAGGAGGCCCGGGCGCTGATCGCGGGCGCGGCCGCGCACACCATGCTGCCGCTCACCGCGCCGCTGACCAGCGCCTTCGGCTTGCTGTTCCTGATGACCGCGCATTCGGTCGGCTGGCCGGTGGTGGAGGGCGGCAGCGCCCGGCTCACCGATGCCCTGGTCGCCGAGATCACGTCGCTGGGCGGCAGGCTCGAGACCAGCCGCTGGGTGCAAACGCTGGACGACCTGCCGCAGGCGCGCGCGGTCCTGCTGGACGTGTCCCCGCGCCAGTTCATCGCGCTCGCCGGTGACCGGCTCCCGGCCAGGGAGCGCCGGGCGCTCGCGCGCTTCCGGTATGGTCCCGGGGTCTGCAAGGTCGACTGGGCGCTCAGCGGGCCGGTCCCCTGGCAGGCTCCGGCCTGCCGGGAGGCGGGCACGGTGCACCTTGGCGGCACGTTCGCCGAAGTCGCGCGGAGCGAATCAGACGTGGCCGCGGGCAGGCACCCCGAGCACCCGTTCTGCCTGGTGGCACAGCCGGGCGTGGTCGATCCCAGCAGGGCGCCGGACGGGCAGCAGACGCTGTGGGGATACTGCCACGTGCCGTCCGGCTCGACGGTGGACATGACCGACCGGATCGAGGCGCAGATCGAGCGGTTCGCGCCCGGCTTCCGCGACCTGATCCTGGCGAAGTCGGTCCGCACCGCCGCCGAGATGGAGCAGCACAACCCCAACTACATCGGCGGTGACATCAGCGGCGGCGCCGGAACGCTGCGCCAGACGATCTTCCGGCCGACGCCGCGGTGGAATCCGTACCGGACCGCGGTCCCAGGCGTCTACCTGTGCTCGGCGTCTACCCCGCCGGGCGGCGGGGTGCACGGGATGTGCGGTGCCTGGGCGGCCCGGACCGCCCTCGCCGACCTGGGCGTGAGGCAAGGGCCTTAACCGGCGACAGCGCCAGACCCCTGACACAGCAGGATCCAGGTGAGGCAGCACGCTCTCCACCTGGGTGACCGACGTGCAATGGCTGCCGCCGACTCGCGCCAACATCGCCAAGACCCTGTCACCATCCCCGCTGGATTCTCCACCAGGTGACCTCGGCGGCCAGCAACTAGCCCAGCCCGGCCTTACCCAGTGGTCAGCCCCGCGGCAACTGGCGGCCGAACGGCAGTCCGTCAGGGCGACCCGGATCTTATTGAGGATCTTCGCGCGTGCGGTGACCTGCACCCGATCCGCCCGCAATGATCGGAGGACGACTGCTGATGCGCGACGAGAAGATCGGTGACTTCCTCGACCGGCTCGCCGACGGCGTGCCGGCCCCGGGCGGGGGCGCGTCGGCACCCCTGCACGCCCCGCCGGGAGCGGCCCTGCTCGGCATGGTCGCCCGGTACAGCACCGGCGAGTACGCCGAGTATCAGCTGGCGATCGGCCGGATCATCACCAAGGCCGACGAACTGCGCGATCGCGCTTCGTCTCGCCGGGGCCGACGCGGAGGCGTTCGCCGCCGTGGCCGGGGCCTACAAGCTCCCCGGGTCCACCGACGCGAAGAAGGCCGAGCGTTCCGCGGCCATCGCCCAGGCGCTGGCCAACGCGACCTGTCCGCCGGCCAAGCTCATCGGCATTGCCGGCATGGTGGTCGACCTGGCCGCGGCGCTGGTAGCGATCGGCAACCGCAACGTCCTCAGCGACGTGGCCGCCGCTGCGGAGGCTGCCCGCGCCGCCGCGGCCACTGCCCGGGTCAACGTTGAGATCAACCTCGCCGGAATCACCGGCGAGGAGGCCAGCCTGGAGATGATCGCCGACGCGGACAAGGCGGACGACATCATCGCCCGGGCCGGGCAGGTCACCGCAGCCGTCCGCGAGCAGATCCGCGCGTGACCGCGTGCCTCAGCCGGAGAGATCCGGCGGCTCAGCCGGGAGATCCGGCGTGTCGGCCGACTCGGCCGGACCGCGGAGCCGGGTCAGGTGCTCGCGGATGATCTCGCCATCCGGCTATAGAACTCCACGATCAGCCGCAACTCGTCGTCCGTACAGCTGGACGCCGTCTCCTGCCAGTCGCGGACCATCGGCAGGAATACCGGGGCAACGTCGCGGAGTGCCTTGTCGAGCACCAGGCAGATGACCACACGGCGGCGGTCCCGTGGGTCGCGCCCCTGCGCACGTAACCGGCCTCCTCCAGCCGGTGGGCCACCCCGGTGATCGACGCGGTGGTGAGCCCGGTTGCCCTGGCCAGCTCGTCGGCCGTCATCTGGCCACTAAAGCTCAGGATGTTCAGACGGTTCAGGTCGGTTGCGTTGAGGCCGATCCGGTCGGTGGCCGCCTGGCCCATGAGCTGCATCAGGGAGCTCGTCCTGCGGACGGCCGCACCGAACTCGGCCGCCAGCCGCGCGGGCTCGGGCCGGCTGGTGGCGAACTGCTCGGCCCAGGGCAGATCACTAGCCTGACTGAGCAAGCTTCCGCTGACGACGAGGCATTCCGCGAAAGCCTCCACCTTGCCACCATCGCCGCGGAGCCCTTGTCCATCCCGCAGGCGAAGAGGTCCTGTGACACAGGCCCGCTTCCGCCGGCCCGGGAGAACCCGGCCTTGAGGGTATACTTTCCCGACGTAGAGCCGCTCATGGCCGTCATGGTCTGTCACACCAGGTGATCTGACCCGGCCAGATCAATCACGCAGACGGTCTTCACCGCCGGGCCAGGGCCACCCATAATTGGCTAGTCTGTGCTCCGCAGTCGTCCGAGCCGTCACCATATCCAAGCGCACAGACTCGGCAGGGAGTTCGGCGCGAGTATCTGGTAGTCGCGCTGGCCGTTATTTACTCTCCGTAACAGCCACAGTCCAGCTTGAGCGCTGTCACCCGGCAGACCCTGGGCGCCGTGCTCGCGAAGCTGTCGCCGCCGCGCACAAGCTGACGGTCTCAGCTAATCTCAAAGTGGGTGACGCTGCCCGAGGCGGCTTCGCCGTCCGCGCCGTACTTCACGACTCCCCCGGCCCGCGCTCCGGGCATCAGGGACGCCCAAGCTGAGTGGGTCACAAGGAGCTAAAGAGAGCGGCGGCTGGGAACGAAGTGGGAATCACCAGCGCTCGCCGTGGCTCTAGAGGGCTCCCTCCTGCTCACCTGTGCATCAGCGTCACCTGCGGAATCGTGGTGGTGTCCTGGTGGCGGGCACATGAATGCATTCCTGGGGGTCAAGGGGTCGCGGGTTCAAATCCCGCCGTCCCGACTGGTAGACAAGTTATTTCGAACAGAAATTCCGATAGCTGGGGAGCCAAACGGGGAGCCACCGGGCGCGCCTATCGCTTGCCGGAAGCGAGTTTTTCACCGATCCAGCCCGTTCTAGCTGGGCATTCGGCCGCAGGCCCGGGACCGGCAGATGGGCCAGTCAAGGGAGCCAAAGATCACGATTCCCGCAAGCCGGGATCCACAGGCACGAGGCGGCTGCCCGAAAATACAGGCCATTTTCCTGGCAGTAGCTGCGAGTACCGTTCAGCACGGTAACTCGGCAAGGCGACCCTCCTGTCGCACTCAGCGCGAACCCCGTACTCGTCGTCGAGACGCTCTCCCAGCATCCGCGCGCCGGCGCAGGCGTACTGGCGGTGTTCTGCGGCATCGGGCTTGTCGTCATGGACGTGCGAGTCGGCGAGGAGGCGGCCAGGTTCACGGCCCGGGCAGGCCGACCCGACGTCATCACAGTCGAGCAGCACTAACTGGCCCGAGCCGTCGACGAGTACATTGTCCGGGGTGCAGGCCGCGATGGCAGGTGATCGGCGGCTCGCCCGCCTCGGGCGTGACCACCGCGGACAGTTCGCGCAGCGGCCCGGCGCGCTCGGCCAGGGACGCGGCCCATGGCGCCCGGTGCGCGATTGCGAGTCAGCGAGCTGGCCCGGGTCGCCGGGTCTGGGAGGGTGTCGTTCCAGGGACCTGCCTCGCCGCGTGGAGTCCGCAGATCAGGCTCCAGCCCGAAGACGGCCGAGTAGTATGCGATCATGTCCGTTGGCGTGACAGGTCCGCTGTCGGCCGGGGATAACTTTCCGGTGCCTCGGTCGATCCGGGATGTCCTGCTGCCGGAAGAGGCAGGGGACTTCGACCGGGAGTTCCGGGCCGCCATGGCGCAGGCCACAGAGACGCTCGATCTGACCGGCGTGCTGCAACTGCTCGAACGCTGGCGGCGCGTCGCGGAATCGTCGCGGGACGCGCGGGCTCACCGTCGCATGCTCGACCACGCCGACCGGCTCAGCCGCGGGAATACCGCCGATCAGGTGTCGACGGAGGCCTGGCCGGTCACCCGTCACCGTCTGGGCCTGTAGACGGCTCGCGGCGAGATCAGTCAGATGTATTCGGTCGAGACGGAGGTCGCCGCACTCGACGAGGTCGCCGCACTCCCGGCCGAGGCCTTGCCCGCGTATGCCGAGCTGATGACTTTGCTGGAAGTAGCTCCGTGGTCAGGCGACCCCTACAACTTGCAGCGCCCGGACGCGAACATGCGCACTCACACCTTCGGTGGTGGCGGCCACGGGCTCGCGATCTACCTTGTCCTGGAGGCCGATCGGCGAGTCGTGATCCTTCGGGTGCTCTGGGTTGGCTGACGGCGACATCCGCGCAAGAACCACGGCACCTATCCGAGAATGCCGACCCGCACACGAAGGCTTTGCCGACTGGACGGCGCAGACCTCGCGGTCGCGATAATAACGCCGTTGACCTTCATACACATGCAGCCGTCACTGATCTTGATTGACATGGAGAGCCAGCTCTTCGGTAGTGAACCAGCCGCCATTCAGCAGGTCCCTGTCTCGCTGACTGTCCATGATCTAATGCGTTGGCCTCGCAGAGACGTGATTAGGTGCTCGAAGCGAATCAGCCTGGCAGAATGGGCAGGTCTCTGCCGGGTCCGCTGAAGGCTGGGCCTTCGGGCCAAAGCTGGGTCAAGTCGTCTGGCGTCAGGGGATCACGGTAGGCAGCTTGTGGAATCTCTGAGACGTAGTTCGATGAAGCGTTTGCCAGGTGCGTAAACCAGTCGATGCCTGCTGGGTATGACCAGAGATAGGAGCGACGCAATGTGTCGGCCCCTCTATCACTTAGAAGGTCGGCAATCTCGGCGTCGGTCTCGGTTCGGCCGCAACTGCTTCACGCACGACGTGGGCTAATCGGACTGGCGAGAGAACGGGCGAACGCTGTAATGCTCACTCTGGAGCGAGTGGTCGCTCACACGAGAGTGTTGAGTCTCTAGTCTCTCAATGATTTCTGCGATACGAGCGACGGCTCGGTCGAAGTCTGTCAAGTCGAGCCGCTCAGAGGGGACGGAAGCGATGTATTGAATATCCTCCGGCAACTCTCCGGCCGGAGGGAGGTTTGCGCCGTCAAGTAGGACAACGACGACGCGCACTCTGGGCCACCGCTGACCCGCGTTTGCCACCTCGTAACGAACGAAATCGCCGGTGTCGAAGATCCTTGGTTGCCGACCGACGCGATTGCCACACCAGTCTGCACCGACGACCGCCAGCAGGATCGGGGAAAGCGAGAGCGCCCCATTGAGGCGCTTTGCCACATCCGATTCCGGGTCAGGATCGGCGACGTCCAGGAATACACGGGCCTCAGGAAGCCGAGCCTTGAGTGAGGTGTGGAGGCGAGTTACCACACCGCGAGCGTTGTCGACTCGTCGATAACTAATGAAGATCGTCACCGGCGCTGGAAACGGCACGCCAGAGCTTTCGCTTCGCGCTGCGTCGTGACTTCGAGGTGGGCTCACACCGAACCTACGTCCTATTGCCATCCACAACTGGCGGCTCGCATCTGCCTCGGTCCGGCCCTCAAGGTGAACGTCCCAACGGAGGCCAACGGTTCTGCCCTTGGCTACCGAGATAGGCGGAGTGCCTTGGACTCCGATAATGAGGTGGACCTCTCCGATTCGCCCGGCCAGATTCCTCGCTTCGATGGAATCGACCAAGATGATTCTTTGCGATTGGATCGACGGCGGAAGCTGCCTCTCGACATCGAGCTGTTCACACAGCAGCCCGCCTCTTGTGAGTTGATCGGCGATCCAGTCCGCCCACGGACGGTCCTTGCCAGAGTAGACGATCAGGTAGGTAGCGGAATCGCTGCCATGTTTCACGTAGCGTTCGCCTCTCTCCGGATGAGCGACACGACGCCGAGCCAGATACATTAGATCGCAACGTGGATCCTCCTGTCGACGGCAGGTCCCCGCGTGGTCGTACCATTGTCAAACATCACCCGGCACAAGATGCAAATAGGCCCCGCTAGCCTCTTTTTGTCGCGAGACCCTGCCTAGCTCAGCCTGGCTGTCTAGCTCCGTCGGTGTCTGGCTGTCTAGTCTCTGCTCCTAATTCTGGCTGGCGTCACCATGTCTCGTCCCACCTGATTCTTGACCGATCAGTCCCAGGACAGCTTTCCAGACTGCCTAGGAAACATGGGCGGCCTTACGGTGCTGCTGGGCTTTGATGCTGCGGACCGGCTGGGTGGTGATCCGCCGCACCGTGTCCGCTTGCCGTCGATGCGTACGCGGCGGCCGGCCGTGATCTGGGGTCCGCGCCCGGACTGCCCGTCGTGTGCCGGGCCGCTGGTGTTCTGGTCGGGGGTACCGGCGCTATGTCCGGGAGGCGGGCCGGTACTGGAAGATTCCTCGTGCCCCGTCAGCGACAGGTCACAAGTTGACCACCCACGGCTCTCGGCCATCGATCCTGGCCGATTGAATGATGCTTCAACCAGCCGCCCGGCCGGTGGACGCGCGCACAAAACGAGGAGCGGGTGTCGGACCCTTGGGTAAGGATGAACAGATGATCGCGAAGCTGAAGACGTACGTGCTCGACGCGCCCGACATCGTGGCGCTCTCCGCCTTCTACGGCTCGCTCGCCGGCTGGAAGACGGCGTACGAGGACGACGAGTGGATCACGATGACCACCGACGACGGGTGGCGGATGGCAATCCAGCTTGCGCCGGATCACGTGCCGCCGCGGTGGCCCGACCCGGCCGCGCCCCAGCAGGCGCACCTCGACCTGCGCGTGCCCAACGTCGACGCGGCGGCGGAGCGGGCGGTCGGGCTCGGCGCCACCCTGCTGCGGCGCAACGAGACCTGGCACACCCTCGCCGACCCGGCCGGGCATCCGTTCGACCTGTGCCTCAAGGCCGACGACCCGATCACCACGCTGATGGGCTTCATGCTCGACTGCCCCGATGCCAAGGCACTCAGCGCGTTCTACTCCGAGATGCTGGGCAAGCCGCTGACATATGAGGCCGACGGCGTGGCGATGATCGGCGAGCACGGCGCGCAGCCGGTGCTGTTCCAGCAGATCGAGGACTACCGCGCGCCCCAGTGGCCGGATCCGGCCTTTCCGCAGCAGGTCCACCTCGACCTGCTCGTCGACCGCGCCGGCCTTGAGTCGGCGGAAAAGGCGGCGTTGGCGATCGGCGCGACGCGGATGCCCGGTGACGGCGAAAACTGGCGGGTGTATGCCGACCCCGTCGGCAAGCCCTTCTGCCTGACCTGGAACGAGTAGCCGCGTGGTCCATGCTGCAGCGCTCGGGCGCCGCGGCATGGCGGCCAGCGGTCACGCACTGCGCCGGCCCGGCGGCAGGAACGATGCAATCTGGCTGAGAAACGCGGAGCGACCCGGTACGGGCACTATACGACCATATCGGCGTCCGAGTTGCCAACCGCCTCCGAAGCCGTATGTGCACGTCCACGTGGCGATCGGCGGGGAGCTTGGTGGACGGGCCGTCGATTCGCCGGTCTTGCGGTTCAGCGCGTCGTAGGCCCAGTGATGGTGTGCCCGCCCGCATCGGTGCAGGCGGGGCTGATCCCAGGTCAGCGGGCTGGGCCGGGTGCGCGGCAGGACGTTGGTGGCAGGGTCGAAGAACATCGAGGTGGTCTGCTCGATCCGGCAGGGGTCTGTCCCGGTCGCTCCCAGCCGAAGGCGTTGCTGTAGTCACGAACCCGAGCTTCCCCGGGAGCTATCACCGTCTTGCGTGGTTAGGGCCTGATGGGCAGCTCGCCTGCCCGGCCAGATAACCGGGGGCAGCGCGGCGGCATTGGTTGTTCCGGCCGGCTTCTCGCCGGTCCCCTTGAAGAAGGTGTAGCAGAACACGCCATCGGCCTCGGTTGTCCGGTACAGAGCCCGGACGCCGGCATCGAAGGTTTCCGCGTCGATCAGGCCCGCGCCGATCGCGGGCTCGCGGACGCCCTCGATCATCGCCGTGAAGGTCCTCTTGGTGACGCCATCGACCAGTTCGGGACGGCTCGAATCCACGTACACGATGCGGGGGCCGACACGAACGGCACCGAAGCCAGCCTCGACCAGGAGCGGATAGATCCGCCGACCGACCAGCGCATCACCACCGGCCTGTCGCTGCAGGTCGATCTGGCACTGGATCGCCTGGCGGGCCGCACGGCTGTCGGGATGGAAGAACGCCGACCCGTGGTCGCCCTCGATCACCGTGATGGTCCCGCCCGGCCGCAGCACGCCGCGCAGGCCGGCCAGGGCGGTGACCGGCTGGGACAGGTGCTCAAGCACGAAGCAGACGAAGACGTGGTCGAACGACCCGGGGGCGAACGGCAGCGCGAAGATGTCGGCCTGCCGGAACTCCACGTTGGTCACGTCAGCCAGCCGGGCCCGGCGGCGCGCCTCGGCGATCGAGCCCGCGGAGATGTCCACGGATGTGAACCGGGCCCCGGGGCTGCGCCGGGCCAGCGTGACCGTCTGGGCGCCGACACCGCACCCGGCCTCGAGCACCTGGCTCCCGGGCGGGTACCGGGTGCCGCGGTGCAGCAGCCCGGCCAGCGTTCCCGCCTGATCCTGCAACCGCTCGTACTCTCGCTGGCCGTAGCCGTGCACGTATGCGCCGCCCATGGGTCCACCACAGCACACCGCGCGGTGTACAGCCAGCGCTGCAGAACGCGGCACGCCGCCCCGCGAACCCGCACCGCGCCGGCCGCTCAGATCTCGGTGCCGTCAGCACCTGTCTCCACAAATGCGCAGAGCACGCGGGGGACCCGGGGTCCATCGTTGCTCCATGGCCGGGCCGAGTGATCACGGCCGGCGAGGGCCAGATCATGCCCGCCTGATCTGGAAGCGGCCCTCAGCGACAGTGAGGGGCTCCCGGTGATGCGCGCCGGCGCGTGCCGAGGGCAAGACCAAGGCGTCTCTCGCCGTTTGCGATGGGGAGCCAGTGAGGGGAGCCAACGCCCGCAGACTCCCCCGGACGAGTTGCTACTGCACGCGAAATTCGCGCTGGTGAGCGGCTCCCCGCCGGACTCACTCGGACCGGCCCAGACACCCGATTCGTGCCTGGGGGTCAAGGGGTCGCGGGGTCAAATCCCGCCGTCCCGACTGCCCCACCATCACATCGACACCGTCTACTTCAAAGAATGGCCGCAACGAGGGTTTGCTCGTCACCGAGTTTAGGCTCTACGGAGCGCGCGGCGCTCCAGGTACCAGACCCACGGCCAGCGACCGCGCGTTCAGTCCGCGCTCGGCCAAGAAGGTCTCGAAACTCGCCCGCTGTTCAGCTGTGGCCTGTTGTGCCGCATGGAGCCGCCCCGCATCGGCCAGGGTGGGCCGCACCAGGTTGATGGCCCCGCCCAGCTTGGGGTCGGGCTCCGCCTTGAGGCCATCCGCCCGAGCGAGGCGCCGGTTGAACTCATCCTGGGATGGTCCCAATGCAGGCATAACCCAGAAGGGGCCGTCCATGCCCAATTGGTACGAGCAGTAACTACCACCCCACGGCTGCACGGCCAAGCGAACAGCGCCGGCGAGCCTGGTGCTGTCCGGTTCCACCCTTACGGCGTCGCTACCGAGCGCAGCACTGAACGCCCACTGACCCTCCGCAATAACGGGAAGCCCGTGAAGCGCCGAGGACTCGTGGTTCTCGGCGTCACCATATTCCATATAGAACCCGTGCAAGTGGGCGTGCTGCACATCCTGCCGGGGATTCTTGGAGATCGCCACATCGGCGCCGCTATCGGCGAGGGTCCCGCTCGCGACTTCCACGTCACGCAGGTAGTCGAGGTTGGGTGCGCTGTCATTGGCACAGAACACCACGTGTCCGCCGTCCAAGCCCCGGTACCACGCGGCGACCAGGGTCATCGCAGTATAACGAGCCGCCAATTCCTGAGCCGTGGCCGACGACCATCCGTCTCGATGGCTGCGGGGCACCATGAGCACATGGGGTCTGGCCACCCGGTGGGGTCCGTTAGCCAGCATGAAGGGGTTGCGATCGAGTGCCAGATCCACCAGCGCGGTACCGTCAGACGCGGTAACCGTCCCCAGATATGTGGGAAAGCCGGGCACGTCGGCGAACACGTCTACCGGACGGAATAGACGTGAGAATTCCCCCGGCGGAACCACGCACTGGACGTTACCGGTCGCCTGGTCCACCAATGCCCAACTCCCGGCCCTGGCGGTGCCACTCGGCAACCGGTGCCCCTTGGTCGTGAGGACGCCATCACTGTACGTCCACATCCGGCGCATCTCGACCTGGGTGAACGGGACGAGCCAGCCCTCCGAGTGATCGATCACGCCCCCAATAATCGGCCCTCTTGGCAAACAGCGGACAGTGAGCCGGGGACCACTTGGGGACCACACGGCATGCAACCGGCTGAACAAGCCGCCCGTCAAGCACGGAGCACGCGACCGGCATACACACTCTGAGCAGCGGTAACCTCTAACCCGCCGTTCTGGGGGTCAAGGGGTCGCGGGTTCAAATCCCGCCGTCCCGACTGGTAGACGAGTCATTTCGAATAGGTATTCCAATAGCTGGGGAGCCAACCGGGAGCCATTGGGCGCGTCTATGGCTTGCCGGAAGTGAGATTTTCACGGATCCAGCCCGTTCTAGCCGGGCATTCGGCCGCAGGCCGGGACCGACAGATGGGCGAGTCAAGGGGTCAAAGATCACGATTCCGCAAGCCGCGATCCACATGCGAGACGTGGCTGCCTCAGGACGCTCTCCCAGCACCGCCGAAGACCGGCTAGCGCGGCGGGGCTCAGGTCGCCAATGAACTCGCAAAACGGCCGCCCTACCCAAACTGGGGCCCAGGACCGGGTCTTTCCGCCGACGCCACCGACAACCGCCTGGCCGCTCAGCTGGCCGATGCTCGCCCAGTTGTTATACCGCAGGGCCCGCACACGATCATCTGGACGCGCGCGACCGAGGTCAACGGGGAGTTACTCGCCCTCCTGGGCGCCCTGTAACGGCGCGGGGCACAGGGACGGCCGGTCTGGCGGACGGGCTAGAAGGTGCAGTCACCAGGCGGATACCGGTGCGGCGGTCGGCCGCGCGAGCATAGGGGACGCGGAGCACACGTCAGCGGGATCCCGGTCCGGGCCGGGATCGATTTTCGAGATCAGGACGGGGCTGCAGGCCGGTACCCTGGCGCCTGAGGACGCCTGACAACTCCCGGTGCATCGGAAGCGGCGGATGACAGACTGGATTTTTCCGGGCAACCGCAAGCGGGACGACCTGGATGCAGCCATCTCTGCGTCGCTAATGCAACGGTGGAGCACCCCGCGCTACCGGGACAGGACGGCAGCCGGTGATCGCGTCTGGCTGCAGATCGTCGGGGCCGATCACCCCGGCATCTACTACGTCGCGGTCATCACCACCCCGACCTACGAGGACCCTGAGTGGCGTGACACCGGTACGGCATTCGGGCGCTGGCGGACCGGCATCCGGTTTGCCTGCCGGATCGACCCGGCGCTGCTGCGAGCGGAATTGCTCGCCGACGCCACGCTCGCCTCGTTCCGTCCCTTCCGCGGGTTTCAGGGCTCGACGGTGCCGCTGCCCCCCGATGTCGCGCGCGGGTTGGCGGAACGCGCCGCCCCGCGGCTCGAGGTGCTGGCGCCAGGCGGATCTGGGGGCACGGGCAGGCGCCGGGAGGGCTTACGGTCGTGACGGTCTCTTCAGCGGTCGCGGAGCTGTCCCGCGCTGATCCGCGCAGCCCTGGTATCAGCCGGGCCGGAGTGGCCGGCGCGTTCGTCTACCGTGATCGGGCCGGGGCGGAGATCACCGATCCCGCGACGCTGCAGCGCATCCGGGCGCTCGCGCTCCCGCCAGCCTGGCGAGACATCTGGATCTCACCGGATCCGCTCGGCCATATCCAGGCCACCGGCGTGGACAGCCGTGGCCGCACCCAGTACCGCTATCACCAGTTGTGGCGGGAGCAGCGAGATGCGCAGAAGTTCGACCACATGCTGCGGTTCGCCGGCGCGCTGCCCGCGTTGCGCGACGCGACCGTTCATGACCTAGGCAGGCGCCGGCTCGACCGGGACCGGGTAGCAGCCAGCGCGGTGCGACTGATCGACCTCGGCCTGTTCCGGCTCGGCGGTGAGCGGTACGCCGACCTTGACCACCATTACGGTGCCGTCACGCTGCTGAAGCAGCATGTCACAGTCAAACGCGGCGCTGCCGTGTTCGACTACGTCGCGAAGGAAGGTAAGGAACGGGCAATCACCGTCACCGACCGCGCCGTCCTCGGCACGCTGCGGCTGCTGACCGGCAGCGATAATGGCCTGGACGCGCTGTTCTGCTGGCAGGACGGCGCCCGATGGCATCAGCTGCACTCCCACGACGTCAGCGCCTACATCGCCGGCCACGCCAGCGGTCATTTCACCGCGAAGGAGTTCCGGACCTGGAACGCGACCGTCCTGATGGCACTGCAACTGGCCAACGCCGGCCCGTCGGCATCCGATCGCGATTCCAGCCGCGCAATTACGGCCGGCATCCGGTCGGTGGCCGAGTGGCTCGGAGATACCCCGGCCGTAGCCCGCAGTTCCTACATCGATCCACGGCTGATCCGCCGCTACGAATCCGACGGCGCCCTGACCTCCGTTCCCGTACTCCCGGTCGCACTGCCGGCCAGCGCGGCGGCGGAGGCCGCAGTGGCAGCACTACTGTCCGGCCCGGCATGACACGGCCAGACCGTTCAAGGGGGCACCCAGGCTCTCCAGGCCGAGAGCCGCACCCCCTCGGATGCGCCAGTTCTCATCGGGGCGCTGACAGAGCGTCCACGGCCGACGGACCATCCGCGGCGGATCAGGCTCCGCCCCAACCTCGGGATACTGGCTCTGTTTCTTCGAGGAGTAGTCTCGCTGGCATGAGCCAGGGTTCCCTGTCTTTCGATGCCGAGATCACCGACCATCAGGTGATCTTCAGGGCAGGCCAGGTCGAGGCGGTCGTGGTCCCCCTGGAGGAGTATCGCGCGCTCAAGGCGCTGGAGCAGCGTGAAGCTGAGCTGTACTGGGTCGCTCACGAGAGCAGGTACCCGTCTCGGCCAGGTGATGACGTTCCTGATGTCAAGGTGTACGACTCGATGGAAGCGCTGGTGGCCGATTTCGGCGCAGGCGAATGAAGCATGTTCGCACGGCTGGTTTCCTGATCGACCTGCGCCGCCTGCCTGACGAGCACCGCAAGCTGTTCGTGCAGGCCGTGCATGAGATTCTCCGTCCCGCGCTGGACGCCGGCGCGCACAAGGGGGCGGTGCCGTGGCCGAGGGCGCTGCGCATCCACCGGATCGGCGTGGACTCCTCGATGACCTGGAGCTTCGCGGGACCCGATGGCCGTGTCGGCAACCACGGTATCTACGACTCCTGAAGCAGCGCGGAATGGATCCGGTGGATGGCGGGCAGCTTGCTTCTGCTTCAAGCACGCTGTTGCTGGGCACGGCGGTACTGCTGCTGCCCTACCGCCACCCGGTGGCGCTGGCCAAGCAGCTCGCGACGACGTGCTCTCGCGAGGCCGGATGAGCCTTCTGACGGTCGGCCTGGGCGTGCTGCCCGGCGAGGCCGCCGCAGCCGGCGTCGACTTCACGACCCGGGCCGGCGAGCTGCCGCCGCCTACCGCGCGATGCCGCACAAGCGCGGAATCACGATCGTGATCCCTCATAAGAGCGACCAGATCGCGGCTCGCAAGAGACGCGGGCGCAAAGGCAGGCGGCCTCCGGGCTGGACGTCGAAGCCTACAAGGAATGCAACGTTGCAGAACTGCTCCTTAGCCCTGCCCAAGCAGTGAGGGCCGGCCCCCCGATACGACAAGCTCGCCATCACCCACCGCGCCGCCGTCGTCCTGTCCGCGTGCATCACCTGGACCCGCAGATGCCAGAGCCGACCACCAGCACGAGCTTCCCGCGCACCTGACCGTCCTCGCTGACGCGGTGCGCCTCCGCGATATCGACGAGCGGGAAGGTCTGCGCGACCGGGAGCGAGAAGCGCCCGGACTCGATCACCTCGCCGATCTCGGCGAGCGCGTGGAGCGCGCGGCCAGCGTCCCCGCTGCTGAACGTTACCCCGTGCTCCTGCGCGCCACCGAAGTCGGCGATCGTCACGACGTGCCCCGGGGCGCCCGCGAGCTCGATGAGCTCGGGCAGGACGCCGCTCCCAGCGACGTCGAGCGCGGCGTCGACGCCGTCCGGCGCGAGCGCGCGAACCCGCTCGACGAGGCCCTCGCCGTAGGCGAGGGGCTCGGCCCCCAGCGAGCGAAGGTACTCGTGGTTTGCCGGACTGGCGGTGCCGATCACGCGCGCACCGCGCACCACGGCGAGCTGAACTGCGGCGCTGCCGACGCTTCCGGAGGCGCCGTTGATGATCAGCGTGCTGCCGCTCCCGACGCCGAGCTGGTCGAGTGCTCGCGTGGCCGTCTCGATGGCGGCCGGCAGCGCGGCAGCGCCGGGGAAGTCAAGTGACGGCGGGATCGGCGCATAGTAGGACAGCACCGCCAGCTCGGCCTGGGCCGCCCCCTCGGCGGAGAAGCCGAACACGCGATCGCCGACGGCCACATCCGCAACGCCCTCGCCGAGCTCGTCGACGACGCCCGCCGCCTCGTGGCCCATGGTCTGCGGGAGCTCACCATCCATCAGGCCCTTGCGCTTCTTCCAGTCGCTCGGGTTGACGCCGGCCGCGCGCACCGCAATCCGGACCTGGCCTTGACCCGGATGCGGATCGGGGAGATCCACGATCTCGAGGACCTCCGGGCCCCCGAACTGGTTGAAACGGGCTGCCTTCAACATTCGCTCCGATGCGGCTGATTTTGACTATTAAGTGTCAGGCCAGGTTTCCGCAACGTCAGGGCGTCAGCCGAGCTGATTAACCGCCTCGGTTACACCCGCTACGTCGCCCAGGGCGGCGACCAGGGTGCCGCCGTAACCGACGCGATGAGCCGCCAGCCACCCCCCGGGCTGGCCGGCATCCACCTGAACTTGCTCCGGGACGCGCTGGTCGGCGGCTACTCGCCGACGAAGCCCGCCCCGGCCGAACGCGCGGCGCTCGACGCGATCGCCACATTCAGGACCAGCGGCTTCGGCTACTTCCTGGAGCAAGCCACGCGGCCGCAGACGATCGGCTACGCCCTGCTGGTTCACCGGTCGCCCTGGCGGCCTGGATGCTCGACCACGACACCGACAGCTACGACAAGATCTCCCGCGCCTTCACCGGCGGGCAACCCTCCGGCGGCCTGACCCGCGACCACGTCCTCGACAACATCACGCTGTACTGGCTGACTGGTACCGGGGCCTCGGCGGCCCGGTCGTATTGGGAGGGCGGACGAGCCCAGGCTCCCGCGGCGGGGCAGGTTCCTGCGGAGGTCAAGCTCCCGGTCGGCTTCACCACCTTCCCCGGCGAGATCTTCCGGGCCCCGCGCAGCTGGGTCGAGAAGTCCTACCCCAGCCTCACCTACTTCCACGAGGCCGGCAGGGGCGGCCACTTCGCCGCCTGGGAAGAGCCCGAGCTGTTCGCGACCGTGATCCGGGCGGCATTCACGCCGCTGCGCTAACGACAGCCGCACTTGTGAAAGAGACCCCCATGAGCTCATCGTCCACCCGCATGCCTACCTCTGAAGGCCGCCCTCTGAAGGCCGTCGGTCTCCGGGGCGCCGCCTGGGCCTCCAGGCCTAAGGCTGCCGACGAGGCAATGTCTAGCGCCCGCCGCTCGACCAGCCGGTGCTCGGTCACCAGCGCCCGGACGTCTTCCGCAGCGCGATCTCGATGTCCTTAGCCTCGATCACCTGCCGCAGCCTGGGGTTGGCCGTGCGGAACGCGGCCGCCTAAATGGCCGTGCTCAATTCGGCTTCAGTATCGAAGCCGACTTCGCATCGGCGGATGACCTTCTTCCATATGTCCGTAGTCCGAGACAAGGCCTACTCTGATACACCGCCGTTCTATACGCGCGCCACCAAGGCGAACGACGGACATAACGGTCGAATTGTCTTGAGACACCCGGGCCTGCGCTGCCAGCCGGCCGCGCCCATCGCGTGGCGACGCTGGCGGAGGTCACCGACGGCGGGCAGCGGGCACAGGCAAGGATTGTTAGGCCACCCGTGAAGATCTATGATAATTTAACGGGAAGTTCCTCACATCGGCTCACCTAACGGAGCGGCGATGAGCGGCAAAACCAAGGTCGCCTACATCGGCTTAGCCGGAGTGGTCGCGGCGGCTCTCATCACGGGTGTGTCCCTGTACCTCTCAAACCACAACGACAATAGCAAGGCGTCGGCAGCGACAAGCAGCAGCAGAGTGATCGTTAACGTTGCTCCCGCCAGTGCCCCTCCCACCACACCCGCCGTCGCGCCTTTTGAGGCGTCGATCGGCAATCTCCCCCTCGGACAGTGTGCGTTTGTATTTTCTCAACCGCAAGCCCTGCAGGAAGACAGATTGGGCTGTGTGTATCTTACCACCTCCGTAAGAATCTACTGCACCGTGGAGAGCCAGATGGTGGGCGGTAGCACCGTCTGGGATGAGATCTACTACCGGACCGACTGGGGTACGGCAGGGTATATTCCTGACTATTATGTGATCACTGGGAGCCAGAACGCTGTGATGCCCTCATGCGTCACTTAACCGTACTTCCAGGGGTTGGCAATCCGGGCCGGATTGCCAGTGCATCAGCCATTGGCTGCGTTTCCGTGCAGGTCGCGAGCCGGGTGCCGACACGGCAACAGCGGCACCGGGCCGGTCAGGGGAGATCGATCTCAAGCCGGTAACTGACCGCGGATGCGATCGACCGCAGGTCGTCAGGATCAGAGCTCACGACCAGGTCCCTGCGGCGCACGGCTCCCTCAACCACGCAGGCGTCAACGATGTCAGCAGTGGCGGCCCGCGCGGCTAGAGCGCCGACCGAGCGGGCCTGCCCGTCATTGAGTGCCTCGACATCGCAGCCGGCCAGCAGCCGGGCAAGCTGGACCTGCCGGGCCGATCCGCGCCAGGACTGGGCCACCACCGGTGCGGGCACCGTCGGGATCACACGGCGGCCCAGTAGGGCGCGGTGCCGCGCCCACATGCGCCGCTCGCCACGGTCAGCGGCAATAAGCGCGCCACTGTCGTAGGTGACGCCCATCAGGCGCTCCGCCGCCCGGCCCTGGTGCGCGACTGACCGGACCTGTCGATCGCCCGCGCGGCCCAGGCCTCAGCATCGGCGATCTCCTCAGCGGTGAAGGCGCCGTGGTCCTGCTCGAACTGGCTGACCGCTGCCAGGCCTGCCCGGATGGTGAACTCTTTCCGCGCGGTGTCGGCCAGCCAAGCGCTGTAACTGAGGCCAGCCTCCGCTGCCGCGGCGGCGATCTCGGCGTCCAGTTCGGGCGGCATGGAGATGGATCGTTTCTTGCGCACTGCCATGAGTCAACGGTAGCACCGCAGTAGGACAGTATGCACGCGACGTCCGCGGCATTAGCGCAGTTCAGATGCCTTTCGGGCGATGCGCGGCGGCGTCAGGCCATACTCAAGTCGTGACTGACGGGTCAAGGGCCGCGGGTTCCAGTCCCGCCGTCCCGACGATTTTCGAACGCCGTGGCAGGCCCGAGCGCATAGCGTTGTTTTCTCTATGGGCGCAGCGAACAGCGCCAGGCCTTCGACCTCATCGGTGTCCCAATCCCGCTCGCCTTGAAGTAGCCAGAACAACCACCCGCCCGCACAGCAAAACCGCAGGCCAGCGCCGCACTCGGCGACTAAATCAGCCGTTACTTCAGGCTAAAACCGGGGGCGGCCGAGCACAGCTGGGCCGCCCCCGGTCCGCCCGGCTAGACGTCGCGGAACCGGAACACCAGGCCGCCGGCCAGCATCGCGGCTGCGGCCCAGATTGCCAGCACACCCAGCCCGGCCCACGGCGTGATCACCAGGCTCCGCAAGCCGGTGGTGTCCTGGATGGTCAGCCCCGCGACCGTGGGTGTCCACCGCTCGAGCCGGTGCTGCCAGTGCTCGTTCCCGACAAACGCCAGGATGATCGGGAACAGGTACAGCAGCGCGAGGACGACGCCGATGGACCCGGCCGAGTCCCGCACGATCACCGCGACGCCGAGGCTCATCAGGGCGATCAGTCCCAGGTACAGGACCGACCCGCTGGCGGCTCGCAGCGTTGGCCCGTAGCTCAGCCAGACCGGGTGGAAGCCGCGCGCGGCGGTAAAGCCGTGGCCGGGCAGGATCAGGTGCCCGGCCAGCACCGAGCCGAACACCGCCACCGCGCCCGCCGCCAGCACCAACGCGACCAGCAGGATCGCCTTGGCCGCCAGCACCGCCTCCCGTCTGGGCATCGCGGCGAGCGTGACGCGCATCATGCCCGAGCCGTATTCGTTGCTGACCATCAGCACGGCCAGGATCGCGACCACCGCCTGGCCGAGCTGAATCCCGGTCAGGCTGAGCTTGGTCGTGTCGACCGGGCAGGTCAGGTTCTGCGGGCAGTGCGTGGCCCCGACGGCCGCGGCGCTGACCGCAATGGTCGCCGCCGCGACCCCGAGGAGCAGCCAGGCGGGTCCGGAGACCGTCCGCAGCTTGGTCCACTCGGCGTGCAGCGCGTAGCGCACGCTCGCGCCGCGCGCTGCCGCCGTGGCCATCGCCGGCGCTGGCTGCGTCGCCGTAGCGGTGCTCATGCGTCCCGCCGCCGCAGCATGATCAGCGCGAGGGCCAGGGCCGCCGCCGCCCACAGGCACAGCACGCCAAACCCGGCATAGGGCGACAGCGGGTAGTAGCCCTGCACGGGTGAGATGACGGTGGTGACCTGCGAGTACCGCGGGATGCTCTGCTCGATCGCAAAGCCCGCGGCCGGGGTCACCCGCAGCAGCCAGTCGCCGACCCCGGCGGGCACGACATTGAGCGCGGTCAGCAGGAACGGCATGACGACGACTACTACCGCGGTTGTGATCGCGGCCGCGCTGCGCCGCAGGATGGCGCCCAGGGCGACGGCGAAGATTGCGGCCACGGCCAGCATGGCCGCCGTGCCGACGATGACCCGCACCTCGGTCAGCACGGGCGCGGTCAGCAGCACCTGACCCTGGTTTTCCTCCTTCGGCACGCCGACGGCGATCGAGACCGCCGCGGCCACCAGGCCGGTGACGAAGGCTACCGCGCCGATCACCACGGCCTTGGCGGCCAGCACCGCGCCGCGGCGCGGGGTCGCGGTCAGCGTGGTCCGGATCAGGCCGCGGCGGTATTCGGTGCTGAAGAACATCGCCGCCACTACGACGATCACGATCAATCCGAGGAACGCGCCCACCAGGCTCTGCCCGATCGTCACCGTCGGGAGCCCGGCGCCCGGCCCCGGCGTAACCGGCGCGATGTCGCCGGAGCCCGTCAGCCTGAACGTGCCGCCGTTCCGGGTGAAGGGCGCAGAGCCCGCGCCGTCGGCTGGCCCCGGGCCCCCCGCCGGGCCCCCGCCACCGACGGTGGTGCCGGTCCAGGTGCCGGGCGCAGTGCCGGCCAGGCTGACGTGATCGAAGACTCCGGTGGACTGGGCGGGACCGCCGTTATTGCTGTTCCCGCCGCCGAATGAATTCTGGGTCACCGTGTAGTTCGGGGAGGTGGCGAACATGCCGACCTGGACGGTCGACGGCAGCCCGGTGAGCTGGACCGTGCCCACCTGAGTCCAGTGCGTGCCGTCGGCGGAGTCGTAGCCGGTGATCGTGTCGCCCGAGCGAGTCAGCCGCAGCCAGCGCGGATGCGCCGCCGAAACGGCACCAGGCAGCCCGGCGGTATCCCCGGTGAAGTTGTACTGCATCCGGACGCCGTGACCGCCCGTGACCATCATCGCCGCATAAGCCGAGCCCTGGCGGGTGCTCTGCTTGATGATGATCCCCGCCTTGGCCCACTCCGTCAGACCGGGCACCATGTTGCCGTTCCCGGCCTGCACAGGCTCTGGCCCCGAGCTGAGGTTCGCGTGCTCGCCGGTGAGCGAGGTGACGCGCGCGGTGAAGGTGCCGTTCCCGGTTAGCGGCTGGCGGGCGAAGGCGAAGCTGTCGGTCACGACCTCGCCGCCCGGCCCGTGCGGGACGTAGGGCAGGCAGGCCTTGCCCGATTTCACCGGGCCGCCGTTGATCTGGCAGCCGATGCTCCCATTAACGGCCGCGAACACGCCGAGGAAGATGGTCAGCAGCGCGGCCAGGATCATGCCGATCACCCAGCCGCGCACGCTGCGGAACTTGATCCACTCGGCCCGCAGCAGGGAGCCGAAGCCGCCGCCGCGGGGTCCGCCGCCGGGCCCGGCTTCGGGCCTCGGGACCGAGATGGCCTGGGTCGTCATCGCGGCACCTCCTGCGCCGCATCGGCGTCGAAGCCGGCCGGGCGGAACTCGACGGCCTGCTTGGTGAGCTCCATATAGGCCTGCTCCAGGGTGGCCCGGTGCCCGGAGACTTCGGAGAACGGCACTGCCTGCCCGCTGAGCAGCGCGACCACCCGCTCGGCCGCCAGCCCGGAGATGGTGAGCACGTCCTGGCCGCTAGCCACGACGGTGGCCCCCGCGTCCTCCAGCACCGCCCTCGCCTGCGGCCGGGCCGACGTGCGCAGCGTGACCCGATCCCCGGACGCGGCCGCCAGCAGGCTCGCTACCGTGGTGTCGGCGATGACCTTGCCGCGGCCTACGACCACCAGATGATCGGCGGCGTCCTGCAGTTCGGTCATGAGATGGCTCGACACCAGCACCGCCCGGCCGCCCGCGGCCAGCGACCGCAAGAACCCGCGCATCCACACGATGCCCTCCGGGTCCATCCCGTTGAACGGCTCGTCCAGCATGATCGCGGCCGGGTTGCCCAGCATCGCGGCGGCGATGCCCAGCCGCTGCCGCATGCCAAGCGAGTAGCCGCCGGCCCGCCTCCTGGCCACGCCCTGCAGGCCAGCCTGCTCGATGACCTCGTCCACCCGCTTGGCGTCCAGGCCCTGCGAGTGGGCGAGCCAGAGCAGGTGGTTGCGGGCGGACCGGCTGGGCTGCAGTGCCCCCGCGTCGAGCAGCGATCCGATCACCCGCATCGGCTGCCGCAGGCTCGCGTATGACTTGCCGCCGACGGTCGCCTTGCCCTCGTCGGCCGCATCCAGGCCGAGGATGACCCGCATCGTGGTCGACTTGCCGGCCCCGTTCGGGCCGACGAAGCCGGTCACTTGGCCGGGCTGGACGGTGAATGACATGCCGTCCAGCGCCAGGGTCGGACCGAACCGCTTCCGCAGTCCGGACACTTCGATCGTGGCTTGCATTTTCGTTTCCTTCTTGTGGTCGGGGTGAAACTTGCCGTGACTTCGTTCTACGGGACCGGCCATAACATGGGCCGCACGCAACCTGTTATCCCGTTGTTAGGCCCGGCAGGGCATGCTGAAGTGGGATGGCAAGGCAAACCCCCTGATCAGGGCATTGCCGACGGGAGGGAGGGGCGCATGCGGGCCCAGCGCCAGCCGAGGCGGCCGCGCTGGCTGCGGCTGCCCGGCCGGACCGTGCGGATGCGGCTCACCATCCTGTACGGATTCTTGTTCGTGGTGTCCGGCGCGCTGCTGCTGGCGCTCGCCAGCGGCGTGGCCGTCAGCAGCTCGTCCGTCCAGGCCAGACCGGCTTTCGCCCATCCAAGCAAGCCGGGCTCATCGCTAGCGCAGGCCAAGGCGCAGGTGCGCCAGCTGCAGGCGCAGGTCAGTCAGCTGCAGTCGCAGGCCAGCCCCCAGCCGGTCCAGCAGCACGAGCTGTCGCATGTGCTGCTGACGTCGTCGCTCATCGCGCTGGCGATCATGACGGCCGTCTCCCTGTTGCTGGGCTGGCTCGTGGCCGGCCGAGCGCTGCGCCCGGTCCGGGAGATGACCGCGGCGGCACAGCGGATCTCCGAAGACAGCCTGCACGAGCGGCTCACCGTGCACGGGCCGAATGACGAGCTGAAGGAGCTCGGCGACACCATCGACGGGCTGCTGGAGCGGCTGGAGGTCGCCTTCAACGCCCAGCGGCGGTTCGTCGCCAATGCCTCGCATGAGCTGCGCACCCCGCTGACCACGATGCGGGCGGCACTCGACGTGGCGCTGGCCAAGCCCGAGCCCGCGCCGCCGCCGCAGACAGTCGCGCTGGCCGGGCGGCTGCGCAGCGAACTCGACCGGATCGAGACGCTGCTTGAGGCCTTCCTCGTGCTGGCCCGTGCCGAGCACCGGGCGCTGGCTGGTCAGGCAGTCCTGCCGCTCGACTACATTGTCGGCTCCGCGCTGGCTGATCAGGCGGCCGCCATCAGGGCCATGAACCTCACCGTGCAGGACGCCAGCGGTCAGGTCGGCGCCTGGGTAGCCGGGAGCCAGGCCCTGCTGAGCCGCATGGTGGAGAACGTGATCGACAACGCGGTGTGCCACAACGCCGAGGGCGGCTGGGTCACCATCACCACGCGGGCTCATGACGGGCGGGCCAGGCTGGTCGTCGAGAACGGCGGGGACGTCCTCGACCCGCGGCAGGTGGCCGAGCTCACTCAGCCGTTCCGGCGCCTCGAAGCCGACCGGATCGGCACGGACAAGGGCTCGGGCCTCGGCCTGTCGATCGTCGCAGCGATCGCGGAGGCACACGGCGGCACGGTGGACCTGCAGGCCCGGCCCGGTGGCGGGCTGCGGGTCTGCATCGAGCTTCCGGCTGCCGCGGCGACCACGTCGGCCAGCGTTCCCGCGGGCGTGCCGGGATGAGAGTCCTGGTGGTCGAAGACTCGCGGTCGCTCGCCGAGGTGCTCGTGGAGGGCCTGCGCGATCAGGGCATGGCGGTGGACGCCGCGCACGACGGCCTGGAGGCGGCCGCGAAGCTGGATCTCAATGCCTATGACGTCGTGGTCCTGGATCGCGACCTGCCCGGCATTCACGGCGACGCCCTGTGCCAGATGATCACCAACCGTGGCGACCGGGCGATGGTCCTCATGCTGACCGCGGCCGGGGCGCCCGGCGACCGGGTGACCGGTCTGAGCCTGGGCGCCGACGACTACCTGGGCAAGCCGTTCCACTTCCCCGAGCTCGTCCTTCGGGTGCGGGCGCTGGCCCGCCGGCAGCCAGCCGCCCGAGCCCGGACGCTGCGCGCCGCCGGGATCGAGCTCGATCCGATGCGGCGGACCGTGACGCGGGACGGACGGCAGCTCGACTTGTCGGTCAAGGAATTCGGCGTGCTGGAGGCGCTGCTGCTCGCCTCGCCTGCGTTCCTGCGCGCCGAGGATCTGCTCGAGCAGGTCTGGGACGAGCAGGCCGATCCGTTCACCAACACCGTGACGGTGACGATCGGCCGACTGCGCCGCAAGCTCGGCGACCCGCCCGTGATCGCGACCAGGCCCGGCGTCGGCTACCGCATTTGCGATCAGTCGGCCTGAGGGGCCGCGCCTACATCGGCCGCGAATTTCGTTGCCCCGAGTCCGACTTGCAGTGGATGGTGACCGCCTACGGGCTGACATTCGCTGGTTTCCTGCTCCAATGTTTTCCGAGGGAGCCGAACGCAACAAGGCCCTCGGCATCTGGGGCGGGTTGGGCGCATTGGGCGGGACGGTCGGCCTTCTGGCCGGCGGAATCCTCACCACCTGCGTCGGATTGCAGTACATCTTCTTCTACGTCCCCATCAGCGCAGCGGCGCTCGCCCTGGCCCCCCAAGGTGGTGCCCGAGAGCCGCGCTCGCAGACAGCGTCACCGCCGTGCCGAACGGCGATGAGTCGGTGACCGTCAACTTCGGCGGCGAGCACGCCTCCGGTTAGGTCGAGCCGCATCACGCCTGGCTTGCGCGCCGCTCGGCCGCCGGGCGCCCGCCCTTTCGAGCAGCGGAGTTCGACCCTTCAAAACGAAGCTCTCCCATGGAGCAAATGGCCCCGGACAGAGTATTTCGTTCCGATTACATGTGTGTTACGACTTGTTGAGTTACGTGCTGTTTCCAGCGCGCAGATACGGGCAGGGCCGGAGCGTATCGGAGGCGACTGATGGATGCCGGGACAGATCGGCACATTTTAGCGGCTTACAGGCTATACCTGGGGCGACAGCAGAAGCACAGGCGGCGGCCGGCCGGATGGCGGATCGCAGCCGCCGGGGGCGCGGCATCGCTGGCGGCGCTGATCGCGTTGCCTGCGACCGGAGCCGTCGGCCAGGGCGCGGCCGCGGCGAGCACGACCACCTCGTGCCCGTGGGTGACGTCCACCGCTCCCATCTCACAGCGCGTCGCCCAGCTCATGGCGGCGATGAGCCTGGGTGACAAGATCACCATGGTGGAAGGCCACGGCACCACCAACCCTTACGTTTTCTACACGCCGGCGATACCTTCGCTGTGCATCCCGGCGGTGGGCCTTGAGGACGGACCCGCCGGCGTCGCCGACGGGCTGACCGGTGTCACCCAGCTGCCGGCCGGTGTGTCGCTCGCGGCCACCTGGGACCCGTCGCTGGCGCAGCAGTACGGCCAGGTCATCGGCGCGGAGGAGTTCGGCAAGGGCGCCAGCGCGAACCTCGGCCCCACCGTGAACATCGACCGGGACCCGCGCTGGGGCCGGTCATTCGAGGCGCTGAGCGAAGACCCGTTCCTGAACTCGGCGCTGGACGTGCCGGAAATCGACGGCGTGCAGAGCCAGGACGTCGAGACGCAGGTCAAGCACTTCGACGCATACAACCAGGAGACCTACCGCAACACCCCCTCGGACAATGTGATCGTCTCCGACCGGGCGCTGCACGAGATCTACATGCCGTCGTTCAACGCGGCGGTGACCCAGGCGAACGCCGCATCGGTGATGTGCGCCTACTCATATGTAAACGGCAGCGCAAGCTGCAACAGCTCGTACCTGCTCACGAACGTGCTGAAGGAGATGTGGGACTTCCAGGGGTTCGTGATGTCGGACTATGGCGCGCTGCACGGCACATCGGGCGCGCTGCAGGGCACCGACCAGGAGCAGCCGTTCAACACGTACTACGGGACGGCGCTGGAGACCGACGTCGAGAACGGGACGATCCCGCTCAGGGCGCTGAACACGATGGTGCAGCGAGTCTTCACCGAGATGTTCCGGTTCAACCTGTTCAGCCAGCCGCGCACTGGTTCGCCCACGGCGACCGTAACCACCCCGGCGCACCAGGCGCTCGGCACCCAGGTGGCTGAGGCCGGCACCACGCTGCTGAAGAACGCTGGCCAGACGTTGCCGCTGTCCTCGTCGGGAGCGGGGTCGATCGCCGTGATCGGCCCGTCCGCCTCCGTCTCGCCTACCTACGCCGGAGGCGGCAGCGCCTACGTGATCCCATCGGCGACGGTCAGCCCGCTGCAGGGCATCCAGGCGGCCGCCGGGCCCGGCACCAGCGTGACCTACCAGCAGGGGCTGCCAGCGGACACGGCGCTGCCCGCGATCCCGTCGGCCGATCTGTCGCCCGCGTACGCCCCGACGCCGTTCGGCGGCAGCTACACGGGAACGCTGACCGCGCCGGAGACGGGCACCTATGTGCTGGCCCTCACCAACCCGTGCGGCTGCTACACCTCCGCGTACCTGAGCCTGAACGGCACGCAGATACTGGACAACCCCAGCACGCCGCCGGTGAACACGTACTCGGTCGCGGTGAACCTGACTGCGGGCACCAAGTACACGCTCTCGATCAGCGGCGATTCGTCCCAGCTGCTCTGGGGCACCCCATCGGCCTTGGCGCCCGGCATCGCCGCCGCGGTCAACGTCGCCAAGACGGCACAGACCGCCGTCGTGGTCGTCTCGGACGACACCGAGTCCGAGGCCACCGACCGGCCGAGCCTCAACCTGCCGTCCGCGCAGGACGAACTCATCGAGGCGATCGCGGCGGCCAACCCGCACACGGTCGTGGTGGTCAACGCGGGCGCGCCGATCGCGATGCCGTGGCTGAACCAGGTCGCGTCCGTCCTGGACGCCTGGTACCCCGGGCAAGGCAGCGGAACGGCGCTGGCCAGCGTGCTGTTCGGCCAGACCGATCCGGGCGGGCACCTGCCAGTGACGTTCCCGACCTCGCTGAGCGAGGTACCCGCGTCCACCACGGCGCAGTTCCCCGGCAACGGAACCGAGGTGCTGTACTCCGAGGGTGTTGACGTCGGTTACCGGTGGTACGACGCCAAGCACCTGACACCGATGTTCCCGTTCGGGTTCGGGCTGTCCTACACCAAGTTCGCCTACAGCGGGCTGCGGCTGAGCCGCGCGACGGTGACCGGCACGCAAGACGTGCGGGTCTCGGCCACGGTGACGAACATTGGCAACCGAACGGGCAGTGACGTCGCCCAGCTGTACGTGGGCGACCCGGCGTCCACGGGCGAGCCGCCGCGCCAGCTGGAAGGCTTCCAGCAGGTGAACCTCGCGCCCGGCCAGTCGGCGCGCGTGTCGTTCGTGATCACGCCGCAGGACACCTCGTGGTGGAGCGACACCGCGAACGGCTGGACGCAGACCGCTGGCCTGTATCACGTCTACGTGGGCGACTCCTCCGCGCTGGCGAACCTGCCGCTGCGGAACGCGTTCCGGATGACGTCCACGCCGGGAGCGCGCCAGGTCGTCGTCACCGCGCCCAGCGTGATGCACGCCGGCCAGGCGTCGGTGGTGCGCGTTACGCTGACCGCCGGTGGCAGTCAGACCCTGCACGGCGTCCAGCTCGCTCTGCAGCTGCCGCAGGGATGGACCGTCACGCCGGCCGGGCCGGCCGTGTTCGGCACGGTGCGGCCTGGCGAGGCGGCCGCCGCCACGTTCCGGGTAACCCCGCCCAGCTACTCGCCGGACGTCAGCCAGGTCGTCCACGCCACCGCGACGATCGGCAACACGCAGCGGCAGGCGGGTGTATCGGTCTCAGTGCAGTCCTGACCCGCGATAGAGATAACGCTCGCTATCTCCACGCCCGACGTCCGCGGGACTTGCCCGGTGAGGCAAGTCCCGCGGACAGGCGTGAACCGATTCACATCTGATCGCCCGTGCGCCACAAGGTGCAGCTTCGGCGGTCCGCGGTCGCAGGGCGAACCATCCAACTAATTCTGGTAAAAAGCTACCGTTGTATGGGTCTCCATAATTATCCCGGCAAGCCATTAATAATTGTGGGTATTCAATGAGGCTAGCCAGCAGATTTACCTTTCATTTCCTCCTACCCGCAGTACGCTGCGGGCTGGGCCGCCGCGAAGGTCACGCGGCACACAGTTGCCGACCCGGCCCGGCACCTGTTCCGGCAATCCCCAAATAGGAGGAATCAATGCAGCATGTCCTGAGCAAACGGAGAGCCTGCGGCGCGCTGGCGGCAGTGGCTGCCGCGGCAGCAATGGCGCTCAGCGCAGCGGCGCCGTCCGCGACTGCCGCCACGGCGAACAAAACGGTAACGCCGACCGCGCCCAAGGCCATCACGCTTTACGCCGTAGGCAAGCAGGTCTGCAAGACACCGAAGAAGGCCCACGTGGCGTCTTGCTTCGCCGAGATCCGCCAACTCGTCAAGAAAGGCACCAAGGGAGCACACGCGTTCAGGCGCGCAGCCGGTGCGACGGGAGCGGGCACGATCGGTCCGGCCGGCGGCCTTACCCCGAGTGACCTGGGCAGCGCATATGGACTTACCACCACCGGCGGCAGCGGGCAGACCGTCGCCATCGTTGATGCGTACAACGACCCGAACATCAACGCGGACCTGCAGACATTCGACTCTCAGTACGGCCTGGCCGCCTGCAGTACCACAAACGGCTGCCTCAGGGTCGTAAACCAGAGCGGCGGCACGACGCTACCCACGGCCGATACCACGGGCTGGTCGGTGGAAGAGAGCCTCGACGTCGAGACCGTACATTCCGTGTGCCAGGGCTGCAAGATCATCCTGGTCGAGGCGAGCTCGCCGACTAATTCGAACCTGGCCACGGCCGAGAACACGGCGGTCAGCCTGAAGGCGAATGAGGTGTCAAACTCCTTCGGTGAGCCGGAGTCCGGGACCAGCTCGTCGTTCCAGGCTGCCTTCAACCACCCCGGAGTCGTGATCGCCGCATCGACCGGCGACGCGGGCTACTACTCCTTTGACGAACTCGCCGCCGTGAACCAGCCGAACATCCCCTCGGCCTACAACACCGTGGTCAGCGTGGGCGGCACCTCCCTGTACCTGGGCCAGAACGCCGCCCGGCAGTCCGAGACGGTGTGGAACGACAACGGCGTTAAGGACGTCCTGGAGCGGGATTTCGGCGCTCCGCTGGGCGCCACCGGCGGCGGCTGCAGCACCTTGTTCAGCGCTCAGGGATGGCAGAAGTCGCTCAGCGTATGGAGCAGCACGGGGTGCGGCACCCACCGTCTGGCCGCGGACGTTTCGGCAGACGCGGACTACCTCACCGGGTTCGACGTTTATGACTCCTACAACTGCGGCAGCCCGTGCAGCCCTGCTCCCAGCTGGTTCACGGTTGGCGGCACCTCGCTGTCCTCGCCGATCATCGCCGCGGCGTACGCCCTGGCCGATGGCGCTCACAGCGTGCCCTACCCGGCACTTACGCTCTACGGGCATCCCGGGTCCGCCTTCGACGTCACCACCGGTGGCAACGGCTGGTGTGCCGGAGAAGGCGCGGCACAGTGCGGTGACCCGAACGGGCTGGGCTATGGCACCGTGGACTGCGACTACACCGGAGCGGCTGTTGCCGTAGGCGATCGTGCCTGCGACGCCCTGGCCGGCTATGACGGGCCGACCGGTGTCGGCACCCCCGACGGGATCACCATGTTCGAGAGGACCGGGCCGTCGGCTACCATCAGCGGTCCGACCTCGGTTGCCCACAGTACGAGCGGAACATGGACCGCGACCACGAAGGACCCGTTCCCGGGCGGCGCGGTCACCAGTTACAGCTGGAACTGGGGCGACGGGACCACCACGGTCACCACGACCGGCTCCGCCAGCCACACGTACACGACCGGCGGGGTAACCCGCACGATCACGCTGACCGTCACCGACAGCTACGGGATGACGGGCAGCAAGACCTACCCGGTGAAGGTCAGCTAGCTGCGTTCTCCACCTTCGTCATCAGCGCCCCCAGGCTGGGCTGGGGGCGCTGATGACACTTCACGAGGCGCCCCGGCCAGTCAGCGAGCCGGGCCGCGGTACAGGAGGCCATGGCAGTCCAATGATCTTGACGGCTTCTCAGCGATATGCGCTGAAAACCCGTCTAGATCATTTGCCGTCGCTCAGCTGGCGGGGCGCCCACGCCAGGCGATGGACCGGGAGGCCGTCGGTATCGCGGCGACCTGACCGAAGCCACCGGCGGCTGGTCGGGGTTATCCGCTGGTGGAGGGGACCGCGGCGCCAGATCACCGACTCCCAAGCGCGCAGCGTAACCGGCTCGGCCGGGCCGCGCGGCGCGGCCGGCGGCTGGGGAAGGTTGGCGAGCACGGGCGTCGCGCCGCCCCAGTCGTCGGCGAGGTTGAGATCGAAGGTGACCGGGCGTCCCGCGAAGTTGGCGGCGACCAGCAGCTCGGCAACTGGGGACCGGCGCACGAGTGCCCAGATGTCCGGATGCTCGGGGAGCAGCAGCTCGAAGTCGCCGTCGGTGCCGACCGGATCGTCGTGGCGCAGGTCGATGAGGCGCCGGTAGTGGGCAAACACCGAGTCCGGGTCGTCGACCTGGGCCGCGGCGTTGACCGTGATGTGGTCGGGATTCACCCCGATCCAGGGGGCGCCGGCCGTGAAGCCAGCCTGGGGCGAGGAGTCCCACTTGACCGGCGTCCGGCCCTGGTCACGGCTCATCCGGGCCATGGTCGCCACCAGGCCTTCGAGGTCGGCACCGTCCCGGGCGGTGGCCTCCGCGTGGAAGTTGAGGGCCTGGATGTCCCGGAAGTCGGCGATGGTGGCGAAGTGCGTGTTGGCCATCCCGAGTTCGTCGCCCTGGTAGACGTAGGGCGTGCCCCGGTGCAGGTGCAGTACGGTCGCGATGGTCTTGGCTGAGGCGACGCGGTGCTCACCGTCGTCGCCGAAGCGAGACAGCGAGCGGGGCTGGTCGTGGTTGCCCCAGTACAGGGAGTTCCATCCCCGGTCGGCGAGCCCGGCCTGCCAGCCGGCCATGGTCGCCTTCAGCACCGGAAGATCGAGCTGCCTTGGATCGTAGCGATGGGCGCCGAAGTCGAGCTGCACGTGCTCGAACTGGAACCCGTCAACACCCCGATCCAGCCACCAGCGCATCATGGCGTAGATCTCCCGGCGGACCTCCGGGTTCTCCCAGTTGAGGTCCGGCTGCTTGCGGGAGAAGACGTGCAGGTAGTACTGCCCTGTCGCCTCGTCCCACGCCCAAGCCGGACCCGAGAAGTGCGACTCCCAGTTGGTCGGCTCGCCTCCCGGCTCGCCGCCCCGGTAACCCGGCCGGGGATCGCGCCACCAGTACCAGTCGCGCTTGGGATCCTCGCGGCTGGAGCGGGAGGCCACGAACCATGGATGCTCGTCGGAGGTATGGTTCACGACCAGGTCCATCATCAGCTTCATGCCCCGCTCGTGGAGACCGTCGGTCAGCTCATCGAGATCACCGAGGCTCCCGAACGCCGGGTCGACATCCCGGTAGTCGCTGATGTCGTAACCGTTGTCGTCCATCGGTGACCGGTACACCGGCGAAAGCCACACCACGTCGATCCCCAGGCGCTCCAGGTGATCGAGGTGCCCGATCACTCCCGGCAGGTCGCCCACTCCGTCACCGTTCGCGTCGGCGAAGCTGCGCGGGTAGATCTGGTAGACCACCCACCGCCGCCAGTCGTCATCAGTCGCCACGACCGCCCAGCGTAAGACCCGGCCACCAGAGCGCAGAGCGGCAGGATCCCTTGCGCTCCCGCAGAGGTCCGTTTTAGTTCGACCGCCACCGGCGTGCCGCCAGGATTGCTCACAGTATGGAGTGGCCGCTTCGGTGCGCGACGTGTGTAATCGGGCTTGAGCCGGTATTGCCGGGCTGGCCAGCGATGGAGGAGCTATGGGGGTGACGCCCGACCTTGACCCGGCTTGGGTGATCGAAACGATGGCTGGCGATCAGCGGCTGCGGGTGTTCATCGGCAACGGCAGGATCGAGACCATTCCCGCCAAGCAGGCGCGGCGGCGCCTGCTGCTCGACCAGATCGCTCAGGCATTCGAGCCTGGCGTGCGGCACGGTACTCCCATCACCCGCATGAGCCCAGGTCGTAGGCAGCCGCGCTGGCCCGGAGGCACGGTTCGCACGGAACCGAAGAGGGCAACCGCAGCCCACGTCCATCGCGTGGTACTGTCCGGGAACCTGGCCTACGGGAGGAGCCATGGCCGACGCCGATATGGCCACCGCCGACCTGGTCGATGCTTACGGGCCGGAAGCGCGAGTCTGTGAGATCCAGTTCCGCCAGTTCGGCGGCCGGCGAATTTTCTCCGGGCCGGTGCGCACGGTTTCCTGCCACGAGGACAACGGCCTGCTCCGCGATCTGCTGCGGACGCCCGGCCTGGGCAGCGTCCTGGTGGTGGACGGCGGCGGCTCCCTGCGCACGGCACTGGTAGGCGACCTGATCGCGGGAGCAGCGCGGGTCAACGGCTGGGCGGGCCTGGTCGTGCACGGGGCGGTCCGTGACAGTGCGGCGCTGTCCCGGCTGGATCTCGGGGTCAAGGCACTGGGCACCATCCCGCGCAAGAGCGGGAAGACCGGCGCAGGTGCCGTCGACGTGCCCGTGACCTTTGGACACGTCACGTTCCAGCCGGGGGACGTGCTGCACGCTGACGACGACGGGATTGTCCTGCTGCCGGCCGCCACCCAGGTCGCGGCTCCGTGAGCAGCAGACGCGGACCCGTCCGCTGGTAGCTCCCGATCGCCGCGCCGGGCCCCCAGAATCGGAGCCTGCGGTCCTGCTTGCCGGGCGCGGATCAGGCGGTCCTTTTCGCACGCTCGAATTCCTCGGACAAGCCTTTCGCATCCACGCCGGCGCCGCCCCGCCCGCCTTTCCCGATCGGAAGTCGACAGCGATTCTCGCCTCCACGTGGCCGGCTCGTGGTCGGCCGGGTCCAGGCGAGCGTATGGCGACCCGAGGCAGCCGAAATCGGGACCGACTCCCATGTTTCACCGGCCTGCTCCCCAGTTTTCCGCTGCGGCATGCCGCGCCGAACGGCCGAAGGCTGGGCCGCGGCGAGACCGGCCGCGAAGTAGCTCCGTGGCCGCCAGAGGAGCGCCAGCCTAATCGCCGGCGGACCGCGCCGGTGAGACCGCGCTTATTTCTGCCGGCCCGGCTCGGCCAGGCCTGCCCAGGGCGGAGCAGCGTCTTCAGGGCCGTCGACGTTGGCGGCTAGCTTGCCGAGCAGGTTGGCGAGGGTGTCCAGGTCGGCATCGGCCAGCCCGGCCCGGAGCCTGGCGTCGAAGGCGATTGCCGCCTGCTGCAGCCGCAGGAACGCGGCTTCACCCGCCTCGGTCAGCTCGACCACGTGGATCCGCCGGTTAGCGGTGTCCCGCGCGCGGGTGATTAGGCCGCGGGCATCCATGGCGTTGAGGTGATGCGTCAGCGTGGCCTCGCGGATCCCCACGGCCTCGGCCAGCTCACGCTGGTTAGCCGGCTTGTGGATCTTCAGATTGAGCAGGATCAGCCAGGCCGGCAGCGTGCCCCCCGCGCCTTCGAGGGCCTCGTCGAACGCTCGGCTGACGCTGCGGGCAGTCTGGCTGAGCCGTAGTCCAATGGGGACGCGAAACGCTCCGGGCATGCCGGTCAGCCTACCATAGAATTCAGGCATCTAAGTATTTGATATCAATACCATTCGATATCTAATCTAAGGCCCGACGCCGACCCCGCGTACCAGCAAGCCGACCAGATCTACCGCGGCGACGGCCGCCGTGGCACGTATTTTCGCGATTCAAACGGCCATCTCATGGAGATCCTCACCCCCAGCCGCCTGAGCGTGATTGCGGCTCGGGCCACCGGGAAGCGCGTGCGGGGCGCCGGAGGTTAAGTTCCTCTCATGGCAGTCGCTCGAAGCGGAGTCGTATCACTGGATTGTGCTGACGCCAGGCCGCTGGCTGAGTTCTGGGCTGCGATGCTCGGAGGGGAGATCGTTTACACGAATGCTGGCACCGCGGTCGTGCGCACCGACTGGGTGGCGATCAGCGCCATCGAGGTGCCCGCTTACGAGCCGCCGACCTGGCCGGCGCCGGACGTTCCCAAGCAGATCCATCTGGATCTTGCGGTCAGCGACCTGGATACGGCGGTCGCCGAAGCGAGGCGGCTGGGTGCGACGCTCGCACCCGAGCAGCCAGCGCCGGAACGCCGACGAGTGCTTTTCGACCCTGCGGGGCATCCCTTCTGCCTGACGACTCAGATTCCGCCTGCAGCTATCTAGCGTTCCGGCGCCGGGCGCCACGGCCGGCGTACGCTTTCGACTGGAAGGGCAGCGAGCGCTGAGCCACCAGGCGCAGGTCAGCTCACTTTTGCGGCAATGATCGAACTGCCTGTGCCCGGGACCGTTGACCGGGCGCTCAGCGAGTGCCTACGTCGGGGCCTCGCTGTCCGGTCCGAGCGAGAACTCGGCGGCCGGCCCGGAAGCCGTCATTATCATCTGGCCTTCCCGGGCCAGCCTGGGACGCTTGAGCTCAGTGAGTGGCAGGACAGAGTCTGGTTCTCCGTCAACGAGCGGCGTGATTGCGGATGGGTATCAGAGTTCGCGCGCGGGATCGCGGCGTCCATGGATCAGGCCCAGGCGCAGGTGATCACTGCGGTCGCCCTCTACGGCACCAAGAGCGGCGAGCTCAAGCGGATGCTGGAGACGGTGCAGGCGCTGCTTCGCGACCGCCTGCGCGAAGGATTCCGCCCCTACCGGCTGGACCAGGTACACAGCACCGTGATCAGGCTAGACGGAGTAGCAGACGCGCAGACCGGACTCATCATCAACTCGCGCCACCTCGAGGTCACAGGTATCCAGCGTGCGATGGACCTGGCCCGGGCACTGGAGATCCTCGCCGCTCGCCTCACTCCCCCGCTGAGCATCCGGATAGGCGGTTACGGACCCGGCAGCCCGGCAGCGTTCTCAAGCCGCGGCCAGCATCCGCATGAGCGGATGTTCTCCGTGCAGGGGAACGCATTCGTCCTGGTGGGATGGCCGGTGAGCACTGTGGGCGACGGTAGTCCGCCGCTGCCGCTCGACGCTCTTCGCCGGCAGATGAATGAGGCGAACATCGTGCACTGGTACCATCGTTCTGCGGCCGATGTCGATAATGACTTCCATCTTGTCGTTGGCCATCACGACAGTGCCCCGGAGCATCAGACGAAGCAGGCGGTAGACGCGGTGCGCGCCTATCTGGCGCAGCGTCCGGTCCGGGTAGCGGTGGGCACCGACCAGGTAACGATCATTGCCGCTGATTCGCCGACGCTGGCGCCCGCGCGGTTCATCGGCCGCCTTCCCGTGGAACCCGCGGATATCGCGAAGCTGTACCGGTGACCGGTTCTGAGCGTTACCAGATCCGGGTGCGGGTCGGGGAGACCCGGATCACATGCGGGTAGTCATCGGCGAAGCCTTCGGGAGTCCAGCCATAGGAGTCGATGAACTCCCGGTACTTCTCGATGTAGGCGGATACCGCATCAGCTCTCGGCCCGGCCGGATCGATCCTGGCGCTGCCCTCGAAGATGACATTCGCGCCACCCCGGCCGTTGCCCTCCAGATGCAGGGAAACACGGGGGTTCGATTCGATGCTGGCGACCTTCGGCCCCTTCGCCGCGCCGTAGATCAGGAACTCGCCGGCCTCCCACAGGAACCAGACGGGGGTCGATTGCGGCTGGCCTGAGGGCGCCACGGTGGTCAGCCAGATAATCGGCTCGGCCTGCAGGCGGCCGATGGCCGCGTTGTGGGCGGGGACTTCGGTGTTCAGGATCGTCATCTTGGCTCCCGATAGCGCTGGCTGCGCTTGATCATAAGTGAGGAGCATCGGGCCACCGGGCCCGGGCCGCCTGCCAGGATGGTGGAGCCCGAATGCGGGCGGCAGGCGGCCAGGTCGCGGGCTGCGATAGCTCGTGACAGCTGGAGGAAGGGAACGATCTTGAGGGTCGCCGCCGGGAGCGAGGCGGGCGCTGCGGTGCGGCCCGGGCGATGCGGCCGGGGGGCTTGGGGCCTCAGCTGGCAACGTGGAAGAGCTCGAGCTGGATGTGGTCGGGATCCCGGAAGACGACCACCGAGTATGGCATCGGCTTATCGGTGTCGATGACACCGGAATGCTCAATGCCCAGCTCATCGAGCCAGCTTGCCCAGGCGTCCAGGCTTGCGCGGTCGGCGACGCCGAACGAGATGTGATCCAGGCCGGTCCGGCTCTCCTGGAAGGGCTCGCCACGGTTGTCCTGGTGGTGATGCAAGCCAATGGCGATGCCGGAGCGCGGTTCGAGCAGGAGCACGGCGTATCCCTCCTCTTCCGCGCCGTAATGAGGGAACGTGACCGGTACCCGGCTCATCCCGAAGACCCGCTCGTACCACCGAGCGCTGGCCTCCACATCGGTTACGGTCGGCGAGAAGTGATGGATGCCGGTGACGGCCGGTGCCGTTGAGGTCTCGGTCAAGGCGCGCTCCTTGTCCAGCTGTGCACCCACGCTGCGATTGACGACCATGCTCTCGCAGCTGGCCGGGTCTGGCCAGAAACGATTTCCAGACCCGGGAACGCGGCGCCTCAGCCGAGGCGGCCGACCAGGTCCTCGTGCAGGCCCCAGAGCCGGTCCGGCAGGTGCCTGTGGAAGGTGCGGAAGAACTCGGGGATGTGCTCTGCCTCCAGCTTCCAGGCCCCGGAGTCCACCGTGAGCAGCAGATCGAGGTCAGCCCAGCTGATGTCCAGGCCGTCAAGATCCAGCGATCCCGGTGCCGGGAGATAGCCGACCGGGGTGGCCGTGGCCTTGGCGTCGCCGGACAGCCGCTGAATGATCCACTTCAGCACGCGGATGTTCTCGCCGAAGCCTGGCCACACGAACTTGCCGCCGGCGCCCTTGCGGAACCAGTTGACGTAGAACAGCCGCGGTAGCTTCGCGGGGTCGGCCGTCTGGCCGATCTTCAGCCAGTACCCGAAGTAGTCGCCCATGTTGTAGCCGCAGAACGGCAGCATCGCGAACGGGTCGTGCCGCAACTCGCCGACCTTGCCCTCGGCCGCGGCGGTCTTCTCGGAGGCGATGTTGGCCCCGAGAAACACTCCGTGGTCCCAGTCGAAGGACTCGATGACCAGCGGCACGGTGCTGGCGCGCCGGCCGCCGAACAGGATCGCCGAGATCGGCACGCCGGTAGGGTCATCCCACTCCGGCGCGATGATCGGGCACTGGCTGGCCGGAGTGGTGAACCGGGCGTTGGGATGCGCCGCAGGCTCGGGCGAGCCCGGCGTCCAGTCCCGGCCCTTCCAGTCGATCAGGTGCGCGGGCGGCTCGTCGGTCAGGCCCTCCCACCACACGTCGCCGTCGTCGGTGCGGGCGACGTTGGTGAAGATGCTGTTGCCCCACATGGTCTTGATCGCGTTGGCGTTGGTCTTCATGCCCGTTCCGGGCGCTACGCCGAAGAAGCCGGCCTCCGGGTTGATGGCATACAGCCTGCCGTCGGCACCGAACCGCATCCAGGCGATGTCGTCGCCGACGGTCTCCACCTTCCAGCCGGGGATGGTGGGCTGCAGCATGGCCAGGTTGGTCTTGCCGCACGCCGACGGGAAGGCCGCGGCGATGAACTTCGGCTCCGCCTCGGGCGGGGTGATCTTGAGGATGAGCATGTGCTCGGCCAGCCAGCCCTCATCCCGCGCCATCACCGAGGCGATCCGCAGCGCGTAGCACTTCTTGCCGAGCAGCGCGTTCCCGCCGTACCCGGAGCCGTAGGACCAGATTTCCCTGGTCTCGGGGAAGTGAGAGATGTACTTGGTCTTATTGCACGGCCACGGCACGTCGGCCTGGCCGGGCTCCAGGGGGGCGCCGACCGAGTGGACAGCACGGACGAAGGACCCGGTCTCCTCGATGGAGCGCAGCGCCGGCGCTCCCATCCTGGTCATGATCCGCATCGACACGGCCACGTACGGCGAGTCAGTGATCTCGACTCCCAGCTGGGAGATGCTGCTGCCGAGCGGGCCCATGCAGAACGGGATCACGTACATGGTGCGGCCGCGCATGCAGCCAGCGAAGATTTCGGCGAACGTGGCGCGCATCTCGGCGGGCCCGATCCAGTTGTTGGTCGGGCCGGCGTCGGATTCCTTCTCCGAGCAGATGAAGGTACGGTCCTCGACGCGGGCCACGTCGCTAGGGTCGGAGGCGCAGTAGAAGCTGTTCGGGCGCAGCTTTGGGTTCAGCCGGGTGAAGGTTCCGTTCTCCACGAGCAGGCTGGTCAGCCGCTCCCATTCGTCCTGAGAGCCGTCACACCAGACAATTTCGTCTGGCTCGGTCAGCCGCGAGATTCCGCGGACCCAGTCGGCCAGCTCGGGGAGGCTTGTTTCTGCTTGATCATTGATAGAGTCTGCGCCGAACATCGCCATCTCCCTGCATACGGACATGCCTACGCGGCAAGCCATCGCGCCCGCAGTCAAAGCCTTGGCCGAAGGTTACGACTAAAAGTCCTTATAACCAGTATTGCCGGGTTCCAATGCGGCTACGACAGAGCCGAAGGTCACCGTATACCTGGACCTGCGTCGTTGCCTTCGGGAGGCGGGCCACTGTGGTGAATGTCACTCAGCGCACGGTCAGCGGCCGCAGGACGCCGTCGCCCCGGCGGCGTCCCCGGCTGACCGATGGAACCGCTGCTGCGCTCGGTTGACCGCCGGAACGATGTTCTCCGGGCCGAACGCCGGGGCGGGTTCGGCGATCGCTACCACGCCCAGGGCGGGAAGCTTCTTCACGACGATGTCGTCCGGAGCAGCACGCGACGTGAGAGTCAAGACCCTGCGCAGAAGTCACGATGTGCCGACGTGGCACCGATGAGGAGGGGGCCTCGTTAATAAGCCTTCACGTCTCGCGCGGGGACAGCCCGGCGTCCAGGACCTCCTCGGCCCCGGCTGCGAACCCCCGCCAGAACGGATTGTCGTGGTGGGTGACGCTGATGGTGCTCGCGTGCCTCCGGTCGCTGGTGAATTCGCACAGGGAATGCTCGATGTCGAAACGGCCGCCCCGGCCGGGCTCGAAGTTATCCACGAGGTCACGCAGCTCATCAGCCGTCGCGTAGTCGCGCGCCCAGACGATCCCGTCCCCGCGCCCCCTCCGGTATTCTTCGGCCGCCGGGTCGCGGGCCGTGGCGCTGCCCCGCGCGGCCGCCGTCGCGGACGCCGGTGAACTCGAGCGGATCGTCGTGTTCATCGCGGCGCTCCCTTCTCTGCGGCACGCTGCTGCAGGTACTCGTGCATGGAGTTGGCCGCCTTGCGGCCCGCGCCCATGGCCAGGATGACCGTGGCGGCACCGGTCACGATGTCGCCGCCGGCGTAGACGCCCGGGCGGCTGGTGGCGCCCGTCTGCGGGTCGGCGACGATGCAGCCGTGCCGGTCCACCTCCAGGCCGTAGGTCGTCCGCGGGATCAGCGGGTTCGGGTTCGTACCGAGGGCGATGACAACGACGTCCGCCTCCATGGTGAACTCCGAGCCGGGCACCGGCACCGGGCGGCGGCGGCCCGACTCGTCGGGCTCGCCCAGCTCGGTGCGGATGCACTCCAGGCCGCGGACCCATCCGTGCTCGTCGCCGAGGAAGCGCTTGGGCAGGGTGAGCCAGTCGAAGATCACGCCCTCGTCACGGGCCCGCTCGTAGTCCTCGGCCCGCGCGCCCTTCTCCTTATCGGAGCGGCGGTACACGATGTGGGCCTCCTCCGCACCCAGGCGGATCGAGCAGCGCACCGCGTCCATCGCCGTGTCGCCCGCGCCGATCACCGCGGCCTTCCTCGGCCGGTGGATGGGCGTGTCGTACTCGGGGAACGAGTACGCGTGCATCAGGTTGACGCGGGTGAGGAACTCGTTGGCCGAGTAGATGCCCTTGAGGTTCTCGCCGGGGATGTTCATGAAGATGGGCGAGCCCGCGCCGGTGCCGACGAAGACCCCCGAATAGCCGAACTCCTCGATGAGCTGGTCGATGGTGACCGTCTTACCGATGATCACGTCGCGCACGAACTCCACGCCGAGCGCCTTGAGATGCTCGACGTCCTCGTCGACGATCTCCTTCGGCAGGCGGTACTGGGGGATCCCGTAGCGCAGGACGCCGCCGTACGCGTGCAGCGCCTCGAAGATCGTCACCGGGTAGCCGAGCTGAGCGAGGTCGCTGGCCACGGTCAGGCCGGCCGGGCCGGAGCCCACGATCGCGATCTTCTGGTCGCGCCAGATGTCGGGCGCGGCGGTCTCGCCGCCGGTGCCGTGCGTGCGCTCCCAGTCCGCGACGAAGCGCTCCAGCCGGCCGATGCCGACCGGTTCCTGATGGGGGGTGAGCACGCACTGGAACTCGCACTGGTGCTCGACCGGGCAGACCCGGCCGCAGATCGCGGGCAGCAGGTTACGGCGGCGGATCGAGATGGCGGCGCCGCCGAAGTCCCCCAGCGCGACGTGCCGCACGAAGTCCCGGATCGGCACGTTGACCGGGCAGCCCTGCTCGCACACGGGGTCCTGGCAGTTGAGGCAGCGCCGGGCCTCGGCGATGGCCCGCTCCACGGTGTAGCCCTCGGCGACCTCGTCCCAGCTGTGGCGCCGTTCCTCGGCGTCCCGGACCGGCATCTCGGTCTTGTGCGGATACACGATCGGCATGGCGTTTACCTCCCCAGTCCCGCTGCCTGGCAGGCCAGGTCCTCTTGCTCTTTGTAGGTCGTCAGGCGGTCGTCCGCCTCGTCGAAGTCCACCTGGTGCGCGTCGAAGAACGGGCCGTCCACGCAGGCGAACAGCGACTTGCCGCCGATGCTCACCCGGCATCCGCCGCACATGCCCGTCCCGTCCACCATCAGCGGGTCGAGAGAGACCATGGCGGGCAGGCCGCGGCGCTTGGCCGTCTTCGCGACGGCGCGCATCATCGGCATCGGCCCGACGGCGAAGCAGTGCGTGAACCCGGCACCCGCGTCCAGCAGTTCCTCCAGGCGGCCGGTGACGAAGCCACGGTAGCCGAGGGAGCCGTCGTCGGTGCAGACGTGCAGCTCGTCGCTCTCGGTGGCCAGCAGGTCGGCCAGGATCACCAGATCACTGGTCCGGGCGCCGACGATGGAGGAGACCCGCACGCCGCGCGAGCGCATCTCGCGGGCCAGCGGGAACACCGCGCCCGTGCCGAAGCCGCCGCCGATCAGGACCGCGTGGCCCTCGTGCGGGAGCGGCACCTCCAGGCCGAGCGGGCCGGCGAAGTCGAGGAATACCTCACCCACCTGCAGCGCGGTCACGAGTGCGCTCGTCCGCCCGACCTCCTGGACGACGATCGTGATCGTGCCCTCGGCCCGGCTGAAGTCGGTGAGGCTGATCGGGATCCGCTCGCCGGTCTCGCTGACCCGCAGGATCACGAACTGACCGGGTGCGGCATTGTGGGCCACGAGCGGGGCGTGCACGACGAACAGCTTGGTGATGTCCGTCAGGTCGCGCTTCTCGATGATCCGTGCGGTGGTGTCCATGGTCATTCCGTTCACAGCAGTGGGTTCTCGTCGCGGGCCTTGAGGCGCAGCCAGCGGCGCTCGACCTCGGCCTCGATGGCCGCGAGCGTCGCCCCGTTCACCGGCTTGCCGAGGTGGGACGTCTTGCCCATCAGCTTCAGCCAGTCGGCGACGGGGACCCGCCGCCCGATCGGGTCCGGGTCGTAGGTGATGTGGGTGATGCCCTGCTCGATCTCGTACAGCGGGAAGAAGCACGAGTCGACCGCGGCCTGGACGATGTCGACGCCGACCCGGTCCTCGGTCTTCCAGTTCAGCGGGCAGGAGATCAGTATCTTCCCGTAGGCGGTGCCCTGGCGCTTGGCGTACCACTGCGCCTTGGCCGCCTTGGCCACCAGGTCGTCGGGGTAGCCCTCGACGCCGGTGAAGACGTACGGGATGTTGGTCGCCGCCATGATCTGCGGGGTGTCCTTGTGGTGGAAGGCCTTGCCCAGCTCGGCCGGCCCCACGTGGCTGGTCGACGTCATGTGGCCGAGCGGCGTGGAGTAGCTGAGCTGGCTGCCGGTGTTCATGTAGCCCTGGTTGTCGTACTCCACGACGATCATCCCGTGGTTGCGCAGCGCGGCCCCGATCGCGGCGCCCATGCCGATGTCCATCCCGCCGTCGCCGGTGATCATTATGAACGTGATGTCCTCGCCGATCGGCAGCTCGCCACGGCGGGCGCGCTCGTGGAACATCTCGACCAGCCCGCTCAGCGCCGAGGCGCCGTTCTGGAAGAGGTTGTGCACATAGGTGATGCGGTGCGAGGTGAACGGATAGCCGGTGCTGACCACCATCGCGCAGCCGGTCTGGTAGAGCACGACGACGTCGCCCTCGATGCCGCGCAGGAACTGGTCGAGCGCCGGGAAGATGCCGCAGCCGGGGCACGCGCCGTGGCCGGGCAGGATCCGCTTCGGCTTCGCGGCCAGCTGCCAGAACGGCGGCGCGTCGACCTTGAGCCTGCCGTCCGGGCCCTGCTCCACCGTGAGCAGCCCGCTGGTCGTCTCCTCGCGGGTGAGGGGCGGCGCGCCGCGGCGCGGCTGCGGCGGCTTCGCGGGATCGCCTGGCTCCACGCCGTAGTAGTCGAATGGCACCTCGACCGAGCCGCGCTCGGCCGCGTCGATCGCGAGCTGGAAGAACGCCTCGGCGTCCTCGGCGTAGAAGTCGCGCCCGCCGAGGCCGTAGACGCGGCTCAGGCACAGGGTGTGATTGTCCGGGTCCTCCTGCAGCGCGGACTTCACCTCGTGGGAGAGGTTCGCGCCGTGCGCGCCGTAGGAGGGCGCGCGCTCGCCGAGCACGACGGCCCGGACGCCGCGCAGCGCCTCGCGGATCGTGTCCGCGGGGAACGGGCGGATCACGTTGGGGCTGATGACGCCGGCCCGGACGCCGTCGGCCCGCAGCCGGTCGGCCACGTCCTTCGCCGTCTGCGCGGCCGAGTTCAGCAGGAACACCGCGACCTCGGCATCGTCCATGCGGTACTCATCAACGACGTCGTAGCGGCGGCCGCTCAGCGCCTCGTACTCGGCGAAGATCTCCGGGATCGCGGTCAGCGCGGCCTTCGACGCCAGCTCGAGCTGGTACTTGTTGTTGATCAGGTCGGGGTCGTTCATGTACGGCCCGATCGTCACGGGGTGCCGCGGATCGAGCGCCGTCACCATCTGCGGCACCGGGCCGAGCCAGTCCTGCACTATGGCGTCGTCGGTGAAGGTCGAGACGCGGCGCTTCTGGTGGCTGGTGAAGAAGCCGTCGAAAGCCACGATCGCGGGCAGCCGGACGTCGGCGCGCTCGGCCACCCGCAGCGCGATGAGGTTCATGTCGTAGACGGCCTGCGGGTCGCGGGCCATGAAGATCAGCCAGCCCGTGTTCAGCACGTAGTAGATGTCGGAATGGTCGCCGCGGATGTCCAGCGGCCCGCTTACGGCGCGCGTCGCGACGTCGAGCAGCATCGGGTATCGCGTCCCCGACTGCACCGGCAGCTCCTCCAGCGCGTACAGCAGCCCCTGGGCGCTCGTCGCGTTGAACACGCGGCCGCCGCCGGTGCTGGCGCCGTAGCAGATCCCGGCGGCACTGTGCTCCCCGTCTGCTGGCACCATCAAGATCTTGTGCTCGCCGGCCGCCTTCATCTCGTCGAGGAACTCGGCGATCTCGGTCGAGGGCGTGATCGGGTAGTAGCCCATCAGATGGAAGTTCATTTGCTTAACGGACAGCGCGGCCATCTCGTTGCCAGTGCGGAACCCGGTAACCTGCGCGGCGCGGTCAACCATCGGGCCCGGTGGTGCGACCGTCATCAGACGGCCCCCCTCTCGTCCTCGAGCCAGCTAAAGAGCGGGACGCGGTTCTCGTCGGCCCAGCCGTCCTCCTCGCGGAGTTCGGTGAGCGAGCCGGTCGGGCACGCGTCGATGCACTTCAGGCAGCCCTTGCAGTAGTTGTAGTCAATGCCGAGCAGCTTTACGGCCGGCTCGCCCTCGCCGTCGTCGGACCAGACGAAGCACAGATCGGGGCAGACGATGTCGCAGATCCCGCAGTGCACGCACGTGTCGGGGTCGTAGGAGGGCAGGAAGCCCTGCCTCGACGTGCTCAGGTTCTTGAGGATGCTGTTGCCCGGGTCGAGGATGATGCCGCCGATGGGCGCGTCCAGGTACCCAAATGCCGGCGCGGCGCGTTGTATCGGGCGGCCGGGGTCGCCGGCCGTGGGAGTCCAGGTCATGCTCCGCAGCTCGCGGTAGCCGCGGTCGAACGTACGAAGGTTCGCCTCGACGAGGTGTGAGTAGCGGACCGAGAGCGTGTCGCGGATGGTCTCCCGCACCGCGTCGGCGTCCAGGAACGGGCAGCACCGGGCGACCGCGCCGAGCATCGCGGTGTTCACCCGGGTCTTCTCCTCCAGCGCGATACCGAGTGCGTCGAGCACCGCTACCGTGCCGGAGGCCAGGCCGAGCTTGTCCCGGATCTCCTCGGGGGCCGAGCGGGTGTTCACGATCAGCGTGCCGGTGGCAGTCAGGCCCGCGGCCACGTCGATCGAGCGGGCCAGCGCCTCGTGGAAGACCGCGACCACCTGCGGCCGCTCGATCGGGCTGCTGGTGCGGACCTCGTGATCGCCGGCGCAGAAGCGCACGAACGACTTCACCGGCGTGCCCTTCTTCTCCGAACCGTAGGAGGAGAAGTGCGCGCCGTTCAGGCCCTGCCGCAGGACGCCGGCCTCGGCGAGCATTTTCCCTGCGAGGTGGGCGCCGAGCCCGCCGATCGACTCGAGGCGGATGCCGAAGAAGCCGTCCTCGCCTGCGCCCGGGAGCAGATCCGCCCCGGTGATCACTGGACTACTCGCCGCCAGCGCTGACATTGCGCACCTCCATGATCCGAATAGCGGCTTGCCCATCTCTTCATTCGGCTGAATTCTCTTTCTCAGTTAGCAAGCACCTCTCACGTTGCGCTAGGCCAATGAAGCTGCCTAGGGACGAAGGTGATGCCGCTTGGTGCCGAACGTCCCGGCTTACCCGCTGTGGCACGGCGGGCTGCCGATCCCGGCTGACCTGGGGTTTTGGCGGTCAGGCAACGATCGTTTTGGTCGTCTCCGAGTGGCTCCGCAGCCGCAGAATCGGGGGTGGTGAGTTCAACTGCAATCCGAGCGTGAGCGAATCCAGCGGGCCCGGGCTGCCTCTGCGCGGGCGCCGCCGCGAGGCTGCCCTCAACAATCAGCGCATCCTGCGGGCGGCCCGGGAGGTGTTCATCGCTGATCCGGGCACCCATCGATGCCCACGGATCGCCCCGAAACGTGCCCTGACCTCGGACTCGTCGGTGGCTTCGACCAGGTGCAGGGTCCGCTCGCCGTAGCCCAGCGGGTCGCCGCCGACCATCGGCCCGTCACCGGCCGGCCGGCCGGATACTGGCCCTGGGCCCCTCCATGATCGTGACGCCTTTTCAGCCGTTATTATCGCTGAAAAGGCGTCACGATCATGGAAAACCGGGCCGCCAAGCGGCCATTTTCGCCCCTCCGATTACATTTCGCAGCCCGGAGAAAACTCCATGCAGGTGCGAGGCAACCTTATGTAATTGATCGGGCACGGAGAGCCATGTCTGACCGGCCAGGAACCGATGCCAGGCTCGGCCCCGCCGTACCCCTGGCGCACCAAAGCGCGAGGCCCGACCGCTGCGCTCACCCGTTTGCCCTGCTCGCTGTCGGCCTTGGCCGGACGTGCCCGGGTGCACGACTCGGCGCGGGCATCGGCGCCGGACTCGCCGCGGGCATCGGAGTTCGGCTTGATCGCCGCGGTCATCGCGTGGTCAGCTCGAAGGCGAGCACGGTGACGCCGAGCCAGGAGATCCCGACCGCCCACGCGCCGATGATCGGGGCGTGGCAGGATGGCTCGGGTTTCTTGCTGGCCATGGCCGCCGTGCGCAGCTAGGCGCGGGAGGTCCGTTGCCGCTAGCTATAGCGCGGGGCCGGCTGGAGAGAGACAATCCAGCTGGGAAGCGGCCGCAACGGTGCTGCTGGATTCGCCAATGGATGAACGTTATGACAACGCCCACAATGACGTGGCGCCGTCTGGCCCGCCGGTGGGGGCAGGACCATAACCCGCTGCGCCGGCGGTCGGACCTGATAGAGGCATGGCTCCTGCCCGCGGCGATCATCGCGTTCCTGACGCTGGGCCCGCTGGTGGCCGTCACCGCCGGCCTGTGGATCCGGGCGGACAACGCGGCGCTGCGGCACGCCCAGTTGTCGTGGCAGCGGGTTCCCGCGGTCCTGCTCGTGGCCGCGCCCGGGCCGGTGATGTCCGACAACGGCGCGAACACCTGGGTCGACTGGACGCTGGCCCGCTGGACCGCGGACGGGCGATGGCGGACCGGTGATGTCCCGGCCGCCGCGGGGACACGGGCCGGCAGCACCGTGCCGGTATGGCTTGACGGCGCAGGGAACGTGCGCCTGCCCGCGCTGACGCCGGCCCAGACCGGACGCCGCGTCATCGCTGTGGCATCGCTGGCTCTCCTAGGTCTCGCGGTGCTCCTGGTGAGCGCTGCCCTGCTGGGTCGGCGGGTCCTTTACCGGCGGAGACTAGCGGCCTGGGAGACTGCCTGGCGGGAGGTAGGCCCGCGGTGGAGCCAGCAGGAGTAGCCGCGCCCCGGGCGGCCACGCCAACCGCTGCTGACCAGCCCGCAGCGCCGCCAGCCTGCAGCCGCCCGCCCGCACCACCGGCAGCCCGCGGCGGCGCCCGCACGCAGCCGCCAGCCCGGTTCGTGCCTTTAGGCCGAGGCGAGTTCCGCGGCGATAGCCTTGGCGGCCGCCTGGCTGAAGAGGATGCATGCGCAGGGTGCCACCGGCCACGTCGACGTCGCAGGACTTGGCTGGAATGTCCACGGTGATCACTTCTCCCGGTTCTGCCCGCCGGTGCCCACCATCCGCAGCGCCAGATCAGCGTGGGCGCCGGCAACTTGCTCCGCGCTGTAGGGCTGGTCGGGCCCGAACCAGTGGGCTACCCGCATGCCCAGGCCGCCCAGCGCGATTCCGGTCAGCACCGGCTCCCTGATGAATTCGGGAATCGAGCAGGTAACTCCTGATCGATTCCCGGATCCATCAGGCGGCAGGCACGGTCGATCCGCCTCAGGCTAGTGACGTCTGGGGTGATAGCGACAGAAGTGGTCGCAGAGAAAGAAGTGGTGACGAATAGCTTTCCGCCGGCGGGATCGTCTCGTCGTTCGACCGTCTCATGGCGGCCCCTCACGGTCGGGGGTCGCGCCTTCTGCCCCGCCGCCCGCCGCCAACCACCGGCGCTCCAGATGATCAGACAGCGGCCATGGCGTGACCATCCGGCGCCGAGGAGAATCTCATACGATTGGCTGGTGGAGGATCAGAAGGCCTTACTGGGCGACTTCGATCCAGCGCGGCCCCGTATCGCGCGGGTATACGACCATCTTCTCGGCGGGAAAGACAATTTCGCGGCCGACCGGACCCTCGGCGATCAGATCATCGCCTCGCTGCCCGCCGTGCAGCTCGGCGTGCGGGCGCAGCGCGCGGCGCTCGGTCGGGTGGTCCGCTACCTGGTCGAACAGGCAGGCATCCGGCAGCTCATTGACATCGGCTCGGGCTTGCCGACCGCAGAAAACGTCCACGAGATAGCCCAGCGGATAGATCCGGCCACCCGGGTGGTCTATGTCGATAACGACCCGGTTGTCCTCGCCCACGCCGGCGCGCTCCTTACCGGCGACGCCGCCACCATCGTGGTCGACGGAGACCTGGTAAGGCCCGCTGACCTGCTGGCGCACCCGGCGGTGCGCAGCCACCTCGACTTCGATCAGCCGATCGGGCTGCTGCTGTGCGGCGTCCTGCCGTATGTCCTCGACTCCGAGCACCCGGTCGAGCTAATGGAGACCATGTACCGCGCTCTGCCGTCGGGGAGCTATGTCTTCATTCATCATCTGCTCGACTCCGGTGACCCGGAGGTCGCCGATGTGCAGGCCGCGCTGCAGCGGGGCCTGGGCCGCGGACAGTTCCGGACCTGGGCCCAGATCCGGCTCCTGTTCAACGGCCTCGATCTTGTCGACCCCGGTCTGGTGCTGGTTTCCGACTGGCGCCCCGACCCCGGCGACCCGAACGTGCGCGACCACCCGGTGCTGCGCCTCGCCTGCGTCGGCGTCGCGAGGAAGCCCTAACCCCCGGCTAGCGTTTTCGCCAGGCTGAAGGGCTGGCCGCCGTTATAGTGACGCCATGTTCGCCGGTCCGCCAGGCCCGCACGCGCCGGTCACCTCGGTCGCCGGAGCAATCGCCCGGATGGAGGCGATCGGGGCGCTGATGTCGGCCGGCGATGGCCTCGGGTGCTTCAACCGCATGTACCTCGAGGTCACCAGGCAGGTGAATGAGGAACTAGCGCTCAGGTTCTTCGCCGATCCCGATTTCATGATCGCGCTCGACGTCGCGTTCGCCAATCTCTATTTCGATGCCGCCGACTGTGCGGCTGAGCCCGAAACGGTCCCGCTGGCCTGGCGGCCCCTCATCGAGCGCCGCGCCGGCCCCGGCATCGAGCCCATCCAGTTCGCACTCGCCGGAATGAACGCCCACATCAATCACGACCTGCCCCTCGCCGTGGTCAGCACCTGCGCCGAACTCGCCACCGCGCCGGCCACTGGCTCGCATCTGTCCGACTACCAGAAGGTGGACCGGCTTCTCGACGCGGCGGAGCAGTCGGTGAGGCAGTCATTCGAGTCCGCACCTGAGCTAGCCGTCGATCGTCACCTTCAGGCAGTCGACAACCTGGTCGCCAACTGGACGATCAACTCCGCGCGCGACCTGGCCTGGTCGAACTCACTGCTGCTATGGGAGCTTCGCGATGACCATCTCGGGCGCAGCCTCTTCCTGGACGGGCTGGCCGCAACGACCGCGCTGGCCAGCCGACTGCTGCTGGTCGCGGTGTAGGACACTGGCCTGCGGCGCGCACGGCACGGACGTCAGCGCCGGACCGCGCCGGTGACCAGCCACGCGGTGCCGCGAGCCCGGAGGGTTAGCGTTATGAACCTCGCCGCACGGCTCGCGCCACCACGAGCAGGACACGAAACGGGCTGGTATAGCCGTAGCCTTTCGCGGCGCCTGGCCCGGCGCCCGCCCGTGTCCGGTGCCCCGCTACCTTGAGAACCCGCACCCGCAGACAAACCCCGGGCGAGAGGAAACTGCATGGCCAGGTCACCAGCGCTAGGCGCGGCCGCGCCCGACTTCACGCTGCCGGGCATCCTCATCTCGGGCGGCGATGTGAGCCGCGCCGACTACACGTTGTCCGCGCACCGCGGCCAGCCGCTGGTGCTGGCGTTCTACCCAGGCGACGACACGAGCGTCTGTACCAAGCAGCTGTGCTCCTACACCTCCGGCCTGGACGAGTTCACCGGCCTCGGCGCGGCAGTCTGGGGCATCAGCCCGCAGGACATCGACAGCCACGAGCGGTTCGCTCACAAGTACGGCCTGGCATTCCCGCTGCTAGCCGACGTGGGACTGACGGTTTCCCGGCAGTACGGCATCGCCCTGGGTGGCGCGGGCCTGCGCAGGTCGGTGTTTGTCGTCGACGGCGAGGGCATGGTCCGCTGGAAGCACGTCACCCTGGTCGGCCTGACGTTCCCGTCCGCCGACACCATCACCGCGCAGCTGGCCGCCCTGGCGTCCTGACGGCGCCCGAAGCTCCGCCGGCCGGAGCAGCTCGGTCGGCGCAATAGGCCAGCCGGGTCGCTTGAGAAATACCCTAGATGGGTTTAAGAAATACCCTCATGGGGTTTCCGCCGCGCTTAACTGCTTGTGCAGACTGGCGCCGCCCGTTTAATCTCCTGCTATTGCGCACTTGGTCAGAACTAGCTTGGCCGGATTTGCGTTCTCGGGGATGCGCGGCGCGGGGGAGGTAGCCACGATGAACGAGGCCAGCCTGGTCAGTAGCACAGTGCAAAGACCCGGGATGAGCACGTCACCGGAGCGCCATCCTTCTATATCGGCGGCGAGCTGGCAGGCTCCGGATGTCCGCCGACGGCTGCAGCTCGCCCTTGCCGCCCTCTGGCTTCTCGATGCTGTGCTGCAATTCCAGGCATTCATGTTTAGCCGCTCGTTCCCCCGGATGCTGGCGGCCGCCGCGCGCGGCAATCCCGCGTTCATCGCCGACCCGATCACCTGGTCAGCGCAGCTGATCGGAGCGCATGCCGCGGCGGCGAACGCAGGCTTCGCCACGATCCAGCTGCTGCTGGCGCTGGGGATAGCGCGGCGCCCGGCAACCAGGGGCGCGCTGGCCGCCTCCATCGCCTGGGCGCTGACCGTGTGGTGGCTTGGCGACGGGTTCGGGCTGGTGCTGACGGGGACTGCGAGCCCGGTCAACGGGGCGCCCGGCGCGGTGATCATTTACGCGCTGCTCGCTGTCCTGCTCTGGCCCGCCCTAGAGCGGGGCGAACTGGCATGATCCGGCCGCTTAACGGGTGCCTTCCGATGATCTTGACTACTTTCCAGCGATATATCCGCTGGAAAGTAGGCAAGATCATTTGCTGTCACTCGGCTGGCGGGGCTGGCGAGACCGCTGGTGCCAGCGTGACTCGATTTGGGTGGCACCGCCGGGTGCGTGCTTATCCTGGCCCGCCAAGCGAGCCGGGGCGCAGCCCAGGGACGAGCCTGGCAGCGCCCCGGATCGCAAGCCAGGGCTGCCGGGAAGTCAGGCCTTGAGCACGGCCTCAATCTCGAGGTGGATGGTCACCTTGTCCGACACGACAACTCCGCCGTTCTGCAGCGAGGCGTTGAAGTTGACGCCGAAGTCACGCCGGTTGATCTCCGTGGTGGCCGTGAAACCGGCCCGCGTGCCGCCGTAGGCGTCCGGGCCGAAGCCGTTCACCTCAAGGCGCAGCGGCACGTTCTTGGTGACACCCTTGAGCGTGAGCTCACCGTCGAGGATGAAGTCGCCATCGTCCTCGCGCACGCCGCTGGACCGGTAGGTCATCTTCGGGTACTTCTCGACTTCGAAGAAGTCGGCCGACCTGATGTGATCGTCGCGCTGCTCGGCTCCGGTGTGGATCGAGGCCAGGTCGATCTCGGCGGTCGCCGCCGAGTCGGCGGGCTTCTCCCCGGTCACGATCTCACCAGAGAAACTCGTGAACTTGCCGCGAACCTTGCTGACCATCATGTGCCGGACCGAGAAGCCGACCTCCGAGTGCACCGGGTCAATGGTCCAGGTTCCCGCGACGTATCCGGGAACGCTGGTCGCATCGGTGAGAGCGGTCATGGGTTCTCCTGTAAAATGATGTTGGTTGAATACTCAAGAACTACCACAGCTAGCCGTCGATTGTCAAACGCTCAACTACCTGGGGTATCCTGGGCAGGTGAACACTGCTGGAACGCGCTGGCTCTCCGCGGACGAGCAACAGGCCTGGCGGACCTTCCTGACCGCCTGCAATACGTTGTTCGGCACGATCGACGCTCAGCTCCAGCGCGATTCCGGGCTCCCGCATGGCTACTACGAGATCTTGGTCAGGCTCTCCGAGGCTCCCGGCCGCGCACTGCGGATGAGCCAGCTAGCTGAGGCCTCGACCTCGAGCAAGAGCCGCCTGTCGCACGCCGTCGCGCGGCTGGAAGACCGTGGCTGGGTACAGCGCACCAGCTGCCCGACTGACCGGCGCGGACAGATTGCCCGGCTGACCGACAAGGGCATTGCCGCCCTTGAGGCGGCGGCGCCCGGCCATGTCGAGCAGGTCCGCAAGTCGCTGATCGACGCGCTCACCGCTGAGCAGATCGACCAACTGCGCGAGATCAGCGCCTCGATCATCGCGTCCGGCCAGCGCCAGGATTTCCACGGCGCCGGAGACTGCCCGCTCTGACCCCTCCGGGCCAGCCGGGTATTGTGGGGGCAACGCGCTGACGGAGACGAGTAGCGCGGGATCGCAAGCAGCAGAGAGCCGCCGGGAGCTGAGAAGGCGGCCTTGCCGTCCCGATGGCGAAGACCCTCCCGAGTGCGGGGAGGAACGGCCGCCGCAGCCAGCAGCGCTCCAATGCCCCGCCGGCTTGCCCTCGTGACCGGGCAGAAACGAGACCGCTGCCGCCCCGTCGGGCGGGTGGCGGTGAAGTGCGGTGGCACAGCGAGTTCCCTTCTCGCCCGCACTCCAAGGGGTCGGACGATCCGATGGAGGAGCGCGATGAACTCGCGGATTCTGGCCGCCGACCTGTCGTCGCATGTCGGCCAGCGGGTAACGATCGCCGGATGGCTGCACCGCCGGCGGGAACTCAAGTCAGTGACGTTCCTGATCGTCAGGGACCGGTCGGGCCTGGCTCAGGTCGTCCTGCGTGATCCCGCGCCGGCCGGGGGTCCCGGGTCGGCCGGGGATCCCGCGCCCGGCCGTCAGACGGCGCTGGCCGACGAGACGGCGGCCGACGAGACGGTGGCCGAAGGCACGGCACTGCCCGAAGAGACTGTGATATCGGTCGAGGGCCTCGCCACCGCGAACTCGCAGGCGCCAGGCGGCGTCGAGCTAACCGATCCGGTGATCACTCCGCTGTCGGGGCCGGCCGCGCCCCCGCCGTTCGACCTCTACCGGCCCGCCATCACCGCCAGCCTGCCCGCGATCCTGGACCATGCTCCGACGACTCTGCGGCACCCAAGGTTGCGGGCGGGTTTCGAGATCGCGGCGGCCAGCGTGGCCGGGTTCCGCGCCGTGCTGGACAACCTGGGATTCACCGAGGTGCACACCCCGAAGATCGTCGGCTCCGCCACCGAGTCGGGCGCGACCACTTTCGGAATCAACTATTTCGGCCAGCCCGCCTACCTGGCGCAGTCGCCCCAGTTCTACAAGCAGGCCCTGGTGGGCGTGTTCGAGCGGGTCTACGAGGTGGGCCCGGTATTCCGGGCCGAGCCGCACGACACGGCCCGGCACCTGGCCGAGTACACCAGTCTCGACGCCGAGCTTGGTTTCATCACCGACCACCAGGATGTCATGTCGGTCCTCCGCGACACGATCGCCGGCATGGTGGCGGGAGTCAGCACGCGGGCCCGTTCCGCGGTGGATCTTCTCGGGGTGGCACTCCCGGCGGTTCCGGCGAAGATTCCGCAGATCCACTTCCGCGACGCCCAAGAACTGATCGCTAGCGAAACGGACCGTGATCCGCGGGGCGAGCCGGACCTCTCGCCGGCCGACGAGCGGTGGCTGCGGGGGTGGGCGGTGCGCGAGTACGGCTCGGAGTTCCTGTTCGTGACCGGCTATCCGATGGAAAAGCGGCCCTTCTACACTCACCCTGACCCGGCCCAGCCCGGTTACTCCAACGGCTTCGACCTGCTGTTCCGTGGCCTCGAGCTGGTCACAGGCGGGCAGCGGCTGCACAGGCACGCCGACTACCTGGCCGCCCTGGCGGAGCGCGGTGAGGACCCGCAGCCGTACGCGGGGTACCTGCAGGTTTTTGAGCACGGGATGCCGCCGCATGGCGGTTTCGCCATCGGGCTGGAACGCTGGACCGCGCGGCTGACCGGCGCTGCCAACGTGCGGCAGGTCACCCTGTTCCCCCGTGACCTGCACCGGCTCAGCCCGTGAGCCTGCCTGAGCAACCTGCCTGATGTAAATCGCGCAGACAACGAGTCCTGACATCCGCTACTCTTCCAGCCATAATGCGGGCAGGTGCAAGTTCCGATGCATTTGCACCCCGGGGGGGCAGGCAACGCAGGCCTGGGGCGGCCGGAATGGGCATGCAGCTCGAACGTCAACTAGCCAGGGGCGGGTGAAAGGGACGTAACGTGACTCTCGCTTACAACGGTATCCAGGCAACATCGCTGGCCGACGCAGCCTGGCAGAAGGCCACTTACAGCAACCCCACGGGTAACTGCTTTGAGCTGGCCAAGCTGCCGGACGGGAGGATTGCGGTCCGCAACTCCCGGTATCCATCCGGCCCCGCGCTGGTGTACGAACGCGCCGAGCTTGCCGCGTTCCTGGACGGCGCCAAGGCCGGTGAGTTCGACGGCATGCTCGCCTAGCTGAGGCGTCATGCCACGCGAGCTGCCAGCCCGTTCCCGGCCTGCCGGGCCTTCCGCGCAGGCCGTGAACGGATGGCAGCTCGCGCCACCACACCTCGGCGCCGTTATTAGCACGAAATCGGGCACTTGTGGGATACTGCCGTGATCCGGTATTCGGGGGGGTCGTACATGACCATAATTCAGCCCGCGGGCGGCGGCTCCCGCGTGCGAAGCTTGACCGCCGCGCCAGGCAGCGGCGGCCCGACCGTGCTGCGCATCCTGCTGGGCGCGCAGCTCCGTCGGCTGCGTGAGGCACGGGGGATCACGCTTGAGGACGCGGCGAATGTGATCCGCGCATCGGGGTCGAAGATGAGCAGGCTGGAGACCGGCCGGGTCGGCTTCAAGGACCGCGACATCGCTGACCTGCTGACCTTCTACGGCGTGTTCGACGAGCAGCAGCGCAGCGCCATGCGGGAACTGGCTACCACCGCGAGCGGCCAGGGCTGGTGGCACGACTACTCCGACATCCTGCCGACCTGGTTCGAGGCCTATGTCGGCCTTGAAGAGGCCGCCATCGGCATCCGCGCCTACGAGATCCAGTTCGTCCCCGGTCTGCTGCAGACTGAGGATTATGCCCGCGCTGTAGCGCTGCTCAGCCATCCGAGCCCGCTGGCTGACGACATCGAGCGGCGGGTCAGGCTGAGGATGGCGCGCCAGGCCCTGCTCAGCCGGGCGTCACCACCGCATCTGTGGGCGGTGCTCGACGAGGCGGTGCTGCGCAGGCCGGTGGGACGCCCGGGCGTCATGCGAGGGCAGCTCAAGTACCTCCTGGAAGCAGCCGAGCGGTCGAACGTCACCGTCCAGGTCATGCCGTTCCAGGTCGGCGGGCACGCTGCGGCCGGCGGCCCGTTCAGCATCCTGCGCTTCGCTGAGCCCGACCTGCCGGACGTCGTGTATCTCGAACAGCTGACCAGCGCCCTGTACCTGGACAAACGGGAGACCGTCGACCACTACCTGGCCGTCATGGAACGGCTGTGCCTCGAGGCCGCGCCCGCCGCCGCCAGCTCAAAGATCATCCACGCGATACTGCGCGATCTGTAGCGGCTTGCGGGCTGGCGTCGGCCTAGCCCGGCGCGGCTTTTCTCGCTACGCCCGCCCAGCCTGGCAGCGGCCTGGTGTCGACCCCGGGGCCCGGCCGCCACTGGGTCGTCGACACCAGCCCAGGCTCGACAAGCTCCAGGCCGTCGAACAACCGCAGTACCTGCGCGTGCGGCCGGAAGGTGATCCGGCCGGCCATCGACCTGTTCATCAGGGTGGCCCCCTCAGCCATCGCCTCAGCGTGAATGTCGGACGCCGGATGCGAGATCACCAGGTAACTGCCGACGGGGAGCGCCTCCATCAGCGCAGCCACCAGCCCGCGCGGGTCATCGTCGTCGGGGATGCAGTGCAGCAGGCCCACCAGCATGAGCGCTACCGGCTGGGTGAGGTCCAGCGTCGCCGCCGCCTGCTGCAGGATCCGCCCGGTGTCCCGCGCGTCGGCCTCGATGTAGGCCGTAGCGGCCAGCGGATCGCTGACCAGCAGGGCCCGGGCGTGCAGCAGCACGATCGGGTCGTTGTCCACGTAGACGACCCGCGAGGCCGGTGCTGCGCGCTGCGCGACCTCATGGGTGTTGTCCGAGGTGGGAATGCCAGTGCCGACATCGAGGAACTGGCGGATGCCCGCGTCCGCGGCCAGGAAATGCACCGCCCGGCCGAGGAACGCCCGGTTGCTGCGGACTCCGGCGATCACAGCGGGATCGGCGGCCTTGAACTGCTCGGCCAGCCTGCGGTCGGCGGCGAAATTGTCCTTGCCGCCCAGCCAGTAGTCATACACCCGGGCGATATGTGCTACTCCGGTATCGAACGCCGCCGGCTCCCGGCCGGCCACGGGCCCGCCCCCGTCGCGTTCGCCTAACACCCGCGCCGCCTCCCGTCTCAACTCGCCACCGCGCCCGGATCCGTGACCGTGACGACTTCTCGGCAGGGAGGATGTGGCACGGAGAACATGTCACGATCACCCGCCCGCCGCCCGCGAGATGACCCGGGCCAGGCTCGGTGCCAGCGTCTCGCACGGGACGAATCGGCGCAAGCCGCCCCGCTCAGTAAGCCACGGTGACGCGGCGGCGGATCGCCTCGCCACGTTCCAGCACATCGGCGAGCGCGATAGCGAAGTCAGGGATGCTGATCCGGCTGCTGCCCGCCGCGTCGGCCAGCAGCTGGTCACCGCCGAGCCGAAACGCGCACGTCCGCTCCCCCGGCCCAATCACCGCGGCCGGGCTCACATAGGTCCAGTCGAGATCCTCGACATCGCGGTACACCTCAAGTGCCCGGGCGTGCGCGAGCGCCACGGGTTTCGCCGCAAGCGGGAAATCAGGCGTGTCGAGCAGCCTGGTCCCAGGGGCCACCTCCAGGCTGCCGGCCCCGCCGACCACCACCAGGCGGCGCACGCCGGCCCGGCGGAGCCCCTCGGTCAGGCCCCTTGCCGCGCCGACCAGGCTGTCTTCCGCGTCCTCCGCGTCCTCCGCGCCGCGGCGCGGCCCGATAGCGGATACGACTGCATCCTGGCCCGCGGCGAGCCTGGCGACCGAGGCCGGGTCCGTCGCGTCGCCGGTGGCAACCCGTACGACCAGGCCAGTGATCGGCGCGCTGGTCCGCGTGACGGCGATGACCATGTGCCCGCGGGCCAGCAGCTCCGCGGTGATCGCCTGCCCGATGGGCCCCCCGGCACCGAATACTGCGATCTTCATGCCTAACACCTCACCATGCCGGGCGGGTGCCCGGCTCGGCGGCCTGCGCGGAACCATGTACGTGCCAGCCCCCGGTAAGGTGCTTCCCATGACCGACCCGGACAATCTTGACGCGCTCTCCTCGCCTCGGCTGCACGGTCTCGCCGTGCACCGGGCGCTGCGGCACCTGGACGTGCCCTTCCTGTGGGAGCTGCTGCGCGCGATCCCAGCAAGCGAGGCGGCCGCTGGCCACCCCGACGCTGCGAGCTGGGACGCGATCAAGCTGTCCTCGCTGATCTCCGACGCGTTCGAGTCCGGAGAGGGCGATGTCGCCGACTCGCTGCGCCCGCTCTACCTCGACTACCTGAGGAAGCACCGCAGCGACCTGCGGGCCGGCTGAGTCACCGTCGTCAGTCCGGGATCACCAGCACCTTGCCGACGACGCCTGCTTCGACGGCCTCCTGTGCCGCGGCGATATCGTCCAGGCCGAACCTGGTCACCGGCAGCTCAGTCAGCGCGCCCTCAGCCAGAGCCGCGGTAATGTCACGCGCGGCCCGCTCGATCGCCGACCGCGGGATCCCGTAGAGCAGCACGAACCTGAGCACCACGTTGGCGGTCATGCAGGCCCGGACCGGCACGACCGGATCCTTCGGCTCCGCCGCATAGGTAACGATCTGCGCATGCGGCCTCGTCACGTCCAGGTCCAGCTGCAGGTTGGCGCCTAGGGCGAGCTCGACCACCCGGTCCACGCCGCCCTCGCCGACGAAGCCGCGGATCTGGTCGGCGGCGTCGGAGTCCCGGTAGTTCACTACCAGGTGCGCGCCGGCGGCGGCAGCCAGCTTGGCCTTCTCCGGGCCGCTGACGGTGGTCACCACGCGGGCACCCGCCCGGACGGCCAGCTCGATAGCGAAATGGCCGACCGACCCCGCGCCGCCCGCCACCAGGACCGTCTGGCCGTCGACCGGGCCGTCGGCGAACAGGCAGCAGTGCGCGGTGATCGCCGGCACGCCCAGGCTGGCGCCGAGCTCGGCCGACACGCCGTCGGGCAGCGGGACCGCCTGCTCCTCGGGCACGACGGTCCACTGGGCGGCGGTCCCCCATCGCCGGTTAGCCGCGGCGAGCCAGGTCCATACCCGCTGGCCGATCCGGCTTTCGTCGACGCCCGGGCCGACCGCGTCGATCACTCCCGCGCCATCGTGATGCGGAATCTGGAAGCCGTCAATGGGCCGGGGGGTGGCCCCGCTCCTGGATTTCCAGTCGGTCGGATTGATCCCGGATGTCTCGACCTTGATCCGGGCCTCCCCCGGTCCGGGCTCGGGCCGCTCCATGTCCTCGACTCGCAGCACCTCGCGGGCCGGTCCGTACCTGTCGTACAGCGCAGCTCTCATCGCTTCGTCGCCTCCGGGCTCGTGCGGCTCACCCGCATAGCATAAAGAGCCCAGGAAGCCCGCAGCTCGGCGATTGGCGGCCACGTCAGCGCGGCAGCGCTACTGTGGATCAGCACTCCCCGGCCGGGGCTGCTCGGCCCCCGCTCACCAACTGGTGAGGCTGCGCGGGCCTGCTTCCCCATCGTCGGTCTCGTCGGATATCACACACACCTTGTTCCAGCCTGTGCTCTTGGCCTGGCCGAGCGCCGAGTCGGCTGCTCCTATCAGCTCGGCGAGGGCGCGCCTGGACTCGTTCAGCACGGCGATCCCAATGGATACGGTAAGCCGGAATACGAAGCCAGCCTGAGTGCCGGATTCGATGGCAATCGGCTCGCCAGCTATGTGATCACGCAAGCGCTCACTAAGCCGTCTCGCCTCATCACCCCCGGTCTGCGGCAGCAAGATGGCGAATTCCTCACCGCCGAACCTGCCGATCAAGCCATAGCCTTGCATTTGATCCCTGAGTATGCCCGCAACGTCATGCAGCAACTTGTCGCCAACGTCTCGCCCCGCCGCGTCGCTGACGCTCTTGAAGTGGTCAATGTCAACCATCGCCAGCGCAAGCGGCGTACGGGTGCGAAGAGCTCGTGAGAATTCAGCCGTGGCTTCACGCTGCCACGTGGCGGCATTCAGCAAGCCCGTCTTTGCATCAATGCGGGCCTGCGCAATCAGTTGAGCATTCATCAGATAGCGCCGATACAATATTATGGATGGCAGAGCCAATATCATAAGTATCGAGTTAATGGCAACGATCAAGGTCACGGAGACTGCGAGACTAAGTTCCACGAGGTCAGAGGTTATGGACTCGCGGGTTCCCAGGAACTCCCTGAAGCGGGCCGCAGGGTCAGAGAGCTTGATCGCGATGAGCAGCAGGATGTGGTTGATTAGCCAGCCCAGAACGCCACAAGCTGCTACAATCCCAGTCCAGGCCAGGGCGTGCGAAGCAGTACCTGGCCTTACTCCCGCGACGCCTCCAGGGAGGGCCCGGAAGGCAAGAGAAGCACTGCCATACGCAAGACTAATTGTCGCATTACTGAACACTCGCCTATAGACTATCATTTTCGGCATTCGCCAAAGTTTATAGCCCATCAGCAGGAAAGGCGCCAGGAAAGCGTAAGCCGGCGGCAGGAGAATGGCGATCGCCAGATACCAGACTGTCTGCAGGTCTCGGCTCAGGGCGCCATGGACCTCCTTGACCGCCCTAGTCGATTCAATCGCCACTACACCACAGGCAAGCAGTCCGAGAAAGAGGAATGCATGAGAAGCCTGCCAAGGTTGCCGCGCCATCGTCAGCCCGACTCCGGCTACTGCCAGTGCCGTCACGGTGACGAGGTAGCTTCGCAAGGGTTCCGGGAGTGCCCACAGCGGCCAGTCCCGGAGCTTTCTGCCCGTGACACGCACGTCAACCGCCAACCTGGCTGGCAGGCGCCGAGCGGCCATCGGCACTCCTTGAGGCCGTGACGGGCTGGTGGCAATGCGTGTTTAACGGGCTGTAAGGCACTAATGCCGCATAGTGACAGATGTTCATCCCCTGTGTCAAGCACGGTGAGCCAGGTAGCTTGCAGCCAGCGCCAGGTATGTACTCGTATCGGAGGTACGTACGAGATTCCAAGGGGAGGCCACTGTGCGCAGCGAATGGCTCTGACCGACCAGACCCGGCTCCACCCTCGCACCATCCCTAAGGAGGCCAAAGTGCGCAGCGAATGGCTCTGACCCCGCGACCACCCGGCACGACCCGACCCGCAACCACCAACGGAGGCCACCATGCGCAGCGAATGGCTCTGACCGACCAGACCCGGCTCCACCCCTCCCACCGCCCTAAGGAGGCCAAAGTGCGCAGCGAATGGCTCTGAGGCAAGACGAGCCCGCGATGAAGGGCTCACGACTCGGCGGCCCCGCGCAGCGACACCGACGTCGCGTGCCAGCTCACCGCCAGGCCTACGGCAAGGGCAGCTCCTAGGCCGCCGCTGATAGCGATCACTTCGGCCGGCGACATGACCTTCGACGCTGCTGCGCCCGCTAGGACGATCCATATGCCTTGCGAAACTTGCATGCCCCCGTTGGCCAGGCCGAACGCCTGACCGCGGCGCTCCGGCGGCACAGCTCTGACAAATTCTGCGTTTGCCGCCAGCTGGTAGCAGGCACAGGCGCCAGAAGCAGCGATGATTGCCAGCGAAGCGATCAAGTTGGGCTGGAACCAGCAAAGCAGCAACAGTCCGCACGAGGCGGCCGCGAGCGGCCCCATCCAGCGCTGCCGCTGGTCTGGCGCCACAAAGCGGCCGAACACAACTGCGCCGATAGCCGTCCCTAAGGGACCTGCCGCGAAGATCAGGCCGGTTCCCACCGGGATGGGCAGCACAGCCTGGAAACGTGCCGCATACGGTGCCGCTAGGCCCATAGGAACTACGTAGAAGGCGACGAGCCAGCCGAGCAGCATCAGGGTCCGGCGCTGGCGGTCTGCGAACACGAGCCGGACGCCTGAGGCCATGTCCGAGAACAGACTGGGCTTAGCCGCGTGGCCGGACGATGCAACCGGCCGCGGAAGTATCCAGTACCAAACCAGGATCGCCGAGGCAGCAAATGTCGCGGCATCGATCAAGAGCGCAGCCCGGATCCGCAGCAAGGCGACGACCAAGCCGCCCAGCGCGAAGCCGGTGACCATACCGACCTGAAGCGTTACCTGCCCTATCGCCATGCCGCGCACGTAAAGCTCGCCAGCCAGAATCTCCGGCAGCAGCGCCGACCTGGCGGCCTTGAAAGGCGAGTCGAGCAACGTGACGACGAAGAGCAGCCCAACCGTCACGATGAGCGCCCAGCCGGATGACACCAGCAGGCCTAGCAGCACCATCAGGCCGACCAGTACCATCCGGGCCATATCACAGACGACCATGACGCTACGTCTGGGAAACCTGTCGGCCAGCCCCGAGAGGGCAAGGCCCCCCAGGAGCCAGGGCAACAGGGTGACTGCGTAGGTCACTGCAGTCCAGAGCGCTGAGTGAGTGCGATCGTAGACCAGCACCGTGATAGCCACGCGGGCGAGCTGATCACCAGCCACGGACAGCAACTGTGCTAACCAGACAGCGCGAAACTCTCGGATCGCAAAGACAGACTGGAACGTCGGTCCGGAGCTAGTTATCGGCGCGGGGCGGGCGGCAGTCCGGGCCCTACCGTCCACCGCGATCTCCAGTCCCACGCTCGGCAGATGAAAATAGGAGTGACTCACATGATTGCCCGATCTCATGCCTGACCGCAACAAAGGCACCAAACCCTCGCCAGAGGCGAGCATCGCTGCTCCGGTAGCGCGGCGGTAGTAGCGCGGCGGTAGTAGCGCGGCTGACGGCCGCGACCACCCGATCTGGCCACGGGTCAGGTCCTCGGTGCCGCCGGAGGGTAGCCTGGCTCTGCCGGCGGATGAGGACGCCACCAGGCGCACCTGTCACTCAGCACTCTCTCAGCCTCGTCCTATGGAATTTGTGCGGCAAGAACAGCACAATCAGGTAACGAGATTGCAACGCGATGCCCTCGTCGCGGCGACGCGGGTGCGCGGATCAGGCAGGAGCGTGGATGCGCCGAGGCGAAACGCGGGCAAGCTTGGCTGCGGCCAGCGCCCAAGGCCAGCCGAGCCCGGACGCTGCGGGCGGCGCCGCGGGCAGCACCCCTGATCAGGCCGCCGATCCAGGCTCACATAGCGTCGGCCAGGCGGGCCGCAAGCGCCGGCTCCGGGCTCCCGGCTGGGTACGCCGCCCGGCCTGGATGCTGGCCGGGTTCATGTCGGCAGGCGCGCTGAGTGGATACTTGCTGATCCCAGTCGCGCAGGCAGCCGGCGTGCCATTCAAGACCGGCCAGCCATTCAACGGGACCACCGCGGTCGGCGCGCTGTTCTCGGTGGTCGACGGCAGAATGGTATCCCACTTCTGCACCGCGAGCGTGGTGCACAGTAAGGCGGAGAACCTGCTCATCACCGCCGCGCACTGCGTCTACAGCCATGGGCCGCCGCCGCGCGGCAGCGTAGTCTTCGTACCCGGCTACCACAGTGGCAAGGACCCCCGGGGCGTCTGGGTCGTGACCGCGGTCTACGTCGACCAGGCCTGGGCGCTGCGCAGGAATGTCAACAACGATGTGGCCTTCCTCATCGCCGGGCGGCCGGGCACCCACGTCGAGCGGCACACCGGCGCTGAAATCCTCGGCATCGACAAGCCGCCGCAGCCCGTGCAGGTGATCGGCTATCCCGACGGCGCTAGCAGGCCGATCACCTGCCAGGCCCCGGCCCGGGTCTTCGACACCGATCCGCACCAGCTGGTGTTCGACTGCAACGGCTATACGACCGGCACGAGCGGCGGGCCCTTCCTGGCGAACGTCAGCTCCAAGACAGGCGACGGCACCGTCATCGGCGTGATCGGCGGCTGGCAGGCGGGCGGGAACGCTCCCAACATCTCCTACACGGCCAGGTTCTTCAGCAACATCGCCAATCTGTACGCCTATGCGACGTCGGGCAAGGCGCCGCCCGTACCGATGCCCGCGCCGAGCGGGACCAGCGACGCCATTCCGGGCTGCCCCGCCAACGCGGCATTGTGCTGAGCGGCCGGCGCATGGCGGCACCCGCGCGAACTGATCCAGGAGCCCTAGTCTGGTCCGGTCCGGTCCAGCCGATGGGTCAGTCCTGCCCGGCGGGCGGCGGTACTATCTGGTCGAGTTCAACGATCTCGTCGGGTGTCGGGATCCAGCCCCCCGCTTCGACGTTCGCCTTGACCTGCTCGGCCGAGCTGGCCCCGGCGATCACTGACGAGCAGCCGGGCAGCGCGGCCAGGCCGCCGATCGCCACGTCGAGGATGGTCAGCCCGCGGTCGGCGGCCCAGCCGCTCAGCGCCTCGACTTTGTCCAGCTTCGCCTCGGTGATGTAGCCCGCGCGGGCGGCCAGCCTGGTGCCCTCCGCCGGTGCCTGACCCCGCCGGACCTTACCGGTCAGCAGGCCGTTCGCCAGCGGGAAATACGGCAGCACGCCCAGCCCGAAGTGCAGCGCCGCAGGCACCACCGCCGCCTCGGCCTCCCGCTCCAGCAGCGACCAGTGGTTCTGCGCGGAGATGAACGCCGTGCTGCCGAGCTCACGGGCCACGCCCGCCGCCTCGGCGAGCTGCCAGCCGGTGAAGTTGGAATGCCCGATGTAGCGGACCTTGCCCTCGGCGACCAGCTCGCCCAGCGCGGTGATGGTCTCCGCTATCGGGGTCCCCGGGTCGGGCGTGTGCAGCTGGTAGAGATCGATGTAGTCGGTCTGCAGTCGCCGCAGCGAGTGCTCGACTGCGCGCCTGATGTAGGCGCGTCCGCCCTTGGCCCCGGCCGCGGGCCCATAGCCCAGGTCGGCGGACCGGTGGCCGAACTTGGTAGCCAGCACCACCTGATCGCGGCGGCCGGCCAGCAGGTCGCCGAGAAACTCCTCCGACCTGCCGCCGCCACCATAGGAATCCGCCGTATCGAGCAGCGTGATCCCGGCCTCGATCGCGGCGTCCACCACCGCGCGCGTCTGCGCGACGTCCAGCCTGCGGCCGAAGTTGTTACAGCCGAGCCCGACCACGGAAACAACCAGCCCTGAATTGCCCAGTGCCCTGTAGCGCATCGTGCCGTCCTCGAGTGATTGCGACCATCCAGGCCCGATCGTACCGAGAGCACAGCGGTCCCCCGGCAGCGCGCGTAGAGTCGCCTCAGCGCCCAGCAGCACCGTCACGCTCACTACAGAGCGGCCAGCCGGCCCCGCACCGCTTAGCGCCGCCAGATCGAGCCGAACTAAGGGCTGTTATGAAATCGCATACGCGATATCATGAAGTAACCGGCGATACGGAACAAGTTCGCGACGCAATTGCTTTCCGGACTATTGCCCCGAACGGTGCGACTAAGCTCAAACCGGGGGCGAAGGCAGGGTCCGGCCCGAGCATATTGACGGTGTGAGCGGATCCGCGGCGGAAGGGAGCGCGACTGATGGCGGACGGGGCAGGCGGGCCCACAGTCCTGCGCATTCTCCTAGGCACCCAGCTACGCCGACTGCGCGAGTCACGAGGGATCACCGCGCAGGAAGCAGCGAGGGCGATCAGGGGATCGGAGTCTAAGATCAGCCGGATCGAGCTGGGCAGGAACGCGGTCCGGGAGGTGGACATCGCCGATCTGCTCAGTCTCTACGGGATCACCGACAACGCCGAGCGGGAACAGCTACTCTCACTGGCCAGCCAGGCCAACCAGCCCGGCTGGTGGCATCGTTATCAGGACGTCCTGCCCGGCTGGTTCCAGGCCTACATCGGCCTGGAGGAGTCCGCGGAGTCAATCCGAAGCTACGACGCCCAGTTCATCCCCGGGCTACTGCAGACCGAGGACTACGCAGCGGCAGTGATCGCGCTCGGGGAGTTCTCACTTGAGGAGACCGAGCGCCTGGTCTACCTGCGCAAGGAACGCCAGCGCCGGTTCAGCTCCGGCGGACTGCGGCTGTGGGCGATCATCGACGAGGTGGCGCTGCGCAGGCCGATCGGCGCTCCCGGCCAGATGCGGGCCCAGCTCGAGCACCTGCTCGATAGCGCAGAGATGCCGGGCTTTACCCTCCAGGTCGCGCCGCTCCCTGCGGGTGCCTACGCGCCAGGGAGCTTCAGCATTCTGCGCTTCGCCGTTCCCGACCTGCCGGATGTGGTCTATCTCGAGCAGCTGACCAGTGCCATGTACCTGGACAAGCCCTCCGATGTAGACCGGTACGTGACCGCCATGAACAAGCTCAGCGCCGCAAGCGCGCCACCAGACCAGTCTCGGCAGATCATCCGCGCAATGCTCGAGGACATGGAGGAATCCGCATGAGCAGCACCCGCAACGGCATCGCCGCTACCGCGCTGGCCGACGCCAGGTGGCTCAAGAGCAGCCACAGCGGCCCGACCGGAGGAAATTGCGTGGAAGTCGCCGTCCTGGCGGGCGGCGACATCGCGATGCGCAACTCCAGGGATCCGGGCGGGCCCGCCCTCATTTTCACGCGACCAGAGTGGGACGCGTTCTGCGGCGGCGTCTCCGACGGCGAGTTCGACCAGCTCGGGCGTGGCTGATCAGGGCGTCAGGACTAACTGACACCCTGGTTCGCCCAGGACTATAGGCCCCCCGGGAACCGCCACCCGGGTTCCCGGGGGCCGCCTATGTCGGTGCCGCTTGGGCTGCTAGCTCACCGGCAGGTCAAACTCACCGTGCTTGGCCCCGGTGATGAACGCGGCCCATTCATCGCGGTCGAAGACGTGGGGGGGCTTGCTGACGTCCTTGGAATCGCGAACGGCAACCTTCCCGCCTGTCAGGTGCGCTACCTCCACGCATCCATCCGCGCTGCAGAAACGGCTTTTTATCCACCTAACATTGATAAAATCGGCACTCATGGGACTTTCCTTTCTGTCGATCAGGTGATTTGTCGGGCCAGGCTACTGATCAAGTCGGTTGAAGCGGCAGGTGACAGGGCTGCCGCTCGCAACAGATCGAAGGACTCGGTACACATCCGGACATCTTTGTCACGTTCCAGGTATGCGTGCCCGCCGACGCCCTCCGTATAGACCACGTCGGGATCGAAGCGCTCCGGAAACTCGATGATGCAGAACGGGCCGTTCAGCGAGGGGTGCGGCCCGCTGGAGAACGGCAGTACCTGAAGCGTGACGTTGGGCCACAGGCTGGCGTCCGCAAGATGATCAAGCTGACGGCGCATCAGCTGATGCGGGCCCATCGTCCTGCGGACCACCGCCTCATCGATGATGAGCCACAGCTCAAGCGGATCGGCCCGCAGCAGTACCTCCTGGCGCTGCATCCGCAGCGCGACCAGTCGCTCGATCTCGTCCGGGCTGAGTTTCCTGCGCACGGTGCTCATCACCGCACGGGCGTAGTCCTCGGTCTGGAGCAGGCCATGCACGACGAGCGACTCGAATGCCCGCACCGAGGACGCCTCGGCCTCCAGCCCAACGTAGATGCCAAAGCCGGTGGGCAGCACATCTTCGTAGGCGGCCCACCAACCTTTGCGGTGCCCTTCTCTGGCCATCTCCGTGAGCACCTGCCGCTGCCCCGGATCGGTCACCCCATATAGGTCGAACATGGAAAAGAGGTAGACCGACCGGGTCGGTGCCTTGCCCGTCTCTATCCGGGACAGGGTGGAGGGCGCAAGCCCGAGCTTGTCGGCTACCTCTTCAAGTTTGATGGACTGCGCTTCGCGCAGGCGCCTTAACTCGGTACCGAGCCGACGCCGACGCACGGTCGGGCCGATCGACACGGTCATTCTCGCCTCCCCTCGGGAGGGCTGGCGCGGCGCGAGTCAGCTCCGGGCAAGAGCGGCCACAACCGCGCAGCTGCTGGACTTAGGCTCACCATACCTGAAAAACGGAGATCAGATGAGATCGCAATTGAGATTTCGTTGACGAAATTTGTTCCACGCACTTGCATGGCGTGCACTCCCGCACCATTATGAGAACTAGCCGAGCCCGCGCCGACCCCGCCCCGGCACGGGCCCGGTCGAGCCGTCAGCAACGGCGCACGGGATTTTCCGGCACCGGCCGGGGAGGGAGCGGACCGAGATGGCAGCTTTGGCAGCCAGCGACGTCACCGAAGAGTTAGCCATGATGGCGGGCGCCGCGGTCCTGGGAAGCCTTACGCTCCCTGGGCGCCCTGAGCACGTTTGCGAGGCACGCGCGTTCGTCGCCAAGATCCTCGGCGATCAGAGCCCCGCCGTCGATGTGGCTGTCTTACTCACCTCGGAAATCGTCACCAACGCCGTGATGCACAGCAACTCATGCTGCGCCGGCGGGACGGTCAGGATCGCCATGATCGAGATCGGCGACGGCATCCGGGTCGAGGTGGCGGACGACGGCTCCGATCTGTCCGCTCCCGTCGTCAAGGGCGATTTCTACGCCTCGGACGGCCACGGGCTCTTCCTGGTGCAGAGCCTGGCTCACCAGTGGGGTTATGTCCGCGACGAGATGAGCACGACCGTCTGGTTCTGGCTGGACCCGACAGTGGCCTGCAGCTGACCCGCGCCGGGCCGCTACGTCAGCGGCTCCGGGCCCCGCCCCGCTGGCCGCCGGCCGATCCTTGGCGCTTGTCCCGCAGCCGCATTGACACGTGCACCGGGCTGCCGGTGAAGCCGAACTCCTCCCGCAGCCTGCGCTCGATGAACCTGCGGTAACCGGCCTGCAGGAAACCAGTCGTGAACAGCACGAAATGCGGCGGGCGGACCCCCGCCTGCGTGGCGAACAGGATCTTCGGCTGCTTCCCGCCGCGCACGGGCGGCGGGGTGGCCGCGATCAGCCCGGCCAGCCAGGCGTTGAGCCTTCCGGTCTGCACTCGCGTCTCCCAGCCCGCCAGCGCCCGCTCGATCGCGGGGACCAGCCGGTCGGTGTGCCAGCCGGTCGCGGCCGAGAGGTTGACCCTGGGTGCCCATCGCGCGGTGTGCAGCTGCCGGTCGATCTGCGCGTCCAGGGAGAGCCTGCGGTCCTCGTCGACCAGATCCCACTTGTTGTAGGCGATCACCAGCGCCCGACCGGCCTCGATCACCATCGACACGATCCGCAGGTCCTGCTCGGCCAGCGGCTGGCTCGCATCTACCAGCACGACCGCGACCTCGGCGCGCTCGAGCGCCCGCTCGGTCCGGAGCGCGGCGAAATAGTCTGCGCCCTGCGTCTGGTTGACGCGCCGCCTGATCCCGGCGGTGTCGACGAACCGCCAGACGCTGCCACCGAGCTCGATAAGCTCATCCACCGGGTCCCGGGTCGTGCCCGCCACCTCATCGACCAGTACCCGCTCCTGGCCGGCCAGCTTGTTCAGCAGACTGGACTTGCCGACGTTCGGGCGCCCGATGAGGGCGACCCGCCGCGGGCCGCCTTCGGTGCCGAACGGCTCCCTGGGCGCAGCCGGAAGCGCATCAAGCACTGCGTCGAGGAGATCTCCGCTGCCCCGGCCGTGCAGCGCGCTCACCGACTGGGGCTCGCCGAGACCCAGCGACCACAGCGACGCGACGGCGGGCTCGCCCGGCGCGTCGTCGACCTTGTTGGCGGCGAGCACGACCGGCTTGCGTGATCTGCGCAGCACCGCGGCGACGGCCGCGTCAGCGTCGGTCACTCCGACGACGGCGTCCACGACGAACAGCACGGCATCCGCTGCGTCCACCGCGACCCGGGCTTGGGCGGCTACCCGCGCGGTCAGGTCCTTGGAGCGCTCCGCGGCAGGCTCCCAGCCGCCGGTGTCCACCAGGGTGAAGGACCGGCCACGCCAGGTCGCGTCGTAGGCAACCCGGTCCCGGGTGACCCCCGGGGTGTCCTCCACCACGGCCTGGCGGCTGCCGAGGATCCTGTTCACCAGCGTCGACTTGCCGACATTGGGCCGGCCGACGACGGCGACAACGGGAACCGCCGGCGAAGGCCCGGAATCCGGGCCGTCCTCCAGGTCCGGGTCAAGGTCGGCCCGGCCGGGAGGGCTCAGCTTCGCCATGCGTCCGCCATCCTGGCGTCAGCGAGCGCGGCGATCTCGGCGATGACATCGGCCAGGCCCATGCCGGTCGTATCGATCTCGATCGCATCGGCTGCCCTGGCCATCTGCGGGGCGTCGGAGGCGTCCCGGCGAGCCTGCTCAGCAAGAGTAACCGCCACGGTTGCGGCCGGGTCGGCAGCAAGATCAGCACTGCGCCTGCTGGCCCGTACTGCCTCGGTCGCGGTCAGGAATACCTTCACCGGCGCGTCCGGCGCTACCACGGTGCCGATGTCCCGGCCCTCGGCCACGATGCCGGCCCCCGCCGCCCGCGCTTCCGCGATGATCTGCTGCTGAATCCCGACCAGGTAGCTGCGGACCTGCGGGACAGCCGCCACCGCGCTGACCGCGTTGGACACCTCACGGGACCGGATCGGCGCCGCGACATCAGTCCCGTCGACCAGGATCTCCGGTGCGACCGGATCTGTCCCGACCTCCAGCGCCGGCCGCCTGGCCTGCTCGGCTATGGCTGCCGGGCTGGAGATGTCAACGTCGTGAGTGAGCAGCCACCAGGTGACCGCACGGTACATCGCTCCGGTATCCAGGTAACGCAGCCCGAGCGAGCAGGCGGCGCCGCGGGCAGCGCTGGACTTGCCGGCAGCCGGCCCGTCGACCGCGATCACCATGCCGCGGCGGCCCGCCGCCACGGCGTCCCGCCGGTCATCCGCCGCGCCGGCCCGTGCTTCCTGCCCGATGGCAGCCGAATTCGTCACGATGGCGATGCTACCGGCGAACCGGCCAGCCGCCGGCCGCGAGAGCCGCGGCGAGCGTTTCGGCGGCCTGCGGAGTCACCGACAGCTCCGCGACGCCCGCCGGCAGCCCCGGTGAATGCTCGATGGCTACGTCCTCGATGTTGATCCCGGCGTCACCGGCCGCCTGGAAGAGCCTGGCCAGCTCGCCTGGCCGGTCCCCGATGACGACCTGGACGATCTGGTAGGCGGGTGCCGGGCCACCGCGCTTGCCCGGGATCCGCGCCACCCCGGCCCGGCCGCCATCCAGCAGGCCCGCCAGCCGGTCCTGCGCGGCCTGGTCGCCCTTGGCGATCTCCTCGAGCATGCCAGCCGCGGTCGCCAGGTCAGCCGACAGGCCCGCGATCACCTGTCCGGCGTGGGCCGCATTGGCGGCCAGGATCTGCGTCCACAGCTCGGTGTCTCCGGCCGCGATCCTGGTCACGTCGCGCAGACCCTGCCCGGAAAGCGCGAGCGCTGCGTCCGGCGCAGGTCCGAGCATCGCGGCGACCACGGCGGCGACGACGTGCGGCGCGTGCGAAACGAGGGCCGCCCACTGGTCATGCTCGTCAGCGGACATCCGGATCGGCTGGGCACCGCAGGCCGTCGCCATGGCCGCGACGGCCGTGACGGCGTCCTCGCTGGTCTCAGGCGCCGGGCAGAGCGCCCATGGCCGGCCGAGGAACAAATCGGCCCGGGCCGCGGCCGGACCGGACCGCTCCCGCCCGGAAATCGGATGTCCTGGCACGAAGAGGGTGATATCGCAACCCAGCTCGCGGGCGCTGGCCAGCGGAAGCTCCTTGACGCTGGCGACATCGGTGTACCAGCGCGCCAGCCCGGCCGCCTGCGCCGCGGCCAGGGCGGCCCCGGTTGAGGCGGGCGGTACGGCCAGGACGGCCAGCTCGGCCGGGCCGCCGGGTGGCCCGGCGGCCGGAAGGGACCGGCCCGCGCCGATGCCCTCAGCCAGCCGCGCCGCGGCTGCATCACGGTCGGCCAGCCAGACCTCCGCGCCGCGTTCCCGCAGCGCCAGAGCGATCGAGGTACCGATCAGGCCGGTGCCGATCACCACCACGCGGCGCGGGCCGGAGCCGGTCACTGGGCGATGTCCAGACGCAGTGCGGCGGCGCCGCGCAGGTACACGTGCTGCACCGCAGAACGCGGCGCTGCCGTCTCGATGTGCATCATCAGACGGACGACACGGGGCAGTGCGCCCGGAACGTCGATCTCGGCGCAGCACAGCAGCGGAACATCCTGGAATCCGAGCTTGCGCGCGGCAAGTGCGGGGAACTCGGCGTTGAGGTCAGCAGTGGCGGAGAACAGGACGCTGATCACCTCGGCAGGGGTCAGCTGGTTGCGGCTCATCACTTCGGTGACGAGCTCAGCGGTACCCGTCAGGATCGCGTCCCGCTCGTTCGCGTCGACCTGAACGGCGCCGCGAATCGCCCTGACTGTCACTAATGTCCCTCCTCATGAGTTCCCCCGGAACCGGCACCGTGACCTGCTTCGGCACCGCGGCCCGGCGGGCTGAGCTACCAGGCTATAGACCCACGGCCGCGTACAGCTCGCCGATCTCCGCGGTAGTCAGCCGCCGGGTGGCGCCGGACCGGAGCGAGCCCAGCTTGACCGGTCCCACCTGGGTGCGAACCAGACGGCGGACCGGGTAGCCGGCCTCGGCCAGCATCCGCCTGACGATGTGCTTGCGCCCCTCGTGCAGGGTGATCTCCACCAGCGCCCGGTTACCGGTCCGCTCGACCACGCGGAACCTGTCAGCAGTAGCCACCCCGTCGGAAAGCTCGATCCCGGTGGCCAGCTGGCGGCCCAGGTCTCTGCGCAGCGGCCCGGTCACGTCTGCGAGGTAGGTCTTGAGTACCCCGTAACGCGGATGGGCCAGCCGGTGCGCTAGCTCGCCGTCGTTGGTCAGCAGCATCAGGCCCTCGGTATCGTAGTCGAGCCTGCCGACGTGGAACATCCGCTCGGCGCGATCACCCAGGAAATCGGCGACGGTCGGCCGCCCCCGGTTGTCCGACATGGTGGTGAGCACGGCCGGCTTGTTCAGGGCGACATAGACCAGGTCCTCGCGGGCTGGTATGCGCCTGCCGTCCACTCTGATCACCTGATGCTGCGGATCGACCCGGGCCCCGAACCTGCGGACGATCTGACCGTCCACCTCGACCCGGCCCTCGCCGATCAGCTCTTCGCAGTGCCTGCGGCTGCCCACGCCCGCCGCAGCCAGCACTTTCTGCAGGCGGACCCCGCCGACCACGTCGACCAGGGAGTCCTCGGCCTCGCTGGCCATGCTGCGGTCCGCGGCGCCGACGCTGGCGCGGGCCCGGCGCTCGCCCTGGCCCCGGGGCGCCCCGTCGCCCGGAGCCCGGCCCGGCCGGTCAGCCTGAGGACGGCCGGGCCGCTCAGCCCGGATGCTGCTCATGGCCTGCGTCCAGCTCATCGTCCAGGTGGTCGGGCAGGAATCCAGCGAGCTCGGGCAGCTCGTCGAGGCTGGCCAGGCCGAGGCGTTCAAGGAAATACGCGGTCGTCCCGAACAGGGCAGCGCCCGTCTCCTGATCAGTACCGGCCTCTGCCAGCAGCCCGCGCAGGACCAGCGTTCGCATCACCCCGTCGCAGTTGACGCCGCGCACCGCTGACACCCTGGCCCGGCTGACCGGCTGGCGGTAGGCGACCACGGCCAGCGTCTCGAGCGACGCCTGGGTGAGCCGCACCTCCTGGCCATCGCTCACGAACCGCTCGACGACCGGCGCGCAGTCCTCGCGGGTGTAGAAGCGCCAGCCGCCCGCCACCTCGCGTAGGTCAAACCCGCGCTGATCAGCCGTGTACGACGCGGCGAGCTCGCGCAGCGCCGCGGCGACGTCGTCGCGCGGACGTTCAAGCACCTGCGCGATCAGCACTTCGGAGACCGGCTCATCAGCTACCAGCATGATCGCCTCGAGGCTGGCCTGCAGCCCCGGCCCGTCCTGCATGCCTAATCCTCATCTTCCTCGTCGGCGGCAGCGGACGGTTGTCCTTCCGCCGCCGGATGCCCTTGCGCCGCCGGCTTCGGGTCGTCGGCCCGCTGGCCGTCTCCGGCCGAGGGCCCGCCTGCCGCCTGCCGGCCGTCTCCGGCCCAGCTCACGTACAGCTCGCCGAGCGGGGCTAGCTGGTCGAAGGACACGCTGCCCGAACGGTAGAGCTCAAGGACGGCCAGGAAGCGCGCGACCACCTCATAGGTGTCCGCGCAGTCGGACGACAGCTGGCGGAAGGTGGCCCGGCGCAGGCTGGCGAGCCGGCCGACCAGGATATCGACCTGCTCGCGCACGGTGGTGCGGGCCACGTGCAGGTGCGCCGTGGACACCACGGGAGGCTGGCGCGGGGCCAGCGTACGGGCCGCGATGGCGGCGAAGTCAGCTGGTCCGAGACCGAGCAGCACTTCGGGAAGCAGCTCGGCGAAGCGCGGTTCCATCGGCACCCGCCGCGGGAACCTGCGGCCCCAGGCAGTCATCCGGCTGGCCAGGATGGCCGCCACCGCCTTGTAGGCGCGGTACTGCAGCAACCGCGCGAAGAGCAGGTCTCTCGCCTCCAGCAGGGCGAGATCCTCCTCGTCGTCGACTTCGCCCGCGGGCAGCAGCCTGGCTGCCTTCAGGTCGAGCAGGGTGGCCGCGACCACCAGGAAGTAGCTCGCCTGATCCAGGTCCCAGGCATCCGCGCGGGCCCGGATATGCGCGATGAACTCGTCGGTGACGCTGGAAAGCGCGATCTCGGTGATATCGAGCTTGTGCTTCGATATCAGCGCGAGCAGCAAGTCAAACGGGCCCTCGAAGACGTCTAGGTGCACTTCGAAGCCGTTCGCGGCCTGGGCATGGGAGGCGTCACCTGGTTCGCCGATCACCATCGTGGTCATTCCGGCCTTCTCGCCCCCGCCCCCTCATGGCCGTCGCCTCCCGTCAGTGCAGACGGTATCCGATGCCGGGCAGCTGCGCTCGCCTGCTCAGGCTCCCGAGCGCAGCCGACGGGCTACCAGGCTCCGGTCGCCCGGCGCCGACGCTGGCTCACGGTGACCGGTTCCGGGGCAGGGCGCAGCAGCTCGGCGATACCCGGCAGGCTCACCCGTCGCGGACGGGACCCTCGAGGCCGGACTGGCGCCACCGCTCCAGTACCTCCTTGGCGAGCTCGCGGTAAGAACCCGCCCCGTTAGACGTGGGATCGAAGCTGGTGATGGGCTCGCCCGCGACGGTCGCGTCGGGGAAGCGCACTGTCCTGCTGATCACGGTATGGAACACTTTGTCGCCGAAGCCCTTGACCACGCCGGCCAGGACCTCCCTCGTGTGCAGGGTCCGCGAGTCGTACATCGTCGCCAGCAGCCCGTCCATCTGCAGCTTGGGGCTGAGCCTGCTGGACACCTTGTCGATGGTTTCCATCAGCAGCGCGACGCCGCGCAGCGCGAAGTACTCACACTCCAGCGGCACGATGACGCCGTCTGCGCAGGCCAGCGCGTTGACGGTGAGCAGCCCCAGCGACGGCTGGCAGTCGATCAGGATGACGTCATAGTCGGGGATAACCGCCTGCAGCGCCCGGCCGAGCACGAACTCGCGGGCCACCTCGTGGACCAGCTGCACCTCGGCACCGGACAGGTCGATGTTGCTCGGCAGCAGGTCCAAGCCCTCCAAGTGGGTCTTGAACAGCACGTCCTGCGCCGTGAGCCCGGGTTCCATCAGCAGGTTGTAGACGGTCGCTTCCAGCTCGTGCGGCTGGATGCCGAGGCCGACCGAGAGGGCTCCCTGGGGGTCGAAGTCGACCAGCAGAACCCGTCGTCCGTGCTCGGCCAGCGCGGCGCCCAGGTTGATCGTGGTGGTGGTCTTTCCGACCCCGCCCTTCTGGTTGCAGACGGCGGCAATACGGGCCGGGCCGTGTACCAGCAGCGGCTCTGGGTCAGGGAAAAGCGGGAGAGGCCGACCCGTGGGACCAAGCAAGCCGGGCCTGACCTGCAATGTCCGGGCCGCTGCCACAGATTCCGCACCTCCCCGACGGCCGCGCAATGCGCCCGCTGAAACCCGGACTCTAGGGCCTGCATCCGGTCAGGGCAAGCCGACTCACCGTTTGCACGGAAATGGGGCTCACCTGGTCAGGTCCCGGTCGGGCGGGTCAAGGTCCGCGTTCCGGGCAGCCGGGCGCGGTCCGCCCCTAGCCGAGCGCCCGCGGATGCGCGGCGGCATAGACCTCACGGAGCTTCTCGATGGTCACCAGGGTGTAGACCTGCGTCGTGGTGACCGAGGCGTGGCCGAGCAGTTCCTGCACGACCCGGACGTCGGCGCCGCCATCGAGCAGGTGCGTGGCGAAGGAGTGCCTTAACGTGTGCGGCGACACCTCAGCCAGCCCGGCCCGGCCGGCCGCCGCCCGCAGCGCTGCCCACGCCCCCTGCCTGGTGAGCCGCCCGCCGCGCGCGTTCAGGAAGACCGCCGGGGTCGACTGGCCGCTGCGGCGGGCCGCGGCGAGCGCCGGCCGCGCCCTGACCAGGTACGCTTCCACCGCCGCGCGCGCGTAGCTGCCGACCGGGACTACCCGCTGCTTGCCGCCCTTGCCGGCCAGCCGGATCGCGGCGGGCATCCGGATACCGCGGCCGTCGCTGGCCAGTTCCAGGTCGTCCACGTCGAGGCCGACCGCCTCGGATATCCGGGCGCCGGTGCCGTACAGCAGCTCGAGCAGGGCCCGGTCGCGCAGCGCCGTCAGGGTCTCCCCCGCCCGGCCGGATCCCGCGCCGGTACCGGCCGCGGGATCCGCCCCGGGAGTTGCCCCGGGATCCGGCAGGAGGCCCGTTGCGGGGCCCGGCACGGGTGGCGCCCCAGCCGCCTCCAGCAGGCGCTCGATCTCGTCCACCGAGATGGCCCTGGGCAGCCGTCGCGGCGGCGCGGGCGGCCGCACCTGGCGCGCCGGGTCACTTCCGGCGAGCCGCTCGGCGGCCGCGAACGCGTGCAGCCCGCGCACCGCGACGACGGCCCGCCCGGTCGAGCTGGCCGCGAGCGGCGGGTGATCCTCGTCCCCCTCCCGCAGTCCGGCCAGGAACGCCGCGACGTCCGCCGTCGTGACCTCCCCGATATCGGTCGTGCCGCGGGCGGTCAGCGCGTCAGCGTAACGCTGCAGGTCACGGCCGTAGGCCTGCAGTGTGTGGTCGGCCAGGCCGCGCTCGATCATCAGGTGATCAAGATAGCGGCGGCTAGTCTCGGCGACGCTGGTCAGCTAAGCACCTCATCCGGCGCGGTCCAGCTAAGGCCGTGCGCCTCCGCGACCGGGCGGCAGGTCACCGTGCCCTCGTGGGTGTTCAGCCCCCGCGCCAGCGCCGGATCGGCCGCCAGCGCACTTCGCCAGCCCCGGCTGGCGATCTCCACCACGTACGGCAGCGTGACGTTGGTCAGCGCGTAGGTAGACGTGTGGGGCACTGCGCCCGGCATGTTGGCCACGCAGTAGAACAGCGAACCGTGCACCGCATAGGTCGGCTCGGCGTGCGTGGTCGGGTGCGAGTCCTCGAAGCAGCCGCCCTGGTCAATGGAGATGTCCACGAGCACCGAGCCGCGCTTCATCCGGGACACCAGCACGTTGGAGACCAGCGTCGGCGCCTTCGCGCCCGGTACCAGCACCGCGCCGATGACCAGGTCGGCGTCGATCACCGCCCGCTCGACCTCATAGGCGTTGGACGCCACCGTCTGGCAGTGGCCCTGGTAGATCGCATCCGCCTGGCGCAGCCTGGCCACGTTCTTGTCGATCAGCAGCACCTCGGCCTGCATGCCGAGCGCGATCGCGGCCGCGTTCATGCCGGACACCCCGGCGCCGAGCACCACGACCTTCGCGGCGTAGACGCCGGACACCCCGCCCATCAGCACGCCGCGCCCGCCGCCGTCGCGCTGCAGGTGGTGCGCCCCGACCTGCGGTGCCATCCGCCCGGCCACCTCCGACATGGGCGCGAGCAACGGCAGCGAGCCGTCTGGTAGCTGGACGGTCTCATATGCGATGGCCGTGATCCCCGACCCAAGCAGCGCGTTGGTGCATTCCCGGGACGCGGCAATGTGCAGGTAGGTAAACAGGACCTGGCCCTTGCGCATCCGGTGATACTCCTCGGCCACGGGCTCCTTGACCTTGAGGATCAGGTCGCCTGCGGCCCACACCTGGTCGGCGTCCGGCAAGATGCTCGCGCCCGCGGCGACGAAGTCGGTATCGGGAATGGAAGAGCCGACCCCGGCGTCCTCCTGGACGTAGACCTCGTGGCCGCCCCGGACGAGCTCATGCACGCCAGCCGGCGTCATTGCCACCCGATACTCGTGATTCTTGATCTCTTTGGGTACGCCGACCTTCATTGGCTCCGGCCCCTTCCTTGTCGTACCTGATCGCGTTCTGCCCGACCCCGTGGTCGGGCGGTTCCGTCTCGGGCCGCGCCCGGCGGTACCTCATGATTCCGGCGCCTCGGCATCCCGCAGCATGGCGAATCCATCCGGTCTGGCCACATATGCCGACAAGATGCCCACGGCCGTCACGCCGTTGTGCAGCTCGCCGGACAGCAGCAGGCCCACCACCGTCTCCAGCGGCAGCCAGGCCAGCTCCAGGTGGGCCTCTTCATGCTCAGGCACGTAGGTCCGGTGCTGCTCGGGGACCAGGCTCAGGCCCCGGGCCAGGAAGATGCGCAGCCGCTCGGTGCTGAATCCAGGCGAGGAGAAATAGTCCACCAGCACCCGCCAGTCCCGGGCCCGATAGCCAGCCTCCTCGAGCAGCTCTCGCTCGGCAGTGGCCCTCAGCGGCTCGCCGGCCACATCGCGCAGACCGGCCGGGATCTCCCAGAGCAGCCTGCCCGCCGCGTGCCGGTACTGGCGGATGAGCAGCACCTGCCCGGCATCGTCCAGGGCGACCACTGCGACGGCGCCCGGATGCTCCACCACGTCCCTGGCGGCCACGTCCCCATCCGGCATCCGCACCTGGTCCGTGCGGAGGGTGACGAGGGCGCCCCGAGCCAGCTCGGCGGTCGAGTCAATCGGCCAGGACTCGGTCACGTCCCGGATCTGACGCATGCCGGTCGTCTCGGTCACGTTGCCCGGGCCCGCCTCATCTGCCTCATCCTCGCTGACAATGCCGGTGCCGACAATGCCGATCTGGTCGGATCCGCGCGCCGCCGGCCTGATCACGCCAACCGCCGGCCGATCACGCGCTCGCGGCTGCGCGAGGGCCGGCGGCGGCCGGGACGGACTCGGGCGCCGATACCGTCCTTGACCGGCTCAGGGCCGCGGCCACCAGCCCGCTGAACAGGGGATGCGGCCTGGTCGGCCGGGACAGGAACTCGGGATGTGCCTGAGTCGCGACGAAGAACGGATGCACCTCACGCGGCAGCTCGACGAACTCGACCAGCCGGCCGTCCGGCGAAAGCCCCGAGCAGACCAGCCCGGCCCGCTCGAGCACGTCCCGGTATGCGTTATTAACCTCGTACCTGTGCCGGTGCCGCTCGGCCACCTCGTCGGTACCGTACAGCTCGCGGACCAGGCTCCCCTCGGCCAGCCGCGCGGGGTAGAGGCCCAGGCGCATGGTGCCTCCCATGTCCCGCTCCCCGGCCACCACCTCCTGCTGGTCGGCCATGGTGGCGATCACCGGATAGCGTGCGTCGGGATCGAATTCGGCGCTGTTGGCCCCCTCCAGGCCGGCCAGGTCGCGGCCGACCTCGATGGCCATGCACTGCAGGCCAAGGCAGAGCCCGAGGAGCGGGATGCCGTGCGTGCGGGCATGCCGCACCGCACCGATCTTCCCCTCGATGCCGCGCACGCCGAAACCGCCCGGCACCAGCACCCCGTCCGCCCCGTCCAGCTGACGGGCGGCGCCCTCCGGCGTCCGGCAGTCATCGCTGGTCACCCAGCGGATGTTGACCCGGGCGTCGTTGGCGAACCCGCCCGCGCGCAGCGCCTCAGCGGGTGACAGGTACGCGTCGGGGAGATCGACGTACTTGCCGACCAGCGCGATCGTGACGCTGCGGGCCGGGCGGTGCACCCGGCGCAGCAGCTCATCCCAGTCGCTCCAGTCGACGTCACGGAACGGCAGCCCGAGCCTGCGCACCACGTAGGCGTCCAGGCCCTCGGAGTGCAGCACCTTGGGAATGTCATAGATGGACAGCGCGTCGGCGGCGGAGACCACCGCCTCCTCGTCCACGTCGCACATCAGGCTGATCTTGCGTTTCAGGCCGTCGCTGATCGGCCGGTCGCTGCGGCACACGATGGCGTCTGGCTGGATGCCGATGCTGCGCAGCGCGGCCACTGAGTGCTGGGTCGGCTTGGTCTTCAGCTCACCGGACGGTCCGATGTAGGGCAGCAGCGACACGTGCAGGAAGAAGCAGCGGTCCCGGCCGATCTCGTGGCGGACCTGCCGGATCGCCTCCAGGAAGGGCAGCGACTCGATGTCGCCGACCGTGCCGCCGACCTCGGTGATGACGACGTCGGTGTCCGGGGTGGCCATCTCGAAGATCCGCGACTTGATCTCGTTGGTGATGTGCGGGATCACCTGCACCGTGTCGCCCAGGTAGTCGCCGCGCCGCTCCTTGGCGATGACGCTGGAGTAGATCTGCCCGGTGGTGACGTTCGCGGAACCGGCCAGCCTGGTGTCGAGGAATCGCTCGTAGTGCCCGACGTCCAGGTCGGTCTCGGTGCCGTCGTCGGTCACGAAGACCTCGCCGTGCTGGAACGGGTTCATCGTGCCCGGGTCCACGTTGAGATAAGGGTCAAGCTTCTGCATATTGACCCGCAGGCCGCGCAGCTTGAGCAGGCGGCCCAGGCTGGAGGCGGTGAGCCCCTTGCCGAGGCTGGAGGCAACGCCCCCGGTCACGAAGAGATGGCTGGCTGATGTCGGCCGTGAGGTGTGCGATGCCGTTGGCACAATGCGGCTCCCGTGGTCGGTGCCCGGCGGCAAATCCACCGGTCCACGGGGTATCAGAATATCAGTCATGCGATCTCACCGTGGCCACCGACACCGGTGAGCGGCCCGGCGGCGCCGATCCGGGCTGTCCAGGTGACCGCCTCAGCGGCGGCGGCCGGTCCCCGCGTGCTGCCGCCGGGCACCTCGCGGCCGCCTTAGGTGACCGTCGAAGCGGTGTCACCTCGCGCCCGCCGGGCCCGTTCGGCCCGGGCTTCCTCCGCCTTCTCCTCGCTGGCCTCGCCGAATCTGGCCAGCGCCACCGCGCAGACGACGGCCAGGAGGAACCCGAGCACGGCCACCCCGGTCAGCCCGTCCCGGGTGGTATCGCCGAGAAATATCACTCCCACCACGGCCGGCGGCATGGTCTCGGCCAGCACCACCGCTGCCGTGGCCACCGTGACGCTCCCGCCCTCCAGCGCGGATGCATAGAGGAGGAACGAGACGATCCCCGCGGCCGCCAGCGTGTAGGTGGCCGGGTTGCGGACCAGCTGCGAGGGCGAGAAACCGGGCAGGATCCGGGCGGCGATGGCCAGCACGGCGTAGCCGAGCCCGGCGATCGCTCCGAGCGCCGGGGTCCTGATCCGGTTAGGGAGCCGGGCCGCCGCTATTCCGGCCACCGCGACGCCGGCCACCGTGACCATCAGGGCGAGCTGGAAGGCGAAGCCGACGGTCGCCGCGCCCTCGGCGCCCGCCGAGGTGCCGAGCAGCCCGACGCCGACCACCACCCCGGTGACCGAAAGCCATTCGCGCAGGCTCAGCCGCACGTGCATCAGCAGGGCCGCGAACACGGCCGTGACAGCGAGGTTGGCGGCGATTATCGCCTGCACGGCGAACAGCGGCAGCCGCTGCAAGGCCACCAGCTGAGCGAGGAACCCGACGATGTCAATCCCGAGACTGGCCAGGAATCGCCACTGCCCGAGCAGCCGCACCACCAGGCCAGGATCGACCCCGCCAACCGTCGCGTCCGCGGTGCGTACCCGGGCGGGCCGACGGGTGGCCGATTGAATCGCTATCGCCTGCATGACGGCGGCGACTCCGTAGCAGAAGGCCGACACCAATGCGGCGACGAGGCTCGCCAGCATAACTTCGACCCTACGCCGTCAGGCGGCGCCCTGGTCGGGCCGTGTCTCGCTCCGGCTGCTGGGGTCCGCCCGCAAGCCAGCGCCGATAACGTGGTGAGGGCTGGCAAGTAAACGGTTATCGCAGGTCAGGCCTACTTTCTGAACCCTGAACCCGGCTGGAGCTCGGCCGGGCAGCCGCTGATCATCCGCAGCCGGGTCTCGGCCATCCGGCACTGCGCGGTGGCCGGCCCGTCGCCCCTGAAGACCGGCACTCTCGGCGCAAACAGGCCCATCGCCCGGCCCAGAACCGACCAGAATCCTGATGTATCGAGCGCCCGGCGGACCGGGCCCACTCCGGTGACGGTCTGGCAGCCGGTCGCCACAGCGGTCACGGCAGCCAGCTGGCGGCCGCGGGCCATGAAGGTCAGCCGGTAGCTCGTCCCGCCCAGCTGCATCGGGCAGCTGAAGATGCCGCGGGGCATCCTGGGCAGCGCGCACAACGCCCTGGCCACCGACCGGGCGGCGGCGGCGCTGGTGACAGTGACCTGCACGGGGAACGGGAAGTGCAGCTCCTGGATCCGGCTGGCGCCCGGGCTCCTGAGGATCACCAGCCTGCTGATCTGGCCGATGTCGGCGCACAGTTCCGGCTGGTTCGCGGCGGCCTTGGATGACCCGGTCGCCGACGATGCGGCCGCAGATGGCGCAGCGCCGCCGACGGGAGATGCGTGCGCGGCCGCGGTCCCCGGAGATCCGCTGCCCGGCGCGGTGGCGCTCCCGCATCCGGCCAGCGCGATCGACCCAGCCAGCAGCGCGAATCCGACCAGGGCGAGGTGTCCTCTTAACACCGACAGGGCATACATGGCTACCTGCCTCCCCGGCCCGCCCTGTTACCTGGCCCGGGCCCGTGACGCCAGGCGAACGAACTTTCGCCTGGACACCACTTGGACGGCAGCCGGCCCGCGATGGTTCCGCTTCCAGTCACCACCAGGCTGACCGGGGTCTGGCCGTGCGTGCGGCCGACTGGGGCCGCGCTGCGCGTTGGGCTGCCGGAGGTTGGGCTGCCGGAGGTTGGGCTGCCGGAGGTTGGGCTGCCGGGCGCGGCGGGCTCAGACTCCGGCGGCCTGCATGCCCCTGAGCTCGTGCTTGAGCTCCTTGATCTCGTCGCGGAGCCTGGCGGCGATCTCGAACTGCAGCTCGGCCGCGGCTGTGTGCATCTGCTCGGTGAGCTCGCTGATCAGCGCGATCAGGTCCTCGCGGGCGGGACCGCCGCCGTCCTGGCCATCCTGGCGCGCTCCCGACGCGGCGGCCGCGACCGCCCGTGCCCGGGATGACAGGCCGGGCACCGGCGCCTTGCCGCGGCTCTGCTGGCGGCCCGATCCGCCGATCAGCTTCTCGGTGTCGGCGTCTTCGCGGGCCAGCTGGTCCAGGATGTCGGCGATCCGCTTACGCAACGGCTGCGGGTCAAGCCCGCGTTCGGTGTTGTAGGCGACCTGCCTGGCGCGCCGCCGGCTGGTCTCGTCGATCGCCCGCTTCATCGACGGGGTTACCTGGTCGGCGTACATATGCACCTGCCCGGACACATTCCTGGCCGCCCGGCCGATCGTCTGGATGAGCGAGGTACCCGATCGCAGGAAGCCTTCCTTGTCGGCGTCCAGGATGGATACCAGCGACACCTCAGGCAGGTCCAGGCCCTCACGGAGCAGGTTGATCCCGACTAGCACGTCATACTCGCCGAGCCTCAGCTCCCGCAGCAGCTCCACCCGCCGCAGCGTATCGACCTCGCTGTGCAGGTACCTGGCCCGGATCCCGAGTTCGAGCAGGTAGTCGGTGAGGTCCTCGGCCATCTTCTTGGTCAGCGTCGTGACCAGCACCCGCTCGAAGCGCTCGGCCCGTTCCCTGATCTCGTGTACCAGGTCATCAATCTGCCCCTTGGTCGGCTTCACGATCACCTCGGGATCGATGAGCCCGGTCGGCCTGATGACCTGCTCGACCACCTCTCCGCCGACGCGCTGCAGCTCGTACGGGCCGGGCGTAGCCGACAGGTAGACCGTCTGCCCGATCCGGTCGCAGAATTCCTCCCAGGTCAGCGGCCGGTTGTCGATCGCGCTCGGCAGCCGGAAGCCGTGCTCGACCAGGGTCCGCTTCCGTGAGACGTCGCCCTCGTACATGGCGCCTATCTGCGGCACCGTGTTGTGCGACTCGTCGATCACCAGCAGGAAGTCCTCGGGGAAGTAGTCCAGCAGCGTGTTGGGCGGGCTGCCGGGCGCGCGGCCATCGATGTGCCGTGAGTAGTTCTCGATTCCCGAGCAGCTGCCGACCTGTCGCATCATCTCGATGTCGTAGGTGGTACGCATCCGCAGCCGCTGCGCCTCGAGGAGCTTGCCTGCCCGCTCCATCGCGGCCAGCTGCTCGGCTAGCTCCTGCTCGATGCCCGCGATGGCCCGTTCCATGCGCTCCGGGCCGGCCACGTAGTGCGATGCGGGGAAGATGTAGAGTTCCTCGTCCTCGCTGATCACCTCCCCGGTCAGCGGGTGGAGCGTCATCAGCCGCTCGATCTCGTCGCCGAACATCTCGACCCGGACGGCAAGCTCCTCATAGACCGGGATCACCTCGATGGTGTCGCCACGAACGCGGAAAGTACCCCGGGTAAACGCCAGGTCATTTCGCGCATACTGCATGCCGACCAGCTTGCGCAGCAGCGAGTCGCGCTCGATCGTGCCGCCCACCTTGAGCTTGACCATGCGGTCCACGTACTCCTGCGGCGTGCCGAGGCCGTAGATGCACGAGACCGAGGCCACCACGATCGTGTCCCTGCGGGTGAGCAGCGAGTTAGTGGCCGAATGTCGCAGCCGGTCCACCTCATCGTTGATCGAGGAGTCCTTCTCGATATAGGTGTCGGTCTGGGGCACATAAGCCTCAGGCTGGTAGTAGTCGTAGTAGGAGACGAAATACTCGACCGCGTTCTTCGGGAGCATCTCGCGCAGCTCGTTGGCGAACTGGGCAGCCAGCGTCTTGTTCGGCAGCATGACCAGGGTCGGCCGCTGCAGGCGCTCCGCCAGCCAGGCGATCGTGGCTGTCTTCCCGGTTCCGGTGGCACCGAGCAGGACGGTGTCCCGTGCGCCGGACCCGATCCGCCGCTCCATCTCGGCGATGGCCTGCGGCTGGTCTCCGGCCGGCACCATCTCCGTCACTACTTCGAACGGCGCTACGCGCCGCTGCAGGTCTGTTACCGGGCGCATCGCTTCTCCTGCGGCTTCACTGTTCCACTGTAAGGCGGGCGTCCGACAGAACGCGGCCTGCGCAAGCCCGGCCTGGCCAGGCCTAGCCGATCGCCGCCGTAACCGGCGCGAACAGCCGGGCGCGGTCGCCGGGCAGGCGCCCGCCGTGCACCATTCGCGCGGTCGCATAGCGACCGCCCAGCCCGCTGGCGCTGGCCCACCCCGACCGGCCGCGTGGCGGCCGAGAACGCCCAGGCGACCAGAACGCCCAGGCGACCAGAACGCCCAGGCGACCAGAACGCCCGGGCGAACCGCCTCGTCCGCCTGCCCTGCCGCGGCGCAGATCAGCCCCTGGGCGGTGGACGGGGCCGGGGCGACCACCGGTCCGACGACCAGGCTTCCCCCGTTCTGCCACGCCGCCATGAAGCCGGTCATAGCGCCGTCGTCTTCCACAACGACCACCCGCCTAGCGAAACTGAGCAGCCTGCCGGGAATATTCCGCCTGGCGCGCCGAACGCCTGGCTGCCGATCGCCGCCATCGGCCCGATGTCGGCTCCGGTCGCGGCTCGCCGCGAGCCTGCCGCCGGGCCGGCTGACCTGCGGCGCAGCAGTCCGGAGTGCATGCAGGACACATCGATGGTCGGGAAGCCCAGGCGGCCTGGTTCTGCGCCATTCACTCCTGGCGGGTGTTGGCGTGCCGACGCAGCTCGGCCCAAAGCTCACCGACCTGCCGGTCAAGCTCAGCGAGTGAGCCTGAGTTGTCGATCACGATGCCGGCCACCGCTAGCCGCTCCTCCCGGCTGGCCTGGGCGGCGATCCGGGCCCGGGCCTGAGCACGCGTCATGGCCCGGTGCTTGACCAGCCGTTCCAGCTGAGTCCTGGGTGGTACGTCGACGACCACCACAATGTCGTAGGAAGGCGCCAGCCCGTTCTCGGTGATGAGCGGGACGTCGTGCACCACGATCGAACCCGGCCCCGCGGCCCGCTCAAGCTCGGCCATCCGCTGCGCGACCAGCGGGTGGATGATCGCATTCAGCTTGCCGCGCGCCTCGGCGTCCCCGAAAACGATCTCGCCGAGCAGCGTCCGGTCCAGGCTGCCGTCCGGGCCCAGAACCGCAGGCCCGAACGCTGCGGTCACCCCGGCCAGGCCGGCCGTTCCCGGCGCGACGACTTCCCTGGCGATCGCGTCCGCATCGATGACGACGGCGCCCTGGGCTGCGAGGCGGCGCGAAACCTCGCTCTTGCCGGCCCCGATCCCCCCGGTCAGCCCTACCCGCAGCACGTTCCCACCCGACTCACGTCAAGCCCTCTCATGATCGTGACGGGTTTCCCGCGATTATCGCGGGAAACCCGTCACGAGCACCCGGCAGTGGTTACCCAGCCGTCAGTTCTGGCCGCCTGAGAGCTTGTCCCGCAGTGCGGCCAGCGCCTCATCGGAGGCCAGCGTGCCGGTGGCCTCCTGGTCTGCCTCGCGCTGGCCGTGAGTGTCATCGGCGGGCTGAGGCTGCGTGCTCGCCGCATCAGACTTACGCGCCTCGACGACCTGCTGCTGATGCGCCTCGTACCGCGAGCGGGCCTCGGCGTACTGGCGTTCCCACTCCTCGCGCTGGGTGTCGTACCCCTCAAGCCACTCGCCCGACTCGGAGTCGAATCCGTCGGGGTAGACGTAGTTGCCCTGCTCGTCATAGGTGGCAGGCATCCCGTACAGGGTGGGATCGAAGTCGTCTCCGACCGCCTCGCCGATCGTGCCCTCGTTCGCCTGCTTCAGGGACAGGCTGATCCGGCGCCGGTCGAGATCGATGTCGATGATCTTGACGAAGATCTCATCGCCCACCTGGACGACCTGCTCCGGAATCTCGACATGCCGGTCGGCGAGCTCGGAGATGTGCACCAGGCCCTCGATGCCCTCCTCCACCCGGACGAAGGACCCGAACGGCACCAGCTTGGTGACCCGCCCTGGTACCACCTGGCCGATCTGGTGGGTACGGGCGAACTGCTGCCAGGGGTCCTCCTGCGTGGACTTCAGCGAGAGCGACACCCGCTCCCGGTCCATGTCCACGTCGAGCACCTCGACGGTGACTTCCTGGCCCACCTCGACGACCTCACCGGGATGGTCGATGTGCTTCCAGGACAGCTCGGACACGTGTACCAGGCCGTCCACGCCACCCAGGTCGACGAAGGCGCCGAAGTTGACGATCGAGGAAACCACGCCCTTGCGGATCTGGCCGCGCTGCAGCGTGTTCAGGAAGTTCTGCCTGACCTCCGACTGCGTCTGCTCCAGCCAGGCGCGGCGGGACAAGACCACGTTGTTGCGGTTCTTGTCCAGCTCGATGATCTTCGCCTCGATCTCCTTGCCCACATATGGCTGCAGGTCGCGGACCCGCCGCATCTCCACCAGCGAGGCAGGCAGGAAGCCGCGCAGGCCGATGTCGAGGATCAGGCCGCCCTTGACCACCTCGATGACGGTGCCGGTGACGACGCCGTCCTCTTCCTTGATCTTCTCGATCGTGCCCCAGGCGCGCTCGTACTGAGCCCGCTTCTTGGACAGGATCAGCCGGCCCTCCTTGTCCTCCTTCTGCAGGACAAGGGCCTCGATGTGCTCGCCGGTCTTGACGACGTCATGCGGATCGACGTCGTGCTTGATCGACAGCTCGCGGGACGGTATGACGCCTTCGGTCTTGTAGCCGATGTCGAGCAGGACCTCGTCCCTGTCGACCTTGACGACGGTTCCTTCGACGATATCGCCGTCATTGAAATACTTGATGGTCTCGTCGATCGCGGCGAGGAAGGCCTCCTCGGAACCGATGTCGTTGACCGCTACTTTGGGGGTCGAGTTGGCCTCGGTGCTGCTCGTCGTCATGTGTAGGTGGGCTCCGGATACGGACAGGGATTGGTGGACGCGCGCTCTGCATGCCGCACCCACCATGGGCTGCCAGGGATGACTGGACGTGCCTGGCCAGCTACGACCGGCCGAGGCCTGCCTTTAGACGGCCCGCGGGCTGCCTGACCATGACGGAGTGCAAGAAGAAACACAGCGCAACGATCAGAATATGAGAGCTAGGCCTACCGGTCAATCTGCAGCCTGTATTCAGCCTGGCTGGCGGCCCGTTTCCGGCTGCTCCAGCGCGCGGCCGCGCCGCCGGTCAGTGGGCGGCATCTGCCCAGCTCCGCCCGGTGCCCATGGAGACGTCGAGCGGCACCGTCAGGTCAGCCGCCCCGCACATCGCCGCGTGGACCAGCTCGCGGAGCTCGGCCAGCTCGCCGGGGGCCACCTCGAACAGCAGCTCGTCATGGACCTGCAGCAGCATCCGCGACCGCAGGCCGTGGCGGCGGATATCGCGGTCCACCGCGAGCATGGCCACCTTGATGATGTCCGCCGCTGACCCCTGGATCGGAGCGTTCAGGGCCATCCGCTCAGCCATCTCCCTGCGCTGCCTGTTGTCGGAGGTCAGATCGGGCAGGTAACGGCGGCGGCCGAGCATGGTCTGGGTGAACCCGTCGGCCCTGGCCCGGGCCACGACCTCGTTCAGATAGTCACGGACCCCGCCGAACTGCCTGAAATACTCCTCCATGAAGGCCCGGGCCTCATCGGGCGTGACATGCAGCTGCTGGGAGAGCCCGTAGACGGACAGCCCGTAGGCCAGCCCGTAGTTCATCGCCTTGATCCGGCTGCGCAGATCGCCGGTGACCTCGCCGGGCTCGACGCCGAAGACGCTGGACGCCGTGGCGGCGTGAAAGTCGTGGCCCGAGCTGAACGCGGCGGCCAGCGCCTCGTCCCCGGACAGGTGCGCCATGATCCGCAGCTCGATCTGGCTGTAGTCGGCGGTCAGCAGGCAGTCATAGCCCTCGCCCACCACGAAGCCGCGCCGGATCCGGCGGCCCTCCTCGGTCCGGATGGGGATGTTCTGCAGGTTCGGATCGGTCGAGGAAAGCCGACCGGTGGCCGCGATCATCTGGTTATAGGTGGTGTGGATGCGCCCGTCCTGGCCGGCCATCGGGATCAGCGTGTCCACGATGCTCTTCAGCTTGGCGACATCCCGGTGCCTGAGCAGGTGCGCGAGGACGGGGTGACCGGTCTGCGCGAGCAGCCCGGTCAGCGCCTCCGAATCGGTCGTATAGCCGGTCTTGATCCGCTTGGTTTTCGGCAGGCCCAGCTCGGTGAAGAGGACTTCCTGGAGCTGCTTCGGCGAGCCGAGGTTGAACTCGTGCCCGGTGACAGCGTAAGCGGCCTGCTCCGCCGACTTGACCTCGCTGCCCAGGCTCGCCGACATCTCTGCCAGGTGATCGGCGTCGGCAGCGATCCCGGCTCGCTCCATCTCGGCCAGCACGTCGACCAGCGGCAGCTCCACCTCGGTGAGCAGCCGCGTCGCACCGCGGTTAGCCAGATCGGCGTCGAGGGCGTCGGCGAGTTCCCTGGTCGCCACGGCGCGCTCCGCCAGCGCCGCCGCCGCCTCGGCCTCGCCCGACATCTCCAGGGTCAGCTGCCCGGTGGTGCTGCCGCCGCCGCGCAGCTCCCGGCTGAGGTAGCGCGCCGCGAGGTCGGCGAGGTCGAACGAGCGCTGGCCCGGCAGCGCCAGGTAGGCCGCGAGCGCCGTGTCGCTGGTCAGGCCGCCCAGCTGCCAGCCCCGCGCTCTCATCGCATGCATCGGGCCCTTGGCATCGTGCAGGGCCTTCGGCCGCGCCGGATCGGCGAGCCACTGGGCCAGCGCCTTGTCGTCATCCTCGGTAAGCGCGGTCGGGTCAAGGAAGGCGGCCGCACCGTCCGGGCTGGCGAGCGCGAGACCGTCGAGCACGCCGGTGCCGCGTCCCCAGCTTCCGCTGGCGGCCAGGCCCGCCCGTCCCCCGCCGCCGTGCTCTGCGAGCCAGCCGGCCACCTCCTCCGGGCCGAGCACGGTCACGTCGACGTCGAAGCCCTCGGTTGGCCCGGATGGCTCGCTGGAGCCTGCCGCGCCCGCCGCGGCGGCGATCCCGGCCGGGAATGTCGCCGTCAGCCGCTCCCGCAGCACCCGGAACTGCAAGGTGTCGAACAGCTGATGGATCTGCTCCCGGTCCCATGGCGCCGGACGGAGGTCCTTCGGCGCGGCCTCCATCGGCACGTCGCGGGCCAGCTCGGTGAGCTTGCGGTTGCGCAGCACGTCGGAGAGGTGCTCGCGGAGGTTGTCGCCCGCCCGGCCCTTGACCTCGTCGACCCGGTCGACGAGGTCGGCCAGCGAGCCGAACTCCATGACCCATTTGGCGGCGGTCTTCTCGCCCACTCCCGGGATGCTCGGCAGGTTATCGCTCGGGTCCCCGCGCAACGCCGCGAAGTCGGGGTACTGGGCGGGCGTCAGCCCGTACTTCTCGCTGACCGCCGCCGGCGTGAACCGTGTCATGTCGCTGATCCCGCGCCGGGTCATCAGGACGGTCACGTCGTCGCTGACCAGCTGGAGAGCGTCCCTGTCCCCGGTCACGATCAGCACGCTCATGCCCTCGGCGACGGCCGCGACCGTCAGCGTGGCGATGAGGTCGTCGGCCTCGAAGCCGGCCACCGACAGCCGCGAGATGCCCATCGCGTCAAGAACCTCGAAGATCAGGCTCAGCTGGCTGCGGAAGTCAGCCGGGGTCTCCCGCCGGTTCGCCTTGTACTCGACATACTGCTCATGCCTGAAGGTCGGCTCGCTGCGGTCGAACGCGACCGCTACATGGGTCGGCTGCTCGTCGCGCAGCACGTTGATGAGCATCGCGGTGAAGCCGTAGACAGCGTTGGTCGGCTGCCCGGTGGTGGTGGAGAAGTTCTCTATCGGGAGCGCAAAGAATGCCCGGTAGGCAAGCGAGTGCCCGTCGAGCAGGAGCAGCCGGTCTCGGTTTCCCTGTCCGCTGCCCGGGCCGGCCTGGCCGGGCGAGGGCTCCTGGGTCGGCTTCGTCGCCACGCAGGAAGTCTAGTGCGCGGCTCCGACAGGGGACGGCCGCTCGCGCCGGAGTGCTCGGGAGCCGATCGCCTGCTGCTCGCCGGGAAGCCGGGGCCAGCCACCGGTGCCCCCAATCCGCCCGACCGCCGCGGGTGTCTAGGCTGCTCTGCAGTTAGCAGGCGCTGTCTGGACCTCGGAGGTACCGGTGGTAGACCACCACGAGCAGCAGGTCAAGGAAGCCTTCGATCAGCTCGGGCCGGATGTACTCGTCAACCGCATGGGGATCAAGATCGTCGAGGCCTCCGCGAGCCGGGTCGTCGGCACCATGCCGGTGGCGGGCAACACGCAGCCCTACGGGCTGCTGCACGGGGGTGCCTCGTGCGTGCTGGCTGAGACGCTTGGCTCACTCGGCTCGGCCCTGCACGCTGGCCCTGGGCGCGTCACCGTGGGAATCGAGATCAGCGCGACCCACCATCGCGGTGCCGCCGAGGGCGAGGTAACGGGTGTCGCGACGCTCCTGCATGGCGGCCGGACCCTGACCACCTACGAGATCGTCATCACCGACAAGCTTGGCAGGCGCATCTGCACTTCCAGGCTGAGCTGCCTGCTGCGTGATTCGGTCCCAGGAGCCGCCGCCGGAGCAAGCACCGGGCCAGGGAGCCAGCCCACGGCGAGCCCGGGCAGATAGGAGCACTGAGGGACGGCAGCCGCGGCCGCGCCGCAGTCCTGCGGAAGCCCGAGATATGCCGGCACGCGTGTTCCCGCCGCGTGTGCGCACGCTTGGTGACCTGCTCAGTCGTCCCAGGTAGCCGCAGCCGGGGGACGTTTGGCCCATACCGGCCAGGGAATGTCAGTGTCTTTGCGCGCCGTGCCAGCGCGTCGCTACCGTGGTGGTCAGAGCCCGGCGAGGCCGAGTAGAGAACGTGCCGGCCCGGGGAAGGCTGACATGGCACCAAAGGTTCTCCGGGCTCTCCGCCGCCTCCGCCCCAGGGCGCGTGGCGGCGCAGGCGGGCGGGGTGCCGGGCCTGCATCCGGGGGGTTGTGCACCCGGCCCCGCCCGCTTGCTCTGGACCGGAGTCCCGGCTCGCAGCGCAGGTGTGATCAAAAGACATCGCGCACGCCAGCGCCCACTAGCGGCACCCGGAGACGGCGCCAGCGTGGTCAGCACTGCTCACAGACCGCGCCAAACCCGCCCAGGCTCAGTCGCCTTCACCGGCATCTGGCCTGACGGTGCCCGGCCCGGCGCCAGACGGCCTGCCCGCACCCGGCTCGGCGCCAGACGGCCTGCCCGCACCCGGCTCGGCGCCAGACGGCCTGCCCGCACCCGGCTCGGCGCCAGACGGTCTGCCCGCGCCAGGCTGGGGCGCGCCCGGCTTGGCGTCATCTGGCTTCAGGCCCGCCGGATGACCGCCCGCGAGCACCTCCTCGGCGACCGCGCGCATCGTCATCCGGCGATCCATCGAGGTCTTCTGGATCCAGCGGAACGCCTCCGCCTCAGTGATCCCGCGTTCGGCCTGAAGTATCCCCTTGGCCCGGTCGAGCAGCTTCCGCACCTCCAGCCGCTCACGCAAGGTACCCACCTCGGTCTCGAGCGCGGATATCTGCTGGAAGCGACTGACCGCGATCTCGATGGCCGGGATCAGGTCGGCCTTGGTGAACGGCTTGACCAGGTAGGCCATGGCGCCGGCGTCGCTCGCGCGTCTTACGAGATCGCTCTGGGAGAACGCGGTCAAGATGACGACCGGAGCCAGATGCTGTGCGGTGATCCGCTCTGCGGCCGAGACCCCATCGAGGACCGGCATCTTGACGTCCATGATCACCAAGTCAGGGCGCAGGCTCTCGGTTAGCTTGACGGCAGCCTCGCCATCAGCCGCTTCTCCAGCGATGACGTAGCCGTCCTCCTCGAGCATCTCCTTGAGATCAAGACGAATCAGCGCCTCATCCTCGGCGATTACGACGCGAAACGGGGTCTGGCTCACGCGCTGAGCGTACCTAACCCGGTACATTGACGTTGGCCGTACCTGCCTAGGTAGGCCGGCCGCGCCCCGGTAGACCAATAGGCAGAGTCCGCGGTCTCAAACACCGTGCAGTGTGGGTTCGACTCCCACCCGGGGCACCGCGAGGTCTTCATCCCGTTTCAGCCGGACGTTTCAGCCGGGTCCATGTTCACGTAGAGCCTGACGCTGCCGCGCACACGCCGACTGCCTGGATCACCGGCGGCCCCTGGCCAGCACGTCCGCGCTGGCCGCCGTCCCCGGCCGGGCCGCGGCGCGCGCACCGGCCGGTGCCAGGCGGTCTGGTCCCACTTTCTTCCTGGTCAGGTACAGGTACCCGGCGGCGCCTGCCAGCACCAGCATCATCAGTACCTGGCCGACGGGCAGGCCAAACAGCCGCTGTGCATAACCGATCCGGAGCATTCCCGCGCACAGCGTGCCGGTCGCCTGCAGGCCGGCATAAAGAGCGAACGTGCGGTCGCCGGTCAGCAGGAACCTGCGCGCCGCGAGGATCACCAGCACGCCAGCGAGCACGTCCCAGATCGATTCGTACAAGAACGTCGGCTGGAAGGTCGCGAAATCCTCGTAGCCAGCCACCCGGTGCTCGGGAGCGATCTCCAGCGCCCACGGTACAACGGCCGGGCGGCCATACATCTGCTGGCTCAGCCAGTTGCCCCAGCACGCTATCGCGGCGGCGAACGCGAGGCCCGGCGCCGCGGCGCCGGCCACCGGGCTCAGCGCCACGCCGCTCCTGCGGCAGGCTATCCAGGCTCCGATCGCCCCGGCGGCGACCCCGCCCGGCAGCCCGAACCCGCCGTCCCACAGGCGCAGCACGTCGGCCCAGTCCCGGTGCGCGCCGAAATAGAGATGGTAACTGGTGAGCACGCCGTAGGCCCGCGCACCGGCCAGCCCGAACGGGACCGCGAGGGTGGCGATGTCCAGGATCAGGCCGCTCCGGCCGCCAATACGACGGTAGCGGCGGTCGCTCACCCAGAGCCAGACGATGATGGCGAGCACGACGCATAGCGCGTACCCGCGGATCGGGACCGGGCCGACATGCCAGAGGCCGCGAGACGGGCTCGGAATAAAGGCGGCTGGCATGTTCTGTGACGTTACCGTGGCCACGTTGGGAGTTCGCGCGGTTCGCTCAGCCCTGCGCGGTCATGCCGCAAACCTCACGCCATAAAGCCCCTACCGCAACGCTCCAGCAGCGCGGCTCAGGCGGCCAGGAAAGGCGGCCAGGAAAGGCGGCCAGGAAGGGCCGCCAGGAAGGGCCGACCTGAGCCCGGCCTTCCGGTAACCGGCCTACCTGCGGGTAACCGGCCTACCTGAGCGGAGCGGCCGTCGGCGGTATCGCGGCCGGCAGGTCGGTCGCGCCGACCAGGTAGCGGTCCACGGCCGCCGCCGCCGACCTGCCCTCGGCGATCGCCCACACGATCAGTGACTGGCCGCGTCCCATGTCGCCGGCCACGAAGACGCCCGGGACCTGGGTGGCATACGAGCGGTCCCGGACCACGTTGCCGCGCGCGTCGAGGTCCACGCCGAGGCCCTCGAGCAGCGGGCCGCGCTCGGCGCCGGTGAAGCCCATCGCCAGCAGCACCAGATCGCAGGGCAGTTCCCGCTCGGTGCCCGGTACCGGAGCGAACCCCGTCGGGGCCGATTCCACCTCGACCAGCCGCAGCCCGCGCACCCGGTCCGCCTCGTCCGCCACGAACTCCTGCGTGCTGACCGAGTAGGTGCGCTCGCCGCCCTCTTCGTGGGCGCTGGACACCCGGTAGATCATCGGATACGTCGGCCACGGCTGGCTGTCCGGCCGCAATTGCGGCGGCCGCGGCATGATCTCGAGCTGCGTGACCGATGCGGCGCCCTGCCGCAGCGCGGTCCCGAGGCAGTCGGCCCCGGTGTCGCCGCCGCCGATGATCACCACGTGCCGCCCGCGGGCCGAGATGGCAGCCTCGGCGCCGCCGTCCCGGACCGCCCGGTTGGACACCGGCAGGTACTCCATGGCCTGGTAGACGCCGTCCAGGCCGGCGCCGGGCACCGGCAGGCCCCGGGGCACGGTCGCGCCGCCGGCCAGCACGATGGCATCGAATTGACCGCGCAGCTCATCCGCCGTCACATCAACCCCGGCCGCCGTGCCGCACCGGAAGACGGTGCCCTCGGCGCACATCTGGGCCAGCCGCCGGTCCAGGTGCCGCTTCTCCAGCTTGAACTCGGGGATTCCGAAACGAAGCAGGCCGCCTGGCGCCTCCGCCCGCTCGTACACCGTTACCCGGTGACCGGCCCTGGTGAGCTGCTGCGCCGCCGCGAGGCCGGCCCGGAGCCGACGACCGCGACCGTGCGCCCGGCGGCCAGGGCGGCGACCGACGGCGGCCGCGGCACCACCCAGCCCTCGGCCAGCGCCCGGTCGATGATCTCCACCTCGACCTGCTTGATCGTTACCGGGTCAGCATTGATGCCCAGCACGCAGGCGCTCTCGCACGGCGCCGGGCACAGCCGCCCGGTGAACTCGGGAAAATTGTTGGTAGCGTGCAGCCGCTCGGCCGCGGCCTGCCAGTCCTGCCGCCAGACCAGGTCGTTCCACTCCGGGATGAGGTTGCCCAGCGGGCAGCCGTGGTGGCAGAACGGGATTCCGCAGTCCATGCAGCGGCCCGCCTGCAGCTCCAGCTCGCGCGCCGGGAATTCGGTGTAGACCTCGCGCCAGTCCTGGATCCGGATATCCACCGGGCGCCTCACCGGCGTCCGGCGCGGAGTAGTCAGGAAGCCCTTGGGGTCTGCCATCTGCTCTCCCCCCGCTCAGCCGCGCGCCGCGGCCATCACGGCCTCGTTCACGTCACGTCCCTCGCTCTCGGCCCGCCGCGCTGCCGCCAGCACCCGCTTGTAGTCCTTCGGCACCACCACGGCGAACCGCGCCGTGGCCGCGTCCCAGTCGGTGAGCAGCCACGCCGCGACCGTGGAGCCGGTCTCAGCGAGATGCCGCTCCAGCAGGCCCTGCAGGAAGCTGGCGTCGCTTTCCTCCAGCGGTTCCAGGTCGGCCATCTCGGTGTTGACCCGGCGCGGATCGGGGTCGAGGAGGTAGGCCAGGCCCCCGGACATGCCGGCGGCGAAGTTCCTGCCCACCGGGCCGAGCACGGCCACCCGGCCGCCGGTCATGTACTCGCAGCCATGATCGCCGGTGCCCTCGGCGACCGCGGTGGCGCCCGAGTTCCGCACGCAGAACCGCTCGCCGACCACGCCGCGCAGGAACAGCTCCCCGCCGGTGGCGCCATAACCGATCACGTTGCCCGCGATGACCTGCTGCGCCGCGGCGAAGGTGGCCGACGGATCGGGCGCCGCGATGATCCGCCCGCCGGACAGCCCCTTCCCGAGGTAGTCGTTGGCGTCGCCGGACAGCCGCAGGGTGATGCCGCGGGGCAGGAACGCGCCGAACGACTGCCCGGCTGATCCCCGGAGCGAGATGTCGATCGTGTTGTCAGGAAGTCCCTGGCCGCCCCACCGCTTGGTCACCTCCGAGCCGAGCATGGTTCCGATGGTTCGGTTGACATTTTTAACGGGGAGTTCGAGCCGGACGGGCACTCCGTCCCGCAGCGCTCCCTCAGCCAGTGCGATGAGCGTGTTGTCGAGAGCCAGGTCCAGCCCGTGATCCTGACCGCTGGCACAACTGCGCGCCGTGCCCGCCGCCAGCTCAGGAACGTGCAGCAGCGGCGCGAGGTCAAGGCCGGACGCCTTCCAGTGCTCGATTGCGGCGGAGGTCTCGAGCATCTCGGCGTGGCCGACCGCCTCATCCAGGGTGCGGAACCCGAGCCTGGCCAGGTACTCGCGGACCTCCTGGGCCAGGAACTCGAAGAAGTTGACCACGAACTCCGGCTTACCGGTGAAGCGCTGCCGCAGCTGCGGGTTCTGGGTGGCGATACCGACCGGGCAGGTGTCCAGGTGGCAGACCCGCATCATGACGCAGCCGGCCACCACGAGCGGCGCGGAGGCGAAACCGAACTCCTCCGCGCCGAGCAGCGCCGCGATGATCACGTCGCGGCCCGTCTTGAGCTGCCCGTCGACCTGCACCACGATCCGGTCCCGCAGCCGGTTGCGGAGCAGGGTCTGCTGGGTCTCGGCCAGCCCCAGCTCCCACGGCACACCGGCGTGCTTGATGCTGCTCAGCGGCGACGCACCGGTGCCGCCGTCATGGCCGGAGATCAGCACGACGTCGGCGTGCGCCTTGGCCACGCCTGCCGCCACCGTACCGACCCCGACCTCGGCGACCAGCTTGACATGTATCCGGGCCGCCGGGTTGGCGTTCTTCAGGTCGTGGACCAGCTGGGCGAGGTCCTCGATCGAGTAGATGTCGTGGTGCGGCGGCGGCGAGATCAGCCCGACGCCGGGAGTGGAGTTCCTGGTCCTGGCGATCCACGGGTAGACCTTGTGGCCAGGCAGCTGTCCGCCCTCTCCGGGCTTGGCCCCCTGGGCCATCTTGATCTGCAGGTCGTCGGCGTTGACCAGGTACTCGCTGGTGACCCCGAACCTGCCGCTGGCCACCTGCTTCACGGCCGAACGGCGCAGGTCCCCGTTGGCGTCCGGAAGGAACCTGTCCGCGTCCTCGCCGCCCTCGCCGGTGTTGGACCTGGCGCCCATCCGGTTCATCGCGATGGCCAGGGTCTGGTGCGCCTCGGCCGATATCGAGCCATAGGACATCGCCCCGGTGCTGAACCGCTGCACAATGCTCGCGACCGGCTCGACTTCATCGATGCTGATCGGCTGGCGGGGCGGTACGCCCGGCCCGTCGGCCCGAGCGGCCGGGTCGTCCTGGCTGGCGGGCTCGGCGTCGACGCCGCGGATGCGCAGCAGGCCGCGCAGCGTCATCAGCCGCGCCGCCTGGTCATCCACCAGGCGGGTGTACTCACGGTAGATATCGGGCCGCCGGCTGCGGGTCGCGTGCTGCAGCTTGAACACGGTCTCCGGGTTGAACAGGTGCGGCTCGCCCTCGCGGCGCCACTGATACTCGCCGCCGGTCTCCAGCCGCCGGTGCGGGAGCCGCTGGCCGCGGGGCGGGAAAGCGCGGGCGTGCCGGGCCGCCGCCTCCGCGGCCAGCTGGTCGAACGACACCCCGCCCAGCCGGGACGGCGTCCCGGTGAAGCACTCCTCGATGACCTCAGTGCCGAGCCCGATCGCCTCGAAGATCTGCGCGCCGGTGTAGGACGCGACGGTGGACACGCCCATCTTCGACATGATCTTCAGCACGCCCTTGCCGAGCGCCTTGACCAGGTTGGCCGCCGCCTTTCCCGGCGTGACCGTCCCGAGGTCCCCCCGGCGGGCCAGCTCCTGGACCGACTCGATGGCCAGGTACGGGCAGACGGCGGCAGCCCCGTAGCCGATCAGCAGCGCGATGTGATGGCTTTCGCGCGCGTCGCCGGCCTCGACGATCAGCCCGGCCCGGGCCCGGGTCTTCTCCGTGATCATGTGGTGGTGCACGGCCCCGGTCAGCAACAGCGACGGCACCGGGCCGTATTTTTCTGGCGGGAGGATCCCCCCAGACCCCCCTGGAGGCCGTCCGCTCGGGCCAGCGAGCTGGCCGTCGCGGGCGGCCTGGGTGTCCTCTTGCGTCCGATCGCTCGGGCCAGCTTGCTGGCCGTCGCGATCGGACAGGACTATGACGCGGGCGCCTTGCTCGATCGCGGCGGAGACCTCAGCCTTGATCTCGGCGATGCGCTGACGGAGCGCGGCGCCGCCGCCGGCGACCTCGTACCGGGCATCTACGACATGCGCGGCGAAACCGGGCAGGTCCCCGTCGTCATTGATATGGATGATCTTGGCGAGGTCGCCCTCGCTGAGCACCGGATACGGCAGCACGATCTGGCGGCAGGAGGCCGGCCCCGGATCGAACAGATTGTGCTCAGGGCCGGTCGTGGACGACAGGGAGGTGACCAGCTCCTCCCGGATCGCGTCCAGCGGCGGGTTGGTTACCTGGGCGAACAGTTGGGTGAAGTAGTCGAAGAGCAGCCGCGGCCGGTCGGAGAGCACGGCCACGGGCGTGTCGGTGCCCATCGACCCGATGGGCTCCGCGCCGCTGCGCGCCATCGGTGCGAGGATGACCCGCAGATCTTCCTCGGTGTATCCGAACAGCTGCTGCCGCGTCGCCATCCCCCGCTGCTCCGGCACCTCCCGGTCCCGGTCAGGAAGGTCGTCGAGGTGCAGCAGCCCGGCGTGCAGCCAGTCCTCGTATGGATGCTGGGCCGCCAGCTCGGCCTTCACCTCCTCGTCCTCGATGATCCGGCCCGCGGCGGTATCGGCCAGGAAGATCCGGCCCGGCTGGAGCCTCCCCTTGCGGACCACGTCGGCCGGGTCGATGTCGAGCACGCCCACCTCGCTGGCCAGCACGACCAGGCCATCGCGGGTCACCCAGTACCGGCCCGGCCGCAGCCCGTTGCGGTCGAGCACCGCGCCGATCACGCCGCCGTCGGTGAAGGCGATCAGTGCCGGCCCGTCCCATGGCTCCATCAGCGAGGCGTGGAACCGGTAGAACGCCCGCCGGGCCGGTTCCATCTCCTCGTGGTTCTCCCACGGCTCGGGGATCATCATCAGCACCGCATGCGGCAGCGACCGGCCGCCCAGGTGCAGCAGTTCCAGGCAGGCGTCGAAGCTCGCCGAGTCGCTGGCCGATTCGTCGAGGACCGGCAGCAGCCGGTCGAACCCGCGGCCGGTGGCGTCCGGCCTGATCAGGTCGGTGGCCAGCATCGCCTCGCGGGAGCGCATCCAGTTGCGATTGCCCCGGACCGTGTTGATCTCGCCGTTGTGGGCGATGAACCGGTACGGATGGGCCAGCGGCCAGGACGGGAACGTGTTGGTGGAGAACCTCGAGTGCACCAGCGCCAGCGCTGAGCCGAATCTGCGGTCCGACAGGTCCGGGTAGAACGGCTCCAGCTGGAGCGCGGTGAGCATCCCCTTGTAGACGATCGTGGCGCCCGAGAGGCTGGCGAAGTACGCACCGGTCTGCGCCTCGGCGCGCTTGCGCAGGCAGTACGCCCGCCGGTCGAGCGCAGGTCCGCGCTCGCCGGGCGAGGCAACGAACAGCTGGGCCAGCCGGGGCAGCACGGCCCGGGCGGCGGCGCCGCACCGGGTGGGGTCATGCGGGACGTCACGCCAGCCAAGAACCTCCAGGCCCTCCTGGCCGGCGATCCCCTCGATGGCGGCCTTGACCTCGCCGATGTCACCATCGCGGGGCAGGAACGCCAGGCCCGCCGCGTAGCAGCCGGGCTCGGGCAGCGAGAACGCGCAGACCTCGCGGAAGAAATCGTCGGGAATCTGGGTGATGATGCCGGCGCCGTCACCGGTCTCCGGGTCACCGCCCTTAGCGCCCCGGTGTTCCAGGTTCCGCAGCACAGTGAGCGCCTGGGCGACGATGTTGTGGTCCTGGCGGCCGGTCAGATCCGCGACAAACCCGACTCCGCAGGCATCGTGCTCGAAGCTGCTGTCGTACAGTCCCTGCGCGCTCGTTAGTCCAGCATCGGGCATTCGTCCTCCTGTCGCCTCATCCGCCATCGCGAAATCGGGTGGGGGGTGGGACGACATCGGCCCAGTCGCGGACCAGACCCGGCCCGCCAGCTGTTCGACTACCCGCCAGCTGTTGAAACTACCAGCAGGTTACCCGGATACGGGATGCCCGAAAAGTCAGCCGACCGCCTGGCGGCTGCGGACCCCGGCAGCCAGCTCTTTGGCCAGGTCACGGACCTGCCCGCAGCCGGCACCCTGATCCGGGGCGTTCAGTAGCTTCGCGACGAAGGCCGAGCCGACGATGACCCCGTCGGCGAAGCCGGCGACCTGCGCCGCCTGGGCACCGCTGGAGACCCCCAGACCGACGGCGACCGGCAGGCTGGTGCACTCCTTGATCCTGGCGACCAGCCCGGCGGCCCGGCCGCCGACGGCGTCCCGGGCGCCGGTAATGCCCATCAGCGACGCTGCGTAGACGAATCCTCGGCAGACCGAGGTGATCAGCTCGATCCGCTGTCGCGACGAGCTTGGCGCGACCAGGAAGACCGGGTCCAGGCCGCGCTCGGCCGCGGCGGCCAGCCACGGGCCGGCCTCTTCCGGCGTGAGGTCGGGGGTGATCAGCCCGCTGCCGCCCGCCGACGCGAGATCGGCCGCGAAGGCCGCCACGCCGTAGCGGTCGACGGGATTCCAGTACGTCATGACCAGCACCGCCACGCCGGTCCTGGCCACCGCCTCAACGGTGCGCAGTACGTCGGTGACGTGAGTGCCCTGCCGCAGCGCCCGGTGCACCGCCTCCTCGATGACCGGCCCGTCCATCATGGGATCTGAATACGGCAGGCCGATCTCGATCACGTCGGCGCCTGCCTCGGCGATCGCACAGGCGGCGGCGATCGCCCCGTCGACCGACGGGAAGCCGGCCGGCAGATAACCGACCAGCGCGGCCCGGTCTTCCGCCGCCGCCCGCTCAAACGCGGCGCTGACCAGGCTCACCGGGGCGCCCCATCGTGGTCGAGGTGGCCGAACCACCGGGCGGCGATGTCGACGTCCTTGTCGCCGCGCCCGGACAGGTTCACGACCACCGTGGCGTCCTGGCCGAGTTCCCGGCCCACCTGCAGCGCGCCGGCCAGCGCGTGCGCCGACTCGATGGCCGGGATGATCCCCTCGGTCCGGCACAGCAGCGCGAAGGCGTCCATCGCCTCGGTATCGGTGACGGCGCGGTAGCTCGCCCGGCCGGTCTGCGCCAGCCAGGCGTGCTCGGGCCCGACCCCCGGATAGTCGAGCCCGGCCGAGATCGAGTGAGTTTCCAGGGTCTGCCCCTCGGCGTCTTGCAGCAGGTAGGTCCGCATCCCGTGGATGATCCCGGCGGAGCCGCCGACCAGGGTCGCCGCGTGCCGCCCGCTGGCCAGCCCGTCGCCACCCGCCTCGCAGCCGATCAGCCGCACGCCAGCGTCCGGGATGAACGCGTGAAACGCCCCGATCGCGTTGGACCCGCCGCCTACGCAGGCGATCACCGCATCGGGCAGGCGGCCCGTCGCGCTGATCACCTGCTGCCTGGCTTCAACTCCGATGACCCGTTGAAAATCCCGCACCATAACGGGGAACGGGTGCGGGCCCATCACCGAGCCGATGCAGTAGTGGGTGGTTTCAACGCTGGAGACCCAGTCCCTGAACGTCGCGTTGATCGCGTCCTTGAGGGTCGCGCTGCCGGTCGCCACCGGGACTACCTCGGCGCCGAGCAGCCGCATCCGGGCCACGTTCAGGGCCTGCCGCCTGGTGTCGACCTCGCCCATGTACACGACGCAGTCCAGGCCGAAGAACGCGGCCGCGGTCGCGGTGGCCACGCCATGCTGGCCGGCGCCGGTCTCCGCGATCATCCGGGTCTTGCCCATCCGCCTGGTCAGCAGGGCCTGGCCGAGGACATTGTTGATCTTGTGGGACCCGGTATGCAGCAGGTCCTCGCGCTTGACGAAGATCCGGCCGCCGCCCGCCTCGGCAGCGAACGAAGGGATCTCGGTCAGCAGGGTCGGCCTGCGCGTATCCCCGCAACAGCGAGTCAAGCTCGGCGCCGAACCCCGGGTCGGCCTTGGCGTTGGCGTAGGCGGCCTCCAGCTCATCGAGCGCCGCCAGCAGCGCCTCAGGCGCGAACCGGCCGCCGAAGGAGCCGAAGTGACCGCCGGGATCAGGGACCGGACCGGCCGTCGGCTGGTTCGCGGTCCCGGCGTCGCCTGCCTCGGTCGCCGCAGCGCTGCTGGCGGTCATCCGCGGTCGCCGCGCAACGCCGGGTGCGATCCCGCCGTGACCAGATCAGCGACCGCCGAGCGCGGGTCCTTGCCGGTCACCAGGCTCTCGCCGACGAGCACCGCGTCGGCCCCGGCGGCGGCGTAGGCGAGCAGGTCATGCGGGCCGCGGACCCCGGACTCGGCGACCTTGACGATCCCGTCCGGGATCCGCGGGGCGAGCCGGCTGAATACCCCGCGGTCGACCTTGAGGGTAGCCAGGTTCCGGGCATTGACACCGATGATCCTGGCGCCGGACTCGACCGCCCGGTCGAGTTCCGCCTCGGTGTGCACCTCGACCAGCGGGGTCATGCCGATCGACACCGCCCGCTCGACCAGGGACACCAGCGCGTTCTGCTCGAGTGCGGCGACGATCAGCAGCACCATGTCGGCGCCGTGCGAGCGGGCCTCCCACAGCTGGTAGGAGCTGATCACGAAGTCCTTGCGCAGCAGCGGCACGCTGACCGCCTCGCGCACCGCGGCCAAGTCCTCCAGGCTGCCGCCGAAGCGGCGCGGCTCGGTCAGGACGCTGATCACCCGGGCGCCGCCGGCCTCGTAGTCCATGGCCAGCGTGGCCGGATCGGCGATCGCCGCGAGTGCGCCCTTGGACGGGCTGGCCCGCTTCACCTCCGCGATCACCGCCACGTCATCGCCGCTGAGCGCGGCCATGGCGTCGCGCGGTGAGGGCTGCCCGCTGGCGGCTTCCTTCAGCCGCTCCAGCGGGACGATCCGCTGCCGTGCCGCAAGGTCGGCACGCACTCCCTCGAGGATCTCGTCGAGCACGCTCACGCGGTTCTGCCGCCCCCTCGGGTGGGATGCATTGCGCTCCCGATCGTATCCAGCGCGCTACGGCGCGACCGAGGGACCCCCGTCCGGATCCGGCCGTTCAGCGTCAGCTCGCTCCCTCCGCCCAGGTCAGGCCGCCGTGGTGGGCGGCCCTCACGACTGACTGGTCTTGCTGAAAGCTGGTTCTGCGTAGCCCTGCCCGGCCCGCCACGGGCGGGCCGCGAAGGCCCGCGCCACCGCCGGATGCAGCAGCACGCCCCTGGTCAGCAGTCCTGGTCAGCCAGCGGTCGGGTCGTCGCCCCGGCTGAGCGATTCCCAGATGGTCGCCGCGTCGCCCGGCCTCCCCCGCGGGCCGGCCGCCCCCCTGGCGGCTGGCGGCCCGGCGGACGCCCCGGCCGGCGCCCCGGCGGGCGTCCGGGCCGCCGGCCGCCCGGTACCACCCGGCCGGTCGAACCGGCTCGACATCACCGGCAGCCTTCCAGCCCGCCAGACCACCAGAACGCCGGCGGCGAGGACCGCCGCCGCCCCGGCCAGCGCGAGCCCGTGCCAGGGGAAGCTGGCCCAGACCACATGCCCGGGCAGTCCGGTCACCGGCACGGCGCCGCTGGCGCTGCCCGTGGCGGCGCCCGCCGTGACCGAGCCGGCCGCCGCTGATCCGGTTGCCGCGCTGTCCGCGCTGCCCGATCCGCCCCCGCCTGACGCAGTGGCGAGCACGTGGGCGGTCGAGATGCCCGTCCCGACCGCGGCGGCGATACCCGCGCCGAACCCGGCCAGCAGGACCCCGGTGATCCTGCGCAGCATCCGCCGGGTGGCCAGGACGGCGGCCAGGCTGGCCAGGGCCGCCACGGCTAGCGCGTCGGCGGCGGGCGCCAGATCCTGCCCGGTCTCCGTGACGACGGTGGGCGGGAGCGGTTTCGGCGCAGCGATGTGGACCTGCGCCCAGCCCTGCCGTGCCGCCAGGAAGACCAGGCCGACCCCGGCCCCGCCGAGCAGCAGGACGGCCGCCAGGTCACGGCGCGGCCGGCGCTGGCGGGAGCGGACGGTGAAATCATCGGACACTTGCGCCAGCATAGGCCGGCCCGCCACGGGTTGTTCTCGCCCGGCCCGCCACGGCTCTGCCCGGCGGGCTCCGGCTCTGCCCGGCGGGCTCCGACCGTTACCGCTGCGATTCCTGTGCCCTACCATCGCGACATGACGTATGCCCGCGATGAGCGCCAGGCCCTGTGCGCGCTGCTCGACGAGACCGGGCCGCGAGCGCCCACGCTGTGCGAGGGCTGGACCACTGTCGACCTCGCGGCGCACCTGATCCTCAGGGAGCACCGGCCGGATGCGAGCCTCGGCATCCTCGGCGGTCCGCTGGCCGGCTACACCCGCCGGACTCAGCGGACCATAGCCACCCGGACCCCTTACCCGCGGCTCGTCACCACCATCAGGAACGGCCCGCCGCTGCTGTCGGTTTTCAGCCTGCCCGGTGTCGACGAGCTGGCCAATACGGTGGAGTTCTTCATCCATCACGAAGACGTCCGCCGCGCGCAGCCCGGCTGGGAGCCGCGCGAGCTCAGCCACGGCCTCTCCGATCTGCTCTGGCAGCGCCTCCGGATGGCGAGATTCATGCTGCGCAAGGCGCCGGTCGGCATCGAGTTCGCCCGGGACGACCAGGCCGCCTCCGACGGCCAGCGGGCCCGGATCACGGTCAAGGCAGCGACCCCCGTCATCACGGTCACCGGCACCCCGGCGGAGCTGACCATGTGGGCGTCGGGCCGCACCGGCGCAGCCCGCGTCCGCCTGGACGGCGGTCAGGCCGACATCCAGGCCCTGCGCGACACGCACTGGCGCATGTGAGCACTTCTCGCGGCGCCTCCCACCGTCCCTGCCTAACCGCGGCGGCCTTTGCCCCGTCCCCGCCCCTGACCGCGGCGCCCATCCACGACCCCTGCCCAAACCGCGGCGACCCTTCCACCGTCCCCCCTGACCGCGGCGCCCATCCGCCGCCACTGCCGTAACTGGCGCCACCTCTGTCACTGTGGCAACAGAAGCTCCCTGGCAAACGAGATCGACCGGGTGCTGGCGCCGTATCGATTCGGGAATCGATACGAGGATTCCTTATCGATTCCCGAATCCATCAGGCTGCGGTCGCGCCCCGGCGGCCTCCGAGAGCGGCGGGGACAGATGATCCAGCGACGCCTGAACAGTGCCATGCTGACTACCTGTCTGGGGCCACGATTTGACCTGGGCCGATTCGGCGGGGCGCTGACCTGCTGTTTCTCTCTTCGTGAGTGCTGAACTTGGCGCTCACGATGGTCACTAAAGGTTTACCTACCAGCCTGGTCACCCAGGCTGCTGGCGCGGCGAGCCCTGGGGTGCGCGCCAGCGCGGGAGCGGATCACCCAGCTTGTCTGGACACGTGAAGTTTACTTTCCCTATGAAGTTGAGTAATCTGAGTTACTCGGATTTTAGGAGGGCGGATGGACCAAGCGGAGAGGGACAACAGCGGCCACAGGACAGGCGGTAACGTCCGGTTCGTCGAAGACGGCCGCGAGGCCTCCGATGGTGAATTCACCCACGTGATGGTCCGGCTCAAGACAGCCGAGCTGGACATCGTGGACACGCTGATCGCCGCGGGCATCGCGAACAACCGCGCGGAGGCCATCCGCTGGGCCCTGACCCGCATCCGCGACCGCCCCGCCTACGAGCAGCTGCGGGAGCACACCCGCGACATCGAACGGCTCAAGAGCCAGTTCTAACGCGGGCCCCCCCGGATAGCTGCCAGCCGACGCCGGTAAAGCACGGCCGTCCGCCCATGTCATCGACGGTTCTGCGCGGGCTTAGCATCTGACCCGCGGCTCTCGCGCCGGTGAGCCAACTTGCGCCTTAGATTGGCCCAACTCAGGTCCGAGAGCGGCGGGGACAGATGATCCAGCGACGCCTGAACAGTGCCATGCTGACTAGGTGTCAAGAACCTGGCCCGAGGACTGGGACGCCCGGCGGGGCGGCCAGGACTGCCCGAAATGCGCGGAGGGGCGCCCCAGCGAGGACCTGTGGGGCGTCCGCTTCTTCGCTGGCCGCTGGGCCGATGCATACCTCCAGTGGCAGCCGCCCCAGCCGGGTACCACCGTGGTGATCTTCCGTGGTGGCCGGCATGTGGCAGATCCCTGCGACTTCACCGACGAGGAGCTGGCCGGCTACTGGGCCGACGTCCGGACGGTCGCCCAGGCTGTCGTGCGCGTCTATCAGCCTGCCCAGCTCAACTACATGACCTTCGGCAACGCCGTCCCGCACGTCCACACCCACATAGTCCCCCGCTATCCCGACGACCCGGCCCCGGGCCGGCCGCTGCCCGACCGGGTGTTCGACAACGCCCCCACTCTGAGCCCCTGGCAACTCGCTGACCAGATCGACCAGCTCAGCCGCCACCTCACGGCTCCACCGCCCGGCGCCTAGTTCATTAGCCGACCGCACTCGCCAGCCGGCCCAGCGGGAATGGCGGAGCCAGCCGCAGCTCCACGTTGCGGTCGGCGGCTGACCCGGACAATCCCGAGTTAGCGCCGCCGTAGGGCACATTGGCGGCGAGTTCCCGATGCAGCGAGGCCAGGTCGTCACGGGTCGCCAGGGACCGGGGAGCGGCCGGCGTGTCGTGGTCGACCATCGTGCAGACGATGGACAGGTACCCGCCGGAGTCGATCAGCTCGACCAGCCGTGCCTGGCACGGCCAGTCGACGATGGCACAGGTGGTGACCTCCCAGAACCCGCGCGCCGGGTCGCCAGGGTCGGGGCGCGCCGTGATGGCGTTGGTGTGCGTGTGGCCGTTGAGCCATAGCACCACGTTCGGAAACCGGTGCAGCTGCGCGACCAGGTCGCCGGCGCCCAGCAGCGGGCCGCTGGCCGGGCAGGCGGCGGTGCGGCCGGCGCTGACGATGGTGTCGGTCCCGTGATGGGAGAAGAGGATGACCAGGCGGTCCTCGTTGCTGGTGCGGACCTCGCGCCCGTCCGGCCCGCGGTAACCGGAGTGCGCTTCGGCGAGCCGCGCCTCGAGCCAGCGGGCCTGATCACGGTCGATGGATCCGGCCGCGCCGCCGGTGGCGCAGTTGGTATCCAGCGCGATGAAGCGGACGCCCGGGGCGTCATAGACATAATGCGCCGTGCCGTCGAGGCGGTTCTGCTCGCCGAAGCCGTGTCCGAACGGGCGCGACCCTGGCCGGAAATGGGCCTCGACAAACTCCCGCCTGGTGACAGCGCGGCGGCCCGGATCGGCGGTGACGCGCCGGGCCGGACCGGCCATGAAAGCCTCGGGCCGCTCGGTGAACAGCTCCAGAGCGCGGTCGTGGTCGAAATCCGCGGGCAGGCGCAGCGGTTTACTGCTGCCGACCAGGGCATCGGCGAGCCCCCCGGTCAGCGTCCCGACGCCCTGGTTGAAGGCCTCGTGATTGCCAAAGCAGGACAGCCACGGGATGCGCAGCCCGGTGGCGGAAAACTCTCGCAGCGCCCGCTGGAGCAGCCCGGGCTGATGAGGGAAGCCGAACTCGCTCCGGAAGAGGTCGTCGCCGCCGAGGCCCGGACCATCCGGTCTCCAGAAGATGTCGTCCGGCCAGTCCTGCGCCTGGACGCCCTCATAATCCGGCCCGCCGGAGCCGGGCCGGACGACGCCGCCGTCGAACAGGCTGAGGAAGTTCTGCATCTCGTTCCACTGCGCGTTGTCGATGGCGTCACCGGTGGTCACGGCCAGCGCCGGCGCTGTCCCGGTGGCCGGGCCGGTGACGGCGTTCAGGGTGCGCAGCGTGGCGTCGACCGCGTGTGCGGTCAGCGCCTCCTGCGGGCGCTGCACCGGGACGATCTTGGCGTACCTCCGGTCGGTGAAGTACCGGTTGAGAAACTCGAACCTGGTCGGCGACTGAACGTCCGCCAGCTGCAGGTCGGTGACATGAACCAGGCAGAGCAGCGGGCGCCCGGGGCGCCGCCGGGGGCCAGGGCCGGGCACGCCAAAGTCGTCGCGCAGCAGGTGCGGCTCGCCATCGGTGATCTCGACCGCCCGGTAGGCTCCGCCGGCGCCACTGCGGAGCACGACGCCTGCGCCTAGCCGACGGTCGGTGGTCAGCGGCGGCCGCCTTGAGGTCACGCCTCGCTCACGACCGGCGCGTCGACGGATACCAGCACCGGGTCCGGCCGGATCGTCAGCGCCACGCGGCTGCCCGCGGGCAGCGCCGCGGCGTCCGAGGTCGTTAGCTGAGCCATGATCGTGGTGTCGCCCAGGTCGACGGTCACCCGGCTGGTCGCGCCGAGGAACGTCGAGGCGATCACCGTGCCGACCAGCGGCCCCGACTCACCCGAGCTTTCCGACGCCAGCGTGACGGCCTCCGGCCGGACCAGCGCGGTGACCGGCCCTGGCGGAGTCGAGAGATCCACCAGGGGCAGGTCGCGGCCGCGCACGGTCACCGTACCGCCCGCGACCGTGCCAGCGAGCCGGTTGGTCAGGCCGACGAACTCGGCCACGAACGGGGTCGCCGGGCGGGAGTAGACCTCGGTCGGCGGTGCGAGCTGCTCGATCCGCCCTTCTCTCATCACCCCCACCCGGTCCGCGATGGCCAGTGCCTCCTCCTGGTCGTGGGTGACGAACAGGGTGGTGATGCCGACCTCGAGCTGGATCCGGCGGATCTGGTCCCGCAGCTGCGCGCGGACCTTGGCGTCCAGCGCCGACAGCGGCTCATCGAGCAGCAGCACCTGGGGCTCGATGGCCAGCGCACGGGCCAGGGCGACCCGTTGCTGCTGCCCGCCGGAGATCTGGTGGGGGTACCTGTCGGCCTGCGTGGACAGGTCGACGAGCTCAAGCATCTCGATGGCCCGCTTATCCCGCTTGGCCGCATGCATCCGGCGCAGCCGCAGCCCGAACGCCACATTCTGCTGCACGGTCATGTGCGGGAACAGGGAGTACGCCTGGAACACCATGCCCATGTCGCGCTTGCTGGCCGACAGCCGGGTGATGTCCCGGCCGGCCACAGTGATCCGGCCCGCGTCGGCATCCTCGAGCCCGGCCAGCAGCCGCAGCGTCGTGGTCTTGCCGCAGCCCGACGGGCCGAGCAGGGCGATCAGCTCGCCGGGTCCGATGGTCAGGTCCAGGCCGTCCAGGGCAACGACCGGGCCGTACTCGCGGCGCAGTCCCTCCAGCCGCACCGCGACGGCGGTCCGGCCGGCACCGTCCTGCGTCCTGGTCAATGGCGATGTCACGTGGGTCCCTCAGCCATGGGCGCGGCGACGGCGGCCGACGTAGGACAGGATCAGAAGCAAGACAAAGGCGAAGACCAGCGCGGCAGTGGAAGTGGAGAAGATCACCGAGGCATTCGGCGTGGCCCGGCTGATGAAATACAGGTTCACCTGCAAATTGTTGTAAAGCAGGAGATAGGCGATGGTGAACTCGCCCAGCACCAGAGCCGAGGTCAGCAGCATGGCGTTCAGAATGGCCTGCCGCATATTGGGCGCGATAACCCGGACGATCACGGTGAACCAGCTCGCCCCGAGGCTGCGGGCCGCCTCGGACAGGGTCATGACATCCATCGAGCCCAGCCCGGCGGACAGCGCCCGGTAGGCGTACGGCAGGGCCAGGATCACGTAGGCCCAGAACAGCTGGAGCGCGGACAGCTGATAATGCCTGATGAAGTTGTAGATCGGGGCGAGGCCGACCACCAGGACGATCGCCGGAATGGTGAGCGGCAGCAGGCAGAGGAATTCAAAGACCCGCCCGATCCACTGCACCCGCAGCCGGATCCAGATCATCGTCGGCACCAGTAGCACCAGCACGACCCCGCTGGTGATGACCGCCAGTTCCAGGGTGATCTCGACGGAACTCAGCAGGGGAGGCGGGCCCGGGTAGGACACGATCTCCTTCCAGGCCGCCAGGGACCACGTGCCGAGCTGGCTTCCTTCCAGGGAGAACCGGACCATGGCCAGCAGCGGCAGGATGAAGAAGAGCCCGAATACCGTGAAGACCAGGTAGCGGAATGCGTTCAGTCGCCTGCGCCGGCCCGCCTGCATGCCCCGCGGGCCCTTGCCCGGCGCGGCCAGCGGCGACTCGCCGAGCGAGGTTACCGCAGCCATCGCGCCGCCCGGCGCTGGAGCAAGGCATACCCCGTCATGACGATGACCACCATGATCACCATGCCCAGGGCCAGCACGGAGGTCTCGTTGGCGTTGGCCAGCCCGACCTCGCTGCTGAGCGAGATGCTGATCTGCTGCGGAACGATATAGGCGATCTGGTTCTCCCAGGCCCAGATCGTCGCGAAGGCCGACAGCCCGTTGGCGAACAGGAGCAGCGCCGCGCCGAGGAAGGCGGGGGTCAGCAGCGGGCCGCCGACGTGCCGCCAGTACTGCCACGCCGATCCGCCGAGATTCTCGCAGGCCTCGCGCCACTGAACCTTCAGCCCGTCGATCGCGGGCATGAACACTAGGACCATCAGCGGGATCTGGAAGTACACGTAGATCAGCGCGATGCCCTGCGGGAAATCGTAAAACCAGCTGGCGTGCAGGAGCAGCCCGGCCGGGCCGACCGTGGCGAGGAACGCGAACGCCAGCGTGACCCCGCCGAACTGGGCCAGCACGCCCGAGGCGGCCAGGTAGAGCCGGCGCACCACGCCGTCCGGGTTACCGGACGCCACGGCGTAGGCCAGGATCGCGCCGAGGCAGGCGCCGATCAGCGACGTCACCGCGGCCAGCTCAGCCGATCCGACGAAGAAGCCACGCACTGTGGAGTTGCCGAGCAGCTTCAGGCCGGACAGCGAGAATCCGCCGCTTTGGCCCTGGAACGCGTGCCACAGCACGATCCCGGTCGGCAGCAGCAGGAAGACTCCGACATAGCAGAGGAACGGCACGGTACCGACCCAGGCGGGAAGCGAAAGCCGGCGCCCGGCCCTGACGGGCCGGGCACCGGTCTCAGTCGTCGCTGCGACGGCCACGCTGCCTCGCTAGCCGATGGCCTTGGCCCAGTTCGCCGACAGGTAGTTGGCCGCGGCGGTGGTCTGGCTCGGGGTCAGGAATATCGGTGTTCCAGACACCGTAGGCAGCTTCGACGCGTCCGCAGTGTTGATAGTGCTGTTGGACGTCATGGCGGCCTGCTCGACCGGCCGCGCGCCGCCGGCCAGCCACAGATTCTGCCCGCCCGCGGCGGCCTGGGAGTAAAGGAACTCCTCCCATAGCCGGGCCGCCGCCGGGTGCGGCGCGTTCTTGTTGATGGCCTGGGCGTAGTACGCGCCCAGGATGGCGCTCGACGGAACGAACACCTTCCAGTTCGACACGCCCACGTAGCTAGGCAGGTTCAGGTAGTCCCAGTTGAATACGACCGGGGTGGTGCCCGCCTTGATGGTGGCACCGGTGGCCGATACCGGAGAGAAGTTGCCGGCCTGCTTGAGCTGATGGAAGAAGGTCACGCCCTTGGAGATGTCGCCGGGCGATCCGCCCTCCACCAGGTTGGCCAGCATGACACCGTTGAGCGCGGCATTGGCCGCCGTCGGGTTCCCGTTCAGCGCGACCGCGTTCTTGAACTTCGGGCCGAGCAGCTGGCTCATCGAGGTGATCGTCCCGAACTTGGAGGAGTAGCCGATGGCCATGTAGCCGCCGTAGTCCTCGTACCACAGGCCGCCGGCGTCTTTCTGAGCCGCCGGGATGGCGGTCCAGGTGCTGACCTTGTAGGGCGCGAACAGGCTGGTGTTGGCCAGGGCGAAGGCCTGGCCGATGTCCAGGACGTCGGGCGCCGCGGCGGTACCGTTCTCCTGCTTCACCGCATTGATCTCGTCCTGGCTGGTCCCAGTCGGGTTAGCGGAGTTGACCTTGATTCCATAGGTTTTCGTGAAGTCGCTGATGATGGTGCCGTAGTTCGCCCACGTCGGCGGGAGGGCGATCACGTTAAGCGTGCCCTCCTTCTTGGCCGCGGCAATGAGCTTGCTCATTCCCCCTCCGGCCGCGGCGGAGGTGACCGTGGCCCAGTTGGTCGCGCTGCTCGAACTCGACGAGGAGCTCGACGAAGAACCACCTGACGAACACCCAGCCGCCAGCAGGGCGAGGGCAGTAAGCCCGGCGAGCGCGAAACGATGTGACGACCTCACGCGAATGCCTCCTGTTAACTTCCCCATACCAGCTACGGCCATCACAAGACCGTGCATCACAGTAATGTCAGGAAGTGGACGGACCCTCCCCGGCAAACCGCATTAGACAGGCATATGCCTAAAACGTTTAGCATCGGTATGCTGGCGCACTTACGGCGGGAGTGTCAAGGGACGTTACCGAGTTGACGCCGCTGTCCGTCTGATGTTCATCCGGGCCGCTGAGCAGCGCGGGCCCCGCCACCGGCCCGCGGCTGAAGCGAGGCACGTTCGACCAGCTCAACGCGGGCGATGTAATCGTCAGCGCGAGCAGGCTCGAGGAGCCGCGTCATCAGCGCGCGGCCCATGGCACGGTGATCGATCCTGATGGTCGCCAGCGGCGGGTCGAGCAGTTCGGACGTGGGCAGGTCGTCATGGCCGACGACCGAGACTCCCCCGCCGACTGGCAGCGAAAGCCCGCGCGCCGCCTTGTAGACCGCATGTGCCGTGTGGTCGGAGTTGGTGATGACCGCGGTCGGGGCATCAGGGCCGGACAAAGCCCTCGCAGCGGCCTGCTGTACGTCGGCCATGGTGAGCAGCGAGTACATGACCAGGGGCCGCAGATCGAGGTCGCGGGCCAGCGCCAGGAAATGGCGCAGCCGGTCCGGGTCGGCCATGAGGTGCTGCGGGGCCGACAGGAAGGCGATGCAGGTGTGGCCGAGACTGGCTAGCCGCTGTACCGGCAGCCTGACCGCGGTGGCGTTGTCCGGGCACACCCGCGGGACGCCCGCGACGCCGTCCGCCGAGCCGTTCAGCGTTACCACCGGAGCATCGGGGCGCAGGTCACGCCAGAGCCGGATCGACTCGCCCGCTCCGACCGGGGCAATCGCCAGTCCGGCCACCCGCTGCGCCGCCATTTCCTGCACGTGCCTGCGCTCGCGGTCGGGCGAGTACCGCGAGTCAAGCACGAGCAGGGTGGCCCCGGACTCGGCGGCGACCTGCTGGGCTCCGCTCAGCACCTCGAGGAAGAAGGGATTGGCGAAGTTGCGCACCACGAAGCCGTACGTCGTGGTGCGCCCCCGTCGCAGCGCCTGCGCCTGGGGGTTGGCGTGGTAGCCGAGCCGCTCGGCGGCAGCTACGATCCGCTGGCGCGTCTGCTCCGCGACACCTGGCTGTCCGTTGAGCGCCAGGCTCGCCGTCGCGACCGAGACGCCGGCCACCCTGGCCACCTCCCGGATGCCGGCCAGCCGCCCGGACCCGCCGCTGTGCGTGGTCATGTTCTCCCCTGCAGGCACGGATGCGCCGGGCGTCAGACCCGACCCTGGCGGAGAGGCGCCGCTGCCAGGGGCCGTCAAGCCGACGCAATTATCGCACCCGGGAACCTCCGATCATGGTTGGTCACGATCGGGTTGAGCGGGAGCATCCGGCCCGGCCCGGGACCACACCCGCCCACAGCCGGCCTACGCTGTCCGGTAGTCACTGTCACGCGACATGTGAGTCCCGCGACATCTGAGCCAGCAACGGAGGCCTGATGCTCAACGTACTCGGCATCGACATCGGAGGCACCGGGATCAAGGCCGCGCCGGTTGACGCCAGCACCGGCACGCTGCTCGCCGAACGGATCAAGCTGGCCACGCCGCAGCCGTCGACCCCTTCGGCGGTCGCTGACGTCGTCGGCGAGCTCGTGAAGAGCTTCGAGTGGACCGGCCCGGCCGGCATCACCTTCCCCGGTGTGGTCGACCGGGGCGTGATCAGGACCGCCGCCAACGTCGACAAGTCCTGGATCGGGATGGACGCGCGGGAACTGTTCGCCGCGGCGGCCGGGCTGAAGGTCGGCGTCCTGAACGATGCCGACGCGGCTGGCGTGGCCGAGATGAAGTTCGGCGCTGGCGTGAACGAGCCGGGCACCGTTCTGATGCTGACGTTCGGTACCGGCATCGGGAGCGCGCTGTTCGTCGACGGGCTCCTGGTACCGAACACCGAGTTCGGCCACATCCAGATCCATGGCCATGAGGCCGAGAAGCGCGCCTCCGAGCTGGTCCGCGAGGTGAACGAGCTCAGCTGGGGAAAATGGGCGGGTCGCGTCGATGAGTACCTGGAGCACATGGAGATGCTGCTGTCGCCGGGCCTGTTCATCATCGGCGGGGGCGTGAGCAGGAAGGCGGACAAGTTCCTGCCGCTGCTGACCGGCCTGCGAGCCAGGGTGGTGCCCGCCGCCATGCATAACGACGCCGGAATCGTCGGGGCCGCGATAACCATGGCATGAGCCCGGGCCCGGACATCCCATGGACGGTTAACGTGATAGGCATCACTTCCTGTAGTTTCACTGTTACGCTTGGCCCGGAGCTGACCCGGCGTGCCCGCCCGCCGGCCAGCTGCACAGACTGCGGGTAAGCCTTCCCCGGGGGCAGAGTCGCAGAGGGCGGCCAGGTCGCATCCCGCGGTCTGGCCGCCCTCTTCTGCGATTCTGGCTGCCTGGCACCTGGTCAGGCCCGCACCACGCGCCCCGCGCCCGATCCGGCTAGTCGCGCGATTCGCTCGGAGCGCCCGGGTCCTGGTAGCCGCCCGGCCAGGACAGCCGGCGCTGGCCGGCCCGCCCAGACCGGTTAGCCGCACGGTGGCGGGGCGGGGGTGCATAGCCGGCTTGCTGGTCAAGGATCCGGCGGCGGTCACGGAAGTAGCCGATCGCCTCGATGCCTCCGGCGGTAAGGCCGGCGGCCAGCGGCCAGAACGCCAGCGCCCCCACGCCCCCGAGCGCCAGGGGCGCGCGCAGCAGCAGGCCTGTCCGGCCCACCAAGAGAAGATGGTTGAACGCGGCCGCACCGGACTGCTCGCCGATCCACCTGGCGATCAGGGCCGCGGCCAGCGCGCCGGCCAGCACGCCCACCATCGCTGAGGGGCCGTACCGGCGGACCGCGAGCAGGTATCCGGTGAGGCCGGAGATAACCCCGCCGATCAGGCACACGACGGTAAACCAGCCATCGGCGGCGATAAACGCGGACGTCTCAGGGTTCACCACGTCAGCGGAACCACGGCTGACTATGACCAGCAGGGCCCGCGGCGCCACGGCCGGCCAGATGAAGCCGGCGGCCACGCCGAGCAGCGCGGTGCCGAGCAGCACCGCAGCGAACGCGAGGCCGGCCGCCCAGGCCGGGCCGCCCGCGCCGGACCGCCCGCCGCCTGGCGTCGGCGCGGGAATATCTGAGTGCGGCGGCTGCAGCCCGCTGGTTCCGGCCATTCTCCGCAGAAGATTACGTGACGGGCCGCCCTCATCTCACGCCCAGGCCACCCGACCCGCCGCGACCATCCGGTTCCATGACGCTTACCACAGCCTGGCTTTGCGCTCCTCCCGCGACCGGCACGACGACCTGCCGCCGCGCCAGATAACGTGTGCGTCCGGCCGCGTGAGCCTTGCTAGGTTGGGGCTGTGGCACTGGCATCTGGCTCACCCCACATGGCAAGGATTCGGCATGATCGAGGCACGTGACCTGACCAAGCGGTACGGCGATAAAACGGCTGTCGACCAGCTGTCCTTCACTGTGGAGCCGGGCCGGGTGACCGGGTTCCTCGGGCCGAACGGGGCCGGCAAGTCGACGACTATGCGGCTGATACTCGGCCTGGATTCGCCGCAGGGCGGGACCGCGACCATCGACGGCCGACCCTACCGCGACCTGCGCGATCCGCTGCGGACGGTCGGTGCGCTGCTGGAAGCCAAGTCCATCCACTCGGGCCGCAGCGCCCGCAACCACCTGCTGTTCCTTGCCCAGACCCAGGGCCTGCCGGCGTCCCGGGTCGATGAGGTCCTGGGCCTGGTGGGGCTGCGCGAAGTCGCCCGCAAGCGGGCCGGCGGGTTCTCGCTCGGCATGAGCCAGCGGCTGGGCATCGCGGCCGCGATGCTCGGCGACCCGCAGGTGCTGCTGCTCGACGAGCCGGTCAACGGACTGGACCCGGAAGGCGTGCTGTGGGTCAGGAACCTGATGAAGCAGCTCGCCTCGGAGGGCAAGACCATCTTCGTTTCCAGCCATCTGATGAACGAGATGGCCGTCACCGCCGATCACCTTATCGTCATCGGCCGCGGCAAGCTGATCGCCGACAGCAGTACCCAGGAGTTCATCGCCCGCAGCTCCGACCGGTCGGTGCTGGTCCGTACCCCGGACGCGGCCCGGCTGAGCGAGCTGATCAGCGGAGCGGGCGGCAAGGTCGCCGCGGACGTTCAGCCGGGCCCGGCGGAGGCGGCCAGCTCCGACGGAGCCACGGCCCTGTCGGTCACCGGCCTGGAAGCGCCCAGGATCGGCGAGCTGGCGGCGTCGGCCGGCCTGGTCCTGCACGAGCTCACCCCGCGAGCATCGCTGGAGGAGGCGTTCCTGGAGATGACCTCCGGCAGCCTTGAGTTCGGAGTCCACGAGCCCGGCCCCCGTCGGCCGGGCAGCAACGCGCCAGGCAGCAACGCCCCAGGCAGCAACGCCCCGGGCAGCGACACTCCAGGCAGCGACGCCCCGGGCCAGCTGCCCGCGGCCGGAAGGAGCCTCCGATGACGTCCGCCGCACCTGTCGTGCCCGCTTCCCGGTCAGTGCCGTCGGCCGGCCCGGTGACCGGCTTCGGCCGGCTCCTGGTGAGCGAGTGGACGAAGATCCGTTCTGTGCGCTCCACGATCTGGACGCTCGTCATCTTCGTCGTCGTGACCATCGGCTTCACCGCCCTGTTCACCTGGCTGACCGTGAGCAACTGGAACGGCCCGCACGCGGCGGCACGGGACATTACCGTCGCCGCGGATCCGGTGAGCTTCATCCTCGGTGCCGGGCTCGGGCTAGGCCAGCTCGCGATCGCCGTGCTCGGCGCGCTCCTGATCACCACGGAGTACTCCACCGGAGTGATCCGGGCCTCGCTGCTTGCGGTCCCCCGCCGGACGCCGATGCTGGCTGCCAAGGCGGTGGTGTTCGCGGCGATCGTCCTGGTCCTGGCCGAGATCATCTCCTATAGCGCGTTCTTCATCGGCTCGGCGATCCTGCACAGCCACGTAGTCGTGTCGCTCAGCGACCCCGGCGTGGCCCGGGCGGTCACCGGCTCCGGTCTCTACCTCGCCGTCCTCGGCCTGTTCGCGCTGGCGATTGGCGCGCTGGTCCGGCATACCGCGGGCGGCATCAGCACGGTCATCGGCGTGGTGTTCGTGCTGCCGATCCTGTCCGGCCTGCTGCCCGGCAGCTGGGGCGCGCACATCAACGCCTACCTGCCCGTGCAGGCCGGGACGCTGATCGGTCACGCGCACCAGCAATCCAGCGACCTGCTGTCGCCGTGGCAGGGGTTCGGGGTGTTCTGCCTCTGGACGGCGATCCTGCTGACGGCGGCCGGATACCTGCTGAACCGCCGTGACGCCTGACACGGACGCTGACGCCGCCAGGATTGACTCAGGGTGACGGCGCGAGCCGATCCGCCTCGATCACCGCGGCCCGCGTGCTGAGCACTGCCTCGTAACGACGGCGCACATCGGCGCGGTCGGATGCCTCGGGTACCGACTCCGCACTCGATCGCTCGATCATCGCGGCCTGATCGAGCAGGACCGCGCGCTGCTCATCGGTGGTCGTCCGTTCCATGATCTTGTCCAGCGCATCCAGCTGGCGGATGAGCACGGCCGGCATGCCGCGTCCCGCCTGGCGGACCTTCTCAAAGGACCGCTGGACCAGCCGCTCGTAGCTGATCTCGGTGGTAATGACGCGAACCGCGCCGTCGGCGTCGGTGTAGATCCGGGTCGGCTGCCATCGGCCGGTCACCTTGCACAGGCTGTCACCGATCCAGTCGATGCAGGTCAGAGCCGTAAATGTGTCGTTAACGGCGGAGGAAAGCGCGCGTATCCCGATCTCGACCAGCTGGTCGATGCCGAACGACACGTCCTGGGCCAGCGTCCGGTACGGGCCGATCACATGCGAGCGGGACAGCTCCCTGGCCACCTTGGCGGCCGCGCTCGGCGGCCACACGGTGGCATACGGGTGACCCTGCACCAGGAAGTGGCCGGGCCGGTAGCGCAGGTGCACCAGGGCGCCGACCTCGGAGGCGATCTGGACCAGCGTTCTGCGGTGGATGTACTGCAGGTAGCCGCTGCGCGGCGCGTTGACCTCACCGCCGGGCCCGCCCATCTGCGAGATCACCTGCGCGGCCTGCCGGTCGTCGGCGCCGGGCAGCGCGTCCCCGGCCTGCGCGCTGATCGCCGCGGCCAGGTCCCCCGCGATGCCGGCGATGACCTGCGGCAGCTGGATCTGGGTGGCGATGTGGTTGATGAAGTAGATGAGTACCGCCAGGTCCACCACCATCAGGACCAGCGTCACCGTGATACTGAGGTGCGGAACAAAGTTCCCGTGGCCGAGCTGGCCGATCGAGCCCAGAGCCAGGACCGCGTAGACGAAGGTCCCCACGAACGTCCCGAGCGTGACCTGCGTGCCACGGTCCCTGATGAAATTGCGCAGCATGCGCGGCCCGAACTGGGTGGATGTCAGGGTCAGGGCGACGATCACGATGGAGAAGACGACGCCGACGACGGTGATGATGGCGGCGGCGATGGCGGTCAGGATCTGCCGGGCCGCGTCGGGTGAGCCGCTGATCACCCAGCCGGGCAGGGTAATTTTGCCGTCATACGCGGCCAGGTCCACCGCATAGGTGACGGCGAACAGCGCCACCGCGGCCACCACCTGGATAGCGGGCAGCAGCCACAGGTTGGTGAGCAGCACCTCGCGGCGCCATTCCGAGGGACGCAGGAGCCTGCGGAACATCTCAGCCGGTCCAGGCCGTGCGGCCGCCGCCGAGCGGGCCGGAGCCCCGGCGGCGCTGGTGCTTGTGGCTGAGTCTGATGGCGAGCATCCCCGGGAACATACCCACAAATGCCGACCAGGCTTCCCGGCTCCCCCTGGGCCCGGGGTATCGCTGCTCAGCCCACGCAGGCCGGGCCGAGCAGCTGCTTCAGGTCAGCGAGCAGCGACGGCGACGGCCGCACCCGGAGCTTGTCATCCAGCCGCAGCACCGTGGTGCGGGCCCCGCTCAGCAGCTTCAGGTGGACTTCGGTCGCGCCCGGATGGGTGCGCAGCACCTCCTTGAGCCGTTCAACCACGGGCGGGACGCACCGGGCGGCCAGGATGGACACCACGAAAGGGCCTCCCTCGCCGGTGGGCAGCTCCGGCACGCTCACCTCCATCGCGACCAGCTTGGGCATGTCCTCGCGCCGGTCCAGCCGCCCCTTGACCACCACGATGGCGTCCTCGATCACCAGCGTCAGGCACGCCTGATAGGTGGCGGGGAAGAACAGCACCTCGATCGCGCCCTCGAGATCCTCCAGGGTGGCCGCCGCCCAGATATTCCCCTGCTTGGTGACCTTCCGCTGGACCCCGGACAAGATCCCGCCCACGGTGACCATCTGGCTGTCGCCGCGCTCGCCCCGGGTGCCCCGCTGCGCATCTTCTTCCGCGGAGCCAAGCAGCTGCGCCACCGAGCAGTCAGTGGCGGCCGCCAGCACGTGCTCCAGGCCGAGCAGCGGGTGATCAGAGACGTAGAGCCCGAGCATCTCCCGCTCGAAACCGAGCAGCGTCGGCTTGTCCCACTCACCGTCGGGGACCGGCACGTCGAAGGTTTCGGCGGCCTCGGTGTCCTCGCCGAACAGCGAGTCCTGGCCGATGGCCTCGTTTCGCTTGACATCGATCACCGTGTCGATGGCCTGCTCATGAATGAGGATCAGGCCCTTGCGCGGGCTGTCGAAGCTGTCGAACGCGCCCGCCTTGATGAGCGACTCGATGACCCGCTTGTTGCACACGTTCACGGGCACTTTGCGCAGGAAGTCGGAGAAGCCGCGGAACGCGCCCTTTGACTTGCGGGCAGCGATGATCGACTCGACCACGTTGTTACCCACGTTGCGGACCGCCGCCATGCCGAACCTGATGTCAGGGCCGACCGGGGTGAAGATCGCCGTCGAGGCGTTCACGTCCGGCGGTAGCACCTTAATCCCCATCCGGCGGCACTCGTTGAGGTACAGCGCCGATTTGTCCTTGTCGCCGGCCACCGAGGTGAGCAGCCCGGCCATGTACTCGGCCGGGAAGTTCGCCTTCAGGTAGGCCGTCCAGTAGGAGATCAGCCCGTACCCGGCAGCGTGTGCCTTGTTGAACGCGTAGCCGGAGAACGGGACCATCACGTCCCAGATGGTCTTGATCGCTGCGTCAGAGTAGCCGTTGGCCTTCATGCCGGCCGCGAACGGCTCGTACTCCTTGTCCAGGATCTCCTTCTTCTTCTTGCCCATGGCCCGGCGCAGCAGGTCGGCCTTGCCGGGGGAATACCCGGCCAGCTTCTGCGCGGCGAACATCACGTCCTCCTGGTAGACCAGCAGGCCGTAGCTGTCGCCCAGGATGTCCTCCAGCGGCTCGGCCAGCTCGGAGTGGATCGGGGTGACCGGGGCGCGGCCGATCTTGCGGTCGGCGTACACCGGGGCGCTGGCCATCGGGCCCGGCCGGTACAGCGCGATGACCGCACAGATGTCGCCGAACTTTTCCGCCTGCATCGAGCGCAACAGCGCCCGCATCGGGCTGCCGTCGAGCTGGAACACGCCGAGCGTGTCGCCGCGGGCCAGCAGCTCGTAGGTGGGCTTGTCGTCCAGGCCGAGCGTTTCCAGATCGATCTCGACGCCGCGGTTTTCCCTGACGCCGCGGATCGCGTCGTCTATCACGGTCAGGTTGCGCAGCCCGAGGAAGTCCATCTTGAGCAGGCCGATGTCCTCGCACGAGGGGTAGTCGAACTGCGTGATCACCGCGCCGTCGGCCTCGCGCTTCCACACCGGGATGTGGTCGAGCAGCGGCTCACTGCACATGATCACCCCGGCCGCGTGCACGCCCGCCTGCCGGACCAGCCCCTCCAGGCCGCGCGCGGTGTCGATCACCTGCTTGACCTCGGCCTCGGCCTCGTACAGGGCGCGGATCTCCCCGGCTTCGCCGTATCGCGGGTGATCCGGGTCGAACACCCCCGACAGCGGCATGTCCTTGCCAAGGATCGGCGGCGGGAACGCCTTGGTAATCCGGTCCCCGAGCGCGTACGGGAAGCCGAGGACCCGGGAGGCGTCCTTGACCGCGGCCTTGGCCTTGATCGTGCCGTAGGTGATGATCTGGGCGACCCGGTCGTCACCGTACTTCTCGGTGGTATACCGGATGACGTCACCGCGCCGGCGCTCGTCGAAGTCGACATCAACGTCGGGCATGGACACCCGCTCGGGGTTGAGGAACCGCTCGAAGACCAGGCCGTGCGCGATCGGGTCCAGGTCGGTGATGCCCATCGCGTAGGACACGATCGAGCCGCCCGCCGAGCCGCGGCACGGCCCGACCCGGATCCCGTTGTTCTTCGCCCACATGATGAAGTCGGCGACGACCAGGAAGTACGAGCAGAATCCCATCGACTCGATGACGCCGATCTCGTACTCGGCCTGGGCACGGCGCGGCTCGTCGTAGCCGCCCGGGTAGCGGCGGTCCATCCCCCGCCAGACTTCCTGGCGGAACCAGCTCGACTCGGTCTCGCCCTCGGGCAGCGGGAACTTCGGCATCAGGTTGGACTTGGTGAACTCCACGCTGGCGCGCTCGGCGATCAGCAGAGTCGAGTCGCAGCCCGCCTGCCAGATCTCGTCGGCGGCGACCGCGCGCATCTCCTGCGGGCTCTTGACGTAGTAGCCGGTGCCCTCGAACCGGAACCTGTTCGGGTCAGCCAGGTTGGTGCCGGTCTGCACGCACAGCAGCGCCTCGTGCGCGGTGGCGTCCTCCGGGCGGGCGTAATGGGAGTCGTTGGTCACCACGAACGGCAGCGACAGCTCGGCGGCCAGCCGCAGCAGGCCCTCCCGGGTCCGCCGCTCGATCTCCAGGCCGTGATCCATGATCTCGGCGAAGAAGTTGCCCGGGCCGAAGATGTCCCGGTAGGCCGCCGCTGCTTCGAGAGCCTCGCGGTACTGGCCGAGCCTGAGCCTGGTCTGCACCTCGCCGCCGGGACAGCCGGTGGTCGCGATGATGCCCTTGGCGTGCGCGGCGAGCAGTTCGCGGTCCATCCGCGGCTTGCGGAAGTACCCCTCCAGCGAAGCCAGCGAGGACAGCCGGAACAAGTTGTGCATGCCCTCGGTGGTCTCGGCGAGCAAGGTCATGTGGGTGTAAGCGCCGGCGCCCGAGACGTCGTCGTCCTTCTGGGCCGGGGTGCCCCAGCGGACCGGCTGCTTGTGCGCGCGGTGCTCGGGCGCGATATACGCCTCGGTCCCGATGATCGGCTTGACGCCGGCCGCCCTGGCCTTGGTCCAGAAGTCGTAGGCGCCGTAGACGTTGCCGTGGTCGGTGATCGCGATGGCCGGCATGCCCGCGCTGTTGCACTCGGCGAACACGTCCTTGAGCCGGGCGGCACCATCCAGCATCGAGTACTCGGTGTGGACGTGCAGGTGGACGAACGAGCCGTCACCGCCAGGTGCCGTGGTGCCCGCCGAGGCTGCCGCCATGAAGTACCGCCTCCTTCAGGCATGCGACACCCGCACCCGCCTGTGCTGAGAACCTCGGCGCTGACCTGCGCTTATGGCCTGCGGCACCCGGGCGGGCGCGTCAGTGAACTGGACCCCGGGGGAAGTGGCCGACGCTGCCTCCGGCTGGGCCGCTCGGGGAAAAGGGCCCGGCCGGGAACCGCGTCGACCCGGTATCTGCGACCCTATCGCCCTGGCGCGCGGCGCGGGACGCTGACACTCCGGCGATCGGGCGCCCGGCCCCCCGTGCTCAGGCAGCGGCGGCCCGACCAGGCGGGCGGCCAGGCCTGCGGGATCATTATCCCGGCCGCGTAGCACCGGGCCACCAGTTCGGCGCGGCTCAGCGCACCGGCCCGCCGCAGCATGGCCCGCAGATGGTGATCGACGGTCCGGGTGCTGATGCCTAGCTGCTCAGCGATCTGCTTGTTGCGCCGGCCGGCCGCGACCAGTAATAAGACCTCGACCTCGCGGTCAGTCAGATGATCGGTGCCCGGCTGGCAACGGCGGGGATTCCCCCCGGCATGGTCCTGAGGCATCGCTGCATCCCTGGTTGCGCCTCCGCCCCCTGGCTAGGACACATAGCTCAGGCAGTTACTTACGGTAACACGGACGGATATTTAGCACCAGAACCGGCGATTTCACGGATGTGCGGCCCAGAGCGTGGCCGCATGATGGACGCGGTACCGCGCCCGCGCTTTCGCCCCGGGTCAGGCGCCGGTACCGGCTCGCAGCACCCGACGGGAAGGATTCCTGGTGAGACGCTCGCTCCTCATGCTCGTATCGGTCGTGGCCCTCTTGATCTTCAGCGCACCCGTGGACGCACTCGCGGCCGGGGCAGCCCCGTCGTCCGCGCAGCACTGCGTCGCGCAGGCACTGCCGGCCGGCCGCGCCGCCGCACCGGTCGTCACCTGCTATGCGACGTTCGCGCAGTCGGTCCGCGCCGCGACCAGGGGCCGGGTCAGCCTGCCCGCCTCCGCCGCGCCCGGGTCGGTCACCCCGGATCAGCTCAACGGCGGGCCGCTCGTCCCGGACACGACCTATGTCCTGTCCATCGACTACTCCGGGACCAATTTCAGCGGCAGCACCCTGACCTGGACTCAGTCGTCCAAGTGCGGAAGCTTCCAGGCGTCCAGCATGCCAGGCGGGTGGAATGACGTCGTCCAGTCCGTGGCCGCCTACAGCAACTGCGCGAACACGTTGTACCAGAACATCAATTTCGGGGGGCGGACTTACAAGATCGCCAAGAACGGGTCCTCCGGCAATCTCGGCAGCATGAATAAGCAGACGTCGTCGGAGAAGTGGAGCTGACCCCGGCACTCCGCTAGGGGTTGGACGCCTCGGCCAGGCCAAGCTTCGTACAGGTAGCGGCCTGGCCGGGGAACACTGCCGCGGTCCCATCGGACATCGTGCAGACCACCAGCGCCGGCACCGGGTGAGCGACCGAGGCGCTCTTGGGCCTGATGATTCCTGGGGCCCCTGCACTCAGGAATCCTTCTCGCCATAGATCACCGCAGACACCGAGCGCGTGATCAACCCGGCCCCGGCTGCCTGGCCTGCCTGCCGCCGCGATCGTGGTGTAGTGATCTGAGCCAGCGGTGCTGGCCACGGTGTAACAGCGAGCCTCGGTCTTGTTGGTCACCGGCTGGTAATGGGCGAAGGCGACGGCGGCCGCGGCGGTGCCGAGCACCACCGCCCCGCCCGCCACCGCGGCGAATCCCCGCCGCTGCCAGCGGCTCCGCCGCCCGGATCGCGTGACCATCTGCTCTAGCTGCCTGCGGGCGGCGGCGCGCTTGCGGTCAGGCAGCGCCGGGGGCGTGCCTTGCGGATTGTAGTAGCTCACCGTAAGTCTCCAGCCTCGGTCAGCAGCTCGGCTGGCGGCGGCGCGACCGCTGCGGGAGGAGCGGCGGTCCCGCCGCCGGCGAGATCTCGCAGGTGCTGCCGGGCCCGCGACAGCCTGGACCGGATAGTGCCGGCTGGCACGCCGAGCGCGGCCGACGCCTCCGCATAACTGAGCCCGGCCCAGTCACACAGCGCGAGTACCTCGCGCTCCGGCTCCCGCAGCCCGTCCAGCGCGCACAGCAGGTGCGCCGCGGCACGCTCCGTATCCACCCTGCGGACCGCGTCCTCGGCGATGTCCGGTTCCTCCCCGGCCCGCGGGAGCTTGACCAGCAGCCTGCGGTGGCGGCGCAGCGAGCGCTGGGCGTTCAGGGTCGCGTTGTTGGCCACCGCCAGCAGCCAGGGCAGTACGGAATCACCGCTGAACCGGACCTCACGTCGTCGGCGCCACGCCTCCAGGAACACCACCGAGGTCAGGTCCTCGGCCATCGACCATGACCCGGTCCGGTGGAAGCAATGCGCGTACACCCGGTCGGCGTGCCGTTCGAAGAGCTCCCCGAAGGCCGGCCCGGCGCAGGAGTCAGCGGCCTGCGACCAGAGTTCCTGGTCGGTTGCGGCTCGCCAGTCGCGTGTCACATTCCTACTATGTCCGCCTTGCCCCGTCCGGTTCCACCACCGGACCCGCGGCCCGTCCGGCGAGGTCAGTCGGCGGCGGCTAGCACTGCGAGGGCGTGCGCGAGATCCTCCGGATAGGGGCTGACGAACTCGACCTTCGCCCCGTCGCCCGGATGTGCGAAGCCCAGCCGGACAGCATGCAGCCATTGCCTGGTCAGGCCCAGCCGGGCGGCGAGCACCGGGTCGGCCCCGTACAGCCGGTCTCCCACGCACGGATGCCTGACCGCCGCCATGTGCACCCGGATCTGATGGGTACGCCCGGTCTCGAGGATGATCTCGGTCAGGCTAGCGGCCCGGTAGGCCTCCACCGTGTCGTAGTGCGTGACCGCGGACCGGCCGCCCGCGACGACGGCGAACCGGCCGTCGCCGGAAGGATGCCGGGCGATCGGCGCGTCAATGGTGCCGCGCAGCGGGTCGGGGTGCCCCTGGACGAGCGCGTGATAGACCTTGTCCACCTCACGCTCCCGGAACGCGCGCTTCAGGGCACTGTAGGCGCGTTCGCTCTTGGCCACGACCATCAGGCCCGAGGTGCCCGCATCCAATCGGTGCACGATCCCCTGGCGCTCCGCGGCGCCGCCGCTGGCGACCGTATAGCCGGCCGCCAGCAGGCCCTGCTGGACGGTGGGGCCGGTCCAGCCGGGCGTGGGGTGAGCCGCGACTCCCGGCGGTTTGTCCACCACGATGATGTCGGCATCCTCGTAGATCACGGCCAGGCCCGGCACGGGTTCCAGGTCGGGCTGGACCGCGGGCCCGGGCGGCAGGGTGACCTCCAGCCACTCCCCTGCGGGTACCCGGTCTGACTTCACGGCGGCCCGGCCGCCGACCAGCACGGCGCCGTCGCTGATCAGTTCGGCGGCCGTGGTCCGTGACAGCCCGAACATCCGGGCCAGGGCCGCATCGAGGCGCTCCCCGTCCAGGCCCTCAGGTACCGGGACCCGGCGCTGGCCGGCCGGCGTCATGTGCGGCCGCCGCCCGCATCCGGTTGGCCGCCCGCATCCGGTTGGCCGCTCGCATTCGTGCCGCCGCTGCCCGCATCCGTCTCGCTGCCCGCATCCGTCTCGCTGCCCGCCTTCGTCCCGTCGATCCCGAGCCCGCGGAACGCGAGCAGCACCGCGAGCACGCCACCGCACACGATCGCCGAATCGGCGATGTTGAACACCGGCCAGTGCGGCCACTGGATCCAGTCCACCACCCAGCCGCGCAGCGGGCCCGGATACCGCAGCAGCCGGTCGGTCAGGTTGCCCATGGCCCCGCCGAGGAGCAGGCCGAGCGTCACCGCCCAGGGCAGGCTCCGGATCCGCCGGGAGGTGCGCAGCAGAAAGATGATCACTGAGACCGCGATCGCGGTGAACAGGACGGTCAGTGACGGGCCCCCGATGCTGAATGCCGCTCCCGGATTCCGGTCCACGGTGAGCGTCAGGAATCCGCCTAGCAGCACGATTGGCGGCCGATTCGACAAGGTGGCCACGACGATCGTCTTGGTCGCGATGTCCACGGCGAGCACCGCGAACGCCACGCCGAGCAGAACGCCGACCCGCCGTGGCGGCGCCCGCACCGCCGCGGCAGGCTCGTCCGTTCGCCGCTGGCCGGACGCCGCCCGCCCGGTCAGCGGCGTTCCTCGCGCTGCTTGCACTCGACGCACAGGGTCGCCCGTGGAAATGCCTGGAGGCGCGCTTTCCCTATCGGCTCTCCGCACGATTCGCATGTCCCGTATGTACCCTCGTCAATCCTGGCCAGCGCCCGTTCAGCCTGCATGAGCAGCTCGCGGGTGTTGTGGGTGAGGGCAAGCTCATGCTCGCGCTCGTAGGCTTTTGCGCCGACATCCGCCTGATCGTCCCCGGCATCGCCGACCGCGTCACCGAGCCGCTCAGCCATGTCCGACTCGGCCCGCTCAATGTCAGCGCGCAGCTCAACGGCCTCGGCAGCCAGCGTATCGCGCACCTTCGCGAGCTCGGACTCGGTCCAGCGGCGCTCCCCCGGCCGCACCGGAAGCGCGGCTGCTCCTGAGCGCTTGGCAGCAGTCATCCCCGCCTCCCTCAGCGCCACTAAGCAACGATCTTGATTGTGAGCAGTCACCGGAGAATAAGTGGTGATCGGGCGCGACTGCAAACAGGGCGGCACCGACACGGCGGAGAGCCTGATGCACGCGCACCGGGCCCGTGGATTGGCGCGAGCACAGCCAGCCGCCGATCGGCTATCCTGTGAGCCTGCACGGCGCTGAAAGGGACAGCTGCCGCTGTCGCGGTCCCGAGCGACCCGGGGACGGTGCGAGCCCGGGGACCAGGCGCAGCGGACCAGATCACCCTGGAGCCGCCGGAAGAACGGCCAGCCGCCCTGACGAGGCGGCGCTGGCCGCGGTCGCTCGCGTGGGCGGACCGCGCCGGGCCAAGTAGAACCGGCAGCAGGAGCTCAACCGAGAGGGTCGCAGCCCGGGCCGCCAGGCGCGGGATGGGGCCAAGGAGGGTGGTACCGCGGGGCCGCCGCCGGCGTTCCTCGTCCCTCCGGCGAAGCCGCGCCTGCGTTCGGAACCGCTGGCGCGAGATCCGCGGGAGGCTGCTCACCATGGCACGCGCCGATGTCTCTGCTCCCTTTCCTGAACTGCCGGCCGTTCCCAGCCTGCCCGCCATCGACCATGAGGTGCTTGCCCGCTGGCGGGACAGCAAGGTCTTCCAGCGCTCGCTGGACCAGACGGCAGGCGGGCGCCTGTGGACGTTCTACGAGGGACCGCCGACCGCTAATGGCGTGCCCGGCACGCACCACATCCCGGCCCGGGCCATCAAGGACACCTTCCCCCGGTTCAAGACGATGCAGGGCTACCACGTGCCCCGGCGGGCCGGCTGGGACTGCCACGGGCTGCCCGTCGAGGTGGCCGTCGAGCGTGAGCTCGGCCTGACCAGCAAGAAGGATATCGAGGCTTACGGCATCCGCGAGTTCAACGCCCGCTGCCGGGAGTCCGTGCTGCGCCACGTGGACATGTGGGAGGCCCTGACCGAGCGGATGGGCTACTGGATCGACCTGTCTAATCCCTACAAGACGATGGACTCCACCTATATCGAGTCGGTCTGGTGGTCCCTCAAGGTCATCTTCGGCAAGGGGCTGCTGGTCCAGGACTTCCGGATCAGCCCGTACTGCCCGCGCTGCGGGACTCCGCTGTCCGATCACGAGCTCGGCCAGCCCGATGTCTACCGGATGGTGACCGATCCGTCGGTGACGGTGCGATTCCCCGTGGTCAGCCTGCCCGCCGGTGCTGACCCCCGGCTGGCGGGGGCGGACCTGCTGGTCTGGACGACGACCCCCTGGACCCTGGTCTCCAACACGGCCGTGGCCGTGCACCCTGATGAGACCTATGTCGTGGCCCGCAAGGCGGGCCAAGGCGACCGGGTGGTCGTCGCGGAGGCGCTGTTCGCCAAGGTGCTCGGCGAGGGCTGGCATATCGCCGCCCGGGTGCGGGGCGCCGATCTGGCCGGGACCACCTACCGGCCGCCGTTCAACCTGATCGATATCCCCGGTGCGCACCGGGTGGTCACCGGGTCCTTCGTGACCACCGAGGACGGCACCGGGCTCGTCCACCTGGCGCCTGCCTTCGGCGCCGACGACATGGAGACCAGCAAGCTGCACGGGCTGCCGGTTGTCAACCCGGTCCGGACGGACGGGACCTTCGACGAGTCCGTCCCGCTGGTCGGCGGACTGTTCTTCAAGGACGCGGACGCGCGCCTGATCAGCGACCTGGAAGACCGGGGCCTGGTCTTCTTGTCCCAGCGGCACGAGCACAGTTACCCGCACTGCTGGCGGTGCCACACGCCGCTGCTCTATTACGCCCTGCCCTCGTGGTACATCCGCACCACCGCGATCCAGGATCAGCTGCTGGCTGAGAACGAGCGCACTAACTGGCAGCCGCCGACGATCAAGCACGGCCGGTACGGTGAGTGGCTGCGTAACAACGTGGACTGGGCGATGTCGCGGAGCAGGTACTGGGGCACCCCGCTGCCGATCTGGCTCTGCCCCGATGAGCATGTCACCTGCGTCGGGTCGCTGGCCGAGCTGGCCGAGCTGGCCGGCCGCGACCTGACCGGGCTCGACCCGCACCGGCCTTACGTCGATGAGGTCGTGATCGGGTGCCCGCAGTGCGGCCGCGAGGCACACCGGGTCCCCGAGGTGCTCGACGCCTGGTACGACTCAGGATCGATGCCGTTCGCCCGGCTGGGCGCTCCGTATCAGAACCAGGAAGAGTTCGAGCGCAGTTATCCGGCCCAGTTCATCGCCGAAGGGCTTGACCAGACCAGGGGCTGGTTCTACTCGCTGATGGCGGTCGGCACTCTGGTGTTCGGCCGGTCGGCCTACGAGAACGTGCTCTGCCTGGGCCTGCTGGTCGATGATCGCGGCCGCAAGATGAGCAAGCACCTCGGCAACGTGCTCGAGCCCATCTCCCTGATGGAGACCCACGGGGCGGACGCCGTCCGCTGGTTCTTCACCGCCGCGGGCTCCCCGTGGGCAACCCGCAAGCTCGGGCACGGCGCGCTCGAGGAAATCGTCCGCAAGGTCCTGCTCACCTACTGGAACACCGTCTCCTTCCTGGTCATATACGCCAACGCGGCCGGGGCCCAGGGAACTGCGTGGAATGCTGAACGGATATCGCAGGCCCCGCCGGTCTCAGCCCGGCCGGTCCTGGACCGGTGGCTCCTAAGTGAGCTGCACGCGCTGGTCCGCGATGTCACCGCCGCGCTGGACGGGTTTGACTCGGCAACCGCCGGCTGCGGATCTCCGGGTTCATCGATGATCTGTCCAACTGGTACGTGCGCCGGTCGAGGCGCAGGTTCTGGGAGGGCCCGGGCACTGCCGACGGGACGGCGGCCTTCGCCACGCTCTATACCTGCCTGGAGACGCTGACCAGGCTGATGGCGCCCCTGGCGCCGTTCGTGACCGACTACATCTGGGGCGTTCTGCGGACCGAGGGCAGTCCTGACTCGGTGCACCTGGCGACCTGGCCGGCTTTCGATTCCTCGCTGATCGACGAGCGCCTGTCCGCCCAGATGGCACTGGCCCGGAGGCTGGTCGAGCTCGGCAGGTCGGCGCGGGCGACCGAGGTGGTACGGGTCCGTCAGCCGCTCGCCCGCGCGCTGGTCGGCGCGGCCGGCTTCGCTGATCTGCCCGGCGAGCTGCGCGCGCAAGTCGCCGACGAGCTCAACGTGCACCGGCTCGAGCCGCTGGCCTCGGTCGGTGACGAGCTAGTGGATTACGCGGTGAAACCGAATTTCCGCGCGCTCGGCCGGCGCTTCGCCGCCCGGACTCCGCCGGTCGCCGCGGCCATCGAGGCCGCTGATCCGGCGGCGCTCGCTGCCGACCTGCGTTCAGCCGGGACGGCGTCCGTCCTGGTCGACGGGGTCCCGGTCCGTCTCGACAGTGACGACGTCGTCGTCACCCAAAGGCCCAGGTCCGGCTGGGCGGTCGCGACCGACGGCGGCGAGACGGTCGCGCTTGACGTCACGATCACGCCGGAGCTGCGCCGGGAGGGCCTGGCCCGCGAGGTTGTCCGGCTGGTCCAGGACGCCCGCAAGAGCGATGGCCTGAACATCAGTGACCGGATCTCGCTGCGCTGGAGCACCGACGACCCCGAGCTGGCCGCGGCGCTGACGGAGCACGGCGCCATGATCGCTGCCGAGGTGCTGGCGGTCGACTACGGCCGGCTGGAAACATCGGAAGCTCAGCTGCCTGACGGTCACGCCGATACCCCGGACGCCTGCCGGCATGCCGACGAGGGCCTCAGGCTCACCTTCTGGATCCGCCGGGAGGACGTCTCGTCCGGCTAGATGACGTCTCCTCCAGCTAGGAGTCGACCTGCGACTTGTCCGGCTGGCAGGCCCGGCACGCCGCGAAGTTGGCATCCTCCGCTGCTGACCTGGTCATGGTCTCAAGGTCATCTGCACCTAGGAAACGGATCAGGATGCATTCGCTGCGGTGGTATCTGGCGATCCCGGGAACCACGGTGACCGACTCATCGGTCCTGGGTTCAGCCCGTCGACGCTCGGCCGCTTCGGGCTCGGCCCCGACGGCACCGGCCACGGTGCCGGCCGCTCGCTCGGTCCCGGGCTCGGCCTGCCGCGGGATCTGGCCGGAACGCTGCGCGGCCGGGCCACCGAGGTTGGCGTGTTCAGCGGGCCCCGCCGACCGCCCGGCGGGCTCGCGCTCCGCGGATCGTCCGGACCGTTCTCGCGTCGTGGGCTCTGGCTGCCCGGCTGAACCGGATCGGACCACTGGCTCGAAGGGCTGACGGGTAGCCGGCCGCTCGGCTGACCCGGTCCGCTCGGCCCGGCCGGCCTGCCCAGCTGATTCAGACTGTGACGCTTTCGCGGGCAGCGTGGGCTGCGCGGGCACAGGCTGCATTCCGGTCCCGGCGCCGCCCACGGTCACCGAGACCACCTGTGCGGGAGCTGTCTCAGTCGCGGCGGCCGGTGCTGCCTTGGCCGCGGGGGCTGGCTTGGCTGCGGGGGCCGGTTCCGCGGCCGGTGCTGCCTTGACCGCCGGGGCTGGCTTGGCTGCGGGGGCGGACTCGGGGGCGGGGGCTGGCTTGGCTGCGGGGGCCGGTTCCACGGCCGGTGCTGCCTTGACCGCGGCAGCCGCTAGGCCCGGCTCGCCCGCCGGGCCTAGCTCATTCGCCGTTCCCGGCTCCGCCGTCCAGGCCGACTGAGCTGCAGCCAGCTCCGGGTGCCGGACCTCCGCGGTCACGCCGAAGATCTCCGCCCGCCAGATCACCGCGCCGATTGTCAGCACTACCGCCGCAACGGCGGCCACGCCTATCGCCAGGTAGACCAGCAGCAGGCTGCTAGTAAATACCCCCCCGGCAAGTAGCCCAAGAGCAGCCAGAACGAGCGCGAGAACGACGCCGAAACGGATCACAGGCGCGCTCCACAAGCCCAGGCCGAATGGACCGACCGGCCAAACCTAGCGACGGTCGTGCTGTCCGGAATCGGCTGGGTGGAAGCCACCATGGGCAACCGGCTCGGGCGGCGGCGCATATGAGCCTGCGACGGACGACTGCCCGCCATTGCGGGCCTCAATACGGCCAAGACCAGCGGGAACGGCTGCTTGCGGCCCGGTGACCACTGCCGGGAAGACGCCGCTGTCGGCCGCGCCTGCCTCAAGGTCACGTAGCTGCCCCTCCAGGTAGGCCTTAAGCCTGCTGCGGTACTCACGCTCGAATGCCCGCAGGTCGTCCACCCGGCGCTCGAGCTCTTCCCGCGACTGGACGAGCGAGCCCATGGCCTGACGGTGCCGCTCCTGAGCGTCGCGCTCCAGGCTCTCGGCGCGGGCCCGGGCGTCGCTGGTGATCTGCTCAGACTGGCGCCTGGCCTTGGTGAGGATCTCGTCGGCCTCACGCCTGGCACGCCCGAGCGTCTCGTCGGCCTCGCGTCGCGCGTCGGCGATCGCCTGGTCGGCGGTCTGCTGGGCGAGCGCGAGCACGCGCGCCGCCGTGTCCATGTTGTCCTCGACCGGCCTCGGAGCCATCATTACTGGCTCCTGCGGCATCCGCTCCGGCTCGTGCCGCGGCGGCTCCGCGGCCATCAGCTCGGGCGGAGCCTCGGCGTGCGGTGCGCCGAGCGCGGCGGGCACCTTGCCGCCGCGGAGCACCTCGGCCAGCTTGGCGCGAAGCTCTTCGTTCTCCTGGATCAGCCGGTCGAGTTCCGCCTCGACCTCGTCGAGGAAGGCATCCACTTCCTCTTCGTCGTAGCCAGGCCTGAGCCTCGTCGTGCTGAACTGCTTGTTCCGCACATCCGCGGGCGTCAGTGGCATGTCGTCTCCTTGGCGCTCTCCGGGCTTAGGTCCCTATGGACGCTACCCGATCAGATCAGCTGCACGGTGTTCAACAGCACAACTAGCACCAAGAACAGCACCATGAAGCTGAGGTCCAAGGCCACACTACCCAGCCGGAGCGTCGGTATGTAGCGCCTTAGGAATCTCAGCGGCGGATCTGTTGCCGTGTAGATGAACTCGGCCAGCACCAGCAGGATGCCAGTCGGACTCCACGACCGCGAGTACGCCTGGATCCAGGAGAGGATCAGTCGCCCGATAAGGATCAGCAGGTAGATCGAGAGAACATAGTAGAGAACGATCCGTACGATGTTCACGTCACTGTCCTGCCTCACGGCTGATGCCGGGATGACCACCTTCCGTAACTATGCGTGAAGTCGGTGGCAATCCGGCTAGCTCTGGTTGAAGAAACCTCGTTCCGCGATGCGGGCCTTATCCTCCGCGGCCACCTCTACATTAGCGGGAGACAGCAGGAACACCTTGTTGGTCACCCGCTCGATGCTGCCGCGCAGCCCGAAGATCAGGCCAGCCGAGAAGTCAACGAGCCGCTTGGCGTCGCTGTCGACCATCTCGGTCAGGTTCATGATCACCGGGGTGCCGTCGCGGAAGTGCTCTCCGATCGTACGGGCCTCATTGTATGTACGCGGATGCAAGGTGGTGATCCTGGCCAGATCGGTCGTGTGCACCTGAGGGGCCGGACGGGTCTCAGCCGTGCGGGCCTCAGCCGTCGCCCGCCCGTCGTCCGGGTACTCCAGCGTGGCCTTCGGAGCGTCACCGGGATCGATGAACTCAGCGGCATATTCTTCGTACTCTTCGGCTACGTATTCGTCCTGGTAGTGATCATCGTAGTTGTGATCGTCCTCTACCAGGCCGAGATAGACCGCCATCTTGCGCATCGCGCTGGCCATCTGCTCCTCCGTCACGCCCGCTATGTAGCACAGCTCACCGCCGGTGCCACGCGTCGGACATTACCTGACGAAGACGCGCCGACCGCCGAGCAACGCCGTACCGACACGCACATGTGTCGCGCCGGCGCCGATCGCCTCCTCCAGATCCCCGCTCATTCCGGCCGAGATCATCACGGCCTCGGGGTGGTCCGACCGCATCGCGTCGGCCGTCTCCCTGAGCTTGCTGAATGCCTCGTCGGCTCTCATCCCGAGCGGAGCCACGGCCATCACGCCGCCCAGGGCCAGCCCTCCCTCGCTGGCGAGCGCATCGGCGATCAGTGCTACCTGGTCGCCGTAGGCGCCCCCGCGCTCCGGGTCGCCGTCAATGCTCACCTGCACCAGGCAGGTGATGAGACGCCCGGCGCCCCGGGCGCGCTTGCCCAGCGCGCCCACCAGGCGCAGCCTGTCGACCGAGTGGATCACGTCGGCATAGGAGGCGACACTCCGGCACTTGTTGGTCTGGAGCTGCCCCACGAAGTGCCAGGTGATCTGCAGTCCGAGGGCCGCGCACTCAGCGGCCTTCGGCGCCGCCTCCTGGTCACGGTTCTCTCCGATATCCGCCACCCCGAGTTCGGTCAGCAGCCGGATGTCGGACGCGGGGTAGGTCTTCGTGACGGCGATGAGAGTGACCTCGTCGGGTCGCCGGCCCGACGCGGTGCACGCGGCGCTGATCCGCTGGCGCACCTCGCGCAGCCGCCGGGATAGCTCGCCGCCCCGGTCCGCGTCGCTTCGAGGGCTGTCGGTCACTTCCACATCATGACGCGAGCCAGATCACTCCCGCGAACCGCCCGGTCCGGCCGTCGCGCCGGTACGAATACAGCTCCGGGTCCTCCGCTGTGCACCTGCGGTCGCCGGTCACGCGCTGCACGCCTGCCTGGGCCAGCTGTGCCTCGATTCCGGCCCTGACGTCTATTCCAGGGGTTCCGGAACTGGTGACGCAGCCGGCCCCGGGGGCGGCGGCCGCCACCCGGTCCCTGAGTTCCTCCGGGACCTCGTAACAAGCCCCGCAGATCATCGGGCCGATCGCGGCGTGCATCCGGGACGGCGCTGCGCCCGCCGCGACCATGGCGGACAGAAGCGCTGGCACGACCCCGGCGGCCAGGCCTTCCCGCCCGGAATGCGCTGCGCCGGCTATCCGCGCCTGGCCGTCAGCGATCAGCACCGGCGCGCAGTCCGCTACCAGCACGCCGAGCGGCAGGCCTGCGATCTTCGTGAACTGCGCGTCAGCCTCGGGCGCTGGGCCGGCAGGCGCCGCAAGGTCCGGCGCGGCACGGACGTGAATCACGGCCGAGCCGTGTACCTGGCGCATCCAGGTGACTGGGTCAGGGCCGCCGCATGCGATCCGGAGGAGGTCCCTGTTGTGCGCGACGGCCTCGGGATGGTCGCCTACCGTGCCGCCCAGGTTCAGCGTGTCATAAGGCGCCGCGCTGACTCCGCCCAGGCGGCTCGTGAACATCCCGATGACCCCGGCGGCCAGCTCGAACGGCTGCCACGGTGAGCCGTCTGCCCGGGCTCGCCGCGCTGCCTGAGCGTCCGCCGGCCGCAAGCTCACTTAACGGTCTCCCCGGTCGGCCGTGCGCTCACTTGAGGCCTGGTACCCAGATGAGGCCGTGCACTCACTTGAGAAAGTCAGGGACGTCGAGATCATCGTCTTCTTCCCAGACCACTGACCGGCGCCGGGTCGATCCGTCGGGTACCCAGGTGTCTGCCGCCCGGGCCGGCTGGGTCTGCGGCGCACTCGCCTCCGGCACGGGCACCGGTGCAGGCTGCGCAGTTTCGGCCGCGCGCGGCGATGGAACGCCCTCCGCCCGGTGCGCCTCCTGGCCGGTCGCGGCGTCGGCACTCACGTTGGCGACCGGGCCGGAGGGTAGGTCGCCGGGGGCCGGAGCGCCGGCGGGCGGGTCGGCGGCCTGGGCAGCAGGCTGGCCGGCAGCCTGGGCAGCAGCCTGGGCAGTGGCCTGGCCCGGCGCCGGCAGCTGGCCCGGCGCCTGCGCCCCGGCCTGCTGATCGCCGCGGTCGGGGAAGGAGAACGTGTGCCAGCCCCCGGCCGCCGCCAGGCCGTCGGGGCTGGCCGGGGCCGGGCTGTAGTTACCTGCCCGGGTCGACCGGGCCCGGGCCGCCTGGGCTTCGTCGAATCCTGCCGCGATGACGGTGACCCGCACCTCATCGCCAAGCGCATCGTCGATCACCGCGCCGAAGATGATATTCGCGTCAGGCGCCGCGGAATTGGCGACGAGCTGCGCGGCCTCGTTGATCTCGAACAAGCCGAGATCGGAGCCGCCCTGGATAGACAGCAGAACGCCGTGGGCACCGTCAATACTGGCCTCGAGCAACGGGCTTGAGATAGCCATCTCGGCCGCCGCGACGGCGCGGTCGTCGCCACGCGCGGAGCCGATGCCCATGAGCGCCGAGCCCGCGCCCGACATCACCGACTTGACGTCCGCGAAGTCCAGGTTGATCAGGCCGGGGGTGGTGATGAGGTCGGTGATGCCCTGGACACCAGACAGCAGCACCTGGTCCGCCGCCTTGAAGGCGTCCAGTACGCTCACCTGCCGGTCGGAGATCGACAGCAGCCTGTCGTTCGGGATGACGATCAGGGTGTCCACTTCGTCGCGCAGCCGCTCGATACCCAGGTCAGCCTGGGCTGCCCGGCGCTTGCCCTCGAACCCGAACGGCCGGGTAACCACGCCGATCGTCAGGGCTCCGAGCGACCGCGCCACGTTGGCGACCACCGGGGCGCCGCCGGTACCTGTCCCGCCACCCTCACCAGCGGTGACGAAGACCATGTCGGCGCCCTTCAGGACCTCCTCGATCTCCTCGCGGTGGTCCTCGGCCGCCTTCGAGCCGATATCGGGATTGGCGCCGGCCCCGAGACCGCGGGTCAGCTCACGTCCGACGTCGAGCTTGACGTCGGCATCGCTCATGAGAAGTGCTTGAGCATCCGTATTGATCGCGATGAACTCAACGCCCTTGAGTCCCTCTTCGATCATCCGGTTAACGGCGTTGACGCCGCCCCCACCAATACCGACGACCTTAATGACCGCCAAATAGTTCTGCGGTGCTGCCACGAGGAGAGACCCTTTCCGCTCGTCTTTTCTTGTCGCGTCTTCCTGACCGCGCGGGCGGCGAGTTACCCCGCCACGCTCGGAAAACTCTGTCTGAGCAGTCTGCCGAAATATGCCCCCACTAGCATCGGCCGGGTACAGACCCGCAGTTTTTCTAGCGAGTCAACTCTCACCCTCAAGTTGAGATTTAGAGTTATGTAAAGCTGACGATTGATACGGACAGTAGAGTTGCCCGCCGCCCGCGGTCAACTAACTGGGCCCGAGCGGGCCGGCGTGTCGCGCGGATCTGGCGAAACCGTTGCTGATCGCTCACCCTCGGGTCACCGCCACGGTGGGATCGCTGACGTCGTAGTAGCTCGCGTGGGTGCGCATCAGGATCGACAATTCCCCGATCTTCGCCGCGGCCCGGTCACTGCCGCCCCACAGGATCGTGACGCCGCGGCTGAGTTGCAGCGTCACCGCGGTCGGGGACGGGGCGCTCACGCTCTGGACCCGGCCGCGCAATTGAGCGGGCAATTCGCGCAGCACGGTCACCGCCGCACGCACCGCCGGGTTGCCGCGCAGCGACGTGCCTGCCGCCAGAGCCGGGGTAGTCAGCAGCGGCATCGAGGGTGGCTTGCGTGCCTGCGTGCGCACCACCACCCCGAACCCGTCCATAAGCCCGAAGCCGCCTGGCTCGGTCACGGCCAGGGCAGGCGTCCGCTCCGTCACCGAGATCACGATCTTGTCCGGCCAGTCCCGGCTGACCTTTGCGGACTGGACCTGAGTGAGCCGCTCCACGCGGAGCGCCACCCGGGCGGCGTTGATCCGGATGAGCGGTGTCCCGAGCTGAACCCCCGCTGCGCGGAGCACCTCGGCCCTGGTTACCTGATGTTCCCCGGTGACCTGCACGGACCGGACCACCAGGAGGCTCGAACCAAGCAGCGCCCAGGCCAGGCCGACCACGATCGCGACCGCTGCCAAGACGAAGCACGCCGCTTTCCACAGCTCCCCTTCGCGGCTCCGGGCGGGCGGCGGCGCCTCCTGCGGGCCGGGGCAGGCCCGCGTCGCGCCCTCCCTCCCGGTCCCAGCGACCGGAGGCAAGCCGCCGGTCATGTTCTGGCCGCGGGCCATCAGCTACCACCGCCCCGCTCGGCCAGCGCAGCCAGGATCACCTGGCCAAGCGCCGTGACGTCCCCGGCGCCCATCGTGAGCACGAGGTCGCCGGGCTTGGCGATGCCGGCCACTGCGGCGGGCACCTCGTCCCGGTCCGGCAGGAACCGGGCCCGGCTTCCTGGCACCGCGTCGGCTACCAGCATGCCGGTGACACCCGGCTCGGGATCTTCGCGCGCCGCGTAGACATCGAGGACGAGCACCTCGTCGGCCTGCGCGAGCGCGGCGCCGAACTCGGCCGCGAAGATCCGGGTCCGGCTGAAGAGATGAGGCTGGAACACGGCGATCACCCGGCCGCCGCCCGCCACGTCCCGTGCGGCGGCCAGGTCGGCGGCGAGCTCGGTCGGATGGTGCGCGTAGCTGTCCAGCACCCGCACCCCGTCGGCTTCCCCCTTGAGCTCCATCCGCCGCCGCGCGCCGCGGTAGGCCGCGAGCCCGGCCGCCACCTCTTCCGGCGGGAAGCCGAGCTCGACCGCCGTGGCGAACGCGGCGGCCGCGTTGAGTGCGTTGTGCCTGCCGGGCACGGCGACCTCCAGCTTGATGCCTGCGCTGAGGCCGGCGGTCGCGTGCGGGCCGCCGGTCACCGTCAGCAGTGTCGCCATGCCACGTGAGGCCACGCCGGAGACCCGGTAGTCGGCGCTCGGCGAGGATCCGTAGGAGCGGAGGAGGATCGGCAGGTCCGCCGACGCGACCGCGAGCGACCTCGCGCCCGGATCGTCAGCGCAGGTCACGAGCAGGCCGCCGGCCGTGATCTGGCGGGCGAAGGCACCGAAGTAGGCCTCGATCTCCGCCACGTCCGCGTAGTTGTCCAGATGATCGGCCTCGATGCAGGTGACCACGGCGGCACTCGGCGACAGCATGACAAACGAGCCGTCGCTCTCGTCGGCCTCGGCGACGAACGCGTCACCCTGGCCCTCGTGGGCACCCAGGCCGGTCTCGGCGAGGATCCCCCCGATGACGTACGTCGGGTCAGCGCCGCAGTGGCGGAGCACCGTGGCCAGCATGGCGGTGGTCGTGGTCTTGCCGTGCGTGCCCGCGACGGTGAGGCCCTGCCGGCCGAGCATCAGTGACGCCAGCGCCGCGGCCCGGTGCAGGACCCGCAGACCGCGCCGCCTGGCCTCGGTCAGCTCGGGATTGTCCGGTCGGATCGCGGTGGAGATCACCAGGGTCGATGCGTCGCCCAGATAATCCGCCGAGTGTCCGACATGCACATCAGCGCCCAGCGCCGCCAGCTGCTCAAGCTGCTGGCTCGCCACGGAATCGCTCCCGGAGACCACCACCCCCCTGGCCAGCATGATGCGCGCGACCCCGGACATGCCGACGCCGCCAATCCCAGTGAAATGCACCCGGCCGAGTTCGCCGATCGGCACCGGCGCTACCGGCGTGACCAGGCCCATAAGTCCGCCCCTCCTGCGTGTCCCCTGCTGTCAAATCCCCGCTGCACCGCCGCCTGCTGCTGGGTCCGCCGCCTCCGCTGCCTGAACCGGCCCATGCGAGCCCGCGCGACCCGGCAGGCTCACCCGCTGCGGTGACCGCCGCGCCGCGGGGCATTGCCGCGACGCGGGGCACCGCCGCGATGCCCCCGGGCACCGCGCCCGGGGCCGCCCGCAGCGTGGCCAGGTCCGGGGATGCCGTCAGGCCCAGGGGCATTATCATGCCCAGCGGCCTCGTCGTGGCCAGGATCGCCCCGGTACGCTTGGCCGCCGCCGCGCCGCGGTGCCTTATTGAGCACGCCGAGGACCGCCTCGGCTAGCCAGGTGTCGGCGTCCCGGTGGCCAGCCCGGGCCGCGGCGCGCGACATCGCGGCCACGAGTTCCGGGTCAAGGAGCACCGGGATCAGCGTCTCGCGGATCCATTCCGGGCTGAGGCTGGCGTCATCGACGATCAGGCCGCCCCCCGCGTCCTCGATCGGCGCGGCGTTCATCCGCTGCTCGCCATTGCCGTGCGGCAGCGGCACGTACACCGCGGGAAGGCCCACCGCCGTCAGCTCCGCGCAGGTCATCGCGCCCGCCCGGCACAGTGCGAAGTCGGCCGCCGCGTAGGCCAGGTCCATCCGGTCCAGGTAAGGGAGGGTGACGTAGGGGGCCGGGCCGCCCGGGGGCGGCACAGTGATGTCCGAGCGCGGCCCGATGATGTGCAGCACCTGGATGCCTGCCGCGCGGATCCAGTCGGCGGCCGCCGTGACCGCCAGGTTGATCGAGCGGGCCCCCTGCGATCCGCCGGTCACGAGCAGGACCGGCAAGTCAGGGCGGAGGCCGAAGTGGGCGCGCGCCTTGTCCCCCACGGCGAGCCGGTCCAGCCCTGCTATCTCCCTGCGGATCGGGATGCCGATGCAGGTGGCGTGCGCGAGCCTGGTGCCTGGCTGCCCGGTATACACATGCGAGGTCAGCAGCGCGCCGATCCGGTTGGCCAGCCCGGGGCGCGAGTTGGCCTCGTGCACCACGATCGGGACCCGGCGGAGCTTGGCCGCCAGGTACCCAGGGGTAGCCACGTAGCCGCCGAAACCCACCAGGACTGCGGCATGCGTCTGGTCAAGAACGGCTGCCGCCGCGCCGACCGCCGAGCCGAGCCGCCCGGGAACCGACAGCAGCTGGGGGGTCAGCGACCGGGGCAGCGGCACCGCGGGAATCAGCGACAGGTCATAGCCGCGCAGCGGGACCAGCCTGGTTTCCAGGCCCCGCTCGGTACCCAGGCAGGTGATCGGGATATCAGGGTCTGCCCGCCGCAGCGCGTCGGCCAGCGCGAGGGCGGGCTCGATGTGGCCCGCAGTCCCGCCGCCCGCCAGGACCACGCTCATCAGCGATTCGCCTCCCTCCTCGGTGCCGGGCCGCTAGGCCGGCCGCCGTGAACTCAGCGGCGCCTGCCTGCCAGGCCTAGCCAGCTTAGGATGCGCAGCGGCACGCCGGGGCCAGCGGCGGCCAGCGCCTGTCTGGCACCGGGCTCCCGTTTCGCGAAGCACATCAGCATTCCCAGCGCCGCCAGCGTCACCAGCAGGGAAGACAGGCCCGCGGAGACGAGCGGCAGCGGGACTCCGGTGATCGGCAGCAGGCCGATCACCGCGCCGATGTTGACCAGCGCCTGCACGACGATCCACGCGGTCGCCCCGGCGGCGGCCAGCCTCATGAAGGTGTCGGGTACCCGCCGGGCGATGCGCAGTCCCGCGTAGGCGAGGCCGCCGTACAGGAACGTGACGCACATCGTGCCGACCAGGCCCAGTTCCTCCCCGAGGATCGCGAAGATGAAGTCGGTGGTCGAGTTCGGCACCCAGCCCCACTTCTGCCTGCTGGCGCCCAGTCCTACCCCGAACACGCCGCCGGAGCCGACCGCGTACTTCCCCTGGATCCCCTGCCAGCCGGCCGACGAGGCCTGGGCCTGCTGGTCGAAGAGGCCGGTGATCCGCTTGAGCCGGTAGGACGCCACCATCACCAGGATGATCATGATGAACACCAGCAGCCCGAGCATGGCGATGAACAGCCGGCCTGGCGAGCCGATCACCCAGAGCAGCGCCAGGAAGATGACCAGCAGCAGGAACGTGGTGCCGAGGTCATCGCCGAGCATGACCAGCATGCAGAGCAGGGCGGCGCCGGGCATCAGCGGGACCAGCAGCTGCCGCCAGTCGGTCAGCTGGCCAAGCTTCTCCTTGCGGGCGAGCAGGTCGGCACCCCATAGCAGCAGGGCGAGCTTGGCAAGCTCCGAAGGCTGCAGCTGGAAGCCGGCGACGTCGATCCACCGCTGGGCCCCGTCGACCGTCCGGCCGATGGCCAGGACCGCGACCAGGCCGATCACGGCCGCCACCATCAGCGGATAGGCGACCGCCCGGAAGACCCTGGGGGACGACCTGGAGGCGAACCACATCAGCGGCAGCCCGATCACCACCCCCACCAGCTGCTTCTGGAAGCCAGCGTATGGCGCGCCGCCGCTGTCCAGTGCCTCCGCGGATGACGTCGACAGCACCATGATCAGGCCCAGGGCCAGCAGCAGCACGGTGATGCCAAGCACGAGGTAATACGACGTCAGCGGCCGGTCGAGCAGGCCCGCGCGAGCACTCAGCCGACCGCGGGGCGGGATCAGCCCGCGGGCCGCGGCGGCCGGGAACGCGCCGCCGTCCTGGCCGGCCCCGCCCTGCTGGCCTGCTGCGGGCCGGGCAGCAGGCACCGCGCTCACTGGTGCTCCGTCAGCTGCTGCTCCACCAGCCGCCTGACCGCCGCGGCGAAACTGTCACCGCGCGCCGGATAATCACGGAACATGTCAAACGATTGGGCCGCCGGGGCCAGCAGCACGGTGTCGCCGGGCGCGGCCAGCCGCGCCGCCTCGCCTACTACCAGATCCATGATCCCAGTGTCGGTGCCCGCGACCGCCACGACCGGGACATCCGGCGCGTGTCGCGCCAGGGCGTCGCCGAAGACGGCCCGGTCGGCGCCGATCAGCACGACGCCGCGCAGCCGCGCGGCAGCGGACCTGACCACCTCGTCGATCTCCTGGCCGGCCCCGCGGAACAGGCCGCCAGCGATCCACACCACGGACGGGTAGGCGGCCAGCGACGCGGCGGCCGCGTGCGGGTTGGTGGCCTTGGAGTCATCGACGTAGTCCACCGCGCCGACCCGCGCGACCAGGCTGATCCGGTGCGGCTCCGGCCTGAAGGCCGCCAGCCCGGCGCTGACCGCGCCGGGCGGGCATCCGTAGGCGCGGGCCAGCGCGGCCGCCGCCAGGGCGTCCGCGACGTTGTGCGGCGCCGCGGGCCGCACTTCAGCCACCTCGGCCAGGGCCACGTCCACGCCGAAGGCCCGGTCGGTCAGCGCGCCGCCGACGACGCCGAGCTCTCCCGGGCCCGGGGGGGCGAGCCGGAACGCCACCACCCGCGCCGTGCCTGGCGCGGCCCGGGCGAGCTGCATCGACCTCGGGTCCTCGGCATTGCAGACGGCGATGGTGCCCGGTGCGTAGATGCGCCCCTTGTCGCTCGCGTAGGACTCCATATCGCCGTGCCAGTCGAGATGATGCCCGGCCACGTTGAGGACCACCGCCGCGAGCGGCCGCACGGTGGCGCTCCAGTGCAGCTGGAAACTGGACAGCTCGACGGCGATGACCGGGTAAGGATCTCGTTCGGTCACCGCGTCGACCACCGAGGTGCCGACGTTACCCGCCGCGATGGCCCGGTGCCCGGCCGCGGCCAGCATGGCCGCCAGCATCTTCACGGTCGTGGTCTTGCCGTTGGTGCCAGTCACGCCGAGCCACTGCTGCCGTCTCCCGTCGGCCAGCACGGGCCGCAGCCGCCAGGCGAGCTCCACGTCGCCGATCACCGGGATGCCGGCCGTGGCGGCCGCCGCGAGCAGCGGGGCGTCGGGGCGCCAGCCCGGCGAGGTGACCACGAGGTCGGTGCCCTCCGGGAGCTCGCAGCCCGCGCCGAGCCGCACCGTGATCCCTAGTTCCGACAGCCGGGCGGCGACCTCGCGCCGCTCCGGGTCGTCGCGCGCTTCCATGGCGGTCACCTGCGCGCCGTGCGCCGCGAGCACACGGGCCGCGGGCGGCCCCGACACGCCGAGCCCCGCGACGATCACCCGCTGCCCGGCGAACTGCCCGTCCGGGCCGGCCGCCTGCTTAGCCTGCTCGGCCTGCTCGGCTTGCTCGGCCTGCTCAGTCACCCTGGCAGCCATTCCACGTAGAAAATGCCGAGCCCGAGCGCGATGAACAGCCCGCAGATCAGCCAGAATCTGATCACGATCGTGGTCTCGGCCCACCCGATCAGCTCGAAGTGATGCTGCAGCGGGGCCATCCGGAATACCCGGTTCCCGGTCATCTTGAAGAACCCGACCTGGATGATGACCGAGAGGGTGATGATCACGAAAAGGCCGCCCAGGATCACCAGCAGCAGCTGGGTCTTGGTGCACACGGCCAGGCCCGCGAGCACGCCGCCGAGCGCGAGCGACCCGGTGTCGCCCATGAAGATCCTGGCCGGAGGCGCGTTCCACCACAGGAAGCCGAAGCAGGCGCCTGCCACGGCGGCGGCGACCACCGCCAGGTCGAGCGGATCGCGGACCGCGTAGCAGTTCGGGGTGAGCGCGACCGTGCAGTCGTTGCGCAGCTGCCAGTTGGCGATCAGCACATACGAGGAGAGCACCAGGATCGCGGCCCCGGTGGCCAGGCCGTCCAGGCCGTCGGTCAGGTTCACCGCGTTCGACCATCCGGCGATCAGGAGCACGATCCACAGCAGGAACGGCAGCACCCCGATGGACGGGCCGAAGTCCCGCAGGAAGGACAGGTGCGCGTCGGCCGGGGTGAGGTCGTAGCCATCCGGATGGCGCAGCACCTCCAGCGCGAAGATCGCGCCCACCACGGCCTGCCCGGCCAGCTTCGCGCCGCTGCGCAGCCCGAGGCTGGTCTGCTTGTAGATCTTGATGAAGTCATCGATGAACCCGACCGCGCCCAGCCCCGTCATCAGCAGCAGGACCAGCACCCCGGACATCGACATCGGGTCGTCGGTGACCTCGTGCCCGACCAGGTACCCGATCAGCGTTCCGACCACGATGACAGCCCCGCCCATGGTCGGAGTGCCGCGCTTGGTGGCGTGCGCCGCCGGGCCCTCCTCCCTGATCAGCTGGCCGTAACCGCGCTTGGTGAAGAGCCTGATCGCCAGGGGCGTCCCGAACAGCGCGAGGATCAGCGAGACACCGCCGGCAACCAGGATGGTCTTCACAGCGCCGCTCCGCACTCGGGCTCGAGCGGCTGCTCTCCGGTGAGCGCCAGGGCCACCTGCTGCAGGTTGACCGCGCGGGAGGCCTTAACGAGGACCACGTCGCCCCGCCGGGCCCGCTGGCTGACCGCCGCCACCGCGGCCGCCGCATCGGGTACCGCCACCAGCTCGCCCTGCCAGGATGGCTCCGACTTGGCCCCCACCAGCATCGGCGCCGCGTCGTCGCCGACCACTATGAGCCCGGCCACGCCGGCCCGGGCGGCCAGCAGGCCGGCCTGCTCGTGGAACTCCTGCGCCGCCGGGCCGAGCTCGGTCATGTACCCGAGCACCGCGTAGGCCCGCCTGCCACGCGCCATGGCTGCCAGCGCATCGAGCGCGGCGCGCAGCGCCTCAGGGTTTGCGTTATAGGCATCGTTAATCACCGTCACGCCGTCCGGCCGCGTGCTGACCTCCATCCGCCACCTGCTGCGCGCGGTGGCTGCGGACAGCCCCGCGGCCACGTCCGCCACCGGCATACCGAGCTGGCCGGCCAGGGTCGCGGCGGCCAGGGCGTTGGCCACGTTATGCGCGCCGTACAGCCGCAGCCGCACGGGCGCCGAGCCGTCCGGGGTCAGCAGCGTGAAGCCGGGCCGCCCGGACTCATCGAGCGTCACGTCGACGGCGCGCACGTCGGCACGCGGGCTGCGGCCGAAGGTGACGACCCGGGCCCGGGTCTGGCTGGCCATGGCCCGCACCCGAGGGTCGTCGGCGTTCAGCAGGGCGGCCCCGTCCGCTGGCAGCGCGGCGGGCAGCTCCGCCTTGGCCCGGGCCACCTCCTCGATGCTGCCGAACTCCCCGGCGTGCGCGTGGCCCACGCAGAGCACCACGCCGAAGGCGGGCGGCGCGACCTGGCAGAGGCCGGCGATGTGACCCGGGCCGCGGGCCGACAGCTCGCAGACCAGGTACCTGGTCCGCCCGGTGACCCGCAGCACGGTCAGCGGATGGCCGATCTCGTTGTTGTAGGACGCCTGCGGCGAGATCGTCGGGCCCAGGGTCTCGATCAGCTGGGCCGCCAGGTCCTTGGTCGTGGTCTTGCCCGCAGAGCCGGTGATGGCCGCGATCTGGAGGTCAGGGAGCTGGTCGACCACCGCCCGGGCAAGTTTGCCGAGCGCCACGGCGACGTCCGGGACGATCAGCGCCGGAGTCCCGGTCGGCCGCGCCGCCAGCACGGCTACCGCGCCGGCGGCCACCGCCGCCCGCGCGTAGTCGTGCCCGTCGGCCCGCTCCCCGGGCAACGCGGCGAACAGGCTGCCCGGCCCGGCCTGGCGGGAGTCGATGACCACCGGCCCGGTGACGACCGCGCGGAGGTCGCCGATCAGGTCCGGCCTGGCCCCGGTGACCTCGGCGAGCTGCGCCAGCGACATTGGGATCACTGGTCCTCCGCAGGTGCCGCGGCGCCGCAGGGGAAGCGGTCGGCCAGAGCCGCCGCCGCCACCTCACGGTCGTCGAAAGGGACCACGGTGCCTGCCACGTACTGGCCGCGCTCATGGCCCTTGCCCGCAATCAGCACCACATCTCCCTTGCCCGCGCGGGTGATCGCGAGGATGATCGCGGCGCCCCGGTCCGGCTCGACGATCACGTGCGCCCGTGCCGCGGCCGGAACCCGGAGCGCACCTCCCAGCATCTCAGCCAGGATCGCGAGCGGGTCCTCGGAGCGCGGGTTATCGCTGGTGAGAATCGCCACGTCGGCCAGGCTGGCCGCGGCCGCCCCCATCAGCGGGCGCTTGGCGGTGTCCCGGTCGCCGCCGCAACCGAGCACGATGCTGAGGCTGCCCGGGGTGACCGGCCGGAGCGCGGCGAGCACCGCCTCCACCGCGCCGGGCTTGTGAGAGTAGTCGACCAGCACCGTGAAGTCCTGTCCGGCGTCAACCCGTTCCAGCCGGCCGGGCACGCCGGGGCAGGCGGCGACGCCGGCCACCGCGGTGGCGAGCCCGACGCCCGCCTCGACCAGCGCCACGATCGCGGCCAGCGCATTGGCGACATTAAACGGGCCGGGCAGTGCCACCGACGCGTCAGCCTCGACGCCGCCCGGCCCGATCACCCGGAAGGTGGCACCGTCAGCGCCGCCGCGGACGTCATCGGCCCGCCAGTCGGCGGCCGGATCGCCGGCGGCGGAGAACGTGGTCAGCGGGATCAGCGGCCGGGCGGCCAGCTGCCGACCGTGGGGGTCGTCGATGTTGACCACCCCGGCGCGCGCATAGGCCGGCGTGAACAGCGCCGCCTTGGCCGCGAAGTACTCCTCCATGCTGTGATGGAAGTCAAGGTGATCTTGCGACAAATTGGTGAATATGGCCACGTCGTAGGAGGTCCCGGCGACCCGGCCGAGCGCCAGCGCATGGCTGGACACCTCCATGGCCGCGGCGGTGACGCCGGCCTCGGCCATGACCGCGAAGAAGGCCTGCAGGTCGGTGGCTTCCGGCGTGGTCAGCCGGCTGGCGACGGCCGTGCCGGCGATCCTGGTCTCGACCCCGCCGACCAGCCCGGTCGAGTGGCCGGCCGCCCGCAGCCCCGACTCAAGCAGGTAGGTGGTCGTGGTCTTGCCGCTGGTCCCCGTGACCCCGATCAGCAGCAGCCGGCCCGAGGGGTTGCCGTAGATCCAGGCCGCGACGGCGCCCAGCCGGGCCCGCGGATCGCCGACCACGAAGACCGGCAGCCCGGCGGCCACGGCCGCCTCGCGCCCGGCCGGGTCGGTGAGCACCGCCACCGCGCCCGCCGCGGCCGCCTCGGCGCAGAACCTGGCGCCATGATGGCTGCTGCCCGGCAGCGCGGCGTACAGGTCACCCGGGCACACCAGGCGCGAGTCGTGGGTGATGCCGGTCACGCCGCGGCCGGCGGCTGCGGCACTCCGCGCTGCGCGCCGTCCGGCCCGGCCGTCGTTACGCCGAGAAGCGCCGCGAGTCCCGTGAGCGGGCGCGCGGGTACCTGGCGAGGGCGAAGGTCCGCTGGCACGGGCTGAGGTTACCTCCCTTCACGGCGCAATGAGCCTGAGGTACGGACGCCGGGCGCCATCTGGCGGGATCTTCATGGTCTGCAGCGCGAATTTCATCACGTGGTAGAAGACCGGCCCGGCCACCGCGATACCGAAGTAGTTGCCCTTCCTCGGGTCCTGCAGGTTCACCGCGACAACCAGCTGCGGGTCACTGGCCGGGGCGATGCCGATGTAACTGGAACCGTACAAGCACAGGCAGCCGCCGCGACGGGGATCGGGCACCTGCGCCGTGCCTGTCTTCGCCGCGATCGAGTATCCGTTGATGATCCCCCACGGCTCGCCTGCCTCCTCATTCACCAGCGGCACCTGCTGCAGCATGGCCATCAGCTCGCTGGCCGTCTTGGTGGAGATCACCCGCCGGCGGCCGGGGGCCGGGGCGGCCCTGAACCTGCCTGCGCTGTCGGTGGTGCCGGCCACGATGGAGGGCTGCACCCTGACCCCGCCGTTGGCGATGGTGGCGTAGACGCTGGCCATCTGGACCGCGTTCACGGCCACGCCCTGGCCGAACGACAGGGTGTAGCGCTCATCTCCCCACCACTTGGACGGAACCGGCAGGAGCCCCGGGCTCTCGCCGGGAAGGTTCAGCCCGGTTGGCTGGCCGAGCCCGAACGACCGCAGCATCTGGTACTGGACCTCGGGACTGACGTGCTGGACCACCTGCACCATGCCGTCGTTGCTCGAGTTGGCCAGGATGCCCGCGATCGTGTACCTGAGGGTGGGGTGCGTCTCCGCGTCGTGGAACGGGAACCCGTCGACCACGATCTGGTCGGGGACGGTGTAGGTGCTCATCGGGTCCTGGCCGCCGTGCTCGAACGCGGCGGCGATGGTCAGCACCTTGGCGGTGCTGCCGGGCTGGAACACGTTGGCGACCGGGATGTCCTTGGTAGCCGCGATGCTCTGCGGGTCGGCCGGGCTGAACCCCGGGGACTGCGCAAGCGCGAGGATGCGGCCGGTCTTGGGCTGCATCACTACGATGGAGCAGTCCGCGGCCCTGGTCGCCTTGACCTGAGCCGCACAGGCCCGCTCGGCGTACCACTGAATATCGGACTGCAGGGTGAGCGTGAGGTTACCCGCGGGGACCTGCGGCTTGATCCTGGTGTCGGTGAGCGGTATTGGCTGCCCGGTCGCGGTCTGCTCGACCTCCTCGCTGCCGTCCCGCCCGGCCAGCAGCGAGTTGTACTGCTGCTCGAGGCCGGCCATGCCGCGCAGGTCGCCCGCCTGGTCGGGATTGGTGAAGCCGAGAACGTTGGCGGCGAGATCCCCGTTCGGGTATGCCCTGGTGTAGCTGGGCGTCTCGCTGATGCCGGGCAGGTCGAGGGCGGTGATCCTGGCGCCGGTCGAGGCGGGCACGTTGCGCTGCAGGACGACGTAATCCGGCGAGGACGGGTGGATGAGCGCCGCCAGCACGGCGGGCTGGGTCATGCCGAGCGGCCCGGCCAGCCCGGCCGCCACGCGCGGTCGCTGGGCGAGAGGTATCAGGGCCGGGTCGGCGAAGATCAGGTCGGTCTGAACGGTCATCGCCAGCACCCGGCCGTCGCTGGTGGTGATCATGCCGCGGACGACCGGAATGGACAGCGACCGCAGGCGGAGGTCCTGCGCCGCCCTCCGGTACTGCGGCCCGTCGAGGGCCTGGAGCTGCACGAGCCTGCCGACGAAGATGGTCAGCACGAACACGATGCACAGCAGCGAGATGTTCAGCCTGCGGGCCGGGCTGCCGCGGCGGAGCACTGGCCTGGCGGCCGCCATGAACCCCGGCAGCCCGGGCCGCGCTGCCCGCCCAGCGCGGCCGGTGCCGCTGGTGCGCCGCGGGTCCGCCGAGGTGCCGCGCGCGGCCCCGCCGCCCGGAGCGGACCGGCGCGACTGCCCGCCCGGGTCCGCTGGGCCGCCTGGACGCGCCCGACTACCTGAGCCCGCCGGGCTGCCTGAGCCCGCCGGGCGGTCCGGGGCCGCCGACGACTGTCCGGGCCCCGCCTCACGTAGCCGCCGGCGGAGCCGGCCGGGTGCCTCGCCGGATCCCCGGGCCGCCGGTTCGCATCACGGGGCCGCCCCGCGGTATCCCGGGTCCGCGGTTCGGCCCCGGGCCGGTGCGGGCCGCCTGGCGGGAGCGGCCGGCGACCGGCTCGCGCGCCTGACCGGTCATCACTGCCCCGCCCCCCGTCACCGGCCGTCACGGAGCGTACCCAGGAACACTGCTCGCGCTCGGCGCCGCAGGCGCGCTGGTGTACCGGCGCCCGGTCTTCAGGTCGAGGTAATTGAGGATGGACTGCGGCCGCATCCCCAGGCGGTAGGCCTGCTGCTCGATCGTGTCCGGCGACTCCTCGTTCGCCACCTGCTGCTGCAGGGTCTGCTGCTGCTGAGCCAGCTGCACGTTCTCCTTCTGCAGATCGCTGATCCGGAAGGAGGCGGCGGCCAAGGTCGTGTTGATCACCAGCAGGCAGACGAGCCCGCCGCCGAGCAGCCCGAGAAGAAGCACGATAAACGGGGTTCGCGCGACGGACGGCACCTCGGCGGCAGTGCCGACGGGCGCAGTGGCCGCAGCAGCGCGAGCCCCAGCTACCCGGGTATCCGCCTGGGCCTGTTCTGCCGCCCGGTCCTGGACAGCCGTCCTGGTCGCCGGGCCAGCCGCGGCTGGGCCAGCGCCCGGTCCTGCGCCGTCACTGTTTCCAGGCCGGCTGCCCGCACGCGGCCGCCGCGCCCCCGCAGCCGACGGCGAGCCCGGCGGCTGCGGCGGACGCTGGCCGGACTGCCGGGTCCGCTGGCCCGGCTGCCGCGACGGCTGGCCGGGCTGCAGTGGACGCTGGCCGGGCTGCACTGGACGCTGGCCGGCCTGCCCGGTTCGCTGGCCCGGCTGCTGCGGCGGCTGGCCGGACTGCCGGGTCCGCTGGGCGGGCTGCAGTGGACGCTGGCCGGGCTGCAGTGGACGCTGGCCGGGCTGGCGCGGGCGCATCCGGCGCGGAGCGCGATCGCCCTGCTCCTGAGCCGCGTCTCGGGCACGGGGATCCGTCGTGACGTTCATCGTGCTGCGCCCGTCCTCCCTGTCGAATGCCGCACGGGTCCGGTCCTCATGCCGCCTCCCTTATCCGCTCGGCGGCTCGCAGCCGGGCGGAGGCCGACCGCGGGTTGACGGCCAGTTCCTCGGCCGATGGCCGCTCGGCGCCCCTGGTCAGGAGCCGGAACTGAGGCCGGTGGCCAGGCAAGGGCACCGGCAGGCCCGCTGGCGTGGTGTCGACGGAGCGCGCCGCGAGCGCGCGCTTCACCGCACGGTCCTCCAGCGAGTGATAAGCAAGCACCACGATCCGGCCGGCCACCGCGAGCGCGTCGAGCGCCTGGGGCAGGGCCCGGTGCAGTGTGTCGAGTTCGCCGTTGACCTCAATCCGAAGTGCCTGGAATGTGCGCTTAGCCGGGTTACCGCCGCTGCGCCGCGCCGGGGCCGGGATCGAGTCACGGACGATGTCGCTCAGCCGCATGGTCGTCGTGAACGGGGCCTTTGACCGTTCGCGCACCACGGCTTCCGCTATCCGCCGTGCGAACCGTTCCTCGCCGTAGTCGCGCAGCACCTGAGCCAGCCGGGCCGCGGGATAGGTGTTGACGACGTCGGCGGCGGTCAGTGCCCCCCGGCGGTCCATGCGCATGTCCAGCGGGGCGTCGTAGGAGTACGCGAAGCCCCGGGCCGGGTCGTCGAGCTGAGGTGAGGAGACCCCGAGGTCGAAAAGCACGCCTTGCACGGTGATCTGGTCGAGGCCGGCCAGGATCTCGGGGATCTGGTCGAACGTCGCGTGCACCAGGTGGACCCGGTCCTGGTACGGAGCGAGTAGCCGTCCGGATTCCTCGATTGCGGCGTCGTCGGCGTCCACGCCGATCACTTCCAGGCCCGGATGCCGCTCAAGCAGGGCGCTGGCATGGCCGGCCCGGCCGACAGTGGCGTCCACCAAGACCGAGCCCGGCGACTCCAGCGCGGGGGCCAGCAAGGCCAGCACCCGTTCCTTCATGACCGGGCGGTGCCCCTCCGCCGTGACCATCTCACCCCCTTTGCTCCCTGACCTGCGACCTTCACCTGAAACAGCGGCCGCCCAGAATGCGCCTGCCGGCGTGGTGCCCGGCCAGGTCCCCATCCGCGCATGCGCCGGTGGCCTTGGTCCCGCCTGGCGCCGGGGAAGTGGCGTCAGCCGGCCTGGCCACCCAGCGCGGGTGGAGACCTCGCCGGGCACCTGGCGCCGCGAAGCGGCGCCCCGCTCACAAAATGCCGGGCAGCACCTCCTCCGACGCGTCCGAGAAAGCGTCTTCCTGCTGGGTGAGATAGCTGTTCCAGGCGTCGGCGTCCCAGATCTCCAGCCTGGTGTTGGCACCGATCACCACGCAGTCACGCTGCAGCGCCGCGTAATCGCGCAGACCCGGGGGGATCGTGATCCGTCCCTGCTTATCCGGCACTTCATCGGAGGCGCTGGCGAAGAAGACCCGGCTGTAATCGCGGACCGCCTTGGCCGTCACCGGAGCCGTGCGCAGGGCCTCGGTAATCCGGCTGAATTCGGATTCAGGGAACACGTAGAGGCAGCGCTCCTGGCCCTTGGTCAGGACCAGGCCGGACGCCAGTTCTTCCCGGTATTTCGCGGGCAGGAAGAGACGCCCCTTTTCGTCCAGGCGGGGCGTGTGAGTGCCGAGAAACATCAGCGCCCACCTCCCCGGTCCCCCACCAGTGCTGCCGTCGGGCCAGGCTCCGCCCCACGGTGCACCACTGTACTCCACATTCCCCCACCGTCAACGGCAGCCCCCCGCCTCAGCGCTCCCTGAGCATCCGAAGTCTCAAGGTCAGAAGGGGTGGAGCGAAGTGGAGCGGAGCGCGCAGGGCACCGCCGGCTCGGGTCATACCTAGCGCCACAGGCGCGCGCTGCCCGCCCGTGATGACGGCGCCGCCCGGCCATCAGCGCGCGTCGGGGGGCGCCCACCGCCCGGGGACCGGGCGGCCCCGGCCGCCGGCTCGCACGACCGGCCGTAGGCCCGGGCGTCGTTACGCCGCCGAAACCGCCCTGACATCGCATCCATGCTGTTGCACGACGTACTGTCTGAACGCACGGCCATGGCGGCCGGCCAGTGCAGTCCGCCTATCCTGCGGACCGGGGATTCGCGCCGTACGGGACGCGAGGAGGACATGTGGTTATTGATACGGGAAATCAGGCGGAACGGAAGCTGGCTGAACTCGTACAGATAGCCCACCAGGTTGCCGCGGCCGTCGAGAGCGTGATCGAGGGCAAGCCAGAAGCGATCAGGCTTGCCCTTACTGTTTTGCTCGCCGAGGGGCACGCGCTCATCGAGGACGTGCCCGGAGTCGGGAAGACGTTGCTGGCCAAGGCGCTGGCCAGGTCGATTGACTGCTCAGTCCGGCGCGTGCAGTTCACGCCCGACCTGCTGCCGAGCGACATCACCGGGGTCAGCGCCTACAACCAGGAACTCAGGGAGTTCGAGTTCAAGCCCGGACCGATCTTCGCCAATATCGTCCTCGGCGACGAGATCAACCGTGCCTCCCCCAAGACCCAGTCCGCCCTCCTGGAGTGCATGGAGGAACGCCAGATAACGGTCGACGGCGCCACGTATCAGCTTGACCTTCCTTTCATGGTGATCGCGACGCAGAACCCGGTCGAGATGGAAGGCACTTATCCGCTGCCCGAAGCGCAGCGCGACCGTTTCATGGCGCGCATCTCGATCGGCTATCCGGACCGGAATGCCGAGCTTGCGATGCTTGACTCCCATGCGTCATCATCGCCGCTCGATGAGCTCAGGCCAGCGGCCCATGCCAGTGACGTGCGCGCTCTGGTCGCAGCGGTCCGCGGCGTGCACGTCGCTCACTCCATCAGGCAGTACGTCATCAGCCTGGTCAACGCGACCAGGACCGCCCCGCAGCTCAGGCTGGGCGCCTCGCCGCGGGCCACGCTGCACTTGCTCAGGGCCAGCCGCGCCTACGCGGCACTCGACGGCCGGGATTTCGTAATCCCTGATGACATTCAGGTCCTTTCCGGACCGGTCCTCGCCCACCGGCTACTGCCGACTCCGGAAGCACTCGTCGGCCATGAACTCCCTGAGCACGTCCTGGCCAGGCTGGTTGAGCAGCTACCGCTGCCGATCAGGTAGCCGGGCAGCCTGGCTGCCGCGGCCGACCGATCCCGAAATCCGTGCGCTGGCCTGGGCCTTGGGTAGGCCATAGATTGGAACGGCTGGGCGGAAGGAAGAGCCGGACAATGCGGTCATTGCTCGCGGGGTTCACCATCCGGGGTACCTCATTCGTCGCGGCCGGCGCCGCGGCAGTGCTGGCCGGGCTCCTGCTGGACGAGCGTGACCTCATCAGCGTGGGGGCTCTGCTGGTCGCGCTGCCTGTGCTGGCCGCCCTTTCCGCGAGCCGGGCCCGCTATCGTCTCAGCTGCGTGCGCAGCATCACGCCACCCAGAGTCCCGGCCGGGCAGACCGCCCGGGCCAACCTGCGCCTGGAGAACGTCTCGCGGCTGCCCACCGGGCTGCTGCTCGCCGAGGACACGGTGCCCTACGCACTCGGCACCCGCCCCAGGTATGTCCTGAACGGAATAGAACGGGCCGGCATCAGGCAGCTCAGCTATCCGCTGCGGTCCGATCTGCGGGGGAAATTCGTGATCGGCCCGCTGGAAATCCGGATCGCTGATGCGTTCGGCCTGGTGGAAGTTGGCCGCTCCTTCTCCTCGCAGACGACCTTCGTGGTCACGCCGAAAGTGATCCAGCTACCCAGGACCGTGGTCTCGGGTAGCTGGCTGGGCGACGGTGACGGCACCACGCGCGCGGCGGCCTCCGCGGGCGAGGACGACGTGATACCGCGGGCCTACCGGGACGGGGACGAACTGCGCAGGGTGCACTGGCGCTCCACAGCGCGTTACGGCGAGCTTATGGTGCGCCGCGAGGAGCAGCGCTGGCGGAACCGGGTTCTGCTGCTCCTGGATACCAGGCGCAGCGCCCACGCCGGCACCGGCCCGACGTCATCGTTTGAATTCGCGGTCAGTGCCGCGGCCTCGATCGGAGTGCACTTCGCGCACGAGGGGCTCGACGGCCAGCTGATAACGGACGCCGGGCCGGTGAGCACCGCCGGCATCTTTGAGGACGTGCTGCTGGACTCGCTCTCGGTCATCAAGCCCTCGCGCTGCCGGGATCTAGGGGCCGGCACCGCAGCTCTGCGCGGCAGCACCAGCGGCGTCCTCGTCGCGATAACCGGACAGCTGTCCGCGGGCGTCGCCAGGCAGCTCGCCGCGAGCCGCCGTGACGCTGGTCCCGCGATCGCCCTGCTGCTCGCCGTCTCCACGTGGAGCACGCCGCAGGCGCCGGACCGGCCCGAGGCGGCCAGCAGGAACGGGCACAGCGCTGGAGCCAGCAACGGCCAGCTGCTCCCGGGCCCCGGGAGCCAGCCGACCGCCGGAGCGGCCGAGACCAGTGCGGCGGCCGCCATCCTGCGCGGGGCAGGGTGGCGGGTGATTACGGTCGATGCCAGAACGCCGCTGGCCGCCGCCTGGCAGCAGCTCGCCGCATTCCCCGGCGCTCCCGGGCACCCGGGCGGCACCAGCAAGGTCGGGGGGACAGCGTCATGAATCACCGGCTGACCCTGACCGCCGCCGTTGCCGTGATCCTGGCCTCGATATCGGTGTACCCGCTGATCCAGGGCGCGGCCTGGTTCTGGGCGGGAGTCGGCGCGGTGCTGGTGGCCGCGGCCGCAGGTACCGCGACCAGGCTGCCGGCCGGCCAGGCCACGGTGGCTGGCGGCGTGCTCGCGCTGGTCGCCAGCTGGCCGCTGCTGGCCGCACCCGCCTGGTCCCTCAAGGCGGTCGGGCTGGTCATCATCGCGCTGGCCGCCGCCGGCCTCACCAGGCTCCGCATCCTGCCCGCCCTGGCCTGCCTGATCGCTTATCTGTCGGCGCTTCTCATCTTCCTGAACGCCCAGTTCGCGGGCGGAAGGTCGATCGCGGGCTTTGTGCCTACCGCGAGGTCGGTTAGCTACCTGTGGTCGCTGGCCGGCAGCGGGCTCAGTGAGCGCAACACTATGCCGCCGGTCCCAGGGCTCCCGGGAGTCATACTGCTGACGGCAGGCGGCATCGGGCTGATGGGGGTGGCCGCCGACCTGATCGCGGTCCGGCTGCGCAGCCCGGCGATCGCGGGCCTGCCGCTGCTCGCGCTGTACAGCGTGCCGATCAGCACCAATACCAAGCAGGGCGCCATGGGCGCTACCGTGGTGTTCTGCCTCGGCATCATCGGCTACCTGGCGCTGCTGGCCGCCGACGGGCGAGACCGGCTGCGCGTCTGGGGCCGCCTGGTCACGGTCTTTCAGAACCGGGATCAGGAGCCGGTCCAGCAGCCGGACACCAGTACCCTGGCCGCGTCGGGCCGGCGGATCGGGCTCGCCGCGATCAGCATCGCCATCGTCCTCCCCCTGCTGCTGCCGGGACTGCGGGTGCACGGGCTCTTCGACAGCCACGGCGGGGGCGGAGACCAGGGCGGCCCAACTGTCGAGCTCCCCGATCCCCTGGTCCAGATGGCTCAGCAGCTGCAGAGCACTTCCCCCCAGACCGTCCTGACGTACTCGACCAATGCTCCGAGCCCACAGGAGCAGTACCTGCAGCTGTACGTGCTCAACTACGACGACAACAGCGGGAGCTGGTTCCTGGTGCCTCCCGCGTCCGGGTCAGCGAACGCGGTCTCGGTGAGCTCCGGGCCGCTGTCGCCTGTCCCGGGGGTCTCCGCACGTGCCTCCGAGGCCACGTACCGCACGCAGGTCAAGTTCGCGAACGGCGTCGGGGGCTACGGGACCAAGTGGAGTTTCCTCGCGCTTCCCTACGCCCCGGCGCAACTCAGCATCGGCGGCGACTGGCACGAGGACAAGACAACGCTCATGGTGTACTCGACCGACACCTCGCTGTCGGACCTGACCTACACCGTGACGAGCAAGGAAGCTGATCCGCCGACCCAGCAGCTTGAGCAGGCGTCCTGGCCGGCCGGGTCCAACTCCGCCCTCGATGACTACCTCAGCCAGCCGCTGACCCACGTACGCAAGCTGTCGCAGATCGCCGCGCAGATAACCGAGGGCGCGACGACCCCCTTCGACAGGGCCATGGCCCTGGAGAGATACTTCACGTCCGGCCACGGGTTCAGCTACAGCACGTCGGTGCACCTGACCGACGACACAGCCGGGCTGGTCGACTTCCTGACCAAGACCAAGCAGGGCTACTGCCAGCAGTTTGCCTTCGCGATGGCCGTGCTGGCCCGCCTGGTCGGCATCCCCTCCAGGATCGCCGTCGGTTACACGGCCGGGGTCAGCGAGGGGAACGGCACCTGGAAGGTCACCACCGCCGATGCGCACGCCTGGCCCGAGCTCTTCTTCCCGGGCTGGGGCTGGCTCCGCTTCGAGCCGACCCCGAGCGGCACGGGCGGCCAGGCCACGGCCGTTCAGCCGGCTTATGCGATAGCCGCTCCGTCGATCCAGGGACCGACCAGCCAGCTGCCCGGTTCCAGCGGGCCCGGCAGCATCAAGTCGCACCCCGCAACTGGCGGCTCATCCACCGGACGACACCACTTTGGGGTAGCGCCAGGGGGCTCGGGCGCATCGCCGGGCTCGCATCGCGGCGGCGGCGATGGTGCCCCGCTCGGGCTGATAGCGGCGATCGTTGCCGCGCTGTTGCTCCTGTCGCCTTCGACAGCACGGGCGCTGATCCGCCGCGGGCGATGGCGCCGGGCGGCCGATGATGCTGGCCTCGCCGCTGCCGCATGGCGAGAACTGCTAGATGACCTGGCCGATCATGGGCTGGCCTGTCGCGCAAGCGAGTCTCCGCGAGCGGTCGCCCGCAGGATCGCGCCTATTCTCGGGCTGAACGACGAATCTCGCCAGGCGCTGGAGCGCATCGCCAGCGCGGAGGAGCGGGCGCGCTACGCCGCGACACCACTGGCCTCGGGAACCTTGCGTCGTGACGTCGGAATTGTCCGCCAGGCCATCTCGCTGGAAGCCGATCGCGCCACGCGGTGGCGTGCGCGGTTGCTGCCCACATCTACGCTCAGGCCGGTCAGGTCGGCGCTGTATTACGCACTGGACGTGTTCGGCTGGATGGATGTCGCGGGCCAGCGGCTGCGTCGTCGGACCGTGGCCGGACTGGCCGAGAAGCCCGGATAGCTCGCGGCGCCGCCAGCCCGCTCGTGGCACCGAGCGCGGGCGGTGGCGGCCTGCCCGAGCCCAGGATGGCGCGGTGCCGCGACCGCACGAACTCCAGCAGCCCGGCCCGGGGGACGCTTCATACTGACCCGACCCAGCCGCCGGCGGGCTGGCGAAATCAGCCCGGACCGCTCGGGACGAATCTCCAGCCGACGGCCCGCCCTGTGCTGGCGGCCCCCCGCGGCTGCCGAAAAGCTCGCCAAACAGCCCGAACCGTTCGCGATGAGACCCCGGCCGGGACTCTTCAGGCAGCCGCTCACCGGGCTGGTCGATCAGCCCTTGCAGGCATGAGCCGACCCGGTCGCTTCACGCAGGCGCCGACGGGCCGGCTAGCGGTCCCGCTCCTGACGGCGGCGCCAACGTTCTTCGAGCCGCTCCATCATTCCCGTGCCCGCCGCCTTGCTGCGGCGCTCCTTGGCAGGCCCGCGCCCGGTGGCGACACCGGTCATGTGCCGGTAGCTGGTCAGCGCCCACATGCTGGCCGCAAGCATGACGACGAAGCCCGCCACACCGATCAGCACGTAGGTCGTGACAACCCCGGCCAACAGCAACCCGACGCCTATGAGGAACCCGAAGGCGGCCTGGACGACCCGACGCTTGTAGTGCACTCGCGGGTCGCTAGCGCGAACAGCGTTCGCGAACCGCGGGTAATCGGCATAAAGCGCCTGCTCGATCTGCTCGAGCTGGCGCTGCTCGTGCTCAGAGAGCGGCACAGTGCCTCCCATCAAGACTCGCGCGCGGGGATGGCTCGGCGGCCTTCGCCTCACGAACTGCTTTCTCCCAAGAATACGAGCGCGAGTGCGTCCTGCGGAAGGGTACATCGCCGCCCTCGGCGACCGCTTCCCCGGTCAGATGCGCACAGACCGTCGCGCACCCCCGCAATCGTGAGCCTGGCCGCCCCCTCCCGCCTTCCCGAAGCATTACCCCCATCGCTACCCGCGCCATCACCCTCACGTCATTTCGTGCGATCATCCTCATGTCTTCCTGCGGCGTCACCCTCAGCTCTCCTGGCGGCCCCACCCTCCCGTCTCCCGGCGGCGTCACCGTCAGCTCTCCTGGCGGTCGGCATTGACGAGGGCGGCGGGCCGGACCGTGTCGGCGCCGAAGCGCCCGGCGATCCGGTCGACCGCGCGCTCAGCGTCGCGCCACGGTGCGGGCTCGTTCCCGAGCGCTAGCTGGGTGGCCGTGCCTGCGGCCGGGACTAGGCCGGTGGCACGCACCCCCACCAGGCGCAGCCGTGCCTGCGGATCAAGCCCGGCCGCTGAATAGAGCTCGCATGCGGTGAGATAGATCTGCTGCGCCACGTCGGTCGGCTCCACCAGCGTCCGGGAGCGGGTGATGGTCCTAAAGCTGGCCAGACGTAGCTTGACCACGACCGTCCTGGCCGCGCAACCAGAGGCGCGCAGACCGCGGGCCGTCCGTCCAGACAGCCTTAGCAGCTCGCGGCGGATCACATCGGGGTCAATCACGTCGCGGGGAAACGTCTCCTCCGCGCCAATGCTCTTCTCCTGCGCGCCCCGTATCACCCTGCGATCGTCCTGCCCGCTCGCCAAGGCGGCCAGGTGGGTGGCGGCAGCCCGGCCCAGTTCCCGTTCCAGGGCAGGTAGGGGCGCATGGGCGAGATCGGCTACCGTGCGCAGCCCAAGCCTGGCCAGGACGCTGCCGGTCCGCTCGCCTACCCCCCACAGCGCCGCTACCGGCAGTGGATGCAGGAATTCGAGCACCTGGTCGGCCGGGATGACCAGCAGGCCATCCGGCTTGCAGTGCACCGAGGCTAGCTTCGCGACAAACTTCGTTGTCGCCACCCCCACCGAGCACGTGATCTGCTGCTGCTCGCTGACCTGGGCCCGGATCAGCTGGCCGATCTGGGCCGGACTTCCGAGCCGGCGCCGCGCGCCTGAGACATCAAGGAACGCCTCATCGAGCGCGAGCGGCTCTACCTCAGGTGTGACCGCCCGGAAGATCGCCATGACCTCCCTGGAAACAGCGGCGTAGTGGGCATGCCTAGGCGGAATGAACACGGCCCGCGGGCATAGCCGCCGGGCCCGGGCCACCGGCATGGCCGACCGGACACCGAACCTGCGGGCCGGGTAGGAGGCCGACAAGACCACGCTGCGCGGGCCCGCGCCAGCCACGATCACTGGCGCTGCTGCCAGCTCGGGGCGGTCTCTTATTTCGACGCTCGCGTAGAAGGCGTCCATGTCGACGTGCAGGATGTGACAGCCCCGGTCATCGCGGGCGGACACGCTCGGCGACTCAACGCTGCGCACGGCTCACCAGCACCATGCCTGTTCGCGCGGCCTGTTCGCGCGCCACCGGCGCCGCCTCCTCCTGCCGTACTGGATCCAATTTAGCGCTTCCAGCCGACATCCCGCGGAGCGCCAGACCGCTCAGACCGCTCAGCCGCCTATCCGGGGCCTTCGATGATCTTGCCGACTTTTCCGCGATATGTACTGGAAGGTCGTCAAGATCTTTGACCACCACCCGGTTACCGGGGCTGGCGAGACTGCTGTGGCGCGTGCGGCCCGACGATGGTGCCCGGTAGGGCGCCGTCAGGGTGATGGCCGAGCGAGCCGTGGCTCGCCGGGCGCGATGGCCGCATCCTGCGCCGCTTCTCTCACTGTGGCACCAGGACTCACAAGCAAAGCCAGGCGAACCCGGTGTCAACGCGGATTCACTCGGCCAGGTCGGCTTCACCGGGGGGCTGGGCGGGAGCGCCGGGGGGCTGGGCGGGAGCGCCGGGGGGCTGGGCGGGCGCACCGGGGGGCGGCGGGGCGGCCTCGCCGGAGGGCTGATCGGGCTCAGTGGTGGTCTCTTCGAGTTCTGGCTTGAGCTCAAGCAGCCGGGCGAGCAGGCCGTTAACGAATGACGGCGAGCCGTCGGTCGACAGATCACGGGCCGCCACCACTGCCTCGCTGATCGCTACCGCGTCTGGCACATCGGGGGCCCAGAACAGCTCATATACCGCGATCCTCAGGATGTTCCTGTCCACCGCGGGCATCCGCTCCAGCGTCCAGCCCTGCGAGTACGCGGACAGCAGCTCATCGATCCGGGCCCGGTGCGCCTGCACACCCCTGACTAGCTCCGCGCCGTAACCAGAGACTGGCGGACTCGCCTCCGCGGTTCGCTGGTCCAGCAGGTCGAGGACATCGATGCCCCTGATCTCTGACTCGTAGAGTAGATCGAGGGCCCGCTTGCGAGCCTTAGTACGCGCTGGCATGGTCGCTCGGAACCTGCCATCGGCCGGGCCTGGGCGTCACGCCGGGCCTCCGCGTCACGCCGGGCCTGCGCGTCACGCCCGGCCGGAGTGTCGGGTCCGGGGATATCACGCTCAATCCTGATATGACGCTCCGCAGGGGTGTCACGCGCGGCCGAGATACTGGCCGGTGCGGGTGTCGACCCTGATCTTCTCGCCGGTCGTGATGAACAGCGGGACCTGGATCTGCGCGCCGGTCTCGAGCGTGGCGGGCTTGGTCCCGCCCGTTGATCTGTCCCCCTGCAGGCCGGGGTCGGTCTGGCTGACCGTCAGCTCGACGGCCGCGGGGAGTTCTACATAGAGCGGGATGCCCTCGTTGAACGCGACGACCGCATTCTGCTCCTCGAGCAGGTAGTCGGCCGCATCACCGACGACCGCCGCGGGGATATGCGGCTGGTCGTAGTCCTGGTTGTCCATGAAGACGAAGTCGTCGCCCTCGCGGTAGAGGTACTGCATCTCCCGCTTGTCCACGCTGGCCTGCTCAACCCGGACGCCGGCGTTGAAGGTCCGGTCAATGACCTTCCCTGACATCACGTTCTTCAGCTTCGTGCGCACGAAGGCGCCGCCCTTGCCGGGCTTGACATGCTGAAAGTCAACGACGTTCCATAGCTGGCCGTCGAGATTGAGGGTCATGCCGTTCTTAAGATCGTTCGTGGTGGCCACGTCTGTCGTGTCTCCTGCGTGCGTGCGGTGCCAGCTCGCCCAGCTAGAGGACGAGCAGTTCCCTGGTGGTCGTGGTGAGCAAGTCGGCCGATCCCGCTGCCCCGGCGCCGGCCCGCACCACCAGGGTGTCCTCGATCCTGACGCCGCCTGTGCCGGGCAGGTAGATCCCGGGCTCGACGGTAACGGGGGTCCGGTCCCCGAGTGTACCGGTCCGGCCGTACCCGATGATCGGGGCCTCATGGACCTCCAGGCCTACACCGTGGCCGAGCCCGTGCTGAAAATGGTCGTGGTGCCCGGCGTCGGCGATCAGGTCCCTCGCGGCGCAATCCACCACGCCGACGTCGGCCCCGGGCCTGGCCGCCGCGAAACCGGCCTGCTGCGCGGCGGCCACTAGGTCATAGATATCCCGCTGCCATCCGGCAGGCTTGCCGAGCGCAACGGTGCGGGTCATGTCGGCGTGGTAGCCGCCATATCTGGCGCCGCAGTCGATGGTGATCAGGTCCCCGGCTTCAAAGGGCCGCTCCCCAGGCGCATGATGTGGTATGGCCCCGTTAGGCCCGCTAGCGACGATCGTCTCAAAGGCCAGTGCCTCCGCGCCGCGATCGATCATGGCCCGCTCCAGTAGGACCGCGAACTCCCGTTCGGTGAGTCCCGGCCTGATGCGGGCGAAGGTTTCTGAGCAGGCTTCGCTGGTGATCGCGCAGGCCCGGGCGAGTAGCGAGATCTCGGTTTCGTCCTTGACCATCCGCAGGTCCTCGATGGCCAGGCCGAGCGGGATCAGGTTCGGGACGTTAGGTAGCGCCACGAGTGCCTGATGGCGCTCCACGGTCATCTCCTGCGCCTCGAACGCCAGCGTCAACAGGCCGCGGGCCGCTGCCAGGTTGGCTAGCGCGGGCTCAGTGAAGCGTTCGATAACCAGCTCAACGTCGGGGCAGTCGCGGACCGCTGCCTCTGCGTAGCGGGAGTCGGTGGCCAGCAGATCTGAGCCGTCCACCGGCAGTAGTAGCGCAGCGTTCGAGCTGGCCAGGCCGGTCAGGTACCTGACGTTGGGGCGGCTGGTGATAAGGGCGGCGTCAGCGCCGCAAGCGGCGACCTTCGCACGGGCCCGGGCCCGGCGAGCGGCGTGTATCTCGGGCATGACGTCGACTTTATGGCCTTAGGTATGTTTAGCCCGCGTCAGGCCGGAAGAACGCAGACGCTCCGGCCTCCACCCGGGCCGGGCGGAGGTGATCGTGACGATGACCGTGTCAGATGACCTTACTTCGATCCCCGCGCAAGACTGGAAGGAGCTGTCACGCCGGCAGCAACGCATTCTGCTGATGCGGTTCTACGGCAACATGACCCAGTCCGAGATCGGGGATCAGCTTGGCATCTCCCAGATGCACGTCTCCAGGCTGCTCACGCAGTCGCTGAGCTATCTGCGCGACCGCCTGCTGGGGCCCGACAGGCAACCAGAAGATCAGCTTGCGGCGATCGGAGGATCATGAAAACCGCGGCCTGGCTGGCGTTGCTGGCCGTGGGCGCGATCCTCGCGATCGCCGTCCACGCAGATCTCCCCGGCAGCAATCTTCAGGTGGTCGGCGTGATCATCATGCTGACCGGCCGGCCCGGTGCGGACGGCGGACCGCTGTCATCCGGTCGGCGGCTTGCCGACCTTGAGGACCAGCATGGTCATGTCGTCACGAAGATCGTTCATACTGAATTCAAGCACCAGAGCCCGCATGGCGGAGCAGACCTCAGTCGGCGGTCGGCCAGCCAGTGATGCGAGCTTGTCAGTGAGGCGGGCCTCGAAGTAGGTCATCTGCGGGCTGCGCGCCTCGGTGACTCCGTCGGTGAACATGAACAGCAGGTCCCCCGGGCGCAGGTCGACCTCCTGACGGCCGGGCTCGGCGTCAGGGAACAGGCCGAGCGCCATCCCGCCGCCATCCAGCATCCGGACCTCACCGTCCCGCCGGACCATTGCGGGCCCGGGATGACCCGCGCTCCCCAGCACTACGCGCAGGCTGTCGTCGCGCCAGGACAGGTGGGCCGCGCAGGCCGTGATGAACCTGTCCTCATACTTCTCGGCGAGCATGATCTGGTTGGCCTGCCGCAGCACCTGGGCCGGATCGGGCTCCAGGTACGCGAGTACCCGGATCGCGTGCCGGGCGGACGCGGTAACCGCCGCGGCCTCTTCGCCCTTGCCGCAGACGTCACCGATCGCCATCCCCCAGCCGCCCGGGCTCCGGTACACGTCGTAGAAGTCGCCGCCGACCTCGAGGCCCTCGGTGGCGGCCACATAGGCCGCGGCGACGTCGATGCCGGGCACCGACGGCAGCTCGCGCGGGAGCAGGCTGGCCTGCAGCGCGTCGGCTATCTCGGTGCGCCTGCGGAACATCCGGTCTACCCTGATGGCCAGCGCCAGCTGCTCGCCCAGCTCCTCCACCAGGCCCAGGTCAGCGATCTCGAATGGTCCTTCGTCCGCTCGCCGGGCCAAGGTCAGCACACCGTAGGTGTTCTCGCCGTCATTGAGCGGCACCGAGAGCAGCGAGGTGGCTCCGAGCAGCATCAGCAACGGGACACCGCCTGGGCCAGTGCCGAGAGTGTCGACGTCTTCGGCATGCGCGAGCAGCAGCGAGCTACCCGACTCGTGCACGTGGCTCGGCGCCGTGCCGCGCTGCGGATCGGTCGCCGTCAGCGCCCGGGCGAGTTCGGTGGAATCGTAGTCATCCGGGCCGATCACCACCTGCCGTCGCAGCCGCTGGCGCCGCTCGACATCGACAATGACCCAGCTGGCCAGCTCGCTGGCCAGCAGGCGCGCACATTGGCGCAGGGTCACCGACTCGCTGAACGTCGCGTTCTCCAGCAGCAGCCGGGTGGCGGCGGTGACCAGGTCGAGTCGCTGGGTCATGGCCTCGACAGCACGCAGGGCCAGCCCGCTGGCTGGCGTAGCCGAAGCGTCCGCGCCACCCTCGACATCTGCCTCCCCGCCAGCATCCGCGGCGGCCCGGGCCGCCGCCTGCGCCGGGGCGTGGGCAGCGGCGGCCGGGCCGGCCCGGCTCGCTGCCGCGATGACGAGGCCAGGCTCGTGAGGCAGCTGAATCCCCTCCAGCACCAGCACGGCCGCCACCGGACCGTCGGGGCTAAGCAGGGCACACTGAACGCGGCGCGGCTTTCCCGTCCTGACCGCCGCAGCCAGCTGCGTCTGCACAGCCGCACGCGACCTCAGATCCACGAAAGCAGTCAAGAGCTTGCCTGTGGCGTAGCCGGGCCTGGATCCGAGCAGGTCACCGGCGCGCCGGTTGGCACGACGGATGGTCCCGTCGCGTTCGAGCAGGAACAACGGCGCGGGCGCGTCCTGGAACACCGCGCGCAGCAGCCGCCGCTCAGCGTCAGAGGCGTCCGACCGTCCGCTGTCGGCGGCCGTCCCGGCGGTGTCCGCCTGCAGCGCGGCGGCGAGTTCGATGGCCCCGTCCAGCTCGGCAAAGGCCGCGTCGAGCAACCCGGTCAGCTCGGCGCCGGGCACCGCCGCGGACTGGCGCAGCGCCTCGAACCTCGTCCTCAGCTGGAGGATCTCCCGCTCAAGAGCCGGACGGTCAGGCTCACGCTGCATGGTCGCCGATCCAATCTGAGGTGGCCCGGAGGGATGCGCCGCAGTGGCCCGCCAGTGAACCAGACAGGCAAGTCTAGGCCCGCTTGTACCCTAATGGCCGAAAACCGGCCCGGTCAGCGGGGCGCGTGAACCGGCTCACACCTCGATGCGGAAGTTCCCGTTTAGCGGGCCGCGATCCAGGTAAGTTAGACAGCGTAAGGGTGCCTACGACGCAGGCACGCCCCACGCCTTCGGCGTGGTCGCGGAGCGTGAGCGTCTGGGACGCCCCTCGCGGGCCACGGCAGTGATGCCGTGGCCGTTCCCTTTCCTCCGCCGCGACCTGCGGCCAGCCTGCCGTGGCGATCTCGAAGGAGACAAGGGTCAATGAAGATTGCACTGGTAACCGAGCACGCCAGCCAGCTCGCCTGGTCCCGGGCCACCAACGTCGCCACCCAGCCGGGCAGCGAAGCCTCCCGCGTCTGCGTGCTGGCCCGGACCCTGGCCGAACTTGGCCACCTGGTGACCATCTACGCCCGCAAGGACTCCCCCGCACTGCCGCGCCGGGCGGCCGCTATCCCCGGGGTCACGGTAGAGAATGTCCCGGCCGGCCCGGCGGCCCAGCTGCCCAATGACAAGCGGCTGGCCCACCTGGCCGCGTTCAGCGATCAGCTGGCGCAGCGGTGGCAGCGGCAGGCCCCTGACGTCGTACACGCGCACTTCTGGACCAGCGGGCTGGCGGCACTGGGCGCGACACGCGGCATGCAGATACCAGTCGTCCAGACCTTCCACTCCCTGGGAGCTGCCGAGCGGCGGCACGGCGGCCCGGCGGCTGACCAGGCGGCAGCGCCCGACGGGACGGCCACCCGGGTCAAGCTCGAATCCCTCATCGCCCGGACCGTCCGCGGCGTGCTGGCCACCTCCTCCGGCGAGCTGACCGAGCTGGCCGGGCTCGGCGTGCCGCGTACCTCGATCAGCGTGGTGCCCTACGGGGTCGACACTACGGTCTTCATTCCCGACGGCCCGGTAGCCCGGCGCAGCAAGCGTCCCAGGCTCATGATCGTCGCGCCGCTGTCCGACCAGCGCCAGCTGGACACCGTCGTCCGGGCGCTGGCCCTGATACCCGATGCTGAGCTGGTCATCGTCGGCGGCCCGCCGCGCGAGGAGCTGCCCGCCGACCCGGGCTACCTCAGCCTGTCCAGGCTCACCGAACAGCTGGGCGTCAGCGACCGGGTTGTCTGCACCGGCCAGGTCAGCCGGGCCAGGATGCCCGCGCTGCTGCGCTCCGCGGACCTGCTGGTGCACACCGCCCGGTACGAGCCGTTCGGGATGGTGCCGCTTGAGGCCATGGCCTGCGGTACTCCCGTGGTGGCCTCGGCAGGCGGCAGCCACAGCGACGCCGTGGTCGATGGGGCGACCGGCGCGCTGGTACCGCCGGACCGGCCGGTCCCGCTGGCCCGGCTGATCCGCCGGCTGCTGGCCAGCCCGATGCTGCTGGAGGGATACGGCATCGCGGCCGCCGACCGGGTGCGGGCCAGGTACTCATGGGATCAGGTCGGCCGCGAGACGCTGTCCGCCTACGAGCGCTCGCTCCGGCCGCAGGCCAGCGTGGCCGACATGGCCGTGGCGCAGTGATCGGCGGTCAGGCCGGCTGAGCCGGATGCGCCTCGATGATCGTCCTGGCGACCTCGGTGACCTTGACGTGGCGGCGCTGGGAGATGTCGCGCATCCGCTCGAAAGCCTCCTCCGCGCTGCAGCCGAGCGCGTGCATGAGCATGCCTTTCGCCTGATCGACGAGGGCCCTGGACTCCGCGGCGTCCCGGAGCTGGCGCGCGGTCCGCTGCGAGTCACCGTAGGTCGATGCGTTGCCCACCATGGTGCCGCCGAACGCCACCAGCAGCTGGGCCACGGCCACCTGATCGGCGTCCAGCACGCCCGGGCGGGCCGCGAAGAGCGACAGGGTGATCGCTACCGGATGAGCCGTCCGCACCATGGTGACCGAGCAGCGTACCCCGCGGAGCAGCGCGGCGCTGGCGTACTCCGGCCAGCGCTTCTCGGTCAGCGTGTCGGGACAGCTGACCGTCTCCGCCGAGGCCAGCGCGGACTGCCAGGGGCCGCTGCCGCTGTCGCTGGCCACCTCGAACAGCTCGGAGAGATCCGGATGGGTGGCGGTCATCGCGATGGGCTCGCCGTCTCTCCAGAGGACCGCGGTGGCTCCTGAGCATGCGGGCACCTGACGCGCGGCCAGATCGGCGAGCCGGTTCAGCGAGCGGCTTCCGGACGAGCCCGCGACGTCGAGCAGCTCTGCTGCCTCCCTGGCCAGCACCTGCGCAATGTTCTGATCAAGCACGGCCACCTCCGTCGCAGGGCGGCACGACGACACCGCAGCCAATTTGTAACATACGCGGAACCCGCCTGATGCGCGTTGCGGCTGGTTCGCAGCGGGCGGGCGTGGGCCCTGGGCCAGATGGTTCGCCGCCGCGCTGCCCGAGCCGGGTCAGCCTGCCCTGAGCTCGGCGATCCGGCGGCTGATGAACGCTCGCTCGGCGGCTGGCGACCGGGTCAGGCAGCCATCTCGCGGATTTTCTCGATCAGCGCGACGCGCTCGGCGTGCGTGGCCGCCAGCGGCGTGACGTTGAGCGTGGTGACACCGGACTCCCGCATCGCGGCGATCCGCTCGGCGACCAGCGAGACGGGCCCGACCAGCGAGGTGCCTTCCAGCAGCGAGGTCGGCACCAGGGCCGCGGCCTCGTCTTTGCGGCCGTCCAGGTAGGCGTCCTGGACGGCGGTGGCCTCGGCCTCGTATCCGAGGCGCGACGCGAGCTCGTGGTAGAAGTTGCGGCCCCTCGCGCCCATCCCGCCGATGTAGAGCGCGAAAAACGGCCGGCTGAGGTCGAGCAGTCCCATGGCGTCATCGCCGATCGCCAGCGGCGCCTGGGCGACGACATCGAGCGGGGGAAGCGATGGGTCCCGCTTCGCGGTGCCCGCCGCCAGCGGCGCGCCCCAGGCGGACGCGGCCTTCTCGGGGAGGTAGAAGATCGGTTCCCAGCCCTCGGCCAGCTCGGCGGCGAGTTCGACGTTCTTCGGTCCGAGCGCCGCCACCACGATCGGAATGCGCTCCCGTACCGGGTGATTGATCAGCTTGAGCGGCTTGCCCAGCCCGGTGCCCTGATCAGCGGGCAGCGGGATCGTGTAGTACCGGCCTTGGTGCACGAGCCGCTCGCGCCGCCAGACGCTGCGGCAGATCTCGATGATCTCCCTGGTGCGGCCGACCGGCGCGTCGTAGGGCACGCCGTGCCAGCCCTCGATCACCTGCGGGCCCGACGCTCCGATGCCGAGGACGAACCTGCCATCCGAGACGTAATCAAGGCCCGCCGCGGTCATCGCGGTCAGGGTCGGCGTCCTGGTGTAGAGCTGCAGGATGCCGGAGGCGATCTGGATCCGCTCGGTCTTGGCCGCGAGATAGCCGAGCTGGCTGACCGCGTCGAAACTGTAGGCCTCCGGCACGAAGACGATGTCCAGCCCGGCCTTTTCATAGTCGGCCAGCTCGGCGACGGTTTTGGTGAAATCGCCCGCGTAGTTCAGTGCCATCCCGATGCGCATGTGTGCTGGCCCCTTTGCTGCCTGGACGCCGACTAGCCCTGGTGATGCGGCAGTCGCCATCGGAACCCGTTTAGTAGCTCGTTGTCAAGGCGGCTGCCGGCGGACGCCGGGTCAGCCGGGACCAGCCGGGGTCTGGTTACCGCCGATCAGCCCCGCGATCGCGGGCAGCGCGAGCTAACGGCCGGTTGACCCGCGATCGGAATGCGCTGGCCGGGCCTAACCGCTCACCTCCGCGAACGCCGCTTCCAGCAGGTCCTCGGGCGGGTCGTCGAGGATGCCCGGGCGGGCCAGGCCGTCCAGCACGACCAGCCGCAGCCGGGCCGCCCGCGACTTCTTGTCCACCGCCATCGCCTCCCGCAGCTGCGGCCAGGCGCCCGCCTGGTAGCGGACCGGCAGCCCGACCGCGGACAGGATCGCCTGATGCCTGGCCGCGACCGCCGGGTCAAGCCGTCCGGCCAGCCGGGCCAGCGCGGCCGCGTACACCATGCCGATCGAGACCGCCTCGCCGTGCCTGATCCGGTAGCCCTGCGCCCGCTCGATGGCGTGACCGAGGGTGTGCCCGTAATTGAGCATTTCCCGCGGCCCGGCCTCACGCAGGTCGGCGGAGACCACCGCGGCCTTCATCGCGACGGCGCGCTCGATCAGCTCGCGCTCGTGCGGGCCGCCGGGCTTGGCCGACCCGCCAGGATCCGCCTCGATCAGCTCCAGGATGGCCGGATCCGCGATGAACCCGGCCTTGATCACCTCGGCCAGGCCGCTGACGTACTCGGCGGCGGGCAGCGTGCCGAGCGTGTCAAGGTCAGCGATGACTGCGGCGGGCGGATGGAATGCGCCGACCAGGTTCTTGCCCTCGGCGATATCTATGGCGGTCTTGCCGCCGATGGCCGCATCCACCACGGCGAGCAGGCTGGTCGGCACCAGCACCACGCGGATCCCGCGCAGCCAGGTGGCCGCGGTGAACGCGGCCAAGTCGGTGCAGGCGCCGCCGCCGATCCCGACGATCGCGTCCGAGCGGGTGATCCTGCTCGCGGCCAGCCGTGACCACAGGCGCGCCGCGACGCCGATCTCCTTGGCCGCCTCGCCGTCCGGGATCTGCTCGGCATGGACGAGGTAGCCGGCGTCCTGCAGGGCGCGTCCCGCCGAGCTGGCCAGCTCGCCGAGGCTGGGCGGGTAGATCAGCATCACCGCGCGCACCTCGGCACCGACCAGGGCCGGGAGCTCGGCCAGCGCACCACTGCCGACGATGACGTCGTAGCAGCGCTCGCCGGTGACGCCGATCCTGGTCACGCTCACCCGGATGGTCCCGGCCGGGCCGCCGCGGCCGCGAGCCGGGCCGCGATGTCCGCCGCGATCTCGTCAGGGGTGCGGGCGCTGGTGCTGACGGTGATCCAGGCCAGCCGCTGATAGACCGGCAGCCGCTGGTCGAGCAGGGTCCGCAGCTGCGCCCGGGGGTTGCCGAGCAGCGGCGGCCGGGGCTTGTCCAGGCCCACCCGCTTGGCCGCGTCGGTGAAGCTGGTCTCCAGGTACACGACCGGCTGACCAGCCAGCAGGGCCTGGGTGCCCGGGTCGAGAACCGCGCCGCCGCCCAGGCCGAGCACGTCGCGGAAGTCCGCGAGCGCGCTGGCCACCGCGGCCCGCTCCAGCTCGCGGAACGCGGCCTCGCCGTCGGAGATAAAGATGTCGCCGACCGGCTTGCCCGCGACGGCCTCCACATAGCTGTCGGTATCGGCGAAACCGACTCCGAGCAGGGCGGCGAGCAGCGGCCCGACGGTGGACTTCCCCGCGCCAGGCGGGCCGATCAGGATCGCCACGGGCCCGGTCACGTGATCACCAGCGCATCCAGGTAACCGCGGAGGTTACGCCTGGTCTCGGGCACGCTGTCACCACCGAACTTCTCCAGCGCGGCGTCGGCCAGCACCAGCGCGGTCATGGCCTCGGCTACCACGCCTGCCGCGGGCACGGCGGTGACATCGCTGCGCTGGTTGATCGCCCTGGCCGGTTCCCCGGTCCGCACATCGACGGTCGCGAGGGCCCGCGGCACCGTGGAGATCGGCTTCATCGCCGCCCGCATCCTGATCAGCTCGCCAGTGCTCATTCCGCCCTCGATCCCTCCTGCCCGGTTTGTCCGCCTGCGGATGCCCGCGCCGGTGCCGTCCATCTCGTCATGCGCGGCCGAGCCACGGCGGCGCGCAGTCGCGAAGCCATCGCCGATCTCGACCCCCTTGATGGCCTGGATGCTCATCAGCGCCCCGGCCAGCCGCCCGTCCAGGCGCCGGTCCCAGTGCACGTGGCTGCCGAGCCCGGGCGGCAGTCCGTACACGACGACCTCCACCACGCCGCCCAGGGTGTCCCCCTCCTTGCGGGCCGCATCGATCTCCTCCTGCATCGCCGCGCTCGCCGCCTGGTCCAGGCAGCGGACCGGATCGGCGTCAATCCGCGCCGCGTCCGGCGGGCCGGGCACCAGGCCGTCCGGAGCCGTCACCTCGCCGATCGAGACGACGTGACTGACGATCTCGGCGCCGACGGCCTGATGAAGGAACCGCCTGGCCAGCTCGCCGAGTGCCACCCGCGCCGCGGTCTCCCTGGCGCTCGCCCGCTCCAGGACCGGGCGGGCGTCATCGTGACCGTACTTCTGCATGCCGGCCAGGTCCGCGTGGCCGGGACGGGGCCGGGTGAGCGGAGCGTTTCTGGCCAGGTCCGCGAGGGCCTCCGGGTTGACCGGGTCCGATGACATCACCAGCTCCCACTTGGCCCATTCGGAGTTGGCCACCCGGATCGCCACCGGTGCGCCGAGCGTCCGGCCATGCCGCACCCCGCCGGTGATCTCGGCCTGGTCCGCCTCGAACTTCATCCGCGCGCCGCGACCGTAACCGGCCCGCCTTCTGGCCAGCGCGGTGGCGATGTCCGCCGTCGTGATCCCCACGCCGGCCGGCATGCCCTCGCAGATCGCGACCAGGGCACGGCCGTGTGACTCTCCGGCGGTCAGCCAGCGCAGCATGTTGATGATCCTGTCATGGGGACGTTCGCCTACCGGCCGTCAGGCGTGCTCTGCCCGTCCAGGGCGATCGCGATCCCCCGCCGCAGCCGGCCGCCCAGCAGCGCCATCACCTCGGCCGCCACTGCGCCGACCGTCTGCTGCGCCACCGCCTGGTCGCAGCCCGGCGCGAGCCTCAGCCGGACCACCAGGTCGCAGTCGGCCCCGCCATCGTCGAGACCGAGCCCGGTGATCGCGGCATGACCGGCCGCGGCGCGTCGCAGCGCGGTCCAGACGTCCGGATCCTGGTGCGGCAGCGGGACCGGCCCGCCCCCGGCCAGGGCCGCCAGCCGCGCGCCGTCGATTGCCAGCGGGACCGGGCCGGCCAGGTCAACCACGACAGCGCAGCCCTCGGCCACGGCAGCGCGCCAGAGCTCATCGGCCTGCGTCGGGACCGGGCGCGCGTCCTGGCGCCAGCTCCGCAGCGCGTCCATGCAGGTGAAGGCCGGGATGGCGGGCCTGCCGTCGGCGCCGATCAGCGTCGGGAGGGAGATCTCGCTGGTCTTCTCCCCGCCGCCGACCACGGCCGCCACGATGGGCACCAGCAGACGCGACTGCGCCAGCGACATCACCGCGGCATGCTCGCTTCCCTGCGCTGACGCGAAGGCAGCCAGGGCAGCAGTTACCCGCGGATCGGGGGAGCCATCGTCCCCGCTGAACCTGGATACGCCAGCGCTGAGCCCGGACACGGGCTTAACTGTAGTTCCGCACCTTGATGGGCTGCGCAGCTGAGCCGAAGCAGTTGAGCGGGTATTTCGCGATGTGAGACTCTCTTGAGACCGCTTCGAAGTCTGACCCCAGGGGAGCGTGTGCGGCAAGTCGATCAGATACCCAGGCCGGTTGAGCCGGGAACGCTGATGCAGAAGGTGATCCCGCCCCGGCTGCTCGAGCCGTACCTAACGGGCCGCCGGGCGGTCATTGCCGGATTCGTTTACCGTGCGCTGGACAGCTCCTTCATTGACCCGGCGGAGTTCTATGAAGCCCTGGGCCTGGGCTACGAAGGCTCGGACTTCGGCCCGGACCTGACGGAGGTATACGTCCTTCGGTGGAACGCCGTGGGCACTGACTCTTATATGGTCCCGTATTCGGCCGAGCGGGGCGGCAACTGGTCGGACAGGCCGCCGTTCACCGGGACCGGTTTCACGTCATCGGCGGCGCATCCGGTCCCTGAGTTCTATCTCGATCCGATACCAGTACCGGTGGGTGCCGAGATCTACCGGATCACGTCGGGCGCCACCGACTTCATCGCCCGGTTCGACGGGCAGGTCTGGCTGCGGCCGGCAGGGGGGAACTAAAGTCATGCGCTACAGGTTGATGGCGACCTACCGCGGAGTCCCTTACGAGGCGGGCATCGGGCCGTCGGAGGCGGACGTTGTGCTGTTCGCCGCCTGCCCGCCGCCAGAGGAACTCGGCTTCGAGCCCGCCACCGGACACTGGCGCAAGCAGCTGCGCATCGACGAAGTCCAGGCGCTGTGGGAGTCCAAGCCGACCGGCACGTTCCGGGGTCAGCGCTGCATCGTGCTCGATGATCTCGGCGACCGGCTGCATATCGCATACCTGGGCCATGACGCCTACCAGGCCGAGCAACTCGGGTATTGGCAGGTGGACCGCGGTGTCTTCGAACTCATCACGCCCCGCGATGACGTCATCGACATCGTGGAGGAACGCACCGACTATCCGGGGCACGCTGAGGGGCCGTCGACCGCAGCCGGGCCGCAGGCGGACGGCGCCGCAACCAAGCTGGCCGACCTCGCGGCCGCGACGCTGGCCCATCTGGCCACCATGTCCCACTCCCCGTCTCGTTCCCCTTCTCGGGCTTCAGCGCGGTCAGCCGAGCTGGGCCGGTCGGGAGCCGAGAGTCTGGTCCTGTCCCCCGGCCTGGACCCGGCCCGGCCCCGCGCGGCCGATCCCGGGCCCGGCCGGGCCGGGACCTCGACCCGGGAAGCGCTGCGCCCCAGTTCGGACCCGCTGACCGGCATGACCGGCGGTTCGTCCAACGGCATGGCTGGCCGCTCCGTCGCGTTCCCTGGACCCGACGCGCCACGCGGGTGGTCCGGCAACATCGACTCGGGCACGGTAACCCCGATCCGGTCCGCGCCGGGTTCCGAGGTGGCGATGCCGCCCCCGCGCGAGGAGCCACTCCCGCTCGAGGCCGCGGCCCGGCGCGCCGCGGCGGCCGCTACGGCCGCGATGCGGCGCCAGCGACGAGACCAGGCAGCCGAGCGGCTGGGCGCGGGGGCCGGCCCGGTAACGGAGGCACCCGGACCGGAAGCGGAAACACCCGGACCGGAAGCGGAAACACCCGGACCGGAAGCGGAAACACCCGGACCGGAAGCGGAAACACCCGGACCGGAAGCGGAGGCACCCGGACCGGAAGCGGAGGCACCCGGACCGGAAGCGGAGGCACCCGGACCGGAAGCGGAGGCACCCGGGACCGAAGCGGAGGCACCCGGCTCGCCGGCTGCACCGGACCCGGCGACGGCGGCGGCCCCAGACCCCGAGGCTCCGGTGCCAGGCCCGGCGGCGGCCGCCAGACCACAGGGCGCCGCACCGCAGCCGACCGCCCCGACCCGCCACCGGCGCACTGCCCGCAAGCGGGACGCGACTCAGCGGATCTTCTCGGAACTCGCCGGCCTCGCGGCCATCGAACCGACCTCGTACGCCGTGGGTGCCGAGGTCGACGGGGCCATGTGCCTGATCCAGAGCGAGCAGGGCTTCGAGGTCTTCAACGCAGTGGCAGGCGCCCGGCATGAAGTGCGGACCTTCCAGGACGAGGAATCCGCCTACTTCTACCTGTTCGGGGTGCTGGCCGCGGACGCGGTCCGCACCGGCAAGCTGGTACCCCCGGCCGGCTAGCGCGACGCCGGGGCGCATCGGCGCAGAACTGGCCGCAGTGTTGGTGAAGTTCGCCCACATCACAGCACCGGGCGGCTAGGGTGCAAGTGCCGGCGGGGCTGAAGGTCCCCCGCTCCCCAAGCAGCCCCGCCGGCCACGACCGGCCGGGCATCCCCATGGTGAGCAGGCTATACGGGCAGAATGACGCCATGGGCGAGCAGGCAATAATCCCGGTCACCGGCACCCAGTACGAGATCTCCGCCGGTGATTACCGGGCCGTCGTTACCGAGCTCGGTGCTGGCCTGCGCGGGCTGTCTTTCCGGGGCGACCAGGTCATCCTGGGCTACGAAGCCGATCAGGTCCCGCCCGCTGGCGCCGGGGAGCTGCTCGCGCCCTGGCCGAACCGCATCGAGGGGGGTAGTTACACCTTCGGGGGAACCAGTTACCAGCTCGATCTGAGCGAGCCGGCCCGCGGAAACGCCATTCACGGCCTGACCAGGTGGGCGGGCTGGCAGTCCGACGCGCACGCTCCGGACCTCGTCCAGCTCAGCCATCTGTTGCACGGTCGGCCCGGCTATCCGTTCTGCATCGAGCTCACGGCGCGCTACCGGCTCGAGGCGGACGCCGGACTGGAAGTGACCATCATGGCGCGCAACGCCGGGAGCCGACCCGCCCCGTACGGCACCGGCTGCCATCCGTACCTGACCACCGGAGCGCCGGTTATCGACGCCTGCCAGCTCGAGCTGCCCGCCGCTCAATGGCTCGCGGCCGACGACCGCGGCATCCCGCGCGGCCAGCCTGAAGACGTCGGCGGCACCCCGTACGACTTCCGCGAGGCCAGGCGGATCGGCGGCACCCAGCTGGATCATGCGCTGACCGGCCTGGCCAGGGACTCAGATGGCCGAGCCTGGGCGCGGCTTCGCGGCGAGGAAGCCCAGATCGCGTTCTGGGCCGACCCCGGCTATGACTGGCTGCAGGTTTTTACCGGTGACGCACTCGAACCTGACCGCCGCAGGCGGGCCCTCGCGATAGAGCCGATGACCTGCCCGCCGAACGCGTTCGCCAGCGGTACCGACCTGCTGACCCTGGAACCAGGTGACAGCGTCGCGCACCGCTGGGGCCTGCAGGTACGTCATTCCTGAGCGGCCTCGCTCCGGCCTGGGTCAGCGAGTTCCGAGACGCGGTCGAGATCGGCAAGCGTGTCCACGTCGTCGGGCAGGCCGGCGTCACCACACTCCACGAGGGTTACCAGTTCCGGATGCGCGGCCAGGAACGGCCGCGCGCCGACGTCGCCCACGGCCAGGGCGGTCACCGCGTCCCAGTGCTCACGGGCCAGCAGGACCGGATTGCGCGGCACGCCGGTGTACGCCGCGACCGCTACGCTCGCACCGGCCCGGTGCGCGGCGATGAGGCGCCGGACCGCCTCGGAGCTGATCAGCGGCTGGTCGACCAGCGCGACCACGGCCGCGTCGCAGCCCGCAGGCACCGTCCTCAGACCGGCCGACAGCGACGATCCCATCCCGGTTGGCCAGTCCGGGTTATGTACGACCAGCACGCCGGGCAGGTTGAGCGCCACCGCACCAGTGACGACCACGACCGGCGTCGCGCCCCCGCCCGACAAGAGGCCGACACCGCGCCGGACCAGCGGCTCTCCGCCGATCTCCACCAGGGCCTTCGGCTGCCCGAGCCTGCTGCCCGAGCCCGCGGCGAGCAGGATTCCGGCCACACCAGGCTGCACGCGGTCAAGACTACGATGCTGCGCCGCCGGGCGCCCTCGCCGCCGGGCAGTCCCGGTCAGCATGACGGCTTTCAGCGGTATGCGCGGAAGGGTCCTCAGGCTCACCGAATGCCAACCGCGGCGGGCGGCACTAGTCCTCCGAGATCCGCTCGTGGTGGATCCGGCCGGTGGTGGCGGTCAGCGGCTGCCCTGATCCACCCCAGCGGAGCTGGATGAGCTCGGCCGCGATGGCCACGGCCGTCTCCTCCGGCGTCCGCGCGCCGAGGTCGAGGCCAATCGGCGAGCGGAGCCTGGCCAGCTCGGCCGGCGACAGGCCCGCCTCGCGGAGCCTGGCCAGCCTGTCATCGTGAGTCCGCCTGCTGCCCATCGCCCCGATATAGGCGGCGGGAGTGCGGAGGGCGACCTCGAGCAGCGGAACATCGAACTTGGGATCATGAGTCAGCACGCAGATCACGGTCCGCGAGTCAACAGCGGTTCCGGCCAGGTAGCGGTGCGGCCAGTCCGTCACGACCTCGTCGGCGTCTGGGAACCGTGCGCGGGTGGCAAAGACCGGGCGCGCGTCGCAGACGGTCACCTGGTAGCCGAGAAACTTGCCCTCCCTGGCCACCGCGGCCGCGAAATCGATTGCCCCGAATACCAGCATCCGCGGCGGCGGCGCGAACGACTGAACGAACACCCCGAGCTCGTCCCGGCGCCGTTCGCCGTCGGGACCGTACCGGCGCACCCCGGTCAGCCCCTGGGCCAGCATCCCGCGCGCGTCATCGTCCACTGCCTGGTCAAGTCGCTCACCGGAGCCGAGGGTGCCTGCGGAGCGCCGCACCTGACTGCCCTCCGCCGTCGGCTCCTGGCCCGCGGCGGGCTGCCGGGCCGGAGGGCCGGGCAGCGGCTGGTCGCTGGCCGCCCAGATAACCCGGCGAGCGCCAAGGCGGCCGGGCCCGTCGATCACCGTCGCCACCGCGACCGGCCGGCCTGACTGCACGGCCGCCGCCACCTCGCCCAGCTCGGGAAAGGTCTGCCTGCTGACCGGCTCGACGAAGATGTCGATGATGCCCCCGCAGGTCAGCCCGACCGAGAAGGCATCGTCGTCGCTCACCCCGTAGGTCTGCAGGACCGCCTGGCCGCTCTCGCTGACCTCGGTGGCCAGCTCGTAGACGGCGCCCTCCACGCAGCCGCCTGAGACGCTGCCGACGACCTCGCCACCGGCCGAGACCGCCAGCGAGGCCCCGGGCTCCCTGGGCGCGCTGCTGAAGGTGCGGACCACGGTGGCCAGCCCGAACGAGTCCCCGCCATCCCACCACTTCGTTATCGAATCCAGGATGTCTCGCACAGCTGACCACCTCGGCGTCTCGCGGTATTACCTCAGGCTACGTTCCCTGTGGGCCGACATGCGCTTATAGGTACAGGAGGTGGAGGCGCGCCGCTCCCGGGCCGGGCCGACGCAGTTACCCGAATCGGCTGTGCAATACATTAGGTTAGCCTAACCTAATGTTGTCGCGCAGACCGCAAGTGCCCGGGGATGGGACGATGACGAACTCATGACGCTCTCACCGACCAGACTCCGGCGGCTCGTAATGCCCGTGCTGACCCTATCGCCAGGCCGGTGCGGCCTGGGTGCGCGCCGACCGCGCGGTGGCATGAGGTACCGTCGGGGCTGGGCGGCGCTGGCTGGCCTGGTTCTCGCGTGCGGCCCGCTGGCGGGCTGCGGCGGATCATCGCACAGCCTGTCGATCACTCTCTACAACGGCCAGCATGAGCAGACCGCCGACGCGCTCGTGAGCGGCTTCGAGAAGGCGACCGGGATTACCGTCAACGTCCGCAACGACGACGAGGACACGCTCGCCGACCTGATCGCCTTGCAGGGTTCGCACTCGCCTGCGGACGTCATCTACACCGAGAACTCTCCCGCCCTGGAATACTTGCAGGGCAAGGGCCTGCTGGCCCCGGTCGCCCCATCGACGCTGGCCCGCACGCCCGCCAGGTTCAACTCACCGCAGGGAGACTGGGTCGCCGCGTCGGCGCGGGTCAGCGTGCTGATTTACAACCCGTCCCTGATCTCCGCGAGCCAGCTCCCGACCTCGGTGCTGCAGCTGGCGGACCCGACCTACCGCGGCAAGCTCGCATTCGCCGCCGGGGAGACCGATTTCCAGCCGATCGTCACCTCCGTGCTGCGGACCTACGGCCAGGCGGCCACGCTGCGCTGGCTGGACGGCATCAAGTCGAACGCCGCCAGTCACATCGTGGCGGACAACGAGACGATCGCCGACGACGTCAACCGCGGCATTGCCGCGTTCGGCGTCGTCAACCAGTACTACTGGTACCGGCTGCGGGCCGAGATTGGCGCCTCAGCGATGCACTCGCAGATCACCTACTTCGCCCCGCATGACCCTGGTTACGTGCTCGACGTCTCCGGCGCGGCCGTGCTGAAGTCCTCCGCGCATCAGGCCGCGGCGCAGAAGTTCCTCGCCTACCTGGTCAGCAAGCAGGGCCAGGAGATCATCGGCCGTTCGCGGGGCTCCGAGCAGAGCTTCGAGTATCCGATCGCGTCCGGCGTAGTCACCTCGGCGCCGGAGACGCCCTTCAGCCAGCTACAGCCAAACTCGATCACCATCGGAGAGCTGGGCGACGGATCGGCGGCCATTTCTCTCCTGCGGCAGGCTGGCCTGCTGTGACCCGGGCCCCGGGCACCCTCGCCCGAGCCGGGCAGCGGGAGGAGGGGGCTGCCGCGCCCGCTCCGGTCCGGGCGCGGCCCGCCCGCCGTCCCGCCCTGCTGCTCGCGGTCAGCGTCCTGGTCGCAGCGGTGCTGGCGTTGCCGCTGGTCTTCCTGCTCATCGAGGCACGCGGCGCCGGCCTCTCGAACGTGGCAGACCTGGTGTTCCGGCCGCTGACCGGAACGCTGCTCTGGAACACCGTGAAGCTCACCGTGGTGGTGACCGCGATATGCGCGGTCATCGGGACGGGAGCAGCGTGGTGCGTCGAGCGCACCGACCTGCCTGGCCGCCGGGTCTGGGCGGTGCTCGTGGTCGTGCCGCTCGCCATTCCCGACTTCGTCGTGAGCTTCGGCTGGAATTCGCTGTGGAGCTCGGTGCAGGGCTTCAGCGGCGCCGTCATCGTGATGAGCCTGGCCGTGTACCCGCTGGTCTACCTGCCGGTAGCGGCCAGCCTGCGCGCGGCCGATCCGGCCCAGGAGGAGGTCGCGCGAAGCCTGGGCGTCGGCCGTATCCGCACCTTCGTCCGGATCACGCTAGGTCAGGCGCGGGGCGCCGTTGTCGGTGGCTGCCTGCTCGTGGCCCTGGTCCTGCTGGCCGAGTACGGTGCGTTCGAGATCCTCGGCTACCGGACCTTCACAACCGAGATCTTCACCGAGTTCAACGAGATGGACAGTTTCGCCGCTGCTTGCGCCCTGTCGCTGGTACTCGTGCTGCTCAGCCTGCTCGTGCTGGCCGGCGAAGGCATGCTCCGCGGCCGGGGCAGGGTCAGCAGGTCGGGCCCGCTTTCCCAGCGCAAGGCCCCGCCGCTGCGGCTGGGCCGGGCCCGCTGGCCCGTGCTGGCCAGCTTCGCGCTGCTGGTCTTGCTCGCGCTCGGGGTCCCGGTGGGCGCGAGCCTGTACTGGATGGTCGAGGGCGGGCCGCCAGCGATCACCGGCGAGTCCAGCGTCCCGCTCCTCGACGCCGCCTGGCACACGGCTCTCTACGGCGGGACGGCGGCCGCGCTCGCCACCATCATGGCACTCCCCGTGGCGCTGCTGGCCGTCAGGCACAGCGGACGGGTGCGGCAGTACCTGGAGCGCAGCACTTACCTGGTCCTTGCCATGCCCGGCGTCGTGATCGCCTTTGCCCTGTCGTATTTCACCGAGCTTTACGCCTTCCGGTTCCTCAACGGGACCGCGCCGCTGCTCATCGTGTGTTACGCGATCATGTTCTTCCCGCTGGCACTGGTCGGGGTCAAGGCATCCCTGGCCAGGGCGCCCGCCAGCCTGGACGAGATGGCCTCCTCCCTCGGCCAGCGCAGGCTGGCGGTCTTGTGGCGGGTGACCCTGCGGCTCGCCGGGCCCGGGCTTTGCGCTGCCTTCTGTCTCGTCTTCCTGTCCGTCATCACCGAGCTCACCGCCACGCTGCTGCTGATCCCGACCGGAGTGCAGACCCTCGCCACCCAGTTCTGGGCTTACGAGACCAACCTGTCCTACGGTCAGGCGGCGCCGTTCGCCCTGGTCATGATCGCCGTCGCGGCCGTCCCGAGCTATGTGCTCGGCCGGTTCTTCGACCGCTCAGCAAGAGCGCGGGGATGACCGGGATGACGGCATGAACCAGCTCGCGGTAGCCGGCCTGTACAAGGCATTCGGCGATCACCCGGTGCTCACCGGAGTGGACCTGCAGGTGCCCGCCGGATCGCTGACCGCGATCCTCGGCCCGTCGGGCAGCGGGAAAACGACCCTGCTGCGAGTGCTGGCCGGGTTCGAGCGCGCGGACGCCGGAACGACCACCATCGGCTCGTCGGTCGTGGACGGCCCGGGCGCGCACATGGCGCCCGAGCAGCGCCGCATCGGCTATGTGCCGCAGGAGGGCAGCCTGTTCCCGCATCTCACGGTGGCTGCGAACATCGGGTTCGGGCTGCCGCGGCGCCAACGGCGGGGGCCGCTCATCGCCGAGCTGCTCGGTGCGGTCGGGCTGAGCGGCCTCGGGGCGCGTTACCCGCATCAGCTTTCCGGCGGCCAGCAGCAGCGGGTCGCGCTGGCCAGGGCGCTCGCCATCCGGCCCAGGATCATGCTGCTGGACGAGCCGTTCGCGTCGCTGGACGCGCACCTGCGCGCCAGCATCAGGGCCGACGTCCAGAAGCTGCTGCGGAAGACGGGCACCACCGCAGTGCTGGTGACCCACGACCAGGACGAGGCCCTGTCGACCGCCGACCTGGTGGCCGTGCTGCGCGACGGGCGGATCGCGCAATGCGGCGCTCCGCTAGACCTCTACGTTCGGCCGGCCGACGCTGAGATCGCGCGCTTTATCGGAGAGGCCAACCTCCTCAACGGCCTGCTGAGCGCGAACATGGTGGACACCGTCCTCGGCAGGCTCCCGGTCGAGCTGGCTGGTCCGGGCAACCCCGGGGACGGCCAGGTCACCGTCCTGATCCGGCCTGAGCAGGTCGAGCTGCAGCCCGGGTGGCCAGACCGGGCGACCGGACCTCCCGGACCCGGCGCCGCGTCCCAGCCATCCGGACGCGGCTGCGTGGCCGGCCGGGTGATCACCTACAGTTACCACGGCCACGACGCTGTACTCCGGGTGCAGCCGGAGTACGACTCAGCTGCGCCCGCCATCGTGGTCCGGACCGTCGGTGGCGGCGAGCTGCCGCCCGGATCTCCGGTGACGCTCCGGGCCCAGGGCCCGGTGCTGGCCTGGCCGCGCGCCTAGACCGGCCCGACCGCCTTCAGGGTCCGGAGGACGGGTGCCGTCTCGATCGGTGAGTGCGCGAGCGCACGGTTCGGTCAAGATGCCGGCCCTACCGTTTGGTTGCTGGCGGAGGTGCCGGTTGAGCGGCCTGTTTGTCCGTGGCCTGGCCTTTGATGAAGGCGGCGATCCGGTCGTTCAGTTCATCGATCCGGTTGAATCCGCCGTGGCTGCCGGGGACGATGGCGACTTCCGCGTGCGGCATGAGGCTTCCCCGGGCGCGGGCTTCTGCCGGGGTGAGCATGGCGCTGCGCGCTCCGGTGATCAGCAGGGCCGGCCCGGTGATCGCGCGGAGTTCGTCGTCGGTGAGGACGCCGGGGAACTTGGGCTCGGCATGGTAGCCGCGGATGCCTGCCCACATGAGCGGCACTAGCTCCGGCTCCGTCATGGACGGGCTGTCCAGCCACCGGGCGAGGCGGCGGCGCAGCGGCATCGGGGTCAGGCTGGCCAGGCCGGCGAAGGAGAACCAGAGCCAGAAGCGCGCGTCGAGCCTGGTGAGCCCGGCGGGATCGAGCAGCGTGATGGAGGCAACCCGCCCGGGCGCGCGGATCGCCTGGTTCATGGCGACCCAGCCGCCGTAGGAGAAGCCAACCAGGTGCGCCGGGCGGTCGCTGAGCTTACCCAGGATCTCGTCCAGCCAGGCGGCGCAGTTCTCCGGGGGAGTCATCGGGGCACGCGCGATGCTGGGGTTCGGGTCGCCGGGCATGTCGATCCCGTACACCGGGCCGTCCTCCCCGAGCGCGGCAACGTGCGGGTACCAGCTGGACGCGTTGAACCCGGCACCGGTGAGCAGGACGACCGGGTCCCCGCCCGGGTGCGGCCGGTAGGCGTGCACCCGCGTGGTCGCGGTCGCGGTCTCGACGTCGAACTCCGCGCACGGCTGCGGCCACAGCGCGAAGGCCCGCTCGTAGGCCACCATGAACCTCTCGCGCGCTGCATCGTCTATCCACGATCCCGGCTGGCCCTCGGATGCCAGGTCGGCTGCACCGGTGATGCGCTTGAGCACGGACATCTCTCGCCTCCCGGCGACTGGGCCTTCTTTATGGTACGAGCGTATCATCAAATGGATCGGACGGTGGACGAGAGGTACGGTGGGCGGGTGCCGAGGCGGGTCGATCACCAGGAGCGGCGGCGGCAGATCGCGGACGCGCTGGTGCGGGCGGCCGCCAAACGCGGGCTGCATGCCACCGGGATGCGCGAGGTCGCGGCCGAGGCCGGCGTGTCCCTGCGGCTCGTCCAGTACTACTTCGGCACCAAGGAAGAGCTCCTGCTGGCCGCCATGCAGCAGCTGGCAGCCCAGTTCAGCGACCGAGTTCTAGCGCGGATCCAGCGGATGAAAGAGACAGGAAGCCCGGCCAGCCCGCGCGATGTCATCGCCGCCATCCTGACCGAGGCGCTGCCCGCCGACGACGGGAGGCGCACCTTCACCCTCGTCTACACCGCCTACCTGGCGCTGTCGCTGACCGACCCGGCGCTGGCGATCAGACCCCTGGTCCGGAACTCAAGCGTCGTGAGCGACGTGATCGCCGCCCAGTTGCGGGCTGCCCAGGCCGCCGGCGACATGCCAGGCCGCCTGGACCCGGACCTGGAAGCCATCAGCCTGCTGACCATGTCCGCGGGCCTGGGCACGAGCGTCATTGCCGGCCAGTGCTCAGCCGGGCAGGCCCAAGCGGTCATCGACTACCACCTGCGCCGCCTGTTCCCCGGATATCCGCCAGCGTCACGCCGGGCGCCCATGAAGGCGCCGGCCACTGGCACGGAAGTGCCGTCCAGCTCCAGCTCGTCGTGAGCGGCGCCGATACGCTCTTATCCGCAATCCTGCTGCGGGACCGCGGGCATTAACGCTCAAGGCTCCCGGCCCTAGGTCCGCCAGCGCCAGCGCCGCGTCCGGTCCCGTCCGCCATCGCGCCCGTCGCCACGCCGCGCAGCGACCTGAGCACCAGAGCGGTCTCAAGCGCCGCGACCACGGCGTCCCAGCCCTTGTCCTCGCTGCTGGCCTCCAGGCCGCAGCGATCAAGCGCCTGGGCCAGGGTGTCGCAGGTCAGCACGCCGTTGCCGACCGGCGTGCCGGTGTCGAGTGCGACCCTGGACAGCCCGTAGGTGACCGACTGGCAGACGTACTCGAAGTGCGGCGTCCCGCCCCTGATGACCGCGCCCAGGCAGGCCACCGCGTCATGGCTCCCGGCCAGCTCGGCCGCAACCACCGGCAGCTCGACCGCACCCGGCACCCGGACCACCGGCGGCTGAACGATGCCTGCGGCGCATGCCGCCGCCAGCGCGCGTTCCACCAGGCTGTCGGTTACCTCCGCGTGCCAGCGCGCGGCGGCGATGGCCAGGCTCAGCCCGGCGGCAGCCACCACCCGCCCGGCCGGGCGCCCCGCTCCGCTCACCGCGGGCCCGCCGCTGGCCTGGCGCACACGGCCGACGCCGCCGGGCGCGCCGGGCTTTCCGCCCGCAGCGCGCTCTCGGCAGCCAGGACCGGGGCGGCGGCCGACCGCGCGGCGGCCGACCGGGCGGCGGCCGACCGGGCGGCGGCCGGCCGGGCGGCGCCAGACGCTGCAGCGCCAGAGGGGGCGACGGACGGCCGGACGGGCTCAGGGTGCCCGTTCAGCGGCGAGAGGTTCTCTATCTGGTGGCCCAGCCGGTCCCGCTTGGCCATCAGGTAGCGAAGGTTGTCGGGCGTCGGCGCGACCGGCAGCGAGACCCGGCCGGTCACCTCCATGCCGAAACCGGACAGGCCGAGCACCTTGGCCGGATTGTTGGTCAGCAGGCGCAGTGAGCCGACGCCCAGGTCGGCGAGGATCTGCGCGCCGGTCGAGTACTCGCGGGCGTCGGCGGGCAGCCCGAGCTCCAGGTTGGCGTCGACGGTATCGGCCCCGCCGTCCTGCAGCTGGTAGGCGCGCAGCTTCGAGAGCAGCCCGATGCCCCGGCCCTCGTGGCCGCGCAGGTACAGCACGATCCCGCGGCCCTCCGCGGCGATCGCCGCCATGGCCGCGGTCAGCTGGGCGCCGCAGTCACAGCGCCTGGAGCCGAACACGTCGCCGGTCAGGCATTCGGAGTGCATCCGCACCAGGACGTCGGCTCCGGCGTCGCCGGGCGCGCCGACCTCGCCGAGGACCAGCGCGACGTGCTCGGTGCCGTCCACCGAGTTCAGGTAGCCGAGGGCGCGCCACTCGCCGAACTCGTTCGGCAGCCGGGTCTCCACTATCCGGCTGATCATGCGCTCGGAATGCCTGCGGTATTCGATCAGCTGCGCGATCGAGATCAGCGCCAGGCCGTGCGCGTCGGCGAACGCGCGCAGCTGCGGAAGCCTGGCCATCGTGCCGTCGTCGTTGAAGATCTCGGCGACCACGCCCGCCTCGGTCAGCCCAGCGAGCCTGGCCAGGTCCACCGCCGCCTCGGTGTGCCCGGCCCGGCGCAGCACGCCGCCGCCGGCGTAGCGCAGCGGAAAGACATGACCGGGCCGGACGATCTCGTAGGGCTCGGTGGCCGAGTCGACCAGGGTCTTGATCGTCCTGGCCCGGTCCGCCGCGGAGATCCCGGTGGTGATGCCGTGCCTGGCATCCACGCTCACCGTGAACGCGGTCCCCATGTGCTCCTGGTTGTCGCTGGTCATCGGGGGCAGCTGCAGCCGGTCCAGGTCCGCGCCCAGCATCGGGACGCAGATCAGGCCGCGGGCGTAGCGGATGGTGAAAGCCAGCAGCTCAGGAGTGGCCTTGCTGGCGGCGAATACGATGTCGCCCTCGTTCTCCCGGCTCGCGTCGTCAACCACGACGACCGCCCGCCCGGCGGCGATGTCCGCGACGGCGCGTTCCACCGGGTCCAGCCGGGTTCCGGCGGTCATGACGTGTCCTTCCCGTCCAGGAGCTTCTCGACGTACTTCGCGATAACGTCCACCTCCAGGTTGACCGTCTGGCCGGCCTGCCTGGTGCCCAGCGTGGTGCGCCGCAGCGTCTCGGGGATCAGGCTCACCTCGAACCAGGGCACTTCGGGGCTGCTCACCGACCACGATCCGGTCAGGTCGGGTGCCTTATGCCAGCCGGACTCCACGGGATCGTGGGCCGGGCTGATCGCGGACACCGTGAGGCTCACCCCGTCCACGGCGACTGACCCCTTAAGGGCGATATAACGCATAAGCTCACCGGGAACGGACACCCGGAGCACATCCCAGCTCGGGCCCGGTCTGCGTTCGATGATGGTGCCGGTGCCGTCGACGTGGCCCTGGACCAGGTGCCCGCCCAGGCGGCCGTCCAGCCGCACCGGCCGCTCTAGGTTGACCGGAGCGCCCGGGGCCAGGGCGCCGAGCCCGGTACGGCTCAGCGTCTCGCCCATCACATCGGCGGTGAGCGTCCCGTCCGAGCTGGCCGCTACGGTCAGGCAGACGCCGTTGATCGAGATCGAGTCGCCGCGGTGAGCATCCGAGCTCACCTCCGGGCCGCGCACAGTAAGCCGGGCGGCGTCGGGCTGCTGCTCAAGCGCAACGACCTCGCCGAGTTCCTCAACGATTCCGGTGAACACCCGTGTCCTCCTCCGGAGCTATCTGCTCACGCAGGCTCCGGGGTCGCGCAGATGCGCTGACACGGCGCTCGCGGCCCGGTCAGCCGGGCCCGGCCGTGCGCGTGCTTCCTCCCATCCGGACTTTAACCGTCGGTCCCGGAGTTCCACCGGGTCAGCCGACCGATGGCCTCGGCCGGGTCGCGGACTATCACCGCCGGTTCGGATTCTCACCGACCCCGGAGCACGCATTACTACTTGCTGCTAACTAGTCTGCCATACCGGCTATTCCGCCCCGCCCTGCAGGCCAGCCTGGCCCGCGCTCAGCGGCTCGTGCTGCTGCCGCGGCGGGCCACGGAGTCCAGGGTGACCGCAGCGAGCAGCACGACGGCGGTCCAGATGTACTGCGCCGCGGCGCCAAGCCCCAGCAGGTCGACGCCGTTGTAGATGACGGCGACGACGAACCCGCCGAGCACCGCACCCAGCATCCTGCCCCGGCCGCCGAACAGGCTGACGCCGCCGATCACGGCTCCGGCGACGGAGTACAGCACGTACTGGCCGCCTTCGAAGCCGTTCGAGATCGAGCCAAGGTTGGAGGCGTAGAGGATGCCCATCACCCCGGCCATCGCCCCGCAGCACGCGAACGCCAGCACCCGGATCCGACCCAGGCTGACGCCCGCCCGCCTGGCCGCCTCGGCGTTGCCGCCGATGGCGTACATGTAACGGCCGAACTTGGTGCGGCCGAGCAGCACGCTGGTGACCGCGAGCAGCCCGAGCACGATGGGCACCACCCACGGCACGCCCTGCAGCGGCGTGACGCCCTTGCTGCGGTTGACGTTGAGCACGGCCACGAGCGCCACGCCGATCGCGGCCATCACGGCGATCTTCAGGATCGTCACGCTCAGCGGCGGCGCGACCAGGCCGTGCGCCCGCCTGCGCCGGTCCCGCGTGATCATAAAAACTGCGGTGAGCCCGACGATGACAATCAGCGCGATCCAGCCGACGGTCGGGGTGAGATTGCCGAACACGATGTCGTTGATGAAGCCGCTTCGGAATCCGGTGTCGCTGATGACCCCGCCCAGGCCGACGCTCCCGGTCTGCCCGAAGAGCCACAGCAGCACCCCGCTCAGGCCGAGCAGCCCGGCCAGCGTGACCACGAAGGAGGGGATCCGCAGCCAGACGATGAGCATGCCCTCGAAGGCGGCGATCGCGGCGCAGACCACCAGGCCGGTCAGGATGGCGAGCCAGATCGGGAACGGGTTCTTGATCGCCAGCATCCAGAACGTAAGGGTCGCGCCGACCGCGCCGTTGAAGGCGACCGACAGGTCGATCTCGCCGAGCAGCAGGACGAACACCTGCGCCATGGCGATCGTGATGATCCAGCCCGCCTGGCCCATCAGGTTGGCGATGTTCGCCGCGGACAGGAAGGCGTGCTGCGAAATCTGGAAGTAGGCGCCGATGGCGATCAGGCCGACGATGACCGGCAGGGCGCCGCTCTCGCCGTTGCGGACCCGCCTGAGCCAGACCCGGGCGTACTCACCCAGCGACTGGGCCAGCACGTCCGGTGCGCTGGTCAGCGCGATTTCCGCGGCTACCTCGTCGCCCGCGGCGGGCTCGCCCGCTACCACCACCGACCCGGCTTGGTCCCTTGGCGCCTCGCCCTGCTCCGTGCCTGCCATCTTCAGTCCTCCGAGCCGCTGCTAGCGCGGGGCGAGGTCGCGCGTTCGCCGTCGCCGCGGTCGTCGCCCAGTCGGGTCGACGTGCCGGTAGTCATGAGGTCCACCGTCGACTGCCGGTCAAACTCCGCCGCCGGCCCCGCAGCGACCAGCCTGCCCAGGTAGAGCACCGCGATCCGGTCCGCGACCTGGAACACGTCGACCAGGTTGTGCGAGATGACGAGGACCGCGTGACCCGTGCTGGCCAGCCGGGTTACGAGAGAAAGCACGAGCTCGGTCTGGCTGACGCCGAGCGCAGCCGTCGGCTCGTCCATGATGACGAGCTTGGCCTCCTGCATGACCGCCTTGGCCACCGCGACCGCCTGCCGCTGCCCGCCGGACAGCGAGCCGACCGGCTGCCGGATCGATCGGACGGTCGTAACCCTCAGGTCCTGCAGCGTCTGCTTGGCGGTTATCTCCATGCTGACTTCATCGAGCAGGCCCAGCCGCTGCTTTTCGTGACCAAGCAGCATGTTCTGCACGATGTCAAGGTTGTCACACAGCGCGAGGTCCTGGTAGACGGCAGCGATGCCGCGATTGGTGGCGTCCCTCGGCGAGTGAATATGGATCGGCTGGCCGTTCCAGAGCAGCTCGCCGTTGCTTGGCTGCCAGATGCCCGCGACGGTCTTGATGAGCGTTGACTTGCCTGCCCCGTTGTCGCCGACCAGGGCGGTCACCTGCCCGGCCGGGATGTCCAGGTTGATGTCGGTCAGCGCCTGCACCGGGCCGAAGTTCTTGCTGATGCCCCGCAGCCGCAGCAGCGGCGCCTCGCCGGCCTCAGCCAGGCTGGAGTCCGGCAGTCCCGATCCGGACGGGGCCCGGCCCGCTGACGCGGGCCGGGCTCCGTCCCCGTAGTCATCCGTTACCAACGGGGCGTTCCCATCCGGTCGTGCGCGTTCATCTTCACTACGAGATCCCGTACTTCTTGCAGTCTGCCGCGAACTTGCCGGCGCACAGGCTCGACGCCGGCACGAAGCCGTCCTTGATGACTGTCGACTGGACCGTGCTCGGAACCACCCATTCCGGAGTCAGCAGGATCGAGGGCACCGAAGCCCCCGTGTTGACATCCTTCACGGTGCCGTTGACCAGCGCCGCCGGCGGCGTCACGCCCGCCCGCAGGTACATGGCCAGCGCGACCGCGGCCTGCGCCTCCAGGTAGATCGGCTTGTACACGGTGCCGCACTGGTAGCCGGATATGACGTTCTGCAGGCCGGTCAGGGTGGCGTCCTGGCCGGTGACCGGGAAGGTCGACGCCTTGATGCCGCGCGTCTGCAGGTAGTGGATGATCGGCGCGCCGTTCTCGTCATTGGGCATCAGCACGGCGTTGGCATTCGGGTGCGCCGTGTACGCCGCCTCGAACTCCGACAACGCGGTGGGCGGATCCCACGTCCCGGCCGGGTTGGTGACGTCGGTCCACTTCTTGGAGCTGAAGTAAGGCGCGAGCACCGCGTCGTAGCCGTTCGCGAACAGCGTGGCGTTGTTGTCGGTCGGGGCGCCGCGCATCACGATCACCTGGGGCTTGGCGACCTTCCAGGCCGCTATGCAGCTGACCAGGCCCTTGCCGAGCAGCGTCCCGACGTAGACGTTGTTGAAGCTCACGTAGTACTTGCGGGTGCCGCCGAGGGTCAGCCGGTCGTAGTCGACCACCGGCACGCCGTGCGACTTGGCGTAGGACTCGATCTTCGCGCCGACGCCAGAGTCCAGCGGGTCCACGACCAGCACGGTCGCGCCCTTGGTGATGTCGGCCTGGGCGTCAGCGTACTGGGTGGCGTCGCTGCCCAGCGCGTTCTGGACGATGTAATCCGACGAGCTGAGCCCGGCGTCCCCCAGGGACTTCTTCAGGTAGGGCGCGTCGAATTCCACATACCGGGTTGACGACACGGTGTCGGGCAGGATCACCGCCACGATCCCCTTGCCCCGCGCGGCCAGGGACTTGATCGCGGTCATCGCGCTGAAGCTCAGGTTGAACGACGAGGCGCTGATCTGCGGCACGCTCGCTGAGGTCGGCGAGGTCGATGAGCTTGGCGTGCTCGACGACGACCCGCTGCTTCCGCAGCCGGCCGCCAGGAGGGCCGCGCAGGCGGCCGCGGCTGTTAGGCCGATTCTTCTCTTGTTAAGAAATTTCAACTAAACCCCTTCGCTTCTTGGGCTCGGCGTGCTACGTAAACAGAGCATCACTGGCACGGCCAGCCTTAAGGTCGGTGCAGCAGGCCTTGCATGGCTTACCGTAGGCTTCGAAAAATTAACACGGTAATAACATCGCAGCTCTGCCGTTAAAATAGAGTTAACGTGAGCATCCCGGCAATGCCTGCGACCTGGGAGAACCCCGAACGAGATCACTTTGTCACCGGAACGTTACTGTGCCGCGATCCGGTATCCCGCGCGGGGCTGGGTGAGGATGAGCGGCGGGCCGTCTTCGGCTTCCAGCTTGGCCCGCAGCCGCCGCACATAGACCCGCACGTACTCGGTCTCCGTCTCATAACCGTGCCCCCAGACCCGCCGCAGCAGGTGCGTATGGGTCAGCAGCTTGCCGCGGTTGGTGGCCAGCTCGCGGAGCAGCGCGAACTCGGTCGGCGTGAGATGCACCGGCCGGCCCTCCCGCGTGACCTGCTGGCTGGCCAGGTCGATCACGAGGGTGCCGATGGAGATGACCGGCGGGGACGGTTCCGGGGCCGTTACCGGCCGCGTGCGCCGCAGCGTCGCCGTGATCCGGGCCAGGAGTTCCTCGATGCTGAACGGCTTGGTCATGTAGTCGTCCGCGCCGACGTTGAGCGCGGTGACCTTGTCCCGCTCGCCGCCGCGTGCGGAGACCACGATGACGGCCACCGACGAGCGCTCCCGTATCTGCCGGCACAGCTCGAATCCGTCGACCTCGGGCAGCATCAGGTCGAGCAGCACGATGTCAGGCGCCTCGGTTTCCAGGAGCCGCAGGGCCCGCGTGCCGTCCGTCGAGACCACGGTGTCGAAGCCCCGCACCGCCAGGTTGGAGCGGATCAGGTCGACGATGTTCGGGTCGTCCTCGACGATCAGCGCGCGCGTCTGGGCCGATTCCTCAGCCATCGGCGCCCATCCCGGCCGACGGTCGCGGCCCCCGTCCGCTGACGGCCACAGCGGGGGCAGCGGACGCAGCCGGGGGGCCTGCCGCGTAGCGCTCAGCGGCCGGCGGTCCAGCTAGCTCGGTGGGCAGGACGATGCGGAACCGGGTGCCCTTCCCCGGCTGCTCAAGCTCGATCCGGCCGCCGTGCGCCGCCACGATGCCCTTGGCGATCGACAGCCCGAGTCCCGCTCCGGCGGTGCGCGTCCGCCGCCGTGGCATCGGCTCGAAAGGCGCGGCCGCCAGCTCAGGCGGCAGGCCCGCACCGTCGTCGGCCACGCTGATGGCCACCCCGCCCGGCTCATTCGAGACGGCGCTCACGGTGACCCGGGTGCCGGGCGGGTTGTGGCTTATGGCGTTGTCGAGCAGGTTGACGAAGAGCTGTTCAAGCCGGTCGTGATCGGCCCATACGACCGGCAGCCTCGGAGCGCAGGAGACCTCCACCATGGTACCGTTCGCGGGCGGCAGGCAGGCGACCGCCGCGTCGATCACCAGCGGGAGATCGCACCAGTCCCGCTGCAGCCGCAGGATCCCCGACTCGATGGCCGAGAAGTCGAGCAGGTCGCCCACGAGCCGGCCCAGCCGGGCCGATTCGGCCGCGATCCGGGCCAGGAACCGCTGCTGTGACTCGCCATCCCAGGTCACGTCCGGCTGCAGCAGACTGGACGCGTATCCCCTGATAGCGGTCAGCGGGGTGCGCAGCTCGTGACTCAGCCGGGACAGGAAACCCCGCTGCAGCTCGTGCGACCGGCGCAGCGCGGCTGCCTCCTGGTGGGCCAGCCCGGCCTCCTCGCGTTCCAGGGCCAGCCGAAGTGAGTGAGCGGCGTCCTCGAGCAGCGCGGTGGCATCGGCGGCCTGGCTGCTGGCGCTGCCGTGGCTGTGACCGGCCAGGCCGCCCGGTGAGCCGTCGCGGTCAGGCCAGTCGGCGCCGTCCCGCCAGCCGGCCAGCAGCGCAGTGGGACCCGCCGGGGCGCCGAACGTCACGGCCAGGAATCGCTCGCCGCCGGCGGCGTGCAGCTGCCGCGCCATTCCGTCGCGGCGCTCGACCGCCAGCACCTGATCCGCGACGCCCAGCAAGGCCGTCGAGGCGCCGGCGCCCGCCGGCTGGCCGGCGCCGCAGCGGAGATCGCGCGGCAGCGCGGCACCTGGCCCTCCTGCTGGGTCAGCAGCGCCACCTCGTCAGCTTGGAGGCCCTGACGCAGCGACGCAAGCGCGAGGCCAAGTCCGTCAGCGACCGGGATCGGCCCGGCCAGGGTCTCCAGCATCTCCCTGATCGTCTCGAGCACCCGGTTGCGCGCGGTGACCTCATCGAGCAGCCGGTCCCGCTCGATGGCGCTCGCGGCGTAGCCGGCGTACAGGTTGACCAGGTCAAGCTCGTCCCGCTGGGCCCGGCCGGCGGTCTGCCTGAAGACGGTGATGACTCCGAGGTGCCCGCCGGGGCCCATCACGGGCACCGACCAGGAGCTGGCCACTTTGGCGGCGCTGGCCAGCCTCCTGAACGGGGCCCAGGCCTGGCTGGTCCGGGCATTCTCCTCGGCGAACCGCTGCTCGGCGGCGGCGGCCAGCCCGACCGGGCCGCCGGCCGGCCCGTACGGCAGCCGGGACCATTCCGACAGCAGCTCGGGCGGCAGCCCGAGCGAGGCCGCGCAGACCAGCTCCTTCTCATCGCGCAGGTGAATACAGAGCCGGTCACTGCCGAGCGCGGCGCCGAGCGCGGACAGGATCAGGGACAGGCTGGAGGACGGATCGGCCGAGACCAGGCGGTCGGTGAGCCCGTGCAGCCTGGTCAGCTGGCGCCGCGCTGAGGAGTCCACCTGCTGGCCGGAGAGCAAGGCGACAACGTCATCGGGGTGTACCGCGCTCGGCTCGACATCCGCCACGACCAGGCCCTGGCGCAGCACGACGATCCGGTCGGCCAGCCGGAACATCTGGTCGATGCTGTGGCACGCGAGCAAGACGGCGGTGCCCTGTTCCCGCAGGCCGCTGATCAGCTCTTCCACCTGGGCGGCCACCTTCACGCCGAGTGAGGCGGTGGGCTCGTCGAGCAGCAGGAGCTCGGGCTTGCGGGCCATGGCCCGCGCTACCGCCACCAGCTGGCGCTGGCCGCCGGACAGTGAGCGGACGCTTCGGGTGGTATCCCGGATCGGGATCTGGAGGCTGTCGAGCAGCGCCGCAGCGCTTTGGTGGAAGCGGACGTCGGACAGCAGATGCCGGCGGCGCTCCCGGCCGAGCAGCAGGTTAGACGCGACGTCCAGGTTGTCGCAGAGGGCCAGGTCCTGCCAGACCACGGACACCCCCTGCCGGCCAGCGGCGCCCGGGTCGGGACTGACCGGCCGACCGGCCAGCGAGATCTGCCCGGCAGTCGGCGCGATATCACCGGCGATGCAGCGCACCAGCGTGGTCTTGCCCGCCCCGTTCTCCCCGGCGACGGCGACCACCTCGCCCGGCCGCATCTCAAGGTCGACGCCGGCCAGCGCGCGCAGCTGGCCGAAATCGACGACTAGCCCGGACACCGACAGCAGCGGCTGCGACCGAGACCGAGACCGCGACGGCGACTGCGGTGGCTGGCTTACAACGGCACTCATTTGCCCATTGTGGTGCGAACGTTCACTGCGAGGCTACCCAGCCCGGTCGCGCACCTCGGCGATACGGCCCGCCAGGAACGCCCGCTCGGCTGCGTTGTCGGCCAGATCGAGGGCGCTGCGGTAGGCGGCTGCCGCATCTGCGCGCCGGCCCATCCGGCGCAGGAGGTCGGCTTTGGCCGCCGGCAGATACCGGTAATCTGCCAGCCGTCCGTCCCGCTCGAGATCCGCGATCTCGGCCAGCCCGGCCGCCGGCCCGTCGACCATGGCCAGCACCACAGCCCGGTTCAGCGCGACCACCGGTGACGGCCAGGCGCGCAGCAGTGCGCCGTAGAGGTGGAGCAGCTGCGGCCAGTCCGTCTCGGCGTAGCTCGGCGCCTCCGCGTGCACCGCTGCGATCGCCGCCTGCAGGGCGAACCGGCCCGGGCGCCCGCCGCGCAGTGCCTCGGCCACCAAAGCGGCACCCTCCCCGATCGCCGCCCGGTCCCATCGCGACCGGTCCTGCTCCTCCAGCAGGAGCAGCCGCCCGTCGTCGGCCGTCCTGGTGGCCCGGCGTGCGTCGGTCAGCAGCAGCAGCGCGAGCAACCCCCGGACCTCGCGCTCATCGGGCATGAGCAGGCGCAGCGTGCGGGCGAGGTCAATGGCCCGTTCCACCAGGTCGGCGCGGACCAGGCCGTCTCCGGCCGGAGCAGTGTGACCCGTCGTGTAGAGCAGGTGCACCACGGTGAGGACCGCGTCGAGCCGGTCGGGCAGCTCCGCCTCGCCGGGTACCCGGTAGGCGATCCGGGCCGCGGAGATCTTCTTCTTGGCCCGGGTGACCCGCGCTGCCATGGTCGGCTCGGGCACCAGGAACGCCCGCGCGATCTCCGTGGTGGTCAGCCCGCACACCAGCCGCAGCGTGAGCGCCACCTGTGCCTCCCTGGCCAGCGCCGGGTGACAGCAGGTGAACACCAGCCGGAGCCGGTCGTCCGGAATCACGCCATCTCCCTGGTCCGACTCCCCGGCCGCCTCATCCTGGCCGGGACCGGCCCGAGCAGGCTCGATCAGCAGGGGCAGCTTGGCCCGCAGCGTGCGATCCCGGCGCAGCATGTCAAGCGCTCGCCGTCGCGCCGTGGTGGTCAGCCAGGCCCCTGGATGGCGCGGCACTCCCTGCCGCTGCCAGGCCTGGAGCGCGGCCACGTAGGCGTCCTGCACGCACTCCTCGGCGATGTCGATGTCCCGCGCGACGCGCGCCGTCGCGGCCAGGACGAAGGCCCACTCGCGGCGATGCGCATCGGCGACTGCGGCGGAGACATCAGCTGCTTCCGTGGCGTCCACTGCGTCCGTGGTGTCCACAGTCTCCGCAGCGCGGGGGCCGTCCACTGCGTCCGTGGTGTCCACAGCCTCCGCAGCTCCGGCGTCATCGGCTGCGGCGTCGTCCGGCGGCCCGCGGCCAGCGCAGGCCCCGGCGGCGTCCTGGCCGCCGGAAGAGCCTGCGCTGTCATCCGGGCCTGCCTGCACGCCTCAGCCGCCCGACATGTCCAGGGTCGGCCGTACCTCCACACCACCGTAGGGCGCCGGGCAGAGCTTCGCTATGTCCAGCGCGTGATCAAGATCACGTGCCTCGATCAGGTAGTAGCCGCCGAGGGCCTCCTTGGTCTCTGCGAACGGGCCGTCTGTCACGACGTCGCCGCGGATCGAGGTGGCGGTGCCGGTCGGCTGCAGCGCGTTGCCTGCGACGATCTTTCCGCCCTTCTCGACCACCTGCTCGGCGTACCTGGTGTGTGCCTTCCCCGCCGTCTCCCACACCTCAGGGGAGCCGTTCGTGTAAGCATCCTCGTTCTCGTAGATCAGGATCAGGTACTCAGCCATGTGGATCTCCTTGTGTCTCTCGATCGGGCGGTTCACCACTTCGACGAACGGGGCCGCCGGGAATCGACACCACGTTGCCGAGATTCTTGCCGATGGTGCCGACAAGATGGTGCCGACAATAGGTGCTGATCGCGGGCGCCGCTGGGTGTCAGTGCCGCGACAGCCCAGGATCGCTGCCGACGGCCAGGGAACGCAGCCCGTTTACGGCCTTTACGGGGTCATCAGCACCAAATACCGCTGATCCCGCCACGAACACGTCAGCGCCAGCCTCGGCGCAGCGGCCGATCGTGTTCTCGCTGACTCCCCCGTCGACCTGCAGCCAGACCGAGCCGCCCCGCCGGGCGATGAGGTCAGCCGCGCTCCGAATCTTGGGCAGCACCAGGTCGAGGAACGGCTGACCGCCGAAACCGGGCTCGACCGTCATCAGCAGCAGCATGTCAACCTCACCGAGCAGGTCAGCATAGGGCTCCACCGCGGTGCCCGGGTTGACCGCCAGTCCGGCCCGCGAGCCGGCAGCCCTGATCATCCGCAGCGTGCGGACCGGCGACCGTGCCGCCTCGGCATGAATGGTCACGTTCCGCGCTCCGGCCTCGGCGTAGCCGACGGCCCAGCGATCCGGGTCCTCGATCATCAGGTGGCAGTCCAGGGGCAGGCTCGTGTGCTTGCGCAGGGCCTCGACGACCGGTAGGCCGATGGTGAGATTCGGCACGAAATGACCGTCCATCACGTCGACATGCAGCCAGTCGGCCACGCTCGCTACGGCCGCGGCCTCGTCGGCAAGCCTGGCGAAGTCCGAGGCCAGCATGCTAGGCGCAATCTGGACTGTCATCTCGGTCTCCAGTGTAAGGCCGGCATGCCACACTGGCACCGCGGCACTGGCACCGCGGCCCCGGTCGCGCCCCGCGAGCCGTACGGCAGAAGTGTCACAGTCCCCCGCTACGTTCGATCCTGTATTCGAAACCGAATCAGGCGAGGAGGCCGCCAGGTGAACCCCGAGGCATCGAGTCGGCTGCTGGATCGCGTCAGGAAGCTGCTGGCGAAGGCGGAGGACGAGAGCGTCACCCCACCCGAGGCGCAGGCCCTGACGGCCAAGGCCGCGGAGCTAATGGCCAAGTACGGTATCGACCGGGCCCTGCTTGCAGCCGACCGCCCGGAGACCGACCAGCCCGCCAACCGGGTGCTTGACATTGATAACCCGTGGGCGCGGGTGAAGGCGCATCTGCTGTGCGGACTCGGTTCCGCGCTGCGCTGCCAGTGCATCCTGCTGTCCAGGACCGGCCCTGGCGCCAAGATTCACGTGTTCGGCTACGCATCGGACCTCGAGCGCACCGACATGCTGTACACCTCGGTGCTGATCCAGATGTGGCACGGCCTGGCTGGCGCTCAGGTGCCGTCGTGGACCCGCAGCGCGCGGGCCTGGCGGCGTAGCTGGCTGCTGGGCTTCGCCACCGCCGTGATCTCGAGGGTCCGCGCGGCCGAGCACGCCGCGGCCAGCCACGCGACCGCCCCGGCGGCCGCGTCGGGATCCAAGACCGCCCTGGTCCTTGCCGACCGTGCCCTGGTGATCCGCACGAACGTGGAGCAGACCTACCCCGTTACCCGTACCGCGCGGGTCACCTACAGCGGCAGCGGCTACGGGGACGGCTACGCCAAGGGCCAGCAGGCCGACATCGGCGGCAGCCGCCTGGCCACAGCGCGCAGCCGTGCGCTGTCGGGCGCGTCCTGATAGGCGCTCGCTGGCGTGCGCGCCGATGGCTGCCCGGCGGCTGCGCTACCTGGCGGCCGGAGCCGGAGCAGCGGTGGCCCAGCGGATGGCATGAATCATCGCGTGGCCGGCGGGCCGGACGATCGCGGCCTCGGTCACCGGTAGGCGCGGCAGGCGGAGCGGCCGACGGGCCCATCCGGGCAGCAGCGATACCGCGGCGGCGGCCAGGACGCCGTAGGGCGCTCGCGCAACGACTGGAAGCGGCGGGCTGATCAGGAGGAACCGGGCGGCCTGGCGGGCATCGGGGGTCGCGGTCAGCTCGGGCCGATACTGCGCGATCCGGGCCGTGAGCTCAGCCTCTGTCCGAGGCGGGTCGGGCACCCCGAGCGCAGCGCCGACGCGGGCCATGTCGGCGACGTAACCGTCGCGGCCAGCCTGATCCAGCGGCTGGGCGCCAAACCGCGAGTGGGCGCGCAGAAAGCTGTCGGCCTCGGCGATGTGCACCCAGGTCAGCAGGTGCGGGTCCGAGGCCGCGTACGGCCGCCCGTCCGGCGCAGTGCCGGTGACTCGTTGGTGAATCGTGCGGACCCGCCCGATCGCGTCCTCCGCATCACTGGCCCGGCCGAACGCCGTAACGGCCAGAAAGTAGCTGGTCCGCTGCAGCCGCCCCCATGGGTCACCGCGGTAGTCCGAATGTGCGGCCACGGCGGCCATGGCCAGCGGATGCAATGACTGCAGGAGTAGCGCCGTGATGCCGCCGATGAACATTGCGGAGTCCCCGTGCACACGGCGGACCGGGCGGTCATCGGCGAACCAGCGCGCGCCAGCCGCCTCATGGATCATCCGGCGGCGCGCCCGGCCCTCCGGTCCGGCGACCCGCTCGAAGATTGCCGCGCCGATCCGGCCGCGAACGCGCTCGGCAGCTTCATGACCTCCCATATCCCCATTATCCCTGGGACCTGGCCCGCCTCAGCCTGCAGCGGCCCACAGCGGACGCCCTGGCCGACCCGATCGGCACGCCCGCGATGCTGCTGCCCGTGCAGGCGTGGTGGCGGCGGCCTGGCTTCCCTGCGGCCGGCGTAATGGTGCAGGCTTACGGCGTGAGCGTCCCCTTTCCGTCACCCACCACCCCGGTATCGTCGCGCGCTGAGGTCTTCCTCGGCTATCTCGACTATTTCCGCTCTCAGCTGGTCAGCAGGCTGGAGGGCATCTCCAGCGGCGAAGCGCGGGCCAGCCGGCTCCCGTCGGGCTGGGCGCCAGTCGAGTTGCTCAAGCACCTCACGTACGTCGAGATGCGGTGGCTCGAGTGGGGCTTCGAAGGCCGCGATGTCCCTGACCCATGGGGCGACCGCCGGGACGGCCGCTGGTACGTAGCGCCGGACGACACGCTGCCCGGGCTGATCGCGGCACTGCACGCCCAGGCCGCGCGCACCAGGGCCATCGTGGAATCCCACGATCTGGCCGAGATCGGCCAGCCCGGCGACCGGTGGGGAGAGGCTGATCCCGCTTCCCTCGAGAGGGTCTTGTTCCACCTGCTGCAGGAGTACGCGCGCCACGTCGGCCATCTCGACATTGTCAGCGAGCTCGCCGCCGGCCCAACCGGCGAGTAATGGCCACGCGGCTACGCGGGGCGGAGCGGATGGCAACGCGCGCGGAGCCGATGGCACATGCGCGGAGCCGATCGCGGCGGGATTACCCGAGCGCGGTCCGCTGGAGCAACGCGAGGAAGATCGCGTCGGTGCCGTGCCGGTGCGGCCAGAACTGCGCGAACCTGCCGTCCGGGCCCGGGCAGCGCAGCCCTGGCACCTCCGCGAGCACGGCAGGCGCGTCGAGCACCGCCACATCGCTTCGGCCGGCCAGCACCGATCCGACCACGTCGCGGGTCTCGGCCAGGTGCGGCGAGCAGGTGACGTAGGCGACCACTCCGCCTGGCCGCGCCGAGTCAAGGGCCGTCGACAGCAGCTGGGCCTGCAGGCCGCTGAGTTCCGTTACGTCCTGCGGCGACCGGCGCCAGCGGGCTTCCGGGCGCCGCCTGAGCGCGCCGAGGCCCGAGCATGGTACGTCGGCGAGCACCCTGTCGAAGGAACCGGGCCGCCAGGCGGGAGCGGTTCCGTCGGCCGCGATGGCGGCCGCGCGGCCAGGCTGCGTCGCGTCCGTGCCGCGCAGCGCCGCCCTGACCAGCCGGGCCCGGTGCTCGCGCGCATCCGCGGCCAGCAGGCAGGCGCCGCCCCGCCCGGCCAGCGCGGCCAGCAGCCGCGCCTTGCCGCCAGGCCCCGCGCAGACATCGAGCCAGCGCATGCTGTCGGTCCCGGTCGTCGGCGTCCGGGCCAGGGCCAGCGCGGCCAGCTGGCTGGCCTCGTCCTGGACTGCCGCACGGGCCTGCGCTACCGCGGCGACGCCGGCGGGATCACCTTCGGGCAGGTACGCGCCGACCTCCGACCACCGGGCCGGCTCGCACCCGGCCGCCACGAGTTCGGCGCGCTCCGCGCGGCCGGGCACCGCGCAGAGCGTCACGGCAGGCCGCGCGCCGTCCGCCGCCAGCGCCGCTTCTGTTTCTGCCAGGCCGCCTGACTCGTGCTCGCTGAGGGCGGCGCTCAGCGCGGTGACGATCCAGCGCGGATGGCTATAGCGCACCGACAAGTGGCCGATCAGGTCGTCGGCGCGGCGGGGCGCGGCGATTTCCAGCCACGCCTGGAGGTCATGGGCGGCGACCCGGCGGAGCACCGCGTTGACGAAACCGGCCGGACGCGGCCCGGCCACGTACCTGGCGAGGTCGACCGAGGTCGCGACGGCCGCATGCGGGCGCACGCGGGTCGCCAGCAGCTGGTGCGCGCCGAGCCGAAGGACCAGCCGTAGCGGCGGATCGATCGCGGCCAGGTCACGGTCACTGCAGATGGCGAGGATCGCGTCGTAGCTCCCCTGACCGCGCAGGGTCCCGTAGCTGAGCTCGGTCGCCAGGGCGGCGTCGCGGCCGGTCAGCCCCCGTTCCCGCAGCAGCGCAGGCAGCAGCAGGTTGGCGTAGGCGTCGCGCTCCTCGACTGCGCGGAGCAGATCAACGGCCGCCCGTCGGGGCAGGTCGACTCGCTGGCCGGGCGCCCGGCGAGGATAAGCGCCAGGAACGGCCTGGCCCTGACGACTGCCGGACGCCTGGCCCTGACGACTGCCGGACGTCCGGCCCTGACGCGCGCCGGAGGCCCGGTCGCTTCCGCTGCCCGCAGCGTTCGCCATCTGCGTCATGTCAGCGGAGCACCGCGCTACGACCATCCAGGCGCAGGCCGCGCGCCCAGTCCGCGGCCCGCATCGGACGCTTGCCGTGCGGCTGCACGTCGCCAAGCTCAACCGGCCCGGTCCCGGTGCCGACGAGGACGCGAGAGCGCTCGGCCCGCAGCTCGCCCGGGCCAGGTGCGCTGGCCGGATTCGTGTCTGCGTCCACGGCGGCCAGCGGGGCGAGCTTCAGCCTGGTGCCGTCCAGGTCGCTCCACGCGCCCGGCGCCGGAGTGCACGCGCGGATCAGCCGGCTCACTGCCGCTGCGGGCTTGTGCCAGTCAACATGCGCATCGTCGGCCGTGATCTTGGGGGCCAGGCTGACCCCGTCGGCGGGCTGCGGCCGCGCTACGAGCTGCCCAGACTCGATCCCGTCCATGGTCGCGGTCAGCAGCTCGGCCCCCGACTGGGACAATCTGGCCAGCAGGTCGCCGGCCGTGTCCGTGGGCTTGATCGGCTCGGTGACCACGCCAAAGACGGGCCCGGCGTCAAGCTCCCTGACCAGCCGGAACGTGGTAGCACCGGTGAGGTCGTCGCCGTGCAAGATCGCATGCTGCACGGGGGCTGCGCCCCGCCAGGCAGGCAGTAGCGAGAAGTGCAGGTTGACCCAGCCGTGCTCGGGGATGTCCAGCGCGGCCTGCGGGATCAGGGCGCCGTAGGCGGTGACCGCGCAGCAGTCAGGGGTCAGCTCACCCAGCCGGGCGAGAAATCCCGGATCTTTCACCCGGTCCGGCTGCAGTGTTTCCAGGCCAGCCGCTTCGGCCCGCTGCGCGACCGGGCTCCTGGCGACCTGGAGCCCGCGGCCTGATGGCGCGTCCGGACGGGTGATCACGGCCACGACCTCATGCCGCGAGCCCAGCAGCGCCTCCAGAGAGGGAACAGCCGCCTCAGGTGTGCCCGCGAAGATCAGTCGCATGGGCTAGTAGGCCCGGCCGCGCATCGGGTGCGGCGACAGCTTCACCGCGGGGACTGCCTCGCCAAACCATTCGGCCGCCCGGATCTCCTTCATGGCCAGCTTGCGCTGCGCGTCATCAAGCCGGTCAATGAACAGGACGCCATCCAGATGGTCGGTCTCGTGCTGTACGCAACGAGCGAGCTGGCCGGTCCCTTCGAGGATGACGGGCTCGCCGTGCATGTCGAAACCGGTCGCCACCGCTCCGAAGGAGCGCTTGGTCGGGTAAGCCAGCCCGGGGAACGACAGGCAGCCCTCGTCGTCAATCTCCTCTTCCACGGACAGCTCAAGTGACGGATTGATCAGGTGACCCAGCTGATCGTCGACGTAGTAGGTGAAGACCCGCAGGCTGACCCCGATCTGGGGCGCCGCCAGGCCCACGCCCGGCGCCTCCATCATCGTGTCGGTGAGATCCTTGACCAGCCTGCGCAGCTCGGCATCGAAATCCCGGACCGGCTCGGCCGGGGTGCGCAGCACCGGATCGCCGAACAGACGTATCGGCCTGACGCTCACTTCGTGCCTCCCGCATGACTGACGGCGTCTCATTACCGCTGACAGTCTATGGAGTCACGCGGCCTTTACCTGCCGAAGGCGAACGAGCCTTGAACGCGGCCTTGCGTGCCGCGCGGGCCACGGCCGGATCGGGATGATGCTCGCCCAGCGCGGTCAGCAGGCCCGTTACTCCCGGGTGACTGACCTGCCATAGGCTCCCGACGATCTCGGCCTGGGTGCGGGCAGGCACCTCCGGCAGGAGCTCGGCCACCACATCGTGGGGGTCTGCCTCTTCGAGCAGCCCCGCGCCCAGGTCAACCAGCAGCCACGTCCGGTCCTCCGGGGTCAGCTCCGCTTCCTCGCCGTGCTCATGCAGCCAGACCGCCGCGTGCGCGCGCAACAGCGGATCGTCCAGCGCGGCACGGACTTCGGCGGCGGCGCCCGCGCCCACCCGGTCCAGGACGGCGAAGGCCGCTCCCCGGAGCCCTGGCGACCCGGTCCTGGCCGCGGTGACCAGTTCCGCGGCCGACTGGGCGGCAGTCCGCGACGCCAGCCACGCGCCGATCTCGGCTTCGCCATCCTCGGCGTCGCAGCTGGCCAGGGTCGCGAGCAGGCCGGCCGCACCGGCCCGCCCGGTGCTGCCGAGGACCGGTACGTGCCATCCCTGTGCGCGTAGCCGACGGTGTACGCCCCAGATGCCGAGCGGGGACAGCGCGACGGTCAGCCCGCCTGCCGCCTCCTCCGTCCCGAGTTCCACTACGCCCAGGTCAGCCAGCGTTTCGAGAGCGCGCGACAGCGCTGCGCCCTGATCGTATTCCTGGGCTTGCTCGCCATGCCTGACTTGCCGGTCCGCCTGCTGCTGCCTCTGGGTGCCAGCGGCCGCAGCGTAGGCCTCGAAGAGGCTCTCCATCCGCACCGGCGCGCCTACCGTGTACAACGCGGTCGCCAGCCCGTCCAGGTCCTCTGCAGCCAGCGTGACCTGGAGCGCCCTATCCCAGAGCGCCAGTACTTCCTCGGCGTCTCCCAGCGCGAGGGCCTCGAGCCTGCCGGGCGCCCAGCCGTCCGCGTCCGGCGCCCCGGCCTCCGCGTCAGGCTTCCTGCCCGCCGCGTCCGGCGCCCCGGTCGCCGCTGCCACCTCCCACGCCATGTCCACCTCGGTGGGCGCCATCTCTAGCTCGGCGGCGGCGGCAGCTCGCTGCTGCCGCGACAGTCGCCGCGATCCGGCCAGGCCATCGAAACCTTGCGCCCAGCGGCTCAGCTCCCTGGCCGCGCGCAGGAGCGGCGCGACGCGGGCCGCGGCGGCCAGCTCCTCCCTCGGCGCCAGCCTCACCGGCGGCATACGCGGCCGGTCACCAGGACGGCGCATGACCGGCGCCGCTGCGCTGCCCGGGGAGCGGCCGCCGTCGTCCTCCTCGCCCGCCTGCCCAGCTGCTCCGGCTCCGGCCGCACCTGGATCCGCTGCTGGCCCGGTCCGCGGGTCGGCCGGCCCCGGTTCTGGGCCCGGCTGGGGCTCGTCTGCCCTCGCGTCCGGGTTCCTGCGTGTGGTAGCCACCCAAGCACCCTACGGCCTTAGCCGGGCATAGTCAGATCAGCTCGGCCGGGTCGAGCTGCAATCTCACCGGGCCCGGATCCTTGCGTGCGCTGCGTACCCCCTGGGCGGCATGGAGCGCGGCGGCGAGCGCGCCTCCCATGGAGCGGGGCACCCGGATCAGCGCCCGTACCACCTCCCCGGCCGCCTGGTCGCCATGGCCGGGGGCGCCTTCGGCGGCAAGCGTCACGGGTCCGAGCACTTCGGCAGCGGCCGGGAGCTCAGCGGTCGCGAGAAGCCCGGCGACAGCGTCCGTCGGGCCCGTAAGGCTGGCCACCCGCACCGCTGGAGGGAACCGTAGCTCGGCGCGTTCAGCAAGTTCCCGGTCGGCATGGGTCACCGGGTCCCAGCGGATAAGAGCCTGCACGGCGGGCAGGCCGGCGTCGGCCATGACCACCACGGCCCCGCCGTCGGGCGCCGGGCGCACCAGCGCCGCGGCATTCATCCAGCGCCGCAGCGCCTCTTCGGCCGCCCGCAGGCTTGCCCGGCCCAGCAGCGCCCAGCCGTCGAGCAGGACAGCCGCGGCGTAGCCGCCGACGGCCCGCGGCTCGGCGCCTGGCGTCGCGACCACCACGGCGGGCGTAGCGGCCACCTCGGCGATCACCGCGTCGCCGCCCGACGTGCGGACCGGCGTGCAGGGAAATGCCCGGCCAAGTTCCTCGGCGGTGCGCCCGGCCCCGGTCACCGCGGCCCGCAGCCTGGTATCACCGCAGCGCGGGCAGGCCCAGCTGCCGCTCGCCGCGCACCAGCCGCAGACGGCCGCGGCGTTCGCCGCGGGAAGCGTGAGCGGCCCGCCGCACGCCGGGCAGCGGGCTGGCGCGTGACAGTGTGCGCAGCCGACGGCCACGACGTAGCCTCGCCTCGGCACCTGGATCAGGACGGGCCCGCTGGCCAGCGCGTCCCGGGCAGTGCGCAGCGCGAGGCTGGGCAGCCGCGCAGACCGGGCGGCCTCATCACGCGCCAGTTCCGCATCCTCGCCAGGCGCGCTGACCAGTGGAGCGTGCCTGCGGACCACCGGGCGGTCAGCCGTCACCGCGTGCGCCCAGCCGCTGGCCACTAGCTGGGTCGCCTCGGCCGTCCGCGCGAAGCCGCCGATCAGCGCGGCAGCACCGCAGCGGTGGGCCCGCAGCGCGAGAACCTCCCTCGCGTGCGGGTACGGTGCCCGCGGCTCGGCGTGCAGGTCGTCGCCATCATCCCAGATCACCACCAGGCCGAGATCGGCCACCGGGGCGAACATCGAGGAACGGTTTCCTGCCGCCACCTTGACTTCGCCGCGCACGATGCGCAGCCACCGGCGATATCGTTCAGCGGGCCCGAGACCGGCCGCGAGGCATACGTGGTGCCCGGCGCCGAGCAATTCGGCCAGCGCCGCGTCGACCTGGTCGAGATCCCTCGCATCAGGCACCACGACCAGGGCGCCGCGGCCGGCCGCGGCCGCCGTCGCCACTGCCACCGCGATCTCGCCCGCCCAGGACGGCCCAGGAAGCGCCGACCAGATCGCACGCGGCGCTCGGCCGTCAGTGATGGCGGCCAGGAAAGCCGGTCCCGCCCGGTAACGCGACCAGGTGCCAGGCTTGGGGCGGCTGGCCTGGCCGGAACGGAGCCCGGGCAGGCCAGGAGCAGGCCGCCGGTCCCCGGGCACGCCAGCTGCGGGCCCACCGCTCGCCCCGGCCAGGACAGGAGCGAGCCCGCCACCTGGGCCCGATTCAGCCCGTGCGTGCCGGGGCGGCACCGCCAGCCGCAGGACGTCGGCCAGCGTGCCGGCGTACCTGTCTGCCACCGCGCGCGCCAGGCCGGCGATCTCCGGCGTCAGCACCGGCTCAGGTGACACGACCCGCTCTAGGTAGGCGAGCCGGCCTGGATGTTCGCTGGCCGCGGCCCGTTCGAGCACAAACCCGCTGGTCAGCCGACCCGCGAACCTGACCCGGACCCGGCAGCCCACCGCCGCGGTGTCCGACATCGACTCGGGTACCTGGTAGTCGAATGGCCGGTCGAGGTGCGCCAGCGGCACGTCGACCGCGACCCTGGCCACCGGCAGATAGCCAGCGGCAATCGGCCTCCGCTGGCTCCGCTGGCTCTGCGCTGCCGGTCTTCCCCTTGTCCGGCGCGCCGGCGCGCCCACAGCCACCTGAGCCCCGTCACTCGCAGACACCGCCGTCCTGCCGTCCGCCGGCGGCCCTTCCGTCGCTCCGCCGTCCGCCGGCAGCCCGGGGGGCCCGACGCCCGCACCGTCACCGGATCTCACTGGGCCAGCCACGGGTCCTGTCCTACCAGAGACCAGCGACGAAAGGCCGCCCGAGCAGCCTCGATCCGCCGGCGCTTACTCGTACCGGGTCTGATCGCCTGGCCGGTACGAAATGCCGGCTACGCCCCCCTTGGATCCGGCACCAGCGATGAAGACCTGATCCTTGGCGGCGTTATGGGCGCAACGTCCCTTCTGGGGTCCCGAGCCGGTCAGCGTCAGGCTGGCTTTCGAGACGCTGAGGGCCAGCTGAGAGACGGGACCAAACGAGGGACCCGCTAGATCGCCGACGACGGCTACAGGCCTGCGGCGGATCGCAGAGCCTCCGTCCGGTCGGTGCGCTCCCAGGAAAAGTCCGGCTCCTCGCGGCCGAAATGCCCGTAGGCGGCAGTCTGGGAGTAGATGGGACGCAGCAGGTCCAGGTCCCTGATGATGGCCGCCGGGCGCAGGTCGAATACCTGTAGCACGGCATCCTGGATCCGCTCGATGGGGACCTGCTCGGTCCCGAAGCACTCGACAAACAGGCCAACGGGCTTCGCCTTGCCGATCGCGTAGGCGACCTGGCTCTCGCAGCGGGAAGCCAGCCCGGCGGCGACCACGTTCTTGGCCACCCAGCGCATGGCGTACGCCGCGCTGCGGTCGACTTTGGACGGGTCCTTGCCGGAGAAGGCCCCGCCGCCGTGCCTGGCCATCCCGCCGTACGTGTCGATGATGATCTTGCGGCCGGTCAGCCCGGCGTCACCCATCGGGCCGCCGATCTCGAACCGGCCCGTGGGGTTGACCAGCAGCCGATAACGGGACGTGTCCAGCTCCAGCTTGCCGATGATCGGCTCCACCACGTGGTCACGCACGTCCGGGGCGAGGAGCGCCTTCAGGTCGATGGAGGAGGCGTGCTGGGTGGAGACCACCACGGTGTCCAGCCGCACCGGCTCCGCGCCCGAGTACTCGATTGTCACCTGGGTCTTGCCGTCCGGCCGGATGTACGGGACCTCGCCGCTGCGCCGCACCTCAGCCAGCCGCCGCGACAGCCGGTGCGCCACCATGATCGGCAGCGGCATCAGCTCGGGTGTCTCCTCGCAGGCGTAGCCGAACATGAGTCCCTGGTCTCCGGCGCCCTGCATGTCCAGCTCGTCCGAGCCCTCGCCCTCGCGGTGCTCGAAAGCCTCCCGCACGCCCTGCGCTATGTCCGGTGACTGAGAGCCGATGGAAACGGAGACCCCGCACGATGCCCCGTCATAGCCCTTCGCCGACGAGTCATAGCCGATGTCAAGGATCTTCTCCCGGATGATGCCGGGGATATCAACATAAGTCTCGGTCGTCACCTCGCCGGCGACGTGTACCTGGCCGGTGGTGATCAGCGTCTCGACGGCCACCCGGCTCCTGGGATCTCCTTTGAGCATGGCGTCAAGGACGGCATCGCTGATCTGGTCGGCCATCTTGTCGGGATGACCCTCCGTGACAGACTCGGACGTGAAAAGGCGACGTGCCACCTTGACTCCTCTAGATTCCGTGATTGGCCTCGCCGAAGTGTAGCCGGGCCTGGTGTACTGGCTTCGTGTATTTGGGCTCACGACCGCCCGGAAGGCGCCGCGAGCCTCCTCGCGACCTGGTCCCAGATGGCGTCGGCGACCGCCTCTTTCGGGCCGCGCGGCACATGCTCCTGAGTGCCGTCCGCGCCCAGGATGACGACCTCGTTCTCGGCCACCGCGAACCCGAGACCGTCCCCGACCTGGTTGACCACCAGCAGGTCACACCCCTTAGCGGCCAGCTTCGCCTGCCCGTTGGCGAGCACATCGCCAGTTTCTGCGCCGAACCCGACTATGACCTGGCCATGGCGCGTCCGGCCAGTAGCAAGCTCACGCAGGATATCGGGGTTCAGCACCAGGCTGATCGGCTCACCGGCGCTACCGGACTTCTTGAGCTTCTCGGCGCTCCGCGTCGCCGGCCGGTAGTCGGCGACCGCCGCTGCCATGACCACGGCGTCGGCGTCGGCCGCCGCAGTGAGCACCGCGTCTCGCATCTCGCGGGCGGACGTGACATGGACCACCTTTGCGCCAGCCGGGTCGTCCAGGCCCACGTTCGCGGCCACCACGGCAACGTCCGCGCCGCGCGCCGCTGCCGTCCTGGCCAGCGCGTAGCCTTGCCGGCCTGACGACCAGTTACCCAGGAACCTGACCGGATCAATCTCTTCCCTGGTGCCGCCGGCGGAGACTACGACGCGCCGGCCCGCCAGGTCAGGCGCTAGCCCGGCCTGGCCCCTGGCCAGCACCCGGAGGGCGACCCGGAATAGCTCAGCGGGCTCAGGCAGCCGCCCTGGGCCGGAATCCGCGCCGGTCAGCCGCCCGGCCGCAGGCTCGATCACGAGCGAGCCCCGCTGTCGGAGCACGGCGACGTTGGCCCGGGTCGCAGCGTGTTCCCACATCTCCGTATGCATGGCGGGCGCGAAGACCACCGGACAGCGCGCCGTCAGCAGCACCGCGGTCAGCAGGTCGTCCGATATCCCGGCGGCAGCGCGCGCCAGGACGTCTGCCGTGGCCGGGGCAACCATCACCAGATCCGCCGTCTGGCCCAGCCGGACATGGGGAACCTCGTGCACGTCTGTCCAGGTGCTGGCCGCAGCAGGCGCACCGGACAGCGCGGCCCAGGTCGCCTCGCCGACGAATCGCAGCGCGTCGGGCGTGGGAACCACGCGAACCCGATGACCTGCCTCAGTAAGTAGCCTGACCAGCTCGCAGGCCTTGTAGGCCGCGATTCCTGCGCCCACCCCCAGGATGATGCGCATTCCCATGCCCCGCTGGCACCTGGCCGCTAGGGCCCGGTCAGCCCGTCAGGGCTTCCGGCGCCTCGGCCTTGATGAGCCCCTCGCTGATCTCGCGCAGCGCGATGGACAGCGGCTTCTCCTGAACACGGGTCTCGACGAGCGGTCCTACGTACTCAAGCAGGCCCTCACCCAGCTGGGCGTAATAGGCATTGATCTGCCTGGCCCGCTTCGACGCCATGATGACGAGGCCGTACTTGCTGTCCACCACCTTGAGCAGATCATCAATGGGCGGATTGATGATGCCTTCCCCGGCGAGAGTAGCTGCCACCTTCTGCCTTCCATGTCACCACGCTCAGTCGGCCACCTGAGGCCGCCCTCCAGGCTACCAGCCCTCAGCACGAATTCAGCGACGGACCGTCAGGCTGCAAACTGGTACCCAGTCAGCAGCCGGAGCGGGACACCGGAATCTGCCCTCACCCCGGAGCCCGGAAAGTGGGCATGCACTACCGACACAGGGGCAACGGGGACGCGGACCGCATTCAGGCCGCCATCATTGACGAGCCGACTGCGGTACCGGGCCACCCGCCGCCGCCCCTGGTGCCGCGCGCTGCGAATTCCGAGTTAGCCGCGGAACTCGTTCTCAAGAGCCGTCCGCTGGTTGGCGCCGAGGCCGCGAACGCGCCGCGACTCGGCAATACCGAGTCGCTCCATGATTTGCTTGGCGCGCACCTTGCCGACGCCAGGCATCGACTCCAGCAGAGCCGACACCTTCATCTTTCCCACGACGTCATCCGTCTGGCCCTCCTTGAGGACCTCGGGGAGGGTCTTGTCATTGGTCTTCAGCTTGTTCTTGACCTCAGCACGCTCCTTGCGCGCCTTGGCAGCCTTCTCTAGGGCTGCGGCTCGCTGCTCAGGGGTAAGTGGAGGAAGAGCCACGCGTGGTCACCTCGGGTTTCGTATCGAAAAACTCGCTCCGCGAGGGGAAACTAGCGAGTTCGGCCCGCCTCGGCAACGCAAACCCCGGTTTGTGACGTCATAAATTATCCAATATTACTTGCCGAACATAGTTAGATACTCAGCGTAGTCAAATTGGCATCTCCGCACCGCCCCGGCCGGGACGCCGCCGGAGATCCATGCTGACCAGCGAGCTACGGGCCAGCCTGCTAACCGGCCCCGCAACGCGCGGCCGGCCGCCCGGGGCGCAGGCTGACGCGGTGCCTGGCGCGCGCCTGCGCAGCGCGCCTGCGCAGGAAGCCCTGGCGCCCTCTTAGAGCCGGGACGGGGCTCATCCAGGGAAACGGGGGTCACCGGCCGGCCTGAAGCGGCCCTGCGCAGCCTTAGGGCCGCGCCAGGCCTAAGCAGGAAACGGATCCAGCCGCCGCCTGAAGCGCCCCGGCAAAACCCTGAAGCCGCGCGCGCGGCGCAATCCAGGAAACGGATCTGGCGCCAGGAAACGGATCCCGCTCAGCCCTATCCCGTCAGGTCAAGCCGACGCGCCCTGGGCTCAGCCTGGCAGCATCGCGATACGCCTGACCGACGCGGCCATCGCAGCCGCGGCCGCGCCCGGATCCGGGGCAGCGGTGATCGGGCGGCCGACGACCAGCAGGTCGGCGCCGGCCCGCAGCGCGTCCTCCGGCGTGGCGAATCTGGCCTGATCGTGCGCGTCGGTGCCCTCCGGCCGGATGCCGGGGGTGACCAGCAGGATGTCCGGGCCTACCTCGGCGCGTACCTCGGCGACCTCGCGCGGTGAGCAGACGACGCCGTGCGCGCCGGCCTCCACGGCCAGCACCGCGAGCCGCCGGACGGCATCGGGAACCGGGCCCGCCATCCCGATGCGCTCAAGATCGGCGCTGCCGAGCGAAGTGACGACCGTGACCGCGATGACCTTAGCACTCGGTGCCGCATCCACCGCGGCCCGCACCATGGCCGATCCCCCGGCTGCGTGCACGGTCAGCAAATCCGGCCGGAGCCTGGAAACCGCCCGCGCTGCCCCGGCGACCGTCGCGGGAATGTCGTGCAGTTTCAGGTCGAGGAAGACCTGGACCGCGCTTGCGCCGCGCACCGAGGCGACGGCTTCAGGCCCGTACCGCAGGTAAAGCTCGAGCCCGATCTTGACCGTGCTGACGTGAGGAGTGACCATCGCCGCCCACTGGGCGGCGGTGTCGAGATCCGGCGCGTCGAGCGCGACGGCGATCGGAGCGGGCTGCATCTGTGCGCCTCCTCTAGAGCACGTTCCCGGCACGCCTGCGCCGGGCCGCGGCACGAGGCTCGTGGGCCAGCCCGACGACGTCGCAGAGCCGTTCGACGCCGCGCTGCGCCAGTTCCTCGTCCAACTCGCGCAGGATCCGCACGCACGCCGAGGGATCATGGAAGATCGTGGTGCCGACGCTGACCATCGCCGCCCCCGCGAGGATCAGCTCAAGAGCGTCCTGCCCGGTCCTTACGCCGCCCATGCCGATGATCGGCACATCGGGGAAAGCCTCCCGGACCTGCCAGATGCACCGCACGGCGATCGGCCGGATCGCGGGCCCGGACAGGCCGCCGGTCAGCCCGGCCAGCACCGGCCGCATCGTATCCGGGTCGATCGTCATGCCGAGGAGGGTGTTGATCATCGACAGCCCGTCCGCCCCGGCTGCCACGCAGGCCCGGGCGATCCCGACGATGTCGGTTACGTCAGGCGACAGCTTGGCGAAGACGGGGATGTCGTAGCGTGCCCGGCCGCGGACCGCCTCGATGACCGCCGCGGCGGCGCCTGGGTCGCAGGCGAATACCTGCCCGCGGTGCTCGACGTTCGGGCAGGAGATGTTCACCTCGATCGCGGTCACCCCGGCCGCGTCGGATAGCCGACCCGCCAGCTCTGCGTACTCCTCGACGGTGCCGCCCGCGATGGAGACCACAGCCCGGGCCCCCCTTGACAGCAGCCAGGGCAGGTCCCGCTGCAGGAACGCGTCGATGCCCGGTCCCTGCAGGCCAATCGAGTTGAGCATGCCGCTGGGGGTCTCGGCCATCCGCGGCGTGGGCCGGCCTGCCCGGGGCGAAAGCATCACCGACTTGGTGACGACCGCGCCGATCTTGGAGACATCGAAGAACTGGGCCAGCTCGCGCCCCGAGCCGGCGCACCCGGACGCGGTGAGGATCGGGTTCGGCAGCTCGATATGGCCCAGCCTGGTACGAAGGTCAGCCATGGCCAGCCCGCCCCGGTGGCCGCTGCGATTGCCCGTCACCAGCCGGGCCGCCCGCCGTGCCTGATCTGCCCGCCCCGGCGGTTGCGGTAGCCGCTCCGGCCCGCTGCCGCGACCTCGGCTCCCAGCCGGGCGCGCCGAATGCGTCGAACGGGATCGTCCCGATGTCGTCCCAGCGCACCAGCTCACCGCGGAACACCGGGCCGTCTACGCAGGACCGGACCATCCTGGTGATCCCGTCGGAACCGGCCACCGGCAGCACGCAGGTCATGCAGACCCCGATGCCGCACGCCATCGACTCCTCCACGAGGGCCTGCACCGGGATGTCGTAGCGGCTGGCCAGCGCCGTGACCTGGCGCAGCATCGGCATCGGCCCGCAGGCGTAGATAACGTCGGTCCTGGCTTCGTGAATGATCTGGCTCAGCATGTCGGTTACCACACCGCGGCTGCCCAGCGAGCCATCCTCGGTCGTGATCGTCGCCGTGCGGCCGGTCCGCCGGGCGGTCAACGCGCCGAATACCCGGTCCCCGGTCGCCGCGCCGAGCAGAAAGTCCACCGAGCACCTGCGCTCGCGCAGCCGGCCAGCCAGCGAAAACAGCGGCGCGCTGCCGTAGCCGCCGCCGATCAGCAGGCAGCTGACCGGGTCGCGCGGGACCGGGAACGGCCGCCCGAGCGGGCCGGTCACATCCAGCACGTCCCTGGCCCGGCACTCGGCGAGCCACCGGGTCCCCCGCCCGCGCGCGGCGAACACGAACTCCACGGTGCCACCGTGGTCGGGCCGGACATCGTGGATCGAGAACGCCCTCCGCAGCAGCATCGAGGTATCCGGCCCGCCGACCGCCACCGCCACGAACTGGCCGGGCCGGAACCTGGCCGCGATGCCCGGCGCCACCACCGTCATCGCGTAGTAGGCGTCGATCCGCCGAACGGTCAGCACCGTCCCGCGGACCTGCACCGGGCCCGCCTGCGTCTCGCCGCCTGTGCTCGTCATGGCCGCGCGCCTGGTGCCGGACCGGCCGCGCGTAGCCGCGCCGCATGCTGCTGCAATGACCGCACGCCCACCCCACCGGAGTTGATCGCCTCGATGCCCTGCACGGCGGCGGCGAGCCCTGCGGTCGTGGTGATGCAGGGAATCCCCCGCCGGACCGCGGCGGTACGGATCTCATAACCATCCAGCCGCGGCCCGGACTGCCCGGGGCTGCCGAACGGCGTATTGACGATGAGATCCACCTGGCCGGACAGGATCCGCTCCACGATCGTCGGCTCGCCGTCCGGCCCAGGGCCGTCGCTGTGCTTACGCACGATCGTGGCACGTACTCCGTTTCTCCGCAGAACCTCTCCGGTACCCCGCGTCGCCCATATTTCGAAACCGAGGTCGGCGAGGCGCTTGACCGGGAACACCATAGAACGCTTGTCCTTGCTGGCCACCGACACGAAAGCGCGGCCTTTCACCGGCAGCGGCCCGTATGCGGCCGCCTGCGACTTCGCGAACGCGGTGCCGAACGCCTCGTCGATGCCCATGACCTCGCCGGTCGAGCGCATCTCCGGGCCGAGCACCGTGTCGACCCCCTCACCTCGGGCGTCGCGGAACCTGCCGAACGGCAGTACGGCCTCCTTGACCGCGATCGGCGCGTCCAGCGGCAGCGTGCCGCCATCGCCGTCGGCCGGGAGCATCCCCTCGGCGCGCAGCCCGGCCACCGTGCCGCCCAGCATGATCCGGGCCGCCGCCTTCGCCAGCGGCACGGCCGTCGCCTTGGACACGAACGGCACCGTGCGCGAGGCCCGGGGGTTCGCCTCGAGCACGTACAGCACGCCCGCCGCGAGCGCGTACTGGACGTTCAGCAGCCCGCGCACCCCGACCCCGCGGGCGATCGCCTCGGTCGCGTCGCGGATCAGCCCGATGTCGTCGCGGCCGATGGTGATCGGCGGCAGCGCGCAGGCCGAGTCGCCGGAGTGGATCCCGGCCTCCTCGATGTGCTCCATCACGCCGCCCAGGTACAGCTCGCTGCCGTCGTAGAGCGCGTCCACGTCGACCTCGATCGCGTCGTCCAGGAACTTGTCGACCAGCACGGGATGTTCCGGGCTTGCCTGGGTCGCCTTGCGGACGTAGGCCTCCAGCGTGGCGTCGTCGTACACGATCTCCATGCCGCGGCCGCCGAGCACGTAGGAGGGCCGGACCAGCACCGGGTAGCCGATCTCCTCGGCCACGGTGATCGCGTCGGCCACCGACATCGCGGTGCCGTGCCGCGGCGCGTTCAGCCCGGCCGCGGCCAGCACGGCACCGAACTCGCGCCGGTCCTCGGCCAGGTGGATCGCCTCAGGCGAGGTCCCCACCACCGGGACTCCGGCCGCGGCCAGCGCCCTGGCCAGCCCCAGCGGAGTCTGCCCGCCGAGCTGGACGATCACCCCGGCCAGCGGGCCGCTGGCGCGCTCCGCGTGTACCACCTCAAGCACGTCCTCCAGGGTCAGCGGCTCGAAGTAGAGCCGGCCTGAAGTGTCGTAGTCGGTGGATACGGTTTCCGGGTTGCAGTTGACCATCACGGTCTCGTAGCCGGCCTGCGAAAGCGCGAAGGAGGCATGCACGCATGCGTAGTCGAACTCGATGCCCTGCCCGATGCGGTTCGGGCCGCTGCCGAGGATGATGACCTTCGGCCGGTCGCCGCCCGGCACCTCGGTCTCGTGGTCATAGGTCGAGTACAGGTAGGGCGTGCGGGCGGCGAACTCGGCCGCGCAAGTGTCCACGGTCTGGAACACCGGCCGGATTCCGAGCTCGTGGCGGAGCCCGCGGACCTGCTCCTGCGTTACGCCCCAGATCTGGCCGACCTGGGCGTCGGAGAACCCGCTGGCCTTGGCCTCGCGCAGGGTGTCCGGATCGGCGGCCGGACGGGCGCCCGCGAGCCGTTGAGCTTGCTCTTCAATGGCCTGGATCTGATCAACGAACCAGGGGTCGATGCCGGTGGCGGCGGCGAGTTCTGCGACCGTCGCGCCGGCCCTGATCGCCTGGTGCACGGTCGTGAGCCTGCCGTCGTGCGGGCTGGCGGAGCGCTGCAGAAGCTCCGCCTTGTCCCCCGCGGGCTCATTCCAGCTAAACGGGGCCGACGGCTGCTCAAGCGAACGCAGAGCCTTCTGTAGCGCCTCGGGAAAACTGCGCCCGATCGCCATCGCCTCGCCGACCGACTTCATGTGCGTGGTGAGTTCCGGATCCGCGCCGGGGAACTTCTCGAACGCGAACCTGGGCACTTTGACCACCACGTAGTCGAGCGCGGGCTCGAAGCTGGCCGGGGTCTCGCCGGTGATGTCGTTGCGGATCTCGTCGAGGGTGTAGCCGATGGCAAGCCTGGCCGCGATCTTCGCGATCGGGAACCCGGTGGCCTTCGACGCGAGGGCCGATGACCGGGACACCCGGGGGTTCATCTCGATCACCACCATCCGGCCCGTGTCCGGGTGCACGGCGAACTGGATGTTGCAGCCGCCGGTGTCCACCCCGACCGCGCGCGCGGTCGCGATGGCGACGTCTCGCATGTGCTGGTACTCGCGGTCGGTCAGGGTCATCGCGGGCGCGACGGTGACCGAGTCTCCGGTGTGCACGCCCATTGGGTCGATGTTCTCGATGGAGCAGACCACCACGACGTTGTCGTTGCGGTCGCGCATCAGCTCGAGCTCGAACTCCTTCCAGCCCAGGATCGACTCCTCGAGCAGCACCTCCGAGACGGGGCTGGCGTCCAGGCCGGCGCCCGCGATCCGGCGCAGATCGCCCTCGTGGCGGGCGATGCCGGAACCGGACCCGCCCAGGGTGAAGGACGGCCGCACGACCAGCGGGTAGCCAAGCACCACTGCGGCTTGCTCGCACTCGGCCATGCTGTGGCAGATCATGCTGTCCGGCACCTCGGCGCCGAGCCCGGTGACGAGCTCCTTGAACTGCTTGCGGTCCTCCCCGGCCTGGATCACCTCGATGCGGGCCCCGATCAGTTCCGCCCCGTACCGGGCCAGGGTCCCGGCCTCGTGCAGCGCTACGGCCGCGTTCAGGGCCGTCTGGCCGCCCATGGTCGGCAGCACCGCGTCAGGGCGCTCGGCCGCGATGACCTTTTCGAGCACATCCGGGGTGATTGGTTCCACATACGTCGCGTCAGCGAACTCAGGGTCCGTCATGATCGTCGCCGGGTTGGAGTTGACCAGGCTGACGCGCAGGCCCTCCTCTCTCAGCACCCGGCACGCCTGGGTGCCTGAGTAGTCGAACTCGCACGCCTGCCCGATGACGATCGGGCCGGACCCGATCACCAGGACCGAGCTGAGGTCAGGGCGCTTCGGCATCCCCGTCTCCGTTCACCACGCCCAGCCCGCCCCCGGCTCGGCCACACGCCACCGAGCCCGATCCCGCCGAGCCCGATCCCGCCGAGCCCGACCAAGCCAAGCCCGACCCCGTCGGGCCCGACCCCGCCAGGCCCGACCAAACCAAGCCAAGCCACCGCCAATGATCTTGACGACTTTTCCGCGATATCCACTGAAAAGTCGTCAAGATCATTGCGGAACGGGAGCCGGAGGTCACTTTGCTTGCTCCATCAGCTCGCAGAATCCGCTGAACAGCCCAGCCGCGTCGTGTGGGCCCGGCGCGGCCTCGGGGTGAAACTGAACGCTGAACGCGGGCTGGCTGAGCAGCCGGATTCCCTCGACGACGCCATCATTCAGGTTCACGTGACTGACCTCCGCGGGCCCGAACGGCGTATCGAACCTCGCTTCGCTGGGCATCGCGACCGCGAAACCGTGATTGTGGCTGGTGATCAGGACCCGCCCGGTCCGCAGGTCCTTGACCGGATGGTTGACGCCGCGGTGCCCGAAGCGCAGCTTGTAGGTGTCCAGCCCCAGAGCACGGCCGAGAATCTGGCTGCCCAGGCAGATGCCGAACAACGGGACCCCGGCGGCGAGCACCCGCCGGGAGGCCTCGACCGCGTATCCGGCCGCGGCGGGATCGCCGGGCCCGTTGGAGAAGAACACGCCATCCGGGCTGTCCGCCAGGATCTCGCCGGCCGTACTCGTCGCGGGCAGGACCCGCACCGCGCAGCCGAGCCTGGCCATGGCGGCCGGGGTCGCGGCCTTGATGCCCAGGTCGACGGCGGCCACACGGTACCTGACCGGCATGCCGCCGGGCGGGCGGACCGTATAAGGCGCGGTCGTGGACACCTCGCGGGCCAGGTCCGCTCCGGCCATCCGGGGGCTGGCCAGCACCCGCTCCAGCAGCTTCCCGGAATCGGCCTCGTCGGTGCTGATCGCGGCCCGCATCGCGCCCCGGTCGCGCAGGTGCCTGGTCAGCGCCCGGGTACCGGTGATCGCGATGCCGGTGACACCCTCGGCCCGCAGTTCGTCGTCGAGGCCGCGCGCGGCCCGCCAGCTGGACGCGATCCTGGCGGGCTCCCTGACCACGTACCCGCTCACCCAGATCCGGCGTGACTCGGGGTCGTCATCGTTGACCCCGGTGTTCCCGATGTGCGGAGCCGTCATCGTGACGATCTGCCTGCAGTAGGACGGATCGGTGAGGGTCTCCTGATAGCCGGTCATGCCCGTGTTAAAGACCAGCTCGCCGAAGGTCTCGCCGGGTGCGCCGTAACTGCTCCCGCGGAAGGTCATGCCGTCCTCGAGAACCAGCACCGCCGGGCGCCCGGTCACCTGGCCAGCTTCCCGTCGAGCACGGTCGGGCTGCCGCGCAGGAACGTGGCGACCACCCGTCCCGGCAGCACCATCCCGGCGAACGGGGTGTTGCGGCTCTTCGAGGCGTGCCCCGACGGATCAACGGGCTCGCGCGGCGAGGGGTCGTAGAGCACCAGGTTGGCCGGGGCACCGGGCATCGCGCTGCCGTGCCCGGCGAGGCGGCCGATCGCGGCGGGCCTGGCCGACATCCGGTCGGCGAGGCCGGCCCAGTCGAGCAGCCCGGTCTCCACCATGGCCTCGTGGACCACGCGCAGCGCCGTCTCAAGCCCGGTCATGCCGAAGGCTGCCACGGCCCACTCGGTCTCCTTGTCTTCGAGCGGATGCGGCGCATGGTCGGTCGCCACGCAGTCGATCGTGCCGTCGGCCAGCGCGGCGCGGAGCGCAGCCACGTCGTCGGCAGTGCGCAGCGGCGGGTTGACCTTGTACACCGGGTCGTAGCTGGCGGCCAGCTCGTCGGTCAGCAGCAGATGGTGCGGGGTAACCTCGGCGGTCACCTGCCAGCCTTTGGATTTCGCCCAGCGGATGATCTCGACCGACCCTGCCGTGGAGACATGGCACACATGCAGGGCCGACCCGACATGCGCGGCGAGCAGGCAGTCCCTGGCGACGATCGCCTCCTCGGCGACCGCAGGCCAGCCGGTCAGGCCAAGCCGGCCAGAGATCGCGCCCTCGTTGACCTGGGCGCCCTCGGTGAGGCGCGGCTCCTGGGCATGCTGGGCGATCACGCCGCCGAACGCCTTGACATACTCAAGCGCCCGGCGCATCAGAACGGCGTCGGACACGCAACGGCCGTCGTCGGAGAAGATCCGGACCCGGGCGGCCGAGTCCGCCATCGCGCCGAGCTCGGCCAGCTGGCTGCCTGCCAGCCCCACGGTGACCGCGCCGACCGGCTGTACGTCGCAGCGGCCCGCCTGCCTGCCGAGCCGCCAGATCTGCTCGACCACTCCGGCGGTGTCGGCGACCGGCTCGGTGTTGGCCATCGCGTGCACGGCGGTGAAACCGCCGAGGGCGGCGGCCGCCGTGCCGCTCTCGATGGTCTCGGCATCCTCCCGGCCCGGCTCGCGCAGATGAGCGTGCAGGTCGACGAGGCCGGGCAGCAGGATCAGGCCGTCGGCATCCATCCGACTCGCGCCCGCGGCGTCGGCTCGCGGGCCGATCTCGGTGATGATGCCACCGGAGATCACCACGTCGGCGGGCTCTCCCCCAGCCGGTTTCGCCCCGCTGATCACCCAGGTTTCTGGCGCTGTCATCCTCCGGCCTCCGCTCCGCCCAGCAGCAGGTACAGCACGGCCATCCGCACGCTGACCCCGTTGGCGACTTGCTCGACAATCGTGGACCGCCCGGAGTCAGCCACCTCGGCCGCGATCTCGACGCCGCGGTTCATCGGGCCAGGGTGCATGACGATGGCGTGGGAGGGCAGCATCGCCATCCGGACCGTGTCCAGTCCGTACCTGCGGCTGTACTCGCGCACGCTGGGAAAGTAGGCGGCGTTCATCCGCTCCTGCTGGACCCGCAGCATCATGATCACGTCGCTCTTGGGCAGCGCGGCGTTCAGGTCGTAAGAGACGGAGCACGGCCAGCCATCCACCGCGACCGGCAGCAGCGTCGGCGGCGCCACCAGCGTTACTTCCGCGCCGAGCGTGTGCAGCAGCAGGACGTTGGACCTGGCGACCCGGCTGTGCAGTACGTCGCCGACGATGGTAACCGCGAGCCCGTCCAGCCTGCCCAGCCTGCGCCGCATGGTGAACGCGTCGAGCAGGGCCTGCGTGGGATGCTCATGCGCGCCGTCGCCCGCGTTCACCACACTGCCCTGGACCCAGCCCGCCAACCGGTGCGGCGCGCCCGAGGCGGAGTGCCGGATCACGACCGCGTCCGCGCCCATCGCTTCGAGCGTCAGTGCGGTGTCCTTCAGGCTCTCGCCCTTGGCGACGCTGGAGCCCTTCGCCGAGAAGTTGATCACGTCAGCAGACAGCCGCTTGGCCGCAGCCTCGAACGAGATCCTGGTCCGCGTCGAGTCCTCGAAGAACAGGTTGACGACGGTGCGGCCGCGCAGGGTCGGCAGCTTGCGGACCGGACGCTCGGTGATCTGAGCGAGCTCCTCGGCGGTGTCCAGGATGAGCAGGGCATCCTCCCTGCTCAGGTCGGCGGCGGAGATAAGATGCCGGTTCACCCCCCCGCCTCCCCATCCCCGGGGCCGTCAGCCCGGCGTGCGCCGTCCGAAGATCCGCCCCCGCTGCCCGCTGCTCCGGCACCGCCCGCTGATCCGGCACCGTCGGCCTGGGTTCCGCCGACGCCGCCGATGAGCACCGCGTCATTCCCGTCCACCTCGGCGAGCTGCACCCGGACCACCTCCTGCCGCGAGGTCGGCAGGTTCTTGCCGACGTAATCGGGCCGTACCGGGAGCTCACGGTGGCCCCGGTCGACGAGCACGGCCAGTTGGACGGCCCTCGGTCGGCCAATGTCGTTCAGGGCATCAAGGGCCGCTCGGACTGTCCGGCCCGAATAGAGGACGTCGTCGACCAGGACCACGATCTTGCCGTCGATCCCGGCAGGCGGGATCTCGGTGTGGCCGAGCGCTCTGGCCGGCCGCATCCTGAGGTCATCGCGGTACATGGTGACGTCGAGAGAACCTGCCGGAACCGGGCGCTCCTCGACCTGCTCCATCCGCGCGGCCAGCCGGTGCGCAAGCGGAACCCCGCGAGTCGGGATACCCAGGAGGACGACGTCCTCCGCGCCGCTGGTCCGCTCGAGTATCTCGTGCGCGATCCTGGTCAGCGCGCGTCTGATTTCATCTGACCAGAGCGCCAGCCTGCGGTCCTGCGGCTGGGCGGCATGCGTCACTTGGACCTCCTTTCCCGCCTCACCGGACGGGTCTTAAAGGACGTCTGCCTGCACCACCGTACCAGTCGGTATGCGGCAGACAGCTCAGGCATCGCCGGCGTGTACCGGCATTGGGCGCGGCTCCGGCCTAGAAGAGTCCCGGAGCCGACCCTCCCACAGTCCCGGAGCCGACCCTGCATAGCCCGTCCCCAGAGCCATCGCAGAGCCCGCCCCGGAGCTGATTCCGGCTTAGTCCCGGCCCCGCTTAGCCGGCTCTGGGTATACGGCCGACCTCCTTCACAGATCCGCCCTGGCGCGTGAGTCGGCCACCCGCGCCCGATCGCCCGGTCCTATACACCGCGTGACCACACGTGACTTATGTCACATCATTTAGGACCGTGCCTGCTTTATCCTGTCGGCTTCGGGGCTCCAGATCCGGACTTCAGGGCCGGGAACGCCTATGCCGCCTGGTTTTGCGCGCCGTTAGCGGATCATCAGCGCGCACCTGGGCGGATGCGCCTCGCGCGTAAGTTCATCCGCTTTTCGCCATTCGGCTTGACCTTGTCGCGCTCGCGGCCTACCGTCACTGTCCGTAACCATCACTATCAGCTCGACTGGCCAGGGGACCGGAGATCATGCCATCTGACTATGCCAAGACCCTCGGCGCGCGGCTGCGCGCCATCCGCACGCAACAGGGGCTCTCGCTCCACGGAGTCGAGGAAAAGTCCCGTGGCCGGTGGAAGGCTGTCGTCGTAGGTTCGTATGAGCGCGGCGACCGCTCAGTAACCGTGCAGAAGCTGGCTGAGCTAGCCGAGTTCTACGGGGTGCCGGTTTCGGAGCTATTGCCCGGCGATGTCCTGCCCACCCTGCTTGCCCCGTCTCCGAAGCTGGTCATCGACCTTGAGCGGATGAGCCAGCTGCCGAAGGACAAGGCCGGCCCCTTGCCCGCTACGTGGCGACGATTCAGAGCCAGCGCGGTGATTACAACGGCAGGGTGCTGTCGATACGCCAGGAGGATCTGCGCTCGCTGGCCGTCATCTACGACAAGACCCCGACTGACCTCACCGAGGAATTGATCAACTGGGGAATACTGGACTCTGACGCCCGCGGAGCCATTGAGACCTTCTGAACCAGGTCACCGGCCTGAACCAGGTCACCGGCCTGAACCAGGTCACCGGCCTGGAATACCCGGTGAGCATGCGGCTAAGCGGCCCGCGGCTTGAGAACAGGCGGTTAGCCCGCCGTCAGCAATGGCAACAGCGGCTGGGCAGCGACACCCAGCGCGCTCTCGGCTAGCGACAGGAAAGTCTCGGCGTCGCGAAGCAGGTCATCGGCCTCCCGGACCGTCACCGCGCGCGGAAGCCCGGCCTCGGCCGCTGCCCGCTTGGCCGCCCCTGCGGCAAAAAACGCGGCCCATTCCTGCAGCGCGGGCTCCACCCTCGGCAGCAGCTCCCATACGCTCTGGGGCCGCTTGCGGCGCGTCGTGATTCCGGGCTCGGCCCTCACTGCCACCACCGCCGCCGCGGCTCTGAGCGCTGCCAGGTGCGCGGCCACGTACCTGGCTCCCGCTGACGCCTCGCCCTCGGCGGTGGCGAGGCCGCACCGGGCGGACTCCAGCAATGCCAGTGCCGAGGGCGCCACCCGACACCGCGGGCGCTCCTGGCTCACCTGCACGACTGCGTTCATCACTACTCCTTTCACCGGCGAAGCCTGGCCGGACGGGACGCTTCCCCTCGCCTCGCCCGGCCCCGGCAACTCCAGGGGCCAGCGTTGCCAGCGGCTTCGCCTGATATATTCGAACACACATTCGTCTGGATGTCCATCTCTTTGCATCTGCGTTCGAAAGTTACAACCAGGGTCTGACACTCAGGCTTTGCCGTGACATACGCTTGCGGCCGTGCGATCTTCGATCCAGTCGCGCGAACTCGGTATGGCCGGGTTCGTGGCCGAGGTTGACCGCCTCAGCGCGGTCTACCAAGCGGCCATGGGGGCCGATCCGGCACTCTTGCCCGGCCGCCGCGCCATCATGGAACGGCACACCCAGCACGCCAACTTCCGGGCAATTGCGGTGACTGCTACGGCGGATGGCGACAGCCGCATCATCGCCTTCGGTTATGGCTTTAGCGGCGCGAGCGGTCAGTGGTGGCACGACGTGGTCAGGTTGGCCCTGACCGCCTCGGCCGGCGAGGCGGTGGCTGCTGCGTGGCTGGATTCGTCGATGGAGATAGCCGAACTGCACGTGCATCCCGATTTCCAGCGGCGCGGTATCGGCAGGAGCATCCTGCTCGGGCTGGCCTCCGGGCGGCAAGAGCACACCGCGGCGCTGTCGACGCAGGACGATAACGGGCCGGCCCGCAGGCTCTACCGCAGCGTCGGCTTCGCCGATCTCCTAAACGGATTCAGCTTCCCGGGCGACGGCCCTAAGTACACGATCATGGGCGCAGTGCTGCCGCTGGCACCGGCCGCTCAGCCTGCCGACGCAGCGCCCGGCGGCCCTTGGCCGACGTCGCCCAGGCCGAGCAGTTGGTAGATCTCTTGGGTCGCCCGGGAGCCGTTCAGCGTGTAGAAGTGCAATCCAGGGACCCCCTCGGCGAGCAACCGCTCGCACAGCGCAGCGGCGTACTCCACGCCGATCTTCCGCACCACGGCCCGGTCATCCGCCTCGGCGCGGAGCCGGTCCGCCAGCGACGCGGGGAACCTCGCGCCTGACATCGCCACCATGCGGTCAATCAGGGGCACGCTCGTGATCGGCATGATTCCGGCGATGATCGGCACGTCGCAGCCCCGCGCGGCGACGCGATCCCGCAGACGCAGGTAGTCATCCGGGTAGAAGAACATCTGGGTGATCGCGAAGTCCGCTCCCGCCCGGCATTTCGCGATGAAATACGTGATGTCAGCGTCCTCGTCCGGAGAGCGGGGATGCCCCTCGGGAAACGCGGCCACGCCAACGCAGAAGTCCCCCGCCTCCTTGATCAGGCTGACGAGTTCAGCCGCGTACTGCAGGCCATCCGGATGCGCAATCCACTCATCTCCGGGCGCACCCGGCGGATCGCCCCGGAGGGCCAGCACGTTGCGCACCCCGACCGCCGCGTATGAGCCGATGACATGGCGGAGCTCCGCGACAGAATGGTTGACTGCGGTGAAATGCCCGACCGGGGTGAGCGTCGTCTCCTCTGCGATCCGGCCGGTTACCCGCACGGTCCGGTCACGGGTGGAGCCCCCGGCCCCATATGTCACCGATACGAACGTGGGCCGCAGCGGCTCGAGCTGGCGGATTGCGCGCCAGAGTTTCTCTTCATCCGCTTCGTTTTTCGGCGGCATGAACTCGAACGAGACCGACCGGACGCCAGATGCGAGCAGGTCCTTGATCGCGGGCACTGGCGTCGTCACGGTTCGCAGCGGCATCTATTCAGATTAGAGGAATACGTCTGCCGCTGCTCTGGCGCGCGGCAACTCGGCCGCTGTGCCCGATGAGCGCGACGACGGCCCGGCTCCGACGATCAGGGCCGGCCGGGCTAGTGTCGCGCACATGGCAACCGGCCCTGCAGGCCTTCCCTACGTCCGTGAGCAGGTCGGACGCGTCCTTGAGAAGTTCCTTGGCCAGCAGCGGCCCGTACTGGCCGCCATCAGCGGCGAGCTGCTGCCGTGGCTTGAGGCGATCGGGGAGCTGCTGGCCGGCGGGAAAAGGCTGCGGCCCGCGTTCTGCTATTGGGGCTGGCGCGCCGCCGGTGGTTCGGACTGCCCGGAGATCATTAGCGCAGCGGCGGCTCTTGAGCTGCTGCACGCTAGCGCTCTCGTGCACGACGATGTCATGGACGCCAGCGACACCAGGCGCGGCCGACCGGCGGTGCACCGGCGATTTGCGGAGCGTCATGCCACGGGAGGCTGGCGCGGATCGGCTGACGCCTTCGGCGTTGGCGCCGCCATCCTGATTGGTGACCTGCTGCAAGCCTGGACCGACGAGCTACTGCACGGCAGCGGCCTGCCGGCAGGTGCCCTGCTGCACGGCCGACCTGTCCTCGACGCGATGCGCGCCGAGGTTATCGCGGGCCAGTACCTGGACCTGCTGAGCCAGGCCGCCGGCGATGACACGGTGGACAGCGCGCTGCGGGTGGTCAGGTACAAGTCGGCGAAGTACACGATCGAACGTCCGCTGCACCTGGGAGTGGCCCTGGCCAGCGCGGCCATAGCTAGCCCGGCGCATAGCGGCCAGGTGGTAGCCAGCCCGTCCGCAGCCAGCCCGGCGCGGCACGACCTGGCGCGACACAGCCCGGCCGTGGGCAGCCCGGCGCAGTACGACCCGGCGCGACACAGCCCGGCCGTGGACAGCCCGGCGCAGCATGGTCCGGCGCGACACAGCCCGGCCGTGGACAGCCCGGCGCAGCATGGTCCGGCGCGAGAGGGACGGCAGGCCGACATGGCTGCGAGCGAGCAAGCGATCGCCGCTGCCTGCACTAGCTACGGGATCCCGCTCGGCATCGCGTTCCAGCTGCGTGACGATGTGCTCGGCGTGTTCGGCGATCCGGCGGAAACCGGCAAGCCGGTTAGCGACGACGTCAGGGAAGGCAAGCGGACTGTCCTCATGGCGATGGCCAGGCGGCGGGCAACCGCGGCGCAGGCTGCTGTCCTGGACCGCCACCTCGGCAACCCGCTGGTCGACGAGACGGGGGCGGCGGAGGTCCGGGCAATCGTCACGGACACGGGAGCGCTCGCCGAGTGCGAGGCGATGATCGACCGCGACGTCGCATGGGCGCTCAGGGCTCTGGACGGAGCGCCCATCACGGATATTGCGAAGGATGCGCTCGCCGACCTCGCGGTCGCTGCCACCGCCCGCCGCGACTGAGCAGCGCAGAAACGACGCGCCTGAGGCCGGCAGCTTGTCAACGGCCGCTGCGACCTCCGGGACCGGGACCTGGACCGGGACCTGGACCGGGACCTGGACCTGGAGCTGGCCCGGGTCCAACCGGTTCCATGATCGCGGTCGATAGCGGGGCCTCCGACACCCCCCAGCCACCGTGATCATGAACCGGCAAGGCTCAGCCCCGGGCGGCAGGCCCGTTCCGGTGATCAGTCGGCCGCAGCGCGGAGCCGCGCGGCCAGCTCCGCCGTCGCCGCGGCCGGGTCGTCCGCTTCCGTGATCGCCCGGACAACCACCACCCTGCGTGCTCCCGCGGCCAGCACCTCGTCCAGGTTGCCGTGGCTGATCCCGCCGATCGCGAACCAGGGCCGCTGGGCATGCAGGCCCGCTGCGTACTTGACCAGGTCAAGCCCGGCGGCCGGACGACCGGGCTTGGTGGGCGTGGCCCAGACCGGCCCTGCGCAGAAATAGTCCACGCCTGCCGCTGCCGCCCCGGCCGAGGTCTGGGCCGGAGCATGCGTGGACAGCCCGATGAGCGGCCCGGAGCCGAGGATCTGCCTGGCCACCGGTACTGGCAGGTCATCTTGCCCGAGATGCAGCACATCGGCGCCGGCGGCATAGGCCACATCGGCCCGGTCGTTCACCGCGAGCAGCGCGCCGTGATTGTCGCACCGGGCCCGGAACACCTCGAGGAAGCGCAGTTCCTGCGAGGCTTCCAGGTGTTTCTGCCGGAGCTGCACAATATCCGCGCCCGCCCAGAGAACGGCATCGAGGAACGTCTCCAGATCCTGCTGCCGCTCTCTAGCATCCATACACAGGTAGAGCCGGGCGGCGGCCAGCCGGTCACGAAGGTCAGCGGGCATGCCGTCAGGATGCCATCAGCGCAGCGCGACGGTCACGCTGGCCTGACCCCGGCACCGCGTTGGCACCGGGAGGATCAAGCCAGGACCGGCCAGCACCCGCGCCAGCGCCAGCGCCAGCGCCAGCGTCAGAACGCTAGGGCTTGCGCCCGCCGGTTCACCTCGGTGCCCCGGTGCTCGGCGATCGCCTGGATCGGCGTACCGGGCAGGGTCTCATCCGCGGTGAACAGCCACCGTAGCGCGTCGACCGCGTCGAATCCGCAGTCGAAGAGCAGCGTGAGGGTGCCGTGCAGGCCCCGGACAGGCTGATCCCCATCGAGGAACGCGGCAGGCACGCTCACCTGACCGCTCGGGCGCTGCACCGCCAGCAGACGGCGGTCGCGGAGGAGTTGCTTGACCCGGCCGAGGGTAAGCCCGAGCCGGTCCGCAACCTGAGGAAGGGTCAACCAGTCACCGACGATAGCGTCGGCCGGGGGGTCGATCTGTGCCACGTCTCCAGACTTTCCCACACTGCGGGCCACGCCAAACACACCGGACAGCCCAGCCCGGCCTGGCTCAGCCGCGGACGGCCGCGCGGACAGGCACGCCGGGATCGGCCAGGCGGCCCGGGTCGACCGCGGCGCCAGCCTGAATCAGACGCCTGGCTTGCAGCAGATCAGGCGGCGAATCCACGCAAAACGCCGCAACCAGCCGGTCGCCAGCCAGCCAGCAGGCCGCCCAGCGCGCGGCCCCGGGATCGCCCCGCACGATCAGCCGATCCGCCCCGCCGTGATAACCCGCGTACTGCACCATCCGGCCGAACTGCTCCGACCAGAAATACGGGACAGGGTCGTAGACCGCCGAGCCGCCGAGCAGGTTGGCCGCCACCACCTCGGGTGCCCGCAGCGCAACGTCCCAGTGCTCGAACCGAAGCCGCCGACCGTACCGCAGTGACCAGAAGGCCGCACAGTCGCCCACCGCGAACACCCCCGGCACCGACGTGCCCAGGAACTCGTCCACCGTGATCCCGCTGTCCACCTGCACACCCGATGAGGCCAGCCAGCCGACCGCCGGCCGGACCCCGACCGCCGTCACGATCTCGTCCGCCTCCAGCCAGCCGCCGTCGGCCAGCTCAAGTCCGCCTGCCTGCACGGAGCAGACCTGCTGCCCGAGCCGCAGCGACACGCCGGCCGCTCCGTACCAAGGCTCGGTCAGCGCTCCGACCTCGCCGCCGACCGCCGCGGCCAGCGGCGCCAGGCCGGCCTCCACGACGGTCACCAGGCAGCCGCGGGCCGCGGCCGCTGTAGCCAGCTCGGCGCCGATCCAGCCGGCGCCCACGATCACCAAGCGCAGGCCCGGCCGAAGCAGCGCGCGGATCGCCAGGGCGTCGTCCAGGGTCCGCAGAAACCGCTGCGGCCCGCCGCCCGGCAGCGCGACAGGCGCCGACCCGGTCGCTAGGACCAAGGCGTCGAAGCGGTACTCGCCGCGGTCGGTCCGCAGCACCCGGTCCCCGAGCCCGGCCGCGGCGTCTCCGCGCCCCGCCGCCGTCTCCCGGCGCCCCGCCACCGCCTCCCCGCGCCCCGCCGCCGCCTCCCCGCGCCCCGCCGCCGCCTCCCCGCGCCCCGCCGCCGCCTCCCCGCGCCCCGCCGCCGCCTCCCCGCGCCCGGCCGCCGCCTCCCCGCGCCCGGCCCCGGCGTCGCCGAACCCGATCGCGGTCTCGCCAAGTCGGACGTCCGCGCTGAGCGAACGCAGGTCGTCCCGCAGCGTGGTGTCGTCCACGGCGCCCGTCATCAGCTGCTTGGAAAGCGGCGGCCGGTCATAGGGCGGCCGCGGCTCGGCGCCGATCAGCGTGATCTCGCCCTCGTAGCCCCTGGCCCGCAGCTCCTCGACGGTGCGCAGGCCCGCCAGCCCGGCGCCTGCCACCACCACTCGCGCAATTGCCACGACCATTTAGGCTATGCGTATCGCGCGGGAGTCCGGTGCTGACCGGACTGAGAGGGCGGCTCGCTAGCCGCCGACCGCAGGAACCTGATCCGGGTCATGCCGGCGAAGGGAGCGGACACATGAGCGGACCGGCGAGCGGACCGGCAGCAGACCGCGGCGACCGGCCCGACGTGCTGATCATCGGCGGCGGCGTCATCGGCCTGGCCATCGCGTGGCGGGCTGCCCAGCGCGGGCTGCTGGTCGCCGTGGCCGACCCGGAGCCCGGCCGCGGCGCATCGCACGCGGCAGCCGGCATGCTCACGCCGGTGTCCGAGGCCGCCTACGCCGAGCGCGCCCTCTTCGGGCTCGGCCAGCAGTCCCTGGAGCGTTATCCGGCCTTCGTGGCCGAGGTCACGGACGCGACCGGCGAGCCGACGGGTTTCCGCGCCGACGGGACCCTGCAGGTCGCCTACGATCACGATGACCTGGCCGTTCTCGAGGAGATCGCGATCTTGCGCGAGTCGTTCGGCGCGGTGTCGCCGCGGCTGTCGGCCCGTGAATGCCGGGCGGCCGAGCCGATGCTCGACCCGTCGGTCCGCGGCGGCCTGCTCGTCACTGACGACGCCTCCGTCGATCCGCGGCTGCTGACGGCGGCCCTGCTGGCCGCCGCGCGAGGCGCCGGGGTCAGCATCATCCGCCAGCCCGCCACGCAGATCCTGGTCTCCGGAGGGCGGGCCGCGGGCGCCGAACTGGCCGACAGCAGCCGGGTGCTGGCGCCCTGGGTAGTGCTGGCCGCCGGCTGGCAGTCGGCTCTCATCGGCGCCCCGCCGGACGGAGCGACACTGCCGGTCCGGCCGGTCAAGGGGCAGATTCTGCGGCTGCGGCCGACCCCGGCCACCCAGCGCGCCGGCGTCCCGCCCGGCCTGCTGGCCAGGACCGTCCGCGGCATCGTGCACGGCTTCTCGGTCTACCTGGTGCCGAGGGACAGCGGCGAGCTGGTGATCGGCGCGACCCAGGAGGAGCTGGGCTCCGACACCCGGGTCACCGCGGGCGGAGTCTGGGAACTGCTGCGCGACGCCCGCACGCTGGTCCCTGGCATCACCGAATTCGAGCTGGCCGAGGCGGTCGCGGGCCTGCGGCCAGGAACCCCGGACAACGCGCCGATCCTCGGTCCCGCAGCGCTGCCCGGCCTGGTGCTGGCCACCGGGCACTTCCGGAGCGGAGTCCTGCTGGCCCCGGTGACCGCCGACATCATCGCTGAATACCTGGCCACTAAACGAATATCCGCAGGTCTGGTCCAGTTTTCTGCGGAGCGGTTCGCCCGCCCGGACCGGCCCGCTGATCCCGGCCCTCGCCAGGCAGTCCGCCCCGGGCAGGCGGCCCAGGCCGGTGCGAGCGAGAGCTCCGGGTCATGAACGTCACCATCAACGGGACGCCACATGACCTGGGCGACGGCACCAGCCTGGCGACAGCCGTTTCGCTGCTCACCACCTCAGCCACCGGCCTCGCCGCGGCTATCAACGGCGAGCTGGTGCGCCGGGCCGACTGGGAGTCGACGGGACTGGCAGAAGGCGACCGCATCGAAGTGATCACCGCAGTGCAGGGAGGCTAACCGTGGACGACAAGTTCGTGCTGGCCGGCGAGGTCTTCAGCGCACGGCTGATCATGGGAACCGGCGGGGCGCCCAGCCTGGACGTGCTCGAGCGGGCGCTGGCGGCGTCGGGGACCGAGCTCACCACCGTCGCCATGCGGCGCGTCGAGCCGGGCAGATCGGGCTCCGTGCTGGATGTTCTCACCGCTCGCGGGATCAGGGTGCTGCCGAACACGGCCGGCTGCTTCACCGCGACCGATGCGCTGCGCACCGCACGGCTGGCCCGTGAGGCCCTGGGCACCGACTGGGTGAAGCTCGAGGTGATCGCCGACGAACGCACCCTGCTGCCCGACCCGATCGAGCTGCTGGACGCGGCCGAGCGGCTGGTCGCCGAGGGCTTCACGGTGCTGCCCTACACCAACGACGACCCGGTGCTGGCCCGGCGGCTCGAGCAGGCGGGCTGCGCGGCCGTCATGCCGCTCGGCTCCCCGATCGGCTCCGGGCTTGGCATCAGGAACCCGCACAACATCGAGCTGATCGTCGAGAGCGCGGGCGTGCCGGTCATCCTCGACGCCGGCATCGGCACGGCGAGCGACGCGGCGATCGCGATGGAGCTCGGCTGCGACGCGGTCCTGCTGGCCACGTCGGTCACCAGGGCCAGGGATGCGGAGCTGATGGCCGCCGCGATGCGGGCCGCCGTGATCGCCGGCCGCCTGGCGTTCCTGGCGGGCCGGGTGCCGCGCCGCCGCTACGCGCTCGCTTCCTCGCCCCCGCCGTTCTAGTCCCGCAGTCCTAGTCCCGCCGTCCTTGGTCCCGCCGGCACAGCAGTCCCGCCCGACACAGCGGCACTCTCTCATTGCCTTCTGTTACCGCACGATCCCACACCGCTGTTACGCAGGCACGCAGCCGGATCGGCCCATACACTTCTGGCGATGGATACGACCCTTTCGCGACCGCCAGCCGGGCAGTTGCTCGACGGCCGGTACCGGGTGGAGGCCTGGCTGGCTCATGGCGGTATGGCGACGGTCTATCTCGGCACCGACACCCGGCTCGACCGCCAGGTAGCGCTTAAGATAGCCCATCCGGAGCTGGCCGGCGACGAGGAATTCATCCGCCGGTTCATGGCCGAGGCGCGAGCGGTGGCGCGGCTGTCCAGCCCGAACGTCGTCGCCGTCTACGACCAGGGCTCGGATGGGCAGTTCCTGTACCTGGCGATGGAGTACGTCCCCGGCCGGACGCTTCGCGAGCTGCTGCGTGAGCGGGGCAGGCTGAGCCCGGCCGAAGCGCTCGACCTCATCGAGGGCGTCCTGGCCGGCCTCGCCGCGGCGCACGAGGCGGGAATTGTCCACCGTGACGTCAAGCCGGAGAACGTCCTGCTCACGAGGAACAACCTGGTGAAGGTGGCGGACTTCGGGCTGGCCCGGGCGGCCGCCGCAGGTACCCGGACCAAGAGCGGCATGATCATCGGCACCGCCGCCTACCTGGCGCCCGAGCAGGTGTCCCGGAGCACATCCGACGCGCGGACTGACGTGTACGCGGCGGGCATCATGCTGTTCGAGCTGCTCACCGGCACCCAGCCGCACACCGGCGGCACTCCCCTGGACGTCGCGTACAAGCACGTCAACGACGTGATACCCGCCCCGTCATCGGTCGTGCCCGGGCTGCCGCCCGCCCTTGACGCCCTGGTCGCGCTCGCCACCAGCAGGGAACCAGACCTCCGGCCGGCCGACGCGAGGCAGTTCTTGCACGCCATCACCAGCGCGCGGCGCGGCATGATGGTCGGCGAGCCACGTCCGCGCGGCCAGCATCCCGCCCGGAACGGCGGTCACCCAGGCGAGCGGGGCAGTTATCCGAACGGGCGCGGCAGCACGCCGTCCGGCGGTGTGCCGGACGCGGGTTCGGCCGACCCCGCCACCATGCCCGGCCCGGCAGCGGACCGTTCACCCGCTGATCCAAGACAGCATGCGGCAGCATCGTGGCCTGACACCCGAGCAGCTCTTACCAACGGCGGGTTCGCATCGCCGCTGACGGGACCCGCCGAGCGCCAGCCGGGCGGCCTTCCGCCCGCGCCGGACCGGATTCCGGGCTACAGCGGCAGCGGCAGCGGCACCAACCATACGCTGATTGTCTCGCCCGTCGCTCTCAACGAGGACGGCCACGACGAGCCTGACCAGTGGCAGTCCCGGCGGGACAGCGGGTACCGCAGGCCCGGCGAGCCCATCCTGCAGCGCCTGCTGTTCAGCCGCAGGCTGGTCTACCTGGCCGGCGGGCTAGCGGTGCTCCTGACCATCACCCTGGTGACCTGGTGGCTCGCCGACGGCCGGTACGCGACCGTGCCGCGGGTCAGCGGCCTGTCAGCGAGCGTGGCCCGCTCCGAGCTGGTCAGCGTCGGCTTTGCGGTGCGGACGGGGCCTGGCCAGCACAGCCGCACGATACCCAAGGGCGACATCATCCAGACCAGTCCGGCGATCGGCGCCAGGCCGCGGCGCGGGAGCACGGTTCAGCTCATCGTCTCGCTCGGCCCGATGCAGTTCCCGGTGCCTCAGGTGACCGGCTTGGCGCTGGCTAGCGCCCAGACTGAGCTCAAGAAGGCGGGGCTCACGCCCGGCGGCGTTACCCAGACGACCTCACCGACCATCGCGAACGGCATCGTGATCAGCACGAACCCGGTCGCGGGCGTGTCCTGGCCGCAGACCTCGCCAGTCGCGATCACGGTCAGCGACGGACCACCGCTGGCGGACTACGTCGGTCAGCAGCTTCAGGCCGCGCAGAGCGCGGCGACCGCGGCCGGATACGCGCTGAATCCGGTGACAGATTCCAGGAGCACCCAGCCGGCGGGCACGATCACTAGCCAGTCACCGGCACCGGGCACTCCCGTCTCCCCGCACGAGGTCGTGACCGTCCACGTCAGCAGCGGGCCGCCGATGGTCCCCGTTCCCAACGTTCAGGGCGAGAACGTCAACCAGGCCGAGGCTCAGCTGACCAAGGCCGGCTTCAACGTCAGCGTCGACCAGCTCGGCCCTGGTCACAAGGTCATCGCCTACAACCCAGTCGGAAAGGCTCCTCAGGGCAGCACCATCACGCTGAACGTGGGCTTCCTCTTCAGTCTCGTGCCGTAGCGCCACGGCCCCCGGCTCACCTCGAGCTCGCGGCGCCGCGTCAGTCAGGCGGTCCCTCGCCCGGCTGTTCCTGGTAGGAGTAACGCTGCTCGCGCCACGGGTCAGCGGTGTTGTGATAACCGCGCTCTTCCCAGAACCCTCTTCGGTCCAAGGTCAGGTATTCGACGGCCCGCACCCACTTGACGCTCTTCCATCCGTACAGGGAGGGAACCACCAGCCTGAGCGGGTGGCCATGCTCGGGGCTGATCTCCGCCCCGTCCCGGTGCGTCGCCAGGATCGTGCCGTCCGCCGCGAAGTCGCCGATCCGCACGTTGGCGCTGTAGCCGAAGTCCGCCCAGATCATCACGTGCGTAACAGCCGGAGCCGGCGGGACGGCTCGCAATAGCTCGGCCGCCGCTATCCCGTCCCACGCCACGTCCTGGATGGTGAACTTGGTGACGCAGTGAAAGTCCGCGACGATCCTGGTACGCGGCAGCCCAGCCAGCTCAGCCCAGTTCCAGCGGTGCTCAAGGCCGGACTCAGTCGCGCCCACCACCCTGAGGTCCCAGGTGGCCGGGTTGAACACCGGGATCGGGCCGTAGTGCAGCACCGGCCAGCCGCCTGGCACGTACTGGCCGGGCGGCAGCCGATGCTCGGATGCGGGTGCCTGCAGCCTGCCAGTATCAACTACCTCGGGTTCCGGCTGGCTCATGTCCAGCTGACTTGCTCCTTCCCTGCCCTACGCTGCCCCGGCCGCGACCGGCCGACCCTCGCTCTCCCGCAGGTTCAGCTATCTTGCCACTGCGCATTCCTGGCCTGATCCTGCGCCGGCCGCTTACCACGCAGTGCGGGCGATGCGCTAAGCTACCTGGCGTGCATCACCCGTACTGGTTTTTCTACGGCTACCGGCCCGGCATAGGGACGGTCGCTCGCCAGAGGATGCGCTGACGCGAACGACCTGAACTTCAGCCCCGGGCCACAACGGCCCGGGGCTTTCGTCATGATGGGGAACCAGGAGGATGTCATGGTCATCGTGATGGCCCCGGAGGCCGAGCAGTCTGACATTGACTCGATCGTTGACCTGATCAGGGTCGCCGGCGGGGAAGCCTTCGTCAGCCGGGGGGTCTCCCGGACCATCATCGGCCTCGTTGGCGACGTCGAGCAGTTCGGCACACTCAACCTCCGCAGCAGGACCGGTGTCAGCGACGTGGTACGGATCACGGTCCCCTACAAGCTCGTCAGCAGAGAGCATCATCCGAGCAGGTCGGTGATCCGAGTCGGCGGGGTTGCCATCGGCCCGGAGACGCTGACCGTGATCGCGGGACCGTGCACGGTAGAAACTCCGGAGCAGACTCTGACAGCGGCGCGGATGGCGCAGGCGGCCGGCGCGTCGATCCTGCGCGGCGGCGCTTTCAAGCCGCGCACGTCGCCGTACGCGTTCCAGGGCCTCGGCGAGGCGGGCCTGAAGATCCTCGCTGACGTGCGCGCGGAAACCGGGCTGCCGGTGGTCACTGAGGTCATTGATCCGGCCAGCGTGGACCTGGTGTGCTCCTACGCCGACATGCTGCAGGTCGGAACGCGCAGCATGCAGAGCTTCGCGCTGCTGCAGGCCGTCGGCTCGGCAGGCAGGCCGGTGCTGCTGAAGCGGGGCATGAACGCGACCATCGAGGAATGGCTGATGGCGGCGGAGTACATCGCGCAGCGCGGCAACCTCGACATCGTGCTCTGCGAGCGCGGCATCCGCACCTTCGAGACCGCGACCCGCAACACGCTGGACATCAGCGCGGTCCCCGTCGCGCAGCGACTCTCGCACCTTCCGGTGATTGTCGATCCGTCTCACTCAGGCGGCCGCCGTGACCTCGTCCTGCCGCTGAGCCGGGCCGCCATCGCGGTCGGCGCCGACGGCATCATTGTGGACGTCCACCCCGAGCCTGCCATTGCCATGTGTGACGGAGATCAGGCGCTGGTCGATGAAGATATCCAGGAGCTGGCCAAGGTCGCTGCGACGCTGCCCGCGATCGTCGGCAAGACCCTGACCCCGGCGCCCCGGAGAACGACCGCGGGTTCCCGTCACGAACCCATGACCGCGGTGTTATGAGCCAGACACGATCGCAGGCTCCGGGCGATCCGGCGCGGGGCCTGCCCGCTTGGTCATAGCCCGTCGACGTCATAGCCCGTCGACGGCGGGGATTACCTCGCTGCCGATGACCTCCAGGGGCGTGACGTTCCATACGTTCGCAACCGCGCCGATGGCAGCCTGGAAGCCCAGCTCGGCGAGCTGGCCCAGCTGGTCGATGACTTCCCCGGCCTTCTCGCCCTTCTCCCCCACATCGAATCGGAAGTAGCAGGTCTTGAGGATCTCGTCGTAGTCGCGGCCCACGTCCTGGCAGTGGGCGCGCAGTACGTCGAGCTTGCGGGTCAGGTCAGGCCCGGGGAACAGGTTGCATGCCTGCGCGTACTTGGCCACGAAGCGCAGCGTCTTGCGCTCGCCCGAGCCGCCGATCAGAATCGGCGGATGCGGCTGCGACAGCGGCTTCGGATAGTTCAGCGGGCGCTCCAGCTGGTAGTGGGTGCCCCGGTAGGGGCTCTCGTCGCCGCGCCACATAGCCAGGCAGATCTGTAGTGCCTCCTCCAGCCGCTCGAACCGCTCGGCCACCGGCGGGAACGGGATGCCGAGGCCGCGGGACTCCTCCTCGTTCCACGCCGCACCGACGCCGAGCCAGGCCCGGCCGCCGGACAGCACGTCCAGGGTAGTGACGATCTTCGCCAGGATTCCCGGATACCGGTAAACGACACCCGTCACGAGGGTAAACAGCTTCGCCCGCGAGGTGCAGGCGGCCAGGTACCCAAGGGTCGTATATGCCTCGAGCATCTCGTGCTCCGGTGGCCCGACCACACCGATCTGGAAGAAGTGATCCATGACACTGATGAACTCGAAGCCCGCGTCGTCAGCGGTCCTGGCCACGGTGGCCAGCTCAGGGCCGAACCTGGCCGGCCCGGCGGGCCAGGTGAAATCAGGAATCTGCAGTCCGACCTTCACGTGATCACCCCTCCGTGACTGAGCTTGCCATACCCCGGTCCCACGTGCTCGGCGCCGGCCGAGTAGCCATCCACACCGCCGCTCGCCGGCGCCCGGAGCCGCCCAGAGTGAGCCGTCTCTTCGCATAGTGCTTTGTACCGGTCTATTCTTGCGCTGGCCGGTCTGTGAACGACCCCCCAGCGGCCCGAGCGGAGCTTCGCGATGAACTGGCCAGGGCGCGCAGGCGTCGCCTTCGGTGTGATGGTGTCGGCTGTGCTGACGCCGGGCGCCGTCGCGCCAGCCCTGGCGCGGCCTGCCACGACCCGGCCCGCTGCTATCGCAGCGCCCGCAGGAAGGCCAGTCGCTGCCGTACCGGGCACCTTGAACCGGGCCGCGGTTGCGCATTCCGCCTGGCGCCGCCAGGACGATCGCGCCGCGGCCGGTGGCTGGCGGCTGGTCGCTACCGACCATTTCGGCGGACCGAGCAACGCTTCAGGCTACTCTGCCGTGCTCGCCACCGGCAGGCGCGATGCCTGGGTGTTCGGGGGCACCAACCCGGGCGAGGCGAGCACGCCGGTGGCCCTGCACTGGGACGGCCGCAGCTGGCGGGCTACCTGGCTGCCGAGCGGCCTGGGCAGCTTCATCTCCGGCGCGAGTGCCTCCTCACCCGCCAACGTCTGGGCCGTCAGCTCCTTCGGCGGATACGCGCTGCGCTGGAACGGGGCCAGCTGGTCGGTCGCCAGAAGGTGGCAGCCGGGCGCGGGCACGGCCGCCATCATCGCAATCAGCCCGACTGACGTGTGGCTGTTCGGAACCCCTGGCCCCGGTGGTCATGGCAGCGCCACCTGGAACTACGACGGTCACGCGTGGAGCAGGGTCGCCGGGCCGCGCGACCCGGTGATCCGCGCGAGCGCTGTCTCCGCTCAGGACATCTGGGCGATCACGGCCGGCCCGGGCGGCAGTCTGGTGGAGTATTGGGGCGGCAGGGCCTGGAAGCGCGTGGCCACCGGCTCGGTGCTGGCCGGCACCCAGCTCGATGACGTGCTCGCCGTGTCGCGCCGCAGCGTCTGGATCGTGGGAAACTCGCCGGCCGCCACCCCGGCCGGCCACGTGGTCCTCGCTCACTGGAACGGCAGGAAGTGGCAGCGGATCGAGGCACCAGGCCGGTCCATGCCCAGGCGCCTTGCCGCAGACTCCCGTGGCGGCGTCTGGATCGCCGCCACGACTCTCGGTGCCCAGACCCGGTCACGTCTGCTGCACCTGTCTCGCTCAGGCCGGTGGACGCAGGTCATCATCGCCCACGGCCTCGGTAACGCGGTCAGCGACCTGGCGCTCGTTCCCGGGACCTCCTGCCTGTGGGGAAGCGGCGGGTTCCTGACCCCGGCTGGCGGCGACGCCGCGATCTGGCACTACCGTACCGGCCTGCCCGGTGCTGCCGGGCGCTGCTGATTGCCTGGGTCCGCTCAGATGACGATTTTCTCGCGATAGCCACCGAGGACTCGCCCGCGGTCGCGAGTCAGCGCTCAGCTCCTGCTCGGCGTGTACTCCTGGGCCGCGGCGGCCAGCTCCTCGGCCAGATCATCGGCATCCAGCCGAGACTCGATCCGCCGGAGGTCGCAGATCCTGGCCCGGGTCTCGGCCTGCCGCGGCGTCAGCAGCGAGCAGCAGTCCTGGTCCGGCAGCTCAGAGATGCGAAGCGTGGCGATTCTCCTCGCCTCGGCCATGATCTCCGTCTTGTCCAGCCCGATGAGCGGCCGCAGGATCGGCAACGTAACCGCATCATCGAGCGCGGTGATGTTGGTCAGGGTCTGGCTGCTGACCTGGCCCAGGGAGTCGCCCGTGACCAGCGCGGCCGCGTGCAGCCGCCGCGCCATCGCTTCGCCGGTCTTGAGCATCAGCCGCCGCTGCGCCATGATCTGCAGCCGCCCGGCACCTGACGAGGCGAGGCGCTGCTGCGCCTTGCCGAAGGCGACCACGAACAGCCGCGAACCGCCCTGATACTTGTCCAGCTCCCGCACGAGGCCATAGGCCTTGAACACCGACTCCGGGCCGGTCAGCGGCATGCCGGAAAAGTGCAGGTAACTGCACCGCAGGCCGCGGCGCATCATCCGGTACGCGGCGACCGGCGAGTCAATGCCCCCGGACATCAGCACGAGCGCGCGGCCGCTCATGTTCACCGGCAGGCCGCCCTGGCCTGGCATGCCCTCGGTGAACACGAACACCTCGGATTGATCAACCTCGACGAAGACGGTGGTGTCCGGACGGCGCAGGTTGACCGGGTACCCGTACTCCTCCTGGATCCGGCTGCCGATCAGCGTTGCGAGCTGGCTGGAGGTCAGCGGGAACCGCTTGTCCCTGCGTCTGGCGCGGACGGCGAACGCACCCGGCCGGCCGTTAGCTCCACGGCCGTGGTGACGGCCGCTTCGGGGTCCTTAGCCACCCGGACCGCGCGGCAGACCCGGGCCAGGCCCATGACGTTGCGCATCCGCTCGGCGAGCAGGTCCGCAGCGGTCTCGGCGGCCAGGCTGCCTGGCTCCGCACCGGCCACCCGCACCACGATCACGCCTTCGCGCTGCCAGAGGTGAATCGGGATGCCCAGGTCACGCACGGCGCGCCGGATGTTGTCGTGCAGGATCCGCTCGAACTGCTGACGGTTGCGTCCCTTGAGTACAATCTCACCCAGCTTCAGCAGGACGCACGGTTCGTGCAGGATCGCATCCTGCCGTGGCAGAACCGGCTCAGTGAGCGGGGGCGCGGACATCCTCCCAGTTTGCCAGCAGTCAGGGCCCCGGCAACCACGAACGGAGCCGCCGCCGGCCGCCTGAGATTGCGGCCGGCCGAATCGGGCCGCGTGTCACGTTGGTTTTCGACACCGGTCCGACCGCGAATGGCAGCTCCGGTCGTCATGGAGTCCTGGTGAAACCGGGAATCGGTAAGGAGTTACCGTACCGATTCCCGGTTCCATCAGGTGATGGCGACGGATTTGAGCGACCCTGACAGTGACCGGTGTGCTAAAGCGATTGCAGCGACGGGAGTGGCGCCGTTGCTGGTTACGGGGCGGCCGCGTGCCCCGCAGTCAGTCCGGGGCGCCCCGCCGCGCTAGCTGCCGAGTACTCCGCAGAGCACTCGGTTCTCGCCGTGCTGCCAGAGGGTTCCGATCTCGGCGAATCCAGCCGCACGCAACGCAGCAACGTGAGTGCTGAGCAATCCGGAGGGTGAGCCATGGTGTTCGGAATCCAGTCCGAGGCGCTCCCGGCCTGGGAGGAGGCCGGCCAGCGCTGGATCGGCCGCCACCGCATCCCACCAGCTGGCCCAGCTCTCGGCATCGCTCGCCGGGAGCTGCCGGCTGTTCTGGCGTTCGACGAGCGCCCGGCCCAGCTCGGCGAGGACGGGTGAAGTGGCTTCGTCCTCGCTGAGATGATCACCGTCGAGCAGCAATCCGCCCGGACGCAGCACGGTCGCCAGCTCCGCGTACATGGCCGCCAGGGCGGGCGCGGTGAGCCAGTGCAGCGCGGTAGTGCTGACCGCAGCGTCGGCCAGCAAGCCCGCCGCACCGCCCGCACCGCCCGCACCGCCCGCACCGCCCGCACCGCTCGCACCGCCCGTACCGCCTTCCTCGCCTTCCTCTCCTGCCTCGCTTACCTCGCCCGGCCCGCCCGCACCGCCCGGCCCACCCGGCTCGCCCCCCGAACTGTCCGTCACTACGGCCGGTGCGCCCGCCCGGTCGGCTGACCGGCCTGCCGCGTCGGCTGACCGGTTGGCGTGGAGGGCGCGGGACCAGCCGGCGACTCGCAGGTCCGCGTCAACGAAGCGCAGGCCGACACGATCGGGCCAGGCCGTGCGGCCGAGCGTGAGCAGGAGCGGGTCGGCGTCGATGGCGATCACCGTGGCCGCGGGGAGCCGGTCGAGCAGCCGCACGGCGAGCGAGCCGGGGCCGGAGCCCAGGTCAAGCACGAGCGGATCCAGGCGCCCCGTTCCTGCCTCGACCGCGTCGATCAGAGCGGTGAACCTCTCTTCCCGGTCCGGCATGTAGGCCTGCTGCTGCGCGTCCCAGCGGCTGATCCAGGCGAGCGCTGCGCTGTTGCCAACGTGAGGACCTGTCATGCCGACCTCCATGTCACTGACGACTATAGTTTCGACAGTCACAAGGTAATAATGAGGATATGACTGGTCAAGTGAATTTCAACAGTCACATGGATGCTGTCGTGACGGTCGCGGTGCAGCTAGTCAACACGCTCACCGCAGGTCAAGCGCGCGGCCGCCGTTATCTGCCGCCCGCCGACAGCGAGCTGGCGGCCGCCGTCACGGCGGCGCTCCGCGCGGGCAGGCCGGATACCCGTGCGGTGTCTGACCGGGAGGCAGCTGAGTTTTGCCAGGTCGCTGGAGCGCTGCGCGGTGCATTCGCTGCTGCCGCATCCGGCGACACCAGCGCCGCGGCCCGTCAGGTCAACGCACTGCTCGCCGAGACCGGAGCGCGGCCGGCCCTCGACTCCCACGACGGCGAGCCCTGGCACTTGCATTTCCATGGCGCGGACGACTCGCTGGTGACCGGCTGGGCCGCGGGCTGCGCGGCCGGGCTCGCCGTGGTGATCGGCAGCGATCTGCATGGGCGCCTCGGCGTATGCACCGCCCCGCGCTGCGATCGCGTTTACGTCGACGTCTCGCGCAATGGGACCCGCCGCTTCTGCTCCACGACCTGCCAGAGCCGCGTCAAGGCGGCGGCATTCCGCGCCCGCCAAGCCTGAGCGCGCCGACCCGCCAGGTCTGGCCCTCGGGGGGCCGCCAGACCTGACCCGCGCCGACCCGCCAGTCCGGCCCCTCGGGGGGCCGCCAGACCTGACCCGCGCCCACATGACCGACGGGGCCGGCCTGCTGCCGAATTCGCGGGGCCTGACCGCGCCAACCAGCCGACCCAGCCAAGCCGACGAACCTGGCGGGCAAGGACCGGCCAGGCGGGCGGGAACTCGCCGCGTTATCCGTTTCGCGGCTATTCCAGACCGCTGATGCGCTCGACCGGCCTGGTCGTTCAGCCGAAGAACAACTCGGCTTCGACGTACCGCTCCGGCGACACCAGCTTGGGCTCACGGGTCGCCTCGTCAAGTGACACGCGGACGATGTCGGTACCGCGGAGCGCGACCATGCTGCCGAATGCGCCATCATGCACCGCGCTGATCGCGTGCACGCCGAACCTGGTGGCCAGTACCCGGTCGAAGGCGGTGGGCGTGCCGCCGCGCTGGATGTGGCCGAGCACCGCGCACCGCGCCTCCTTGCTGGTCCGCTCCTCGATCTCAGCGGCCAGCATCTGCCCGACCCCGCCGAGCCGCACGTGACCGAACGCGTCCAACTGGTCAGCCACGAGAGCCTCGCTCTCGGCCTTCGGGTGCGCGCCTTCGGAGACCACCACGATCGGCGCGTACCTGGTCTGGAACCGGTGCTCCACCCACGCGCAGACCTGCTCGATGTCGAACGGCTGCTCGGGGATCAGGATGACGTTCGCACCCCCCGCCATGCCGGCGTGCAGCGCGATCCAGCCGGCATGCCGGCCCATGACCTCGACGATCAGCGCCCGGTGATGGCTTTCCGCGGTAGTGTGCAGCCGGTCGATCGCCTCCATCGCGATGTTCACCGCGGTGTCGAACCCGAAGGTGTAGTCGGTCGCGCTCAGGTCGTTGTCGATGGTCTTCGGCACGCCCACGACCTTGACGCCGTCCTCGTGCAACCGGGCAGCCACGCCGAGCGTGTCCTCGCCGCCGATCGCGATCAGTGCGTCCACGCCCAGCTGGGCCAGGTTGTCCTTGATCCGCTCGATCCCGGACCGGCCGCCATGGGCAGCGGCGTCGGCCAGCGGGTTGGTGCGGGATGAGCCGAGGATCGTGCCGCCGCGGGGCAGGATCCCCCGCACGGCCTGCACATCCAAGGTGACCGTGTCAGCGGTCAGCGGGCCGCGCCAGCCGTCACGGAATCCGGTGAATTCAAACCCGTGCTCCAGCGTCCCGGTACGGACAATGGCCCGGATGACAGCGTTCAGGCCGGGGCAATCGCCGCCACCGGTTAGGACTCCAATTCGCATGAGCTCCCTCTCGACGTTCTCGACCGCCAGACTAGTGCCCATGAGCGTCCTCGCGATCGATGCAGGGACGACGGGCGTTACCGCCCTGATCGTCGCCGCTGACGGCACCGTGGCAGGCCGTGGTTATCAGGAATTCCGCCAGTATTTCCCAGAGCCCGGCTGGGTGGAGCACTTGCCCGAAGGTATCTGGCAGGCCACCCTCGCGGCCTGCGGTCAGGCGCTGAAGTCAGCCGCGGGCGGGCCGCCGGTCAGCTGCGTCGGGCTCACCAACCAGCGCGAGACCGCGGTGGTCTGGGACCGGGCCACGCTCGCCGCGCCGCGTCGCGCGATCGTCTGGCAGGACCGGCGGACCGCCGCCATGTGTGACCGGCTGCGCGAGCAGGGCGCCGAGGAACGGGTCGCCGAGCTCACCGGGCTCAGGATCGATCCGTACTTCACCGCCACCAAGCTGAGCTGGCTCACCACCGGGGATCGGCAGGCCTGGGCCGGGATCGTGGACGGCTCGATAGCCGTAGGCACCGTCGATTCCTATCTGATAGCGCGGCTGACGGGCGGGCATCGCCACGTCACCGACGCCTCCAACGCCTCGCGGACCCTGCTCTTCGATATTGAGGCCGGCCAATGGTCGGCTGAGCTGTGCGAGCTGTTCGGCGTACCGCCACATGCGCTGCCTGAGGTCGTACCTTCCTCGGCGGTCATCGGCCACACCGACCCGGACGCGTTCCTCGGCCTGTCGCTACCGGTGGCGGGGGTGGCGGGTGACCAGCAGGCGGCCCTGTTTGGCCAGGCGTGCTTCAACCCCGGCGACGTGAAGTGCACGTACGGCACTGGCTCGTTCGTGCTCTGCAACACCGGCACCTCGATCGCGCGGTCAGCCGCCGGGCTGCTGTCCACGGTGGCCTGGATGGATTCATCCGGTGCGCTCACCTACGCGCTTGAGGGCTCGGTGTTCGTGACCGGTGCCGCCATCCAGTGGCTGCGCGACGGGCTCGGGCTCCTTGACAACGCTGCCCAGAGCGAGGCGCTGGCACGCTCGGTTCCCGACTGTGGCGGGGTCGTGTTCGTGCCAGCGCTGACCGGGCTCGGGGCGCCAGAGTGGGATCCGTCGGCGCGCGGCGCGATCTTCGGCCTGACCCGAGGGACGACCCGGGCACACTTGATCCGGGCCGCCCTGGAAGCCATCACCTTCGAGGTACGCGACGTCGCGGACGTCATGGCCGTCGAGAGGGGCAGAGCGGGCGGGGCGAGCGGGGCCGGCAAGGCGAGCGGCGAGCCTGGCCCGCTGCGGGTGGATGGCGGCGCGAGTACCAACGATCTGCTCATGCAGCTTCAGGCCGACCAGCTCCAGGTGCCGGTCGAGCGGCCCGTCGTGGCGGAGACGACCGCATTGGGTGCCGCCTTCCTGGCCGGGCTGGCCGTGGGCGAGTGGTCATCGCCCGCCGAGCTTGCGGCGACCTGGCGGCTTGACCGCAGGTTCACGCCGGGCAACAGGGATGATGCTGGCTACGCGCGCTGGCGTGAGGCGGTCGGGCGGGCCAAGGGCTGGGCCAGGTAGCCGCCGCATCGGCCGCCCCCAGCCGCTCGGGGCCAGCCCGCCAGCCGGCTGGGGCCAGCCCGCCAGCCGGCTCCGGGCCCGTCGGCTAACCGGTTCCGGGCCGGTCGGCTAACCGGCTTCTGACCTGCCGGAAGCGGACAGCGCATGTATCCCGGCTAGTGGCTGACCGTTCCTGGACCGGAGCGCAGACCGGATGGCCTCGATTACCTCCGCTTGCTCATTACGGATCTGCCGAGGGGTGAAATGCAGCACCAGGATGCCTAGTGCGGTCATCCGGGCGTGACGGCGCATGGTCTCTTCCCCAGGACTGCGGCGACAGATGCCATTCGCGCGAGTCGACCTCCGCGGCCACCCCGACGTCAGGCCACCAGGCGTCGGCCACCGCGATCAGTGCGCCGCAGCTATAGAGCCGGGCGTTGAACACGGGCATCGGCAGCCCCGCCCGCATGATGAGGACCCGAAGATCGGCCTCCGCCGGCGACCTGATGCCCTGGTCGACCTCGCCTAGCGACTCTCGCAGCAGGGCCGAGCCGCGAACCGGCCCGCTGTTGAGTTCTACGGTGAGCTGCGCCAGCGTGCAGAAGCGCTGCTGGACAGCGCCGGCCACGACCGCGCGGACCTCCGGCAGGCTAGTCAGAGCGCGGGCAGCGTCGGCTACGGCGCGCGGGGCTAACGCGAACTGGATCCCATCTTTGACGCAGACCAAGGAGGGCAGCTTTGTCGTGAGACGGACCGCGACGAAGCCAGCACTCTGCCGCTGCCGGGGCGCTGGGACCAGCACGTCGACCAGCTCGGTCCTGTTTGAGTGGTACATGCCCGTTTCACCGGTTGCCGCCATCTGATGGATTCGGGAAATGAGTCGGAAATTCCTGACCGATTCCCGAATCCATCAGGTCACGCGGCGGTCCGAACCGACGCTCGCCCGGTGGCCCCTGTTGCTGGAGTGATTGCCGCGGCCAGCGCAACTGGTGGGGCAAAGAGCGCAGGGCAACCGAGGCAAGGACGAGATGGAGACCACCGACTAGGTGCTCCCGCCGCGCGTGGCGGCCAGATTCAGTCGCTATCGCATGTGCCGGAATGTGATTTTTGATCAAAATGCCAGATCTGCTTACCGCTTCGGGCCTTCAGACGGTCCGACGTCTGAGTCCGGTCCGGTGGCCCGGCCACCGTACGCGTCTCGGGGCGGGAGCTCGCCGGAGCCGGTAGCTGCCCCGCTTGCAGCCCCGCTCGCCAGCTTGGACCCGGGGTCGCTCACGACGCCCGACACCATGGCGACCGGTTCGGCGCCTTCCGCCCTCGCCTCCCCGTCCGATACGGCTCGCAGCGCCCAATCGGATGCCGCTCCAGGGGATGCCGCTCCAGGGGATGCCGCTCCAGGGGATGCCGCTCCGTCCGGTACTGGCGCGGGCGCGGCGCCGTTGGCCGCCGCCGGGATCGGGCCGTCAGAATCGCCCGCCCCCGCACCCGCCGCGATCTCGTTGTCGAGCTTCCTTCGGGCCGACCGCCGCGCCTTTGTGCGCTGGGCGTACTCGTCGACGTACTCCTGCCCGGCCAGCTTCATGAGCTCGTACATGATCTCGTCGGTTATCGCGCGCAGCACGATCCGGTCTTCCTGCAGGCCGTAGTACCGCGAGAAGTCAAGCGGCTTGCCGAACCGCACGCCCGGCCGTACCCGCAGCCGCGGCGCTAGCTTGCCGGGCGGCTGGAACTCGAAGGTTCCCACCATGGCCGTCGGGATGACCGGGGCCCTTGCCTCAAGAGCCAGCCTGGCTACTCCCGTCTTGCCCCGATATAGCCGGCCGTCGGGGGTGCGAGTACCTTCCGGGTAGATCCCGAGCAGGTGACCCTGACGCAGTACCCGCAGCCCCGTGCTGAGCGCGCGTTCGCTTGCCTCGCCACCCGACCGGTCGACCGGAATCCCTCCCACACCGCTCATGAAGGCCCGACTGATCAGGCCTTTCAGCCCGCGGCCCGTGAAGTACTCTGCCTTCGTCAAGAAGACCACCTTGCGCGGCACCGGCAGCGGCGCGAAGAAGTGATCAGAAAACGAGAGGTGGTTGCTGGCCAGGATGGCGGGTCCTTCTCGCGGGACGTTCTCCACGCCATCCGCCCACGGCCGGAACACGAGCCGGAGAATCGGCCCGAGTATCGCCTTAAGCACCCAGTAGAACACGATCACATGTTCCCATGTCGTGACGTCGATGGGGATGCCACATCGCGCGCACCCTCCGCAGGGTTCACAGCTCCTGGCCGTCGGCGGGCGTGGGACGATTCGGGATGGGAAAGGCATCGTTGCGGTGAGAGGATCCCAGCATGCCCGTGTTGCCAGGCGCAGAGCCCTTCAGCCACGACGGCGATCGTACCGGCGTGCTGCTCTGTCACGGATTCACCGGGTGCCCGCAGTCGCTGCGTCCCTGGGCAGACTCTCTGGCCGTTGCTGGCCTGAGCGTCCGCCTGCCGAGGCTGCCCGGTCACGGAACCACCTGGCAGGAAATGTCCCACACTAGGTGGGAAGACTGGTACGCGGAGGTCAGCAGGAGCTTCGATGAGCTTCGTGCCATAACGGACGAGATCTTCGTCATGGGTCTGTCGATGGGGGGCTGCCTCGCCCTCCGGATGGCCGAGCTGCGCGGGCCGGCGGTCGCAGGACTGGTGCTCGTCAACCCGTCCATCACCGCAGACACCCCCGTGTTCGCGCTCCTGCCCGTGGTCAAGTTCGTGCTGCCCTCGATCAAGGGAATCGCCAGCGATATCAAGAAGGAGGGCTCCACCGAACTCGGTTATAAGAGGGTGCCGCTCAAGGCGGCCGCGACCCTGCCGGGGCTGTGGCGGGTCACCAAGGCCCAGCTGGGCGAAGTGACGCAGCCGGTGCTCGTCTACCGCAGCACGGTCGACCACGTCGTCGGAGCCCGCAGCCTGCAGATCCTGCGCAGCACCCTCCCGGAAGGGGTGCTCGAAGTCCGCGATTGCGCGGACAGCTATCACGTTGCGACCCTGGACAACGACGCGCAGGACATCTTTGCGGGGAGTCTCGAATTCGTCAGGACACACAGCCGGGCCGGGAAGGGGTAGCCGGTGCGTACGCGGGTGAGCGTCAGGTGAGCGGGGGGGACGTGAGCGACGAGGAGGCCGTGTGGCGTGACCTGGTCGCACGGTATGAGATGGCCGTCGACATTGACACTGCCGCGCCGCCCTGGCCCGACGTAGAGAGCCTCGGTGCGCCACGCGACCGCGCACTGCGCGAGGAGACGTGGGCGGGTAAGGGACCTCCGCCGGACCAGACCCCAACCTTGCCAGGCAGCCTGGAAGCTGCCCAAGGCTCTGCGCCCTCGGCCCCTACCGCGCCAGCGGCCAACCCCGCCCAGCAGAGCAGCCTCGATCCGGCCGCGGAAGCCGCTGCGGCAGCAGCCGCCGCAGCCGGACCAGGCGCACCAGCAGCCAGCCCCGCCACGCCAGCCAGCCCCGCCACGCCAGCCAGCCCCGCCACGCCAGCCAGCCCGGGCGCAGAAGACGCCACGCCCGCCGAAGAAGGCAGACCGGCGGCCGAGACCGGGCCCGAGACCGGGCCCGAGACCGGACCGGTGGCCGGATCAAGATCCGCGCCAGGCGCTGGGTCGGGCGCAGACAGGACCCGTGTCGTCCGTCATGCGACCGCCCCGGCTAGCCAGGCCCCGGTCCAGCGAGTTCCGGCCGAAGACGATGACAACGATGAGGACGAGCATTTCGTCCCGCCGCCACCCCCGCCCCTCCCGCACCTCGATTCGGTGGCCAAGGGCGCATGGACGGCGCTCTTCGGCGGTCCCGCGTACTTGCTGGTGGCTTCCATCGTGGGCTGGGTCGTGCCCGGCTGGGCAGCGCTCGGAGCCGTTGCCGCCTTTATCGGCGGTTTCACGGTCATCGTGATCCGCATGGGAGACGGCCCGTCTCGCGGCGCGGGGCCTGACAACGGCGCCGTCCTGTAGCCATCAGCGCCCGCGCGCCCGTCCGTCCGCGGACCAGTTCAGCGGACCAGTTCAGAAGCCCCGGGCAAGGTCGGCGGCACCGATAAGGCCTGCGTCGGCGCCAAGCTCCGCCAGCCTGATCGCCGCGCGCTCCCGGTGTGACGAACCGGTCAGCCCACGCCGGAACGCCTCACGGGCCGGAGCAAGGAGCAATTCCCCCGCCTCGGACACCCCACCGCCGATAACGAAGCAGCCCGGGTCAAGTACGGCCGCGAGGTCGGCCAGGCCCTGGCCCAACCAGCCCCCGGTGATCTCGAAGCACCGCAGCGCCCCCGCATCACCCTCCCGCGCGGCCTGCGTGACCTCAAACCCGGTGATCTTGTCTACGCTGTCGCCCGCGAGCTGCAGCATCCTGACGGCCGCTCCTGGTGACCGGCTGGCGAAGTCGCGCGCCTCGGCAACCAGCGCGCTTCCGCTTGCGTACTGCTCCCAGCAGCCCCGATTACCGCAGCCGCACAGCCGACCGTCCGGAATCACCCGGTAGTGCCCAGGCTCCCCGGCAATTCCCCACCTGCCGCGATAGAGCTCTCCATTGATCACGATTCCGGCGCCGATACCGGTGCCAACCGTGATGAGCATCACATGCTGATGGCCACGCGCCGCGCCGAACCTTACCTCCGCCCAGGCCGCGGCGTTGGCATCATTCTCCACCACGACAGGGACGCCGACCCGCTCCTGGACCTGCTTCCTCACCGGCTCATCGCGCCAGGCGAGGTTGGGTGCGAACAGGACCGTAGAGGAGATCTCGTCGACGAATCCCGCGGCTCCGACGCCGACGGCCTCGACCTGGTGGCGGCCCAGCAGCTCAAGCACGGCATCGCCGATGACCTCGGCAGTTCCCGCCGGGCTGGCGGCTGGAGTCGACAGCTTCAGCTTCTCGATAATGTTGCCCTGCTGATCGACGACACCTGCGGCGACCTTGGTACCGCCAACGTCAACCCCTATCGTCAGGCTCACCGCGGCGTCCTTCACCCGAACCTTTCGTCTCCTTCGGCTCCGCACGACCCGGGCCCGGGGGGGGTTGGCCAGTTTCCCCTCGCTTCGCGGCGGCGGCCGAACCCGAACCTGCTGATAGCACCGCATCGAAGGCAGCCAGTGCCTCCTGGACAGCCGACGCAACCGCATCACCAGCTCCAGCCAGCTGAGAACCGAGTCCCGGCCCCGATTCCCGCAGCCGCCGGGCAGCGCGACAGATCGGGCACCAGGCGCACTCGGGCGAGTTCAGCGACTCGTCGGGGGGCGGCTCGGTGGTGGCGGTCTCCCAGACGTCACCAGGCTCCTCGCGACCGCCGCCGACCGTACGGCGGACCTGCTCGCTGAACTCGCGGCGCATGCTCCGGGCGCCATACCGGATAAGCCACCGCTGGACCTCGCCGGCCAGGTCCGCGCCAAACTGGCGCGACGAGGGCGCCTGTCCGCGGCCAGACCCCTGCCCACGCGCCGACGCCTGACCGCGCACAGATCCCTGGCCGCGCACAGATCCCTGCCCCCGTGCGGATCCCTGGCCCCGTGGGCTTGTCTGGCGAGGCGAGGGCGTTTCGCCATCCCGCCCCGTCCGATGCGCTGGCCCGGCCTGATGCGCTGGCCCGGCCTGACGCACCGGCCCAGCCGCATCCGATGCCCCAGCCGCATCCGATGCCCCAGCCGCATCCGATGCCCCAGCCGCATCCGATGCCCCAGCCGCATCCGATGCCCCAGCCGCATCCGATGCCTCAGCCGCGCGCGGTGGCTCAGCCGCGCGCGGTGGCTCAGCCGCATGCGGTGGCGGAACCGGTCGGGGCTGGCCGGGTTCCTGCGCCTTACTAGCGGTGGCATCCGAGCCTGGCGCCCCCTGACCGGCGTACTGTCCGGCCGACTGTTCGGCTGCGGCACCCGAGCCTGGCCGCCCCTGACCGGCAGGCTGCTCGGATCCGGTCTCCCCGCTCGGCTCAGGTTGCTGGGTCAATGGTTTCCATCCGTAGCTTCGGCACGCGACTTCAGCCCCTTCAGTGCAGAGTCAATGATCACTTTTTCGGCCCGGCGCTTGAGCATCCCGATCATCGGAATCCGGATCCCGACCGCAAGCTCGTAGGTCACGTCCGTGCCGTCACCGCGATCCGCGAGCCGGTACGCGCCAGCCATCTCGGAGACGACCGAACCTGCCTCGGCGAGCTCCCAGCTCACGTGCGTGTCGCCGTCCCAGTCGTAACCGAGCACGTAACTGTCCTTGATCATCCCGGCATCCAGCCGGAACCGGACCCGCTGTGCCCGGCCGTCCGCACCGCGGGACAGCGTCTCAGCAGAACGAACCCCGGTGGCCCACTCCGGATAGGCATCGAAATCGGCGATCACGGCCATGACGGCTTCTCTCGGCACCCCCACAGCGATGCTCGAAGTCGTCTTGTCGGCCATCCTCGGAGCGTACCTCCAGCCGGGCGCCCGGCTGCTACCACTCCAGGGCGAAAGACTGCCCCGTCGCCCTGAAGTGGCCGACGTTGATGCACTCAGTATCACCGATCCTGAGCTGCCTGGTCAGCGGCTGATGCACATGCCCGAACAGCAGGTACCGCGGCCCGTACCGCCGGACCGCATCCAGCAAGGCCTCGCTGCCCCGCTCCATCCTGCGGGCCACCGTGTCGTAAAGCAGCTCCGGCACGGCGGGCGGGATGTGAGCACAGAGCACGTCGACCGCACCGACCGCCGCGACCTTGGCCGCGTAGACGTCGTCGGGAAGCTCGTTGGGGGTCCGGTACCGCGACCGCAGCCCGCCGCCAACAAAACCGAACGTCCAGCCGCCGAGTTCCACCCGCTCGCCGTCCAGCACGTGCAGCCCCGGACGCAGGTGCTCGGTCCACAGCCGCGGTAGGTCGACATTGCCGTACGTCAGGTAACAGGGCGTCGGCAGCGCCCCGAACAGCCGCGCGTACTGCCGGGTCACCGCCGCCTCCAGGTGGGCGCCCGGGTCGCCGTCCAGCCCCGCCCACAACCGCCTCGACAGGGCTCTCGCCTCGTCGAAGCGCTGTGCCGTCCGCAGCGTGATGAACTCCCTGGCTGCCTCGGCGCCGAACAGGTCAGGAAAGATCCCCTGCCCATAGTCTGAGTAGTCGATGAACAGCAGCAGGTCCCCGAGGCACAAGAGCGCGTCCGCTCCGTCGGCGGCGGTCCGCAGCCCCTCGTGTCTGCCGTGCACATCGCTGACCACGTGCACCCGCATGCCGACACATTAGGCAGATGTCGCAGCAGTAGGCCAGGCCAGGCCGCCTACGCTGGAGCCGCGCCCGCCGGAGCGGTACGGTCCATGAGTGATCTACCCTGACGCGGTGAGCCAAGCACGGTGAGTCATAAGCAGTGAGTTGAGCGCGGTGAGCTGGAGGAGACACGTTGCGCGAGTACAGCGTTCCCGCCCTGGTGGAGATACCCGCCCGCGCCGGACTCGCCGACGTGGTCTACCGGCGGGGGCAGCAGGAGCCGCATGCGGTGCTGTTGCGCAGGAGGACCAGCGACGGCCGGTGGCAGGACGTGACCGCCGGCGAATTCCGCGACCAGGTGACCGGCCTGGCCAAGGGGCTGATCGCGGCCGGGATCACGGCAGGCGATCGAGTCGGCCTGATGTCGCGGACCCGTTACGAATGGACCCTGATCGACTATGCGATCTGGGCCGCCGGAGCCGTGACAGTACCTGTCTACGAAACCTCCTCGGCCGAACAGATCGAGTGGATACTCGCAGACTCAGACGCCACGGCCGTCTTCGCGGAAACGGCCAAGCACGCCGAGATGATCAACAGCGTGCGAGACCGGCTTCCCGGCCTGAAACAGCTCTGGCTGATCGACGACATCGCCGCGGTCAGCGACAACGGCGGGCACGTCACGGACGAGCAAGCTGAGCAGCGCCGGGCCGCGCGCAGCGCAACCGACCTGGCCACGATCATCTACACCTCAGGCACCACCGGAAGGCCCAAGGGCTGCGAGATTACCCACGCCAGCCTGCTGTCGAATGCCCGCAACGCGGTCGCAGGCGCGATCCCCGAGCTCTTCGACGAAGCTCAGGGCTCCACGATGCTGTTCCTGCCGCTCGCGCATTCCTTCGCCCGCATCATCGAGGTCGGCTGCATGGAGTCCGGCACGATCATGGGTCACTGGCCGGACGCCAGCACGCTGGCCGAGGGGCTGCCCGAGTTCCGGCCCACTTTCCTGCTCGCCGTGCCCAGGGTGTTCGAGAAGGTCTACAACAGCGCGCAGCAGCAGGCCTCCGCCAGCAAGGCCAAGGGTGCGATATTCGACGCCGCCTCGCAGACCGCGATCGCCTGGAGCAAGTCGCTGGATGATGGCGGCGCAGGCCCGGTGCTGCGGCTGCGGCACGGCCTGTTCGACCGCCTCGTCTACGCAAAGCTCAGGGCGGCCGTCGGCGGCCGGGTGACCTATGCGGTCTCCGGCGGAGCCCCGCTCGGTGAACGGCTCGGGCATTTCTTCCGCGGCGCCGGGATCACGGTCCTCGAGGGTTACGGGCTGACCGAGACCGCGGCCGCCTCGACAGTGAACAAGCCCTCTCGCAACAAGATCGGCACGGTCGGCCTGCCGCTGCCCGGGGTGACCATCAAGATCGCCGACGATGGCGAGATCCTGATCAAGGGCCGCAACGTGTTCACCCGGTACTGGGGCAACCAGGCCGCGACCAGCGAGATGCTGGACACAGAGGGCTGGCTGCACACCGGCGACATCGGCGACCTGGACAGCGAGGGCTTTCTGCGGGTCACCGGCCGGAAGAAGGAGCTGATCGTCACCGCCGGGGGCAAGAACGTTGCCCCCGCCGTGCTCGAGGACCGGCTGCGCGCGCACCCGCTGATCAGCCAGTGCATGGTGATCGGGGACGGCCGCTCCTACATCGCCTGCCTGATCACCCTCGACCTCGAGGCGCTTGACCACTGGAAGCAGCAGCACGGACGCCCGGCGGACGCGACGGCCGCCGACCTGAAGGACGACCCGGAGCTGATCGCGGGGATCCAGGCCACGGTCGACGACGCCAACAAGGCCGTCTCCCGGGCCGAATCGATCCGCAGGTTCCGCATCCTCGACACCGACTTCACCGAGGAAAGCGGTCACCTGACCCCGTCGCTCAAGGTGCGCAGGAACGTCGTCCTCAAGGACTACAGCACCGACATCGAGGCCCTTTACGCTTCCCCCCGGAACTGAACCCTCCAGGCGGTGACCGCAGCCCGGATCGCCCGGCCCAGCACCGGGAAAATGCAGTGCAGATTTAACGCAACCCCGCCGCCGGCTGTGAGCACTCGCCAGCAGTCATCCGCATAGAAAACCCAGCGGCAGTCACCGCCGCGCCCCAGCCTGGCCGCACGCCGCCCGGCGCACGCCACCGCCCGGCGCACACCACCGCCCGCCGCATGTGCACACCGCGCCGCAGCCCGGCCGACCAGCAGTCACACCCACCTCTTTCGCCCCTTCGCGCCTCTGCTCTTGCGCTCTCCTTGACCTGCCAGCTGGGTAGGAGTCTATTGTGCTAGTTACCTAGATGAATCGAGGTCAGGGTGATCGAGTTCTACCTGGAAGCCCGCTCAGGCGTTGCGCCGTATCTGCAGCTGATCCACCAGGTGCGTCAGGCGCTGCGGCTGGGGCTGCTCCGCGAGGGTGACCAGCTCCCCACGGTCAAGGATGTGGTGGCCCGGCTGGCGATCAACCCGAACACGGTGCTCAAGGCCTACCGGGAACTCGAGTACGAGGGCCTGGCGGCCGCCCGGCCCGGGGTGGGTACCTTCGTGACCGCGACGCTGAGCGGCACCTCGCTCGCCGCGCACGGACCGCTCCGCCGCGACCTGCAGCGCTGGTTCGCCAAGGCCCGGCGGGCCGGCCTCGATGACGAGAGCATCGAGGCCCTCTTCCTGAGCACGTTTCGGTCCGCCGCCGAGGAGGACATAGCATGACCGCCGTACTGGAAGCCCGCGGGCTTGGCAAGCAATACCGGCGCCTGTGGGCGCTGTCGGACTGCACCCTGTCCATCCCGCCCGGTCATGTCGCCGGGCTGGTCGGCCCCAACGGGGCCGGGAAGACGACCCTGCTGCACCTGGCCGTCGGCCTGCTGAAGCCGACCTTGGGCAGGATCGAGGTTCTCGGCGGCCAGCCCGCATCGGGCCCGGCGCAGCTGGCCAGAGTCGGCTTCCTGGCCCAGGACGCACCCACCTACGCGAACCTGTCCGTCGCCGACCACCTCCGCCTCGGCGCCCACCTCAACCCCCGCTGGGACGCCGGCCTGGCCCGGCGCCGGATCGAGGCGCTGGACCTGGACCCGGCCCAGAAGGCCGGCCAGCTGTCCGGCGGACAGCGTGCCCAGCTGCCCCTGACCCTGGCCGTCGCGAAGCGGCCCGAGCTGCTGATCCTGGACGAGCCGGTCGCCAGCCTCGACCCGCTGGCCCGCCGCGAGTTCCTGCAGGACCTGATGGAAGCCGTCGCCGAGCAGCAGGTCAGCGTGATGCTGTCCTTGCACCTGGTCGCCGACCTGGAGCGGGTCTGCGACTACCTGATCGTCCTGACTGCCTCCAAGGTGCGGGTGGCCGGCGAAGTCGAGGACCTGCTCGCGGCGCACCACCTGCTCACCGGCCCGCGCCGCGATCCGGCCACCCTCCCGGCGCAGTGGCACGTCATCTCGGCCAGCCACACCGAGCGGCAGACCTCCCTGCTGGTCCGCGCCGATGCGCCGATCCACGACCCGGCCTGGACCGCCGCGCAGGTAGGCCTGGAAGACCTGGTACTGGCTTACCTGAGCCAGGCTGCCAGCCCGCGCCGCCGTCCCGCACTGAAGGTACAGCGATGATCTGGCTCACCTGGCGTCAGTTCCGGGCCCAGGCCCGGGCGGCGCTCGCCATCCTGGCGGTGATCGGGATCGCCTTCGCGGTCACCGGCCCGTACCTGGCCAGCCTTATGACAGCAGCGGAATCCCGGCCTGCCAGGCGCACGGCGATTGCGGGACGGCGGTCACTAGCTTCCTCGACCAGGCGAAGGGCATTGATACCGTCTTGTACATTCTCGGCCTCGGGGTGGTGTACCTCGCGCCAGGGATCATCGGGCTCTTCTGGGGGGCACCGCTGGTCACCCGCGAGCTGGAGACCGGCACCTTCCGGATGACCTGGAACCAGAGCGTCACCCGCGCCCGCTGGATCGTGGTCAAGCTGGGCCTGGTCGGCCTGGCCAGCATGACGGTTGTCGGACTGGTGACCCTCATGGTGACCTGGTGGGCGAGCCCGATCAGCCAGGCCACCGTACTGAACTCGAGCCGGAACGGCTCGAGCAGCCACAACCGGCTCACCCCCTTGCTGTTCGGCGCGAGCGGCATCGCCCCGGTCGGGTACGTCGCGTTCGCCTTCGCCCTCGGCGTCACCGCCGGGGTGCTGGTCCGCCGCACCCTGCCCGCCATGGCCATCACCCTGGCCGTCTTCGCCGCCGTCCAGGTCGTGATGCCCAACTGGGTCCGGCCCTATCTCATCTCGCCGGTGCACGCCAGCACGGTGATCAATCCGAGCGCCATCGACATGATCGATATCGGCAATAACCACCTGGAGGCTGTCGCACAACTGACTCCGGGGTCGCCCAGGTGGAGCGAACGAACCGCTTTGAGGCCCGACTTGGCCATCTGAGTGGAGATCAACTGGTCGACACGCCGTCCCAGATGAGCTTGACTTTTCAAGATCACGAGTTGTGCGACAGCCTCCCTGACCGTGGGCGCGGCCGTGAACCTGCCCGGCGCCTGGATCCTCTCCACCCAGGACATCGGCGCGGCCGGGCATCCGTACGCCGGCCCGGCCCCGCAGGCCTGCAACAGCCTGACGGCCTCTCAGCAGGCGTGCAACACCGCGATCGGCAGGCTGCACCTGCAGCAACTGGTCAGCTATCAGCCCGCCAGCCGCTACTGGCCCCTCCAGTGGTACGAGACAGCGATCTTCCTGGCCGCCGCCCTCGCCCTGGCCGGGTTCTGCGTCTGGTGGATCCGCCGCCGCCTTTCCTGAGCAGATCAGTTCCCTGGTTCCTCGGGCTGGTCATGCGCCTTGACGCCGGCCTGCCGCCTCAGGCCCGCCGGATCAGGTCCCAGCGGTTGCCGTAGAGGTCTTCGAAGACCGCGTCCGTCCCGTATGACTCCTGCCGGGGCGTTTCTGCTCGTCCAGCTTGGAGTCCTCGACGAGACTGAAGCCAGCCGCCCGGACGTAGAAATCGATCGCCTCGTCATAGTCGCGGACGACCAGTGTCACCAGGCCGATGTGTGTCACCCGGCCATGATTCACGATGACCAGGCGGCCGCGTTCAGCCCGCCAGGACCTTGGCGAGCCGTTCGGCGACCAGCTCCCATCGCCATTCGGAGTCGACCCACGCCATGCCCCGCTTCCCCATCGCCTTCGCGGCCGCCGGGTCAGCGAGCAGGCTGTTCAGCCGGTCGGCCACAGCTTCGACACTGCGGCCGGGCACGACGAATCCGGTCTCTCCGTCGACTACCGCGTCTGGCGCGCCGCCGGAATCGCCGGCGATCACCGGCAGGCCAGTGGCGGACGCCTCGAGGTAGACGATCCCGAGGCCTTCCACATCAAGACCACGGCGCCGGGTCCGGCACGGCATCGCGAAAATGTCGCCGGCGTCGTAGTAGGCCGGAAGCTCGTCCCAGGAAACGGGCCCGGTGAACACCACGGAAGCGGAAACCCCGCACTCCCCGGCCAGCCGGGCCAGGTGTGCCCGATACGGCCCGTCGCCCACCAGCAGCAGGACGGGATCCCCAGCCGCGGCGCGACCCGCCGCTTGTCCTGCCGCTGAGCCACCCGGCGGCTCGGTCCCCGCCGACACGCTGCCGGCTGGCCCGCCACCAACCGCGGCCGGCTCGGTCCCCGCCGCCGTACTCCCAGCCGCCCCGTTACCAGCCGCCTGGTCGACGGCCGCCGCACGTGCGGCCCGGCGGCGCGCTTCGGCCAGAACCTGTGGCCAGGCCCGGATCAGCGTGTCCTGACCCTTCCGCGGCACCATTCGCGATACACACAGGACAACCGGCCTACCGCCGAGCCCGAGCCGCGTCCGGACGGCCGCTCCCCCGGCGCCCGGCCGGAACGCAGTAGTGTCGACTCCCGGCGCGAGGCGCATCATCCGCGCAGCGGCATCCGATGACAATGCCCTGGCCAGCCGGACCCGGAAGTATTCGCCCAGGTAAGTCACGACGTCGACCTGGTCGCCAATCTTGTGCAGCAGCCAGCGGGCGCCGGGCAGCGCAGCCCACCCTGCCTCATGACCGTGAGTGATCGCGACGATCCTGGTTGCGCCGGCCCGGCGCAGGGCCGGAGCCAGCAACCCGAGCGGAGCAGCGGCGCCGAACAGCACCGTGTCGCAGTCGTTCTCGCGCAGGATCTTGATAGCCCGGCGCGAAACCGACGGCAGCGGCAGCATCAGCGAGCCCGGGTGCCGGATCACCTGGAACGGCTGCCGGGCGTCGAACTCGGCCGCCCCCGTCCAGGCCGGCGCGTACACAGTAACCGCGGCAGGCGGCATGCTCGCCGCGAGCGCGTGCACGAACGACTGGATCCCGCCGCTGCGCGGCGGGAAATCGTTCGTCACGATCAGGACGTTCGGCATCGGGCTCCCCGGCCGCCAGGCCATAGCGGCCACGCCGGCCACCGGGCCGCGCGGATACGGCTCTAGCGATCTTAACCGGCACGCCAGGAGCGCGATCGCCCGCATAGTCGATCACACTGGCGGCGAGAGATGGGCGGTCCTCCAGGAGATGTCTGGGAAGTTGTCCATCAAGCTGGCCACCTGGTGATCAGGTCACCCCGGAGCGTCAGCAGGCGGATACCACGCCGACCGGCGGCAGGCTTCTCAACGAGATGTCCGAACGGGCAAGTCAAGGACAGCTCTTCTGTGAAAAGGACACCGCCAATGAGAAGCTACCCGCCCCGGCTAGGGGCGGACCGCTCCGTCGAGTTCTGACTGGTACCAGCCGGCGAGCGCGACCTTCTCGACATCCTCACCGGTCTGCGGTGCGTCGATCAGATAGCCGCCACCGACATAGATGCCCACATGAGAGTTGCCCGCGAAGCCAAGAATGTCGCCTGGCTCCAGGTCGCTCGTGGATACCGCCGGAAGCTCGCTCATCTGGTCGTAGCTGACGCGCGGGATCGACACGCCGGCGTACGCCCAGGCGGCCTGGGTCAGGCCGGAGCAGTCGTAGGAGTCAGGACCAGTCGCGCCCCACACGTACGGCTTGCCGATCTGGGCGTAGGCGAAGGAGACCGCCTTCTCTGCCTGAGTGGAGGTCGGGCCCGTATAGCTCCCAGAGCCGCCGGAACCGCCCGTACCACCGGAGCCGCCGGTACTGCCGGAGGCCCCGGAGCCGCTACCACCGGTACCGCCCGGGCTTGCCGCTGCCTGCTGCGCCGGGGTGAGCTGCGCGAGCAGCGTCTCTTCCTGGGCACGGAGCTGGTTCAGTGATTGCTGCCGGTCGCCGAGGGTCTTCTTCAGGGCCAGCATCCCGGCCTCGACCCGCCGCGCCGCCTGCTGCGCGCCGTCGAGCTGGCGAGCCGCGGCCAGGAACTGGTTCATCGCCGCGCTGTTGTTCGCCGAAAGTTCCAGAAGGATCGAGGATTGGTTGAGGATCTGCTGCGGGTCGCCCGAGGTGAGCAGAGCGGCCGGCGAGGTCAGATTGCCCTCTTCATAGGCGGTGGCGGCGATCTGGGCAATCGCCTGGCGCATCGACTGGAACTGCGTCTCGTATCGGGCGGCTTCGCGGTTCACCAGCGTGAGCCGCTGGCTGGCGGATGCCAGCTCCTGCAGGACCGCGTCGTACTGCTGCCCGACCTGGCCGGACTCGGTGTTCAGCTGGCTGAGCCGCTGCTGGACCTGAGCGATCGTGGGCTGCGGTGTCGCCGCCGCCGCGCCGCAAACGCCGACCGTTAGCCCGACCGCGAGGACGCCCACCGCAGTGGCCGCAGCGCGGCGCCCGGCAATAGCTTTGACAGCTGACCGCGTACGCACGTGCGTGACACGCTCCTTCTCCCACTTTCCGCCTACCGGGTGAGCTGACGGGTTCGGGCAGTGGAAGCGCGCCCTACGGCCAGGTCCGGCAAGCGGACCGAGCCGATTCACCCCTGGAACCGCTCCGAGCGTTCTGCCCGGCGCAATTCCGGTGGGTCCCCGGTTCCCCGGCTGGCCCGAGGGCCAGCATCGGAAATTCGGCGGCGGCCGATCGCCGTCGCTTAGGCAGCGACTGGTGAGCGATGCGGCTCGGGGAGAGACTAGTGAAGATCAGAGGCAGGATTCAACCGCTTCGCGCACACTCGCTCGGAGCTTGACCATTCAGAGAAGATCACGAAACCATAACAAGACCCGTCCCCGTTCGCCGAGGGAGCCTACGACCACTGGCCCGATAGCAGCTCGGCCGCCCTTCGCGGGCAACGGCCCGCAGAACGTTCCGGCAACGACCCGCGGACCGCTCCGCCAACGACCCGCGGACCGCTCCGGCAACGGCCCGCAGAACATTCCGGCAACCACCCGCGGACCGCTCCGCCAACGACCCGCGGAGCGCTCCGGCAACGGCCCGCGGACTGTCGGTACCCGGCCATACGGTGAACGCATGATGACAGCGGACGAGTCCGTGCCTCGCCGGCCGGCGCAGATCCGCCCGCTGGCAGGCCTCGAAATCGTGATCGTCGACGTGGAGACCACCGGCTGGTTGCCTGACCAAGCCATGATCACCGAGATCGGCGCGGTCAGGGTCGGCTGGGGCGCGCCGCGCTCGGAGTTCGCCGCTCTGGTCAATCCAGGCACTGCAATCCCCCCGGAGATCGCCGCCCTGACCGGCATCACCGATGAGATGGTCGGCCACGCACCGCCGATCGCCGCGGTGCTGCCTGGCTTCCTCGCCTTCGCGAGCGGCTGCCTGCTCGCTGCCCACAATGCCCCCTTCGACGTCGGCTTCCTGGCCGCCGCGTGCCAGCGCTGCGGCCTGCCCTGGCCTGGCTTCACGGTGCTGGACACCGCGGCACTGGCCAGGACGGTGCTCAGTGCCGCGGAGGTGCCGAACTGCAGGCTGGCCACGCTGGCCACGTTCTTCGGCGCGAGGACGGAGCCATGTCATAGGGCGCTGCCCGATGCCAGGGCCGCCGCCGACGTGTTGCAGGGCCTGTTCGGCAGGCTGGCCGGCGCGGGAGTACTGACGCTCGCCGGAGTTCAGCCGCTGATCCCCCTGGAACCCGCGGGGCAGGCGGTACGCTGACTCCCGCAAGGCGGGCAACAGCCCGCAACGCGGAGCGCGATAGCCAGCAGGCCCGGTATAGGCCCGCTGGCCGAGCACGAGGCCCGCAGGCCGAGCACGCGGGCCCGCACCCGAGCACGTAGCGCGCAGGGCAGAGGAGGCGGCAGTGGTCACCGCTATCGTTCTGGTGAAGGCTGATGTCGCGCGGATCCCGGAGACGGGCGAAGCGATCGCCCAGATCCCGCAGGTCACCGAGGTGTACTCGGTAACAGGCGAATTCGACCTGGTAGCGATGGTCCGGGTGCGGAAACACGAGGAACTCGGTGACGTGATTCCCGCCACCCTGAACAGGGTCCCCGGGGTCACCCACACTGAGACGCACATCGCGTTCCGCACGTATTCGCGGCACGACCTCGAGGCCGCTTTCGCGATCGGCTACCCCGAGCCAGCCTGAGGCACCGGCCAGTGCCCGGAGCCACCCTCCGGAAACCGGTCGCCCGGCATATTGATCGGGACAGGGGCGGGTACGGAAAGGTCGGCCACGATCTGGAGAAATTTTGGCCCGCAGGGCGGATCGCTGGTGGGGAGTCAATCGTGCTCGGCCGCGAGGCGCTGGCTTGCCGCGACCCAGCGGTCAAGCAGCGCCCGCGCTGCGCCTGAGTCGAGCGCACCCGACGCCCGCTGGTAGCCGACCTGAAGTGCGGCAGTTAGTTCATCCGGTCCTGGCACGCCGTCCCGGGCGGTCAGCGCCGCTGCCGCGTTCAGCAGCACGGTGTCGCGCACCGGACCGGGCTCGCCGCCAAGCACCGCCCGGGCCACGGCTGCGTTGTGCTCCGCGTCGCCCCCCCGCAGGTCCTCCGGCCGGGAGCGGACGATCCCCAGCACGGCCGGATCGAACCTGACCTCGCTGACCGTCCCGTCGTGCACCACCCAGATCAGCGAAGGGCCGGTCGTGGTCAGCTCGTCGAGCCCGTCCTCACCGTGGAACACCAGCGCGGAGCAGCCGCGGCTGGCCAGCACTCCGGCCAGGATCGGGCCCATCCGCTGATCGGCGACCCCCACGGCCTGCGCGGCCGGCCGCGCCGGGTTAGCGACCGGGCCGAGGAAGTTGAACACGGTCGGCACGCCGAGCTCGCGGCGCGGCACGGAGGTATGACGGAGCGCCGGGTGATAGAGCGGCGCGAACAGGAACACGATCCCGGTCTCCGCCGCCAGCTGCTCCGTCTTGGCAGGCGTCAGATCGATCACGACGCCCAGCGCCTCGAGCACGTCCGCGGTCCCGCAGGCTGAGGAGGCCGCCCGGTTCCCGTGCTTGACCATCAGCGCGCCCGCGGCAGCCGCCACGACGGTGCCCATGGTGGAAATGTTGACCGTGCGCGCGGCGTCGCCGCCGGTGCCGACCAGGTCGACGGTACGGCCGGGAATGCTGATCGGAGCGGCGTGCTCAAGCATCGCCTGGGCCAGGCCGCTGATCTCGGCCACCGTCTCGCCCTTCATCCGCAGGGCGATCCCGAACCCGGCGATCTGGGCGGGCGTAGCGGCCCCGTCCATAATCTCGCTCATCGCCCAGGCCGTCTCGTCCGCCGTGAGCGGCTCCCCCTTCACCAGCGCGCCGATCAGTGCTGGCCATGTCGTACGCGATTCCATAGGGGCTTCCTCAGCCTGTCGCCCATGCTCGGCCGGGCGGGTAAGGGCAGTATCAGGGTCAGGGCTTGGCAGGAGCGGCGGCCGCCGCGCGCTGGCGCATCAGGCCGGCCAGCCCCTGCGCGAGCGCAGCCGGGTCAATCGGGTGGCTGACGACGGCGTCCGCCCTGGACCAGGTGGCCAGCCAGCCGTCGTCAACCCGGCCGATGATGAGCAAGGCCGGCGGGCAGTCGTAGATCTCGTCCTTGGCCTGGCGGCAGACACCCATACCGCCAGCGGGCTGCGCCTCACCGTCGAGCACCATGACCTCCACGGTGCCCCCGTCGAGCAGCCGGATAAGCGCAGCGTGCGTGGCTACCTCGACCACCTCGGCCTCGGGCACGTCGGGAGCGGGGCGGCGCCCGATGGCCAGGCGCACGCGGGCCCGGGTGTCGGCGTCATGGCTGTAAACAACGACCTTCATAAAACTGGATGGTACCGACCCGGGGGGTCGGCCGACGTCCGCCTACGCGGTGTCGTAATAATGTCCACGTGGCGACAGCAACACGCGAGGTGGTCCCCCGCTCCCCCGCCAGCAGGCCGAATCTCGTGAGCGTGGGCACCATCATCTGGCTTTCCTCCGAGCTGATGTTCTTCGCTGCCCTGTTTGCCATGTACTTCACCGTGCGCTCGGTGGACAAGGGGCTGGGCCAGCCCTGGCCTCAGGCACACCTCGACCTGGTGCTCGGCTCGATCAACACCACGGTGCTGCTGCTCTCGAGCGTCACGTGCCAGATGGGCGTGTTCGCCGTCGAGCGGGGCCAGATCAGGCGGACCGGCCGGATCTGGAACATGGGTCGCTGGGGACTGCGGGAGTGGTACGTCCTGTCGTTCTTGATGGGCCTGTACTTCGTCTGCGGGCAGGGGTACGAGTACCTCGACCTGATCAGGAAGCAGCACCTGACCCTGTCGTCAAGCAACTACGGGTCGGTGTTCTATATACCCACCGGGTTCCACGGGCTGCACGTGGCGGGCGGCCTCGTCGCGTTCCTCTTCGTGCTCGGCCGTACCTTCGCGGCCAAGCGGCTCACTCATGAGATGCAGGTCAGCGCCATCGTCGTCTCGTACTACTGGCACTTCGTCGACGTCGTGTGGATCGGCCTGTTCACCACCATCTACCTGATCCACTGACCGGAAGCTGAGGACAGCAGTGGGCTGGATCACCGCGAGGCGCAGACACCCGGCTGCGGGTTACGCTGTCGTCCTGCTCGGGCTCCTCGTTGTCGCCGCCGTCTATTCGGCGGTCACGGGGGGCGGCGGAGCCGCATCCGCGGCCTCGCCCCAGGGCGGCCCGCAGGCGCAGATCAACGCGGGCCGGGCACTGTTCCTTCAGGACTGCTCGAGCTGCCATGGCCTGGAGGCGCAGGGCACGGTCAACGCGCCGAGCCTGATCGGCGTCGGCGCGGCGGCCGTTGACTTCCAGGTGAGCACCGGCCGGATGCCGGCCAGGGGGCCGGACGCGGAGGAGCCGCGCAAGCCTGTCGTGCTCACCACCCAGCAGATCCACGATCTGGCCGGGTACATCCAGTCGCTGGCGGGCGGGCCGACGATCCCGACTCCGGCTCAGGTCGACACGGCCGGTGCCGACATCGCGCTCGGCCAGTCGCTGTTCACTGCCGACTGCGCGCAATGCCACAACTTCGTCGGCGCCGGGGGCGCCCTGACCTACGGCAAGTACGCTCCGCCCCTGACCGCCTCGACGCCCACCCAGATCTACGAGGCGATGCAGACGGGCCCCGAGGCAATGCCCGTTTTCAATGACACCACGATCACGCCGAGCGAGAAGCGCGACATCATCGCGTACGTGACCGAGACTCGTACCCAGCCCAACCCGGGTGGCTTCAGCCTGGGCCGGGTCGGGCCGGTGACCGAGGGGCTCATCGCGTTCCTCGGGCTGCTCTTCTTCATGGTGGCGGCCGCGATGTGGATAACTGCGAAGCATGGGAAGGCCCATGAGTGACATCAGCGCCCACGGCGAACTGCCCGAAGACCGGAACTATCCGGCGGGTCAGGGCGGACCGGCGGCGGAGGACCTGTCGGCCAGCGAGGGTCCGGCTGGCCCGCATCGTGTGATCGGCACGCCGCCACCCGCGGAGGCCAGGAGCCTGCTCGGAACCCAACAGGGCGACGGCGAGCAGAAACCGCCACGCGAGCTGCCGGCCGGGCCGCCCGACCCACGCCAGGCGAAGAAGGCCGAACGGGTCGTGGCCACCTGCTTCATCATCTCGATGCTGGCCGGAATCGGGTTCATCGCCGCCTACATCGGCCTTGAGGTTCACTCCGTCGATGCGGTGCTGCGCTCAAACCTGGCCCTCGGCACGTCCATGGCGGTTGCCTTCCTCGGCCTCGCCGTCGGCGCCACCATCTGGGTCAGGCACCTGATGCCCGAGGTGGAGCTGACCGAGGCGCGCAAGCCGCTGCGCTCTAGCGAGGCGGACCGGAAGGCATTCGAGGAGACCTTCAACGAGGGCGCCGACGCCAGCGGGTTCAAGCGGCCGCTGGTGCGCCGCACCCTGATCGCCGCCACCGTCCCGGTGGCGCTGGCGCCGCTCGTGCTGCTGCGTGACATGGGCCCACTGCCTGGCACCAGCCTGGAGCACACGGTCTGGCGCAAGGGGCTCCGGCTGATCACCTACGGCAGCAACCGGCCGCTGCGGCCCGAGGACTTCGGCACGCCAGGCGGCATGATCACGGTCATTCCCGAAGGTTACGAAGACGACTACGACGCGCTGGCCAAGGCTGCGGTCATCATCATCAAGTTCCAGCCAGGAGTGCTGCAGCCACCGACGGTGATGAACTGGACGGTGGACGGCATCGTCGCCTACTCGAAGATCTGCACGCACGTCGGATGCCCGGCCGCGCTGTACGAGCAGACCACCCACCGGATCCTCTGCCCGTGCCACCAGTCGACGTTCGACGCGCCGCGCGGCGCCCAGGTCCTCTTCGGGCCTGCCACTCGCGCGCTGCCGCAGCTGCCGATGACCACGAACGCGCAGGGTTTTCTCGTTGCGCAGAGCGACTTCCATGAGCCGGTGGGCCCCAGCTACTGGGAGCGGTCATGAGCGTCGACCGCGCGCTGGAAGGCGTCGGCGGCGTCCTGGACGACAGGTTCCACGGCGCCAAGGGCTTCCGCACGCTGTTCCGCAAGATCTTCCCTGACCACTGGTCGTTCCTGCTCGGCGAGATCGCGCTCTACTCGTTCATCATCCTGCTGCTGACCGGAACCTTCCTCACGCTCTGGTTCCAGCCGAGCATGACCGAGATCGTCTACCACGGGTCCTACACCAACCTCGACGGCGCCAAGATGAGCGAGGCGTACGCCTCGACGCTGAACATCAGCTTCGACGTGCGCGGCGGCCTGCTGATCCGGCAGATCCACCACTGGGCGGCCGACCTGTTCATGGCCGCGATCATGGCGCACATGCTCCGGATCTTCTTCACCGGCGCCTACCGCAAGCCGCGCGAAGTGAACTGGCTAATCGGGATCACCCTGTTCACGCTCGGCATGATCGAGGGCCTGTTCGGCTATTCACTCCCGGACGACCTGCTGTCCGGCGCCGGCCTCCGGATCTTCGAGGGCGTGCTGCAGTCCATCCCCATCGTCGGGACGTACCTGGCATTCTTCGTGTTCGGTGGTCCCTATCCGGGCAACCAGATCATCCCGCGGATGTACATGCTGCACATCCTGCTGATCCCCGGCCTGATCCTCGCACTGGTCACCGCGCACCTGTTCATCATGTTCCACCAGAAGCACACCCAGATGCCGGGCAAGGGCCGCACGAACCAGAACGTGGTCGGCGCGCCGCTGTACCCGTACTTCATGGCCAAGACCGGCGCGTTCTTCTTCTTCACCTTCGGCGCGCTCGCGGTGGCCGGCACCTTCGCCCAGATCAACCCGATCTGGCTGTACGGGCCCTACAACCCGGTCGCGATTTCGGCCGGCGAGCAGCCAGACTTCTACATGGGGCTGCTCGAGGGCTCGCTGCGCATCATGCCCGCCTGGCAATGGATCATCTTCGGGCACACGGTCGCGTGGAACGTGTTCATCCCCGGGCTGCTGCCCATCGGGTTCATCTTCACCGTCGCCGCCCTCTGGCCCTTCCTGGAGGCGTGGATCACCGGCGATCACCGGGAGCACCATATCCTCGACCGGCCGCGCAACGCGCCGACCCGCACCGCGCTCGGCATGTCGATAATCACGTTCTACGGCGTGCTCTGGCTTGAGGGCGCCAACGACGTCATCGCCAATCACTTCGACGTCCCGCTCTACCTGACCACGGAGATCGCCAGATGGGCGATATTCGTGGGGCCTGCGGTGGCATACATCATCACTAAACGTATCTGCCTGGGTCTGCAGCGTAAGGATCTGCACCTGCTCGAGCACGGCGTCGAGACGGGGATCATCAGGCAGCTGCCGAGCGGCGAGTACATCGAGGAGACCAGGCCGGTCTCGGAAGAGGCCCGCGCCGTCCTCACCTCGAGGCCGGAGCCGCTCAGCCTGCCGCCCGCCGAGTCCGATGTCCCGGCGCCGGCCATGCGCGGTGGCGTCGGCCGGGTGCGGGAACGGCTCAACAAGGTCCTCAATGAGTCGGTCCCGATGACCGAGGGCAACGGCTACGGCGGTCATGGGAACGGCCACGGCAATGGCCATGCCGGTGCTGAGCCGGCGACGGTACCTGCCAGCGAGGCCAGGGAGCTGGGCCAGGACGGCCCGGGCCAGGGCGGCCAGGGCCAGGGCGGCCAGGGCCAGGCCGACACCGGGCCTGCCTCTTCTGCCACAGCCGCCGATCAGGGCGACGGGCAGCCCGGCTCCTAGCAGAGAACCTGATCAGGGCCCGGTGAGCGTGGCGGGCCCGGATACCGGCCACAGCAGGGCGGCCCGGGGCGAAGTCCTGCCCGCGCCAATGTCGGACCGGCTTCGGCAGCCCTTACAGTATGTCCATGACGGGCGAGATGCCGCTAGGCCGTGACGATGACCTGCCGGCCCCAGCTGACCTGCGCGCCTCGCACGAGGACCGGGATCGGATCGTCGATCTGCTGCGGGAGGCCGCAGGCGACGGTCGGCTGACCGCTGAGGAACTCGACGAGCGGCTAGAGCTCGCTTTGACTGCGCGCACCTACGGCGAGCTTGCCCTGGTAACCAGGGATCTGCCGGCCGCGCCGGGTCTGATGGCCAGTCCCCCGGCTCCGCAGGCAGCGGACCTGGCTCGCATCGAGTGCCACAGCGGCAGCGCGAAACGGGATGGCCGCTGGCTGGTGCCGCAGAAGCAGCTGGACGTGCGGGTGACAAGCGGCAGCGTGCTGCTGGACTTCACCGAAGCGGTAATCTCGCAGGCAAGGCTGCGGATCGAGGCGGATGTCCGCAGCGGATCCCTGACCCTGATTACCAGGCCTGGCATAGTGGTCGACGCTGATGACGTGGCCGTCCGGAGCGGCGCGGTCAAGGTCCGGCCGCCGGCCCTGATGTTCCTGTGGTCCTGCGAATTCACGTGTCAGGCAAGGTGGGCAGCGGCACCATCAAGGCCAGGCCGCGCCGCCGGACGTTCTGGCAGTGGCTGCGGCGTCAGCCCCCTTACTAAGCCCGGAAGGTCGTCTACGGCAATCTTCACTGTGCTCGTCCTTCACTGTGCTCGTCTTTCCTGGGGGACTTTGGTGCCCGTTGCAGCCAGCACCCCTGGACGCACAAGTCAAGAGTGCCCTGGATGGTTCCCGTCGGCGCCTTCCGCCACTGGGATCGTCGTCTTCCAGACAAGTCCGCCTTCACCATTACTATCTCGACGACCGCTCCAGTGCGCGCAGCTGGCTGCCGTTCCCTGAGTAGCGCCCGACGAACTTCACATACGAGATCCGCCGCTTGGATGGTGCGTCAACCGCAGGCCGGAAGGTGATCGCTTCCATGCCGTCTCAGGTGGCTCGCGTGGGTCCGGGCGATTGCTCGTTTAGGCGCCTGCCGGTTCAGGCGGCGGTGGCGGGGGGTCCGTGGCTGTGGAGGGTGCGGGTGCCGTCGGGGCTGGTGGCGGTGACGGTCCCGTCGGGGTGCAGGGTGATGCCCCAGCCCCAGCGGTGCACGGCGACCAGGTGGTGGAAGCTGCACAGCAGCAGCAGGTTGGTCAGGGAGGTGCGGCCGCCTTTGGCCCGCGGGACGATGTGGTGCGGGTGGCAGGCCGCGGGCGGCTGGTCGCAGCCGGGGAAGCGGCAGTGCCGGTCCCGGGCGGTGACCGCGCGGCGCAGGTGGACGGGGATGGTCTCGGTGGCGGCGCCGATGTCTAGCGGCAGGCTGACCGAGGCGATCAGGTCGTCGGGCAGCCGGGTCCGCAGGTAGGCGGCCAGCCCGCCCGGCCCGGACAGCAGGTCGGCGGCGCGGGCCAGGATGAGCCGCCGGGCGGCCCGCTCGGCCCGCTGCCGCCGGGCCGTGACCGGCCCGCCCGGCCGGCCCGGCCCGCCCTCCGGGCGCAGCAGCGCGGCGGCCAGCTCCGCCAGGACCTGGTGATCGGCGTGGCCGGAGATTACCGGCACGATCGTGGCGTCGCAGCCGGCGCCGGGCCGGCCGGCGACGAGCCGGGCGGCCGGCAGCCCGCCCAGCCGGCCTCCGCATCGGCGGCGCCGTCCAGGCCGCGCAGCTCATCCAGGGTCATGTGCAGCTGGATCTGGGTGGGCTGCCCGGCGCGGCCAGGCAGGCAGCCGGAGGCGATCAGCCGCCGGGCGGCTTCCTCGAGCGCGTCGTGGCGGCGCTGCCGCGCGGTGCGGGTGTCCTCGGGACCGGCTTTCGAGTGTGTCAGATTTTTTGTGCGCGGAGCTTTTCTCTGTCCGGTACCGGATGTTTATCCGGTGTCCTTTGCTCGCACTATCTGATGCCGTCGTGCCCGGTTTATTCAGCGGCCTCGCGGAATCGGACTTACCGTTGCTTCCGCGGGCAGGTGCTGCGCGTCCCGGTTTTCGCGGCGTTTGCTGTTGTCCTGGGCGCCTGCTGCCTGATCCTCCGCGGATCGCATGGCGGGCCGTTCCCGTCTGTCATTAAATATAGCAGACGGTAATGACCGGGCCGGGGTGACACGCGCGTGTCTTTTCCTCTTTTTATTTGCCAGGGTGCGTGCGGGCGGTGCCGCGTCCCGGGCCGGGGCGGTCAGGGGTGCAGGGTGCCGGTGTGCCCGGCGATCGCCTCGTCCAGGTCGGCGGCGGCGATCGCCAGGGCGATGTGCAGGTCCGCCAGGCCGGCCCAGTCCCCGGCGAGCTCCGCGCAGGCGGCCTCGGCCCCGGGCTGCCCGGCCAGCGCGCCGGCCAGGGCAGCGGCATCGGCGAGCAGGTCAGCGACCTGCCCGGCGTCCACGGCGTCGAGCGGGACGCTCCCGGCCTGCGTGCCGTTTGCTGGTACCGGCATCCTGCACCCCCGTTGCTCACATGCGGTCGGCGAACCGCTCCGGCCAGCGGGCCGCCATCTCGCCCCAGGCCTCGCGCCAGCCCTGGGTGACGTGCCCCTCGATCAGCCGCGGCGCCCCGTCGCGCTGGGCCTTCGGCTGGCCGGCCTGCCGGGCGCGCTGCTCGGCGCGCTTTTCCTCGATGTCGAGGATAGCCAGCCACAGCGTCTTGGCCGCCGAGTCGTCGTTCGGGAACTGGGTGCGCGTCTTGAGGACTTTCCGCATTTCCCGGTTGAAGCTCTCGATGGCGTTCGTCGTATACAGGACTTTCCGCAGCGCCGGCCCGTATTCCAGGAACGGGGTGAACCGGTCCCAGGCCCGCTCCCACACCGCCACCGCGGCCGGGTATTTCTTCCCCAGCGGCGTGCCGGAGAAGTCCGCCAGCGCCGCGTAGGCCGCGTCCGCGTCACACGCGGTATAGATGCCCCGCAGCGCGGCGGCCATCGCCTTGCGGTCGTTATACGACGCGTAATCCAGGCTGCGGCGGATCAGGTGCACCACGCAGGTCTGCACCGTGGTGCCCGGCCAGGCCGCGGTGATCTCCTCGCCCAGCCCGGTCAGCCCGTCGCAGCAGCAGAACAGCACCTCCTCCAGGCCGCGGTTGCGCAGCTGGGCCAGCGCCTGGGCCCACGCCTTCGCGCCTTCCGCCGTGGCGACCCAGATGCCCAGCACATGCTTGGCCCCGCCGGTGTCGATGCCCACCGCGATGTTCACCGCCTTGTTCCGCACCCCGGTCCCGTCCCGCACCTTCGCGACCAGCGCGTCGATGTAGATCACCGGGTAGAACGGCTCCAGCGGCCGGGACTGCCACTCCCGCATGCCCTCCAGCGCGCCATCGGTGACCCGGGAGATCGTGTCATGCGACAGGTCCACCCCCGTCGTCTGCCGGACGTGCCGGGCGATGTCCCGCACCGACATGCCTTTCGCGTACAAGCTGGTGATCACCGCGTCCAGCCCGTCCGAGCGCCTGGCCTGCCTGGGCACCAGCACCGGCCCGAAGCTCCCGTCCCGGTCCCGCGGCACCACCACCCTCACCGGCCCGACCTCGGTGTTCAGCGTCTTGACCGTCGACCCGTTCCGGCGGTTCTCCCCGCCATCACCGGCCTCCAGGTGCGCGTCCAGCTCCGCCGCCAGCCCCGCCTGCAGCACCTGACCGATCACCCCGGTCAGCAGCCCGCCCGGCCCGGTCAGCGTCACCGGCTCCCCCGACCGCGCCCGCGCCGCCAGCTGCCCCGCCAGCGACACCAGCACCTCCTCCGGCAGCACCAGCCCCCCGCCCGCATCCGCGGGCTCCAGGCCCGGCGAAAATCCCCCCTCCAGGTCCTCGACTCCGGCCGCCGGGATCTCTACAGTTGTCATCTTGACCTCCCCATGGTCCAGGCCACCCCCTGTGGCCTGCGGAAACGCTCCTGTTTACCACCCCCCGCACAAACTTTCTGACACTCTCCGGCTTTCTTCCCCAAAGCGTCCAGCACCGCCGACAGCGCCGCGGTGGCCTGCGGGGTCAGGTCCCCGCCGAGCCTCCCGGCGCCGCCGAACGTCACATCCAGGTCCACGCCCCGCCCGCCGAACCCCCCGTCATCAGGGTCGGCGTCCGGCCGGGCGGTCCGGCGGCGCAGCTCCCCGGCCAGCTCCGCCAGGTCGGCCAGCTCCGCGCCGTCCGCCGCAGCGGCCAGCAAGATCTCATCCGCGCCGCCCCGGGCGGCCTCGGGCAGCAGGTCACTCCATTCGCACACGTGCTTCGCCCACGAGGCGGAGATGTCCCCCCCGGCCAGCGCCGCGGCGACCGCGGGATGGGCGGCCAGCCGCCGCATCCAGCCCACCGCGCCGGCCGCCGCGCCCTTAGTGATCCGGGTCTGCCACCGCAGCCACGTCTTCGCCGATCCATGCCCGTCGTCCTCGCACCCGCCGCCAGCCTGAAACGCCGCCAGCAGCCGGGCCCGCACCGCGGTCTGGACCGACTCCGCGCGCTCCAGCGCCCGCAGGCAATCGGCCTGCTCCGCGGCGGTCAGACCGGCAGCGTCCACCCCGGCCAGCGCAGCCAGCCCGGCCTGCACCATCGCCACCGCATCCACCGCAGTCGCAGGCGGCGCGGCCGCGGCCGGCCGGGCAGCCGGGCCGGGCCGCTGACCGGGCACGCACATCCGGATCACGCAGGCCCCGGGCCCGGACGAGCAGAAGCCGTCACGGCGAGCATGACAGCATCATCGTGAACATCGCCCAGAGGTTTCGGTCAGCCTCATCCGATTGCTCCATATCCATCAGGAGCGACGGTCGGCATTCATAACGAGTGACGCGCAACAACCCGCGAGCCGTCGGCTGGCCTGAGGGTGTGGCGTGAAGCGACAGCGTGGATCAGCGTGGCTTCGCCCACCAATGGGACTCCATTGTCGCGGATGGCAACGGCGAGGGGCGAAGTGGGCCGGTAGCCCGTGATGCCCTGGCGGGCGAACGGGCTGGTGACCCAGCTGGCGACTCAACGCGGGAGGATGGTGCTGTGGAGTCGCTGACTGCGTTGCAGGAGAGGCGGGCGCTCCAGTGCCGCCTGAGGCCCGACCGGGTGCTGCGGTCTGTCGAGGAGGCAGATGAGTTCCTGCGCGACCGCGGGCTGCTGACGCGCACAGCGGACTGCGCGCTGCCGAGCCTCTATGAGGCGTGCCATGAGGATCCTCATAAGACCGACAGCCCGGGCTTCGGGGCATGGCCGGCGACGAGATGGCCATGGTTCGGCGAGCTCGCGGAGCGCGGCTACCTGGTCGCTGCGGTGCACCGCGGCAAGAACCTGCTGGTGACCGGCGAGGTCGCGGGGCTACTCGACCCGATCTGCCGCGCGGAGATCGAGCGGATGCGCTCAGCCGGCCGCTGCTGGGGCCGGCTGCTGGATCATCTGGCCGCCGCCGGGCCATCCAGCATCGACGACCTGCGCGCCGAGCTCGGGCTCAAGCGGCAGGAGCTGCGATCGCTGCGGGCGACACTGGAGCGATGCGGCGCGATCATCTCGCGCTCGCTGCAGGTCACGCCCGGCGAGGGACACCAGCATTCGAGCGAGCTGGCACGCTGGGACCAGGCCCATCCAGGGACGGGCGGAACGGGTACACCCCAGCCAGGCGCTCAAGGAGCTACTCGCCGTCGCCGTGCGTGCATCAGTCGTCGCGCCCGAACCCGAGCTGCGGCGCTGGTTCTCCTGGCAGTGGTACTGGACGGATACGCTTGTCGACGACCTAATCCGCCAGGGGCGGCTTCGCAGGGTCGACGATCACGTTACGGCAGTCGACCAGACCGGCTAGCCGGACGGAGGCGCTTGACCAGCTGACCATCCCGCTATGATCACTTCCAGGTGCTGCCATTCCAGCGCAGGATCTGTGTCCTGCCCGTGCTGATGCTGCCTACCGCCCAGGCGTTCCGCGCGGAGATGGCAGTTGCGTCGGACAGACCGCCGCTAGGCTCTCCGCTCCCCGCAGCCACGATTTGCCATTCCATCGCTCGATCAGGGCCGGGCACCCAGCCGAGGCAGAGTGGCCTGGCGCCGACCGCTGGGAGACAGGCAGGTAACCGTACGCCCAAGCCCGGCTGGCGCGAAGGCCCAGACCGGCCGCCACCTGGTCTAGCGGGCGCCTGGCCAGAGCGGGTCGGGGATCCGCAGGTCGGAGTCGGCGCCCCAGGAGTTGCGGTAGGTAACCTCGTGAGCAGGCCGGCGTGCCGCGACACCCCAGCGCCCGGTCGGATAACCGAACGACACGCAACACGCCATCCACCAGCCTTGATCCGGTGGCACCGCCAGAACCTGCAGGGCCTCCGCGCCGTGGAAGACGCCAAGCACCGAGGTCAGTGCGCTTCCGATGCCCTCGGCGCGGGCGGCCAGCTGAGCGCTCCACACCGCCGGGAAGATCGACGCGCCCGTACTGTCCCCGCGGATGAAGGGCAACAGGAACAGCGGCACTTCCTCAAAATGATCAGCCAGATGCTGGGCCGAGGCCATCACCCGCAGCATCGAGGCGCTGTCCGGGTCCTCGGGCGAGCGGCGGGCGCGCTCCAGCCAGTCACGGTAGGCGGTCTCCCACAGCTGGCTGATCGCGTCCCGGTACAGCGGGCCGAGCCTGGACTTGACGCCCGGATCGTCGACCACGAGGAACCGCCAGTCCTGGGCGTTACCTCCGCTAGGCGCCCGGATGGCCGCGTCCATGATCCGCGCCTGGACGTCGCGCGGGATCAGGTCGGGCCGGACCCGCCGCATCGCCCTGGTGGTGTACAGCGCCTCGAAGACGTCCATGTGCCGCCTTACGAATGTCAGTGGGCGTAGTGGCCGCGGTAGTACTCGAAGACGAAGCCGATGGCGCTCAGTACCACGGCGAGCATGCCGATCAGGAACAGCCACCAGCCGACGGCCACTCCCACGGCCGCCAGCGCCGCTGCCAGGCCGAGGAACAGCGGCCACCAGCTGTGCGGGCTGAAGAAGCCCAGCTCGCCGGTGCCCTGGTAGATCTCGCCGCGCTGGTCATCTTCGGGCCGAAGCGGTAGCCGCCGCCCGGTGAACCGCAGGTAGAAACCGGTGAGGAAGGCCAGCCCCACGGCCAGCGCCAGGGCGGTCGTCCCGGTCGGATCATGCGAGAAGTGCCAGTAGATGACGTCCATGGCGCCGAAGAACACCGCGCAGCCCAGGAACAGGTATGACTCGACCTTCATGAAGACTCCCCTGCCGTCAAGCCCACCGTGGTCATCATCGCGTCATCAGCTCCGCCCGTCAGCCAGAATCGCCGGGCGCGCCGGCGCCGATGGCCTGCCGGTCGGCTTCGCGGTCGCGGCCGGTCTTGATGTGCGGATAGTGCAGATCGAACGCTGGCCGCTCCGACCTGATCCGCGGTATCGAGGTGAAGTTGTGCCGCGGCGGCGGGCAGGACGTCGCCCACTCCAGCGAGTTGCCGAAGCCCCACGGGTCATCCGCGGTGACCTGCTCCCCGTATTTCCAGCTCTTGTAGACCGCGTAGAAGAAGAAGAAGTTGGACACGCCGAGTATCAACGCGCCGATGGTGGAGATCTGGTTCAGCGTGGTGGCGCTGCCCGGCAGGAAGGGATAGTTCGCGATGCGGCGTGGCATGCCCTCCACGCCCAGCCAGTGCTGCACGAGGAAGGTCGTATTGAAGCCGATGAAAACGAACCAGAAGTGCCATTTCCCGAGCGTGTTGTCGAGCATCTTGCCGGTGAACTTCGGCCACCAGAAGTAGAACCCGCCGAACATGCAGAAGACCACCGTGCCGAACAGCACGTAGTGGAAGTGGGCGACCACGAAGTAGCTGTCACTGACCGCGAAGTCGAGCGGCGGCGAAGCGAGAATGACCCCGGTCAGCCCACCGAACAGGAACACGATCATAAAGCCGAGGATGAAGAGCATCGCGGGCTCGAAGCTGAGCTGGCCGCGCCAGATCGTTCCCACCCAGTTGAAGAACTTCACCCCGGTCGGCACCGCGATCAGGAACGTCATGAACGAGAAGAACGGCAGCAGCACCGCGCCAGTGGTGAACATGTGGTGCGCCCACACCGTCAGGGAGAGCCCGGCGATGCCGATGGTCGCGGCGACCAGGCCCTTGTAGCCGAAGAGCGGCTTGCGCGCGAAGACCGGCAGGATCTCAGTGGCGATGCCGAAGAACGGCAGCGCCACGATATAGACCTCCGGATGGCCGAAGAACCAGAACAGGTGCTGCCAGAGGATCGCGCCGCCGCTGCTGGCGCTGAAGACCTGTGCGCCGAGCTTGCGGTCGATCTCGAGCACCAGCAGCGCGGCGGCCAGCACCGGGAAGGCCAGCAGGACCAGCATGCTGGTCAGCAGGATGTTCCAGGTGAACATCGGCATCCGGAACATGGTCATGCCGGGCGCCCGCATGCAGAAGATCGTGGTGACGAAGTTGACGCCGCCGAGGATGGTGCCGAGCCCGGCCAGCACCAGCCCCATGATCCACATGTCACCGCCGATGCCCGGCGAGTACAGCGCGCTGGTCAGCGGGGAGTAGGCGTACCAGCCGAACGCGGCCGCCCCGCCCGGGGTAAGGAAGCTGAACACCAGGATCAGCCCGCCGAAGACGAACATGTAATAGCTCAGCAGGTTCAGCCTGGGGAAAGCCACGTCAGGCGCGCCGATCTGGAGCGGCATGATCTCGTTGGCGAACCCGACGAACAGCGGCGTGGCGAACAGCAGCAGCATGATCGTGCCGTGCATGGTGAACAACTCGTTGTACTGCTGGTCGGAGACGATGTGGTTATTCGGCCCGAACAGCTGAATCCGCATGATCAGGGCCATCACGCCGCCGATCAGGAAAAAGATGAACGACGTGATCAGGTACAGGTGGCCGATCACCTTGTGGTCAGTGGACGACAGCCAGTCCGCCAGCACGGAGCCCTTGCGGTAGCTGCGCGGCGCCGCAATCGGCGTCTGCTGGCCAGCCGACTGATCGAACGTGGTCACTGAGCACCCCCAGCTGCGTTCTGCTGCGCCTGTTGCGCGGTGATCCACTGGCGGAACTGCGCCGGCGTCACGATCTTGACGTTGAACAGCATCCGGCTGTGGAAGACGCCGCATAGCTCGGTGCAGCGGCCTATCCAGGTACCAGTACTGGTCGGCGTCACCTCGAAGTGGTTCGGGTGGTCAGGAAGCACGTCGCGCTTGAATTCGAACGGCACGATCCAGAACGAATGAACGACGTCGAGCGACGCGAGATTGAACCGGACCGTCTCGTTCTCCGGGATCTCCAGCAGCGGAAGGTTCTGGGCCTGGGTTCCCGGGTTCCACATCTGGCCGATCTCGCATACTCCAGCGCCGGGACAGCTGGACGCCGGGTTCTTCACGGCGTACTGCGGGTACCCGAACGCCCAGCTCCACTGGAATCCGTAGACGTCGACGACCACGTCGGGGTGGGCGGACAGCTTGTCGATGTAGTTCTCGTCCCGCGCCGTGAAGTAGAAGAGCACGCCGACCATGATGAACGGGATGACGGTGTAGAGGATCTCGATCGGCAGGTTGTACCTGACCTGGTGCGGTACCCGGTCTGACCGCTTCCGGTAGAAGACAATCGCCCACAGGATCAGGCCCCAGACCACGATCCCGACGGCCAGCGCCGCGACCCAGGAGCCCCGCCACAGAGTCAGCACTACCTGACCCTGCTTGGTGACCGGCGACGGCATGCCCAGCCGGTTGAAGGCGGTGGACTGACAGCCGGTCGTGGCCAGGAGGACCAGGCCGCACATGATGGCCACCCGGATCAGGCGCCGCCGCGGGCGCGCGTCATCCGGGCGCGCGTCATCCGGGCCCGCGGAACCGGGCCCCGGCGCCGTCGCCGGCTCACCAGGACTAACCTGGCCGGCTGCGCGGCCCGGACTGTCGGCGTCCCCTTGGCGTGGGGCACTGCGGAGTGGGCTCACCGATTGCCTTCCCAGCGGATGACTCCCGGCTCCACTGGCCGGTCTCTGCTCGTCCTACAGCCTGTCGTGGAAAACAGTACCGCGCCAGCATGCCGCGCCAGGGGGGACCCCCGGTGCAGGACCACGAAAAGCATGTCCGGCGGCAGCGATTGGCCACGACCGGGCGACAACGGCGGCTCACCGGGCGCCATAACCGTATCGCGTGCCGCTTCTGTCGCAGTGACACCAGGGGCCACAAGTAGGGCCACCCGCCGGTGCCACCGCCGAATGAATCCGGGCCTTGGTACTGAAAAATCTGACGGAAGCGCGGATTCCCTCAGCCGCGACACCAGAGCGCCGGATGCGCAGCTCGCCACTGTCCCGGATTGGGGTTACGCTCGCGCGGTCGGGTGCTTACCCACGGCGACGCGGGGGTATCGTATCCGCGTGATCCCCCCGCTCCCCTCAGCGGATCTACCCGCACCAGAGCTGACGATCGACGCGCTGGGCCGCAAATGCCCGATCCCGATCATCATGCTGGCGGAACGAATCAGGGAAGTAGCCGTGGGCCAGCTCATCGCCGTGCTGGCCGACGATCCCGCCGCCAAGACAGATGTTCCCGCCTGGTGCATGATCAAGTCGCACGAGTTCGTGCGTGCCACCGACCTGCCCTGCGGATGGGAGTTCCTGGTCAGGCGCTGTTACTGAGCACGCGCTGCCGTCCGATATGCGGGTCGTCCTACTCGCTCGGTCCCGGTGCCCGCCGTCCTGGGCCCCGGCGCTCTGGTCGCTGCCGTCTTACTCGCCGCCATCATCGACCGGCTGGAACCGGCCTGCGAACCTCGGATCGGATTCCCACCATGGCCGGTCGTTGCCTGCCGCCCTGCTGGTCCGCGCCGGAACGCCCGCAGTGTTCCCGGCACTGCCCGCATCGGCCGCCGCGTGCCCGAACGTGGTGTCCCCCACTGGCGTGTCCCCCACTGGCGTGTCCGCGGCTCCGGCGTCCCTGGCTACAGCCTCCCTCGCTGCGGCGTTCCTGGCTGCGGCATCCCTGGCCGCGTCCCTGGCGTCGAGTTCCGCGTCGATCGCTATCGCCTCGGCCTCATCCTCGCGGATCATCTGAATCAGCTGGGCGGCCAGGAACGGCAGGCCCACCAGGTCGCCGAGCACCCAGAGCGCCCCGCCGCCGATCACCTGGTCACCGGCCGGCCCGGGCCCCCAGGGCCGGGCCAGCGCGTGGTAGTAGGCGCCCGCGATCAGGCTCTGGTCCGCGATCACCGCCAGGCCGAGGACAGCATCGCCGACCACTTCCGCCCCGGTGATCCACAGCGCCACCAGGTACGGATAGGCCTTGGGCACCGGATCGATCCGCAGCAGCGTCCAGAAAAACACGAACCCCGGCACCAGCAGCGCCAGATAGGTCAGATCCCGGACCAGCGTGCTGCCGAATCCCGCCGCGTACCACGGCGAGAAGTACAGGACGAACGGCACCACGACCAGCACCAGGGTGCTGATCGCGGGGAACGTCAGGACCACCGCCGCCCGGCTGCGGATAGCCCCCTCGATCCGCAGGCCGAGCCTCGGCAGCGCCGCGATGGCCAGTGAAAGCGGCCTCCCCAGCGCCAGGAACAGCGGCACCACCAGCAGCAGGAGGATCGTCTGCACTGACCGTATGTAGAACAGGACCGGCTGGTACACGCCCACGAACGACATGGTCGCGAGCACGGCGAAGCCGAGCCCGAGGCCGCAGAACGCCACCAGACGGCCAGTCGGCCAGTGCGCTGCGGGCGACGTCCCGCTGCTGCGGCGCACCCGCCGGACTCCGGCCAGGTACAGCCCGCCGAGCACCAGTATGAACGCCAGCGCCCACGGATCGAGCGTCCACTCGGTGAGGGCCCGCACCGGCGTCAGAGGCGGCGGCCCCTGATAACCAGATGCAAGCCCGGCGGTCATCCCGCCACGCTACGCGATGCCAGCCGAGGAAGAGGCCGGGGCCTATCCGACGGCCATTCGGACCAGCGATGCCCGGGTTCTGCGCCTGCGGACCCTCGGCAGGGACGGGGCGGGAGCGCGCCCGTGGCTAGCAGTAATGGCAGGTGAGATCGCGCGCGGCCGGCTCTCCGTAGACGGCCGCGAAGCGCTCGGCCACCAGGCCAGGCTTCAGCTCGTACTCCTGGGTGCCGATGGTCTCCAGGGCGTGCACCGCGATGAGGTTGCCCAGCTGGGCGGCCCGCTCAAGGCTGAGGTCCCACGCGATAGCGGCAAGAAAACCAGCCCTAAACGCATCTCCGGCGCCAGTCGGCTCCTTGGGCTGGACCGGCTTCACCGGTAGGACGTGGACGTCAGGCTGGCCCTTGCGCTCGATCCGGGCCCCGTCGGCGCCGAGCGTGGTCACGCGCACGCCGACCCGCTCGAGCACCTGCTCGGCGCTCCAGCCCGTCTTGTGCTCGATCAGCGTCGCCTCGTACTCGTTCGAGAACAGGTAGGCAGCGCCGTCGACCAGCTCGCGGACCTGCGGCCCGTCGATCCGCGCCAGCTGCCACGAGGTATCCGATGCGAACGGGATCTCGTGCTTGCGGCACTGCGCGGTGAAGCTGAGCATGGCCTCCGGGTCGCTGGCGCCGATCAGGACCAGGTCGGCTCCGTCCGGGCCGGCCGCGACCGAGCCGAGGTCGATCTCGCGATCCTCGCTCATCGCCCCGGGATAAAACGACGCGATCTGGTTCATGTCGGCGTCAGTGGTGCCCACGAACCTCGCGGTGTGATGCAGCTGCGACTCCCGGACCCCGCTGGTGTCCACGCCGTGCTCGTCAAGCCAGCGGCGGTACTCGGCGAAGTCAGCCCCGGCCGTGCCGATCAGCAGCGGGCGGTGCCCGAGGCAGCCGATCCCGAAGGCGATGTTGGCGGCGACCCCGCCGCGCCTGATCTTCAGGGTGTCTACCAGGAAGGACAAGGCAATCTTGTTGAGCTTGTCCGGCATGAGCTGGTCAACGAACCGGCCAGGGAAGGTCATCAGGTGGTCGGTGGCAATCGAGCCAGTGACGGCAATGCGCACGGCGGGACTTTCTGTGAGGCACCAGGACGGCCCAGACAGGCTACCCTGTCTGGGCCCGGCCTGGCTGCTCCGTCTCGCGGGCCGGTCCTCGCGGGGGCCGGTTAGTGGAAAGAGTCGCCGCAGGCGCAGGACCCGGTCGCGTTGGGGTTGTCGATGGTAAAGCCCTGCTTCTCGATGGTGTCGACAAAGTCGATTGTCGCGCCGCCCAGGTAGGGAGCGCTCATCTTGTCCGTCACCACCTGCACGCCACCGAAGTCGCTGACCACGTCACCGTCGATCTGCCGCTCGTCAAAGTAGAGCTGATAGCGCAGGCCAGAACAGCCGCCTGGCTGGACGGCGATGCGCAGCCGCAGGTCATCGCGGCCTTCTTGCTGCAGCAGGCTGCTCACCTTGACCGCCGCGGCGTCAGTGAGGTTGATGCCCTGCGTGATCGCCTCGCCCTGAACTGTCATCTGTGTTAGCTCCTGCGTCAGCCCACGGCCGCCGCCCGTCCGGCGCGGCCTCGTCTGTCCATGTCAACGATATGCCCTGCGCGGTCATTCCGGCCCCCAGCCGCCCCAGTATTGAGCGGCCGGGCAGCGTCACAGGCCGGGGGCACCCCATACCGGGAACCACCGGCTCAGATCGGCCTCGATCTTGAGATCGTCGGTGAGCGCGCCGCGGACCTGCATCTCCAGCGTATTGTCGCGGCGCTCCCCGGTGAGCGGGGCGAACGGGTAGAAGGTCCCCCGCTTGTAGAGGTACACCAGGCCGAGGCGGCGGCCTGCGCCGTCGGTGAACGCCAGGATGGTGCACAGCAGCATCGGGCCGAAGCCGCCCTGCTCCAGCGATGAGTTCACCGCGTGCAGGTCGGTGACCAGGCCCTCGACATCGTCGGGCGAATGGCGGCAGACCAGCCAGGTGAACCCGTAGGAGTCTTTGGATACCTCCACCTGGGTCTTGCTCTCGCCCATGTTCAGCAGCGCCTGGACGTCCGACTCGATCTCACTGAACGCCCGGCCCTCGGCCGCCCGGAAGCAGACCGAGCCGGTCCCGGTCGGGCGCAGGTTTGACGAGGCCTGCAAGGTGATGGCCGCCGAGGGCAGCGCGAACAGATTGTCCAGCTTGGGCGCCACCGGCTTGGTCCTGCCGAGCAGCGTGTCGAGGAATCCCACCTGCTACCTCCCGGGCGTTGAGCCGGTCCGCTCGCAGCGAGCGCCGGGCAGCCGAGCGCGTTGCGGTGCGGCCGGGTGTTACCTGCCCAGCTGCTTAGCGACCTTGTCCAGCTCGGCCAGCCGCCGCTCCAGGCTCGGGTGGGTCGAGAACAGCCCGGACAGGCTCAGCTCGCCCTTGCGGGCCGACAGCGCGGGCGCGAAGTAGAACGCGTTGAGCGGCTCGGCGGCGCGCAGGTCCCTGGTCGGGATCGACGCGATCGTGCCGCTCACCTTCTGCAGCGCGCTGGCGAGGGCGGAGGGGTTCCCGGTCAGCAGCGCGCCAGAGCGGTCAGCGGACAGCTCACGGTACCGCGACAGCATCCTGATCAGCAGGAAGCTGATCGCGTACACCACCATGCTGACCACCAGGACGGCCAGGATCACCGGGAACGCACCCTGGTTGTTGTTGCCGGCCCGGCCTCGGCCGCGGCCGCCGCCGCCGAACAGCTCGGAGTAGAACGCGAACCGGACCAGCAGGGCCGCGATGATGCCGATGAACGAGGCGATAGTCATCACCGCGACGTCCTTGTGCGCGACGTGCGACATCTCGTGGGCCAGCACGCCCTCGAGCTCGGTGTTGTCGAGCCTGCGCAAAATGCCCTGGGTGGCGCAGACCACGGCCACCTTGCTGTTGCGCCCGGTGGCGAAGGCGTTCGGCATGTCCGTCGGGGCGATCGCGACCCGCGGCTTGGGCATGTCGGCCAGCGCGCAGATCCGGTCGATCACGGCGTGCAGCCGGGCCGCGTCGGGCCCGTCCTGCGGGCTGACCAGCCGGGCGCCTGATGTGCTCAAGGCGATCTTGTCTGAGTAGAAGTAGGAGCCGAAGGTAATCGCCACGCCGAACAGTACGGCGATGAAGATGATGCCGCCCCCGGACACCGTGCTGTACTTAGCGAGCAGGAAGACCAGCGCAACGATGAAAGCCGTGAAGACCAGCCCAAGCATGAACATGGTCGCGCCCATCCGCGCAACCAGCCCCTTGTCGGTCGCATAGCGCGTCCGCGCCATCGGCGACGCCTCCGTTCAGTTCCGGCCACTGATGCGGCCGTCTTACTCCATTACACCGCAGCGCCGGAGCTGATTTGGCCCTCTGGGCGCGCCGGGCGGGCCGGTCGCGAGCGCACCGGCCATCCATGCAACGCGGCGCCGCCCGGGAACGTTCCCCGCCTGCGCATCCGGGGTCAGTCAGCCGCCAATCCCCCGTCAGCCAGGGACCCGCCAGCCAGGGACCCGCCAGGCAGGGACCCGCCAGGCAGGGACCCGCCAGCTAGGGACCCGTCAGCCAGGGATCAGCCCGTCATCGGCGAGCAGCCTGCGGACGTCGTCCATGGTCGCGCCCTCCTGCGGGAGGATCAGCGCGGACGGGTGCAGCGCGCCGGGGTCCAGCGGGGTGCCGAGGGCGCGGACCCGCTCCCGCAGGGTTTCGAGCGCCGCGGTGAAGCCCGCCTCGTCGCCGAGGTCCACGGCCGCCTCCACCTTCGCGTCCAGCTCGTTCAGCTCATCCACGGCGGCGTCATCCACCTGCAGCTGGCCCTCGCCGAGGATCCGGACGATCATTGCCCGTCACCGATCTGCGGCTGATCGGCCGACTGGGTCGCGGCGGCCGGCTGGCTCTCAGCGGCCGGCTGGGCCGCCGCGGCCGGGGCCGCCTCCCCGGGCTCGAGCTGCTTGGGCTCGCTACCCTGGGCAATCTCGGCCTTCATCCGGGCCAGCTCGGCATCCACGCCGTTAGTTGCGCCCATCCGGTCCAGTTCGGCCTGAATGTCGTCACGTGGCCCGCTGACCACATCGTCGAGCGCCCCGGAAGCCATCAGCTCGTCGATCGCGCCCGCCCGCGCCTTCATCTGCTCGGTCTTGTCCTCGGCACGCTGGATCGCCATGCCGACATCGCCCATCTCCTCCGAGATGCCGGTGAAGGCCTCATTGATCCTGGTCTGCGCCTCGGCGGCGGTGTACGTGGCCTTGATGGTCTCCTTCTTGGTGCGGAAGGCGTCGACCTTGGCCTGCAACCGCTGGGATGCACCGGTCAGCTTCTCTTCCTCACCCTGCAGCGACTGGTACTGCGTGGTCAGGTCGCTGAGCTGGCTCTGCAGGCCGGCCTTGCGCTGCAGCGCCTCGCGGGCCAGGTCCTCGCGCCCGGCGGCGAGCGCGTCGCGGGCCTGCCGGTCAAGCTTGTTCGACGACTGCTGCAGCTGGTTGATCTGCAGCTCAACGCGCTTGCGCGACGTCGCCACGTCGGCCACCCCGCGGCGGACCTTCTGCAGTAGTTCAAGCTGCGTCTGGTAGGAATAATCCAGGGTCTCGCGCGGATCCTCCATTCTGTCCAGGGCCTTGTTAGCCTTGGACCGGAAGATCAATGTGACCCGCTTCATCACGCTCATAGGCGCGACCATCCCCTCATCCTGTACGCCGCAACCGCATTGCGGCGGCGCCGCGGAACTTGCTTGCTGCGAAGGGCAACGGAGGTTGCCGGCAGATGCTCGTTTCCACCCTACGACGGGGGCGCAACAGCCGTCATCATGAAGCCCCCGGGCGCGCATGCCGCCGCGCCGCGTCCGGTGGCGCCGACGGGCGGCCGACCGCAAATCGCCGCCCCACCGCGTGGCGGATCCCCGCGTCGCCCGGCGCCGCCCGCCCGCCCTCTCCCCGGATCGCCGCGCCGCCGCGACTGCGGCCTGGCGTTCTGGGGGCTTCATCCCGGTAAGCTGTAGTGGTGTTCCGACGACGCTCTTCCGGCGCGCCTGACGTCCTCGATCAGGATCCCGCGCCGACCGCCATTCCCGGCTCTGCCGACGCCCATCAGGGCGCCGGCCAGAATGCCGGCAAAGGGAGGCCGACCCCCAAGCGCAGCGAGGCGGAGCGCCGCCGCAGGCAGCCCTATACCGCGCCGGCTGACCGGAAGGGCGCGGTCAAGCAGTCAAAGGAGACCGAGCGGGCCACCCGGGCCCGCCGGTACGCGGCCGCCAAGCGCGGCGAGGACTGGGCGCTCCCGAGGAAAGACCAGGGCCCGGTGCGCGCGCTCGCGCGGGACTACGTGGATTCACGGCGGCGGATCAGCGAGTACTACATGTATGCCGTCGGGGCGCTGGTGATCTTGCTGTTTGTCCCGGGGCTGCGGGTGTACGCGGACTACCTGGTGCTGGCCGTCATCGTGGTCATGGTGACCGAAGGCCTGCTCGTCGGACGCCAGGTCCTCAAGCTGGCCCGGCAGCGGTTCCCCGGCGAGAGCACCCGCGGCCTGCGGATGTACTCGGCCATCCGCAGCACCCAGATCCGCAAGCTGCGGATGCCCGCGCCGCGGGTTAGCCCGGGCGGCCGCTTCTGAGCGCCTGCCAGCTCCATTAAGGTCACAGGCATGGAACATCGTCATCTCGGCCGGAGCGGGCTGAAAATAAGCGAGATCGCCTACGGCAACTGGCTTACCCATGGGTCACAGGTCGAGGAGGAGGCGGCGATCGCATGCGTGGGCGCCGCGCTCGATGAGGGCATCACCACCTTCGATACCGCCGATGCCTATGCGGGCACCAGGGCCGAGGAGGTGCTCGGCAAGGCCCTGCATGGCGTGCGCCGCGAGTCCATCGAGATCTGTACCAAGATCTACTGGCCGAGCGGACCCGGGGTGAACGACCGCGGCCTGTCCCGCAAGCACATCATGGAGTCCGTGCACGCCTCGTTGCGGCGGCTGCAGATCGACTACCTGGACCTCTATCAAGCGCACCGGTACGACTACGAGACGCCGCTCGAGGAAACCCTCCGCGCCTTCGATGACCTGGTCCGCCAGGGCAAGGTCCTGTACCTGGGCGTCTCGGAGTGGCGGGCCGAGCAGATCGCCGCCGCGCTCCAGATCGCCGGACAACTCGGCCTGGACCGGATCGTCTCCAACCAGCCGCAGTACAACATGATCTGGCGGGTCATCGAGACTGAGATCATGCCCCTGTGCGAGAAGGAGGGCGTCGGCCAGATCGTCTGGTCGCCGATCGCCCAGGGCGCCCTGACCGGCAAGTACCTGCCAGGCAGCGCGCCGCCCGCAGGCTCGCGGGCCACCGACGCGACGGGTTCTCGGTTCATCCAGGACTATCTCAATGACGACGTCCTCCAGCGGGTGCAGCAGCTCGCGCCGCTGGCCGCCGAGGCTGGCCTGAGCCTCGCCCAGCTGGCCGTCGCCTGGACACTGCAGCACCCGAATGTCTCGGCGGCGATCATCGGGGCGACGCGTCCCGAGCAGGTCCACGAGAACGCGAAGGCATCAGGAGTCCGGCTGGATCCGCAGCTTATGCGTGGCATCGACGAGGTACTGGGCCCGATCATCCAGACCGACCCGAGCCGGACCGTGAGCCCGGCGCACCGCCCCTGAGACTCGGCCACCGCTCCTCGGCGTCCGGCGGATGCTGTCGGAGCCCGGCGGATGCTGTCGGAGCCCGGCGGATGCTGTCGGAGCCCGGCGGACGCTCCTCCGAGCCCGGCGGACGCTCCTCCGAGCCCGGCGAACGCTGATTTGCGTGCCTGGTGCTGATCTGCGTTGCCTGATGCTGATCTGCGTTGCCTGATGCTGATCCGCGTGGCTGCGGCGGTTACTCCTCGCCGGGGTGCAGGCTCATCGGACCGTACTCGGTCCTGGTCTCCTCGAGCAGCGTCACCTGGTCGACGCCCCCATCAAGCAGGCTTCGCCAGTTCTCCCCTAGCCAGCTCTCCGCGTCACCCTGGCTGCTGAAGGTCTCCTTCGGCAGGCCACGCGAGGTGACGACGGTCCCGTCCTTGTCCTCAAGCTGCCAACTCCAGGTCATGCGCTCGCGCCTCCATCGGTCCGCGCCCGCTGATGCCGGGCACGGTGTGATCTTCGTTGCGGTTCGGATCGTACGTGGCTGCCCTACCTTGCTGCCCGGCGGCCAGGCTCCGCACACGCCAGTGCTGACGGCCAGGCTCCGCATAGGCCAGCCGACGGCCAGGCTCTAGACATTTCGGCCCCAGCAGACCGGCCCAAGCAGACCGGACCCGGCAGACCGGACCCAGCAGACCGGACCCAGCAGACCGGACCCAGCAGACCGGCCCCGGCAGACCGGCCCCGCGACGGCCGACGGCCGCCGCACCGTGATCTGGGCGGTTAGCCTGGCCGGGTGAGCGACGTTGAGCAGACCAGACGGTTCGCCCTGTCATTGCCTGAGGCCTCCGAGGAGCCGCATTTCGACATGTCATCTTTCCGGGTTCGCGGCAAGATCTTCGCGACGGTGCCGCCAGATGGCGCGCACCTTCACGTCTTCGTTGACGAGCAGGAGGTCGCCGCCTCGGTAGCCGAGAACCCGTCCGCGTTCGAGCCGCTGCGCTGGGGCCGGCAGCTCAGGGGGCTCCGCATCGACCTGGCGGCCAGTCCCACGGAGCGGCTGCAGGAGCTGATCGAGGAGTCGTGGCGCCGGAAGGCCCCTCGGCGCCTGGTGGCCGCCTTCGACGCGGAACGCAGCCCGTGACCTGACCTCGGCATGATCGTCTCGCGTCCAGCGTCGCTACTCCCAGCCAGCGCTCCAGCACTGCTGTCACCAGCAGAACCGTCATCACCACCAGCCCCAGGCAAGGCCAGCCGCTACTACTCACCGTGGTCGTCACCGGCGCGCCCCCACCACTCTGCGTGCTCGTCACCACCCGCTGCCCACACCCTTCAGGCCACCAGGTGCTACTTGTACCGGCTTTAGTAGCCCTCTCAGGAGAAACATCCTATTATGTGACCACGGAATCTGGTATAAGTGAGAATGTAGGCGCTTTACATAGAGTTCAGCGCCGCTGGGTGTGTCACGGAGAGCGACGATCTCGGCGAGCTCGCTGCCCGGGGAGTGAACCGCGTCGATCAATGTCATCTCTCTTCCACAGGCGCCGATGTCAATGACCGGGCAGGAAGATCTCCCGTACCTGGCGCAGGGCGTAGAAGACGATGACCAGCGCCGCGAGCGGGTCGGCCCATCATGGCGTGTACGCATACCGGTGTGGTGACACCACAGAACGACAGCGGCGTTGAGGACGAGCCCGCCCAGCACAGAGACCGCCAGGATCCCGTCGACCAGGGTGACCCGGCCCTCGGTGATCAGCACCGGGCTATCCAGCGCGCTCCCCTTCCGGGTCTTGCCGGCGGCGAGGGCGAACGTGGCGGCGGCGGTCGCTGCCGTCCAGCCGATGCCCAGCGCGCTGTGCCCGGGGTGGCACCGGGTAGCCAGGATGATCACCGACTGGACGGTCAGGTAGGCGGCCAGCGCCAGGAACGCGCCGCCGATCAGCCGCAGCGCCCAGGCGCTGCCGGTCCTCGCCGGTGCCCGAAAGCTCCCACAGCACGACCGTGCTGGCTCCGATCTCGATGAGGGAATCCATCCTGAATCCCGCCAGCGCGACCGACCGGGCCCGGATTGCGGCGACGGACAGCACGGTGATGCCGGCGATGTTCCAGCCGAGGGTGATCCCCTCCAGGATCCGGCCACGGCGCAGCAGGGTGAGCTTTGAGCCTGGTGTGATTCAGCGACCTCCGATGACGGACGCGCGGGCGATTAGGGACAGGCTGCTCGGACGCAGCGCGTCCGACCGGTCCCAGACGGCTGAGCCGACCTGGTCGTGCTGGCGTACGTGCTAAACCGCCCCGAGCCCGTGCTCGGCAAGCAGCGCCGACATCTGGTGGGGCGACAGGAAGGTGAGCCACGGCTCGCCGCGCTCGGCGGCCACTGGCATGACGAGGTCGGCGTAGGTACGCCCGACCTCATCGCGCATGGTCGCGGGAAGCATGTAGTCGGTGACGAGTTCTGTGCCCGGCGCGAAGCTGCTGATTTCGGCGAGAGTCTGGCTGATCGCCGTGCGCGTCAGGTACATGGTGACGCCGAGCCAGCTCACCAGCGCGGGCCGGGACAGGCTGAAACCGTTCTCGACGAGGCACCTGGTCAGCGAGCCCATCTCGAAGTCAGCGGGAACGAAGCACACACCGGGCGGCAGCGCCGCCCGGGCGTCGGCCAGCTGCCTGCGCTTCCACTCCTGAGTAGCGGGATGATCGACTTCGAAGACCCGCACGCGGCCAGCCGGGCCCTCCCGGTAGGCGTATGAGTCAAGCCCGGCACCGAGGATGACGTACTGCGTGACGCCGTGGCCGATCGCAGCGGCCAGCCGGTCCTCCGCGTAACGGCTCCGGCAGGTGGCCTGGGCCCGGGCGGTCGACAGGACAACGTGGGCGCCGTAGGCCCGGTGATAGCCGATGAACTCCTGGGCCCGGTCACCCAGCAGGACGGCGGCCATCGTATCGGCGAAGATCAGCGGCTCATTATCAACGGCAAGATGGGCCGCGCGGGCGGCTGCTGCGGTCAGCGCGGTCTGACTTGGCTCTTGATCGCTTATCACGCCGCGGACAAATACCAGCGCACTCGAAAACCATACCATATCAGGAAATTTTCTGAAAGGGCAATTAAATTACATTTCTAGGTCTATCCCGCCGGCCTTAGCACCAGTCTCATGAGAACTCGAGGAGTATCTTGCCCGACTTCCCCGGCTGGGCGAGGTAGTCGAAGGCGTCGGCGACCTCCGCCACCGGGAAGACCCGGTCGATCGCGGGCCGGGCCCGGCCCGCGGCGAGCAACGGGACCACCGAGCGCGCGAAAGCCTGCACCGCTGCGGCCTTCTCCTCCAGCGGCCTGGCCCGCAGCATCGTGCCGTACAGGCTGGCCCGCTTTCCCATCAGGCTGCGGAGCGAGATACCGGTCTCCTCGCCGCCCGCGGTGCCGACCACAACGATCCTGCCCTGGGAGGCGAGGACGCTGAAGTTGAACTCCAGGTTGGGCGCGCCGACCAGTTCCAGTATCACGTTGGCGCCGCCCAGCGCGGCCAGCTGATCGGCCGCCGTCTCCGGTGACACGACCAGCGCGCCCGCCTCGGCGTGGGCTGCGGCCCCGTCCGGCGATCTCACGTTGGCGACCACCCGGGCTCCTGCCGCGAGCCCGAGCTGCACCCCGGCTGACCCGACCGCGCCGTTGGCGCCGTTGACCAGCAGAACCTCCCCCAGCCCGAGCCCAGCGCGGGTGAAGACCGCGTCGTGCGCGGTGATGTAGGCCTCGGGCACCGCAGCAGCCACGTCATCGGCCAGGCCGTCAGGGATCGCTGCCAGGTGCCGCTCGTGCACGCACACCCGGTCGGCGAGCCCGCCGCCGCCGACGATGCCGAATGCCCGGTCCCCCTTCCGCCAGGCCTGGACACCGGACCCGACCGCATCGACGACTCCGGCGACTTCGAGGCCGGGGATATCCTGCGGAGCCCCGGCCGGCGCCGGATAGCTCCCCATGCGCTGCGCCACGTCAGCCCAGTTGATACCGGCGAAACCCGCCGCGATGCGGACCTCGTGCGCAGCGGGCTCTGGGTCCGGGCGATCCTGCACGCCGACGACCTCGTTACCGCCATGTCCCGTGAACGTCACGGCCTTCACTCCGGACCGCCTCCCGTCGTAGCTGCTCCAGGCAGCATAGGGATACCGGCATACCTGATCCACCACCAACCAGGCCGAACCTGGCGCCACGCAGCGCAGCGCCGCGCACCAGGACACGGGCCGCGGGCCCGCTTCCTGGCAACGCGGCGGGAGCCGCCGGCCCGCTTCCGGGCAACGCGGCGGGAGCCACCGGCCCGCTCGCTCAGCGGCCTGCGGCGCGCGCCCAGCCGAGCCCTGGACGCCGCAGCCAACGCTTCCTTGATCACGGTGGAAACGCTTCGTTGGTCAGGGTGGATTGGTGGTACCCGGGCGCCCCTGGCCACCGTGATCATGAAATCCCGGCGCTAGTGCGGGTGTCCGGGTGGCTGGCACCGGTGGGGCCGCAGTCAACTGAGCTCAGCCTGTCGTCACAAGGCCAGGGCCTGGGCTAGCAGCCGGTAACCATCCAGCTGGCTGGCGTGCGGCTCGGCCAGCAACTGGATGACCACGTGGTCGGCCCCGGCGCCGAGATGCCCGGTGAGCCGGGCCGCGGCGTCGGCGGCGGTGCCGTGCGCCACGAGCGCGTCGATCAGCGCGTCGCTGCCTCCGCCGGCCAGGTCGTCTTCGCTCCAGCCCATCCGGCGCAGGTTGCTGGTGTAGTTGACCAGCCCGAGGTAGGGGGTGCGGACCCGGGCCCGGCCGAGCGCGCGGGCCCGCTGGAGGTCGGTCTCGAGCACTACCCTCTGCTCCGGCGCCAGCAGCGGCCCGGTGCCCAGGATCGTGCGCGCCTGCCGGGTGTAGGCGGGCGTAACCAGGTAGGGATGCGCACCCGCGGTGCGTTCCGCGGCCAGCCGCAGCATCTTCGGGCCCAGGGCCGCCAGAACCAGGCTGGCCGGCGGGACGCCGTCGCGGAGCAGCGCGTCTACGAAGCTCGTGATCGTCTCGTAGGGCCTGGCGTAGCTCTCGGTGGCCTCGCGGTGGCCCGTACCCACGCCGAGCAGGAACCGGCCGGGATGGCGGCCCTCGATCCGCGCGAACGACGCGGCGACCTCGCGCGCGTCGCTCTGCCACATGTTCACGATGCTGGTGGCCAGGATGAGCGTGGTCGTCGCGTCGAGCAGCCGCTCGACCTGACGGAGATCGCCGCTGGGTGAGCCGCCCACCCACAGCGCACCGAACCCGAGCCGCTCGACGCCGACTGCCTCCTCTTCCGACACCTGGCGCTCAGGGCGCCAGATCCCGAATTGCCCTAGCTGCTCGCGCGCCTGCTGGGTCATGAGGCTGCTCCCTGCTACCCGCCAGTTCGCTTTGGTCGGCCAGTATCCATCATGGGGGACGTTTCGGGATAACCGAGGAGGCCGCTGTGACGTGGGACGATCTGCTAGCTCATTGCCTAGCCAAACCAGGTGCCTGGCCGGACGAGCCCTGGGAGGGCGATGTCGTGGTGAAGGTCGGCAGCAAGATCTTCGCGTTCCTGGGCTCGGAGCCTGCCACCGCGGTAGGTCTGAAATGCGGCCCGACCAGGGAAGCAGCCGACGAGTGGCTACACCGCTACCCCGATGACGCCTCGGTGCTCGCCTACATCGGCCGTTCCGGCTGGAACAGCCTCCAGGTTCGCGGTGCGATCCCCGACGATGAGCTGATCGAGGCGATCGACGCCTCTTATCAGGCCGTGGTCAGCAAGCTGCCGAAGAAGGACCGACCGACAGGCCGGCCGGTGCCTGACGCAGGCCATCATCTGCGCTCGGGGAGGCCTGAAGACACAAAGCGATAGTCGCAGATAGTCTGGCGACTGTACCAAACTTGACCGGAATGGCCACTAATCGCGGGTTCAGCGGGCGAACAGCACGAGACAGGCCGCTGAAGCTGTTAAGTTCTATGCGCTAGCCCTGAGCTGGGCACGCTGAGCACAGTGCTACCAGTTCAGCCCCGTGATCGAGGTGGTGACGACATTGACGCGTGTTGTCGTCGTTGGTGATCTTATGACGGACACCGTCGCTCACGCTGCGCTGCCTCTCGCCAGGGGAAGCGACACGCCCGCCACGGTGACCATGCACGGAGGCGGCTCTGGTGCCAACATCGCCGCCTGGCTCGCCGTCGACGGCGCGGAGGTAGCTTTCGTCGGGCGGCGCGGCGCCGACATCGCGGGGCGGAACAGGGACATGGAGCTGATGGGCTACGGCGTGGATGCCAGGCTCGTCATGGACCCGGAGCGCCCGACCGGCACCTGCGTCGTGCTGATCACTCACAAGGGTGATCACACCATGCTGTCCGACCCGGGAGCCAACTCGGCTCTTTCCCCTGATGACCTGCCGAAGGACCTGTTCACGCCCGGTAGTCATCTGCACATCTCCGGGTACACCCTGCTGAACGAGGGCTCCAGAGCGGCCACCCTGGCCGCCTTCAGCCATGCGCAGCGGGCCGGGATGACCGTGTCGGTTGACGGGGCCTCCGCCGCTCCGCTGGAGCGCGTGGGGGCCGAGCCTTTCCTGCAGTTGACCAACGGGGCGACCCTGCTGTTCGTCAACACCGACCAGGCCCGGGTCATCACCGGCCGGGAGGAGCCGGAGCAGGCCGCGCGGGTACTGAACGCCTGGTACCCGCAGGTCGTCATGAAGCTAGGCGTCGACGGCGCGCTGTTCTATGCCAACGGCCGCCCCGATCCGTTCCGCGTTCCCGGTCCCCCGATCGAGAAGATCGTGGACGGGACCGGGGCCGGGGATGCGTTCTGCGCTGGGTTCTTGCCGCCGTGGCTGGACAAGAAGCCCCCGGGCGAGGCGCTGGTCAGTGGCTGCAGGCTGGCGGCGCGCGCGCTCAGCCTGGTCGGCGCCAGGCCAGCCCTCTAGCCCGTCCGGCCAGGGCAGCGCTCGAGCCCGTCCGGTCGCGGCCGGCGCGCCCGCGGCGTCCGGCGTCGCGGCTGCTGGCGCCGCCATCGGCCTACGGCCCGCGCCAGGCAGGCCGGCCGCGCAGGTCGGGGCCATAATCGTAGGTGGTCATGACCGATTACATTCGCAGCCTCTTCTCGCTCGACGGCCGCACGGCGCTGGTCACCGGCGGAAGTTCCGGGATCGGCCAGGCCATGGCGGGCGCGCTGGCCAGGGCGGGCGCCAGCGTCGTGCTGCTCGCGCGCGGCGCGCCGGCCCTCGATGAGACGGTGCGTGATCTGCGGGTGGCCGGCTGCGCGGCCGCCTGGGTCAGCGCCGATCTGGGTGACCGGGCCGAGCTGGAACGTGGTGCGCGGGCGGCTGCCGAGCCGTTCGGCGAGCCGGACATCCTGGTCAACTCGGCCGCCGTGAACCTGCGGCCGCCGATGGACTCCCTGACCGTTGCCGAATGGGACCAGATGCTCGCGGTGAACCTGACCGCCCCGTTCCTGCTGGGCCAGCGCTTCGGGCCGCGGATGGCGGCGCGCGGCTGGGGGCGGATCATCAACATCGTCTCCCAGCAGGCGGCCCGCGCCTTCGGCAACAGCGGCGCCTACGGAGCGTCGAAGGGCGGCCTGGCCTCGCTCACGCGCTCGCAGTCCGAGGCCTGGGCACCCAGCGGAGTGCGCTGCAACGCACTCGCCCCAGGATTCGTGGCCACCCCGCTGACCAGCCAGGTCATGAGCGACCCGGCCCGCTCGGCCGCGCTGGCGGCCCGCACGATGATCGGGCGCAACGGCGCGGCCGACGACTTCGAGGGCATTGCGGTGTTCCTGGCCAGCCGCGCGAGCGAATACGTGACCGGGCAGGTCATCGCGGTCGACGGCGGATTCTCCGCGAGCTGAGCTGACCCTCCGATCACCATGATCGTGACGCTTTTTCCGCGATTATCGACGAGAACTCGTCACGATGAGGCGATGGCGGCGCCCGCCGAGGAAATGCGCCTGGCCGCGCCGCCCAGACGGGTCACCAGGCCGGACGGCGCGGTGCTCCCGTTCGCGCTCGAGCTGGACCGCGCCGTGCAGCCGGGCCGGCCAAGAATCAGCTGACCGCCGCCGTCCGGGCGGTCATGAAGTAGGCACCCGACCCGAGGCACCGGACCTCGAGCACATCATCTGCGCCCGGCAGTCCAAGCGCCCCAGCAAGCCAGGCCTGCCCGCAGCAGCGGGTGAAAAGGCGCCCACAGGAGCAAGGACCATCCCCCGGGCCTGCCCGGCCACTTTTCGTCTGGACCGGACATAGCCATTGACGCCACTGCGGATATCGCCCACGCTGCCAGCAAGACCACCGGCACGTGGTGCCCCGGCCACCGGACGCTCAGCGTGATCAGGACCGCGACACCGCCCCATGAGACCACCAGCCCGGCCAGCAGCGCGAGGATGACGCGCCCGAAGGCACGCCTATGCCCTGGACCGAGACTCACCACACCAGATGGTCTCATGACTGCGGCCGGCCGCACTGTCCGATAGCTCCGGGACTAGCCCCGGGACGCCACGCCGGAACGCCTCGTACCCGCAGGCCCGCCACGGACGGCACAATGGCGGTCATGGCCAGACGCACCACGACAACCCCGCAGCCGGACGACTTCGAAGAGAACATCGTCGACATCGACGTCACCGACGAGATGCGGGCCAGCTACCTCGAGTACGCCTACTCGGTGATCTACCAGCGGGCCCTCCCGGATGCCCGGGACGGGCTGAAGCCGGTCCAGCGCCGGATCCTGTTCCAGATGAACGAGATGGGGCTGCGCCCGGATCGCCCGCACGTCAAGTGCGCCCGAGTGGTCGGCGACGTGATGGGGCGACTGCACCCGCATGGTGACAGCGCGATCTACGACACGCTGGTCCGGATGGCGCAGCCGTGGGCGATGCGGCTGCCGCTGATCGACGGGCACGGCAACTTCGGCTCGCTGGGCGGCGACGACTCGGCCGCCGCCTACCGGTACACCGAGGCGCGGCTGGCCGCGGCGGCGATGGAGATGGTGGCCTCCATCGATGAGGAAACCGTGGATTTCCAGCCCAACTATGACGGCCAGGACACCGAGCCGCAGGTGCTGCCGTCAGCGATCCCGAACCTGCTGGTCAACGGCGCGGCGGGGATCGCGGTCGGGATGGCGACCAACATGGCGCCGCACAACCTGGGCGAGGTCGTCGCTGCGGCCCGGCACCTGATCGCCAGCCCCGACGCCAGCCTGGAAGAGCTGATGCGCTTCGTGCCCGGGCCTGACCTGCCGACCGGAGGCAAGATCGTCGGCCTGGACGGGATCAGGGAGGCCTATGAGACCGGGCGCGGCGTGTTCCGGACCCGCGCGGCGGCCCGGATCGAGCAGATCACCCCGCGCCGGACCGGCATCGTCGTTACCGAGCTGCCCTATGGCATCGGCCCGGAGAAGGTGGTGGCCAGGATCAAGGACCTGGTCCAGGCGAAAAAGCTGGCCGGGATCGCTGACCTCAAGGATCTGACCGACCGGCACCGCGGCCTGCACCTGGTGATCGAGATCCGCAGCGGGTTCCACGCCGAGGCGGTGCTCGAGGAGCTGTACCGGCTGACCCCGATGGAGGATACCTTCGGGATCAACAACGTCACGCTGGTGGACGGCCAGCCCCGGGTGCTCGGCCTGCGCGAGCTGCTGCAGATCTACGTCGACCACCGGATCGAGGTGGTCAGGCGCCGGACCGCGTTCCGCCGCCGCAAGCGCGAAGAGCGGCTGCACCTGGTCGACGGCCTGATGATCGCGCTGCTCAACATCGACGAGGTCATCGCGGTCATCAGGTCCAGCGACGACTCGGCCGCCGCCAAGGAGCGGCTGATGTCGGTGTTCGACCTGTCGGCCATCCAGGCCCAGTACATCCTCGACACCCCGCTGCGCAGGCTGACCCGCTACGACCGGCTGGAGCTGGAAAAGGAGCGGGACACCCTGCAGCGTGAGATCGCCGAGCTGACCGCGATCCTCGACTCGGAGGAGAAGCTGCGCGAGGTGGTCTCCGCGGAACTGGCCAGCGTGGCCGAGCGGTTTGGCACGCCGCGGCGCACCGTACTGCTCGAAGGATCAGGCGCGGCCGCCCGGACGGCGGCTGTCCCGCTGGAGGTGGCCGACGAGCCCTGCCTGGTGCTGCTGTCCTCAGCAGGCCTGCTCGCGCGGACTGCCGCACCCCGGCCTGCTGTCCAGGAAACGCTGCCCGAGCCGAAGACCGATCCGAAACGGGAACCGCTGGCGGCTCCGGACGGCCCGGCCAGGCCCGCCGGCGGCGCACCGCGGCGGGCCGGGCCGGCCGCCCGCAGTTCCGGTGACGGCGACCGCGCGGCCCATGACGTGATCGTCTCCGCGGTGGCCTCGACGGCACGCGGCACGGTCGGCGTGCTCACCTCGCAGGGCCGACTGATCAGGCTCGGGGTGCTCGAGCTGCCCGCGTTGCCGCCCAGCGCGCACTCCCCCGCGCTGGCCGGTGGCGCCCCGGTCAGCGAGTTCGTCTCTACCGAGCGCGGCGAGACCGTGGTCGCCATCGTCGCGGCCGAGGGCGAGGGAGCCGGGCTCGCCCTCGCGACCGCGGGCGGCGTCGTCAAGCGGGTGGCTCTTGATTACCCGCAGAACGCCGCCGATTTCGAGGTCATCGCGCTCAAGGACGGTGACCGGGTGGTAAGCGCGGTTCAGCTCACCGATGAGTCCCATGACCTGGTGTTCATCACCAGTGACGCGCAGCTGCTCCGGTTCGGCGCCGCGGCCGTGCGGCCGCAGGGCCGGGCCGCCGCCGGCATGGCCGGGATCAGGCTGGCGCCCCGCGCGTCGGTGATCTGGTTCGGCGCCGTGGATCCCGGCGCGCCGTGGGCCTCCGCCGCGGCTGGCTCGTCCGCCGCGGCTAGCTCGTCCGCTGGCTCGTCCGCGGCCTCTGGCTCGTCCGCCGCCTCGGCCGCCGCGGCTGGCTCGCCGGACGGCGGTTCCGCCCTCGCGCCCGGCGCCCCGGTCGTCGTGACGGTGGCGGGCAGCGCGGGCGCGCTGCCCGGCGCCTCCGCCGCGACGGTCAAGGTGACGCCGTACGCCGAGTACCCGCCCAAGGGCCGGGCCACCGGCGGGGTGCGCTGCCACCGGTTCCTGAAGGGCGAGGATGTGCTGGTCCTGGCCTGGGCCGGGCCTGGTCCGGCCCGCGGCGCGACCGAGGCGGGCACGCCGGTGCCACTGCCGCCGCCCGATGGCCGCCGGGACGGCTCCGGCGTCCGGGTCCGGCATCCGCTCGCCGCGCTCGGCGGTACCATCCACGGCTGACTTCTGCCTCAGAGGGTCCGGAGAGCGCCGTCACGGCTTCCTGCCGGGTTCGCCTTCCATGCTGTGGGCTAGCGGGTGCGACGGGTACCCGCCAGACACAGCCCGGAAGGAGGAACTATATGGCAGCAATCACGGGCACCCGGCTGCGGCGCCTGGTCCTGACCGCGGCCCTGGCCGGCGGTCTCGGAGCAGGAGCAGCGGGCGTGGCCAGCGCGGCCACGCACAGTTCGGCGACACCGTCCACGACGACCTCGACGACGTCGAGTCACTCGACACCGGCGTCATCGACACCGTCATCGTCGCCGACGCAGGCGCCTTCGCACTCGAAGACGCACAAGTGCCCGAACATGTAACGCTCCCATGATCTCCCGGCGACCTGGTCGTCGCGCTGGACGCCGTGACGCCCAGCCGCCGGGAGATCAGCCAGCTGCTCCCCTGCCCCACCGCCACCGGCTTTTCATGATCACGGTTGATTGGGGGCGCTCGCGCGCCCCTTATCCACCGCGATCATGAAGACGCGGTACTAGCTCCTTTCACTGCTGTGACCGGTCACCCAGATAAACGCGGTCAAGGCGACGATGACCACGGCCACCCCGCCCCCGAGCTCCAGGGCCTGCAGGCCGCCCGGCTCGTCCACCGCCACCTCGACGAAGCTCACCGCCAAGACCATGATGATCATTGCGATGACCCGGCCCTTGAGGTCATTGAGGTCGCTCATCTCGAGCCAGCCGGGCAACCGGGCGACCCGGCCGACATGGGTCTCCCTGATGAACAGCTCGTAGAAGCCGACGGCCGCTATGAGCAGCGTGGCGCCGATCAGAAACAGATCGATGTCCAGCAGGAACAACCCGATCTGATGGCCTACCGGAAAAGGATGCTCAACGACCATGCGGGATGACTCGATGAACACGGCGGTCCCGTAGACGAACGCCCCGAGCGCCGCGAGCAGCAGGATAACGACCGGGATGAAGGCCAGCCGGAGGGAACCGACCAGCACCCGCTCGGCTCCGGCTTCCAGGGGCGGGACCGACCCGTCCGGCTCCGCGTCCGCCGGCGGGCGCTTCGATTCGTTCTGCATGTCCCTCTCTTCGATCTCAGGGTGGCGCCAGCCGACGACGGGGACGTGCGATCGGGCTCATCGCCCAGCCCATAGGCCGATTACATGTACAAGGTAGCGACGTGGGCGGCCCGGCCTTCGCGCCGGCTTCGCCGAACTGGAGACTTAGTTGTACCTAGGTTAGACTAATCGTTATGTCATATCTGGACATCCTGCTGCTGGCGATCTTGTCGGGAGAGCCAGCGCACGGGTATGAGATCCGGCGGAAGGTGGAGCGGATCCTGTCGGGTGCCGTCTCGCTGAATCCGAACGTGCTCTACCCGGCCCTGCACCGCTTCGAGGCGATGGGCGCGCTCGACAAGACCGTGGAGCCCCAGCAGGGCCGCCCGCCCCGCCATGTCTACCGGCTCACCGCGCAGGGGCATGAGGTGCTGCATGACCTGCTGGTCGACTTCGGGCCAGCCGAGGCGGCCAGCGAAGCCGAGTTCAAGACCAGGGTGGCCCACTTCCACCTCCTCGAGCCGCGCGACCGCCTGGCGATCCTGGACGCCCGGGCAGGGGCCCTGGCGGCCATGCTTGACCGCCAGCGCGGTTTCGCCGCGGCCGAGGTCCCGGGAACGTGGGCGGGCACCGTCCTGGCCCAGACGATCCAGCAGAACGAGCTGGAACTGTCCTGGGTAGGCGACCTACGCCAGCAGATCCGGGCGGACGCCGGACCGCAGGCGCTGCAGAGGTCGAGGACGTGAGCGCCGCACAGGCGCCCGCGCCGGTCCGCGCCGAGGGCCTGGCGAAGACCTACCCGTCCGGCACCCGGGCCGTGCGCGGACTGGATCTTGAACTCCGGCCGGGCGAGATCTTCGGCCTGCTCGGCCCCAACGGGGCGGGCAAGACCACCACCATCGGGATGCTCACCACCCGGATCCGCCCGACCGGCGGCCGGGCCCGGGTGGGCGGCGCCGACCTCAGCGACCCGGTAGCGGTCAAGCGCGCGATCGGAGTGGTCTCGCAGACCAATACCCTCGACCGCGCGCTCAGCGTCAGGAAGAACCTGCTGGCTCACGGCTGGTACTTCGGGCTCCGGAGCGGCGAGGCGCGGTCCGCGGCTGACCTGCTGCTCGAGGTGTTCCAGCTGACCGAGTGGGCGGACCGCAAGGTGCGGGAGCTGTCCGGCGGCACCGCGCAGCGGCTGATGCTCGCCCGGGCCGTGATGCACCGGCCCGCGGTGCTCTTCCTCGACGAGCCCACCGCGGGCCTCGACCCGCAGAGCCGCCTGGACACCTGGGATCAGCTGGAGCAGCTCCATCGCATCGGGCAGACGATCCTGCTCACCACGCACGCCATGGAGGAGGCGGACCGGCTCTGCGACCGCATCGCGATCGTGGACCAGGGCCAGCTGCTCACCCTGGACACGCCAGCGGCCCTGAAGGCCTGCCGCGGCGGCGGCACCGAGGTCATCCTCACGGTCACCGGAGACCCCGAGGCGCTGGCCAGGCGCCTGGGCGAGTGCCTGGCAGGCGCGCTGACCTGCGCCCCGCGCATCGAGGCCAGCGCCGGATCGGTCCGCCTGACGGTCGATCAGGCTGACGACGCGGTCCGCCAGGTGCTGCGGCTGACGAAAGAGACGGGCGCCCAGATCCTGGACCTCGCCGTCGAGCGGCCGAGCCTGGAACGAGTCTTCCTCAACCTCACCGGACGGAGCCTGCGGACATGACCACCGCGGACCTGACCACCGCGGACCTGACCACCGCGGCCGGAGCGGCGGTCAGCCTTACCGCGCTGCCCGTCCCGGCCCGAGCTACCCCATGGCGGGCCTTCGCCGGTCTGGTGCGCCGGGACATCGTGGTCATGACCAGGCAATGGCCAACGGTGGTGGTCGGGATCGTGTTCCAGCCGCTCCTGCTGGTCTTCGTGTTCACTTACGTGCTGCCCAAGGCTGGTTTCGCGATCGGCGGCGCCGGCCGGGCAGCTGCCTACTCGACCATGCTGGTCGCCGGGGTGGTCGGCCTGTCCGCCTTCACCCAGGGCTTCATGGGGGTCACCGTCAACTTCGCCGTCGAGCTGGGCTACACCAGGGAGATCGAGGATCGTGTCCTCGCTCCCCTGCCGATCTGGGGCCTTGGCCTCGACAAGCTCCTCGTCGGCGCCTTCCAGTCCGCGCTGGCCGGGCTCATGGTCTTCCCGATCGCCGCTCTCGTCCCCGCCACCCCCGTGCACCTGCACATCCACTGGGCGGCACTCGCGCCCACCGCCGTCCTGGTGGCGCTGCTCGCCGCCGCCTTCGGCCTGGCCGCGGGAACCCTCATCGACCCGAACCGGATCCAGCTCGCCGCTACCGCCCTGATCCTGCCGGTCACCTTTTTCGGGGCCGTCTACTACCCGTGGGAGAGCCTGGCGCGCATTCCGTTGCTCAAGTACGCCGACCTGCTCAACCCGCTCGTGTACATGAACGAGGCACTGCGGGCGGCCCTGACCTCCGGCATCCCGCACATGCCGCTGCCGGTGTCGCTGACGGCCATGACCGGATTCACCCTCGTCCTCGGGGTGATCGGGATCCGCGGGCTGTACCGGCGAGCGCTGTCATGACCGCCGTGATGCCGGGCGCCTGGATGCTTCCCGCGCCTCAGGCGTCGATGCGCGACGGGTCGAGCTCGGCCGCTGCGTCGACGATGAACTCCCGGCGCGGCGCCACCTCACTGCCCATCAGCAGGTCGAACATGGCCGTAGCGGCGGCGCCATCCGCGATCCTGATCCGGCGCAGGGTCCGGTGGCGCGGGTCCATCGTGGTCTCGGCCAGCTGGGCCGCGTCCATCTCGCCCAGGCCCTTGTAGCGCTGCGATGGCTCTTCCCACCGCTGGCCCTTGCGCTCCAGCTCCAGCAGGGTGCGATGCAGCTCCGCCTCGGTATAGGTATAAATGTAACGATTCTGGCCCTTGCGCGGGTTGGTGAGCTTGATGCGGTGCAACGGCGGCACGGCCGCGAACACCCGGCCCGCGTCGACCATCGGGCGCATGTACCGATGAAAGAGAGTCAGCAGCAGGGTCCTGATGTGCGCCCCGTCCACGTCGGCGTCGGCCATGAAGATCACCCGCTGGTACCTGGCCGCGTCCAGGTCGAACGCCGCGCCCGAGCCAGCCCCGATGACCTGGATGATCGCCGCGCACTCGGCGTTCTTGAGCATGTCGGTCAGCGACGCCTTCTGCACGTTCAAGATCTTGCCCCGGATCGGCAAGAGCGCCTGGAACTCCGAGTCCCTGGCTAGCTTGGCCGTGCCGAGCGCCGAGTCGCCCTCGACGATGAACAACTCGCTGCGGTCGTCGGCCGACCGGCAGTCCACCAGCTTCGCCGGCAATGCGGAGGTGGCCAGCGCCGACTTGCGGCGCTGGTTCTCCCGGTGCTCACGGGCCGCGATGCGGGTCCGCGTGGCCGCGGCCACCTTGTCGAGCAGGGCCCGGGACTGCTGCTTGCTGCCCCGCGCCCGGCCCTCGAAGAACGTGCGCAGCTCCGCGGACACCACCTGGGCCACGATGCGCGAGGCCGCGGGGGTACCGAGCACTTCCTTGGTCTGTCCCTCGAACTGCGGCTCAGGCAGCCGCACGGCGATCACCGCGGTGAGCCCTTCGAGCACGTCTTCCTTGGTGGCCGCCTCGTCGCCGTTCTTCAGCAGCCGGGCTGCCCTGAGCTGCTCGTTGAGCGTCCGGACCATGGCCCGCTCGAAGCCGGCCACGTGGGTGCCGCCCTTGGGCGTGGCGATCACGTTGACGAACGAGCGGGTCACGCTGTCGTAGCCGGTCCCCCAGCGGAGGGCCACGTCAACCGCGAGCTCGCGTTCCACCTCGGTCGGGGTCAGATGGCCCTGCTCGTCGAGCACCGGGACCGTCTCGCTGAAGGTACCCGAACCGACCAGCCTGATGACGTCGGTGACCGGCTCGCCGGGCGACAGGTGGGCGCAGAACTCGCTGATCCCGCCGTCGAATCTGAACTCGGCCTCGAGCGGCCCGTCGGCCGCGCGGGCCTGCCCCTGCCCTGCGTCCTCGCCGTGCTCGGCGAAGACGTGGTCAGCTCCGGCGAAGCCGGCCAGCGCGAGGTCGGCGAGGGCCCGGTCAGCCCGGTCGGAGGCCGACCGCTCGTCCTGGATGCGGATGGTGAGCCCGGGCACCAGATAGGCGGTCTGGCGGGCGCGCTGCGCGAGCGCGTCGAAGCTGAGCCGCGCGCCCCGGACGAAGATCTGGCGATCCGGCCAGAACCGGATCCTGGTGCCGGTCTGCGTCCTGGCGACCCGGCGTAGCCGCCGCAGGCCAGAGCCGGGCTTGAACGAGGCGTCGGGGCCAGGGCCGCTGAACTCGCCGGGCACGCCGCGGCGGAAGCTGGCGGCCCATTCGTGGCCTCCCCTGGCCACCACCACATCCAGCCTGCCCGACAGGGCATTCACCACCGACGCGCCGACCCCGTGCAGGCCGCCCGAGGCGGTGTAGGACCCGCCGCCGAACTTGCCGCCCGCGTGCAGCCGGGTCATCACCAGCTCGACGCCGGTCAGCCCGGTCTTGGGCTCGACATCGACGGGAATCCCGCGGCCATTGTCCCTGACCTCAGCGGACTGGTCGGGGTGCAGAATGACCTCGATACTGGTGCAATGTCCGCCTAGGGCTTCATCCACCGAGTTGTCGATGATCTCCCATAGGCAGTGCGACAGCCCGCGGCCGTCGGTGGAGCCGATGTACATGCCGGGGCGCTTGCGCACCGCCTCGAGCCCTTCGAGGACGGTCAGGTGGCGCGCGGTATAAGTGTCCGCGGCGGTGGCTTTAGGCGTCCGCTCGGCGCTGAGGGCGGTCAACTGACGGTACTCCTGACGTGGGCTGGGGCGGCTCGCCTGGTGAGGCCTGAAGGCAGACTAGCGGCCCGCGCCGCCTGCCTTGCGCAGGCTCGCCGCTGACATAGGGGGCGACCTGGGACAACGCATCCGCTACCGTGGACGTTTCCGGGCAGATCACCCCGGGCACAGAAGTGTTCGCCCACGGCGTACGCCGGGCCGGCGAGGGAAGAGGGACGCTCGGGGTGGCGTTGTGGTCCGGTAGACATGGAAGTGAAGGCCGGCGAGGAGCCGGGCGGCACTAAGCGAGGGAGGCGACATGACCGGAGCGATGGCTGCGCCAATAGCCGCTACCAAGCCACTGAGCGGCCACGATCTCTGCGACCGGTGCGGTGCGCAGGCCTACGTGCGTGTAGTGCTTCCCGGAGCCGGTGAGCTGCTGTTCTGCGCTCACCACGGCCGCGAGCACGCGGACGCACTGGCCAAGGTCGCGGTCGAGATCCAGGACGAGTCGGGCCGGCTGTCCACGCCGCAGAAGGCGCAAGCGCCTGGCAGGTAATAACTAGCAAACGAGAACCGCCCAGCCCGGCAATCCGGGCTGGGCGGTTTTTCGTCACCGTGTTTTCATTACCGTGCGCTAGTCCAGGTAGTCGCGTAGTACCTGGGACCGGGACGGATGCCGCAGCTTGGACATGGTCTTCGACTCGATCTGGCGGATCCGCTCCCTGGTTACGCCGTAGACCTTGCCGATCTCGTCCAGCGTCTTCGGCTGGCCGTCGGTCAGGCCGAATCGCATCGATACCACGCCTGCCTCGCGCTCGGACAGGGTGTCGAGGACCGAGTGCAACTGCTCTTGCAGCAGCGTGAAGCTCACGGCCTCGCCGGGCTGGATCGCCTCGGAGTCCTCAATCAGGTCACCGAACTCGCTGTCGCCGTCCTCGCCGAGCGGGGTGTGCAGGGAGATCGGCTCCCGGCCGTACTTCTGCACCTCGATGACCTTCTCCGGGGTCATGTCGAGCTCAGCGGCGAGCTCCTCGGGCGTCGGCTCCCGGCCCAGGTCCTGCAGCATCTGGCGCTGTACCCGGGCCAGCTTGTTGATGACCTCGACCATGTGCACGGGAATCCGGATGGTCCTGGCCTGGTCGGCCATGGCCCGGGTGATCGCCTGCCTGATCCACCAGGTGGCGTAGGTGGAGAACTTATAGCCCTTGGTGTAGTCGAACTTCTCCACGGCCCTGATCAGGCCCAGGTTCCCCTCCTGGATCAGGTCCAGGAAGAGCATCCCGCGGCCGGTATAGCGCTTGGCCAGCGAGACCACGAGCCGCAGGTTCGCCTCGAGCAGGTGGTTCTTGGCCCGGCGGCCATCCGAGGCGATCCACTCCAGATCTATCCGGGCGTCGGGATGCAGCGTCCCACGGCCCTCGCTCAGCTTCTCCTCGGCGAACAGGCCCGCCTCGATCCGCTTGGCCAGCTCCACTTCCTGCTCGGCGTTGAGGAGCGGGACCTTGCCGATCTGCTTGAGGTAGTCCTTGACCGGGTCGGACGTCGCTCCGGCGACCGCCACCTGAGCGGCCGGGAGGTCCTCGTCATCATCGCCGTAGACGAACGCCTCGTCTTCGTTTTCTTCCCCGGGTGCCTTGGCGGTCCGGTCTGGGCCGTCGGCTACCGCCACCGCCGCAGTGCCCGGACCGGCCACGTCGGCCGGTGCGTCGTCGCCCTCATCGGCGCCGTCGGCGCCGGCCTGATCGACAACATCGTTCTCGGTCTCGTCGGCCTCGAGCTCGATGATCACGTCGTCGCCAGCGTCGTCTTCCAGCTCAACCAGCTCAGCCAGGTCAGCGTCAACGTCAACGTCTAGCTCGACGTCGGCCCCGAGATCCGCTTCCACGTCCAGGTCGACCTCGATGTCTACTCCATCCCGCGCCGGGTCGGCGAAATCGTCGTCGACCGCGGCCTGTATGCCGTCGTCATCATGCTGGGCTCCGCCCGGCCCGCCGCCGGAGCCCTGCCCTCCGCCAGCCGCGCGAGTGCCTGCACCCGCCCGGCCGCCATCCTCGGCCGCCGCCTCGTCCACCGCTGCCGACAGGCGGGCGCCAGAGCGGCCCCGCCGCGACCGGCGAGCCTTGGAGCCCGCCCTCATGTCCTGTTCCGCAGCTCCATCCGGCCCGGCGTCCCGGCGGCCATCGGCGGCCGGGGCGGGCTGTGACGCTCGCTGCGGGCGCGGCCCGGCCGGATGCTTGGCACCCGCCGCCGAGCCGTTGCGCTGGCCGTCGGCCGGGGTGTCGTCCCCGACCAGGGCAACGGCCGCGTCTGGCCGCTTCGCGGCCGGCTCCGCGCCGGTGCGCCCAGCGGCCTTCCGTGCCTGGGCTCTCGCGTCCTGGCCCGACGGCCTCGGCTGCCTCCGCGCTGCGGAGCCTGCCGCGCTTGCCACCGCGGTCACCCCTTCCTTCGCTGGCTGGCGGACCATGCCACGATCGACCCTTGGCTGACCGAACTAGCAGGCGACACAGACACCTCTCCTGCATACCTATAGCGAAAAACGGACCCTATCGCGCCAGCCATGCTCTTAGGACCTTGCCGGAAGCCAGGGCCCTGCCGCCGGACACCGCATCAGGGACGGCTCGTCTCCCGTAAACCACCTTAGGCGGAGTCGACGGGTAGGTCGTACGGCTGCGAGTCCAGGCCACGCGATTCCCCGCCTCAGTGCGGTCCCGCGCGGTGGAATGGTACCCGCGACTTTCATGCCTTGCCCCTTCTTACCGCTCCCCTGGCGCTGGCCCGCCCGACCGGGACCACCCCGTCACGTGCCGGGTTATGCAGGACCAGCACGGTCACGTCGTCGTCTTGCTCATATCCGATCAGCATTCGTTCAACCAGGTAACCGAGCAATCTGGCCGGATCTTCCGCTACTCCAACCGGAGCCTGGGCGGCCACCGCCACCAGTTCGTCCAGGCCCACATCGAGACCGCGCCTGCGGTTCTCCACAAGTCCATCGGAATAAAGGACGGCAGTGTTGCCGGGCGGCAGCCGGAAGGCGTACTGCTGGCGCGGGCTCGCCCAGCCCAGCGGCGTTCCCGCCTCGGTGGGGTCGAGCCAGGGCGGTGCGCCTGGCGCCAGCATCAGGGGCGGCAGATGACCGGCATTGCCCGCCATGCCCTCCCCGGTGGCCGGGTCGACCACCAGGTAAGCGACCGTCGTCACCTGCTCTTCGAGCTCGGTGGCGATGAACAGCCGGTCGAGCCCGGCCAGCACGGCAGCGGGCCTGGGGTCGGTGAGCGCCAGCGCACGCAGCGCGTTACGCACCCGCCCCATCCCGGCCGCCGCGGTGAGTCCCTTGCCCATGACGTCGCCCGCTGCGACCGCCAGCTTGCCGTCAGGAAGGCGGAACGCGTCGTACCAGTCGCCGCCGATCTCCATATTCCTGGTGACCGGCAGGTAACTGGCTTCCAGGATGATCCCGGGCACGGTCGGCAGCCGGTCCGGGAGCAGGCTCCGCTGCAGCGTCTCCGCCGTGGTGTGCTCGCGCTCGAACATCGAGGCCCGCTCCAGGGCCAGCGCGCACTGGCCGGCCAGCGCCTCGAGAAAGACCCGCTCCTCCTCGGTGATCTTCCTGGGCCTGGTGAACGAGAACCGCAGCGCGCCGAGCGGGGCGCCCGATGACAGCAGCGGCAGGCCCACCCAGGCCCGCTCGTCGCTGTGCTGCAGGAACAGATCGACGTTGACCTGGCCCTCGAAATATGCCCGCAGGCCGTCGGGGCTCTCGATGAGCAGCGGACGCCTGGCGATGATGGCGGCGGTCATGACGCTCGGGGTATCCAGCGGAATGTCGCCGCTGGGCGCGCCCAGGCTGTCAGGCAGCCCGGCCAGGTTGACCGTCTTCAGCCGGAGCCGCTCCGGGTCAAGCATCGCCACCGCGGAGCGCTCGGCGCCGATGGCCGACCGGCCCACCTGGGTGATCACCTCGACGACCTGCTCAACCGTGAGCGCCTCGGCCAGCATCGACGTCGCCTGCTGCAACCGCGCGGTGCGCAAAGCCGCCGCCGACAGCTGCTCGGTCAGCCGGCCCCGCATCTCCTCGGCCTCACGCTGGCCGGTGACATCCGTGCTCGCGCCGACCCACTCGACGATCTTCCCGTCCCGCTCGATCGGCACGGCCCGGACGTCGTAGTGCCGGTAGGAGCCCGTCTTGGTGCGGACCCGGTAACGGCTGTCGAACACCTTGCCGGTACCAACGCACTCCTGCCAGTCCCGCTCGACTCGCTCCCTGTCCTCCGGGTGGATCGCATCCAGCCAGCCGTTGCCCTGGTACTCCTCGACCGTCTGCCCGGTTATCCAGCGCCATTCCGGCGAATCCTCGGCGATCTGCCCGGTGGGCGTGGTCACCCAGACCACTTGCGCGCCGGCCTGCACCAGCGAGCGGTAGCGCTCCTCGCTGCGCCGCACGGCCTCTTCCGATTTGCGCCGGTCTGTGATGTCTACGGCGATGAGTGCCACGCCGCTGATGTCCCCGTCGGTGTCGTGCGAAGGGAACCAGGAGAACGCCCAGTGCCGCACGTTCCTGCCCGCCTGCTCCGGGGCGCCCGCAGCCGGGTCACGGCCCTCGGGCGGCTGCTCGGCGACCAGTTCCTGCTGCACGGCGGCTGCGGCGACGGGAACGGTGATCTGCTGATCGGCCTCGAAAAGGGGCTGATCCTGGTCAAGGACGTGCCGGACGGCGGACTCGGCCCTGACGCCTAGATAGTCCGGCCAGATCTGCGCGGGCGAGCGGCCGATGTGGTCATCAGGGTCGATCCCGTTCAGGCTGGCCAGGGCCTGATTCATCCGCCGTAGCCGCAGGTCGGGACCGAAGAAAGCGAAGCCGATCGGAGCCTCGCTGAGCAGGGTCGACAGCAGCGCGGAGTCCGATACGTCCATGCCGGACACGCGGGGCTTGGGCACGGAGGTGCCAGTGCTCATGGGGAATCTCCCACACCCGTGCGAGCGTGCGCCATGGAGCGGCTCCTTCCTGCTCACCGCGGACAGAAAAAGGCTAGCGGCTGAAACGCGCGCAAGAGTGCGCGCAGCGACAACTCGGTAACAGCAGCTTTCTTTTCCAGCCGACAGCGCCCGCTGGTCCTGACCCAGCTCGGGCACTGCCAGGCCCCCCCTGGCCTCCCTCCGGTCGCGCCCTACGCTGAGCGCTGCGTCGCGGTGAGGCTGTCATCTGCAGGCTCCGCAATCTAGCCGCCGCGTCAACTCGCCGGCGCGGAGGACGGCCCGCCGCGCCGGGCACCTCTGCCGTTAGTCAGCCTATCGCGCCCGGCCGCGGCGAGCGGCCACGCCGTGCAAGCGGCGGGTCACCTAAACCAGTTCCCGGCGGGCGGCCGGCTCGACGTCGCCGGCCGAGCAGGGCAGAACCGGCGATCGCGACGGCCCGCGGCCGGCCGGCGTACAGTTGCCAGCCGGGCGAGACTGCCAGCGGGAGCGCCCGCGCCATGGTTTCCTGGCTTAATACGTCAATGGCACTTTCAACGGAGTTGCCCATCATCGTCCAGCGAGCCTGCGATAAGTGCAGAAACAACCGGCGCGCCGGGCACAGGCGTGGCACGATTCGCCGTGCATCTGAAAGGCTAACCATGTGACCCCGCCGAGCCGACGCCACCAGCCGCACGGCAGACCGGGTTACTCCGGGCGGCCCGCCCTGCCTGGGGGCGGGTCAGCCGCGCCGCCAAATGCCTTGTTCGCCGAGATGCTGAGGGCGGCCAGGGAACTGCTGGCCGTGCGCAGCCCGCTCGACGCCGAGCTCATGGTCAGCGAGCTCCTCGGCACCTGGTGGGGGCAGCGCACCGGGCGCGGGGGGCTACGCGATGTCCAGCGCCAGCGGGCCGAGATCGAGGAACTGATCGGCGAGGGCCTGATCGCCTATGCGGCCCAGCAGGAGAGCCCGGCGGCGCTCGCGCTGCTTTCCGGCATCGCCTGCCTGGGCACCTCGCGCCAGGCGGCCCGGGCGGAACGGGCGGCGCTGTCGATGATGGAGCGCGGCGTGGCCCGCCCGGGCTGGGCCGAGCATGTCGGAGCGGTCACGGCGGCGCAGTGCTACGTGAACTCCGACGCCTACGGTGACCGCGACGAGGTGGTCTGCGTCTTCAGCTACGCCGGCGAGGAGCAGCATGCCCTGGTCGTGGTGGTCGATTACAACGCGGGCGGGATCGCCCGGGACGGCTGGGTCACCTCACAGGTCACCAAGCTCCTTGAGTACTGCCGCAACGCCAGCGAGGGCAGCTCAGAGCCGGCTAGCGAGGTGGTCGGCCGCCCGACGTTCACCCCTCTCGACCCGCCGCAGGCCAGACGGCTGCTGGAGGCCGCTCTCACGGCCACGGACTCGCTGGCCGACCCGCCGGTCAGTAGTTCCTTTCCCGCTTATCACGCCTTCATCAGGGCCCGGGTGCGTACCCTGCCGCCCGCCCCGCGCGGAGGCTTGGGTTCCGGACGGCAGGTCTGGCGCAAGGACCGCCGGGCCATGCTCGTCGCCGAGTTCCTGGCCTCGGACGAGGCCGAGGACGTTTCCGACCGGGAGGCGGCCAGCCGGTGCGCCGACCACATCGTCGAGTACGGCTGCGAGCAGGATTTCGGCAGGCCGCTCCGGATGAGCCCGGTTAAAGCCGAGACGTTCCTGCTCGATTGGCTGCCGAGGAAGGTCATGCTGACCCCGGCCGAGCAGCATGCGATGCCACATGTGCTCGCGGCGTGGATCCGGTGGGCGGGCCCCCGCACCGGGCTCGGGCAGCAGGCCGTCGCCCAGGCGCTCGACTCGGTGTTCGACTCGATGGGCACCTTTACCCGGGTCTACCACGACCCGGCCTCGTTCGGCCTGGAGCCTGCGCTGGTCACCCGGCTGCTGCCCGACTCCGACCTGGAGGCGCTGCCGCGCCGCGCCTTTGCCTTCCCGGTCCTTCGCGGTAGCTACCGCGGAACGGACCTGGGCATGCTGAACCCGGCCGAGCCCGGCGAGCGCCGGATGCTGCTAGCGGCGTATCACGACGAGGATGGCAAGCGGCCCGCCGACGGCAGGCACATCGACGGGCATCTGGCCCTGGCCGACCGGCTCTGGCGTGGTGACCCCCCGGAACTGTGGGATGCGGCACAGCGCCTGCTGGACCTGGGCGAGGAGCGCCACTCGGTGATGCACGTGCTCATGAACGTGATCAGTGCGGCCGGGTACGACGAGGACGACATCGCGGAGGCCCTCTCGGACGTGGCGCCGAACCTGGAGCAGCCGGGCTGAGCGCGTGGAGCGCGGCTGGGAGTTCTGGATCGACCGTGGCGGCACGTTCACCGATGTGATCGCGCGCCGCCCGGATGGCACGCTCGCCGTCTGCAAGCTGCTGTCGCAGGACCCGGGCCGGTACGGCGATCCCGCCGTCGCGGGCATCCGGCGCCTGCTCGGCGTGGCGGAAGGCGCTCCCATTCCGGCCGGGCGGATCGCCGTGGTACGCCTGGGCACCACGGTCGCCACCAATGCCCTGCTGGAACGCAAGGGCGAGCCGACTGTCCTGGTCATCACGCGCGGTTTCGGGGACGCGGTACGGATCGCCTACCAGGACCGGCCTCAGATCTTCGACCGGCAGATCGTCCGTCCGGAAATGGTGTACTCGCGGGTGATTGAGGCCACCGAGCGGGTCGGGGCCCGTGGCGAGGTCATCATCGCTCTCGACGAGGATGCTGTGGCGCGTGACCTGAAGGCCGCTTACGACGAGGGCCTGCGGTCGGCGGCGGTGGTGTGCATGCACGGCTACCGTTACCCGGCGCACGAGGCCCGGATCGGCGAGATCGCCCGCCGGGCCGGATTCGCGCAGGTATCACTGTCGCATGCGACCAGCCCGCTGATGAAGCTGGTGTCCCGTGGCGACACCACGCTGGTGGACGCCTACCTGTCCCCGATCCTCGCCCGCTACGTGGACCAGGTCGCCAGCGAGCTTGGCGGCGTCCGATTGCAGTTCATGCAATCCAGCGGCGGCCTGACCGATGCCCGGCTGTTCCGGGGCAAGGACTCTATCCTGTCCGGGCCCGCCGGCGGCATCGTCGGCATGGCCCGCACCGCGCAGGCGGCGGGCTTTGACCAGGTGATCGGGTTCGACATGGGCGGCACCTCGACCGATGTATCCCATTACGCGGGCGAGTTCGAGCGGCAGTACGAGACGCAGGTCGCCGGGGTGCGGATGCGGGCGCCGATGCTGAGCATCCACACGGTTGCCGCGGGCGGCGGGTCGGTCCTGCACTTCGACGGCAGCCGGTACCGGGTCGGCCCCGACTCGGCCGGCGCGGACCCCGGCCCGGCGGCCTATCGGCGCGGGGGCCCGCTTACGGTCACTGACGCCAATATCATGCTCGGCCGGATCCAGCCAGCCTACTTTCCGAGCGTATTCGGCGAGGACGGTGACCAGCCCTTGGATGCAGACATCGTGCGGCAGCGATTCGCCGGGCTGGCGCGGCGGATCGGCGAGGCGGCCGCCAGCCGCGTGCTCTCGCCGGAATCCGGCGAGCCAGCTGCCCGGTCCGGTACATCCCCCTCGCCTGAGCAGGTCGCCGCCGGCTTCCTGGAGATCGCGGTGGCGAACATGGCGAACGCGATCAAGAAAGTCTCGGTGCAGCGCGGCTATGACGTGACCCAGTACGTGCTGGCGACGTTCGGCGGGGCCGGCGGCCAGCACGCCTGCGCGGTGGCCGACGCGCTCGGCATTACCCGGGTGCTTATCCACCCGCTTGCCGGGGTGCTGTCCGCCTACGGGATGGGCCTGGCGGAGGTGACCGCGATGCGCGAGGCCGCGGTGGAGGCACCGCTCGGCACCCGGCTGCTCCCGGAGCTGGGCCGGGTGGCCGACCGCCTGGAAGCCGACGCGCTCGCCGAGCTGGCCCGGCAGGGGATCGAGCCCGGCCGCGCCCGGGCGGCGCGCCGGGTCCACCTCCGCTACGACGGCACCGACACCGCGCTGCCGGTCCCGCTCGGCCGCGTGGCCGAGATGGTGGCCAGTTTCGAGCGGGCCTACCGGCAGCACTTCTCGTTCCTCATGCGCGGCAAGACGATCCTGGTGGAGGCGGTGTCGGTAGAGCTTGTCGCCGCCTCCGCGGCGCCGGACGGGCAGCCGCCGGACGGGCCGCACGCAGACGGGCCGCACGCAGACGGGCCGTACGCAGACGGGCCGCCACCGGGGGAAAGCCCGCCGGGCCGACCGCCCGGGCCGGGGCAGGCGGGGGGCGCGGGGGGCGCGGGAGCCACGGTGGCGATGCAGGTAGCGGGCGCCCGGGCAGACGTGCCGCTCGTCCGCCGAGCGGATTTGCGGCCCGGCCAGCGGGTGGACGGGCCGGCGCTGATCGTGGAGGACTTCGCGACCACGGTGATCGAGCCGGGCTGGCGGGCGGAGCTGACCGGGTCCGGCGACCTGCTGCTCACCCGCGTGGCGGCCCGGCCGGAGCAGCGCCTGGCCGGGACCACGGTGGATCCGGTCATGCTCGAGATCTTCAACAACCTGTTCATGTCAGCGGCCGAACAGATGGGGGTGCGGCTGCGCGCTACCGCGCACTCGGTCAACATCAAGGAGCGGCTGGACTTCTCGTGCGCCATCTTCGACGCTGACGGGGGTCTGATCGCCAACGCCCCGCACATTCCGGTGCACCTGGGCTCGATGGGGGAGAGCATCAGGATTGTCGTACGGCGTAACGCGGGCCGGATGCGGCCCGGCGACGTCTACGTGCTGAACGACCCCTACCACGGCGGGACGCATCTGCCGGACATCACCGTGGTCACCCCCGTATTCGATGGCGCCGGCTCCGAGATTCTCTTTTACGTGGCATCCCGCGGCCACCACGCAGAGGTCGGGGGGATCACGCCGGGCTCGATGCCCGCGTTCAGCACCCGGGTCGAGGAAGAAGGGGTGCTCATCGATAACTGGCTGCTGGTGCGGGGCGGGCTGCTGCGGGAAGCGCAGACATTGGAACTGCTCCGCTCCGCGCCCTGGCCGTCCCGCAACCCGGAGGTGAACCTGGCCGACCTGCGGGCCCAGATCGCGGCCAATGAGAAGGGGGTGCAGGAGCTCGGCCGGATGATCGAGCATTTCGGGCTGGACGTGGTACGGGCCTACATGGGGTACGTCCAGGACAATGCCGAGGAAGCCGTGCGCCGCGTCATTGCCTCGCTGAGCGACGGCGGCTACGCCTACCCGCTCGACAACGGGGCGGTCATCAGGGTCGCGGTTCGGGTGGACCGGGTAGCCCGCACTGCGGAGGTCGACTTCACCGGCACCTCGCCGCAGCTGCCGGGCAATTTCAACGCGCCGTCGTCGGTGGCCATGGCGGCCGTGCTGTATGTGTTCCGCACCCTGGTGGCCGATGACATCCCCCTCAACTCCGGCTGCCTCAAGCCGGTCCGCGTGGTCATCCCGCCGGGTTGCATGCTCGCGCCGGAGTACCCCGCGGCGGTGGCGGCCGGAAACGTGGAGACCTCGCAGGCGATCACCGGGGCCCTGTACGCGGCGCTGGGCGTGATGGCAGAGGGCTCGGGCACGATGAACAACGTCACCTTCGGCAACGAGCGCTACCAGTACTACGAGACGGTGGCCAGCGGATCGGGCGCTGGGCAGGGCTTCGCCGGCACAGATGTGGTGCAGACCCATATGACCAACTCCCGGCTCACCGACCCCGAGGTGCTGGAATGGCGCTATCCGGTCCGGCTGGAGCGGTACGCGATCCGCCGCGGCAGCGGCGGAGCGGGGCGCTGGCCCGGCGGCGATGGCGGCCGCCGCGAACTCCGTTTCCTGGAGCCGATGACCATCACCACGCTGAGCAGCCACCGCCGCGTCCCGCCCTACGGGATGGCGGGCGGGAAACCGGGCGCGCTCGGGCGGCACTGGGTCGAGCATCCCGACGGCTCGGTCACCCCGATGCGCGGATCCGATTCGGTGGCCGTGACCGCCGGAGACCTGTTCGTGATCGAGACGCCCGGCGGCGGCGGATACGGTTCACCAGCCCGGTAGCGGCTCGCGTCGGCGGCCGGCCGCCTGAGCAGGTGCGCTTCGAGATCAGCCGCCGAATTCGGAGTGCGCGGTCAGCCGCCGCTGATCTCGCGGTAGGCGGTCAGCAGGTCGGCCGCGGCCACCGTGGTGAGATCCGCCGCGCTCGCCTCCTCGCCGAGGTGCGCGACCCGCATGTCCCGGCAGGCACAGCCGCGCTCGTACAGCGACCGGGCGAAACGCCCGTTACCAAGCTCATCGATCCGGCCATCCGCGCAGGCCTGGCTGAAGATCTGCTCGAGTACCGGCCGCGCATCGGGGTCGAAGGAGTCCCCGGCCTGCCGGGCGATCACCTCCGCGATCGCTGACAGCTCGGCCGGGGTGTAGCTGGGGAAGCCGATCCGCACGCTGAACCTCGACGCCAGCCCGGGATTGCTGCGCAGGAACCTGTCCATGTCAGCGGTGTATCCGGCCAGCACGATCACCAGCCGGTCCCGGTCGTCCTCGGCGCGCTTGAGCAAGGTGGCCGTCGCCTCGGACCCGAACGCGTCACCGCCTGAGTAGCCCTCGTTGTAGAGCGAGTAGGCCTCATCGACGAAGAGCACGCCGCCCAGCGCGGAATCGACGAGCTTGTTGGTCTTGATCGCGGTCGCGCCGAGGTGTTCGCCGACCAGGTCAGCGCGGTGCGCCTCGACGACGCTGGGCCGGACCAGCAGGCCCAGGGCCGCGAAGATGCGGCCCAGGATCCGCGCGACCGTCGTCTTGCCCGTACCCGGCGGACCGGTGAACACGAAATGCCGGGCGGGCGGCTGGCTGGCCAGGCCCTGCCGGTCCCGGAGCCTGGCCACCCGCAGCTGAGCGGCGATCTCGTGCACCTGCCGCTTGACTGGCTCGAGCCCGATCAGCGCGTCCAGCTCGGCGAGCGCGCTTTCCAGGGTCGGGGTCTCGCCATAGCCGCGGAACCGGGTGGTCAGCTCGCTGAACGCGCGGGTCAGATCGACACCGCGCAACGTCACCAGGTCTGCCGATGACGGCTCGGCGTCGGCGCTCATCACCCGGACATCCCTGGCTCGTCCGGCCTTCTCCAGCAGGCTGCGGACAAACCGCGCATTCCCGAGATCATCCGCCAGCCTGCGGCGCCCAACGTCCTCGAGCATGCGCCAGAGCACCGGCCTGGCGTCGGGATCGAGCACCTCGCCGCGCCGCTCCATGGCCAGGTCGGCCAGCGAGAGCAGCTCGGCAGGCGAGTAGCCGGGGAACTTGACCCTGGTCGCGAACCTCGACGTCAGGCCGGGATTGCTGGCCAGGAAGCCCTCCATCTGGCGCTCGTAACCGGCCAGGATGATGACCAGGTCGTCACGATCGTCCTCGGCCCGCTTCAGCAGCGCCTGGACGGCCTCGTTGCCGAACCTGTCGCCCTGCCCGTCACCCTCATTGACCAGGCTGTAGGCCTCATCGATGAACAGCACGCCACCCAGTGCGGAGTCGATCAGCTCGTTCGTCTTGATCGCGGTCGCGCCAAGGTACTCGCCGACCAGGTCCGCACGCTGCGCCTCCACCACAGCGGGGGTATCTAGCAGCCCGAACGCGTAAAAAATCTTGGCGATGATCCGGGCCACGGCGGTCTTCCCGGTGCCAGGGGGCCCCAGGAACACCAGGTGCTGCATCGGCTTCTCGGTCCCGTACCCGGCCAGCGCCCGCCTGCGCGCGGCCTCGATCGACGCCGCGATCGAGCGGATCTGATCCTTGACCGCGGTGAGCCCGATCATGCTGTCCAGCTCGGCCATGGCCTCGTCGACGGTGATATCCGGCTCGCGGAGCACGTCCGACCGGCTTTCCTCGGCGTCGGCTCCCGGCTGGCCCGGTGCGCTGGCGCTCGGGTGCGCCAGGCCGGCCGCATCCGTCGCGACGGTCATTCGGCCGCCTCCGCCGGGGCGCCTCGGGCCAGCCCGCGGGCCGCCCAACGGGGCACCGGGCGGACCGTCCGGGGAATCCAGCTGGCCGCGAGGCATCTTGGCGCCCGGCGGCCGTGGTGACCGCGATCCTGGCCACGCGTACGGCGCGGCCAGCGCGCTGCCCCGAGCCTGCTGACGCCCGTATTCGCGGGATTCCTGCAGCGACTTGGCCAGCCGCCAGCCCAGTACCACGCAGGCGATCAGCCAGCCGAAGACGGGCCCGACGAAGGGCTCGTGGCTCCAGAGCCGCAGGGCGAGGGAGCCTACCGGGAGCGCCCACAGGAGCGTCCACGCCACCGTGCGGCAGGGCACGTACCAGCGGCCGAGCGCACCCGCGTGGGCGGCTGCCACCACGGCGAACGGCAGCACGATGAGCGTCGTCAGCGGTAGCTGCGGGTTTCCGTCGCCCCGGGCCAGCAGCGCGATCACCAGCAGGCCCCAGACGGCCACCGACAGCGAAGCCAGCACGCTACGCCGACCGGCCGATACCGCGAATGGCGCGTAGGCCAGCCCGGCGACGATCAGGATCGGCGACGCTATGGTGGCGAAGAAGATAGCCGCGGCGATGAGAAGGATCTTCAAAGGCAGTGGCGCCGCGCCGATGGCACGGCGAATGCGGGCAGCCCCGTCCTGCACGGTCCGCCAGCCCGGCAGGGACAGGTGCCTATCTTCTGTCCGCATCTCGCTCCCTCGTACTAAACCTGTATAGCGCATTACGGAGCCTCAGAATCGGATCGCGGGCGGAAAATTGGCCATGGCGGGCCAATCCCGGCGCGCTGCGAAGCCGCTAGCCTGCGCCGACGGCCGGGCGGTCTACCGACGGTCTGACCGGCCGGGCGGTCTACCACCGGTCTGACCGGCCGGGCGGCGCGGCGGCGGGATCGGTCCGGCCCGCGCGCCGGGCCGCGAGCGGGATGCGGAATTCCACGCTCGGCAGTGACCTGCCGGATATCCTCCATCGCCTGGACTAGGGCGTTCCGCGCCGACTGCCGGTGCTGGCCTGCAGAGCATCCGTCCCTTGCCACATTTCGGACAGCGCCAGCTGCATTTCGGACAGCTCCAGCTGCCGGAACGCGACGCCGATACCGGTGCTCACCCGGTCATGGGGCTCTCTCGCCAGGTACTGCCTTTCTTCCGTCCGCGCCTGGTGCATATTCTCGAGCAGCCAGCCGAAGTGCGAGCTGACCGCTGCTTCCATTCGAAGCGACATGCTCCGGCTGAGCGCAAGCGCGGCGAAAGCCAGCTCCTGGGCGTGGAGTCGGTGAACTGGCCTGCCGATCACATCAAGGACCCGCCCTGCGCTGCTCCCGGCGCCCGCCTGGTATCAGGGCATGCGGCCTGCTGGCCTGACGAGACAGCGTTGCAGCGCCCTCCCGCGGACGCTCAGGAGAGCCGCGCGATCTCGCGCATCTTGTTGGTCGCGTCGAGGGCGGCGACCTTGTAGGACTCGGCCAGGGTCGGGTAGTTGAACACCGCGTCAACGAGATAGTCGATGGTCCCGCCGCAGCCCATGACCGCCTGGCCGATGTGGACCAGCTCAGTGGCCCCGGTACCGAAGACATGCACGCCGAGCAGCGTCCGGTCCTCCAGCGAGACCAGCAGCTTCAGCACGCCGTAGGAGTCACCGATGATTTGCCCGCGGGCCAGTTCCCGGTATCGGGAGACGCCAACTTCGAACGGCACGTTATCCCTGGTGAGCTGGTCTTCGGTGGGCCCGATGAAGCTAATCTCCGGGATGCTGTAGATCCCGATCGGCGACATCTGCCCGATTCGCGGGCGTCGGCTCTCCGCAGGCGTGGTGCGCCGCCAGGCGGCCCTGTTCCATGGACGTCGCGGCGAGGGCGGGAAAGCCGATGACATCGCCCACCGCGTAGATATGCGAAACCGTGGTACGGAAGAACTCGTCCACCCCGATCCGGCCGCGCTCGTCTGCGGCGAGGCCGGCCGCGGCGAGGTTAAGATTGTCGCTCATGCCCTGGCGGCCGGCCGAGTACATGACGGTGTCGGCGGGGGTCTTCTTCCCGCTGCGCAGGGTCGCGATGGCTCCTCCGGGCCGGGACTCGACGGAGGCCACCGTCTCGCCGAACCGGAAGGTCACCGCGAGATCGCGGAGATGATATTTCAGCGCCTCCACAACCTCGATGTCGCAGAACTCCAGCATCCGCTCGCGCTGCTCCACGACCGTGACCTTGGTGCCGAGCGCGGCAAACATGGACGCGTACTCGATCCCGATCACCCCGGCGCCGGCCACGACCATCGAGCGCGGGACCTGCTCCAGGTTGACGATCCCGTCAGAGTCGATGACCGTGCGCCCGTCGAAATCGACGGTGGCAGGCCGCGCCGGGCGGGTGCCGGTGGCGATCACGACCTTGTCGGCGCTGGCCTTCCGCATCCGGCCGTCGCCGTCGTCGGCCACGCGCCAGGCGCCTTTGCATGATCATGGGAAATATTGGTAGCTACACCCGCATGCTGGAATTCATTGTGGTACTCATCGTCATCGGGCTCATTGTCGGCCTTATCGCGCGGCTGCTCGTGCCGGGCCGTGACGACATCGGCATCCTCGGCACCACCGCGCTGGGCATCGTCGGTTCCTTCGTCGGCGGCTTCCTCCAGCGCCTGATCGAATACCACACGCTGGAAGTGCACCATTTCTACACATCGGGCATTATCGGATCGATCCTCGGCGCCATTGTCGTGCTGCTGATCCTGCGGGTCACCGGCCTGGAACGGGGCCGCTCGCGGCGTCGCCGCTGGATCTGAGCAGCACGGCGGCCGGCCGACCCTGGCCTCCCGAGACCGGCTGGCCAGAGCCCACGTCCAGCTCATGACGAACAACCATGAGCTGGACGGCGTCGTGCTCATGATGGACGGTCATGAGCTGGACACGTCGTGCTCATGACGGACAGTAATGATCATGACGGACGGGCCGGCCCGATAACCGCGCGCCGGGAAGCGCCAGGAATTGCCGCCGCCGGCCGACCTCGCTATGGCGCCTTGAACCAATACCCGCGGGGGGTATAAGGCAACCATCGAAGTCACGTCGTGGTCGTCGACCTGGGTTCGGGCACCGGGGCCGGCTGGGGCACCGATGGCAAGCGCTCCACGTGGAGTCTCCTCTCCTAGGCCGCCTACCGGGTTAGCTGACGGGTTCGGGTGTACCTCCACCGGTGATCGGGTCAGGGTGACCGGGCGGGTGATGCTGTACCGCAACGGCGATCAACGGGATCACTGGCTACTTCCTCACCAAGCTGCCCCGGTCGCAGAACCCGGCGGTCGGGCGCAAATCGGGCCTGTACCGGATTTCGTGGGGACAAATCAGTCATTAGTATTGGGATCGTCAACCTAATCCGGTATAGGTGTGCTACCGGGCCGGCTGGGGCACCGGGGCCGACCGGCGCACCGGGGCCGACTGAGGCACCGGGGCCGGCTGGGCCACCGGGAGTCGCCCCCGAACCGTTCCACAGTAATACAACCGCTTCGTCAGCTGGGTGCAGTGGGTGGTGACCCACCGCAGCCGGGGCTCGGTGGCGGAAGCTATCCAGACGAGGTGGAACAGGCCATGCCGGATGTCGGCCTGCAGCTGGGCCAGGGTCGGCGAGGGAGTCGTACCGTCGTACCCCCCGATGGGGAGCGCCTCGAGGCCGGTGTCATAGATGATCACCGATGGCAGCCCTATGCTCTGCGCCGCCATCAGGTAAGGGGCTCCGCTCTCGATGTGCTGCCAGACGGGGATCGCGTCCCGCACGCTGACGACCGCCTGCTGGCCCGTGCCGATAGCGACATCCTCCTGCACCCGCGCCGACTCGAACGGGGTATCAAAAGCGCCTTGGCTGTGAGCCGCCAGGCTGACCGAGGCGACGGCTGGCGCCAGCGATACGGCGGCCAGGCCCGCGAGCAGGGCCGCGGCGAGCGGAACAAAGCGGCTGCCCGCCAGCGACCATACGATCAAGCCGGCCGCGGCGGCGCCGGTGGCGATGATGGCCGGGACCAGCCAGCCTGGCGCGCGGGCAGATGAGGACACCAGCCAGGCCGCATAGACGGCCGTGCCCCCGACGATGACCGCCAGGCCTATCGTCCAGCTGACCGGGGCTCGGTCCCGTGACCGGGCCGCGGCGACGCCGGCCCCGATGATGGCGGCGGCCGCCGGGGACAGCGCCGCGGTGTAATAGGGCTGGAGTACGGTGACCACCGAGAAAACCGCGAAGAAGGTCAGCAGCCAACCGCCCCACAATATGAAACAGGCCCGGAGCGGGTCACCGCGTGGCTTCCGGCGCCGGCTGGCGATACCCCAAGCGGCCACGGCGGCGGCGGCCGGGATCAGCCAGCCGGTATCCCGGCCCAGGCCGCCGGCCAGCAGGCGGCCGGCGGCACGCCCCGGAACGGGGACCGCGGCACCGGGATCCAGCTGCGCGGCCCGCACCTGCACCGGAGTCTGGTCGCCGAACCTTCCGAACCCGTTATAGGCGAAGACCTGCTCGAAGACGGAGTTGTCGTGGCTGCCGTCGACATAAGGCCGGCCCGCGGCGGGCACTAGCGAAACAGCAGTCATCCAGGACACCGACACCAGCGCGGCGACCACGCCCGCGACCGCAAGCTGACCGGCGCGCCGCAACACGGGGCCGGGCCCGGACAGCAGATAGGCCAGGCCCAGCGCGGGCAGCACCATCCACGCCTCGAACTCCTTAGCCTGGAAAGCCAGACCCACCCACAAGCCGGCCAGCATCAGCCGGCCCAAGGTTCCGCCGGGCCGGCGGACGCGGGCGGCGCGGTCGCCCGGGCGGCCGGAGTCGCCAGCGCCGACGCCCCGCCGGGCGGGAGCAGCTTGCTCACCGGCAACCAGGCGATCGCCGTCGGCCGCGCCGGGCGACGGCCCATCCGGGTCGCTGGCACCTGGCGGGGCGTCACGGCCCGGGCCGCCAGCGGCCCGCCCGGCAATAGCTCCCGAGACGGCGTCGGCGGCCAGGACCAGCAGCAAGATCAGCAGCGAGTCGGAGATGTTCTCGCGATCCAGAGCCACCGTGGCCGGGCTGACCGCCAGGACAAGTGCCGCGATCAGGCCGGCGGCCGGGCCGGCCAGCCGCCGCACCGCCCGGTAGAGCACCAGCACGGTCAGGATGCCCTCGATGACCTGCGGAAGGATGATCGCCCAGGTGTGCAAGCCGAACGCCCGCACCGAAAGCGCTTGGATCCACAACGCCCCCGGCAGCTTGTCCACGGTGATGGTTCCCGCTGGGTCGAAGGCGCCGAAGACGAAGTTATGCCAGCTCATGGACATGCTGCGGTCAGCCGCGGCGTAGTAGTACTCCAGCGTGTCCTGGCCCAAGGCCCAGGCGTACAACAGGCCCGCCAGGGCCGCGATCCCCGTCAGGGCAAGACGGCGTAGCCATACCTGCTCAGACATGCGGCCCCAGGCCGGCATACCGCGCCAGCTTCTGTGTTTCTGCCTTTCCCGGAGCCAATCCTGCGTCGTGGCCGGGGCTGCCTGTGTGCTGGTGACCGGTGGGGCGGGCTTTGCAGCCTGGGGCGGGTCTTCAGGCGCAGCCCGTCCGCCCAGGTCAGGCCCAGGCATGATCAGACGCACCGGCGTGCCCGCACCGGGCGTCCGGCCGCTTTGGAGGCAACCCCCTACGGAATGGCCAGACAGTAATCATCTCGCCTCTTATCTGATCATCCTGCCTCCTATCTGCCAACCTCCGGCTACCCCGTCATCCCCATCGCCGGGGAGCGCTTCAGGACCCGCGCGTCGCTGGCGGCTGACGCCGCGCTCGCCGAGGAACCGGAAACCGCCGACGTGGCGGCGGGCCGGCCCTCGGCCGTGTTCTTGCTCATGGTCGCCGAATCGGCGGGCATACCGGTGCCCACCGAGCTGATCATGACCTTCGGCGGCGCGCTGGCCGCCGGGGCCGTCCCGGGAACCAGCCTCAACCTGGCCGCCGTCATCATCGCCGGCGTCGCGGGCAATGTCGTCGGCAGCTACACCGCATGGGCAGCGGGCCGCTACGGCGGCCAGGCCGCTACGGCGACGGCGCCGCAGGCTCCGGCTGGAGCACGAACCTTGACCGTGCCAGCCGCTGGTTCGACAGGTACGGCCCCAGGGCCGTCCTGACCGGCCGCGTCCTGCCGGTCGTGCGCACCTTCATATCGCTGCCTGCGGACATCGCGGGCCTGGAGCCAGCGCGCTTCGGGACGGATACCACCATAGGATGCATCCCGTGGACGGCTGCGCTCGCCTACGCTGGCTACGCAGTCGGCGCCAACTGGCGGTCTATCGTCAATGGCTTCCGCGGCCCCACCTACATAGTCGCCGCACTGGCCGTGATCGCCCTGGCCGTCGCCGTCTGGCGGTACGCCAGGCGGCGCAAAGGCCCGGTATGCGCCGGCCGCCGGCCAGCGGCACGACGCCGCTGGCCCGCAGCCCGGCCCCGGGTCTCAGCGGTGAGACCACGGGCACTAGGTTCATGCCACCTTCACGATTCACGGATATGTTTGACGAGATGAAGGGCACGAGGCAATGCAAGGTGACCGCGAGCCAGGTCAGCGGCATCCCGACTCGTACCCGACGGCAGACATGGGCGGCAGGAGGACAGGGCTGAACTCGCGAACCGGCGACCGCCGGGATGAGCCGTGGCAGCCTGCTTCCGGCGAGTCGGCTGATCCCCGTTCCTGGTCAGACGGTTACTCAGCGTCGCGCTCCGCTGCCCGCGCCGAGCCACCCTGGGGCCGCGCTGAGCCGCCCCGCCACACCGGGCCCTCACGCCACGCTCAGTCCTCCCGGCACCCTGAGTCCTCCCGGCACCCTGAGTCTTCCCGGCACGCTGAGTCCTCCCGGCACCCTGAGTCCTCCCGGCACCCTGAGTCCTCCGGGCACGCCGAGCCACCCCGCGGCCGCTCTGATCCGCGCGGCGGCTACGAGCGCTGGCCGGAAGACGATGACCCCCGCGACCGCCGAAGCGTCGCGGTGCTGGACCCAGACCCCTCGGCCGACCGGTCCGTCTCCTTCCTGGCCCGCCGGTCCATGCGCCGTGCCCGCCGTCGCGAGATCCGGCTCGCGCGGCGCACAATCGTCGGCCGCCACCCGCTGCTCGCTGGGCTCTGCGCGGTCCTTGTGCTGCTCACGCCCGTATGGATTTCGCTCGGAAATGCGCTGACCAACCCCGGGCTCGGCTCGTCGCTCGGCGCGCGCGGGGCCGAATGGTTCCGCGAACACGGCGGGAGCTCGATCGTCAACTGGGCGGAGAACCTCTGGTACTCCCATCATCAGCCGCCGGTCGGCGGCACTCCTGCCGCCTCGGCGATCCCGCGGCTAGGGCCATCAGCCCAGGCGGGCACCACCCGGTCTGCCGTGGCCCACCTCAGGGCACCGCGGCGGATGACATCGCCGGCCGGGCACCGGCTGCCCGGCGAAGGAGTATGGCATCCGGTCGGCCGGCGGGTGGACGGGATACCTGCGGTGTACGAGACGTGGGTGCGGCCCGACGCCGTCCACACCAGCCTCGTCGTCGGCGTGGCCTGGATGGACACCAAGCTGCTGCGGGCGACGCTCTACTCCGGGAGCACGATTCCCGGCGGCGGTCCTTACGCGCACAGCGCGCCGGTAAGGCCGTCGGCTTCCCGGAGCCTGGTGGCTGCCTTCAACGCGGGCTTCCTGATGAGCAACGCGAACGGCGGCTACTACACCGACGGCAAGACGATCATGCCGCTACGGCGCGGCGCCGCATCGTTCGTCATCTACCGCAACGGCTCGGTCAACATCGGCGACTGGGGGCGGGATGCCACCCTCACGCCCGATGTGGCCTCGGTCCGCCAGAACCTCGACCTGCTGGTCAGGAACGGCAAGCCGGTGCCCGGTCTCAACCCGGACGACACCAGCCAGTGGGGCTTCACCCTCGGCAATGCCGTCTACGTGTGGAGATCGGGTGTCGGCATCACCGCCGACGGCGCCCTGGTCTACGTGGGCGGCCCGGGGCTCAACATCACCACGCTGGCGGACATCCTGGCCCGGGCGGGCGCGGTCCGGGCCATGGAACTGGACATCAACACCGACTGGGTGAACTTCGCCTACTACACGCCGAAGACCGCGACCGCCGCCGCGACACCCGCGAACGGCACCGACCTGCTGCCTGGCATGTTTGGCGCGCCGGACCGCTACTTCGAGCCGTGGTGGTCGCGCGACTTCTTCGCGATGTCAGCCAGGACCATTCCGCCCGCAAGCGCAACGCGCGTACCCGCCGCACGGGCCCCGGCCAAGAAGGCCCGCCGCTAGCCCTCGTTGTGGGCCGGCGCGCCTGCGGCCTGGACCGACGCCTCACTGCGGGCGATCCGGTCGCGGACCTCGTCCATGTCGAGTTCCTGGGCCTTGCCGATCAGCTGCTCCAGGGCCGGCTCGGGCAGCGCGCCCGGCTGGGCGTACAAGACCACGCCGTCGCGGATCACCATCAGCGTCGGGATCGAGGAGATCCCGAACGCACCCGCCAGTTCCGGCTGGGCCTGCGTGTCGACTTTGCCGAACACCGCGTCCGGGTACCGGCCCGAGGCCAGCTCGAAGACCGGGCCGAACATCCGGCAGGGCCCGCACCATGCCGCCCAGAAGTCGATCAGGACCAGCCCGTCGCCGCCGGTCAACGCATCGAAGTTCTCCGACGTCAGCTCGACCGTCGCCATGGCAAGACCTCCTCGTCCAGCTGGGCATCAGCATGATACCTACCGGGGTATTAACCATGAGCCTGGCTCTGCCATTCCCGGGGCGGCCCCGCTCGGACGCTGGCGTCAGGGCCGGGCCGGGATCCCGGGCGGCCTCCCCGGGCGCGCATCAGCCGCATACGATCGTGGCAACGTGGCCAGCCCCCCCTGCCTGCTCAGCCACGGCCGGCCGGATCACCGCGGCCGGAATCATCGTGACCGCCGGGGGAGGGAAGACGGACAGCAGCAGCGAGGACGCGGCCAGGGCACCGGAAGCTGCGGATGGCACCGAGCCTGACGCCCGGTTCACCTTCGCCAACGAGCGGACTTTCCTGGCCTGGAGCCGCACCGCGCTCGCCCTGGTAGCCGCCGGGCTGGCGATCGTGCAACTGCTGCCGCCCTTCCCCGGCGTCCCCTGGGGTCGGCATGTCATCGGAACGCCGCTGATCCTCCTTGGCTCGGCCGTCGCCGTGGTCAGCTACCTGGAATGGAACGGCAACCAGCGCGCGCTGCGCCGGGGAGAGCCGGTGCGCCGCTCCCGCCTGCCCGCGATCCTGGCCGTGACGGTCGCGGTGGTCGGGTTGATCGCGGCGGCAATGGCCGTGCTGTCGGGGGTGAGCACGCACTCATGACGCCACCGGACGACATCGAGGACGCCGATCCCGGGCTGGCGCGGGACCGGACCGAGCTGGCCTGGACCCGGACGGCGATCTCGTTCGCCGCGCTGGGCGGCGTGATACTCAAGAACCGCCCGTACGCAGGCATCCCGGTTCTGCTCCTCAGCGCCCTGATCTGGGGACTCGGCCGGCTGACCAGCGCGCCGGGCGCGGGACGGGCCCGGGCCCGGCACCTGCTGCTGATCGCAGTAGCTGTCACCGGCGTGTCCATCGCCGCGCTGGTGATCACCTTCCTCGGACCCAAGTCCAGCGGGTTCCGGCCCTGACCGCCGCGCCACCTCACCCTTGACCCAGCCCTCCCGCCGGTGACCCAGCCCTCCCGCCGGGCCCGGCCAGCACACCGGCGGCCGTTGCGGAGGGCGCCGCCGGTCGCGCTGCGGGAGGCGTCAGGGCGGCCCCGCCGACGGCACCGCGGGAGACGTCACGGCCGATGGGTACATGCTGCCCATGGTGAGCTGGTAGCCAGTTCGCGGAGAGAACTCGGCGAGCAGCGAGAACCGGTCGCCCCTGATCAGGGTGTGCCGCCATTCGACGGACCGGCCACCTGCGAAGCCGAGCCGGTCGATCGCCAGCGCCCCGGCCGCGGCCGGAATCTGCAGCAGGTGCCGGTCGGCCGGAGTCGGCACGACGGAGCGGATGTGCTCTTGGCCGCCATCCAGCCGAAGGCCCGCGCGGGCCGCGAGCTCGTCGTAGAGCGCCGTGTGGGTGAAGTCGGCCCCGGCCAGGGGCGCGGCGATGTCGGCGGGCAGCCAGACCGTGTCGAGGGCCAGCGGCTCCTGCCCCGCCAGGCGCAGCCGCTCAAGGCGGAACAGCGGTGTGGACGCGGCCAGGCCGAGCCGGTCTGCGATCACCGCCTCGGTCCTGATGTCACGGGACCGGACGACGCTGGTCTGGCGCAGGCCCGCCGCTTCCACCGAGGCGAACAGCGAGTAAAGGGCACCGAGCGGCTGCGTGATCGCGGTCTGGACGGCGAGCCGTGGACGGCGGCCGCGCTCGGCCACCACGACGCCGTCCGCCCTGAGTTCCCGCAGCGCCGCGCGGACGGTTTGCCTGCTGACCTCGTACTCGGCGGCCAGCGCGAGCTCCCCGGGGAACTGTTCGACGAACGCGCCAGCAGCCAGTCGCCGGCGCAGGTCGGCCAGCAGCTGTGCCCACAGCGGCAGTGCGCCGCGGCGGTCCAGCTGCCATGGCCCCGCCGTCCGCGGGACGGCGCCCTGTCCAGCCATCAGACCTCGCTATGGCAAACGGCCCAGTAGACCCCCCGGCCTTGAGAGCCTTGTACGAATGATCGTACATTTGACGAACCGGCAGGCTCATCAACGGCGAGAGGGACCGCGATCATGGTCGAAGTGCTTCCCGTCGATACGCCGACTCTGGGCGACCGCAGCTACCTCGCCCACGACGGGGAGGTGGCCCTGGTCATCGACCCCCAGCGGGACATCGACCGGATCGGCGCAGTGGCCGCGGACCGCGGCCTGCGCATCACCCACGTGGCCGAGACGCACATGCATAACGACTACATCACCGGCGGCCTGGCCCTCACCCGCGCGACCGGCGCGGGCTATCTCGTCAACGCGGCCGACCCGGTCGGGTTCGCCCGCACCCCGGTCCGGGACGGCGACAGCGTGGCGGTCGGCGCCAGCATGCGGCTGCGGGTGCTGGCCACGCCCGGTCATACCTTCACCCACCTGTCCTATGTGCTCGAGGCGGGTGGCGAGGTCATCGGGGTCTTCACCGGCGGCTCGCTGCTCTACGGCTCGACCGGCCGGCCGGATCTGCTGGGTCCGGCCAACACCGCGGCGCTGGCCCGCGCGCAGTACGCCTCTGCCCGGCGGCTGGCCCGCGAACTGCCCGACTCAGCGCAGGTCTTCCCAACGCACGGGTTCGGCAGCTTCTGTGCCGCCACCCAGTCGCAGGCCCGGTCGTCGACGATCGGCACGGAAAAACTGTCCAATCCGGTACTCACCCTCGACGAGCAGGCCTATGTCGAGAACCTGATCGCTGGCCTGGACGCCTGGCCCGCGTACTACGCCCATATGGGTGCGGCCAACATCGCCGGGCCCAGCGGGGCGGACCTGGCCCCGCCGCGGCGGGCCGACGCCGCCGAGGTCCGCCGCCGCATCCAGGCCGGCGAGTGGGTGGTCGACCTGCGGGACCGGGTCGCCTTCGCGGCTGGCTTCGTGCCTGGCTCGTTCAGCTTCCCGCTGCACGGCAGCTTCGCCACCTACCTGGGCTGGGTGATCCCGTGGAACAAGCCGGTGACGTTGCTGGGCGAGACACCGGAGCAGGTCGCCGACGCGCAGCGGGAACTGGCCAGGATCGGGATCGACCGGCCGACCGCGGCCGCCACCGGAGGGGTGCCGGAGTGGGCCGGCCGCCGGCCGCTCGCCCACCTGCGGCTGGCTAAGTTCGGCGACCTCGCGGCTGTCCTCGACGCGGCCCCGGGCAGCGGCTGCCCGGCTGTGCTCGACGTCCGCCGGCGGCTGGAGTGGACGCAGGGCCATATCGCCGGGGCGCTGCATATACCCTTCCATGAGCTGCCCGATCGCCTCGCCGAGGTACCTCATGGTGAGGTCTGGGTGCACTGCCAGTCCGGCTACCGTGCCATGGTGGCCGCCTCCATGCTCGCCGCGCGGGGCCGCACCGCGGTCAGCATCGATGACGATTTCGGCAACGCTGAGGCCGCCGGGCTGACCCTGGCCTGACTCCGAGCCGGGACGCCGCCCGGTGATTGGGGTAGCTGAGTGACTGGGTAGCTGAGTGACTGCAGCGACGGGTAGGAAAGCCACCTAGTGACGCCTAGTGAAGGGTCTCGCCTAGCTTGAGAAATACGGTCGCCTGATGGAGCCAGACGCGGGCCTGCCCACCCGCTGGCTGAAGGTGCTCGATCAGGCCAAGTGCATCGGCTGCCACGCCTGCACCACGGCGTGCAAGAGCGAGAACGCGGTTCCAGTCGGGGTGACCAGGACTTACGTCAAGTCCGTGGACGTCGGGACGTTCCCGCAGGCCCGCCGCGCGTTCCAGGTGACCCGCTGCAACCAGTGTGCCGACGCGCCGTGCGTCACGGCGTGCCCGACCCAGGCCATGTTCCGCCGCGAGGACGGAATCGTCGATTTCGACAAATCGGTCTGCATCGGCTGCAAGGCGTGCATAGCAGCCTGTCCCTACGACGCCATCTTCATCAACCCGCAGGACAACTCGGCCGAGAAGTGCAATCTCTGCGCGCACCGGCTCGACATGGGCCTGGAACCGGCCTGCGTCACGGTCTGCCCGACCGAGGCGATCCTGGTAGGCGACGCCAACGACCCCGCGTCGCAGGTCGCGCAAATCGTGGCCCGCGAGCCGGTCCAGGTGCGCCGACCGGAGAAGGAGACCTGGCCCAGCGTCTACTACAAGGGGGCCCATCAGGCCACGCTGGACCCGCTCGCGGCGCGCCGCCCGGACGGCGGGCTGTTCGCCTGGGCCACCCAGGGGGCGCCGGACCCGCAGCTGGTCGTCTCCGGCCATCCGGGCAGCCCGCCCTCCTCCGCAGCCGCGCTGCTGTCCTACGACGTGCCGCACCACGCGCCGTGGGACTGGCGGGTCAGCCTGTACACCTGGACCAAGAGCCTGGCGGCTGGCGGCTTCGCGGTCCCGGTCCTGCTCGCCCTGCTCGGATACCTCCGCTGGGACGACCCGGTGACCCGCTGGGCGGCGCCGCTGCTGGCGCTGGGCTTTCTCGCGGTCACCGGAGCGCTGCTGATCGCCGATCTCAAGCACCCGGCCCGGTTCTACCTGATCTTCACCAGGCCGCACTGGACCAGCTGGCTGGTCCGCGGCGCCGTCATCATCGGCGGTTACGGCGCCCTGGCCGCGCTGTACCTGCTGACCGCCATCGCCGGCTGGACCGGGCCCAGGCAGGTGCTGGCGGTGGCCGGCCTCCCGCTGGCGCTGGCCGCCGCGTGCTACACCGCTTACCTGTTCGCCCAGGCCAAGGCGCGCGATCTGTGGCAGAGCCCGCTGCTGGCCCCGCACCTGGCCGTGCAGGCCGTGCTGGCCGGCGCGGCAGTAACCCTTCCGTTCGCGACCGGGCTGTCGCCGGGACGGGCGGTGACCGCGGTGGAGGTGATCCTGGCTATCGCCGCGGCGGCACACGTGCTGCTGGTGGCGGGGGAGGTGACGCTGCCGCATGTGACCGCGCACGCGCAGCTGGCCACGCAGGAGATGGTGCGCGGCCGGTTCGCCCGGCTCTTCTGGCCGGGGATCGCGCTGACGACCGCGGCCATCGCGGCGCCCTGGATCGGCGTGGCCGCCGCCCCGCTCGCGCTGGCCGGGCTGCTCGCGCACGAGCATGCCTACGTCCAGGCCGGCCAGTCCGTGCCGCTGGCCTAGGAAGGGAGGGTAACCATGCCTGGTCGCGGCCGTCGCCGGAACGACCTGGGCGCCAGCCACGGGAAGCCCGACCAGGGCGCCGTGCCTGACGAAGCGGACCTGGACATCCTCGGGGCCAGGGTGTCAGCGGCCCGGGCCGCGACTCGCGCCCGCGGCGAGACGTTCTACCAGGGCCCGAGCGGTGTCCACCTGGCCGCGTTCCCCCCGAAGGAGCGCTGGGACGACTGGACCGAGCTCGACTCGCGCGCCTGGCCGGCCCGCCGGGAGCGCCGCTACCTGCTGGTGCCCACCACCTGTTTCAACTGCGAGTCCGCCTGCGGGCTGCTGGCCTACGTGGACCGCGACACCCGGCAGGTCCGCAAGTTCGAGGGCAACCCCGAGCACCCGGGCTCGCGCGGCCGCAACTGCGCGAAGGGACCGGCCACCATCAACCAGGTCACCGATCCCGACCGCATCCTGTACCCGCTGCGCAGGTCCGGCGCGCGCGGCAGCGGCGGCTGGGAACGGATCAGCTGGGACGAGGCGCTGGACGCGCTGGCGGGCCGGATCCGGGCCGCGATCACGCAGCAGCGCCAGAACGAGATCATGATCCACCTGGGCCGTCCCGGCGAAGACGGATTCACCGAGCGGGTGCTGGCCAGCTGGGGCGTCGACGGGCACAACTCGCACACCAACGTGTGCTCCAGCGGCGGGCGGACCGGCTACCAGTTCTGGATGGGCGCCGACCGGCCCAGCCCGGACTTCGCGAATGCCCAGGTCATCTACCTGATCAGCGCGCATCTGGAAGCCGGGCACTACTTCAACCCGCATGCTCAACGAATAACGTCGGCCCGGTCGGCAGGCGCGAAGGTGATCGTGGTCGACACCAGGCTTTCCAACACCGCGACGCACGCCGACCACTGGCTCTCTCCGGTGCCGGGCAGCGAGGCCGCCATCAACCTGGCCGTAGCCAGGCACATCATCGCGACCGGCCGGTATGACCGGGAGTTCGTCCGCCGGTGGTGGAACTGGGCACAGTACCTGCAGGCCTGCCACCCGGACCTGCCGGTCACGTTCGAGGCGTTCGAGCAGGCCCTGGGGAAACTGTACGCCGGGTTCACGTTCGGCTACGCTGCCGCCGAGTCCGGGATCGACGCGGCCGTGCTGGCCGAGGTGGCCGAGGTCGTGGCCGGAGCGGGCACCAGGTTCAGCGGGCACGTCTGGCGGTCGGCCGCCGCGGGGAATCTCGGCGGCTGGCAGGTGGCGCGGACCCTGTTCCTGATCTCGGCGCTGCTCGGCGCGGTCGCCACCGAGGGCGGCACGTTCCCGAATGTGGCGAACAAGTTCGTGCCTGAGCCGATCCACAAGCCCCCGCATCCGGGCCGCTGGCAGGACCTGACCTGGCCGCTGGAGTACCCGCTGGCGCAGAACGAGATGTCGTTCCTGCTCCCGCACTTCCTCGCCGACGGGCGCGGCCGGCTCGACACGTACTTCATCAGGGTCTACAACCCGGTCTGGACCAACCCGGACGGCCTGTCCTGGATGCAGGTCCTCACCGACGAGAGCAAGATCGGCTGCTTCGTGGCGCTCACCCCGACCTGGAACGAGTCGGCGTACTTCGCCGACTACGTCCTGCCGATGGGGCACGGCCCGGAACGACACGACACGCACTCCTATGAGCAGTACGACGGGCAGTGGGTCGGGTTCCGCCAGCCGGTGCTGCGCGCCGCCCGTGAGCGTCTCGGCGAGACGATCACCGACAGCAGGCAGGTCAACCCGGGCGAGGTGTGGGAGGAGAACGAGTTCTGGATCGAGCTGTCCTGGCGGGTCGACCCGGACGGCTCGCTCGGCATCCGCCAGTACCACGAGTCACGGGCCCGGCCGGGCAGCAAGCTCACCGTCGATGAGTATTACGGCTGGATGTTCGAACACTCGGTGCCCGGCCTGCCCGAGCGGGCGGCGGCGCAGGGCCTGACCCCGCTGCAGTGGATGCGCCGCTACGGCGCCTTCGAGATCTCCTCGGGGCAGGGCGCGCTGCATGAGCAGCCGGTCTCCGCTGAGGAACTTCTCGATGCCCGGGTGAGCCCGGCCGGACGGGTCTACACCGGCACGCCGAAACCGTTCAATCCCAACATCGTGCCCACCGGAATGCCTCAGCCTGACCGCGAGGGCCGCCGCCCGGTGGGGGTTGACGTGGACGGGACGGTGCGACGGGGCTTCCCCACCCCGTCTGGCCGGCTGGAGTTCTACTCCCCGACGCTCGCGGACTGGGGGTGGCCGGAGCACGCGGTGCCCGGTTACATCAAGAGCCACGTACACCCGGACCGACTGGCCCCGGGGCAGCTGGTCCTGCTGTCCACGTTCCGGCTGCCCACGCAGATTCACACCCGGTCGGCCAACGCCAAATGGCTGGACGAGCTAGCGCATACCAACCCGGTCTGGATCCATCCGGCGGACGCCGAGCGGCTCGGCGTCGCCCGGACCGGTGACCTGGTCCGGGTCGAGACCGACATCGGCTACTTCGTGGCCAAGGCGTGGATCACCGAGGGGATCAGGCCCGGGGTGGTCGCCTGCAGTCATCACATGGGCCGCTGGCGGCTTGACGGTCAGCCCCGGGGCGCGGGCGGCATGATGGCCACCGTCGATCTGCACCGCGGCGATGACGGCTGGGCTATGCGGCGCCAGGCATCCGTGGCGCCCTACTCCTCCAGCGACCCGGACAGCCAGCGGATCTGGTGGAGCGACACCGGCGTGCACCAGAACCTGACGTTCGCGGTCCACCCCGACCCGATCTCGGGCATGCACTGCTGGCACCAGGCGGTCTGGGTCCGGCCAGCCGGCCCGCAGGACCGGCACGGCGACATCGCGGTGGATACCAGCAGGGCGCGAGCGATTTACCGGGACTGGCTGGCGCTCACCCGCCCCGCCGGGCCGGCTTCGCCTGGCGCGCTGCGCCGGCCGCCCTGGCTCATCCGCCCGCTCAGGCCCACTGCGGCCAGCTATCAGGTGCCAGCGCCATGACCGCCGACCGGCTGACCGCCGGCCCAGCGGGGCCAATCCGCGCGGAGGCCAGGCCGGGCCGCGCCGAAGGCCGGCCCGGAGCTGCTGCGGGCGCTCGGGTCCGTGCCTGCCAGCCCGCCGCCGCACTGTCACCCGGTCACCGACAGTCTCGGCCTGCCCGCGCCGACCGCGGCCGAGCACACCAGCGTGTTCGTCCTCGCCGCGCCGCCGCATGCCGCCATTCACCTAGGCGCCGACGGCAAGCTCGGCGGCGAGGCGCTGGATCGCGTGGCCGGGTTCTGGCGGGCGATCGGCCTGCGCCCGCCGCAAGATGCCGATCACCTCGGCCCGCTGCTGATGCTGTACGCCGAACTGACCGAGGCCGAGACGACCGCCCGCCTGGCCGCGACGGCCCGGCCTGCGGCATGCCCGGGAGGCGCTGCTGCTGGAGCACCTGTGGTCGTGGGCACCTGGTTATCTCACCGCCGTCAGCCGCCTGGGCGTCCCGTCGCTGGCCGCGTGGGCGCAGCTCACCCTCGCGGCGCTCGGCCGGGAAACGCGCCGCGCCGCGCCGCCGACTGCCCTGCCGCTGGCGCTGCGCACCGCCCCGGCGCCGCTGCGCCCCGCGGACGGCCGAGGCCAGCTGCTCGACGCACTGGTCACACCGGTCCGCTCCGCGATCCTGCTCACCGGGATTGACCTGCGGGAAGCTGCCGCGGCTGCGGGCCTCGGGTACCGGATCGGCGAGCGGCGGTACACCCTGGCGGCCATGCTCGACCAGGATCCGTCGGCAACTGCGGGCTGGCTGGCCGACCATGCTCGCCGCTGGGCGGCGCTGCACGCCGCCCAGCAGGCCACCGGCGGACACGACCCGCGGCACTGGTGGGCCCGGCGCGCGGCGTGCACTGCCCGTGCCCTCCGGCAGCTGGAGGCCGCCGGACCGGACGTCCGGCGCCCGCAGGCCGCCGGGCCAGACGTCCGGCGCCCGCAGGCCGTTGGTCCCTGTCCCCGACAGCCGCAGACCGGGTCGGATTAAAGGGACGCGAGGGCAAGCACGGCCGATCTTCCAGCTACGAGGCATGCGTGGCGGTCGGGGCGTACGATCCCTCGGGAAGGAAGTGCCTGCCATGACAGGATCGGCACTTATCTTCGTCTTTTTGCCCATAGTGGCACTGGTCACCCTGGGCGTGTGGCTGGGGATGATCTTCTACGCCGACGCGCATCCCGATCATCGGGCGCAGAGCGCAGCGCCGGGCACCACGGGCGCTGGCGCTGGCGCCGACGGCCCGGGTGGGCGGCAAGATGCCACGTCCCTGGCCGGGGCGGGAAGGCTCCCCGAGGGGCAGGACGCCGCAGCTCCCGGCGAGCTGGCTGGCAGCGAACCCGCGCGCTGGCCACCGAGCCGCGCTGCATAGCCCAGATCCGGGCGGTGCCATCCGCGGCCGGAACGGGATCTTTAGACCCGGGCCCGGGCTGCCGCCTATAACACTTCAGCCTGCCCGCGGGACAAATGGATGACGACCCGCGGCTTCGCTATGAGTTCGGCATCGGGTGGCGCAGGTCATGTCCCTGGTCGGCCGCTACGATGAGCCGGTGTCGTTGCGCGCCGTTGACTTCCATGTGCATTTGCCTACTCCGGACTGGCTGCTGGGCAGCATGGCGGGCTACGTCGAGGCGGCGGAGGCCTACTTCCGCTCCCCCGTGCAACGGCTGTCGCTGGACGAGCTGGCCGCCAGGTACCGCCAGCTGCAGGTGAAGGCCGTCCTGCTGGCCTGGGATGCCGAGACGGCGACGGGACGGCCCCGGGTACCGAACGAGACCGTGGCCGCCGCCTGCCGGACCCACCCGGACGTCTTCACCGGCCTCGGCTCGGTCGACCCGCACAAGGGCGACGCGGCCGTCGCCGAGGTGGCCAACATCGCCGCTCTCGGTCTGCGGGGGGTCAAGTTCCATCCGTCGCTGCAGGCATTCGCCCCCGATAACCCCGCCTACTGGCCGGTCTTCGCCGCATGCGAGCAACACGGACTGCTCGCCCTGTTCCACACCGGGACCAGCGGGATCGGTGCCCGCCAGCCCGGCGGGCAGGGCATCAGGATTGACTACGCCCACCCGATCAAGCTCGATTCCGTGGCTGCCGCCCACCCGGGCCTGACCGTGGTGGCCGCGCATTTCGGCTGGCCCTGGCATATGGACCTGGTAGCCATTGCCCTGCACAAGACGAACGTGTACATCGACATCTCGGGATGGTCACCACGGCGGATCCCGCCTGAGGTGATCGGGGAACTACGCGGACGGCTGTCCGGGCAGTTCCTGTGGGGCAGCGACTTCCCGTTCTTCAGCCCGGAGCGCTGCCTCGCCGAGTTGCAGGACCTCGGCCTGGCCGACGAGGTCATGGACAAGGTGCTGTACGGCAACGCCGCCCGCATCCTCGGGCTGAGCTGATCCAGGACGAGCCAGCCGCTGGCCGCGCCGCTCGGTGACCGCTTCGCCTCTGGATGTGTCGAGCCGCTGGGTGATTTCCCTGGTCGTGACGGCTTCTCAGCAAATATCGCTGAGAACTCGTCACAATAAGCCGGGAATCATCCCGTTGCTGGGTCTGTGCGGCAGCGGACGCCCGGGCCCCTACCAGCCCGGGCGTCCGCCGTGTCGGCTGACGATTAGCTGCAGCCGCTGGTGGAGCCGCAGCCTTCGCAGACGTAGCAGCTGCCCGCGGGCCGCATCTTGGTGCCGCAGGTGAGGCAGAGCGGAGCGTCGGTACTGTGCCGCTGGTGGGACTCGATCAGCTCGGTCGAGCTATCCGGCGTAGCTGGCGGATCAGCCGACGGCTCCCGTTCAGGATTCCGGTTTTCCGGATGCGGCGGTGGCGGGCCCGCCTTCTCCACCGGCACCGACTGCGCCATCTCCACCGGGTCGGGCTGATCCGCCACCGCGGCCGGGTCCTCCCCCGCAAGCTGGGCGGACCGCTCGCTCGCGGACAGGATGCCGATCTCCGCGCGCTGGTCGTAGGGCAGATGATCGAGCGCGAGTCGACGGAAGATGTAGTCCATCACCGAACTCGCGATCCTGATGTCGGGGTCATCGGTGATCCCGGCAGGCTCGAAGCGCATGTTGGTGAACTTGGTGACGTAAGACTCCAGCGGGATGCCGTACTGCAGCCCCACCGAGATGGCTATGGAGAACGCGTCCATCACGCCGGCCAGCGTGGAGCCCTGCTTACCGAGCTTGAGGAACACCTCGCCGACGCCGTCGTCGGGGTAGCTGGAGGCGGTCATGTAGCCCTCCGCGCCCGACACCGCGAACCTGGTCACCATCGCCGACCGCTGCCTGGGCAGCCGCCGCCGCACCGGGCGAACCTCGTGCGGCGGCGCGGGCTCGGCGGCCTGCTCGGCCTTCGCCGGCGCCCGCTTGGAGACCGACAGCGGCTGGCCGACCTTGCAGTTGTCCCGGTAGATCGCCAGCGCCTTCAGACCCAGCTTCCAGCCCTCGAAGTAGATCTTCTCTATGTCCGCTATTGTGGCAGTTTCAGGCACGTTGACGGTTTTGCTTATCGCCCCGCTGAGCCCTGGCTGGATCGCGGCCATCATGCGGACGTGGCCCATCGGGCTGATGGCGCGCTCGCCCATCGCGCAGTCGAACACCTCGTAGTGCTCGGGCCGCAGGCCGGGGGCATCGATCACGTGACCGTGCTCGGCGATGTGCTCGATGATCGCCTCGGCCTGCTCGGGCTGGTAGCCGAGGTTCTTCAGGGCCCGGGGCACGGTCTGGTTGACGATCTGCATCGAGCCGCCGCCGACCAGCTTCTTGAACTTGACCAGCGCGAGGTCCGGTTCGACCCCGGTGGTGTCACAGTCCATCATGAGGCCGATGGTGTTGTGGCTCACCATTCCGTTGGCCACGTAGGTCACGTTGTCGGGAACGGACAGATCGTAAGTCGGCTGAACTCCGCCATCTTCGTTGCTGGCGACCCGCTCGAACAGGTAATCCAGCGCCCTGGCCAGCCGTTCGTCGGAGGATTCCTCGAACAGGCGACGGGCCAGCATGCGCGGGACGCCGCCTGTCTTGTCGACAGACTGCATGATGGCGCTGCGCGCGGAGTGGCCCGCAGGCGCCAGCTCATCCCAGTCGGACTTCGGCAGGAAGACGTAGTCCTTCTTCGCGGAGACGGCTGGCTCCAGGAAGACCATCAGCTGCGACTTGCGCGCACCGATGAATCCGACGCTCTCGTCGAAGCTCAGTGCGTGATCGACATTGCGGAGCCTGACCTGGAATACGGGGCCTCCCCAGCCGTTCTGGGTCTCGCGGGTAGTGGTGGCCAGGCCGAGCGAGAGCAGGATGGTCCTGATTTCACCCGCGAAGGACTGATCGGCCGTAGACAGGCTCGGGACGCCGTCCAGGACGGTTCCGTCCGCCTCGAACAGGCCGCGCAGGAAGGCGCTGTACACGACCGGGTCGTTCGTCTCGAGAACGGCCGACGGGATCCTCGGCACCCAGCCCTTGCCGGTGTGCTCGGCCGAGGGCAGCTCCTTGGCAAATCCCGCCGCCTGCCACCAGCGCGCCAGGCGCACCGACTGCAGCGCCACCTCCTGGTAGCCCTCCTGCGGAGTGATCACCGGTGACAGGCCGAACAGCTCCTTGGCCAGGACACCGAGCCGGTCTGCCACGTCCATGTCGGCGTTGGCCACGCACAGCCGGATCCCCTTGGCGTGCAGGCTGCCGTCGCCCATGAAGTACCCGACAAGCTCCGCCAGCTCAGCGGTCACCGCGTCGGGAACATGCAGGTGGCGGTCGCCGGTGTAGTACGCCTGGTCGAGCACCGGCAGCGGCACCCGGCGGGTCTCGCCGATGAGCGTTCTCATCTGCAGGGGCACAAGGTCGTGGCGAGCCAGGTCAGCGAGGCGCTTCCAGGTCCATGCGCCGGTCAGCTCGTCAACGACCTTGACCCGGTGAGTCAGCGTGCCCTGGATCTGGTACCCGCCCTCGGTCCGGATGCGGCGGGTCGGCTCTTCGCCGTTGACGAAGAACCTGGTCGCGCGACGCGGGCCCGCGTCGGTGGACACCCTCAGGTCCAGGTCCTGCCACCGGTCTCCGTAGGCGTCGCCGATCTCGGTCAGGCGGGTGAGGCCGCGGTCGGTCGTGACCATGGTGTCGCCGGTCAGGCACCCGGTCGGTGCGAGCAGTGAGGCCTGGGCGTTTCGGTACCCGTTTGCTTCCCCGAGCTTGAGACATTCGGCCCAGGCCCGGTTGGCGGCGACGATGATCGCATCGTCCATGCCGCCGAGCGGCTTGATCTTCTTACTCGCGTCGGCGTGCTTGGCCATCACCCGCTTGTGCGCGACCGCGTTGCGCGCGTAACCGTCGTACGGGCCGACCACAGCGGCCAGCTCGGCGGAACGGCGGTAGGCGGTACCGGTCATCAGCGACGTGATGCCTGCCGCGATCGACCGACCGCCGTCGGAATCGTAAGCGTGCCCGGTCGCCATCAGCAGCGCGCCCAGATTGGCGTAGCCGATGCCGAGCTGCCGGTAGGCGCGAGTTGTGGCAGCGATCTTCTCTGTCGGGAAGTCGGCGAAGCAGATCGAGATGTCCATCGCCGTGATGATCAGCTCGGTGACCTGCTGGAACCGCTGCACGTCAAAGGAATCGTCGTCACGGAGGAATTTGAGCAAATTAATACTTGCCAAATTGCATGACGAATTGTCCAAATGGACGTATTCGGAGCACGGATTACTTGCCGTTATTCGTCCCGATTCCGGAGTGGTATGCCAGTCATTAATAGTACTGTCATATTGAATGCCTGGATCGGCGCATTCCCAGGCAGCCTTGGCCATCTTGCCGAACAGTTCCCGCGCGTCGACCCGCTCGAGCGGCTCGCCGGTCAGGCGCGCGGCCAGGTCGAACGAGCCGCCTTCCTCGACGGCGCGCATGAACTCGTCGGAGACCCGGACCGAGTTGTTGGCGTTCTGGTACTGGACGCTGGCGATGTCCTTGCCGCCCAGGTCCATATCGAAGCCGCCGTCGCGCAGGACCCGGATCTTCTCTTCCTCGCGCGCCTTGGTCTCGATGAACTCCTCGACGTCCGGGTGATCGACGTCGAGCACGACCATCTTCGCCGCGCGCCGGGTGGCGCCGCCTGACTTGATCGTCCCGGCCGAGGCGTCGGCGCCGCGCATGAACGAGACCGGGCCGCTGGCCGTGCCGCCCGAGGAGAGCAGCTCCTTGCTGGAGCGGATCCGGGACAGGTTGACCCCGGCCCCGGAGCCGCCCTTGAAGATCAGGCCCTCTTCTCGGTACCAGTCCAGGATCGAGTCCATGGTGTCGTCGACGGCCAGGATGAAGCAGTTGTGCACGCGCAGGCTGGCCGACAGGTACTCGCCGCTCTCGGTCTGGATGTCGTAGACCTCCATCGGGCCGAGCCGCTCCACCCTCGTGACCTCGGCCAGGCGGCGGTCTGAGCCGCCCACGTCGGGCACCACGTGCAGCAGGGAGTCGCCGGGCCGCACGAAACCGGCCACCGTGAACTCACCAACGACCAGGTCGGTCGCGCGCCACACCAGGTGATCGGGGGTCACGTCGAGAGTGCTGCCCGCCCTGGTGTGCAGGCGCAGCACCTCCTTGACGCCGTTGGCCTTGGTCGCCACGATCTGCGTCACGCCGTGGGCGTCGTGCACCTTGGCGCCGATCTCGTTTTCGGCCACCAGCTTGCCGATCGGGACCTCCCCGGCCGGGGTGCTGACCAGGGCGTCATACGGCTGGCAGGCGGAAACCTGCTGCGGCGAGGACGTCCCCACGTTGAACCAGACCGGGGAGTTGAAGGCGAAGATCTGGTGCAGCAGCGCGTGGGTCAGCTCGTGGTCGAAGATCTCCGCGTCCTGGTCGGTGCGGAAGTAGCCGTTCTCGCGGCCGGCCGCGCGGTACCTTCCCACCACGCGGTCGATCAGCTGCTTGAGGCTCCACTCCCGCTGCGGGGTGCCCACTGCCCCGCGGAAGTACTTGGTGGTCACGATGTTGGCGGCGTTGACCGACCAGAAGTCGGGGAATTCCACGCCGTACTGCTCGAAGTTGACCGAGCCGTCCCGCCAGTTGGTCATGACGACGTCCCGGCGCTCCCAGGTCACCTCGTCATAGGGATGGACGCCCTCGCGAGTGTGGATGCGGCGCATCGTAAGGCCCTTGGGCGTGCCCTTGGCACCCCGCCCGCCATCGGCCGCCGCCGGTCCGCTGCTCGCCGTCTCGGTCATGTCCTCCCCCTCCAGGATCCGCTTGGACCCGTTGCGGGCCCGCGCCGGGCCCTCTCCCGATGTGTTTGCCGTGCGGCCCGGTGCCTACCGGGCAGATACGCGCTGCTCGTCCTCGACGCCCTGCGATCCCTCGCCCGCAGGCTGCGGCCCGACTCTGGGCTCAGGCTGGCCGTCCTGATCCCCGGGACGCCAAGAACCCGCGTGCTCCGAGCGCAGCGAGGCTATTTCTTCCTCAAAGTCCGCCAGCGACTCGAATCCGCGGTAGACCGAGGCGAACCGCAGGTAGGCCACCTCATCAAGATCGCGAAGCGGGCCGAGGATGGCCAGGCCAACCTCGTGCGAGGGAACCTCGCCGCTGCCACGGCTCCTGATCGTGTCCTCTACCCGCTGAGCCAGGATCGCCAGCTGGTCCTCCGTCACCGGCCTGCCCTGGCAGGCACGCCGCACGCCGCTGACAATCTTGTCCCGGTTGAACGGCTCAGTGACGCCGCTGCGCTTGGCCACCATCAGGATGACTGTCTCCTGCGTGGTAAACCGGCGCCCGCACGCCTGGCACGACCTGCGGCGGCGGATCGCGGCGCCGTCTTCGGCGGTCCGGCTGTCGATCACCCGGCTGTCGGGATGCCTGCAGTACGGGCAGTACACGCGATCACACCTCCCCTCGCCGAGCTCCCGGAGCCTTCCGGAGCCTTCCGAGCACAACCTATAGAAAAACTACAGCGATGTAACTACTAGATATTGTGGTTCACTCGGCGGCGAGACGCAAGCTCTGCCCGTAACTTCGCTGAAGTCGCTGGCCGTGAGCGGCAAGCCAGCGCCGCCGACCAGCCCCGGGCCCGGGGAACCGCGGGCCTCCGCCGGCGTGTCGCGATCAGCCTGTCGGCACCCACAGCATTTGTCCGGCGTGGATGGTAGCGCCGCTGAGCGCGTTGGCCTGGATGATCTGCTGGATGACGAGCCGCGGATCGGCCGAGGGCTCGGCGGCCGACGCGATCGACCACAGAGTCTGGCCGGGCTGGACCACGAACTGGGTCAGGCCCTGATAGGCCGCCCTGGTCGGCTGGCCGCGATCCGACGCCGCCGCGCCGCCTGCCGCGGCCAGCCAGATCAGCGCCACCGCGGCGACGGACACGCCAATCGCGAGCCAGGCCACGACCAGGCGTCCTCGCCGGGTGAGCCGGATGCCGCTCCCCTGCGGAGATCGGCGGCTTCGCGCCCAGGGTCCAGCCGCCGCAGCCTGCCCCTGACGGGCCGACCCCTGACGGGCCGACACCTGACGGGCCGACACCTGACGGGCCGACACCTGGCGGGCCGACAGCCGGCTGGCCGACACCTCGCCCACCGACACCTGGCGGGCCGAGACGTCGGTGGCCGAGAGCCGGCTGGCCGACACCTGGCGGGCCGACACCTGGCGGGCCGAGACCTCGCCCGCCGACGTACTGGTCGCGGGGGGCCGCGTCGTCGACGACGCGGCATCCTGCGCCCGCCGCTCGGCGGTCTCAATGGCTCGCACCTGAGTCATTCGCAGCTGCCTGACCCGGAACTCTCGCACCTGAACCGGCTCAGGCACGGACCGCAGCGATCGCCTGCTCCGGGCTCGTGCCGCGTCGGCTCGCGATCCTTGTCCGGCCCCCGAGTTGGCACTGTCGGCCGCGGCTGACGAGCCCGCCCGCGGCCTTGGCACCGCGATCGGACGGTCGGCCCCGGCAACCTGCTGTGCTTCCACTGCGCTCATCACGCTCACCCCGGCCTCCCTCAGCTACGAACGACAGTTCGATCGCCCTTCTGTTCTATCGTATTTCCGTTCGATCGAACGAAGGTACGGTACAGTCTTACCGCAAGGCTCCGACATTTTTGGCGGCGGTCGAACAGATGTTTGAGATCCGCCGCCGAAAGCGCTACCGTCAGCGTTGACCATGACCACCGAGCCGGAGGCCCGATGATGAACAGCACGAACGAGGACGGGAGGACACGGGGGGTCTCGACCAAGGCCGGTGCCGAGGCGCCCGCCGGCCAACCACCCAAAGGGAGACCAGGCAGGAAGCCGAAGGGCAGCGTCCCTGCGATCGTCACTGAACTGCCGGAGCACCCCGACCCGGGCCACGTGCTGACCTGGCGGCAGCGCAAGGTGCTCCAGGTGATCCGCGATTCCGTGCAGCGCCGCGGCTACCCGCCCTCGATGCGAGAAATCGGCGAGGCCGTCGGCCTGACCAGCACCTCCAGCGTCTCCTACCAGCTCTCCACGCTGCAGAGCAAGGGCTACCTTCGGCGGGATGCGGGCCGTCCCCGCACGGTCGAGGTACGGCTCCCCGGGCATCCGGCCATCCGGCCGGAGGCCGCCGCTGACGAAGACGTGCCCATGAACATCACCTCGCAGGAAGCCGCATACGTTCCGCTGGTGGGCCGGATTGCGGCTGGCGGGCCGATCCTGGCTGAAGAGGCAGTCGAGGATGTCTTCCCGCTCCCCAGGCAGATCGTCGGCGAGGGGACGCTCTTCCTGCTGAAGGTGGTCGGCGACTCGATGATCAACGCGGCGATCGCGGACGGCGACTGGGTGGTGGTACGCCAGCAGCCGGTTGCTGAGAACGGCGACATCGTGGCGGCCATGATCGACGGTGAGGCGACGGTCAAGACGTTCAAGCGCTCTAACAGCCACGTATGGCTGATGCCGCACAACCCTGCCTACACGCCGATTCCCGGTGACGACGCCGCAATCCTCGGCCGGGTGGTGGCGGTACTCCGGCGCGTGTGATCGACCCGGGCAGCGCGGCTAGCGCGGCGGGGCCATCAGCGGCGCGGCAGCGCCATCAGCGGCGCGGCGGTCAGCTGGGAACGACGTTGACGAGCTTGGGCGCGCGGACGATCACGGTTCGCACGCCGCGCCCGGCCAGCGCGCGGCTCGCCCCGGGCGCAGCGAGCGCCAGCTCACGTAGCTCGTCGTCGCCAATGTCCGGCGGCACCTCTAGCCGGTCGCGCACCTTGCCCGCAACCTGCACTACGCAGGTGACCAGATCCTCGACCAGCAGCGCCGGATCGGGTGATGGCCAGCCCGCCAGCGCGACAGAGGGCTGGTGGCCCAGCAGCTCCCAGGATTCCTCGGCCGTGTACGGCGCAAAGATGGAGAGCAAAACGGTAAGCGTCTCAGCCGCCTCCCGCACCGCCGGGTCGGCGGCCCCCGCCGACCCGGAGTCGATCGTCCGGCGTGCCGCGCTGGCCAGCTCCATCAGCCGGGCTACGGCCACGTTCAGGCGCCTCGACTCCACCAGCCTGGTCACCTCGTCGATGGTGCGGTGAGTAACTTTCCGCAGCGCCCCATCGCCGGCAGCCGCCGGCTGGCCGTCGACGTCGGCACCGACCTCGGACGCCAGCCGCCACACCCGGCCCAGGAACTTGACCGACGCCTCGGGCCGCATGTCGGCCCAGTCGATGTCATCGGCCGGCGGGCTCGCGAAGATCATCGTGAGCCGGATGGCGTCCACCCCGTGGGCAGCCAGCTGCTCGCCAAGGTCAACCCCGTTGCCCAGGGACTTCGACATCGCCCGGCCGTGGTTGATCACCTGGCCCTGGTTGAGCAGCCGGGTGAAGGGCTCGCTGAAGTCGACCATCTGCATGTCGTGCAGCACCTTGACGAAGAACCTGCTGTACAGCAGGTGCAGGATGGCGTGCTCGCTGCCGCCGACGTACAGATAGACAGGCGCCCACCGGCGGACCGCCTCGATGTCGAACGGCCCGTGTGTGTAAGCCGGAGAGCAGTAGCGCAGGAAGTACCAGGACGAGTCGACGAACGTATCCATCGTGTCGGTGTCCCGGGTGGCCGGGCCACCGCACTTGGGACATTCGGTGTTCACCCAGCTGGAGGCGGCGGCCAGCGGCGAGATCCCCTTGGGCACTAGATCCTGCCCTCGCAGGTCGGGCAGCTCGACTGGCAGCTGGTCGTCAGGGACAGGCACCTCACCGCACGATGCGCAGTAGACGATGGGGATCGGCGTGCCCCAGAATCGCTGCCGGGAGACCAGCCAGTCCCGCAGCCGGTAGCTGACCGCGGCCCTGCCCTCACCGCGCTCTTCAAGCGCAGCGGTGATCGCGGCGATGGCCTCGGCCTTGGAAAGCCCGTTGAGCGGTCCCGAATTGACCAGCGTGCCGTCGCCAGAGGTCGCGATCCAGGTCTGCGCCGGATCTGGTTCCCCCGTGTCGACGACAACCCGGACCGGCAGCCCGAAGACCCTGGCGAAGTCCAGGTCGCGTTGGTCGTGGGCGGGAACGGCCATGATCGCGCCGGTGCCGTAGTCGGGCAGCACGTAGTCGGCTGCCCAGACCGGGATCCGCTCACCGCTGACCGGGTTCACCGCGTACCGGCCGAGGAACACGCCGGTCTTCGGGCGCTCCGTGGACTGGCGGTCGATATCGGTCAGCTTGCCGACCTCGGTCAGGTAGGCCCGCAGTTCGGCCCGCTGCTCTGGCGCGCATATCTCCTCGGCCAGCGGCGAGTCAGCGGCGACGACGAAGAACATTGCGCCGTACAAGGTGTCCGGGCGGGTCGTGAACACGGTCACAGGCTCGTCGCGGCCCTCGATGGTGAACCTGACCTCGGCACCCTCGCTGCGGCCGATCCAGTTGCGCTGCATCAGCAGGATCGGTTCCGGCCAGTCCCCTTCCAGCTGCGCCATGTCCGCCAGCAGCCGGTCGGCATATTCGGTGATCTTGAAGTACCACTGGGTCAGCAGCCTGCGGATGACCTCGGCGCCGCATCGCTCGCACCGGCCGGCGATGACCTGCTCATTGGCCAGGACGGTCTGGTCGACCGGGCACCAGTTGACGTAGCCGTCCTTGCGGTACGCCAGGCCGCGCTCATAGAAGCGCAGGAACAGCCACTGGTTCCACCGGTAGTAGTCCGGATCGCAGGTGTGCAGCCGGCGGGACCAGTCGAAGGAGACCGCATACCGCCGGAAGGAGGCAGCCTGGGTCTCGATGTTGGCGTAGGTCCAGTCGGCCGGATGCGTATTGTTCCTGATCGCGGCGTTCTCGGCGGGCAGGCCGAAGGCATCCCAGCCGATCGGGTGCAGTACGTTGTCCCCGCGCTGGAAGAAGTACCTGGCCATCGCGTCGCCGATGGCGTACGCCTCCGCGTGACCCATGTGCAGGTCGCCGGACGGGTACGGGAACATGTCGAGCAGGTACGTGCGCGGTCGGTCGTCGTCCGGATTGTCGCTGGCCCGGAACAGGTCCATCTCGGCCCAGCGAGCCTGCCACTTTTCCTGGATCGCACGTGGATGGTATTGCGGTGCCCGCTCCGCGCTCTCGGCGGCTGTCATGGTTCCTCGCGATTGACTAGGTCCGGCTCCGCGCCGGGCTCGGCTGCCAAACAAAATGCCCCTCGGTCACGAGGGGCAGCCGCGCCTACGACAGGTCAGTCGGCGCGGCTAAGTAAGAAGCAGCCGGGCAGAACGCATGATCTGAGGGTACCGCATGACGCGCACCAGGGACGGCATACCGGACGACCTGAGCCCGCAGTCGCCCCGGCCGACTTGGCGCCGTCGGCGCGCAGGATGGCCCATAGCCTGACTTCATCGCTTTGTCTAACTTAATCATTAGCTTACCTGCAAAGATAGCAAGTCAATCCTTGAATGCGGCTGGATGCGCAAGACAGCGCTTACTGCATTCCACCTTGACCGACGGCCGGAGCACCAATAATGTCTTGGTCACCCATCCGCAGCGCTGCATGTGGTCGGCGTGCAGATCTGGCCGGATAGCGGCCACGACCTGGGGAAGGCGCACGCGGCTGGGCAGGGCCCAGGGGGAATTAGGCCATATTCGGGGGAGCAATGGATATTCGGTCACGCGCGCAATTACTGCGCCCAGTTCGGCACTTTCTGGATCCTCGTCAGCCCGAGCGCGCGGTAATTGCCGAGGCGCAGCGCTTTGGGTCTGACACGCCGGAGCGGCGGGAGCCAGAGCGCGGCGCGGCTGAACAACAATGGCCTGCCGCGAGCGACGAGCCTATCGCGGTGGTCGGCATGGGATGCCGCTTCCCTGACGCGAACGATCCGGCGGAACTGCTAGACGTCGTCCTGACTGGCCGCCGGGCGTTCCGCCGACTGCCGCCGTGCCGGATGGACCTGCTCGACTACTACAGCGCAGACCCGGCCACGCCCGACGCGACCTACAGCACCCGGGTAGCGGTGCTGGAAGGCTGGCAGTTCGACTGGAAGGCATTCGGCGTCCCTGAGCCTGTCTACCTGGGCGCCGATCCGGCCCACTGGCTGGCGCTGGAGACCGCGGCGCGAGCGCTCGCGGCGGCCGGGTTTCCCGGCGGCACCGGTCTCGCGCTGCAGCGCACCGGGGTCATCATCGGCAATACGCTGACCGGCGACTCATCACGCGCCGCGGCCCTGCGGCTGCGCTGGCCGTACGTACGACGGGTTCTCGCTGACGCGCTGGCCAGCGGTGACATCCCCAGGGACCGGGCCGCACGGGTACTGCGTCACGCGGCGGCCAGGTACCTGGCGCCGTTTCCCGGCATCAGCGACCATTCGCTGGCGGGCAGCATGCCCGCCAGCATCGCCGCCCGGATCTGCAGTCACTTCGGCTTCCGGGGCGGCAGCCACGCTGTGGACGGTTCTTCTGCGTCATCGCTGCTCGCAGTGGCGGCAGCCTGCGCCGCGCTGGCCACGGGCGACCTCGACGTCGCCCTGGCCGGCGGAGTGGACCTGAGCCTGGACCCGTTCGAGCTGGTCGGTCTGGCCAAGACCGGGGTACTGGCCAGCGGTGATATGCGGGTCTACGACGAAAACCCGACCGGCTTCCTGCCGGGCGAGGGGTGCGGGGTTGTCGTCCTCATGCGCGCTGCCGACGCCAGGGCCGGCGGCCTGCCGGTGTATGCGGAGATCGCTGGCTGGGGCGTATCGTCAGCCGGCCAGCCTAATCACGCCGGGACCGATCCGGAGAGCCAGCTGCTGGCGCTGAACCGCGCTTATCAGCGGGCTCAGATCGACCCGGCCGACGTCCAGCTGATCGAGGGACACGGGTCGGGGACCACGGCCGGGGATACCGCCGAGCTGACCGCGCTCATGGAGCTGCGCGCAGGCGCGGGCAGGCTCGCGGCGCTCGGCTCCGTCAAGGCCAATATCGGGCACGCCAAGGCAGCAGCAGGCTCAGCGGGCCTGATCAAGACGGTGCTCGCGGTCAGCACCGGCCTGATCCCTCCGACCACCGGATTCAGCATGCCGCACCCGCTGCTTCAGGGCACCGATGCCGCGATGTGGCTGCCGCGAACGGCGGCTTCGTGGCCGGACGGCATCAGGATCGCAGGAGTCAGCGCGATGGGCACCGGCGGCGGAAACGCTCATCTGGTGCTCCGTGGCCAGACAGACCGCGGGCGGCACAAGCGCCGGGGGCGCTCCGCACGTCCTGGCGAGACGACCGAGACCATGCTCGCCATCGATCCCGCTAAGCACCCGGCCCAGCCCAGCGAGGGCCAGGTCCGGGCGACCGCTTACCTGCTGCACGCACCCGACCGGAAGGCGATGCTCCCCGTGCTGGCCCGGATCGCCCAGATATCCCCCTGGCTATCCGACGCGGAAATGCGCGATCTCGCCTGTCAGCTCGCGCGCGATGCCCGGGAACAGGGCCCGGTGCGGATGGCCATCGTCGCCTCCCGCCAGGAACAGCTGGCCAGGCTGGCCACGGACGCGATGACCATGCTGCCGCGGCTGGCCAACGGGCTGCTCGCGACGCAGCCGGGGATCTACGCCGCAGATGGCGGGGACGGCCGGGTGACGCTGCTGCTTTCCGGAAGACGGCCCGGCGGCGGCTGGCCCGGCACCGCGAGGCCTGCCGCGAAGCGGCCTGGCAGCAACGGGAACAGCCACCAAGGGCACGGCCCCGATCAGCGCAGCCGCAACGAGCGCGACACTAGCGAGCGGGATACCCCCGAGCCAGGCCTGAATGGGCCCGCCGACATCGTGTTTGGCGCCCTCTCTGCGCTGCGCAGGCTCGAACCGCTCGGCGTTCAGGGCAGCGCGGCGGTCGGATATGGCCTCGGCGACCTGGCCGGTCTCGCCTGGGCCGGCTGCCTGACCGAAGCGGACGCCGCCAACCTGGCCGGCCGCTCGGCGAGATCCTGGCCTCTGCGATAGCCCAGCATTCCGGGCCAGGTGAGCGTGCCGCCAGGCTACGGGCGGCCGCCGCGCAGCTGAAGCTGGCTCCGCCCCACCGGCGGCTGATCTCCGCCGCGACCGGCCGCGAGGTCACCTCCGTCCCTGACGTCACACAGGTCCTGTGCGCGCAGTTCGATACGCCACGCGGAGTAGAGCAGGCGCTGAAGACTGGCGCCGTGGGCGCCAGCCTGCTCCTAGAGGCCGGACCGGGCCGGACCTTGAGCGAAGCAGCGCCGGAGTGGGTCCGAGTTCCCGCCGTGAGCCTGGCGGGCGATGGGACAGGCAAGGACGCAGACCGGGCGGTCGCGGCGCTGTTCGCGATCGGCGCCCTCGGCAATCCAGGGGAACTCGTCAACGGGCAGCCATGGCGCCGCATCGATATCTGGCGCGAGCAGATCTTCATCACCAATCCGTGTCAGGCGGAGCCGCGCATGCACGCCGCGCCGGCCGTCCGGCCGCCGCGGGCCAGCGGGCCCGAATCCGCGTCGGGCACGGCGCGAGGCGCCACGCCCGCCGGACCCAACGGCGAGGTGCCGGCTGGCCCGCCTGATCCCGTTCTCTCCGCCGCAGCGTCTGGAGCACGAAGCACGCAGGCGCCAGCCACCCGGCCCGCCCCAGCGAAGGCTCCCACGCCGGAGGGCGGCCAGCCCGTTGTCGATCCGCCCGGGGCCGGGATCCGCGCGTCAGGCCGCCCGCCAGCCCCGCACCCGTCAGCCTCACGCCAGTTGGCGTCGCCCGCGTCGGCATCACGCCCGTCAGGTAACCGCTCAGCCGGGTCAGGCACCGCTCCCGCCGGGCCGCTCCAGCACGACATCCAGCCGGCGGCCCGCGCCGACGATACGCCCGGAATCATCCCCGGAGTCGCTCCATGGGTCCGCTGCTTTGCCGAGCAGTTGCATCCTGTCGAGGGCGAGGTGCCGCCGACCGGGACCGACGGGCGGTGGCGGGTGCGGGTCGCCATCGCGGAGCCGTTCCGGGACCTGGTATCGGAGCTTTTCGACAATGATCCGGCGGCAGAACGAGCTCTCGCGATCGTGGCTGACCCGGCGGACCCAGACGCCTGCACCGCGGCGTTGCTGGCCGCGCAGGACGCCATAAGCGTCGGCCAGCTGGCCGTGATCACGCATGGGCCCGGGTTCACCGGCTTCTATGCGAGCCTGCATGCAGAGCATCCGAACCTTGGCATCACCGTGATCCGGGTACCGGAAAGCGCCGAAGGGCTTCGGGCTGCGCAGCGTTTCGCCGCTGTCGAGCCCGGCCGTTTCAGCGAGATTGTCATCGACAGCGCAGGGCGGCGGCACGAGACCCGGATGGCGCCCGTGGAGACCACTGGCCTTGGCAGCTTCCCGCTCGGGCCGGCCGACGTCGTGCTGGTAAGCCGGGGAGCAGGCGGCTCCGGCCTGGCTCTGGCTCAGGTGCTGGCGTGCTGCGGCGCTGCCATCGCGGTGATCGGGCCGGATGTCCCCGACCGTGACGATGAGAGCTTGGCCGGCCTGCAACAGCTGCGGGCGGCCGGGGCGCGAGTCGGATCAGAGGTAGTGGACCTGGCTAGCAAGGAAGACATGGCCGCCGCGGTGCGCCGCATCGAACGCAAGCTCGGCCTGGTGACCGCGCTCGTTCAGGCGGCCGAACCTAGTGCGCCACGACCGCTCGGCGCGCTGACCGAGCCGGAGATGCGTGCACACGCCGCCGCGCAGACCTCAGGCCTGAGCCAGCTGCTCGGAGCGGTCAGGCCCGAGCGCCTCCGGCTCATCGCGACGTTCGGCTCCATCGCCAGTCGTTACGGCATGGGCCGGGCCGGCCTGCTCGCCCTGGCCAGCGGCTCGCTCGCTAGCCAGGCCGAACGGGTGGCGGAGACCATTCCAGGCTGCCGGGCCCTGCACATTGACTGGCCGGCCTGGTCAGGGCCGGAGCAGCAGGCCGGACGCCCGGCCATGAGGGACCGGCTCGCGCGCGCCGGAGTGACCGTGATCGGCGTCAACGAGGGGTCGCGGCTGCTGCTGAGGATGCTGACGACGCCGGGCTTCCCGGCCAGCGTCGCGGTTCACGGCCGGATCGGCGTGCTCGGGCGACCGCCGGCGGCCCGGCCATCCAGCGGCAGGTTCCTCCAGGCCGTGCGGGCCTACTACCCGGGCGTGGAACTCGTTTGCGAGGCGCGCATCTCGCCGCGCACCGACCCTTACCTCGGCGACTACCTGCTCGACGGCACGTCCGTGTTCCCGGCCGCGATGGCGCTGGAGGCGCTGGCGCAGGCGGCATCGGTGCTGGCCGGCCGGCCGGTGCGGCGCGTAGCCGGGCTGTCGGTTGATTCTCCCGTGGTGGTGCCGGCCGGCGGCGCGGACCCCGGGACGGTGATCCGCATCTGCGCGCTGCGCGACGGGGACACCGTGACTGCAGTGCTTCGGTGCGAAGAGACCAGTTTCGCCGTTGATCATGTCCGGGCTGTATTCAGCTGCGTCCTTGAGGCTGGTGACGTCGCGAGGTCCCGGGCGGTGCCGCTGCCGGAGCTTGATGAGATGCCCGCCAGCGACGCCGGGATCGTCGACGGCACCGAGCTCTACGGGCCGATCTGCTTCCAGGCCGGGCGCTTCCGGCGCGCTGCGCTCCTTCCCGAGGTCACCTCGAGGTCATGTCGAGCCCTGGTCGAAGGCGGCGACGACGAGCCCTGGTTCAGCGGCCTCGCCGACCCGGCCGAAGAGCAGCTGGTGCTGGGCAGCCCAGGGCTAGTGGACGCAACCTGGCATGTCCTGCAGGCCTGCGTTCCGCATCGCAGGCTGCAGCTGGCCGGGTGTGACTCCGTGCTGCTGCACGGCATCGTGGCGGAGGGCGCCGTCGAGGTACGCGCGGCCTTGGTCCGCGACCCGCAGCAGGCGGCGATGGCTGACGCCGCGGCCCGGCCAAAGCCCGTCGTTCCGGCACAGAGCCCGGGCCCGGACGCCATCACGCCGCCCGCCGTGCCAGGTGAATACGTCTGGGATGTTGAGGCTGTGGACGCGGCGGGCCGACCGCTCGTGACCTGGCGTGGCCTGCGGCTGCGCGAAACGGGGCCGCTAGCGCGAAGTGAGCCCTGGCCGCCCGCGGTGCTCGCCGCCTACCTAGAGCGGAGCACGGCCACCCTCGGCCTGGACCCGCGGCTGCGGATAGCAGTCCACCGCGGACAGCCGGAACACCTCGCGCCACCGGAGGCAGCCGGCCCGATTGTCCCGCAGCCGTCGCCGCCCGCGGACGACCGGTCCAAGGCCGCGGCTGGCGGCGGCCCGGCCGGTGTCGCGGAAACGATGGGCCCGCCCGGGCCGGTCATGCCGGACGGGGGACCGCTGTCCAGCTGCATCGCTTTCGGCAGCGGCGCTCTGGAGGGGTTCACGCTGACGGTGTCGGCCCCAGACTCCGTGGCGTGCGGGTGGGCGGCCGCCGGGCCGGCCCCGCTGGCCGATGGGGCCGAGACCAGCCCGGCCGAGACCGGCCCGGCCGAGACCAGCCCGGCCGAGACCGGCCCGGCCGAGACCAGCCCGGCCGAGACCGGCCCGGCCGACACGGGCCTGGCCAGGATGCGGGACGACATGCGCAGCCGGCTGGGCGAGCCGCCGGATGTTCTGGCCGCGCGGCTCAGCGCCGTGACGGCCTGCCTGTCGGCCTCCGGCACCGAAGCCGCTTCCGCGACAGTGGTCGGCGACGGTCCCGCCGGGCAGCGGTGGGTGCTGGTACGCGCGGCGGGAGCAACCGTTGCCTGTACGGTGGCGGACCTGATCGGAGTCCCGCAGCCAGTTGCGATCGCGATCATGACCGGGAAACCAGGCACCGAGCAGCGTCAGCCCGCTGCTTCTGGCCGACCGCGTTCACAATCGCGCAAGCAGCGCGGCCGGGCCACGAAACACGCCCGCTGAGCTGCCATGGTTCACAATCGCCGTCGCCGGGCCGCCAGACCGCCCGGCGTCGGGTCCGTCCAGGCGGCTAGGCGTCCAGGCGGCTAGGCGGTATCGCCGGGGCAAGCGGCCGCTGGTCAGCTCCAGGTCACCCGGAGCTGGTCCGACCAGGTAGTGAACGCGGCGACTTCCCCGGTCATGTCGAGACCGCTGAGCCCGGCGCGATTCCACAGCATCAGGTACAGGTCGGATGAACTCCCCGAGATGTCGCAGTCGGCCGGCCCGCGCCCGCGCGACACCTCGGCCCGGTCCGGGCCCATGGCGACGAGCCAGTGCGCCGCCCCGTCATCGCCCGCGCCGCCAGACTCCCCGCCCGCGAGGGCGTCGAGGGCGTGAAAGGCGAGCACCATCGGGGGGTCGGATCGCAGCCCGCGAGCCGCCTTCCTGCGGCCGAAACCCATCACGAGCTCGTCGATGCCGTCGGCGGCCAGCCGCGCGGGAAACGGGCTCACGGCGCCGTCAGGGCCTGCGGCCAGCTCCACGTCAGCGCGGTGAATCGCGGTCTCATGCGCCTGCCTCCTGGCCCAGAACGTCAGCGGCGACGCCGAGTCGAGAAAAGTCCAGCAGACCAGCTCAGAGCTGGCCTGCTCCAGCGTGCGCACCAGCCCGGCGTGACCCTCACGGAACCACTGCAGGAGCACCTGGTCGGCTGGCCCTCGCTCAAGCAGCCCGGCATCATCGGGGGTGTCTACCATCTCGGTGCGGCACTCGGATACATATCCCGTGGCCCAGCGGTGCACGAAGCCCAGGTGCCGTACCAGGTCGGCGACCTGCCACCCCGGACAGGTGGGAACCGGTGCGTGCAGGCCCGCGGCGGTAACAAAGCCGGCTAGCAGCTCGCCCTGCTCCTGGAGGCAGCTGATGAGGTAGGGCACGTCCTCGCCAACCGGACGTGAGCTTGCTCTGGTCATGACACCAGCATGCCGCCCTGCGTTATAAATCCTGTTCATTTCGCGGGCGCCCGGGCCACCTTGCCCGGCCCGGGCCGCGGAAGTGTTACCTTTCCCGCTGCCCCGGCGTTCTGCGACGATGGAAACCGAACCCAGTTCTAAGCGGAGGGCGACCGCCGTGACCGCACCGCAGGCCCGTACGGCCGGTGACGTCGATCTATCACAGACCGAATTCTGGGGACTTCCGCTTGACCGGCGCGACGCGGCGTTCGCGCGGCTGCGCGCGCTGCCCGGGCCTGCGTTCTACGCCGAGCCTGAGTCTCCTTTCGGCGCGCCGGGACCCGGCTTCTACGCGCTGGTCAGGCACGCTGACGTGACCGAGGCCAGCAGGCACCCCGAGATGTTCTCCTCGGCCGGCGGGGCCACCAGCATCCAGGACCTGCCTGCCGAGTTCAACGAGTACTTCGGCTCGATGATCAACATGGACGATCCGAGGCACGCCAGGCTCCGCCGGATCGTCTCCCGCGCCTTCACCCCGAGGATGATCAGGAAGTTCGAGCACGACGTCCAGCTCACCGCCACTGAGATCGTGGACGATCTGCTGGCCGCCGGGCCGTGTGACTTCGTCGAGCACGTGTCGGCACGGCTGCCCCTGAAGATCATCTGCAAGATGATGGGAATCGGGGATGAGCACTATGCCATGGTGCTGAAGGACACCAACATCATCCTGTCCGGAGCCGACCCCGAGTTCCTCAGCGCCGATCTCAACGAGGCGGTCACCCAGATCCTCGCGGCCGGCCAGGAACTCGCCGCGCTGGTCACCGAGCTGGCGGCGCGGCGCATCCAGAACCCCGGCGACGACCTGACCTCGGCACTCGCGACGGCCAACGTCGACGGGGAACAGCTGACGGAGGCTGAGCTCGCCTCGTTCTTCATCCTGCTGGTGGTGGCGGGCAACGAGACGACCCGGACGGCGATCTCCCATGCCCTGACGCTGCTGACCGATTTCCCCGATCAGCGCGCGCTGCTGCTGGCCGACCTCGAGGGCCGGATCGCCGGCGCGGTAGAGGAGATCGTGCGGTACGCCTCGCCGGTGGTCTGGATGCGGCGCACCGTGACCCATGACACCACGATGAACGGCCACGACTACCGCGCGGGCGACAAGGCCATGCTGCTGTACTGGGCAGCCAACCGGGACGAGTCCGTGTTCGGCGATCCGGCCCGCTTCGACATCACCCGCTCGCCCAACCCGCACGTCGGCTTCGGGGCCGCTGGCCCGCATTTCTGCCTGGGGGCGCACCTGGCGCGCAGGGAGATCTCCGCGATCCTGCGAGAGCTGCTCGCCAGGGTGCCCGACGTCCATGCCTCGGCGCCGCCCGACCGGCTCTTGTCGAGCTTCATCAACGGCATCAAGCACCTGCCCTGTGACTTCACTGCGTAACGCACGTGCGTAACGGATGCGCCCCGAGACCGGCTTGACCTGGTTTGGCGAGCGGACCCGAGCCTGGGCACCCTCAATCTCGTAACGACCAGTAATCACCGCAGTACAACGTGTATAACTGGAACCCCACGGGGCACTCGGGGCCCGGCGAACCGGGCCTGGGGGAGGCGCCGCGTGGGTATCGGGGGGACCGTTTAGCCGTGGAGGGGGACTCTCGTCGGGCGATCGTTCCGGCGGAATCGCCCTAGTGCGTGACGCCCTGGCACGTTCGGCCGGAATGCGATCACGTCGCTGTGAACGAGGGTCGCGGCTAGCGGAGGGGGATCTTCGTCCAGTGGGCGGCGCCACCCGGGGGCGTGGCGCCGTCCACTGACGAAGGCGCCGTCGCGGAGAGCCCGCCGAGTTACCCCTTGCGGCGGCCCTCAGTCAGTGCACTGATCCGCCCGGCGAGCGCGAAGTCAGCAGCGGTGAGGCCGCCGGCCGAATGGGTCGAGAGGGTCAGCGTCACCTGGTTCCAGGAGATCGCGATATCCGGATGGTGATTGGCAGCCTCGGCCAGGTACGCGACAGCACCCACGTAAAGCAGCGCGTCGCGGAAGTCTTCCCTGGTGATCACGCGGCTGATGCTGTCGCCCTGGTGCGCCCACCCTGGCACTGCGGCCAGCCGGGCAGCCACCTCGTCCTCGGTCAGCAGTTCCATGTCTCACGCATACCACATCGCGCTTACCCAGACCGGGAGCCACAGCGAGGCATTCGCCACGCTAGCCACATCCGTCGACATGAGCCACAAGCCGCTGCGATGCTTCTAGTGTGCATGCTGCCGCTTCCGATGATCTTGACCGCTTTTCAGCGCTATCCACTGGAAAGTCGCCAAGATCATTGGCTCCCGCTCGGTTGGCGGGGGCGGGGCGGGGCGGCCCGGGATGCGGGGCGAACGCGGGAGGCGTGGGCGGGCCGGCCCGTGACCCCCCGGGCGGGCCGGCCCGTGACGTCGGCCCGGCCCGTGACGCTAGGCTAGGCCGCGCAGCAGGCGCACCGACGCGGCCCGGCCAACTGTCCGCGGGCCGCGACCGGGTTGCCGCTGTTCTTCCTGGCCCGGCCTCTGGAGCGCCGCAGATGACAGACTCGCAATCCCCGCAGCTGCGACCGACCCCGCTGACCGCCGTCCATGAACGGCTCGGCGCGAAGCTGACCGGCTTCGCCGGCTGGCTGATGCCGCTGCGGTACCGGAGCGAGACGGCCGAGCATCAGGCAGTGCGGACCGCTGCCGGGATCTTCGACCTGTCGCATATGGGCGAGATCATGGTCACTGGTCCTGATGCGGCCGCCGCGCTCGACTATGCGCTGGTGGGCCAGCCCTCGGCACTCGCCCCCGGCCGCGCCAGGTACACGATGATCTGCGCGCCGGACGGCGGCGTCATCGACGACCTGATCGTCTACCGGCTCGCCGAGGCTGAGTTCCTGGTCGTCGCCAACGCCGCGAACACGGCCGCCGTCCTCGCCGAACTCGCCGAGCGCGCCGCGGACCGTGGCGCGGACCGTGGCGCGGACGTGACCGACCGGACCGACGACTACGCGCTGATCGCCGTCCAGGGACCTCGGGCGGCGGGCATTCTCAAGCCGCTCACCAGCGCGGATCTCAGCCAGGTTCGCTATTACGCCAGCTATCCCGCGACCGTCGCCGGCCATCAGGTCCTGCTGGCCCGCACCGGATACACCGGCGAGGACGGCTTCGAGTTGTTCACCCGCCCCGACGACGCCGAGGCCATCTGGGACGCGGTGACCAGCGCGGGAGGATCGGACGGGCTGGTTCCGGCCGGGCTGGCGGCCCGGGATACGCTGCGGCTTGAGGCCGCGATGCCGCTGTACGGCAACGAGCTTGGCCCGGACGTGACGCCGTTCGACGCGGGCCTGGGGCGGGTGGTGAAGCTCGACAAGCCCGGCGACTTCGTCGGGCGCGCCGCCCTGGCCCGGCGGGCGGCGGCCGCGCCTGAGCGGGTCCTGGTCGGCCTGACCGGCCGATCGCGCCGGATCCCCCGGCACGGGTATGGCGTCCTGCACGATGGCAGTCCGTGCGGCACGGTAACCAGCGGCGCGCCATCCCCGACCCTGGGCAAGCCGATCGCCATGGCCTACATCAAGCCGGACGCCGCGAACGGGGCCCGAACCGGAGGCGGCGATGGCGGGCTCGCCTTCGACATCAGGGGCAGCGCCGAGCCAGCCGACCTGGTGGAGCTGCCGTTCTACCGCCGGCCGGCCTGACCGGGCGGCCGCCCGGACTCCTCTGGTGCACAATCTGCCTGGTACACAACCGTTCTCGGACAGAAGAGGGCTGCTATGACCGTTCCCGATGATCTTCTCTACACCCAGGAACATGAATGGGTGGCTATTGACGGCAACTCGGCCACCATCGGCATCACCGATCACGCCCAGCAGGCACTCGGGGACGTCGTCTTCGTATCCGCGCCCGCGCCCGGTACCAAGGTGACGGCCGGCGAGCCGTGCGGGGAGGTCGAGTCGACCAAATCGGTCAGCGACCTCTACTCCCCCGTCGATGGCGAGGTGACCGAGGTCAACGGGGACGTCGATGACAACCCGGGGATCGTCAACTCCGACCCGTACGGGGCCGGCTGGCTGTTCAAGGTGGCCACCTCAGGCGGCCCGCCGTCCGGCCTGCTGTCCGCGGCCGATTACGACGAACTGACCAAGGAATCGTAGCGGGCAGCGCCCCGGCTCAGCCGCCGCGAGATCGGGGGCGGAGTCGGCTACTTCCTGCGCCTGCCCCAGATCCGCAGCACGACCAGGCCCGTGACCGCCAGCCCGACCGCGAGCGCGGCGAGGCGTACCTCGGGCCGGGCGGCCTGCTCCCTCAGCCGCTCGCGCATCTCGCGCGCGGCGTTCGCCGGGCTGACCCGCTCCATCAGGGTGTCGATGGTCTCGGCCAGGTTCTCCCTGGTCCGCTCGATCTCCGCGACGAGCGCGTCCGGATTGTCTCCGGCCACCGTGGCGCCCACGGCCACCGTGCCCCGCACCTCGACTGCGCCGTCCGGATCGGCCATCACACGTATCCCTTCTGCGCCCCCTGGCTGCCTGGCGCGGAACTGCTTGCGCCTAGTCTTCCAGGCTGGCACCGGCCGCGTGGCACCGGGCGGCAAGACGCGCCAGCAGTCGTGAGGATCCGCCGCCGACCGGGACATTTAACGGCTTTAACGGGGCACGGGACGGGGTCCCGGCACACCGCCGGAACCCCGTCGCCACTACAAGAATGCCTGCTCAGCTGGAGTTGCTCAGCGCGCGAGCAGCCCCGATGAGCAGTCGGCACGCCGCAATCTGGGCCACCACATGCTGAACCGGGACGTTACCGAACGCGGCTGCCTCGAGCTCGCCCTTGATCCGCAGGGCCAGCCGGTCCCTGGCCACATCGAGCCGCTGGAGCCCGTGATCGACAGCCAGGTACACCGAGTCACCTGAACTGGTGCTCTCGATCGCGTTGGTGTCGGCCTGCAGGGTGTACCCGCCGAACTGCCCCACGCTGGAGTTGAGCTGCTTGTAGCACTCACCGAGCGCGGTCAGGCCCGGCGCGCTGAGCGCGCGGTCCGGGTAACTGAGGACCTGGGTGATCACCCGGCCGTCGTGCTCATAGTCGTCGTGCAGGCCGGTCAGGTACATCAGGGTCGGCCTGATGTCCGTCTCGTCGGTCCAGGGCCCGGCCAGGTGCGTCTGCGAGACGGTGATCTGCCCGCTGTCCGGGCCGGCCGAGTTCGGGCCCTGGTCCGGCTGGTTGCCGTCCAGGCCCAGATGCTTGACGCCGGGGCCGACGAACCCGACGTAGTTGGTGTTGATCTCGGCGGCGTAGTCGCCGTGGTCCCACGCATATTCGGTGTCCTGCTGGACGCAGGGTCCGCTGCATGTCGTCGGGCCGGTCTGCAGGTAGTAGTCGGGCCTGGCGAACATCGCCAGCGTGGGTGTCCGCGCTGGGTCGGCGTTCACCATGTGCAGGATGGCTTCCTCGGTCGGATCAGCGAGGTAGTTCGTGATCGGCTGCGTGGTGCCCGTATAGGGGTTGGCTGCGGTCAGCCCGGACACATCGTGCTCGAAGGTCCGGACCGTGGGAGTGTCAGGACCTGGGTTCCCGGTGAGATAGAACTCCGGCGCGGTGTCCGCTTCCATGCTGAACGGGGTGGTGTCGCCCTTCTCGGTGGCCAGCAGGCCGGTCACGTTGGCGTCCAGCTCGCCGAACGAGCCCGCCGGGTAGGTGCACGGTACGTCGGGGGTCACCGTGTCGCCGCTGACCGTGGCACCGTCGCAGGTAGCCGGGGTGGGCTGGATGGCGCGCCCGACGTTGGCGCCTGCCTGGTGGTCACCCTCGTCCGAGCTGATGATGAACAGGGTGTTCTTGGGTGTGATCCCGTCGGCGGCCAGCCGCTGGAAGAAGGTCCCGAATGCCTGGTTGTAGTACTGCGCCTGGGCGATGTAGCAGGCGCTGCCGCTGCCGAGGGCGTCGGGTGCCTTGTAGCACGGCTCACCCGGTCCGGTCAGGCCCGGGATGAACTCGTTCCCGTGCAGGTCGGAGAGGTACCCGTTGACCACCGGCACGCCGCTCTCCAGCAGGTCCGACATGTAGGCCAGGGTCTGCGAGGCGTTGATGCTGGAGAAGCCGGGGAAGCCCGGGTAGTTGGTCAGGTAGGCGCCGTCGATCTCGTTGCCGTTCAGGTCGACCAGGTTCCCCGCGGCGTTGGTCACCTGATAGCCATTGTGGGTCACGTCCGGGGTGCCCGCGCCCAGCTGGGGCGCGATGTACTTGTGCCCGAACAGCGCCGGGAACCCGGTGTAGCCGCCGGGCTCGTTGGGCAGCACGTCGGGAACCGCGGTCGGAGTCGGCGTGGTCTGGCCGTACTTCACCGCCTTGGCGGTGTCGCAGAACGCGCTGCCCCTGGCGCAGTGCACCGCCAGGCCCACGTAGTCCGCGGTCTCCGGGTCCTTGTACGGGTCCGGGTCGGCCGCTAGCTGCTGCGCCTCCGGCGAGTTCGCGCCGAACACCTTGGGAATGTCCACCGCGGTGTTCTCAAGCTCCTGGTCCACCGTCGAGACGTCGCCCACATCGCAGCCGGCCCGGGTGAACGGCACCCAGGGAGCCGGGGTGATGTCGGAGGGAGCCGGAGCCGGCGACGTGGTGGCCGGCGGGGTCGGCGAGTAGACGAGCGACGGGTTCGTATCGTGGCCGGCGTTCGGATGCGAGGCGGTGTCGTAGATCGGGTCGGTCCAGTAGGCGAACGAGCTCGCCGGATCGGTCGTGCCGTCGGCGTTGTAGGCCTGATAGCTGTTGCTGACCGGCATGCCCGCCCGGTCCCCGTACAGGCCGGTGAAGGTGGTCAGCAGGTCATCGGCGGTGTGAGCGATGAGCGGCGTGTGGTTATTGGTCAGCAGCGTTCCGTTGCCCTCGATGAAGTGCAGCAGATTCGGGAGCATCTCCAGGTCGGAGGGGACATTCGGGTTGTCGCGGTAGTAGTGGATGTTGTCAAAGCCGATCTCGACGACGTGCTTGACGCCGTTCCCGAGCTGACAGCTGCCCCCGGCCGGGTGGTGGCGCGCAGGCGCAGGCCGGCTGGCTGAGGCCAGTCCTGGGGTGCTGACCCCGACGACGCACAGCGCGCTGGCGGCCGCCGCGCTCACCGCGGCCGCCGTGACCCGCAGTCCCATTCGCCGCCGACCCCGTTGCTGTTGTGGCATCCGATCCCTCCTCCTTTGCCGGCCGCCGACCGCGATGCCGGACATCCCAGCGGTGACACTAAGGAACTGGACCAAACTCCTGGCGACAGCCGGGTAACCGGGAAGCCAATCCTGGCGTTCGGTGCCGCGCCCCTAGCCTGATCTCTGGCCGCCGACAGCGCAACGCTTAGCCGCCGAATTGTGACGGATCGGCGACGGACTCCCGGCGGACGACCCGGACGACCAGGACGACGAGCGCACGGCAGCATGATCCGGACGGCCAGCGCATAAAATCAGTTCTGTGGCAGTGGAAGCAGTCATCTTCGACTGGGGCGGGACGCTGACGCCCTGGCATTCGATCGATCACGTAGAGCTATGGCAGGACGTCTGTGCTCCGCACTTCCCTGCTGACCGGGTGGCCGCCATTGCGAGCGCTATTCACCTCGCCGAGCAGGAGCTCTGGCAAGCCTCAGGGCGCGAGCACAGCAGCGCCACGATGGACCAGGTGTTCGAGCTGGCCGGAGTGATCGCCACCGATGATCTGCTGGCCAGCTACTCGGCGGCCTGGGAGCCGCACACCTTCACCGACCCTGAGGCCATTGACCTGCTGAGGAACCTGCACGAGGCGGGCATCAGGATCGGTGTCCTGTCGAACACGATGTGGCCGCGAAGCTGGCACGAGGAAGTGTTCCGGCGCGACGGCGTGCTCGGCCTCATCGACGGCGCCGTCTACTCCAGCGAGATCAGCTGGACCAAGCCGCACCCGGAGGCGTTCCGCGCCGCCATGCTCGCCATCGGCATCACCGACCCGTCCGCCTGCGTCTTCGTCGGTGACCGCCCCTACGACGATGTGCACGGCGCCAAGAGCGTCGGCATGCGCGCGGTGCTCATCCCGCACAGCGAGGTCCCGGCCTTCGATGGCGCAAAGCCCGACGCGGTCATCAGCCGCCTGTCCGAGCTTCAGGGCCTGATCGAGTCCTGGTAACCGGGTCCCGGGGAGCGGGCCGATGTGCCTGGCCAGCCGCGCGCATCGACGGCCCGCTCCCGTCCGTGATCTCAGGTGTACCGATAGCGGTCCGCCCTGGTCTTCGCGCTGGGGCCGAAGTCCTCGGCGGAGATCCTGACGTCGACCGTGCCAGCCCCATGCTTCGGCATCACGATGGTGCACTTGGCGGAACTCGTGCAGTTGACGGGCACCAAGGTCGAGCCGATCACGGCCATATCGGCTCCAGTGATCGGCAGGAAGCCTGAGCCCTTGATCGTGACCTTCTGCCCGCCCCTGGGCGAGCCCTGATGCGACGACAGGCCGGTCACCTTCGCTGTCTTCAGCCTGGTGGCGGACCACTCGCACATGAGCGCGGCCAGCCCCGGGTAGAAGTTGCTGGGCTTGTGGCGCGCGCCAATCCCGGCCACCAGCGGCGCCCCCAGACCGCTCGCCATGTCGTAGCCCCTGGTCGCGGGGAAGAGGCCGCCGGCGTATCCGTCCGGGGTGTAGTCGTTGTTGCCCGTGGTGATGTCGGCCAGGCCCTCGGCGATGAACTTGCTGGACGGATAGATGTAGGAGCGGTCCTTGCTGACCAGCGCATAGAGCTCCTGCGGCAGCAGGCCTGGGTGGCCAGCGCCGTAGTCCGCGCAGAACGGTGACGCATCGATCAGCGAGGCGACAGCCGCCCACAATGGCGCCGCGGCGCTGGTGCCGCCGTTACCGCCCATCCATTTCCCGGCCAGGAAGATGACATAGCCGCTGTAAGGATCGGCGTCAGCAGAGACGTCAGGCTCCTGGCGTACGTACCTGCCCTCCGCCGCCGGGCAGCCGGAATTCGTCGCCGAGAGGCTGCTGATCAAGCCGGGAATCTTGGTCTGGTACTGGTACTTCGGCATGCACCAGATCCCGGACCGCCCGCCGCCGCCGGCGCCGCCCTGCACAGCGGACTCGTTCCACACGACCTCACCCGATGAGGTGATCGAGGTCCCGCCGACTCCGACCACGAGCGGATCACTGGCCGGGTTGCCCGCCGACAATGCGGACGCATCCGACCCGCCAAAGGGGAAACACCCGGTCGACCCGGAGTCACCCGCCGCCGCGAAGACGGTCTGGCCCTGGGCGTTGGCTTCCTGGAACAGGGTGTCCTCGCTCGCGGCGAAAGACCGGCTGGTGTACAGGTCACAGCCGCCCCAGGAGGTCGAGATCACCTGGTCTTTGTCGGCCTTGATGATCGCGTGATAGGTGTCGTAGGTTTGCGCGCTGGTGCCGTTCGGCCCCTGGTAGACGTCAATGGTGACATCCGGCGCCAGCCCGATGACATTCTCGATGTCCAGGGCTGCCTCGCCCGATCCCGGGCCCGCGCCAGCGCCGCCGTCGACCTTGGTGTACGTGACCGGAGTGCGTACCTTGTAGCAGTTCTCGAAGGTGGTGATGTCGCTCGGCAGGTTCGGCTCAAGCTCGAACATCGCCACCCGCACTCCGTGCCCCAGGTCGCCCAGCCCGTAGAGCGGCGTCATCAGGTAGTACGCGGCCAGCAGGTTGTCTGTGTAACTGCCGACCGCGGCGGCTGCGGCCTTGGCGGCCGCGCACGGCTGCGGCCCGGCCGCAGCGGGCTGAGCGACGAGCGGGCGGGGCCGGGCCTGAGGTCGGCCCGCGGGTGCGGACGACGGCCCGGCGAGCATCTTTTGTTGCGGGTAGAGGTTGTCGAGCCCGAGCACTCCGGAGACATACGGCGTGACCGCCGTAGGGATCTTCGGTGCCGTGGTGTTCGTGTACGCGACCCGGCCGCCTGGCAGCCGGTACTGGACCAGCGAGACGTCAAAGGCGTGCTCGATGGCCGCGGCCGACGCGGTGACCGGGATCGACAGCCGGTCCGACGCGGTCTGGCCAGGGATCAGGCCGGCCTGGCGCAACGCCGCACGGACGGCCGCGACTGACGACGGGGATGGCCCGAACCGCGGGCCGAACTGCCCGGGCCGCAGGAACTGGTGGAACAGCGGCGAATTCCGGTTCGTCACGGCGGCGACGAATGCGTTCAGCGCCGCGGGATCACGGACGCTGAGAGTCACCTCGAGCCGGAGCGTGCTCACCGGCGCGAGTGGCCCTAGCTTGACCGCGCCTCGCGGCAGCGGCGGCGGAGCTTCCCGCGCCAGCCGCACCGTCGGCCTGCTCACGAGCTGCGCTACGGACGGCACGGCGGACGCAACAGCGCCGCTCAGCCCTAACGCGCTCGCCGCGCCAAGAACTAGGACCCGCTTGCCAAAGTTCATCACTTGGCCGCCTCCCCTTTCCCCCACAGCGGGCACCGGCCCCGGCACGGAGATTCCGTATTGGCTCCAGACACCGTGTGCCACTTATCGACCTCAGAAGCATTCCAGAACGGATTATTATTAGCAATAGCGTCCGGCGATAATAGACAGTGATCCGTCCGCCAATGTTCGGTAGTGTCATGATATTTCCATAATTGAATGATTAAAGCTGCTCAGAGCCAGATCAGGCCGGTGTCGAAGGAGGGCGGCAGGCCGCCCGGACCGCTGTACGCCGTGATGCCCGGAGTATCGGCGCCGCGGTCCGCAGATGGAGCGGCAACAAGGCGGCCTACCGCAGGTGACCCCCGCCCTGTACCTGATTGACACCTCGGGGGTGTTCCGGATCCTGCAGGACAAGCTGCGTCAGGCATGGTCGGACCAGCTCACCGCGGGCGTGATCGCGACCTGCCCGGTCGTCGACCTGGAGTTCCTGTATTCCGCGACGTCGCTGGCGGACCGGCTGAGCACCGGGCCTTCGCTGTCCGTCATTGCTAGACCGATCAGGAATCGAGAAGCGCCGGGCACCGAGCCGCACCTAGCGTGGTCACGGTAAATGTGATCCACGACTTCAGGAGTGACCATGACCGACTCTTCCACCCAGGGAATCAAGACCGTGCTGCATCCCGTGTCCGACCTGGCAACGGCCAAGGCGGTATACACCGCTCTGCTCGGCGTATCGCCGCAGACCGACGAGTCCTACTACGTCGGCTTCGAGGCCGCGGGCCAGCACATCGGGCTGGTGCCGGGCGGCGGACCGCAGGGCATGACCTCACCGGTGGCCTACTGGCACGTGCCGGACATCGAGGCGAAGCTGGCCGAGGTGACCGCCGCGGGCGCCACCGTGAAGGAACCCGCGCGCGACGTCGGTGGCGGCCGCCTGGTGGCCACCGTCACCGACCCCGACGGCAACGTCCTCGGGTTGCTTCAGGACCGATGAGTGCCGACCCGGCAGCCCGACCGGTTCGTCGCGCACCCCGGCGAGCCAGGCGACGCTGAACCAGACCGCGAAGGCGGGCCCGCCTACCAGATGGAGACACGATAAGCATGGCCACGAGGACGGACCCGCGCTCGGCTGCGCTGCACGCCGGCGACAGGCACGATCTGATCCGCGTGCACGGCGCGCGCGTGAACAACCTCAAGGACGTCAGCGTCGAGATCCCGAAGCGCCGGCTGACGGTGTTCACCGGAGTCTCCGGCTCGGGCAAGAGCTCGCTGGTGTTCGGCACGATCGCCGCTGAGTCGCAGCGGCTGATCAACGAGACCTACAGCGCCTTCGTGCAGGGCTTCATGCCGACGCTGGCGCGGCCCGAGGTCGACGTGCTCGAAGGGCTGACGACCGCGATCATCGTCGACCAGGAGCGGATGGGTGCCGACGCCCGCTCCACGGTCGGCACCGCCACCGACGCCAACGCGATGCTGCGGATCCTCTTCAGCCGGCTCGGGCAGCCGCACATCGGCTCGCCGAACGCGTTCTCCTTCAACGTTCCCTCGGTCCGGGCGAGCGGGGCGATCACGATCGAGCGGGGTGGCCGCAAGACCGTGAGAGCGACCTTCAACCGCACCGGCGGCATGTGTCCGCGATGCGAGGGCCGGGGCTCGGTCACCGACTTCGACCTGTCGCAGCTGTACGACGACAGCAAGTCGATCAACCAGGGTGCGCTCATCATCCCCGGCTACAGCGTCGACGGCTGGTACGGCCGCATTTACGGCGGCTCCGGCTTCCTCGACCCGGACAAGCCGATCCGTAAGTACACCAAGACCGAGCTCCGCGACTTGCTCCACAAGGAGCCGACCAGGGTGAAGGTCAACGGCGTCAACCTGACGTACGAGGGCCTGATCCCGAGCATCCAGAAGTCGATCCTGTCCAAGGACGTCGACGCGCTGCAGCCGCACGTCCGCGCCTTCGTGGAGCGGGCGGTGACGTTCACCGCCTGCCCCGACTGCGGTGGCACCCGGCTCAGCGAGGCCGCTCGGTCGTCGAAGATCGAGGGGATCAGCATCGCCGACGCCTGCGCGATGCAGATCAGCGACCTCGCTGAGTGGGTGCGGGGCCTGGACGAACCGTCCGTCGGGCCGCTGCTGGCGTCGCTGCAGCGAAGCCTCGACTCGTTCGACGAGATCGGGCTCGGCTACCTCAGCCTCGACCGCTCGTCGGGCACGCTGTCGGGCGGCGAGGCGCAGCGCGTCAAGATGATCCGTCACCTCGGGTCCTCGCTCACCGACGTCACTTATGTCTTCGACGAGCCGACGATCGGGCTGCACCCCCACGACATCCAGCGGATGAACGACCTGCTGCTGCAGCTGCGCGACAAGGGCAACACCGTGCTGGTCGTGGAGCACAAGCCGGAAGCGATCGCGATCGCCGAGCACGTCGTCGACCTCGGCCCGGGCGCCGGCACCGAAGGTGGCGAGGTGGTGTTCGAGGGCACCGTCGAGGGGCTGCGGGCCAGCGACACGCTCACCGGGCGGCACCTGGACGACCGGGCCGCATTGAAGCCGTCGGTGCGGACGCCGTCAGGAGCGCTGGAGGTGCGCTGCGCCAGCGCCCACAACCTGCAGGACGTCGATGTCGACATACCGCTCGGCGTGCTGGTGGTGGTGACCGGCGTGGCCGGGTCGGGAAAGAGCTCACTGATCCACGGCTCGGTGTCGGGCCGGGACGGGGTGGTGTCGGTCGACCAGGCAGCGATCAAGGGGTCGCGGCGCAGCAACCCGGCGACGTACACCGGACTGCTCGACCCGATCCGCAAGGCGTTCGCGAAGGCCAACGGCGTGAAACCCGCCCTGTTCAGCGCCAACTCCGAGGGCGCCTGCCCGACTTGCAACGGCGCCGGCGTCATCTATACCGACCTGGCGATGATGGCCGGCGTCACCTCGATCTGCGAGGACTGCGAGGGGAAGCGGTTCCAGGCAGCGGTGCTGGACTACCACTTCGGCGGCCGCGACATCAGCGAGGTGCTCGCGATGTCGGTGACCGGCGCCCAGGAGTTCTTCGGCGCCGGCCAGGCCCGCACGCCGGCTGCGCACGCCATCCTCGGCCGGCTCGCCGACGTCGGGCTCGGCTACCTCAGCCTCGGCCAGCCGCTCACTACGCTGTCCGGCGGCGAGCGGCAGCGGCTCAAGCTGGCCACCCGCATGGCCGAGAAGGGCGGCGTCTACGCCCTCGACGAGCCGACCGCCGGCCTCCACCTCGCCGACGTCGAGCAGCTGCTCGGCCTGCTCGACCGGCTCGTCGAGGGCGGCAAGTCGGTCATCGTCATCGAGCACCACCAGGCGGTCATGGCGCACGCCGACTGGATCATCGACCTCGGCCCCGGCGCGGGCCACGACGGCGGCCGGATCGTCTTCGAGGGCACACCCGCCGACCTGGTCGCCGCCCGCTCCACCCTCACCGGCGAGCACCTCGCGGCCTACGTCGGCGCCTGACCGAGGCCCTCGGTGACATCATCGAGGGCATCGAGGTCGACAGTCGCCAGGCCATCCGGCCCACCTTCCGCGTCCCGTCACTCGCGCCCGCGGTTCGTAATCTGCCTGGATTAGTTACTAGTGGGGCCGGTGGGATTCGAACCCACACTGGCAGGATCCTAAGTCCTGTGCCTCTGCCGTTGGGCTACGGCCCCTGGAGAGGGGTATCGGCAGGCTGCGCCGCGCTCAGATGCCCAGATCCTTGCGGAGCCTCGCGACGTGCCCGGCGGCCTTGACCCCGTAGTAGGCGTGCTCGACCTTCCCATCCGGGTCGATCACGAAGGTGGACCTGATCACGCCGAGCGTCGTCTTCCCGTACATCATCTTCTCCCCGAACGCCCCGTAGGCCTTGAGCACCTCACGGCCGGGGTCGGAAAGCAGCGGGAAGGTCAGGCCCTCGGCCGCCCGGAACTTCGCCAGCTTGGCCGGGCTGTCGGGAGAGATCCCGAGCACCGTGAAACCCGCGTCCGCCAGGTCGGCCTTATTGGCGGAGAAGTCGCACGCCTGCCTCGTGCAGCCCGGCGTCATCGCCGCCGGGTAGAAGTAGATGATCACCCGCTGACCACGCAGCGACGACAGGCTGACCTGCTGCCCGCCGTCATCGGAGAGCGTGAAGTCGGGCGCAGCGTCACCTGGCGCCAATCTGCCGGTCACCTGGGCTCCCTCCGACGAACAGCGATCGCCCACTACCGTACCGGGCTGCCCGGGTGTCACGGCAACCCGCGCAGGGGTGCGGTGGCGCTTAAGGGCCTGCGGCCCGGCTAGCGTGGTAACCATGAATCCGTTTGCCGCCCATTCGGGCCCGAGCAGTTCATGCCCGGGCCAACCCAGGCACCACCGCAAGTTTTCCCGGCTTACCGCCTCGGCCGGCCTGTGCGCCGCCGCCGTCATGCTGGTCGCAGGGTGCGGCTCAGGCAATACCTCCGCCAAAACCCCGGCCGCGGCCAAACCGGCCAATCCTCAGCAGGCGATCAATATGGCCGCCAGCACGTCACAGAAGGTCAATTCGGCCGCCGCGACCATGACCGTGAAGGTATCGGGCCCCACCACGGTCACCACGGCAGGCAGCCTGCAGCTACAGGTGAAGCCGTCGCTGCTGATGAACGCCAAGCTGAGCATCACGGCCGGCGGCAAGGTCATCCCGGTCGATGAGATCCTCGGCAGCAAGGCCGTCTACGTGCAGGTCCCCGGGATCTCCGAGCTGACCGGCAAGCCCTGGCTCAAGATCACTTTCGCGCAACTGTCAGGCAAGCTGGGCAGCAGCTTCGGCGCGCTCCTCCAGGGCTTGCAGAACGGCAACCCGTTCGACCAGACGCGGATCTTTGCGGTCTCGAAGAACGTCCGCGCTACCGGGACGCAGGTGATCGACGGCGTCCAGACCACCCGCTACACCGGCTCCTACACTGCGCAGACCGCCCTCCCCGCGCTCTCCCCCAGCCTGCGCAAGCTGATGGGCTCAGAGCTCAACTCGCTCTCCGGTGACGTGCTGTTCACGGTATGGATCGACGGACCGCACCAGGTGCGGCGGATCGTCGAGGTCGAGCACTTGAACGGCGCGACCATCAACACCACGGTCAACATCGTCGCCATCAACCAGCCCGTCAACGTCACGCCGCCGCCCGCGAGCCAGGTGGCACCGCTCTCGCAGAATCTGCTGGGCGGCAGCGGGTCAAACGGCGGCGGCATCCTCTGACCCGAGCCACCAGCCAGGGCCGCAGCCCGCTGGACCGTCCGCCGGGCGCCGGAAGTGCGCACGGCGGGCGGGCGCCTGCGGGCCGGAATCGGACGTGCCGCTCGCAGGCAGCTTGTTAGGCGCCGACCAGAGCGGCGATCACCGGGGCCAGCCCGCGCATCGCCCGGCCGCGATGGCTGATCGCGTCCTTCGCCTCAGAGCTCATCTCGGCCGTGGTCAGCTCTGCCGAGTCGGGAACGAAGATCGGGTCATAACCGAACCCGTTGCTGCCCCGCCGCTCCCGGATCAGCCGCCCGTGCACAGTGCCCTCGCTGACATGTTCCCGGCCGCCCGGCAGCACCAGGGCGGCGGCACAGGTGAAATGCGCCCCCCGCCTGGCCTCGGGCACGTCTTCGAGCTGCGCGAGCAGCAGCTCGAGGTTGGCCGCGTCGTCGCCGTGCTGGCCGGACCAGCGGGCTGACAGTACGCCGGGCATTCCGTTCATCGCGTCGACGCACAGCCCGGAATCCTCGGCCACGGTGGGCAGTCCGCTGAACGCCGCCATCTCCCTGCCCTTGAGCAGCGCATTCTCGGCGAAAGTGGCCCCGGTCTCGCGGACATCGGGCGCACCGGGAAACTCGCCGAGCCCGACCAGGGTGACGCTGACCCGGCCCGCGGCCAGGATCCGGGCCAGCTCGGCCAGCTTGCCCTGATTGCCGGTCGCGAGCAGCAGCCGCGGCGGCGCGGGGCCGGCCCGGTCATCCGGCTAGTGCCTGCGCCTGCAGCCTGCTCAGCTCGCCGCAGCCCAGCACGGCCAGGTCGAGCAGCTCGTCGAGCAGGTCGCGGCCGAACGGCTCACGCTCGGCGGTGCCCTGGACCTCCACGAAGCTCCCGTCGCCCGTGCACACCACGTTCATGTCAGTGTCGGCGGCCACGTCCTCGGCGTAGCAGAGGTCAAGCCTCGGCTGCCCGTCGATGATCCCGACGCTGACCGCTGACACCGATGCGACCAGCGGAGCGCCCTTGCACCGGCCCCGGCCGCGCAGCCAGGCGATCGCGTCGGCAAGCGCGATGTACCCGCCGGTGACCGCGGCGGTGCGGGTACCACCGTCGGCCTGCAGTACGTCGCAGTCGATGATGATCGTGTTGTCGCCGAGCGCCTTGGGGTCGATGCAGGCCCGCAGGGACCTGCCGACCAGCCTGGAGATCTCCTGGGTCCGGCCGCCCAGCCGACCCTTGACCGACTCGCGGTCGCTGCGCGTGTTGGTGGAGCGGGGCAGCATCGCGTACTCGGCGGTGACCCAGCCGAGCCCGCTCCCCCGGCGCCAGCGCGGCAGTTCCTCGGTCACGCTGGCCGCGCACAGCACCCGGGTGGCGCCGAACTCGACCAGCACCGATCCCTCCGCGTGATCGAGCCAGCCCCTGGTGATCCTTACCTCGCGCAGCTGATCGGGCTCGCGCCCATCCGGTCGCACCATCCCGCCAGCCTAGCGGGGCCCGTAGCGCACTCAGGTCAGTACCCAGCCCGGTCCGGAGCGCCCGCCTCGATCCACCCATAAACCGCGCGCACCCCGTCAACGAGCCCGGTGCGGGCCTGCCAGCCCAGGTCGATCTTGGCCCGCTCGACTGCCAGCGCGCTGCGCTGCAGCTCCCCGGACCGGCGCGGCGCGAACACGGGCTCCACGGTGCGCCCGGCGGCCTCGCCGATCATCGCGGCCAGCTCGAGGACGCTGACCTCGATCCCGGTCCCGATGTTCCAGGTCCCAGGGCGGCCACCGTCGGCCGCGGCCAGGAATGCGGCGACCACATCGCCGACATACACGTAATCCCTGGTCTGGGTGCCGTCGCCGTAGATGACCGGCTGCTGGCCGGCCAGCACCCGCCCGCAGAAGATCGGCACCACCCCGGCCTCGCCGGACGGGTCCTGCCGCGGGCCGAACACGTTGGCCAGCCTCAGCACCGCGTGCCTGGTCTGGTGCAGCCGGTTGTAGAGGTCGACGTACTGCTCGGCGCAGTACTTTGCCACGCCGTACGGGGACTCCGGCAGCGGCAGCACATCCTCAAGCGATGGGATCGGCGCGTCGGTGCCGTACAGCGCGCCCCCGGTGGAGCAGAAGAGCACGCGCACGCCGCCCGCGCGGGCCGCCTCCAGGACGTTGACGGTGCCGACGATGTTGGTCTGCGCGTCCTTCGCGGGCGCGGTCACCGACATCCGCACGTCAATCTGCGCGGCCAGATGGCAGATCAGCTCGGGCTGCTCCTGCTCGACGACCGCGGCGAGGGGCCCGGCGTCGGTGACGCTCAGCTTGTGCAGCCCGACCCGCTCATCGAGGCGGCTGGCCCGGCCGCAGGACAAGTCGTCGATCACCGACACCTCATCGCCCCGGGCCAGCAGGGCATCGGTGAGGTGCGAGCCAATAAAACCGGCACCGCCGGTAACGAGTACGCGCATCTTGAATAGTTTAGGGGCGCGCCGGGCCCCGGGCGCCGCGGGAGGCGCGCCACTGGCCGGGCCGTTTCTTAGCGGCTGGTAAAAAGCCGGGAGGGAAAGGTCAAGACCGGGTAATAAACGCATTAATTCATAGCTGGCCGATTTCGAGTTGCATTCCCGACGCAGCCAGGACCAGCGGACCTTCGAACCCGGTTCCCGCCTGTTCCTGCGTTATCCGCTGGTCATTCCAGGGGACCAGGTGGGTGAGGACCAGCCGCCCGGCGCCCGCCCTGGCCGCCTGCTGGCCTGCCTGCCGCGCGGTCAGGTGCAGGTTCGCGGGCAGGCCGGGGCCGTCGACGAAGGATGCCTCGCATAGCAGCACATCGGCACCGCGGGCCAGCCCGGTGAGCGCATCGCACTCTCCGGTGTCCGCCGAGTAGGCCAGTACCTGCCCCGCGTGCTCGATCCGGAAGCCGAACGTCTCGACCGGGTGATTCACATGGTCGGCGGTGACCCGCAGCGGCCCGATGTCGATGGTGCCCGGCTTCAGCCTGGTGAACGCGAACGACTCGGTCATCGCCTGGCTGCCGTGGCTGCCGTAGCACGCGATCATCCGCTCGGCGGCACCCGCCGGGCCGTACACGGGGATGGCAGGCCGCGGGCCTTCCGGGTGGTGATACCGGGCGACCGCGTAGGAGCACAGGTCCAGGCAGTGATCGGCATGCAGGTGGCTCAGGCAGACCGCGTCAATGTCATACAGCCCCGCATAACGCTGCAGCGCGCCGAGCGCCCCGTTACCGAGGTCGAGGAGCAGCCGGAACCCGCCCGCTTCCACCAGGTAACAGGAGGCCGGGCTGTCCGGCCCGGGAAAGCTGCCCGAGCAGCCCACGATAGTAACCAGCACGGTGCCCCAGCGTACGCGCCCCGGCCCGGATGCCTCAGCCGCCCGCGCTCGTCTCAGCCGCCCGCGCTCGTCTCAGGCGCCGCCCTTGACCGGGCCGCGGCCGACCCGGGCGAGCTGACGGCTCTGCGCGACCAGCCGGCCTGCCGCGTCCCACACCTCCGCCTCTTCATCGAACCATCCACCGCTGACACTCCGGCACCTCGACGCGACCTGCAGCGCCCCGGGCACCGGTACCGCTCGCATGTACCAGGTGAGCTCGACGGTTGGGGCCCAGCCGGTAGCGCCGAGGCCGAACACGACGGGCGGCAGGCCGTCCACCGCGAGCGCCAGCAGATACGCGTCCGGGTCCCGGTCCTCGCGCAGCCGGAAATAGCCGCGCATCTCGGGGACTCCGGCCGGAACGCCGTGCCGCCACCCGACGGTCGCGGGATCAAACCGCAGATCGACCTGGGCCGCATACCCGGCCGTCCCGTCCGGGCCGACCGTACCCGGCCAGGGGCCCAGGTTCACGCATTCCTCGATGGGCGGAAGCTCCGGCCGCGCGCCGGTCCAGGCCAGCCGGTCGCCCGTCCTCGGCGGCTCAGCGACCGCCGTGACCTGTCCGCTCGCCGGTCCCCCGCTCAGTCCGGCCGCCACCAGCCGGTCTTCCGCCAGAGCGAGCCCCCCGGCGGCCGCCGGGGCGTCCGGCAGGGTCCCGGTCGTGACGGTCAGGTCGAGCACCGGTCGCGAGTCCTGGACCAGCGTGGCGCGGGCGGTCGCGGCGGTGCCGCCGTGCTTCAGCCAGGCCACATCCACCTGCGCCGGGGCCAGCAGCGGCACCCGCAGGAAATGCGCGCTGGTCGCCACCGGGTGCGGATGCGGCGAGGTGTCGAGCACGGCCCGCAGCATGGCCGCCATCAGCACTCCGCCGTTGACCGCCGGCGGCGCGGCGCCGCCCGGCGCGATCAGCGCAAAACGCACGTCAGGCCGCATCTCGTACCGGCCCTCGCCGATCCGCCGTACGGCCGTGGCCTGATCAAAGACAGTCATTACGCCCATAGCTGGCCTTCCAGCCTCTCCTGCGCCTCGTCCAGCGTCCCCGCGTAGGCCCCGGTGGACAGGTACCGCCAGCCAGCGTCCGCGATCACGACCGCGATGTCGGCCCGCTGCCCGGCCGAGTGCGCCTTCGCGGCCAGCGCCAGGGCGGCGTGCAGCGTGCATCCGGACGAGATGCCCGCGAATATGCCCTCCACCTCGAGCAGCTGCCTGGTCCGGCGCAGCGCGTCCGTGGACGACACCGAGAACCTCGAGGTCAGCACCGACTCGTCGTACAGCTCGGGCACGAAGCCCTCGTCCATGTTGCGCAGCCCGTAGACGAGCTCGCCGTACCGCGGTTCCGCCGCGACGATCTGCACGCCCGGGACCTGCTCGCGCAGGTACCTTCCGGTGCCCATCAGCGTGCCTGAGGTGCCGAGCCCGGCTACGAAGTGGGTGATCTCCGGCAGATCGGCCAGCAGCTCGGGTCCGGTGGTCTCGTAATGCGCGCGCGCGTTGGCCTCGTTGCCGTACTGGTAGAGCATCACCCAGTCCGGGTTCTCCGCCGCGAGCTGCTTGGCGACCCGGACCGCCTCGTTGGACCCGCCCGCCGCGGGCGAGGAGATAACCGAGGCGCCGTACATCTCCAGTAGCTGCCTGCGCTCGGCCGAGGTGTTCTCCGGCATCACGCAGATCAGCCGGTAGCCGCGCAGCTTCGCGACCAGGGCCAGCGAGATGCCGGTGTTACCCGACGTCGGCTCCAGCAGCGTGGCCCCCGGGCCGAGCAGTCCGTCCTTCTCTGCCTGGGCCACCATGAAGAACGCCGCCCGGTCCTTGACCGAGCCGGTCGGGTTCCGGTCCTCGAGCTTGGCCCACAGCCGGGTCTCGCCGCCTGGCGACAGGCCGGGCAGCCCGACCAGCGGCGTATGGCCAACCGAGTCCAGTAGCGAGTCGTAACGCATCAGGCCCCCGCCAGCCGCGGGTCAGCTGGCCCCGCCAGCGACGGCCGGGAGCACGGTGACCGTGTCACCATCGGCGACCGGGGCGTCGAGGCCGCCGAGGAACCGGACGTCCTCGTCGTTCAGGTAGACGTTGACGAAGCGCCGCAGGCCACCGTCGTCCACCAGCCGGTCGCGCAGGCCAGCATGCCGCGCCTCCAGATCCGACAGGAGATCGGCGAGCGTGTCGCCTGAGCCTTCCACCGACTTGGCCCCGCCGGTGTAGCTGCGCAGGATCGTCGGGATGCGGACCTCAATGGACATGGGTGATGCTCTCCAGGTATGGGTGGAACCAGGTCTCGGTTAACACTGCCCTGCTGCCTCTTGCGTGCAACCGGCGGCCGGCCGGGATCATTCCGGCGTGATGCGGACCTCCTCCTCGGTCACCGTCCCGTCCACGATGCGAAACGAGCGGAATTCCGGGTCCGCCGCATCCCGGGTGGAAACCAGCACATAGTGCGCTCCCGGCTCGCTCGCGTAGGCGATGTCGGTGCGCGACGGGTAGGCCTCCGTCGCGCTGTGCGAGTGATAGATGACGACCGGCTCCTCATCCCGCTCGTCCATCTCCCGCCACACCTTCAGCTGCTCCATCGAGTCGAACCGGTAGAACGTCGGCGACCGTTCCGCGTTGGTCATGGGGATGAACCGCTCCGGCCGGTCGCGGCCGGCTGGTCCCGCGATCACCCCGCACGCCTCGTCCGGGTGGTCGGTCCTGGCGTGGGTCACAATCTCCGCCTGCAGCGCGCGGCTTATCGTCAGCATGCCCGCGAGCGTAACCCGCCCCGATCAGGAAAGCGCCTCGACCAGGCTCTCCTGGAGGATCGCCAGCCACTGGTACACCCACAGATAGGCAGCCCGGGGCTCGTCGGCCGCGGGCTCGTCCGTCGCGAGGTCGTCTTCGGCCTCGCCGAGCTCATCGGTGATCCCAAGGCGGACGCTGAGGGCGAGCCTGACGTCGTTGAGGGCGCGCAGCCACGCCTGCGCCTCCGGCTCGGATAGCCGGACCTTCCCGCCCGACGGCGGCAGGGTGGCCAGGACCGTACGGGCCGCGGCAACCTTGGCCGACCGCAGGCCCTGCTCGGTGTACCGGCGAAACTCACCCGACGCTTCCGCGTCGTCGCTGTAGGCGTCGGGCAGCAGCCGGGCCAGCACCGGGTCATCTGGCAGCTCGGTGGCCTCGCTGACGCCGAGCTGCGAGGCGAGATCAGCCGCGGCGCTGCCGCTGCCCGCCGCGGTGTCCTCGTCCGGCATATCGTCGGAGACCAGCTCGGCTACCTGGCCGACCAGGTCGCGGATGATGGTCGCCTGGGCCGCGGCGAACCGCGCGGTCACCCCGCCCGACGCGGCACGGAACGCCGCCACGGCCTCTCCCTCATCGTCGCTCACGAGTCGTGACTCACCGTGGCCCACAATCCGTAGCCGTGCAGGGTCTCGGCGTCCCGCTCCATTGCCTCGCGGGCCCCGGACGAGACCACTGCCTTGCCCTTGTGGTGCACGTCGAGCATGAGTTTCTCGGCTTTCGGCTTTGCGTAGCCGAAAACGGTCTGGAACACATACGTCACGTATGACATCAGGTTGACCGGGTCGTTCCACACGATAGTGACCCATGGTGAGTCGGGGACCGCCTTCTGGCCGGTCTCCGGCTGGTCAACCTCAACAGGTGCCACGCTCACCGGCAGTCACCTCCCCTCAGTCATAGTCTTCCACTTTGCCAGTACGACGGATCTGCACCACAGTCGGCTCACCCTGGGCGATCCGTCGCACCGGCTCCGATACCCAGGCGGTCACTGACGACATCACCGCGCTACCCCATATCGTCGCAGGACCAGCTGAGCCGAGCAGCCTGACCGGCCCGTAGGCTTCCCCCCGTGACTGCCAACCCCGGCGCCGCAGGCCCCCCGCCCGCCGCCCTTAGTACCGGCCTGCTCACCGATCACTACGAGCTAACGATGCTGCGCGCCGCTCTGCGAAGCGGGGCAGCGCAGGAGCGGGCCGTCTTCGAGGTATTCGCCCGCCACCTGCCCAATGGCAGGCGCTATGGCCTGGTGGCGGGCACCGGGCGGCTGCTGGACGCGCTCCAGCGGTTCAGGTTCGGCGAAGCGGAACTGGAGTTCGTGCGGAAGTGCGGCATCGCCGACGAGCCCACCCTGCGGTACCTGGAGTCGTACGCCTTCCGCGGGGACATCTGGGGCTACGCGGAGGGCGACTGCTATTTTCCTGGCTCGCCGATCCTGGTGGTCGAGGGCACCTTCGCCGAAACCGTCATCCTGGAGACCCTGGTCCTGTCGATCCTTAATCATGATTGCGCCATTGCCTCCGCGGCATCCCGCATGGTGACAGCGGCCGACGGCAGGCCGCTGATCGAGATGGGCTCGCGGCGGACGCACGAGCTCGCCGCCGTCGCCAGCGCCCGGGCCGCCTACATCGCAGGCTTCGCTTCCACCTCCAACCTGCGGGCAGGTCGCGACTACGGGATCCCGACCAGCGGCACCGCCGGGCATGCGTTCTCGCTGGCGCATGACAGCGAGCGGGAGGCGTTCGCCGCCCAGCTCGACGCGCTGGGCACCGACACCACCCTGCTGGTCGATACCTATGACGTGGCCGATGCGGTGCGGACGGCGGTGGAACTGGCCGGCTCCCGGCTCGGGGCGGTCCGGATCGACAGCGGCGACCTCCCGGTGGTGGCCCGTCAGGTGCGGGCCCTCCTCGACTCGCTCGGCGCGCCGCAGACGCGCATCGTGCTCACCGGTGACCTGGACGAATACTCGATCGCCGCGCTGGCGGCCACCCCGGTCGACGGCTACGGGGTCGGCACCTCGCTGGTTACCGGATCAGGCGCTCCCACCGCGGCCCTGGTGTACAAGCTGGTGGCGAGGGCGCAAGGCACCGAGCCGTCCGCGCCGCTGCGCGCGGTGGCCAAGCGCTCCGTGGGCAAGCCCGGCCGTGGCGGCCGCAAATGGGCCGTCCGCCACCGCGACGCAGGCGGAGCGGCCGCGGCTGAACTGGTGCTGACCGAGCCGCCCGCCCCGGCCCCGGCCGACCGGGTGCTGCTGCGCCCGCTCGTGCGGGCCGGGGAGATCGTCGGCGCCGAGCCGCTCGAGGCGGCCCGGGCCCGCCACCGCGAGGCGGTGGCCGAACTGCCCGTCCATGCGCTGCAGCTGTCGCGCGGCTACCCGGCGATACCTACCATTTTCAGCCCAGATGACCGTTCTCTGCCCGACGCCGACGCCTGAGCCCGGCCCAGTCAGCTGGCGTGACCGGCACCCGGCCGACGTCAGCTGACCCCCCGCACGCTCGGGTCAGAGCAGCGGCGTCAAATCTGGCTAGGCTAGGCGATATGGCTCGGGCGCTGGTGATCGTCGACGTGCAGAACGATTTCTGCGAAGGCGGATCGCTCGCCGTGACCGGCGGCGCCGATGTCGCCAGGGCGATCAGCGCATACCTGGCCGGGCCGGGCAGTGGCGGCTACGCGCACATCGTGGCGACCAAGGATCATCACATCGATCCCGGCGGGCATTTCGCCGCGGCACCCGATTTCGTCGATTCCTGGCCGCCGCACTGCGTAGCGGGAACTCCCGGCGCCGATTTCCATCCGGACCTGGACACCGGTCGGCTCGAGGCGGTCTTCCTGAAAGGCGAGCACGCCGCCGCCTATAGCGGATTCGAGGGCCGGGACTGCGGCGGCCTGCCGCTCGCCGACTGGCTGCGCGAACGCGGCGTGGCCGCCATCGACATCGCCGGGATCGCCACCGACTACTGCGTACGGGCGACCGCCAGGGACGCGGTCGCGGCCGGCCTGCGGACCCGCCTCCTGGTCGGCCTCACCGCGGGAGTGTCACCGGCTACCTCGGAAGCGGCACTCAGCGAGATGCGGGCCGAGGGAGTCGAACTGGCCCCGGCCTCCGCCTAGCGGGCTTAGTCGTCGCCTTCGGGCAGTGACTCGAAGATTTCCTTGCATTCCGGGCAGACCGGGTAGCGCTTAGGGTCCCGGCTCGGCACCCACACCTTGCCGCACAACGCGACGACCGGGGTGCCGGTCACGGCGCTGTCGACGATCTTGTCCTTCTGGACGTAGTGGGCAAACCGCTCGTGGTCGCCGTCGCCGGTCGACAGATCAGGGCGGGTATCGGTCTGTTCGCGGACGGTGCTGTCCGGCAGGACTTCTGTACTCACAAGAGGCGAGTCTACGCCGCCGCGACAAACCCGCCCGGGAGCCGGCCGCAACCGTAAGCCCGATCCTGGCCGGAGCCCAGCTGCAGGAGGCGAAACGAGGGCCGGGCGCCAGCCTCAGTTCAGCGCGGGATCATCGGGATAGGTGGCCATGAGCGCCATCACCCCGCCCTGGCGGCGGAGCACCGCAGGCCAGAGCCGTTCCGGCCGGTTGAAGAACGCGTCGGCAGGCTCCGCGGACAGCAGGTACCAGGCCCCCTCGTCGATCTCCGCCTGCAGCTGACCAGGGCCCCATCCCGCGTAACCAGCGAAGACCCGGAACGACGTGATCCCTCCGGCCAGCAACTCGGGCGGCGCCTCCAGGTCGACCAGCCCGATCCTTGACATCACGGGCGAGCCGTCCAGCGACCGCCAGCCGACCGGCTCGTCCTCGCCCCGCGCCAGGGCGAGGGCCAGGGCGCTGTTCGGCGAGACGGGGCCGCCCTTGAAGACCACCGACGGCCCGGTCACGAGTTCCGTCCACGATTCAAGCACCTGGCCGACCGGGACCTCGGTGGGCCGGTTCAGCACGACGCCGAGAGTTCCCTCCTCCGGCTCATCCTCGACAATCAGGATGACGGTGCGCCGGAAGTTCGGGTCTCCGAGCAACGGAGTAGCCACGAGCAGCCGACCGCCCATGGAATCATCCTGCATGCTTCAATGATGCGCCAGGATCCGAGCTCTTCGCAGAATGCCCGCCTCGATAAGGCCAAATGACGCCCCGATAGCGCCGCGTCAGCCGGCCGTTCAAGGTGCGACGTACCCTTCAAGGGTGTCCAGCGCAAGCACGGCCCGGCCGGTGACACCCGCCGGCCCGCGGCCAGACAGCCGGCCGCACGCGGCCGAGACCGGCATATCAGCGCCGTCTCCCGATCCCGCCGCGCAGCTATCCCCCGACCCGCCGACGCCCGCCACGTCCCCCGATCCGCCCGCGCCCGCCATCGACGTGGCGCGCCTGCGGGTGGCGATCGCCCGGCTGTCCAGGCGGCTGCGCAAGCACGAACTGGCCGGGCTCACTCCTACCAAGGTCTCCGCGCTGGCTACCGTCTGGCAGGCGGGCCCGTTGCGCCTCGGTGACCTGGCCGCAGCCGAACGGATCGCGCCATCGACCCTCACTCGCCTGGTCAGCGCCCTAGAGGAGGCCGGCTATCTGGAGCGCTGCGCGGTGCCCGGCGACGCCCGGGCCAGCACGGTCGATATCACGCCGCGCGGCCGCGAGGTTCTTGAGCGGATCAAGCAGGAGAGCACCGTCTTGCTGCGCGAGAGCCTGCTGACGCTGACCGGCGACGAGCTGGCCGCGCTCGCGGCTGCGCTGCCCGCGCTAGAGCAGCTCGCCGAGGCGGTCCCTGACCATCCCGCCGCCCGCTGACGGGACCATCCCGCCGACCGCTGACGGGCGACCCGCAGCAGTCAGAACAGCAGGCTGGACAGGGTGGCCCTGGCCTTCGCCACCCGCTGGTCCTTCGGCGGGAAGACATTGAACAGGCTGACCAGATGTGACCGGGCGCGGTTTCGCTCGTCGCCTGAGGTCCGCCGGACGGTGTCGAGGAGCCGGTTGAACCCGGCATCAATCCGGCCAAGTGCCACGTCGATGTCGGCGGCGCGAGCCTGGGCATCCGGATCGGCGGGATTATCGGCTGCCTCCTGCCGGACCTTCGCCTGGTCGTAAGAGTTCACCCGCCTGATCAGGTCCACCTGGGCCAGGCCCATCGCAGCGACCGGGTGTCCTGGCGTGGCGGCAAGAACCTTCTCGAATGCCGCGGCCGCGCCATCCAGGTCGCCACGCTCCATCGCCTGCTGCGCCTCGCCGAAGGCCGGATCGGCCGTGAGAGCGCTCTGCTCAGCGCCGCCCGGGCCCGGCCGTCCAGCTCCGGGCCGTCCAGCTCCGGGCCGTCCGGGAGGCGCCTGGCCCGGCCGCGGCGGGCCGGGCCGCCCAGGGCCGGGCCGGGCCTGCTGCCCTGCTGCCGGTCCGCCCGCAGCGGCGCCAGCCTGCGCCGATCCGGGACCGCCGGCGTCGGTGTCTGCTGGAGCGTCGCCGTAGCCGGGCAGGCCCAGCTGGGCTGCGATCTGCATGACGGCACCAAGCCATTCCCTGACCTGAGCCTCTGGCATGGCGCCGAGGAAGGCCTCGACGATCTGGCCGGAGACGACCGCCACGACCATCGGGATGCTCTGGACCTGGAGCGCCGCGCTCAGCTGGGGGTTGGCGTCGACGTCCACCTTGGCGAGCACCCACTCGCCGTCAGCCTCGTCGGCTAGCTTCTCGAGCACCGGCCCGAGCTGCTTGCACGGCCCGCACCACTCCGCCCAGAGGTCGAGGACAACTGGAACGTGGCGCGACCGCTCGATGACGCGGGTGTTGAACGTATCGTCGGTTGCCTCGATCACGTTCCCCGACTGGTCGTCCGGCGTCTCGCCGTTACCCGTTGGCCTGGCCGCCTGCCTGCGCTGCGCGGCCTGCCGTGCGCCAAGGTCAACGGCTCCGTGGAGGGAAAAATCCCGCGGCTGCTGCTGCATGACTCCATCCTGCCGCATCCGCGGGACCGCCTAAGCACGCTATGCCCCCCCTGCGCGACCGGATCGCGGTGGCGGGGCGGCGAGGCGCTGCCGCTGGATGAGCGCGTCGATGAGGTCCCGGCGCAGCGCCAGGACGCGCAGGTCGAACGCGGCGTGGATAACCATCGCCGGGATCAGCGTGCCGGTGGCCAGCGTGACCCAGCACAAGGCAGCGCCGATGAGGCCCGTGGCGCACATTCCGTTGCGGCCCTGGTACCTGTGCGCCAGGCCGAACGGCACCGCGGTCGCCAGGATGAGCGCGCCCCACGGCGCGGCGGGCCACAGCCAGCGCAGGTAGGCGATGCCGAAGCCACGGAAGACCAGCTCCTCGCATACCCCTGCGGTGAGCGCAACCAGGAAAAATGCCCTGCGCTCGGCACGCGTGGTCGGCACTATGCCGACGAATGGCGCAAGCTGGCGGGCAACCGATTCGTCCAGCGGCGGCCCGAACCTGTGGCTCAGGATCACCGCGGGGACCGCGCACAGGGCCGCCGCGGCCAGGACCCCCGCGATCAGCGGTCCATTGGCCGTGCCTGGCCCGTAATCGGGCAGCCCGACGGTCTGCGGGGTCCGGCCGGCCAGGACTCCGATTCCGACCACCACCGCGGCCAGCACCCACTGCCGGATGACCGCGTCCCGGTAGAAGGGCAGCCGGGCTCGATCATCGGTGCGCAGGTCGCGAAGGAGCCGCCCGTACCTGCGCCATCCCGCCGCTGGGGCGACCATGACGATGACCACGACGACAGCGCTGGCCAGGACGGCCGCGGCGACGTGGGCGATCATGTCCAGAAGTCCATCAGGATCGGCGCCGGCAGGCAACGGAACCCTGCCGAAACCGGTCCAGGCCGCCGGCGCTGCAGCGCTTCGTGGCCCGCTCGCGGAGTAAATTTGGTGTCACGCGCCTGCACGCGAGGAAGCGGGACGCCAGCAAATGGAGGGACCGATGCCGGAGATACGCCTCTCCCGCCTCCCCGGGCGCCAGGGCCGCCGCTCACCGCGAGACGGCCTCCGCGTCGGCGCCGGCTCATGGATCAGCAGCAGCTATAGCGGCAACGGCGCGAACTGCGTCGAAGCGACCACGGTTACCAGCCGTGACGGCCTGAGGGTCCCGCCCGGCAAAGCCGATACCGAGAAGCTGATCCTGCTGCGCGACAGCAAGAATCCGGACGGCGCCACCCTCGTGTTCGATGAGCACGAGTGGAGCGCGTTCATCGCCGGCGTCAAGGACGGCGAGTTCGACCTTCCAGACGACGACCCGGACGCCTAGTCGCCGGACGGGGCCGGGTAGCCGGTGGGTTCACCGGCTAGAAGGCGGGGGCCTCGAAATAGGTCCCCCACTCATCCCGCAGCACGCCGCAGATCTCGCCGAGCGTCGCCTCGCTTCGGGCCGCGTCCAGCATGGGCGGGATCGTGTTCTGGCCGGATCGGGCCGCCGCGATCATCGCGCCAAGCGCCGCGTCCACGGCCGCCTGGTCCCGCGCCTGGCGCCGGGCAGCGAGGTCGCGCACCTGGGCCCGTTCTACCTCGTGGCTGACCCGGAGGATCTCCACCGGCTGGCCCACTGTGTCGGGATGGCAGTTGACGCCGACGACTCGTTTATCGCCCTTCTCTACCTTCCGCTGATAGGTGAAGGCGGCCTCGGCGATCTCCGCCATGAACCAGCCCTCCTCGATTCCCCGCAGGATTCCGCCGGTCATCGAGGAGTCCGGGCTCATCGCCTTGATCCGGTTGAAGATCTGCTCGGCCTCAGCCTCCAGCCGGTCGGTGAGGGACTCGACGTACCAGGAGCCGCCGAGCGGGTCGGCCACATTGACCACGCCGGTCTCTTCCATGATCACCTGCTGGGTGCGCAGCGCGATCTCGGCCGCCTTCTCGCTCGGCAGCGCGAGCACCTCGTCCAGCGCGTTGGTGTGCAGCGAGTTGGTCCCGCCCAGCACCGCCGCCAGCGCCTCGATCGCGGTCCTGACCACGTTGTTGTCCGGCTGCTGCGCGGTCAGCGAGACGCCGGCGGTCTGGGTGTGGAATCGCAGCCACTGGGCGCGCTCGGTCCGGGCACCGTAGACGTCCCGCAGCCACCGGGCCCAGATCCGGCGGGCGGCGCGGAACTTGGCGATCTCCTCGAAGAAGTCGATGTGGGCGTCGAAGAAGAACGACAGGCCCGGTGCGAAGTCCTCGATGTCGAGCCCGCGCGACAGGCCGAGTTCCACGTACGCGAACCCGTCGGCCAGCGTAAACGCGAGTTCCTGCGCGGCCGTGGACCCGGCTTCCCTGATGTGGTACCCAGACACCGACAGCGGCTTGTACGCCGGGACCTCCCGCCCGCAGTACTCCATCAGGTCGCCGATCAGCTTGAGGTGCGGCTGAGGCGGGAACAGCCACTCCTTCTGGGCGATGTACTCCTTGAAGATGTCGGTCTGCAGGGTGCCGTCGAGCTCGCTGATGTCGGCCCCCTGGCGCTCGGCCGCGGCCAGGTACATGCAGAACACCGGGACCGCCGGGCCGCTGATCGTCATCGACGTGGTTACCTCGGCCAGCGGGATGCCGGAGAACAGGACATCCATGTCGGCCGCCGAGTCGATGGCCACGCCGCAGTGCCCGACCTCGCCGAGCGCGCGCGGGTCGTCGGAATCCCGGCCCATCAGGGTCGGCATGTCAAAGGCGACCGACAGGCCGCCGCCGCCGGTGCGCAGCAGCATCTTGTACCGCTGGTTGGTCTGCGTCGCATTGCCGAACCCGGAGAACTGCCGGATCGTCCACGTCCTGCCCCGGTACCCGCCGGGATAAAGGCCGCGGGTAAACGGATATTCGCCCGGCCAGCCGATCCGTTCGAAACCCGGAACCACGGCGCCGTCCGGCGGGCCGTAGAGCGGGTCTACCTCCAGGCCGGACAGGGTGGTGAAGTCCGCGTCCCTGACCCGTGAGGCGTCATAGCGCCGCTGCCAGCGCTGCCTGCCCTCACCGTCGCCGCCCGCTGTGCCCTGCGCGTTCATCAGACTCCTTCGTCCCTCAGCCGCTGGCGAGATAGTAGGACGTCCTACTATCTCCTTGAGCCAGTCTACGTCGCCAGGACGGAGCGGAAAAAGGGACCATGGCCCCCAACCCCCGGCCAGCCTGCGGCGTCTCATGGATTGCCTGGGCGCTACGGGGGCTGGCTCAGGCGGCCAGGCCCTGGACGCGGCGAATGTGTGGTAGAACCGATGCAGGATCGCGCAGGCGAGGTGGGCCGCACCGCGGTCATCGGGGACGTCGTCACCATCATGGGATCATGGACCGCGCCGCCTGTGCCGGCGCCGCGGCGAGGGAGCTCCGTGGGCAGGCTCCAGTTCGCCGATCGCGAGGCGGCCGAGGATCTGTTCAATGCCTGTTATCCGCGGCTGGCCGGATGGGTACGGCGGCTGGTCGACGACGACGAGACGGCCCACGAGATCGCCTCCGAGGCATTCACCCGCCTGCTGGCCAGGTGGACCGCGCTTGACAGCCCGCAGAGCTACCTCTACATGATCGCTACCAATCTGGTGCGCGACCACTGGCGGAAGACAGGCCGGGAACGACGCGCGATCAGGAGCCTGACGGCCGCCGCGCCCATCGACCCCGCCTATCACCCGGTCCAGGATGTTGACGTCAGGGCGCTCATCGAGGGGTTGCCGATCAAGCTGCGCAGCGCGTTCCTGCTCCATTACTACGCAGGCTTCGGTGTCCGTGAGGTCGCCGCGATGCTGGGCAGGCCGGAAGGAACGATCAAGGCGGATCTGCATCATGCGCGCGCCCACCTGAAGGCCGCCATCGGAGACGCCAGTGACTGAGCCACCTGGCGAGATCGACTCCTGGCTGGCCGCCGATGTGGAACCGCTGGCGCCACCGCCGGGCACCTTCGGCCGGATCAGAAGGCAGGCCCGCAGGCGGAAGGCCGTCCGGACACTGGTCTGTGCGGCAGGCGCCGTTGCCTTGATCGCGGGCGCTGTCGGTCTCCCGCAGGCCGCCCGGACCCTGCTGCACAGCAGCACGGGCCGGACCTCCAGCGCAGTCGCGGCCCTGGCGTCACCTCGAAAGGCATCACCCAGGCCCGGCAAGTCCCGCGCCGCGGGCGGCGCGACTCCCGAAACGCACTCGGCCACGATCGGGCCGCTACCGACCTCGGCGCTGTCGGCCGGCAGCTCGGGCAGCGTGGCGCCGGCTAAGTTTCAGCCCACCTCGGTGACCTTCATCAATACCCAGATCGGCGCGGTGATCGGCCAGGCGGGCAGCCCCGGCCATTGTGCCTCGATTTACTGCACGTCGCTGGCGGGCACCTCCGACTATGGCACCAGCTGGTACGGAGTCAGCGCCCCGCAGGCGGGCGCGCCCAGCGGGGCCGCGGGCGTGAGCCAGGTCCGTTTCCTCAACCTCAGCGACGGCTGGGCGTTCGGCCCCGGGCTCTTTGTGACCCACGACGGGGGCCGGCACTGGACGGCTGAGCCGACTTACGGGCTGCGGGTGACCGATCTCGAGACGGCGGGCGGCCATGCGTTCGCGCTCTTCGCCAGCTGCACCGGCGACGCCGCCGCCTACGGGGCGCAGTGCCGCAGCTTCTCGCTGTTCTCCTCGATCGCCAGTGGCGACCAGTGGCTTCCCGTGTCCGGCCCGGCTGGCGATCTCACCATGTCCGGCGCTGGCCTGCGGCACCCGGCGGCGGCGAGCCTGCTCCTGGCGGGCAGCACCGGTTATGTGCTCGCGCCGTCCGGCCAGCTCTACAGCGGCCCGCTCACCGGCGCGGCGTGGCGCCCCGCGGGCCAGGCGCCCGGCGCGCCCGGGGGGCCAGGGCCGGGCGGCCAGCCGACCGGCGGGCTGCTAGCAGCTGGGTCCGGCCAGCTCTTCGAGCTGCTGACGACCGGCACCGGGGCCGGCGGCTCACAGGCCAAGTTGCTCTACGGCTCCGGTGACGGCAAGCGCTGGTTTGCGATCACCTCCCCGCCGGCTGGCGGGATAGCGAGATCGCTCGCTGCTGGCCAGGGCTTCGTGGTGGTCCTCGCCACCACCGCAGGCATAGATGTCTCGCACAACGACGGGACTAGCTGGACCCAGACCCAGGCCAGCCCGCCTGGCGCGGCCGCCGGAGCGCAGGGGTTCAGCTACGTCGGGATGACGAGCCGGCTGCAGGGCGTCGCCGTGCCAGCCGATCCGCATCTGCACGAGATCTTCACCACCAACGATGGCGGCAAGACCTGGCAACCGAGGCTGGTCGAGAGCTGACCGGTCAGGGGGCGGGCTCAAGGTCAGCCCGTGCGGCCGGAGTACCCCGTCGAGCTCGCCGATCAGGATCTGCTGAGCCCTCGCGGCGGCCAGCCCCGACGGCGGCCAGCCTGCAAACGCCCACCAGCTGATTACAATGCGTTATATTGCCTGCTGGGAAGCCCATGTGACCGAGCAGAGTCGGGGGATGATGTGCGGTCAGGCCACGCCGTCATGGCCACGTCCCCGGTGCTCGCGGCCGGGGTCGGCGCGAGGCACGGGTGCAACTGGGCGCTCCGCACCGCCAGTTTCCGCATGGAGTCGCCGGCCGGCGGCAGGACTGGTTTCGGGATCGCGGTCGATCGGCATAGTGATGCGACAGCCATAGTTGATCTCCTGGCCGGGCAGGAGCCACCAAGCTACGGCGAGCTGCGGGTGCTGGGCGAGGACATGGGAACCGCACACGGGCGCGCCGCGATCCGCAGGCACGTGGGGGTCGCGCGCAAGTCCGCCAGGCCGCGGCCTGCCTATCGGGTCCGCGGGCTTATCGAGCACGCGGCCCGCCAGGCCAGGCTGCCGGGGTGTGACCATCACCTGCTGACCGCGGCGGTCCTGGACAGGCTCAGCCTCACGCCGTGGGCAGACGTACAGCTGAGATCCTTGCCAGAGACGATCATGCGGCGCACCAGGCTGGCGGCAGCCGCCGTCCACCAGCCTGACCTGCTCATCCTGGACAGCCTGCTGGACGATCTGGATCCGGCGGAGGCGGCCGCGCTGGCTGCGGACATCCGCGACCTGGGACGCGATACGGCCGTCGTGGCGACCGGATCCGACGCCGACATGCTGGCCCTGGCCTGCGATGAGGTGCTCACCATGGCCGACGGGATCATCGTCAGGACCTGACCGGCAGCGCGAGCGCCAGGCTCAGTGGTGCTCGCACCGCGTCCTGCGCTGCGGGCCAGCCGCTGTCATAGGCTGCGGGGGTGGACTGGAGCCTCCTCGCGTGCGGGCGCTACGGGCATGTGACCTATGCGCCCGACGAGGCCAGCCTGCAGGAGCAGCTCAGTGCCACGACCTCCACCGGGGAAGCCTGGCGCTGCCTGCGGTGCGCCGCGTTCGTGCCCGGTGAGCCCGGCGCCCGCGGTCCGGCCAGCGAGGCACCGGAGGTGCGCCGCGGCCAGGAGGTCCGTAGCTCGTTCATCCTGCGGGTCTTCGCGATCGAGCGGTTCCTCCGGGCGATTCTCATCGGCGCCGCCGCCTACGTGGTCTGGCGGTTCCAGTACAGCCGGGTCTCGCTCGAGCAGGCGTTCGACCGGGAGCTTCCGCTGGTGCGAACGCTGTTCAGCCAACTCGGTTTCGACGTCGACCACTCCAAGCTGGTCGGCCTGATCAAGCACGCCCTGACCCTCAGCAACGGATCGATCCGGCTGCTGGCGGCCCTGCTGGCCGGTTACGCGGCGGTAGAGGTGGTGGAGGGCACCGGGCTGTGGCTGGGCAAGCGCTGGGGCGAGTACTTCGCGATGGTCGTGACGTCGGTCTTCCTGCCTTACGAGATCTATGAGCTGACGGCGAAGGTCACCGTGACCAGGCTGCTGTTGTTCGCCATCAACCTGGCCCTGGTGCTATACCTGGTGATCACGAAACGCCTGTTCGGAGTGCGCGGGGGCAAGCGCGGCTACGAAACCCGGCTGCGCAGCGAGTCCATTATGGAGGCTGCGATCGCCCGCGCGGCAGCCGCGGCCGGCCCCGGCTCCGCTGGCCAGTCGACCGCGGCCGGGGACAGCGCAGCGGGCCGAGCCGTTCCATGATCTTGACCACTTGTCAGTTGATATCGTGATATCGCTGAGAAGTTGACAAGATCATGGGAACGGACAGCCAGGGATGGCTGGGCAGACGGCTGGCAGGGATCGGGCCTAGCCGTCGATGAGGCGGTCAGCGGCCGAGTATGGGTCAAGCTGGCCCTGCGCGACGAGCCCGGCCAGCTCATCCAGCCTCGAATCCCCGGGTACGCCGCCCACCCGGGCGCGCAGCGCGCTGACCGCGATCGCGGAAACCTCCGCCCGGGCCCGCGCCCGGCGCCTGGACTCCCGCTTCCCCGACTCGGTCAGCCACGCCCAGTGCTGGTCCAGCCGGGTGACGAGATCGTCGGCACCCTCGCCGGTCGCCGCCGACATGGCCACGATCGGCGGCCTCCAGTCGCCCTCGCCATAACGCGCCATCGCCAGCATCGTCCGCAGGTCCCTGATCGCCTCCTGGGCCCCGGGCCTGTCGATCTTGTTGACCGCGAAGATGTCGGCAATCTCCAGAATGCCGGCCTTGGCGGCCTGAACCGAGTCACCCATCCCCGGCGCCACCACCACCAGCGTGGAATCAGCCAGCGACGCGATCTCGACCTCGGCCTGCCCGACCCCGACCGTCTCGATCATGATCAGGTCGAAGCCCGCCCCGTCCAGCAGCCTGACCGCCTGCGGCGTCGCCCAGGACAGGCCGCCCAGATGCCCGCGGCTGGCCATCGACCTGATAAACACCCCGTCATCGGTAGCGTGCTCTTGCATCCTGACCCGGTCCCCCAGCAGCGCGCCGCCGCTGAACGGCGAGGTGGGGTCGACGGCCAGCACCCCGACCCGCAGCCCCCTGGCCCGGTAGGCCGACACCAGCCCGGCGGTGACCGTCGACTTGCCCACGCCAGGCGACCCGGTCAGCCCGACCACCCGGGCCTGGCCGGTCAGCGGCGCGATGGCGGCCAGGATCGCGCGCAGCTCGGGCGCCTCGTTTTCGACCAGCGACACCAACCTCGCGAGCGCGCGCGGCTCCCCCGCCCGCGCCGCCCCGATCAGCGCGTCCGGATCAGCAGCCGCTGCGCGGCGCGGTGGCGAGCGGAGTTCAGCCACGAGCCTGCGGCACCCGCAGCAGCAGGGCGTCGCCCTGGCCGCCGCCGCCGCACAGCGCGGCCGCGCCTAGCCCCCCGCCGCGCCGCTTCAGCTCGAAGACGAGATGCAGCGCCAGGCGAGCCCCGGACGCGCCGATCGGATGCCCGATCGCGATCGCGCCGCCGTTGATGTTGACCCGGTCAGGCCCGACGTCCAGGTCACGCATGGACTGGATGGCCACCGCGGCGAACGCCTCGTTGATCTCGATCAGGTCCAGGTCATCCACCGACAACCCGGCTTTGCCCAGCGCGCGGGAGATCGCCGCGGACGGCTGGGAGTGCAGCGAGTTGTCCGGGCCAGCCACGTTGCCGTGGGCGCCGATCTCGGCCAGCACTGGCGCGCCCATGGCGGCCGCCGCCTCGGCGCAGGCCACCACGACCGCGCAGGCGCCGTCCGAGATCGGCGAAGCGGAGCCCGCCGTGATCGTCCCGTCAGCGGCGAATACGGGTCGGAGCCTGCTCAGCACCTCGACCGAGGTGTCCGCCCTGACCGCCTCGTCGGCATCGAAGATCACCGGCTCGCCGTGGCGCTGCGGTACGGGCACCCCGACGATCTCCTCGGCGAGCAAGCCGTTCTTCATCGCCTCGGCGGCCCGATGGTGTGATCTGGCGGCAAACTCGTCCTGCTCCTGCCTGCTAATCGCCAGCCGCGCGTTAAGCCGCTCGGTGGATTCGCCCATGGACAGGTGATCGAACGCGTCGGTCAGGCCATCGTGCGCCATCGCGTCGATCAGCTCCACCGAGCCATACTTGATCCCGCGCCGCGCTCCGGGCAGCAGGTGCGGCGCCCGCGTCATCGATTCCATGCCGCCCGCCACGACAATGTCGAACTCGCCGGCCCTGATCAGCTGGGCCGCCAGCGCGATGGCGTCCAGCCCGGACAGGCAGACCTTGTTGATCGTCAGCGACGGCACCGTCATCGGGATCCCGCCGGCCACCGCGGCCTGCCGCGACGGTATCTGGCCCGCGCCGGCCTGCAGCACATGACCCATGATCACGTAATCAACCTGGTCGCCGACGACGCCCGCCCGCTCGAGGGCGGCCTTGATCACGATCCCCCCGAGGTTGGCCGCGCTGAAATCGCTGAGCGAACCGAGCAGTCGCCCGAACGCCGTCCTGGCCCCGCCGATAATTACCGCATCACGCATGCCTGAAACGATACTCAGGGGCCGAAACCGCGACCGGAGGGAGACCGCGATGCTCACCCGCATCGATCATGTGGGGATTGCCTGCCGCGACCTTGGCGAGGCTGTCACTCGCTACCAGTCCGTGTTCGGGCTGATCTTGGTAAACCAGGAAATTAACGAGGAACAGGGGGTTAAGGAAGCGATGCTGCAGGTGGCGGATGCTCCGGCGGGAACCTCCTATGTCCAGCTCCTTGAGCCGCTGCACCCCGATACCCCGGTCGGGCGCTTCCTGGCCCGCCGCGGCGAGGGCCTGCACCACGTCGGCTACGGTGTGACCGACATCTCAGCCGCGCTCGCCTCGATCGGCGCCACGGGGATCAGGCTGATCGACTCCAGGCCGCGGCATGGGTCGATGGGCGCCTCGATTGCGTTCTTGCATCCAGCCGATCTGGGCGGTGTGCTGACCGAACTGGTTCAGGCTCGGGATCGGTCGTCAGATCGGCAGAGTTGAACAGATTCATTTACCCGAAAACCCGGATCTGCACCATGAGCGACAGCGAACGTGCCGCCAACTGCTCATGAGGGGGAGTACGCTTCCTAGGCACCGGGCGAGTGAACTTGCGGGTCGGCAGGGCTGGCGGCGGACGTACGCGGCGCCGGTCCGGAGGCGGACGCAGGGCCATCGCCCGGGCGTGCGTATCCCCTCCCCAGGTCTACACAGGATTAGGCGAAATGCAGCCCGACATCGATGCCCAGCTCAGCAATTTCTTCGAGGAAACCCCGCAGCGCGACTTCGCGAGAGTCATGCGTGGGTACGACCCGCACCAGGTCAACGAGCACCTCAAGCAGATCGACAATGAGCTGCGCCAGCACCGCGACCAAGTCCAGGCGCTGCACAGGGAGCTGTCCGAGGCGCACCGCCAGATCCAGGAGCAGGAACGCCCGACCTATTCCGGTCTTGGCTCGCGCATCGAGCAGCTGCTGAGGCTCGCCGAGGAGCAGGCCACCGAGATCCTGCAGGAGGCCCGCTCGGCGGCGAACGAATTCAACGCCTCCGCCAAGGTCGAGGCGGCCGAGGCCCGGGCGGCAGCGGAGAACGAAGCAGCCGAGCTCCGGGCCAACGCCAAGCGGGAGACCGACGACCTGCGCGGTTCGGCTGAGCGCGAGGCCGACGCGATCAGGACGGGCGCCCGGCGCGAGGCCGACGAGCTGACCTCCACCACCGAGCGCGAGGTCGCCAAGCTCCGGGCCACCGCCGACCATGAGGTCGCCGAGAAGCGGGCCGCGATCGAACGGGACATCGCCAAGCTCCGCACCACCACCGAGCGCGAGGTCGCCCAGCTCAAGGCGTCCTCGAAGCGGGAGCGGGACGAGATCCTCACCACCTCCAAGCGCCAGGCTGACGAGATGCGCAGCCAGGCGCAGCGGATCCTGGAGGAGAGCGAGGCGCAGCGGGCCCAGGCGGAGGCGGAGTTCGACATCCAGCTCGCTTCCAGGCGTGAGGAAGCCGAGCGTCAGGAGGCCGAGCGCCTGGCTGCGGCGCAGGCCGCCACGCAGAAGATGGTCTCGGAGGCCGAGCAGCGCGCTGCCACAGCCGAGCAGCGGGCCAGCAAGGCCAGTGCCCAGGCCGAGCAGACCAGGCGGGACGCCGATCAGCACTCCAGGCAGCTGGTCGGCAATGCCAAGAAGAACGCTGACCAGATCGTCGCGCAGGCCAAGGCCCAGGCCGACCAGCTGCTGGCCGACACCAAGGCTGAGGCTGAGCGTCACCGCAGCACTGCGCAGCGTCACGTCGACGAGCTGAACAAGCAGAAGGAGAGCGTCGCCGCTCACCTGGCGCAGATCAGCCAGCTGCTGGGCGGCCAGATGCCGGGCCTCGCCGACGCGCTCAAGCCAGCCGCGCCGGCCGTTCAGGCCCCCGCCGCCAAGGCGGTTACCGCGGCGCCGCAGACCGACGCCCGGCTGAGCAACGGCGCTCCCGCTGCGGTGCCGGCCACCCAGGCATCCCGCTCCGCGGCCGGGGGCCAGCATGGCGGACTGGGCCAGGACGGCAAGCCGAGCAACGGCACCGTGACCGCCGCGAAGCCGTCGGCCAGCAGCAAGGCCAGCGATGACGACAAGGAATGGTGGACCGAGTAATCCTCCCGGCAGCCCAAGAATGGCGCGGCCCGCGACGGGCCGCGCCATTCTTTTATGCAGCGGCAAACTGCCGTCTATTACACATGGCGGGCCACTCCGGCTAGCTCAGGGGTGGATGGTCTGGCCGCCGTCGATGAGGAGCACCTGGCCGGTCATGTAGGACGATGCCGGGCTGGCCAGGAAGACGGCCGGCCCGGCCATCTCTTCGGCGGTGCCCCAGCGCCGCATTGGCACCTTCGCGATGGTGGCCGGCCCGGCATCCGGGTCTTCCCAGAGGTTGCGGTTCAGGTCGGTGGCGGTCCAGCCCGGGCAGAGGGCGTTGACCCGGACGCCCTCAGCGCCCCACTCGACAGCCAGGGACTTGGTCAGCGAGATCAGGCCGGCCTTGGCCGCCCCGTAGGGAGACAGGAACGGCGAGCCCATTATCCCGGCTACCGATGCGACGTTGATCACTGAGCCCTGCCCGCGTTCGAGCAGGTGCCCGGCGAACGCATGGCAGACGTACACCGCCGAGTCGAGATTGAGCCGCATCAGCTTCTGCCAGCCGGCCAGCCGCAGGTCGCGGAACCCGACCATGAAGTTGGAGCCGCCCGCGTTGTTCACCACGATGTCCACGTAACCGAGCCGGTCGATGGCCGCCGCAGCAGCGTCGGCCACGGCCTCCTGGCTGGTGACGTCGGCGCGGATCACGAAGCTCTTGCGGCCGAGCGCGGTGATGTCCGCCGCCGTCTCGGCCAGCCCGTCTTCGCCGCGCGCTACCAGCGCCACGTCGGCGCCGGCGGCGGCCAGCCCCACCGCAATGGACCGCCCGATCCCGCGCGACGCGCCGGTGACGAACGCGTTCTTACCTGTCAGGTCGAAGGGGTTCATCACGGTCAGTCCTTCCATTCGGTGGGCAGCGGCCAGGCAGCCGGGTTGAGGTGCCGCACGATCTCATTCAGCACGATACGTACATACGGCTCACCGACCCATAGGTGCCCGGCCCGCTCTCCGACCACGAGCTCGGCCTGCGGCACCCGGGCGAACCGGGCCCGCGCCTCGTCGGGTCGCAGGTAGTCGTCGAACTCTGGCACCAGCACGAGCAGCGGCCGGCCCGATGCCGCCCAGCTGTCCAGGTCCGGGTCATCCGCCCGGTGCAGCACCGGCGACAGCAGGATGCCGCCTTCGACCTCAGGGACGTTGCCCCATTTCAGCGCCAGTTCCGTGCCGAACGACCAGCCGAGCAGCCACAGCCGCGGCAGCCCGGCCGCCACGCAGTACCCGATGGCGGCCTGCACGTCATGCTGCTCGGCCTCGCCAGCCCCGAACTCGCCCTCGCTGGCCCCATGGTCCGAGGCGGTGCCGCGGGTGTTGAACCTGAGTACCGCGAGATCGGCCAGCGCAGGCAGCCGGTAGGAGGCTTTCCGCAGCACATGGCTGTCCATCATCCCGCCGGCGGTGGGCAGCGGATGCAGGCAGACCAGGGTGGCAACCGGAGCCCGGCCTTCAGGCAGCGCGAGCTCGCCGACCAGGTTCAGGTTGTCGGCCGTCCGCAGCGTGACAGCCTCGCGGACGGCCGGCAGCACGGTGCTGGCCATGATCCTCGTCATTTCCGCCTCATCGATGAGTGCTCGGCCCGGGCCCAGCGCGACGCGGTCGCCGCTGCCAGCACGCATTGTGCCAGTGCCTTCGCTCGTCGGGACCCGGGGTCTGTTCCGGCCAGACGACCAGGTGCGGAGTGCCGGGCATGATCTCCTGGTCGCAGCCCGGACAGCGGTACATCTTGGTGGCCGCCGCGCCCGGGATCCGGCGGGTCACCCAGAACCCGTCCGGCCACTCCTCGATCTGTGCCGGGCCGAGCCGGGCCGCCGGTTCCGGGCCGCCACCCGGCGATGATGCGCCGGGTGTCCCGGGCGTCCCGGGCGTCCGGCCGCCTCGGCGCGGCCTGCGCGGGATATCGGCAGGCAGGCGACGGGCCTTGCGCGGGCTCACGGCCGCCACACTAAGGCATGACACGCCACGGATGATCACAGGGGCGCCCAGCTCTGTCCAATGCACTCCACAACTAGTTGCGCAAATATGCAAGGATTCCTGTCCTTGCCGAGAAGCACCGGGCCCGGCGCGGGAAACGGGACGAAAGGAATGTGTCGTCATGACCGAACGAACGATCTACCAGTACGTGCCGCACCACCGGACTGCCGCGAAGCTGGCCAGGACGACAAAGCCGGTCAAGGTCGCCGACCAGATGCCGCGCGACAGCACATCGGCCCGGTTCAACTCATGGCTGGCCGTCAAGGTCACTACCGGGGTCGGGACCATGTGGTGCGCCTACGCCTTCGCGGCGCTAGCGCTGGTCAGCCTGCCGTCGGCGATCACCTCGGGGAACCCGGTCGTCCTGGTGTCCTGGATATCCCAGACGTTCCTGCAGCTGGTCCTGCTTTCCGTGATCATCGTCGGCCAGAACGTGCTGGCGGCGGCGGCAGATAAGCGGTCCGAGGCGACCTACAACGACGCCGACGCCGTGCTGCACGAGGCGGTCAAAATCCAAGACCACCTCGCGGCACAGGACCAGGTGCTGACCGCTCTCATCGACAAGGTGAATGCCATCGGCGCCTGATGCACGCTGCGCCGCTAGCAGAAGGGCTGGCGAGCGGCCGCATGCTCGGTGAGCAGCGGCGCGGGGGCGAACGCCGGATCGCCGTATCGCTCATGCATCTTGGTGAGCACGGCCAGCACCAGACCGGGACCGGCCTCATCGAGCAGCTGCATCGGGCCGCGCGGGTAACCGCAGCCCAGTGTCATCGCGGTGTCAATATCGGCGGCTGACGCATAGCCGTCCTGGACCATCCGGACGGCGTCGTTCAGGTGCGGGTACAGCAACGCGCAGACCAGGAATCCGGGCCGGTCCGGGCAGCGGATCACGCTCACTCCGAGCCGGGCCGCCAGGACGGCCGCCGCCTCGACCGCCCTGGGCGCCGACAGGGGGGTGACGACGAGTTCGGCAAGCTGGTCGCCAGCCAGGTGCAGGCCGACCGCCTCAGCGGGCAGTCCCGTGGCCATTGCCGCGCCGAGCACGCCGGCGCCCGGATCCTTCGCGTGCACGATGATCAGCTCGCCGCCGTCCGGTCCGCCGCCGTCCGGTCCGCCGCCGTCCGGTCCGCCGCCACCAGCCTTACCAGCCTGGCCGACCCGGCCCGCCACCGGGCAGGCCGCCGCGCAGACCGCCGCGCAGACCGTGAGTGTCCAGATCGTGAGTGTCCAGATCGTCAGTGTCGAGGTCGTCAGTGTCGAGGTCGTGCGTATCCGGGTCGTTGTCGTCCGGGGCGCCGGTCCGGTGGCTGCCGTGGTGAACGGCCCCGGCGTGACCGCGCTGGTCGCGGCCAGCCGCGAGCGGCCAGTCGGCTGCCGCGATCATGTCGCCGAGCCGGGTCCCCGGGCCCGTGTCGCCGCCGACCAGCAGCACAGTGGCGGGACCGGCGGCGCGTCCCCCGTTAACAATCAATCCTGGACCGGCCTGCTGCGCCGATTCCTTCTTGTCGTAGTCGTAGAAGCCGCGGCCGGCCTTGCGCCCGGTCAGGCCGGCCACGACCAGCCTGCGCAGCATGGGCGCGGCGGCGAAGCGCGGGCCGCCGAACTCCGCCTGCAGCGCCTCGAGTGCGGACAGCGAGGTGTCCAGGCCGATCAGGTCGAGCAGGGCCAGCGGGCCCATCGGCAGCCCGATGCCTGCCGTGGCGGCGGCATCGATGTCCTCCCGGCTGGCGTAGCCGGTCTCGAGCATCCGTACCGCATGGTTGAGGTAGGGCAACAGCAGCGCATTAACGATATATCCAGCCCGGTCGGTCACCCGGACGGGAGTCTTGCCGAGCCGCCGGACAAGATCGGTCACGGCCTGGCCGGTCTCGGGCGCGGTGAGCACCGTGGTGACCACCTCGACGAGCCGCATCACCGGAGCCGGGTTGAAGAAGTGCAGGCCGACCACCCGGCCGGGCAGACTCGTGCCGGCCGCGAGCGCGGTGACCGACAGGGAGGAGGTGTTGGTGGCCAGGATGGCGTCAGGCCGGCAGACCTGGCCGAGTTCGGCGAATACCTGGCGCTTGGTCTCCATCTGCTCCGTCACCGCCTCCACGACGAGGTCGGCGGCGGCCGCGTCGGCGACCGACCCGCCCAGACGGATCCGCGCCAGTATCTCCGTTTTCTCCTGCTCGGTCAGCTTTCCCCTGGTTAAGGCCCTGGCCAGAGACCGGTTCAGGGAGGCCATGCCCCGCTCAAGCGGGCCCGGGCCGACGTCGATCGCCACCACCGCCATCCCGGCCCTGGCGAATACCTCGGCGATGCCGGCCCCCATGGTGCCGAGCCCGACCACTGCCACCTCGATTACGTCCATGTCGGCGAGATTACAGTTGGCACCACGATGGAACTCACAGCGGTCCGCACCGGCTCCGGGGTTTTCCGGGTACATCGCGCCGGCTGCGACGATATTGCCAAGGATGCGGCCCAGGCGCGCGGCCCGGCCAGGGACATCGATGCGGACAGCCGTGAGGCGGTGATCCGACTACTCTGGACGGACGTCCTCGGGGACTCCAGCGCCCCGGGCGCCTTCCAGGCCTGCGCGGCGAGAACCGACTTCATCGGCTGTACCTGGGGCCTGCCCGCCACGACCCAGACCTGAAGACCGGCGCCGGCGGCCAGATCACGCCCCCGGTCGGCCTGCCTCGCGGGAGCGCCACGCCCGGGCCGCTGGAGCGGCCGACTGACCTCGCCACGGAAGGCATGCGGTACTTCGTGGCGAGCCGTCAGCAGGCCCGCGCCGGGCAAGCCCGCCTGGCGAAGGCACCCGCGGGGCAAGCGGCTCCGGCGGCTACCCCTGACAGCTGACGGTGCCCGCTGTGACCAGGTCCGGCGGTGTGCTGCTGGAAAGGTTCAGGTACGGCTCCGCGTCAGGCTCGGGCAGTGACATGGCACTAGCGCTCGGCGCCGGCTTCGGCTTGCGCGGGTTCCTCGGGCCCGCCCCGCCGCCCCGGCCGCGGTAAATGAGCAGGCCGTTGACCGGATCGGGCACGCCGTCCAGGGCAGCGCGCACGGCGGGCAGGTTGCGGAATGCCTCCCACTGCTCCTCGTTCTCGAAGCACACCTCGAAGATCACGCCCCAGCCGTCCGCCTGCCACGAGCCGTCGAGGGCGCCGTTGGTCAGCGCCGCCTCGATCAGCTCAGAGTCGTGCTGCTCCTGCCACCGGACCGCCGACAGCTCGCCGTGCAGGACCTCGATCGACCACCATTCAGCCATTATTGAGATAGTACGTCTTTGGCCTCAGTTCGCAAGGGTTCCGAGGCGGCCGGCGAAGCGGTCACGGCGTTCTCGCGGTAGTGGTACTTTCCGCCGCGCAGCCAGGACATGCCGGCCGCCGCGAGGCAGGCGCCGATGGCGAAGTCGAACGCCGCGTGCAGCCCGCTGGCGAAGGGGGGCGAGATGAGCGAAGGGAAGAAGCCGCGGCCGGTCAGCACGGCCGCCTGGTGAGCGGGCAGGCCAGCCAGTACGGACGTCCCGATGAGGTGCTGAACGGGGCTGTAGCCCAGGAAGGCTGCGAACAGCGTCGAGACCGGCGGCAGGCGGGCCGCCGACAGCGCCACCGATGCGGGCACCCCGTGAGCGACCAGGCCGTGATAGAGCGCCCCGGGCAGCGTGCCCGAAAGGCCGACGATCATCAGGGTGAAGAAGATCCCGATCGACAGCACCTGGGCGCTGTTCTGGAACGTGGAGTTCATCCCCGAGCCGACCCCGCGGTGCTGCGGCGGCAGGCTGTTCATCACGCCCGCCCGGTTGGGGGCGGCGAACGCCCCCATGGCCAGGCCGTTCAGTAGCAGGATCCCCGCGAAGGACCAGTAGGAGAAGTCGACCGGCAGCAGTTCGAGCAGGAGAAACGAGCCAGCGGCGGCGATCATTCCCCCGGAGGCGAACGGCCGCGAGCCGAACCGGTCCGACAGGACTCCCGAAACCGGTCCGGCCAGCAGGAACCCGGCGGTGAGCGGCAGCATGTAGATCCCGGCCCACAGCGGGGTCTGGCTGAAGCTGTAACCGTGGCGGGGCAGCCAGATCCCCTGGAGCCAGATGATGAGCATGAACATGAGCCCGCCCCGGCCGATGCTGGCGAGCAGGGAGGACAGGCTGCCTGCGGTGAACGCCCGGATCCGGAACAGCGACAGGCGGAACATCGGATCGGCGACCCGCTGCTCGATAAGCGCGAAGGCCGCCAGCAGGATGACCCCGCCGGCCAGGCAGCCGATCACGAACGGGCTCGTCCAGCCCATGGTGTGGTGACCGTAGGGCTGAATGCCGTAGGTGATGCCGACCATGATCCCCACCAGGCCGAGCGCGAAGGTCACATTTCCCGGCCAGTCGAGGCGTGCCGTCCCCCGCCGGGGTACCTCCCGGAGCATGCGGTAGGCCCACACCGTCCCGAACAGGCCGATCGGCACCGACACCAGGAAGATGAGCCGCCACTGGATCGGGGCCAGCAGGCCGCCGAGGACCAGGCCGATGAACGAGCCGCTGATCCCGGCCACCTGGTTGATGCCCAGCGCCATCCCCCGCTGGTTCTCGGGAAAGGCGTCGGTCAGGATCGCCGCGGAATTGGCGATCAGGAGCGCCGCGCCCACGCCCTGGAAGACCCGCATGATGACCAGCCACAACGCCGCCGCCGTCCCGCTCATCCAGGTGATCGTGAGCAGCAGCGAGAAGAACGTGTAGACGACGAAGCCCAGGTTGTACATCCGCACCCGGCCGTACATGTCGCCGAGCCGCCCCAGGCTCACCACCAGCACGCTGGTGACGACCATGAAGCTCAGGATCATCCACAGCAGGTAGAAGCTGTTGCCCGGAGCGAGCGGATCGATGTGGATGCCGCGGAAGATGTCCGGCAGGGCGATGAGCATGATCGACATATCGATGGTCGCCATCGTCATGCCGAGCGTGGTGTTCGACAGGACCACCCACTTGTAGTGGTCGCCCTGGTAGCGCTCGCCGCGGACCGCTCCTGGCACGGGACCCGCGTCGGGCATATGGATCACACTCTCCTGTGGTATCGCGGTCCTGCCGGGCCAGCCCGTGCCAGCCAGCGGGCCCGTCCGGTATACCAACCTTAGTCACTTGCTTGACACAGGCAAACAAGGCATCTTTCGTTTGCTTGACGCAGGTAAACACCATGCTAACCTGACTGGCATGAGCAGCCAGGACTCGTCCCTGCGAACCGTCGAGTCGCTGGGCTCCGCCGAGTCGCTGGGCTCCGCCGAGTCGCTGGGCTCCGCCGAGTCGCTGGGCTCCGCCGAGCCCGGCCCCGACGAGGCGATCGGCGACATCGAGTCGGCGCTGCACTCGCTCGCCCGCTCGCTCCGCCAGGTCCGGCTGCATGAGTTCTTGCTCGGGCAGGCGCGGGTCGACATCGATCAGGCCGGCCTGGCCTTTCTTTACGTGCTCCACGCGGAGGGGACCAGCTTGCGGCTCACCGACCTGTCCGAGCGGCTGCGCATCGACGCCCCGGCGGTGACGCGGAAGGCCCAGCAGCTCGAGCGGTCGGGCCTGGTCAGCCGGGCCAGGGACGCCGAAGACGCGCGGGCGACCCGGCTGCAGCTCACCGCCGCGGGCCGGCGGACGATCAGCCGGTTTCTCGGCGCGCGCCGGGCCTGGCTGACCCGGCTCCTGGCCGGCTGGCCGGTGACCGAGCAGGCTGAGCTCGCGCGCCTGCTCCGCCAGTTCACCGCCGATGTCGAACGGCACCTGGAAAACCTCGATGGGTGAGCCTCCCGGCCCGGTGGCCGGGACGGCGGCGGGATCGGTCGCTGCCCCCGGGGCCGACGAGATCGGCGCGGCGGAGCACCGCAGGATCCTGGTGATCCTCTCGGCGCTCATGCTCGGCATGTTTCTCGCGGCGCTCGACCAGACGATCGTCGCCACGGCGCTGCCGACGATCGCCGGTGACCTGCACGGCCTGAACCACCTGTCCTGGGTGGTCACCGCCTACCTGCTGACCTCGACAATCTCGACCCCGCTGTGGGGCAAGCTCGGTGACCTCTACGGCCGGAAGAAGCTCTTCCAGGCGGCCATCATCATCTTCCTGGTCGGCTCGGCGCTGTCCGGGCTGTCCCGGGACATGGCCGAGCTGATCGGATTCCGGGCGCTGCAGGGCGTCGGGGCCGGCGGCCTGATGGTCGGCGCCCAGGCGATCATGGGCGACATTGTGAGCCCCCGCCAGCGGGGCCGTTACATGGGCTATTTCGGCGCGGTCTTCGGGCTCTCGAGTGTCATCGGACCGCTCGCCGGGGGGTTCATCACCCAGCACCTGAGCTGGCGATGGGTCTTCTACATCAACCTGCCGATCGGCATCGCCGCGCTGGCCATCATCGCGGTGGTCCTCCACCTGCCGCGCAAGCGCACCCGCCACGCGATCGACTTCCTGGGCACCGCGCTGCTGGGCGGTGCGGTCACCGTCATCATCCTGTTCACCACCTGGGGCGGGTCGACGTATCCCTGGGGTTCTACGCAGATACTCTCGCTGGCCGCGGCCGCGGTTGTACTCATCGCGCTGTTCTGCTGGGCCGAGGTACGGGCCGCCGAGCCGGTCATCCCGCTCGCGCTGTTCCGCATCTCGGTGTTCTCGGTGTCGAACTCGGTCGGGTTCATCGTCGGCTTCGTGATGTTCGGCGCGATCATTTACATCCCGCTCTACCTCCAGACAGTGCACGCCGCCACGCCCACCAGTTCTGGCCTGCAGCTGCTCCCGCTCGTCTTCGGGATGCTGATCACCTTCACAGTCAGCGGGCGGCTGGTAACCAAGTGGGGAAGGTACAAGATCTTCCCGGTCCTTGGCACCGGCGTGATGGCGATCGGGCTCTACCTCTTCTCGCGTCTCACGCCGTCGACCTCGCTGGCCGTCTCGTCGATCTACATGTTTGTCCTCGGCGCCGGCATCGGCTTGGTCATGCAGGTCCTCGTGGTCGCCGTCCAGAACGCGGTGCCGCGCAGCCAGCTTGGAACGGCCACGTCCTCCTCGGCGTTCTTCCGCCAGATCGGCGGCTCGTTCGGGGTCGCCGTGTTGGGGGCGATCTTCAATAACCGCCTCGCCGCCAACCTGCCGAGATACCTTCCGCCCGCCGCGCTGCGCGCCGTTCACGGCAGCAATGTCTCGGCCAGTCCCGCTCAGCTCGATGCGCTTCCGCCAGCCATTCACCACGGCTACGTCCAGGCGTTCAGCGAATCGCTGCACGCCGTCTTCCTGATCGGAGCGCCGGTCGCCCTGGTTGCCTTCGTCCTCACCTGGTTCCTGAAGGACCTGCCGTTGCGGGACCACGCCTACCTCGACGGTGAGGGCAGCGCGGCGCCCAGCGGGGACGGGCGTTCTGTCCCGCGCGACACCGCCAAGCTGTAGCGCACCAGGCCGGCCGGGGTGCTCCCGGTCGCCGTCGGCCGCCCCCCGGCCGTCGAGCCGCGGGCCCGCTCCCCCAGCCGCCCCGGCCGCGCCCCGACAGTTAGCCCGGTGGACCTCTGGGTAGGGCAGGTGCAGAGGACGATCACCCACGCGGGCATGGCTGCGCGTGAAGACGCCGCCCGCGCCTTGCTGAGGAGCGCGGCGCCTTGCCCGGACCGCCAGACGCAGGCTCCGTGTCGGACCCGGCGACTAGCGTGTGCCGCATCAAACCCACCCCTCCCGATCTGCAGACGAAGGAGAGCCGATGGCCGAGGTCATCTTGTTCCATCACGCGCAGGGCCGCACCGACGGGGTGCGCGAGTTCGCCGACCAGCTACGTGCCGCCGGGCACCGGGTCACGGTTCCCGATCTCTACGACGGCCTGACCTTCGCCACCCTGGCCGACGGTGTCGCGCACGCCCAGCGGATCGGCTTCGACACCATCATCGAGCGCGGCCGGGCCGCCGCCGAGGGCCTGCCGAGCGACATCGTCTATGCGGGCTTCTCACTCGGAGTGCTGCCCGCGCAGCTGCTGGCCCAGACGCGACCGGGCGCGAAGGGTGCCTTGCTGTGCTACTCCTGCATCCCGACCTCCGAGTTTGGCTGCCCCTGGCCGGATGGCGTCCCGGTCCAGATCCATGCCATGGACGCCGACGAGTCCTTCGTTGCCGAGGGCGACCTGGACGCCGCCCGTGACCTGGTCAACGCGACCGACAGCGCGGAACTGTTCCGGTACCCCGGCGACCGGCACCTTTTCGCCGACAGCAGCCTGCCCGACTACGACGAGAAGGCCGCAACGTTGCTTATCTCACGCGTGCTCAGCTTCCTTGATGACCTCAAGTAACCGGCGCTGCGCGCGGGCGTAACCCGGCGCTGCGCGCGGGCGTAACCCGGCCTTGCGCACCGGGGCAACTAACTGGCGCTGCGCGCCGGAGCGTCCGCGCCCGGCTACAGTTGGCTGCCATGCGACTCGTCATCGCCCGGTGCAGCGTGGACTACGCAGGGCGGCTGACCGCCCATCTCCCATCGGCGCTGCGGCTGCTGATCGTCAAGGCGGACGGGTCGGTGCTCGTGCATAGTGACGGCGGCTCCTACAAGCCGCTTAACTGGATGTCGCCGCCCTGCCGGCTGGCTGAGACAGCGGACCGCTGGACCGTGACCGGAAAATCGGGCGAGACCCTGCTCATCAGTATCGAGGAGGTCCTCAGCGATTCCTCGTTCGACCTGGGAATTGATCCGGGCCTGGTCAAGGACGGGGTCGAGTCGCATCTGCAGGAGCTGCTCGCAGCACAGATGCATGTGCTCGGCGAAGGCTGGCGGCTGGTCCGCCGCGAGTACCCGACCCCGATCGGCCCGGTCGACCTGATGTGCCGGGACGCGGCCGGCGGCTGCGTCGCGATCGAGATCAAGCGCCGCGGCGAGATCGACGGCGTCGAGCAGCTCACCCGCTACCTTGAGCTGCTCAACCGGGACCCGCTGCTGGCCCCGGTACAGGGCATCTTCGCCGCGCAGGAGATCAAGCCGCAGGCCCGGGTCCTGGCCGAGGACCGGGGCATCCGCTGCCTGGTCCTCGACTACGACACGATGCGCGGCACCGGCGACGGCGCGCTGCGCCTGTTCTGAGCGAACCTCCAGCGCAAGCCACCACCGGCATCGCCTGACCACCGGCCTGGTCGCCGGACCGCCGAGCTCACGGCGGGCCGGCCCGGCTGGCACGGCAGCCTCCTTGCGTACAGTTGGTGGACTTCTCCGGCACGCGATCGAAGGGACGGACCTGCCCGTGGGTCACACCGCCACGCAGCCGCCCGGTTCCGGCGGCCTGACAGCGACCGAGCACCGTCTGGCAAACGGCCTGCGCCTGGTGCTCTCCGAGGACCACCTGACTCCGGTCGCGGCGGTCTGCCTCTGGTATGACGTTGGCTCGCGGCAGGAGGTCAAGGGCCGCACCGGCCTGGCTCACCTCTTCGAGCACCTCATGTTCCAGGGCTCGGCGCAGGTCAGGGGAAACGGCCACTTCGAGCTGGTCCAGGCCGCCGGCGGCTCCCTCAACGGCTCGACGAGTTTCGAGCGCACCAACTACTTCGAGACCATGCCCGCACACCAGCTGGAACTGGCGATCTGGCTGGAGGCGGACCGGATGGGCTCGCTGCTCGCCACGCTCGACGAGGAGTCCATGGCCAACCAGCGTGACGTGGTCAAGAACGAGCGCCGGCAGCGCTACGACAACGTTCCCTACGGCACCGCGTTCGAGCGGATGACCGCGCTGGCCTACCCCGAGGACCACCCCTACCACCACACCCCGATCGGCTCCATGGCCGATCTGGACGCGGCGACGCTGGAGGACGCGCGCGCGTTCTTCCGCGCGAACTATGCGCCGAACAACGCCGTCCTGGCGATCGTCGGTGACATCGACCCGCAGCAGACGCTGGCCTGGGTCGAGAAGTACTTCGGCTCGATCCCGTCCTACGACGGCAGGGTGCCGCCGCGCGACGACACGCTCCCCGACATCATCGGCGGGGAGCTGCGCGTGGAGATCCGCGAGCAGGTCCCGGCGCGCGCCCTGATGGCCGCCTACCGGCTGCCCCGCGACGGCACGCCTGAGTGCGACGCGGCCGACGTGGCCCTCACGGTCCTCGGCGCCGGCATGGCGTCCCGGCTGTACAACCGGCTGGTGCGCCGTGACCGCACGGCCGTCTCGGCCAATTTCGGGCTGCTGCGACTCGCGGGCGCCCCCTCACTGGGCTTCATGGACGTGAAGGCCTCCGGCGATGCCCAGATCCCGCAGATCGAGGCCGCGGTCAACGAGGAGCTGGCGCGGCTCGGCACGCAGGCGCCGAGCGCCGAGGAGCTGGAACGGGCCCAGGCCCTGCTGGAACGCGAATGGCTGGACCGGCTCGGCACGGTCGCTGGCCGGGCTGATGAACTGTGCCGGTTCGCGGTGCTGTTCGGCGACCCGCAGCTCGCGTTCACCGCTGTCGACCGGCTCCTGGACGTCACTGCTGAGGAGGTCCGGGCGATCGCCGCGGCCCGGCTGCGCCCCGACAACCGTGCGGTGCTGGTGTACGAGCCGGTGACCTCCGAGGGCCCGGCCGGCCCGGCGGCCGGCGAGGCCGTCGAGCCGGGCGCCGAACCGGCCAGCGGCCAGGCAGCCGGCCAGGCCAGCGGCGCCGGCGAGAACGACGAGCACGAAGGAGCCGACCGATGAGCGACGCGGTCGTGACGATGGACCTCCACCCGCAGCCGGCCCCCGGGGAGCCGAAATCCTGGGCGTTCCCCGCACCGCAGCGCGGCGCGCTCGCCAATGGGCTGACCGTGCTGCGCTGCCACCGGCCCGGGCAGCAGGTGGTGGCAGTGGAGATCTGCCTGGACATGCCACTCGACGCCGAGCCCGACGGGCTCGACGGGATCGCCACGATCATGATGCGCGCGCTTTCTCAGGGAGCCGGCGATCTCACCGCTGAGGAGTTCGCCGCCGAGCTGGAGCGCTGCGGCGCGACGCTCCACGCGCACGCCGACTACGCGGGCGCCCGCGTCTCGCTGGAGGTTCCCCTTTCCCGCCTGCCCAGGGCGCTCGGGCTGCTCGCCGAGGCCCTGCAGGCGCCTGCGTTCGCGGCTAGCGAGGTCCAGCGGCTGGTACGCAACCGCCTGGATGAGATTCCCCTGGAGCTGGCCAACCCCGGCCGACGGGCGGCCAAGCAGCTGTCGCGGGAACTGTTCCCGGCGTCCGCGCGGATATCCCGGCCGCGCCAGGGCACCGAGGACACCGTCGCGCGGATCGACGCCGCGGGCGTGCGCGCGTTCTACCAGGCCCAGGTGCGGCCCGCCGCGGCGACCGCGGTCGTCGTGGGCGACCTCACGGGTATCGACCTCGACGCGTTGCTGGCCAGCACGGTCGGCGGATGGGCCGGCGACGCCGCCGAGCCGCTGCCGGTGCCGCCGGTGATTGCCGACGACACCGGCCGGGTGGTGATCGTGGACCGGCCCCGCGCCGTCCAGACACAGCTGCTCATCGGGCGGATCGGCCCGGACCGGCATGATCCGGCCTGGCCCGCGCTGGTGCTCGGCACGTACTGCCTGGGCGGCACGCTCACGTCGCGGCTGGACCGCGTCCTGCGGGAGGAGAAGGGCTACACGTACGGGGTACGGGCCTCCGCGCAGGTGCTGCGGTCGCCGGCCCGCCGCGGCGCGGACGGCGCGACGGGCGCCGCGGCGCTCGCCATCAGCGGTTCCGTGGACACGGTGTCCACGGGTCCCGCCCTGGGTGACCTGTGGACGGTGCTGCGCACGCTGGCCGCGGAGGGGCTGACCGAGACCGAGCGCGACACGGCGGTTCAGAACCTGGTCGGCGTCGCGCCGCTTAGGTACGAGACGGCGAGCGCGGTCGCCGACACGCTGGCGGATCAGGTGGAGGAGCACCTGCCCGACGACTACCAGGCGCGGTTGTACGCGCGCCTGGCGCAGACGGGCACGGCCGAGGCAACGGCCGCAGTCGTCGCGGCGTTCCCGGAGAATCGCCTGGTCACGATCCTGGTCGGCGACGCATCGGAGATCAGGGCCCCGGTGGAGGCCCTTGGCATCGGCGGGGTCACGGTAGTCACGGACAAGTAATACGAGCGGCCGCGGGATAAGCTGCGGATCATTGGCCCAGTCCTTCGAACCGGCCGTAATCCGTCCGGTCCGTCGGCAACGCGCCGGTGGTACTTCACGTTTCGATCCCTCAGCTGAGGTATCGTTTCGCGAAGTCAGCAGGTGCGCTGCTGTCATGAGGGAGGTCACAGCGGGATGGCTACCCGGGTGCTTGTCGAGCGTGCGGCCGTCGACCGGCTGGCCGAGCTCGGCTTGAGCACGGAACTCGTCGAGCGGGTGGTGCGGCGGGCGGACGCCGAGGCGAGCATCTGCACGGCGCTCGACCCGCCGATCATGGAAGGCCTGACCCGCTGGGGCCGCACCAACAGGTTCCTGCGGGAGGAGCTGATCCCCGCGGGCTGGAGTTTCGACAACCCGCGTAACCTGCCCCGGACCATCCATCCGAGCGGCGATTTCGCGATCGTCGCGACGACGGGTGATGAGCTGACCGGACTGGCGGAGTTGCTGCCGGCCACCAAGTACGCGAAGGGCTACGCCACGATCCAGGCGGTCGAGGTCAACGAGCAGCTCACCCTCGACTTCGGCGACTTCGACCTCAGTCCGAACGGCCGGGCCGCCGACCCCGACGTCCTACTGACCTGGCTGATGCTGTTCCACGTCGATGAAGACGGATTCCGGGTCGAGCTGTCGCTGCCCAACGCCATCGACGATGGCCGGATCACCGGCTGGGCCGAGCGGATCATCCTGCCCGTCTTCCCGCGCGACGACGACCGGCTCGCGGCCGCGGCGAGGCCGGACGGTGCCGATCAGGACGAGCGCATCGTCGTCGAGGTCAACCGTCGCTAACCCCCGGAGGGACCGGAAGGACTGACAGCGATGCTGACCCCCTCGCGGCTCGAGATCGCCCGCAAGCGACGTGGCCTCACACTCACGCGCCTGGCGGAACTGACCGGCCTGAGTACCCGCAGCATCTCCCTGTATGAGAACGGTCACCAGGAACCATCGGAGGAGACCCTGCTTCACCTGGCCGGCGTTCTTGATGTCTCAGCAGAATTTCTCGGCGCGCCCGACGTGGACCCGATTCCCGAAGACGCCGTGAGCTTCCGGGCGCTGAGCAAGATGACCGCCCGGCAGCGCGACCGGGCGCTGAGCGCGGGGCGGATGGCGCTCCTCATCAACGACTGGATCGACGCTCGGTTCGAGCTGCCCGCAGCCGATATCCCCAGCCTGACCGGGCATGATCCCGAGTCAGCGGCGGAGATGGTCCGGGCTCGGTGGGGTCTTGGGGTAAGACCCATCGGCAACATGCTGCACCTGCTTGAAGCGCACGGTGCCCGGATCTACTCACTGACCGCCGAGAACAATGAGCTGGACGCCTACTCGCTCTACTGGAACGCCCAGCCGGTCATCTTCCTGAGCACCAGCAAGTCCGGTGAGCGGGGCCGCTTCGATGCTGCCCACGAACTGGGGCATCTCGTGCTGCACGGCGAGCACCTGGTGCCGAGCCGCCCGGCGGCGGAGATCGAGGCCAACCGCTTCGCCGCCGCGTTCCTCATGCCGCGCTCCAGCGTCCTGGCCCAGGGCCTGCGTGATGCCACGCCCGCCCGGATCCTGCAGGCCAAGCGGATCTGGAAAGTGGCGGCCATGGCGCTGACGCACCGGCTGCACGAGCTGGATCTGCTGACCGAATGGGGCTACCGGACCTCCTGCGTCCAGCTCTCGCGACTTGGTTACCGGCGCGGCGAGCCCAACGGCATCCAGCGCGAATCCTCGCAGTTGCTGGCCAAGGTGTTCCGGGCCGTCCGGGACGGCGGCGAGACCCCGGCCGCCATCGCGGATGCCATCGGCATTACCGCCGGCGAGTTGCATGCCCACGTCTTCGGCCTCACCCTGGTGGCGGTCGCCGGCGACCGCGCCACCGCGGTGCGGCCGATAAGAGCCGGCCTGCACCTCGTACCGCCCAGCGGTGAGTAGCACAGCAGAGCAGAGCAGAGCAGAGAGACAGGAAGGCAGACCGATGCACCCGATGCCGGAGGACTGGAACCGGGGCGTGGCCGTTGTCGCTCACCCCGATGACCTCGAATACGGTGCTGCCGCTGCCGTCGCCCGCTGGACCAGCCAGGGCAAGAGCATCACCTACCTGCTCGTGACCAGGGGTGAGGCCGGAATCGCCGGGATGCGTCCCGACCAGGTCGGGCCGCTCCGCGTCGAGGAAGAACGCCGCAGCGCGGCAGTCGTCGGGGTCACCGAGGTCGAGTTCCTTGATCACCCCGACGGCCTGGTGGAGTACGGGGTGCCGCTGCGGCGCGACCTGGCCGCCGCGTTCCGCAAGCTGCGGCCCGAGGTGGTGATCACCATGAGCTTCGACCTCACCTGGGGCGAGGAGGGCCCGGTCAACCACGCTGACCACCGGGCGGTCGGGCTCGCCGTGCTGGACGCCTGCCGGGACGCCGCCAACGAGTGGGTGTTCCCCGAGGCCGGGCCGCGGTGCACCGGGCTACGCGACGCCTATGTGGCCGCGACCGGCAATCCCACCCATTTTGTCGACGTCACCGACACCATCGATGCCGGGATCGCCTCGCTGCGGGAACACCGGGCCTACATCGAGGGCCTCGGGCGCGATTTCGACCCGGACGAGTTCTTGCGGAACATGGCCGGTTTCACCGGCCTGGCGGCTGGCTGCGAGTACGCCGTGGGCCTGCGGCGCTATCCGATGGGCTAGAGCCGGTCAGGCGAAGCTGGTGGCTCCGCCGTCCAGGACCAGCGGGTGGGCATTGACGTAGCTGGCCTCCCCGGAAAGCAGCCACACCGTCGCGTAGGCCACCTCCCAGGCGGTTGCCTGGCGGCCGAACGGGAGGCGGCGCGCGGTACGGGCCGGGTTCAGCCGGGACGCCTCGCGCCCGAGCGGGGTGTCGACCAGGCTCGGCACCACCAGGTTGGCCCGGACGTGGCTGGCCATCCCCTCCCGGGCGACCTGGCGGCAGATGCCGAGCAGCGCGGCCTTGGAGGAGTCGTAGGATGGCACCCCGGTCGCGGCCCGCAGACTCGCCGCTGAGCTGATGAAGACGATCGATGAGTCTGGTGCGAGGATCGGGAGGGCGGCGGCGCAGATCAGAAAATGCGCCCGGGTGTTCACCGCGAAGGTGGCGTCCCACTGCTCGGCCGTGGTGCCGGTCATGCCGCGGCCGACGGCGATGCCGACGTTGAGAACCAGTCCGTCGAGCCCGCCGAGAACCGCCGCGGACTCGTCGACCACCGTGGCACAGGACCGGGGATCGGCCACATCGGCCACCACGACCTCGGCGCGGCCCCGCTCAGCCCGCAGCAGCCCCGCGGTCACCTCCGCAGCAGCCTGGTCCCGGTCAGCGCAAACCACCGCGGCGCCTTCCCTGGCGGCCAGGACCGCGATGGCCCGGCCGTTTCCCGGCGGCGCGTCCGGCTCGGGTGACGGCCGTGTACCCGCCCCGACCACGAGCACCCGCCGGCCCGCGAGGCGCCCCCGGCCGGGCGCCGAGCCCGCGGCCTCGGCCGGAAGGTAGGAATCAGCGGAATCGGTCACGAAGGGCCTCCTATCCGGAGTACTCGGGCCGGTCCGCGTGTCCGCTGGACCGAGTGAATCCGGGAATCGGTAAGGAATTTTCCGTACCGATTCCCCAATTCATCACGGCTTGGCGGGCGGGTTCGGCCAGGTCGGCGCCGCGCCCGGCGGGAGGGGCACGGTGAACGCATTCAGCAGGAACGAGATGAGCGTGTAGTAGCCGCACAGCGAGACGAGCTCGACGACGCCGGCGTCCCCCAGGAGGCGTTGCGCGGCGTCGTAGGTCTCCTGGTCGACCCGGCCGGTGCCGGTGAGCTGGCGGGCCACGGCGTGGACTGTCCGCTCGTCATCAGCCGCGAAGGGCGGCTCGTCGCCGCGGCCGATGGCATCGACCACCGCATCGGGCACGCCGTGCTGACGGGCCATCCGCGCGTGCGCCCACCACTCGAACTCGGCCTTCCAGGTTTCACCCACGGTGATGATGGCTACCTCGCTGAGCCGCCGGTCGATCGAGGTCTCAAACCTCAGCACCCGGCCCAGCGCGCCCAGGTGCCGCCCGACTTCTGGTGCATGCACAAAGGCATTAAACGGGCCGATCAGCCCGCCCCGGTCGCCGATCAGCTGGTCACCTCTCGAGCCGACCACGTAGTCCCACACCTCCTGACCGTCATGGTCAAGGTCGTCATAGCGCAGGTAAGGAAGACGGCTCATAGCCTGACAATAGAGTCTGCTGCTCGCCGCCGCGGCAGCTCGGCCGATGAGGCGCGCCTCGGGCAGCGGAGTGGACCGGGACCGGTCAGCTCGTCAGGCCAGGCACCGGTTTTTCGTTTCATTTCAGCCTTTTCTTCGCCCCTGATGACTGCCAGGGTGGAGAAAACTGCGCACGGGCTGGCGCACCGCCTGGGACGGAGACTCAGATGTTAGGAAGACTGGCCGGTCGGCGGGCACGCTCACGGATTTACGGAGTCATCGCGGCCGGCGCCCTGCTGGCAGCCGCGAGTGCAGCCGGCGCGAGCGTGGCTGGCGCGAGCGTGGTCGGCGCGGCGCCGGGCCGAGACGCTGGCCTGGTGGTCGCGACCGCAGATGGGGCAGTGCGGGGCATGGCGGCCGGCCGCACGGACGAGTTCCTCGGCATCCCGTACGCGGCTCCCCCGGTAGGCCGGCTGCGCTGGCGTCCCCCGCAGCCGCCAGCGCGCTGGCCCGGAGTTCGCGACGCCACGCAGTTCGCTCCGCACTGCCCGCAGCCAGCCTCGCCGTTCGGCCTGGCCAGCACCTCGGAGGACTGTCTCTACCTGAACGTCTTTACTCCGGCGGCCGCCCGGCACGCTGGCGGGGGCGGCCGCCCGGTGATGGTGTGGATTCACGGCGGCGCGCTGATCACCGGCGAGAGCAACGATTACAACCCGGCCGGCCTGGTGCGCCGCGGCGTCATCGTGGTGACCATCAACTACCGGCTCGGCGCGCTCGGCTTCCTCGCCCACCCGGCCCTCGCCGCCCGGCCCGGCGGCCCGTCCGGCAATTACGGGCTGATGGACCAGCAGGCGGCGCTGCGCTGGGTGCAGCGCAACATCAGGAACTTCGGCGGCGACCCGCGCAACGTGACCATTTTCGGCGAGTCGGCGGGCGGCCTGAGCGTGCTGTCGCAGCTGGCCTCCCCCGGCGCCCGCGGGCTGTTCTCCCGTGCCATCGTCGAGAGCGGGTCCTACAACCTCACGCAGGCGCCGCTGGCTACCGCCGAGGCCGCGGGCGAGGCGTTCGCCGCCAAGGCGGGCTGCCCCAGCCAGACCGCGGCCTGCCTGCGCAGCCTGCCGGTCTCCACGATCCTGGACAACGAGGACTTCTCCGGCTACACGCCCGACATCGACGGCCGGGTGCTCACCCAGTCGCTGAAGACCGCCTTCGCCAGCGGCCAGTTCAACCGGGTGCCGGTGATCAACGGCACCAACCACGACGAGTGGCGGCTGTTCGTCGGAGAGTCCGAGCTGGAGGGCTCGCCGGTCACGGCGGCCAACTATCAGAGCATGATCTCCGCCACGCTCGGCGTGCCGGCCACGGTCGCGGCGGCCGTCGCCGCGCAGTACCCGCTGAGCGCCTACCCGAGCCCCGCCGAGGCGCTCGGCGCGGTGGGCACCGACGCGATCTTCGCCTGCCCGGCGCTCACCGTCGACCAGTCGCTGTCGGCCTACGTGCCCACGTACGCCTACGAGTTCAACGACGAGAACGCTCCTGAGCTCTTCCTGCCGCCGGTGCCGGGCTTCTCCTACGGCGCGGCGCACGCCTCCGAGCTGCAGTACCTGTTCGGCCTGCCGACGGCGGCGTTTCCCAGCGTGCTTTCGGGGCCGCAACGGCATCTGGCGGCGGCCATGAAACGGTACTGGACGGATTTCGCGAAGCGGGGATCGCCTTCCTCGTTCGCCGTCCCCCGCTGGCCGGGCTTCGGCGCCGGCCAGCAGGTCCTGTCGCTGGTACCGCCACGTCCGCAGGTCGAGACCGGTTTTGCCGCCGAGCATCACTGCGCGTTCTGGGCACTGGCCAGCTAAGCGCCGCGTTGACCTGGAGCTGAGAGCCGCCTTGACCCAAGGCTCAGTCCCTTCTTGACCTGAAAGTAATATGCGCGCATACTATCTACATGATTAGCATCGCTGAGGCACAGGCCTCGTCAGCCGCATCCCCTTCCGCGTTCTTCGCCCGCTGGGCCGATGTCGCCACCTGGCCGGAGTGGAACACCGACACCGAATGGGTCCAACTGGACGGCGCGTTCGCGGCCGGGTCCACTGGCGTGCTCAAGCCCAAGGGCGGCCCCAAGGTGAAGTTCGTCATCGAGTCGCTGATAGCGGACCGCGAGTTCGTCGATGTCTCGCTCCTCGCCGGCGCCCGGCTCACGTTCCGGCATCTCGTCGAGGCCGCCCCGGCGGGCGGTACCCGGGTCAGCGTCGCGGTGACCTTGGCGGGCCCGCTCGGCTGGTTCTGGAAGCTCGTGCTCGGCAAGGGCCTGGCGGCGAGCCTGCAGCCGGACCTGGACCGGCTGGTGACCGCCGCCGAGGCGATCCCGGCCGGCCACCGTCCCGCTGTCTCGTGACGACCGAGCCAAGCCGCGTGTATGGCGAGCCGGGCCGCGTGCGCGACGAGCCGGGCCGTGTGCATGACGAGCCGGGTCTAACGGCGGACGAGCCGGGCCGGACCGGGGGCGCCCGGCTCGCCACGGCGTTCGCCAGTACCGACGAGAGCACCGGCCTGCTGCTCTGGCAGGTCACTAACCGCTGGCAGGCAGCCCAGCGGGCAGCCCTCAGGCCGTTCGGCCTGACGCATGTCCAGTTCGTCCTGCTCGCCTCGCTCACCTGGCTGGCGGCCGGCGGCCCGGTGACCCAGCGGCAGCTGGCCGACCACGCCGCTACCGACCCGATGATGACCTCACAGGTGCTGCGCGCCCTCGAGCGGCGCGGCATGGTCGAAAGGCTGCCGCACCCCAGCGACCGACGCGCCCGCGCCCTGGCCGTGACCGGCGCTGGACAGGCTCTCGCGAACCGGGCGATCGTCGCGGTCGAGGCCTGTGACGCAGCCTTCTTCGCGACGCTGGGCGAGGACGCAGGCTTCTTCACCCGGGCCCTGGCGCACCTGAAGAACGCGGCCCGGTAACGGCACCAGGACAAGCTAGGCTCCGAGCATGATTACGGCCGTTCACACTCTCGTCTACGCGGACGACGCCGACGCGGCGCGGGCGTTCTTCCGTGATGTCATCGGCTGGCCGCACGTGGACGCCCACGACGGCTGGCTCATCTTCAAGACCGGCCCGTCCGAGCTGGGCGTGCACCCAGCATCTGGTAGCAGGGGTAGTGAGACCGGGCGGACCAGCCAGCACCATGAGATCAGCCTGATGTGCGACGACATCGAGGCGACCGTGGCGGAGCTGACGGCCAAGGGCGCGGAGTTCAGCGGGCAGGTCACCGACCGCGGTTTCGGACTGACGGCGATGCTGAGGATTCCGGGCGCAGGCGAGATGATGCTCTACCAGCCCACGCACCCGCCCGCGTACGGTCTGTGACGCCCGGCCAGCCGGGTCAGTCGCGGATCAGTCAGCGACCAGGTGCGCGTTGACTGCCCCGGCCTCGGCGGCTAGCTCAGGGAACTCGACGACCGTCACTCCGGCCTCACGGAGCCAGGCCGCCCCTCCCCCGGGCACGAAGATCGCCGGCTCCAGCCAGGCCACCACGACCCGCCTGATTCCCGCGGCGACGATCAGCTCGGCGCACGGGCGCGGCCTGGACGCGCGGTGCAGGCACGGCTCCAGCGAGCTATACAGCGTGGCGGCGGCCAGCCGGTCTGCCGCGCCAGCGGGCCGGTCAGTCGCACCGGCCTTGGCCAGCGCGACTTCCTCCGCATGGTCGGCCGGGTCACGTTCCCTTGAGTAACCGGTCGCGATAACGTGCCCGGCCGCGCTGACCAGCACCGCTCCGACAGAAAACGCGGACAGCGACGGCGGGCAGCGCCTGGAGAGCGCGATCGCTTCGCGGAGCCAGGCCCGGTCCGCATCAGTGTGCCCCGGAACGCCCGGCGATCCCGTATCGGCGCGCTCGGAAGAGCCTCGCCGAGCCGCGGCGCCGCCGGCGGGCGAGCTCATGCGGGGTTCTTCGGCCATGAATGCACTCCGGTGCTGGCGGGCAGAGCTGGGTAGGAATTCAACGGTATCTTGACCTAGTAGCGGGCGATTTACCGGTGCGACGGCAGCCTGCCGGGCGCTTACGGTTGGCACTGCACGGGATGGCGGTGTGGAGCGATGGTAGCGACGTGGGCCCAGGGGCAGGCAACGCCAGCCGAGACCTTTGACACGGTGAACCCAGCGACATCCGAGGTCATCGGCACCTTCGGTGTCTTCGGCGAGGCCGAGGTCAGTCAGGCCGTGGAGCGGGCCCGGGAGGCAGCGGCCTGGTGGGGCGGGCTGTCGTGGAAGGACCGGCAAGTCCGGCTGATGGCCTGGAAGTCCTACCTCACCAGGTACATCGGCCGCCTCGCCGAGCTGGTGCACACCGAGACGGGCAAGCCACTGGCTGACGCGCAGCTGGAGATCCTGCTCGCGATCGTCCACATCGACTGGGCCGCGCGGCACGCGCGCAAGGTCCTGCGCCCGCGCCGGGTGCGCAGCGGCCTGGTCGCGATCAACCAGGCGTCCACCCTCGAATACCAGCCGCTCGGCGTGGTCGGAGTCATCGGGCCGTGGAATTACCCGGTGTTCACCCCGATGGGCTCGATCGCGTACGCGCTGGCGGCCGGTAACGCAGTGGTGTTCAAGCCGAGCGAGTTCACCCCGGCGGTCGGCAGCTGGCTGGTGAACTCGTTTGCCGAGGTCGTGCCCGAGCAGCCAGTCCTTCAGCTGATCACCGGCGCGGGCCTGACCGGCGGGTTCCTGGCCCGCAGCGCGGTCAACAAGATCGCTTTCACCGGCTCCGCCGCCACCGCCAGGAAGGTGATGGCGGCCTGCGCGAAGAACCTCACGCCCATAGTGGCCGAATGCGGCGGCAAGGACGCTTTCATCGTCGGCGCCGACGCCGACCTGGACGCCGCGGCCGACGCGGCCGCGTGGGGCGCGATCTCCAACGCCGGCCAGACCTGCACCGGCGTCGAGCGCGTCTACGTGGCCGAGAACGTCTACCACACGTTCATCGAGAAGCTCGCCGAACGGGTCTCGCAGCTGCGCCCGGGCGATGACCGCGAGGCTGACTACGGGCCGATGACCATGCCGAGCCAGATCGACGTGGTCGAGAAGCACATCGCTGACGCGCTGGCCAGGGGCGGCAGGTCCGTGGTGGGCGGCATCGCCAGCATCCGCAGGCCGTTCATCGGCCCGGTCGTCCTCACCGATGTGCCCGAGGAGAGCCGCGCGGTCACCGACGAGACGTTCGGGCCAACGGTCACCGTGACCAGGGTGGCCGACCTTGACGAGGGCGTCCGGCTGGCGAACAACAGCCGTTACGGACTCGGCGGCACCGTCTTCTCCGGCAACAAGAAAGCAGCCATGGCCGCCGCCCGGGCGATGCACAGCGGGATGACCGCGATCAACGCCGTGATCGCGTTCGCCAGCGTTCCGGCGCTGCCGTTCGGGGGGTCCGGCGACTCGGGATTCGGCCGGATCCACGGCGCGGACGGCCTGCGTGAGTTCGCCCGGCCGAAGGCGATCACCAGGCAGCGGATGAGGCCGATGGTCAACCTGACCTCGTTCTCGAGGACTGACCAGGACATGAAGAAGATCCTCAGCCTGGTCACGCTCCTGCACGGCAAGCGCTACCAGCAGGCAGGCCGCCGGCCTTCGGTCTAGCCCGCTCGCCGAGCCGGCCCGGCCGCGGGACGGGCAGAGTTTGCGGCGGAGCCGGGCGAACGGGCGTGATCCGGCCGCTTAATAGGTGCCTTCTGGTGAACTTGACCACTTTCCAGCGATATCTACTAGAAAGTAGTCAAGATCCTTGGTCATCACCCACGATAAGTGCGGATAAACGAATGCTAGGGCGCCGATGCGCCGACCAGGGCCGCCTCGGCCGGGTCGATGGCCGCGAGCGGCGCCCGGCCGGCGATCAGGTCAGCCGCGCGCTCCGCGATCGCGATCGTCGGCGCGTTGGTGTTGCCCCTGGGCACGGTCGGCATCACCGAGGCGTCCGCCACCCGTAGCCCGTCGATCCCCCTGACCCGCAGTTCAGCATCGACGACGCTGGTCAGCTTGCTGGCGGCTAGCTTGGAGTCGCCCCCCATCGCACAGGTGCCGACCGGATGGTAGAGGGTGGACAGAGTTTGCCTGATGAAGTCGCGGATCTCGGCGTCAGTCTGGAGATCGTCGCCGGGCATCAGCTCTGACGTGCAGATCTTCGACATCGGGCGGGCGGCGGCAAACTCTCTGGCCTTTCGCACCGCCCAGACCAGCGGATCGAGGTCAGCGCCGTCGGAGAGGTAACCGGGGTCGATGACCGGCTTGTGCCGAGGATCGCTGCTCCGCAGCCGGATCGTGCCCCGGCTGCCGACCGAGACCAGCCCGATGAGCAGCGAAAACGCACGGGTGGCCGGATCGGTCAGCCCTTCGTTCACGGCGAGCTCAGGGACCGCATGCCACTGGATGTCCGGCGCGGGGAGCGATGGATCAGACCGGCTGAAGCCACCGGCCTCGGCGATGTTAGTCGTCAGCGGGCCGGAATGCATCAGCTGCCAGCGGAACAGGTTCTTCGGGCCTGCCTTCTCCCACAAGCCGCGGGTCTTGGGGGTGTTCCAGACCGGCGTGACGACCGGGTGATCGGACAGATTCGTCCCGACGCCCGGGCTGTCGGTCACCACGGCGATGCCCCGCTCGCGGAGGTGATCCGCGGGCCCGATCCCCGACAGCATGAGCACCTGCGGACTGCCCACCGCGCCTGCCGCCAGGATGACCTCGGCCTCGGCGCGGGCGGTCTCGGTGACGCCGCGGAGCAGGTAATTGACGCCCACCGCGCGCCCGCCCTCGACGGCCAGGCCGGTCACCAGCGCGTCCGCCTGCACGGTCAGGTTGGGCCGCCCCGCCGCCGGATGCAGGTAGGCGTCGGCCGCCGACCAGCGGCGGCCGTCCCGCTGGGTCACCTGGTAAAAGCCGGCGCCGTCCTGTTCGGGCCCGTTGAAGTCATCGTTGGCCGCCAGGCCGCACTGCTTGGCCGACTCCACGAACGCGGTCGTCATCTCGGACTTGTACCTGAGGTCCTGCACCGACAGGGGGCCGGACGTGCCGTGGAACGCCGAGGCGCCGCGTGAGTTGTTCTCCGCCCTGAGGAAGTAGGGAAGCAGCTCGGTGTAACCCCATCCCTCGCAGCCGTAGTCGTCCCGCCAGGTGTCGTAGTCGTACCGGCTGCCGCGGATATAGATCATCGCGTTGATCGATGACGAGCCGCCCAGGGTCCGGCCGCGCGGCCAGTAAATGGAGCGGCCGGCCACCCGCTCCTGCGGCAGGGTCTGGTAATTCCAGTCGTAGGTGGTCTTGAACAGCGTGGTCAGTGCCGCCGGGATATGTATCTCGTCGGCGTCGTCGGGCGGCCCGGCCTCGAGCAGCAGGACGCGCACCGCCGGGTTCTCGGTGAGGCGCGCGGCCAGGACACAGCCTGCGCTGCCAGCGCCGACGATGACATAGTCGTACACGGCAACCTCCCGAACACAGTTCGGACATCCGACAGACACCCTACTAGTCCGGGCCGGGTTTCCAGCTAGCCGAGCGCTTCCGGATCCGTTCCCGGCCCGCGTCCGGAAAAGTCAGCGCGCTCCCGGCCTTGCGGCCGGGAGCGCGCTTCCCCATAGCGGGCCGTCCGCACACCGGCGGGCCCCCGAGAACCGCCGGGCGCATGAGATGACGGCCCGCAGGCCAACGGGCCTGCCCCTAGGTCCCGTTTCGGCCTGGACCGGATCATCGCCTTGTGTGACCCAAACCACCGTGAGTAACTACCTCACAGGGTCACTACCGGCGATCACCCTTCGTACTCATACGATGCCACATCGTGGCGATGATGTGAATACCCCTGGTCAGACCTGCAAATCCTATTCCGGGGCAAAGATTATGCCGGCCCTTCCGAGCCGGTCTCCCGGCCCGTCCGCAGGGGGTTTTCGGCGCATCATGCCTCGTGTCGAGGGCTCGTGCCGAGGAGGGCAATTGCCCGATACGGTGGACGTCATGTCACGTGACCCCAGCCAGACCCGGCTCGTGCTCTCCAAGATCTACACCCGCACTGGAGATGACGGCAGCACCGCGCTAGGCGACGGCAGCCGGGCGCCCAAGACCGACCTGCGGCTGGCCGCCTATGCCGACGTCGACGAGGCAAACAGTGCGATCGGAGTGGCCGTCACCATGGGCGGCCTGCCTGACGACATCAGCCGGCTGCTCATCCGGATCCAGAACGAGCTCTTCGACGTGGGCGCCGACCTGTGCAATCCGGTCTCCGACCAGCCCGCCTACCCGCCGCTGCGGATCGACGAGAGCTACATCACCGACCTGGAGCGCCAGTGCGACGCCTATAACGAGAGCCTGCCGACGCTGCGCAGTTTCGTGCTGCCGGGCGGCACTCCGGGGGCAGCGCTGCTGCACGCCGCGAGGACGGTCGTGCGGCGAGCCGAGCGCGCCACCTGGGCCGCGATCGACCAGCACGGGCAGACCATGAGCCCGCTGCCGGCGCGTTATCTCAACCGGCTGTCTGACCTGCTGTTCATCCTGGGCCGCCGGGCCAACGAGTCGGCCGGCGACCTCCTTTGGAAGCCCGGCGGGCAGCGCTAGCCGAGTTCAGGCATCGGGCCGGGCGGGGTGGCCTCCAGCCAGGCCAGCAGGCCGGTGACCGCGTCCACGCTCATGGCCAGCTCGATGTCAGGCGCCCCGTTTCCCGCATAGCACTCCACCACCACGGTGCCCGGGCCGAGGCTCACCGCCTCGGCCGGGCCGGCCCGGCGCCTGGCCACGACGGTGAGGGCATGCCGGTCGAAGGCCTCGTCCGGCCTGAGCCGGAACCCCAGCGCCCGGAACCAGAGCAGCTCATCCGGGCGGTACGCGGCCAGCCCCAGGCGCCAGCTCTCGTCCTCACGGCGCAGGCCGCACTCGATCGTTCCGCCGCCGCGGCCCAGCAGGACCCGGCGGACCGCGATGCCGGCCGCGGCGACCGCGCCGACCAAGAGCACGGCGACCAGGACCCAGACAACCCCGACTGCCAGCCCCTCAGCCACCCAGTCGCTCCGCGCTGGCCCTTATCAGCCCTGTTCGCCGGTGGCCCGCAGCAGCGCCCTCGCGTAGCGCACTTCGGCGGGCTCCACGCCGCCGTGACTGGCCCCGCTGGCCTCCGCCTCGGTGACCGCGGCGTCCAGGGCCGCCCTGGCCGCGGCCTTGTCCACCTGCTCGCCGAGCTCGGCCTGGCGGGCCAGGATCGAGACCCGGTCGTCGGCAATGGCCAGGAAGCCCCCGCCCACGGCGGCCAGGACCTCGGTGCCGGTGGTGGTGATGCTCTCGCCCTCCGGGAGGATCCGGACCAGGCTGCCCTCGGCCAGGATGCCCAGCACCGGCGCGTGACCGGTCAGCACGCCGATGTCGCCGTCCAGGGTCTTGGCGATGACCCGCTGGGCGGTGCCGGCCCAGACCTGGCCCTCAGGGACGACCAGCTCCACATGCAGCGTCACTGTGCTACCTCGGGCGCCTGAGTCACGACCGCTCCATGTCCTTTGCCTTCCGCTCCACGTCCTCGATGCCGCCGCACATGAAGAAGGCCTGCTCGGGAATGTGGTCGTACTTGCCCTCGCAGATCGCCTTGAACGAGGAGATCGTGTCCGCGAGCGGGACGAACTCCCCCTCCTGGCCGGTGAACTGCTTGGCGACGAACATCGGATGGGACAGGAACCGCTCGATCCGCCTGGCCCGCTGCACGGTGACCTTGTCCTCTTCGGACAGCTCGTCGATGCCGAGGATAGCGATGATGTCCTGCAGCTCCTTGTACCGCTGCAGGATCCGCTGCACCTCGCGGGCCACATCGTAGTGTTCCTGGCCCACGTAGGCGGCGTCCAGGATCCGGGAGGTGGAATCCAGCGGGTCCACCGCGGGGAAGATGCCCTTCTGGGTGATCTCCCTGGACAGCACCGTGGTCGCGTCCAGGTGCGCGAACGTGGTGTGCGGCGCCGGGTCGGTGATGTCGTCGGCGGGCACGTAGATGGCCTGCATGGAGGTGATCGAGTGACCGCGGGTCGAGGTGATCCGCTCCTGCAGCTGGCCCATCTCGTCGGCCAGCGTGGGCTGGTAACCGACCGCTGACGGCATCCGGCCCAGCAGCGTGGAGACCTCGCTGCCCGCCTGGGTGAACCGGAAGATGTTGTCGATGAACAGCAGCACGTCCTGGCCCTGGACGTCGCGGAAGTACTCGGCCATGGTGAGGGCGGCCAGCCCGACCCGGAGCCGGGTGCCCGGCGGCTCGTCCATCTGGCCGAAGACCAGCGCGGTATCCCTGATGACGTTGGACTCCGTCATCTCGATGATCAGGTCGTTGCCCTCGCGGGTCCGCTCGCCGACACCGGCGAATACCGAGACACCGCCGAAGTTCTTGGCGACCCGGGTGATCATCTCCTGGATCAGCACGGTCTTGCCCACGCCGGCCCCGCCGAACAGCCCGACCTTGCCGCCCTTGACGTAAGGGGTCAGCAGGTCGAGCACCTTGATCCCGGTCTCCAGGATCTCGGTCCTGCCCTCCAGCTGGTCGAACGGCGGCGGGTCCCGGTGGATCCCCCAGCGCTCGGTCACGTTCAGGGACGAGGTCGGCACGTCCAGGGTCTCACCGAGGACATTGAACACATGACCCTTGGTGACGTCACCCACCGGCACCGAGATCGGCCCGCCAGTGTCGGTCACGGGAGCGCCGCGCACCAGGCCGTCGGTCGGCTGCATGGCGATGGCCCGGACGACATTGTCGCCGATGTCGAGGGCGACCTCCAGGGTCAGCGTCCGATGCTCCCCTCCCAGGGTCACATCGACGTGGAGAGCGTTATAGATGCCTGGTATTTCCCCGGTGGCGAACTCCACGTCGACGACGGGACCCGTGACCCGCACGACACGTCCAGTGCCTGCGCCTGCCGCACCCGGGGCGGCGGGGTTCTCTACGGTAGCGGTCATATGAGGCTCACTCACTCCCTGAGAGCGTCTCAGCCAGCGCGTTCGCGCCCCCGACGATCTCACTGATTTCCTGGGTGATCTCGGCCTGCCGAGCTTTGTTGGCTTCACGCGTGAGCTGGTCGAGAAGATCATTGGCGTTGTCAGTGGCCGACTTCATGGCCCGCCGCCTGGAGGCGATCTCGGCCGCCGCCGCGTCAAGCAGCGAGGCGAAGATGCGGCTTTCCACGTACCAGGGCAGCAGCGCGTCGAGGACGGCCTCAGGTGACGGCTCGAACTCGTAGACCGGTATCGGTCCGGGCGGCGCCTCCGCGGTCTCCTCGATCTCCAGCGGCAGCAGCCGGCGGACCACGGGCCGCTGGGTGAGCATCGACACGAACTCGGTGTGCACCACGTGGATCTCGTCCACACCGCCCTCTTCGACCGGCCGCTCGAACGCTTCCAGCAGGGCGCGGGTGATCTCGCTCGCATTGTGGTGCGCCGGGGTGTCGGAGAAGCCGCTCCACTCCCCCGCGATGTCCAGGCCGCGGAACCGGTACCAGCCGATTCCCTTCCGCCCGGTCACATACGGGACCGTCCCGACGTTGTGGCTGGCCAGCAGCGCCTTCAGGCCCTGCGCCTCGCGCAGCACGTTGGAGTTGTAGCCGCCGCAGAACCCCCGGTCGCTGGTCATGATGAGGACGGCCGCGCGAGTGCGGGTCTCCGGTTCCTTGGTCAGCGGATGATTGATCTGCCCGGACCGGCTGACCACCGCCTCGACCGCACGGGTGATCTCGCTGGCGTACGGCGCCGCCGCCTTGGCCCGCTGCTGGGCCTTGATGATGCGCGACGCCGCGATCAGCTCCTGGGCGCGCGTGATCTTAGCGGTGGACTGGATGGACCTGATACGCCGCCGGACCAGGCGAAGCTGTGCTCCCATGCTTGCCTTTCCCGCCTAGGACTTCTCGGCCGGGGGCGTGGTGTACTTGGGGACCTTCTCGTGCTCGACGTCGCTCTCGTCGATCGGCTCGGCCGGCTCCTCCTTGACCAGCATCTCGCCGTCGCTGGTCTCGAAGCCCTTCCTGAACTCGCCGATAGCGTCCTTGATCGCGGTCATGGTGTCCTCGGACAGGGCGCCCGATTCCCGGATCGCGTCGTAGATGCCCGGATGCGAGCGCTGCAGGTAGTCGAGGAACTCGGCCTCGAAGCGCCTGATGTCCTCGACGGGCACGTCGTCCAGGTACCCGCCGGTGCCCGACCACACCGCGATCACCTGGCGCTCGACCGGCATCGGGCTGAACTGGCCCTGCTTGAGCAGCTCGACCAGGCGGGCACCGCGGTCAAGCTGGGCCCGGGACACGGCGTCCAGGTCGGAGGCGAACGAGGCGAAGGCCTCCAGGTCACGGTACTGGGACAGGGCCAGCTTCAGCCCTCCGGCCACCGTCTTCATGGCCTTGATCTGGGCGTCGCCGCCGACCCGGGAGACCGACTGGCCGACGTTGATCGCCGGGCGCACGCCGGAGTTGAACAGGTCGGTTTCCAGGAAGATCTGCCCGTCGGTAATGGAGATCACGTTGGTGGGGATGTAGGCGGAGATGTCGTTCGCCTTGGTCTCCACGATCGGCAGCCCGGTCAGTGAGCCGCCGCCGATCTCGTCGGACAGCCTCGCGCACCGTTCCAGCAGCCGTGAGTGCAGGTAGAACACGTCGCCCGGGTAAGCCTCGCGGCCCGGCGGCCGGCGCAGCAGCAGCGAGATGGCCCGGTAGGCCTCGGCCTGCTTGGTCAGGTCGTCAAAGATGATCAGCACGTTCTGGCCCGCGTACATCCAGTGCTGGCCGATCGCCGATCCGGTGAACGGGGCGACGTATTTGAAGCCGGCCGGGTCCGAGGCCGGTGCCGCGACGATCGTGGTGTACTCGAGCGCGCCCGCGTCCTCCAGCGACTGGCGGACCGCCGCGATGGTCGAGCCCTTCTGGCCGACGGCGACGTAGACGCACTTGACCTGCCGGGCCGGGTCGCCGGACTCCCAGTTGCCCTTCTGGTTGATGATCGTGTCGATGGCGATGGCCGTCTTGCCGGTCTGCCGGTCGCCGATGATCAGCTCGCGCTGGCCGCGCCCGATCGGGGTGATCGCGTCGATCGCCTTGATCCCGGTCTGCAGCGGCACGTTCACCTTCTGGCGCTGCACCACCGACGGCGCCTGCACTTCTAGCGGCCGCTGCACGGTGCCCTCGATCGCGCCCTTGCCGTCCAGCGGGGTGCCGAGCGGATCCACCACCCGGCCGAGGAATCCGTCCCCGACCGGCACCGACAGCACCTCGCCGGTCCGCCGGACCTGCTGGCCCTCGTCGATCTTGCTGAAGTCACCCAGGATGACCACGCCGATCTCGCGCACTTCCAGGTTCAGCGCGATCCCGCGGGTGCCGTCCTCGAACTCGAGCAGCTCGTTGGCCATGGCAGAGGGCAGGCCCTCGACCCGCGCGATGCCGTCGCCGCACTCGGCGACGGTGCCGACCTCGTCCGCGGCCACGGCGCCCGGCTCATAAGACTCGACGAAATGCGCCAGCGCATCCCTGATCTCGTCTGGCCGGATTGTCAGCTCCGCCATCTTCCTGCCGTCTCTCTCGTTTTGATCTGGTTTCTCAAGGTCTGCATCTGCGTGGTGTTCCTGCGGCCTGACCGCAGGTCGGGCCCGTTCAGGCCGCCAGCCTGCGCCGGAGGCTGCCGAGCCGGGTGGCCAGGCTGCCGTCGATGAGCTCGTCGCCGGTCCTGATGGACATACCCCCGATAACCTGCGGGTCGAGCACCACGTTCAAGTGCACGTCATGGCCATAGGCGGCGGCCAGGGCGGCCGCCAGCCGACCGCGCTGCTCGTCGGTGAGTCCGACTGCCACATGCACCTCCGCCACCAGGCGGGCCCGCCGCTGCGCGGCCAGCCGCGCATAGCCGGCCAGGCTTGCATCCAGGCTACGTCCCCTGGGGTGCACTGCCGCCTGGGTGACCAGTCGCAGTGTCTGGGCAGTCACCTTGCTGCCCAGTAGCTCACCGAGCAGCTCCTGCTTGCGCTGCGCCGCCACGAACGGATTCGACAGTACGGCCCGCAGGTCGGAATGGGCGTTCACGACGCGGCTGAACCTGAACAGCTCGTCCTCGAGGTCGTCGAGGTGGCCAGCACGGTCTGCGTCCTCGACAATGGCCAGCACGGCCAGCTCCTCGACCGCATCAGCCAGGTCAACCGGGGCTGACCAGCGGTCACCCACCGCGCTGGTCACCGCGTCGAGGGTGGCCTGCCCCACCTTGCCGCCGAAGAGCTGACTGGCCAGGGCCGCCTTGGACTGGGCGTCGCGGGACGGCTCGGACAGCGATCGCAGCAGCGCAGGCTGGGCGTCGAGCACCGTGGTCACCGCGAACAGCTCGTCGCCCAGCCGCCCGGCCGACCCGGCGTCGGTCGCGGCGACCGCGGCCAGCCGGTCCTTGGCCGCCGCCAGTGATGCCCTGCTTGCGCCTCTCATCGGCCTGCCCGCACCCCGCCCGCCGGGCCGGACTGGCCCTGCTCGAGCTCAGCCAGGAACCTGTCCACCGTCCGGCGCTGCCTGGCCTCGTCCTGGAGGGCCTCGCCGACGACCCGGCTGGCCAGCTCGACGGCCATCGAGCCAACCTCGGTACGCAGCGAGTTCAGCGCCTGCTCCTGGGCGGCCCCGATCGCCGCCTCGGCCGCGGCGACCAGCCGCTGGTACTCGGCTTGTCCCTTTTCCCGGCCCTCGACGATGATCTGGGCGGCCTGCTCCTTGGCCTCCTCACGCAGGCGCGCGGCCTCGTGCCTGGCCTCGGCGAGCTGCGCCCGATACTGCTCGATTTCCCGCTGCGCCTCGGCCTGCAGCTTGTTGGCGCGCTCGATGCCGCCCTCGATCTTGTCGGTCCGCTCCGCGAGGGTCTTGGTGATCCGCGGCATCAGCACCTTGGCCATGACCCCGAACACGATCAGGAAACAGACCGCACCGATGATCAGCTCGGTTAGGTCAGGGAGCAGGGGATTCTGCGTCGCCTGCGCCAGGTACTTCATGATGGCGCTACCTCTCCGGCCTCGGCCTCATTTGATGAAGAAGGGGACCGCGATGCCGATCAGCGCGAGCGCCTCGGTCAGCGCGAACCCGATCCACATGTAGGTGGTGATGATGCCCGTTGCCTCGGGCTGGCGGGCCATTCCCTCAATAGCATGGCCGAAAACCAGGCCGATGCCTACGCCCGGGCCGATCGCGGCGAGGCCGTAGACGAGCGCGCCAAGATTCTGGATATGAATGGTGGTCGTGGTCGCCGCTAGAACGATGGCCAGGTGATGCATGTGTCGGTTCCTTGCTTTCCGGTCGGCGGCTCTTCCCGCCGGGGCTCTTGTTGCGTCGGTCAGGGTGAGTCGGTCAGTGTGCTGACTCCATCGCGTCCGCGAAGTAGAAGGCGGTCAAGGTGGTGAAGATGAAGGCCTGCAGCGCCTGGATCAGCACCTCAAGCCCGGTCAGGATGATCGTCATGATGAACGAGGTCGCGGCGAAGAGGAGCCCGATCGACGCGCTGAACAGGTACCAGGACGCCAGCGCGAACACCAGCAGCAGCAGGTGGCCGGCCAGCATGTTGGCGAACAGCCGGATCGTGAGGGTGAACGGCCGCACGATAATGTTCGACAGCAGCTCGATCGGGCTCAGCAGCGGCAGGATCCACCAGGGCGCGCCGGGCGGGACCGCCATGTTCTTGAAGTAGCCGATCGGCCCCTGGTGCTTGATGCCCAGCGTGATGTAGGTCACCCAGACCATCAAGGTCAGCCCGAGGGGGAACGCGATCTTCGATGTCGCCGGGAACTCCGCGAGCGGGATGATCCCCATGATGTTCATGATCCACACGAAGAAGAACAGCGACACCAGGAACGGCAGGAATCCGTCCCCCTTCTTGCCGAGCTGGGGCCGCAGTATCTGGTCCCTGACGAAGAAGATGGCGAGCTCCGCGACGTTCTGCGCGCCGCGCGGGACGATCTGCGGCTTGCGGAACGCGACCCCGAAGAACACCACCACGATGCCGGCGCAGATCACCGCGAGCAGCATCGGCTTGGTGAAGTGGAAGCTGCCGATGGAGAAGATCGGCTTGAAGAAGAAGTAGCTGATCGACGGGGCGGGGTAGCCACAGCCGCTGAAGATGTGGCATCCGCTCGCGGTCGTGATCGGATGGATGTCACTCACGGCGTGTTCCTCCGGCTGGTCGAGCTGTCATTCTGCTGGCCGGCCCGAGCGCGCGCGCTGACGCGAGCCCGGGGCGGACCGGTCTGGATGGGGCGATGCGGTGCGGTCAGGGACGTGCGTACCGGAAGATGATGAGCGCGATCGCCAGGGCCAGGCCGACCAGCATCCCGACCGGGAAGAGCGCGGCGATCCCGGTCCATCTCCCGATCAGCCAGCCAGCCCCGCCGTAGACGGCCATTCCGCCGATCAGGTAGCTGGTGACGGCCCAGCCGGCACTCGCGCTCGGCGGCCCAGGCGAATACTTCTTGTCCAGCGGGCTGTCGTCCTTGTGGTTCATCACGCTCCGGCCGCGAGCCTGCCATCCGGTGCGGGGCTCTTGCCGTCCGCCCCCAGGAGCCTGTCACCGCAGCCTGGTGCATGGGCCGCGGTACGCCGTCCAGGTCCTGAGTGTCCCCCACGGGTCACCGTTCCCGGTCCGGCTGGACGTACAGCATCTTCCTCCGCATGGTCCACATCACCTGCGCCCCGGTATAAGCGAGGATGCAGACGATCGCGGTCAGGCCGAAGATCCTGGGATTGAACGCCGTGGAGTCCTGGAACTGGCCGACGAGGAAGAGCAGAACGAGGATCTTGACGAAGTACGTGCCGAGTGCGGTCACCATCATCACCTGCGGGCTGACCCGCGCCGCGCGGCCCACGGCCACGATGCTGATGCCGAAGAAGACAGCGACCAGGCCCACTCCGATCGCGGCTCCGATCAGCCCCTTGCTGCCGCCGAGACCAGCACCGAGCCCGATCATGACCGCACCGACGCCGACAGCTACGGCTGCCGACCGGCGGACGATCCAGGCATAGTCTGCCAGCATCTAATCGGCTCCGGGGGAACTCGATGGGACCAGGTCGGTCTGCGGTGACGATCGACTGCCCAAACCGGTACCCAGGTGGCACCGGACCGCCGGCCCGCGGGTGCAGCGGGGCAGCATCGTCAGGTGACCGAAACGTATCACGGGCCTCGAACTCGTCTGCGAGTGGGTGCTCGTGAAAGATATCACAAGCTCTTGGACCATGGGTTCGATAAGGTAGCGAAATTCCCGAATGTCCGTTCCTGTGTCCCCAGCGCGGCTTCAGCAGCTTCTCAGCGGGCCTTCAGGGCCGGCGAACCGGCATCCACGGGGGGACCACCGGGTGCTCCGGGTCGGCCGGCCGGGCCTGAGCAGCGAGGACAGTAGTCGGCACCTCCCCCGGCGCCGGGGACTGGCCGTCCCCGGCCGGGGCCTGGCCATTCGCGGCAGCAAGGGGCCGGCTCGCGTCGGCGACACCCGGGCCCTGAGCGAGAGCCGGCCCGCGGAGGGGAGCCGGGCCCTGGACGGGAGCCGGGCCCTGGACGGGAGCCGGGCCCTGGACGGGAGCCGGGCCCTGGACGGGAGCCGGGTCGGCGGCGGCCGCCGCCGGCTGTCCCAGCGCCGCCCGGCCGCTGGCCCGGCGCGCCCGGGCCGCGTTGGCCGGGGAACCGCGGCGGCCCCGCTGCCACCAGCGCAGCCGCGGCATCGACATCAGCAGCAGCGCGAGCACGGCCGCCACGGTCGCTACCGCGAACAAGTACAGCTGCGTCTTGGCCACCGACAGCCAGACCACCGTGCCGGCGAACAGCCCTGCCCACAGGTACATGATCAGCACGCTCAGCCGGTGCGAGTGGCCGATGTCAAGCAGCCGGTGATGCAGGTGCCGCCGATCAGGAGCGAACGGCGACAAACCCGCCCGGGTGCGCCGGATGATCGCGAGCAGCAGGTCAGAGTACGGGATCACCAGGATGGCGGCGGGCAGCAGCAGCGGCAGAATCTCAGGGAACCGGTTGACCGTGCCGCCACCGTAATTGATGAGGGCGGCGGGGTTGAGCGAGGCGATGCTGGAGACCGGGGCGTAGGCCAGCAGCAGGCCGAGCAGCATCGCGCCGGTGTCCCCCATAAAGATCCTGGCCGGGTAGAAATTGTGCGGCAGGAATCCCAGGCAGGCGCCGACCACCAGCGCGGCGGCCAGCGCCGGGCCCGCCTGATCGGTGATGTTGACCACGCGCGTGAGCGTGAAGTAATAGGCGAAGAACGAGACCGCGGCGATGCACACGATCCCGGCGGCCAGGCCGTCAAGGCCATCAATGAAATTGACCGCGTTGATAGTGGCGACCACGACCAGGATGGTCAGGGCGGTCGCCTCGTTGGAGGTCAGGATCAGCGCTCCGCCGCTCGGCTCGGGCAGCCAGGCCAGCTGGGCGCCGCTCCAGACCAGGATCCCGGCCGCGGCCACCTGGCCGGCCAGCTTGCTGATCGGGTTCAGGCCCCACCGGTCATCCACGGCGCCGACCGCCACGATCACGCCTCCGGCCAGCAGCAGGCCGGCGCCCATCTTGCTGCCCAGGAACACGTTCTTCGCCAGCGGCTGGATCTGGCTGGCCACCATGAGCCCGGCGGCGAGGCCGCCGTACATGGCCAGGCCGCCCAGCAGCGGTATGGGCACGACGTGCACGTCCCGGTCCCTGGCGGCGTGCATCGCGCCGACCGAGATCGCCACGCGGCGGACGAGCGGCGTGAGCAGATAGGTGACCGCGGCAGTAATGAGTAGCGTCAGGCCGTACTCACGCACGGCGCCTCACCAAGCCCGGTCGTGTTGCGCAGGCATTAGGGCAACTCTAGAACACGCGATCACTCGCCGGGCCGGGCCCGGGCCGGGCAGCACCAGCCGCCCGGCCCGCCGCGAGCCCGCCCGGCCCGCCGCGAGCCCGCCAGCGCCCGGCCGCTGGGGCCGCCAGCGCCCGCCGCCGGGCCAGCTACGGTCAGCTGCCTGCCCCAGCGTCGTCGATGGTGGTGACCAGTGCCGTTACCTCGCGGAGGCGGCCGATGGAGACCACCCCCAGGCGGAGCAGCCGCGGCGTCGGGCCGGTCAGGTCGACGATGGTGGAGGGCACGTCGCCGGCGCACGGGCCCCCGTCCAGGTAGACCGAGATGACGTCGCCTAGCTCCTGCTCGGCCTGAGCTGCGGTGACGGCAGGCGGCGACCCGCTGCGGTTGGCGCTGCTGACCGCGAGCGGCCCGGTCTCCTTGAGCAGGTCGAGCGCCACCGGGTGCATTGGCATCCGGACCGCCACCGTGCCGCGAGTGTCACCGAGATCCCAGCTCAGCGTCCGGCTGGCCCGGCAGACCAGGGTCAGGCCACCCGGCCAGAACTCCTCGATCAGGTCATGCCCGTAGGTCCCGAAGTCCTCGACCAGAGCAGAAGCCGCGCGGACCGTGCCGACCAGCACCGGGGGCGGCATCTCCCGGCCTCTCCCCTTGGCCGTGAGCAGCCGGGTGACCGCGGCCGGATGGAACGCGTCGGCACCCACCCCGTACACCGTGTCGGTCGGGAGTACGACCAGCTCACCGGTGCGCAGGGCGGTGGCCGCCGCGGCCAGACCCTCGCTCCGCTGCCCGGCGTCTGCGCAGTCATACCTGGCGCTCATGGCCGCTCATCCTGCCATAGCGGTGACGAACCGGTCCCGGCCGGCGAGGTCGGAGTGGTTGCGGGTGCGCCGCCAGCCGTTCTCCTCCGCGAACACCCAGTAGACGGCTGCGCCCTGCGGCGCGCCGTGTTCCACGGCGACCAGCCCGCCCGGGCGCAGCAGCCGGGTGGCCACCCGCTCGATCACCCTGATCGCGTCCAGCCCGTCGCTGCCCCCCCACAGTGCCGTCGCAGGATCGTATTCGCCGACTTCCGGAGGGACCCAGCTATTAAACGGGATATAGGGCGGATTGCTGATGACCAGGTCGAGCCCGCCGTCCAGTTCGGGGAGCGCTCCGGCGAAGTCACCCTCGTGCAGCGCGACCCGCCCGGCGATATGCGGCGCTGCCGCCACGCACCGGGCGATGTTCCGCTCCGCCCAACCGCGCGCCAGCGGGTCTGCCTCCACCGCGTGCACCTGGGCCCGCGGCACCTCCTGGGCGATGGCCAGCGCGATCGCCCCAGATCCGGTGCCGAGGTCGGCCACCACCGGCTCGGCGTTGTCCATCTTCCGCAGCTCGTCGATGGCCCAGCCGGTCATCACCTCGGTCTCCTGGCGCGGCACGAAGACCCCGGGCCCCACCTCGAGGTCGAGGTAGCGGAAGTAGGCCAGCCCGGTGATGTGCTGCAATGGCTCGCGGGACGCGCGCCGGGCGACGTCGTCCCAGAACCGCGCGTCGAACGCGGCGTCGGGCACCGTGTGCAGCGCGCTCCTGGCCACGCCGTGCACGTGTGCGGCGATCAGCTCGGCGTCGGCCCGCGGCGATTCCACCCCGGCCTCGGCCAGCCGGGCGGTGGCCATGGCGACCTCGTCGAGCAGCAGGCTCATCTTCCGGGCCTCAGCGCTCAGGCGACATCGGCGGCCGCGAGCTTTTCCGCGCGGTCGGCTTGTACCAGCGCGCTGATGACCCCGCCGAGATCCCCGTCGATGACCTGGTCCAGGTTGTAGGCCTTATAACCGACCCGGTGATCTGAGATCCGGTTCTCGGGGAAGTTGTAGGTGCGGACCCGCTGCGACCGGTCCACCGTGGCCACCTGGCTGCGGCGCTCAGCGGCCGCGTGCGCGGCGGCTTCCTCCTGCGCCTGGGCCAGCAGCCGGGCGCGCAGGATCCGCATGGCCTGCTCCTTGTTCTGGAGTTGGCTCTTCTCGTTCTGGCAGGACACCACGATGCCGGTGGGCAGGTGCGTGATCCGGACCGCGGAGTCGGTGGTGTTGACGCTCTGGCCGCCGGGCCCCGAGGAGCGGAACACGTCCACCCGCAGGTCGTTAGCGTCGATGGTGACCTCGACCGGATCGGCCTCCGGCATCACCAGGACCCCGGCGGCCGAGGTGTGGATCCGGCCCTGTGACTCGGTGACCGGGACCCGCTGGACCCGGTGTACGCCGCCCTCGTACTTCAGCTGGGCCCAGGCGCCGTCGCCGCCCGCCGCGGCGCGACTGCGGCCGGGTGACTTGACCGCGACCGTGGCGTCCTTATACCCGCCGAGCCCGGTCATGGTCGCGTCGAGGATCTCGGTCTTCCAGCCCTGCCGCTCGGCGAACCTCAGGTACATCCGGAGCAGGTCGCCAGCGAACAGCGCCGACTCTTCTCCGCCCTCACCGGCCTTGACCTCCAGGATGACGTCCCGGGCATCGTTTTCGTCCCTGGGCACCAGCAGCTGGCGCAGCCGCTCCTCGACCTCGGCGCGCCGGTTCCCGAGCTGTTCGGCCTCGGCGGCGAACGACGCGTCCTCCCCCGCCAGCTCGAGCGCGGTGGTCTCGTTGGCCCGGATCTCCTGCCAGTCGCGATAGGCATGCACGACCGGGCCTAGCTCGCCATAGCGGCGGCCAAGCGCCCGGGCGCGTTCTGGATCGGAGTGGATGGCGGGGTCGGCGAGATTGCCCTCCAGGGCCGCATACTCGCTGGCCAGCTCTGCTAGCCGGTCGAACACCGCATTCCTCTCAAAAGGCAGCTCGCAGCCTTCGCAGGCCGCGAGCTGAGACCCGGTCAAGTCGTGGCCGTCCCGGGCGGGATTACTTGCTGTCGGCCGGCTTCTTGCCGAAGCGCCGCTCGAACCTGGCGACCCGGCCACCGGTGTCCAGGATCTTCTGCTTGCCGGTGTAGAACGGGTGGCAGTTCGAGCAGATGTCGGCGTGAATCGTGCCGCTGCGGGCCGTGCTTCGGGTGGTGAATGTGTTCCCGCAGCTGCAGGTCACCGTGGTCACCACGTAGTCCGGGTGAATATCAGGCTTCATGTCGTGACTCCTGGGCTCTGGCGGTCGCCGGGTCGCCGCGCCGCGCGCCTGACGCGACGGGCGTGAACCGGTACCGCACTATCGTCGGCATTCCAGTGTGCCAGACCCTGTAACGGCTTCCAGGGCCTGCTCATTCCCCGTCCCGGCCCGCCCGGGGCCGACACCCGGGCGGGCCGGGACAGGGCCAGTCGGCTGGCTAGCCGCCGACCGTTGTCTTCTGCACGTGCAGCAGGAACTCGGTGTTGCTCTTGGTCTCCCGCATCCGCTCCATCAGCACCTCGAGGGCCTGCTGTGGCTCGAGGGCGTGCAGCACCCGGCGGAGCTGCCAGACGATCTTGAGCTCTTCCGGCGTCATGAGCAGCTCTTCCTTACGGGTGCCCGACGCGTCGACGTCGATGGCCGGGAAGATCCGCTTGTCGGCGAGCTCCCGGCGCAGCCGCAGCTCCATGTTGCCGGTGCCCTTGAACTCCTCGAAGATAACCTCGTCCGCCCGGGAGCCGGTCTCGATGAGCGCGGTGGCCAGGATGGTCAGCGAGCCGCCGTGCTCGATGTTGCGCGCCGCACCGAAGAACCGCTTCGGCGGGTAGAGCGCCGTCGAGTCGACACCGCCGGACATGATCCGGCCACTGGCCGGGGCGGCCAGGTTGTAGGCCCGGCCCAGCCTGGTGATCGAGTCGAGCAGCACGACCACGTCGTGGCCCATCTCGACCAGCCGCTTGGCTCGCTCGATGGCGAGTTCGGCCACCGTGGTGTGGTCCTCGGCCGGGCGGTCGAAGGTCGAGTGGATCACTTCGCCCTTGACCGAGCGCTGCATGTCGGTGACTTCCTCGGGCCGCTCGTCAACCAGGACGACCATGAGGTGGCACTCGGGGTTGTTCTTGGTGATCGCGTTCGCGATGGCCTGCAGGATCATCGTCTTGCCCGCCTTCGGCGGCGACACGATCAGGCCGCGCTGGCCCTTGCCGATCGGGCTGACCATGTCGATGATCCGGGTGGTCATGATGCCTGGGTCGGTCTCCAGCCGGAGCCGGTTCTGCGGGTACAGCGGGACCAGCTTCGAGAAATCAGGCCGGGCCTTCGCCGCCTCTGGGTCCAGGCCGTTGATCTTATCCAGCCGGACCAGGGCGTTGAACTTCTCCCGGCGCTCGCCTTCCTTCGGCTGCCGCACCGCGCCCTCGACCACGTCGCCCTTGCGCAGTCCGTACCTGCGCACCTGGGACAGCGACACGTAGACGTCGTTGGACCCGGGCAGGTAGCCGGTCGTCCGGACGAAGCCGTAGTTGTCGAGCACGTCCAGGATGCCGGCGATCGGGATCAGCACGTCGTCTTCGCTGATCACGGGCTCAGACTCGGTGCCGCGCTCGCGGCGCCTGTTGCCCGAGTTCCGGCCCCGGAACCTGTCCCGGCTGCGGCGGCTCCCCGAGCCGTCCCGGTCGTCGTCGCGGCCGCCCTGGTCACTGCGGCCGGAGTCCCCCCGGTTGTCCCGGGCGGAGTTGTCGCGGCCCGAGTCCCGGTTGCCCGAGTTGTTGTCCCGGCCGGAGTCCCGGTTGTCGCGGCCGGAGTCCCGGTTGTCGCGGCCGGAGTCCCGGTTGTCGCGGCCCGAATCCCGGTTGTCCCGGCCCGAATCCCGGACGTCGCGGGCACCGGAGTTGTCCCGGCCCGAATCGCGCGAGTCACGGTCGCGGCCCGAGTCCCTGTTACCGGAATTGTCGCGCCCCGCGTCGCGGGCGCCGGAAATGTCGCGTCCCGAGTCACGCGAGTCCCGGTGCTGGTCCGAGCCGTCGCTGGCCGCTCGGACCTGCTCGTCGCGCCGGCTGGTGCCGCGGCGGCGCCTGCTGTCCCGCTGCAAGTCGCCCGCCTGGTGGAAGTCATCACGCTGGCCGTCGGCGGGGCCAGCGGGCTCGCCGGTGCCAGCGCTCTGGCCGGTCCGGCCGCCCTGGACCGTCGTGGCGCCGGAGCCGACCGCCGTGCCCTGGACGGCGGCTGGGCCGCCGGCTGCATTACCCGTGCCCGTGCCCGCGCCACCGCCGAAGCTCCCGGAACTGCCAAAACCCCCGGCCACCCCGGTTCCCACGCCCCCGGAGTCGCGGTACGGTGCCTCGCCAATCCCGCCTGCCTGCGCGGTGTCGCCCAGGCCGGGCGGCGTCGAAGTCTCAGATTTCATGGCGTCCTGCCCCAAGGAGTGGGTAGCGCCGGCTCCCGCAGGCGCGCCCCGTTGGACTGGGTTGTCGTTCACCGCGCCCTGATTGCCCCGCGTGGCACGGCCGGCGGTCCCGCCGCCATCGGCGGCCTGGCCGCCCTGGCGCCGCTCTTCGATCGCCTCGATCAGCTGTCCCTTGCGCATCCGGCCGATGCCCACGATGCCCATCGACTGGGCGAGCCGCTGGAGTTCCGGCAGGAGCTTCGCTGACAGCCCCGAGCCGCTGCGCCGGCCCCGCCGGCCGCCGCGGCCTCGCCGGCCCCGGCGCTGGCTTCCGCGCGCGCGCCCGGCCTGGAGCGTACCGCGCTGGCCGACCTGGGGGAAGTTCCCTCAGTATCCGCCGTGTCGCCGGCACCGCCGGTGGCCGGGAACAGGGCGGGAGTTTCTTCAGGCGCGCCGGATGAGCCAGAGACAGCTTCGGTGGTGTTGCTCACGAGGGGTCCTTCCCAGGGCGCGGACACCGGCCGGATGGGTTGCTGCCGGTGCGATCCGCTATGACGGCCCGGCTGATCTGCCAGGTCAGTTCTTGTGCTATGTGCCATCCCCGTGCCTTCTCGCATGCGGCAATCGCCGACATGCGCCATCCATAGTCCGCGGCCAGCGTCAAAGAGGGAGGCTCGCGGAGACCCCAGACGGCGGGGCAGGCTCGCCATGGCCGCCGCGGAAGGTTCCTGGAGCCGTAAGCCCTAAGAACTCCCTGGCAGCGCCCATGGCTACGGTGACCCATGGGCCGTCCGGTCCCACTCGGCTCCGCCGCTCCCTGTCCACTCCTGGCCGGAGTGGAGGTATGGCGGAAGGTGGCTTTCCGTGGAAGCCGCAGGCCGCCGCTGGTTGCGGAGGTGGCCTGACAGCAAGCAGGCGAGCACCGGTCCCCGTAGCGGGGCGTCTGGTGCAGCACCAAGCTTAACACCAAGAGAGCCCACGGCATTCCTTCAGGCGGTGCGTCAACAGCGGGAGAAGTCGACAGAGTATGCGCAAGCCTCGGGAGGCTCCGGTGACACTCGCAGGGCGGGCACCGCCAAGTCGGCATCACCCGGCCGCCACGTGGCGGCGTGCGTCCGGGCTGGCGGACTGGAGGCTTCGCCTTGGCTGTCGACATCCAGGGGGCTTACATGCCATGCGGTACCCGTTTCGCTGGCGATTGAACCGCCCGGTGGCGAATCCCTGGCCTGGTCGCCCGTTTTGGTGCGGTTGACCCGCGAATTTACTTCAGCCGCGCAGTTCTTACAAGTGCTCCACTCGCCGACCAGGGACAACGCGCCGCGCACCCCGTCACACGCGCTCCGGCGGGTCGATCCCCAGCAGCCGCAGCCCGGCCCCGAGCGCGGCCGCCGCCGCAGCGGCCAGCCACAGCCTGGCGCGGATCCCCGCCAGGTCGGACGGTGCCGACGAGCCGAGAAAGGGCAACGCCGGGCACTTGTCCCGGCAGTCGAGATAAGCCACGGCGAGGCCCTCGAGATATCGGGCGAACTCGGGTGGCTGGTGGCGCCTGGCCGCGCCCGCGACCCGTTCGGGCAGCCACGAGATGGCATAGAGAAGTCCGAGTTCGGGCGCCATGGAAAGCCGACCACCGACAAAGTCGCCCGGCTCGCCGCGATGCAGGCCAAGATCACCGGCCCAGCGCAGGGTCGAAGCCGCATCCGCCGCGGCAAAGCAGACCGAGAAGAACGGGTTACCAAGAACCTGCTTGACCGATGATGCGGCGTCGATCCGCGCGGCCCGCCCGGTCCGCGTCCTGACCAGGGCATAACGAATGGCGTCACCCCCAGCAAACGCAACCGCCTCGGCGATCGGCCCCGCCGCGGCCGCGGGACCAGCCCCGGCCGCCTCGCTCCCCCGCGCACCAGCCGCGGCCACGGGACTGGCGCCACCCGCCTCGCTCCCCCGCGCACCAGCCGCGGCCGCGGGACTGGCGCCGACGGGCCGTTTAGCATCGGTTTCGAAGCTGACCTCGGCACCAGCCGCGGCCGCCAGCCGGCCCGTCGCGGCGTCCGTTACCTGCTGCCAGGCTTGCGCCCAGGTAACGGCGCCGGCCAGATCGTCGCTGGCCGGTGCGGCCCGCCGGACGCTGCGGAGGACGTCGCTGCGGGCGCAGCCGTCGCCGGCCAGCGGCACCCGGACGGCCAGGGCGGTGAGCGTTTCTGCGGTCACCGCGACGGTGAGGTAGCCGCCGCCGGTGACAGACGCGCCGGCGATCCCGTCTGCGCCGCGGAGCCTGGCCGCCAGCGGTGCCGCGACCGCGGCCGGGTCCAGCCCCGTCGCCCCGGCCAGCCTGAACGCCAGCGTGGTGGCGTACGTGCCGGGCGCCCCGCCCGCCTTGACCGGGGCCGGGCGCCATGTTCCGGCCGCGCAGGCGCAGGCCTCGGCGGCTGGCGGCAGCTGACCCTCGGCGACGGCGGCCTTGACTGCGCTGGCGAGCTCAGCTCCGATATCCCCGGGGATCACGGGCCTACGCTACGGGCGCCGCTGTCGTAGCCTCCCAGGTATCGAGTCACACTAGACACATCAGCCGCACCGGCCCCGCGCGGTGATGATCGAGCCGCACCGGCCCCGCGCGGTGATGATCGAGCCGCACCGGCCCCGCGCGGTGAAGATCGCCAGACCACAGCCTGCTCAGATCGAGTCACACGGGAAACCAATCGAGTCACACCGAAAACATCTGCCTCACCGGTCCCGCTACTCGGGGATCGCCCAGTGATCTTGCCGACTTTTCCGCGATATCCGCTGGAAAGTGGACAAGATCATGGGAAGGCCTGGATTAGCGGCTGTCAGTCGAAGGCGCTGCTCGGCGCGCCGACCAGTTCGCGGACCACGCGGATCATCTCGGCCGGGTCGAAGGGCTTGGTGAGGTAGGCATCCACACCGATCTGGCGGCCTTTGTCCCAGTCGTCCTCCTGCGCGCGGGCAGTTATAAGGACAACCTTGATACCGGCTGTCAGCGGGTTATCCCGGAGCTGGGTCGCGGTCACCCAGCCGTCCAGCCGGGGCATCATGACGTCCAGCGTGATCACATCGGGCGCGGCCTCGACCACCTTGTCCAGGCAATCCTTGCCATCCACGGCCGTGACCACGTCAAACCCCTCAAGCGTGAGGTTCACGGCGATCAGTTGCCTGATGACCTCGTCATCATCGACAACCAGCACCCGGCCAATTCCCTGCGTCACTCGCTGGAGGCTACCCGTTCTGCCAGGTCGGCGCGCGCTGATCGGCAACGTGTCGGGAGATCCCCGCGACTGGTACCCTGGCTCCGGCCTTGCAATCCAGTGCCGGCAGGCACTTGTGCGCAAGCCCCCATAGCTCAGGGGATAGAGCAACGGCCTCCGGAGCCGTGTGCGCAGGTTCGAATCCTGCTGGGGGCGCCCGCCATGAACAGCCCGAACCTTCGCTGACCAGCAGGTTGGGCTTTTTCATGCCCTCCTTGTGTGCACCTGATGCGCAGCCGTACGCCGCTGGAAGCCGCCGACGGTAACGGTTCCCGGAACATACCCGGAACGGCCGATCAAGCGTCGGCCGAGGTCGCCGGCGCGATCGCATGCGTCTTGAGGACCGGTATCTTGCCTCTCTGACAAGCCTCGCCAAGCGGAAGCCAGAGGAGCGCATGCGGGTTGTCGTCAGCGGCGTAACGTTTTGGTCGTGGCGGGGTCGGCACGGCGGGTGTTCTTGAGTCACACCGCCGAACTAAGAGACTTTCCGGCCGGACGGTCGTTTGTCGGGGCGGCGGAAGCGGCGGTTACCCGGGCGGGGGATGCGTTCGCAGACATGGCGTATTTCGCCGCCCGTGATGAGCAGCCGTCCGATTACTGCCGAGAGAAGGTGCGGGACTGCGATGTGTATGTCGGGCTGATCGGGCTGCGGTACGGCTCGCCGGTGCGGGACCGGCCAGAGGTCTCGTACACCGAGCTGGAGTTTGACACCGCGACCGAGGCTGGGCTACCGCGGCTCGTCTTCCTGATGGATGAGAACGCGGCGTTGCCGATCCCCGCAGCCCGACTGCACGACCGTGAGCACGATCTCCAGATCCGCCAGCGGGCATTCCGCAGCCGACTGCTCGATGCGAGGTGCACGGTGCGCACATTCTCTAGCCCGGAGGAGCTAGAGCTTGAGTTACTTCAGGCGCTGCAGGAGAGTCAACCGGCGAGCCGGGCAATGGCGGAGCGGGCTGCGGCGGCCGGGCGTGCCGGGCGGCTTCCCGCGCCGCCGGATCTGGTGGGCCGGGACGCCGAGGTCAGCGCGCTGGTGCAGGCGTGGCTGGCGACACCGCCCGAGCCGGTGGCGGTGCTGGGGGCACCTGGGATCGGGAAGAGCGCGATCTGCCTGGCGGCGCTGCACGACCAGCAGGCGCGCGAGCGGTTCGGAGGGCGGCGGTGGTTCGTCCGCTGTGACGGTGCCCGGTCAGCCGATGCGCTGTGGTCGGGCCTGGCCGCCGAGCTGGGCGTGATCGGCGAGGGAACACCAGGCCGACTGGCGGATGATGTCTGCGCCACGCTGGGCACCGGACTGGCGGTTGTGGTTCTGGACAATTTCGAGACCCCCTGGACGGCTGACCCGCTAGAGGTCGAGGAACTGCTGCGGGCCCTGGGCGCGATCCCGCAGGTCGGGCTGGCGGTCAGCGCCCGGGGAACGGCTCGCCCGGCGGGCTTGCACTGGCGGGACTTTTCGATGCTGAGCCCGCTGCCGCTGCCCGATGCCCGCCGGATGTTCCTCGCCGTAGCCGGGACCGGGTTCGCGGCCGACCCGCACCTGGATGCCCTGCTAGCCGGGCTCGACGGCGTGCCGCTGGCGGTCGAGCTGATGGGCTACGCCGCCCAGGGCCAGCCCGCCCTGGATGGAGTCACCGAGCGGTGGCGGCAGGAGCGGACCGGGATGCTGCAGCGGATGGGCGGCGGCCGCCGGGAGCTCAGTGTCGCGGTATCGGTGGAAACATCGATCACGACGCGGCTGATGACCGGCCACGGACGGCGGCTGCTGTCACTGCTGGGCGTTCTTCCGGACGGCACCGCCCGTCCCGACCTGGCCACGCTGCTCCCCGACGGCGGCCTGGCCGCAGCGGACGTGCTGCGGCAGCTCGGGCTGGCCTTCGACGAGGGCGACCGGCTGCGGACCCTCGCGCCGGTCCGCGAGCACACCGCCGCCAGCCATCCCCCCCAGCCCGCCGATCTGGACCGCGCGGTCAGTCACTACGCCCAGCTTGCCGCCATTATCGGCAAACAAGTCGGTGGCAGCCAGGGATCCCAGGCCGCGGTCCGGCTGCAGGCCGAGACCGGCAACATCGCGGCGATGCTGCAAAAGGCCGCAGCCCTCGACCGGATCGACCAGCTCACTGCCGCAGTATGCGGGCTGGCCAGGTACTGGCAGCTAACCGGGCTCACCCAGACCAAGCTCCTGGATGTCGCCGAGAAGGCGATCCAGGCACACGGGACCGCGCGCCAGCAGGCCGATACCTGGCTCGCCCTGGGTGGCTTGGCGATGGCCCGCTCCGACCACGACACCGCCCGCGCCCGCTACGAGCAGGCCCTGCCGCTCTACCAGCAGGTCGGGGCCATCCTCGGCCAGGCCAACTGCATCAAGGGCCTGGGCGACATCGCCCTGGAACGCTCCGACCACGACACCGCCCGCGCCCGCTACCAGCAGGCCCTGCCGCTCTACCAGCAGGTCGGGGACATCCTCGGCGAGGCCAACTGCATCCAGAGCCTGGGCGACATCGCCCTGCGACGCTCCGACCACGACACCGCCCGCGCCCGCTACCAGCAGGCCCTGCCGCTCTACCAGCAGGTCGGGGCCATCCTCGGCCAGGCCAACTGCATCCAGAGCCTGGGCAACATCGCCCTGGAACGCTCCGACCACGACACCGCCCGCGCCCGCTACCAGCAGGCCCTGCCGCTCTACCAGCAGGTCGGGGCCATCCTCGGCCAGGCCAACTGCATCAAGGGCCTGGGCAACATCGCCCTGGAACGCTCCGACCACGACACCGCCCGCGCCCGCTACCAGCAGGCCCTGCCGCTCTACCAGCAGGTCGGGGACATCCTCGGCCAGGCCAACTGCATCCAGAGCCTGGGCGACATCGCCCTGGAACGCTCCGACCACGACACCGCCCGCGCCCGCTACCAGCAGGCCCTGCCGCTCTACCAGGCCATTCCGGAGCCTTACTCAATCGGCTGGGCACACGTTCGCCTGGCCCGGCTCGATTCCTCCGGCCAAGACCGTGCTGGCCACTGGAATGCTGCCCGCGAAGCCTGGGCCAGCATCGGGCGAGATGACCTCATTGAATCGATCAAGGACGAATTTCAGTAAGTTTCGCTAATGGCTCCGCGCAAGCCGCCAATTTGGTTCATTGGCCAAGGTCAGTCAACCCTGTCCGAGCGCGTCCTCCATCGGGCCGAACCAGCGGTCGTCGTCGCCGTCGATGCAGTGCGCGTAGATCCGGAGCAGTACTTCGACGGTGTGCCCGGCCCACTCGGCGACCAGCGGGGCCGGTGTCCCGGCGTTAAGCCGCCACGAGACACCGGCATGGCGGAAGTCGTATGGCTTGTGAGCTAGCAGGGACGCTGCCTGAGCTTCGGTGAAGGCCAGCTTTCGTGCCTTCTGTAGGACGGTCCACAGCGTGGACGGCAGGTAGATGCCGCCCTTGTAGGTCCGGAACAGCCGACCGTCCGGCCCGGTGCCTTGCTCCTGGACGTGCTCGCGGAGCATCGTCACTAACACGGGCGGGATGGGAACGCGCCGGATCGCATTGCGCGGTCCGCCCTTCGGCTTGCTCGCCTGATGGACCTCGCCGTCGTCGGTCCAGTCGCGCCCGGCCGCCGAGCTGATCTCGCTGAACTCCAGCAGCCCCCAGCCCAGCTCGGGCAACTTGCACTCGTCCAGCACGAGCGACGCGGCTTCCGAGGGGCGGAGCATGCCGTAATACATGCACCCGTACAGCGCTTTCAGGCGTGATCCCTGAGTCCGGCCGAGGGTACCGATGGCCGCTATCAGCTTTTCCATCTGAGCCGAGCTGGCCACCCGGCGCCGATCCACGGCATCGGAGACTTCGGGAGCCTTCCACTCCGGCTCGTCGGCACCGTCGAGCGGATTTGCCGAAAGCTGGTGTTCGCGCACTGCATACTTCAGCGCCGCGTAGAAGATCCGCCGACGACGCCGATAATACTCGGGAGCTGCCGCTGAGCCGTCGAGCTTCCGGCCGCACGCCTCTAGCGCCCGGCTCACGGTGCTGGCCTCCTGAAGGGCCGACACCGGCACCGACGAGCGCGCCAGCCAGCGCAGCGCCGCCTCGATCTCCGCAGGCATCGGGGTATCGCGCCGGGGCGGGTTGAACGCCCATCGGCGCATGGCCTGCCGCAGCACCTCGGCGTCGGGAGCGCCCCGCTTGCTGGTCACGAGCACAGGCGTTACCGCCATCAGCCCTTCCACCAGCGAGATCCGGCCCTTGGCCGCGACCTTCGGCCAGCGTGCGTCCGCGAAGGCGCACGCGTGCTCGTACCAGGTCACCGATGAAGCCTCGCGGGCCATCGAGTCGGGCAGACCTGTGTCAACGTCGAACGCCTCTCCCCTATCGGCCGCCTGCATCAGGCGCGACCGGTACCGCTGCGCCTGCGCCTTGCGGGCCAGCGTGGCCGACTTCTCCCGGCCCCCTACGGTCCACCGGATCGTCCACGATTCGCCTTTGGCGGTCTTCCTGGGCCTGATCTCCCAGAACCGGACGTTGTGCGACTTCATGCGGCACCCTCACGAAGACTGTCCAGCCACGCCGAGAACTCGCTGCGCCAGGCCCGCAGCTCACCGTTCGGGATCTTGAGGCACCGCGGCCCGACGCCGACCTCACGCCAGCGGTAGAACGTCCGCCGCGAGATGCCGCCCAGCTCGGCGCACATCTGCGCCACGGTCAGCAGCTCGTCGCCTGGCTGCGGCCTCGCGGGCTTCGGCCACGTTGATGTCGTCACGCTGCCTCCGTAGTTGCCGAAAGAATTGGGCTGGTCTGACCGCTGCTCTGGCGCGTGCCTCAGTGAGCGCGGCGTGCCATTTCTGCCGATCGGCGACGACGTGCAGGAGCCGCTGAGCGGGCGGCATGTGGTCGGGATCGCCTGGAGTGACGGGCTCCCACGTGTAGCGGGATGCGTCCGGCTCGGCGATGCCGAGCGTTTTTAGGAGCCACGCCTTACGGTCTGCGCGGTGATCAGCGAGGGTCTTACCGGACCATTTGCGCGAGACCAGGACGCGGCGTCCGGCGTAACCGAGGTACTCGCGGCGGTGTGCCTTGCCGGTGCACCGGCCCGGCCGCAGGCCCGCGCGGGGGTTCTTGGGCTGAACGCCGTAGCGCAGCCAGTTCGCGCACGTCGGCGAGCATGGCTCGCACCGCAGCGCGTCGGCGAGCCGTTGCGCGTGGTCCTGCTGCGCGGCGGTGTGCGCCTGGTGGCAGTCGGCGACGTGCTTGGTGAGGTATTTGGTCAGGTAGCCGATGCAGCGGGCCGAGTCCCGTGAACCGGCGAGCACGCCCTGTGCGTCGAACTTGGGTCCGAACCGGGCGACGTGCAGTGGCTCGTCGTCGTCGCTGATCGCGTCGAGCGCGTCATCCCAGGCCGGCAGGAATTCGCCGGTAGCCGGGTCGAGGTAGCGGCCGGATGGCTCGTGCCAGACGGGCAGGTGCGTGTCGTCGTGTCGCACGTGATCGGCTTGTGGCCACCACACCTGGTGGTAGGTCGCGGCGAGCACTTGGCGCAGCTCCGCACGCGAAATGGTTCCGCGGATCGCTACATGCACGTGCGGAGCTAGCCGCCGCTGCGGCTCGACCAGGAAACCAGTCCGCAGCGAGGACGGCCAGCCGCTCAGCCTGCACGGCCAGTGCCATCACACGCCGGGCAGTCCCGCCGGGCCGCCGCCACCGACCCGCGCAGCAGGGTCGCGATGGTCACCGCCCGGCGGGAGCGGACGAGCTTCCAGCCACGGCCACGGCAGGCCGGACACGCTTTCGGTTGGGGGCCAGAATTTGCCATGACAGCACCTTCGGGCACCGCCGCGCGATATCCCATCTCACCCAGAGGTTATCGCGGCGGTATATCTAGTAACCTTTGCTTTCGGGCTTCCCTGGGCACAGCCCCCTGCCAGGCAAGGAAGTGACATGCGCGACAGCGCGTCTGGTCCGGTGACCATATCGCCGGACTTCTGGTCCCGCCCCGACGTTACCCGCGCCTTAGCCCGCCGCGACATCGGCGAGTTGTTCCGGCTACTCAAGAAATGGGCCGGGCTGAGCCAGACCCGGATAGGCGAGGCCACCGGCCAGAGCCAGGGCCGCGTCAGCTATATCATCAACGGGAAATACCAGGTCACAACCATTAACAGCCTGACCAGGATCGCTGACGGGCTCCGCATGCCCAGCCCGGCACGCGCCGCTCTCGGCCTGGCATCCCGCCCCGCGAGCCAGACCGGTCCCCCGCCCGCGCCAGCCACTCCTGACAGCCCGCACCACCCTGTGCCCGGTGCGCAGTACCCGGTCACCACAGCAGGCCGTGACGGCCAGCACCAGCCTGTGGCACGCCGACGCAGCACGCTCCCAGGACGTCCTATCCGCGCCGCTGGACCCCCACGCCTGGAACGCCGCCGCACTCGCCTGGCTGCTCAGCCCGCCCGACAGCACCCCGCCAGAGACCGACGACCGCGGACGGGCAGTCGGCCACGCCGACGTCACGCGCGTACGCACGTCGACAGCGCTATTCGCCCAGCTGGACAACCGGCTCGGTGGAGCCCACGCCCGCCGGACCCTCATCCACTACCTCGACCGCGACGCAGCCGCGCTGCTCACGGGCCGCTACACCGAAGACATCGGCCGGGAACTGTACGCCGTCGTCGCGGAAGCTTCCCTCCTGACCGCGTGGACGTCTTATGACTGCGGCCTGCACGGCCTGGCCCAGCGTTACTTCGTCCAGGCCCTGCGCCTGGCGCACTCAGCAGCAGACCGCCGCCTGGCATGCAGCGTCATGTCCGCCATGAGCCACCAGGCCACCTACCTCGGCCACCTGCCCGAGGCCGTCAACCTCGCCCGCGCCGCCCGCGAAGGCTTGCGCGACCAGGCCACACCCGCACTGACAGCCCAGTTCCTGACCATGGAAGCACGCGCCCTAGCCCGTTCCGGAGACAGCCGCGGATGCCATGCCGCGCTGGCCGCCGCCGAGCGGACGTTCGACGCTCCCGAGCCCGGCCGGGACCCCGAGTTCATCAGCTACTTCACCGAAGCCGAGCTAGCCGCCGAACTGGCCCACTGCTTCCGCGACCTCGGCGACGCCAGCCAAGCCGCCCACCACGCCGCACTCGCCGCGCCGTCCGACGGCGCATACGCGCGCAGCGATTTCTTCGTCGCCATTGTCCTGGCCGACGCGCTCGCCGACACCGGCGACCCCGACCAGGCCTGCCACACTGCGCTCAGCGCGCTGCACACCGGCGAGGCCCTCACCTCAGCGCGGTGCGTGGCCTACGTACGGGAGTTCCGCAAGCGGCTCTACCGCTTCGACGGCAGCCCAGCCGTCCGCGACTTCGCCGAGCAGGCCGCCGGGCACGCGCTGTGGGTCAAGGCCGCCTGACCACCAAGCTCAGAACGGCGCCCAATCCCGCCGCCCATCACCGCTGCGCAGATCCTCGATCCGCCTAGCGACCTCTGCGGCTATCTCCGGCGTTTCCCTGGTGTTCTGCGCCAGCCACGCCACCATCAGCAGCTCACGGACATCCCGCAGCACCGGATACCCCGGCCAGCTCATCACGTCGAACCCGTAGCCCGCCACGAACTCCCGGTACTCCTGCGCGGTATGCCAGCCGAACCGCTCGAAATACATCGCGGTCAGCACCAGATCCCATTCACGCGGCCCAGCCGCGAACCCATCCAGGTCAATCAGAATCGCCACCCCATCCGATTGCCGCCGGATGATGTTGCCGATATTGGCGTCCCCGTGCACCGGCCCTGCTGGGAGCACGAACTCCAGCCGCGCGTACGACTCCCGCAGCTCGGCCAGCCGCGCCCGCAGGAACGCGCGATCCTCCACCGCCAGCTCCGCGCCGCTGATCCGCGCATCCACCCGCGCGAACGGCCGCAGCTCAGGCAGCACCAGCGACGAAGGCGGCACCAGGCCATGCAGCCACCGCAGCAACACCGCCAGCTCCGCGACCGTCCCGTACTCCGTACGTTCCGACACCAGCTCCCAGAACGTCACCACCCGCCCGTCCGCCACCACCGGCTGATCAGCAGGACCGGCCAGCCGAACCGCCGGGAACGCCACCGACTCCAGCCACCGCGCCGCCGCGACCTCAGTCTCAATGTCAGGCAGATAATCAACGGTCCGCGCGATCCTCGCCACCAGCGGAACCGGGCGCAGCCGGTAAATGGCGTTCTCGCCCAGCCGCATCAGCTCCGCGCCCCCGGCGTCCAGTCCCAGCGCCGTGCAGGCGATCTCCAGGGTGCGCCGAGTGCTTTCCGCCGAGAAGCTACCGGACCCGGCCAGCTCCCCCGCCGCCTCGCCGCCATCCCTCGCCAGGCACCCGACGTTAACAGCCATCCGGCCTGGCTGGCCGAGCGGTCAAGCAATCAAATCCACGCCATCATCCAGTCCGCAACAGCCCTGCACAGGCGCGACGCCAGCCGCAGGTCAGCGCTGCTGCGCTACGACGCTCAGCAGCCCGACCACCGATGCCCCGTTCCACACCTGCCCGGCAGCGATCAGGTCCGGCACCGACTCCAGCGGTACCCACTCCACGCGCTCGATGCCATCTGAGTTGACCGGCTCACCCACTCGCTGCGCATCCCGGCCAACGAACACCACGCGCTCACCATCCGATATCTCGGCCACCGGCTGAAAGCTGATCAGGTGCTCAAGCTGGCCAGGCCGGTAACCCGTCTGCTCCTCCAGCTCGCGCGCCGCCGCCGCGCCGGGCTCCTCGTCCTCGTCCACCAGGCCGCCCGGCAGTTCCCATCCCCACCGGTCCTGCACGAACCGGTGCCGCCAGACCAGCAGCACCCGGCCCTGACCATCCAAAAGAGCAACCGCCACAGACCGAGGCAGCCGCACGACGTGCTGCCAGATCCGTTCCCGTGACGGCAGTCCGACATCCACCTGCCCGAGCCACACCTCTGGACTCTCATAGAGACTCGCTCGCCGAACGTCCGCCACTTGCCCGACTCGTCGTTCGCTGCCTCAACCACGCCCATGACGCTAGTGCAGCCCAGGGCATAGAGCACATAGCGACTCACTGTCAGCGCAACGCACCCAGTCCACTGCCGAATCTAGCCGTAATGGATCAAGACGGCGGCGCTTCCCGCGCCGCGCTCAGCCTTGAGGGCCCGCTCGCGCGGGCGCCGCCAACGGCCGCGCGTAGCGTCAGATCAGATCGGCTCTGCTCACGCTGGCGCATGGCCGTCTTCCTAGGCTTCCTCATTGTCCAGCTCGCGGCCAATGCGTCCAGGGCGCTCCGCTCAGCTCCACGTCGCTTCCCGATCGGCGTCCACCGACCCTGGACCCACAAGCCGCTCGCAAGGGGATTAGCGCCTAACCCGGGCGACGGACAGGGCAAGGCTGGCCCAGGATCTAGGGGCATGAGTGTCAGCGGCAGCAGCGTCGGGACCTATACGCAGTTAATACCTCCGTGCTACCTTGCAACCGTCCGTATACCGGTACCGGCAAAGAGGAGATCGGATGCTTTCTACCAAGGTACGACTCGTCGCGGCGCTCGGGTTCGCAATCGCCCTAACGGCAGGCCTTTCGCTCTCAGCGAGCCCCGCAATGGCTAGCGCGACGAAGTGCATGGACGGTAGCGGCATAATAGGGGACGAGTGCACGTACATAAACGGCAGTGGTAGTTACGTCGACTACATGCAGGGCGTTTTCGGCAACGGGGGTTACATAACGGAATACAACATACACATCGAGCTTGTGTGGCCGAGCGGGGCTCTCATCAAGAACTGTAAGCAGGTAAACGTGCTCGCAGGTACGGAGACGCCTGTATGCCAGTGGTCACCATACCACTCGGAGCCCACCGGATATTACTGCTCGAGGGCCTGGAAAGCACTCTCCTCTAACAACTATAAGATGGTGGCGAAAGCGTGCGTCGACGTCCACACCTAGCCATTTCCTGATACCCACGTACAGCGCGAGGGCTGGTTCTCTTCAGGACCGGCCTCCGCGTTCTGAGGACAATCAGCAAGTCCGGTCGAGCCCTTAATCCGCGGGTTCGGACGCCGGGCTCTGCAGCCTAGAGTGCAGCCTAGAGCCGAGACCACAGCGGACGCCGACACACGGTGTTGCACGGCGTCGTCAGCCAGCTCACGGAAGAGGTCAGATCCGGGGATGGCCCGCTGAGCATACGTGTCCGCCCCTCCAGCATCAAGCGTGACCGTGCCCGCAGGACAACTAGCACAGGTGGAAGGCGCCGGGCAAGGTACATGCGAAGTCGCGCTTGACCCTGGAGCCTCTGCGGACACTCCGGTCAGAAGCCAAGGGCCAGGCCGGAGCCTGCCCGGACCGGACGCAGGCCATCCCCTGCACTGTGCGGGCATGCATTACCTCGCCGCCAGCCAGGACTGGAGAGACGCGCTTGTATAGCTCAGTACCCGGCGATGTGGTAACCCCGAACACGATCGTCGCGGCAGCTGCCACAACACCAGCCACGGCGGCGACCACACCCCAGGCGAACGCATCCACGCTGTGACATTACGCACACAACGACAAGCGCACCCAACGATCTGCCAGGTTGCAGTTCCGGTTGCAGTTCAACACCGTGCGGAGGCGTCCAGGGCGGACCGATCGGGGCATCGGTCCAGCCTGAACCAATCCAGACGGCTACGATCCCAGCTGCTAATGCGGTAGACCGTACAGCACGGAAATACCGCAACGTCCCCGCACAACCGCCAGCAGCGACGACCGTCGGAACACCCAGCTAGCTGGGAGGACGGCCAAACGCCCAGGGGCGCCGCTAGTTCGGGACGACTTGGAGATCGCGGCCTGGTCACCGAGCGCTTCGGCGAGGGCGGCCTCGACGTCGCGGACCGACAGGCCGCGGACGAACGAGGCGATCACCAGCGATTCCAGCGCGTTCGTCCTGGTGACATGACTGCCGAACAGCCGGGAGGCGAACGCCTCGGCCGTCCCGCGCAGCTTCGGCCGGGCCAGCACCACCGGCCCGGCGGTGGTCTTGACCGTCACCTCCCGGTAACCGTTACGAGAGCCAGTGCGCGCCTCCGCGCAATCGGCGGCCCGCTGGTAACGGCTGCGGCCCAGGAACTCGGTGACCTCGGCCTCCAGCGCAGCCTGCATCAGCAGCTGCGCGCCGAGCCGGGCCACCTCCTCCAGGATCTCCGGCAGCGGCCGGCCCTCAGAGAACAGCTCATCGATGTGGTCGCGGATACGGTCAGTAGGCGATACTCGACTCGGCACGGGTGTAGGTCCTTCCTTCGTGACTTGGCGGTCTTGAAGGGGAACCTACGCCCGTCGTCTCATTTACACCGCCGCCGACGTGGAGAAGATCACCAGCGAATGGGTGCACTGGTACAACACCAGCAGGCTCATGCACCGCCTGGGCCGCCGTCCCCCCGCCGAAGCCGAAGCGGAGTACTGGACCGCGGCGGGCTTGACAAGGGAACCCTCGCGATGACCCCCATCGGGCTCCGGGGGCAGGCCAGGAAGAGCCTGCCCGATCCGCGGGTAAGCGTACGGGTCATCGCCCCTTGTCAAGCCCTCCGCTCCCCGTTGCGGGTAAACTCAAACCTCACACGTCACACAAGTAACCGAGTGTGCATAAAACCCGGGTGGCTCCATACTGCCTGCGCCGCAGCATCGAATCAGGCAGCAGCACCCGCGACACCCCGCACAACACGCACAACGCCCGCCGCGGCCGGACCCGCTCGATCACCCCGCCCAGCCCGGCCAGATCCCGCTCCCGGCCGAACCCCCACCGCGCCAGCCGCCCGCCGCACCCCGGCCCCAGGCACACCAGCAGCCCCGACCCGAGCTGAGCATCGACAACCGCCACGACCTGACCTACCGTTGGCACCGGGCGCCTCCGAGCGCAGCAGACGGCCCGTCCGGTCAGGCAGCTAACTTGAGCCGGGCGGGCCGTTCCCATTCCGTCGTGCCCACCCTGTCGCCGGGCACCACCACCCCGCAAGCCCCACCCGTCATGCCCGCCCCGCCTGACGCCTAGCGCCCCATCCGTGCCCGTTCAACGTGGCGGGTGACACCGGCCCTCAGAGAACAGCTCATCGATGTGGTCGCGGATACGGTCAGTAGGCGATACTCGACTCGGCACGGTGTAGGTCCTTCCTTCGTGACTTGGCGGTCTTGAAGGGGAACCTACGCCCGTCGTCTCATTTACACCCGATCTTGGACGCCACCGGTCGATTGGCCTCGGCCAGCAGTGACGCACGTCAGGAAGTCGGGCGAAAGATCTTTGCAAGCAGGTGGTCACTCCAGCTGGAGCAGTGACACAGTGCCTCAGCACGATCGTCCACACATCGACACAGCCGGACTGTGATGATCCTCGGTTGTTAGATCTCGGCAAAGAAGGCGGCATCAATCCCAACATCCTCGACTGTACGGGTCGTCGTCCGTACGCCGAGGTCGTACTGCTTGAGTAGCCCGCAGAGGCGGTCGCCGTCGATGAGGTCGATCGGCGGGGCGCCGTCACGGGTTGCTTCCTTCTTGGCGTCCGCAGTGAATGTGCCCGTCGTGATCAGGAGGCCTTTGTCACCCCGGCCTGCCATCGCACCGCGGAAGTCGCGGACGGCGCTCGGGCTCACACTGCCGCGGTATCGCTTGCACTGAAAGAAGACAGGAAAGCTAACGAGCCCGAGCCTGTAGACGCCAAGTCCGTCGATCCCGCCGTCACCGCTTTGACCGGTGACGTTCACGCTGTCGAAGTCGGCTTCGCGCAGCAGCCGCCTGGCAAGCCGCTCGAAGGCATCGGGTGCCATGCTCATGAGCTGTTCGAGCAACTGTTCCTTCCAACTGCGTTGTGCGGGTGGCTGCACATCGTCCAGCTCGCTGTCATCTTGCGGCAGTCTCGTCTTGCGAGCCGTCCGCAGGTCAGTGAGGTAGCGCGCCCGAAGCTCCTGGATCCGCTCGCTGCGCTGGTCATCGGTGGCTGATGGGTCTGTGAGCAGTGCAGTGCCGTCATCAGTCAGCGCCCAGACACCTCGCGAGCTGTTGGTCAGCAGGCCCATTCCCTTCAGGTAAGTGCGTGCCCACGCAAGCCGG
>CAWIXN010000003.1:0-249663 GCA_963840095.1 uncultured Actinomycetota bacterium | reverse complement strand
GGATCTGCGCGTCCAGCAGGGCGCCGATCTGCGCTGACAGCCGCTTCTCGCCGCGGGCGGCGGCCGACCGGGGGCTGAGCCTCGATCGCGGCGATCATCTCGCCGAGCACCCCATAGGCGGCGTCCTTGAGTACCGCCCTGGCCTGGCGGACGGCGTGGCGAGGCGGCCCGTCCAGCACCTTTTCCAGCGACTTGAGGGTGTAGTCCACAGCGAGACCGTCATGTCGGTATAGACCGGTGCCTGCCACCTACGGAATTGGCGCACACCCCCTGGCCTGGCCGCCCACCCGCCAGGCTGGCCCGACTGGGGAAGAAGCGCTGCAGCACGCACGGCCCGTGCGGGACGAACCGCAGGTCCATGCTCACCCTTGTCTGGCTGGAGGTGTTCTCGACCGTTCCGTGCGAAAGCAGGCCGCCATCGAACAGCAGCATCTGGCCGTACCCCACCAGTATCGGCGTGTAGTCGCCGCGGCCGTAGTCGGGTTCGACCCACAGGGTGTTCGCCGTGCAGGTGCTTGTGAACGGCAGCCAGATGTTGACCTGGTCGTCGCGCCCGGTCACCTGCTGGTCGGTGTGCCACGCGCTCGCGCTCGGGCTTCCGGCCAGGTGCACCCGGAACTGCGGACGGCGAGAGTAGGACAGCTTAACCCCGAACAGCGGTGCCACGACGGTGCTTACCAGTGCGTCGTAATAGGAGAAGAACGGCGTCGCCTCCAGGCGGAGCAGCAGTTCCCGGCGCAGCCGAATGTTGTCGGCGTACCTGGGTGGCTGGCTCAGGTCGCGCCGCTGCTCATGCAGCGCGCTGAGATCCTCGACCCGGAGGGCCTTGGCTGCCAAGGATGCGAACGGGAAGCAGGCCGTGTCGTAACCGAGCAGCCGCGCATCGTTCATCGCGCCTGACCCCGCGACCGGCCAGGGGGGCGGCAACGGGGTCAGGGCTGAAGCGGGCACCGCAGTCGCCGGTCAGCTCGCTGTGACGGCGAAGAAGTGCAGGTTGGAGTTGACCGGCATGGTCACGGACTTGATGTCCTTGCCCGCTGTGAGCGGGATGGACGCGGCGTACAGGTACGCCCGCAGCGGGTTGGCCTGCTTGCCGCCGGTGTAGTTCCGGTACGCGGTCGTGACCACGAGCGTGCTGCCGCTGGCGGCCTCACCGGCACACCAGTCGGCGTACGTGATCTTCCCCGATGAGGTCGAGCCGTCGGTATAGGTGACGGTGATCGTGCCGCTCTGCGTGCCGAAGGTACCAGAGCCGAGGAACGACAGCGTGCTCCCTTGGCCGCTGAGCTGGATGACCTGGCTGGCCGCCGTGACCGTGTCGTGCTGGCCGGACGCCACGTCGGGCCAGATGAAGGTGGTCCCGCCGGCGGTGACCGTCCCACCGGGCCTGACCCCGGCCGCGGCCAGGGCCTCGGCGGAGTAGCTGTATCCGGCCCCGTCGTAGTTTCCGGGACCGGGGTTGGCGTCGTCGGTCACGCCGACGGTGTTGAACGCCGACACCCATCCGCTGGTGGCGCTGTTCAGGGCGTTGAGGATGACTGAGGCGGCGACCTTCACTGGCAGCGTCTGGCTCTGGTACTGGTAAGTCTCCATGAACGAGTAGATGGCCGACGGGGCCATCGAGGCGAGCTGTGCGATCAGGGCGCCGCTGGCCGACTTGGGCCAGTTCCAGGCGGCGAGAGCGGCGTCGGCCGCCTGGTTGGGCGCGATGAGGATCTGCATCAGCAGTAGTGTCTGGTCGCTGGTCGTCGGGTTCTGGGTCTGCACGAAAGAGGCGACCGTCTGCCACGCCTGCTCGGCGGTGGTGCCGCTAGCGAAGATGTGGTTGAGCAGGACGGCGAAGCCCTGGGCCTCCGTCGGCTTGACGCCGCCCGCCTGCGGGTCGGCCGACCGACTGGTCGCGGCAATCGCTTTCCCGATGTAGTAGCTGCCGATGGGGCCGCCCAGGCTGGCCAGCAGCGCGGCCCGGTTTGCGTTGCTGGAAAGCCAGGTGTTCAGCGAACTGACCAGGCGCGACATCCCACCGGGGTCAGCCTCGATGTCGGTGTCGATGTCGGTGTCCACGTCGACGTCGGTCACGGTATCGACGTCGGTTACCACGTCGGTGTCGATGTCCACGTCGATGTCCACGTCGATGTCGACCACGACGAGAGCGTCGATATCTACATCTATGTCCACGTCGATATCCACGTCCACATCTACGTCGATATCCACGTCCACATCTACGTCGATATCCACGTCCACGTCGATATCGATGTCCACGTTGACCGGCGTTATCTCGGCTCCCGGGGGGACGGGTGGCATGGGCAAAGGTGGTGGGGTTCCCATCGCGAGTCTCCTTGTCGCTTAGTCGGTCCAGCGCCGTCGCAGGGCCGCTGCTACCTGACGTAGCAGGGCATGAGCGGTGAACGCCTTGCGCCATTGCGCATAGAGGTGGAGTCCGCCGGCGGTGGCCCACCGGTCGGATAGCACGATCAGTTCAGCCGCGGCCCAGCCGGGGATCGGGTCGGAGTCAGCGTGCCGCAGCGTCCACGGCGACGCGGCTGCGCTCGCCCCGGTCTCGGCTGCGTGCACCGGTTCGGCGCCCTGGCCCGGCCACGTCACGGTGCCCGACAGGCAGGGGCGGTAGGTAAGCGGGTCGATGTAGGCGTGCAGTTCGCCGGAGGCGGTATCCGGCGAGCCGTCACCCCACCGGAGCCAGGGTGCGTCAAAGCGGTACGGCTGCGGTTCCGCCTCGCCGACGGTGAGCACGCCGGGCCCGATGATCAGCGGCAGATCCGGTGCCGCCGCCCCCGGCGGACGCCGCGCGTGATACTCGCCGAGATAGGGCGCGATGAACCCGCCGTCCTGCTCACCCTCGAGCGTCTCGCCGGGCCGGCCGTACCCGGGCAGGCAGGCGGTCAGCCGGGCGGCGCCATCGGCCGGGTGGGCGATCCTCAGCCAGTTACCGTCCCAGCACAGCGCCCCGTCGCGCAGTTCAGGACGGGCCCGCGGCCCCCCGTCGACGCTCACGGTCAGCCCGGCGCCGTCCACCGTGATGTCCACGGCCGGCCCCCGGCCAGCGCCGGTGACATACCGTCCTGCCCAGGCCGCCACCGCGGAACCCTGCAGGGCTGGCTCGGCGAGCTTGACCCGGCGGCCGCCGTCCCCGTCGTCGATATAGCCGGTGGCCTGCCTGAGCGAGCCTGGCTCGTACCCGAAGACAAGCTCACCGCTGGACGCTCCGCGCGGGCCGTTCTCCCAGGCCAGGACGCGGTTGGCGAAAGTGAATTCCGGAACGCGCTGGCCGCCCACGTACACCACACTGAACCGGTTGCCCCGGCGGCTGCCGACCACGGTGAGCAGACACCGGGACCCGTCGTCCAGGTACGCACCGGTCCACGCGCGCAGTGAGCTGGCCAGCACGTTGTCGATGGCGGCCGGCAGCAGCCGCCAGTCCACGCTCCGCCCGGTGTCGCGCTCCCACTCGCGCAGCGGCCCGTCGCTGCGCTCGGCCCGGCTGCGGTACACCGCCGCAGCCAGCGACCGCGCCATCGTGAGCTGGCCGAGTGCCTCGTGCACCAGGCCCTCGATGGGGGAGTCGGTGACGGCCTTGCCCTTCGCCGCCACCTGGATCGCGCCCTCGTTCCGCGTGGCCAGCAGCGACCGCTCCCGCTCGGTCAGTCCGGGGTAGGCCGCCAGGGCCTGGCCCGGGTCGCTGGCGTAGAGCCGCTGCAGCCCGGTGTCGCGGGCCAGGTCGATCAGGAACTGGCAGGTCGCCGTCCATTCCAGGTACTGGTAGTCCGGCGGCACGGTGAACCCGCGGAACCCGGCAATGGCGCGCATTTCACGGTCGCCATACTGGTCGATCTCGCGGAGCGGGGCCGAGGGCCGGACCACGTTGCCCGGCTTGGCCAGCCCGAGCGCGATCGCCGTCTCCAGGTCGGCCGGCGCCCCGTCGCGGGGCGGCACGTACAGCGTGGACAGCCCGTTTAGCGTGGCCCTGACCTTGTGGTCCAGGAGGCGGCCCAGTTCATGCGTGGCGATCAGCGGCTCCATCGTCGGATACCGGGCCGCCACGTAATGGGTCACCGGGTGGTCTGGCCCGTAGACCGATTGCAGGTAGTCCACGAACACCGGGAAGTTGTCGTTCAGGTACCCCTTCCGCCGGTACCCCATCTCCCCGATCAGCCCGACCTGCCAGATGATCACGTGCAAACCCGGGTCCAGCCGCCGGCGGCGCAGCAGCAGATCTGTGGCCTCGAACGTCTGCAGCCCGGGCTGGGACGGATCCACGCTCAGGTCCGCGCACAAGCAATCCAGCGCCGAGATGCCCGCCCGCATCACCGCCCGGTACCCCTCGCGGCGTGCGATCCGAACCGCGCGGTGAGTGGACAGGACAAATACTCCCGGGTGGCCGTAGAAGATCCCGACCACGTTCATCCCGCGGCGCACGTAATGCAGCATCGCCTCGGTCATCTGGATATACGTGTAATACCGGGGCTTGGCGTCGTCGTAGAGCACGTATAGGTCGTAGGCATCCGGCCTTAACTGCCTGAGCCAGGCGACCGTCACCGCGTCCGCGACGCAGAAGAACACCTTGTCCGCCGACCGGATATGTGCTTCAGCGTCCATCGTGAAGCCGATGCTCTGTATCCCCGAGCCCAGGATCAGCAGCGACCCGCTAGGTGCGCCAGCCTTAGCCGACGCCACCGGTTCCGTGGGGCCAGCGCCTAGCTGAGGGCCGCCCCCACCGTTCCATCTGTGCGAGATCTCCTCGGCCAGCGCCGCCCACCGCTGCGCGGCCCCGTCAGCTGACGGATACTTCTCCTGGAAATCTCCAGGCACCTCGGCCACGGCCATTTCACTCCCGGCTTATACCAGAGTTCAGCTACCTACGCAAGCACCAACCCTGCGGGAACGGCCAACTCATCGTAATCTTAACCTTTCCATCTCAACCAATACCAATACCAGGACTTCCGACATAGGGAGATCTTTTATGCAGGGCTTGGGCGGGATTTGACTTCGTAGCGGAGGACGAGGCTGGTGCCGGGACAGCGGGCGCCGGCGGCGGTGAGCTGGCCGCAGAGCGCGGTCAGGGCCTGGGTGCGCCGGGGCGCGGTGAGCGGGTCGAGCCGGATGAGCAGTCCGCCGGGGCGGGGGCAGATGTCGCCGGAGACGGTGAGTGCCTCGCGGATCAGCGCGTGGGCTTCGTCGCTGGCGCGGGCGTAGTGGCCGTCCGGGGTGCGGGCCGGGGTGGTTTCGGCGTTGTCGGCGGCCATCCGGATGGCGTGGGTGATCTGCTTGGTCTCGGAGTCCAGGCGGATCATGTCCGGGGCGAGGGTGCCGAGCGGGATCCGGGCCGGGACGGCCGCCGCGGCCTGCTCGGCTTCGTCCCGTTCGCGCCAGGCGGCCTCGACCGGGGCGGCCAGGGCGTTGATCACCTGGCTGGCCGCGGTTTTCCTGGCCGGGCTGGGCACCATGCGGTCCGGGTCGTCGGGGGCGGCGCCGTGGGAGTCGAGGGCGTCTAGGGCGAAGTGGGTGCGGGCGTAGCGGAAGTAGTTCTCTTCCCGCCACCGCGACGACAGGCGCCAGCACCTCCCCGGCGGCCAGGTCGTCCCGCGAGGTCAGCGCGTGGATCTGCCGGGTGCCGCCGGCCTTCGCGGGGACCCGGCGGGTGACCTGCCGCAGCTGGGGCAGCAGGCGGCGCAGCTCGCCGGCCAGGGAGACCGACGGCTCGGCGATGACCATGAACACCGGGTCGCCGTGCTGGTCGGTGACCCAGGTCTCCATCGTCGCGGCGGCGGGGAACTTCAGCCGCGCCACGTAGGTGTACTGCACGGTCCGGGTCCCGTAGCAGACGCGGGCGTGCCCGTCGGCGTAGAGGAACCACAGCGCGTGCGGCCGGGCGGCGGCCTGCCTCGTCCCCGGCATCCCACGCCCGATCCTGGTCATGTCGGGATGGCAGCGCTCCGTCAGCTGGGAGTACTGCGACAAGGGCCGGCACTTGCCGCGCCGGCCGGCAGCACATCGGTAAACACGAAACCGTCACGTTCGACCGTATTGCCGATGGTCACGCCCAGCGGCCGGGCGAACTCCGGCCCGTCGGTGACAAATGTGTGGAATTCGCCGTTCTCGCCGCACTGGTCGACGCCTTCGGGCAGCGTTAGCAGTAGCGACTGGTCATACCAGCGGCCCGCGATCGCTTTCGGTGCCTGCGACAGGTCGACGCAGGTGATGACTGCACGGATGCCGCTGGCGAGGATCTCGCGGGCGAGTTCAGCGGTGGGCCGGCGCCACAGCGGGAAGACCGGTGTCATGCCGGTGCCCGCCAGTGATGCCTCACGATAGGCGCGTATGTCCTCAAGGAACAGGTCGCCGAAGATGACCCGGCTGACATCCCACTGCCGGGCGGCATCCATCGCCGCGGACATCAGCTGTTCGTAGATCGGGTCCGGGCAGGGCCACGGTAGCTCGACAACATGCAACGGCAAGCCGAGCGCGGCGGCCTGGGCCTCGAGCAGCACCCGGCGGACGCCATGCATCGCCACCCGCCCGGCGGCCGCGTTCACCGTGGTCAGTAGTCCGGCGACCTCGACCTCGCCGACGGAGCGGACCTCGTGCAACGCCAGCGCGCTGTCCTTGCCGCTTGACCAGCTCATCCATGCCCGTGGTCGCATCACCAGGCAATTTTACATGGACGTCCAAGTAAATTGACGCTAAGATAGTAGGACGTCCTACTATTTTCGGTGGCGGGTCCTCGCGGCCCCTCCCCTACAGCCACAGCTCACCTACAGCCATAGCTTCCCTACAGCCATACCGGAGGCGGCAGTGCCCAGTGACTCCCCGGCGCTACACGTGCCGGTCAACCCCGTGCGGTTCGTCACCGCCGCGAGCCTGTTCGACGGCCACGATGCGGCGATCAACATCATGCGGCGGGTGCTGCAGAGCCAGGGCGCGGAGGTGGTCCACCTCGGGCACGACCGCAGTGTCGAGACGGTGGCCCGCGCCGCGATCGAGGAAGATGCGCAGGGCATCGCCCTGTCGTCCTACCAGGGCGGGCACGTCGAGTACTTCAGCTATCTCGTGCAGCGGCTTGCGGAGCTCGGGGCGGGTCACATCAAGGTGTACGGGGGCGGCGGCGGCGTAATCGTCCCCGAAGAGATCGCCTTGCTCGCCGACCGCGGAGTAACGATCTTCACGCCGGAGGACGGCCAGCGGCTGGGCCTCCCCGGCATGATCAACAAGCTGATCGCGGCGTGCGACGTTGACCTATGCGCGGATGAGCCGAGCCTGGACGCCGTGCTCAGCGGCAGTTCTGCTCCGCTGGCGCGCGCGATCACCGTGCTCGAGGCCGGACGGTCCCTCAGCCTGGCGCAGGGTGTCCGGGAGGCGCTGCCAGCCCGGCCAGTGCCCGTACTCGGCATCACGGGGACCGGCGGATCCGGTAAGTCGTCGCTGACCGACGAGCTGCTGCGGCGCTTTCGCCTGGACTTCGAGGACAAGCTGCGCATCGCGGTGCTTGCGATCGACCCGACCCGCCGCCGCGGCGGCGGCGCCCTGCTGGGCGACCGGATCCGGATGAACGCCCTTGACAGCGGGGACCGGAATCGGACGTTCTTCCGGTCAATGGCCACCCGGTCAGGCGGCGCGCAGCTGCCGGAGCGGTTCGGCGACATCCTGATGGCGGTGAAGGCGGCGGGGTTCGACCTGGTCATCGTCGAGACGCCGGGCATCGGGCAGGGTGACGCGGCGATCGTCCCGTTCAGCGACACCTCGCTCTATGTCATGACGCCGGAATTCGGCGCCCCCTCCCAGCTGGAGAAGATCGACATGCTCGACTTCGCCGATGTCGTGGCCATCAACAAGTTCGAACGTCGCGGCGCCGAAGACGCCCGCCGCGATGTCGCCCGCCAGCTGATCCGCAACCGCGAGGCATTCGGGGTCCGCTGGGAGGACATGCCGGTGTTCGGTACCAGCGCCGCGCGGTTCAACGACGACGGAGTAACCGCGCTTTACCAGCACCTGAAGACCCTGCTGGCCGACCAGGGACTGCCCGCCGACGAGGGCGTGCTCCCGCGGGTCGACGTCAAGGCCTCGACCGCGCTGCGCAGCGTCGTCCCCTCCGCCCGCAGCCGGTACCTCGCGGAGATCGCCGACGCCGTGCGCGACTACCACCAGCTGACCCGGGCCCAGGCCGAGATCGCCCGCCGCCGCCAGCACCTGAGTACCGCGGCTGATCTGCTCGGCGAGAACGAGGGAGCCGAGCAAGTCCGCAAGCTGCTCGGCGCCGCCGAAAACGAGCTGCTGCCTGAGGTCCGCGATCAGCTCGGGCAGTGGCCGGCCCGGGTGGAGGAGTACGCCGGCGACGAGTTCGTCTACACCGTACGCGGCAAGGAACTGCGCACCCCGCTGACCAGGAGCACGCTGTCCGGATCCAGGGTGCCCCGGGTTGCGCTGCCACGCACCCAGGATGACGCGGAGCTGCTGCGGTTCCTGCGCTCGGAGAACCTGCCCGGCTTCTTCCCGTTCACCGCGGGGGTGTTCCCGTTCAAGCGGGAAGGTGAGGCGCCGGCCCGGATGTTCGCCGGCGAGGGTGACGCGTTCCGCACCAACCGGCGCTTCCAGCTTCTGTCGCGCGGCGGTGACGCGACCCGGCTGTCGACGGCGTTCGACTCGGTGACGCTCTACGGCCGCGATCCCGACCTGCGTCCGGACATCTACGGCAAAGTGGGGACGTCCGGGGTGTCGATCGCCACGGTCGATGACATGAAGGTCATGTATTCCGGGTTCGACCTGTGCGCCCCGACGACCTCGGTGTCGATGACGATCAACGGCCCGGCCCCGGCCATTCTCGCGATGTTCCTGAACACCGCCATCGACCAGCGGCTCGATGCCTTCCGCGACAAGCACGGCCGCGAGCCCGATGAGGCCGAAACGCAGGAGATCCGGGCCTGGGTCCTGAGCAATGTCCGCGGCACGGTGCAGGCCGACATTCTCAAGGAGGACCAGGGCCAGAACACCTGCATCTTCTCCACCGATTTCGCGCTGCGGTGCATGGGCGACATCCAGCAGTACTTCATCGACCACCAGGTGCGGAACTTCTACTCGGTATCGATCTCCGGTTACCACATCGCCGAGGCGGGCGCCAACCCGATCAGCCAGCTGGCGTTCACGCTCGCTAACGGCTTCACCTACGTCGAGGCCTACCTTGCCCGCGGCATGGACATCGACGACTTCGCCCCCAACCTGTCGTTCTTCTTCTCCAACGGCCTGGACGCGGAGTATTCCGTCATCGGCCGGGTCGCGCGGCGGATCTGGGCCGTGGCGATGAAGGAACGATACGGCGCGGGAGAGCGGGCGCAGAAGCTGAAGTACCACGTGCAGACCTCCGGCCGGTCGCTGCACGCTCAGGAAATGGACTTCAACGACATCCGCACCACGCTGCAGGCCCTGTGCGCCATCTACGACAATTGCAATAGCCTGCACACCAACGCCTTCGACGAGGCGGTCACGACTCCCAGCGAGCATTCGGTCCACCGGGCGCTCGCCATCCAGATGATCATCGACAAGGAATGGGGTCTGGCCGGCAACGAGAACCCGCTGCAGGGCTCTTACCTCATCGAGCAGCTCACCGACCTGGTCGAGGAGGCTGTGCTGGCGGAGTTCGACCGCCTGGCTGAACGCGGCGGCGTGCTTGGCGCCATGGAGACCGGCTATCAGCGCGGGCGGATCCAGGACGAGTCAATGCTCTACGAGATGCGCAAGCACGACGGCAGCCTGCCCATCGTCGGTGTCAACACCTTCCTCGACCCGCACCGCGGCGAAACCCCGGCCGGACCGGTGGAACTCGCCCGCGCCACCGAGGCGGAAAAGCAGTCCCAGCTCAAGCGGCTCGCCGACTTCCATGCCCGGCACGCAGGCACCGCGCCGGAGGCGATCGCCCGGCTGCAGGGCGCCGCCATCAGCGGAGGCAATGTCTTCGCCGCCTTGATGGATGCCGTCCGGCACTGCTCGCTCGGGCAGATCAGCGATGCTTTCTTCGAAGCGGGAGGCCAGTACAGGCGCAATGTGTGAGCGGACTCTCGCCAGCCATGCATCGCGGCGCGGCTGCCCGGCGGATTACGGCCACCGGGGCTATCGGCCCTGCCACAGTAGGCTTAACACCGGAATGTGAGGGGGACAGGCTGTGACGACCGCTCCGCTGACGTTTGATCCCATCGAGGAGGCCGCCCGGCAGTGGCGGGCTCACGGCTGGGCCGACGCCGCGGACGGCATGGCCGCCGTCACATCCGTGATGCGCGCCCAGGCGATCATGCTCGCGCGAGCTGAGGCCGTGCTGCGGCCGCTCGGGCTGAGTTTCGCCCGCTACGAACTGCTCACCCTGCTGTCCTTCACACGCCGCGGCACCCTGCCGATGGCCCAGGCCGGCACTCTGCTCCAGGTACACCCGACCAGCATCACCAACGCCGTGAGCAGGCTCGAGAAAGCCGGGCTGGTCAGCCGCGAACGGCATCCCAGCGACGGCCGGGCGGTACTCATCCAGATCACCGAGCAGGGCCGCACGCTGGCCGGAGAGGCCACCAAGCACATCAACGCGGCCCTCTTCACCCAGCCTGGGCTCCCGCCGCAGCGGCTCAGGACGCTGTTCTCGGTGATCCGCGACCTCCGGCGCGAGGCGGGCGACTTCGCCTGACATCCACGCCGAAAGGGCGCTATGCCGACGTTGCACGATGACCTCGGGCATCCCCTCAGCCTGACCAGGCCCCCGCAGCGCATCGTCTCGCTGGTCCCGTCCCTGACCGAGGCCCTCGCCGTCACCGTCCCCGGCCGGCTGGCAGGCGCTACCGACTGGTGCACGCACCCCGCCGGCCTCGACGTCCCGCGGGTCCGCGGCACGAAGAACCCCAACCGTGCCGCGATCACCGCGCTGCGCCCGGACCTGGTCGTCGCCAACCGCGAGGAGAACCGGCGGCATGACGTCGAGCGCCTGCGGGCGGCCGGGATCCCCGTATGGGTGACCGAGATCGAGACGGTCGACGCAGCCCTGCGCTCGCTGCGCCGCCTGTTCACCGACGTCCTGTCCGTCCCCGAACCCGAATGGATACGCTCGGCTGCCAGTCAGTGGTCCGGACCGCCCGCACTCCCGGCCCTGCGAACGGTCGTCCCTGTCTGGCGAGACCCCTGGATGGTCGTCGGAGCCCGTACCTTCACCGGAGACATGATCACGCGCCTGGGTCTCGCACACGTATTCGCCGGCTCCCCAGATCGCTACCCCAGGCACGAGCCGACCAGCCTCATGGCCGCCGGAGCCGAGCTGGCGGTGCTGCCCGACGAGCCCTACCCCTTCACCGCCAGCGACGGGCCCGAGGCCTTCCCCGGCATCGCGGTAGCGCTTGTCCCCGGCCGGAGCCTGACCTGGTACGGCCCCTCACTGACTACCGCCCGCGCCGAGCTGATCGCGTGCATCCGGACCGCGATCCGCACCGCGCGAGCGGGGACTGGCGGCGGACGTGGATGCGGCTGAGGCGCTTGCCGCGGCCGCCGGCGCCGGGCCGTACTTCGCTCTCGAGCCCTGGGCCGAGGGCGCGGGCTGGCGGCAGGCGAGCCTGCTGGTATCTGATCCGGCGGTGCTGGCCGACCGGGTAACTCACGCCCGTGCCGTCATCGCCAGCCAGGCCGGCATCGCGCCTGCGGAGGTGACCGAGCGGATCGCCGCCTCGATCGTGTTCCTGGGGCTGGCCTCACGTCTGGTGTCACCGTCGCTGGGCGCGGCGGTGCTCGGCGGCGTGGTCCCGTACCTGACCCTGGACAACCTGTGGTGGCGCCCGGTTGATGGCGGCCCGGTGCCGCTGGCGGCCGGCCCGGTCACCGGGCGGGAGATCGGCGCCGCAGGGGCCGACCGTCAGCTCGACGACGCTGCCGCGCTGCTGTCGGAACGCTGCGTGCAGGGCATGGCCGATCCGGTAGCCGGTGCTTTCCAGGCCTTGTTCCGGCTCTCACCGCTGGTGCTGCGGGGCAACATCGCGTCCGCGCTGGCGGGCGCCGCCGGGATGCTGGCCAGGAGCTTCCCGGACCGGGCGGAAACCGCCGGCCAGCTGACGGCCAGGATCCTCGCCCTCGGAACGCTGCGGGGCACCGGAGAACTCGTGCAGCCGGACGCCTCGCAGCCGACGCGTTTCCTGGTCCGCCGCAGCTGCTGCCTGTACTACCGGGTGCCGGGCGGCGGGACATGCGGTGACTGCGTGCTGACGCCGGAGCATATCCGGCGCCAGCAGTGGCAGGCCGCCCTCCACCGCTGACCGAACACGATGGAGACAAGCCCGTGATCACGGCCGGACTGTGCCGCTGGCTGGCGCGTGCCTGGCCGGATGGCGAGGACAGCATGCGCGACCCGGGCGGTCGGGCCGCAAGTGACGGTCGCGGTCGACACCAGCGTCGCCGTTCCGCTGCTTGTCCGCTCACATCACGATCATGCGGGCGTGGTGCGATGGTGGGGCGGGCAGGAGGTCGCGCTCAGCGGTCACGCCCTCGCCGAGACGTACTCTGTTCCCACCAGGCTGCCCGGCGACGCGCGGCTCGCATCAGCCGACGCTGCCCGGCTGCTGAATGCGCGCTTCGCTGCGCCTTTCATGCTGAGCAGGCCACTTGCCCGTAAGCTGCCGGACACGCTCAGCCGCCCGCACCAGGAGGCATCGTCGCGGAGTGCTTGAAGCATGACCATCAGCGCCAGCGAGGCCCGCTCGCGCCTGTTTCCCCTTATCCAGCAGGTCAATGACGACCACGCCCCAGTGCGTATCTCCTCTAGGAGCGGAGATGTCGTACTGATGTCAGCCGAGGACTACGACTCCTGGCAGGAGACTATCTACCTGCTGCGTTCCCCAGCCAACGCCCGGCGCCTTATGGGGGCCGTCGCTCGGGACAAGGAAAGCCACCTAGCCATTACGAAGACCATGGAGGAGCTGGACGCCCTGGCTGGAGAGGTGTGAGGAGCGTCCACTTCGACCCCGATGCCTCGGAGGACTTCCTATTCTGGCTCGGCGCTGATCGGAGGATGGCCAAGCGGATCACCAGGTTGATCGGCGAGATCCAGCGCGACCCCTTCGCCGGTATCGGGAAGCCCGAGCCCCTGAAGGGCGACCTGTTCGGATACTGGTCCCGCAGGATCGATGACGAGCATCGCTTGGTGTACCGGGCTGACGACAAGGAAGTGAAGATCCTCAAGGCCCGCTACGACTACGGAAACGATTAAACCTGGTCGTCCTACGGAGGTTGAAGGGCTGGAGTCTGATGTCGACCCCGCCCGGGGGGGCACCCGCTTGCGGCCATCTGGCGTCTCTGCCAGGCTGGCATCAGCGGGAAGGGCGACCACGTCGCCGACCCGAGAGGGCTTGGCTTACTACCGCACAGACGGTCTTGTCGGCGCCCTTCCCGCCCAGGTCACTCCTTATCCAAGGGCTGCTAGGCCCACCCAGCCGCCCGAACAGCTCCGGACTGGCCAGCACCCACCCGCACCAAGACCAGCAACCCACCCGGCAACGGCATCTCTCTCGCCGGGCCCACACCCAGGATCATCCCAGACCCGTGAAAGGCAACGGGAGAAGCTCGCGATCATGCTCGGATCCCGGGCGAGCAGATCGCATGCTTCGTCGCGGCTGTAACCGCCGGATAGGGCGAGTACCCGCAGCACACGAGGGTCGGCGGCGAGGCCGGCGTAAAGGCCTGGCTGCGTCGGGATCGTCGGCTTCAGCATGAAGATCGCGTCGTCCGGCAGGGCGCCGACATGCGTCTGCAGAGGGTCACGCAGCAGCTTCTCCGTTTCACAGCTCCCGGCGGTCACGTTCGTGGTCATCGAATCCGGCCGTCCCCTCCCTGCAGAAGCGTGAGCCAGCCTCCATGGGCGGCGCTTGCCGCGATGTCCCTGTTGTCCCGGGTCCCGCCACCGCATGCTGATGCATACCTAAAGCTTCACCAGCGGCAGGGTGACTGGTCGTCATGCCTATGGTGCGATCGCAGCGGCCAGTGCGGTTTCCGCGACGCCGCCACGTTTGCCATCTCCGCGGGCGTCACGGGTGGTCATGGACAGGTCCTGCTCGCGAGCAGGACCCCGCAACCTGACCACCAGCGCCAGTACCGCGCCCGCCCTGCCGAAAAGCGCGCTGACTACCGCTGCCGATGAGCCTGAGTTGTGGGCCTGGGCAACGCCGCTGGACGGTGTCGAGCGGGTTCACCAGGCCGGCTGAGAGCGGCTGGCCCGGGGCAGAAGAGCCATTCGGCCTGCCGAGTAGGGGAGGAGTTCCCTGTCCGGCGGCCTGCGGTGTGACGAGCATCGCAGCTGTGGTTAGGGGACGACTCCGCGTTTATCTCGGCGCTGCGCCTGGTGTCGGGAAGACCTACGCAATGCTTGCCGAGGGCCAGCGCCGCAGCTCACGCGGCACGGACGTGGCCGTCGCGCTCGTTGAGACTCACGGACGGCGGCTGATTGCGGCAATGGCCGAGGGACTGGAGGTGGTGCCTCGGCGCACGATGAGCTACCGCGGTGCGACCTTCACCGAGATGGACCTGGACGCGGTGCTCGCTCGCCGCCCTCAGGTCGCGCTGGTGGATGAACTCGCCCACACCAACGTGCCCGGCTGCAGGAACTCCAAGCGGTGGCAGGACGTCGATGAATTGCTCGACGCGGGCATGGACGTCATCACCACCCTGAACATCCAGCACCTCGAGTCGCTCAGCGACGTGGCGAAACAGGTCACCGGCGTTGAGCAGCACGAGACTCTGCCCGATGAGGTAGCGCGTCGCGCTGACCAGATCGAACTGGTCGACATGACGCCCGAGGCGCTCCGGCGGCGGATGGTGCATGGCAATATCTACCCGCCGGACCGGATCGAGGCCGCGCTCACCCATTACTTCCGGCCAGGGAACCTCACCGCGCTGCGTGAGCTGGCCCTGCTTTGGGTCGCCGACCGGGTCGAGGAGGGACTGCAGCGCTACCGTGCCGAGCACGGCATCGCCGCACCATGGGAGACCAGGGAGCGAATCGTCGTCGGCATCGCCGACGAGAAGGACGATGAGGCCGTTATCCGGCGTGCGGCCAGGATCGCCGCCCGCACCCCCGGCAGCGACTTGCTCGCGGTACACGTGAACCGTGACGACGGACTGACGGCCGGCAGTACCGCGAGGCTGAATACCCAGCGGGCGCTCGTGGCGTCGCTCGGCGGCAGCTTTCAGCAGGTGCCCGGTGACGACGTGGCCGAGACGCTGCTGCGATTCGCCCGTGCCGAGAACGCCACCCAGATGGTTCTCGGCGCGAGCCGCCGCGGTCGGCTCCTCACCCTGCTCGCGGGAAAGAGCACCCCGACGAGGCTCGCGCGCCGGGCCGAGCACATCGACGTGCACCTAGTCAGCCGCGACGGCGCGGACCGGCGCAGGCCGACGCTCGCCTGGGTCCTGAGTGCGCTTCGTTCGCGCCGGGTGCGGGCCTCGCGTGCGAGCGCGGAGGCGGCGGCGCTCACCCGGCTCGCGGCCAGCGTGCTAGCCGGGCACGGCGACCCGCCGGCCCTGCTTGAGGAGATACGCGAGATGTTCGGCCTGACCGCGGTCAGCCTGCTGGAACGGCGGCAGGATGCCGCAGGCTCTGGCTGCTACGTCGTCGCCAGCGCAGGGGAGTGGCCGCCAGAAGGTCCCGGGGCCGACGTGGAACTCCCGGTCAGTGAGACCTTCACCCTGGCCGGGCGGGGCCGCGTGCCCGGCGCGGATAACTTGAGGGTTCTTTACGCCTGCGCGGTCCAGCTTGTGGCCGGCATCACCCACCGCCGCCAGGACGAGCAGGACGCCGACGTCACCCAGCACGCAGCTGACCTCCGTTCCCGCTCGGCCCTGCTCGCCGCCACCAGCCAGACCGCACGCGAACAGCTCGCCGCGGCCCAGGCGGCCCTGGCAGGCCTGGCTGACCAGGGCACCGCTGCCACACCGGACGATCGCGCCGCTCTCGTGGCCGCCGCGCGCCTCGCGGTGGATCGCATCGGCAGACTTGTTACCGACCTCAGCGACTTCAGCCGGCTGCACGCCGGGGTGCTGGAGACCTACCTCCGACCAGTCGATCTTGACGAGGTCATGGACGCTTCCCTCGACGACCTGGGCCCGGGTGGCCACCACATCACGCTCAGCACGCCCGAGGACCTGCCCGATGTGATCGTCGACGCCGCGCTCCTCACCCGGATCCTGACCAGCCTGATGGCCGACGCCCTGCATCGCAGTCCCGCGGACGTTCCGCCCGTGCTCACCGCCGCGGGCCTGGCAAGCCACGTGGAGATCCGCATCGCCGATCAGGGGCCTGGTCCGCGTCAGGGCAGTGGGCCGGACAGCCTGGCTCTCAGGCTCGCCCGCGACCTTACCGAAGCGATGGGCGACACACTCCGTTGCGAGGAGCCGGATGGCGGCGGCCGTACCGTGATCATCACGCTCCCTGCTGCCGCGCGCCGCCCACCCGATCCGGCAGCGCCCGAATCGAAGCACCGCGCAGATGAGCCGTCGGCCTGCCCGCGCGTCGGGCCCATCGGCCTGTCTCCCGCGGGCGGGCCCGCAAGCTGAGATCTCGTTATGAGGCCATAGGCGAATGCCCTGACGCCGAGTACCTGACCAGAGCGCCGGGAGCAGTGCTGGGCTCCGTGACTTACGGGCGGCCGATCGATACTGCGCCAAAGGACGGAAGCACTGCAGACCACGCCGGCGGGCGATTGCCGTCGGCCTGAGCTCGTCGGTGAAGACGCCGTTCAGCCTCGTGTTCGAGGCGTGGCCGTGATGCGCGCCGCCGAGCCCGCGGCGCCGCCGTGGCCAAGGCGATCCCGTCGCCTGTCTGCTTGGTCTATGGCCGCTCGGGGAGCTTGGCATACTGACGGCTGTGGAGCCGATGCGCGTGCTGCTGTTCGATGTGTTCGGGACTCTGGTGGACTGGCGCGCCAGCCTGATCGACCTTGCTGAGGCGACCGCGATCCGAGCCGGCCTGCAGGCCGACTGGGCGGGCATCGTCGATGACTGGCGTCGCGCATATCAGCCCGCAATGGACCGGGTCCGCCAGGGCGCTGCCTGGCGTGACCTCGACTTTCTTCAGCGCGAGACGCTGAACGGCGTACTCGCCCAGCGGAATATAGAGATGCCAGCCGCCGACCGGGAAGCACTTGTCCACGGCTGGCGGCAGTTGCGGCCCTGGCCGGACAGCCGGGCAGGACTCGACCGCCTGCGCCGCAAGTACCTCACCGCCACGCTGTCGAACGGCCATCTGGCCTTGCTCGCCGACCTGCTCAAGTTCGCCGATCTGCGGGTGGATGCCGTTCTGTCCGCGCAACTGGCCGGCAGCTACAAGCCCGACGCGCGGGTCTATCTCACCGCGCTTGATCTGCTTGATTGCCGGCCCGAGGACGCCGGGATGGTTGCCGCGCACCCCTCCGACCTGCACGCGGCCGCCGCACTGGGCCTTCGCCCGTGCTACGTCCGCCGGCCCCTGGAGTGGGGACCGGGCACGCCTCCGGCGGACCCGCCGGCGCTGGACGGCCTGCTCGAAGCCGGCGGACTCGACCACCTCGCCACGGCCCTGGACTGCTGACACCACGTCGCGGTGTCCGCAGCCAGAGCCAGCCGTCCAGACCGGCCTGGACCTGGCGGAGATCCGCGCGGTCAGGGGCCGGCCGGGACGAGGCCGTATTAGCCGGGGTGGCTCCTCTACTGAGACGGTTCGGCTTCCCCGTATTCGTCGTGCCACCGCCACCACCCGTAGGGCGGGGTCTGGGGGTAGCCCTCGGGCGAGTCCTCCCACTCCTCCTGCCGCCCGAGCGCGGTCAGGTCGAGGTAGCTCCAGGTGCTCCCCATCGCCTCGTCGCCGCGGTTGTTGATGAAATAGGTGCGGAACACGCTGTCGCCGTCGCGAATGAACGCATTGGTACCGTGCCATTCGTCCACGCCGAAGTCGGCGTCGAAGGCGTCGGTCATGGTGTACCAGGGTATCTGCCAGCCCATCCGCGCCTTCACGCGCTCGATGTCTGGCTGCGGCGCGCGCGAGGCGAAGGCGAGAGTGGTGTCGCGGGCGTTCAGATGGGCGACGTGGGCGACCTGGTCGGCTACCAGGGAGCAGCCGGGGCAGGCATGGTCGGGCCAGCCGAACACGCCGGGTTCGAAGAACGCGCGGTAGAGGATCAGCTGACGGCGGCCCTCGAACAGGTCCAGCAGGCTCGCTCTGCCCGTGAGCCCGTCGAACTCGTACTGCTTCTCCACGGCCAGCCACGGCATCCGCCGACGTTCGGCGGCCAGCGCGTCACGGGCGCGGGTCACTTCCTTCTCCTTCACGAGCAGTTGCTGGCGCGCCGCCTCCCACTCCTGCGGGGACACGATCGGGGGTGTCTTCATGACGAGATGTCCTCCTTCCAGTTAGTTAGTGATGTCCTTAATCCGCTCAGCGCCCGGCCGGCGCCGTGGTCATCGGGTTCAGCGGGCCGTGGACTCGATCGCGTCGACGTCCTCGGTCTCCAGCATGGTCTTGAGCTTGGACACTACGATCGGCCAGCCGCCGCTGATGCTCTGGAGTACGGCGCCGCCTGGCTGGAGTCCGTCGTGGACCACGGTGAGCTTGACTCCCTCGTCGGTCTCCTCGATGTCGAAGGTCACCTTCGAGCGCGGCTCCTTGGCCAGCCGCGCGAAGAACTCATCGTCGAAGCCGACCGCCTTGGCAAGCTCGGGAGTGAAGGTGTGCCAGGTGTAGGCGAGCCGGCGGTAAGGCTCTGACTCAAGGACGACCTGCTCGGGGCCGGCGATCGTCACGCCGCGGTTGTGCCAGGTCATCGGAGAGCCGACGCCCCAGTCGGTGTCGAACGTCGTCTGCCAGTAGCGGCGGGTGAAGGCCGGATCGGTCAGCGCCTGCCACAGCCGCTGCGGGCTGGTGTTGATGTAGGTCGTGTAAACGAACGTACTGTCGGTCATGCTGGTCTGCTCCAATGCGGTCTTCAGGTCGGCCAGGGCGGCTACCCGGCCGCGGTCATACCGGCTGATCCACCGGTCGGCGATCGCGTTGATGGGCTCGGCGTTCAGGTAGTGCAGCTTCTCCCGCCCGCGCCACACAGTGGTGACGAGGTTGGCGGCTTCCAGGACGGCCAGGTGCTTGCTGACCGACTGGCGCGCCATGTCCAGACACCCGCACAGCTCGGTCAGCGTCTGCCCGTTGCGCTCGTTCAGCCGGTCCAGCAGCACGCGGCGAGAGTCATCGGCGAGCGCCTTGAACACCTCGTCCACCACGCCGTCCTTCCTGTTATGCAGCCTCGCGGGCGCATAACAGCAACGATAGGCAGCCAATCGTCTGCATGTCAAGTCCGGCGCTAGCTTCGGAGTCGAGGCGGAGGAAGTCGGCACGGGCACGTTGCGCGGCGGTGAGCGATCCCAGACCGGCCGGGACCGGCGGCTCAGATCGTCCTCGTCGTCGAGGGGCGCCCTCGTCGCCTTCCCGCCCGCTGTAGGCCGACAGCCAGGCGCTCCAGTGGTACTCGTTTGTGAAGCTGGTGGCGGTGAGCCTGGCCCGGGTTGAGAGCTAGCGGACTTCGGCCTGCTCGGTCGCGGTCAGCGGACGGTCCACGGCGAGGAACCCGTAGTACTGGTACTCGCTCATCGCTGGGCGGCCCACCGCCGGTACGCGGCGATCCACTCCGAGCCCGGTGGAGCGGGGGTCGGCAGCGGGAGTTCGAGGATCCCGATCGACTGACGGTGCGTCCCTCGAACGCAGATGGCGGCGACGCCGGAATCCGTGAGGTCAACGCTCTCCACGGTCACGTCGAGACCCAAGACCCTTGTTGTGAACGGGAGGCTCAGGTTCTCTTCGATCAAGTTGTAGAAGCCTGCTAGCTGCTCGCTCTCGTCATAGGCGTCCACGGTGGCCTCTTCGACCAGCTCATCCAGATCCGCCTGACTTAGTTCTCCCACGGCGGCAGCGTAGTGGCCGCAGCGGGACGCCCGCTGGGCATTGTCATGGGCCGTTAATTGTCATGGGCCATCATCGGTCAATCCCCCGCTCGCACCGACCCGTCACGGCGCACTGACCCGAGAGGCGCGTATCCCGAGGACCGGCTGACCGCCCCGGACACCGCGGTATCCCACCTGCCACGGCCAGTGGCCGCGGTCATCGGCGTGCACCAGCTGCAGCGCCCGTATCCCGGGCCCGTAGAGATCGACGGCGGTCACCAGGTGCGCCACCGGCTCCGCGACCTCGACGATCTCGATCACCAGGCCGCCGCGCAACGGGATCTGCTCGCCCGGCCGGGGAGCGGCGGCGTGCAGCACATGCGAGGCGACATCGTTCAGCAGCCGCGTGGCACGCCCCAGCGGCAATCCGGTCACCACTAGCTCGGGCCTGCCGTTCGGCGTGAGTCCCACCGTGTATGCCCACGGCGGATGTATCCGGTCACGCTCGATACCCTGCACGGCCCAGCCGTAGCAGGCAATGAGATCGTGCATGTGCTCGAGATAGTCGAGCCGCGTGCTGCCCGGGTGGTCACATTCCCAGCACATCTAGTGTCTCCTTCGCGTCGACGATGGTTACCACTAGTGTGCGGCGAGGTACCGACATTATGTTCGATGTCGTCGGCCGACCAGCACGATGTCGCGGTCTACTGCACCCGACGGGTGCCGGGTCCGCGCCGGTCGCCGTCAGGGTGCGCCGCAGGTGCTGGCTGGACGCCTTCCACCAGGACTGGGACGCTTGCCTGCCCGACCGCCAGATCACCGTAGACCGCCCAGACGCCGTCATCCAGGCCATCCGTGATCTGCTCGACCGCGTCGGCACGTGACGGCGCATCCCGGCGGATGCCTGCCCGCAGGCATCCCGGCGGTCGCTCAGGCCGTGGGGCTGCTGCCCAGCCAGCCGCGCCGCTTGAAGAGGATCAGCAGCAGCAGGAGCGCGAGCAGTTCCGAGCCCACGCCGAGGAAGAGGAAGTAGCCGAGGCCGACCTGGAGATGGGCGATCGGCCAGGCGAAGTTCTGCCCGAAGAAGCCGGTCAGGAAGCCCAGCGGCAGGAAGATGGTGGCGATCATGGCCAGCTGCTTCATGATCACGTTCAGCCGGTTGGACACCATCGACAGGTGCGTGTCCATGGCGCCGCTGACCAGGTCCCGGTACCCGTCCATCATGTCGCTGATGCGGATGAGGTGGTCGTAGAGGTTACGGAAGTACGCCGAGCCCTGATCGGTCATCCCCGGGATGGCCACCAGGCCGGAGTTGAGGCTGGAGATCATGTCGCGCTGGGGCGCGATGACCTTGCGAATGGTGAGGATCTCCCGCTTCATGCCGAAAAGCGTGCCCAGCTGCTCCTCAGTCGGGTTTTTCAGGATGGCGCCCTCAAGTTCGTCGATCGAATCGTCGAGGTCGGACAGCACCGGGAAGAACGAGTCGATCAGGCCGTCCATGATCAGGTAGAAGATAACCACCTGCGGTGCGGCCACCTCGGAGGAGTGGTGGCTGCCGATGCGATCGCGCACCGTGCCCAGTGCCGGGCAGTCGCCCTGGCGGATGCTGATGATGAACTTGTCGGTGATGAAGCAGTGCACCTCGGCCACGCTCTTCCCGTCGGCGGCCATGCCGAAGGTGATGATGTGCACGAAGTCGGCGTAGTCATCGATACGGGCCCGCTGACCGAATTTATCTGCCGCCTCCACAGCCACCGGGTGGAAGTGGAAGGTATTGATCAGCATCCCCGTGACGTCGTCATCGGGCGCCGGGTCGTGGATATCGAGGTCGAGCCAGAAGAACTCGCCTCCCGCCGCCGCCTGCTCGATCCGCTGCCGGGTGGCCTCACAGGCAGCGCCGTCCTGGGTGAGAATGCCTTTCATGTCCCGGATATTGCCATGCGAGGCAGGAGGATGCCGCCCGATCCGGCGGTCACGCCTCCGGCACTCAGACGTCCGGCCCTGGCGACGGGTCACGTCACCAGGGCCGGAAGCGCTAGGTCAGGTCAAGTACCGGCTTGGCCTAGCAGCCGTCATAGGCCGCCCAGGGCTGCGTCCCGTCCTGGGCGTACAGCTGGTTGAACGCCGCATTCTGCTCGGCCACTGACGCCTGGCCGGCCGTCCCTGAATGGCCGAGGGACGCCCATACGGACGGCAGGATCCCGTACAGCCCATCAGGCTGGGACGGATTGTTGCTGCTTTCGCGCCATGCGACGCACTGCTGGAACGATGACCCTCCGGCGCTGGATGACGACGCGCCGCCCGCCGACTGGGCGGGAGCCTGCGCCGCCGACGCCTGGTTCGCGGATCCCTCGGTAGCGGATCCGGTGTTCGTGGACCCCTGAGGCGAGGCCTGCACCGGCGCGAGCTGCGCCGGAGCCTGCGGAGCCACGAACTTCGAGGCCCAGAGCTTCGGATCGGCGGGGATGCGCAGGCGCTCCCCCACCGTCAGAACGTTAGGGTCATGAATCCGCGAGCTGTTCGGGGGAGCCGCGTACAGCGCCTCCCACGACATGTGATGCGCGTCGGCGATTCCGCTGAGCGTGTCGCCCAGACGGACGGTGACCCACTGGTGATACTTGTCGCGCCCGGCATGGTGCGCGGCGTGGTGAACCGTTGCCGCGCTGGCCGCGCTCCCGGTCGACAGGGCGATGCCAGCGATTGCCGCGGGCGCGATCATGGCTGCTGCGATGTGCTTGATACTCATTGGAGGACTGACCCTCCTCTGCCCGCCCTCAGCTCTTCGCGAATGATCGCGACTAACGATGTTGGGCGTGACCTAAGCCAAGACCCTCGGGGGTCATGGTCGTGGCTGGACGTGCTCGCGTGTTCCGCGATTCGCTTGCGTCCAGGCAGGCTCCTCTCGGTCGGTTGCGTTAGCTAGCCCGCCTCGAGCCCACGGCATGCGTCGATACCGAATAGTCGGGCACCGGACAGGGGCAAAGGGGGCATACGTGATCCGTTGGGGAGGATCACTCTCCGTATAACGTCTCCCGCCAGCGAGCGCATCCATTTCACGCCCGGTATGAGGCTTGTCACTACGGACGGTAACGGGAATACAGCGAGCCCGGCTCCGGCCCCGACGCGGGCTGCCGAGCTGCCTAGCACCGTGGCCACTGAGTCCGTGACCTCACCCGCCTGGGTCAGTGCCCGCCCCCGGGCTCGGCTCCCCGTCGGAGCCAGAAAGCCGGTACGCTACAGAGCTTGTGACAGCAGCACAGGTTCCGGTCGCCTACCGGCAGAGCCGGTTCCGGCCGCCGCCCGGCGCGACCGAGCTGGAGCTGGTACGGCACGGCGAGTCGGAAGCGTACCTGGAGGGCGCCCCGTTCCCGCTGACCGGCGGGCATGGCGATCCGCCCCTGTCACCGGAGGGCCGGGAGCAGGCAGAACGGGTCGGCGCACGGCTATCGGCCGACGGCATCGACGCGATCTACGTGAGCACCTTGCGCCGCACCGCTGAGACGGCGGCGCCGCTGGCGAAGCGGCTCGGCCTCGAGGTAACGGTGGAAGCGGGCCTCCGGGAGATCTACCTGGGTGAATGGGAGGGCGGCCACTACCGCAAGATGGTCGCGGACGGCCACCCGCTCGCGCAGCAGGTGTTCGCGGAGGAGCGCTGGGACCTGATCCCGGGCGCCGAACCGTCCGCCGCGTTCGCCGAGCGCGTGCGGTCGGCGATCGAGCGCCTGGCCGCCGAGCATCCGGGCCAGCGGGTCGCCGCCTTCACGCACGGCGGCGTCATCGGCCAGGCGCTCGCGCTCGCCAGCGGGTCCCGGCCGTTTGCTTTCATCGGCGCGGATAGCGCCTCCATCTCACGGCTTGTCATCACTGCCGGGCGCTGGATCGTGCGCAGCTTCAACGACACAGCGCACCTGGACGGGTACTCCTAGCCAGTGGCCGGCTGAACTGGCCCGCTCTGAGCAGGCGCGCTGCATGGCGCCCGTCCCTCGCTGCACCGCAGGTTGGCTAGGTTCGAAGCGTGAGCGACACGCCGGTCTTCGTTGCCGATGCCTCAGGCGTGGCCTGGGACCTCGGCATCGGCGGCGCGCTGACCTGGACCGGCGTCGCTGGCTTCATCCTGGAGGCCGACGGAACGCGGATCGCGACTGATCCGTTCGCCTCCCGGCCGGGCCTGGCCGCCGTGCTGGCCCGACGGCCGCGTTCCGACCGCGCGCTGGTGGCCGCGACGTTCGGCCGCCTTGATGCGATCTTCGTCAATCACGCCCACTTCGATCATGCCCTGGACGTCCCGGCCATCCTGGCCTCGGCTCCTGCCACTGTGGCGCACGGCAGCGCGACGCTGGTGGAGCTGTGCCGCCGCCTGGGCGGCCGCGAGAACCAGCTGTGCCAGCTGCAGGACGGCGAACGCGTGACGGCCGGCCCGTTCACGGTCGAGGCCGTAGCGTCGCGGCACGGGGTCGTGCCCCTGCTCGGGCGGGTCGACCGGCGGCAGCTCGGACCGCGCGGCACGCCGCGGACGCCGATCCGCTGGCCGCGCGGCGACGTCCTCGCCTACCGCATCGGGATCGGCGGCCGGACGTTCCACATCCAGGGCAGTGCCGGAATCGACGATCACGCCCTGGCCCGGCAGGACCCGGCCGACGTGCTCATCGCCTGCCTGGCCGCACGGCAGGGCACGCCGGGCTACCTGGACCGGCTCGCCGAGCGGCTGCGGCCGCGCTTCATCGTCGCGTGCCACCACGACGACTTCTTCGTCCCGCTGTCGGCGCCGGCCCGCCCGGTCGCCCGGCTGGATTGGGGTCGGTTCCTGACCGACGTCGAGCGCCTGCGTGCGCGTTACGGAACGGAGCTCGTCCGGCTGCCACGGAACGTTGCCGCCGAGTTCTGAGATCAAGCGCCGGAACCCGTTATATCTGCCCTAAACGGACTCCGGTGCCGGCCAGCTGCCGGGCGGCGGCCAAGTCGCGGCGCGTGAGCCGCCGGCTGGTCAGGGCGGCGCTGCCGGGACCGGCCGCCGGTCCTGGCGCATCGTGCCATCGCTCAGATAGCGGTCATGCCACGACAGCGCCTCGGTGAGCAGGTGCGGGGTGTGCTTGCCGCGGGAGCCCGCGAGGGCGCGCTCGAAGTAGTCGTCGAGAGCAGGCCGGAAATCGGGGTGGGCGCAGTTATCGATGATCTTCCTGGCGCGCCGCCTCGGGGCCAGGCCGCGCAGGTCGGCGACGCCCTGCTCGGTAATGATCACGTTGACGTCGTGCTCGGTGTGGTCGACGTGAGAGACCATCGGCACGATGCAGGAGATGGCGCCCGCCTTGGCTTGCGACGGGCTGACGAACATGGAAATGCTCGCGTTACGGGTGAAATCGCCGGAACCGCCGATGCCGTTCTGCATGGCAGTGCCCATCACGTGGGTGGAGTTGACGTTGCCGTAGATATCGGCTTCCAGCATCGAATTCATCGCCACGCACCCCAGCCGCCGGATGACCTCCGGGTGGTTGCTGATCTCCTGGGGCCGCAGGATCATTTTTCCCCGATAACGAGGCAGCTGGCTGGTCAGCCTGTCGCTGGCTGGCTGGCTGAGCGTGAGAGCGGTCGCGGAGGCGACCAGCAGCTTGCCGGATTCCAGCAGCTCCAGCATGCCGTCCTGGATCACCTCGGTGTAGGCCGTGAGCCGCTCGAACGGACCGGTGCTGAGCCCGTTCAGCACGGCGTTGGCTATGTTGCCGACCCCCGACTGCAGCGGGAGCAGCTCGCCGGGCAGCCGGCCGCTGGCCACCTCACCGAGGAGGAACTCGATGACGTGCCCGGCGATCGCCTCGCAGGCCGGGTCCGGTGGTCTGAAGGAAGTGCGCGAGTCCGGGGCGTCAGTGAGCACGATCGCGGCGATCTTGTCGGCCGGGCAGACCAGGTGCGGCACGCCGATCCGGTCACCCGGCGCGGTGATCGGGATCGGCAGCCGGCCCGGCCGGGCCGACGAGCCATAGTAAATGTCGTGAAAGCCGTCGAGATCGGGGCTCTGGCGCGCATTGATCTCGACGATCACCTGTGCGGCCCGGCCGATCCAGGTGTTGTTGTTGCCGACCGAGGTAGACGGGATCAGGTGACCGTCCTGCGTCACGCCGACCGCCTCGATCACGGCGAAATCGAGCGGACCGAGCAGCCCCTGGCTGACCGTCTGCGCAACCTCGGACAGGTGCAGGTCGAGGTAGTCCATCCGGCCGGCATTGATTTCCCGCCGGGTGACCGGATCGGCCTGGTAAGGCAGGAGCAGCCTGATGCCCTCGACCTCCGCCAGGGCGCCATCCAGCTCCGGGGCCGTCGACGCGCCCGTCCAGACGCCAATCCGGAACGGACGGCCGGCCATGTCCTCGGATCTGACCCGCTCCGCGAGCGCCGCCGGAACGGCCTTGGGATGGCCGGCGCCGGTGAAGCCGCTCATTCCCACGTTCGCGCCGGCCGGAATCAGCGCGGCGGCGTCCTCCGCCTCCATGATCTTGTTCCGGAAATGCGCGGGCTTGATCCGGTCATATCCGGCCATGGTGGTTCGCCTCCCCAGACACCCCATGCTTACCGTTCGCAGCGCCCCGTGTCACTTCCGGGCGCAGCGCGCGAGGCCAGGGGCGTCAGCTACGAACGAAACGGGCGACCGGCAGCCTCCTGGCCGCGCCCGTTGCAGCGGGTAGCGCCTGGTAGCCCATCGACGACGATTGCCCTATGACCGATCAGGCCGGACGCGAGATCACCCAGCGTGAGCTCCGCAACGATTCAGGCGCGATCATGCGCGCCGTCAAGCGCGGCGAGTCCTTCACTATAAGCCGCAACGGCACGCCGATCGGCCGACTGATCCCGCTGCGCCGTCGCCGCTTCGTCCCGCTTCGTCCCGCGCGAGGAGGTCCTGGCCGCCTTCGCCACTGCCGCGCTCGGCGACGCCATCAGCCTGCTCGACACCGAGCACATCCCTGGCCAAGAGCACCGCCGCCACCGGAGTCCATAACTTACGCAAATCGGGCATTCAGGCAAGGCGTTAGCGGCTTATACCAGATTTGGTGACCGCATAACAGGCATATCGGGCCGTCAAGGCCATTCAATCCGGTATAGGACCTTCGACTGCTATTGCGGTCAGGGTTGAGGTCCTGCTTAGGTCCGCCAATACAGGCGTGCTCTGCTGGCAGCCGTTTGCCGCCCTCAAGCCTGGGATTCCGGGCGACCGAGCTGCTCAGGCGTTACTCCATCCTTCATCACCACCCGGTCGAACCAGCCGCATCGCGGCTCGCCGGAAGGCCGGTCGAACCGGGTGACGTAGGGCTTGAGATCGATGACCGGCGTCCCGTCAAGGAGGTCGACGCCCGCGAACTTAATGGTCTGGCCGGTCACCGCGAGCAGCCTGATCAGGCTGAGCCCGACCGGGTTCACCCGCCGCGGACTGCGGGTGGCGAATACACCCATCGGGCGGCGCTGGCTCCGGAGCAGGAACGGGACGCGCTTGAGCGACTGATCGCCCTCGGGGCCGTCCGGCTTATGAAGCCAGGTGATCAGCCAGGCGTAGTCGAAGTCGGCCAGCCCGTCGAAGCCCTCGCGGTAGGCATCGGCGATCACCAGGGTCCCGTGCTCGCCGCGGTTGAGGCCGGCCTGGATCGGCGTGTTCTCCAGCTCCGCGCGATCGGTGCGGACGATGCCGATCGCTGGAAGGGGACAGCTCAGTTCCATGCGGGCCATGCTGTCATGGGTTCCCGGCCGTCCTGCGCTCTTACCGGACCACATACCGCTGCCGGAACCGGGCTCGCTCGCGAACCCGCGGCGGGGACCGGGCTCGGCAGCGAACCGCGGCGGAGGCCGAGGCCCGCAGCCCGGCCCCGCTGCGGCTGTCCAGTTCCGGGGCCTGCGCCGGGTCGGCCGGACCGGCCCCCCGCGGCTGCTGCCGATCAGAGCTGGGCGGACAAGAGGGCGGTGCCCGCTCGAACGCGGAAGCGGGTTGACTTAACGCCGCGCGGGATCTGGACTGGCGGATACCGGTCATCACCGCATTTGTCAGAGGAGGTCAGCCATGCCCAAGGTCCTGATCATTACCGGGGACGCCGCGGAGTCACTGGAGGTGATGTATCCCTACCAGCGCCTGCTCGAGGAGGGCTACGAGGTCGACATCGCGGCGCCGTCGGTGAAGAGACTGCAGTTCGTCGTGCACGACTTCGTTGATGGCTACGACACCTACACCGAGAAGCCCGGCTACACCTGGCCGGCCGACGTGGCTTTCGCGGACGTCGATCCCGCCGACTACGTCGCCCTGGTCATCCCCGGGGGCCGGGCGCCCGAGTACATCCGCAACGACCCGGACGTGCAGCGCATCGCACGCCACTTCATGAACAGTGACCTGCCGGTCGCGCAACTCTGCCACGCACCGCAGGTCCTGGCCGCCGCCGGCACCCTCGCGGGCCGTAAGTCCGCGGCTTACCCGGCGCTGGCGCCGGATGTCGCGGCGGCAGGCGCCGAGTTCATCGACGCGGCCGCGGTCATTGACGGGCAGATGGTGTCGGCCCGCGCGTGGCCGGATCACCCGGCCTGGATGCGCGAGTTCCTGCAGATCCTGCGGTCCAAAGCGCCGGTGTGAGCTGACCGTGACCACCTGCCCGCCGCGGCCGGGACCGCGGGCCGGGTCGGCGCCAGGCATCGCGCCAGCAGGCAGGACGCCGGGCAGCGCGAGAACAGCAGCTTGCCGTGGCGGCCGACCGGTGCTGGCACCGGATCACCCGCCACGGCCGGCCTCCGCATGCCTTACGACGTCGCGATCATCACTTCAGTGGCCTTGATGATGACAGATACCTGGTCCCCGGCTTTCAGGTTCAGGCGCTCTCGTGAGGAGTCGGTGATAGCGGCGGCCACCGATCCCGCTTCGATCTTCACCGTGACCTCGGCCATGACCGCGCCGGACTTGACGTCCTGCACGGTGCCCTTCAGCTGGTTTCGTGCGCTCAGCTCCATGTTCTCTGCTCCCCGTTTCGTCTTATCCCCGTTATCTTCGCCCGGCGCTGCGGGCCGCTGACCGGATCCGGCGGCGGCCCGCGGGCTGCGGGCCGCCGTGGCGTCCGGGCCGCGGCCTCGCGGGCGCCGCGACAGGCGGTCACGGCGGGTACGCCGTGATATCGGGGGGATTAACGGAAACCCACAGCTGGCCTCCGTCGTCAAGCTTCAGCTCGTCCACCACCCTGGGCGGCACTTCGGCGGTGATCGGCGGCGCCCCGTCGACCCGGACCCTGACCCGGTCTCCCATCAGGTCGACCGCGGCTACCTGCCCCGGCCAGACGTTGCCAGAACCTGCCTCGGGCCGATGCCGGTACACCGACACCGCCGCCGGCGCGATGACCGCGAGGACCCGGCCCGACCCGGCCGCCGTGGCGGTCAGCGTGCCGCCGCCGTCAAGTTCCACCGTGGTGCCGCGGGCGGTCCCTTTCAGCAGGTTGACGCCGACCAGGTCGGCGACATAACTGGATCTCGGTCGGGCCGTCACCTCCGCGGGCGTTCCGGTCTGCATGATCCCGCCGTCCTCGATCACGACCATCCGGTCGGCGAGCGCCACGGCGTCCAGCAGGTCGTGGGTGACCAGGACGTTCGCCGCGCGGGAGGTACGCAGGATGGCGCGCAGCTGGCGGCGGACCTCGGTCTTGGTGGACACGTCCAACGCGGCTAGCGGCTCGTCCAGCAGCAGGAGCTTGGGCTCGGTCACCAGCGCCCTGGCCATGGCGACGCGCTGCTGCTGGCCGCCTGACATGGCGCCAGGCCGGGCCGCCGCCACGGCCTCAACGCCCAGGCTCGTCAGCGCGGCCGCGGCCCGGTCGCGGGCCTGGCGGCGGTCGGTCCCCCGGGCGCGCAGGCCGAAGGCGACGTTCTCGAGGGCGGACAGGTGCGGGAAGAGCAGGTAGTCCTGGAACATCAGCGCGATGGGACGTTTCTCCGGCACGACCCTGGCATGCCGGGCCGGGTCCTCCAGCACGGTCCCGTCCAGGACCACCCGGCCGCCGGCCAGCCGTAGCAGCCCGGCCAGGGCGCGCAGGACGGTTGACTTGCCGGCGCCGTTCGGGCCGAGCAGCGCCACCACCTCGCCCGCCCCGACTGAGAGCATCGCGTCCAGGCTCAGCCGGTCCAGCCGCAGCTGGATGTCCGCCTCGAGCATGGCGTGGTCAGGCGGTGCGGGAACGATCGCGGGTGCCGATCATGACCACGAGGCTGACCACCACCAGCACCAGGCTCAGCGCGATGGCCTCATCGAGACGGTTCGAGCTCTGGCTGACATAGATCGCCAGCGGCGCGGTCTGGGTGACGCCGGGCAGGTTGCCGGCGAAGGTGATCGTCGCCCCGAATTCGCCGAGCGCCCGAGACCAGGTCAGGACCGCGCCGGCGGCCAGCGACGGCGCGATGAGCGGCAGCGTCACGCGCCGGAACACCGTCCAGCGGCCCGCCCCCAGGCTTCGGGCGGCGTCTTCCAGGCGGGAGTTCATCGAGCGCAGTCCGGATTCCAGCGTGATCACGAAGAACGGCATGGCGACGAACGCCTCGGCCACGATGACGCCGGCCAGCGTGAACGGCAGGGATATCCCGAGCGCCCGGTTGAGCGGGTCACCGATCAGGCCCTTGCGCCCGTAAGCCAGCAGCAGGGCGATCCCCCCGACGACCGGCGGCAGCACCATCGGCAAGGTGGTCAGGCCGCGCAGCAGCGCCTTGCCTCGGAACTGGCCGCGAGCCAGCAGCCACGCCAGCGGGAACCCGAAGCACAGCGCGAGCGCGGTGGTGGCCAGCGAGGCGATCAGCGACAGCCGGAGCGCGTCGAGCGAAGTCGTGCTCGTGATCACGCTGGTCATGTTGCTCCACGGGGTCCGGAACACCAGGCCGGCCAGCGGGAACACGAAAAACAGCGCCGCCAGGACGGCCAGGCCGAGCACGAGAGGGTTGAACGACTGCCTCGATCGCTGCACGCCTACTGCCCCGCTGGAAGGAACCCGTAACTGGTGAGCACGTCCCGGCCGCTGGAGCTGAGGACGTAACTGACGAACGCCGCCGCCGCCCCGGGGTTCGGCGCGTCCTTGAGTGCGACGATCGGATAGTCGGCGGTCACGTTCTGGTCGGCTGGGATGGCCACCCCGGCCACCTTGCTTCCGGCCGCCTTGACATCGGTCACGTAGACGATGCCCGCGTCCGCCTCGCCTAGCGACACCTTGGTGACCACGGAGCTGACACTGGTTTCCTCGCTGACCGGCTTGACGGTCACGCCGGCCTTCTTGAACACCTGCGCGGAGTAGCTCCCGCAGGGAACGGCCGGGGCGCAGACCGCCACCTTGACCCCATTGGCCGCCAGGTCGCTGACGGATTTGATGTGCATCGGGTTGCCCGCCGCGACCATGATCTCCAGCTTGTTGCGGGCGAACACCTTGGGCGTGCCGGACGCGAGGGCGTCGTCGGTGACCGTGGTCATGTTCTGCCCGTTGGCCGAGGCGAAGACATCGGCGGGCGCCCCCTGCTTGATCTGCGTCGCGATGGACGAACTGCCTGCGTAGCTGAACTTCACCGTGACGCCCGGGTGGGCCTTCTCGAACTGGCTGCCGATCTTGTCGAAAGCGCTGTTCAGCGAGGCGGCCGCGAACACGATGACGGTACCGGTGAGCTTCCCGCTGGACTGGCCCGATGCGCTGCTTCCCGACGACCCGCACGCCGCCAGCACCAGCGCCAGCAGCGCGGCCATGGCGATGCCGATGCCTGGCCGGCCGACGGGACGCCGATCCACAGACCGCTCCGGCGCAGCATCGCCCGGCCGGGCCAGACCACCTCGCGCGGGATGCCGGGAAGGCGGCCATGCCCGGCTCCGTCGGTGAGGCCGGATCAGCCCACGGCTCCGTTTCATGTCTGGTCCCCTCGCCCCGATAGTCTCAGAGTGCCTACCCGGCCAACTTCGCTAAGTAACATTCGGTAGCACTGAGTAGTCGCTGGTTTTGGGGCAAGGTAACGGCCCGGCGCAGAATTCCGGGACGGCGTCGTTTCGCAATATCGCCCGCGGCGGCCGGTCGCCGACCGGCAGGCGGGCGCCCAGTTCGGGTACCGCCGCAGGCTCGGCCTCGCGCGGCCCGGATCTCAGTCGCGGGCCCGGCCTCAGTCGCGGGCCCGGATCTTAGTCGCGGGTGGCGACGATCACGTCTGACGCCTTGATCACCGCGACGACCTGGCTGCCCTCGGCCAGGCCGAGCTGGTTGACAGCCTCCACGGTGATCGAGGCCACCAGGCGCACGCCGTCCGCGTCCAGCTCCACGTTGGCGATGGCCTCCCCTGCGTGGACCCGGGTCACCGTGGCTGGGATCTGGTTTCGCGCGCTGAGTTGCATGACTTCGGCCCCCATGAGGTGATCGACAGCGTTGACCTACCCACGCTAGCCGCAGGATTACCCGGCGCCCGGCACCCCCGTCCCCGGGGCGCGTCATGCCCACGGGACGCAGCCCAGGCGCGGGCCCACCACGCGGTGGTCCGCCGGGCGGGCCCGCCACGCTATGGCCCGCCACGCTATGGTCCGCCAGGCACGGTTAGCTTCCTGGCTGCGCCTGCCGCCGCAGCCAGGACTGGGGCTGCCCCGACTCCGCGCACATGGCCTGCCAGGTCCAGCCGGACGCCCGGCGCTCGGTGACGTAGCCCGCGATGCTGTCGAAGCCCAAGCGTCCGGCCACCTGGGCGGCGCGCTCGCGGGCGTCGTGGCGTTTCGCGGCGTGCGCCGTCCTGGCCAGCCCATGACGGCGCAGCGCGGACTCGACGGTGTGGTGGGCCACGCCGACCTCGGCCGCGATCACGTTGACGGTGCGATGCTGCACGATGTGGCGTTCACGCAGATAGCTGGGCACGTCGCGGAATCCGAGCGCGCTCACCGCAAGCAGCCACCGGCCATCCCACGGGTCCGGGCGCTGCCGGACGGCGAGCGTCACGGCCCGGGCCGCAGCCGGGTCGACGTCGCCGAGGTGACGCGAGAACCAGTCCTTGTGCAGCCCGGCCTCCCGGCTGATGGCCGCCAGGCTGGCCCCGTCGGCGATCCGGGCCAGGACGAACGCCGCGATGTCCGGGTATCCGTGGCGCTCAGCTACCGCAGCGGCTACGCGAGCCAGTCGCCGACGGGCATGCTCGGAGTTCGCCCGGGCGATGCCCGCGTTGGGCGCGCCCGCGGCCCGGGCTTGCCGGGCTTTCCTGCGACGCTGATCCGGGTGGCCACGGCCGGCTGCCGCCGTGGCAGCGTCGCGGGCGAGATCACCGGCCCGGGCCCGGGCCCGTCCCGCCGCGCTGCCCTCCCGGACGGCGGCCTCGAAGACCAGCCGAGAAGAAAAAGCAGCGGCGCGGAGCTTGCGGGTGTCTGGTCCCTCCAGCGACTGGCCCCGTTCCAGGCCGAACGCCTCGCAGTAGGTCTCCTTGGTCCAGCCGTGCGCGCGCAGGTGGGCGGTGACTGAGCGCAGCGTCCGGCCGCACAGGTGACAGGTCACCAGCGGTCCGTTGACGACCACTTCCCCGATGGGCGCATAGAGTGGTGTTCCGTCTGTTAGCACGCCGACCACGGGGCGGACGGGTCCCGCGCGCCGCGACGGCGCGGGCGGCCACGGCCAGCGCACCACGTTAGGTATGTCGGCGGACATGACCGGCCTTCCGGTGGCGGGACCTGGCTAGTCACAACGAGACTACCCACTCAGGACGTGCCTGTCACCGACGCCCCCCCCCCCCCCGCAAAGCTGGGTCCGTCCCGAACGCGACCGCCGCTGGACGGCTCGCGTGGCCTGGCGGGCCAAGCCGCTACGCTCGGAACCATGACGGCGGAGCCATCATTGTCGCTGGCGGAGTGGACCGTGCTCGCTGTCCTCGCCGAACGGCCTGCTCATGGCTTCGCCATCGCCCAGCTCACCGCGGCCGACGGCGAACTCGGCCGGATCTGGCAGATCCGCAGGCCCATCGTCTACCGGGCGATCGGCCGCCTGGTGGAGGCCGGGCTCATCACCCCGGATACCGTGGAATCCGGCCGCGGGCCGCAGCGAACCCTCTACACCGTCACTCCCAGCGGGCGGGAGGCGGCGGCGGGCTGGCTGGACACGCCCGTAGCGCATGTCCGCGATGTCCGCTCCCATCTGCTGATCAAGCTGGCCCTCCTGGACCGCGCCGGAAGGGACCCCACCGACCTGCTGAAGCGCCAGAAGGCCGCCCTAGAGCCGATCGCCAGGGCCATCACGGCGGAACGGCCCGAGCGCCACGGCTTCGACTCGACTCTGCTGGCCTGGCGCCGGGCCACCGCCGCGGCCACCCTGAGCTTTCTCGATGACATCACCCGCGCCGGCCCGCCCGGTCATGGCGCCGCCGTGCGATCAGGCTAGCGCGGAGCAGAGTCGTCAGCCGGCACTGCCGGCGGCGCTTACCGCCCGGTCGTCCCGTCGATGGCCTCGCGAACCAGGTCGGCGTGCCCGTTGTGGCGGGCGTACTCGGCGATCATGTGGATGTAGACCATGCGCAGCGAAAACGGCTCGCCGTCCAGGATGAACGTGTCGTCGAACGCCGGGCCGGCCACGGCAGCGTCGGCGAGCCTGCACTCCTGTTCGTACCTGGCGAAGTCGCGCTCAGCCAAGGCCGGATCCAGATCGTTGAAATCGGCATCTTTGCCCTGGGCCGGGTCATGCATGGGGGGCACCGGCTGGGCGGCGGCTCGCTGCCGGAACCAGATCCGCTCCACCTTGGCCAGATGGCGGACCAGCCCCAGCAGCGACAGGCTCGAGGTCGGCACGGCGCGCTCGGCGAGCTGCACGCCGGTCAGCCCGGCGCAGATGTTCAGCAGCGTGCTGCGCTGCCAGGCCAGGTATCCCTCCAGGATCGGTCGGTCCTCTCCGGAGGTGGGCCCGTCGGAGAGGACGGGCGGTTTCGGCGCTATCCAGGTCATCGCACCAGGATGCCCGGCCCTGCCCACACGTCCACCACCCGGTGCCGGCGCCAGGGGCACACCGTCCCGTCTCCGATAAGTCGTGGCCTGCCCCTGGGCTCTCGCGCGACTGGCCCGCCGGAGTGCGGACGCCCTCCTGATGCGTCATATGACTAACCCGGACAGCCGCAGCCCGTTGCACAATGTGGTGGCTGGTGCTGGCTTGTTCAGCGGGCCGCGTTCCGCGCCCAGACCCGGCCGATGAGCAGATAGACGATGCCGCCGAGGGGAATCCTGGCCGACTCGGGCGCTCCGCACGCCGAGTGAATCCGGGAATTGGTACGGGGTTTCCGTACCAATTCCCGGATTCACTCGGCCCTCAGACGCGGCGGCAGAAACAGGCACCGGCACAGCGGGAAAAACAGCCGCAGAAACAGCCGCCAGGACGGGCCTGCCGCCGGCCGATGGCCCTGGCCCGCACCGCTGCGCACTCGCCGGGCGGCCCTCGAGACCCTTATGGTCAGGCACATCGACGTCGTCTGCGCCTGGTCGTGGCGCCGCTGGTTATCGCCGCATCTGCGGATCGCGCGTACGCGCGGTAGTCCCGCCACTGCGAGAGGGCATGAACATTGAGGAACATGAACGAGAAAATCGCCGTAGTGACCGGCGCCGGGCAGGGCATCGGCCGGGCGATCGCAGAAAGGCTCGCCGCCGAAGGAGCCACGGTGGTCGTCACCGACATTGACGAGGACGCGGCCAGCCGGACCGCCCGCGCCATCAGCGGCAGTGCCAGCAACGGCGGCACCAGCAACGGCGGCACCAGCAACGGCAGACTGCCATCGCCGTGGCCACCGACGTCACCTCTACGGGGTCCGTGACCGCGATGACCGGCCGGGTGATGAGCCAGTTCGGGCATATCGACGTGCTGGTCAACAACGCCGGATGGGACAAGGCGGGCCCGTTCACCGGGTCCGACCCGGCCGACTGGGACCGGATCATCCGGATCAACCTCTACGGCGTGCTCAACACCTCGAAGGCGGTGCTCCCGATCATGGCCGAGCAGGGCCGCGGAAGGGTGGTGAACATCGCCTCCGACGCTGGCCGGGTCGGCTCGTCGGGCGAGGCCGTGTACTCCGCGGCGAAGGGCGGGGTGATTGCCTTCACCAAAGCGACCGCCCGCGAAATGGCCCGCCACCAGGTCACCGCCAACTGTGTCTGCCCCGGTCCGGCCAATACCGCGCTGTTTGCCTCGCTCGGCGGCGATGACCCGAAGCTGCGGGAGGCACTCATCCGGGCCATCCCACTGCGCCGCCTAGCCGAGCCCGCCGACGTCGCTGCCGCGGTGGCCTTCCTCGCGTCCGACGACGCAGCCTTTATCACCGGGCAGACGGTCAGCGTCAGCGGCGGCCTCACCATGAGCTAGCCGCAGGACGCGGTTCCCCCCGCCGCGTCGTCCGGTTGTCAGGCCCGCCAGGGACGTTTGACTCCTAGCAGCCGGCGATGACCCGGAAGGTCAGCCGGTGACCCGGGACGGTGGACACCGGATCATGCGGTCAGGCCAGGTCGAGCCGGGAGGCCAGCTGGGCCCGCGCGGTGATGTCGCGCTGGGGGAAGATCCGGTAGAGATCCGAGCCGATGGTCCGCGGCGATAGGTACAGTTGCTGCCCGATCTCGCGGTGCAAGAGAAGGTGCAAGACAAGGTGCGGCGGGGCCGTCGACCATGGTGCCCGGCTGATGCTGGGCGGGACGCCGCCCGGCCCGGTCGGCCTGGCGCAGCGCTGTTCATCCTCACGACGCCGAACGAGGCACGCGATTCGCCTGCAGCTGCGGGCGGGCATGGATCTCGGTGCAGCGTGAGCGGCGCCCCTACCTCGGCTGATGGGGTCAGCTCGCGCAGGCGGCGGCACGCTGGAGCAGGACTGTGCGCTCGGCCGCGTTCCTGGCCAGTGCGGCCGCGCGGGAGAACTCCTGGCTGGCCTCGGCGCTGCGGCCGAGCCTGGACAGTAGGTCACCGCGCACGCTGGGCAGCAGATGATAGTCGCGCAGGGCGGGCTCGGCGGTCAGCGCATCGACCAGCTGCAGGCCCCGGTCCGGGCCAAACGCCATGCCGACCGCGACGGCCCGGTTCAGCTCCACCACCGGGGAGGGCGTGAGCCTGGCCAGCAGCTCATACAGCGCCGCGATGCCCGCCCAGTCGGTTTGCTCCGCGCTAGCCGCCCGGGCATGGCAGGCGGCGATCGCGGCCTGCACCAGGTACGGGCCGGGCGGGCGGCCGAGCTGCTCGCAGCGCAGCAGGGAGGCGAAGCCACGCCGGATCAGCAGCTGATCCCAGCGGCCGCGGTTCTGCTCGAGGATCGGAATGGGCTGTCCGTCCGGGCCGATCCGGGCCCGCAACCGGGAGGCCTGGATCTCCATCAGCGCGACCAGGCCGTGGACCTCCGGCTCGTCCGGCGCGAGCCCGCCCAAGATCCGGCCCAGCCGCAGCGCCTCCTGGCACAGCGCCGGGCGCGTCCAGCCATCCCCGGCGGTCGCCGCGTACCCCTCGTTGAAGATCAGGTAGATGACCTCGAGGACCGACTCCAGCCGGGCGGTGCGTTCGGCCTGCGGCGGAACCTCGAAGCCGATCCGCTCGGCGGCCAGGGTCCGTTTGGCCCGCACGATCCGCTGGGCGACCGTCTGCTCCGAGGCCAGGAAGGCACGGGCGATCTCCTGTGTCGTCAGGCCGCCGAGCAGCCGGAGGGTGAGCGCGATCCGGGCCTCGGTGGCCAGCACCGGGTGGCAGGAGATGAACATCAGCCGCAGCAAGTCGTCTTCGACGACATCTTCATCGAAGACCATGTCGAAGTCCGCCTCGCCGCTGAAGGCGGCCATCTCCTGCCGCGTCGCGGCCTCGTGACCCAGCTCTTCGAGCTTGCGCTCCAGCCGGTCGTTCCTGCGGAGCCGGTCGATCGCTCGATGCTTGGCGGTGAGCATCAGCCAGCCGCCCGGGTTAGCCGGGATGCCCGCGCACGGCCACTCCTCGAGCGCGGCGACCAGGGCGTCCTGGGCGAGTTCCTCGGCCAGGCCGACGTCGCGGACGATCCTGGTCAGACCAGCGATAATCCGCGCCGACTCCAGCCGCCAGACCGCCTCGATCGCGCGCTGCGCATCGGAAGCCGTCACGCAGCCGATCAGAGCATCATCACCGGTCGCGACGCAAGCCGCTCCCGGTCACGGCCGTCACCGCGGCCGAGAGCTTGGCCGATGCAGCCCGCCGCCCGAGCCGGGAACCTCGCCGATGCGGGCGGCGGACAGCCTGGCGTTAGGCGCGGCTACTCCGGGCCGAAAACCTGGCGGATGTCGCCCTCACCGTCGCCGGCGATCTGCCAGAACCGCCTCGACAGCTCGATCGCCTCTTCCTTGGACCGGACGTCGATCAGTGCGAAGCCGACGATCGCCTCCTTGGCCTCGGTGAACGGGCCGTCGGTGAGGGTGATCTTCCCGCCGGATGACCTGATGTGCGTGCCCGCCGGGTCGAGCCCGCCGGTCGCGAGCAGCGCGCCGGCCTTGGTCAGCTCCTCCACGAACCTGCCCATCTCGGCCATCATCGTCTCGTCCGGCGCGTCGCCGGCCGTGGTGGTCAGCAAGAACCGCATCGTCATTTTCTCCTTCTGCCGTGATCCGTAGGCCGGGTACCGGGCACGGTCCAGGCCGGCCCGGTTCAGCCTCTCTACTCGTGCTGCGAACAGCAAGCGGCCACATCGACACGGTGGCGACGGCTGGCGGGCGAAATTCGTTAACAAAATTCCGGTAGCTCGTGTCGATCCGGCCACGGCCTGTTCGCAGCGTCAGTAAGTGGCCGGCCGGACAGCCAGCTGGCACCCTACCTTCGGAGGAGATCGTCATGAGGAAGATCGTCGCAGGCCTGTTCATCTCGCTGGACGGCGTGGTTGAGTCGCCAGAAAAGTGGACCGGGCCCTATTTCAGCGATGACGTCGGCCAGGTCGTCGGGTCGCTGATCGCCGGCGGCGACACCCTGCTGCTGGGCCGGATCACCTATCAGGGTTTCGCAGCGGCCTTCAGCGGCGACACCAGCGGTGACCCGATGGCGGCCACGATGAACAGCTTCCCGAAGGCGGTCGTCTCCGGCACCCTGGACAAGGCCGAGTGGCAGAATTCATTCCTTATTAACGGGGATGTGGCTGGCCAGATCGCCGTGCTCAAGCAGCAGCCGGGCCAGAACATCAACGTCAGCGGCAGCGGCACGCTCGTGGCCTGGCTGCTGGGTCAGGGCCTGCTCGACCAGCTCGACTTGCTCGTCTTTCCGGTCGTGCTGGGCAGCGGCAAGCGCCTCTTCGCCGGTGGCGACCAGATACCGCTGAAGCTGCTGAGTTCCCGCGCGCTGAGTTCAGGCGTGCTGCACGTCACCTACGAGCCGGCCTGAGAGCCTCCAGCGCACCCGCCCGGGCCTCATGAGATGCCCGGGCGGGCAGCCGCTGGCTCGTGTCCACGGTGCATGGTCAGGGCATGACCGTGATCCTCGGCTGCCCTGACGTCACGGAACTCCTCGATATCGATGAGCTGATCGCTGCCCTCGGCCACGTTTCCGGCGCGCCGGCGTGCGCTGGCCTCTGAGGGACTGCGCCGCACTGAAGCAGGCACCTTCGGCCAGGCGCTGCGGGGTGAGCGCCCTGGCCGCAGCGGCGCCAGTGAGATAACGGTCTACGCGCCGGTAGGCCTGCCCTGGCAGGACCTCACCGCGGCCTGGGCCGTCTACCAGAAGGCGATCACGGCCGACCGCGGCGTCACGGTTGACCTGCTTCGCTCCCCTGCGCCGTACTCCCGTGCGCCGTACTCCCCTGCGCCGTACTCCCCTGCGCCGTGCCGCCCTGCGCCGCGCTGCCCCGTCGCCTGGGGCTCGATCGCCAGGACCGGACCGACAAGATCGAGAATCCGGACATTATCGAGCCGATGCTCGCTGCTGAGCCGATCGAGAACACCGACCCCACCGAGCCGATCGACAGGACAGAGCCGGCCGACCCGATCGACAGGATTGAGCCAGTCGAGCCGATCGACAAGATCGATCCGCTCGACCCGATACTCAAGATCGAGCCTACCGAGCCAGCCGAACGCAGAGATCCGGCCGAGCGCACAGAGTCGGTCGCGCGCGGAAAGCAAGCCGAGCGTACGGAGCCAGCCGAGCGCACGGAGCCAGCCGAGCGCGGAAAGCGAGCTGAGCGCAGGAAGTCGGCAGAATGTGCAGAGCCAGCTGAGCGCAGAAAACCAGCCAGATGTGCAGAGCTAGCCGGACGCTCTGAGCGGTGCCCGTTTCGCATGAGCAACATTCTCTCAGCGAGCCGGTGGTCGCCGCGACACAGCGCCGCGACGCAGCGCGCCCTGGAAACAGCGCCCCGGAAACAGCGCCGCGAACAGGGGCCGCGAACAGGACGGCGAAACACACCGCGTGCGGGGTGGCTCAGGAGCCACCCCGCACGCTGTAAAGGCCGCCAGTTGGCGGCCTTCATCCGCTTATAGCGGCTGGTCTGGTCAGATCGGGCGGACCTGCTCAGCCTGCGGGCCCTTGGGCCCCTGGCCGGCGGTGAAGTCAACCCGCTGGTTCTCCTGCAAGCTGCGGAATCCGTCAGTCTGGATGGCGGAGTGGTGAACGAAGACGTCGGCAGTGCCGTCGTCGGGGGCGATGAAGCCGTAGCCCTTGTCGGCGTTAAACCACTTCACGGTGCCCTGAGCCATGTTGCTTTCTCCTACTGAGACGATCTTCGGGATCCACGAGTGTGTGCCCCGGGCTGTTGCGACCGCCTGCCTTGGAAGGCTGGACTCTGAGCATCCTCGGCGCCCGCTGTCAGAATTCCGCAGGCGCTGTGACACGTACGAACTTCGACTACAACCGATATCAATCTAGCACGATCAAGCGACCGGGCTCGCGGCAGGCCGAGCCTGAGCACAGACATCATTGGTGTGATGGGCCTGCTGCTGTCGTAACAGCAGCTTTGTCCATATGTGTCATCGCTACGCTGCTCGGGTTGCTGCCCACCGTGGCGCATGGCTGGCCGGATCTCGTCAATGCCCGGGAGCGCAGCACCCCCGATCGGTCACGCTGGCAACAGCAGTCCCACCAGCCCCTGCAGCTGAGCGATAACCAATGATCTTGGCTACTTTCCAGTAGATATCGCTGGAAAGTAGCCAAGATCACCGGAAAGCACCTATTAAGCGGCTGGATCACGCCCGTTCGCCCGGCTCTGCCGCTAACTCCCGTGGCGTCAGTGACAGAAGCAACCACAGACACGCGAGTGGTGCCCGTGATCAGCACGCAGCCGCTCAGACACGATGAAAGCCGCCGCTCGGACGCCATGAAAGCCGCCGCCGCTCGGACGCCATGAAAGCCGCCGCTCGGACGCCATGAAAGCCGCCCGCCCTGAAACGGCACGCCCACCACAGACACGGCGATGCCCATGATCAGCACGCAGCACATGACCCGTCCCGCGACTGCCGCGGCATACGAATGGCGCGGGCCCGGAACCGGTGGGCCCCGGGCCCGGAACGGGCCGGCGCACCGCCGGCGCTGTTCACAGCGGCGGGTCTAGAGAGGCTCGTTGATCCAGTGCCAGCCGTGCTCCTCATCGCAGACCGGCCGGAGCAGGAAGGGACCTGCGGCATCTGACAGCTGGGCCAGGGCCCGGATCAGCTGCCGGTGAAAGTCAGCCGGTGTCTGCTGGCCCTCCTGGTGGCCAGGCACGACCAGGGTCACCGTGGTCCCCTCGTGCCCGGCCAGTTGTGCAGTGACATTGCCGTTGTAGTCGATGCCGACACTCACGATCGCCTCAGCGCGCACGACGTCGGTCCCGTCATCCTTGGCCACCCACACATGCGACGCATCCATAAGGCGTCATCTCCAGGCTCATAATCGAGGCGTCCTGCCACAGTGACACAGGATCCGAGGATGACAGCACGCCGCGGGTGACCGCCAGCCGACCCATAGGGACAGGGCCGCCATGAGTGCTCGGGTTCCGAGGGCCCAGACCTCGGCCGACGGCGACGGCCCGGCCGGAGCGCAGCCGCGCTCCGGCCCGGAGCAGTGGCAGCGCTACCTTCCGAGCACGATCTGGATGTGCAGGAACGCGACGTACCGGTGGGGGTAACCGTCGCCAGGACCGTTCTGGCTGTCGTCGCCGGCGGCCGCAATCTTCTGCAGCACGTTCATTCCGGCGATCACCTTCCCGAATGGCGTGTAGTCGGGGGCGAGAGTGGTGTCCTTCCAGACGAAGAAGAACTGGCTGCCGTTGGTGTTCGGGCCCGCATTCGCCATGGCAACCGTGCCGGCCGGATAGGTGGCGCCGGCCAGGTTCTCGTCGTTGAAGCGATAGCCGGGCCCGCCGGAGCCGGTGCCGGTGGGGTCGCCGCACTGCAGCACGTAGATGCCCTGGGTGGTGAGCCGGTGGCAATGCGTCCGGTAGAAGTACCGGCGCTGGGCCAGGAACCTGAAGGAATACGTAGTGCACGGCGCCTGTGCTGTCAGCGCCTGGAAGACGATCACGCCCTGAGTGGTGTAAAGGCGGGCGATGTAAGGGTGGGCGGCCCGCTGCGGGGTGAAGTTAGGCAGGCCCTTGTACCTGTCGTACGGCACCGCGTTGGTGAACCCGCAGCCCGGGGCCGCGGGTGCGCCGTGGACGGCGGTCCGCGGCCAGAGGGTCGGCTTCGCGTATCGCGCCTGCGTGACGGTCAGTGTGCGGCCTGGCCGCGAGGGGGCCTGTGTTAACGCGCTGGCGGAGGCCGCGCCGACCAGGGCCAGGGCCAGGGCGGCAGCGACGAATGCGGGAACCTGGCGCTTTCGCATGATGCAAGCCTTTTCTGTCGGCTCTTGTGGCGGCGCCAGCCTAAGGGACCGTGAGCACGCGAAGATAGGGTCGCGCCGGCTGAGACCGTATGCCGGCTCACGGTCATGAGCGAGCAAACTCTCTGCTGCGTAACCGTGTCTTCATGTAGCACGGGTAGACCAAACGCGTGAGGCGCCCGGCCCGAGTCCGCATGGCGCGGTAGTAGTGGATTCGCGGCCGGGCGCCGCCATCCTGCGGATATCGTCAGGTATCCGCTACTAATCAGGTATTTGCTGCTAAGAAGCTACGGCAGCGGACCCGGCCACGGACTTGGAGGGACGCGTGCGCAGTTCGGCGACCCCAGAGCCCGGCCCCCACGCCAGCCCAGAGCCCGGGCCCCACGCCAGCCCAGAGCCCGGGCCCCACGCCAGCCCAGAGCCCGGCCCGCACGCCAGCCCAGAGCCCGGCCCCCACGCCAGCCTGGACGCTCCACGGGGCCGCGCGCCCGGGCACGAAATTGCGCAGGTCCGCGGGCTCAGGAGTCGGCTCACCATCCGCGGGCTCAGGAGCCGGCCACGGAAAGGCCGCAGGCTTCGGGACCGGCGCGGCTTCCGGATCGCCGCGGTCGTACTAGCGGTGTTCCTCTGCCTGGTCGGCTGGTCGGTGGGGAACGCCCTCACCATGCCCGGTGGCGGCACGATCGCGGAGCGGCTCGCCGAATGGGCCCGTGATCACGACCTCGGCCCCGTCGTCACCTTCGGCGAATGGCTCACCTACCAGGCTCCGAAGAAGGGCGGCAGGCCGTCCTTCGCCCTGACCGGGCCGTCCGCGGCCGCGTTCCCCATCCGGCCGAAGGGCACTCACCAGGGCAAGGCACGGGTCGTCTTCGATCCGCCGCGGCGGCTGAGCTCGCCGGCCGGCACACCGCTTCCCGGCGAGGGCAAGTGGCGGGTCCTGGCCACCGTGAACGGGTCGCCGGCGGTCTTCGGAACTTACCTGCGGCCGGACAGCGTGCACACCTCGTACGTGGCGGGGATCGTCTCGATGAGCCAGAAGCTGGTGACCTTCCAGCTACATCCGGGGTATGAGGACCCGGGCCCCGGGGACTGGCATTCCGCGGCGATCATCCCGCCGGGCTCCCGCCGCGGCCTGCTGGCGACGTTCAACGGTGGATTCAAGGTCTCTACTTCGGACGGCGGCTTCTATCTCAACGGACAGCGCAGCGGGACGCTCACCCCAGGAGTCGCATCCGTCGTCTACTATCGGGACGGGCACCTCGCGATCGGCACGTGGGACCGCGGCGGTCTGCGCATGACCAGGAATGTGGTCGGGGTCCGGCAGAATCTGTACCTGATCGTGACGGACGGCAAGGTGCCCGTGACGGTCGACAACAATGTGGAGACCAGCTGGGGCGCGACCCTGGGCGGCGCGTATTATGTCTGGCGCTCAGGGATCGGGATCACGCGCGACGGAAGGGTCATCTTCGTCTATGGACCGGCGCTTGACGTGCGGACGCTAGCCGACCTGCTCAAGCGCGCAGGCTGCGTCTCCGCGATGCAGCTTGACATCAACCCGGACTGGATGTCGTACATGTACTACCTCCCCCAGCATCACCCGGGCGATCCAACGCCGATCAACCTCCTGCCGGACCAGGTGCAGCCGCCCGACCGTTACTACAGCGGCGCGAATCGCGACTTCACGGCTGTCTACGCACGGTGACGACACAATTGCCCGACACCGAGGTCACGCGTCCTGCCACCGCGCGGCTCGCGCGCTATCCGGCGCCGCTGCGCTGGGTGGTGGCTGTCGTGCAGACATCCAGGCCGCGGCAGTGGCCGAAGAACCTGCTGGTGTTCGCCGCTCCGCTGGCGGGCGCGACGCTGGGCAGGGCCAACGGCCTGGCCTACGCCTTCGTAGCCGCCGCGGCGTTCATCGCCGCCTCCAGCGCGGTCTACTTCGTTAACGATGTCGTCGACGCCGAGCGCGACCGCAGCCATCCCTACAAGCGATACCGGGCCATCGCCTCCGGCCAGCTGCCCAAGTCGCATGCGCTAGTGCTGGCGGCAGCCTGCGTCGTCGCGGCGGAGGCTGCCGGCTTCCTGATCCACGAGCCCAAGCTGACCCTGGTCATCTGCGCGTACCTGGTCTTCTCGTTCCTGTACACCCTGGTCCTCAAGCACGTCCCGATCGTCGAGATGATGTTCGTGGCGTCCGGGTTCCTGCTCCGCGCGCTTGGCGGCGCCGCCGCCACTCATGTGCCGCCGTCCGGCTGGTTCCTGGTGGTCTGCAGCCTGGGCGCGTTCATGGTGGCGATCGCCAAGCGCTTCACCGAGCTGAGGGTGCTGGGATCGGACGCCGTCGCGCACCGTCCGGTGATGCGCTGGTACACCCCGGCGCTGCTGCGGCTGAGCGAGCGGCTCGTCGCCGTGGCCATGGTCGGCGCCTACCTGATGTGGGCGTACACCGAGCACGACCCCTGGCTGCGCGGCTGGCACCTGGCCAGCGCGATTCCGCTGGCCGCCGCGCTCATCCGGTTCGACTGGCTGACCGCCAGGGCGGATAGCAAGGCCGTCGAGGATCTCATCTCCCGGGACACCTGGATGCTCGTGTGTGAGGTGGCGTGGCTAGTGATGTTCGCGGTGGGGCTCTACCGATGAACGATGGACTGGGACGGCCCGGACGGGTCCTGCTGCTCGGCGGGACCAGCGAGATCGGCCTGGAGATCCTGGCCGCTTTGCATGCGCCCGCCGAGACCGAGGTGCTGCTGGCCGGCCGGGACGCGCAGCGGCTGGAGGCAGCGGGCAAGACCCTGCCCTACCGGGTGCGGACCCTGGTCTTCGATGCACTGGCGCTCGAGACGCACCAGGCGCTGATCGATGACGCCTTCTCCGAGGGTGACGTGGACATTGTCATCTCCGCCGCGGGCGTGCTGACCCCCCAGGAGACGCTGGACGCCGATCCGCTGCAGGCGGGCCAGCTCATCGACACCAACCTCACCGGGCACGTAACGGCGCTGACCGCCGCGGCGGCGCGGATGCGCGCCCAGGGTCATGGCACCATCGTGGTGCTCTCCTCCATCGCGGCCATCCGGCCCCGCAAGGCCAACTTCGTCTACGGCGCGGCCAAGGCCGGCCTGGACGCGTTCGCCCGCGGCCTGGCCGACTCGCTGCACGGCAGCGGCGTCCGGGTGCTGCTGGTCCGGCCCGGCTTCGTGACCGGCCGGATGACGGCCGGCATGCCTGCGGCACCGCTGGCCACGACCCCGGCAGCGGTGGGAACGGCCGTCGCCGCGGCACTGCGGGGAAAGGCGGCCGTGGTCTGGGTCCCGCCGCAGCTGGCCGTGCTGGCGGCCGTACTGCGTACGCTGCCCAGGCCGGTGTGGCGACGGCTGCCTCGCTAGCCCGGATAGAGCCGTCCGGCCCGGCGCACGCCGCGCCAGGCACGGCACCAGGCCGGAAACGGCCCGGTCAGGCGGTCGGACCAGGTAAACCTATGGCGATGAGGGTGCTAGTAGCCGAAGACGACCAGAGCCTGCGGGAAGTCCTCGCCCGGGGCCTGCGGGAGAAGGGCTATGTCGTCGACACGGCGCCTGATGGCCAGGCCGCCCTCGGCTACCTTCGGGTCTACGAGTATGAGGTCGCGATCCTCGACTGGCGGATGCCGTCGCGAACCGGCCTTGAGGTGCTGCAGCAGATGCGCCGGGACGGCTCACCGACCGCCGTGCTGATGCTGACCGCCATGGACACGCACGCCGACCGGGTCGCCGGGCTCGACCACGGGGCCGACGACTACCTGGTCAAGCCATTTGACTTCGCCGAGCTGCTGGCGAGGATCCGCGCGCTGCAGCGCAGACCGCGTGTCTTGCAGCAACCCCAGCTGGTGGTCGGGGACCTGGTACTCGATCCGGCTACCCGCGAGGTACGGATCGGCGGCCAGCGGCCGACGCTGACCGTCACCGAGCGCGGCATCCTGGAGATGCTCATGCGACGGGCGCCGGCCGTGGTGGAACGCAGGTCGATCGCGCTGCATGTGTGGGACCACGAGGCTGACGCGCTCGGCTCGAACACGATCGACGTCCACCTGGCCAGGCTGCGGTCCAAGCTGGCCAGCGCCACGGTCCGGATCGAGACGGTACGTGGCGTCGGGTACCGGATCGTGGCCAGTTAGTCATGCGCCGGCCGCCCCTGCCTTCGCAGGTGGCTCATGCGAGCCGGGTCGCGCTGGTCGCGACGCTACTGATCGCCGTCGTCTACGCGGGATGCGCGGCGATCCGGCGATGCCTCGCACGAGCTGCGCACACCGCTCAGCGCGAGGGAGGCAGCCGATTACCGGTCCGCGCTGATCCGGGTGCACCGCGAGAGCCAGCGGCTGCGCCGCATCGTTGCGGACATGCTGTGGCTGGCCAGGTTCGACTCGAGTCCCCCGGCGCCAGGTGACGAGCCGCTTGATCTCACCACGATCGCGCAGGAGTGTGCGCGGATCGTTTCGCGGCGGTAGCCAGGTCCCAGTCGTTCGACATCTCAGTTGTGCCGGCCGGGCCGCTGACCGGCTGGATCAGCGCACCTCCGGAGTGGATTGACCGGCTGGCGGGCGTGCTGGTGGACAATGCCTGCCGGCCCGCCGGGCCAGCGGGCCGGGTCAGGATCAGCGTCCTCCCGCGCGGCGGGCGGGTCGCTCTCGTGGTGGAAGACAGCGGTCCGGGGGTTCCCGAAGCCGACCGGCCAGGCTGTCTGACAGGTTCCACCGGTCCACCGAGCAGGGCGGAGCGGCCGGCCTGGGCCTGGCGATCGCTGCGAAGATCGTGCGGTCGACGGGAGGCCACTGGCGGATCGGCGAGTCGGCCCTCGGCGGCGCGCTGTTCGAGGTGCACTGGCGCCGGTATACCGTGCGGCAGCCAGGGCCCGCGTCGTGGCCGCGGACATCGAGGCCGGGCGCCGGATATGCGTTAATAACTGCGGGGCATGGCGCTGACGGCTGGCCCGGCCGTACTGAGACACTACCGGTCATGCAAACGCTGGTAGCCGATCATCCGCTGATCGCGCACAAGCTCACCGCGCTGCGCGACGTCCGCACGGAAACCCCCACCTTCCGCAGCCTCACCGACGAGCTGGTGACCCTGCTCGCCTACGAGGCGACCCGGGACATGCGAGTCGAGCAGGTCTCGGTGCGTACCCCGATCGCCGTAGCCGAGGGAGTCAAGCTGGCTAGGCCGGTCCCGCTGGTTGTTCCGGTCCTGCGCGCCGGGATCGGGATGCTCGATGGCATGTCGCGCCTGCTGCCCAGGGCCGACGTCGGCTTCGTCGGGCTGGCCCGTGACGAGGAGACGCTGGTCGCCTCGACGTACGCGGCCAGGCTGCCCGCCGACCTGACCGACCGCGAGGCTTTCGTCCTGGACCCGATGCTGGCCACCGGCGGCACCCTGGAGACCGTGATCACCATGCTGGTCTCGCGCGGCGCGGCCGCGGTCACGGCCATCTGCCTGCTGGCCTCGCCGGAGGGCGTGGGCCGGCTGGCGGAGGCGTTTCCCGAGGGCCTGCCGGTGCCGGTGCGGGTGGTCACCGCGGGGATGGATCACTCGCTCAACGAGCGCGGTTACATCGTCCCCGGCCTCGGCGATGCCGGCGACCGGCTGTTCGGGATCATCTGACCAGGCCGGCGCCGGGCCTGGAGTGTTTGCGGGGCAGCCTCCTCGAATGGATGAGGCCAGGTTCGCTCCAACGCTGAGAACCGTCGCGGCCGGTTTTCCTATCGTCGGTCCGGTTCGTTGACGCTGCCGGGATGAGTTCTTCAGAAAACGAAGCGCGCCAGCTGAGCCGGTCGCGGTCGCGTGACCGGTGTCAGCCGGCGGGCAGGCATCGGATATGCCCTGGCCAGGCGGCTGCCCGCCATCGGCCCCGGCAGGGACGCTGCCGGGGCCGGTGGTCAGTTGCCGGATGCGGGCTTAGTTGCCCGCGGAGATGGGTGTCTTGACGTTGCGGAACACGTTGCTTGGCAGGCCATGGGCGGTTACCGGCTTGCTGAGCCAGATACCGATCGCATCGTGGGAAATGAGGTTGCGGGCGATCGTGACGCTGACGGGGGTGCCACCGGAGAACACCAGCACCCCGGTCGTCCGCAGATCTTCGGGGGAAGCGGGCGAGTCGAGCGGATCGCCGTCGATATTGTTCTTGCCGATGACGTTGCCGATGATCTTGTTGCCGCTCAGGTCCTCGAACTGGCCAGGACCGATTGTGTGGGCATGCATGGTCACGCCAGACAGCCCATTGCCGGCGATGTAATTGCCCACGACCAGGTTGTCATACGAGGCGGTCCCAGCTGAGGCGTTAGCAAAGAGCACGCCCGCGCCGTCGCCTTTCAGCCCGTTGAACGTCACGATGTTGTGCGCGATCACGTTGTCATACACCCCGGCGACCGACGGCTGCGGATTGCCTGCGGCATCCACGGCATGGGCGTTGTGCCCCGGCACGGTGATCCCGCAGTCGGTGGAGTTCCTGGTGACAACGTTGTCCTCGATGAGGTTGTGGTCGGTGGGTCCGGTCTCGTCGGTCATCAGGATCCCGCCGGAGTTATCCCTGATCAGGTTCCCGCGGATCTTGGAGTACGCGACGCTCAGGAAATGAACGCCCTCGCCGCAGTCACCGGGAGCCTGTCCCTCCGCGGCGCATTCGAAGTATGTCGAAACCGGCGGGACGCCGCCGCCGAGGTCATTGTGGACCACGGTGTTGTGCTCGATCGAGATGTCACTGATGGTGCCGGTCACACCCGCGGCGAGGATGCCCTCGCCCAGGGCGTCCCGGACCGTGAAACCACTGAACTGGACATGTGAGCTGAGGATGACCACGCCGGCGAAGATGGTCAGCGGGCCGACTCCCGGCACTGTGACCGTCAGCGTCGGGGTGACATTCTTCTCTTCGATGATCGCTCGCCTGCCCGCCAGGGTCAGCGGCTTGCCGATCACCACCTGCTCGCGATAGACCCCCGGGCACACCACAACGGTGCCCCGTGCGGGGGCCGCGTTGATCGCCGACTGGATCGTACGGAAAGCAGCCGAATGGCAGGACCGGTCGGCGTTCGACACACTGCCCTGCCGGGACACGTACACCACGCCGTGGTGACCGCCGTGCCAGCTTGCCTCGGCTGAAGCCGCACCCGCCTGCGCGATCAAAGCGCCGACGACCACTACCGGCACCAGGAGCGCGCCCGCGATGCGAGCCACTCGACGACATCTCATGATCTTCCCCCTCCGAGCGAACACTGGATTAGTTGCAAATCAGCCCAATTCGCTGTCCTCAGGCCAACGAGCTAGTTAAAAGACGTGCGATGTACCGCACAGGTGTACATAAACGCCGGACACTTTCCTCGATAGGGCTTACCGCTGGCATCGCGGGAGCTTTCCATCCGAGGGATCGCCGGAGACCGACGGCCAGCATCCGCGGTATGCGCGGCTTGTGCGGCTTGTGCGCCGACCGCGCTACGGTCCGGGAGGCAGACGAGCACCCGTACGTCTTCCGTCCATGTAGACGTCTCGTGTCTACCTATGTAGAGTCATTCCGGTGAGTGCGCGGTCCGGGTTCTCGACGCAGACGCCGTCCGTTCTGGCGGCGCTGTGCGCGCAGCCGTCGCAGTGGCGGCACGGCTACGCACTGGCGAAGCAGACCGGGCTGAAGCCCGGCACGCTGTACCGGGTGACCGCCGGTGGGCCGGCCGCCGCGCAGGCCGCCGCGGCTGAGCCGGCGGCGCGGCCTGGCGCGCGGGTGGCGCAGGCGGGCGCGCAGGCGGGCGCGCAGGCGGCGCGGGCGGGCGCGCAGGCGGCGCGGGCGGGCGCGCAGGCGGCGCGGGCGGGCGCGCGGGCGGCGCGGGCGGTACGGGCCGTGCGGGGTGTACGGCTGATCGCGAGGGAGGCACTGATGCGAGACAGGATCGGCAACGCCATGCTGTTCGCAGCGGCAGCCGCGCTGGCGGCCTGGGCCGCCTGGCCGGGCGCGCCGGGCAGCTTTGCCACCTCGGTCGACCGGGTCGATGTGATCACCATCGTCTTGCTGCTGGCCGGACTGCCGCTGCTGGCACGCCGGCTCTTCGGGCCGCCCGCTGACCGCCGGGTAGCCAGGTTCCTTCGCGTCGGTACCTACGTCGCGATCCTGGCCCTCATACCAGCCAAAAACGTCGTCGAGCAGGTCCTCGACGCGCCGCCGCGTGGGGGTATTGGCCTGCACTTGTACCGCCTTATCTCTGGCCCGGGCTTTGGCAACCAGTGGGCCAACGAGATCCTGTTCCTGGTCGTAATGGCGCTGTACGCGGCGGCCATCCTCCGGATGACCTCGCGGCGGTCACGGGTGGCCCCGGCCACGCTCGCCACCGGCGCCGTTGCCGGTACCGCTCTCGGCGCCGTCATGTACGCGGTGGTGCCGCTTGGACTCAGCGGGGCTGCCACCAATCCATGGCTGCCGGGCTCCGATATTGATCCGCTCGTGGTGCTCGCATGGATCCTGTTGTTTGGCGCCCCGCTGGCGGCCGCGGTCGTAGCCGAGCGGCGCTTCACGGCATCGAGCAGCCTGCCCCCGCCGGCGCCAGGGCCCGCCAGGTCTTCGCGGCGGGGCTCCTTACCAGCCTGGTGGGCGCGATGTTCGTCACCGTTCTCGGCACGGGCACGATCGCAGCGATGCTGAAGGCGGCATGGCTGCGAAACTGGCTCTACCACGGCCAGCTCCAGCTTTTCGGTGTCGGCGGCCTGCGGCTTCTGCTGCGAGGCGACCTGGGAGCCGTCACCTACAGCCACGAGATCACCGCCGCCGTAGACGCGCCCCAGTACCTCATCATCTGCATGGTCTTCCCGTTGATCGCGCTCGCACTGACCGGATGGGCGGCCCTGAGCCTGTGGGGCAACGCGGCAACGAGCCCGGGTGACCCGCGGCGAGGCGGTGGGGGCGGCCCGCCGGGCTCCGAGCCGACGCCAGACCCGCCCGATAGCGCTCAGCTGGCCGGCCTAACCGGTGACGTCGGTCTGATCCCCCCGCGGCACGAGGTGCTCACTGCGACCCCGGCGACCTGCTCGCCACCTCACGGCCGATGAAAGGCCGCTCGGGATCGACGAGCTGTCACCGGCGGCGCACTACCAGCACCGCCGAGTCGACCTGGGGCGGCGGCCGGAAGGCACGCCGCGGTAGCCGGATGCCGGGCCGCACAACCCAGTGGCGGCCCCAACGTAGCGCGCCCGGTGCCCGGGCCTGCGCATAACGCTGCACCGCGGCCAGCTGCAGCACTAGGTCAGCGGCGGCGAGCTGCGAGGACGGCGCGAGCAGCAAACGCAGCAGCGGGCTGGACACCCCGTAGGGCGGGCTTGCTACCACGCGGAACGGCCGGTTCGGCAAACGCAGTGACCGGGCGTCGGCGGGCACCACAGTCACCGGCATCCCGGCAAACCGTTCCCGCAGCCGTCGCACCCGAGCAGGGTGCAGCTCAACGGCGATGACGTGGGCGCCGTGCTCGACCAGGTGCGCGGTCAGAGCCCCATGCCCGGCCCCGATATCGAGAACAAGATCGCCGGGCCGGACGCCGGCCTCGGCCACCACCCGCGAGGCCCATTCCTCAACGAGCGGGTGCCAGCCCCACGCCCGGCGCGACCGCCCGGTGGCGGCGGACACGACGGACCAGGTACGTGATGACAGCCATCCAGCGACGGTAGGCAGCGGCGGCCGCGAGGGCAACTGGTTTTGCCGGCCTCCCTGGCTGCCCGTCCTTCGCGCGAGACCTATCGTGGAGCCGTGACCGGGCCACTGACCGATGACGAGCTGGCAGCTGCCTATGCCAGGGACGGGGTGGTGTGTGTCCGGCAGGCGCTCAGCCCGGATGAGCTGGCCGACGCGGCCCGGGCCATCGACGCCGTGCTGGCCAGCCACGGTCCGCTGGCGCAGGTGGCCAGCGCGCCCGGCGATCCTGGTTCGTTTACCGAGGACTTCTGCCGGTGGCGCGAGATCACCGAGATCGGCCGGCTGGCCAGGGACTCCCGGCTGCCGCGGATAGCCGCGCAGCTGATGTCCACTCCGCAGGTGCGCTTCTACCACGATCATGTGCTGGTCAAGGAGGGCGGGACGCGACAGCGCACGCCGTGGCACCAGGACCAGCCCTACTACAACGTCGACGGCCCGGGCGTCAGCGCCTGGATCCCGGTGGACCCGGTACCGGAGGCCGGATGCCTGGAGCTGGTAGCCGGAACGCACCGCGGACCGTGGCTGATGCCCCGCACGTTCCTGGCCGGAGAGGCCAAGTGGTTCCCCGAGGGCAGCCTGGCCGAGCTCCCCGACATCGAGGCCGACCGGGCCGCCTTCGACATCCGCCGGTTCGACCTGCAGCCCGGTGACGCCATCTTCTTCGACTTCCTGACCGTCCACGGCGCACCCGGATTCCCGTATCCGGGCCGCCGGCGGGTGCTGTCGCTGCGGTACCTGTCCGCGGCGGCCCGGCACGCGCCACGGCGCTGGCGCACCTCGCCGCCGTTCGAGGGCCTGGATTCCGAGCTTGCAGCGGGTGCGGCCATGAACCATCCGCTCTTCCCGGTGGTCTGGCCCCGGGCCGCCTGACCGCCCGGCTGCGGGTCTGCCTGACCGCCCGGCTGCCGGGCTGCCTGTGCAACGACCTTTACCGATGCCGACGACTCGGTCCCCCGTGCCCTTCATGATCACGGTTGATTGGGGGTGCCCGCGCACCCCCTGGCCACCGGGATCATGAAAGCCGGGCCCGCCTCGCCGGCCGAAGGGCATGTGCCAGAGGTTCTTCCATCACCCGCAGAACGCGCCGCCGACGGACCGTGACGCCCGGCAGCTTCGGGCATGGGCACCCACCCGGTCCAGCGTGGCAGTAGCCGGTTTTGTCAGAGGGCCGATCCAGAATCTCGCACGTGCCCGATGACTTAACTGCATCAGTCGGCAGGCTGGCGGCGCACCAGGGCGGGGTGCTCAGCCGCCGGCAGGCCCTCGGCCTCGGCCTCACCCGCGATGCCATCAAGCAACGGCTCCGCCGCGGCCGCTGGCAGAGAATGTATCCAGGCGTGTACGCGTGCTTTACCGGGACCATCGGCAGACAGCCCGCATTATGGGCGGCCCTCTTGCACGCGGGCCCCGGCTCCGCCTTAAGCCATGAGACGGCAGCCCAGCTTGAGGGCATGTCCTGCTGCGATCGGCCCCTGATCCACCTGAGCGTGCCGTCGGACCGGCACATCCAGCCGGTTCGCGGCCTGGCCATCCACAGGTCGGAGCGCGTCGCAGCGGCTCGCCACCCGGCCCGGCGGCCGCCGCGAACCCGGATCGAGGAGACCGTGCTCGACCTGACCCAGGCATCACGCACGTTCGACGATGCGTTCGGCTGGCTATCCCGCGCCTGTGCCGAGCGCCTGACCACTCCGCAGCGCCTCAGCGAGGCGATGGCATTGCGAAAGAAGCTGCGCTGGCGGGCCAGCCTCGCCGGAGCGCTCGGCGAGGTCAGTGCCGGGGCGCACTCGAACCTTGAGTACCGCTACGTCCGCGATGTCGAGCGCGCACACCGGCTGCCGGCCGCACAGCGCCAGGCCAGGGCAAGCCTCGAAGGCCGGATCGTGTACCGAGACAACCTTTACCAGGACTACGGGGTCGCAGTGGAGACCGACGGTGCCGCTGCGCACCCGGTGGCCGCCCGCTGGCGTGACGTCGCCAGGGACAACGCCGCAGCAGCCAGCGGGATCATCACGCTTCGCTACAGCTGGTCCGACGTGACCTCCCGGCCCTGCCAGGTCGCCGCCGAAGTCGCCGCGGTCCTCCGCACCCGCGGCTGGCCAGGCACGCCGAGGCCATGTGACCGCAGCTGTCCCGTCCAGCCTGCCACCGGTCCATGACGACCCCGCCGGGTGAGCAGCGGTACATGATCACGGTGGATTGGGGGTGCCGGGACACCCCCCAGCCACCGGGATCATGAAAACGACCGCGATCACGCGGACGGCGGACGGCGGATGGCGGATGGCGCGGCGACCAAGCTGGGCGGCTCAGGGCCGGCGACCATGCTGGGCGGCTCAGGGCCGACGACCATGCCGGGCGGATCAGGGCCGACGACCATGCCGGGCGGATCAGGGCCGGCGACCATGCCGGGGCGGGAGGGCTAGATGCCGACCGGGTGCCAGACCGTCTTGGTCTCGAGGAACGCCAGCAGCCGCCGCATCCCGGGCGGTGCGGCCCAGTCCTCGTCCGCGGCGAACACCCGCTTCACGTTGCCCGCCGCGAGCCGCTCCAGCTCGGCCCGCCCGGGCCCGGCCACCCCTGACAAGTCGATCGCGTTGACATCCATGTGCGCGGCGAGCACCGGCGCCAGCTCCGCGGTGCGGCCGGTCAGCACGTTGACCACCCCGGCCGGCACGTCCGAGGTGGCGAGTACCTCCGTCAGGGTGATCGCAGGCAGCGGCCAGTCCTCGCTGGCCACCACGACCGCGGTGTTGCCCGTCGCGATGACCGGCGCCACCGCGCTGACCAGGCCGAGCAGGCTGGAATCGGCAGGCGCCACGACGGCGACCACTCCGGTCGGCTCCGGCACGCTGAAGTTGAAGTACGGTCCGGCTACCGGGTTGGCGGCCCCGGTCACCTGGGCGATCTTGTCCGGCCACCCCGCGTACCAGACCCACCGGTCGATCGCCCGCGCAACCTGGTCCTCAGCGGCGGGAAGGTCAAGACCCTGGTTATTAACGATTTCCGCGGCGAACTGCAACCTGCGGCCTTCGAGCATCTCGGCCACCCGGTAGAGGACCTGGCCCCGGTTGTATGCCGTCGCACCAGACCAGCCGCCGAACGCGGCACGGGCCGCGACCACCGCGTCCCTGGCGTCCTTGCGGGACGCCTGGGCGGCATGGGCCAGCAGGGCACCGCCTGGATCGGTCACCGGGTAGCAGCGGCCCGACTCCGACCGGGGAAACGCCCCGCCGATGAAAAGCTTGTAGGTCTTGCGGACGCCCAGCCGGCAGGCGCGGCCGCCGGAGTCGGTCGCGGCCGTCCTGACCGGCTTGGCGGCCCCGGACTTCCTGGCCGGCGCGCCGGTTCCCGGCCGCGCGGACCGTCTCGAGGCTGAGGATCTCGCGGCCGGCTGGCTCGCGGCGCCGGTGCCGCCGTCGTGGTCAGGCATCGAGATACGCAGCCAGCCCGTGACGGCCGCCCTCCCGCCCGAAACCAGACTCCCGGTACCCGCCGAACGGGCTCGCCGGGTCAAACCTGTTGAAGGTGTTGGCCCAGACGACACCGGCTCGGAGCCGCTGCGCCATCCACAGGATCCGGCTGCCCTTGTCGGTCCAGATCCCGGCCGAGAGCCCGTACGGCGTGTTGTTCGCCTTGATCACCGCCTCCTGCGGGGTGCGGAACGTCAGCACCGACAGCACCGGCCCGAAGATCTCTTCCCTGGCGATCCGGTGTGACTGGCTGACCCCGGTGAACACCGTCGGCGGGAACCAGAAGCCCCGCTTCGGCAGCTCGCACGGCGGCGACCAGCGCTGCGCGCCCTCGGCCTCCCCCGCATCGGACAGCTCCCTGATCTTGTCCAGCTGCTGCCGGGAGTTGATCGCTCCGATGTCGGTGTTCTTATCCAGCGGGTCTCCGAGCCGCAGCGTTCCGAGCCGGGCGCGCAGCCGCTCGATCAGGGCGTCCGCGACAGATTCCTGGACCAGCAGCCGGGAGCCTGCGCAGCAGACGTGACCCTGGTTGAAGAAGATGCCGTTCACGATGCCCTCGATCGCCGCCTCCAGCGGCGCGTCATCAAAGACGACATTGGCGGCCTTGCCGCCCAGCTCGAGGGTCAGCCGCTTGCCGGTACCTGCCACCGCGCGGCTGATCTGTCTGCCGACCTCGGTGGAGCCGGTGAACGCCACCTTGTCGATTCCCGGATGCGCGACCAGCGCGGCGCCGGTCTCTCCCGCGCCGGTGACGACATTGACCACGCCAGCGGGCAGGTCAGCCTGCTGGCAGACCTCGGCGAGCAGCAGGGCGGTCAGCGGGGTCGTCTCGGCCGGCTTGAGCACGCAGGTGTTGCCCGCCGCCAGCGCGGGCGCGAGCTTCCACGCCGCCATGAGCAGGGGAAAGTTCCACGGGATGACCTGGCCGGCTACCCCGAGCGACCGGGGCGCGGGGCCGAGCCCGGCGTACTCAAGCTTGTCCGCCCAGCCCGCGTGGTAGAAGAAATGCGCCGCCGCCAGCGGGATGTCGACGTCACGCGACTCCCTGATCGGCTTGCCGTTGTCCAGGCTCTCCAGGACCGCGAACTCGCGGGACCGCTCCTGCAGGATCCGCGCGATCCGGTACAGGTACTTGGCCCGCTCGGCTCCCGGCATCGGGCCCCAGACCTGCTCGTAGGCAGTGCGGGCGGCGGTCACGGCCCGGTCGACGTCGGCGGGCCCGGCCGCCGCCACCTGGGCCAGCGGCTCCTGATCGGCCGGGTTCTCGGTGACGAAATACTGGCCGCCGGCGGCAGGCACGAACTCTCCGTTCAGGAACAGCCCGTACTCCGCCGCCAGGGTCACGATCTCCCGCGACTCGGGGGCAGGTGCGTACTCCCAGGCCAAGCCGTCCGGATGCGGTGTCACCTGGGTCGTCGCCGTATCCGGGGCGGCCAGGCCGCCGCGTGCGGCCTTAGCTCCCTCGCCGGCCTGCATCAGCAGTGCTTCCCGTCGTCCGCCGTCGTTGCCAGGGCCTCATTCTCGCACGGCGCCGTCCAGCTCGCCGCCGGCTCGCTGCTGGCCCTGGGCCGGTTCCCGCGGCTGTCGGCGCTGGCGGATCGCGGCGACCCTGGTGCGCCGTTGAGGCGCACCGCCAGGCTCTTAACATCTCCCGCCGCTCTTAGCCAGGGACTTCTGGCCCTTGTCCGTGGCCGCGCGGAACACCGATCGTTGTTAAGCGAGCCTGGGAGGAGCATGGCACCCGATGACGGAGCCGGTCTGATGTCAGCCCGGGCCGAAGCCACCGCGGGTCCGGCGCTGCCGAAGGCGCCGACGGGAATCCGCGGGCTTGACGAGATCACCAGGGGCGGGGTTCCCCGGGGCAGGTCGACCCTGGTCACAGGCGGCGCCGGATCCGGCAAGACGCTGCTGGGAGTGCAGTTCCTCGTCGCAGGCGCCCGCGACTATGGCGAGCCCGGCGTGCTGGTCACCTTCGAGGAATCGGCCAGGAAGGTGACCGCCAACGTGGCGTCACTGGGTTTCGACCTCGATGCGCTCCAGCGGGACCGAAGGCTCGTCATACATGCCTTCCAGGTCGACCCGTCCGAGGTCATCGAGACGGGCGAATTTGACCTTCAGCCGCTGTTCCTCCTGCTCGGCGACACCATCGAGCGCATCGGGGCCAAGCGGGTCGTGCTCGACACCATTGAGCTGCTGTTCGCCGCGTTCCGGGATCAGGCGACCGTGCGAGCCGAACTCGGCCGGCTGATCCGCTGGCTCGAGGACCGGGCCGTTACCGCGATCGTGACCGGCGAGCGAGGCGACAACGTGCTTTCTCGCCACGGGATCGAGGAGTACGTATCGGACTGCGTGATCGTTCTCGACCACCGCATACACGACGAGGTGTCGACGCGCCGCCTCCGGGTGGTGAAGTACCGGGGGTCGCCGCACGAGACAAATGAGTACCCATTCTTGATCTCGGCCAGCGGTTTCGTCATGCTGCCGATCACGTCAGTCGCCCTCGACTACGGTGCGCCGGAGGACCGCATCTCGACCGGTGTGGCCCGCCTCGACCACATGCTGGCCGGCGGCCTGTTCCGAGGATCGACGGTCCTGGTCAGCGGGACGGCAGGCACGGGCAAGACCACGCTCGCGGCACACCTCATCGATTCGGCGTGCGCGCGCGGTGAGCGCACCCTGCTGGTGCTGTTCGAGGAGTCGCCCGATCAGGTCAGCAGGAACATGAGATCAGTGGGGCTCGACCTGCGGCGCTGGACCGATGCGGGACTGCTGCGTATCTGGGCGGCCAGGCCGACAGCGTTCGGGCTCGAGACGCATCTGGCCATCCTGGCCCGGCTGATCGACGAGTTCACGCCGTCCGTGGCCGTATTGGACGGGATCGCCGGTCTCGCCCAGGGGCCCTCAGGTGCCGAGGTAATCTCGCTGGTGGCTCGTCAGATCGACCTGCTCAAGGCGGCCGGGATTACCGCGATGGCGACGACGCTGGCTCACGAGAGCGAGACGAGCACGGTAGGTATGTCGTCGCTAGTAGACAGCTGGCTGCTGCTGCGGAACGTAGAGTCGAATGGTGAGCGCAACCGGCTGCTGTTCGTGCTGAAGTCGCGGGGCAGCGCCCATTCCAACCAGGTGCGGGAATTCGTCATCACCGGCCACGGCGTCGAGCTTGTCGACGTATATGTCGGCCCGGCGGGCGTCGTGACCGGCTCCGCCCGCCTGGCGCAGGAGGCGCGCGAGCGCATCGCGGACGTCCAGCAGGCCGAGGACCTTCTGCGGCGCAGGCGCGAATTGCGGAGCGGCATCGTGGCGGCCGAGGCCCGCCTCGCCGTGCTGCAGGATGAGATCGCCGCGGACCGAGCCGAGATCGGGCGGATCGACGGCCACCAGCAGCATCAGGCGGCCGACGACGATGCGGCGCGGGCGGCGATGGCCTCCCGGCGCTGGGCCGATTCGATCCTGCCGGGCGACGGGGGGCAACAGTGACCCAGCCTGGCCCTGCCGATACGGGCGCCGGGGCGCCGGTGCCCTCCGGTGAGACCTGGGAGCTGCGGCTGTATGTGACCGGGCGCTCGCCCAAGTGCGTCCGGGCGATCGAGAACCTGCAGCTTGCCTGCGAGCAGTACCTGGCGGGCCGGTATCACATCGAGGTCGTGGACCTGCTGGAGAATCCGCGCCTGGCGGCGGACGACCAGATCCTGGCCGTACCCACGCTGGTCAGGAAGCTCCCGCCGCCGATCAGGAAGATCGTCGGCGACCTCTCCGACACCGACCGGCTACTCGTCGGGCTGCAGCTACGGCCGAGAAAGGGCCTGGCAACGTGACCGATATCGCCGCGGCCCTGGCCGGGGACCCGCCCGCTGGGACCGGCGCGAGGGGGCGGGCTGCCCCGCGCAGAGTTACTCGTGACGACTACTGACCCTGGGGCAGCGGCAGCGGGCGACCCGCTGGAGGACGCGGCAGCCGGAGACCCGCTGGAGGAATTGCGCCGCCAGCTCGATGAGGCCCGGGACACCTTGCGAACCATCCGCGCGGGCGGGTTCGACGCCCTCGTCATCGACACCGGCGACGGCGAGGAGGTGTTCGCGCTCAGCGGTACCAGTCAGCCCTACCGGCTGCTGGTCGAGGGCATGGCCGAGGGAGCGCGCGGTTACTTCCGGGCGGTGGCGGCCGACTTCGATGGCACCCTGGCGCAGAGCTCGGTCGCCGCCGACACGCTGGCCGCGCTCGCTGAGGCGCGCGCCAAGGGGATCCGGGTGATCCTGGTCACCGGGCGGATCATGAGCGAGCTGCGCGCCGTGTTCCCCGAGGTCGAGGACCATTTCGACGCGATCGTGGCCGAAAACGGCGCCCTGGTGGTCGACCTCGGTCGGCGTCCGGCTGCTGGCCGCCCCCATCGGCCGGGCGGTCAGCGCGGCACTGACCGCCCGGGGCGTCACCCACAACATCGGGCAGGTCCTGGTCGCCTGCGCCGCGGCCGACGAGCCGGCCGTGCTGGAGGTGATCCGCGAACTGGGCCTGGACTGCGGACTGCTCCGCAACCGGGGCGAGCTGATGATCCTCCCGGCCGGGGTGACCAAGGGCAGCGGGCTGCTCGAAGCGCTCAGCGATCTGGGCCTTTCCCGCCATAACACCATCGGCGTCGGAGACGCCGAGAACGACCACAGCCTGCTGGATACCTGCGAGATCGGGGTGGCTGTGGCCAACGCGGTCGAGGCCCTCCGCGCGCACGCCGATATGGTGCTGGACCAGCCAGACGGCCAAGGGGTGGCCGACCTGCTCCGCGGACCCTTGCTCGCCGGGCGGGCCCACCTCCATCCCCGCCGCTGGCAGATAACGCTGGGTACCGACACCCTCGGCGCGGCGGTAACCTTGCCCGCCTCGCAGCTCAACATCGCGATCTGCGGGGGCACCGGCGACGGCAAGTCATACCTGGCCGGGCTGATCTGCGAGCAGTTGGTCCGGCTCAGCTACTCGGTGGTCGTCTTCGACCCCGAAGGCGACCATCTGGGCCTCGGCGAGCTGCGCGGCGTGTTCGTCACCGGAGGCTTCGAGGGCCGCCTCGCCGACCCCGCCGAGGTGGTCCGCCTGCTCCGCCACGGTCACTCCGCGGTGGTCATCGACCTGTCCCACCTCGACGCCGACGGCCGGGCCGCCTACGCGACCGTTCTGACCGGCGAGGTCGAGGCGCACCGGGCCGCGACCGGCCTCCCGCAGTGGGTCGTTGTCGACGAGGCCCACGGGCCCATCGGGCGGAGCGCGGTCACCCGCCGCATGATCGACCCGGGCTCCAAGGGCTACCTGCTCATCACCTGGCAGCCTGACGAACTGTCGGCCGATGCCCTGGTCGCTCTCGACGCCGTGATCGCCCTCGGCTCGCCGGAGCCCGCCAGCCAGTTCGTCAACCTGACCGCCGCCGTGGCCGATATGCCCCGCACCGAGATCGCCCGGCTGCTCACCGGCCCGACCGGCCGAGCAGTACTGGCCTGGCGCCAGCGCCCGGGCCAAGCCCTGAGGTTCACTCCAGGTCCGCGGATCACGCCTCACCTGCGCCACGAGCATAAGTACAACCATTCCGGCGTGGAGCCCGCCCACCGCTTCTACTTCCGGACCGAACCGGACATCCCCACCGGAGCGGTCGCCGCCAACCTCGCCGAGCTTGAAGCCGAGCTTGGCCGCTGCGACCAGGGCGTGCTGCGTCACCACTGCGCCGGCCACGACTTCTCCCGCTGGGTAGCCAGCGTCTTCCACGACAAGGTACTCTCCGACGGCCTCAGCGCCGCCGAAACCGCCCTCTCCGCTGACAGTCATAGCGCGGCGGTCGAGCAGGTCCGGCTGGCCCTCATCGCGACACTCCAGGCCCGGCGCCCCCGCTGACCCCCGCCAAGCGCGACACTCCAGGCCTCGGGGCGCTCGGCCGGCTCAGCTATCCGATCGCCGGTCACCTCTTCGCCGACCCGGCCTGCCGGACTACGACCAGGAGAGTGCCGAGAAGATGTGGCAGCAGGCCAGGGTATTCCTCGACGCGCTCCCGTGAGCAGGCCCGGCAACGGCCGTGACGAGTGCCATTATGAGTGGCCGGCCGTGTTGACAATGACCGGGCCGGGAAATAGGCACCTATAGTAATGAGGCGCCACCACTACGCTACGGAGCCGCCATGACCGCTGGCCCGCAGGACCCCGACCCGACTGCGCAGTGGCAGGTCCGCCCCTCGCCACCAGATTCGCAGGAGGCGAACCACTACTCGCCGCCCCCGCCCCGCCAGCAATGGCAGGACCCGCCGCCGGACCAGCAGGCCCGGGCCTGGCCGCGGCCCGGCCAGCAATGGCAGAACAGCCAGGAACGGCCAGCCGACCAGCAATGGCAGGACAGCCAGCAATGGCAGGAGGGCCAGCAATGGCAGGAGGGCCAGCAATGGCAGGAGGGCCAGCGTGCGCAGTATCAGATGCGCCCGATGGTCGCGCCGCGCAGTCCCGCGCTCGGCGTGCTCCTGTCGTTCTTCATCCCCGGTCTCGGCTCCATGGTGAACGGGCGCGTGGCCAGGGGCATTCTGATCCTGGTCACGTACTTCATCGGATGGATGCTGATCCTCGCCCTGGTCGGCCTGCCCATCCTGTTCGCCGCGTGGATCTGGGGCATGGTGGACGGCTACAAAGCCGCCCAGGCCTGGAACCGGGCCCACGGGATCATCAGCTAGGCAGCCGGACGGGCCCGCGCCCCCTCACGGGGCGGGGTGCCAGATGAAGCGGGACGCGCGGCGCCGGATGCTCCGCTCGAACCGCTCGGAACGCGTGACGGGGTTTCGCGGGCTCCGGGCGCTCGGCCCGCGGTAGAACCGGGTCTTGGCCAATTCGACCAGCAGCAGGTAAACGACCACCATCCCGAACAGCAGCAGGAAGAAGGTGGTCGGCAGCGGCGTGAAACCCAGCAGGTTCGCCAGCCCGGTATACGGCAGGATCGCGCCGACCAGAGCAGCTCCGGTCGGCACCAGCAGCATCGGAACGCTGGGGCGGCTCTTGAAGAACGGGACTCGCCGGGTCCGGATCACGTAAACGACCAGAGTCTGGGTGGCGATCGACTCGACGAACCAGCCGGTTCTGAATTCGGTATGGCCGGCATGCAGCAGGGCGAGCATGACCCAGAAGGTCAGGAAATCGAAGATCGAGCTGACCGGGCCGAACACGGCCATGAAATTGCGGATGAACTTCATGTCCCATGCCGCCGGCCTGGCCAGCGCCTCGGCGTCGACCCGGTCGGTCGGGATCACCAGCTGCCCTGTGTTGTAGAGCAGGTTATTGAGGAGGATCTGGGACGGCAGCATGGGCAGGAACGACAGGAAAACGGATGCGCCCGCCGCGCTGAACATGTTGCCGAAGTTCGACGACGTGGCCATCAGGACGTACTTCATGGTGTTGTTGAAGATCCGGCGGCCTTCCATGACTCCTTCCGCCAGCACGCCGAGATCCTTCTCCAGCAGCACCACGTCGGCGGCTTCCTTGGCCACGTCGGTTCCCGAGTCGACCGAGATCCCGACATCGGCGTGATGCAGCGCTACCGCGTCGTTCACTCCGTCTCCGAGGAATGCCACGTCCTTTCCGGTGCGGCGCGCCACCTTGATGATGCGCGACTTCTGGTCCGGGCCGATCCGGGCGAACACCGTCGTCGTCAGGATCGCCGTCTCGAGTTGGTCGTCGTCGAGCGATCCGACCTCCGCGCCGCTGAGCACCCCCTTGCAGTCCACCCCGATGTCGGCGCACACCTTAGCGGCAACCAGGCCGTTGTCCCCAGTGATGATCTTGACTTGCACTCCCAGCCGTTCAAGCTCGGCGATGGAGGCACCGGCGTCGGCCTTCGGCCGGTCGGCGAACGTCAGGAAGCCGGTCAGCGCCAGTCCCCGCTCATCCTCGGCGGCCAGCGCCGCCATGCCGTCCGCCGGGCGGGCGGCCACCGCCACCACCCGGGCCCCTTGCGAGAAGAGCGCCTCAAGCTCCTGGCGAGCGTCGTCGGGAACATTCACGCAGCGGTCAAGTACCACCTCCGGGGCGCCCTTAGTGATCAGGAACAGCTGTCCGTCAGGGTCCTTGACCAGCACTGAGACCAGCTGCCGCTCGTGGTCGAACGGAAGGACGCCCAGTCTGTAGTAGGCACCGGCGAGTCCGGCAGCCCGCTGTCCCGCAGCCGCCGCGGGAGCCAGCCAGAGGGCTCGGTCCAGCGAATTCCCCCCGACCGGTCCCGCAGCGGTGACCGCTGCCTCGTTGCACACCAGCCCGAACAGCAGCACGCGATCGCTGTCGCGGCCACCGGCGTCGAGTGCCCGCTGGAAGGTGATCGCACCTTCGGTGAGGGTCCCCGTCTTGTCGGTGAAGAGAATCTCGATGTTGCCCAGGTCCTCGATCGCAACCAGCCGCTTCACCAGGACTTTCTTCGCTGCCAGGGCCTTGGATCCGGCGGAGAGGCTGACCGTCACGATGGCCGGCATCATCTCGGGCGCGATGCCCACGGCAATGGCCAGCGAGAATAGCAGCGCTTCGATGAGAGGCCGGGACAGCGCTATGTTCGCGATGAAGATGAACGCTGTCAGCGCGGCAGCCACCCCGAACAGGAAGCGCGAGAAACGCGACAGGCCCACCTCGAAGGCGGTCTGGCTGTGCTTCTCGGCCAGGCCCGCGGCGATCTGCCCGAAGGCGGTGCCCGTCCCGGTCCTGACCACCACGCCAAGCGCCGACCCCTGGTGGACGATCGTTCCCATGAAGGCGCATCCCGGCTGGTCAAGCGGCTGACGGCCGGCGACCGGCTCCGCCGACTTGGCGACTGGCATGGATTCGCCGGTCAGCACGCCCTCGTCGCACTCAAGCTCGCCGACCTCCAGCAGGCGGAGGTCGGCCGGCACGAGGTCGCCGATGCGGAGCGACACCACGTCGCCAGGCACGAGGGCGGTCACGGGGATCTGGCTCGCCTGCCCGTCCCTGCGTGCCTCAGCCTCCTGCCGGATCTGGGCCCGCAGAGCCGCCATCGCCAGCGCGGCCCGGTACTCGTTGAAGAACCCCAGTCCGACGCTGAGGGCGACGATCACCGCGATGATCAGCGCGTTCGTGCCGCCGCCGGTCAGGCCCGACACCAGCGCCGCCCCGAGTAGGAGGACCAGGATCGGGTTCCGGACCTGGCGGAGCAGGACGGCTGAGGCATGCACCCGATGAGTCGCGAGCACGTTCGGCCCGAACTGCCCCAAGCGCCTGGTCGCCTCGACGGAGGACAGGCCCTCCGTGCTGCTTCCCAGGCGCGTAAGCACCTCGTCGGGGCGCAGACAGCCGGAGGCGGCCAGGTCCAGCTCACCGGACGGGGCGGCGGACTCGGCCACGACCATGGCAGCAGCCTCGCCGCTGAAGATCGGCGCCGCCAGGGCCTTTGGTCCGCAAGCATCTCCCGGCCGCGGCGGCGCCGCCACGGCCGCCGGTCCACTGCGGATGCTCAGCGGCCCAGGTCCCGGCCTGGCCAGTGACGCCGGGGCGCTTATCCGGTGCCTTCAGGGTGAAGCCGCGTCCACCGTCCGTCAGTCGGCGCCGGCGCGGCCAGCCGAGCGGCTTCGCGCCGCTTGCTTACGGCAGTACCGCGCAGCTGGCCTGTTCCAGTACCGCGCCGCTCGCCCGCTGCAGTAGCGCCCCGCTCGCTTGCTGCGGCACCGCGCCCGGCCTCCGGCTGGGGCGGCCCGCTCGTCGGCGGTGCCTGGGCCGGCCCGGAACCAGGTGCCGTCGCGGTCAGGCCCGCCAGCAAGGCGGCGGCCCGACGGGCTTCCGCCGAGTCGCCCAGCGACTTGATCAGCGGCAAGAGGCGGCTGCCCAGCGGAGGTAGCAGGAGCGACCCTGCCGTGGCCGCCACCGAGCTGCTCCCGGCGATGGCCCAGCCGACCGGCCCGAGCGGCGTGCAGCCGAAGAACTGGCTCACGCCAGGGGTCTGCACGATGGCGACGAGCAGGCCGGTGCTGGCCAGGCCCGCGATCGCGACGGTCGGGCTGCGCCCGCCGACCAGCAGCGTCTGCCCGAGCTCGGTACCCACCAGGGCCGCCAGGCCGATGGTGCGCGCGCGAGCGCGCCGCCCGGTCATCCTCGCCGCCAGCCAGGCGGCGGTGGCCCCGGCGGCCGTGGCCACGGCGCGCACGGCGACCTCCTCGGTCAGCGCCGACCCGAGTGATGCCTCCGGTCCTTCCGCCAGTAGCGTGCCGACCGCCTCCGGGTGGGGCGGGCGCAGCGCGACGGCCAGGGCTGGGGCGAGGTCGGTGAGCAGGTTGACCAGCAGGAGCTGGCGGGCCGACAGCGGCGAGGTCCCGGTCAGCAGGGAACCGAGCAGGGTGTAGCCGATCTCGCCGATGTTCCCGCCCACCAGGATGCCGATCGCCTGCCGGACGGACGCCCACATGGCCCGTCCCTCCACGATCGCGGACAGGATGGTCTCCAGCCGGTCGTCGCTGACGACCAGGTCGGCAGCGGCACGGGCGGCCGGGGTGCCGCGTTTGCCGAGGGCGATGCCGACGTCGGCCAGGGCGATCGCCGCTGCGTCGTTCGCGCCGTCGCCGGTCATCGCGACCGTGCGGCCCAGCCGCTGGAACGCCCGGACGACCCGGACCTTCTGGGCCGGCGTGCTGCGGGCGATCACCGACGCGTTGGCGAGCGCGGCCGACAGCGCCTCGTCGTCGAGCTTGTCCAGCTCGGTGCCGGTGACGATCTCGCCGCCGTTGAGGACATCAAGCTCGGCGGCGATCGCCGCCGCGGTGGCCGGATGGTCACCGGTGATCATGACAACATGGACGCCGGCCTCGCGCAGCTCACGCACGGATGCCCCGGCGGTGGTACGGACCGGGTCACCGAACGCCACGAAGCCAAGGAACGACAGCTCCTTTATCTGCGCGTCCCCCAGTTCGTACCCGGCCTCGACCTGGTTCTCAGCCACGGCCAGGACCCGGTAGCCGTCGCTGGTCAGCCGGTCAAGCTGGGCGTTCAGCCGCTTCCTTCCTGAAGCGTCGAGCGCCCGCCCCCGCCATCGCACGCAACGAGGCAGGATTACCTCGGGCGCGCCCTTGACCGACAGCAGCGGCCCGTTTCGGGCCCTATTCCTGCCCGCGCTGCCCGTTCCCGCGCTGCCCGTTCCCGCGCTGCCCGTTCCCGCGTTGCCCGCTGCCCTGCTGCCCAGGGTGGCGTGGTAACTGCGACTTGGCTCGAACGGCAGCGCGGCCACCCGGCGCCAGCGAGGGTACCCATCCGAGCGGCTGACCTGCTCGGCAGCTGCCGCGGCGACGACCGCGCCGTCGGTCATGTGCTCGGCCTTGCGGCCCGGGCGGGCTTGCGGCGTCGCGCGGAGCGCGGCCGCGAGGACCTGGCGGCGCGCGTCGTCAAGCGAGCCGCTGCGGCGGCTCGCGGCACCATCCGATACCGCCGCCACCGCCATCCGGCCCTGGGTCAGGGTGCCGGTCTTGTCGAAGCACAGCACGTCGACCCGGCCCAGCGCCTCGATCGTGCGCGGATTGCGGACCAGCGCGCCGCGCGCCGCGAGCCGGCGGGCGGAGGCGAGCTGCGCCGCGGATACCAGGAAGGGCAGGCCCTCGGGTACCGACGCGACGGCCAGGCCGACGGCGGCGCCGACGCTGTCACGGGCGGGCCGTCCCCTGAGCAGGCCGGCCGCCACGACCGCGCCGGCCGAGCCGAGCGCCAGCGGCAGGGTAGTGCGCGTGATCTGGGCGAGCCTCGCCTCCACGCCGGTGACCGGCGCCGCGCCTGAGGCCGCCGCCAGGCTCCGCCCGGTCTCGGTCGCGCTGCCGGTGGCCACGACCACGGCCGTGGCGCGCCCGGCCGCCACCGCGGTCCCCTCATACATCATCGAGCGCCGGTCGGCGATCGCGTGCGCGGGCACCGGAGCGCTCGTCTTGTCCACCGGGAACGACTCGCCGGTCAGCGACGACTCGTCCACCTGCAGCGCCCGTGCCTCCAGCAGCCTGCAGTCGGCGGGCACCACGTCGCCTGCGCCCAGTACCACGATGTCGCCGGCGACCAGGCGGCTGGCAGGCACCGTCTGCTCGCGCCCGTCGCGCAGGACCCGGGCCGTGACCGCCGACGTCTGGAACAGCTGTGCCATCGAGCGGTCCGTCCAGACCCGCTGGACACCGCCGATCAGCGCGGACAGCGCGCCGACGCTGGTGACGATGACGGCGTCGGTCACCGCGCCGATCGAGGCGGACAGCGCGGCACCGCCCGCGAGGATCGGGGTCAGCGGGTTAGCGAGTTCGGCCAGGAAGGCGCGCGGCAGCGACGGAGCGGGCGGCTGCCGCTCGTCGGGGTGCCAGCGGCGCCGCGCGTCCTCGCTGGCGAGCCCGGCGGCGCGGCTCTGCAGCCGGTCCAGCACCAGCTGGGCGGGCATGGCATGCCAGGGAGTGCGTGGCGGGGGCGCGGCGACGGGGCGCCGGGCGAGTTCGGCCGCCGACCAGGCCGCGCTGGTCAGCGCGATCGCGGCCGCCCCGTTCACCGCCAGCAGGCTGCGGCCGGCCGCGCCTGGCGCGGTCCCGCCGAAGGCAAGCGCGACCCCGAGCGCGGTGCCGCCCTCAGCCAGTGCCACCCCGCGGTGCGAGACGGCATGGGCGACCCGCACCGCATCGATGATCAGCGCCACGGCTGCGAGATCATTGCCGACCAACAGATGCGCGCCCCACCCGGGAAGGCCATCTGCGGAGGCGAGCCCGACACCGCAGTCGGCAGCCGCGAGCGCGCGGCGCTGCCTGGACACCAGCAGCACTCCCGCGCCATCGGCCTGGAGCCCGCGGATGGACGCCACCAGCCGGCGCCCGTCGGGCAGCATCCGGTCGCCGAACGCGGCGCGGTGCGCGGTCACCAGCGCGGTGAGCGGATCACCCCGGCCGGCCGCGCCCGGGCCGTTAATGGCCTGGCCGACCCCTGACCGGTGATCAGCCTGGCCGACCCCTGACCGGTGATCAGCCTGGCCCGCTCCTGGCCCGTGATCGGCCTGCCCCGCTCCTGAGCCTGCCACGGGAGCAGCCACCATGAACTCGATCCCGGCCTGGCCGGCGGCGGCGAGGATCTCCTCGGCCGCGTCAGCCATCTCGAGCACCACGCCGACCACGGCGAGGAGCTTGCCCTCTCGCGTCAGGCCGAGGACGTGCGCCGCGCCGCCGATGGTAAGCTTCGCGGCCGTCCGGGCGCCCGTCCCCCTCCTCAGCCCCAGCGCGTCAAGCGGTCCGAGCCTGAACGTCCCGTCGGCGCTGGTCTCGCCGACCCGGGCCGGGTCGAACAGCCCGTGCACCACGCCCACCAGCTCAGCCGCATCGCTGCGCCCGACCCCGACCACGTCCCCGACGACCAGCGCACCAGTGGTCAGCACGTCGGCGTCGACCACGATCGTGTCGATCCGGTCCAGCCTGCGCAGCACGCCCTCGTCCATGACGACAACGCCCCGCCGGGCCAGCAGGAACCCGAGGGTGGCGGCAAAACCCTCCCTGGACAGCCGGGCCGCCTTGGGCAGCCCGGCCAGCGCGACGCTAGCCGCCCGGCGCGGGCTCCTGGACACCACCAGGACGCCGCCGAATGCGCCGGCTGCGCCCAGGCCGATTCGCTCGCTGTAGCGCTCGATCGGCCCGGCTGGCAGCGGGCAAGGCCGTTCCGGCGTGACGGGCAGCGCGCTGGCCCGCTCCGGGTCGCCGCACAGCTGCGGCTCGGCGCGGGCCCAGGCGTCTCGCTGCATCATTGCCTCGGCGAGCTGCGCGCCCCGCTGGCCGACCTCCACCGCTAGCCCGCTGACGCCCTGGGCCGCCGACTGCGCGAGCGCGTTGGCGGCAGCCAGCGCCACGTCGGCCCGGCCCGGGCCGACAGCCTGCTCGACCAGGCCACGCAGCCGCGGCTGGGTGTCGACCAAGGAGACGAGGGCTCCGAGCTCCGCGGGCAGGCGCACCGTCCGGAATGCCCGGCCTGCACCAGCCAGTGACAGGCCGGCCGCGTTGGCGGCCAGCGCAGCCACTGCGCCGGGTACCCGGTCAACGGGACCAGGGCGGTCAGCCGCCGTCTCGGCCTGCGCCGAATAGGTACGCTCCAGCCGCTCGATAACGCCGATGAGCTCCGCTGGGGGGACGTCGCCGCAGCTGACGACGACCGTGCCGAGCGGGGCGTTGACCACGGCCCAGTTCACTCCGGGGTGGCGCCCCAGCTCTGCTTCCACCGCCCGGGCCAGGGCCGAGTTGCGTTCCTGGGTAACTCCGCGCACCGCGATGTGGAGGCGGCCGTCGCCGCGCCACACCACGCGCTGCATCCGCTGCCCGCGAACCGCCCGGCCGACGGCAGCCGTTACCGCAGCCGGGCGTGAGATGAGCGCGAGACCGGGCATCGTATTGGCAGGCCAGCTCAGCCGCGTGCCGTGCGATAGCCTGGCGCGCTCGCTGCGGCCAGACCGCGTGCTGGTGTCCCGGTCCTCACTCCCGCATGATCAGCGGCCGCGACCTGCCAGGCATCACCCCGGCAGGGTGATGCATGGTTCTGCGGCCACGCACATCCTGGCGTGATGGCAAAGACTGATTCGAAGCCGGCCTCGGACAACCGGAGGTCATCGGCTAACCATGCAGAGCACAACGGCCACCACCACGGCCAGGAGGAGTACGCCGCCGGGGTGGACCTGCCCGTCTTCGGTCACGTCGCCTACAAGAGCCTCGGTTTCTGGGCCGGGCTCGGAGTAGCCGGCGCGGTCGGGGTCATCGAGTGGCCGGTGGTCGCCGCGGTCGGCGTGGGCTACGCACTAGCGCGCCGGTGACCCGCGGATGACCGCCGGGCCAGCTGAGCGCACCGCAACCGGCCGCGGGGCCGCCCGGGCGAAGCCTGCCCGCCGCACTCCCGCCACCGGCCGCGCGCCCGCCAGCCGCTCCAGCGCCGCCAGCCGGACCACCGCCAGCCGGACCACCGCCAGCCGGGCTGCCGCCAGCCGGGCTGCCGCCGGTGGCGCACCCGCCAGCCGGACCACCGCCAGCCGCACCGCCGCCGGTGGCGCACCCGCCCGGCCAGCACAGCGCGCCGCAGGTCAGGCACCCGCCCGGCGGGCACAGCGCGCCGCGGCGAAGGCGATTGCGCAGGAAAGCGGACGGATCGTGCTGCCGTATGGCATCGGGCCGCTCCCGGTGCCTTCACCTGACCGGCTGGCCTTCTACGGCGGGATCGCCGCCCTGGCCCTGTTCGGCATTGTTGAATGGCCGGTCGCGCTCGTCATCGGCGTCGGGCACCTGCTCGCCGATGATCATCACCACAAGCTCCTCGCCGACTTCGGCGAGGCGCTCGGCGAGGCGTGACCGTCCCACTCGCTGCGCCGCCGCACGCTAATCGTGATCATGACGGCTTTTCAGCGCTCCATGCGGGAAGAGCGTCAAGATCTTCCGGAAGCAAGCGCCGGCGGCCCCACCGAGCCGCGTCAGGCTACCTCAGCGGCGAAGGTCCCTGCCCTGTCGACCCGACGACCAGGCCCTCTCGCTTCAGGATCCGTCTCGGCACGCTCCAGGAGCTGGCCGGTGCTCATGGTCGTGCTCGCAAGCCGCAGGCCCAGGTCGGCAAGCTGTCGCAGGGCCCAAAAGATCTTGAGGAAACGCGCTTCTGCGCCGCTTGCGTGAACCGGTATTCTGCCTCTCAGAGGCAGCGCACAGCCTGCCCGCTTCCGAGCTGCCGACCGGCCCGCGCCGCGGTGGCGACGAGGACAAGGGTCTGCGACTCGCGTGCGTCGTTGAGTCATGTCATATGCCTAGGCGGGCAGACGCGGGCAGCCTCGCCGGGAAGAGACGATCATGACGCAGAACAAAGCCCAGAAGACCGCCGCCCGTCAGCGCATGGCCGAGACCGGCGAGCCGTACAGCGTGGCCAGGCGGGCGATCGCTGCGGGTGATGCAGCGGCACCGGGTGAGGACTTCGCCTCGGTAGCTCCCCAGGACGAGATGACACCGGAGGAGAGGTACGCCCGCGAGGCCGAGGCGGCAGGCCTCACGGCGGAACAGGTCGAGGCGCAAGCAGCTGCCTTCCAGGCGCAAGAGCGGGCGGACCGGTTGCAGGAGGCCGTCGACCAGGCGCGGGAGCGCGCCGACGAGGCAGAGCAGGCCGCCGACGAGGCAGCGGAGCGTGCCGATCTTGCGCAGGAGGCGGCCGACCTGACGGAAGACTGGGCCGACGAGGAGGAGCAGCGACGGGCGCAGGGCCGGGCCGACCGGGCGCGGCAGGCCGCCGACCAGGCGCGGGAGCGGGCCGAGGAGGCTATAGAGGCCGCTGACCAGGCGGAGGAGCGTGCCGATCTTGCGCAGGAAGCCGCCGATCTGGCGCAGCGGGCGGCCGACGTCCCAGGCGGCCCGGGCCTGCGCCAGCGACCGCGCCACGGATGGCCAGGCATGGCGGGACCTGCGGGACCGCCGCCGATGCCGCCGCAGCCACCCATGCCGCCGATGCCACCGATACCGCCGTCCCCAGCGATGCCGCCGCCCCCAGCGATGCCGCCGATGCCGGGCTGGCCGCGCCGCTGAAGCCGGCCATCGACGCTGGCCGCTTGCCCGCCGGGAGCGCGTCGCATGCGCGAGACCGCGACCTCGCCGCCCCGGCAGCAATGGACTACCGGGAGGGCCAGGTCACTGCGTGGACTCGTCCGCGCTGCCTCCGGCGAGAGAGTGCCAGCCGTGGAGGGGCTAATGCCTACGGCCGGAACAGGCAAGTGCCCTCTGGGCGTCGCTCAGTAGATGTCGATGGTGCCGTGCGGCCTGGCCGCAGCCTGATGAATGCGGAATCGGTACGGTAATTCCTTACCGATTCCCGAATTGACTAGGGCACCTGAATCAGGTCGGTCCCGCTCTGCTGGTGACGGCTGTATCTGTGGTGACAGGAGCGGCGGCAGATACGGCTGTGGCGCTGCTGGTGAGCGTGCGGCGCGCTTTTCCGCCATGACGGCCGCGCCCGCTCGTGGCCGGGCCCGTGGCTAGCGCAGTTGGGCACCTGCGTTGCCTGGCGGTGCCGCGCGATGGCGGCCGCGCACCGGGTCGAGGTGAAGCTGGCCAGGCCGACCGCGCCGCTGGTCGGCAGCAGGGCCGACGCTTCCAGCGCGATCCGGTGGACGGGGCGGCCGCGGGCTCAGTCGATGGTGAAGTAGTCGGGCCCGGCGTAGACACCGGTGAGCTGCTTGCTGCGCTGCATGAGCAGGTCGTTGAGGAGGCTGGACGCGCCGATGCGGAACAGCCTGGGCGTCAGCCAGTCCTGCCCGGCCGTCTCCCTGACCAGCACCAGGTAGCGGATGGCCTCCTTGGCGGTCCGCACCCCGCCGGCCACCTTGACCCCGACCTGCCGTCCGGCTGCCTGGGCATAGTCGCGCACGGCGGCGAGCATGACCAGGGTCACCGGGGGCGTAGCGGCCGGGGCGACCTTGCCGGTTGACGTCTTGATGAAGTCGGCGCCCGCCAGCATCGCCAGCCAGGACGCGCGGGACACGTTGTCCAGGGTGGCGAGCTCGCCGGTCTCCAGGATCACCTTGAGGTGCGCGCTCCCGCACGCCTCCCGCACCTGGCGCACCTCCTGGAACACCTGGCCGTACCGGCCGGCCAGGAAGGCGCCCCGGTCGATGACCATGTCCACCTCGTCGGCACCCGCCGCGACGGCGTCCGCGACATCGGCGAGCTTCACCGCGAGCGAGGCCCGCCCGGAGGGGAATGCGGTGGCCACGGACGCGACGGCGACTCTGCTCCCGGCCAGCTCGGCGCGGCAGATGCCGACCAGGTCGGGGTAGACGCACACCGCGGCCACCGGCGGGACGCCCGGATCGGCGGGGTCGGGGCGGCGCGCCTTGGCGCACAGGGCCCGGACCTTGCCCGGGGTGTCCGCGCCCTCCAGGGTGGTCAGGTCGACCATCCGGACGGCCATCTCGAGCGCCTGCATCTTGGCATCCCGCTTGATCGACCTGGTCGCGAGCCCCGCCACCCGCGCCTCGGAGCCCACCTGGTCGACCGGCGGCAGCCCGTGAAGCACCTGCCGCAGGGCGGCGTCTGATGTCGCTACCTCAGACAGCCAGCCGCGGTCCGCCGCCGGCTGCGTCACCGCCGCGATGCCCACGCCACGACCGTACCCGACCTGGCCGGCGGGGCACCAGCGGGCCGGGCGGCGGGCACGGGCGACCCCGTTTCCTCGGCCCCGTTTCCTCGGCGGCGCGGCCCGTCCGGCCAGCCCGACGGGCTAGCCCTGCGGCGCGGCCTGGGCGTCGGCGGCCGGCCTGGCCGCAGCGAAGCCGGGCTTGATCACCGAGTTGATGAGGTTCAGCCGCTCGTCGAAGGGCGCGAATGCGCTCTTCATGGCGTTGATGGTCAGCCACTGGATGTCCGCCCATCCGTAACCGAACGCCTCGGTCAGCGCGTGGAACTCCGACGACAGGCTCACGCCGCTCATCAGCCGGTTGTCGGTATTCACCGTGACCCGGAACGACAGCTCGCGCAGCAGCCCGATCGGATGATCCTTGATGGAGGCGACCGCGCCGGTCTGCACGTTCGACGTCGGGCACATCTCCAGCGGGATCCTGCGGTCCCGCACGTAGCCCGCGAGCCTGCCCAGCGACGCGGCGCCATCCGGAGCGACCTGGATGTCGTCGATGATCCGGACTCCGTGACCGAGGCGCTCCGCCCCGCACCACTGCAGCGCTTCCCAGATGGACGGCAGCCCGAAGCCCTCGCCGGCGTGGATCGTGATGTGGAAGTTCTCCCGCGCGACGTACTGGAACGCGTCCAGGTGCCTGCTCGGCGGGCTGCCCGCCTCGGCGCCCGCGATGTCGAACCCGACCACGCCCGCGTCCCGGTGCCGCACCGCCAGTTCGGCGATCTCCAGCGACCTCGCCGCGGTCCGCATCGCGGTGAGCAGGGCATAGACGGTAATGCCCCGGCCGCTGCTGCCCCGTCTGAAGCCCTCCAGCACGGCCTCGACCACCTGGTCGAGGCTCAGCCCGCCGCTTACGTGCAGCTCGGGAGCGAACCTGACCTCGGCATATACGACGCCGTCCGCGGCGAGGTCCTCGGCGCACTCGGCGGCCACCCGGATCAGGGCCTCCCTGGTCTGCAAGACCCCGACCGTGTGCTGGAAGGCCTCCAGGTACAGCTCAAGCCTGCCGCGCTGCGCTACGCCGGTCATCCAGCGCGTCAGCTCCGTCACGTCGGTCGAGGGCAGGCCCCGGTAGCCGGTCTGGGCGGCGAGCTCGATGATGGTCGCCGGGCGCAGCCCGCCATCGAGATGATCGTGCAGCAGGACCTTGGGCACGGCGCGGATCTCGTCGAGTGTCACAGCCACATCCCCCTTCTCCCGGACTGAATTCTCACAGACTGATCCGGCCGAGCACGCGCGGACCGACCACGGGACGCTCGGCACCGATCCCGATCGCGCCGGCCAGCGCCTCGCGGGCCCGGCCGAACCGGCTCTCGTCGTCACCACGCAGCTCAAGCACCGGCTGGCCGCGCTCGACCCGCTCGCCGGGCTTGGCCAGGCAGATGATCCCGGCGGCCGGGCTGACCGGATCCTCCTTGCGGGCCCGGCCCGCGCCGAGCCGCCAGGCGGCCACCCCGACCGCGTGGGCGTCCAGCCGGTGCAGCCAGCCGGCCGCCTCGGCCGTCACCACCTCCAGATGACCTGCCTGTGGCAGCGGGGCGTCCGGGTCGCCGCCCTGGGCGGCGATCATGCGGCGGTAGCGTTCCATCGCCCGGCCGTCGGCCAGCGCCGCCGCCGGGTCCGCGTCGAGGCCGGCCAGCTGGAGCATCTCGCGGGCCAGCGCCAGGGTCACCTCGACCAGGTCGGGCGGCCCGTCGCCGCGCAGCGTCGCGACCGCCTCGGCCACCTCGACGGCGTTGCCGACGGCCCGGCCGAGCGGCTCGTCCATCCCGGTGAGCAGCGCGACCGTCCGCACGCCCTGCTCCTCGCCCAGGGTCACCATCGTCTGCGCCAGCTCCCGCGCCTGCGGCATCTCCCGCATGAACGCGCCGCTGCCAACCTTCACGTCGAGCACCAGCGCCGCCGTGCCCTCGGCGATCTTCTTGGACATGATCGAGCTCGCGATCAGCGGAATCGACTCGACGGTCCCCGTGACGTCGCGCAGCGCGTACAGCTTGCGGTCCGCAGGGGCCAGGCCGGGACCGGCCGCGCAGATCACGCACCCGGTGTCGGCGAGCACAGCCGTCATCTCCTCCGGCGACAGCACGGCCCGCCAGCCCGGGATGGACTCCAGCTTGTCCAGGGTGCCGCCGGTGTGCCCGAGGCCGCGGCCCGACAGCTGCGGCACGGCGGCCCCGCAGCTGGCCACCAGCGGCGCGAGGATCAGCGAGACCTTGTCGCCGACCCCGCCAGTCGAGTGCTTGTCGACCGTGGGATATGGCACGCCGCTCAGGTCGAGCCGCTCGCCCGAGCTGATCATCGCCGACGTCCAGGCACGCAGCTCAGCGCCGTCCAGGCCCCGGAAGTAGATGGCCATCGCCAGCGCGGACATCTGCTCATCCGCGATGACGCCGCCGGTATACGCGCTGATCAGCCAGCTGATCTCGGCACCGTGCAGGGCCTGGCCATCCCGCTTGGCCCGGATCAGCTCGACCGCGTCAGGCATCGGCGTCAGGCATCGGCGTCAGGCATCGGCGTCACGCCGCGCGGTCAGGTCGGCACCGGTGAACGCCCCGGGCAGCAGCTCGCCGAGCTCACGGGGCCCTGATTCGGTGTCGAGCAGCAGGCCCGGCCCCCCGGCCTCGAGCAGCAGCTGGCGGCAGCGCCCGCAGGGCACCAGCGGAGCGCCGTCGCCGGCGACCACGCTGACCGCCACCAGGCGCCCCCCGCCGGCCGCGTGCAGCGCGGACACCAGCCCGCACTCGGCGCACAGGGTCAGGCCGTAGGAAGCGTTCTCCACGTTGCAGCCGACCACGACCTGGCCGTCGGAGGCCTGCCCCGCCGCGCCGACGTGCAGGCGCGAGTAGGGCGCGTAGGCGGTCCGCGCCGCTGCGGTGGCGGCGGCGCGCAGCGCGGCCCAGTCGATCGTCATTCGGCCTCCTGACGAGCAGGCAGGTGAGTGGGCGGCCACTGGATCACCGGGTTCAGTGATGCCCCTGGTGTTGTAGCTGGACGTTCCCTGACACTTCCGGTGATCTACGATCCTAACGGTCTCGATTTCGCAACAGCGCAGCCAGCGGGCGGTTTCCACCTTCCAGGATGGCATCACCAGGAATACCCTTCGGGCATCCCGGGGGGTGATTTCCGGGACTTTTCGTGCCCCAGCCGGCCGGGGCGACTGACTGAGCCGGTGATGCTTCCAGGCGGCTGCAGGGCCGCCCCTGCAGAGGAGGAACGGTGAGAGGGACAGTCAGGATCGCGGCCGGCCTGAGCGTCGTGGCCTTGCTGGCCGCGGCGTGCGGCTCAAGCGGGTCGTCGTCGTCCAGCACCCCGTCAAGCAGTTCGTCGAGCACGCCGTCGGCCGGCGCATCAACGACCGGGAAATTCCTGGCCTGCATGGTGACCGACACCGGCGGCATCAACGACAAGTCATTCAACCAGTCGTCCTACGCCGGCGTCCTGGCCGCGGCGGCGGCCGACAGCAACATCACTCCCAAGTACCTCCAATCGACCACGACGTCCGACTACGCCTCGAACATCACCGCGTTCCTCGCGCAGAAGTGCGGGATCATCGTCACGGTCGGGTTCCTGATGGGCGGGGCCACCCAGACCGCGGCCAAGGCCAACCCCACCAAGAAGTTCGCGATCGTCGACTTCCCGCAGTACTCGCCGCCGCTGAGCAACGTTGACGCGCTGACGTTCAACACCGTCCAGGACGCTTTCCTCGGCGGCTACCTCGCCGCCGGGATGACCAAGACCGGCAAGGTGGCGACGTTCGGCGGGCAGAAGCTGTCCACCGTCACCATCTACATGGACGGCTTCTACGACGGCGTCCAGTACTACAACACCAAGCACCACACGCACGTGGCCGTGCTCGGCTGGAGCGAGCCCAGCCAGAACGGCGAGTTCACCAACAGCTTCACCGACCTCACCGCCGGGCAGCGGATCACCAACACCTTCATCACCGAGGGCGCCGACATCATCTTCCCGGTCGCAGGCGGAGTCGGCCTCGGCGCCGCGAAGGCGGTCCAGACGGCTGACCAGTCCGGCGGGCACGTGAACATGATGTGGGTGGACACCGACGGCTGCATCAGCGCCGTGCAGTACTGCAAGTACTTCATCACCAGCATCGAGAAGGGCATCACGACGGCGGTGAAGGTCGCGGTCCTGAGCGCGGCCCACGGCACCTTCAAGGGCGGCAGCTACGTCGGCACCCTCGCCAACGGCGGAGCGATCCTCGCCCCGTACCACGACTTCGCCGGCCAGGTCCCTGCCTCGCTGCAGGCCGAGCTCGCGCAGATCAAGACCGAGATCGAGAACGGGACGATCAAGCCAGCGACCAAGAGCCCGATCTAAACCCTGACGACCGGCTTGACCTGGCGGGTTGTGGCCTCTCGCCGGGTCAAGCCGGGTCAAGCCGGGTCACGCCGGATCACGGCCGGGCACATCTGTCATTGACCAGCCGGGGGAGGGAGGAGCGCCGTGCGGCTGGAGCTGCAGGGCATCACCAAGCGGTTCGGCTCCCTCGTAGCCAATGACCACATGGACCTGGTGGTCGAGCCCGGCCAGATCCATGCCCTGCTCGGCGAGAACGGGGCCGGCAAGACGACGCTGATGAACGTCCTGTACGGCCTGATGCATCCCGACGAGGGCCAGATCGTAATCGACGGCCAGCCTGCTGTCTTCCACTCGCCCAGAGATGCGATCCGGGCCGGCATCGGCATGGTGCACCAGCACTTCATGCTGGTGCCCGTCTTCACGGTGGCGGAGAACGTGACCCTCGGCGTCGAGCGCGTCCGGGCCCACGGCCTGGGCCTGCTCGACCGGCGGGCGGCGCGCCGCGATGTCCGCGAGCTGTCGGAGCGCTACGGCCTCAACGTCAACCCCGACGCCTACATCGAGAACCTTCCGGTCGGCACCCAGCAGCGGGTGGAAATCATCAAGGCGCTGCTGCGGGAAGCCAGCGTGCTCATTCTCGATGAGCCCACCTCCGTGCTCACCCCGAGCGAGACCGAGGACCTTTTCCGGGTGGTACGCGAGCTCAAGGCAGGCGGCCGGTCGATCATCTTCATCTCCCACAAGCTCAAAGAGGTGCAGGCGATCGCCGACACGATCACCGTCATCCGCCGCGGCCAGGTGGTCGGCGAGCGCCCGCCCACGGCCACGGACGCGGAGCTTGCGGCCCTGATGGTCGGCCGGACGGTGCAGCTCAAGGTCAGCAAGGAGCCAGCCAGGCCCGGCGAGGTCGTGCTCGACGTCCGCGGCCTCACGTCCTACGACGATCACGGGAATACCGCGCCTGACGACGTCTCCTTCCAGGTGAGGGCGGGCGAGATCCTCGGCGTGGCCGGGGTGCAGGGCAACGGGCAGACCGAGCTCTGCGAGGTGCTCATCGGCCTTCGGCCCGCGATAGCCGGCTCCATCCAGCTGGACGGCGAGGACGTGACCGGCGCCACGCCGCGGGACCGGCTGCGGGCCGGCTTCGGCTACGTGCCGGAGGACCGGCAGGAGGACGGCCTGGTCCCGGACTTCTCGGTAGCCGAGAACCTGGTCCTCGATGTCTATGACCGGCCGCCCTTCGCCTCGGGCGTCGCCCTCGACCTGAACAAGATCCGCACCAACGCGGTGAGCCTGGTCAAGGAGTTCGATGTCCGAACCACCTCCATTGAGCGGCCGGCGGGCACGCTGTCCGGCGGTAACCAGCAGAAGGTGATCCTGGCCCGAGAGCTGAGCCGGGACGTCAAGCTGCTGCTCGCCAGCCAGCCCACCCGCGGCCTGGATGTGGGCTCGATTGAGTTCGTTCACAAGCGCATCGTCGAGCAGCGTGACCGGGGGGTGGCGGTGCTCATCGTCTCCTCCGAGCTGGACGAGATCTACGCGCTGGCCGACCGGATCGCCGTCATGTACGAGGGGAAGATCGTCGCTTTCCGGACCCCGGCGGTTCCGGTAGCGGAACTCGGCCTGCTGATGGCCGGCGCCGGCGCCGGCGCCGGCGACGGCGTCGGCGTCGGCGACGGCAGCGGCGCCGACAGCGATCGGGCGGCGCAAACCAGCCAGGCGGCTCAGGCGGCCCAGGCGGCTGAGGCGGCCCAGGCCGCTGAGACCAGCCAGGCGGCCCAGGCGGCCGACGGTGGCCAGGCGGGCCACTCCGATCCCAGCGAGCCAACTGCGGGGCCGTCATGACCGAACCGACACCTGCGCCGGGCCAGGCCGCGGAGCCGCCGGGCGTGGACCCGGATCGGGGTCCAGGGCAGCCGCGCCCCCGGGCGCCCTGGCAGGTGAGCAACGCGCAGCGCCAGGCCTTCACCGACGCGATCGTGCAAGGCAGCCCCGCGGTGGTCACGATCCTGGCCATCGTCGCGGCGCTGGTGCTCGGCGCGCTGCTGATCGCGTTCACCGATACCACGGTCCTGCACGCCTGGGGCGCCTTTTTCGCCGCGCCCGGCAACGCGATCGCGCAGGCGTGGGACGCCGTCTCGGCTGCCTATTCCGCCTTGTTCGAAGGCGCGATCTTCAGCCCGGGCACGATCGCGGCAGCCTTCCACGGGGGCTCGGTCGCCGCCATCTTCTACCCGATCTCGCAGAGCATGTCCGATGCGACGCCGCTGCTCCTGACCGGGCTCTCGGTCGCGATCGCGTTCCGCTGCGGGCTGTTCAACATCGGCGCGGCCGGGCAGTGGATCGGCGGCGCGATCATCGCCACCTATCTCGGCTTCGCGGTCAGCCTGCCGCCGGTCATCCACGTCATCGTCTGCCTGATCGGCGGGATCGCCGGCGGCGCCGCGCTCGGCTGGCTGGTCGGCGAGCTCAAGGCGCGGACCGGCGCCCACGAGGTGATCGTCACGATCATGCTCAACTACGTGATGTATGACTTCCTGTCCTACCTGCTCGGCACCCCGAAGGCACTGCAGGCTCCCGGCCAGGCCAACCTGATCAGCCCGAACGTCGCGGCCAACGCGCAGCTGCCGCACGTGGGCGGCCCGCCGCCGGAGGTCGACGCCGGCTTCCTGGTCGCCCTGGCCGCCGCCGCCTTCGTGGGCTGGCTGCTGAACCGCAGCACCGTCGGGTTCCAGTTCCGCACGGTGGGCGCTAACCCCAGCGCGGCCCGCAGCGCCGGGATGAGCGTCGAGCGGTCGTGGGTGCTGGTGATGCTGATCGCCGGCGCGCTGGCCGGGCTGAGCGGGGCCTCGGTGATCCTGGGCAGCTCGGTGCACGCGCTCACCTTCAACAGCTACGGCACCTACGGCTTCGACGGCATCACGGTCGCCCTGCTCGGGCGGGCCAGGCCCGGCGGCGTGGTGCTGGCCGCGCTGCTGTTCGGCGCGCTGCACGCCGGCGGCACCACGATGCAGGCCGCCACCTCGGTCCCGACCGACATCGCCACCGTGCTGGAGGGGCTCATCGTGCTGTTCGTCGCGGCCCCGCTATTCATCCGGGCGGTGTTCCGGCTGCGCGAGGCCAAGGGGGTCGGCCTCGAGGCGGTCGCGAAGGGGTGGAACGGATGACGGCGCTGACCGCCACGGTCGGCCTGGCCGACCCTGAACCGCAGGCTGGTCGCGTCCGGCTCCTTCATCCTGTTCGGGCTGATCGACATCCTGGTGTTCGGCCTCTTCTCGCACAAGGGCGACGCCACGTTCGCGCTGTCGCTGCCGACCGCCTCGTTCCAGGTGCCGAGCATTCACGTGCCAGCCGCCGCCGTGTGCTACGTGCTAGGCGCCGCGTCGATCGCGCTCGGCGCCTGGCGGGCCGTCGCCGACCCCTCGCAGCGGGCCAGGCGCCTTTCCGTCGCCGCTGTCCTGCTGTTCTTCATCATCTCGCTGCTGTGCTGGGCGGATGCGGGCAACACCATCCCGCTGAACATAGTCAACCTGCTGCAGAACACGCTGACCGGCTCGATCCCGCTGATCCTCGGGGCCCTGGCCGGCTGCATGGGCGAGCGGGCCGGGGTGATCAACATCGCGATCGAGGGGCAGTTGCTCGTCGGCGCGTTCGCCGCGGCCGTGGTGGCGAGCACCTCCGGCGTGTGGCTCGGGCTGCTGTCGGGATCGCTGGCCGGCGCGCTGGTCGGCGCGGTGCTCGCGGTGTTCGCGATCAAGTATTTCGTCGATCAGATCATTCTCGGCGTCGTTTTGAACGTGCTGACGCTCGGTCTCACCAATTACCTGTACGACCGGCTCCTGGTCACCCACCCCAATCTCAACCAGGCGTTCACGTTCAACGTGCTCAAGATCCCCGGGCTCGGCAGCATCCCGATCATCGGGCCGATCTTCTTCGACTCGAACATCCTGCTGTACATCACCTACGCGGCGATCATCCTCGTCCAGATCGGCCTGTTCAGCACCCGGTGGGGGCTGCGGGTCCGGGCGGTGGGTGAGCATCCGACCGCCGCCGACACGGTCGGCATCCGGGTGCTGGGCATCAGGTACGGCAATGTCATCATGGGCGGTGTGCTCGCGGGAATCGGAGGGGCGTACCTGACCGTCGGCTCGGTCGGGACCTTCAGCCCGGGAATGTCGTCCGGGCTTGGCTACATCGCGCTGGCGGCCATGATCTTCGGCCGCTGGACGCCTCTGGGCGCGACCGCGGCCGCGCTGCTCTTCGGCTTCACTGAGGCCCTGGGGAACGTCCTGGGCAGCATCAACGTACCGATTCCCAGCTACATCCTGGCTATGGCGCCCTACGTGGCCACGATCTTCGCGGTAGCGGGCCTGGTTGGCAAGGTCCGGGCACCCCGGGCCGACGGAAAGCCGTACGTCAAGGCATGACCACCGACCCCTACGCGGCCGCTGCGGCGAGCGCGGCACGGCTGGCGCAGCTCACCGGCCAGCCGGCCCATGACGCCGCGGTGGTGCTCGGCTCCGGCTGGGCCGCCGCCGCCGACGCCCTCGCAGCCGCAGCCGCCGACCAGCCCGCCCCCGCAGCCCCGGACCAGCCGACCCCCGCAGCCCCGGACCAGCCCGCCCCCGCAGCCCCGGACCAGCCGGCCGACCGGCAGCCGGCCAGCCCCGGACTGGCCGAGGTCGCCCTGGCCGACCTCGGCGGCTTCCCCGAGCCAACGGTGGCCGGCCACGTGCCCACAGTCCGCTCGATAGCGATCGGCGGCCAGCGCGTCCTGGTGTTCCTGGGCCGGACGCACCTATACGAGGGCCACCCGGTGGACGCGGTCGTGCACGGCGTGCGCACCGCCGTCGCGGCGGGCTGCCGGGTCATCGTGCTCACCAACGCCGCGGGCGGGATCAGCGCGGGGCTCACGGTCGGCCAGCCGGTGCTGATCAGCGACCACCTCAACCTGACCGGCCGCTCCCCGCTGACCGGCCCCCCGCCGCCCGCCGGGTACCCGGCCCGGTTCACCGACCTGACCGACCTGTACGCCAAACGCCTCCGCGCGCTGGCCGCCCGCGCCGACCCGAGCCTGGCCGAAGGGGTCTACGCGGCGCTGCCCGGGCCGCACTACGAGACCCCGGCCGAGATCCGGATGCTCCGCGCGGCCGGCGCCGACCTGGTCGGGATGTCCACCGCGCTCGAGGCGATCGCCGCCCGCCATCTCGGCGCCGAGGTGCTCGGCATCTCGCTGGTCAGCAACCTCGCGGCCGGGCTCAGCCCGGCCGGCCTCGATCACGGCGACGTCATCGCCGTCGGCCGCGCCGCGGCGGCCCGGATGGGTGCCCTGCTGGGCCAGATCCTGCCCGGGATCGGCCCGGCGACCGGCCCCGCAGCCGACCCACAGACCGCCCTAGGCAGCGGCCCGGCGACCGGCGCGACCGGCCCCGGGATCGGCTGACGTGCTCGCCCCGGACCTGCGCGCGCAGGTGGATGCCTGGCTCGCCGACGATCCCGACGAGCGCGACCGCGATGAGCTCAGGGCGCTGGCCGCCGACGAGAGCGCTGCTGCCCGCGAGGAACTGGCGGACAGGTTCAGCGGGCGGCTCGAGTTCGGGACGGCCGGGCTGCGCGGCGCGGTCGCGGCGGGCCCGAACCGGATGAACCGGGCGGTCGTCCGCGGCACCACTGCCGCGCTGGCCCGCTGGCTGCGCGGCCGCCGCCAGGACGCCGCCCAGGCGGGCGTCGTCATCGGCTGCGACGCCAGGCACCGCTCCGATGAGTTCGCCGACGAAGCCGCCGCCGTGCTGGCCGGCGCGGGCATCCGGGTCCACCTGCTGCCGAAGCGGATCCCGACCCCGCTGCTCGCCTTCGCCATCCGGAAGCTGTCCGCCGCCGCCGGAATCATGATCACGGCCAGCCATAACCCGCCCGCCGACAACGGCTACAAGCTCTACACCGGCGACGGCGCGCAGATCGTGCCGCCGGCCGACGCCGAGATCGAGGCGGCGATCCGCCGCGTCGGCCCGCTGGCGCAGATTCCGCTGGCCGGGCCCGACAGCGCGCTGATCACCCAGCACGGCGACGAGATGGCCCGCGGCTACCTGGACGCGATCTGCGCCCTGTCCCCGGCGCCGCCCGGCGCCGCGTGGCTGCGGTTCGTCTACACCCCGATGCACGGGGTCGCGGCGCCCATCGCGCTGCGCGCCTTCGAGCAGGCGGGCTTCACCGAGCCTGACGTCGTGACCGCCCAGGCCGAGCCGGACCCGGACTTCCCGACGGTGGCGTTCCCCAACCCCGAGGAGCCCGGAGCGCTGGACCTGGCGCTGGCCCTGGCCCGCAGGTCCGGCGCCGACCTGGTGCTCGCCAACGACCCGGACGGCGACCGGCTGGCGGTGGCCGTTCCCGACCCCGACGCGCCGGGCGGCTGGCGGACCCTGACCGGCGACCAGGTCGGCGCGCTGCTCGGCGCCTACCTCCTGGCCCGCGCCCCGGTGCAGGAGCAGCCGGCTGGCCGCCTGGTCGTCTCCACGATCGTGTCCTCGACGCTGCTGTCCCGCATCGCGGCGGCGGCCGGCGCGCAGTACGCCCAGACACTCACCGGATTCAAGTGGATCGTCCGAGCGGGCGACCGGCGCCCAGGTACCCGTTTCGTCTTTGGTTATGAAGAGGCCCTCGGGTACGCGATCGGCGATGTCGTCAGGGACAAGGACGGGATCGGTGCCGCGCTCGCCCTGCTCGGCCTGGCCGCGCGGGCCCGCTCCGGCGGGGAATCGCTGCTCGACGCGTACAACGCGCTGGAGGCCGAACACGGCGTGCACCTGACCTCGCAGCTCACCGTGGCCACCGAGGCGCCGGTGGACATCATGGCCCGGCTGCGGGCCACGCCGCCGCGCGAGTTCGGCGGCGCGCGCGTGCTGTCGGTCGATGACCTGACCGGCGGGACCTGGGAGCTACCGTCGGCGGACGTGCTGCGCTACCAGCTGGCCGGGGCGCGCGTCGTCATCCGGCCGAGCGGCACGGAGCCCAAGATCAAGGCCTACCTCGAGGTCGTCGAGCCGGTTCTCGGCGGGCGGCTGGAGGAAGCCCGGCTGGCCGCCCGCCGGAGGATGGACCCGCTACGCGCCGCCGTGCAGGAGAAACTTGCCCATTAACGACCCGTCGGCGCCGGTCAACCGCGCCAGGTCGCCAGGGCGGGTGCGCACATGGCAAGCTCGTCACCATGACCAGCTCGCATGACGACCCGGCCTGCGACGTGGCGCACGGCGCAGCACCGGCCACCGCTGGCGACGATGCGGACCGGCGGGTGCTCGTCGCCGTCTTCGCCTCGCCGGTCGCCGATTTCCTGCTCAGGTACGGTCACGACGTGGGCTACCGGACCGTGCTCGTGGAGCCGGACCTGCGGCGGGCCCGTGCCGCGGCCGAGGCCGGCGTCATGGTGGAGACCGCCGTGCCCGCCTACCAGGCCGGGTCGGCCGACGTCGTGGTCACCGATCATCACCGGCCGGAGCTGGGGGTCATGCTCCGCGACGCCCTGGACAGCAAGGCCCGGTGGGTCGGCATCATGGGCAACCCCCGGCATCCGGCGCCGCACATCCCCGCGCTGGCCGAGCTGGGCGTGCCCGAGGACCAGATCAGCCGGGTGCACCGGCCGGTGGGACTGAACATCGGCTCACGGACGCCTCCTGAGATCGCGATCGCCACCCTCGCCGGGCTCATCGCCAGCAGGAACGGCAGGCCGGGCGGCTTCGAGTTCTAGCTGCGCCCGGGCGGCCGCGGAGAACCTGCCCGCCAGCTGGTACCGGTTCTTGACGCCCAGCTTGGCGAAGGTGCGGGCCAGGTGATACTCGATGGTCTTCGGGCTGAGGTACAGCCTGGCCGCGGTCTCGCGGTTGGACAGCCCGGTGGCCACCAGCCTGGCCACCTGTATCTCCTGGGCGGTCAGGCCGGTTATGCCAGGCAGGCGGCCAGCTGGATCCGGCCGATCCCGCAGGCCGAGCGCGGCCAGCTCGGCCCGGGCGGCGTCGGCCAGCGGCCAGGCCCGCAGCGCGGTCAGTTCCTCGTGCGCCGACCGGAGCCGGGTCAGCGCGGCAGGCCGCTTGTGCAGGCGCGCCAGGCACCTGCCCCGCTCGATGTCGCACAGGGCCCGCGCCAGCGGCACCGGCAGGCGGGCGGCCATCGGCGCCGCCTGATCGAGCACCTCCAGCGCCCGGGCCGCATCGGTCTCGCGCAGCGCGGCGGCCCGGAGCCTGGCGCAGTGCACGAGCGCAACGTGGTCGTCGCGTTCGCGGATTGCCCCTGCTGTAATCCGCTACCCGCCGCAGCGCCCGGCTTGACGTATGCCGCCGGCCGAGCGCGCTGGCCAGCAGCGCGAGCTCAGCCAGGTCAAGCCCGGCCAGCACCAGCCGGTGGCAGGTGCCCGCTGACGTCAGAAACCGCGTGCAGCTCTCGCCCAGCCGAGGCAGGCCCTCCGGCCTGGCCGACAGCACCACCAGGACCCGGAGCCTGGCCAGCCGCCGGCAGGCGAACAGCAGCGCACGGGCCGACTTCAGGTCAGCCCACTGCAGGTCCTCGACCACCACGATCAGCCCGCCGGCCGACCGGGAGGCCAGCATTTCCAGCAGCTCAGCACCGACCGATAGCGGGTCAGGGCCGGCGCGGACGTTTCCGGCGGCCACTCCGAGACCGGCCGCCAGCTGCCTGATCAAGCCCCAGGACAGGGCGTCCTCGGCGGGATCGCAGCTGGCCGCCAGCACCGGGATCTCGCGATGCCTGGACAGGAACTCGACGGCCAGCGCCGACTTGCCCGCGCCTGCGCCGCCCTCGATCAGCGCGACCCGCGGCAGGCCGGTGACGGCATCGGCGAGCAGGGCGGCCAGGCCGTCAAGCTCGCGGCGACGCCCGATGAAGACAGGCCCTGAGCAATGGCCTGGCCGCCCGGCGGGTTCGGCTGACCTGGGCGCTGCCGGTGGCCTGCGGGCTGGCTGCGGCGCGGCCCCTGGCGCACCGGTCAGCTGCGACTCGAGTGCGACCGGGTGGGAGGCCAGCGTTTCCCCGGCCGGCCCGGGCCGGAGAACATCAGTCAGGGGGGCGGTCACGTTAACTCCTCCGTTGCCGATCACAGGGGGCCGGCCAGCTGCGCGGTCATCACCAGGTGTCTCGTGGAGTGACGGCCAAGATCGACGCGCGCCAGGCGGCCAGCTCCGACTCGGCCTCGATCACCGCGGCCAGCCGGGTCACGTCCAGGACCAGCACCCGCGAGCTGGTCAGCAGGCGCACCGTCACGCCCGAGGGCGGCAGCGGGCGCCCGTCATCGCCGAAGGTGCCGACGAACTGCCCGCTGGCCATGCTGCGCAGCCGGGAGCCGTCCCGTTCGACGACGGCCGCCTTGCAGGATCACGAAGCACTGGTGGCCTGGGCGGTTCTCGTCGCAGAGCCTGCTCCCGGCCGGAAGGACCGCTTCGTCCCCCGCCAGCCTGAGCAGGCCCGCCACGCCGTCGTCAGCTGGTCGCTCAGGCCGGACGTTCATCCTGCAGTTGTGCCTGACGCCAGTTACAAGATGGTGACAAGCTGTCTGACAGCACATCGGAAAGGGGGCGGCCCAATGCAGGCAGCAGGCCCGCTGCCCGGCCAGGCCGGGCGCGTTGCCGTCGCTGACCGGCGCCTGGCCAGCCATGCGGGTGGGCCAGCCCGGGCGGTGCGGCGATGACAGCTGAAGCGGGTTACTCGCAGACACCGCTGCCGCGGAAGCTCGGCATCGGCGCTGAGGACACGGTTGCCTTAATCGGCGCGCCCGAGTGGTTCATCGACATGCTGGGCGGCCTTCCAGAGGTAGCCGCCGTGCACACCGACCTGGCCGGCGCGGAGATGTTCGACGTCATCGTGGTGTTCGTGGAATGGCGGGCAGAGCTGGAAGCTGAGCTCGGCCGGCTGCGCGATCGGATGGCTCCGGCCTGCGGCTTGTGGATTGCCTGGCCGAAGAAGGCCTCGAAGGTGCCCACGGACATGTCCGATGAGGCGATCCGCGAGGTGGCGCTGCCGACCGGGCTGGTCGACAACAAGGTTTGCTCGATCGACGCGACCTGGTCCGCCCTGCGCCTGGTCATCCGGCGAGCGAACCGCTGACCGGCGCCGTCGGCGGCCAGCGGGGTCAGCTCAGTCGAGCAGGCGCTCCCCGTTAAATAGGCCAAGTTCCTCACGGTACAGCTCCAGGCCGATGCCGTTGGGGTCCCTGAAGTACAAGCTGTCATCGACGCCGCGGTCGGGCCCCAGGTAGTCCAGGCCGGCCTGCTCCAGCTTCTTCTTCGCGGCGCCGAACTGCTCGGCGGAGACGGATATTGCCAGGTGCTGTACCCCGCCGATCGTCTCGGTGAACGGCGGATGATCATGGCCGGGGAAGTCAAAGAACCCGAGCAGATTGCGGTTGCCGATGTCGAAGAAGAAATGGTTCGAGCCTGCGTAGTCGCGGTTCTCGACCAGCTCCACCAGCGGGAAGCCGAGGAACTCCTGGTAGAAACGGATCGTCTCCTCGGCATCACGGCAGATGAGGGCCAGGTGGTGCACGCCCTGCACCGTGGTCGGCGGCCGGTCGGCGGGCGGCCTCAGGTAGCGCGCGCGCAGTTCCTCGCGGCGTGCCCTGACTTGCTCGAGTTCCTTGCCCTGTGGCTGTGGCATGGTTTCCGCCTCCTGGCGTCGCTGAGCGTGACCTCAGCTGGCCCGGCCACGGCCGGTCGGCTTGACCGGCCGTGGTCGGCTGTCATCCAGCCTCCTCCAGGGTCTCAGTCCACGCGCAGGGCCGCCTGTTCAGGGTCGAGGCGGCGATGCCGGAAGGCCCAGGCCCGTGGGCCGTGCCCGATCCTGGCCAGCGACGGCGGCGGTACGGCCAGGACCGGGCACGGAGCGTGCGCCAGGCAGTAGCGGCTGGTCCGGCTGGACATCATCCGTCCCGCGCCGCGCCGTCCGGCCCCGATGACCAGCAAGTCACCCGGCTGGCTGAGGAAGCCGGTGAGCACCGCGCCCGGTTCGCCGCGCAGCACCTGCGGCTGGACGGTCAGGTCGGCTGGCACCCCGCCGAAAGCCAGCTCCACGGCGTCCCACAGCCGCTGCCATGCGGCGTCCTTCCAAAGCTGGCGCAAGAACGGTGACGGACGGCTTCGATCAGCGAAGTCGCCGCCCGGGGGCAGCCAGGTCAGCACCGGGATTAAGGCCGCGCCATGCGCCCTGGCCAGGTCCGCGGCATAGCGCAGGGCCTGGATACTGCCTGGTGATCCGCTCACGCCTACGATGACGCGACGTACGCCGGACACGTTGAACTCCTTAGGGAACGGCTGCTTTCGCACTCAAGTAAACCCGATGGACGGCGCCCCGATGGCCGGGCTAACGGGGGCCATATGCAGTTCATGCCAGATTCATGCGCGTTCCTTTCACCGCGATACCGCGCTGGCGGTCCGCCGGGCACGAGAGTCGCGGGGCACAATAACGAGCATGACTGAGGCAGCGGGAGCCGGGACCCGGGCCGGACCCGGGGCCGGGACACCAGCCGGACCTAGACCTGGGAGGCGAGCCGCACCGGGAACACCAGCCGCACCCGGAACATCAGCCGCATCCGCAACGCCAGCCGCACCCGGAACGCGGGTCGGCCTCAGGGAGCGCAAGAAGGCCAAGACGCGCGCTGCCATCAGGGAGCAGGCGCTCCGGCTCTTCCGCGAGCAGGGCTACCAGGCGACCACCGTCGACCAGATCGCCGCGGCGGCCGAAATATCACCTGCCACGTTCTTCCGCTACTTCCCTACCAAGGAGGACGTCGTCCTGCAGGACGACGTCGACGTGCTCACCATGGCGGCGTTCGACGCGCAGCCGGCCGGCCTCAGCCCGGTCGCCGCGGTGCGCGCGGCCGCGGCCGCCACCTTCGCCGGGCTGACGCCGGAGGAGCTGGCCCGGTTTCGCGAGACGACCGAGATGACTCTCTCGGTGCCCGAGATCCGGGCCAGAGCGGTTGATGAGTTCGTGAGGTCGATCGAGGTGCTGGCCAGCGCGCTGGCCAGGCGGACCGGCGCCGCTCCCGACGACTTCGCGGTGCGGAACCTGGCCGGCGCGATCGTCGGCGTGATGATGGCGGCCGTGCTGCCCGAGAAAGCGGACCAGGACGCGGACATGTTCGAGGCGATCGACGCGGCCCTTGCGCACCTGGAAGCAGGCCTCCCGCTCTAGCGCGAGCAGTGGCCGTCCGCAGCGGCACCCACGGGCTGGTCCCGCGTGTCGTCCCGATGTGGTCGCGGGTCTGGTCCCCGGTCTGGTCTTGGGTCTGGTCTTGGGTCTGGTCCCGGGTGTGTGGTCCCGGGTGTGTGGTCCCGGGTGTGTGGTCCCGGGTGTGTGGTCCCGGGTGCTCTGCCGTGTCCAGGACCGCTTCTGTCACTGTGGCCCCAAGAGTCACAGCTCGGCCCAGAGCACTCGACGCTGCCGCCTTACCGATTCCCGAATTCATCATGGAATTCCTGATGGATTCCCGAATTCACAAGGCCTCGGCCCGTTCGCATGCGCCGCTGGCGCTGGCCGGACCTCGTGGTCCATGCTGATCGCAGCGTGACCACGGGGCAAACACCACGGACGGGCACCACGGACGGGCACCAGGGACGAGCACCACGGGCGAGCACCACAGGCGAGCACCAGGTACGAGCACCACGGGCGAGCAACGGCGAGGCAATGATGGCCGAGTTGCGCGGCGGCGGAGCATGGGGATCCGCGCTGTCAGCCGAGGGGTTCGCCGCGATCAGGACGGTCGGATTCGAGCCGGTCGGCCTGGTATTCCGGGCCGCTGTCCGCCAACTCAGCGCCATCGCAGGAGTCAGCTGCCCAGGGACCGGTGCGGGTTGGCTGGACGCGCCGCCGGAGGCTCAAGGAATGGACCCCACCGCCGTGTCCGGGCAGGGCGTCCCTGGCCCGGCCGCGCGGATCGCCCAGGCGCTGCAGGACAGCCGCCGGATGGCGATCGACCGGATGGCCGCTGAGTGCGCAGATCTCGGCGGCCACGGTGTCGTTGGCGCGTCGGTCCGGGTCCGGGAGATCCCTGCCGACACCTTGACGGCCGGGGCCGTCGAGTTCAAGGTGATCGGCACGGCCGTGCGGGCCACCGGCTGCCCGCCGCTGGCCCGCCCGTTCGCCTCTGACCTGTCTGGTCAGGACTTCGCCAAGCTGGTCATGGCCGGCTGGGTGCCCACCGGAATCGCACTGGGCATATCGGTAGCCGCGCTGCATGACAACGGCCTGATGACCGGCTCCAGTCGCTGGGGTGCGGGGAACGCGGAGGTGCCGGCCTACACCGAGCTGATGGTCACGGTGAGGCAGGACGCGCGGAGTCGGCTGGAGCAGGCCGTAAGAGGACTGGGCGCTGACGGCGTGTTCGTGTCCGGAATGACCTTGCGCGTCCACGGCGAAGCCTGCCGCCGGGGCGGCACCGACCAGTTCGCGGAGGCCGTCGTCAGCGGGACCGCCGTGGCGCGATTCACCAGCCAGCACACGACGGCCCCGCCATCGAGCCTTGCGGTTCTGGCGCTCGACGCCAGGAAGACCGTCGTTGACTGCGACCGGCGCCGGTGACTTAGAAGTGGAGGGCCGCGATCAGGTGATGCACATCAGGATTTGAAGAACCCGGCCAGGACCGGGGCGAGTGCCGCCGGGTCCATGTCGTGGGTCTGGCCGTCCAGAGCGCGCAGGGTGGCGTGCGGCATCGCCTGGCTGAGCGACCTGGCAGTGTCGGCCATGAACGGGAAGCTGGCCGTGCCGTACAGGACCAGCACGGGAATATTGACCTGAGCCGCGCGGCAGACGGGTACCGAGCCGTCCTGGCCCAGGATGGCGGCGTGGTCGTAGGCCAGCGTGGGCGCGACGGCCTCGAGGCTCGCCCAGCCAGGCCCCTGTCGCATGCCCTCGATCTGGCCGGCCGGAACCCCGACAAGAGTCATGAACCTGGCCACCGCGTCACCGTCGCGGCCGGTCGCCAGCAGGCCGGTCAGGTCCGCCAGGTACTGCCGCCATGCCTGGCTGGCGCCTGGGTCGTCGTTGTAGGGGGCCTCGTACATGGCGAGCTTGCTGATGACCGCGGCACCGAGGGCGAGAGCCGCTTCCATGGCCAGGGACGCGCCGGACGAATGACCGTACAGGTAAGCGGTACCGCCCGCGGCATCGGCCAGCGCCCGGATGTCCGCGACCTCCCGTTCGACCGAGTAAGGCTGGGTGTCGGCGCTGTCACCCCGGCCCCGGCGGTCGTAGCTGTAGACCGTGAAATCGGCCGAGAGGAGCTTGACCAGCTCAGGCTTGGAGCCAGACACCCGGGTGCACATGGCGCCGTCGACCAGGATCAGCGCCGGTCCCGCGCCGCCGGAGTCGTATGCGATGGCGGTGCGGTCATCGGAGCGGACAGTTCTCATGCGTCTCTCCTTCGGTGAAGTTCCCTGAGGTAGGTCGCGTAGCGGTCCAGCGAGGTCAGGAAGCCGGCCTGCGCCTGCGGGCTGCGGAAGGATTCAGGCACGTTGGCCTGCCGGATGTGGATCTCGGTACGGCCATCGCCCAGGTCGGTGAAGGTCGAGGTGGTCGTCATACCGGTGGCGGGCTCGGCCCACGCGAGCCGCTCAGGCTCCGCGACCTCGAGATAGACGGCCCGGATCGGGTACTGGCTCCCGTCCGCGTCGTTGACCATGACCGCTTCGAAGACGCCGCCCGGGCGCGCGTCCACCTTGATCGATGCCAGCGGCGTGCTCACGCCGGCCGGTCCCCAGAAATGGGTCAGGTGCGCTGGCTCGATCATGCACCGGAAGACCAGTTCGCGCGGGGCGTCGAAGACGCGGCGGTAGCTGAGCTCGCCGCCCGCCGGAGGCTGGTCAGTCATGGGCCTGCCCTCCTGATCCCGGCAGCCGCGCTCCCGGGCGCTCTGCTTCTGGGCGCCCCGTGCCCGGAAGCCCCGTGCCCGGAAGCCCCGTGCCCGGAAGCCCCGTGCCCGGAAGCTCTGTGGCTGGATGTGATCCTCGCTGGATGTCACGCAGATGGTCGTCGAGCTTGTCGAAGCGCTCCGTCCAGATCCGCCGGTGCTCCTCGATCCAGCTCACGGCCGCGTCGAGCTGACCCCGTTCAAGATGGCAGGGGCGAAACTGAGCGCGCCGGGTCCGTGAGATGAGGCCGGATCGCTCGAGCACTTTGAGGTGCTTGGAGATCGCGGGCAGGCTCATGGCGAATGGCGCCGCCAGGTCGTTGACCGTGGCGTCCCCGGTAGCAAGGCGAGCTACGATCGCCCGACGGGTCGGATCCGCCAGGGCGGTGAAGGTGGCATCAAGCTGATCAGCCGCCACCGTCATATTGGCCTCCAGGGTCAAGGAGCTGCGGAACGGCGAGTTCTGCCTGTTACTTAACCGTACGGTTAGTTAGCTGTCAAGTTAAATTGAGCTGATCCCGCCGAGGTGGCGGCGCATGCAACCTCGATCAGGCGGCTCCGGGCCGGCCCGAGGCCTCCGGAGGAATGTTGCACGTTCAATCATTGTTGTTGCCCACGAGACGCCACTGAGGAGGACGCAATGCCAGCGGTCAGCGTGGACGATGTCCTGGTTCTGCCGAGAATTACCGAGCCCGACCCGGCCACGGCGCATGACCGGCCAGTCCTGGCCGTGACGACCGCCCCGTCGGGCTACGAGGGTGAGGGCTTCCCGGTCCGCCGTGCTTTCGCCGGAGTGGACCTGCGTGCCCTCGACCCGTTCATCCATATGGATCAGATGGGCGAGGTCGACTACGCGCCGGGCGAGCCCAAGGGAACCGCATGGCACCCGCATCGCGGTTTCGAGACTGTCACGTACATGATCGACGGGACCTTCAGGCACCAGGACTCCAACGGCGGCGGGGGCCTGATCACCAACGGTGACACCCAGTGGATGACCGCGGGCGGCGGGATCCTGCACATCGAGGAACCCCCGGAGGAACTGGTCATGACCGGCGGGCTGTTCCACGGCTTCCAGCTGTGGGTGAACCTGCCGGCCCGGCAGAAGATGGCTGCGCCGCGTTATCAGGACATCCGGGCCGGGCAGGTCTCGCTGCTCAGCTCGCCGGACGGCGGAGCGCTGGTGCGGGTCATCGCGGGCGAGGTCGCTGGGCATCAGGGCCCGGGCGTGACCCACACCCCGATCACCCTGCTGCATGCGACCCTGCAGCCCGGCGCCCAGCTAAGGCTGCCCTGGCGGCCTGACTTCAACGCGCTCGGCTACGTCCTGGCCGGATCCGGCACCGCCGGAACCTCCCGGAGGCCCGTGCGGACCGGCCAGCTGGCCGTGTTCGGCGACGGCGAGGTCGTCAGCTTCGATGCCGGCACCCGGGCCGAGGGCCCGAGCCAGGGCCTGGACGTACTGGTCCTGGGCGGCCAGCCGATCCGGGAGCCGGTCGCTGCCTACGGGCCATTCGTGATGAACACCAGGGACGAGCTCGTCCAGGCGTTCGAGGACTACCAGGCGGGGCGGCTCGGGTCGATCCCGGCCGAGCCCCGCGTGATACCGGCCGAATCCCACCCCGGCCACGACGTGCTCTGATTGCCGGCAGACCAAAGCCGAGATCACCGGCAGCCAACAGCGGACAGACCACAGCCGGCAGGCCACAGCCGACCGACTTGTACCGGATCTGGTGAGGATATTTCAGGCATTTCACCGCGTCCGCACCACCAGATCCGGTATAAGTGCTTGAGTGTCGGTGTGCTTCGAGTTCTTAGCGTCGGTGTGCTTCGAACAGGAAGCAGCCGAACTCGACGGCCCGGACATGGACGACGGCTACGGCCGGGTCGGCCAGGACCTCGGCGAGGACCCGCTCGGCGGCTGCCGGATCGCCCAGCTCAGCGGCGCTCGCCAGCCGGCCGCCGAGGATGTGGCCGGCTGGTGAGTAAGCGCGGAGCACCCGGTGCGCTCCGGCGAGTTCCGCGGGAAAGCCGGCCGCCTCGGGGCCCCGGCAGTCCGACGGGTGGATGAACACCGGGCCGAGTTCGTCGTAGGCGCCGGCGCGGGCACCCGACTGCCGCGCCCACCGGCGCAGCGGCGCGTACGAGACCAGCGCCACCCGCTCGCCCGGGCGGATCCGGCGCAGGCAGCACCGTAGCGGGCTGCCGCCCTCGGCGTCGGTGAACGGGGCCATCCGGTGACCGGCGTCGTCGAGGACCCGGAGTTCGCTGAGCACATCGGCCGGGATGGCGCTGATCTGGACTGCGCGCGCAGTCGTGGTTTGCGTGGTCATGACATTCATGCTTGCTGGCAGGCGCGCGGAAAGCTGGCGGGAATCGGACATCACCCGGCCGGCCTGCCGTCGCCACCTCGACCGCCTGATGCCCGCCGGGCCCGGCCGGGTCTCGACGTGCTCTGAGCGACGCCGTCACGGGTCAGGCCGCTAGTCGGCGGAGGGCGCCGCGTACCACCTCGGGATCGGTGGTGGTCCAGAACGGGGGCAGCGAGGCCCGCAGGAAGCTGCCGTATCGCGCCGTGACCAGGCGCGGGTCGAGAATCGCGACCACTCCCCGGTCGCTCATCGTGCGCAGTAGCCGCGGCCCCCTGAGCCAGCAGCAGCGCAGCCTGGGCCGCGGCCACGTCCATGAACCCGTTGCCGCCGCGGGCCGCCACCGCTCGCTGCCGGGCAGATGCCAGCGGATCATCGGGACGAGGAAACGGGATCCGGTCGATCACCACAAGCTGCAGCGCCCGGCCGGGCACATCGACGCCCTGCCACAGCGACAGCGTACCGAACAGGCAGCTTGTCTCGTCGGCGGCGAACTGACTGACAAGTTGGGCGGTCGCATCATCGCCCTGGCACAGCAGCGGGTAATCGATCCGGCCGCGCAGCTCGTCGGCGGCCTGCCGGGCCGCCCGCATCGAGGAGAAGAGCCCGAGCGTCCGGCCGCCCGCGGCCGTGATCAGCTCGCGTAGCTCATCCAGGTAGGACTGCGGCAGCCCGTCGCGGCCGGGCGGCGGGAGCCGCCGGGCGACGTACAGGATGCCGCTGCGTGGATGGTCAAACGGCGAGCCGACATCCATTCCCGTCCACGTCAGCGAGTGCTGCCGGGCAGCGTCCGCGTCTGCGGGGTCACCCGCGCCGGCCGGGTCACCCGCGCGGGCCGGGTCGTGCGCCCTGGCCGTGTCACCGGCCCCGGGCAGGCCCCACTGGCGGGCCAGCGGCTCGAAGGATCCGCCGAGCACCAGGGTCGCGGATGTCAGTACCACGGTGCGCTGGCCGAACAGGCGCTCGGCCAGCAGGCCGCCCACCTGCAGCGGCGCGACCCGCAGCGTCGCCGGCCTGGACGCCTCTTCGGCCAGCGGCCGGTCCATCCACACCACGTCGGGACGCGCGGCGACGTCCGGGCCGAACGCGCCGAGGATGCGGTCAGCGGCACCGTGCAGCTCATCGAGCGCCGCGAGCGCAGACCGGCGCGCGGCTATCCGTTCTGGCTCTTCTTCTTCCGCCCTCCTAGCGCTGCTGCGAAGGTCGGCGGCACCGGCCCCGGCCGCGTCGCAGACCGACTGCAGGGGCATCGCGAGCGCCGCGGCCAGCACGTCGAGGCGCCCGCCGGGGACCTCGGCCAGGACCCGCCCGAGGTCCTCGCCAGCCTCCTTCAGCCTGGTCACCAGCTTGTCCTCGACCATGCGGCCGCACCGGCGGGCGGCGATCTCCGCCGCAGTCGCCGACAGCTCTGCGGAGGCGACCGAGGTGACCCGGTCGACCAGGTCGTGCGCCTCGTCGATGATCACGACGTCGTGCTCGGGCAGCACGATGAAGTTCTCGAGCGCGTCGATGGCCAGCAGGGCGTGGTTGGTGACGACGATGTCGGCCCGGCCTGCCTCCTCGCGTGCCTGCTCGGCGAAGCAGGAGGTGCCGAACGGACAGCGCTGGGCCCCGATGCATTCCCTGGCGGTGACCGCGACCTGACGCCAGGCCTGCTCGGTCACGCCAGGCACGAGCTCGTCACGGTCGCCGGTCTTCGTCGTTTCCGCCCACTCGTGCAGGCGCTGCACCTGCCTCCCGATCGCCGAGACTGTGCGCGGATCGAAGAGCGCGTCCTGCGGCTCTTCCTGCGCACCCACGCGCAGGCGCTGCAGGCACAGGTAGTTGCGGCGCCCCTTGAGGATCGCGAACACTGGCTCCCGGCCGAGGACGGACCGGAGCGCGCTGGTGAGGCGCGGCAGGTCACGGTCGATGAGCTGGCGCTGCAAGGCGATCGTGGCGGTCGACACGACCACCGTGGCGTCCTTCGTGACCGCGTGCCGGACCGCGGGCACGAGATAGGCCAGCGACTTGCCGGTTCCGGTTCCGGCCTGGACCGCCAGGTGCTCGCCGGTCTCGATCGCGCGGTTCACTGCCTCGGTCATCGCGACTTGTCCGGGCCGCTCCGCTCCGCCGATGCCCGAGACCGCGGTCGCGAGCAGCGCTGCGACGTCAGGCAGGCCGGGCTTACGTGCCTTGTCACGCTCGCGGCGCTGGCCGCGCCTGCCGCGCTCGCGGGCATCCTCGCGAACGTCCGCGCCCGCCTGGCTGCGCGCATCACCCGAACCCGCCTGGCTGCGCGCATCGCCCGAACCCGCCTGGCTGCGCGCATCATCCGCGCCCGCCTGGCTGCGGGCATCGCCCGCATCCGTCTTGGCCCGGGCGTCATCCGTGTTCGTCTGGCTGCGCCCATCGTCCGCCTGGCCGCGGGCGTCGTCAGCGTTCGCCTTGGACCGGGCATTGTCTGCGGTGCGTTTGCGCGCACGGCCGGTGGACACGTCAGAGAACGCTATCGCGCCGGGCCCGGTAATGGCGCCTCGCAATGCGGTCGCGCCCGTCCAGAAGCCGCGAAATCTAGCCGACGATGTCGACCGGGCTGCCTGGCGGTACGTCGCGCAGCCTGAGCAGGTCCGGTTCGTGCAGCCGGATGCAGCCGTGCGATATACGGGCGCCGGTGGTGCCGATCTCCTTGTCGCTGCCGAGCGGCCCGTGGATGCCGATCACGGCATCTCCTGAGCCCTCCCAGTTGCTAATGGCATCTGAGTGCGCCGAAATGACCATGATGAAGGCGCCGTACCCGGGATCGGATTTCGGCGGCGCCTCGAGGAACGCCACGAAATACTGGCCCGTCGGGGTGGGATAAGTCCTCGTGCCAACGCCGGCGGGCGTGGAGAACACCGGCCGGTCATCCTTGTACAAGGTGAGGTGCGTTGTCGCCAGGTTGACGACAATGCGATAGGGCGTCGCGCTCAGGCTGACGTCGCTGGACGGGACCCACGCCGTCGAGCCGTTGGGCCGCTGCGCCAGGCGCACCCGCACCCAGCCGGGCCGGGTCGCCACGACTGGCAGGGTCGAGCGGGCGCCGTACCAGGTACCTGGTACCCGCCCGGCCGCGACCCCGCCCGGGCCCCCGTACCTGGGGACGGTCGCGCGCAGGGTCGCGAGCAGCGCGGCACCGACAGGCAGCGCCGCCGGGCTGGCCGCGCTGCTGGCCCTCGCCGACGCCGCCGGCTGCCCGCTACAGGCGGATACCAGCAGGCCGCCCGCGACAGCCAGCGCTGCGGCGGCCAGGTACCCAGGCCGCGCACGGCGGGCCCTGGCCCGCGATCGCGCGGTGCCGGCGGCGATGATGTGGCCGACGGTGACGAGCTGGCCCGGTTTCAGGGAGGTGCTCATTCTCATTGCCGGATCGTCCTTGCTGCTAGCCGCGGTCCAGAGCCTGGCGGATGACGCAGCTCACGTGGGCCCGCGCAGCCGCGCCAATCGCCGCCCAGTGCGCTGACGTCTTCGGCGCGACCCGCCGGACGTGGATGATCTTGGTGTCCAGCACGGTGTCGCCCTTGCTGCTGACAAAGTCAACGACGATCGAGTAGCCGTGGACAGACGATGACGCGTTGGCCACCAATCCCCTCAGCAGCCAGCGCTTTGCCCCGTCACGTTTACAGGAGCTGATGGTTACCTCTTGGCGCGCGTTCTCCGAGGCGACGTACTTCGGGATGACGACGGATGAAGGCGGGGCCCCGGTCTTTGCGGCCGGGCTAGCGGTGGCGTGCCCAGCGGCCCGGCTGGAGGCGGGCGTCGAGGCCGCGTGCGCCGAAGCCCCGGGCGAGCTGCCGCAGCCGACGAGCGCGAGGACCGCAGCCATGGTGACCCCGGCGACGCTGGCCGGCAGCCGTGCGGCGCGATGACCGCTGCGCTTGTCCATTTCAGTCCCTCTTTCGCGATTGGGCGCAATCTCTCAACGCCCGTCCTCAGGGTGATGGCCGGTCCGTTCGCCGTGCTGCCCGGCCCGGATGACCGGGCAGCGCGGCGAACTCAGGGACTCGGAATTCCTAACCGGTCACCGGCGGTCCCGGCGGCATGACCGGCCCCGGCGGGGCGGGCGGAACCGGCCTGGGCGGCGTCGGCGTTGGGGTTGGCGTCGGCCTCGGCGTCGGCTTTGGCGTTGGGGTCGGCTTCGGCGTCGGCTTTGGCGTTGGGGTCGGCTTCGGCGTCGGCTTTGGCGTTGGGGTCGGCTTCGGCGTTGGGGTCGGCGTCGGAGTTGGCGTTGGCGTTGGCGTTGGCGGGACCGGCGGGTGCGGCCGGTGGACGTACCTCACCGTCACGGTGGATGGCGAGGAGATCACCGGGGTGGTGGACCCTGGCGGGTCGCCCTGTGCGGTTGCCACGTTCGTCACCCGGCCAGCCCGGACGTCGGCAGCAGTAGTCACGTACGTCGCGGTGCAGGTCTCCGATGCACCGGGCGCGAGCGTGGGCCGCGGGCAGGTGATCGGCGACAGGCCCGGCAGGCCGGTGTCGTTCACCTGGACATTGGTCAGCGTCACGTTTCCGTTGTTGGTCACCAGGAAGCTGTAGCTGATCAGCGTGCCCGGCTTGCTGAACGTCAACGGCCGAGCCGACTTGACCACAGTGATCTCAGGCTTTCCGATCACGGGAACGGTCGCGGTGGACGGGTCGGAGATCACCGGGGTGGTCATCCCGGGCGGGTCGCCCTGCGCGGTGGCGGTGTTGGTCACCGATCCGGCATCCACATCCGCCTGGGTCGTGACGTAGGACGCGGTACAGGTTTCGGATGCACCCGGAGCAAGGGTCAGACTGGGGCAGCTGATGGGCGACAGGCCCGGCAGGTCGGTGTCGTTCACCTGGACATTGGTCAGCGTCACGTTGCCGGTGTTGGTCACCAGGAAGCTGTAGTCAATCGTTGTGCCTGGGCTGGCGAAGCTGACCGGCGACGCTGATTTCACCACGCTGATCGACGGATGATGCTCCGCCGGCACCGTCGCCGTCGACGGATCCGAGACCACCGGCGTGTCCGACCCCGGCGGGTCACCCTGCGCGGTCGCGGTGTTGGTCACCGACCCCGCATCCACATCCCCCGCCGTCGTCACGTACGTCGCGTGACAGATCTGCGACGCCCCCGCCGGCAGCGACGCATCCGGGCACATGATCGCCGACAGCCCCGGCAGGTCCGTGTCGTTCACCCGCACGTGCGACAGCGTCACGTTCCCGGTGTTGGTCACCACGAAGCTGTAATGAATCGTCTCCCCCGCCGCCGCGAACGACGACGGCTCCGCCGACTTCACCACGCTGATCGACGGATGATGCTCCGCCGGCACCGTCGCCGTCGACGGATCCGAGACCACCGGCGTGTCCGACCCCGGCGGGTCACCCTGCGCGGTCGCGGTGTTGGTCACCGACCCCGCATCCACATCCCCCGCCGTCGTCACGTACGTCGCGTGACAGATCTGCGACGCCCCCGCCGGCAGCGACGCATCCGGGCACATGATCGCCGACAGCCCCGGCAGGTCCGTGTCGTTCACCCGCACGTGCGACAGCGTCACGTTCCCGGTGTTGGTCACCACGAAGCTGTAATGAATCGTCTCCCCCGCCGCCGCGAACGACGACGGCTCCGCCGACTTCACCACGCTGATCGACGGATGATGCTCCGCCGGCACCGTCGCCGTCGACGGATCCGAGACCACCGGCGTGTCCGACCCCGGCGGGTCACCCTGCGCGGTCGCGGTGTTGGTCACCGACCCCGCATCCACATCCCCCGCCGTCGTCACGTACGTCGCGTGACAGATCTGCGACGCCCCCGCCGGCAGCGACGCATCCGGGCACATGATCGCCGACAGCCCCGGCAGGTCCGTGTCGTTCACCCGCACGTGCGACAGCGTCACGTTCCCGGTGTTGGTCACCACGAAGCTGTAATGAATCGTCTCCCCCGCCGCCGCGAACGACGACGGCTCCGCCGACTTCACCACGCTGATCGACGGATGATGCTCCGCCGGCACCGTCGCCGTCGACGGATCCGAGACCACCGGCGTGTCCGACCCCGGCGGGTCACCCTGCGCGGTCGCGGTGTTGGTCACCGACCCCGCATCCACATCCCCCGCCGTCGTCACGTACGTCGCGTGACAGATCTGCGACGCCCCCGCCGGCAGCGACGCATCCGGGCACATGATCGCCGACAGCCCCGGCAGGTCCGTGTCGTTCACCCGCACGTGCGACAGCGTCACGTTCCCGGTGTTGGTCACCACGAAGCTGTAATGAATCGTCTCCCCCGCCGCCGCGAACGACGACGGCTCCGCCGACTTCACCACGCTGATCGACGGATGATGCTCCGCCGGCACCGTCGCCGTCGACGGATCCGAGACCACCGGCGTGTCCGACCCCGGCGGGTCACCCTGCGCGGTCGCGGTGTTGGTCACCGACCCCGCATCCACATCCCCCGCCGTCGTCACGTACGTCGCGTGACAGATCTGCGACGCCCCCGCCGGCAGCGACGCATCCGGGCACATGATCGCCGACAGCCCCGGCAGGTCCGTGTCGTTCACCCGCACGTGCGACAGCGTCACGTTCCCGGTGTTGGTCACCACGAAGCTGTAATGAATCGTCTCCCCCGCCGCCGCGAACGACGACGGCTCCGCCGACTTCACCACGCTGATCGACGGATGATGCTCCGCCGGCACCGTCGCCGTCGACGGATCCGAGACCACCGGCGTGTCCGACCCCGGCGGGTCACCCTGCGCGGTCGCGGTGTTGGTCACCGACCCCGCATCCACATCCCCCGCCGTCGTCACGTACGTCGCGTGACAGATCTGCGACGCCCCCGCCGGCAGCGACGCATCCGGGCACATGATCGCCGACAGCCCCGGCAGGTCCGTGTCGTTCACCCGCACGTGCGACAGCGTCACGTTCCCGGTGTTGGTCACCACGAAGCTGTAATGAATCGTCTCCCCCGCCGCCGCGAACGACGACGGCTCCGCCGACTTCACCACGCTGATCGACGGCTTCCGCGTTCCCGAGACGCTGGCGGACGACGGGGCAGAGGTGATCGGCTCGCTGGCCGGCGTGATGCCCGTCGCGGTCGCCGTGTTGCGGACCGTCCCGTCGTCCACGTCCGCCTGGGTGACGGTGTATGTCGCCGTGCAGGTGACCGACGCGCCTGGGGCGAGCGAGGCAGCACCCGCCGGGCAGCTGGCGACCGGCCGCGTGCCGTGCCCGGTGAACTCGGTCTCGGCGATGGTGACCGGCGCGAGCGTCACGTCGCCCGTGTTGGTGACCAGGAAGCTGTAGTGCAGCGTCTCACCGACCGACAGCGTCGTCTCGGCGACCGACTTCTTGAGCGTGATCCCCGGGGCGCGCGGCGTGTTCTTGAACGTGCAGACGACGTTCGGGGAGATGTCAGTCGTAGGGGGGAAGCGCAGGTCGAACGAATGTCCGGTCCCCGAAGCCACGGGTGCGTTGCCGTTAGCGGTGTCGACACAGGAGTACGTCGTCGTGTAGTTCAGCAGGCTCCCGCTCGCCGCAGTCTCAGTAAGGCTGTAGGTCGTGCCCGACCGGGCGATGATCGGGCCGGCGACAGCGTTCGACTGAATGCCGGTCGTGTTGCCGGTAGTAGTTGCGGTGTTGCCTTCGCGGACCCCGCCGCCGCCGATGCTCAGGGTGAACTGGTTGCCCGGCGCGTATCGGGCGACGATGTCCTTCTGCAGCGACAGCGTCGGGTTCAGTGAGCAGGCCGCCAGGTCGACGTTGGGGAAAGCCTGGGCGTTCGAGCTGAGCGGGGTCGGGCCGGCGATGATCACGCCAGTATTCGGGTTGAGCTTCGTCAGGACAGAGGTGCTGCCCGAAGTGCCGCCCACGTAGAGATTTCCTGCGTTGTCGAAGGCGATTCCGTTGTAAATGTTCCGGTCGGAGAACCTGTTTAGCAGCGTGTCGGTCAGCGGGACGCCGGTGGATGAGCCAGTCGTGGGGATCGGGCCCTTGACGACGCCGATCCCCACGTTGGTCCCGTTGGAGGCCAAGACGAACATGTTGCCGGCCGAGTCGAAGGCGATGTCACCATTGTTGCCAGCCGAGCTGTTCCCCGTGGGCAGGGGGAAGGTGGCGATGGTGCCGCTGATCGGGCTGTTCGTGTTCGTGTTGAAGCCGTACACGGTGGCGGTTCCAGGAGATGAAGACGTGCCGGTGCCATAGCTCACGTAGTAATAGATGCCATTGGCCGGGTTGACCGCGCCGGCCACGAAGCTGCTGGAGGAACCTGAGCCGTTGCCCGTGTAGGTGGTCCACGTCTGCGTGCCGGTGTTATAGCCGTGAATGATCGCAGAGTTCACCCTCGACGTGGTCTGGTCGACGGCGTACATCGCGGTGCCGCCCTTGGTGATGCCGAGGGCGTTCGCGAAACCGCCGGCAGGCACCCTCGTGACCTGGGTAGCCGCCACGGTGGACCCCCCCACGGTGGCGGTTTCCAGCGCGTATACGGTCCCGGTCGTCTTGGGGTCGGAGCTAGTGGTGCCGCGCTGGTAGGAGTAGATCGTGTTCCCCGTGCAGGAAAGCGGCGCGCCAGCCGCGCTCGCGGGGCTCGGTGCTCCGGCGGTTACGAGCGAGAGTGACGCTGCGACAAGGGAGACGCTCAGGGTAATCCGATGTAACCCGCTGCGGGCTCCCCGAGACTGACCTGAACCCAGCCGACGGGCACTATTCGCGCGCCTCATAACGCCCCCGAATTCCGGCTCGCGTCCCCCCGGACGTGAACGGTCTAGTGACGATAGGTAGCTAGATCATCACGCGGAGCAATGTAGTTGAGCGGGATCATCGTGTCGAGCGGCGTTTAGGAAAGGTTTGGAATTCCCCGCCCGGGCTCTGCGGGCAAGGTCCAGGGGCGCGTCCGGATTGCGTCATTGGCTGGCCGTCGGCTGCATAGCGCCGACCGGCCCGGTACATCTGAGACGCCTCTGCCACCAGGAAAAGCCGGCCGTCTGACCAGAAGACGGAGGGCCGGCCTGCCTGGTGGCAGCGGCACGGCTCTCACGCGCCTCATACCAGCCATTAGGCTCGCTGAGGGCGATTTTCGCGGGCTACGGCCAAGGCGGCCGGATAATGTAAATGTCCTCCGTCTTGCTGACCTCAGATCATGCGGGCGACGAATCCCGGCCATAAGGTCGGCGGAACGACTGGTGCCGAGCCGGGCCAGCGGTCACCCGTCATGCCGCTTGTACAGCTGACGCCGCCTCGTCCGAGGCCGCCATGTAGTCGCCCTGCGTGCGGCGGTGCAGGCCTGGGCCCACAGCAGCCGCTGCCGGGTGACGTCCTGCACGTCCTCGCCGACGCCTGGCGCCGCCTGCTCCTCGCCGGCTAGCCGGACTACTCACCCATGCCCGCCTGCTACCAGATCCCCAGGCGTCGCGGCGTTCCTCGCCGGTGCCGCCCGCCACCCAGGGTGCAGCGGCCTGGGCTGCCCAGGCGGCGAGTCTGCTCGCGATGACGGCGGCGTCGGCCTGCGGCTACTGTGAGCCGATGAGACAGACCACCGGCTTTGCGCGGCTGCCGGATGGCAAGCGTGTCGCCTTTGCCGTGGCGGGGAGCGGCCCGGCCGTGGTTCTGCCGGCGTGGTGGGTCTCCAATCTGTCAGCTCCACGAATCAGTGTTGGCCTGACGATCGCGAACCCCCAGGCCTGGCGCCGCCCGGTCAGATGAGAATCAGGCCTACATGCCCGCGGCCCGGGTCAGATCGCGATCATACGACAGTGGTCCAAGCATTGGACATCAACCAGACGCCCGCCCGAGTCCCCGGCACATAACCGGGTGATCGGTACACGCCCTGACGATGAACAACCCAGATGCCGTCGACCCCGATGCGGCTGCACGCGGAATCGGCAGGGAGGGGTCGACTGGCGGCGCAGCGACCGGAAAGTCTTATCACTCTCGGCGATGACGACCATGCCATCTTGGTGACCGCCAGTGGGCAGAGCCGATCCTGATGGCAGCCCACAAGCGCCCCGGACGTGAGCCGGACGCCAGGCGCCGCGCCAAAGGGTGGGATTAACACCACCGAGATCAGCGGCCGCCGGCGCTCACAATGGAAGCGCGAGGACGGACCTGCACGGGAGGTACCTATGAGCGATGGCGCGAGCTTCCGCCGGCTGGCCAGGCGGACCGTCCTGACCTGCCTTCGCGGGCTGGGCCTGGCCGCGTATTCGCTGGCTGGCATCCCGCTGTTCTTCGTCTCCCTGCTCTCCGTCGTCTCCCTGTCGGCAGGGATCGGGGTGCTGCTCGCGCCGATGAGCCTGCTGGCCGTGCGGCGGCTGGCCAGCACGGAGCGCCGCTGGGCGCTGGAGTGGTCGGGGGTGACGATCGTGACGCCCTACCGGCCACGGCCGGTCGAGGTCACCAACGGGCTGATCGGGCGGCTGCAGCGCTGCAAGTGGCTGCTGACCGACCCCGCGACCTGGCGGGACCTGCTGTGGGCGCTGGTCAACGTGCCTGTTGCGGTGGTGCTCGGGCTGCTCCCCGCGTTCCTGATAGTGGCCGGCGTGTGGACGTTGGTAGCTGATGGCGGAGCTTTGCTGTTCGGATGGTGGAGGACGGCACCTCCGAGTTTCTGGGGGCAGGTGTTCTTGCTGAGCTTCTTGCCGCTCGGCGTGATCACGGGCCCGCGGCTGCTGAAGGCACACGCCGAAGTCGCCTCGTCGCTGCTGTCCCCGACCCGGGAGGAGATGGCGGCACAGGTGGGCCGGCTGGCCGAGTCCCGATCCCAGGCGGTGGACGCCTCGGCGGCCGAGCTTCGCCGGATCGAACGTGACCTGCACGACGGAGCGCAGGCCCGCCTGGTCGCCCTGGGCATGAACATCGGCTTCGCCGAGCAGGTGCTCAGAGAGGATCCCGACCTGGCGGTGTCACTGCTCGCCGAGGCCCGCGCATCAAGCGGGCAGGCCCTGTCCGAGCTGCGCGCTCTCGTTCGCGGCATACACCCGCCGGTGCTGGCGGAACGTGGCCTCGACGGGGCCGTACGAGCGCTGGCGATGAGCCTGCCCCTGCCGGTGGACTTGCATGTCGACCTGGTGGGCCGGGCACCCGCACCGGTGGAGTCGGCCGTCTATTTCGCCATCGCCGAAGCGCTCGCCAACGTGGTCAAGCACAGCGGCGCGAACCGGGCCTGGGTCCAGCTCGAGTACGATCACGGCAGGCTGGTCGCGATCGTCGGCGACAACGGCTCCGGGGGCGCCGCCCTTCGGGCCGGCGGCGGGCTCAGCGGCGTCGAGCAGCGGCTGGCCGCCTTCGACGGGGTGACCGCCGTGACCAGTCCGGCTGGGGGACCGACCCTGGTGACCATGGAGCTGCCTTGCGAGTTGTCCTTGGCGAGGACCTGACCCTCCTGCGGGACGGGCTGATCCGGCTGCTCACCGCGTACGACATGGAGGTGGTGGCGGCCGTGGACAGCGGGCCCGACCTGCTGCGCGCGCTCGTCACGCACCGCCCGGACGTGGCGGTGGTGGACGTGCGGCTCCGGCCGGACTTCACCGACGAGGGCCTGAAGGCGGCGATCGAGGCGCGCGCTCAGGTACCGGGCCTGCCGGTGCTGGTCTTGTCCCAGCACGTCGAGCAGCTGTACGCGAGAGAGCTGCTTTCCGCGGGAACGGGGGGCCTGGGCTACCTGCTCAAGGACCGGGTCTCCGACGTGCGGCGATTCATCGAGGCCGTACGTACCGTCGCCGACGGCGGTACCGTCATGGATCCGGAGGTCGTCCACCAGCTGCTGGCCCGGCACGCCCGGGACGAGCCGCTGGACCGGCTCACCCCGCGGGAACGTGAGGTACTCGGGCTGATGGCCGAGGGACTCACCAACGCCGGCATCGCCACCCGGCTGTTCGTCACGGAGAAAGCGGTCAGCAAGCACATCAATAACATCTTCATCAAGCTCGACCTGTACCCCGCCGAGGACGGCAACCGCCGCGTGCTGGCGGTGCTGGCCTACCTCAACGCCTGAGCATGGGCCAGGCGAGGCGTATGCCTTGACAGTTATATGCCCGATCAAGCATAGTACGAGCGTGACAACAGTCTTTGAGGTGGTCGCCGAGCCGCAACGGCGCCGGATCCTTGATCTGGTCCGCGACGGCGAGCGCTCGGTCGGCGAACTGGTCGCCGCGACGGCGCTGAGCCAGCCCGCGGTCTCCAAGCATCTGCGGGTGCTGCGCGACGCCGGGCTGGTCGAGGCGCGCGTCGATGAGCAGCGCCGGCTCTACCGGCTGCGGCCTGGCCCGCTCCGCGAGCTGGACGCGTGGCTCGCCCCCTACCGGCAGGCCTGGGCCGCGAGCCTGGACAAGCTCGAATCCCACCTCGGCCAGATGGACGACGATGATCGGAGGACAGGCGGATGAGCGTGGCAGGCAAGCAGGCGATGGGCACGCTGGAGCAGGCTGACGGGCGCTGGCGGCTTCGGTTCACCCGACCTCTGGATCACCCGCCGGAGAAGGTCTGGCGGGCGATCACCGAGCCAGCGCACCTCCGGGCGTGGTTCCCGCAGCGGATCACCGGCGAGTGGGTCGTCGGCGCCGCGCTGACGTTCTCACAGACCGAGGGCCCGGGCCCAGGCTTCGGCGGGGAGGTCCTCGCCTGCGTACCGCCCGCACTGCTGGAGTTCCGCTGGGGTACGGACGTGATCCGCCTGGAGGTCGAGCCACGACCGGGCGGCAGCACGCTCACCCTCCTGGACACCATCGACGACCTCGGCACGGCCGCGCGGACCGCCGCCGGCTGGCACGAGTGCCTCGACCAGCTCGGCTCTTATCTCGACGGCCGGCCGCCGTCGCCGCCTGGCGAGCGGTGGCTCGAAGTGCACGCTGACTACGTCGGGTCCTTCGGCCCGGAGGCGGCTGCCGTCGGGCCGCCGCCCGGCTACGATCCGCGGGCTCGTCGCAGCGCCGCAGGCGGCGGCCGCAGCTAGGACGGGTCTGAATAACTCGTAGCCCCGGGCCGGTGTTTCTGCCGGCAGTGTGTTCGATGGTCTGGGACGATGGGTTCATGCAGGGTGAGTCACGGCCGGACCGGGAATTGCTGGACGCGGAGATGCTGGCGGGGCATCTGGTGCCGGCGGGGAGCGTGTTCGCGTTCCTGGCGGAGCACCGGCGGGAGCTGTTCCCGGATAGCTTCACGGCGGATCTGTTCTCGTCGCGGACGGGCCGGCCGTCGCTGCCGGCGGACCTGGTCGGCGGCGTGCTGGTGCTGCAGTCGCTGTATGACCTGTCTGATGGGCAGGCCGCTGACGCGCTGAGGTTTGATCTGCGGTGGAAGGTGGCGTGCGGGCGGGCGCTGGATCAGGTCAGCTTCGACCCCTCCACGCTGGTGTACTGGCGCAGGCGGATCGCGAGGTCGGAGCGCCCGGACCGGGTGCTCGACGCGGTCGCGGAGGTGATCGCCGCGACCGGGATCCTCCGGGGCCGGCGGAAGCGGTGCGTGGACTCGACGGTCCTGGATGACGCGGTGGCCACGCAGGACACGGTGACCCAGCTGGTCGCCGCGATCCGGAAGGTCGCCAGGGTGGTGCCCGGCGGGGCGGAGGTCATCGGCCGGGTGTGCCGGCTGGGCTACTCGAAGCCCGGCAAGCCGGTGATCGACTGGGATGACCCGGAGGCGAAGCGTTCCCTGGTCAGTGACCTGGTCAATGACGCCCTGGCGGTCCTGGCGGAGCTGGCCGGGCCGGGCGCCCCGGAGCGCGATGAGGCGGCGGCGGGCGCGCTGGGCCTGCTGGCGCTGGTGGCCGGGCAGGACGTCGAGCCGGCGGAGGATTCCGACGGGACGGACGGGCGGTGGCGGATAGCGCGGAAAGTCGCCCGGGACCGGGTGATCAGCACCGTTGACGTCCAGGCCCGGCACGCCCGCAAGTCAAAGTCGGTGCGCCGGGACGGGTTCCGCGCGCACCTGGCGGCGGAGCCGGAGACCGGGCTGGTCACCGACGCGGAGATGACGATGGCCGCCGGGCCGGGCAGCACCGACGCGGAGAACGGCGCGGCGATGGCCGCCCGCGACCGGTTCCGCGAAGGTGATGACGCGGAGCCCGGCGGGCCGGAGGTCTACGGCGATTCGGCGTACGGCAGCGGCCAGGCCCGGGCCGCCTACCGCGACGCCGGATGCGACACGATCATCAAGCCCGGGCCGCTGCGCCCCGCCGTGCCGGGCGGGTTCACCATCGACGACTTCACCATCAGCGAGGCGGCCGGCACAGTCACCTGCCCCGCGGGCGTGACCAGGCACATGACCCCCAAGCGCACGGTCACCTTCGGCGCGGCCTGCGCCGGCTGCCCGCTGCGGGACAGATGCACCACCGCCGCGGGCGGCCGGTCGATGACCATCCACCCCCGCGAGGACCTGCTCCGCGCCGCCCGGGCGCAGGCCCGCACCCCAGAATTCAGGGCGAAATACCCCACCAGGGCGGCCATCGAGCGCGTCATCTCCTGGACCTCGACCCAGAACGGCCGCCGGATCCGGCTGCGCTACATCGGCGCCGCGAAGAACAGCGCCTGGCTCCGCAACCGGACCGCCGCGATCAACCTGCGCACCCTCCTGCGCCACGGCCTTACCCGCACCGGCGGAACCTGGGCCCTGGCCTGACCGGCCCGGCCGCCGCCCGGCCCGCCGCCCCAACGGCTCCGCCCCGGAAACCACAGCCCATCCCGGCGCCCGCCCAGCGGGCGTCACGCCCGCCCCGGCACCCCGCCAGGCCAGCCAGCAGGCCGGCCTGCCGCAGAACAGCCAGACAGCGGCCCCGCCAGAACAAGGTTGTTCAGAGCCGTCCTAGGCAGACACGGCTGCCGAACGCAATTAGATGACCTGGCCGCATTCCTGGTCACGTGGCGCGCCGCGAAAATACCGGGAGACAGAATGGCTGACCCGAAGGACAGCGCCCAGGGTCGTTGGTCCCGTGTTTTCGTGCCCGTCGGCCAGAGTTGGCGGGCCGGATCGGACGAGACTGCAGCCGCGGACCTGAGACCATGACCGTATGACCGATTCGCGCCCGGGCACCGCGGCGTTCCGCGCGGCCCGTGATCTGCTGCTCGCCGCCCGCGAGGACTACGACACGGCCAAGAGCCAGTTCAGCTGGCCCGAGCTGACCGAGTTCAACTTCGCGCTCGACTGGTTCGACGTGCTCGCCGCCGAGCAGCCGGATACCCTCGCGCTACGCGTCATCGCCGAGGACACCGATGACCGGCTCAGCTACGCCGAGCTGGCTGTCCGGTCGGACCAGGTGGCGAGCTGGCTGCGCGGCCTCGGGGTAGGCCGCGGCGACCGGCTGCTGCTCATGCTCGGCAACATCGTCCCGCTCTGGGAGGTGATCCTGGCCGCGATGAAACTCGGCGCGGTCATGATCCCGGCCTCCACGCTGCTGGGCCCGGAGGATGTCAGCGACCGGATCGCCAGAGGCGATGTGCGGCACATCGTCACCGAGGCGGTCCACACCGACAAGTTCGCGCACCTGGACGGCGACCAGACCCGGATAGCGGTGACCGCCTCCGCCGACGAGGCACCTGGCTGGCACCACTACAGCGAGGCCGACAGCGCCGAGCCGAAATTCACCCCGGACGGCGTGACGAGAGCCAGCGATCCGCTGCTGCTCTACTTCACCTCGGGCACCACGGCCCAGCCGAAGCTGGTCGAGCACACCCAGGTCTCCTACCCGGTCGGGCACCTGTCCACCATGTACTGGCTCGGCCTGCTCCCCGGTGACGTGCACCTGAACATCTCCTCGCCCGGCTGGGCCAAGCACGCCTGGAGCAACGTGTTCGCGCCCTGGATCGCCGGCTCGGCCGCGCTGGTCCTCGGCCACGAGCGGTTCTCCCCCGACGCACTCTTCGATGCGATCGGCCGCTGCGGCGTCACCTCGCTGTGCGCGCCGCCAACCGTCTGGCGGATACTCGTCCAGGCCGACCTGGCCAGCTGCGACGTCACCAGCCTGCGCGAGTGCGTCGCGGCAGGCGAGCCGCTCAACCCCGAGGTGATCGAGCAGGTCCGGCGGGCCTGGAACCGCACCGTGCGGGACGGCTACGGCCAGACCGAGACGACCCTGCAGATCGGCAACAGCCCGGGCCAGCCGGTCAGGCCCGGGTCGATGGGCCGCGAGCTGCCTGGCTATGAGATCGCGCTGATCGATCCGCTCACCGGCGAGGCGGCAACCGAGGGCGAGATCTGCCTCAATCTCTCCAGGCGCCCGCTCGGCCTGATGGCCGGGTACCGGGACGACGCGGCGTGGACGGCCGCCGCCATGCGGGAGGGCTATTACCACACCGGCGATGTGGCCACCAGGGCCGCCGACGGCTACATCACCTATGTCGGGCGGACCGACGATCTGTTCAAGGCGTCCGACTACCGGATCTCCCCGTTCGAGCTGGAGAGCGTACTGATCGAGCACGAGGCCGTGGCCGAGGCGGCCGTGGTGCCCTCACCCGACCCGCTCCGGCTCGCCGTGCCCAAGGCATACGTGCTGCTGGCCGCCGGATACCAGCCGTCCGCCGAGACAGCACTGGCCATCCTGACCTACACCAGGCAGCGGCTCGCTCCCTACCAGCGGATCCGCAGGCTGGAGTTCGCCGACCTGCCCAAGACCATCTCCGGCAAGATCCGCCGGGTCCAGCTGCGGGCGCGCGAGACGGAGCGGTACGGCGACCACCCGGCGGACACCGCGCGCGGCGGCACCGAGTTCTGGGAAGAGGACCTATTCCCGTCCAGCAAGAAGTAACCGCGCAAGCCTGGCTCGCCCGGGCCGGCCAGGCGCCGTGTGGTCCACTCCGCCGGTGGCTTGCGTCAGAAGCGGATCAGGCATCGGCAGATTACGGCCGGCACAGATGGGCAGCTGACCGAAGCCCGGCCAATCATGAGGCGCGGCCGCGTCATTCCCTGGCGGGGTTGGCTGCCCGGTTACGTCTGGGTCCTCTGCGGGCGGATCTGCCGCCTGCTGATGGGATATGTTGGTCGGCCATGCAGCGCGTTAAAGGAGCGAAAAATGATCAAGTTCTATGACTCGGCGGCCCGGACGTTCCCGCCCGGCGCCACTCATGTCGCTCTCTACCGGGACGGGAAATACGCGGCGCCGCCTGATGAGCCCTACCCGTACATCCGCTGGATCACCATCGAGGGCGGCGCGCAGGTCGCCAGGACTGCCGGGATCGCCGACTTCGAGCAGCTGAATCCCGTTTATGACGATCCGGGGCAGCTGCGGGCCTGGGCCGCAGAGCGGAAGGCGTTGGGGAAAAGGGCCCGGATCTACTGCAACCGCTCAAATGCACAACTGGCGATCGAGCGAACCGCCGGCCTTCCGCGGCTCTTCTGGATCGCCACGCTCGACAATCATCAGTGGACCCCCGCCGCGCTGGTCGCCGATCTGAAGAACAACTTCGGGGCCGATATCACCGAGGCAGAGCTGTGGGCCAACCAGTACGCGGGTGGCATCGACGCTGAATACGACACCTCAAACCTGTTCGGTGTGTGGTGAGACCCGTGACCGGCGCGGCCTGGGGGTGTATTAGCTGGTCACATCCGCGGTAGTGAACCGGGCCCAGGCGATCGAGCCGAAGATGACCAGGTAGACGCCGAACGACAGGAGCCCGTGTACCGCACTCGTCCAGTCGATCGGCATACGGAGCAGCGCATCGAACGATAGCCAGAAGTGAGTCGGCAGGAACGGGTGGATCCCGGCGAACTGCGAAACGCTATCGGCAACCTCACTGCCGACCACGATAACCAGGATCGCGGCCATCGCGGCGATCGCGTGCTCGGTCATCGTCGAGACCGCCAGGCCGATCGCCCCGAGCGCGGCCATCGCCGCGGCCACATACAACGTAACCAGCAGCAGCCGCAGCAGGCCGTCGGCCAGCGGGACCGTGTCCCCAGACAGCAGCGTCACCGGGCCGACCGGGAACAGCGCCGCGCCGACGGCCAGCGACACCACCGACACCAGCAGGCAGGCGGCCACGCCGAAGATGACCACGGCGGCGTACTTGATGCACAGCAGCCTGGTCCGGCCCACCGGGACAGCCAGCAGGTAGCGCAGCGTGCCGAGCCCAGCCTCGCCGGCGATCAGGTCCCCCGCCACCACCGCCACGGCCAGCGGCAGCACCAGGATGAGCAGCAGGGTCAGCGCGGCCAGGGCCAGGAAGACGCCGTTGCCAGTCACCTGGGACAAGAACGCGGGGCCGCCCCCGCCGCCTCCCCCGCCGCCTGGCGACCCCTGCAGCCGCAGCGCCACGGCGATCAGGATGGGGATCGCGGCGAGCACGGCGAGCAGGGCGAGATTGCGCCGGCGGCCGAATATGAGACGCAGCTCGGACCCAAGCATCCGGAGCCAGGAATAAACGGGAGTCGCCGGGTAATCCGCCAGCTCAGGGTGGTACTCGCGACCAGGGTGACCCAGCTGCCTGACTGCGGTGTCGCCCGGCTCGGGGCCGGGATCAGCCGTTGACATCGAAACCCTCACCGGTCAGCTCGACGAACCTGTCTTCCAGGCTCGGCCGGGGCGTGGCCAGCCCGGCGACCCGGACGCCGGCGTGCACGAGCTCAGCGCAGATGGCTTCCGGCCGCTCGGTCCCCAGCTCGGCGCTGACCTCCAGCTCAGCGGTGCGGACGTCGGTAAGCCCGAGCTTGGCCAGCACGCTGGCGGCGGCGGCGACATCGGGCGTGCGCACCATGATCCGCTCCGCGCCCCCGCCGCGCAGGTCCGTGAGCGTGCCCTCGAAGACGAGCTTGCCCGCCCGCATCACGCCCACGTGCGAGCAGATCTGCTCAACCTCGGCCAGCAGGTGCGACGAGACGAAGATGGTGGTGCCCTCGGAGGCGATCTCCCTGATCAGGGAACGGACCTCGCGGGTGCCTTGCGGATCCAGGCCATTGGTCGGCTCATCGAGGATCATGAGCTCGCGCGGCTGCAGCAGACCGGCCGCGATCGCGAGCCGCTGCTTCATGCCCAGGGAGTAGGCACGGAATCGCTTGCCCGCGGCAGCCAGCAGGCCGACCCGGTCCAGCGCCTGGTCAATCCGGGCCGCGGCGGTGCGCCGGCTGGCGGTCCGGTCGGCGGCGTCCAGCCTGGCCAGGTTGGCCCGACCGGACAGCTGCGGGTAGAACGCCGGACCCTCCACCAGCGACCCCACCCTGGGCAGCACTTTATTGACACCGCCTGGCATCGGCTCGCCGAGCATCTCGTGGCTGCCGGCGGTCGGCTGGATCAGGCCGAGCAGCATCCGGATCGTGGTGGTCTTGCCTGAGCCGTTCGGGCCGAGGAACCCGTACACCGATCCGCGCGGGACCGCGAGATCGATCCCGGCCACGGCCAGCTGGCTGCGGAAGCGCTTGGTCAGCCCGCTAGTCGCGATGGCCAGGCTTGCCCCCGCTCCGACCCCTGACCCTGCTCCGGCCTGCCCGGCCCAGGTCGGCCCGGTTCCAGCCCACCCGCCCGCCATCTGCCCGGCGCCAGCCTGCCCGGTTCCGGCCCACCTGGCTGTGTCGCGGCTAGCCGGGCCGGAGCGGGCGGGGTCGTCATCGGCCTCGCTCGCCGGGCCGAAGCTGATCTGGTCTGCCTGGCCATCCTGGCCCGGGCCTGGGTTCACTTGAGGTGCGCGGCATCGGCGTAAAGCACCGCCGGGGTGACCGCGCCGACCAGGACCTTGCCGTTGTTGGTGATCAGCACCGAGATCAGGCCGGTGGTCAGCAGCCTGCCGCTGCCCCACGAGCCGTGGACCGCGGTGGCCGTCCGCAGCAGCACCCCGAGGATCGCGAGGTCCTGGCCGACCGGCCCCGGAGCTGCGATAGCCGCCTGGACCGGCGTCTGCCCGTGAACCGAGGCGCGCAGGGCACTGCCGGCCGGGATGCGCTCGACCTTCCCCGGACCGATGTGCACGATCTTCCCGGGGACCAGCAGCTGTGGCAGCTGGTTCGCGGTGCCGTTGGTCGAGAACGCCAGCACTGTCAGCCAGGCCTTGCCCAGCACGGTCGGCGCCCCGGCAGACGGCAACCCGAGCCCGGGCACTGCGCCAAGTCCGAGCGGCACGCTGCCTGATACATAGGCAACCCGGCCGCCGGCCGGCCGCGGCAGGGCCCGTGCGCGCTCTATGGCCTGCTCGAACTTCTTCAGCGCGGCCTGGCGCTGCGCGGCGCTCATGCTCTTGGGCAGGTGCGCCACGAAGTTCTCACGCATGATCCGCAGTGCCGCGCCCGGGATCGCCGGTATCACCGGAGCGCCGGTGGGCAGCCGTCTCAGCACCATGGAGCGGCGGGCCTTCATGATCTTGAGGAGCTGCTGAGGCGTCGGCGCACTAATAGTGAGCCTGCTGCTGAAGGCGCCGCTGCCGCTGCTACTGCTGATGCTGCTGCTGGCGCCGGCGCTGACGCTGACGCCCGCGGTAATGCGGGCCAGCGCGCCCGGGCCGACCCCGGCGGGCACCGTGACCGTGTTGACCTTGGCGCCGGACGGCGGGCTGAAGGCGAAGTTGGCTGCGGAGGGCGTGCCGAACTGCAGCGAGGTGAAGCCCACCTGGAAGGCGGGGCTGCTCGCGCCGCGGGCGAAGATCTGCACCCGAAGCGGCAGCGCCTGCCGGGCGTCGATAGCGATCCTGATCTGGCCGATCAGCGATCCGCTGGCCTTGGGCGCCAGCGAGATCTGATAAGCCGCCTGGCCGGCGATCATGACATTCTGCTGGAGGCCGACCTTGGTCGTGGGCCCCACCGCCGCGAGTAGCTGCTTGGCCACCTGCTGCGGGGTGGGTGCAGTCCCGGAGAGGGCCGCTGAGCTGCTGTCCGGGGATGAGGCGGAGGCCTGGGCAGGCAGCACGTAATGGGTCGCTTGGTTGGTCTGGCTGTTCCAGTACCAGACGTCGCGACCGTCGCGGCGGATATCTGACTCGCCCAGCTGCACCGGGACCGCGATCCTGAGGTGGGCCTGGTCCGCGTACCAGATCTGGACCGTGTGCGTGCCGGACAGCCAGGAGAGCGCGGACAGCGGGTCGCCCGCACTGCCCGAGCTCGGCAGATCGGGGATGCCGAGGGACGCGGACTCCTGGATGACCGCGGTCATCGGGGGCGGCACCCGGGCTGAGCTGACCGCGGCGAGCAGCTGGACCGGGGTGCGGGACGGCAGTGCAGGCGCGGCCTGCGCGCCGGCGACCGTATAGCCGACGGCGATTATCCCGGTGAGGGCCACCGCACCAGCGGGGACGCCCCATCGTGCGATGCGCGGGACCCTGCGCTGGGGGATCATGCCGCCTCCGTGCTGAATGGTCTCGGCCCGGCGGGCCGGAAATGCTCCCCGGCGGCCCGGGGGGTGCGATGGTTCTGCGTTACCTGTCTCACAATACGACTCGCGGCTGACAATGGCAGAATCCGTGGCCGGGTCAGGAGCATCAGGCGAGCCCGGGTGCCGCTGGTCGCCGCAGGCCCGGGCCCGGGGGGTGCCAGGCGACCGCCGCGATCACAGCTGCACCGGCGGCCACAGGTTGTGCTGGGCCGCCAGCGGGTCACCCGGCCACTCGTTCATGGCATCCAGGTTGTCGTGCGCCGGATGTGAGTGCGCGGCAGGCCCGTCAGCGAAGGCGCGCAGCACATTGGCGGTCACTTTGCGGGTGAACTTCCCGCATTCCTTGGTGATTCCCCAGCCGTAGAGAGGCTCGCCGAAAGACTCCACCCAGCGCATCGTGCCCGCGTTGAAGACGCCGGCTCCGCTGCTGTGGGTGTAGTAAGCGGAATCCGCGTAGCTGTTGACGCCGTTGCAGGTCACGGGCGAGTGCGAGAGGACCTGGATCGGCCGCTCGACCGGGTAGCCGGGGTTGACCCGGTCGTACTCGATGCCGACCAGGGCCGCGAACCTGGTCCCCTTCCGCGCACCTGTCCCGGCGAACATCCAGGCGTCCGGGGTGGCGACCACGTAGTCCGCGACGGTCGGGAAGCCCTCGTAGAGCGTGCCGATCACCGATGACTCAGGGTTGGGGTCAGGTGGCTCCCGCCAGTCGTTGGTTACCAGGGCGTTGTCCACCCCGTACATGGGGTCCTGCTGATAGCTGGTCTTGTAGCAGATGACCAGCCGGTCTGCGCCCAGGTTGGTGGGCTCCAGGCGGGTGCGCCTGAACATGGCGTTGGCACCGAGGAACGCGAGATTGACCCCGGCGTCCCGGGCCGCCGTGACGTGCGCGCGCTCGGGCGGGGACCAGTACTCGTCGTGACCGAGCGAGATCAGCGCGCTGGCGCCGTCCAGGGCGTGGGCGTCGCTGGCGATGTCCATGCTGGTCAGGTAGGCCAGCGGCAGGCCGAGCCGCTCGGCCAGGTTGATGAACTTCCGCTCGTAGACCATGAACAGGTAGGCGCCCTCCTGGTCGTAGGGCCGGTCCAGGCTGACGGCCAGCGCGCGGTCGTTGTAGCCACCGGTCGGGCCGACGTACAGATCGTAACCACCCCAGGTGTTGTAGGCCTGCCAGGTCGCCACGCAGTTCTTGATCACGACCTTGCCAGCCACGGAACCGGACCGCACGGTGAGCGGCACGTAGCGCTGCCCCGCGTCCGCGTCCAGCCGGAGCAGGTACGACCCGGCGGGCCAGCCGTCGGTCGGGATGGTCAGGGACGGGCCCCAGTCGGTGTGGACCGTGTTGGTCTGCGCGATGAGGGTCGACGGCCGCTGCCGGTGCCCCCGCACCGGGCCGGACTCCCAGACCTTGCGGGCCAGGTCACCGCGGTACCAGCCGATGCGGAACGCCAGCACCCGGAGCTCGCGGGAGGTCGTCGACACGAAAAGCTGCACCGGCTCGCCGGGCAGCACACTGGCCTGCGCGGCGTAGCCCATGACCGCGTCGGGCGCGCCGAGCTTGGTGATCCAAAAGTTCCGGTCGCCGGGCAGGTCGTTCTCGGCCACTGGCCGGGACCGCCGGGTGGCGGCCGTGTTCTGGCTGGCCTGGGCGGGTGCACCCGGGCCGGCTGAACACGCCGTCACCGCCGCCGCGGGAACGGCGGCCGCGGCGCTGCCGATGAACGCTCGTCGGGAAAAGGAACGGTGGCCGCTCATGTGTCCAAGCATTACCCATCTGGTCTCATCGGCAGGTCAACCCGCCGGAAATGTTAACGCAGCGGCCGAGCGGGATCGCTACCAGCGGCCGAGCGGGATCAGGGCAGCAACCGCCACGGCGGCGAACAGCAGGGTGAGGTAGGCGATCGACTGATGGAACAGCCGCATCGGGGCGGGCGCCTCGCCAGCCGCGACGCGCGCCTTGAGCCGGTGTGCCTCGGCGAGGAACCACACGCCCAGCCCGGCGGCGAAGCAGCCGTACAGCCAGCCGGCATAGGGAACGAGCGCGAGCGTGGCGGCGACCATCACGTAGGAGTAGACGAGGATCTTACGGGTGACCGTCGCAGGCGACGCCACGACCGGCAGCATCGGCACGCTGGCCGCCGCGTAGTCGTCGCGGAACTTCATCGCGAGCGCCCAGAAGTGCGGCGGCGTCCAGAAGAAGATGACCGCGAACAGCACGATGGCGGGCAGGCTGACGGTCCCGGTGACGGCCGCCCAGCCGACCAGGACCGGAAAGCAGCCCGCCGCGCCGCCAATCACGATGTTGGATGCGGTCCTGCGCTTCAGCCCGAGGGTGTAGACGAAGACATAGAACAGGATCGCGCCGACGGCGAGCGCCGCAGCGAGCCAGTTGACCAGCAGCCCGAACAGCAGGGTGGAGGCCGCGCCGAGCAGGATGCCCGACGCCAGCGCCTCGCCGGGCCTGATAACCGCCTGGCCGCCCTTGGCGACGAGCGGGCGGCGCGACGTGCGCCGCATCACGGCGTCGATGTCCCGGTCGAGGTAGCAGTTGATCGTGTTGGCGCTGGCCGCGGCGAGTGCGCCGCCGAGCAGCGTGAGCCCCACCAGCCGGGCGGACGGCAGTCCCCGCTGCGCGAGGAACATCGTCGGCAGCGTGGTGACCAGCAGCAACTCGATGATCCGCGGCTTGGTCAGCAGGAAAAGCGACCTCGCGACCAGCCGGACCGGGCGCCGCCCGCTGACGGGGACGCCGACCTGCGCGGGCAGGCTGCCGGTCACCTGAGTCACTCGCTGGCCTCCGTGCCATCGGTGGTGCCTGGCTCCTCGGCCTTAGCCGGGGCGCCCTCCTGGCCAGATACGTTACTCGGCCCCGCGGCAGCCGCGGAACCGCCCGGGCCGGCCGCAGTAGGTGACGCGTCAGCCGCAGGCTCGGCGGCGGTCGCGCCTGCCCCGGGCGTCCCGTGGGCCTCCGGCCGCTCCAGGCCGCCCTCGGTGCTGCCGCCTCCGGCCGCCGTCGGCATGCCCGTCGCCACGGCTGCTGCGTGCGCGGTGCCGGCATCATCCGGCGCAACCGCCTGGGCCGCAGCGAGCCGGCGGGCCGGGACCCGCGGGCGCGGCAGGTAGAACAGCACCAGGTAAAGGACTCCGGCGATGACACAGAACAGGCCCAGCGGAAACGCCCAGCTAAGGTACGAGCCGGCTTGGGCATTGATCGTGACCGCCAGCACTGATCCAGTCACGCTATCCTCCTTGAGGTGCTAAAGCCTGGTGTCTTCACGCCGCAGGCCGCCGGTCACCACGCCGGGACGGCCAGCCGGCCACCCCGGACCTGCCGCTGGATGGCCACCCGGCCGGCCGCGGCCTGGTCAGCCGTTCCAGGTCACGCGAGGGATCGTCGCGCTCTTCATGGTCGAGCCAGGTCATCAGGATGGCCATGGCGGCAATGATCAAACTCGGCAGGATTCCCATCCACAGCACCGCTCCGGCCAGCTGCTGATCATCGATCACGAGCGGGAGCGGGCGCGCCGGGGCGGCATAGGCGTGGTACAGCAGCCCGGATCCGAAGACCAGGATCATGCCGAGCACCGTGTCGGCGGCGGCGGTGCCGATCAGGAGCGCCAGTCTTCGCGGCGGCGGCGCCGCCGGGCTGGACGGACGCGAGCCGATCAGCTGCAGCCAGAACCAGATCCCGGCCGCCAGGAAGGTGGCGTACTCGGCGTACCGCGCGGCCTGGCTCGTCACGGCGGCGTCGTAGAGCACCGGGATGTGCCACCCGAGCCAGACGACGTTGAAAACCACCGCGGCACCGACCGGCCAGGCCAGCCACCAGCCTGCCGGTGGCGCGGCGGAGCGCGGCCGGCTCGCCCGCCGGGCCTGCTCTGGCGGCGGCCGGCGGACCGCCACGGCCAGGCCGGCCGAGAGGGCCAGCCAGGGCGCACCGATCACGATCAGCGACGGAGCCACGACCGCGAGCAGGAGGTCCTGCAGGGCCCGGACCCAGAGATACACACCCGACCAGTAGCCCACCGGCGGAAGCACGGCCAGGGCCACCGCGAACAGGCCGCCGTAGAACGCGGCCGCCTCGCGGGCCGGATGCACGCGGCCCGGCGAGCCTTCCGGCGAACCCTCCGCCGCGCTGGCTGCCGCCCTGACCCGGGGCAGCCCGGTCAGGTGCAGCGCCAGGACCAGGCCGCACAGGACCAGGAACACCAGGCTGGCCTGCCAGTGCGCGAGGACGTGGGTCATATGGATCCCGGACCAGAGCGAGAGCCGGCCTGCACCCCCGCCATGAGCCGCTCCTTTCTGGTCAGACCGTCAGGTAGAAGAGCACCCAGAGCACGAATGCCACCAGCGCCAGGTAGTTCCACACTATGGTGAAGGCGCTCAGCGACGACTGGAAGCGCTGCACGGCGAACGCTTCCACGTAGGTCGGCGGCTGCTCGACAAACGAGATCGGCGGGATCGGCCGGGCCCGCATGATGAGAATCTCCAGCCAGATCATCGCGCCGAAGGCCACCACCAGGAACACCGGCGTGGCGCCCACGAAGACACTGGCGAAGCCCGCGCTGCCCGGGTAGAAGGGCAGGTTAAGCAGCTGCCAGACCTGCAGCGCCACCGCGGCGAGGCCGAGGACCAGGGCAGCCACGGCGGCGGCCTGCCAGGGCGCCTTCTTCCCGGCCTTGATCCGCTGCAGTCCGGCTGACTGCACCAGCGCGCTGACCACTATCAGCGCCATGATCACCGCGCCCGCCCAGGGCTGCGGGCCCTTGAATCCCGCCGGATGCCACATCCCGTGCGAGTTCAGCGACCGCAGGTAGAAGTAGGCGAACACGAACGCCCCGAAGGCAAAGGTCATGGCGCCGATGGCCAGCCGCGACCCGGTCCACGCGGCGTTGAGCGCGGCCTCGTGGTAGAAACCGGCTTCTTCGGCCTCCCGGTCCACCTCGGCCGGGACCGGGCTAGTTGTCTCGGCCATCGCTATTCCACCACTCCTGCGTCGGCGTACGCGGCCGAGAGCACGCCGGCCGGCGGATCCAGGTCCGCGACCGGCAGTGCATTCGGATCGCCGTAGTCATAGGGCGCCGACAGCACCACGGGGACGTGGGCGAAGTTGCCGGCCGGAGGCGGCGAGGACACCTGCCACTCCAGCCCGCGGGACTGCCACGGGTTGCTCACTTCGCGCACCCGCCAGAACAGCGTCGACATCACGAAGTTGAACACGAAGATCAGGATCGAGACGCCGAGCAGGAAGGACGAGATCGACACCCAGTCGTTCAGCGTCTCCAGGCTGCGCGCGTAGGTGTACACCCGGCGCGGCTGGCCAGCCAGCCCGACCGCGAACAGCGGCAGGAAGGTCGAGTTGAAGAAGATGAACATCGTCCAGAAGTGGATCTTCCCCAGGGTCTGGTTCAGCCTGATCCCCATCATCTTCGGCAGCCAGTAGTACAGGCCGGCCATGAACGCGAAGATCAGCCCGCCCATGATCGTGTAGTGGAAGTGCGCCATCACGAAGAAGCTGCCGTGCTCGGTGGTGTCGGCGGGCGCGTCGGAAACGAACACGCCGGTGATCCCGCCGATCAGGAAGTTGAAGTACATGCCGAGCGCGAACAGCATCGGCACCGTGAAGCGGATCTTCGCCTTCCAGAACGTGCCCATCGCCACCAGGTAGATGAACCCGGTCGGGACCGAGATCAGCTCGGTGGTCAGCATGAACAGCGGCCGCATGTCCGGGTTGATCCCGCTCACGAACAGGTGATGCTGCCAGACGAAGAAGCTGAGCAGCGTCACCCCGATCATCCCGGCGGCCGCCACCCGGTAGCCGAACAGCGGTTTCCGGCAGAACACCGGGATGATCTCCGAGACGATGCCGAAGCCGGGCAGGGCCAGGATGTAGACCTCGGGATGGCCGAAGAACCAGAACAGGTTCTGGTACAGATAGCTGCTGCCGCCGAGATCATCGACGAAGAACGCCGTCTGCACCGTCCGGTCAGTGATCATCATGTACATCCCGCCGACCAGGACCGGCCCGGCGAGCACCATAATGAGCCCGGTCGTGAGATTGGCCCACACGAAGACCGGGAGCCGGCTCCAGCGCATCCCTGGCGCGCGGTAGCAGATGATCGTGACGACCAGGTTGAAACCGAGCAGGATCAGCGACAGGCCCATCAGGCCGAACGCGAACGCGTAGGCGTCGGCGCCCTGGGTGGCCTGGATCGACAGCGGCGCGTACCCGGTCCAGCCGAACGGGAAGCCGCCCCACAGCAGCCCGGACAGCAGCACCAGGTACGCGGCGGGGGTCAGCCAGAAGGACAGTGCCTCGAGCCTCGGGAAGGCCATCCGCTTCGAGCCGATCATCAGCGGCACCAGGTAGTTGCCGAGCGGCCCGAGGACGACCGATGACATCATCATCATCATCATCGTGCCGTGCTCGCCGACGATCGCGGTGTAAGTGGCCGAGCTGAAGACGTGATACGAGGGCGACAGCAGCTCGGTCCTGATCGCTATCGCGAGCAGGCCGCCGGTCAGGAAGTAGGCGATCATCCCGACCAGGTACTGGAGGCCGACCACCTTGTGGTCCAGGGAGTACCTGAAGTACCTCGCCATGCCCGCGGCCGCCGCGTGCTCCTCCTCGCGGACCGGCACCGGCCATCCGGCCATCTGGCGCAACAGGTCGTTGAAGACTCCCAGCCCGGCCAGCCAGCCCACCGTCCCGATGAGATAGCCGAGAATGATCGCGAGATCGTTCTCGCCGGAGTTCTGGACCTGCTGATAGCCGCTGGCCAGGAAGTTGCCGAGCCAGTGTCCGATCAGGTAGCCGACGACCGCGCCGAGGATCCCGGTGTGGATGGCCGGGCGCATCCACCAGGGACGGCTGCGCGCCGCGCCGCCTGGCCCGCGCCCGCCGGGGTGCTGGGCCTTCTCCGGCTCTATTTCGATGGCCATCCGGTCACCCCTTCACGGAAGGAACGGCAGTAAGCGGGCGGGCGGTCCACGGCCCGGTCACGGCTGCACCGGGTACTGACCGCCGTAGTAGCCGCCGCCCGCTCCGGTCAGCCCGGCACCCTTAGGCGGCGGCGCCGTGAACGACGTGCCCAGCTGAGGGATCTGATTGGCGTCATAAGTCAGCGCGTATGGCGGCAGGTTCTTGGTCAGTGCGGCGAGCTGGATCTCGGTGACCCTGGCCCAGGCCCGGAAGGCGGCGACCGACACCACCACGCCTGAGGTGGTCATGTCCGCGTGCCACAGCCCGCACAGCTCAGCGCAGCGCACCTGCACGAATCCGGTGTGCAGGGCCTTGGTATACGCCACGTTATTGATACCGGGGTTCGCGTCAGCCTTCACGGCGAGCTGGTAGGCCCAGAAGCTGTGGATCACGTCCAGGGAGGTCACGTTGAACTGGATGTTCTCGCCCACCGGCAGCACCAGGGAGGTGGTCTCGAACCCGCCGAACTGCGGGTAGCGGTAGGTCCAGCGCCACTGCTGGCCGATCACCTGCACCTGCAGCGGGGCCCCGCCGCTCGGCCGCCAGATCGGCGTGTTGCCTTCCCCCGCCCCGGCGCCGGCAGGCAGCCACAGGAATATCGTGCCGTAGATGGCCAGCGCGATCACGATCACGGTGGTCGTCGCGATCCAGGTGAAGGCGATCCGGGTGTTCCCGTGGGTCGGCGGGCCGTCGGTGTCGTCACCTTCGCGGTGCCGCCAGACGATCAGCGCGTAGCCGAAATAGGTGAGCACGAACAGCATGACCGGGGCGGCGATGGCCCCCAGCACGGTGAAGTCGACCTGCTGACTGCGGGCCGAGGTTGACATCCCGCCCGGTGGCAGGTGCGGTCCCCACACGAAGATGATGATCACGTCCGCGATCAGCGCCAGCGGCAGCCAGATCAGGAAGATCCGCAGACCGTGGCGTGGCTCGCCGGCTCCGCCCGACGGCGCGGCCGGCACCTCCGCTGCCGCCGCCATCAGGACTCCACCGTCATGTTGCCGGTCATGTAGCCGATTGTCTGCATGGGACCGCCATTGCCGTCGAGAAACGCAAGCCCGCAGGGGACGAAGCACTGCCAGTGGTAGACGCCGGCCTGGGACGGGGTGATGAAGCTGAATGTGGTGGTCGAGTGCTGATTGTTCGTGCACGGAGCGTTCATGCAGGTCCCCGGTCCCGCTTCGACGGGAACGTTCAGGTTGATGCCCGGGATCGCGAAGGTGTGCTGGATGAGATACGGGCCGTTCCACCCGTTCACCGTCTTGACCGGCTTGCCGCCGTAGAACGCGACCCCGCCGATCGTGCCGGTGACCTGGCCCCAGACCTGGTTGCGGAGCGGCGTGGAGCCGTCGTAGCCGAGGATCGTCACGTTCACCCGGGTATGGGCGGGGACCTTGAACAGCGTCGTGTGCACCCAGGCCCCGGTCTGCGGGCTCTTGATGAAGTAGGTGACCCAGGTGGGATGGTTGCCCACCGAGCTGACCGTGGTCACCGCGTCGGTCTGCATCGTGATGTTCACCGACTGGCCTGCCGAGTGGCCGACCGTGAAGTCTTCCACCGGCGGGCTGGCGAGCAGGTAGTGAGTCACGACGAACACCACGCCCGCGACCACGGCGAGGAATGCCACGGTCACGGTAACGATCCGGGCCGGCAACGACACCAGCCACCACCTCGCTTCTGCACGGCACGCCACACCGGCCGGCCGCCTTCGCGCCGCGGACCGGAAGCCATTTATGGTCCTGATCTTGCGATCGGTGCGCGGAGCACGGCAAGAACGCAGGTCCTGAATGACGAAATTGTCATAATCAGCGGCATCGCTCTCGCTAGCCCGGCCTCTTAGTCACGGATCCGATCCTTTCCACTACCGACAGTAATAACACCGGTCACGGCAGTAATATCTCTGTTCTCTAGCCGTGACCCGGCCCTCGGGCCATCGAACGGCCTTCGGCAGGTAACGGGATAGTTTCGCTTGCGGCGCGGGCCCTTGACCTGGGCACCGAGAAGGAGTAAGTCCTCTGCTGTGCACCGATCGGGTGCCTGGGGCGGGGCCGATCGCCACACCCGCTGGAGTGGCCTACGCGAAGCGAAGTGCCCGCATGACGACAGAGCGCCCGGGCCGTCGGCCGGCCGGATCGCGGATCCTGCTCATCGAGGACGAGCCGAGGATCCGCGATTTCATCTGTCGTGCCCTGGCCGGAGCCGGGTACGAGGCCGACACCGCCCCGGACGGGTCGGGCGGGCTCAGCCGCGCCCTGGCCGACGACTACGGCCTGGTCATCCTGGACCTGATCATGCCGGACATGGACGGGCGCACGGTGCTATCCCGGCTCCTGCGCGGCCGCCCGGATCAGGCGGTGCTGGTGCTGTCCTGCCTCGACGAGGTGACGACCAAGGTGTTCTGCCTGGAGCTGGGGGCGAAGGATTACCTGACCAAGCCGTTCTCCCTGGCTGAGCTGCTGGCCCGGGTGCGCGTCCAGCTGCGGGCCGGCGGTCAGTCGAGGACCGAGACGATCAGGACCGGAGAGCTCATCCTCGACGTCGGCAGGCTGGAAGCGGACAGCGGCCATGGCCCGATCGCGCTGACCCGGCTGGAGTTCCTGCTGCTCAAGGAGCTGATGGAGCACGCGGGCCAGTCGGTGGGCAAGGATCAGCTGCTCGCGTCGATCTGGGGATACGACTTCGATCCGGGTTCCAACGTCGTCGACGTCTGCGTGCGGCGGCTGCGGTCGAAGCTGGGCTTCGAGCTGATCAAGACGGTGCGCGGGGCAGGGTACCAACTTGCTTCCTAGGGAGCTCGTCACCAGCCGCCGGCCCAGCCGTCTGGGCTGGCTTGCGCACCGCCTGCCTGGCCGACCGCACCCGCCTTCGGCCGGTCCGGAAGGAAGCGGAAGCGAAGGAAGCGAGAGCTCGCCAGCCGCGCGGGCGAGCCGGCAGCTCGTCGTTCTGCGTGACCCGCCGCGCCGCCTGGTGGCCGGCGGCTGGCGGCACACCAGGGGCCTGCGGCACTGGCCCTGGTGGCTCGACTTCGCGTGGGTCGGGCTCTGGCTGCTGGGACTGGCGGGCATCGTGATCTTCGCGCACTGGGAAGCGGTCCCGTTTCATCTGATCTGGATCGGCTTCGCGCTTATCTACGGTTTCCGCGTCCGGCGCACCAGAACCACGGTCTGGCTGCTGGCGGCGATGATCGCGACGACCTTCGCCGCCATCGGCCTCGACGTCTGGCGCCATCTCCAGCCCGTAGACGAGCTGACCGAGGTGCCGCTGATGGCGGCGATGTTCTGGGTGATGATGTGGCACGCGCACCGCATGATGGTCGCGGACGCCGAGCGGGCCAGGGTCAGCGAGGAAAACGCGCGGCTGCTCGCGACCCAGCGCCAGTTCCTCCAGGACGCCTCTCATCAGCTGCGGACGCCGATCACCATCGCCCTCGGTCATGCCGAGCTGCTGGCCCGCGACCTGGCCGACCGGCAGGGACAGCGTGACATTCATGTCGTGGTCGGCGAGCTGACCAGGCTCAAGAGCCTGGGCGAGCGCCTGCTCCTGATCGCCGCCTCCGAGAACCCGGACTTTCTCCGCCCGGAGCCGGTCGCGCTGGACGGCTTCATCATGGAGGTGCTGCGGCGGTGGCGGCCCACGGCCGAGCGGCTCTGGAGGCTCGGGCGGCTGGACGCGGTGACCGCCAGCGCGGACCGGGAGCGCCTGGGCCTGGCCATCGACGCGCTGCTGGAGAACGCCGTCCAGCACACCGGCCCGGATGACACCATCAGGCTGTCGGTGCTGCGGGGCGACCGAGCCGCGCACCTGATTGTCGAAGACACCGGAGACGGCATCCCCAGGAGCGAGCTCACGCGCGTTTTCGAGCGGTTCGCCACCAGCGCGGGCGCCAGCGGACAGCGCGGCACCGGGCTCGGCCTGGCCCTGGTCCGGGCGATAGCCCGCGGGCACGGCGGGGAGGTGCGGGTGCGCAGCGCGCCGGGGGCGGGCAGTAGGTTCGATTTCATGCTCCCCGTGATAGCTCCGCCTGCCGACGGGCTCGCGCAGCTCCCTGCTGCCTTGCAGGCAGGCGACCCGCGGACGATCAGGCAGCCATGATGGACGACCAGGAAGCCCGCAGCACGAACGGGCCTGGCCCCGGCCAGGAGGCGGCCGCCGGGCAGCCGGATCAGCAGGCGGCACGTGCGCCGACTGCCCGGCACCGGACCTGGGCGCAGCGGCTCGGCGGCGGCAGCCGGACCGGGAAGATCGCCTGGGCCGCCGCGGCAGCAGCGGTCGCCGTGATCGCGGTGGTCTCGGTGACGACCGGCAGCGCCAGCTCGCAGCCACGGTTGCTGCCGACCGCCAGGAACTTCACCCTCAAGGCGCTTGGCCACCCTGGCCAGCAGGTGAGCCTGACCTCGTTCGCCGGGCGGCCGGTCATCGTCAACTTCTTCGCGTCCTGGTGCGCGCCCTGCAAGCGCGAAACACCGCTGATCGCCCGGTACTACCGTGCCACCCATGGCGCTGTCATGATCATCGGCGTGGATGCCAACGACGAGGCCGGGCCGGCCGAGCAGTTCCTGCGGAAGGAGGGCGTGACCTATCCGGTCGGCTTCGATCCCTTCCCCGCCTCGACGACCACTTCCTATGGCGTGTTCGAGCTCCCGCAGACGTTTTTCCTGAACTCCGGGCACCGCATTGTCAAGCACGTCTTCGGCCCGCTGAGCCTGGCGGAGATCAAGGCCGACGTGGCCCTCATGGACGGACGGCAGGCGGCGATGGCAGATTCTCAGGCTCTGGGCCAGCCGCAGGGTCCGGGCCGCAGACCGGATCGAGGCTGAGCCCGTGAGCGCGCCGCCCAGGACCGATCCGCCGTACGTGCCGATCAGGCATACCCGGTGGCCGACCCGCCGCACCCCGCGCTGGGCCATCCTGGCCGGGATCGTGCTGCTGGCCGGGGCGGTGCTCGTCGCGCTCGTGCATCGGCCGTCACAGGGGCAGCGTGCCGCCGACTTCCGCGGGTTCCTGGCCGACATGAACACGGGCATCGAGTCGTGCGCGGGCGGCGTCGGCGAGTCGCTGGGCGCGTTGCGTCAGTTCGAGGCGGGAGACCACCGCGACCTGCAGACCGCCATCTATATTGCCCAGTACGGCGCGTCGAACTGCTCCCTGGCCAATAGTGAGCCGCTCGACGACCTTTCCGGGTATCAGGTGACCGAGTCCCTGGCCAGCTTCCATCTCGGAACCGTGGTCACCGGGCTGATCAACTGGGCGACTCCCGACGCCCAGGATGTGCAGACCGACGTCGCGCGGATACTAGATGCCAGGAACCAGCAGGCCAGCAGCCAGGCGACGGCTGCCCTGCGGAAGGATCTGTTGAAGCTCAACGCGCAGCGCTCGGCCGTGGACTCGGTGATCGAGGCCGCGAACAGGTCGCTATCCGCTCACGCCTCGCCGCCCGTGCTGCCCGGCTGAACCGGCGGGACTGATCGACCGCTACGCGCCTAGTTAGGGAGAGTGGACCTCGATGCCCGGGATGAATTCCGGACTGAACGTCACCAACCCGGTGCTGGTGGCGGCCTTCCGGGCGGCCCTGCTGCATCAGGGGATCATCGCGGCGATCGTTCTCGGCGCGTTCGCGGTGGCCTGGGCCGGCGCCAGGGAGTTGTTCGGGGTTCCGCCCAGCCGGGCGGGCCTGGCCGGTGCCGCTGAGCCTGCCGCGCGCCGCCTGCTGCGGATCAGCTTCGGGATTATCTGGATCTTCGACGGGCTCCTGCAGGCCCAGCCCGCCATGGCGGCCGGCCTGCCCTCCCAGGTGATCGAGCCGACCGCGAGCGCCTCGCCCCCCTGGGTACAGCACGTCGTGAACTGGGCGGGAACGACCTGGTCGTATCATCCGATCCAGGCGGGTGCGGCCGCGGTCTGGATCCAGGTCGGGATCGGTGCCTGGCTGCTCGCCGCGCCGCGCGGGATCACTTCCAGGCTGGCCGGGCTGGCCAGCGCCGGCTGGGGACTGATCGTCTGGATCTTCGGCGAGTCATTCGGCGGGATCTTCGCCCCGGGACTTACCTGGCTGTTCGGCGCGCCGGGGGCGGCGTTGTTCTACTGCGTGGCGGGCGGGCTCGTGGCGCTGCCCGAGCGCTACTGGCGGACGCCGCAGCTCGGCAGGCGGATCCTGGCGGCCATGGGCCTGTTCTTCGTGGGCATGGCCGTGCTGCAGGCCTGGCCGGGACGGGGCTTCTGGCAGGGCACCAGCCACGGGGCGCCCGGCACCCTGACCGGCATGGTGCAGTCGATGGCGGGCACGCACCAGCCCGCTGTCCTGGCCAGCTGGGTCGGCGATTTCGGCAGCTTCACTGCGGCGCACGGTTTCGCGGTGAACCTGTTCGCCGTGGTCGCCCTGGCCCTGATCGGTGCCGGCCTGCTGAGCGGGCAGCCGCGGCTGCTGCGGCTGGTGATCATCGCCATGGCGGTGCTGTGCCTGGCCGACTGGGTGCTGATCGAGGACTTCGGGTTTTTCGGCGGGCTGGGGACCGACCCGAACAGCATGATCCCGATGGCGCTTATCGTTATAGCCGGGTTTGTTGCACTTACTCGCCTCCCGGCCACCGTTACTGCAGCGCACGCCGTGCCAGGTACCGCTACAGCGGGCCCGGCCGCCGCTCCGTCACCTGCAGCCCCGGGGAATCCAGCGCCGACCGGACTGAGCTGGCGTCAGCGGCTCAGGCCGGCCAGCATGGCGCGGGCGCTCGGCGCGGTGAGCACGCGCGCCGTACTGGCCGCCTGGGCGGTTGTGATCATCGTGATCGGCGCGGTGCCCATGGCGTTCGCGCAGGCCAGCCCCAGTGCGGACACCATCATCGCGCAGGCCATCGACGGCAGCAGCGCCCCGCTGGACTTCACGGCTCCGGCGTTCCGGCTGACCGATCAGTACGGCCGGCCGGTCAGCCTGGCCAGCCTGCGCGGCAAGGTGGTGCTCCTCACCTTCCTCGACCCGGTGTGCACGAGCGACTGCCCGGTGATCGCGCAGGAATTCCGCGCCGCCGACCAGATGCTCGGCGCGAAGTCACGCAACGTGGTGCTGGTCGCGATCGTCGCCAATCCGATCTATTACGCGGTCTCCTACACCCGGGCGTTCGACCAGCAGGAACGGCTCACCTCCCTGCCGAACTGGCTGTACCTGACCGGGTCTGTCCCCCAGCTCAAGAAGGTGTGGGCCGACTACTCGGTCGCGGCGCAGATCGTGCCCTCGGGCGGGATGATCGCGCACAGCGACGTCGCGTACGTCATCGACGCGGGCGGGCACACCCGCACCGAGCTCGACTTTGACCCCGGGCCGGGCACCGCGAGCTCGGAATCGTCGTTCGCCGGCGAGCTGACGAGCGCCGCCCAGCAGGTTATGAAGCCGTCGTGAGCAGCCGAAGCCGCCAGGCCGCCCCGCGCCGTCGGGCTGCGGCAGTGACGGCGGCGGTGGCGGTCGCCGGGCTGCTCGTCGCGGGCTGTGGCAGCGTGGCGGCGAGCAAGCCGCAGTCGGCGCCGCCCCCGGCCCCGCTGCCGCAGCTGGCCACCACGATCACCGCCACCTCCGGGACGAGCTGGGCGATCGTGGTGATGGGCGGCTCGAGCGCGCAGCTGAACGACTTCTGGGAGCTGTTCGCGCGCCCGGCGGGCGCAGCCGACTGGCACCTGGTCACGCCAACCGGCGTGGCCGACAACGGGGGGCTGGTGGCCGCGGCCACCGGCGTGACCGCGCTGGTGGCCGGCTTCCGTCCCAGCCAGGATCTCTCGTTCTCGCCGCTGTCCGTGACCGCCAACGGGGGCGCCAGCTGGTCGTCAGGCACGCTCGTTGATCCCGGCCTGGCTGATGTGGCCGATGCCCTCGCGGCGGGCCAGGGCGGCCAGCTCATCGCGCTGACCCAGGACGGCGGTGCACAGCTCGGCTCACGCCGCGGAGCGTCATGGGCCAAGCTGGCCAGCACGGCGTCGCTGGCCAGGACGCAGGCGGGCCGGGCGTGCGGACTGACCGGCCTGACCGCTGCCGCGTTCGGCGGCCCGGGCGGCCCGCTGCTCGCCGGCGGATGCAGCCGTCCGGGGATCGCGGGCATCTTCGCGCTACGCAGCCGCACCTGGACGCCGGCCGGGCCGGCCATCCCGGCGGCCCTGGCGCGCCAGGCCGTCGAGGTGCTCAGGATGGCCACGGCCGGCTCTCGCACCCAGGCGCTGCTCGAGTCAGGCGCGGGCGCCAGTGCGAGCCTGGTGGCCGCCTCGTCGACCGACGGCGGCGCTCGCTGGCAGGTCTCCGCGCCGCTGCAGCCCGGGAGCGCCACGGTGCAATCGGTTTCGTTCGGGCCGGGCGGCGCGGTCGGCCTGGTACTCGCCGCCGGCCGGGGGGACGCGCTGGCCGGGCCGGGTGCGTCCTGGCGGGCGCTGCCCGCGCTGCCCCGGTGGACGGCAGCGCTCGCCGTCGGGCCCGGGGGCCGGATCGACGCCCTGACCGCCCACGGCAGCTCGTTCGCCGACTGGCGGCTGGGGGGCGGCGCGGCCAGCTGGAGCCTGGCGCAGAAGCTGAGCGTCGAGATCCCCTACGGCTCCTCGAGCTGAGGGGGATCGCGATGAGCTACCTGACCCAGCACTGGTCCTATGACCCGTTCATGATCATTGTGATTGTGCTCGTCTGCTGGCATGAGATCGGCCTGGCCCGGCTCGCCCGCCGGTCCAGGCCCGACCGCGCCAGGCAGCGGCGGAAGCGGTCGCTGCTGTTCTACGCCGGGCTGGCCGTCCTGCTGATCGCCGTCCAGTCGCCGATCGACTACTGGTCGGACGACTACTTCTTCGTGCACATGATCCAGCACCTGCTGCTCATGTTTGCCGCGCCGACGCTCATCGTGGCTGGCGCTCCCTGGCAGCCGCTGCTGGACGCGCTGCCCGGCCGGCTGGGCCGCAGCGCGACCAGGGAGGTCATGCGAGGCGGCTGGGCGCGCCCGGTCCGCGCGGTCGGCGGCGCGCTACTGCGGCCCTGGGTGGCCATCGCGCTGTTCAACGTGGCCATGGTGGCCTGGCACATCCCGGCGCTGTTCGATCTTGCGGAGAACAACCAGACGGTGCACATCTGGCTGATGCACGCCAGCTTCTTCATCACCGGGGTCCTGTTCTGGCTCCAGTTCATCCCGTCGCCTCCGCTGCGGCCCCGGATGACTCCGGCCGCCCAGGCAGCGGCCGTGGTGGTGACCAACGTGGTGATGTGGTTCCTGGCCATGTCGATGAGCCTGTTCAGCCAGAGTTCCTGGTATTCGGTCTATAACCACATCCCCGGAGTGACCCTGCCGCCGTTCGCCGATCAGCAGATCGGCGCCGCGATCTTGTGGGTCTGCGGCGACTTCTGGGCCATCCCCTGCCTGGTCGTGGTGATCCGCCGGCTGATCGCCGAGGACGGCAGCATCGGCTCAGCGGTCGACAGGATGCTCGGCCGCGGAGCCCCGGGCTACCGCTGGGCCAGCCGGTCAGCCGGGCCCTGGCAGCGCTGACGCCTGGTCCGGCTGCTTGGCCACGGCCCGCTGGCTGATCACCAGCCGCTGCGCGATGACGGCATTGGAACGGCCCTCGGCCAGCGGGCCGAGCACTCAGGCCGGGGGCGGTTCCGGCAGCCCCGGTCCGGGCACCCGCAGCGCCGTTCCGGCCTGCTCGTCGCTGATCTTCCTCCCACAGCTGCCCGGTCAGGACGATCAGTAGTCGGTGCATGTCCCAGGTGTGCCCGGCGATCCGCAGCACCTGCCGTCCGGCGCCAGCCGCTGCCGCCTTGGCCGCCTTGGCGGAAGCCGACCGGGCTAATTTAGCTGCGGGCGCGTCTGGCAGGTACCGTTGAGGGAGTCGTAAGACCGGTTGGCCGCGCGCGGGTGGCGCGGCCTGTGTACCCCGGCAGCTGCCCGGGACCCCGGCGGCACATCATCAACCGTCGCGATGGCCTCCAGGGAGTTCCGGTAGTGCGATCTTCCGATGCAGTAGTCTCTGCGTCCGGGCTCTCTGCGGCGCCGCGTGGGCACCGGTGGGTCATCTTGGTGGTGGTCTGCGCGTCCGCGCTGATCGTCAATGTGGACAACACGATCCTCAACGTGGCCTTGCCGACCCTGGTCCGGAAGCTGGCCGCCACCTCAAGCGAGCTGCAGTGGATCGTTGACTCTTATGCGATGGTGTTCGCGGGTCTGTTGCTGGTCGGCGGCAGCCTGGCCGACCGGTTCGGGCGGAAGCGATTTTTCCTGATCGGCCTGACCGTCTTCGCTGCAGGATCGATCGGGGCCGCGTTCTCAGGTTCGGTGGACCTGCTGATCGGGTGGCGGGCGGTGATGGGGGCCGGCGCGGCGCTGACGATCCCCCCGTCTTTGTCGATTATCAACGACGTGTTCCGCGACCGGGCGGAGCGGGCCCGGGCGATTGGCGTGTGGGCCGGGACCATCGGCCTGGGTATCGCGATCGGCCCGATCGCCGGCGGCCTGCTGCTTGCCCGGTTCTGGTGGGGATCAGTCTTTCTGGTCAACGTCCCGATCGTGGTCGCCGCGTTCGCCGCAGCCCTGGTGCTGGTGCCCGACTCGAAGAACCCGGCCGCCAGCCGGCCCGATCCCTGGGGGGCGGTGCTGTCGATCACCGGCCTTGGCTTGCTGCTGTGGGCGATCATCGAGGCTCCGGCCAGCGGCTGGGCCTCAGCGGAGGTTATCGGAGCCGGGCTGGCCAGCCTCGTTGTTCTCGGCGCCTTTGTCGCCTGGGAGGCCCGTAGCAGCCATCCGATGCTGAACCTGGGGTTCTTCTCCGATCGCCGGTTCTCTGTCGCCGCGGCGGCCGAGGTCCTCGGGGTCTTCGGGCTGCTGGGGACGTTGTTCGTGCAGACGCAGTTCCTGCAGTTCGACCTAGGCTTCTCGCCCCTGCAGGCCGGGCTGCGAATCCTGCCCATGGCCGCCGTGCTCGGCGTGAGCGCGCCGCTGTCCCCGATCCTGGCCCGCCTGATCGGGATCAAGTTCACCGTCGCCGCGGGCCTGGCGGCCATCGCCGGTGGCCTGTGGCAGATCTCGGCGGTGTCCGCGGCTGCCACGACCTACGGGGACGTGGTGCCGGGTCTGCTGCTGATCGGGCTGGGGGCCGGGCTGCTGCTGCCGACGGCGACGAACTCCGTCGTGGGCTCGGTCCCCCAGGGCGATTCCGGGATCGGATCAGCCTCCAACGCCGTGGCCCTGCAGGTCGGCGGTGCGCTTGGCGTCGCCGTGATCGGGAGCGTGCTGTCAACCCGCTACCAGGATCACATGAGCACGGCGCTGGCCGGCCGGCACGTGCCGGCCGCTGCCACGCATACCATCCTCGGCTCACTTGGCGGTGCCCTCGCCGTGGCCGCCCACGCCGGGGGGGCCGCGGGCGCCCTGCTGGCGGATACGGCCCGCGCCGCCTTTATGAGCGGCACCGAGGTGGCGCTGGCCGTCGGCGCCGCCGTAGCCCTCGGCGGCGCCGTCCTCGTGCTCGCCCGGCTGCCCTCGCGGGTCCCCCAGGACCTCCCGGATCCCCGGGTGCCCGAGCCGGCGAAAGAGACGCTCTGAACAGCCAGGCTGACGGCGGGCGCAGGCACCGGGGTGGGCGAGCTCCCGGACAGGCGGACGAAGTACCGGATCAACGAGATCCTCAAGGACATCACCGATCGGAGTGATCGTATTTGGATCACCCGCCGATCTGAGCACGAGAAGGAACCATGAAATTTCTCTTCGACGACCAGTCCTTCTCCTTCGAGGCCCTGCGCGCCCTCGGCTACGCCCGTTACGGCGGCGCCGACATCGGCGAAGTCGTCAGCACGGCTGGCCGGATCCCCGACGGCGACGAGACCGCCTGGTACGCGCAGTGGCGGGCGCTCGCTGAACGGATTCACGCCGACGCCGATCGCAGCGCCGCCGCAGGTCATCTCGTCAGCGCACGCGAGTCCTACCTGCGAGCAAGCAACTATTACCGGCTGTGCGAGTTCTACCTGCGCGCGGGCCCGGCCGATGACCCTCTCGTCCGCGAAGTGGGCCAGCTCTCCGTCGACATCTTCGCCCGCGCTGCGCAACTGATGAACCCCGCGCCCCAGCTTGTGCGTTTCCGTTACGAGGACACCACGCTGCCCGGATGGTGGATCCCGGCAGAATCCGGCAGCACACATCCCGCCGAAGGTCCCCGGCCGACGCTTCTGTTCCACGGCGGCTTCGACAGCACCGAGGAGGAGCTGTACTTCGCCGGCGGCGCGGCCGCCGCCCGGCGCGGCTACCACGTGCTCGCCTTTGCCGGCCCCGGACAAGGCAGCGTCCTTCGTGACCAGCAACTGCTGTTCCGCCCAGACTGGGACGCCGCAGTCACCCCTGCTGTCGACTGGCTCCGGGCGCGCCCGGACGTGGACCCCCACCGGATCGCGCTCATGGGGATGAGCATGGGCGGGCAACTTGCACCTCGCGCCGCCGCCGCCGAGCACCGTCTGGCCGCCCTGATCGCCTATGACGGCATGTACTCGTTCGCCGACATGCTGCACCGCAAGGTCGGACCCGAGGTCATGGAACTGGTCCGTGACGGCGTCGACACGAAGGTCAACACCCTCGTCGAGCGGCTGATGAGCTCCGACACCCAGGTCCGATCGTTCTTCCGGTGGGGCATGTGGGCCTTCGGAGCGGACAGTCCCGCCGCGGTCATCCGCGCCATCGGCCCCTACACCCTCGAGGGCTACGCCGCGCTGATCAACTGTCCCACGCTCGTCCTCGACGGCGAGAATGATCAGCCTCTCCTCGGGCAGGCATCCCAGCTCTACGAGGCTCTGCGCTGCCAGAAGGCTTACCACCTCTTCCCCGAGGCAGAAGGAAGCGGCGAGCACTGCCAGGAGGGGGCGATGTCCACGCTGCACCAAGTCGTCTTCGACTGGCTTGACACCATCCTCGCCACGGTCAACACCTGATAACCGGTCGCAGCGGAGTGGCGCCCGTCAGGGCATCGGCAGAATCGGATGGCCAGTCGGGCCATGGGCCCGGGCGGTATCACGTCCGCGGGTCGCCAGCGGCGTGTGCGCCGCGTGGAAGACAGCGTCGGCCGCTGTAGAGCTCCCTGGGATTTACCGGATCTTTGACGGGCCGGGGAATGTGATCAGCGGAGTACGCCATAGCGATGAGAGCTGAGCGTCCTGCTCCAGGGCGCGAGCGGCGCGTGCGCCCACCCGCAGGGCCCGGATGCTGATCAGGATCAGCATCGTGGCCAGAGGCAGTTCACCGAACAGCGCCGATGCGGCGCTCACGATCAGGTCCCGGTGCCCATTTGCGGTGAGCAGGTCGAACCACGCGTCGCACAAGAGCAGGACGCTCGTGATGATCGACGCCGGCACGACGATCTGGCGCCCCTTCCACAGGCCCCACGCGGTGACCGCGAGGCAGCCGAGCAGTACGACATCGAAGCCGGTCCACAGAACTCGCCAGTTAGCCGCGACGTAGGTGCGGGGCAACGACACGGCCAGCCCGATTGTCCAGGGAATCAGGACCAGACAGCAGACAGCCAGGAACCGGATGAACCAGCGCCTGGCGGTCAGCACGCGCTGACTCATACTGAACTCTGACGCGTGCAGCATCTGGACGCGGCGCAGGAGGTCGGCCCGCTCAAGGTGGGACAGCTCGCGCAGCATCTGGTCACTGATGGCGGATCTACTCGACCCGCCTAGGGGGGTGCTGCGAGACGTCATCGCAACCATGACTTCGGCGGGGAGATGCTCCGGTCATTGTGGCAGCGCTGGTCCGGCAGCACGATCTTGGCCTGGCCGCAAAAGCCTTGAACCGCCGTCCGGGTCTTCTCCATTTGGCGTTCACGCAGCCTGACCGGTAACAGCTCGCCGAATGCCGACAGTCTCGCCGTCTGTGTCCGGGACCGGCTGCACTATCTTCTCCGAGGCATTCGACGCCGGCAGGAAGACCAGGGTGAGGACGACGCCCGCCAGGGCGATGCCGGCGGACACCAGCAGCGCCAGGTCCATGCCGTGCACGAAGGCCGCCTGCACGGACGCGAGCAGCGCCGCCGAGTGAATCTTCTGGGCGACCGCCACACCGCCGAAGACGCTCTGGCGGACGGCCGCCGCGGCGGCCGGCGGCAGCCCGGCCAGGCTGAGCCGGGCAAGATAGCCCGCGCTCAGCACGCTGCCGAGGATCGCGATGCCAAGTGGACCCCCGGTCTTGTTGACCGCCTGCAGCACCGCCGAGCCAACGCCGCTTTTCTCCGCCGACAGCTCGACTAGCGCGGCGGACATGGCGGTAGCCATGGCGATGCCCGTCCCCAGCCCGGCGACAGCCATCCACGCCGCCACAAACAGGCCGCTTGACCCGGCACTGGTCATAGCTCCAGTGAACAGCCCGGCCGCGAGCAGGACGAACCCGGCGGTCACGGCCACCTTGGCGCCCACCAGGCGGACAACGCGGGCAGCGGGAACGGCACCGGCAACCATCCCGCCGACCAGAGGCAGCAGCCGCAGGCCCGAGCCCATGGCGGTCGCGCCGAGCACGCCCTGGAAGTACTGCGGCATGGTGAACAGGATCCCGAGGAGGGCCAGGATCGGCAGCATCGCCAGGATCACGCCCCAGGTGAACGACGCCGAGCCGAACAGGCTCAGATCGAGGAGCGGCTGGCCGCCGGGCCGGCGGGTCAGCCGGCGTTCCCAGGCGAAGAAGCCGGCCAGCAACAACACCCCGGCGATCATCGAGGCCAGGGCACCGACATCGCCCCAGCCGTCCTGGCCGGCCTCGATCAGCCCATAGGTCAGCGCCACCAGCCCGGCGGCCGAGGCCGCCACCCCCACCAGGTCCAGGCCCGGGCGCTGCGAGGCGCGCGATTCCGGCACCAGGGCGATGACGGCCGCCAAGCCGACCACCACGACCGGCACGTTGATCAGGAACACCCAGCCCCACCAGTAACTGCTGAGCAGCCAGCCACCCAGGATCGGGCCGATCGGGAAGGCCACGAAGGTGACCCCCGACATCACCCCCACCGCCTTCGGCCGCTCCGCCTTGCTGAACAGCACCGTCAGGACGGAGAACGCCATCACGATCAGCCCGGCGCCACCGAGCCCGACCACCACCCGGGCCGCCAGGAACTCCGCCACCGACGTCGAGTATGCGCACGCCACCGATCCGATCCCGAACAGCGCCAGGGAGATGAGCAGGACTTTCTTGCGGCCGTAACGGTCACCCAGCAGGCCGGCCGGGAGCATCGCGGCGGCCAGGACCAGGAAGTACCCCGACGAGAACCACTGCAGGTCGGACTCCGACGCCTGCAGCGCCCTAGCCAGCGTGGGCAGAGCCACGCTGAGCACCGTGCCATCGATACCCACCACCAGGGCGGCCAGGCCCAGAGCGCCCAGCGCCCACCATCTTCGTGTTCCGGACACCGTAATGGGCGCCGACGCGCCGTCCAGGACAATGGTCACGGCGTTTCTCCCCTAGCTGAGGAGCGTCGAGCCCGAACGGGGCGACAAACCAGGCGGCCGTCCTGCCCGAACCAGGCGTCTCATGGACTAATCTGCCAAACCTGCGCTACCAGGGTCCGGAGCAACGCTCCCGGAAGCTGCCCAAGGCGCCAAGCAGAGTCCAGCACGGCCACGGGACTACCGGCCGCGTTACTACTCACGCTACAGCAGGCCATATGGCACTACAACGAAAGCTGGCTCACCTCCAAGTGCCGATGGCACTCCGGCGAAGTGGCAACGGGCCCTGCCTGGTCGTGGCGATCCGCCGGCCGATCGCCGGGTGCTGGTCAGCGGCCGAGGTGGGCGAGGACGGCCAGCACGCGCCGGTTGTCGTCGTCGGAGGGCTGCAGCCCGAGCCTGACGAAGATCGACGCGGTGTGCTTGGCCACGGCCCGCTCGCTGATCACCAGCCGCTGCGCGATGGCGGCATTGGAACGGCCCTCGGCCATCAGGCTGAGCACCTCCCGCTCGCGGGGGCTGAGCGCGGCGAGCGCGCCGTCGCCGGAGTTGCGGGCCAGCAGGCGAGCGATGACCTCCGGGTCCATGGCAGTGCCCCCCGCGGCGACCCGGCGGATCGCGTCGACGAACTGGGCGCTGTCGAAGACCCGGTCCTTGAGCAGGTACCCGATCCCGCCCGTGCCGCCGGCCAGCAGCTCGCGGGCGTACAGCTGCTCGACGTACTGGGAGAGCACGAGCACCGGCAGCCCGGGCCGCTCTAGCCGCGCCGCCAGCGCGGCCCGCAGTCCCTCGTCGGTGAAGCTCGGCGGCAGCCGGACATCCACGATGGCCACGTCTGGCCGATGCGCGGTCACTGCGGCCAGCAGGTCCGGCCCGTTGTCCACCGCGGCGGCGATCTCCAGGCCGTGTGCCTGCAGCATGCGGGTCAGGCCGTCTCTGAGCAGGAAGAGGTCTTCGGCGATGACAACGCGCACGGTACCTCCAGGTTCACGGCGGTGGGGCCGCCTGGCGGGCTGGTGAGCGCGAGCACGCCGTCGAACGCGGCCAGGCGGCGCTCGATGCCGCGCAGGCCGGTGCCGCGGGCCGGGTCCGCGCCGCCGCAGCCGTCATCGGTGACCCCGATCCGCAGCATCCCGCCCGCATGACGGATATCGATCCACACCTGGCTGGCCCCGGCATGCTTGGACACGTTCGCCAGCAGCTCGCTGACCGCGAAGTAAGCCGCCGATTCCACCGGCGCCGGCGGGCGGCCGGACAGGTCGGCGGCCAGGTGCGTCCGCAGTGGGCTGTCCAGCGCCAGTGCCCGCACCGCGTCGGCCAGGCCGCGGTCGGCCAGCACCGGCGGGTGAATGCCGCGGACCAGGTCCCGAAGCTCGGCCAGCGCTCGCGCCGAGGCATCACGGGCCTCCAGCAGCAGCGCCCGCGCCGCCGCCGGGTTCTCGTCGATCACCGCCCCGGCCGCGTCCAGGGTCATCCCCATCGCGACCAGCCGGGCCTGCGCGCCGTCGTGCAGGTCCCGCTCGATCCGGCGCATCTCCGCCGCCCCGGTATCAATGGTCTCCGACCGGGTCTGGGCCAGGTGCCGCACCCGCAGCGCCAGCTCCGCCTGCCCGGTCGGCGCCAGCATCGACCGGGCCATCAGCCCGTACAACCGCAGCAGCCACGGACCCGCGCACAACCCCAGCGCTATGGCGGCGATCTCCTCGGGAAGTGAAAGGTTCGCGCCCCGCGTCCCGCTCGCCTCTGCCGCGATCCCCAGTACCCCGTACAAGACCAGCCCGCCGGGCGCGGCGGCCAGTACCCAGCCCCCGCACGTGTTCACGGCCGTCCAGAGCAGGTCGCGCCGCGTCGCCGGATCGGTCAGCAGCCACCAGGACCGCCGCGTGAAACTGGGCCTCCCGCCCGCGCCTTCGGGCTGCGGCAGATAAGGACTGGCGATGGGCACCCCGCACCACTCGCCGGAAAGTCGCCGGGTGATACTGGCCAACCGGCGCAACCCCCGTATGGTGACGGGCGTCAGCAGGCTTAGTGAGCCAATTCCGGCCAACAGGAGGATCAGGACGGGGATTATGTGGGGGGTCATCAGCCAGGTGGGCGGATTCAAGGGAAGCCCGATGCCGAACCCGACGAGCGCCAGCGGCGCCACCAGGGCCAGCAGCAGGACGACGCCGGCCAGCATCAGCCCGCCGAAGGCCAGTCCGCGGGCTGCGGCGAGGATGCCCCTGTCTATACAGGCCCTGAGCCCGTCCCACCGGTCCGGGCCATCATCGGAGTCAGTCGTGCCGCTCATGGCAGTTCTCCTTCGCCGCGGTCCGCTTCCGTCAGTCTCCCTGACGGGCGGCTGGGTCGGCAGTGACCCTGAGCCCCGAACCACGGGTGTACCTAGGTCTACCCAGAAGACGCCCCCCCGCCGACTGTCGTGGCCGGGCAGTCCGCTCTTAACCTTTAGCGGTGCCCACCGGAGCCGTCCTAGCGGTGCCCACCGGAGCCGTCCTAGCGGTGCCCACCGGAGCCGTCCTAGCGGTGCCCGTCGGACCCGGACCTGACATATGCGTCCCAAGGAGCGTCGTGAACATTGAGATCACCGGTCTGACCAGGCGGTTGGCTCAAACCAGCGGTGCGGTAGTGACCCCGGAGACCGAGCTGTGAGCGCCAGTCCGGTGGGCCACTGGACGCCAGCTGCTAGCCGAGGGAAATGATAGGTCGATGAGACGGAGCGCGGTGACAGATCGATGAGGGCCAGCCCGGCAGCGCGAGCCAGCGCGAGCCCGCTGGCCCCGCCCCTGCCACAGTCGGCTGAGCCCGCGCCAGGCACAGGCCGGCTGACTGCCTGGTATATGGCCTTCGCCGGGTATGCGACAGCCGTCGCGGTGTTCTGCGGGCCGGGCGAGGACCGCTCCTGGGGCATCTCAGCCGCCGCCGCGTATGCTGTCGCGGCCTTCGCGGCCGCCAGGTGGCGCTCGCACGGGAGGGCGGCCGCGCTCCTGGCGAGCCTGGTCGGCGCCGTGGCCGTTCCGCTGGCCTGGCTGACCGCTTACGCCCCGCCGACACCCGACGTCCGGGTCGTCGCGAGGGCCGGGACCCTGCTGCTCAGGGACGGCAGCCCGTACCTGCCCGCCGCGCAGCTCGGGCACCTGGCGAGCGCGATCGGCTACAACCCGTACCTGCCGGTCATGACGATATTCGGCCTGCCCAGGGCCATCGGCATGCCGGGCGTGATCGGCGACCCGAGACTGTGGCTCGGGGCCGTATCCCTGGCGCTGCTCACCCTGGCGTTCAGCATCGCCGGGCGGCCGGACCCGCTGCGATGCGGCCTGTTCGCCGTTGCCTCGCCGGTGGTGGCGTTCCCGCTGGCGCTCGGCGTCACCGATCCGCCGGTGCTGGCGCTGGTATGCCTGGCCCTGGCTTTGCTCGGCCGCAGCCGGCGCCCGCTGCCCCTGTGGCCGGCTGCGCTGGCGCTGGGCACGGCCTGTGCGATGAAGGCCACCGCGTGGCCTGCGCTGCCGGTGTTCGCCGCCATGCTGGCGGCCCGGGATGGTGCTCGTTCGGCAGCCCGGTTCACCGCCGCCACGGCCGGAACGGCCGCGGTGCTCGTGGTGGCTGCGGCGCCCACGGCCCTGGCCAGGCCGGGCGTCCTGATCGAGAACACGGTGCTCTTCCCGCTCGGCTTGACCCGGGTCAAGACTCCGGCCGAGAGCCCGCTGCCCGGGCACCTGCTGGCGATAGCAGGCCCGGCGGGACGGCTGACCGCGATCGGCTTGCTGATCGCCGCCGGCCTCGCGATAGCGGTATCGCTCGTGGTCCGGCCGCCTGCGGACGGCCGAGCGGCCGCCGCGCGCCTCGCCCTGGGGCTCACCCTGATGTTCGCGCTCTCCCCCGCCACCCGGCTGGGGTACTTCGCTTATCCGATCGGCCTGTGGGGCTGGCTCGCCCTCTGCGACGGCGTGGACCGCGCACCCGCGGTCGCACGCATACGCCTGCGCGCCCGCCGCAAACCGGCGTCCGCGCTCCTGGATCAGCCCCCCGATCAGCGCCCGGATCGGCCCCCGGATCAGCTCCCGGCTCACGGCGACGCTCATCCTGAGGGCGTGACCGGGGCGGCCACCGGGCCTGAGCGCAATGCACCGGTCAGCGAGCCCGGCAGATCAATCCGCCTCCGCGGCCTCCTTGATCGCAGCCAGGGTTACGGGTATGCCCTGGTGCGCAGCCTCGGTGCGATTGGCTATCTGGTTATCAGCGTCGTCGCCGAACCTCTCGTGGAACATCGCGATGCCTTCGGGGAGGAACTCCCATGACTCCGTCACCCGCGTTGCCCCGTCGAGCGGGGTGAAGACATAGCCCCAGCGCACGTAGGTACCGCCCACGATGAACGCGAACTCCCTGCCGCGCTGCGCCGCCACGACCTGGCAGCGGGTCTCCCAGACCCGATGGGGCAGCTTGCCCATCCGCCCAGTATTCCTGTCGCGATTCCTGTCGCGGTCTCACCTGTCAGCCGACGAGGCAGGCAGCCGACCGGTGCCACTGTGGTATCCAGGGGCGCTTATGTCACCTGTGTCACTGTGGTCCCCGGGCGTCACCAGGCGAGCTCGGACAATCCGGCGCTGCCACCTGATGAATTCCCGGATCCATCAGGAAAACCACTTGCCGATTCCCGAATCCATCAGGCAGAGGCCCGGCGGCGGGCCGGCGTCAGGTCCGGGGAAGACCGGCTGCGCGGCGGGTCCAGGTCCCGGGAACGCCGGCCGCCCGCTCGAACAGCGACGTGGGTCGAAAGGCCCTACCGGCGGCCCCGGGTGCGCGCATATCCGTGAGGTGATGAGCCAGATGGAGAATCGATTCGACCCGGCTGCGGCCCTGGCGGTGCGCCGGGGACGGGCGGCCGAAGGACTGCTGGACGCGATGCGGGGTACGGCGGGCCAGGCGGGGCCCGATGATGGCGCCATTGCCCGGGTGGCCGAAGAGTTCAGCCTCCCGCAGGGGTCGGTCCGCGGTCCGGCGACGTTCTTTGCTGACCTGGCGGCCCCGCATGGCCGCCGCCACGTCCGGGTGTGCACGGCGGCGGCCTGCTTCGCGGCCAGGGGCGGAGCGCACTTGGGCGAGGCCGAGCAAGCGCTCGGCGTGCACGCCGGGCAGGGCAACGCGCAGGTGTCGCTGCAGCCGGTGCGGTGCCTGGGCTTCTGCTATGCCGGGCCGGCCTCCCTCGACGGTGATCAGCCCAAGGTCGGCGGCAACCTCGCCGCGCAGCTCGCCGGGACGGCCGAGGCGGTGGCGCCGCCGATCCCGGTCAGCTCCGCCGTTGACCAGCCGGTCGTGCTGGCCGGGGTCGTGACCGGCCAGCGGGCCTGGCAGCAGTGGCCGAAGGTGGCGCGGGGCGGGGCGCCGAGCGAGATCGTGGCGCAGGTCGCCGCGTCCGGGCTGCGCGGGCGCGGGGGGGCTGGCTACCCGGTGGCACGCAAGTGGACGGCAGTGACCGGGGCCACCGACGTGGTGGTCGTGGCCAACGGAGACGAAGGTGACCCGGGTTCGTATGCCGACCGGCTGCTGATGGAGCAGGATCCCGCTCGGGTACTTGAGGGGCTGGCGCTGGCCTGCTTCGCCACGGGGGCCCGCCGCGGGCTGGTGCTCGTCCGCTCGGAGTATCCGCTCGCAGTGGCGCGGATGCGGGCCGCGGTCCTGGCGGCACGCGAGGCCGGCCATCTGGGCCACGCGGTGCACGGCGGTGACGTTGATCTCGATATCGACATCGTCGAGGGGGTCGGCTCTTACGTGGCCGGCGAGGAAACCGCGCTGATCGCCGCGCTGCAGGGCGAGCGGGGAACCGTGCGCCCGCGTCCGCCTTATCCGACCTCGCAGGGACTGTGGGGCGCGCCAACCGTGGTCAACAATGTGGAGACGCTGGCCGCGGTGCCATGGATCATCGGGCGCGGCGGGGCCGCATACGCGCGGCTGGGCACCGAGGCGGAGCGCGGGACGAAGCTGGTGTGCCTGTCCGAGCGCTTCGCCAGGCCCGGCTGCTACGAGGTGAACCTGGGTGTCTCGCTGCGCTGGATAGTGGAAGGTCTCGGCGGCGGCCTGCGCGACGGCCGGACGCTGATCGCGCTGCAGGTCGGCGGGCCGCTCGGCGGCTTCCTCGGCGCCGGTGACGACCTGGACGCCACGTTAACTGAGGCCGACCTGAGCCGGCGCGGAGCGGCACTCGGTCACGCCGGCCTGGTCGCCTTCGACGAGAGCATCCCCGGCGTCGCGCTGCTGCGGCACGCCTGGGGCTTCGCGGCCGAGGAAAGCTGCGGCGCCTGCTCGCCGTGCCGGGTCGGCTCGCGGCGCGGCCTGGAGCTGGTCCGCGGTGAGCCGACCGCCGAATACCAGCGGCTCCTGCGGGTCATGCAGTCTGCCAGCTTGTGCGCATTCGGCCGCCGGGTGCCCCCGGCCGTGCGCAGCCTGGCCCGCGTCTACCCCGAGCTGTCCGGATGGGCCTGATGAGAACCTATGTCGACGGCGTACCGACCGAAGTTCCCGACGGCGCCACCGCGTTGGCCGCCGTCCGGGCCGCCGGCCTCGGGCTGCCGACCCTCTGCTACGACGACCGGCTGACCCCGGCCGGGTCTTGCCGGCTGTGCCTGGTCGAGCTGGACGGCGTGGTCGCCGCGGCCTGCACGACCAGGCTTACCGACGGCGCCCGGATCGGCGTGGCCGCCCTCGGCGACCTGCGCCGCGACGCCCTGCACGTGATCGTGTCGGCGCTGCCGGCCAGGGCGCTGCACGGCGAGGCCGCGGGCACCGAGGCCGCGGGCACCGAGCTGGCCCGGGCCTGCGCGGAACTCGGCGTGCCCTCCAGCGCGGCGGCCGCGCCCGGCCGCCGGGCCCGCGACGACTCGCACCCCTACGTGCGGCTTGACCCCGACCTGTGCATCGCATGCGGGCGCTGCGTGCAGATGTGCTCCGAGGTACAGGGGACCTTCGCGCTGACCCTGGTGGCGCGCGGCGCCAGCACCGTTGTCGCTCCGGGCACCGGCGGCGCCTGGGCGGACTCCGATTGCGTGTCCTGCGGCGGCTGCGTGGACACCTGCCCGACCGGCGCCCTGACCGAGCCGGCCCCGGCGCTGCCGGTCGACCGCCGTACGCGCACTACCTGCGGCTACTGCGGGGTCGGCTGCACGCTGGACGTGCACACCAGCGGGGAGCAGATCGTCTCGGTGCGGCCGGCCAGGGACGGCCCGGTCAACCGAGGCCACGCGTGCGTCAAGGGCCGGTTCGGCTACGGTTTCCGTACCTCACCGCAGCGCCTGACGGCGCCGCTGATGCGGATTAACGGGAGGCTGGAGCCAGTCTCCTGGCAACGGGCCATCGCGCGGATGGCCGGTGACCTCGCCGCCATCCGCGACCAGTCGGGACCGGACGCGATCGCGGTCATCTCGTCGGCGCATGCGACCAACGAGGAGAACTACCTGATCGCGAAGTTCGCCCGTACCGTGCTCGGCACCAACAACGTCGACAATTGCTCGCGGCTATGTCACGCGCCGTCGGCCGCGGGCCTGACCGCCAGCTTCGGCCTGGCCGGCGGCACCGACTGCTTCGACGAGGTGGCACTGGCTGACTGCATGCTGGTGGCCGGGGCTAACCCCGTGGAGGCGCACCCGGTGGTCGGCGCCCGGCTGCTGCAGAACGCGCTGCACGGCGCCTCGCTGATCGTGGCCGATCCGCGGCGGGTCGGCCTGGCCGCCCATGCCGACGTGCATCTGCGCCCGATGCCCGGCACCAACGTGGCGCTGTTCCACGGACTGGCTCACGTGCTCCTCGCCGAGGGCCTGGCCGACGAGGACTTCCTGCGCGACCGGGCCAGCGGCCTCGATGAGCTGGCCGCCCTCCTGCAGCACTATGATCCGCGGTCAGTCGAAGAGATCACCGGGGTACCCGCCGCGGACCTGGTCCGCGCGGCGCGGCTCTACGGGCGCGCCCGCCGCCCGGCCATCATCTACGGGCTAGGCGTGACTGAGCACCTGCATGGCACCGACGGCGTGCGCGCCCTGGCCAATCTCGCGATCCTGCGCGGCGCGGTCGGCACCGACCACGGCCTCGGGGTGAACCCGCTGCGCGGCCAGAACAATGTCCAGGGCGCATCCGACATGGGCGCGCTGCCGGACATGTTCCCGGGCTACCGCAAGGTCACCGATCCGGCCGCACGGGCCCATTTCGAGCGCGCCTGGGGCGTATCGCTCCCGCCCCGCCCGGGCCTGCGCATCCCGGAGATGTTCGCCGCGGCCCGCCGCCGGGAGCTCGCCGCGCTGTGGATCATCGGGGAGGACGTGCTGGCCACCGACCCGGACAGCGCCAGGATCGCTGAAGCGCTGGAGTCCTGCCGGCTGGTCGTGGTGAGCGAGCTGTTCGGCTCGCAGACCGCGCAGCGCGCCGACGTCGTGCTGCCCGCCGCGTCCTGGCTGGAGAAGGACGGTACCTTCGTCAACTTCGACCGCAGGTTCCAGCGGGTCCGCCCGGCAGTGCCGCCACCGGGTCAGGCGCGCAGCGACTTCGAGGCCGTGCACGTGCTCGCCGCGGCGCTCGGAGCCGATCTTGGCTGCCCGACCCCGGCCGACGCGCTGGCCGAATGCGCCCGTCTCACGCCGGTCTTCGCCGGCCTCTCGCACCAGCGGCTGGACGCCGAGGGCGCACTGACCTGGCCATGCCCGGCACCCGGCGCTCCCGGGCAGGCCAAGCTGCACACCACGGCGTTCGCCACTCCCGACGGGCGCGCCCAGCTCGCCGCCGCGCCGTACCTGCCGCCAGGCGAGCGGCCCGATGATGACTACCCATTCGTCCTGGTGACCGGCCGCCGGTGGGCGCACTACAACTCCGGCAACATGACCCGCCGCACCGATAACATCTTGCTTTCCGGCACCGAGGTGCTTGACATCCATCCCGGCGACGCCACCCGCTGCGGCGTGGCCGACGGCGCGCCCGTCGAACTGCGCAGCAGGCACGGCACGGCCCGGCTGACCGCCCGCGTCGGCACCGAGGTGGCCCCCGGCCAGCTCTTCTGCGCCTTTCATTTCCCGGCCAGCAACGTCAACCAGCTGATGTCCGGGCACGCCGACACGGTGACAAGCTGCCCGGAGTACAAGGTGACTGCGGTCAGGATCACCCCGGACCCGGCCGCTGCCTGGCCGTCAGCGTAAGCGGGCTCGACGGCGCCGGATGGCGTCGTCACCTCCTTTCGACCGGCATCGCGGACCAGCCGGCGGCGAAAGGAGGTCGCGATGCCGACCGCCCCGCTGCCTCGGCGCCAACGACGACCACCTGATCCTGCTGTTCGAGTTCGGGCCGGGCCGCGGCAGCGGTGGCCCGTGGCATCGGCTGCTCGGCGACGCGCTGGAATCACCGGCCGAGATGCTGCGCAACCTGCTGGCCTGGGCGGTGGCGCACGACCAGCGGCAGCGGGTCGCGCTGCTGGCCGCCCACGGAGTCGACGTCGTGGCCCCGTGCACCGGGCAGCGGATGTCCAACGGCTACACCCCGGTAGAGAGTGCGCTGCTCAACGGCCATCGCGAGCTGGCCGACCGGCTGCCCGCGCTGGGCGCCAGCCCGCCACGGCTGCCACCGGTCGAGGCATTCGTGGCCGCGGCCCTGGCCGGCGACGCCGACGCGGTGCGGCACGCCGATCCCGTAACGCCGCCGCGGCGGCTCGCCCGGAAAACTGCCGTCCCGGAGAACCGCTTGCCGCCTGAGCGCAACAGCGGGCGATGGACGACGATGGCCTGATCGCCGCGGTCGCGGGCGGCGACGACACGGCACTGCGCGAAGGCCAGGCACCGCCGCCCGCACCGGGGGACAGGCGATTCGTTATCACGCCAGTCACTCGCCCGACGGGCGCAGGCGTGGACCCCTGATGGCAAACGCGGCCAGGCCAACCGTGTAGACGACCATGGCAGCGATCCAGCCGCCCCGGTCGGTCGCCGGGCGGGCCGCCCAGGTCAGCGGCTCGGAGTAGTTCGCGATCAGCGCGAACTGGCAGATGGCCATGAAGCCGAGCGGCCCGGTCCACGCCATGAGCCCGCCGGTGACGAGCGAGAAGATCAGACCGATGCCGGTGAAGCCCATGACGTTCTCCGCCACTCCGAGGACGCCGCTGGTGAGGTAGACGCCAGCCTGCGGGTTGTACGCGGCAGCCGCGCCGAGGGCCAGCAGCCCGATCGCGGCCCCGCACAGCGCCAGCGCCATCCCGAGCCGCAGGAATGGCAGCCAGCGGCCGGTCGCCCGCTCCGGCTCACCGAACGGGCTGTGCGTGGTCACCGCGATGATGGCCGCCGCGCCGCTCTCGATGATCATCGGCAGCTCCGATGCGGCGGGACCGCTCCCCAGCCACCAGTGGTACCTCAGCGCCGCCCACAGGACAAAGCCGCAGACGGCCAGTCCCCCCAGAGCGGCCGGGACCCGGCGGCTGCGCAGATGCAGCCAGGTGAGCCGCGCGGCGGCCAGCCAAGCAGCGCCGGCCTCCGACGGTGCCGCCGGGCGGGCTTTGGTGACGCTCGCGGAGCCGGCGCTCACGGGATCTGCGCCAGGGTGATGTGGCCGGCCTTGAGCGCAGCGAGGTTCGCGGCCAGCCACGGGTGCCGCGTCGCGGCCGGAAGCGCCGCGAACCGGGCCGCGGCGGCGGCGATCTGGGCCTGCTGCTGCCGGAACTGCCGCGTGCCGGAGCCGCTGGGCTCGCCGGTGGGGTAGGGCTGCGAGCCGATCGCCGTCAGCAGCCCGTTCACGACGGCCTGCTGGGCCAGGGTGCCCGTGTCCGGCTGGAACGCCTGGCTGCCGTCCATTGTGACCATCCGGCCGACCGGGCCCACGATGACCGCGTGCACGATGTCCTGCTCGAAGCCATCCTGAAGCTGGGTCGCGTCCGGGACCAGGGCGACGGCGTTGTCCATCGTGAATTCGTAGACAGGCGGCGTGCCAGTCACGGTGCCGTTGGCGATGCTGTTCAGCACGGCCGTGGGCAGCGCCTGGTCCGAGACCTCGGCGGCCCGGACCGGCGCGCCCGGCAGCCCGGCGACCTCGGGCATGACCAGGTCAAACGACTTCACGGCCTGGCTCAGGTAGTCCTGGTAGGCGGGGTGCAGGCACACCGGGAACGATGAGCCGCCGCCGCAGAGCGGGGTGTACGGGATCGGCCGGCCGGAGGCAGCATCGTGCAGGACCGGGATCTCGGTGGCCCCCGTGGCGGACCCTCTCGCGGTCCCGGCCAGCCCGAACCCGGTCACGGCCAGGGCGACGCCGACGGCGAATACGGCGGTCGCCACCGTGCGCAGCCGCGCCCCGCCGCCGCTCACGGCGGCGAGGGCACCACGCCACCCGGCGCCCCCGGTGCGCGGGGACAGCCCGAGCAGGCCGATCGCCCCGAGGACCGCGCCGGCGAAGAACATGATCCGCACAATCGACACGTCCGGCGGCACCGGGTAGAAGACGCCCGCGTCGCTCGACGGGACGAGGCCGTCCGGTGACAGTACGCCGACCGGGCTGCCGCTTGCGCTGACCGCCAGGCGGAACGCGACCAGGGTGACCACCAGCATGCCCACCGCGACGATCGGGGCGGTGAACCGGCCGGGAAACAGCGCCCCGAGGGTGAACGCGAGCGCGCAGACCGCCGTCAGCGCGACGACGCCGACCACGACCGGCCAGATCGGCGGCCCGCCCCAGGTCGTCACCGTCGCGGTCGTCACGTACACCGCGGCCGCCCCGGCGAGGAACGCGGCCAGCACCCAGGCGAGGGTGCCCGCGAGCGAGCACAGTTGCCGCGTCCAGGCGGGCCGGACGGTGCTCGCCAGCAGGTCACCGATGTTGCGGCGGCCCTCCCGCGACCCGGCCCACGCGGAAAAGCCCGCGGCGAACGGCACGCAGTCAGGCCAGAACTTATTCAGGACGACGGACGCGCGCACGGTCCACAGATCGGGGTAGCCGGAGGCTGTCCGGAACGGGTCATAGATGAACAGGACCGCCAGCAGCGGAATGACCCAGACAAAGGCGCTGTGCCTGACCTCCATCCGCAGGATCCGGCTGACCAGCAGCGACGGGCCGCGCCGGCCCGGCCGGGGCCGCGCTTCCGCGGCGGCCGCGGCGGTCACGCGGCCACTCCGCTCTTGCGGGAAGCCTGCAGGACGGCACTGTAGCCCCGCTCCATGGGTGCGTCGCCGACGTCATGGCCCTCGCCGCGCCCCACGAGCTCCGCCGGGGTGCCGCGGAAGACGATGTGCCCGGCGTCCATCAGCACCACCTCCGAGCAGGCCGCGCCCACGTCCTCGACCAGGTGCGTGGACACGACGACGGTCGCGGTCTGGCCGAGGTCGCGCAGCAGCGCGCGGAAGCCGACCCGCTGCTCGGGGTCAAGTCCGGCGGTCGGCTCGTCGAGCAGCAGCAGGTCCGGGTTGTTCACGATCGCCTGGGCGATGCCGACCCGGCGCAGCATGCCGCCAGACAGCGTGCGCAGCCGCGCCCTGGCCTTCGACCCGAGGTCGACACGCTCGACGGCGACCGCCACCGCCTTGTCCACGCGAGCGGGCGGCATCTCCTTCAGCAGCGCGAAGTATTCGATGAACTCCACGACGGTAAACGCCGGGTAGTAGCCCAGGTTCTGCGGGAGGTAGCCGAGGCGGCGGCGGATCTCGCGGCGCTGCGCGGTGCTCTTCGGATCCCGGTCCAGCAGCCGCATCTCGCCGGATGACGGCGGCAGCACGGTGGCGATCACGCGCAGCAGGGAGGTCTTGCCCGCGCCGTTCGGTCCCAGCAGGCCAAGCACGCCGGGGCCGACCTCCAGGCTCACGCCATCGACGGCCCTGTTTTTCCCGAACGACCGGGAAATGCCTGCCAGCTCAATATTCATTGTGCCCCTCTTTGCGGACGGGTTGCGTAGCCGACGGCGACGGTCGCGCAGACCGCGACGGCCAGGTACGGCAGGTAGGCGGAGCTATCAGTGACGGCACTGGTGAACTGGCCGCTTGCCGAGCCGCTGGCGAGCACCGCGGCCGCCCAGGCCAGCACCCCGGCGAACGCGCCAGCGGTGGCCGACCTGGCGGCCACCGCGACCGCCAGGGTGAGCGCGCAGATCGCGGTCATCGGGAGCAGCCAGGCCACGGTGATCGCGACGGTTTCCGCGCTGACCGGGCGTGTGCCGTGCAACGCCACGGCGTACGTGATGGCGCTGACCGTGAGGCCGATGGACGCGTTGACGGCGAACACGCAGACCGCGCGGACAAGCAGGACCATCCGCTCGCTGACCGGCATGCTGCACGACAGCTCCCACGCCGGGTCGACGCCGGGGCCGTAGGCGTAGGCGATGCCGATCGCGGCGATGCCGGGGGCGAGCAGCCAGACGAGCGAATCCCCGCCGGCCAAGTTGATGAGGCCGCCGACGCCGAAGATGACGGCCGTCGAGATCAGCCACGGGAGCAGCAGCGACGGCGTCGTCACCAGTGCGCGGGCCAGGCCGGGCGAGCGCAGCAGCCGCGTGGCGATCCGCTCGACGGGGCCGGGATGACGCCGCCAGACCTCGGCGGCGACGCCGGCCCAGACCCGGCTGAGGTCGATGCCACTGAGGTCAAGCTCAGCGTCGTCGTGTGCGGTCTTGTCCGGCTCAGTCATCCGAGTCCACCTCCCAGGGTGGCGCGCAGGAGGCGGCGGGCACGGTGCGCGCGGCTCTTCACCGTGCCCTCGGGGACGCCGGTCAGCTCCGCCACCTCGGCCAGCGGGCGATCCTCGACGTACATGAGCTGCCATACCTCGTGCTCAGCCGAGCTGAGCGTGCTCACCGCCCAGGCCAGGTGGGCCTGGGCGACGACGGTTTCGGCGGGGTCATCCGGCGCATGGCCGCCCGGCAGGCCGGCGGTGTCCAGCGTGAGCACGTCGGGCAGCGGCGCAAGCGCGGGCCCGCGGCGGCGCAGCAGCAGCGCGGCCTGACGCCGGGCGATCCCCCACAGCCAGGCGCCGGCCTTCGAGGTGCCGGCCGGATCGTGGGGCTGGTAGGACGTCGCGCCCCGCCACGCCGCGAGGAAGGTCTCCTGCAGCACGTCCTCGACGTCGGACGGCGACAGCGCGGCGCGCAGCCGCACGGCCAGGATCGGTGCGTGCCGACGGAACAGCTCGCGCAGCGCCCTGTCGTCACCGCCCGCCAGGCGCATGATCAGCTCGTCGTCATCCATCGCCTCTCTATTGCACCCGACAACGGAAAGGTTCACGAATGACGCTGCGAACTTTGGGCTCCCAACCAGCCAGACCGCTTAACGCACCGCGGCCTGACGCACCGCGGCCTGACGCACCGCGGCCTGACGCACCGCGGCCTGACGCACCGCAGTTTGACGCACCGGGTGACCCGCTCGCGAGGCAGCGGCTGGCCCGGTCATTCGTTAAATGCCGATGGTCTCCAGCGCCGAATTGAACGACGTCTCCCAGTCGGCCAGCGTCCTGGTCGGCCCGGGCTGGGCCGGCTTGACCCGTTCCAGGGCGGCCAGCGCGCTGCGCACTACGTCGACCGGGCGCGGCGAGGTCACCGCGGCGTCGCCGAGCTCAAGCTCGTGCTGGAGGTTGTCCCGGCCGTGACCGGGGACCACGTCGAGCAGCAGCAGCGACCGGCCGATGGTCCTGGCCTCCGTGCAGGTGTCGCCCGAGCTGGTGATGACCAGGTTGCAGGCGGCCATCAGGCCGGGGATCTCCTGCGTGTAACCGAACGGGTGGACCCGGGGCTGGCGGGCGGCGGCGGCCCGGAGCCTGCGCTCGAGCCTGGCGTTGCGCCCCGCCACCGCCAGTACGTGCACGCCGGCGTTGCCCAGGGCCTCGGCGGCGGCGGCCACCGGGCCGAGTCCCCAGGCACCCGACATCAGCAGGACGCAGCGTTCCGCGGCGGGGATGCCCAGGCTGGCCCGGACCTGCTCCTGGGCGGGCGCCTGGTAGAACGCCGGGCGGACCGCGGCCGGGACCACCAGGACGCGCGCCTCCGGCTGGAACCGCTGCACCGCGGGCACCGCCACCCCGGAGGTGACCAGGTACAGGTCGACATGGGGGTGGACCCACATCCGGTGCGGCGTCACGTCGCTGCAGAACACCACGTGGCTCATCGAGGGATACGCGTCCGCGAGCCTGCTGACCGCCGAGGCGCCGGTCGCGAACACCGAGATGACCAGCTCCGGCGGGTCCTGATCGAGGTACTCCCGCAGCCGCGGCACGACCCGCCGCCGGGCCGCGGTGTCAGCGAGCCGCGCTATCCGGTTCCCGGTGCGCAGCGCGGCGAAGTGGAACGCGTCGTACATGCCAGGCACGGCGAGCATCGCCCGGAACACTGCCTCGCCCGCCGACCCGCCGCCCCGGCCGAGCAGCCGCATGGCGTCGACGGTGCTGGTCGACCAGCCGCGGGCCGCCAGCGAGGCTGCGCACGCCTCCGCCAGCTGATCGTGGCCCATCCCGATCGACCCCGATACCAGCAGCGCCTTCCTGGCCATCGCCGTCACCGCGCTGGCTCGCGCTCGGCCCCGGGCCCGGCACCGGACCCGGCACCGGATCCCGGCCCGGCTCCCGCCTCGCCGAGCCAGCCGAGATACCTGCGGACCCCCTCGGCGAACGGGGTGACGGGCGACCAGTCCAGCAGTTCCTTGGCCAGCCTGCTGGAGATGGCCAGCCCCTGGAAGTCCGCCGCGCGGGCCTCGACGTGCCGCACCGGGACCGGCCGGACCAGGCTGCACACCACGTCGGCGATCTCGCGGACCGAGACCGGCGTGCCGCCCTCGATGGCCAGCGTCTGGTTGGCGGCGGCGGGCGCCAGGGCCCGGACGTGCGCGTCGGCGAGGTCCTCGACGTAGACGTAACTGCGCTGCTGCTCGCCGGTGCCCGCGATGGTGATCGGGCTGCCCGCGAGGGCCGCCCGGACGAACCTGGCCACCACCAGCGCGTCCCGCATCCTGGGCCCGTACGGGATGCCGTACCGCAGGATGGTGAACTCCTGGCCGTACATCTCGCGGTAGCTGTGCACGAGCATCTCGGCGGCCAGCTTGGTCGACACGTAGACGTGCCCGGCGCGGTCCACGCTGACCAGGGCGTCCTCGGATCGCTCACCCTGGCCCGCGGTCGCGCCGTACACCCAGACCGTGCTGGCCAGCACCACCCGGCGGGTGCCGGTCCGCCGGGCCGCGTCGAGGACCCGCGCGACGCCCTCGACGTTCAGCCGGACCGCGGGCGCCGGGTCGGCGGCGATCTCGTTGACGTCGGCCGCCCCGGCCAGATGGAAAACCGCCTCCGCGCCGGCCAGGGCATCCTCGAACGCGGCGGTGTCGAACAGGTCGGCGGGCCGGTAGTCGGCGGCCGGGTTGCGCCACCGGTTCCCGATGTCGATCGAGCGCACCTGGTGGCCGGCCCGGAGCAGGTGATCCACGACATGCGAGCCGATGAAGCCGCACCCGCCCGTGACGGCTACCTGCATGCCGCCGCCCCCGGCCCGGTCAGCTCGGCGCCGACCTCGGCGACCGCCGCCAGGACCTCGTCGGCCTCCGCGTCGGTCATGTCCGAGTGCACCGGCAGGCAGACGTGCCGCGCGCACATGTCGTCGGCCACCGGCAGCGGCGGCCCCGTGTACGGCGCGAGCACCGGCTGGCGGTGCAGCGGCAGGTCGTAGACCTCGCCGGCCAGCCGCACCTCGAACCGGTCGGCCAGCTGCCGCTTGAACCAGCCGCGATCGCTGCCGCGCGGCAGCAGGGCCAGGTACTTGTAGATGTTGCTGCGGCAGTGCGGCGGCTCGGCGACCGGCGCCAGGCAGTCCAGCCCGGCCAGGCCCTTGTCGTAGCGGGCCGCCACCTCGCGCCTGCGCGCGATGAACTCGTCCATCCGGCGCAGGTGGACCAGCCCGGTGGCGGCGTTCTGCTCGCTCATCCGCCACGCGTAGCCCTCGCGCACATGGTGATTGGCGCCGAACTCGCCCTTGCCCTGGTCACGGTAGATCCGCGCCTCGGCCGCCAGCTGGTCCGACGCGGTGAGGATCATCCCGCCTTCGCCGCTGGTGACTACCTTGGTGGGATAAAACGAGAACGCGGCGACGGTGCCGAACGACCCGGCGAACCTGCCGTCACACAGAGAACCGTGCGCATGCGCAGCGTCTTCCACCAGGGCGATGCCCGCCTCGTCGCAGACCAGCCGCAGCTGGCCGGCCTGCGGCGGGATCAGCCCGCCGACGTGGACGAGCACCGCTGCCGCGGTGTCGGGGGTAAGTGCCGCGGCCAGGGTGGCCGGGCTGAGGGCGAAGGTCTCGGCGTCGATATCGGCGAAGACGGGCCGGGCGCCGGCCCCCAGGACCGCGGCGGCGGTGGCGTAGAAGGTATTCGCGGGCACGATCACGTCCCGGCCCGCGACCCCGATCGCGCGCAGCGAGATCTCCAGCGCGGCGGTGCCGCTACTGGTGGCGACGGCGTGCGGCGCGCGGTGGGCGGCGGCGAAGTCCGCCTCGAAGCGCTGCGTGTAGGCCCCGAGGGTGAGCATGCCGCTGCTCAGGATGTCGGTTATGGACGCTGCGATCTCCGCCCGGTCGGCCGCCGGAAAGACGACGCGCGCTGCTTGCACTCCCAAACTGGCACCCCTATGCGATCAGACCGGTTTCCGGTGCCCCGCCCAAGTCCCCGGCTCGGCCGTCGTGAAACAGCCCGGGCTCTGCGCAGACAGCCCGGCTGCACAGGACAGGCCCAGCCTCGACATAATCGCAGGGAATGCCGGGCCGCGTCTTCCAAATTTTGCTGGGGGGAACCAACTGAACCCCCTGTGACCTGCAACTATGTAATAAATAGCCACAACAGGCGGACGATACATGACTGACCATTCGCACGGTGCGCCGAGCCGGCGCGGCCAGGCTCCCACGACGGCCGGTCCGACGGCCGGTCCGTTGGCCGGCCCAGCGGCCGGGCTGGTGCGGCCCGGCGGCCGGGCTGGTGGCCGGCCCGGCGGCCGGGCTCGCGGCCGGGCTCGCGGCGAGGCTGGCGGCCGGGCTCGCGGCGGGGCTCGCGGTCGCGCACGCGGGACCGGGCATTACCGCGCTCCGCCCGGTCAGGATGGCGTTCTTCCCGCGGCTGTCGGGCCGCGGTGCACCCGATCATGTGGCCCTGACCTTCGACGACGGCCCGGATCCGGGCGCGACGCCGCGTTTCATCGAGATGCTGGCCGAGTGGGGAGTGCAGGCTACCTTCTTCATGCTGGGCTGCATGGTCGACCGGGCACCCTCGCTCGCGGCCGAGGTCGCGGCGGCCGGGCACGAGATCGGGGTGCACGGGTTCGACCACCGTTACCTGCCGCTGCGGGGACCGCGCAACACCCGCGACGACCTGACCCGGGCCCGGGACGTCATCGCGGCCGCCACCGGTTCGACCCCCCGGCTGTTCCGGCCGCCCTACGGCGTGCTGACCACGCCGGCCCTGATCAGCGCCCGGCGCCTGGGCCTGGCCCCGGTCCTGTGGACAAGCTGGGGCCGCGAGTGGACGGCCGGGGCCAGTCCCGGCTCCGTTTATGCCACCCTGGCGGCCGGCCTGGCAGGCGGCGGCACCGTGCTGCTGCACGATTCTGACTGTACGTCGCCGGACGGATCGTGGCGGGCCGCACTGGGCGCGCTGCCGATTCTGCTGGACGACTGCGCCGGTAGCGGACTGCGGGTCGGCCCGGTGGGCGAGCACAGTGTCTAGCCGGCTCGGTCTAGGCCGCGCGATCCTTGCGCCGGCCGCTGGCCACCGTGCCGGCCAGCCCGGTCAGGCCGTAGGTGATAGCGCCGTGCCACAGCGCGTCGAACGCGCCGCCGATGATCCCGCTGCTGCCGAGCATGACCGCCAGGACAAAGACGACAATCGCCGCCGCCGCTCCCGGAAGTACGGCGAAACGCCACGGGTTGTTGCGCGCCCAGCGCATCGCCCGGCCCGTCTTCGAGCGGAGCACCGCGCCGCCCCCGGCCACCGCGAAGAAGACAACCACCCCGAGCGCCAGCGAGGGCGTCACGGCGAGGTGCCCGCCGAGCACATGCAGAATCAGGTCGCCGCCCGCGACGACCGCGCCCGCGGCCCCGGCCGCGCCCCAGGGCGCCTCAGACATCGCGGCGCCGGAGACAGCTAGCTCATCGCGCCGGGACAGGCCCGGCTCATCCTTGCGAGGTGGTGCCGACATCTCATCTCTCCCTGAGTTGCGAACGACGCACACTCAAGATATATCGCTTCTGTGCAGGAAGCTACTCTGGCTCATGATGGTTATGCCCGGTGATGCTGCTCACACCAGGAGATCCTCAATGGACGTTCAGGAAACTCCCAGGTCCGTGAGGCTTACTAGGACGGCGGGCGCGTGGCTGGCCGCGTTGCGGGTCAGCCAGCCGGAAATGGGCAGCACAGCAAAAGTACGCCGGATCCGGGGCAGAGGGGATGCAGATGCAGGAAGATCAGAGCGGCAGCGAGAACCAGCGGCCCGAGTACATAGGTCCCTGGTCGCCGACTGACTCACCGGCCACCCCGCCGTCGCCCTGGCCGGCCGACCAGGAGGCCGCCGCCAGCAGCGAGCCGACCCCCGCCAGCGAGCCGACCCCCGCCAGCGAGCCGACCCCCGCCAGCGAGCCGCCGGTAGCGGCCGCTCGATAGCAGCGAGCCTGATCCGCCTGGCCAGACCACGCCGCTGATCAATCCGGTGTTCGGATTCCCGCCGCCGCCACCGCACGGCCAGGGGGCACCCGGTTATCCCGGTCAGTATCACCCCCAGCCCGGAGGATACGGACCGCCCCCGGCGAGCGGGTACCCGCAGCCCGGCGGATACGGCGATCCGCAGCCCGGCGGATACGGCGATCCGCAGGCCGGCGGTTACGGCCAGCCCGGCGGATACGGCGACCCGCAGGCCGGCGGATACGGCCAGCCCGGCGGATACGGCCAGGGACCCTACGGGCAGCCGGGCGGGTACGGGGCGGGCGGCGGGTACGGCCCGCCCGCCGACTACATCCAGCAGGGCGGGCCGCCCCCGCGGCGGGGCAGGTTTCGCGGCTTGATCACGTACGTGGCCGTCGCCGCGCTGGCCGCCGGGATCGGCGCCGGCGCGGTGTACGCCGTCCAGGACAACAACTCCCCCGCGGCCCAGACCCAGCCGGGCGGGTCAGGCTCCGGCGGCCTCGGCTTCGGCGGTTCCGGCCTGGGCGGCGGTCTCGGCAGCGGGAACGGCTCCGGCAGCGGGTCAGGCCTGGGCAACGGCGCCTCGGGTACCGCGGTTAGCAACGCGACGCTGCAGTCAGTCAAGGCCGCGGTCGAGCCCGGCCTGGTCGACATCACGAGCAACCTGCGGTATGAGAACGGAACGGCCGCCGCGACCGGCATGGTGATCAGCAGCAACGGCATCGTGCTGACCAACAACCACGTCATTGACGACACCACCGGGCTGACCGCTGCGGTGGTCGACACCGGCCAGCGCTACCCGGCCAGGGTGCTCGGCTACGACAAGAGCGACGACGTAGCGGTCATCCAGCTGCAAGGCGCATCGGGCCTGAAGACGGTGCCGCTGGGCAACTCGGGGACGGTCAAGCTCGGGGATCAGGTGGTGGCCATCGGCAATGCCGACGGGACGGGCGGCGCGGCCGTGGTCGGCGGCTCGATCACCGCGCTCAATCAGACGATCACCGCTAGCGATGAGGGCAGCTCCACCGGCAGCGAGACACTGCACGGCATGCTGCAGACCAACGCCAACATCATTCCCGGTGACTCCGGCGGGCCGCTCTCCAGCGCCGCCGGCAAGGTGATCGGCATGGATACGGCGGCCGCCTCGGGTAGCTTCGGCGACACCGAGCCCAACGTCGGTTTCGCGATCCCGATCAACCGGGCACTGTCGATCGAGAAGCAGATCGTCGCGGGCCACGGCAGCTCAAGCGTCCAGATTGGCCTGACCGGGTTCATGGGCGTGCTGGTCTGGCCGACCGGCCAGTCCAGCCCCCACGCGCAGCAGGAGCTGCAGTCCGAGGCGGGCGGCGCCTTCGGCAGCCAGAGCTGCCTCAGCAGCGACGTGAACGCTCCGGTGCCACAGGTCGTCGCGCCGGTCAGCCAGGGCGCGCTAGTTGACGGCGTGCTCTGCGGAACCCCGGCCGACAAGGCAGGCCTGGGCGGCGGCGACGTGATCACCGCGGTCGACGGGCAGCCGGTCACCTCCCCCAACTCCCTGACCAGCCTGATGCTGCAGTACCGGCCAGGCACCACGGTCTCGGTCGGCTGGGCCGACACCTCGGGGGGCCGGCACACCAGCAGCATCCTGCTGATCCAGGCGCCGCCGCGCTAGCCGCCCGGCAGTCCCCACCCGGGCAGTCCCCGCCCGGCTTAGCCTGACCGGCTTAGCCTGGGCGGGGACGGACCGGGGCGCGCGCCCCGCCGGTCGTGCCGGTCAGCCGGTCAGCCGGTCGCGCCGGTCGCGCCGGTCGCGCCGGTCAGCCAGTCGCGCCGGTCAGCCAGCTGCGCGTCCTGGCCTCGCACTCGGCGATGGCGGCGATCTCGACGTGCTCGTCCCTGGCGTGCGCGACCTGCGGGTCGCCCGGCCCGAAGTTGACCGCCGGGATGCCCAGCGCGTCAAACCGCGCCACGTCGGTCCAGCCCAGCTTGGCCCGTGGCGTCCCGCCCACCGCGGCCACGAACGACGCTGCGGCAGGCTCAGCGAGTCCGGGCCGCGCGCCGCCCGCGACGTCGGTGACCCGGACGTCCCAGTCCGCGAACACCTCCCTGACGTGCGCCTGCGCGTCGGCGGCCGAGCGATCGGGCGCGAACCTGAAGTTGACCGTCACCACGCACTCGTCAGGAATCACGTTCATCGCGACCCCGCCGCTGATCGCGACCGCGTTGAGGCCCTCGTGATAGCGCAGGCCGTCGATCTCGGGCTGGCGCGGCTGGTAGTAGCGCAGCACGTCGAGGATGCCGCCCGCCTCGTGGATCGCGTTACGGCCGCGCCAGGACCGGGCGCTGTGCGCGCGCCGGCCGGTGGCCCGGATCTCGGCCCGCAGGGTGCCCTGGCAGCCGCCCTCGACGACATCCCCGGTCGGCTCCATGAGCACCGCGAAGTCACCGGCCAGCAGCTCAGGATGACGGCGGCTCAGCCGGAGCAGGCCGTTGCGCTCCGCCTCGACCTCTTCGCAGTCGTAGAACACGTACGTCACATCCCTGGCCGGCTCGGGCACCGTGGCCGCCAGCCTGAGCGCGACGGCCACGCCCGCCTTCATGTCGGCGGCGCCGCAGCCGTGCAGCACGCCCGAGGCGGCCCGGGACGGCAGGTTCCCCGCGACCGGCACGGTGTCGATATGCCCGGCCAGGATCACCCGCTGCGCCCGGCCCAGCCCGGTGCGCGCGACTACCGCGTGGCCATCCCTGGCTACGCTCAGATGGGGCAGGTCACGCAGCGCAGCCTCGATCGCATCAGCGATCGGGCCCTCGGCGCCGCTGACCGACTCGATGTCCACCAGCTGCGCGGTCAGCTGCGCCGCATCCGCGAAAAGATCAAGCTGCACGGCGGCAGCCTACCCGGCGTGAAATAACTGAGCATGAAGCAACGACCGCCCGCACCGGCCCGAACAGGAGCGCCATGTTCCACGTTGACTCAGAGGTCGGCCGCCTGCGCCAGGTCATCCTGCACCGGCCCGGCCTCGAGCTGAAGCGGCTCACCCCGGAGAACGCAGCTGACCTGCTCTTCGACGATGTCCTGTGGGTCAGCGAGGCGCAGGCCGAGCACGACGCGTTCGCGGAGGCGCTGCGCTCGAACGGCGTGGCGGTGCACTACTACGGTGAGCTGCTCGCCCAGACCTTGGAGATCCAGGATGCGCGGGACTACGTGCTCGAGCGGGTCTTCGACCCGCGGCTGCACGGGCCGCTGGCGACCGACGCGCTGCGCGCCGCGTTCGCCGCGCTCGACCCGGAGACCCTGGCGCAGTTCCTGATCGGCGGGATCACCAAGCGCGAGTTCCTCGATCTCGCGCCCGAGCCGCGCAGCATCGCCTTTCGCTCGCTGAAGCCGGACGGCTTCGTGCTCGCACCACTGCCGAACCTGCTCTACCAGCGGGACACCTCCTGCTGGATCTACGGCGGCGTGTCGATCAACGTGATGCGCCACCAGGCCAGGATCAGGGAGACGATCAGCGACGAGGCGATGTACCGGTGGCATCCGATGTTCGCCGGGGGCGGGTTCGAGGTCTGGTACCACGGCGCCGACGCCGCCCCGGCCACCATCGAGGGCGGGGACGTGCTGGTGCTCGGCGACGGCGCGGTCCTGGTCGGGATGAGCGAGCGGACCCAGCCGCAGGCCGTCGAGGTCCTGGCGAGCAGGCTGTTCGCCTCCGGTGCGGCCCAGCGGCTGGTGGCGGTCGACATGCCGAAGGCTCGGGCGTTCATGCACCTGGACACGGTCCTGACCATGGCGGACTACGGGGTGTTCGTGAAATACGCGGGGATGGGGATGCTGCCGTCCTACACGGTCGAGCCGGGCGACGGGCCCAAGGAGCTCAAGGTCACCGATCACCCGCCGGAGGCGATGCACGCCGCGATCGCCGCCGCCACCGGCCGCGGCGAGATCACGGTGCTGACGGCGACCCAGGATGTGCACTCCGCGCAACGGGAGCAATGGGACGACGGCTGCAACATGCTGGCCATCGCGCCCGGCGTCGTGGTCGCCTACGAGCGCAACGTCACCACCAACACCTATCTCAGGACCAACGGGATCGAGGTCATCACCATCCGGGGCAGCGAGCTCGGCCGCGGCCGGGGCGGCCCCCGCTGCATGACCTGCCCGATCGAGCGAGACGCATAATTCCGATGATCTTGTCGCCTTTCCAGTGCATATCACTGGAAAGGCGACAAGATCACCGGTGTAGACCTTGCTGCGAGGACTGAAGAGGCTGATGTTGTCAGTGTGACTCGATTGGGGCGGTGCCGTCGGCCCGGGCACCCCCCGGCAGGCCGGCGACCGCGGCGGCCAGCGCGGCCAGGATCACTGACACCGACGACCGGCTGACGCTGGACGCCCTGGCCACCGCGTAGACGGCGCGGGCCGGAGCGCCAGCGGGCAGGTCCCGGACGGCCACCCGGCGCTCGCCAGCGGCCAGCACCAGCCTGGGCAGTGCCGCGATCCCGATGCCACGGGCCACCAGGCTGAGGATCGTGGCCAGGCCCTCGAACTCCCACGGCGCCGGGGGGGCGCCGCCCGCGCCGGCCAGCAGCCGGTCCACCGCGTGGCGGGAGGGCTCCCCGGCGGGCGCGGCCAGCCACGGCTCGCCGAGCAGCTGTGACAGGTCCACCGGGGCGCCGGAACTAGCGGCCGGGTGACCGCGCGGCACCACGAGCACGAGCGGATCATCAAGCAGGTGGCGAAACCGCAGCGTCCCCCGCTCGGTCCCGGGCAGCCGCCCTGACCAGGCGTCGATCAGGGCAATGTCCGCCTCGCCCGTGCGGATCTGGCGCAGGCCCTCGCCCGGCGCCGCCTGCCTGAGCAGCAGGGTGAGCCCGGCATGGGCCCGGACGCAGCGGGCCAGGGCCGGGGCGAAGGCGATCGCGGCGGTCGGGAAGGCGGTGACCGCGACCCGCCCGGAGGGCTCCCGCCCGGCCAGGTCGGCCTCGGCCTCCTCGACCAGGGCCAGGATGCGCCCGGCGTGGGCGGCCAGCCGCCGTCCCGCGTCGGTCAGCTCGGCGTTCCTCGCCGTCCGGTCGAGCAGCGCCACCCCGGCCTCCCGCTCCAGCGTGGCGAGCTGCTGAGAAACCGCCGACGGCGTGTAACCGAGCGCGCCAGCGGCAGCCACGATCGTGCCTCGCTCCGCGAATTCCTTGAGCAGCCGCAGCCGGTGCGTATCTAGCATCAGATTATCTTACTCAATACCACGGACATCACCGCTTGCGCTGATCCTCAATCGCAAGCATGCTAGTGAACGTGGCTGACACGAGTGTCGCGGCGGCGTAGTCGCGACATTCTTCGCAGAGCACCCGGACAGCCACAGACACCCCGATAATCCCCCGCCCTGATGGCTCAGGAGCCATGTCATGCCCCATGCCGACCAGGCGCTGCCTGCTGCGGTGACCGTAGTACCTGCCCATACTCCCGATCCGGGTCTGCTTTCTGGCACCGGCCGTCCCGCGGCCGGCCTGGCACCGCGCCATGGCGCCGCCGCCACCCCGGTATCCGCGACACTCGCGGCCAATGAGGCGATCGCAGCGCGCCGCAGCCGCGGGCTGCCGGTGCTGCCTCTCGGCTTCGGCGAGGCTGGCCTGCCAGTCGCCGCCAGCCTCCGGACAGCTCTGGCGGAGGCGTCCGGATGGGGCGGCTACGGCCAGGTGGCCGGCCTGCCTGCGCTGCGCGCGGCCGCCGCGGGTTACTGGCAGCGCCGCGGCCTGCCGACCGATCCCGATGCGGTCGTCTGCGGCCCGGGCAGCAAGCCGCTGATCTTCGCGCTGCTGCTGGCGATCGGCGCCGACGTCGCCGTGCCGAGCCCCAGCTGGGTGAGCTACGCCGCCCAGGCCAACCTGACCGGCGCCCGCTGCCACTTCGTGCCCGCCCCGGCGGGCGAGGGGGGGATCTGCGATCCGGCCAGGCTCGCGGCAGCGGTGCGCGCCGCCCGGCTGGCCGGCCGCCGGATCGGCGCGGTCATCGTGACCCTGCCCGACAACCCGACCGGCAGGCTGGCCAGCCCCGAGTCCGTCCGCGCCCTATGCCAGGTGGCCGACCAGCACGACCTGGTCATCATCTCCGACGAGATCTACCGCGACCTGATCCATGATCCCGCCGCGGCCATCCTGTCCCCCGCGGTAGTCGCGCCGCACCGCAGCGTGGTCACGACCTCGCTCAGCAAGAACCTGGCCCTGGGCGGCTGGCGGATCGGCGTGGCCAGGATGGCCGACGGCCCGCTCGGCCGGTCCCTGCGCGAGGGAGTCCTCGGCGTCGGCAGCGAGATCTGGTCGGCGCCGGCCGCCCCGATGCAGCATGCTGCGGTCGTCGCGTTCAGTGAGCTCGAAGACCTTGTGAAACGGATCACAATGAGCCGGTCGCTGCACGCCAGCGTGGTCGGCGCGGTAGCGGACCGGTGCTCGGCGGCCGGGCTGCTGGTGCCGCCGCCGCAGGCCGCGTTCTATCTCTATCCCGATTTCGAGCCGTGGCGCGGGCACCTTCGGGACGCCCGGGGGGTGGTCACCGGGGACGGCCTGGCCAGGCACCTGCTGGAGCGGTACGGGGCCAGCGTGCTGCCCGCGAGCGTCTTCGGCGAGAGTCCCCGGGCCCTGCGGGTCCGCATCGCGACCGGGCTCCTCTACGGCGACCGCGATACCCAGCGGGAGGCCGCCCTGCGGGCCGACGACCCACTGGCACTGCCGTGGATCGCCGGCGCGCTGGACCGGTTCACGGAGATCCTGGCCGACCTGGCCCCCTGATCCGCCCGCCTGGTCCCCGGATCCGCCCGCCTGGTCCCCGGGATCCGCCCGCCTGGTCCCCGGGATCCGCCCGCCTGGTCCCCGGATCCGCCCGCCTGGTCCCCGGATCCGCTCGGCAACCCCGCGCCTCCCGGGCGCGCGGTCTACCATTCCATGATCACGGTGGCTAGGGGGTGCGGGAGCGCCCCCAATCCACCATGATCATGAAAAGCACCGACAGACGGCCGGTCAATGTGCGCGCAAATCGGACCTCACGACCAGCCTTCGGTCGACCGCCCGCCAGTCTGGCGGCCTTCAGCGGGGCGGCACCTGGCCGGGCTCCCGCAGCGGGATCAGGATCGCGGTGAGCGCCGCCACGGCCAGCAGCGCCAGTCCCGCCACCCAGATGGCCGTGTGCAGTCCGGCCATGAAGAGTGCGCCCTGCGCCGGATCGAGCCGCTGGCCAGCGGTGCTTGCGGCCGGAAGGTGCGCGTAGACCAGCGCCCCGAGCACGGCCACGCCGAGGACCTGACCGATCTGGCGGATCGCGTTGTAGACGGCGGAGGCCATGCCCGCGTGAGCCAGATCGGCCGCCGCTACCGCGATCGAGGTCATCGGCGTCAGGCACAGGCCGACCCCGGCGCCGACGAGCGCGAAGTTCCACCACATCGCGGCGATGCTCGTGTGCGGCCCGAGCCTGAGCAGGCCGAGCATCGCGGTGCCGCTGATGATCAGCCCGCCGAGCATCGGCAGGCGCGTGCCGACTCGGCTCACCAGGCGACCGGAGGACACGGCGGCCAGCCCGAACGCGACGCCGAGCGCGGAGACATCGAACCCGGCCGCGACCGGCGACCGTCCCTGCACCTGCTGCAGGTAGGCGCTCAGATAGACGATGGCGCCGATGAACCCGAAGAACACCACGAGGGCCGCCACGTTGGCGGCGGTGAAGGACGGATGGCGGAACAGCGATATATCGACGAGCGGGTCCGCCCGGCGGCGCTCCCATCCGACGAAACCGGCCAGCGCGCAGCCGCCGACCGTGAACGCCCCGAGGATCAGCGGGGACGCCCAGCCGCGCCGCTGGCCCTCGATCAGGCCGAACGTGATGCTCCCCACGGCGGCTACGGTCAGGATCGCGCCCAGCCAGTCGAAGCGGCTGCGCGCCGGGCTGTGCGGCAGGCGCGGCAGGAAATATCCGGCCAGCAGGATCAGTGACGCGCTCAGCGGGACGTTCAGCAGGAACACCCAGCGCCAGCCGACCGCGCCGACGATCAGGCCGCCGAGCGCGGGGCCGACCGCCAGGGCCAGGCCATTGCACATCGACCACAGCCCGATCGCCATGGCCCGCTGCCCGGAATCCGCGAACGTGGCGCGGATGATGGTCAGGCTGCCTGGCACCAGGAGCGCCGGGCCGAGGCCCTGCACCGCCCGGCCGGCCAGCAGCCATCCGACCGACGGCGCAAGCCCGGTGACCAGCGATCCGAATCCGAAGATCGCGGCGCCGAGCAGGAACGCGCCCTTGCGCCCGTGGCGGTCGCCGGCCACGCCGCCCGCGACCATCAGGCTCGCGTACACCAGCACGTAGGAGTCGACGATCCACTGCAGGTCTGTCGCGCTGGCGTGCAGTTCCCGGCCTACGGTGGGCAGCGCGACGCTCACGACCGTGGTGGACAGCACGGCCAGGAACGGGCCTCCGGCCACCACCACCAGCGTGAGCCAGGTGCCTTCCGTGACGGTTTCGGGTCGGCTGACCCCGATCGCCACTGCCTATCGCCGCCCTGGTCCGGTCAGCCGGTGGTGACGATTTGTATCCATTGTGTGACTAATTGTAATCGGTGCGATGGCGACCTCCGGCGTCGAGGTGTCGAACACCCTGACGCCGCCTGGCGACGAGGGACCGCGAGGCGACGCCGCGACCCGGTGAGCGGCCGCGGGCTGATCAGGTCGAGCGGCGGGTAGCCCGCTCGCTCGCGGCGGCCTGGCCGAGGCGGGCCGCCCTCTGACGGCTGCCCTTGGCCGACTTGCGCTTGTCGGCCGCATCCGAAAGCTGCCGCTGGCGGGCGGCGGCCGCCCGCCCCTCCTCAGCGGAGATGCGCTTCTGCCTGGCCTCCTTCGTCTTCTCGGCCTGGGCGGCGCGCCGACCGGCGGTCTGCTGGGCCTGGGCCTTCTTCGCCTTGGCCCGGGCACCCGCCGCGCGGCGGACTTGCATCTCCTCTTCCTGCTCCTGCTGGAACGCGGCCGTGATCTCGTGGTCCATCTGCACCTGAGCCTGCTCGCGGGCCCGCCGGGCCGCTGCCTGCCCGTTCCGCGGCTGCGCCTCGGCCTGCACCCGGCGCGCCTGGGCCTTAGCGTCAAGCTCTTCGGCCTTCACCAGATACTCGGTCCGCCGCTGCAGGGCCTGCCCGCGCCGCGCGAGGCCGTCATCGGCCAGGAGGCGTCCGGCGATCCCGTCCAGCGAGCCGAGGAACAGCTCGAAGCCCAGCCGCAGAAGCGCCTCGTCATCCCAGTAGCGGGAGATGACGTGCTCTTCGAGCAGCGTGAAGGGCAGGCGTGCGGCCGAGTACTCCAGCCTGGCGATGTTACGAGGAACGGTGGTAATGCTCATGATGAGTTTGCTTCCCCTAGTAGTTAATGTGGCGGATGGTAGTTAATGTGGCGGATGATCCGCGGCCGGGATTCAGGTAAGGCCGGCGTCCTCGTCGAGCCGGTGCGCGTCTTCCCTGGCCCGCTGGGCGGCCCGGTCCGCCTCTTCGGCACTGGCTTGCGCTGACTCCCCAGCACCCAGCGCTTCCCGTTCCGAGCGGCGTGCCCCTTCAGCGAGGACATCAGCTCATCGCGCGCCTCACTCGAGGTGTCGCCACTCATGGACTCCCCTTCTTTCTCTGCCTCGCCGCACCGCGCCCGGCCCGGCGCGTCAGTGCCCCTGCCGCAGCCGCGGGCCGGCATGACCGCCGCTCGGCCCCGGAAGCCTTAGGTGTTGCGCGCGCGAGAAGGGCCACCGAGCTCCTTGATGATCTTGCCCGCCGCAGTGTCCTGCACTGTCGTGGTTATCCCTGCACTGTCGTCCTGCACTGTCGTGCCGCGACCGCTGTCGTGCCCACGGTCGTGCCGACGGTCGTGCCGCGCGGGACCCCGCTCGCCTTGCTGCTTGACGCCTGTCGCACCGTGCCGCGGAGCCGCTCGTCAGCCTGGCGTGCCTGGGCTCCGGGCTCGCTTCCGCCGGCCGGTGCTATCCCTGCCGGAGCATTAACTGCCCAGGGCCCGGCGGGGCAAACGTGATGCTGGAGCCGCGGCTGACCGCCTCAGAGCCGGTCCGCGAGCCAGGCGTGCACCTCCGCGATGCGGTGCTCCAGCAGGGTCAGGTGCCCGTCGCCCTCGAGGAGCCTGGCCTCGACCCCGGGAATGTGCGCGGCCAGCCACTGGCCGTGGCCGAAGGGCACGAACTTGTCCTCCCGGCCGTGCAGCAGCAGGACGGGAACCGATATCCGGGCCAGCTCGAAGCCCCAGGGGCGGGCCTCTGCGAGGCCGTCATCCCACCATCCCTGGCCACCGGGCGCCAGGCCCTCACGCGCGGAGTAGACCAGGTAGTCGGCCAGTTCCCCGGTCAGGACCGCCGCATCCGTCGGCGTCAGCAGCGACTTCAGGTTCCCGGCCAGGTCGGAAGCGGATGCGGCCAGGTACTCCTCCCGGTCCTGCTCCAGCTTGGCCCGGGCCGCGTCCTGATCGGCGACCAGCAGCTTGAAATCATCCACGTTGTCCTGGCCCATGTCGGCGAACCAGTCCAGCCCGTCCGCGTCAAAGGGCGCGGTCGACGCCAGCGACGCCGCGGCCGTGACCAGATCAGGCAGCAGCGCCGCGCAGGCCAGGACGTGCGGCCCGCCACCCGAGATCCCCCACATCGCCAGCCGGTCGATGCCCAGCGCCGCGCAGATCGCCCGCACGTCGCCCGCGCAGTCGGCGACACTGCGCCCCGGGCTGGGCGCCGAGCCCCCGTAGCCAGGGCGGTCATAGCTGATCAGCCGCAAGCCGCGCGCCGCGGCGTCGGCCACGTTCGGGCCGTATAGGAGCCGGGAGTTCGGCGTGCCCATGTGAACGAGCACCGGGCGCCCGTCAAGATCACCGGATTCCTCGACCGCCAGCGTCCTGCCATCCGCCGCCTCGAGGATGCGTTCCATGTCTGTCCTCCGCTGCTCGCCGACCCGTGTCTGACCTTCCGCGGCTCGCCTGTCGCCCGCCGGCGCCCCTCTCGAACGCTACTCAGCCAGGACGGCCAGGCAAGAGAATTAGCCGGGCAAGACCAGAAGGCCCGCCTCCACCAGCCGTCTCGCCGCGGGCAAGGCCGGCTGCGGGCAAGGCCGGCTGCGGGCAAGGCCGAGTGCGGGCAAGGCCGAGTGCGGGCAAGGCCGAGTGCGGGCAAAGCTGGCTGCGGACAAAGCTGGCTGCGGACAAAGCTGGCTGTGGGCGAGGCCGACCCCGGGCGCGGGCCGCCATCGCGCCTAGAAGGCCTTGCGGGACTGGCACCATGGGACCGTGCAGCGGGTGGTGATCGTCGGGCCGGGCGCGGCGGGCAAGTCGACCCTCGCGGCCCGCCTGAGCAAGATCACCGGGCTCCCGGTGATCTTGCTGGACCAGCACTTCTGGCGGCCAGGCCTTGCCGCGACGCCTGCGGACCAGTGGGCGGACATCGAGCGCGGCCTCGCTGCGCGACAGTCGTGGATCATGGACGGCGATCTCGGTCCCTATGAGGCTGGCTACGCCAGGTTCCGGGCGGCGGACATGGTCGTGTTCCTGGACTTCTCGCCGCTGCGCTGCACCTGGCGGGCCATCCGGCGGTCGCGGGAGCGAGCTGACTTCTGGCACTGGCTGTGGGCGTACCGCCGCCGGACCCGCCCGATGGTCAGGCGGGCACTGGCCGAGCAGGCCGGTCACGCGGACCTGTATGTGCTGTCCGGTCCCCGCGCCGTCAGGCGTTTTGTCGGCCGGGCGGCCAGCGAGGTAACGCAGGCCAGCCCGATGAAGCCGTTATCCTTCCGGCCGGGCCCGGACGCAATCATTGCCTGTCGTGGTAGACAGGCCCGCATGGCGATAATCATTGTCTCCGCTGAGCGCGCCATCGACGCGCCGACGGAAACGGTCTATGGCTACTTCGCGGATATGCGCGTGCACCACCCGCGCTTCCTGCCGCCCGCGTTCTCGGACTTCCAGGTCGAATCGGGCGGCGTGGGCGCCGGCACCGTCACGCGGTTCAAGGTGACCGCCGGCGGCCGCACCCGCGATTACCGGATGACCGTCGCGGAGCCCGAGCCTGGCCGGGTCCTGACCGAGTCCGATACCGCCTCAAGCCTGATCACCAAGACCACGGTCACCCCGCGGGGCAGCGGGTGCATCGTCGAGATCTCCACTACCTGGGATGGTGCGGGAGGGATCGGCGGCTTCTTTGAGCGGGTATTCGCTCCGCGGGTGATGCGCGGCATCTACGAGGACGAACTCCGGCGGCTCGAAGCGTACGCACGCCAGCAGGCTGACGCCTGAACCCCGGTGAGCTTGGCCCGCACCTCACCCACCGGTATGACGCCACCGCGATCTTCCTGGCCCTGGCCCTCGCCCTGGCCCTCGCCCTGGCCGTCGCCGTGGCCGGGTTCTGCGCCGGGCAGAGCCGCTACCGCCGCCTGGCCTGACCCGGGCCCGGCCCGCCCAGGGCGCTGGCGCTGGCTGCCTCCTCGTGCAGGCGCGCCGTCTGCTCGCGCAGGATGTCGGTGAGGCCGACCAGGTAGCTCGCGATGCTAGCCAGTTCCGCGGGGCGGTACTGGGCGGAGAGGTCCGCTATGGCCTGCCCGAGCGGCGCGAACACCTCGGGTTGGAGCCGCTGCAGGGCTGGGCTGGGGAGGCGGCTGACGATCACGCTGCGGCGGTCGCGCGGGTTCGGTTCGCGCTGCACGTACCCGGCCCTGACCAGGCGATCCACGACGCCCGTGATCGCCCCCGTGGTGAGGCCGGTGTGCTCGGCCAGCGCGCCGGCGGTCGAGGGGCCGAGCCGGTCCAGGACGTCCAGCAGCTTGCGCTCGGTGCCTGAGATGCCCAGTCGCCGTCCGACGGCATCGTGGAACAACACGACGGCGGTGCTGAACTCGCGGCCGATCAGCTGGCCAAGCCGGTCCGGGTCAGCGGAGGCTTGCTCATGCATGAAAGTAGCTTACAATATTAAGTATCTTAGCTCGTGAGCTAATCTGCTGAGTGCGGCCGCGGGGCAACCGGGAGGACCGGCGATGGGCGAGAATCTGCGCCAGGATGACCACCGTCACGCGCGCCCCGGCGACGCTCCGGGCGTCCCCGCACCGGAGGCCGGGGCCGCACCTGTCCGGCGGCCGTTCCTGCACATGCCGGTGCCCTGGGTATTCGTCGCGGCTTACCTGCTGGGAGTCGGCGTGCAGCTTGTGGTCCCTGTGCACCCGAGCTCGCCGACCGCATCGCTTGTCATCCGGGTGGCCGGCTGCGTCCTGTTCTTGACGGGGGCGGGCTTGGCCGCCTGGGGCCTGCTGCTGTTCCGCAGGGCATCGACGACCACCGTACCGGGCGACGCCGCGAACGCGCTGGTGACCAGCGGGCCTTACCGGCTCACCCGCAATCCCATGTACGTCGGGCTCGCCCTCGCCTATCTCGGCGAGGCAGGACTTCTGGTCCAGGCATGGCCCCTGCTTTTCCTGCCGCTCGCCATTGCCTACGTCAACTGGTTCGTGATCCCGATTGAGGAGGACACCCTGAGGCAATTCGACGGGTACGAAAGGTACTCCTCCTCAGTACGCCGCTGGGTCTAGCAGGCACTGCCTCGCCGGGCGGACGGACCGGACGCGCCCAGGACGCTCCGCCGGTCCGGCCAGCGGCATGCGCGAGCATTACCCGGCGGGGTTGCGTTATCCATGAATTGGCCATACTTGAGTCGCCGTTACGGCACCGCCCAGATTCTCGCGGGCCACCCGGCACGTCGGGGCTCGTGACCGCTCCCCCGGCACGCCGGGATGGTAGCCAGGGCGCCCGCGCTGGCGCGGTCGCGCAGGAGATCCGAAACCGGCGCCGGCGAAGACCGGGCCTGCGTTGTAAAACAGTTACCGGTCCTGGTGCCGAGTACCGCGCTGGCGTGCCCTAGTATATGGCAATCAGATGGTTGCTATATGGAGGTCAGTCATGCCCATCCCGGACCGCATCGAGCGGACCATCGAACTCGCCCAGCCGCCGACGCAGGTGTGGGACGCGCTGACCAGTGCCGAGGGCATGGGCGGCTGGTTCGGCGACCGTGCCACCGTCGAGCTGCGTCCGGGCGGCCTGGCTCACGTCGAGTGGGACCATGACGACAGCTGCCACCAGGCGACGCTGACGATTGCCGTTGTGGAGCCGCCGAACAGGTTCGCCTGGACATGGCGCATCCAGGGCCTGCCGGATGCTGATCCGCGCCGCACCTACGTCGAGTTCACTCTCGTGCCACACGGCGCTGGAACGCGGCTGACCGTCGTAGAGTCCGGCTTCGCGCAGCTGCCTGACGGGCTGCTGGAGACCGCGTACCAGGGCAATGCCGAAGGGTGGCGGCAGGAACTGGGCCACCTCGTCAGCTATCTTGATGCCGCAGCCTGATCCGGAGCTGGTCGCGGAGGCGGTCTTCGCCGCGCTCGCCGAACCGACGCGGCGCAGCATCCTCGGCGCGCTCGCCACGCACGGGCCGTCGACCGCGACGGACCTGGCGGCCCTGCTGCCCATCTCGCGGCAGGCGATCACCAAGCATCTCGAACTGCTCGCCGAGGCCGGCCTCGTACTCGCCGAGCCGGGCGAGCGGCGCCGGATCCGGTACCGGGTCAACGCCGCCCCGATGACGATCGCCCAGGCCTACCTGGCCGCCCTGGCCCGCGACTGGGACAGCAAGCTGGCCCGGCTGCAACGCACCCTGGATAGCCGCGCGACCCAATCCTCCTCGGATACGGCTGGTCAAGGGGCGGACCCGCCCGCCGCAGACCGCGCTGGCGTCCCTGGCCGGGGCGACCGTGCTGATCGCCGCGCCCGGCCCGGTCTTGGAGTACCGGCTGAAAAAGCTCGCGGTGGAGATTAAGCATACGGAGGCGCTGGCCGCGGCCGGGCTTCAGAGGAGCGGCTGCACCTGTCCGTCGAGCAGAACGGCTCCCGGCCAGCCGATCGCACCCATAGCCGCTTGGCTGGATACGACCTGGAGGATCTGGGCCACGGGGGTGCCGTGCCGAGCTGGAGCGGCTGGTCTTTGTCGCAGGCGTCGCTGGGATGTTGCGGCGGCCGCGGCTGGTGAGGTCGATCGTCATCACCCGGGGGCCTAGGCTGCAGGCTCAGGATGGCGGGCCGTCCGGGAAGTCGCTGCCCCGCGGGCCGGAGATCCGTACCGCGGACGGCTGGCCGGCTGGCGGGCCCGCGGGCGCCGCGCCGTTCACCGCGAGGCGGGCACGGGCATAGCCCGGCATGACCCTGCTGTGCCCGGGCGGTCGGCCCGGCAGGGCTGGGTGCCCGGTCAGGCGGGGCCGGGTGCCCGGTCAGGCGGGGAGCTTCCATTGCTGGTTGGCGCCCTGGTGGCAGGTGTAGATCTCCAGGCGGGCGCCGGGGGTGGTGAAGCGGGGGTCGTCGAGGCACTTGCCGGAGGCGGTGTTGACGAGGGTGCCGGCGGCGGGCTTCCATTGCTGGCTGGGGCGGCCGTCGCAGGCGGACAGGTCGACCGGGGTCTTGCTGGTTTTCTGCTGGCGGTAGGTGTCCAGGCACAGGCCGGTGGCGGAGCGGATGGTGCCGCCGGGCGCGATGGTCCAGTCCTGGGCGGCGGCGTGGTCGCAGGGTTCGAGCACGGCGGGGGTGCCGTTCACCGCCGGGCTGGCGGCGGGCTGGACGCACCTGCCGGTGCCCGTGTGGTAGCCCGACACGATCGGCCCGGGCACGGGCGTGCTGCTGATCACCGACACGGTGCTATCGACGTAGTTGGCCACGTAGGCGGTGTGGGTGGCGGGGTCCACGGCCACCGCGTCCGGGAAATTGCCGACGGGGATGGTGGCGGTCACGGCGCTGGTCGCCGCGTCGATCACCGACACCGTGCCAGGGTAGGCGTTGGCCGCGTAGACGGTCCCGGCGGCGGGGTCGGCCGCCACCGCGTCCGGGTGGGAGCCGACGGGGATGGTGGCGGTCACGGCGCTGGTCGCCGCGTCGATCACCGACACCGTGTTATCGGTGTTGTTGGTCACGTAGACGGTCCCGGCGGCGCGGCGCCAGCGGGCCGGGGCGCCGCCGCAATGACCGGCGCCGGCCTGATGGTCCCGCCGTGCGCGCATAACCCGCCCCTAACCGTGTCCCGTGCCCTGGTGGCAGCCCGGCAGCGGTGTGGCCGGGCGCGGCGGCCCGGCCCGGCTGCGTCGCTTAACGTAGCCGGCCATTGACAATTTGCTAGGCCGGATGAGGGGATCTTTCACCTGGCCAAGCCGCCGGGCAGATCGCCGGCCCGGGCCGCGCGGGCAGCCGTCCGGAAGCGCCAGGCACGCCGGCCATCCGGCGATCTCCCCGGCCCAGGCGGCAGGCTGCCAGCCGGGCGGACCCGGCCGCCGGACTTGGAACGAGCATGCAATATCCGCCGTTCGGCGTGCCGATCGGCGGCTGGCAGTGCGGCCCGGGGTGACGACAGAACCGGCTGATCGGCTCGCGACTGCGCCGGGTAACGCAAGCCTGCGCGCTGATCTGCCCGAAGCCGAGGCGGAGTACTGGACCGCGGCGGGCTTGACAAGGGAACCCTCGTGATGACCCCCATCGAGCTCCGGGGGCAGGCCAGAAAAAGCCTGCCCGATCCGCGGGTAAGCGTACGGGTCATCACCCCTTGTCAAGCCCTCCGCTCCCCGTTACGGTCATGGCTGTCGCCCTGCGTCCGATTCTGCCGATGTGACGGTGGGTCTGGCGGGGTAGAGGATATCGACGATCCGCTATACTACCGAGTATGGCTTCTAGCGCCTCCACCGCTAGCGCCCTGCTGCGGCAGGCGCGCCGGGATGCAGGCCTGTCACAGGTGGCACTGGCTGCCCGAGCGGGCGTGACGCAAAGCGTGATCAGCGCCTATGAGTCGGGGCACCGGCAGCCCTCCCTGCCGACTCTGGCCGCGCTGGTCGAGGCAGCCGGCTATGAGCTGGTCGCGGAGGTGCGCAGGCAGCCGCGGCGGCTGGACAGGCTGTCAGGCCCCGTCGGCCGGCGGGTGCGCCGCCGCCGACACGACATGGTCGCGGCAGCGGCCGCCCATGGAGTGTCCGGCCTGCGCGTGTTCGGCAGCGTGGCCCGCGGCGAGGACCGCCCGGACAGCGACGTCGACCTGATCGCGGACCTGCCCCCCCGCATGAGCCTGTTCGGGCTCGGGCGCGTGCAAGCCGACCTGGAAGCCATTGTCGGCACCCGGGTCGACCTAGTGCCCGCCGAGGATCTCAAACCGAACGTCCGCCCCCGTGCTGAGCGCGACCTGGTTCCGCTGTGAGCTACCGGGAGCGCCAGCGACTATCCGACATCCAGGCCGCCATTGACGCCATCCGCTCCCACCTGAAGCGCGGCACCCTCGCCGACGGCCTGGTGTTCGACGCGGTCCGGATCCGGCTGCTCGAGATCGGCGAAGCCGTCAAGGCACTACCCGCGGACCTGCTCGCCACCCAGCCCGCCATTCCGTGGAGCCAGATCACCCGGATGCGTGATCACCTGGCCTATCGCTACTTCGACACCGCCCACGCGATCTTGCAGGCCACCGTCGATGACGACCTGCCCGAACTCGAACGCGCCATCCAATCACTGGCCGAATCCCTCCCCGGCGAAGACGACAGGAGATAACCAGCCAGGAACCGGCCGCTATTGCCGCTGTGTGCGTTCGTCTGCATCGTGGCTTTTAGTCGGCAACGACAGGTGCGTGGCCGCCGTCGTGCTTGTCCATCGGCGCGTCAGTATGCCGTCCGGGTTCCCGTAGTCGTCTTGCAGGTACAGGGAGGCAGCGTGGCGTCTCGCAGGCCGGGGATCCGGGCGCGGTGAATATAGCGGGGGCGAGCGCAGGGACGGCCAGGGAAACTCGATCAGGCAGAGACCAGGTCACACACAAAGATGAGGGTCTCGCCCGGCGCGATTATGTTCCCGGCGCCGCGGTCCCCGTAGCCGAGGCCCGGAGGAACGACCAGCTGACGGCGGCCGCCGACCTTCATGCCTTGCACGCCCTGGTCCCAGCCGGCGATAACCTGCCCAGCGCCGAGCTGGAACGACAGAGGTTCGCCCCGGTCCCAGCTCGCGTCGAATTCCTCGCCCGTGGAGTGGGCGACCCCGACATAGTGAACCGTGACCCGGTCACCCGCACTGGCCACGGGGCCCTTGCCTTCCCAGATGTCGGTGATCTCTAGTTCGGCTGGTGGCTCGCCGCCGGGAAAGTCGATCTCTGGCTTGCCGACGCTCACGCTGCCTCTTCTCCTAGCTCTGCTCTTCTCTTAGCTCTGCTTCCGTGCGCCCGCCCGGGCCGGGCAGCCGGGCAAGCGCCCCTGACTGAGCCTGCCGCTGACGCAAGGTTATGCCGCCACGGCTCTGCTTCCATCCGCAACCGCAGGAGACCCCGTCCCAGCATCCCCATGGAAGCCCTGCCACACCCATACGCTGCCTCCAGGTAGTCCGCACCCAATCAGGCGCTGGCGCCCAGCACGAGGACCGCGTACCCACCCGCTAGCCGCAGATGGCAGGCTTGAAGATTAGTGGTCAGGCTGCGTAGCTGCGCAGGACGTGCAGGGCGGTAGCGCCGTGCGGGCCTTGGGCGAGCAGTCCTGACTGGTCCGGCGCGAGCCGCTGCGCGGCTACCCGGCAGAACGCTCCGGCCGGGCCGGTGATCGCAGAATCTGCGCGGGATGGGCCGTACGGCCAGTGGGTGGTGCCATCTGGAGCCGTCAGCTCACAGAAGACCTCATGTGGTTGTTCGCCGGCTGAAGGCGAAGGCATAGGACAGGGACCGGTGCGCCAGCCAGGCGATGTGGGACAGCCGCACGGTATCGGGGAAACTGATGCCCAGCGGCCCGGTGATGTCCAGGCCGTGCGCCCAATGCTCGGCCAGCCGGGTGGTCGCCAGCGTGGCTGGCTTCAGCGGCGCCTCCACCCATTGCAGCGGCTGTTGCGAGTCCGCTGCCCGCAGCGCTGCCAGCGCAGCGAGCCGGGCCGTGCGCCACCGCTGAAAGACGCGGGCGGGCGCGGCAGCCCGCTCCGCCTGAACCAGCTGATCCATGACCTCATCCAGCTTGGCACCGGGTGCCGGGCGGACGCCGAGGCTGACGCCGGTGGCGCTGGCGAGGACCGCCTCCTCGGTTTGGGCCAGGTGAAGCACCACATCGGCGATCGTCCACCCCGCCGCCGCCGACGGCGACGCCCACTGCACCGCATCAAGGCCATCCAGAATGCTCTGCAGCCTGTCCTGCTCGGCCTCAAGGTCATCAAAGATCACCATGCCAGGACTATGTCACGCCGCGCCCAGCCCGGCGCAGGCCGACCGGGCCCGCACCGCACCTGAAGCCGCAGGCTGGGCGCCGTGACTGGCGGCGGTGACCTCACCTTCCGGCCTGCACGCCGGCCGCGCATGATTGGCGTGCGACCAGCGGCGGCAGTCCCGGATGGCGGCTGGACGGCCGGGCGGTCCGCTTGGTCCGCCATGATCCGGGCAGCCCGGTCGATGCCTCCAGCTGCCCGGCGACGGTCCTGGCACTGCAGCAGGTGCTGGGCGAGGGCGTGGGGCTGCCCTACGACACCATCCGGTCATAGCCGCATATGGCGCGTCAGGTCAAGCATGCTGTAGCCGCCGGGCAGCCGTGGCGCTAGATCCACTAGCACCTCGGCTGCGACCGACTGTGACCTCCCGCAGATCGCTCATACCGGGCTGGTCCGAGGTCAGCCTCGGGCTACGTCGATGGACAGCACCGCGCTGAGTGACGAAGTAGGTTAGGGAGAACGCTCGCCGAGCCGCCGTTCTGCGCGGTAATGGGCTCGGTGACGCAAGGCCACGATGGCACGCCGTAATGAATGTTCTGCTGCGAACCGGGCATTCGTGGGCGGGCAGTCCCCGCATGCCGTTGCGGACCTTCAGCGCCGGGTTGACCAGCGCGCACGCACGTGCGGTTCGGCGGCCAGCTGGTTCCGACTTGCCGCCGGGTTCCAGCGTGAGCCGCTTGAGCGGGCCGCCCGCAGCTCTCCCGATCTGCCTGGCCACTTCGAGTGACCCGGTGAAGTTGACGGTCCGAAGGCTCCGCCAATCGGCGAGATAATCCCTGGTCCGGGCACCCGGCCGACGCTATCGTCGTCTAGATGGTGGGACGGTTCAACAGGATCGCCGGGAAGGTAGGGGTCGGCCTGCCGGTCGGCGACAGGCGCACAGCCGAGGATGCTCTCGACGGGCTCCTGGAGCTGTCCCGGAGCGAGGAGAGCCGGGCTCGCCAGCTCGCGTGCAAGAACCTGTGCACCTGCCACGTCCGGGCCGACGACGACCGGGTGTGGACGAGGTTGCTCGAGCTGGTCGAGGATACCGATCCCCTGGTCCGCGGCGACGTGATCCACGCCCTCACGGACAGCACGCCCGCGCCCCGTATCCCGGCTGTGATCCAGGCCCTCGAGTCCCGCCACAACGACCCGGACGAGCGGATCCGTCGGCGGGTCCGCAAGACCCTCGCCCACTACCGCCGGACCGGGAAGGTAACCGACGCTGCTCGCTAGCCGCTGGGCGGCAACCCCCGCCTGTATCGGCCGCTATCGGGTGCGAGGCGGCGATGCGGGAGGCTGGTCAGGTGCCGCGGGGGGGCAGGGAGGTGAGCAGGCGGCGCCCTGCGGCCGCGAGCCTAGGTGCGGCATGCTCGAGCTTGCGCGTTCGCGCGTGGCGGGCGGCGCGGGCCAGTGCGTCTCGCTGGGCCTGGCTGCGCAGCCCGGCGGCCCGGGCCGTGGCCAGGTGGTAGCTGATGGTGGGGTGCATGGCGGTCTCCTTGTCGTGTGTGGATGGTGGTGCTGGGAAGACTTGATGATGCGCAGCGCGCATCGTGGCCGATGGGCGAAGTGCTGGCGGCTGCCTGGGGTGTGCTCGCGTCGACATCGGCATAACCGATGGCTATTCGCCCGCCAGAGGTGTCTCTCCGGTCGTCGGATCGATCAGCGCTCGGACGAGCGCGACGTGGTCTGCGGGAAATCCGCCGCGGCGGGCGTGCCCGCGGATGGTTTCGGCGTTGTCGGCGGGTACAGACAGTAGATCTTGTCGTCGGTGACGAAGCTGTGAATCCATTGCGCTTGCGGTGCCATGCTGGCGAGATCCTCCTGATAGACACCGGCCGCCCGCGAACCGCGGACGCGCCCGGCGGGCCTGTCCCCGCTCCTGGAGGTGGTGATCCGGTGAAAGGCCGCAATCCATCGCTCGCCACGAAAGCTGGGCTTGGCGCAGGCTCCACGCTGCTCGGGCTTGGATGGCGGCTGGGGCGGCGGTCCGTGACGGACAATGAGCAGCTGGTCCGGACGGTCTGGGCACACCCTCGCGGCCGGGATCTCGCTCACCGATTCCGCTGCGGCGGCGATGGATTCCGGCCAGAGCGCGGATCACAAGTAAGGTGACTATGCATATGTCCAGTCCCAGGCCCGTCGTTCACCTGGAGCTCCACACCGGTGATCACGCACGGGCGAGGGCGTTCTACGCGAAACTCTTGTGCTGGCGCCAGGAGCTGATCGAGGCCGGCTCCGGGTCCTACCTCGCCCTCGGCCTGGGAGGCGGTTTCGGCGGCGGCATCGTCGAATGCGGCACCGTGCGCCCGCTATGGCCGCCCTACGTCCAGGTCGACCAGATCGAAGAGTCCACCGAACGCGCGCGTCAGCTCGGCGCCTCGGTGCTGCTGGCGCCGCGCGAGGGGCCGGCCGGATGGCGCAGGGTCATTTCGGCGCCGCAGTGCGGCGAGCTCGCTATCTGGCAGCCAAAACCATGACGACCGAGCCTGAACACGGGACGAAAGCCGCTCGCATGGCGCTGACTGCAAGTGAGGAGCGAGAGCTGCTCGAGGCCGCCCGGCGGAGCGACGACGACGCCTTCGGCCGGCTCGCCGGACCGTACCGCGGCGAGCTGCACGCCCACTGCTACCGGATGCTCGGCTCGGCCGCAGACGCAGAAGATGCACTGCAGGAGACGCTGCTGCGCGCCTGGCGCGCCCTGCCGCGCTTCGAGGGCCGGAGCTCCGTCCGTTCCTGGCTCTATAAGATCGCGACAAACGCGTGCCTCAGGGCGATCGAGCGGCGGCCCAGGCGAGTGCTTCCGGTTGACTACGCGCCCGCCGCCGATCCCCACGACAACTTCGCCGAGCCAGTGGCCGATGCGGTATGGCTCGAACCCTACCCGGATGAGCGGCTCGGGCTCGGCAGCGGCCTGGCCAGCCCGGAGGCCCGTTATGAGCAGCGCGAGGGCGTCGAGCTCGCCTTCATCGCGGCACTCCAGCACCTGCCCGCGCGACAGCGCGCCGTGCTGATACTCCGCGACGTACTCGGGTTCTCAGCCCGCGAAACCGCCACTGCGCTCGAAACCACGCCAGTCTCGGTCGACAGCGCCCTGCAGCGCGCCCACAAGACAGTAGACAAACGACTGCCAGAGCGAAGCCAGCAGGCGACGCTGCGCTCACTGAACGACGGCGCGCTGAGACTCGTCGCGCAGCGCTACGTCACCGCCTGGGAGCGCAACGACGTCGACGGGGTCGTTGCCATGCTCGCCGAAGACGCGAAGCTGACGATGCCGCCCGTACCCACCTGGTACCGCGGCCGCGAACAGGTCGCCATCTACCTCGGCGGCTGGCCACTTGCAGGGACGAGCCACTGGCGCCTCATCCCCGCTCGCGCGAACGGGCAGCTCGCCTTCGGCCGCTACGCCTGGAACGACAAGACACAGACCTTCATGCCGCGCGCCATCGACGTGCTCACCCTGCGCGGAGCGCAGATCCAGGAGATCACCGCCTTCCTCACCCCAGACGCCTTCCGCGGCTTTGACCTCCCCGCCATCCTCGATGAATCGGGAACCAGCTCGTAGACGCGCCGCTCGCGAGCCAGCCGGCGCCATCCGCCTCTCACATCCGCTCGATGACCGGTGTCAATGTGATGACGCCCGGGGCGGTGTGACCGGTGATCGGCTCGCGGAAGCCGCAGACCCGGAACCCAACGGTCCGAGCCGGCGAGGGGACCGAAGGTGATCACCAGCGCAGGCAAGGATCATGAACCCAGCTGTGAGCGTGCTGGCGCCATGGAGGCCCTGCAGGCCCTGGGGGACGGCGCTGGCGGGCTCGCCTTCTCGTGTCAGGCGGGCGATGTTGGGGCGGGCGGCCAGGGTGGCGGGGTGGCGGGGGCGGAGGACCAGCAAGTTAGCTGCTTTAACTGTCAGGCTGACTATATATCTCGTGTTCCAGGGACGAGCGCTGCGGGATGGGACCCCACCTCGGTCAGCCTCAGCGGCCTCGCCCTAGCCCAGCTCGCCATCGGCGTGCTCGGCGTCCTGGTCATCACGTCGGAGTACTCGACCGGCTCGATCCAGACCAGCCTGGCCGCCGTCCCGAGCCGGGGCCGGTTCCTGGCCGCGAAGGCCACCGTCCTCACAGCGGTATCGCTGATAACCGGGGAGGCGACAGCGCTCACCGTCTTCCTCCTCGGTCAGGCGCTGATCTCCGGCCAGGCTCCGACCGCCGCATTCGGGCAGCCCGGCGTGCTCCGGGCTGTGCTCGGATCCGGCCTATACCTCGCCGCTCTCGGCCTCCTCGGCGTCGCCCTCGGCACGCTGCTGCGGCACCCGGCCGCTGCCATCGGCGTCCTGGTCGCCGTGGTGCTCGTGCTGCCCGGGATCGCCGCCGCCCTCCCCGCACGGATCGAGAGCAACGTCGAGGAGTACTGGCCAACCATGGCCGGCGCACAGGTAACCGCCGTCATCTACGGCACCCGCGAGCTCGGCCCTGGCCAGGATTCGGTCTCATGTGCCTGTTCATCGCGAAAGCCATGGCGGCCGCCTTCCTGCTGCTGGCCCGCCGTGACACCTGAACAGATTTGGCTGATCTGCATGGTGCAAATCGCGTGACCAGCGCATGAGTCAGCCACGCCGAGTCGGCGCTCGGGAGCGGCCGTTGGGCTCTGGCGGCGGTAGCGGCTGTGACCTGGTCTAACCGCGGCGACCGATTTACCGTGAGGTTCTCGTCGTCTTGCTGGGGCCTCGGCTGGCCCAGCATCGGGGTCTCCAGCCCGAGCCCCGGAGGTGCCCCCATGGCTACCACAACCCCGTCCGCCGCACTCGTCCCCGTCACGCCGGTGTTCATCAACACCGAGCGGCTGGCATTAGCGGGGTTCCTGGCCGGGTACAGCGGCCTGACCCGCCAGGCCTACGAGCTGGACCTGCGCCAGTACGTGACCTGGTGCCAGCAGCACCAGATACGCCTGTTCGCCGCCCGCCGCGCCGGCATCGAGTGCTTCGCCCGTGAGCTGGAGCCCGCGGCCGCGCCCGGGCCACCATCACCCGGCGGCTATCACTATCGCCGGGTTCTATAAGTACGCCGTCGAGGAGGAACTGCTCGACCACTCACCCACTGCGCATGCCCGGCGGCCGCGGCTGGATTACGAGTCGCATGCCGCCGGGTTGGACCGCAACGAGCTCGGCGCTCTCCTGGTCGCCGCCGGGCTCGGCCCGCCTGCCGAGCACGCGCTGATCTCGCTGCTGGCGCTCAACGGCCTGCGGGTGTCCGAGGCCGCCGGCGCGGAAAGCCAGGCGCTAAGCGTGGAGCGTGGTCACCGGACGCTCGTGGTCACCCGCAAGGGCGGCAAGGTCGTGACGATCCCGCTCGCGCGCCGCGCACGGCCCGGGCGATCGACCTGGCCATCGGCGAGCGCACAGAAGGACCGGTCTTCCTGGCCGCCGACGGGCGCCGCCTGGACCGGCACGGCGCCGGGCGGGATCGTCCGCCGCGTCGCCCGCCGGGCCGGGATCAGCAAGCCCGTCGGGCCTCACACACTGCGGCATGCATTCATCACCGCCGCACTTGATGCCGGGGTCCCGCTGCTACGTCCAGGAAGCCGCTTCCCACGCTGATCCGCGCACCACGATGCGCTATGACCGTGCCCGCACCTCCCTGGACCGGCACGCCACTTACATCGTCGCCGCCTACGTCGCCGGAATCGCCCGGTAAGACCGGACGCGGTCGGCAGGCATCCGCCTGGCCAGGCCAAGCGGATGCCTGCCGATATCGCCCGACCGTGACGCTAAAGCGGCTCACGAACCGCCGATCTGGCGCTGGGTCGGACCGGTCGGAATGGCGAGCAACGCGATCCCGAAGTGGTCATTCTAAGTCCGCTGGCGGGCGGGTTTCCCGGGCGGCTGTCAGCGGCAGCGTGGTTGCTGCAGTGCTGCGGCTGTGTGATGGTAGCGGCCAAGACGATGGCATCCGTGATCTTGGCGGCCCGTAGCCGGGTGGGATGACGGTGCCTGATCGCCCGGCTGGCATCTGCCCGGACCGTTTGCCGCACGTCGCGGGTGCCGGAAGATGGCCGTCGCCGGATCCGGCCTGCGTGATCCGGTGCCGGCCGATTGCCGGTAATAGCGCCCTGGGGGCTAGGCCCGGCGCTCAGATCTTATTCTTCGATGGCCCCGCCGATGCGGCGCAGATGCCGCCGGAAGGTGTATGACGGGTCAGCGGCGCGGCGGGCCAGGTAGTCATCGAAAGCGGTCTGCTGGCGCAGTGTCTGGCCTTCCCGGATCCAGCGGGCCTGGTCCCGCTCGGTCTGCCAGATCTGGTGCGCGGTGACCAGCACCTGCTCGGCGTGCTCTGCCGCGACGAACAGCGCGCCGTCGTCATCGGCGAAGACGATGTCCCCGGCGCTGACCAGGTGCGACCCGAACCGCGCGGTGACCAGCGCCTCGGGCTCCCGCTCGTCCAGCCGCACCGGCCCGGCCGGGTAGCTGCCGTAGCCGAAGACCGGAAGGCCGATCGCGGCGAGTTCCGGAGTGTCGCGGTGCAGGCCCCACACCACCAGGCCCGCCACCCCGGCGGCCTCGGCCTCCAGTACCGCCAGGTCGCCGACGCAGGCCTCGTCCAGGCGGCCGCCGTTGTCGATGACCAGCACGTCGCCGACTTCGGCCCGGCCGAATGCCTCCAGGAACACGTCCACGCTGCCGTAGTGCCGCACGGGCAGGACCCGCCCAGCGATCCGCCGACCGGCCACGACCGCCCGGATTCCCGAAGGGGCGGCCCGCAGCGGAACACCACAGCGCAAGCAGGCATCGGCCACCAGCGGAGTGGACAGATCCGTGAACGCCTCCGGCATGGCGACCTCCCCAGTCCAGTGTCCGGTACCGCGGGCAGCGCGCGCGGGCGGGAAATGATCCTACTGCCGCCCGGGACAACGGCTATCTGTGCCAGCCAACGGCCGGAAGCCACTCCATGTCATACTGCGCGTCAGGGCAGGCAGAATCTGGCCACCGGCGGCCGGGACGTTCGCTCGCATCATCGACAGGCACCCGGGCCCAGCGGCGACCTTCAGGCCAGTCAAGCGGCGCTGAGTCGGCAGCCGGCGTCGGCTACGTCGATCCATGTATGACGCTGAGTGACGGGAAGTGGCGGAGAACGCCCGCCGAGCCGCCGTTCGGCGCGGCTTCGGCCGGGATGATCGGTGTTGTTGGGGCGTCCCATAACTGCCGATATGTGCGGGGGTGGTCGAAGGTGATCGCCGAGTGCTCGGATGTCGCATTGTGGATGATCATGCGTCGCGTTCCACCTTCCGGCCCTCATCTACTGCGCACGCGCTGTTGGTGTGCGGGCTGGCGCCGGGGTGGAGGGTGATGTGGGCGAGTTGTCTCCGTTCCTGGGCGAGGCCCAATTCGGTGATGAACTCCCGGAGCAGTCGCGCGTCCTGCTCGGTGAGCTTGCTGCCGACCAGGACCAGGATCTCCCCGCCGGTGAGCTCGGCCTGGAATGGTGCCTCGCCGGGCGCGGCGGGCAGTGGTCCGCCAGCTGCCGCCACCGTCTGCCAGCCCGGCCCGGCGCGCTTGAACACGGCCACGGCGTCGAGGTCGAAGGTGCGCCGCAGGGTGCTGGCCATCTCAGGCCGGGTGCCAGGTCCTAGTGCCAGGGCTTCGGCCGCCAGGCGGGCAAGGCCGTCGGCTTCTGCCTGGGAGTGCGCTGACTGGATCCCCCGCTTGGTCAAGACATCGACAAGGAGCCCGGTGGCCGCGGCGACAATGGCGAAGACGATCAGCCCGACCACATCGATGGCCTGGTCGATCCGCAGGCTGTAGTACGGGACGGTGAAGAAGAAGTCAGCCGCCAGGAAGCCGACCACGGTAGCTGCCGCAGCGGGGCGGATCCCTCCGGCAAGGGCCGAGGCGAAGACCGCCAGCAGGACACACAACAGGGCGCCCGCTAGGCCTAGCGAGGACCGGAACGGGGTCAGCGCTACGGTGATGGCGACGGGGACCAGGATGGCGAGCAGCCATCCGACGAGCCGGCGCCGGGGCGGCAGCTGCGCACTGCGCTGCCGCGGTGGAAGCCTCCATCGCGCGGTCAGCGGGTGCTTCGGCGGCTGGAACGCTGGGACGAGGTGCACCTCGATCCGGCCGGCGTGGGAGATGATGCGGCCGATCACCGAGCCGTGCAGCGCCTCGTACCCGCGGGTGCGCCGGGTGGCGCCCAGGACGAGCTGGGCGGCATGCTCGGCATGGGCGAAGTCGAGGATGGCCATCGCCACGTCAGCACCGGTGATTTCCGCGTAACGGCCGCCCAGTTCGGCGAGCAGTCGGCGCTGGCCTTCCAGCCATACCGGCTCGGCCTCGGCCAGGCCGCTGGACGCGCGGGCATAGACGCCGATCAGCTCCGCCTGAGCAGCCGCGGCGAACTGCGCGGCCCGCCGCAGGACATGCCCGCCCTCGGGCTCACCGGCCAGGGCGGCCACGACAGGGGGACTCCGGCGTGGCGGGCCCGCCGTCCCATCGAAACCGTGCTCAAGCATCCACCGCCGGCCCGCAGCGCTCAGCGCCGCCAGGTTCTCCGCCCGGAAGTAGCCCGCAAGCGCCTGCTCTGCGGTTCCAGGCGGATAGCTGCGGGCAATGCGTTCGCGCAGCCCCTCGGAGCCAATGTCCAGCTGATCCACCCGGCTGGCCGCTGCGGCGAACGCATCTGGGACCGTCTCGGTCACGGCGATGCCGGTCAGTTCCTGCGCGGAGTCGCTCAGGCTCTCCAGATGCTGAACATTCAGGCACGACACCACGTCGATGCCCGCATCCAGCAGTTCCTCCACATCCTGCCAGCGCTTGTCGTGCCGGCCACCAGGCACGATGGCATGGGCCAGCTCATCCACCAAGACGACCTGCGGACGGCGGGTGAGCACAGCCGCCAGGTCCATCTCCTTGAATGCCGTCCCGCGGTACGCCACCTTCCGTGGCGGCACCACCTCCAGGCCCTCCACCAGGGCATCGGTACCCGGCCGGCCGTGCGTCTCAGCCACCCCGACCACGACGTCGCCACCCAAGGCGGCCAGCCGGCTGCCCTCAGCCAGCAGGGCATAGGTCTTGCCCGAACAAGGCGCAGCCCCCAGGAGGAGGTGCAGCCTCCCCCGGTGCCTACGCTCGGGTGCCATCAGCCACTCCCGGCCCGATCCGGACCACGTCGCCTTCTAGCCACAGCCACCCGCCCACCGGCCAGCACCACCGCGATGACCTCACGGTTCACCGTCCACCACTAGCATTACCCGCCCGCAACCCGAAACAGATGCTCGCTAACGGAGTTCATGCACTCGTCAGACCGCCAGCAGGAAGCTGCGTCCACTCCTTCGCGGGGGCAGTTCCCGGGCGGTGACCTCAGCGGCCCGACGTTCCACACCCCCGTCCGACCGCCGAATGCCCCCCGTGTCACCGGCCGAGGCGCTGTGCAGCTTATGACGCTGGCCAATTCCTTAGCTACGAAGCAGATTCACGGCGAGCGATGCCGAGCTGGCTGCTCTGTGCTCCAGGCCCATCTTGGACTCAGCCACCGGCAAGGCCCCGCCGATTCGGCAGTGCGAGCGCACCGTGCGCCAGACTGACAGAACGGTCACTCTCCGTGACTCCCACTTCCCTGATCTGAGGGCTGCCTGACGGACGGGGCCGTCGGCCGGCACCATGCTCACGAACCTGTCGCCGCCGTACAGAACATTTCGGTCTCGGTTGTGGTCAAGATGGATGACGCCGCGTGTTCATAACAAGTGGCGTAACAATCGCACGTAGCAATAAGCCCTGCCGGGTACGCACTTGAACAGTTGCCCGGGTAAAAAACCTCAGTTGCGCACATATCCAGAAGTTCTGGCGCGCTCCTCCGGAAACCATGGCGCATGCCAGTGCCGGCACAGTTGCTGGGGCGCGAGCGAATTTATCGATGCCCTCTGGCCCACCGAGGATCTAAACACCCAAGTCCAATCCCGAAGTAGTTCGCCACCTGGGACCGGAGCGCCTCGCCCTTGCAGGCCACGGCCACCACGTAAGGCTGGAACTGCAGCGGGAAAGCCCTCGACACGCTAATCACGCTTCCCGTGAGGACGGATCCTCGCGAGAGTCAGCTCAACGCTGACAGTCCCTGCATCACTGCGGCCGATCAGGCGCTTCGGGCCCCGGCTGTACGGTCCGCCGGTGACAAGCCGCCGCCTCCGCGAGGCGCCGCCGGCGTAACCGGCCGGCAGGTGGCTGCTGGTCCCTCAGAGCTGGATCGCATGCGAGCCGCCGTGCCTGGCATGGACCGCCTGGAACTGCCATTCTGGTCTTTCCGCTCATCGTGAATATCCCGGATATGGTAAACGAGACACCCCGATAGGTAGACGGCGATCACTGCCAGGAAGAACACCAAGGCCGGAATGCTAATCACTTATTTATCGCCTCCTTCCAGACGGACAATCTCAACCTACGTACGCCTTAGCGCGCAAGCCAGGGGCCATGGTCCTGCCCACCGCGGGACGTTTGGCGCGGTGCCGGGGGAAAAACGACATTAACCTCGATGATTCAGGGGCTGGGCGGGTCTGGTTACTGATTGCGCCTTGCCGGGTTTCGGCTGTGGTGTCTGGTTGCTGTTCGCGTGTTGGCAGGCGCCGCGGCCCGTGCGCCCGGGGTTGCGCCGGCTCCGACCGCGCCGGGGCGTGCTCCTTTCCTGTCGCCCTGGGGGGTTGTGCTGGTCAGGCGGGTGCGGGCAGGGCGCTCAGCCGCTGCCAGCAGGTCAGGAACGCCTCCTTCCACGGCCAGTCCGGGCTGATCTTCAGGACGCGCTGGCGGGCGGGCCGGACCAGGCGGGCCGGAATATGCCAGAGCCGGTAACGCAGCGTGTCCGGCTCGGCGTCTTCCAGCCCGCCGCAGCCGTGCAGGCCGAGGAGCCGTGACCATGCTGTCAGGTCAGCGGCGATATTCGCCGCGAGCACCCAGCCGCAATTCACGGTCCAGGTCTTCGAGGGGAGGTTCCGCAGGCCCATGGCCTTGCCGGTGCGGACGCCGTCCTCGACGACGGCGTGCTCGCGGTGCACCACGTCGATGACCTGGGGATGGTGGCTGCCGGGGACGCCGGGGATGCCGGCCGCGGGGATGTTCGTGCAGGTGATGGAGTACCGCCATCCGGTGGCTTTCTCGTAACCGGTCAGGTTTTTCACCTGCCTGCGCGACGGCCTGGCGCGGCGGGCGATCCAGCGCAGCCCGCCCGGCCAGCGGCCGGCGCGGCTCATCAGGTCCGTGATCTCCGCGACGTGCTTGTCTTCCTGCACTTTGCCGTCCTGGTCCAGGCCGGGCTTCCACGCGGAGGCGGGCAGCATCTTAATGGCGTCCTCGTCGGCCCCGGTGATCATCCACCCGCAGGTGAACAGCACCGTCCGGCGCGGCGAGCCCAGCGACAGCAGGTGCGCGATGAGCTCGTGGCTGGCCCCGGCCCCGTCCACGCGGACCATCAGCCTGGACCGCATGCGGGCCGGGACCTGCGCGATCGCCGCGGCCAGCACCTCAATATGGTCGCTGACCGTGTTCGAGCCAGCGTTGCCGGGCCGCAGCAGCATCGCCAGGCACTCGGCCGTGTTCGCCAGCCACGCCCCCAGTGGATGGAAGCCGAACCCTTTCTTGTACGTAGGCGCGGCACCCTGTTTCTCTGAGTGCGCGGTGATCAGGGTGGCGTCCATGTCGATTACCAGCCAGCCCGTCAGGGTCTTCCCGGCGATCTCCAGCCACGGGAACCCGCCCGGACGCTCGCCGGTCAGCTTCCATACGTGCGCGCGGACCCGCGCCCTGACCTTCGCGATCTTGCCCAGCGTGCGGGGATCAGCCAGCTCCAGAGTCCGCCGCGCGGTCGTGTCGCTCGGCGCGGCCCCCAGCACCGGGCCCAGGTGGCCCAGCACTGCGATGTCGCTGATGCTGGTGGCGCCGAGCGCGATCGCGATCGCCATGGACACCAGCGTCATCCCGCGGTCCACCAGCGGCGACTTCCCGGCCCGGGCCAGCACCGGGCCCACCGCGCCGGTCAGCCCGCACTGGTCCGCGAGCTTGCGCAGCAAGATCGCACCCGCGTGCCCGGCCAGGCCGGCCCCGTCCGCAGTCACCTTCAGCCCGTGGTCCCACCGCGTATGCTGCATGGCGAAGAGCGCTCCTGACCCTGGAAATTACACGTGTGTGGTTACCGCGTAATCTCCCAGAACCAGGGCGCTCTTCGCTATCAGAAACCACAAGGCCGCGCCGTCCCTGGCCGCGACAGCCCGCAGCCGGCGGCCACCGCACCCAGCAGGTGCCCCCCGCACTACGGCGCCAGCAGCCATCCAGGCGCAAAACACCAGCTCACAGCAACGACGAATCCGGCGGGCGGCCAAACGGCAAATGATGCTGAATGCCGGAGGCTAAGCAGGCGACCTTGGGCCCTCGTGCACGGCGGGAGGGCGGATCACCCTGGCGAGTGAATTCGGAGAGGCGGGTGGCATCGATGACCTCGGCCGCGAAGCCGGGCCTCGTCGCGACGTGGCACGTCGGCCAAGGCGGCGAAGATCGGCCGTCGTCTGCACCGGCTGCCGCGGACGGTGCGGAACTTGGTCCACTCCGCCCGCAGCACCAGGCCACCCTCGCCGTCAGCCCTGGTGAGCCGGGTGGGGAGCAAGCTGTGGCCCGGCCAGGATGACGGCCTGGAGATTGTGGCGGCCGGCACTTGGTGACAATCACCCGGCGCGGGGAGGTGGGCCCTGGCCGGGCTGCGCCAGGCCGTCGAGGAGTTCCAGCGGCTTTCTCAGCCCACTCAGCGCGCCCGAACGCCAGTAGCAGGGCGCCAGCCTCGCCAAGCTCTACGCCACCACCACCCAAGACCAGCCACCTTCACCCCGCTGGGAGCCGCTGGCATCCGGCCGCCCCCTTGCCAGCGGCGCGCAATCCATGTACCTCCCGCGCTGGGCGAACCTTCCCGCCGGGGCCGCTGGCAGCAGGTTCCCCGCCAGCGACTGAACCATCTCGCGCCGATGATCTCGCTGGGCCAAGCCTGCAGCAGGACCGTCTAACTCATCAGCCGCAATTCCATAACGGGCTTATCTGTGTCCCTGAAAAAACGATGGACTGATGCCCGGCAGAACCAAATATTCGGCGATATGCGCTGAGACCGGCAGCGCAGTGACAGGGAATCCGGGCACTTCCCGCGACGAGCACTGTGCCATCTTCGTGGCCGCCGCAGTTCCGATGGCCGCCCAACGCCACCGCCATGGCCACCACCGCCACCGCCGCGAACGCCAACACTGCCCACTGCACTGCCTGGGCAGGCTCTTGGTGCTGGGTCCGCGGGCGGACCTGGACGTCGATGAGGGGACTGCGGCACGTGAGGGCCGGCTCGCCGCCGTCGGCGAGGACGGTGATGGTGATCTCCTGGCGCCTGCGGATCGCTAACGGCGTGGCGCGGTCCGCAGCTCGAGGTCGCTGCGCATCCCCGGCGGGGCGGTCAGCAGCGGCGCGGCGGCGCGGATCCCGTAGTACAGCCGCCGCCTGGGCAGGCCGACTGTGAACGTGACCCAGACCACGGCCACCGCGCCGAAGAACGCGGCCAGGGCGCCCGCGCCCGCCCAGGAGGTACCCGAGGTGTAGGACGCGGCCGCAACATCCATGACCGGCATCTAACACGAAGTGCACCCGGAGCTCCCGGCAGTACGGCTCGGTCAGCTCGCGGAACGCCTCGCCGTCCCCGTCCCGGGCTCGTGCTCCGGACTTGACGCAACCATCTGGTTGCCATAATGTATAGCAATCAGATGGTTGCTATACATAGCGCCGTCCGGGCTGCCGCGGAACGCGGAACGCCCGCACTTATCTGGAGGGTGTATGTCAATCGCAGACAGAACAGTGCTGGTGACCGGGGCCAGTCGCGGCATCGGGCAGGCGCTGGTCACCGAGGCGCTGAGCAGAGGCGCGCGGCGGGTGTATGCCGGCACGCGCCAGCCCCTGGCCCACCCGGATGGGCGCGTCAGGCCGCTGGCCCTGGACGTGACCAGCGCGGCGCAGATTCGGGCCGCTGCCGACCGGGTCGGGTCTCTGGATCTCCTCATCAATAACGCCGGCCTGGCGCTTTACGATGACCTCGGCGATCGGGCTGTGCTCGAGCAGCACCTCGCGGTCAACCTCTTCGGCACCTACGGCGTGACCCAGGCGTTCCTGCCGTTGCTGACGGGCTCCCGGGGAGCCATCGTCAACAATCTGTCGCTGAACGCCTTCGCTCCCCTGCCGCTCATTCCGGCCTACTCGATCTCCAAGGCGGCCGCGTTCAGTCTGACCCAATCGCTGCGCGCTCTGCTGGCCGGACGGGGCGTGCGGGTACATGCCGTCCTGACCGGCCCCACCGACACCGATATGAACCGGGGTCTCGACATACCGAAGGCCTCTGCGGAGTCCGTCGCGCGAGCCATCTTCGACGGAGTGGAGAACGGCGAGGAGGACATCTTCCCCGACCCGATGTCGCAGTCCTTGGCCGAGAGCTGGCGCAGCGGCGCGACGAAGGCGTTCGAGCGCCAGCTCGCGGCGCTCGTAGCAGCAGAACCCGTCACGGCATGAGCAAAGGGAGGGAGACGGTGCAACTCCGGCACGGCCAGAAGCTCGCCGGGCAACTGCGGACGGACGCGGCGCCGGCTTCCCGCTCCGCCGCCATGACCAGCGGCGGGACGGCCACGGCCATGACCAGCAGCGGGACGGCCGCGACGGCAGCCGCGCTGACGGTGACGCTCGGGCTCGCCGCCGCGTCCTGGGTGGTCGCGGTCCGGCAGATGAACGGGATGGACATGGGCGTGGCGACCCGGCTCGGCTCGTTCGGGTTCTTTGTCGCGCTGTGGGTGTGGATGATGGCCGCGATGATGCTGCCAGGCGCGGCTCCGGCAGTCGTGAGGCGCGCTCAGGCCAGCGGCGGGGCGCGCGCCGTGCCGCTATTCGTCGGGTCCTACCTGGCCGTCTGGGCGCTCGCGGGCGTCGCGGTGTACGCGCTGTACCGGCCGCACGGGTCTGTCGCCGCCGGGGTGGTGGTGATCGCGGCCGGTGTCTATGAGTTCACGCCGCTCAAGCAGCGCTGCCGCGCGCGCTGCCGCGAGAGCGCCCGGTCTGGATTCGAGTTCGGGCTCTGCTGCGCCGGCTCGAGCATCGGGCTGATGCTAATGCTGGTGGCGCTGGGCGTCATGAGCGTCACCTGGATGGCCGTGATCGCCGTCCTCGCCATCGGCCAGAAGCTCCTGCCCGCGATAGCCGCCATCGATGTGCCGGTGGCGCTGGCGATCGTCGGGCTTGGCGGCCTGATCGTCATCGCGCCCTCGGTGGTTCCCGGGCTCATGCCGCCGATGTGAGATCTCATCGGCGGCGCGGGCCGCGCCAGTCTCGTTTAACGCCAAAGGAGAGTAACAATGACCACTCATAAGACCGGAACACGTGCGGAGTGGCTGGCGGCCCGGCTGGAGCTGCTGGCGGCGGAGAAGGCGCTGACGCGGCGTAGCGACGAGCTGGCGCGGTGGCGGCAGGAGCTGCCCTGGGTCCGGATCGACAAGGAGTACTGCTTCGAGACCGACGACGGCACGGCGTCGCTCGGCGATCTTTTCGCAGGCCGCTCGCAGCTGCTCATCTATCACTTCATGTTCGGGCCCGATTACACCGCCGGGTGCCCGTCCTGCTCGGCGATCGCGGACGGCTTCGACGGCTCCGTCGTCCACCTCGCCCATCACGACGTCACGCTCTGCGCGGTGTCACGGGCCCCGCTGGCGGCGCTGCAGGCCTACCAGCGGCGGATGGGCTGGAGCTTCCCCTGGGCGTCGTCGTACGGCAGCGACTTCAACTACGACTTCCAGGCGGCGTATACCAAGCAGGAGTGGGAGTCCGGAGCCATCGAGTACAACTTCCGCACGTCGGACTTCCGGCCGCCAGCCGGCCAGGACAGTTCCGGGCTTGATGAGTTCGCAGCCAGCATCGTAGGAACGGACTGGGCGACGTACCGGCGAGAGGGACCCGGCGTGAGCGCGTTCGCGCTCGAGGACGGCGTCGTCTACCACACCTACTCGGCTTACGAGCGCGGGCTGGACGGCCTGTGGGGCATGTACCAGTGGCTCGACCGCGCGCCACTCGGCCGCAACGAGACCGGCTTCTGGTTCCGCCGCCACGACGAGTACGACAGCCCGTGACGCGAACCCGTGAACACGCAAGGGAACTGAGCCTTTTTCATCCTCCCACCTCGCGGGCCTGCAGTTTCAGCTCGCGGGCCGGCGGGCCGGCTGCTGTCGGCGGAAGCTCATCTGGACCCGACGGTGCCTGAGAGGCGGGGCCCTAGCTTGGCGCGGCGAGCTGGTCCAGGGCCGCGACGGCGCCGGCGGGGAGCCGGATGTCTCCGGCGGCGATGTTCTCGGCTAGATGAGCCGGGCTGGACGTCCCGGGGATCAGCAGGGTGTGGTGGTCATGCGCCAGCAGCCAGGCGAGCCGGCTGCATCGCCGGCGCCACGGCGGTCCGGCCAGGGGACAGAACGGTCTATTTTGTATTGCCGGATCAGCGACTTGGGGGCCAGCGCTCGCTACGCTAGGCCCAGACCCCGGACGCACGCTGAGAGGATGTCGCGGTGCACGTTGGCCAGGTTGGGCTGCTGCGCGCGGAGGCGTCACCGGACAGCCCCTGCATCGAGGACGAGCGCATACGCCTCACCTCCGGTGAGTTCGCCGCCGCCGTCGAACGACTGTCGGGAGGGCTGGCGTCGCTCGGCGTCGGTGCCGGTGACGTCATCGCGACGATGGTGCCGAACTGCGTGGAGATGGTACTCACGCTGTTCGCGGCGTGGCGCATGGGTGTGGCGGTGACCCCGGTCAACCCCGCGCTGACCGCGGGCGAGGCAGGCTATCAGCTGGCGGACTCGGGGGCGAAGATCGTGATCGCCGACGCCGTCTCGGCCGCGAAGCTGTCGGGGACGGACGTCCGTCTCATCCCGGTCGAGGATGTCGGCGCTCTCGACGGCCCGGCGCCGCCGCTGCGGGCCGAAGCCGGCGATCTCGCCCTGCTCGTGTATACGAGCGGCACGACCGGACGGCCGAAGGGCGTCATGCTCGACCACGCCAATCTGGCCGCGATGACCGAGCAGATCGTCAGCGCGCTTGAAATCGGGGCGGCGACGCGCGTCCTGCTCGTCCTGCCGCTGTTCCACGTGAACGGGATCATGGCCAGCGTGGTGTCTCCGCTTGCCGCTGGCGGCTCGACCGCCATCCTCAGCCGCTTCGATGCGAAGACGTTCTGGCAGCAGGTCGAGAAGCACCGGCCGACCTACTTCTCCGCGGTGCCGACGATTTACCTGGTGCTGAACTCGCTGCCGCCGGAGGTGAGACCAGACCTGTCGTCGCTGCAGTTCGTGGTGTGCGGCGCGGCGCCGATGCCCGCCGATGCGATCGGCGAGTTCGAGGGGCGCTACCGCGTCCCCATGATCGAGGGATATGGGCTGTCGGAAGGGACCGTTGCGTCGACGATCAACCCGCTGCACGGCAGGCACAAGCCGGGAACCGTCGGGCTGCCGTTCCCCGGGCAGGAGGTGGCGATCGCCGACGACGCCGGACAGCACCTCTCACCAGGCGAGATCGGAGAGGTCGTGATCCGGGGCGCGAACGTGATGCGCGGTTACCTCGGCAATCCTGGCGCAACGGCCGAGGCGCTCAACGACGGCTGGCTGCACACCGGCGACGTCGGCTACCTCGACACCGACGGTTACCTTGTGCTGGTCGACCGCAAGAAAGACATGATCATCCGCGGCGGTGAGAACATCTACCCGACGGAGATCGAAACCGTCCTCTACCAGCACCCCGCCGTCCAGGAGGCCGCTGTCGTCGGCCGTCCCGATCCGGTCTACGGTGAACAGCCCGTCGCTTACGTCTTGCTGCGGCCGGGCGCGCACGCGACCCCGGACGAGCTGATCGAGCACTGCAAGCCTTCGCTCGCCAAATTCAAGATCCCGCGCGGCCTCTACCTGATGGACAGCCTCCCGAAAAACACCATCGGCAAGATCCTCAAGGACCCGCTCCGCGTCGACGCCCGCTCACGCTGAATGCTCAGGCGATGCCGACGCGCGGCGACCTCCTGAAACAGCGGGTGGCCCTGGCGGACAGCCGGGAGCCCGGCCAGAGGGTGCCGAGCTACGCGACATGATGCGGATGCGCTCCGGCGGCCAGCGCGGCGTCGCAGTTGCGGGAACGGGGATCCGCCAGGCGTCTACCAGGCCAGCCTGCCGTAGCCGCCATCGCCGTCGGTGGTCCATAGGTGGCCCCACAGGATTCCGCTGGGGCCGTCGTCGGGCAGGGTGGCGAGGTACACGCTGGGCTCGGCTCCTTCGGCGGCCGACCGGAATCCGCGGTGGTCGTTGAAGTCGGTGGCGGTGTAACCGGGGTTGGCGGCATTGACCTTGATCGGGGTGTCCCGGAGCTCCTTGGCGTACATGGCGGTGAGCATGTTGAGCGCGGCCTTGGACGAGGGGTACTGCGCGGAGGCCGGCATCGGGCTGAGCGGGCTGGCGGGGTCACTTTGCGAGCTGATCGAGCCGACCTCGCTGGAGACGTTGACGATCCGCGCCGCTGCGGCGCGGCGCAGCAGCGGCAGCATGGCGTTGGTCACGGCGACCACGCCGAAGACGTTGATCTCGTACACCGCCCGCATGTCGTCGAGCGAGGTCTGGCTCGGCGGCCCGCCGCGGCGCGCCACGCTCGCGGTGCCGGCGTTGTTGACCAGGATGTCCAGGCGGCCGTACTCTGCGTCGATCCATTCGGCCGCCCGCTGGACCGACTTGGCGTCGGTGACATCGAGCCGGACGAAACGGGCATCCGCGCCGCCGTCGCGCAGGGCGCGCCCGGCGTCACGGCCTCGTTCCACATCGCGCGCGCCGGCCAGCACGGTCATGCCCTGGGACCCGAGCTGGCGCGCGGTCTCGAACCCGATCCCCCTGTTGGCCCCGGTGATGAGGGCGATCTTCGCTGTCATTCTGGTGACGCTACGGTGGCTGTCCCGGAAGCGGGAGAGACCGGCGGAGCCTGGGACTGGCGGTACCACCCTGCGGGTGTGAGCGGGTGGCAAGCTGGAGGCTATGAACAGTGCGAGCCCGCTGCGGCCCGTGCCGCGGGGCAGGCCCGGTGAGCATGAGTAATCGCGCCGAGCTGGCGGCGTTCCTGCGGGCCCGGCGTGCCCGGGTTTCGCCGCGGGACGCCGGGCTGCCCGAGATGGGGCGGCGGCGGACGCCGGGGCTGCGCCGCCAGGAGGTCGCCCAGCTCGCCGGGATGTCGGTGGACTACTACATCCGGCTGGAGCAAGGCCGCGGACCGCGCCCGTCGCGGCAGGTGCTGTCCGCGCTGGCCCGGGCGCTGATGCTGAGCGCCGACGAGCGGGACTACCTGTTCCGGACGGTCGGCGAGGCCCCGCCGCAGCGGGCGCGGCCGAGCCGCGAGATCAGGCCGGGCATCAGGCATCTCCTGGACGGCATGCCGGCCACGCCCGCCTACGTGGTCGACGCCGCGTACAACGTCTTGGCCTGGAACCAGCTCGCCGTCCACTTCATCGGCAACCTGGCCGGGCACGCGGACCGGAACATGATCCGCTGGACGTTCCGCCGGTCGCCGGCCGATTCCATCTGGAGCGATGAGCATTTCCTCGGCTTCACCAGGTCAACGGTCGCCGACCTGCGCGCCGGGTACGCCCGCTACCCGGGCGATCCGGAGATTCAGAGCCTCGTCACCGAGATGCTCGCGCTCTGTCCGCGGTTCGCCGAGATGTGGGCCGCGCACGAGGTCGAGGTCCGCGGGCCGATGCTCAAGCGCGTCAACCATCCGCAGGCCGGGCCGCTCGAGTTCGAGTGCCAGGTCTTGCACATCGCCGAGACCGGCCAGCGCCTGATCGCCTACTGCGCCACCCCCGGTTCCGCGACCGAGGAGGCGTTCATCCAGCTGGCGGCGCATACCGTACGCGGCTAGCGCCCGGGCACCGAGCCCGGCAGCCGTCAAAGTTCACGATCATTTCATCGAACGACGCGGCCCTGGGCCCCCGTCTCGCCGTCACCCCCCCGCCCGCGGCCGCGGCGCGGCAGGGCGGGGGCGCGCCGGGTCAGCCCGGGCCGGCGTCGATCACGGCCCGCACCCCCGCCTCGGTGGGCTGCGGGCCGAAGAAGGTGACCGCCCAGGTCAGGCCGGCCCGCTCCCACGGCCCCAGGTCGGTGTCCGGGGGAAGCTCCGTGATCAGGTCGAACCGGCCGCCGTCGGGGCGGGCTTCGCGGATCTCGGCGGCCAGTTCGCCCAGCGCCTCGGGGCCGGGCAGGCCGATGGAGAACAGGCCGTCCCAGCGCAGCGCCCGGCGCACCGGACGCCGGTTCGGCCACTCCCCCGCCACCCACACCGGGGGCCTCGGCCGCTGCACCGGGACTGGCTCGAACTCCCCGGCCCAGTACCTGGCCAGGGCGTCCAGGCCGTGGTCGAGCAAGCGGGCGCGCTCGCGCGGGTCGGTCACCTCCCCGAACGGCTCCAGCTCGTTGTTCCGCGCACTGCCGAGCCCGGCACCGAAAATGAGCCGGCCGGAGCTGAGCAGGTCCAGCGTGACCGTCTCCCGGGCCACCTTGTGCACCCGGCGTCGGGAAAGCGGGGTGACCAGCGCGCCGATCCGCACCCGGGACGTGGCGCAGGCCACTGCGGCGAGGGCCACCCACGGGTCGGCCACGGCCCGCACCGGCGCGCGGTAGGCGATGTGATCCCAGACGAAGAAGCCGTCCCAGCCCCGCTCCTCGGCCCGGGCAGCCAGGCGGGCCGCCACCCGCGGGTCAGCCAGCTCACCGAACAGCCCGACATCAATCGCGCGCTTCACGATGGCGATCGTAACTGCTTACCGGGAACCTGCGGCCGACCGTGCCGGGCCGGGCCCGGCCAGCCCGGTGGCGCCCGGCGCTGGGTCCGGCAGGCCGGCCGGGTAGCCGGCCGGATAGCCGGCCGGATAGCCGGGTGGCCGGCCGGGTGGCCGGGCGGTGCGGGCCGGTGGTTATCCGAACTGGCCGGGCTGGTAGTCGCCGGCGGGCTGCCGGATGATGACGTTCATCCGGTTGTAGGCGTTGATGAGGGCGATGGCTGCCACCAGCGCGACGAGCTGGTCATCGTCGTAGTGCCTGGCCGCGTTCGCCCAGGCCTCATCGGTGACACCACTGGCGGCGTCGGCGATGCGGGTGCCCTGCTCGGCGAGTTCCAGCGCGGCCCGTTCGGCCTCGGTGAAGACCGTGGCCTCCCGCCACGCCGCGACCAGGTTCAGCCGCTGCTGGCTTTCCCCGGCGTGCAGGGCGTCCTTGGCGTGCATGTCGGTGCAGAAGCCGCAGCCGTTGATCTGGCTGGCCCGGAGCTTCACCAGCTCCTGCGTCGCGGCCGGCAGGGCCGAGTCATGCAGAACGGCCCCCGCCGAGTTGATGTGCGTGACGAGCTTCATCGCCAGCGGGCTGCCGAGGTAATCCAGACGGGCGTCCATCGTCATCTCCTTGCCGTTCTGGCGGGTCACAGCCTGAGCCGGCGGCCCGCCCGATGGTGTGTTCTCCTGAACAGGACGACGACGCAGCCCGCCGGAATGTCAGGCGGCACGCTCGCCTCACAGTCCGGTGCCCTGTCTCGTCGAACTAGTGAGGGCACGCGCGACCAGGGAAGGGCGGCGCCATGACCACTCCATCCGGGCGAGGAGATGGCCAGCCCGGCCCGGGCCTGGACGCGATCATGAGCGAGCGGCCTCAGCTGATCAATCTCGCCTACCGGCTGCTGGGCTCCCTGGCCGAGGCCGAGGACGCCGTGCAAGAGACCTACGCCCGCTGGTATGCGATGACCCGGCCACAGCAGGAAGCCATCGGATCTCCCGGCGCCTGGCTGACCACGGTCGCCAGCCGCATCTGCCTCGACCTGCTCGGCTCGGCCCGCGCCCGGCGCGAGCGCTACGTGGGCGAATGGCTCCCCGAGCCGCTGCCGGACCCGGCCGAGTGGATCAGCGGGCGGCCGGGCGGCGCCACCGCCGACCCGGCCGACCGGGTCACCCTGGATGAGTCGGTCACCATGGCGTTCCTCGTCGTGCTCGACTCGCTGACCCCGGCCGAGCGCGTCGCGCTCATCCTCCACGACGTGTTCCGCTACCCCTTCGCCGAGGTGGCCCAGATCACCGGCCGCACCCCGGCGGCCTGCCGCCAGCTGGCCTCCTCAGCCCGCCGCCGCATCCGCACCTCGCAGGCCCCCGCGACCCCCGTGACCCCCGCGGCCCGCCGGGCCGCCATCGTCAGGGATTTCAAGCACGCATGGGAAGCCAGCGACATCGGCGCTCTCATCGGCCTCCTGGACCCCGGCGCCACGGTGATCGCCGACGGCGGCGGCCTGGCCAGCGCCGCGCCCCGCCCGATCGAAGGCGGCGAGCAGGTCGCCCGCTTCCTGGCCGGTGTCGCCGGCCGGGCACCCAGCCTGACGATCCTGGAGCGCACGGTCAACGGCCAGCCCGGCCTGGTGGCTCAGCAAGACGGCGTCACCGTGACGGTGTTCGCGTTCGATGTCGCAGGCGACCAGATCACCCACATCTGGGCCGTACGCAACCCCGACAAGCTCCGGCCCTGGACGGCGCGCTGACCCGCGTCTACCAACCATCAGGTCCGCGCCGAGGGCAGAGCGCCCCGGCCGCGCAGGGACTACTGATGGGTGGTGTCGCGCCGGTTTGCCGGTCGGCTCTTTGCGGGATCGGTCCTCTGGCCCTACCTGGAGTGGGCTGCCGGGCGTTATAGAAGAAGGACGGCGCGCTGCCATCCGGCGGGCGCCCATCGATGATAGGGCGAGGTAACCATGCTGCAAGAGGAAGCCCGCGAGTACCACGCGGCCGGGCGGCCCGGGAAGATCGCGGTGGCGATCACCAAGCCGTGCGCGACCCAGCACGACCTCGCCTTGGCTTACACCCCGGGCGTGGCCGTCCCGGTGCGGGACATCGAGCGGGACCCGCTGGAGGCGTTCCGCTATACCGCCCGCGGGAACCTGGTGGCGGTGGTCACCAACGGCACGGCCGTCCTCGGCCTGGGCAACGTCGGGCCGCTGGCCGCCAAGCCGGTCATGGAGGGCAAGGCGCTGCTGTTCAAGCGGTTCGCCGACGTTGACGTGTTCGATATCGAGCTCGACGCCGCCGACCCGGACGACGTGGTGCGGATCGTCAAGGCACTCGAACCGACCTTCGGCGGCATCAACCTCGAGGACATCAGCGCGCCGCAGTGCTTCGAGATCGAGGAGCGGCTGTCCGCCGTGATGGACATCCCGGTCTTCCACGACGACCAGCACGGGACGGCGATTATCAGCGGTGCCGCGTTGCTCAATGCGCTCGAGCTCACCGGCCGGGACATCGGCGAGGTCCGGATGACGGTCAGCGGCGCCGGGGCGGCGGCGATCTCCTGTTGCGAGTTCTTCGTCACCCTGGGCATCCGGCGGGAGAACATCGTGCTCGTCGACACCAGGGGCGTTGTCTACCGTGACCGCGCCGAGGGGATGAACGCCTACAAGGCGCGCTTCGCCACCGACCACCCGGCGCGCACTCTGGCCGAGGCCATGGACGGAGCCGATGTCTTTCTCGGGGTGTCGGTCGCCGGCACGGTGACGAGGGACATGGTCTTGTCGATGGCCGATACGCCGATCGTCTTCGCGCTGGCCAACCCCGATCCCGAGATCAGCTACCCCGAGGCCCGGGCGGCCCGTGGCGACGTGCTGATGGCGACCGGACGGTCCGACTACCCGAACCAGGTCAACAACGTGCTCGGCTTTCCGTTCATCTTCCGCGGTGCGCTCGATGTGCGGGCCCGGGCGATCGATGAAGGCATGATGGTCGCCGCCGCGCGGGCACTCGCCGACCTGACGAAGGAAGACGTGCCTGACTCGGTGCTGCGCGCCTACGGCGTCGACCGCCTGGCGTTCGGCCCGGAGTACCTCATCCCGAAGCCGCTCGACCCGCGGGTGCCGCTTCGCGTTGCTCCGGCGGTGGCCGCAGCCGCGATGGCCTCGGGCATCGCGCGCAACCCTCTCGACCTCGCCGCCTACACCGAGCAGCTGGCGAACCGGCTGATCCGGGGCCGGGAGGTCATGAGCCGTGTGACCCACAAGGCGCAGACCGCGCCCAAGCGCGTGGTGTTCTCCGAGGGCGAAGAGCGCAAGATCATCCTCGCGGCAGCCAGGATCCAGGGGGAACACATCGGGGTGCCGATCCTGCTCGGGCGCCAAGACGTTATCCGCTCAACGATGAAAGAGCTGGGGGTCACCGCCCCGATCGAGGTCGTCGACCTGGCGGTATCCGAGCGGGTCGATGCTTACGCCGCGGCGCTGCATGAACGGCGGCAACGGAAGGGAATCACGCTGCGCGAGGCATCTGCGTTGCTCGGTCAGCCGAACTACTTCGGCGCCATGATGGTACAGGCAGGTGACGCCGACGCCTTCGTCGCCGGCCTGACTTACCACTACCCCGATGTCATCCGGCCGGCGCTGGAGGTGATCGGGCCGGCGCCAGACGTTGCGCGGGTGGCCGGGCTGTACGTGATGATCACTGACGACGGGCGCGCCGTCGTTCTCACCGACCCGACGGTGAACTTCGATCCCACGGCCGAGGAGCTGGCCGACATCGCGGTCATGGCCGCGGAGCGGGCTCGCAGCTTCGGGCTCGAACCGCGGGTGGCACTGCTGTCCTTCTCGAACTTCGGCTCCACCAGCCACCCTCGTTCGGCGAAGATGGCTGCCGCCACGAAACTGGTGAAGTCGCGGCATCCCGAGTTGACGGTCGACGGGGAAATGATGGTGGACGTCGCGCTGTCGCCCGCGCTCCGCGAGGACGATTACTCGTTCTCGGACCTGCCGGGCGAGGCCAACGTGCTGGTCTTCCCGAGCCTCGAAGCGGCGAACATCGCGTACAAGCTGCTGCAGCAGCTTGGCGGCGCGGTTGCGATCGGGCCGATCCTGGTCGGCATGAACAAGCCGGTGCACGTGCTGAGCCGTGGCGCCGAAGTGACCGACATCGCCAACATGGCCGCGATCGCGGTGATCGATGCCCAGGACGCGGTCACCAGTTCCTGAGTACCTCATCGGTTGCCAGGTACGCCACGCTCAAGCACAAGCTCACCCCGTTGCTCCGGACGGACCGCACGGCATACGTGGAGGATGGGGAATCGGCTTCACACCGGGATCCTCGGGGCCGTCTGCCGGGCGTCGCCGATGCCAGGCGCGCGGCGGCTGGCTGGCTATCGCGGGATTGTTTCGCGGGCGCGGTGCGCCTGAGCGGCGTGCGCTTGGGCGGCTTGCATGTCTGCGAGGTGGTCCATTGCCCACTGGCAGATCGCGACGAGTGGGCTTGCAAGCGTTTGCCCGAGGGGGGTGAGTCGGTACTCGACGTGCGGCGGGATCACGTCGATCACGGTTCGCCCGACAAGCCCGTCGGCCTCCATGCTGCGCAGCGTCTGGGTGAGCATCTTTTGCGAGATACCGCCGATCGCTCGCTTGAGTTCGCCGTGGCGGCGGGGGCCGTCCAGCAGTGCGTAGACGATCAGGCAGGTCCACTTGTCGGCGAGGCGGTCGAGGGCTTGGCGGGAGGGGCAGTTCTGGTCCAGCACGCTGGGTTTGATCTCGGTGATTTTGCCCATCTGGTTTCTATCAGATCCCGTGGGCACCCGATGGTACCTACTTGTCTTCTGGCGCCCACGTGGCTACGGTGCGGTCATGGCATCGAATCTCATCGATTCGAGCGGGAAGCCGCCCGGCGATTCCTTCCCGGTGGCTGGGCGCGGAGGTCGTTCCTCACCCCGCGACGCGCCGCGGGAGGAGTGCGCATGGCGTTCGCCGAGGCGCGGGCCGACGAGCCCGATGCGGTCGCCGGCCAGCGTAGACCACGCCCTGCGCGAGAACAAGCGAGCGGGGCAGCGATAGCCCTTCAAGGACCGTCGGCGGTTCGGGCCGACCTCTCTCAGCGGTGGCCATCGGCATGTGGCGCAGCCGATCGCCATCTCGTCAGCCAGCAAGCCGGGGATACGAAACCATGAGTCAGAACTCCAGCCCGACCGTCTGCCTTACCTTCGACTTCGACGCGTTGTCGGTGTGGATGGGCAGCTTCGGCATCGACACGCCAACCGCTATGTCCCGCGGGGAGTTCGGAGCGCGCGTCGGTCTTCCCCGGATCCTTCGGTTGCTTGCACGCGAGCAGATCAACGCCACCTTCTACATCCCCGGCCACACGGTCGACTCGTTCCCGGAAGCCTGCGCCGAGATCCGAGACGCCGGCCATGAGATCGGGCATCACGGTTACCTGCACGAGAGCCCGGTCGCTCTCGACGAGCAGCACGAGCGCGAGGTGATCGAGAAGGGCCTGGAGTCGCTGCAGCGCATCGAGGTCACGCCGAAGGGCTACCGCTCGCCGGGTTGGGACCTGTCTCCCAACTCCGTTGGCCTGCTCCTGGAGTACGGCTTCGGATACGACTCGAGCATGATGGGCGCCGACTACCAGCCGTAATGGTGCCGCCAGGGCGATGTTCCCCATCGAGACCGCGCCTACCAGTGGGGCAAGGAGGTCGAGCTCGTTGAATTCCCTGTCTCATGGACGCTCGACGACTTCCCGCAGATGGAGTTTGTCATCAGCCCCGCCCTTTCTGGACTGTCCGGCTACGACAAGACCTTGGGGATGTGGCGCACTGACTTCGACTACATGCTCGAAACCGAATCCGACGGAGTCTTCTGCATCACGTTCCACCCGCAGGTCATCGGGCGGGGCGGGCGCATGACAATCCTGCAGAACCTGATCGGGCACATGAAGGCCGCCGACGCGACCTTCCGACGAGTTGCAGATGTGGTCGCTGACTGGAAGGCCGCCCATCCCCTCCCGACGGCCGCCCGATAGCCGAGACCGATCGAGGAGCGAGATCTTCGGGAGGTCAAGCCATGAAACTGCTGCTCATCGGTGGCACGGGAACCATCGGCCAGGCCGTCGCCGCGGCGCCACGCCGCGGTTCGGCAAATCTGGCCCGGGCGACTGCGGCCACAAGTACGAATTTCCGACGGTAAGGGAGGATCTGTCTCATGCGTGCCATCAGGTTGACCTCGTTCGGGGGGCTCGACGCGCTCGAGCTCATCGACATGCGGGAGCCGAGTCCGGGCGAGGGCGAGGAAGTGGTGGAGGTCCGGGCAGTTGCGCTGGGGCGGTGGGACCTCCTAGCCGCCGAGGGGTGGTTCGTTGAGCTGGGCGGCTCGAGCGAGTTTCCCCAGGTGCAGGGCTGGGACTTCGCCGGCGAGACCGCCGGCGGTCGTCGGGTGCTGGGGTTCGTGGCGCAGCCCTGGATGAAGGTGGGTGCGCTCGCGGAGCGAATCGCGGTGCCCTCCGCTCTGCTTGCCGAGCTGCCTGACGGGTTGGACTGGACGGCAGGCAGCTCACTGCCGGTTTGTGCGCTCACCGCGCGGCAGCTCGTCGATACTGCCGCGGTGGAAGGAGGTGACTTGGTGCTCATCACGGGCGCGGCCGGGATGGTGGGTGGCTTCGCCGTTGAGCTTGCGCGCGCCCGGGGAGCGCGGGTGATAGGAGCCGTACGCGCACGGGACGCGCAGGAGGCCCGAAAGTTGGGTGCCGAGGCGACCGTTGACAGCGGCGAGCCTCTCGAGGCCGAGCTGCGCGGGCGGTGGAGCCACGGCGCGGACGCGTGCCTGGACACACTGGGCCTGGCCACGGCGCTGGGGTGCGTGCGTGACGGCGGTGCGTTCGTCACGACAGAGACCAAGGCGATACCCGACCCGACGCGCGGCATCACTCCCGAGGCGGTGGCAGCACAGCCCGACGCCGAGACGCTGCGGGAACTGGCTCGTCGTGCCGCGTCCGGGGAACTGACGATCCGAGTCGCGGAGACCCTGCCCGTGGCGGATTTTCGCCGCGGTTACGAGCTGCTGCGTCGCGGCGGCCTGCGGGGCAGGATCGTGCTGACCTTCTAGCAGGCAGCGGGCCAGGGTGTGCCGGGCAGCGAGCTGCGGGATCGGTTCTTGCCCACCGCCAGCGGTCGTTCACGCTGCACGGCCACCGGAGAAGCCCGCCGCCTCTCCGGGCCGACACCAGCGCGACCAGGGCGGCGGGCGGGGAGTAGCGTTCAGCCCCGACGGCAAGCTGCTGGCCACCGCTGGCGGTGACGGCGCGTGCCTCAGGAGCCTTGGAGGCAGGCCCGGTAGAGCTCGCGGAGTGCTTCCCAGTGCCGGGTGTCCGCTTCGGTGTCGTATGTCGCGTTGTCGGGCACCGCGAATCCGTGGCGGGCGGGGTAGAACTCGAGGGTGTGGTCGACTCCGGCGGCAGTGAGGGCGCTTTCCAGCAAAGCGGCCTGCTCGGCGGTGAACGAGCCGTCATCTTTCGCGGCGGCAATGTAGACAGTGGCGGTGATGCGGTCTGCCGACAGGTGCGGGCTGGAGGGGTCGGCGGCGACAGCCAGCCCGCCGCCGTGGAACGACGCCGCCGCGGCGATCTTAAGCCCGAGTCCGCCCGCGGCGATCAGCGACATGCGCCCGCCCAGGCAGTATCCGGTGGTGCCGATCGCGGATCCCGTCACTTCCGGCCGCGCCAGCAGGAAGTCCGCGTAAGCGCCAGAATCAGCGATGATCCGGTCATTGGTGAGCACGCTCGTGAGGCGCGACAGCCGTGCCCGCTCCTGCTGGTCGGTGAACAGCGTTGCCATGTCGAAAGGTGCCCACTGGCCCGCTCGGTAGTAGATGTCCGGGATCAGCGCGACGTAACCCATGCCCGCCAGCCGGTCGCCCATCTGCCGGAACGTCTCCCGCGCTCCGCCCGCGTCGGGGAAAACCAGCACGCCCGGCCACGGGCCATTCACCTCAGGGACGTGCAGCGTCCCGTTGCTGTGCCCATCGGGCGCGGGGATCTGGGCGTCCAGGCGTCCCATGCAACTGCCTCCACCGGGCTCGTCGGAGCTGACCGCCCGAAAATATCACCAACCGGCGCCCGGCCCGTGGCCGGAACACCGCGACGACGAGGCATTGCCAGCGCATCAGCCCTCGTCTTCATCGGGCTGGACGTCGAAGGTCCCCATATCGATGTCGGGACGTGCGGCCGCACGCCGGCCGCTCGCCGTTTGCCAGTAGGTTTCCTTGCCCAGCAACGACTCACCGAACCGGTCGAACTCGGCGATCACCCTCTGCGTTGCCGCGCCAACCGCCTCACGAGTCCGTTCGCCCAGCTCCTCCAGCTGCCGAGACACCTCAAGCTGGATGTGAGCGGCAACCTCGTCCTGCGCCAGGGCTCGCAGCTCCTTCTTCGCCTCGCGTACCGCAGCCCGCAGGTCCTTCGTGGCGGCGTGCGCTTCGCGGATCAGCTCCCGGCATTCGGCCGCGGCCGCCTCCAGCCGGTCAAGTTCGCTCACAGCATCCTCCTCGCCGGTCGGCGGGTTCCGGGGTCATTCCCCTCCGCGGACGGCAATCGATTTGAGCGCATCGCGGTGGCCTCGCCGAACGTGGCCAGAGGCCGCGCCGGCAACCACCGTGCGCCATGCGGCCCAGCTTCCTCCATGGACCAGCCGCCCGGGCCGGACCTTGTTCCGCGCATCGGCGACGAAGCAAAAGCCGCATCTCATCACGTTACCCACGCCCGGACACGATGCCGGTTGACCGGGATGCCATCGGAGTGTTCCGGCTCCGGTCGCCGACCGGATCGTGGCTGCTTGAGTGCGCGTTCGTGAAAGTCATGCTCGCTATGCTCCGATCCAGGCCCGGCGGCCCTGGCGGACTTGAGCACATCTGTCACCCTGGGCTGGTGTCGGTGGACTCCAGCCCGGGGATGATCGCGATCGTGCGTTACGTCTTCGCGCGTAAGCAGTTTCCACATTTCGCACCGCTGGAAAGGAGCTTCGGATGACAGCAAAAGCGGCCTTCTCGCCCGAGGAATGGAAGGTGGTGCTCGAAGGCCCGCCGAGCGCCGGCATGATCGTGGTCACCGCGGCGCGTGGGGGGATGATCCGCGAGTCAATCGCGATGTCGAAGGCCTACGTCGAAGCGCGCGCCCAGCACGGCGAGAGCGAGCTCCTCGACGAGATCGTCTCGGCGAAGCCGCAGACGGATCACACGAGGTATCACTCCGCCGCGGAACTCAGGGAAAACGGGCTGAAGCACCTCCGCGACGCGGTGGCACTGCTCCAGGCCAAGGCAACGGCCGGGGAAGTCGACGATTACCGGCGCTTTGTGCTCGCCCTCGCGAGCAAGGTTGCGGCAGCGCACCGGGAGGGCGGGCAGAGCGTGAGCCCCGCCGAGGCCGAGGCCATCCAGGAGATCACATCGGCGCTCGGAGCCAGTGGTTCCTGAGCAGGCCGCAGGCATCTGCCGGACGTGAGCTGGCGGACACGGCGGCCGGGAAATGGTGTTCAGCGGGCCTCCCGCCAGGTCCGCAGCCGCCGCTACTTGCTGGGCTGCGGTGCGGAGCAGTGGATTTGCGGGTTCACCCCCAGGTAGTTGAGGGGGCCGGCGAGGATCGTCACAGCGGTCGTACTGGCCTTGCTGCAGCTGCCGAAGGTCCCGTGGTAGTCGCCACGCTGCCCGGCGGCGAAGGCGCCGATGATCAGCCAGATGATGAGAAGCATCGATCCGATATGCATGTGGCCTCCCCTGGAATGAAGCCTACCCAGGCGCGGCGATGCCGAGTCCGGTATGCGTTGGCGTCGACGCTTTTCCGGAAATCTGGAAGATGACGTGGCCCTTCACGAAGCTGGGCGGGCGGTTAACCAGGCGTGATCGCGGTGATGTAACGGCCGGATCGCAGCCCGCCGGGCCGACCAGGAGTTGCCCCTAGCGCGTCCCGTAGATCTTGCTCAGGAATGGCGCTCGCGCCTGAAGAACGCGATGGAGCGATGTGAGCGTCGCTGGAAGAACGGCGATTTTCCGAGTGCGCCCGGCCACTCGCCTGGGCCCACGCACTGGTTCCGGCCGTAGGCTATCTGCCCTGCCGGGACATCCTTCGTGATCAGCGCGTCCGCGCAGACGTAGGATCCGGCTCCGATGTTGACGCCGCCTACGACAACGGAGTTCCAGCCGACGAACGCGCCATCCTCGACCATCGGCGCGGGCTCTTCCAGTGCCGGGTCGTCCCACGGGATGGACGGGTCTAGCTGCCGGTGGATAAGGTCACCGGAGATTCTGCAGCCGGTCCCTATCCGCGCGTTATCGTCAACATGGCCTTTTATTATCGAACCATCGCCGATGGTCACGCAGCTGCCAATCCTGGCCCGACTTGTCACCAGGACCCGTGATCCGAGGACAGCTCCAGGCTGAATTTCGGCGAAGTTTTCAATTATGGAATCGCTCCCGATGCTCACGCCCTGGCCGATGGTAACGTATTCGCCTATCCAGACGCCGCTGCCGATAGTGGTTTCGGTGTCTATTGTCATCTTGCGGCCGTCCAGGAGCGGCCGGAACGGATTACCGAGTATAGCCGTCGAGGCTATCTGTGCGGTGGGGTCGATCGTGAGCACATCACGTCTGGTCATGGCGCACGCAGCTCTTCGCGCTGTGGGAGGTCCAAGAACTTCGCCGCGTCCTTGATGTCGCCGAGTGCGGGCAACTCGAGCAGCGTTCGCCGCCACGAGTCGAGGTCCGCGCGCCACGCGCGAATGAATGAGACGCAGGAAAGCGCCGAGATGGCAGCTAGCCTTTTGCGCGCGGCGGCGAGTGACATCAGCGCCCGTCCGATAATCAATCGATCCCCGTTCATGCGGAGTAGCCGCCCGGCGATGTCCTCGATCAACTCCGATCGCCGCGCCAGCGCCATGTCCCAGTACGAGCTTGTCGCTTCAGCCACGTCCGCTCCGTCGTGAATAAGCCGGTAGATGCCCTCGGCGATGACGTCGCCGAACTCTTCCGATGCGGCACGTCGCGAGTGTGCGAACGGCTGGTATTCCAGCTGAGATACTGGGCCGGCCACGGCCACCAGCCTGGCCTGAAGCGAATCGGACAAAAATAGCCAATCCTCGTTGTAGATGGGCGGGAACAGGCCGTAGCAGCGATTGACGTCGACGACCATGGCGCTGCCACCTGGGAATACATCCTGGTTACCGCCGCTCAGGCGATACGCATGGCAGACAACCGAGTTGTCAGGGTAGTGGCCGATCTCGAAGCCGACCGCGTGGAAGGAGTCGGCCAGCACGGTGGCCCGGGAGACGGCGGTAGCGGCCAGGTCCCTGATGTCGTCGTCCAGGTACATGATGGTCCGCCAGCCGGCCAGGCGGGCCAGCAGCAGGCCGGTGTTTCGCTTCCTGGCGATGTCCGCATGACAGGAAAGCGCGATATCGCTTTCCGGATGCACGGACGTCAGGAACGACATGTAGTGGCTGAACTCCATGGACCGTGGCACGAACGTCACGAAAAGGTTGCCGAGCACTGGCTCGCATTCTGACTGTGCCTGCCCGGCTTGATCTGGTGTGCTGCAGAGGACCACCAGCGCGCAGCCGAGGCGGCGGGCGAGCACGGCGGCTGTCCGGAGTGACTGCGGCCGGATCGTGGGCACGACGATGGCGTCTGGTGCTCGGCCGGGGCCGGTCACCTCCGCGGGCCGCTCAACCAGGGCCGCATGTGACTCAACGTGACCTGATTCAGTCGGCACACGCGTATCCGGGGACATGATTGTCATTTTTTCCTAAATGTCGGCGTCGCACCACTCGAATAGACGATTCTCGTCTTTCGAGAGGTCCGGCGTTATCGGTTCCTTGTTGACGATAGGCACTCTCATTACAATGCAGTATGTTGACCCATCCGGAAAACGCGGATGCAGGTACCGCTCGTTACGTTCCCGCATTTCCCAGTCGATAAAACTCTGCGCGGCGCCCCGCACGCCCCGGGTTGTAATGCCCCCGCAAATCGTCAGGGTCCGTCGCGGCGCTGAGGGGTTCTCGCCGCGCGCAAAGAAGCCGACATCCTCGACCAGCTCGCCGTTCGTTATCGTGAACTTGAATTCCAGTGCCTCGCCGCCGCCCCCGAGAACCACGACCGAGCCGCGGTCCGCCGGGTCGCCGGCCTCAATCGGTATCGGGAAGATCCGCCTGAACCAGGGCGTCACCGTCTTCCAGGTCAATCCTCCGATCAGGACGAGGTGATTAGCCACCTCCCGTCGGCTGAGGTCCTCGGCCGCCATGATGACAACACGTGAGTTCGGGTTGTACGCCCTGATCGCCCCGTAGATATCGATCAGCGTGTCCAGGTCGGCGAGGCCGCTGAACCGCACGTAATTCAGATCTTCACGATCGGCTTGCGGCGGCCGCAGTCCTGGCGGCAGGCGGTTACATACCAGGGTGATCGGCGAGCCATCCGGGAAGTGCCACATGGACTGAGCGCTGTCGGCTGAGGGCTTCTTGCTGTACTCCGCGCTGTCCCGCAGTGAGAGCAACTCGCTGTGAAGCTCCTCCAGGCGATCGAGTTCATCAGCACCGAGTTCGGAGACGTCGATGAGGTGCGGTTCGGGCGAGAACGACCGCCGGGTGCTGAACAGGCGGGCGTAGCGCTCGAGCCTCGATCGCGGCGCCAGGCGCTCGCTGGCCGGGTTCTCCCACATCGAGATGGTGGCCGGGCTGACCGGTCCGTCGGCGTCGCCGAGCGCCCGGCCCAGCTCCGTCTGTGTGAGCCGGGCGAACTCGTTCTCTCTGAGTTCCCGCAGGCGCTGAGCGAGCCTGGTCACCTCGGGCGTCGGCGGTTGGACGCCGTCCATCGCCACACTGCCTCCATGCGTCACACGGCCAGAGTCTGTCCATGATCGGCGGTTCGTAGTACTTACACGAGCCGATTTTACACAACTGTTACATGTTCCTGCGTCATGTAACAGAGAATTAACGTACTGCTACGTAATTTTACTTGTCTTCACGTAAATCTACGTGCGATCGTACCCGTATGGCGAGACCGTTGAGCGGGGTCACGGGAACCAGGTGTGTCGGGCCTGTTCCACGGTCGAGGATCGCGGCGAACCCGGAGGAGTACAGATGACACGACGATGGCACTGGCGGTTCCGCACGGCACCTCAGCCGCTCTTCTACGGCCTCCTGGCCCGCCTGTCGGACCGGCAGGCAGGCATCAAGGACGGCAGGGCCGGCCTCCCGGCCGTAACCGTCGGGACCGCCGACGCCCTAGACGTCGGCCAGGGGGTCACGCCTTACCTGGAAATGCACACCCGCCGCTACCGCGACCGCGCCGAGCGCGCACGTCGCCACGCGGTAGAAGACACCGTGGAGCTTCGGCAGAGCCAGCAGGTCCTGCTGGCAGACATCGCCGCTGGCGACGCGAGGGTCGCCGATATCCGCAAGATGCTGGACGGAGTGCCTGCGACACCGGACGAAGCTGCCCTCACCCGGCGCAACGCCCTGGAGCAGGCCGCCCATGATGCGCTGGTGCGCGATCGGCGGCAGCGCGAGCACGAGGCCGCGCGTGCCCGGCTGGTTACCGACGAACAGCATGCCGTCGAGAGAGTGCGCGCCCTGCGGGTCGAGGAGGCACGCGTGGCTCAGCTGATCGCCAGCCGTGAGCAGATCCTTGACTGCCGCGTGCGGCAACTGCATCAGCACACGCTGCGGCGGTGCGCGACCTACATGCGGCTTCTGGTCCGCAAGCACCCGGACGGTCCGGCCGTGATTCCGCTGCTTGACCTGGGCTTCCCGACCCTGCCCGAGTGGCTGGCCGCGCCACAGGCGCAGGCCGTGCGGACATAGCCAAGGCGTCCACGACAGCAACCGCGCCTTGCCCGACGAGGCCCAGATCAAGAGGAGGCCCGTGATGTGGCCCTTCCGAAGCCGGGGGCTGGCCAGAAGGATCAGCCCGAGCTGGCAAGACAGCATGCCGAACCGCCGGCGCTCAGGTCGCAGTCCCGCTCGTTACCTGCAGATCGCCGAGATCGATCGCTGGCGATCGGCGCCCTTCGACATGCCGCCAGCGCCGGACCGCAGCCTCGTCATGCAGCGGGTCCGGCAGATCGTCGAGTCACTCGACGGCGGCATTGACGAGGGCACCGGCGCCGCCCTGGACCGGGAAATCGAATCCTGGCTGGCTGGCTGGATCGCCGCCATCGAGACCGAGTACACCGACCACTGCGCGGTGATCAGCGTGCACCGCGCCCAGGCCAGCCAGTGGCTGGCGGACAGCGAGATACATGCTGACCACGAGCGCGCAGCCCTCGGCCGCATCCGCGCCGACTTCACCGCTTGCCGCGCGCGGCTGGGCGGGCAGCCACCGTACGACAGTCCTGTGTTACCCGGCCAGCCTGACAGCTGAGGAGGCCACCATGACTACTGACACACATCGCGCCCAGACGACCCCAGCACAGCGCGGCTGGCACGCTCCGCATCTGCTCGCGGGCCGCGGCGGGGGCGCGCTTATCGCCGTCGGCGTGCTGGTTCTCGCCGGAGCGCTCACCGATACCGTGGCGTTCAAGAGCACACTCGACCTCCTGCTGCGCCAGGCGGAGCCGCTGTCGTGGCTCATGGCTGTCGGTGCGACATCAATGGCGCTGGTGGCAGCGGCTGGCGCCGGAATCGCGGTCGCGATCCGGCGGCGCCACGACACCCTCTATGCCACCTTCGCCGTCACCGCCGCGGCGGCTGTCTGGCTGGCGCTGGGAGCGGCGATGTTCCTCGTCCGGTGGCTGGACACTGGCACGGCCGTCCCCGCATTCGGAAGTACGCAGCTCGGCGGCGCATCAGTCCCGGCTCCTGGGCATCAGATTCTGGTCGCCTTGTTCTTCGGCTCCGTCTATCTGATCAGCGGCGCCTGCACGGCGTTCGAGGCGGAGCGGCTGCACAATCCCGAGTACTCCGCTTACCGGCGGCTCGACAAGCTGCATCTGCAGCAGGTGCACCGGACCGCGGCGGCCGAAGCCAGGCTGAGCCGAGCACGCTCGGCGGTCGAGCACCACGCCGGCGAGCTGGTCCGCGAAGACCACCGGCGCTCGGCCGCAATCACCGCTAGGAAGGCGCTAGGCGCCGAGGCTGCGAACTATGCGCGCCTGCTCATGGCCGCGCGGATGCGGGATCCGGCCAAGACGGGGATCACTGAGACCGGGCCGGTACCCGAGCTTCCGGCGCCTCCGCCGCTCGCGGCCCTTCCCCCGCCCCCCAGCATCGAAGCGGGCTGAGCCCCGTGAACCGCCGGCCCTGGCTGGCTCCATCAGCAGTGCACGTCAGGCCTGGTCTGGCTGGCTTGCCAGCGGACACTGACCTGGACCTGGACCTGACGCACAGAGGATGCACCGCATCCCCTCGTGGCCGCGCTAAGCCCTGCTAGCCCAGGACGGAAGGAGGAGCCCAACATGCGCAGCATGAACTGCTCGCTCGCTGCTGCCGCGGCCGCTGTCGTGGTACTGACCGTTGCCGCCTGCGGAGGACCGGGCCAGACGAAGGCCGGGCTTTCGTCCGCGCCAGCGATGCCCGCCGTCTGCACGAAGACCGGCCCGGTCGTCTTCGCCGTCTCCGGACGAGAAGACAGTCCCCTGCCCGCACTCACCGGCATGATGCAAGCGGCCGCCGTCCAAGCCGTCGACGCTGGATCCGCCATCGGCATCGTTGATGTCGACGGCAGGCCCGAGCTGCTAGCCGGATCAGCCTTCAGCGATCCGGGAGCCGGCAACAGCGCTGCTCTCGACTCCGACCGCGCCAGCTACCTGGCCGAGATCGCCACCGCAGTCACCCGGGTCCGGGCGAGGTATCCGCACGCTGACGTCCTGCAGGCGCTGGACATGGCCGGGCGAGCGGTCCGGGCCGCATGCCCCCATGGCGGGACAGTGTTCCTGGAGGACTCCGGGCTGCAGGAGACCGGGGCAGTCAACTTCCGGCAGCCCGGGACGCTCGATGCCAGTCCCGCGAACGCCGTGGCGTTCCTGACCAGCGCGCATGAACTGCCCGACCTCAAGGGCATAGTGGTCGTGCTGGTCGGCATCGGCGACACCGCACCGCCCCAGGAGCCGCTGAGCATCAGCCAGCAGGCCAGCTTGATCGCCACCTGGTCGGCGATCGCGAAGGCCGGCGGGGCGGCCGCCGTACGGGTGGACCCGACGCCGCGTGATGGCGCCGCGCCGTCTGGCGTCCCGCCGGTCGCGACCGTGCCGATAGCCCAGCAGGCCGGCTGGAGCCCGTCCGACAGTACCTACGTGTTCCCGGACAGCGGGCCGGTGGGCTTCCTGCCCAACACGGCCGTGTTCCGCGCGCCAGCGGCGGCCGCCAGAGCCCTACGGCGTCTTGCCAGCTACCTGATCGCCAATCCGACGGCCAAGATCAAGCTGACCGGGACCACCGCCCACTGGGGTTACCTCAGCGCGGCTATCGTGCTCGCGCGCGCCCGGGCCAGCACCGTTAAGGCTGTGCTCCTGCGGCTCGGCGCGGCCGCCGGCCAGATCCGTACCATAGGGCTCGGCTGGAGGTTCCCCGGCTACCAGAACGATCAGGGCCCCGGTGGCACCCTGCTGCCCGGACCTGCGGAGCACAACCGCTCCGTTATCGTCACCAGGCTCTGAGGCAGCCCGGTTACCTATTCGATGCCCGGCAGCTTCGAGCCGGGCAAGCCGCCCGCGGAGTCAAGCGCGGCATCGCCTCCAGCGTGACCACCCAGCAATGGGCGGCCGCGGAGATCTACCCAGTGGCTCCTGCTCGGCCTGGTCGGCATCACTCACGCGAGCGCGGTGCCGACCGGTCGTAAGTTCTATCGAAAGGTGATGACGGGTTCCAGCATGTTCGATTATATGTTTGGATATCAACGTGACCCAGGAGACTCGCTCAGGCTATTAAGGCAGGCCACATGCTCGCAGCCGCAGCCGCCGGTGCCAGTCACCCCGCGGTCGCCGCCCTGCTCGGGCTCGGAGCCGCCGGGCTCGCGGGCGCGGTGGTGGCCATGGCCTGGAACGTGCACGCGCGCCAGATCCGGCTGGCCGGGCAACTGGCCCGCCGTCAGCTCATCGTCACCCCGGAACCGGGCCCGGCCGGCCGCGGCGCGGACGCGGGCAGCGGCCCCCACGCCGCCCGCCCGGACGTCAGCGGAGTCAACGGCGCCGGGCCCGCGCCGCCGGTGGTCATCGACGGGCCAGCAACGGTGGTCACCGGCGAGCAGGCCCGCTACCGCGTGCGGCCCTCCGGCAGCCAGAAACTCGTGTCGTGGGCGGCCGGGGGCGGCTCGGTGTCGCAAGCTCCCGACCCGGCCCACCCCGACGAACTGCTCATGGTCGCCGACCAGCCCGGCAGCCTCACGATCACCGCGCGGGTCCGCGAGGGCCTCACCGAACACCGCGCCACGAAACCCGTCACCGCCGTAGCGGACCTGACGACCCTCCCGCCGCCCGGCACGCCGCGGCTGTTCCTGCAGGCCTGGGGCCTGACAGCCGTCGCCGTACTGATCACCGGATTCGCCGGCGCCCTCGTGGCCCTGGGCAGCCTCGCCGCCTCCGACTTCATCGCACTGGTCACCCCGCTGGCCGCGGTGCTCGGCATCGTAGCCATCGCACCCGGAACAGATGACAGATCCAGCCGCCACGGCAACGGCAGGGAAACAGCCAGCCGCTGGCCCTGAAGGCCCGCGCGGACGGATCGGCTGGCAGCACCCGGTCCCGGTCCGTGCGCAGCGCACCGACCACGCGCTCTTTCGGCATGTGCGGTACCGTCCTGACGCCCGCGCGTGTTAAGTCAGGTCTCCGTGGCCTCATCAGGGCTCACGGGTGACCTCGCCGGGGTCCTTGTCGTCGCGCAGGCCCTTGTAGGAGGCGGCGCGCATCCGCCCCTCGGCGGTCCAGCGGGCGAACTCCACCTCGGCCACCAGCCGCGGCTGCACCCAGATCGCGGTACGGGCTTGCTCGCGAGGGACCGGGACGTCGAACGGGGAGACGTCCTGGCGCAGCGGCGCCAGCCGCCGGCCGAGCAGGGCCAGGGCCTGCTGGGTGAACCCGGTGCCCACATGACCGGCGAACTCCAGCCCGCCCGGTCCATACACGCCGATCAGCAGCGAGCCGATCTGCCCGGCCCGGCCACCGGCCCCCGGCTGCCAGCCGCCGATCACCACCTCCTGCCGGCGGACATTCTTGATCTTCACCCAGGCCGGGGAGCGCCGGCCAGGCTCGTACCGGGAGGCCAGCCGCTTGGCGACCACGCCTTCCAGGCCCTGCTGGCGGGAGACGGCCAGCAGGTCCGCGCCGTCCTGTCCGGTGAACGCGGGCGGCGTCTGCCAGTGACGCCCCTGCAGGCCCAGGCTCTCCAGCGCCTCGCGGCGCTGCTGGTACGGGGTATCCAACAGCAGCGTCCCGTCCAGGCAGAGCAGATCGAAGGCCAGGAAGCTCACCGGAATCTCGCTGGCCAGCCGCGCCGCGCGGGCCGGCGAGCTGACGTGCATCCGCGCGGCCAGTGCCTCGAAACTCGGCCACGCCTCCCCGCCGAAGGCCACGATCTCCCCGTCCAGCACCGCCTGCCGGCCGACCGCGGCGGCCAGGCCCTGCAGCTCAGGGTAGGCGCCGGTCATATCACCGCCGGTGCGCGAGACCAGCCGCACCCGGCCGCCGTTCACCTGCGCCAGGGCCCGGACCCCGTCCCACTTCATCTCGAACGCCCAGCCCCGGCCGGCCGGCGCCGGGCCGGCGACGGCCAGCATCGGCCGCAGCCTGTCACCGGATCCCTCACCCTGGCCGCTGGTCACCCGGTAGAAGTACCCGGACACCTGGCCGGTCAGGCCCCATCCGGCGGCGCTCTTTCCCAGCGTCACGTCACCGGCCGGCTCAGACGGTCATGCCTCTAGCATCGGGGCGTGCGAGTCACAGCAGCGGTCCTGGGGGTCCTGATCGTCGCCGCCGTGTGGGTGAACGTGACCGTCACCCTGGTCATCCCCCGCGGCCGGGTCGGGTTCATCAAGGTCGTCGACCGGCATATCGACCGGGTGTACAGCGCCGCCGGCCGCCTGGTGCGGTCATGGGAGCGGCGTGACGCCATGCTGGCCAGCCAGCCGGTCGTCACCCTCGGCGTGCTGCTGTTCATCTGGCTGGCCGGATTCCTGGTCGGCTACGCCCTCCTGCTGTGGCTGCCGGGGGGAAGCTTCGATGATGCGCTCCGCGAATCAGGCTCATCGCTGTTCACCCTCGGCTTCACCGCCAGGAGCGGCACCGGGCCGACCGTCGCCGATTTCCTCGCGGCCGCCTCGGGACTGATCATCGTCGCCCTTCAGATTGCCTACCTGCCCACGCTGTACGCGGCCTACAACCGCCGCGAAACGGAGGTGACGCTGCTCGGCCCGCGCGCTGGCAGCCCGGCGTGGGGGCCGGAACTGCTGGCCAGGGCGCAGATAGCGCAAGGCGTCGAGCAGCTGACGGTCATTTACCAGGGCTGGGAGCGCTGGTCGGCCGACGTGGCCGAGTCCCATTCGAGCTACCCGTCGCTGCTGCGTTTCCGGAGTCCCGAGCCGCACAGCTCCTGGGTCATCTCGCTGCTGGCCGTGCTGGACGCCGCCGCCCTGCACCTGGCGGCGTGCCCGGCCAGCGCGCCCATCACGGCCCGGCTCTGCCTGCAGATGGGTTTCAACTGCCTGCGCAAGCTGACCCGCACGCTGCGGATCCCGATCGACGAGGATCCGCGGCCCGACGACCCGATCCGGCTGAGCCGGGAGGAATTCCTGCAGGGCTGGGAGCGGATCACGTCGGCCGGGTTCCCCGTCGAGCGGACCGCCGAGGAAGCGTGGCCGCATTTCCGGGGCTGGCGGATCAACTACGAGGCGGCCGCCTACAAGCTGGCCTCGGGCCTCGACGCCGTCCCGGCCCGCTGGTCGGGTCCGCGCCGCCACGCATGGAGGCCCTTCGAGCCCCGGAGGATAGTCAACCGCACCCCCGAGCACCCGGACGGCCAGCCCGCCGCGCCCGGGGGCCTGCGCCCCGGCGGCTGACGCCGGTCGCGCTAGGCTGCCGGAGCGGCTGGCTCGATGAGCGGAGAGGTGAGTTTGCTATGAAGCCAGTACTGGGCAGCACTGTCGCGCTGGTGACCGGGGCGTCGAGCGGTATCGGCGCCGCCACGGCCGCCGCGCTGGCCGACCAGGGCGCGGCCGTGGCGCTGGCGGCGCGCCGCCGGGACCGGCTGGACGCGCTCGCCGCCGATATCCGGGCCCAGGGCGGGACCGCGCTGGTGCTGGAGTCCGACGTCACCGACGAGCAGCAGGCAAGCGGGACCGTTGAGCGCACGGTCGCCGAGCTGGGCCGGCTGGACATCCTCATCAACAACGCCGGCGTGATGCTGCTCGGCCCCGCGGTCGGCGCGCCCCTGTCGGAGTGGCAGCGGATGGTCGACCTCAACGTGCTCGGCCTGCTCTACTGCGCGCACGCGGCGCTGCCTCACCTGCTCCGCGCCGCGCAGGACAGCCCCCGCCAGGTCGCCGACATGGTGAACATCAGCTCGGTGGCCGGACGGGTGGCCCGCAACGGCAGCGGCGTCTACAACCTCACCAAGCACGGCGTCGGCGCGTTCAGCGAGGCCCTGCGCCAGGAGGTGACCAGGCGATACGTGCGCGTCTCGCTGGTCGAGCCGGGCGCTACCGCGACGGAGCTGGCCAGCCACAACCGGCCTGAGGTGCTCGAGGGCATGCGGAACCAGTTCGGGCAGCTGATGGAGGCGGGCGACATCGCCGACGCGATCATGTACATCGTCACCCGGCCACGGCACGTCGCGGTGAACGAGATGCTGATCCGCCCCACCGAGCAGGAGCGGTAACCCTCGCCAGGCCCGGCCGTCAGCGGCGACGCATCCACCAGCACCAGGCGGCAGCGACTGCGCCCGGCGGCGGCGGCCGAGCCGGTGACCGGGCCTGCGTCCGGGCCGGCGACGGCGCCGGTGACCGGGCCGGCGGCCGGGCCCGTGACGGAGCCAGCGGCCCGGCCGGCCCGGGCTCGGGAAGGTCGGCCATAATGCGGCGCAGGTCACCGACGATCCTGGCACTCAGCGCCGCCGTGACCCGCTCGTCCAGTTCCTCGCGCGTCACCAGGCCCTCCGCGTAGTGCTCGCGCAGCCGGAGCGTGGCGCGCTCCCGGTCGGCGTCAGAAATCCGCATGCCGTCATCGACCGCCGACGTGACCGCCCGGGACAGGTCGCCGACGGCGCGCTCGAGGTGGCTGTCGGCCGCGTCCAGCCACCGGATGACCGAGTCCAGCCGGAACAATTCCGCGTCGACCGCCAGCGCCGCGCCCAGATCGTGACCGGCGCTGTCCTGCTTGATCCGGGTCCACTGCTGCATCAGCTCCACCAGGTGCCGGCGGTGCACCTGGATCACCTCATGCACGTCGGTGTCCGCCACCCGCCGGGCCGCCAGGATCTTCGTCGCCAGCTCATCATGGGGCGCCGAGGCCAGGTCCGGGGGCGTGCGCAGCCACCCGGCCAGCTCCCGCCGCCCGTCGGCGGTGATCCGCAATCTCGGCTGCCGGCCGTCCGCCCCGGCGCCGCCGGATTCTACGAGCCCGTCGCGCTCGAGCCCTTCCAGCGTCGTGCGCACCTGGCCGCCGTCCGGCGGCTCGCCGCCGTCCGGCGGCTCTTCGTGCAGCTCCGGGCCATCCCTGGGCCCCTCGCTCAGCAGCGCGAGCAGGCCATACCGGACGCTCACGTCCTCACGCATCCCGGTGCCAGTGGTCACTCGATCGGCTGGTGAGCGATGGCGGACGGCTCGCGCCCGGCGAGCAGCCAGCCGACCACCGCCGCGATCAGCGGCATGCCGACCAGGATGAACAGCAGGCTCTTCGCGGGGACGCTGGAGAGCTCGGAGAGGCCGTCGAGCTTGTTGTCCCACGCGTAGGAGATGGCTCCGACATAGGCCGCCGCCGTGCCGAGCACCGCGCCGGCCAGGCCGAGCGCCCCGGCGGTGGCGGCGGTGATGGTGCGCCGGGTCCGGCTGCTGGCCCCGGTGGCGGCCAGGGTGCGCAGGTCGCTGGCCGTCTCGCTGCGGATGAGGCCCACCGACATGGCCAGGATGCCCAGCGCGAGGAAGATCCCGAAGACGGTGGCCCAGTTGATGATCGTCGCTGACGTGGGAATGCTGTTCCTCGTCTCGATGGTCATGCCCGCCGCTTCGGCAGTGGCCCGGGCGCTGCTGATCTGCGCGGCGGTGGGCGGATGCTGGGCCTGGATCAGCCAGCCGGCTGTGCCGGCCTGCAGGCCGAACTCATGGATGGCGTGCTCGGTGATCACGGTGTTGGGCGCCGACGTGCCGGACGGCAGGGCGCTGACCTCCTGGATCACCGGGTTGGCCAGGCAGCTGCTCTTGGGGCAGGGATACGACTGCGTCCCCTGCCCAGTGCCGGGGCCCTGCCCGGGACTGACGGTCTGCTGGCACCGCCGCCGCTGCCGTTCTTCTGGCCGCCGCCGCTGCTGTACAGAAGCTGCATGTCAGAGATGCCGGACAGGCCTGGCCGCATGCTGAGGATGTCGGCTGCCGGGTTGACGTCCGAAGCCTTGATCCCGAAGGCCCGCAGGAGCTGCGGGGTGGCGACGTAGATCTGCCCGGTCCACTGACGCCCGGATGCGGCGTGCTGGAGATTGGCGCTGGTCTGCTCGAGCGTGATGACATCGGTGGAGCCGAGCCCGGCAGCGATGGCATGCACGGTCTGCGTCATCGACTTCGCCGTGCCTGTGGTCGCAGTGCTTCCGGCCGCAGGCCCGCTGGGCCCGCCGCCACTGCCCGGACCGTTGGACGTGTAGACGATGACCTGGTTCGACGCCACGTTGGGCCCGGCGTAATCGAGGACGTTCCCGAACCGCTGCGCGGACAGGACGCAGATGAGCACGGCGATCAGCACGCCGACGCTGATGGCGGCCAGGGCCGAGCCCGAGCGGGCCCGGTAGCGGGCCAGGTCGCGCAGGGCCAGGCGGACCGCGATCGGGGCGTGCCGGCCGAGCCTGCCCATCGTGGTCAGGAACAGCGGGGCCAGCAGGATCACCGCCACGAGCAGGGCGACGAGGCCGAAGAGCAGCGCGGGCGCTGCGCCACTGCCGTTGCCGTTGCTGCTGCCGGTGTAGGACAGCAGGAGCCCGGCGATGACCAGGAGAACCACGCCAGGGATCGCGGAGCGGTGCACCTGCTTGGGCGGTGCGGGCCGTCCGGACAGGGCTGTGACGATGGGAAGCCTGGTGATGGACCGGGCCGGCCGGGAGGCGGCAAGGAATGTGGCGAGTACGGCGAGGACCATCGCCGCGGCGATCACCAGCCACGGCAGCTGGAACACGCCGATCACGTGGTGGGCGTTCGTCTCGACGCTGGGCCGGTAGGCCAGCCAGGCCGCCAGGCCCAGCGCGGCTCCGATCAGCGCGCCGGTGACCCCCACGACCACGCCGTTGGCCCGCACGACCAGCCGGATGTGCCTGTCCGTGGCGCCCATCGAGGCCAGCATCCCGAGCGAGCGCAGCCGGCGCTGCGCGAGCACGGTAAAGCCCCCCACGGCCATCAGGGCGATCAGGATCATCGCGATGGTCACCAGGGCCAGCACGATGGTCTCGGGGTTGAGCGGGTTGCTCGCCGCCGCCGAAGCAGGCGTCTGGACGTTCGGGCCGATCGAGGCCGGGGCCACCCCCGGCGCGTCAAACAGGACGGTGACCTGGTTCGGCGCGCGGACCTGGCCGGGCGTCACCAGGGCAAACTCGTCCAGCAGGCTCTGCGGGTTCTCGACGATGCCGACCACTCGCCGGGTCGTGCCGCCGGCCCGCCAGAGGTCCCCGATCTTGAGGTTGAAGGCCGAGGCCACGCCGTCCGTCACGGCCACCTGGCCCGCCCCGGTGGGGTAGTGCCCGGAGACCAGGGCAAGCATCGGCTGCCCGAACGGGCCTTGCGGGTTCTGGGCCCGCAGGTCGAAGGTGTTGATCGTGCCGGGGATGGCAACGGTCTGGTTCTCGATGACGTCGACCCGGCCGAAGCGATGCTGCAGCGCGGCGATCTGGGCGGCCAGGTGCGGATCGGGCGACTGGAAGGTGGCGGCGTCACCGGCGGTCCCGAACCCGGCGTTGGCCTTGGGCGGCGTGTTGGTGGCCACCGCTGCCCCGATGACCGTGGCGCCCACGGCGACCACGATGAGCGCCAGGACCAGCAGCTGCTGGCGCCACTCACGACGGAACATCCGCCAGGCCCAGCGGACCACGGCACGGCGGGCGGGAACGCCCCCGTTGCGGGCTCCCGCCGGGGCCGGCCGTTCGTGCAGCGCCGTGCTCACTGGGCCGGCCCCGGCGTGAGCAGCGACTCCGGCCCGGGCGTGGGCATCGTCTGGTCCGCGACCCGCCCGTCCCGCAGGAACACCACCCGGTCAGCCCACGAGGCCAGCTGCGCGTCGTGGGTCACCACTACGGCGGCCAGCCCTCGCTTGCAGGCCTCGTGGATCAGCCGCATCACCGCCTCGGCGTTCACCGAGTCCAGCGCTCCGGACGGCTCGTCGGCGAGCAGCAGGCGGCGCTCTCCGGCCACTGCGCGGGCGATCGCCACCCGCTGGCGCTCGCCCCCGGACAGCTCGTCAGGGAACCGGGCGGCCCGCTCGCCGAGGCCGAGCCCGTCCAGCGCCGCCAGCCCGGCCGCGCGGGCCTTCCCGGCGTGCATGCCGTCAAGTTCCAGTGGCAGGGCCACGTTCTCGGCGGCGGTCAGCCCGGGCAGCAGGTTGAAGTCCTGGAACACGAACCCGACCGTGCGGCGCCGCAGCCGGGCCTTGTCGTTGCGCGACATCTTCGACAGCGCCGCTCCGCAGATCAGCACCTCCCCGCTGGTGGGGTCCTCCAGGCTCCCGGCGATGGTCAGCAGCGTGGACTTACCCGAGCCGCTCGGGCCCATCACGGCCACCATCGCGCCCGCCTCGATGTGCAGGTCGACGGCGCGCAGCGCGTGTACCTCGGCCGCCCCCTGCCCGTAGGTCTTCGACACGCCCTGCAGTTCCAGAATGCTCATCGCCTAACCCCTACTCTGCGGCGCAGCCTCGGCAGCGCGGCCGTAACTGGCGGGGGAGGATCGGCGGCGGCGCGCTTGAGGCGCCCGTCGGCGGAGTCCAGCCAGCGGATGACCGCGTCCAGCCGGAACAGCTCGGCGTCGACCACGAGCGCCAGGCTCAGGTCGAACTCGCCTTCGTCCTCTTTGATCCGCGTCCATTGCTGCATCAGCTCCACCAGGTACCGGCGGTGCACCTGGATCACCTCATGCACGTCGATGCCGGGCACCCGCACGGCCACCAGCACCTTCATCACCAGCTCATCGCGGGGCGGGGAGGCCAGGTCCGGTGGCGTGCGCAGCCACGCGGCCAGTTCCTGCTCGCCCTCAGCCGTGATCCGGAACCCCTTCTGCGGGCCGTCGTCCGCGGTGTCGTCGGACTCGACCAGCCCGTCACGCTCAAGCCGGCCCAGCGTCGTGTACACCTGGCCCACGTTCAGCGGCCATACCTCGCCGGTCCGCGTCTCGAACTCCTCGCGCAACTGCAGCCCGTACTTGGGCCCCTCGCTCAGCAGCGCGAGCAGCGCATGCCGGACGCTCATGCCATCCCGCAATCAGATATCATGCTCCGCATGCTACCGGGTATACATGCTGCTAACAAGCGCCTGACGAGGTCTCCTCGCCGTCTCCTCGCCGTCGCCGGAGACCCGGAACCGCCAGGACAGGCCGGCAGACCAGCACGGTAGCGTGCGTCAGCAGCTTTCCTGGTCGACAAGACGGGCGGCAGTGACTCCAGGCGGGTGTTAGCGGGGCGCCGAGCGCGAGACCGCTGCGCCTTTCAATGATCTTGGCGCCTTCCCAGTAGATACCGCTGAGAAGGCGACAAGATCATTGGCCGCACCCCGGTCGCCGGGGCTGGTGAGACTGCTGGTGCGAGCGTGACCCGATCGGCGCGTAGCACTCGCGCCGAGGCCCGAGCCGAGCCGCGCCGAGCGGAGCAGAGCCGAGCGGAGCCGAGCCGAGCCGAGCCGAGCCGAGAGCAGCGGAGCCGAGCGGAGCCGAGCCGAGAGCGGGCGCTGCAAGCCGAGCCATGACAAGGGACGCGGCCGGCCAGCAGCCGGCCCGGCCAGCAGCAGCGGCCCGCGCCCTGCGCTGAGCGGCATCGCGGAAAGGATCATCGGGGCAATCACGATCCGCCGCAGGAATGACCTGCCTGCACGATCCGCCGCAGGAATGACCTGCCTGGCGCTCAGCTGCGGAGTTGAGGAAGTGGCCAGTGGCTTTCCTGATTATGTGGAGGAAACTGACGGCTATCTTTGTGCAGTTGTGCAGGCTATCTTCAGCACCTCTTCAGCGGGTGCTCGGCCTCGTGAGTGACATTGATAGTGGCTCCTCCCGGCATCAGGTTGCAGGCCATGTCCGGGAGGGGCCCACGAGCGCGCCCCGCCGGCCATGGACGGCGGGGCGCCCGGCCATTCACCGCCGCGGCCCCGGGAGCCGTCGGTGCCCGTGCCCGGGAGGCGCCGGTGCGCCAGATGACCGGTTTGTCGTTTTCCGGAAGCTGGCGCGGCCGGCAGCTCCCTAGCCGGAGCCTGATGGATTCGGGAATCGATACGGGAATTCCTTACCGATTCCCGAATCCATCAGGCAGGACCGGCGGGTTCACCCGGCCTAGCTCGTGACCGCTGGGGTTGCAGTGCCGCAAGCGGGCCTAGGTACCACAGTGGCTCCATGCGGCTGCTCCTCAATCGCGCAGCACCGGCGACGGGCATATGTCCGCGGCCTCTTGTGAGGGGCCGCGTAAGGGGCCGCGGACACGAGGCCGGTGGCCGATGGGGCGTCAGCCGTAGAAGTACAAGCGCATGAGGATAACGAGGCCCACGATCACCAGCGCGATCGCTGCCTTGACGACCAGGCCCCGTTCGTACTTGGTGGCCGCGCTGACCTCGGCTTCGAAGACCCGCTCGGCCGGAGCCCGGGTCAGGCCGGCATCGACACCTTGCCGGTCTTCTCGGTCTTCTCCCATCGAACCTCGGCCCTCCTGAGTTCCTTGATGTAGGCGGCGGTGGTGATAGCGCACAGCAGCGGGCCGTAGCCACCGACGAATATCAGTGCCGGGCTGGTGAACCGGCCGAGCCAGCGGGTCTCGGCGGACTTGGCCAGGAAGGCCACGCCCATGCAACCGGCCAGCCAGATGTAGGTGAACAGCTCGAGGCCGCGCACGTCAACGCTGGTGATGGAGATCCCGGCCGCGGACGCCCCGTGGTAGGCAAGCCAGCGCAGTGGGCCCGGTATGACGGCGGCCAGGATGATCAGGACGCTGACCAGGCCGGGGAACAGCATCGCCTCCAGCCAGACGCGCCTGCCCGTCTGGGGATCGATCATCAGCGCGAACGAGGTGATGAACGCATAGGTGATGACATTGGTGATCCAGAGCACGTGAAACGCTTCCCAGGCCAGCCGGTAATCAATGAAGAACAACGTGACCAGCGACGCTGAGGCCAGGGTCATCGTGATCGGCAGCAGGAGCAGCGCGAACCAGAACAGGCCGAAGGTGTTGCTGCCCAGCCGGTTGCCTGCCTGCGGCTGGAACCACTGGTGCCGGAACCGCATGGTGACCTGGATGTTGCCGCGTGCCCAGCGCAGCCGCTGCTTCCACAGGCCGCTTACGGTGTCTGGTTCCTCCGCCCACACGGTCGCATGCGGCTCGAAGATGACCCGCAGGCCGGCCCGCTGCGTCTCGAAGGTCGTGACGGTGTCCTCGGCCAGCGAGCCGGTGTCCACCCGGCCGCCCAGCGCCTCGATGTTGGCCCGTGAATGCAGCTGCGCGCCGCCCGCCAGGCAGGCCAGCACCCCGAGCACGTTCTGGGTGCGGCGGGCGGCCGCCTGCGCGGTGATGTACTCGTACCCGATGAACCTGGTCAGGTAGTTGCCGGGGCGGCTGCCCTCCTTGATGTAGGCGGTGACCGCGCCGACTCGCGGATCAGCCAGATGGCGGGTCATCCTGCGGAGCGAATCCGGCTCGTAGATCACGTCCGCGTCCATGATCAGGACCGCTTCCATCCAGTCGTCGCGCAGGATCTCCCTCAGCCCGTGGTTGAGCGTGTGCGCCTTGCCCTCGCCGCCGGTCTTTCTGCGCAGGTGGACCACGTTGCCCGGGTACTGCGCCGCCTTGGCCTGAATCACGTCGGGGGTGTCGTCGGTGCTCGCATCGTCGACGACGAAGATCCGCAGCGCCTCCCGCGGGTAGTCCAGCAGCATCAGCCGGTCGATGGAGGCGCCGATGACGGCGGCCTCGTTCCAGGCCGGTATCACGATGGCGGTGCGCGGGAACCACGGCGCGCACCGGTTGTAGTGCAGCCGCCTGATGTGGTCGGCCACCAGCAGGAACTGGTAGTTGGCCAGGATGAGCGGCACCGCCCCGATCATGACGAACGCGACGAGCAGCCATTTGAAGCCCAGCAGCGCGTGAAGTGTCACGGCGGCGGCCGATCGTCAGGCCGCCACACCAGCCGTGGCCGCCGCCACCCGGGCCGCCGCCACCCGGGCAGCCGGCACCTCGGGCCGCCACCGGGCCGCCATCACCCGGGCATCAGCCGGGCCGCCGTCACCCGCCTGGCGGCGCGCCGCTTCGGCCAGGATCCGGCGCACCTGGACGTAACGACCGATGTCGACGCAGTCGTGACTGTCGGTGCTGGCCACGATGGGCACCCCGGCCCGGATGAAGGCCTGCAGGCTGCGGGCCGACGGGCAGCCCCACTTCTCGTTGACCTCAACCAGCGCGCCGACCCGGCGGGCCCGATCGGCGAGCATCCCGAGCATCGGGCCCGGGACCTGCGACTCATCCAGGCCCATCTTCGGCAGCACGCTGAACAGATGAGCCAGCAACGGGCGCGGCGCGGACCCCGCGGCCTGCGAAACCGGCCCGGCCTGCGAAACCGGCCCGGCCTCCGGAACCGGCCCGGCCTGCGGAACCTTTCTGGTCTGCGGAACGGCCTCAGCCCGCGAGAGCGCGAACGGGCCGGCCCATAGCGCGCTGGCCGTCGCCTCGACCAGGCAGCCGATCGCGTCCACCGGGCTGACCTCGCCGGCCTCTAGTGCCGCGCGCATCACCTGCGGGTCGACGGGGCCGTCGTCGCCGGGGAACTGGTGATCGGCGATCAGCACGAGGTCGATTCCGTCGATGCCCGCGGGCAGATCGAGCCGCCCGGCCCGGTTGAGGATCTTCGTCTCGACCCCCGCCAGGATGTCGATCCCGGGCAGGGCGCGCAGCGGCCAAACCGCGCGCACGAAGTCCGGCACCCAGGCGGTGTCGGCTCGCACGTGGTCGACCAGGCAGAGGGTGCGCAGGCCGCGCTCGCGGGCGGCCAGCACGTTCTCGTCGAGGGTGCTCACGCCGTCGGAGAACACCGAGTGAACGTGGTAGTCCTGGTCGAGCGCGACCGCGGTCACTCCGTCCCCTCCTGAACCTCGGAGACCTCGAAGAAGCGCTCCTCAAGGAACCTGACCATGGCCAGGTCCTTGAAGTCCAGGTGCCGGGGCACCGGCCGGCCGCGCAGCGCGTCCAGCGCCAGCCGCGGCATGTCGACGCCGCTGGCCACGGTCAGCGGGAGCGCCCCGGGCGCCCGCGGATTGACCTCCAGCAGGGCCTGGCCGCAGTTGTCCCGGCGGCACTGCACATTGGCGATGTAGGTCAGGCCGACCGATTCGGCGACCGCCCGGCCGAAGCCCTCAAGCTCGCGATCGTGCAGGGTCCGGCCGGCCACCGAGACTCCGGAGTCGACTTTGGCCCGGACCCGCGGGACCGCGGAGATCACGTGGCCGCTGCGGTCGGCGAGCACGTCGATGGAGTACTCCTGGCCGGGCAGGTGCTCCTGGACGATGAACTCGGCCGACCGGTGCAGCGCCGAAAGCGCCCGGGCCGACGACACCAGCGAGATGTCCCGCGAGCCGCTGCCGGCCCTCGGCTTGACGATGACCGGATAGGTCCAGGAGCCGGGGTCCAGTTCCTCGTCGAAGCACTCGGTCTTGGGCACCCGGACCACGCCCGTGCAGCGCCTGATCAGCGCGAGCTTGTCGAGGGTCAGGCGCAGGGCCTCGTCGGGGGCCAGCAGTAGGCCGATCCCCGCCGCGGCGAACGTGTGGCGCGCCTTCGCCAGCGGCTCGAGTTCGGCGTCGCAGGTCGGGATGACAATGCCGGCGTCCATCGCGAGACATCGTTCGAGCACCACTTCAGCGAAGCCCGGCGCGTCCCCGCCCGGGAGCAGCGTGCGCGACTCGCACGGGACCAGGTAGAGTCCCGGCTGCCCACGGGTCCATGTCGGCGGCGATCAGCCGCACGCACGGGTCGTGCCGCAGCGACTTCATGACGGCGACGGCAGCCGGACCGCCCGCGCCGGTCACCAGGACGCCCACCGGGCCTCCCGGCCCGTCCGCCGGGAGGCCGGCCAGGCTACTGGCGCCCGTCACCGGACCGACGGCGGGGCCGGCGCTGGTCAGCCGGGCTCATCCTGCTCGCCTGCCATGAGATCGGGCTCAGCGAAGGTGGGCTCAGCGGATGGGGGCTCGCTGCCCGTGGGCTCGGCAGCACCTGGCCCGGCAGCTGTGGGCTCGGCGTAACTGAGCTCGGCGGAACTGAGCTCGGCGGAACTGAGCTCAGCCGCACCGAACTCGGCGGCACCGAACTCGGCGGCACCGAACTCGGCCGCCGACATCGCGGGCTCAGTCATCGGTTCGGCCCGGAGGCCGGGCTGGGCTGCCGGGCTCCGCGACTTGACCGCCACGCCGTCCCTGATCACCTCGAAGGCCTCCGCGAAGCGGCCGTCACCGAACCTGGACCAGTATCGCGCGGTCGCGGAGATCAGGTCGGGTTCCAGGTAGGCGCGCACCGCTACCTGGCTGCCGAATGCCTCGATCGCCGCCAGCTTCGTCTCGAGCTGCTCGTCGATGCGCACGAACCTGGTGGGCCGGAACTCGACGGTAGCCGAGGGCGACTGGAAGCAGAAGACCCGGCCGATCTGCCGGGCGGCCACCATCACGGCCCGGTGGACGTTGCGGTGGTCCTGGTGGACGTCGTGCAGCGAGTGGGTGTAGATCATGGTCGGCTGGACCTCGGCGATCACCCGGCTGATGATCCTGATCGTCGGGTCGCCCTCGCTGATCCTGGTGTCCTCGAGATCCTCCAGGTACAGCCGGGCCCCGAGGACCTGCGCGGCCTGCCGGGACTCATTGGCCCGCGCCTGTTCCTGGCCGCCCCGGGCGCCCCGGCTGAGGGTCAGGACCGCGACCTGGTGGCCCATCTGGTGATAGGCGGCCAGGGTTCCGCCCGCGCCGATCTCGGCGTCGTCGGGATGGGCGCCGACGGCGAGCACCGTCTCGCGCCGGAGCTGCCGTTCCGCCCGGCCCTTGGCGACCAGCCTGGTGACCGTCGCGATCAGCTCGGCCGGCCGCAGCGGCTTCTCGAGGAACTCATCGGCCCGGCCGCGCAGCGCCTTGATCGCGTGCCCCACCGACGCATGCGCGGTCATGATCGCGACCGGCAGGTCCGGGGCCGCCCGCCGCAGCGCCTCCAGCAGCTCGATGCCGGTCATGCCCGGCATCTCCACATCCGTGAGCACCAGATCCCAGTGCTCCGTGCTGGCGCGCAGCAGCGCGGACACCGGGTCGACGGTGTGCGTGACGTCGAAGTTGGCCCGCACCCCGAGTGCCTGGATCACGAAGCTGGCGGCCTCGGGGTCATCCTCGACCACGAGGATCCGCCCGGCCGACTCCCCGGGGCCCGCCTGACCGCCAGGGTTAACAGGGCCGCCCGGGCCAGCGCGGCCGCCAGGGCCAGCGCGGCCGCCAGGGTTAACAGGGCCGCCCGGGCCAGCGGGACCACCGGGGCCGCCGGGGTCAGCGGGACCACCGGGACCGGCGGGACCGGCGGGACCAGCGGGCCGCGCGGTCATGACTCCGGCCTCTGGTAGCGGAACCCGGAACCGGCAACCACCTCGATCGGAGAACCCTCCGCGCAGGACTCGCCGAGCTTGCGGCTCAGCTGCTCCACGGTGGCGGTCAGCTTCGCGGTGCCGTCGGCGGGCCGTTCGGTGCGCTGCGGATCGCCCCAGGCCGCCTCGCGCAGTTCGGCCGCGGAAAGGGTCTGGCCCGCATGCCGTACCAGGGTGGCGAGCAGGCGGACCTCGCCCGGCGTCAGGGCCACCGGCTGATCGTCCACCCGGACCCGCTGGGCCACGAAGACCAGCTCGACCCGGCCGTCGTCGTAGACCTCGAGATCGGGGTGCCCGGAGCGGCGGCGCCGCAGCAGCGCGCGGACCCGGGCCAGCAGTTCCGCGTTGCCGAACGGCTTGGTGAGGTGGTCGTCGGCGCCCGACTGCAGCCCGCGAACCCGCTCCGACAGCTGGCCGTGCGCGGTGAGCATCAGCACCGGCACGTCGCTGGTGGCGCGGATCCGCTCGAGCACCTCCCAGCCGTCCAGCGTCGGCAGCCCGACGTCCAGCAGGATCGCGTCCGGCGGCTCGTTGTGGAAGACCCGCAGGCCGTCGCGGCCGTCGGCGGCGGCCGTCACCTCGAAGCCGGCCCGCTCCAGGATCAGTTCCAGGGCCCGCGCGATGTCCGGATCATCCTCGATGCAGAGGATCTGGGCGCTCATCGGCTGACCGGCAGGTAGACACTGAACGTCGTGCCGCTGCCCACGGTGCTGCGCACCTCGACGCGGCCGCCGTGCAGTTCGGTGATGGCCTTGACGATCGACAGGCCGAGGCCGGTTCCGGGCAGGCCCGCCTTGGCGGCATTCGAGGCGCGGACGAACCGGCTGAACAGCCCGTCAATGTCAGCGGGCGGGATGCCGATGCCCTGATCGGTCACGTCGACCCGCCAGGTCTGCCCGTCGCAGGCGGCAGTGATCACGACCCGGCCGCCGTCCGGCGAGAACTTGACCGCGTTGGACAGCAGGTTCTCGATGACCTGCTGGAGCCGGAGCTGGTCCCCATGCAGCGGCGGGCCGTCCTCCGCCCGGACCTCCACCATGATGCCGCGGGCGGCCGCGGACGCCGATCCGGCGCGGACCGTCTCGTCGATCAGCTCGGGAACCGACACCACGTCCGCGTCGAGCGGCAGCACCCCGGCCTCGGCCCGGCTCAGCAGCAGCAGGTCCCCGACCAGCCGGAGCAGCCGTTCGGCGTTCCGGCGGATGATGCGCAGCGAATCACTGGTCTCAGCCTCGAGCCGCTGGTCACCGTCAAGAATCAGTTCAGTAAACGAGACGATCGACGTGAGCGGACTCCTGAGCTCATGTGACATGGTGGCCAGGAACTCGCTTTTCGCGTCATCGAGTTCCTGCAGCCTGACGTTCTGCTCGGCCAGCCGCTGCTGCGCTTTCTCGGCTCCGTCCCGGGCGGCGAGCTCGGCCTGGAGCATCCGTTCTCGCTGCGCCTCCAGGGCCTTGCGCTCCGAGATGTCCCAGAATTGCCACAGATCGCCCCGGTACTCTCCCTCGGCGTAGACCGGCCAGTAGTCGCCCTCGATGGTCCGGCCGTCCGCGGCGCTGAACTGCTCCCCCTCGGCCGGCCGCCGCCCCGCGCTGAGCGCGGCCGTCCGGTGCAGGAACTCGGCCGGGTCGGCGAAGGTGCCCTTGACCAGGTTGGCCAGCTGCGCGGCCGAGGTACCGGTCAGCTGGCTGGTCGGTACCGTGATCCCGAACAGCTCGCAGAAGCTGCCATTGACCTGCGCGATCATGCCGTCCTCGTCGCGCACCATGATCGCGGGAATCGCGTTGGCGATCAGGCTGTTCAGGCGCTCGGTCTGGTCGGCGAGACTGCGCCGGGCCGCCCGCTCAGCCGCCAGCAGCCGTTCTCTTTCTTCCTCGGCCCGCTTGCGTGCCGACACGTCAGTGACGGCGGCCAGGAAACCGGCCGGCCTGCTGCGTGGTCAGCAGCGGGATGGCCACGGCATGCACCCAGATCTCGCGGCCGCTGGTGGAGATCAGCCGGCAGTCGGTGCGCAGTTCCGTGCCCCGGGCCGCGGCGAGCGCCCATTCCCGTTCCATCCGCACCGCGTCATCGGGGTGCAGCGCCGTCGACCAGCCGATCCCGGTCGCGTCCGCCTCGGTCATCCCGGTCATCTCGCACCAGCGGTCGTTGGCGAAGGTGCACAGGCCCTCGGCGTCCATCTGCACCATGCCGACCGGGGCGAGCCGGGCCAGGACCCGGAACCGCGCCTCGCTGTCGGCCAGCGCGGCGTGCGCGTGCTCGAGCTCGGTGATGTCGCGCATGAAGGCGCAGAAGTGGACGACGCCGTCGACCATGAGCGGGACGGGGGTCAGCTCGACAACGCGCTCGGTGCCGTCCGCGCGCAGGACCGGGTACCGCATCGGGCCCGTGTACACGCCCCGGTCACCCGATTCCAGGTAGCTCCGGATGCCGCCCTCGAACTCGGCCCGCTTGCGCTCGGGGAGCAGCAGGTCGGGCACGCTGTTGCCCATGACGTCGCAGCGGCTCAGGCCGAACATCTGCTCGGCCGCCGGATTGAACGTCACGATCCGCTGGTCGTGGCCGGCCACGACGACTGCGTCCGGCGATCCCTCGATCAGCGCCGAGGTCAGGGCCTGGCCCTCGGCGAGTTTTGCCTTGGCGTTGGCGTGCCGGATCTGGGCCGCGACGATCGCGGCGATGGCGGCTGCCATGGACCTGGTCTCGGCGGTCCAGCCGGATGCGTTCCCGATGAGCGCGATCGCGCACAGGCAGTGCGCCTCCGGCGCCGAGTAGGCCATCAGGACGCTCAGCGGCGGCCCGCCTGGCAGCCCCCAGTTGAGCCTCTCCTGGAAGGACCTGCCCTGGTGAGCCTGGCCGGAGCGGGCCGCGGAGATCTCGCTGAGCTCGTCCATCAGCTCGGCGTCGCCGGCCGCGGCGGGCGGATGCGCCGCCAGGACGATCAGCTGCCTGGCCGGCGTCTGCTGTACGGCCAGCGTGGCGCGGCAGCCCAGCGCGGCGCCGACGCGCTCGAGCACGGCCGGCAGCGCGTCCGCCGCGTCGTTGTCGCCCAGCAGCTGCCCGATCGCATACTCGACCAGGCCCGGCTCGGCAGGCGGCAGCTCGCTGCCCGCCCCCGGGCCGGCGGATGACGTAACCCGAGAAACCCCCATGACGCCGCGATCTCACCTGCCCCCGTGACCTCGCGGTTCGCGTGTCCCCCTACACATTGGTCCCTACCCGTCCTGTCCCGCCCGAATCAGCCGGCCCCCAGGTCCGCCAGGTCCGCCCCCCGGCGCGCCGAGCCCGGCCGGTCCGCCCGCCGGTCCGCCGACCGCGCCCAGCCCGCCGCCGGCCCCGGTCCCGGCTACCGCCAGCGGCAGCAGCTGGGGCCGCTTGGGCGGGATGCCGTCGCCGGCCGACACCCCGCGCAGCCGCCGGACCAGCCAGGGCGCGGCGTGCTCGCGGGCCCACCGGGCATCGCTCCCCCGCGCCGCCAGCCAGCCGGCCGATCTGGCCAGCCACGCGCCGGCCGACGGCCGGGCGGGCAGCGGCTCCCGCCAGTCCTCGCTGACCTCCAGGCCGACCACCTCGCTGGCGAGCAGCGCCATCCGGCGGTGGCCGTCGGCGGCGAGGTGCAGCCGGTCCGCGCTCCATTCCCGCGGATCGGCCAGCATGTCCATCGCCCACAGGTCCGCCAGCTGGCAGCCGCGGTCGCGGGCGATCACGCGCAGGTGCACGTTGAATGCGGCCACCTTGCCGCGGATCAGCCGCAGCACCGGGAACGCCCGCGGGTCGAACCCGGTGAACGCCAGCACCTGGCACCCGGCGGCGCGCAGCTGCGCGACGGTGTCGTCGAACTGCTGGGCGAGCGCGTCCGGGTCGGCGCGGATCCACAGCAGGTCGTTGCCGCCAGCGAAGATGCTGACCAGGTCCGGGCGCAGGGCGATGGCCCGCGGTACCTGCTCGGCCGCTACCTCCCGCAGCCGCTTGCCCCGGACCGCCAGATTCGCGTAACGGAAGGCCTGCCGGCCGGCCGCGAGTCGTTCAGCGAACCGGTCGGCCCAGCCTCTGAGGCTGATGCCGTCGTCGGACGGGTCCCCCATCCCCTCCGTGAAGCTGTCCCCTAGCGCCACGAAGGAGCCGATCTGCACTCCCACCTAAGCTGCCCCCATGTCGGTCACGGCCGCCGCTGGCGGCGGTGCGGTGCACCGCGGGGCTCGCCAGCGAGCCGCCTGTCAATGTGATGCGATCGGGGGTCGCCGTGGATGGATAATGGTCGCCGCAGGCCGGAGTCATCGCGGGCCTACGGGGTCACCGTGGACGGATAGCGTTTTGCGAACGCCGCGACCACGTCATTCCTGATCGCCTGCCACAGCTGGCGGCTGAGGGGGCCGTTCAGCCGGACCGCGGCCTGCCCGTGGTAGGTGACGGTCCGGGCGACCGGCGCGGACACGTACGTCCGTGAGCTTCCGGCCAGGTTCGTGTGCAGTGCCAGCGACTCAAGCGCGGAGTTGCTGAAGTCGCTGTCCACGCTCAGTGCCTTGGTGAAGGCGTTCAGGATGCTGAATCCGGTCGTGGGGTGGGTCACCAGATGCTCGGCGGCGATCTTCTCCAGGACCGCGTACAGCAGCGCCTGCTGGGCCAGCACCCGCTCGTCCTCGTTGGGTGATGTCTCCCGCAGGAACTCAAGTGCGGTGGCGGTGGTGAGGTGGTTGATCCCCGGATGGAAGGCGATGCCGCTGCCGGCGCCGTAGGAGGGCACGTCGACGTTGACGCCGCCGAGCGGGCCGAGCGACGCGGCCAGCTTGTTGAAGTCCACCACCAGGTAGTGATCGACCCGCACGTTGGTCAGGTGCTCGACCGTCCGGATCAGGAGCGAGGGGCCGCCGAGCGGCAGCGCGTTCCATAGCTCGGTGACACCGTGCCCGGGCACGTGCACTAATGCATTGGGCGGAATGGAGACAATCGCCTCGGCCTGCCGGTTGGCGTTGATATGCACCAGCGCGATCAGGCCGCTGTGCCCCTGAGATCCCTGCCCCTGAGATCCCGGCCCCTGAGATCCCGGCCCCTGGGATGCGGTGGCTGAGCCATCCGCCCCGCTGGCGCCGGCGCTGGCGGGGACCGTCTGCGACCCGGCCAGCAGGATCGTCATGCTGCCGCTCGTCGCGGCGGGCATCACCGGCCGGCCAGCGGCATCGAGCCCGCTGAACACGTTAGGGATCCGGTGGATGTTGCCGGCCAGGTGGTTGACGAGCGCAAAGCCGGTCACCGCGGCACCGGCCGCGACCACGACGACGGCCGCCGCGCAGGCCAGCGCGATCCGGACGCCGCGCCGCTGGCGCCCGCCGCGCCGCTGGCGCCCGCCGCGCTGCTTGCGGACGGCGCGCGGCTCACGGGCGCCCCGCTCACTCCGCGGCGGCCGCTCACTGCGCGCCGACCGCCAGTCTTCGACCAGCCCGGCGCTCCACGGCTCACTGCCGGCCGGTCCAGCGGTCCCCGGCTCGCCGCCGCCGGGTCCGGCGGTCGCGGGCTGCCCGGTGGCCGCCCGCTCGGTCGAGCCCGGATCTTCAGCCATCTCTCGTTGCCCCCCTTGGCCCGCCGTCAACTTCCTGCCGCCACACGAGCCGCGGCCGGCGCTCTGACCGGCGGTTTCATGGCGCCCGCGCTCCAGACCTGTCCCCTGGCGTTTCCCGAGCGAGGTCGCTCCAACTACAGCTAGTGTTCTACCCGACTACTGAGAGTAATGTGCGGCGGCACGGAAAAAACATCGGCATCGGGCCGGCGACCCTGAAGCCGGCCCGAACGGGGGGCGCAAGGGTGAGCGACCAGGTGGTAAATGGCGGTTTTCCGGCCACGCCAGCTCGCCGGGTCTTTTCGGCCCGGCGGGTCTGGTGCGTCGGCGCGGAGGCCGGCTATGACGCCGCCGTGTGGCTTGCGGCACTGCTGACGGCGGCCAAGGCGACCGAGGACCTGCCCGGCGCCGCCGCCTGGCTCTACCGCTTAGCCTGCCTGGCGCTCGCCGTCTGCCTGGCCTGCGCCGGATGCGGGCTGGCCGCCGGGCTGTACCGGGGCCGGTACCAGCGCGGCAGCCTGGACGAGGTGGCCGGGGTCAGCGTCGCGGCCGGCCTGACCTCCCTGTGCCTCCTCGCCGCCGGACTGCTGCTGATACCCGGCCAGCATGCGCCGCTCGAGACCGCCGCGGGCGCCGCGGCCATCGCGCTGCTGGCCATGCTGGGCGCGCGGTACGCGGCGTTCGCCGTCCGGCAGCGGTCCAGGACGCCGGCCTCCTCGGCGGAGAAGATCATCGTCTTCGGGGCCGGCAGCGCCGGCGCCCAGCTGGTCCAGCAGCTGATCGGCCAGCACAACGCCGAGTACCGGCCGGTCGCGATACTGGACGACGACCCGGCCAAGCGCCGGCTGCGGCTCCGGGGTATCCCGGTGGTCGGAGACCGCTCCCAGCTGGCCGCGGCCGCCGCCTCGACCGGCGCCAGGGTCCTGGTCATCGCCATCGCCCGGGCCAGCGGACCGGTGATCAGGGATCTCACCCGGGCGGCAGAGGCCTGCGGCCTGGCCCCGAAGGTGATCCCGTCGGTCAAGGAACTGCTCAGCGGCAGCGCCAGGATCGACGGAGTCCGCGATCCGCGGATCAGCGACCTGCTCGGCCGCCGCCCGGTCAGGACCGACGTGGCCGCCGTGGCCGGGCAGTTCGCGGGCAAGCGGATCCTGGTCACCGGCGCCGGCGGGTCGATCGGGTCCGAGCTCTGCCGCCAGCTGCACCGGCTCGGGCCGGCCGAGCTGATCATGCTCGACCGCGACGAGTCGGCGCTGCACGCCGTCCAGCTCGCGCTGCACGGGCGGGCGCTGCTCGACTCCGATCAGGCGGCGCTGGCCGACATCCGCGATCCGCACCGGGTCCGGCAGATCTTCGACCAGTTCCGCCCGGAGATCGTCTTCCACGCGGCGGCGCTCAAGCACCTGCCGCTGCTGGAGCGCTACCCGGCCGAGGCGCTCAAGAGCAACGTGCTGGGCACGCTCACCGTGCTGGACGCCGCGGCGGCTTATGGCGCGCAGTCGTTCGTGAACATCTCGACCGACAAGGCGGCCGATCCGGTGTGCGTGCTGGGATATTCGAAACGGATCGCCGAACGGCTCACGGCGTTCATGGCCAGCCAGACCGGCGGGAGTTACCTGAGCGTGCGGTTCGGCAATGTCCTGGGCAGCCGCGGATCGGTCCTCACCAGCATGTCCGCTCAGGTCGCCGCGGGCGGCCCGGTCACGGTGACGCACCCGGAGGTCTGCCGGTACTTCATGACCGCCGACGAGGCGGTACAGCTGGTCCTGCAGGCCGCCGTGATCGGCTCGGGCGGCGAGGTGCTCGTCCTGGACATGGGCGAGCAGGTCCGGATCGCCGACATGGCCCGCCGCCTGGTCGCCACCGCGGCCCGGGACGTCGACATCGTCTTCACCGGCCTGCGGCCGGGCGAGAAGCTCACCGAGGACCTGCTCGGCCAGGATGAGGTCGACCGGCGGCCGCACCATCCGCTGATCAGGCACGTGCCCGCGGCGCCGCTGGCACCTGATGCGGTCACCGGCCTGGACACGACCGCCGGCGCCGACGAGCTGCGGTCGGCGCTCGCGTTCTGCTCGGAGAGCGACCGCATCGGCCTGGCCGACGCCGGGCTGGCCAGCGGCTGACACTGTTTGCGGTGCGCCTGCGGTGCTCCTAGATATCGATGATCTGGCTGGAGGCACCGCAGGCTTCGATGAGCCGCCGGATGCCTGCGCGGTCGCCGGTCACGACGTCAGCCCGCAGTTCAGCCGCCGTCTGGGCGACCACCGCATCCACCACGTCGCCGAAGCCGGCGTGTCCCAGCAGCTGCCCGGCCGCGTGCGCCTTCTGCTCGGTCAGGCTCACCACCTCACAGCCGCGCAGCAGGCGCCGGAGCTGGACCTGCGCGGGTGACCGGCTTACCTGCGCGATGACCGGCGCTGGCACCACAGGCACGATCCCCAGCTCCAAGCGCACCCGATGATCCGCCCATACCCCACGGGCGTTGCGGTCAGCGGCGACCAGGACACCTGCGTCGTAGACCACCGGGGTCATGCCGACCGGCGCCCGGCGCTGGGGGCGCCGACGCGGCGCCGGGCCGCTTCGAGCTCCTCGCGGGTCAGGGCTCCCTGCTCCGCCTCCCATTCAGCGACAGCCGCGAGTCCCTCCCTCACCCTGAGCGCACGCCGGGCCGCTGCCGTCATCCATGCCGACACGCTGACGCCCTCGGCCGCGGCCGCCGCTATCACCTGAGCGTGGACGTCGGGATCAACCGTGATCGCAAGCTTGGGCGATGGGTTTCCGCGCGGCATGGAAGAAACTATACCACCATGGTAGGAGCGATATGCTTCCTCCTGCTATGGCTCGGCCTGGATATCGTGATCACTCCCCGGCCAAGGCGGGTGGCCGTGGCGTTCGCGGCGTCGTTGCTGACGATGACCGCCGGACGAGTCTTATCTGCCTCGGATCCGCGGACAGGATCGAGGTTGACCGTGACGATCTCGCCGCGGCGCACTCAGGTTCCCAGGCCGTCGGCGGTGACGGCCTCCCACTCCTGGGCGTCGTCGGATCCGGCCCACGAAGCCCAGGCACCTTCGTAGGCGCTGCCGAGCTGAGCGGCCCGCAGCAGCCCCACGGCCTTATGCAGGGCCGCGGACCGGGATTCGATTCCGTGGGCGTGCGCATAGGAGTCAAGGAACTCGACGTCGTCCGCCGGCAAGCTGACACTCAACTTCATACCTGCAGTACTACCCAAGGTACGACCGTGCCAGCCAGGTTGACATAGCCGACTCAGTGGCGGGGCGCATGCCTTACCTGTCGCCGCTGAGTAGTAGCTCGCCCGCCGCTCCCGGCACCCAGTCCAGTGCTTTCTCGAAGTGGACCGTCGTCCCGTCCTGTCCGTTACCGGTCAGGCGCAGCTCATCGACGACCGCGTCCATGATCTTCAGGCCGCGGCCGTGCTCGGCGTCCGCGGGCGGCATGCCGACGCCGGGAGTTATCGCCTTACCGCCGTTCCCGGTGTTCACCACCTCGATGAGGCACCGCCCGCCCCGGACCCTGGCCGTTACCTCATATTCGTCGCCGGGCCCGGCGTGCCGGATGACATTGGAGCATGCCTCGCTCAGGGCCAGGGCGATGTCCGCCCGCGTGTCGGGCGTGACGCCCAGGGTGTCCAGGCAGCTAGCCAGGACCTGGCGGCTGACCGGCACGCTGGCCGCATCGCGGGGCAAGAACAGCACCATCTTGATCTCCACGTCATCGACCTCCGGGCTGGGCACGGGCTATCGGGGCTGCCCAGTGCCCGTTCCCCGGCTGGGCTGTTCTTAACTCCACTGTCTCTATCACCGGCGCAACATGGCGAGCGCTGGCGGCTGCCGAGCGGCCTCACGGCTTATTGATCACTCCGCTGCCTCACTGCGGCGTATCGCCGACGCGCTCCTAGCGGCCGCAGGGCTCGGTACCTGCCGGACGGATCACCTCGACAGTAACCTTGTCGAGCGTGGTACAGACGGTGAGCCACGGCTCAGCTCTTGCCGTAGCGAGCGATGATCAGGCCAGGGAGCGACGGGGCCCGGCGCTGGCCCCAGTCAGCTAGCAGCGCCAAGATCTCAACCGACCGATGCTCGATCGGCGGGCGTCAGGTACTCGACCGGCATCGAGGACAGCGGCGGACGCCGCAGGATGACCCGCAGGTCGGCACCCGATCTGGCCGATGCCGACTGAGACGGATGACGGTCGTAATGCGCACCAGGCTCCGCTCGATCCTGGTGGCCCACTGCGAGGCGTCCGGCTAGTGGCGAGGCGCACGAGCGCGGACTTCTCGATCAGCCAGGACGTCACCGCCAGGCCCGCGTCATGACATCAGGGTCGGCCAGGTCACTGAAGACCTCGGCGAACCGCTCGAGATCGCCGACCGTGACGCGGGAGCCGGAGAGTCGCCGCATCCTGGGCAAGGCGGCGGCGCAGGTACTCGCTGCGCGATAGGCCCAGTCTTCCCGCGTGCGCGTCCAGCGCCGCCACGACCTCGTCGGGCACGTCACGGATCAGCACATCTGCCATGTTCGCCTCCCGTGCTATCCAATGACAGCGCGCCCGGTGTGACCGGCCTGTGCAGTGGCCGGCGCGCAGGCGCCGGTGAGCTATTCGAGCTCCATTTTTCCACCTTGCGTGATCAGGCGACGATGGCCTCTTCCAGGCTCATCAGGTGGACCGGCGGCTGCAGGCCAAGCTCAGCGAGGACCGTCCGCGCCCGGCGCACCAGGGTGAGCGCCGCGCCGCGGCGGCCCTGCTCCAGGAGCGCCGCGGCCGCCCGCAGGTAACGCTCGTCGTCGTAGGGCGCCAGCTCGATGGTCCGCTCGATCACCCGGCGGGACTCATCCAGGTCGCCGCGCTCGGCGGCTGCGTCGGCGCACAGGTCGAGCAGCTGGAGCATCATCCGGCGGGCATGCTCACGGGGCAGCTCGGCCCAGGGCTCGTAGGGGTCGTCGGGCAGCACGTCGCCGCGGTAGCGGGCGATCGCCGCCCGGGCCACGGCGACGGCCAGGGCCGGCTCGGCCAGACCCAGGGCCAGCGCCCGGCCGACCTCGGCCTCGAAGAGGGCCAGATCCACCCGGACCTCGGGGGCCAGCAGCAGCGAATCCCCCGCCCGGACGATCACCTCCCCGGCCTCGGCCCGCTGCCGGTTGAGCACCGTGCGCAGGCGGTTGCGGCCCGCTTCGCGGCCGGCCTCCGGCCAGAGCGCGTCGATGGCCACCTCGGCCGGGACCCGCCCGCCGGAGACAGCCACCAGCTTCAGCAGCTGCGCGGCCTGGCCCGCGGCCAGGGGGACCTCGCGGCCGCCCCGCGTGAGGGCGAAACGGCCGAGGACGGCGAGCGAGACCGGAAGCGCCGCCGCCTCGAGGGCCAGGGCGGCGGGCTGGCCGGTCTCGACGGCCAGGCCGATGAGCTCCTCGGTGATCGCTCGCTCCCTGATCAGGGGCAGCTGGGGGACGCCCAGCCGGGCCGCCTCCTCAAAGGCCCGCGCGGCCAGGGCGCCGATGTCCCGGTCGCCGCGCCGGAACGCGGCATAGGCCCGCAGCAGCGTTACGCGCCAGTACTCTCTCGGGTCGAGCCCGTGGCCAGGCGCGGCGAGCAGGCGCTCCTCGGCCAGGTACGGGTCCCCGTGACGGGCCAGCAGCGCGCCGTCCGCCATGGCGATGAGCCGCTCGCCGTTCTGGAGATTGGCCTCCGCCCGGCGGAGGTACTCGGCGGCCAGCGCGCTGTACCCGACCCGGTCGAGGCAGTCGGCCGAGCTGGCCAGGAACTCGTCCGACACCACCGTCCACCAGGTCCCCTTGTGCGCCTCGGTCAGGCGGACCCGCTCCAGGGTCTCCTCGGCGTCGCCGCGATAGGAGGCCGAGATGGCCAGCTGCCAGTGGCCGTAGGCGTGCAGGAGCTCGTCGCCGAGGTCGCTGGCCACCCGGAAGACCTCCCGGACGTCCGCCTCGGCCTGGTCGTGACGGCCGAGCTCATCCGACACCTCGGCCCGGAACAGCAGCAGGTAAGCCCATTTACGGGGCCGGTCCACCACCATTCCCAGTCCTTGCTCGAGGTGCTCGAGGGCGGAACGGGCGTCGCCTCCGGCGAACTCGATCCAGATCGCCTGGTACGGCACGAGCCCCGCCCGGGCGCCTCGCATGCCGAGCTGGTCGTACAGCCGGGCCGCCTGGTCGAAGTGCCGCTCCCCCTCCCGGAGGGCAGCCGGGTCCCGGCGGCCGTCCGGGGCGAGCCGCCAGCAGGCCGTGCGCCCGAGCGCCGAGAAGGCGCGGGCCCGGGTGAGCCATTCGCCGGCCTGCGACGCGTCGAGGACCTGCCGGGAAGCGGTCTCGGCGCGGGCAAAACTGCCTTCCCTGATCAGGTCGCTGGCCCGCTCGATCTCGATCGCACGGGACAGGCGGCCGTCGCCGGTCTGCGCCGCGATGGCGGTAACCCGGTCCAGGACGTCGGTACGCAGGTCGATCGCCACCGTGTCACAGCTCCGGGCGAAGTGCAGCAGCAGGTTCGGATGGGCCTCGACCGCCTCGGCAGGCAACCGGTCGACAACGGCCTGGAACTCCAGCACGTCCAGGGCCTCGATCGAGGCGGGCGCGCCGTCGGCCAGGAGGGCGGCGGCCGCGTCGGCGTCGCCAGAGGACAGCAGCAGCTGAAGCGCGGCGCTGAGCTGGCCGCGCCGCTCGTATTCCGCGGCGGCCCGGCGCAGCACGACCGGATCCGGGCTGCCCAGCGCGGCGAGGTAGTCGCTGACCGGCCCCGGGAGATCCCACCACTCGTCCTGGCCCGGCGTTAAGGGAAGCCCGGCCGCCAGGGCCCGGCCGAAGTAGCCCTCAACTCCCGTGGCGGCGTCGACCACTGACGCGTCGAGGAGCGGTAGCCGGCCGACCTGGGCGAGCAGCCCGCGCTCGGCCGCCGGCAATGCCGCGAGGGCCTCGCTGAGGATCGCTGCCACCACGCTCGAAGGCCGGCCCGGGTCGCTGGCCCACGCGGCCAGGGTACCCACGTCCTCGCCCGTGCGGCTGGCCCGCGCCGCGGCCAGCGCGGCAGCAGCGGTCCAGCCTCCCGATACCCGCTCGAGCGCGGCAGCCTCGGCGGGACTGATCTCGAGCCCGAAGCCGACCCGGCACAGCTGCAGGGTCTCATCCGGCCTTAACGCGAGATCGGCGGCGGTCAGCTGGAGGCAGTCGGCCCGGCGCAGCCGTTCGGTCCCGGCCGGCAGCCGGCGGGCCAGGACGACGAGGCGCTGATCAGCCTGCAGCCGCTGCGCCAGGCGCTCGATGAGCCGGCCGGCGTCGCGTTCCGCATGGTGGGCGTCATCGACAATGAACGCGCAGCGCTCGCGGGCCAGCGCGTCGAGCAGCGCGTCGACGGCGCCCGCCGCATCCTCGCCGGCCTCGGACATCGCGGCGGCGGCCGCCGAGAAGCCTGCGTGCGCCGCGGCGGCGCGGAGCCTGGCGGCGAACAGCTCGGCCGGCACGCCGCCCTCGTGCAGGACGACCTCGACCGGAACCGACCGCCAGGTGTCGGTCAGCTCGGCCGCCAGGACAGTCTTGCCGTATCCGGCCCCGGCCTCGACCACCACGACGCTCGCCCCGAGGCACTGCATGGTCAGCCGCGGACGGCGGATGTGATGCGGCGGCAGACGGCTCAATCGGTCCCCTCGTCCCCGGCTGTCGGCGTCTCCCTCGCCGGCAGCCTGCCAGGAGTGTAAGAGCAGAATCCTGGCCGGACCACCGGTATGTGACGTTCGTGTGACGCAACGGGCCCACATTCGCCGTAGCCCCGTCTCATCGGAGGGGAGGAGGCGGGGCGACACGCCAGGCGGGTCATCTCGCCGGGGAAAGCTGAGCAGGGAGAGACCATGAGGGAAGAACCACGGCGCACGGACATCCGGATCAGGCCGGGGCGGCGCGGCGGGGCACGGCGGATGCTGGGCGTGATCGCCGGGGTAGCGGGGCTGGCCGGGGCGGCGGGACTGCCGGTTCTCGCGGCGGCCGGGACCGCGTCGGCGGCCACCGCGGCGCCAGCAGCCAAGGGGACGGTGATCACCACGACGGTCACCCCGTTCGGCCGTGCACTGGTGGTCGGGTCGGGCAAGTACGCCGGTTTCACGCTGTACTACATCACCAGCGACCACGGCCGCAGCTTCGGCTGCACCGCACGCCGGTCAAGACCCCGGTCGGGACGCTGCTGTGCACCGGGCCGTCCGGGGACAGCAACGCCGAATGGCCGGCGATCACCACGAGCGGCAAGCCGGTCGCGGGCCATGGCGTCTCGCAGAGTCTGCTCGGCACGGTGACCCGGGCGCACGTCGGGACCCAGATCACCTACGCCGGTCACCCGCTGTACCTGTTCGACCAGGGACCCGGCCAAGTCTCCGGCGAGGAGCTGGGACGAGCCCTCCCTGCCGCCCTGGCACGGCGTGTGGTACCTGATGGCCCCCTCCGGGCGGGCGCTGCCCTGGACCGCGACCGTGACCACCGCGACCATCGGCGGCCGCAGGGTCCTGGCCACCCCGATGCTCACCGGCGTCGGCTGGGTCGACTTCCCCGTCTACCGCTACACCAGGGACACCGCCCGCCACAGCGCCTGCGCCACCGGGGCGTGCGCGAGGGCCTGGCCCGCGATGCTCACCACCGGCCGGCCCGGGATCGCCGGCGGCGTGTCCCGAGGCCAGGTCACCACCCTGCGCACCCCCGAGGGCACCCAGGTCCGCTACCGCGGCCACCTGCTGTACCTGTTCGCCTTCGAGGGCCTCGCGCCGACCCCCAGCGGCATCGCCGCGGCCGGTAACGGCAATGGCATCAAGGTCAACGGCGGCACGTTCAGGCTCGTCACCCCCTGAAAACCGGCATCGGAAGCCCGGCCAGGCCGACCTGTCCCTACGGGGGCCGGTCGGCCTGCCGGCAATGGGGAACGAAATTGATGAATGGCCCGTGAACAGCTGGCACCGGCCGCTACGCCGAGAGGCACTTGCGATGACCTGGCTCCGCGGGCGGCTGGCCGGGCGGCGGGGGTCAGATGGTGATGAGGCTGATGGCGGGGTCGAGGGCACGCAGGTCGCCAGGGTCGGAGGTGACGACGCTCTGGCTGGCCCGGCGGGCGCAGATGACGACGTGGGCGTCGGCGATGTCGGAGGTTGCGCTGGCTGCCAGCAGGCGGCCGGTGCTGGTGGCGTCGACCCGGTCGAGGCTGACGACGTCGGTGCCGGGCTGGCGGATCAGGCGGGCGAGACGGGCCTGTCGCTCGGGGCGGCGGATCGCCTGGGCCAGCGCGGTGGCCGGGACCGTTACGGCCGCGCCGGTCTCGCGGGCGCGGGCGAGCAGGACCAGTACCCGGCGGTCACCGCGGTCGATGGCGATCAGCGCGCCCGCGTCCATGGTGACGCCCGGGCATCAGGCGGCCGGCCTGCCGGACCGGGTGGTGCCGCTGAGGACACCGTCGGCCCAGGCACGTTCCTCGTCGGACAGCGGCCCGCCGGTCTGCTGGAGCGCCTCGGCGAGCATCGCTCCCCACCCGGCGACGTCGTCCAGCGCGACGGTCACGGCGTGCTGGACGAATCCGGATACGCTCGCGGCCGATCCGGCCCGGACCAGGTCTTGGATCCGGGCGAGCTGAGCCTCGTCGAGAGTGATCGTCACCTTCCTCGTCGCCATACCAGTTACCATACCAGCCAGGCGGTGAACTCAAGGTCACTGCGCATCGCAGCGATGGCTGGTGGGCACTCGAAATCACTGGCGACGACCTCAGCTATGCGGCCTATACGCAGGCCCGGCGCCTGGATCAGGCCGAAGCCATGGCCCGTGATCTGCTAGCGCTGCATTTCAATATTGGAGCGGACGAGGTCGGTCAGGTGGAGATAGTGCCCGTGCTCGATGCCGCCCTGGCCGAAGAACTGAGCCGAACCCGGCAAGCTCGCGAGGAGGCCGAGAAGGTGCGCGCCGACGCCACCTCCCAGACGCGGCGCACCGCTCAGCGCCTGAGGGAGCAGGGCATGGCCCAGCGGGACATCAGCGTCCTGCTCGGCGTGTCGCATCAGGCCGTCAGCCAACTCCTGGCCAGCTGACTGCGACTCACCGCCGCGCAAGATCAACTCCGCGCCTTTCACTAGGCTTTCCGGAGTTGTCGTTGTCGATCTTCTCCGCTGGGGTGTGGCGGCGAGGCCGGCCGGGCAGGCGGCCTGGGTTAGATAGTGATGAGGCTGATCGCGGGGTCGAGGGCACGCAGGTCGCCGGGGTCGGAGGTGACGACGCTCTGGCTGGCGCGGCGGGCGCAGATGACTACGTGGGCGTCGGCGATGTCGGAGGTTGCGCTGGCTGCCAGCAGGCGGCCGGTGCTAGTAGCGTCCACCCGGTCGAGGCTGATGACGTCGGTGCTGGGCTGGCGGATCAGGCGGGCGAGACGGGCCTGCGCTCGGGGCGGCGGATCGCCTGGGCCAGCGCGGTGGCCGGGACCGTTACGGCCGCGCCGGTCTCGCGGGCGCGGGCGAGCAGGACCAGTACCCGACGGTCACCGCGGTCGATGGCGATCAGCGCGCCCGCGTCCATGGTGACGCCGGGCATCAGGCGGCCGGCCTGCCGGACCGGGTGGTGACGCTGAGGACACCGTCAGCCCAGGCACGTTCCTCGTCGGACAGCGGCCCGCCGGTCTGCTGGAGCGCCTCGGCGAGCATCGCTCCCCACCCGGCGACGTCGTCCAGCGCGACGGTCACAGCGTGCTGGACGAATCCGGATACGCTCGCGGCCGACCCGGCCCGGACCAAGTCTTGGATCCGGGCGAGCTGAGTCTCGTCGAGAGTGATCGTCACCTTCCTCGTCGCCATACCAGATACCATACCATCTGGGCGGCGAACTGGGTCATCTGCAGGCCGTGATCAGCGCTCGTTGTGATAGCGGCAGGCGGCTACGCGGATCTCGTCCTCGGCGAGCTTGTAAACGAGGCGGATGCTCGTCGGTGGTCCGGCGTGACCAGTATCCCCGGAAGCCGTGCTTGAGCGGCTCGGGCTTGCCGATTCCTTCGTTGCCGTTGCGCTGGATGTCGGTGATCAGCGCGTTGATCCGCTTCAGGACCTTGCGATCCTGGGCCTGCCACCAGACGTAATCCGCCCAGGCGGCCTCGTCCCAGACGAGCTTCACTCCACGAGATCCCGCTCGATGCCGCCGCCGTGCTCGAGCCGGTCAATGGAGGCCAGCAACCGCCGGGCGTTCTCAGGACTCCGGAGCAGGTAAGCAGTCTCCTTGAGGGACTCGTAGTCAGCGAGCGCGACGATCACCACCGGCTCGTGCCCGGCCCGGGTGATGACCACTTCCTCGCGGTCATCGACGACAGCGTTGAGGGTCTCGGCGTAATGCGCGCGAGACTCTGAGTACGTCATCGTCTTCACTGTCTACCGCCCTCCGCATCCCACTAACCTTACGTACAAGAAATTGTACGCCGTTACGCCGCCGCTTCGGGCCGTGACCCCGACGACGCCGTGCTCGCTAACCGTCGGCCTGCAGGAAGGTGCGGGCGATCACGGCGTAGCCGGCCTGGTTGGGGTGCTCGTTCGGGCCGCGCGGGGGTCCGTGCATTCCCAGGTCCACGTGCAGATCGCGGCCACGTTGCGGGGCAGCGTCCCGTACCCGGGCACCGTTACCTGGTCACCGAAATCCGACCCGTGGAAGGCGGCGAACACGTCCGCGACCCGGACGCCGAATTCCTGGTAGGTCCTGGTCAGCAGGCCGTTGTAGCCGACCGTGGCCAGCTCGCTGACATGCGCCACCAGCCGGCCCATCAGGCCGTTACGCCATTCGGCGAGTGCGGGCAGGTAATAGGTCATCGCGATGATGCGGGTGTTCCCGGCGGCCCGCAGGAGGGTCCTAAGAATCTTGGTCAGATTGGTCGTGGCCGCCGGGATGGCCTTGGCGGTGCACGATGCCACGTTGGTGATCGACGGCCGGGTGAAGCACGGGAAGGGGTCGTTGGCGCCGATATCGATGGTGATCAGCGATACGTGGCCGCGTGTGCGCGCCGAGGAACCTGACGGCCGCGGCGAGCTGCGACCCGCCGGGATACCGGCAGATGCCGCCGCTGATCATGGTGGCGGTGGTCTCGCCGGGGCAGCCGAGCTTGACCAGCCGCAGGCCCGGCTGGTGCACCCGCAGCGCCGAGTAGAGCTGGTTGGCGTAGCCCTCCTGGGTCCTGACGCTGGCCCCTGACGCGTCCGGCTGGACGCCCTGCGACAGGGAGTCGCCGAGGGCCAGGTAATAGCTGACCGGCGGTGCGGCGCGGCGCGCGGCCGGGGACGAGGCAGCGCCCGGGCGACGAGCCATGGCCCGAGGCCGAGGCTGAGCCCGGGGACGAGCAGCCGGTGACCGCGGCCACCAGGACGCCGGCCACCGCCAGGGCTGGCCAGACTACGCGCATCGCTCCTCGTCCCGGCCGGCGCCGGACTGGTCACTGTCGGCCACCCTGCGTTACCGGCCTTGCCTGCCCAGACTACGCGCGAGGATGCTGTGGTGATCGAGACCATGAGCGGTGGCGCGCAGCCGCCAGGAAGGCGGCGGCGGATGCCGGACGAGCCGTTCCACACGATCTTCGAGCCGTTCCGTATTCATTCGGTCGAGCCGATGCGGCTGACCACCCGGGCGGATCGGGTAACGGCGCTGACCGCCGCGGGATACAACCTGTTCGAGGTGCGGGCCGAGGATGTGCTGATCGACCTGCTCACCGACTCGGGTACCGGGGCGATGTCGGCGGAGCAGTGGGCCGGCGTCCAGCGGGGCAGCGAGGCCTACGCGGGGGCGCCGTCGTTCTACCGGTTCCGGGACGCGGTCACCAGCCTGTTCCCGTTCCGGCACGTGCTGCCCGCCCACCAGGGCCGGGCCGCCGAGCACATCCTGTTCACCGCGGCGAGCGGGCCCGGCCTGGTGGTCCCGAACAACACCCACTTCGACACCACCCGGGCCAACATCGAGGTCACCGGCGCGCAGGCCGTCGACCTGCCGATCCCGGAGGGACTCCACCCGGCCAAGCGGCACCCGTTCAAGGGCAACATGGACGTCGCGGCGCTTGAGCGGCTGCTCGCCAGCCAGGCCGATGCGGTCCCGCTGGTGATGCTGACCGTGACTAACAACTCCGGCGGCGGCCAGCCGGTCAGCATGGCCAACATCCGGGCGGTCCGCGAGGTCTGTG
>CAWIXN010000002.1:0-705396 GCA_963840095.1 uncultured Actinomycetota bacterium | reverse complement strand
TACCCGATCTCAGTCTCTGGCCCGTCGTTGTGAAGCACTGCCTGCTGGACATCGCTGAAGTCCTGGCGCTTGATGACCGTCTCTACGATCTCGCTGATGGACGCTGATCCACCCAGTTCCCCCACCGCCTGAAGCGCGGGCCAAAGTAGCTCGTGATACGGCGGCACATCCCCAGCGGCCATGGTCTGCCAATCTCGCGTGCCTTAGGTCTGGTCTCGCGGTCCATCATGGTGAGCCCAGCCAGAACGCGCACGCACTTTCGGCATCTGACCAGCCATGCCGCCCGGCCCACATACTTTGATCACCGCTGTCGCCTAGCCGGGCAAGAGGAGGGTGTGGGTGACCAACTGAGTGACAATCACCTCAGCGGCGCACACACGCCGCCGGACGTTGACGCACAGTCTGAGCAGTCGGCTGTCCGCTGGACGCCCGTTAACGGACAGAGCGGCCCGCGGGTGGCCTGGTCAAGCTTTAAATCCGTGGGTCATCGCATCACATCTGCTCGGCGAAGCGTGCCCGCTACGTGCCCGTCAGCACGGGTAGCAAGGGTCAACCACAGGCACTGACGGAAGATCAAGATAGTTAGTGCAAGTCACGGCATCGGCAGGTCAGGCGCGACCAGCGACACCGACTTCCCAAGCTGACAGTCCCAGGTTTCAAGGACGCCGAGCGGGGCGGCCGTCATCGTCTGCGGCGTTGTACGACAACGATCGTTGACCGCCGGGTGGCGGTCCCGGTCGTGTTCGTGGCGGTGATCGTGATCGGATAACGGCCGCCGCTGCCTGCGGCCGGGGCGCCGACGATGACGGCGGTCCCATTTGCGTTGTCGGTGAAGTACAGCCCGGCGGGCAGCGGTCCGGACTCGGCGAGAACCGGGAGCGGGTATCCGGTGGCCCGGATGGTCAGGTGAAGCGCCTTGCCCACCTTGGCTCTGGTGGTCCGGATCTTCCTGATGGCCGGTGCCTGGGTGACGGTGAGGGTGAAGGCCTGGGTGGCGGTCCCGGTCGTGTTCGTGGCCGTGAGGGTGAGCGGGTACACCCCGGCGGCTTTGTGATGAGGGATTCCGGAGATCGTGGCCGTGCCGTCGCGTTTAGCGGTGAATCGCAGGCCCAATGGCAGGCGACCGGATCTGGTGATCTTGGGTTCCGGGTCGCCGGTGGCGGTCACCGTGAACTTGAATGCGCGCCCGAAGGCCGCCGTGGCATTCGAGTCGCTGGTGAAGACGGGCCCCCGGGTGGCGATGATCGGCGTGATCGCGATGGCATAGGGAACAGCGCCGACCGTGATCGGCGTGCCAGCGGTGTTAGTGGCGGTCGCGATCGGTGTCACCCAGCCCGAGCCGACGTTGCCCACGTAGGCGGTCTTGCCGTCCGGCGTGATCGCGATGGCAAAGGGATCGTTCCCGGTCGTGATCGGCGTGTCGGCGGTGTTGGTGGCCGTGGTGATCGCCGTCACCGTGCCGGAGTAGGTGTTGGCGACGTAGGCGGTCTTGCCGTCTGGCGTGATCGCGAGGTTTTCGGGGTGGTCTCCGGTCGTGATCGGGGTGCCTGCGATGTTGGTGGCGGTCGTGATCGGGGTCGCCGTGCCCGAGCCACGGTCGGCGACGTAGGCCGTTTTGCCGTCTGGCGTGATCGCGATGGCAACTGGGTAGTCTCCGACCGGGATCGGCGAACCGGCGGCATTGGTGGCGGTCGTGATCGGGGTCACGGTACCCGGGCTGTCATCATCGGCGACGTAGGCGGTCTTCCCGTCTGGCGTGATCGCGATAGCGTAAGGATCGCCTTCGGCCGGGATCGGCGAACCGGCGGTGTTGGTGGCGGTCGTGATCGGGGTGACCGTGCCCGAGCCCGCATTGGCGACGTAGGCGGTCTTCCCGTTGGGCGTAATCGCGATGGCAAGCGGGTAGTCGCCGACCGGGATCGGCGTTCCGGCGGTGTTGGTAGCTATCTGGATCGGAGTGACGGTCCCCGAGAGGTCGTAATTGGTGACGTAGGCGGTTGTCCCGTCCGGCGTGATCGCGATGTGGGTGGGGTCGCTTCCGACCGTGATCGGCGTGCCGGCGGTGTTGGTGGCGGTCGTGATCGGGGTGACCGTGCCCGAGTCTGCATTCACGACGTAGGCGGTCTTGCCGTCTGGCGTGATCGCGATGGCAACTGGGTTGGTTCCGGTTGTGATCTGCGAACCGGCGGTGTTGGTGGCAGTCGCGATCGGGGTGACCGTGCCCGAGCCCGCGTTCGCGACGTAGGCGGTGACCGGGCCTGCCGGTTCCCCCGAGGAGGCGGGCGAGCCCGTCATTGACGCCACGTCTGCAACAGCCTGCGGCATGGGCGCTATCGGGCCCAGCCCCGCCGCGAGCGAGATCAGCACGACGGGCATGGCCCGCCATCGCCGCACGGCCAGCCGCGCCATGGTAAGCCTGGCTGACATGGCCTACCGTCCTCCCATCGCGGTGCCAGCGACCCTGCACGACATTACTACTCTCAGTAATCATTCGTTGCCTGTTGTGAGCGATCCTGGCGGGCCGCGCCTTGCGTTGATGGATGTCTTGCTGACAAGCCCAGCAGCACCCACGAGCCCAGGATCGTCACGCCACGACCGGCTCCGGAGCCGAGATGCCCAGGTGAGCCACGCTCTCGACCGGTCAGGCGGCGTCTCACCTGAGCCGCTCGGGCTTGAATGCCGAGCGCAGGTCAAGATCCGGAATATACGCGGAACGACCACGCATGCGTCTGCGCCTTGCGAGACCCCTCTACCAGGTCAGCGCCATAATCAACCAAGAGACAGCAGCGCCCTCCGGAGCCGTGTGCGCAGGTTCGAATCCTGCTGGGGGCGCCCGGGGTCACCGACAGAACTGCCGGTTTCATACCGACAGAACTGTGGCGGTGGCCTCGTCTTTAGTATTGCGCCGGGGTCTGACGGTGGCGTTGGTGTCCGATGGCGGCGAAGCAGTAGCGGACCCGCCGGTAGGCGGCCAGGTAGGCCTGCTCGGTGGTGGCGGTGCCGGGGACGCCGAGCAGCGCCCGGGAGGCGGGAGACAGGGCCTGACCGCAGCGGTCGGTGAACTCGGCGGCGAAGGCCACCATCTGGTTGCTGACGCCGCTGACCGGCGGCAGCCTCAGCCCCCCGGTCATGGCGTACGCCAACCCTGGACTCCGTGGCGATCGCGGTAGCTCTCTGTCACGCCTGCAGGAAGGCCAACAGGTCGGCGTTGATGGTCTCCGCTTGCGTCGCGGGCATGCCATGCGGGAAGCCGCTGTAGGTCTTCAGCGTCCCGTTCTTGACAAGCTTTGCCGACAATGGCCCGGAGTCGGCGTAGGGAACGACCTGATCGTCATCGCCATGCATCACCAGCACTGGCACGGAGATCTTCTTCAAGTCTTCGGTGAAATCGAACTGTGAGAAGGCAACGATGCCGTCGTAGTGCGCCTTCGCGCCGCCCATCATGCCCTGCCGCCACCAGTTGTCGATGATTGCCTCGGATGCTTCCACGCCGGGGCGGTTGAAACCATAAAATGGTCCCGCCGCGAATTCGCGGTAGAATTCCGAGCGACGGGTGGCTACCTGTGCCTGGAATCCATCGAACACTTCTTGGGAGTGCCCCCCGGATTGGCATCGGTCTTGAGCATCAGCGGCGGCACGGAGCTTATCAGTACAGCCTTCGCCACCCGGCTTTCGCCGTGCCTGGCCAGATAGTGCGCCACCTCGCCGCCACCAGTTGAATGGCCGACGTGAACGGCGTTCTGGAGATCGAGATGTGCCGTCAGCGCCGCAAGGTCATCGGCATAGTGGTCCATGTCGTGGCCGTCGCCCGTCTGGGTGGATCGCCCGTGGCCGCGCCGGTCATGGGCGATGACGCGATAGCCCTGCAGGAGGAAGAACATCATCTGTGTGTCCCAGTCATCAGCCGACAGCGGCCAACCATGGCTGAACACGATGGGCTGACCGGTTCCCCAGTCCTTGTAGAAGATTTCCACGCCATCCGTGGTAGTGATCGTGCCCACGTGGTGCCTCCTCTTGACCGTCTTGGGATAAACCCCAGCAGGGCCGGTGCAAGAGTGCTGGGCTGGGCTCTCTGCCAGCTCAGCCAGCCTCAGCCGACCGGACTGACGAGCAGCTTGCAGTGGTCGAGAAGAGACGAGCAGGCCGAGAAGTCCGTATTCAGTTCGACACCAACGCCGTGCACTACGACCCTGCCACGCCCGAGGGCCACGAGAACAACCCAGACCGCTGGCCGGTCAGGTCGTACCACAGCGGTATCCATGTCGATGGCCCTTGTGGTTCCGGTGCCGCTGGACGCCACCCCCGCCGCGAAAGTTGGCGCTAAACCTGAGTCGTCCGGGGCTGGTCCAGCTAGGGTGACGATTCCTGGAAGCCATCACCCGTCCCCTCTGGCATCATCGATGCGTGACCAGCATCGGCCTCGAGCACCTCGCGCGAACCGCCTACGAAGCCCACCGTCGCGCATTCCCTGGATCTCTCCCGCCGTGGGAAGACACGACCGAGCAGGAGCAGCAGGCCTGGAAAGCCGCCGTATCCGCCGTCGCTGGCCAGACCGGCATCACCCTGACCGATGTCGATCCCGTCGCCGCACAAAGGCTCGTTATCCAGACCGGAGACCAGCGCCACACCTTCCACACCGACTTCATCGCGGGCCGACAGGGCGCACTGGCCGTCAACGACGACTATGCCTCCAATCACCACGCCCGTTTCCAGGTGGCCCACGCTCTCTGGTACGTCCAGGACCTGGGCTCAACCAACGGCACCTGGCTCAATGGCCGCCGCATCCACGCAGCGCAGCGGGTGAAGAAAGGCGACAAGATCAAGATCGGGCACACCGTCGTGACAGTGGTGTCAGCCTGAGCGAGGATGCAGAAAGCAACGGCAGCCTGCATCTGGCAACCGCGGTTGCTGCGCCATCCGGCCGAGGCCCAGGAGCCAGCCCCGCCGAAGGGACACCTCGACCCCGGCACCTGAGCGGCGCCAGGTAAAGACACCATGCCCGCCAGGCCGTCAAACGCCTACGGTCGCAAACGCGGTCGGGATGGCAGCGGCGCGACACGCTTGCGGGCGTGTCCGCGCCGCTACGGATGTGCCTGCGGCTGGTCGAGCGCAGCGAACAGCAGCCCGCCGATCATGGCCAGGTTCTTGTGGAACTGGATTCGTTGCTGCTTGCGGGCGGCCGGGTCCTCGATCGTCCAGTACGCGTGCCCGGCCAGGGTGGTGGGAATCAGCGAGCCGGCCAGGGCCAGGGCCGATAGGCGCGGCGTTCGCCCCAGCGCCAGCAGCGTGCCGCCCAGCACCTGCGCGGCGGCGTTCCCGCGCACCACCAGCGCATCGTCGGCGGGAAGCGGAACCATCGTGCGGACCGCGGCCAGCACCGGGGCGGCCTGGTCGACGCGCGCGCCCGGCGCCCGCAGGGCGTCGAAGCCGAGCAGGGCATAGGTGGATCCGGTCAGGATGCGGGCGGCAGAGCGCAAGGGCGCCAGCATGCGCCTGGTCGTAGTCATAGCGCCTCGATGCGGGTCCGGGAACCATCTTCCAGCGCGACTGTACGCGCCGACGTCAAGCCGGCCACGAGGGGCACGGCAACTACCACCGCCACCGAGGACCCGCGAGACCCACGTCCCCTCGCACGCTTCGCGCCCGGCGCTCGCCCTGGCCAGGCGCGCATCCCGGCTGTCCTGCATGGGAGGCGGGCATCCCGGCGCCAGTGGGCGATATCACCCAGATTGGGGGTGACCTGCCTGCCTGCAGCCCGATGGCCAGCGGGGCCGCGTTACGCTTGCCTTACGTCGCGCTGCGGGGAGACGCCGATGACGGTCAGGCCAGGAGACAAGATGGCCGCAGCCGCGGCCCGGCGCGGCAACCTGAGGGCGTCTCATGCCGACCGCGAACAAGTGATTGACGTGCTCAAGACCGCGTTCGTCCAGGGCAGACTGACCAAGGACGAGTTTGACCTGAGGCTGGGCCAGACACTCGCCTCGCGGACCTATGCGGAACTGGCGGCGCTGACCGCCGACATTCCGTCTGGGCTGGCCGGATCCCCGCCGCTGCGCAGGCCGCCGCAGGCCCGGGCACCGGTGAACAAGGCAGGGATCTGGGCCGCAGGCCTGATCATCGCACTAGGCCTACTGGTGGGCATGTCCTTCTTCAATCCTCTCGGACTGGCCGTGGCCGTGATCGCGGTCTTCGGAGCCGGGCCGGTAGCCGGGACCCTGATGCAGGACTCGTGGCGCGACAAACACTCCCGGGGCCAGCCGCCGCCCGGGCCGCACAGCCCGGCGCTGGAAGGCAAGCGAGACGGCCGGGCGGCCCTGCGCCGGGATTATGGGGCGTCGGCGGTCGCTCCCGGACGACCGTGAGTAATGCCCGGCAACCAGCCAGGGAATCGGTCAGGGAATCGGTCAGGGAATCAGTCGGCCCACTCAGCACGGCGCCAATTCCCTCTGCATATAGTTATTCCCGGGCCCGGCGGCACCCACAAGGGTGAAGGCAGGGCTATTTTGCCCCGGGGAAGGATAAAAGGCAATGTGCACTGACCTGCGGCTCGTGCGGCTTGAGGATTTGCATGTTTCCGGCCGCACTATGGATTTCGCTCACGAGCTCGAGTCGAAAGTCCAGGTGGTCCCGAGCGGCCTCGCCTGGTCAGCCACCGAGACCGGCGGCCCGGTCAGCCCGCTGCAGTGGACCAACCGCCACGGCTATGTGGCAATGGATGCATTCGGGTTCGACTGGGCAGCGTGCGACGGCCTCAATGACGCGGGCTTGTCGGTCGGCACGCTGTGGCTCCCGGAAACGGACCTGCCGCAGACGCCGCCCGCCTCGGGTGCTGCGCCCGCGATTGACCTCATTCACTTCGGGTCGTGGATCCTCGGCACCTGCGCGACAGTCCGCCAGGCGCGCGAAGCGTTTGCCACCGTGCAGGTGTGGAACGCCCCGGTCAAGCGCATGTGGCCAGCCGGCCGACCGATGCCTGACCTGGTGAAGTCACTCGCCGACTACTCGTTCCCCATGCACCTGGCTGTCCACGACGCCAGCGGCGGGGACCTGGTGGTGGAGTTCCTGGACGGTGCGCCGGTGTTTCACGACAACCCGGTCGGCGTGCTCACGAATTCGCCGACGTTCGGCTGGCACACCACGAACCTGCGCAACTACGTCAACCTGACCAACGGCGAGGCCAAGCCGCTCAACCTGATGGGCATCGAGGTAGATCCGACCGGCAACGGCAGCGGGCTCCTCGGCCTGCCCGGGGACGTCACTCCGCCGTCCCGATACGTCCGCGCGACCATGCTGTCGGCGGTCTCGACGGCCGCCGGCGACGCCCGCGCCGCCGTGAACCAGGTCTTCCACGCCCTCGACCTGGTTCACGTCCCCCGTAACGTGGCCGCCTCCGGCGACTACACGCAGTGGTACGTCGCACGTGACCACGACAACCTCGTCTACTTCGTGCGCGCGTACGACTCGTGGGTCACCGACACCCACGACCTCACCAGCCTGAAGGTCGCCGACCCCGCCGCGAAGCGGCAGTCGCTGCCGCTCCCAAGCCTCTGATCACCGCGACTCCCGCGGCGAGGAGCCCGCGCTGCAACCTGACTGCAAGCCGCCGCGGGCACGATGACTACAGATGTAAACCGTTAGGAGGCGACGATGGCCAGCACACCGGTGGTCGACAAGTTCCTGCACGCGATCGAGAGCGCCACGATCCCTGGGTGCGATGTGTGGAGCGCGGACGCGACACTTGATGCGACGGTGCCGGGCTGGCGGCTGCGCGCGGCCGGCCCGGACGCGATCCGGGCCGAGTACGCACGCTGGTTCGCCGACCCCGGCCATTTCGATGAGCTGCGCCGCTATCCGGCCGATGGCGGGGCCAGCGAGGTGGTCGAGTACACGCTCACCTGGTCCGAGAACGGCGTGCCGCACGCCGGCCATCACATGCATCTGCTCACCGTGCGCGACAATCTGATCGTGGCCGACATGGTGTTCTGCGGCGGGCGCTGGCCAGCCTCGCTGCTGGCCGAGATGGAGGCAGCCGGTGCGTGAGCCGCGGCCCGGTGGCGCGGCGCGCAGCTACGCCGACCTGGCCGACCTGCTCGCCGGGGCGACCGAGCGGTCAGTGCTTGAGCAGGCACCGGGCAAGTCCGGAGCCCGGCTGGAGCGGGTGGTGATCGGCGGCCAGCCTTACGTACTCAAGCATCTCGACCTGGCCGAGGACTGGACCATGCGGGCGTCCGGCTGCCTGCAGGGTGCGCCGCTCACCCTGTGGGAACGGGGAATCCTGGCCCGTCTCCCGGACTGCTTCAATCAGCCCATTGTGGGGGCTGTCCGGGAAGAGCGGGCCGGCCCGGGCCGGCGGCTGTGCGCTGCTGATGCACGACGTGACGCCCTGGCTGGTCCCGGTCACCGACGCGCCGATCACGACCGGTCAGCATCTGAGCTTCCTCGAGCACATGGCCCGGCTCCACGCCTCGTTCTGGGGCTGCGGCCCGGAGCTGGATGTCGTCCCCGCTATGCACCGTTACCTGGAACTATCCCCCTGGATGGCCGAGGCGGAGGCGGCGATCGGCTCGGCTCACCTGGTACCGCAGCTGGTGGCCAAGGGCTGGCCGCTGCTGGCGGCGGTGGCGCCGGCCGCCGCGGAAGTGGTGATCCCGCTGGCCCGCGACCCGGGCCCGCTAGTGGACGCCCTGGCCGGGACGCCGCAGACGTTCGTGCACAGCAACTGGAAACTCGACAACCTGGGCACCGACGACTCGGGGCGGACCGTCCTGCTCGACTGGGAGCAGCCCGGGCGCGGCGCGGCGCTCAGCGACCTGGCCTGGTACCTCGCTATCAACTGCCGCCGCCTGCCCCAGTCGAAGGAGGCCTCGATCAGCGCTTACCGGCACGCGCTGGAGGCATGCGGCATCGACACCGAGCCGTGGTGGGACCGCCAGCTGGCGCTGAGCCTGCTCGGCGCCCTGGTCCAGTTCGGCTGGGAGAAAGCGCTCGGCGGTTACGACGAGGAGCTGGCATGGTGGCAGACGCAGGCGGTCCGGGCGGCCGTGCTGCTGGGGTGACCGCCAGCCTGCGGGCCGCCTACGACGCGACCGCCGACGCCTGGGCGGACGGCCCGGACCGGATGTATGCCGCGCTGGCCGCCGAACTGGTCACGTCGGCGGGGGTGCCGCTGGCCGGCCGCCGCGTCCTGGACCTCGGCGCGGGCACCGGCGCGGGCGGCCGTGCCGCGCTGGCCGCGGGGGCGGCACAGGTCGTGGCGGCCGACGTGGCCGTCGGCATGCTGTGCCGCTGCGGCGCGCGGCTGCATCCGGTGGCCGCCGACGCGGCCGCGCTGCCGTTCCGCGACGGTAGCTTCGACCTCGTCGTCGCCGCATTCAGCCTCAGTCATCTGACCAGCACCGCCGCGGGCCTGCGCGAGGCCCGGCGGGTCGGCCGCGCGATCGCCGCCAGCAGTTTCGCGCCGGGCTGGACGCACCCGGCCAAGGCGGCGGTGGACGAGGTCCTGGCCGCGTCCGGCTACCGCCCCCCGGCATGGTACGTGTTGTTCAAGCGCGAGACAGAACCGCAGGCGGCCGATCCCCGGCTGCTCGCTGAGCGGGCGGCCGAAGCCGGATTCGCGAACGTGCAGCTGCGCACGACCGTCGTCACGACCGGGCTGTCCACCCCGGCGGAGCTGGCTTCATGGCGGCTCGGCATGGCCCACGTCGCCCCGTTCGTACGCTCGCTGGACGCGGCGCGCCGGGCCGCGCTACGGCGGGCGGCCGAGCGCGCGGTAGCCGGCACCGGGCCGCTGGTGGTCTCCATAGTGCTGCTCACCGCCAGCTGAGCGAGCATGATTTTTAACGACTCGTCGTGGCCCGCCAGCCGCTGAGCCGCTGGTCGGCCGCGCGCCGCAGCCCGTCCGCATAACTGCCGGCGCTGCGGGCCAGCCGCCCGGCCCGCTCCTCCGCCCGCTCCAGCCAGCTGTGATTGGCGAAGTCAGCGGCCACGTCGCCGGTCCACCGCCAGGCCTCGATGGCCACCGAGCGGTCGAGCAGGTCCAGGTCCGCGGCGACCGCGGCGGGGTCGGTGGGCAGGCCCAGGGCCCGGTTCGCCCGGTGCCGCAGCAGCCGGGCGACGCTCGTATAGCGCGGGACGCCCAGCCTGCTCGCCCGGGCCTCCAGCTCGCTGGCGTCCGCCAGAGCCCGCTCATTATCGCCACGCAGGAGCGCCAGGCGCCCGCTGACCAGCAGGTGCTTGAGCTCCAGCCGCCAGCCGAAAACCAGGTCACCCCGCAGCAGCGCCCGGGCCTGCGCCAGCCGGGCCGCCGCGCCGTCCGGGTCGCTCACGTCCAGGCAATGCTCGGCGAGGTCCTCCAGCGCGGCGATGGCGACCTCCGCGGTCCCCTGCCGCTGCGCCGACTCCAGGGCCGCACAGTGCTGGTCGAGTCCTTCCGGCCCGGCGCCGAGGTTGCGCAGCACCCACCCGGCGAAGTTCACCGCGCGGCCTGCGAACCGCGGCACCTGGCGCCGTTCCACCTCGGCCGTGTAACGGGCGAACGCTGCCAGCGCCTGGGCCGGGTGGCCGGTCAGCGCGTGCGCGTGCCCGGTGAACAAAAGGGAGTGCAGGGTGGCCGACGTGTGCTCCACCCCGATCTGGCCCCGGGCCGCCGGGCGCAGCAGCGCCAGCGCCTCCTCCGCCCGGCTCTGATGAGCCCGGAGCACTCCGAGCCAGGCGGCCGCGGTGACCCGCTCTGCGCCGCAGGCCAGCGAGAACGCCTCGCCCAGCAGCAGCTCCGCCCGGGATAGGTCACCGGCGGCATGGCGGGTGCGGCCGCCTACCGCCAGGCAGCGGGCCCGGATCGCCGGGTCGGCCGCGGCGAGCGCCCCATCCTCGGCGAACTGGGCGGCCTGCGCGAACTGGCGGCCGAAATAGGATGCCCACGCGCCAACCTCGAGGGCGGCCGGGCCGGCCTCCTCGGCCAGCGCCACGTCCTGCAGCGCCTCGTCGTAGCGGCCACGGCGGGTGCGGACCCGGGCCCGCTCCAGCCATCCCTGCGGATCAGCGTGCAGTCGCAGGGCATCATCCAGCAGCGCCTCGGCGGCCGCGTGGTCGAAGCGCTCGGCGGCCCGGGCCGCCGCGTCCCGCAGGGCCCGAGCGGCCAGCACGAGGTCGCCGCCCAGGCGCGCATGATGGGCAACGACCAGGGGATCAGCGGTCGCCTGCCGGGCCAGCACGCGGCCGGCCTGCCGGTGCAGCAAGGCGGCCCGGCCCGCCGTCGCGGTCGCGGCCAGTGCCTGCATGACCAGCTCGTGCCGGAACCTGAACGCCCCGTCCTCTTCGACCAGGAACTGCTGCGCGGCGGCCCGTTCGGCGTCGTCGAGGAGTTCCACGACGCCGCGGCCGAGCACGGCTGCGAGCAGGTCAACATCAAGCTCCGGGCCGATCACGGCCGCGGTGCGCAGCAGCGCCCCGGCCGTGCCCAGCTCGTCGCACCGCGCGGACAGCGACTCGACCAGCGATGCGGGCAGCTGCGCGCCCGCAGGCTGCTGCGCCAGCTCGGTGAGGAACAGCGGATGCCCCTTGGACCGGGCGTACAGCTCATCGACGCGAGCCGGTCCCACCAGCTCGGCGGCCGCCGCCCGGCCGAGCACATCCAGGTGCAGGAACGCGGTGGCCGGCAGCGGCGCCCCCTCGCCCGGCCGGACGGCTGCGACGACGACCACCGCCAGATCCTCGCGGCGCACGAAACGCAGCCAGTCCGGCAGCGCCCGCTCGGCCAGGTGCGCGTCATCGATGATCACGACCAGCGGGCCGCGCTCGGTGAGGCGGCCCAGGACCCGCGCCAGCGCGGCGTACAGGACCACCGGGCCGAGCATGCCGTCGGCCAGCACGGGTAGCGGCCGCGGCCCCGACGCAGGTCCGAGCAGGGGCGCGAGCAGCGCGGCATCGGCGCCCAGGAGGTCAGCGGTCACCCCGGGGCCAAGGCGCCGCAGCAGCGCGGTCAGCGCGGACAGTAGCGCGTCGAGCGGCATCGCCCGGTCCAGCTGCCCGCACGAGGCCAGCAATACCGTGTCCCCGGCGGCGGTGCGCCGGCTGGCCCAGGTACGCAGCAGGGTGGTCTTCCCGATGCCGGCCTCCCCGTCGACGACCACAACCTCGGCGGCGCCCGCGCGGGCCCGCACGGCCACCGCGTCAAGATAGGCCAGCTCGTCGTCACGCCCCACCAGTTCGATCGTCGCGACGGCGGGCGGCGGCGCGGGAGCGGCGACCTCGCCGCGCAGGATCGCCTGGTAAAGCGCGGCAGTCTGTGGTGACGGATCGGTTCCCAGCTCATCGGCTAGGCGCTGCCTGGCGCCGGCGTAGGCGGAAAGTGCTGCTCCCACCCGGCCGCCGAGCACGTAGGCCCGCAGCAGCACCCGCAGCGCCGCCTCCTCGTAGGGATCCCGTTCCAGAGCCGCTGTGGCGGCATCAGCGGCAGCCATCCAGTCGCCCGCTTCCAGCAGCGCCGTAGCCGCCACCAGCCGGGCGCGGCCAGCCAGCCGCTCCAGGTCGGCCAGCCTCAGCCGGGCCCACTCGCCCGGAACCGTCACCGGGCCGGTGCCACGGACCAGCGAGAGGGCGACCCGGGCGGCGGCGGCCGCCCCCATGACGTTCCCGGCGGCCCGCCGCCGCTCCACCTCGTCGGTGAGCCTGGCCAGCTCGGTCGCGTCGAGCCAGTCGCAGTGCAGCAGGTAACCGCGGTCGCGATGCTCGATCCGGTCACGTCCCAGCACCGATCTCAGCCGGCTCATCAGCACGGCCAGCTGATCATCGGGCCGCGCGGGCGGAGCCGCGGCCCAGAGGGCGTCGGTGAGCACGTCCGACGGCACGGCCTGCCCCTCAGCCAGAGCCAGCAACTGCAGGGCCAGCCGCGCCTTCCGGCTGCCGAGCGCCTGCGGCTCGACCCCGTCCACGGCGAAATCGCTGAGCACGCGCGCGGCCAGCGACTTCATGGAGGTATCAAACCCCGGCTGGCCGCCAACTGCCAGCTCAGCCGCTGCAAGGTGGCTGCAACCGCCGCCGGCCATGCTCGGCAAGAGGGCCCGGACAACCCGGCAAACCCGGACATCCCCCACGGAAGGAGACCAGTCATGACCGGAAAAGCAGAGCAGAAGAGCTTCGATGCGCCTGACGAGACCCGCACCTTCGAGCGCGGTGTCCTGCACCTGCTACACATCGGCGGCGCCGAGATCGGCCGGCTGACCCTGGAGCCCGGCTGGCGCTGGTCTGATCACGTCCGGCCACTCGCGGGCACGGATCTGTGCGAAGCACCGCATTTCCAGTATCACATCCAGGGGACACTGCACGTCGTGATGGCGGACGGCGCCGAGTTCGACGCCCGTCCCGGAGACGTCACCGCGCTCCCCCAGGGTCACGACGCCTGGGTGGTAGGAGACGAGCCGGTGGTTGTCGTGGACTGGTACGGGGCCAGCAACTACGCCCGCGCTTGAGCGGGCCCGGCTGGCCCGATCCACGCCACGGCGCGAACCGGCCCGGCTCAGCTGGCTGCCACCAGCGGCGGTCCTGACGCGGCCGGCCCTGACGCCCCGGGCTCAGGCACGAGATGGGGCCGCCTCCGCGAGAGCGCGGGTCAGGAACGCCTCGGCCTGCGCGAAGGTTTCCCCGACCGGGTGACCCGCCAACTGAGCCTCATACGCGCGGTACCGGGTCAGCTCCCAGACCCGCCCGCGGGGCGGCAGGGGCGCCAGCGCCGGCTCTGGCAGCGAGGTCCAGGTCCAGCCCGTGATGCCGCCCTTGTCCGGCTCCGTATCGGCGGGCTGCGGACAGATGAAGTCAGCACCCTGCACGGTATGACCCATCTGGTTCCGCACGAAGCGCAGCCCGGCCAGCGTGTCCTCGGTCAGCCGGCGCTCGGCTGAAGCCCGGCGTCCCAGCGCGCTGTCGTACGCCGCCGGGTGGTAGCGCACCAGCGTGGCGTCGACGATGGTCACCCGCCACACCGCTTCGCTGATGACCGCCAGGACACCCTCCGGGTCTCGCACCCGGACGCTGGAAAGCTGCCGCATGGCATCCTTCATGGCGGTGGCGGCCCAGTCGAGCGGGCTCATCTCAGCCGACTGATCACTCGCCATCTCCCGGTTCCAGTCCACCCGGCAGCGCGCCGAACAGAACCGGGCATGCTCACGACGCGGCGCGAAGGCAGCGCCGCACTGCTCGCAGGTCCGCGTATCAGCCACCGGGCCACCTCCCGCCCCTCCCGACGCAGGCTCGGGCCTCCGCGCCGCCCGTTGCCCGGACCAAGACCAGCAATTCAAGCAACAACTCCGATGTACCACTTGGGGCCGACAGCCACCAACTCTCAGGCATAGATCCAGGTCAGGGGCTTGCTCCTCAGTAGGAGGACTTCGGCCGCGGCCGGATGACCAGCTGGGGTCTCCAGGCCACCACCGACCCCGGGGGCACGGTGCCCTGCAGCGCGGCATTGGGGTAGACGATCGAATCTCGCCCGATCACCGTGGCCGGCGAGGTGACAGCATTGCAGCCGATCTGGACGCCATCGCCCAGCACAGCACCGAGCTTCCGCAGCCCGGTATCCACCCTCTTGCCGTCCGGATGCCGCACCGCGACCGTTCCCGGCACGATCTTGAAGTTCGCCAGCCTGGTCCCGGCGCCCAGGTTCACGTCGTTGCCCAGAATCGAGTCCCCGACGTAGGCGAAGTGCGGGGCCCGGGCGCGATCGAGCAGGATCGCCTGCTTGCACTCGCTGGCGTGGCCGATCACGCAATCGGCTCCGGTGAGTACGTTTCCGCGCAGGTACGCTCCATGCCGCACCTCACTGCCCGGCCCGATGAGGGCGGGACCGCGGATGTAGGCCCCGGCTTCCACCCGCGCGCCCTCAGCGATCTCGACCTCGCCGTCGATGTGGGCTCCCTCCTCGACCTCGCCCCGGATGCCGGGGCGCAGCACCGAACGGAGGTAGTCGGTAAGGCGCTCCAGCGCTTCCCACGCGTTCGCGCATCCGGAGAACAGCCCGCTGTGCTCATAAGAACTCAGCGTGAAGAGCTCATCTGGCGCGAACACGTTCATCTGTCGCCTCTCGCAACCCATCCGGTTCACAGCGGCGGGGATACTGGCCTGGCCGGCCTGGCAGGAAGACTACCGGCCGGTGACACCGGCGCCGGCCACACGTCGCGGCCTGGCGCACGCGATCGAGGAAGACGCCCGGCATGACGGCCACGGCCGCCGAGGGCTGCTTTTCGGCCGCCGAGTGCGCCGCCTCCTCCGCGAGCGGATCGATGGGCGGGCAGGCCAGTAGCGCATGATAAGGAGCATGAGGTACCGCGAGCGGCCCACCAGGGTTCCCGGTGCCGTGCTGTGGCGGCAGGTCGTCGCCGCAGGCCGGGAGCAGATCCCGATCATGCCCGACGGCTGCATGGACTTGCTATGGGATGGCCGCCGCCTGTTTGTCGCCGGGCCCGACACGGCCGCCCGCTGGCATCAGAGCCCGGCCGGCACCGAGTTCGTGGGGCTGCGTTTCTCGGGCGGGACCGGTCCGGCGGTACTGGGCATCCCGGCCGACGAGCTCGCAGACCAGACCCCCGGCCTCGACGAGTTGTGGGGATCGGCCCGGGCGCGCGAGCTCACCGAGCGGGTCGGCGCGGATCCGTCGGCGGCACTGGAGGCGTGGGCGGCCGAGCGGGCCGCGGTTTGTGACGCCGATCCGCTGGGGCGGCGGGTATCGACTATGGCGGCGGCCGGAACCTCCGTGGCGGCCATGGCCCGCCTAGTCGGGCTCAGCGCCCGGCAGTTGCACCGGCGGTGCCTGCCGCTGTTCGGCTACGGACCCCGCCACCTGACGCGGGTACTCCGGATGGGCCACGCTCTCGAGCAGGCGCGGGCGGGCCTGCCGCTCGCGGATGTCGCAGCCGACTGCGGATATGCCGACCAGGCGCACTTGTCCAGGGAAATGCGTGCGCTCACGGGCATGACGCCGACCCGGCTGCTCGGGGAGCTAGGCCGGAGGTAGCGGCGCAAAAAGGTCGACCGGCGTCCCGTCCGGATCGCGGACGACCGCATAGCGCATTCCCCAGAACGCATCCCACGGCGGCAGGTGGCCCTGGTATCCGGCGCCGGTGAGTTCCGCCCACGCGGCATCGACCTCCGCCGGGCTGTCGCAGGCAAACGCCAGCGCCACCCGGTGACCATCTCCGGCCGGCGCCGACCAGCCCGGGTCAAAGGAGCGGATGGTGTCCTCGCTGTCCCACGCGATGCGCACACCGCCGCCCAGCTCGGCATCGGCGTGTGGCTCGTGTTCCGCACCCGCAGGCACGTCCACGCCCAGCCGGCGGTAGAAGGCGATAGTGGCCGCCATGTCCGAGACGACCAGTTCGATCAAGGCTGCACGAAGTTTCATGTGGCGACGCTAGCGGGAGGCCGGTGGCCGGGTCTTGAACGTTTCGGACGTCAGGCCGCTAGGGCTGGGACCGCGCGAACTCGGACGCAGCCACCTCGAGCGCGGCGCGGAGCCGCTGCTGGGTGGCGCTGAAGTCACCGACCGGCGGCGGAACCGGAGATGAAGAAGGATAGGACTCATCGTCCAGATGCAGGTAGCACCGCTGATTCAGCTCGACCTGGACGGCATCCAGCCGGCCATGCCCGGCGAAACGCCGCACCGTCCAGCCCCCGCTGAATCGCTCGTTGAGACGCACGCTGAAGCCGCTGCCCGTAAACGCGTCCGAGAGCAGCCGCACAACGCCGGGCCGGGCGGTCGCGCCGTGCCGGTCGCCGAGAATGATGTCGCCGTACAGCGGCGCCCCGAAGCTATGCAGGTCGAGGAGCAGCAGCCGGGGGAATTGCCGCAGGAGCCGCTGGATAGCTTCATCGAGCGCCCGGTGGAATGGCTCGTGGGCCAGCCGGATCCGGCGGCTGATCTCGGGCAGGCTCGGCGCCCGGTGATAGACCGGCCAGCCGTCTGGCGTCTGCGCCGCGACCACGCTGGTCCAGAAGCCGCCATGCTGCTCGCCGACCGGGTCGCGGTTCACGTCGGCGACGAAGCGGCTGAGCGTGGTGGTGATGGTGGTGATGCCCAGCTCGGGAAGGAACGCGTAGAGCTCCCGGGTCAGCCAGTCGGACCACAAACTGGCCGGGTCCATGGCCAGGTCGCCTGCCAGCTCAGCAGGGAAATCACGCCCCCCATGCGGAATGCAGGCGATCACCGGCCGGGCCGGGCGGGTCGGTTCGAGCACCCACTGCCGCGGCTGGCCCGCATTAGAGTCCGGCGCAGTCACTTCGTCGATCCTAGGATGCGGCCGCGCCGGTGCCGAGCCCGTCTCATCGGCGTGCGCGTTCCCGGACCGGCAGAACTCGCTGGCCAGCCAGGCGCCGGAAGCCTGCCCCCGGCGGGACCGGCGGAATCATCCGGCCTGAGGTGCACTATCCGTTTAGCGCCTTGGGAGCGCCGTATCGCGAGCAGCGAGGCGGGGTCGGCGAGCCACGCGTCGATCGCGCCGCCGCGAACGGCCCTCGGCCTTCGGCCCGCTGAATGCGGGGCAATGCCTGGCCGATGTAAGGTGCAGGCCATCAGTGATCGCTGCTACTTATGCGGAGGATTGTCATGGCCGACGGAAAGAAGTGGAGCGATCTCAGCGAGCGCACCCGCAAGCTGCTCATCGCCACTGCCGTTGCCGAAGGCGCCCTCAAGACGGCGGCGCTCATCGACATCAAGCGGCGGCCGGCGAGCCAGATCCGCGGCAGGAAATGGATATGGGCCGTGGTCGTGCTCGTCGTCAACTCCTTCGGAGGCGCGCCCATCGCCTACTTCTTCCTCGGGCGACGGCGGCAGCCTGAATCGCATGCTGACTAGCTAGACGTCTCGGGTGCTGACCGCCGATCGCTCTGGCCTGCTACCACGGCGGGTGTCGGAGCGGGGCCGGACGAGCGCCCTGACGCCGGGGCGTGAGCTTCCCGTTATCGCCCGACAATCGGCGGCCTTAGCGACGGTCAACAACTAGCGGGCCCAGCCGGCTCAGCATGGTTATCCTATACACATGAGCAATAAGCTATATGCCTGTATAGCTCGGAGCCGGCAAGGCCGCTCCCGGTGGTAGCGACGGCCATCCGCGCCGAAGGACTGACCAAGCGCTACGGCGACCTGCTGGCCCTCGACCACCTCGACCTCGCCGTCGACCAGGGCGAGGTGGTCGGGTTCCTCGGCCCCAACGGCGCGGGCAAGACAACCACGATCCGGCTGCTGCTGGGGCTGATCCAGCCAACGGCAGGGCGCGGCGAGATCTTCGGCCTCGACTGCCAGCGTCAGCCCGTCGAAGCCCACCGGCGCCTGGCCTTCGTAGCCGGCGAGGCGAACCTGTGGCCGTCGCTCACCGGTGCGCAGACCCTGCACTTGCTCGGGCAGGTGCAAGGTCACCCGGACGACGCCTACCGGGACGAGCTGATCTCCCGGTTCGACCTCGATCCCACCAAGAAGGTCCGGGCCTACTCCAGGGGCAATCGCCAGAAGCTCGCCCTGATCGGCGCGCTGATGACCCGCGCCGACCTGCTGCTCCTCGACGAGCCGACCACCGGGCTCGATCCGCTGATGGAGCAGGCGTTTCGCCACTGCATCCGCGAGGCCCGTGGTCGCGGTCAGACCGTCTTCCTGTCATCGCACATCTTGAGCGAGGTGGAGGCGCTCTGTGACCGGGTCGGCATCCTGCGCCAGGGAAAGCTGGTGGAGATGGGGACTCTGGCCCAGATGCGGCACCTCGCCGCGCTCACCGTGGAGGCAACCTTCGACGGTCCGGTTCCCGATCTTTCGGGCGTGCCCGGGGTGAGCTCGGTGGAGACTGACGGGCGAGTGGTCCGCTGCCACGTTCACGGGTCGGTCGAGCCGCTGCTGAAGGTGCTGGCGACGGCCGGCGTCACGCAGTTGCTGAGCCGCGAGCCCTCGCTAGAGGAATTGTTCCTCGCTCAGTACGGCGACGGTCCATACGGCGGGGACGGCCAGAGCGAGGAGGCGCAGCACGTTGGCCGCTGAGCTGCTCACCCGGTCACTGGCTCGGACGCAGCGGCCGGCTGGCACTGTTGTCGCCCGGCTGACTGCTCGCAAGGCCGTCCGCTCCGGGGTCATCTGGGGTTACATCTTCGGCATCGGCATCGCCTCATCTGCCATCAGCTACACGAGGATTTACAAGACCCCGGCCCGGCGCGATGCCCTGGCCGCCGCCTACGGCTCCAACAAGGCGACGACCGCGCTGTTCGGGCCCGCCCCCCAGCTGCAGACGGTGGCCGGTTTCACCGTCTTCAAGATCTCCATGACGCTCATGATCCTCGGCGCCGTCTGGGGCCTGCTGACCAGCACCCGGCTGCTGCGCGGCGAGGAGGACAACGGGCGCTGGGAGCTCCTGCTCGCGGGCCAGACCACCCGCCGGGGTGCCGCGGCCCAGGCGCTCGCTGGCCTGTCCGCCGGCGTCATCACGCTGTGGGCGGTTACCAGCCTGATCACCGTTCTCGTCGGCCGGGACTCGGCGGTGCACATCGCGGCCGGGCCGGCCCTCTATCTCGCCCTGGCCATGGTGGCGACGGCGGTCATGTTCCTGGCGGTCGGCGCGCTCACCAGCCAGCTTGGCCCGACCCGGCATCAGGCTGCCTCCTATGCCGCGGCGTTCCTCGGCGTCAGCTATGCCCTGCGCATGATCGCGGATGCGGGAGTCGGCCTGCACGGGCTGATCTGGGCGTCGCCGATCGGCTGGGTGGAGGAACTCCAGCCTCTCACCGCGCCCCAGCCGCTGGTCCTCCTGCCGATCGCCGCATTCACGGCCGTACTGGCCGCCATCGCCGTGTGGCTGGCAGGTACCCGGGATGTCGGGGCGAGCATCGTGCCGGACCGGACGAGCACCTCGGCGCACCCGCGAGGGCTCGCCGGACCCACGGGACTGGCCATCCGGATGCTGCGGCCCACCGTCACCGCCTGGTGGGTGGCGATCGCCGTCTCCGGGCTGCTGTTCGGGCTCATCGCCAGATCAGCCGGCGGCACGATCTCGGGGTCGTCCGTCCAAGGGGTGTTCTCCAAGCTCGGCGCGCCGGGAACCGGCGCCGACGCGGTGCTCGGCGTGTGCTTCCTCCTCCTGGCGGTCCTGGTCGCATTCGTCGCCGCTGGCCAGATCACCGCGGCACGTTCGGAGGAGTCGGGATCCAGGCTCGAGGCGTTCCTGGTCCGCCCGGTCTCCCGCTGGTCGTGGCTGCGCGGAAGGCTGCTCGTGGCGGCCGTCGTCCTGGCGGTGAGCGGCCTGGCCGCCGGGATCTTCGCCTGGCTCGGCGCAGCCAGCCAGCACACCGGGGTGAGCTTCACGACCATGCTCGAGGCGGGCGTGAACCTCATCCCGCCCGCGATCGTGATCCTGGGCATCGGGGTACTGGCGTTCGGGCTGTGGCCCCGGGGCACGGCGATCGTCGTCTACGCCTTGCTGACCTGGTCGCTGCTCGTCGTCGTTATCGGCGGCATCGGCGCCGTCAGCCACTGGATTCTCGACACTTCGGTCTTCCACCAGATGGCGTCCGCCCCGGCCGTGTCGCCGCACTGGGAGGCAAACGTTGTCATGGTCGCCATCGGGGTAGTGAGTGCCCTGATCGGGGGCATCGCGTTCAAGCGAAGGGACCTGCAGGGCGAATGAGCCAGGTGCGCGCCGAACCATCCGCTCAGGCACCGGGCCCCGCTCAGGTACCGGGCCTCGCTCAGGTACCGGGCTCGCTCGGCGACGGAACCGTGCCCTTCGAGGACCTCACCGCCCGGGCCCGGATCCGCGAGGCTGCCCTCAAGCACTTTGCCGAGGAGGGATACGAGCGTGCGACCGTCCGGGGAATCGCCCGGACGGCCGGGGTCTCGCCGGGCCTGCTGCGCCATCACTTCGGGTCAAAGGACGCACTGCGCCAGGCCTGCGATGACTACGTGTTCGAGACGCTGAGCCGCCTCAACGCGCAGCTGCTCGATGATCCGGGCGGTTCCGCCAGCTCCGGGCGCACGTCGAAGCGTTTCCAGCGGTACCTGGCGCGGTCGCTGGTCGAGGGGTCCGCCACAGCGGGGGCGATCTTCGACGAGATGGTGACCTTGACCGAGAAATGGCTCGAGCGTGCCGACCAGACCCGCCCCGACGCGCCCGCCATCGACCGGAAGGCCCGGGCTGCCCTGCTCACCGCCATGGCGGTCGGCATCCCGCTGCTCCACGAGCACGTGTCGCGAGCACTAGGCACCGACATGTTCGAGCCGGACGGCGACCGGCTGGTCGCTCTCGGACTGCTCGACATCTACTCCCACACCGTCATCGACTCCCGGACCGCCTCCGCCGCCGAGGCCGGCTTCAGCACCGACCAGGGCTAGCCCGCCCGGCGGCGCGCCAGCCGGGTGGCGCCACTGTGGTGTCCATTGATCACTTCTGTCGCTGGCACCACAGGAGTGTTCGGCAGAGCCGGGAGAACGAGACTGATCCAGCCTGCCTGGCCGATATATTTCGAAGTTCTTGTCGGGTTCTCAGCGATAGTCGCTGACAACCCGACAAGATAAGCGAAGAGCGTTCTGATGCTGGGGCTGGCGGGACCACTGTTGCCAGCGTGGCTCGAAGGCTAGTCGGCCTTTCCTCGCTGCCCGCTACGATGCGCTCGCTGCGTGCTGAGAACACCTGCCAGCTGGCCCTGATTTGGGCACGGGACCTGCGCCCTGCCGTCCGGGGACCTTGAGTCCTGCCGCTGCCCCGGGCCACTGGGTCAGCATGATGGCGCGGGCCCAGGGCACTGACCTGAATGGAGGTTACATGAACGTGCAGGCGGGCACGCGGACGACGGTAACCGGCACGTGGAAGTCGCAGGTGGCCTTGCACGCCGAGGGGCTGACCAAGCATTACGGCCCGGTGGCGGCGCTCGATGAGCTGGACCTGACGATCGAGGCCGGCGAAGTGGTCGGCTACCTCGGGCCTAACGGCGCGGGCAAGACTACGACCATCCGGCTGCTGCTCGGCCTGATCAAGCCGACCGCGGGCCGCGCCGAGATCTTCGGCCTTGACGTGCAGGAGCAGAAGATAGCCGTGCACGCCAAAGTCGCGTACGTGCCCGGCGAGACGACCTTGTGGCCGTCGCTGACCGGCGCGGAGACCCTGCACCTGCTGGCGAGCATGCACGGCGAGACCGACGTCGGCTACCGCGACCAGCTCGTCAAGCGCTTCGACTTCGACCCGTCCAGGAAAGTCAGGGCCTACTCCAAGGGCAACAAGCAGAAGATCAACCTGATCGCGGCGCTGGCCAGCCGGGCCGACCTGCTCATCCTCGATGAGCCGACGGCCGGCCTCGACCCGCTGATGGAGCAGGCCTTCCGGGAGAGCGTCCTGGAGGCGAAGGGCAACGGGCAGACGGTGTTCCTTTCCTCGCATGTGCTGTCCGAGGCGGAGGCGCTGTGCGACCGGATCGCGATCCTGCGGGCGGGCAAGCTGGTCGAGATCGGCACGCTGACCCAGATGCGCCATTTGTCGGCCCTGACGGTGGAGGCCTCGTTCCCCAATTCGCCGCCCGCTTTGGACAAGATCACTGGCGTCAGCGCGGTGCAGGTCGCGGGTCATCACCTGACCTGCCAGGTGCACGGCTCCATCGACGAGCTGCTGAGCGTGCTGGCGGCGGCGCATCCCGAGACGCTGCTGAGCCGGGAGCCGTCGCTGGAGGAATTGTTCCTGTCGATCTACGGCGAGCAGGAGCACGCGAACCACCCGGCAGCCGACGACAGCCAGGCAGCCGATGACGGCGGGGCAGCCGATGACGGCGGGGCAGCCGATGGCTACTAGCAGCGCAGTCCCGGCAGGCCCGGCCGGGCGGGTCCGCTACCGGCTCCCGCAACTGGCCGTGGCCAGGTTCACCGGCCGCCGCGCGGTTCGGTCCGGCGGCCTGTGGGGCTTGGTCTTCGGGCTATATGTCTATGACACCGCGTTCGCCTTCGACTCGATCGCGCCCACCGCGGCCAAGCGAACCCAGCTGCTGACCACCATGGGCAGCAACACCGGGCTGAAGGCACTGCTGGGCGGCACCAGCCGGATCACCAGCCTCGGCGGGTTCACCGACTGGCGTGCGATCGGCGTCACCACCTTGGTGGCGTCGGTCTGGGGGCTGCTCACCGCCACGAAGACCCTCCGCGGCGAGGAGGCGGCTGGGCGATGGGAGATGTTCCTGGCCGGGCGGACCACCCAGCGCCGGGCTACCGCGGGTGCGCTGGCCGGGATCGGCGCCGGGGTGCTGGCCATTTACGCGGCGACCGCGCTGCTCACGGCGCTTGTCGGGGCCAGGCATACGGTCGCTATCAGCCCCGGCCGGAGCATGTTCTTCGCCATGGCGGTGGCGGCGGGCGCGGCTATGTTCGCCGCGGTCGGGGCGCTGGCCGGCGAGGTGATGCCGACCCGCGCCCGGGCCACCGGCCTGGCCGCCGCCGTGTTCGGGGCGGCTTTCCTGCTGCGCGCGCTCGGCGACTCCGCGTCCAGCGCGCACTGGCTGGTCTACCTGAGCCCGCTGGGCTGGGTGGAGCAGCTGCGCCCGCTGGCCGGGGCGCAGCCGCTCTGGCTAGTTCCGATCGCCGGCCTGACCGGGCTGTGCGCCGTCGCGACCGTGTTCCTGGCCGACCGCGACCTCGGCGCCAGCGTACTGGCCGACTCCGACACCGCGGCGCCTCGCACGGCCCTGCTCGGCTCGCCTCTGCGGTTCGCGCTGCGCCTGTCCTGGCCCGCCATCGTCAGCTGGCTGGCCGCGACGGTGGTGGCCGGCCTGCTCTACGGCTCGGTGGCCAAGTCGGCCGGCCGGGCCTTCGCCACATCGGGCACGCTGCGGAAGTTCACCGGCAACCTGACCCACGTGGCGCTGCGGCAGCTGCAGCTGGCCGGCACACGAGTCTTTGCCGGCATCGTCTTCCTCATTCTGATGACGTTGATCATGGCGTACGTGGCCAGCGCGATCGGCCGGGTCCGCGAGGACGAGGCCGAGGGGTACGTGGACAATCTCGTGGTGCGCGGCGTCAGCCGCCAGCGCTGGGCTGGGCGGGCGGGCCTGCCTGATCCTGGCCGTGCTGGCGATCGCGGGCGCGGCGGGCGGGACAGCCTTCTGGGCCGGCGCGGCTAGCCAGCATGCCGGGCTGACCTTCCATGAGCTGCTGCTGGCCGGCATCAACAGCGCCGCCCCGGCGGCCCTGCTCCTGGGGATCGGCATGCTCGCGTTCGGGTTCGCGCCGCGGCTGACCGCGATCGTGTGCTGGGGTCTGCTGGCCTGGGCGTTCCTTATCGACATGCTCGGCTCAGCGGTCAGGATCAACCACTGGGTGCTGGACACCTCACTTCTCCAGCACATGGCACTCGCGCCTGCGGTCAGCCCGAACTGGCGCATCGTCGGCACCTACCTGGCGATCGGCATGGTCGCGGCGGTCGCGGGCGGCTGGCGGTTCACCCAGCGCGACCTGCAAAGCAGCTAGCCCACGCCATTTCCGTGCGACGCTGGCTGGCGGGACGTTCCGGCGCTGTCCCGGCGGGATGATCCAGGATCTGGAAGAGGAGATCAAGCGACCGCCGCGAGGCGCGGGTGTTACTGCGGCGGCCCGGGGATCAGCTTGAGGCTGCTGGTAGCGCTCTGGCCGGTTGCGCTCACCCAGGCCACCGAGACCGTGTCGCCGGGGCGGAACCTCGCCAGGGTGCTGGTCAGACTCGCGGGTGAGCCGACCGCTGCCCCGTTGACCGCAGTGATGACCGAGCCTGCGGTCAGGCCGGCCGTGGCGGCGGGGCTCCCGCAGATCGTCCCGTCGACCAGGGTGCCGGAGCTGACCGGCGCGATGGTTGACGGCACGGCCAGAGTGATGTTGCTGGTGTAGCAACTCGGGGCGCTCCCGGACCCGCCGAAGCCGCTGGACCCGCCGAAGCCGCTGGACCCGCCGAAGCCGCTGGACCTGCCGAACCCGCCGAACCTGTTGCCGGAGCCGTTCTGCTGCTGTTGCGCCTGCGTCTGCGGGTTGCTGCTCGATCCGGACCCGATGAAGATTCCCATGAAGGGCGGGTAGCCGATCACGGTCGTGGCGCTGGCGCGTCCCGCCGCGATGTTCCTGGCCACCGAGAGCGCCGTGTTGATCGGGATAGCGAACCCGGCGGCTGATGCCTGCTGCGTGGAGCTGGCGTTGTTGCCGGCGGTGATCATGCCGATGACGAGGCCGGCCGAGTTAGCCACCGGGCCGCCGGAGTCGCCTGAAACGATATCCGCGTTCGTCTCGATCATCCCGTGCAGAGTCTCGCTGCCCGCTGAGCTGCCTTGGTCGCTCGCGGTGATGGTCTTGTCCAGCGCCGTGACCTGGCCGGTGGCCGGGATGATGGTGCCCTGGCCCTCCGCATTGCCCAAGGCCACGACCGGAGCGCCCGGTCGGACCGTGACGGAGTTACCGACCGGGACCGTCCGCAGGCCCGAGACGTCCTCCAGCTGGATGACCGAGATGTCTGCGGTCTTGTCGTAGCCGACGACCTTCGCCGGGTAAGTCTTCCCGGTCGATACCACGGTCGCGGTGATCTTCGTGGAGTCCGCGATGACGTGGTTGTTGGTCAGCACCAGCCCGTCGGCGTTGATCACCATGCCGGTCCCGGCCGCCGCCTCGCTGTTGTACTGCAAGGTCGTTCTGATGATCACCAGGCCCGGCTCAACCTTGCTCACGACCTTCTGCTCGCTGCCGTTCGCGGCAGGGCTGCCGCTGCCCTGTGACGTCGGGGCCGGCACTGCGCTGCCGCCCGGCAGGGACGTCCCCAGGCTGCTCGGCGCCTGGTGGCCGAACGCCAGGACCACGGCTGCGCCCAGGCTGAGCGCCAGCACTCCCACGACCACATGCATGAGCAGGCTGCCGCGGTACCGGGGCGGCCGGGGCTGTCCAGGCGGTCCGTAGCCGCCGTAGCCGATGTCGTCCGGCATCTGCATCCTCCCACCTCGCGTTCGGCGTTCGGATCGGTCAAGCAGCATCCGGGCAGGCACGGGCCTGTCCGCTCAGCCCCAGTAGACATCGTGACTCTGACCCTCAGCTGAAAGCCTGCTAGAGATTGCCGGGGCGGGATCCGGCGCGTCACCGGCCAGCCGGGCGAGACGCGGCGCCAACGGCCGGTTCGAGGCGCCGCGGCGGCGGCGACCGCGCCTGATGGATTCCCGCATCCATCAGGAAATTCCTGACCGATCCCCGAATCCATCAGGTTCGGGACGGAGGCTGCTTGGCCGGTGCCAGCTGCCAGAAGGAACAAATCGGTCACCCGGCCCGATTGAGGCCACCATTCCCTGACCGTTTAACCGCAGTACATGTCGGCCGCGCGCCGCCCCGGCCGCGGCGGCACCGCCGACCCAGCCCTCCGCCTCACCTGCGCGGACCCCGTCGCCACCAGCACCGACTGCGTCACCGACACCGTCGTGCTATCCGCTCAGCGATGAAGGAACGTGCTACGAACCTGGCGAATTCTGCCGCGACGATGATCACGGTGCGAGCGGCGTCGCCGGAGACGGCGAGGCGATCGTCTGTGAGGACAACGACGGCTGGCGGTGGGAGCCCTCCTAGCCAGGAGCGAAGCCACGGCGCGGCGTAGCGGGGTCTCACCTTTTGGTGGTACACCGGACAAAAGAGCGTTCCTGCGCTGAGAACCGGCACCGTCCGCTCGCAAGGGACCAGATGGCTGAGACACTTGCCCGCGAGTCCGTCCGCGCTAGCGGCCACTCCGGCGTTGGCCCGCAGGCAGATGCTCGGCACGCCACGGCGTCGCCCGGCGGCGTGCAGAGCCCCGCGCGGGCGCGCCGATGACCGGGGACGGCCAGCCAGGCGCGGTAGACCGGGCGGCCGCGCTCGTGGCCGACCTTGTCGAGGGCCGCTTTGACGAGGCATGCGACAACTTCACCGAGCACCTGCGCCGTGATTGCGGCGGCCGCCTCGCCAGAGGGTGGGAGAATGCGGTCGGCAAGGCCGGAGCCTACGAGGGGATAGGCGAGCCATCTGCCCGCCAGATCGGCGATGACACCGTGGTGGAATTCCCGCTCCATTTCGCATCCGCCAAGAGCACGGGGCAGGTCATCTTCGACCGTGACGGCAAGGTTACTGGCCTGCATTTCCAGTGGCGCCGCCGCCGACTGTCGTTTGGCGGGCGATGGTGGCTGATCGTCGGTCGGCCGGAGAGCCCGCGCTGATCAAGGACTGCGGGTGACGCTAGTCCGCGCGGCGGATCCACTAACCCCCGGGGCCGGGCCTGGATCGCTGGCGCCGGCTTGTTCTCAATCGTGGCGGCGGTGTCACGATCCCTCTCAGCCGCGGCCCGGCGCGGCCGCCACTGAGTTGTCGGCCCGGTCCCTAGCATGGCGGCATACTCAGGGTTCGAGCCGGAGGATGGGCACGAGGGTGAACTTCGAGGAATCAGCTCGCTTCGCAAGCACAGCTCAGCGTGGAAGCTGCTGCGCGCTGACAACGCGCCACTGATCCTCAGCTTCTTCGGGAAGGTGTTCGTCGAGGAAGACGTCCGGTCCATCTCCAGCATGGATCTGGTGAGCAGGCTCGATGATGAGCTCTATGCGCTGAACGAGCGGCTCGGCGAAGCTGGCTTCCCCAAGCCAGCCAAGGCGTACCTGGACGACTGGGCCGCCCCCGAGGCCGGCTGGCTCCGCAAGTATTACCCGGAGGAGTCGGACGAGCCGCATTTCGACGCGACTCCGGCGGTCGAGAAGGCGCTGTCTTGGATCAAGTCACAGCAGGCCCGCTCCTTCGTCGGCACCGAGTCACGGATGAACACGATCTTCAGCTTGCTCAGGCAGATGGTGTTCGGGGCCGAGACCGACCTGGAGGCCAGGCTCGCGGAGCTGCGCAGGCGCCGGAGCGAGATTGACGCGGAGATCGCCCGTGTGAACGACGGGGAGATCAACGTGCTCGACCCATCAGCTCAGCGCGATCGTTATCAGCAATTCTCCGCCACCGCACGCGAGCTCCTCTCGGACTCCCGCGAGGTGGAGGCGAACTTCCGGAGCCTGGACCGGGAACTGCGGGAGCGGATCGCGGCGTGGCGCGGCGCCAAGGGCGAGCTGCTCGACGACGTCCTGGGCAGCAGGGAGATCATCGCCGACTCTGACCAGGGCAAGAGCTTCCAGGCCTTATATGACTTCCTGCTCTCGCACGCCCGGCAGGAAGAGTTGAAGCCGACCGACCTGTGACGCCCCGGTGAGGGCGGTCAGCCGCCCGCTAGCTGGCGTCGGCCGGCCTGACCGCCTCGGCCACCCTGGCGGCGGCCGGGGCCACGCCGGCCATCATGAGGCCGATCTCCTCCCGGCTGCTCGTCCGGGGGTCGGCCTCGCTGATGATCGCGCCCTCGTAGATGACCAGGACCCGGTCGGAGATGGCGAGCACCTCGTCCAGGTCCTCGGAGATGACGAGCACGGCCGTGCCGCTGGCCCGCTGGCCGATCAGCCGCTCATGGATGTAGGCCGATGCCGAGACGTCGATGCCCCGGGTCGGCTGAGCCACCAGCAGAACCGCCGGGGAGCCGGACAGCTCCCGGGCCATGATGAGCTTCTGGATGTTGCCACCGGACAGGTTGTGCGCGGGAGTGTCCAGGCCCGGCGTCCGGACATCGAACTCGGAGACCAGCCTGCGGCAATGCCGGCGGATCGCCCGGCCGCGCAGGAAGCCAAACCGCGCGTACGCCCGGCTGGAGCTGCCCACCAGCATCAGGTTCTCGGCCACGCTGAGCTCGGCGATGACGCCGTCCCGCATCCGCTCCTCGGGCACGTAGGCGAGTCCCGCGTCCCTGATGACCCGCGGATGCCGCCCGGTCACGTCGGTGCCGGCGATCTCGACCCGTCCGCCGGACGGGCGGCGCAGTCCGGCGATGGCCTCGGCTAGTTCCCGCTGCCCGTTGCCCGACACCCCGGCGATGCCGACGATCTCACCGGAATGCACCCGCAGGGACAGCCCGCGGACCGCCTCGACCCCCCGGTCGCCGGTCACCCGCAGGTCGCTGACGTCCAGCTTGACCGGTCCCGGCTGCCGCTCCGACGGCACCTCGACCGAGATGACCTCATGCCCGACCATCATGTCGGCCAGCCCGTCCATGGTCGCGTCGGCGCCACGGACCGTGGCGATCTTCCGCCCGCCACGCAGCACCGTGATCCGGTCGGAGAGCTCCAGCACCTCGGCGACCTTGTGCGAGATGAACACCAGCGACAGGCCGCTGCGCACCAGGCGGGACAGGACGGCGAACAGGTCACGGACCTCATGCGGGGTCAGCACGGCGGTCGGCTCGTCGAGCACGAGCAGCGACACCTCGCGGTACAGGGCCCTGATGATCTCGACCCGCTGCCGCTCGCCGACCGACAGCTGCCAGATGTAGGCGTCCGGGTCGACCTTGAGCCCGTAGGTCTCCGATAGCTCGCGGATGCGCTCGGAAACCCGCCGCAGGTCGGTCAGCGGCCCCCGGGATGACTTGACGCCCAGCGCGATGTTCTCCGCCACCGTGAGCGTCTGCACCAGCATGAAGTGCTGGTGGATCATGCCGATGCCGTGCTGGATGGCCACCGCGGGCGAGCCGATCGTGACCGGCTCGCCGCGCAGCCGGATCTCGCCCTCGTCAGGCTGGTAGAGGCCGTAGAGAACGCGCATCAGGGTGCTCTTGCCCGCGCCGTTCTCGCCGAACAGGGCATGGATCTCGGCTGGCACCACGTCGAAGTCCACGCGGTCGTTGGCGAGGACCCCGGGGAAGCGCTTGGTGATGCCGCGCATCTCCAGGAACGGGGGATCGCCTGCCACGGCGTTCCCCGGGGCTGTGGCCGTCATCTGGATGCTTCCCCTCAGTTCGTCGGCGGCGTGATTGTTCCGCTGATAATCTCGGCGGCGACCTTCTGTCCATCGGCCTTGATCGCCGATGGCAGCGGGTAGGAGGGGTTGTAGACGATCTTCTCGCCGTTGTTCCCGAGGGTGATCGTGTAGGTCGCCCCGCCGAGGACCCCGCCCCTGATCGCGGTGATCATCTGCCGCAGGACGCCGGTCCAGTCGTAGACCTGGGAGGCGACAACCTCGGTCGGCGCCAGCGACGACTGGTCCCACTGGGTGCCGAACCACGCGACCTTGTCGCTCTTGGCCACGCCGATCGCCCCGACCACCGACTGCGAGCTTCCGGTCAGCACATCCGCCTTCTCGGACACGTACGACTTGGCCGCGGTGGACATCAGCGTGTCGTCACTGAACGAGCCGGTGAAACTCACGTGCACGGTGGCCTTCGGGTCAGCCGCCAGGGCACCCGCCTTGAACCCGACCACATACAGGTGCGCGTCTCCGACGTTGATCGGGCCGATGACGCCGAGCACCTTGCTCTTGCTGAGCTTGGCCGCGACATAGCCCTCGACGTAGCCGCCCTCCTGTGAGTTGGCCTGGTAGGCGAAGACATTCTTCAGCCCGTAGGTGACGCCGGCGGTACCCCAGGCGAAGGACGTCTTGGGGAACTGCGGGGCGAGCTGCTCAACCGTCCCGCCGTACTGCGAGCCGTGCGCGATGACGAGGTTGTAGCCCTCGGCCGCGTACTGCCGCATCGCGTTGGCCGCATCGGTGATATTGAACAGGTTGTCGGAAACCGACAGCGTGAAGTGCAGCGGCCCGGCCAGCGACGAGGCGGCCGCGTACATGGACTGGCTGAAGGCCAGGTCGTTGCGCAAGCTCGGCTCGATCAGGGCGACTTTAAGCGTCTTCACCGACGATGCGCCGGCCGCGGGTGGGGTGGTCGAGCTAGTGGAGGTAGAAGTGGCGGTGGAGCCGCAAGCAGCGGCGGCGAGAGCGAGAGCCGTGCCCAGGATGAGCATCACCGGCCGCCGCAATGGGTGGGTCTTCATGATTATTACCTCCATCGGGAGGGTGTAAAGGAATTTGATTCGAAACGGTTAGCTTCAGGCGGGCCGGTAGATAATTGCTGGTCATGATGCTGCGGTCCAGGCTCACGCACCCCTCTCGTAGGGCTTGCCCAAGGCGGCGGGCTGCCGGTAACGGCGCGCGACCGAGAGCAAGGCGACGACGGTCAGGACGGCCGGCGCCATAGCGGCGATGTCGGACGCCGAGGTAGGGATGATGCCGAGGGTCTTCCAGGTCACGACGACCGCGCCGACCAGGCCGTATAGCAGTGATCCGCCCATCACGCCGAGCGGCCGCCAGGCACCGAAGTACACCAGGGCGACGGCGATGAAGCCCTCGCTGTTGGTGAGGTCCTCCTGGAAGATCCCGATCTGCAGGAGCAGCGTCGCGCCGGCCAGCCCGGCCAGCGCACATCCGATGATGACCGTCGAGTAGCGGATCCGGGTGACACTCACCCCGACGGTGTCCGCCGCGGCGGGATTCTCGCCCACCGCGCGGATCTTCATTCCGTAGGTTGTCCGGTTGAGCACGAGCGTGAGCACGGGCACGAGCAGGAACGCCAGGTAGACCAGCCAGTTCTGGGTGAAGAACATGGGGCCGATGTAGGGGATGCGATACAGCAGCGGGATCCGGATCACCGGGAGGGCCGAGATCGTGACCGGCGACGGGAAGACCCGCAGCAGCAGGACGTTGGTCAGCCCCAGGCCGAACAGGAAAACGCCGATCCCGCTGATTCCCTGCTCGGCCTTGAGCGTGACGCTCACGAACGCGGTCACCAGGCCCATCACCAGGCCGATGCCGAGCCCGGTCGCCGCGGCCAGCGCCAGGTTGCCGGTCCGGGCCGCGACAAAGTAGGCGCCGAACCCGCCGAGCAGCATGATGCCGTCGACGCCCAGGTTGACCACCCCGCTGCGCTGGCCCATGGTCTCGCCGAGCGCGGCCATCAGGAACGGCGTCGCCAGCTGGACACCCGCGGCCACCGTGGCGACCAGCACGGCGGCGGTGAAGAAGTGACTCATGCCGGGACCTCTTTCTCAGCTATCCCGGGCGCATCCGCCGGTCCGCTCCCAGACGCGTCGGCCGGCCCCGTCCCGATCGCGCGGGCCTGTCCGGTCCCGATGTCGTGCTCGTCAGATCCCGCGGCCATCGCGGCTCGCGTCCGCACCCGGGCCCGGCGCCGCATGTACTCGACCGAGACGACGAGGACGACGATGACGCCGTTGAGCGCGGTCACCAGGTCGGCGGGCACCCCGGTGACCACCTGCATCGACGTGCCTCCGACCAGCAGGCCGGCGAACAGGAACGCAGTGAGGATCGTCCAGAGCGGCTGCAGGCCGGCGAACAGGGCTACCACGATGCCGTTGAAACCGGCGTTGCCCGTAAAGCCGGTCAGGGTCCCGTCGGTGACCATCCGGTGCGAGATGCTGCCGGTCACGAGCATGGCCCCGGCGATGCCCGACAGCGCGCCGGCCAGGGTCATCGCCAGCGTCATGGTCGGCCGGACCGACATGCCCGCGTACCTCGACGCCTCACGCGACAGCCCGACCGCGCGGATCCTGAAGCCAAGGCTGGTCCGCCACAGCAGCACGTAGACCGCGACCGCGAGCAGCACCGCGATGAGCACCCCGAGGTGCAGCTGGGTGCCGCCGATCAGCGTGGGCAGCCAGGAGTTCGGTGACAGGAGCTTGGTCTGCGGGATGAGCCCGCCCACCGCGTAGCCCGAGTGCGCGACCAGCGGCCCTGAGAGCAGGTAGTTCATGAACTGCACGGCGACCAGGTTGAGCATGATCGTGCTGAGGATCTCGTTGACGTTGAAGTACGCCTTGAACGCGCCGGGGATCGCCCCCCAGATGCCGCCCCCGACCGCTCCGGCCAGCAGCACGAGCGGCACCAGGATCACGGCTGGCAGGCCCGGCACGGCCAGCGCCGTTGCGGTGCCGGCCAGGCCGCCCATGGCGATCTGGCCCTCGCCGCCGATGTTGAGCATGTTGGCGCGGAAGGCGATGCAGATGCCCAGACCGACCAGCAGCAGCGGGACCGCCTTGACCGCGGTGCTGGTGATGGCGTACGTGCCGGAAAAGGCGCCGGTCACCAGCGCGTGATAGCCGGTGATCGGGCTGGCACCGAAGGCCAGCATGAGCACGGCGCCAAGCAGGAGCGCCGCGATGGCGGCGGACGGCAGCGCGAACCAAGTGAGGAAGAAGTCCTGGCGGCTGCCTAAGCCGGGACCACGCGGTCGCCGACCCGACTTCAGGTAGCTCATCCGCCGCTCCTAACTGTCATACAGTCGGGACGACGCTAGCTTTGGGTGGCAGGTGTGGTCGCGAGGCAATAGGCCCGCCTTCAGGAGCCGAAAGTCCCCGCATATTACGCGTTGCCCGGCAGGTGATGGTCTGCTGCTCAGACCAGTTCGTCGGGCCACCCGAGCGCAGTGCGGGACCGGCGGCGGGCGGTCGCCCGGCCGTGGAGGGTGCCCCGGGTACGCCAGTTTCGGCGCGCGGGCGGGCGGGGTACATGCCACCGGGAAGGGCGCATCTACCTCGGGGGGGGTTAGCATGTGTACTCGAATTCTGTGGAATGACAATAAGGTCGCGGTCGTGACGAGCCGGACGATGGACTGGCCCGATCCGACGGAGCCGGTGCTGACGGCGTTCCCGCGCGGGAGCCGCCATGACGGCGGCGTGGCCGAGGGGGAGAAGGTCGTGACGGGCAGCGCCCTGAGCTGGGCGTCAGCCCACGGTACGGTGGTCACCACGTTTCAGGGGGCCGGCGCGATCGACGGCATCAACGAGCGCGGGCTGGCCGCGCACCTGCTGTACCTGGAGGCGACGGACTTCGGGGAGCGCGACCCGGAGGTGCCGGGCCTGCATGCCGGGCTTTGGGCGCAGTACGCGCTGGACCGGGCCGCAACCGTAGGCGAGGCCCTGGCGCTGCTCGATGAGGTCCAGGTGGTCATGATGGAGGCCCGGGGCACGAGGGCGACGGTGCACCTGGCGCTGGAGGACGCCGCCGGGGACTCGGCGATCATCGAGCACCTGGACGGCAAGCCGGTCGTGCACCACGGGCCTCAGTACCGCGTCATGACCAACGACCCGCCCTACGACGAGCAGCTGCGGCTGCTGGCGGGGCTGGACTTCTCCAGCCCCCACGACGACATGCCGCTGCCGGGGAACGTCAACCCCCGCGACCGCTTGCAGCGCGCCAGCTACTTCTGCGCGCTGCTTCCCGAACCGCGCGACGAGCGCGCGGCCGTGGCCGGGGTGATGGCGATCGCCCGCAACGCGTCGGTGCCGTTCGGCGCCCCCTACAGCGAGTTCGGGGTCTACGACACCGAGTACCGCACCGTGTGTGACCTGACCAACCGGTGCTACTACTTCGAGTTCACCACGGCCCCCAACGTCATCTGGACCGAGCTGGGCAAGCTCGACTTCGAGCCGGGCGCACCGGTCATGACGCTTGATCCCGACGACATCGGCCTCGTCGGCGAGGTCTCGGGTGCCTTCCGGGCCGGCCAGGCCCCCTACTGAATGCCGTCACCGGCGCTTCCCGGGTGCGTACGGCCTGACTCCTGTGACTAATAGGAAGGAACCGGGCCAGCGAGCGGGGGGCGGAATGAGGGACCCGGAGGCAATCTCGGTGGAAGTTGAGCGTGCCCGCAGGTGGCGAAGGTCTTGCGCTGGCTCGGATGGCTGGTGGCCGCGGTGGGAGCCGTGGGCGTGGCCGTGTACACCGCGTTCTGGGCCTCCGGTGACCTCAGCGTCGAGCAGGGCGTGACCCTGGTGCTGGGAACCGCGCTGGCCACCATATTGTCCGGTGTCACTGCGTACGGCGCCGGCGTCAACATCGGGCTCGGCGCCGAGCGCCTGCAACTCGCCGCCAGGGCAGCGGGCATCAGCCCGCTATCCCAGGGGCAGCCAGCATCGGACCGCATGACCGGCGGGACCGAACGGACGCGGGGTTAGGGGCTGGTGACGGGTCATGAGGCTGTCGGAATACATCATCATGTTCGTGCTCGTCCTGACCTGGGAGCCGGGGTGCCCGGCGCGGGCGATGCCTCACTGCTCGCGGCCGGCACGCTGGCCGGAGAAGGCCGGCTCACCGTGTGGGTCGTGCTCGCGACTGCCATGGCGGCCTGGATGCTCGGCTCGGCCGCCGGGTACGCGATGGGCGCCCGCCGGGGACGCTCGCTCCTGGAGCGGCCCGGGTGGCTGGAACGATCACGCCAGAGCCTGCTGGCCAAGGGGGACCGCCTCTGTGGACGGCATGCCTTCCTGGCCACGGTGACGATGCCGGCATTCGTGTCCGGGATCTTCCGGATCCGCTTCGCCCTGTTCATGATGGGAGCGCTCGCGGCCGGGGCTTTCTGGATCGGCGCTTACGTGGTCGTGTCGTACTTCCTCGGCGCCAAGATCGCCCGTTCCATCGGAGACGCGGGCTCGATGACGATACTCGGCGTGGTCGTGATCGTCGCGGCCGGCCTCATCATCCGGGCGGGACTCGCGAAATGGCGCAGTACACGGCCTGCGCACCCATGAGTCCCCCCTGCGTTACAGCCCGACGCCACCATACCCCAGGACACGGCAAAGTCGTTCATGCAGCTTGAAGCAGCTTTAGGGTGCGCTGCGGGTCTCGGGCGTGGTGGCGGTTGGCGGCGGCGATGTTCGTGTGGCCGTCCAGGCGCAGGAGGCTGATGGCCAGACTGCGCAGCGTTGCCATGATGCGGGGGCGTTTCCAACCGCGCCGATGCGGTGCGCCAGTGCCGCGACCAGGTGCGGGGCCTTCCCAGCCTTGTTCTTCGCGCCGCGGACGGCCTTGCCGTCGATGGCGATCACCAGCCGGCCGTCGGCCTGCACGACCCTGGTCCATAGCCAGGCACCGAGGACCCGGTCGAGCACATCGGCGCTGACCAGGGCGAAGGCGCGCCTGAAGGTGGACTCCTCCGCCGGGCCGCGTGCCGCTCCCAGCAAGGCCAGGACCTCCGGGCCCGCGTCGGCGGCCCACTACCCGATCGCGGCGAACGACCTGGACCCCGCGATCACCGCCGCGACCCCGACGGCCAGCAGCCCGGCCAGCGGATGACGGCGCCCGCGCCGCTTGCGCGGATCCGAGACCTGGGCGAGGAGATCGAGAAGGTACTGGCTGCGGGCAGCCGGAATAGGCGAAGATGTCATCGGCGGGTCGGGGTCTCTCGCGGCAGAAGATGGTGAGCGTAGGACTTCCATCGTTCCGTCCGAGCCACGCCCGCTGCTCGCAGACGGGAAACTCGCGGCTGGCCCGCCGCTACTGGCGGGCCATCGCCATGCGCATCTCGCTTTCGGTGTCGGTGATCAGGTCTCCGGACAGGTCGACGGTGACGGTGTGCAGGGTGCCGGTGAACCGGAATGGCGACCGGTAGTCCGGGGTGACCGGCAATCCGGGATTCGCGCCGCAGGTCAGCCCGCCCGGGTTGAAGGCCACGGGCGTCGTGACCGGGAACTCGGCCTGCCCCACCAGCTGGCCGTCGATGTACAGCTGAGCCCGGCCCGGGGAGCCTTGGCCCCGGGCGAAGTCCGGCTGCCCGGTCGGCTCGAACTCAAAGCGCAGCTGATGGCGCCCCTCGGGCACAGCCTCCGGCGACGACACCTGATACCTGGCCCGCCGGACGTAGTTGTGCACGTAGTGCAGCTTGCCGCCGCTGAGGTAGAACGACCAGCCCCCGACGCCGGTGCCCTGGCTGATCAGGACGCCTTCCGCGCCGCCCGCCGGGATGTCGACGTCGGCCGTGATGGCGTGCGGGCGGTTCAGCATCCGGGGCGCGGCGGCGGTCGGGACGGTCTGGGTGCCGGGCCGGTAGGTGTAGCTGGTCCGCGGCTCGGCGATCTGCGGGCGCTCGGTGATCAGCCGCTCCAGGGCGCTCCCGTCCAGGGGCAGTACGTCATACTTGCCGGCCTCGACGTACCACTGCGCGATCATCCCGATGAGCTTGTCGCGGTGCTGCCCGGCGACGTCGTGGTTCTCGGCGGGATCGTTCGCGACGTGGTACAGCTCCCAGTGCTGGGCGTCGAGATCGGTCAGGATCCCGGCCGTGACCGGCGCCCCGAAGGGCAGGCCGGACTCGGCGAACGAGGGCCCCGGCCACGGGCATACGGCCCGCCAGCCGTCGTGGTCGATGGAGCGATGGCCGAACATCTCGAAGTACTGGGTACGATGCCGGGTCGGCGCGGCCGGGTCGTCGAAGGTGTGGGCGAAGCTGACCCCGTGGATCGGGGACTGGGTCACGCCCCTGATCGCGGCGGGCGGCTCGGCGCCGAGCACGGCCAGGACGGTCGGGACCATGTCGATGATGTGCGCGTACTGGGCGCGGACCTCGCCGCGGGCCCTGATGCCCTTCGGCCAGGAAACGATGAAGGGGTCGCCGGTGCCACCCCGGTAGGTTTCGCGCTTCCACCGCCGGAACGGCGTATTGCCCGCCCAAGTCCAGCCCCACGGGTAATGGTTGAAGGTGGTCGGGCCGCCCAGCTCGCCGATCGCCCGGGCACTGTCCTCCAGCGGCTCCTGCGCATTGTTGAAGAACTGCAGCTCGTTGGTGGTGCCGGTGGGGCCGCCTTCGGCGCTGGCCCCATTGTCGGACACCACCATGATCAGGGTGTTGTCGAAGTCGCCGGTTTCTTTCAGGAAATCGAGCAGCCGGCCGATCTGGTGATCGGTGTGGGACAGGAACCCGGCGAACACCTCCATCATCCGGGCCGCCAGGCGGCGGGCATCCGCCGGCAGGGACTCCCAGTCGGGGACGTCAGGGTCGGGCCGGGACAGCTCGGCGTCCGCGGCCATGATGCCCAGCTCCTTCTGCCGGGCGAAGACCCGCTCCCGGTAGGCATCCCAGCCGTCGTCGAACTGGCCGGCGTACCGGTCGGCCCACTCCTTCGGGACATGATGCGGCGCGTGCGTGGCGCCGGTGCAGAAGTGCAGGTAGAACGGCTTATTCGGGGCGACCTGCTTGGCGTCGGCGATGAACTCGATCGCCTTGTCCGCCAGATCCTCAGTCAGGTGATAGCCCTGTTCGGGAGTGCGCGGCGGCTCCACCTGGTGGTTGTCGTAAACGAGGTCCGGGTACCACTGGCTGGTGTCACCGCCGAGGAACCCGTAGAAGCGCTCGAACCCGCGGCCCAGCGGCCACCGGTCGTACGGGCCGGCGGCTGACTCGAATTCCGACGGCAGCAGGTGGTACTTGCCGACCATGTAAGTGCTGTATCCGCGCTGCTGCAGCATCTCGGACAGGAACCCGTTCTCAAACGGAATGCTGCCGTTATAGCCGGGGTACCCGGTCGCCAGCTCGTTGATGGACGCCATGGCGTTCGCATGGTGGTTGCGGCCGGTGATGATGCACGAGCGCGACGGCGAGCAGAGCGCGGTCGTGTGCATGTTGGCGTACAGCAGGCCGCCCGCCGCCAGGCTGTCGATGTGGGGCGTGGCGATGGGGCTGCCGTAACAGCCCAGCTGGCCGTACCCGGTGTCATCCAGCACGATGAACACCACGTTCGGCGCACCCGGCGCCGCGCGAAGCGGCCGCGGCCAGGCCGGGCTCGACTCGTCAGCCGTCCGCCCGATCTCGCCGGGGAACGCGCTTCCCGGCTCGTACTCCTTCAGCGCCATCTCGCCCTCCGTCGCTCCGGCCTCCGGACGCCGACCTGAGTGGAAGGTAGCGCTGGAGCAACCGGACCCATATCACCCGCCACGGGTGAATCCGCCCCGCCCCGCCTTAGCTTGCCGGGCCAACCGGCGCTGGCCGCCCAGCTAGCCTGGCGGGCCGCTCCGCCCAGCCGTGGACGCAGTGCGCGAGGACGACGTCAGTAATTAACTGCCATAAGCAGATTAGTAAGCTCCACGGGCGATTAGGGCGGGCTGACGAAAAAGCCAGTCGGGGCGGGGCTGGATTATCGGACTGAGCACCCCTAGATTAGATAGTGCGGGCACTGAGGATTCCTTATCTGGCATCTGGCGCGTGACATTGCCAGAGCCGCACAAGTGCAGGGGCCGATTCCAAGGATTACGGACATATCAGTGATCGAAAGGAAGTAGTGACATGATCGTCGATTACTCCACCTTCCGGCCCACCATTGGAATGCTCAAGCAGGCCGGCGTAACGGCCGTCGGCCGCTACATCGGCTGGGACTCGGTGCCCGGATACCAGCAGATCGGCAAGAACATCACCGCCACCGAGGCCGACAGTCTGATCGCGGCCGGGATCAGCATCTTCTTATCCTTCGAGTACGCCGCCGATGCTGCGCTGCTCGGCGCCGCACAGGGCGACAAGGATGGCAGGCTCGCGGGCGAGCAGCTCACCGCCCTCGGCGCGCCCGAGGGCATGGCTGTGTACTTCGCCGTCGACTTCGACGTGGCTGACTACGCCCCGACCAGTACGGATCCGAAAGCCAAGCTCGGGCCGGTCGCCGATTACTTCGAGGCGATCAACGCGCTCACTCTCGGCTACCAGGTGGGCGTGTACGGCGGGTTCTATGCGGTCTCTCGCGCCATGTCCGCCGGCCTGGCGGCTAAGGGATGGCAGACGATCGCGTGGTCAGGCGGGCAGTGGTACGAACCGGCGGTGCTGCGGCAGCTGGGCACGCAGATCTGGGGCAATAACGCGGACGTTGACCTGCTTGTCGCTCAGGCGGCCGATTACGGGCAGTGGCCGCGACCGACGACCGCGGAAGAGTATCGCGCCAACGGCACGACGTCGCTCCAAAACGTCGCGCATCAGCAGGGCATGACCATCAGCGAGATACTCTGGCTCACCGCACAACACAAACCGGACGGTTACGGCTCGCTGGAGATGCCGTACATCGACGACGGGAACTGGAACGCGGACATGCCCGCTGGAATGCTTTTCTGGGCGTAGTCCGGAAAGCTTTCCGGGCGTAGTCCGGAAAGCTTACCGGCCGATCCGCGGGGTAGCGATGGCGATGCCTTACCAGTCGCGGGGCCCGGTTCCGGTTCCGACTCCGCCGGAGCCTCCCCCGCGGCGCGTCAGCCAGCCTGGGCCGCCCCGCGACCTGAGGAAACCGACCGTCACCAGGGCGAGCACGAGCAGAATGACAATGATCGGCCCGAATGTCGGAATATGCCACAAAAGTCGGACGAGACGCCAGATCTCATGCCAGATAAACAGGCGGACGAGAAAATGCGCGAGCCCGCCTCCCCCGCCCAGGGAGCCCAAGCCGCCAAGCAGCCGCGCCGAGACATAAAATGCCATGATTAACGATGCCACACAGGCCGGCGTAGTCCGGCCAGTCGCTACCGGCAGCGGCTCGCGACCCGCTCGGCTCGGGGGCTGACGTAGCAGGCGAGCACGGGCACGAGCACCTGCGCGGCAGCTCTCGGCCCAGGGCCAGCCGCCCGCAGCCACTGGCCAGCAATCCGATCCCGCGGCAGCCATCGGTACCGTGGCCCGGTGACCGTGTACGCGATAGCCCAGCTCTCCATTCACGACCGGGTTCGCTACGACAGGTACGTAGCGGCGTTCATGCCGGTCCTCATGAGGTACGGCGGGCGGCTGTTGGCCCGCTGACGAGCAGCCCGAGGTCGTCGAGGGGCAGTGGAGCGGTGACAAGGTCATCGTCATTGGCTTCGCCGACCGGGACGCGTTCACTACGTGGGCGACCTCGGCGGAGTACCAGGAGATCTCAAAGGATCGCGTCGCCGCCACCGAGGGCGTCGTGCTGCTCGTACGCGGCGTGACCTAGGTAAGGCTCCCGTTCGCGCAAGCGGGCCACGCAGTCCGCGCTGCCGCAGGTCCGGCCCGATCCCAGACGCGGCCTGCCGCACCCGCAGGTGGGCTGCAGCCGGGCCAGCCAGGCGGCCGGGGTCAGCAATTCGGTCACATCGCCATCACCCGGAACGGAGACGACGGGCCGGATCCGGCCGCCGGGCAGGGCCAGCCACTCGCGGGGCCTGACCGCAGCTGGGTTAGCCGCGTCAGGACTGCCTGACCTCGGACCCATCCCGCCATCTTCCCCCGCTGCGCAGCCGCGCCAGTCCCCTCACAGCGGAGCACCTCCGCCAGCTGCCCGACCGGCGTTATGCCCGGTCCCCGGCGGCATCAGGTTCGCTGGACCAGGCACGGTCCAGCACCTCGACGATGGTCTCGGCCGGCTGGGCGCCGGAAATTCCGTACCGGCGGTCGATGACGAAAAACGGGACGCCGGTGGCGCCCAGCGCACGGGCCATGGCCTCATCGGCGTCCACGGCGTCGCCGTAGTCGTCGCTGGCCAGGACGCCGAGCACCTCGTCCCGGTCCAGGCCGGCCTCGACGGCCAGCCGGGCCAGCGAGGAGTGTTCGAAGATGGAGGCCTGCTCGGTGAAGTAGGCGCGGTGCAGGCGCTCGGCCAGCTCAGCCTGCCGGTCACGGGCCCCGGCCAGCTGCAGCAGCCGGTGCGCGTCACGGGTATTGCCGCTGAGCAGGCCGTCCATCCGGAACTCCAGCCCGTCCGCCGCGGCCCGCTGCTCCATCTGCCGCTGAGCGTCATTGGCCTGCTGAACGCTCATCCCGTACTTGCTGGCCAGCAGCCCGACCGTCGGCGTGGTCACCCCGGGGGCCGCGGACGGGTCCAGCTCGAACGACCGGTACACCACCGTCACCTCGTCGCGGTGGGGGAAGGATTCCATTGCCCGTTCGAAGCGCCTCTTGCCCAGGTAGCACCACGGGCACACGACATCGGACCAGATCTCTACCTGCATGCCTGATCCAACGCACAGCCGGCCCGATCCCTTCCGGCGTAGCGGTTACCAGCCAGGTGCTTATGCCTCGGACCACAGCGGCGCGTCCTGGGTGGCCGAGGACGTCCTGCGAGGTGGCTGATGCCCGGCCAGAACGAAGCCGCGGACCACACTGCGCGGCAGGTCAGGCGAAAAGGATTGGCCCGCCGGGCGGCCGATAGGGTACGTGTAGCTGCATGGCTGAGCGTTATTCCTTGCGGTCCGTCGCGCCGGATGAGTTCGGTGCCTTTGACGTGGTAGCCGCCCAGGCGTTCAACGAGACCTCGCGGTCGGCCGAGGCCCTCGACCAGGAACTCATGATCTTCGAATTCGACCGCAGCCTCGCCGCGTTTGAGGGTGACGCGATCGTCGGGACCGCAGCCGCGTACTCATTCCGGCTCACTGTCCCCGGCGGGATCGCTGACGCCGCCGGGGTCACCTTCGTCGGCGTCCTGCCCAGCCACCGGCGGCGCGGCATCCTGTCGGCGATGATGCGCCACCAGCTGGCCGACATCGCAGGCCGGGGCGAGGCCGTCGCGGCGCTGTTCGCGTCGGAGACGGGCATCTACGGAAGGTACGGCTACGGCTGCGCGTCCGGGCAGCTGCGCCTGACCATCCGCCGCGGTGAGGGCGCGCTGAGCCGGGCAGCCGCCGGTCTCAGCGCGGGCGCTCAGCACGGCCCGGTGCGGCTGCGGGCGGTGCAGCCGGCCGGGCTGGGCCCCGAGCTGGCCAAGGTCTTCGACTTGGTGGCCGCGCACCGGCCCGGCATGATGGCCAGGGACGACCGCTGGTGGCAGAGCATGCTCATCGACCCGGAAGACGGCCGCCGCGGAATGGGCCCGCTGATGTGCCAGCTGGCCGAGGACGATTCCGGCCCGCGCGGTTATGCCCTGTACCGGACGAAATCCGATTGGGGCGAGGACGGCCTGCCATCGGGCAGCCTGCTGGTCCGCGAGCTCATCTGCGCCGATGCCGCAGCGACGGCGGCACTGTGGACGGACTTGCTCACCAGGGATCTGATCGGCGAGGTGGTGGCCAGGCAGCGGCCGGTCGACGAGCCGCTGCTTGACATGCTGGCCGACCGGCGCCGGGCGCGCGCCCACCTCGCCGACGGGCTCTGGATCCGGCTCGTCGACGTCCCGGCCGCGCTTCGCAAGCGGCGCTACTCCTGCGCGGCAGACGTCGTGATCGAGGTGACCGACGAGCTGCTGCCCGCCAACGCCGGCCGCTGGCGGCTGCAGTGCCCCGGGCTTGACGACGGCGCAGCGGCCAGCTGCGAGCGCACCACGGCGGCCGCCGACATCGAGCTGCCGGTCGCGGCCCTCGGGGCGGTTTACCTGGGCGGCACCAGGCTCGGTGCCCTGGCCGCCGCCGGCCTGGTGACCGAGCGAACCCGCGGTGCGCTGGCCACGCTCTCAGCCGCCATGTACTCCGACCCCGCGCCGTGGTGCCCGTCGATGTTCTGAGCACTGCGCCACCCAGGTCGGCCGAGCGGGCATGATTCCGGTATGGGCGATCAAGTGGCGTTGCGGCCGGTTAGCGAGAACGACCTGCCGATCGTCGAGAAGCTGACCTGGGATCCGGACACGGTCGGCGAATTCGGGCAGTTCGGTTGGTTCGATCCCCTGCTGTGGCGCCGGCGCTGGGCAGAGAACAGGCTGATCACCGCCGACGGCGGCATGCTGATGGTGACCCGGGGCCAGGACCAGCTTGGCTTCGTGAACTGGCGGCACCGCCAGATGACCCCCTCTTCCTACTGCATCGAGATGGGGATATCGCTGCTGCCCGAGGCCCGCGGCCACGGGTACGGCACGCAGGCGCACCGGCTGCTGGCCCGTTACCTGCTCGCGCATACGACGGTCCACCGGATCGAGGCCAGCACCGAAGTGGGCAACATCGCCGAGCAGAAGGCGCTGGAGAAGGCCGGCTTCACCCGGGAAGGCGTGATACGCGGCGCCGGCTGGCGAGACGGTGCGTGGCGCGACGGGGTGACCTACAGCCTGCTCCGCAGCGATCCGCCGGTCTGACCGCCCCGGACCACCGTAACCGGTCCAGGATGCGCAGCCGCTGCGGGTCATAGAGCGGGGCGATCTGCAGCCGGGCCGGGACGTCGCCGGCCTCGCTGCGGACGCGGAAGTCGCCGCTCTTCAGCCACTGGCTGGTGACGCCGTCGTCGCTGGCCACCTGGGCCAGGCCGACCGCGCCGCCCACCGTGTGGCCGTACGCGGCGGCGCGAACGTAGCCGGCCCACCGGCCGTGCAGGAGCACCGGCTCGTTGCCGAACAGGTCAACGGCCGGGTCATCGATCATCAGGCTGACCACCCGCTGGCGCGGCGGTCCTGCGGCCCGCGCAGCCACCAGCGCGTCACGGCCGATGAAGCCGCCTGGCTTGTCCCACGCCACCGCGAATCCTAGCCCGGCCTCCAGCGGGTTGTCGGTGTTGTCGATGTCGACGCCCATGTCCCGGTAGCCCTTCTCCAGCCGCAGGCCGGACATGGCCTGCAGCCCGACCGGCCGGAAACCGAGGTCGCTGCCCGCGGCCAGCAGGTCGTCATACACGCCGAGCGCGTACTCGGCCGGCACGTGCAGTTCCCAGCCCAGCTCGCCGACGTAGGTGACCCTGATGGCCAGCACCGGCGCGTAGCCGACCTGGATCTGCCGCGCAGCCAGGTATCCGAACGCCTCGTTGGACAGGTCGGCGTCGGTCAGCCGCCCGATCAGGTCCCTCGACGCCGGGCCCTGCACCGACAGCAGGGTGGTGCCCGAGGTGACGTCGGTGACGGTGACGACCTCGTCGGCCCGGGTTGCCCTCCTGATCAGCGGCTCGATCCGGCGATGGATGATGTCACTGGCCACGACCAGGAATCTGGCCGGCTCCAGGCAGGTCACCGTGACGTCGGCGATGATGCCGCCGGCCTTGTTTAGCCACTGGGTGTAAACGAGCCGCCCCGGCCCGGCCAGCACATCGTTCGCCGAGAGCCGGGAAAGGACGGTTCCCGCATCTGGTCCTTGCACGATCAGCTTGGCCATCAGGCTCATGTCGAGCATGCCGACGGCCTCGCGCACCGTGGCATGCTCGCGCCCGACGATCGCGTGCGCCCCCGGGCGCCGGTAGTCGAGGGTGGTCACCGGCTCCTCGCCGGGGCCGGCGAACCATTCGGCGTACTCCCAGCCGGCCGAGGTGCCGAAGTGAGCGCCGGCCGCGGCCAGCCGCTCGTGCAGGACCGACCGGCGGACGTTCCGCCCGGTGGACGGCTGCCAGGCCGGCCAGAGCGCGTCCCCGAACAGCACGCCGAGCTGCTCGACCGTGCGCTCGGCCCGGAATCGCCGCGACGTCTCGAACCCGGCGGTCCGGTCGATGGCGACCCCGCTGGCGTCGAGGGGCGGGACTCCGTCGACGATCCAGCGCGCGACCATGCTGCCGACCCCGCCGCCGGACAGGATGCCCAGCGAGTTCAAGCCCGCGGCGACGAAGTAGCCATCCAGTTCCGGGGCGGGCCCGAGCAGCGGCCTGACGTCGGGGGTGAACGACTCCGGCCCGCAGAAGAACGTCCGTACCCCAAGGTCAGGCAGCGAGGGTATCCGGTTCATGGCCTGGCCGAGGTACAGTTCCATCCGCTCCCAGTCCGGCGGCAGGGTGCCGAACGCGAAGTCTCGTGGCACCCCGTCCAGCGACCACGGCGCGCCGACCGGCTCGAACAGACCCACCAGCATCCCGTCCCCCTCGGGCCGGTAGTAGCCGTAATTGTCCGGATCCTCGATGACCGGCAGGTCCTGGCTCATCCCCGGCACGGCGCCGGTCAGCAGGTAGTAGTGCTCGGCCGCCTGCAGGGGCACCTGCACCCCGGTCAGCGCCCCGAACTGCCTGGCCCACATCCCGGCCGCGTTCACCACCACCTCGGTCTCGATCCGGCCCGCCTCGGTGAGCACGGCGCAGACCTGCCGCCCGCGGGTCTGCACCCCGGTCGCGGCGACGCCCTCGACCACCCGCACGCCCAGCTGCCTGGCCCCCTTGGCCAGCGAGGTGGCCACGCCGACCGGGTCGGCCCGCCCCTCGTCGGCGACGTAGAAGGCCGAGAGCACGTCGTCGGTCCGGGCCAGCGGCCACATGTCGGCGAGCTCGCGCGGCGAGATCTCCGTATCCTCGACGCCGAAGCCGTGCATCCAGGCCGCCTCGCGGCGCAGGGCCCGCTGCCGCCGGCCGGTGGTGGCCACCGAGATGTGCCCGACCGCCCGGAAACCGGTCGAATGCCCGGTCTCCTGCTCCAGCCGGGCGTACAGGTCACGGGAGTACCTGCTGAAGAACAGCGAGGTCTCGTCGGTCATGCCCGCGGAGGTGATCAGCCCGGCCGCGTGCCAGGTCGTCCCGGCCGTCAACTGGTGCTGCTCGAGCAGGACCACGTCGGTCCAGCCCAGGTGCGCGAGGTGGTAGGCGATGCTGCAGCCGATCACCCCGCCGCCGACAATCACCACCTGCGCGCGGCTCGGAACAGCCCGGCTCGGAATAGCCCGGTTCGCAGCAGCCCCGCCGGTGGTTGCCGGGTTGATCGTCACGATTTCCTTCCCTGGTCGGCCCTGACCAGTGACGTTACATCAGCTCGTGCCGCCGGACGTAACGCCGGACCGGCTCGGCCAGCCTGCGGACGAACGGCAGGTGCCAGAGCTGAGTCCGTCAGGCGGGCAGGACGGCAATCTCGTACTGCTGGCAGCGCAGATCTCTGGTCACCAGGGTGAGGTCCTCACATCGCGCCTGAGCTACCAGCATCCGGTCGAAGGGATCTCGGTGGATCAGGGGAAGGCGCCCGGCGGCGATGGCATGGTCGAAGCCGATGGGCAGCTCCCGGAATCCGCTGCCGCGGATCCGTTCGGGGAGATCGGCTGGCTCCACTAGTTTGCCGATCGCCTGCTTAATGCCGACTTCCCAGATGGTGGCCGCGCTGACGTAGACATCTGGCTCGTGGTCAAGCCTGGTCTTGATCTCCTCTGACAGCGACGGATCGTCGGTCAGCCACCAGAGCACCACGTGGGTATCCAGCAGCAGGCTCACGGCGCCATGCCGAAGTCACGGGCAATGGCCTCGTTGACCTCATCGGAATCCCAATCCTCAGCCATCACGAGCTTGCCGCGCAGTGAGCCGCGCCCGCGTCGGTCAATCCGGTTAGCCAGTGGGATGACTTTGGCGACCGGACTCCCCGCGCGGCTGATGATTATCTCCTCGCCGCGCTCTACCCGCTCGATAATCTTCGACAGGTTCGTCTTGGCGTCGTGGATGTTGAATTGCGCCGCGGCCTCGCCTGACATGGCACCTCCTTAGCTAAGTAGCTTAGCCCATATCGGCGGCGCCGCCGCGAGCTGGTGACGGGCACCGCCCAGTCCGCAAGCTCGCGGCGCATGGTTACGGCTTCGAGAATCTGTCACCGCCGGGCACAGCCTGCAACCGGGCAACGTCTGTGGCGGCACCAAGCGAGGTATAGATCTACACGTCCAGGTGTATGCGGCCCGCGCCCGCCCGCGGTCGTCGGTGCCCGACCGGGGACAGGCCGACCGGCTGCTCGGGCTCATCCTGGACGGACTCCGCCATCAGCCGCCGGGCGGCAAGCCATCCGGCGGCGGCTGACCACCCCCGGGCGCGGGCGATGACGACGAGACGACAGTCTCCTGGGTGGCGCCCTCAGGTTCCCGCAGCGGGAAGTGACAGGCGGCGCGGTGACCGTTCGCGCTGAACGGCCGCAGCGGCGGCTCCTGCTCGGCACAGATCTCCTGCGCGTACGGGCAGCGGGTGCGGAACCTGCAGCCCGACGGTGGGTCGATGGCCGACGGCAGCTCGCCGCGGACGCCCTTTTCCTCCCTGGCCTGTGGGGCCCGCGGGTCAGCGATCGGGATCGTGTCGATGAGCCCCTTGGTGTAGGGGTGCACCGGGTGATAGTAGATCTCGTCCGACGGACCGACCTCGACCAGCTTGCCGAGGTACATGACTCCGATCGTCTCCGACAGGTACCGGACGACCGACAGGTCATGCGAGATGAACAGGTAGGTGAGCCCGAGGTCCTTCTGCAGGTCCTGCATCAGGTTGAGGATCTGCGCCTGGATGGACACGTCAAGCGCCGATACTGGCTCGTCCGCTACCAGCAGCTTCGGATTGAGGATCAGGGCGCGCGCCAGGCCCAGGCGCTGCCGCTGGCCGCCGGAGAACTCGTGCGGGTAGCGCTCCACCGCCGCCCTCGGCAGCCCGACCTCGTCCAGGATCGCGTCCACCTTGCGCTGCTGCTCGCGCCTGCTGCCAATGCCCTGGATGGCGAGCGGCTCGCGCAGGATCGGCCCGACTCGCATCCGCGGGTCCATCGAGGCATACGAGTCCTGGAACATGAGCTGGACTTTGGGGGCACGCTTTCGACGCTCGCGCGACGACAGCTTGGCCAGGTCCTCGCCGTCCAGCTCGATGATGCCGCTGGTCGCCTTCTCCAGGCCGACGATGAGCCGCCCGATCGTGGTCTTCCCGCAGCCAGATTCGCCGACCATGCCGAAGGTCTGGCCGGGCAGCACCGAGAAGCTGACGTCAGCGACCGCGCTGACGTCGCCGACCTTGCGCTGCAGCACCGCGCCCGCGGTGACGGAGAAGTTCTTGACCAGCCGGTCGACGGTCAGCAGCGGCGCCTGCCCATCGGCCTCGCGCACGGCGCGCATGCCGTGCGGCTTTTCGGCCACCGCCTTGGCTACCGCGTCATTGTCATCGGCCGTACCGACCGGGAAAAAGCAGCGGTAGGCGTGCTCCCAGCTATCGCCGAGGAGGTCAGGCTCCGTCTTCCGGCAAGAGTCCTGGACGTAGCGGCACCGGGCCGCGAACTTGCATCCGGTCGGCGGCGCGGTCAGGTCGGGTGGCTGTCCCGGGATGTTGTAGAGCCTGGTCGAGATGTCGGCGGCCTTTTCCGGCAGCGCCTCGAACAGCGCCTCGGTGTAGGGATGGCGCGGGTTGGCGAACAGCCGCAGCGTGGTGGTGGTCTCGGCGACCCGGCCTGCGTACATCACGACGGCCCGGTCGGCGCGGCCGGCGATGACGCCCAGGTCATGGGTGACCAGGATGACCGCCATGCCCAGCCGCTTGCGCAGGTCGTCGATGAGTCCCAGGATCTGCTTCTGGATCGTCACGTCCAGGGCGGTCGTCGGCTCGTCCGCGATCAGCAGCTTCGGTTCGCAGGCCAGCGCCATGGCGATCATCACCCGCTGGCGCATCCCGCCGGAGAGCTGATGCGGGAAATTCTTGACGCGCTCGGCCGGCCTGGGCATCCCGACCAGCCCGAGCACCTCGACCGCACGCGCCAGCCCCGCCTCCTTGTTGACCCCGCGGTGCAGCAGGACCGTCTCGGCTATCTGGTCGCCGATGGTCATCGTCGGGTTGAGCGAGGTCATCGGGTCCTGGAAGATCATGCCGATTTCGTTGCCCCGCACGTTGCGCATGTCACGGTCGGAAAGCGCCGAGATAGCCTGCCCATCGAGCGAGATCTGGCCGCCGGTGATGCGACCGCCCGGGGGGAGCAGTTGCATGATGGACAGCGCGGTCATGGTCTTCCCGCAGCCGGACTCGCCCACGATGCCGAGGCATTCGCCAGGCTCGACGGTCAGGCTGACGCCGTCAAGAGCGTAGACCGTTGCGGTGCGGAGCCGGATCTCGGTGTGCAGATCCTCAATCTGGAGCAGCGGTGCCATGCGTCCTCGTCAGTGTCTGATATGCAGTGTGCAGGTAAATCGGATGGCCCGTGCGCACCTGGCGCGGGCTAGCGGCGTTGCAGCCGTACCTCGACAGCGTCGCGTAGTCCTTCACCGATGAAGATGGCCGCGGTGATCACCAGCACGATGCAAAGACCCGCGGGGACGATCAGCCACCAGTAACCATCGGAGACGTACTCAACGCCGCCGCTGAGCATGGCGCCCCAGTCCTCCTGCGGGGGCCTGATGCCAAGCCCCAGGTAGCTGAGGACGACGATGAACGCGATCGCGTCGGCCACCTGGAAGGTGGCATTGACCATGATGGTGCCGATCGCGTTGGGGGCGATGTGCCGCAGCACGGCACGAGCACTGCCGCCGCCCATCACCTTCATCGCCTGCACGTAGTCCCGCACCCGCAGCGTCAGCGCCTCGCCCCGGACCAGCCTGGCGGTGGTCAGCCAGGAGACGGCCGCGATCACTATGATCAGGACCGGCTCCGTCGGCGTAACCAGCGAGACGACCACCAGCAGCAGGAACAGCACCGGGATCGAGAGCATCGCGTCGACGATGCGCATCATCACCGCGTCGAGGGCCCCGCCGAAGTACCCGGCGACCGCGCCCCACAGCACGCCTATGACGGTGGCGCACAGCGCCGCGGCGAGCCCGACCTCCAGTGAGATCTGCCCGGAGGTCATCAGCCGGGCGAGCACGTCGTTGCCGTTGGCGTCGGTGCCGAGCGGGTGGCCGGCGCCGGGCGGGAGGGTCTCGTTGTTGAAGTTCACCACGGTCGTGTCGCCGTGGTAAAACAGCGGCCCGATGAAGCAGAACACCAGCATGAAGACCACGATGCCGACCCCGACCACCGCGAGCTTGTTCTCCAGGAACACCTCGAGCCCGCGCCGGAAGGCGCTGCGCGGCTTGCCGGCCGGCAGGATCCCGGCGGCGACCGCCTCCTCGCCCGTGAGTGTTTCAGGTACTTCGGCGATGCCGATGGCCGACGGAAGGGCGGCATCTGGTACCTCTGGGGGAACGCCGTACATGCTCATGAGCTCACGTACCTAACACGGGGGTCAAGCACCGCGTACGCGATGTCAGCCAGCAGCGAGCCGACGACCGTCGCTACTGCGACAACGATGGTGATGCCGAGCAGCACCGGATAGTCCGATTTCTGGGCTTGCTGGAAGAACAGCAGGCCCATCCCGGGGTAGTTGAAGACCTCCTCCGTGATCAGCGCGCCGGAGAGGATACCCGGCAGGCTGAGCCCGACCAGCGTGGCGATCGGGATCAGCGAATTGCGCATCACGTGCTTGAGCAGGATCCGCCGTTCGCTCGCGCCCTTTGCCTTGGCGGTACGCACGTAGTCCTCCGTGATGTTGTCCAGCACCGAGGAGCGCATGTACCTGCTGAAGAGGGCGATGGTGATGAGCGCCAGCGAGCAGATCGGCAGGATCAGCGCGTTGAACTGCTGGAAGACCACGGCCAATCCCTCGCCCTGCGGGGCCTCCGGGGGCAGGATCGGGAACTTGATGGCGAAGATCCAGATCAGCAGGATGCCCAGCAGGAAGGCAGGCATCGCGTAGAAGAGCGTGGAGAAGCCGTTGAAGGCCGTGTCGATGAACTTGTTGCGGCGGACCGCCTGGATCGTCCCGATCGGTATCGCGACGATCAGCGCCAGGACGGTGGAGACACCGACCAGGATGATGGTCTTCGGCAGCCGCTCGGCCAGCAGCGACGCGACGCTCTGGTTGAGGTTCCACGAATAGCCGAGGTTGCCCCGGGCCAGGTGCGAGAGCCACAGCAGGTACTGGTTGTACCAGGGCTTGTTGAAGCCGTACGTGATGTCGAAAAGCTTGATCGCGGCGGGGTCACGGTATACCCCGGGGCCCATGATGGCGACGGCTACGTTGCCCGGAATCGCCCTCAGCAGTATGAAGGTGATCATGGTCACCAGCAGGAGGACAATAATAGCCTGGATCACTCTGCGGATGAGAAAGACGGTCATTGTCCTCCTTCCGAACACCCCGGGGAGTGCCGGGGTTAACCCGGCACTCCCGTGGGGTGCGGCTGGCGGCCGGTTTTGCGGCCGCCACCAGCCGACAGTTACTTCACAAAATACCAGTCCTCGGGCGTGAGGGTTAGGGTCGGACTCATCGGCCAGACCCCGTGCAGGTTGTTGGCGATCTCGTACACGGCATAGTCGGCGTTGGGCTGCCACATCAGCGGCAGCTTCGGCGCCAGGTAGTCCTGCCAGTTGTACATCGCCGTCATGTTGTTACTGGTCAGCGTCTGATCGATCAGCGAGTCGTTGGTCTTGTCGCAGAACCCGCCGGAGTTGGCGATCGCCCCGCACTTGAACAGCGTCTCGCCAGTCGGCGAGTAGTCCGGAGCGAACGACCAGCCGCCGCCCCAGTCCGCCATGTCCCAGTTGCACGGGATCTTGGCCACCACGCAGTTACCCGCGGCCAGCGCGGTCACCTGGTTGAACGGCTTGGGCTCCAGGCTCAGCTTGATGCCCAGCGCCGCCGCGTTCGACTGCAGCTGCGTCAGCTCCGCCACGATCCAGGCCGTCCCGGTCGCGTACGGGAAGTTGAACTTCAGCGGCTGCCCCGCCTTGACCCCGGGACCGCACAGGCTCGGCGTCTTGCAGGTCGTCTGCCCGCCCGGCACCACATTCCAGCCATGGCTGGTCAGCAGGCTCTTCGCCTTCGTCGGGTTATAGGGGAACGGGTCGCCCGCCCTGCCCGTCGGGGACAGGAACTGCGTCACCGGGGCGGACGCCACCGGGCCGACGGTCACGCTGCCGTAGCCCTTGAGCGGGCCGTTGATCACCGCGGCCTGGTTCATCAGGTACGCCAGCGCCTGCCGGAAATACAGCTGCTGGATGATCGGCCCGTTACCGGTGGTGCTCTGGAAGTTCACCACGTAGTAGTTGATGCCCCACACCGGCAGCGGGTTCATGGTGTAGCCCCGGGAGGACAGCGGGTTGGTGCCGACCATGGCGTTCGCCGGCTTCTTCGGCAGGTTCTGCGTCGGGATGTAGCCGACATCGATCTTGCTGCTGCCGCTCGGCGACTGCAGCACGCCGTACTCGGCGGTGTCCGTGGTGAACGGCACCTCCTGGTAGGCCGAGAGGGTCGGCTTGATCGGGCCGGAGTACGACGCGTTCGGCACGAACGTGATGTGGCCGTCGGCGTTGAACGCGCTCAGCTTCCACGGCCCGTCCACGATGCTCCAGATCGGCGAGCCGACATAGCTGCTCAGGTCCTTCGACTGCGCGTCGAGATACGCGTAGACCTTCGCGCAGTCGCTGATCGTGGTGGTGCAATGGCTCGGCCCGCTGGCCGTGCGGTCCCACGCGGTCGGCATCGGGGTGATCTGGCTCAGCTCGTTGTACAGGAACCAGCTGTGCGAATAGGCCTTGTTCATCGTCATGGTCAGCTCGGTCGGGCTGACCGCCTTGATCCCCGTGACCACCGTGTTCGGGAACCCGGTGTAGGCGCCGTAGTCGGTGGCCCCGACCGCGGACTCCATATTCAGCCAGAACACCACGTTCTGCGCGGTCACCGGGGTCCCGTTGGACCACTTGTAGGGCTTCAGCGTGATGGTGACCTTGTTCCCGTTGAACACCGGCAGGTTGGCCACGCTCAGCGAGGTGTTGACCGTCGGCTGGCTGCCCGTGCCGAACCAGTACAGCGGCCGGTACAGCAGCAGTGCCAGGTAGTCCGAGTTCGTAACGCTGATGTAGGCGCTGCTGGTGAACGGGAAGATGTAGTTGGGCGTCGTGGAGGGCGGCTCGGCCAGGACGGCCGTACCGCCCGCGACCTTCGTGCCACCGCTCGCGCTGCTGCTGCTGCTACCGCTGCTGCCGCCGCACCCCGCCGCCACCACCGCGAGCGCGGCAGCGCCCACGGTTACGCCTAGCATCCTGCGGCGGAGCCTGGATCTTGGTCGTCTTTCATGCTCCAGGGCTCGTCCCATCACCGCGGCTCCTTCACGCACGGGGAACCGCCGGGGCTACCTCGCCCCGGCTGGCTCCAATGGTCATAGTCATAGGCACCGGCTGGTCCGGCTACGGACCAGATCAGCACGGCCCGGCTGTTACCGTCTAGCGAAAGCACCAGCTTGGGACGCTTTCGTGACGTGAGCGTAATAGGAGTAGTCGGCTGTCCGCAGGGCAGCCTGGCTCGTGTGGTGATGATTACAGTGCCGGCGCGGGCGGCCAGCCCGGCGAAACCGAGACGGGAGCGCCGGCTCAGCCCGGCGCTCCCGTCCGATCGCGGGTGCTGCAGGCGACCGCGACCGGCCGCCTGGCTGCAGCTACTTCACGAAATACCAGTTTTCGGGCGTGACGTTAAGAGTCGGGCTCATCGGCCAGACCCCGTGCAGGTTGTTGGCGATCTCATACACCTGGTAGTCGGCGTTGGGCTGCCACATCACCGGCAGCTTCGGCGCCAGGTAGTCCTGCCAGGTGTACATGGCGTTCATGTTGTTGCTGGTCAGCGTGGAGTCGATCAGCGAGTCGTTGGTCTTGTCGCAGTATCCTCCAGAGTTGGCGATCGCCCCGCACTTGAACAGCGTCTCGCCAGTCGGCGAGTAGTCCGGAGCGAACGACCAGCCGCCGCCCCAGTCCGCCATGTCCCAGTTGCACGGGATCTTGGCCACGATGCAGTTACCCGCGGCCAGCGCGGTCACCTGGTTGAACGGCTTGGGCTCCAGGTTCAGCTTGATGCCCAGCGCCACCGCGTTCGACTGCAGCTGCGTCAGCTCCGCCTCGAGCCACGCCGCGCCGGTGGCATAGGGGAAGTTGAACTTCAGCGCCTGGCCCTGCTTAATGCCCGGACCGCACAGGCTCGCCGTCTTGCAGGTCGTCTGCCCGCCCGGCACCACATTCCAGCCATGGCTGGTCAGCAGGCTCTTCGCCTTCGTCGGGTTATAGGGGAACGGGTCGCCCGCCCTGCCCGTCGGGGACAGGAACTGCGTCACCGGGGCGGACGCCACCGGGCCGACGGTCAGGCTGCCGTAGCCCTTGAGCGGGCCATTGATCACCGCGGCCTGGTTCATCAGGTACGCCAGCGCCTGCCGGAAATACAGCTGCTGGATGATCGGCCCGTTACCGGTGGTGCTCTGGAAGTTCACCACGTAATAGTTGATCCCCCAGATGGGCAGCGCATACATGCCGTAGCCCCGGCTGGCCAGCGGGTTGGTGCCGACCACGGCGCCCGCCGGCTTCTTCGGCAGGTTCTGCGTCGGCGCATAGCCCACATCGATCTTGCTGCTGCCGCTCGGCGACTGCAGCACGCCGTACTCGGCGGTGTCCGTGGTGAACGGCACCTCCTGGTATTCGGACAGGGTCGGCTTGACCGGGCCGGAGTACGACGCGTTCGGCACGAACGAGAGGTGGCCGTCGGCGTTGAACGCGCTCAGCTTCCACGGCCCGTCCACGATGCTCCAGATCGGCGAGCCCACATAACCGCTCAGGTTCTTCGACTGCGCGTCAAGATACGCGTAGACCTTCGCGCAGTCGCTGATCGTGGTCGTGCAATGGCTCGGCCCGCTGGCGGTACGGTCCCACGCGGTCGGCATCGGGGTGATCTGGCTCAGCTCGTTGTACAGGAACCAGCTGTGCGAATAGGACTTGTTCATCGTCATGGTCAGCTCGGTCGGGCTGACCGCCTTGATCCCGGTGACGATCGTGTTGGGGAACCCGGTAAAGGCCCCCCAGTCCGTCGCCCCCACCGCGCTCATCATGTTCAGCCAGAACACCACGTTCTGCGCGGTCACCGGGGTCCCGTTGGACCACTTGTAGGGCTTCAGCGTGATGGTGACCTTGTTCCCGCTATAGGTCGGCAGGTTGGCCAGGCTGAGCGAGGTGTTGACCGTCGGCTGGCTGCCCGTGCCGAACCAGTACAGCGGCCGGTACAGCAGCTGCGAGAGGTAGCCGGAGTTGATGACGCTGATGTAGGCGCTGCTCTCGAACGGGAAGATGTAGTTGGGAGTGGTCGACGGAGGCTCGGCCAGGACAGCCGTGCCGCCCGCGACCTTCGTGCTACCACTCGCGCTGGAGCTGCTGCCGCTGCTGCCCCCGCAGCCGGCCGCCACCAGGGCGAGCGCGGCGGCGCCGACAGTCACGCCTAGCATCCTGCGGCGGAGCCTGGATCTTGGTCGTCTTTCATGCTCCAGGGCTCGTCCCATCACCGCGGCTCCTTCACGCACGGGGAACCGCCGGGGCTACCTCGCCCCGGCTGGCTCCAGTGGACATAGTCATAGGCACCGGCTGGTCCGGCTATCGACCAGATCAGCACGGTCCCGTGCCGCCGTCCAGGGAAGGCACCGGCTTGGGACCCTTCCGTGATAGGGCCGTAATAGGAGCGGTCGTCCCGCCCGCAGAGCCGGCGAGCCCGGGCCGCGCCGCGGCGGGGACGACAGGAGTGCCCGGGTATCACTCCGGCACTCCCGTCGTCACCCGGCTACTTCACGTAATACCAGTTCTCCGGAGTGATGGTGAGGGTCGGGCTAAGCGGCACGACCCCGCGCAGGTTGTTGGCGATCTCGTCGACCTGGTAGTCGGCGTTGGGCTGCCACATCTCCGGCAGCTCCGGCGCCAGGTAGTCCTGCCAGTTGTAGATGGCGTTCATGCTGTTGCTGGTCAGCGTGGCGTCGATCAGCGAGTCGTTGGTCCTGTCGCAGAACCCGCTGGAGTTGGCCACGGCACCGCACTTGAACAGCGTCTCGCCGGTGGGCGAGTAGTCCGGAGCGAACGACCAGCCGCCGCCCCAGTCCGCCATGTCCCAGTCGCACGGGATCTTGGCCACCACGCAGTTACCCGCGGCCAGCGCGGTCACCTGGTTGAACGGCTTGGGCGCCAGGTTGAGCTTGATACCCAGCGCCGCCGCGTTCGACTGCAGCTGAGTGAGCTCGGCCAGGATCCAGGCCGTCCCGGTCGCGTAGGGGAAGTTGAACTTCAGCGCCTGCCCCTGCTTCACGCCAGGACCGCACAGGCTTGCCGTCGTGCAGGTCGTCTGCCCGCCCGGCACCACATTCCAGCCATGGCTGGTCAGCAGGCTCTTCGCCTTGGTCGGGTTATAGGGGAACGGGTCGCCCTGCCTGCCCTTCGGGGACAGGAACTGGGTCACCGGGGCACTGCCCACCGGGCCGACGGTCACGGTGCCGTAGCCCTTGAGCGGGCCGTTGATCACCGCGGCCTGGTTCATCAGGTACGCCAGCGCCTGCCGGAAATACAGCTGCTGGATGATCGGCCCGTTACCGGTAGTGCTCTGCTGGTTGATCGCGTAGTAGTTGATGCCCCACACCGGCAGCGGGTACATGCTGTAGCCCCGGCTGGCCAGCGGGTTGGCGCCGACGACGGCGCCCGCCGGCTTCTTCGGCAGGTTCTGCTCGGGAATGTAGCCGACATCGATCTTGCTGCTGCCACTCGGCGACTGCAGCACGGCATACTCAGAGGCGTCGGTGGTGAACGGGACCTCCTGGAATTCCGACAGGCTCGGCTTGACCGGGCCGGAGTACGACGGGTTCGGCACATAAGTGATGTGGCCGTCGGCGTTGAACGCGCTCAGCTTCCACGGCCCGTCCACGATGCTCCAGATCGGCGAGCCCACATAACCGCTCAGGTCCTTCGACTGCGCGTCGAGATACGCGTAGACCTTCGCGCAGTCGCTGATCGTGGTGGTGCAATGGCTCGGCCCGCTGGCGGTACGGTCCCACGCGGTCGGCATCGGGGTGATCTGGCTCAGCTCGTTGTACAGGAACCAGCTGTGCGAATACGACTTGTTCATCGTCATGGTCAGCTCGGTCGGGCTGACCGCCTTGATCCCGGTGACGATCGTGTTGGGGAACCCGGTGTCGGCGCCCCATTCCGTCGCCCCCACCGCGGTCATCATGTTCAGCCAGAACACCACGTTCTGCGCGGTCACCGGGGTCCCGTTGGACCACTTGTAGGGCTTCAGCGTGATCGTGACCTTGTTCCCGCTATAGGTCGGCAGGTTGGCCACGCTCAGCGAGGTGTTGACCGTCGGCTGGCTGCCCGTGCCGAACCAGTACAGCGGCCGGTACAGCAGGTACGAGAAGAACTCCAGGTTCGTCACGTTGATGAAGCCGCTGTTTGTGAACGGGAAAATGTAGTTGGGCGTGTCCGACGGCGGCAGCGCCAGGGTAGCCGTGCCGCCCTTGACTTTGGTGCCGCCCGTCGGGCTGGAGGTGCCGCGGCTGCTGCCCCCGCAGCCCGCCGCCACGAGGGCCACCGTGGCGACGCCGATGGTTAGCGCTAAACTCCTGCGGCGGATCCTGGATCTTGCTCGTGGCTTGTGCTCCACGGATCGTCTCATCACCGGCTCCTTCACTGCACGGGGAACCGCCGGGGCGCCCTCGCCCCGGATGGCTCCAGTGGACATGGACAGTGCCGGCCGGCTACCGAACCAGACCAGCACGGTCCCGCGGGCACCGTCCACGGCAGGCACCGGCTTGGGACACTTCCGTGACGCTCGCGTAATTTCGCGTGATGTGGGCGTTATAGCAGCCCGGCGGCGAGTAACCGAGGGCGCAGCGGCGGGCCAGGGTCAGCGGCCGTCGCGTGGCCCGAACGTCGCCAGGGCCTCGGCGTCACTCGCGCGGGCGTGCAGGTAGTAGTCGGCCCACTCGGCGACGTCCGGGTAGGACGACTGGCGGCAGATGGCCGCGCAAGCGGCACCGGGATCGATTGGCGTGCGGCGCAGTGACACCACGCCATCGGCCAGCAGCGCCCAGTGCGCGCCCTGGCGCCCGTAGGGCATGCCGACGCTGCCTGGATTGATGATCTGCCGCCCGTGGGCGAGCCGGACGAAGGGCATGTGGGTGTGCCCGCACACTATGGTTCCGACGTGACCGGGCAGCCCGGCCAGGACCTCCGCCCAGCGGTCGAGGCGGGTGTCGACCAAGACCACCTCGTTGTCGTCGCGGGGGGTGCCGTGGCAGAACACGACGTCACCAAAGCCGTCAACCGCGACGGTGACCGGATGCGGCAGCTGGCTGAGCCACTCGACATGGTCGGCGCGCAGCTGCGCTGCGGCCCACGGGGCGATGGGATCAGGAATCTCCTCCTCACCACCGCGGGCCAGGTCCACGAGCTCGGTGTCAGCGTTACCGCGCACCCAGACCACCCGCTGGCCCAGGGCCAGCAGCCGGTCAAGGACCTCCACCGGCTGCGGTCCGGCGGCGATGTCACCGGTGAGCACGATGCGCTCAGCAGCCGCCAGGGCTGGGTCGGCCAGGACGGCCTCCAGGGCCGGCCCGACACCGTGGATATCGGACAGCACCGCTACCGAAGCAACCATAAGCTCAGCCTCCAGGGTCGTCCGGGAAACTCACAACTGATATATCCGCGGCTCTTGCGGCTGCGGCGCATGCTCAGCCGGCGTCGGGGGCAAGCGCCCGGCACCGCAGGCGGGAGCACACCGGGGGGCGGGCATCGTTGACTCGTAACCCGCCAGCCGCTTCGCCGCGGCCGGGGTATCGCCTGGTGGCAGACCCATGAACTGGTGTCGATCGCGCCCAGGAAAGGGGACGAAAGTCCCTGCCCTTCCGGCTCCGGGCACGCGCCTACTGGATTTAGACCGTGGAGGGAGGCGTCATGATACAACGGGTGCCCGGAAGGGCGTGGTACTCGCCCGCCAGGCCTGGTCACCGTCCCCGGATACTTGTCGAGGATGACTCCAGGGCACTAGCGGTCTCGGACTTCTCCATTTTCCAGCAGGCCGGCTTTGACGTCGCTTTCTGCTCCGGGCCAGTTGGCGGCAGCCCGCAGGACTGCCCGCTGCTGCGCGGAGCGGATTGCCCGGTGGTGGCCGGCGCTGACGCGGTGCTGCACGGGCTCGACCCGGCGCTCGGGATCGCGGCCGCGATCCGGCAATTGCATCCCGACGTTGAGGTCCTGGTCGAGCAGCCCCGCAACGCGGATCGAAGCGATCCGGGAGTACCTGACGGCTGTCGGCACGTGATCGCCACGTGTTCCGTCCACGGCCAGGTAGAGGCACTGCGCCAGGCCCTGGCACGCAGGCAAGACGCGCCGCAGGCGCAGAGCTAGCCGCCGCCCGGACGCCTGGGCCGGGCGACTGGCTGGCGTTTATCGTTATGGAGCGAATTTAACCGGCCGGGTCCGGCAGGCCTTATTCACTGACATGGCAGACCGCTTCGACGTTGTTGCCGTCAGGGTCGCGGACAAAGGCGCCGTAATAGCTGGGATGGTATTCAGTCCAGACGCGCGGCTCGTGCAGCACTTCGGCGCCCGCGCCGACCGCTGCGCTGAAGAAGGCCCGCACGGCCGCCCGGTCGGGCGCGCTGAAGGCGATATGCGATTCACGGAAACCCTCGCCGGTCGCCTGCGGGCCGATCCAGAACTCCGGCTTGGATTGGCGGCCGAAGCCGATGACCTCGCCGAAGTCCATGACCCGGCCGCCGCCGAGCGTGCCGAGAACCGCGTCGTAGAACGCGGCGCTCGCCGCCACGTCGGCGCACTGAATGGAAAGGTGATCAAGCATGGCCCCATCTTGGCCCATGATCGGCTGACCCGGACGTAATTGGCTCACTGACCAGGCGGACGTATGGTGCTATCCCAGCTGTAAGGCGGGCATCAGCCGCCCGGCCTGCGACCTGTTCCCGCTGGCCACGCGCGGTGCCCGCCTAGTATGGCCTGATGCGAAGGACACCGCGGCCTGCCGCGCTGCGCCGGTCACGGGCTCCCCGCCCGCTGCTGCCGGCGGCGGTCCGGCCGCGGGCCGCGGCGGCGGTGGCCGTCTGCATCGCGGTCGTGGCCGTGCTGGGCACCTGGCTAGCGCACCAGAGCCGGGCGGGCTGGCTGGATAACGCGGTCGACACGCGGGTCAGGGCCACCCTGGGCGCTCATCCGGCGATCCTGAAGCTCCTGGTGCTGCTGGGCGATCCGGCCCAGGTGACCTGGATCACCGCGGCCCTGGTGGTGGCCTGCCTCCTGACGCGGCGATGGCGCGGCGCCGTGCTCGTCGCCATCTGCGTGCCGGCCGCCGGTTTCCTGACCGAGCACGTGCTCAAGCCGCTGATCGACCGGACCTCGCAGGGGCACCCGGATTTTCCGAGCGGCCATGCCACCGCCGTGTTCGCGCTCGCCGTCAGCTGCACGATATTGCTGGCCGGCCCGCTGCGCCCGCGGCTGCCCGCTGCCGTGCGCCTGGCGGCCGCGGCGATCCTGCTGCTGGTGGCGGCGGCCGTGGCCGCGGCGGTGATCGGACTGGGCTACCACTACTTCACCGACACCATCGGCGGAACGGCCGTCGGCACGGGGGTGGTGCTGGCCACCGCGCTGGTCGTGGACCGGCTCAGCCCCCGGGAGCGCGCAGGCCAGTTCCGAGATCGCCGTCAGGCCCGCCCGCAGGCCGGGACGGCCGCTGGCGAACCTCCGCGGGCCGGCCAGCCGACCGCACCGACGGCTGCTCTCGCGGACCAGGACCCGGCTGGCCGCTGACGGTCAGACGGGCGTCAGATGCGGCCGGTCTCCGAGCGACGGGGGCTCGAACGCGGCCGGGTTCTCGCAGTACTCGCGGACCGCTCCGGCGAACCGGGCGGCGTGGAACCCATCGGCGTAGCGGTGGTCGAACGTGGCCGTCAGGGTGAGCATCGGGCGCACGACGACCTGATCGCCCACCGCGGCGGGCTGCGGCCGGACCGCACCGACCAGGACGAGCAACGGAACCCGGTAATAGGCGGCGAGCGGCGAGTAGGCACGGGTGATCCCCCACCCGCCTACCGACGTGATCATCGCTCCCCCGAATGCCTGGCGGGGCATCCCGAGCCTGGTCAAATCGAGGTTGAGGTCGGAGGTGAGCCAGGCCGCGGCCCGCAGGACCACGCGCAGTGAGCCGGGCGGCAGCCGCGTGAGGAGGACCTTCGCGCGGCCCAGCTCGGGGTCGGTGCCCCCTTCGATCGCGGCACAGCGACGGGCCAGTTCCTGCCCGATCTCGGCCGCCGACTTGCGGTCAGCGTCGCAGACCTTGACCCCAGTCAGCTCCCGGCCGCCCTCGGCCGCCACGATGAAGAACACATCGACGCTCTCGCGCTCGTGCTCCCGGCCGCGGGCGAGCCTGATCCGCAACTCGGGCACCACGGTCAGGCCATGGGCCACTGCCCTGCCCACCAGGTGAGTGACGGTGAGGTGCACGCCGGTGCCGCGGCGGACCTCCTCGATGTAATGCAGCAGCGCGCTCGCGTCGAGGTCGAGATCGCCGTAGAACTGCGGGTCCATCGGGGGCCCCCAGGTCGAGCCCGCCAGCTTCCGCCAGCCGTGCACGCGCCTTGACACCCTGCACCTACTCGATGCGGGTGGCGATGGGGGTGCCTGCCTCGACGGTCCGGCCGACTGTGCAGAGCCGGTCATGCGACTGCCTGACGACCGCTGGAAGCACCGCCCGGGCTTCATCGCCCTGCGGGCCGGGCGGGAACGTGATGCGGAACGTCACCTCGATATCGGTCAGCCGGTTCCCCTCCCCGTCGCGTACCTTCTCGCCGGCCGCCGCCACCTCGAAGGTCTCAGGTTCGGCGCGGCGCGACGTCAGGATGTCGACATCAATGGCCGTGCAGCCGCCGATCGCAGCGAGCAGCAGCTCGGTCGGCGTAAAGTCAGCGCCGCTGCCGGTGCCGAAGGCGATCTGGCCGCCCCGGCTGTTGATCACGGTGAACATGCCCGCGGCCGTCCGCTTGACGGTCACGCTTCGGTGCATAGAGCCAGTCGCCATGCCCACACACTGTCAGAGGGGTAGCGCGCAGGCACCGGCCGCGCGAAATTTGTTGGCGCCCGGCGCCCGCGACTCCTGCCCGGGTCAGGGCCTGATGCGTGGCCCGGACGCCCGAACCAGCGGGCGTCAGCGATGGCCCGTTCCCGGCGATAGACCACGGCGCCGGTACACCACGACGCCATCAGCCTCGAAGTCCTCCCGGAAGCCGGTCACCTGCAGATAGCGGGTGACCGACGGGCGCAGCGCGGACCAGGCCAGCAACCAGCCGACCCGCATCAGGCGGGCGTCGCGCCGCGCCGCCGCCAGCTTTGCCGGGGAGCTCCCGCGGCCCTCCTCGGCGGCCACCAGGGCGCTATAGAACGGGTGCGCTCTGATGGCCACGGTGGTCGGGGCCGGTACCCACGAGGCGTAGGCGATCGCCCGCGGATGGCCGTCGGCGGTAGCTTCGAGCAGCGCCCGGGCGGGGACCGCAGGCCCGTAGAGCCCGAGACCACCGCGCAGGCCGAACGGCACGTCCACGACGATCGAGCCGGAATGGTCGGCGGCGATCGGCCGCTCCAGCGCGGGCCAGGCCGTTGCGATCGTCCCGCCGGCCGGGCTTCCCGACCAGCCCGCCTCCAGCAGGCCAGCCGTCGCGACCACGATGAGCAGCGGCCGGGCATGGTAGCGGAGCCAGTCCACCGCGCTCCCGGCGAGCAGGGCCGCGCCGACCAGGCCGAGCAGGGCGAACCTGTCGGCTTCCCGGAAGCCGGAAAGTCCGGGTAACCGGATCAGCCAGGTATACGGCATCAGCCGGGAGACTTCCGCGCCGTTCCATGTCTGGCTCAGCGGGACGTAGTCCCGGCCGCCGACATGCAGCGTCAGTCCTAGGGCCAGCCAGGCGCCGCCCAGCCAGAGCAAGGCGAGCAGCCAGGCGCTGCGGCGCCGCCATGCGGCGGCCAGGCCGCCCGCGGCCAGAACCGAAAGCACTACGCCGAAGGTGGGAATGCCCTCCCCCGGCCTGCTGATGTAGGAAGTGCCGGCCGGACTGGGCAGCCCGGCCACGGCCACCCTGGGCGAGGGCCCGAACAGCCAGGGAAGCTGAGCGGGATAGGCGAGGTATCCCTGGAGGCTCGGGCCGGCCACGCCGTCGCTGGCGGCCTGGTGGATCATGGCGACGATCTGGGGGCTGGCGATCACGGCGCAGACGGCGGCTCCGAGGCCGGCCGACGCCAGGCGCGCCGCGGCCGGACGCCCCGCGGCCGGACGGCGGAGCAGCCACGGCACGACCGCTAGCACGGCCAGGATCAGCGCCATGATCGCGCTTTCCAGGTTGACCAGCACCGATGCGCCAAGCACAAGGCCGAGGCCGATGCCTGGCCGGCATCCCGGGCGGCGGCGCAGCCGGACCGCGGCTTCCAGGGTGAGCGGCAGGAACACCGCGCCGACGGAAATGTTGACGTGATACCAGTTCTGGAAAACGAGCATCGTGGAGAGGCCGAAGAAGGCGCCGGCAGCGATGGCCCCGGCCGGGGACCGCAGCCACAGCCGGGCGGCACGGTAGGCGGCGTAGCAGGCCAGGCCGGGCGTGACGGCCGTAAGCAGTGCTAATGAGACGACCGGCCCCGCCGTCAGCGTCACGGGCGCCATGATCAGGCCGACCAGCGGCATGCTGGTATCGAAGGCGAGCTGGATTCCGGCCGGCGCCGCCAGGTGGCTGGTGAACCACGGGTTGCCGAGCGTGACGACCTGATGAGCGGTCCACCACAGGTCCCAGGCGTAGCTGGCCACATCATCGACGGCTGGCAGCCGGCTCGTGAGATAGGCGGTCCGCGGCCAGGTCACCACGATTCCGGCGGCGCAGTAGCACGCGAGCAGGGCCATCTGGCGCGCGGAGTGGCTGGCAGCAACGGCCCGCAGCCGGGCCGGCCGGGCCGCATCACGCGGGACAGACCAGGCGGCCTGGTTTCCGCGCGGATCCAGCACTTCGCCTAGCTGCATGCATTCCCCCGGCCGATGTGCCTCCCGCGGCCCGACCCCCGGTCACGGGACGTCCGGCTACCGGACCTGAAAGCCAGGTTCCGGTTCGCCGATGGTAATCCCGGCGCACGGCGCCGGGCCCGCGGAATATCCCAAGGAGGCGGCGGCACCAGCCTGTTCGTCCATCTCGGGCCGTCCTCGCTAGTCTGAGGCTCGGCGCGGGTGCTGATCACCGCGAACCCTGCCGAGCAGCGGAGGAGGCTGAGAAAGTCATGCCAGAAGACGAGGTCTACGACACGTCATCCGACCTTGAAGAAAATGAACTTGAAGACGACGGCCTGCTGGACGCGTCGGACACGCTCGAAGGCGACCCCGGTGACGACCCGCTGGACACGGGCATAGCGCCGCCGGACCGCTGGTCGGCGGGCGAGAGGTTCGGCACCACGCTGGCGGAGGAGCGGGCGGGCGAGTCACTCGATCAGCTGCTCGCCGAGGAAGAGCCGGAGCCGGACCCTTATGCCGATTCCGAGCTCCCCGAGGGCCGCTCGCTGCCTGCCGATTCGCAGGCGCGGGCCGGCTGGTCGCCGAGGACCAGGGGGCGCATCCGGATACCGAGCCCGACCTGGTCGCCTACGACGTCGGGATCGACGGCGGTGCCGCCTCGGCGGAGGAAGCAGCCGTCCACGTTCAGGATGAGGACGACGGGGGCGCCGGCCGCTGAGCAATAACCTCAGGCCACGGCCAACGGCCCTGGCCGCACCCGCCTTCGGCTTCGGGAGGATCCGGTGGGAATGATCGGCACAGTCGGGCTGGTGCTGCATCCCGAGCGGGACTGCGCCGATGCCATGGGGACGGTCACTAGCTGGGCGCGTGCCCGCAAGGTCGAGATTCTCGGGCTGGCGGGCGAGGTCGAGCGGATCGATGGCCACGCCACCGTGGTCGAACCTGCGCGTCTGGCCGAATGCGCCGACCTCATCGTGAGCCTGGGGGGCGACGGCACCATGCTGCGGGCGATGCGGCTGTCTCGCGGCAGCCGTTCCCCCGTGCTCGGCGTGAACCTGGGCCGGCTGGGCTTCCTGGCCGAGATCGATATCCCCGAGCTGGCCGGGGCGCTGTCGGCCATCGACGAGCACCGGTTTACCGTGGAGCCCCGTTCCGGCGTCCGCGCTAAGTTCCCCGGCCAGGACACCGCGGCGTTCAACGACATCGCCCTGGTCCGGATACCGGGTGCGGACGGCAGCGCGGCGGTGGAGCTGACCGTCGAGGGGCACTCCTTCGTGCGCTATGCCGCCGACGCCGTCATCGTCGCGACTCCGACCGGTTCGACCGCCTACAACTTCTCGGCGGGCGGCCCGATCGTGTCGCCTCGCGCCGAAGGCCTCCTGGTCACCCCGGTCGCCCCGCACTCGGCGTTCAACCGGGCGCTGTTCCTGTCGGCCGGCGAGCGGCTCGCCCTCACTGTGCTCGCCTCCAGCGGCGAGCTCGCCGTCGAAGCGGATGGCCTGGTGGTCGGGCACCTTCAGCCCGGCGACCTGGTTGAGCTCACCTTGCTGCCCGCCGCCGCGCAAGTCGTGCGGCTCGGCCTCACCACGTTCTACCAGCGCGCCCAGCGCAGGCTGCGGCTGAGCGGCTCGGCCGAGGTCGACTGAGGTGGCCTGTTCATCAGCCGCTCACTGGGTGATGATGACCAGAAACCACGACCGTCCGGCTGGCCGACGACGGTGAGGAGCGCACCCGGACCATGAGGTTGCCACGGCCGGAGATCGCCGACCCCGGGTTCTCCTCGCTGAAGAGCGCAGCGCGCGCCGCGATCGTCATGCCCGCGGTCTTCGCCGTGGCCTACCAGCTGATCCAGCAACCGCAGACCGCGGTCTTCGCGTCTTTCGGTTCCTTCGCGATGCTCGTGCTGGTGGACTTCGGCGGGCCGCCGATGAGCCGCTTCATCGCCTACCTGAGCCTGGCGGTCAGCGGGGCGGTGCTGGTCGTCGTGGGGACCTTGTGCTCGCGCAACCCCTGGGTCGCGGCTGCGGCCATGGCCGTGGTCGGTTTCGTCATCTTGTTCTCCGGGGTGATCAACGGCTACTTCGCCGCCGGCGGCACCGCGGCCATACTCGCGTTCGTCCTGCCTGTCGCCCTCCCCGCGCCGGTCGCCGAGATCCCCTGGCGGCTCGCCGGATGGGGCCTGGCGGCGGGCGCCGGGATCTGCGCCGTCATGCTGCTCTGGCCTCCGCACCGCAGCGCGACGCTGCGCGGGGACGCCGCCCGGGCCTGCCGCGCACTCGCCAACCTGACCGACTGCGCCTTCGCCGCCGACCAGCAGGCCACCGCGGCGAGCGCCGCCGCCGCCGCCCAGCAGGCCGTCGACAGCCTGCGCGCACGCCTGGCGGCTAGCCCGCACCAGCCGACCGGGCCGACCGGGCAGGCGGCCGCGCTGGCCGGGCTCATCGACGAGCTCGGCTGGCTGCTCCGCTCGCTCCTGGCCATGAGCGCGGCGCCGCGGACCGAGCTGTGCCGGGCCGAGAACAGCGAGTCCATGGCGGCCGCGGCCGCTGTCCTGCGGGCCAGCGGCGCCGCCCTGGCCGGGCGGGACGAGCGACCGGACACCGACCGCCTGGACCGCGCGCAGGATGCCGCCGTGCGGGCCCTCGCCGCGCGGTTCTCCGAACTGCCCCCCAACTGGGACGACCAGGCCGTTCAGGGGCTACTCGAGCGCTCGTTCCGGACCCGCACGGTGTGCTACTCGACCCGGCAGATCGCCGGCTATGCGCTCACTGTCAGCGGCAGCACCAGTCCGCAACGCAGCGGCCTCCTGTCGCCTGAGCCGGACCAGGCGATCCGGCGGGGCACCGGGCTGGGCCGCACCGGCGCGGCCCAGGGGCTTGCCCCGCTGCCTGCCGCGGTGTTCGCGGTGCGGCGGTTCGCCTCCGACCACGTCGGCGCCCGCTCGGTGTGGTTCCGCAACAGCGTCAGGGGCGCCGTCGGCCTCGCGGTCGCCGTGTACATCGCGCAGCGGTCCGGGCTCCAGCATTCCTTCTGGGTCGTCCTCGGCACGCTCTCGGTGCTGCGCTCGACCGCCCTGAGCACCGGCCGGTCCGTGCTGAGCGCGCTGGCGGGGACGGCCGCCGGGATCATAGTGGGCGCGGCTCTTCTTCTCGCGGTCGGCTCCAACACCGCGGTCCTGTGGGGAGTGCTGCCGCTGGCTGTCCTGGTCGCCGCCTATGCCCCGCGGGTGATCTCATTCGCAGCGGGCCAGGCTGCGTTCACCGTCGTGCTCGTGGTGCTGTTCAACATCATTCAGCCCACCGGCTGGAAGGTCGGGCTCATCAGGATCGAGGATGTGGCGATCGGCTTTGCCGTGAGCCTGGGGGTCGGCCTGGTTTTCTGGCCGCGCGGCGCGGCAACCGTGCTGCGGGAGAACATGGCGGCTGCCTACTCGAAGGGCGCGGACTACGTCGCGATCACCGCGAGCATGCTCAGCGGCACGGGCGATGCGGCCGACCCAGGCAGAGCCGAGCAAGCTGCGGTCGTTGCCATCCACCGGCTCGACGATGCCTTCCGGCAGTACCTGGCCGAGCGGTCGGCGAAACGGACCAGCCCGGAGAGCGCGGCACGGCTGGTCGCGGGACCCTCTCGGTTGCTGCGGGCCGGCCGGTCGATGGCAGTACTGGACGGACGCAGCGGAACGCGCCAGCGGGCCCGGCGCCGGAAACGGTAGCGCCAGCGGGCGCGGCGCCGGAAGCGGTGGCGACGACAGCGCCGGGCGGTACCTGGAGGGCCAGGTTCAGGCGGTGCGTACCTGGTACGTGACGCTCGGCGACTCCCTCGCGCACGGTACCTCGGTTCCGCCGCCGCAGCCGCCCAACCCGGACGACCGCCAGCGCCTGCTGCAGTACCTGCGAGAGGCCAGCGCCAGCGGCGAGTTGGCCGCGCTGCGCGCCGCGTTCCTCGTAGCGTGGGCGAGCCAGCACCTGGACATGCTGAGGCGCCTGGAGGCGCATCTGGGCCAGGAGGCCGCCGCCGCGTCGAGCCAGCTGCCGGGCGGCTAGCGGGCTCGGGCAGGATGGCCCGGGCTGCCCGTCGTCCGGTGCCACCGGCATATGCTCACCATATCGTCACGAGGAGAATTCATGAGCGTCTACAAGGTCATCGACATCATCGGGACCAGCACCACTTCGTGGGAGGACGCCGCTGCTGAGGCGGTGCGGACCGCGGGCCAGACCATCCGGGACATCCGCGTCGGCCAGGTCGTCGCACAGGACATCAACTTCGACGAGGACGGCGCCATCACTTACCGCACCAAGCTCCAGATCTCGTTCAAGTACGAGGCCGGGGACTGACCCAGGCGAGCTGGCCCAGGCGAACTGACCCGGCCGACCCGGCTTCCGGCTGGGACCGATGAGGTTGCAGGGTCGACGGAACAGCAATGCGGGATAATCGCCATATGGTTAACGACGTCGCGCGGGAACGGGCCATCTACCAGGCGCTCAAAGCGGCCGACGAAGTCGCCGCGGCCCTCCAGGCACACCTGGTTGAAGAGCACGGGGCTGACCCGGAGCGCGCAGCCGTGCGGAGCAACTTCACCAACTCGCTCAAGCTCCTGCGCCAGGCACGCGAACGCCTCGGCGACGGGCTGCGGTCGATCGATGCCGACAACATCGCCGAGTCTGACGGGATCTCCCTCCGCAACGAATGATCGGGGCCCGCGCAGCGGCCGATGGCTAAGCCAGGGCAGATTTAACGGCCCGGAGCGGAAGGCCGCCTCTCATTGACACCAACCGGACCGGCGAGTAACTTCCGTCCATATCTGAAGATTCACTGACTCTTGCCTTTTGAACAACTTCAGAACTGTCGTCGGTACCGTCATAAAAAGCCGCTCGCTGAATGGCGCCGTGGTCGCCGCCTGGGAGCGCTGCCCGCGGAGGTGAGCTGCTTGAGGACCTGGCGTCGCGATGCAACCGGACGACTGGTGATCATCGCAGGGATGGCACTGCTCGCCGCCACGACCGCGCTCACCTCGGCGGCCGCCTCGGTGGGGCGGGAAGGCGGCCAGGCCTCGCCAGCGGCACCGGCCGGCCAGCGCGTGGGCCACGGCGCGGACGCCGCCTTCATCACCAGGAACTCCTACGGTGTGCCGAGCATCTACGCGGGCTCGATGAGCGGCGTCTGGTTCGGTGCGGGCTGGGCGCAGGCGCAGGACCGGATGACCCAGCTCGAGCTCACCAGGCGAGCCGTCGAGGGAACGCTGTCGGCCATTTTCGGCTCCAGCGAGCTCAGCCAGGACGAGACGGTCCGCACGTTCTTTTACACCCCGGCCGAGTTGCGGGCTCAGTACCGGTCGCTCCCCCGGTCCGCCCGTAATGCGCTCGTTGCCTTTTCTGCCGGGATCAATGCCTACGAGGCCTCCGCTTACGCCACTCCGGCCAGCCAGCAGGCCATGGTTCCCTACGAGTTCTTCGTGTTGGGAAAGGCCCTCGGGCTGAGCGGCCCGTACCGGCCAGCCCCGTGGTCTCCGGTGGACACCGTGGCCGTCGGCGACTACCTGGCCCGGGAGTTCGGCGGCGGCGGTGGCAGCGAGCTGCAGAACCTGGGCTTCCTTGAGTACCTCGACGCCGAGCTGACGGCTCGCCACGACGTCCACGCCTCCGCCGATGCCACGGCGATCTTCAATGACGCACGCTGGATCGACGACACGACCGCCCCCACGACCGTCCCAGACCCTGCGACCGTCCCAGGCACAACGGCCAGCGGCCAGGCCCGCGCGGCCGCCAGCACCCCCAGCGCCGCCGGGCAGATCGCGACCGAGCGCACGCTGGCCAGCCTGGCCCGGGTCAGCCATGCCGCGCTGTCGAACGCGACAGCGACGCTGGCCGCCGACCGGAAGACCATCCTGAAGACCGGGATCTCGCTGCGGGTGCTCTCGCATGGCGGCTCCAACGCGGTGGTCGTCGCCCCCTGGCGGTCCGCCAACCGTCACGCCCTGCTGTGGGGAGCCCCGCAAGAAGGCTTCGGGACGCCCAGCGTGGACGGCGAGGAATACCTGCACGCGCCGGGATACGACGCCGGCGGCATGTACATCACCGGCGAGCCATTCATCCTGATCGGCCGCAACGCGGACATCGCGTTCACCACGACCAGCGAGGAAACGGTCGACCAGCGCATCTACGTGGAGCAGGTGAATTACCAGACCAGCCCGCCCAGCTACCTGTTCGACGGCAAGTGGCGACCGATGCAGGCGATCGAGGAGCAGATCGACGTGGCGGGCCAGGCCCCGCAGAGCTTCACCGTCTACCGCACCATCGACGGGCCGGTCTTCTCCACCGACCCGTCCGCGTCCATCGCTTTCTCACTCAGGTTCGCGTCCTGGAACCGAGAAACAGGGTCGCTCGCGGGCTTCTCGCAGCTCGGCGGGGACACCAACCTGGCTCAGTTCCGCCAGTCGATGAGCCTGATCACCACCCTGCACAACTTCCTCTACGCGGACCGCAAGGGGAACATCGCCTACTTCGGCGACGGGCTGGTCCCGATCGAGCCGTCTTTCGCCAAGGTCGACCCGCGGCTGCCCGCCCTCGGCGACGGCACCGAGCAGTGGCTGGGCTACGTGCCCTTCCGCGACATGCCGCACAGCGTAAACCCGGCCCAGGGCTTCCTGGACAACTGGAACACCAAGCCGTCCGCGCAAGCGTTCTACCAGCAGAACGAGGGCGATGAGTACTGGGGCACGATCTTCCGCTCGCAGCGCATCAGCCAGCTGCTGCAGGCCAGCACCAAGATCAACGTTAACTACCTGGAGGGCATCGAGCACAGTATTGGCACCATTGATAACGAAGACAACACCCGGCCGGCAGCACGCTACTTCATCCCCTTCCTGGTGGGGGCCTACCACCGGCTGGTGCGTGCGCACAGCCCGCTCGTCAGCGCGTCCGCCAATCCCGACCTGGCCCGCGCGATCCGGGTGCTGAATGTCTGGGACGGGACCACCACGCTCGGCAGCCCGGCCATGTCAATCTTCATGAACTTCCTCGAGGCCTACGAGCGGAACGTCTTCGAGGGCGGGACGTTCCCGGGCGAGCGCTACACCGGGGCGGTCAACTTCAGCGACTCCGCCCTGAAGCTGGGCACCTACGGCGGGCTCGGCGGCATGGGCACCTACAACTTCCTGTACCACATCCTGGCTCACACCCGTGGCGTGCTGCCCTGCGGGACGCTCTGCTATACCGGCGGCTACTTCGCCGGCCACCGTGACCAGCTGCTGGTGGAAAGCCTCAACGACGCGATCACGATCCTGTCCGGCACCGGCACTCAGCTCGGCCAGGACGTCCCCGGCTTCGGCACCACCGACATCGCGAAGTGGGGCTACGAGCCGGCCCAGGACCAGAACTGGGACAGCCTCGACCCGCTGGCGGTGGGCGTGACCACCCACTGCGGGACGAGCGCCAGCCAGAACCGCAGCACCTTCATGATGGCCGTGGACGTCGGTCCCCGCCGCGTCACCGGCCAGGACGAGCTCCCGCCCGGCCAGAGCGGCTTCATCTCGGCCGCCGGGGTCCCGAGCCCGCACCTGTGCGATCAGGTCGGCCTGTTTAACGACTTCAGGTACAAGAACCTGCCCCCCGCCTGACTTAATCGGTCTCAGCGAGCGGCCGGGCGCAGCCGCCGCGGTGGCGGCGAGACCGACCCAGGCGGCGGGATGGTGCCGGGGCCCGAGACGTTGCAGGCCAGCGCGCCCGGATCGGTGTCGAGCAGCGGCTGTGCCAGCGGCGGCGGCGCCAGGAACGCGGGCCGGCGCAGGTCAAGCATGTCCAGCATCGGGTTGGCGTTCGCGTCGCGGTAGGTCATGGCCGGCAGATTCCACTTGGCCTCGACCAGTGCGCAGATGCTCGTGTGATCGAAGGTCCGGTGCGAGACATACCTGGGCCTGGCCCACGGCGAGATGACCGCGCAGGGCACCCGGAACCCGTACTGAGCGAAGCCGTTGTAGGCGGACTCCCCGGCAGGGACGTCAGGCGGGATGTCGTCGGGGGCGAGGGCGGGCGGCGGGGGCACGTGATCGTAGTAGCCGCCGTGCTCGTCGTAGGTCCAGATCAGCAGCGTGCTCGCCCAGCCAGGACCGCTCATCACGGCGCTGATCACCTGCGCGGCGAACTGCTCGCCGACCGCGACGTTCTGCGGGTCCTCCTCGGACTGCGTCTCGTAGTTCGGCTCGACGAGCGAGTAACCAGGCAGCGTGCCCGCCGCCGCGTCCGCGAAGAAGTCAGCGATCGGGACGACCTTGGTACCCGCGTTCTTGAAGTACAGCTGCGGGTAAAGCTCCGTGGTCGGCAGCGTGGAGTAGTAGTCCTTCCAGCTGATGCCGGCCGCGTCCAGCTTGTCGAAGATGGTCCCGTTCGCCGGGTAGTCGGTCAGCGCGGGCAGCGTGTCGTTGATCATGCCAATCGAGGTAGCGGAGATCAGGTAGCGGCGGTTGGGGTACGTCTGGCCGAGCACCGAGCAGAAGTAACGGTCGGCGATCGGGAACAGCTGCGCCATTGAGTAGTAGAAAGGCTGGTCGGACTGCTGCCAGTAGCCCATGGCGACCGGCCCGCTGCCCGACTCCACGAAGCCGTCGTTCCGGCCGCCATCGAACTGGGTGTGGCTGTCCAGCCAGGTCTGGCTGGGCTGGCCGGAGAGCTGGCAGGTGGTCGGCATGTGGAACGCGTGCTGGATGTCTCCGTTCGCGTACGGGTTCACGGCGGTGGGCTGCCCGTTCCTGCCGAGCCTGAACCCGTCGGCCTGCCCACGGCCCAGCATGCCGAGCTTGTTGTCGTAGGAATGGTTCTCCATCATCAGCACCACGATGTGCTCGATCTGCGGGATGGTGTCAGTCCCCGCAGGAAGGCCCGGATGGGGCAGCGAGCCAGGCTGCCGCAGCCGGTGATGATGCCGGTGACGGTCCGAACCGGATGGGGCCGCCGGTGCTCCCGTGGCGGACCGCCATCCGCCCGCGCCGGCCGCCGCTCCCGCGAGCAGGCCGGCCTGCAGCACGCGCCGCCTGGTGGTCCCGGCGCCGCAAGCCTCCGGGCGAGTCGCGCCGCTCTCGTCGGCGCTGTGCTGCTCGTTCACAATGCCTCCCGGCCAGCCACGGTGCCGTGCGCAAACAACGGCCTTTCCGTGAAGAAGTATCTCCAGCCGCCATTACCAATGAAAGGCCGTGGAATGAAGAACATCTGTCGGCGCCTGGTTACCCGGGTGAGCTGACGCAGCTCGTGCCCTTCGAGATGGTTGATGAGGCACTGGCTGCTGGCCGGGCGGTTCTGTCCTGGGTCGGGGACCTGCGTTCCCATGGTTTATGTTCTGCCGGCCAGCCCGGATGATCTGGCGCGCATACTTGCTGCCCGGCCGGGCGGGGGCGGCATCCTGGCCGCGCCCGACCTCCCGGCCCGCAACGAGCTGATTGCCGGGCACCTCAGCAGGCTGCAGGACAGCCTGGCCCGCACGCACAAGGCCGTGACCGAGCTGCAGGAGCTGCTGCGCCGCCCGGGCGGCACGCCCGAGGCCGACATCAGCCACCGGAGTGTGGCACCGGCCCACGCGGCCGCCATCACCGCGGTCATCGACGTCGCCGACGCCGGCGCCTGGCTGCCGGGCGCGCTCGGCGAGCTGCGCGCCACCATCGGCGCGCAGGGGCTGGCCACCGCGGGCCCGCCGGGCGGCATCTACGCAGCCGAGCTCTTCACCGACGAGCGCGGGCGGGCCACGGTGTTCGTCCCCTGCGACGGAGAGGCCCGGCCGGCCGGCCGGGTGGAGCCGGTCGTTGTGCCGCCCGCCGAGCTGGCCATCATCGTCCACCCCGGTCCGCAGCAGGGCATCGACCGGGCCTACGGCGCACTGGCCGCCCACGTGGCCCGCCGCGAGCTGGCCGTGGACGGCCCCATCCGCGAGTACTACCTGACCGGCCGCGAGGACACCCCCGACGAGGCAGCCTGGCGCACCGACGGTCTGGACGCGGTGGTTGTCGCTGAACTCCACGATGGCACGAGTGGTGTCGCCCTGGTAGGTCCACGTGTCGCCACGCGCAACCAGGCTGCTGACCACCAGCAGGTCCCGGACCCGCCAGACGACCACCTTCGCCGGCCGCATGCTGGACAGCCATCTAGCGCCTCCTCCGCTTGACAGAATTGATAACACATGTCTAGCATAGTGATATCTATTTCTTGCCCAAGAAGAGCCGCGCCGAGGTGCAGAGCAGGCCCAGCGGCCGGGTCCGGACAAAGGAGGAGGCATGGGCAGCGACGACGGAGCAGTCAATCTCATCGACTTGCGCCGACCGTGCGGCGACGGGGCTGAGCCGCAGGCCTGCGCCGGGACGCTGGCGATCGAAGTCAGCCACCTGACGAAGAACTTCGGCGCCCGGAGCGCCATCGCTGATGTGTCGTTCACCGTCGCCCGGGGCGAGGTATTCGGGTTCCTGGGCCCCAACGGGGCAGGCAAGACGACGACCGTACGGATCCTGGGCACGCTGATCGCGCCGACATCCGGGTCGGCGGTGATCGCTGGCATTCCGCTCACCCAGGCCAGCGGGGCACAGATCCGCCAGCACATCTCGATCATGCCAGAGGCTCCGGGCCTGTACCGGCGCCTGACAGTGACCGAGAACCTGGATTATTTCGCGCGGCTCTACGGCCTGACGGACCGGGACGCGCGGATCAAGAAGGCCCTGGAGGCAGTCAACCTCAGCGACCGCGCGAACGACAGCTGCGGGAGCCTGTCCAAGGGCCTGCGGCAGCGGGCCGCGCTGGCCCGCACACTGCTCAATGATCCGGAAGTCATGTTCCTGGACGAGCCAACCTCAGGGCTGGACCCGGTGGCCGCACACGAGGTGCACGGCCTGATCGCCGCCCTGCGAGACCTCGGCGTCACCGTCTTCCTCACCACCCACCGGCTGGATGAGGCCGAACGTCTCTGCGACCGGGTGGCCATCATGAATTCGAGCCTGCGGACCATCGGCCGCCCCGACGAACTGCGCCGGACACTGTTCAGCAGGTCACTGACCATCATCATCGCCGCGCCGCTGGCCAGGCCCGATCAGGTCTTCACGGGCCTGCCCGCCGTCCAGGGCTGGCGGGACGGCGACCCGGCAGGCGGTGGCGCGGCCGGCTACACCCTAACGGTGTCCGATCCGGCCCAGGCCGCGCCCGGGGTGACCAGGGCCCTGGTGGCTGCCGGAGCCGACGTGCTGTCGATCACCGAACCGCGACACACGCTCGAGGACGTCTACCTCGAGCTGATCAACGATCAGGAGGGCCAGTCACAATGAGCATCAGCGCGGCCCGCATCGGCGCCGTCACCCGCAAGGAACTCACTGAATTCCGCCGCAGCCGGTTCGTCCTCGTCATCACCATGGGAGTCATTCCGGTCATATTCCTCATCGCTCCCACCGCCGCCATCCTCTCGATAAATTCGGCCGGCCCGAGCCCGACGCTGAGTAAGGGGATCGGCCTCCTGCTCTTGTACCTACTGGTGGTCCCGGTCCTCATACCGTCCACGATCGCCGCGTACTCGGTGATCGGCGAGCGCGAGCAGGGAACCCTGGAGCCGGTGCTGACCACCCCGGTCAGCCGCGAGGAACTCCTCATCGGCAAGGCGGCGGCGACCCTCATTCCCGCGATCGGCATGTCGTACGTGGTACTCGGCATATTCCTGGCGGTCGTGCACTTCGGCGCCCATCCCGTGGAGGCCACGGCCGTGTGGCACTCTCCTGAGCTGCTGGCCGAGGTCTTCTTCATCCCGCTGCTGGCCGGCTGGGCGATCTGGGTCGGCCTAGCCATCTCGTCGAAAGCCAGCGAAGTCCGCGCCGCCCAGCAGCTCGGCACGCTGGCCGCCCTGCCGCCGATCGCCCTGATAGCGCTGATGTCGCTGCAGGTGATCAGTTCGACGCTCATTCTCGCCGTCTCGATCGCCGGAGCTCTCCTGGCGATCGACTGCGCCGCCTACCTGGTCGTGTCGAAGCTGTTCGATACTGAACGCCTTATCACGGGAACCAAGCCCGGCAGCGCCTGACCGGCCCGGCACGGTGACACACGCGAGCGCATCTCCAATGATCTTTACGACTTCCCAGTTCAAATCGCTGAGAAGTTGCCCGGAGACGGCCGCCGGTCAGGCGACCTTGGGCTGGTCATCCTCCGGGAAACCGCCACCGGCCGGGAGGTAATCGCGATGAGCGGCGCTCGCGAACGCGGTCGCAGAGGTGCGCAGTGAGGTCTCCAGCACCGACGTGCGCCGCCGCGGGTCCATAAGGTTCACGCCGATCGCAGTCAGGTCCTCGGGACCGGGCGTTATCACGGTCACCCGGATCCCCAGCGACCGCAGGGCGTTGGCTTCCCGCAGCAGCACACGGGTGAACATCGACCGCAGCCGCCGCTCCGCCCGCTCGAGCGGGTTACGCGGCCGGTCGGGCTCGGTGCTGGCCATCGGGGCGAGCACATAGACCTCGTCAACGCCGGCCTTGGCCATGGCGCCCAGCGAGGTGGTCGATCGCACGCCCCCGTCAACGTAACGGCGCCCTTCGATCACGACCGGCTCGTACCAGCCGGGGATGGAGCAGGAGGCGACGACCGCGTCGGCCAGCCGGACCCGCGGCGCACCGTCCCGGCCGAAAATCACCCGCCGCCCCGAGTCATAATCGACAGCGACGATCCAGGTGTGGCTGTCGACCCAGTGCGGCGCAGGCGCCTGCAGCGCTGCTCCAGGGGGCGGCACGCCATCCGGCGCCGTTTCCGGCGGTGTCGCCGCTGGCGACGCTGAGTGCCGGTGGTGGTGAACGTGCATCGTATGGACCATCGATCGCAGCGCGACGTGCCGTCCCCGGCCGTGCGGCAGCCACGCGCTGGCGCCGACCAATGGATGTACCCGGTGCGGGGTCAGCACCAGCGCCCGCATCAGGCGGGGCGAGCCGAGCCGCAGCCGCGGCAGCGGCGGAAACGGGCCTTCCTCGACGGGTGCCAGGCCGATTTCGCTCAGTACACCGGTCGGAGCGCCGCGCTGGTAGGCAACCATCTCGTCGATTCCGACCCCACAGCGCAGTGCGGCAGCGACCACGCTGCCTGCGCTGGTGCCGACCACGAGGTCGACGTCGTTGATCGAGCAGGGCAGACGCTCCTGCAGGGCCGGCAGCGCGCCGGTCATCCAGGCCGCACCAAGAACGCCACCCGCCCCGAGCACCAGCCCAACCCGCGGGCGATGGCCACCCGTCCCCCGCTCAGGATCCATGGCAGCCTCCGGCCCAAGCCTCCGGCAGAGCCGCGGGGCCCAGGCGGCGCCAGAAGGTAGCTAGTGAGATGAGCTTGCGCTCATCCTAGTTCTCCCCGCTTATTAGCGGTATGACTCAGGATAAATGCAGTTCCTTTCATTGATTCCAGCGCATCGCGGGCAGTGTAGGTGGGACGCCAGCCCAGATCTCTGCGCGCCCGGGCGGTATCGACCAGCATCGGGTACCTCGCGGCATGGATCCACTCGGCCTGTGCAGGCACCCGCGGGAGCGCGGCCAGCACCTGGCTGGACACCACAGCGAGCGCGTGCGGCACCGGCACGGCGTAGGCGCCGACGATCCTGGCCAGGTCGGTCATCCTGACCTCGCCCGCAGCCGCCAGGTTGTAGGCGCCTGGCGGCCCGTCGCCCAGGGCCGCCGCGCAGACGGCGGCCGCGACGTCGTCGTGATGAACCAGCTGAATAGGCACCCCCGGATCGGGCACCACCGGCCGGAGGGCGGGTAGCTGGGCGAAGAGCTTCCTGGCCGCTGCGGGCAGCCGCTCCATGACCGGATTCAGCCGCAGGTTCTTGATCAATGGCAGCGCGTCGGGCCCGGCGACGATGCACGGCCGCAGTACGTATACATCCAGGCCGGAGCCCGGCGTCAGCTCGGCGAGCATGGCCTCGCACGCGGCCTTGTGGGCGGAGTAATAGTGCTCGGGCGAGCCGCGGGCCGGGACATCCTCGGTCAGCGGCACCGGGTTGTCGGCGTGGTAGCCGTACGCGGCGACCGAGGACATGAAGACCAGGCGGCTCGGGTGGCCTGCCACAGCGGCTTCGAAAACGTTACGGCTGCCGGTCAGGTTGGTCCGGGCGCTCGCCTGCCGTGGGCCGACGATGGCAAAGGCGAGGTGGATCACCACGTCAGCCTCGGCTACCAGCTCATCGACCGCGGCGCGGTCCAGCACGTCGCCGCGGCGGTACTTGGTCTTGCGCCAGCCAAGAAAGGCGGGCTCCAGCGGCTTGCGCGCCATGCCGATCACGCGGCCGACCCGGTCATCCTGCTCCAGGGCCCGGATCACCGCCCGGCCGACCGCGCCGGTCGGCCCGGTGACGGCCACCGAGACGTCGGTGGCCGCGCTCTGCCGCCCGGCCCCCTCGCCCGTCCCGGTTTCCGCCCGGTCGCCCGGCCTGGTGGTCATGACGACGCTTTCCGCCCGCCGCCGCCCTTGCCCCGGCCCTGAGTCCGGCCCCGGCCCTGACTCTCGCTCTGGCCCCGGCCCTGACCCCGGCTCCGGCCCCGGCCCTTGGTCCCGCTCTGGCCGTGATCTGCCACCTTGCCCCCGGGCCGCTCGGCTAGCTCAGCCAGGCCGCGGCCGATGCCATCGGCCAGGATCTCGACGTCGGGCGCGGCATCGTAGTCGGCCGTGATACCGAAGGTAAACCGGTCCAGGTAGGAGAAGATCGCGACCGAGATCCGCACGTTGTTGCCGATCGGCACGTAGGGGTAGGCCTCCTCCATCCGGCGGCCGAGGATGTACAGCGGGAAACGCGGTCCAGGGACGTTCGTGGTCACCGTCTGGACTAGCGGCTGCGGGATCCTGAACGCCGCGCGCGAGCCGAGCGCGAGCAGCGTAGGCGCGGCGAAGCCCAGCATCTCGGTCAGGATCTGGGCGCCGACCGCCTGGTAGCTGCCCTTGAGGTCGTTCATCTGCTCGCGCAGCAGGGCCAGCCGCCGCAGCGCATCCGGCTCGCCCACCGGCAAGTTGGCCAAGACCCCGGATACCCGGTTGGTAATCAGGCCATGCTCGTCCTGGGCCCGGACCGAGACCGGCACCAGGGAGCGCACCACCAGCCCCTCGGTCAGCTCGCCTCGGGCCTGGAGGAGATCACGGAAACCACGGGTGATCGCGGCGAGCAGCACGTCATTCACGGTGCCGCCCAGGGAGCTGCGGATCTCTTTCACCTCGGTGAGGCTGGCCGTCGCCCAGGCCCACCGCCGATGCGGGCTGATGGAGCCGTTCAGTGACGAAACTGCGGGCGCGGCCAGTCGCCGCACGCTGCCGGTCAGGCCGCGCCCGAAACCCAGCAGTTCGGTTGGCCCGCCCAGCCACTGGCCCACGACTTCCGGCAGGCCGACCAGCTGCCGAAGCGGCCAGCTGACGGCGTCGAGCAGGCCATCGGCCACCACGTTCACCACCGATGGGCCCGGCTTCGGTTCCCATGGTGCGGGCACCGGCCGTTCCGCATCGGGGCCGAGGTCGAACATGACGGTCATGAGGTCCGTGCCGCCGATGCCGTCCACCACGGCATGGTGCACCTTGGACAGGATCGCCCAGCGGCCGCCCTCGATCCCTTCCAGGAACCACACCTCCCACAGCGGCCTGGACCGGTCCAGCTTCTGGGCGAAGACCCGCGCCGCCATGCTGCGCAGCTGCTGGTCGCCGCCCGGCGGCGGCACCCCGGCATGGCGCAGGTGATAGCCGATCTCGAAGTGCTCGTCGTCGACCCAGGCCGGGCGGAAGATGCTCAGCGGGGTGGTCCGCACCACCTGGCGGTAGCGAGGCACGAGCGGGAGCTTGGCCTCGAACAGCTTGACGAGATCGTCGTAGGCCGGCGCCGGTCCCTCGAACAGGGCGAGCGAGCCCAGATGCATAGGGACGTTTTCGTGCTCGACGAAGAAGAACCCGGCGTCAAGCGTGCTCATCCGTTCCATGGCCACCTCCCCTGGCACCATGCTGCCAGCACCGTGCCCGTCGGCATCCGGCTGGCCGGTGGACCGCACGCCAGCATCGTGCCATTAGGGAACCATGTCCTTAGTAGGAAGACTATGCGTAATCGCCTGGGCCGGTTACCGTGATTTTCATGACGTCTCGCCCGGATGTCACTGGGCAGCGAGTTGCGGTGCGACGCTTCGGAGGTGCTCGATGACGCCAGGCGAGCTGCAGGCCGCCGGGAAACTGGGCGGGCGTGCCTTCGGCGGCATGATTTCGCGGGTCGAGCAGGTGCACCGTGCCGTCGCCAACCGGGCATTCGGCCGCCTCCACGAGGCGGACGCCCCGGTCCGGGCCATCCACGATGCGGTCAGCCGGGGCGTCTACCTCGCCGTCCGCGGCGCGGGCACGGCGGCGGGGACCGTGGGCGGCCAGGTCGCCTCGCTGCTGGGTACCAGCCGCCCGGCGGGCCAGGCTGGGGGCGGCAACTTCGCGCTCGCGGCGGTGGCCGCACTCAACGCGATAGCCGGTGATCAGCTGGATCCCGATCTGGCCCCGCTGGCCATCCGGATGGCCCCGCGGGCCGGGGGACGCGATATCGACCTGGCGACCGGAGCGCTCGCAGCCGCTTTCCCGCGGGCCACTCCCAGGCTGGCCGTCTTCGTCCACGGGCTGGCCGAGACCGAGATCTCCTGGCACCGGGGGGCCGCCGAGCACGTGCCCTACGGCCCGCGGCTGCAGGCGGGCTTCGATTACACCCCTGTCTACCTCCGTTACAACACAGGCAGGCACATCTCCGACAGCGGGCACGACCTGACCTGGCTTCTCGACCGGCTGCTGGCCGCGTGGCCGAGGCGAGTCGAGGACCTTCTGCTGGTCGGTCACTCGATGGGCGGGCTGGTCGTTCGCAGCGCATGCCACTACGGCGGCCAGGCCGCCGCTCCCTGGACGGAGCGCGTCCGGCATGTCTTCTATCTCGGATCGCCGCACCTGGGCGCCCCGCTGGCCCGCGCCGCCGGTTTCGCGGGCTGGGCCCTCAGTAAGACCGCCGAGTCCAGGCCATTCGTGACGCTGGTGAACGGGTCAAGCCCCGGGATCAAGGACCTGCGCCATGGTTACCTGACGTCCAGCGACTGGGACGGCTGTGACCTCGACCGCTGCCTGCGCGACCACCGCGGCGACGTCCCGTTGCTCGCGGGAGCAGGCCATTACAACATCAGCGCCACGGCCACCGCCGATCCGGCCAGCCCGGTCGGCGCCATGGTCGGTGACCTGCTCGTCCAGCCGACCAGCGCACACGGCAGGCGCGGCCGTCATCAGCACATACCGTTCCCGGTGGAGTCGGGTCGCGCGCTCGGCGGCATGCATCACTTCGACCTGCTCAACCATCCCGCCGTGTGGGCGGCGATGCACGGCATTCTCGGCGGTAGCCAGCAATAGCTCGGTAGCCAGCCGTAGCTCGGTAGCCAGCCGTAGCTCGGTAGCCGGCCTTAGCGCTGAGGCCAGCCCTAAGGCCGGTTGCGGCCGAGCCGCTCGTGTGCGGCCACCCACTCCTCCGACACGACCGCCGAGCCAAGCGAGATCTCGCCGCACAAGACGGTGGCGGCGACGATCTCGGCGAACTTGCGCACCTGGCCGCCGCCGTAGCAGCCGAGGATCTCCAGGCACTCGCGCTGGGTGGGCAACCCGGTCCCGCCGCCATAGGTACCGACGATCAGCGCCGGGATGGTGATCGAGTAGTAGTAACTGCCGTCCGCGAGCAGTTCGGTATGGACCAGCGCCGCCGACGACTCGGCCACATTCGCGATGTCCTGGCCGGTGGCGACGAACAGGGCGGTGATCCCGTTAGCCGAGTGATTGCCGTTGTTGTTCACGCCGGACATCAGGCCGCCGAGATTCGAGATCTGCCGCGCATGGAACATCTGCCCGGGCGTGGTGTGCATGACCTCCCTGGTCAGTTCGGCGGGGATGGTCGCCTCGGCGGTGACCCGCTTGCCGCGGGTAGCCAGGATGTTGATCTGCGAGCTCTTCTTGTCGGTGGCCAGGTTGGATTCCAGGCAGAACTCCCGCACGCCCGGGTAGTTAGCGCGGATCCAGTCGCACGCCCGCGAGGTGGCCTTGCCGGCCAGGTTCTGCCCGGCGGCGTCGCCGGTCGTGTAGTTGAACCGGAGGAACAGGTACCGGCTCGCCGAGAACTGCTGGATATCGTGCAGCCGGCCGGTGCGGGTGGTCGTCTCGGCCTCCCGCTTGATGGCGTCGAAGCTCGCTGTCACCCACTCGCCGAACGCCCTGGCCTCGCGAGCACTTTCGAAACCGAACGAGGGTGCGCGCTGCATCCGGTCATCCATCACGGTCGTCTTGACCCCGCCCGCCCGGTGCAGCAGCTTCATGCCCCGGTTGTAGCTCGCGACCAGGGTCCCCTCGGTCGTGGCCATCGGCACGTAGAACTCCCCGCGGGCGTGTTCGCCGTCGACCAGCAGCGGGCCAGCCAGGCCGATCGGGACCTGCGCGGCGCCCACGAAGTTCTCGATGTTCCCGGCGAGCGCGGCCGGGTCGATGGAATACCGGCCGATGTGCTCGGCACTGGTGCCCGTGACCTGGTGGACGAACTCCATCCGCGCCGCCGCCGCCGCGCGGTTGTAGTCGTCCGACAGGCGCGGGATCCGGCCGCGCTCGCGTGCGGGTGCCGTCATGGCCGCCTTCCTTCCGTCATCGCTTCCGGGCGGCTCCCCGCCTCATTGCGGGACCAGCTCATCCTTGAGGATCTTGCCGAGGGTGTTCCTGGGTAGCGCGTCGCGGAACTCGACCACCCGCGGGTACTTGTACGCGGCGATCCGCTCCTTGCAGTACTCGATCAGCTCCGACGCGGTCAGCGAGGCGCCCGGCCGCACCACCACGACCGCCATGACCTCCTCGCCGAGCCGGTCGTGCGGGACGCCGACCACGGCCGCTTCGAGGATCGCTGGGTGGGCGTGCAGGACGTCCTCTATCTCGGCCGGGTAAACGTTGTAGCCGCCGCGGATGATGAGCTCCTTGAGCCGGCCGACGATGAACAAGAACCCGTCCTCGTCGAAGTAGCCGAGGTCACCGGTGTGGAACCAGCCGTCGCTGAAGACCTCTTCAGTGGCCTCCGGGCTGTTCAGGTAGCCCTTCATCACGTGCAGGCCGCGGGTGACCACCTCGCCGATGTGGTCCTTGCCGGGCGGCAGCGCGTTGCTCTCGGAATCCCAGATCTGGGTCTGGGTGCCCCAGATGGGCTTGCCCACGCTATAGATGCGGCGCTCAGCCTCGCTGATGTTGAACGTGGTAGTGGACGCGGTCTCGGTGAGCCCGTAGCCCTCCAGGATCAGCACGCCGAAATGCTTCTCGAACGCGTCGATGATCGGCCCGGGGATCGAGGCGCCGCCGGAGATCGCGATCCGCATCGACGACACGTCGTAGGAGTCCAACTCGGGGTAGGACAGCAGGGCGATAAACATGGCGGGCACGCCCTCGAAGATGGTGGCCCGGTCGCGCTGGATCGCGGCCAGCACCGTGGCTGGGTCGAAGCGCGGGATCAGCGACATCGTGCAGCCGAACCGCACGCACACGTTCATGATGCTGGACAAGCCGAACACGTGGAACAGCGGCAGCACCGTGATGACGATGTCGGTCTCCTGGACATCGAACAGGCGGCCGGGGATGTCAGCGTTCATGTACAGCTGCATGTGGGTCAGCTCGGCCCCCTTGGGCCGGCCGGTCGTGCCTGAGGTGTAGACGATGACAGCGGTGTCGGTCAGCGTCCGCGAGGCCATCTGGTGCCCCTTCGCGGGAATGGCGAGCAGCCGCTCGAACGGCTCGGCTCCAGGAGCGCCGTCGGCGTGCCCCACCGCGTAGATGTCGGTCAGCCCGGCCGCCTCGGCGCCCTTAGCCGCCTCGGCGAGCACACCCTCCCAGGTGATCAGGATCTTGGCCTTGCTGTCGCCCAGGTGGAAAGCCATCTCCGGCGCCTTGAGCAGCGGGTTCAGCGGCACCACCACGCCACCGGCCTTCAGGATCCCGAAGTAGGCGATCAGGAACTGCGGGATGTTCGGCAACTGCACCGCCACCGGGTCTCCCGGCGCGACGCCAGCCGCCTCCAGCCGCCCGGCCAGCCGGTCCGAGAGCTCGTCAAGCTCTCCGTAGGTCAGCTTCCCGCCCTCGTAGACGGCCACCGCCTTTCCAGGCGACGCGGCTGCCGTCTCGGTCAATATGACTGCCAGATTGAATTTCATCGGCCCGATCCCTTCTCCTGGCGCGCGCATCCCTCCGAGGCCGGGATCCCCTCCATGTGGCGGTCGCCGCCTGTTGGAGAGAGGCAGCCAACACCGGCCATCCGCTGCAGGCTAATCCCATCCTCCGCCGTGCGCTTATCCTCTGGTATAGGCCTTCTTCCCCACCAGCAGGGACTTTCGCCATCTGGCGCCGGCGCTGTTCAGGTGCCGTCCTGGCGGTTCCGATGTGCCGCCTGGTCCGAGCCGTCCCGGTCCCGGCGTCGCGGCCGTCTGGCGGGGCCCCGGTGGCTCACTCCGCGGCCGGCGCGGGAGCGGGCACCCGGCCGGTAGCTGCCTGCGCTGCTCGCAGACCGTCTGAGCCGAGCCAGTCGATGATCAGCCTAGCGGTGTCCTCGGGTACCTCAAGCTGCGGTACGTGACCCACGCCGGGCAACTCCACCACCGACCAGGACGGGTAGGCCCGCGCCGCCGCCCGGGCGGCCGCGACCGGGACCAGCCGGTCGCGATCGCCGTGCAGCAGCAGGACCGGGCAGCGGATGGTGGCGATCGCCCGCCGGTAGGACTGGCCGCGGAGACGACCCGCGGTCGCGACGACGGACCTCATGGCCGCGGAGTAGTCGCGGTTCAGATCGTTGAACAGGGCCCGCTGGCGGGCGACGTCGACGTGATCGGCTATCACGTCCGCCGGTACACGTGAGGCGTCCACGCAGCACAGCGACATGATCTTGGCGACCAGCGCCTCAGGAGTCAGGCGACGACGACGGTCAAGGAAAATTCGTCCGATGCCGGGCGTCACGTAAAGGGCAAACATCGCGGTGACGACCGGATCCGGACGAACTGGCACGAACGGCAGAGCTGGGTCCAGGAGGATCAGGCCGGCCACCGTGCCCGGGGAGGCGCCCGTTTCCAGCAGCGAGATCATCCCGCCCATGGAGTTGCCCATGAGTATTACCGGGCCCGCGGCCGTCTGTTCGATGAACCGGTGCAGCAGTGCCCGGTTCGCCGCCACGTCCGTGCCGCGTCCGCGGGACTGGGTGAGGCCGTGTCCAGCCAGGTCCGGGGCAAGTACCCGGTACCGATCGGTCAGCAGCCGGGCGGTTGCCGTCCAGTTGACCGCCGAGCCGCCCAGCCCATGCACGCAAACGATCACCGGCCCGTCGGCCGGTCCGCCGAAGTCGAGGTAGCGCACCGGGCCGTCGATATTGATCCACTGCGACCGCCAGTCACGCCGCGCGTCCTGAGATATGCCTGTCATCTAACCGTCCCGCCCTACCCGCACCAGTACCCAGTACATCGTCACGATTATCGCCTTTGGCCTCTTTCCGGGCAGCCCTCACCAGAATCAGATTCGGTGGCGAGCCCGGCCAGTGCCCTTGGGCCTGCGAGGCAGTGACCGACAGCCCTGCCGCCGTCCGGCCCCGGGCGCCGGACCGGACCTCCATAATGACCTCGAGGGCCAAGGACCGTTACCTTCTCGACAGGGGGCCCCGTTGCCTTCGAGCCCGCCGTCCCGCAGCCGAAGCCGACCGGCACGCTGGCCGGCCTGCGGCGGGTGCGGCGTCGGCGGGCGCCCGCTGACGCCGACGATGTCCCAGGCAAAGGGCCCGGACCCGGCGTCATGACGACCGCCTACGCTGCTGGCGACTGGACGGCATTCGGCACCGCGACCGCCGCAGCTGCGGCCACGCTGGCCGGACTGCTGTTCGTGGCGGTGTCCATTAATCTCGCGCGCATCCTGGAGTTCCCGAGCCTGCCCGCTCGCGCCGGGCAGACCCTGATGATGTTCGTCACGCCGCTGCTCACCGGGGTCTTCCTGGTCGTGCCCGGCCAGCTGCGTGCCGTTCTGGCGGCGGAGCTGATCGTGACCGGCCTGGCCATCGGATCTTTCCAGCTGGTGATCGACCACCGGTCCGTGCGGGCCGAGCAAGGGACGCCGGTCACCTGGCTGGTGAGCCGGGTCTTCCCGGCGGCCGTGAGCTGCGGCTGCCTGGTGGTGGCGGGGACGTCGCTGCTCGTCGAAGGCGGCGGCGGACTGTATTGGCTGGTACCCAGCGTACTGGCGGCGATCGTCTTCGGCCTGGTCAACGCCTGGGTACTGCTAGTCGAGATCCTCCGCTGACCGGCCCGCGCCAGTACCAGTGGCGTCAGGTACCCGGCGGCTTCGCGGCGAAGGAACCGGGCTCAGCCACTGGCTGCCTTGCCTTTCCCGTCGGCCGGGGCGGCGGCCCCGAGCAGCTCGACGAATCGCTCGACCATCATGTCGCGGCCCTTGGCCGCCGCGACCTGCTCCGGCGCCACGAGATCTTCGCTGCCTGGCAGCTGGCCCGAGCCGCGTTCGGGCCCGATCGGCACGATAATGCCAGGCGGCGACGGCTGGTATGGCGTGAGCTCCCCCTCCCCGGCAATCAGCGCCCGGATGTTATCCGCCACGACCCGGGCTTGCCGGCTGGCGACGCCGGCCATCTTGTGATCGGCGGCGCCGATGTCGCCCACCACGAAGACCCGGTCCTGGCCCGCTACCTGCAGGTAGGGAGTGACCTCCACGAAACCGTCCGCCCGGCGGGCAGCGGCCAGCGCGCCAGTGAGGTAATCACTGACCGGGGTAACGCCGTAACAGCGGAACCAGATGTCAGCGGTCACCTCGGCCCCTGACTCGGTCACGACGGTGAAGGTCCGCAGCTCGCCGGGCGCGGTCGGCGGCCCGTCCCGCAGCGCGCTGGACAGCAGGAGCTCGACCCCGATCTCCTGGAGCTGCCGGCGAAGCTCGGCCTTCAGGTCAGTCCTGAACCGCTCGCCGAGAACATCGTCGGCCACGTCGAGGAGAATCACGTGCTTGCCCGGCCAGACCGCCTTGATCTCGCCGGCCAGCTCAATACCGACCGGACCGGCGCCGAGCAGCAGCACCCGCTGCGCCTGCGCCAGCGCCGCGTGTGCGTCGCGGATCCTCTGGTGCGCGGCGGCAGTGCCGTCGACATCATTCTTGGCCGGAAACGGATACCCCGACCCGGTCGCCAGCACGATGTAATCGGCCTCGATCTCCTCGCCTGAGGCGATAGCCACCCGGCCCGTATCAGCCTTCACCGCGCGGTCACGAACCACTCGCCCGGAGGCCAGCAGCCTGTCGTAGGGAAGATAGATCCGCGACAGCCAGGACGGATCGACCAGGGCGCGTAGCGCCGCGACGTTGTGGACGAAGGCCTCCTTGGGCTCCACCAGCACCACGTCGGCCACGTCGTCGAGCGCCTTCGCTACCGCGATGCCGCCGTAACCACCGCCGATGACGACGACGGTCTGCCTAGCCAGGGATTCCTCGGTCATCTGCACTCCAGTCTGACTGCCAAAAGAACGCTGTACGACAGATAGTATGTTACACAGAGCATCTGTATCACAAATCTTCGTCCGAGCCACCGATCACGGGTAAAGTGAAGCGCATGACTGGGGCCAGTTCGCCGGCCGCGCGGGGACGCGCCTGCGCGGGGGTGCTGCGTGACGACCTTGGCTGGGCGCTCGGCGTGGTCTTCCGTTCCTATGTGAAAGCCGCGGGCGCTGCCTTCGCAGATCTGCCCGGTGGGCCCCGCGGCTACCAGGTGCTCGCCGCCGCCGCCCGCCACGACCTGGACAGCCAGCTGGCCCTGGCCCAGCATCTGGGCGTCGACCGCACGGTGATGACCTACCTGCTTGACGACCTGGAAGGGGCCGGCCTCATCGAACGGCGCCCGGACCCCGCCGACCGCCGGGCCCGCCGCATCGTGGCCACCACCCCCGGCCGCGAACTGCTCCGCGACCTCGACCGGCGGCTCAGCGAGGCCGAGCAGCAGGTGCTGGCCGGCCTGAAGAACGAGGCGGACCGCCGCACGTTCCGAGCGCTGCTGCAGCAACTGGCCAGCCGCGCGGGCGACATCGACACCGGGCCCGGCGCCTGCGAGATGGCCCAGCACCTCACCGCACCAGGCGGCATGAGCACCGCCCCGCCCGAAGCCGCCCCGCCCGAAGCCGCACGCCGTGGTCAGCGCGCGGACACGGCGGTGTCATAAAGCGCGCGCACGTTCCGGCCGAACGCGACGGCATAGGAGACGTCGGGTGAATCTCCGCCTTGCTGGTATCCGCCGATGACGCCGATCACCGTCCCGTCACCGGTTGCCGCGTCGACGCCGATGAGCAGGGGACTGCCGCTCGTGCCGATGGTGAAGCCGTCGCAGTCGAACTTCAGCTGGTTGGCGCTGAGCGTGCTAATGCGGTTCTGGCAGATGATCGGCTGATCCAGGCCCCCCGGATACCCGGTCACGCGGACCAGCCCGGCCGGCGGCTGGCCGATGCCGAGCCGCTCAGCGCCGGTGACGTTCTCGATCCTGGTGGTCTTGCCCGGCTGCGCCACGGTCAGGAACGCCACATCATGGCTGGGAGCGGCGGCCGAGTTCCACGCCGAATCAGTGAAGATGCGGGTGACCGTCCAGATGCCGTGCCCGGCCCTGCCGTCCGCATAGCCGGGCACGAAGACCAGACCAGCCGGGCTGGTGTGCGGATAGCCGCTCACGCAGTGCGCCGCCGTGACGATTAAGTCGCGGACCGGGCTGTCGATGACGCTCGCCGTGCAAAAATGCGTGCCGAGCCGGCCGCCGTTCATGGTGAACAGCGCGCCGACGGCCGGCGTCCCGCCGAATGAGGCGCCGGCCAGCGGTACGGACGGCACCAGCACCTCCGGGCCGGCCGGCCGGGGCGACAGTCTCACCACCGCAGGAACCGCGGCCGCCATTAACCAGGTCATGGCGACCACCGCCACCACCGTGACCGCGATGCCTGGCAGCCACGGTCCGCGCGCCCACCCTCGGCCGCGCCTAGGTGCCCGCAATACCTGATGATGCATCCGTTCCCCCCGGCCGGCTCATCACCAGATTCTGTCCAGCTCAGGCCGCCGTCTAACGCCGCCGTCGTGGCGATTACCTGAGCCCCTTCGCCTTCCCTGAGGCGGCCACCGCCGCCCGGTGCTCCCTGGCGGACCGCAAGTCATAGGCCGACACTTCCTGGGCCAGGCCCTGCGTCATCCATTCCAGCATCGGCGGCAGCAGTTGTCGCCATGTGCGCATGGTGTGTCCGCCGCCTGGCACGAACCTGATCGTCACGGCGGGCTGACGTAGCTGGAGCAATTGCCCGAAGGTCTCGGCGTTGCGCACATCGGCGCGGTCCTGCAGGCCAGCGCCCAGCCAGAACCCGGGGATCGCGCGACCGGGCGGCCAGGACTGCAGCAGGTCCAGCGGCGTGTTCAGCAGCGCCAGGCGGCGGTTCCCGCCTAACGGGCTTACCTGCCGCGACGGGTTCATCAGCTGGTTATCGGATGGCCGGAAGTAACCGCTGAGGACACCCGCGTAGCTGAAGACCCGGGCCTCCTGCAGGCCAAGGTTGGCCGCGCAGAAACCGCCCTCCGAGTAGCCGGCGATCCCCCAGCCGGTGCCCGGCTGCTGGACGCGCAGCCCACTGGCGAGGTAGCTGGGCAGATCGCTGGCCAGGAAGGTAGCGTCCTGCGGCCCGTTGGCCTGGTTGAGGCACTGCAGCGATATTCCGCGCCCGCCGTTGGCGTCGGGCATCACCAGCACGGCCGGCTGGGCGCGGTGCTGGCTGACCAGCGTATCGAGCGTCGAGTTCACGCCGAGCACGGTGATCCAGTCCTGCGGCTGACCGGGGAAGCCGTGGATCAGCTCGATCGCGGGAAACCGGTACCTCTGGTACCGGGCCAGAAGTACTGGGGCGGGAGGAAGACGTACACCAGCCTGGTGATGTTACTGGATCGGCCGTGGACCATCAGCGGCAGGCGGCTCAAGCATTGATCACTCCCGTCGCCCGCGCCGTACCGTTGCCCCCGCGGTCGGGACAACGATCGAGCTGCGACTCAGGTGCCCGCAACCCGGCCAAGGGACTATGCGCCCAGCCCTGGCCGCCGCCCGCCCCTGGCCGCCCGCCCCTGGCCGCCCGCCCCTGGCCGCCCGCCCCTGGCCGCCCGGCCCTGGCCGCCGCCTAGCCGCTCGGGTCCCGGCGCTTCCCCCGCCGCGGGAACCCGTGTGCCGGTCAGAACGGCTCGGACAGCAGGCCGACCACTATTTCGCGCGGCAGTCCGTGGGTCTCGTGCAGATACTGGAACTCGTCCTCGGTCGGTGGCCCGCCGGAGCGGCGGGACAGCACGGACCGCCCGCGGATCAGCAGGTCACCGAAGCGCCGCTGCTCATCCAGGAGCACCTCGCTGACCTGGCCGGGCTCGACCAGCTGTCGGAAGTGCCCCAGCGTCTGCTCGATCAGGAGCATCGGCAGGTCGCCGAGCGTCCGCGAGCTGTCGTCGCGCCACAGAGTCGTCAGCCCCCGGCGGATCAGGCGGCGCAGCACGTAGCCGCGGCCGGTGTTTGACGGCCGTACCCCGTCGCCGATGACCACCACGCATGACCGCAGATGATCGCTGAGCAGGCGCAGCGGCTGCTCACCTGGGTCCCACAGGCTCTGAACCATGGTCATCCAAGGCTCGAGGAGATCGGTCTCGAAGACGGACTGCTTGCCCTGCAGGACCGTCAGCAACCGCTCCAGTCCCATGCCGGTGTCCACGTTGGGCCGCATCAACGGCTTCAGGCCGCCGTCGTCGAGGCGGCGGTACCGCATCATCACGTGGTTCCACAGCTCCACCCAGCGCTGGTCGCTGCCGGGAGTCCCTTGCGGGGTGGTGCTGCCGGTCCAGACGAACAATTCCGAGTCCGGGCCGCACGGGCCGGTCGGGCCGTTCGACCACCAGTTGTCCTCGCGGGTTAGCCTGACCGGGATGCCGAGCTCGCGCCAGGTTTGCACGGAGCCGGTATCCGGGCCGACCTGCTCATCACCGCCGAAAACGGTCGCATGCAGCCGGTCCGGGCCGATGCCGAACCCGTCGCGAAGCAGCTCAAGTCCCCACCGCAGGCTCTGCGGGCCCGGGTAGTCGCCCAGCGACCAGGAACCCAGCATCTCGAAGACGGTCAGATGAGAATAGTCGCCGACCTCATCGAGATCGGTGGTACGCAGGCAGCGCTGCAGGTTGACGAGCCGGCTGCCGAGCGGATGGGGCCGCCCCTCCAGGTAGGGGGTCAGCGGGTGCATGCCCGAGGTGGTGAAGAGCACCGGGTCGCCCGGCGGTGGCAGCAGCGTGCTCCCGGTGATCGGCTGATGCCCGCGCTCGCGGAAGAACTCGATGAAGGTCTGGACGGTCTGGTCGGTGTTCACAGGATGCTCCTTCCGATTGGCACCGGAAAGGCACCGCTGGCGCGGCCATCAACAAGGGGTCAGGTAACGCACCGGCGAGCCGTTTCCGGTCGCCGGTAACAGTGGAAAAGGTCAGGCAGCGGCAACCGGCGAGCAGATAGCTCGCGCGGTAGCGGCGGTGTGCTGCGGCCTGACCTTCATGGATCCAGTATAGGGGGGGCAGCCCTGCTCCCTGCTTGAGGGTCCAGCCTGCGGGAATGCTGTGTCTAGTCAGCCGTCCGCCAAGATCGTGACGCCGGGCGGCGGCAGCCTGAGGGGCCAGGCTGACGAGGGCTGACGAAGGGGCTGACGAGGGGGAAGGTTGGGCACGGCGGGGCGCTCGACGGCGCTGTGGATGGCCGCGGTAGGGATTGCCGCGCTGTCGTCCATCGTCACCGCCTGCGCATCCGGGGCCCGCCCCGCCGCGGCCGGTTCGCCCAGCGACGTTATCGTCAGCTGCGCCGACCGGCCGTCCGACGCCGCCACCCTGCAGCGCGCGATCGACGCGAGCCCCACCGGCGCGGCCATCGGCATCAAAGGCGGGACCTGCCTGCTCACCCGGCCTGTCACGCTGCCCGGCGACCGGACCTACGCCGGAGGCAGCACCACGGGCACCGTGCTCAGGCAGGGCGGCCCGATGCGCTACGTCCTCGCATCCGCTGCCTACCAGGGCAATTCCGCGACGACCGGAAGCCCTCTCGCCATCCGGGACCTGACTGTCGCGTGCAACGGCTCGGGGACGACCGACGGCATCATCGTGATGAACTGGCAGGTCGATGTCGAGCACGTGGACGTGAGCGATTGCGGCGGCTCGGGGATCGTGGACACTGCCGTCGCGGCCGATGGCCGGCCGATCACGAACACCAGCGTGAACAGCCGTTTCGATAACAACTTCATCAGCCACAGCGGAGCTTACGGATTCGAGGTGGCCGACACCCGGACCGCCGTCACTGACGGGTACCTGGAGTCCAACCAGATCGGGTCGTCCGGCCGGGACGCTATTTACCTGCAGACCGCGTCCGGCTGGGACGTCTCGGGCAACCATCTGTACGGCAACGCCGCGGACGGCATCAACGCCGTCGGCCTGTACGGGACCACGATCGCCGACAACTACATCGAGGATTTCGGTGCCAGGCAGGCCGCCGGGACCTGGTACGGGATCGCCGGCGTCATGACGGGCGGCGTGGGATCGACGATCGCCCGTAACAAGCTCTCCAACGATCTGGGTGAGACGGCCGGCGCCAGTCACGTTTACATCGCCATCCTCAAGGCAAACGGCGGGACCGGCTATCTGTCTGTCACCGGCAACGTGATCGTCGGTGCCAGGCCGGGTGACGTCGGGCTCGAGTTCAGCGGCAGTCCGGGCAAACTGGTCGTCGCATCGGCGGGCAACCAGGTCGCGGGCGTGGGCACGGTACGCCGTCAGGGCCCGGGCGTGACCCTGACCAGCGGCACCTAAGCCATCCGCGCCGGGCGGCCTGTCCCTTATCGTGACGACTTCTCAGCGCTATTCGCGGAGAAGTCGTCACGATCATGAGAGGGCGGCGGCGACTTCGGGCTGTCATGAAGACGCTTCGAGCCGGACGTCGTGCTCGCCCGCGCCGGCCGCCGCGAACGCCAGCAACCGGCTGCCTTCCTCGATCACCGCCGCGGCCTGGCGGCCCGACAGCCGGTCGAACGTCGCAACATTGAGGGTCGCGGCACCGCGCTGCCGGGTTATCCTCCAGGTCGCCCGCCAGAACCCGTCGATGAGCACCGTGCCGCTGGCCGCGCCCGGGCCCGGGGGGAGGGGCACGGCGCGGTCGTGGGCGATGACCCGGCTGCGGTCGGCGTGCGAGAGGAGAATGTTGTCGTATTCGGGCAGAAACCGCGGCGGCACCGGAGTCTCCGGGTCCGGCCGGGGAGCATCCAGCAGGTCGAGGTACGTGTTCCCCTGCTCGCCGCGGAATGTGCGCAGCTGAGGACGGAGCCGGTCGACTACCTCGCCCATCCGGGTCAGCCCGCACCAGGACTGCAGATCGGCCACGGTAGCGGGTCCGAAGGCGGCCAGGTACCTGGTGACGAGTTCCTCGGGTGCCTGGCCGCGTTCGACCCGGCGGCCAAGCCAGGCCTCGGTCGTGGTGTAGGTGGCCTGGCCGGTCTTACCCCAGACTCCGCGCGGGGGAACCTGCACGGTCGGCTCCAGATGGGTGACCACGTAGGCCAGAGACGGCGGATCGATGCCCGGCCAGCGCGGCCCCAGCAGCCGGCTCAGCTCAGCTCGGGTGCGGGGCCGCTCCGCGAGTAGCACCCGCCCAGCGGCCAGCACCGCATCGAGGTCGGCACCAGCGACATTACGGGCGAACGGGGAGCTGGCGAACCCACGGTCGAGGACGGGCTGGAGCGGGCCGCGAAGGTTCACGCCGTCGGCGGCACTGACCAGGTGAATCGTGTTGCGCATGAGGTGGGTCCGCACGGCCGCCCGCTCGGTGATCAGTAGCGCGAGGTCGCCGGGCTCGAAGCACTCCAGCCGGGTCCACAGGCCGACGTAGGGCGCGTTGGGTGCCTGGGCCTGCAGGCCAGCTAGGTGCTCGATGACCTGCAGCGGCGTCAGGCTGGCCCGCTCCGCCAGCAGCTGGCGCTGGAGCAGCGCACGGTTGAGCGCGCGCGGCCCGAGCACCTGTTCGCGCATCGCATCCACAGCCCGCCCACCTGCCCCCAGCCCGCTCACCTGCCCGTAGCTCGCTCAGCCTGCCCACAGCCCGCCGACGTCCAGCAGCGGCGCCTGGCACGACGGGCCGTCCGAGACCTGCACCGAAGGCGGCCCAGCGGCTCCGACGGTCACGATCATGGCCGAGCGGGTCCCGTACCCGTCGGCATGGACACAGGCCGCCGACAAGGCCCTTAGCAGGCTCAGGCGTTCCGGGCTCGGCGGTTCCGGGCTCGGCGGTTCCGGGCTCGGCGGTTCCGGGCTCGGCGGTTCCGGGCTCGGCGGTTCCGGGCTCGGCGGTTCCGGGCTCGGCGGTTCCGGGCTCGGCGGTTCCGGGCTCGGGTCTGGCCGGCCCGGCGCGGGCGCGCCCGGGTCGCGCAGGCTCGCGGCGGGCACGGGTGAGTGATCGCGCAAGACCGCGGCCAGCGCGTCGCGCACGTCACCGTCCCCCGCTGCCCTGGCCTTGGTGATCAGCTCGGCAACGTGAGCTGCCTTGGCCGATGGCGGCAGCAGCGGCGCGTTATCGAGCACGTAGGTACCGGCGGGCAGCTGACGGGCGGTCGGGCGGCGGCCGCCGGTGAGGTCCACGTAGAACAGCGACTCACGGTCACCAACGATCAGCCAGCAGGGGTTGTAGTCCGATGGGCTCACGGTGGCCAGGATCCACGCCACGGCCGCCGACGCGTCCTGGTGGGCGGCGAGGGCGACCGGGAGCTCGCCGCGGGACCGTTTGGCCGGGTCCCTGCCCTGGGGCGAGGGCAGGTTCGTGAGTCCGGCCACCACGCCGTATTCGTTTACTGCCATCCAAGTACCCCCGGCGACCTTATCCTGGCCGCCGAGCACCCGGGGCCCGGCCGCGCGCAGCGTGGTGATCGCCACGGCCGGGCGTGCGTACCGCTCGTCCCGGTTGGCCGCGACGATCAGCGGCGCGGACGGCACGACCTTGAACAGCGTGATCAGCAGGCACACGGCACGACGCTACCGCCCGCCCCGCCCCGCCAGCTTCCCCCGGCGTCCCCTTCTCCCGCACGCGGTACCGCTACGTTGCCGCCGAGCATGCCTCGTCGTCTCTGCCGGGCACCCTCGTCGTCTCTGCCGGGCACCCTCGTCGTCTCCGCCAGCTAGCCGCTGGAAGTCGGCACCGATCGGTCGGCCTTCGATCTCTTGCACCACAGGCACCGTAAACACCACAGGCACCGTTGAGCCCAGCAGTTTGACTTGCCTTCAACCCAACACGGCGCGCCGGGCTGATGAATTCGGGAATCAGTAAGGAATTTCCTGATGGATTCCCGAATCCATCAGCTGCCAACGGGTGGCGAACTGGATCCGGACGCCGGCGGATGTCGCTCGGATCGGCAGAGCCGGCGGATGTCGCCCGGATCGGCAGAGCCGGCGGATGTCGCCCGGATCGGCAGAGCCGGCGGATGCCCGGCTGGGGAGCGGGGTCATCCGGAGCCGGAGGGCCGGCGGATGCCGGTCTAGGGAGCGGCGTGATCTGATGGCGGGGTGAACCGACAGTTGCGCAGTAGCCGGACGGCCGGGGTAGGGACGACGATCTTCGCGGAGATGTCGGCGCTCGCGGTCGCGACCGGCTCGGTCAACCTCGGCCAGGGCTTCCCGGATGTCGACGGGCCGCATTCGGTCGCTCAGGCGGCGGCCGACGCGATCTTGGCCGGGCGCGGCAACCAGTACCCGCCCGGGCCGGGCATCCCCGCGCTGCGGCAGGCCATCGTGGATCATCAGCAGCGGTTCTACGGCCTGACCTTCGACCCAGCGACCGAGGTACTCGTGACCACGGGCGCCACCGAGGCAGTTGCGGCCGCGCTGCTCGCGCTGGTCGAGCCGGGAGATGAGGTCGTCGCGTTCGAGCCTTACTACGACTCATATGCGGCCTGCATCGCGATGGCGGGCGGCGTTCGCGTGCCGGTCACGCTGCGGCCGCCCGACTTCAGGCCCGACCTCGACGCGCTGCGTGCGGCGCTGACCCCGCGTACCAGGCTGATCCTGGTCAACTCGCCGCACAACCCGACCGGGTCGGTTTTCACCCGAGCGGAGCTGGCCGGGATCGCGGGGCTGGCCTGCGAGCATGATCTGCTCGTGATCGCCGACGAGGTCTACGAGCACATGGTGTACGCGGGTGAGCATGTGCCGATCGGCTCGCTGCCCGGGATGGCCGATCGCACCGTATCGATCAGCTCGTCGGGCAAGACGTTCTCCTTCACCGGCTGGAAGATCGGCTGGGTGACCGCATCCGCCGAGCTGGTGTCCGCGGTCACCAGCGTCAAGCAGTTCCTCACCTACGTCAGCGGCGGCCCGTTCCAGTACGCGATCGCCGACGCGCTGCGGATGCCTGGCGCCTATTTCGCCAGCCTGGCCGACGAGCTGCGCGGCAAACGGGACCTGCTGTGCGCGGGCCTGGCCGAGGCCGGTTTCGAGGTGTACCCGCCCGCCGGCACCTATTTCATCACCACCGACATCAGGCAGCTGGGCGAGACGGATGGCGTGCGGTTCTGCCGGGAGCTGCCGCGGCGGGCCGGCGTGGTCGCCATCCCGAGCGCCGTGTTCTATGACGATCCCGAAGCCGGGCGGACCCAGGTGCGGTTCGCGTTCTGCAAGCGGACCGAGGTCTTGCAGGAGGCGCTGGCCCGCCTGACCGAGTGGGCCAAGAATTCCTGAGGGGGCCTAGGCGGGATGGACCTGCGGCACTGGCTGGACAGCGGCGCGGAGGCGATCGCCGGCTGGCAAGATGGCTTCGCCCGGTTCGAGCCCGACGAGTCGCTGAGCGTCAGCGACGAGCGTTTCGCCAAGGCGTTCGCTGAGTTCACGGGGCGGCTGAGGGAGAACTATCCGTTCTTCCATCCGTCGTACGCCGGCCAGATGCTGAAGCCGCCGCACCCCGCCGCCGTGGCCGGCTACCTCACGGCGATGCTCATCAACCCGAACAACCACGCGCTGGATGGCGGGCCGGCCACCGCACGGATGGAGAAGGAGGCGGTCGCGCAGCTGGCCGAGATGTTCGGCCTCGGCACCCACCTTGGCCACCTGACCACCAGCGGCACGATCGCGAACCTCGAGGCGCTGTACATCGCGCGCGAGCTGCATCCGGGCCGGGGCGTCGCCTACAGCGAGGAAGCGCACTACACCCATGCCCGGATGTGCCGGGTGCTCGGCGTCGAGGGTACCGCGATCGGCGTGGACGGCGCCGGACGGCTCGACCTGGACGCGCTCGACGCCGCGCTGGGCGGGGGCCGGATCGGCACCGTCGTCGCCACCGCGGGCACGACCGGCCTGGGCGCGATCGACCCTGTGCACGAGGTGCTCGCCATCGCCCGCAGGCACGGGGCGCGGGTGCACGTCGATGCGGCCTACGGCGGGTTCTTCACGCTGCTGGCCGGCGCGACCGGCCGGACCGGGCTCGACGCCGCGCCCTGGCGGGCCATCGCCGAGTGTGACTCCGTGGTCGTCGACCCGCACAAGCACGGGCTGCAGCCCTACGGCTGCGGGGCGGTCCTGTTCCGCGACCCGGAGGTCGGCCGCCTGTACCTGCATGACTCCCCGTACACCTACTTCACCTCCGACGAGCTGCACCTGGGCGAGATCAGCCTGGAATGCTCCCGGGCGGGAGCAGCGGCGGCGGCCCTCTGGCTGACATTCCGGCTGCTGCCACCCACCCCCGGCGGTCTCGGCCGGGTGCTGGCGGCCTGCCGCGAGGCCGCGCTTGACTGGTCGGACCTGATCAGGGCATCGAGCCTGCTGGAGCTGTACCAGCCTCCTGAGCTCGACATCGTCTGCTATTTCGCCGCGCGGCCGCGCAGCATGTCCGGCGTCGACCGGGCGAGCGCGCTGATGCTCGCGGGCGGCATGCAGGACCAGGCCGATCCGGTGTTCCTTAGCACGCTCCGGGCGCCGGCCAGCGGTTTCGCCCGGCGCCGCCTGGACGTCGCTCCGGACCGGGACGGGGCCGCGATCCTGCGCAGCGTCCTGATGAAGCCGGAGGCGCGCAGCCACGTCGGCGCCTTGCATGCCCGCGTCGAGCGGCTCGCCGCCGCGGCCCGCGCCGCCGTCGATGACCCGGGCTGACGGCGGCCGGAATCGATGGGGTTGGTGTCACCTGTCAAAGGTCAGCGGCCGGCGGCCGGGCTGGGCCGCCTCCGCCGTTCTTGCCGTTCTCGAGATGGGGCCCGATGTGGCCTCCGGCCGGCCGCGCGGGATGCGCGCGGGAGGTAACGAAGGTGTCGAGAAAACGGTCCACGAGCTGGTGCGCGCGCACCGCGGCGACCGCCGCCAGCCGCCGCGTCTGCCGGAGCACCTCGTCGGGATGCAGGCCCGCCCTGGTCATGTCGGCGTGCCCGCCGTTGTCGAGCCAGCATTCAAGTACGTCTGGCGTGACCTCCGGGTGAAACTGCACTCCCAGTGAGTTACCGATCGCGAACGCCTGCGGCGCGACATCGGTGTGCGCCAGCGAGCGCGCTCCAGCGGGTGCGTGCCAGCGGTCGTAGTGATATTCGAACCAGGGTCCGGGCTCGATCAGGTCCGGGTGGCTGGTCTGGATCTGATGCCAGCCGATCTCCGGCCGCCGGGCCGCCTCGACGTGACCGCCGAGCGCGGCCGCCAGCGCCTGGCCGCCGAAGCAGATCCCGAGCACCGGGATGCCGCGTTCGTGCGCGGTACGGATCAGGTCTAGCTCCGGGCGCAGCCAGCTGCCGATCCGGTCGTGGTCGTACGCCGACCAGATCGCGCCCATCGGCACGATCGCGTCGAACGCGGCCGGATCGGGGAAGCTGACCTCCACTCCGGGATCGTGGTACCGGCTGGCCGGCACGACGAGAAACTCGCTGGCGTCATAGCCGCGCTCGGCGAACCGCTCCCCCACCGATCCGGTCGGGGAGCAGTGATCGTGCTGGATGAACAGGACGCGCACCGGACCTCCTGCGTCTCAGCGGCTGCTGGCCCGCACGGGGAGCCGCCTGGCCCCGGCCGGCCAATTCGATGAACGTGATCCGCAGGTCCAGCTACCGACTTGCCCAGGCCATCAACACTATTGAACCGCAGTGCCGATACCAGCCGCCCCATCAGGCGGCGGTGGCGGGGGCCCGTGGCTGCGCAGGGTGGGGGTACCGTCCGGGCGGTATACCCGATACGCTCAACGACGTTTGAATTAGGTGAAGGGTGCGTTATGCGTAAGTTAGCGCGCGTGTCGAGTGTTGTCGCGGTGGTGCTTGTAACGGCTGGGCTGACGACGGCGGCGGCTCCGGCACGCAGCGTACCGAGGGCGCCTCGTGGGTTCTGGGCTGTTACCACCACAGGGCAGTCGTTCGCTGATTCTGCCCGCCAAGCGCCCGGGGCGTCCGCCAGTCAGGTGGCGGTCACTATTAGCGGCATGATCAAGCGGGCAGCGGCAGGTCATACCGTGCTGGTGCCGGAGGGCACCAGCAGCGACGTGCGCCTGGTATCCGCGACGGTGCCTGAGTTGCGGGCAGCCCTGGCTGCGATCGAGCCCGACGGATCCCGTCCGGACACTGGGTCTACGGGTCGGGTACCGCTGATCCCGCCCCCCCAGGATTACCCCATCAGGGGGAAGGGGTGTCACCCCGTCACCTGGAACCGCTCGAGGTGGTGGGCGTCCTGGTGCCAGATGCCGTTCCAGATCAACGGGGCATTCTGTGATCCCGAGGGATGCACCACCACCGATGTCCTGACGACTCGGCTTCTGGTCGACCCGGGAGCTAAAGTAAGCCGGGTCTCGCGTACCTCAACGTACTCCTACCAGGCGAATCAGCGTCACTTCAGTAACATACACATCGAGTGGTGGACGCTCTGCTTCAGGAACGGAGTTGAGTGCGGGACCGGCAACACGAGGTCGTTCGATGGGAATTCCAGTGACACCTTCACCGTGACCTCGTCAAGGGTCCTGCGCAACAGCAGGATCAGGCACGCGTTTACGCTCTGGGCATTCTTCGTGCCCGATGGCAGGTGGCAGCCTGACAGCGCGAAAACCTGGCTGGGCTACTGCAAGCCGGCCAGCGCTCGCAGCAATCAGTGCCTGTACCCCGCCTGACGCAACGCGGCCACCACCGCGGCGATGCGCAGGCCGCCGATGTGCGAGGATAGGGCCGGTGATGGCCTATACCGGGGGTGAGGGACGCGCGGAGAGCCCGCCCGCGTGGGCACTGCCGGTAACGGTCGCCGGCGATCTGGTGCTGGTTCGCGAGGGCGGCGTGCTGGCCTCGATCGGGGCGGTCTGCGTTTACCCCGAAGGGTTTGAGTTCTACCTGACGGTAGGCTTTGATTCACGTGATGGCGCTGCCTGGAGGACACGCGCGCCCGGCAACCAGGTGCTCGGTTTCGATATGCGCACCCCTGAGGAACGGGATTCGGCCACCAGGATCGTGGTCGGTTTTCCCGGCGGTAAATCGGCGGACTCGGCCGACAGCATGACGCGGAACGCTGTCCCGGGGGCGCCGACGCTGCGGTTCTGCGGCGGGGATTCGGCGATCCGGTCGTACTTCCCGGTGCTGCGGGCGGAGAGCAGATGGTGGGTGACGCCGCTGCCGCCGCCTGGGGTGGTGGACTTCAGCGTCTTCCTGCGCGGGGCAGCGGAGCCGGACGGAAGCGCGACCATGGCTGCGGCCGTGATCATTGAGGCGGCGGGCCGGTCGCAGGTGCTGTGGCCGACCGCGGAAACGGCACCATGACGGGGCGGGATAGCCGGGTCGGCCCGCCGTCTGGCACGGTCCCGGTGGTGGTGCCCGGGGATGTGGTCTTGGCGCGTTCGGCGGGGCTGGTCGTGTGGGTGGGCGCGGTCACGGTTTACCCGGAAGGCTTTGCGTTCACGCTGCTGACGCTCGCAGATACCCGCCGCGCCAGGCAGCCTGCGTCCTGGGCCCTAGACGTGGCCGAGCGCGGGCGGATGACCTGGCTGGAGATCGGCTACCCCGATGGCCGACGGCGGGCGGCTGACCTGAACGCGAACACGCCACGCCGGCAGCCCCGCGGGCCGTATCTTACGGTGCTCAACGCTAGCGCTTCGGATGGCAGCAGTGACAGCCGCTGGTGGGTGACCCCCCTGCCGCCACCGGGCCCGGTGGAGCTGGCGATCCACCTCAGCGGGCGGGCCCAGCCCACCGGGGTGGCATACCTGGATGGCGCCGCCCTAGCCGACGCCGCGGCCAGGGCGGAAGTGGTGTGGACAGGAGATCGCTAACCTAAAGATCTTTAATGGCGGCGGCGATGTGATGCAGGCCGCTCCGGGCTTTACGCAGGCGCTACAGAGCGGATTCGTCCAGCATCGCGTCGGCTACCTTGCGGAACCCGGCGATGTTAGCGCCGGCCGCGTTGTTTCCCGGGTAACCGTATTCTTCAGCCGCCGACGTGATCTGCTCGTGGATCGACCGCATGATGCCGCGCAGTTCCTTGTCGACATCCTGCCGCTCCCACTGCCGCCGCTGGCTGTCCTGGGCCATCTCCAGGCCGGACACCGCCACGCCGCCGGCGTTCGCGGCCTTGCTTGGCCCGTACAGGATTCCGGCCGCCAGGAAAAGCTCGACGCCCTCGGAGGTGGTCGGCATGTTGGCGCCCTCAGTAACCGCGATGACCCTGTTGCTGATCAGGTTCGCGGCGTCCTTGCCGTTAATCTCGTTCTGGGTGGCGCTCGGGAACGCGCAGTCAGCCGGTACCTTCCACAGCGGATTGTGGTCACCGGACTCGGCGGGCACGAACGTCACGCCAGGGAAATGGTCCGCGTACTCGCGGATCCGGCCGCGGCGCACGTTCTTCAGGTCCAGCACCCACGCAAGCTTCTCCCGGTCGATGCCGAGCCGGTCGTAGATGAAGCCGTCAGAGTCCGATAGCGTAACCGGCTTGGCACCGAGGTTGAGCAGCGCCTCAACCGTGTACTGAGCGACATTTCCGCTGCCGGAGACGAGGCACGTCTTGCCGGCCAGGGAGTCGCCGCAGGCGGTGAGCATCTCCTCCGCGAAGTACGCCGAACCGTAGCCGGTCGCCTCGGGCCGGATCAGCGAGCCACCCCAGCTGTGCCCTTTGCCGGTGATGACACCGGCGAACTCGCCCGTAATTCGCTTGTACTGGCCGAACAGGAATCCGATCTCCCGCCCTCCGACGCCGATGTCTCCCGCTGGAACGTCGGTGAACTGCCCAATATGCCGGTACAGCTCGGTCATGAATGACTGGCAGAACCGCCTGACCTCACCCTTGCTCTTGCCCTTCGGATCGAAATCCGACCCGCCCTTGGCGCCACCCATCGGCAGCGTGGTGAGCGCGTTCTTGTACACCTGCTCAAAGGCCAGGAACTTCAGCAGCCCAAGGCAAACGGTGGGGTGGAAACGCAGCCCGCCCTTAAAGGGACCGATCGCGCTGTTCATCTGGACCCGGAAACCACGATTGAGCTGAAGCTGACCGGCGTCGTCGACCCAGGGGACCCGGAACATGATCACACGCTCGGGTTCGGCCATCTGCTCGAGGATCTTGGCAGTGTGGTACTCCGGGTGCCGCTCGATCACCGTGCCGAGTGTGCCGTAGACGTCATGGACGGCCTGCAGGTACTCATCCTCGCCCGGATTCTTGGCCCGCACCTGGTTGAGTACCGATTCGATGTAGCCGTTCACCGCATGCCTCACTTTCCACGCCCTTGTGGAGGGACGCACAGGCCGGCGCCGCCTGGACAGCGGTCCGCATCTCGTGGCCTGCAAGGCCGGACGGTAGCGCAGAAAAGACGCGATAAACGGAGGCAAAAGCCCCAAACGGTAGGCCAGAGGTCCCTACCTGGACACCGGCGGCGCGGGCCGCCTGGTCACGAGCGGCCGCGGCGCCACTGTGGCTTGCGCTTGTCCAGGAACGCGCGCATCCCTTCACGCGCGTCAGGAAGCTGGCTGGTCGCCGCCATCACCTCAACGGCGTAGGCGTAAGCCTTCGGCTGGTCGAGGTCGATCTGGGCGTAGAGCGCCTGCTTGCCGATGCCCTTGCTGTCCGCCGACCCCTGCGTGACGCGCTCCAGGAGGTCGTGTACGGCCGAGTCGAGCTGCCCGGCGGGCACCACCCGGTTGACCAGCCCCCACTCCAGCGCCGTGGGCGCGTCGATCACGTCACCGGACAGGCCCATCTCCATCGCCCGTTTCCGTCCGACGTTCCTGGCCACCGCGACCATCGGGGTGTGGCAGAACCAGCCGCCCTTCCCGCCCGGCGCGGCAAAACCGGCGTCCTCGCTGGCCACGGCCAGATCGGCGGATGCGACCAGCTGGCAGCCCGCCGCCGTGGCGAGCCCGTGCACTCGGGCCACCACCGGCTGTGGCACCTGCTGGATGAGGTTCATCAGCTCGGTGCAGGTCATCAGCAAGGAGCGGACCGCCAGCAGGTCGGCATCGGCAACGTCGGCGAAATCGTGGCCCGCGCAGAACACCGGCCCGTTGCCAGCCAGGACGATCCCGAGGGCGTCGCTGTCCCCGATCTGACGGAACGCCGCGATCAGCTCGCGCATATGCGCCAGCGACAGGGCGTTGCGCCGCTGCGGCCGGTTCATCGTGACGGTGGCGAATTCACCAGAACGCTCGACCATGATGTGTTCGAAACTCATTCCAGCCTCCTCCCCCGCAGCTTACGTCGGCTGAGGTCGGCGGCCGTAGCTCCAGGATTAATGCGGCAGCGGCCTCGCGGCTAGCTCAGCTCGCGGACTCGCCTGACCATGTCCTCCAGCGTCCGGGCATCGGCGCTCTCAGCACCGGCCCGCCCGCACGTATAGGCCGCGCTAGCACCGGCACGTTCGAGCAGCCGCCGGATCACGGCCACCGGAATCCGCTGCAGCCCGGCAGGCCCGGCATCCGGTGGCAGCTCACCGACCAGCCCGTCCAGCAGGGCGGCGGCAAAAGCGTCCCCGGCCCCGACGGTGTCCACGATGTCGACGGGAACGGCGGGAACCGTTACCTGTGCACCCCCGGGCGCAAGTGCGTAGGCGCCGTCGGGCCCCCGCGTCACGACCACCATCCCGGACGTCATGCGCTGCCAGGTCGCGGCGATCTCCCGCCAGTCCCGGCCAGGGTAGAGCAGCACAATGTCGTCCTCGCTGGCCTTGACGACATGCGCGAGCGCAAGCTGGCGTTCGACCCGGGCGCGCTCGGCGGCCGCGCTGAACCCGAGTCCGGTACGTACGTTGGGATCGAAGAAGATCAGCGTGTTACCTTGCCGCCGAGTTCGCCCCATGAGCCCTTCCAGCACCGCGCGGCCGGGCAAAAGCCGCAGCGCGAGGCCGCCGACATACAGGGCGTCGGCATCAGCAGGCAGCAGCTCGGGTACCTCGGATTCCGCCCACTGCCAGTCGGCGGTCCCGTTGGCATAGAACGTATATACGGCCCTTCCGCCAGCATCGAACGCCGCGACCCCCAGCGTCGTCGCCTCCGAAGCCGCAGCGGCCATCGACAGGTCCACGCCCGCTTCGTTCAGCTCCCTGCGGAGCAGCTGCCCGAAGGCGTCGGCGCTGATGCGGCCGAGGAATCTGGTTGACCGGCCCAGGCGGGCGAGGCCGATGGCGACGTTGAACGGGGCGCCTCCCGGCCGGGCGTCGAAATAGTTCCGTCCGCCCTGGACTACGCCTCCGACCGGGAGCAGGTCGATGAGCGCTTCGCCGGCCACGAGTATCACCGCGCGATCTCCCCAGGCGTCATGGGAGCAGGCTAACCCCGCAGAGATGCTGTTCGGCCGGCCTTAGCCGATCGATACGGGCGCTGCGGCGCTGGCCGCGCCTTCAGAAACAGCGGCGCGCAGCCACGCGGTGACGGTCGTGCCTGCACCAGGCGTCGAGGAAACGTCGATGGTCCCGCCCGCCTGCCTGACGATGCCATAAACGCTGGCCAGGCCGAGCCCGTCGCCTGCGGCGAAGGGCTTGGTGGTGAAGAACGGCTCCAGAGCGTGCTCAAGAACCTCAGGCTCCATTCCGGTACCAGTATCACGCGCCGTCAGGCATACGTATTCGCCTGGCGCAAGGCCCGGATGCAACAGCGATTCGCGGTCGCTGATCGTCACGTTCTCCATGCCAATCGAGAAAGTGCCGCCAGCTGGCATGGCCTCGCTGGCGTTGGCGGCGAGATTCAGCAGGACCTGCTGAATCTGACCCGGGTCGGCCAGCACCGGCCGCAGCTGCGGGGCCGGGTACAGGCGGAGCTCAACGCGGTCGCCCATCGTGGTCCGCAGTAGCTCTGCACTACCGCTGACGACCTGGCTGAGGTCGATGATTTCGTTGCGGACCACTTCCTGGCTGGCTGCCTCCAGCAGCTGATGAATTAGCTTGACCGCCCGGTTGCCCGCATGCTGGATTTGCTCGGCGTCCCGGCCGACACCGTCCCAGCCATTACCGTTGCTGCCTCGTCCCGGCCGGTGCGTTGCTTTATCGCGGATGGTCGCGGCGGATTTAAGCATCGCACCGATCTGGCTATTAAATTGGTAGGCCGCGCCAGCGGCCAGCCGGCCGAGGCTCGCCATGCGCTGCCAGCGGCGCAGCTCAGCTTCGAGCCTGGCCAGCTTCACCCGCTGCGCGGCTTCGTCGACGGCGCGGCGGATGACCGAGGGCAGCCGCGCGGGCCGGTCCTTCAGGACGTAGTCGGTGGCCCCCTGCTTGATGAGCTCCACCGCTGATTCGTCGCCCAGCACGCCGGACATGATGATGAACGGTATCTGCGGGCACTCCTCCTGCGCGATCTGCAGGGCGGCGGCGCCGGAGAAGCCGGGCAGGGAGAAATCGGACAGGATCACGTCCGGGCTGAAGGTGGCCAGCTGCTCCTCGAAACCCGCCCTCGCATCGACGACCACCGCCGTGAAGCCGACGCCCTCCCTGGTCAGCAGGCGCTGCGCGAGCTCAGCGTCCCTGGGATCGTCTTCGAGAATGAGAATGCGCAGCATCTCACGTCCCGCTGAGTCCCCATCACTCATGGATGCCACCCTCAATCCGGTGCCGGGATGAACTCGGGTGCGGCCTCGTTGAGGAGCAGCCAGAACGAGCCAAGGGTGCTCACCACGCCGGCGAAGTCGGAGAAGTTCACCGGCTTTCGTACATAGGCGTTGGCGCCGGTGCGATAGCCCGGAAGCGGCACATCGGCCGCGTCGGCTGGGCAAAGGTACTTGAGAGCTTCAGCGCCGTCACGGGCAACGACGACCGGATTCAGGACATTGCCGCGCTTCAGGGCCCGGAGCGTCAGATCTTCGTCGTCCTGGTTGTCCTCGACCAGCAGGATGACCCGGCTGCCGGTCACGCGGCGCCCGCCGCCCCGAGGGCAAAGCAGCCGGTCACGGCTTCGCTGAGTCCGAAGATCGTCACGGGCAGCCCCAGCGCAGCGGGTCACGCCCGGCCTCGATATCCGTAAGCTGCGGTTGGCCCACGGCGACACCCCCCATGCCAGCCCGAACCCGAAACTAAGGAAGCCAGGCCCTACCGCGCACGACACGGCAGAAAAGCCGCTGTCCCTAGCAGAAAAGCCGCCTCCCTAGTTGTCTGAGCCCAGTATACGCTCAGGCCTGCCGCGTCACATTGCGAGGATAACGGGCTGGTTGGAGTGGTATGACTAATAGCTCCGCTACGATGCCTTATCAGGGATGATTGTGCAATTACTTCAGGACCTTCGGCACTCCCGGTGATTGGGCTGTCTGCGGAAGTCTTTAATGTGGTAACTGCATCACTGATGATCCGCTGGTGACGCCGGGCTCGGGGGAGAAGGCGCGCAGATGAACAATGCTGTGACCGGCTTGCTGGATGCGGCGCCGGGTCCTGAACTGCCGAAGGCGCCCACAGGGATCGGCGGACTTGATCAGATCACCAGAGGCGGGCTGCCAAGGGACCGGGTGACACTGGTGACCGGCAGTGCGGGAGCGGGTAAGACGCTGCTGGGACTGGGGTTTCTGGTCGCAGGGGCCAGGGATTACGGCGAGCCCGGCGTACTGCTGACCTTCGAGGAGCCGGCCGCCAAGGTCGCCGCCGACGTGCGCTCGCTCGGCTTCGACCTCGAGGAGTTGCAGCGGGACGGACTGCTCGCGGTGATCGCCTTTCAGGTGGAGCCGGCCGGGACCATCTCGACCGGGGAGTTCGACCTCGAGCCGCTCTTTCTGACCCTCGACGACGCGATCGCGCGTATTGGCGCGAAACGGGTCGTGCTGGACACCATCGAGGTGTTGTTCGGCGCGTTCGGCGACGACTCGATCGTGCGGACCGAACTCAGCCGGCTGGCGCGCTGGCTTGAGGATCGTGGCGTCACCGCCATCGTGACCGGGGAGCGCGCCGACAATAGCCTCACCAGGCACGAGATCGAGGAGTACGTCTCCGACTGCGTGATCGTGCTCGACCATCGGGTGCGCGAGGGGACTACCACCCGGCGGCTGCGGATCGTCAAGTATCGCGGCTCAGCGCATGGCACCAACGAGTACCCGTTCCTGATCTCCGCCCGCGGCCTCACCGTGCTGCCGGTCACCTCGATCGCCCTTGACTATGGGGCCTCCGAGGAGCGGATTTCGACGGGAATCCCCCGCCTCGACCACATGCTGGGCGGCGGCATTTTCCGCGGGTCGGCCATCAGGGTGAGCGGGACAGCGGGCACCGGCAAGACCTCGCTCGGCGCGCATCTGTTGAAGGCGGCCTGCGACCGTGGCGAGCAGGCGCTGTTGGTCCTGTACGAGGAGTCACCTGACCAGGTCCTGCGCAATATGAGGTCGGTCGGGCTCGACCTGCGGCCGTGGATCGACGCGGGCCTGCTCCACCTGTGGGCGGCCCGGCCGTCGGCGTTGGGGCTTGAGGCGCATCTGGCCGCCCTGGCCCAGCTGATCGACCAGGTGGCGCCGTCGGTGGCGGTGCTCGACGGGATCACCAGCCTCGGCCGCAGTGGCTCCAGCCCGGAGGTGACCTTGATGGTGAACCGCCGGATCGACCTGTTCAAGGCCCGTGGGATCACGACACTGGCGACCACGCTCGACCATGGGGACGAGCCGAGCACGGCGGGCGTGTCGTCGATGGTGGATATCTGGCTGCTGCTGCGCAACATGGAGACCAACGGTGAACGCAATCGGCTGCTGTTCGTGCTGAAGTCGCGGGGCTCGGCCCATTCGAATCAGGTCCGGGAGTTCGTGCTCACCGACCACGGGATCGAACTGGTCGATGTGTATGTCGGCCAGTCGGGAGTGCTGGTCGGCTCCGCGCGGCTGGCGCAGCAGGCCGCCGAGCGCGAGGCGGAGCTGCGACAGGCCGACGATCTGGACCGGCGCCGGCGTGAGCTGCGCCGCACCATCGCCGAGCGGGAGGCGCACCTCGCCGCGGTGCAGGACCAGCTTGCTGCCGAGCGGGCGGAGGTCGACCGGATCGGCCTTCGCGAGGAGCACCAGGCGGCTGGCGCCGAGGGGGACCGGCTGGTGATGGCCACGCGTCGCTGGGCCGACGCGCCCCCGAGCGATGGCGGGCATGGATGAGCCGGCCGCGGACCGCGGCCGACGCGGCCAGACCCCCCGCCCAGTCGGACGGCCAGTGGGAGCTGCGCCTGTATGTGACCGGCCGGTCGCCCAAGTGCATTCGGGCGACCGAGAATCTGCGGCTCGCCTGTGAGGAACACCTGGCCGGCCGCTACCGGATCGAAGTCGTGGATCTGCTGGAGAACCCGCGCCTGGCCGCCGACGATCAGATCCTGGCCGTACCCACGGTGGTCCGGAAGCTCCCGCTGCCGATTCGCAAGCTCGTCGGTGACCTCTCCAACACCGACCGGCTGCTGGTCGGCCTCGAGCTCAGGGCCAGGAGCACCGCGACATGAGTGGCGAAGCCCCTGATCGCTGGGCTCTGACCCTCTACTTCATCGGCTCGTCACCGAGCTCCGTCCAGGCCATCGAGACCGTCCGCCGGGTCTGCGATGAGGATCTCGGCGGCCACGTCGACCTGGACGTCATCGACGTGCGCGAGCAGCCCGCGCTCGCGGCAGGCGATCAGATTGTCGCTACGCCGACGCTGGTCAAGCACCTGCCCGGCCGGCCACGCCGGATCGTGGGCGATCTGTCTGATGCCGCCAGGCTACGCCTGCGGCTCGAAGTCAGCCTGCTCACCACCGGCGACGGCCGACCGGACCCGGACCAGTAAGGCCATGACCCGGTCGCCGACCCCGGAAGCCACGGGTGCCAGCTACCTCGCAGCGGGAGCTGCGGGACCAAGCGATGCGGAGAACGCTGAAGTTGCCGAACTGCGGACCCAGCTGCGCGAGGCACACGAGACGATCGAGGCGATCCGGGGCGGCAGCGTCGACTCGCTGGTAATCGGGCCGCCCGGACAGGAGCAGATCTACGCGGTCGCCACCGCGGACCGCCTCTACCGGCTGATCTTCGAGGCAGCGCAGGAAGGCTTTGCCGCCGTCTCTCCCCGCGGAGTGATACTCGACGCCAACCCGCGGCTGGCCTCGATGACCGGCCGGCTCGCGGCCGAACTGCGCGGCACCGAGGTGCTGGACCTGATCCCCGAGGCCGCCCGTCCAGCGTTCGCCAGGCTGCTCGATGTCGGCCCGGGCCGCAGCACCCATGGCGAACTGGAACTCAGCGGACCTGGCCGCACGACCGTGCCTGTCTGGCTGGCGGTCGGTGGCTTCGACCTTGACGGCATGCTGGTGCGGTTCCTGATCATGACCGATCTCACCGCGCAGCGCACCGAGGAGAGTAAGGCCGCCATCGCGCATGAGGCGCTGCGCGAGTCCGAGGGGCGGCTCAGCGCCCTGTTCGACAACGCTCCGGTCGGCATCGATGAGTTGACGGCCAGCGGCGATCTGGTCCGCGCCAACCCCCGTTTCTGCGCGATCGTCGGTTACAGCGCTGAGGAACTACGAGGCATGCGGCTCCAGGACATCAGCCATCCTGGCGACCTCGAAGCCGATCTGGCCGACATGCGGCGCGTGCTTTCGGGCGAGATCGATACCTATTCGATGGACAAGCGCTATCTGCGCAACGACGGTAGCGTCGTCTGGGCCGAGGTAAACCGAGCCGTGGTCCGCAACCAGGACGGGAGTCCGCTGCAGGTCGTCGGCGTGGTACGCGACATGACCGCGCAGCACCGGGCCGAGGCCGAGGTCCGGGCGCTCAATGCCGACCTCGAGGCCCGCGTCCAGCAGCGGACCGCGGATCTGGAGCGCGCGAACAAGAACCTTGAGTCCTTCACCTACTCGGTCTCCCATGACCTGCGTTCCCCGCTGCGAGCGCTGAGCGGGTTCAGTGAAGCGCTGCTTGAGGACTGCGGCGACCAGCTTGACGAAACGGGCCGCGGGTATGCCGAGCGTATCGAGGCGGCCAGCGAGCGGATGGCCGCGCTCATCGATGACCTGCTGCTCCTATCCCGGGTGTCGCGCGCCGACATGAACCTGACCCCGGTCGATCTCAGCGCGGAGGTCGCCGCCCTCGCCGACGAGCTGCAGACCGCAGAACCAGACCGCCGGGTCCGGTTCGCCATCCAGGACGGCATCCAGGTGACCGCGGACCGTGCTCTGATCCGCTCCGTGGTGCAGAACCTGCTCGAGAACGCCTGGAAGTTCACGTCCAAGCGCGAGGACGCCACCATCGAGTTCGGCACCAGCACCGCCGATGACGGCAGCCGGTGCTACTACGTCCGCGACAACGGAGCCGGATTCGACCCCGCCTACGCGGACAAACTCTTTCACCCGTTCCAACGGCTGCACCCCGCCAGCGAGTTCCCTGGCACCGGCATCGGGCTGGCCAGCATCCAGCGGATCATCGACCGCCACGGCGGGCGGACCTGGGCCGAAGGTGCCGTGGACCAGGGGGCGACCTTCAACTTCACCCTCGCCGCGAAGCCGGCCGGGTAGTTGCAGGCCGCCAGCCCGGAACCCGGTCAGATGCGGTCAGACCGAAGGTCCCATGACCTCGGGTAGCCCGCCTCTACCAGCGGCGCCTGGCCGCACCGACGCTGGTGAGGTCACTCGAGAGAGGGCGATCGCCGCATGAAGCAGAGCATCAGGCTCGGGCGGGTGGCCGGCATCCCGATCGGGATGCACTGGTCCGTCCTGGTCATGCTCGGGCTGATCGCCGAGATCCTGGCCGTCAACGTGCTGCCGACGGTCATCCCGCACGAGGGCCACGTCGTCTACTGGACCGTGGGAATAGCCGGCGGGGTCCTGTTCATCGCGGCCCTGGCCGCCCACGAGATCGCGCACGCGGTGGTGGCCATCCGGCAGGGCGTCGCCGTTCGCTCGATCACCCTGTGGATGCTCGGCGGGGCCGCCGAGCTGGAAGGGCTACCGCCGACCGCGCTGGCCGACCTGGAGATCGCCCTGGCCGGCCCGGCCACGAGCTTCGCCGCGTCGATCGTGTTCGGCGCGGGCGCGCTGCTGGCGCACGTGGTGCGCGGGCCTACCGTGGTGACCGCCGCCCTGGCCTGGCTCGCCCTGATGAACGTGGTGCTGGCCGTCTTCAACCTGCTGCCCGGCGCGCCGCTGGACGGCGGCCGGATCCTGCGCGGGCTGCTCTGGCGGCACTGGGGCGACCGGCGGCGCGCCAGCCGGGCCGCCCAGCTGGCCGGGCAGGGCCTGGGCGGGGTGCTGATCCTGATCGGCCTGGCCGAGCTGTTCGCCTGGCGGAACATCGGCGGCCTGTGGCTGATGCTGATCGGCTGGTTCCTCATCGCGATGGCCCGCTCGGAGCAGCAGACCGACGCGATCGAGAGCTCGCTCAGCGGGCTGCACGTCCGCGACATCATGGTCGCTCGCCCGGACGCCGGGGGGGCCGGGACAGACGTCTCCGACTTCGCGAGCCGGGTGGTCTTCTCCTCGCGCCAGACCACGTTTCCGGTGGTCGGTTCCGATGGCGATCTGGTCGGGGTGGTCTTCGCCGACACCCTGGCGGAGGTTCCGCCCGACGACCGGTCGACCACGCGGCTCAGCGAGATCGCCGTACCGGTACCAGCCTCCTACCTCGCCGATCCGGACATCGACGCCGACTCGCTGCTGAAACAGCCGCCGCTGCGGGGCGAGCTGCTCGCCGTCGCCGTGGAGGACCAGCTGGTCACCGGGATGGTCACCGTCGATGAGCTGCGCCTGGCCATGTTGCGGGCCCAGCTGGTGGCCAGCACGCCGATCCTGGCCGGGCGGTGAGCCGCATGCAACTGGAAATGGTCGGCACCATCGTGGTCGCGATCGCGGCCAGCCACCCGGTACCGAGGGCCCTGCGAGCCCGGGCGTCACGTCGTCACGATTCCGGGTCACGTTATCGCGAATCCGACAAGTTGAAAGGGATGATCCTCATGCAGGCAAAAGTGGGTGACAGGCTGGTTGTCCTTTCCCGGCATCTCGACGAGCATCTGCGGTCCGGTGAGATCGTCGAGGTACACGGCACGGACGGGGCGCCGCCTTACGTCGTCAAGTGGGCCGACGAGGAGCACACCGCCCTGATCTTTCCAGGACCGGACGCGCATGTAGAACCCCGCCGCTGAGGTTCCTGGCTACCGGTGCGGGTGGCGGTGCTCCAGCGAGGCCGCGTGGTCGGGCACGTAGGTCTGCAGTTGCTTAGGCGCCCGCACGTAACCCTGGGACGCGGGCCGCGGCGGCAGCGAAAGCGGCAGCCGCTGCACGTCGTGGTAAGGCACGGTGGACAGCAGGTGCGCGATCATGTTGATCCGCGCCCGCCGCTTGTCATCGCTCTCCACCACGAACCACGGCGCCTCAGGGATGTCGGTATGCACGAACATCTCGTCCTTGGCCCGTGAGTAGTTCTCCCACTGGGAGATCGACTCCAGGTCCATGGCCGAGAGCTTCCACCGCCGCATGGGATCCTCGAGCCGCGACCTGAACCGCTGCTCCTGCTCGTCGTCGCTCACCGAGAACCAGTACTTCCGCAGCAGCACACCGTCCTCGACGAGCAGCCGCTCAAAGATCGGGCACTGGTGCAGGAAGCGCCCGTACTCCTCTTTGGTGCAGAATCCCATCACTCGCTCGACGCCCGCGCGGTTATACCAGCTGCGGTCGAACAGCACGATCTGCCCGCCGGCGGGCAGATGCTCGACATAGCGCTGGAAATACCACTCCGTCCGCTCCCGCTCGGTCGGCGCAGGCAGCGCGACGATCTGCGCGACCCGGGGGTTGAGAAACGCGGTCACCCGCTTGATCGTGCTGCCCTTGCCCGCCGCGTCCCGGCCTTCGAAGATCACCACGATCCTGGCCCGCTCGGTCCTGACCCACTCCTGCAGCTTGACCAGCTCGGCCTGCAGGCGGTACAGCTCGGCCTCGTAGATCTTCTTGCCCAGCCGCTCCGGCGGGGCATCGCGCGGATCATGCGCGTTCGCCGTGGCGTACTGCGCCAGCCCGTCGTGCCCGGGCGTCCAGCTGGGCACCGCAGAGACCTGATGCCCCGCGGCCGTGTCGCGCCCCGCCGCCTTGCCCTTGGCCGACTTCCTGGACTTGCCGTCACCGCCTGCCACCACCGCACCTCCCAGCCGAGCGCCTGGACCCATTCTCCGCCGTGATCGCCCGATCTAGGCCATCGGCCCGGCGACGAGCTTTCGCGACAGGCCGCCTCAGGCGGTGCTCGCCCCTATGATCTTGACGGCTTTCCCGCGATATCTACTGAGAAGTCGTCGCGCTAATGAAGTTACCCCCGGAAAGGACAGCGCCGCCGCTGTCGACCAGCACCGGCCTGACCTGCCAGGAGCAATCCTGCCGGGCGGCCACGGCAGCTACCTCCCGCGGCCCGGGCCGACGGCCGGCCACGGTGAGCGCCAGCACGGCCGGGCCCGCGCCGGACACGACCGCCGGGATTCCGGCCGCCCGCAGCGCGCTGACCAGGCCAGCCGTGCCCGGCATGGCAGCCGCCCGGTAGCGCTGGTGCAGGAAATCCTCGGTCGCGTCCATCAGCAGGCCCGGGTCGCTGGTCAGCGCCGCCACCAGCAACGCGGCCCGGGCCGAGTTGGCGGCCGCGTCCGCATGCGGGACGGTGGCAGGAAGGGCCCGCCGGGCCGCACTGGTGGAAAGTTCAGAATCCGAAACGCAGAGCACGGGCGCCAGCCCGGCCACCGTGGGCAGCCGGGCGAAGGCGGCCCGACGGGCCGACGTCCAGCTGATCACCAGCTCGCCGGCCAGGCACGCCGCCACGTTGTCCGGGTGCCCCTCCAGCGCCACGGCCAGTTCGAACAGCTCGGGATCGGACAGTCCGGCCGCACCCGGCCCGTCAGCGACGCCAGCCGCACCGGCCGCGCCGTTGCCGTCCGCAGCGGCCTCGCCACCGGTGCCGGCCAGCGCCCGCGCGGCCAGCAGGCCGGACACGATCGCGGCCGCCGAGGAGCCCAGCCCGCGGCCCTGCGGTATCGAGTTGACGCAGCGCAGCCCGATCCCGGGCGGCTGGACGCCCAGCGCGCCGAACGCGGCCCGCATCGCCCTCACCACCAGGTGCTGCTCGCCGTCGGCGGCATGGGCCTGGCCCTCGCCTGACACCTCGATCGTCAGGCCGCCGCCGGTGATCCGCGCGGTCACCACGTCGTACACGGCCAGCGCCAGGCCGAGGGAATCGAAACCTGGCCCCAGGTTCGCGCTGGTCGCGGGGGCCCGTACGGCGACCGGGCTGGCCGCCCAGTTCATGGTGGCCAGCCGGGGGCATCGCCACCGCGGCCGGGCTCATGCCAGCCGTCGTTCACGCCAGCCCGAGTGCGGCCGCCGCGGCGTGGTAGTCAGCCGGGATCACCGTCGGCGCGGCGGCCGCCGACACCGCCGAGTCAGGGTCCTTCAGCCCGTTGCCGGTTATCGTGCAGACCACCCGTGAGCCCGGAGTGACCTGGCCGTTCTCGCATGCCATCAGCAGGCCGGCCACGCTGGCCGCCGAGGCCAGCTCGCCGAACACGCCCTCCTGGCTGGCCAGCAGCCGGTAGGCCGCGAGGATCTGCTCGTCGCTGACCGCGTCGATCAGCCCGCCGGAGTCGTCCCTGGCGTCGGCGGCCAGCCGCCATGACGCCGGGTTGCCGATCCTGATCGCGGTGGCGATCGTCTCCGGCTTGGCCACTGGCTGGCCGGTCACGATCGGCGCCGCGCCGGCGGCCTGGTAGCCGAGCATCCGCGGGGCCCGGGTGGCCCGGCCGCAGGCCAGGTACTCGCGGTAGCCGAGCCAGTAGGCGGCTATGTTGCCGGCGTTGCCGACCGGCAGGCAGTGCACGTCGGGGGCGTCGCCGAAGGCATCCACGATCTCGAATGCGGCGGTCTTCTGGCCCTGCAGCCGGTCCGGGTTGACCGAGTTGACCAGGCTCACCGGGTAGTCGGTGGCCAGCTTGCGGACCAGTTCCAGGCAGTCATCGAATCCACCGTCGACCTGCAGCAGCCGCGCCCCGTGCAGCAGGGCCTGGGCCAGCTTGCCGAGCGCGATCTTGCCCTGCGGCACCAGGACGCCGCAGGACAGGCCGGCCCGGGCGGCGTAAGCGGCGGCGCTCGCGCTGGTATTGCCGGTGGAGGCGCAGATGACCGTGGTGGCCCCGGCCCCGGCCGCGGCGCTGACCGCCACCGTCATGCCGCGGTCCTTGAACGAGCCGGTCGGGTTGGCGCCCTCGATCTTGAGATGGACCTCGCAGCCGGTCCGGGCCGATAGCACCGGCGCGGGCAGCAGCGGCGTCCCGCCCTCCCCCAGCGTGATCACCGGGGTGTCGCCGGTCACCGGCAGCAGCGGCCGGTACTCCTCGATCACGCCTCGCCAGGGCCTGACGGCCCGGGCGGCGGGCGGTCCGGCGGCGGGCGGTCCGGCGCCGGGCGGCCCGGCGCCGGGCATCTGCGTCGTGGCCCCGTGGGCCGCGGGATCGCTCACTGGCCCTCCTCGCCCTCGACTCGCAGCACGCTGTCCACGGCGCGGACCGGTTCCATCGTGCTCAGCTCGGCCACGGTCGCGGCCAGTTCGGCCTCGCGGGCGATGTGGGTCACGATGACCAGGTTGGCGTCCTCACCCCGGCCTTCCTGCCGCACCGCCCTGATCGATACGCCGTGCCGGGCGAACGCCTCGGCCACCGGCGCGAGCACCCCGGGCCGGTCGGCCACGTCAAGCTCGACATAGTAGCTGGTCCGCGCGTCGGCGATCGGCCGCACCGGCAGCCCGGCGTAGGTGGACGCGTCTGGGCCCCTGGTGCCGGCCAGCCGGTTGCGGCCGACCGTGACGATGTCGCCGAGTACCGCGCTGGCGGTGGGGCCGCCGCCCGCGCCTGCCCCGTAGAACATCAGCCGCCCTGCGGAGTCGGCCTCCACGAACACCGCGTTATACGCCTCGCGCACCGCGGCCAGCGGATGGACCCGCGGGATCATCGCCGGGTGCACCCGGGCCGAGATCCCGCCGTCGCAGCGCTCGCAGATCGCCAGCAGCTTGATCACGCAGCCGAGCGCCCTGGCCCCCTCGATGTCCTCGGCGGTGATCGCGGTGATCCCCTGCCGGTACACCTCGTCGAGACTGACCTCGGTGTGGAAGGCGATGCTGGCCAGGATGGCGGCCTTCGCGGCGGCGTCGAAACCCTGCACGTCCGCGGTCGGGTCGGCTTCCGCGTAGCCGAGCGACTGGGCCTCCGCCAGGGCGCTTTCGAATCCCGCGCCGGCCGAGTCCATCCGGTCCAGGATGAAGTTGGTGGTCCCGTTTACTATCCCCAGGACGCGGTGTACCGCGTCACCTGCCAGCGATTCGCGCAGCGGCCGCAGCAGCGGGATGGCGCCCGCCACCGAAGCCTCGTAATAGAGGTCAGCGCCGGTCGCGCGGGCAGCGGCGTGCATTACGGCGCTGTCGGCGGCCAGCAGTGCCTTGTTGGCGGTAACCACCGATTTGCCCGCCGAGAGCGCGGCGAGCAGCAGCGATCGGGCGGGCTCGATGCCGCCGATCACCTCCACCACGATGTCGACGTCCGGCCGCGTGACCAGCGCCATGGCGTCGGTGGTCAGCAGCGCCTGATCGACCGCCACCCCGCGCGGCCGGGCTATGTCGCGGACCGCGACCCCGGCCACCTCCAGCGGCACCCCGATCCGCGCCGCCAGGTCGGCGTCCTGGTCGCGCAGCTGGCGGAACACCTCGGCGCCGACCGTGCCGCAGCCGATCAGCGCGATCTTCAGCGGCACCCGGTCGGCGATCGCGACGGGCTGCCTGCCTTCGCCCGGCGCCTGGATCCGGGCTGGCCAGGCGCTCATCCCGCATCCAGACTGAGCAGGTCGTCGATGGTCTCGCGGCGCAGCAGGACCCGCGCGGCGCCATCCCGGATCGCGACCACGGCCGGGCGCGGCACGTGATTGTAGTTGCTCGCCATTGACCGGCAGTAGGCGCCGGTGGCCGCGACCGCGACCAGGTCCCCCGGCCGGATGTCGGCGGGCAGGTAGGCGTCCCTGACCACGATGTCGCCGCTCTCGCAGTGCCTGCCGACCAGCCGGCACAGCAGCGCCGGCGCCTGCGATTCCCGCGAGGCGAGCACGCAGGTGTAATCGGCGTCATACAGCGCGGTGCGGATGTTGTCACTCATCCCGCCGTCCACGCTCACGTAGGTCCGCAGCCCGTCGACGTCCTTGACCGTCCCGACCTGGTACAGCGTGACCGTACCGGGGCCGGCGATGGCCCGGCCGGGCTCGACGGACAGCCGGGGCCTGGCCAGGCCGGCCGCCCGGCACCGGGCGTCAACGATCCGCTCCAGGCCGTCGGCGATGACCTTGATGTCCTGCGGGTCGTCTTCGGCGGTGTAGGCGATGCCGAACCCGCCGCCCAGGTCCAGCTCGCGGATCTCGATCCCGTGCTCGTGACTGATCCGGGCCGCCAGCTCGAGCACCCGGTGCGCGGCCACGTCGAACCCGGCCGTGTCGTAGATCTGCGAGCCGATGTGCGAGTGCAGGCCGGCCAGCTCCAGCGCGGGGCTGGCGAGCACCTGGTGCACGGCTTCGTCCGCGGCGCCTGATGACAGCGAGAAGCCGAACTTCTGGTCATCGTGGGCGGTGGCGACGAACTCGTGCGCGGCCGCCTCGACGCCGGTGGTGACCCGGACCAGGACCTGCACCGGCCCGGCTGTGGCTGTGGCTCCGGCTGTGGCTCCGGCTGTGGCTGTGGCTGTGGCTCCGGCTGTGGCTGTGGCTGTGGCTGTGGCTCCGGCTGTGGCTCCGGCTCCGCTGGCGCGGGCTGGTCCGGGGTTGCCAGCTACGGCTCCCGCGGCGGCGGCCCGCCCGGCGATCTCGGCCAGGCGGCCGATCTCGGCCAGCGAGTCGACCACGATCCGCCCGACGCCCACCGCCACGGCGCGCTCCAGCTCCGCGGGGAGCTTGTTGTTGCCGTGCACCGTGATCATCTCAGGCGCGACCCCGGCTCGCAGCGCTACCTCAAGCTCGCCGCCGGTGCAGACGTCGACGCCTAGTCCCTCCTCGGTGACCCAGCGCAGCACGCCGCGACAGCAGAACGCCTTCGCCGCGTACGCCACCGCCACCGCCGGGCCGAACGCGTCGCGGAAGGCGCGGCACCGGCTGCGGAAGTCCTCCTCGTCGCAGGCGAACAGCGGCGTGCCGTACCGGGCGGCGAGGTCACGGACGTCCAGTCCGCCCAGGGTGAGCGCCCCGTCCAGGCGGCGCGCGGTCCGCGGCCAGATCGCCGGATCGATGGCGTTCAGTTCGGCAGGCGGCGCCGGCGGATGTTCGGGCGGCAGGACCTCAGCGTGGCGCGGGCCTGCCGGATGGGCGATGCGGCTCATGGCACTCCTCGCTGGTCAGGCTGCGCACCGGCCCCCGCACCGCGTCAGGCGTGTACGCATGACGAACAGCATATCGGCACCGCGGTCAGCTCCGGCCGGTGCCGCCCGTCTGCCGGGCGATGATGCCCTCCCACGGCCGCAGGATCCGGTGCGACCCGGGCGCCACCGCGGGGCCCGTTTCCTGGCTTCTGTCCTGACCCGTGCCTTGGCTTCTGTCCTGGCTCGTGTCCTGGCCCGCGCTGAAGAGCAGCACCTCGCCGACCGGCTCGGCCAGCACCGTCGGCTGGTCGCTGAGATTGACCGCGACGGTCAGCCCGCCGACCTGGTAGACCCACTGCCCGTCGGGCGCGGGCACCGTCTGATAGCTGGCGATCCGGCCGCCGAACTCGGCCCGGCGCATACTGATCAGGTCGCGGCAGAACCACAGCACAGAACCCCGGTCGGCCTGCTGGCTGGCCACGCTGGCGACCCCGCGCCCGGTCGCGTTCCCCGCCGCGGCGCCGCGGAGCGGCAGCCAGGGCCGGACGCCGGGGGCGGTGAATCCTCCCGACTGCGAGTCGTCCCACCGCATCGGGGTCCTGGCCCGGTCCCGGTTGTCCCGGGGGGTGGCGTTGTCCCGGGTCATCTTGTCCCGCCGGAGCTCCGGCGGGACGTCCACGTCGGTCATCCCGATCTCGTCGCCGTAGTAGAGCACGGCCGTGCCCGGCAGCGTGGCCAGGATCAGCAGCGCGAGCCGGACCTTGCGCTCATCCCCGCCGCACCACCTGGTCGGGAAGCGGCCCACATCGTGGTTGGAGCCGGTCCAGACCGGGCACGCCCCCTCGGGCAGCGCCGCCAGCGTGGTCCCGACGACCCCGGGCAGCTCAGCGGCGCTGAAGGAGGCGAAGACAAACGGAAAATTGAACGCCAGCTGAAGCTCGTCGTCGCGCCCGTAGTACTCGGCCAGCCGGCTGAACTCAGCCACCCAGGTCTCACCGAGCAGCAGCCGGGGCGCGGGATAACTGTCGGCGATCTTGCGCCAGTCCCTGAACACGCCATGAGTCTCCGGCCGGTTGGCGTTGTACACCGGTCGCAGGCCATGCCGGCCGGTCAGCGGGTTACTCACCGGCAGCGGCGGGTTGTCCCGCAGCTCGGCGTCCTTGTAGAGGCCGTGGGCGACGTCGATCCGAAATCCCGCCACGCCGCGGTCGAACCAGAATCGCAGGATCTCCCTGAACTCCTCGTGGACCCCCTGATCCCACCAGTTCAGGTCTGGCTGGCTGGGCAGGAAGTTGTGCAGGTAGTACTGGCCGCTCGCCTCGTCCAGGGTCCACGCCGGGTGTCCTGTCGCGTTGAGCCAGTTATTCGGCGGGCCGCCGCCCGGCGCCGGGTCGGCCCAGACGTAGTAGTCGCGGTACTCGCTGCCCGGCTGATCCCGCGCCGCGATGAACCAGGGATGGACCGAGCTGGTGTGGTTGGGCACCAGGTCGAGCAGCACCCGCAGGCCGCGCCGGCCCGCCTCGGCGATAAGGCGGTCGAGCCCGGCCATGGTGCCAAGCTCAGGGTGGACGCCACGGTAATCGCTGACGTCGTAACCCCAGTCGTCGTCGGGTGAGGGCATCGTCGGCGACAGCCAGATGCCGTCCACGCCCAGCCACGACAGGTAGTCCAGGTTGGCGATGATGCCGCTCAGGTCGCCGTAACCGTCGCCGTCGGAGTCCATCCACGAGCGCACATATAGCTGGTAGAGGACGGCACCCTGCCACCAGCGCCGCGCCGTGGTCTCCTCCATGTCTCTCCTGATCCTGCCGCCCTGACCTTACCAACCCGACCTTGCCGACCTGCCCGGACTTGCGATCATTAAGCCGCGCAGCCGACACTTGGCAATGTGACGCCCTACCTTCTCTACGTGCTGGTGGCGCTGCTGCCCAGCGCGGCGTTCGCCGCGGTGATCTGGGGCCTGCGCGCGGCCCGCCGGGCGAGCGCGGCGCGGGCTCGGCCGCCGGCGCCTGAGCCCCTGGACCGGCTCGCCGCCCGGCTGCGGCGGCTGCGCGCCGAGCTTGAGGCGACCGAGAACAAGGCGGGCACCACCGCCAAGGGCCACCGCCTGCGGGCGCTGCGTGGTGCGTATAGCGACAACCTGACTGCGGCCTGCCAGCGGCTTGATGTTTCGCCGCCGCCCGGCGGGGAGCGGGCCAGGCTGGCTGACATCTACCGGGCCGAAGCCGCGCTGCGCGAGCGCGGCCTGGACGTGCGGGAAACGGCTGCGCGCTGAATGCCGCGGCGCAGCGGGCCCACCGACCGGGCCAAGCCCGCTGAGCAGCACGAGCCGGGACTGGTCCGGGTGCTGGCCGTCGCGGACGTCGCCGACGAGGGCCTGCTGGCGAATGTGTCGGCGGTGGCCACCGCCGAGCTGATCCTGGCCTGCGGTGACCTGCCCTTCGACTACCTGGCCTACCTGATGAACGCTCTCGACGTCCCGCTGGTGTTCGTGCCGGGCAACCATGACCCCGACCTGTCGGGTTATCGCACGTCCCGGTCCGGGCTCACGATGCGGTCCGGGCTGCCCGCCCGGCCGCCGTGGCCAGCCGGCGCGGTCAACGCCGACGGCCGGGTGGTCGATGTGGCCGGACTGCGAGTCGCCGGGCTCGGCGGCTGCCTGCGCTACAGCGGCGGCCCCAACCAGTACAGCGACCGGCAGCAGGCGCGGCGGGCCATCGGCCTGCGCGCCGCAGCGTGGCGACGGCGGCTGCGCGATGGCCGCGGCATCGACGTGCTGCTCACTCATGCCCCGCCGCTGGGCTTCGGGGACGGCACTGACCTGCCGCATCGCGGGTTCAGCGGGTATCGGGGGCTGGTCGCGGCGCTGCAGCCAGCCGTGCTGCTGCACGGCCACGTGCACCCGGTCGTTCCGGTCCCGTCCCGTGGCCACGTCAGCTCACCGACCGCGGCCGGCCAGGACGCGCTGCCCGGGCGCACGGTGGTGCGCAACGTGGCCGGGCGGCACCTGCTCGACATCGAAGGACCCGTTCTCCCTGGAGGACCCGCTCCCGCCCGAGGACACCGCGATGCGCGGTGAGACCGGGTTTCCCCGCTCGGATGTCGAAAACGACTTTCTCCGGGCCCGGCGCAGGCAGACGCTGGCCAGGCTGGGCCGCCGGCTGCGCCGCGAGCCTGACGACGTCAACCTCATCCTGCCGCTGGATGAGGTGGTCGCCGCCCTGGGCAGGCGGGGCGAGCGATCGCTCGGCCTGCAGACGATCCGGCTTGACTCGGTGGTCGGCACGGTCGACTCCACCCGCGACTTCGACCGCAGGTTCCGGCCCACCTCCAGCCGGGTCAGGGCCCGGTGGGAGCGGCTCGCCCTGGCCCAGCGGCGCGGCGAGCCGATCCCGCCGATCGACGTCTACCGGGTCGACGACCTGCACTTCGTGCAGGACGGTCACCACCGGGTGTCGATCGCGATGGCCACCGGAGCCAGCCAGATCGACGCCCACGTCACCGAGATCCTGACCACGGTCCCGGCCCGTGGCATCCGCAGCCGCGGCGATTTGCTGGTCAAGGACTACGAGCGGCTGTTCAGGTCCCGGGTCCCGCTGCCCTCGACGGCCTACGCCAAGATCAGCTTCAGCGACCCGTGGTCGTACGCCGAGCTTGGCGAGGCCGTCGAGGCCTGGGGTTACCGGTGCATGCAGGACAAGGGCCGCTTCCTGGACCGGGAGCAGATCGCGGAGCGATGGTTCGCCGAGGAGTACACCCCGGTGGTGCGGATGCTCCGCGCCGCCGACCTGATCGGCTCCGGGACCGACGCCGAGGCCTACCAGCGGGTCGCCCGCGAGCGCTACCGGCTGATCCGGATGCACGAGTGGAGCGACGAGATCATCGAGCGCCTGCGCAGGGAGGTCAGGTAGCCACCGCACCAGCACCGCCCGCGGTGGCACCGCCCGCACCAGCACCGCGCGCAGTCGTCCCGCTGCCCGCGGACGTCCCGCCGGTGGCCGTCCCGCCCGCCATGGTGCCGCCGACGACGGTGCCGCCCGCGGAAGTCCCGCCTGCGGTCCTGGCGTCCTCCGTTCCCGTACCGCTGGTCAGGTTCAGGCCGGTAGAAGGGTCGAACACGTGGATCGACCGGACATCGACCCACAGGTCGGCGGCCTGCCCCTCGCGGAGCCGGGTGGCCGCGTCGATGCGCGCGACGACCGTGTCCCCGCTCTGGCCGGTGTCGGCGCGTCCCGAGTCCTGCGCCAGTTCCTGGAGCTCAGCAGCGTCCACGCCGCTCTCGAGTTCCTTGGCGAAGTAGACGTAGACGTCGGAGCCCATCGACTCCACCACATCGATGTCGGCGCGGAACGTGATCCCGTGCGGCCGGGCATCCGCGCCGACCAGCGCGGCGTCCTCGAAGCTCTCCGGGCGGACCCCCACGATCAGGTCGCGGGGCGCGTTGGCGCGCTCCAGTGCCCGCTGCAGCCGGTCGGTCAGCGGGATGTCCCCGAGCGGGGTGTGCAGCGTGCCGTCATCGACCGTAGCGGGGACGAAGTTCATCGCGGGCGATCCGATGAAGCCGGCCACGAACAGGTTGTCCGGGCGCTCGTAGAGTTCCTGCGGCGATCCGACCTGCTGGATCCTGCCGCTGCGCATCACTGCGACCCGGTCGCCCAGGGTCATGGCCTCGGTCTGGTCGTGCGTGACGTAGACCATGGTGGTGCCGAGCCGCCGCTGGATCCTGGACACCTCGGTCCGCATCTGCACCCGCAGCTTCGCGTCGAGGTTGGACAGCGGCTCGTCCATCAGGAACGCCGACGGGTCGCGGACGATGGCCCGGCCCATCGCGACCCGCTGCCGCTGACCACCGGACAGGTTGGCCGGCTTGCGCTCCAGGTGCTGGGTCAGGTCCAGGATCCGGGCCGCCTCGTTGACCTTCTTGTCGATGGTGGCCTGCGGGGTCTTGGCCAGCTTGAGCGCGAAGCCCATGTTCTCCCGGACCGTCATGTGCGGGTACAGAGCGTAGCTCTGGAACACCATGGCGATGTCGCGGTCCTTGGGTGACTTGTTGTTCACCACCTGGCCGCCGATGCGCAGCTCGCCCTCGGTGATGTCCTCCAGGCCGGCGATCATGTTGAGCGTCGTCGACTTCCCGCAGCCCGACGGGCCGACCAGGATGACGAACTCGCCGTCGGCGATGTCGAGGTTGATGTTGTCGACCGCCAGCGCGCCATCGGGGAAGCGCTTGGTGACCCTGTCCAAAACGATGTCAGCCACTGTTTCTCCTTTGTCCCGGGTCTGCCCGGCTAGCCCTTGACCGCGCCTGATGTCAGCCCAGCGACGATCCGGCGCTGGAAGAACACCACGAAAATGATGATCGGAATGGTGATGACCACCGCGGCGGCCGCGATGGGGCCGGTCGGAACGGTGAACTGCGAGCTGCCGCTGAGGTAGGCCAGCGACGCAGGCGCCGTCCGGGCTGCGATTGTCGAGGTGAACGAGATCGCCATCAGGAACTCGTTCCAGCAGGCCAGGAAGACCAGGATGGCCGTGGTGACCATGCCTGGCGCGGCCAGCGGGGCGATGACCCGCACAAACGCCTGGAACGGGGTGGCGCCGTCCATCTTGGCCGCCTTCTCCAGCTCCCAGGGGATCTCCCGGAAGAAGGCCGACAGCGTGTAGATGCCGAGCGGCAGGCCGAAGGCGATGTAGGGGATGATCAGGCCGGGCCAGGTGTTGAACAGGCCGAGCGCGCGCTCGATGCTGAACAGCGGGGTGACCAGGGCGATGATCGGGAACATCGCGATCAGCAGCGACATCCCGATGAGCACCTGCTTGCCGGGGAACCGCAGCCGCGCGACCGCGTAGGCCGCCATGGAGGCCAGCACGACGGAGATGAACGTCGCGATGAGGCCGATCCCGATCGAGTTGATCAGCGGCCGGATGAACGTCGCGGTGCTCAGGATCTGGTGATAGTTCCCCAAAGTCCACTGCGCGGGGATGAAGGAGGGATCGGTGATGGCGGTGGGCGTCTTGAAGGACAGCGAGACCATCCAGAGCACCGGGATCAGGGCCAGCGCTATGACGACGACGTTGATCGTTCCCCAGCCGGCCTTCTGCCGGGGCGTGGTAGTGACAGCAGCCATGAGCGGGTCACCTCTTTCCTATGTCCGTGCCCGGAGCCGCGGTGCCGAAGAGTTTGATGAACACGAAGGCGATGATCACCACGCAGATGAAGATCAGGATCGAGATCGCCGACCCGATGCCCAGGTTCAGCGCGTTGAACAGGTTGTCCCAGCCCAGGATCGAGACCGATTCGGTGCCGTTGTTGCCCTGCGTGAGGATGAAGATGTTGTCGAAGATCCGGAACGAGTCCAGGGTCCGGAACAGCAGCGCGACCAGGATGGCCGGCTTCATCAGCGGCAGCGTGATCCTCGCAAAGCGCTGCCAGGCGGTGGCGCCGTCCACTTTTGCGGCCTTCTGCAGGTCCTCGGGCACCAGGGACAGCCCGGCCAGCAGCAGCAGCGCCACGAACGGGGTGGTCTTCCAGACCTCGGCCAGGATGATCACGGCGATCGCCTTGTACTGAGAGGTCAGCGGCGCAGCGTAGTTGAACAGCGCGGACAGGTAGCCCTGGCCGGGCGTCCAGGCGTAGTACCAGCCGTAGGAGGCGGCCACCGTCACGATCCCGTACGGGATCAGGGCGGCGGTGCGGACCGTGCCCCGGCCGAACAGCGTCCGGTGCATGACCATGGCCAGCAGCATGCCGAGCACCAGCGTGATGGCCACCGACACGACGGTGATGAGCACGGTCACCCACAGGGCCTGCCACCAGTACGGAGAGCTGAGCACCGCCGCGTAGTTGGCGAACCCGACGAACTTGACGGCGTTCGGCAGTTCCAGGTTGTAGCGCTGCAGCGATAGCCAGATGGCGTAGATCACCGGGTAGGCGGTGACCGCGATCATCACGATCACCGCCGGGGCGCACAGCCACCAGCCGAGCCTGCGCTCGGCCTTCGCGCCCTCGGACAGCCGCGGCCGCTTATGCCGGCCGGTGGTCTGCTGCGCGGCTTCGGTGCCGGCCGCAACTTGCGCACTCGCGGTCATCGGCGTCGTCCTTCCCTTGTGGCGAGCGGGTCGCCTGTTCGGCGGCGGCTCATGGGACCAGGCCCTTCGATTGCAGGGCGTTGTTGATCTGGCCGACCATGTCCTTCTCGGTACTCACCGGGTTGATGCCGGCCGGCGGTGAGATCAGGTGCGAGATGTCGATAGACACGACCTGGTAGAGAGGCGACTTCGGGCGCACGCTCGCGTGGTCCAGCGCGTACAGGATGTCGGCGTGGAACGGATAGTCGGGGTACATCTTCGGGTCGTTGTAGAGGCTGGCGATGGTCGGCGGCACGCCGCCGACGGTGGCGCCGATCAGCTGGTTCTGCGCGTCCCGCAGGCACATGGCGGCCTGGAAGGCGAGCGCCTTGTGCGCCGAGTAGGCGCTGATCGCGAGGTCCACCCCGCCGATCGTCACCTTGGCCGGCACGCCGGGGATGACCTCCGGGTACAGCGTCCACTTGAAGTTCTTGAACATTGTCGGGTTGTCGGACTTCATCGACGGATAGACGAACGGGTAGTTCAGCTCGAAGGCGGCCTTGCCTCCCTCCATGGCCAGCCGGTTATCGTTTTCCATCTGCACGCCCAGCGACGGGTCCGCGGCGGGCGAGGAGGCGAGCTCCTTCATGATCGACAGGGCCTTCACGGCCGGCCCGCCCAGCGTCACCTTGGTCGAGGTGGGATTCACGATGGTGCCGCCCGCGCTGGCGTTCATCGTGTTGAACCACACGGTTCCGCCCTCGTACTGGGCGCCCTGGATCTCGATGTAGTGCGGCTTGCCCTCCTTGGCCAGCTGCTCCGCGTCGGCGAGCATCTGGGCCCAGGTGGCCGGGGGGTGCGGCACCAGGTCCGAGCGATACCACAGCAGCTGGGTGTTGGTGTTGTCCGGCGCGGCGACGAGCTGGCCCTTCCACATCGCGGTCGCCAGCGCCGGCGCGATCGTCCCGTTGACGACGGAGGCCTTGTCGGCGCCGGTCCACGGCTCGATCCAGCCGGCGTTGGCGAACTCGGCTTCCCAGGTGACGTCCAGGGCCATGATGTCGATCGTCGAGTCGTGCGCGGCGAGCCGCCGGACCAGCTGCAGGCGCTGGCTGTCGGATGCGGCCGGTAGCACCTGATAGCTAATCGTGTACTTGCCGTGGCTCTGCGCGTCGCAGTTCTTGATCTCGGTGTTGGTCGCCCCGGATACGTCAGGGAACTGGTAGAAGTTCAGCGTCACCGGGCCGGCGCTCGAGGCTCCGCTGCTGCTGCCGCCGCACGCGGCGAGCAGCGCCGACCCGAGCGCGAGGCAGGCGAAGCCGGCCACACCGCGCCCCCGGCGGGAGAGAGTGCGCCGTGGCACCCGGCCGCGGGCCCGGCCCACGGTAAAGCGGTTACCCATCATCTTCCCTCCAGCACAGGCTTGGCGCCGGCCCACCGGTGCGGGTCCGGCGGCTGGACCGATCGGTCAGGCTCTTGGCATGCGGTGACGAGCATCGGCGGCTCCGGTTCTCCGGCGGGCATGTCGGACGCTTTCGGCGGCGCTGAGCTTGACCGCTGGACGATCTCCAGCGCCAGTTGCTGGCGCAGCGGCTTGACCCGCTCGCCGCGCAGCAGCGCGCACAGGCGGCGGGCGCCCTCGGCCCCGGTGCGCTCCAGCGGCTGGCGGACCGTGCTCAGGCCGAGCAGCGCCGCGCACTCGACATCGTCGAAGCCGATCAGCGAGAGCTGCTCGGGCACCCGGACGCCGCGGGCCTGGGCGGCGATGAGCACCCCGAGCGCCTGCGTGTCCGACGCCGCGAAGATGGCCGACGGCGGATCGTGCCGTTCGAGGAGGTCGGCGGCGAGCGCGCCGGCCGTGGCGGTACCGTGCGGGCCGCACCGCACCAGGCCGGGGTCGAAGCGGATCCCCTCGGCCGCCAGCGCCTGCCGGTAGCCGTTCAGGCGGCGCTCGGAGGAGACGAAGCCGAGGCTCTCATCGGCGCCGGCCGGCACCGCATCGCCGACGAAGCCGATCCGCCGGTGTCCCAGCCGGAGCAGGTGCTCGGTCGCGATCCGTCCCCCGAGGACGTCATCGGTGAAGGTCTGCGGCACCCCGGTCGCCCGGGCATCCACCGTGACCAGCGGGACCCTGGCTCGCCTGAAGGCGGACAGCTGCTGCCTCGACAGGCGCAGCGAGATCACGACCACCCCGTCGGCCCGGTCTCTCGCGGTCAGCGCGGCCAGGTGACGATCGCGCTGCTCGGCCGTGGCGACATTGCAGACCAAGGTGTCGTAACCCTGCTCGTCCAGGACATCCAGCGCCCCGGCCAGCCGCGCGGACATGGCCGGCCGGGTCAGGTGCGGGATCACGACGGCCACCGTGCTCGGCGTGCCGCGAGCCAGCGACGCGGCCAGGTGGCTCGGCCGGTAGCCGAGCTGCCCGATGACCTTCAGGACCCGGTTGCGGGTCGCGTCCCGGACGTTGGCCGCGCCGTTGATAACCCGCGAGACGGTGCCGACGCCGACACCCGACGTCTCGGCCACCTCGGCGATGGTCACTCGGCCCGAAGCCCGCATGGGCGCTGCACCTGCCTGGAACCGCTTCCAGCTGGAACCGTTTCCGGATGGGAACTTTTACCACAGCTTGAACCTAATAGACCGGTGTCGTCAAGATCGATCGTCCGTCCGGTTACACCCTTTTGAACACTTAGGTAACAGCTTGCTGCCGGCTACCCTCGAATCAGGGCAGTAAACGGCCCGGGCGGAGAGTGCCGCATGAGGTTGAGCCGCCGCACGATCGTGATCGGGTCATGCTCGGCTGCCGCCGCGATCGTTATCGCAACGGTGGCTATCGTCATGGTGCTGACTTCTCACTCGTCGCCAGCCCCGCCCCGCCATCATCCGTCGGCCGCCCCGGCCGGCCCGCTCACCTCGCCGTTCACCGGCGAGCCGGTCACGGCACTGGGCCCGGTACTTGCCGTGAAGATCGACAACATCGTGTTCGCTCGACCGCAGACCGGCCTGACCCGGGCGGACATCGTCTACCTGATCCCGGTGGAGGGCGGCCTCAGCCGGTTCCTCGCGGTGTTCTCCTCGAATTTCCCGCCGGTGGTCGGGCCGGTGCGCAGCGCCAGGGAGGATGACCTCGAACTGCTCAGGCAGTTCGGCAGGCCCGCCTTCGCCTTCTCGGGCGCGCAGCCGCAGTTGCTGCCCGTCGTCGAGCACGCCAGGATCGTTGACCTCTACGACGGCCTAGTCGGCGGCTACTACCGCGATCCGAACCGGGTGGCGCCCTACAACCTGTATGCCCACACCAAGCAACTGCTGGCCGAGGCACCGCACGCGAGCAAGGCGCACGACATCGGCTTCAGGTTCGGCCCCGCCCCGGCCGGCGGCCAGCCGGCCGCCTCCTACTCGGTCCGCTATCCGGCCGCGTCGGTTACCTTCCGCTGGTCGGCGAAGCAGGCCCGATGGCTAGTCTGGATGGCCGGCGCGCCGGCCGCGTCCACCGAGGACGGGCAGCTTGGCGCCCCCACGATCGTCGTCCAGTACACCGTGGTCGGCACCTCCAGATTCCTGGAGGCAGGCAAGCGGCCGCCCTATGCCGCCACCGTCGGATCCGGCCGCGCGGTCGTGCTCAGGAACGGCCGGGCCTATACCGGGCACTGGTCACGGCCCCAGGCCAACGGCGGCACGACGTTCACCACCGCCGCGGGCCAGCCGCTGACGTTCTCCAGGGGCCAGGTCTGGATCGTCCTGGCCTACGGCCCGGGCAGCACCAGCTAGCCTCCCCCATCGGCTGCGCTGCCCGGCGCCGCGCTGAAGAGATGCCAAACCGCTGTGCTCGAGCACCGGCTCCCGGCCACCTCGCCAGCGCGCCGACCACGGCAGGCAATCGCTGAAAGCGCAGGCTAACATCAGCAACAATGAGAGGAACTCCGCCACCCCCGGCCGCTCGCGGAACGTCACTCCCATCGGGAGAGGAGCTTCGCGCCCTTCGTCCCATCGAGAGCCGGGCCAAACTGATGGACGAGGTCTACCTCCGCCTCCGCGACTACATCCTGAGCGGCACCCTCGCGCCCAACGATCGGCTGCACCAATCCGACCTCGCCCAGATGCTGGGGGTAAGCCGGACCCCGGTGCGTGAGGCCCTGCTGCGCCTGGAACGAGAGGGCCTCGTCTACGCCCGGAACGGCCACGGCATGTTCGTCAAGGGCGTGACTGCGGCCAACGTCGCCGAGCTCTACGACGTGCGGCTGGCCCTCGAGCCAGTGGCCGCCAGACTGGCCTGCGCGCACCCCACGGCCAGCAGTGTCACGGGAGCTGAGAGGATCCTGCGGACCCAGGAACGCTCCTACCCCAGGGACTTGGCCGCCGCATTCCGCGTCAACCGGAGCTTCCACCAGAAACTGGTCGAGGGCTGCGGGAACCCGCTCATGCTTCGCTTTCTCGACAACGTCTGGGACCAGGAGAACGCCCTGCGGGTCTTCGCCGCCTACAACACCGATGCGCAGCGTATCGAATCGATGATCTCCGAGCACCGCGGGCTCCTCGACGCCTTCGCCGCCGGTGACGTGGAACTGCTCGGCACGCTCCTCGGAGCCCACATCCAAGCCGCCTGTCACCACCTGCAACGTCAGGCAAGCCATTCGGGCCCGCGGCCCGATCATCCCGCCGGCGAACCGCCACTTTCCCGCGACAGCACGCAAACCAGCTGAGCGGCCCACGATCGCCCGGCTGCGCAGGCCTGGCATCCGGCTGCGCCCGCTACTCGAAGATCCCGCCCATCTCGTGCCAGGCCTCGGGACGGTGGCGCCGCAAGGTCAGGGCCACTGCGGCGCCGATGACCAGCCAGGCGAGCACGATCCAGGGGATGACCGCGTAGGGGGCCGGCACTGTGGCGCCAGGGCCCACGGCAACGAAGGAGTAATAGAGCGACCCGAAGACCGCCGCTCCCGCCGCCACCAGCCCCAGCGCGGACAGCACCACGTGCCGCGGATTTGCGGGCCGGCCCTCCTCGCCGCGGGCCCCGAACGACATTCCGGCGATGCATAGCAGGCAATATCCGATCATGATCGGGGGAGCCGCGATCGTCAGCCCGAAGGTGAAGACGTAGAACCCGTTGGTGAACTGGTTGGCGCCGCCGCCGAGGGCGGCGCGGGTCGCCGGCGTGGTCAGCACGATGCTGAGGATCGTGAGCAGGACGATGCTTCCGAGGTAGGCCATGATCGCGATGTACGGCGTCCGGTGCGTGGGGTGCGTCTTGCCGAGGGCCCGCGGCAGCACGCCTTCCCGGCCCATCGCGAACATCGTGCGCGACACCATGTTGTGCACGCCGAGTCCGCAGAAGATCGCCGACAGGCCGCCGGCCAGCAGAACCCAGTTGACCAGGTACGGCGCGTACGCGGCCGCGAGCGGCTGCAGGCCGCCGGCGCTCTTCGGCCACAAGATCGTCGCCGCCCTGACACCGTAGCCGATCGAGGTCGCGTACGTCACGAAGATGTAGAACACTCCCCCGAAGAGCACCGCGCCGATGACCGCGAACGGCACGTTACGCCGCGGGTTCGAGGTCTCCTCGGCCAGGACGGCAGAGGTCTCGAAGCCGGTGAACGAGAGAATGGCGAAGGTCAGGCCGCCGATCACCAGCGTCCAGCTGACCCCCGCCGCGGCGGGGTCGAACGCCTTGAAGGTGTTGCCGTGCGCTCCGCCCTTGCCCACGACGATGGCGGCCAGCAGGAGCAGCGTCGCGGAGGTCAGCGCCGCGAACACCAGCTCGGACCGCGTGGAGAAGCGGATGTCGTAGTAGGAGAGCACGAAGTACAGGATGATGCCGAGTGCGAACCACAGCCACCACTTCTGCAGGAGCGAGGGTGCCCCCAGGTTGTCCATCACCAGGCCGATGTAGGCGCCGCCGCCGGCCAGCACGGCCACGCCGGCCCAGGCGAAGCCGAAGGCGTAGCCCCATCCGGTGACGAATCCCCAGAACGAGCCGAGGCCCCGGCACGTGTAGGTGTAGAGGGAGCCGGCGCTCGGCAGGTGCAGGGCGAACTGCGCGACGACCCCGCCGATGAACAGGCAGGCGACCAGGGCGAAGAGGAACGACAGCGGGGTTGCTCCGCCCGCTTTTACCGCGGCGAGGTAGGTGATGAACGCGCCGGACATGGCCGGAGCCATCGTCGACAGCGACTGCGCGATCGTCTGCGGCAGCGTTACCACGCCGCGCCTGAGCTCGGTTTTTGCCGCAGGCGCCGTCGGTGGCGGAACGGGTTCGGATCCCGGCATCACACCTGGCTTGTCTGCCATCGCAGCTCGCCTCTTCCCGCTGTGGTCAGCGTTCGCTCTCGTGGCAGCGGCAGTGCGGTGCCCCCGCGCTGTCCTGCAGCCGGCTCATGACGTCGTCGACCACGTCGTCGAGCAGTGCGAGGTTGCGGTACTCCCGCAGGATCAGGCGGCGGGCGATCGTCCGCACCCGCGACTCGACGACCAGCCAGGCGATGTCGGCGGCGCTGGCGCCGCCCAACGTCGTCTGGCTGCGCCGGCTCGGCCTGGGCGGCGCCGGCGGTGCCCCGCCGGAGTCCGATGCCGGTTCGCCCAGGCCTACCCGCAGGGCGCGCGCCCGGTCCAGGGCCAGCGGGGTGACGATCGTGTCCGCGGGAACGGCCAGGCTCCGAAGCTGCTGCTGGGCGGCGGCCTCGACGTCTGCGGCGGTCAGGATCCGGGTCACCAGTCTCGCCCGCCCAGGGCCTGAACCGCCTGCACGCACATGTCCCGGGCGGTCACGGTCTCCGCCTCGCTGCCGGAGAAGAACACCCGCCCGAAGCGTCCGACGCTGGCCGCGTAGACGACGCTGACCGTGGCCGACTTCTCCGCCTCGTTCATCGCGTAGCTGGCGTAGGCGGCCGGCGACACCTCCAGCACGCAATAGGTCTGGCCGGGTACCACGAGGGCGCCCCGGCGCATCTTGTTGATCAGCTGTGCCTGGTAAGGGTCGACGTTGGTGACGACCTGGCTGGACACCACCTTCGGCCGCAGCCGGTCGGTCTCCTCGAGCCCCAGGTAGCGGAGGATGGCCGCGCCGGCCGCCTTGACGGCGGACAGGTCGAAAGCGTGCAGCTCTATGAAGCCGAATTCCCGCTCGATCACCTGGCTGGCCGGCTTGACGTCGGCGGCCTTGAGCGCGGCGTCGGCGACGCTGTACACCTCGTTGCCCGGCGCCATCTCGACGAGCAGCTCGGCCATCCCGGCCACCGGCACGTCGCCCTGCACGGTCGCCCCGACATAGGCGGCGAACTGCGGCTGCAGCCGGTCGATGAGCACATAGGCACGCAGCTCACTCATGATGCACCTCCTACCGGTTGGGCAAACCGTTCCAGTGCGTGCTGTACGAGGTCCTCGATGACCCGCCGCGGATCCTCGTGAGTGGACGCGACGAGCGCGGAGTCGCCCGCGTGCTCGGCGGCCGGTACGGCGATCAGTTCGCGCCACGGCCGGATGCCGCGGGCCACCCGCTTGCGGTTGATGAGGTGAAGCGGCCCGATGTTGTCGGCCGTGATGCCGCCGCCCCAGGTGCCGGTGCCGAGCATGAAGCTCGGCGGCAGCCCGGCCGTCGCGCCCATCGCGCCGAAGCAGGTCGGCGTGTTCACCAGCACCCGGAAGGCACGGGCCTGCGCGGCATACGCCCCGGCGACCCGGTCGTCTGCCGTCCAGATCCCGGCCGTGTGCCCGTCGCCGGCGAACCGCAGCAGCTCGTTGCAGATGTCGAGGCCATGCTGGTCGTCGTCGGCGACGTAGTACTTGAGCGTCGAGGTGAGGATCTCCATGGACATGGGGTACTCCACGCCGATCCCGCCGAGACGCACGACGAGAACCGTGGTCCGCGGGTCCACGCGGATCCCCGCCCGTTCCGCGAGGGCGGCCGGCGACTGGCCGACGCAATCGGGGTCGAAGGTCATCCCCGGCGTGAACAGCGCGCGGGTGAGCAGGTCGGTCTCCTCGTCGGACAGGAAGCGTGCGCCCAGCCGCTCCAGTCGGCTGCGTACCTGCGGCTCGACGGCCCGGTCGACGACCATCGCCTGCTCTGAGGCACACGGCGTCCCGTAGTCGAACACCGAGCTCGCCAGCGTCCCCTCCACCGCCTCATCGAGGTCGGCGGTCGTGCGGTGGATGAACGTCGGGACATTGCCCGGCCCGACGGCGTACGTCGGCTTGCCCGACGAGTAGGCCGCGCGCACCATGACACCGCTGCCCGTGGCCAGCACCATCGAGACGAGATCGTGGTGCATCAACTCGTTCGTGCCGGGCAGCGCGACCTCGCTGAGACACGACACCAGCCCGGCCGGAGCGCCGGCCCGCCGCGCTGCCTCGTCGACCACCTGCGCGGCCGCCAGCGAGGCCTCGGCGGCGCGCGGGTGGGGCGCGAGGACCACCGCGTTGCGCGCCTTGACCGAGATGAGGGACTTGAAGAACACCGTCGAGACCGGGTTCGTGGTCGGCACCAGAGCGGCAACCAGGCCGACGGGCTCGGCGACCTCGACGACGCCGATGCCGGGCTGGCTCGACAGCACGCCCACCGTGGTGATCGGCGCGATCGCCTCGTATACCTCGGTGGTGTTGAACAGGTTCTTCACCATCTTGTGATCGGCCCGGCCGTAGCCGGTCACCGCCACGGACTTCTCCGCCAGCCGCGCCGCCGCGGCCCGGCCGTCCCGGGCGATCGCCTCCACGACCCGGTCGACGTCGGCCTGATCGGCCTTGGCCCATGCGTCCGCCGCGGCCCGCGCCCGGGTGGCGAGGTGGCGGGCCTCCTGAACAGCTCGCAGGTCGAGATCCACGGCGGCCTACCGGTAGAACCCGAAGGCGCGGCAGACGCCGGATTCGGCGCATTTCCCGCCGAGCGCGCTGCGCTCCACGTGATCGAGCATCTCGGCGGGGGTCATGCCGCCGAGCCCGAGGCTGTCCACGGTCCGGCCCTCCGCCCAGAAGTCGATGCCGCACATCGCGCTGGCCAGCTGGACGATCGAGTCGATGGTCGGCGTGGCCACATCCACGGCCCGCCCGAAGCTGGCGATCGGGGCCAGCGAGTTGGGCACGTCGTCAAGGATGTGGTTCTGCGCCAGCAGATGACTGGGCGCGGTAAACCCTTCGTAGTAGGTGTTGCGCTGAATCGCGTCGTAGATGTTCGCACCCACAACGTGATAGCTCTCGCGGTACCAGTCCAGCAGCGACCAGACCTCCCGCAGCCCGAGCGCCCGGGCCACGGCCTGCTTTTCGCGGTCTATGTTCGCCATGATCAGCGACGCGATCGACTGCGTCACCTGGTCCTTGTAGAACTTCATCGCCTCGCCGGCGGCCGTCCGCTCGACGACCATCGTATTGAGCAGGACGGTCCCCGGATGGACGATCGGCGCGACGTTGTTGAGGCTGGTCTCCAGAACGTTCTGGGCGGGCTCGATCTGCGGGTAGAGATCGCACAGGTACTCCAGCAGCGCGTCGTTGGACGAGGCCGGCAGGGCCGCCGCCCGCATCCGGAATTTCTCCTTGAGGATCTCCACCGCATGTGGACCGCGGCGCTCGGCGGCGTAGATGAACGTCTGCGTCTCGCCGAGCACGACCTCGGCCGAGCACGCGAACCGGGTAAGGGTCCGGGCGAACTCCAGGGCCCCGCCGGTCCGGCCCGGGTTGAGTACGATCCGCTGGCCGTCAACGAGCATCGGGGCGAGCATGGCGGCGTAGGCCTGGTGGGCCATGGCCGGCGAGACGACCATGATCAGGTCAGCGCCCTGGATGGCGTCGTCGAGGCTGCGCCGCACGGTCACCCGGCCGAAGCCGGAAACCTCGGGGCCGAGCACCTCCACGCCGCCGCTGTCCTCCACCGGCGAAAGCTCCGAGGAGAACGGCGACCACATGGTCGTGTCGTATCCGAGCAGGCTCATGTGGCCGCACATGGCCAGGCCCCCGTTGCCGCCGCCGAGCACGGTGAGCCGGAGGGTTCCCGCCAGCCGGGCCCGGCGGGCGGGGTCGACCGCGCGTTCGAAGGCCGGCGGCCGGTTACCGCCCTGGCCGCTCGCTGCGGCCCGCTGCCCGTTGCCGGCCACGGTGGGCCGGATGGAGCTGGCCCCGGTCACCGCGCCTCCGGCGGGCAGGGGGCTCCGGCCGTACGCCGGGGCGCTGCCGCCTCGGGCAGGCGCTATCGGCGCGGGCACCTGCGCTGCCGGATGAGGCTGCGGCACGCCGCCGGATCTCACCAACTCCGCGATGATCGCCTCAACCAGATCGTTCGTCGAGCTCATCGGGGCCTCCCTCCTCGCCGCCTGGCGTTATTACTGCGCGGACAGGATCGCCTCGGTCTCCTGATGCGGCCTCGGGATGACGTGCACGCTCACGACCTCTCCGACCTGGGCCGCCGCCGCCGCGCCCGCGTCGGTGGCAGCCTTCACGGCGCCCACGTCGCCGCGCACCATCACGGTGACGAGCCCGGCGCCGATGGTCACCCGGCCCGCGAGAGTCACGTTCGCCGCCTTCACCATGGCGTCGGCCGCTTCCACTGCTCCTACGAGTCCCCTGGTCTCAATCATGCCGAGCGCGATGTTGCTGCTGTCAGCCACTGGAGTTCTCCTCTGGTTGCTGGTCCGCTTCGTTGCCGTTCCTGCTGCCTGCGACCGCGGAGGCGGCCGGCTTGGTCGAGTAGTGGGTGCCATGTCTCACGCCTTGCTGTAGGCGATCACGCCGCCAAGCTGGACGGAGTCGATGATCCCGACGAGCGTCGCGTCCGTGGGGGCCCGCGCCATCCGGGTCGGCACGCGCGCCGCCGACCCGTCCGCGACGAGCACGATCTCGCCGACGCCGGCGCCCATGGCGTCGGTCGCCAGGAACTGCTCTGTTCCCGGCCGCTCGACGCCGTCCGGACCGCAGGGAACGCATACCTGCAGCGTGATACTGGCCAGGCCGGGGTCCTTCACCGTGGACACCGCCGTGCCGATCACCTTGGCGAGCCGCACATGAGCCTCCTTCAGGCGTTGAGGTAGCGGGCCCGTTCCCAGTCGGTAACCGCGGACCGCCACAGCGCCAGCTCGTGTTCGCCGTGAGCGAGGAATACCTGCAGGAAGTCACCGAAGACCTTGCTGGCGAACTCGTGCGCCGCCAGCGCGCCGAGGGCCTCGTCGAGGGTCTCGGGCAGGAGCTCGAGGTCGGTGCGCGCGTAGGCGTCCCCCTCGACCGGGGGACCAGGCTCGAGATTGTGCCGGATGCCGTCGAGGCCGGCGGCCAGGCAGGCGGCGATGACGAGGTACGGATTGGCGTGGGCCGCGCCGTTGCGCCACTCCACCCGGTTCGCGGCGCCGTGGCCGGCGATGGCGCGGACCGCCACCGTCCGGTTGTCGCCGCCCCAGCACACGTTGACCGGAGCGAAGGTGTAGCCGGTGACCCGCTTGTAGTCGTTGACCGTCGGCGCGCCCAGCGCGGTGAACGGCGCGAGGTGCGCCAGCAGCCCGGCGAGATAGCGGCGCATCAGCGGGCTGCCCTGCAGGTCGCGGCCCGCCTCCGCGAACAGGTTGTGCCCGTCCGTGCGGCTGTTCAGTGACTGGTGCACGTGGAAGCCCGAGCCCGATTGGTCAGCGAACGGCTTGGCCATGAAGCAGACGCGCAGGCCGCGCTCCTCGGCCATCTCCCGCACCCCGGCGCGGAACAGCGCCGAGTTATCCGCGGTGCGCATCGCCTCCGCGTAGCGGACGTTGACCTCGACCTGCGCCGGACCGTACTCGGTGTTGCAGGCCTCGATGGCGATGCCGAACTCCTCGAACCGGCGGCGCACCGGTTCCAGGAACCGCTCCAGCGTCGCGCCGCGGGTCATGCTGTAGCAGTCGACATCCGGGTAGAGCGGGATGCCGTCCCCATCGAGGATGTAGAACTCCAGTTCGGCCCCGATCATCGGCTCATACCCCAGGCCATGCGCCTCGTCGACCACGCTGGCGAGGATGCCGCGGGTGCTGACCGAGACCTCCGATCCGTCGTGCTCCCGGCAGGAGCACAGCACGGAGGCGCTGCCCGGCCGCCATGGGATCGGGCGGAAGGTCGACAGGTCCGCTACCACGGACATGTCCGGGTATCCGGTGCTGAAGTTGGCGAACTCGACGGTCTGCAGCACGTCGCAGGTGCGAGTCCAGATCAGCGCGGCGTTGGCGATGTCGAAGCCGGTATGACCCCGGTCGAGGAACTGCGCCACCGGGATGCGCTTGCCACGCAGGATCCCGTAGGCGTCCGGGAAGGCGCACTCGACCGTGTGGATGTCCTGCTCGGCGCATACCTGCCGCACCTCGTCCAGGTTCATGAAGGCCTCCCTTCACAGGCCGCTGGAGTGGCCGGGAATCCAGTCGGTACCGGCCAGCGGCACCCGGGCCATCGCTGCGGCCTCGACCGTCAGCGCGCGAAGGTCTTCCGGCTCGAGGTTGTGGATGTTGCCCTTGCCGCAGGCCTTCGCGAGCAGGGTCATCTCCATGACCATCGAGTTGAGGAAGTTCTCCACCCGGTCGGCGGCCGCGTCGACCTCGAGCCGTTCCACGAGGTCCGGATCCTGTGTCGTGATGCCGACCGGGCACTTGCCGGTGTGGCAGTGGTGGCAGTGCCCGGGAGCGGTGCCGAGAGCCTTGTAGTCCTCGACGTATTTCGGGGCGTTGCAGTCGAGCGCGATCAGTGCCGCCGTGCCGATGGCCACCGCATCCGCGCCGAGGGCGATGGCCTTGGCGGCGTCGGCGCCGTTGCGGATCCCGCCCGACACGACGAGGTTGACCTCGCCGAGCAGCCCGAGATCCTCCAGCGCCTGCCGCGCCGCGGTCACCGCTGCGAGCGTCGGGATCCCCGTATGGTCAAGCAGAATCTCCGGCGCCGCTCCGGTGGCCCCCTCCATGCCATCGACGACGATGACGTCCGCGCCCGACTTGGCGGCGATCTTGACGTCCTCGCGCACCCGGCAGGCGCCCATCTTGACGAAGAACGGGATGCGATTGTCCGTCGCGATCCGCAGCTCCTCGAGCTTCACCTGCATGTCATCGGCGCCGAGGAAGTCCGGGTGCCGCACGGCCGAGCGCTGGTCGATGCCCTTCGGCAGCGTCCGCATCTCGGCCACCCGGTCGGCCACCTTGGCGCCCATCAGCACCCCGCCGGTACCCGGCTTGGCGCCCTGGCCCACCGCGATCTCGATCGCGTCCGCTTGCCGGAGGTGGTCGAGGTCGAGCAGGTAGCGTGACGGGGTCATCTGGTAGATCAGCAGGCTGGACTCGGCGCGCTCCTCGGCGAGCATCCCGCCCTCGCCCGTGCACGTACACGTGCCGACCCGCGAGGCGGCCCGGCCGAGTGCCGCCTTGGCGTTCCAGGACAGCGCCCCGAACGACATCGACGTGATGTAGATGGGGATCTCGAGTTCCAGCGGTGCCGTGCACCCGCTGCGGGCACCGAGCACCGTGCGGGTCTCGCACTTCTCCCGGTAGCCCTCGAGCGGCAGCCGCGTCATCGCCGCAGGCAGGAGGACGAGATCATCGAACCGGGGAATGTCCCGGTGCAGCGAGAAGCCGGTGATGCGGTACCGGCCCAGCTGTGATTTCGCCTGGATGTCCTCGATGGTGTACGGGTCCCAGAGCGGGCTCGCCCGCATGTCGCCCGATTCGGCGGGCAGCCGACCATCGCGGCGGGCGACCTCGTCGCCGACCCGCTCGTCCGTGCTGCTCATACCGTCCTCCAGAGCGCCGAGTCACGCTTGTCGAAGTACCAGAGCCGCCCCTCCGCCACGATCTTGCGCAGCGGTGTCTGCGGGGCGGCGAGCCCGCTCGCCGCGATGTCCGCGGCGACCTCCGCGGCCTCGTCCGCCGCGATGGGCCGCTCGATGGCGTCCGCCCCCAGGCTGGCGATGTCGCCGGCGACGTAGATGCGGCCCTCGTACATAGAGGCCCCGAGCGCGTCCCCGGCCCCGCCGAGCACGACGAGCTTGCCGCGGTGCGCCATGAACCCGGACATGAAGCCGACGGACCCGGCGACGAAGATGTCGCCGCCCTTCATGGCCACGCCCGTCCGTGACCCGCCCGAGCCCTCGATCACGATCGTGCCGCCCCGCATCGAGGCGCCCGCCGCCCAGCCGGTGTGGCCGTGGACGACGATCCGGCCGCCGGCCATGGCTTCCCCGAGGCCCCAGCCCGCATTGCCGAAGATCTCCAGCGACGCGACGGTGTTGAAGCCCCCGCAGTAGTAGCCCACGCTGCCCAGGAAGACCACCTGGACCGGATGATCGAGGGCCACCGCGAGGTTATGCCTGGCCCGCGGGTTGTGGACGGCCAGGTGCTGGTGACTGGCGGCCGCCTCCCGGAGGGCCCGGTTGAACGCTCGCCCGTCCAGGCCGTCGGCGTCGAGGTGGAAGGTGTCCTTGGGCAGCGTGTTCTCGACGAGTTCGCTGGCCAGTCGGTGATCCATGTCAACCCCCTAGGCCGCCGGGGCCCTGACCTGCGCGGGCCATATCTTCGCCGTACCCTCGAGCGGAACGTAGGTGTCGATCTCGTGGTCCAGGATGTGGCGGAGGGCCTGTTCCTCGGTGGCCATGGCGATGAGGTCCGCCGTCTCGGTCACCACGAGCGGCTTGATCGCAAGCCGGTCGCTGGCGCAGCCGATCGCATCCGCGGTGGTGAGCAGGTAGGTGAACACCCCGTCGAGCACGTCGATCGAGCCCCGCAGCGCCTCGTCGAGGGTCCGGCCCAGCGCGAGCTGTTCGGCGACGTAGACGGCGATGAGCTCGGAGTCGTTCTCGGTCAGGAAGTGCAGCCCGCGCTGGCTCATGAGCCTGCGCATCGTGTAGTAGTTGGTGATCTGGCCGTTGTGGGCGATCGCGACGTCGAGGAACGGCCGCGCCCAGAACGGGTGGGAGAACTCCACGTTCACGACGGACTCGGTCGCCAGCCGCGAGTGGGCCACGCCATGCGTGCCGACGAACTCGTTGATGCCATGCCGGGCGGAGACGCTCGGAGCGTCCCCCACGTCCTTGATGATCTCCAGCCGCCGGCCCATTGAATGGACGAAGACTCCATCGACGGCCTCGAGGGCCTCCAGCAGGGCGGCCGGCGTGCAGTCGAGATGGACGAGCAGCCGGCAGAAACTGCCCCGGACCGGGTCGCCGTCGTCGACGACGGCCGGCGGCTGCACGAGGCTGGCCCCGGCTTCGCTGACGGCGCGTAGCACCGACTGCAGCGTGTCATCGGCTCGCACCGAGTCGGCGAACCGAGCCCGGACGATGACCCGGTCGTCTGAAGCCGGCGGCCCATAGAGCGCGAAGCCGGTAGAGTCCGGGCCCCGGTGGACCATGGCCGTTTCCATCGCGGCGAGGAGCTGCCCGACCGGCCCGGGCTCGGCCAGGATCAAGCCGCACTGTCCGCACATGGGCTCCCCGCCTCCTCCGGTCCGTACCTTCGTGACAGCCGAGGCAACGCCTTCCGGGGGAACGGCGTCTGGCTCACCTCGGGGATCTCCGCTAGACGCCCCGGGTAGATCCGCAAGTGCAACGGCAGTTGACCTAAAGCGACCATGGCCCAGATCCGATCGTGTACCTCGTTCGCGACTCGGTATCCGGGCGCAACACAGAACCGAGAAGCCCGCACAATGCTCCGCCCTCCGCTCAAGGCAGAGAGCCTCAGGGGGGTTGGAGGTCGACATCCAGCTGGATATGTACGCTACATCCTGAATGCAGTATTCACAATAGTGGCGACATGAGACATCCGTTGCAGTCGGTATCGTTCCGCGGCCGGATGCCCGGACGCGGTCATGCCGCACCTCACCCGCGCCCGCGAGGCTCCGGCGAATCGCCGGGAATCGGTGGCCCTGAGCCGGATGCGCCGCCGCAGGCCGGGCAGGCCGGTACCGCGTCAGTACTTCACCAGCGGGCCCGGCCAGCAGATGCGCGGCAGGCTACCGCGTGCGCTACGTCGTCAGCGAACTATGAGCACCGGAGAGTGCCCGTAGTGAATCACCTTGTGGGCCACGCTCCCGAGCAGCAGGGCTTCAAAGTCAGACCGGCCGCGCGAGCCCATGACGATGAGGTCGGCGTCGAAGCGGCTCGCCTCGTCCAAGATGGCTCGGGCGGCTTCCCCGTAGAGGCCGGCTCGTATTTCTCCTGATGCGTTGATGCCGAGCCCTTGCAGATCGTCGACCGTCTGCTTCACGAGCGCGGCTGCGTCTGACGATGCCTCGATATTCGCTACCCCGGCCTTGGAGGGTTCTTGCTCCTGGTAGTGGAACACCCGGACTTCACCGCCTGACAGCCTGGCGAGCTCAGCAGCCTTGGCGACGGCTCGGCTGGAATGATCGGAGCCGTCGACCGGAAGGAGGATCTTGTTCATTGCTTTCTCCATCTACCCATCCGTGAGAAGATTCCTCAACGATCCGTCCCAGGGCGTTAGGTCGACATCAACCATGGCCGGGGTGTCTAGTGCTTCACCCGGACAGCCGCTCGATGCCTGTCCGCGGATCGGCCGGGGGGCATGTCTGTTCGCGAATGGGACCGTATAGGTCGGGGTCCGACGTTCAAGAACATGATCTGCCCGATGAGTTGCAGCCCGCGATCGCCAACAATACACACGGCATCGCCTGCCGGCCAGCCGGGCCGGGTGCCGCGCTGCCCGGTTGGCCGGGCCGGCGCTAGGCTGCCGATCCCGGGGCTCGTTCACGGAGCCCGCGAACAGGAGAATGCCATGCCGCTGTTCTCGAGCAAGCCTGCCGGAGAGTCAGCCACCTGGGAGCCCCAGGCCGCGGACGGCAGGCTCGCCCATACCGCGGGCGCCGACCCGAACGGCGTCTTCACCTCTGACCTGTCGGTCTCCGAGTACGCGCTGCTCGGCGAGGCCGGGTTCGAGCCGCTCGGCTTCGTGGTCGGATCGTCGATCTACCACATCGGGCTGCAGGTGGGCCGATGGTCGCAGAACGTCGAGCTCCAGGTCCTGACCCAGGCGATGTACAACGCGAGAGAACTCGCGATGGCCAGGATGCGGGCCGAGGCGGACCACCTGGGCGCGGACGGGATCGTCGGCGTGACGCTCAACCTGCAGATGTACGCCTGGGGCGAGGACGTCCTGGAGTTCGTCGCCACCGGGACGGCGGTCCGGGCGCTCGGCGGAACCGGCGCCCACCGGGCTCCCGATGGCCGGGCGTTCACCTCGGACCTGTCGGCGCAGGACTTCTTCCGCCTGCTGGCCTCGGGCGCCGTGCCGGTCGCCTTCGTGCTGGGCACCTGCGTGTACCACATCGCGCACCAGTCGGTGATGCAGACGCTGCGCCAGACCGGCCAGAACCAGGAAATGATCATGTTCACCCAGGGCGTCTACGAGGCCCGCGAGCTGGCCCTGGCCCGCATGCAGGCGGAAGCCACCCAATCTGGCTCGTCCGGGATCGTCGGGGTCAACGTCGCGGTGTCCAACCACGTCTGGGGCGCCCACGCCACCGAGTTCTTCGCCACCGGCACCGCGATCCGCCGCCTCTCCGAGGAGCACCGGCTCCCCGCCACCTCCCCCAAGCCCACCTTCACCCTGGGCCTGGACAGCTGAGTGTCAGGCCGGCCCGAAGCCGGCGGCGCTGACCGCGAACCCCGGCGCCTGCGTTCGTAGCGCGCTCCAGCCCAGGCGCCCGGTGACTCCTTCGAGCTGGTCTCCGACTACGATGCCATGTTCGGTGATGGCGAAGCCATTCAAGGTCATCTTGTGCGCGCTGTTCCGCATCTTGACGACGTTGATGGCGCGGCCGAGCTGGGATCCCTGCTCGATATAGCGCATGTCGATGACGTTGTCGAACAAGAACATCAGCCCGTCCAGCGACTGGGTGGCAAGTTCATGGCCGGCCGTTTCGCTGGTGACGAGCAAGGAGCTACCGGCCGCGCGGATGAGCCCGGAGAGGCTGCGCATGTAGGCGGGGAAACGCTCCCATTCGCGGGCAGCGGAGACCAGTTCGGCCAGGCTGTCGATGGCAATGCGACTGATCGGATGCTCGGCGACCTGCGCGCGTATGGTGGCGGCCAGCACATCTAGGTCAAGGTCACCCATCGGCACGTAAGAGATCGCCAATTGCCCTGCGGCACTGGCGGCCCTCAAGTCCCAGCCGAAAACGGTAGCCGCGGTGATGAGATGGTCCGGGGTGTCCTGGAACGTGACGTAGAGGCAGCGTTCGCCCAGCTCAAGCGCCTGGGCGATCCAACGCAGCCCGAAGGTGGTCTTGCCGATGCCGGAGGGTCCCATGGCCAGGGTGGCATCGCCTTGTTGCGTCCCGCCGCTCATCAGCTGGTCGAGGCCGGGAATCCCGCTGCTGCAGAGCCGTCCGGAGACCTTCTTCACGTTGGCCGGGACGAGTGTCTCGATGCGAGGAAAGACCTCGATGCCCCGCGAGTCAATATGGAAGGTGTGGCTGCCCGCCAGGTAACTCCCGCCGCGCAGCTTGGCGACCCGCAGGGTCCGCCGGTCGACCGGCTCGCGGGCTTCGTATTCAAGCTGGATGATGCCGTCAGCCAGGGAGAACTCGATGCCGCTGCCCAGTTCCTCGGGTGTGTACTCACCGAGCAGCAGGAGCACGGTACCAGTCTGGGTGAACCGGCCAACCAGGTCGAAGAGCGCGCGGCGCAAGTCGCGCTCGTCGGCAAATTCTTGCAGCATCTTCGCGCTGTCGATCACCACGATCGCCGGCTCCTCGTCCAGCGTTTTCCTGGCGATCTCCGACACCAGCGACTCCAGGCCATCCTGGCGTCCCGTCTGCAGGAAATCACCGAGGTGAATCTGCTCGAATCGGGCGCCCAGCGCATCAGGATCGAAGAAGGCAAACGGCTGCAGGTGCCTGACGAGCTTGGTATGCGGCTCGGACACCGTCGTATAGTAGACACACTTGTGCTCGGCGGTGGCGTTGGCAAAGCAGATCTGCTGAGCAAGGATCGTCTTGCCGGTGCCTGGCGGACCGGCCAGCACCACTACGGCGCTCGGCTCCAGGCCGCCGTTGAGCACCAGGTCCAGTCCCTGGACGCCAGTACTTCTCCGGTTCAACGCAGCTCACGTCCTTCTTTCAGCAATTCATCCGCGACCTCGACCAGGCGGCGCAACGGGTCCGACTTGGGCACCACCGCGTCCACGTCCTTGGCCAGATGACTGTCCCCGCTCGTCACGAGGATCGGGATCCCCGCGGTCGCCGGCTCACTGCGCAGGCAGCCGATGAGTTCGGCGCCATCCATGACCGGCATCATCATGTCGGTGACCACCAGATCGGGCGGCGACTCCCCGATAGCCCGCAATGCGGCGGCACCATCGCCAGCTTCGGTCACCTCGTGGCCGGCCCGCGTAAAACTCCTGCGGAGCAGGAAACGCTGGTCGGGTTCGTCGTCGACGACCAGAATCCGCGCCATCCGTCACCGGCACCCTCTCATGGTGCACGAGCATAACTAATAGTATTTAAACAGATACTCAGGGTCACATCAATAAGGATATGGTCGCGCGGCGCTAGCCTGAAACCTCGTGGCCGAGATCTAGAACCTGCGCAGGCCAGCCAGCACTCGGCATAAGACGTCCACGTCGTCCAGCGCGCGCACGTGCTCGGCTGCCTCCCGGACCGCTGCGGCGCCGGGATCGCGCACCGGAAGCGGCGGCGCCGGACCGGGCCCGACGTGCTCGTCCGAAGAGGCGCCCGGATCTCGCGGCATGGTCAGCAAAAGAGCACAATCGGCTGATTTTTCAGTTCATCCGCATGTCAGCGCTCGGTCGGCTCGAGCGGCGGGGCGCCCACCGGGCAGTTGCGCAGGCACTCGGGTTCCGGCACCGGGTGATCTGGAGCCGGCCGCAGCACGTCGTTGTCGATGGTCAGCGCGGACAGCACCGAGCTGGCCAGCAGCAGCCCGGCGCACACGAACATGGCCGTGCGGAACCCGGCGCTGAACAGCCCGGCCGAGTGATAGGCGGCGGCACCGATCCCGGCCACGGCGGGCAGGCCGGCCACGGCGAGCAGCCCGGCGGCCCTGGCCACCGTGTTGTTCACCCCGCTCGCCACCCCCGCATGACGGACATCCGCACTGGCCAGCACCGTGGCGGTGAGCGGCGCGACGGTCATGGCGAGCCCGACCCCGAACACGATCACCGCGGGCAGCACGTCGGTCAGGTACGAAGCGTTCAGCCCGATCCTGGTCATCAGCAGCAGCCCGGCCGTGCAGGTCGCGGTGCCCGCCGTCATCAGCCAGCGCGGCCCGATGCGCTGGGCGAGGGCCCCGGCCCTCGGCGACAGCAACAACATCAGCACCGTGGTCGGCAGCAGCGCCAGGCCCGCCGCCAGCGGTGAGAACCCGGCCACCAGCTGAAGCTGCAGCACCAGCAGGAACAGCATTCCGCCGAACGCGCCGTAGACCAGCAGGGTCACCACGTTGACGGCGGTGAACTGCCGGGAGCCGAACACGTCCAGCGGCAGCATCGCCGGCACCCGGCTGCCCGGCCGGCCGCGGCGGCGCTCGGTGCGGAAGAACGTGATGGCGGCGGCGATCGCGATCACGGCGGCGGCCACTGGCCCGGCCGGCCCGTGGCCCGCTGGCGCCTCGATCAGCGCATAGGTGATCCCGGCCAGCGCCAGCGCGGCCAGCCCGGCCCCGGCGACGTCGAAACCGCCGTGGGCGTCAGGATCGGCGCTCTCGGGCACATGCCTCATCGTCACCGCGAGGACCACAGCGGCCAGCGGCAGGTTGAGCAGGAACACCCACCGCCAGCCCGCGTCGGTGACGATCCAGCCGCCCAGCAGCGGCCCGGCGGCGCCGGCCACCCCGCCCAGGCCCGACCAGGCGCCGACCGCCTTCGGCCGGTCCTGCGGAGCGAACGTGGCCTGGATGATCGCCAGCGAGCCCGGAGTGAGCAGCGCGCCCCCGACTCCCTGCAGCACCCGGGCGGCGACCAGCACGCCGATGCCGGGCGCCAGCCCGCACAGCGCCGAGGCCAGCGCGAACCACGCGACGCCGATGGTGAAGATCCGGCGCCTGCCGAGCCGGTCGCCGAGCGACCCGCCCAGCAGGATCAGCCCGGCCAGCGTCAGCGTGTAGGCGGTGACCGTCCACTGCAGGCCGGCCAGCGACGCGTGCAGGTCCCGGCCGATCGTCGGCAGGGCGATGTTGACCACGGTCGCGTCGAGGAAGGCCATGCTGGAGCCGAGGACCGTGGCGGTCAGGACCCAGCGGCCGTCAGGCCGGCCCAGCCGGACCACGCCCGCGGAACCCGGTGCGCCTTTGGTCATCCGGATGATCGTCTCACCGGGACGCCGCCGGGCTCAAACCCGGCGCATCCTGACCGAGCGGCGGGCGGGCTGGCGCAGTATCCGGCGCTCAGCTGACCGGCCAGGCGTGCGCCGGCTCGTTGGTGTGCATCCGCTCGATGTAGGCCTGGGTCAGGGCGCGCATCGCCTCGGGCCGGGTGATGCCGCCGCGATCCCGGGCGTGGACGAAGTCGCTCTGCCAGGTCGCCCCGTTCCGGCTGGTCAGGCAGCGCTGCTCGATGATGGACAGCAGCCGGTCGGAGTCGGCCGAATCCACCCCCCAGCGGCGCAGCCCGTCGGCGGCCAGCGGCAGCAGGCGGCGGAGCACCAGTTCGGTCACCGGCACCTCGCCCATGCCGGGCCAGTACAGCACCGCGTCGATGCCGCGCCTGGCTCCTTCGACCAGGTTGTCGGCGGCGACCGCGAACGACATCTGGGTCCAGACCGGCCGCTCGGCCTCGGCCAGCGCCCGGACCAGACCGTAGTAAAACGCCGCGTTGGCGATCGTGTCGGCCACCGTGGGCCCGGCCGGCAGCACCCGGTTCTCGACCCGCAGGTGCGGCAGGCCGTCCACGACCGCATAGACCGGGCGGTTCCACCGGTAGATGGTGCCGTTGTGCAGCGTGAGCTCGGCCAGCTGCGGCGCCTCCCCGCGATCCAGCGTCTCGTCGGGGTCCTCGTCCTCGCGCAGCGGCAGCAGCGCGGGAAAGTAGCGCAGGTTCTCCTCGAACAGGTCGAACACCGAGGTGATCCAGCGCTCGCCGAACCAGACCCGCGGCCGCACCCCCTGCAGCTTGAGCTCGTCCGGCCGGGTGTCGGTGGCCTGCTCGAACAGGGTGATCCTGGTCTCCCGCCACAGTTCCTTGCCGAACAGGAACGGCGAGTTGGCCGCCACCGCCACCTGAGCGCCGGCCACGGCCTGGGCCGCGTTCCAGTAATCGCCGAAGTCCTCGGGGCTGACCTGCAGGTGGAACTGCACGCTGGTGCAGGCCGCCTCGGGGGTGATGGTGTCGACGTAGGTGAGCAGCCGCTCGGGGCCCTCGATCGAGATCTGCATCTCCTCGCCCCGGGCGGCGAAGATCTGCTCGTTGAGCAGCCGGTAGCGCGGGTTGGCCGACATGGCCTGCTCACCCAGATGGTCCTGGCTGAGCGTCGGCAGGATCCCCACCATCACCAGCCGGGTGCCCGTCTTCCTGGCGCCCGCATCGGCCCGGTTGAGGCTCTGCCGCACCTCACCCTCGAGCTGGCCGAGCGCACCGCCGGTCAGCTGCCGGGGCGGCAGGTTGATCTCCAGGTTGAACTGGCCGAGCTCGGTCGCCCAGGCCGGATCGGCCAGCGCGCCGAGCACCTCGGTGTTCTTCATCGACGGGCAGCCGGCCTCGTCGACCAGGTTGAGCTCGATCTCCAGCCCGACCTGCTGCGGCTCGGCCTCGAACCGTGCCTCGGCCAGCATGCGCGCGAAGACGTCCAGGCACTGGCGCACCTTCTCACGGTAGGCGCGCCGGTCAGCCGGGCTGACATTGATAGCCGGGACATCCCTGCCCATCAGACCCTCCCTGCGCTGGCGGGCAGCAAGTACTGCCCAACCCTCGCACGGAACTCCCCGCCTGGCCAGTTCACCCGGGGAGTTGCCCGCGCCCGGCCGGGATCAGCTGCACTTGGTCACCATGTACTGAACGAGCACGCGGATCGAGTCCAGGTAGGTCGGGCTGGCCACGAACTTGTGCTCCTGCTGGCTGATCTGGGCCAGCGAGCCGAAGGTGGGCACCAGGCCGAGCTCGGTCTGGTACATGCCGGTGATGTTGTGAATCGCGGTCGCGACGCCCGCGGGCGCCTCGGTCGCCAGACCGTTGAAGTTGGCCTCGATCTGGGTCAGGATGCGGCGGGCGTCGGCCTGGTCCGCGGCCAGGTTCCCCTGGTTCGTCGGCTGCGGCAGCTTGCTCAGGTTCTGGCCCATCCGGGTGAAATCGGTGCAGAAGTTGCCGGTCAGCCCGGCCGTCGACACCGCGGCCGGAGCGCTGCTCGGGCTGGCCGGCGCCGCGGCGCCCGATGAACCCGAGTGGTCCGACGCCGACGAGCCAGCGGTCGGCGACGTGGACGTCTTGGATGAGCCGGACAAGCTGGCGGCCGGCCTGACAGAGCCGCCCGAACAGGCGCTGAGCATCAGGCATGCACCGGCCGCGGCTGCGGTGATCGCCGCCGCCAGCGAGGTTGATCGAAGCTGTGACAATGTCGTGCCCTCCTTGGTGGACGCGGCTGGCCGCCGATAGCGCGACATCGGGCGTCGGCCAGGACGCAGTGAACCTGAGGTTCCCCGACCGGGTTGCAACGGCGTTACAAGCCGGTTGCCCCGGCCGGTGTGGTGCAGGGTGATCTGGGGTCAAGGGCCGAGATACCCCCGAAACGATTAACGACGGTGACTCCCGGCTGACCCCCGCTAGCCGTTTAATGGCCTAATGCCTGGCCGCCAGCCGGTCCCGCCCGTGCGGCGCGTCCCAGTCGAGCACTGGTCCTTCTGGCACGATCCGGCCCGGGTTCAGGTGCGGGTGGGTCGTGAAGTAATGCCGCTTGATCTGATCGAAATCAGTGGTCTCGCGGAATGCGGGCAGGCAATAGAGGTCGCGTGCGTAGCCCCACAGATTCGGGTAATCGGTCAGCCGGTGAATGCTGCACTTGAAATGCGAGTAATAGACCGAGTCGAACCGGGCCAGCGTCACCCACAGCCGCACGTCCGCCTCGGTGATCGCGTCGCCGATCAGGAACCGCCGGTCGGCCAGATGCTGCTCAAGCTCGTCCAGGGTGGCGAAAAGCCGCCCGACGGCCTCATGATAAGCGATCTGGCTACCGGCGAACCCGGCCCGGTAAACGCCATTGTTGACGCTGCGGTAGACCAGCGCGTTAATGCTGTCGATGGCGGGGCGCAGCGCCTGCGGATAAAGGTCGGCGTCGCCGCGAGCCCAGGCGCCGAACTGGGTCTCGAGGTCAATGGTTAGGTCGGGGAAATTGTTGCTGACAATGCGCTTGGTCTCGCGATCCCAGAGCACCGGCACAGAGATGTGGCCGTCGTAACCAGGCTCGGTGGCCTCATACGCCTCGCGCAGCAGCGCGAAGGAGTTGACCGGATCAAGCCCGTGGCCCGGACCCTCGCGGAACGCCCACCCGCGCCCGTCCCGGACCGGATCCACGGCCGACAGCGAGATGACCTCTTCCAGCCCCATCAGCTGGCGGACGATCGCGGTCCGCTGCGCCCACGGGCAGGCCCATGAGATGTAGAGGTGGTACCGGCCTGGTTCGGCCTGGTACCCGCTGGAGCCGTCGGCGGAGATCCGGCCCTGGAAGGGGTAGGCGGCGCGGACGAACTCGCCGTTGCTGGGCTTGCCGGTCTCGCTGGGTTGGCCGGTCTCGCTGGTGGTGCCGGACTCGCCGGTGGTGCCGGACTCGCCGGTGCTCGTCTGGCCGGGCTCGCCGGGCTTCCGTTTCGGCCGGAAGCCGCCATAGTCGCCAAACTCGCCGAAGTCGACGGGACTGGCGCCGCGGGCCTGCTCATCGATGGCTGACATGATTCCTCCCTCGCCGGTTCCCACGCCGGCTTCCCAGCCTAGATGCCCGACCGATCGGCCCTGGCCAGCGCGATGGCCTCGGCTTGCGGCAGGGCCATCCCGCGGGCGTGCGCCGCCTCGTATCGCTGGTCGCCGAGCGCCAGCCGGACCGCGGTGCTGGCCTGGGTGATCCTGGCCAGGTCGGGCTCCGGGATCGGCGCGCCGATCGCCCCGCGCAGTGCCTGCGACGCGCCGAACAGCGTGGCGGCTCGTTCCATCTCCCCGGCCGCCGCGTCGACCCCGGCCAGTTCCTCCAGGGTCTCGGCGACCCCGCGGCGCTCGCCGACCGCTTCGACGAGATCAAGGCTGCGCCTGAGGTGACCGCGGGCCGCCGGGTAGTCCTTGCGCGCCAGCGCCACCAGGCCGAGGTTGGTCAGCGCCACGGAGGCCAGGCGGCGGTCGCCGAGCTGCTCGGCCAGGGCGAGCGCCTCGGCATGCAGCTCAGCCGCGGTGTCCAGGTCGCCGGTGTAGTACACGACTGACCCGAGGTTGGTCAGCGCACCGCCGATCAGCTTGCGATCGCCGATCTTCCTGGCGTTGCCGAGGTGCTCCTCGAACCGGGTCCTGGCCAGGTCGTATTCGCTCCGGTTGAGCGCGACCACCCCCAGGTTGCCCAGGATCAGGGTCGCCCGGCGCAGGTCACCCGACTGGTTGAAGTGGGCCATGCTGTCGGTGTAATAGTCCGTCGCCTGGGCCAGGTCGCCCTGGTGCAGCGCCAGCCGGCCGAGCCCGCTCAGGCAGCGGGCCATCAGCTGCGCGTCATGGGCGCTGTTGGCGAGCTCAAGCGCCTCGGCGTACATCGCGCGCGCCTGTCCGTACTCGCCCCGGATGTGCGCGGCCGAGCCGAGGTCACCCAGGCAGCTGGCGACCTTAGCGTCGTTGTTCAGGTTCCGCCAGATGGCCAGGCTTTCCTGCTGGCAGCTGCGCTGCGCGTCGTAGTCGGCGTGTACGGCGGCCAGCTGGCCGAGCCCGTCCAGCGCCACGGCCCGCAGCCGTGGCTGCGCCCCGGGCCCGGCCGCGGCCAGGGCGGCCTCCAGCCAGCGGCGGCCGAGGCCGGTGTGGCCCCGCACCATCCAGAATGGCGCCAGCAGGCCGGCCAGCTCCAGCCGCTTTTCCGCGTCGGACGGGCCGGGGTGCGACCGAGCCGGCTCGCCGCCCTCCAGGCCGAGCCGGAAATTCTCGAGGTCGGTTTCCAGGAGATCCAGCCAGGCACCCTGATCGGGGCCGTCCAGGTCGGCCTCCCGGGCGTAATCGAGCAGCCATTCCAGGTGGCGGCGGCTCAGCTCGGCCGACTCCAAGGCCAGCTCGAGCCTGGTCCGCGCGAACTGGTGGATCGACTCCAGCATGCCGTAGCGCATGCTGCCGCAGCGTTCCTCGGTGGTCAGCAGCGACCGGTCGACCAGCGCGGTGACGGTCTCGAAGATCTCCGCCTCGCTCAGCGCGTCATCCGGGCAGACCGACTCGGCCGCCTCCAGGGTGCACCCGCCGGAGAACACGGCCAGCCGCCGGAAGCAGATCTGCTCGGTCTCGCTGAGCAGGTCGTGGCTCCACTCGATGGCGGCCTGGAGCGTGCGGTGCCGGGGCAGGCCGCCCCGGCCGCCCCCGGCCAGCAGCCGGAACCTGTCGTCGATCCGGGCCGCGAGCTGACCGGCCGACAGGGCGTTGAGCCGGGCCGCGGCGAGTTCGAGGGCGAGCGGGATGCCGTCCAGGCGACGGCAGATCTCGCTCACGGCGGGCGCGTTCTGGGCGGTCAGGGTGAAGCCGGGCCGGGCCAGGGCGGCCCGGTCGCGCAGCAGCCGGACCGCCTCGGCCTGGGCTACCTCCTCCGGATCACGGGCCGCGGGGTCGGGCAGGATCAGCGGCGGCACCGGCCAGCTCGCCTCGCCGACCAGGCCGAGCCTGCTCTGGCTGGTGGCCAGCACGCGCAGTCCCGGGCAGGCCCGCAGCAGGGTCGCGATGAGTTCCCCGGCCGCGTCAAGGACATGCTCGCAGTTGTCGACGATCAGCAGGGCCGCGCTGTCGCTCAGGTGCGCGGCGACACTGTCCACCAGCGCGAGACCCGGTTCCTCGCGGACCGACAGGGCCGAGGCCGCGACCGCCGTGACCAGGTCCGAACTGGTCACCGGGGCCAGCTCGACGAGCCAGACCCCGTCGGCGTAGCGTTCCGCGGCCAGCGCGCCGGCGCGCAGCGCCAGCCGGGTCTTGCCCGAGCCGCTCGGCCCGGTGAGGGTCAAAAGCCTGGACAGGCCGAGCAGATCCTCGATGGTGGCCAGCTCTGATTCACGCCCGATGAACGATGTGGTCTCGCCGGCAGCCTGCTGCCGGCCGACCTGCGCAACAGCAGACCGTCCTGACCGCCTAGCCCGGCCCCGTCGATTGTGCCGCTAGGGACGCCAGCGGCATCCCCGGCCCCGGCCCTCTCCCCGGTCCCGGTCGTCTTCCCGGCCCCGGTCCTCTTCCCGGCCCCGGTCCCCTCCCCTGCCCCGACGTGGCGCAGGCCTGAGCCGGGCTGCTCGGCCGGGGGCGGCACCCAGTCGAGACCGGACTCCTGCCGCAGGATCGCCTCCTGCAGCCGGTGCAGGCTCGGGTTCGGGTCAATGCCGAGCTCGTCGGCGAGCCTGGCCCGCAGCTCCCGATACGCCTGCAGCGCCTCGGCCTGGCGACCGCACCGGTAGAGGGCCAGCATCCGCTGCCCGCAGAGCCGTTCCCGCAGCGGGTGAGTAGCGACCAGGCCGTCAAGCTCGCTGGTGAGCACCGCATGACGGCCGCAGGCCAGATCGGCCTCCACCAGATCCTCGACAGCGGTCAGCCGGGCTTCTTGCAGCCGGGCCACCTCGGCCTGGGCGAAGGAGAAATCAGCGACATCGGACAGCGGGGGGCCGCGCCACAGTCCGAGGGCCTCGCGCAGCCTGGCCGCCGCGGCCGCAGGACGACCCGCGGCGAGGTCATCCCGGCCGGCTGTGGCCAGGCTCGCGAACCGGCTCGCATCCAACTGGCCCACGCCGATGACCATCCGGTAACCGGGCGGCTGGGTCAGCAGTGCCGCGGAGCCCGGGCCGAGCGCGCGCCGCAGCCTGGAGATGTAAACGCGCAGCGTCGCCATGCAATGCGCCGGCGGTTCACCGGCCCACAGATCCTCGGCCAGCCGGTCGGCGGACACCACCTGACCGGCCGACAGCAGGAGCCGGGCCAGCAACGTGCGTTCCCGCAGGCCGCCGAGGTCCTTCGGCACCCCGCCTTCGGCTACCTCGACGGAACCGAGGATGCGGAACTCCACGTCTGCGACCGCCTCATTTGGTGGATGCGGCCAATCGTAAGCTGACGATCAACCCGGCGCACCGTTGAGCGAGGCATCAGTGAGCCTCAGTCAATCGTCCTTTTCGGGCCACAGTCCGTGTCTTGCCGTCCCTTGGGTGCGGGGCGTGCACGGTTCCCGTTTCATCGCCACCTGCCAGGCGTGGCCTGGTCTTCTGGTCGGCTCAGCGGGCGTTTCCACCTGGTGGTGCGGGCCCGGCTGCTCCGGGGCCCGAGATCGCCGCGAGGGCGGCGAGGTTGCGTGCGGCGTTGACCCGGTCGAGAACCAGGCCGCAGTGCTCGCAGGTGAAGACCGGACGCTGAGGGACAGCTTTCGGTCCCGCCCACCGGTTAAGCGCGGCCAGCCCTGCTCCGGACGCGGAAACGTCCGGGCGCATCTGCCCTGGCCCTGGGCCAACTTCACCTGGCAGGCAACTGACAATCACCTATGAAACGAGCAACAGTTAGCTATCCTCCCTCGATTACCTCCACGCGGCCGCGATCAGGCCGGTGGTGAGCTCGGTCGGCGTGCGGCCGTCGTGCGACAAATAAAGGTCGGTTCCCGCGAGATAGAGCAGCCATCGGCCCGACGCCGCGACGTCCAGGCTGGTGTGCTCGAGGTTGGCATAGCCGAGCGCCACCTGGTGGACGAGCGTGCCCGACAGGTCCACCTCCCACATCAGCCTGGAAGTGTTCCTGACCGGGACTCCCGCACAGCAGGCGCGGCTGACGAACAGGTTGCCGCTGGGCAGGAAAACGCCTTCGCGGTAGTAGCTGTCCTTGGCCCGGGGGCCGGTGACCGGGATCGGCGTGTCTCCGGTCCCGCTCAGGTAGTAACTGGCGGCTGCGGTGTCCACATCGACGACCGCCCAGCCCTCGTTGTCCTGCACGGCCGCGATCGACACCGCTATCTGCGTGTTGTCCTGCGCCCAGGACAGATGGGAAATCGGCGCGGGCAGGCCGCTGCCCTGGCCGGCCGGGAGCATGGGCAAGATGGTCTGGCTTCCGCTGCTGAGCGTGCGGACGACCAGCTTGTACTGGGCGGTCAGATCGGACTGGTTCGGCACGCAGTCCGTCGTCATGGCGGGCTCACTGGCGAACGCCAGCTTGGTCCCGTCCGGGCTGACCGCGGGAAGCTGACCGGCCGTGAGAGCGGTCGGGTTGCCGCCCGCTGTCGGCACCGACTCGATCTCGACCTGGCAGCCCCCCAGATGCACGGCGAAATAGACGGTCGATCCGCCCGGTGCGACGGAGATCTCGTCACCGATGACATGGCTGGCTACCAGGGTCCTGGTTACCGCGCCGGTCGCCTGGTTCAGCACTACGAGCGCACCGCCGGTGGTGACGGCGACGATGCCGGGCGCATGCGCGATCGGGCCGACCGGCGCCCCCTTGTGCGGGCGGGCCTTGGCTGGCGAGGTGACGGCCGGCTTGGACGGCAAGGGCGCCGCGGTGCTCCCGCCGCCGCACGCCGCGAGCAGGATGATGGCGGCGGGCAGTGCCGCGGCCCGGACCGCGCGAGCACGAGAGCGCCCGGTGATGACCCGGCCCCGGCCGGTCATCATCGCAACAGTCAATGCTCGCATCTCGGCCTCAATCTGGCGCGCCTCGGTCCGGTCAGGCGCGGGAGAAATGGTGGCGTAACGGAGAAATCAGAAGCTGATCGTGGCACCACAAGCAAGCGTGCGGCAAGGCTAGCCCCCCGACGGCGCAACCGTCTCCGAACCCGCAGGTCCGGCCACCGTCAGGCGGTTCCGGTCGGCAGCGCGGCGGCCATCCGCCGCACGGCCTCCGCCATCAGCTCGGCCGAGGTGCCGATGTTAAGCCGGGCGAAGCCGACGCCCTGCGCGCCGAAGTCGCGGCCGTTACTGAGCGCTACCCGGCCGCGGGCGAGGAACTCGGCCGACGGGTCGCTGCCGAGCCCGAGGGCCCGGCAGTCCAGCCAGGCGAGAAAGCTGGCTTCCGGCTGGACGTAACCGACCCCGGGCAGCCGCTCGCCGAGCAGGTCATCCAGCATCCGGCGGTTCTCATCCAGCTGGGCGAGCGCCGCGTCGAGCCAGGGCAGCGCCTCGGTGAAGGCGGCGACCGTGGCGAGCACGCCAACGTGGGCGGCCAGCAGCGCATCCCAGCGTTCCGCCAGGACGGTCGCGTACTCCGGTGAACCGGCGACCGCGACACCGCATTTAAAGCCGGCCATGTTCCAGCCCTTGGAGGCCGAGGTGAACACGATCGCCCGCTGCGTCATCTCGTGGTCGAGGGACAGGAAGGACACGTGCTCTGCGCCGCGCAGCACCAGGGGCGCGTGAATCTCGTCGGCCAGCAAGATCGCGCCGCGCTGATGGCAGATGTCGGCCACCGTCATCAGCTGCTGCCGTGACCATACGCGGCCGGTCGGGTTATGCGGGCTGCAGAGCAGGTAGGCGCTCGCGTCCTCGGTGGCGAGGGCGCGGTCTAGGGCATCGGGGTCCAGGTCATAACGGCCGCTATCGTCGCGGCTCAGCGGTGCCTCGATGACCTGGCGCCCGGCGAACCCGAGCCGGAAAAAGAACGGCGGATAGACCGGCGGGTTGATCACGATCCCCGACCCCGGCGGCGTGACCGCCTGGACTACCTCCGATATCCCGGTCATGACGTCGGGAATGGCGAACACCGCCGCCGGGTCAACCGACCACCGCAGCCGCTTGCCCGCGAAGGCCGCGAATGCCTCGCCAAGCTCGCCCTTGTGCGGATAACCGCTGTCGCCGAGCGCGAGGGCGGCAGTGACCGCCGCTACGATCGGCTCGGCCAGGTCGAAGTCCATCTCGGCCACGAAAGCGGGCAGGACGTCGGCTGGGTAGGCCCGCCATTTGAAGCTCTTCCGCTTCCTGAGCCGGTCCAGAGCGCAACTCCCCAGCATGGCGTCCATCTCGCGATGGTAGCCCGGCTCGGTGCGGCAGCTCGGATCAGCCGCGCTGGTCAGATCCCGTAGTCCGGCGAGTGCGGGGCAGCCGGGCCCAGGTGTCTTCATCTTGCGGGCTGTACACGGCCACGCGCAGCCCGGGCACGACGGAAACATCGAGTTCCGTGCGGGTGAGCCGCATCGGCCCGGCGTCCGGGTGCCGGAGCCGCAGCGTTCGGGCGGCGGGCCCGGCGACCTCGTGCCGCGCCCAGAGGGCGGCGAACTCCGGGCTGAGACCAGCCAGGCGGCGGTGGCAGCCCGACCTCCTCGGGGTGCAGCCGGGCCCGGCGGGTCTTGAGGAAACCGCCAAGCTCAGCCCGTCGGGTTGTCTCGGTATCGCTCGCAGATTGACTCACAGGCTGAGTGGTGACCACGAGCCGATTGTCGCAGCAGGCTCTGACAGTGGGCCAATGTGTTTCGGCCGAGGCCCAGCGTGCTGGAGGGGTGACCGGGCCAGGCAAGGTCACCGCGCCCGAGGCCGGATCTCTCCCCACGCCTTGAGTGGGCCGATGAGCGGGTCCTAGGCCCGCAGCGTCCCCTCCCTGTCGAATGTCATCGCACGCTGCAGCGCCGCGGCCCGCAGATCCTCGGGAATCGCGGCCGGACCGCCCAGCGCGGCCGCGTTGATTCCCGCCTGGGCGGCCTCCTCGACCACCCCGCCGACCAGGATGGCCAGCTCCGGGGTCCGATGGAACACCAGCACCCCGTGGTTGGCCAGCAGTACCGCCGGAACGCCCGGGTTGATCGCCGCGCGGATGTTAGCCACGGCCTGATCAGATCCGCGGGGCCCATAGCCCGCTACCGGAACGCCCGTGGCGAGACCGAACATTGCCAGGGCTTCCACCCAGCACCCGATCGGACGGCGTGCTACGGCATAGGCAGTGGCGTACGGCGAGTGCGTGTGCAGGACGCACCCGACGTCAGGGTGATCTTGGTAGATGGCCGTGTGCATGGCGACCACGGCGGCCTGGATCGGCGGCAGCTCGCCCTCCAGCAGCCCTCCGTCCAGCCCGAGCCGCACGACGGCCGAGGCGGGGTGATTGCGCAGCGACGGGCCACCGGTGAAGTACAGTTCCTCGGCCGCCGGAACGCGAACGCTGACGTTGCCGTGCCCGTTCGCCGAGATCGCCCCGCTGGCGACCACTCGCTGAGCGATATCTACTACCTGGTTAACCAAGTCCGCGTCCATGCCAGACTTCCCCCTTAGGCAATGCGGCCGACGGGCCGTATTCCACGCTATCGGCCCAAAGTAGCGCGACCTGAGAGTCAGGTGCACCTCGGCCTGGCGCGTCACGTCGTGCGGCTAGTTTCTCCGTATGGCGGCGAAAGAGCTGGAGCTCGAGGTCGGGACGCGGACGCTGCGCATCTCTAACCCGGACCGCGTGTACTTCCCTGCCCGCGGCGAGACCAAGCTTGACCTGGTTCGCTACTACATGTCGGTCGGCGATGGCATCGTGCGCGCCCTGCGCGAGCGGCCGTGCATGATGCACCGCTTCCCGTCCGGGGTCGGTGGCGAGAAGGTACACCAGAAGCGGGTCCCCCACGGTGCGCCTGACTGGCTGGAGACGGTGCGGGTGGACTTCCCCCGCTACGGCAGGCACGCCGACGAACTGTGCGTTACCGAGCTGGCCAGCGTCGTGTGGGCAGTCCAGATGTCCACCGTGGAGTTCCATCCGTGGAACTCCAGGCGGCTCGACACTGAGCGGCCAGACGAATGGCGCATCGACCTGGACCCCATGCCGCGCTGCGGGTTCGCCACGGTACGCAGGATCGCCCACCTCGCGCACGAGATACTCGACGAGCTGGGCGCGACCGGGTGGCCGAAGACTTCCGGCGGCAACGGCCTGCACATCTACGTTCGGATCGAGCCGCGATGGGGTTTCGCTGACGTCCGGCGGGCCGCTTTCGCCTTTGCCAGGGAGGTGGAACGCCGCGCGCCCGGCGATGCGACGACCACCTGGTGGCGCAAGGACCGTGACCCCACCAAGCTATTCGTCGACTACAACCAGAACGCCAGGGACCACACGATCGCCAGCGCTTACTCGGTGCGCGGCGTGCCTGAAGCTACCGTCTCCACGCCAGTCTCCTGGGACGAGATCAACGACGTCGACCCCCGCGACTGCACCATCGCCACCGTGCCGGGCCGCTTCGCCAGGCTGGGCGATCTGCACGAGGGCATCGATGACACTTCCTACTCGCTGGACACCCTGCTGGAGTGGGCAGACCGCGATGGCCTCGAGTAGCAGATCGCCGGTCCCTCGGCGGTCCGCTTCCGGAAGACGGCACCGGGATCAGCCCGACAGTCATGGCGGGTTGTGGATTCTGACCGTGAGCTACACCGGCCAGTGCCGGTTCGGGGGCATCGTGATCGCCATGTACTTTGGCGACCACCAGGCGCCGCACTTCCATGCCCGGTACGGCGACGAGGATGCCCCGGTGGGGATCGATCCGGTCATCGTGCTCGAAGGCGACCTGCCCCGGCCGCAGCGCAAGGAGGTGCTGGCGTGGGCCAGCGAGCGCCAGGAGGAGCTAATGGCCGACTGGGCTCTGGTGATGGCTAACGAGCGCCCGAAACCCGGAACTGCCGAGGTGCGCCTGCTGCTCGTATTCGACCCGGACCGGGAGGCGATAGTGCTGGCGGCGGGCGATAAGGCAGGGCGCTGGACCGCCTGGTACGCGGAGGCAATCCCGCTTGCCGAGGAGCAGTACATCGCTTGCCGGCGGGAAGCCGATGAGGAGGAAGAATGAAGGCGGTCCGCTGGGAGGACACCAAGCGGCAGGCCCGTGAGCTGAATCCGGGCTGGGACGCCCCGGAGCGAGTTACTGAGCGCGAGCGCGGCCGCGCCGCGCTTCGGGCCGAGCAGCGCGGCTACCAGCTCGCGCAGCTGCGCAAGAACACCGGCCTCACCCAGGCGCAGATCGCCACCACGATGGGCGTCTCGCAGGCCCGCGTCTCGCAGATCGAGCATGGCAAGGTCACCGAGGTGGACGCCATCCGCGGGTACGTCGAGGCACTCGGCGGGACTGTTGACGTCGTGGCCCGCGTCGGCGACTGGACCGTCAGGGTCGCCTAAGCTCCGCGGGTCCAGGTCTCGCCACAAGGACCCCATGTTGCGGCCACTGCCCTGCCTTGACGTTGACGGGGTGCTCAATCCGCCCGGCTCCGCTTGCGCGCGAATGTCAGGCAACCCTCGACTGGGCCACTCCCTCAACCGATTGCGGCAGCGGCAATGCTAGCCCTGCTCGGCTAGGGCCAGCAGGGTCAAGGCGGCGAGTGTGGCCGAGTCGACGATGCCGCTGTTAGCGACCAGCGCGCGGAACTCCGCCGTGCTGACGAGGCGATGAGTCATGTCATGCTCGGAAGGCTCCCGGTCGGTAGGACCAGGCGTCAGGTCCTCGGCCAGGTACACGTCAAATCCCTGGCTGCAGAACCCGTACGCGCTGAACAGGTGGCCCAGATGCGTCCAGCGCGCGGCCGACAGACCTGTCTCCTCCCGGAGTTCCGCGCACGCGAGTTCCGCGGGTGATCCGTGCCGGTCAGCGCCCCACGAGCCCTGCGGGAATTCGTAGGCGCGACGCCGCACCGGATAGCGGTACTGCTCGACCATCCAGAAACCATCGGCGTCGCGGGGAATGACCAGCGCGAAGTCCGGCTTGTCCACCACCCCGTAGACACCCGATGTTCCATCGGGCCGCCTGACCTGGTCCTCCCGGACCGACATCCAGGCATTCTCGTGCACGACACGGCTGGTTATCTGCTGCACCCGGTCCATCGTGCCCTATCCGCGGCCGCTCACCGGGGTGATGACCCGCGGGGCCGGCGGGACTGACCGCGGGGCTTCGTTAAAAATCCGCCTTGTCACCCTGGCGACGGCTGGGCTAACGAGCGAGGGCGCCCATCGGGTCCCAGGCAGGCAGCACAATCGGCGTCGCGCCGAGGGCTCGCTGAAGTTCTTCGGGCAGCGCGCTACGCCGGGCCGCGATCTCGAAGACGTACTCGTCGAACCACGAATCGTTCATCGTGTAGAAGCCGTCCTGGCCCTTGTCCGCGCCCCAGCTGTTCTCCACCCGCCACTTGCGGGTGACACCATCGAGGATGTCGACTCCGGTGAAGAGCATGGCGTGGGTCATCTGAGTCTGGTGGTAGACGAGACGGTCGGCCTTGCCGAGGGTGAAGGCCGTGTCGTAGACCGATGACAGGTCGTAGAGGTTGGCGTCCCAGACGCCGTACTCGCTGCTCATCATCTTGCTGACGTCACAGCCGAACCACACGGGCTCGCCCTGCTGCAGCGCGCGCGACGCGATGTCCTTGATCACTGACATGTCGACGTTCAGATAGGTGACGGGCGGAGCACCGAGCACGTTGCCCAGGTACTCGACGGTGAAGGTCCGGCCGACCGGGCTCGACGGCCGCGGGTCGTGGACCAGGCACACGTAGTCGTCGATCGGCAGTTGCACGTACCTCGCGGCGAACTCCCTCGGAGTGAGCACCCCGTCGCGGTGGAACTTCCGGTCCTTGTCCGTCCACTGCCAGTCGAAGCTCTCCGGCGGGGTCCCGAGGTGGATGCACAGCACCCGGTGGATGACCCGCAGGATGTCCGCCTTCTCCGCGCGGGCCGCCTCGATGCCCCTGGCCGACGCCTCGCGCACCGACTTGGCGCCCTGGCGCAGGAGGTGGCGGAGCACCGAGTTCATCCGGCCGGTGTCGGAGGAACTGTGGGTCTCGGGCATGAAGGACTTGGGCACCAGGCCGTGCTTGTCGACGAGCGCCACGAACATGTTCCACTGGCCGCCATCTTCGGCCACCGACTCGAGAAGAAAGGCGACCGACCGGTCGTCGATGTCACGATCGGCCGTCTCGATAATCGCCTCGAGAAAGTAATTGGCCCGCTCGATCTTGTCCCAGAACATGGCATAGTTCTGCGAGAACTCGAAATCCTTGAGACCCATCTCCCGCATCGCGCCCACGCGCAGGAGGTTGAGACCGGCGAATAGCCAGCACCGGCCGCTGCGCTTTTGATTGGTGACTTTCCAGTCGTCCAGGAGGGTCGAGAGCGAGTGGTCCGTGCTGTTGATGATCTCGCGGTTGATGGCCACGTCATCGACGGCGACCCGGGTCACGGCGTTCTGCGCCATCCGGTAGGCGGGGCTGGCAGAAAAATCCTTACGGAGCAGTTCGAGGTCCCCGGCGCTCAACGTCCCGTCCAGGCTCGGCATCTCACTCTCCTCAGCGGCATTGGGGTTCCGATTTACAAACTTACCTCTCGGCCGGCGCTGGGCCTTACCTTTTTTCGGCCCGCGAGAGGCCGGATCGCGGCTAGGCCCGGCGGTCGGCGGCCGGGTGGGCGGCCGGGCCGGTCGCCGGGCCGGCCGCCGGGCCGGCCGCCGGGCCGGCCGCCGGGTCGTCGCGCTCGCGGGTGGCAAAGCGTCTCGGGATGATCACCAGTATGGCCACGATGGTGACCGCCGCGATCGCGGCCAGGCCGACGTATACATCCCTGATGCCCGCCGTGATGGCCGCGCGGAGATAGCCGATGACCGCCGGCCGCAGCCGGCTGGAGTGCGCGAGCGCCTCGCTCACGCCGTTCACGTGATGCGGCAGTCTGCCGCGCAGCGCAGGCGGCGCCGCGCGCAGCCGCGAGAGCAGGACGGCGTTGAAGATCGCGCCGAAGATGGCCGCGCCCAGGCTCTGGCCGAGATAGCGGCTGAACATGATGGCGCCGGTGACCACGCCCCGCTGATTCCAGTTCACCGTGGACTGCGGGCCGACCACCGTGCAGACCGACAGCAGGCCGAACCCGACACCGAGAATGAACGTGCTGGCGACCGCCAGCCAGGCCGGGGGCGGATCCGGGCCCAGCAGGAAGACCGCGATGCCGACCAGGCAGATCCCGGTGCCCGCCGCCGCCGTGTCGCGGAACCCGATCCGCAGGAAGAACTTCGCCGACTGAGATGAGGCGAGCGGCCAGCCGATGCTCATGGTGGCCAGGACCGCCCCGGCGGCCACGGCACCGAGGCCGAGCACCGTCTGCCCGTAGGTGGGCAGGAACGTGCTCGGCCCGATCACCAGCAGGCCAAGCCCGAGAGCACCCAGGCCCGATCCGGCCAGCACCCGGCGGCGCCAGAACCAGGGCGGCATGATCGGCTCGGCCGCACGGCGCTCGGTCACCACGGCCGCCGCCGTGGCCGCAATGGCCACCCCGAACACCAGCAGGCTGGGCCCGGACCGCCAGCCCCAGGCCACGCCGCCCTGCAGCAGGCCGAACACGAGCGCTCCCGCCGCCACCAGCATCAGCAGCGCGCCGAGGACATCGATCCGGTGCCGGGACCTGGTGACGTTCTCGCGCAGGAAACGGGCGATCAGGGCGATCGAAACGACGCCTAGGGGCAGGTTGATCAGGAAGATCCACCGCCAGGAGGCATACTGGGCCAGCGACCCGCCCAGGGTCGGCCCGAGCACCGCCGAGATCCCCCACACGCTGGACAGCCAGCCCTGCACGCGGCCGCGTTCTTCCAGGTCGTACAAGTCGCCAGCCAGCGTGTTGACGGTCGCCATGATCGAGCCGGCGCCCACGCCCTGCAGGCCACGGAACGCGATCAGGCTCACCATGCTCCACGCACTGGCCGACAGCGCGGAGCCAGTCAGGAAAATCACGGTCCCGACGATCAGGATGGGCTTGCGCCCCCACAGGTCGGCGAGCTTCCCGTACACGGGGATAGTCACCGTCTGGGTCAGCAGGTACGCCGAGAAAACCCAGCTGAACAACGAGAACCCGCCGAGATCCCGCACCACCTGAGGGATCGCGGTCGCCACGATCGTGTTGTCCATGGCCGACAGCGCCATGCTGACCATCAGCGCGGCCAGGACCGGGCGGCGGTGCTGGACGCGGACGGGCGGTGCCGGTGAGGGACGGGCCGGGGCAATCATGCACATAGCAGCTTAGAAGGCCGGGTACCGGCTCAGCCGAGGCGCACCCGCCACCGCGCCGCACGCCCCGCTGTCATTCACCCCCTGCCTCGGGCTGGCCGCTCTCCTGCACGACCTCGTTCAGCAGGGCACCCAGCGGTAGTGGCGACGCATTCCCGATCGTCGCCGCGATCCCCGGCGCCAGCGTTCGTCTATGGCTCCGCGTACGGCCGCCGCTGAGCGCTTCCCCTCGCGATGATCACACCGGCAGAGGGCGGCTCGGCGTAGAGCAGCTCGATGAGCTCGGCGCGGTTCTTCAGCACCTGCCGCTGGTTGATGTAGCCCTTGTCGGTGATTTCCCCGGAGTCCAGGTCGGCCGGGCGGGCGAGTACGACGAGCCGCTCGACGGCGGCTGCGGATCCGACCGCGCTGTTATGCTCGGCCAGCAGCTGCGCGAGCGCCTCGTGCAGGATCTCGTGCGCCACCAGCTCACCTTCGGTCGGGACATCATCCGTGCCGAGCAGCAAGCGCGCCTCGGCGTAATTCAGCCACGCCAGCGCGCCCACGCGCTCGCGGTGCTCGCCCGCGATCACCGCGTCAGCCAGGACCGGCGCAGCGGACAGCAGCGCGGTGCGCACCGCGCCGACCCGGACGAAGGTGCCGGTGACGAGCTTGAAGTCCTCGGCGATCCGGCCCCGGAACACCAGCCCGGCGTTCGGGTCTGCGGGGTCGGCGAAGGTGACCGCATCGCCGGAGCAGTAGAAGCCTTCGTCGTCGAACGCCTCGGCCGTCAGGTCCGGTCGGCCGAAGTAGCCGGGGGTGACGATCGGTCCCTTGACCCGGAGCTCGTACGCGTCCTCGGCCGGGGCGAGTTTCACCTCGGTACCGGGTAGCGGCGCGCCAATACACCGGGCATCGGTGTAGTCGAAGTTCGCGGTCGTCACCGCGGGCGCGGTCTCGGTCGTGCCCCATGAGCCCGTGACTGGGATGATGCGGCCGCCGGCCTGCGCGGCCAGGTCAGTGAGCCGGTCACGCAAGGCGGACGGCAGCGCGGCCGCGGCGTTGAACATCAGCCGCAGCCGGGAGAAGAACCTGCGCGCGAATTCCGGGTCGGCCTCCAGGGCCGGCACGAGCTGCGCGAAGCCCGCGGGAACGTTGAAGTACAGGGTGGGTGCGATATCGGCAAGGTTGACGACCGTCTGGCCGAACAGAGCCGGGACGGGGCGGCCGGCGTCGACGTAGATCGTCCCTCCGGCGGTCAGCATCATGTTCAGGTTGTGATTACCGCCGAACGTATGGCTCCACGGCAGCCAGTCCACGATCACCGGCCGCTCGGCGGACAGGAACGGCCACGCCTGGCGCATCATCTGCTGGTCGGCCGCCAGCATCCGGTGCGTGTTCAGCACACCCTTCGGCACACCGGTCGAGCCGGAGGTGAAAAGGATCTTCGCGATCCCGTCGGCTCTCAAGGCGCCGAAGGCATCGGCGACCAGGCGGCCCGGCGTGCAGGCGGTGAGCTCGGCCAGCGGGGTGGCGCCCGCGCGGCGGCCGGAGCTGATGATCACCGGCACCTGGCCCAGCGCGTCGAGGGCCGGCCCGAAGAGCTCCGCATCCTCGGCGAACACCGCGCCCGGACGGATCAGCCCGGCGATGGCCCGGATCCGGGCGTGATCCCGGCTCTGCAGCGAGTAGGCCACGCTGACCGGGGCCACGGGCACCCCGGCCGTCATCGCTCCGAGCGTCACCAGCAGATGGTCGATGCTGTTGCCGGACAGCACCAGCAGCGGCCGGCGTGGACCCAGGTCCTGCTCCAGCAGGGCCTGACCGATGGCATCGGCCGCGGCGACAGCGGCGCCGTAAGTGCAGGTGCGCCACGATGCGCCGGGGCCGCGCTCCCCGACCAGCAGATGATCCGGGCCTGCCGCGGCCCAGGCCCGGACGCTGTGGACCACGGTGACCGGGTAGTCGTGCAACACGTCAGCGGAGCGCAACAGCACGCATCCGTCGCTGCGTTCGGCCGCTGTGATGTTCGGACGCGCGAACAAGGTCTGGTCAACATTGGCCGTCATGACTGCCTCCCGCCCTCTGTCTCAACTGAGCAGCTTTTGCTCACAGGCGCGACAGGGCCATAGGTCCTTTGCCGGGTCCGGGCAGCCTGCTACTTGCCGTCTGCCTCAACCAGGCGCTCGACGAGCTCGTCGACGTTGCCCGACTTGGGCAGGCCCCGCTTGGCCAGCAGGTCGCTGAGCTCGGCCTTGGTCAGCCCCTCGTAACGGGCGCGGGCCCTGTTGTGCGACCGCCTGGCGTGCTCGCGCTCGGCTCTGCGGGCCTCGGCCGCCAGGTCCTTCTCGGTCTGCGCGGCCCTGGCCGCCTGCTGGTCGGCGGCCTGCTCGAACGACTCGGCCCGCTGACGCACGACATCGCCCACCGACTCGGCCCGCTCGCGCGTGGCCTCGCCCGCCGACTGCGCCTGCTGCCCGACGACGCCCGACAACGTGCCCGCGGTCTGCGCCCACCTCACGGTGAGCCTGCGGTTGATGTCCACGGCCCGCTGCACGAGGTCGAAGTAGCGCTCGACGGCCGGGACCAGATCGACCTGCGGGACTACCGGAACCCGGGCGGCCACCTTCCGCACGCCCTCGGTCCAGAGGTCGGCGGCCTTCTCCGCCACGCCGCTGGCCTGGCTGGCCGCAGCGCTATATTGCCTGGTCATGCTCATCATGTCAGACCTCCAGTGCGCCAGAATAGATATGCTTAGTATATCAAGCAACTATGCGTAACATACCAAGCGCATGGTGATCTCGCACACATGCGGCGCCGGCGGCTCCTGCGGGAGCGGTCAGACCCCGTCACTGAGCAGGCGGGCAGCGTAACTGCCGGGCCGGACGCGCCCGGGGTGACAGTTTACCCTCTCGTGGCCCCGAGGCCGGGACCCTGCTGGCCTGGTCCGGCGATGGCCCCGGTCAGCTCGCCGCCCTGCGCAGCGGGCCGGTCGCCGTGGCCCGGCCACCAGGCCCAGCGGCCGAGCAGCGCGGTAAGGCTCGGCGTGAAGAACGTCGCCATCACGAAAGCGGCCAGCGCGATGCCGCTCGATACCGCGAAGCCGAGTTGCGACAAGATGCTGTTCCCCGCCAGGGTCAGCGAGGCGAACGTCCCGGCCAGGATCAGGCCGGCCGCGCCGACCGTCGGCCCGGCATGCTGTATGGCTAGCGCGGCGGCATCTCGCGGAGACTTGCCCTCCCTCGCCTCCTCCCGCAGCCGCGCGATCATCAGGATGTTGTAGTCGGTGCCCAGCGCCACCACGAACACGTAGATGTAGACCGGCAGCAGGAAAATAAGTCCGGCCTCGCCGCGCAGGTCCTGGAAGAACAGCACGGTCGCGCCCAGCGCCGCGCCGAACCCCAGGCCGACCGAGGCCATCAGGTACCACGGCGCTACCAAGCTGCGCAGCATCAGCATGAGCATGAGCAAGATGATGATCGCCGCCACCGGGAACACGAGCGCGTAGTCATGGTTCACCGCGCGCTGGATGTCCGCGAAGACCGCCGTGGTGCCGCCGACGAGCGCGTATGTGCCCGGCGGGGCGGCGGCGTGGGCGCCATCCCGGATCGGGCCCTGCAGCTTATGCACGGCGGTGGTGGACTCCGGGTCGACCGCCAGCGTGACCGTGTAAGCGGCGGTGGCCTTGTCCGCGCTGAGTACCGGCGGCGCGACCGTACCCACGCCGTCCAGGGTCTTCAGCTTGTTCCCGTAAGTCACGAGTTCCGCGGGGGTCAGCTGTCGGCCGGACGTGGCGTGCAGCAGCACCACGGTCGGGTCGGTCGCACCCGGCGGTAGTCCCCTTTCCAGGGTCTTCAGCGCGGTCTGCGATTCCGCCGTCTTCGAGGTCCCCGCCGAGCTCAGGTCAAACGTCGCGTTGAAGCTGAGCGCGCCGACCGCCAGGGCGGCGAGCAGCACGCCGGAGACTCCGGCGAACACCGCGGGATGCCGTCCGAGGGACCTGCCGATCGCCGCGTACCTGGCGCTCTTCGGCTCTCGCCGCCACGTCTTGGACGGCCAGAAGACCCGTGGCCCGATCAGCGACACGACCGCCGGGACGAGAGTCAGCGCGGCCGCCAGGGTGGCCGCGACCGCGATCGCGAGCGCGGGGCCGATCGCCCGCAGCACGCTGAGCGAGGACAGCAGCAGGGCCAGGAACGTGACCATGACCACGCCCGCGGCCGTGGCGATGGCCTGGCCGGCCCGGGTGACCGCACTCACCATTGCCTGCTTGCCGTCCTCGCCACCGCGCAGCCGCTCGCGGTAGCGGAACATCAGGAACAGGATGTAATCGGTCCCGATGCCGAACAGAACCACGATGAGGATGGTGGAGATCGAGCTGTCCGCGCCCAGGTTCGCGGCCTTGTTGACGTCCGCGATGAGGCCGGTCGCCACCTGCGAGACGATCGCGATCAGGATCAGCGGCATCAGCGCGATGACCGGGCTGCGGAAGATCACCAGCAGCAGGATGAGGATCAGCGCGAGCGTGGCGAGCAGGACGATCTTTTCGGCCCGGTTGCTCGACTGCTGGCTGTCAAGCTGCTGGGCGGCCGGCCCCGTTATCCCTTCGGTCAGGCCAGTTCCGGCCACAAGCGGCTTGATATCGTCGCGCAGCACCTGTACAGCGTCGCCGGCGGCGGTGCCGGTGCCATTGACCACGCTCGAGGGCATGGCGACAGGTGCCGCCTGAACGAGGCGGTTCGGGGACGGCGGGGCCGCCGTGACCGACACGATATTGGTGATGTGCCTGGCGTCGAGAGACTTCGCGATCGCCGCGACCTTCGCCGAGTCCGCAGTGGTCAGCGTCCCGCCGTCGGCCCGCGCGAACACGATGATGGCCGCGTTACTGGTCACGCCGCTTGACTGGGGGAACGCCTGATCCTGCAGGTTCTGCGCCCTGATGGACTCGTAACTGCTGGGCAGGAAGCTGCTCTCGTTGGTGGTCGTCGGCAGCGCCGGCGCGGTGGCGATCACCGCGATCGCGACCACGACCCACGCGGCGATCACCCGCCACGGGTGGCGCACCACCGCCCGGCCGAGCCGCTCGAAACCGCTCGCGGCCTGCTGCGCCGTGCCGTCGTTGCGCGCCTTCACCGTCGATCCTTTCGCCGACGTTCCTGGCCGTGTCGTCTTCAGCATGCCGCCGCAGCTGCCGCCGCGCATCCGCCGCCTGGCCGATCTCAGGCACGGTCAGCTTGGGCCCGGCCCATGACCTATGCGTGCACCCGCGGCCGCCGCTGGTGCCACGGCGCGGCCTGCTCAAGCTGGCTGGCCACCTGAATCAGCAGGTCCTCGCGGCCGTAGGCGGCCACCAGCTGGACACCGACCGGCAGGCCATCGGACGTCCAGTGCAACGGCAGGCTCACGGCAGGCTGGCCGGTCATGTTGAACTGTGAGGTGTAAGGGATGAAGCTGATAACGCGCCTGCCCTCGGCCTTCGGTCCCTCGGCGGTGAACCAGCCAAGCTCTGGCGGGGGCGCACCCACGGTAGGCGTCACCAGCAGGTCGTGGTCGTTCCACCAGGCCGCCATCCGCCGTGCCCACATGCCTATCCAGGACCGGCTGTGCAGGTAGGCCACGGCGCCCATGGCCGCCCCGGCCTGCCGGTAGCCGGCATTGCGCGGCTCGATCTCATCCTCGGCGATCGGCCGACCGAGCAGCCTCTCGAACGCCTGGAACGTGAGCTCAGTGTCAGCCGCGATGAGGGCGCCGAAATGTTTGGCGAAGGCCTGCTCGAACATGGCCGCGGGCGCGGATTCCTCGACGTGATGGCCCACGGACTCCAGCAGCCGCGCGGCGCTAGCGACCGCGGCGCGGCACTCAGGATCGTCGAGATAGCCCTCGGCTCCCGGCCGGTCCAGCACCCCGATCCGCAGGCGGCCCGGGTCGGCGCCGACCTCCGCACGCAGCGGGCGGCGCAGCGGCGGCGGATAGTACGGCTCACCAGGCTCGCTGGCCGCGATCACGTCCAGGGCGCCGGCCGCGTCTCGCACCGTCCGGGTGAGCACGCCGTCGATCGTGCCGCCGGCCCAGCCCTCCCCCACCACCGGACCCTGGCTGACCCTGGCGCGGGTTGGCTTGAGCCCCACCAGTCCGCAGACACTGGCCGGGATGCGGATCGACCCGCCGCCGTCGCTTCCGTGCGCGACCGGCACCATGCCGCTGGCCACTGCCGCCGCGGACCCTCCCGAGGAACCGCCGGCGCTGCGGCCGGGATCCCAGGGGTTGCGCGTCGCGGGGAAACTGCGCGGCTCCGTGGTCACCGTGGTACCCATCTCAGGCACGTTCGCGCGGCCGAGCTGGACGAAACCAGCCCGCCGGAATGACTCGGCCAGGTAGGACGTCACCGGGAAGGCCAGATCACGCATCGGCCCCACCCCGAAGGCGGTCACCTCGCCCGCCACCGTGCAGCCCAGGTCCTTGAACAGGATCGGCACCCCGCGAAAAGGCCCGTCGGGCAGATCGCCAGCCGCCTCCGCTCGCGCCTGCTCGAACCGGTACCTGAGTACTGCGTCAAGCCGCGGGTTGACCGCCTCGATCCGGCCGATCGCCGCTTCCACCAGCTCCGTTGCGCTGACCTCGCCCCGACGAACCAGCTCAGCCTGCGCGGTCGCGTCCAGCCACGTTATTTCGATCACATTCGCACGCTACCCGCACAATCTGCCGCCGTGCGGCCGGGTGCCGTGCGGCCGGGTGCCGGGCGGCCGACGGCCGGGCGCCGGGCGGCTAATAGGCGCCGTCGGTCAGCTCACCGGCGCTGAGCAGCCGTAGCCGATCGCGTCGGGATCTGCATTTGTTTTGTTGTGACCGACGCAGCGATCAGCCGCTAACGCCGCGGAGCGTGAAAGGGATGCGGAGATCGTCAGCGTCAGCCACCGCGCCATTCTTCACTACCCGGACACCGCGGGCATCCCTTTTCCTGCCTCCGCCGGGGCCCCGCACAGGATTTCCCCGTGCGGAATGAGGAACCAGCCATCGTCGCTGGCCGCCCACCGGCGCCAGGCCGCGGCCAGCCCGTCAAGATCTTCCCGGGTCGCGAAGCCCAGTCCGATGGCCTGGTCGGCGAAGTTCGACTTGGTCACCCGCTCAGCCCACAGGCTGCCCCACCACGAGCGGTCGGCCGCCGTGGCGAAGCACCAGGAGCTGGCCGACACGTCGACGTCCTCGAAGCCGGCCGCCCGAGCCCAGCCGAGGAGCCGACGCCCCGCGTCCGGCTCGCCGTCCAGCGCGCGGGCCACCCGCTGATACAGGACCTGCCAGTCTCGCAGCCCGGGCTCCTCGGGAAACCAGAACATGCCGCCGTAGTCAGCGTCCCGCGCTGCGACGACACCCCCGGGGCGGCAGACTCGGCGCATCTCGGTCAGCGCGGCCACCGGGTCGGCCAGGTGCTGGAGTACCTGGTGAGCGTGCACCACGTCGAAGACCCCAGCACCGAAAGCCAGCCGGTACACGTCGCCAGCCTGGAAACTGAGGTTGCGGCAGCCCTGGCGGACCGCTTCGGCTTGAGCATCGGCGAGGACCTCGCTGACCACGTCGATCCCGACCACCTGGCCCTCGCCCGCCCGGCTTTCTACCGCCCGGCCCTCGCCCGCCCGGCTTTCTACCGCCCGGCTCTCGCCCGCCAGGCCCTCGCCCGCCAGGCCCTCGCCCGCCTGGCCCTGGCGGACCCGGGCCGCCAGGCCGACGGTGATCGTGCCAGGACCGCAGCCGATATCGAGCACCTTGACCCCCGGCGACAGCCGAGGGAGCAGGTAACCGGCCGAGTTCTCCACGGTGCGCCAGCGATGCGCCCGCAGCACGCTCTCATGGTGGCCGTGGAGATAGCTCTCGGGCCCACCGCTGGAGTCGGTCCGGACGCGGCCGCGCCGCTGGGCGCTGCCTGGGCTGGGCGAAGCTGACCCGGGGGCGGGCCGGTCTGCGGCCGGCGCCGCCCTGACCTCGCCGGTCAGGTATCGCTGCAGCGTGGGACCGATCGTCGCGACCAGGTCATCCGGGCTGGCCGAGGCGACTGGCCCCAGCGCCAGGACGAACCGCGTCACCGCCAGCCCGAGCACCTGGCTGGCGACCATCCCCGCTCGGTACTGTGCGTCCCCCGCATCCCGCGCGTCCTCTGCTGGCCCCGCGTCCCCTGGCCCCGCGTCCCCTGGCCCCGCGTCCGCAGGCCCGGCCCCGCTGCCCACCCGGCCCGAGGCCGCCGCCTTGGCCACCGGCCGGAGGATCGCCTCGGAAACAAACTCCCGCAGCATCCTGGCCGCCTGCTCGCTGGTCAGGGCCGAACGCAACAGGCCCAGGAAGGGCCCGCGGACCTCGGGGTCATCCCATGCGGTCAGCGCCGTCCGGATCAGCCGCTCCCCGGTGCTGAGGCCGGCGTCCTGGCGGCCAGGCTCCAGCGCGGCCAGGATCTCGCTCGGCGCCACCGGCAGCCGCATCGCGGCGACGAACAGCTGTTCCTTCGAGCCAAAGAAATGGTGCACCAGCGCCGGATCCACCCCCGCGTCGGCGGCGATGGCCCTGATGGTCGCGCCGTCGTAGCCGTGCTCAGCGAACCGGCCGCGGGCCGCCGCCAGGATCGTCTCCCTGGTGCCGCTGTCACCAGCCCGGCGCCCTGCGGTGCGGCCTGCCGTCACCGGACCGCTCGCGTTCCCGCAGCCGGCAGCGTGAGCTGGAAGAAGCGTTCCTCCAGGGTCGCTGGCGCAGCATGCACGCTGGCGTCGATATCACCGAGCGTCCGCCGGACCTCCTGCGGCGCGGAGCCCGGCACCCGCAGCGAACGGCCGGCCAGCGCCACCGGCAGGCCGGCCCGCTCGAGCGCCGTGAACGCGGCCGTCCACGAAACCGCCGTCACCACGCTGACCCGGGCCCCTCCGATGATCTGGCTGGCCGTGCCCTCGGCGACCACCGCGCCGGCTGCCATGATCACCAGGCGGCTGCACTCGCCTGCTTCTTCCAGGTGATGGGTGGTCACCAGAACGCCGGCGCCTGCCGTAGCGGCGTCGGTGATGGTGTCCCAGAGCCGCGCGCGGCCCAGCGGGTCCACCCCGGAAGTGGGCTCGTCCAGGATCAGCAGGTCCGGCCGGTGCGACAGGACCTGCCCGAACGCGACCCGGCGCTGCACACCGAGCGGCAGCGAGCCCACCACCGTGTTGCCGTATGGACGCAGCGCCACGGGCAGCTCAGGGCGCCCGCTCCCGTCCCCGCCGTTCCCGTCCCGGCCGCCCCTGTCCCCGCCGCCGAACACCGCTGCGGAGAATTCCAGGTTCTCTGCCGGGGTCAGGTCGTCATAAAGGCCAAGTCCCTGCGGCAGGTAACCGATCCGGCGCCGGGTGTCGCGGGATGGCACCGTGCCGAACAGCGCGACGTCACCCTCCGAAGCGGGCAGCAGGCCGAGCAGCAACCGGATCAGCGTGGTCTTGCCCGCGCCGTTGGCGCCCAGCAGGCCGACGATCTCGCCCGACGTGACCTGCAGGTCAACGTGATCCACTGCGGTGAAGTGGCCGAACCTGCGTGTCACCCCGGAACACTGGGCGAGCGGCCAGGCAGCGGCACTGGTCGCGGCCGTCATGACCCGCTCCAGGCGGCCCGAAGCCCGCCGGCCAGCTGAAGCTCACGGGCCAGCGCCGCGATCGTCACCGCATCCTGGAGGTCCGGCTGGATCACATCGCCCGCTCGCCCGGTGCCTGGCGGGTCCCACACCCGCCAGCGCCCGGCCCGCCGCCAGGCCCGTGGCTCATCCTGGGCCGGCGGCCGCTCGGTCACCGCGCGCACCGTGCCGGGAATCGCGGCCACGATCTGCTGCGGTGTCCCGGTGGCCAGTTCCCGGCCGCCGTCCAGGGCGAGCACCACGGCGGCGCGCTCGGCCTCGTCCAGGTAGCTCGTGCTGAACACGACCGCTGAGCCGGCCGCGGCCGCCCTGGCGATCAGCCACCACAGATCGGACCGGCTGACCGGATCGACGCCGGTGCTCGGCTCGTCGAGCACGAGCAACTGCGGCCGGTGCACCAGCGCGGCGATCAAGCCGAGCTTCTGGCGCATCCCGCCGGACAGCTGCCCGGCCAGCCGGCCGGCGGCATCGGCCAGCCCGGCCCGGTCGAGGTATTCAGCTACCTGCTCGCGGGCCTGAGCGGCGGTCAGGCCGTAGGCGGCGGCACGGAAGGCCAGGTTCTCGGTGACCGTCAGGTCGGGGTAGATGCCCGAGCTCGCAGGCAGATAACCGATCCGCCGCGCGTCCGGCCTGCTGACCTGGCCGCTTCCCGGCGCCTGCGCGCCCGCGAGGCAGCGCAGCAGCGTCGTCTTGCCAGCGCCGTCGCCGCCTACCACCGCGGCCACCTGGCCGGCCGGTGCGGCGAGTGATACGCGGTCAAGGGCTAGCGAGTTGCCATGCCAAACGGATACCTCGCGCAGGCCCCAGCTGCCCCGGCCAGTGCCGTCGCCGACTCCTCCGCTGTGAGCGCCCGTCGAGCCGGTCATGCGGGATCCCCGGGTGCGCTGCCAGCCAGGGCCGGCCGCTGAGCGCTGGCCGTCCCCGGCGGCTGGTGCCGTCGCCTGGACGACGGTGCGGGCGCGAGAAAGGCGCGGAAGCGCAGCGTCGCCAGCGTGACGATGACCGCGCCGAGCAGCGCGAGGTAGGCGAATTGCGGCCAGAGCGCGGTGATGGGCTCCGCCCTGAGCATCACGCCGCGCGAGATCTGGTTGAAGTACGTCAGGGGCAGCAGGTAGGCGATCCAGCGGACGCCTACCACGATCGAGGACAGCGGGAAGATCAGCCCGGATAGCAGTACCTGCGGCAACAAGACCATGATGGCCAGCTGAATGGCCTGGCCCTGGTTCTGCGAGACGCTGGAGATCAGGACGCCGAGCCCCAGGGTCACGAACAGGAACTCCAGGGCGCCCAGCCCGAACACCAGGGGCGAGCCGCGGAACGGGACCCCGAAGATGGCGATGCCGACTGCGAGCACGATCACCAGGTCGACCGTGGCCACCACGAAATAAGGAACGATCTTGCCGAGGTAAACGTCCCTGGTGCGCAACGGCATCACGGCCAGCTGCTCGAGCGTGCCGGTCTGCCGTTCGCGGACCACGCCCAGACTGGTGATGATCGTGCCGATGAAGACCAGGATGACGCCCGCGATGCCAGGGATCATGATGTCGGATGTCTTGAGGTCCGGGTTGTACAAGATGGTCACCCGCGGCGCGGGCAGCGCCAGCCCGGCCGGTCCGCTCGATCCGGCCCCCCGTTCCAGGCCGGCCAGCGCGGTCAGGGCCGCGCGCGCCGCGAACAGCTGACTGCCATCGATCAGGACAACCGGCCGCGCGCCGCCGGTCACCACGGCCACGTCCGCGTGGCCGTCGCGCAACTCGTCCTGGGCCCAGGCCAGGCCCTGCGTCGGCGCCGTCGTCACCACATCAAACCTCGGCGGCCCGGCCGGCCGATGCAGCACCGCTCCGGCCAGGTCGGCCTGCGGGCCGGCCACGGCCACCGAGATCGTTTTCACGTCGAAGCTTGCCGCGTAGCCGAGCACGACCAGCAGCAGGACCGGCATCACGATCATCATTGCGAGCGTCCGGCGGTCCCGCCGAAGCTGGCGGAACTCCTTCACGATCATCGCCCACACCGGCGCTCGCCTCCTGTCGGCTATTTCAACACATGATGAATTCTACGGATGTTGAATTTCTGGTGTCAAGGCTGAGCCGGACGAGAACCGCCCGGCGCAGCCGAGAACTGGCCACGGCCCGGGCGGTCTGATCGGATGGGCCCATGGTCACGACGCGGCATCAGGGTCGATGGAGCCTGCAGGACCGGTTCACATCGGTCTGGCAGTACCTGCCGTTCGAGGTCCCGCCGGGCGCCTCCGGGCTGCGGATCGAACTCGAATACGACCGCATTGCCGGCACGCTGGATCTCGGCTGCCTGGGGGCCGCCGGGTTTCGCGGCTGGTCGGGCGGAGCCCGCCGGTCGTTCGTGATTACTGCGGACCGGGCCACGCCGGGCTACCTTCCTGGTGAACTCGAACCCGGAACCTGGCAGGTGATGATCGGCCTCTACCAGATGCCCGTTGAAGGAATCGAATACCGCGTGACCGCGGAGGTCGCCGACCCGGGCCGCCATCTCACCCCTGAACCCCGGCCCGACCCGCCACCGCCCCTGGCGCAGCGCCCGCCGCGCCGCGACCTGCCGGCAACGGCCGGGCACCGCTGGCTGGCCGGCGACCTGCATACCCACACGGTCCACTCCGACGGCGCCATGACCGTTCCTGAGCTGGCGAGATTCACGGCGGGCCAGGGCCTCGACTTCCTCGCGATCACCGATCACAACACGATCAGCCACCACGCGGAGCTTCCCACCGCCGCGGCGGCCCATCAGATCATCCTGATCCCCGGCCAGGAGGTGACCACGATCGCCGGCCATGCCGGCGCGCTCGGGGAGGTCGGCTGGATCGATTTCCGCGAGAACGCAGACTCGTGGCTGGCCGCCACCGAGCGGCGCGGCGGCCTGCTGTCGGTTAACCATCCGATCGGCGGTCATGTCAGCTGGACCATCCCGATGACCCGCCTGCCGCTGCTGGTCGAGGTCTGGCACTGGAGCTGGCTCGACCCGCGCTGGACCAACTCGCTCGGCTGGTGGCTCGCCTGGGAGCCCGCCGCCATCCCGGTCGGCGGCAGCGACTGGCACCGGCCCGGCGCAGACGCCGCGCCGGGCTCGCCGACCACCTGGATCGAAACGGCCTCGGCGGACCCGCAGGCGCTGTTGGACAGTCTCCGGACCGGCCGCACCGCCATCTCGGCCACCCGGGACGGCCCGGTCCTGCTCCGGGTCGACGGCGAATTGGTCGCCGTCGGCGCCGAAGGCACCGTCCTGGCCGGCCCGGACGGTCCGTACGCCCTGGTCCGCGGCGCGCTGGCGCGCTTCCCCGACGCCGCGGGCTACCACCGGCTGCTCGACCTGACCGGCGCCACTCTCGCTCTCACGCCCTGACGCCCTGACGGCCTGACGGCCTGACGCCCTGACAGCCTGACGGCCCCGCCGCGCAGGCATCCCTGAGTCAGAAGCCGATCCGGCCCCAGGTGCGGCCCGCGTTCCTGGTCATGTACAGGTGGCTGCCATCGGCCGGGATGCCCTCGACTACCACCCCCTGGGTCGCGGTGGTGAAGCCGAAGTCGGTCCAGCCCTGGCCGCCGTCGGCCAGGAACAGCGCGGACCGCCAGGTCCGGCCGCCGTTTCGGCTAACGTAGATGAAGTTCGCGGCCGAACTCGACGCGACGAAGATGTGCGTGGGCGCTGGCTGAGCCAGGACCCCGCCGTCGCCGCCAGAGGGCGGCGAGCCGGCCCGGGTAAAGCTGTGTCCGCCGTTACTCGAGGAGTAAACGATCTTCTCCGTCGAACCAAGCGCAGGCAGCCCGGTGCACAGCAGCGTGATCCGGCCGGTGCTGAATGCGGCCACGCTGTCGGCGGAAAGGTGCTTGGCCGGGTCGCAGGGCAGCTGGACCCGGAACCAGCTGGTCCCGGTACTGGTCGCATACAGGCGGCTGCCGATGAAGATCCAGGCCGACCTCCCGTGCAGCGTGATCGTGCCCTCGCCGGGCGTGCCCTTGATATTGGCCGGCAGCCCGGCCACCCTCGACCATGCGCCGGTGCTCGCCGCGGCGCGGTAGATCCGCTCCTGGCCCCCGCTGGCCCGGACGGCCGCATACACGACACCACCCGACGCCTCCAGGTCGCCAACCTGGCCCGGCAGCCGGACCCGGTGCCAGCGGCCGCCGCCGTCGTGGGTGACATACAGGTCCGGATCGTAAGCGAACCCGTCGAGACCATCAGCGAAGCGCAGCTCGCCTATCCCGGTTCCCTGCCCGAACCGCGTCAGCGGTGCCCGTGGCGCCGGGATCCCTTGCCAGGTCCGGCCGCCATTCATGGTCCGAACTATGGAGGTACAGGGCGCGGAGTGGCACGGCGCCGTTCCGAGCACCCAGCCTTCGCTTGCTGAGACAAACGACACCGACTGCGGCCGGAAGCCGGCCGGCACCGGCCCGCTCACCGTGGCGCCGGACCCCGCCGCCCGAGCAGGGGCCGCCGCCTGCGCTATCCCCTGTGCCATCACCTGTGCCGCGCACGTCAGCGCGATCCCCGCACCCGCAGCCAGCAGCCGCCTATGTCTCATGTTCCCCGCCTGCTCTCCGGCGCCGGCGGCCGGGCGTGCCGGCCATGACGCCATCCGGACCGATGTTCCTCGCCTTATAGAGGTGGCTTCCCCGGGCTGGATACAGCCGGCTGACCGGTCCAGCAAGTGGCCAGGGCGGTGCGCGGCTTGATGGTCAGGAAGATGAGCGGGGGGTGATCAGGAAGACCGGGTAGCCGGGCGCGATCTCCAGCAGCTTCTCGTCGGAGGCGTCCCCGCCGACCCCGTTGAAGAACACCCCGACCTCGAACTTCCAGCGCTTCACGTAGGCGCGCAGGATCTCTGGCTTCTGCTGGTCGGTCAGCTCGGTGGCGGTGAACCGCTCCACGCGCCTGCCGACCCGCAGCTCGCCTTCGCCGGCCACCCGAAGGTTCCGCACCCACTGGGTGTGCCCCCGTGGCGCGACCAGGTAAGTGTGGCCGTTATAGCTGAGCGGGTTCACCGGGGTGGTGCGCCACTCGCCGCTGGTCCGGCCGCGGACGGCCAGCACCCGGCTGCCCCAGATGCTGACCCCGTGCCTGGTCAGCCAGCGGACCGAGGTGTTGAAGAAGTGCGTCATCGCGCCCTTGGGCTCAATGTTGCGAGGGGCGGCATTCTCGGTCATCGCATACTCCCTGCTTGCCTCGTGCCCGGCCGTTCCGGGCCCGGACGAATCCCTCCGCCTGGCCACGATAAGCCAGATCGGCCTGACTCGGCGAGATCGGTGCTCTCTACTAAGAGCAGTGTCTACGCTTTGCAGGCACTTGTCAAGAGCAGTGATCTCGTTATTGATCAATGCTCTCCGATCTGCCAGACTGGCCTCATGAGTGCTAGCCAGACCGCCAGGGAACGGGCCAGGGCCGAGCTCACCCGGGAGATCAAGGAGCAGGCCCGGCGGCAGCTGGCCGCGGCCGGGGCGCAGCAGCTGTCGCTGCGGGCCGTGGCGCGTGAACTCGGCATGGCCTCCTCGGCTGTGTACCGCTACTTCCCGAGCCGGGATCACCTGCTGACCGCGCTGATCATCGATGCCTACGACGCGCTCGGGCGTTGCGCTGAGCGGGCGGTCGCGGCGCTTCCGGCGGCCGACCTCCGCGGCCGCTGGCGGGCCTGCTGCGCCGCGGTGCGCGGCTGGGCGCTCGCGCACCCGCATGAATACGCGCTGATCTACGGCTCGCCGGTGCCCGGTTACCAGGCGCCGCAGGCCACTATCCCGGCCGCGACCAGGGTCCCGCTCGTCCTGGGGGGGCTGCTGGCCGAGGCCCAGGCCGCCCGGCCGCCGGTCAGCAGCCCTGGCACCGGATCGGTTCCGCCGCCCGAGCAGGGGCCGCCCGGGCAAGCGCCTTCGCTACCTCAGCTGCTCAGGCAGCAGGCCGCTGCGGTCGCGGCCGCCATCGCGCCCGGCGTGGGCGAGACCATGGCTGTCCGGGCGCTGATCGCCTGGACGCAGCTATTCGGCATGATCAGCTTCGAACTCTTCGGCCAGCTGGTCGGCAGCGCCGATCCGGCCGACGAGTTCTTCCGCTATGCGGTAAACGAGATGGCGGATTTCGTCGGGCTGCCCTAGGAAGGTTCCGTGTCCTTGACAGTTGAGCGCACCGGCGCCAGGTTATGGCCCGATGACCAGATGGAGTCGCTGTTCGGGGGCGCCTTCCCGAATGGACCGGCGTGCTGTTCCCCTCGACCGGCGAGTACGTGATCCCCGGGCGTCGCTCAGGCGGGCTCGGCGAAACGGATGTCGCGCGTCCGCGCCGCTGGCGCGGCGAAGTCGAGCATGCGCTCACCTTCCCGGCTGATGGCGTCGCGGTCAGCGTCCGCGATGGGCCCGAAGAGCTCAACCATCAGGGTCGCGGTACCGGCCGCCTGGCTCATCCGCCAGGTGCCCGTGACGAAGCCGGCGACCAGCACCGTTCCGGGAAAGATCCCGTTACGGGTAAAGAGCCGACCGCGGTCCTGAGCGCTGATGACCCGGCTGCGGTCCTGATGGCTGAGCGCCAGGTTGTCGAACTCGGCGACCAGCCGGACGGGCGCCGGGGTGTCCGGCTCAGGCCGCGGGGCGTCCGGCAGATCAAAGAGCTCACGGCCGTCCTCGTCCCGGAAGATCCGCAGAGCGGGGCGCAGACGCTCGACGACCTCACGCAGCCGGGTGAGACCGGACCAGGCCTGGACGTCCGCTATGGTGGCGGGCCCGAACGCCGCCAGGTACCGGCAGACCAGCCAGTCCAGGCCGGCGCGTTCATCCAGCGGCGCGCCAAGCCAGGTCTCCGCTGAGGTGTGGCGGGCCTGGCCCGCCCGCCCCCAGACGGCACGCGGCGGTACCTGAACCAGCGGCACCAGGGCGCGGACGCCCTGAGCGAGCGCGGCAGGCGGATGCGCCGGCCACCGGCTGGCCAGCATTGTGCCGAGCTCGCTGAAGGTCCGCGGTCCTTCTTCCACGAGCGCGCGGCCAGCCGCCCGCAGCTGCGAGTGGTCGACTCCGGGCAGCTGCCTGGCGAATCCGGTCTGAAAGCCCCGGTCGAGCACCACCTGGACGAGGGGGCGCATGGTCAGGCAGTCCCGCGCGGAGACCAGGTGAATGGTGCCGCGCATGAGAGCGATCCGGACCACCCGCCGGTCTAGGATCAGCTCGGCGAGGTCCTCGGGCCGGAATCCCTCGAGCCGCGACCACAGCCCGAAGTAGGGCCGGAGCGGAGCCTGCGCCTGCAGCCCGGCGAGCTGCTCGACCATCGCGAGCACCTGACCGGCTCGCGCGTCGCCCGGAGGCAGCGCGGCCCGGCGCAGAAGGTGCTGCCGTTCAAGCAGCGCGCGGTTCAGGGCCAGGCGGCCCAGCACATCAGACGGCATGGACCTCCGTTCCTGCGTTAAGCGATCCGGCCTGCCAGCCTTCGGCGATCCGGCAGCTCGGCCGCGCAGCCAATTGTCGCCGGCCGCGCTGACAGTGGCCGGCGGACAGCACCGACGACAGCGGCCCGGCCGGAAGGGCCCGGCCGGAAGAGCCCGGGCCGACCGGGCCCGGCCGGAAGGGCCCGGCCGGAAGAGCCCGGGCCGACCGGGCCCGGCCGGAAGGGCCCGGCCGGAAGGGCCCGGGCCGACCGGGCCAACTGAGGCAGCGGAATGACAGGATGGCGGCGGAGGCTGCGCGAGTGACCGACGACCTGAAGCTGGGCCTGAACGTTGGCTACTGGACCACGCCCGGTGACGCCACCCCGCTGGTTCTCGCGGCGGAACAGCTCGGCTACGACTCTGTGTGGACCGCGGAATCCTGGGGATCCGACGCGTTTACCCCGCTGGCCTGGTACGGCGCCCGGACCAGCCGGATCAAGCTGGGCACCTCAGTGGTCCAGATCAGTGCCCGGACCCCCGCCGCGACCGCCATGGCCGCCGTGACCCTGGATCACCTTTCCGGCGGCCGGCTGATGCTCGGCCTGGGCGTGTCGGGCCCGCAGGTCGTCGAGGGCTGGTACGGGGTGCCATTCTCGCCGCCGCTGGCGCGGGCCCGCGAGTACGTCGATCTGCTCCGGGTGATGTGGCGCAGGCAGCGGCCTGCGCGGAGTACCGGGCCCTACTACCCGCTCCCGTACCGGCCCGGTACCGGGCTCGGCAAGCCCCTCATGCTGAACATCCCGCCGCTGCGCAGCGAAATCCCGGTCTATCTCGGCGCTGAAGGCCCGGGGAACGTGGCGCTCGCCGCCGAGATCGCCGACGGCTGGCTGTCGCTGTTCACCGATCCGCAGAAGATCAGCCAGGTGTACGGCGGCGCGCTGGCCGCGGCACCGCCAGGCTTCGACATCGCCGCGACGGTGAACGTCATCCTCACCGATGACCTGCCCGCGGCGCTGCGGACCGCCAAGGGAATGCTCGGGTTCTACATCGGCGGCATGGGCGCTCGGAAGCGGAACTTCCACCTGGACGTGGTCAGCCGGATGGGCTACGAGGAGGCAGGCCGCCGGGTTCAGGAGCTATTTCTGGACGGCCGCCGCGACGAGGCCATCGACGCCGTGCCGGATGAGCTGGCGGACGCGATGTGCCTGCTCGGCCCCATCGGCCGGATCCGCGAGCGGCTTGACCTGTGGCGGAAGAGCGCGGTCACGACGCTGCTGGTGGCGGGCCCCGACTCCGAACCGGACCTGCGGGCCATCCGCGACGCCGTACTCGGCTAGCACCCGCGCTCGCCTACGCTGGCTGAGCGGCGCCAGGCGCCAGGACCGACGGCCCGCCGCGAACCTCAAGGGCGGGACGGATGCCAGGGACGAGAACGGGCGCGGCGCGACCGGGTGAGGTGCCCGGCCACCTCGCTGGCCCGCCGCACAGCCTGTCCGGACTCCTCGCCAACCTGGGGCAGCACGCCGAAGGCGCGTGGCACCACGCGTTCACCGTCCAGCCGCTGCCGCCGCGCTGGCTGGTCCTGGCCAGCGCCGCGCTCGCCCTCGCCGTCGTGGCCTCCTCGCGGGTCTGGCCGCTGGCGCGGACCGTGGTGACGATCGTGCACGAGGGCGGTCACGCACTGGTCGCGCTGGCCACGGGCCGCCGCCTGGCCGGGGTCCGGCTGTACCGCAGCACCGCCGGCGAGACCTTCTCGGCGGGCAGGGCGGACGGCCCCGGCATCGCGCTCACCGCCGCGGCCGGCTACCCAGCACCTTCTCTGCTGGGCCTTGGCGCGGCGGCCCTGCTGGCCATCGGGCACCTGACCGGAATGCTGCTGCTCAGCCTGGTGCTGCTGATCGGGCTGGCGGTCGCGGTCCGTAACGCTTACGGCATGCTGGCCGTGCTGGTAACGGCGGGCGCCGTCGCCGCGGCCTGCCTGTACGCAACGCCCGAGGCCCGGGCCGGGTTCGGCTACACGATGACCTGGTTCCTGCTCCTCGGCGCGGTGCGGCCGGTGATCGAACTGCAGCGCGAGCGGAGGCGGGGCCGCAGCCGATACTCGGACGCCGACAAGCTGGCCCGCCTCACGTCGGTGCCCGGCGGAGCCTGGGTCATGATCTTCGGCATCGTCGCCGTCGCCGCCCTCGCCGTCAGCGCCCGCTGGCTGGTCCGCTGAGCGGAGGCCCAGGGTTCTTGCCGCCCCTGCTGCCTGGCTGCCGCCCGCGCCCGCCGCCCGCGCCCGCCACCCGCGCCCGCCACCCGCGCCCGCCGCCCGCGGCCTGCCGCCTTACCAATTCCCGGATTCATCAGATAGGTCCTTACCAATTCCCGGATTCATCAGGCTCGGGTCAGGGCGTACCCGCCGCGCCACCCTCCGGAAAGCGACAAACCGGTCATCCAGGCTAAGGTCAGGATCCGGCGCCGCGGGCGCTCGAGCGCGGGTTCGTTGTGCCCGCGAAGCTGGCGGACACATCCGCGATCGGCCCGGGACTGGGCTGGTTATCTTGGGTTCCGGGATGAGGGACGACGGATGACGGACCCCGCGCCCAGCCGGCGCCGTCAGAACCATCCCCGAACGGGAAGCCACGCTCGGGATCGCCAGCAGATCCGCCGCACGGACGCCAGGAGGGCACCGTGGACATAACCCAGCTGATCCTCGACGACCATCACGAACAGCGCCGCCTCTTCGCGATCCTGGAGCAGATCGATCGCGGCGATACCGGCACCCTGAGCGCGGTGTGGGCCCGGCTGGCGGCGTTTCTCGAGGTGCACGCCGCCGCGGAGGAGGAGATCTTCTATCCCGCGCTGCTGCAGGCCGGGATCAGCTCCGGCCTCCTGGAACGGGAAGAGGAGGAGACTCTCGACGCGATCGGTGACCACAACGAGATCAGAGACGCGATCGTCGCGGTCGGGGGCCGCGCAGTGGGTACCGACGAGTGGTACGCCGCGATCGCCGCGGTGAACATCGCCAACGGCGATCACATGGCTGAGGAAGAGCGCGAAGGCCTCACCGACTTCCGCCGTCTGGCCAGCCTGCGGCTGCGACACGACCTGGCCACCGCCTTCGCGGCCTTCGAGGCGAGGCATTTCGCAGGCGTGCTCCCCGTGGACAAGGACCCGGCCGGCTACGTGCGCGAGGTGGAGCAGAAGTTCGAGCCCCCGGCCAGCCAGGCCAGCGTGTCCGCGGCCAGCCAGTCCCCGGCCAGCCAGTCCCCGGCCGGCCAGTCCCCGGCCAGCGGGAGTGCGGCCGACGGATCGCTCAGCATCGGCAGCCTCAAGGGCCGCTGACCCGCCAGCGGGCGGCACAGCGGCCCGGCGGGGATCACGGGCGCCTGGTGACCCGGGCCGCGAAGAAGATCGGGACGTCGCGGTAGACGGGCTGCTCAGCGGCGAGCCGGCCGCTAGCGGGGGGTTCGTCCACCAGATCGATGGCCAGCCCGCACCCGGCCAGCGTATTCAGGTAGGTGGCCACCGTGCGGTGGTGGTTGCCCGCGCGACCGCGGACCCCGGCCGGGTTGGCCGAGCGCCAGAACCGCTCGTGGAGGTAATCGCCGATCAGCCGGGCGGGTCCGCCCGCAGCCTCGACAGTGCGGGCACTCGGCGCCAGGAAGCACGGGTGGCCGATCACGAACACGAACGATCCGCCGGGCCGCAGCACCCGGGCCACCGAGGCCAGCGCCGCGGGCAGGTCGGGGATGTCCATCAGGCCAAGCTGGCAGGTCACGACGTCGAAAGCCGCGTCGTCCACGGTGTCCAGGGTGCGGGCGTCGCTGATCAGGTAACTGATGCCCAGCGGCTCCGCCGTTTCGTAACCGAGGGCTATCTCGATCATCTCCGGCGACAGGTCGGCTCCGGTGACTGACGCGGCCCCGGCCCTGGCCAGTGCCCGGGCCGCCAGGCCCGGTCCGCACGCCACGTCCAGGACCTTTGCGCCCCGCAGGTCGGGGACCAGCCGCAGCGTCGTGGCCAGGGCAAGCTCGTGCGGCCCGCTGCCGTGCCGCACCAGCCGGTCATACCAGTCGGCTAGCTGCGGCCAGGCCGCCGCCTGCTCAGTCCCGGCCATCAGCCGCGCCTTCCCCTGCGCCTTCACTGCCATCAGCCCCAATGGTGTCAGACAGCCGCACCAGAAACTGCCATCCGCGAGCCCGAACGTCTGCCCTGGCCCACCGGCATTCGAGGCGCTCGGCCGCCCCCCAAGTCCCGGCCCTGCGCGTTCGCGTACGCTGCCGTCGTGACCGACACGCATCAGCTGATCGCCGCCTACTGGGCGGCGGCGGAGGCCAGGGACTGGGCCACGTTCGGCGGCCTGGTCGCCGCCGATGTCATTTACAACGGCCCGCAGGCGCGGGAGCGGGTCCGCGGCCGGGAGGCTTACCTCAGGTTCAATGCCGAGGGCTTCGACCGCGAATGGCATCTGCGCGTCGAGCGGATCGTGGCGGAAGGGCGGTCGGCGGCGAGCTGGATCGAGATGTCTGAGCCGGACGGCAGCTATCCCGGTGTGTGCTTCTTCGAGATCGACGACGAGGGCCTGATCGCCAGGATCACCGATTTCTGGCCCGCGCCATACGACCTGCCTGCCAGCCGTGCCCATCTTGTCGAGCGGTACTGACAGTTTCCTGGCCCCGTCGGCTGCGGCCTGCTGCCCGATCGGAGACTGTGATATCGGTCGGACAAGAATGCCGCGAAACGAAACCTCGCGGCGCTGATCGGCGCCGAGGAGAGGACTCCTGATGGAACGTAAGGCCCGCTGGGGAATCACGCTCCCGTTGCACGGTCTGGACCTGGCCGAGCAGCGCGAGATCGTCACCGAACTCCCCGGCCTCGGCTACACCGACGCATGGTCGTCAGAGATCACCGGCTTCGATGCGTTCACCCCGCTCGCCCTAGCCAGTCAGTGGGCCGGCGAACTGCGGCTTGGCACCGCCATTGCCAGCATCTACACCCGCGGACCTGGCCTGCTGGCGATGACCGCGGCCACGCTGGCCGCGCTGGCGCCTGGCCGCTTCGTGCTGGGCATCGGCACGGCCACGCCGGTGGTGGTGGAGAAATGGAACGGGATCGAGTTCACCAAGCCCTACCAGCGGTCCAGGGACATGCTGCGGTTCCTGCGGCGCGCACTGGCCGGGGAGAAGGTGACCGAGCGGTACGAGACGTTCAGCGTGGACGGCTTCCGGCTGGAGAATGCGCCCGCCGACCCGCCCGGCCTGGCCTTGGCCGCGCTCCGCCCGCAGATGATCCGGCTGGCCGCCGCGGAATCCGACGGCGTGATCACGAACTGGCTGGCGCCGCACGACGTCCCCCAGGTACGCGCGGAGGCAGGGCCCGACTGCGAACTGGTCGCCAGGATCTTCGTCTGCCCGACGCCGGACGCGGGGCTGGCCCGCGCGATCGGCAAGCGCATGATCGCGGCCTACCTGACCGTGCCGACTTACGCTGCGTTCCACGCCTGGCTGGGCCGCGAGCAGGCCATGCGGCCGATGCTGGCCGCCTGGAACAGCGGCGATCGCAAGGGCGCCCTGGCCGCCATCCCCGATCAACTTGTCGACGAGCTTGTCGTCCACGGGCCCGCCGAAGCCTGCCGGGACCAGGTCGCCGAGTATCAGGCGGCCGGCCTCGACACTCCGGTCATCATGATCGTCCCGACGCCGGACGTCAGCGTGACTGATGCCGTCAGGAAGCTTGCGCCGAGCTAGCCCGCGGCGCGGCCGGACGGTCACCTCCGGCGCACCGCCCGCGCCGCTGACTCACCTGGCTCGACGAGCGGGATGTGACGTTGGTCACACCCAGCGCCGGGAGATGACGCGTACGGCCGCCCGGACCTGCAGTCGAGCTGCGGTCGAACGATGCGGAGGCCACTTCCCTGCAGCCCTGTGTACTTGAGGGCTGCCCTGGGTGAGCCCGGCGCGCGAACTCGTTAAATAAAAAGGTTTCATTTAACTGTCCACGTGAAACTCTTAATAGACAGTGGGCAATGCGCATGAAATCGTAAAGGTACGGGCCAGAGTGCGGGATGGCGGCCATGACGGAGGCTCGCACCCTCGGCCCGGATGAATAAGAACGCTGTCACCACCGGTCGCGGCGCCGCGGCTCCCCGGACGCCCTGCGCTCCTCTCGCAGGTATGCCTTAGGGAGCCAGCCTTGCAGGAAATCCTCGACGCCATCCTCAGCTCCGACAGCCAGACCGCGGATTTCGCCGCGCTCCCGCTGCCGGAGTCCTACCGGGCAGTCACCCTGCACCGGGACGAGGAACACATGTTCGACGGTATCGACACGAAGGACCGAGACCCACGCAAGTCCCTGCACGTGGAAGAGGTGCCGGTCCCCGAACTCGGCCTGGGTGAGGCGCTGATCGCCGTCATGGCCAGCGCCGTCAACTACAACACCGTGTGGAGTTCCATCTTCTCGCCGATCTCCACTTTCGCCTTCCTGCGCCGCTATGGAAAGCTCTCGGAACTCACCGCACGGCACGACCTGCCGTACCAGGTGGTCGGCTCGGACCTCGCGGGCGTGGTGCTGCGGACCGGCCCGGGAGTGACCGTCTGGAAGCCCGGCGAGGAGGTCGTCGCCCACTGCCTGTCCGTCGAGCTGGAGAGTTCCGACGGCCACAACGACACCATGATGGACCCGGAACAGCGCATCTGGGGCTTCGAGACCAACTTCGGCGGCCTCGCCGAACTGGCCATCGTCAAGACCAACCAGCTGATGCCCAAGCCGAAGCACCTCACCTGGGAGGAAGCCGCGACGCCGGGCCTGGTGAACTCCACCGCGTTCCGGCAGCTGGTCTCCCGCAACGGCGCCGGCCTGAAGCAGGGCGACAACGTCCTCATCTGGGGTGCCAGCGGCGGCCTTGGCGCCTATGCCACGCAGTACACGAAGGCCGGCGGCGGCATCCCGGTCTGCGTCGTCTCCAGCGAGGCCAAGGCGGAGCTCTGCCGGTCGATGGGCGCCGAGCTGGTCATTGACCGGCGCGCCGAGGGTTACAAGTTCTGGAAGGATGAGCACACCCAGGACCCGAAGGAGTGGAAGCGGCTGGGCGCCAGGATCCGCGAGCTCACCGGCGGCGAGGACGTGGACATCGTCTTCGAGCACCCGGGCCGGGAGACCTTCGGCGCCTCGGTCTTCGTCACCCGCAGGGGCGGCACCATCGTGACCTGCGCCTCCACCTCGGGGTTCATGCACGAGTACGACAACCGCTACCTGTGGATGAGCCTCAAACGCATCATCGGCTCGCATTTCGCCAACTACCGCGAGGCGTGGCAGGCGAACCGGCTGATCTCCAAGGGCATGATCCACCCGACCATGTCGAAGGTCTACCCGATGGAGCAGACCGGCCAGGCCGCTCTGGATGTCCATCAGAACCTGCACCATGGCAAGGTGGGAGTGCTCTGCCTGTCCCCGGAGGAGGGCCTCGGCGTGCGCGACGCCGAGTTGCGCGCCAAGCACCTGCCCGAGATTAACCGCTTCCGGAACGTATGAGGACGAATCCGAAATGACCGAGTCGAACGACCAGCAGCCGCAGCGCCCTAGCCGGGACAGTCCCTGGTTGATGCGGACCTATGCGGGTCACTCGTCCGCGACGGAGTCCAACGCGCTCTACCGCCGCAACCTCGCCAAAGGCCAGACCGGTCTGTCGGTCGCGTTCGACCTGCCCACCCAGATCGGGTACGACGCCGACCACATCCTGGCGCTCGGAGAGGTCGGCCGGGTCGGCGTCCCGGTAGAGCACCTAGGAGATATGCGCGCCCTCTTCGAGGGAATCCCGCTGGAGCAGACCAACACCTCGATGACGATCAACGCCACGGCGATGTGGCTGCTGGCGCTCTACCAGGTCGTCGCCGAGGAGCAGGGCGCCGACATCACCAAGCTCACCGGCACCACCCAGAACGACATCGTCAAGGAGTACCTCTCACGCGGGACGTACATCTTCCCGCCCGGCCCCTCGATGCGCCTCACTACCGACGTGATCGCCTACACGGTCGCGCACATGCCCAAGTGGAACCCGATCAATGTCTGCAGTTACCACCTCCAGGAGGCCGGCGCCACCCCGGTGCAGGAGATCGCGTACGCGATGTGCACCGCCATCTCCGTCCTGGACGCGGTCCGGGACTCCGGGCAGGTTCCGCAGGAGCGGATGGGCGAGGTCGTAACGCGAATGTCCTTCTTCGTCAACGCGGGCGTCCGCTTCGTCGAGGAGATGTGCAAGATGCGGGCCTTCTCCCGGCTCTGGGACAGCCTCACCCAGGAGCGGTACGGCATCGCCGATCCCGCTCGCCGGCGCTTCCGCTACGGCGTGCAGGTCAACTCGCTGGGCCTGACCGAGGCACAGCCGGAGAACAACGTCCAGCGGATCGTCCTGGAGATGCTCGCCGTCACCCTCTCCAAGGACGCCCGGGCCCGCGCCGTGCAGCTCCCCGCCTGGAACGAGGCGCTGGGACTGCCGCGGCCCTGGGACCAGCAGTGGAGCCTGCGCGTCCAGCAGGTGCTCGCCTACGAGTCGGACCTGCTGGAGTACGGCGACCTGTTCGACGGCTCCCCGGTGATTGAGGCCAAGACCGCGCAGCTGCTGGCCGGCGCCGAGGCCGAGATCGCCAAGGTGCTGCAGATGGGCGGGGTGATACCGGCGGTGGAGTCCGGCTACCTCAAGGCCCAGCTCGTCGCGTCGCACGCAGCCCGGCGCACCCGTATCGAGTCCGGCGAGGACAAGGTCGTGGGCGTCAATTGCTTCCAGACCACCGAGCCCAACCCGCTGACCGCGGACCTGGTGACCGCGGTCGAGCAGGTGGACCCGGCCGCCGAGCGCGCGGTGCTGGCCCATCTTGAGCAGTGGCGCAAGCAGCGCGACGAGACCAGGGTGCTCGCCGCCCTCGACCGGCTCAGGGGCGACGCAGCGCGTGACGGCGTCAACCTGATGACGGCCACCCTGGCCTGCGCCCGGGCGGGCGTTACCACCGGCGAGTGGTCGTTCGCGCTGCGCGAGGTGTTCGGCGAGTACCGGGCACCCACCGGGGTCAGCGGCGCCCCGGTGGCGGTAGCCACCGAGCCGGGCGGGGAGCTGGCCGCCGTCCGCGAGGCGGTGGCCGCTACCGCCGAGGAACTCGGGGTGGGCAGGCTGCGCCTGCTGCTGGGCAAGCCGGGCCTGGACGGGCACTCCAACGGTGTCGAGCAGATCGCGGTACGGGCCCGCGACGCCGGGTTCGAGGTGATCTATCAGGGGATCCGGCTCACCCCTGAGCAGATCGCGGCGGCCGCGGTCGCCGAGGACGTACAGTGCCTGGGGCTGTCCATCCTCTCCGGTGCGCATGCCGAGGTGGTGCCCGATGTACTGCGCCGGCTTCGCCAGGCCGGAGCGGGGGACATCCCGGTGGTGGTGGGCGGGATCATCCCGGCGGCCGACGCCGAATCCCTGCGCTCCGCGGGGGTGGCCGCGGTCTTCACTCCCAAGGACTTCGGCATTACCGCCATCGTCGGCCGCATCGTCGACGAGATCCGGCTCGCCCACGAGCTACAGCCGTGGCAGGGCCGTCAGGGCAGCCTGGCCGGGACGACCTAGCTGGCCGCCACTGGACGCGCCGCGTCATGGCCCGCACTTGGCTGCAGCCCCCCGCCGGGGCATCCTGGCCTTACCGACCGCCCGGCCGCGACCTGCCGACCGACACCGCAACCCTCGAAGGATGGCACGACCTGACATGACCACCGCCACTGTTGCCACGATCAACCGCCTGCGCCCGCGCCGTTCCTGCCTGGCCGTGCCCGGCAGCAACCCGCGCTTCCTCGAGAAGGCCCAGGGCCTGCCCGCGGACCAGGTGTTCCTGGACCTCGAGGACGCCTGTGCGCCGCTGGTCAAGGAGAGCGCCCGGCATCACATCGTCGACGCGCTGAACAACGGTGACTGGAGCGGCAAGGCCCGCGTCGTCCGGGTCAACGACTGGACGACCCGCTGGACCTACCGGGACGTGATCACGGTGGTCGAGGGGGCAGGTCCCAACCTGGACTGCATCATGCTGCCCAAGGTCCAGGACGCCGAGCAGGTCAAGGCCCTTGACCTGCTGCTCACCCAGATCGAGAAGACGATGGGCTTCGAAGTCGGCCGGATCGGCATTGAAGCCCAGATCGAGAACGCCAAGGGCCTGGTTAACGTCGACGCGATCGCCGCCTCCTCGCCGCGGATCGAGACCATCATCTTCGGCCCCGCCGACTTCATGGCCTCGATCAACATGAAGTCGCTGGTGGTCGGCGAGCAGCCCCCCGGCTACCCGGCGGACGCCTACCACTACATCATGATGCGCATCCTGATGGCCGCTCGCGCCCACGACCTGCAGGCCATCGACGGCCCCTACCTGCAGATCCGCAACGCCGACGGCTACCGCGCAGTCGCCAGGCGGGCCGCGGCCCTGGGCTTCGACGGCAAGTGGGTGCTGCATCCGGACCAGATCGCGGCCGCCAACGAGATCTTTTCCCCGTCGCAGGAGGACTACGATCATGCGGAGCTCATCCTGGACGCCTACGACTGGTGCACGTCTGAGGCGGGCGGGGCCAAGGGGTCGGCCATGCTCGGTGACGAGATGATCGACGAGGCCTCCCGCAAGATGGCCCTGGTGATCGCGGGCAAGGGCCGGGCGGCAGGAATGCAGCGCACGTCGAAGTTCGAGCCCCCGCAGGCCTGAGCCAGGGGCGCTCCCCCGGCGAGAACCGACCCGTACCAGTAGAGCGAAGGACATCGGCGATGCAGTTCGGACGGACCTACGAGGAGTTCGAGATCGGGGCGGTCTACAAGCACTGGCCAGGGAAGACGGTCACCGAGTACGACGACCACCTGTTCTGCCTCCTCACCATGAACCACCACCCGCTCCACCTGGACGCGAACTACGCCGCGCAGGCCACCGATTTCGGCAGGAACGTGGTGGTGGGCAACTACATCTACTCGCTGCTGCTCGGCATGTCAGTACCGGACGTCTCCGGCAAGGCCATCGCCAATCTGGAGGTCGAGTCGCTGAAGCACGTGGCGCCCACTTTCCACGGCGACACCATCTACGGTGAGACCACCGTGCTCGAGAAGTGGCTGTCCAAGTCGAGGAGTGACCGGGGCATCGTCGGAGTCGAGACCCGCGGCTACAAGCAGGACGGCACCCTCGTGTGCGTTTTCCGCCGCAAGGTGATGGTGCCGACCGGGACCTATATCTCCGAGCGCGGCGGGGAGCAGCCCGGCCGTCCCGAGCCGACCGCATGACCGCCGCGCAGGATCGGCCCAGCCCCGACACCCACAGCTCTCTTTCCACCCGGAGATAACGGAGCCGCGCCATGGGACGACTCGCACAGACCGACGGCCTGACGGAGATCCAGAAGGACATCCTCGCCACGGTCCGGGACTTCGTCGAAAAGGAGATCATTCCGGTTGCCACCGAGCTAGAGCACCAGGACACCTACCCCGCCCAGATCGTCGACGGGATGAAGCAGCTGGGCCTGTTCGGGCTGACCATCCCCGAGGAATACGGCGGTCTCGCGGAGTCGCTGCTTACTTACGCCCTGGTCGTGGAGGAGATCTCGCGCGGCTGGATGTCGGTGTCGGGCATCGTCAACACCCACTTCATCGTCGCCCATATGATCGTCCAGCACGGCACCAAGGAGCAGAAGGACTACTTCCTGCCCCGGATGGCGACCGGTGAGGTGCGCGGTGCCTTCTCCATGTCGGAGCCGGGCATGGGCTCGGACGTTTCGGCGATCCGCACCAGGGCGGTGCGCGACGGCGACGACTACGTGATCAACGGCCAGAAGATGTGGCTGACCAACGGCGGCACCTCGAACCTGGTGGCGGTGCTCTGCCGGACCGACGAGGGCCACGACGCGCCACACCGGAACATGACCACGTTCTTGATCGAGAAGGAGCCGGGCTTCGGCGCCAACCCCAAGGTGCCCGGCCTGACGGTGCCCGGGAAGATCGAGAAGATGGGCTACAAGGGCGTCGACACCACCGAGCTGGTCCTCGCCGACGTCCGCATCCCCGCCGACCGGGTGCTCGGCGGCACCACCGGCCGGGGCTTTTACCAGATGATGGACGGCGTTGAGGTCGGCCGGGTCAATGTCGCCGCCCGCGGCTGCGGAATCGCCCTGCGCGCCTTCGAGCTGGGCATAGCCTACGCGCAGCGGCGGTACGCCTTCGGCAAGCCGATCGCCGAGCACCAGGCGATCCAGTTCAAGCTGGCCGAGATGGCCACCAAGGTCGAGGCCGCCCACCAGATGATGGTGATGGCGGCTCGTACGAAGGACTCCGGTCGCCGGAACGACCTCGAGGCCGGCATGGCCAAATACCTCGCCTCCGAGTTCGGCAAGGAGGTCGTGGAGGACTCTTTCCGCATCCACGGCGGCTACGGCTTCTCCAAGGAGTACGAGATCGAGCGTCTGTACCGGGAGGCTCCGATGCTCCTGATCGGTGAAGGCACTGCGGAGATCCAGAAGATGATCGTGGGACGCAGGCTGCTGGAGGAGTACCGGATCGCTGACTAAGCAGTTGCGGAAGGGCTGGGCAACGACCGGGCAGCGGAGGCGGGGCCAATGGGGTGGGCCGAATCGGGCCAGGCCTGGGGTGAACGGGCTGCGGACTGGGCGTACCTGATGGAGCCGTATGCGCGGCGCGCGAACGACGCGCTGTTCGACCGGGCTGGCGTGGGCCCCGGGACGCGGCTGCTCGACATCGCCTGCGGCTCCGGATACGCGGCCAGCGTCGCGGCCGCCCGCGGGGCCGCGGTCGCTGGGCTGGATGCCTCCGAGGCGCTGATCGCGATCGCGCGGGCGCGCATACCCGACGCCGATTTCCGGGTCGGTGACATGTTCGCGCTGCCGTTCGACGATGACTGCTTCGATGTGGCGACCAGTTTCAACGGGATCTGGAAGGGATGCGAGGACGCGCTGGCCGAGGCCCGCCGGGTGGTCCGGCCGGGCGGGCTGGCCGGGTTCAGCTTCTGGGGATCTCCCAAGCGGCTTGGCCTGCTGCCGTACTTCGCCACACTGCTGGAACTGTCGCCGCCCGGCCACATCGATGCCACCCTCAATCAGGGCGACACCGGGCGGCCCGGCATAGCCGAGCAGATGCTCACCGACGCCGGCCTGGAGTTCCTGGGCCGGGGAACCGCGCAGGTCCTCAACGAGTGGCCCGACCTCGACCTGGCGGCCCGGGCGCTCGCCGCTGCCGGGCCGTCCTGGCCGGCCCTGCAGGCGGCTGGCTACGACCGGTTCGCCGAGGCAATCCGGGAGGCCATCCGCCCGCTATACACCGAAGGTCTCGGCGTCCGGATCGTCTCCGAGTTCGACTGGATCATGGGACGGGTTCCCAGCGCCTGATGCCCGCGGCCGGGGTGGGCCAGGTTGCCGCCGCGCTTGTAGTCGTGCTCGACCCACATGATCGTTCCTGCCCCCGATGCCAGCCTCACGGACCCCCGGGTCCGCCTGGCGAACCTGGATACCTCCGGATCGGTCGCCAGCGCCGCAACGCCGCGACCGAGGTAGCTGGGCGTCTCAGATACTGCGAAGTCCGGCGGCGCGGCAGTCCCGTCCAGCCGGCCGTCCGCCTCGGCCTCGATCCGCGCGCGCAAGGCATCCACCTCCGCTACCGAAGCAAAGTCGGATCGCACCGCGGCTCCGTACCTGATCACTGGGCGGGTTTTCAGCGATGACCAAGGACCAGGCAGCTCGGCAGCGACACGGCGGGGCATCGCGGGACCTTCGGCACTGGGTGGCACCGGTCGCGATCGCCAAGCTGGAAACGGAGGCGATAGCCATGACTCGAGCTGTCGCGCGCAAGTCTGAGGGCTTCCTCAAGCCGGTAAGGCCGGCGACCGGAGCGCAGCCCCGTCCGGAGGAGATCGCCCAGGGCGTGTACCGCCTCGAGACCGGCCGATTGCTCACCGAGGCCAACGTCTACCTCGTGCGCTCCCGGACGGCCTGGGTGCTCATTGACACCGCGTGGCCGCATCGCGGAGCGCTCATCGCAGCGGCCGCTGAATCCCTGTTCGGAGCGGGCACCCGGCCCGCCGCGATCCTGCTGACCCATATCCACCCTGATCACGCCGGCTCGGCGCTGGAGCTGGCCCGGCTATGGGACCTGCCGGTCCACGTGCACCCCGGCGAAATGGCCCTGGCTCCGGGCGGCTACCTGCCGGAGTACGGCAACCCGCTTGACCGGTGGCTCATCGTGCCGCTGCTGCGACTGATGCCCCGCCGCAAGGTCGAGGCGATGGTGTCGCGCAACAGCCTGGCGGGCACCGTACGAGCGTTCGATCCGGCGGCCGGGGTTTCCGGCCTGCCGGACTGGCAGTGCATACCCACGCCCGGCCACACGCCTGGTCACGTCGCGTTCTTCCGCGCCAGCGACCGGCTGCTGATAACCGGCGATGCCGTCTTGACCGTTAACCTGAACGACCCGCGCGACCTGCTGCTCGGCAAGCATTGCGCGGCCGGCCCGCCGTATATCTCGACCTGGGACTGGACGGCGGCCAAGGAATCGGTCAGTGTCCTCGCGGAGCTGGAGCCTAATGTGCTGGCGTGCGGCCACGGCCGTCCGCTGGCTGGCCCCGGCACCGCGGCCCAGCTCAACTCGCTCTCCGGCCGCCTGCGACCGCAGCCCGCCGCTGGCACTTCACCGATGACTCCCGCGGAAGGCATCCGGCGACCTGGTGGTCGCGCCCGCGGGGCCGGCCGGGTTCCCTGGCAGGCAACAGAGGAAGAACGGATAGCCCCGCTGCCGGGCGACGATCTTGTGCAGTCTCCGATGGTGCAGGCGACCCACGCCGTGACAATCAACGTGCCGCCGCAGCAGGTCTGGCCCTGGCTGGTGCAGACCGGCCAGGGGCGGGCCGGCTTCTACTCCGACTCGCGACTGTGGGACCGGTGCGTGGACTGGTATTACCGCCGACTCTCCCGCAAGCAGCCAGGGCAGGCGGCGGTCGGCTATCAGGTCGGTGCCTCCGATCGGATTGTCCCGGCTTGGCAGGACCTGCAGGTAGGGGACATCATCGCGGACGGGCCGCCAGGGACGGCCTACTACGTTGTACGCCAGCTTGAACCAGGCAAGACATTCGTCCTGTTCACCGACACGCACCTGCGGTACCTGCTGCCGGCCAGGCTCCGGGACAGCCCCCGGCTGGGCGTCTTCGGCGAACTCAGCGACAGCACTATCCTGACCGAGCCTGAGCCAGGAAAGACCCGGGTCATCCGCCGCATCCGGATGAGGTGCGGGCCCTGGCCGTTCCGGGCTTACGTCGTCCCGATCGTCCTGGTCTGGGGCGAGGCCATCACGGCCAGGAACCTGTTGCGCGGAGTCCAGCGGCGCGCCGAGACGGCCAACGGAGGTCGGCGCCCGAACTTCACATAGAACAGCGAGCAGAGAAATGGCAAAAGTAACGGTTGAGGACGGCAACCTCTTGATCGAGGTCGAGGGGCTCGACAAGCTGTGGGCGCTGCAGAGCCGCCTCAGCATCCCGCTGGCGCATATCCGTGGCGCGATCCCCGACCCGGCCATCGCCAGGGATGCGCGCGGGTGGCGCGGCCCGGGCACCTACGTTCCGGGAGTGGTCACGGCTGGCACCTTCCACGTGCACGGTGACCGCATCTTCTGGGACGTGCACGATGCCAGCAAGGCCCTCGTGATCGACCTCGACAATGAGGACTACCGGCGGCTGATCATCGAGGTTGATGATCCGCAAGCGACCACTGACGCGATCGAGGTCGCCCTGCACAGCCGGTGACGGAGTGGGCTGTGATACCCGTCGGACCGGGACGCCACGGGCTCCGCCTTCGGCACCCTCCGGCGACGGCCGCGCCTCCCGCGAGGCCGCGATCAGCGGCCCGCCTCACCAGCCCCCGGCGAGGTCGGTGCCGTACCAGGAAGCGATGATCTGGTGCGCTATCGAGACCGGGGGCGGCAGCAGTATGTCACCACGTTCGATCGCGGCTCGCAGGTCGGTCCTGGAGAACCAGCGGGCCTCAGCGATCTCGTGAGTGTCGACCCTGATCTGCTGGCCGCCTGCGGCGTGCGCACGGAATCCGAGCATCAGGCTGTGCGGCATCGGCCAGGGCTGGCTGCCGACATACCGGACCCGGTCCACCGCCAGGCCGGTTTCCTCGAGCACCTCGCGCGCGACGGCCTGCTCAGCTGACTCGCCCGGCTCGACGAACCCGGCCAGGATCGAGACCCGCCGCTCCGGCCACTGCGCGTTCCTGGCCAGCAGGCCCCGGTCGTCGGGGTCGGTGACCAGCATGATCACTGCGGGATCGCTCCGCGGGAAGTGCTCGGTACCGAAGGCCACGCAGCGCCTGGTGTGCCCCGCGGCGGCCGGCTCCGTCGCCGCACCGCACTGCGAGCAGTACCCGGCGACCGCATGCCAGTTGGCCAGCGCCACCGCGTGCGTCATCAGCCCCGCATCCCGGGCCGGAAGCAGGGCCCCGGTCTGCCGCAGCCCGGCCCATCGCACGCTGCCGGGACGGCTACCGTGCTCCGGCCGCTCGCCGGGCAGTGCCGGCCGCTCGCCGGTGACCGCAACACCGAAGTAGGCGGTCCCGGCCGAGTCAGTGCCCAGCAGCAACCTGACCCCGTCCGGTGCCGCGCCGGGCGGCACCAGTTCCAGCTCCGCCCCATCGTCGCTGAACCGGACCGGCGCCTGCCCGTCGTACACGACAAGCACCCGGCTGCCTGGATCCGCCCAGGCCGCTTCGAGCCAGGCAGCGTCCTCCCGCCGCATGGTCGCCCGGTCCACCTCGCCGCGGGCCAGCGCCAGGTTCCCCAGCGGGGCGAGGCCGTCAGGCTCCGGGCCGCCAACACCGCCGGAGCCATCCGGCTCCAAGCCGTCTGCGCCTATTCCGCGATCCACCTCAGTCCCGCGATCCGCCGCGCTCCCGCGATCCGCCGCGCTCCTGCGATCCGCCGCGCTCCCGCGATCCGCCGCGCTCCCGCGATCCGCCTCAGTCCCCGGATCCGTCCCGGGCCCGCGGCGCGGGTCCGGGTTCATCGGCTGCCGGTGAGCTCGCCGGACGCAGCCGCCAGCTCATCCCACAGGTAGGCGGCCGCCTCGGCCCCCTTGAGCAGCAGCGACATCTCGACCTTTTCGTTCGGCGCGTGAATGCGGTCTTCGTCGAGGCCAACCGCCAGGAAGACCAGCGGCGCGCCGAGGATCTCGGTCAGGTCGGCCTCCGGCCCGCTGCCGCCCTCTCGCGTGAACAACACTTCACAGCCAAACGCCCGTTCCATCGCGCGCCGGGCGGCCAGGACCGCAGCCGAGTCGACGGGCGAGAATGCGGGCCGGGTGCCTGGCCCCTCCGAGGTGACGGTCGCCTCAATGCTCGCCGGGGTGTGCGCGGAGACGTACTCACGGAGCGCGGCGATGACGTCAGCGGGCTCCTGATGGGCAACCAGCCTGAACGACAGCTTGGCGTGAGCCTCGCGCGGCACGATCGTCTTGGCGCCCGGACCGGTGTGGCCACCCCACATGCCGTTCACCTCTGCGGTCGGCCGCGCCCAGATCCGCTCCAGGGTGGTGAATCCCGCCTCCCCGGCGGGTGCCCCGCTATTGCCTGCGTCAGTGAGCCAGGCCTTCTCGTCAAACGGCAGCCTGGCGAACATCTCACGCTCCTGCGCCGATACCGGTGCTACCTTGTCGTAGAACCCGGGCAGGGTGACCCGCCCTTCGGGGTCGTGCAGCCCGGCAAGCAGCGCGGCCAGCGCGTGCAGCGGGTTCGGTACCGCGCCGCCGAACGATCCTGAGTGCAGGTCCTGGTCCGGACCGCGCACGTCGATCTGGGCGTCGGCCATGCCGCGCATGGCGGTGCACATCGACGGCACGTCCGCGGCCCACATGGTGGTGTCGGAGACGACGATCGCGTCACAGCGCAGCTGATCGCGTCGGTCCCGCAGGAGGGCCGCGAAATTGGGCGAGCCGGACTCCTCCTCGCCCTCGATCAGCAGCTTGATGGTGACCGGCGGCGCGGCGGCCCCGCTGGCCGCGAGGCTGGCCCGCACCCCCAGAGCGTGGAACAGCACCTGGCCCTTGTCGTCGGAGGCGCCGCGGGCCAGCAGCCTGCCCTCGCGCTCGGCGGGCTCGAACGGGGGCGAGTCCCACTCCTCCAGCGGTTCCACCGGCTGGACGTCGTGGTGGCCATAGACGAGCACGACGGGCGCGGCCGGGTCCACGGCCGGCCAGTGCGCGAACACGGCGGGTAGGCCGCGAGCGGCCTCGGTGCCGGTCTCCCAGACCTCTACCACCGGAAACCCGGTGTCGCGCAGGTAATCAGCGAGCCACTGCGCCGACTGCCGCACCTCACCGTGCCGGGCCGGGTCGGCGGAGATCGACGGGATCGCCAGCCACTGCTTGAGCGCGGCGAAGAAATCGGGCGCGTTCTGCCCGACGTACTCGCGGACGTCCATGATCATCTCCTCGCGGGTGGTGGCAACCGCGCCGTTGGGGAGCGCGGAGATCCCTGCCGGAACTCTAGCGAGGCACGACTGGCGTGCCGTTCCGGGCTCTCCCGGGCTGGCCGGGCGAGCGGTCTCTGGACCCTCGGCAAGGCGGATTGTCTGCTCAGAAGGAAGGTCCTAACACCTGCGCGTGACGGTCGGCAGGGTGATCGCCGCGTCCATGGCCCGGCACATCAGTCAGCCGTAGGCGGCGCGGCGAATTCGGGCACGATCCAGTTCCTCCGGGAGGAGTTAGCCGGCAGGAACACCGGCTCCATGTTGTGGGCGGCGGCCCAGCCGGTGACTTCGGCGTGCTTGTGCGGGGAGAAGTTGTCTAGGACCACGTAGAGCTGGCCGGGCCAGCGCCGGCGGAGCAGCTTGAGCAAGGCCAGGAATCTGTCAGGCCGCAGCTGACCGGACCCGGGACGGCAGCGGGGAACGGCTCTGCAGCCAGCGCCGCCGGATCGCACCCGGGAACGGGCCCGCACCCCGACATCGAAAACTACTATCTAAGAGAATACTCTTGGGGTATTCTCTCAGATATGAGTGTTCCGCTGACACTGCTTGGCCTGCTTGAGCGGGGGCCAAGCCACGGATACGACCTGAAACGGGACTACGACGCGTACTTCGGCCGGGGCAGGCCGCTGCGCTACAGCCAGGTGTACGCGACCCTGTCCCGGCTGGCCAGAGACGGTAAGGCGGTCCCCGGGCCGGTCGAGCAGGAGGCCGGGCCCGAACGCCGGCGATATGTCATCACCGAGGCGGGCGCCGCCGATGTGGAGCGGTGGCTGGCCGAGCCGGCCCCGCCGGAGCCGGACCTGCAGAGCGAGCTGTTCGCCAAGGTGGTGCTCGCCCTGGTGCTCGACCGGCCGGCCAATGGCTACCTGGATGTGCAGCGGGCGGCGCACCTGCAGCGGATGCGCGAGCTCACCGAACTCAAGCGGCGCGGCGAGCCCCTCGACGTGCTGCTCGCCGACCACGCCATCTACCGCCTGGAGGCTGACCTGCGATGGATCGACCACACCGCGGCCCGGCTGGACCTGCTCGCGCGGGCGGTGCGCCAGTGACCGCGGATCTCCCCGCTGTCGCGGCGGCTCCCGGAACTGCGAAGATCATCGAGGCGCGGGGCCTGATGAAGTCGTTCGGCCAGACGCCGGCGCTGCGCGGCGCCTCGCTGGGAGTCCGGCCGGGTGAGATCGTCGCGGTCATGGGGCCGAGCGGATCGGGTAAGTCGACCTTGCTGCACTGCCTGGCGGGCATCCTGGTCCCCGAGGAGGGGCAGGTCTGGTTCGGCGGGCAGCGGCTGGACACCCTGAGCGACGACCGGCGCAGTGCGCTGCGCCGGGATCGGTTCGGGTTCGTGTTCCAGTCCGGTCAGCTGGTCCCCGAGCTGACCGCGGAAGAAAACGTCGCCCTGCCGCTCCTGCTGTCCGGCACCCGCCGCGGCCCGGCCATGACGGCGGCCAGGAAGTGGTTCGGCACGCTCGGCCTGGACGGGCTTGAGCACCGCAGGTCCGGGGAGCTGTCCGGCGGGCAGGCACAGCGCGTCGCGCTGGCCCGCGGCCTGGTCGCCGGGCCGGGGGTGCTGTTCGCCGACGAGCCGACCGGGTCGCTGGACTCGGTGTCCGGCGAGCTGGTCATGGACCTGCTCACCGCCGCCGCCCGCGAGCACGGCACCACCGTCATCCTGGTCACCCACGACGCCCGGGTCGCCGCCTACGCCGACCGGGAGGTCGTCGTCAGGGACGGCAGGGTCAGCACGCTCACCGGGGCCCAGCCGTGATCGGGCTCGGACTGCGGCTGGTGATCAGCGGCGGCCGCGAGGCCATCACCCGGCTGCTCGTCCTGGCCGCCGCGGTCGGCCTCGGCGTCGGCCTGCTGCTGATCGCCGTGGCCGCGACCAACGCGGCCACCACCTGGAACAACCGCCACGCCTGGTTCTATACCGGCACAGCGTCGGTGCCCGCCGGCCCGGCGGCGCCGGGCATCGCCCCGCTGTGGTGGCACCCCAGCGGTGACACCTTCGACGGCCAGCCCATCAGCCGCTTCGACGTGGCCGCCACCGGCGCCTCGTCCCCGGTGCCACCAGGCATCCCCCATGACCCGGGACCGGGCCGGTACTACGCCTCGCCCGCGCTCGCCGCGCTGCTGCGCAGCACCCCGGCGGACCAGCTGGCCGGCCGCTACCCCGGCCGCCTGGCCGGCCCGATCGGCGACGCCGCGCTGCCGTCGCCGGGCTCGCTGGTCATCATCATCGGGCACACCCCGGCGCAGCTGGCGCACACCCCGGACAGCGTGCAGGTGACATCGATCGCCGCAGCGGTGCCGGGCGGCCACGACCAGCTGAACCCCAAGGGGCTGAACTACACCCCGCCCGACGCGGCGGGCGGGGCGAGCTCCGTCGACCTCATCCTGTCCGTCGTGGCGCTGGCCGTGCTGATCCCGGTGCTGATCTTCATCGCCACCGCGACCCGGCTGTCGGCCGCCCGCCGCGAGCAGCGGTTCGCGGCGACGCGCCTGGCCGGCGCGACCCGCAGGCAGGTCTCCCTGCTCGCCGCCGTGGAATCAACGGTGGCCGCCGCCCTGGGGATGGCGGCCGGGTTCGGGATCTTCTTCCTGCTGCGCATCCCGGTCGCGGGCATCCCGTTCATCGGCCAGCCGTTCTTCCCTGGCGAGCTGTCGCTCAGCCTGCTGGATATCCTCGCGATCGCGATCGGCGTGCCCGTGGCCGCCGCCGTGGCGGCCCGGCTGGCGCTGCGCCGGGTGCACATCTCGCCGCTCGGTGTCGCCCGCCGGGAGACGCCGAAGCCGCCGCGGGCCTGGCGGGCGCTGCCGCTGCTGGCCGGCCTGGCGGAGCTCGGCTTCTGGACCGTGCATGGCCACCCGGCATCCATACCCGGGCAGGTCCAGGCGTTCGTGTCCAGCTTCCTGCTCATCATCGTCGGCCTGGTCATCGCCGGCCCCTGGCTCACCATGGCCATGGCGAGGCTCATGGCCCGGTGGACCAGCCGCCCCGGCACGCTGATCGCCGCCCGTCGCCTCGCCGACGACCCAAAGGCGGCCTTCCGAGCCGTCAGCGGCCTGGTGCTCGCCCTGTTCATCACTACCGTGGCCGTGGTGGCCATCACCACGCAGGACGCCAAGAACCTCACGCGGTGGAACACCGCCGCAGCCGCGGGCGTGGTGACGGACCAGCTGGCGGGCCAGTCGTCCTTCTCCGCGTCCCAGGGAGCCCCGGAGCCGGCCGCGTCCGCCGCGCCGCTTGCGGCCCGGCTGGGCGGGATTCCCGGCGTCCAGGGGGTGATCGTGGTCCGCGGGGGCCCGGGGCTGACCATCCCCGCGACGCTGCTCGGCGGCGTCTCCTTCCCAGCCAGCGGCCCGGTTGGGGTGGTCTCCTGCGCGCAGCTCGCGACAGCTTCCGCCGTCCTTGGCCGCTGCCCGGCCGGGGCGACCGCGGCGGCGTTCCCGGTAGACCTGGCCGACGCCATGTTCGGCCAGGTCCTCGCCGGGATCACCTGGCCGGCCGCGAACGTCCCGGCCGCGCGGCTGGACAGCCTCGGGGTGGACGCCATCAACGTGGCGACGAACGGCGCCGTGCCAGTGGTCGAACAGGCCAGGACGGTGCTGGAGAACGCACGCGCCTATCCCAGCGCCAGCGCGCCGTTCACCCTCGGCGACCTGATCGCGCAGGACAATTCCACCAACAACGACTACCAGCAGCTCGCGAACACGGTGATCCTGGTCAGCCTGCCGATCGCCGGCTGCACGCTCGCCGCGGGCATCGCGGGCGGGCTCGCCGACCGCAAGCGGCCATTCAGCCTGCTGCGGCTCACCGGCGCCCGGCTCGCCACGCTGCGCCGCGTCGTCGTGCTGGAAAGCGCCGTCCCGCTGCTCGCCGTCGCCGCTGTCGCGATCGGCACCGGATTCGCCGCCGCCGCGATGTTCGCCTCGGAGGCGCAGCAGCACCCGATGGTGCCGCCCGGCGCCGCGTACTACCTCGTCACCGCGGGCGGGATCCTGGCGGCCCTCGGCATCATCGCGGCCACCTTCCCGCTGCTGGCGTGCATCACCGGGCCCGAGGTCGCGCGAAACGAATGAACCTGCTTCTCCGCATTTAACTGGTCCTCCGAACGGATTCCTGCTCCGTGCCCCGGCTGCCTGGCCACAGCGCCGGCGGTGTCGGCTCCCAAGAGGAGGGTTCCCGGGAGGACGCTTGCGGCGCTCTCCCGGAGACCAGGGCTCGCCGCCCAGAGGGGGCCTGAGCCGACGCAAGCCGACAGAACCTGGCGGAACAGCTGGCGCTCCGGCGCACCTCGCCCGCCGGCCACTTGGAGGCAGGGGAATCTGTGGTCCAGGGAGCGATCCGCGAAGCACATGAGCATGAGGAAGTCGGGGTCATCGAGCCTGCTGACCTGGCCTTCAGCCACGTCGTTCATCGCCGAAACCCCGAAGGCCAGCCGCATCGGGTTCTTCCGGACTTGCGCAGGCGGCCACGGCGGATCTCCGGTGCCGCCATGAAAGCCTGTCATGGCACCGTTAGCTGGACCAGGCGCCGCAGGGACGTTGCTGCCGCAATGCGAAGGAGAGTCGGATGCTCGTGGCTTTTTCGGTTACGCCGCTCGGGGTCGGGGAGGCGGTCGCGGAGTACGTCGCCGACGCCGTCCGCGTAGTGCGGGAAAGCGGCCTGGACAACCGGACCGACGCCATGTTCACCACCATCGAGGGCGACTGGGATGAGGTGATGGACGTGGTGAAGCGGGCCGTGGACGCCGTAGCGGCGCGCGCCCCGCGGGTGAGTGTGACGCTCAAGGCCGATATCCGGCCCGCCGTGACCGGGGCGCTGCGGTCCAAGGTCGAAAGCCTGGAGCACTATCTGGGCTCTTGACCGACACCAGGACTACCCGGGCCCTGACGGCGGTCTGACCTTGGCTGACGCTCCCCGGACGATGGATCGGCGGCCAGCGGGACGGCCTCGATGAGCGCGGCCAGGCCCGCCCGATCAAGGAGATCCGCCGGCCGTACGGTGATGTCATCGCCGACGTAGTAGAAGGCCGCCCGCACCTGCTCGACTGGCACACCGGCGAGCGCGGCCCAGGCCAGCCGGTAGGCGGCCAGCTGGACGGCGACAGCGCGGCGCTCGTCGGGCGAGCCGGGCGGGCGCCCGGTCTTCCAGTCGACGACATCGAACCCGCCCTCGGGCGCATCGGCGAACACCGCGTCGATCCGGCCGCGGATCAGCCGATCCCCGATCAGGGTCTCGAACGGGGTCTCGACCTCAGCCGGCCACCGGTCTGCCCATTCGCCGGCTTCGAAGCGTGCCTTGAGCATGGCCAGGTCCGGATCGGCGCCAGCCCCGGCGCTCCCATCGGCGGCGCCAAGCAGCTCGTCGGGGTCGATAAGCGGGTGCGGCCCGAACCGCTGCTCCAGCCAGCGGTGAAACTCGGTGCCACGGCGGGCCCGCGGGGCCGGAGGCTGCGGCATGGGCCGACGGACCTGCTCGGCGAGTACCGCCGGAGCCCTGGCCATCGTCACCAGCGAGGAGACGGGCATCCGGGCTGGCAGCTGGACGGCCGTGGCGTGATCGCTGCGGCGCTGCGCTCGCTCAGCGAGCAGCAGGTCAGCGTCGCGCGTCCAGCCCGCGATCAGGGCGAGGTCCGGCGGGCCCAGGCCGGTCGCGTCAGGCTCCGCGACCCCTTGCCCAGTCCCCGCGGATCTCGCTGCCGGGCCCATCTCGGCTAGGACCAGATCCGCAGCTTCTCGCGCAGCCTCATACCGCGCGCCAGCCGGGGTGGCCGGCCAGGACGCGGTCGCGGGCTCGGCCAGGAGGGGGTTGCCCGCATCGGCATCCGGCTCCGCGACCCAGCGCCCGACCGGGCCAGCGCCCGCCTCACAGGCGGCCCGGATCTCGGTCAGGAAGGCCGACGGGCCGAGCCGCGACGTGCCGTCGCCCCACCAGTAGCCGGTACCGCACAGCCAGAACGCGGCCCGAGTCGCAGCCACGTACGCCAGCCGGCGCTCCTCAGCCAGCTCGCGATCCGCGCACGCCTCGCTGAAGCCGGTTAGCGACGCGGGCTCAAGGCCCGCGAGTGCCGGCAGGTCAGCCGCGTCGCCGCGCAGGCCAAACGGGAGCAGCCGCGGATTATCGGTCCACCTCGTAGTCACCTTCGGCTTGGCGGGGAAGACGTGCCCCTGGACCCCGCCGGACAGCCCCGGAACGATGACCGCCGCCCACTGCAGTCCCTTGGCGGCGTGCACGGTCGCCAGCTTGACCGAGTCCGTCTCGCTCACCCGGCCAGCCTCTAAGCCGAACTCTTCGGCTTCCGCGGCGGCCAGGTACGCGAGGAAGGCGCCGAGCGTCGGCTCCTCCAGATCGCCGGCGAAGGCGGCCGCGGCGTCGGCGAATGCGTCCAGATCAGCGCGGGCGCTGGCCGGGTCCATGCCTGGCCGGGCCGCTACCTCGATGTCCAGCCCGAGCGTGCGCTCGACCTCGCCGACCAGCTCGGGCAGGGTGCGCCCGGCGTGCAGCCGGAGCGCCCGCAGCTCGGCGGCCAACGCGGAAAATCGCTGATAGCCGGCTTCGGAGTAGGCACCGGCGTCGCCGAGGTCATCCAGCGCCTCGACCAGGCTGCCCGGATCCGAGGTCAGGTCGGTCACCGCCCGGCTCATCACGTCATCAGGACTAGCAGCGGGGGCGGGGACCCGGCGGCGGGCCGAGGCAGGGGCACCGGCGGAACCAGGGGCACCGGCGGAACCAGAGGCACCGGCGGAACCACCGTCCGGGGTCCGGGATGGTGCGGGCGCGCTGGCAGGCTCGGGCGCCTGGCGTGGCCGGTCGGCGCTGGCCAGCGCACGGGCCCGGCGGCCGAGGGCGACCAGGTCGCGCGGGCCGATCCGCCACCGCGGCGAGGTCAGCAACCTGGCCAGCGCGTCGGCGGCGGACGGATCGTGCATGACCCGCAGGGTGGCGACGATGTCGGCCACCTCGGGCACCGTCAGCAGGCCGCCGAGCCCGACCACCTCGACCGGGATGCCCCTGGCCTCCAGCGCGGCGCGCAGCACCGCGAACTGCGCGCGCTTGCGGCACAGGACGGCGATGTCGGAGGGCCGGATCGCGTCGGCCCGGGCGTCGGGCCAGCGATCGCCGTCGGGGGCGAGGCCGGGCGGGAGCCGGAGCAGTCCGGCGATCCGGTCGGCGACCCAGTCGGCTTCGGCTGCCGAGGTCTCGAGCAGCGCGCAGGTCACCTCGCCGCGCTGGGCCCGGCCAGGCGGCGCGATCAGCCGCGGGACCTCGGGCGCCGCTGCGCGCAGCCCTTCCTGGAGCGCGGCGGCAGCGTCGAGGACCCGCCCGGTATTGCGGAAGCTGGTGGACAACAGCGCCGTGCGGGCCGGGCCGTCCCGGGCCGGGAAGTCGATGCTGAAGCGCCGCAGGTTGCCCGCGCTCGCGCCGCGCCAGCCGTAGATCGACTGGCAGGGATCGCCGACCGCGGTCACCGGATGACCGCCGCCGAACAGCGACCGGAGCAGCACCAGCTGGGCGTGGCTGGTGTCCTGGTACTCATCGAGCAGGACCACCTGGTAACGGGCCCGCTCGGCAGCACCGACCGCCGGGTGCCGCCGCGCGATCCGCGCGGCCACGGCCATCTGGTCACCATAGTCGAGGACTTCCCGGGACGCCTTGGCCGCCACGTACGCAGCGACCAGCGGCAGCAGCTGCTCCCTGGCCCGCTGGCATTTCAGGATCTTGACGGCCGGCGCTGGCACCCGGCCGGGAAGCTCGGCAGCACGGCGCGCCAGCCACTCCCCTACCTCGATGACGTCGCCGGGGCCGCGCAGGTGCTCGGCCAGCTCGCCGGACAGGTCGAGTACGGCCGCGGTGACCGTGGCGGGGGCCCACCCGACGGCGTCCATCGGCCCGTCGTAGGCGGCCACCACCCGAGCGGCTAGCTGCCAGGCGACAGCAGGCGTGATCAGCCGCAGGGACGGCTCAAGAGCCTCGCGGAGCGCATGATCAGCAACTAGCCGCCCTGCGTAGGAATGGTAAGTGGCGATAACGGGGTCCCCCAGCAGGTCTTCCTCGTCTTGCCAGCCGCCGCGACCGGCCCGGCGCAGCCCGTCCAGCCGGCTGCGGACGCGCCCGGCAAGCTCGGCAGCAGCCTTTCTCGTGAAGGTCAGCCCGAGCACGCGTTCGGGCCTAACCAGGCCGCCTGCGACCAGCCAGACCAGCCTGGCCGCCATGGTCTCGCTCTTGCCCGACCCGGCGCCCGCGATCACGGCCAGCGGGCGCAGCGGCGCCCCGATCACGGCGGCTTGCTCGGCGGTGGGCTCAGCCGAGCCGAGCAGGCGGGCCAGCTGGGCGGGACTGTACCGGCCGGAACCGAGGCCCGGGCGGCCCGCCGCCGGCCCCGGCACGCCCGGGTCTCTCACGGGCCCACCTGACCGCCGCGCTCGTGGACCGGGCAGCAGGCCGCGACCGGGCAGACCCGGCAGCCCGCATTCACCGTGGCCTGGAAGACCGGCCCGGACATCCCGGTCGCGACCGTCTCCACGAGATTCTGCGCCCAGCCGGGCTCCGGGTCGCTGGCCAGCGAGCGCTGGCGCTGCACCCGGGCCTGCGCGGCCAGTCCCGCCTTGCCGACCTGAACCAGCTCAGCGCCGCCGGGCTCAGCGAGGCCGAGCTCCTCGAAGGCACCTAGCAGGACGGCCAGCTGGTAGACACCGAGCTGCGGGTTCCTGTCCAGCTCGTCGTCGCGCGGCCGGCTGGATCCCGTCTTGAGGTCGACCACGATCGCCGTGCCGTCCTCGTCCCGCTCCAGCCGGTCCACCCGCCCGGTTATCTCCACATCCCCGACCCTGACCCGCAGCTCCTCCTCGACCGCGACCAGCTCGCGCTGGTTGCTGGCGTGCCAGTCGAGGAACTTCGCGACCATCCGCTCGGCTTGCTCCCGCTGCTTGGCGGCGTACCAGGGGCTGCCAAAGTCGAGGTGGTGCCAGATCTCGTCGATCCGCTTGCTGATGTCCCCAGCGGCGGTGCCCTCGGCGGCCAGCGCGGCGGCCGCGTGGATGACGATGCCGAAGTTTCGGAGCACGCTGGGCGAGTTCACCCCGGCCGCCGACTCGAGCAGCCATCGCAGCCCGCATTTGGTGAAGGACTCCACCTGCGAAGGGGACAGCCGGACAGCAGAGTCGAAGACCGGCCCCGGGCCGGACAGCTCAGTCAGCGCGTACCACTGCCGCGGGCTCGCCCCGCGGACTCCGCCCGCCGCGAGCCGGGCGAGCTGGGCCGCGGCCGCCCTGCGGACCTGGCTGGGGCGGCTCCGGTCGGCAGCTGCGCGCCGCAGGTCCGCGGTGAGCGCGGCCAGCGACAGCCAGCGCTGGCCGGCCGCTGCTACGTTTTCCACCGTGACGTCTTCGCCGGCCAGCTCGGCGAGGAACCTCGATGGCCGTTCCTCGCTGTCCTCCCCGCCGGTCGCGGTGACTACGAGCGCCCGGCGCGCCCGGGTGACCGCCACGTAGAACAGCCGCCGCTCCTCGTCGAGGAGCTTGGCGGCCAGCGCGACCGCGGCGGCGTCGGCCGCGGCGAATTCCGCCTCGGCCGCCCAGCCCGGCCCGGAACCGGCGGTAACCGACTCGACGAGCTCGTCCATCCCGAGCAGCGAGCCGCGGACCCGGACGTCCGGCCAGGTCCCTTCCTGGACGCCGGCGACCACGACCAGATCCCACTCCAGGCCCTTGGCCCGGTGCGCGGTCAAGACCGCGACCGCGTCGCCTTGCGGGGCCCGCTCCGCCAGTGAGTCACCCGCGATCTCCTGCCCCGCCAGGCTGTCGAGGAAGAGCCTGGGCGAGCCCTGCGGCAGCCGGGCGGTGAACCGGGCCGCCGCGTCGAAGAGCGCGACCACGGCATCGAGGTCGGCATCGGCGGCCGCTCCCCGGCTGCCGCCCCCCGCGCTGGCCTGCTGCCATTGTCCGGCCAGGCCTGAGGCGTCCCACACCGCCCAGAGCACATCGTGCGCGGTCCCGTCCGCCGCCGCCTGCCTGGCCAGCTCCAGCAGCGCCGCCACCCGGCGCGCGGCAGCCACGGCCGACCCGAGCGCCGACCCAGCCGCTGGACCGTGCTCGGCGGGCCAGCCGGCCAGGGCCAGCTCGCGGGGATCACGCAGTACCCGGGCCAGGGGCTCAGCCGACGGCGGCTCCCCCGCCGCTTGGGCGGCCGCCCGCAGCGCGCGCCGCAGCCGCCGCAGGCCGAGCGCGTCGGTGCCGCCGAGCGGCCCGGTCAGCAGCTCGGCCGCGGTCTCCTCGTCCAGGGCGCCAGGCCGCAGCGCGCAGCTCAGCAGGGTGAGCAGCGGGCGGGTACCCGGCTCGGCGGCCAGCGGCAGCTCGTCGCCAGCCACCGCGACCGGTACCCCGGCCGAGGCCAGGACGCGCTGGAGCAACGGCACCTGGCGGGTCGCCGACCGGACCAGCACCGCCATCGATGACCAGCTGACCCCGTCGATCAGGTGGGCGCGGCGCAGCGTGTCAGCGATCACCGCGGCTTCCTGGGTGACACTCGCCGCGACGACGACGCGGACCGTACCTGGACCAGCCTCTGGGAGCGGGACCAGCTCACGGTGGTCCCGTTTCGCCCCTAGGTTGTCCGTCCCCGGCGCGGCCGGCAGCCTGCTGGCGACCCGGCGCGAGGCAGCCAGCAGGACCTGGCCGCTGCGCCGGGCCGTGCGCAGGGCCAGCACCTGCGCCGCCGTACCGTCAGAGGCGCGGAACCGGTCGGGAAAGCGCCTGAGCGCGCGGACGTCAGCACCCCGGAACCCGTAGATCGACTGATCCGGGTCGCCGACCACGATCAGCTCCCGGCCGTCACCGGCCAGGGCGTACAGCAGGTCCTCCTGGGCGGGGTCGGTGTCCTGGTATTCGTCGACGAGCACGACGTCGTAAGCCTGCCGCTCCCGGTCCCTGGTCGCGCGCCGGGACAGCAGGGCGCCGGCGATCCTGACGATCTCGGCGTAGTCATAGGCAGGGACCGGCGCGAGATCGAACCGGGCGGCGTAGGAGTCAAGAAACCGCCCGGCCGCCACCCAGTCGTCGCGGCCGCGCTGGGCACCCAGCCGGGCCAGGCCGCCCCCGTCCAGCCCACGCTCGGCGGCACGGAGCAGGAAGTCCCGCAGCTCGGCAGCGAAGCCCCTGGTGGCCAGCGCCGCCCGCAGCTGCTCCGGCCAGTTCGCGCCGCCATCCTCGGCGTCGCCGCGCAGCAGCCGCCTGACCTCGAGCAGCTGCTCAGGGCCGGGCAGCAGGGTGGGCGGCTGCTCGCCCGCCGTGGTGAACTCCCTGCGCACCAGCGCGTACGCGTAACTGTGGAAGGTCAGCGCCAGCGGCTCGCGGGTCGTGCGGCCCAGCCGCATCGTGATCCGCTCGCGCAGTTCCTCGGCGGCCTTGCGGCTGAAGGTCAGCACGAGCATCCGGGCCGGATCGATTCCGCGGCGGGCGACCCGGTGCACGACCGTCTCGACGATGGCCGTGGTCTTCCCGGTGCCCGGGCCGGCCAGCACCAGCAGCGGGCCGCCGGCATGGTTCACCACCCGGCGCTGGGCGTCATCCAGGCTGGGCGGTGCTGCTGCGCGGAGCGGCCGGCGAACCAGCCGGTACGGCGGGGACTGCCTGTCCATGTCAGTACCGCATTCCAGCAGAGGCTGCCGACATTCTCAGCCGGTCAGGCCAAGCCGTTCCAGCGGGCCCTTCGCATATCGACGCGGCCGGGCTTACCATCAGGCGCGATGCGCAGCGGCGTGCCCTCGTCCAGGTAGTGGCTGAGCGCCGCCTGCTCGTGCCCGGCCAGCAGCGAGCCGTCCGCGTGGATGACCCGCCACCACGCCGCGCCGCCGCCCCACCGGGCCAGTACGCGGCCGACCTGACGCGGGCCGCCCTCGCCCAGGTACTCGGCGAGGTCGCCGTAGGACATGACCCGCCCCGGTGGTATCGAATCGGCGAGGTCGAGGACGCGGCTGGTGAAATCGTCCAGTGCCGGGCGGCGGCGCTCGCTGTCCCGGCCGGCCATCCGGCTGGCATCCGGGTGGTCATTCACGTGGCATTCGCCTGGTCATTCTGCAGCTCATTCGCTTTGGTCAGTCGCGCGGTCAGTCGCGCGGTCAGTCGCGCGGCCAGGCTATGCCCGGCCGGTGCGGTGCCGCCGCGTGGCGACCGGCGGAGCCTGGAGGCCAGTCGCTCTGGGCGTCAGGCAGGCCAGCCGGCGGTTCACTGGCCGGGGCATTGTGCCGTTCAGGCTGGTACCTTTCACCGGGCGGCTGGCGGCGCAGGACGACGAGCCCGCTGGTCGCCGTGACGACGACGGCCAGGCAGACCAGGCCGAGAATGCAGTAGAGCACGAGCGGCTGCAGGCCCCGCGGAGCGACCGGCGCCGGCGCCACCTGGGAGCGACCGCCGCCGAAGTAGCTGCCAGGAAGGGCGCTCCGCTTCGGCGGCCGCTGGTCGGTCAGGCGCGCCACCGCGGCGAGGTGCCCCGCTGCGGTCAGGGCCGCGGCCGCGTCCACCGTGCCGAACCCGACCTGGTCGTTATAGCCGTCGGCCGGGGGATGGCTGGCCGTGCTGGTCAGGGCCTCCCTGACCAGCGGCGGCGACAGGGCCGGGTATCTGGACCTGATCAGGGCGACCACGCCCGCGGTCAGCGCGCAGGCCGGGCTGGTCCCGCTCACCAGCCAGTACCTGCCGTCCCGGCCTTGTGCGGGCACCTGCACGCCCGGGGCCGCGACCTCGACGGAGAGGTTATCACTCGAGAAACCGGCCGACGCGCCGTCCTGGGCGACGGCGGCGACCCCGACGACGCCCGGATAGTCAGCGGGGAACGAGTACGGCGCGTGGCTGCGGGCGGCCGCTGAGTCTCCCAGGTTGCCTGATGACGCCACCACGACGACGTTGTGGTTGTAGGCATCCTGGAGCGCCTGCCTGACGGCCACGCTCGGCCGGCCGTAGCCAAGCGACATGCTGATCACCCCGGCGCCGTGGGAGACCGCATAGCTGATCGCGCGCGCGAGTTCCCGCTGCACCCGGGCCTGCGGTTCGTGCTGGTAGCGCGCATAGCCCGGATCCTGCTGGTCGGTGATCACCCTGATCGACAGCACGCGCGCCTGCGGCGCGACGCCGATGATTCCGCTGCCGCCGCCGTTATCGCCGTGACCGGCGATAAGCGAGGCCATCCAGGTGCCGTGCATCCCCCAGTTCGGGTTGGAAGGCGGGGTCCCTACGCCGGTCAGGTCGGGACCTGAGATCACCGAACCGACCAGGTCGGACACCTGCGGATTGACGCCGCTGTCGATGACCGCGACGGTCACCCCCTGACCTCGCGTCACCTGCCACGCGGCAGGCGCCTGCACGGCGTCAAGGACCCACTGCTGGGCATCGCGCACGCCGTCCGCGCGGGCCGGGCCCGCCCATATCGTCGCCGCCAGGGCCGCCGCCACACCCGTCACGAGCACGCGGGCGGCACGGGCGCGCACCCTCCGGGCGCGCACCCCGGCCGTGGCCAGGTTCAGCATCCGGGTGCTCCAGGGCAGTGGGGCGCCGCGGGCTGCGCGCCGAGCGGCATGGCTACCGCCTCGGCTACGCCGTCCGCCACGCTGGTCATCTCCTGCGCCGCGTAGCTGTCCGACGACAGCGGGACGCGCGGACGGCCGTCGGCGTAGCCCGCTGCCGACATGATCAGGTAAGGACCGTCGCTCACCGCCCAGGACAGCTGGCGCTGACGGTCGCCGAATGACTGCGCCAGTGTGTCAGGGAAGGCCACCGCGCGCACTCCGTCGCCTGGCTGCCCGCTGTGCGGCAGCTCATTGGCGACGGCGCCGGCCGCTGCGGCGGTCGGCAGCACCGCCACCCCGACCGTGACGACCAGTGCCCCGGTCGAGTCGACGTAGGTGGCCCTGAGCACCGCGACGCAGCCCTGCCGCTCAAGCGCCCGGGCGGCCGCCGGGTCAGTCCCGGCCGCGCAGGTCGCCTGCTTGGCGATGCCGATCCGCTGGGCGGTCAGGTTCAGCCCTGAACCCGACGCGAGGGAGTAACCAGGCAGCTGGTAAGAGACGGCCGCGGGAAAGATCTGCCCGGCCGACCTGGCGCGCCAGCGCCGCGCCATCTCCCAGGTCATGATCTTCTGCTGCTGGACGGCGCTGAACCTGCGCGGAAGCAGCTGGCTGGCGGCCCCCGCCGCCGAGACCGCCAGGCCGCTCAGCCCGATGACCAGCACGGCCAGGAGCAGGCCGATCCGCCAGCGGGCGGAAGGGCGTGGCGGCTCGCCGGCGGGACCGGTGCGCTCCGCCGCCTGACCGGCCGGCGCCGGGCTGCCCTCCGTACCCGGGAACTCTGGCTGCAACGCCACACCGGAATGTTACGGCCTGCTCAGGGGTGACGCGCCGCCAGCGGAGCGGTTCACCGGCGCCGGCCAGCCCGTGGCCTCAGTAGACCGGCAGCGACGGATCTATCTGATTGACCCAGGCGAGGACGCCCCCGCCGACATGTACCGCGTCGGCGAACCCGGCGTTCTTGACCACGGCCAGGCATTCGGCACTCCGGGCGCCGCTCTTGCAGTGCAGCACGATCCGGCGGTCTTGCGGCAGGCGCTCCAGGGCAGCGCCGGACAGGAACTGGTCCTTGGGAAGGAGCACCGAGCCCGGAATCGACACGATCTCGTACTCGTTCGGCTCCCGCACGTCCACCAGGAAGATCTTCTCGTCGCCGTCGATCATCGCCTTCAGGTCGGTCGCGGAGATCGTCGAGCCCGACGCGGCCAGCTGGGCCTCCTCGGACACCGCCCCGCAGAAGGCCTCGTAGTCGATCAGTTCGGTGACCGTCGGGTTCTTGCCGCAGACCGCGCAGTCCGGGTCCTTCCTGACCGCGAGCGACCGGTAGCTCATCTCCAGGGCGTCGTAGATCATCAGCCGCCCGACCAGCGGCTCGCCCACCCCGGTGATGACCTTGATGGCCTCGTTGACCTGGATGGAGCCGATCGATGCGCACAGCACACCGAGCACGCCGCCCTCGGCGCACGACGGCACCATCCCGGGCGGCGGCGGCTCCGGGTAGAGGCAGCGGTAACACGGGCCGTACTCGGCCCAGAAGACGCTGGCCTGGCCGTCGAACCTGTAGATCGAGCCCCAGACGTACGGCTTGCCGAGCAGCACGCACGCGTCGTTCACCAGGTACCTGGTGGCGAAGTTGTCGGTGCCGTCCACGATCAGGTCGTAACCCTCGAAGATCTCCAGGGCGTTGTCGGAGTCAAGCGCCTCGGTGTGAAGCACCACGTTGACGTAGGGATTGACCTCCCTGATGCTGTCCCGCGCGGACTCAGCCTTCAGCCGGCCGACATCGGACTGTCCATGGATGACCTGACGCTGCAGGTTTGACTCGTCGACCACGTCAAAGTCGATGACGCCCAGCGTGCCGACGCCGGCGGCGGCCAGGTAGAGCAGCGCGGGCGACCCGAGGCCGCCGGCGCCCACGCACAGCACCTTGGCGTTCTTGAGGCGCTTCTGCCCGGTCATCCCGATCTCCGGGATGATCAGGTGTCGTGAATAGCGCCGCACTTCGTCGACACTAAGCTCGTCGGCAGGCGGGACCAGTGGTGGCAGCGACACGAGGTTACTCCTGGGAGGGCCTGCCGCAGCAGGCGAGGGACCGGGCGGGACGGGCGTTTGCGTCCCACGGGATTGTCAACCAGGCTGGCAGTCCAGGCATTCCGCGCCGTCGCTTCCCGCGGTGCCGCAGGCGGCGCGCCGCAGCGGCCCGGCGGGGCCAGGCCGGGCGGTGCGGCGGGGGCCAGGCCGGGGGCGGCGCGGCGGGGCCAGACCGGGGGCGGCGCGGCGGGGCCAGACCGGGCGGCGCGGCGGGGCCCAGGTCAGCGTCCCGGGCCAGGAAATGTCACCGGTTCCGAGTACAACTCATGACATGCCGGAGCCAACCCAGCCCCCGAACCGTCAACGGCCGCTGCGATCCGTTCAGCCGGGACGGTCGCTCGTGCCGGACTTAGCCCAGCCGCCGGGGCCGCGGCGGCCCCTGCCCGACGCGGTCGCCGTCCGCCGGCAGCCGGTGCCAGACTGCGCGCCGCCCTACGACGACGAGGTCCAGGCGGCAGAGCGAGAAGGGGCCGCGTCAGCCAGCGGACCCCGCGACCTGATGCCGGCCCGGCCCGGCCCGCCTCCGTCCGGGGCACCTGACCGCGATCCGGCTGCCAGCGACCGACCCTGGCCAGGCCAGTTCGCTCAGGTGCTCGCGGAGACGCTGGCCGGGTCCCGGCCGCCACGGCAGATCGTGCCGTGGACCACCGAGCAGGCGCGCAAGCACATCCGGCGGCTTAGCCCCATGCTCGCCGCAGGAGAACGGCCACTCGTCCGCCGCATCGTCGCATCGCGCCCGGCTGCCGACGTGGTGGAAATGACCGTTGTGGTCCGGTTCGGTCCACGGGTCCGAGCGCTGGCCGTCCGGCTGGAGCGAGACGGCCCGCGCTGCGCGACGGCTGGACGGCACGCAACGGCTGAGCGGTGGCTCTGCACGGCGATAGAGGCCGCCTGATGCCCCGGGCGCTACCGGTTACGCGGGTCGCCGTGGCACTGCTTGAACTTCTTGCCCGATCCGCATGGGCAGGGAGCATTCCGCCCGACCCGGGAGAAATCACCGCCGCCGTTCGCCGATTCGGTGCGCTGCTCTGTCTGGCCGGGAGCATCGGCGCTTGGCGCGGTGTACTGCAGCCGGCCGGGCCGCCTGGGAGCATCCAGGCCGCGGGCGGTCAGGCCAGCCGGGACCGCGGGGCCACCAGGCGCAGGCTCGGCGCCGGGCCGCCCGTCCGCCGCGTGCATTCCGCGGCCGCGGCCTCCCCGGCCGCCCGCGGCGGCAGGTCGGGACCGGCTCCCGCCCGCCGCAGCCGACCGGGAGCCACCAGACCCGCCACCCGCCGCCGCGGGCGGGGAGCCAGCAGACCCGCCGCCCGCCACGCCAGGCGGTGATCCGGCCGCGCCCAGCGGGGCCGGTCCGGCCGCACCCGCAACGCTCGGCGCGCCAGCCGGGGCCTCCTCGAGGATCGGGCTCTCCTGCACCTGAACCTGCAGGTTGAACAGGCTGCCGACCGACTCCTCCTTGATGCCCTCCTTCATCGCGTCGAACATGGTGTAGCCCTCGTTCTGGTATTCCACCAGCGGGTCACGCTGAGCCCAGGCCCGCAGGCCGATGCCCTCGCGCAGGTAGTCCATCTCGTACAGGTGCTCCCGCCACTTGCGGTCCAGCACCGACAGGACCACGCGCCGCTCCAGGTCGCGCATGACCTCCGAGGTCAGCTCAGCCTCGCGCCGGTCGTAGGCGGCCTGCGCATCCTGCTGCATCGTCTGCGTGATGAACTCGGCCGACAGGCCCGCCCGCTCGCCGCCCGCTTCCTCGATGATGTCGTCGAGGGAGATCCCGACCGGGTAGAGCTGCTTGAACGCCCGCCACAGCTGCTCGAGATCCCATTCCTCGGGAAACCCATCGCTGGTCGCCCCGGCCACATAGTCGGCGATAACGTCGTCGATCATGCCGCGGATCTGCTCGTGCATGTCAGCGCCCTCGAGCACCTGGCGGCGCTCGGCGTAGATGACGTGCCGCTGCCGGTTCATCACGTCGTCGTACTTGAGCAGATCCTTGCGGATCTCGAAGTTCTGCTGCTCAACCTGGGTCTGAGCGGACCTGATCGACCGGCTGACGGTCTTGGACTCGATCGGCACATCCGGTGGCGTCTTCAGCCACTCCATGATGTGCGCGACCTTGTCGGCGTTGAACATGCGCATCAGGTCGTCCTCGAGCGACAGGTAGAACCTGGACTCGCCAGGGTCGCCCTGCCGTCCCGACCGGCCGCGCAGCTGGTTGTCGATGCGCCGTGACTCGTGGCGCTCGGTGCCGAGCACGTAGAGGCCGCCCGCCGCGACGACCTCCTCATGCTCCTCGGCCACAGCCCGCCGGGCCTTCTCGACCGCCTCCGGCCAGGCCGCCTCGAAGTCCTCCGGCGTGTCCACCGGGGACAGGCCGCGATGGTGGAGTTCCAAGTCGGCGATGAACTCGGGGTTGCCGCCCAGCATGATGTCGGTGCCGCGGCCGGCCATGTTGGTCGCCACCGTCACACCGCCCTTACGCCCGGCCTGCGCGATGATGGCGGCCTCGCGCTCGTGGTACTTCGCGTTCAGGACCTCGTGCGGGATGCCCTTGCGCTTGAGCATCCTGGACACCAGCTCGGACTTCTCGACGCTGGTCGTGCCGACCAGCACCGGCTGACCGGCCGCGTGCCGCTCCCCGATGTCCTCGACGCAGGCCTCGAACTTCGCCTGCACCGTCTGGTAGACCATGTCGGCCTGGTCGGCCCTGATCATCGGCTTATTCGTGGGGATCGGCACCACGCCGAGCTTGTAGGTCTGGTGGAACTCGTTCGCCTCGGTCTGGGCGGTGCCGGTCATCCCGGCGAGCTTGCCGTAGAGCCGGAAGTAGTTCTGCAGCGTGATCGTGGCAAGCGTCTGGTTCTCGTCCTTGATCTGCACGCCTTCCTTGGCCTCGATGGCCTGGTGCATGCCCTCGCTGTACCGGCGGCCGTGCAGCATGCGGCCGGTGAACTCGTCGACGATCAGGACCTCGCCGTTGATGATGACGTAGTCCTTGTCCTTCTTGTACAGCTCCTTCGCCTTCAGCGCGTTGTTCAGGAAGCTGACCAGCGGGGTGTTGACCGAGTCGTACAGGTTATCGATGCCGAGAACATCCTCTACCTTCTCGACGCCCGCCTCCGTGATGCCGACGGTCCGCTTCTTCTCGTCGACCTCGTAGTCACCCTCGCCGTCCTCGCCGCGCCGCAGCCTGGGCGCGATCTTGGCGAATTCGAGATACCACCGGCTGTTCTGGTCGGCGGGCCCGCTGATGATCAGCGGGGTCCGCGCCTCGTCGATCAGGATGGAGTCGACCTCGTCCACGACCGCGAAGTGGTGACCGCGCTGGACGCATTCCTCCAGCCCCCAGGCCATGTTGTCCCTGAGATAGTCGAAACCGAACTCGTTGTTGGTGCCGTAGGTAATGTCGGCCGCATACTGCTTGCGCCGCTCGTCCGGCTCCATCTGGGCCAGGATCACGCCCACCTCGAGGCCGAGGAAATGGTGGATCCGCCCCATCCACTCGGCGTCGCGCTTGGCCAGGTAATCGTTGACGGTGATGACATGCACGCCGTTGCCGGTCAGCGCGTTCAGGTAGGCAGGCAGGACGCTGGTGAGAGTCTTACCCTCACCGGTCCTCATCTCGGCGATGTTGCCCATGTGCAGCGCCGCGCCGCCCATGATCTGCACATCGAAGTGCCGCTGGCCGAGGGTCCGCTTGGCCGCCTCACGGACGGCAGCGAAAGCCTCAGGCATCAGGTCGTCGAGCGACTCGCCCGCCGCGTGACGCTGCTTAAAGTCATCCGTCATCGCGCGGAGCTGGGCATCACTGAACTCGGCGAAATCCTCTTCGATGGAGTTGACCTGCGCCGCAATGCGCTTTAGCTTGCGGAGGATCTTGCCCTCGCCGGCGCGAAGGACACTATCGATGATGACTGGCACTGCTCTTCGCGCTCCTCGCGGATCGTCTGGCAACGGACCGGCTTGCCGCCATGGCACGGTCGGGGTGACACTTGCCGGGCGGGCGGATAGCGAGGCGGCTCACCGGCACACCGTATTACTGCCATGGTAGGCGAGACGCGGGATGAAACCGAGCCGGTGCGGTAAGCCACGCAGGGCAGGGGGCGGGTACTCGTGCGCCAGGCTGACTGGCCACAATGATATGCACGGCGGGTAAGCAGGACGAGAGGAGCAGCGCGCATGTCGAACCAGGTGGAGCCGGGTACCATCGGCGGCACCGCGCCGGGCCAGGGCGACTTCGGCAGCAGCTCGCGGGATCCGGACGGCTTCTCCAGCGCCATCGACGAGCAGAACCAGCGCGAGCAGGCGGCCCTCGCGCATCAGGTGCCATCCGACTGGATGCCGCCGCATCCCTTCCACGGGCGCCCGGTTTCCTGGGTCGCGGTGTCGATCATCATGGTCGGCTTCCTCGTCGGCGGCCTCGCCCTGGTCTTCGGCCCGACCTGGTGGCTGTTCTGGGTCGGCCTCGGGCTGGCTGCGGTGGGCGGGCTGCTCGCCCTGGCCACCAACATTTTCGAGGACTGGTACTAGAGCCCGGCCAGTGCCGGAATCCGGCCAGCGGCGAACATAATGGGCATTTAACGCAATGCCCGCGCTGACTGCCGCGACCCGTGGCCAGGGCAGCACCCCGCAGGAGCCGTCGCCGTCAGTCGTCCACAGGTGCCCCAGGGGACGCCGCTCGGCCCGTCACGGAGCCGCTGCGGCACATCCGCCCGCGTCGTGGCACCGACTGGAATGTCAGAACCAGCGGTTAGGCTCCATGCTCGTGATCAGCCCCTCTCCCCGCCCCCGGAACTGACGCTGTCCGCGGATGAGGCCCGCTTGATGACGCTGCGCAGCCAGGGTCTCATCGGCACCGAAGTGCGGCGTGGCGGCGTTCCCGCCATGCTGCGCAGGCTGGGCGCGGTCCAGCTGGACACGATCAGCGTGCTCGCCCGCTCGCACGAGCTGGTCGCCTACGCGCGCCTCGGGCCGCTGCCGCGGGAGCGGGTCGAGCGCGCCTACTGGCATCCGAGTAAGCCAGACGCGTTCGAGTACTGGTCCCACGCCGCCTGCGTGCTGCCGATCGAGGAGTGGCCCTTCTACGGGTTCCGGCGCCGGGGGTTCCGGGACCGGGGGATGCACTGGCACCAGGTACCCGAAAAGGCATGCGAGGCCGTGCTGGCGCGGCTCCAGGCGGACGGGCCGCTGACCGCTACTCAGCTCGGCGGCGCCAAGCGCGGCAGCGACTGGTGGGACTGGTCCGACACGAAGATCGCCGTCGAGTGGCTGCTCAACACCGGCGCTGTCATCTGCACCCGGCGGATCGGCTGGCGCCGCGTTTACGACCTGCCCGAACGGGTGCTGCCCGGGCACCTGCTGGACACTGAGCCCTCGGATGAGCAATGCATCAGGCACCTGGTCGCGGTCGCGGCCCGGGCCCTCGGCGTGGTCACGCGCGGTGATCTGATCGACTACCCGCGGCTGCGGAATTTCGGTGCGGGCAAGGCGCTGGACGCGATCCCAGTCGAGGCGGCGGCGGCCAGCGCCGGGCTGATTCCGGTCCTGATCGCCCCGGACAACGGCGCTGGTACGGCGAAGGCTGGCCCGAGGATGGCCCGGGGGGCAGGCTCGGCGCCGGTTCAGGCCTGGGCGGATCCGGCCGCCCTCGCCGCGGCGGCCGGAGGCGGCCAGTATGCGACTGGCCGTGGCCGGCACCGGGTGACGCTGCTGTCGCCGTTCGACTCGCTCATCTGGGACCGGAAGCGGACGCTGCGCATGTTCGGTTTCGAGCACAGTCTGGAGGCCTACCTGCCGAGCGCCAAGCGGGTGCACGGCTATTTCACGATGCCGCTGCTGGCTGGCGGCCGGCTGGTCGGCCGGGTCGATCCGGCCCGAAGCGGGCGGACCCTGGTTGCGCGCAAGCTATCCCTGCAATCGGCGGCGGCCGCACCAGCGATGGCGCGCGCCCTCCGGGATGCGGCCACCTGGGTCGGCTGCGAGAGCGTAGCAGTAGGCGAAGTAGCGTCAAGCCACCTCGAGCAGCGGATGCGCACCGAGATCGCCAAGGTGAGCTGACCACCGGCGCACGCAGGCGGTCGGCGCACGCAGGCGGTCGGCGCACGCAGGCGGTCGGCACACGCAGGTGATCGTCGCACGCGAGCGGTCGGCGGCTTAGCTGAACTCGATCAGCTTTTCCCGCACCGCGACCATGACCGCCTCCATCCGGGAGTGGATCTGCAGTTTCTCCAGGATGTTGCGGACGTGGTTCTTCACCGTGTTCTCGGAGATGAACAGTTCCTTGGCGATATCCCGGTTGTTCATCCCCCTGGCCACGAGCTTGAGCACCTGCATCTCGCGCTCGGTCAGCTTGGGCGCCGGCACCTCCTGAGCCCGTGCCTCGCCGTCCCGCCTCGCCAGGGTCGCGAACTCAGTGAGCAGCTTGCCCGCCATCGAGGGGTTGATCAGGGACTGCCCGCCAGAGACGGCCCGGACCGCCTCAGCGACCTCATCCAGCGGGATGTCCTTGAGAAGGTAGCCGCTGGCGCCGGCCCTGATCGCCTCGAACAGGTCTTCTTCCTCGTCGCTGATCGTGAGGATGATGATCTTGGCGCTCGGCGCGGCTTCCTTCATGGCCCGGCAGGCCTCGATCCCGCTGCTCCTGGGCATGCGGATATCCATCAGGACGACGTCAGGCAGCGACTCGGCCGCCTTCTGCACTGCCTCGGCACCGTCGCTGGCCTGGCCGACCAGCTCGATGTCCGGTTCCTCTTCGAGGACCATCTCCAGGCCCCGGCGAAACAAGGCATGGTCATCGACGATCATCGCGCGGATCGGCTCAGTCCGGCATCCGGCATCCGGCTGTCCGGCATCTGCTTGTGCGGCGTCCCGCCGGGCGGCAGCTGACGGCGCGGCAGCTGACGGCGCGGCAAGTGACGGCGCGGCAAGTGACGGCGCGGCGGGTGACGGCGCGGCGGGTGACGGTGCGGTAGCTGACGGCGCGGCGGGTGACGGTGCGGCAACTGACGGCGCGGCAGCTGACCGTGCGGCAGCTGACTGTGCGGAATCGGGCGGTGACGAATCGCCCGCCTGGCTACCGCCCATAACATCTCCTCCAGCCGCTGATCCGGCGATCCCGCCCGGGGCACCGCCGCCGGGCAGGCATCACTGCCCGGATCCGCGGTGCCGTGTGATGAGACTCTTGCCGACCGCGGCCCGCGACGCAAGCGCGCCACCCGGGTGATGGCCGGGCCGCCGAACTAGCCGGAGGCCACATCCGTCGTCCTCCCGGCCTGCTGCCCGTTCGACCGCGGCGCCATGGCCTGCTGCGATGAGCCATCTGCCCGTCCAGCCGCGAGTTCTTCCACCAGGCGGATCACCCCGTACTGGTATCCCCGGCGCCGGTAGACGACGCTCGGGCAGCCGTCCTGAGCGTCACGGAACAGGAAGAAGTCGTGGCCCACCAGTTCCATCTCGAACAGCGCCTGGTCGATGGCCATGGGGCGGGCCAGGTGGAACTTCTCCCGCACCACCAGCGGCCCGTCGCCTTCCATCTCGATCGGCACGACGTCGTCGGCCTCGTGCCTCAGCCCGTCGTCAGGGCTGGCTGAGCGGGAATCACCTGGCCTGGCCGCGTCAGACCCGGCGGCAGCAGTCCCAGCCCGCGCCAGGCGCTCGCCGATGGCCTGCCGCGGCACGGTCGGCATCTGCGCCCCACCAGGCGCAGCAGGCTGACCTGCCGCAGCGGGAAAGGCGGGAGCCGTGCCGACAGTAGTCTCGTCGATGGTCGGGTCGCCCGGCCTGCCAACCGGCGAGCCTGCTCGCCGGGCCTTGCGGCGGTCTCCGGCGCGCCGCAACCGCGACTCCAGCTTGGCCAGGGCCATGTCGAGCGCGGCATAACGGTCCTGGCCCGCGGCCTCCGCGCGGATGGCGGGCCCGCGCGAGGTGATGGTCAGCTCGACGCGTTCCCGCCGGTCCGCCTGGCGCGGATTGCGCTCGGCCGTGACCTCAACATCGATCCGTATCGCCTTCTGGTCAAGCTTCGCGATCCTGCTGAGCTTTGCCGTCGCGCGCTCACGGAACCTCTCCTGCACGTCCGTGTGCCGGCCTTTGAAGATGATGTCCACCTGGAAACCCCCTTCTGCCCGCGTTGAGGTGACACCCGCCCGGCCGACCTGGTCTTCGACCCCACATCCGCCTGCGGAGGGGCTCGCGGCGATCTTGTGCCACTACTACCCTTCTCCCTACCCGCGGGACGTCCGGTCCCCCGGTGGGGCAGGACTTACTTCTAAGCCGCACCGTGATCAGTCGACAAGAAGTCGCCTTACGTGGGCCGTTTCGCCTGCGGCTGGCATCGGCTTGCCGGGGCGGAGCCCCCATTTGGGAGGAATCCTGCCCGACGCAACCACGGACCCGGGCGGGTGCCATGCCACGACGCTAGCCCCACCCGGGCCGGATGTCAGGTCTCAGCTCAAGCAACTCGCTGATGTCAGCCGGAAGCATACCCCCGCGGCGGCGCCCGGGGCGGGACCGTTTGCCTCGACGCGCCCCGGGGCTCCGGCTTGGTGAACCGTCAGCCGGGGAAGACCGGCTCGCGCCCCGGATAGGCCACCGGCTCCCATGGATCGTTGAGGCTCGGCGATACGAAAAGCTGGCCGTTGGACAGCCCGACGGCCAGCCCGGCGCCGTCACCGGTCACCGAGACGGTGCCGCTCTGCGTCCCGGTCAGGATGGGCTGGCCGCCGTTCAGCGGGACCTCCTCCAGCTGCGCGCCGGAACCCGGCTCCTGCGCCAGGACGAGGATGTGATCAGCGTCGTACCAGCTCAGGGCCTGCAGATGGGAGATCCCCGCGCCGATGGCCACGGTGTCCCCGAGCGATGCCGTGGCGCCCCCGCCGGTATGAATGATGGCCGCCAGCAACAATGCAGACGCGCCGCTGGCCGTCTTGACGATCATCGCGACCCGTACGCCGTCCGGGGCAACGCGGAATGCGGTCACGCTATAGCCTGCGGACAGGCCCAGGCTGACCTGCGTGGGGGCGCGGGCCCCGGGGGTCAGCATCCAGACCAATCCGCCCGCCGCGAACCAGAGGGTGCCGCTGCGGTCCCAGCTCACTGAGGTCACGATGCCATCCGGGTGCTGCGCTGTGAGCAGGGCATTCCTGGCGAGGTGACCGATGTAGAGGGTCCGGCCGTTCGCGGAAATCCCCGCCAGCTCAGTCTGGTCCGGCGCCACCGCGATCGCGCGGAGCGCGGGGACCGCTGGTGTCCCTGCCTGACCGGCAACCGGGCGCGACGCCAGAGACGACACCGAACCAAGCTGCCCGGCCCCCGTGACCATCCTGACCGGTCCTTGGCTGCTGATGAAGTAGGGGGCGGCCGTTGCCGCCGGGCCAGGAAGCCAGTTGTCGAACATCTTCGGCAGCAGGTAATCGGTCCCACCCAAGATCTGTCCGTTGATCTGCAGCTCGACTGTCTGGATTGCGGACGGGCTATAAGAACTGCTGGTCAGCGTCCAGACCAGCTGGGCAGCTAGTTCCTGCTGATTCAGGGACTTCACGGCGGCAGGCGGCATGACCAGGCTCACCGTAGCGTCCGGGCCGTTGATCTTAACGTCGCCGGGCAGCACGGTGCCCGCCGGGAAGGCGGTCCGCGCCGCTCCGGACAGCCAGCCCTGCGGGTCTTTCAGCAGCCCCCGGACCAGCTGCGTAGCCAGGTCGCTTTCGGAGGCATGCTGCGGGACGAATACCGGGTCGGGCACCAGGGTCTGGCCGGACGGATCGAGGAAGTAGAGATTCCGCTGCTGGTAAGTGCGCTCAAGCTCGTCCGTCGTGAGCATCAGCTGCGAGATGGGCATCGGCTGGTCGATCCGCCACTGGTTACCGAACTTTCTCAGCCAGAACGTGTAGACCGTCTTAGCTGAGGCGGGCGCCGAGGAGGCCACGTACTGGCCGCTGGCCGTCAGCGTCGCCAGCTGCACGCCGGTGACGCTCACCCTGGCCTCCGGAGCGCTGGGCAGGTTGAGCTGCCTGATCGGGACCTTGGCGTACGGGCTCTGCTGAAGACTGCCGACCACGGTCACCGCCGCGCCCGGGTGCCACTTGCTGCGCTCGGTGGGACTGAGGTACTCCAGCGCTGTAGCGGGATCACTCGGGAAGCTCGCGCTAGCCGCGAGGAAACCGCTCACGACCTGGCCCGGATTCCAGCCCGGAGCCGGTCCGACCGGTATGAGCTGCGGGTAGGCCTGATTCTGGCCGGCCTGGGAGATGGAAAGCTGGTTGACGGTCCCGCTGGCAGGCACCATCGCACAGCCGGCCAGCGCGAGGGCCGCGGCGCCCGCCACAGAGCTGACCCAGGCCAGGCGTCGAACGGGAGTACGCCCGCGGTGGTTAGTCATCCGGCGCCGCCTCGGTGCCAGGTGCCGGCCGGGCCCGGACGACGATCTCGTCGCCATCCAGGGCCAGGCCGGGCAGCGTGGCCGTGCTGTCGGCCAGTTCCGCCCCGCCGGGAACGAGCGGAAGCGGCGAGCCCTCCAGCTGGGCGCCAGCCAGCCTCGGCAGGGTCAGCCGGAACAGCGAGCCGCGGCCGGTCTCTCCCCAGGCCTCCAGCCATCCTCCGTGCAGGCGGGCGTCCTCCAGCGCGATCGACAGGCCGAGGCCGGTGCCGCCGGTACTCCTGGCCCGGGCCGGGTCGGCCCGCCAGAACCGGTCGAATACGAGGTGCTCCTCGCCCGGCCTGAGCCCGACGCCATGGTCACGCACCGTGACGGCCACCGCGCCCGAGTCACCGGCCACCGTGACCAGCGTGTCCTTGCCGTCACCATGCTCAACCGCGTTGACGAGCAGATTCCGCATGATGCGCTCCACCCGGCGCGGATCCACCTCGGCCACGCACGGCTCGGCAGGCAGCCTGAACTCGATCTTGGCGCCCCGCCGCTCGGCCAGTTGCTGCGCGACATCGGCCGCGTTACGTACCAGGTCACAGACGTCCACCGGTTCGGGATCCAGGGTCGCCACATTCGCATCGTGCCTGCTGATCTCCAGCAAGTCGGCGAGCAGCGACTCAAACCGATCCAGCTGGCTCACCAGCAACTCAGACGACCGGGCCGCTGCCGGGTCCAGGGCGGCCCGCGCCTCGAAGAGGACATCGGCGGCGCACTTGATGGTCGTCAGCGGCGTCCGGAGTTCGTGTGACACGTCGGAGACGAACTGGCGCTGCGCCAGGGTGAGATCCTCAAGCTGCTGCATCTTGTCTTGCAGGCTGGCCGCCATCTCGTTGAACGAGGTCGCGAGGGCGGCCAGCTCGTCTGAGCCGCGCACCTCCATCCGCTCATGGAGGCTGCCCGCGCGGAGCCGCTGCGCGCCGCTGGCAGCTTGCCGGACCGGCACCACGACCCAGCGGGTGACCAGCGAGGCGATGACGGCCAGCAGGGCGACCAGCGCCAGCCCGGCCAGCGTCATTATCAGCTGCACCTGGGCCAGGCTGTGCTGCTCGTCGGATAGCGGGAAGAAATAGTAGAGCTGGTAGTCGGTTCCCAGCGGGGCACCATAGGCGAATCCGGTCGTCGCCGACGCGGCGGACCCGGGGTATCCGTTGATCGTGGTCAGCTGGTAGTTCAGCCGGTTCTGGCTGCCCTCTCGCTGCAGCTTGCTCACCTTGCTGATGAGCGATTCGGGCAGGCTGCTGGCGCTGGGGATATCCAGCAGGCCGCCGGCGGTCAGCGCCGCATAGGCCTGCCGGGGCTGCGAGAACAACACGGCTATGCCGTAACCCGGCGCCTGGAACTGCAGCTGGCGCAGTAGCTGGTAAATCTGCTTTCTGGTCGAGCTACCGGGGCTCGACCTTACCCAGGGCTTCGCTTCGGCGTTGAGCACTCCCTCGGTGGCCACGCTCCCGGCGCGCGCCGCATCGGCCTGCAGCGCATGGCCGGCGATGGACTGCATCAGGAACACGCCAAGCACGCTGACCACGGCACCCGAGAGCACCAGCGTGGTGCCCACCACGCGTAGCTGGAGCGAGCGCACCCAGCGTTCCTGCAGGCTGGCGACCGCGGCGGCGAGACGCTTGCGGCAGGCGGCGGACAGCAGCCTGGCCAGTCTCAGCGCCCGGCGGACCAGGTCGGCCGGCGCAGCCGCTGAGCCGAGCCCGGCCCCGGTCCCGGCACCAGCAGGAACGTCAGCGGCGGGAACGGCGAGCGCCATAACGATTTCCGCGTCCCGGCCGGACTGCTCGGCCGGCCGCGCCGCTATGGTCACCGGCGCCCGGCGCTGCTTCCCATGGCCAAGACTGGGCAGCCGCCTCCCGCTCCCGGCAGTCCTGCTAGTCGCTCCCCTCATGACCCTTCTCTACTGAACGGTCCGACGACCGGCGCCGGGCACGGCTGGCCCGGCCGGTTACCGATCAGCCTGGCCCGGCCTTGTATCCCACGCCCCGTACCGTGACGACGACCTCTGGGCGCTCGGGATCCTTCTCGATCTTGGCGCGAAGCCGCTGGACATGCACGTTGACCAGCCGGGTATCGGCCGCGTGCCGGTAACCCCACACCTGCTCGAGCAGCACCTCCCTGGTGAACACCTGACGTGGCTTGCGGGCCAGCGCCACCAGCAGGTCGAACTCCAGCGGGGTGAGGTTGAGCGGCACCCCGGCGCGGGTAACGGCGTGCCCGGCCACGTCGATGCTGACGTCGCCGATCTGCAGCATCTCCGGTGCCGGGTCGTCGGTCCGGCGCAGCCTGGCCCGGACCCGCGCGATCAGCACCTTGGACTGGAAGGGCTTGACGATATAGTCGTCGGCTCCCGACTCAAGCCCTAGCACCACGTCAACGGTGTCGCTCTTGGCGGTGAGCATGACGATCGGCACCCCGGACTCAGCCCGGATCTGCCTGCAGACGTCGATTCCGTCCATGCCCGGCAGCATCAGGTCAAGGAGCACCAGATCCGGGCGGGAGTCTCGGAAGACGTCCATGGCCTTGTCCCCGTCAGCCACGAAGGTGGGCTCGAAACCCTCGCCGCGGAGCACGATCCCCAGCATCTCGGCGAGAGCGGCGTCATCGTCGACGACTAGCACGCGACCTTTCATAAGCCTCATCGTTCCATGTAAACGGCGGCCACGGGACCGTCCTGCCGACTAGATCCCCGGCCCAGGACACGCAGCGTACCTGCTGTGACCGGTTGCACGATCCCTTGTTCGGTGACGATGGCACTGATCAGCTCCGGCGGCGTGACGTCGAAGGCCGGGTTGAAGCCCGGCGTACCCGGCGGCGCCACGGGCACCCCGGCGAACGAGGTGACCTCGTCCGCTGGCCGTTGCTCGACCTCGATCGAGGCGCCACCGGGGGTGCTGAGGTCCACCGTCGAGGTGGGCGCCACGACGACGAACGGCACCCCATGGTGGCTGGCCAGCACCGCCAGGCTGTAGCTGCCGACCTTGTTCGCCACGGCGCCATCGGCGGCGATCCGGTCCGCGCCGATCAGGACGATGTCGACCAGGCCGGCCGCGAACAGCGACCCGGCGGCCGAGTCGACGAGCACCGCGTGCGGGATACCGGCCCGTCCCGCCTCGTAGCTGGTCAGCCTGCCGCCTTGCAGTAGCGGCCTGGTCTCGTCGATCCAGAGCTGCGCCAGCCTGCCTGCCTGGTGCGCCGCCAGGATCACGGCGAAGGCCGTTCCCGCTCCCGCCGAGACCAGCGCCCCGGTGTTGCAGTGCGTCAGGACCCGGGCGCCTTCAGGTATCAGCGTGAGGCCATGAGCTGCCATGGCCTGGCTCGCCGCGGCGTCAGCGGCCGCGATTGATGAGGCCTCGGCGACGGCACCGGCCGCCGCCATCCGTTTCGCATCTGGTCCTTCCCCCCGCAGCGCCACCCGGTAGGCAGCCAGTGCCCGCCGGGCTCCCCAGCCCAGGTTGACAGCGGTCGGACGGGCCGCCTCGATCGCGGCAGCGGCACCCGGCACGTCATCGCCGCGATGCGCGGCGAGCGCGACGCCGTAGGCGCCGGCCAGCCCGAGCAAGGGCGCGCCACGTACCGCCAGCCGCCTGATGGCGGCCACCAGCTCGGGGACATCGCTGCAGGTGACGACCGTCTCCTCGGCCGGCAACCTGGTCTGGTCCAGGAGCACGATGGCCGGACCGTCCGGAGGATCCACCCAGCGCAGCGCAGGAATGCTCACACCACGATTTTGCGTCCTGGCGCCGCCCGGGCGCGAACCGAGGCACCCCCGCGTCGATACGGCACATTTTCCCAACTAGTCTTATACCGGATTCCGTGACTTCACGGGTATGATATGTCCATTATATTCCCACTAAATCCGGTACAGGTTCATAAACGATCTTCAAACGCGCCCGATTTCAGCCAGTTTGGCCGCCTCGGGCAATGGGGCGATCGCGCTCACGAGCCCTGGCGCCAGGAGTCGAGGTAATCCTGCTGCTCGGCGGTGAGGACGTCGATCTCGGCATCCAGCGAGGCCAGCGCGAGCCTGGCCACCCGGGCGTCGATAGCCGCGGGCACCCCGTGAACCCCGGCTTCGAGCCCATGCTGGCCCTCAGCCAGCCAGGCCAGCACCAGAGCCTGCACGGCAAAAGAAATGTCCATCACGTCGGCCGGGTTGCCCTCACCAGCGACGAGGTTGACCACCCGTCCGTCGGCCAGCAGGATCAGCCGCCTGCCCTCGGCGAGCACGTACTCGTCGGCGTGCGGGCGCACCCCGGGCCGGACTTCCACCGCAAGCCCGGCCAGCCCCCGGACGTCGACTTCGACATCGAAATGGCCCGCGTTGGCGAGGATCGCGCCGTCCCGCATCGCGCCCATGTGGGCGGGACCGATCACGTCGCGGGAGCCTGTCGCGGTGACGAACACCTCGCCCAGCGGTGCGGCCTGCGCCATCGGCAGCACCCGGAACCCTCGCATGATCGCGTCCAGCGCCCGGACCGGATCCACCTCGGTGACGATGACCCGGGCGCCGAGCCCGCTGGCCCGGTCGGCGATGCCGCGGCCGCAGGGCCCGTAGCCGGCCACCACCACGACCTTGCCGGCCAGCAGGGTGTTGGTCGCGCGGATGATGCCGTCGATCGCGGACTGGCCGGTACCGCAGAAATTGTCGAACATCCGCCTGGTCGCCGAGGTGTCCGCCGCCACCATCGGAAACGCCAGGATGCCGTCGGCCGCCATCCTACGGAGCCTGGCCACCCCCGTGGTGGTCGACTCACAGCCGCCCAGGACCCCGGCCAGCAGCTGCGGCCGCTCGGCGTGCAGCGTGTTCACCAGGTCGCAGCCGTCGTCAATGACGAGGTCGGGCGCGCAGTCCAGGGCCCGGTGCAGGTGCTCGTAGTAGGTATCCCTGTCCACCCCCGATCTGGCGAATACGGTGACGCCTGGCCTGGCGGCCAGCGCCGCGGCGATGTCGTCCTGGGTGGATAGCGGGTTGGAGGCGGCCAGGTGGACCCGGCCGCCGCCGTCGGTGAGCAGGCTCACCAGGCCCGCGGTCTCGGCCGTGACATGCAGGCACGCGGCGATGGAGAGCCCGGCGAACGGCTGCTCCTGCGTCGCGGCCCAGGCGACCATGCGCAGGACCGGCATCGCCCGCTGCGCCCACGCGATCCGGGACCGGCCGCCATCGGCCAGCCCCGGGTCGGCGAGGTCGGACTCGCTGCCAGGCGCGGCATCGCGAGCCGGGATGCGGGCGGCCCGGTTCACGGTGCGGGCCCGGCTCACGGCTCAGTAGCGGTAGTGATCGGACTTGTACGGGCCCTCGACCGGCACCCCGATGTAGCCGGCTTGCTGCTTGGTCAGCGTGGTCAGCTTTACCCCGAGAGCGTCGAGATGCAGCCGGGCGACCTTCTCATCCAGGTGCTTGGGCAGGACATGCACGCCGAGCGGGTAGTCGTCGGCCCGGGTGAACAGCTCGATCTGGGCAATGACCTGGTTGGTAAAACTGTTGGACATAACGAAGCTCGGGTGGCCGGTGGCGTTGCCCAGGTTGAGCAGCCGTCCCTCGGACAGGACAATCACCGAGTGACCGTCGGCGAATACCCACTCGTCGACCTGGGGCTTGATATTCACCCGCCGGATACCGGGCACTCGGGCCAGGCCCGCCATGTCGATCTCGTTGTCGAAGTGGCCGATGTTGCCGACGATAGCCTGATGCTTCATCGCGGTAATGTGCTCGGCGGTGATGATGTGGAAGTTGCCGGTCGCTGAGACGAAGATGTCGGCGCTGCCCACGACGTCCTCCAGGCGCAGGACCTGGAAGCCGTCCATCGCCGCCTGCAGCGCGCAGATCGGGTCGATCTCGGTGATGATCACCCGCGCGCCCTGCCCGCGCAGCGACTCAGCGCAGCCCTTGCCGACGTCGCCGTACCCGCAGACGACCGCGACCTTACCGCCGATCAGCACGTCAGTGGCCCGGTTGATGCCGTCCACCAGCGAGTGCCTGCAGCCGTACTTGTTGTCGAACTTCGACTTGGTCACCGAGTCGTTGACGTTGATCGCGGGGAACCGCAAGGTGCCGGCGGTGGCCATCTCATACAGCCGGTGCACCCCGGTGGTGGTCTCCTCGGTGACGCCGCGGATTCCGGCCGCCGCCCTGGTCCAGCGCTGCGGGTCGGCGGCCAGCGAGTCGCGCAGCACCTCGAGGACGACCTGCCACTCCTCCGGGTCGTCCGGCGCCGCGGAGGGCACCGCGCCGGCCGCCTCGTAGTCCGCGCCCTTGTGCACCAGGAGCGTCGCGTCCCCGCCGTCGTCGAGCAGCATGTTCGGCCCGCTCTGGCCGGGCCAGGTAAGGGCCTGCTCGGTGCACCACCAGTAGTCGGGGAGGGTCTCGCCCTTCCACGCGAAGACGGGGATGCCTTTCGGGTCCTCAGGCGTGCCGTCCGGGCCGACCGCCACGGCGGCGGCGGCGTGGTCCTGGGTGGAGAAGATGTTGCAGCTAGCCCAGCGGACCTGCGCTCCGAGCGCGGTCAGGGTCTCGATCAGCACCGCCGTCTGCACGGTCATGTGCAGTGAACCGGTGATCCGCGCGCCGCGCAGCGGCTGGGTGGCCGCATACTCCGCGCGCATGGCCATCAGGCCGGGCATCTCGTGCTCAGCCAGCCTGATCTCGTTGCGCCCGAACTCGGCGAGCGACAGATCGGCGACCTTGAACGCGGCGGGCTCCCCAGGCATGCGTACTCCTCGGCTTGATCGGCATCTTGATTGAGGTGATATCCCGACGGTACGGGACCGGGCGGGGTGACCGCACCTTGAACGGCATGTATCTAACAAGAAAATGTAAGCTTTTCCCTATGCGCATCACCGAAGCGGCCCGGCAGCTCGGAACCTCGCCCCGGATGCTCAGGTACCGCGAGTCCCTTGGGCTGCTGCCCGCGGTGCGAGACCGGCGCCGCTGCGGGCACCGGCGCTTCACGCCAGGGGACCTGGACGCCGTCGCGCTGGCGCTGGCGATCGAGCAGCGCTACGACATCAGCCCGGCGGCGCTGGCGTTCGGCCTGCGGGTGCTGGCCGATCCCGGCGCCCGCGGCGAGGTGGCCGAGCTCGGCCGGCGGATCGGGCGCATCCAGGCGCCGCCCGCCCGGGCGCTCGATTTCGAGAAGGAGCGAGCGCACCGGCTGCTCAGCCTCTCCGACGGCCACGCCAGGGGCTGACCCGGCGGGCCGCGCGCACGGCCGGGTCGGTCTCATCGGCGCGGCGAGCCTGGTACAGGTCGGGCTCGAGGTAGATGAGCTGGGCAATCGGGACCGCGGCCCGGATCCTGCGTTCTGCCCCGTCAATGGCTGCGGCGATGCTGGCCGCGCTGTCCCCGGCCCGCACCGCGATCTTCGCAGCCACCAGGAGCGTTTCCGGCCCCACGTGCATGGTGCGCAGGTGGATGACCCGTTCCACTTCCGGGCCTGCTTCGAGCGCGGCGTCGATCGCCCGTTCCACCTCCGTGGTCGCTGCTTCCCCGATGAGCAGGCTCTTCATCTCGACCGCGAGAATGACAGCGACGCAGCCGAGCAGAAGGCCGATGGCCAGCGAGCCTGCCCCGTCCCACTGCGGGTGCCCCGTGATGACGGTGAGCGTGACACCGCAGGCCGCCAGCACGAGCCCGATCAGCGCGGCGAAGTCCTCCAGCAGGACGGCAGGCAGCTCAGGTGCCTTGGCGTGCCGGATGAACCGGTACCAGCTCGCCGTCCCCCGGGTGCGGTTGGACTCGCCGACCGCCGTCCGGAACGACAGGCCCTCCAGCACCAGCGCGATGCCGAGCACGATGAACGCGGCGAGCGGCGAGGTCAGGTGCTCGGGATGGGTGATGCGCTGGATGCCCTCGAGGACCGAGAACACGGCGCCCACCGTGAACAGCACCACCGCGACGATGAACGCGTAGAAATACCGCTCGGCCCCGAACCCGAACTGGTGCTCCTCGGTCTGGTCACGCAGCGAGCGTTTCCGCCCGATGAGGAGAAGCGCCTGATCGCCGGAGTCAGCGACCGAGTGAACCGACTCGGCTAGCATCGCCGCTGATCCGGTGATCGCGAACGCGGTGAACTTGGTCGCCGCGATGGCCAGGTTGGCGGCGAACGCCGCGACGACAGCCTTCTTCCCGCCAGCCGGATGCGCTGGGGCGGCACCGGCCGCGCCCCCGGCCTGGCCGGACGCCACGGGCCTGGCTAGCCGGCCGCTGGATCGCGGGCCTCGGCCACCAGCAGGACGGGAATGTCGTCGCGCACCGGGTACGCGAGCCCGCAGTCCGCTCCGGTGCAGACCAGCTCGCTGGCCGCCTCGTCGACGCGCAGTGGCGCGTGGCATTTCGGGCAGGCCAGGATGTCAAGCAGCCAGTCGTCGATATTCATGGTGTCTCCAGTGGGTCGGGGGCTGGCCTAGGCCCCGGCATCGCCGCGATGCTCAGGACCTCGTCACGGATCGCGGCCAGGACGGCCGGATCCTCGGCTTCGACGTTGAGCCGAAGCAGCGGCTCGGTGTTGGAAGGCCGCAGGTTGAACCACCAGTCGCCGGCCATGACGGTCAGCCCGTCCAGGTCGTCGACGGTGACGCCGGGCCGGCCCGCGAAGGATTCGCGGACCCGGGCGGCGGCCGCGGCCTGGTCGGTCACCGCACTGTTGATCTCGCCGGTGGCCAGGTACCTGCCATACTCGGCGAGCAGCGGCGACAGCGGCCCGGCCTGGCCCCCGAGCGCGGCCAGCACGTGCAGCGCGGCGAGCATCCCCGAGTCGGCGAACCAGAAGTCACGGAAGTAGAAGTGACCGGAGTGCTCGCCGCCAAAAACCGCTCCGGTATCGGCCATCTCGGCCTTGATGAACGAGTGGCCGACCCGGGTCCGGACCGGTTTGCCGCCGTGTTCGGCCACGATCTCAGGTACCGCCCGGGAGGTGATCAGGTTGTGGATGATCGTGGCGCCCGGCTCCCTGGCGAGCTCACGGACCGCGATCAGCGCGGTCAGTACCGACGGTGAGACGATCTCGCCCCGTTCATCGACCACGAAGCACCGGTCGGCGTCGCCGTCGAAGGCCAGGCCGATGTCGGCGCCCGAGTCCACGACCGCCTGCTGCAGGTCGGCCAGGTTAGCCGGATCGATCGGGTTCGCCTCGTGGTTCGGGAACGTCCCGTCCAGCTCGAAGTAGAGCGGCACGGTGTCGATCGGCAGCCCGTCGAAAACCCTGGGCACGGTGTAGCCCGCCATGCCGTTCCCGGCGTCCACGGCCACCTTGAGCGGGCGGATCCCGGACAGGTCGACCAGGGCCCTGAGATAGTCCGCATAACCCGACAGCAGGTCCCGCTCGGTGATGGTCCCCGGCGAACCGCTGGGAGCGGGACGGCCGTCGGCGGCCATGTCCTGTAGCTGCGCCAGGCCGGTCGCCGACCCTACTGGCCGGGCGCCGCGCCGGCACAGCTTGAGGCCGTTGTACTTGGCCGGGTTATGGCTGGCCGTGATCATCGCGCCGGGTATGTCGAGGCTGCCGCTGGCGTAGTACAGCATGTCGGTGGAGCCGAGCCCGGCTGAGATCACGTCCGCGCCCCGGCTGGCCGCGCCGCGGCCGAACGCCTCAGCCAGCGGGGCCGAGGAGGTCCGCATGTCGTGCACGGTGACCATCGCGGGCGCGCCGGTCAGCCGCGCGAATGCCGCGCCAACTGACTCGGCGACCGCCTCGTCGAGCTCATCGGGGACGATGCCGCGGATGTCGTATGCCTTAAAGATCTTCGCGTACTGCGCCACTATGGCCTGCCTCCCGAGTACGCTGCTGCGCCGATCGCGGCGGCTGCGCCGCGATGCCCGGAGACCGAGCCTACCGGTCCGTCCGGTCCGTCCGGCCCGGTCCGCCAGCGCGGGCGCGGGCCCGGGCGGCCTAGCCGAGCCGCCCCGGATCTCCCGGTGAGGAGCGGAGCATCCGCAGGTGGCCGCGCCTGCCTACCTCGACGCCCTGCCCGACGGGTTCCACCACGACCCGCGGCACCGCCGCCTCCCTGACCGCGTCGGCGAGTGCCTCAAGGTCGTCGGCTTCCGCCTCGGCCGGGCCGGCCGGCAGCCGGACGACATCCCAGCCACGCGGCACGGTCAGCCGGTCAGCGTGCGCGGCACACAGGTCATAGCAGTGCGGTTCCTGGGAGATGGCGAGCGGGCCGAGGACCGCGGTGGAGTCGCGGTAGACGTACGTGAGCGTGTACAGCGCGGTCTGCTTGCACGCGGGCCGACTGCACCGACGAGGACTCAACGGCCCGCCTCCCTCACGGCTTCGCGCACCTTGCCGCCCAGGCTAGCGGCCGGCCGCCGCATCCCGCAGGAGGCTGGCCCGCGCGGATCGCTCACAACGGGAGACGGTACCGAGCCGCAGGCGGTAACGCCATCACCTGGGGCACTCTGTGCGATCGTGTCTGGGCATCCCGGCTGCGGTCGGGCCCGGCTACGCTCTGGGATTGTGCGAAGCGGCGACGGTGACGGCGATCAGGCCGGCCCTGGGCGCCCGGGCCAGATCAGGCGGCGCGACCGGCACGGCCGGGGGCTACGCGGCTCGCTGGCGCCGCCCGACGCCCCGATCTACCGCACCAGGGCACAGCGCTTCGACGATCTGGTCCTCCAGGCTGTCGGGCAGCTTGAGCCCCGCTGGCAGGCCGAGCTGGCCGGGGTCGAGTTCGCCGTCGAGGAAATCCCGCCCGCCGACCTGCCCGACGACGACCCTGATCCGGTACCGCTGGCGCGGCTTGATCCGGGCTGGCCGCAGGCTAGCGATCCGCAGCACCCGGCCAGGCCGGCCAGGATCGTGGTGTACCGGCGCCCGCTGCTGGCCCGGGCCGACGGCGAAGAGGAACTAGCCGAGCTCGTTCTTGACGTGATCGTGGAGGAGTTCGCGCGGCTGCTCGGCATCGACCCCGAGGCCGTCGATCCCGGTTACCCAGAGGACTGAGCTCCCCGGACGACTGAGCTACCCAGACGACTGGCCGCCGGGCAGGACCGTGAGCAGCGAGCTGTGCACCGCCGGCAACGGAACCCAGCTCAGCGAGCTGGCTACCGGCAGGATCGACCGCACCGCGCCCGCCGCGCTGAGCACCCGCCCGGCATAGACGGGTCCTGACCCGGCCATCGGCGTGACCACCACCGCGAACAGCGACTGGCGGCTCGAACCGGCCGGCGGGCTGACCCTCACCACCACCGTGTGTCCGGCCGCGACCTGCACCACATTGCCCGCCGTGGCTGGCGCGCCGCCCGGCGCGGTCGAGGCGGCCTGCGTGGCTACCCGGACCCGGGCGGCCGCTAGCGGTGCGGACAGCACCAGGGACGCCGTCCCGCCCGTGTTGCCGGAGATCACGCCCTGTTCCTGGATTGGCGCTGAGGCGGCGGTGAACGCACCCGGCGCGCCGGGGTCGCCGCCAGGCACCGACAACGTGGCCGTCACCGGGACGTTGGAGGTGACCCGGAGCGCTCCGGCGATGCCGCCGAGGGACGGCAGGGCCACCGACGCCGCCGAGCCGCCGGGCAGCTCGATGCCGTTGCCGCCGGTGGGCTGGTAGGAGCCCCTGGCGGTCACCGCGGTGAGCTTGACCTGGGCGTTGCCCGCGCCGGGCACGACCACGTAGAGCTGCCGCGTTCCGGCCGAGCCGGGTACACCAGGAAGCACGAGGCTGGTCGCGGGCGGGGCGGCCGCAGGCAGCCACGCACCAGCCGTCGCCGGGTCCGAGGTCTCGCGCACCGCTGCGACCACCCGCCCGACGCTGGTGCTGATGTGCAGGGCCAGGACCCTGGAGTCCCGCACTAGCTTGGCCAGCGACTGAACGACCAGACCGTGGGCCGGAACGGCTATCCCGGTATCCGTGCTGCCGAGCAGCGGCCCGCTGTCGGTATAGACGTCGACTTCGACGGTGGCGGGCTGGCTGTCGGTGTCCATGAGGTACAGCTGGATGTCGGCGACCGATCGCTGCCCGGGCCCGACGAACCAGAAATCGGTGCCCGGACCACCGCACCGGGCGGTGGCCACCCCGTCCGGACCCGTCTGCTCGACCTCAAGCCCGCGCGCCATCCCCCCGGTGGCCTGGATCAACACCCCGCCCCGGGCCGGCTGCGTCGCGACCTGGCTGGCTGTCGCCGCGGTGCCAGCCGAAAGGCCGCGGCTCACAACGGGAGCCTCGGGGATAGCCGCCTGCACGACCCGGCCGGGTGTGGTGATGGTCTGCACCACCGGGCCGGGCACTGAGGCGCTGACCGGCGACAGGCGGTTCACCTGTGCCTGTCCGGTGCCTGCGGACGCGGTGGCGGCTACCACGCCGCCTGCCGTGGGCCCGATCGAGCCAGGCGCGGGGCAGGCGCGGACGACCGACGCGACGCCCGCCCAGGCCGGCGCAGCCGCCCGGGTGCCTGCGGCGAGTGCTACCGGGCGGCTGCCGGAGGCCAGGCCGAGTTCGGCGGCTACGGCCAGGATCAGCAGCAGGGCGAGCACGTAGCGATTCGCGAGGATGCCCCTCACCAGGTCTCCCCTTCGGTCTCGCGGTCAGGGACCGGCCACCGTGGCGGCGGGACGTCCCCGGCTGCTGCCCCGGGCCAGCCCGCGCCGCCGCCGTCCGCGGGCGGGAGCGGGTCGAGGGCGTCGCCGCCGTCTGGCCGGTCGGGGGGTGGCCCGGGGCTCCAGCCCGGCCGCCCCTCGGGGCCTGGCCAGCCCGGCGGCTGGTCGTCGGCACCCGGCCAGCCCGGCCGCTGGTCGTCGGCACCCGGCCAGCCCGGCTGCTGGTGAGGCACTCCCCAGCTAGACGTTTGATCGGCACGCGGCCAGTCCGGCGAGCGCCCGGCCGGCGCGTCGGCGACCCAGCCCGCCGTACCGGCCATCGGGCGGCCAGATGGCTCCACTGGTGTCCGGTCCCCGTGCTGGCCCGGAGCTGCGGATCTGGCCTCCGGGGCATGAGGTGACCGCGCGCCCGCCCGGCCGGCCTGCGCGCTCTTGTCCAGGCCGGCTCCGGCACCCGCCGCCACGGCCGCCTCCTGGCCGGCCCGGCGGGATCCGTGGCCGGTGGACCGGCCCGGCCGTTGCCTGCGGAGCGACCGGCCAGCCCGGCCCCCTTGACCGCGAGCGGTGCGGCTGCCCGACGTGACCGGGCGGTCGGCGCCCGCTGCCTGCCTCGCGTCCCGCTGCCCCGCCGCGGTCGGGCTGGCGCCGTGCGCGGATTCGGCCGCTGTCGCCCGGGCGCCGGGCAGGGCCAGCACGACTACCGCGAGAAGCGCGAGCGCCTCGATCACCAGCGCGATGTCGTGCACGGTCTGGTCACGGCTGATGCTCACCACGCCGCCGCCGGGCGGAAGCCGGAACGCCTGCGCCCAGGCGCCGGCCGGGGATGGTACCTGCGCCAGCGGCTGGCCGTTGAGCGTCGCGCTCCATCCTCCGGCCGGCTCAGCCAGCTCCAGGATGCCCCCGGCGGCCGGGGCGGTCACGCCCGAGACTGAGACGTCGCCGGACGGCAGCGTGACCACGTTCCCGCCGGGCTCCACGACGCGGGCCCGGGCTGCGGGCTCGACCAGTTTCCACAGCGCGAAGGCCGAGGTAGCGGTGACCGGGCGCAGGTCGGCCACGCCGTCCAGGAGCCTGGTCAAGCCCTGGTTGACCGGCGCGGGGACGAGCACGAAGCCGATGTCGAACTGCGCCAGCGACTGGCCCTGATCGTCCGCCTCGCCCCCGTTCGGTGCGACCAGGGTCGCTACCGCGGTGTCCAGGGCCCGCTGGGCGGGCGCCACCGGGGTCAGGTCCGCATCCCCTAGCGACGGAGCGAGCCCGCGCTGCAGCGAGTAGCTGACCTGGCCGCCGACCGAGCGCAGCACCAGCGTGCGCAGCTGGAGCCCGCTGGGCGACGACACCGAGACGAGCACGGGTATGACCGGCGCGGCCGTGGGCGCGACGGGCCCGCTGACCCCGTTAATAAGCCAATATGCCGCCGATAGCAGCGGCACCGAGCAGGCGACTGCCGCAAGCGCTGCCGCCCCGATGGTGCGGGCGGCGGCGAACGAGCCGGTCCTCCCGCCGCGGGCCGCGCGCGGCAGGGCATCTCCCACGGTCGCGGCGGCCAGCACCAGCCCCCCGCCCACCATCGCCAGCGCGATGCCAGGCCAGGCGGGCACGGCCGGGCCGCCATCGGCCGGGCTGACCACCGTCCGGCTCACTACGATCGCGACCAGCAGCCCGGCTATGGCCGCGCCCCACCCCGCGATGACCAGCGTGCGGCGCTGCGAGACCAGCAGGGCTACGACGCCGGCCACCGCGAGCCCGGCGGTGATCCAGACCGGGGGCAGGCCCGGCCCGCCCGGGCTCAGCAGCAGCAGCGAGCGAGCGGGCAGATCGGTGCTGGCCAGGCTGGGCTGCTGCACTCCGACCTCGAGCAGCAGGTCAGCCGGGTGCGCAGCGAGCTGGAAGGTCCAAGGCAGCAGCAGGACCGGGGGCACGACCACGGCGATGCCGAGGTTGCGCAGGACGGCGGGGCGGCCGATGCCGACCGCTGCCGCCGCCACCACGGCTGCGAGCAGCGCGATCAGCCAGGTCAGCGGGACGAACGCGGCAGCGATCGCGACCGTGAGGCCGGTCGCCCAGGCCGCCCGGCGGGCTCGCCGCGGCGGCTCGGTGAACATCCGTCCGGCCAGCAGGGCGATCAGCGGCAGCAGCGCGAAGGCTACGGCAGTGCCGAGCCGGCCCGCCGCGACGGCGCCCATCGCCACGGGCAACAGCGCGTAGGTGGCCGCCGCCCAGATCCTGACCAGCGCGGAGCGTGTGACGGGCCGGATGGCCAGGTAAGCGAAGGCACCGGCCAGTGGCACGCAGCCCAGCAGGAGCACGTCGACGGCCAGCCAGGGTTTAGCGCCGAGCACGGTGGCCAGTGCCGCCACGATGGCGATGTACGGTGGCGCGCTGCTCCCTGAGCCGATCCCGGAGGGGTGGAAGCCCTGGAGATACTCATGCCACAGGCCGGACGCGCCGCCCCAGGCCGGCACGAGCGCGCCGCCGCCCAGCGGGCCGCCGCTCAGCAGCGATCGCTCGGCCACCAGCGCGATCAGCGTCAGGCCGAGGAAGACGGCCACCCCGGGATGAGTCAGGATGCGCTGCGCGAGACCGGTGTCGATGAGCAGGGAGTCGTCATCGGTCGGATCATCGGTCGCGTGGTGTGACCCGGCCGTATCCTTCTGGGTCGACCGGGACATCGCCGCCGCGGCAAACTCCGCCAGCTTCCGCACCGACCGGCCCTTTGGCAGGTTAGCCCGCAGCCGACCGTAAGCTGCCCGGCGCCCCCTCGATCTGCGATGCCTGGCCTTGACCAGCTGGACAGGGTGGCCGAGCACGGAGCCGAGCGCGGAGATCTCGTCCACCCCGGCGGCGGGCCGCTTGGCCAGCAGGAAGAAGACCGTGCGGAGCAGGGACAGCGCCACGTTGCCGGCTAGCGAGCACAGCATCGGCCAGGCGGGCAGGTTGGCCAGCAGCGTGAACATGGCGTTGCGCCGGTCCATGCGGCGCGGCCGCCTCGCGGCCGACACCTCCCGGCGGCGGCGCGCGGCGGCCTCGACGTGGAACACGACGGCGTCGGTGATCACCCGGACCCGGTAGCCGGCCGCATGCACCCGCCAGCAGAAGTCGACGTCGTCCCGGAACAGCATCATGCTCCGGTCGAACCCGCCGACCTCCTCGAAGACGTCGCGCCGGATCAGCATCCCTGCGCTGCCCACGGCCAGCGCATCGCGGTCCCCGTCGTGCTGGCCCTGGTCCACCTCGCGAGGCTCGATACCGGTGATGCGGCGGCCGACGGTGTCGATGCCGACCCCGGCCTCCAGGATGACCTTGTGGTCAGCCCAGTCCATGACCTTCGGCCCGAGCACGGCGGCCGATCGTGCCTCGGCGGCCCCGCGCAGCAGCTGCTCAAGCGCATCAGGAGCGGGCTCGCAGTCGTCGTGGAGCAACCAGAGCCACTCGACGCGCTCACTGGCGGGCAGGCCGGCCGGGCCGGGAATGCTGACGCTGGCCGACCTGTGCTGCAGGGCGCGCGCTATCGCCGCGGCGTACCCGGTGCCACGGTCCATGCCGAACACGACCGCCTGCCCGAGCAGGCCGGACAGGACCGCGCCGCTGCGGTCCCTGCTGCCGGTATCGACAGCGACAACGCGCTGCACCGGCCTGGTCTGCTCGAGGAGGGATTCGATGACTTGGGGCAACCACGCAGCACCGTCGTGCGCGACGATGACCGCCGTGACGACGTGCTGCGGATAGGTATCATTCGGCGACAACTGGGGTCCGCATGCTGCTCAGAGGGCTACCTGCAGGTCTGGCGCTAGTAGGTACGCGCTTGTCTTTGGGGGCTAGGACACGCGTGAACAATACGCGAACCGGACGCACGAGGACGGCCAGTCGGCAGCCTTCGCACTCCGCCACCACGACGGCACTTACGCCAACCCGGTTGGCCTGACCAGGTCACCACCTCGTGACACCGCTGGCCGGCCGGGCTACACGGCCTGGCGTTTGAGCCGGCGGCGCTCACGTTCGGACAGGCCGCCCCAGATCCCGAAGCGCTCGTCGTGCTCCAGCGCGTACTCCAGGCACTCGGTCCTGACCTCGCAGCCCCGGCATACCCGCTTAGCTTCCCTGGTGGAGCCCCCTTTCTCAGGGAAAAATGCCTCCGGATCGGTCTGCGCGCACAGCGCGCGATCCTGCCAGCCGAGGTTCCCGGCATCATCGACGCCGATGCCCATCTCTTCGTGCACCAGCGAGACGATGACGTCAGCCACAGCGCACCTCCAACCCCTCCCACGACCCCGTAGCTCGCTCCCCGTCTTGCCCGGGCAGCGAGAATTACACAGGTGAAATTACACCCGCGTGTCTTGCGCTGAGTCAAGAGTGATACGTGATAATGGCCAACCTGATGCCCCTGATGACGGGAAAGTCCAGGGCGATTTTCCTGGGATCACAGGACACCTGGGCGCCTCGCGGGCTGTCCGGAGCGGGCCGTTCCCGCGGCACCGATGCGGCCCAGGCGACGAGAGCCTGCCAGACTTCGACCATGCGCATCACCGTTCTCGCAGGCGGCGTCGGGGGCGCCAGGTTCTTGCGCGGGCTGATCGCCGCGGCGCCAGCTGCCGACATCACGGTGGTCGGGAACACCGGCGACGACATCAGGCTGTTCGGCCTGCACGTCAGCCCGGACCTGGACACCGTCATGTACACGCTGGGGGGAGGGATCAGCGAGGAGCAGGGCTGGGGGCGGGACGGTGAGACCTTCACCGTGCTCGGCGAGCTCACCGCATACGGCTGCGAGCCCGACTGGTTCCGCCTCGGCGACCGGGACTTCGCCACGCACATCGCCCGGACCAGCATGCTGGCCGCCGGGCTCCCGCTGTCGGCGGCGACCGCCGCCCTGTGCGAGCGCTGGCAGCCGGGAGTCACCCTGCTGCCGATGTCCGACGAGCCGGTCGAGACGCACGTTCTGATCGACGACGAGCACGGCCCCCGGACCGTGCATTTCCAGGAGTGGTGGGTCCGGCTGCACGCACAGGTCCCGGCCAGGCGGATCATCGCCGCGGGTGCCGAGAGCGCCAGGCCCGCGCCCGGCGTGCTCGAGTCCATCGAGGCCGCCGACTTTGTCCTGCTGCCACCGTCCAACCCGGTGGTCAGCGTCGGCATCATCCTGTCGGTTCCGCAGATAGCCGCGGCCGTGCGCGCGAAGACCGTGGTCGGCATCTCGCCGATCATCGGCGGCGCGCCGGTACGCGGGATGGCCGACGCGTGCCTGGCGGCCATCGGCGTCCCGACCACGGCCGCGGCGGTTGGCGCCCATTACGGGCCCGGCCTGCTGGATGGCTGGCTGGTCGACGAGAAGGACGCCGACGCGGTGAGCGCACCCGAGCTGGCCGGGATCGCGGTCCGCTCGATCCCCCTCTACATGACCGACCTGCAAGCGTCCGCTGAGATCGCCCGCGCGGCGCTTGCCCTCGCCGAGGAGCTCAGCCAGTGAGCCAGCTGACCGTCACCGGGATCGCCGGGCTGCCTGAGATCGAGGCAGGCGCCGACCTCGCCGCGCTGATCTCGGATGCCGTCACGGACCTGCAGGACGGCGACCTGGTGGTCGTCACCTCCAAGATCATCAGTAAGGCCGAGGGCAAGGTGGTGCGCGCCGACCGCGAGAGCGCGATCGACGCCGAGACCGTCCGCGTGGTAGCCCGCCGCGGCGACACCAGGATCGCCGTGACCAGGCACGGCCTGGTGCTGGCCGCGGCGGGCGTGGACGCCTCCAACACCGCGCCAGGCACCGTGGTGCTGCTGCCCGACGACCCGGACGGCTCGGCCAGGCGGCTGCGGAAGGCCCTGGGCGAGCTGCGCGGGGTCACGGTCGGGGTCATCATCACCGACACCATGGGGCGGCCATGGCGGGTCGGCCAGACCGATACCGCGATCGGGGCGGCCGGGATCATGGCGCTGCGCGACCACCGGGGCCAGGCCGATACCTTCGGCAACCCGCTGGAGGTGACGGTCGCGGCGGTGGCCGACGAGATCGCGGCCGCGGCTGACCTGGTCAAGGGGAAGACCAGCCAGCTGCCCGTGGCCATCGTGCGCGGCGTGTCGGAGCTGGTGACCGGCCCGGACGGGCCGGGTGCCGCCGCCTTGATCCGGCCCGCCGCCGAGGACATGTTCCGGCTCGGCGCCGCTGAAGTGCTCGCCGAGCGGCGGACCGTCCGCGAGTTCACGACCGACCCGGTCAGCCCGGACGCCGTCCGCCGCGCGATCGCGGCCGCGGTGACCGCACCCGCGCCGCACCACAGCGAGCCGTGGCGATTCGCGATCGTGGAGTCGGAGCGGGCCAGGACCGGGCTGCTGGACGACATGCTCGCGGCCTGGATCACCGACCTGCGCAGGGACGGTTTCAGCGAGGAGCAAATCGCCCGCCGGGCCCGGCGCGGCGAGCCGCTGCGCCGCGCGCCGCTGATCATCGTGCCCTGCCTCGTGAGTGAGGCGGCGCACCCCTACCCCGACCGGCGGCGGTCGGCGGCGGAGCGGACGATGTTCGTCGTGGCCATCGGCGCCGCCGTGCAGAACCTGCTGGTCGCGCTCGCCGTCGAGGGCCTCGGGTCCTGCTGGGTGTCGAGCGCGCTGTTCTGCCAGCAAGTGGCCGGGCAGTCGCTGGGTCTGCCCGCCGGCTGGGAGCCGATGGGCGCGATCGGCGTCGGCCACCCCGCCAGCACTCCCCCGCCCCGTCCCCCCAGGGATCCCGAGCGCTTCACCATCACCCGCTGAGACGGACGGCCGACCAGTTTCGATGATCTTGACGACTTTCCAGCGATATCTACCGAAAAGTCGTCAGGATCAACCGGTCATCACCCTGCCGCCGGGGCTGGTGCCTAGCGAGCCTGGACGAGCGGGAGCGGGGTCCGTGGTCCGCGCACGGCGGCACTGACTCCGTCGCTGGCACTGGCCGCGGCGATCCGTTCAGCTGATGGTTTTCCATAGGTCGTCGTGCGCTGCCGCACCGGCCTGGCGGTCGGGGCCACCATCGCGGCCAGCTCGCTGATGGTCTTGTAGGACCCGTTCTGAGAGCCCGCCATCCGGGAGATGGTTTCCTCCATCAGCGTGCCGCCCAGGTCGTTGACCCCGCCGGCCAGCACGTCGCGGCAGAGGTCCTCGCCGAGCTTGACCCAGGAGCACTGGATGGAGCTGATCGCGCCGTGCAGCATGAGCCTGGAGACCGCGTGCACGGCGCGGTTCTCCCGGCGGGTGGGGCCGGGGCGGGCCAGGCCGGCCAGGTAGATCGGCGAGCTCGCATGCACGAACGGGAGCAGCACGAACTCGGTGAAGCCGCCGGTGCGCTCCTGGATGCCGCGGATGACCCGCAGGTGCCCGACCCAGTGCGCCGGGGTGTCCACGTGCCCGTACATCATCGTCGCGCTGGTGGGGATGCCCAGCTCGTGCGCCGTCGTGATCACCTCGATCCACGCGGCGGCGGGGAGCTTGCCCTTGGTGAGCACCCAGCGGACGTCGTCGTCCAGGATCTCGGCGGCGGTGCCAGGCAGCGAGCCGACGCCCGCCTCGCGCGCCCTGATCAGCCACTCACGGACCGGCAGGCCGGTGCGTGAGGCTCCGTTGCTGACCTCCATCGGCGAGAACGCGTGCACGTGCATGTCCGGGCAGCGGCGCTTGACCTGCGCTGCGAGCTCGAAGTACGCGGTGCCGGGCAGGTCCGGGTGGATGCCGCCCTGCATGCAGACTTCGGTCGCCCCGGCCTCCCACGCCTCTACCGCGCGGTCGCCGACCTGCTCAAGAGAGAGCGTGTAGGCGTCGGCGTCCGTGCGCCGCTGCGCGAACGCGCAGAACCTGCAGCCGGCGTAGCAGACGTTGGTGAAGTTGATGTTGCGGTTGACCACGTAGGTGACGTCGTCGCCGATGGCATCCCGGCGCAGGGCGTCGGCCAGCCCGGCGAGCGCCGCTAGCTCCGGGCCGTCGGCGTCCAGGAGCGCGAGTGCCTGTGCGTCGGTCAGCCCGGCGGGGTCGCGGTCGGCGCGGCGGAGCGCGGCGCGCACCTCCTCCCGCAGCCGCTGCGGGGCACCGGCGGACTGGGCCTGCCCGCGGGCGGCCGGGGAAATCCGGGCCCCGATCTCGTCCCAGTCCCCGTACACCTCGGCGAAGTCGTCCCGGCGGTCGGCGGTCCGGCCGGTGGTGTCGATCGTCACGTGCAGGTCGGTGCGGCCCGCCGCCTCGCCCCAGCCGCCGTCGGGCTCCTGCCAGGGCAGCCCGTGCGGCATCGCCCCGTCGCGGGCCAGCCCGGTCGCCGGGTCGGCCAGCGCGGCCACGTGCGCGGCGAGCCTGGGGTCCAGCCAGGGCTCGCGCAGGTAGCCCGGGTAGGCGGTGAGCCGCTCGCGCAGCTCGAAGCCCGCCGCCGTGGTGCGCTGTGCCAGGTCGTCGATCTGCGGCCAGGGGCGTTCGGGGTTCACGTGGTCGGGGGTCAGCGGCGAGACACCGCCCCAGTCGTCGATGCCGGCCGCCAGGATCAGCCGGTACGCCTCGCCGATCAGGTTGGGCGGTGCCTGGATCCGCACCGGCGGGCCGAGCACCAGCCGGGCGACCGCGATGGTGGCGGCCACGTCGTCCAGCTCCGCGTCGGGCACGCCGCGCATCTTGGTGTCCGGCTTGGCGCGGAAGTTCTGCACGATGACTTCCTGGATGCCGCGGTACTCGCGGGCCACCTGCCGGATCGCGAAGATCGAGTCAGCGCGCTCGGCCAGCGTCTCGCCGATCCCGATCAGGATGCCGGTGGTGAACGGGACGTTGCTGCGGCCGGCGTCCTCCAGTACCCGCATTCTGACCTTGGGATCCTTGTCCGGGCTGCCGAAATGCGGCGCGCCCCGCTCGGTGAACAGCCGCTCCGCGGTGGTCTCCAGCATCATCCCCATCGACGGCGCGACCGGCTTGAGCCGCTGGAAGTCCTGCCAGGACAGCACGCCCGGGTTGAGGTGGGGCAGCAGGCCGGTTTCCTCGAGGACCCGGATCGCCATCGCCCGGACGTAGGAGAGCGTGTCGTCGTAGCCGTGGGCGTCGAGCCACTCGCGCGCTTGGTGCCAGCGGTCCTCGGGCCGGTCGCCCAGGGTGAACAGGGCCTCCTTGCAACCCAGCGCGGCCCCGGCGGCGGCGATCTCGATGACCTCGTCCGGCGACAGATAGGGGCTGGGCAGCCGTCCGGGCACGGTGGCGAAGGTGCAGTAGCCGCAGCGGTCCCGGCACAGCCGGGTGAGCGGGATGAAGACCTTGCGCGAGTAGGTGATGACCCCCGGTCGCCCCGCTGCCTCCAGGCCGGCATCCCGGGCGCGGGAGGCATACCCGAGCAGCTGGGCCAGGTGCTCGCCGCGGGCCTGCAGCAGGATCACGGCCTCGGCCTGATCCAGCGCCTTGCCGTCGCGCGCCCGGGCCAGGGCTCGCCGCAGGGCGGAGTCAGAGGGCCCCGTGGCGTGCTGCGGGGGCGCGTGCAGCGGGGGCACGGGCGGCGGGGGCACGGGCGGCGGGTCCTGCGGGCTAGGGCGGCGGCCGGGTGCGTCGAGGCTCATGGACCCAGCGTATGGGTCCGGCCGGCGTTGCTCTGGCCTGGCCGGCCCGCCACCCGGGGCCGGGCGCGGTTCAGAACGCGCGGTAGTCGCGCACCGCGAGCCTTGGACCCCGGCGCGGCGGCCCGGCGCCGCTCAGCTCGATCAGCCTCGCGGCCCGGTGCCTGTGCCCGGCGTAGGGGGCGAGCAACTCCAGCATCCCGGCATCGTCCACGATCCGTCCGGCGAGCGCCCAGCCGACCATGGCGGGCAGGTGGTAATCACCAACCGTCACCGCATCGGCGTCGCCGCAGGCCCGCTGCCTGACCTCGGCGGAGGTCCACGGCCCGATGCCAGGCAGCGCCCGGAGCCTGCGATCGGCGTCGGCGCCCGCCACCGCGGTGATCTCCTCCAGCCGGCCGGCCGCCTGGGCGGCCGCGATGATCGTGCGCGCGCGGACGGCTTCGACGCCTGCCCGGTGCCATTCCCACGACGGGATCCGCGCCCAGGTCGGCGCGGGCGGGAACACCCGCAGGCCGGCCGGGGCGGGCCCGGGCGCGGGCAGCCCGTATCGCTGCAGCAGCAGCCACCAGGCGCGGCGCGCCTCGTGTCCGACCACCTTCTGCTCGAGCACCGCGGGCACGAGCGCCTCGAGCACCCGGCCGGTTCGCCCGACCCGGGTCCCGCGATGCCGTCTGGCCAGCTCACGCAGGACCGGGTGGGCCGGGGCGAAGCTGGCCAGATCATCACCGGCGCCGAGCATGCCGGGCAGCTGATCGAGCAGCCAGCCGGCGCCGGGTCCCCACGCGGTTGCGCGGATGACGGTATCCGCGCTGGCGGCCGGCGTCGCGCTGACGGCCGGCGTCGCGCTGGCGGCCGGCGTCGCGCTGACGCGGATGGTGCCCGGGCCGTCCGGAGTCAGCGAGGTCCGCCAGACCGCCCCCGCGCTTTCGATGCGGAACGCGGGGTCGCGCGGGCCGCGCCGGTGCACGGACAGGGTCGTGGCCACGTCGACCGGGTAGGAGGCGCGCCATTCCCGAGCGAGCTGCCCGGCCCGGCTGGGATCAGCAGCCGCTACGTCAGCGGCCCACAGGCCGGGATCAGCGGCCGTCCGCCGCGTGGTCACTGGCGCGTCTCCCGGCGATGGTCAGACGTCGGCGGAGAACCGGATCGCGGTCGGGTCCAGGCAGACCTCAGGCCAGACCCGCAGCCCGTGACACAGCTCGTTGCCCTCGCCGATCCTGGCCCCGTCGCCGATCACCACGCCATCCAGCTGAGCGCCGGCCCCGATGCAGGCGCCGCGGCCGACCACGCTGAAGTTGACCACCGCGCCGGCCTCGATGCGCACGCCGTCGAAGAGCACCGCGCCGTTGACCTGAGCCCCGTCCGCGACCGCGCACCCGGCTCCGACGACGGTGCCGCCACCGACCTTGGCGCCGGGCTCCACGACCGCGCCCGGCAGCAGCAGGGCAGCACCGCTGGGGCCAGGCAGCGCCGTCGAGGGCAGCTGACCGAGGACGAGGTCAACCGAGCCCTGAACGAAGGCCTCCGGTGTTCCCACGTCCAGCCAGTAGGCCGTATCGATGTAACCAAGGACCAGCTCTCCCCCGGCGATCAGGCCGGGGAACGTCTCACGCTCCACCGAGACCACCCGCCGCTGCGGAATGCTGTCGATGACTGCCCTCCTGAACACATAGCAGCCGGCGTTGATCCGGTTGGTCACCGGATCGGGCGTCTTCTCCAGGAACGCGATCACCCGCCCGCCGGAGTCCGTCGGCACGCAGCCGAACCTGGCCGGGTCGGGGACCTCGACCAGGTGCAGGGTGACCGCGGCGTCGGCCTGGCGATGCAGGTCGACCTGCGCCACCAGATCGTGACCGGACAGCACATCGCCGTTGAGCACCACGACCGGATCGGCCGGGCCGGCCCGCAGCCGGGCCGCCGCGTTGCGTATCCCGCCGCCGGTACCGAGCGGGACCGGCTCCTCGACGTAGTCGATCTCCAGGCCGAACGAGGCACCGTCGCCGAAGCAGTCGGCGAACATCCCGGCGCGGTAGGACGTGGCCAGCACGACCCTGGTGATGCCGCTCGCGGCGGCCTTGGCCAGCTGGTGGGCGAGGAACGGAACGCCGGCGGTCGGCAGCAGCGGCTTGGGCGTGGTGATCGTCAGCGGGCGCAGCCGGGTGCCCTGCCCGCCGACGAGCAGGATCGCCTCGAGCTCACGGCGGACGGGCGCGCCGTTGCCCGGGCCCGGCTGCGCAGTGGATGGCAAATCGGTTGGCATGGGCAGGCAGACTACTCGCGGCCCTGGACTGCCGCGCGCTCATAGGAGGCCATGTGCGCCTCGGCCGAGGCAGCCCAGGTGAATTCCAGCGCCCGCGCGTGACCGGCCGCGCCCAGGGCCTCGCGGCGCGCCGGATCGTCGAGCAGCATCCGCAGGCTGGCCTCGATGCTGGCGGCGTCAGGCTCCGTATAGGCGACCGCGTCACCGCCGACTTCGGGGAGCGAGGTCTTGTGCGTGGTCAGGACCGGCGCGCCGCAGGCCATCGCCTCCAGAACCGGCAGCCCGAATCCCTCGCTCGTCGAAGGGAACGCGACCACGAGCGCACCGCCGAGGAAGCCCGGAAGGTCGGTGAAGTGCAGGTAGCCGGGACGTACGACGCGCAGGTGGGCCGGGATCGCCGCGACCGCCTCGTCGACCTCCTCGCTCCAGCCGCTCCCGCCCGCCAGCACCAGGGCGGGCGGCTCATCCAGATCGGCCACCGCCTCCGCCCAGCCGTTGATCAGGGCCGGGATGTTCTTGCGGGGCTCGAGGGTGCCGAGGTAGGCGACATAAGGCTTGTCGTGCAGGCCGAGCCGCCCGGAGACCTGGCGCACCTGGGCCTGCGTGGGCTGATGGAATCGCGTGTGGTCGACGCCGTGGTAGGCGACGTCGATCCTGGTCGGGTCGGCGCCCAGGGTACGGACCAGCTCATCCCGGGTGGCCTTGGACGGGACGATCAGGCGGGTCGCACGGCGCGCGGAAGTCCGGATCGCCGACTTGTAGAACGTCGCCGTCACCGGGCTGTGCGCGTCCGGCTCGGTGAAGAACGTGAGGTCGTGAATGGTGACCACGCTGGGCGCACCCGGCCGCAACGGCATCGAGTAGTGCGGCAGGTGGATCACATCCGCGCTGACTTGCTGCGCTACCAGCGGCAGGCCGCTCTGCTCCCAGGCGAGCCGGGCGGGCCGGTGCGCGATGGCGGGCGGGCCCGCGACGATCCGCGCTGCCGGAATCAGCCGCTCGTACCGTTCCTCGTCGGCACGCTGGCATGCGACCGCCAGCTCCGCCCCGGCCACGGCCAGCGCGCTGACCAGGCCATCAACGTAACGGCCTAGCGCACCGCGGTCCGCGGGCACAGCGGTCGCGTCTATCAGAACCCGAGGCGACACGACCGGTCAGGCTCCTTTCACCAAGGCCCTTCGGGGGCACGACGGAACCATCGGAGGCGAGCTTTACTCAGGCTGTCCCGTCAGGTCTGAGCGTACGCCCTCCACCTCAGCGCCGTGTCCACGCCGGAACCGCAACGGCCCGTACGGACCGGCGTCAGGCACCGCTGAATCGCGCGGAGGACGGCGGACCCGGGCTAGGGGCTCGCCCGGGGGGACGGCGACGCCGACGAGCGCGCCGCCGCGCGGCCAGCGGACGAAACGCTCTGCGCCGCCTTGCTCGCGGCATCGAGCGCCGCCTTCATCTTGGCGATGTCGCGGCCGTAGGCAGCGAAGTCGCCGTTCCTGAGGTCCGCCTGAGCCGTGGCGTACAGGCTCTCCGCTTGCTTCAGGTCCTGCACGACCGCCGAGCTGGCGCCCCGGCTCGGGCTGGTCCCCGACGGGCCTGACGGCGTCGTGGGCGCGACCACGCTCAGGGCCTGGGCCAGGGCGCCGGGCAGCGTCGGCGAGAAGCCGACCGAGCCGTTGTAGTACACCAGCACCTGCTGCAGCGTGGGATACGAGCCGCCGTTGCCCGCCGCCGACTGGGATACGTACACCGGCTCGAAGTACATCAGGCCGCCGCCGACCGGCAGGGTGATCAGGTTGCCCAGGGTCACCTGCGAACCGCCCTGCCGCAGCAGGGTCAGCTGGGAGGCGACCCGGGAGGTTGACTCGAAATCATTCTGGACCTGGCCGGGGCCCCTGATCGCGGTGTCCTGCGGCAGCTGCAGGATCCTGATCGTGCCGTAGTCATTGCTCCGCGGGTTGCTGTCCACGGCCATGAACGCGGCCAGGTTGGCCCGCCCGCGCGGCGTGAACGTGGTCATCAGCGAGAACTGCGGCCCGTTGGTATAGCCGGGCATCGTCATCGTCAGGTAGTACGGCGGCTGGCTCGACTGGCCCTGCTCCGTGCCGCTCGGGTCGACGGGCACCGACCAGAAGTTCTGCCCCTGGTAGAACTCCTGGGACTGCACGACGTGGTACTGGGCGAGGATCTGACGCTGCACCTCGAACAGGACCGGCGGGTAGCGCAGATGCGGCAACAGGTCGGCCGGGATGGCGGTGGTCGGCTTGATGATCCCGGGAAACGCCTTCTTCCAGGCGTCCAGGACCGGGTCGTTGCCGCCCCACTGGTAGAGCGTGACCGCCCCCGTGTAGGCGTTCACCGTCGCTTTGACCGAGTTGCGGATGTAGTTGACCTGCCCGCCGGTGCCGGCCACCGCGCCGCTCGGGCTGTAGCTGTTGGAGGTGGCCTGCTGCAGGCTCAGCCGCTGCGAGTACGGGTAGTTGTCGGTGGTGGTGTAGCCGTCGACCACCCAGATGATCTGGCCATCCGACACGACCGGGTAGGGATTGCCGTCCAGGGTGAGGAACGGCGCTACCTTGGCCACCCTGGATACCGGGTCCCTGATGTACATGATCTTCGAGTTGCCGTCGATGGCTCCCGACAGCAGGATGTTGACCTCGCGGAACTTGATGGCGTAGAGGAGGCGGTTGAGCGCCGAGCCGATCGGGACGCCGCCGCCGCCGCGGTAGGTCGTGTTCACCTGGCCGCTGGCGTTCTGGCTGCTCGGGTAGTCGAGTTCCTGCTGATGGCCGCCGACGATGGCGTAGCTCGTCTCCTGCTGGCCGAAGTAGATCCGGGGCTGGAAATTGCCGAGCTCGCCGCCGGGCGGGATGTCACCCTCGGTGAAGGACGGGTTCCCGCCGGGGGTCACCGAGTTCGCGTTGGCGGAGACGAACCCGAAGCCGTGCGTGTAGACCAGGTGGCTGTTGATCCAGTTGTCCTGGCCGGACGGCGGCCCCGCCATGTCGCGGACGCCGACGACCTGGTCGACCGGCAGGCTGCCGCCGGGCAGCTGGTACCTGTCCATCGATAGCGGGTTGGTGAACTTGTAGTAGCCCTTGACCTGCTGAAGCTGCTGGAACGACGGCGGGACCACGCCCTGGTCGAGCAGCCGCACGTCGGGCAGCGCGGCCGCCTGCACGGCCAGCTGGGATGACGACTCCGTCGATACCGCCGGGTACCCGATGACCTGGACCTTGTTGAGCCCGTACGCGGTGCGGGTGCTGGCGATCTCGCGCTTGAGGTACGGGCTCTCCTTCGCGGCCTCGTTTGGCTTGACCACGAACTGCTGGATAATCGCCGGGTATACCCCGCCGATCAGCACCGCCGACAGCACGAGCAGCCCGAACCCGACGGCAGGCAGCATCGAGCTGCGGCGCAGCGCGCCAGCGAAGAACAGCGCGGCGCAGATCACCGCGATGATGGCGAGCACGGTCTTGGCGGGCAGGACCGCGTTGACGTCGGTGTAGGACGCCCCGGTCTGCACGACCCCGCGCTGCGAGAAGTCAATGCCGTACCGGTCCACCCAGTAGGCGATCGCCTTGAGCAGCACGAACACGCCTACGAGCACGAACAGGTGGGAGCGGGCTCCGGGGGTGGCGCGCTCCCCGCGCGGCTGCAGCCGCAGGCCGCCGTACAGGTAGTGCACGGCCGCCGCGGCGAGCAGCGAGAGCAGCACCGCGGCGAACAGGTAGCTCAGCACCATCCTGATGAAGGGATAGACAAAGACGAAAAACGAAAGGTCCAGGTGGAACTGGGGATCAACGATGCCGAATCGGGTCCGGTTGGCAAACAGCAGCCAGGTGCGCCAGCTGCCCGCGGCGGTCAGACCGGAGACCAGGCCGATCAGGCCGAGCACCACGCCCAGCATCAGCCGCCGGTGCGGGTCGATGACCAGGCGGTAGGCCTCCAGGCCCTGCTGCTCGGGCGAGGTCGGGCGGTAGGTGGGCCGCAGGCGGTAGGCGAGCCAGATGTTGAGACCGATCACCGCGGCCATGAACACGGCCGTGATGATGAACAGCGCCCACTTGGTGCCGTAGGTCGTGCTGAAAACGGAGGAATACCCGATCGAGTGAAACCAGAGGAAATCAGTCGATACCCCAGCGGCAATCGTGACGATCACTATCAGGGCGATCAGCGCGACGGCGGCCGGGAGAAAGTACTTCGTCCAGCGGGGAAGAACGATCGGCCGACCGCTGGGCGGCCTTGACTGGCCAGGAGCTCGGAAGGCCACGCCCTCCCCCTTACCTCTCCTCGGCCATGAGGCAGCGAGCGGCACGTTCAGGCCCACGCCGCACTGGACCGGGGCGCACGGATGTGCGCTCCCTGACGCAACTTACCGGTAGCCGGCAAGGTTCCCGACCGAATCGATCAGCCTGGCGCGGGCCAGCGGTCGCCCTGGGCGCGCATGCGATGCTCAGCATGACGGTACCGGCCTGCCCGCTTTCAGGGCCTGGAGCGCGCTGATGGCGCCCGACAGGGTGCTCACCTTGATCAGGCGCAGGCCGGCCGGCACCGCTCCGGCCGTATCGGCGCAGTTGGCGGCCGGGGTCAGGAAGACAGTCGCCCCGGCCGCGCGCGCCCCGACCATCTTCTGCTGGATGCCGCCGATCGGGTCGACGGTACCGTTCGCCTCGATCTCCCCGGTGCCCGCGATGAACTTGCCACCGGTGAGGTTCGCGGGCGTCAGCTTGTCGATAATGCCCAGGGCGAACATCATGCCCGCGCTCGGGCCGCCGATGTCCTCGCCAAGGCTGATCTTGACGCTGAACGGGAACACGAAACTCTCGGCCACCTCCACGCCGACCACGGCCTGGCCCGAGACATTTGCCGTCACCAGCCGGACGCTGCGGGTCTGGCCCTTCCTGAGGATCGTCAGCACCACCGGCGTGCCCGGCTTGCCCCGGCGGATCAGCACCCCAGCGTCCGCCCGGCAGGTCAGAGGCACGCCATTCACGGCGGTGATGACATCGCCCGCGTGCAGCACGCCGTAGGCGGGCAGGCCCTTCTCGGTCGCCTGGATGGTATCGACCGTCTTGTAGGGGATCCGCAGCTGGCAGAGCGCGGCCGCGGTGGCGCTCTGCTGCGAGTTCACCATCTGCGCGGTGTCCTGCTGGGCGACCTGCTGCTGGGTCTGGCCCGGGGTAAAGATCTCCTCGGCGGGCACCACCGCGTCCTGCGGGCTCAGCCAGGCCCGCAGGGCCGCGAGGATGTTGAAGCCGGTTCCCGGGCCGCCGAGGAAGCTGACCGTGACCATATTGAGATGGCCGTTGACCGGATAGGTCGGATGCCCGCTGATCTGGATCAGCGGCTGCCCGCGTGTGGTGCCGAGCGTATTCAGGGTCGGGCCAGGGGTAAGCGCCACGTAGGGCACCGGCGCGATGACGGCGACCACCAGAGCGGCAACCACTCCGGCCCCGGCCACCAGCAGCGTCACGAGACGGCGGGACATGGGGGAAGACTACGCGCTGTTCACCCATTCGCTGTCGCCGCCGCTGAACACCTGGTGCTTCCAGATCGGCACCGTCGCCTTGAGCTCGTCGATGAGCGCCCGGCAGGCGCTGAACGCCTCGTCGCGGTGCACGCACGACGCCCCGACCACCACGGCCAGGTCGCCGATGTCCAGGTCACCGATGCGGTGCACGGCCGCGATGGCCAGAACGTCGTAGCTTGCCGCCACCTTCTCGGCCACCCGGCGTAGCTCGGCGGCGGCCGACGGGTGGGCGCTGTAGGAGAGCTTGACGACGCCGCGTCCATGATCATGATCTCGGACCGCGCCGGTGAAGAGCGCGACGCCCCCGGCGGCGGGGTCCATGATGACGCCGCACACCTCGTCCACTGACAACGGCGTATCGCGTAGTTCGGCCAGCCTGATCACGTCCATGCTGCAAAATTACCGCGACCAGCTGACCCACACGCCGTCGGCGCTCACGGCGTACGCCGTCGGCGCCTGGCCCGGCGGACGATCGCTGCGGTGCCGATGACCGCGACGGTCGCGCCTGCTGCCGTGATCGTGGCGTCCTTCTTGTCCAGGCGGCGCCCCGCTACCGCGTGATGGCCGGATCGCTCCGTCAGCAGGACCTGCAGGGCCTCCGCGTTGTCGAAGGTCGGCCGCCAGCCGGCCGACCGCAACGTCGCACAGTCGACGACCCAGGGGTAGACGACATAATGCAGTTCGGTGACCGCCGCCGGTGTGATCCCGGCCCGATGCAGGCGCTGGGCGGTGCGCAACGTCAGGGCGGCCGGAAGCTCGATCCTGTGCAGCCCGGAGATCTCCTCCACCTCCGGCTGTTCGAGCCAGCCGTCGCAGCCCACCGCGAACTGGCCGGTGACCTCGCCGGCCGCCGCGAGCTCGAGCGCAGCCACCAGGTCCGACACATGGCAGAACTGCCATCGCGGCGCGCAGCCCTTCACGGTCAGCAGCCGCGGCGCTTCGAAGTGCCGGGTCACCAGGGTGTCGACGCCCTCGCCGACCAGCGCGGCAGGCCGTACCACGGTGACCGCCATCCCGGGATTGGTCCGCGGTGACCGCTGCGCGAGGTGCTCGATCTCCAGCAGATCCCCGACCACGCCCCCGTCGGCCTCGGCGCGCAGCGGCGCCGTCTCTTCCAGCGGCACCGGATTATCCGGCCGGGCGCCATAGACCATCGCGCTCGTCACGAGCACGACCCGGCCGACCCGCCCGGCTGCCGCGGCCGTCAGCACCGTCTGCGCACCGCGGACGTTGAACGCGCGCCGCAACCGGTGGTCGGAGTCGGCGGCCAGGTCGATATCGGTGTGCACGACCACATCGACCCCGGACAGCCGCCCGGCCAGGGCCGGATCGCGGACATCCACTACTCGCCAGGTAACCCCGGTCGCATCACCCCTATGATCGTCGATGGCGACCACCCTGCCGATCCGCGTCGAGGCGGCCAGCCGCATCGTGAGCGCATGGCCCACGCCCTGCGCGGCACCGGTGACGGCGACCACCGGACGCCGGCGCTGGCCGGTACCAGGCCGCCCGTCCGGACTTTGCCCTTGGCGAACCTGGGCATCTCGGTTGCTCACCGCGCAGCACTCCCGGGATAACGTTGCGGACGTGACCCTTCCATCCTGCCTGAGAGGGAGCAAAGATGACTGATCCTCCCTTCGGCTTCGGCTTGCCCGGGGACCGGGACTCAGATCGTAACGATTCGCCGGGTTCGGCCGGCGGCGGTGCCAGCGGGCCCGGCGGGTTCGGCGGCGCGGGCGGTTCCGGCGGCGCCATGGGGCCGCTCGGGCCGCTCGGGGACCCGCAGCAGTTCGCCGACGCCCTGCGACAGTTCGCTGACCTGATGTCCTGGCAGGGCGGTCCGGTCAACTGGGATCTCGCCAAGAACGTGGCCAGGCAGACGGTGGCCGCCAAGGGAGATCCGAGCGTGCTGCAGGTGGAGCGCGGCAAGGTGATCGAGGCCATCAGGCTGGCCGACCTGTGGCTTGAGGACGCCACCACCTTCCCGACCGGCATCCGCTCGGTTCAGGCCTGGAGCAGGTCGGAATGGGTGGAAGCGACCCTGCCGGTCTGGTCAAAGCTCTGCGACCCGATCGCGGCCCGCGCGGTCGAAGCCATGGGCGGGATGCTGGCTGAGGATCCCGAGGAGCTCGGGGGTGAGCTTCCCCCCGAGATGCGGTCCGCGATGGCCGCGCTGACCGGCGGCGGCCTCGGCGCGCTGAGCGGTCTCGGCGAGATGATGCGCAGGATCGGCGGGATGATGGTCGGCGGCCAGACCGGAGCCGCCGTGGGCGCGCTGGCCGAGGAGGTCGTCAGCTCGACCGATGTCGGCCTGCCGCTCGGGCCCGACGGCACGGCCGCGCTGCTGCCTGCGGGCGTGATCGCGTTCGGCTCGGGGCTCTCGATCACCGAAGACGAGGTCCGGCTCTTCCTCGCGCTGCGTGAGGCGGCCCACCACCGGCTGTTCGCGCATGTGCCCTGGCTGAAGGCACGGCTGCTCGGAGCGGTCGAAGACTACGCGCGTGGCATCACGGTAGACGCCTCCGCGCTACGCGAGGCGATGCCGCAGATCGACCCGGCCAACCCGGAGGCCATCAACGAGGCGCTCGCCGGGGCCGCCCTGTTCCAGCCAGAGGATACCGAGGCGCAGAAGGCCGCGCTGAGTCGGCTTGAGACCATGCTGGCCCTGGTGGAAGGCTGGGTCGCCACCGTGGTGGAGGCCGCTGCCGCCGACCGGTTGCCGCAGTCCGGCGCCCTGGCGGAGGCGATCAGGCGGCGCCGGGCGACCGGCGGGCCCGCCGAGCGGACCTTCGCGACCCTGGTCGGGCTTGAGCTAAGGCCGCGCAGGCTCAGGGAGGCGGCCGCCATCTGGCGCGGCCTGACCGATGCCCGCGGCATTCCCGGCCGGGAAGCCATCTGGGCTCACCCGGACCTGCTGCCGACGACCGAGGATCTCGACGACCCCGAGGGCTTCGTGCGCGGCCGCCCCGAGCTGGACATCTCTGACCTGGAAGCCGAAGGCAAGGACGGCGACAGCAGCCCGGAAGGCCACGCTGCGGGTGCCGCCGGTCCCGACGTCGCTGGTCCCGACGTCGCTGATCTCGACGTCGCTGGTCCCGACGTCGCTGGTCCCGACGTCGCTGGTCCCGACGTCGCTGATCTCGGCGACGCGGGGGCCGACGACGCTGGTCCCGGCGAGGCCAGTCCCGGCGAGGCCAGTCCCGGCGAGGCTGGTCCCGGCGAGGCTGGCGACGGTCCCCGCGCCTGAGACCCGGGCGGCGATCCCGCCCCGGGAGAATGAGGCAGCGCCAGCGATACCCTGGCAGTCTGCCGTCCCCAGCTGGTGGACGAGGTCATGCCTGCGTACGGGTGGCCTGCCGCGTTCGGCGCTGAGCGAATTCACACCTTTCCGCACCATCCGTCCACAGGGACACTCCACGCTCTCCCCACGTTCTGCACAGCGCTGTCCACAGCATGGTGTTGACCGACCAGGCTGGCGGGCCTAGCTTCGCCTGACAGGAGTCTCCGGGCGACAGGCTTGCGTCGCTTCTGGGGAAGGGGGCGAACGGCCCGGCTGGGAGATAGCGCCTGCGCTTGGCGCTCCTCCCAGGCCCGGAGACTCCTGCCTGCCGACGCCACCCGCCGCCCGCTCGGTTCCCCGGCCGACGCCACCCGCCGCCCGCTCGGTCCCCCGGCCGACGCCGCCCGCCGCCCGCTCGGTCCCCCGGCCGACGCCGCCCGCCGCCCGCTCGGTCCCCCGGCCGACGCCGCCCGCCGCCCGCTCGGTCCCCCGCCGGCTCCCGGCCAGGCCCATCCCCCGCAGGCCGGGGCCCCGACCGACCCTTCCTGTCTGGCGTGCTGCCTTAAAGGCCGAATTAGCCGATATGTTCCGTCACGGTCGTCTGCACTGACCTGATGGATTCGGGAATCCGTACGGTTTTTCCTGACCGATTCCCGAATCCATCAGGCGGCGATGCCCGCCTCGCCGCTGCACGGGCGCCGAGGCCGCACACGTCGGCGAGGCTGTACGGCCCGGCGAGGCTGTAGCGCCGGCGAAATTGTCGGGGTCGCGTGTCATGCTGCCCGCGTGAGACCAGCGCTCAAATCCGGACTTCTACCGGTATGGCGAGACCGCGACACGCTGCAGATCGGCATCGACTCGCGCCGGGCAGTGGCGCTGACCGGCATGGCTGGCGTGTCCCGCGTGATCAGCCTCCTCGATGGGAGCCGGGATCGCGCTCAGCTACTGCAGGCCGCCCGTGACTGCGGAATTCCGGCTGAGACGGCCGACCGGGTGCTCACGCTGCTTGCCGCGGGCGGGGCGCTGGATGACTTCCCGGCCGGCACCTTGCGCGTGCTGCCGCAGCCGCTCCGGGCGGAGCTGGCCGCCGAGCTGGCGACCGCCTCCCTGGCCCGGCAGGATGGCGACGGCGGTGCCCGCACGCTGGCGCGTCGGCGTGCCGCTTATGTCAGGATCATCGGGACCGGGCGGATCGCCGCGACCGTCGCAGGCATCCTGACGACAGCTGGCATCGGAACGGTGTCAGGCGGAACGGTGTCAGGCGGAACGGTGTCAGGCGGAACGGTGTCAGGCGGAGCGGACCCGGGGGGGCAGCCCTCGGACCCACCGCTCATGGATCGGCCGCCCGAGGACCGGAGGCCGACCCGCCCGCCCGAGGACCGGAGGCCGACCCGCCCGCCCGAGGACCGGAGGCCGACCCGCCCGCCCGGCCGCCGCAAGCCGCCCCGCGCCGACTCGCCGTCCGGGGCCCGGCCACCCGTCCAGACATCACGCCGGGCGCTCTCCAGGGCAGCAGCCAGAGCCCCGGCCAGGCCGTCCGCCGGCCAGGCGTTGCCTGATCTCGCGGTGCTGATCGGGCATCCCCATCCCCAGTTGTCGGCCGAGCTGATGAGCGACCAGACCCCTCATCTGGCGGCATCAGCCAGCGAGGCGATCGGTGTCGTCGGTCCGCTCGTGCTGCCTGGGTACAGCGCGTGCCTGCGCTGTCTTGACCTGGCCCGGACCGACCGCGACCCGGCGTGGCCGCTCATCCTCGCCCAGATCGTGGGCCGTCAGCCGGTTCCGCTCGCCTGCGACGCACCGCTCGCCGCGGCCGTTGCGGCTCAGACGGCCTTCCAAGTTCTCGCGTTCATCGACGGGGCTGCCGTTCCCGATGCCGTGCGCAACGGCACGCTGGAACTGGTTCTCCCCTCGTGGCAGTGGCGCCGAAGGACATGGCCGCCCCATGAAGGCTGCTCCTGCGGCAGCTCCAGCCGCTAGCGAGGCCGCCTAAGGAGCCCACCTATTCCGGGATATAGTCACAATCCGGGCCATCCTCGTCGCCGGGCCACACCACCTGCCATTCCAGAACGTGACCGTCCAGCCGGCCGCCCTCATCAGGTTCGGCCATGATCCGGCATGGCGGCCCATACCGCCCGACTCGCCGGCCGCCAGCGGATTCGGCTTGCCTTCGGCGCCTCGTCCGGCGCGGCCGCGGCTGCTCAGGCAGCCATCCGGGCCATCGCATTCGCCGACAGGACCGCAGTTCCCGACCTTGCAAGCAGGGCATGCTGGCGGTGATTCTCCCTCGCCAGCACGGACATCGGAAGACGTGACGGCCACTTCAGCGCGGCGCCTGTGGCAGTCACACGCCCCAGTAACCGACAATGAGATCATGAGTGACCTGCCCCGCCGTGCTGTGACGCGCACCGCCAAGCTTGCGACCCTGCCCGCCGGGCTCGCCGGGCGAACCGCGCTCGGGCTTGGCAAGCGGCTCGGCGGCAAGCCCGCGGAGGCCGTCGCCCGCGAGATCCAGCAGCGCACGGCGGAGCAGATCTTCGGGGTGCTTGGCGAGCTGAAGGGCGGCGCGCTGAAGCTGGGCCAGGCCCTGTCGATCTTCGAGGCAGCGTTGCCGCCCGACCTGGCAGGCCCGTACCGGGCCACCTTGACCAAGCTTCAGGAGGCCGCGCCGCCGCTGCCCGCCAGCAGCGTTCACCGGGTGCTCGCCGCTGATCTTGGAAAGGACTGGCGGGACAACTTCCTTGAGTTCGATGACAATCCGGCCGCTGCGGCCTCGATCGGCCAGGTACACCGCGCGCTCTGGCAAGACGGCCGCAAGGTGGCCGTCAAGATCCAGTATCCGGGCGCCGGGCAGGCGCTGATCAACGACTTCACCCAGCTGAGCAGGCTAGGCAGGCTCTTCAGCGTGCTCATGCCCGGGCTCGAGGTGCGGCCCTTGCTCGACGAGCTGCGCAGCAGGGTCGTCGAGGAACTCGACTACCGGCTGGAAGCCTCCGCACAGGAGGCGTTCGCCAGCACCTACACGGGCGACCCGGACATCTTCGTCCCGCACGTGGTGGCAGCTTCTGACCACGTCCTGATCAGCGAGTGGATGGACGGCACGCCGCTGTCACGGGTCATCGCCGAGGGAACGAAGGAAGAACGGGACCGGATCGGCCTCCTGATCGTCCGGTTCCTGTTCTCCGGTCCCGCGCGGGTCGGGCTCCTGCATGCGGACCCGCATCCGGGCAACTTCAGGATGCTGGCCGACGGCCGGCTCGGCGTACTCGACTTCGGCGCCGTGGACCGGCTCCCTGACGGCTTCCCTCCGTTCTTCGGCATGCTGCTCCGCCTGACCCATGAGGACCGGAGCATTGAGACAGTGGAACAGCTGCTGCGCGAGCACGGCTTCCTCAAGCCCGGCGTGACCGTGGACCACAGCGCGCTCCGCGCGTACCTGGCGCCGCTCGCCGAGCCCTCCAGGGTGGAGTCGTTCAAGTTCAGCCGGGAGTGGATGCGAGGCGAGGCAGCGAGGGTCACCGACCTGCGCCCGTCGGCGGTGGGCAGGCGCCTCAATCTGCCGCCTTCGTATGTGCTGATCCACCGCGTGTCGACGGCAAGCATCGGGGTGCTCTGTCAGCTTGAGTGCGAGGGCCCGTTCCGCGGCGAGGTGCTTCAGTGGATGCCCGGCTACCTGGACGCCGGGGAGGGCCTGGAGGATGCGTTGCTCGAGGACCTGGACGGGGAGCTGCTCGGCGAGCACGCGGGCCAGGACGGGCGCGTCGCGTCAGAGACCGCGGGCTCGTAGCCGCGGCTACGGACGAAAATCCCTGGCCAGCGCCTGCGCCCCGGCCCGGCCGTGGCGATCGGGGTTGTTACTGACACGTTGGCTCGCCGATGCCGAGCCGTCGCACGAGGTGATCGAGTTGGCGGGCTCGCAGTTGTCGGGCCGAGCAGGATGAAAAGGGCTCGCGGTACAGACATCACCGGTGCGGGAGGCTACCGCGAGCCCGGTCGCACCGATATCTCGGGGCCCTGCGGACTGGCCCGGGCGACCGGGAGGACATGCCCTCCCGGTCAGCCGGGGCCATCAGCGGTCAGCCTGCCTGCGCAGCGGTCAGCCTGCCTGCGCAGCGGTCAGCCTGCCTGCGCAGCGGTCAGCTCTGCTGCTCCGCCGCCAATGCGGCGCGCAGCTTGACCGCGGCCCGCCTGGCGTCGGCCAGCCTGCGCTGCGCTCGCTCGGCGCGGCGGGACGCCCTGCCGAGCGCGCGCAACCGCAGGACCTGGCGCTGCTCCGCGGCCGAAGCGAGCATCGCCTGATGATGCTCTCGGGCTGCCTCATTGGTCAGGTACATGATTCACCGCCTTTCACCTTTGTCGCAGGCCGGCCTGGTCGGATGGGTCACGCCGCTACTTCCGACTTCCGGGGGCGCCCGCGGGGCCGCTTACGCGGCACGACCTCGCCACGGAGGAAGAGCTCTCCGCCCCAGACTCCCCACGGCTCCCGGCGCTCAAGCGCGCCCGCCAGGCACGTGCGCCGGGCCGGGCAGCCCTGGCACAGCTCCTTGGCGGACTCCACGTCCTGCGGAGACTCGGCGAAGAAAAGCTCCGGGTCGTCGCTGCAGGGCAGCCCCAGGCCGTGTGGTAGCCCGGCCGTGACCGGACCTGCCAGGACTGCAGAGCCAGTCCTGGACTGCGTTTCCGCTGGTGCGAACTCTGCCTCGAACCCCGCCGGATCTCTTAATGCGGCGGTGGTGCCGGGCCAATACATCGGTGATCCCCTCTCATCTGTTTGTCGTACGGTCTCGCACGCGTCTGACAAAACGGTGGCCTTGCATGACTAAGGCCGCGGACCCGATTTCCGGGTCCGCGGCCTTTGGGGGATCAGGCCGGTCTGGCTAGACCGGTTCCCTCGCCGGATGCGAGCCCAGAGCGCCGCCGCTGGCCGCGGCGATGCGGGTCGTCTTTGGGTCGTACTGACGGATGGAGTTCTGCTTGCCGGCATTCCGCAGCCCGAGCGCCACGCCGTGGTCAGCCGCGAAGCGGCGCCGACCGAGGACCTCGGTCGCCCAGCGGGCATCGGGACGGGCGGAGGTAGCGCCTGCGGAGCTAGGCGCGATGGTCCGGGCGCCGGAGGAAGGGAAAACGCCCACGCCGAAACCAGACCGCGCGTCAGCGGCAGCCGTGACATCCGAGATCATGTTCAGCATCCTGGGCACCTCCCTCTCCGCAGCGTCAATGGACCCGTGGTCATGTGAGCAGCCTACGTAGCCGCTCCCGCGGGGGGCAACCTATTTTCCTGACGGTTGCATGCACTTATTCAGCGCGGTGGGAGGCCGCCTGACCCGGGGGCGAATCATCCTTCCGGGCAGGCGCTACCGGCTCACCGAGTCCGGATCAGCCCTTCCTGCACCACCGACACCACGAGTTCGCCGTCGCTGGTGAACACCTGACCGCGAGCGAGGCCCCGGGCGCCGCCCGCGATCGGAGACTCCTGCGCGTACAGCAGCCACCGGTCAGCGCGGAACCGCCGGTGAAACCACATCGCGTGATCCAGGCTGGCCCCTGTGGTTCGCCCGTCTGCCCAGGACAGCCCGTGTGCAAGCAGGACCGAGTCGAGCAGCGTCATGTCGGAGGCATAGGTCATCAGGCACACATGCAGCAGCGGATCGTCGGGCAGCTCGCCGTCGGCCCGCAGCCAGACCAGGTTGCTCGCGCTGCGGAGCGTGGGATCGTCCACCGCCTCGAATGTCAGCGGCCCGATGTGGCGGATATCGATGGGATTGTTGTGGTAGAAGTCGGGAATGGCGGGCCCGAATAGCCGTTCCATCCGGACCGACGTGGGAGCGATCGACTCGGGCGGCGGAACCTCGGGCATCGCCGTCGAGTGCGTCACGCCCGGCTCTTCCCGGTGAAACGACGCGGACAGCGTGAAGATCGTCTTACCGTGCTGGATGGCCGATACCCGGCGAGTGGTGAACGAACGGCCGTCCCGTACCTGATCGACGAGGTAGATGATCGGGACGGTCGGGTCGCCCCCCCGGATGAAATACGCGTGCAGGGAATGTACCGGCCGGTCCGCGGGAACCGTCCGGCCCGCGGCCACCAGGGCCTGGCCAGCCACCTGGCCGCCGAAAATACGTTGCCTGCGCTCGCCTTCCGGACTGCGCCCCCGGAAGATGTTGACCTCGATCTGTTCCAGGTCGAGCAGTTCCACGACGGCGTCGAGTGCCTTACTCATCGTCGGGGCTCATCGTGTCCATAGCCTCGCTCGCACCATCCGTCTCAGCCAGCCGAGCGCGAAGACGCCTCCGCGCACAACGCCAGCACCGCCGCACCGTACCTGTCGAGCTTGATCCGTCCGACACCGGGGATCGCGGCCAGCTCGCTGGCGGAGCGTGGCCGGCGCTCGGCGATCAGGTCCAGGGTCGCGTCCCTGAAGATCACGTACGCGGGAACACTCTGCTCCCGGGCTAGTCCGGCGCGCCATTCCCGTAGCCGCACCAGCAGTGCGGCATCGCGGCCGGCTGGATCACGGCGCAGACGCTCACGGCGGGCCGGTGGGCCGGCGGGCCGCTGGCGGATCTCCTGCAGGAACCGGGATGGCGCCCGGCTGGGACGGCTGCCGGGCGAGCGGGCGAGCGCCCAGGACAGCTGCAGCCGCTTCCTCGCCCTGGTAATGCCCACATAGAGCAGTCGCCGTTCCTCCTCGATCGCGTCAGCGGTCTGCGCGTAGATGATCGGCAAGGTGCCATCGGTCAGTCCCGGCAGGAACACCGCGTCCCACTCCAGCCCCTTGGCCGCGTGCAGCGAGGCGATGGTCACTCCGGCCATGGCCGGGGCCTGGTCCACGGCGCTGCGATGGGCCAGCTCGGCCGACAGGTCACCGAGCGTCGCCTGCGGTGCCGCAGCGAAGAAGTCGTCCGCTAGCTGGGCGAGCGAGGCCAGCGACTCCCAGCGCTCCCGCGCCCGGCCGCGGCCGCCCGGCGCCTGGCTGGTCAGGCCGATCCCGGACAGCACCGCGCGGACCTGAGCCTGCGGCCCGTCCGCCGCCGACGCCGACCGGGCGGCCACCCGCAACAGCGCGATCGCCTGGCGCACCTCGTCCCGGTCGAAGAACCGCTCGGTTCCCTTGACCACGAACGGCACCCCCGCCTCGCTGAGTGCCTGCTCGTAGGCGGCCGTCTGGGCATTGGTCCGCACCAGCACGGCGATCTCCCGCGGCGCCATCCCCGCCCGGATCATCGCCGCGGCCTTGGCCGCCACGGCGGCGGCCTCCTCCTGCTCGTCACCGCACTCGGTGAACTCGGGCGCCAGGTCAGGGGGACGCTGAGCGACCAGGTCCCCGGCGCCGCGCCCCAGCCGGTTGGCCAGCGCCAGCACCTGGGGCGTCGACCGGTAGTTGCGCACCAGCCTAATCACCGTCGCGTCGGGGAACTCGGCGGCGAAGCCAGTCAGGAAGGCAGGCGTCGCGCCTGCGAAGGAGTAGATGGTCTGGCGCGGATCACCGACCACGCAGACATCGTCGCGGTCGCCGATCCAGGCATCAAGCAGCAGCTTCTGCAGCGGGTTGACGTCCTGGTACTCATCCACGACGAAGTAGGAGTACCGGTCCCTGACGGCCGCCGCGGCTACCGGGTACTCGGCGAGGATCGCCGCCGTGAGCTCCAGGACCGACTCGAAGTCGACCAGCTGCCGCTCCCTGCGCAATTCCTCGTAGACGGCGTAAAGCCGGGCCACCGAGGCTGGCGCCAGGGGGCTCGTTCTGCCCGCCTTTGCACTGGCCAGCTGGTAATCGCCCGGCCTGACCTGGGTGACCTTCGCCCATTCGATTTCGGCTGCGGCGTCGCGCAGCTCGGGCAGGCTCACCGACAGCCGCAGCCGCCTGGCCGCCTCGGCGACCAGGCCGACCTTGGAGGCGAGCACCTCCGGCGGCCGGCCGCCCACGGTCGCCGGCCAGAAGTGGGTGAGCTGCCGCAGCGCGGCCGCATGGAAGGTGCGCGCCTGCACCTGCTCCATCCCGCCGCCTCGCGCCGCGGCGCTGCCCAGCTGCCGGAGCCTGCCCCGCAGTTCCCCGGCCGCCCGGGTGGTGAACGTCACAGCCAGGACTCTCGCCGGGTCCACCACGCCGGTCACCACCGCGTAGGCGATCCGGTGCGCCACCGCCCGCGTCTTGCCCGTTCCGGCCCCGGCCAGCACGCAGACCGGCCCCCGGGCCGCCAGCGCGACTTCCCGCTGCTCGGGATCGAGTGCCGCCAGCACGGCGTCAGCGCGGGTCCGCATCAGTTCATCCGGGACGTCCACCGGCGCACCTCCTGTTCCGCCGCCATCCTCCCCCATCACACCGACGGACGGCGGGCGGCACGGGCACGTCACCGGAGCGTGCCACGGGCCTGGTGTCGCGGACCGGCGGGAAGCTAGCGTCCCGGTTGCGCGTTGCTAGTGTTCGGCGATAATGCTGCGAAGGGAGTTGAAGGCGGATGGCGGAGCCCCTGACCATGTACACCACGCGGTGGTGCGCGTTCTGCAGGAGGCTGAAGAGCCAGCTGGCCCGCGATGGAATCGAGATCACTGAGGTCGACATCGAGGCCGACGACGTCGCCGCAGACTACGTGATGAGCGTCAATGGCGGATGCCAGACGGTCCCTACCCTCGTATTTCCCGACGGCAGCGCGCTGACCAATCCAACCGCCGCTGCCGTTAAGGAGCACCTGAAAGAGCTAGCCGCCCGCTGATGTCTCACGATCGCGCCCAGACGGCCACCAGGATGCCACCGGCCGCCCCGCAGCCAGGCGGCGGCCACTCCGCCGTGCCCGGCGCCATGATGGCTGCGGAGCAGGCAGTGCTGCGCCGAACCGCCGAAGGATGGCGGGTCGGCGCTGAAGACCTTCCCGACCTGACCTGCGCTATGGTGCTCGCCGACCTGCTGGCCGCCGATCTTGGCCTGGATGAGGGCGCGGCCGCACCAGCCGCCGACCAGACCGGCCCGCACCAGACCGGCCTGCACCAGACCGGCCCGCACCAGAGCGGCCAGCCGCCCGCTCCCGGCCGGGACGCCACCAGCCAGCGGGCCGCCGGGCCGAATCCGGACTCCAATACCGGAGCCGAGTCGCCTGCGGATGAGGCGCGGCGGCTCAGGGCCACCGTCAGCCAGCTGCAGCACGCCCTGACCGCCAGGATCGGAGTCGAGCAGGCGATCGGCGTCCTGGCCGAACGCCATCGCATCCGGCCCCGGCAGGCCTTCGAGCAGCTCAGGTCCGCGGCCCGCAACCGCGGCCGCCGGGTCACCGACATCGCGGCCGACGTGGTGGCCAGCGCGTCGAACCCGTTGCTCCAGCTGCCCGATGAGCTGTCCAGGCCGCGGTCGGGGAGCCGGCACGCCCGCCAGCGCCGCCTGACCGACCCCGAGGTCCAGCAGGCCCCGCAGACCTGACCGCCCGAGCAGGCCCGGAAGGCCCGGCAGGCCCGGGAGCCCAGTCGGCCTTGGGCCAGCAGGCCCGTCGCCCGACTACTGCTGATTTACGGGTAGCTACTATGGGTAACATCCCGTCGTGCGTGCGGAGCAGCGCGGTGCGGTAACCGGCCAGGGGCCTTCCGGACGCCTGCTCATTATCGGCGGCGCCGAGGACCGGTGCTGCGGCGCCGGGCTGCTGGAGCGGTTCGTCGAGCTGTCCGGCGGTGAGGAGGCGCGGATCGTCCTGGTCACGACCGCCACCGGGATGCCCGAGCAGGTGCACGCCGACTACGAGCGGGTGTTCCGCAAGCTCGGCGCGGACCGGACCAGGGAGCTGCGGCTACGCGGCCGCGCGGACGCCGACAGCGACGGCGCCGCGCGCATGCTCACCGATGCGACCGGGGTGTTTGTCTGCGGCGGCGACCAGTCACGGCTGCGGACGCTGGTTGGGTCGAAGACCAACGACATCCTGCGCGCGCGGCTCGCGGCCGGCCTGGTCGTCGCGGGAACCAGCGCGGGCGCCACCGCCATGGGCGCCGCGATGATCCTGGGCGGCGAGGGCCCCGAGGTGTCGGCCGCCGCGGTCCGGACCGGGCCCGGCCTCGGGCTGGCACCCAAGGTGCTCATCGACATGCACTTCGGCGAGCGCGGCCGCCTCCCGCGGCTGCTCAGCGCGGTCGCCAGCAACCCGGACCAGCTGGGGGTCGGGATCGACGAGAACACAGCGATCCTGGTCGAGGGGGAAAGCTTCGAGGTGCTCGGCAGCGGGGTGGCGACCGTCGCCGACGCGGAACAGGCCACCGTCGTCCACCCCGCAGGAGACTGCGATCCCATCACGCTGTTCGACGTGCGCCTGCACCTGCTGCCCGCCGGATGCGTCTTCGACATCGCCGGGCGCACGCCGGCCATCGGGCCCGCGCACGACCGGTACTGAGCCTCACAAGAGCGACGACCAGCAGGCCAAGGGAGCCAATTGTGCGGCTGATAGACGTGCGTCACCTCAGCGGCCCGAACGTGTACACCACCAAGCCGGTGACCGTCGCGCGGCTCGAACTAGACGAGCTGACCAGCCAGGAGACGACCGGCTACCCGGGCTTCGCGGGGCGGCTGACCGCAGCACTCCCCGGCCTGGCCGAGCATCACTGCGCGGCGGGACGGCCCGGCGGGTTCGCCGGCGCCATGGCCAGGGGCACCTACTTCGGCCACGTCACCGAGCATGTGGCGCTTGAGCTGTCCCGGCTGGCGGGCCGGGAGGTGCAGCTGGGGCGCACCACGTGGGCAGGCGCCGACGGCCGTTACGACGTGATGATGGAGTGCCCGCAGGACGAGCCGCCGGATTCGGGCGTGGCCGCACAGTTGCTGCGGGCCGCCATCCGCGTGGTCGATGAAATTCTAGAGAAACGAGAGCCTGCGCTTGATGCCGACCTCGCGGGCATTTCCCGCCTCGTGGAGCGAGAGCGCCTGGGCGTGAGCACCGCGGCTATCGCCGCCGCGGCCCGCCGCCGGGGAATCCCGGTCCGCCGGATCGGCAGTCTGAGCCTGCTGCGCCTCGGCTACGGGTGCTACCGGCGGCTGGTCTGCGCGGCGCTGACCGAGCAGACCTCCGCGGTCGGGGTGGACATCGCCTCCGACAAGGTGCTCACCAAGCAGCTGCTGGCCAGTGCGGGGATCCCGGTCCCCGACGGGGTGGTCGCCCGGAGCGCGGCCGAGGCCGCCGATGCGGTCGAGCTCCTCGGCGCGCCTGTCGTGATCAAGCCGCGCAGCGGCAACCATGGCGCGGGCGTGACGATCAGCGTCATTACCGCGGCGCAGGCCGCCGACGCTTATCCGCGGGCGAGCCCCGCGGCCGCGGGAGTCATCGTGGAGAGGTTCATCCCCGGCCATGACTACCGGGTCCTGGTGGTCGACGGCCGGGTGGTCGCCGCGGCGCAGCTGCGGCCCGCGTCCGTGACCGGAGACGGCCGTGCGACCATCGGCCAACTCGTCGCGCTGGCCAATGCTGACCCGCGGCGCGGCCCGGGTCATGCGCGCGAGCTGACCAGGATCACCCTGGACGGGGCGGCCATCAGCCAGCTGGCCGACCAGGGGCTGAGCGAGGCCTCGGTACCGGCTGAGGGCGAACTGGTCACGCTGCGCAAGAACGCCAACCTGTCCACCGGCGGAACCAGCCGGGACGTCACCGACCTGGTCCACGACGACGTCGCCGAGATGTGCTGCCGGGCGGCGGCCGCGGCCGGGCTCGACATCTGCGGCATCGACGTGCGGCTGGCCGACATCTCTGCGCCGATCCTGGATCCAGACGGCGGGCATGACGAGCACGAGCCGCCCGGCCAGCCCGGACCGGGCGCGGTGATCGAGCTCAACGCTTGCCCGGGGCTGCGGATGCACCTGTCTCCGGCCGAGGGCACGTCCAGGGACGTAGCGGGGGCGGTGATCGACCGCCTGTACCCGCCGGGCGCGCCGGCCAGGGTTCCGGTCGTCGCCGTGACCGGCACCAATGGCAAGACCACCACGGTCCGCATGATCGGCCACATCCTGCGCCAGGCGGGCCTGCGGGTGGGCATGTCCACGACCGAGGGCGTGTACTCCAGCGGACGGCTGGTCTACCGGGCGGACGCATCCGGGCCGCGGTCGGCCGAGATGGTGCTCGACGACACCAGCATCGAGGCCGCGGTCCTCGAGACGGCCCGGGGCGGGATCATCCGCGGCGGGCTCGGCTATGACAGCGCCGACGTCGCGGTGGTCACCAATATCACCGCTGACCATCTCGGCTCAGACGGGATCGACGACCTTGAGGAGCTCACCGGGGTCAAGGCCCTGGTGGCCGAGGAGATCCGCGAGGGCGGGACCGTAGTGCTCAACGCCGACGATCCGGCCACCGCCGCGCTGGCCGAGCGGCCCGCGGTGCGCGACCGCGCACCCGATATCAGGTATTTCAGCCTGCTGCCGGGCAGCCCGGTGACCGAGCGGCACCGTCGCGGCGGCGGCGTCAGCTACGAGGTGGTCGATGGCCAGCTGACCGAGATCGAGAACACCGGGGACCGGGCGCTGATCGGGGTCGCCGACCTGCCCGGCGCCTTCGGGGGACGCGCCCCCCATCTGGTGGCGAATGCGCTCGCGGCGGTGGCGGCGTGCCGGGCCCTCGGCATCAGCGCCAAGGACATCCGGCAGGCGCTGGCCACCTTCGCCCCGGGCGAGGCCAATCCGGGCCGGGGCAACCTGTACCTGGCCGCGGGCAGCCCGGTGATCGTGGACTACGGCCACAACGCGGCGGCGCTCGCGGCGACTGGGCGGATGATCAGCAATGTGTGGGGCGGCGAGCCGGCCGCGGCCCTTACCCTGCCCGGCGATCGCCGCGATGACCTGGTCGTCGCGTCAGCAGAGGCCGTCGCGGAATGGTTTGCCTCGGTGGTCGTCTATGAGGACCGTGACCGGCGCGGCCGGGAGCCGGGCGAGATGACCGGCCTGATCACCGCGGCCCTGCGCCGGGCCAGGCCGGGCATCCGCTGCGTGGCCGCGGACGGCCCGGAGGCCGCGCTGCGCACCGCGGTGCGCCTGGCCCGCGGCCATCCCGTCCTGTTCGTCCATGAGACCTTCGCGATGGCCCGCGCGGCCCTCACCGCGATCGGCGCGCAGCCATGGCCGGCCGGGTTCACCCGATGGAACCGCGGCTGCTGATCAGTGCCCTGGCCATGACCGGTCACGGGACATCGTTCTCTATCTTGCCGAGCCGCCCGGGAAAGGCCGCAGTGGCCGGTCAGGGCCCCGGCTGCTGGCCGGCGGCGAGGACCACGCCGCGGTGTGCCCACGGCCGGGTGAAGCCGATCACGCCGCGGCCCGCGTAGGGGGCGATGCGGATCGGGAATCCGGTGGCATACGCCTCGATCATCAGGCCACCGCCGATCACCAGGCCGACATGGCCGGGCGAGGTGACGGTGCCGTCCGAGCCGGCGAAGAAGGCCAGATCCCCGGGCTCGACCTGACTGGCCGGGACCTGCGGTCCCCACAGCCATTGCTGCTGCGAGGTCCGCGGGATGCTGACGCCAGCGGCCAGGTAGGCCTCCATCACCAGGCCCGAGCAGTCGAACGCGTCCGGTCCCGTGCCGCCCCACTGGTAGGGCTTGCCGAGCTGCGCCTCGGCGAACGCGATGGCCGCCCTGACCGTGCTGTTGGCCGCGGCGCCGACGCTGTTGGCCGCGGTGCCGACGCCAGGCAGGCAGCTAGGGGCGCTGTCGGCCGTGACCTGGCTGACGGAGTAGCCGCCGCTGGCGTAGGTCTTGGCCCACTGCAGCACCGCCTGCACGTACGACTCAAGGTGGTTGTAGGCGAAGATCGCGCCAGAGACGTTGTCGATGACGCCGTGTTCGAGCAGGTACTTCGCCGCACCCGCGATCGCGTCGGCCGGGTCGTAGACGCTTGCGATCCCGTCTCCGTCACCGTCGGTGGCGACGCCGTTGACCCGCTCGCTCGCTGGATGGACCGGAGCGCCGCCCCACTGGTTGCCTGCGGCACCGCCGATGCCGATCTGCATGGGACCTGCCGCGCCGTAGGCGTTCGACCCGCTGTGCACCCCGGGCAGAGTTGACCGGCCGTCGTCGCTCTCCACCTCGCCGATACCGGCCAGGACGACCCAGGGGACGCCGTATTTCTTTCCCGTCGCCTGGAAGATGGCGAGATAGTTGGCAGGAATCGAGTTATGCGCCGCCGTGCTCGCGGCCGGCTGTCCGGCGGATCCGGCCTGGGCGGCCGCGCAGGCGCTGTTTGACTCTGAGAAAAGGCTGCTCCCGCCGAACACCAGCATCGGCGCGGTAATGAGCCCGAATACGACCAACACGGCCGCGCCGGCGAATACGAGCAGGAGCCCCCGGCCTGGGCCACCCCGGCCCGGCTCCCAGATCATGAGTTCCCGGCACCGGCGAGCTCGATGTCGCTCACCTGCCAGCTGGTTCCGCCACCGGTGACGGTTACCGCATAGGACACGCTCGTCTTGTTGGTGCCCTGGGTGTCAGTAATCTGCTGGCTGATCGTCACCAGGAAGGTCAGGCTGGACGGGCCGAAGGCGCGCAGCGAGGTGATCACCGCTGAGCCGGTGGCGACCTGCTTGTTGCTCACCCGCAGGCTCGCGACGCCGGGGGTGGCGTAACCCCGGGCCAGCACCTCGGACAGGGCCGCGGTAATCAGGTTCCCCATATTGCCGACGTAGCTAGCGGCTGTCTCACTGTAGGAGTACGTTCCATAGTCGCGACCGAACGCCGTGACCGCGCTCGCCGCGGCCCCGAGTTCTGACTGGGTGAACGGGAGCCACTGGTAAATGTCCGGCCCGGCGGAGCCGGTCGGAGCCGGGGTCGCCGTCATCGCCGGGAGCGGACTGGCGGTCGCCGGGGCTGAGGCCGCCCGTGAGCTGCCTGGTTTTCCTGGGGCGGACGCCGCCGCGGGGCTGGAGGCCCGGGCCGGGCCGGACCGGAACGCCCCGAATGCCGATGGCACGAACAGGTAGGTTCCGAGCCCGGCCAGCACCACCACTACCAGGACAAAAGCCGCTTTCCGCTGGAAAGATGTCGGTTCCATGTCGCTGGCACTACTTCCGGCGCCTCAGCGGTCGCATCCAGAACGGCCGCGGCGACTCAGCGTGATCCTCCCTTGGCCGCCCGGCCAGCGGGGCCGCCGGAGCATCGGAGTACGGGTCCCGTCCGGAAGCGGCGCGCTGCCCGGTCGGCCCGGAAGCGGTGGGCTGACCCGCCGGTCCCGAAGCGGCGCGCTGGCCGACGGGCCCGGAGGCGGGGTACCGACCGGTCCCCCCGGGTGGCCGCGGAGGCGGCGCGGCAGCGGGCTGACGCTGGCTGGACGTCCCAGCCGACCAGCCAGACACCGGACGTGCCGATCGGCCAGCGGGTCCTGCGGGACCAGCGGGCGGCAGCCCAGCGGACCGCGCAGGCGGCGGCCCGGCGGACCGCGCAGGCGGCGCTCCAGCAGACCGGGCGGGAGGCGCGGTCGCGGGCCGGGCGGGAGGCGCGGTCGCGGGCCGGGCGGGAGAGGCGGCCGCGGGCCGCGTGGCAGGCGCAGCGGCTGCTCGCTGGGGCGCGGCGGGCGGCGGGCCGGCCGACCGGACCGGCGGCGCGGCGGGCGGCGGGCCGGCCGACCGGACCGGCGGCGCGGCGGGCGGCGGCGCCGCGGGCCGGGCCGGCTGCGTGCCGCCCAGCGACTGCCGTCCTGAGGCGCCCGGCCACGGTGAGGTCGGCCCGGCGCTCCTGGGCTGATGGCCGTTGGAGAACCCCGCTGTCGTCAGCCGCGGCGCGCTCGCGGGCTGGGCCGCGGACGAGCGCCCGGGAGATGGCGGCGCGGCCGGGGACAACGCAGGACGCGGCACCGCAGTGGACGGCCGCGCAGCACCGGCTGCCGCAGCTGGCCGGCTCCCGCCACCGGCGGGAACGGCCCGGCCTGCGTCGCCGTTAGCGGCGCCCGGTGAGCCAGGCGCACCGGTCTGCCTGGACCTTAGGTTCAGCGGCGGCGCCATCCGGCCGCTGCCATCGCCAGTCGTCGCGCCCAGGCTGCGGGCCCGGACTGTCAGCCCGCGACCGCGCGCCCGGGTGCCCTCTGGTGTCCCGCCGGCGACGCTGCTTCCGTCCTCGTTCAGGCGGCCGTCCGTGCGGTCGTTGTCGCCGCCATCAGCAGCGGACGCTCCGGCCGCGATCGCACCGCCCGACGGGCCCCCGGCCGTCCGGGCGGAGCCGAGGCTTGCTGCCTGGGCCGGGTTCCGCCGCGCCGATCTGGCCGCCCGGTAGGCAGCGAAGGCCGGCACCGCGACCGCCGCGGCGGTCAGCGTGTTCCCGCGCGCTGCCTCGCCGGCCCGGCCGAGGCTGACCTCGGCCCGCTCGGTGGAACCGATCATGCCGTATCCGACCGCCGAGAAAAGATGCTGGAACGGCTTGCGGTAGATGAAGACCGCCACGGTCACGAGCGCGATCATGAGGATCTTGAATCCCCACGGCAGGACCGCGTCGCTGGTTCCCATGATCAGCGAGTACGCGTACAGCAGCACGCTCAGCACCAGCGCGACCGCTGCCTGCTTGAGCAGCACTCCGACCAGCATCTCGAACCAGCGCAGCGCGATGATCCGGCCAAACCCCGGATGCGTGCCGATCAGCAGGAAGAACGGCCCGACCACCAGCAACAGCAGGAACCCGAGTTTCAGCAGGATCAACGTGACCGCGATCAGCAGCACCAGGACGCCAGCGATCGCGGCAGCGAATAGGGCGGCGAATGCGATCTCCAGCCGCGTGGTCCATTGCTTGCCCTGGAAAAGCGGATAGATGCCCGGATCGTTCTGCTGGATGCTGTTGGCTATGCCTTGATAGGTTTGCTGCTTGGCCGCGATCAGCGCGGCGGTCGGTTTCTCGTTGATCGCGATGGCCTGGGCCCAGAGCAGTTGCCTGCCGTAGGCATTCACCGCCGTCTGCTGACCGCCGGGCGAGGTGGCGAAGTCGGTGGTGCCGAACTCACCGTCCAGCCAGGGCTTGCAGACCAGCACGGTCCACAGGTCGTCGGCGTTCTGGTCGACCGTTCCGTTGCCCGAAGCGTAGTTGTAGGTAACCGGCTGAACCTGCGGGTCGTTTCGCTGCACCGGGAGGCAGCCGCTCTGGCCTGGGCTGGGCAGCTTGGAGAACGCCACGTTGAGTGTCTGGCTGATGCCATCCGACACCGCCGCGCCGACTCCGGTGAAATCGGCGGGCCTGCCGATGAGCCAGATCGCGGCGGCGCAGGCCACGACCATCCAGATCGTTCCCTCGATCGTGCGGGTCCCGCGCTTGCGGATCAGGCCCTGCCAGGCCAGCCAGATCGCGCCGATGATGACCACAACGGCCAGGTAAGGAAAGTAGATGGCATTCCCGAGGCTGCTGATCAGCTTGTCGACGACGCTGGTGAGCCAGCTGAGGATGCCCTCCCCGGCGGCCGACTGGTAGACGCTGATAATGACCCGGTCGATCGATTTCGCTATGTCGAACACCATGCTCGCGACGTTGTTGCCGATCAGCGAGGTCATGTCGGAGCATTGCAGGTTCGTCGCCGCCCAGAAATCCCCCGACGTCCCGTAGTTGTCGTACAGCGTCCCGTTTTGCGGCCCGGGTGAGGCGACCGGCTTGACTAGCGAGTCGACGCCGGCGCTGGCGATCTCGGGGCTGGGCGGCGCGGGCTGGCAGATGTTGTTGAGATCACCGGTGAGGCCGCCCCCGTTGCAGAATTTGAAGAGGTTACCGATGTCTCCGATTCCCGGCACCGAGCACAGGCCGCCCGGGAGATCCGGTGACCTCGCGGCCACGGTGATGGCGGCCACGGGCTGTCGCGCCGGGTCCTGGCCCGCCGGGTCCTGGCGTGCCACCTGATGGGCGGCACCAGGCACGCCGAGCAGGATCGCGAGCGCGGCAACCGCCAGCACGATCCAGCACGGGAGGCGGCGAGGTCTGAGCATCGGGGGGGCTCCTGGGGGGGTGTCTCGTCGTTCAGTGCATCGTTAGCCTGCCGGCTGGTACGGACCAGGCGGGGCAGCCTCCTGGCCCGCGGGCGGCAGTCCGGCCAACTGCGTACCGACGGGGAGCGGGGCACCCACGGGAACCGGCACGGCCGCCTCATCCGGCCGGGCGCGGGTCGGGTTGGTGTCCAGCGACCGGCGCAGATCATCGGAGATCAGGTCGATGCCGACCCGGCCCGCACGCCCGTCCAGATCACGGAAGATGCACTCGCCATTGCCGAGCCCCCGAAGCGCGGCTTTGTGTTCGTCGGACGGTTCGATACCGAGCAGGGAGATCACGTTCGCGACCTCGGCCCGCTCCGAGGACCTGAACGCGAAGACCCCGGAGATACAGTTCGTGACCTGCTCGTTCAGCAGGTCACCGGCATTCTGGGAGACCAGGATCAAGGCAGTGTTGCGAGACCGGCCCATCCGGGACACTTCAGGAATCAGCTTGGCGCCCTGAGGCGTCGCAGTGATGGCCCACGCTTCGTCGAGGAAAATCGCCTTCGGCAGCCTCCGGTCCATTCCGTTCAGCAGCCGGCGGGCAAACTGCGACACCAGGTAGAGCAGGGCCACCGAGAGCCGCTGCTCGTAGGAGTAGTCGTCACGCTTGGTCCCGACATCTGGCAGCGTGAGCCCGGCCAGCGTGAACACCGTTGTCCACCCCGCCGCGTCGATGCCCTGGCCGCCGGACGGCGCGAAACACAGTTTCGCCAGCCGCATCTCCGACATCGAGCGCAGTACCGCGCCGAGGTTCATCGACGCCGGGTCCGCTGACCGCTCCAGGTGCGCGACCACCTTGCCCAGGCTGGGCTGCGCGCCGCCGGCTACCGCGCCGACCGCCTGGATCATCGCGCTCTCCCGCTCCTCGCTCATCCGGGGCAGCAGCAGCCGCAGCGTCTCGGTCGCCATAGTGCGTCGCTCGGCGAGTTCGTCGCCGAAGGAGAACGGGTCAAGCAGGCCGGGAGCGGCGCTGCCGAGCGGCAGCACCCGGGCCGGGCGGCCCCGGGCCCGCAGCAGCGAGACCAGCGACTCGGCGTCGCCCTTCGGGTCGATGACGGCGACCGTCACCCCGCGCAGCGCGAGCTGCAGGATGAGCAGCAGCGCCAGCGTGGTCTTGCCGCCGCCGGGCTCGCCGGTGATCGCGACGGCCGTCGGCCGGTTACGCGCGGCGGCGACCAGCGGATCGAAATGGACCACTGACCTGGCTCGGCCCAGCGTCTCGCCGATGTAGGGGCCGATCCAGCCCGCGCCAGCGACGACCCGGTCGCCGAGATCAACGGTGGCGGACGGCATCCCCCCCGCGATCGTGTACAGCGGCTGCCGCTGGAGGTAGGAGTTGAGCCGGACCCGGTCGCCGGGCATCGACTCGCGGAGCAGCGAGAACTGGTCTCCGGTGGAGTTGACCACGTCGATCCCGGCGTCCCGGTAGTGCTCGACGACTGCCTCGGCCCGCCGGACGCACAGCTCCCTCGACGGCGCCGTCACCATCAGCCGGTGCCAGCCGTACACGAACGGCAGCCGTTCCTTGGTAATGCCGTGCTCAAGTAGCCTGGCGGCCTCGATCTGCTCGGCGAGCGCGATCGGCAGTTCCGCGCCTGCTTCCCTGATGTGGGCGTCCATGTCCCTGGCGTGCGCGAGCCTGCGGCTCACGTCCTTGCTGGCCCGGCCCGGCGGGATCAGCTTCATCCGCAGGCTGGCCTCGACAGGGAACGGCAGCGCGTCCGCGTAGTGCAGCCAGGGCTCGCTGTCGGGGAAGTACATGACATCGGGGAACCTGGCGAAGGACAGGAACGCCGCGTACGACTCTCCCGCCGGATGCTCGAGCCTGAGCAGGGTACGCGCGTTGTGCACCTGGCCTTCGACAAGCGCCTCGATTTCGCCCGCGCCCCACTTGCGCCGCTTGACCGCCGACGCGGGAGGGTCGCCCAGCGAGCCGGCCAGGGCGTGCCTGAACAGCCAGCAGAGATCGTCCGAGCTGGCGTGCCGGGCAGCCAGCGAGCTGGAGCCGAGCGCCCGGCCGAGCCGCTCAGCCTGCTCGGTCCATTTCGCTATCTCGCCCGCGTTGATCGCCTCGTCAGAAAGGCCCATGGCCTGCTCGCTGGTCCGGTAGGCGGTTATGAACTGCGAGAAAACGCCGCCCGACAGCTGGGCGCGCATGCCCCGCTGGCCCAGCCGGACGCCGAGGTAGACCTCTTTGGTCCAGAAGTCTTTCGCCCACACGTGCCGGTACATCCCGTCCAGGTAATCCAGCCAGCCAGGACCACCGTCCGAGGTGGAATCCAGCTCAGTCGCCCACTCGGCGGCGGGATATGACCGGTGCGCGATGCGGAGGTGCACCTCGGCATCGGGCATCCGGATCGCGGCCAGCGCAACCGTTATGTTGATCGCGAGCGCCTCGCGCTCCTGCGGCGTGGTGAACTCATAGGACACCGTGGGCAGGCGGTAGTAGGCCCAGGCGTGGGTTTCGCTGAGCAGGATCCGGTCGTCGAAATAACGGACCGACAGGCGGCTTCGCCCGGCGCTTCGCCCGTTCATCCGCGGCCGCCTGACCGGCGTCGCGCCGCAGCGGCGCGCTCAGTGGGCTCAGTGGGCTCGGTGGGCTCGGTGGGCTCGGTCATGACCCCGCCCTCCGCAGCTCCGGAGCGGCCACCAGGCTGGCGACCAGTGCCCCGGCCAGGGCGGTATACGCGCGCTCAGCCGCTGCGCTGGCCGGACTGGAGGCCGCCGAATGCGCATGACCGGCGGGAGCCTCATTCCGCGGACGCTGGGTAGCCAGGGTCCTCAGCTGATCGTCCCAAGGCACCCGGATGACCGCCCGGCACCGGCCCACGGCCATTGCCTCGGCCTGCTCCACGTGGGCCATGGTGTGCTTGCTGACCCCATTGAGCACGGTGATCGAGCTTTCGGCCAGCCTGCCGTGTCCATGCGCTTCCAGCCATTCCATCGTCATGGCGATCGCGCTGGCGGCCTCGGAGCTGGCGGGCGCTACGAGCAGGAGCTGATCGGCGACCGACAGCACCCGCGGCACTGCCGATGCGGCCGGGTCGGCCAGCGTGAGCGCGTACCGGGCCGCCAGGACCTCGAAGATCTGGGCCGCATCGGCGGCCGTGCCTGGCGCGCCCGGCGCTGCATCAGGGGCCGGCACGTCCTGCGCCTGGCTGGTAATCACCTCAAGCCGCGAGGGCGCGGGCGCCTGCGAGAAGCCAGCCGGTCCGGGCTGGGCCGTCAGTCCGGCCAGCCCCGGCAACATCCGGGCCCGCTCTGATAGCGAGTTCCGGCCGGGATTCAGGTCCAGCACGGCGACCGGTTCATCGCGCAGGCTGGCCAGCATCTCTCCGGTTCTCAGCGTCGTTACGCTCTGGCCTGCGCCGACGGTGCAGCCCAGGACGACGACCCGGCGAGCACCCGTGATCGGCAGCCGGGCCCGCGCCCGGTCTCGCTGCGACTGGTCAGGCTGGCCTGGCCGATGCCCGCCTGGCACGACCACGACCCGGTCCCGCCAGCCGTCGGGCCGGCGTTCGGCCGGACTGCCCAGCGCGCGCTCGACCATACGCAAGGGGCGCTCCGCGGACCTGTCTTCGTTCACGGTGACGCTAGGCCTGATTCGCGGAGCCGGGGCCTGCGGCGGCGCGGCGGCCGGAGCCGACCCGGCGGCATCCGACGGTCGGGACTGAGCCGGATCCTGACGGGTAGCAGCAGCCGGAGGCACCAGCGGGACGGCCGGAGGCACCAGCGGGACAGCCGGAGGCACCAGCGGGACAGCCGAAGGCACCAGCGGGACAGCCCGCGGCGGCAGCGGACCGGCGACCGGTGGCTTCCGGGCCGGAGCCTGCGGCCAGACCGGAGCGTGCGGCCGGGCCGCGGGCCGCGGCGCAGCAGCCGCTGGCGGGAGGGACTGAGCCGGATCCTGACGGGCAGGGACAGTCGGCGGCGGAACAGCGCCTGCGGAACCCCGATCCTGCCGCCGGGCCGGCGCCTGCTGCCGGGCCGGCGCCTGCGGCCAGACCGGAGCGTGCGGCCGGGCCGGAGCGTGCGGTCCGCGGCCGTCCGGACGCTCGGCAGCCTCCGCCGGCCGGGTCACCGGTGAGTCCGGCGGTTTCCGCCGGCCCTGAGGGACGGCCCGCCGCCAGGCCGCCGCCCGCCCGTCTGCCTGCGGATGAGAGCCCGAGACCGCGGGAGTCCGCCGCCCGTTGCCCGAAGGACCCGCAAGAACGGCCGTCGCGGCAGCAACCCGCTCCGGGCCGTCAATCGCCGTCCGGCCTCTCACTCCATTCCCCGACGGCCCGATCGCCGGGAGCGCTGAAGGCGAGGCCCGGCGTCGCGACGTGACCTCGCCGTCGTCTTGCTCCTGCCGAGAGTCTCTGCCCGTCGGCCTCGACACCTCGCGGTCTTCTGCGTCGGCGTTCACCAGACCTTCCCGCCGCCATATCCGGGCCGCGACAAAGACCTCGTCCTTCTCCACGAGCGGCGCCATCCGGCACCAGGTTCGCGGTTCACTCAGATAACGCAGCTGGGAGGCCACCAGCTCCGGCAGCCGCTTGCTCTCGATGACGGGCCGGGTGGCCAACCACGTGAGCACGCCAGGCGGCAGCACATAGAGCCAGAGCAGGGTGTGGCTAAACGGGACGCCAAGGATCGCAAGGACCACCACATAAGGCACGACAATGGCCGTGAACACCGCGATCTGGCCGAGCGGAAGCGGCATGGGCAGCCTGAAGTCATACAGCTTGTAGAGCCGTTTCTCGATCCGCCAGATGTTCGTGTAGGTGGGCAGGTCCACCGTGGGCGATCTCCTTCTTCCGTGCGGCCGGCCGGTACGGCCAGATCAGTGCGACCGGGTCAGTGGACGCCGAGCGCGTTCGCGATACCGCTGGCCAGCGTTTGCACGATGCTGGGCGTGTAGAAGATGACAGCGATCGCGACCGCGAGCACGAGAAACTGCACGAATCGGATAATTTCGCGCGTGAACAAGAAGAAGATAGCAACGATACCGACAATCCCGAGGAACAGCGGTCCAAACAGGCCCTGCAGGTAGGTCACAAGACCGGAAGTGCTGAGCGCCGTGGGGGATGCCGTCAGGAACAGGTGCGGCGTCATCTTTCTACTCCGGGGTTGCGGGGGGATGACTAACGGGGGGTATTGCGGGGTCCGGCTCTGGTCACGGCGGCCCCAGTTGCTGGGTTGATGGGCCGATGGCCTTGACATACCAGGTGCCGTCCTGCTGGACGACGGTCAATTGATACGTCATCTCGAGGCCGGCCGACGCTGCCCCGACCGGCGATGACCCCGCCGGAAGGGAGGGCGTGGCGGTGGTGCGCCATTCCACGCTGACCGTGACCTGGCGGGTGGCCCCTCCGGCCGGAACGTTAATACCGGTAATGGAACCCAGGCTGACCGCGTTGCCAAGCCCGGTAATGGACGCCCCAGGTGCGAGAAACCGGTCCAGAGTCACTTCGTCGCCGCTGGCGTACGCGCGGAAGAACGCGGGCAGCTGGCTGAGCAGTTCGGCCTGCGTAGCCGGATCGGTGGGGCCGCTTTGGACCGCAGGTGGCGACGCACTGGGCGGCCCTTGCACCAGCGCGGGCTCGCCAGAGACCGACAGTCCGCCCCCCGCGGAGTAGATCGGCACGCCGAGTTCTATCAGCTTGTTATTGACCTGGGCCAGCAGCGTGATGAGCGCGTCATGCGGATCGCGCACATCGATCGATGCGACCTGCTCGGACTGGAGCTGCTGGGTGCCGGCCCCGTTCCAGCCCAGTTGCGGGTCGGTTGCCCCGGCTGGCAGGTAGTCGGCTAGCTCGCTGGCGCGCTGCGCGGCCGTCGCCGGGCTGAAATTGAGGTACACGTTGCCGAACTGCATCGCATATGCCTCGGCGAGCTGGACCGGGAAACCGTCCCACGCCGTTGCGCTCGACGACGCGCCGGACGAGCTGGCCGGCGGTGGCGCCACGATCTCGGCGATACCCCGGTAGCCGATGATCAGAATCACGGCCCAGGCCACCACCCGGAACGCCCAGACCAGCCACCGCCCGCCCGCTCCGCGCCATTGCGCCCCCGACGCGCGCCCGGATGTCGCGGGCGGGCCAGGGCCTGGCTCCGCCTCGCGATCTGCGGCCCGTTCATCCGGCCGCAGATCGCGATCCAGCGTCGCCCTGCGAACCATCACGCCTCCGCCCGCTCTCCTGCGCCCGCGCAGCAAGGAGTTGCGGCGAACCCTTGCCCGTCCCGGGCACCATTCTGCGTCAAACGTCCAGCCAAGAGCCTCTTTGCGGCCGCCGACGCGCCGGCCGCTTTGCGATATGACCGGGTAATTAACGCTTGCCCGGCAAACACGGTGGCCATCACGGTGACATCTGACCTGCCCTGCCCCTTTGCCGCCTGGGCCGCGGGGACATCCGCAGGCGTGCTTATCAGACTCCGTCCGGTGTGACGGTGACTGTGACAGCCACCTGACCTGCTCATATCCTGCTCAGGGCCGGTCAGCATGACGGACGGCGGCCGGCCTGCCGCCCGGCTAGGCGGCCTGGGGCAGCACCCGGGCGGTGGTCACGATCCACGCCAGGACCAGCGCCTCCTCGCGCCAGGCGTCATACCGGCCGCTGCGGCCTCCATGCCCGGCGACCATCTCGGTCTTCAGCAGGAATGGGCCGCCCGCTGCCGAGGCCTGCAGCCTGGCAATCCATTTGGCTGGCTCACGGTAAAGCACGCGAGTGTCGTTGAGACTGGTAATGGCCAGGATCGGAGGGTAGGCACGACCGGGCACGATATTCTCGTACGGCGCATAGGCCTTCATGTACGCGTACACCGCCGGGTCGTGCAGCGGGTTGCCCCATTCCTCCCACTCCCCCACGGTGAGCGGCAGAGACGGATCCAGGATGGAGGTGAGCGGATCCACGAACGGCACCTGCGCGACGATGCCACCGAACTTATCCGGCGCCAGGTTGGCGACCGCGCCCATCAGCAGCCCGCCTGCGGACCCGCCGCGCGCCACCGTCAGGGACGGCGCCGTCCAGCCCCGGCGCACCAGGTGCTCGGCGCACGCCACGAAGTCCGTGAACGTATTAGTCTTGCGCAGCATCTTGCCGTCGTCGTACCAGCGGCGGCCCATCTCGCCGCCCCCCCGGACATGCGCGATCGCGTAACTGAAGCCGCGATCGAGCAGCGACAGCCGCGGGATGGAGAAGGCAGGGTCGATCGACATCTCGTAGCTGCCGTAGCCGTAGAGCAGCAGCGGCGCGGTGCCGTCGCGCGGCGTGCCCCTGCGGCAGATCAGCGAGATCGGCACCCTGGTGCCGTCGCCGGCCGTCGCCCATTCCCGGTGCTGCTCATAGTCGCCCGGGTCGAAGTCGCGCCCGCCGGGCAGCGAGAGCACCGGCTGGCGGCGCAGCAGGGTGAGCTCGCCGGTGGCCATGTCACAGTCGTAGACCGAAGCAGGCGTGGCCAGCGACGTATAGCTGAGCCGGTACCGGCTCGCCGCGTACTCCGGGTTCATGCCTGGCGTCACCTGGTAGAGCGGCTCGCCGAAGGACAACTCGTGCTCGCTGCCGTCATCCCGGATCACCCGCAGCCTGGTAAGCCCGTCACGGCGGAAGTAGATCACCAGGAATTCAGCAAACGCATCCACGCCGAGCAGCCTGGTGTCGTCACGATGCGGGACGAGCGTGGTCCAGGTGCCGGGGTCGGCCAGCGGCGCGGCCGACAGCTCGAAGTTCTCCGCGTGGTCGTTGTGCAGGATCAGCAGGCGATCGCCGTCGGCGCCGGCCTGGTGCTCGACCCGGTACTCGACGCCCTGCCGGCGCGGCACCACCACCCTGAACCGGCCGGCGGGCTCGGTGGCATCAAGGAGCCATGCCTCGCTGGTCAGCGTGCTGGCCACGGTCAGGCAGAGGTAGCGCTCGCTGCGGGTGAGCTCGATGCCGACCCGGAACCGTTCATCGGGCTCCTCGAAAACGATGACGTCGTCGTCGGCCGGCGTCCCGATCATGTGCCGCCACACCCGGAAAGGGCGCCACGCGTCGTCCACGGTCAGGTAGAACAGCGCCGAGCCGTCAGCTGACCAGGCGGCGCCGTAGAACGTGTCAGGGATCTGGTCGGCTGCCGTCTCACCGGTAACCAGGTCCTTGATCCGCATGGTGAAGCGCTCGCGGCCGGCGAAGTCCGTCGAGTAGGCCAGCAGCCTGCCATCCGGGCTCACGTCGAAGGTGCCAAGCGAGAAGAACCCGGCGTCGCCCGCTAGCTCGTTGCCGTCGAGCAGGACCTCTTCGCCCTCCAGCGGCTCGCCGCTGGCCGTCATGGGCGGCCCGGCGTCATCCGGGCGAACCGCCCGGCGGCAGTGAACCCGGTATTGCCTGCCCGCCACGGTCCGCACGTAGTACCACCAGCCGCCCTTCCTGAACGGCACCGACAGGTCGGTTTCCTGGGTCCGGGCCCTGATCTCACCGAAGATCGTGTCGCGCAGCTCGGCCTGACCGGCGATCATTGCCTCGGTGTAGGCGTTCTCGGCTTCCAGGAAGGCAATCGTCTCCGGATTGTCCTTGTCGCCAAGCCAGGCGTACTCATCGATGAACGTGTCGCTGTGAAAGGTCCGCTCGCGGCCGGCCCGCCGGGCGGCGGGTGGGTCCAGGCTGGCCGGGTCGCCTGTAATAGCGGCAGAAATTGGATTGGCGGCATCCTTCGGCTCGCTGCTCATGGGCGGCGAGTCTATGTGAAGAGGGCCAGGCGCAGGCAGCCCGGCTCGCTGCTGACAAGCCGGCCGCACCATTCGCTCGCCGCTAGCGAACCGGCCGCACCATCAGGTAGATCGGCCCGCTCCGCGAGCAGGCGCCAAACGGGAACGGGACCATCTTTGACCTGGTCTGATTGGGCGGGAAGACCCGGAGGCCAGCCGCGGTGACCGGACGGCAGGCGGACGCCGGGAAATTGCCGACGTCCACGATCTGCAGGACCGCTGTAGCGGTCCGGCCCGGGCCAAGCGTCACCACGTGCGGTACGCGGGAGTGATCGAAGGCGGCCCGGCGCCCGAGTTGATGGCCCCGCAGGTTGACCGCGGTGATGAAGGGGTAGCCGTTCAGCGTGCAGCGCCGCCCGGACAGGTTGGTGAATTTGAGGTTGTAGAACACGCTGCCGGCCGCTCCGCTGCCGTTCGTGTCGAGCCAGATGACCAGCCCGGGCGTCTGGCAGCCGGGCGCGGCCGCTGGCGAAGTCGCACGGCTCGGCGCTGCGGGCGCAGCGAGGGCTATCGCGGGCGCGAGGATCGCGGCGCACGCGGCCGCCGCGGCAACGGCGATCCGGCGCACGGTAACCGTGGTCAGGTCCATGAAATTCCCCTTTGGCCGAGCCGACCGGCACTCCCGGTGACTGGGCACCAAGTATGGGCATCAGCGGCCCGGTATGAAAGCACAGCAGCCGTGTCGCAGGTCAACCCTGCACGGGGGGAAGGAGCGAACCGGGCTGAGCGAACCCGGACGCTCTTGACGGCCACCGACATCAGGGCGTTAGCGGCTTGACAGCGCCTCGCGACGTCTTTACCGTTATACCATCATCATAGAATAATGTCATGATGGAAGAAGGCGGATGTTCCGGTTCCGGCTTGATGGCTCCTCGGGCGTCCCGCCATATCTGCAGCTGGTCCACCAGGTGCGGCAGTCGCTGCTGCTGGGCTACCTGCAGGAGGGTGACCGGCTGCCGACCGTCAAGGACGTCGCCAGCGACCTGGCGATCAACCCGAACACGGTGGTCAAGGCCTATCGGCAGCTTGAGCACGAGGGGCTGGCCGGCGGCAGGCCGGGCCAGGGCACCTTCATCACCGCCACATCGTCCCCGGGCCTGCCGGACGCCCAGGAGGCCCTGCGGGCATCGCTGGAGGAATGGCTGCGTGCGGCCGAGGAGGCGGGGCTCGACGACGAGGCGGTGACGGCGCTGATCGCCATCGCCCGCCAAGACATGAGGAAGGAGAGGGTCTGATGAACAACGACGTCGGCGGCGGCGCCCCGGCGCTGCGGGCCGACCGGCTCGGCAGGCGCTACGGCCAGCTGTGGGGGCTGCGCGACTGCACGCTCGAGGTTCCGGCCGGCGTGATCGCCGGCCTGGTGGGCCCGAACGGCGCGGGCAAGACCACGCTGCTAGAGATGATCATCGGGCTGCTAGAGCCCACCGAGGGGCAGGTGTCGGTGTTCGGCGTGACCTCCCGCGCGCGTACGGCGGCGAGGCTGGCGCAGGTCGGCTACGTTGCCCAGGACCATCCGCTGTACCGCGACTTCAGCGTCGGGGACATGGTCCACTTCGGCCGGGCGATGAACCCCCGCTGGGATCAGCAACTGGCGCAGGAGCGGATGGGCGCGCTGGACATCCCGCTCAAGCGCAAGATCAAGGCGCTGTCCGGCGGGCAGCGGGCCCAGGTCTCGCTGACCATGGCGCTGGCCAAGCGCGCCCCGCTGCTGGTGCTCGACGAGCCGGTCTCCAGCCTGGACCCGGTCGCCCGCCTGGAGTTCATGCGGGAGCTGATGGCCGCGGCCGTCGGCACCGGCCTGACCGTGATCATCTCCTCGCACGTGGTCGCCGAGCTGGAGCGGCTGTGCGACTGGCTGATCGTGCTCAACGGCGGGCGGGTGCAGGTGGCCGGGCCGGCCGATGACCTGCTCGCGGCGCACCGGCTGCTCACCGTCCCTCGCACGACCCCGGACGCCGAGCTTCCCGGGCTGCCGATCCACCGCACCGACAGCGAACGGCACTCCACCGTCGTGGTCCGCGCCGACCCGGCCCGGCTCCCGGCGCAGCAGCGCCCCGGGTGGCAGGCCGACCCGGTGGGCTTCGAACCGCTGGTCATGGCCTACCTGCAGCGCCGCCCCGAGGCGACGGCAACAGACGATACCGCTCCGACCGTAACGGAGGTAACACGATGATCTGGGTGAACTGGCGGCAGCACCGCGGCCAGGCCATCGCCTGCCTGGGCCTGCTCGCCGCCCTCGCGATATACGCCATCGTGGTCAGCACCTCGATGCGCACGGCATTCAGCAACGACGGCCTGGCCGCCTGCCTGGCCCGCGGCCCGGCCACCAGCTGCCAGACAGACATCATGACCTTCACGAACCGGTTCGGCTCCGAGGTCAACGTCGCGTTCTGGAGCGTGCTGCTGATAGCCCCCGGGCTGCTCGGGGTCCTCATCGGTGCGCCGCTGGTCGCCCGCGAACTGGAATTCGGCACCTGGCGGCTGGCCTGGAGCCAGAGCGTTACCCGGACCCGGTGGCTGGCCGTCAAGCTCGCCCTGGTCACCGGCGGGGTCATCGTGCTGGGCGCGGCGATCACCGCGGTGATCACCTGGTACCGCGCGCCGATGGACCGGCTCACCGGCCATTTCATCAACAACGCCTACGACTACGAGGGCCTGGTCCTGACCGCCTACATCCTGTGCGCGTTCGGGTTCGCCGTCCTGGCCGGGCTGCTGATACGCCGCAGCATCCCGGCGATGGTCGCCGCGTTCATCCCGTGGCTGGCCATCCGGCTCGTGGTCGAGTACGTGCTCCGCCCCCACTTCCAGGCGCCGCTGACGTTCCTGCAGAGTCAGGCCTCGCTGGCGGCGCACGGTGCCGGCTACGGCCTAGGCTTCATCCCGCCGGTAACCGGCCACATCGGGGACTGGGTGCTAGGTTCGGGTGGCGGCCAGCTGGCAAACCAGTCCGGCAATACCTACCTGTACCAGCCCGCCGACCGGTTCTGGACCTTCCAGTCCATCGAGGCCGGCATCTTCGTGGCGCTCGCCGCCGTCGCGCTCGGCGCCACGATCTGGCTGCTGCACCGCCGCCCCCGCCCCGCCTGACCAGCCCGAAAGGCATAAGACCATGGGCCGTGTCCGGCTCGTCTGCCGCCTGGCCGGCGACTGGCGGTGACCAGGTGAACTTCCCGGCTCAGCGACCGCGCGGGAGCCAGTCGAAGCGCCGGGTGGCGACGATGAGCGCCGCGGCCCCCCAGGCGGCGAGAATCGCGAGGTCGGCCCAATTGAGCCCGCTCCCCGCGGTGTGCGGGTTATACGCAACAAGAAGCGCGTCCGCCAAAGCGTGCACCGGGAAGATCCTGCCGACATCGACCAGCCATGCAGGCAGTTCCAAGATGGGAATGAAGACACCGGAGAGGAAGCAAAGCGGAAGGACGATGGCCAGGATGACCGGCTGGGCGGCGTCGAGGTTGCGGATGAGGCTGGCCACGGCGAAGCCCAGACAGCAGAAGACCACTGCCCCCACAATGATGGCGAGGAAAAAAGCCGGGGCCGTTCGACCGGGGATATGCCCTCCGAACGCAGCCCAGCCGATAGCGACCAAGATAGCGGTGATCCCCAGGGCAGACAGGGCAGCAACGAGGGCACGGGCCGCAATGATCGCGCCCGACGAAAGCGGCGTGGCACGCAGACGTTTGTAGATGCCTGCCTCTCGGTAGCGGACAACCGAGACGACGAGGTTCGAGAACGTGGCGGCTATGAGGCCGTAGGCGACGATACCGGGAACGTAGTAGGCCGGTTCGTCCATCCTTCCGCCCGGTACGGCGACGTTTTGGTGCTGAAACACCGACCCGAAGATCACGAGAAACAGGATCGGGAGGGCGAGCGTCCAGAACACGCTCCCCTTATTGCGTAAGAAGCAGTGCAGGTCGGCGCGGAACTGGTGGATGGTCAGGTGCAGGAACTGGCGGCGGAGCCGGCGGCGTAGTCAGTAGTTTGAATGAGGGCGGTCATTGGGGTTCCCGGGTCAGTTGCAGGTAGACGTCTTCTAGCGTCGGGCGGAATACCTGAACGTCGGGAAGATCAACCTTTCGTGCCTGTGCCCAGGCGGCCAGTGCGCCGAGTAAAGGCAGCGGGCTCGGCGTCCTTGCTTCCACCTTGTCTCCGGAGACGCTGGTCACGCAGGCAGTCACGGGGGACGGCAGGTCGGCGGCGGACACGCCCGGCGGCAGGCTGAAGCTGACCGCTGAAGCCTTGAGGTCACGCCCGCCGAGAGTGCTCGCGGTGCCCTCGGCGACGATGTGCCCTTGGGCAATTACCGCGATCCGGTCGGCCAGGTGCTCGGCTTCCTCCATGTAGTGAGTGGTCAGGAAGATGGTCTTGCCCAGGTCGCGGAGCCCGGCGATCACATTCCATGCCCCTAACCGCGCCGCGGGATCGAACCCGGTGGTCGGTTCGTCGAGGAATAACAGCTCCGGATCGCCGATCAGGGCAAGAGCCACATCCAGCCGTCTGCGTTGCCCACCCGATAGCCGCCCGCACCGGGCGTTCCTGCGGTCTGCCAGGCCCACCAGGTCTAGCGTTTCGGATACCGCCCGTGGCCTGGGGTAGTACCCGGCATAGACCGAGACGCACTCCTCGACCGTGAACTCGGCCTGCGGCTCGGACTCCTGCAGAACCACGCCGATGCGCGCCCGCCAGTCGCCATCCGCGTCGACCGGATCTACCCCGAGGACCGAGACATCGCCGGCGGTGCGACGCCGGTATCCTTCCAGGATTTCCACGGTCGTGGTCTTGCCCGCACCGTTCGGCCCGAGGAAAGCGAACACCTCTCCCGGATAGACGTCCAGGTCGATGCCGGCCACGGCCTCCACCCCGCCATAAGACATCCGCAGTCCGCGTACCTGGATCACCGGATCACCTGAGGAATCTCGCTCGACCGTTCACTTTCCACCCTCTCTCCGGCGCCATGCTTGCCTGGGCCTTCCTCTGGAGGCAGAGCCGAAGGTCACCGGGGTAGGGTCTAAAGCCACAAGGACGATGCCAATGCCCTCGAAGATGATCCCTGGCAGTCCGCGCCGGATCCGGAGCGGAAATGAGCATTCACCTGATCACCGACTGTCCTCCCGGCCGCAGGCAAGCGGCTCCGAACGCGCTGGAGCAACGGCAGCCAGGGTGCGCTGATCCGGGAATCCCAGCTACGGGCAGCGAATCTGATCCGAACCGACTGAAGGAGTCGTGCGATGTCCACCATGGATTCGTTCACCGGGAAGCTAGCGGTGGTGACCGGCGGTGGCTCCGGCATGGGCCGCGAGCTTGTCCGCCAGCTGGCGGCGCAGGGATGCTCGGTGGCGGCCTGCGACCTGAACTCCGGCGCTGTCGCGGAGACCGCGACTGTGGCGCAGGCGGGCGCTCCGCCGGGCGTCAGGGTCACCAGCCATGCCTGCGACGTCTCCGACGAGGCACAGGTCCTGCGGTTTCGCGATGAGCTGCTCGAGGGGCACGCCAGCGATCACGTCGACCTGGTTTTCTCCAACGCGGGCATCGGGGGCGGCGAAAGCTTCGTCAGCAGCCCCCGGGAGTTCTGGGAGCGCACCTTCGCCGTCGACTGGTGGGGTGTCTATTACTGCGCCCGCGCTTTCCTGCCACTGCTCATCGCGGGCGGCGGCGGCGTCCTGGTCAATACCAGCAGCGTGAACGGCTTCTGGGCGGCACTGGGCCCGGGCATGCCGAACAATGCCTACAGCACGGCCAAGTTCGCTGTAAGGGGCTTCTCGGAGGCGCTCATCGAAGACCTCCGCGTCAACGCGCCGGAGGTCCGGGTCGCCGTCGTGATGCCCGGGCACGTGGGCACCGACATCGTAGCGAACAGCTTCCGGGCCCGCGGCCTGCCGGAACTGGAGCACATGAGCGACGCCCAGGTAGCGGAGCTGATCCCCCGCGAAACCCAGGCCAAGCTGATTCGCGCCGGCCTGCTGGCCGAGGGCGCGTCAGCCGCCGATCTTCGCCAGATGCTCGTGCAGGCGAACGCCGACTTCCGGGACAAAGCGCCGGTCACCGCAGCGGAGGCAGCCACCATCATCCTCGACGGGGTACGATCCGGGACCTGGCGGATCCTCATCGGCGAGGACGCCAAGATGATCGACGCGGCGGTGCGTGCCAAGCCCGAGGCCGCCTATGACTACGCTGAACTGTTCAGCGGGCTGGCAGAAAAGCCGGCGGCAGGAACGCCTGAGCCGTAGTAGCCGGTCGGACCGATGATCATGAGATAGGACCAGCCGGGGGCGTGTTCCCGGCGGCCTGATCGCGGCGTTGCGTCCCTGGCTGCAGTGCATGACCGCCGATCTCAGCTGGTCAGCCCGAGATGTTTCTCATATGCGGCGAGGCCCGCCACGAGCGGGTAGGGCCCGCGGATCCGCTGGAGCCGGGGCGAGATCTCGCAGTAGTCGAGGTAAGGGTGATCACCACACTGGCAGCAGATGAGCTCAAACATGCCGGTATAGCCGCCTTCCGGCCGACCGTCCACGATGCGGGCCGGCTGGCGCCGCAGGCTCGCCGTGCAGCCGTGGCCAGGCTGGCCAGGCAGCGGGAGCCGCACGACACCCTCGTCGTCCAGGCGCAGCCAGGGATCACGAGGATCATGACGGCCGCGCGGCGCTGGGATGCGATCGAAACGGTCAGCCGGGCGGCAATTGGTTGCGATGCGCAGGTCGGCGCCGGTCATTGGACCCCCAAGGTGGATTGTATTGCTGCTAGTGAGACAGGCCGGTGCTGGCCAAGTCATCGGCCAGCCCCCGCCGCTACTGTTCCTCCAATGCGGCGGCGACGTCATAGCCGAGCGCCGTCGCCACGCCCGGAGCGGCGGACACGACTCGCCCGAGCCCGGCCACCGGGGCGATGGCCAGCAGCACGTCGGCGATCTCGTCCTCCGTCGCGCCTGCCGCCATCGCACGGGCGGTACTCCATTCCAGGCAGACCGCTGGCGACCCGAGGGCCACCGACACCCCTATCTGCAGCAGCGCTGCGGTCTTGGGATCCAGGGTCGATGCCGCGGCCGGGTCAAGCCCGAGCCCGGCCCGCTCTTCGACGAAGCCTTCGTCGATCAATGCCAGCCTGCGCAAAGTCTCCTGGAATCTCACCGTCTGGCTCACCTGTCTCCGCTCGCCGCCGAAGACCATTCCACCTTGTGGCCGAGCTGAGTTTCTTCCCCCTGATGGGGTGAAAAGGGGGACGGTCAGCCTTCCAGGAGTCCCAGCTCACGGGACCGCGTGACCGCCTGGCTCCGGGTCGAGGCGCCCAGCTTCCGGTAGAGCGAGTTCGCCTCCGACTTGATGGTGTTGCGGGAAAGGAACATCTCCTCGGCGATCTCCGGGAACGACAGGTGTGTCGAGAGCATCGGCAAGAGGCGGAGCTCGGCGCCGGTCAGCGCCGACGCTCCCAGCACGCTGGAACCGCGCTCCTGCAGCAGCCGAGCCCGGAGCGCCTCAGCCTCGTCGGCCAGGTTTCCCAGGTCCGGCCGCCGCCTGAGCAGTTCATCGACCTCCCGCATGAGCGTCCTGGCCGCCGCTAGGTCGGCCAGCGCGAGGTGGACGCGGATGAGCTCGATCCGGGCTTGAACGGCGAAGTAGGGCAGTGCATAGGTCAGCAAAGGCCGCTGACGCTGAGCACTGACGAGCTGCTGACGAGCTCCCTGGACATCTCCCCGGTGCATGGCTGCTCGAGCTTGCACCGCGCAGACCAGAGGCGTGGCGTAACTTTCCTCGATCCCGGCCCCGCGCAAGACGGCGCGTGCCTGGCCGGCAAAGACCTCAGCTCGGCCCCATTCGTCGCGCACCATCGCCACCAGCGATCGTTCGCATAGCGCGAGCGCGACATCCTCGTGCGCGCCGACTTCCTCCCCGACGCTGACCCCATCCTCCAGGGACTCATCGCCGCCATCGAGGTCACCGCAAAGGATGCGCGCGATCCCCTGCAGGAACGCGGGTGCCGGCGTCACGAAACTCTGCGCCGCGAACCTCCGCACGGCCTCGTCCGCGTCAGCGCGCATCTGCTCAACCCCGCGCCGGCACAGGAAGGCCCGCAGCACCGCGGCCCACGCCTCGGTGGAAAGGTCACCGGACCGCACCGGATCCCCGTACTGCCAGCGATCGACCGCGTCGGCCCAGCGCTCGGCCTCGACCGGCCGCCCCGTCAGCGCGCAGAACAGTGAGGCCAGCACAGCGGCCATCGGGTGTCCCTTGATCCCGTCCCGATCCTCTAGCCACTGGAACCACCGCTGGACGGTGGGGACCCGGCCTTTCCGGTGGGTCGGCACCACGAGTTTCTCAATCAGGCCAGCGGCCGCGTCGACGTCCCCAGCCGCCATCAAGTATTCCAGCGCATCCTCGGCCCTGCCGTTCTGCAAGCACCAGTTGGCGGCGCGGCGCTGCAGGACAGGGACCAGAGCGGGCTCCAAGCGCTCCAGCTCCGCCAGGAGCATGTCGCGGAAGAGGTGGTGGTAGCGGTACCACTTCCCCCGCCGGTCCAGCGGCACCAGCATCAGGTTCGACCGGGCCAGATCCGCCAGGGTCGCGGCGGACCCGCTGAGCTCGAGCACCGCCTCGCACAGCGGCGCGGACATCCGCTCCAGCACCGCGGTCCGGGTGAGGAACACCCGCTGCCGCTCGGAGATCCGCGACAAGAACTCCGACTCCATGTACTCGCTCACCAGCCGGTCGTCGCCGCCGAAGGAAACCGCCGCGCTCGCCAGTGCACCGCCCTCCTTGAGGTATAGAGCCGCCAGGTACAGTCCGGCCGGCCATCCCTCGGTCCGCCGGTGCAGCTCGGCGACCTCATCCTCGCCGAGTGCCACCTCGGCGTTGCGCAAGAGCGATGACGCCTCCTCGCAGGTGAGTGACAGGTCACCGGGGCCGATCTCCATGATCTTCCCCTCGGCCCGCAGCCGCGCGATCCGCAGCGGCGGCTCGGCCCGGCCGGCCAGCGCCAGCCGCGAGCCACCCGGCACATGATCGGCCAGCACCGACAGCGCGGCCCGGCACTCTCGGTTGTGCAGAGCATGCACGTCATCCACGACCAGGACGACCGGCGAGGTCATCGACGAGAACGCCGCCCCCAGTCGCGGGACAACCGAGCCGGGCACCGAGCTCACCGGGGAGGCAAGCGCGTCGAACACCCGCTCATCGATCGGCTCGACCGCATCCAGCGCTGCCGCGATGTAGCTGAGCAGGACCTTCGGATCGTTGTCCGGCTCGTCCACCGATACCCACGCGAAGGACTGGCCGTTGCGCTCGGCCCACTGGGACAGCAGTGTCGTTTTCCCGTAACCAGGCGGCGCAACGATCGAGACAATCGGGCGGGAATCGCTGCACGCGAGCCGCTCGATCAGCGGCATGCGACCGACGATCCCGGGCCGCAGCAGCGGACGACGGAATTTCGAGGCGACGAGATCGAACGCCGGCCTGCCCGCGCGCTGTGATCGGCCGGCCCGCTGACGCACGTCACTGTCGCCCATGCTCCGGTAATGCCCCCAGAAGAGTCTGCCGCTCCATGGTCTTCCGACCCTTTGATCCAGGTCAAGCGCGGCCTGGACGCACGAGGTTAATTTATGCCCAGGCGGGAGAGCCTCGCGTCCGGTCGTCGAGCACCAGGTTCGGGTCCGCGCGACCAGTCAGGACCCTAGCGAGAGGGCGCGCCTCACCTCGTAGTCGATCGCGTCCTGAGAGATCATGATCGACCGGGCCGCGAACAGAAGCCCGGCGAGAAGCGTGGCAGTCCCGGCCAGAACCAAAGCGAGAGCGACGGTTCCAGCCACTCCTGAGCTGTTTGTCACGGCAACCGCTATGGCGATCACGCTCAGAACCAGCACGGCTACTCCGCCGAAGATCACAAGAACAGCGTTGTGCAGCAGGCGGTGACGGTGCAGGAGCATGGGCAGCTGCGTGTCGATCTGGGTAAGTCGCTCGTGGCCCGCTACTGGCACGTCGACGGCTGCCAGCAGCGTCCCGGCTGCTCCCGTCAAGATTTCCAGGCGCTCGCCGTCCATGGCGCGCATGCGGTCATTGACCGCGCTGTACATCGTGAGGAGTGCGCCCGAAAGGATCGCAGCCGTCGTGATGAGCACGACCGGCGCCACCATCGCCTGGACTGCCCTGACGGCGGTCGGGTCCACGGACCAACCCTACGAGAAGAGTGCCGAACAGAACATACCGGGTCATTGCTGGAGGGGTCGTTCCCACTCTCGCTGGCGAGCCGCCGGAATGGTGCGGCCCGGTGAGTGGTCAGTCAGGGATCCCGGCCCCGGGCTGCTCTTCGCCGGTAGCCAGGGCCCGGAGAACATCGATCTGTCTGGTGTTGCCGATCACCACGAGGACGTCTCCCCCGGCGATGTGCGCATCGGGCGGCGGATTGGTGCGGAACTCCTGTCCGGGGTGCCGCAGGGCTAGGACAAGCGCGCCGCTGCGGGCATGGACCCGGGCGCTGCGGAGGGTCTGGCCAGCCAGCGGCGAGCTGAGGGGAACATCTACCTGCTCCAGGCGGAATTCCAGGCTGCCGTCGTGCATCACCACGTCCAGGAACTCCGCTACGTGGGGCTGAGTGGCGAGCGCAGCCATGCGTGCACCACCGAGGTCCTGGGGATTCACCACCCGGTTGGCTCCAGCCTGGAGGAGTTTGCCAATGGCCGACTCCGAGGCGGTCCGGGACACGATGAACAGGTCGGGGCGCATGGAACGGGCGGTCAGGGTCACGTAGAGGTTGTCGGCGTCGCCGTTGAGTGCGGTAATGAGCGCTGCAGCCCGATCGATCCCGGCAGCGCGCAATACGTCCTCGTCCGTGGCATCGCCACACAGACAGGGCCCGTCAACGGTGCTGGCCCGCTCCGCGGAGGAGTCGATCACGACCACCTCGACCTTCGAGCTGCGCAGGCTGCTGGCGATCGCCCGCCCCACGCGACCCCAGCCACACAGGACTACGTGATCCCGGGCTTGCCTGATCTGCCGCTCCATCCTCCGCCTCCCGAATTCGTCGGCCAGGTCGCCTTCGAGCAGGGTCTCGACCGCTACCGTGAAGGTATAGGCGGCCGAACCGACGCCCGTGAGGATCAGCGCGATCGTGAAGACCTTCTGTCCGGTGCCGAAGCGGTGGACCTCACCGAAGCCGACGGTAGTGACGGTGATGACTGTCTGAAAGACCGCGTCGAGCACTCCATAGCCGAACGCCACATAGCCCAGCGTTCCTCCGACCAGCACCAGCAGCAGTGAGATGAGCCCGAGGCCGAGTCTCCGCGAATGCCGGATCGGCCGGCTGCCCGCGTGACCGCGAGAACTGTTGACAGACATGCCCCATTGTTTGCCGAGCCTGATGGTGCTGCGGCGCCCCTTGGCGCTGCGCATCCAGGCCGTTAAGCTACAAGTATCGTCGAGACGGATGTCGTGGTCATCGGGGCTGGCTCCGTCGGGAGCATGGCGAGCTGGCAGCTGGCTGCCCGCGGGCTGCGCGTCGTGGGCATCGACCGGTTTACGATTCCGGGGCCGTTCTCCGCGTATGCGGGCGAGTCCCGGGTGTTCCGGATGGTTTACGCGGAGGGCGGGCATTACACGCCGCTGCTGCAGCGTGCCCGGGACCTGTGGCGCGAGCTCGAAGCGTCCTGCGGGACCGGCCTGCTCCAGGTCACCGGCGTGGTGACCATCACCGATCACGACCATCCTGATCATTCTGCGTTGCTGCGAGCGGGCCGGGAGCGAGGCCTCAGCTTCGAGGTCGTGACCGGAGAAGAGGCACGACGGCGCCTGCCCCAGCACGTCATCCGCGACGGCGACGTCGCCCTGTTCGATCCCGAGGGCGGTTACCTGCGCAGCGAGCATGCCGTGTTCTCGGCCCTGCAGCTCGCCCAGCGCCGCGGAGCGTCTTTCCTGGGCAACCGGCAGGTGATGGCCCTGGAGCGGCGTCGTGACCGGTGGTCGGTGCGCACTGATCAGGAAGAGGTGCGGGCTTCGCGGGTACTGGTGGCCACCGGAACGGGCGCCGGGCGGCTCTGCGCCGCGCTGGGAACGCACCTGGCGGTCCGCCCCCAGGTGCTCACCTGGTTTCCCGTCGCGGACCATGCGCTGCTGCGACGCCAGCCGGAGCAGGTCTTCATCCGCAGCTCACGTGATGCTCGGTTCTACGGCTTTCCGAGCACGGACGGATGGACCGTCAAGGTGGCGGCCAGAATCCGTCTCGACGAGGTCGCCTCGACGGCGCGCCCGCTCACCTGGGATCCCCGCCACCTCGACACGGTGCGATCCTGGGTAGGCACCTTCCTGCCCGCCCTCGATCCCACGCCGGTCAAGGCGGTCCTGTGCGCTGACGGGTACACGGTCGACGAGACGGGCTTGCTCGGCTTCGTGCCAGGCATGGACGGAGTGGTCGTCGCCGTCGGCTTCTCTGGTCACGGGTTCAAGATGGCCTCTGCGCTCGGAGCCGTCGCCGCCGACCTGATCTGCGCGGGAACGACCACCACGGACGTCAGTTTCATGGACCCCGCGCGGTTCCTGCCACCGCATCAAAGGGTCGCGGATCTTCCCCTGAACGGTGCGGCATCCGGCCCGGAGCCCTCGTGACCAGCGCCGTTCCCTATGCACTCGACGATGAGCGGGCACCGCGGAACGCCCGCTATTTCTGATTCCCTGATGTTGCCTGGAAGCGGAACTCGACCACGTCACCGTCGCGCATCACGTAGTCCTTGCCCTCGATCCGCGCCTTGCCCGCGGCCCGGGCCGCGGCGATCGAGCCGGCCGCCATGAGGTCGTCGAACGACACGATCTCGGCTTTGATGAAACCGCGCTCGAAGTCGGTGTGGATCACGCCGGCCGCCTCGGGCGCGGTGGCACCCGCCGGGATCGTCCAGGCGCGAGACTCCTTGGGCCCGGCGGTCAGGAAGGTCGACAGGCCAAGGGCCGCAAAGGAGGCCCGGGCGAGCTGCGCGAGGCCTGGCTCACCGAGGCCAAGCTCGGCCAGCAGTTCGGCGGCCTCGACCGCGGGCAGCTCGGTTAGCTCCGCCTCGGTCTTGGCGTCCAGGAAAATCGCCTGGGCGGGCGCCACCAGCGCCATCAGCCGATCGCGCAGCGGGCCGTCGGAAAGCTCGGCGTCATCGGAGTTGAACACGTACAACAGCGGCTTGGCTGTCAGCAGCTGCAGGTCGCGCAGGTCAGCCAAGTCGATCCCGGCCGCCGCCGCACCGGCGAACAAGGTCGTCCCGCCGTCAAGCACCTGCTCCGCCCGAGCGGCGGCATCAGCTGCGCGAAGCCGCTCAGCGTTCTTGGAGAATTTAGCCTCCTTAGCGAGTCGCGGCGCTGCCTTCTCCAGCGTCTGCAGGTCGGCCAGGATGAGTTCCGTCGCCACCGTCTCGATGTCCCGTTCCGGGGCCACGTCGCCGTCCACGTGGCTGACGTCCGGGTCGGTGAACACCCGGACCACCTGGCAGATCGCGTCGGTCTCCCGGATGTGGGCCAGGAACTGGTTACCGAGGCCCTGCCCCTGCGAGGCGCCGCGGACCAGCCCGGCGATGTCCACGAACCGCACTGTGGCCGGCACAATCCTGGCCGAGTCATACAGCCCGGCCAGCGCTTGAAGCCGCGGATCGGGGATCCCGACAATGCCGACGTTCGGCTCGATAGTCGCGAACGGGTAATTGGAGGCCAGCGCGCTGGCCCGGGTCAGCGCGTTGAACAAGGTGGACTTGCCGACGTTGGGCAGGCCGACGATGCCGATGGACAGGCTCACCCGGGTGAGTCTAGATGCCTGGCGCCACAGCCAGGCCAGAGCCCAGCAGGCCGCGGGGCGCCCAGCAGGCGGCGGGCGCCCGATGCCCGCCTAGGCTGCTTTATAACGATGTCTCGTAGCAGTCGGGCACAGGGTCGTTCGTCAAGCTCGCGGGCCGGGCCATCAGCCCGCGCGGACAAGCCAACGGGCCAGCGCCGGGCGTGTCGGGCAGAAACTGTCGGCCGGCACTGCCAGCATGGCCAGACATGAACGCGATCTCGCTCCTGGCCGGGCTGCTGGCCGGCGCCATCCTCGGCGTGGTTATCGGGTACCTGTATGCCCGGGGTCGCCTGGCCGGTGCGGCGGCGCAGGCCGCCAGCCAGGCCAGCGCCGCCGACGAGCGCGCCAGGTCCGCGCACGAGCGGGCCGCGCTGATCGAGCGCGCGGCGGAGGAGAAGGCCGCCCTGCTCGACGGGCAGCTCGCGGAGCGCTTCCAGGCCCTGTCCGCGCAGGCCCTGGACCTGAGCTCGCGGCGCTTCCTGGAGATTGCCGAAGGCCGGCTGAGCGCCGCCAACGCGAAGGCGGCGGGCGAGCTCGACACCCGCCGCGGCGAGGTCGAGCACCTGGTCGAGCCCCTGAAGGAAGCTCTGGCCCGGGTGGAGATCCAGCTGCGCGAGACCGACGCGGCGCGCAGCAGGTCGCACGCGGCGCTCGCCGAGCAGGTGACCATGGCCCGGCAGAGTTCTGAGCAGCTGCGGGCTCAGACTCAGTCCCTGGTCACCGCTCTGCGACGGCCCGAGGCCCGGGGCCGGTGGGGCGAGATGCAGCTGCGCCGGGTCGTCGAGCTAGCCGGGATGAGTGCCCGCTGCGACTTCGACGAGCAGGTCGCGGTGGCCACCGACGACGGCGCGCAGCGCCCGGACATGGTGATCAGGCTGGCCGGCGGCAAGAACATCGTCGTCGACTCCAAGGTCTCGCTCGCCGCCTACCTGGAGGCAGCTGAGGCCGCCGATTCCGGCCTGCGTGCAGTGCGCCTCGATGCGCATGCCCGTCACCTGCGCGAGCATGTCGACCGGCTGGCCGCCAAGGCCTACTGGGCGGCCCTCAGCCCCGCCCCTGAGTTCGTCGTGCTGTTCATCCCGGGCGAGGCGTTCCTCGCGCCGGCGCTCGAGCACGATCCCGGACTGCTTGAGCACGCGATGGCGCACCGGGTACACATCGCGACGCCGACGACGCTGGTCACCATGCTGCGGACAGCGCAGTACGCCTGGCAGCAGGCCGCTCTGTCCGACAACGCCCGTGCGGTGTTCGATCTGGGCCGGGAGCTCTATGACCGGCTGGCTGGCCTGGGCAAGCACGTGGATAGCCTCGGGAAGGCACTCACCAACGCTGTGTCCACCTACAACAGGACCGTCGGCTCCCTGGAAGGCCGGGTCCTGGTGAGTGCCCGCAAGCTGAATCAGCTCGGCGTGGTTGATGCGGAGCTGGAAACGCCCAGGCCGGTCGAGGGGACCGTCCGGGCGCTTTCGGCACCCGACCTGTTCAGCCAGGGCGGCCCCGAGCTGGTGACGGGAACCGGCCAGGACCATGGCGGCCAGCCCCCGGCTCAGCTGCTGAGCACAGCGTGACGCAGGCCCGCCAGATCACCGACCGGTCCGGTTACCGCATGCCGCAGGCCCGGATGACAAGCCGCGGCGCGGTTCTGGCCATGTTCGCGCTGTTCTTCCTGGGTGCGGTCGCCGCTGAGCTGCTGCACTCCGGCTTCCTGGTCGGCTTCAGCTTCCTGGCCGGGTGTGTGCTCGCGGCTAGGTTCGCCCGGCGCAGCGCGCTGCTGACCGTGGTGGTCAGCCCGCCCCTGGTCTTCCTGGCCGCCGTGGTGTGCGCCGAGAGTGTTTCCTCATCGGCGGCCACCGTCCGTGCGGGGCTGCTGTCCGCCGTCGAAGGGACCGTTCTCACCCTGGCGGCCGCCGCGCCCTGGCTGTTCGGCGGGGAAGCGCTGGGCCTGACCGTCGCCCTTTTTCGCGGACTGCCGCAGTGCGTCCGTGAGCTGCGGGCCGGGCTGCGCGGCGAAGGCATGACGCCGACCGCCGACTGACGGCCGGGCAGTTACCGGTCAGGGGCTAGCGGCCTGGAAGAAGGTTTCGGCTGCCTGGGCGGCGATCTGGTCCTGGTCCCAGGAGAGCGTCCCGGACCTGAGGTCATCGATGACCGAGCTGAGCCAGCGGGCTTCGGCGTCGATGACGGCGCGCTGGTACTCGGTCTCGATCAGGGCGATCCGAGGCACGGCCTCGCGGTGCTCCTGGAGCTCGGAGTCGAGTTCCGCCAGGCGGGCGTGGACGGCCTCCAGGCGCTGGCTGAGCACGTCCTTGAGCTCGTCCGGGTCCAGGCCCATAGCGAACGACAGGGCGACGGGGAACACGGGATACTCGTTGCGCGGGGTGGCGAGCATGTCGCGTAGCCAGATCAGCCCGGTGCGGCGTCCCTCTTCGGTCAGCTCGTAGACGGTGCGCTCCGGGTACTGCTGGGTGCGCTCGGTCTGGCGGACGGCGATGAGGCCGACTTCGTGCAGCCGCTTGATGGTCTTGTAGAGGTTGGCCCGCTGCCCGATGTTGACGACCTGGTCCTTGCCCCAGCTCTTGATGAGCCGCTGCATGCCGTAGGGGTGCAGCGGCCCGGCGCCCAGCAGGCAGAGCACGGTCAGGCCAGACGGTGACGGCCTGGGCGCTGGCGGCATGTCCGCAGCATACCCGCGCCCCGCGCACCATCTACTAGTGGTATTCACACTATCAGCCTTGACGAGATATATCGCGCATGTAGAGTGGTGAGCATTAATAGTGTATTTACCTCTAGTCGCATAACCAGGAGTAGCCATGGCAGTCACCGGTCCCCCGCTCGTCGAGGCCCGCGGGCTCTGCGTCCGGTTCGGGAAGGTCGCCGCGCTCGACGGGCTCGACCTCGTCGCCCGCCGCGGGCAAGTGCTGGCGATCCTCGGGCCGAATGGCGCGGGCAAGACCACCTTCGTCCGCACGGTGGCCACCCTGGTGCCGCCCTCGCGCGGCGAACTCCGGGTCCGGGGCCTCGACGTCACCAGGGACCCGGTGGCTGTCCGGCGCGAGATCGGGCTGGCCGGACAGTTCGCCGCAGTGGAGCCGACGATGACCGGTCGCGAGAACCTCCGGATGGTCGCCCGGCTGTTCGGCCATCGCCGCAAGGCAGCGGAAGCCGCCGCGGCAGCGGTGATCGAGATGCTCGGCCTCGGGGAGGTCGCCGACCGGCGCACCGGCACCTACTCCGGCGGCCAGCGTCGCCGCCTCGACCTGGGCGCCAGCCTGGTCGGGGCACCTCGGCTGCTGCTCCTGGACGAGCCCACCACCGGCCTGGACCCAGCCGGGCGAGCCGAAGTCTGGGCCGCGGTGCGCAGCCTCGTCGCCGCCGGCACCGACATCGTGCTCACCACGCACTACCTCGAAGAAGCCGACGAACTCGCCGACCAGATCGTGGTCATCGACCATGGCAAGGCGATCGCGGGCGGCACCGCGGCCGAGCTAAAGGCCGAGATCGGCCGCGACATCATCGAGGTCGCCCTCGCCGACGGCGGGCAGCTTAGTGCCGCGGCCGAAGTCCTGGAAACGCTCACGGCCAGCCCGGCGGTCATCGACCACGCCGGCCGGCGGGTTCGCAGCCAGGCCGGCGACGGAACAACCCGGCTGGCGGCGGCCATCGCGGCCCTGGACAGCGCCCGCATCCCGGTCGATGAAATCGCCCTGCGCCACCCAACCCTCGACGAAGTCTTCCTGACCCTCACCGGCAGCCAGCAGGATGCCTCTAGCACGAAAGCAGACGGCCTCCGATGACCCAGACCACCGCCACCGTCTCCATCCCGCCCACGATCGCCCGGCCGGCCCGCCCGCCAGCGCCAGCGGCGGCGACCGCCCAGATCGCCGAACGGGCGCTGCGCAAGTACTTCCGCACCCCAGGCCTGTTCATCATGGGCATGGTCCAGTCCGCACTGTTCCTGTTCATGTTCCGCTATGTCTTCGGCGGTGCCATCGGCACCGGAGCGGCCGGGTACGTCGGCTACCTCATCCCCGGCTATGTAGCCACGATCGTGCTGTTCACCGGCGGCGGGATCGCGGTCGCCGTCGCCGAGGACAAGGCCCAAGGGCTTACCGACCGGCTGCTGTCCCTGCCCATTACCCGCAGCGCCCTCGTGACCGGGCGCACGCTCGCCGACTTCACCACCAACGGCTGGTCCATCATCTTCACCGCCGCACTGGGGTTCGCCTTCGGCTTCCGGCTGCCCTCAACCGCCGCCGACGGGCTCGCCGCACTCGGCCTGTGCTTGCTGTACGGGCTGGTCTTCACCATCGTGTTCATCGTCATCGGCCTGTTCGCCCCCAACGCGCAAGCGGCCCAGGGCATGTCCATGATCGCCTTCGTCCTGGCCTTCATCTCCAGCACCTACGTGCCACCGTCCTCGATGCCCGGCTGGCTGCAGCCCTTCGCCAAGTACCAGCCGGTCACCCCGATGGTCAACGCCGTCCGCTCCGCCCTAACCGGGGGAACCCACGACCTGACCGTGGCCCTTATCTGGTCGGCCGCCTTGATCCTCGCCTTCCTGCCTATCGCCGTCATCCGCTACCGCCGCGCATGATTCACCCCGCCACACCAAGGGCCCAGCTTTCCCCGCTACGGCGCTAGCCGCCGTCCGGGGCGGACGCGCGGCGCAGTTCGTGCGGGAGCGCGAAGCGCATGCTCTCGCGCACCGCCTCAACCTCTTCGACATTGCCGAACCCGCTGCGCGCCAGCCGGGCCAGGACGCCGGAGACCAGGTCCTCAGGTACCGAGGCGCCGCTGGTCACGCCCACCGTCGTCGCGCCGTCGAGCCAGGCATCCTCGATGCCTGACTCGTCATCGACCAGGTAGGCGGCCTTGGCCCCGGCGTCGAGCGCGACCTCCACCAGCCGCACCGAGTTCGAGGAGTTGCGCGAGCCTACGACGATGACAACATCGGCGCCGGCCGCGATCTGCTTCACGGCCGCCTGCCGGTTCTGCGTCGCGTAGCAGATGTCGTCGCTCGGCGGATCTATCAGCTGCGGGAACCGCTCGCGCAGCGCCGCGACCGTCTGGCTGGTCTCATCGACCGACAAGGTCGTCTGCGACAACCATGCCACCTTCGCCGGGTCGCTGACCTGGACGCTGTCGCTTCCCTCCGGGCCGTCCACCAGATGGATCCTGGCCGGGGCCTCGCCGGTCGTGCCGATGACCTCTTCGTGCCCTTCGTGTCCGATGAGCAGAATGTCGTAATCATGCGCCGCGAAGCGCCTGGCCTCGTTGTGCACCTTGGTGACCAGCGGGCACGTGGCGTCGATGGCGTGCAGGCCCCGGTCCTTCGCCTCCTGATGCACTTGCGGCGCGACGCCGTGCGCCGAGAAGACGACGACCGATCCCTCCGGGATTTCCTCAGTCTCTTCGACGAAGATCGCGCCGCGTTCCTCCAGGGACCTCACGACATGCGTGTTGTGCACGATTTGTTTGCGGACGTACACCGGGGCCCCGAACCGCTCCAGCGTCTTCTCGACCGCTTGGACGGCCCGGTCAACTCCAGCGCAGTAGCCGCGGGGCTTCGCGAGCAGGACACGTCGGGTCGGCGCGGACATGACACCCATCGTAGGCGACCACCTAAATGGACATGCCAGGCACGCCAGACACCGCGGGCCGAGGGTCTGCCGTGCGGCACTATGGCCCCGACAGTTGCGGCGGCATTGGCTGGTGACAACAATCAGTCAGGGTGCCATCATCGGTCCGTGACGGCATGGTCGCAGCGGACCACCAGGCGGGACGCGTCCCGACCCGCCAGAGGGAGGAGACAGACATGCGCTTCCCGCAGGTCGGCGAGCGAGTCAAAGAAGCCCCTGCTCACGCCCTGCGAGCGATGTTCGCCGGGATCGGCCAGGTGCTGCTTGTGGCCGACCGGATGAGGAGCCGATCCTCCAGCCCGGACGTGAACAAGCCCGCGACCTCGGAGCGCCTGCCAGCGGCAAGCCGGCCCCTGCCACCGAGCAGCTGAGAACCGCCGTTCGCGCGCCGCGCGTTCCCGTGCCTGGCCGGGACGGATCAAGGTGGCGGTCGCTCGATGAGACCGGCAATGTCAGGATCCTCCCGGTGGAATATCGCGCCAGCAGCCCAGCGGCACCGGCCGTCGAGACCGAGACCGCCGAACCGCCCCCGGCCGAGCTGAGCCTGTACCGGCCGGAGACGGCACGGCCGGACCCGGCGGAGCCGGACCTGGCCGAGCCGGACCTGGCCGAGCCGGACCTGGCCGAGCCGGACCTGGCCGAGCCGGACCTGGCCGAGCCGGACCTGGCCGAGCCGGACCTGGCCGAGCCGGACCTGGCCGAGCCGGACCTGGCCGAGCCGGAGGCCGCCGAGCCGGAGGCCGCCGAGCCGGAGGCCGCCGAGCCGGAGGCCGCCGAGCCTGCCCGGTCCGGCCCTGACCACGCCGGGACACCCCTGCCGGTCCGGCTGCCGATTCCCAACTACGACGACCTAACCGTCGCGTCCATCCGGGCCCGGCTCCGCAACCTCAACGCCGCGCAGGTCCTCGTGCTGCTCGGCTACGAAGAGACAAATGCCGCCCGCCCGGCCGTGCTCACCATGTACGAGCGCCGGATCACCAAGCTCCGGTCCGGGCAGGGCTGAGCGGCGGCCCCCGCACTGACCCGCCGCCATGCCACTGGAGAGCAGCGCCTCGGCCCCGGTGCCTGTCCGCACCGTGCTGCGGCTGGTTGGTGACTGGATAGGCCGACTGGGACGAATCTGGGTCGAAGGCCAGATCGCCGAGCTGAGCAGGCGCGGCAGCACGGTGTTCCTCACCCTCCGCGATCCGGTTGCGGCGGTCTCCGTCCGCGTGGTCTGCGCTCGGACAATCTTCGATGCCACCGATCCCGCGCCCGCCGAAGGAGCCCGGGTAGTCATCTGGGCGAAGCCAGACTTCAATATCGGCCGTGGCTCCTTCTCGCTCAGCGCGATCGAGATCCGGGCCGTGGGTATCGGCGAGCTGCTGGCCCGGCTGGAGCGGCTGCGCCGGTCGCTGGCCGCCGAGGGCCTGTTCGCTCCGGAACGCAAACGGCCGCTGCCATTCCTGCCCGCCATGGTCGGCCTTATCTGCGGGCGGGATTCGGCCGCCGAGCGTGACGTGCTGAGGAATGCCGCCCACCGGTGGCCGGCGGTGAAGTTCCGGGTGGCGCAGGTCGCGGTCCAGGGGCCGTATGCGGTGGGCGAGGTCATCGAGGCGCTGCGACAGCTCGACGCCGATCCGGCGGTGGACGTGATCATCATCGCCCGCGGCGGCGGATCGATCGAGGACCTGCTGCCCTTTTCCGATGAGGAGCTGATCCGCGCGGTCGCGGCGTGCCGCACTCCCATCGTGAGCGCGATCGGCCATGAGCAGGATTCTCCGATCCTCGACCACGTCGCGGACGTACGGGCCTCCACGCCGACCGACGCGGCCCGACGGGTGGTGCCTGACGTGTCGGAGCAGCTTGCCCTGGTCGCGCAACTGCGGTCCCGGGCCCGGCGCTGCGTCACCGGGCGGCTGGATCGCGAGTTCTCCTGGTTGGCGGGGGTACGCTCGCGTCCGGCACTGGCCAGCCCGGTCCGCGAGATCGAGCGGCGCCAGGAGCTTGTCACCGCTCTGGCCGAGCGAGCCCGAAGGTCGGTCTCAGCGAGCCTGGACCGTGCGCAGGACGGCCTGACCCACACCCGGGCGCGCCTGCTGGCTCTGTCGCCTGCGGCCACGCTGCGCCGCGGTTACGCGATCGTGCGCCGCGGCGACGCGACCGTCATCCGCTCGGCGGCTGATGTCGCAGACGGCGAGCCGATTATTATCCGATTTGAGCAGGACGAGCTGAATGCCGTAGCCAGCCCATGACGATGCAAAAGCTATAACAAAGCGATCCTTGCCTATTACGCTGAGAGCGTTTCTTCGTGCCGCGGCGCGGCCAAAACCGGTTAGCTACGAGCGTGCCAATACAAAGGAGCATGACGTTTCGCGGGCGGCCCGGACCCTATCGGCATGCTGGCCGGGTAAGTCGTATTCCTTTAGATCTCGGGCCGAGATTAACCGGCTCGCCGCGCGGCTAGAGGGTGATGATCAGACGAGGCAGGGGGACCTCGATGCGGGTGACAGCATCGGCCGAGCGGGCGGTAGGGCCTTCGGTTCCGGTGACCGGAGACCGGACTCAGGCTCCGGGGCGCCCGCGGGCAGCGGGTCTGGACGGCCTGAGAGCGCTCGCCGTCCTGGCCGTCGTGGCGTTCCACGAGAACCTCCGCGCGCTGCCCGGCGGATTCCTCGGCGTGGACGTGTTCTTCGTGCTCAGCGGCTATCTCATCACCGACCTTCTAGTGACCAGGTTCGACCGCGACGGACGCCTCGGCCTGCGGAACTTCTGGATCCGCCGGGCACGCAGGTTACTACCTGCGCTCGCCGTCGTGCTGGTCACCGTCACCGCTGCGACCGTTGTCCTAGAGCCGGATCAGCTGGAGAGCCTGCGGCCCGCGCTCCTCGGCGCGGTTACTTACACGAGCAACTGGTGGCAGGCCCTACACCATCAGTCGTACTTCGACGCGCTCGGACCGCCCCCGCCCCTGCAGCACCTGTGGTCTTTAGCTGTCGAGGAGCAGTTCTACCTGATCTGGCCGCTCGTGCTGGCCGTCGCGCTGGCGCGGTGCAAGCGCAGGCGGCTGTGCGCCGCGCTCGCCTGGACCGGCGCAGGCGCCTCCGCCCTGGCGATGGCGGTCCTCTACGTGCCGGGAACCGACCCGTCACGGGTCTACTACGGGACAGACACCCACGCGACCGCACTGCTCACCGGCGCCGCGCTCGCCCTGACCTGGCCACTGGCCAGGCTCGCTGCCGCGCCGCGGCAAGCGACCAGGCGCCTGGACGCCGGCGGGATACTCGGCCTGGCGGTACTGGCCTGGGCGGTCGGTCACTTCTCGGGCGCCGACGCCGCTGTCTATCCGTACGGACTGGCGCTGGCCGCGCTGGCCGCGGGCGCCGTGATGGCAGCCGCCGCGGCGGCCGGAGTCATGGCCAGGCTGCTCAGCTGGTCACCGCTGCGCTGGCTCGGCGTACGTTCGTATGGCATATACCTGTGGCACTGGCCAGTCATCGTCTTCTCCGGCGCGCTCGCCAGTCGGCAGTCCTCAGCCGCCGCAGGCCGGATCGCGCAGATCGCGGTCGCCATCGCGATCGCGGCCGCGTCATGGCACTGGATCGAGGAGCCCATCTTGCGTCGCGGCCTGCGCGCGGCGCTCAGATCCTGGTGCGGCCAGCTGAGCAGGTCCGGCGCCGCCGCGCGAAAGTCCCCGCTGCGCGCCCTCCCGCTCGCGGTACCTGCGGCCGCGCTGGTGGTCACCTGCGCCGCAGGCTACGGGATCCTGGACCGGCCCGCAGGTCCCACGCTTCAGCAGCAGATCACCGCAGGTGCGATGATCAGCGCCGCCACCCGGGGGAGCCACGCCACCGTGCTCTCACCGGAGGAGCCATCCGCCGGCGCGACCCTCGCACCCGCGGTGATGACCGGCTCGCCCGGCCCAGCCAATCCGCAGGGGCTCGGGCCGGAGGTCACCGCCATCGGAGACTCGGTCATGCTGGCGGCGGCCCAGCAGCTGCACACAGCACTGCCCGGTATCTATATCGACGCCGTCGTCAGCCGGCAAATGAGCGCTGGCCTGCAGGTCATCAGTCGGCTGGCGGCGATCGGCCGGCTCCGTCCGATCGTGGTGGTAGGCCTGGGCACCAACGGCGCCGTGACCAGCGCCCAGGTCGGCCAGCTCCATGCCGAAATCGGGCCGGGCCGCTGGCTGGTACTGGTCAACACCTACGCGGCCCGGCCCTGGCAGGACGAGGTTAACGGCACGCTCGCGGCCGCCGCCCGGCGCTACCCTCATGTCCTGCTGGCCGACTGGCACGCCGCCATCGCCAGCCACACCAGCCTGCTGTGGGACGACGACATCCATCCACGGCCGTCGGGAGCGATCTTGTATGCCAGGCTGGTCAGGGCTGTGGTCCGGGTCGCCGCGGGACCGGGCCAGCCTCACACCCGGTAGCGGCATTAGGGTGAGATCGTGACGGCACCTGACGGCGATCCGGCCGCACCGCGGCCACCGGCCAAGCGTCCCGCTTACGAGCAGGCGCGCGACGAGCTGACCGAGCTGGTCAAGCGGCTCGAAGCGGGCGGGCTGACCCTGGAACAGTCATTGGAACTGTGGGAGCGCGGCGAGCGCCTCGCCGCGGTCTGCACCGAGTGGCTGGAAGGCGCCCGTGCGCGGCTGGCCGCGGCGATGGCACCGCGGACCGACGAGGCCGGCGACCCCGCTGCGCCCTTCTAAGCCGCAGCTAGCGGCCGCCTTGCTGCGGGCGACCGCTAGCAGGCGCCCAGGCCAGCCAGCCAGCCCGTGCCGGTCACGGGTAGTCCAGCCTGGACAGGACCTCGATCACCCCGTCCGCTATCGCCGCTGCGCGCTCTGTGTCGGAGCTGAGCGAGACCTCGGCGACAGCGAGCATCAGCGCCCCGGTGGTCACCACGGCAGCGGCCTGGTCATGCGGCTCGCCGCTACGGGCGAAGAAGTCAGCGTTCTTGCTCACCCATTCAGCCAGCCGCTCTCGCATCACCAGGTCGAACCCGGGCGGCCCATCGCCCCGGACGAACAGCGAGGCCAGCTCCCGCTGCTCCAGGCATCTATCCAGGTACGCTCGCGCACCGACCAGGAAAAGCTGTCGCGGATCGCTGACGCCGTCCTCCCTCGCACCGCGCACTGCCTGGCGGGTCCGCTTAGCCTGGTCGTCGTGCAGTTCCTCGAACAATGCGAGATAGAGGTCGGCTTTCCCGGAGAAATGGTGATAAAGGCTACCTACGCTCGCGCCGGCCCGGGCGACGATCTCGGTCACGCCGGCTTGCGCGTAGCCCACGGCGAGAAAAGTCTCCCTGGCCGCCCTCAGCAGCGCGGTCCGCGTTGCGGCCCCGCGCTCCGACGGCCGGGCAGCGGGATGGCTTGCGGGCTGCGCCTGATCTGTTGTCATACCGCTCTGCAGTACTCCTTGACGGCCGGCCGCTCGAACCTCAAGGCTCCGCCCGCCAGCCGAGTACATAGGATTCCATCACGGCCGAAGGGAAACCGCATCCGCCATGACCGAGAACCAGCCCCCTGCCATGCCAGCGACGCCGCCCGTCTACCAGGCGGGACCGCTGCCTGGCCGGCACGCGCCTGACCGGAACCTGGCACTCGAGCTCGCGAGGGTCACTGAGGCAGGTGCGATGGCGTCTGCCCGGTGGGTAGGCCGCGGTGACAAGAACGGAGCCGACGCCGCGGCCGTGAACGCCATGCGGCTGCTCGTCAACACCGTGTCCATGAAGGGCGTGGTGGTCATCGGCGAGGGCGAGAAAGACCACGCGCCGATGCTGTACAACGGCGAGGAGATCGGCGACGGTAGCGGGCCGGCCTGTGACGTGGCGGTCGACCCGATCGACGGCACCAGGCTCGCCGCCAACGGGATGCCGAATGCCATCTCGGTGATCGCGGTCAGCGCCCGCGGCTCCATGTACGACCCATCGGCGGTCTTCTATATGGACAAGCTGGTGACCGGGGAGCAGGCCGCTGACGTCGTGGACGTGGAGGCGTCGCCCGCTGACAACATCGCCGCGGTGGCGCGCGCGAAGCGCTGCTCCCCGCACGACGTCACGGTGGTAATCCTTGATCGTCCCCGGCACCAGGAACTGATCTCGCAGGTACGCGCGGCTGGTGCGCGGATCAAGCTCATCACCGACGGCGATGTCGCTGGCGCGATCATGGCGGCGCGCGAGGGCACCGGGGTCGACCTGCTGCTCGGGACCGGCGGGACCCCGGAGGGCATCATCTCGGCCTGCGCGATCAAATGCCTGGGCGGCGTCATCCTCGGCAAGCTCGCGCCCCGGGATGACGCCGAGCGCGAGCGTGCGGTGGCGGCGGGTCACGATCTTGACCGGGTGCTGACCACCGATGACCTGGTCGCCTCCGACGACGCGTTTTTTGCCGCCACCGGGATCACTGACGGGGAGCTGATGGCCGGAGTCCGGTACGCCTCGGGCGGGGCGACGACGCACTCGCTGGTGATGCGCGCCCGTTCCGGTACCCTCCGCAACATCCACAGCGAGCACCAGCTGTGGAAGCTGAACGCATACAGCGCCATCGATTTCGACGCCACCGGCTGATCCGGGGGCAGCGCCGGGCGCCCTACCTTGCTTCCCCGCGGCGGTTTGGCCAGCGCCACCGGGACCGGCGCGGTACGACGGCCTTGATCTTGCCCCCGATGGCCATGGCCCGGATCTCGATCACTGGCATTCCCGGCGACGGCGGCCCGCCGCCGATGCCGCTACTCCTGGTGAGAACCGAGCTGCCCGTCAGCTCGACAGCGACCCCCTCGGGGACGATCAGCTGAACGGTCCCGCCGATCACCGTGGCCATCAGGATGATCCGGCTGGACTGGAGCAGGGCCTCGCGCAGATCCAGGACGACCTCGCCGAAGATCGCGGCCACGGTGAGGCTCTCCGGCACGACCCAGCGCCCGTCGCGCCGCTCCTTGCCGAACAGCGCGGTCACCGAGCGCCTCGAGTCCAGGCGGATCGGCTGAGCGGAGGGCACCGCGAGATCAGTAGTCAGCGCGGCGAGCTCGCCCAGGGTCCGGGCCGTGTAGGCGCGCTCGGTGCGTTCGGCGTGCTCACCGAGAGTCAGCCGCCCATCGCCTGCCGCCTGGCTGAGGAGCGCGACCACGCGCTCCCGGTCGGCGTCCGATGCGCGCAGCTCGTGCGGGCCTGGGCGGGAACTCACACCACGAAGATACCGGACCGGGCCGGGCCGGCTTTCCGCGAAAAATCCAGGGCGGTACGACCAGACCCCCCCGCCCGGGGCCCGGCTGCCGTGGGCCTGGCTCAGCTCCAGGTCTTGCCGGTGTCCGTACTGCCCAGCACGATCACCTGGCCCGAGTCGTCGGTGTAAAACAACTGGCCCTGATTGGTGCCCCAGGCCAGCAGCCCCGGCGCTCCCCTGGCCTTGGTGGGGCTGACGTTATGCCAGGGATTCCAGGCGCCGTTCACGAACCTCCGCACCTGCACGTAGCCGTCTGTCCCGAGGCCGGCGACCATGGTCGTCCCGTCAGGCCAGCGGGCCGAGGATAGCGCCGCGTCGATCGACCCGCCGATGTTCTCCATGCCCGGTCTCCTCGGCTTCCCTAGCGCCGCTGTCATCGCGGCCACGCTCGGATAGTTGGCCACGTCACGGTCGATCTGACCGCTCGTCGTGGAGTACTGGTGAATCGCCCACGTCTTCCATGGCGCCGGGACCTGCGGCTTTCCCGCCGGTTGCGAGGGATTTGAGATCCAGAGCGGATATTCCGCCAGGTGAGCGCAGTTCCCTGCCTCGGCGAAACTGATGTAGGTGTATAAAACCGGCTTCCGCTGGTATTTCTTTTCCAGCGCGGCCATGAGCTCGGCCGACCACGCATCCACCCCGGTAGGCCCGAGGCCGTCGGTGACCTCGAGGTCAAGGGCGATGGCATCCTCATCCGCCAGGCCGAGCTTGTTGACCTCGCTGGCGAACAGATCAACGGTCGCTGCCACGCTCACCGACGGATGCGCGAACAGGTACGCCATCCGCCCGAGCTTCTCCTTCTGCAGGTAAGCCCAGTCGGCAGCGGCATCGGGGTTGACGTACGGCACCGGCGCCGTCGCGGGGGGCTGCAGCTCGGTGAACTTCACCGCCGCCCAGGAGATCTTCCCGGCCTCGCCGGCCCACTGGCCGGGCGACCCCTGATAGCTAGCCACGTCGACACCTGGCAATAAGTGCGTTACCGACCGGCCGATCAGTTCCCGCATTCGATCAAGCATGGCGCGACGATATCGCGTTCGGCTGGCGGCCAGATTGCGTTTCCCTGGTTGCCTGACCTGCCCGATCGTCCGGCCCGGACGGTATCAGGCGCTGGCTGGAGTCCGCCGCACCTGTTAGTTTGGTCATAGCAAGTATTCAGACAGCTCGTATATTGAGAAGAGCTGAGGAGGCTGCAGGTGGCCGAGCCGACGGATGGCGCCGCGACCGGCCCGGCGCCCGCCCCGTGGGCGGCGCCTGCGACTGCGCGGCCAGGATCGCCAGGCCTGCGCGACACCCACTATAAGTGGGTGGCGCTGTCCAACACCACGCTCGGCATGCTGGCCGCCACGGTCAATGCGTCGATCGTGATCATCGCCCTGCCCGCGATCTTCCGCGGGATCCAGCTGAACCCGCTGACGCCCGGCAACGTGAGCTACCTGCTCTGGATGCTGATGGGCTACCTGGTGGTGTCCGCGGTGCTGGTGGTCACGCTGGGACGCCTGGGTGACATCTATGGCCGGGTCCGGATGTACAACGCCGGCTTCGCGATCTTCGGGCTCGCTGCGCTGGCTCTCCCGTTCGACCCGTTCATCGGGCCTGCCGGAGCGATGTGGCTGATCGGCTTCCGGGTGATCCAGGCCATCGGCGGAGCCATGCTGATGGCGAACTCGCCCGCCATCCTGACCGATGCCTTCCCGGCCAGCGAGCGCGGCATGGCCATGGGGATCAACCAGGTCGCGGGAATCTCAGGCTCGTTCATCGGCCTGATCCTGGGCGGCCTGCTGGCCGCGGTTGACTGGCGGCTCGTGTTCATCGTCTCGGTGCCGATCGGGCTCGTCGGCACCGTCTGGTCCTACTTCAGCCTGCGCGAGGTCGGCCTGCGGACCAGGGCGCGGATCGACTGGCTGGGCAACATCACCTTTGCTCTCGGGCTGATCGGGGTGCTGGTCGGGATCACTTACGGCATCCAGCCCTACGGCGGGCACGCGATGGGCTGGACGAGTCCGCTCGTGCTGTCCGGCCTGATCGGCGGCGTGGTGCTGCTGACCGTGTTCTGCTTCGTCGAGCTGCGGGTCAGCCAGCCGATGTTCGACCTGAAGCTCATGAAGATCCGGGCCTTCGCGGCCGGCAACGCGGCCACGCTGCTGGCCTCGATCGCCCGCGGCGGCCTGCAGTTCATGCTGATCATCTGGCTGCAGGGGATCTGGCTGCTGCTGCACGGCTACTCCTTCACCGACACTCCGCTGTGGTCAGGTATCTACCTGCTGCCGCTGACGGTCGGCTTCGTCACCTCGGGCCCGCTGTCCGGCTGGCTGTCCGACAAGCACGGCGCGCGCGCATTCGCCTCCGGCGGGCTCCTGTTGTCTGCCGCCGCGTTCGGCGGGCTACTGCTGGTGCCGACCGACTTCCGTTACCCGTTTTTCGCGATCTTGATTTTCCTGGCCGGGGCCGGGATGGGCCTGTTCTCCGCACCGAACGCCGCCGCCATCATGAACAGCGTCCCGGCCCGGCAGCGCGGTGCCGCGTCGGGCATGCTGGCCACGTTCCAGAACTCCGGCTTCGTGCTGTCGATCGGCATCTTCTTCTCGCTGATGATCGCCGGGCTGGCTTCGACCCTGCCCAAGACCCTGACCAGCGGGCTGACGGCGCAGGGCGTGCCGCACGCGGTCGCGGTGCAAGTGGGGAACCTGCCCCCGGTCGGCAGCCTGTTCGCCGCGTTCCTGGGCGAGAACCCAGTCAAGCTGCTGCTCGGGCCGAGCGGGGTGCTCGCCCGGCTGCCTGCTCACAATGCCGCGGTCCTCACCGGCCGGGATTTCTTCCCGCAGCTGATCTCCCAGCCGTTCCATCATGGCCTGGTCATCGTGTTCGCTACGGCGATGGGCCTGCTGGTGATCGCGGCGGGCGCCTCTGCGATGCGCGGCGGCAGGTATGTCCACGAGGACCAGGGCTTGCCTGCCGGGCCGGAAAGCGCAGCCCCGACTGGACCTCGGCGGCTGCGGGCGAACGGCGCCCGGCCCGAAGGCGCCCAGCCGGCCGACGGCATCCAGCCGGCCGACGGCATCCAGCCGGCCGACGGGGCCCAGCAGCCCGACGGAACCCAGCCGGCTGTACGGGCCGGCGGAGGGCGTGCTACCCCTGAGGCATGACATCTGCTGGCGCGCTCTCGGGCTCCGAACGCCTGCCTGGCCCGGCCGCCGCGGGCGCAGCGCACGACGCTGTCACCCGGGCGCGGGCTGACCAGCTCTCGCTGGTCCGGTTCCTGTATGCCGATCACGGCGGGATCATCCGGGGGAAGTCCGTGGCTGTGGACCGGCTTCCCGAACGGATGACCAGCGGCATCGGGCACACCGTCGCCATGATGGCGATGTCAATGCTCGACGATCTCCGCCCAGTCGACGGCATGGGACCAGTCGGCGAAGTCCGGATTGTTCCCGATCCGGCGACCTTCGTGTCGCTCCCCTACGCTCCGGGAGCCGCTGCGATGCTCGCCGACCTGGTCCTCCCGGACGGCCAGCCCTGGGATGCCTGCGCCCGGACCTTCCTCAAGCAGGCGATCGCCGCGCTGGCCACCGAGGGCTACGGGCTCGCCGCCGCGTTCGAGCCCGAGTTCACCCTGGGCCGCCGCGAACCCGGCCGCGACGGCGCACCGGACCGGCTGGTGCCGGTCGACGACAGCCTGTGCTATTCGGCCACCGGATTCCAACTGGCCCACGACTACACGATGGAATTGTTCGCCGCGCTGCATGCCCAGGGCCTGCGGGTGGAGCACTACTATCCGGAACTCGGCCATGGCCAGCAGGAAATGTCGATCGGGCACGCCCCTGCCCTGCAAGCGGCTGACAACCACGTCCTGTACCGGGAAACGGTGCGCGGCGTCGCGTTCCGCCGCGGACTGTGGGCGAGTTTGGCCCCCAAGCCGATTCCCGATCAGGCCGGCAACGGCACCCACCTGCACGGCTCGCTGACTGACCTGAATCCGGACGGCAGCCCGGGCGAGCGCAACCTCTTTCATCAGCCCGCGGACCGATACGGGCTATCCGATCTCGGCTATCACTTCATCGGCGGCCTGCTGGCCCATCTCCCCGGACTCACCGCGCTCACCTGCGCCAGCGTCAACTCCTACCGCCGCCTGGTGCCGCAGTCCTGGAGCAGCGCCTACACCATCTACGGGATGGACAACCGCGAGGCGGCCGTCAGGATCTGCTCGCCGCTGCAGGGCGACGCGGCCAGCTCGGTGAACCTGGAGCTGAAGCCGTCCGATTCAAGCGCCAATCCCTACCTGGCGCTCGGCGCATTCATCTACGCGGGCCTGGACGGGATCCGCGGCAAGCTCGACCCGGGCCAGGCAGTCAACGTCGACCCGGCCACCCTCACCGACGCCCAGCAGCGCGAGCGCGGCATCCGGCGGCTCCCGACCTCCCTCGGTGAAGCGCTCCACGCCCTGGCGGCGGACGAGCTCCTGATGGACGCGCTAGGTCCGCTGCGCCGCAGCGCCTATCTCGAGGTCAAGCGCTCCGAGGTGGCCGCCTTCGCCGCGCACGACGCGGCCTGGGAATGCTTCCACCACTTCACCAAGATCTGATCTCCTAGTGCCATGGATCTCGACGCGGCAATCGGCGAGCTGAGCCTGATCGATCATCACGTCCACCAGGCGCTGGCCGGGGACCTGACCAGTAATGACTTCGAGCAGCTGATTACCGAGGGGGACGTGCCGGCCGCGCCGGGCACGACGCAGTTCGACTCTCAGGTCGGCTTCGCTATCCGCCGCTGGTGCGCTCCGCTGCTCGACTTGGAGCCGTTTGCGGCACCGGGTGAGTATCTGGCCCGCCGGGCCCAGCTGGGCGGCGCCAAGGTGGCCCGGCGGCTGCTGCGCGGCAGCGGTGTCACGCGCTATCTCATCGACTCCGGCTTCGAGGCGCCGGGCTCGTTCAGCCTCACCGAGATGGCCGAGGTCTCCGGCAGCCGCGTCGACGAGATCGTGCGTTTGGAGGCGGTCGCCGAGCAGCTCGCGACGTCTGGCTGCGGCGCGTCGGAGTTCGCCGCCCGGTTCCGCGACGCGCTCTGGGAACGGTCCGCGGCCGCGGTCGGCCTGAAGAGCATTGTCGCCTACCGGTCCGGGCTCGACTTCGATCCCGAGCCGCCGTCAGCGGCCGAGGTCACGGCGGCCGCCGGGCGCTGGCTGGGCGAGGCGGAGCGCACCGGGCGGGTGCGCCTGACCGACCAGGTGCTGCTGCGGCACCTGCTCTGGACGGGGGCCGACCGCGGCCTGCCGCTGCAGCTGCACACCGGGTTTGGCGACCGTGACCTGGACCTCCACCGCGCCGACCCGCTGCTGACCGCCGGATTCCTGAAGCAGGTCGAACCTCTCGGCGTGCCCGTCATGCTCCTGCACTGCTACCCGTTCCACCGGCACGCCGGCGCGCTCGCCCAGATCTTCCCGCACGTCTATTTCGACGTGGGCCTGGCGCTGCACTACACCGGCGCCCGGGCCGATACGATCGTCGCCGAGACCCTGGAGCTCGCGCCGTTCTCCAAGATCCTCTTCTCGTCCGACGCGTACGGGCCGCCCGAGCTGCATTACCTCGGCGCTCTGCTCTGGCGGCGGGCCATCAGCCGGGTGCTCGGCGCCTGGGTGGCCGCCGGAGACTGGAGCGAGGACGACGCGATCCGGGTCGCCTCGATGATCGCCAGCGGCAACGCGGCCCGCGCCTACCACCTGACCATCCCGGCCTAGCCAGCCGGCTACACCCGCGTTCCATGATCGTGGTCGATCGGGTGCACCCGCGCACCACCTAATCACCGCGATCATGCCGGGCCGGAGCCGCCTGGCAACGGGCGCGCGAGGTGTCGCCCAGAGCCGGTTCACCCAGCTGAACTTCGCCACCCACGGCATCACCCCGCTCGGCTACGCCGCGTTCGCCTTCGCCCTCGGCGTCACCGCCGGGGCGCTGATCCGGCGCACCTTCCCGGCCATGGCCGTCACCCTCGCCATCTTCGCCGCCCTCCAGGTCGTCATGCCGCTGTGGGTCCGCCCCAACCTCGCCCCGCCCGACCGCACGGTCATCCCGGTCACCTCGCTAGGGGGCGCCGGACCGTCACAGACCGGCCCGGGCGACGATACCTTCACGCTTTACACCCTCAACTTCCCCGGCCAGCCCGGCGCCTGGCTCCTGTCCAGCGGGCCCGTCAACGCCGCCGGGCAACCAGGCAGCACCACCCCGGCCGCCTGCACATCGGTAGGAAACACTGGCCAAAGCGCCGGTGCGCAGGGGAACGCCTTCCTACCGGGGCAGGGCCCTGCCGCCTTCGTTGACTGCCTGGGCTGCCACGGCATCCGGGAGGCCATCACCTACCAGCCCGCCAGCCGCTACTGGCGCTTCCAGCTGCCGAAACCGCGATCTACCTCGCCCTGGCCCTGGCCCTGACCGGGTACTGCTTCCGGCGGCTCAGCCGCCTTTCCTGAAAAGACCCGCCAACGAGAAACGGCCTCGCAGCCCATCTGCACTGAGACAAGAAGCCCAGTCCGGCGCCAACCCGCCAGGTTCCTTGAGACTTCGAGCCAGCTCGTCTCGAAGAACCTGTCGTCTCCCGGCTCCTTCACCCAATCATTCGCCACGTCAACTGGGAACGGACACGGGCAGCCGCGGCGCCCGACGATCCAGTCAATGATCGTGACGGCTTCCCAGCGGATAGCGCCGAGAAGTCGTCAGGATAACTCCGCAGGCCAGCGGTCAGATGTCGATATCAGGGGCGAGACTTCCGTCGGCGCCGGTGGCGGTCCGCAGCACGTTCTCCGCCGCGTCGACCGCAGCCCGGGCCATGATCGCGTGGGTATGCGCCCGGCCGAGCTCGCCGAGGCCGATGCAGTCGAACGCGACCCTGGCGTCGTGCATGGCCTGCTCCAGCTGGCGAGCGGCCTCGCTGAGGTCGATCGCGCTCTGGCCGGTTCCAGAAATGCTCACCGTTCCCACATCCTCACTGCGCCGGGCGCTTTGGCCTGCGCGGTTGCCGGAATGCCAGTGATCTACCCCACCGGGCAGACCGCATTCGCACCAGTCCCGCGCCGGCGGCGCGGGAGCCACCCTGACCAGCGACCTACGATGAGAACATCGATGTCTGCCGCACGAGGATGTGCACTGATGCCCGAGTTCTCTTATACCGACTTGCTCCCGGCCGGACCGGACGCAACCGAATACCGACTTCTGACCGAGGACGGGATCAGCACCAAGACCGCGTTCGGCCGTGAATTTCTGCAGATCGAGCCGGGTGTGCTCACGCTGCTCACCGACACTGCCATGCGCGACATCGCGCACCTGCTGCGCCCGGCCCACCTGCGGCAGCTGCGCTCGATCCTGGACGACCCGCAGGCCTCCGGGAACGACCGGTTCGTCGCCTCCGACCTGCTGAAGAACGCGTGCATCGCGGCGGGCGGGGTGCTGCCCATGTGCCAGGACACCGGCACCGCCATCGTGATGGGCAAGCGCGGGCAGGAGGTGCTCACCGACGGGCGGGATGAGGAGCACATCGCGCGCGGCGTCTACCACGCCTACACCAGGCTGAACCTGCGCTACTCCCAGCTCGCGCCGCTGACAATGTGGAACGAGCGCAATACCGGCAGCAACCTGCCCGCCCAGATCGAGCTGTACGCCACCGCGGGCGGGGATTACAAGTTCCTGTTCATGGCCAAGGGCGGCGGGTCGGCCAACAAGTCGTACCTGTACCAGGAGACCAAGGCGGTACTGAGCCCGCCCGCCATGCTCAGATTCCTGGAGGAGAAGATCCGGTCGCTGGGCACCGCCGCCTGCCCGCCCTACCATCTGGCCATCGTGGTCGGCGGCACCAGCGCGGAGTACGCGCTGAAGACGGCCAAGTACGCGTCGGCCAAATACCTCGACACGCTGCCGACCGAGGGTTCCGCGGCCGGGCACGGCTTCCGTGACACCGAGCTCGAGCAGCAGGTCCTCGAGATCACCCGGCGGTCAGGGATCGGCGCCCAGTTCGGCGGCAAGTACTTCTGCCACGACGTGCGGGTGATCCGGCTGCCCCGGCACGGCGCGTCCTGCCCGGTGGCGATCGCGGTCTCCTGCTCGGCCGACCGGCAGGCGCTCGGCAAGATCACCCGGGACGGCGTCTTCCTCGAGCAGCTGGAGACCGACCCGGCGCGGTACCTGCCCGACACCCCGGCCGAGGAGCTTGACGAGCAGGTGGTCCGGATCGACCTGTCCCGGCCGATGTCCGAGATCCGGGCCGAGCTGTCGAAGTACCCGATCAAGACCAGGCTCGCCCTGGACGGCCCGATGGTGGTGGCCAGGGACATCGCGCACGCGAAGATCGCGGAGCGGCTGGCCGCGGGCGAGCCGATGCCCGACTACCTGCGCGATCACGCCGTCTATTACGCCGGGCCGGCCAAGACGCCGGAGGGCTACGCGTCCGGTTCCTTCGGGCCGACCACGGCCGGGCGGATGGACTCATATGTGGACGCATTCCAGGCGGCCGGCGGCTCCCTGGTGATGCTGGCCAAGGGCAACAGGTCCGCCGCGGTCACCGAGGCCTGCCGTAAGCATGGCGGGTTCTACCTGGGCTCGGTCGGCGGCGCGGCGGCCCGGCTGGCCCAGGACTGCATCACCCATGTCGAGGTGCTCGAGTATCCGGAGCTTGGCATGGAGGCGGTGTGGAAGATCGAGGTCCGTGACTTTCCCGCCTTCATCATCGTGGACGACAAGGGCAACGACTTCTACGCCGACGTCACCGGGCCGAAACAGCCGCTGCTGACGATCGGGGGCCCCCGGCAGTGACCGACGGGCAGGGCGGGTACCGGACCGAGCACGACTCGATGGGCGAGGTTCAGGTACCCGCCGACGCGCTGTGGGGCGCCCAGACGCAGCGGGCGCTGGCGAACTTCAGCGCGGTGACCGGCGAGCGGATACCGCTGGAGGTGATCATCGCGCTGGCCCGGATCAAGTCCGCCGCGGCCGCGGTCAACGCCGAGCTCGGCGTGATCGACCCGGACATGGCCCGCGCGATCGGCGGGGCCGCCCAAGATGTCGCGGTGGGCGAAACCGGCGATGGCAGCCAGCATTATGCCCATTTTCCCGTGCCGGTGTTCCAGACCGGATCGGGTACCTCGACGAACATGAACGTCAACGAGGTGATCGCACGGCTCGCCGCCGAGCGGCTCGGCCGGCCCGTCCACCCCAACGACCATGTGAACGCCTCGCAGTCGTCCAACGACGTGTTCCCTTCCGCGGTCCACATCGCGGCCGCCCGGCTCCTGGCCGGCCCGCTGACCAGCTCGCTCCGGCATCTCGCGGAGACGCTGGAGGCCAAGGCGGCGGAGTTTGCCGATGTCGTCAAGAGCGGCCGGACGCATCTTATGGACGCCACGCCGGTCACGCTGGGCCAGGAGTTCAGCGGGTACGCCTCGGCGATCAGGCACGGCATGAGCCGGATCGAGGCGGTCCTGCCCGAGGTCGGTGAGCTGCCGCTGGGCGGTACCGCGGTGGGGACCGGGCTGAACGCCCCGCCCGGTTTTGCCCGCCTGGTGATCGAGCGGCTGGCGGACGCCGCGGACTATCCGCTGGCCGAGGCGGCGAATCACTTCGAGGCCGCGGGCGGCCGGGACGCGCTGGTGGCGGCCAGCGGGGTGCTGCGGACCATCGCGATCAGCCTCTACAAGATCTGCAACGACCTGCGGCTGATGGGGTCGGGCCCGCGGACCGGGCTGGCCGAGATCGGGATCCCTGACCTGCAGCCCGGGTCCTCGATCATGCCGGGGAAGGTCAACCCGGTCATTCCCGAGGTGGTCTGCCAGATCTGCGCCCAGGTGATCGGCAACGACACCGCGGTGGCGTTCGGCGGGGCGGCGGGAAACTTCGAGCTGAACGTGATGATCCCGGTCATCGCCAGGAACCTGGTCGAGTCGATCAGCCTCCTGCAGGCCGGCGCGGCCGTGCTCGCCGACGCCTGCGTGGCCGGGATCACGGCCAACGCCGGCCGGCTCCGGCGTAACGCCGAATCCTCCCCCGCGATCGTTACCGCGCTCAACCCCTTCATCGGGTACGAGGCGGCGGCGGCGGTCGCGCACGAGGCGCTGGACACCGGCAAGACGATCAGGGACGTGGTGATCTCCCGCGGGCACGTGGCCCGGGGCGACATCACCGAGGAGCAGCTGGACGGGGCGCTCGACGTACTCGCGATGGCCTGGCCGCGGGCCGAACGGTAGCCGCGCGCCGGCCACGCCGGGTCACCCACCGGGCCGTCCCGCCGGGTTCATCCCGCCGGGTTCATCCCGCCGGGTCATTCCGTCGGCCCATTCCACCTGCCCATCGCGCCGGGGCATCGCGCTGAGCCAGCGCGCTACTACGCATCGCGATATAGCTGAATTCTCATCGCGCTCACAGGAATCTCGCTGGCGGGGACGTGTATGGTCCGGCCATGCAAGCTGTCGGGCCCGGCCATCTCGTCGCCGGTCGTTACCGCCTTCACGGCCAGATCGGCCGGGGCGCGATGGGCATTGTCTGGCGCAGCCGGGACGAACTGCTCGACCGGGATGTGGCGGTCAAGCAGGTCAGGATCGCCGTGCTGGGATATGCCGAAGGCGATACCGTCTATCAGCGGACGCTGCGTGAGGCCAAGACCGCCGCCCGGCTGAGCCACCCGGGCGTGGTGAAGGTTTTCGACGTGGTTGAGGAAGACGGCAGCGCGTGGATTGTCATGGAGCTGGTGCGCGCGCGGTCGCTCGACCAGGTGATCGCCGAGGACGGTCCGCTGCGGCCGGCCGAGGCGGCGGAGGTGGGCCAGCGCCTGCTCAGCGCGCTCGCCTCCGCGCATGCCGCTGGCGTCCTGCACCGGGACGTCAAGCCGAGCAACGTGCTGATCACGCCGGACGGCGGCGCGGTGCTGACCGACTTCGGCATCGCGACCTTCGAGGACGATCCCAGCCTCACCATGGCCGGCCTGGTCGTCGGCACGCCCGGCTTCACCGCGCCCGAGCGCTGCCGCGGTAAGCCTGCGACGCCCGCATCCGATCTGTGGTCACTGGGCGCCACCTTGTACACGGCAGTGGAGGGAAGGGGGCCATTCGATCGTCTAGGCGGGTCGGCCGTGGTCACTGCGGGGGTAATAAACGAAGGCGCCCCCCGGTCGCCATCAGCGGGGCCGCTCGGCCCGGTCATCGAGGCACTGCTGCGCGCCGATCCGGGGACGCGCCCCGGCGCCGCCGCCGCGGCCGGGCTGCTCTCCGCCGCGGCCGAGCAGGCGCGGTCAGACCGGACGCAGCCCGCAGGCCGGTGGCCCGGACGGGTTCCCGCGGCCGGTCCGCCGGCCGACGCCGGCCTGGCGGCCGATGCCGCCCCTTCCGCCGGGCCGGGTCCGGAGGCGCAGACAGAACCGGGCGTCGTCCCCGACCTGCCGGGCGCTCCCGCCTTTGCCGACGTGCATGAGTTCCCCGACCTGCCCGCCCTGTCCGAGCTATCCGGGTCCATGGAGCTGCCGGCATTCCTTGACCTGCCGCAGCCCGGCGGCCCGGGCGGGCTGCCAGCTGGCCAGGCAGTGCCGTGGAGTCCGGTCGGCCCGGGCAGCTGGGAGTCAGGCGACCCGCTGAGCCTGCCGAGTCCGGCCCACTCTTCGCCGTCTGCCCAGCCCGGAGACGCTGCGCCGGGAAACGCCGCGCCGGGATCAGGCGGGTCAGGAAACGCCGCGCCGGGAAACGCCGCGCCGGGGTCCGCACCGCCGGGCAGCGGCGCGGGTCGGCCAGGTAACTCCCGCCGGTCGGTCCGCTACCGGCGGCTGCTGGCGGTGGCAGCCGGGGTAGCCGCTGTCGCCGTGGCCGGCGTCATCGCCTGGACCGCGTTCCCGCATCCGGTGAACGCGGTCGCGTCGCCTGGCTCTTCGGTGGCACAGTCTCCTGGCCACGGCCGGGCGCCGGTCGGCAGCAGCGGGAGCCACAGCACGCAGCCCGGCGGTCTGGCCGGCGGCGCTGGCGGGGTCAGCCCCGCCAGCCCGGCCGTCGGCACCGCGCCCGCGGGCACCGCCGCCGCGAGCAGTACTCATTCAGGGGCCGGTAGCAGCCCCGGCACTAACGGCACCGGCGCTGGCACCGGCACCGGCACCGGTACCGGAACCGGAAGCACCGGAACCGGAAGCACCGGAACCGGAAGCACCGGAACCGGAAGGAGCGGGACCGGCGGGACCGGCGGGACCACTCCCCCGCCGCTCGGCTATCGCTGGCTCAGCGTGCCTGCCGCCACCGCGACGACCACCTCCGGGTTCAAGATCGCCATCCCGGAAACCTGGCAGGTGACGACGCAAGGGCTGGCGTGGTATGCGACCGCCCCGGCCGGAGGCGCGTACATCGAGGTCAACCTGGCTCCGTTCAGCTATGCCCGGCCGGTCATCGAGGCACGGTCCCTGCAGGCCACCGCGCTCAGCCAGGACGAATATCCCGGCTACCACCGAGTCGCGATCTCACCGGTTGCCTACCGGAACGTGCTGGCCGCAACCTGGCGGTTCAACTGGCGACAGCCTGGCCTTGGCCACGTGGCCGTGCTGGAACTGCTGTTCAGCCTGAATACGGCGGCCGGTTGGCAGAGCTACGACCTGAGCGTCTCGGCTCCTGCCGTAGGCTTCCCGGCGGCCCGCGCGGCCTTCGAGGAGAGCCTGCGCACCTTCACCCGGCTCGCATAGCTGGAGTCAGCGGCGCGGCTGGCAGCGTCCAGTCGCCCCCGGACGGTCGGCTGAGGACATGCGACGCCGGACCACCAGGCCCCGGACCACCAGGCCCCGGACCATCAGGCACTGGCACGCGACGCCGGACCACCAGGCCCTGGACACGCGGCGGCGGCCCCCAGCGTGACTGGGGGCCGCCGCGGCAGCGGTGCGCGCCGCCGATGTTCAGGCTTGCTGCAGGCGGTCAGTACCAGCCATCAGCTTCCTCGTGGGCCCAGGCGCCGCACGGCGATCCGTAGGTGCTCTGGATGTAGCCCAGGCCCCATCGGATCTGGGTGGCCGGGTCGGTCTGCCAGTCCGCCCCGGCGCTGGCCATCTTCGAGCCAGGCAGTGCTTGCGGGATACCGTACGCGCCCGAGCTGGGATTCGACGCGCTGACGTTCCAGCCGCTCTCCTGGTTCCACAGCGAGTCGAGGCACGAGAACTGGCTTGATGACCAGCCAAACGAGCCGAGCATTCCCATCGCGATCTGCTGCGGCGAGCCCGAGGGCGCCGAGCTGGCCACCGGTTGCTGGGTCGGCTGCTGGGCCGACTGCTGCTGCGCCGTTTGCTGCTGCGCCGTTTGCTGCTGCGCCGTTTGCTGCTGTGCGGCCTGCTGCTGTGCGGCCTGCCGCTGGGCCGCCTGGCGCGCCGCTGCCCTGGCCGCGCGCGCCGCAGCACGCCTCTCCTCCTGGGCCTTAACTGCTGCCGCGGCCGCGACCGATCGCTGCGGGTCGAACCCGCCGAGCTGCAGCTGCCGCATCCCGGCGGCGTCGAGGAATTCCTGACTAGCGCCTTGCCGCTGGTCAGAGACGGGACTGGCGTGCGCGGTCTTGGCCGCTGCCGCTGGTGTCGCTACCGCGCTGCCCCGCCAGAGGACCACTGCACCTGATGCGGCGGCTCCGGCCACGACCACGGTCGATGCCATGGCGAGCGCGATTCGGGATGGTTTCCTGTGCATGGGCTTATTACGGGGGGCCAAAACGTACCTTTGTTCGGGCGCGATGCGCGCGCTCGGCTATCACCCGTGGCGCTGGCCGGGCACCGGCTCGGCCGGGGCAGGCAGCGGCGTGCAGACGTGGCGCGGATCAGGGCGACGGCGTTGCCGGAGGCAACAGTCAGGCACGCGGGGTGCGGTCGGTCATCCACATTGCCTAACGAACAGGTGGGCTCGAACCAGAAATCGCCCAAAAGACCTATGAGATGGATCACACGTCCAGTAGCCCCGCTCCGGACTTTACGGATCCTTTTACGATTCAACGTCCAGCCCGCCACCTGGCAGCCTGAGACGCGCGTGTACTGTGCGTGATCCGGATCACAGAATTGCGGTCCGAACACGCTGGCTACGCTCCGTCATAAAGCGGGGGTCGTTACCTCCCGGATGACCGTAACGGGCAATGATTTATCTACGATCAGTGAGTAGTAAAACGGCTACGCAGAGCTAAATTCGATCACTGGAAACCGCTGTCACCAGCGATTACACATATCTCTCAGTACCAGCCATTGGCCTGCCAGAACGACCACGCAGCGCAGGGACTCCCATACCGGCCCTGTATGTAGCCAAGCCCCCATTTGATCTGGGTCGTCGGGTCGGTCTCCCAGTCCGCGCCGGCGCTGGCCATCTTCGAGCCCGGGAGGGCCTGCGGTATGCCGTAAGCCCCGCTCGCGTTCTCGGCGTTGTAGCGCCAGCCGCTCTCCCGGTCCCACATCTGGTCCAGGCAGCCAAACTGCGCGCTGGGTGACCAGCCGAACGATGACAGCATGTTGTAAGCAATCGACTGCGCAGTGCCAGGATCAGGCGCTGGCTCGCTGACAGTCACCGGGTTTGAGGTGCCGGAACCCGAACCGGAACCGGAACCGGAACCCGGCGCGGCCGCGACTGGTGACTGGGCCGGCAACGGCCTGGTCGCGAGCTTGGGCCTGCTGACCAGGTTGAGAGTCTGCGACGCGGCGTCCATCAGGATCATCTGCTGGCGCTCCTGCTCGAGCACCACCGCCGCGTGGCTGTTCGGGATCTCCGCCACCACCGCAGCGGTCGGATCGCCGCCGCCTCCGGATCGCAGCACCTCTGCGTAAACGCCTGCGCTTATCGCCAGAGCAGCCGTAACCGACGTAATCAGGAGAACGCTAGTGCGCCGCCGCGTGCGACGCTTAACAGGGACGCGCCTCCGGTGCTGTGACAATGCGGTCCTTCCGTCGGCCAAGCACACCGGGCGCGGTGCCCGGCGTACGGACCACTGCGGTACAGGGCAGCGAGTCGCATGACGGTTCAGGCCAATGCAGCGAAGTCACTTCACCTATCGAACGCAGAACCCGCCAACATGTGGGTCGAGCACCGTCGGCGAACCACATTGCCAGAACCGAAGGGGCCGACCAAGCGTTTCCGCAAAAAAAGCTGTGTCGGAAACCTCTGAATAGCGTCCCGCAGATCACAACTTGGCAATACGTGCCCTATCAATTACTGGCCGTAGGCAGTTGATCCTGTGATCACCACCCGGCCGCGACGCGTCGCCGGACACGCCGAGCGCGCCGCGCGGGGCCTGGCCGGAGCCGCCGCGCGGGCAGGCCGGCACTATCGCGATGCACCGGATCCGGCTAGCTTTCAAGCATGGAACCAACGGGGCGAGCCGGGGGCGACGATGACTAGCAGCCCGGGGTCAGGACCCGGCACGGGCAACACCGGCCAGGTCACCAGGCGCGGCAGGTGGGAGATCGGCACCGGTGACGCGGAGAGCGTGCTCGCCGAGGCGCGCAAGGCGCTGTTCGTCATGGTCGGGTTCCTCGCGGTGATCTGGATCCTGCAGATAGCGAACTGGGCCGATCACCAGCAGCTAACAATCGAGTATGGAATCCGTCCGCGCGACATAGGCCGCCTTCAGGACATTCTGACCGCACCGTTCCTGCACTTTAGCTGGGCGCACATAGAGGGCAACTCGGGCCCGCTGTTCATCTTCGGATTCCTGGCCGCCTACCGCGGTGTGGCCAAGTTCTTCGGCGTGACCCTGCTCGTCATCCTGACCAGCGGTCTGGCCGCCTGGTTCACCGAGTCACCGAACTCCGTAGGGGCCGGTGCCAGCGGCGTCGTCTTCGGTTACTTCGGATACATCATGGTGCGCGGGTTCTTTGACCGGCACCCGATCGACATGCTGATCGGCGCTGTCATGGCGCTCTGCTTCGCCTATCAGTTCTCCGTGCTGCTGCCGCATGCCGGGATCGGCTGGCAGGCGCACGTCGGCGGCCTGGTCGGCGGGATTGCGGCCGGCTGGATCTTCAGGGACCGGCGGCCCGCTGGCTCGACCAGACAGCCCAAGAGCAAGCCGCCTAAGAGCAAGCCGCCCAAGGGGCAAGCACCGCCCACCAAGGGCACCGCCATGCTGCCCACCGCGGGCTCGCGGGCCGAGCTGTACAAGCAGCTCGACGACATGGGTCTGTGACCGGCCGACGCCGCTCAGCTCTGCGGATCGTCCGGGTCGGCTGGCAGGTCCGGCTCTTCGCCCGGCGCTGAAGCGGCGGTCCCCCCGGCGGCCGCAGTTCCCCCGGCGGCCGCAGTTCCCCCGGCGGCCGCAGTTCCCCCGGCGGCCGCAGTTCCCCCGGCGGCGGATTCGGCCGCCGCCTCCTCCGGCCGTCTCGGCACGCCGAGATGCCGCTCAATGGCGGACAGGCGCTCGTTGATCGCATTCAGCGCCCTGGCGACGTCAACCCGCTCCCAGCCGCGGGGAACTCCGGGGAACGGACGGGTGATCCCGGCCTCGCCCTCGCCCTCCTGCACCAGCTCGATGACCTGTTGCCGGACCCGGTCCAGGTCGGCACCAAGCCGGATCAGGACCTGGGCGGCCACGCCATGACCCTCCCGGATCAGGCCGAGCAGGATGTGCTCGGTGCCGATGTAGTTGTGGCCAAGCTGCAGGGCCTCCCGCAGCGACAGCTCGAGGACCTTCTTCGCCCGCGGCGTGAAAGGTATGTGCCCGGACGGGGTGCGCTGGCCGTGCCCGATGATCTCCTCGACCTGCTGCCGCACGGCCTCCAGGCTGATCCCGAGCGACTCGAGCGCCTTGGCGGCGACGCCGTCGCCCTCATGGATCAGGCCGAGCAGGATGTGCTCGGTGCCGATGTAGTTGTGATCGAGAATCCTGGCTTCCTCTTGAGCCAGGACCACGACCCGGCGCGCCCGGTCGGTGAATCTCTCGAACATCGTCACACTCCGAGCCGCTCGGGCAGACCTGAGGGCCCGCGCCGGATCCGGCAGCGGTGCGCCGATGGCATCACGGTGTCACCAATCGCACGGTGCCGCTTCCTCACAGTCTGCACCCGTACCGACCATGCGGCAGCCATGAGCGGATCGAGGCCCGTCCCTCGAACCCTCGCAGGCCCTGTTAGGCAGGCAGCCGACCGCTTAGGCCTTGAAGCTCTTGTATTGGGCCAGCGCGAACTCATACAGCCGCTTGCCCTTATGCGGCACCCGCACGTTTATGCCGTCGCCGACCCACAAACCGTCCTTGTGGAACACCACGAAGGAGAAGGGCGGGGACTGGGCATTCGACACGCAAAGCAGACTGTCGCGGCCGAGCTTCGGGTACGGATAGCAGGTCTCCTCGCTGCCGGTCCCGCCCTCCTGCCGTGAAACCTCCACGGCCAGCTTCGTCTTCCCCTGCCGGATCGTGCAGGTCCGGGCAGCGGGGCTCGTGCTGCTACCCAGCTTCTCCGACAAGTGCGTGCGGCTGCCGACCTGCAACAGCGCATCGGCCGACCTGGCTGTGAACGTATGGCACGGGTTCGGCAGCGGCTTGGCCGCGGGTGTCGCCGCTGCCTGCGCCGACGCAAGTGGCGCCAGCCCGATAGCGAGCGCCGCGAGCGCCAGCGTTGATACATGCTTGATCATGAGACTTCCTCCGCACGTAGATGAGCGCGCGTCCTGACCGCCACAGCCGCTCCCTGCTGATCAGAGCACGCAGCATCGCGTCAGATACATCCGCTTTCCCTTCGCCTGATCATCTAGGCTGAACCGTCCTGGCAACGCCGTCCTCCTCGCTGCTCAGGATGGGCATCGAGAGCTGACGATTGCCGCGGTGGCCCGCGAAAAGGGCGTCTCCGGCTACCCGGGCGAAGCGACCAACCGGTGGGCCGCCGTGCACCGCTCCGATGCCGCGCGCTTGGTGGCTCTCGGACTCGCGAAGGCTCCGGCGGGCGCCCGCCTGCACGCCGTCGCTGAAGAGGGCATACCCACCCGCGTCATCGCGGACGCCATCGGCCGCGCCTCCGGCCTGCCCGTCACATCGATCGCCCCTGATGATGTCCAAGGTCATTTCGGGTGGATCGGCACCTTCTTCGGCATGGATCTCGCGGCGACGAGCACTGCGACACGGGAGCTGCTCGGCTGGGCACCCGCAGGCCCGGCTCTCATCGAGGACCTCGACGCGGGGGCGTACTCGGAGCGCACGCCGATGTCCGAGTAAGGGCATCGAGCACGGGTGCACTGATCGTCTTCGGGTACGGTCCGGGAATATCGCATGCGACAGCGGAGCGACTCGGGCGCGGGGGTTACTCCCTGGCACTGGTCGGCAGCAACGCTGAGAGGCTCGCCGAAGGGGCCAGCCGACTGAAAGCCAGTGGCTTCGACGCCCGCGCCTACCGGTCTGACGTCGACTCCCGGCGCCGCTTTCGGGAATCGACGGCGTCGGCCTCGAGAACGCCGCGAAATCCGAACTCGTCGGCAATGGGACGGCAACGGCAACCCCGACCGCCATCGACCCGCAGGCGATCGCCGAGGCGTTCTGGTCACTCATGCGAACGCGCGACAAGACCCGCGTTCGCATGACCGAAGAGCGGTTCCGTTCATGAGCCAGACTTCAGCCCTTGAGCAGCTGCCGCGTCCGCACGTAGACGCCAGCGGGATAGATGGCCTTAAAGTTGGCTAGAATTATGACCGGTCCTTATACTGGTCTCTATGGAGGCCATCCCCATCACGGAAGCGAAGGCCCGGATCGCCGAACTCGCCGACCGGGTCGCCCGCGAACACGACCACTTCACCATCACCCGCAACGGCCGCGCCGATGTCATGCTCATCTCGGTCGCCGAGTACGAGTCCATGCAAGAGACCCTCGACCTCCTCAGCGACGACGAGGCGCTCGCCGACCTGCGGCAATCCCGTGAAGACTTCGCCTCTGGCGACACCTTCGAGGCCGCACAGGTCCGCGCCGAGCTAGCGCTGCGACACGGAACATCGTGACGGGCGATCCGCAAGCCCTCAGTTCGGAGGCCCAATCGCGGTACAGCGTCTTCTTCTCCCGGCAAGCCAGGCGCAACCTGCATGAAAATCTGCCGCTTGAGGTCGCCGCCGCAGCCATGGAAACGATCGACGGGCCGCTCACTATCAATCCGCGGCGCGCCGGGAAACCGTTGGATGAGCCCTTCGACGGCTACCACTGCGCCCGACGCGGGACCTACCGGATCATCTACCGCAGCAACGAAGACAAGCACACCGTAGAGATCCATTCCATCCGGCACCGGCGAGACTCGTACCACAGCTGACCCAGCAGAGCCGATGCGCGCGATCAAGCGGACGCAAGAATCCCTGACGGCGTGGGCAAGCCGAGCCCCGGGGCGGCTGTCAGCCCTTGAGGAGCTGGCGGGCCATGATCACGCGCTGGATCTGGTTGGTGCCCTCGTAGATCTGGGTGATCTTGGCGTCCCGCATCATCCGCTCCACCGGGTAGTCACTCACGTACCCGTAGCCGCCGAGCAACTGGACCGCGTCCGTGGTCACCTCCATCGCCACGTCGGACGCGAAGCACTTGCAGGCTGACGACATGAATGTGAGGTCGGGAACCGTCTCGCCGGACATCGCGCGCTCCGACCTGGCCGCGGCCGCATAGGTAAGCTGCCTGGCCGCCTCCGTCTTCATCGCCATATCGGCCAGCATGAACTGCACGCCCTGGAACTTGGCCACCGCGCGGCCGAACTGGCGGCGCTCCTTGACGTAGCCGATGGCGTAATCCAGCGCTCCCTGGGCGATGCCCAGTGCCTGGGCGGCGATCATGATCCGGGTGTGCTCAAGGGCGGCCAGCGCCGTCCGCAAGCCGGTGCCCTCCGCCCCGATCATCCGGTCCGCCGGGATCACGCAGTCGTCGAAGTACAGCTCCCTGGTCGGCGAGCCCTTGATGCCCAGCTTGTGCTCGGGCGCCCCGAACGAGAACCCGTCATCGCCCTTCTCCAGCACGAAGGCCGAGATCCCTGCGGCGCCGGCCGCCGGGTCGGTCACGGCCATGACGGTATAGAACTGCGCCACGCCTGCGTTGCTGATCCAGCGCTTGGTCCCGGTTAGAACGAATTTATCGTCGTCCCTGACGGCGCGCGTCTTCATCGCCGCCGCGTCGGAGCCAGCCTCGGGTTCCGACAGCGCGTAGGCGAACACCGTACCGGTGGCGACCGGCGGCAGGTAGCGCTGCTTGAGTTCCTCCGAGCCCGCGAGCAGCAACGGCACGGTGCCGAGCTTGTTGACCGCGAGAATCAGCGCAGACGATGCGCAGGCCCGCGCGACCTCCTCGATGACGATCGCGGTGGCGATGGCATCGGCACCCTGGCCGCCGTAGGCCTCCGGGATGTGCACGGCGTTCAGGCCGGCCTTGACCAGGGCGTCATGTGCCTCTTGCGGCCACTGGGCGGCCTCGTCGGCCTTGGCGGCGTACGGGGCGATCTTCTCATCGGCCAGGGCTCGCACCGACTCGCGGAGCGCTTGGAGCTCGGGGGTCAGGGCAAACGCGGGAAAGTCAGCGCTCATGGCCCCGATGGTATTCGCGCCCCGAGTTCGAAGACCGCGGCGGGGAAGACGCTACGGCCGGCCCGGGCGGGCGAGCCGGTCGCGCAACGCCGCGCCTTTGCGCTGCGCGGCCGTCCGCAGCTCGTCCTGGAACGCGACCATCCGGGCCCGCAGGCCCTCGTCCGATGCCGCGAGGATCCGGACCGCTAGCAAGCCCGCGTTGCGCGCGCCGCCGACCGCCACTGTCGCCACCGGGATCCCGGCCGGCATCTGGACCACCGACAGCAGCGAGTCCAGCCCGTCCAGGTGCGCCAGCGGCACCGGGACCCCGATCACCGGCAGCGGGGTGACGGCGGCCAGCATGCCGGGCAGGTGAGCCGCGCCTCCGGCTCCCGCGATGATGACCCGCAGGCCGCGGCCGGCGGCATCGCTGCCGTAGGCGATCATCTCCCGCGGCATCCGGTGCGCCGAGACCACGTCGGCCTCGGACGCAACGTCGAACTCCGCGAGCACGGTGACCGCAGCCTCCATGACCGGCCAGTCCGAGTCGCTGCCCATGACCACGCCGACCAGCGGCTGTCCGCTCATCCCCCGCCCCTTCCGTTCTCCCTCGCCGCGCCATCCCGCCCAGCGCCACGCGGCGCCGGGCCCTGCGGCGCCGCTACTGCTCAGCGCCAGTGCTCAGGTAACCGGCCGCGCGCCTGGCCCGGCCGGCCAGGTCGGCCACGTCGTCACCGAGCACGGTGACGTGGCCGACCTTACGGCCGGGCCGCACTGCTTTGCCGTAGAGATGCACCTTGACCGCGGGATCCGCGGCCATCACGTGAGTGAGCCTGGACCGCAGATCCGGGTCGGCACCGCCGAGCACGTTGACCATGATGGCCCGGCCGGCGGCCATGGTGGGCGCGCCGAGCGGCAGGTCGAGGACGGCCCGCAGATGCTGCTCGAACTGCGAGGTCCGGGCGCCCTCGATGGTCCAGTGCCCGCTGTTGTGCGGCCGCATGGCCAGCTCGTTGACCAGCAGGCCGCCGGCGGTCTCGAAGAGCTCCACCGCGAGCAGCCCGGTCACCTCAAGCTCGGCCGCGATGGCGACGCCCAGCCGCTGCGCCTCGATGGCGCGGGCCTGCGCCAGCCCCGGCGCCGGCGCGAGCACCTCACGGCAGATGCCATCCACCTGGACGGTCTGCACGACCGGGTAGACGGCGGCCTGCCCGCTCGGTGAGCGGGCCACGAGCACCGCCAGCTCGCGCTCGAAGGCGACATACTCCTCGGCGATCAGCTTGAGCCCGCCCTCGAACACCCCGGCGGCCTCCCCGGGCGACTCGCACACCCAGACACCCCGGCCGTCGTAGCCGCCGGTGACCGCCTTGAGGACCACCGGCCAGCCCACGGCCTCGGCGAAGCTGGCCACCTCACCGAGGCCAGCCACCGGGGCGAAGCGGGGGCACGCCACCCCGAGCCGGGCCAGCTGGTCCCGCAGGGCCTGCTTGTCCTGGGCATGGCGGAGCGCCGCCGATCCAGGGCGGACCCGGACACCGGCCCGCTCGAGGGCCTGCAGATGCGCACCGGGCACGTGCTCATGATCGAAGGTCACCACGTCGCAGCCGGACGCGAACTCGACCAGGTCGTCGAGCGACCGGTAGTCACCCAGCCGGGTCTGCGCGCAGACCTGCGCGGCGCTTTCGTCGGCCGCGCCAGCCAGCACCCGCAGGGTAACCCCGAGGCTGGGCGCGGCCTGGCAGGTCATCCGGGCCAGCTGCCCGGCTCCGACCATCCCGACCACCGGATCTGCGCCGCTCACCCGGGTAGCTTACGAGGTCACGCCGGGCCGGTGACCACGGGCATGTCCGGCGTTCCCGGCGCGCCGTGCGGGAAGAACACCGCGAAAACCGCAGGCCGCGGCCGCACCAGGACCACCTGGCCGCCATCGGCCGCGGCCATGGTCCTGGCCAGCGCGAGCCCGAGTCCGGTGCCGCCCGGAGTCCCGCTGACGCTGCGTTCAAATATCCTCGGCACCAGCTCAGGCGGCACGCCCTTGCCCTCGTCCCTGACCTCCACCACTACCGACCTCGGCGTCTGCGACGTCCGGATGGTGACGGTCCCCTCCCCGTGCACCAGCGCGTTGTCCAGCAGGGTCGCTATCACCTGGGCCGCACTGCCCGGCGTCACGTACGCATTCAGGCCCTTCTCGCCGGTCACCCCCAGTTTCCTGCCCACCCGCCGGAACGCCGGATCCCACTCGACCATCTGCTGGGCCACGATGTCGTCCACGCTGGCCAGGGCGGGGGCCCCCGACACCGAGCGGCGGGCGCGGCCGAGCAGCTGGCCGACCACATCCGCGAGCCGTTCGGTCTGGGCCAGGGCTGCCGCGCCCTCCTCGCGCACCACATCAGGGTAGTTGGCGGCCGCGACCATCTCCTCGAGCCGCATCGACAGCGCCGTCAACGGAGTCCGCAGCTGGTGGGAGGCATCGACAGCGAAGGCACGCTCCGCGGACAGCAGTTCCGCGATGCGCTGCGCCGAGCCGTCGAGCCCCTCCGCCACCCGGTCAAGTTCCGGCAGGCCGTATCGACGGCCCAGCGGGCGCGCGGCGCCCGAGCCGAGCAGGTCGGCGGCCCTGGCCAGCTCGAGCATCGGCCGGGTGAGCCGACGGGCCTGGAACACCGCCAGTACGACCGCCACCGCCACCGCGAGCAGGGAGAGCGAGCCGATCAGCAGCAGGCCGTCCGCGATCCGGCCGGACACGAACGAGTCATCGGCCGCCACCGTGACCGAGAAATCCCTGGACGACGCACGGCCGATGATCGTCTCACCGGACGGCGGCCTGGTGCCGACCGAGATCGGCGCGGTTCCGCGCTGACGTATGGTCACGTACCGATCGGGCAGGGATCTGGCCACCTGGGCCTCGTCGGCAGGCAGCCCGGAGTTCACCCGCTCCTGCAGGCCGGTGGCGAGCGTGGTGGCATCTCGCCGTAGCTCCTGGGACGCCTCGCCCGCCTGCAGGCGGCTCAGCACGAACGCCAGCGGCACGCCGAGCAGCAGGACCGCGACGACCGCGACCGCGAGCGTGGAAACGAGCAGGCGTCGCTGCACGGCTCAGCCTCCGGACCCGCCATCAGCCGCCGTGCCTGTGATCATGAGCACCATCCAGCACGGCACGCCGTCAGTCCCCGCGCTCGAACCTGAACCCGACCCCGCGGACCGTGGTGATGAAGCGGGGGCTGTGCGCATCGTCCCCGAGCTTGCGGCGCAGCCAGGAGACATGCATGTCGAGGGTCTTCGTCGAGCCCCACCATTTGCTGTCCCAGACCTGTCGCATGATCTGCTCGCGGGTCACCACCTTCCCGGCCTCCATCACCAGCAGGGACAGCAGGTCGAACTCCTTCGAGGTGAGATCCATCTCGGCATCGCCCAGCCAGGCGCGGCGGGCGTCGGCGTCGATCCGCACTCCCTGGACGACGTGCGTCTCGGAGGCACCGCGCCGCAGCAGGGCCCGGACCCTGGCCAGTAGCTCGGCTAGCCGGAAGGGCTTGGTGACGTAGTCATCGGCCCCCGCGTCAAGTCCGATCACCGTGTCGACCTCGTCGGCCCGCGCGGTCAGGATCAGCACCGGGATCGCCTGGCCGTTGGAGCGGATCCGGCGGCACACCTCGAGCCCGTCCAGCCTGGGCAGGCCGATGTCGAGCACGATCAGGTCGATCCCGCCGCCCCGGGCGGCCTCGAGCGTAGCTGGCCCGTCCGCCGCGACGCCGACCTCATAACCTTCCCGGCGCAGGGCCCGGGCCAACGGCTCCGAGATGGCAGGGTCATCCTCGGCAAGCAAAACGCTGGTCATGAACTGATCGTAAGGGGACCGGCCGAGTTTTCCGGCGAGCTACGCGCAGGAACTGCCCACTTAGCGGCCCGCCCGGCCACGCTGATCAGCGCATTCTGTCCCGCTGCCGCTCATTTCCGGCCGGTCGCCGCAGCCCAGCGCCAGGCCGGTCAGACGGGCGTCACGCCGTGCCGGCGCCTCGAGAACGACCGGTCCTTGCCCCGCGCTGCGGCAAACCTGCGGACCAGCTCTGCCCGCAGGTCCTCCGGCTCGACGACATTGTCAACGACTAGTTCCCCGGCCAGCCGCAGTACGTCGATGTCGTGGTCATACTCAGTCCTGAGCCGTTGCGTTTCTTTCTCTCTCTCGGCCGGATCGGCAAGCTGCGCCAGCTTGTTGTAGTACACGGCGTTCACGGCGGCTTCCGCGCCCATGACCGCGATCTTCGCGGTCGGCAGCGCGAGCGTGGCGTCGGGCTCGAACCCGGGGCCGGCCATTGCGTACAGCCCGGCGCCGTAGGCCTTGCGGACCACGACGCAGATCTTCGGCACCGTCGCCTCCGACACGGCGCTGATCATCTTGGCCCCGTGCCGGATGATGCCCTGCCGCTCGACGGCGGTCCCCACCATGAAGCCGGGCACGTCGGCGAGGAACAGCAGCGGCACGTTGAATGCGTCGCAGATCTGAATGAACCTGGTGGCCTTGTCCGCCGAATCGACGAACAGCACCCCGCCCTTGAACATCGGGTTGTTGGCCACCACCCCGATGACCTGGCCGTCAAGCCGGGCGAAGCCGGTGACAAGCTCCCTGGCCCACAGGGCGTGGATCTCGAACAGCGAGTCGGCGTCGACCAGCCCGCGCACGTAGCGCCGTATGTCGTAGGCCTGCCGCTCGCTGACCGGCACGAGCGCGCGCAGGTCAGCCGGCTTCGGATCACGGGCAGGCGCGGCGGGCGGCTGCTGCTGCCAGTTCCCCGGCAGGTAGGACAGGTACGAGCGAACCGCATCGATCGCCTCGGCCTCGGTCTCCGCCAGGTGGTGCCCGCATCCGGAGACGGTGCAGTGCATCCGGGCGCCGCCCATCTCTTCCAGCGTGGTCTGCTCCTTGACCACCATCTCGACCATCCGCGGGCTGCCCAGGTACATCGAGGCGTTCTGGTCCACCATCGAGACGAAGTCGCAAAACGCCGGGATGTACGCACCGCCCGCCGCCGACGGGCCGAACAGCGCGCACACCTGCGGGATCGAGCCGGACGCGCGCACCTGGGTATGGAAGATCTTCCCGGCTCCGCGGCGGCCGGGAAACATATCGACCTGATCGGTGATCCGCGCGCCGGCCGAGTCGACCAGGTAGATCATCGGGAGGCCGGACCCGTAGGCCCGCTCGATGATCCGGATGATCTTCTCAACGGTGCGGGCGCCCCAGGACCCGGCCTTGACCGTCGAATCGTTCGCCATCAGGGCGACCGGCCGGCCGCTGACCGTGGCTGTTCCGGTGATCACACCGTCGGCGGGCAGGCCGCCGGCGAGCACGTTGGCAAACGCGCCATCTTCGGTGAAGCTGCCCTCGTCTGCGAGCAGCCCTATCCGGTCCCGGGCGAACAGCTTGCCCTTGGCGGCGGCCGCCTCGTGGTACCTGGCGGCGCCGCCCTGCTCGATGCTGGCCCGGATCTTCGCTAGCTCGGGATGTCCGGCCGCGGGCTGCCCGGCCGCATTTGCTTCTACGTCCACGGTCGCGAGCGTACCCAGTCGCCCAGCCGCCCAGCCGCTGTGGGACGCGGCGCTCGCCGATCTCCTGGCCCGCAACGGCGCCGGCGGCTTGTCGGCCGACGAGTCGGCGCCTGAGCCCACCCAGCCAGTCGACCTGACCCGACGCGGCAGCCCTAGCCGTCTCACGCCAGGATCGTACGGGTCCGCGGGCCTGCCCTCAGTACCTGGGAGGGCAGTTGGCGCCCGATGATGCGCTCCGCGTCCGCGGCGGCGTCGATCATCGCGTCCAGGTCGATGCCGGTCGCGACCCCCATGTCCTCGACCATGTACACCAGCTCCTCGGTGGCGATGTTGCCGGTGGCACCTGGCGCGTAGGGGCAGCCGCCGAGACCGCCGACCGACGCGTCGAAGTCGGAAACGCCCAGCTCAAGCGCTTCCAGGACATTGGCGAGCCCGGTCCCGCGGGTGTTGTGGAAGTGCAGGTTCAACGCGACGTCCGGGTACGCGGTCCGGAACTCCCCGACCAGCTCCCGGACCCGCCGCGGCGTGGCCATCCCGGTCGTGTCGCCGAACGAGATCGTGTCCGCCCCATCCGCCACCGCGCGCCCGGCCACCCGGACGACCCGTTCCACCGGAACGTCACCCTCATACGGGCAGCCCCAGGCGGTCGACACGATGACCTGGCAGGTGGCGCCGCGCTGATGAGCCTGATCGATGATGACCGCGATGTCGTCCAGTGATTGCTCGGTGCTCCGGTTGACGTTCTTGCGGTTGTGGGTGTCCGAGGCCGATACCACGGCCTCAATCTCGGAGAGCCCGGAATCGAGCGCACGCCGGGCGCCGCGCACGTTGGGCACTAGGGCCGAATAACGCACCGACGGCACTCGCGCGATCCGCTGCCAGACCTCGTCAGCGTCAGCCATCTGGGGTATCGCCTCCGGGCGCACGAACGAGACGGCCTCGATCCGCTGCACGCCAGTCGCCGAGAGCCGGTCGATCAGCTCGATCTTGGCTTCGGTCGGAACCGGATCCTCGTTCTGCAGTCCATCGCGCGGCCCAACCTCACGCACCGATATCCGGTCAGGGAGATCGCTCACCCACTGCCTCCGATCGCACTGTCCGCAGCTGTCGGCCGCCCCGCTGTTGCTTGCCCCGCCGCTGCTTACCCAGCTACTGAAGCCGCCGCCTGATGATGGCTATTCCCCGGTCACTTGCCAGGCCACTGCGGCTTCCGCTTCGCGACGAAAGCCGCGATGCCCTCTTTGCGGTCGCCGGAGAAGGCAGCCGCCCGCCATGCCGCGTCTTCTATTTCCAGGCCGGCCGCGAGGTCAAGGCCAGCCCCGAGACGCAGGGACCGCTTTGCATTCATAACGGATACCGGTGAGTTGGCCGCGATACTGCGGGCCAGTGCGAGCGCGTGGCTGGCCGCGGTTCCCTCGGGTACCAGCCGGTCGGCCAGCCCGAGCCGCTCGGCCTCGGCCGCGCCGACCCGGCGGCCGGTGAAGATCAGGTCGGCGGCCCGGCCCGGCCCCAGGCGCCGCAGCGCGAGCTGCGTGCCGCCGCCACCAGGGACCAGACCCACCGTGCTCTCCGGCAGCCCGAACTCGGCGCTCTGGTCAGCGACGATCAGGTCACAGGACAGGGCCAGCTCACAGCCGCCGCCGAGCGCGAAACCCTGCACGGCGGCGATCGCCGGCTGCGGCAGGCCGAGCACCGCCCCGAACGCTGCGCGGAAGACCAGCCGCTGGGCCAGCAGGTCGGCGTCGGTCATCGCCGCCCGCTCCTTGAGGTCGGCGCCGACGCAGAACGCCCGGGTACCGGCCGCGGACAGGACCACCGCCCGGACCCGCCGGTCAGCGGCCACCTCGGTACACGCCTCGGTGAGCTGCTGCGCCAAGGAGGTGCTGATCGCGTTCATGGCGTGCGGCCGGTCGAGCACTACTTCGGCGACCACGCCCGCAACGTCGTCGGCATCATGCCTGTGCACCCGCACGTCGTTTGTTGAGTCCACGTCTGCAGGCTAACCGGAACCCGCAGCCGCACGCCGCCGGGCCCGCCGACCCGCAACTGCCGGCTCCTGACCCCGGCAAGCTACCGGAGGTGGACTAGGTCCCCGGCGCTGACCGGAACGAGCCCGGCCGCCGACTCGACCACCAGTCTGCCCGCTTCATCGATCTCCCGCGCGATCCCGGTCACCGCCGTTCCGCCAGGCAGCTGGACCCGGACACTGCTGCCGACGCTCTCGCACAGCCGCTGGTACTCGTCCCTGAGATTCCCTCCGGCCGGGTCGCCGGATGCCGAGGCCCAGGCCAGGTACCAGTGCTCAAGTTGCGCAAGAACACCGACGAGCAGTTGGTCCCGGTCGATCAGCGTCGCGCCCGCCAGCGCCAGGGAGGTCGCCGGAGCTCCTGAGGCGGCCGGAACTCGTGAGGCCGCCGGAACTCCTGAGGCCGCCGGAGCCGCCGGAAGCTCATCGCGAGTCGTCGACACGTTGATCCCCGCGCCCACCACGATCGCGTCGCCTGCCTGCTCGGCGAGGATGCCCGCCAGCTTCGCGCCATCCACGTTGACGTCGTTGGGCCACTTCAGCCTGGCATCCACGCCGGCCTGGCCGCGGAGGGCGGCGGCCACGGCTACCCCCGCCAGCAAGGGCAGCCAGCCGCGCCTGGCTATCGGCACCGCGGCGGGGCGCAGCAAGACGGAGAAGGTCAGCCCGGCCCGCGGCGGGCTGACCCAGATCCGTCCCATCCGGCCGCGCCCGGCCGACTGAGCCTCGGCCACCAGCACCGTGCCCTCGGCGGCTCCGCGCCTGGCGGCCGCGAGCAGATCATCGTGAGTGGAAGCGGTCTCGGCCACCACCTGAAGGTCGCGCCAGAGGCCGCCCGGCCTGATTAGTTCAGCTTCCAGCCGGGCAAAGTTCAACGGCGGCCGGCTTTCGTAAGTAGCGATCACACCCGCTATTGTCAAGTGCCGGGCTAACCTGTGCTTCGCCGGGTATCACCTGGCCGCTTCATTAGGCGACCGCGCCAGCCGTTATGAAGCCAGGCACTACAAAGATCAAGGCGGACAGGCACAACCCGGATCAAGGCAACCAGGAACGACCAAGATCAAGGCAGAACTGTGAGAGTTGAGGAGTGGAGTGCCTGATCTCGAGCTCGATGAGATGAGCGCAGAGCGCGAAGGCTGGGCAGGCCGGGGCCCCGCCAGGTCATCCGCGGGGGGCAGTCGGGGCTCGCAAGCCGGGGCGGCCACGTGGTGGCGCCGGGCCATCGCGGTCGCCGGGCCAGCAGCGTTGTGGCGTGACCATCGCCTCTTTACCATCCTGGCGGCGGTATCCGTGCTACCCAGGGTGCTGGCGATGCTCGCGTTCAGTCCCGCGCTGCTGACCTCCGATTCATTCCTCTACATACAGGAAGCCAACCAAGGCACGCTGGGCACGATCCGGCCGTCCGGTTACTCCTACTTCCTTGACCTGGTGCACTTTATCCCGAATCCCCTGTTGGCGGTCACGCTCCTCCAGCACCTGATGGGCATCGCCATCGCGGCCGTCGTCTACGGCCTGCTGCGTTACTGGGGCCTGCCGGCCTGGGGCGCTGCGCTGGCCGCCGTTCCGACGCTGTTCGACGCCCGCCAGATCGCGCTGGAGTCCTACATCCTGCCGGACACGCTGTACACCCTGGCGATCATGGTGGCGGTGGCGCTGCTGATCACCAAGCACACGCCCCGGCAATGGCAATGCGTCCTGGCCGGCCTGCTCCTGGCCTACATATCCGTGCTGCGCGGGAACGGGCTTCCGCTCGCCGTGGTGGTTGCCGTATACCTGCTGATCAGGAAAGTCGGCTGGCGCGCCTGCACCGCGGCGGCGGTCGCGTTCGTTATCCCGATGCTCTGCTATGCCTTTGCGTTCAAAGCAGAATTCGGGCAGTTCAACATCACCCGCAGCGACGGCATCTTCCTCTGGTCCCGGACAACGAGCTTCGCCAACTGCGCGATCATCAAGCCGCCGAAGGACCTTGTACCGCTCTGCCCGAACAAGTCAACTGCGGCACCAGCCAAGGCCCCGCCCTGGTCGATATCGGCCCTGTTCAACGGGCCGACGCCAGCCGACTACCTCTGGTCACCGAACGCGTGGTGGCGGCACGATGCCCATCCCGAGTTTAGCTCGTACAACAACAAGCTCGGCATGCAGTTCGCGCTCGACGCGATCAAGGCGCAGCCACTCGGCTATCTGCGGGTCAGCGCCAGGGATCTCATGCTGGTCTTCCTGAACAGCGACCGTTCGCTCACCACCAACTCGATGGCATTTACCGCCGCGCCACGCCTTAGCGCGCTGCCGTCCTATGATGCCCAGGACCTTCGCACGTATGGGGGCACTGCCTCCAATACACACGCGATCGAGCCTTATGCCTACTTCCTGTTCCTCTATCAGGAGCCGGTCTATTTCCCCGGCCTCATCTTCTTCGGGGTCCTGGTGGCCGGCCTGGTAGGAATCATCAGGAATCGTCGGCAGTGGGGCGGTCCCGCGGCACTGCCTTGGGTTCTCGCAGTGCTGAGCATTGTCCTGCCCGTGCTGCTCACGGAGTCTTTCTACCGATACACCTTGACGGCCATCCCGCTCGCCTGCGTGGCCGCAGGCATGGCGTTCGTCCGCCAGCGCCCGCAATACTCGTCGGCCACGGCGGGTCCGGCCCTTGTCGGCCAGTTCCAGGACAGCCGGACCCAGGGTGGCCAGACCCAGGGCGGCCGGACACACGCCGGGCAGATCCAGGACAGCCAGACCCAGGCCGAGCAGACCCAGGACAGCCAGACCCAGGACAGCCAGACCCAGGCCGAGCAGACCCAGGACAGCCAGACCCAGGACAGCCAGACCCAGGCCGAGCAGACCCAGGACAGCCAGACCCAGGACAGCCAGACCCAGGACAGCCAGACCCAGGACAGCCAGACCCAGGACGGCCTGATCCAGACAGGGCAGGCCGACGGCGCGCCGATTCATTCCGTACCAGCTACGACCACGCCTGCACCTGACGCCTCGACGGCGCAGCCCGCCGCAGACATCCCGGACGCCGCAACCAAGGCGGGCCCTCCGCCTGAAGCCAGCCTGCCGCCTGACACAGGGCCGTGGCTGGAGGCAGCCCCGCAACCTGAAGCGACCTCACCGGACCACCACACCTCCTGATTCCGCTGCGCAGTTGCCGCGCCACCCCGCGGCTGCCACAGGCCAGGACCAGGGCAGGTGCGCGCGTCTCCGCGGAGACGCCCCGGAGCAATTGCGGACGGAGTCTCCGCCGTGTGGACTGGCCGCGCTTAACCGGTGGGCGGGACCGAAACAGGGCTGCATCCACGCAGGTCAAAGCGCAAACGTGACGGGACCTCACAGAGGCCCTAGCACCCTGGCTCCGCCGCTCCGTTCTGGCCCAATCGTCAGCCCGCGTTGATCGAAATCTGGATTGTCAAGCTCGGTCGATGAGCACGGGTCGGCCAAGTGACAACGGGTCAGGGGCGATCGCCGCGGACCGCGTCGAGCACGTCGGCGTCGAAGCAAGTCCGGTCGCCGGTGTGGCAGGCGCTGCCGACCTGATCGACCTTGAGCAGCACTGTGTCGCCGTCACAGTCCAGCGCGACTGACTTCACCCACTGGCCGTGCCCCGAGGTCTCGCCCTTGACCCAGTATTCCTTGCGGCTTCGTGACCAGTAGGTGCCTCGACCGGTGGTCAGCGTCCGGCGCAGTGCCTCGTCGTCCATCCAGCCCAGCATCAGGACTTCGCCGGTGTCGTACTGCTGAGCGATGGCCGGGAACAGGCCGGCCGCGTCACGCTTGAGCCTGGCGGCAATCCGGGGATTCAGCGCGATGTCGCTCGCATCCGAGGCCATCGGTGTGGCCTTCTTCGCTTGTCGATCAGTCATGTTCCGTCTCCCGCCGATCCGGATGACGACTTTCCGCGGACGGGCGCGGAAAAGTCGTCACGATCATGTGCTGCGTCTCTAACCGGATGGCCCGCTGACCGTAGCGCGTCCTTCACCTCGGCAATCTGGAGCCGCCCGAAGTGGAACAGGCTCGCGGCGAGAACCGCATCGGCGCCAGCCTCGATGGCGGGGACGAAGTGCCCGAGCTGGCCGGCACCACCGCTGGCGATCAGGGGCACGGGCACGACGGCTCGAACTGCCCTGATCAGAGGCAGGTCAAATCCGTTTCCGGTGCCGTCGGCGTCCATCGAGTTCAGCAGGATCTCGCCGGCGCCGAGCCGGGCAGCGCGCTCCGCCCAGCGCACCGCGTCCAGGCCGGTGCCCTGGCGCCCGCCATGCGTGGTTACCTCGAAGCTACCGCCGTCGCTGGTCCGCCTGGCGTCGACAGATACCACGATGCACTGCGAGCCGAACCTCGCCGCTGCCTCGGTCAACAGCTCAGGCCGGGCGATCGCCGCCGTGTTCAGGGCCACCTTGTCCGCGCCCGCTCGCAGCAGCCGGTCGACGTCGGCCACGCTGCGCACGCCACCGCCGACCGTCAGGGGGATGAAGACCTGCTCGGCAGTCCGCTGCACGACGGCATCCATCGTCTCCCGGTGCTGGCTCGACGCGGTGATGTCCAGGAACACCAGCTCATCAACGCCGGCCCGATCGTAGGCGGCGGCCAGCTCAACCGGGTCGCCCGCGTCGCGCAGAGCGGCGAAGTTCACGCCCTTCACGACCCGGCCATCATCGACGTCCAGGCAGGCGATGACCCGGACGGCGACCGTAGATGCGGCAGACACAGCAGACACAGCAGACACGGCAGACACGGCAGACACGGCAGACACGGCAGATCTGGTCGACCCGAAAGGCCCGGCGGCCAGCTCACCGGTCATGCGCGCACCGCCGCGAGAGCTTGCTCCAGCGTGAAAGCCCGGGCATAGAGTGCCTTGCCGATGATTGCACCCTCCACGCCCGCCAGCCGCAACGCCGCGATCGCGTGCAGGTCGGCCAGGCTGGATACGCCGCCGCTGGCAATGACCGGGCGTCGGGTATGAGCGCAGACCAGGCGGAGCAGGTCGAGGTTGGGGCCCGCCAGGGTGCCGTCCTTGGTGACGTCGGTGACCACGTACCTCCGGCAGCCGTCCGCCTCCAGCCGGGCCAGCACCTCCAGGAGCTCGCCGCCGTCCGCGGTCCAGCCGCGGGCCGCCAGGCGGGTCCCCCGGACGTCCAGTCCGACCGCGATCCGCTCGCCGTGCGCGGCGATAACGCCACGCACCCACTCCGGGTTCTCCAGGGCGGCCGTGCCGATGACCACCCGGTCACAGCCGGTGGCGAGCGCGGCGGCCAGCGAGGCGTCGTCGCGGATTCCGCCCGACAGCTCCACGGCGGCCTGCAGCCGCCCGATGGCCGAGGCGAGCAGGGATGCGTTGGAACCGCGGCCGAACGCGGCGTCAAGATCGACCAGGTGGATCCACTGCGCGCCCGCCCGCTGCCAGGCCAGCGCGGCCGTCACCGGATCCCCGTAACCCGTCTCGGTGCCCGCGGCCCCCTGCACCAGCCTGACCGCCTGGCCGTCGGCCACATCCACGGCAGGCAGCAGGGTCAGGCCTGCGGCGTGCTCAGCACTAATCCTGTCGGCGGTCATCGCACCAGCTCCAGCCAGTTGGACAGCAGTGCGGCCCCGGCGTCGCCGGACTTCTCCGGGTGGAACTGCGTCGCGCAGAGCGGGCCATTCTCCACCGCCGCGATGAACGGCTCACCGTGCGTCGCCCAGGTGAGCAACGGTGACTTCATCCGGCCACCCGGTGGCAGTGGCAGCGCCTTCGCGGCGTAGGAGTGCACGAAGTAAAACCTGGTCGCCGGGTCGAGGCCGGCCAGCAGGGCCGTTCCCGCCGCCGCGCGCACCGTGTTCCATCCCATGTGCGGCAGCACCGGTGCGTCGAGTCGCTCCACCACCCCGGGCCACTCACCGCAGCCCAGGGTCCGCTCGCCATGTTCGGCGCCTTCAGCGAAAAGCACCTGCATGCCCACGCAGATCCCCAGGACCGGCCGGGACCCGGCCAGGCGCCGGTCGATCAGCATCTCGCCGCGGACTGCCCGCAGCCCGGTCATGCAGGCGGCGAACGCGCCCACGCCCGGCACCACCAGGCCGTCGCAGTTCATCGCGGTGTCGAAATCGGCGGTCACCTCGGCGTCGGCGCCGACCCGCTGCAAGGCGCGCTGGGCTGAGCGCAGGTTGCCTGAACCGTAGTCGAGCACCACGACCCGGGGCCTGGCACCGGTCACAGCACGCCCTTAGTACTCGGGACCCCGCGCGAGCGCGGATCCGGGGCAGCGGCCGCTCGCAAGGCCCGGGCGATGGCCTTGAACTGCGCCTCGACGATGTGATGCGGATTGCGGCCGGCCAGCACGCTCAGATGCACGCAAATACCGGACGCGGCCGCGAGAGACTCGAAGAAGTGCCTGGTGAGGGTGGTGTCATAGGTTCCGATGAGGGGCGGCATGCCGTCCGGCTCCGAATGCACCACGTAGGGTCGGCCGGACAGGTCGATAGCTGCCCGGGCGAGCGCCTCGTCGAGCGGCACCAGCGCGTCGCCGAACCGGCAGATGCCTGCCTTGTCGCCGAGTGCCTGCGCGAGGGCCTGGCCGAGCGCTATCGCGGTGTCCTCGACCGTGTGGTGGGCGTCGATCTCGATGTCGCCGCGAGTCCGGACGGTCAGGTCAAGGCATCCGTGCCGGCCAAGCTGGCTGAGCATGTGATCGAAGAACGGCACGCCGGTCTGCACATCCGTCAGGCCGCTGCCGTCGAGATCAAGCTCGACGAGGACCTGCGTCTCCCTGGTGACGCGCTCCACGCGTGCGCTCCGACTGACGGCGCGGTCCTCGTTAATCATCGGCTTTCTCCATCGACGCGCCGGTGGCTCGCTGGCCGTGCGGACCAGCCAGTACCGCGGTAAGTGCCGCCCGGAACGAAGCCATCTCCTCCGCAGTCCCGATGCTCACCCGCAGCCAGCCCTCCGGACCGATCTCGCGGATCAGGACACCGCGATCCAGCAGGCCCTGCCAGACCGCGTGCCGGTCACCGAACCCGCCGAACAGCACGAAGTTGGCATCGGAGTCCGCGACGGCCAGGCCGCGGCCGCGAAGCCAGTCCACGATCAGGTCCCGTTCGCGGCGAAGCGTGGCCACGCTGGCCAGCAGTTCGTCGGCGTGGGTCAGCGCGACCCGCGCGACCGCCTGGGTCACCGCGGACAGGTGATAGGGCAGCCGGACGATCAGCAGCGCGTCGACCACGGCCTGGTCGGCAGCCAGGTAGCCAACCCGCGCGCCGGCCAGCGCGAACGCCTTGGACATCGTGCGGACGACCACCAGACGCGGGTACCGAGGCAGCAGCCCGATCGCGGTCGCGGTCCGGTCCCTGGCGAACTCGGCGTAGGCCTCGTCGACCACGACCATGCCCGGCGCGGCCGCGCATACCGCCTCGATCACCGGCAGCGGCAGCGCGGTGCCGGTCGGGTTGTTGGGCGAGGTCAGGAAGACCAGGTCCGGGCGTTCCTCGCGAACACGCCGGGCGGCTCGGGCGGCATCGAGGCCGAAATCGTCGTCCCGGGCGGCCGCTATCCACCGGGTGCTCGTGGTCCGTGCGATGGTCGGGTGCATCGAGTACGACGGCTCGAAGCCGAGCGCCGAGCGCCCTGGGCCGCCGAATGCCTGCAGCAGCTGCTGGATGACCTCGTTGGACCCGTTGGCGGCCCACACCTGCCCGCCGGTGAGCCCGTGCCCCAGGTACCCGGCCAGATCCTCGCGCAGGCTCAGCGCGTCCCGGTCCGGGTAACGGTTGAGCGTGACGGCCACCGCCCCGGCGGTTTCGGCGATCTGGCGGGCCAGCGCCGGTGCGGGCGGGTAAGGATTCTCGTTGGTATTGAGCCGGACCGGGACATCAAGCTGCGGCGCGCCGTAAGGCTCGCGGCCCGCCAGGTCGGCCCGCAGCGGCGGCGCGAGCCCGGTCACCGGGCCGGCCCGGCGGCGACCGGCCCCGCAGCGGATGACCCCGCCGCGGCCGGGATGCGGACCCGGACCGCCTTGACGTGCGCGGCGAGGTCCTCGGCTCCGCCGAGCGCGTCGATGTACGGCGCGGCTTCGGCCAGCCCGGCCTCGCTGCAGTCGACCACGTGCAGCAGGCGCAGGAAGGACAGGACCGACAGGCCGCCGGAGTGCCGGGCGGTCCCGCCGGTCGGCAGCACATGATTGGAGCCGGCGAGGTAATCGCCCAGCGACACCGGCGCCCAGGGCCCGACGAACACCGCACCCGCGTTTCGGACCCGGCCGGCCAGCCCGGCAGCTTCCGCCGCCTGGATCTCCAGGTGCTCGGGTGCCCAGGCGTCCACCACGGCCAGGCCCGCGTCCAGGTCATCTACCAGCACGCAGGCCGACTGGCCGGCCAGGGCAGCCGCGACTCGGTCCCGGTGCCTGGCCGCGTCCACCTGCCCGGCCAGTTCGGCGTCGACCCGGTCCGCGAGATCAGGGTCCGAGGTGACCAGCAGGCAGGCGGCGAGCGGGTCGTGCTCCGCCTGCGCTACCAGGTCGGCGGCGACGAAGTCTGCGCGGGCCGTGTGATCGGCCAGGATGGCGATCTCGGTGGGCCCGGCATCGGCGTCGGTCCCGACGATCCCGCGCAGCAGGCGCTTGGCCGCGGCCACGTAGACGTTGCCCGGACCGCTCACGGTGTCCACCGGCGGGCAGTCGGCGGTGCCGTAAGCGAACATCGCGATCGCCTGCGCTCCGCCTACCGCGTGTACCTCGCTGACGCCCAGCAGCGCGCAGGCGGCCAGCACCGCGGGATGGGGCAGCCCGCCGCGGCCGGTCCCGGGCGGCGACGCCACGGCGATCTGGCTGACGCCGGCCACCTGGGCCGGGATCACGTTCATCACGACCGAGGACGGGTAAGCGACCAGCCCGCCAGGGACGTACACGCCGGCCCGGCCGACCGGGACATACCGTTCGGTAACCTCGGTGCCCGCCGCAACGGTGGTGACGGTCTGGCCGGGCAGCTGGGCCTCATGCACCAGCCGGGCCCGGCGGGCCGCCTCTTGCAGCGCCGCCCGGACGGCGGGATCGAGCCGCTCCAGCGCGTCATTCAGCGCGGCCGCGGGGACCCGGGTGGAAATCAGGTCAACTCCGTCGAACCTGGCCGTCTGCTCCCGCACCGCCACCCCGCCACGGCGGCGCACGTCCTCGCAGACGGGCCGGACCGCGTCCAGCGCCGCCTCGACGTCGAGCTTGGCCCGCGGCAGCACCCCGGCCAGGGGGATCGCGCCGAGCCGGGCCGCCGTCTGTCCGCGCAAGTCGATCCTGGATAGCACCCGCCAAGCCTATCGGGCGCCGGCGGGTCCGCCTGCGGGTCAGTTCCCCGGCTACTCGACGATCTTGGAGATCGGGATTTCCAGGATGTCCCGGGCGCCGGCCGCCTTCAGCGCCGGGATCAGGGTGTTCACGCCGCTCTTCGGCACCACCGCCTCGACCGCGTTCATGTCGCCGCGGGCCAGTGAGGTGATCGTCGGGGAGGACATCGACGGCAGGATGTCGGTGACCGCCGCCAGCTGCCCGGCCGGCACGTTCAGCTTGAGCAGCACATTGCCGCGGGCCTCGATGGCCCCGCGCAGGAGCAGCGCCACATCTTCCATCGCCGCCCGCTTGGCCGGGTCGCCGTACGCCACCGGGTTGGCCACCAGCTCGGTATAGCTGGTCAGCAGGGTGTCCAGGATGCGCAGGCCGTTGCGGTGCAGCGACGATCCCGTCTCGGTCAGGTCCACGATCGCGTCGACGATGTCAGGCACCTTGGCCTCGGTGGCCCCGTAGGACGGGATCACGATGGCCTTGACCCCGTGCGAGTCGAGGAACCGCCGGGTCAGGGCGGGAAACTCGGTCGAGATCCGGATTCCGTCTGGCAGGTCGGACATTGACTGCCACGGGACCGCCGCCGGCACCGCGAGCACCACCCGGACCGGATCGGAGGTTGCCTTGGAGTACCTGAGCTCGCCGAGCGAGGTAACATCCGCCCCGGTCTCGGCGATCCAGTCGCGGCCCGTGATGCCCACGTCGAACAGGCCCTGCTCGAGGTAGGAGGGGATCTCCTGCGGGCGCAGGAACCGAACCCGGTCGATCCGCGGATCGTCGATCGAGGCATGGTAGTCACGGTCGGAGGAACGGCGGACGGCCAGGTCTGCCGCGTCAAACAGGTCGAGAGTGGCGCGCTCAAGCGAGCCCTTCGGCAAGACCAGGGACAGCAAGGCAGAACGCCTTTCCGTTTGTCGGCAGGTGGCAGGCTCGACACTAGCCGCACGGCTGGCCGGAGTTGGTAGCTGGCCTAGCCTGATCCGCCGACCGGGCCCGGACCAGCGCCTGAACCGCGACCGGCGCCCGCACCGGCACCCCGACCGGCACCCCGACCGGCACCTGCGCCGCCGGGTGGACCGGCGCACCGGCAGCAGCCCGGCGCACTGGCCTGCCGCTCCAGGCGCGTACCGCCGCCAGCACGCCGCCAGTCAGCGCGGCCGCGGCCAGAGCTATGCAGGTGACCGACTCGGCGTGCGCCGATACCTGCCGGAACGCGGCCAGGCCCGGGCCGACCGGAAGAGCGCCAGCCAGGTTGAGGTAGAGCGTCCCGAAGGTAGCGACCCCGATCACCAGCCCGAGCTGGTTGACGGTCACGATCATGCCGGTGGCATCGGCGGCATCCACTACGGGTACCCGCATCAGCACGGCGGTCATCAGCGGGCTGAACGCGCTCGCCAGTGCCGCTCCGAGCAGCGTGAGCACGAGATACAGCGCGGCACCGCCGGTCCCGCCGCCATGCAGCAGGGCAGCCAGCAACAGCAGGGCCACCGCCGTCCCAGCGAAACCGCCGATGGCCAGCCAGGGCCGGACCAGGGCGGGCAGGCGCTGCCAGTTCAGGCTCACCAGGCCGAAGGCCGCCGCCGACGGCGCGAAGGTCAGGCCGGCACGCATCGCCGAGTCGGCCAGGCCGCCCTGCAGGTGGAGCGCGAGGGTGAAGAACAGGCCGCCGAACACGGTCATCACGGCGAACAGCGCCACGATTCCCAGCCCTACCCCGGGCAGCCTGAGCACCCGGCCCGGAATCAACGGTGACCGGCCGCGGGCGTCCTGCCTCCGCTCGATGACGGCGAAGCCAGCGAACGCCACCGCGCTTCCGGCCAGGCAGGCCCAGCCCCAGACGGGCCAGTGCTCAGGCTGGCCGATCACCAGCGGGACGACGAGGGCCAGCACCGCGGGAGAAAGGGTGAGCAAGCCGGGCATGTCCAGACCGCGGCCTGGCTCGCGACGGCCGGACGGAAGTCTCCGCGACCCGGCTACCAGCAGCACAGCGCCGATCGGCACGTTCACCAGGAAAACCGGCCGCCAGCTGGTCCCGAACAGGTTGGCGCTGATGAGCAGACCGCCGGCGATCTGCCCGACCACGACGCCGCCGGCCAGCACCGCGGAGTAGGCACTCATCGCCTTGGCCCTGGCCGCACCGGTGAACGTGCGCTGGATCAGGCTGAGCACCTGCGGGATCATGACCGCCGCGCCGGTGCCCTGCACGAAGCGCAAGGCGACGAGGACGGCGGTCGAGCCGGCCAGCCCGCAGCCCAGCGAGGCCAGCGTGAACAGGGTCAGCCCGGCCAGGAAGACCCGGCGATGACCAAGGAGGTCGCCGACGCGCGCGCCGGTCACCAGCAGCACGGCGTAGGCAATGGTGTAGCCCGCGATGACCAGCTGCAGGCCCGCGCCCGAGGCGTGCAGGCCGCTGTGGATGGCGGGCGCAGCGACGTTCACGACCGAGGCATCAAGCACCGCCATGAACTGGCCGATCAGGACGATCGCCAGCGTGGTGCCAGCCTGGCCGGCGACGGGCCGTCGGGCGTGGGCGGGGGAATGAACTGCCCCGGCCGGACGGCTAGCAATGGTGTCTGTCATGAGAACGAGCCTTCCTGCTCGCCGATGCCAGTACCAAGAGCTTGCTTATCCTGGTACCAGCGGTACCTGGCAGAGCCGGCCCAGCGGCGGCAGGATGGGGAGCATGACCACGATGACCTCAGCGGGAACCTCAGCGGCGACCTCAGCGGCGACCTCAGCGGGCACGTCTGCGAACGGCCAGATCCGCCGGGCCGAGCTGGCCGCGTTCCTGCGCAGCCGGAGGGAACGGATAACTCCCGAAGCGGCCGGATTGCCGCCTGGTTTCCGGCGCCGGACCAGCGGGCTGCGCCGCGAGGAGGTCGCCCAGCTGTCCGGGGTCGGTGTCACCTGGTACACGTGGCTGGAGCAGGGGCGGCCGATCAACGCGAGCACCCAGGTGCTGGACGCGGTAGCCCGCACCCTGCGGCTCGACCAGCCGGAGCGCGAGCACCTCTACCGGCTCGCCGACGTGCCCGACGCGGCCGCCGAACCGGACCCGGGCTGGCAGGTCGTCCCAGAGCTGCAGGAGATCCTCGACGGGCTGACCACGCTGCCCGCCAGCGTCTTGAACGAGCGCTTCGACCTGCTGGCCTGGAACGCGGCCTATGCGGCTCTGTTTCCCGACCTGGTGAGCCAGCCTTGCCCCGAGCGGAACGCGCTCTGGGTGTGCTTCACCCATCCGGCCTGCTGTCACCCCTACCTGAACCGCGGCGACCAGCTGGGCACGCTCGTCGCCCAGCTGCGCGGCGCGTATGGGCGGCACGTCGGGGAGCCCGCCTGGACGAGCTTCGTCCGCCGACTGCAGGCCGCCAGCCCGGAATTCAGCCGGATGTGGGCGCAGCACGAGGTGGCCAGCCCGGCCAGCTACCTCAAGGTCTTCCGGCATCCGGCGTATGAACGGCTGGTGATGACGACCAATTCGCTGGCCGTGCTCGCCGTACCAGGCACCAGAATGGTCGTCTACACCCCGGCGGACGAGACAACCAGGCAGGCGCTGCCCGTCCTGATCGCCGGCCAGGGCACTGCGGCCAGGTATCCATGCTGGGCCAGGCACCAGGTGCCCGAGCCCGGCCTGGTGCCCGCCAACGCGTCTGCCGCCGGCCCGTCCGCCGCCGACACGATGCCCGCCAACACGATGCCCGCCAACACGATCGCCGCGGCCCTGTAGTCAGTGAGCCCCGGTCCTGGCCTAACCTGTCGAGCATGGCCATCGAAGCTCACCTGCCGCCCGGCGATGCCGGCCAGCCCGATCCGCACACGACCGCGGGCAAGATAGCCGGCCTGAACAGGCGCAGGGAGGAGGCCGTCCACGCCGGCTCGGCGCGCGCGGTCGAGCGGCAGCACGCCAAGGGCAAGATGACCGCGCGGGAACGGATCGACCACCTCCTCGATCCCGGCTCGTTCACCGAGTTTGACGAGCTCGCCAGGCACCGCGCGACTGATTTCGGCATGGCGGCCAACCGGCCTTACGGCGACGGGGTGGTCACCGGCTACGGCACCATCGATGGCCGCCCGGTCTGCGTGTTCAGCCAGGACTTCACGGTGTTCGGCGGCTCGCTGGGCGAGGTCTACGGCGAGAAGATCGTCAAGGTCATGGAGCACGCCATGAAGACCGGCTGCCCGGTGATCGGCATCAATGACGGCGGCGGAGCACGGATCCAGGAAGGCGTGGTCGCGCTCGGCCTTTTCGGCGAGATCTTTTACCGGAACGTGATCGCCTCTGGCGTGATACCGCAGATCTCGCTGATTATGGGGCCGTGCGCGGGCGGCGCCGTGTATTCCCCGGCGATCACGGACTTCACCTTGATGGTCGAGGGCACCTCGCACATGTTCATCACGGGCCCTGACGTGATCAAGACGGTGACCGGCGAGGAGGTCAGCTTCGAGGAACTCGGCGGCGCACACGCGCATAACGTCAAGTCCGGCGTGGCTCATTACCAGGCCACCGATGAGCTGGACTGCCTCAGCTTCGCCCGCGAGATCCTCTCTTACCTGCCCTCCAACAATCTCGAGGACCCGCCGGTGGTGCCGCCGGCCGGTCACGATGGCGTCGGCGCCGCCGGCATCCTGGAGCTAACGGAGAGCGACGAGGAGCTGGACGCCCTCATCCCTGATTCGCCCAACCAGCCCTACGACATGCATCACGTGATCACCCGGATCCTCGACGACGGCGATTTCCTGGAGATACACGCCGGCTTCGCGCGGAACATCGTGGTCGGCTTCGGCCGCATCGAAGGCGCTAGTGTCGGCGTCGTGGCCAACCAGCCGATGCACTTCGCAGGCTGCCTGGACATCGACGCGGCCGAGAAGGCAGCGCGCTTCGTCAGGACCTGCGATGCGTTCAGCATCCCGGTGCTGACCTTTGTCGACGTACCCGGCTTCCTGCCCGGCACCGGCCAGGAATGGGGTGGCATCATCCGGCGCGGCGCCAAGCTCATCTACGCCTATTCCGAGGCGACCGTCCCCAAGATCACCGTGATCACCCGCAAGGCCTACGGCGGCGCCTACGTTGTGATGGGCTCCAAGCACCTCAGCGGCGACATCAGCCTGGCCTGGCCGACCGCGCAGATCGCGGTGATGGGCGCACAGGGCGCCGTGAACATCCTGTACCGGCGCGAGATCGCCGGCGCCGAAAACTCCGACGACCAGGCGGCCCTGCGGGCCAGCCGGGTCGCCGAGTATGAGGACACCCTGGCTAATCCCTACGTAGCCGCGGAACGGGGCTACCTGGACGCGGTCATCCGTCCGGCGCAGACCAGGCCCGAGGTGATCCGCGCGCTCCGCGCGCTGCGCACAAAGCGCCAGTCACTTCCACCGAAGAAGCACGGAAATATCCCATTGTGAAAAGGCATATAACGCGACGGCACTGCTTTGCCGGGGACGCTGCACCGCAGCTAGCACTAGAGTCATGACTATCATGACCGAGAACGGCTCGCCGCTTCCGCTCCTTTCCCGCTACGCCATCATGGTAGATGTCGGGTATATCTACGCGGCCGCGGGCGAGCTCCTGTTCAGCGCTGGCTCGCGGCGTGAGTACCGGGTGGACGCCGACAAGCTGATCCAGGCCCTGACCAGGCACGCCGACGACATGGTGCGCGGCGAGCTGCTCCGGATCTACTGGTATGACGCGGCCAGGGATCGGGTGCCCACCATCGACCAGCGAGTCATTGCCCAGATGCCGCTGGTCAAGCTCCGCCTCGGCAATCTCAACGCCCGCGGCCAGCAGAAAGGCGTGGACGCCCAGATCCGCGCCGACATGGAGGCCCTCGCCAGGCACCGGGCGATCACTGACGCGGTCCTGGTGGCCGGTGACGAGGACATGGTCCCGGCCGTGGAGGCCGCTCAGGCGTTCGGCGTCCAGGTGCATTTGTGGGGAATTGAACCGCCTTATGGCACCAACCAGGCCGAACGCCTGGTCTGGGAGTCTGACACCGTGGAGGTGCTCGAGCGCGCCTTCGTCGAGCCCTACTTCGCCCGGCAGCCGGTCGCCGAGCCGGCCGCGGCGCCGCCCAGCACGCTGGCCAGGATCAGCCACGTGGTGTCCGTGAAGCCCAACCCGGCGCAGGTATTCGGCGAACGGCACGGTCCGCGGCCCACCCGGCCCACCTCACCGCCCCCGCTGCCGTCAGCCCGGCTCGGCCCCGAGCGCGAACGGGTCGAGGAGGCGGGCGAGCACGTGGCGCAGAAGTGGATCCTGACCCGCGGCGAGGACAACATCCGCGACCTGCTGCCAGGGCCGATCCTCCCGCCGGTCATCGACAAGGAGCTGCTGGTCGACGCCGAGAAGGAACTCGGCCTGTCGCTGCGCTCCTATCAGGAGGCCAGAGAGTGGCTGCGGGATGCGTTCTGGGCCCGCGTGCACCGGCAGTTCGACTTTGGCGTCGGTAAATCGAGGGGCTGAGAGTAATGTCCGCGACTGAATACCCTCAACAAATGCGAAACGGAGAATCTGGCGCGCATCCCGCTATAGCCGCCGGTGCCGGACTGCGCCAGAGGAGTCCGGCGCCAGCTCGGCCGGGCCGCCCGCCTGATCCTGCCGCCGCGCCCACCCTGACCGTCGTCAAGGGCAATCCGAGCCAGGAGGAGATCGCCGCCCTGGTGACGGTCCTGTTCGCCCGGGCGGCGCCGGCCAGTGCGCCGGGAGCACGCCCCGTCATCCGTTCAGCATGGTCCGCCAAATCCCGCCTGCTGCGTGCACCTCTCGTTCGCGGGCCCGGCGCCTGGCGCGCCAGCGCCCTCCCACGCTGACCAGCCGCCGCCCCGCCGAGGCTGACCAGCCGCCGCCCCGCCGAGGCTGACCAGCCGCCGCCCCGCCCCCGCTGACCAGCCGCCGCCCCGCCCCCGCTGACCAGCCGCCGCCCCGCCCCCGCTGACCAGCCGCCGCCCCGCCCCCGCTGACCAGCCGTCGCCCCGCCCCCGCTGACCAGCCGTCGCCCCGCCCCCGCCAGCCAGGCGCCCGCCCCGCCCCGCCCACACGGCTGCCTCCGGCGCCCCACTGGCCCCACCCGCATCCTCGCGCGGCGGGAATCGGATCAGCCTGACGACTTTTCAGCGATATGCGCTGAAAACTCGTCAGGATCACGGGAAGGGGGGCACGTACTGGCCAGGCTCCGGCACGCGACGGCTACTGGATGCTCAGCGGTTAGACTCCTCGCAGCTGAGAGGAGTCGGTTTCGTGCGTAAGGTCCTTATCGCCAACCGCGGCGAGATCGCGGTCCGGATCGTACGAGCCTGCCGTGATGCGGGGCTCGGCAGCGTGGCCGTTTACTCCGAGTCTGACCTCGACGCGCTGCACGTGACGATGGCCGACGAGGCGTTCGCGCTGGGCGGCAAGAGCGCGACTGAGAGCTACCTGGATATCAGCAAGATACTCAAGGCGGCGGCGGAGTCGGGCGCGGACGCGGTGCACCCGGGATACGGATTCCTGGCCGAGCATGCGGACTTCGCCGGCGAGGTCATCGCGGCCGGGCTGACCTGGATCGGGCCGCCCCCCGCGGCGATCGAGGCGCTCGGCGACAAGGTACGGGCCCGCCATATCGCGCGGATCGTCGGTGCCCCGCTCGCTCCGGGGACCGACGGGCCGGTGTCCGGCGAGGCCGAGGCCGCCGCGTTCGCGGCCGAGTACGGCCTGCCGATCGCGATCAAGGCCGCCTACGGCGGCGGTGGCCGCGGGCTCAAGGTAGCCCGCACCATGGAGGAGATCGCCCCCCGGTTCGAGTCCGCAGTCCGCGAGGCGGTCGCCGCGTTCGGCCGCGGCGAGTGTTTCGTGGAACGCTATCTGGACCGCCCCCGGCATGTGGAGACGCAATGCCTGGCCGATACCCACGGCAACATCGTGGTCGTCTCCACCAGGGATTGTTCGCTGCAGCGCAGGCACCAGAAGCTGGTGGAAGAGGCGCCCGCCCCGTTCCTGACGCGGGAGCAGGAGCAGCTGATCCGCGAATCCTCCCAGGCGATCCTGCGCGAGGCGGGTTATGTCGGCGCCGGGACCTGCGAGTTCCTGGTCGGCTTGGATGGGTCGATCTCGTTCTTGGAAGTGAACACCAGGCTGCAGGTCGAGCACCCGGTGACCGAAGAGGTCACCGGGATCGATCTGGTGCGCGAGATGTTCCGTATCGCCGATGGCCAGGAGCTAGCGCCGGGCGACCCCGAGATCCGCGGGCACTCCATCGAGTTCCGTATCAACGCCGAAGACCCGGGCCGTAACTTCCTCCCCACGCCAGGGACGATCCGGGGGTGGCGGCCACCATCGGGGCCCGGGGTCCGGATCGACGCAGGTTATGCCGCCGGGATGACCGTGCCGCCGTCGTTCGACTCGCTGATCGCCAAGCTGATCGTCACCGGGGCCAGCCGCCAGCAGGCTCTCGAGCGCTCGCGCCGGGCACTGGCCGAGTTCGAGGTCGACGGGATGCCGACGGTGCTGCCGTTCCACCGGGCCGTGGTCAACGACCGGGCGTTCACCGCTGAGCCGTTCTCGGTGCACACCAGGTGGATCGAGACCGAGTTCGACGGCGATATCCCGCCGTATTCTGCGACAGCCGCCGCGGGCGGCCAGGCCGCCGGGGCTGACCAGGGTGGCGCCGGCCTTGACGACCCTCCCGGCCGTGAGCGCATCGTGGTGGAAGTAGGAGGCAAGCGGCTCGAGGTGGTGATCCCGGCATCGCTGGCCGGCGGTGGTCCGGGCGGCTCGGGCGGGGCCGTCGGGCGGGGCCGCGACCGCCACATCGGCGCGCCGCGGGCGACGGCCGGGTTCAGGTGGAAGTGGGGCGAGTGCAGGCCGAGGCGGGGCCGGCGGCGATGCACTGGTGAGCCCGATGCAGGGTACGATCATCAAGATCGTTGCTGACGAAGGCCAGCAGGTGAAGGCCGGAGAAGCGGTCGTTGTCCTCGAGGCCATGAAGATGGAGCAGCCGCTGACCGCACACAAGGACGGCACCGTCACCGAGCTGTCCGTTCAGGTGGGCCAGACCGTCTCGGCGGGCGCGGTGATCTGCCAGTTGCCCGGTTAATCCTGGCCCATCGGCGCCACCCTCGGCCCAGATGCACGGCCGTCAGAGCGGAATGGCACGCTGCGCGGCCACATCGACGCAGATCCCGCCCTGGGCCGTGGTTGCCGGCATCGGCGCCACTGTCGTAACGCTGGTGCGAGGGGCCGCCCCGTCGCACCGGCAGCCGGGAGCGCTGAGCCTGTCATTAACTCCAGGCCCGGTTCGCTGCGGCGACCTGGGCTCGCGATGATGAGGCCATGACACGGCTCCCTGGCGACCCCGGAGTGTGGCGGTGGCTGCTGTTCGCAGTCGGGTTCCGGCTGCCTGAAGAGAATCGGGACTGGGTCAGGCACGAACTGACCGACGCTGGCTGGCGCTTCCGTACGGCGCTGCGCCATCTGGCGGTCATCATTCCGGTCTGCATCGTGGTCGCCGTGGTGCTCTCCACGCTGCTGCCCGCGCCCATCTGGCTCAGCCTGATGATGGTGGCGCTGATCCTGTCGGGCAGCATATTCACGGTCCTTGCCTACGCCGACGACATCAGGGCGACGCGGCTGCGCCAGCACGGTCTTGAGGTCCCGGACGATCCCGACCTGGGTCGGCCGGCCCACTGACGCCGACGACAGCCGGGGCGCCACGCGAACCGTCCGGCACGACGCGAGCCGGACGCCGTAGGAAGCTACCCGACCGCCGTGGGCTGCATGAGCTTGCGGGCGGCCTCGGTAAGGCTTCCTGACAGCGACGGGTAGACCGTGAAGGTCTGCGCCATCTGGGCCACCGTCAGCGTCTGCTCCACCGCGAGCGATACGCCGAGGATAAGCTCGCTGGCCCGGGGCGCGACCACGACGCCGCCCAGCACCATCCCGCTGCTGGCGCGGGCGAACAGCTTGATGAAGCCATCGCGGAAGCCTTGCATCTTGGCCCGTGGGTTGGTGGCCAGCGGAAGCTTCACGACCATCACGTCGGTCTCGCGGTCCGCCGCGGCCTGCGAGATTCCCACCGTCGCGATCTCGGGCTCAGTGAAGATGGTCGCCGCCACGTGGCTCAGCCTGATCGGGTGGACCGCCTCGCCTAGCGCATGCCACATCGCGATCCGGCCCTGCATGGCCGCTACCGAGGCGAGCATCCACACGCCGGTACAGTCCCCGGCCGCATAAAGACCTGGCACGGAGGTCCGTGACACCCGGTCGACGGGCACGAAGCCGCGCTCGTCCAGGGTGATCCCTGCATCTTCCAGGCCGATGCCGGCCGTGCGGGGCTGCATCCCCACGGTGAGCAGGCAATGTGAGCCGCGGACAGTCCGGCCGTCCGCCAGGACCACCGCCACTCCGCCCCTGGTGCGCCTAGCCTCCGCCGCCCGCGACCGGCCGAGCACTGTCATGCCGCGCCGCCGGAAGACGTCCTCGACCACAACAGCGGCATCCGCGTCCTCATGCGGTAGCACCCGGTCCCTCGAGGAAACGAGGGTCACCTGGGAGCCGAGTGCCTGGTAGGCGCTGGCGAACTCCGCGCCCGTCACGCCCGAACCGACCACCACGAGTTCTGCGGGCAGCTCATCAAGATCATAAAGCTGCCGACAGGTGAGCAGCCGGTCTCCGTCAGGTACCGCGCCGGGCAGCATCCGGGGCTCGGCTCCGGTCGCGATCAGCACGACGTCCGCGTTGATCTCGCGGTCCCCCACCGCGACCGTGTGCGGGCCGGCCAGCCGGCCAGCGCCGGAGATGACCTCGACCCCCTCGGCAGCCACGCGGACGGCCACGTCGGCCGACTGCGCCCGGGCCAGCGCCTTGACCCGCGAGTACAGCCGCGGGGCGTCGACAGTGGCCGTGGCGTTGAGGCCGATCTGCGCCGCAGCGGAACCATGGCTGGCCGGACCGCCTGCGCCGGGCAGGTCCAGGCGGATGCCCAGGCTGGCTGATCTGTCCAGGCCAGCCATCATCCCCGAGGTAGCGATCATGGTCTTCGATGGCACGCAATCGCTCAGCACGCAGGCGCCGCCCAGCCCATCTTGCTCTACGACCGTAACCTCGGCGCCTAGCTGGGCGGCGACCAGGGAAGCCTCATAACCGCCCGGGCCGCCGCCGATGATGGCGACTCTCGCGCGCGGCTGGCTCACGATGCCCCATTCTGTCGTATGGCCACCGCGAGCCCGCGCATGACACCTGACCTTGGGTCCGTCCGGCCCGACTGGCCATCCAGCGGGACCGGCCTGCGCACACCCGGCAGGACTCGTACGCTAATGAGCCGTGGCGATATACGCGGCCTATGGCAGCAACATGGATCCGGCGCAGATGGCCGGGCGCTGCCCGCACTCACCGCAACGCGGCACCGGCTGGCTCGAGGGCTGGCGACTGACTTTCGGCGGCGAGGACATCGGCTGGGAAGGCGCACTCACCACCGTCGTCGAGGAGGCCGGGCAGCGCGTCTTCGTCGTGCTGTATGAGCTGTCCGACCAGGACGAGCAGGCGCTCGATCGGTGGGACGGTGCCACGCTCGGCTATTACGACAAGATCAGGGTGCGGGTAGCCACGCTCGACGGGGAGGTCGTCGCCTGGCTGTACGTACTGGACGCCTACGAAGGCGGCCTGCCGTCTGCGCGTCACCTCGGTATCTTGGCCGACGCGGCCGAGATCGCGGGCGCACCTGCAAACTACGTGACATCGCTGCGAGAGCGGCCTTGTGCATCCCTTGGCGGTTAGCCCGGGCGGGAGCGCCGGGAACGGCGGCAGTGCCACCAGCGGCCGCTGGGTCCGGCCAGCAGCGTGCTAGCGCGCGGCCAGCACGATGAGCAGCGCAGCCAGGGGAATCAGGACGGCCGCCAAGGAAGGCCACGGCCAGCTGGCCACCCGCTCGCCAGGCGGCGCACCGCGCTCTTGGGCCAGCTTGGCCTGACGGTCCAGATCCGCGGCGATCTTGTAGACCGGGTTCTGCTTCACCACTTCCAGCGGGTCGCTCGGCGAGCTGCCGTAGGAGGGCTGGCGAGGGGCCGCGGACACCGACCGGCGCCGACCGCCAGGGCTGGCCATTTCCTTATTGATCTTGGCCCGGCGCGGCCCGGCCAGCGCCCAGCTGTGGACGACCTTCTCCCGGTCGGTGTCTGGCCCGCGTGAACAGCGCACCTGCACCGACTCGCCGACCGCCACGGCGCTGACGGCACCCCAGGGCACCCGGTGATCGCGCAGCGGATTCTGCACGATGATGCCGTGCTCGTCGGCGACCACCCGCGGGCGCCACGCCATCGTGTATGCCAGCCCGGTTATGAGCGCAAAGACGGCGACGCCGACGACGGATCCCCAGTTACGGCCCGTGAGGGCGATGTTGATCAGATTGGCTACTGCGAAGGCGACCCACAACCACCAGACGAGAAGCGGTCCGGGCAACCGGAAGACCTGCCTGCTTCCGTCCGGCGCCTGGGTTCCGGCCGGCGGCGGGCTCACGCCGGGAGCCGGGCTCATGCCAGGCGGCGGACTCACGCCGGGAGCCGGGTTCACGGCAGGAGGCGGGCTCGCGCCGGGAACCGGGGCCGCGCCTGGCCACGCGGCGGACCGCTGGCCGCCCACCGCGGACCGCTGGCCGCCCACGGCAGACCGCTGGTCGCCCACGGCAGACGCCGCACCGCCCACCGCAAACCGGGGGCCGCGCCCGTTCTGGGTATCGTCCGGTAGTACCGGATCGTGCTGTGCAGACACTGCTCATGCGCTCCAGGGGTCAGCCAGCGAACGCTCTTCACGGCGTTTCACACGGTTCCACTCTACGGGCCGCCGCGTAACGGGAGCGCCTCGAACCGGGCTCGGCTCAGGCCAGGGCCGCGCCGGGCATGGGCTCCGCAGTCGTAGTGGTGCCTCCGCACATCGCAGTGAGAGCAGTGGCCGCCATCAAGCGCACACCTAGCCCGATGGCCCGCTCGTCCACGTCAAACGTGGGCTGGTGGATATCGAAGTCGTCGGCTGAGCCCGGTGTCCGGGTGCCGAGCCTGGCCAGCGCTCCAGGGATCGACTCCAGATACCAGGCGAAGTCCTCGCCGCCCAGGCTCTGCGGTGCGGGGGTTATCGCGTCGGCGCCGAGCACCCGATCGACAGCCGCCTCGAACATAGCCGTCGAAACAGTCTCATTCACCGTGGGCGGCACGTTGCGCTGATAGGTGAGGTCGGCCACCACGCCGTACGCGCTCGCGACCGACTCGATCAGTGCCTTCAGCATGTCGGGAGCCGCGTGCCAGGCGTTGTCGTCCAGGCACCGCACGGTGCCCTCCACCTCGCCGTCGTCGGGGATCGCGTTGGCCGCTGAGCCAGCGCTCACCCGGCCCCACACCAGGCTGAGGCTGGACCGGGGGTCGACGCGCCTGGACAGGGCGGCCGGCAGCTCCGTAATGATCTTGCCGAGTGCATAGACCAGGTCCGCGGTCAGGTGCGGCCGGGCGGTGTGCCCGCCGGGCCCGGTGACCCTGACCGTGATCTTGTCGCAGGCCGCAGTGATCGGGCCAGTCCGGGTGCCCACCTTGCCGACGTCGAGCCGCGGATCGCAATGCAGCGCGAAGATCCGGTCCACCGACGCGATGCCACCGGCCGCCAGGACGTCGAGGGCTCCCCCGGGCACCTCTTCGGCCGGCTGGAATATCAGCCGCACCCGCCCGGGCAGGGCCCCGGCCGCCGCGGTGCGGGCCAGGAACAGTCCCGTGCCGAGCAGGATGCTGGTGTGGACGTCGTGGCCACAGGCGTGACAGGCGTTCGCGATCGTAGAACGGTAGGGGACGCTCTTCTCGTCACCGATCGGCAGCGCGTCAATGTCGGCCCGGAGCGCCACGACCTGCTCGGTGCCTGATCCGATGTCCACCACCAGGCCGGTGCCCTTCGGCAGGACCGCGGGCCGCAGGCCGGCCGCCTCCAGACGCAGCTTGACCCGCCGTGTCGTGCGGTGCTCGTGGTAGCCGATCTCAGGATGGGCGTGCAGGTCGCGCCGGAAGTCGATGAGCTCGTCCTGGTGCCCCTCGAGGAAGGCATCGAGTTCCCCCTCGAGGTCATGCTCCTGCATGCGCCGCCTCCCCAGGGAGAACAAAGCGGTTTTCCGTGAACTCGGTGACCAGCGCGTCGACAACGTTCATGAGGTCCCCGCCGTCCGCGACGACGGCGCGCTGCCGGTCGCACGAAGATCCGTTTTCCAGTACTTCGGAAATCACGTCGAGTTCGCCGGCGCAGCCAAGCCGGGCAGCAACCGGCTCGAGCTCGGCCACCAGCTCGAACAGCTCGTCCCTGAGCGGCGCCGTGGAACCCATGTCGTCAGTGATCACGATCGCGTCAAGCCCGTAACGCGTCGCCCGCCATTTGTTGTCCTTGACTACCCACGCCGCCGGGGTGGGCAGCTTGTAGCCGCGGTCGAGCTGAGTGTCGAGCAGCTGGACCAGGGACTGCGACAGCGCCGCCACCATGCCGACCTCACGGAGCGTCGGGACGCCATCGAACATCCGGATCTCGACCGTGCCGAAGTCCGGGTGCGGGCGAATATCCCACCACACTTCCTTGATGCTCCGGACGGTCCCGGCGCGAAGCAGCGTGTCCATGTACTCCTCGAACTCACTCCAGCACCCGAGCTGTGGCGGCGGCCCGGAGGTTGGCAGTCCGCCGAAGATGACAGACCGGCTCGATGCGAGCCCCGTATCGTGCCCGCTCCAGAACGGGCTTGACGCGGTCAGCGCTAGGAAGTGCGGCAGATATGCAGCCAGGGCATTGACGATCGGGATCGCCTTGTTCCCGTCGCGGATGCCCACATGGACGTGAACACCGAAAGTCTGAATCCTGCGGGCCAGCCACTGCAACTGCTCGACGAGTTCCGCATAGCGCTGAATGGGTGCCATCTTTGCATCCCGCCAGTCGCTGACGGGATGCGTTCCTGCACAGGCAAGCATCGTACCGCGAGTTTCGGTGATTCGCTCGAGTTGCGCGATTGTCGCAGCTAGATCGTCCTTAGCCTCCGAGACGGTGCTGCAGATACCGGTTACCACCTCGATCGTCGACTGCATCAGCTCATGACGGAGCCGGGGCATCTCGCCGTCCTCGCTGAGCCCCGGCAGTTCGGCGAGGACCTCGCGGGCATCCTGGCGCAGCAGCCTGCTGCGGCAGTCGATGAGCTGCAGCTCCCATTCGACGCCCAGCGAGGCGCCGCGTGAGGGATTCCATATGATGGCCACCGTCAAGTCTCCCAGCATTGCGGTCCAGCGCGCCACGGCGCTCCCAGTTATCCGGCGAGCACGTAATGAAACTAGGCGGCGCAGGCATCCCTGACTCGGCTGACCTGCGGATATCCCGGATGCCGGCGCCTCGCCGTCCGCCGCGTCATTCACGGCGCTGCCCGCCGGAGCCATTCACCGCGCTGCCCGCCGTGTCATTCACCGCGCTGGCCGTCGCTCTCCTCGCGACCTGGCCAGCTCGTTAGTACGCGTCCGTCGGCTTGTAGACGCCCCACTGGCCGCGCAGGGCATCACAGACCTCACCCACGGTCGCACGGGCCCGGAGTGCCTCGCGGAGCGGGTAGAGCAGGTTGTCCGAGCCAGCGGCGGCCCTGGAGAGGTCATCGATCCGCCTGGTCACCTCCGCGCCGTCCCTGGCGGCCCGCAGCGCCGCCAGCGCCCTGGCCTGGTTCTTCTCGATCTCCGGGTCGACGCGGAGCGGCTCGTAAGGCTCCTCATCGGGGATCGCGAACCGGTTGACGCCGACGATTACCCGCTCCTCCTCGTCTATCTGGCACGCGACCTGGTAGGCCGACCGCTCGATCTCGGCCTTCTGGAAACCCTCCTCGATGGCGGCCACCGCGCCGCCCATCTCCTCGATCTTGGCCATCAGGTCGCCCGCCGCTGTCTCGATCTCGTTGGTCATCGACTCGACCGCGTACGAGCCTGCGAGCGGGTCAGCCGTGGCGGTCAGGTCGCTCTCATAGGCGATTACCTGCTGGGTCCGCAGCGCCAGCCGGGCCGCCTTCTGGCTGGGAAGGGCGATGGCCTCGTCATAGGAATTCGTGTGCAGCGACTGGGTACCGCCAAGGACGGCGGCCAGCGCCTGCATGGTTACCCGGGCCATGTTGACCTCTGGCTGCTGGGCGGTCAGCTGGACGCCGGCCGTCTGGGTGTGGAATCGCAGCATCTGCGATTTCGGGTCGGCCGCCCCGAACTCGTCTCGCATGATCCTCGCCCAGAGGCGCCGGGCAGCACGGAACTTCGCGACCTCCTCCAGGAGCGTCGTCCGGGCGACGAAGAAGAACGAGAGCCGCGGCGCGAACTCGTCAACCGCCAGGCCCGAGGCGAGCGCGGCCCGCACGTACTCCTTGGCATTAGCCAGGGTGAAAGCGATCTCCTGGACGGGCGTCGCGCCGGCTTCCGCCATGTGATACCCGGAGATCGAGATGGTGTTCCAGTGCGGAATCTCGCTCTGGCAGTAGGCAAAGGTATCCGCTACCAGCCGCAGCGATGGCTGCGGCGGGTAGATGTAGGTCCCTCTGGCGATGTACTCCTTCAGGACGTCGTTCTGGATCGTCCCGGTGATCTTGTCAGCCGGGGTGCCCTGCTCCTCGGCGACTAGCTGGAAAAGCAAGAGCAGAACCGCCGCCGGCGCGTTGATCGTCATCGACACCGAGACCGAGTCCAGCGGGATCCTGTCCAGCAGCACGCGCATGTCGTCAATGGAGTCGATCGCGACACCGACCCGGCCAACCTCCCCCTGGGCCTGCGGCGCGTCCGAGTCGTAACCCATCTGGGTCGGCAGGTCGAACGCGACGGACAGCCCCGTGGTGCCCGCCTCGATCAGCTGGTGGTAACGCCGATTCGAGTCGGCAGCCGTAGAGAAACCCGCGTACTGGCGCATGGTCCACGGCCGCGCCACGTACATGGTCGGATGGATACCGCGGGTGAAGGGGAACTCGCCGGGCTCGGCCAGATCCCTTCCCGCGTCTATGTCCTTGATCGATTCAGGATCGTAGACAGGTTCGATGGGAAACCCGGACTCAGACATGCGCGTCATGACCCAACACTATGGCGTGCATAGTTGGCCGCCTAGGCGGGCAAAGTCACACTCAGTGACACCACTAAGTCGACGAGCACATATGCTGCTCGGATTGAGCAGGCGGCGGTGCGGACCGGGCGGGCCCGCCACCGGTAGGAACGGAGCACAGTGAGTTCACGTTTCCGGCGGCCTGCGGGCGCCCTGGCCGGCCTGGTCATGGTCCTCGCCCTGGCCAGCGCCGCGATCCCGGCCGCGAGCGCCGCGCCCACCGCACCAGGCAGCCCGCCAGCCAGGCCATCCGCCAGCCCGCCAGGGAGCCCGCCCGAGTCCGCGAGGCAGGTGGTCGGGGGCCCGGACCTCGCCCGGCCCGGCATCGTGGTCAACTACCCGGCCCATGGGGCCAAGCGGCTGCCGAGCGTCCCGGCATCAGCATTCGTCATCGCTGACGCCAATACCGGGCAGGTGCTGGCGGCCAAGGACGCCCACGGCCTGTTCGCCCCAGCCAGCACGCTCAAGGTACTCACCGCGATCACGCTGATCCCGCTGCTCAATCCGAATGCGTCCGTGGTTGCCTCGCGCCTGGCCACCTCCGTCCAGCCGAACGTGGTGGGCCTCATCACCGGCCATAGCTACAAGGTCTCGGACCTGTTCAGGGCGCTACTCCTGATCTCCGCCAATGATGCCGCGGTGGCCCTGACCCAGGCGACCGGGTCCTTCGACCGCGGCATGGCGCTGATCAACGCCGAGGCACACAGCCTGCAGGCGTACGACGTGGTCGCCAAGCAGCCCAACGGGCTGCCGGCGGCCGGCCAGGTGGTGTCGGCCTACGACGAGGCACTGATCGCCAGGCAGGCGCTGACGCTTCCCGCTTTCATGACGTACGACTCGACGCTGGCGGCCCGGTTCCCGGTCAAGAAGCACGAGTGGGTCACCCTGGACAACCAGAACTCGCTGCTGACGCAGTACCGGGGAGGCATCGGCGGCAAGATCGGCTGGACGGTCAAATCCGAGGCCACCTATATCGGCCTGGCCAGGCGCAATGGCGTGACCCTCATCGTGACCGTGTTGCATTGCACCCCGCTGCAGGAGATCACCTCCGGCGAGCGCCTGCTCAACTGGGGCTTCGCCATGGCGGGCAAGGTCACGCCGGTCGGCGTGCTGGTCAAGCCGCTGCCGAGCGTCGCCGCCAGCCGCCGAACCGGGGGCGCGGCAGCAGATCCGGGCGGGCACCCCGCAGCCGGGCACCGAACGGCCGGGCACGGCGCGAGCGGACCAGCGGCGGCAGGCCACCCGGTCGCAGGACGTGCCTCAGGAGCGTCCGGACCTGACGGCCGGGCATCGCTGCCCGTCGTGCCCGTCGCGATCGCCGCTGGCCTGATCGCTGCGGTCGCCGCGGGCCTAGGCAGGCTCGCCTGGTCCGGTCGGCGCTCAGGCGACGCGTCCTGACGCAGCGTCCGGACGAGACCGGGCCCGCCCAGACCGGGCGAACCCGCTCAGACCGGACGGACCCGCCCAGACCGCACCCGGCCCCCGCACCGGACTAGCCAGCAGGCAGGAAACCGATCCGGTCCCTGACCACGTCCATGGTCTGGCTGGCCACCTTCCGGGCCCGGGCAGCGCCCTGAGCCAGCATCCGGTCCAGCTCGGCCTCGTCGGCCAGGATCTCCTCGGTCCGCTCCCTGATCGGCGCGAACGTGCCGACAACGACCTCCGCAAGCTCTTTCTTGAAGGTGCCATAACCGGCCCCGCGGTAACGCTCCTCCAGGCTCGCCACGCTTTCCCCGGTCATGGCCGAGTAGATGCGCAGCAGGTTGGTCACGCCCGGCTTGGCCGCCTCGTCGGCGCGCACCTCGGTGCCTGCGTCGGTCACCGCGCGGGCGATCTTCCGCCGGATCGAGGCCGACTGCTCGAGCACGTCGATGATCCCCTGCGGCGAGGAGGACGACTTGCTCATCTTGATCAGCGGATCCTGCAGATCCGCGATCCTGGCTACCTCAGCGAGGATGTACGGCTCCGGCACCACGAACGTCGGGCCGAACCGGTGATTGAACCGCTGCGCCAGGACCCTGGTGAGCTCCAGGTGCTGCCGCTGGTCCTCGCCGACCGGCACCTGATCGGTCTGGTACAGCAGGATGTCGGCCGCCTGCAGGATCGGGTAGGTGAACAGCCCGACGCTGGCCGCCTCGGCGCCCGCCCGGGCCGACTTGTCCTTGAACTGCACCATCCTGCTGGCCTCGCCGAACCCGGTGATGCAGCCGAGTACCCAGGCCAGCTCGGCGTGCTCAGGCACATGGCTCTGCACGAAGATCGTGCAGAGCTCGGGATCGAGCCCGGCGCCCAACAGCTGCGCGGCGGCCACCCTGGACCGGCGCCGCAGCACCGCCGGGTCGTGCGGAATCGTGATCGCGTGCAGGTCTACCACGCAGTAGAAGGCGTCATGTGTCTCCTGGAGCCGCACCCACTGGCGCAGTGCGCCCAGGTAGTTGCCGATATGAAAGGAATCGGCAGTGGGCTGGATGCCGGAAAGCACTCGGGGTCTGGCCATGCCGGAAATTCTAGTTCCGGGTCAGAGGCCGGCCACCCCGTTGCGCACGACCGGCACAATCTCGGGCGCACCCAGCCTGATTGCGTCGGCATCGGAGTCGGTCACCGCATCCTGCGACGCCCGCTCGGCCGCGACCCTGGCCCGGTAGTGCTCGACCTCCCTGGCCACCTGCCGGGGCTGCCACCCCATCGGCCCGGCCATCAGCTCGGCCACCTCCGGCGCCGCCGAGAGCCCGCGATCCCAGGTCTCTATCGAGATGTGCGTACGGCGGGCCAGCACGTCGTCGAGGTGGCGTGCGCCCTCGTGCGATGCGGCGTAGACGACCTCGGCGCGCAGGTAGTCGTCGGCCCCGCCGAGCGCCTTGCCCAGGCCCGGGTCAGCGGCGATCAGGTCCATGACCTCTCCGGCCAGCGTGCCGTACCTGTGCAGCAGGTGCTCGATCCTGGCCACGTGCAGCCCTGACGATCTGGCCAGGCCGTATCTGGCGTTCCACAGGGCCTGGTGCCCGTCCGCGCCGACCAGCGGGATGGTCTCCGTGCAGGACGGCGCCACCCGGCCGTCCAGGCCGTGCGCCACCGCGTCGACCGCGTCCCGCGCCATCAGCCGGTAGGTGGTGTACTTGCCGCCTGCCACCATGACCAGACCAGGCACCGGATGCGCCACGATGTGCTCGCGCGAGAGCTTCGAGGTGATGTCGGACTCGCCCGCCAGCAGCGGCCGCAGGCCCGCATAGACGCCCTCCACGTCGTCCCTGGTGAGCGGGACGGCGAGGACCCGGTTCACCTGGCCGAGCACGTAGTCGATGTCGGTGCGGCTGGCCGCCGGGTGCGCCCGGTCCAGGGACCACGCGGTGTCGGTCGTGCCGATGATCCAGTGCCGGCCCCAAGGGATGACAAACAAGACACTAAACGGGGTCCGCAGGATGATCCCGGTAGCCGACTGGATCCGGTCTCGTGGCACGACCAGGTGCACGCCCTTCGATGCGCGGACGTTGATGACGCCGCGGCCGCCCACCATGGCCTGGATCTCGTCGGTCCACACCCCGGTGGCGTTGACCACCTGCTGAGCCCGGATTTCCAGTTCGGTCCCCGACTCCAGGTCCACGGCCCGGGCCCCGGTCACCCGCTCGCCTTCCCGCAGGAAGCCGGTCACCTGAGTGCGGGTGGCGGCCTGCGCGCCGTACCCGGCAGCGGTTCTGACCAGCGTCATCACGTAGCGGGCGTCGTCGACCTGCGCGTCCCAGTACAGCAGCGCGCCGGTGAAGGCACTGCGCTTCAGGGCGGGCGCCAGCTTCAGCGCGCCCTTGCGGGACAGCTCGCGATGCGTCGGCAGGCCGCGGCTGCTGCCCATAGAGAACCCGAGCACGTCGTAGGCGGTAACACCGGTGCCAACGTAGGCACGCTCCCAGACATGATGGGAGAAAGGGAACAGAAAGGAAACCGGGCGCACCAGGTGCGGCGCAATCCGCTGCAGGAGCAGGGAACGCTCCCCCAGCGCCTCCCGGACCAGCCCGAAATTCAGCTGTTCCAGGTAACGCAGACCGCCGTGGATGAGCTTGCTCGACCGCGACGACGTCCCCGAGCCGAAATCCCTGGCCTCGACCAGGCCCACCGACAGGCCCCTGGTCGCGGCGTCAAGCGCCACCCCGGCCCCGACCACGCCGCCGCCGACCACGAGCACCTGATGCTCGGTCCTGGTCAGCGCGGCCAGCGCCGCCGCCCGCTCGTCCGGGCCCAGCCTCGCCGTCGCCCCTGCTCCGGCTATCACATGCAGAACGCTACCGGCACCCAGTCCCGGCTCCGGACGCCAGAGGTCCGTTCGGCGGGTTTCCACGACCTCAGCCCGCTGGCCGCACCCGCTTCCATGTGGTCACGCTGGCAACAGCGGTCTCACCAGCCCCGGCGACCGGGAGATGGCTGATGATCTCGACGACTTTCCAGTAGATATCGCGGGAAAGTCGTCAAGATCACGGAATGGATGCCCTATTCAGCGGGTCACCACGACCTCGACCCGCTGGAACTCCTTGAGATCGGAGTAACCCGACGTGGCCATGGTCCGGCGCAGCGCGCCGATCAGGTTCATCGACCCGTCCGACACGGTCGAAGGCCCGTGCAGGATCTGCCCAAGCGTGCCGATGGTGCCAACCTTCAGCCGGGCGCTGCGCGGCAGCTCAGGATGGTGCGCCTCGCTGCCCCAGTGATAGCCGCGCCCCGGCGCCTGAGCGGCCCGGGCAAACGGGGAGCCGACCATCACCGCGTCCGCGCCGAGCGCGAGCGCCTTGGCGATGTCGCCGCTGCGGGTCATCCCGCCGTCCGCGATCACGTGCACATACCGGCCACCCGACTCGTCGAGATACTCACGGCGAGCCGCCGCGACGTCGGCAATCGTGGTGGCCATCGGGACCGCCACCCCGAGCACCGCGGCTGTCGTGTGGCCGGAACCTCCGCCGAAACCGGCCAGCACCCCGGCCGCGCCGGTCCGCATCAGGTGCAGCGCAGCGGTGTAGGTGGCACAGCCGCCGACCACGACGGGGACGTCAAGTTCATAGATGAACTGCTTGAGGTTGAGCGGCTCAGCCTGGCCCGAGACATGCTCGGCCGAGACCGTGGTGCCGCGGATCACGAAGATGTCCGCGCCGGCGTCGATGACGGCCTTGTGATACCGGACGGTCCGCTGCGGCGACAACCGGGCCGCCGTGGTCATCCCGGCTGCCTTCATCTCCTCGATTCGCTGACCGATTAGTTCCTCTTTGATCGGCTCTGCATAGATCTCCTGAAGCCGCCGGGTGGCTGCCTCGTCGTCAAGCTCGGCGGCCTCGGCCAGCAGCGGCTCGGGATCGCTATAGCGGGTCCAGAGCCCTTCGAGATCGAGCACGGCCAGGCCGCCGAGCCTGCCCATCTCCACCGCGGTCTGCGGCGATACGACGCTGTCCATCGGGGCCATGACCAGCGGCAGCTCGAACCGGTAGGCGTCGATCTGCCAGGTGATCGATACTTCCTCCGGATGCCTGGTGCGCCGCGACGGCACGATGCCGATCTCGTCGAGCCCGTAAGCCCGGCGGCCGCTCTTCCCGCGACCTATCTCCATCTGGGTCACCTCAGTGGTCCTCATGCCCGCACGTCACGGCCGCATCCGGGTGCCGTAGTTCGGCGCCTCGCTGACCATCTCGACATCGTGCGGGTGACTTTCAGCCAGGCCTGCGCCGGTGATCTGGGTGAAACGCGCCTCTTGCAGGTCGGGGATGGTCCGCGCACCGCAGTACCCCATGGCGGCCCGCAGGCCGCCGGTCAGCTGGTCGGCAACCGCCGCCAGCGGGCCGCGGTAAGGCACCTGGCCTTCCACCCCTTCAGGCACGAGCTTGTCCTCGCGCAGCACATCGTCCTGAAAGTACCGGTCCTTCGAGTAGGAGCCGCCGCGCTCGGGGTTCCGCATGGCGCCAAGCGATCCCATCCCCCGGTACAGCTTGTACTGCTTGCCGTTGATGAACACCATCTCGCCCGGGCTTTCGTCGCAGCCAGCCAGCAGGCCGCCGAGCATGACCGTGTCGGCGCCGGCCGCGATCGCCTTGGCGATATCGCCTGAATACTGCATGCCCCCGTCCCCGATCACCGGTACGCCCGCGGCCCTGGCCGCCCTGGCCGCCTCGTAGATCGCGGTGACCTGGGGTACGCCAACGCCGGCTACCACCCGGGTCGTGCAGATCGAGCCTGGCCCCACGCCCACCTTGACCGCGTCCGCGCCCGCGTCGATCAGCGCCCGGGCGCCCGCCCGGGTGGCCACGTTGCCGCCGACCACGTCGACCGCTACGTTCGCCTTCACCTCCGCCACCATGTCGAGGACGGCCTGGGCGTGGCCGTGCGCGGTGTCGACCACCAGGAAATCCGCGCCGGCCTCGGCCAGCGCCTGCGCGCGGCGCTTGGCGTCCTCGCCCACGCCAACCGCCGCGCCTACCACCAGCCGGCCCTCGCCGTCCTTGGTGGCCTGCGGGAACTGCTCGCTCTTGGTGAAATCCTTCACGGTGATCAGCCCGCGCAGCCGGTCTGACGCGTCGACGAGCGGCAGTTTCTCGATCTTGCTGCGGCTCAGCAGCCGCAGCGCCTCGTCCCGCGTCACCCCGACCTGCGCGGTGACCAGCGGCATGGGCGTCATCACCTCGGTAACCCTGCGGCCATGATCGGACTCGAACCTGATGTCACGGTTGGTCACGATGCCAAGCAGGACGCCCTCGGCGCTGGTGACCGGCACGCCGGAGATGCGGTAGCGAGCGCACAGCCGGTCGACGTCGGCCACGGTGGCCTCGGGACCGCAGGTCACCGGGTTCGTGATCATTCCGGCCTCGGAGCGCTTCACCATGTCGACCTGCTGCGCCTGGTCTTCCACCGACATGTTGCGGTGCAGCACCCCGACACCGCCCTGACGCGCCATGGCCACGGCCATCCGCGCCTCGGTGACCGTGTCCATGGCCGAGGAGACCAGCGGCACGCGCAGCGTGATCCGGCGGCTCAGCCTCGCGCTAGTGTCCGCGTCACTTGGCATGACCTGAGAGTGCGCCGGCAAGAGCAGCACATCGTCGAAGGTCAGGGCGGGCGGAGCGAACTTGACGGCGTCGGTCATGTCACCTTCGGCGGGCTGAGGTGTGGGCATGCTTCATCCTAGTGACCGCGCCAGCAGGCCCGGCCGGGATCCGGGTGCGGGGGACCCGGATCCCGGCGGGCCGAAGGGCTGGGTTCCCTACCACGGGGGAGCACGGACCCCAGCAGGCTCATCGGTGCCTGGCGCACGGTCAGGCGATGTTCTCCTCAAGCGCGATCGCGCGCAGCCGGGCCAGCGCCCGGTGCTGGGCGACCCGGACCGCCCCGGGGGACATGCCGAGCGTGTGCCCGGTCTCTTCAGCGGTCAGCCCGCTGAGCACCCGGAGCACAAGAAGCTCGCGCTGGTGAGAAGGGAGCCGGGCGAGCAGCGCCCTGGCGCGCTCGGCCTCGATGTAGGCCACGACGGTTTCTTCCGGGCCCGGGTGATCGTCGGGGCCGTCGGGCAGGTCCTCGGTCGGGATGGCTAGCCGGGAGGCGTTTCGCATGGCGTCCGCCACTTTGTGTGAAGCTATGCCAAAAACGAATGACGCGAACGGCCGGCCCATGTCCTGGTAGCGGGGAAGTGCGGAAAGAACTGCAATGCATACTTCCTGAGCTACGTCGTCAGCAACGTGATAATGGCCGGTGATCCGGCTGAGGCGGGCCCGGCAGTACCTGACCACCATGGGCCTTATCTGCTCGAGTAGTGACTCGATCGCGGCGGGCTGGCCCCGAACCGCTAGCGAAGTCAGATCGCGCAGACTAGCCTGGTTACCCCCATCTACCTGCAGTTTCACCCGTCCCCCTCAGCCAGATGCCGGATCCGGCATCCGGCGGCCACGAACTCATGATGCCCAGGAAAGCGGCGCCGGTCACCATCGAAAGAGGCAACAGAAAGGTCACATTGATGTGTCGCGCGGATACGCGGAGCGAGAATATCTACAATCTGTAATCACTCAGCTACTCAGCGTAATCAATTCAGTTCTTGCTATAGGACTAACCCGGAAATGTGCCTGTGCAGTGCCGATTACCGCCGCGCGACGGCGAAGGCGCCAATTTCCGGATTGACGCGCGACGCGTGGCTCGCCGCACATACGCCGATGCCCCGCGCCTGCCTGGGCAGGCGCGGGGCATCGGGACGGGCCCGCGAAGGGCAGCAGGTCAGTGGCCGTGCCCGTGCCCGTGGCCGCCAGCCGCCTCAGCCTCGTCCTGCTCCGGCTTCTCGACCACGAGGACCTCGGTGCTCAGCAGCATGCCGGCGATGGAGGCCGCGTTCTGGACCGCTGACCGGGTGACCTTCACCGGGTCGATGACGCCCTGCGCCATCATGTCCCCGTACTCCCCGGTCGCTGCGTTGTAGCCGTGACCGGCCGGCAGGTCGCGGACCGCCGCGACCACGATGCCGCCCTCGGCGCCAGCGTTCTCCGCGATCCAGCGGCACGGTGCCTGCAGCGCGGTGCGCACTACCCGCACGCCGGTCGCCTCGTCGCCGGACTTGCCGAGGTCACCGAGGGCCGCCGCGATCTGCACGAGGACGCCACCGCCTCCGGCGATGATGCCCTCCTCGATCGCCGCGCGAGTCGCCGAGATGGCGTCCTCGAGCCGGTGCTTCTTCTCCTTGAGCTCGACCTCAGTCGGCGCGCCGGCCCGCAGCACGCAGACGCCGCCGGACAGCTTGGCGACCCGCTCCTGGAGCTTCTCGCGGTCCCAGTCGGAGTCGGTGGCCTCGATCTCGGCGCGCAGCTGCCGGACCCGGTCCTCGATCGCCGCCTGGTCACCCGCACCGTCGACGATCGTGGTGGTGTCCTTGGTCACCACGACCCGGCGAGCATGGCCAAGCGCCTCAAGACCGGTCGATTCCAGTTTCAGGCCCAGCTCCTCGCTGATCACCTCGCCACCGGTCAGCACGCCCATGTCGCCGAGCATCGCCTTGCGCCGGTCGCCGAAGCCGGGCGCCTTCACCGCGACGACCGGTAGCAGCCCGCGGATCTTGTTGACGACCAGCGTGGACAGTGCCTCGCCGTCGACATCCTCGGCTATCACCACCAGCGGCTTCTTGGTCTGCGCCACCTTCTCGAGCAGCGGAAGGAAGTCAGCCATCGAGGAGATCTTGCCGCCGTGCAGCAGGATGTAGGCGTCCTCGAGTACGGCCTCCATCCGCTCCGGGTCGGTGACGAAGTACGCCGAGATGTAGCCCTTGTCGAACTGCATGCCCTCGGTGAACTCAAGTTCAAGGCCCATGGTCGGCGCTTCCTCGACGGTGATGACGCCGTCCTTGCCGACCTTGTCGAATGCCTCCGCGATGATGTCGCCGATCTTGCTGTCCTGGGCGGAGATCGTGGCGACGTGCGCGATATCGGACCGCTCCCCGACGTCGCGGGCCGCCTTCAGCAGGGCTTCTGACACCTCAGCCGCCGCTGCGTCGATGCCGCGCTTGAGCGCCATCGGATTCGCGCCCGCAGTGACCGAGCGCAGCCCCTCGTGGACCATCGCCTGCGCCAGCACGGTCGCCGTCGTGGTGCCGTCCCCGGCCACGTCGTTGGTCTTGGTTGCGACCTCCTTGGCCAGCTGTGCGCCAAGGTTCTCGAAGGGGTCCTCCAGCTCCACCTCGCGGGCGACGGTCACGCCGTCGTTGGTGATGGTGGGGGCGCCCCACTTCTTGTCGATGACCACGTTGCGGCCCTTGGGGCCCAGTGTCACCTTGACGGCATCGGCGAGCCGGTTCACACCGCGCTCGAGCGCGCGCCGCGCTTCCTCGTCGAACTCCACGCTCTTGGCCATGAGCACCTCAGACTACGTTTGGGATGAATATTTCTGCACGGGTATGTTTTCGCCTCATGCCACCGCCCCGGGCAGGCTCGGCGCCCCCGGCCTTGCTCCAATGGGGCCGCGAACCGATCCGGGGCGGCAGCGGGCGCACCAAGGCACGCCCAGCGCGGGCAGCAGCCCGCGCCACAAGAACCTGCTACTTCTCGATGACGGCGAGCACGTCGCGAGCGGACAGCACGAGGTACTCCTCGCCGCTGTACTTCACTTCGGTGCCGCCGTACTTGCTGTACAGCACGATGTCGCCAACGCTCACGTCAAGCGGGACCCGCTTGGAGCCAGCGTCGTCGAACCGGCCCGGGCCCACCGCGAGGACTTCGCCCTCCTGGGGCTTCTCCTTAGCGGTGTCCGGGATCACGAGACCTGATGCGGTCGTCTGCTCAGCCTCAAGCGGGCGTACCACGATACGGTCTTCGAGCGGCTTGAGAACAATCTTGGTGGCGGTCGTCACGCTCTGACCTCCCCCTCCGGAAAGGGCTCGCTGAAAATTACTAGAGAGGGCGACCGGGCCGGCCTGCCGTCGCGGGTGCCAGACCAACTCGTCGCATTAGCACTCTACTCTATCGAGTGCCAGTTCTGAACAGTATCCGCACCTGGCCACGTCGTCAAACCGGCGCCGGAGCCGCGCATCGGGCCCGAGCCGGATGGGCTAGGGCATGACAATGCTCGTGACCGGCAGCGCCGAGTCAGCAGGAAAGTCCAGGGCTGACGGCGCCACCTGCCGGGCGAGCAGCTCGGCGCCGAGGGCGGCCACCATCGCCCCGTTGTCCGTGCACAGCCCGGGCCGCGGCACCCTGAGCCTGACGCCCGCCGCGTCGCAGCGCTGCGCGGCCAGGGCCCGCAGCCGCGAGTTGGCAGCCACCCCGCCGCCGATCACCAGCTGATCGACGCCGTTAGCCAGGCAAGCGCCCACTGCCTTCGCGGTCAGCACGTCTGCCACGGCCTCCTGGAACGAGGCGGCCACATCGGCCACCGGCACCGTGTGCCCGGCCTCCTGCTCAGCCTCGACCCAGCGGGCCACCGCGGTCTTCAGGCCGGAGAACGAGAAGTCAAAGGTCTGGTCGCGGTACTTGCTCCTGGGGAACGCGATGGCCGCCGGATCCCCGGCTCTCGCGGCCGAGTCGATCGGCGGCCCGCCGGGAAACGGCAGCCCCAGCAGCCGGGCCACCTTGTCGTAAGCTTCCCCGGCCGCGTCGTCGATCGTGGCCCCGAGCGGGATCAGTTCGGTGGCAAGGTCGGCCGCGAGCAACAGCGACGAGTGCCCTCCCGAGACCAGCAGGGCGATCGCGGGCGCGGGCAGCGCGCCGTGCTCCAGCTGATCGACCGCGATGTGCGCGGCCAGGTGGTTGACGCCATAGAGCGGCTTACCGAGCGCCAGCGCGTATGCCTTGGCCGCGCACACTCCGACCAGGAGCGCCCCGGCCAGGCCAGGCCCGGCGGTCACGGCGATCGCGTCCACGTCCGCCAGCGTGACCCCGGCGCTGGCCAGCGCGCGCTCCACCGCGGGGACCATCGCCTCCAGGTGCGCCCGGCTCGCCACCTCGGGGACCACGCCGCCGAACCGCGCGTGCTCGTCCACGCTGGACGCGACCGCGTCGGCCAGTAGCTCATGCCCGCGCACGAGCCCGGCGCCGGTCTCATCGCAGGAGGTCTCGATGCCGAGCACCAGCGGGGCGCTCACCGCCCGCCGCCGTCGCGACTGGCTATCCGCCGCATCACCAGGGCATCGGCGCCCGAGGGCTGGTAGTAGCCCCTCCTGATGCCAATCTTGGTGAATCCGTGCCGACGGTAGAGCTCCTGTGCCCTGGTGTTGTCCGTGCGCACTTCAAGGAAGACCTCGCTGCAGCCGCGCCGGGCGGCCTCGGCCAGTAGTGCTTCGAGCAGCGCGGAGCCGGTGCCCTGGCCCCACCGGTCGAGCGCGACCGCGATGGTCACCACGTCTGCCTGGTTCCCGGCCGTGAGCAGCCCGGCGTAGCCGACGATGCTGCCGTCCTGGTCGGCGACCAGATAGTGCCTGCTGTCGGGTTGCTGGGCAAGCTCGCCCTCCAGCATCTGCCGTGACCACGCCTCCTCACCGAAGACCTCGTGCTCCAGTCCCAGGACCGCGTCGATGTCGGTGCCGGTCATGCCGCGGAGCCTGGCGCTCAGCACGGGGTCACCCGCTTGAGCCGGCCCGGCACGCGTGCGTCGGGCCTGCGCAGATACAGGGGCTCGGCGGGAGCGGCAGCAGCACCGCTCGCCAGCCACCGCGCCGCCAGCTCGGCCAGCTGCGCCGCAGCCGGATAGCGCGGGGCCAGCGGCTCGGCCGTCAGCTCGGGATAGTAGACCGGACCCTCGCCCGCCACCGGGTAGCCGGCCGGGAGCTCGGCCGCAGGGCCGACGCCAGGTCCCCAGAGGCGTTCCGCATCGGGGGAATAGCGCGCCCAGTAGACCTCCTTGCGCCGCGCGTCGGTCGCGACAATGAACTCGCGGCCTCCAGCACCGGCTGCCGCCGCCCGGGCGATGACGTCCAGCGTGCACACGCCGTGCACCGGGAGGCCGAGGGCGTTGCCCAGCACCTGGGCGGTCACCAGGCCGGCCCGCAGCCCGGTGTAGGGGCCCGGGCCGGTCCCCACCGCGATGGCCGTCAGGTCGGCCGGGACGGCGCCGCCGTCCGCGAGCGTCCCATCGATCGCCACGGCCAGCAGCTCGCCATGCCTGCGGGCATCTACCGCGACGCGCTGCGCCACGACGCCCGTCCCGTCATGCAAAGCGACGGTCACAGCCGGGGTCGCGGTGTCGAATGCGAGCACTAGCACGGTTGCAAAGCGTAGATCAGCCAGCGACTGTCCCGTACCGTTCCCGGCCGCGGGGCCGTGCCGCGCCGGCCCTGGGGCCGTGCCGCGCCGGCCGGGGCACGGCCCGACGCGCAGCTCAGCCGGTTCCGCGAGCCGTCCCGCGAGCCGTCCTGCGTGCCGATCCCGCCTGCCGATCCCGCCTGCCGATCCCGCCTGCCGATCCAGTTAACCGATCCCGGCCACGACCTGGTGTGCGATCGCAAGTGCCCCTGCCTGCAGCGCGGTGACCGACACCGGCCCGTACCCGCCGCGGGCGGCATGGTCAAGGCCCTGCAGCGTGACGGTGACGACCACGTTGCGCTTGCGCGCCACGACCGTCACGAAGTCCGTCGTGTTGCCGCCGACATGCCACACCTGCAGCGCGCTGAAAGCAGCGTTGCCCAGGCCGCTGGGCGCGCCAAGCTGTGCCGACGGCCGGTGGGCGGACTTGGGCGGGTTCTCCATGGCTCCCAGCGCCTCGTTGTACGTGTCGATCGCGCTGAACGTGGCGCTGCCGTTGCCGGTGGACAACAGGCTCGGCGCGAACGCCTGCGAGCTGACCTCCAGTACCCGGTAGACCGGGCGGGCGTCCAGCGTCCAGGTGCACTGGCTCTGCGAGGGACCACTCTGGATCACCGCCCTGGTCGTCTTGCCCGGCAGGTACTGCCCGAGCACAGCGGGACTGACGGCGTCGCACGCGTTCGGCACGACGCGGATGTCGCCTGGCTGGAAGGCAGTAACCAGGTCGCTGGGGGCGGGGTGGGCCGACGAGCCAAGCAGCGGGAGGTTGCCGGTCACCCCGAGCAGCACCACTATCGCGATGACGGCCAGCCCGCCGATGGCGTAGAACCGGCGCTTAGACCGCCTGGCGCGGGCGGCGGCGGCCCTGCCCCGCGTTCGCCCGGTGCCCTCCTGTGGCGGCCCCGCCTGGTCAGCGCCAGGCGGCCTGCGTTCCTTGCGACCCGGCCCCGACGGGTAGATACCCGGGCCCGCCCATGGCGGGAGGTCCTGATCGGTGTCGTCGTAGAAGGTATCGAGCCGCGGCCGACTTGAACTGCCGGAACGCCTCTCCCGGCTGAACCGGCCTCGCGCACCGACCCGGTCCCGCGCGCTGGCACCGCCGTCATCGCCGGCCCCGCGGTCGTCGCCGAAACGGTCCTCCGCGCTGGACCCGTCGCCCGTGACCGAACGGCCGTCCCAGTCAGCACGGCCGTCCCAGTCGGCCCTGGCACCACCGGCAGGCTGATCGTCCCAGCCAGCGTGGGCACCGCGCGCGGGCCGATCGTCCCAGCCGACCTCGACACCGCCAGGCGAGCGATCATCGTCGGCCGGGCGCTCTGGCGCTCCGGCATAACCGGGACTGTCCGCCCGGCGCCGACGGCCGACGGACATTCTGACGGGTCGGCGGGGCGGAGACCCCTGCTGAGCCACGGCGCCTCCGGAAGTGGATCAGACCGTGCGTAACGGCCGCAAGCAGACCTGCGAACAACGCAGTTTAGTGGCGCGAACGCCGTGCGGGCGGACAGAACGGGACTATGCCTCCGAACGAACCGCTCGGCGAGCAATCAGGCGGCACGGCCCGCGGCCAAGTCAGTTCAGCCAGCCGGTCTTGCGGACAGTCGCGGCCCGGGGCCGCGACCGCCGACCGCCGACCTGGCGGCGAACGCGTGCGCAGTACGGTACCACCGACCCGCCGTACGGGCTTGCCGCCGCGCCGCGGTGCGGCGCACCTGGCGGCGTCCGCCGGGATCCGGTCCTGAGCCGGCACCCGATCCACCGGAGCGCCAACGGCTCGCGGCCGCGGGAGCGGGTTCGGGAGCGGGTACGGCGGGTGTCACCAGCATGATCACGGTGGATAGGGGTGCGCGAGGCCCACCAATCCACCGGGATCATGAAAGACCGCCGGGAGCCGTCGCGAGGCGGCCTCGGGATCTGCCCCGGGCCGGGCGGCCAGTGCCGCGGCTTCCGCGATGCCCTCGATCAGGAAGGCCAGCCAGGGTTCCCGACCGGGTGCAGGTCACTCATCCGGGCTCGAATGCCGGATCGTGCGGCGGGTCATAGTGCACCGCTCCGCAGCCCTGGACGCGGCAGGAAATGGTCCGATGACCGCTTCCGGTGGGCAGCACGGCGCGCGCGGGACCGCAATGGCATGGCTGCCAGGACACGATTACCTTGCCGGGACCCCACGGATGGCCGACCTCGCAGCGGGTCGGGTAACTCCACCAGTCCGGCAGCCGCGCGTCATTCATTCTTATACTAGAACATGTATTCGACTAAATCTCTAGCCAACGCTCCAGGTCAGCGGCTTCCGGCGGCGCGCCTGCCCAGCGCGCTCCGGTGCCGATCAGCTGCACGATGCGCGGCTCGTCGGGAACCTCCGTGTCGACCGCAACCTTCGTCCCGCGCGCCCCAGTGTGACGCGCGACCGTGATCTTGACTTCCAGATGGTTAGCCGAGAGGTCCTCAACCAGGCCCTCGCCCCACTCGACCACGGTGACCGAACTGTCGAGATCAGCATCTAGGTCGAGATCATCGACCTCGGCCCGGCTGCCCAGCCGGTAAGCGTCGGCGTGCACCAGCGCGGGCCCGCTGCGCAGCGACGGGTGCACTCGGGCGATGACGAACGTGGGCGAAGTGACCGGCCCCCGCACCCCGAGCCCCTGGCCGATGCCCTGGACGAGGGTCGTCTTCCCGGCTCCGAGCGGGCCGGTGAGCACAACCAGGTCACCGGGACGCAGCAGTCCAGCCAGCCGCTGCCCGAGTTCCCGCATCTTCACGCCGGTCGGGACCTCGATCTCCGCGGGTATGGCCAGTCCCCCGCGTGCGCCTGGCCCGCGTGCGCCCGGCTGGTCGGCGGCCACGCTAGGCGGACCGGTCACGGGGCGCGGCACTCGCGGCGGCCCTGGTGAGCAGGTCGATGATGACCTCGTTGATGAGGTCGGGACGCTCGAGAATGACCACGTGTCCCGCGCCAGGTACCTTCACAAGTTCCGCGTCCGGTATCTCTTCGGCCAGGATCTCGCTCTGCCGGAGGGGGACGACGCGGTCCTTGTCGCCCGCTACCACGACCACAGGCACCTGCCCGAGCGCGCGGAGGGCGGTGAGCTTGTCGTGCTTGATCAGGGCATCGAAGAAATCCGCCACCACCTCGATGGAGGTGCTCCTGATGATGCGCTCAAGGAAATCCACGACGGTCGGGCTGATCGCGGGATCTCCGAAGGCGATCAGCCGCGTGCTGAGGAACGCGATTTCACCGGCCGCATGACGGCTCCGCTCGACCAGGGCGGCCCGCCGGCCGCTGGACGCCCCCCGCAAGACGGTCGGGGCGGCACGCCGGGCGACCGGCCGCAGGGGCGCGGGTACCCAGACAGTCGGGTCAATCTCGGATACGGCGGTCGATATGAGGGCCGCGCCGACCACCTTCGTGCCGAATAGCTCGGGATGCTGGTCGGCGAGGGCCATGATGGTCATGCCGCCCATCGAATGGCCCACCAGCACGACCGGTGCGTCGCCCGGGGCGGTGGCGGCCAGCACCGCGTGCAGGTCCGCGCCGAGCTGGTCAATGGTCACGTGCTCCGGGCTCGACTTGCCGGACCTGCCGTGGCCGCGCTGATCCCAGAAGACCAGCCTGCTCACAGCGGCCAGGTACTTGCGCTGGTAGTGCCAGGTGTCCTGGTTCAGCGTGTAACCGTGGCAGAAGACGATCGTGACCGGGGAGTCATCTGGCCCGTTGATCTCGGTGTGCAGCGCCACCCCGTCGTCGGCGAGCACCGTCAGGCTGCGCCCGCGCAACTGGCCGAACGGCTCAGCCGCGGCCGGATCGGGCTGCAGCCGCATCCGGCCGATAGCCGCCCGCTCGACGGCCAGGATCGCCCCCGCGCCGGCTGCCGCGGCGCCTGCCGCCAGTCCAGCCGCGCCGGTAATACGCCGCCACCTGGCCATCAGCCCTCCTGCTTAATCCCCCAGCGAGGCTGGTATTCGCCTAGCTGGCCGACGCCGCTGGGGTCCGGAGCGCCCCGGCCACGACTGGATCCTGGGTCTGTGTTACTCCAAAGTAGCTTCTTGGCACCCGTCCCGCGAACCTCGTGACAATCTCGTAGGAAAGTGTTCCCAGTGCATCGGCCCACTCCTGCGCGGTCGGCTCACCAGCGTCGCCTGGACCGAAAAGCACCACTTCGTCACCGGAAGTAACGTTCTCGTCGCCGAAATCCACCACGATCTGGTTCATGCACACCGTGCCCGAAATCGTCCAGCGCCGCCCGCGGACCTGCAACTGCGCCCGGCCTGACGCGTGCCTGGGCACGCCCTCGTGGTAGCCGAGCGGGATCAGGCCGAGCGTCGCCTCGCGGCTCGTCACATACCGGTGGCCGTAGGATACGCCGGTGCCGGCCGGAACGCGCTTGACCTGGACCAGCCGGGCCCGGATGGTCATGGCCGGGCGCAGCCAGTCCGGCGCGCCGCCGGGCAGCGTGGACAGGCCGACCACCGCGCCCCCCGTCCTGACCAGGTCAAACCAGGTGTCCGGGAGGGTCAGCGTGGCCGGGGTGTTGGCCAGGTGGCGCAGTTCCGGCCGGGCGCCCGCCGCCTGCGCCAGCGCGATCGCGCCGCGGAAGGCCTCCAGCTGGGTCATGATCGACGGATGCCCGGGAATGTCGGCGCAGGCGAGATGCGACCAGATGCCGATGATGCGGGCATGACCAGCCGCCTCAGCCTCCAGCGCAGCACGGACCACGCCGGGCCAGTCAGCTTCCGTCGCGCCGCCTCTGGCCATCCCCGTGTCGACCTCGAGATGCAGCCGGGCCGGACGCCCGGCCCGCTTCCCCGCCGCCGCCATCTGGCCCACCAGCGAAGCCGAGCCCGCGGAAAGATCAATCTCACCGCGGATGGCCTCCTCGTGCGCTGCGTCGGGGGACGCCAGCAGGCACAGCACGGGCACGGCAAAACCCGCCTCGCGCAGCGCCAGGGCGTCAGCTACGTGCACGACGCCGAGCCAGTCAGCGCCGCCCGCCACCGCCGCAGCGGCCGCCGGGATCATGCCGTGGCCGTAGCCATCCGACTTGACCACGGCCATCAGCTGTGCGCCGCCGACATGCTTCACGAGCGCCGACACGTTGTCCTTGATCGCGCACAGGTCGATGAGCGCTTCGGAGTGGCCGTCCATGAACATCCAGTCTGCCAGCCCCCGCCCCCTTGATGTGGCTGCCTCAGGCGGCTGCACGGCGGCACCCCGGCGATCGCGCCGCCATCGGGAGCAGGCGCCGGCCGGGTGTACCGTCTTGCGTCACCGGCCGCCGGGCATCAGGATCAATCCCATGGGGTTCTTCGACACGACCGTCGCAATCACTGGCTTATGGGTACTTCCATACGGATTTGTGGGCGCTGTGGACGGCCGGCTGAAGGAGCTCCGGGGCTGGGGCACTGACGAGGTAATTCGCCTGGACGCGGCTACGGGGAGCGTCCAGCCGCGGCCCGAGCCTGCGGCGTGGTAGCGGGCCGGGACCGGCCGGTGCCGCGGCGCTGGTGCGGCGCGTGCGCCGCGCAGTCCGGATATCTTAAGGCTCACGGCCCGGCCTCGGCTGGCCCGGCCTCGGCTGCCCTGGCCGGGTGCTGTTCGCCGCTGGGCGAGGTGCGAAAGGAAGCGCGTCGGTGACCGAACTCATTCCGCGGCAGGTGCTCTTCGGCAACCCGGAACGGATCAGCCCCCGGATATCGCCTGACGGGACATTGCTGGCCTGGATCGCGCCGCATGAGGGGGTCCTGAACGTCTGGGTCGCGCCCGCCAGCACCGCCCAGGGGGTGGACTGGGCGGCGGCCCGGGTCGTGACCGACGACTCCGACCGCGGCATCCGCACGTTCTACTGGGCTCATGACGGCAGGCACCTGCTGTACCTGCAGGACACCGGCGGCGACGAGAACTGGCGGCTGCACGACGTTGACCTGCAGACGATGCAGCGCCGCGACCTCACCCCGTTCGACGGCGTGCAGACGCAGCTGATCGCGATGGAGCGGAAATTCCCCACCGACGTCCTCATCGGGCTGAACCGGGACAACCCTGAGCTGCACGATGTCTACCGGCTCGACCTGGTGAGCGGGGAGCTGACCAAGGAAGTAGAGAATTTCGGCGTCGTCGGCTGGGCGGCCGACGCGCAGCTGGTGGTCAGGGCGGCCGCCGCGCCGCAGCCGGACGGTGGCTTCATCCTGCTGGTCAGAGACAGCGCGGACGGCGACTGGCGTCCGCTGGAGACCGTCCCGGCTGAGGACGCGCTGACCAGCGGGCTGATCGCGTTCAGTGAGGATGGCCGGTCGCTGCTCGCCATGAGCTCGGTGGCCGCGCAGACCGGCAGGCTGGTCCGGATCGACATCACCACCGGCTCGACCGAGGTGCTCGCCGAGGACCCGGAGGCGGACGTGACGGATGTCCGGCTGCAGCCGGATACCCGCGAACCGCAGATCGTGACGCTCCTCAAGGACCGGTCGGAGTATGTCGTGCTTGACCAGTCGGTCGCCGCCGACCTGTCGGCGATCCGGGCACTGCACCCCGGCGACCCGGTCTTCGACGACGCCGACCACGCCGACACGACCTGGCTGGTCAGTTTCACCAACGATGCCGGGCCGGAGTCTTTCTTCAGCTATGACCGGGCCAGCCGCACCGGCCACTTCCTGCTCGACACCCGGCCGGAGCTGTCCCGTTACGAGCTGGCCGCGATGGAACCCTTTAGCTTCACGGCCCGGGACGGCCTGACCATTCACGGCTACGCCACCTTCCCGGCAGGCAGCGCCAGGTCCGGGCTCCCGACCGTGGTCAACGTGCACGGCGGCCCCTGGGTCCGTGACGTCTGGGGCTTCAACCCTGAGGCGCAGTGGCTGGCCAACCGTGGTTATCTCTGCATCCAGGTCAACTACCGGGGATCGACCGGCTACGGGAAATCGTTCGTTAATGCCGGTGACCGCGAGTGGGGCGGCAGGATGCATGACGACGTGATCGACGCCGTTTCCTTCGCCGTCAGCCAGGGCTGGACCGACCCGGCCCGGGTGGCCATCTACGGCGGCTCCTACGGCGGCTACGCGGCGCTGGTCGGCGCGACGTTCACGCCCGAGGTGTTCTGCTGCGCTGTCGACATCGTCGGGCCGTCCAACCTGAAGACCCTGATCGAGACGATCCCGCCGTACTGGGCCCCGATGATCGCCCAGTTCCACCGCCGGGTCGGCGACCCGGCCGCTGACGCCGACTTCCTGTGGTCGCGCTCGCCGCTCTCCCGGGTGAGCGACATCAGGATTCCGCTGCTGATCGCCCAGGGAGCGAATGACCCGAGGGTGAAGCAGGCCGAGTCGGAGCAGATCGTGGCGGCCCTGCGCGAGACCGGGATCGAGCACGATTACCTGCTCTTCCCTGACGAGGGCCACGGGTTTGCCAAGCCGGAGAACCGCCTGCGGTTCTATGCGGCGGCCGAGCGCTTCCTGGCCCGCTACCTGGGCGGGCGCGCCGAAGACTAGGCAGCCAGGCGCTTCACCCGCCGAAGATCAGGGAGAACGGGTCGGCCCGCCTGGCGGCCAGGATGTACCACGCGGTCGTACCGGTGTGCAGCGAGGCGTAGTAGACGCCTCCCGCGCAGTCGCTGAGCCCGTCCTTCGAGGCGGCTATGATCCCGGCCCCGTCGGCGTTGGGCCCGTCGACCTGGGCATGGTAAATGTCCGACAGGTACCCAGCCGCCCGGGCCGCGTCACCAGGACCGTTGCGGGCCTCAAGCGCGTCAGCGAGATGCGCGGTCCCCTCGAACCAGACGCCTGTCCGGTCCCCGGTGCAAGAGCTCACCCCGCCGTAGCCGCTGGCGGCGCCCTGAGCTGCGCTGCGGCCGCTGGCCGGACCAGCCTGGCGGGCGGCGAGGTTGCGCACGTCCCAGCTGACTGACGCCTGGTAGGCCGGATCCCGGAAGGCCAGATATGACCAGCTATTGACATCCTCAGGAAGAAAAGCCGCGTTGAGCGTGACTCCGTCGCTGGTCGTTCCGACGTTGAACCTGCCCTGCGGCCGGTTCCACATCGCCGCGACGAATCGCCGGGCCCAGGCCGCCCTGATGGACCAGGCCGGGTCGCCCGTCTGCCCGGCCAGCAGGGTGAAGAAGGCATAGAGGTCAATGTTGTGCTCGGTTGACTTCCAGTCGATCTTCTGGCCGCTCGCCGTCTGGCCGCCGGTGTAGCCGCCCGCTCCGCGCGTGTCACGGGCGTTGGCCTGTACCCAGTTCCCGATGGCCTCCGCTCCGGTGAGGTAGGCGAGCCGGCTGGTGACCGCATAGAGCTGGACGAGTGCCTGGCCGGCCCAGGCCAGGTCACCGGCCGTCGTGGCGGCATTGACGATCGTCACGGCGGCCGGGCTGCGCAGCGGAGTCGGGGCGTACGCAGCGCGGATGCGCCCGTCCCGCAACGGATCGTTGGCCTGCACATACAGCAGCGCGTCGCCGATGATCTCGGCCCGCCACCGCCCGGCCGCCGTTCCCGCGGCCAGGTAGGCATCGATCAGCACTGCGTCGTCGTAGGTCTGTGAGGCAGTGAAATGATCTCGTCCCAGTACGCCGCCGGTGAAGCTCTGCACCAGACGGGGGGTCGAGCCGGTGGCGTAGGTGTCCATCAGCCGGTTGAGGAACGAGAAGGCATACGTAACGCTGCGGTCCAGCTGGCCAGCCGAAATCGGAGGCGGCCCGGGCAGCGCCGGGTTACCGGCCGGTCCGCAGCCCGCTACGCCAGCGACAGCCAGGGCAACCCCGGCCGCCACCGCAGCTCGCGCCAGTCCCATCCGGCTCAGCTCTGCCCCCCGCGGTGCTGGTCATGACTGGCGTACCCGGACCAGCGCCGGGGACCCCACCGGCCAGGTGGCGGACCGGCTGGTGGCGGACCGGCTGGTGGCGGACCGGCTGGTGGCGGACCGGCTAGCTGGCGGACACCGTCCTGATTGCCGCGGGGAGCGCACTGATCAGGTCGGATGCGCCGATCGGCGCACCGGCCCCGGCGGTCCGGGCGGCGCTTCGAGTGGTGCCGGTCGCGGCCAGCCGGGCGGCGATGCCGTGCAGGTAGGCGGCCGCGGCGGCCGCGGCCTGCGGCTCGAGGCCCTGCGCCAGCAGCGCGCCGGCCAGGCCGGATAGGACATCGCCGGAGCCGGCCGTGGCCAGCCACGGCGTCCCCGTCGGGTTCACCAGGACCTGATCATCCGCCGATGGCCGGGCGATGACCGTGGTAGACCCCTTGAGCAGGACCGTGACGCCAAGCTCCGCCGCCGCGCGCCTGGCGAATTCCAGGCGGCGGGCCTCCACGTCGGCCCGGTCCGCGCCGAGCAGCCTGGCCAGCTCCCCGGCGTGCGGGGTAATCAGGGTGGGGGCGGCCCGCGGGAGCAGCTCGCGGTGCGCGGCCAGCACGGTGAGGCCGTCGGCGTCCACCAGCACCGGGACGCCGCTCGCGAGGACGGCGGTGAGCAGGCTGACGGCGGTCTCGTCGGTGCCCATGCCGGGCCCGGCGGCCCAGGCCTGGACCTGGCCTGCGGTCTGCACCGCCCGGCCGGCTGAGGGGCCGGGTGCCACGACGGTGATCACGGTTTCCGGCCAGTGCTGGCGGGCGACGGCGACGGCGGGCGCGGCCGAAACCAGCCGGACCATCCCCGCCCCGCCGTGAATGGCGCCCCCGACCGCGAGGGTCGCGGCGCCGGTGAACCGCTCGCTGCCGGCCGCCAGCCCTAGTACGCCGCGGCGGTACTTGTCGGACTCGGCCGACGGGCTGGGCAGCTGGCTGGCCACATCGTCGGCCTGGAGCGCGGCGACGGCGGACGGCCCCAGGTGCGGCGCCAGGCCGATGTCAACGAACTCCGCGACTCCGGCGTGGGATGCTCCCGGGTCGATCAGCAGGCCTGGCTTCCAGGTCCCGAAGGTTACGGTCACGTCGGCGCGGACCGCCGCCCCGGCCACCACGCCGGTGTCGGCATCGATACCGCTCGGCAGGTCGGCGGCCACGACCAGGGCGCGGGAGCGGTCCGCCTGGACGGCCAGCGACGCCGCAGGCTCGCGAAGGCCGCCACGCCCGCCGATGCCGAGAATGCCGTCAATGATCAGGTTCGCCGAGCCCACCGCCCGCTCGGTGCCCGGATCGGCCGCCTCGATCAGAGTGCCCCCGGCGGCCCGGAGCGCGGCCGCCCCGCCCTGGTGTACCCGCGATGCCACGGCGATGGCGGTCACCACCGCGCCGCGGCGCGCCAGCACCGCCCCGGCGTGCAGGGAATCTCCGCCGTTGTCGCCGCTGCCTGCGAGCACCACGACCCTGGAGCCGTACACGCGGCCGAGCAGGCTGGCGCAGACCGACGCCAGGCCCGCCACGGCCCGCTGCATCAGCGCGCCGTCCGGCAGCCTCGCCATGAGGGCCTGCTCCGCCGGGCGGATGTCCGCTACCAGGTGAGCGTTTCTCATCCGTGCGCCACCACCGTCGCGACGCTCAGGCGGCCGTCATGGCTCGGGGACAGGCGCCAGGTCCGGACGACGAGCCCGGCCGCGGCGTCAGCCCCGGAGGCGAGCAAGCCCGGCTTCGCGCTACGTTCGCCTTCGGCGAACAGCCGGGCGGCCAGCGAGCGGGCGCGGCGGATAGCCGCCTGCCGCCGCGAGATGTCAGCAATGTCCACGCCGATGCCTCCGATCACACGCCAAGCCTGCCACGCCTGGCCCGCGGGCACGGGCAGCGGGATTCCTCCTCCGGCCGCTGCGGCTTTACGGCGATCCGGTGACCCGGTTCGACGGCTCGATCAGCCGCCTGGCCGATGATCTCCTCGAGAACGTCCTGCTTCCCGGCCGGGCCGGGCTGGCCGCGCCGCAGATCGGCGTCGGCCTGGCCGCCTTCTCTTACAACGTCGACGGCCAGCACGGCTACCTCATCAACCCGGTGGTCATCGAGGCCGGGGGCGTGTACGACGGGTCCGAGGGCGTGTACGACGGGTCCGAGGGCTGCCTGTCCATTCCCGGCATCACGGCCTGGCTGAGGCGGCCGATGCGCACGGTTATCTCGGGCGCCGACCGGCACGGGAACCCGGTCACCGTCGAGGGGACGAGTGAGCTGTCCCGCTGCCTGCAGCATGAAACCGATCACCTGCGCGGCGTCCTGTACATCGACAGGCTCACCGGCCAGGACCGTAAGGAGGCCCGGCGCCGGCTCGGCCCCAGCACCCCGCGTTCACCAGCGAACGTCATGCGCGCTCAGCTGGGCAAGACGGCGCGGAGCCGGGCACACCCTCCGTGCGCGTCCGGGCCTAGCCCGCTTACCCGAACTGCCGCACCACGTCGCCGAGCGCATCCGCCAGTCGGCGCGCCTGGCCGGCGTCGACCGCCTCGACCATGATCCGGACTGCGTCCTCGGTCCCGCTCGGCCGCACCAGCACCCGCCCTGACTCGCCAAGCTCAGCTTCCGCGGCCCGTACGGCGTCGGTCAGCTGGGGCGAGGACGCGACCAGGGACTTGTCCACGCCGGGGATGTTGACCAGCACCTGCGGGTACCTGGTCATCACCTTCACCAGCTCGCCCACCGGCTGCCCGCGGCCGGCCGCGACGGACAGGAGCTGCAGGCTGGTGAGCAGGCCGTCGCCGGTGGTCGCGTGGTCGAGCATGATGATGTGCCCGGACTGCTCGCCGCCAAGGGCAAACTTGCCGTCCAGCATCGCGGCCAGCAGGTACCTGTCGCCGACCGGCGTCTGGACCACCTCGATGCCCGCCTCGCGCATCGCCAGCCGGAATCCGAGGTTGGACATGACCGTCGCGACAACGGTGTTACCCGGCAGCCGCCCCTCGTCGCGCAGCGCGAAGGCCAGCACGGCCAGGATCTGGTCGCCGTCGATCAGCTGACCGCCCGCGTCGACGGCCAGGCACCGGTCAGCGTCTCCGTCATAGGCGATGCCGGCGTCGGCGCCGTGCGTCCGCACGGCGGCCGACAAGGCGCCGAGGCTGGTCGAGCCGCAGCCGGAATTGATGTTGTCCCCGTCCGGCTCGGCGCCGATCGTGACCACGTCGGCGCCGGCCCGGCGCAGCAGCCGCGGCGCGACGTCGTAGGCAGCGCCGTGTGCGCAGTCGACCACGACGCGCATCCCGTTAAGCGGACAATCGCGGCCGGGCTCGGGAAGCGTGGAAAGCAGATGGGCAAGATAACGCTCCACCTCAGCGGCAGCGTCGGTGACCCGGCCGAAGCCGGCCGGGGGCAGGCCATCGGGAGTCGGCCCGGCCGCCAGGCGGTCTTCTATCTCGTCTTCCACCGCGTCGGGCAGCTTGAGGCCGCCGCGGGCGAAGAACTTGATCCCGTTGTCGGGCGCCGGATTGTGGCTCGCGGACAGCATCACGCCAAAGTCAGCGTTGAGGGCGCCGGTCAGGTAAGCGACGGCGGGCGTCGGCAGGACGCCCAGCCTGCGCACATCCACGCCGGCCCCGGCCAGGCCGGCTACCACCGCGGCCTCAAGGAACTGCCCGGATGCCCGGGGGTCGCGCCCGACCAGCGCCACCGGGCGGTGCCGCTCCTGGCCGCGGGCGCGGCCATTGCTGGCGGCCGCGCTCGCGCGATCGCCGGTGCCGGACAAGCCAGCCCCGGACAACACCGCCGCAGCGGCTGCCGCGAGGTCGGTCGCGAATCGCGCCGTCAGGTCACGCCCCGCAACTCCCCGAACACCGTCCGTACCGAACAGCCGGCCCAATGGACTCACCCCTGGTCATCCGGTCTTTACTGCGCTGGCCTGCAACGGCGGCAGCAGCAGCTCAGCGCTTGGAGTACTGCGGCGCCTTGCGTGCCTTCTTCAGCCCGTACTTCTTCCGCTCCTTGACCCTAGCGTCCCGGGTCAGGAAACCGGCCCGCTTTAGGGCCGGGCGGCTGTCTGGATCGACAAGAATCAGCGCCCGGGCCAGGCCAAGCCGCAGTGCGCCTGCCTGCCCGGTGACGCCGCCGCCGGTGATCCGGGCGACCACATCGAACTGGTCGTCGGCGCCCAGCGTCACGAAAGGCTCGCTGATGAGCTGCTGGTGGAGCTTGTTCGGGAAGTACTCGTCCAGCGACCGGTCATTGATCTGCCATTTCCCGGTGCCAGGCAGGATGCGGACCCGCGCGATGGCCTCCTTGCGCCTGCCGGTGCCCAGCGCGTTCCCCGTCACGACCGGCTTGCGGGCCTGCCGGGCGGGGCCGGCGGTCGCAGCGTCACCCGTCTCGGTGGTGTACTCCGACACGTGCTCCCCAGCGTTCTGCTCGGGCTCGGCGCCTGCTCCCGCTTCGGGACCCTGCGCGTCAGTGGGCTCAGCCACGTCGTCTTCCTCGTGCTTCCTTATCGGCTCTGGTTACTTCGTACCAGCGCGGCTGGCCGCGGCCTGCTGCGCGACCTGCGTAATCTCGAACTGGACCGGCTGCTGCGCCTGGTGGGGATGATGGGGCCCGGCGTACACCTTGAGCTTGCGCAGCATCTGCCTGCCCAGCGTGTTCTTCGGCAGCATGCCCTTCACGGCCTTCTCGATGATCCGCTCCGGGTTCTTTTCCATCAGCGTCGCGTAGGAAATCGACCGCAGCCCGCCGGGGTACCCGGAGTGCCGGTACGCGCGCTTGTCAGCGAGCTTGTTCCCGCTCAGCGCGACCTTCTCCGCGTTGATGACAATGACAAAATCACCGGTGTCCACGTGCGGTGCGAAGATCGGCTTGTGCTTGCCGCGCAGCAGCGTGGCGGCCTGCGTCGCAAGCCGGCCGAGGACAACGTCAGAGGCATCGATGACATGCCACTGCCGGTGGATGTCACCGGCTTTCGGGCTGAATGTGCGCACAGTCATAAGCCTTCGCGTGTGAGTCCTGAATCCTGGCCCTCGCCTGGGGTAAGCCCTCCCTGGCGGGGGACTCCGCGGCACCGGCCGCCACTGCACTGACCAGAAACCGGGCAGCGCGGGCATGCCGATGCACATGGACGCCCAAGCAGAATACCGGCCGCAGGTGACGACGGTCAAAGTGAAGCCTGGCGGGCCGCCGTCGGCGGGCGCTGTTCCAGATCATCTCCAGGTCATGGCGGTGCCGCAGCTGAAGACTCCGACAAAACGGCCGACGGGGCTAACAGAGGCGCGCACAGCGATACGCTTCGCCGCATGCGCAACCCGGGTGAGAAGTCCGCCGACCGCGCGGCTGGCCGCCGGAAGGGGCCGGCCGGGCGTAATGGGGCGGCCGACCGTAATGGGGCCGCCGGGCGTAATGGGGCCGCCGGGCGTAATGGGGCCGCCGGGCACAATGGGGCCGCCGGGCACAATCGGGCGGCCGGGCGGAATGGGGCGGCGTCCGGGCCGCCGCCCGGAGCTGACCCTCAGCCAGCCTGGGGCGGATCCTCGCTATTCGTGCCCGGGTACTCCGGCCCCCGGCCGGCCGGGGGCGAGGCAGGGCGCCAGGCCCCCGGCCGGCCGGGGGGCGGGTGGTACGGGCCGACCGCGGGCATGGCGGGCAAAGGCCCGGTCCGGGGCTTCCCGCCCGCTCCGGGCCAGCCACCGCCCGTCTATCCCCCTGGCCAGTTCTCCGCGTGGAACCGGACCGCGAGGCAGGCGGATGAGGCCTACCCGGATGCCCGCGCCGCCGACGGATGGGCAGCAGGCCCTGATCCGGAGCCTCAGCCGGCCGGTAGCGCGGGGGCCTGGCATCCGGGGGCCTGGCATCCGGGGTCCGGCCCGGCCGGGCTGGCGGTCGGCGAGCCTGGGCCGGGGCAGGCCGGCTACGCCGAGCCAGGCTATTCAGTCCTGGCCGTCAGCGATCCGGCCGCCGACCTCACCTCGACCCAGGCCTGGGAAGTCGTCGACGGACCGCTCACGAGTAGCTGGGCAGCGCCGCGGACGCCGTTCGCTGACCCGCCGCGGACGCCGTTCGCTGACCCGCCGCAGGCCGACCGCCCCGGCCAGGATGAGCATTCCGCCACCGGGACCGGCGGCCACCGGGCCGGGCAGCCCGCCTCCGGTGCCCAGCGCGACCAGACCAGCCCTCAGGCGGCCCTGCCGCGCGCCACAGGCGCGCGCACCGAGCGTCCGCAGTCCAGGCGCGCGCGCGCCCGCGCCCGCCGCGGGAGGCGGCTGCGGCGCGTGCTGCTCGCGTGCGCGCTGGTCGTTGCCCTGGTGGCGAGCGCGGCCGCCTACATCTGGTTCGGCGGCAGCCACCGCAGCACCGGCCAGGCGGCCGCCGCGGCGAAGCGCACGGCGCCCCCGAGCAGCCAGCCTTCATCGGCCGCGCCGACGGCCACTCCGCCGCTCGGGCCGTGGGGGCATATCGAGAGCCGGGCCGCCGACCCCTTGCCGCTCACCCTGGCCGAGCTCTTTCCCGCCACCTTCTCCGTCGCAGGGAACGGGTACGCCAGGACCGTCGAGCGGAGTGGGACCAACTGCGCCAGGGCCGTGATCGGCTCAGCACTGCAGTCAGCGGTCCGCCGCGGTCGTTGCACCCAGGTCATGCGGGCCAGCTACCTGTCTGGTGACAGCAAGCTGATGGGCACCATCGGCGTGCTGAACCTGATCGGCGTCACGGCTGCGGAGAAGACGGGCCAGGCGGCGGGCGGCGGCGACTTCATCGCCCAGCTGCCGGCCGCCCGGGGGCCGACCCGCCGCCTGACCAAGGGGACCGGCCTGGAGGAGACCGAGATCAAGGGGCACTACCTGGTCATGGTCTGGGCCGAGTTCGCAGATCTGCACGCCCCGGGGACCACGGCAGAGCGGCTGGAACTCGAGGCGTTCTGCAACCGTCTCATCCAGAACACCGCCAACCTGAGCCTGGCCAGCCGCCTGGTTACCGGGAAGCCCCGGACTGCCTGACCCGCCGGGTCACCGCTGCCCGCGCCGAGAGCCCGGCGTCGGCCGGGTAACGGACCTCCTCCAGGCACAGCCCGTGCGGCGGGACCACATGCACGGCAGGATCGCGGGCGCCGGCCGCCAGCACGTCGGCCAGCCAGCCGGACGGCCTGGTCCCGTCGCCCACCGACAGCATGGCCCCGGTCAGCGCCCGGACCATGTTGTGGCAAAACCCGTCCGCCGCCACGGTGGCGACCGCGAGGCCGGGCTCCGGCCGGGTCCATTGCATCCGGAGCAGCTCACGCACGGTGCTGGCGCCTTCCCGGCGCCTGCAGAATGCGGCGAAGTCGCGGGTGCCAAGGCAGTCCGCCGCGGCCTCGTTTATCCGCGCGATGTCAATCTGGCGCTGGTACCACAACGTGTCGTGCCTGCGCAGGGGGTCCGCCCGGCCCGGGTCATCGCAGACCCGGTAGGTATACCGGCGCCATAGCGCGGAGAACCGGGCATCGAATCCGTCCGGAGCGGGGCGCACGGCGTGCACCCGGATGTCCGGCGGCAGCAACCGGCCCAGCCGCCGCAGCATGTTGCCGCCCGCCCGGTCCCAGGATTCGGCGGTGACATCGGCGTGCGCGACCTGGCCGCGCGCGTGGACCCCGGCGTCGGTACGGCCCGCTACGGTCAGGGCAGGCGGCGCCTGCAGGCCCAGGATCCTGCCGAGCGCTTCTTCAACCAGCTGCTGGACGGTCCGCAGGCCCGGCTGCCGACTCCAGCCGTGAAAGGCTGAGCCGTCGTAGGACAGGTCCAGGCGCAGGCGGAGGGTAGCTGGGCCGGGTTCGACCCGATCGCGCGCGAGCGGGCCGCTGCGGGCCGTCACGCGCCCGTCCCGGTTGCGGGGCTCAGGCCGCTCGTCGGCTGTCGGGCTCAGGCCGCTCGTCGGCTCGGCCCGCTCGTCAGGCCTCCGCGTCGCTGCCTGCGGCTGGCGTGTCGGCTCCGCCGCCGTCCGCCGCCTCCTCGTCTGCGGCGTCGCCTCCGGAGCCCTCGGCCGCCGCGGCCGCCGCGTCATCGGCCGCTGAATCGGCGACCTCCGGCGGCGCGGCGGCGGATGCGGCGGCCCCGGCCTCTGCAGCACTGGCCGGCTCTGCAGCACTGGCCGCCTGCAGCACTGGCCGGCTCTGCAGCACTGGCCGGCTCTGCATCGGCGTCCGCGGCGCCGCGCCGGGTCTGGCGCGGCCGGTCGGTGGCCGGGCTCGCGGCCGGCTGCGACCGGCGGGCCCGGCGGCGGCGCGGCTTCGCCTCGGCCTCCTCCCGGACCAGCTCGATCACCGCGAGCGCGGCGTTATCGCCCTTGCGCGGCCCGACCTTGGTGATCCGCGTATAGCCGCCCTCGCGGGTGGCGAAGCTCGGCCCGATGTCGGCGAACAGCGTATGCACGACGCTCTTGTCCGTGACGACAGTCATCACCTGGCGGCGGGCGTGCAGGTCACCTCGCTTGGCGAAGGTGATCAGCCGCTCGGCGACCGGCCGCAGCCTGCGCGCCCGCGCCTCGGTCGTGGTGATCCTGCCGTGCTCGAACAGCGCCGTGGCCAGGTTCGCCAGCATATGCCGCTGATGGGCCGAGCTGCCGCCAAGACGCGGGCCCTTGGTGGGCGTGGGCATCGGGAACTTCTCCTCGGTTCGCTGCCTGCCGGGCGGTCGCCCGGCCGGTCAGTACTGCTCGGTTTCGACGTAGCTCTCGTCGTCGTCCGCCCCGTAGCTGTCAGCCGCCGTCCCGGGGTCGAACCCGGGCGGTGAGTCCTTGAGCGCGAGGCCCATGTCGATCAGCTTCTGCTTGACTTCCTCGATCGACTTCGCGCCGAAGTTGCGGATGTCGAGCAGATCCTGCTCGCTGCGGGCGACGAGCTCGCCGACGGTGTGGATGCCCTCGCGCTTGAGGCAGTTGTAGGAGCGGACGGTCAGGTTCAGCTCCTCGATCGGCAGCGCCAGATCCGCGGCGAGCGCGGCGTCGGTCGGCGACGGGCCGATGTCGATGCCCTCGGCGTCGACATTCAGCTCCCTGGCCAGCCCGAACAGCTCGACCAGGGTCTTCCCGGCGCTGGCCACCGCGTCCCTGGGCCGCATGCACGGCTTGGTCTCCACGTCCAGGATCAGCTTGTCGAAGTCGGTGCGCTGCTCGACCCGGGTGGCCTCGACCTTGTAGGTCACCCGCATGACCGGCGAGTAGATCGAGTCGATCGGGATCCGGCCGATCTCCTGCCCCGGCTGCTTGTTCTGGGCCGCCGACACGTAACCGCGGCCGCGCTCGACCGTCAGCTCCATCTCCAGCTTGCCCTTGCTGTTCAGGGTGGCGATGTGCAGGTCGGGGTTGTGCACCTCGACGCCGGCCGGCGGGGCGATGTCCGCCGCCGTGACCGGCCCCGGCCCCTGCTTGCGCAGGTACATCGGCACCGGCTCGTCGTGCTCGGAGGAGACGACTAGTTCCTTGAGGTTGAGGATGATGTCGGTGACGTCCTCGGCGATCCCGGGCACGGTAGAAAACTCGTGCAGGACCCCCTCGATCCTGATGCTGGTCACCGCCGCACCAGGAATGGAGGACAGCAGGGTGCGGCGGATCGAGTTACCGATCGTGTAGCCGAACCCCGGCTCGAGCGGCTCGATGACGAACCTGGACCTGAATTCGTCGACCTGATCTTCGGTGAGGCTCGGACGCTGGGCGATGAGCATGGGTATTCCTTCCCGCGATGCCCGCTATATGACGATCGCGACTTCTTGACTGGCGGCTCCCCCGCCAGTCATTCCCGCTGACGGCCGGAAGCCGCCATTGGCGCGGGCCTGCCGCCACGGCAGGCCCGCAGTGGGTTACTTCGAGTAGAGCTCGACGATGAGCTGTTCCTGGACCTGGGTGTCGATCTGGGCCCGGACCGGGAGCGCATGAACGAGGATACGCATCTTGTCGGGGATCACCTCGAGCCAGGCGGGGACGGTCCGCTCGCCCGCCTCGGCGCGGGCCACCACGAACGGGGTCAGCTCCACCGACTTGGCCGCGATCTGGACGATGTCGGCCTCGCTCACCCGGTAGGACGGGATGTCGACCTTGCGCCCGTTGACCAGGACGTGGCCGTGCCCGACCAGCTGCCTGGCCATGTCCCTGCTCTTGGCGAAGCCGGCCCGGTAGATCACGTTGTCCAGCCGCGTCTCCAGGATCTGGAGCAGCGCGTCGCCGGTCTTGCCGCGGGTCCGGGTCGCCTCGGTGTAGTAGTTGTGGAACTGCTGCTCAAGGATCCCGTAGATGCGCTTGGCCTTCTGCTTCTCCCTAGTCTGCAGCAGGTACTCGCTCTCCTTGGGGCGGTTCCTGCCGTGCTCGCCCGGCGGGTAGGGCCGGATCTCGATCGGGCACTTCGGCGAGTCGCACTTGGCGCCCTTCAGGAACAGCTTGGTCTTCTCGCGGCGGCAGCGCTTGCAGTCGGCGCCGGTGTATCGAGCCATGTTGTCGCTTACTCCTCAGACCCGGCGCCGCTTGGGCGGGCGGCAGCCATTGTGCGGAACCGGGGTGACGTCCTGGATCGAGCCGACCTCCAGGCCGGTCGCCTGCAGGGACCTGATGGCGGTTTCCCGCCCCGAGCCAGGGCCCTTCACGAACACGTCGACCTTGCGCATGCCGTGCTCCATCGCGCGACGCGCCGCGGCCTCGGCCGCCATCTGGGCAGCGAACGGCGTCGACTTGCGCGAGCCCTTGAAGCCCACCTGGCCGGACGAGGCCCAGGATATGACGCTGCCGCCCGGGTCGGTGATGGAGACGATGGTGTTGTTGAAGGTGCTCTTGATGTGCGCGTGCCCGTGCGCGATGTTCTTTCGTTCCTTCCGGCGCACTTTCTTGACGCCGGCCCGGCTCTTCGGAGGCATCCTGCTCCCTTAGTCCCTGAGGTGGTCGGACCGCTGATGCCGGGCCGCCTGCGGAGGCTGGCCCGGCGCGGACTACTTCTTCCCGGCCTTCTTCTTGCCGGCGACGGTCTTCTTCTTGCCCTTCCTGGTGCGGGCATTGGTCTGCGTGCGCTGGCCGTGCACGGGCAGCCCGCGGCGGTGCCTGATCCCCTGATAGCACCCGATCTCGACCTTGCGGCGGATGTCGGCCTGCACCTCGCGGCGCAGGTCACCTTCCACCTTGTAGGTGGCGTCGATCCAGTCCCGCAGCCGCAGGAGGTCATCGTCGCTGAGGTCGTGGACGCGGGTATCGCCGCTGACGCCGGTGGCGCTGAGGGTCTCAAGCGCACGGGTACGGCCGATTCCGTAGACGTAGGTAAGTGCGACCTCGAGCCGCTTGTCACGCGGCAGGTCGACGCCGACGAGGCGTGCCATCCTGGGCAGTTCTCCTTCTGTCGCGGAGGTCCTGCGCGCCGCTCCCTGCGTCCCTGCCCGGACCGGGCCCCGGCCTCCTCCGGGGTAATCCGCGGCCAGCCGGTGGCCGACCGCGGACTGCGGTGCGTGTCTGCTACTTACCGTGCTGCTCAGCCCTGACGCTGCTTGTGCCTCGGGTCTGTGCAGATGACCATGACGCGGCCATGCCGGCGGATGATCCGGCACTTGCTGCAGATCTTCTTCACACTCGGCTTGACCTTCATCGCTGCTCTCCTCGGGCGCCAGGAGCCATTGAGCCCGCCGCGCCTTCAGCCTGTTTACTTGTACCGGTAGACAATCCGCCCGCGACTGAGGTCGTAGGGGCTCAGCTCAACGACGACCCGGTCATCGGGGAGGATCCGGATGTAGTGCATCCGCATCTTTCCGCTGATGTGAGCCAGGACTTTGTGCCCGTTGTCCAACTCCACCCTGAAGAAGGCATTCGGCAGTGATTCCACGACCGTGCCCTCGATCTCAATGGCGCCGTCTTTCTTGGGCATGTCCTCCGCGCTTCGCTGATAGGTTCGCTGCCTGGCCTTGGCCGGTGGCTCGCTTTGGTTCTGGCTTACTTGTTACTTGTGGTGGTGCTGGGTACTCATCGTCAGGCGGCTCGGCCATTGCTGGTCGCGCCGCGGCTCATGCGGTCATCGTTGGGGCTTCCCCCGCGGTCCGGCTCGCGCTCTCGCACGGCCCTCCGGCCACGGGCGGCCTGTTAGACGTCTGCCATCACGCAACGGCCTGAGGCCATACGCCAGATGGCAGCTTATGGGCCGGAGCAGAGTCTACGCGAGACCCGCCGACAATGCGAACCCGGGGCAGATTCGCCCCGTGCCTTCCTCTTAACCGCAGGAGGGGCGGGGAAATTCCCGGCCTCAGCGCGGCCGGTGGCCGCCGCCGGGATCGCCGCCGGCGATCCAGCGGCCGAGCAGGATGGCCCCGAGCGGCCCGGCGACCAGGATCGGCCAGGCCAGGCCGCTGGCCCCCATGGCCACCCAGATCACGAAGCAGATCAGGCTGACCGACAGCCAAGACCCGAATGCGGCCAGCCAGACCGGGGAGAACCTGCCATGTCCTCTGGCCAGGCCGCCCGAGGCCTGCATCAGGGAACTCCCGCCCGGGTGCGGCCCGCGGTAGCGCGGCAGCGAGGCGTCAGGCAGCCGGTACAGGTCGATACTCGGCAGGTCGGCCATCAGGTCGTCCAGCTCGCCGATGGTCTTCGCCTGGTAAGCCTTGTCGATCCGCTCGTTGAACTCCTCGACGGTCAGCCTGCCCGCCGCATGGTGCTCCCGTAGCAGCGTCACCGTGCGGTCCCGGTCCTCATCGGACGCCCGGATCCTGGGGTCGGCCGCCATCAGCCCTCCTCAGTCCTTTACTCGCGCTCCGGCAGGCACCCGCGACGCGGATCCCCCCGCCCCCGTCCGCGGCTGGCGGGCCGCGCCCCCCGGTCCGGGCTCTGGCCGTCCGGGCACCGGCTGTCCGGCCCCGCCCCGCTCGCGCAGCATCGCGAAGCCGCTCACCCCGCCGTCCTGCGCGGTCAGCACGCGAGGCCCGTTGGCCGTGATCGCCACCGTGTGCTCGAAATGCGCCGACCAGGTCCCGTCCGCGCTGACCACCGTCCACCCGTCGTCGAGTAGCCGGGTGTGCCGTCCCCCGAGGATCAGCATCGGCTCGACGGCCAGTGTCATGCCCTCGGTCAGCACCGGGCCCCGGCCCGGTTTGCCGTAATTGGGCACCGGCGGGTCCATGTGCATCTCGCTGCCGATCCCGTGCCCGACGTACTCCTGCACGATGCCGTACTCGCCGCTGGCCCGGGCGCTGGCCTCCACGGCGTGCGAGATGTCGGTGAGGCGGCGGCCCGGCACGGCCTGCGCCAGGCCGGACCACAGGGCCAGCTCGCAGGCGTCGGCCAGGGCGGACAGCTCGGCGCTGACCGGCCCGACGCCCACGGTCACGGCGGCGTCGCCATGCCAGCCTGAGACGATCGCGCCGCAGTCGATCGAGATGAGGTCCCCGGCGGCCAGCCGCCTGCTTGGGCTGGGGATCCCATGCACGATCTCGTCGTTGATCGAGGTACAGATCGTCGCGGGGAAACCGTGATAGCCCCTAAACGATGGCACCGCGCCCGCCGCACGGATGACCCGGTCGGCGATGGCGTCCAGCTCAGCCGTGCTGATCCCGGGCGCCACCGCGGCCGCTGCCGCCTGCAGGGCGCGCGCCACCACCAGGCCGGCCTCCCGCATCGCGGCTAGCTGGCCGGGTGTCTTGATCTGGATGGGCTGGTCCCGTCTCGTCCGCATCTGGCCTCCGGGGTCTGTACTGCAAACGTTACCCGCGTGGCGCGCGACTGACTTCAGCGGACAAAGCGCCGCAGCGCACCGAGCGCCCGGTCGGTGATCTCCTCCACCGGGCCAGTGGCATCGATACCCAGCAGCGTTCCCTCGTCCGCGTAGAACGCGATCAGCGGCTGAGTCTGGAGCTGATACACGTCCAGGCGGTGCCTGATGGTCTGTTCCCGGTCGTCATCGCGCTGGAACAGCTCGCCGCCGCAGTCGTCGCACAGCTGGCCGCGGGCCGGCGGGTCGAACAGCACGTGCCAGACCCGCCCGCACCGGCGGCAGGTCCGCCGGCCGGACAGCCGCCTGACCACCTCGTCATCGTCAACGACCAGCTCGACCACGACATCCAGCCTGACGTCCCACTCGGTCAGCATCTTCTGCAGTGTCTCGGCCTGCGGTACGTTCCGCGGGAAGCCGTCGAGCAGGAAGCCGGCCTGCGCGTCGTCCTCCTGCAGCCTGCTGGACACCATCGCGACCGTGACCTCGTCAGGCACCAGGTCACCGCGGTCCATATAGGACTTGGCGAGCCGGCCAAGCTCCGTTCCCGTACTGACGTTGAACCTGAAGATGTCACCTGTCGAGATCTTCGGGATCGCCAGGTGTGAGGCTATGAACTGGGCCTGAGTCCCTTTTCCCGCACCGGGGGGCCCGACCAGGACGACGCGCACTACCGCAGGAAGCCCTCATAGTTACGCTGCTGCAACTGGCTTTCGATCTGCTTCACGGTATCGAGGCCCACCCCCACCATGATCAGGATGCTGGTGCCGCCGAAGGGGAACTGCTGCGTGGCCCCGACCAGGCCGATCGCAACCATCGGGATGAGCGCGACCAGGCCCAGGTAGACCGAGCCAGGCGCGGTCAGCCGGCTGAGCACATAGCTCAGGTACTCGGCAGTCGGCCGGCCCGGTCTGATGCCGGGGATGAAGCCGCCGTATTTCTTCATGTTGTCGGCGACTTCGGTCGGGTTGAAGGTGATCGATACGTAGAAGTAAGTGAAGAACACGATGAGGATGAAGAACATCGCCATGTAGTACGGATCGTCCCCGATCACCAGGTTCGCTTCGACCCAGTTCGCCCATCCTGCCGGGTGCGCGCTCGTCGCGTGCCCGAACAGCTGCGCTCCCAGCTGCGGGATGTAGAGCAGCGACGAGGCGAAGATGACCGGGATGACGCCCGCCTGGTTCACCTTGAGCGGGATGTAGGTTGAGGTGCCGCCGTACATCTTGCGGCCCACCATGCGCTTGGCGTACTGGACCGGGATCCGCCGCTGCGCCTGCTCCATGAAAGCCACGAACCCGATGATGGAGATGCCGACCAGCAGGACGATGCCGAACACGAACGCGTGCTTCTGCCGGTAGATGGCCAGCATCTCGCCCGGGATGACGGCGATGACCTGGGTGAAGATGATCAGCGACATGCCGTTCCCGACCCCGCGGTCGGTGATCAGCTCGCCGAGCCACATGATGACCGCGGTACCCGCGGTCATCGTAATGACCATGGTGCCGATCCTGAAGATCGACTGGTCCGGGATCAGGTTGGCGCACTGTACCTGGCCGCTCATCCCGGGCAGGTTTCCCGACCTGGCCAGCGCCACGATGCCGGTGGACTGCAGGATGGCCAGGCCGACCGTGAGGTACCGGGTGTACTGGGTAATCTTGGCCTGGCCGCTCTGCCCCTCCTGGCGCAGCGTCTCGAGCCGCGGGATCACCACGGCCAGCAGCTGCAGGATGATGCTGGCGGTGATGTAAGGCATGATGCCGAGCGCGAAGACCGACAGCCGCAGCAGGGCGCCGCCGCTGAACAGGTTGACCAGCTGGAACAGTCCCGCCTGGCCGCTGCTGTTCACCGCGTCCAGGCAGCTGGTGACCGCCTTCTCCGAGATCCCGGGGGTCGGCAGTGCGGCGCCGAGCCGGAATATCGCGATGATGAAGAGCGTGAACAGCAGCTTCCTGCGCAGGTCGGGAGTCCGGAAGGCCCGGAGGAACGCGGTCAGCATGCGCCGTCCTTGAGTCGAAGGGTCAACGTCATCTGCCGCTCCTGGTCACGGGATCGGCGCCCCAGTGGCCGCAAGCGCGACATGCACGCCGAAGTCTAACGCGCCGACGGCACTCGAACAGCCACGCTGCGCAGCTACCTGTCCACCGGCTCGGCCGGTCATGTCACAGTTCAGTGACCGTACCGCCAGCCGCGGTGATCTTCTCCCGGGCCGACGCCGAGAACGCGTGCGCGGTTACCCGCAGCCCGCTAGCCGCGTCGCCGGAGCCCAGGACCTTGACCATCTCGCCGGACCGCACCGCGCCCCTGGCTACCAGGTCCTCCGGGGTCACGTCCCCGCCGTCCGGGTAGAGAGCGGCCAGCCGGTCGAGGTTCACCACCTGGTAGGTGGTCTTGAACCGCAGGTTGGAGAAGCCCTTCAGCTTGGGGAGCCTGCGGTGCAGCGGCATCTGGCCGCCCTCGAAACCGCCGGCGACCTGGCCGCGTGCCTTCGTGCCCTTGGTACCGCGGCCTGCCGTCTTGCCCTTGGACGCCTCGCCGCGGCCGACCCGGGTCCGCGCCGTGCGCGCGCCTGGGCCGGCCGCAGGTGATGGAGCTTGAGCCCGGCCCGGCCCCCGGGGGTGCTGCCCTGCTCGTCTGCCATCTCAGTCAACCTCCTCGACGGTGACCAGGTGGCGCACCGCATGGACCATACCGCGGATCTCCGGCCGGTCCGCCTTCGTGACCACGTCGCCGATCCGCCTGAGGCCGAGCGAGCGCAGCGTATCCCGCTGCCCCTTGGTGCCCCCGATCTTGGACTTGGTCTGGGTGACCCTCAACTCTGCCATTTCTCTGCTCCGCTCAGCTGTTCTGCGGCGCCGCGCTGGCCGCCGCGGCAGCCCGGGCCCGCAGCATGGCCGCCGGGGCGACGTGCTCGATCGGCAGCCCGCGCCGCGCCGCGATCTCCTCCGGGCGGTTCAGGCTCTTCAGCGCCGTGACCGTGGCGTGCACCACATTGATCGGATTGGACGACCCGAGCGACCTGGAGAGCACATCGTGGATGCCGGCGCACTCGAGGACGGCCCGCACCGGGCCGCCGGCGATCACGCCGGTACCTGGGCTGGCCGGCTTGAGCAGCACGACGCCGGCCGACTCCTCGCCCTGCACGGTGTGCGGGATCGTGCCCGCGATGCGCGGGACCCTGAAGAAGCTCTTCTTGGCTGCCTCGACGCCCTTGGCGATCGCCGCGGGCACCTCCTTGGCCTTGCCGTACCCGACGCCTACCATGCCGTTTCCGTCGCCCACCACGACCAGCGCGGTGAAGCTGAATCGCCGGCCGCCCTGCACGACCTTGGCCACCCGGTTGATGGTGACCACCCGCTCGAGGTAAGCGGTGCCCTTATCGGCTGCGCCGCCACGGCGGTCGTCGCGGCGGTCGCGACGTTCGCCGCCTCCGGCGCCGCGCCGCGGTGTTGCTGCCATCAGATCTTCCTCTTCTCGTGAGAATGCGCGTAGTAAGAATGCGTCGGGGTCAAAGGACCAGCCCGCCTTCCCGCGCGCCATCGGCGACGGCGGCGATCCGGCCGTGGTAGGCATGGCCGCCGCGGTCGAAGACCGCGGCGCTGATGCCCGCCTGGCTAGCTCGCTCGGCGATCAGCGCGCCGACCTGCTTCGCCTTGGCCGTCTTATCCCCGGCCGAGCCGCGGATGGACCCGTCCAGGGTCGACGCGGAAACCAGCGTACTGCCGGTCACGTCGTCGACGAGCTGCACGAACATGTGCCGGGCCGAGCGCGTGACGACCAGGCGCGGTCGCGCGGCGCTCCCGGTGACCTTCTTCCTTACCCTCAGGTGGCGGCGCGAGCGCGCGGCGGAGCGTGCGCTCGCCCGGCCGGTGACCCGACCGTGCCCCAGGGTCCTGGTGCCAGACATCCCTTACTTCCCAGCCTTCCCGACCTTGCGGCGGATCTGCTCACCCTGGTACCGCACGCCCTTGCCCTTGTAGGGGTCCGGCTTGCGGAGCTTCCTGATATTGGCGGCTACTTCGCCCACCTGCTGCTTGTCGATGCCCTCCACCACGAACCTGGTCGGCGTCTCGACCCGGAAGGTGATCCCCTCGGGCGGGGAAACCGGCAGCGGGTGACTGTAACCGAGCGCGAATTCCAGGTCCTTGCCCCTGGCCTGGACCCGGTAGCCGACGCCGACGATCTCCAGGGTCTTGCGGTATCCCTCGGTCACGCCGGTCACCATGTTGGCGATCAGCGAGCGGGACAGCCCGTGCAGCGCCCTGATCTCGCCCTCATCGCTCGGCCTGGTCACCGTGATCGCCCCGTTATCCTGCCGGACCTCGATCGGTGGGGCTACCTCCAGGCTGAGGCTGCCCTTCGGCCCGCGCACCTTGACCTCACGGCCGTTGATGGTGACGTCGACGCCGTCCGGCACCACGACGGGCATCCGTCCGATTCGTGACATCGGGTCTCCTTACCAGACGTAGGCGAGGACTTCCCCGCCCACGCCGCGCTTGTTCGCCTGCTTGTCGGTCATCAGCCCCGCCGAGGTCGAGATGATGGCCACGCCCAGGCCGCCGAGCACCCGGGGCAGGTTGTCCTTCCTCGCGTACACCCGCAGGCCTGGCTTGGACACCCGCTTGAGCCCGGCGATCGAGCGCTCACGGTTGGGCCCGAACTTCAGCGCGACCACGAGGCTCTTACCGACCTGCGCGTCTTCCACGCGCCATCCGGCGATGTAGCCCTCCTGCTGGAGGATCTCCGCGATGTTCACCTTGATCTTGGAATGCGGCATCGTCACGGCGTCGTGATAAGCCGAGTTGGCATTGCGCAGCCGGGTCAGCATGTCTGCGACCGGGTCGGTCATGGTCATGGCCTGCGGGCCCTCCTCGCCGCGGTTTCCCTGGGGACCTTCGGCGTGGTCGGTGGGCGCTGGTCGCGCCCAGGTCGGTCGTGGTCGGCGGCATGATCCCGCCCGGATGTGCTGGTCACCAGTCGGCTACCAGCTTGACTTGGTGATGCCCGGCAGCTCGCCGCGGTGGGCCAGGGTCCGGAAGCAGATCCGGCAGAGCCCGAACCTGCGGTAGACGGCCCGGGGCCGCCCGCACCGCGAGCATCTGGTGTACGCGCGGACGTGGTACTTCGGCGTCCGCTTGGCCTTGGCGATCAGGCTCTTCTTCGCCACTGTCAGATCTCCTTGAACGGGAATCCGAGCCGCCGCAGCAGCGAACGGCCCTCGTCATCGTTGGTCGCGGTGGTGACGACGGTCACGTCCATGCCGCGCTGCCTGTCCACCTGGTCCGGGTCGATCTCGTGGAACATCAGCTGCTCGGTGAGGCCGAAGGTGTAGTTACCGCGCCCGTCGAACTGGCGGTCGGAAAGGCCGCGGAAGTCGCGGATCCTGGGCAGCGCGATCGACAGCATCCGGTCGCAGAACTCCCACATCCGCGTACCGCGCAGCGTGACATGGGCACCGATCGGCATGCCTTCCCTGAGCTTGAACTGGGCGATCGACTTCCTGGCCCGGGCCACCGCCGGCTTTTGGCCGGTGATGATGGCCAGATCCCTGACCGCGCCGTCGATCAGCTTGGCGTCCCTGGCCGCCTCGCCGACCCCCATGTTCACCACGATCTTGGCCAGGCCGGGGACCTGCATGACGTTGGCGTAGCCGAACTCTTCCCGCAGCGCGGGCGCGATCTCGCTCCGGTAGCGCTCCCGCAGCCGGGGCGGCGGAGCCGGAACCGCGCTGCCGTTGCCCGCCGCGATGCCGCCCGCGCTCTGCGCCGCGCCGTCGGCAGTCTTGCCCGCCGCGCGGCCCGCGGCCTGCGCCGCGCCGCCGCGCCCGGACCCGCCCGACGCGCCGCCGCGCCCGGCCCCGCTCGCCGAGCCATCCCGGCCAGCCGCCTGCTTCGTCTTTGCCGCAGCCATCAGATGTCCTTACCGCTGGTCCGGGAGATCCGGACTTTCTTGCCGTCCTCGAGCTTGTAACCGGCCCGGGTGGGCTTCTTGGTCTCCGCGTCGATCAGCTGCACGTTGCTGACGTGGATGAACGCCTCCTGGTGGACGATGCCGCCCTCCTTGGCGCCGCGCCTGCCCTGGTAGTCGACCTTGGTGTTCTTCTTGATCATGTTGACGCCCTGGACCAGCAGCTTCTGCTTGTCAGGGAAGGCAGCGATGACCACGCCCTCACGGCCGTTGTCCCGGCCCGCGATGACCATGACCCGGTCGCCTTTCTTGATCTTCATGCCCGGCGCCCGCGGCCCGTTTTTCCTTGCCACTGCAGCCTTCCTGCTCATCACAGCACCTCCGGCGCCAGCGAGATGATCCGCATGAACCGCTTCTCCCTGAGCTCGCGCCCGACCGGCCCGAAGATGCGGGTGCCGCGCGGGTCCCCGCCGTCCCTGATCAGGACCGCGGCGTTCTCGTCGAAGCGGATGTAGGAGCCGTCGCCACGGCGGCGCTCCTTGCGGGTGCGCACCACAACGGCCTTGACCACGTCGCCCTTCTTGACCGCGGCGCCGGGCAGGGCATCCTTGACCGTGGCCACGATGACGTCGCCGATGCCCGCGTATCGCCTGCCCGAGCCACCGAGCACCCGGATGCAGAGGATCTCCTTGGCACCCGTGTTGTCGGCGACTTTGAGCCGCGACTCCTGCTGGATCACGTCAACTCCTGCTTCATAACGCCAGCCTCTGGGAGGACCAGCGGGTTGCGATTTACTTGGCCTTCTCCAGGATTTCTGCCACCCGCCAGCGCTTGGTCGCCGACATCGGCCTGGTCTCCATCAGCAGCACCCGGTCGCCCACCCCGCAGGTGTTCTCGCCGTCATGCGCCGTGTACTTCTTGGTGCGGCGGATGACCTTGCCGTACTTGGGGTGCTTGACCCGGTCCTCGACGACCACGACAACGGTCTTGTCCATCTTGTCGCTGACCACCAGGCCCTCGCGCACCTTGCGGTAGCCTCGCGAGGCGGTGCCGCTGGTGTCGTCACTCATCTTCCTCCGCCTCCTCTGCCACGCTCACGATGCCGAGCTCGCGCTCGCGCTTCACCGTGTAGATGCGGGCGATCTCCTTGCGCACCGCGCGGAGCCGTCCGTGACTTTCCAGCTGACCGGTCGCAGCCTGGAACCGGAGGTTGAACAGCTCGATCTTCGCCTCCGCCAGCTTGATGTCGAGCTCTTCCTCCGTCGAGGCCCGCAGATCCGCTGCGGCGAGAGCTTTCACCATCACGCCTCACTGACCTCTCGTTCGCCGAACCGCTGCCTCATCCGGCCTCACTCATTTCTCGCTTGACGAACTTGCATTTCATTGGGAGCTTGTGCATCGCCCGGCGCAGGGCCTCCCGGGCCACCGGCTCGCTGACTCCCGACAGCTCGAACATGACCCGGCCCGGCTTGACGTTGGCGACCCACCACTCGGGCGCTCCCTTTCCGGAGCCCATCCGGGTCTCGGCCGGCTTCTTGGTCAGCGGCCGGTCCGGATAGATGGTGATCCACACCTTCCCGCCCCGGCGGATGTGCCGGGTCATGGCGATACGGGCCGCCTCAATCTGCCTGTTCGTCACGTAGGAGTGCTCGACCGCCTGGATGCCGTACTCGCCGAACGTCACCCTGGTGCCGCCCTTGGCGGCACCGTGCCGGTCCGGCCGGTGCTGCTTGCGGTGCTTGACCCGTCGCGGAATGAGCACGTCTCAGCCCTCCTGGCCGGTGCCGCCAGCGCCGGCTGCCGTCGGCGCCGCGTCCTGGCTGTCGGGGCCGCGCTCCTCGGTGCGCTCCGGCGCGCCCGGGCCGCCGGCCCGGTCGCTCCAGTCGCCGCCGCCCGGGCGCCGCCGCCGCTGCTGCTGCGGCGGGCGGCCTGCCCGCTGCCCGGCGCGCAGCGCCGCAGCGGCGGCCTCGCGCTCGGCCCTGGTCTGGGCGGCCTCGCCGCGGTAGATCCAGACCTTCACGCCGATCCGGCCGAAGGTGGTCCGCGCCTCATAGAAGCCGTAGTCGATGTCGGCGCGCAGCGTGTGCAGCGGCACCCGGCCCTCGCGGTAGAACTCCGACCTGGACATCTCAGCGCCGCCGAGCCGGCCGGAGCACTGCACCCGGATGCCCTTGGCGCCGCCCTTCATCGCCGTCTGCATCGCCTTGCGCATCGCGCGCCGGAACGAGACCCGGCTGGACAGCTGCTCGGCCACGCCCTGGGCCACCAGCTGGGCGTCGATCTCGGGGTTCTTGACCTCGAGGATGTTCAGCTGGATCTGCTTGCTGGTCAGCTTCTCCAGGTCGCCACGGATCCGGTCGGCCTCCGCGCCGCGGCGGCCGATGACGATACCGGGCCGGGCGGTGTGGATGTCGACCCGCACCCGGTCCCTGGTCCGCTCGATCTCGACCTTGGAGATGCCGGCCCGCTCCATGCCGCGCTGCAGCATCCGGCGGATCGCAACGTCCTCCGCAACGTAGTCCTTGTACAGCTTGTCGGCATACCACCGGCTCTTGAAGTCGGTCGTAATGCCCAGCCGGAACCCGTGCGGGTTCACTTTCTGGCCCACTAGCGGGTCCTCTCCCTGCTCTTCGAAGCACGGCCCTGGTCGGAAACCACGACCGTGATGTGGCTCGTGCGCTTGTTGATCCGGTAGCCGCGGCCCTGCGCGCGAGGCCGGAACCGCTTGAGCGTCGGTCCCTCGTCCACCCAGGCCCGGCTCACCACGAGCGAGCTGGCGTCAAGCTGCCTCGTCTGCTCGGCGTTGGCGATCGCGCTGGCCAGCACCTTGCCGACGGGATCGCTCGCCGACTGCGGCGCGAAGGTGAGCGCCGCCTGTGCCTGGTCGGCAGGCATCCCGCGGATCAGGTCCACCACCCGGCGGGCCTTCCGCGGCGTGACGCGCACATACCGCGCCTTTGCCCTAGCTTCCATCGCCTAGCTCTCTCGCTCTCTTGATCTGTCTTCCGGCCTCATCTGTCTTCCGGCCTGCCGCGCTAGCGCCGGCTCCGCCGGTCGTCCCGGACGTGACTGCGGAACGTGCGGGTCGGCGCGAACTCGCCGAGCTTGTGCCCGACCATCGACTCGGTGATGAACACCGGCACGTGCTTGCGGCCATCGTGCACGGCAATCGTGTGGCCCAGCATCGCCGGAACGATCATGGAGCGGCGGGACCAGGTCTTGATGACGTTCTTACTGCCCTTGTCGTTCTGGAGGTCCACCTTCTTCATCAGGTGGTCGTCCACGAAAGGGCCCTTCTTCAGGCTACGAGGCATCGTGAGGTGCTCCTACCGCTTCTTCTTGCTGCGCCGTCGGGTGATCAGCCGGTCACTTGGCTTGTGGGCCTTCCTGGTGCGCCCTTCGGGCTTGCCCCACGGGCTGACCGGGTGCCGCCCTCCGGAGCTCTTGCCTTCGCCTCCGCCGAGCGGGTGGTCGACCGGGTTCATCGCCACGCCGCGCACCGACGGCCTGCGACCCTTCCATCTGCTGCGGCCAGCCTTGCCGAGCTTGATGTTGCCCTGCTCGGAGTTGCCGACCTCGCCGATGGTGGCCCGGCACGCCGCGTCGACCAGCCTGATCTCACCCGAGGGCATCCGCAGGGTCGCGCGCGCGCCTTCCTTGGCGAGCAGCTGCACCCCGGAGCCCGCCGAGCGGGCGATCTTGGCTCCGCCGCCCGGGCGGAGCTCGATCGCGTGCACCACGGTGCCGGTCGGGATGTTGCGCAGCGGCAGGCAGTTGCCGGTCCTGATGTCCGCGGCCGCGCCGTTCTCCACCCGGTCGCCCTGGGCCAGGCCCTGCGGGGCGAGGATGTAGCGCTTCTCACCGTCGGCGTAGTGCAGCAGCGCGATCCTGGAGGTGCGGTTGGGGTCGTACTCGAGGTGCGCCACCTTGGCCGGGACGCCGTCCTTGTCGGCCCGCCGGAAATCGATCAGCCGGTAGGCCCGCTTGTGGCCGCCGCCCTGATGCCGGGCGGTGATCCGGCCGTGCACGTTCCGGCCGCCCCGGGAGGTCAGCGGACGCACCAGTGACTTCTCCGGCTCACTGCGGGTGACCTCGGAGAAGTCGGCGCCGCTCGCGCCCCGCCTGCCCGGGGTGGTCGGCTTGTACTTGCGGATAGCCATTGTGCTCAAGCTCCTAGGGATCGCCGGCTAGCTGACCGGTCCGAAGACGTCAATCCGGTCTCCTTCGGCCAGGCTGACGATGGCTCGCTTGGTGTCCGGCCGCTTGCCCCAGCCGAACCGCGTCCGGCGCCGCTTGCCGGGCCGGTTGACCGTGTTGACGCCGGTCACCCGTACTCCGAAGATGGCCTCGACGGCCTGCCTGATCTGGGTCTTGTTCGTGCCGGGCGCGACAATGAAGGTGTACTTGCCGTCGTCGGCCAGCCGGTAGCTCTTCTCCGAGATGACCGGCCGCACCAGGACGTCCCGCGGGTTGGCAATCTTGCTCACGCCTGACTCTCCTCGGTCCGCTTGGCTGCGCGCGTCACGAACTGGTCCAGCGCGGCCTGGGTGAAGATCACGTGGTCACTGACCAGCACGTCGTAGGTGTTGAGCTGGCCGGGCTCGAGCAGGTGCACGCCGACGGCATTGCGGAGGCTCCGCCAGGTCGCCAGGTCGTCGCGGCGCGCGACCACCAGCGTGTGCACCGCGTGGTGCTTGACGCCGATCGCCGTGGCGAGCAGCGCCACCGCATCCTTGGTGCTCGGCCCGTCTCCGGCCACGAACCCGCTGACGACATGGACCCGCCCGTGCCTGGCCCGGTCGGAAAGGGCACCGCGCAGCGCCGCCGCCTTCATCTTCTTGGGCGTCCGCTGCTCATAGGACCTGGGCACCGGGCCGTGCACGGTGCCGCCGCCCGCGAACTGCGGCGCCCGGGTCGAGCCCTGCCTGGCCCGCCCGGTCCCCTTCTGCCGGTAGGGCTTCTTACCGCCCCCCCGGACCGCGCCGCGGGACTTGGCCGCGTGCGTGCCCTGCCGTGCCGCAGCCTCCTGCGCCACCACGACCTGGTGGATCAGCGGCACGTTGACCTTGGCGTCAAAGATCTCATCGGGAAGGTCGACGGCAGCGCCTTCGTCCGGTGTCACGGAGATGATTTTGACCGTGCTCATGGCGCCTTAGGCTCCCTTCAGCTGGCGCCCGCCAGCAGCAAGCGGGCTCTTGACGGCGCTGCGGACCAGGACCAGGCCGCCGGCCGGGCCGGGGACCGGGCCCTTGATCAGCAGCAGGCCGCGGTCAGCGTCGACGCCGTGCACGGTCAGGTTCGGCGCGGTGGTGCGCACGCCGCCCATCCGGCCGGCCATCCGCACGCCCTTGAACACCCGGCCCGGGGTGGCGCAGCCGCCGATGGACCCAGGCGCGCGGTGCTTGCGCTGGGTGCCGTGCGAGGCGCCGAGGCCGCGGAAGCCGTGCCGCTTCATGACGCCGGCGAAGCCCTTGCCCTTGCTCCGCGCCGTGACGTCGACCAGCTCGCCGGCGCCGAACGCCGCCGCGGTCACTTCCTGGCCCAGGGTGTAGTCGGACGCATCGTCGGTGCGCAGTTCGACGAGGTACCTGCGCGGGGTCACGCCGGCCCGGACGAAGTGCCCGGCCTCCGGCTTGTTCACCTTGCGGGGGTCCACCTCGCCGTAGCCGAGCTGGACGGCGGCGTAGCCGTCGGCATCCGGCGTCCGCAGCGCGGTCACGACGCACGGGCCGGCCGCCACGACGGTGACCGGCACGATCCGCCCGTCGTCAGCGAAGACCTGGGTCATGCCGAGCTTGGTGCCCAGGACTCCCTTGATCTGCTTGGTCATGTCGGCGCGTCCCTCAGAGCTTGATCTCAATGTCGACGCCGGCGGGCAGGTCAAGCCGCATCAGGGAGTCGACTGTCTTCGGCGTGGGGTCGATGATGTCGATCAGGCGCTTGTGCGTCCTCATCTCGAAGTGCTCCCGCGAGTCCTTGTACTTGTGCGGTGAGCGGATGACGCAGTAGACGTTCTTCTCGGTGGGCAGCGGCACGGGGCCCGCGACCTTCGCGCCGGTGCGCGTCACCGTGTCGACGATCTTCCGCGCCGAGCTGTCGATGACCTCATGGTCATAGGCCTTGAGCCGGATGCGGATCTTCTGTCCCGCCATGTGGCTTCGTTTTCCTTCTGTGCTAGTCCCGGGCGTGCTGCTGCCTGTCGTCGCGCGTGACCCGCAGCCCGGAGATGCCCGGCCGCGAACCTCGTGCTCTCTCTCCAAGGCTCGCGGTCCCTAGGAACTCCCGGCCGTCGCTAAACGCGAACGGCCGGGACTCCCTAGGCCCCGAAGCCCGGTCTGTCCGGCCCGGGTGGTCCGTGGGGTCCCGCCCGTCTGCGTTTAGCAGCGGGCGGGATCACACGGACCGTCCCGGCCCTACTAGTAGTTACTTGATGATGCTGGTGACCCGGCCGGCGCCGACGGTGCGGCCGCCTTCCCGGATCGCGAACCGCAGGCCCTCTTCCATGGCGATCGGCTGGATCAGCTCGACGCGCATCTCGGTGTTGTCGCCCGGCAGCACCATCTCGGTGCCTTCGGGCAGATGCACGACGCCGGTCACGTCCGTGGTCCGGAAGTAGAACTGCGGGCGGTAGTTGTTGAAGAACGGGGTGTGCCGCCCGCCCTCGTCCTTGGACAGGATGTAGACCTGCGCCTCGAACTCGGTATGCGGCGTGTTGGTGCCGGGCTTGATGACCACCTGGCCACGCTCGACATCCTCGCGCTTGGTGCCGCGCAGCAGCAGGCCCGCGTTGTCGCCGGCCTGACCCTCGTCGAGGATCTTGTGGAACATCTCCACGCCGGTGACGACCGTCTGCTGTGCCTTCTCCTTGATCCCGATGATCTCGACCTGCTCACCGGTGTGGACCTTGCCGCGCTCGATCCGGCCGGTCACCACCGTGCCGCGGCCGGTGATCGAGAACACGTCCTCGACCGGCATCAGGAACGGCTTCTCCACGTCACGGACCGGCTCGGGGATCGACTCGTCGCAGGCGTCCATCAGGTCCACGACCTTCTGGCCCCACTCGGCGTCGCCCTCGAGCGCCTTCAGCGCGGAGACCCTGATCACCGGCACGTCGTCGCCGGGGAACTCATACGCCGACAGCAGCTCGCGGACCTCGAGCTCCACCAGCTCGAGGATCTCCTCGTCGTCGACCATGTCGGCCTTGTTGAGCGCCACGACGATGTACGGCACGCCGACCTGGCGGGCCAGCAGCACGTGCTCGCGGGTCTGCGGCATCGGGCCGTCGGTGGCGGCCACGACCAGGATCGCGCCGTCCATCTGCGCGGCCCCGGTGATCATGTTCTTGATGTAGTCCGCGTGGCCAGGGCAGTCAACGTGCGCATAATGGCGCTTGTCGGTCTGGTACTCCACGTGCGAGATCGAGATGGTGATCCCGCGCTCCCGCTCTTCCTTCGCGTTGTCGATCTGGTCGAACGGCGTGAAGGGATTGATGGTCGGGAACTTGTCATGCAATACCTTGGTGATCGCCGCGGTCAGCGTCGTCTTGCCGTGGTCGATATGACCGATGGTGCCGATGTTGACGTGCGGCTTGGTCCGCTCGAACTTGGCCTTCGCCACTGGTGTCTCCTCGTTGCGGTCGTTCCCCACCTTCGTGGGGCCAGGCGCTCACGTGGGGCGCCTTGTGGTTCTTGGTCCTAGGCGTGCTTGCTACTGACTACTCGCCGCGTGCTTTGGCGATGATTTCCTTGGCGATGCTGGGCGGGACCTCGGCATACGAGTCGAACTGCATGCTGTAGTCCGCCCGGCCCTGGGTGCGGCTGCGCAGATCGCCCACGTAGCCGAACATCTCCGACAACGGCACGATGGCCTTGACGGCCCGTACCCCTGACCGCTCCTCCATGGCCTGGATCTGGCCACGGCGGCTGTTCAGGTCGCCGATGACCTCGCCCATGTAGTCCTCCGGGGTTCGCACCTCGACGGCCATCATGGGCTCGAGCAGCACCGGATCGGCGTGCCCGGCGGCCTTCTTGAAGGCCATCGAGCCCGCGATCTTGAAGGCCAGCTCGGAAGAGTCGACCTCATGGTAGGCGCCGTCGGTCAGGGTGACCCGCACATCGACCATCGGGTAGCCGGCCAGCACGCCGAACTCGGCCGCCTCCTGGCAGCCGGCGTCCACCGACGGGATGTACTCCCGCGGCACCCGGCCACCGTGGATCTTGTTCTCGAACTCGTAGCCGCCGCCGTCGCCGCCGGTCGGCTCCAGGTTGATCACGACCTTGGCGTACTGCCCAGCGCCGCCGGTCTGCTTCTTGTGCGTGTACTCGACCTTCTCGACCTTCTTGCGCACGGTCTCGCGATAGGCGACCTGCGGGCGGCCGATGTTGGCCTCGACCTTGAACTCCCGGCGCATCCGGTCGACCAGCACCTCCAGGTGCAGCTCGCCCATCCCGGAGATGATCGTCTGGCCGGTCTCCTCGTCGGTCCTGACCTGGAAGGTCGGGTCCTCCTCGGCGAGCCGGCCGATCGCCGTGCCGAGCTTGTCCTGGTCGCCCTTGGTCCGCGGCTCGATCGCCACGTTGATGACCGGCGCGGGGAACGTCATCGACTCCAGGATGACCTGCTTGGCCGGGTCGGAGAGGGTGTCGCCGGTGGTGGTGTCCTTCAGCCCCATCACGGCGACGATCTGCCCGGCGATGGCCGACGGGCGCTCCTCGCGCTTGTTCGCGTGCATCTGGTAGATCTTGCCGATCCGCTCCTTGCGCCCCTTGGTGGAGTTCAGCACGGAGCTGCCGGACTCCAGGGTGCCTGAGTAGATCCGGATGTAGGTCAGCTTGCCGAGGTGCTGGTCGGACATGATCTTGAAAGCCAGCGCGGCGAACGGCTCGGCGGGATCGGCGTGCCGCTCGATCTCGACCTCCTCGTGCCCGACCGCGTGGCCCTTGATGGACGGGACGTCCACCGGGCTCGGCAGGTAGTCCACGATCGCGTCCAGCATCGGCTGCACGCCCTTGTTCTTGAACGCGCTGCCGCACAGCACGGGAGTCAGGTTGCCGGCGATGGTCGCCCGCCGGATCGCCGCGATGAGCTGGTCGACATCCGGCTCGGTGCCGCCGAGGTAGAGCTCCAGCATCTCCTCGTCGTTCTCCGAGATGGTCTCGATCAGCCGGTCCCGCCACTCGCGGGCGGCATCCAGGTGATCGGCGGGGATGCCGACGACGTCGAACGCCTCGCCCTTGCCGTCGCTCTGCCACAGCAGCGCGCGCATTCTGACCAGGTCGATGACGCCGCGGAAGTCGGACTCGACGCCCCAGGGCAGCTGGATGACCAGCGGGGTGGCGCCGAGCCTGCTCGAGATCATCTCGACGCACCGGTGGAACTCCGCGCCGACCCGGTCCATCTTGTTCACGAAGCAGATCCGCGGCACCCCGTACCTGTCGGCCTGCCGCCAGACGGTCTCCGACTGCGGCTCGACCCCGGCGACCCCGTCGAAGACGGCGACCGCCCCGTCGAGCACCCGCAGCGACCGTTCCACCTCCACGGTGAAGTCGACGTGGCCCGGGGTGTCGATCAGGTTGATGGTGTGGTCGCGCCAGATGGCGGTGGTCGCGGCCGAGGTGATGGTGATGCCCCGCTCCTGCTCCTGCTCCATCCAGTCCATCGTGGCCGCACCCTCGTGGACTTCACCCAGCTTGTAATTGATGCCGGTGTAGAACAGGATCCGCTCGGTGGTCGTAGTTTTGCCCGCGTCGATATGCGCCATGATCCCGATGTTGCGGACCTTGGCGAGCTCCACGGCGGTCTGAGTGGCGGCCACTTGCTTGAACCCTCGTTCTTTCTCGTCAGCTGCCGTCCGCGGGGGCGTCCGGCAGGTTACGTTGTGCACCCGGCGAACCGGGCTTTCCTTAATTACCAGCGGTAATGGGCGAATGCCTTGTTGGACTCGGCCATCTTGTGGGTGTCCTCACGGCGCTTCACGCTGGCCCCGAGGCCATTGCTCGCGTCCAGCAGTTCGTTCATCAGCCGCTCGGTCATCGTCTTCTCCCGGCGCTGGCGCGCGTAAGAGATCAGCCAGCGCAGCGCCAGCGTGGTGCTGCGGGACGCCCGCACCTCGACCGGCACCTGATACGTGGCGCCGCCGACCCGCCTGCTGCGTACCTCAAGAGTCGGCTTGACATTGTCGAGCGCGCGCTTGAGCGTCACCACCGGGTCGTTGCCGGTCTTGTCCCGGCAGCCTTCCATCGCGCCGTAGACGATGCGCTCGGCAAGCGATCGCTTGCCGCTCCGGAGCACCTTGTTCACCAGCGCGGTGACCAGCGGGGAGCCGTACACCGGATCGGTGACAAGCTGCCGCTTGGTCGCGGGGCCCTTACGCGGCATGTCAGCTCTTCTCCTTCTTCGCGCCGTAGCGGCTGCGGGCCTGCTTGCGGTTGCGGACGCCCTGGGTGTCCAGGGAGCCGCGGATCACCTTGTAGCGCACGCCGGGAAGGTCACGCACCCGCCCGCCCCGCACCAGCACGATCGAGTGCTCCTGCAGGTTGTGGCCGACGCCCGGGATGTAGGCGGTCACCTCGATGTGGCTGGTGAGCCTGACCCTGGCGACCTTGCGGAGCGCCGAGTTGGGCTTCTTGGGGGTGGTGGTATAGACGCGGGTGCAGACTCCGCGGCGCTGCGGGCTGCCCTTCAGCGCGGGAGTCTTATTCTTGGCTACCTTGTCCTGCCGCCCCTTCCGGACCAGCTGCTGGATCGTGGGCACCGCGTCTCCGTCTTCTCGCCTCGATGCGCTGGGGGGCGCATTCGTCGTTCACTACACGTTTCTGACCTGCGGGTTTTCCCGTCCGTCCGACCCCCGTAGTCGGGCGTGTCGCCACGCTCACGGAGCATCCGGGCCCGTTGCCGAGCCCGGACGACGAGAAAGGGAAGTCCACACACGCCTGGCCACGCGGTCTGCGGCCTTCCGGCCAGCTCAACCACAGTCCACAGACGTGCACGCACCCGCGAGTCACGGGCACGGACATTCAGAGTACCGAACCCCTGACGCCTGGTCAAAACAACGCCACCAGGCCGCCCGGGCCGGCTCACTTTAACGTAACCGGCGCGCTGGCCCGCCTATTCCGCGGGTCGGGTACAACAGCGCGCCGCCGACCGTTAGCGGCCTGATGCGCAGCCGGTGGAAGACGTAATACCAGCGCGGATTCGCGCCGTCGACCACGAGGATCGCCGAGATCCGGCCCTGCCGCACAAACGTGCGGAACTGCTGGATGACAGCGGGCGTCAGCTGCTCCCGGCCCAGATCGGCGACCGGGACCGGCAAGTCGGTGCGCTGGTTAACCGCGGCATTGATGAATCCGCCGGCCAGCCGGAAGTAGAAGTTGGTCTGCGCCTGCCAGAGCAGGCCGGTGTTGCCCTGGTTCGTCGACACGACCACGATCGTGTCGCCCGGAGCCAGGTAATGCCGGTACTGGGCGGTCGCGACGAAGGCCGGGAGGGCGATGACCGGCTGCAGGCTCAGGGGCGGGATGTTCGCCGCCATGGCCGCGATGGCGAGCAGCGCCAGCGGCCACCGCAGGCGCAGTCTCAGCACGCTCTTCGCCGGCCCGGCGAGCCATATGGCCAGCATCACCGCCAGGGCCAGGAACGCGAAGACCATGAACCTGGCCGGGAACGCGCTGCGGGCGATCGGCAGGAACCAGAGGTGGGCCCAGGGAACCCGGAACACCTGCCGCCCTTCCACGTCCACGTCGGGCCCGAAGGCCAGCACGATGAGCAGGACGAGCATCACGGTCAGGAAACGGACGATCTTCCTGGACCAGGTGAACGCCGCCAGCAGCAAGGCGACCAGCAGGATCGGGATGCCCACGTAGCCGTCCCGGGCCGGGCTCGAGAACTGTGCCGCGTCGTGGGCCAGCCAGCTCAGGCCGAAGGTCTGGCCACCCCAGGGCACCACCAGGCTGGCCAGATCGAGTTCCGAGATGGCCGGAGAGCGGGCGAACCCCGCAGGCACATGGGCCAGCGCGTACTTGAGATAGGGAGCGGTCAGGGCGATGGCCAGCAGGTAGGCCAGGCCCACGCGCCAGCTCAGCCGCGCCACCACGGGCCAGGCCCGGCCGCCCAGTCCGTAGCCGACCGCCAGAGCGATGATCCACACCACGGTCATGTCGGCGAAGGTCTCGAGGAAGAGATAGAACTGCACGGCCATCGCGATGCCCAGCAGGCCGATGAAGACGCTGGAGCGGAGCTTTCCGTCTCGCCATACCACGACCAGGTAGGCCATCAGCGGCAGCATGAGGCTGAACGCCATGTTGAGCTGCCCGGCCACGATGTGGTTCATCTCGTAGGCCGAGAACCCGTAGACCGCGCCACCGGCCAGGGCAGGCCAGAATCGCCCGGTGAGCCGCCGGCAGAGGACGAACGCCGCCCAGGCGGACAGCGGCAGCGACACCGCGACCAGCAGGTTGAAGCTGACGGTCGGGCCGGCCAGGGCCGTGAGCGGCGAGGCCAGCAGGGCCAGCGGCGGGACCGACGTCACCCAGGCCAGGTTGTAGCCGGCCGGGGCGCCCGCCAACGTGGTGTACAGGGGGTTGATGCCGTGGGCCACCGCATAGGGCCACCAGCGCAGGCACCAGACGTAGAAGTTCGGGTCCGGGCTCAGCTGGTCGAGTTGCGGCTGCGCAGGGTGCAGGACCAGCGGAAGCGTCTCGGCCAGCACCCACGCCGCCAGGTAGATCGCCAACGCAGCCAGGCCCGCTGCGGCCGGCCGGAAGCGGGGGATGCGGAAACGGGGGATGCGGAAACGGGTACGCGGCGGGCGAGCGCTTTGCGGCTCGGCCGACGGGCCGCCCGGGCCCGGCTCCGTCGGCCCGGATTCTTCGGATGTCACCAGACGGGCGCGGGCGCGCCCATCGTCATGGTGATCGGCGGGCTCAGTCACGCCAGTGGCAGGGGAGGAACGTGCTCACCTTGAGTGAGCTTGCCATCGCTGGCAGCGGGCCACAAGCCACCTCGGCTGTCCTCGCCGCGCCGGGTCAGGCCGCGGCTCTCGCGCACGAGATACAGCGGACGACCTCTGGCCTCGTCGTAAATCCGGGCCACGTACTGACCGACCATTCCGATCACGATCAGCTGGACTCCGCTCAGGAAGGTGATGGTTACCAGCAACGAAGCATAGCCGGGCACATAGGGCAGGCCAGCCAGCTTGAGCGCGATGGCCACCACCCCATAGCCCACCGAGGCGATAGCCATCAGCAGCCCGGCCATCATCGCGAACCGCAGCGGGGCAGTCGAGAACCCCACCACCCCGTCGGAGGCAAGGCCGATCATCTTGCGCAACGGGTACTTACTGCGGCCCGCCTGCCGCGACACCCGCGTATACGGCACCGCGACCTGCCGGAACCCGATCCACGAGAACATCCCCCGCACATACCGGTTGCTCTCCCGCATCCGCAGGAAAGCATCCAGCGCCTTGCGGTCCACCAGCCGGAAATCACCCACATCCACCGGCTGCTCGATATCCGCCAGCCGCCGCAGCAGGCTGTAGAACAGCGTCGCGGTCGTCTTCTTGAACAGCGTCTCCCCCTCCCGCCGCTCCCGGACCGCATACACCACCTCATAGCCCTCCTGCCACCGCGCCGCCATCTCCAAGATCACCTCAGGCGGATCCTGCAAATCAGCGTCCATCACGATGACCGCCTGACCCGACGCCGCATCCATCCCGGCCGTGATCGCCACCTGATGCCCGAAATTACGAGACAACTGCACCAGCTTGAACCGCGAATCCTCACGATTAACCGCCCCCATCAGCTGGTAGCTGGCATCCCGGCTCCCGTCATCAACCAGCACCACCTCCGCCGGGCCATCCAGCCGGCCCATCACCTCACGCAGCCGCCCGACCAGGTCAGGGAAGGACTCTTCCTCGTTGTAAATCGGGACGACGATCGAGTACTTGACCGTTTGCATGGGGTTTCTCTCCCTGCCCCGCTTTTGAGTCCGCCCGCACGAGAGTCTGCATGTGCTGCAGGCAGCGGCCGGGCCGGTGCCGGCCGATGATCTAGCGCCGGGGTCCGACCAGGCCCGCAGGCGTGCCAACCAGTCAAGGTCCCGGCATTGCTCACGATACTGCCACGCGATCATGCAGCGCCCCCCGCAGGCCCGCCGCTTACCCGGGCAGCGCCGTTGGTTGCTATCCCGCCGTCATCGCGGTTGGTATCGCGCCGCCGGGATGCGGTACAACAGGAGGCTATGGAAGACGCCGAGATCCGCCAGCTCGCCGCCGTCGAGGACCGCCATTGGTGGTATAAGGAGCGCCGCGCCCTGCTGCGCCGCGAGCTGCGGCGGCTGCCCACCCCCGGCCGGGCCGTGGACATCGGCGCGGCCTGCGGCGGCAACACGCGGGTGCTCCGGGCGCAGGGCTGGCAGGCGCTCGCGCTCGATTTCTCGGAGCCCGCCACCGGGATCGCGCGGGAGCGGGGAATCGAGGCCGCCCGGACCGACGCCAGGGAACTGCCGGTCAGGTCGGGCTCCTGCGACCTGGTGGTCGCCTTCGACATCCTCGAGCACATAGACGAGGACTACCTGGTCGCCGCCGAGATGGCCCGGGTGCTCAGGCCGGGCGGGACCGCGTTGATCGCCGTGCCTTGTGACATGGCCCTCTGGTCCGCCCACGACGAGGCGGTGGGGCACGTCAGGCGCTACACCCGGGCTACGCTCGTCGACCTGGTCCAGAAGGCCGACCTGACCATCGAGCGCCTGTGGAGCTGGAATGTCCTGATGCGCCCGGTGGTCGCGATGCGGCGGCGCTCCACCACGGGCAGCGATCTTGACGACGTTCCGCCCCTGCTCAACGGGGCGCTGACGGCAGTGATCGTCGCGGAGCGCTACCTGCCCGCCAAGTCGCTGCCCGGCGTATCGCTCATGCTGCGCGCCGCCCGCCGCTGACCGGCGACCGCAGTACCGTCAGCCGCGGGGCGGCAGCGCCGTCAGCCGCGGGGCGGCAGCGGAGCCAGCTGCGGGGCAACGGTATGCCGGGCGCCGGGCGGCAGCGCAGCAGCCGGGCGGTAAACCAGCACGCCGTCCGCCTCGTAGTCGAAGCGGAATCCGGTTTCGGCAAGGTAGGCCTGGATTTGGGGGTATTCCATCCGCCCTGGCCAGAAGTTGGGCGTCCCTTGCTCCCCCCAGCGCGGCGTCCAGACCAGCACCCAGCCGACGTTCAGGGTCCGCAGATCCCGCCGGACCGCTGCCAGCCGCGCCGGACTGATCGTCTTGCCCTTTTGAACCGCGACGAGAGCCGCATAGAACGGATGGCGCGCGATCCCGTCGATGGTCCGCTCCGGCACCGCGCTGGTAATGGCCATGCCGCGCGGATGGCCGTCAGCCGTCGCCAGCGCCAGCGAGTAGGTGGCGGCGTTGAGCCCGAAATTCGTCGGGCCGCGGACCACGAACGGGACGTCCACCACGACTGAGTGTGAGTGGTCAGCGGCGATCGGGCGGTCCAGGGCGGGCAGCGTAGTGGAGATCGTCACCTGGCCCGGGTCTCCAGACCAGCCGGCCTCGAGCGCCCCGAGGATCGCGACCACGATGATCAGCGGCCAGGCCCGGACGCGCAGCCACTCGACGGCCGCTCCGGCCAGCAACGCGGCGCCAACCAGGCCGAGGAAAGCCAGCCGGTCGGCCTCGCGGAACGAGGACAGCACGGGCAGCCGGATCAGCCAGGTGTACGGCATGAGCATCGAGACCCGGATCCCGTGCCAGGCCTGCGCCAGGGGCACGTACTCGCGGCTTCCGATGTAGAGGGTGGGCCCGAGCGCGAGGATCGCGCTGCCCAGCCAGAGCAGCGCGAGCTTCCTGGATGCAGGCCGCCGCCAGCTGACGATCAGGCCGAGCAGCGCCAGCGCACTGAGGACCACGCCGAAGGTCGCCGCCATCTCCCAGTTCGTGTGCACGTTATAGCTGGACGCCAGGGCCGAGAGGCCGAACCGGTGCAGGCTCGGCGAGGGCGAGAACAGGCCGGGCAGCTCGGCCGCGTAGCTGAGGTAATTCGAGCTGGGCGGGGGCAGCGGGCCGCCTCGCCCGGATTCCTGCGCCATCGCGAGGAGCTGAGGGCCGGCTACCACCAGCGCGGCCACCGCGCCGGCCGCCAGAGCGCGCAGCGCGGGCAGGCCCGGCCGCCGCCATAGCCAGCCGATCAGCACGAGCGCGGCGATCACGGTGGCCAGCACCGTCGCTTCCTGGTCGACCATCATCGACAGGCCGATCACCAGGCCGAGCAGGATCCCGCGTCCGACGGTGGGCGCGCGGCGCAGCCGGACGGCCGCTTCCAGCGCGAGGGGCAGGAACACCGCCCCCAGGGCGGTATGGATGTGGTCCCAGGCCTGAGAGGTCAGCATGGACGACAGCCCGAAGAAGGCCCCCGCCGCGATCGGGCCGATCCGGCCGGGCAGCCAGAGCCGCGCCGCGCGGTACATGGCGTAGCCAGCTAGGCCCGGCGCCACGATGACCAGCAGATTGTATGAGGCCGAGGGGCCGAACAGTAGGGTCACCGGCGTCATCACGATGCCCAGCAGCGGCGTCAGGGTGTCGAAACCCAGCTGGACACCGACCGGGGCCGCCAGGTAGTTCGTGTACCACGGGTTGGCCAGATGCGTGATCTGCCTGGCCACCCACCACAGGCTCCATACGTACTGGGTCTGATCGGCGTTGAAGGGCAGCGTGCCGGTGATGAAAGTGGCCCGTGGCCAGGTCACGGCGACCCCGGCGGCGAGGAACGCGACCAGCACGATCACTTCCTGGACCCAGCGCCGCCCGGTGAGCCACCTCGGCCGGCTGGCCCCGCCGGCGTGGGGCCGTTCAGCCTGTGCGGGAACGCTGCCGTCGCCCTGGGCGGCAGGTGTCGGGCGAGCAGTGGATGCGGCCAGGCCACCGGCATCCTGCTGGCTCACGCGACCTCCGTCGGAGAGTTTCGGCATTTAGTCAGATGAAAGGTACACAGCCCAGGGCTAGAAAGTGTGTCACTTCGCGCAGAAGCCTACCGACTCATGCGCGCAGGCCGGCCCGGCAGCCCTCAGGGCACCGGGCCGGCCTGTCCGGCGATTACCTGTTATAGGCGCCGAAGTCGTACTCCTCCAGCGGGATCGCCTCACCCGCCGACTGCCCGAACGGGTAGCCGACCGGGCTGGGGTAGCTGGCCGCCGGGTAGACCGACGACCGGGCTTCCTCGGTCGGCTCCACCCGCAGGCTGCGGTAGCGCTGCATGCCGGTACCGGCCGGGATGAGCTTGCCGATGATGACATTCTCCTTGAGCCCGACCAGCGAGTCCGATCTGGCGTGGATCGCCGCGTCGGTCAGCACTCGCGTGGTCTCCTGGAACGAGGCGGCCGACAGCCACGACTCGGTGGCCAGGGACGCCTTGGTGATGCCCATCAGCACCGGCCGGCCCGCGGCCGACGTGCCGCCCTGCTCCACGACCGAGCGGTTGACCTCCTCGAACTTAGGCCGTTCCACCAGCTCGCCCGGCAGCAGCTCGGTATCACCCGACTCCAGCACGTTCACCCGCTTGAGCATCTGGCGGATGATGATCTCGATGTGCTTGTCGTGGATCGACACGCCCTGCGACCGGTAGACCTCCTGCACCTCATGGACGAGATGCAGCTGGACCTCACGCGAGCCGAGGATCCTGAGCACCTCGTGCGGATTCACCGCACCGGCGATCAGCTGCTGGCCGACCTTGACGTGGCTGCCATCGGCCACCAGCAGCCTGGCCCGCATCGACACCTGGTAGGCGACCTCGTCCGAGCCGTCGTCTGGCACCACGATGATCTTGCGAACCTTCTCGGGCTCCTCGATCCTGACCCGGCCCTCGACCTCGCTGATCGGTGCCATGCCCTTGGGGATCCTGGCCTCGAACAGCTCCTGGATTCGCGGCAGGCCGTGGGTGATGTCCAGGCCCGCCACGCCGCCGGTGTGGAAGGTCCGCATGGTCAGCTGGGTACCAGGCTCGCCGATGGACTGGGCGGCGATGATGCCGACCGCCTCGCCCACATCCACCCGCTTGCCGGTCGCCAGCGACCGGCCGTAGCACTTGGCGCAGACGCCGTACTTCGCCTGGCAGACCAGGACGCTGTGGGTACGGACCGAACCGACGCCCGCCGCTACCAGCTGGTCGATCATCGCCTCGGTCATATCCGAGTCCGCCGTGGCCAGCACGGTCCCGTCGGGCCCGGTTACGTCCTCGGCCAGAGTCCGCCCGGTGCCGGTGTTCTCGATGTTGGGCAGCCTGCGCAGGTTGCCGTCGGGGCCCGCATCCGCGATCTTCATGGGCAGCGACCGGTCAGTGCCGCAGTCCTCCTCGCGGACGATGACGTCCTGGGCCACGTCGACCAGCCGCCGGGTGAGGTACCCGGAGTCTGCTGTCCGCAGCGCGGTGTCGGCCAGGCCCTTGCGGGCACCGTGCGTGGAGATGAAGTACTCCACCACCGACAGCCCCTCGCGGAAGCTGGACTTGATCGGCGTCGGGATGGTCTCGCCCTTGGGGTTGGAGACCAGGCCGCGCATGCCGGCGATCTGCCGGACCTGCATCGGGTTACCTCGGGCGCCGGAGTTGACCATCATCCAGACCGGGTTGGTCTCGGGGAAGGCCGCTTCCATGTCCTGCGCGACATCCGCGGTCGCATGGGTCCAGATCTCGATCAGCTCCTGGCGGCGCTCATCGTCGGTGATCAGGCCGCGGTCGTATTCGCGCTGCACCTTGTCAGCCCGCTTGTCGTAGGCGTCCAGGATGCTCTGCTTGTTCGGCGGCGCGACCACGTCCTCGATGGCGATCGTGACCCCGGCCCTGGTCGCCCAGTGGAAGCCGGCGTCCTTCAGCGCGTCGAGCGCCGCCGCCACCTCCACCTTCGGGTAGGTCTCGGCGAGCTCGTTGACGATCGTCGAGAGCTGCTTCTTGCCCACCTCGTAGTTGACGAACGGGTAGTTGTCCGGCAGCGTCTCGTTGAACAGGCAGCGGCCGAGGGTGGTGGTCAGCCGCAGCGGGGTGCCCTCCACCCAGTTCTCGGCCGGGGTGAACCCGATCGGCGGAGTGACCCCCTTGAGCCTGACCTCGATTTTCGCCTGCAGGTCGAGCTCGCCGCGGTCGTAGGCCATCAGCGCCTCCGACGGGCTGGCGAACACCCGGCCGTGGCCGGGCGCGTCCGGCGCCTCCCTGGTCAGGCAGTAGATCCCGATCACCATGTCCTGGGTGGGCATGGTCACCGGCTTGCCGTCGGCAGGCTTGAGGATGTTGTTGGTGGACAGCATCAGGATCCGGGCCTCGGCCTGCGCCTCGGCCGACAGCGGCACGTGCACCGCCATCTGGTCGCCGTCGAAGTCCGCGTTGAACGCGGTGCAGACCAGCGGGTGGATCTGGATGGCCTTGCCCTCCACCAGCTGCGGCTCGAAGGCCTGGATGCCGAGCCGGTGCAGGGTAGGCGCGCGGTTCAGCAGCACCGGGTGCTCGGTGATGACCTCTTCGAGGACATCCCAGACCACCGGCCTGGCCCGCTCCACCATCCGCTTGGCCGACTTGATGTTCTGCGCGTGGTTCAGGTCGACCAGGCGCTTCATCACGAACGGCTTGAACAGCTCGACCGCCATCTCCTTGGGCAGCCCGCACTGGTGCAGCTTCAGCTGCGGGCCGACCACGATGACCGAGCGGCCCGAGTAGTCGACGCGCTTGCCGAGCAGGTTCTGCCTGAACCGGCCCTGCTTGCCCTTGAGCATGTCGGACAGCGACTTCAGCGGCCGGTTACCCGGCCCGGTGACCGGCCTGCCGCGACGGCCGTTGTCGAACAGCGAGTCGACGGCCTCCTGCAGCATCCGCTTCTCGTTGTTGACGATGATCTCCGGCGCGCCCAGGTCAAGCAGCCGCTTGAGCCGGTTGTTCCGGTTGATGACCCGGCGGTACAAGTCGTTAAGGTCGGATGTCGCAAAGCGACCACCGTCCAGCTGCACCATCGGACGCAGGTCCGGGGGGATGACCGGAATGCAGTCCAGCACCATGCCCAGCGGGCTGTTGCTGGTCTGCAGGAATGCGGAGACGACCTTGAGCCGCTTCAGCGCCCGGGCCTTGCGCTGGCCCTTACCGGTGCGGATGGTCTCCCGCAGGCTGGCCGCCTCGGCCTCGAGGTCGAAGCTGCCGACCCGCTCCTGGATCGCCTGCGCGCCCATGCCGCCGCGGAAGTACTGGCCGAACCGGTCCCGCATCTCGCGGTACAGCAGCTCGTCGCCCTCCAGATCCTGGACCTTCAGGCCGCGGAAGCGGTTCCACACTTCCTCGATCCGGTCGATTTCCCGCCCGGCGCGGTCCCTGATCTGCTTGCACTCACGCTCAGCGCTCTCCCGGACCTTGCGGCGCGCGTCGCCCTTGGCCCCGGCCGCTTCCAGCTCGGCCAGGTCCTTCTCCAGCTTGGACTGGCGGATCTCGATCTCGTTGTCCCGGCGCTGCTCCAGCTGGCCGCGCTCGACCACGATCTTCGCCTCGAGCGAGGGCAGGTCACGGGCGCGGGCGTCCTCGTCCACCTCCGTGATCATGTACGCGGCGAAGTAGATGACCTTCTCCAGGTCCTTCGGCGCCAGGTCGAGCAGGTAGCCAAGCCGGCTCGGCACGCCCTTGAAGTACCAGATGTGCGTGACCGGAGCGGCCAGCTCGATGTGCCCCATCCGCTCGCGCCGCACCTTGGCCCGGGTGACCTCGACGCCACAGCGCTCGCAGATGATGCCCTTGAACCTGACTCGCTTGTACTTGCCGCAGTAGCACTCCCAGTCCCGGGTCGGGCCGAAGATCTTCTCGCAGAAGAGCCCGTCCTTCTCCGGCTTGAGGGTGCGGTAGTTGATCGTTTCAGGCTTCTTGACCTCGCCGTGCGACCACAGCCTGATGTCTTCGGCGGTCGCTAGGCCAATACGCAGGTCGTCAAAGAAGTTGACGTCTAGCACGTTTTTTGTCCCCTGGGGTAGATCGGATCAGACCTCTTCGACACTGCTCGGCTCACGCCGGGACAGGTCAATGCCAAGTTCCTCCGCTGCGCGGAAGACATCCTCGTCGGTGTCACGCATCTCGATGGCCGCGCCGTCGCTGGAGAGCACCTCCACATTCAGGCAGAGCGACTGCATCTCCTTGATCAGCACCTTGAACGACTCAGGTATGCCTGGCTCGGGGATGTTCTCGCCCTTCACGATGGCCTCGTAGACCTTGACCCGGCCGAGGATGTCGTCGGACTTGATGGTCAGCAGCTCCTGCAGCGCATAGGCCGCGCCGTAGGCCTCCAGTGCCCAGACCTCCATCTCACCGAACCGCTGCCCGCCGAACTGCGCCTTACCGCCGAGGGGCTGCTGGGTGATCATGGAGTACGGGCCGGTGGACCTGGCGTGGATCTTGTCATCGACCAGGTGCAGCAGCTTGAGAATGTAGATGTAGCCGACCGCTATCGGATCCTTGAACGGCTCGCCGGTCCGGCCGTCGAACAGCGTCGCCTTGCCGCTGGCGCCGACCAGCCGGTCTCCATCCCGGTTCGGCAGCACGCTGCCGAGCAGCCCCGTGATCTCCTCCTCGCGGGCACCGTCGAAGACCGGGGTGGCCACCGGGGTGCCGGCCGCCGCTTCCCCGGCGCCGATCTGGCGGAGCCGCTTCTTCCAGTCCTGGTCTTCTCCCTCGACGTTCCAGCCGGAGCTTGCGACCCAGCCCAGGTGCGTCTCGAGCACCTGGCCGACGTTCATCCGGCCCGGCACGCCGAGCGGGTTGAGCACCACGTCGACCGGCGTGCCGTCCTTGAGGAACGGCATGTCCTCGATCGGCAGGATCTTGGCGATGACGCCCTTGTTCCCGTGCCGTCCGGCCAGCTTGTCACCGTCGGTGATCTTGCGCTTGGCGGCCACGTAGACCCGCACCAGCTCGTTCACGCCGGGTGGCAGCTCGTCGCCGTCCTCCCTGGTGAACACGCGGACCCCGATGACCTTGCCGGACTCGCCGTGCGGCACCTTCAGTGAGGTGTCGCGGACCTCGCGGGCCTTCTCCCCGAAGATCGCCCGCAGCAGCCGCTCCTCCGGGGTCAGCTCGGTCTCGCCCTTGGGGGTCACCTTGCCGACCAGGATGTCCCCGGTCACGACTTCCGCGCCGATCCTGATGATGCCGCGGTCGTCGAGGTCGGCCAGGACGTCCTCGGAGACGTTCGGGATGTCCCGGGTGATCTCCTCGGGGCCGAGCTTGGTGTCCCGCGCGTCGACCTCGTGCTCCTCGATGTGGATCGAGGACAGCACGTCGTCCTGGACCAGCCGCTGGGACAGGATGATGGCGTCCTCGTAGTTGTGGCCCTCCCACGGCATGAACGCGACCAGCAGGTTGCGACCGAGCGCCATCTCGCCGTGGTCGGTGCACGGGCCGTCGGCGATGACCTGGCCCGCCTCGACCCGCACGCCCTCATCGACGACCGGCTTCTGGTTGAAGCAGGTGCCCTGGTTGGACCGGCGGAACTTGGCCACCAGGTAGGTGCTGCGGGTGCCGTCGTCGTTGGCCACGGTGATGAAGTCCGCGCTGGACTGCTCCACCACGCCCGGCTTCTCGGCCACGATCACGTCGCCGGCGTCGGTGGCGGCCCGGTACTCCATGCCGGTGCCGACCAGCGGCGCCTCGCTGCGGAGCAGCGGCACGGACTGGCGCTGCATGTTCGAGCCCATCAGGGCCCGGTTGGCGTCGTCGTGCTCGAGGAACGGGATCATCGCGGTCGCGACCGACACCATCTGGCGCGGCGAGACGTCGATGTAGTCGACGTCGTCCGGCTTGATGTAGTCAACCTCGCCGCCCTTCCTGCGGACCAGCACGCGGTCCTCGACGAAGGTCCCGTCCGGGCCAACCGGCGCGTTGGCCTGCGCGATGACGTGCCTGTCCTCCTCATCGGCGGTCAGGTAGTCGATCTGGCTGGTGACCTTGCCCGCCCGCACCTTTCGGTAGGGCGTCTCCACGAAGCCGAACGCGTTGACCCGCCCGTAGGAGGAGAGCGATCCGATCAGGCCGATGTTCGGGCCTTCCGGGGTCTCGATCGGGCACATCCGGCCGTAGTGGCTCGGGTGGACGTCGCGGACCTCGAAGCCGGCCCGCTCCCTGGACAGGCCGCCCGGGCCCAGCGCGGACAGCCGCCGCTTGTGGGTCAGCCCGGCCAGCGGGTTGGTCTGGTCCATGAACTGGGAGAGCTGGCTGGTACCGAAGAACTCCTTGATGGAGGCGACGACCGGCCGGATGTTGATCAGGGTCTGCGGCGTGATCGCCTCGACGTCCTGAGTCGTCATCCGCTCCCTGACGACCCGCTCCATCCGGGCCAGGCCGAGCCTGACCTGGTTCTGGATCAGCTCACCGACGGTGCGCAGCCGCCGGTTACCGAAGTGGTCGATGTCGTCCACCTCGACCGGGATCACGGTATCGCCGGACGTCATCTCGTCCTCGCCGACGTGCAGCCGGACCAGGTAATCGATCGTCCCGACGATGTCATCCTCGGTCAGCGTGCCCTGACCGATCGGCAGGCTCAGGCCGAGCTTCTTGTTGACCTTGTACCGGCCGACCTTGGCCAGGTCGTAGCGCTTCGGGTTGAAGTAAAGGTTCTCCAGCAGCGCCTGCGCCGACTCCCTGGTCGGGGGCTCACCCGGCCGGAGCTTGCGGTAGATGTCCAGCAGCGCGTCGTCCTGGCCGGTGGTGTGGTCCTTCTCCAGGGTGGCGCGCATCGACTCGAAGCCGCCGAACCGCTCGAGGATCTTGGCCTCGTCCCAGCCCAGCGCCTTCAGCAGAACGGTGACGCCCTGCTTGCGCTTGCGGTCGATCCTGACCCCGACGCTGTCCCGCTTGTCGATCTCGAACTCGAGCCAGGCGCCCCGGGACGGAATCACCTTGCAGCTGAAGATGTCCTTGTCCGAGGTCTTGTCGACCTGCCGGTCGAAGTAGACGCCCGGCGAGCGGACCAGCTGCGACACGACGACACGCTCGGTGCCGTTGATGATGAAAGTTCCCTTGGGTGACATCAGCGGGAAGTCACCCATGAAAACGGTCTGGCTCTTGATCTCGCCAGTTGAGTTGTTGATGAACTCCGCCGTGACGAACATCGGGGCGGAGTAGGTCATGTCCTTCTCCTTGCACTCCTCGGCGGAGTACTTCGGAGGCTCGAACCGGTGATCACGGAACGAGAGCGACATGGTGCCCGTAAAGTCCTCAATCGGGCTGATCTCCTCGAAGATCTCTTCAAGGCCCGACTGATCGGGGAGGTTCTTGTTCCCTACCTCCTGCTCCGCAGCAAGCCGGGCCCGCCAGCGCTCGTTTCCGAGCAGCCAGTCGAACGAGTCGGTCTGCAGGGCGAGGAGGCTGGGGACCTCAAGTGGTTCCTTGATGCGGGCGAACGAGACACGATGTGGACCAGGAGCGGTAGCTGAGGCGCTGCGCGAGGCTGCCAACAGGGGTCCTTCCGAGCTTGTGGCGGACGGCTAGCGCGCGCACGCAAAACGCCCGCGGTCCCTGCCGCGAGATTCGAGGTGTCACCGGTGACGTCTGAGTGCAGCGCAAATTGGCAGCATAGTCGAAGGACACACCGCCGGTCAACTGTACGCCACTATGAGGTTCACGGTTGCATCGCAGCATCGCTCGTCTGCAGCCAAACGTCAAGCCCACAGACCGCAGAGTCGCTATCTGAAGCGACGTGACGAACATCACATCCTGGCCTGAGTTTCCAGGTCGGAGCGCCTGGGAACGTATGAAGGTTCAGTGAGCGCGCCGCCACGTGGCGTTCCGCCGGGTGGCACATGCCCCTGTGCCCCCTGCGGCCGTGCCCTCCGCCCGCCTGCGCTGCCTGCCCCTGGCCACTGCCCTCCGCCTGCCCTCGGCCTGCCCTCCGCCTGCCCTCGGCCTGCCCTCGGCCTGCCCTCCGCCTGCCCGCCGCCGACCCCGCCCGGCCGGGCCGCCACCTGGCCACTGCCCTCCGCCCGGCCGGGCCTGGCGACCCTAAAGAGCCCCGCCCCGCCGCTAGAGCGCGGCGGGGCGGGGCGGGGTACTGGTTGGTTACTTGACCGTAACGGTGGCGCCAGCGCCCTCCAGCTGAGCCCTGGCCTTCTCGGCGGTCTCCTTGTTGACCCGCTCGAGGAGCGGCTTCGGCGCGCCGTCGACCAGGTCCTTGGCCTCCTTGAGCCCCAGGCTGGTCAGAGTCCGGACTTCCTTGATGACCTGGATCTTCTTGTCTCCGGCGGCCTCGAGGATGACGTCGAACTCGTCTTTCTCCTCGACCTCCTCGGCACCGCCGCCGCCGCCAGCGGCCGCCGGCGCGGCCGCGGCGACCGGGGCCGCCGCCTTCACGTCGAAGGCTTCTTCGAACTGCTTCACGAACTCAGAGAGCTCGAGCAGCGTCATCTCCTTGAACGCGTCGAGTAGTGCGTCGTTGCTGAGTTTCGCCATGATGGTGGGTCCTCCGTATGCCTACGTCTCGCCGACGGCCTCCGCCGCCCGCAGCTGTCTGCCAATGCCATGGCCTCGCGTGCCCAAGTGCACGGGCACGCCGGCCTGTTCAGCTTTCCTTTTCGTCGCCCGTCGCGGTCTGCGCCGCCGGGCTCTCGCCCGCTGCGCTCTCGCCCGTCGCGGTCTGCGCCGCTGCGCTCTCGCCCGCGGGCGGAGCGGCATCGCCGCCCGCGTCCGCCGCAGTGCTCTCCACCGCAGTGCTCTCCACCACAGTGCTCTCCACCGCAGTGGCCTCGGGTGCGGCGCCCTCGGGCGCCTGCGCGGCGCGCTTCTCCTCGAGCGCCGCGAGCAGCCGGGCCATCTGGACCGGGAGCGCGGCGAACGTGGCGGCCGCACCGGCCATGGACGCCTTCATCGCGCCCGCCAGCTTGGCCAGCAGGACCTCGCGCGGTTCGAGGTCGGCAATTCGCACGATCTCGGCCGGCGTGATCAGCTTGCCGTCGAGAACGCCGCCCTTGATGACCAGCAGCGGGTTGGCCTTCGAGAAGTCCCGCAGGCCCTTAGCGGCCTCGACCACGTCGCCCTGCACGAAGGCGATCGCGGACGGACCGGTGAGCAGCTCGGTGAGCTCACCCGTCACTCCCGCCTCGCTTGCGGCGATCTTGGTGAGAGTGTTCTTTACCACGGCGAACGTGGCGTTGCCGTCGAGCGACCGGCGCAGCTCGCCGAGCTGCGCCACCGACAGTCCGCGGTACTCAGTGAGCACCGCGCCTGCCGAGCTCTGGAACCGCTCGGTCATCTCCGCGACCGCGGTCACCTTATCCGCCCTCGCCATGAGCCTCCCTTCTCGTTCCGGGGCGGCCCCGCTCGCGGGGCCTGGCCGGCTATATCCGGCGCCGGTGAAGGGCAGGCAACGCAAACGCCCCGGCGCAGGCGCACGGGGCGTCAGCCGTCACCCGGAGTCAGCATCGGGTGCGACAGCCTAGCTCGTTCACCTGCGCAGGCGCCCGCTTGTCGCGAGCCTTCGGTCACCGCGCATCAGCGCGGCAACAGCCGGCGGTCTCTGGCAGATCGCAAGCGTACGCGGCAATGCCCAGCTCGCCAAATCCACCGGCTGACAGCGCGTCCCCTAGACACCTGTACCGGATTCAGTGGTTTCGCCGAACCGAAATGTCGGCTACGTCCCCACTAAATCCGGTACAAGTCATTGTCCGCGGCTCCAGTAGGCCGGACTCCCCAGCGTTGGGAAACCGGTCTGGATCAGTTGGCTGCGGCGTCGGCTAGCTCATCCGCCAGGCCGCGGGTCGCGCCCGGGTCGACCGATATCCCGGGGCCCATAGTGGTGGTAAACGTGACTTTCCTGACGTACCTGCCCTTGGCGGCGGCCGGCTTGAGCCTGACCACCTCCTCGATCGCGGCCGCGTAGTTCTCCACCAGCGCGCGGTCAGAGAACGATGCCTTGCCGATCACGAAATGCAGGTTGCCATGGCGGTCGACCCGGAACTCGATCTTGCCGCCCTTGATTTCGCTGACCGCCTTGCCGACGTCGTTCGTGACGGTGCCGGTCTTTGGGTTGGGCATCAGGCCGCGAGGGCCGAGCACCCGGCCGAGCCGCCCCACCTTGCCCATCAGGTCAGGTGTCGCGACAACCGCGTCGAAATCGAGGAACCCGCCCTGGATGCGCTCGATCAGATCGTCGGCGCCCACGTAGTCGGCGTCGGCGGCCATGGCCTCTTCCGCGCGCTCACCGGTCGCGAATACCAGGACGCGGGCAGTCTTCCCGGTCCCGTTCGGCAGGTTGACGGTGCCGCGGACCATCTGGTCCGCCTTGCGCGGGTCGACGCCCAGCCGCAGCGCGACCTCGACGGTGGGATCGAACTTGGTGGTGGACGTCTGCCTGGCCAGGGCGACGGCCTGTGCCGGGGTGTACAGCCTGGCCGGGTCGATCAGCTCATCTGCTTTGCGGTAACTCTTGCTGCGCTTCATGGTCTTACTCCTTCTTCAGCCCTAGGAGGTCGTGGTCAGCGGGCCAGCGCCTGGCCCTGCCACTGGTGAATCGATTGAGGTCAGACAGCTGCCTGACCTCACCAATAGTTAACGCCGGGCACCCCCGGAACATGCCGCTTTCAGCGGTCAGCCCTCGACCTTGATCCCCATCGAACGGGCCGTTCCGGCGATGATCTTCTCGGCCGCATCGATCGAGTTGGCGTTCAGGTCGGGCATCTTCACCTGCGCGATCTCGCGAAGCTGTGCGCTGGTGACGGAGCCGACCCTCGTCTTGTGCGGCTCGCTGCTGCCCTTCTGGACCCCTGCGGCCTTCTTGATCAGCTCAGGAGCCGGCGGCGTCTTCGTAACGAAGGTGAACGACCGGTCTTCGTAGATCGTGATCTCAACCGGGATGATGTTGCCGCGCTGCGACTCGGTCGCCGCGTTGTACTGCTTGCAGAAGTCCATGATGTTGACGCCATGCGGGCCGAGCGCCGTGCCCACCGGCGGCGCCGGGGTGGCCACTCCCGCATTCAGCTGCACCTTGACGACCGCAGCGATCTTCTTCTTCCTCGGAGGCATTTCCTGTCTTCCCTACCTAACTGATTCCGATCAGATCTTGCTGACCTGATCGAAGGAGAGCTCGACCGGTGTCTCCCGGCCGAAAATCGACACCAGCACCTTGAGCTTCTGGGTATCGGGATTGATCTCGCTCACGGTCGCGGGCAGCGTGGCGAACGGACCGTCCATGACGGTAACGGACTGGCCGACCTCGAAGTCCACCGCGGCGGCCCGCAGCGTCTCGGCCTTCTTGGCCGCCTTCTCCTCAGGCTCGGGCGCCAGCAGGACTGCCACCTCGTCGAGGCTGAGCGGAGACGGCCTGCTGGACAGCCCGACAAAGCCGGTCACCCCTGGCGTGTTCCGCACCGCGGCCCATGACTCGTCGGTGAGGTCCATCCGGACCAGGATGTAACCCGGCAGCACCTTCTCCTGGACCTGCTGCCGCTTGCCGCCCTTGATCTCGGTCACCTCGTGGGTAGGCACCTCGATCTGGAAGATGTAATCCTCCATGTTGAGTGACTGAGTGCGGCTCTCGAGGTTGGTCCTGACCCGGTTCTCGTAGCCGGCGTAGGAGTGCACCACGTACCAGTCACCCGGAAGCCGCCGCAGTTCCGACTTGAACTCGCCGACCGGATCCGTGCTGACCTGCCCGTCAGCTTCCGGCTCAGCCTCGGCCCCGCTGCCGTTGGCCTCGGCGGACCCGGCGCCTCCGGACTGCTCACCGGCCGGGGCAACCGCAGGCTCGGCTCCGGCCTCAGACTCAGCTCCGGCCGCAGGCTCGCTGGCCGGCTCCACGTCGCGGCTGCCCTCGGTCGCGGCACCCTCGGCCGCGCTGTCCTCGGCCGCGCTGTCCTCGGCCGCGCTGTCCTCGGCCGCACTGTCCTCGGCCGCACTGTCCCCGATCGCGGCACCCTCGGCCGCACTGTCCCCGGTCGCGACCCCCTCGGCCGCACCGTCCCCGGTCGCGGAGCCGTTGGTCGCGGCCGCCTCACCCAATGCGTCGGGCTCGCCGCCTGTGGCACGCTCGGCCGGCTGGTCACCGACCTGCAGTTCGGACTCGGACACGGTAACTCTTTCTCTTAGCTTCTACTGCGCTGGCTCTTCCTCGCGGACTGGCCGCGGGCCTTACTCCGGCCTCCGGCCGACCGCACTCCGGCCTGACTGGCGGCGCCAGCCTGACCGTGCCAGCCCGTCAGGCCCCGCCGCCGGCCAGCCTCCGATGATCACGCCGCCAACGAGGGCAGCCGATCACCGCTCGGCCTCGAGGCTCAGCCGAAGACGGCAAACACCAGCTTGGTGAACCCATAGTCCAGGCTGGTCACGATCGCCACCATGACGAGGATGAACACGAGTGCAACTGTGGTGTAGGTGCCAAGCTCCTTGCGGGTCGGCCAGATTACCTTGCGCAGTTCGGCGACGACCTGGCGCAGGAAGACAGCAGGCGTGGTCCGGTCCGCCTTCTTCGGCGGCCGGCCCCGCTTCGCCGGCTTTTCCGCGGCGGTGCCTCGTGTCTGTGTTGCCATGTCCTCACCTGAAGAGCGCTGATCACTTGCCGGCTGACGCCGTCGGTCCGTAACCCCACGGACCGCACCCGCAGGGCAGGAGGGACTCGAACCCCCAACCGCCGGTTTTGGAGACCGGGACTCTAGCCAATTGAGCTACTGCCCTGTGACGGCCTGTGCAGGCATGCACCGACCACCTGGTGGGCCGCCACCAGATGCTGAAGTCTACGTTGCCGGAAGCCCTGCCGTCGAACTGCCAGGGTGACTGGCACGCCGCAGCTTCCCGGTGGCGGCCGCGAGCACCCCGGCGGTGATGCCACCATAGAGACCATGGGTAGCTCTGAGCACAGAATATCGGCCCGGGTCTCGGCCATCACCGAGTCGGCGACGCTCGCCGTGGACGCGAAGGCCCGCGCGCGAAAGGCCGCTGGCAGGCCGGTCATCGGCTTTGGGGTGGGCGAGCCCGACTTCGCCACTCCTGACTACATCGTGCAGGCGGCGCAGCGGGCCTGCGCGGAGCCGAGATTCCACAAATACTCGCCCACCGGCGGGCTGCCCGAACTGCGCGCGGCGATCGCCGCGAAGACCGCCCGTGACTCCGGCTACCAGGTCGCGCCCGGTCAGGTGATCGTGACCAACGGCGGCAAGCACGCCGTGTATGAGGCGTTCGCGACGTTGCTGGATCCGGGTGACGAGGTGCTGCTCCCGGCGCCTTACTGGACTACCTACCCGGAAGCTATCGCCCTCGCCGGCGGTACCGGAGTCCCCGTGGTGACGGACGAGAGTTCCGGCTACCTGGTTTCCGTCGCTGACCTCGAGGCACACCGGACGCCCCGGACCAAGGTCCTGCTCTTCGTGTCGCCGTCCAACCCGACCGGTGCCGTCTACCCCCCCGACCTGGTCGCCGAGATCGGCGGCTGGGCCGCCGACCACGGGCTCTGGGTCATCACTGACGAGATCTACGAGCATCTGGTCTACGGTGACGCGCGGTTCTCGTCGATCGCGGTGGCTGCCCCGGCGATCAGCGACCGCTGCGTCATCGTCAACGGGGTGGCCAAGACCTACGCGATGACCGGCTGGCGGGTCGGCTGGCTCATCGGGCCGCCTGACGTCGCCAAAGCCGTCGCTGACCTGCAGTCGCACCTCACGTCCAACGTCTGCAATGTGGCCCAGGCGGCCGCGCTGGCCGCCATCTCGGGCGACCTGTCGGCGGTGGCAGCCATGCGGACGGCCTTCGACCGCCGCCGCCAGCTGATGACGGGAATGCTAAACGAGATTCCGGGCGTGATCTGCCCGCTCCCGGAGGGCGCGTTCTACTGCTACCCGTCGGTCAAGAGTCTGCTGGGCAGGGAAATTGCCTGGCGGCCAGCGACTACCGTCGAGCTCGCTGAGCTCTTGCTCGATGAGGTCGACGTCGCCGTGGTGCCAGGCGAGGCGTTCGGCACGCCCGGATACTTCCGGATGTCCTATGCGCTTGGCGACGACGACCTGCAGGAGGGCGTCACCAGGATGGGGAAGCTGCTCGCCCAGGCCCGCTGAGCCCGCGCCGGCCGGATGGCCCCCAGACTGGGGAAGCTGCTCGCCCAGGCCCGCTGAGCCCGCGCCGGCCAGATGGCCCCCAGACTGGGGAAGCTGCTCGCCCAGGCCCGCTGAGCCCGCGCCGGCCAGATGGCCCCCAGACTGGGGAAGCTGCTCGCCCAGGCCCGCTGAGCCCGCGCCGGCCAAATGGCTGCCAGACTGGGCCGATGGCCCGGCCGCTCGACGCGCTGCCCAAGGCGCACCTGCACCTGCATCTGACCGGCTCGATGCGCCACTCCACCCTGGTCGAGCTGGCCAGGCAGCACCGGGCTAACCTGCCCGAGGCGCTGGTCGCCGAGTGGCCGCCGCGGCTGCACGCGACCGACGAGCGAGGCTGGTTCAGGTTCCAGCGGCTTTACGACATCGCGCGCTCGGTTATCCGCACCGAGTCGGACGTGCGGCGGCTGTTCCACGAGGCGGCCCTCGATGAGCGGGCGGAGGGATCCGGCTGGCTCGAGATCCAGGTGGATCCCTCGGGTTACGCTGCCCGGTTCGGTGGCCTCACCGCGATGGTGGAACTGGTGCTCGACGGCGCGGCGGAAGCTGCCGCTGCCACCGGCGTCGGGATCGGGGTGATCATCGCGGCCAACCGCACCAGGCATCCGCTCGATGCGCGCACCCTGGCCAGGCTCGCGGGCCGGTACGTGGGCCGGGGAGTGGTCGGCTTCGGCCTCAGCAATGACGAGCGCCGGGGCGAGGCGCGCGACTTCAGCCGGGCCTTCCGGATCGCGAAGCGGGCGGGCCTGCTTGCGGTGCCGCACGGTGGCGAGCTGGCTGGCCCGGCCAGTGTACGGGCCTGCCTGGACGAGCTTGACGCCGACCGGATCGGCCACGGTGTCTCCGCGGCGCAGGACCAGGAACTGCTGCAGCGGCTGGCCTCGGCCCAGGTCACGCTGGAGGTCTGCCCCACCTCTAACGTCGCTCTCGGCGTCGCCTCGCGGCCGGCGGATGTGCCGCTCAGGCAGCTTGTTGACGCTGGGATCCCGGTGGCGCTCGGCGCCGACGACCCGCTGCTGTTCGCTGCCCGGCTCACCGCGCAGTATGAGCTGGCCCGGCAGACGCACCGGCTGTCCGACCCGGAACTGGCGGAAATCGCCCGGATGTCGGTGCGCGGCTCAGCGGCCCCGGACGACACGCGGTCACGGCTGCTCGCGGGCATCGACGCCTGGCTTGCTGCCCCGGTCCAGTCACACCAGCGGGCGGCTCCGCTGACCACCCAGGCTTGATCCGCCAGCTTTACATGATCACGGTGAATTGGTGGTGCTCCGACACCCCCTGGCCACCGTGATCACCGGCCCGGCGCCGTAATGGCAGGATGACGAGGGCCTAATAACCGGCAAATCATGGCGTAGAGGTAATCGGGCCGGTCAGGATGGTCTCGGGGAGACCACAGCGCACAAGCTGGGCCGGGCAGTTGCGGGCCGGGCAGTTGCGGGCCGGGCAGCTGCGGGCCGGGCAGATGGAGGACCGTGGACGTGCCGGGATGGGTCATCGCGGTCGGCTTCACGATCGCTGGCCTGACGGTCGGCTCCTGTCTGGCCATGGTCGCCGCCCGGATCCTGTTACGCGACAGCCCGCAACAGCCACCTGACCCAGGCCGCCCAAGCGCCGGGCCGGTGCACCCGGCCGACCTGATCCCGCTGGTCGGCTGGTGGCGGCTGCGGGAGAGTTGTCCCGCGGACCGGGCGGAGCTCGGAATGTGGTACCCGGCCGCCGAGGTGATCACCGCGGGTCTCTTCCTGGCCTTGTGGCTCAGGTTCGGGCCGAGCCCGGCGCTGCCCGCCTTCCTTTACCTCGCGGCCGTCGGGGTGGCGCTCGCCTTCATCGATGCCAGGCGCAAGCGGCTGCCCAACGCGCTGACGCTGCCTTCTTACCCGGCGGCGCTCGTCTTGCTCGGCGTCAGCGCCCCGTTCCTGCCGGCCGGCGGGCGTCATTTCGTAGCCGGCCTGATCGGGATGGCCGCCGCCTGGCTGTTCTTCGTGCTGCAGGCGTTCATCTACCCGGCCGGCATCGGCTGGGGTGACGTCAAATTGTCCGGGGTTGTTGGCCTCTACCTCGGCTGGTTCGGAACCAGGGCCCTGCTGGCCGGCCTGCTCGGCGGTTATGTGCTGGCTGCGATCGCCGCGATCGGGCTCCTGATCTCGGGCCGGGCGACCAGGAAGTCGCTGCTTCCGTTCGGGCCCTTCATGCTGGCCAGCTCGCTCGCCGTGATCATCGCGAGCGGCTCAAGGTTCCCCTGATCCGGCTCGCGCGCTCAGCGGTCCCGCCTACCCGTGCAGCGACTTGCCCCATGAGCTTCCCCGCGCATCCGGCTAGCTTTAGCTGCCCGGCCCGGCCCGGCTGCTGTTCCGCCCGTCCTTGCTACTGCGCCGCTGCCGCCGCTACCCCACCGCCACCAATACTGGTTCCCTGACCAGCTCGACACCGAAGGTCTGGCGCACGCCATTCGTTATCTCGGCCGCGAGGTCAAGCAGTTCTTTCGTGCTGGAACCTCCGGGATTGACCAAGGCCAGCGTGTGCTTGGTCGAGATCCGTGGTCGGAGTGTCTGGAGGCCCGGCTGGCCGCCCCGGCTGCCACGGCGGCCCGGATAACCCTTCGCGAAGCCCGCGTGCTCGATCAGCCAGGCCGCCGACACCTTGACCTGCCCGGCTTCGGCGGCGTAGCGCGGGATCTCGGCACCTGGCCCGCACATGACCGCCACGGCCTCCTCAAGCGCGGCGAACTGCGCCTGATCGAGGACCGGATTGGTGAAAAACGACCCCGCGCTGCGGGTGTCAGGGTCATCGGGATCCAGCACCATACCCTTGCGCCGGCGAAGCCGCAGCACCGCGGCACGCACGTCGGCGAGCGGCACCCGGCCCCCCGGCTCGACGCCGAGCGCGCCGGCCAGCTCGCCGTAGCGGACCGGTGCTGACATCGGATCGCGCGAGAGCCGGAACGTCACGCTGAGCACCACGAGGCGGCCAGTCGCCGAAAGGGGCGCCGCCCCAGCTGGCGCGCGGGCGCCTCGCTTGAACACGCTGGTCCGGTAGCCGAACTCGCAGTCGGCGTTCGACATCTCCACGACCAGGCCGCGTACCCGATCGTAGGCGCGCACGGCCACGATGGTCTGCGCGACCTCCTGGCCGTAGGCACCGACGTTCTGGATGGGAGTCGCCCCGACCAGGCCAGGAATGCCGGACAGGCACTCGACGCCGGACAGGCGGTCGGCGAGACACCGCTCGACCAGCGGATCCCAGTCCTCGCCCGCCGCGACGGTCACCAGGACGGTGTCGTCGTCGGCCGCCCGCTGGATCCCGCGGGACCGCATCCGGATCACCGTGCCAGGGAAACCCTCGTCAGGCACGACCAGATTGCTGCCGCCGCCGAGCACCAGCACAGGCTCGCCACCGCGGTCCGCGGCGCGCACCGTGGCCAGGACTTCCTCGTCGCTTGCGGCTTCGACGAAGCGCGCGGCCGGGCCGCCGAGCCCGAGCGTCGTGTAGCCGGACAGCGCGACCCGCTCACGAACCATCATCGGCTCAGCTCCTCCCCTCGCTTCGTCCCCGCGCCGCGCATCGCCGTCCGCCGATCTGCCGCGCACCGCACCCAGCCAGCGCCGCCCTGCACGCCAGCCAGGCCCTCGTCCGGGAAACCGACCGCATCTTACGTGATCATGAGCAAGCCGGCGGCCGGGCCCCGCGTCGTGGAACGCGCGCAGCTCGGGATCGGGAACCGCGCTCGTCAGGGAACCCCTGGACCGGCAGGGCCACGTTCGCCAGGCGAGTCGCCGGCCGCCTGAGCGCACCGAGCGCACTGGCAGCGCATCGAGCGGCACTGGCAGCGCATCGAGTGCACCGGCAGCGCATCGAGTGCACCGCGGCCGTCAGGGCAGCCGCACCACCGCGCGGGCCCGGGTGAGCACCTTGGTCTCGCCCGACCTGGCCGTGAGCGCCAGCACGACACGGTTACCGTCCAGCTTCTCCTCGACCTTGCCGCTGACTTCGATGGCCGCGCCGATGTCGTCGTCCGGCACGACGACCGGCGAGGAAAACCGCACGCCGAAGTCGACGACCACGGCCTGATCGCCCGCCCAGTCCGTGACGTACCTGCCCGCCTGCGCCATCGTGAACATGCCGTGCGCGATGACGTTAGGCAGCCCGACTGACTTGGCGATCCGCTCGTTCCAGTGGATCACGTTGAAGTCACCCGACGCGCCGCAGTACTTCACCAGGCTGAGCCTGGTGGCGGAGTACGTGGCCGGGGCCAGCTCGGCTCCGGTTTCGACGTCGGCGTACTTGACCTGCTCGCTCATGGCCGCGTCCCCTCAGGCGACGCGCTCACTCGGCGCCGCCGCGCTCGACCAGCGTTCCGTGCGCGGTACACACGTGCTCGCCGTCCACCGTACGGATGTCGGTCTGCGTGGTCAGCAGCACGTTCCGGCCGGCGTCCCTGATGTCAGAGATCGTGACCTTTGCCTCGAGCACATCGCCGGCCCGGATGGGCCGGGAGTACTCGAACCGCTGCTCGCCGTGCACGACCATGGCGTAGTTGACGCCGAGGCCAGGGTCCTTCACGGCCCGACCGCTGCTGGCCATGCTGATCACTATGGCGAAGGTGGGGGGCGCAACCACGTCCGAGTGACCGGCCGCCTGGGCGACGGCCCGATCGCGGTAGAGCGGATTGGGATCGCCTATCGCGTCGGCGAATTCGGCGATCTTGACGCGGCTGACCTCGTACGGCTCGGCCGGAGCAAATGTCCGGCCGAGGTAGTCACGATTGATGGCCATGCGGCGCGGCTAGCGCGTCTCGCGGTGCGGCTGGTGCTTGCGGCAATTCGGGCAGTACTTGCTGAGCTCCACCCGGTCGGGGTCGTTGCGCCGGTTCTTGCGGGTGATGTAGTTACGGTGCTTGCACTCCTGGCAAGCGAGCGTGATCTTGGGCCTGACGTCTGTCGCAGCCACGATGGAGTGCCTTTCTGTCGTACGGATAATTTTCTTGTCGTACGGATAATAGGGTCGAACGGTTCTGACGGTCGCACAGTGGCCAGGCTGACGCCAGGCTCGCAGTGCGGCGAGCGCGCCGGCCGGCCGGGGAAACGATGCTCCAAGGATCACCTGCCGCGGGCGGCCGCCACAAGGGCGGCCGTCCGCGATGACTGGCGCGCCGTAGCGGAGGCCGGACTTGAACCGGCGACACAGCGATTATGAGCCGCTTGCTCTGCCTGACTGAGCTACTCCGCCGCATGACCACCGCCCGCTGCCGAACAGAACCTGATCCGGGCGGCCATTGTTCCCGCCTGCGCCAGACCCTGCCGGGGCGGGGACGATACAGCTTACCGGGATTCCCGGCGTGACGGCGAGTCCGGCCCGCTACCCGGGCTCCGTCCCAGCGGCCGGCCAGCTGCAGGAGGCGATCTGGCCGCCGGTGACCGTGACGGTCGCCGCCACGGTCACCTCATCGCGCCACACCGCGTACCGGCCGGCCGCCAATTGCGGATAGAACGCCGAGTAACCCCCGGCGCGGCCGCCCGGCCGCCCACGGACCTGCGCATGCGTGCGCGGCGCGGCCGGCGAGTCGGCCCGGCTGATCTCGATCTCACGGCCATCCAGGTCCGGCGGCACGTGCAGGACGAGCGCGCCGATGTCCGCCCCGAGCTCGAGCAGGACAGTGCCAGCGCCGGCGGGACCGTACTGGGGTTCGTTCACGGCTGATGCCTTTCGCTGTGGCGTGGCGTGGCGTGGCGTGCGGTCAGGACGGGTTGTAGTACCCGCTGTAGGGAACCCCGAGATACGGGAAGGCACTGAGATAAGGCGCCTTAACGCTGGCGGGAGTCAGGCCATCGGTCACCAGGCTGGCCGCGGCATCCGGTTTGTAGCTCTTGTCGATGAGCGGGTAGGTCACTCCCGCGATCGCCCGGAGCTCGATCGTTACGACATCGTCGAAGACCCGGCGGCCGTTGGGGAAGCCGGCCAGATCGGACCCGAGCAGGCCGAGGATGCTCGGCTTGCTGGCGGCCGGGATGGCGGTGTTCAGCCGCAGCATGTCCGACAGCACCGGGCCGGTGTTGTTCTGGAACCCGCTGATCAGCCCGGCCGGGATACCGGTCAGCAAGATGGCCTCCAGGTCGGCTCGTGGCTTGCCCGAGCTGACCAGCCCGGCCAGGTTCGGGAACACCCCCGGGTACAGGGCGGGCAGCAGCCCGGCCAGTTCCGGGCCGGTGACATACGAGGCGAACCGCTTGTCGTCCGACGGCGGCAGCGTGTTCCACAAATCCTTCTGGCCGAGCGGGATGATGACCTCGTTGACCAGCGGGTTACCGAGGCGGGACACCTGCCGGAAGGGCCCGCTGTCCAGGCGCGCGCCCCGGTCGGCGTCCCAGACCTGAACCCGCTGGCGGCTGGCCGTGGTCCAGACCCCGATCACCGAGCGCTGGTCCGACTCGCCGCTCGCCCCCCGCCTGACCAGCTGGCTGGTGGGCACCTGGATCGCGATGGAGTGCACGTTCAGCCGGTTCGTGGCGTTGACGCCGTTGGCTGGTTTGGTGAAGACGTGCATGCCGTACTGGTCGTGCAGTTGCTGGAACGGCCGCAGGTCAGCCAAGTCGAAGATCGACCCGAGGTCCACGTAGAACCCTTCAGCCCGCTGGCCGGCAAACACCCGGCCGCCGGACGGCAGGGGATGCACGGCGGTCGCCGCGAGACCCGGGTAGTCCGGGGTCGACAGCGGGCCGATGTTGCACGGCGGGCAGGCCAGCCCGGTGGCGAGCGGCGTGGCGGCGCCGTGCTCGACCCGGGTCACCGAGAAGAACTGCCGCCGATTCCAGTTCGGGCTGTCCAGGGAAAGGACCGGGCCGACGTTGTAGAGGAACGTCTCCGGATCCCGGAGCGTGGTCTGGAAGCGGAACTGATAGCTGATATCAGCCTGACCATCTCCGTCGTTGTCGATGTGGATCTCATAGAGCACGTCATCGCCGAACTCGTAGAAATTCGGGCCCCCGGCCGGCTCCTGCAACGGGATGTAGTTGGCGATGAGCGTGACGGTCCCCGGACGATCCGGGCTGACGAATGCGTAGACGTCGGTGCTGTCGGCTACCGGGTCCTTGGAAATCTCCGGCGCCTCACGATGCGATGACATGGCTCACCTCACTGGGATGGTCGGGACGACGGCTGCGCTGGTCACCGGATGGCCCGGACCAGCCGGCCAGCCAGGTCGGGATCACGGAGCCTGGCCTGGTTGGTGCCGGAGAAGATGTCCATCTCGCCGGAGCGGACGTCACGCAAGTGCACGACCACGTCCTGCACCTGCCCGGCGTCGCCCGCCGCGGGCCCGGCGGCCGATGGGCGGGCCGACGCGGACCGGGTCGGGCGATGTGCAGTCGACGCGAGGGCCTGGCTCGCGGGCAGCCCAGCCAGGGCGCTGGCCGCGACACCGGCCACTCCGGCCCCGGCCGCGCCGCGCAGTACCGCCCGCCGGGACGGATCAGCCTGCTCCGGGCGACCGGGCTCGGCGCGCCGTCCGGTTGTCCCCTGCTGATCTTTAGCTGACATGGCCATCCTCTCCGGAGCAGGCGCGCTGCCACGCTCCCAGTGCTGAGCGCCGGGACCAGCCGGGCCCGGCGGGTAATCCGTCTATGGGCCGCCGGATGCTCGGGCGGGCGTGTCTCCCCCTGCTCCCGCCCGTGCCTGGCGGCAACTATCACGCACCTGATTCGGCGGCCCTGGCCGGACGGATGGCTCCGGGACGTGCCGTTATCAAATCTTTACTAACCCACGGAGCGCGGTGCTTTTCCTGGTGCGGCGTGCTGGCTGGCCGACCCCATTTCCCGGTCCGCTAGCAGCCGGACGGCGACGGGCGCGTCGTCGCGTTCTCGGTTAAATACTCGTCGTTTCGAAAGGCCGAAACAATTTAACGAATATCGCGGGTAATTCTCACGAACCGCCGCTGCGCCCGGCCGGCAGGCGGCGTCCCCAGGCCGAGATCATGGGGGCGGTGGCCAGGTCGAGCTGGCCGGTCGCGACATTCGCGAGATGCTGATCGATTTCCTCCGCTGTCGCATAGCCGCCCGCAATGAGCCCGGCGCGGATCTGGCGTACGGTGGCGGCCTCCAGGTCCGTGCAGGCCGGTGAGGTAATCGGGAAGAAGGCGTCCGCGGCCACATCCGCCAGGCCGGCCTCCCGCAGCAGCCGCGGCAGCTTGCGGCCGTAGCTCAGGTCCGCGCCGCGCTCGGCCAGCATCACCCTGAACGCGGCACGCAGCCGGTTCGCCAGCCGCTGAGCGGGTCCTGACTCGTCCGGGCAGATGAGTGGCTGCAGGGCCGGGTCGGCGTCCTCGACCAGCAGCCAGCCTCCCGGGCGCAGCACGCTGATCATCGACCGGAGCGCCGCGCCGCGGTCGGCCACGTGGACCAGCACCAGCCGGGCGTGCACCAGGTCAAAGACCTCGGCCGGCGGGTCATCGGCCGCCACGTCGTGGCGGCGGACCTGGATCACCGGGCTCTGCGCCAGCCGGGTCCACGAGATATCGATATCGGTCCCCAGCACCCGGCCGGCCGGCCCCACCCGCCCGGCCAGCCACTTCAGCACGGATGGGCCTCCGGCGCCCACCTCCCAGCACCGCCACCCCGCACCGATTCCGAGGCGGTCCAGGTGCCGGAAGGTCGAAGGGTCGAAGATCACCGAAAGGGCGTCAAACCGCTCCCCCGCCTCGGCCTGCTGGTTGTCCAGCAGGTAACCATCACCCTGCGTCACAGGCTGATCGTCTCACCCCGCCGCCCCCGCCCGCGCCCCCGCCTGCGCCCCCGCCCGGGCCCCTGCCCGCCCCCCCGGCCCGCGTGCCGAGCGGCCAGAATCGCCCTGTTCAATGATCTTGACGCCTTTCCAGCGATATTCTACTGAAAACCAGCCAAGATCATGGCAGGCCCCTTCTTCGTGGCACCAGTTGCCGGCCCAGGCAGCACATCCACCCCATCCGTCACAGCTCCACGGCACCGAAGGCAGTCCCGGATGAGATTTCGTAGCTGACCCATGACTAGTGGGGCTAGATGTGGAGCGCCGTGGTCGGTGGGCGGCCAGAAGCGCTCGTAGTCGGTACGGAAGGCGTGGTTCAGCATGGAAAGCTGGCCTGGTGACCGAAGAAGATGACCGCGCTCAGATCCGGCGAGCCCGGCTCGGCGACGAGGCAGGCCTGGCAGCTCTCGATGCGGGCGCATGGACGCCCGAGTCTGGCTTCCCGTCGGTGACAGCGGCTGCCGATGGCTCGTTCTTCACTCCTGATTACCCGCCCCAGGCCCACCTGGTCGCCGAGGTCGGTGGCCAGCTCGCCGGTTACCTGCGGCTGAAGCCGATGACCAGGCTGCCGGAGAACGCGCATGTATTCGGCGTCCTGGGGCTGGCCGTCGCGCCGGCGGCCCGCCGCCGGGGGGTGGCCGCTGCGCTGCTGGAGGCGGCCGAAGATCAGGCGCGGGCGCGGGGCGCGACCAAGCTGAGCCTGCGCGTGCTCAGCACCAACGATTCCGCCATCCGGCTGTACGAGCGGATGGGGTTCGAGCATGAAGGGCGGCAGCACCAGGAGTTTCTCATCGAAGACAGTTATGTGGACAACGTGCTGATGGCCAAGCAGATCCGGCCGACCGGCTGAGCCTGCGGCCGCGCCGGAAGAGAGCCCGAGGACCCGGCGCGAGGACGGCATCAGGCCACGCCGGAAGAGAGCCCGTGGACCCGGCTCCAGGACGGCATCAGGCCGCGCCGGAAGACGCGCCGGAGGACGCGCCGGAGGACGCGCCGGAGGACGGGGCCGAGGAGCGGTCGGCCGGCGCTCCGAGCCCGGCGAAGTCAGCCAGGACCAGGGCCACGATTACCGCCGCGCCGCAGATGCCCAGGACCAGCGCGGACACATGCGGCGCCAGCAGCCCGAGCAGCGCCAGAACCACCAGCGCCACGATCCTGGGCCACGAAAGGTGCCGCCAGAGGACCGCCTTGAAGGCAGCGTGCCCGGCGATGAACAGCCCGGTGCCGCCCAGGATCATCCAGGAGGTCCTGGCCGAGGCGGCGGCGTCCGGATGGGAAAGGACCAGTTCGTCCGCGGCGGCCGTGACGATGATCCCGGCCACCATGACCGGATGGACGAAATGGTAGGCAGACCGGCCCAGCCGACCTGGATCAGCTGAATGGGCGATCACGCTGGCGCCCTCCTCGGCGCTGCGGTCGAAGTACAGCCACCACAATCCGGCGCTCCCGACGAATGCCGTCGCGAACGCAACGACGGCCGCCGCGCGCACATGCGCGAGGCCGGACAGCGTGGCGCCGATCACCACGATCGACTCGCCCAGCGCGATCAGGATGAAGGCCTGGCAGCGCTCGGCGAAGTGGCCGCCTTCAATGGTCCAGTCCTGCGTGGTCGAGCGCCCGAGCCCCGGGGTATAGAAGCCGGCCACGCCGCCGAGCAGGTCGACCCCGACCGCGGCGAGCCAGCACGCCGCGCGTGCCTGGCCGGCCACCATACCGCCCGCCACCGCCAGCGCGCCGCTGACCAGGCACCAGGCCAGGATGCGCTGGAAGTTGCGCTGCAGCGGGCGGCCCCGCAGCGCGATCACCGTGAATACGCTGCGGCCGATCTGCATGGCCGCGTAGGCGATGCCGACCGCCAGGCCCCGGGAGCCGAACGCCTGGGGCAGCGCGGCCGACAGGACCAGGCTGGCCAGCATGAGGGCGAGCAGCAGGAGCCGGACGGCGATCCGCTCCGGGTCCAGCCAGTTGGTGACCCAGGTCGTGTACACCCACAGCAGCCACACCATGGCTAGCAGCAGCGCGGCCTGGAGCGCGCCGGCCGGCGTCGGGTGGGCGAGCAGGTAATGGGAGAGCTGGGTGACGGCGAAGACATAGACCAGGTCGAAAAATAGCTCGACGTTGGTGACGCGCTCGGAACCGGCCCGTTCGCGCATGAGGTCCCACGGCCTGGCCTGTTGCACCACTAGATGATGCCAGCGGGCGGCCGCTAGATGATGCGAGCGAGCGGCCGGGCGGGCCGGCGGCGCGGGCGGGAGCGGCTCAGCACTCCACCACGTTCAAGGCCAGGCCGCCCCGGGCCGTCTCCTTGTACTTGTCCTTCATGTCCGCGCCGGTCTCCCGCATGGTCTTGATCGCCTTGTCCAGCGAGACGTAATGCTGGCCGTCGCCCCGGACCGCCATCCGGGCCGCCGTAATCGCCTTCACCGAGCCGATCGCGTTGCGCTCGATGCACGGAATCTGGACCAGTCCGCCGACCGGATCGCAGGTCAGGCCGAGGTTGTGCTCCAGGCCGATCTCCGCGGCGTTCTCCACCTGCTCCGGGGTCCCGCCGAGCAGCTCGGCCAGGCCGGCCGAGGCCATCGAGCAGGCCGACCCGACCTCGCCCTGGCAGCCGACCTCGGCCCCGGAGATCGATGCGTTCTCCTTGAACAGCACCCCGATGGCGGCCGCGGTCAGCAGGAACCTGACCACTCCGTCGGCGTCGGCCCCGGGCACGAACCTGCAGTAGTAGTGGAGCACCGCGGGGATGATCCCGGCGGCACCGTTGGTCGGAGCGGTGACCACCCGGCCGCCTGCGGCGTTCTCCTCGTTGACGGCCAGCGCGTACACCGTGACCCACTCCATTGCGTACAGCGGGTCGGAGGTGTCGCCTGCTTGCGCGATGTGCTCGCGCAGCCGCCCGGCCCGGCGCCGGACCCTGAGGCCGCCCGGCAGCACGCCATCGGCCTCGCAGCCATGCCGCACGCACTCCTGCATGACGGCCCAGATGCGCAGCAGGCCGTCCCTGACGGCGGCCTTATCCCTGCGGACCAGCTCATTGGCGAGCATCACCCCGCTGATCGGCAGCCCGGTCCGGCGGGTATGCGCGAGCAGCTCGGCTCCGGTCGTGAACGGATACGGGACCGGCGTGGCGTCCGGCACGATCTGCGGGTGGCCCGCCTCATCCTCGCCGAGCACGAAACCGCCGCCGACCGAGTAGTAATACCGCACGGCGAGCTCGGCCTCGCCGGGGCCGAGGGCGGCGAAGCGCATCGCGTTGGAATGAAACGGCAGCCGCTTGCGCCGGTGCAGGATGACGTCCTCGCCGACATCGAACTCGATCTCGCGGATGCCGAGCAGCCGCAGCCTGCCGGACTCCCGCACGCCCGCGACCAGGGGCTCGGCCGCTGCCGGGTCGACCGTCTCCGGCAGCTCCCCGGCCAGCCCGGCCAGCACGGCCTTGACGCTGCCGTGGCCGTGACCGGTGGCCCCGAGCGAGCCGAACAGCTCGACCTCGACGCCGGTCACCCGCCCGAGCAGCCCGTCATCGGCGAGCGAGTTCACGAACATGGCCGCGGCGCGCATCGGCCCGACCGTGTGCGAGCTGGACGGGCCTATCCCGATCTTGAAGAGATCGAAGGCGCTGATCGTCATCGCGCTCCTGTCTGTGCTGCTGTCTGGGCTGCTCGGCTGGCGAGGCTGGTCCGGCGAGTGGTTCGCTGGTCTGGCGGGGTGGCCGCTCCGGGCCCGGCGTCACCGGCCCTTGACCCGGTGACCCGCGGGATCGAAGGGCGGCCGCAGGTGCACGGTCGCAGCTACCCGCTGGCCGCTCACATTCACCTCATATCGGCCAGCCCGCAGGAAGTCGGCGGTCACGGTCTCGCCGCCCGGATGGCGGAGGTAACCGAGCCCGACCGCCGCGCCGAGGGCCTCCCCCCACGCCCCCGAGGTCAGCTGGCCGGCGGCTACCCCGTCCCGCAAGATGAGCTCACCGCCCCAGATCATCGCGTCAGGATCGGCGACCACCACGGAGACGAGCCTGCGGCGGGCGCCTTGCGCCCTGGCCTTCTCGACGGCCTCGCGGCCGAGAAAGGAGATGTCGGTCTTGAGCTTGCAGGCGAACAGGAGCCCGGCCTCCACCGGGCCGTAGTCGGGGGTCAGCTCACGACCGAAGGCCCGGTAACCCTTCTCCAGCCGCATCGACTCGATCGCGTAGTAGCCGGCGTTGACCAGCCCGAAACCCGACCCGGCCGCGGTGAGCTCCTCATACACGCCGACCGCGAACTCGGCGGGCACGTAGAGCTCCCAGCCGAGCTCGCCCACGTACGTGATGCGGGTGGCCCGGACGGTCGCGTATCCGACGTCGATCTCGCGGCTGGTGCCGAACGCGAACGCCGCATCGCTCAGGTCGCTGGCCGAAACCGCCGACAGCAGCTCCCGGGACCTGGGCCCCATGACGCCGAACACGGCATACGCAGAGGTCACGTCGGCGAGCACCGCGCGGCAGTGCCCGCGGATGTGCCTGCGGATGTGATCGGCGTCCCGCTCGGTCGTCGCCGCGCTGCTGACCAGCAGGAACTCCTCATCCGACAGCCGCGTGGCGGTGATGTCAGCCTCATAGGTGCCGCGCTGGCCCAGCATCCCCGTGTAGACGGTCCGGCCGGGCTCGACGTCGACGTCAGCGGTACACAGCCACTGCAGCGCCCCGGCCGCGTCGGGTCCGGCCAGCAGGTACTTGGAGAACGATGTCTGGTCGAACAGCGCCACGCCGCTGCGGGCCGCCCGCTGCTCGGCCGACGACCAGGCCTGCCAGTTCTGCTTGCCCCAGGAGTACCTGATCTCCGGGACCTGGCCGGCGGGCGCGAAGAAGTTGGCGCGTTCCCAGCCCATCTTGCTGCCGAAGCCGGCGCCCGCCTGCTTGAGCAGGTGGTAGACGGGCGAGCGGCGCAGCGGCCGCGCGGTGTCGAGCTCGGTGTTGGGCCAGGGGACCGCGTAGTGCAGGCCCAGGATCTCCGCCACCCGGTCATGCAGCCAGCGGTTATTGCCATTGAAACGAGCGAACCGCCTGACGTCGACGACCGACAGATCGCACCCGGGGTCGCCGTCGATGATCCATTCCGCCAGGGCCCGCCCCGCCCCGCCGGCCGAGGCGATCCCGACCGAGTTGAAGCCGGCCGCGACGAAGAAGTTCCGCAGCTGCGGCGCCTCGCCGAGGATGAACTGGTTGTCCGGGGTGAAGCTCTCTGGACCGTTGTAGAACTTCTTGATGCCGGTCCCGTGCAGCACCGGGATCCGCAGCAGCGCGTTGTCCATCAGGATCGAGAACTGGTCCCAGTCCTCGTCAAGGAGCTGGAACTCGAACGGATACGGCAGTGCGTCCGGGGCGACCCACGGCTTGGCCTGCGGCTCGAAGCCGCCGACCACCAGGCCGCCGACCTCTTCCTTGAAGTAGGTGTAGCCGTCCGGGTCGCGCAGGATCGGCAGGTCGCGGTGGACCCCGTCGATCTGCTCGGTGACCACGTAGAAGTGCTCGGCGGAGTGCAGCGGGACGGTCACCCCGCACATCGCACCGACCTGCTTGGCCCACTGCCCCGCGCAGTTGACGACCACCTCGGCCTCGACGTCACCCTGGTCGGTGCGCACCCCGGCGACCGCGCCCCCGGCGACCTGGATCCCGGTCACCCGGGTGCGCTCGCGCACGACTACGCCGCGGCGGCGGGCACCGCGGGCCAGCGCGGCGGTCAGGTCGGTCGGGTTGGCCCGGCCATCACCCGGCAGCCAGATCGCGCCGGCCAGGTCGGCCACCTCCATGATCGGGAACAGCTCGGCGGCCCGCCGCGGGCTGATTAGCTCGCATTCGAGGCCGAACGCCTCGGCCGCCGCGGCCGTCCGCTGGAGCTGGACCATCCGGTCGGGGCTGCGCGCGACCGTGACCCCGCCGCAGCGCCGGAAACCGGTCGACAGGCCGACCTCGTCCTCCAGGCTGGCGTACAGGTCGGTGGAATATTGCACGAGCCTCGTGCCGCTCTCCGATGCCCTTAGCTGGCCCACCAGTCCCGCGGCGTGCCAGGTGGTACCGCACGACAGCTGACCCTGCTCGAGCAGTAGCACGTCGGTCCAGCCCGCCCGGGCGAGGTGGTAGGCGACGCTGGTGCCGATCACCCCGCCGCCGATGATCACGACCCGGGCCCGGCTGGGCAGCGCCGCCGTCGCCGGACCGCTCCGGGCCGCGACCCGCGCCCGGGGCGCCGGCCCGGATCGCCGGCCGTCAGTCATCGCGCGCCACGTCTTCGAGCAGAGCGGGAAAGCCGGGCGCCGCGAACGCCGCCTGAGCCGCCTCGAACCGCTCCATCGCCCAGGACCAGAAGTCGAAGTCAAGCGGGCTCACCGCGTGCTGGATCGCCCCCCACAGGGTCCATCCGTACTTGGCCGCGAGCCCCAGCAGCCTGGCCCGGGCGATCTTGCTGCGCAGCGGCCGCCGGTAATAGGCGGTGACCAGCTCGGCCAGCGCGTCCGGCGACAGGCCGCACTCGCTGGCGATGTTGCCGAGCTCGAAGCAGGGATCGTTGTTGCCCGAGTACTCGTAGTCGATCAGCCAGATCCGGTCGCCGTCGTCGATGAAGTTCCCGGCCAGCAGGTCGTTATTGCACGGCACGGTCGAGGCCGCGCGGACCGCGAGCGCGCTGCGCATTGCGTCGAACGCGCCGGCCTGCTGGTCGTAACCGCGCGGGATCCGCAGCCCCCGGGAGGCGGCCACCGACCGGTACCTGCGCTGGACGTCGAACATGTCGAAGTCGCTGGCGAATCTGCCGCCAGCGTGCAGCTGCCGGCAGGCGGCAGCGATCCGCGGGATGTTGCCCGGCGCTGCGACGTCGGCGTTGCTGAAGGTGCGGCCCTCGATATAACGGAGCACCAGGACGCCCCGGTCCGGGAGGTACTCGATCACGGGCGCACCCACGCCCGCCTCGGCGGCCGTCACCGAGTTCCGGTACTCGTTGTCCCTGTCGATGGCCAGCAGTTCGCCGCCGCTGGTGCAGACCCGGGCGACAAACGTCCCCTCCGGCGTAGTCACCTGGTAGTTGCGGTTGGTCAGCCCGCCGGGCAGCTCCAGCGCCGAGCGAGGCTCGGCGGCCAGGCTTGGCACCTGCGCGAGCAGCGCGTCGATGCCAGCGGCATAGACCATCGGCGCACTCCTGGGAACGAGCCCGGGAAAGGGTCTGGACAATTAATCCCGACCAATCGTACGCTACGCCTCAATCCGCGTCCCGTGGAGTGGGAGGGGCTCGTCATGAAAGCTGGCACGCAGGTTACAAGCGGACACGAACGCGACTCGGCCGATCTCGCGCAGTTCGGCTACCACCAGGAGCTGAAGCGGTCGCTCGGGCTGTTCAGCTCGTTCGCCGTGGCCTTCAGCTACATCTCCCCGTCGACCGGGATCTTCACGCTGTTCGCGCTGGGGCTCACCACGCTCGGCGGCGTGTTCATCTGGACCTGGCCGGTGGTGGCGCTCGGCCAGTTCATCGTGGCGCTGAACTTCGCCGAGGTCTCCAGCCACTACCCGGTGGCCGGCTCGGTCTTCCAGTGGACCAAGTACCTGGCCAGCCGCAGGTACTCGTGGTTCACCGGCTGGATCTACCTGTTCGCCGGCATCATCACGGTGGCCGCGGTGGTCGCGACGCTGCCGCTGGCGCTGATCCCCGCGCTGAACGGCCTGGGCTGGCACAGCCTGAACGCCACCAGCCTGGGCACCCAGGAGGTCATCGCGCTCATCACGCTGGTGGTCATCACGGTGCTGAACATCTACGGGGTCCGGCTGGTGGCGCTCATCAACAACACCGGGGTGGCGTTCGAGATCCTCGGCATGTTCGTGTTCGCGCTGGTACTGCTGGCCTTCCACAACCACCAGGGCATCGGGGTGGTCACCAACAGCGGCGGCTTCCACGTCGGGGCGAACAGCTTCCTGGCTGCGATGTTCATGAGCCTGTTCGTGATCTACGGCTTCGACACCGCCTCCACGCTGGCCGAGGAGACCCGCGACCCGCGCCGGGCGGCCCCCCGGGCGGTGCTGTTCTCGGTGATCGGCGCGTTCATCATCGGCGGCGTCTTCCTGCTCGGCGTGCTGGTGGCGATCCCGAACCTGCCCGCGGCGATCAAGGCCAACGGCGGCCTCGGCGCCACTCCCGCGAACATCATCACGGAGAACTTCTCCGCGCCCTTCGCGACGCTGTACCTGCTGGTGGTCTCGGCGGCGATCTTCGTCTGCTGCCTGTCGATCCTGGCCGCGACGATCAGGCTGTGCTTCGGGATGGCCCGGGACAACCAGCTGCCGTTCTCCGGGCTGTGGTCGAAGGTCGCCCCGACGCTGCACACCCCGGTCGGGGCCTGCATCGTGATCGCGCTGCTATCGGCGGTGCCGTTCATCAAGTACGCCGGGGTCGCGATCATCGCGATCGCGGCGACCGGCATGATCTACCTGAGCTACTTCCTCGGCAACGCGGTGATCCTGCGGGCCCGGCTGCGCGGCTGGCCCAAAGCGAGCGCGCCGTTCCGGCTCGGCCGCTGGGGCGTGCTGGTCAACGTCGTGGCGCTGCTGTACGGCGGCGGGATGCTGGTCAACTTCGCCTGGCCGCGGCTGGCCAGCAACCCCAGGCCCGATCAGACCAGCGGATTGCTCAGCTTCGGCGTCGACTTCCTGAACAAGATCCCGATCCTCTGGACGGTGTCGATCGGCATCGCGATCATCGGCGCGATCTACTACTTCGCCGTCGGCCGGCGCAAGCAGTTCGCGCCGGTGATCGCCCCGGCACCGGACGACCCGGCCCTGACCGTCGCGGCAGCGCCGGAAGCCTGACCGGCTGCCCCGACGCCCGCTACCGCCTAGCATCCTGACCATGCCGACACACCGCGACGCCATGCCGCCACCGCCCGACACCATCCCGCCACGCCGCGACACCGGGCCGCCACCGTCCGGCACCAGGCAGCCGGCACTGCACACCCGGGTAACCGCGCCGCCGGAGATCTCGCGGGCGACGGGCACCACGGTGCACGCGCAGATCGAGGACTGGCTGGCGGGCGAGATCACGGTGGGCAGGCTGGTGCCCGGCGACCGGCTGCCTGCCGAGCAGGACCTGGCCGCGTGGTTCGGCGTCAGCCGGATGACGCTGCGCCATGCCCTGGGCGAGCTGACCAGGCGCGGCCTGGTCATCAAGACCGTGGGGCGCCGCGGCGGCACCTTCGTCGCCGCGGCCAAGCTGGAGCAGGACCTCACCACCCTGGCCGGCTTCTCCGAGCAGCTGCGCCGGGGCGGGATGGTGGCCGGAGCCCAGGTGCTGTCGGTGACGCTGCGCCCGGCGGGCCCGGCCGCCGCGGCGGCCCTCCGGCTCGCCGACTGCGACCAGGTCTTCGGAGTCCGGCGGCTGCGGCTGGCCGACGGGAAGCCGATCGCGGTCGAGCATTCCAGGTTCCCCGCCGCGCTGTTCCCCGGGTTCGCCAACCAGCGGCTCAACGGCTCGCTTTATGAGCTGCTCGAGGAGAAGTACGGCCAGCGGCCGCACCGGGCCAGGGAAAGCCTCGAGCCGGTGACGGCCGGGGACCGCGAGGCGGAGGTGCTCGGCGTGGCGGAGGGCGCGCCGCTGATGCTGGTCGAGCGGATTGCCTACAGCCGGTCCGGCGTGCCGCTCGAATTCGCCCGCGACCTGTTCCGCGGCGACCGCACCCGGCTGGTCGTGTGGACCTCAGAGTTTCCCGGCTCGCGCTGACCTGCGCACCCGCCCGTTAATTAGGTTACCGGGGCCTCGGTTCATCGAGATATAGCTTGACAGGCTTCCGGCGTGCAATGGATCGTATAGTCCGGCCCGGCACCGGGCATGGCTCAGGCAGGATCGCGGGTACGGGAGGACCAGTGAGCAACACGGGGCGCAACACGGAGCGCAGCAGGGGGCGCAGCGGGGCGCGCCGGATCGCCGCGCTGCCCTGCGGCAGGCGCACCAAGTACCTGGTCGTGGCGTTCTGGATCGTGGTCGTGGCCCTGACCGGGTCCCTGGCCGGCAAGCTGCAGGGTGCCGAGAAGAACGACGCGTCCGCCTACCTCCCGGCCAGCGCCGACTCGACGCAGGAGCTGAACCTGCAGGCCAAGTTCACCTCTACGAATCTCAATCCGGCGGTGGTCATCTACCAGCGCGAGTCCGGGATCACCCCGGCCGATCTGAGCAGGGCGGCCGCCGACGCCCGCCGTTTCGCGGCCCTGCCCGCCGTCGGCGGCCGGGTGGTCGGCCCGATCCCGGCCCCCGACCACCGGGCAATCGAGACGATCGTCGGCTCGGATCTCGGCTTCAAGGCCAACATCGAGGGATTCGTCAACGGCCTGCGGGCTACGGCGTCCGCGGGCAATCCAGGCGTATCCGTCTACGTGACCGGCCCGGCCGCCAGCGCCGCCGACGAACTCAAGATCTTTAAGGGCATTGACACCACCTTGCTGTTCGCCACGCTGGCCGTGGTGATCGTGCTGCTGCTGCTGACCTACCGCAGCCCGGTGCTCTGGCTGCTGCCGATCGTCTCCGCTGGCGTCGCGCTGATTGCGGCCGAGGCGCTCATCTACGTGCTGACGCAGCATGCGAACCTGACCGTCAACGGGCAGAGCGGCGGCATCCTGGTGGTGCTGGTGCTCGGCGCGGGGACCGACTACGCGCTGCTGCTGGTCGCGCGCTATCGCGAGGAACTGCGCAGGCACGAAGACCGGCACGAGGCCATGGCGGAAGCTCTGCGCAGGGCCGGGCCCGCGATCATCGCCAGCGGCGCGACCGTGATCGTTAGCATGCTCTGCCTGCTCGTCGCGGAGTCCGCGGACATCTCGGGCCTCGGCCCGGTCGCCGCGATCGGCATCGCGGTCGCCCTGCTAGCCATGATCACGCTGCTGCCCGCACTCCTGGTGATCTGCGGCCGGTGGGTCTTCTGGCCGGTGCGGCCCAGGTACGGCACGACCGAACCGACCCAGGGCGGCTTCTGGGCCAGGATCGGCCGCCGGATCGCCGTCCGGCCGCGGGCGGTGTGGGTGGTCACGGCAGTCCTGCTGGCCTGCGCCACTCTCGGCCTGATCGGCTTCAAGATCGGCCCGCTGACCTCCGCGCAGTCGTTCCGGGGCACTCCTTCATCGGTGGCCGGAGAGCAGGTCCTGGCCCGGCACTTCCCGGCCGGGGCGGGCGAGCCGGTCGCTGTCATCGGCAACGCGAGCGCGGCCGCCCCGCTCCGGGCCAGCCTGGCCGCCACCGCCGGTATCGCAGCGGTAGCGCCGCCGCAGGTCAAGGACGGCCTGGTGTACCTGCAGGGCACGCTGGCCAGCAAGCCGGACAGCCAGGCGGCCTACGCCACCGTCGACCGGGTCAGAGCTAACGTCGCCACGATCAAGGGCGCCGATGCGAAGGTCGGCGGCGCGAGCGCGGTCGCGCTCGATGTCGAGCGGTACGCGACCCACGACCGCAATGTGATCATCCCGCTGGTGCTGCTCGTGGTACTGCTGATCCTGGCCCTGCTGCTGCGGGCCGTGGTGGCGCCGCTGATCCTCATCGGCACCGTCATACTCTCTTTCGGCGCGGCGCTCGGCCTGTCGGCGCTGGCCTTCAAGTACCTGTTCGGGTTCGCCGGGGCGGATACGTCGATGCCGTTGTTCGTGTTCGTCTTCCTGGTGGCTCTGGGCATCGACTACAACATCTTCCTGATGACCAGGGTCCGCGAGGAATCCGCGCGGTCCGGGACCCGCCGGGGCGCGCTCACCGCGCTCGCCGCGACCGGCGGGGTGATCACCTCGGCGGGCCTGGTGCTGGCGGGCACGTTCGCGATGCTCGGCACGCTGCCGCTGGTGATCTTCACCGAGATCGGCTTCGCGGTCGCCCTCGGCGTGCTGCTGGACACCATCGTGGTCAGGTCCGTGCTGGTGACCGCGCTCAACCTGGACGTCGGCCGGCACATGTGGTGGCCGAGCCACCTCGCGAGCCAGTCGGCCGAGCAGGCCAGCGTCGGCGCACCCATGACCGCGGTGCGCTGACGCCCCAGGCCGGGCAGGCCGGGCCTGGCCGGGCAGGCCGGGCCTGGCCGGGCAGGCCGGGCCTGGCGCGGGCGGCGTGGGTCACTCGGTGACGACGGTGCCTGCCTTCCCCTCCGCCATCGCCTCGGCGTCGGCCAGCCGCCCGATCACCGCCATCCGCCCGGTGGCGGCCACGAACCGGCAGACGGCCTCGATCTTCGGCCCCATCGAGCCGTCGGGGAAGCCGCGTGAGCGCAGCTCGCCCGGGGTCGCCCGGTGGATCGGGCGGGCCTGCGGCGTGCCGTAGTCATCCTGGACCGCGTCCACGTCGGTCAGCAGCAGCAGCACGTCGGCGTCCACCGCCCGGGCCATCAGCGCCGCGGTCAGATCCTTGTCGATTACCGCCTCGGCACCGTGCAGTGCCCCGGCGGCGTCCCTGGTGACAGGTATGCCGCCGCCGCCCGCGCAGACCACGATCGCGCCGCTGGCGGCCAGCAGGGTGATCATGGGCAGCTCCAGCAGCTCGGCCGGCTCGGGTGAGGGCACCACCCGGCGCCAGGCCGGGCCGTCCTTGCGGACCTGCCAGCTTCGCGCGGCGGCCACCTGCCGCGCCCGCGCCTCGTCATAAACCGGGCCGACGAATTTGGTCGGCCGGCCGAACGCCGGGTCCTCGGCGCTGACCAGGGTCCGGCTGACCAGGCAGGCGACCGGCTTGCCGACGCCAGCGTTCTGCAGCGCCTGCACCAGCCAGTAACCGATCATGCCCTGGGTCTGGGCGCCGAGCAGATCGAGCGGATAGGGACGGGCGAGGGCCGGATCGCGCGCGCTCTCCATCGCAAGCAGGCCGACCTGCGGGCCGTTGCCGTGGGTCAGGATCAGGTCGTGCTGGCGGGCCAGCGGGACGAGCGCCTCGACCGCCCGCCTGACGTGCTCCTCCTGGATGTCGGAGTCGGGTGCCTCGCCGCGTTCGAGCAGGGCATTTCCGCCGAGGGCCGCGACGATCTTCATGCCTGCGTGCCGATCGTGGCCACCATGATCGCCTTGATCGTGTGCATCCGGTTCTCCGCCTGGTCGAAGACGATGGAAGCCGGTGACTCGAAGACCTCCTCGGTCACCTCCAGGGCGGTGAGCCCGCGCTTGTCGTAGATCTGCTGGCCGATCTGGGTCTGGGTGTTGTGGAGCGCGGGCAGGCAATGCAGGAACTGGACCGCCGGGTTGCCGGTCGCCGCCATCAGCTCGGCGTTCACCTGGTAGGGCAGCAGCAGGTCGATCCGCTCGTCCCATTCGGAGGCCGGCTCGCCCATCGACAGCCAGACGTCGGTGTACAGGAAATCGGCGCCGGCCACCGCGGCCCGCACGTCCGGGGTCACCGACAGCGTGGCCCCCGATCCCGAGGCCAGCCCGGCGGCGATGCTCTGGACCTCCGGGGACGGGGACAGTTCCTCGGGCGCGCAGATCCGGACATCGAGTCCCAGCAGCGCGCCGGTCACCAAAAGGGAGTTGGCCGTATTGTTCCGGCCGTCCCCCAGGTAGCAGTACGACACGTCGGACAGCGGCTTGCCGGCGTGATCACGCATGGTCAGCACGTCGGCGAGCATCTGGGTCGGGTGCCATTTATCGGTGAGCCCGTTCCAGACCGGCACGCCGGCGAACTCTCCCAGGATCTCTACCGACTCCTGGGAGAACCCGCGGAATTCGATCCCGTCGAACATCCGGCCGAGCACCCGCGCGGTGTCGGCCGCCGACTCCTTGCGGCCCAGCTGCGAGTCGTCAGGCCCGAGGTAGGTGACGTGACCGCCCTCATCGTGCGCGGCGACCTCGAAGGCAGACCTGGTGCGCGTCGAGGTCTTCTCGAAGATCAGCGCGACGTTGCGTCCTTCCAGCCGGCTGGTTCGCTGGCCCAGCCGTTTTTGCGTCTGCAGGTGACCGCCAAGGTCGACCAGGTAACGGAATTCGTCCGCCGACAGATCGGTCTCCTTCAGCAGATTGCGTCCTATCAGGTCCATCAGTGCTCCTGGCTGGGTCGAGCAGCTCGCGGTCAGAACATGATCGCCCCCGCGGCACCCCGGCATCGGGGCGGGGCGCCTGGGGCGGCCGGAACTACAGGTGCGGCGTTTACTATTGCTAATCTGCTACATCCCGGCAAGTCCGGGTAAGGGACTAATGTCCCGTCCGGGCGGACCGAACGATCCGCCGCGCCCGGCCGGGCGCACGCCAAACGGAGCGGCTGGCCAGCAGGACGCCGCTGGCCAGCAGGACCCATCCGGTTACCGAAGCGGGGACGTCACCTAGGGCAGCCGGACGGCGCGTGCGCGTCCCCGGCCTGCTGCCAGAGCAGCTGGGCGGCGAGCTCCATCGGGCTTGGCGCGTGCACGGAAAAGGCCGGCGCGCCATTGTGATACTCCTGGACGAACCGGCCACGGCGGCGGGCATGCCAGCCGCTCTCGTCTACCCAGATCCGCCAGCGAGGGAACTCCTCGCTCAGCGCCTGGACCGCGGCACCAGTCAGCGTGTTAGTAGTCACTTACCCCCCAGTACGTGACAGCATGATCACCTTTTGTGACTTCAGCTTAGCGCGGCATGGGCCGGGATTGTCGCCGGAAAGAGGACCGAAAAGAAATAAGGAATGGAGAACCAGAACGAAGACCGGCCGAGCGCCCCGGGCACCCGGCCGGCCGCTCTGGCCGCGATCAGGCGGGATCCCGCTCGATCGGGCAGGTCATGCAGCGCGGGCCGCCTCGGCCGCGGCCGAGCTCGCTGCCCGCCACCGCGATGACCTCGATGCCATGCGAGCGCAGCATGGTGTTGGTCGGCACGTTGCGCTCGTAGCCCATCACGACGCCGGGCGCGACCGCGAGGTAGTTGGTCCCGTCGTCCCACTGCTCGCGCTCGGCGGCCCTGATGTCCTCGTCGGTGGTCAGGATGGTCACCTTGTCCACCCCGATCGCCCCGGCCAGGGCCTCCCACAGGTCGTGATTGCGGCTGACCGTGACCTCCGCGTCGGCGCCCTCCTGGGTGATCGTCCAGGACCGCAGGTGCCGGTCGAAGTACGGGTACAGCACGAAGGTGCCGACGTCGACCATGGTCATGACCGTGTCGAGGTGCATCATGGCCCGGGACTTAGGCAGCTCGACCGCGACCACGCTGCGGGCCTGGCCAGCCTGCAGCAGAGCGTGCGCCAGGATCTCCACGGCCATCGGAGTGGTCCGCTCACCCATGCCGATCAGCACCGCACCGTTCCCGAGGACGTGCACGTCGCCGCCTTCCACCGTCGCGGGCAGATGGCTCTCGTCGTCGTCCCCGTAGTAGGTGACGAAGTCAGCGGAGGCGAACATCGGGTGGTAGCGGTAGATGGCCCGGCTGTGCAGCGTCTCGCGCTGGCGGGCCGGCTTGGCCATCGGGTTGACCGAGACCCCGCCGTAGATCCAGCAGGAGTTGTCCCGCTGGAACAGGTGATTGGGCAACGGCGGAAGCAGGAAGTCATCCGCCCGCATCATGTCCCATTTCAGGCTGTGCACCCGGGCCGGGTGCAGGTCCGCCTTGATCACCCCGCCGACCAGGAACTCGGAAAGGGTGGCGCCGTCCAGGTCATCGAAGAGCTGCCGGAGCGGTGCCACCAGCTTCGGGCCGAGGATGCTGGGGGTGCATACCCGGTCCAGGACGAAGGCCCGGCCCGCGGGCAGCTCCAGCGTCTCCGCCAGAAGCTGCCCGAAGTAATGCACCTGGACACCACGCTGCCGCAGTTGCTCAGCGAACGCGTCGTGTTCTTCCTTGGCTTTTTTGGCCCACAGCACGTCGTCGAATAGCAGCTCGCCGATGTTCTGCGGGGTCAGCCTGGACAGCTCGAGGCCGGGCCGGTGCACGATGGCCTGCCGGAGCTGGCCGACTTCGGATTGGACGTTGAAACTCATGATCATCTCCGCCTTTGGGATGTCGCCGGAATCCATCATCGGTCGCCGGGCCTAGGTGGGCACCCCGGAGCCTGACTCGCCTGCCGCGCTGCCGCCTGTCGCGCGGCCGGCGGCGGCCGGTGCCTGGGCCTGGCCCAGGCGCTCCCGGCGGGCCTTGAGGAACGCGTAGATGACCACTCCGATCAGCACCACCAGCACGGCCTGGTAGACGGCCGAGTAACCGGCGGCGAAGGTGACCCACATCGAGAACAGCACCGCTGCGGCCGAGATCGCCAGGTCCCTGGTCAGCAGCCAGCCCTGCACCCGGCGGCGCTTGGACACCAGGTAGGTGAGCTGTGCGCAGGCCGAGAAGAAGTACGGGATGGCCACGGTGACCACGGTGAGGTCGACCAGCTCGGTGAACACCGTCAGCCCGGTGCTGGTGGTGTAGCGCCACAGCATCAGCAGCGAGGGCAGCAGGGCCGCCATCACGACGCCGAACCAGGCCGTGTTCTTGCGGTCGACCCAGGCGAACGGCTGCGGGAACAGGCCATCCTGGGCCGCAGCCCGCGACACCTCGGTGGTGACCAGCGTCCAGCCGTTCAGCGCCCCGATGCCCGATACGACGGCGACGGCCGCCATCCCCCGGCCGGCCCAGGAGATGTGGGGGAACATCGTGCCGAACGCGTTCACGAACGGCGACCCCGTGTGGATCAGCGTGCCGTGGGCCACCAGGCCCATCACCACGGCCGACACCAGCAGGTACAGGATGGCGCTGGCCCCGGTGCCCAGCAGCGAGGCGCGGCCCACGTTCTTGCGCGGGTCACGCACCCGCTTGGCGGTCATGGCCGCCACCTCGACGCCGATGAACGAGAACAGCGCCACGCCCGCGGCGATCCCGACCGCGCTGTACAGGCTGCCGCCGGAGGCGTTGAACGGGCCGAAGTTGGCCTTGGACACGAAGAACCATCCCACCAGGCCTACGAACAGCAGCGGCAGGAACTTCAGCACCACGCTGATGTTCTGGAACCAGGCCATCTGCCGCACGCCCGCGAGGTTGACCGCCGCCGGAACCCACAGGCCGATCAGCGCGATCCCCCACTGCGTCATGGCCGCCGGGTTGTGCAGATTGAACAGTGCGTCCACGTAGAACACCCAGGCCGCCACGATGGCCGCGTTACCTGCCCAGGCCTGCACCCAGTAGCACCAGCCGGTGAGGTATCCGGCGAAGTCACCGAACTCGTACCTGGCGTAGGCATACATGCCGCCGTCGGAGTTGGGCACCCGCCTGGTCAGCTGGCCGAACAGGGTGGCCAGCACCATGGCGCCGAGCGCGATCACGGCCAGCACGATCAGCGAGCACGTGCCGGCCCCGGCCAGGACCGCGGGCATCGTGAACACGCCGGTCCCGATGATGCTGCCAACGACCAGCCCGGTCGCCGAGGTCACGCCCAGGGCGCGGGCCTTCTGCTCGGTCTTGGTTGACGGTGTATTTGTTGACGGTGTATTTGTTGACGTCGGCCCCTCTCGCGCCCCCGAAACAGGGGCGCTGGCAGTGGTAGACATGAAAACCTCCCTGATACGGCGTCAAACGCGCCAGCAAGACGCCCAAGGCAGGCAAGCCGCCAGATACGCCCTGTGGCGGTATCAATGTTGCGCCTGCGGCGAATGCCCCTGATAGGGACATACGTCCCACCTGACCGGCCCAAACGGCACCGTCACCCGGCCGCGGGCGGGCCGGGGGTGGTGGGACGCCCGTAACTGCGGGGACTAATGACTCTGGACGTGCCAGCGCCAGTCCGGTTCGATAATTTGATGACCGGCGCTGGCTGACTGGCCGGGTGTCATCGGGGCATGGTGCCCATGAAGTGGAGGCAGTGCGATGAGCGACGCGCGAGAGCTGGTCGTGGTCGGCGTGGACGGTTCCGATGAATCGATCGCCGCGCTCAGCTGGGCGGCCAAGTACGCCACCGCGGTCGGCGCGACCTTGCGGGCCGTCTCGGCCTGGCACTACCCGAGCGCGGTCGGGCAGGCCCCGGTGGGCGTCGCGCCCGAGCCGATCAGGGCCGAGGCGGAGCAGCACGTGCGCGACCACCTCACGGCAGCCATCGCCAAGGTGCTCCAGGGACCCGCGGCTGACCAGATCGAGACCAAGATCGTCTACGGTCATCCCGCCCAGGTCCTGCTGGACGAATCGAAGCACGCGGACCTGCTGGTCGTCGGTCACCGCGGGCGCGGCGCGTTCACCGGCATGCTGGTCGGCTCGGTCAGCACGCACTGTGTCACGCACGCGAGCTGCGCGGTGGTCGTCGTCCGTACCCGGTCCTGACGGCACCCAGCCGCCCGCGGGATGATGACCAGCGTCCTGGTCCTCAACGCCGGGTCGAGCAGCCTCAAGCTGAGGGTTCTCGGCCCCGGCGACGAGACGATCGCCCAGCTTGAGCTCGACGAATGGAACGGCGATCCGGCCGCGCCCGCGCTGGCCGACTTCCTCGGCGGTCTGGAGCAGGTCGACGTGGTCGGCCACCGGGTGGTCCACGGCGGCAGCGTCTTCACCGGCCCGATGCTGATCGACGACTCGGTGGCCGCGGCCATTGCCGGTCTCGCCGACCTCGCGCCGCTGCACCAGCCGCGCGCGATCGCCGGGATCGAGGCCGCCCGCCAGGGGCTGCCCGGCGTGCCGGAAGTGGCCTGCTTCGACACCGCCTTCCACGCCGGGCTTCCGGCCGCGGCCGCGACCTACGCGCTGCCGAAGGCCTGGATCAGCCGGTTCGGCCTGCGGCGCTACGGCTTCCACGGGCTCTCGCACGCCTATGCCGCGCGGCGCGGCGCGGAAATGCTGGAAACCAGCCCTAACCGGCTTCGCGTGGTGACCTGTCACCTCGGAGCCGGGTCATCGCTCGCGGCCGTCCAGGGCGGCCGCTCGGTGGATACCACCATGGGCTTCACCCCGCTTGAGGGGCTCGTGATGGCCACCAGGTGCGGGACCGTGGATCCCGGGCTGCTGACCTGGCTGCTCCGGCACGGCGGGCTCAGCCTGGACGAGCTCTCCGACGGCCTGGAATTTGCCGCCGGGCTGGCCGGCCTGGCCAGCCTGCCGGACGGCTCGGGTGACATGCGCCAGGTCGCCGAGGCGGCCCGGGCCGGCCTCCAGGACGCGCAGCTGGCCATCGACGTCCACTCCCACCGGCTGCGCAGCGAGATCGCCGCGATGGCCGCCGCCATGGGCGGCCTGGACGCGATTGTCTTCACCGGCGGTATCGGCGAGCACCAGCCCGATGTCCGGGCCGCCGCCGCGGCCGGGCTCGCCTTCCTCGGCATCGGCATCGATCCGGCCCGCAACGCAGCCGCCCGGCCGGACACGGAGATCACCGGGCCAGGCGCGGCCGTCCGGACCCTGGTCATCACCGCGCGGGAGGACCTCGAGGTGGCCCGCCAGGCCCGCACCGTCGTGGCAGATCCGCAGCTAGGCCGGTAGCGACGTTCCGCCTCACCGTCAAGGCCATTGGTCCCTGGCCGCCTGACCTGCGAGGAGAGAGCCTGAGAGTAACGAACCGGCCGCGCGGAGGCGACGGCGCCAAGCGGCAGCTACCCCAGGCGGGGGGCGAGAGAACGTGACCATCCAGGAGCAGTCGATCCTCGCGAAGCAACCGTTTATGCGCGGCCTGCCCGGCGAGGAGATAGCGGTCCTGGCCGGCCTGGCCAGGCACGTCTGCGTGCCGGCCGGGCACCGGCTGTTCGAGGAGGGGTCGACCGCCGACAAGTTCTGGCTGATCGATGCGGGCCGGGTGGCGCTGGATGCGATGGTGCCCGGGCACGGCCGCGTGGTCATTGAGACGCTGGGCCGCGGCGACGTCATCGGCCTGTCCTGGCTGACGCCGCCCTACCAGTGGCGGTTCGGCGCGGTGACCACGGCGCCCCTGCAGGCGTTCGAGCTGGACGGCCGGGCGGTGCGAGAGGCCTGTGCAGCCGATCCGGTGCTCTGCGCCGAGCTCAACCGGCGGTTCATCACCGTGGTCGTGCACCGGCTCCAGGCCACCAGGGACCGGCTGGTTGAAGCCTGCGCTCATCCGGAGCTACTGCCGTAAGCGGGAGGCGACGTGCGGAATCCGTGAGCGGCTAGCGCTGCTTGTTCCACTGCGGCTCGACGAGGGCCCAGGCCGCCTCCCAGTCGGCGAGCCTGCGCCGGTCCAGCAGCCAGTGCGCCAGCCGGCCGAGGAGCAGCAGCACGGCCGCGAGCACGGTCACCATCAGCGCCGCCACGCCGGTGACCCTGGTCCGCAGCTGCCTGGCCGACAGCGGCGGAGGAGTCTGTGCTCCGGAGCCGTCCACCCAGATCCGGACCTGCTGCCCGGCCGCCAGGCCCGCCGGGGCCGGGACCTCGCCGACTCGCTTGATCCCGTCCGGCCCCACCCATCGGGCCAGCACGCCCAGGTCTTCCCACTGATCCGCGTACTGGTCGGCAGCCGCCGCCGGCTGCAGGGCCACCGCGGATACCTGATGCCAGGACCGCTCGGCGCGCTGCTGCGCCAGGCCGTCCTGGTGGGTCAGCCGCGCGGCCGTCACGGCCAGGATCGGCGCGCAGACTGCGAACACCGTGGACAGCGCCAGGACAATGGCCGCGGCGAGCCGGTCGGTCCCGCGCCGCAGCGGGTTACCACCGAGGCCGAGCGCCACGGCGAGCCGTCTGCTCCAGTTCATCGGGCACCTCCCCCCGACCCGCAGCCAACCTGCTCGCTAGCCGCGGATGACCACGACGGGGCACTTCGCGTGGTGCACGCAGTGCTGGCTCACCGAGCCGAGCAAGGCGCTGGCGAACCCGCCATGCCCACGGCTGCCCACCACCAGCAGGTCGGCCCCGGCCGATGCCTCGAGGAGTACCTGGGCCGGATTCCCCTCGATCGACTCTGGCCGCACCCGGAGGTCGCTGCGCCCGCCGACCACCTCACCGACCTCATCGGCCAGGACCTTCTCGGACGCCTCCTGCAGGCTGGTGTCGTCCAGGACGGCGACGGGCGCCCAGCCGTAGCCCCCGGTGGCGACCGGGTACTGCCAGGCGGTGACCGCGTGAACGGTGGCGCCGGTGAGCTCGGCCTGCCGGACCGCCCAGCGCAGGGCCGCCCGTGACGCGGGCGATCCGTCCACGCCGACCACGATGCGCGAGGCATCGCCGGTATCTGGTGGCATTCCCCTCACTCCCTCTCCGCACCCGGGCCGGCTCAGCGCAGCCTGCGCAGGAACGGATCCCGCGGCTCTGCCGGGCTGATCCGGACCCGGACGTCTACGGCCTGGGCCCCGTCCCCGCGGGCGACGACGGGATTCAGGTCGAGTTCGACCACCTCAGGGAAGTCGTCGGCCAGGCACGACACCCGGAGCAGCATGTCGGCCAGGGCTCCGGTGTCCACCGCTGGCCTGCCCCGGTGGCCGAACAGCAGCGGCGCCGCCCGCACCGACCTGATCAGCTCGTCCGCGTCCGCGTCGGTCAGCGGAGTCAGCCGGGCGGCGTGATCGCCGAGCACCTCGGTGGCGACGCCGCCGAGCCCGAACACCACCAGCGGGCCGAACACCGGCTCCTGCACCAGGCCGATCAGCACCTCGACGCCATCGGCCAGCATGGGCTGCACGAGCACCCCGCGCAGGGCGGCCCCGAAGGTTTCGCCGAGCTGCCGGTAGCCATCGCGGACCTCCTGCTCGCCATGCAGGTCCAGCTTGACCGCCCCGGCGTCGGTCTTGTGCACGACGCCTTCCACCTGCGCCTTCAGCACCACCGGCCCGCCCAGCTCGGCCGCCGCGCGGACCGTCTCGTCCTCATCGCCGGCCAGGCTGCCCGCCACCACCGGGAGCTGGTAACACGCCAGCAGCTCGGCCGCCTGGCTGGCGGGCAGCCACCCGCCGGCCGGGCGGCCCGAGAGGAACCTGGAGATGAGAGCCCGGGCCTCGGCGAGCCGGATGCCGCCGAAGTCCGGCAGGCTGCCCCGGCGCCTGCTGCGCCAGATCTGGTACCTGACGGCATGACCGAGCGCCCGGGCCGCATCCTCCGGATAGGCGTAGGCGGGCACGGCGGCCGTGCCGTTCGGGCGGCCGCCGCCCGGCAGGGCCGGCGAGGCGTCGCCGTCCTGGCCGGAGCCGTCCCTGCGCAGCAGCCGCACCGTCTCGGCCTGCTCAAGAAGCGCCACCGCCAGCGGCTTGGCCACATCGACCGAATTGATCGAGCGGCGCAGGTCGCAGATGGCGGTCGGGACGGTAACCACGAGCACGGCATCGACGCCGTCGTCGGCCGCGACCTCTTCGACGCAGGCGCGGAACGCGTCCAGGCTGACCGCGGCGGTGGCGTCCACCGGCCCGGTGACCACGGCGCCCTTCGGCAGCAGCTTGGCCAGCTTGCGCTGGAGCACGCCGCCCAGCGTGACCACCTGCAGCCCGTTGTCGCCGCAGGCGTCAGCGGTGAGTACGCCGGCCCCGCCCGCGTTGGACACGATCGCCACCCGGTTGCCCGCCGGGAGCGGCTGGCAGCCGATCAGGGCCGCGGCTTCGACCAGCTCGCCCAGGCTCGGCACGGCGATGACGCCGGCCTGGCCGAACAGCGCCTCCTGGGTGACCAGGGGGGTGGCGGCGGCCGCCGTGTGGGAGGCGGCCGCCCGCTGCCCCGCCGCGGACCGGCCGGACACGACGGTCAGCACCGGCAGGTGCTGCCCGACGCGGCGCGCGGTCCGGGCGAAGGCGCGGGGATTGCCGAAGGACTCCACGTACAAGATGGCCAGCCTGGTGGTCTTGTCCTGATCCCACCACATCAGCATGTCGTTGCTTGATACGTCGTACTTATCGCCCACCGAGGCGAAGGAGGACACCCCGATGCCGAGCCTGGACAGGTGCTCGAGCAAGGAGACGCCCACGCCGCCGGACTGGACGACCAGGCCGGCCGAGCCGGACGCCGGGTGCCGGGCGGAGAAGGTCGCATCCAGGCCGATCCTGGGCACCGCGATGCCGAAGCAGTTCGGGCCCGCCAGGCGCATCCCGTAACGGCGGCAGATCGCCAGCAGGTCGGCACCTTCGGTACCCAGGCCAGCGGTGATCACCACCAGCGCCCTGATTCCGCGCTGCCCGCACGCCGCCGCCACCCCGGCGACGGCCGCGGCGGGTACCGCCAGCACGGCCAGGTCCACCGCCTCGGGCAGGTCAGCGACCGATGGGAGGCACGGAACGCCTTCCATGGACCGGGCATGCGGGTTCACCGCGTAGACATTTCCCACAAATCCGCAGGTCACAATGTTGCGCAGGATGGCGCGCCCGACCGTTCCGCGGTGCCGGCTCGCGCCCACCACGGCGACCGACGCCGGCTGCAGCAGATGCCGGAGGCTGGCGACGTCGGCGCGGCTCTCCCTGATCGCCACCGACTCCAGATAGCTATCGAGGCGCTTGTCGGTCTCGCCGCCAGGGAGCGGGAACGTCATCTCCACCACCCCTTCGGCGCTCTGCCGCTGCACGGGCAGGCCCGCATCGGCGAAGACCCTGAGCATGGCGGTGTTGTCCGCCAGCGTCTGTGCGGTAAAGGCGTCCAGCTTCCGCTGCCTGGCCAGTGACACCAGGTGCTCAAGCAGCAAGGTCGCCACCCCGCGGCCGTGCATCTCATCGGAGACCGCGAACGCGATCTCCGCGGAACCCGGCTTGCCAGTGGGCTCATAGCTGGCCACTCCGATCAGCTTTCCTTCGTCCCAGCACAGCAGCGACGCATGATCGGGGCCGGGCTCACGGCAGACCCGCTGTGCCTCCTGCTGGGCAGCTTTCGGGCTGAGGCTGAAAAACCGCAGGTACATGTTGTCGGGGGACATCGCCGCGTGCATGTCGCGGACCGCGTCGGCGTCGCCCGGGCTGGCCGGGCGGATCTCGACGGTGCTGCCGTCGGTGAGCAGCGCGTAGGTCGAGGTGACGACGGGCGTTGTCACTGCTCGGGCTCCGTCTCCAAGAGCTGGCCGGCCGGGTGCGCGCCGGGCACCACCCGGGCGTACTGATCAGGAAATACCATGGCAACGTGGCCATCACCGAGCCATTTGATGACATAAGGCGGCGAGCCGTCCTGGCCAAGGACGCTCATAACAATGCCAACTCTGTTATTGCCATCGTCGATCACCAGCCGGTCACCCACCCGGGCTCTCATGTTGATCCCCTTACCGGCGCCTCATCTGGCACCGCGTGTCCCCGGTAAGGGATTTCAGTGCTCTTCGCCGGCGCCTCGCTTTCGGTCCCCGCCGGGGAGATGATGACGACTGGACATTTCGAATGATTAGTGCAATAACGGCTCACCGAGCCGTGGATTATGCGCTTGACGCTGGAGCCATGCCGATCACCGAGCACCAGCAGGTCTCCCTCTCGCACCGCGATCTGCGTCAGCGCGATGGCCGGGTCGCCTTCTGGGACCGCGATCGCCGCGCCGACATCGTCGGGGTCGACGTGAACCTGCCGGAACGTCCGCCGGACCAGGGCGGCCGCCGCATCACGCTGGCTGTCGCCGGTGAAGGAGAACACAACCGGGCTACGGTCCGGGTGCCGGTGACGGCGCCCGCCGTGCCGGGGCAGCCCGAGCGCCCAGGCCCGGACCGCGACCAGCCGGGCACCATCTGAGCGGGCCCGGCGGACCGCCCAGCGCAAGGCAGCCTGGCCGGACGGGGTGTCGTCGACGCCGACGATGACCCGCCGCGCGGTCCCATAGGCCGCTGCGTCGCTGGCCAGCACGGTGTCTGCGGGATGGCCCGGTTCCGTCACCTGAACGAATGTCGTGGTCATCGCGCGTCAGTCCCTGATCTGGCCAGGGTCCGGGCGGCCCGGGCCGCCCGGGCCGCCGATGAGTGGGCCGGCGCCACCGGCTGCGCCGCGTGGGCGCGCTGATCTGCGCAGATGTCCACCGGGCAGCTGGCGCGGCTGAGGCAGTACGGCACCACGTCGCCGCCGAGCAGGTTCCCGTACTCGGAATGAATGCGGGCGCCGATCACCAGCAACTCGGCCTGGGCGCTCAGGCGCACCAGTTCCTCGGCAGGCTCGCCGCGGGCCACGATGAGATCGGCCCGCCCGTCAAGCTCGCGGGGGGCGACGTGCCTGACCGACATGCCCAGCAGCTCGTAGCCAGAGGCCTCGGCCGCCGCGTTGGCGCCCGCCGGGATGACATACACGATGTCCAGGCAACTCCCGCGATCGCGGGCCTGCCGGGCCGCCCGGCGCAGGGCCGCCAGCGAATTCGGGGTACCGTCGACTCCGACGACTACGCGGCTGCTCGGGTCGGGTCCGGCCGGCACGTCGTTCATGCTCCACCTCCATTGCGACGTCCTATTCAGCGTCGCCGAAACCCGGAGGCGGCGTCAGGAGCAATGCGGCCCGATCGGGCAGGACCTTCGGCCCGCAAATGCCCGCCCAGCCGGGGAGTGACCAAGGTCGCCCGAGTGCGAGGCGCGTTCCGCTCACCATAGGCCTGTCGATCCTGGTGGCAGCCATGCAGACGGCATGGTTGGTTAAAAAGGATCCTGCCTATCTGCGGATGACGAAATTCTTCGGTAAGCTTTTCCTGGTCAACTTTGCCGTAGGCGTTGTCACGGGGATCATGCTCGAGTTCCGGTTCGGCATGAACTGGTGCGCCTACTCTAAATTCGTCGGGGATGTTTTCGGCGCGCCGCTTGCGATGGAGGGCCTGCTCGGTTCTTTATGGAATCGGTACTCCTCGGGCTGTGGATCTTCGGCCGGGACAAGCTCGCGCCCCGGCTGCACCTGGCCGCCACCTGGATGACCGCGATCGGCACTAACCTGTCGGCGTTCTTCATCCTCGCGGCCAACTCCTGGATGCAGCACCCGGTGGGTTACCCAGGCGCGGCTGATGGATTCGCGGCAGCCGATGAAGATGGCGGCCGTGCAGGATGGCTCATGATTCACCAGATCCGGGCCGGCGTGCCGGACGAACTGCCGACCGCGCCTGGTGGCGGGCGGGCCGCTGCCCGCTTTCTCGTACTGAGCCTGGAGTAGTGTCATGAACCTCGCTACCGTATGTTTCATCCTCATCGCAATCCTGTGGACGGGTTATTTCGTGCTCGAAGGCAAGCCGGGCACCGACATCACTGCGGCGGTGGCCGCCGGCGCGCTGCTGTCCGCTGTTTTCGCCGCCCTGCGGTCCAGGGAGGGCCGGGCCTTCGCGCTCACCGCCATTGACGCCATTTCGCCGGCCTGGCCTGGCCCGACTCACCGTTGGCCAGCCGTGAGGCCGTTTGATCCACGGCTGCTGCGCCACGCTCGGGCCGGCCGCGCCTACCTGGCGGTGACGGTCGGGCTCGGCCTGGCCGGAACGGGACTGATCCTGCTGCAGGCGGGCCTGCTGGCCGAGGCGCTGGCCGGTGCGGCACGGGGCATCGGGCTCGCTCCGCTGGCGGCCGCGGTGGCTGGCCTGGCCGTGGTGCTGGCCGGGCGGGCGGCGGCCTCAGCGGGCAGCGAGGTCGCGGCGTTGCGCGCCGCGGCGGTGGTCAAGTCGGGCCTGCGCCGCCAGCTCGCTGCGCATGCCCTGCGGCTGGGCCCCGGGTGGCTGGGCGGCCAGCAGGCTGGGGAGATCACCACGCTGACCACCAAGGGCCTGGACGGCCTGGACGCCTATTTCTCCCGTTACCTGCCTCAGCTGGTGCTGGCCGTGGCAGTCCCGCTGGCCGTGCTGGCCAGGATCGCGTTCGCCGACTGGATCTCGGCGGCGATCATCGCCGCGACGCTGCCGCTGATCCCGATCTTCGCGGTCCTGATCGGCTGGCATACCAAGGCGCAGACGCAGCGGCAGTGGCAACTGCTGGCCCGCCTCGGCGGGCATTTCCTCGACGTGGTGGCGGGCCTGCCGACCCTGAAGGTCTTCGGGCGGGCCAAGGCGCAGGCTGAAGTGATCAAGGAAGTCACGAGCGCCCACCGGGCCGCAACCATGGCCACCCTGCGGGTGGCGTTCCTGTCCGCCCTGGTCCTCGAGCTGGCCGCCGCGCTGGCTACGGCGCTGGTCGCCGTCGAGGTCGGCCTCCGGCTGCTGACCGGTCACCTGGGTTATCAGACGGCCCTGCTGGTCCTGCTGCTCACTCCCGAGGCCTATCTGCCGCTGCGGAACGTCGGTGCCCAGTTTCACGCCAGCACCGAGGGCGCCACCGCGGCCCAGCGCGCCTTCGAGATCCTCGATACGCCGGTCGCCGCCAGCCTCAGCAGCGCCACCGTGGGAACCGCCGCTGATGCTGACGCCGCGCAGGCCGATCTGTGGCACGAGGAGATCCGGCTGGCCGCGGTTACCCTCGCCTACCCCGGCCGGGACCAGCCTGCCCTCGATCACATCAGCCTGATCATCCGTCCCGGTGACCGGATCATCCTGACCGGCCCGAGCGGCGCGGGGAAGAGCTCACTGCTCGCGCTGCTGCTGCGGTTCGCCGCGCCGACCAGCGGGACGATCAGCGTCGGGGAGCGCGACCTGGCCGACGTCCAGGCCGACCACTGGCTGCGCCAGATCGCCTGGGTTCCGCAGCGCCCGCAGCTGTTTACGCAGACCATCGCCGACAACATTGCCCTGGGCCAGCCGGATGCGCGGCGGCCGGAGATCGAGGCCGCCGGCCAGCTGGCGGGCGCCGATGACTTCATCCGGCAGCTCCGCCACGGCTACGACACCGTGCTCACCGAGAGCGCGCTGCAGCTGTCGGCCGGGCAGCGTCAGAAGATCGCCCTGGCCCGCGCGTTCCTGCGCCGGGCCCCGCTGCTGCTCCTCGACGAGCCCACCGCCCATCTCGATCCGGCCAGCGCGGCTGAGCTCGGCGCGGCGATCGAGGCGCAGCCGGGCGGCCCGACCGTCATCCTCATCAGCCATCGCCTGCTCGCCCCGGCCGGGCCGGCCTGGCACTCCAGCAAGAACCTGGTCCTGGACGGCGGCAGGCTCACCGGTCTGGCCGGTACCGAGCCGACCGCTGGCCGCCCGGCCGGCCTGGCGGTCGCCCCATGACCGCAACCAGCCCGGCCGGACCCGATCCGGCCCGGCGCCACCCGGCCGGCCGTGACCCGTTGGTGCGACTGCTCAGGCTGGCCCGGCCACTGCGCAGGCAGTTGCTGCTCGCGGTCGCCGCGGGTGCGGCCGCCATCGGGTGCGGGGTGGCGTTGCTCGCAGTCTCCGGTTTCCTGCTGGCCCGGGCCTCGCAGCACCCCAACATCGTGGCGATCTCGGTCGCGGTGGTCGCTGTCCGTGGCCTGAGCGTGGGCCGCGGCGTCTCCCGCTACGTCGAGCGCCTCGCCTCGCATGACGCCGCGTTCCGCATCCTGGCCGACGTAAGGGTCAGCATCTACCGCCGGCTTGACCGGCTCGCCCCGGCCGGGCTGGCCGTCTTCTCCTCCGGTGACCTGCTGGCCCGGCTGATCTCCGACGTCGACGCCACGCAGGACCTGTTCATCCGGGGCATCACGCCGCCGCTCGCCGCCGCGCTGGTCGGCGCCGGCGCGGTCATCGCCTGCCTGCTGATCCTGGCCCCCGCCGGGGCGGTTCTCGCCGCCGGGCTGCTGGCCGCCGGGATCGGCGTCCCGGTGATCGCCGCGCGAGCCGCGCGTCATTCGGCCCGGCGCCTCGCCCCGGCCCGCGGGCAGCTGGCCGCCGTCTTTACCGACGTCCTGGCTGGCGCCGCGGACCTGCACGCCTATGGCGCGCAGGATGCCGCGCTCCGGGCAGTGGCCGCGGCCGATGCGGACCTCACCGCGGCGGCCCGCCGGGGTGCCACCGCGTCGGGCCTCGGCGTCGGGCTGACCACGGCCATCTCCGGGGTGACCCTGTGGGGCGTCCTGGTGCTCGGAGTGGCCGCCACCGGGAACGGCACGCTGACCAGAGTGCCGCTGGCCGTGATCACCCTGACGGCGCTCGCCGCCTTCGAGGCGGTCAACGCGCTGCCCGCCGCGGCTATCCAGCTCGGGCAGGCGCGCGCGTCGGCCGGGCGGATCACGACGGTGCTCGACGCTCCGGACCCGGTCCGCGAGCCGGCCATGCCGCGGCCGCTGCCGGCCGGCCCGCTGCACGTGAGGTTGCGCGGCGTCCAGGTCCGCTATCAGGCCCGAGCCCCGCTGGCCCTGGACGGCGTCGACCTCGACCTGCCGCCAGGAAAGCGGATCGCGCTGGTCGGGGCCAACGGCGCGGGCAAGTCGACAGTGGCCGCCGTGCTGCTCAGGTTCATCGACCTCGCGGGCGGATCTGCCACCCTGAACGGCCACGACCTGGCCAGTTACGATCCCGATGAGGTCCGCACCCGGATCAGCGGCTGCCCTCAGGATCCGCATATCTTCGACACCTCCATCAGGGACAACCTCCGGCTGGCCCGGCCCGGCGCCACCGACGAGCAGCTCACCGCCGTGGCTGGCCGGGCCAGGCTCGAGGACTGGATCCGCTCCCTGCCGCGGGGCCTGGACACGCCGGTCGGGGCCCACGGCGCGGCGCTGTCCGGCGGCCAGCGCCAGCGGCTCGCCCTGGCCCGCGCGCTCCTGGCCGATCCCGCGCTGCTCATACTGGACGAGCCCACTGCCCACCTGGACTACGCCAACCGGCGGGCCCTGACCGCAGATCTGCTCGCCGCGACGGAGGGCCGCACCACCGTCCTCATCACGCACGACCTCGATGGCCTCGACGAGATGGACGAGATAGTCGTCCTGGCGCGCGGGAAGGTAACCGAACGCGGCACGCATGCTCAGCTGCTCCGGGCCGGCGCCGGCTATAAGCAGATGTGGCAGGCGGGCACCGAAAGCCCGCTCCCCATGGGGACTGAGAGAGGATGAGCAGATGGCCTGCACCTTGCACGTCGCCTGGGATGAGCGACTGATCTCCTACGACTTCGGGCCTGAGCATCCGCTGGCGCCGGTCAGGGTCGAGCTGACGATCGAGCTGGCCCGCGCGCTTGGCGTGCTGTCCGCCGACGGGGTGACGGTGGCCGCGCCGGAGCCCGCCAGCGATGCCGAGCTCGAGCTGGCGCACGATCCCGGCTACATAGCCGCGGTCCGCCGGGCCGGCGGCGCCGCGCCCGACGTGTCGGTGATCAGTTACGGCCTCGGCACGCCTGACGACCCGGTGTTCCGCGGCATGCATGAGGCCTCGGCGCTGGTAGTGGGGGCCACGCTGGCCGCCGCCCGGGCGGTCTGGACCTCGTCGGCCGATCACGCTGCCAACATCTCCGGAGGTCTGCACCACGCGATGCGCGGGCACGCCAGCGGGTTCTGCGTGTACAACGACCCGGCGATCGCGATCGCCTGGCTACTGGCGCAGGGAGCCGAGCGGATCGCCTATGTGGACGTCGACGTGCACCATGGCGACGGGGTGCAGGCGGCTTTCTACGATGATCCGCGGGTGCTGACGATCAGCCTGCACGAGCATCCGGCGACCTTGTTCCCCGGGACCGGACTGCCGTCGGAGACCGGTGGCCCGCATGCAGACGGCTCGGCGGTCAACGTGGCACTGCCCGCCGGCACCAGGGACGCCGGCTGGCTGCGGGCGTTTCATGCCGTCGTGCCGCCGCTGCTCGCCGCGTTCGAGCCGCAGCTGCTGGTCAGCCAGCATGGATGCGACACCCATTGGCTCGATCCGCTCGCTGACCTGCAGCTGAGCATCGACGCGCAGCGCGCCGCGCACGTCAAGATGCACCAGATGGCCCATCAGTTCGCCGGCGGGCGCTGGCTGCTCACCGGCGGCGGCGGCTACGAGCTGGTCCAGGTGGTGCCGAGGACCTGGACGCACCTGCTCGCCGAGGCCTCTGGCCATCCGCTCGATCCAGGCCTGCAGACCCCGCAGTCATGGCGTGATCTGGTCAAGCGGCGGACCGGCCGGCCTGCGCCCGAGCTGATGACCGAGGGCGCCGCGGCCCAGTTCGTGCCGTTCGAGTCGGGCTACGACCCGGGTGACCCCCTCGACCAGGCGATACTGGCGACCCAGAAGGCGGTGTTCCCGCTGCACGGGCTGATGCCGCTGGCCTGACCGCCTCGCGGGCTAGCCGATGGTGGCCTGCGGTGCCTGGGCCACCAGCTGGTAGCCGGTCACCAGCTCGGCGCGGATCGCGATGACATTATCCGTCTCCCCGGTGACCCAGGGACGCAGCGCGCGCCGGTAGACGGCGATCTCGGCCTCGTCGGTCACCGGGCCGGCCTTGCCGATCACTACGACGCTCCAGCCGAGGTGCGTCTCGGGATCAATCGCGTCGGCCTCGTAGGCGACCACCGTCCCGCTATCGCTGCCCGCTTCCGTACTGATCGCCGTGCCCAGGCTGGCGATTATGATGATCTTGTTGTCGACGACGATGTGGTTGACCGGGCGGATGGCCGGAAGCGCCCGATGGGTGAACACCACCCGGCCGACCGGCACGCTGCCGAGCAGCCTCAGGGATTCCACCTGGGTCAGCTCCTGGAGCTGCCGCGCCTCGATCATGACCTCTCCCTCTGGCCGGGGTGTACCAGGCCCGCCCCGGTCCGGGAAGCTCGGGGTGGACGTCGCGGCGCCATGTCAGGCGCCGCATCGGCCGGTGCGAGAACCCCGGTTAGAGCTGAAATCACATAAGTTGCGATTCATGACAATGTCTATTTTTCCGTTTATGTCAACAACGTCACCACGGCACCCGCCACCTGGACCGAGCATCACCGGTCAAGCGGCTCACCCCCTGGGTGCCGTCGAGCCAACGCCCCCGTCAGGCCCCGGCACCTGGCCGCTCCGGCCAGATCCCCCGTACCCGGCTTGTCCCAGGCGGCGGGTGCTGCGTCACTAACCCTCACGGGCGCCACACGCAACCAGGCAGGGACCCCAGGCCCAAGCTGATGGGACCTTGGTCCTTTGCCCGCACGGGCTGCTGAGCGCCTCACGAAGACGGATACTTGGCCAGGATCTCCTTAAGCCGCGCCGCGAAGCGCAGCGACTCGTCGTGTTCCCGCTGCCAGACGTTGCGGCCGAAGATCAGGCCGGTGGCCCCGGCTTCCATCGCCTCTCGGGCCTTATCAAGCATGGCCTCATCGCCCGCCCGCTCCCCGCCAGAGACCAGCAGCAGCGTCCGGTTGGCCGACCTCACGACGGCGTCGATGGCCTGCTGCGGTGAGAACTCGGCCAGGTAGGCCTCGGGCACGCCCGAGGCCTTTTCCGGATGGGGGAAATTCACCTTGACGACATCGGCGCCCAGCTCGCTCGCGGTGCGAGCCGCGTAGTCGACCGCGTAGAAGGAGTCCTTGCCGCCCTTCGCGTCGATCGCGCTGCCGCGCGGATAGGCCCACACGATCAGCGGCATGCCGAACCGGTGGGCGTCCTGGCGCACCCGCAAGAACTGGCCGAAGTCCTGTTCCTGGGCCGGCGTGCCCACGTACAGCGTGTACCCGACGGCGTCGGCCCCCAGGCGTACTGCTTCCTCGACGGAGGCGTTGAGCGGCGATAGCGGGTCGATGGCCGAGGGGATCTCGGTCTTGCCGTTGAGCTTCAGTACCAGCGGGACCTCGCCGGCGTAGTCCCAGAAGAATTTCTCCGCGAGCCCGATCTGGATCGCGATGCCGTTGAAGCCGCCCTCCAGGCCGAGCTTGATGATGTACTTCGGGTCGCTGGCGGCGGGGTTGGCGAAAAAGTCGCGCGGGCCGTGCTCAAGGCCCTGGTCGTAGGGGAGGAAGATAGCGGTCCCGTTACCTAGGCCGTGCTGGAAAAGAATCCTGTGCAGGCGGGCTTTCTGGCCAGGACCGAGGCCAATCTCGCTCAGGCCAGGTCGTGCTCTCATCGGTTGCCTCCGGGTGACCGCACATGCGGCGCATCCGCGGCGCCGACCAGGTTGAGGCTGTCGCGGCCGGGCGGGCGGCCGGCAGAGGCGTTATGCCCCTGCGGTGGCCCGAAGGTCCCCCGCGTCCATCACCTTCGCCTCTACTGGGTCCGGCCCTGAGGGGATCCGATGGGAAGTGGCACCAGCAGAAGTAAGGGAAGGGGCGGTCGATGAGCACGCTCACCCGCAGGGACTACAGAGGCCCGTTTGTTGATCTCTTCGACTGGCTTGAGTCGCCGCTGACCATGCTCCGCCCGCTGTCCGCGCAGCCGATGCGGGTTGAAGACTTCGTCAAGGACGGCCGGTACGTGGTGCGCGCCGAGCTGCCTGGCCTCGACCCCGAGAAGGAGCTTGAGGTCACGATGTCGCACGGCATCCTGTCCATCAAGGCCAACCGGGAGGAGCAGGCCGAGGATAAGCATCACTCGGAGTTCAGGTACGGGTCCTTCGCCCGCCATCTGACCATGCCGGCGGACGTGGACGAGGACAGTGTCCAGGCCAGCTACGACAGGGGGATCCTGGAGATCGACTTCGGGCTTAAGCGGAAGGAAGATACCGACGCAGAGCGGAAGATTCCGGTCCGGCCCGTGCAGCACATCAAGCCAACCTGAGCAACCCAGCGAGCCGCGCCGCGTGCGCGGGCTACCAGGCCCCGGCCCCCCGCCGACCAGGCAGGCGGGGGGTCGGCTGCGTTGGCGAACTACGCTGCGGTGGCGCCCCCCTGGGCCGATGGATCAGTCGGCCGCCGAGGTCGGCGCCTGCCCGAGGACAGCCGGGCCGACCGGGAACCGCCAGGCGAGCCGGGTGCCGCTGCCGGGCCCGGACCCGATCTCGATCACAGCGCCGATCTGGCCGGCGCCCTTGCGCAGCGCCCCGGCGAGGCCGAGGGCGGCGTCCTGGCCGGCCGGCGGCCAGTGACCCGGTAGCGTGACGGTCAGCCGCGCGTCATCGCCGATGACCACCGCGACCTGCACCGGCTCGGCCTGGTGCCCGACCGCGGTCAAGGTCTCGCGCAGCGCCTCGACCAGGTGACCTCCGGTCCGCTCCGGCAGCGCGCCGTCCATGACCCCGCTAAACGACACATCCGGGGTGGTGCCGAGCGCCGGGGCAAACTCGCTGCACACCTCAAGGACGCCGCGTCGCAGGTCAGCGCCCCCCGAGGGGCCCCTGAGCCCGAAGATGGACTGCCTGACCAGGCGGGTGGCGTCGTCGAGCTCCCTGGTCGCGCTCTCGACCCTGCGGCTCACCTCGGAATCGCCGGTCAGGGCCAGGGCTGCTTGCAGCGACAGGCTCGCGGTGAAAATCCGCTGGATCACCCGGTCCTGAAGGTCGCCGGCGATGCGGTCCCTGTCCCGGATCAGGCTCACCTCATGCAGCCGCGCCTGCAGCCGTGCGCTTTCCGCCTGCGAGCGAGCGATGCGACTGCGCAGGCCCTGCGTCGCCACCGAGATCAGGCCTCCGAGTGCCCCCCAGAAGACCACCCGCCTGAAGATGACCGCCGCGGGATCGGCAGTCGGCACCAGCGAGAAAATGATCACTGCGGCGACGACCGCCGCGACGACCAGGGCCGACTCCCATCGCTGGTGAAACAGGGCGGTCCAGACGATCGGCATCAGGGCGACGATGGCCACTCCTGACGTGCTGCCTGCCGCGATGGTGAGCGCCAGGACCGACCCCACGTACAGCAGCGGCACTGCCACCGTCGTCCAGCCGGGCAGGCGGGCCCACGGCAAGGCGAAGGCCGCCGCCGTCGCGAGCAGCAGCATGATGCTGATGACCGTGGCCGGGACCGATTGCGGCCCGGGCGGCAGTGCCAGGCTGGCCTCCGCTGCCACGGCGAGCACGGCGAACGGCAGCACCCGGGCCGCCAGCCCGGCCTCGCGGAACGGGTAACCCGATACCTGCCGCGCGGGCGCCAGCTCGCCGGGCGGCCGACCGGCCGACGACAGGCCTCCAGGCGGCAGGCCGGATCGCCCGCGCGCGGCCGGTTCCGAGTCCATCCGCTGCGTCCTCAGCCAGCCGGCGTCAGAGCCGGTATCTGCGTGCGCCGTATCGCTCTGCTCCTTCTAGGCTGGGCTGATGCTCGGTATGCCCGCGGGGATCCGCGCCTGCCTCTTCGACCTTGACGGCGTGCTCACCCAGACCGACGTGGTGCATGCCGTGGCGTGGCAGCAGATGTTCGACGCCTTCCTGCAACGGCATGCGGCCGGGACCGGACAACCGTACGTACCCTTTGACCTAGTCTCCGATTATGGCAGATACGTGGACGGCATGCCGAGGGCGGACGGGGCCCGGTCTTTCCTGGCCTCCAGGGGCATTGAGCTGCCCGAAGGAGGCGATGACGACGACCCGGGAGCCGAGACCGTGCGCGCGCTCGGCGACCGGAAGAACGCGATCCTGCTGCGCAAGATCGCCGAGGACGGCGCGGCCGCATATCCGGGCTCGGTCCGCTTCCTGCGCGCGGTGCGGGCGGCAGGCCTGGGCTGCGCCGTGGTCTCCGCCAGCGCGAACTGCCGGGCCGTGCTCGAGGGCGCCGCGCTCCTCGATGACTTCCAGGCCGTGGTGGACGCCGAGGCGGCCGATCGCGGTCGGCTGCGCGGCAAGCCGGCCCCGGATACTTACCTGGCCGCCGCCCGCCTGCTGGGCGTCGGCCCGGCGGCGGCAGCCGTCTTCGAGGACGCGCAGTCCGGGGTGGCCGCGGGCCGCGCCGGCGGGTTCGGCCTGGTCGTAGGGGTGGACCGGATCGGCCAGGCCGACGCGCTCCGGCGCGAGGGGGCAGACGTCGTGGTGACGGACCTCTCGGAGCTGCTCGACAGCGGGTAACCGGCCGCTGCTGGCCCCGTTCAGCGGGAGACGCTGACCGCGCCAGAGTCGCGAGATGCCGCCGCGACGCAGCCGAGCAGCACGTCAGGAGCGGTGGCCAGGGCGTCAGCCAGCCGCATGAGGCCTCCGTTCCCGACGTTGGCCGGGTGACTGCCTGCCCGCGGGCCCCATGCCGCCGCTCAGGCCGCGACCATTGCTTCCTTCTCGGTCCGGACGAAGTCGTGCGCGGCGCGGGCGGCGGCGGCACAGCCGTCAGCGGCCGGGCCTTCGTCGCACTCCCTGATCGCCGCTACCACAGACGCCAGGTCAACCGCCCCGGCCAGCGCGGCGAAGCCGCCCGCCATCATGGCGCTGAGCAGCGAGCCATCCTGCTGGACGATCCTGAGCCCGGCGGCGGGCAGGATCATCAGGCGGTCCCGGCAATGGCCCTCGAGACGCTCGCTCAGGCCCAGGTCGCCGAAGCCCTGGGTCGAGTTGACGACCACATAGGTCTGCGGGCAGATCCCCTCGAACGCGGTGGCCAGCGGCAGTAGCCCGGAGTCCTGGACGATGAGCCCGTCCACGTGCGGCCGGGGTCGCGTGCCGCCCGCCGGGTGGCCATTGATCTCGTGGTCATCGATCACGCAGTGGGTCACCACCGGGCCGCTCGACCCGGCCCCGGCCGCAAAGCCCGGCTCGACCAGTACCCGGGCGGGCCGGCCCGCGATGACCGCAGCCCGGGCCAGCAATTCCGCCGTGCCGGTCACGTCGGCACTGGCGCGCCCGTGTACCCGGACATCGAACATCTCTTGCCCCCCGGTAATGAGACTCAGTGACGGGAAGGACCTAATCCGGCTTCTCGCGGATCCCGATTGCGCGGTGTGCGGACTGGCGCCCCGCAGCCCCGCGTCTTTCGTTTGAAGGTCCTTCCCGTCACATTGATCACACCGCACCCGGGCGGCGCGCCCTAGAGTCCAACGGCCGCCGGCCGCGGGACCTTGGGCCGTCCGATGGCCGACCCGGATCGGGCCGTTGGTCCCTACCGGTGCGGCACCGCCCACGCCAGCATGAAACGGGCGGGTCTGGCCACGCGATAGCTTGGGCGACCAGGGCGCGATACGGTTCGGCCAGTCCCGGAATCCGTGTTGGGCGCGGCGGCATTGTCGCGACAGCAGTGAGGAGCGAACCTGGTGACTGGCGCGACAAATCCGGATGGCGTGCGGCTGATGACCGCAGACTCACTGACACAGCTCTTTGATGCGCTGGGCCGGGCCGGTTACCGTGTGATCGGCCCTACGGTCCGCGCTGACGCGATCATTCTCGCCGAGCTGCAATCAGCCGACGAGCTGCCGTTCGGCTGGGGGGTCACCCTCGCCCCGGGCGGTTACCAGGTCAGGCCCCGCAGCGACCGCGCCGCCTTCGCTCACTCCGCCGGGCCGGGATCGTGGAAGCAGTACCTGCATCCGCCGCGCGAGAAGGTGTGGTCAGCGCAGCGCACCGGGCTCGGCTTCGAGCTTGAGGCCAGCCAGCACACCGAGCCGAAGCTGGCTTTCATCGGGGTTCGCCCATGCGACCTGCGCGCCATCCAGATCCAGGACCAGGTGCTCGGCCGGGACGGATCGAGGTACTCGGCGCGCCGAGACGCCGCTTTCATCGTGGCGGTGAACTGCACTGAGCCGGGCGAGACCTGCTTCTGCACCTCGATGGGGACCGGGCCGGAGGCCGGGCCGGGCTACGACCTGGCGCTGACCGAGATGGTCAGCGCCGACCGGCACACGTTCCTGGTCGAGGTGGGCTCCGCAGCCGGAGCAGCGATGCTGGCCGACGTACCGGTCCAGGGCGCCGATGACGCGACGGTGGCCACCGCCAGGACCGCAGTGGCGGATGCGGCGGGAAAGATGGGCCGGTCGATGCCCGCCGGGATCCTGCACGAGCTGATGGCGGCCAGCCACGACGCCGCCCGCTGGGATGATGTCGCCGCCCGCTGCCTGTCCTGCGGTAACTGCACGATGGCCTGCCCGACCTGCTTCTGTACCGGCGTCGATGACATCACCGATCTGTCCGGCGACCACGCCGAGCGCTGGCAGCACTGGGACTCCTGCTTCGACCTCGATTTCTCGTTCGTGCACGGCGGCCCGGTGCGGTCCTCGCCCAGGAGCAGGTACCGGCAGTGGCTCACGCACAAGCTCGGCACCTGGCACGACCAGTTCGGATCCTCGGGCTGCGTCGGCTGCGGGCGCTGCATCGTCTGGTGCCCGGTCGGCATCGACCTGACCGAGGAAGTGGCCGCGCTCCGCGCCGAGGCACCGGGAGAACTGGCATGAGCGGCGTCTCGCCGGCCGACCTCGCCGAGCATGGTTTCGTCCGCGGGTTCTGCGACCAGCACGTCGCACAGCTCGCGGGGGCGGCCACGCTCGTCATGGTCGAGCCTGGGCACAGGTTCTTTGAGGAAGGCGGCCATGCCAACAGCTTGTGGCTGATCAGGACCGGCCACGTCGCCCTGGACCTGCACGTGCCCGGGCCGCGCGGGCTGATCGTGGAGACCATCGGCAGCGACGAGGTGATCGGCCTGTCCTGCCTGTCCCCGCCATTCCAGTGGCAGTTCGGGGCGGAGGCCATCCTGCCCACGACGGCGTTCCGGCTGGACGCGGCCGCAGTGCTCGAGATGTGCGACGCCGACCCGTCCCTGGGGTATCAGCTCGCGCGCAGGCTGATGGCCGTGGCGGCGCACCGGCTGCACGCCACCAGAGTCCGGCTGCTGGACCTGTATGCCAGCTCGCACCCGTCGGTGAGCCGGCCGTGACCACGGTCGTCTTCCCGTCCCGATATCAGGTCATCGACCGCACCTGCGAGACCCATGACACCGTCACGCTGGCCCTGCAGCCGGTCGAGGAGCCCATCCCCGCCTACCAGCCCGGCCAGTTCACCATGCTGTACGCCTTCGGCGTCGGTGAGGTCCCGATCTCGATCAGCGGCGACCCCACCGAGCCGATTCTGTTCCAGACGATCCGGTCGGTCAGCAATGTGACGGCGGCCCTGTGCGCGGCCATGCCGGGCGAGATGGTCGGCGTGCGCGGCCCGTACGGCACCCACTGGGACCTGCCCGGGCTCGCGGGCCGGGACCTGGTCATCGTGGCCGGGGGGATCGGGCTGGCGCCGCTGCGCTCGGCGGTGCTCGGGGCCCTCGCGCTACGCGGGGCCTACCGGCGGATTATGATCCTGATCGGCGCCCGCTCCCCCGCCGAGCTGGTCTTCGCCGGGGAGCTTGACGGCTGGCGGACCCGCGGCGCCGATGTGAGCGTCACGGTGGACCACGCCACCCGTGGCTGGACCGGTCACGTCGGCCTGGTGACCCAGCTGATCAATCGCGCCCGCCTCGACCCGCATCAGACGACCGCCCTGATCTGCGGCCCGGAAGTGATGATGCGGCTGTCCGCGCAGGCGCTGTGCGCGAAAGGGATCCCGACCGGCCAGATCCGGGTGTCGCTGGAACGCAATATGCGGTGCGGGATCGCCGAGTGCGGGCACTGCCAGCTAGGCCCGCTGGTGCTGTGCCGGGATGGCCCGGTGGTCGAATACGACCTGGCCGCTTCGCTGCTCGCCATCAGGGAGCTCTAGATGCCACGCCCCAAGCTCGCGGTATGGAAGTTCGCCTCCTGCGACGGCTGCCAGCTCACCTTGCTCGATTGCCATGACGAGCTGCTCGCCCTGGCGGGCGAGGTGGAGATCGCCCATTTCACCGAGGCCTCGAGCGCGGATGTGGTCGGGCCCTATGATATTTCGCTGGTAGAAGGCTCCGTCACCACCCCGGACGATGCCATGCGGATCCTGCGGATCCGCGACCTGTCACGGACGCTGATCACGATCGGGGCCTGCGCGACCGCGGGCGGCGTCCAGGCGCTGCGCAACTTCGCCGACGTGGCGGATTTCACCGCGGCGGTGTACGCCCGGCCGGAGTACATCGTGACCCTCGCCACCTCGACGCCGATCGCCGACCACGTCCCGGTCGACTTCGAGCTGCGTGGCTGCCCGATCGACAAAAGACAGCTCCTGCAGCTGGTTACGGCGCTGCTGGCCGGCCGCAATCCGCGCATCCCGCAGCACAGCGTCTGCTACGAGTGCAAGCGCCGCGGGAACACCTGCGTGATGGTCGCGCACGGGACGCCGTGCCTGGGACCGGTCACCCAGGCCGGGTGCGGAGCCATCTGCCCGGCCTACAGCCGGGGCTGCTACGGCTGCTTCGGGCCGGTCGAGGAACCGAACACTGAGGCCCTCATCCCCACGCTGCGGCTGCTGGGCCTGACGCCGGTCAACGTGGACCGGGTGTTCGCGACGTTCAACGCCGCCACGCCGGAGTTCACCACGGCCCGCGCGCAGGCCGCCGACCAGACGGCTGATCAGCTGGCTGACTAGGCTGCTGGTCAGGCTGCTGGCTGCTGGTCAGGCGCACGAGCCGGGCTGGCCGGGCCGGGCCGTGCGCTCAGCCGGAGGCGGCTTCGCGCTCCGCCTCGGTCAGCTTGCTGACCACGGTCACGACTCCGTCCACGTCTCCGGCCAGCCGGACCGCCGCCGGGATCAGGTCCTGCGGCAGCGTGCCGGACAGGGTGATGGCGGCGTCCTTAGCCGTCACCGTCACGGTGTCAGCATCGTCCAGAAGCACGTTGCTGAGCACGGCCCGCACCTCGTCGGCGATCTCGCTGTCCGGTCGCAGGAACACGCTCAGCAGGTGGCCGCGGGTCACGACGCCGATCAGCTTCCCGGCCGGGTCGACCACGGGCAGCAGCTTGATGTGATGCCCGTTCATCAGCCTGGCCGCCGCCCCGATCGGAGCCTCCGGGTGGATCGTGATGGCGGGCGAGGTCATCAGCTCGGCCACGCTGCGGCCTTCCGCCTGGGCCCGCTCATGCCGGGTACGCGCGCGCAGTCCGGTGCCCATCCGCCCGTAGTGGCGCTCCTGCTTACGGATCAGATCGGCTTCCGAGACGATGCCGACCACGTGGCGATCCCGGCCGAGCACCGGTATGGCGCTTACCCGGTGCTCGCTCATCAGGCTCGCGATCCGCTTGTAGGTGTCCTCCTTGTGCCCCGTCACGACATCAGTCATCATCACGTCGCGCACCCGCCACCGGCCGGTGCGCGGGCTGCGTGACGCGGGGTGGGCGGTGCCGCCGGGCGCGGCGCGGCTACCTGCCTCCGACGGCCGGCTGTTGCCATCGGACTCCTCTTGCGCCGTGACAGAGTCGACCGCCTTGGCCACATCCGCAGCGGTCGCCTGACCGTAGAGCGTCTGATAGTAGGTGGCTCCCAGGTGACGGAGCATCGCGTCAAGATGTTCTTCGCGGCGGCTCATGTTCGCTCCCCTGCTCTCGCTGCCCAGGTATTAGCGACACTCTCAGTCGATCACAGTGCAGGCCAGCGCGGCAGGGCCATCGGGTCGCCGCTATAGGACTTCCGGCCCTGGCCTGCCCCCCTGGCCCGGCCCTGGCCCGGTTCGGACCCGGTCCGGGTGCGCTGGCCGCGCCGACCTCAGCTCCCGGCCGTCACGTCAGCTCCCGGCCGTCACGTCGGCCAGGACCGCCGCGGCCAGCGCGTCGGCTGCCGCCTCGACCTCCGCCGACAGGCCAGTGCCGGTGCTCAGGTCAGCCGCCTCCACGGCGTGCACGATCAGCCTGCCCGGCATGCGGCCGAGCGCCTGGGCCAGCCCGACCGCCTCGCCCAGGCCAAGGCCGTGCGAGCTGACCGGATAAGGCTCTGCGGGGCTGGCCGCGTCCAGGACCAGCCGGTGCAGCCGGCCGGGGACGGCCGGGGCCGCGCGCACCGCGTCCACCACCACGGCGAGGTCGGCACCCGACCACGCCTCGATGAGCCTGGCTGGCTCGCCGTCGCTGACCAGCAGCTCTACCGCGGCAGGCACCCGGCCGCGAAGCCGGACCACCACCGCAGGCCCGATGCCGTCATCGCGCCTGAACTCGTTGCCGACCCCGATCACCGCCACCCGCCGGTCGCCACCCGCCGGCCCGGTCATCCCCGGTCCACCGACAGGTGCAGGAAATGGGTGGCGCAGGAGATGCACGGATCGTAGTTGCGGATCGCCTGCTCACACTGCGCGGTCAGCTGCTCGTCGTCAAGCTCGATCCGCTCTTGCACGAAACCCCGCAGGTCATCCTCGATAGCTGCCTGGTTCTGGGAGGTGGGCGGCACGATGCGCGCGGAGCGCACGGTGCCCTCGCCGTCGATTTCATACCGGTGGAACAAGGCCCCGCGGGGGGCCTCGGATACCCCGTATCCGAGGCCGGCCCGCGCGGTCACCGGCATGAACGGCCGGGCCGGTGGCACGTAGGCCTCGATGATCGCCAGCGCCTCTTCGATCGCGCAGACAACCTCGACCGCACGCACCACGATGCTGCGGAAGGGGTTGCGGCACTCCGGGCCGAGCCCGGCCGCCCGGGCGGCCTCGGCGGCCAGCGGGGGAAGCCAGCGCGAGTTGAGCGTGTACCTGGCCAGCGGCCCGGTCAGGTAAGGGCCTTGGTGACCGGCCAGCCTGGCGTGCAGCGCGGTGGAGTGCGGCACCTGCTCCTCGATCACGTGCTGCTCGAAGTCAGACGCAGCGAAGGCCAGCCCGCCGGTGCTGGTCAGCGTGCCCCGCTCGATCGGGTAGCTGCCCGGCTGTCGCAGCGCCAGGAACTCGTGGTCACAGCTGAACTCGGGGAAGTCGAAACCAGCCACCCACTGCACGGTGTCAAGCGCGTCGGCCAGCGCGGCCCGCAGCTGATCGGCCAGCGGGGCGAGCTCGCCGACCGCTGGTGCCCGGTAGAAGCCGCCGACCCTGACATTGACCGGATGGACGGCCCGGCCGCCCAGCTGCTCCATGATCGCGTTGCCGACCTGCCGGAGGGCCAGGCCGCGCTCCACGATTTCCCGGTGGTCACGAGCAAGCTCGACGACGCTCGGATAGCCGAGGAAGTCGGGCGCGTGCAGCATGTAGATGTGTAATGCGTGGCTGCCGATCCATTCCCCGCAATACAGCAGCCTGCGCAGATCGGCGAGCGGGCCGTCGAGAGTGACTCCGCAGACGTCCTCAATGGCCTGGCATGCACTGGTCTGGTAGGCGACCGGGCATATTCCGCATATGCGGGCCGTGATATCCGGCGGCTCCGTGAAGGAGCGGCCGACCAGGAATGCCTCAAAAAAACGAGGCGGCTCGTAGATGTCCAGCCGCACCTCATCGACCCGGCCTTCGCTGACTCGCACGTACATCGAGCCTTCGCCTTCGACCCTGGCCAGGCCCTTGGCCTGCAGCGTGCGGTCGCCCCGGTGCGTCATCTCCGGGCCTGCCCAGCCTGCGTACCTGCGTGGCGTCGTCCATCCATGTAATCGCCCTCCCGGATCAGCGTGCCAAGAGTAAGCATGTCATGGCCAGGGACCAACGGCCCGTGGCGAGCTACCCCAATGCCTCTGGTTTCCCATGCTTCCCACCGCGATACTGGGTCTGGATATTCTCGGGCCGCCAGGGGTGGCCCTGTCAGAAGGGCCGCCAGGGGTGGCCCTGTCAGAAGGAGTGAGGGCGATGCCTGGAATTACGGTAGGCGTGGACGGCTCCCACCACGCCCAGCCTGCGCTTGATTGGGCAGTCAAAGAGGCGGGGATCCGGCATGCGCCGCTCACCGTGCTGGCCGTTCATGAGGTCGCGGCGAACCATTGGACTGGCCACCCGATGGTTCTGCCTGGAGAAGAGGACGAGCTGGAGAAGGCCCGGCAGGCGGCCGGGGCGGCGGCGACCAAGGCGGCGGAGGCTGTCGGCGACTCGAAGCCAGCCTCGGTGACCGTGCGCGCGGTCACCGGCTTCGCGGCCCATGAGCTCATCAACGCCTCGAAGGACTCCGACCTGGTCGTGGTCGGCGCGCGCGGCGGCGGCGGATTCGCCTCCCTCATGCTGGGCTCGGTGAGCACCCAGGTCGTCCACCACGCGACCTGCCCGGTCGTCGTCGTTCCTTCCCACCAGTAACCGGCTGCCTCGCCGGTCGGGATAGCGCGTACTGCCCGGCCCCGGGCCGGCCCGCAGCCGGGCCCGGGGCCGGGCATTTCTGCCCACTCCGGTCAGCCCGGCCACTCCCGCCGGCCCAGTCACTGCCCCAGCTGATCGGGTCAGCTGACCTGCGGCCAGGGCCGAAGGGCCTGCCAGCTGGTGGCCAATGCCCGTGGCCTGGGGCACCGGACCGTCGCGATCATCGTGGTATGGCAGAAACGGCCTCCGGGCGCCAGCCCGGCTTGGCAGCCTCCGGGCGCCAGCCCGGCATTCAGGAGGGCTAGGACATGACCATCCGCGTCGGGATTAACGGCTTCGGCAGGATCGGCCGCACGTTCGTGCGCCGGTCCGTGGAGCGCGGCGACATCGAGGTCGTCGCGGTCAACGACATCACAGACGCGCGTGCGCTCGCGCACCTGCTTGACTTCGACTCGACCTACGGCCGGATGGCCGCGGCCGTCGAGTTCGCGGGCGACTCGATCGTCGTCGACGGCAAGCCGATCGCCGTCTCATCCTGTCAGGACCCCGCGGCGATCGACTGGGGCGCGCTCGGTGCTGACATCGTGATCGAGTCCACCGGCCGGTTCAGGTCCAGGGACGAGGCGGCGGTCCACCTCAAGGGCGGCGCCCGCAAGGTACTGATCTCCGCTCCCGGAAAGAACTCGGACATCACGGTCGTCGTCGGCGTCAACGACGGTGACTACGACCCGCGACGGCATGACGTGATCTCGAATGCCTCGTGCACCACCAACTGCGTCGCCCCCATGGCCAAGGTGCTGAATGATAGGTTCGGCCTGGTCAGGGGGCTCATGACGACCGTACACGCCTACACGGGTGATCAGCAGTTGCTGGATGCGCCACACAAGGACCTGCGCCGCGCCCGCAGCGCCGCGATCAGCATCGTGCCGACCACGACCGGAGCGGCCCGCACCACCGGCGAGGTCATCGCCGAGCTGGCCGGCCGGCTGGACGGCGTGGCCCTGCGGGTACCGGTGCCTGACGGGTCGCTGACCGACCTGACGGCGGTACTCGGCCGGGACGTGACCGCCGAAGAAGTCAACAGCGCCTTCGCCGACGCCGGAGCGACCGGCCCGCTGGCCGGGATCCTGCGCTACAGCACCGACCCGCTGGTCTCGCGTGACATCGTCGGGGATCCCGCGTCGTGCGTCTTCGACTCCGGCCTGACCCAGACATCGGGCAGCCTGGCCAAGATCTTCGGCTGGTACGACAACGAATGGGGTTACACGTGCCGGCTGGCTGACCTCACCGCGATCGTTGGCGCGCAGCTATAGGCAGCGGACCCGGTCAGCGGACGGCAACTCCAAGGAGGTGCAGACGTGTACCGGCCACTTGCAGACGACGGGATCCTGCGCCGGATCATCGGCGCGGCCGGATCCGCGCCATCGATTCACAACACCCAGCCCTGGCGGGTCACGGTCGCCAGCGATGACGTTATCGAGCTGCACGGCGATCCGGACCGGATGCTGTGGGTCGCCGACCCGCGCGGCCGTGCCTTGCACCTGAGCTGCGGGGCGGCCCTGTTCAACATCAGGCTGGCCATCCGGATGGGCGGCAGCAAGGCGCTGATCTGGCCACTTCCCGACCCGCGGGGTGAGCCGACCCTGCTGGCCACCGTGCAGCTCGTGCAGGGCCGCCCGGCGAGCCTCCACGAGCACGAGATGTTCGATGCCATCGGCCTGCGGCACACCAACCGGGAGCCGTTCTCCGAGCGGCCGGTCCCTGACTCGGTGCTCATCGATCTCGAGCAGGAAGCGGGCTTCGAGTATGCGGTGCTCCGGATGCTGAGCGTCCGGGACGCAGGCGCGGTCCTTGAGATCGCGCACGCGGCCAGCCAGACGCTCGCCGAGGACTTCGACCACCGGGTTGAGCTGGCAAAATGGCTCGGTGGCAGCCCGACGGACGGGATCCCAGAGGCGGCACTCGGTGCCCAGCCTGATCGCAGCCCGGCACCGGTCCGTGACCTCCACTACGCCTCGCCGACCGCCGCACGGCCGACCGCGAGCTTCGAGAGGCTGCCGCACGTGGCCGTGCTCTCCACCGCGCGCGACCAGCCCGATGACTGGCTGCGCGCGGGCCAGGCGCTCCAGCGGGTGCTGCTGGCCGCCACCCGTCATGGCGTGGCGACATCGTTCCTGTACCAGCCGATCGAGCTGCACGACATGGAGAGCGCCGACGGCTGGTGGCCGTGGCCGGAGCACCCGCAGATCATTCTCAGGCTCGGTTACGGGCCGCCTGCCGCCGCGACGCCGCGGCGCCCGATTGAAGAGATCTTCGACCGGCCTGGGGCGAGCTCAGCCACCGGCGAGCCCGGCAGGATGTAGCAGCGGTGCTGCCATATGCCGATATCCGGCAGACTCACTCCGCCGTCGTGTTCTTCGTGGGTGACCGCGCCTACAAGCTGAAACGGCCGGTGAACCTGGGCTTCCTGGACTTCAGGACGCTCGAGGCCCGCGAGGCGGCGTGCCGGAGGGAGACTGAGCTGAACCGGCGGTTCGCACCCGATGTCTACCTGGGCCAGGCCGAGGTCGCTGGCCCGGATGGCCAGCCCCCCGAGCACCTGGTGGTCATGCGCCGGATGCCAGCGGACCGGCGGCTCTCCCGCCTGATCCGCGACGGCGCTCCGGTCAGTGCCGCGCTGCGCCAGGTGGCGCGGGTGCTGGCCGCCCAGCATGCCGCCTCGCCGCGCCGGCCGGAGATCTCCGAGCAGGGCAGCGCCAGCGCGCTGTGCAGCCGCTGGATGGCCAGCTACGAGCAGATCAGGCCGCTGGCCCGCGGCGTGCTCCAGCCCTGCGACATCGATGCAGCGCAGTCGCTCACCGTGAGGTTCCTGGCCGGACGGGAGCCCTTGCTGAGGGCCAGGATCTCCGACGGCCGGATCGTCGACGGCCACGGCGACCTGCTGGCCGACGATATCTTCTGCCTGGATGACGGGCCGCGGATACTCGACTGCCTGGAGTTTGACGACAAGCTCCGCTGGCTGGACGGCCTCGATGACGCTGCCTTCCTCGCCATGGACCTGGAGCGGCTCGGCGAGCCCGCCCTGGCTGAGCAGTTCACCCGGTGGTACATCGAGTTCTCCGCCGACCCGGCGCCGACCGCCCTGCGCCACCATTACGTCGCCTACCGGGCGTTCGTGCGCGCGAAGGTCGGCTGCCTGCAGGCCGGTCAGGGTGATCCGCACGCCGCGGCGACGGCACGGCAGCTCACCGGGGTGACCCTGCGGCATTTGCGGGCTGGCGCGATCACCGTGGTCTTGATCGGCGGCCTGCCGGCCACCGGCAAGTCTGCGCTGGCCGGCGCGCTGGCCAGCCGGCTTGGCTGCACCGTGCTCAGCAGTGACCGGGTCCGGAAGGAACTTGCCGGTGTCTCGCCCGGCGAGCATTCGGCGGCCGACTACGGCGCCGGGATCTACGCGCCGCACTGGACCGAGCGCACTTACACCGAACTGCTCCGCCGGGCCGCCCGGCTGCTGGCCATGGGTGAGTCGGTAATCCTGGACGCGTCGTGGGTATCGGCAGGCCGGCGGAGTGCAGCCGCCTCGGTAGCCGAGGCGGCCAGCGCCGATCTGGTCCAGCTGTGCTGCACTGCTCCTTCCGGGATTACGATGCAGCGGATGAGCCGCAGGCAAGACGACGTATCCGACGCCAGTCCAGTGGTGGCGGCGCAGATGGCCGCGGTACAGGAGCCCTGGCCCGAGGCGATCATCCTCGATACCAGCGGCGAGGGCGACGACGCGGACCTCGCCGGGCCATTGGGGCGGGCGAGCGAGGCGATCCGCCCGCATGGGCCTGAGCACGTCTGGCGGCCGGTCCGCCCCTACATGCTCCCTGACTGACCGACACCCGCTCGCACCGGCCGCAGCTCCGGCGCCACGGCCGTATCTGCGTTTCCCCTGTGCCACAGCAGCCCCGGGATCGATGAGGAGCGTACTCCGACGTGGTCGGGTCCGCGGAGTCCGGGCGCCTTCCCCCCGGACACCCATCGACTTCGGCTATTACGGACAGGCCGTGGCGTGCCGGTGCGACTCCCGCGACCAGGGTGCCCGGTAGATCTGCGCGCCCGCCGCCGCCAGGCCGGCCTTGGTGGCCCGGTAATGATGGTTGCACAGCAGCAGGTCAACCGGCTCGGACCGGCCCGGGTGGGACGGCAGCACGGCCACCGTCGTCGGCTTGGCCGAGCAGCAGCACGCCCGCTCAGCGGTGATCAGGGTCTTGATCCAGCTATCCGGATCGGCGGGCGCCTGCGGCCGCTGCCGCGCGGCGCCTGACGTGGCGCGTCTGACGAGGGCTGAGTATCCGGGAAACATGACCAAAGCGTCACACCTGCGCAGCCGCCGCCAGTAGGGACATTCCTCGCCTCCGGGCGGGCCTAAAGCCCTGCGCTGATACTGCCGCTAGTCCGCCGGCACCCGCGGCACCCGCGGCAGCTGATCAGAACGACAGTACCGCCGCGCCGTTGACCCGGTCGGCCGCGAGATCGGCGAGCGCCCGGTCGGCCTCGGCGAACCGGTAAGGGGACACGGTGACCCGCAGCCTCAGCTGCTGGGCGAGCCGCAGGAACTCATCGGCGTCGCCCCGGGTGTTCGAGGTGACACTGCGCAGGGTGCGCTCCTGGAAGAGGTCTTCCGCGTAATTCAGGGCCGGGATGTCGGTGAGGTAAATCCCGGCTATGGCGAGCGTCCCGCCCCGGTCCAGTGCGGTCAGGGCGGCGGGCACGATATCGCCGACCGGCGCGAAGAGGATCGCCGAGTCGAGCGGCTCAGGGGAGGGGTCGAAGGAGTCCTGCGCGGACGCGGCCCCGAGTTCAAGGGCCAGCTCGCGAGCGGCGGCGGCGCGCGTGAACACGTGCACGGCGACGCCTTGCGCCATCGCGACCTGCGCGGTGAGGTGCGCCGAGCCCCCGAAGCCGTAGATGCCGAGCCTGCCCCCTGGCGGCAGCTCAGCGCGCCGCAGCGCCCGGTACCCGATGATCCCAGCGCACAGCAGCGGCGCCAGCTCGGCGTCGCTGAACCCGGCGGGCAGCGGGTGCACATAGGCATCGGCGGCTACCAGGTACTCGGCGTAGCCACCTTGGATATCCCAGCCGGTGTAGGTGGAGTTCGGGCAGAGGTTCTCCCGGCCACGGCGGCAATAGCGGCAGGCGCCGTCAGTCCCGGCCAGCCAGGCCACTCCGACCCGGTCGCCGGCGCCAAAGCGGACCACGCCGGGCCCCGCCGCTATCACCTCCCCGACCACCTCGTGGCCAGGGGTGACGTCAGGGGCCTTCGGATCGAGGTCGCCCTCAGCCAGGTGCAGGTCGGTGCGGCAGACGCCGCAGCACACCACCTTGATCAGCAGCTGACCGGGACCGGGCTCCGGGGTCGGCCGCTCGACCAGCCGCAACGGCCCGGAGGTCATTGGCCCGGGCTCATGAACCACCCATGCCCGCATGTGATCAGGTTACGCCCGCCGGTTACGCCCGGGCACGCCGACGGCGATGGCTGGCCCAAGCACGGCTTCCGTCACCACCACGGGCGCTCCGGCGGTTAGCCGCTCGTCGCAGCGGGCGCGGCCCGATCCCCGTGGCTAGCCCGCCGTCGCTGCCGCCGCGGTCTGGTCGGCCGCTCCGGCGATGGTCGCCTGCCTGGGCACAATGAGCACTGGCCGGCCAGCGAGGTGCATAAGCCGGTGCGACACGCTGCCAAACGGCATATGCGGCATGTCGGTACGCCCGCTGGAGCCAAGCACGATCATCCGCGCATCGTATTCGTCGCCGATAGCCAGGATCTTCTTCGCCACGTGCCCGAAATCGGCTTCCCGGACGGTGCCCTCAGCCGTGATACCTGCAGACCTGAGGTCGGCGACAATCTCGGCGACTAGGCTCTCGCCCTGCCCTTCCGCGCAATCGACCTGTAGCCGGCCGAACCTGCCGACGGCAAACTCGTGCACATGTACCACAATGACCTGGTCTCCGGTATCGCGGCTCAGCTCGCGGGTCATCGCTACGGCCGCGGAGACGTGGCTCTCAGGGACGTGCCGCGCGGCATCCACGGCTAGCAGAATCGTCTTGCTCATGACCTCTCCCCAGTGATGCGCTCGCCACCGAAACCAAGGGAATACGGGTGGCGATTCTGCAGATTAGTCGCCGGGCCACCGGGACGGTAGGGACCAAGGTCAGATGTTCGGTCCGCACAAACGGGGTCCGGGAGCGGTGCGGCAGGCGCGGCCCGGAGGCCTTTTCCTATCCGGATGGATGCCTTACGCTGCGCGGTCAGAAAGCGGCGCTCGCACCGTGTCCCGGGGCTAAAGACGGGGCACGGTGCGAGCGCGCGGGCCCGCTAGTTCGGGCGCCCCGCGGTGGCGCTACCGACCGGCCCGGTGTCCGGGGCGGAGTCCTTCGGGCGGTGATACCAGGACCGCCAGACCAGCCGGTGCAGCGGGATTGCCCTCGGGATGTCGCGGAGGCCGGGTATGAACGGCACCGCGAGCAGCAGGATCGTGGCCAGGCCGGTCATATAGACGGCGATCATGTCGATGTTGGTGGAGTTGGTCCAGCCGGGGATCTGGTACCACAGCGTGTACAGCCACAGCCACGGCTGGCCGGGGTAGCTGCCGGTCTCGTTCATCACGCCCCACTGCGAGCCGGTCAGTCCCATCGCCTGGGCCTGGTTCCCGAAGTACATTCCGTCCTCGAGGAACAGCAGCGGCTTGGTGAGGTTGGTGCCGTAGAACGGCTGCTGGGCGATCAGGTCAGCGTCCAGGGCCCCGCTGCGCGCTACGGTGAGCTCGCCGGCCATCATCGCGGGCACCGGCCCGTCGGCCGCCGCGGGAACGACCGGGCTGCCGCCCACGAACTTCACCTTCGGCACCACGTTGTTGTAGGCATTGGCCCACTTCAGCTGCTGGGCCGCGGAGGCCGACGTATAGGTCCGCAGCGCCGTGGCCAGCGCGGGGTCGGTAGCTGCGAGCTTGGACAGCGGCGAGATCACGAAGTCCTGCGCCGCGTTAACCGGCTGGGTCACCCCGGCGATGGTCTGCGGGGAGAACAGGAGGCGCTGCACGCTGCCGTCCTGGCCGGCTACGTACGGCGGCCCGTAGGTGGCGGTCTCGCTGGTCCCGTTCAGTTCGGTGGCCGCGGTGCCGATGAAATCGCTCGGCGCGACCCTGGCCCAGGTGGCGATGGTGATCGGCGGCACGTCAGGCGAGGAGAGCAGGCCGGCCAGGACGAACGTCAGCGCCAGCACGATCGCCGTGGCGATGGTGCCTTCCTTGAGGATGTCGTAGCGGCGGTTAGGCCCGCGCCACGGCGCCGCCTCGGCCGCCGCGATCTGGCGCCTGGTCAGCCGCTTCCGCACCACGGCGCCCCCGCCGTCGTCCCCGATCGGATGCGCGACACCGCGCACCCGGACCAGCAGCACATGCGCGCCGACGATCGCGACCAGCACGATCGGGACGAGCACGATGTGCCACATCAGCATCTGGCCGAAGTTCATCACGTTGAAGAAGGCGCCCACGCCTACCGAGTTGAACGCGTCCTTGCCGCTGGTCGAGATCCATTGTGAGTCGAAGTTCTGCTGGGAGAGATAACCGGTGAAGCACTCGATGACCGAAGCCACGAAGGCGACCACGCCGGTGATCCAGGTCCACGACCGGCGGCCGCGCCACGCGGCCATCCAGAACTTGCCCCACAGGTGGATGACCAGCAGGGCCATGAACAGCTCGACGCTCCACAGGTGCAGGCTGTTGAAGAAGTGACCGACCCCGTTGTAATGCCACCAGTCGGGGCCGCCCAGTGCCAGGGCGAAGCCGGACACGATCGCGACACCGAGCGCGGCTATCGACGCCACGCCGAAGACATAGATCCAGGACGCCACGTAGGCGGGCTGATGGTCGGGGAGCAGCTTATCGGGCGGCAGCGTGCGAAGTGCCCGGCGCCGGACCCGCGAGGTCCACATCCGCGATGTGTCGTCGCTTTCCGACACCGCAGCTTCCGCAACTGAACCGTCGTCAGCGGGATCGGCTGCCGTGGCACCGCCGGACTTCTCAATGTGAATCTTAGGAAATGGCAGCAACAGTGCGGCGCCGAAAATAACCACCATCACCGCGATAAGCACCAGGTTCGCGACAGACACGTCGAAAATCGACCAGTGTATGAAGCTGCCAGGCTGGTTAAGGTCGATGGCAACGGGACCGGTGGCCATCGTATGGGCGCTCATTAGCATGCTCCTTGGCTGCGGGTAATCCGCCGGGGCGAACGATTGACTTGTAGATCTTGCCCTCCGCCGGGCATGACGAGGCAGGGATAACGGTCATCCGCTTGCGGGCCCTTGGTCCCTCGAAAGCCGGGCGCCTGTTCCGCCACTGCCGGTCACGCTCGGTTTATACCCCGGTGCCCGCACGAGCACCCACCGCCGGACCCGGGCCATGGCCGCCGGTCAGCCGACATGCCGTCATGGCAACGGCGAGCCGACGGCCCCCGCAGGCCCTCGCCTCACTGTCCGCTCCGGCAAGCCCCCCCTTCCCGGATCCGGACGGCGGGCGCCTCACGAGACTGTTCCATGCCCACAGATCCCGCACAAAGGGACCCAAGACCCTGCGTTTCGGGACCTTTGTCACTCTGAACAACCGGCTGCTGCCGCAGATACGCGGATGCCCCCCGCCGTCGGGCCGCGGCGGGGGGCACGTGCGGGTGAGGTGTCAGGCGGTCGCAGGCGCGGGGTGAGCCGCGATCTTCGGGAACACCTCGGACTCCGGTGCGGTCCGGCGCAGGTGGAACAGCCCCAGGACGGACAGGATCAGCAGCAGGCCAGCTCCGATGAAGGAGGTGATCGCGGCAATGAGCGCGATCTGGCCCATCTCCCAGAACCCGTAGGCGTTCAGCAGCATGCTCCGCAGCGTGGTCCCGCGGAACATCAGCTGCACCTGTGCGGCCAGCGCGGCGTTCTTGGGCTGGGCCAGCGACAGGGCCGACAGCTGCGAGTAAGTCTTCCCGCCGCCGATCACCTTGAGATGGTTGGCGATGAAGTGATCTGCATAGACCTCAGCCTGCGCACCGGTCGTCATGAGCTGTCCTGCGTACTGGTGCATGGCCGCGAATTCCGGGGCCTTGATCGCCGGGCTGTTATTCGCCGGGAACACGATCTTCTGCGCGGCCAGCTGGGTGTGAACCTGGTTGTCGACGAAGGAGTGAGCCCACAACAGCAGGCCGCCGGCCACCAGCAGAACGACCGCGAGCACGAGCCCGGCCGCTACAGCGAGGGCGTCAAAAGTCTTCCTGCGCATCTGTATTTTGCCTCCTTGATTGTCGCCGGGGCAACGGGGTGAACATTCAGCTCCCCGGGGCATGTAATTGGCGTGCCGGGGTGATGTGACGCGGTGTGGCGGGGGCTATGGCGGGTCGGGAATTGGTGGCATCCAGGGGTCTCCGGCGAGGGCGTCGTGGATGGCGGTCAGGACGTGGGCGCCATGCTTGACGACGGTGGAGATGTAGCCGCGGATGGCGTACCGGTCGCGGGTGACCTGCTCGGAGCGGAGGCGGCCCGATATCTTCTGCTGGGTCTTAGCGGGCCTCAGATCGCGCTCCGCCTGATTCGAGGTCGGCGGTATCCGCAGGTCAGCGGCGAAGCGGAGCACATCGGCCTGCCGATCGCGCAGGCATTCCAGTAGGTCCCGGCACGGGCGCTGCTTGCGGCCGGCGGCCCTGGGCACGTCGGACAGGCCGACCAGGACGCCGTGCTTGAACGCGTGGATCAGGGGTGCGGCGACCTCGCCGGGGATGGCGGGAAGGCCCTGGGCGCGGGCGGTGTTCGCGGCGTGGATCAGGCCCTGCAGCGCCTCGGCAGCCTGGATGGGCCAGTGCGCTTCCGGGTATTGCTGCGCGGCGTCCTCAAGATCGCGCAAGAGGTGCTGGCAGCACAGCTGGTGGATCAGGCCGGGGATGGCGTCGTAGTTCTGGTACCGGTCGTGGACGACGACGGTGCCGCCCATGTCGGGCAGCACGAACGCGGTGAAGGTCTTCATGCTGCGGTCGCCCAGGAAGTAATAGGTGAGCAGGCTAGTGCAGGCGACCAGCAGGTAGCGCTTGCGGGTCTTCGGCCCGGGGCCGACCCGGATCGGGGTCTCGTCCGCGCAGATCACGTGCGCCAGGATGATCAGGCACCGGATCGCCTGGTTCGCCTGCGCTACCGCGGCGGCGGCGCGGGCGATCATGGAGTGCACGAACCCGGGCGAGGGCTCCGCGCCAGTGAGAGCCTCGATCAGCTCCGCGCAGCGGTGCACCGGGATCGCGTGCGCCGCCATCAGGTACACACACCATGCCTGCAGCGCCAGGCCGTAGGTGACCGTCCCGGCGGCTGCCGCCCCGGCCTGGGCGGCAGCCCGGTGCACCTGGCCGCACCGGCAGGCCACCTCGTGCAGGTCATGCTGGGTCACCGTCGCGGTCTCCAGCGGGACGTCCGCAACCTGGTGCGAGGCGGCCACGCCCAGGTCAGCCGCAGCGGCCAGATCCGCGCCGCACCCGCACGCGCCGACCGGGAAATGCGGCACCGTCTCATCCGGGCTAGCGGACCAGGCCAGGTGCGATCCTGGGGCGCCTGGCTGCTTGCCGGGCCGGCGCCCGCCCTTGCCGCGCTTCGGCTTCGCCGACGGCGGGGTGCGGCCGGGCAGGTCATCGGCGGATGGGGCCATCGAGGAATTCCCGCTGTTGCGGCCCAGCCGGCGCCGCAGATCCCGGACCTCGGCCGCCAGCGCCACCACGTCGGCCCGCAGCTCCTCGATCGCCGCGGCCTGCTCCGCGATCACCTGATCCCGGGCAGCGCACGACGCACAACCCGCTGCAGGAGGTGGCAGGCCGCCCATAACCGGCCATCATCATCGCCGGCCCTCAGTAGTCAAGCCGCCACGCCAGGCCGGCTCTGAAAGATCGCATCGCGAACCAGCTCAGGCAGGTCACATCAACGAACCGCCAAAACCGGCGCAGGGAGCTGAATGTTTACGCAACGGGAGCCCCGGCTACGGGCGTTGCAGTACTGGGGAGAGCTTGCCGCCGGCCGGGCGGTGCGGGGCAGGGCCGCCCGTCCTTCTTGATCCAGACCTGGGTCACCGGACGGCGGGACGGTCGCATGAACCGCGCAGGCCTTTGGTCCGCCCGGCGGCCGATTCGGGCGGGCCGGGCGGGCGGGCGGGGCGGGCGGCATCGGCTCGATGGCGGCTCACGTACGATCGGAGCAGTGCCGGAACAACTTGCAGGGGAGTTGCCGGTGGAGCCGTCCGATTCCCGCCCAGTGGTGCCGCAGATGCGGCTCGACGAGCTACTCGCCGAGCTGCAAGTTCGGCTGCAGGCCGTGCTGGCCACGCGCGACCGTACGCATGCGCTGCTCGAGGCGGTCATGGCGGTCGGCGGGAACCTTGAGCTCGAGATCGCCCTGCGCCAGATCGTCGAGGCGGCGGTTACTCTCGTCAACGCCCGCTACGGGGCTCTGGGCATCATCGGGGACGGGGGCCAGCTGGCCGAGTTCGTCCCGGTCGGGCTGGACGAGGCGGAGATCGGCAGGATTCATCACTGGCCGGAGGGGCGAGGCCTGCTTGGCGAGCTGATCACCAATCCGCGCACCCTCCGGCTGCCGGACATCTCGGCCCACCCGAGGTCCTACGGCTTCCCGGCCGGCCATCCGCCGATGCGGTCGTTCCTGGGCGTTCCGGTGCGGATCCGCGACGACGTTTACGGCAATCTCTACCTGACCGAGAAACTGGGCGGCGGTCAGTTCGACGAGGAAGACGAGGCCCTGCTGGTCGCCCTGGCCGCCGCCGCCGGGGTGGCGATCGACAACGCCCGGCTCTATGAAGAGGCGCGCAGGCAGCAGCGCTGGCTGCGGGCCAGCGCGGAGGTTACCCAGCAGCTGCTGTCCGGCTCAGCGCCTGAGGACGTGCTGGCCCTGGTAACCCACCGGGCGCTGGAGATATCCGGGGCTGACCTGGTCGCACTCGCCCTGCCCGATGGCAGCCGCCAGCACCTGGTGATCGAACATGCCAGTGGCGAGGGCGCGGCCCAGGCCCTGGGCCTGGTACTGCCTGCCCAGGGCTCGGTTTCCGGGCTGGTCATGGACACCGGGGAGCCTAAGATCTTGCCGGACTTCACCGGCGACGACCGGGTCGCCGCTGTCGCGCGCAAGCACATGCAGCTAGGGCCGACGGTGCTGGTGCCGCTGGGTGCGCCGGGCAACGTCCGCGGCGTCCTGACCGCAGGACGCCGGCGTGGCGCGATGCAGCTCGCGCCGGCGGCCATTGACATGGTGATCACCTTTGCCGCGCAGGCCGGCATCGGCCTGGAACTGGCCGAGCACCGCAGGGACGTCGAGCGCTTCGCGGTCTTCGAGGACCGCGACCGGATCGCCCGTGACTTGCATGACCTGGTCATCCAGCGGCTTTACGCAACTGGCATGTCGCTGGAGGGCACCGCGACACTGCTGGCCGAGTCGGAGGCCGCCGGCCGGGTGAGCAAGGCCGTGGACGCGCTGGATGAGACGATCAAGCAGATCCGCTCGGCCATCTTCGCGCTGCATTCCAGGGGTGATAGCCAGCTGCCGACCCTGCGCTCCCAGATCCTCGAGGTCGTCGCCGAGATGACCAGCCCGCTGGGTTTCGCGCCGTCGCTGCGGATGGCGGGCCGGCTCGACGAACAGGTCACGCCCGAGATCGGCGAGCATCTGCTGAGAGCGCTGCGCGAGGCCCTGTCCAATGCCGTACGGCACTCGAATGCCACCCGCGTCGAGGTCAGCATCGAGGCCGGCCAGGAGCTGGTGCTCACGGTTACCGACAACGGCGTCGGCATCAAGCCGACCAAGCGCCGTAGCGGCCTCGCCAACCTGGAAGAACGGGCCAGCAAGCTGAGCGGGACCATGCGGGTGGGCCCGGCCCCAGGCGGCGGTACCGAGCTGGAGTGGCGCGTGCCGCTACCGGAGGCTTCCTGAAGCCGGCCGGCTGCCGCCTCAGGACCGAGACTGCCGCGGGACCCCGTTTACCGGACCCCGGTTATCAGCTGCCCCGGACCCGCTCGCCATGGTCCTCCTCGCCGAAGATGCGCGCGGCGTAGGCGGCGGCCTGCGTCCTGCGCTCCATGCCCAGCTTCGCGAAGAGAGCAGAGACGTAGTTCTTGACCGTCTTCTCCGCCAGGAACATCCGCTCGCCGATCTGGCGGTTGGTCAGCCCCTCCCCGATCAGCTCGAGGATGCGCCGCTCCTGCTCGGTGAGGCCCGACAGCGGATCGGATCGCACGGCCTGATCGCGCATCCGCTTCATCACCCGGCTGGCCGCCTCCGGGTCCAGCATCGACTCGCCTGCCGCGATGGTCCGCACCGCGCCGACCAGGTCGGTGCCGCGGATCTGCTTCAGCACGTAGCCGGCCGCGCCCGCCATGATCGCGTCGAACAGCGCATCGTCGTCACCGAACGAGGTCAGCATCAGGCAGGCGACCTCGGGCATCCTCGACCGGATCTCACGGCAGACGCTGACGCCGTCGCCGTCCGGCAGCCGGACGTCCAGCACGGCGACATCCGGCCGGAGCGCGGGGATCCTGGCTAGTGCCGACGTGGCGGTACCCGCCTCGCCCACGACGACGAGGTCCGGCTCCGCCTCCAGCAGTTCCCGGACCCCCCGCCGCACGATCTCATGATCATCGAGCAGGAAGACCTTGATCTGCTTGCCTTCGTACGCCGCCCGCTCAGACTGCGACTGGCCCATCTTGCACCCATCTTCCGGAGGGTCAGGCAACCCAACCATTTCACTGTAGCCGGGCCGCTGTCAGGTCAGGGTCCAAGATCCCTGCCGCTCCGTCAAGAAGCTCCGTCAAGACAGCCGCCTGCTAGCCTCCCGACCGGAAATCCCTGGCCGCCGCAGCCAGACCCGCGGCCTTTATCGGTACATGGTGGTAAACGCTCGGTAGCGGCAGTCCTGTTCCCCGTCCAGCCGGCGCAGGCCCCCGTGCGGCCCTCCGGCCCCGCGTCCGGCCCCGCGTCCGGCCCGCGCCGGGCACCCGCGCCGGGAAGCCCGCGCCAGGAAAACGAGGTCCGGGCCGGCTTCTCCAGCGGGAGGGCCGGCCCGGATCCTGGCTACGAAGGCGGCCACCGGCGAACTCGCAGAGCTGGCCGCTCGCGAAATTATCGCTGGGGCACGCAATCGGCCCGGTCGTGCCCTCGGTCTGGGAATTCTTGCAGACGCCGGTCTTCGCGTTACACGGCCCCTCGCCGCGATCGGCCCGGGGATCGTTGCCCCCCTGGCAGACGTCATAGGCCTGGCTGTCGATGAACGGCCCGCCGCTGGCGAACGCCATGGTGAAGGGGTCGTGCCCGGACGGCGAGCCGCAGGTCTCGAAGTGACCGGTCTCCTGCTCGGCCAGCACGCCGCCCTCGAGCGCGGCCCACGGCACCTGGTTCTGCTGGGCGGCGGTGTTGTACTCCGCGTGGAAGGTGAACGGCGTCCCGGCACAGGTCTTGACGTTGGTGTTCATGAAGCCGTTGGCGGCGCTGGCGGTCATGGTGCCGGTCTGGCCCGTGGTCAGGTCGGTCACCGTGGTGGTGAAACCGGCCGCCGGGTCGGTGATCGAGACCTTCAGCACGTCGCCGGAGTTCAACTTGGTCCCGCTGCAGCTGATGTTGTCCTGGAACGGCGTGAATCCCGGCGGATAGAACTGCAGCTCCATAAACGCCGACCCCGCCGCATTCGGGTCGGTGGCCGAGCCCGAGTTGGTGTCGCTGTCCGGCGTGCATGGATTCTGCGGATATGAATTCGGGTCGCAGATCGGCAGGCCGAACCACGGCGCCGGGCTGAGCTCCCCGTAGGTAGTGACGCTGCCCGACGCGGTCGGATGCTTGCGCGGGTTGACCGGCAGTTGCATGAAGTAGGTCATGGTGTTACCTGAGCCGGTCGCGCTCGAGATGAACTTGGTGCTTGGCTCGTCATGACCGACGTAGTGCCCGTTGTCCACGAACCGGCCGATGACCCGCTTTTCAGACGTCTTACCGTGCCACTTGTAGGACTTGGTGTAGGTCTCGACCGGGTCGGTGCAAGTCGGGCTGAGCGCTTTGTACTTCTTGCTCCACCCGTTGCAGTCCAGGTTATTGACAGCATTGGGCTTATATGACCTGGCCTGGCTCGCCGCTGCTTTCGGGGCCGCTGGCTCCTGATCGCGACATAATTGCGAACCGAAACACGACACAAGCCCGTCGTCAGCAGGCCTCAAGCCTGCCCTCAGGTGGGCCACCGACCATGGAGGTACAGCGACCAGAACAGATACGCACAGGAGCCGTCCCGATGAGCACGATCTACGATCAGATGGTGACGGGATCAGAGCCGACCGAGCCGTACCTGCCCTGGCCAGGCCCGGGGGGCCCCGGCGGGCCCGAAGGCCCGGCCGGCTACGGCGGCGGCAGGCCCGAAGGGCCGGGCAGCCCGGTCCGGAGCTTCCGCCGGCTCCTGCTGGCCGTGGCGATCGTCCTGGTGATCGGCCTTGGCACCTTCCTTGGGCTGCAGGCCACCTCCGGCGGCACGGACCTGACGACGTCACAGGTCGCTGCCCGGGTGAGCCCGGGCCTCGTCGACGTCACCTCGACGCTCGGCTACGCCCGCGCCCAGGCCGAAGGCACCGGCCTGGTGCTGACGCGGTCGGGTGAGGTGCTGACCAACAACCACGTCATCGAAGGTGCCACCTCGGTCAGCGTCACCGATATCGGCAATGGCCGGACCTACCCGGTCAAGGTGGTCGGCTATGACCGGACCCACGACATCGCGGTCCTGCAGATGCAGGGCGCGTCGGGGCTGGCCACCGTGACCCTGGGCGATTCCTCGACCGCCGCGGTCGGCCAGCAAGTCGTGGCCCTGGGCAATGCAGGCGGCAAGGGCGGTGCCCCGTCCGTCGTCACCGGCCGGATCACCGGGCTCGGTGCCTCGATTGCGGCGTCGGACCAGGCGGCAGGCACCACCGAGCAGCTGACCGGGCTCATCCACCACAACGCCGACATCCAGCCGGGAGACTCGGGCGGCCCGCTGGCCAACACCGCCGGCCAGGTGATCGGCATCGACACCGCGGCCTCCAATAGCCTCCGGTTCCAGCCGGGCCAGACCCAGGCCTTCGCGATCCCGGTCAACGCGGCGGTCTCCATCGCCCGCCAGATCGAGGCAGCCACCGCATCAGCCACGGTGCACATCGGTCCCACCGGGTTCATCGGCGTCGAGGTCAGGCCCGCGGCCGGCGCCCAGGCGAATGGGGTGCCAGCCGGCCCCGGCGCCGCCGTGGAGGGGGTCCTCCCCGGATCACCCGCGCAGCGGGCGGGCCTCGCCGCGGGCGACGTGATCGTTTCGGTCGACGGCCGCTCCGTCTCCTCGCCGACCGCGCTCCAGGCGGCGCTCGGGCGGCACCTCCCGGGCGCGGCCGTCACCGTCGGCTGGACCAGCCAGTCCGGCCAGACACGCTCCGCGACCATCGTTCTCACCACTGGCCCGGCCGCCTGAGCGGCCCGGCCTCGATGACGGCGAGGGGAATCGGCCCTTAACGAAGAACCCGCGCCAGCCGGCCCCCCGGCGGCCGGGCCCGGCTGGCCGTCTGCCCCGGTCCGGCGGCCCCTCCGGCCCGGGCGGTCAGCTGGCCGGGCGCCGCGACGTGATGAAGTCGGCGATCACGGTGCCCAGCTGCTCACCCGCGTCCTCCTGCAGGAAGTGCCCAGCGCCTTCGAAGACCGGATGCTCAAGGCCCGCGGTCCCGGGTATGGCCCTTTTCAGGACCGGAGCCATCGCGCCCGTGATCGGATCGCGGTCGCTGAACGCGACCAGGAATGGCTTGTTCCACGCCGACAGCGCTCGCCACGCAGCCCGGTTGGCCTCCGCCGCCGGATCGTTCGGCGTCGTCGGCACCAGGCCCGGCATCGCCCGCGGCCCGGCCATGAAGGTCTCGTCGGGAAACGGCGCATCGTAGGCGGCGAGTACCTGTTCGCCGAGCGCCGTCTGGCAGCCTGCCTGCACGAGCCTGGACACCTGCAGGCGCGGCGTGGTCCTGACCACCTCGCGAAACCGGAGCCAGATCTCGGGCATCGGCTGGTCGCCGGTGGGCATCCCGGTATTGGCCGCGACCACCCGGGCGAACCGGTCCGGGTGCTCGGCGACCAGCCGCAGCCCGATCAAGCCGCCCCAGTTCTGCCCGACGAGGGTCAGCTCGCGCAGGTCGAGCTGGTCGAATGCGAGCGCGCGGATCCACTCAACGTGCCGCTCATAGCTGTGGTCGATGATCTCGGTCGGCTTGTCGGACCGGCCGAATCCGACCAGATCGGCCGCGATCGCACGCAGCCCAGCGTCGGCCAGCACCCCCATGACGCGGCGGTACAGAAACGACCAGCTTGGCTCCCCGTGCAGCAGGAGCACCGGCTCCCCGTCGGCAGGCCCCGCTTCCACGTATGCGATGCGCAGGCCGTCCACCTCGGCATAACGCGGCGGATAGGCGAAATCAGGCAGTGCGGCAAAGCGATCCTCGGGCGTACGCACAACTCGCATCCGACCATGCTGTCACGACCTGAGGCCGTCGGCTGGCGGCCAGTGGCGAAGATTTAGCCCCGGGCCCGCCGGATCAGGTCCTCAGCGCGGCCGGTGTTGATCACCCGGTCGGGCGTGATCCCGAAGCTCTCGGCCCGCCTGCACCCGCTGTCCAGCCAGTCGAGCTGACCGGGGGCGTGCGCGTCGGTGTTGATGGCGAACCTGCAGCCGAGGTCGGCAGCCATTCCCAGCAGCCGATCGGGCGGGTCCTGCCGTTCTGGCCTGCAGTTAATCTCCACCGCGACACCATGATCGCGGCAGGCGGTGAACACCTTCTCGGGGTCGAACGCCGACTCCGGCCGGCCGCCCCGGCCGGTGATCAGCCGGCCGGTGCAGTGCCCGAGCACGTCAACGTGCGGACTACCGACCGCGGTCACCATCCGGTCAGTCATCTCGGCCGCAGGCATCCGCAGCTTCGAGTGCACGCTCGCGACCACGACGTCGAGCCGGCCGAGCAGGTCGTCACGCTGATCGAGGCTGCCGTCCGCCAGGATGTCGACTTCGATCCCGGTCAGGATGCGAAACGGCGCCAGATCGGCGTTGAGCCTGCTGAGGAGCTCGAGCTGGGCGCCGAGGCGTTCGGCCGACAGTCCGCCGGCCACCGTCAGCCGCGGCGAGTGGTCAGTCAGCGCGATCCACTCGTGACCCAGGTCACGGGCCGTCTGCGCCATCTCATCCGGCGGGCTGCCGCCGTCCGACCAGTCCGAATGGGTATGGCAGTCGCCCCGCAGCGCCGCCCGCAGCCCGGTGCGCTCAGCCGTCCGCGCCTCGGCGAGCAGGTTGGCCAGATACTCAGGCTGGCGGCCGTCCGCCGCCTGGGTGATGACATCCGCGGTGACCGGGCCTATCCCGGGCAGCGCGGCCAGCGAGCCCTCAGCTATCCGGTGCGCTAGCTCGCCCGCCGGCAGATCCTCGGCTACCCGGGCGGCCCGGCGGAATGCCCGCACCCGGTAGGTCGGCGCTCCCGCCCGTTCGAGCTGGAACGCGATCTGCCGCAACGCCTGTACCGGGTCCACCTGCCCTCCCTATCCGACATCCATCCGACCTCCACGCGGGCGCCGCCGGGCAGCGCCGCGAGCGAAGGCCAGTATGCCAACGGCGTCCGGGCACCGCCCTGCCCGCGGGCAGGGCGGAAGAAACGGGTTGCGCCGGGCGGCCGGTGCTGATGATCTGCAGGGGTGGAGCCCGCCGACGTGCTTGCCGCATATGACGCTCAGGTCCGGCGCGGTGCACAGGCCGATGGGCCTGGGGCCCGGATCGAGGTCACCGGCCGGGTCGTCAGGCAGGTCGCGGCGGACGGCCCGGGCTGGTCGGGCATCACCTGGTCGGACCTCCATGACGGCGACGCTGACGCGGTCATCGCCGAGCAGGTCGCCCGCTTCCGCGCCATCGGCCAGGAGTTCGAGTGGAAGCTCTACGACTATGACCGGCCCGCCGATCTGGCCGGACGCCTGCTAGCAGCCGGCCTCGTGCCCGGCGACCAGGAAACGCTCATGGTCGCCGGCGTTCCGGGCATTCCCCCCGGGGCGCCCACCCCGGCCGAAGCGGTCCGGCCGGCCGACGTGCCCCTGCCCGCCGGGGTAAGACTGGTGCCGGTCACCGGCGAGGCCGGGGTCGCACTGATGTTCGAGGTGCACGACCGCGTCTTCGGCACCGGCCACCCGCAGCTGCGCCGGTCGCTGCTCGCCCAGTTGCGCGACACACCTGACCGGACGGCGATGGTCGTGGCGATGGCCGGTGACGTGCCGGTCTGCGCGGCCCGCATCGAGTTCATCCCCGGCACGGAATTCGCCGGCCTGTGGGGCGGCGGGACCTTGCCCGGCTGGCGCGGCCAGGGAATTTACCGCGCGCTGGTCGCCTACCGGGCCGGGCTCGCCGCCCAGCGGGGCTACCGCTATCTGCAGGTGGATGCCTCGGCGGACAGCCGCCCTATCCTCGAGCGCCTGGGCTTTGTCCCGCTGGCCCGTACCACGCCGTACCTGTGGCATCCCCCAGCGGTCGCCTGAACTGCCTGCCCGCCAGTACTGCCCGATCACCTCGACGCGGTGAAGGCGGCCAGCCGCAGGATCCGCCGGACGATTTCCTCGTGGACGTCCTCGGGCGGCCGGGCGCCGTCCACGGTGAACATCCATTCCCGGCCCGCGTAGTACTCAAGGAGCGGAACCGTCCGTTCCTGGTACACCTGCAGACGGTGCTCGATAACAGCCTCGCTGTCGTCGGAGCCCCGGCCGCGGGCCGCCAGCCGCCGCACCAGCTCCGCGCGGGGGACGTCGAGGTGGATCGCGGCCTGCACCTCGGCCCCGAGCTCCCTGACCACGGCGTAGGACGCCTCCGCCTGCTCGACGGTCCGCGGGAAGCCGTCCAGGACATAGCCGTCGGCCGCGGCCACCACGGGCTTGCGCAACATGTCCATGACGACGCCATCCGGGACCAGGTCCCCCTGGTCGACGTAGGACTGCACCCTGCGCCCGAGCGAGGTCTGCTCCCTGACGTGCTGGCGCAGCAGGTCTCCGCTGGAAATGTGCGCGAGACCGAACCGTGCGGCGAGCAGCCCGGCCTGAGTTCCCTTGCCAGAGCCAGGAGCACCGATCAGCAGCAGCCGCACCTGATCACCTGCTCCTTCCCGCCAACTCCCGCCGGCGCACTAGCTGGCGACAAGCGCACCAGCCCAGGCCCGTGATGTCCATATCTGTCAGTATGACTGCCGGTCTGCTACCTGGCTGTACAAGGTGGCCGGAAATGCCTCGCGCGGCGGAGACGGCCACCAGGCTCACCGCCGAATACCTGCCAATTCCGTGCAGTAGGTGTCAACCGGACTAAGGTTGTGTCCGGCCAAGCCGGGGCGCGGTCCGCCGGGCCGCCCTCCCGCCGACGAACCCGCCGCGGAGGCGACAGCGCGATGATGACCCCGGGAAGCTCAGCTCCGGCCCGGCCAGGCGACTCGCCGTCCGCCGCGCCAGGCGCTGGCGGTACACCGGCCGGCGACGGATTAAGGCCCGGATCGATAGTCATCGCGCCCGCGCACCCGGCCCCCCGTGACGGGCACCCGGACCTGGTCTTCGAGTTGCGCGAAGGTGCCGATGCGATGGCCGTGCTGCCCGTTTTCAGCTCGGTACGCCGGCTGGTGCTAGCGCTCGGCCAGGCCCAGCCGTGGGTGGCGCTGCCGCTGCTGCGTGTCAGGGAGCTGGCCGCGGCGGGCGGGGTATCCACGGTCGTGGTCGACCCCGAGGTCGCCTCCGGTGCCTGGCGCTGGGGCTACCGCGATCTCGAACGCCTGGAACAGGGCCTGGACCTGGAACAGGGCCTGGAAGGGAGCACGAGATGAGCGGCGGATTCCAGGTCGTCCTGTCCGACCTGCAGGCGGCGGCGGCCGCCTTCCACGCCGAGGCGGCCTCCTTCCTGGCGATCATGCCCGACGGCTGCCCGGCGCTGCCCGACGGCGGGTCCGCGGCCTTCAACGCGAGCCTGAGTGCTGTGGTCGACGCGGCGTGCCTGCTGCACCTGCAGATCGGCGGCGACATCGACGACAACGGCAGCAAGCTGCAGACGGCACACGACAGGTACGCCCACACCGAGGAGTCACTGACCACGCTGTCCAGGCAGATCAGCGACCCGGGTGCGATCAGGTAACGGAGGCGGCCCATGGGAGCAGGCGCTAAGTCCCCGTCCCCGCTGGCGGCGTTCGCGCAGGACTGGGTCGGCGGCGACATCCGCGGCCTGTCGGCTTACGCCGGCACGCTCTACCGGTACGTGCCCGAGATAACCGCCGTGGCCACCGCGCTCGACAAGAAGGTCAGCCAGATCGTCGGCGACGCCGGCTGGCAGGGGTCGGCGGCGGCTGCGTTCACCACGGCCTGGCAGCATGACGCGGTCGGTGCCACTGCCCTGGCGGTCATGGTGTCCTCGGCCGGGGGCATCGTGAACGTGCTCGCGGTCAACCTGGCCAGCATCGAGAGCGCACTGGAGGAGGCCGCGGCCGCCGCCGCCGCGCATGGCGTGCAGATCGGCGCCGGTGGCCGACCGCCGCAGGTCTGCTACGCCAGCCCCACCGCGGAGAGCTGGCGGGTCAGCTATGCGGCGTTCTGGAACCGGTGCATGCTCGCGGCCGCGGCCGCTCGTGTCCAGGCGGCAGGCGCGCTGCAGGAACTGTGCGGATGGGCCACGCAGGGCAGCCCGTACCAGGGCCTCGGCAGTGGCGACTACACGGCGCTGGCCGACAGCCTGGCCGGGTTCTTCGGGGCGCAGACCAGGTACCGCGGCTACGTCGAGGGCAAGCTCCCCGGCCTGAAGAAGACCCTGAGCAGGGCGGTCACCGACGCGCGGGAGGAGGCTCGCCAGGCGGATGGCCGGTTCGGCCCGTGGACCGATCAGGGCAAGGAGAACTTCGGCGACGCGAAGACCATTCTCTCCTCGGTGGAGGACGACCTGGCGGAAGCTCAGTCCACCGAGAACCCGTTCAGCCGAGCGTGGGGCTTCAGCCCCAGCGACATCTCCGGCCTGGGAACCAGGCTGGACGGCCTCGGCGGCACCGGCGGCGACCTCGCGAGGTTCGCCGGGGACATCCCCTTCGTCGACGTCGCCGCGGCGGGGGCCAGCACTTATTTCGGCGCGCAGCAGGACATGGCCGACGGCGTGCCGTGGTACGAGGCCTATCCCGGCGAGGCGAGCGGCAGCATTGCCGCCGTCGCCGCGGGCGGATGGGTCGGCAGCGTGGCCGCCGGGGGGACGGCCGCAGGCCTCGGTGCGCTGGGCGCGGGCGGGCTCGGCGTTACGGTGGTGGCGGGCGGGGCCGGGGTGCTGGCCGGCGGCGTGGTTGCCTACGGCGTCGGGGACTTCGCCCACAACCTGATCCAGGAGAACTGGGGAGCGGATATCCATGCCCGCGGTGTTATCTTGGGCGTTGGCGACGGCATTGGCGACAGCGCGGTGAAAACCGGTCAGGACTTTGTAAAGCTGGGTTCCGGAATAGCGCACGGGGCGGAGCACCTGTGGGACAGCATTTTCTGAGCGCAGCGTTTCTGAGCGCAGCGACCGACCGGACAGCGAAACGGCTCGCCAGCGGTCCCACCCTCGTGCTGGCCACCGATCCGGCAGCTGAAATCGCTGACGCGCTGCTGGCCTATGATCCTGGGCTGCGGGTGCGCAGCGACCGCTTCGACTTCGGCAACGGCGTGCGGCTGCACGGGCCGGTGGAACTTACCGGCGATCTCGCGGCGAAGGCCGGCCTGCCGCCCGGGATGACGATGGCGTACTACGCGGACATCGTCGAAACGGGCGCCAGGGGCTCCCGGCCCGACGACGCGAAGAGGCAGGACGCCGAGCGGCTCGTGCGGGGCCTGGCCGCGCGCCTGGGCGGCACCGTGCACGGCGAGCGGCCGCCGGCGGATATTGAACTGTCCGCCTCCGTCTACAGCGGGCGCCCGGTGCCCGCCGAGGAGGTGATCAGGGTGCTGCAGCCCTTTACCGACGATCAGCTGTTCGTCGACGACTACCCGGACGTGCCTGGGTCTTACTTCCTGGTCTCCGAGGAGGAGCCCCGGTTCCTGACCGTCTACTGGCCGCCGCGCCTGTCACGGTCCAGGCTCAAGCCAGCGCCGCTGGCCCTGGGCGCCCTGCGGGATCAGGAGCCCTGCCGATGGGAGCTTCGCAGCAAGTTCTCCATCGGCAGCGCCAGCCGCGAGATCAGCCTCACGGTCGGGGAGGCGGCCCTCGCGCTGGCCCGCAAGACGGACGGGGTCGTCATCGACACCTACGGCTTCCCGGTCAGCCGGCCAGCGGACCTGCTGCCGCGCTGAGGACATGCCGCCACCGGCAGCCGACCAACACCGGTCCCTCAGCACGTCCCTGGCGCCTCAGCGAAGTTCTGCCCGGCGAGCTGCGCGACCTCGGTGAGGTAGGCGCGGCGGAACGCGTCGTTCTCCATGACCCCGTGCCAGAGGGTGCCGCGGGTCGCGCCGGACCGGCATCCGTCGCGCGGGGTACCGCCGGCCCGACGGACGATCTGGGAGCTGCTATCCGGCTGCTTCCGGTGGCGGCCAGCTGCCGGGCAGCTCGCTCAGCCGACGGGCATAGTCGGCGGGGTCGGGCTGCCGGTGCTCGGCGAGGGACCGGTAGACGTCCTCGGTGACGAGCGAGGCGATCATGTGCATGATGTTGTGCCAGTCATAGCCCAGCCCGTTCAGACGCTGGACCGTGTGCCACGTCTCGGGCGGGTCGCCGGTCAGCAACTGGTTCGCCACGATCTGGTGCATTGCTACGTGCAGCCTCGGGTTGACGGGCTCGCCACCGACGATCACGTCTTCATCGCTGCGCAGCGCGTCTGCGAATTCCGGATGCTGCGCCTCGATGAGGAACATGCGCTCGTCCTCGTTGCCTGGGTCCAGCAGCCCGAGATCGAGTCCCCGATAGATCCCGTGCGCCGGGGGGACCGCCCACGAGCGCCGGTCAGCTGGATCGGGCTCGTCGAACCAGCACTCCGTCGTCTCCTCCCCGTAGCCAGCGGACTCATTCCCGGCGCGTCCGGCCGACCTGTGCGGTCCGCCCCGGCCCGCGGCCGGACGCCGGCCCGGCTGACGGCTCCGGCCACGGTCTGGCGGACGGCCGCGGCTTCGTGGACTCATCGCACGATTGTCCCAGTGCCGACCGAGCGTGTCACGCGTAAGTGAACAACTGCAGCTCGTCGAGCAGCCCGGCCTTGACCACAGCCCGGCCGGAGCACGACGCTGCCCGGCGGGCCTGCTCAGGGCCAACCGGGCAGCGGGCGGCCGGGCACCGGGCTATGGGTGGGAGCGGCGCGGGCGGAACTTGATCCAGGCCAGGATGCCGATGACCACCAGCAGCCAAGGGGAGAACAAGATGTGCACGGTGAGGCTGAGGATGGTCAGGGCCACGATGGCGATGAGGGCAACGGCGATGATCCCGGGCATAGTGATCGGTCTCCATTCACGTCGGGCTAGTTTGAGGACAGGGGTGAGCTGGCGGGCTGCGGGCTGGTCAGTAATGGTGGCGGACCCGGTCTCCGCAGTGCTTGTGCTCATGTTTCAAGACTGCCTCCGGCGAAGACCCCCGTCGATCGGGATCAGCCCCGGTTCGCACCCTGACCTGCATCCCCGAAGGCATCAGGGTCAACCCTGACCGGGTCGGCGACTGCGATCGCCGAGTAGGTCATCGGGAAACCGAGGCGCCAGCTGGGGTATCGGGGAGTCCAGCCGAGTTCGCGCTTTGCGTTGGCGTTGGAGGCGCCGCGTGCCTGGGTGGCCATGACTACGGCTGCCGGGCCGGCGAACAGGCGCGCCAGCCAGGCCGGCACGCGGCGCGGTGGCTCGGCGCCCAGCGCGTTGGCGAGCACCGGGAGCCAGTCGCGCACCGGGGCGGGCTCGTCGTCGACGATGTTGTAGATCGCCGGCCCGGAGTGCCCGAGGGCGGCCACGGTCGCTGCGGCACCGTCATCAAGGTGCAGCCAGGAGAAGATCCCGCCGCCGCCGCCGACGATCGGGAACTGACGCTTCCGGACGGGCTCGATCAGCGCGTCGTTGGCGGCGCCGTAGAACCCGCCGTAGCGCAGTGCGATGCCGCCGAAGTCGGTGGTCGCCTTCTCCAGGTAGGTGATCGCGGCGAATGTCTGGCCAGTGTTGGGCGGCGGAGTCTCATCGACAGGATCGGCCTCGGTCTTGAGCGGCCCGCCCTGCCGCGCATACAGGTAGGGAGCGAAACTCTGCGCTACGAACCGGCGCACGCCTGCCTCTCGGGACGCGGCCAACAGCGCATCGGTTCCCTCGGTCCGCAACCGGTTGGTGGTGGCGAAGGTCTTGTCCAGGCTCCGGCCGAACTTGATGTCCGCCAGCGCCGTTGCCTGATGTACGATCGCGTCCGGCTTGCTGTCGAGCACCGCCTTGCGGACCGCGCGCGCGTCGAGCAGGTCGAGTCTCGCCGGCTCGGCGCCGAGCTCCCGCAGCAGCTGAGCACTGCCTGGCGAGTTGTGGGTGCCGATCACCTCGTGCCCGGCGTCGATCAACTGCGGGACGAGACGACTCCCGAGAGCGCCACTTGCTCCGGCAACGAAGACTCGCATCGCGTGTTCCTCTCATTCGGTTTTCATGCGGTCACTGGACAGACACCTCAGAAGTCGAGGATGTGACCGGCACCGGTGTGATCAGCGACACCTGAGCCGCCGCGCGGTCCGGTCACATCGGCCGGTCCTGGCGGGTCTCCCTGATGACCCGTCGCCGAGGGAGGATGTGACCCGATGAGCGAGCAGGACTGGCTTGCGCAGCGGTTCGAGGAGCACCGGCGCCGTCTGCGGGCGGTTGCCTACCGGATGCTGGGCTCGGTGAGCGAGGCCGAAGACGCCGTGCAGGAGGCCTGGCTGCGGCTCAGCGGCTCCGAACCCGGCGAGATCGAGAACCTCTCGGGGTGGCTGACGACCGTCGTCGCGCGGGTCTCGCTGAACATGCTGCGCTCCCGTGCGGTACGCCGGGAGGAGCCGCTGAGCCCGCACGTTCCGGACCCGATCGTCGACCGCGCTGACGGCATCGATCCCGAGCACGAGGCGCTGCTCGCCGACTCGGTCGGGCTCGCGCTGCTCGTCGTACTCGAGACATTGACCCCACCTGAGCGGCTCACCTTCGTGCTGCACGACATGTTCGGCGTCCCGTTCGACGAGATCGCCAGCCTTATCGACCGCTCCCCGCAGGCGGCACGCCAGCTGGCCAGCCGGGCACGCCGCCGCGTCCGCGCCCAGGCCACCACCCCGGACGTCGGCGTGAGCGCCCAGCGGGAGGTCGTCAACGCCTTCCTGGCCGCGGCGCGCGACGGCGACTTCGACGCGCTGGTGGCCAGACTCGACCCCGACGTCGTGCTGCGGGCCGACGGTGGCGCGGCACTCGCCGCCGCGTCCGCCGAGGTACACGGTGCGCTCGACGTGGCGCGACGGGCGGTCGTGTGGTCGCGCGTCGACCTCACCATGTACCCGGCGCTGGTCAACGGTGCCGCCGGCGTGGTTGCGACCCGCAACGGCGTCGTGTTCACGATCGCCTCGGTCATCGTCCGCAACGGGAAGATCGTTGAAATGGACTTCCTCGCCGACCCGGAACGGCTCGCCCGGCTCGACCTGACGATTCTCGACGACCGCGACTGACAGCCGACCTGTACCCGACCCTGGCCAGCCAGCAGCCACCCGACGGCATCCGAACCCGGGCCTGGTCCTGCCCGGACGCGGGCGTCGGCCGAGCGGCGGGACGAGCACCGACTCAGCGTCAGCTGATCTGCCGGAGCTTGCGCCCCAGCAGGGCGGCGACCGCGTCGACCGCCTGGGCCTCGGGCTGGCCGGGAATCTCCGGAGCGTCGACTTCCGCGATGTAGTTACCGACCCGGAAGACGAGCAGGTAGTCGCCCGGATAGTAGTAGCCGTCCGGCAGCGGTCCGTTGACCTGGACGGTCTTCATCAGCAGTGCCTGGTCGCCCAGCCCAAAGACCGCGGTCACGGTCGGCTTCATCTTGACCAGCGCCGCGGTGACCTCGTCCTTCTTCTCGAACGGCCCGCAGCGATGGAAAGCGAACGAGCTGATCAGCCCGAACTCCTTCACCGCCCAGCCCGGGTAGTAACTGGCCAGAATGATGTTCGCGAAGTCCTGGTTCTTGCCGTGCCCGGTCCACACCTCTATCTGCGCGTCCGAGGCTTGATAGTCGATCACCAGGAAGTCCGCGTCGACGCCCTTCGCTTTGCTGCAGGACATTCTGGGCAGAACGGCGAAGTACGGCGGCCCGAGCAGCGCTGAACCGGTGTCAACTTCCTCCCCAGTCCCTTCGCTGGCGTTGTACGTCCAGCCCGGCGGCAGCTCCGCCTGGGTAGGGAGCAGGCGCCCCAGCTGGACACCATTTTCCGGGCGGGCGGCTTTCGGCGCCGCGCTGGCCGCACCGCCCTTTGGGGCACTGCTTGCCGCATCGCCCGCTGCGCGGCCAGAATCCGCGCCGCAACCACTGGCTGCCGCCGTGAGCACGGCGGCAGCCATCACCACCGCCACGGCCGTGGCCCTACACCGTCGCGGCGCACGGGTAGGCGGATCTGTCTGCGGACCTATCTCCATGCCGTCCGCCAGGGTAGCCGGGCCAATCCGCCCAACCGGCCCGGGAAACGGCTTCGGCACCGTAACTTAGCCACCGGGCGGCGTCAGTCCCCGATTACCGGCGGAACGGCCGGTTCCCCGGCACCCCAGAAGTCATCGTCCTCGCCGAGCCAGGCGAGCCTGTTCCGCTCAGGCTGCTCGTCGCGGCCGCCGGCGCCGACGCCGGGCAGCATCCCGTCTATGCCGCCGCCGGTAGCCCCGCCATCGGCGCCCGCGATGGTGTTGGCGGGCATGACATCGGGCCCCCAGGTGCCCTCTTCTTCGGAGGTCCAGTACTGGCGTCCCTGGCCGACCTCGTCCTGGCCGATGCCTCCTCCCCCGGTGCCGGTCATGGGGAACGCGCCAGGAAGCCTGGCTGCCTCGGCCGCGCCAGCGTCCGAGGCGGCCAGGCCGTCGCCTGCCACCCCGCTCGGCGCCAGGCTTACGGGTACCGACTCGCCGGTCAGTCCGGGCTCTCCCGCGGCCCCAGGTGCACCGGCGCCCGAGTCGCTCAGCGTGACCGGATCCCTGACCGCTCCCGGCGGCACGCCGACTCCGAGTTCTCCGGAACCAGCGCCAGCTCCGAGTTCTCCGGGCGCAGGCTCGCCGTCGGGTCCAGACTCGCCGGGGGCGGGCTCAGTCACCGTTCGCCCCGGGACACGGCCCGGGCCACTGCCTCCCGAACCGGCGGAGCCAGGAATCGGCGGCAGGACGCCGCTCCCGGCCGGCCCGCTCCCACCCGGGGGTACCGCGCCGGCGCCAGCCCCGCCGCTCTGGGACAATCCGCCCGGTCCGGCGCCACCAGCTCCGGGCCCTCCGGCACCCGATCCCGGGACGCCTGGCCCGGTGGGACCTGTACCCGCCAGCCGGGTGGTCCCCGGCGGCGGGCTGCCTGCCAGGCGCGGCGGCGGGCCACCGGGCACGGGCGGCGTGCGGGACCCCGAGCCCCCGGCTCCGCCCGGGTGGCCGGGCCCGGAACCTCCGGGCAACCCGCCGCCGTGACCGCCACTGGCTGGCGCTCCGCCCGGAACACCGCCAGCGGGGTACCCGCCGCGACCGGCGGTCGTGCTGCCCGTACCAGCAGCTGCGATACCACCGCCCGCACCACCAGCGGCTGCGACGCCGCCGGCGCTGCCGGAGCCGCCGGTACCGGCCAGCGGCGGGGGAAGGTTCTTGTTGACGGCGCCGGGCAGCTGGTAGTAGGCGGTCTCGATATGGCTGTTGAGTGCGGCCATCCGCTGCTGGGCGGCCTGGTTGGCGGCCTTGACGTCCGCCGGATGGGAAGTGGCCGGCTTGGGCAGGCTGCTACGGAACGAGGCGAGCACCGGACCGTAGCCCTGCAGCGCCTGCTGCGCCGCCCACGTGTTGGCCTGCATATCGGCGGCGGTCTGGTAGAGCTGCTGGACCTGGCTGACCGCTGTGACCGCGGTGGACCCGCCCCAGTTGGCGGCCAGCGTCTGGCCATGGGCGGCGAGTTTGGCGGCAATGGAGGTGAGCGTTGCTGACAGCTGACCGTAGGCGACGCCCGCCGCCGTTATCGCGCCCGGGTCGGTAGCCGCCAGCAGACTCGTCACCTGCTGCCAGGTGTAACCGGCGGTACTGCCCGGCGAGAAAGACGCGTCCTCGGTGATCGGGTACGTGCCTGTCCAGTTCGGCCCGCCGTTGCCCGGCATGTTCTCTATCCGCTGCGCCCGGTAGTAGGCGGCTCGCTGCTGCGGTGTCCAGCTCTGCCCGTATCCGGGCTGGACGGGCGCGTCACGCCCGCCGCTCATGACGATCGTGGCCGACGGATCGGTCGCGGCGTGGATCCGGCTGGTGATCTCATACTCGGCGGTGTCGTACCGGTCTGCCGACACGACCAGGCGGGTGGCCATGTCGTCGTGTGCCTGCCTCAGCTGCCCGGTGTACTCGGTGACTCCGGTATGTGCCCGGGACATCGCCTGGGCCAGCTGCTGCGCCTCATGCCAGCTGCCCGCCGCCGCTGCCGCCGCCCCGGCGGCTCCCTCGCAGGCACTCAGCGAGTTTTGCAGCTGGCCGGCCATGGCGGCCAGATCACTGGCCACCGCACGCAGCGCCTGCCGCTGGACGATCAGGTCACGCCCGGACACCGCCGGGTTGCCCCAGTCGCGCGGCTGGATGTAGGAGCCGGGCTGGGCTCCGCTCACGTGTGGCACCGCGATCCCCGAATACCGGCCCGGCCCCTGCTGCTGTTGCTGCAAGACCGAGGCATCATACGAGCCGCCCATTACCAGCCTCCCGAGCCGACCGGAGCTACCTGACCTGCTCCCTGGCCTCAGCCGTTCCACAGCGCGGCGTTGGCCGCCTCTGTGGTGCTGTAGTTCACGTTCGCCTCGCCGATGACCGCGCGCAGGTTGTTGAGCACCGCGGCCATGTTCGCCATGGCGGCGTCCCACTGCGCCTTCGCAACGTAATAAGCCTCTTGCGCCTGGCCATCCCACTGGGCCAGGTTCGAGCGCAACTGGGCGTCAAGCGTAGAGATGGTGGACTGCAACTGGGCGTAGGTGCTGGCGAAATCCGCTTCCCCCGTCTGGAGGGAGCCGAACACGGCCCTGGTGTATTCCGACATTCCTTCATTCCTCCGTGATCCGAGAATCTCTGCCTGTGCTCCGGGCGGGGCAAGCCGCCGCTCGCTCCGCGACGTAGGCAGAGCGAGACCCGTCAGTGGTTGAGCAGCCCTTGAACCCGGTTCGCGGCGGCAGTCTGCGTGTCCTCAGTCGCCTGGTAGCGCGAGCGCGTCGCGGTCAGCTTCTCCTGGATACCCTGCAGCGCAGTCAGCACCCGGGCGAAATCGCTGTTGAAAGACTCGTACGCGCCAGTGAACGCGCTCGCTGCCATGCCCTGCCAGCCGGCCATCAGGTCGCTGTGCTGACCCGCAAGCTGGGACTGCTGCCCGCGGATCTGACCGACCGCGTCCTCCACCTGGACGGCCGCCTGCGCCATCGCCGCCCTGTTGACCGCAGACTCGGCTGCCATTCGCCGCACCTCCCTGAATGTACATTTAGTTAACCGGTCACAAGCCCAGGCATGAGCGCAGAAATCAGCCCAGCATGGACTCGTCCGTGTGTCATTCAAAAGGCTGCCGCAGGCACTGTCAACCACAATGCCAAGCTCGCATACCGGCTGAAAATCCCCGGCCGCGGGCCGGCCCGGCCGGACCCACACTGACCTGCGTCTGACCCGCACCGGGTGGGCCAGCGCCCCGGGCCATGTGACCAAACATTTTTCTCAGCCGGTAACTTGCCGCCTGGCCTGGCCCGGGTCCAACGAAGGGCCCTGCGGGATGAGGTCGATGACGCTGGCCGGTACCAGGGTGCGCTGCCCGCCCAGGTCGTAGTCGAGCATCGCCGCCACGGCTGGCGACGCGAGACCGTATCTGCGCCCCCCGGTGATCAGGAAATAGCTGGTGACCTCCGTCGGGGCCAGGCCTGCGGCGGTGCCCGACCCAGACGGGCCCGGCACCGATCCGGCCAGCGCGGCGGTCCCGGGCGGAAGCGAGATCTGGGTGAGGCCCCCGGTGCCGCTCACCGGCAGGCTGCCGCCCGGGACTGTCCCGCCGACCGTCAGGTGACCGCCGGAAGCCTGGGCCAGGGCCTGCCCGGCGTACACCACGCAAAGCGGGGCGGCCGGGTCGAATCCGACCAGCGACGGCATCCGCTGCGGCAAGCCGCCCGGGGACATGGTGGTACCGGCCGCGCGGTCGTCGGCCGCCACCGATGGCCCGACCGTCCCTTGCGGCGCCTGGCCCCGGACGGCGTTGAGCAGCGCGGCCTGGGTGGGCGTGACCGGCGCCAGGCCGCCCTGGAGCAGGACGTAGAACAGCCCGGAGCCGCCGGCCGCCGAGCTGGTTATGAACACCTGCCCGATCCTGGCCGTCCCGCCGCCGGGCCCCGGTACGCGGCGCCCGAACCCCGGGATCGGTGGCGGAGCGAAGTCAGAGCCCTGCGGGAACGCGTTTAGCCAGGTGACGGGCACCTGCGCGGGCTGTCGCACGGCGGCCAGTGCGGTCAGGACGTTCTGCTGGATCGCGCGCGGGACCAGCAGCCGCTGGCCGTTCCACAGGACCCAGTCCTGGCCGGCCGAGGACACCAGCAGCGCGCTGCCGCCTGACATCGGCCGGCCCCCGACCCGGCGGCCGCCGACCAGGGTGGTGACTGTGCTCTGCTGCAGGGTGGCCGGGTTGCTCACCGTCTGGACGCAGACCGACCATGGCTGGCCCACCAGCATGCTGGCCTGCGGCAGCGGCTGCGGGAGGCCGGGAATCCCGATCAGCGGCCCCCGTGGATAGCGCGCCAGCGACGCCTGGGTAACCATGCGCTGATCAGGCGAGGCTATGCCGAGCGCCAGCCGGGCCGAGGCGTAGTTCACCACCGGACACAGCCTGCCCTGCTCACACCAGATGTAGGAGGTGCCGGTCTCGCTGTCGATGATGAGGGTGCCGGCCGAGGTCAGGCCCTGCGCATGGCCGGGCGCGAGGATACCGAGGATGCCGAAGATGGCGCCCACGATCACCGCGACCAGGACGCTGGAGATCAGGCCGACATTGAGCCTGCGCAACGGGCGGTCGGGCGGATCGGGCTCGGCCTGCAGCAGCGCCAGGGCCGCCCGCTGGGTCATCAGCCGGTGTGCCTGGAGGAGGTCCTTGCGATTCTGCATCTGGGGGTGCCAGCCTCAGCCAGAGAGCCCGCGGATATAGCTGTAGAACCCGCATACCCCGAGGGCCAGCGGGATCAGGCTGATGACCAGGGTCAGGTCCACGATCTCCGCGGCTCGTCCCCAGAACGGGGAAGACCGGTGCCCGGGCAGCCACATGCCTGCCCCGATGAGGATGGCCGCCCCGACGGCCAGCGCAGGCAGGATCACCGTGACCGTCTTCAGTTGTGATGCCGACAGGGAGCTGCCGATAGCGAGCAGCGTCAGCCCGCCGTATCCGGGCACCTGGAGCCACAGGCGCTGGGCACGGCCACGGAATGCCCTGGCCCGCAGCAGCAGCGCGCAGCCCAGCACCGCGCACATCAGCCGGGGAAGCCAGCCGTGGCCGAACGCGAGCGCGATCTCGGCTGCGCCGGCGACCAGGCCGATACCGGACACCGCCCCGGTGACCACCCGGTCAGCGGCTGCGGTCCGCTCCAGGACCTGCGCGCCCTGCACCGTCAGGGTGTCCTTGCGCAGCTCATCGGCATCGCGCGGGACGGGCGGCAGCGTCAGCCTGGCCAGCCGGAAGGCCGCCGCAGGGATCAGTGGCGTCAGGGCCAGCGCGAGCGCGGCCATTAAGGCGGCGGCCCCGGCCAGGCCGATACGGCCGAACGCGTAATCCAGCGCCGCGCCGCCGACGCCAAAGAGTGCGGCCCCGACGGCGCCGAAGAATACCGTGCTGCCTTCGGCAGTCACGGCGGCGGCGATCGTCGCCGCGAGCAAAGCCGCCGCGGAAGCTGAGACCAGCTCGAGCGCACCCAGGTGGGACATCGGCGATGTCCGGGCCGGGCCGAGCAGCCCGGCCAGGAAGGCGTAGGGCAGCGCCGCCCATCCGAGCACCGCGGCCGCGCGGCCGTCACCGGCCGCGCGCGACGCCGCCGCCGCGGCCGCGAGCAGCAGCAGCGCCATCCCGCCCGAGGCAAGCACGGGCATGGTCCACGGCGGTCCGGCGAGCGCGACCGTGGCCACCCCGGCGAGCAGCCCGATCGCGCCCGCGCCCAGCGCGACCAGGCGGGCGTCCAGAGGCGTCCACCGGTCCCGCCGACCGCCCACGCCGACCGCGATCACGTCGGCCACATCGTCAAACGCGAGCTCAGGCAGCTGCGCCTGCCGTGGGCTGAGGTAGATCAGCTCGCCGTCCCGCAAGCCGGCCTGGAGCGGGGTCGTGTCCAGGGGGAAGGGCGGCTGGCCGAGGCGCTGGAGGACCCAGCCGCCTGTCGCCTCGCCCGCCGGTACCCGGTCAAGGCCCGCGTACCTGGCGACGGCGGGGAAGAGTTCGGCGAACGAGACGTAACCCGGCAGCGCCAGGTCCACCCGCCGATGCGGTGCGACTACGGTGATCCGGCACATCTCTGCGGCGCTGGCCGAGCTCATCTGGCTCCCTTCACACCGTCCGCCACTGCGCGACAGCTGGTCTGGCCTGCGCGGCCAGCGAATCCCGGACCTGCGGCCGGTCGCCTGCGGACGCCGGCCGCCTAGACCGCCTTCGCCCGCTGAACGAGAACTCACCGGCCAGGCCAGCGGGTTGAAATAGTATGCGAGATGCGGCTCAATGACCTAAAAAAGAGCCCTGCCCAGGCCCGCCAATAGCAGGAAGGCAGCCGGTTGAGCACCGTCATTGTGCGGCGTCAGGAACGGCGTGCTGCTCCGGAAATGCCAAGCGGCGAGATCGTGCTCGAGGCTCCTCCCGAGATCCCGGAAGTGGCATCCGACGGTCTCCAGCAGATGCTCACCTATCTGCCCATGCTGGCCATGACATTCGGCATGGTGGCGATCATGTCCGGTTCGGGGTCCGGCTCCTTGCGCTGGGTAGGCGGCGGCGCGATGGGCCTGGGCATGGGCGGAATGGCCGTGTCGCAGATGGCCCGGGGCAAAGGCGACCGCAAGCTCAGGCTGAACGGCCAGCGCCGCGACTACCTGCGTTACCTGGGCCAGGTCAGGCGGAAGGTACGGCGGGCGGCCAGCGTGCAGCGGGAGGCGCTGGAGTGGTCGAGCCCGCAGCCGGCCGCGCTGTGGTGGGTCATGACCGCCGGCCAGCGGGCCAGGCTGTGGGAGCGCCGCCCTCAGCACGGCGACTTCGGCCGGGTCCGCCTGGGCACCGGCGCGCAGCACCTGGCGGTCCGGCTGATCCCGCCGCAGACCAAGCCCGCCGAGGATCTCGACCCGCTGTGCGCGGGCGCCCTCCGCCGGTTCATCAGGACCCATGCCCGGGTACCTGACCTGCCGGTCGGCATGTCCCTGCAGTCGTTCGCCCGGGTCGCGGTGGCCGGGGAGCCGGATGCCGCCTGCGGCATGACCCGCGCGATGGTGGCCCAGATCGCGGTGTTCCACTCGCCAGAGGATTTCCGCATCTGCGTCTGCGCCCCGCCAGACCGGATGACACGGTGGGAGTGGATCAAGTGGCTGCCGCACAACCAGCACCCCGCCGAGCAGGACGCGGCGGGGCCTGTCCGGCTGATGGCCGGCACCATGCGGCAGCTAGAGGCAATGCTCGGCGCGGAACTCAAGGACCGGCCGCGCTTCTCCCGCGGCAAGGCGGGCTCAGTCCCTTATTACCTGGTGATCGTGGACGGTGCGACAGCCGACCCCGACGACCAGCTCGGCGGCGACGGGGTGGACGGCGTGACCCTGATCGACGTGGCGGGAGGATTCCCCCCTCAGCCGGATGCGACGATCCTGCGGTTGCGGGTCGCCAGGGGCCAGCTTGACATGCTGACCAGGGACCGGGCAGGCACCGACGTCATGTCGCATATTGGAGTGCCCGACACGCTGTCGCGTGCCGAGGCCGAAGCGCTGGCCCGCGAGCTTGCGCCGCTGCGCCCGGCGGTGGGCACCGCGGCCGGCGACGATGCGCTCACGGTGAACACCACGCTCACCGCGCTGCTGGGCATCTCCGATCCGCACGCTCTGGACGTGCCCGCGCTGTGGCGCTCGCGCCCGCCGCGCAGCAGGCTCCGGGTGCCGATCGGCCTCGACGCCGGCGGCCAGCCGGTCGAGCTGGACATCAAGGAGTCCGCGCAGGGCGGTATGGGGCCGCACGGACTGGTGATCGGAGCGACCGGCTCCGGCAAGTCCGAGCTGCTCAGGACGCTGGTGCTCGGCCTCGCGCTGACCCACTCCCCCGATGTCCTCAATTTCGTGCTGGTCGACTTCAAGGGCGGCGCCACCTTCCTCGGGCTGGAGTGCCTCAGCCATGTCTCGGCGGTCATCACCAACCTCGAACAGGAACTTCCGCTCGTCGACCGGATGCGGGAAGCGCTGCAGGGTGAGGTCGTGCGCCGCCAGGAGCTACTGCGGTCGGCGGGCAACTACGGCTCGGTGCGCGATTACGAGCGGGACCGCGAGCGCGGCGCCCGGCTTGCGCCGCTGCCGACGCTGTTCGTGGTGCTGGATGAGTTCTCTGAGCTGCTGTCGGCCAAGCCGGAATTCATTGACCTGTTCGTGATGATCGGGCGGCTGGGCAGGTCGCTCGGCGTGCACCTGCTGCTGGCCTCGCAGCGCCTTGAGGAGGGCAGGCTGCGCGGTCTCGACACGCAGCTGTCCTACCGGATCGGCTTGCGGACCTTCTCCGCCGCGGAGTCGCGGATCGTGCTGGGCGTCCCGGACGCCTACGAGCTGCCCTCCGTGCCAGGCAGCGGCTACCTGAAGATCGACGTTTCGGACATGACCAGGTTCAAGGCCGCGTACGTGTCAGGCCCGGCGGAGGCGGAGACCGTCGCCCCGTCAGCGCCGCGGCGATTCAAGCCCATGATCGTGCCTTACGCTCCCGGGTACGTCAGGCCGGAGCTGATGCCCGATGTCTGTGCCCCAGCGCTTCCGGCGGGTGCCGGGGACCAGCCGACCGGGCCGGAGAGCCTGCTCGACCGGGTCGTCCAGCAGCTCACCGGGCAGGGCCAGCCTGCCAGGCAGATCTGGCTGCCGCCGCTGAGCGTCCCGCCCACCCTGGACCGGCTGCTGCCGCCGTTGTCAGTCACGCCGCAGCACGGCTACACGACCGATGGATGGAAATGGCGCGGCCGGCTGCACGCGGTCGCCGGGATCGTGGACCGGCCGTTCGAGCAGCGCCGTGAGCCGCTGTGGGCCGACCTGTCCGGGGCAGGCGGCCACGTCGGGGTAGCCGGCGGCCCGCAGAGCGGCAAGTCCACCATGCTGAGGACGCTGATCTGCTCGGTCGCGCTGCTGCATACCCCGAAAGAGGCGCAGTTCTACGGCCTGGACTTCGGCGGGGGCACGGTCGGGGCGCTGGCCGGGCTGCCGCACGTGGGCGGCATCGCGACCAGACGGCAGCCAGACCGGGTCCGCCGCACGGTCGCCGAGCTGCAGGCAGTGCTGGACCGGCGCGAGCACGAGTTCGCGGAGCTCGGCATCGAGTCGATCGCCGCCTACCGCCGGATGCTGGCCAATGGGGAGATCGCCGGTGACGGGCACGGCGACGTTTTCCTGGTCGTGGATGGCTGGCTTATCCTCCGGCAGGAGTACGAGCCGCTGGAGAGCGCGATCACGGCACTGGCCGCTCGCGGTCTCGGGTACGGCATCCACGTGGTCGCGGCGACCAACAAGTGGTCGGAGTTCAGGCCGGCGATCCGGGATCTGTTCGGTACCAAATTTGAGCTGCGTCTCGGCGACCCCTACGAGTCCGAGGTCGGCCGGGCCGTCGCCATAAATGTTCCCGAGCGCTCACCCGGCCGCGGTTTGACCAGGGATGGCCTGCATTTCCTGGCCGCGCTGCCGCGGGTGGACGGCCAGCCGTCGGCGGGCGACCTGCCCGATGGCGTGCGCAAGCTCGTCGAGACCGTCGCCGTCGCCTGGCCAGGCCCGCGTGCCCCGCAGGTGCGGATGCTGCCCGAGGTGTTCCCCGCGGCCCAGCTGCCCGGTGCCGCGCAGACCGGCACCCCGGTTCCGTTTGGCATAGACGAGAGCACGCTCTCGCCGGTCTCGCTTGACTTCTCCACCGACCCCCACTTCCTCGTCCTCGGGGATGTGGAAAGCGGTAAGTCGAACCTGCTGCGGCTGATCGCCGACGGGATCGTGGCCAGGTATCCGCCTGAGGCCGCCCGGCTGATGGTCATCGACTACCGCAGGTCGCTGCTGGATGCGGCCGACACTGAGCACCGGATCGGTTACGCGGCGTCGTCTTCCGCGGCAGGATCTCTGGTCGGCGATGCCCGGGGGGCGCTGATCGAGCGGCTGCCCTCGGCTAGCCTGACCGCCGCCGAGCTGCGGGCCAGATCCTGGTGGAAAGGCTCGGACCTGTTCCTGATCGTGGACGACTACGACCTGGTGGCGGGCGCGGCCAACCCGCTGCTGCCGCTCATCGACCTACTCCCGCAGGCCAGGGACATCGGGCTGCACGTGGTGCTGGCCAGGTCCGCTGGCGGTGCCGGGCGCGCCATGTTCGAGCCGGTCATCCAGCGACTGCGAGAGATGGGCACGCCGACGCTGCTGATGTCGGCCAACAAGGATGAGGGCCAGCTGTTCGGGGTTAAGCCGCAAGCCCTGCCGTCCGGGCGCGGTTACCTGATCGCGCGCCGGGCTTCGCCTCGTCTGGTGCAGACAGCCCTGGCCGCCGACGCGGCCCCGGCTCCGGCACTCTAGCCGCGCTAGCTTCCAGGGCTAGCGACGCCGTCAGGGCGTGGCCCACGCCGTTAGGGGTGGCCCACGCCGCAGCTAGGTCCTGGGCTTTGCGGACCGGTGCCGGGCCAGGCCAGCACCCGGCTCGGGAAGCGCGCCGGCCGAGCTACCGGAGTCCGTGCTCCCGGCCGTCACGCTGGCCCGGCTGGCTGGCCGCCAGTGCCGTCGCCTGCCGTACGGCATGATGGCCGCGCCGATGGTTACCAGGACCGCCGCCGCAATCGCGCCACCGGTGATCGACAGGGCGACCGACCTGGTGGCCGGGTCAGCCCGCGGCGGCCCAGGGACCGACACGGCCCGCGGCCCGGCGGCCGGAGATGCGGTCTGTGACGGCAGCACCGCCGTGACCGCCTGCACCGGATTGATCAGGCCGGCGCCGGTGTGCGCGCCCGTCGTGCCCTCGGCGGTCGCCTCGATCCTGCTGGCTACCTGGGCCGGGGTCAGGCTCGGGTAGGCCGACCGCACCAGGGCCGCAACGCCGGAGACGAATGCCGCGGCGAAGCTTGTGCCCTGATCCGCCGGGTCATAACCGCCCGGATACGCGCTCGCGATGTTGACGCCGGGAGCGGTCACCGAAACCGGGGTCCTCGCATCGGCGTAACTGGCCAGGGCCCCGGTCTGGTCGACCGCGCCGACCGAGATCACCCCGGGGTAGCTGGCCGGGTAGAAGGGCCCGACCCCGCCGCCGGGATCGTCGTTGCCGGCGGCGGCCACGACAACGGCATCCCGCCTCAGCGCATAGGAGACCGCCGCACGAAGAGCGGGCAGGTTGGCCTGGGTCTGGATAGACACGTTGATCACCTGCGCGCCGGCCGCTGCGGCCTCCCTGATGCCCTCCGCCAGCAGCATCACGCTTTGACTGCCACCCTGCTCCTGGGTGCTGACCTTCACCGACAGGATCCGGGCGGCGGGTGCGACACCGTAGAACGGGATGCCCTGTGCGCGAGCGTCGCTGGCCGCGATGATGCTCGCCACGGCGGTGCCGTGCCCCACGCAGTCCTGCGGGCCGGTGCCGGTGAGATCGCGGTAGCTCACCCGCCCGGCTAGCTGGGGGCTGTAGTCAACCCCGCTGTCCACGACGGCGACCGTTACGCCAAGGCCACGGGTCAGGCCCCACGCGCCGGTGATGTCGAGGGCCTGCTGCGCCCACGGCTCCCCGGAGAGCCGCCGGATTCCCAGCTGAGGCGGGCAGCCCTGGGTTGGCTGCGGCATTACGACGCCGGGCTGGGCGGACCGCGGCGCGACCGGACGGGGGCGGGTGAGGTGCTTCGACTTCCTGGTGTCCGAGGGCTTGGCGGACTTGGCGGGCTTGGCGGCCGAGGGCCTGGCGGCCGAGGGCTTGGCGGCCGAGGGCCTGCGCGCATGGCTGGGCGATGGTGACGGCGAGTGCCGGGGCGAGGCGGCCGCCAGGACGGCGGGCGCGGCGAAAGCGAGCTCGATAGCAGCGAGGGCCAGCACGATGGAAAGCAGTGCGGCAGCCGCTAACCGGCCGCCGAGCGGCCGGCCAGCCGCCTGTCTCATCAGCCCTCCACCGGTCACGCGCCGACGTCGCCGCGATTGAGGTCTCCGCGAAACGGGTCATCCGCCACAACTGTAGGGCAGCTACTCCGAGTCATACCTGAAGCCACCGAGGAAGCGGCGAAACAGCCCGCCCTCCCGGGTCAGCGGCGGCCCAGGGGGTGGCGCCTCCGGGCGTTCCGTGCCGACAGGCTCGTCATAATCGGCCCGGGCGATGGCGTCCACGATCTGGACGTCATCGAAGGTGTCCGATCCTGGAATCTTCGGCACGAAGCCAACCAGGTCTCCGTCGAGCATCACCTCTGCCTCCAGGGATGCCGTTCCCTCGGTGCCCCAGATCGCCTCCCGCCGGTCACCGATCTCGACCCGCACCCCGTAGACATCGATCCCGGCATTCTCCAGGTGCGCGTTGATGCCGCGATCCCGCAGAGCGTCGGCCACCCGCCTGGCCCGGTTCTCATCCATGCGCCCAACTTACTTCGCCAGGCCGGGTGGATCATCACCCAACCGACCGTCACCCCGAGGGCGTGAAGGGTGCCTGGCCGCCGGTCTTTCGGCAACAGAGCGCCCTAAACGCCGACAATGTTCCGCGCGCTTTCCATGATCTTGACGACTTTTCAGTACATATCACCGAAAAGTCGTCGAGATCATTGGCCACCATCGAGGCAAAGGGACTGGGGGTGGTAGAGAGAGGGTGAAGAGGCTGCTGGTGCCAGCGCTGCCGCCAGCGGCGTTGTTTCGACGGGACCGGGCGCGCCGCTGCGACGCTAGGGCGCCGCTGCGACGCTAAGTTGCCGCCGCGACGCTAAGGTGCCGCGCGACGCTAAGGTGGGGCCGCCATGACTGACACCGCCGACCCGCGCGTTGATGCCTACATTGACGCTCTCCCCGACTGGCAGCAGGCCATCTGCCGCGAGGTACGCGACCTGGTCCACGCCGCTGACCCTGAGGTAACCGAGACCATCAAGCGCACCAGTCAGCCGTACTTCGTACTGCAGGGCAACATCTGCGCGCTGCTGGCCGCGAAGGACCACGTCAACGTGTTCCTCTACGACGGCGCCATAGTCCCTGATCCCGAAGGGATCATCACCGGCGGCCACCATAACGCCACCGCCCGCACCGTGGCGATCCGGCCGGGCGAGCCCATTAATGCGGCCGCCTTGACCGCCATGTTCAGGCAGATTATTGCCAACAACCGGGCTGGCGGCTGGCGCAAGCTGAAGCGTGCTCAGCAGGAGAGCCGCTGCGGTTCGGGCCGCTCTGGGACGGCCTTGAGTGCGGATTCGGATTTGCACATTCGGCCGGGGCAGCGGCCTGCGCTGCGGTCGGTGTCCGGCAGCGATCTGATCACAATCGGCTCGATGGCGAAGACAACCGGCGGTGGCCCTGATCTACGCTTAATTCCGGAACCTGGGAGCGGGCCAAATGAGCGTGATCGACGACCAGAGACGCGGCTTCGACTGGCTGTCGCGCCGCTACCGCGAGTCGGCAGGGCTGACCCAGGCAGAACTCGCCGAGCGCCCCGGCCTGACCGTCCGGGCCATCAGCGACATGGAGCGGGGCCGTACTGCTCGCCCCTACATCCGGTACGGCGTCCTCGCCCGCTGGTGAGATTGTCAGCGTGGCTGGCGTGAAGAAAGCGGAGGCGAGCACCGGAGCGCAGCAGCGCAGTCTCGTGAGGAGTTGATCGATGCCGGACCCGATAGCGTTCATGGTGATGCCGTTCGGCCGACGGCCGACCGGCCGCAGCGAGACGGGCGTCCCCCCCGAAGTCGACTTTGACCGCCTGTGGTTCAACGTCTACCGGCCGACGCTCTCCGAACTCGGATACCGGCCGGTGCGGGCGGACTCGGACGTCGGGTCGCTGATCATTACCGACATGATCCAGCGGCTGGTGCTGGGCGACCTCGTGGTCGCGGATCTTACGTTGCCCAATGCCAACGTCTACTACGAGGTGGGGGTGCGGCACGCTGCCAGGCAGACCGGATGCGTCCTGACCGCCGCGGACTGGGCGAAGCCCGTTTTCGATCTTGCACAGCTGCGGCAGGTACGGTTCCCGCTGGCCGATGGCCTGGTCGATGACCCATCGGCGGCCAAGGCTCGTGCGCCTCTGGCCGAAGGCCTGCGGCTGCTGGCGGATTCGGACTCGCCGGTGTTCGCCGGGGTGCCTGGCTACCCGGGCGAGTCTGATCCGCAGCGGGCGGCGGCCTTCGCCGACCTGGCCGAGGAGTTAATGTCCTTCGACACCGACGTCCGCGAGGCCTACCGGGCTCCGCAGGCACAGCAGCGAGCCCGGGCCAGCGCGGTGCTGGAACGGTACGGGCGCAAGTCGGCCGTGCGCGAGGCCGACGCCCTGCTGCTGCTGCGCATGCTGCGTGATCTCGTGGACTGGAACGCGGTCCTCGCCTACATCGCGACCTTACCCCGCCACATTGCTCGGCATCCGCTGGTGATGGAGCAGCAGTGTCTCGCGATGGCCAAGGACGGGGCGGCAGGCGGCGCGGGCAGGGCCGCCGCCCAGCTGGAAATCCTGATCGAAAGATACGGCGAGACCTCTGAGCGGCTGGGGCTGCTCGGTGGCCGCTATAAGCAGCTGGCCAGCGACGCTTCCGACGAAGCCGAACGCCGCCGGTATCTCGGCCGGGCTATCGACAGCTACGCGCGAGGAATGATGGTAGATCTCAACGACTACTACCCGACGAGCAACTTGCCGCGGCTGTACCGGAGGCGGGGCGAGGAAGGCGACGAGGCGCTCGCGTCCGAGGCCGAGGTGGTCACCAGGGCCGCGTGCCGGCGCGCGCTGGCCCGGGGGACCGCGGACGAGTGGGTGCGTCCGACGCTGCTCGGGCTGGCTTTTGATCGCGGGGACGTCGCCGAGGCCCAGCGGCTGCTGCGGGAGGTGGCCGCCGAGGGACCCGCGGCCTGGCAGATCGCGGCGACCGTCAGTGACCTGCAGGGTTCCGTTAACGCCCACGGCGAAAAGGTACAAAGGCAGCTAAACGAAGTACTGGCGGCGCTCAGGAAACTGCTTCCGCTAGCCTCACCCGCGGAGAACCACCGAGGGGAGCAGCCGTGAGCGGAACCGCCGGTGAGCTGCCGGTACCGCCCCACGCGCAGGTCAGCCGGGCCGCCGACCTGGCCGCGGCGCTGCGTTCTCTCGGTATCGGGGCCGGCCGCCCGGTCCTGGTCTGTGTGGGCGGGGCCGGCGGCATGACGGCGGAGCACCTGGCGGTCATGGCCAAGGCGCTGGAGCGCATCGTCCCGGCCCTGGACGGTTGGGGCGCGGCCGTCGTGGACGGCGGCACCGACTCCGGGGTCATGAAGGTCACCGGCCAGGCCCGTGACGCCGCCGGGGCGAGCTTCCCGCTGGTGGGCGTGGCCGCTGCGGGGACCGTCGTCGTCCCGGGCACGGTGACCGCGCCCGATGCGGCCGTGCTCGAGCCGCACCACAGCCACGTGATCCTGGTTCCCGGAGACACCTGGGGCGATGAGTCACCCTGGCTGTCCCGGGTCGCCACCGCGATCGCCGATGGCCAGCCTGCGCTGACCCTGGTCGTCAACGGCGGCGAGATCACCTATGACGACATCGGCCACAGCCTCCAGGCTGGCCGCCCTGTGATCATCCTGGCGGGGACCGGCCGCACGGCTGATGCCATTGCCGCCGCGGCCAGCGGCGATTCCGACGACCCCCGGGCGGCGCGAGTCGCGGCCTCCCCAGGTGTCCAGATCGTTCCCCGCACCGATCCGGATGCCATCTACGCCGCGATCGAGGCGGTCCTGGCTCCAGCCAGGTAGGCGGCCCGTAGTGATAGACACGTGCCATGACCGCATCGCCCGTCCCGGATCTCGTTGATGTGCTCGCGGCACGCCAGCGCATCCTGCCCTACCTGCGGCCGACGCCCCTATACCGCTATCCCGCCCTCGACGTGCTGACCGGTGTACAGGCGTGGGTCAAGCACGAGAATCATCAGCCCGTGGGGGCCTTCAAGGTCCGCGGCGGCGTGAACCTGGTCAGCCAGCTGAGCGCCGGAGAGCGGGACCGGGGTGTCATCACGGCCTCGACGGGTAACCATGGCCAGTCGGTCGCCTACGCGGCGAGCCTGTTCGGCGTGCGCGCGATGGTCTGCGTGCCAGCGCAGGCCAACCCCGTGAAAGTGGAGTCGATGCAGGCGCTTGGCGCGCAGGTGGTCTTCCATGGCGCTGACTTCGACGAGGCACGCGAGCACTGCGAGAAGCTGGCCGCCGAGCACGGATACCGGTACGTCCACTCCGGCAACGAGCCGTTGCTCATCGCGGGCGTCGCCACCTGCACCCTGGAGATCCTCGAGGACCAGCCGGATACGGAGGTCGTGGTGGTACCGGTCGGCGGCGGCAGCGGGGCCGCCGGGGCATGCGTGGTGGCTAAAGCCGCCCGGCCGTCGATCGAGGTTATCGGCGTGCAGTCCGAGGCAGCCCCAGCGGCGTACCGATCCTGGCTAGCCCGCGCGCTCGTCGCGGACGCCACCAGCACGCTCGCGGAGGGACTGGCCACCCGGACCGCATTCGAGCTTCCCCAGCAGATCCTGTGGGACCTGCTGGACGACTTCGTCCTGGTCTCCGAAGACGCGCTGAAGTCCGCGACCCGGCTGATGATCGAGAAGACGCGCAACCTGGTCGAGCCGGCCGGAGCGGCGCCCCTGGCGGCGGTGCTAGCCGAACCCGGGCGGTTCGCGGGCCGGAAGGTCGCCATCGTGTGCAGCGGCGGCAATATCAGCCCGGCGCAGCTGACCGAGCTGTGGCCGCGGCCGGAGCCGGGGTAGTGCCTGGACCTCGGACTACCCCGCGCTGACCCGCTCAGACGCGGGCCGGTCAGTCGCGGCCGGTCAGTCGCTGAACCCCGGGATGCCCGTACCCGTCACGGTAGTGCGGACCGTGAGAACGTTAGGCCCCTTCTTGGTGCAGGCCCCGAAGGGGAAGGAGACCACCGTGGCGGTGCGGTCGCCGGGCGGGTAGACCCTCAGCCCGATGGCGTTGGCCGGATGGCAGGCCGATGGGGAGAAGAACGCTACGTCCACGATGAGCAGGAACACATGGGCAGTCGCGCCGCGGCGCAGGGTGACCAGCCGCGTCACGTCGGCGTGATCGCGCGCCGCCGCCCGGCCGAGCTGATTCCCGCCCGGGGCGACCGCCGAAACGCCGGGAAAGCCGAACAGCGTGCAGGTGCGGTGCGAGATATTGGACAGCTCCAGCTGATAGGCCGTGGTGCCGGCGGCGCCGTCGCCCGGGACGCCCACCCAGATTCGCAGATCGGAGGTCGCGCACTTCGGTACGGCCGTGGCAGCCGGGGCGGCCGGGGTCCGGGGCGCGGCCAGCGCGGTCGCGGGCGTCAGGATAGCGGCGCAAGCCAGCGCCGCGATGGCGGCCCGCCGCGGACGGCTGATCAGGTTCATGTAGGTTCCCCTCTCGGGCAGGGCCGGCCAACCCGGCGCCGCGTCTCCCCCACATAGAACGCGTGGCGGCGTTCCAGATACGACTTCACCGCCGTTCCTCAGGCAGCGCCCGGCGCTCCGGTGGATAATGCCCGTGACCCGGTCGGCTGGAAGCAACTGCGGCGCGTCCTGCGGCTGTGGAGTTTCATGCCGACGCCGTCGGGGACCCCGGTTACCGGGAGGCGCTGGATGCTGCGTGCGGCCCGGTCAGCGGCGGCATGCCGCTGGAGGACGCCGTCCGCATGTACTGAGGCGACGGGACTGCTCAGGTCCGGCTGTCCCAGCGCTCGTAGTAGGGCTGTATGCGGAAGAGTTTGGCCAGCGCCCACAGCGGCGGGAGCATCAGGTTCTGCACCACGATGGGGGGCGTGCTGACCCGGCTTTCGTGGCGGAAGTGCCAGAACGTGGCGCCGAGCTGCAGCGGGTTGCGCGGTGCGCCCCTGGGCGTGGTCTTGCCGTCAGCGACCAGGCCGGCCAGGGCCTCGTGGAATTCCTTGGTAAGCAGGGCCGGGCGGAGCTCGACGATGCCCTCGATCTCGCCCGGCCCGGGGTTGCCCTCGGAATGCGGGACGCCCGCGGGGACGACGATCGTCTCGCCCGCTCCGGCAACGAGGGCCTCGCCGTTCAGGGTGAAGTGGGCTTCGCCCGCGATGATGGTGAAGCGCTCTTCCTGGTGGGGATGGATGTGCTCGGTGATGACGCCGCCGGGGACGCTGCGCCAGCTGAAGCGGACCAGCTGCCCGCGGTTGTCCTCGGCGACAGCGGTGTACTCGATCCACTCGCCGGTGGCGGGGTTGAAGAAGGGCCGGAAGCTGGCGGTGTGGCTGTCAGCCTGATGCATGGTCATCAGGCCTTCTCGCTGAGCCCGGCCGGGCTTGACGCGCGAGCAGGCCGGAGGCGGGCGAGGTCATGGAAGCCGGCGGCAGCGGTGACCAGCAGCACGACCCCGGCGGCAAAGCCGGTGGTCACGGCGAGCGACTTGCCGGACATGGTGGCGACCAGGATGACCGGCCCGGCGGTCAGCGCCCAGCCGACCAGGCGGTAGCGGGGGATGTGGACCAGGTGGTCGAGATACAGCAGCAGCGGCCCGATCGTGATCACGATCGACGGCAACGCCCAGTCGGAGTGCCCGGCGGCGATGACGATGACGGGCAGCACGAAGGCTGCGACCAGCTCGATGATGGTGGCGAGGGTCACCAACCGCTCGATCCGCCTGCCCTCCGCGCCGGCCGGCCGGGTGCCGTGCCAGCGGTGACCCTGATGGCGTAAGAGAACACGCCGATCACCGCGACGCCGGACACCGCGATCAGCACGTCTTCGGCGCGGCCGCCAATCGCCAGGCTGGCGCGGAGCAGCCAGAACGCGGCGAAGGCGGCCTGGATGAGCCCGCCGATCCGGCGCACCCGCCTCGACCATGCCACCTCAGCGGCGCCGGTAAGCGGCGGTGGAGTTATCGCGGTGATCGATGGAGTTGTCATGGCGTTTACCGCCTCCGGTCTGGTCGTTGTCACGGCGTGCTCGGCCGGGTCCGGTACCAGGCGACGGTTGCGGCGATGGCGCCGGCCAGCGGGGTGCCGGCGGCTCCGAAGGCGGACTCATATTTACTGGTGTCCAGGACGAAAGGCTCGTCGAATTCGTAGGCCATCTCGGCCAGCCCCCGCAGCATCGGGTTGACCAGTGCGAGGGCGCGCACGGCCAGCTTGGGCAGCGCGCGGACGCCGACTGGATGCCCGACTTCGGTGGCTACCAGCTCGAGCAGTGCCCGGGTGGAACCGGTCTGCGGGCCGGGCAGGTGCCACACCTGCCCGGCGGCGCGAGGGTCGGTGCCGAGGGTGGCCAGGCCGGCGGCGATGTCGGGAACGTAGCTGTAGGTGTGCGGCAGGTCAGGGTTGCCGATAAAGTCGGCGCGCCGGCCAGCCAGCGCGTTGCCGAAAACCCGCTCGCCGAGCATGGAGCCCTGGGTGACGCCCGGGCCGAAGAAATCCGAGGCCCTGCCGATGGCGAAGCGCACCCGGCCGCTATCGGCGGCGGCCAGCAGCTCGGCGGTCATGGCCGCCCGGGTCGCGCCCTTGACGGTCGTCGCCGCCAGCGGGAGGTCTTCGGTCATCGGCTTGCCGCCGGTGGGGCCGTAGCCGTACAGGTTTTCCAGGGTCACCAGCAGCGCTCCGGCGTGCTCGGCAGCGGCCAGCACGCCGCGCTGCAGCGGCGGGAAGAGTTCCGGCCACTGGGTGTAAGGGGCGTTGAGGCACTGGTAGATGACCGATGCGCCCTTGGCCGCGTCGGCGGCGGCCTGGGGGTCGGTGACGTTCGCGGCCCGCCAGTCGGCGCCGTCGGCCAGCACGCGCGGCCGGTTCCGTGACACTGTCCGGACCGCGAGACCCAGCCCGGTCAGGTGCGCGGCGAGGGCATTCCCGACCTGGCCGGTCCCGAACACCACGTGCAGCCGATCCTCACTCATGACCGGGGTCCTTTCGCTGACCCTCGAAAACTCCTGGCGGCCGGCGACAGCCGGGTCTCGACATCCTGCAATCGAGGCTACGTCCGTTCCAAAAAACAAGCAATGAATTTCCAGAACAATGCTGCATTTATATGTCGGACAGTGGAGCTTCGTCACCAGCTATGCCCAGGACCTGTGCCGGGCCGGGTGGTGATGACATCTGGGCCGTCCCCGCCGCCCGGCCGACCCGCGCCGGCCAAGGCCCGGCGGCCCGTCACGGTTACCGGGTGTCTCCCGGCAGCTGGCGAGGACTTCGCTGATGCGGGTTCCCGGGTGCCGGCCTCGAGCAGCGGCAAGTGCGCCCATCGCCGCCTTGACGTGGGATTCGCTAGAGGGAAGCCCTTGCGGCCCTTGCTGGTCGGCTCAACAGGACGCTTCAGCGTCCTGATCGGGGCCAGGCGGGAACGGGCAGCCTCACGCCGGCCGAACCGAGGTCACCATTTCGGGCCGGGAGCGCACCTTTTCGTCGTCTCCGATTCCCGGAAAGCCAGCGGCATTCCCGCCGTACGATCTGAGGCAGCCGCAGGAATCAGCCCAACAGGGGGTGGTTACTGGCCCGTGCCCCGGTCAGGTTCCTGCCAGCCGCTGGCCGCGCTCGGCGGACCCGGCAGCGTCACCGCAGTTCCCTCCGGCGCGCCGCCAAGGTACGCCCAGATCTTGTTCAGCTCGGACTGGTAGTAGAGCGCGTCCAAGCCGAAGACGAAGCTGCAGATCAGGCCGAGCACGCCGGTGCAACTGGACGACAGGCCCGCCGCGGCCTGCATCTGGCCGATGCGCTCGCCGGTCTTGTAGATCGAGACGAACGGCGGCACGATGATAAAGGCGCCCAGCGTGATGGCCAGCACCGCCAGTCCCGGGCTAACGATGATCCGCCCGTCCAGATCGCGCGCCTCACGGTTAATCTTGTACCACCAGACTATGCGGTAGATACCTAGTGTGATAAATGGCCATACCAGCCAGACCAGGAAAATGTTCCTGGTCTTTCCCATGCGCCCGGTCATTTCTCGCGGCCCCTCGCCTGCGCAACCGAAGATAAGCTGCTTTACGTCATATCCCGACCCATGCATCGTAAGTGTCATTCGGCTGGACGTCAGGCAGACCAGATGATTGTGTCCGTGACAAACTGGCAACATCCGCTCAGACATCAGGTACGTCAGGAACCGGTGATCGGGGCGCTGCTACGGGACCGGTGGACCGGTGGGCTGCTGGCTGCCTGCGCGATACTCAGGTCAGGCCTTCGGCTGGTGGGCCTCAGTTCCCGCTGCCCTGGGCCGCGGCGGCCACGGGCTGCCATTCGCGCCAGGTAGCCAGCCGGGACTCGTAGTCGGCGGTCGCGATGCCGAGCGGCGACTCACCAAGGAACAGGCGCAACGGCGGGTCGGGGGTGTCCACCAGCCGGAGCACGGCGTCACGGGTCGCGACCGGGTCACCGGGCGTGAAGCGCTGGGCGCGCGCCTGCGCGGCCCGCTGCCGGACCGGCTCATAGGCGGGCAGTTCCGTCGCGTGCCGCGCCGACGATCCGGCCCAGTCCGTCGAGTAACCGGTCGGCTCGATCAGCGTGACCTTGATGCCGAAGCCTGCCACCTCCTGGGCCAGGCTCTGGCTGAGCCCTTCCAGCGCCCACTTCGAGGCGTGGTAGGCGCCGGTGTTCAGGAACGCCGAGATCCCGCCGATCGATGACACCTGCAGGATATGGCCGCTGCCCTGCTCGCGCAGGTAGGGCAGCGCGGCCTGGGTGACCCACAGCGCGCCGAGCACGTTCGTTTCCAGCTGCGCCCGGATCTCCTGCTCGCTGATCTCCTCGACCATGCCGAACTGTCCGTATCCGGCGTTGTTCACGACGACGTCGAGCCGCCCGAAGTGCTCCCGCGCCTGCTTGACCGCAGCGAAGTCGGCGTCGCGATCGGTGACGTCCAGCCGGATCGGCAGGATCGCGTCACCGTGGGAGGCCACGAGATCATCGAGGCTGGAGACGTCCCGGGCGGTCGCTGCCACCTGGTCGGCGCGGTCGAGGGCCGCGATCGCCCACTCGCGGCCGAAGCCACGCGACGTACCGGTAATGAACCAGGTCTTCACAGCCATGAACTGCCCTGCCCTTCATTCTTCGCTCTCGTCACTAGTCATCAACCAGGCGGCACTCAGCTCATTCCCGCAGGCCAGGCCGGGCCGGAAGCGATCTACGCAGGCCGTCGCGGCCTGCCGTGGTTCGCCCGCCGAAGCCCTGCCCGGCGCGCCGCGCCCATTCCGCATCCGTGATCGCGTCCGGTTCGGCCGGAAGGTAATGACTGAGGATGAGCTCCCGGACCCGGGCGCGCTCGGCGACCCCCCCGACCTCGGAGACATCGGTGTGCAGCGCGGCCTGCCGCTCGAGGGCGGCACCGGTGATGCCGTGGCGCTTGAGGTAGCCGAGGTCGGCAACCTGGTGGACGAGGATGTCAGCGCCCTGAGCGAGGGCGATCAGATCGTCGTTCACGGTGGTGTCGCCGGAGAACACCACGGATCCGTCCGCGGTGTCGAAGCGGTAGCCGAGAGCCGGGACCGCCCGGCCGTGCGTGACCGCGACGGCGGTGACCCGGACGACTCCATCGTCGAAGACAACGACCGGAACCTGGGCGTTGCCCTCCGTCCCGGCCGGGACGGAGATGTCGATTCCCCGGACCAGAGCGCCCGGGTTCGGCATGCGGGCATCCAGGGGCATGACGTTCAGATGGTAGGCGTAGCCGGCCAGGATGCTCTCGACCAGATCCGCCGAGCCGGGGGCCGGCAGCTCCGGGTGGATTGTCGTCTCGCGGTGAAAGGTGGCATCGCCGACCGGCACCGTCTCGGGGCGCGACGGCCCGTAGACGCGGATCGGTGCGAGCGGGCCGTTATCGCCCACCCGGATGCCCCACGGGTACAGGAGCATTCCGGCCAGGTCACCGGTGTGGTCGGCGTGCAGGTGGGTGAGGAACACCGCTTCCAGACGGGGGAAGTCCAGTCCCGCGTCGGCGAAAGCGGACGGCGACCCGCGACCGCAGTCGATGACGAAGACTCGCTCGTCGACGATGAGCGCTGAGGAGATCCCCGCGCGGCCGGCCACGGGCATGGGCGCGCCCGCCGTTCCTAGTAGTACCAACTCGGTAGCCATGCTCACCTCCTCTTTTTGATCTTCATCCCCGGCATCCGGGCCCGCCGTCACCCGGGCGGCCCAGAGCGCAGACCAGGGCATCGGCCAGGGTCATGCACGGGCGCGACCGGCCACCCGGAGCGCGATAGTGGAGGCCGGACATCTTCCCGGAGGGAGGCCCGGCGCCATGCAAGGGTCGAACCTGATTTTCGATGTCTTGCCGATCATCATCCCGCTCATCCTGTGCAGCGCGATAGCCCTGCCGTTCATCGCTGACGGCCGTTCCGGGCGCAGGCGCCCGGGCCGTCAGCCGATGCGCGCCGTGGCGGAACCACGAAGGAGCCGATGATGACGCGCACGGTGGCCGACGTCATGGTGGCGACGCTGAAGGCGTCCGGCGTACGGCGCGGGTACGGGCTTCCCGGTGACTCGCTGAACGGATTCACCGACGCGCTGCGCCGGGACGGCGGGATTACCTGGGAGCATGTGCGCCATGAGGAGGCCGCCGCATTCGCGGCTGCTGCCGACGCGGCGCTGACCGGCGAGCTTGCGGTATGCGCGGCCAGCTGCGGACCGGGCAACCTGCATCTGATCAACGGCCTGTTCGACGCCAACCGCAGCGGGGTGCCGGTGCTGGCCATCGCCTCCCATATCCCGAGGGAGGAGATCGGCGGGGACTACTTCCAGGAGACCCATCCGCAGGAGCTGTTCCGCGAGTGCAGTGTCTACTGCGAGCTGGTCAGCACTCCCAGTCAGCTCCCGCGCTTGCTGGAGATCGCGATGCGCTCGGCGCTGGCCCGCGGCGGGGTCGCCGTGGTCGTGGTCCCCGGGGAGGTGTTCCTCGACAGCGAGCCGGCCGAAGCGAAGGCGACGCCGATCCGGGCGACACCGCCGGTCATCCGGCCTGACCAGCGCTCGCTGGCCGCCGCGGCCGAGCTGCTGAATTCCGCCAGCCGGGTAACCGTTCTCGCCGGAGCCGGGTGTGCCGGAGCCCATGACCAGTTCATCGGCCTGGCGGCAGCGCTGAAGGCGCCGGTCGTTCACGCCTTCCGCGGCAAGGAGTTCGTCGAGTACGACAATCCCTACGATGTGGGGATGACCGGGCTGATCGGGTTCGGCTCGGGCTACCGGGCCATGGAGCACTGTGATGCGCTGGTCATGCTCGGCACCGATTTTCCTTACCGGCCCTTCTACCCGGAGGGCGTCCCGGTGATCCAGGTCGACATCCGCGGCGAGCGGATCGGCCGGCGAGTGCCGGTCGACGTCCCGCTCGTGGGCACAGTCAGGGACACGATCGACGCGCTGCTTCCGTTTCTCAAGGCTAAAAATGATTCGACGCATCTAGCCCGGATGACGGCACACTACCGGCGAGCCCGCGGCCGGATGGACCGGCTGGCCGAAGCAGGCCGGACCAGCTCGCCGGTGCACCCGCAGTTCGTCGCGGCCACGATCGACCGCCTGGCCGCCGCCGATGCGGTCTTCACCGCGGACGTCGGTACCCCCTGCATCTGGGCTGCCCGCTACCTGCGGATGAACGGCCGACGCCGGCTGATCGGCTCGTTCAATCACGGGTCCATGGCCAATGCGCTGCCGCAGGCCATCGGGGTGCAGGCCACCCAGCGCGGCCGCCAGGTGGTCACCCTGTCGGGCGACGGTGGGCTGGCCATGCTGCTCGGCGAGCTGATCACGCTCCGCCAGCAGCACCTCCCGGTGAAGGTCGTGGTGTTCAACAACGGCGCGCTGTCGTTCGTGGAACTGGAAATGAAGGCCGCCGGAATCGCGACCTACGGCACTGACCTTGACAATCCCGACTTCGCCGGGATCGCCCGGGCCGTGGGGCTGTTCGGTGCGCGGGTGGAGAAGGCGGACGAGCTCGAAGACGCACTGCAGGAGGCGTTCGGTCACGACGGGCCTGCCCTGGTGGAGGTGCGCACGGCCCGGCAGGAGCTGGCACTTCCGCCCAAGCTCACCTACGGCGAGATCAAGGGCTTCACCCTGTATGCGACCAGGACGATCCTGTCGGGGGGCGGAGAAGAGCTCGTCGAGCTGGCCAAGACGAACCTGCACGAGCTGGACATCGAATGACCTGCACCTGATTTCGCCACCGCGGAACCAGGGACCCGGCCAGGGTCTTCCACGGGCGCGACCGGCCCGCTGAACCGGCACCGTGGATGCCAGGGCCAAACCCCCACTGCCAGACAGCAGAAAGAGCAGGATGTCATGACCGAGTCACTTAGCTATCAGAGAACTGGGACGGCACCCGTCGAGCGGGCTCATACCTTGTTCGCGCAGACGATGGGATACGTCGCCGTCACGGCCGGCCTGTTCGCCCTGGGCGCCTACCTGGGCCGCAACCTGGTCGGCGGCGCGGGGATTGTGGCGTTCATCGCCGCTTTCGCCTGCCTGATCGGCATGCGGTTCGCGGCGGCCAAATCCCAGCAGGTGACGACCGGGCTGCTGGCCGCCTTCGGCCTGCTGATCGGCCTGGCCGTCGCCCCGCTGCTCGCCTACTACGCCAGCGCCAACCCGCAGGCGCTGTGGCAGGCCGGCGGTGCGACCGCGCTGTTCATCGCCGGGTTCGGAGCCGCCGGGTACGCGACCGAGCGCGACCTAACGGCGATCGCGCGGGCCTGTTTCTGGGCGCTGCTGGCCCTCATCGTGGTCGGCATCGTGCTGATCTTCGTTCATATCCCAGGCGGCATGCTGGTCTATTCCGTGCTGGGCCTGGTGATCTTCGCCGGCTTCACGATGTTCGATTTCCAGCGGCTGCGGCGCTCAGCCGACGTCCGCTCCGCGCCCTTGCTGGCCGCGTCGATCTTCCTCGACGTCCTGAACGTCTTCCTGTTCTTCCTGCAGATCTTCTCCGGCGGGGCAAGGGACTGACCGGCCATGAACAGCACTGACGAGATCCTGGCTGGCTACGACAGCCTCCAGGCCGGGCAAGGGGCCTTTTACAAGGATCTGCACCAGCATCCCGAGCTGTCCCACGCCGAGCACCGCACTGCCGGGCGCGTCGCCGAGCGCTTGCAGGAATATGGCTTCACGGTCGAGGCCGGCATCGGCGGCACCGGAGTAGTGGGCGTCCTGTCCAATGGCAGCGGGCCTACCTTGCTGCCCCTGTTCCAGCCCGCCGAGGAGACCGGCGAAGGCGCCCAGGACATGGTCGACGACGGCCTGCTCAAGCGCATCCCCGCCCCGGACGTCGCGCTGTCCCAGCACCTGCTGCCCGGCATCGCCGGGACGGTCAGCACATGTTCCGGGCCCTTCATGTCCGCCGCTGACAGCATCAAGGTCACCGTGTACGGGCGGGGCGGCCACGGCTCGATGCCGCAGAACACCATCGACCCGGTGGTGCTCGCTGCCATGATCATCGTCCGGCTGCAGACGGTCGTGTCCCGCGAGGTGCCGCCCGGCGAGACCGCGGTCCTGACCGTCGGCAGCATCCAGGCCGGCAGCCGGAGCAACGTCATTTCCGACCACGCGGTCCTAGAGCTCAACATGCGCAGCTACTCGCAGCAGACCCGCCAGCGCATGCTCGCCGCGATCCAGCGGATCGTGCGCGCCGAGTGCCAGGCCAGCGGCTCACCCCAGGACCCTGAGTTCGAGACCATCTTCAGCTTCCCGATCACCGACAACGACGCGGCCACCACCGACCGGGTGGCGGCCGCCTTCGCTCACCATTTCGGCGACCGAGCCGGCACCATCGCGCCGCAGACGGTCAGCGAGGACTTCAGCAAGATCCCCGATGCCGCGGGCATCCCGTACACCTACTGGGCCATCGGGTTCACCGACGCCCAGACCTATCGCGCCGCCGAGAAGGCCGGGCGCCTCGAAGACCTCCCCACCAACCACTCCGCGAAGTTCCTGCCCCCGCTGCAGCCTTGCTTGCGCACCGGCACCGAGGCCCTGACCACCGCCGCGCTGGGCTGGCTGGCGCCAGAATAAGGACCGAAACGGCGACCCTCAGCGGGTCTGCGACCAGCCCGGGGCCGGCCTGCTGGCCGTCGAGCGGGACAGTTAAGGGAAGATGATCTAGTGGAAGCGCGGACGGTCTTCGCCGACTCCGGCAGCTGGCCCGGCACGCAGCGGCGGGTGCGCGAAGCCTTCGCCCGTGGCCTCCAGCAGCGCGGCGACTTCGAGCTCAACCAGGGCGCCCGGCTCGGTCCGGCCCCTGACCTGCCCGACCCCCGTCGCCGGCGCGGTGATGCCGGCCCGGCGGTTCCTGACCGAGGATAGTTCTTCACGCAGGAGGAGATCCCATGGAGTGGCGAGGAGCGGGCACATGAGTGACTACGACGTGATCGTGGTGGGCGGCGGGTCGCCGGGTGAGCACTGCGCCGGCGAGCTGGCTGATGGCGGGCTGCGGGTGGCCGTGGTCGAGCGTGAGCTGGCCGGCGGCGAGTGCTCGTACTGGGCGTGCATCCCGTCCAAGACCCTGCTGCGTCCCGGCGAGGCCGCCCAGGCCGCGCGCGAGGCGGCGGGCAGCGCGCAGGTCGACGTTGCCGCGGCGCTGGCCTGGCGTGACTTCATGGTCGCCGGCTACTCCGACGCCGGGCAGGTAAGCTGGCTGGCCGGCAAGGGCATCGACCTGCTGCGCGGCACCGGCAAGCTCGCCGGGGCCGGCGTCGTCGAGGTCGGCGGCACGCGCCACACCGCCCGGCACATCGTCCTGGCCACCGGCTCCGACCCGGTCATCCCGCCCGTCGCCGGCCTGCCCGAGCTGACCGGCGTCTGGACCAACCGCGAGGTGACCGGCATGAAGGCCATTCCGCGGCGGCTGCTCATCCTCGGCGGCGGCCCCGTCGGCGCCGAGATGGCCCAGGCCGTGCGCCGCCTGGGCGGCGAGGTAGCGCTGGTGGAGGCCGCCGCCCACGTCCTGGCCCGCGAGCCCGCGCCGCTGGGCGAGGCACTCGGCGAGGTCTTGCGCCGCGATGGCGCTGAATTGCTGCTCGGCGTGCACGCGACCGCTGCGCGGCGCGATGGCGAGGACTACGTCCTGACGGTCGACAATGGCCGTGAGCTGCGTGGCGACCACCTGCTCGTCGCCACCGGCCGGCGTCCCCGCGTCGAGGGGCTCGGCCTGGAGACGGTCGGCGTCCAGGCCGACAAGCACGGCATCCCGGTCGATGCGCACCTGCGCGCCGGCGAGCGGCTATGGGCTATCGGCGACGTCACCGGCATCCGGCTGCTCACCCACGTCGGCAAGTACCAGGGCGAGGTCGTCGCCGCGAACATCCTCGGCGAACCTCGCGAGGCCAGCTACGAGGCCATACCGGACGCGGTCTATACCGACCCGCAAGCCGCCTCCGTCGGCGCCACTGAGGCCCCGTTCACCGCCACCACCCCCATCTCCGAGGTGGCCAAGACGGCGACTTACACCCGCGCCTACGCCGAGTCCAACGGTTTCCTGACCCTCCTGAGCGACGGCGAGCGGCTGACCGGCGCCTACGCGCTCGGCCCCGAGGCCGGCGAGTGGCTCCAGCAGGCCACCCTGGCCATCCGCGCCCGCGTCCCGATCGATGTGCTCCGCGACGTCATCCAGCCCTTCCCCACCTTCTCAGAAATCTACGTGGCCGCGCTGAAGGCGCTTCATAGCGAGATCACCGCCGCCGGCCAGTCGGCGGGGCGGTGACATGACACGTCGACCGAGCTGATCCGGAGGATCCCGTGAATGGCTTGCTGAAACTGGCCGTAGAGGGGCACGGTGGCGCACAGCGCTGGGAGCAGATCTCCCGGTTCCGCGCCGCCGCGTCGATCACCGGGGCGATCTGGGCCCTGAAGGGCAAGCCAAACCCGCCGGGCGACGTGGTGCTGGAGGGCGAGACCCGCGACCAGCGGATCACGATAACGCCGTTCCCGCAGCCCGGCCGGTACACCACCTGGGAACCGTACCGGCAGACCAGCGAAACCAGCGACGGCGTGCTCCTCGAGGAGCGCCTCGACCCCGAGGCCGCGTTCGCCGGCACCACCCGCCAAGCCGCCTGGGACGATCTCCAGGTCGCCTACTTCGCCGGCGAGGCCAACTGGAACTACTTCGTCGCGCCGTTCATCCTGGCCCGCTCGGACTTCACCACCGAGGAAATCAGCCCCTGGCACGAGGACGGGCAGACGTGGCGCAGCCTGCTGGTCACCTATCCCGACACCATCGTCGCCCACACCAGGCAGCAGACCTACTACTTCGACGACGCCGGGCTGCTGCGGCGCCTCGATTACTCGGTCGACATCCTGGGCGGCGGCCCGGCCGTGCACTACCCGTCGGACTACCGCGAGTTCGACGGGATCATGGTCCCCACCCGCCGTCGGGTCTACGTCCGCAAGCCCGACGGCTCCCCGGTCCGCGACTCGGTCTCGATCGCGATCAACGTCAGCGACGTCACCTTCAGCTAGGCGCCACCAAGCAGTCGCGCCCGGGCGACGAGGGTGGTCAGCGCCGGGTTGGAAGGCTCGGATAGCGGCTACGGTGATGTCCTTGTCCCCGGCCGCAAGGCGCAGGTCGCCCCGGTCGCTGGTCACTACGGTGATCTGGGCGGCAGATGCTGACCGGATGACCGCGCGGAAGCGCCGGAGCAGGAAGGTGACCGCGGCGGGCAGGTTGTCGCGCGGGACGGGCTGGAACACGTCAGGGAACGCGTCGAGGCCGATGTAATCGAGCCGCCGGGTGTTGCGCGGGCCTGGGCTGGTCTGAGCCTGGCCCGACCGGGCCATCTGCCGCCGCCGGATGAAGCTGGCCCGTACGGGCGAAGCGGCAGCACGGCAATGCCGGATACCACTGGGTTAGGCCTGACACGCGCAGGGATGGCGTGCGGATCACCACCGGCAGGCCAAGCCGCTAAAGGGGAGCCAGATGCCGATCATCGCAACCACCAGGGAGACCACTTCCGGGCGGGGCAGCCGCCCGGTCGCCGAGCCGGCCCGCGCCGTGGGGGGTGCCCAGCTGCTCATGCTGCGATGGCTAGCCGGCCGACGGCGCGTCACTAGCGTGGCCCTGGCCGCTGCGGGCTTGGCGGCCACCTTCGCAGCGGAAATCGACGGCAGCGGCCATCCAGGCAGCGCGGCGGCCGCGCAGATCGTGTTCGCCGCCACCATGATCGTCTCCGCCTTGGGCGAGGCCCTGCTCTCCCCGGCTTTGCCGGTGATCATCGATGACCCGGCCCCGCCCGGCGCCGCAAGCCGCCACCCGAGGCTGGGCACCATTGCCTTGGTCACCGGCTGCCTGCTCGTCCTGCCCGCTGGCGGGGCCGCGCTCGGCGCTGACTGGCGCACCAGCCTGCTTACTACCCTCGCCGTGGCCAGCGCCCTCGCCAGCATCGCCGCCCAACGCCTTGGCCGCAGCACTCCCCGCGGCGCGCCTGGGTGAAGTCCATCTCGGCCAGGGACGCATAGTACTGGCCGCCGGCGGTCACCATCACGTGGTCGGCCGGCTCGGGCAGGTCAGCGAAGAACTGCTGCAGGGCGGCCCAGTCGGTGGCGTCGAAGGCCGCGGTGCGGTCCGCGCCGACGTCGGCCGCGGCCTGCTTGAGGTGGTCGGGATTCCGGCCGGTGAGGATGACGTCGGCGCCCGCAGCGCGGGCCTGCCGGCCGGTCTCCAGCCCGATGCCGGAACTGCCGCCGATCACCACGACGGTCTGTCCTCCCAGTTCGTTTATGACTTGTCTCCTCCTGCTGCGGATACGGCCGGTTCACGCGTGACGGCCGGGTCGGGCGCGGGCATGGCGCAGCCGTGAACTCGCTGCGGCCCGGGGATCCGGAGCGCGGCGGCCCGCGCGCCGGTGACGAACAGCCCGAACGCGATGCTCTGTTGTGCGGAGATTGGCTGGGCCGCTCCTGGCCCCGGGGGTCAGGCCCTGGCGATGTTCCTGCCCGGCATCGGCTCCGCGAGTGCTGTCCGCCATGCGGGCGCGCCGAAGGGATCCGCGAAGTACTGCGTCTCGTGCGCCACCTGCCCGTGGGCGAATTCCATGATGCTCACGGAGTAGGTGGGCACCCCGTCGTAGGTGATGATGCACTCGCTCACCCACAGATTCCCGCTACCGGCGATCCGCAGGACGGTGAAGTGCCGGCTGGCAGGGTGCCCGCCACGTTGCGCCGCAATCGTCGCGCGGCTCCGGAATCGTTCACCTGACTGGGGGTAGTCGAGCATCGCGTCGGCGGCGTAGATGGCGTGCTCGGCTTCGGTATCCCCGCGTTCCGACGCCCGCCAGTGTTCCTCGATCCCGGCCCTGGTCTGGGTATCAGAATCCATCGCATTGTCCCTTCTGCACGCGGGCGGAGCGATCCGGGGATCTGGGAATCCTTCGAGGCTTCCCCCCGGGACGCCGGGCCCCGACTCTCATGCGGCGATCAATTGCCGGCCGCCGTCGATGTCGAAGGTCGCGCCAGTGATCGCGGTGTTCGGCATGAGGTGGACGGCGAAGGCGGAGACGTCGGCCGGGCCGACGACGCGACCGATGGGCAGTGTTTTTCGGAGCTCCTTCCGGCGCCGGTCGATCCGGTCGCCGAGGATCGCCGCCGACAGGGGCGTATCGACAAACCCGGCTGCGAACGCGTTCACACGGATCGGGGCGGGCTCGAGTGCCATGTTCTGCGCCAGTGTGGGGAAGTGCGGCGCTGAGCACAGAGACGAGCGCCGAGCCGACAGCGGGCCGGCGGGCGTCCTCGCTGGCAAGGAAGAGAAATGTTCCCCGTGCGCGAACCTTCGTCCTGGCCTCGCGCGCGATATGCAATGGCAGCGAGAGACGGGCAGCGACATCGCGATGCGCCTCGTCGAAGCCGAGGCCCGTGAGTGGCGCGTAGGACGCGCCGGGCCCAGTGACCAGCAGGTGGCCGATGCCTGACCTGCCTCTGATCACCAGGAGCGTCTGTCCGTCGAGTTTTCCGCGGGTCACGAGGACGCTTCTTCACCGGCCGCGCCGGCGCCGCGAACTTCGGTCGTGTTCATCAATGCCTCCTCGTTGTGTCTGGCAACAGTCGCACGGCAGGCGTCGCGTCGCGCCAGTGGGACCCCCTGGTCGATCCCGGGGGTCCTCCTTGGTCAGATCAGCCTGGATGTAGGACACGGCGGTCCCCACCGGCCCGCCATCCAGGGAGTGGCGGCGGCTGCGGACCACGACGCGGGCATCCTCGCCGAGCCTGCGCCGGTCGGCCGCCTCAGCCGGAGGTCGGGACTCGGTCACCTTGATCAGGTCCACCAGCGGAGTAGCGCCGACCTGCTCCGACTCCACGGTGAACGCTGCCTTGCCTTCCTTGCGATGCCGCTGGGCGAACCGGTCAGAGACCCACAGCCGCGAGCTGGCCAGCGAGGCCTACGCAGTCCGGGTCCTAGACGCCCCGCACGACCACGGGCCGGCAGCTATCCGCCAGCACGACGGGAAGCAGCTTCTCTAGCCGAAGCCAGTTCACGGCGTTGCCGAATTGAGCGGTTCTTAGATCAAGCGCGGCGCCTGCGGCCCCGCGGGCCCGGCGCCAGTGCCCGCCTCCGGCCTTGGCGGCCCCGGTCGGCGCGCGCCGGGCCCAGCCACAGCGAAGCCGCTGATCGGCCAGGCTCAGTTGTCAGGCAGCCGTTGCCGCACGGGCCGTCTTCCTCGCCCACATCTGGAATACAGCGGCTGCGAAGAAGACGGGGCAAGAGCAGGAAGCCGCAGCCTCAGTCCCCGCGCGGCCCATCACCCTCGACTGCGGCGATGAAACCGTCGGGGTCGACGAGGCTGATGATCAGTGAGCTGACCTCCATCTTGCGAAAAACCGTGCTGAGTTGCCGGGGCAGATAGCAGGGCGGATCGATGACGAGCTCGACCAAGCCGTCATGCGAGCCGTTCACGAGCCAGCGCCCTCGGCGGCCGTGTACCCCGATCGTCCCCCGGGTCTGGTGATCAGAACGGGCGGCCGATCGCACCGAGCCGCGGGGGATGTCCAGATGGAAATCGGGCACCCGAACCCGCAGCACGGCCGAGTCGACCTCCACGCCCCCGCGTCCCGGGCCCCCACCCCGCCGTGTCTCATCCCACAGGGAAATCCGGCCCATATCGCTGTAGTCGATAGAGAACCATCTCGCGCTGGAGGACGAGGCGGCTCCGGCTCCCTGGTAATTCTTGATGACCTCGCGCCGGGCGGTGGCATACGGCTCGCCTGTTTCCGCCATGCGCTTGCGGGCTGCTGCCCTGATCTTGTCGTGCGGCATCGTGCCTCTGCTCCGGTGGCCGCGTCCCGGCGCCTGGCCACCGCATAGAGGAAATCACGATGGAAGGGAAGAATCCACGCGAGGGCTGTGCCGCTCTTGTCCTCAGGCACTACCACCAGCGCCGGGCTGGCGTAGCTCGGATCAGGCAGACGTGGCTGCCCGCTGCCAGGGTACGCCAGCCAGACGAGGCGTCACAAACCGGCGTGCGTGGCATAGCGGTGGAAGCGCGGGTGGCCTCCCCCGATCCCGCCGTAGGAGTATCCACGCCAGCCGGAACCCGTCCAGGGCGCCGAGGTGCCAGGGCGTCGAGCACGACGGGGAGCCACACCGGGAGCCACGGGGACGGACTACTTTGCGATTCTCCGGACGTGCGCGGACAACCGACAGCAACCCGGCCGAGGCCACGTGCGACGGCGGATGGCGAACCACGGTCACGCACGGGCAGCTACGGTCATCCGACGGTTGCGGACGCGAAGGTGCTAGGCAGGCATATCCGCTGGTCAGGGGGAGTGTGCGGCCTGGTCGAGGGCTTGACGTACGGCCGTGGCGACCGATGCGCCCGCCGCGTGGAGGGGTTCGGGGTCACGGAGGGTGCGGGCGAGTACGAAGGCTCCCTCGAGGGCGGCGATCATCGCGATGGTGAGGCGGCGGGCGGTCGGCTCGCCGAGACCATGCCGTACGAAGAGAACCGCTCCACGGGAGATCCAGCCGGTGAACACGTCGGCGGTGGCCTGTCGCAGATGGTCATTGGTGCTGGCCACCTCCAGGGCGATGGTGGCGATCGGGCAGGCATCGGCGTAGTCGCTGGCCGCCAGGTCCTGAGCGGCCAGCGCGAAGGCGTCCGTGATCGCGGTCTCCAGGTCCTCGTAGGGGTCGAGGATCGCGTAGACGAGGTCTGCGTAGAGCGGCCCGGATGTGCGGATCACCTCCTCGACCAGCTGCTCCTTGCCGCCGGGAAAGAAGTGGTAGAGCGAGCCAAGCTGGGCCCCGGCCGCTGCCGCGACCTGCTTGACGCCCGTGCCGGTATAGCCGTTGCGCCGGAACATCTGCGCACCTGCGTCCCTGATGCGGTCCCTGGTGGTCACTGCGGGCTCCGTGTTAGCGTCTTGTTAGAACGTCCTATCAAAATACTAGCGGGAGTGCCTCCCCATGCCCGAGATCGAACTGTCCGCGGGCGTCATCGAATACCAGGACACCGGTGGTCACGGGCCAGTGCTGGTATTCCTGCACGGGCTGCTCATGGACGGGACCGTGTGGCGGAAGGTGGTCGCCAGCCTGCGGGCCGACTACCGGTGCGTACTACCCACACTGCCGCTCGGCGGGCACCGCCGACCGATGAGGCCGGACGCCGACCTGTCGCTGCACGGGATGGCGCTGCTGGTCGGCGAGTTCCTGGAGAAGGCCGGGCTCGAGCAGGTCACGCTGGTCGTCAACGACTGGGGCGGCGCGCAGATCCTGCTCGCCGAGGGCCGCGCCGAACGGATCGCCCGGGTCGTGCTCACCGCCTGCGAGGCGTTTGACAACTACCCGCCCGGGCTACCCGGACGGGCGATCCAGGTAGCGGCCAGGATCCCCGGCGGGATCTACGCCACCATGCAGCTGCTCCGGTTCCGCGCGGCCAGGCGGGCTCCCGGCAGCTGGGGCTGGATGAGCAGACGCCCAGTGCCCCGCGAGGTCATGGACGGCTGGTTCCGTCCCGCACGGACCAGCGCCGGGGTCCGCAGGGACTTGGTGCGGTACGGGCTGTCCATCCCGGACCGGCGGACGCTGCTGCGCTGGGCCGACGGGATGCGGTCCTACCACGGCCCGGTCCTCGTTGTCTGGGCCACCGAGGACCGGCTGATGCCCCGCGGCCACGGGCGACGGCTGGCCGAGCTCTTCACCGACGCGAAACTGGTCGAGATCGAGGACTCCTACACGCTGATCCCCGAGGACCAGCCCGAGCGCCTGGCACGCGAGCTGCGGGAGTTCGTGAAGGCATAGCCAGTGCCAGCAATTGATCACCTACTGACAGGCGCACGCCCGCAGAACAGCCATTATGTCCAGGCCAGGATGCCCAAGGCTGGCGCTCGAGAGCCGCCCGTCACGATCCCGTTTCGACGAAATCTGAGATGGCTCTGGTAACAGGCTCCAGCCAACCATCCGAGGCGCTATGTGGCCGCACGGTCCAGGAGGCGGGCGCCGCCTCAGACGAGAACTCGCGAATCAGGGTGAGATGGCCGGGATTATCCGCGAGCAGATCAGCGAGCTCGCCCGGTGTAGCGTCGCGTCGGTACAACTCACGGCCAGCCTGGTCGTGAACCGCGACATACCAGCAAGTCGGGTCCTTGAACGCGGCGGCAGGCAACTGCGAGCGGTCCAGTTCGATCGCCACGCGGCGGTCTTCGACTTGCTCGGGCCAGTTTGGGCTCGCCGGAGGGTTCGGCGGTATCCCATTGAGGCGCGTATAGTCCTGAAAGCACCGGTGCTGGAAGCTGATTCCAGCGAAGCCTTCGTAGTCGGCGAATGTGCGCGCGGTCCCTAGTCCGTATGGTCCCACTCGAGGTTCGGCCAGGAATCCGGCGATCTTGGCGATGCCCGCCGCGTACCGGTCGTGCCAGGAGCGCTCCACGCCGTGCTCGGGTGTGTGATCGTCCCAGTGCTTCCGCCTGGGTAGCCCGCCAGGATCATGCCACAGGATGTGCTGGCCCGGAGCGAACAGGTCATAACCGTGGGTGAACGCTCGGATAGCGAGTGTAATCTCCGCGCACGAGTAGTAGAGGTCGGGGTCGCACGGCACATCCTCGACGTAGCTTCCGGGTGCGAACAAGAAGTGGGCGCACACCAAGCGCGTGCGCATCGGATGGCCATCGACCAGGTGATCGGGGATGCTGGCCGTCATAAAGTCCGGGATCCCATCTGGCCGGAACCCGGTGAATTCAAACCGCCACAGGGCCTGTGCCGTGTATCCACCTCCGCTGGCGTACGGCACGGGAGCGGAAAGCACCGGCTTTGGGCTGCCGGTGAGGCTGGCCTGTGTTGTGAGTTTTGTGTCCCAGTCTTGCGCGAAGCGATGGTGGGAGTCGAGCTGGAGGTACCAGTCCTCGCCGTCGAACAGGCTCATGGCTTCGGCGCGTGCCCATGACTGGCCGCGACTGTCACGCCAGTGCACGTCAACTACGCGAAACTGCTTGCCTGTGAGCCATTTCGTGAGATCCTCGTCGGCCCCGTGTTGCCAGCACACGCCGAAGCGCAGCCGCTCAGGGTGCCGCGCTTTGCCGAGGCAGTCTTCAATCGTCGGTATCAGGTCGGGGTCGCGGTAGGCGGCGATCGAAACGAAGATCTCTGGCTCATGTGGGATGGGGCGCGTAACCCGGCTCAGCCAGCCCTTCGAAGCGCTGTGTGGTAGGACCGTCCAGGAAACCGGCGCGGCCTCGCAAGCGAACTGCCGTACCAGCGTCACCTGGTTCTGGCCAGGCATTGAAAGCCCTTCAAGCTCTGCACCTGTCGCGTCGCGGCGGTAAATCTCGCGGTCTGCCCGGTCGTGCACGCCGACGTACCACAGCGTCGGGTCCTCGAGAGCAGCCGACGGCAGTTCGGCAGTGTCGATCAGCATCTCGATATGGTGATCCCGGACCCGCTCTGCCCAGCCTGGAGGGGCAGGCGGGTTGGGCGGCACATGACCAAGGCGGGTGTAGTCCTGCACGCGCCGGTTCCGGAAGCTCACGCCAGCGTACGTCTCGTATTCGTCAAAGGTGCGAACGGTGCCGAGCGCGTAGCGGCCGACTTCGGGGTTCGCTAGGAACCGTGAGATCTTCGCGAGACTAAGCACGTTACGCTGACCCCAGGTGAGGTCAGCGCCGCTCGCAGATGTGTGGTCGTCCCAGTGCAGGGGCCGGTAGGCGCGGGTGTACTTGTGCCAGAGAATATGGCTGGCCGGGTGATAGAGGTCATAGCCGTGGCTGAAGGCTCTCACGGCCAGTGTGATCTCTTCGCCGGTGAAGTACAGCTCGGGATCATATGGAACGTCACCGACAAACCGGCCAGGCGCCAGCAAAAAATGCGCCGACACAAAGCGAGCGGGAATCGGCGCTGGCAGCGGCTCTACAATAAGCCGGGGTCTGGTCAGGATTATGCCCTCAGCTGTAAAACGATCAAAGTCCAGCTGAGTCACCTGTTCTCGCGCCTTCGATTCCTGACCGCGTGAAAATGCTGAGGCATAGGTAGTGAGCAGCGGACGAGGACTTTGGGTGAGCATCGCCTGATCGATAAGCTTGGTGTCCCAATCCTGGACAAAACGATGATGGGAGTCGATCTGGAGGTACCAGTCCTCGCCGCCGAACAGGCGCATAATCTCTGCCCGCGCCCAGCAGGCGCCTGACTGTCGCGTGAGTCGACATCGAGCATGCGGAATCGTGGCTCATCAAACCAGCCGGGCAAGCGTTCGTCAGGTGTCAGGTGAATGCTGCCAGCAAATGCCGAAACGTGAGCCGCGAGCGAAACCCCGGCTGAGCCATACCCCATATGGTGTCATTAACCTGGCTCTTGCGCTATAGCGCCAGGCCGCCTCGGTCGGCTCCGGCGGCACCGTGCCCGCGCCGGAACGGGCTGGCCGCCCCGGCCCCCAGACCGGCCTGCCGATCACCGCAGGTGCTGATCGCCGTTTTGCAATGTCATTCGCATGCGCGCCCAAGAGCGCTGGGCTTCGGCCCGGAAATCGCCGACCCGCCGTCTTGGCGAGGCGCACCGGACCTGCCAGACTTATTGTCGTATCTGCTTACTGTATCGGCGGCAGGGCGCGCACTCGGCCTGTCCTTCGGTCAGTTGAATATCCGGTGAACCGGGAGGACCACGATGGCAGCCCTGAATGTCAAGCTCGGCAGGCTTCCGAAGCGCGAAGACCCGCGGACGCTGAGGCTCGCGAATTACCTGACGTCCGCGCTGCCCGCGCCGCCCTCCGCGATTGACTGGACCACCAAGGTGCAGTCCTGGCCAATGTTCGAGAACGACACAGTCGGTGACTGCACCTGCGCCGCGGCTGGCCACGACATCGAAGCGTGGACCACCACAGCGACCGGAGTCGAGGCGGTGGTCACCAATCAGGAGGTGATCGCCGCCTATACCGCGATCACCGGCTACGACCCGACCACGGGCGCGAACGACAATGGCGCGAACGAGCTGGACGTCCTCAAGTACTGGCGGACCACGGGCATTGCCGGGCACACTATCGGCGCGTTCGCCGAAGTCAACCCGGCCAGCCACCAGGAAGTCGAGCAGGCCGTCTACCTGTTCGGCGGCATCTATCTAGGACTGAACATGCCGAAGACCGCCCAGGCACAGACCAGCGCGAATGAGCCCTGGGACGTCGGGACCGGGCCGGACGCGGAGCCGGGAAGCTGGGGCGGGCACGCCGTACCCTTGCTCGCCTACGATCAGGACTCGCTCACGGTCGTGACGTGGGGCGCGCTGCAGAAGATGACGTGGAGCTTCCTGGACAAGTATTGCGAGGAGGCGTACGCGCTGATCTCCCAGGACTGGCTGAGCGCCGCGGGCAATTCACCGGCGGGCCTTAATCTTCAGCAGCTCACCAGCGATCTCGCGCAGGTCACAGGCTCGGCGTCGTCATCGTCCTCGGCCGGCGGCTCGTCATCGTCCTCGGCCGGCGGTGCGTCGTCCTCGTCCAGCAGCGGCGGCGGACCCTCATAGCCTCGTCGAAAGGCGGATCGGCGGCATCGTCGAGATGCCGCGGGTGCTAGCGGCGACCGGCCGACCGCCCGGGCGGGGACAGCGCCGGCTCCACCCCGAGCTCCTCCTGCAGCGTCCGGCGCAGTGCCCGGAAGTGCCGCAGCGCCTCGGCGGTGTTGCCCTCCGCGACGTGCGCCGCAATGAGCAGCTGGTGCGCGGACTCACGGTAGGGATCGTCCCTGATGACGTGCAGCGCCGCCTCGATCGCATAGACGCAGAGGCCCTGGTCCGGCAGCCGCTCCGCCAGCCGCTCCAGCGCGCGCAGCCGGAGCTTCCGGTAGCTTCGCTGGTGCGGCTCGAGCCATGGTTCGCACCAGTCCGGCAGCAGATCACGCTCGAGCCACCGGAGCGCGCTGAGGACAGCGCCGCGGCAGGCGAGCTCACGCTCGTCTCGCAGCACAGCCGCCGCCAGGTCCGTGGCGCCGCGCAGGTCGACCTGCGCCGTCCCGGCGAGCCGGACACGGCCCGCTCGCGACGTGAGCAGGCCAGGGCACTCCCTCCGGACCCGCCACACGGTTGCGCGCAGCCTCGCCGCCCTGACCTCGGGAGCCAAGCCGGGCCACAGCCCAGAGCGGATCGCGGCAACCTCGGCGCCCTCGGGGCGCAGGGCCACCATCGCGATCAGCCGCTGGCAGGCCCCCGGCAGGGTCACGAGGCGTTCGTCCGCGCGCACGCCGAACCGATCAAGCAGCCGGACGGCCAGGCCACTCACGGCGCCGGCGTCCGGTGCGCTCGCCGCTGCGTCGTGCATTCGGGGCACCGCCGGGCTCCGCCCCCGTGGCCGCTAGGCGTAGGTGAACTGATCGGCGGCCACGGTCGCCGAGGTTCCGGCCGCCGTCACGACCGTGATGTCGACGGTGCCGCTGCCCGCGGGACTGGTCGCGGTGATTTGAGTGTCCGAGTCCACCGTCATCTGCGGCGTGCCGGTCACGCCGAAGCCTACGCTGGTCGCACCGGTGAAGCCCGACCCGGTGATCACCACGGACGTTCCGCCCGCAGCCGGACCGCTCGCCGGGCTGACGCCGGTCACCACGGGCAGGGCCCCGCCGGCCAGCGCCTGCACGAGCTTGGTCCCGTCCGGGCTGCCCAGGCCGGTGCACGGATCCCAGCCCGGGCCGGCGTTATACGTGCCGTTGGTCCCGCTGGTGATGTCGAAAAACGTCGCGGCGACCGAGGAGCCATACAGGACGTCGAGCAACGGTCCGAAGCGACGCCCGAGCCGCTGGTTGACCAGCGCAGCCAGCCCGGACCACAGCGGGGCGACCGCACTCGTGCCGCCTTCGCCGGTGACGACGCCGCGGAGCACGATCTGGTACCCGTCGGCATGCCCGCAGACGTCGGGAACCCCGCGACCGGTCGCCCCCTTCGGATTCGATGGCACGCCTGCGCCCGACTGCCACGGCGGCACCGGCGTGAACTCGATGCTCACGCCGCCGCCTGAGGTTCCCGAGTCGACTCCCGTCGGGTCGGCCGGATCAGGGTCGTTCCAGACGACCTCGCTCGCGCGTGCCCCGGAAGAGAGCGTCAGGGTGCTGCCGCCGCAGCCGGTGACATTCGGGCTTGAGGCCGGGTAATCGCAGTGCGGCCCCGGACTGCCGGCCGCGGCCTGCGGGGACATGTCTGCCGACCCGTTGTCCCCCGAAGCGGCGAAGACGGCCATCTTCTTCGTGCTCGCTTGCACGAAGATGCTCTCCATGGCCGTTCTCTGCAGGACGGTCCACGCGAGATCCTCGGGCCCGCCCCAGCTGATCGAGAGGATGGACGGGTTGTTCGTGGCATCGGTGACGACACGCTGGAGGACGTCCCGCCAGCCGTCTGAGCTGTTCGGGGCGAAGTACACGACGATATTCGCCTTGGGGGCGACTGCCCCGGCGACCTCGATGTCCAGGGTCACCTCGCCGTCGCTGTCGTTGTAGATGAAGTAGTCGGCCGCGGTGGTGGCCGAGGTGCCGCCCGGCCCCGTCACCGTGACGTGCACGCCCATGCTCAGCGGCGGGCTCGTGGCCTGCAGCTGCGAGTCAGAAGCGACCGCCACGGTGCCCGAGGCGACATTCCCGAACACCACGCCGGTGGCGCCGGTGAAGCCGGTCCCGGTGACCGTCACCTCCGTCGCGCCGCCCGGCGGGCCGTTGGCCGGGCTGAGGCTCAGCACCGTCGGCGTCCCGGCGGCGTTCAGGACGGTGACATCGACCGTCTCGGTCGCGGCGGGGCTGGTCACGGTGACCTGCGAATCGGAGTCCACGGACTGGATCGATCCCGGCACCGAGCCGAACATGACCGCGGTAGCCCCGGTTAACCCGCTCCCGGAGATCACGACCTGGTCGCCGCCGCCAGGATCGCCGTCGCGCGGGCTCACATCCGTGACAACGGGCGCACCCGCCGCGGCAGTCCCGGAGGTCACGGCGGGCGCATCGACCGGCGAGTTCGCCGCGCCGTCGACCCCCACCGATACCACCGTGGGCACTGACAGCCCGAGGCCGGTGAAGAAGTCCTGCAGATCGGCGATCCGGTAGCCGCCGCCGAACTCGATAATCGCGATCGTCTCGCCGGAGCCGTCTGCGCTAGGGAAGTCATACGCCTGCGCGACCTGCGGCGCGGTCAGGACACTCGGGCTGCTAGCGCGGTCGGTACCGGCCGCAGCGATGGTATGGCGCCGCGCGATCGGCCGGTTGTCGATGCCGAACACGCCCTCAATGAGGCCGGCGACGCTGGCCGGCACCTTCAGCGGGCCGGTCCGTCCGCGGAAGGTCGTGCCGCCCACCCGGTACCGCTGGAGGGTCACGTCGAACAGGTCATGGAACTGCCGCGCCGTGCCCGAGACCCGCACGCTCCGCGTCTGCGCCGACGCCTCTATCACCTGGAGGCCGCCGGTGCGAGCGAACTGCGCGACCTGGTCCACGTCGGGCTGGTCCGAAGCGTAAACCTCGCTGAACTCCTGGTCGGTCAGGTGCGGTCGCTGGCTCGGCGGCATTTCGGCGATCTGCGCCGCGCGGCGTGCGCCGGCGGGCCGCGGCCGGACCGCTATTGTCGCGGTGACGATCTCGTCGTCCGGCACGGGCCCGACCAGCACCGACCCGACCATCTCGGCGCGCTCGCTGCCGGGGATCTCGACCATCTCGGCCATGCGCTGCGGCTCCCTTCATCGGCATCTGCGGTGATCCAGCTTCTTCGGCACTTGCGGTCCTGCAGCGGATGCCCCGAGGGCGGTCCGGCTCCTCCGGGATGACCCGCCGATGGGCCCGGCGCCGGTCATGCTGAGCTGTGCGACGGGGCCCGGCGACGCGGGCGGCACATTGTCGCCTTTTTAGATATGCGGGCTTATGGCGAATTGTCCGCCAGGGACTCGGCCGTGAGCGCCGCCTGGCTGACGGTATATGTCGGTATTTGCTGGCGGTCCAGCGGGAAGCACGGAAAACGTGGTATTCAGCTTTCCTACTTTACCGCGCCAGGCTGGTCGTGCCAATGCCCGGGAGCCGCGGCAGGCGAGCGCCGACCCTGCGAGCAGCACGCCGGGCCGCCATGCGCAGCGTCGCGAGGGTCGCCGGGCAGAAGGGCGCGGCTTGACCCCGGACAGGCGCCATGGTAAGCATCGAAAGACTATAGACACGGCTACCTCACAAGGCCACTCGGCTGTTCTTTCTTTGCCGGGCCCGTCCAACCAGCCCCCACCGAAGGTCCGGCAGGTGACCACGCAGTCGCTTCCCAGTCACGAGTTGGCCGCAGAGTCCCGCCCGACGCTGCGCCTTCTCGACGGGTTCGAGCTCCGAGTTCGGGGTACCTCGATTCGCCTCTCCGCGGGGCTGGAACACCTCGTCGCGTTCCTTGCGCTGCGGGGCGCTCCCGTGCCACGACGCCGTCTCGCCGGAGTGCTGTGGCCCGAGACCCTCGACGGCAACGCAGCCGCGAGCCTCAGGTCGGCACTTTGGCGCGTCCATCGCGCGGCAGGCCGTTTAGTGATCGCGGAAGACACTGCGGTTGCGCTGTCGTCTTCCGTCTGGGTCGACACGAGGGCTTTAGTCGCCCGCTCGAGGGAGGTGATCGAAACCAGGTGGCCCCCCGTTCCTTCCACCCTCCCGGACCCAGTCGAGCTCAAGGCGGACCTGCTCCCAGGCTGGACCGACGACTGGGTGCTCGTCGAGCGGGAGCGGCTCCGGCAGTTGCGGCTGCATGCCCTGGAGCAACTGTCCGAGCTGCATCTCGCCGCCGGGCGCACCGCCCACGCAATCGAGGCGGCGTTCGCTGCGGTGGCTGGCGAGCCGCTGCGCGAGACTGCGCAGCGGTGCCTGATCCGCGCCTACATTGCCGAGGGCAACTATGCGAGCGCCATCAGGACCTACCATGCCTATCGTCGGCTGCTGTTGACTGAGCTGAGGACCGAGCCGTCGCCACAGCTGATTGGGCTGGCGGCCACGCTAGAGTGCACCTCGGCCGCACCGACCTCACCGAGCAGGCACTGAGCCCTGCGACGTCGCCAACGGCACCGCCCGTGGACGTCCCGAGCCAGTCAGACCATTCACTGACACCAAGGAGGACCGAGATGAGCAATGAGGATGGCCTTCGCCGTGTGAGCGGTCAGAGCGCTGCGCCCGACCCGGAGACCACGCGTCTGCCGCGCATCGCGGTCGGGGCCGGCAACCAGTTCACCTACGGCACGCCGTCGGCCTCTTCAAGCTCCTCCTCCCACGGGGCGGGGAGTTCCTCATCGCACGGATCCTCGAGCTCGTCCTCGCGCGGCTCCTCGAGCTCCTCCTCCCACGGGGCGGGGAGTTCCTCATCGCACGGATCCTCGAGCTCGTCCTCGCACGGCTCCTCGAGCTCCTCCTCGGGCGGCCGGTCCAGCTCCTCGTCCTCGACCGCACCCATATCCTCGTCGTCTGCTGCCCCGGCCAGCTCGTCATCAGCCGCCCCCGCCAGCTCGTCATCAGCCGCCCCCGCCAGCTCGTCATCAGCCGCCCCCGCCAGCTCGTCATCAGCCGCCCCCGCCAGCTCGTCATCAGCCGCCCCCGCCAGCTCGTCATCAGCCGCCCCCGCCAGCTCGTCATCGGGCTGACCTGCCGGCGCCAGGTGTTATGCGCTACGAATCGGAGGGAGACGCCCGTGCGGAACACGTTCGTGATCCCTGTGCTCCGCGAGGGCTGCATCAGCCGGTGCCTCGAGACGCTGTACGCACAGACGCCGCCGAACTTCTACGTCATCATCGTCGACCAGACGCAGGGCGGCCTTCCGATCGAACGCTGGCGGCGGGCCTACCGGAATCTCATGCTCCTCCGGACCCCGATCACACATCGGCACGCGAGCGGCAACCTCGGTTTCGCGAAGGCCGTCAACCTGGCGTCGCTGCTGGTCGCGACCCCGTATCTCACCATCTGCAACGACGACGTCGAGTTCATCAACCGTCGCTGGTGGCTTGGCGTGATGCACAGCTTCCAGCGCGCGGCCGCGGCCGGTAGCCCGGCCATTGCGGTCAACCCGATGTCCGTCAAGATCCCGCATTGGGCGATTGGTCGTCAGCCAGGGGACGACCACTTCGTGCTGTCTTACAGCGAGACATACTCTGACGCCGATTGGCGGTTTCTAGTGACCCAGCGGCACGTGATCAACGAGCGGCTTACCCTCGTCCCTGACTCCGCCGTACAGGGCGTTGAGATGTTCTGCTCGGTAGTGGACATGGCTGCGTTCCGTCACGTGGGGCCGCTCAACGAGCGGTTCTATCCCGGCGGCGGCGAGGACTACGAGTACGCGCGGCGGGCGCGCGCGTCCGGTTACGCGTGCCTCAGCACGACCCGGAGCTGGGTCTTCCACCACTGGGGCGTGACTCGCGATTGGGTCGCCGGGCCCGCTCGTCACGAGGGCATCATCGACGAGGAGCTCCAGTGGAACGATGCGGCCTCGCTCTGGGCGGACTACGCTGGGCCCGCGTCCCCGGTGCCGCCGACCACGATCCGGGAGCTGTGACAGGCCGTTCCGTGGCTACAGCACCTGAAGCCAGCCGCGGAGCGCCACGTCCTCGTCCACCAGATGCTCCTCGAGATGGCGGCGACCGGCCTCGGCGATCGCGTGGTGCCGCCGCTCGTCGAACGCAAGCACGCTCGCGAGGTAGCTCATCTCGTCGGAGTCGGAGCTACGGAACCCGGTCTCGCCGTGCACCACCAACTCTGGGAGCGCATAGGCGTCCTCGACGATTGGCACCACGCCGTGCGCGTATGCCTCGACGACGACCCGACAATAGGACTCTGACGAGCCGCCGGTCTTGTGGATCATCGTGTTGATCCGGCGGTAGAAGTCCGCGCTCGGTATCACATCGGGCGACCAGGTGAGCCAGTCGAGGCGGCCGGCGGCGGGCCGATCCGGGCGGCGGCGTTCGGGCCGTGGCCGAGGATGAAGACCTTCTTGCGTAGGCTCGCCGGCACGAGGACGCGATCGAAGATCTGCCAGGTGTCCGGTGCGAACTTCGCGGCATCGTCCCGCGAGATCCGGCCGAGGCCGTAGACGCCGGCGAACTCCCTGGGCTGCCAGGGCACGCGCCGGGAGTTGAAGTACGGGCGGTACCCGAAAGTCTTGTAGGGGGCGATCCGCTCCAGGTGGGGCCGCAGCTGCGCCTCCTGGTAGCTGCTGACGAAGCCGAACACGTCGATCCACCCGGCCTGGTGTGCCCGCAGCTCGTCCTCGAACGGCCACGTCATGCAGTTGAACCAGATGACGCGGCCCGGCCGTCCCGCCTCGACGATCTCGGGGAGCAGGCGCAGGAACTCGCCGTTGCAGTAGCTGACGACGGTCCGGTCGCGGAAGACGTCCGGCTGGTACGGGTGCACCTCGCAGCCCCGGGCGAGCGCGCTGCGCACCATCTCGTCCGTGGCGTCGAACATCGGGACCAGGTGCACGGCGATCCCAGCCGAGCGCCACAGGTCGATCACGTGGTCGAGCTCGGTGTCCGCTCCCCCATAACGGGAGGGGAACCCGGCCACCCATACCGTGCGGATGGGACCGGGCCCTGGCGGCGTCATCCGGGACGGGCCGGCCGCCTCCGGCGCGGCCGGAGCCGGGGCGGGGCGCGGCGTCCCGTGCGCAATTCCGCGCCCCGGCCCGGCGTCTGCTGCCGTCCAGTCGTCCACCTGCTCGGGCAGCTGGAGCAGGAAGCGGTACAGCCCCGCCTGGGACGCCGTCACGGCGTCACCGGCGAGGGCGCCGGCGTCGTCCTGCCGGTGGTGCCGCAGGGCCGGGCTGGCCAGGCCCTCGATCGCCGCCCAGCTGGCCGGGCCGGCCAGCAGCCCGTGCCCAGCCAGGAACTCCCGGACGCGGCTCACCCACCCGCCAGGCGCGGCCAGGACCTGCGGGTACCACGCGACCGCGACCGGGAGCCCGCTCAGCGCGGCGATGGCGTGGCTCAGGTAGGATTCCCAGAGTTCCAGCGAGCGCTGCCCGTCGAGGCCGTTTCGCGCCTGCAGCGAGCCCGCGATCTCCAGCGGGTTGCGGAGCATCAGGACGACCGCCAGCTCGGGCAGCACGTCGCGCCAGAACGGTAAGGTGATCGAGGTGCGGGGGTCTTTCCAGATCCAGCCGGGGGCCGGGTAGGACGCAGCGAACTCGGCGCGAAGCGATGCGCCCAGCACCGGAACCAGCGCGCGAAGGCGCTCGGCCGCGTCGCCGGCCGGTGGCCGGTCCCAGGCCGCGCCGAGCTCGGCCAGCAGCCTGTCGTTGGCTGCGAGCAGCCGTCGGCTCTCCCAGTGGCCGGTCGGATTGCTCCAGCAGGCCTGCACCAGGTCGGCCGACGGGCACATGCTCAGCCCGCCCAGCTGGAGCAGCCGCGCCGCCAGCGAGGTCCCGCTGCGGTGCATGCCGAGCACGACGACTCCCTGCGCGGGCGGTACCGCGAGATCAAGCCCGACCCGTTCCACCGCGATCGCCCCCTTCACCAGCGGGCCTGGCGAGCTGGCGTGCCGAACGCCCTCCAGCGTCGGCCCCGCACCGGCGCCTGTCAACCGCGCCCGTGCCGCTGCGCTGGCCGGATCCCGCGGACGGCCCCGTCCGCGGAGCGGTCCAGAACATACCCCCGGGCCTGCAGCATTCGCTCGAGGCCCGCGAGGCCGACCCAGGGCTTGGCGCCGAAGTCAGCGAGATAGTAGTCGAGCCGACCGCGCCACTCCGCGACGTTGTGACCCCAGTTGGTCACCACGTGGCGGTCGTTCCAGGCGACGAGGAAGCCTGCTGCTTTCACGTCCGCCGAGAAGCGTCCGTCGTCCGGCCACCGCAGGCCCCCGGCCTCCAGGGTGCGCCAGCGCACGCCGGCCTCGGCCACCTCCCTGCGCACCATGCTGCTCGTCCCGACGTTGTGCGCCGCGACCCACACCCGGCGCCCGCCGCGCTGCAGCGGTGTGGCCGGATGCCGCGGCCCGATCTCCCCGGCCGTCGTCTCGGGCTCGGCCGAGAAGACCGAGAGCTGGCCGAGGCACGGGAACGCGTCGAACTTCGAGAGCAGATCGCGGTCCCAGCCGGGCCGGTATTCCAGGTCGTTCTCGCTGAAGTGCAGGAACGGCGCAGCGCAGTCGTCGAGCACGAGGTTAAGCGCCTCGCCGCCGCGGTTGCCGTCCAGCAGCACCACCCGGTCGACTGCGCCGCGCTCGCGCGCCGCCATGATGACGCAGCGGGTGGCGGCGCCGGATCCGTTGTCGACCAGCAGGACCCGGTGCGCCACCGTGGTCTGCGCCGTGTACGAGTCGATGGTCTGGCGCAGCAGGTCGGGCCGCTGCCAGCTCAGGATCACCGTCGCGATCAGCGGGGCGCCGCTCCTGCTCATCGTTCGCGCCCGCGGGCGGGCCTCACGGCGGCGGCCGGTCCGGCCCGGTGAACTGCCCGAGCCAGCGCCTGACCATCTCGATGGCCCGCTCGGGATCGGCGGCCACCGCCACCTCCTGATCCGATGAGTCGGCCCCGAGACTGCTGATCCTGGCCCGGAACCTGGCCCCGCTCTCCTCGGTCCAGACCCGCAGCAGCAGCACCCCGCTCCGGTTGCCATGCTCCTCGCCCTCCGCGCCGCGCACTGCTCAGCCGCCCACGTTCAGCCAGGTCCTGAGCAGCCCGCCGGGCGCCGCCGGTTCCGGGCCGTCGCGCAGCCCGGCGGTACCGCCAGCGACCGGCTGCCCGTTCTCGTCGAGCAGGTAGTCGCAGGCGACATCGACCAGGACCCGGCCCTCGGGCAGGCCATCGCCCGCCCGCAGCGCCTCCAGCGCGGCCGGCTCAGCGCGCCAGACCAGCCGCGGTCCGTCGACCGCGGCGGTGCCGAACAGCGGGAGCACGGCCGGTGCCGGCGGGCGGCGCAGGTACAGGCAGGTGACCAGCGCGTCGGCGACCTGCGCCGCTGGCCCGGCCGCTAGCGGCGCGCTGAACGTCACGACGAGTCCCTCGCGGAGCAGCCGCTCGGCGTCCGGCGCGGGCATCGGCGACCCCGGTGCCCAGCTCAGCTCCCGCGCGGCGGTGACCGCGGGCTGAGCCGGCTCGGGCTCGGCCGGGGGCGCCGGGGCGCGCTCGGTCCCGGCCGCGGCGGCCGGTGCCAGTGCCGCATCCGCCGGCACCGGCGGATCCGGGAGGGGGCGGCCCGGCGGTCCCGGCGGGCCAGCCGGTCCCTGCGGGCCAGGCCCCTGCGGGCCTGCCGGGCCTGCAGGCCCTGGCACGCCCTGCGGACCCTGGCCGCCCGGCGCCCCGTCCGATCCAGCGGGGCCGCGGCCCCGCTGCCCCGGCCGCCCCCGGCTCGCCGTCGGCTCCCGGCGCCCCGGCCGCTCCCGGCGCGCCGTCGGCTCCCGGCGCCCCCGGCAGGCCCGCAGGCCCCGCGGGGCCGGGCGGGCCGGCTGGGCCCACCCCGCCGCCGGTTACCTGCGGGCCGTCGTACCACCACAGCCCGGCCGCGTCCTGGTAGAAGGTGCCGGAGTGCGCATGGTGAGCCGGGGCGAGGTAGCTGGTGTCGTCCTGGCTGGCCTGCAGCGAGCCGTCGCCCTGCACCGAGACGGTGCCGAGCACGACGACGTCCGGGCTTGCGGCCGGCACGGTCGCCGTGATCGACGGCGTGCTGTCCAGGTAGATGATCGTCGGCGCGCCGCCGAACCGGTTGGCCGGGTCGTCGTGGTTGCTGGCCGTGAGCAGCACCGTGAACGGCCCGGTGCCCGGCGGGGGCTGCAGGGTCGTGGCCGCGGCGACCCGCAGCGGCAGGCCGCCGGGAGTGAACGCCAGTCCAGGGGTCAGGCTGAGGGCACCCGATACGACCTCGAGCCGCAGCCCGAAGCAGACCTGCCCGAGCCCGAGCGCCTGCCGGACATCGCTGATCGCAGACTCGCCGGCCTCCTCCATGTGCTCGAGATGCAGCGCCGTGACACGCAGCCCGTCGATGAAGTCGGTTCGCTGCGGCTCGGTCATCGTGAACCTCCGCTCGTATCGGCGCCGCCGGGAGCACGCCGCCGCCTCACGGCCCGCCGCCAGGAGGCGGGTAGCGCACGGCGGCCGCCTGCAGCGTGTACCGGCCGGGCGCGGCGACGACCACGTCGAGGGGCAGCGCAGCCGACCCGCCCGCCGCCGCGCTCGGGGTCGCCGGGGCGGCCAGCCGCGTCCGCACCGTGGTGCCGGTGCTGGTGGGGGTGACGTCGGCCAGCCCGGTGGCCGCCGCCGGGTGCACGCCTACGGCCAGGGCGGGACAGGCGGCTGCGTCCAGCGGCACGCCGACCAGCCGGATCGCGGCGAACGGCCCGGCCAGGTTGGCGACGCGCGAGAGCCCGAGGAAGGCGCCGGAGGAGGTGAGCCGGCCCAGCGGGGCATCCGGGCCGGCGGCTGGGCCGGGCGCCGCGGTGAGCCAGGTGGCCGATCCGCGGACGACGCCGAGCGCCAGCCAGAGCTGCTGGCCGGGGACGACCGGCAGCGGCTCGGCGAGTTGCAGCGCCACCCACTGCGGGGCGTCGCCGCCGTCGGCGGCCGGGACGGTCACCGCGGCGAGATTGGCTCCCGGCAGCGGCGACAGCGGGCCCGCCGGGCCGTCCCGCGAGTACAAAACGGGAGCCAGCTCGATGCCGGCCGGGTCGCCGCTCGCGGTGACGCTGAGCGGGATCCGCAGTGCCGTCAGGGTCTGCAGCTTCGCCAGCCAGGCCGCCGGCAGCGCGGCGGCCAGCGTCGTTCCCGGCTGCAGGCCCAGGAAGGCCGTCTGGGCCAGGACCGGAAGCGTCGGCTCGAGCACCCGCGTGGCCGGGGGCCTGCCCGCGAGGGTCAGCAGCACCTCGCGCACCGGCCAGGTGGCCGCCGCGCCGGGCAGCGGGAGCGTCAGCTGGTAGGCCCCTTCCTGCGGGGCGTCCAGCTCCAGCGCGGGTACCTGCGGGCTCGGCAGCGCGGCGAACTCCAGCAGGTAGGTCGGCGCGTTCAGGCTGAGCGCCGGTTCCTGGAGCGGGCTCGGCGCGGAGACCGTCACGGTGACCGAGACCGGGCCAGCGGCCGCCGCGGCGACGGCGGCCAGCGCGGCCGAGAGGTCAACCTCGGCCGGGGCTCCCGGCAGCGGCGGGGCGCCCGGCGGGCTGCGCCAGGCGGGGACGCCGTTGAGGCTGATCTGCACGCTGGCCGGCGCCGCCGGCAGGTTGACCAGCCCCTGGCTCTGCGCGTCGGCTGGGTCGAGCTCCTGGGCCAGGCTCACCTGCAGCTTCTGGGTCTGCAACTCGCCGAGGCTGGCCATGCTGTTCTGGTCGACCGGGAACCCGCCGTCCGGGCCGCCCGGGCTGATGGGCACGAACTGGGTTCCCAGCCACAGCGAGGCCGCGGTCACCGTGTTCGGGCCGCTGGTCGACGACGATGGCGGGAACCAGATCGCCGAGACCGTGAGCGGCACGCCGAAGTCCACGACGAAGGTGGCCGCCGTCGTCGTCGCGCCCGCGTCCGGGCCGGCGGCCCGGACCGTGGCGACGTCGCGGAGGAACGTGACCCCAGGCGGCGTGACCTTGAGCGTGCCGGTCAGCCCGACTTCGACGGCACCGGCCGGCAGCGCGACCGGCTGCGCCTGGACCGCAGCGCTCGCCGCGGCGGGCGGAGCCTCGGCAGCCACGTCAGCTCCCGAACGTCATCGCGGCCTGCAGCCCGGTGAATGCCGCGGCCACATCGGCCGGCGTGGCCTGCACCGGCGGGCTCAGGCCCGCGAACGCGCTGACGATCGTGGTGAAGTCAGGGGAGTTCGGGTCGCTGGGGGCCGTCGTGGAGCGGGAGAGCACGCCCTGCAGCGCGGCGTTGTTCTGGATGAACTGGGTGTAGACGCCGGCCAGCGTGTTGGGCGTTTGCCCGGTGGGGCCCAGGAATACCGGGTGGATGCCGGGCACGATGCTGATCGGCAGGACGGTCGGCGAGGCCAGCACCAGGTCCACGGAGGTTCCCTGCGGCACCCGGGTCCCCGGCGGGATGCTCTGCGACACCACCCGCTCGGTGAACAGCGGCGGGATCAGGTGCACGTTCTGCAGCTGGGAGGGGTCGATCGGGATGACGGGGATCTGGACGCCGTCCCTGGTGATCGCCGCCTGCGACGCCTTGTCGCCGATGTCGATGAAGACCGGGGACGCGGCCGGGCCTACCTGCACGACCGGCGGGGACACCGGCTGGACGGGCGGGGTGAACCGGAACGGCGGCGCGGCGATGATCGGGCCGAGCCGGGGCGCGTCCGGGGCCGACCCCGGCTGGTCCGGCGCCGGCTCGGCGCTCGCGGCGGCGGGCGGCTGCCCCGGCGAGGCGGGGCCTTCCGGGGTCTGGTCGTCAGCCATTCGTGGTGCCTCCTCGCTGCGGGCGCGGCCGGCGCGCGGTCATGACGACGGCTCCTCGACCGAGGTCGTGCCCACGACCAGCCCGAGTCGGCTCAGCACGCTGGCCGCCTCGTCGTTGCTCAGCCCGATGAGGCTGGGCATGGTAACGGTCGCCTCGGGGAGCAGCGCCGCCGCGATCAGCAGCCGGGCATGCTGCAGGCTCGGGTCGAGGATCGTTCCCGCGGCGGGCTGCTGCATGAGCACGGGCGCGTTCACGCTCACCGGCGGCATGCTCACGATGGGGATCTGCGTTCCCGTGACGTCCAGGATGATGTCGACGGTGATGGTCAGGGCGGCCAGGGTATTGACGGCGTCCTGGGCGCCGACGGCGACAAGGTCCGGCATCGCCACGGCACCCGTCAGCGAGATGGTGGCCGTCGTCGGGCCCGGGATCGTGACGGGGGTCGCGGGCGTGACGAACCCGTCCGCGATGACCAGGATGCTCCAGGCTCCCGGGCTGAGCCCGCCGAGCGTGTAGGTGGTGATACCGGGGTACGGCGGCAGCGCAGTGACGGGCGTCGTCCCGCCCGCGACCGGGACCGCGATCACAGTGGCGCCGGCGAAGTTGTTGCCGGAGGGGTCCAGCACGGTCACCGAGAGCGTGCTGCCGGCCAGCGCGAGCACCGCGTCGTAGAGCGCGCTAAGCCCGTCGACGAGCACGTTCCAGCCCTGTGCGGTGATCGGCTGTCCCGGCTGCGCGTCAACGAGCGCTGGCTTCATCAGTGGCATGGTCGGGCTCCTCTCAGAGTGCTCGGACGGCCGGTGGCTGCGGCGTGCCGGCGGGCCAGAGCGCCGTCCCCGTCAGCTGCGCCATGGGACCCGGGTCCCCGGTTGCCGGCGCCAGCACGCCCGTTCCCAGCACCCAGTCCGGCGTGCCGTACTCGGCGTAGACGTACACGGCGGCGGCGCGGTGGCGGTCCAGCAGCTGCCGGATGCGCTCGCTGACCGGTGTTGCGCCGGGCTGGTCCAGCGCCGCGAACCGGGCGGGCAGCCAGAGCCGCACGGCGTACAGCTCGCGCTCGAGCCACTGGAACCCGACCTGGGCGGCGGGCGGCGGCGGCCCGGCGGATGCGAACGCGGCGCTCCGCGAGCCGGGCGAGCTGCCGTCCAGGTAGCCGGCCGCGAAGCCTGGCGACGCGGGCACCGCCTGGCTGCCGGACAGGCTGCCGAAGTGGCCGACCGACTCGAAAAATGCCCACCGGCTCTCGCCGCTCGGCGCGGTGGCCGGGACCAGCGGCAGCTCGGGGTGCGGGAAGGCCGGGGCCGGGTCGAACGCGTCGGCGGCCGGCGTGGTCACCGCGAAGCTGGCGTCCTTTGGCTCCGGCGGCCCTGAGGAGTGCGCGAACACGAAGTCCTGCGGGTGGAGCTCCCCCTCGCTGGCGAACACGGCGCCGGAGAACGAGAACCCGAGCGACCCGGCGTCGGCGGCGTCGAGCGTGACCCGGCCGTCGCTGGTGAACTGCAGCTCGGAGCCGGCCGGGACCGTGCCCAGGTAGCCCAGGCCGTACCCCGCGTCGACGTTGACCACCATCGGGCCGGCGGTCCCGCCGCCGAGCCCGAGCACCCGAACCGTCACCGGGACCGTGTCGAGCCCGGCGCGCAGCAGCTGGAACCGGTCGCCCGAGGCGCGGGCCGCCGGCGCCAGCCCGGCGGGGCGCGGCGGGTTCTCCTCGAGCGCGAGCACGTCGGGGTCGCTCGCGACGGTGCCGCCGCCCGGGGCGGCCAGCGTCAGCAGATCCGTGCAGCTGGCCACGTGCTGGTAGCCGTCCGCGGAGTCGACGGCCGGCGACGGCGCCAGTCCCAGGTAGGCCGACGCCGCGCCAAGCAGCGCACTGACCGTGCCGTTTCCCGCCCGGTGCAGCCCGATCACCGTCTGCAGGCAGGCCCGGAAGCAGCCGACCCGCGCGCCGTAGCCGAGCAGCGGGGCGAGCGCCGCCGCGAGCTGGCCGAGCGCCGGCTGCGCCGGCGCGGGCACCTGCAGCAGGCTGGTCACCAGCTGCGCCGCCGCCGCCGCGCCGATCGTCCCGGCGGCGAGCTGGCCGGCGAGTGCCGCGACGGCGTCCAGCCGGATGCTGAGCGGCTCCGCCCGCTCGGGACCGAGCCCGTGCAGCGACGCCAGCAGGAACAGGTCGCTCTCGGTGGCAGCCTGCCCGATCCGGTGCGATTGCCGGATGCCGAGCAGCTGCGCGGTCTGCACGTCAAGGTCGTCGGCCAGCCCGGTGACCACCCAGGTCGCCACCGAGCCGTCCCGCGCCAGCCCCAGGTAGGCCGGGAACCGGCCGAGCACGTCGGCGACCCGCGCGGCCCCGGTACTCATGACGCGGCCACCCGTACCGAGCGGATCCACAGCACCTGGTCGGATGTCGGCATTACCGTCGCGTCCGCGGCGGCGACCCGCAGCCCCTCCGCGACGAACTCGACCTGGTAGGTCAGGGCGCGCACGTGGTAGGTCGGCGTGTCGGTGAGCACGCCGAGGAAGGACGCCGCCGTGATCGGAGCCTGCATGGTGGCCATCGCGGTGGCCAGCCGGCGCTGGATGTCGGCAGAGATCTCCGCCAGGGCGGCCTGCTGGTCGGTGGCCGTGGCGGTGCCGAGCGGCGTCACCGTGACCGCGAGGTCGAAGGCGACCGGCGCGGCGCGGAGCTGGACCGTGACGCTGAGGGCGGCGCGCTGCTGCTGCGGTAGCGTGACATTCGCTCGGACGGCAGGCTGGCCGGCCGGGGTGAGCTCGATGGCGACGTCGTACACGCCTTGCACCGACATCGCCGCTGCCACCAGGGCGTTGTACACCACATCGGCGCCCACCCCGAGCTGGTCGGCGGCCGCCTGGAGCGCCGCCGCCACCTGGCCTTCCAGGCCGCTCTGCTGGGCGGGGGTCAGCGTGAGGCTCTGCGGGGTGACCATGGCCGAGACGGCGACCTGGAGCAGCGCGGGGTTCGCCGGGCCCGGCGGCGGCGGGACCGGCGGCAGGGGCGGCGCGGGCGGCTGCTGCCCGGCCGCTGGCGGCACCGGGACCGGCGGGAGGTTGTGGCGCAGCAGGATCCCGGCGGGCCTGACCTGCTCGAGCAGCTGCGCGGCGAACTGGGCCTGGTCCGCGGTCAGCGGCTGCAGCGGGGCCACCACCACACTGATGACGCCGGGCGCGTTGAGGTGGTCCTCGATGACCTGCACGTCCTGCTCCTGGATCTGCGGGATCGCCGTCAGCACGCCGGTGATCGCGTCGACCGTCGAGGCACCCGAGGTCTCCAGCGCCCGCGAGCATCGCAGCCGGAGCGCGGCGTCGGTCTCGTCGGGCGCGCCCAGCAGCAGCGGCTCCGGGTTGGTCACCGCCTCGATGCCGAGGATCGGCCGGTTGATGACGGTCAGCAGTCCGGCGCTGGCCGCGCCGGGCGGGCCGGGCTGCTGCGCCGCGACCGGCGCGGTGACCGACAGCGCCCCGGGGAGCAGCGTGCAGTCGGCGGTGGTGGCCGCGGTGACCGGCGGCACGTCGCCCGAGGACACGAGCGTGCCGAGCGGAATGCTGACGCTGGCCGGTGCCGGCGTCGACCGGGAGAAGACCACTTCACCGACCGCGGTCAGGCCGGTCCGGCGGGCCAGCCCCACCAGCGCGGCGATCTGGTCCAGATCAGGCCCGGTCGCGGTCTGCAGGAAGCCGGCCTGGTAGATCAGCTGCAGCTGCCGGGAGAGAACCGCGTACTCGCGGGCGAAGCTCTCGGCGAGGGTGCGGACAATGCTGCCCGGATTGCGGTCCGTGAGCGGCGGCAGGGCCTGCGGATCGATGGCCGGCTCGTAGTTGGCGTAGAAGGTGGTTCCCGGGTCCGGCAGCGTCGCTCCCGCCGCCGGCGTCGCTGCTGAGCCGGGCTGGGTCTGCCAGGCGATCGTCCCGTCAGCCGCGACCGCGAAGTCGGTACCCGGCTGGAACGCGTGGTTCACGCCGCCGGCGATGCCCTGGATCCGGACCGTGCCGCTGGTGAAGGCCGGTCCCGCCGAGAGCCGGAACGGGGCGGCCTCGGGCACGAAGACGAAGGCGTCCCGGATGATGCCCCCGGTGAGCGCGCTCACCAGGTCATCGACGAAGACCGTGTACGGCTCGGCTGCGAAGGTCATCCGCCGGCCGCCAGGTTGAAGGGGATCACGAAGTTCACCGGGCTGTCCTGGTCGAGCAGCACCAGCTGCACCGCGATCTGCACCAGGTCCGGCTGGTCCGGGCTCCACGGCGCGACCACGCAGGAGACGATCTGCTGGATCCGCGGTTCCTGCTGCAATGCCTGGAGCACGTACAGCTTGACCAGGTTCCTGGTCCGGTCCGCATTCGGCTGGCCAATCTGGGACTCGTGCCGCGAGCCGTACTGCGGGTGGCCGAGCGGCTGCAGCTCCCCCACGCCGGTCTGCTCATCGACGATCGTCCGCAGGCGGTTGACCAGCAGCTGCGTCGCCGCGGCCACCCCACCGACGACCCCGAGGTCGGTGCCGGCCGGGGCGCCGTCCGGCCCGTAGCTCGTCTCGGTCGCGAAGTCGCCGTCGACCCACGGGGCGCCGGCCGGCCCGGTGAAGGTGAGGGCGAGGTCCCGGCCGAGCCTGGGCAGCCCGGTGTCGTAGCCGGCGGTCATGGCGGGTTCTCGTCGGTCAGGTAGGACGCGGCCGGCGGCCCCAGGATCTCCAGCACGCCGGGCCCGGACGGGATCATGTCGCCCAGCCGGACCAGCGGCTCGCCGTCGACCAGCACCCCCGAGGAGGCGCCCGCCTCGCCGATCGGCAGCGGGTATGGCGCGCCAGTCAGCGAGTTCACCATCTGGCAGATCGACCCGGCTGTGGCCAGCGGCATCCCGCCGGCGGTCGCCACCGTCTGCAGGATCCCGACGATCACGCCGCTGTCAGGCGGCCCCGCGGCGCCGGGCGTCAGCAGCACTACACAGCCGATCGTCACGGGCGATCCGGGCATCGGCGTCCTCCTTCCTGAGGCTTCCTAGCTCGCGGAGAAGCTGACCAGGCCGGCGATCGTCGTTGTCTCGCCCTGCAGCGTGGCGTCGGAATCGGCCTGCACCGTCACCGAGGGCCCCTGGACCGAGACGTCGGTCCCCCCCTGCACGCTCACCGACCCGTCCGCGGCCAGCTTCACGTCGCCGCTGGCGGACACGCTGAAGTCGCCGCTTGCCTGGAGCGAGATGTCTCCCCCGGCCTCGATGGTGACGTCGCCGCCGGACTCGACGGTGACGCTCGTCGAGCCCATCGAGATGGTGACCTTCGCGTCCTGGACGATGACCGAGTTCCCGCTCGGCAGCAGCACCGCTAGCCGGCGCGTGTCGTCGTTCTCGTCCTCCGGTACGGCGTACACGATCTCGTCGGGCTGCGCGTCCGGCGGCCGGTTCTGCTCGTCGTAGAGGAACCCGAGGACCACCGCCCCGCTGAGATCGCCGGAGACGAAGCCGACCACCCCGAGGTCGCCCTGCCGGGGTACCACGGAGAGCCCGAGCCGGCCGACCGCGACCGGCACGTGCGGCAGCTCCACGGCGCTGCCCCGGATCCGCAGATCCACCGCCAGGTTGTTGTCCCCGGTGCCGCCGGCATTGGTGTAGACGGCGCTCACGATGCCGAGCTCGATCCCCCGGCTGCCCGCCAGCTGCTCGCGGACGATCGCCTCGAGCACGGGCACGATCGGGCTCATCGGCGCACCCTCATCCGGTTCCCTCCACCTGCAGTCGCGTCCGGAACCCGGCATCGTCCAGCTCATGCGCCACCTCGATGGCGCGCACCGCCTGATCCCCGGACGCGAGGCCGGAGATCGTGACGACGTCCCCCGCGCGGATCGTCGGCGTCCCGACGGCCAGCACGCTCCCGCCGGTGGCGTGACGTGCGGCCGTCGCGCCGAGAGCCTGGCCGGCCGCGGTGGCGCCGTCCTCGTCCCTTATCACGGGCGGCACGATCGTCGGCGACGCCGGCGGCCCGCCGTCCGGCTCGCGCAGCAGAATGTGCCAGTGGTCGGCGCCGAGCTGGCTGGCCGCGCCGTAGGGCACGACCGCCGGTGCCTGATCGGGCGGCGCGTTGCTGCGCACGTCCCAGCCGAGCAGGTCGGCGCCGTAGCTGAGCGTCACCGTCGCGGCGCCGCCGGTCCGCGGCGGCCGGAAGTTCACCGATCCGTCCGCGCCGGTCGACAGCTCCAGGCCGGTCAGCCGGGCCAGCGCGCGCAGGTGGTCCCAGACCGGGCGGCGCTCGTCCACCGCGTAGCAGTCGAGCTGGGCCGGGGCCTGCACCTCGCCCGGCTGCACGCCGCCGACGCTCAGCAGGTCGATGACGACGTCGGCCACCGACTGCAGCACGTACGAGCGGCCTACCCGGGTCCTCGACAGCGCCGCGCTGGAGCCGAGCGCAGTAACGGCCGTGCCCAGGGCCGTCTGGCCGGTCTCGGCGATGGCACCGCAGAACGCGCCGGTCAGGCTGGTCCCGTAGCCCAACTGAGCCGAGACCGCTGACATGGCGCTCATCCCGGCCAGCTGCGACCCGGCCGCGAGCAGCGCCCAGAGCCGGTCGTGGCCCCCGCCCACCACGCTGCTGACCACCAGTCGGCTCACGCCGGCATCAGCGGACGACAGCTCGGTGCCGCCGATGGTGACGGTGGCGGCGGGCCAGGAGGCGGCAGGCATGCTCAGCCGTCCTGCAGCTCGATGCCATACCGGCGGGCCTCGTCCCGGAGCAGATGCCCGAGCGCCGGCCCGAGCTGGTCAAGGCTGAGCCATCCGCCGGCCGGGGGCGGCTCCGTCGCCGCGCCGCCGGGCCAGGCAGTCGGGTCGGGCCGACCGTCGCCTCCCCGGGCCGCCGGCCGCCGCGGCGGCTGGCCCGTCAGCGGCGCAGGCCCGCGGGCCGGGGCCGGGCCGCGGGCCGGGGCCGGGGCGCGGGCCGGCGCCACGGCTCCGCCCGGCGAGGACGGCGGGGGCGCCAGGACGGCTGCGGCAGGCCACGGCAGGTCCGGTCCCCCGGCTCCCGGCGCCGGCGGAGCATCGGGTGGCCAGGGCGTCGGCCCGGAGCCGAGCGCGTCCAGCAGCAGCCGCAGCTGGTGCGGCTGGTGCGGCTGGCGCGGCTGGCGCGGCTGGCGCGGCTGGCCGGGCTGGTGCGGCTGGCTGACCTCCGGCCTGGTCGCACGCGGCGGGCCAGTGGCCGGACTGGCGGCGGGGACGGCCCGGTCGCGCAGCCACCGCGGGCCGCCGGGGAGGGCCGGGGAGGGCAGCTTCCCGGCTGGCCCGCTGCCGGGCTGCAGGTCAGCGAACCGGGCGGCCGGGCGCGGCGGGCGGACTGCGGTGGCCGCCCCGGCCCGGGCCGTGGCGCTCAGCCGCGCGGCCCAGCTGCCGGGCCGCCGGAGGCCCGGTGAATCGCGGCGCCCCGGCGGGTCGGCCGGGCCGGGCCAGCGCGCGGGCCCTGGCAGCCGGGGGGTCCTGCTGGCGTGCCGGTCGCGAGCCCCGCCGGGGACGGAGCCGGTCAGGCCGCCGGGGCGATGCGATCGCGTCCGGCGCCCCGCGCCCGCAGGCCGGGGCATCGTCCGGGGCGGCCCCGGGGCGCCGGGCTGCGCAGCCGCGCCGGGCTGCGCAGCCGCGCCCGGCTCGCCGGGCGTTCCGGAGCCGGGCCAGCGCGCGCCGGTGGCGCCGGGCTGCCCGGCATCGCCGGGATGACGGCCGCCGGCCGGCCGGGACGGCGGGGCCGGGGTTGCCCCGCCGTGGCCCGCGGGGCCCTGCAGCGCGGCTTCCAGCGCTGCCGCGACCGCGGGCTCGGTGGCGAGCCGCTGCCAGCGGCCCACCTGCGCCCACTGCAGGTTCGAGCCCGACCACAGCGGCGATCCGCACCAGCCGCTCAGCTGCCGCAGCCGGGCGGCGGCCCGTCCCGGCGGGGAGGCGGCCGCAGCGAGCCGTGCCGCCGCCGTCATGCGGGTTCCTCCGCGCTATCCCGGCTGAGCAGCTCCAGGTACAGCAGCAGCTGCCCGAGGGTGAGCTCCGCGCAGTCCTCGGGCGTCCAGCCGAACTCGCGGGCCACCACGAAGCAGGCCCGGGCCAGCGGTGCCCGGACCAGCTCGGTGAGTTCGTCGCGGCTCATGGTCAGGCCGCTGATCCGGTTGACCTCCCGGAGCAGGAACTCCACCAGCCCGGCGTGCATCCGGCTCACCTCCTCGACGGTGAGCTCCGGGGCGACGAGCGCCTGCTGCACCATCAGCACTCCGGTCAGCACCGGCGACTCGGCCGCGGCCTGCTGGATGCGCTGCACGTCGGCGAGCCGCAGCGGCCGGATGACCACGGTGTCCTCTCCCTCGCCGCCGGCGGCCGCGGCTGGCGTGCCGGGCGTCACCGGGCCCGGGCCCGCGCCCGGGGCCGCGCCCGGGGCCGGGCCGGCTGCCGGGGAGGTCCCTGATGCCCGGCCCGCGGCCGCCGGCTGGCCCGCTCCGCCGTCCGCTGGCCGCGGGTCTGCCGGGCGCAGCACGTCGGGGGGGATCCGGACCGCCCGGGTCGCGGACCCGCCGAGAAGCAGATCACCGGCGCTGAGCATGGCGGCTACGTCGCCGGCTTGTCGGCCACTGCGATCCACAGGGCCTTGAACGTTGCGTTCTCCAGGACGAAGTCGTCCTCTGGGATGGCCAGGCTCCAGGTATCGAACAGCAGGTTGTAGACCGTAACGACACTGGAGTTGCTGGGGAGGGCCAGGCTCGACAGGTGCAGCGCCATGTTGAACGCCGGGCTGAGGAACGACCCCGACGGCTCCGGGGTCGCCGCTCCCTTGCCGAGCATCAGGCTGAGCAGCGCGCCGTTGATATAGGCGCGGCCGATGCTGCCGGTCACGTCGACGTTGCCCGGCCGCAGCTCGCTCGCGTACCGCATGCCGATCTCGTGGAACGGCCTGATATCCGAGCTCACCTGCACCACCACGCCGGTCGCCCGGCCTACCGGGGCCAGCTGGTAGGTGGCAATGACGGTCTTGGCCGCATCGCCCTCCGCGCCCTGTCCGGCGGCGAGGCTGATCGAGCCGTCCAGGCCGGTGAAGACGTGCGTGTTTATCGCCATCCGGACCGCTCCTAACTTCCGATCGGACCGAGATTCATGGTCACGAGGATGTAGTCGATGCTGAAGGTCGGCAGCAGGTTGATGGTGACGATGACCTGCCCGGCGATCTGCTGCTCCGCCGTCGCCGAGACGTCGAGCGTGTACCCGACCAGCATCCCGTCCAGCACCATGCCGGACAGGAACCCGTCGAGGGTGGACTGCAGCGCCGCGCGGATGCGATCGTCGTTGAGCTGGCCGACGAACGCGTCGGCCGCGGACCGGATGCCCTGCTTGGCGTAGTCGACGATCCGCCGGACCGAGATCTCGACGAATCCGTCGGTGTCCGTGGTAATGGCGCGCACCACCTGGTAGCCGAACTTCTGCCGCACCACCAGCAGCCGGCCGAGCACCAGCTGCTCGGTCAGGGCCCGGGAGTACTGCACGTCGATCCCGTTAACGTTGAGCGCCTGGTTGGTGAGGCTGACCTCCGGCGCGACGGCGGCCAGTGCCCCGCCCACCACCGCCGCGAGGTAGGACGGCGGCAGCGTCACTGCGGTCCCGGTCGGGGCGTCGGTGGCGAGCAGTCCCGGCGTGACGAGCACGATGCGGTCGTTGGCGATCCCGCTCACGTCGGCCAGCGCGTCGGAGGCGGCCCCCGCGGTGCCGGAGTCAGTGACGCCGAGGACGGCGATCCGCTCGTTCCCCTCCGCCAGCGTCGTGTCCAGGTGCCCTTCGACCGCCGCCTGGATGTCCGAAGGGTCGAACCCGGGCACGAGGACGATGTTGACCGGCGCGCTCTCCAGCGCCGCCAGGCCGGCCTCCACCTCCGCCGGCGTGACCGCGGCGAAGTCGTCGCCGCCCGTCAGCGCCGTGGGCGCGGCCACCGGCGCGAACGCGTTGCTGCTCGGAGAGCTGACCGCCGCCGTAGCCGTCACCAGCGCCGACCCGCCCGGCTGCGGAGCGGGCGGGGTCACGGCCGCGCACAGTGCCGCGACCACGCTCGACCCGGCGGGAGGGGTGGCCGGGACGGTGAAGGTCTCCTTGGCCGAGCCGAGGCGCAGGGTGAGCTTCCACTGCGTCGCGCCGCCCGTCCCGATCTCGGTGAGGGTGTAGGTAATCGCGTTGCCGTAAGAGCCGACCGCGATCGCGGTGAGCGTGAGCCCGGGTCCTGCACCGGCCGCGAGCAGCAGGACGGCCGACGCGCTGGCCGGCTGCTGAGTGGCGATCCGGACCGCGTAGACGTTGCCGGCTCCCGCGGTGAACGCCTGCTCCAGCGCGCGGACGAGCGTGAGCGGCGCGCCGGCCGTCGTCGGAGTGAGGTAGGGGTCGTAGGGGCCGAAGTTCGCCAGCGCGTCCTGGTAACCGCCCAGCGCGATCGCGCTCGGCTGCGGCGGCCAGGATCCCGCCGGGCCGTTCGCGGCGGTCCCGACTATGCCGATGTTGCCGGTGGCGATCGCCGCGGGAACGATCAGTCCCTGGGCGTTTACTCCGATGTAGGTGCCGGGAAGCACCACGTCGGTGATCGTCTCACTCATTCGGGCTCCCTTCCGGGACGGTGAGGGCGTCGGAGAGCGGCGGGGTGAAGGTGGCGTCGATCTGGACGATCGGCCCGCTGGCCGGCGGCAGGACCGGATCAATGCGCTCGTAGTCGATGCGGTAGCTGAGCACCCGCGAGCGGGCGTCCGCCCGCTGCCCGTCCGGGGGCGCGATCGGGCCCCACGCGACGGGCGTCACGGTCAGCAGCTGGGCGGGCGGGCCGCCGAGCGCGAGGTCGAGCTGGCGGGACAGCTGGTCGACGGCGGCCGGGTCCGCGGCCAGCACCTCGACCTCCAGCAGCGCCTGGTAGCGCACCAACTGCAGCGCCCAGATGCCGACGTAGTAACTGACGATGACCTTGCCGGTGGCCGGGAGCGGCGCCGGGAAGACCAGCCGTCCGGCCGGCACTAGCTGGACCTCGCCGGCGCCCGGCGCGGTCATGACGACGCTGAGGACTGGAGCGCCCGCGACGCTGACCGAAATGTCCTGGGCGCTCCAGGGCGGCGTGGTCGTGCCGTCAGCCCGTACCAGGCCGCCGACCGGCAGGAGCAGGGTACGGCGGTCGGCGCTGAGCAGCGTCACGCTCGCGCCGGGCAAGTCGAGCTGCGGGTCAGCCAGGTCAACCGTCTGCGTGGTCGGCAGCGCGCCGGTGAGCGGGCCGCCGACCTGCGCGCCCAGCCCGCCGTGGCCGGTAGCCATCTCCGATAGCGAGAGCACGACCGCGGGAAGGTCGCCGGCGGTCACCGGCTCAGCGCCGCCGATCAGCGCCGGCGCCGGCATGAGCTGGGTGCCGATCGCCGCCAGGACGTCGTCGAGCAGTTGGCCGACGCTCATGCGATGCGCCTTTCCTCGCGCGCCGTGGCAGGCGCCGCCCGGGTTGCGCTCATGGCGCTCCTCGAAGAGCGGCCGCACCGGGCCCCGCGGCGCCGCCTCCGTTCGCGTCGGCGGCATCAAGGCCGTCCTGCGCCTGCTGGCCGATGTCGGAGTCGATGCCGGACCCCTGGCCGTCCGCTGCCTGGTCCGGCTGCCCCGGCTGCACGTACTCAGCGATCACGATGCGGTACCGGAAGGCGTCGGCTGCGTCGTTGACCTCCCTCAGGTCGAATGCCTCGATGAGCACCGCGTCGAGCCGGGTCCCCGCCACGATGTCGGCCACGAACGATACCGGCGTCGCGGCGCTGAACGCGTCCCGCAGGCTGGTCAGGAACTTGTCGCGGACATCGGCGGCGCACAGCGATCCCTCGATGCAGACGCGCGCGGCCCGGCGCCCGAGGTCCTGCTGGAGATCGCCTGGTAGGCCGGGAACCTGGAGCTGGGCGATCCGGCGGGCCTCCAGGGTGCGCACCTGCTCGACGCCCTGCAGCTGCCACTGGCCGATCATCGGAACGGTTCCGCTCTGCCCCGATCCGGCGGCGCCTGCGGCTGGCGGCGAGGCGTTGCTGGCAGCCACGCGCGTCCCCCTTTGCGCTAGTGCCTCGGCCACTGTGCTGGCGCTTGGGGACAGCCTGCCGCCGGCACCGTTCCGTGGCCGTCACAGTTATCATCACGGCTGCGTGCCCGCTCCGTGTGCGATGCCGTCGCAGCTCGCCGGGTCCGCCGCGGCCAGCCCGGCTACATCGCCGCGCCCGCCCCGCTGCTCGGCGAGGCCCCCATCGGCGGGTACCGGGCCCGGCATGCGCTGCTGGCCGGGGCGGTAGCCGCCGGGCTGCTGCCCGGCGAGCGGCTGGTGCTGCACGAGCGCATCGCCGGCGTTGTGGAGGCGGCCGGGGAGCAGGCCCTGGCGGCCGAGGCAGCCGGGCACTGGGCGGCGGCCGGACGGGACGCCGAGGAGCTGCGGGCCAGGGTGAAAGTGGCCATGGCGGCGGAGCGGGTCTTCGGCTATGCGGAGGCGGCGGCGCACTGGCAGCGGGCCATCGAGCTGCAGATCGGCGAGGCAGTCGGCCCCCGCTGGGGACATATGGCATTTCAGGGGTTTCTATCACCCCTGAAACCATGATCTACAAATTGCCCGCAAGCCCAGCTCACCGCATTACCGGTGGACAACGGTCACGGGCGCCTCGCCGAAGTCGGCAGGCCAGATCTCGCGCTGAAGTGGCCGGCACAGCTAGCGCCAGCGCGCACCGGGGCGGCAAGTTTCCTGCGGTCCCGCATCACCATCGCGGTCATCGCCTTCACCGGCCTCGGCGCTATTGCTTCCACCATGGCCTGGACGTGGCTTCCCACTCTGGCTCGGGCGGATCAGCGTTCTGCTGCGCGGCGGCCGGGACGACGGTCGACGAAGCAGCGGCCGGGGCGGCAGCCGATGGCGATGTTGCCCCGGATGCCTTCCACCATGGGCCGCCCTGCGGTGCCGCCGTGGCGGCGTGGTCCGCCGTCGTGATTCCGCCCGGGATGGTGGCCTCCGCCTGGCGCGCCAGGCCCTCAGCCCAGGGAGTGGCAGGCGGATGGCCCCCTTCGGCCGGGTAGTCCGCCGCGGCCAGCAGCCGGATCCCCGGGCTGAGCGCGATGACACCAGGCATGTCGAGGCGCGCATGCCTGGTTAGGACGTCGGCGCCTTCGACGGCCAGTGTGGCCGTGACGTCACAGCGGCCTGGGTGTATTGCGACCAGCCTTCCGGCGCTGATCCCTGCCACCACTGCACTGACATCGAAGACGAACGAAAGCCCGAGGTGCACAGTGGCCACCTGGCGGCCGTCAACCAGGACGGTGACATAGGGATGATTCGCGACGCTGACCTGGTGCTCGGCTAGCTGCACCAGCTCAGTGCTGCCTGGCACCGCCAGGGTGCGCCGCGCGGCGGAGGTTAGGTCATGATGCTCTCGCCATCCCTCCGCGAGCACGCCCACCAGACTGACGTCAAGCAGCCCGGCCGCCGCAGCCGTGACCTCCCGGGCGGCGGCGGCGCGCGTCGACTTCGCGGCGTGCTCAAGGGCGCGGCCAAGGTCCTGGCCGGCGTCCGCGGACAAAATGAGGCGGGTTAACGGTGCCGCCGGGTCGCCGTTCTCGCCGAACAGCAAGTCCAGAGCGGTCTTCGGGCGGGCCGCTACCTCAGGAGTCATGGCCGCGTCTCCTCGATCGTCGTGATGCCAGCGCCAGGTTGTGGCTCGATGCGAACCGTGACCGTTGGCTCCGCTCCGGTGACGTGGACGCTTGCCACGCTCGCCTGGTCGGCCTGCGACACTGCCTGCACGCTCGCCGCTGGCGCAGGCGGGGGCGGAGGCCGACGGAGCCGCCGAACGCCCACTATCGCCGCGACTGCCGCGGCCGCGAGGATTACGGCCCCTAACAAGATGATCAGCAAAGGCCATCCGCGGGACGGGGGCCGCTGCGTCGCGGCCACCGGGGTGGCCGACACCTCGTTAGACGAAGGGCCCTCGCCGGTGGCGTTGACCGCCCTCACCACGAAGTAGTACGTGGTGCCGTTGGTCAGGCCGGTCACCGTGGCGCTGGTGCCGGTGGCGGTGGTGACCGGGGCATTGAAGGACTCACCGCCCGGGGTGATGCCCTGGTAGATGTGGTAGCCGGTGACCAGCGGGCCGCCGTCCGAGGCCGGCCCGGTCCACGACAAGCTCACCTGGGAGCTGCCAGCCGTTGCCATCAGCCCGGTCGGCGCTCCTGGCAGGTTGGACGCGGCCACCGGGGTCGCCGACACCTCGTTAGACGAAGGGCCCTCGCCGGTGGCGTTGACCGCCCTCACCACGAAGTAGTACGTGGTGCCGTTGGTCAGGCCGGTCACCGTGGCGCTGGTGCCGGTGGCGGTGGTGACCGGGGCATTGAAGGACTCACCGCCCGGGGTGATGCCCTGGTAAACGTGGTAGCCGGTGACCAGCGGGCCGCCGTCCGAGGCCGGCCCGGTCCACGACAAGCTCACCTGGGAGCTGCCAGCCGTTGCCATCAGCCCGGTCGGCGCTCCTGGCAGGTTGGACGCGGCCACCGGGGTCGCCGACACCTCGTTAGACGAAGGGCCCTCGCCGGTGGCGTTGACCGCCCTCACCACGAAGTAGTACGTGGTGCCGTTGGTCAGGCCGGTCACCGTGGCGCTGGTGCCGGTGGCGGTGGTGACCGGGGCATTGAAGGACTCACCGCCCGGGGTGATGCCCTGGTAAACGTGGTAGCCGGTGACCAGCGGGCCGCCGTCCGAGGCCGGCCCGGTCCACGACAAGCTCACCTGGGAGCTGCCAGCCGTTGCCATCAGCCCGGTCGGCGCTCCTGGCAGGTTGGACGCGGCCACCGGGGTCGCCGACACCTCGTTAGACGGGAGGCTCTCACTGTCGTAGCTGACCGCAGTCACCTCGAAGTAGTACGTGGTGCCGTTGGTCAGGCCGGTCACCGTGGCGCTGTTGACCAGGGAGCTGGTAACCGGCGTGGTGGCAGGGTATTGGTCCACGCTGGCTGGGCTGGTCCCCTGATAGACGTTGTAGCCGGTGACCGGCGGGCCGCCGTCCGAGGCCGGCCCGGTCCACGACAAGCTCACCTGGGAGCTGCCAGCCGTTGCCATCAGCCCGGTCGGCGCTCCGGGCCCAGTCGCCTTAGCCTGCTTAAAGGGCTGGACCGGGGTGAAGGTGAGCGTACCGGCCGCGTCGCCCGCCGACGAGCCTGGCGAGACAGACATCGCGCCGACAACGAGCGTGCCCGCGTTGCCGGGCAGCGAAGCCGACGTTAACGATGCTCGCGCTGCCGACTCTGATCCGCGGGAGGGCGGTCCCGCCGCAAGACTGCCCGCCGACAACGCGGGCCAGCCCGCCAATGTGGCAGCGAGAAACGTTCCCATCAGCGCACGTAGCCAGGACCGGCGGCGGGCGAGATCGGCCGAAGGCCTCCCGCTTGGCCCCGGTCTCGTCGCGGGAACCTTCGTTGACCACATAGCAGCTCTGCCGCCAGTGAACTCGCCCTGCGCAGGGATGGCAAGGCCTGCTGCCATTGGACGGCTGGCTTCGCCCGGCCGCGGACTTGTGGGGAAAATGTGGGCCTCGCGGTAGCACGCGGCCGGGCGCAGGCAGGTCTGGGATCCCACGCGCCGGCGGACGAGGACTGCGCGGGGACGATGAACCAGGAGGATTCAGCCGGGCCTGGGATGCCGGCCGCCTCGCGCGCCGCCGTTCGCTGTCGCTCGCCGCCGGCTGCGAGACCGTCATAGCCTGCTCGGCGATGCCAGCGCGGCGGCGAACAGCGAGGTCATGAACAACACCTGGGCCAATTGGCCCAGCACCTCACTGCCACCGAGGCCGAACAGCAGCCCAGGCCCTTAGGAGCCGGGTGAGATGACCTGTGTGGTTATCGCTTGCACGACGGAATATGCCGATATTCGCATCCGTCCACCGCCGACTGCGCTGACAAGATTGATCTCCCCCACCTGTTCATGCTCACGAGCTGGCTGAAATCGAGTCCAGCCAGTGGAGATTCTCACGCTGCTCGCATTTGGCCTGCCCGGCCGCGGACTCACACGAATTGTCTGGTCGCGAGTGAGCGCCCGCAAACCTCTTAGCATGCCGGTGATCTTCGGGTTGCTGAGAGGGGTAGGCGATGCTGAAACGACTGGTGCGGCCAGCGCCCGCCGCCGGGCTAGCTGTAGTCATGCTGGTCGGCGCGGTGGGGACGGCACCAGCCGCGGCCGGGACGACGAGCCCGGGCATGGCACCGGTCGGTGCGGCGCCGGGGCTTCCCGAGGGGGCCCGGGCCACTGGCCTGGAGCCCGGGTCAGCCACCCTGCACGTGACCGTGGTGCTGCGATCCGCCGACCCTGCCGGTTTGGGCCATCTGGCTACAGAGGTCTCCACGCCTGGGACGGCCCAGTTCCGCCGCTTCCTGCACCCAGGTCAGGTCCAGCGACGGTTCGGCGCTTCGCCGGCCGCCGTGGCCGCGGTCGGCTCGTGGCTGCGCAGCCAGCACCTCGCCACCAGCCCGACCCTCGCTGACGGCCTTTTGCTGCCCATCACGGGAACGACAGCCCAGGTCGAGGCGGCCTTCCGGACGACCATCGAGCGGGTCCGCCTGGCCGACGGCCGGATAGCGCGCGTCAACAAGCAGGCCCCGAAGATGCCGGCCGGGCTGCGCCGATGGGTGTCGGCGGTCGTCGGCCTGGACAACCTGAACCTGGAGCACCCCAACCTGGCGCAGGGGCCTGGGCCGGGACCGCAGGCCTGCCGCGCCGCCCGGACCACCCGGCACGTCTATACCGCCGGCCGGCTGGCGAACGCCTACAAGTTCAGTCCCCTCTACCGGCGCGGCGACTTCGGGCAGCACGTCACGGTAGCCCTGTACGAACTGGCCGACTTCGCCAACAAGGACATCCGGGCCTACGACCGGTGCTACCGGATCAGCCCATCAATCCGGCGGGTGCGGGTCGATGGCGGCACGACCATTGCGGCGGACGTCGCGGGCACGGCCGAATCCACCTCGGATATCGAGGTTGTCGCGGCCATGGCACCGCGCGCGAACATCCTGGTGTATGAGGCGCCCCCGTCCGGCGGGAGCGCGTCCGAGCTGGACGATTACGGCGCGATCGTCCAGCAGGACCGGGCCCAGGTAGTCAGCACGTCGTGGGGTACCTGCGAGCCGACCAGCGGCAGTCGCCTGCTGATCATCGAATCTGAGATATTCCAGGAGATGGCGCTTCAGGGGCAGTCCATGATGGCGGCTGCGGGGGATAACGGCTCCGAAGACTGCCTGCCGCCCTCGGGCAAAGTGCCCCCCGGTCCCGCCTTCTACAGCCTTCAGGTCGATAATCCGGGCAGCCAGCCCTTCGTGACCGCCGTCGGGGGCACCTCGATCACCCGCTACGGCTCGCCCCCGGTTCAGTCGGCGTGGAACCAGACCCCCAGGGGGCACGGGTTCCCGGCCCCGTTCAACGGACGGGATGGGCATCCCGGAACAAGTCCGGGCAACGTCGTAGGCGGCGGCGGCATATCTCACCTCTGGTGGATGCCACCGTGGCAGATCGGATTCGATCGCAGCGGCAACAGCAGTGGCGCCCCGTGCCATGCCCCGCGGGGGCGGGACTGCCGGGAGGTCCCCGACGTGTCCGCCCTGGCCGCGATTGGCACGACCGGCGTCCGGGGCTACGTCATCTACGGCACGACGGGGGGCTTCGGCATCAAAGGGTGGCAGACAATCGGTGGCACCAGCCTGGCCACCCCGCTGTGGGCCGCGCTGACCGCACTCGCTGACCAGCAGCTAGCCACCCGCCGCCTCGGCCTGCTGTCGCCCAGCCTCTACCGCATCGACCGGGCCGACCCGCGGGCCTTTACCGATGTCGTCACCGGCAACAACGATTACCTCTCCCGGGACGGCCGGTACTCCCATCACACCTGCCGGTATGACGGGAAGCGCAGGCAGCCCTGCTACCGGGCCACCCGCGGCTACGACATGGCCACCGGCCTGGGCACCCCGCAAGCCGTATACCTGGTCGCGGACCTCGTAGCCGCAACGCAGAACCTGCGCGCTTAAGTACTGCATGCGGGGAACACACCCACCCCGCACAGGGGGCCGGCGCCAGCTTGCCGGTGACCTTCGGCGGACGCAGCCCGGTCATCGGGTCGGGGAGCTGATCTTCCCCGGCCAGCCACCGGAAGGCCTGCTGTAGGGCACGGTGCTGGCTGCTGGCGTCCGCGTCGCTGTAGCGGCCCAGCTCACGGAGCCCAAAGCGGGACAGGATGGCAATTAGAGCGGATACAGTAGCCCTTACCTCGCGTTGCTATCACGGCGGCGGTTCACCGCACGCGCCTGCCCCGCGCTCTGTTTCCGGCGCGGGCGATCACGATGCTGGGGCGCCTACCGCCGAGCAGCCCTACCCAATCGGGCAATCGTTCAGCTGCAGCGGCGGCTGGAGACCGCCCTAAATGATGGCTCATTCTAGTCTTGCGAGTCATTGGAATGAGACCTATATTACCAATGAGTATTGTAAGCGGGCGCGCACGAGGAGTGAATCGGTCATGGCTGGGCCTTTATACAGACAGATCGCCGATGATCTCCGCCGCAGGATCGAGTCAGGTGGGCTGGGGCTAGGGACGCGGGTCCCTACAGAGGATCAGCTCATGGAGTCGTATCACGCCTCCCGTAACACTGTCCGGGCAGCTCTGAAGGAGCTGACGACACGCGGGCTCGTGTACACACTTCACGGCAAGGGGACGTTTGTCTCCGAGCGAGTCAGGCCGATCGTCATCACTCTTAGTGGTGATCCCAAGACAGGTATAGGAGGTGGTGAGGGGCTTGTCTATACCGCAGAAGTGGCTGCGAGCGGCAGGTCGCCCAGCGCAAAGGAGCCTCGCGTAGGAATCAGGACGGCCGGGCCCGCAGTTGCCCGGCTGCTACAGATCCCGGAGGACGCAGACGTCATCATCCGGCACCAGGAGCAATACGTGGACGGTCTGCCTTGGTCGTTGGAGACTTCGTACTATCCCAGGAGCCTCTCGCATCGTGCTCCACGGTTGCTGGATCCGAGGGATATGGAGGTGGGGACCGTTGCCTACATGGCGGACTGCGGCATTCAGCAAGTCGGATACCGAGATGCGATTGAATGGCGAACTCCTGATGAGGTGGAGACGGCTTATTTCGACCTTCCTGCGGATGGTCATGTTCAGGTTGTTGAGAGGCGCCGCATCGCTTTTGACCAGGAGAAGAATCGAGTTCGCCTCACTATCACAGTCTACCGAGCCGACAGAAACCGGTTCGTCCTCAACGTCGGCAATGTCCCTATAGGACAAGATGCGCTAAAGGTCGACTAAGGTAATGACCGGCTAGATCGCCCGAGCTGATCTTTCTTACGCAGCCCTCGGCGGCAGCTGGGTAGAGGAACGATCACGTCTCCGGCCCGTCAAGCCCGCTCCCGCAAACGGGCTGTCCTTGTCATCAGAATGATTCCAATGTCTCTTTTCATTCGAATACTGCGGTTCATTCCTCCTTTATCTGGAAACTTGACATCAAAACATGGAAATGAGTACAAGAGTTGGTGAGACTGGCGAACGGCAATAATTCTCCGCGATTATCAGCAGGGCCGGGCGCAGTGGCAGTAGGCGGTGGGGTACATGTTGATCTTCCTCGTGGGTGCGCTCCTGGGTGTGATCATGGGTGGGGCGCTTTGCGTAGGCTACCTTCGCCAAGGGATTGCAGCCGACATCGGCCCGAAGCTCAAGAGGGTCCAACTTCAGCTTGACAATCTCGAGGCGCAGCTAAACCTAGCCATTATGACGCGGTATGGAGAGCTAGCCGCCCGTCCTCCAGGCGACGCAAGCCGACCAATGTAGCGGCCCATGTTATGGCCCGCCGCCGGATCGGCCAGGCGCCTCGGGGGCAACCACCAGCCCGTCCAACTTCATCAGCGCCGCCTGGTCCAGCGCCGCTCCAGTCCTGCGGCCGCGGGGCCGTCACCCGCCCGACAAGTGCCCACCTAAGCAGCCGCTCATCGGCACGACGGGCCGGTGGCTCGGCTCGACGGTCAGGCGGCAGGTCGCGGCATGTCGCGGCCGGTCGTGCGCCTCGGGATGACCTCACCAGCAACCGCCACCGTGGCCGCTGAGTTGCTGCCCGCCCGCGGGCGGTGTCCTGACGATCGCGACCGGACAGCGGGCCGAGCGCAAGACGGCATGCTCCACGGATCCGAAGATCGCCCGGTGCAGGCGCCCATGTGCTCGCGAACCGAGGACTACCAGCGCAGCTGCCGCGGACTCAGCCGCGAGGGCCCGGCCGGCCGGGCCTGCCACGTAACGCTGCCGCACCTCCACCTCCGGGAACACGTCCCGGCACATCCGCAGGGCATCCTCGACGGCGCAGCAGCTGAAGGAATCCGCGGCGGCCTGATCGTCAGCCTGCGCGCCGAGGTCATGCGACCATGCGTGCAGCATCGTGATACCGACACCACGGCGCAGCGCGGCGCGAAAGGCGAAACCGAGGGCGGCGGTGGGTTCCGCCGTACCGTCGACGGCGACGACCACCCGCCCCGCGGAAGGCCCGCGCGACGCCTCGTCGAAAAGCTCGACCATGGTGACAGGACAGCTGGCGCGACGGGCGAGCTGCCAGCCCAGCGACCGGGTGACCGGGCTGAACCGGGCAGCCTTACGGCCCCGGCCCAAGACGATCAGCGCGTCCTGGCTCCCCTCCCGCAGGACGGCGGCCGCGGTCTCGCCCGCCTGCAGGTGGGTGGTGATCTGGATAGCGGGTGCGACTATGCAGGCGCGCCTGGCCGCTTCGCTGACGATCCGCTCGGCCGCCTCGGGAGCAGCTGCGTCCTGCTGATTCACGGGCACGGGCCCGAGGCGGTCCACAGCCAGCGGAGGCCACCGGACGGCATGCACGATCCGAAGCGCGCAATCGCGGGCCGCCGCCTCCGCGGCGGCCCACTCCAGAGCGTCCCAGCCGTCGGCGCGGCCGTCCACCGCCACGAGGATCGGGCCGGTATCCTGGCGCGGCAGCCGGCCGGTTGTGCCCTTCGCGGCGGATTGCGGCTCGGCAGCTGGGTGAGCCCCCGGGGCCTCGAAGCCCAAGGCCTGGGACCGGCGGAAGATCTTCATCTGGCGCCGCCCTCGGTCTCGGCGAGCGCGCGGGCGGCGATGCGGCGGCGCATGTCGCCGGTGCCGGTGATCCTGCTGTCCATGAGGAACGGGCCTCTCTCGGGCTCGGTGGCCGGGGTTGGCCGCCTGCTAGCGGCCGATGAGCTCGTCGCCGCTACGTCCACGGTCGCGCGGCGGGCGGGGCTGTCGCGCCCGTGGAAGGCCCTGGCCGGTGCCCTGGTCGCAGTCGCGGCCGGCCAGGGCCGTGCCAGGGCGGTCGGCGTGCCCGCCCGCCGCTCAAGAAACCGGCACCGACCACCCGCGGCCGCAGACCTGGGCACTGGCCAGGGCCTCCCCGGACCCCGGTACGTCCGATTCCGTCATACTTAGCTCGACACGGACGAACCCTGTGGGGGTGCCTATGTCGAGCAGTGATCCGGGGCGCGGCCTGCGTAGCCGGCAGCCGGGGCTGCGCGGCCGGCGTAGCGAGCGCGAAGTGCTCGATCAGCTGCTGGCCAGCGCGCGGGCCGGCGACAGCCGGGCGCTGGTGCTGCGCGGAGAGCCGGGCATCGGCAAGACCGCGCTGCTGAACTACCTGCTGGGAAGCGCGTCCGGATGCCGTGTCACCCGGGCGGTCGGCGTCGAGTCCGAGATGGAACTCGCGTTCGCCGGACTGCACCAGCTGTGCGTGCCGTTCCTCGATCGGCTCGATCGCCTCCCCGGGCCGCAGCGCGACGCGCTGGGCACGGCGTTCGGACTGCAGGGCGGGGACGCCCCGGACCGCTTCCTCGTGGGGCTGGCTCTGCTGAGCCTGCTCTCCGATGTCGCCGAGGAGCAGCCGCTGGTGTGCGCGGTGGACGACGCGCAGTGGCTCGACCACGCCTCGACGCAAGCGCTCGCGTTCGTCGCACGCCGCCTGGCGGCCGAGTCCGTGGCGCTGGTCTTCGCGGTGCGGGAGCCCGCGGCGGAGCGTTATCTGACCGGGTTGACCGAGCTGGTAGTCCCCGGGCTGGTCGACGGCGAGGCGCGCGCTTTGCTGCTGTCTGCGGTCACCGGTCCGATGGACGAGCGAGTCCGCGACCGGATCGTGGCGGAGACTCACGGAAACCCGCTCGCCCTGCTGGAGCTGCCGCGCGGCCTCACTCCCCAGGAGCTGGCGGGCGGGTTCGGGCTGCCTGACGCCCCCGCGCTGGCGGGCCGGATCGAGGACAGCTTCCAGCGGCGGCTGGAACCGCTCCCGCCCGCGACCCGGCTGCTGCTGGTAGTGGCGGCGGCCGAGCCGGTCGGCGATCCGGTGCTGGTATGGCGGGCGGCCGACCAGCTCGGCGTCGACGCAGCTGCGGCGCGGCCTGCAGTCGCGGCCGGGCTGGTCGAGTTCGCCAGGCAGGTACGGTTCCGCCATCCGCTCGTGCGGTCCGCGGTCTACCGGGCGGCGTCTGCGGATGAACGCCGAAACGTCCACCGGGCCCTCGCGGAAGCCACCGATCCCGATGTCGATCCCGATCGCCGGGCGTGGCACCGGGCCCACGCGACATCTGGGCCCGACGAGGAGGTGGCCGACGAGCTCGAGCGCTCAGCCGCCCGGGCGCAGACGCGCGGGGGCCTGGCCGCGGCGGCTGCCTTTCTGGAGGAGGCCGCCCGCCTGACGCCCGACCCGGCGCGCCGGGCGCAGCGCGCGCTTGCTGCCGCGCGGGCCAAGCACCAGGCCGGCGCGCCCGATGCGGCACTCGCCCTGCTGGCCATGGCGGAGGCGAGGCCGCTGAACGAGCTGGAGCGCGCCCAGGTGGACCTGCTACGCGCGGAGATCGCGTTCGCGTCGCGGCGGGGCAGCGACGCTCCGCCGCTCTTGCTGAAGGCGGCCCGGCAGCTTGAACCGCTTGACCGCGGGCTCGCTCGCGAGACCTACCTGGAAGCGTTCACGGCCGCAGTGCTGGCCTGGCTGGCCCTGGGCGCGGACGTGGTGGAGGTGTCACGGGCAGTTCGCCTGGCGCCCGAGCCATCGGCACCGCCCCGGGCGCCCGATCTGCTTCTCGACGGCCTGGCGCTGCTGGTCACCGAGGGCCGCGCGGCGGGCACGCCACTGCTCAAACGGTCGCTGAGTGCTTTCCGCGGCCAGGACATCTCCACCGAGGAGGGGCTGCGCTGGCTGTGGCTCGCCGGACGCGTGGCCGATGACCTGTGGGATGACGAGAGCTGGGAAGTGCTGTGCACTCGTCATGTCGGGCTCGCCCGGCAGGCGGGCGCGCTCGCTGTGCTCCCCATCGCGCTGCGGTCCCGCATTTTCGTGCACGTCTTCGCGGGCGAGCTGGACGAGGGCGCGGCACTGATGCAGGAGGTGCGCGCGGTGACCGACGTGACCGGGACCCAGCTCGCGGCCTACGGCGCCGTCGCGCTCGCTGCCTGGCGAGGTCGGGAGGCCGAAGCCGAGGAACTCATCAGGGCCACCATCGATGACGTAATGAGCCGCGGCGAAGGCATGGGGCTGAGCATCAGCCACCACGCGCGCGCGTTGCTCTACAACGGCCTCGGCCGCTACGCCGAGGCCAGGGCCGCGGCGCAGCGGGCAGGCGAGCATGAAGATCTGGGTGTCTTCGAGTGGGCGCAGGTCGAGCTGGTCGAGGCGGCCACCCGCAGCGGCGGGCCGAAGGCCGCGGCCGCCGCCGTTGAGCGGCTCGCGGAGACGACGCGCGCCGCCGGCACCGACTGGGCGCTGGGAATCGAGGCCCGTTCACGCGCTCTGCTGAGCGTGGATGACGCCGCGGAGGGCCTCTACCGCGAGGCGATCGAGCGGCTCGGCCGGACCCGCATTCGCGTCGAGCTCGCCCGTGCTCACCTGCTCTACGGTGAATGGCTGCGGCGCGGCGGGCGTCGCGTCGATGCGCGCCAGCAGCTGCGTACCGCCCACGAGATGTGCACCGTGATGGGCCTGGAGGCGTTCGCTGAGCGCGCTCGCCGCGAGCTGCTGGCCACCGGGGAGACCGTCCGCAAGCGCAGGATCGAGACCCGCGAGGAGCTTACGGCCCAGGAGATGCAGATCGCTCGGCTCGCCGGTGACGGGAAGACCAACCAGGAGATCGCTGCCGAGCTGTTCATCAGCCCGCGCACGGTCGAGTGGCACCTGCGCAAGATCTTCGCCAAGCTCAGAGTCAGCTCCCGCAGGCAGCTCCGGGGAGCGCTGTCCGACGCGGCAGGTGCACCAGCGTCGGCCTAGCCACACCTGCGTCCCGTCACACAACTAGGTGGACACTAGGTGGACAACATCGACACGCAGTTCGAAGAGCTCACGATCGCCGCCTTCCACTCCGCACTGCGCAGCGGCCAGCTGACCGCCGCCGGACTTGTCGACTGGTACCTGGCCAGGATCCAGGCGCACAACACCGCCGGTGCGCAGCTCCAGGCGGTGGTGACGGTGAACCCCCGAGCGCGCGACGAGGCTGCTGCTCGCGATGAGTCCCTGGCGGCCACCGGCAGGCTCTCGGGACCACTTCACGGTGTGCCCGTGCTGGTCAAGGACCAGGCCGAGACGGCTGGCCTGCGCACGACGTTCGGCTCGATCCTGTTCGGCGCTTACGTGCCGCACTCCGACGCGACCCTGGTCGCGAAGCTCAGGGACGCCGGTGCGGTCATCCTGGCCAAGACGGCCATGTGCGACTTCGCGGCGGGGTGGTTCTCCTCCTCGTCGCTGACCGGCCACACCAAGAACCCCTACGACCCGGCGCGCGAGTCGGGTGGCTCCAGCGCCGGCACGGCCGCGGGAGTGGCCGCGAATCTCGGGCTCGTCGGGATCGGGGAGGACACCGGCGGGTCCATCCGGATCCCAGCCTCGTTCAACAGCCTCTTCGGTTTGCGCGTCACTACCGGGCTGATCAGCCGGGCCGGGTTCTCGCCCCTGGTGCACTTCCAGGACACCCCGGGCCCGATCGGCCGTACGGTCCGCGATATCGCGACATTGCTCGACAGCATCGTCGGCTACGACCCGCAGGACCCCTTCACCGTGACGGCGTCGGCAGCACCCAGCACCGGTGGCTACGCACGGGCGCTCGACATCGACGTCCCGCTGGCCACCTGGCGGATCGGGGTGCTGGAGACAGGCTTCGGCTCCGACTCCGATCCCGACGCCGCGCCGGTCAACCGCGCGGTTCGGGCGGCGATCGCCCAGCTAGCCGAACTCGGCGTGGCCACCACCCCGGAACTCCAGATCAACGACCTGGCCGACTGGATCGCCAACACCTCCGTCTATGTCCGGCAATCGAGGTCCGACATCGACGACTTCCTCGCGCAGCGACCCGCCGCGCCCGTCTCGAGCTTCATGGAGATCTACGACAGCCAGCAGTTCCACCCGCTCAACGACCTGTTCCACGGGATCGCCGCGGGTCCGGACACGACCGACGGCGACGCCGAGTACCTGCGGCTCCGGCTGAACCAGGAGCACTTCCGGCGGCTGGTCCTGAACATCTTCGCCGTGCACCGGCTCGACTTCCTGGCCTATCCCACAGTGCAGGTGCTCCCGCCGAGGCGTGACGAACTCGCCGCCGAGAAGTACCAGGCCCTCAACTTTCCCACCAACACCGTCATCGGATCCCAAGCCGGGCTGCCGGCCCTCACCATCCCGGTCGGCTTCACCGAAGACGGCCTGCCCGTGGGGATGGAACTGCTCGGCACTCCGCTGGCCGAGACGAAGATGCTTCAGTTCGCCCGGGCCTGGGAGATCTTCGCGCGGCCCCGGCAGACGCCTGCGCTGAGACCGTACCACCCGCTCCACCCGCAACTCTGACCCCACGGACAGCCGTCCGGCGCGCGGTCTCGTTTCAATCCTTATCCCCAGTGCCCCAGCACTTGGTCGGCCGGATGCGCAGACCAGGGCACATGCCAGGGTCTTCCACGGGCGCGACGAGCCCGCCCGGAGCGCGAGCCTGATGTCAGTACCAAGCCCGGCAGCACTGACAACTGCCGCTGACATCCCGAGGAGTGAGCTTCCATGACGGCGCCGTCCCGAACGTAGTCCTGGTCGACTTCTGGTCCTATACTTGCATCAACTGGCTGCGCACACTCCCCTACCTCCGCGCGTGGGACGAGAAATACACCGCCCAGGGACTGGTCATAGTCGGCGTGCACACGCCGGAGTTTGAATCCGCCGAAAACATCGACAACGTCCGCCGGGCAGCCATGGACTGCTGGCCGAGGCCGCAGGAGACTCCATGCAATTGACAGACGGAACACCAGACGGAACAACCGTGCCCGTAGCCATCGTGGCCAGCCGCACAGAGGCGGAACTGATCGTGGGCATGTTGCGAAATAACGACTTGAGGGCAGCGGTGTCGGCAGACGATGCCGGAGGACTGGAGCCGCAACTGCAGGCCCAGGGTGTCCGCGTGCTGGTTGCCCTGGCTGACGCAGCCGCGGCCCGGCGGCTCCTGGCCGCCGTCCGTGACAATCCATCGAGCAGTGAGGTGCAGCCATGAGCGAGACCACCGAGAAGGCGATTCTGGCCGGCGGATGCTTCTGGGGAATGCAGGACCTTATTCGTCGCCTCCCGGGCGTGCTGACCACCAGGGTTGGCTATACGGGCGGGGATACCCCCAATGCGACGTACTGGAATCACGGGTCCCACGCTGAGGCGATCGAGATCGTCTTCGACCCGAAGCATATCTCCTACCGCGACCTCCTGGAATTCTTCTTCCAGGTACACGACCCGACAACCAAGAACCGCCAGGGGAATGACATCGGCCTCAGCTACCGGTCGGCCATCTTCTACCTGAATGACGAGCAGAAGCGCGTCGCGCACGACACGATCGCCGATGTCGACGCCTCCGGCCTGTGGCCCGGAAAGGTGGTCACCGAGGTGGCGCCAGCCGGGCCGTTCTGGGAAGCGGAGCCTGAGCACCAGGATTACCTCGAGCACTACCCGAGCGGCTACACCTGCCACTTCGTCCGGCCAGGCTGGAAGCTCCCGCGCCGGCAGGAGACTGTCGGTCACTGACGAGCGACCACGTCCGGCGGCAGGAGAGGCGGGACCTGGGGAGCTAGGCCCCGCCGGCCGGGTGCCGGGTCAGCTCACTCACAAGAGCGGTGACCCGCTTCTGGATCTCGTCGCGGATGGGCCGGACAGCGGCCAGCTCGAGTCCGGCCGGGTCGGGCAGGTCCCAGTTGAGGTAGCGCCGGCCCGGGTAGACGGGGCAGGCGTCGCCGCAGCCCATGGTGATCACGATCTCGGCGGCCTGCACCTGATCGGTGGTCACCCGTTTGGGGATCTCGCGGGAGATGTCCAGGCCGACCTCCGCCATGGCCTGCACGACGGCGGGGTTGAGCTGGCTGGCGGGCTGTGATCCGGCGGAGCTGACTCGGACCCGGCCGGCGGCTTCGCGGTCGAGGAGGGCCGCGGCCATCTGGGACCGGCCGGCGTTGTGCGTGCAGACGAACAGCACCTCGGGGGGGTCAGTCATGCTCTTGTTGCCTTTCACGATCCGGGCCGCGAGCTGGTTCGGGATGGCTGGCTAGCGATCTGGTCGAACTCGCGGGGAACGGTGACCTCGGCGGCTTCGGCGGGAGTGATGCCGGGATACAGGGCTCTGATCACGGCGACGGCGAGCGCGCCGCCGGCGATCTGGGCGCCGATGAACACCGGCGCGGATGCGGGCGCGATGCCGGCGAAGGTGTCGGAGGCCATCCGGCCGATGGTGATGGCGGGGTTGGCGAAGCTGGTGGAGGAGGTGAAGAAGTACGCGGCGCCGATGTAGGCGCCGACCGCCGCCGGGGCGGTCCGGCTGCGGCCTGAGCGGGCCAGGGCGAAGATGACCAGGACGAGTCCGAGGGTGGCAATGATCTCGGACAGGAAGTGCGCCGGGCTGGCCCGGTGCTTGACCGAGATGCTGACGGCCGCCTGGGCGAACATCAGGTTCGCGACGATGGCACCGCCGAAAACGAGACGACGGGGTTGAAGTGACCGCCGGAGACCGGGCCGAACATCAGGATGATGGCGTAGAGCCCGGCTGCCGTGGCGGCGGCGTCTTCCAGCAGCTCTAGCCCGGCGTTACCCGGAGACAGGCGCTGCGCGGCGATCCCGGCGCCGATCACCACGGCTGCCAGGAACGCGCTGCCCAGCATTTCTGCCAGCACGTGCCGCCCCAGCGCTACGTCGGTCACGAATCAGCGCCTGGTCAGCGGCAGCAGACGCCGGACTGGGTGCTGGCGGCGTCAGTGCCGCAGCACTGTGTTGCCCCCTGCTCGCGGACCATGGTCAGCTGGCCCTCGGCCGCGTCCCAGCCCTGGCCGCCATCGGCGCCCCAGAAGGTCGGGCTGTCTTGCTTGACGGTGTAGATCTCCCAGCGCTCGCCGTTGGGAGCACCGGTGACCCAGAACTTGTCCTGCTTGGCATAGCAGCAGGTGGTGTCGCGCTCGTCGATCGAGGCGAGGCCGGCTCCGGCCAGGCGGGTCTGCTCCGCGTCGACGGTGTCGGTGTCCGCGACTTCGACGCCCAGGTGGTTGAGGCTGCCGCCCTGACCGGGATTCTCCATGAGAATGAGCTTCAGTGGCGGCTCGCTGATAGCGAAGTTGGCGTAGCCGGGCTTCAGCTTGGCCGGCTCGGTGCCAAACAGCTTGGAGTAGAACGCGATCGACTCGTCGAGGTTGTCGACGTTGATGGCGAGCTGGACGCGGGCCACGGCTACCTCCCGATAGCTACACATTGAAGCCTGTCTATGTCTAGACCGGCCCCCAGCTTGCCACGGGACATCGATAGCTGTCAATATAGGCGCATGTCGAATTCTCTGACGCTGCTGACTCCCGCGGAGTCGGCGGCGTACTGCTCCCCGCTGTCCGCTCAGCCGCTGACGATGGAGCAGGCCGAGCAGGTAGCTCCGCTAATGAAGGCCCTGGCCGACCCGGTGCGGCTCCGGCTGATGTCCCTGGTCGCCTCGCACAAGGGCGGCGAAGCGTGCGTCTGCGACCTCAACGACGCGTTCGACCTGTCGCAGCCGACGATCAGCCATCACATGAAGGTGCTGCACGAGGCCGGCCTGGTGGACCGGGAGAAGCGCGGCGTGTGGGTGTACTACAAGGCCCGTCCGCAGGCCCTGGCGGCGATCGGTGCCTTGATCGGCTGCGCCCCGCTGTGACCGTGCACTCAACCGGAAGGCCCATGTCAAGCGGTCCTGGCTTGGTGTCTCACTGCTACTCGGTCCGCGGGAAGGTACGCCCCTCCCCGGCCCATCCACAGGTTTCAAGCATTGCTCACAATGGGTAACGGCGCAGGCTCATATATAGTTTTGCCATCGGCGCGGGTCGAGCATACCGGCGCGAATAGCGCTCAGCACACCGGCGAAGGTCAGCGACCGCGGGCTCTGCGCACTGCCAGTGGTGTCATGTGATGGCCTTGATGACCAGTTGGGGGCAGATCAATGCAGGATGGACCGCGCATTCTGGTCGCTGCCGCACTGGGGAAGATCATTGAACCGCTTCTGCTGCAGTCGCTGAGGAACGCTACAGTGCGGATCGCCGAGGACAAGACCGCGGTCGAGCGCGCGGTCAGTGATCGCTTGAGGTTTGACGTAGTGGTGGCCGATCTCACCTGGAACGACTACGCCATCGAGTACTCCTTCGACGGGCTTGACGTGCTGAACACCCTTCGGAGCGCGCGCAGGCAGGCACCCGTCATTTTCGCCGCGCAGGGCCACGGACTTGAACGCGATCATCTGGACGAGGCTGTCGAACAGCCCGAAGTGGTAGGTATCTACCGAAAGGCCACCGGACCGGGTCCGCTGGTAGCTGCCATCGACATCGCGGTTCGCGGCGGCAATCTAACGATCCCTCACTTTCCTCCCGGAAGTAGCCCGCCAGGTATTCCGCGGATCCATTCCTATTTCGGGAAGGGGAAAGGGGTAACCGCAGCGCGCCTGGCCGGGGCGATCGCCTCAGGTCGGGCAGTCAACCACGAGACGCTCGCCAGTACCGCACACGTCGGGTACGACACTGCCGCGAAGCTCGTCGACTACCTCGGTCCCCTTATTAAAGATCGCTGCGAGCACAGCGGTGACCTTAAGATGACACCCGAAGTCGTTTACCGATGGTGTGGTGAGCATGCGCGATACATTCTGAGCTGGTGCCGCCGCAATGGCTATGACGACGTTGCCACCCGGGTCACGGCGACGCTCGTAGCCTGAGCTGCCCGCGGCAGCGCGCGAGGCCGACCGAGGCCCAGGCCGGAAGCAGCCGCGTGCAAGTTTTTGCATGAGCGAATCGCGATCATGCGAGAATTTACCCGATAGTCATTACATCACTAATTTAATTCTGAGTTTCCAGATATAACTGACCTCAGCGGATGCTGGTGGCGGGCAGCTTGCCTCACGCCGGCAGCATTCCAGTTGACGAGGGCGGCAAGGGGGGACGTCCTTGGCCCGCTGACCGAAGCCGGTCGGCGCTAAGCGGCGTAAGCCGCTGCCGGGCGGCCCCCGTGGACTCTATCCACGGGGGTCACCCGAGGCAGACGCCGCGGCTGCGGCAGCTCAGCGTTTTGGCGCGTCCGGCGCGTCTGGACGGACTTCTATGGCTCCGTTTCGTTCTGCGTCAGCTGGAGCCCGCGAGCTTGCGGGCGAGCCGGTTCCTGGCCGGGTTGTCGAGCCTGCTGGATTCTCGGGCGGAGCACGCGCAGGCCGACCCAGGCTGCAGCGACTCCGACCACGACGCCGACGACCGTGTCAGCGAGCCGGAGGATGGGCTGCTGCCAGGCGTCCGGCAGCCGGGCCAGCAGGTTAGTCACGAGCCAGTAGGTGAGCAGGCATGCGATCAGGACGCCGCAATCCAGGATGGCTACCGCGACCTCTGTCCTGTTGAGGTGGGGAAGCTGTGCCATGACGTCTCCTTCCAGGCACCGCCCGGGCTGCCCGCCTGCTACCGGCTCCTGACCAGCAACCAGAAAGCGACTCCGGTGCCCGCTCCGTAGCCGAGGCGGGCGCTCAGGTCGTAGTTGTTGAGGTCATGTCGAGGCACAGAGGCCAGGGCAGGGGTTCAGGCCAGGCAAGGTTCAGGCCAGGCAGGTGAGCGGGACGCCGCCGTTGTAGGCGACCATGTCGGCCAGGGCGGCGAGGATGTCGATGGCAGCGCCGGGCGGGGCGCCGTCCAGTTCGGCGTAGGCGCGGTGCAGGTTGCCGGCGATCCGCTCGGTGTCGGCCCAGCCCGCGAACCGGCCCAGGTCAGCCTCCCGGGCGGCCTGCAGCGGGGGCAATCCGGCGTCGCGGCCCCGGGCAGCGACATCTTGCACGAAGCCGAGATAGTCCAGCGTGGCGTCGACGGGCCCTGAACCGGTGAAAACAGGGCCGTGACCGGGCACGATGGTCTGCGCGCCGAGAGGCCGCACGACGTGCTCCAAGACCTCGATGGTGCCTGACACCGAGCCCATGAGCACAAACGGCGTCCCGCCATTGAAGATCAAGTCTCCGCAGAACAGGACGGAGCGCTCGGGGATCCAGATGATCGAGTCGTTTGTCGTATGCGCGGCGGTGCCGACGTGCCGGACTTGCGCCCGCAGATCGCCGCTGTGCACGGCTATCTCGTCGGTGAAGGTGACGAACGGAGGGTCGAGAGCGAGATCACCCCAGTCGGGGCCGTCCCAGAACCCCAGGTCCCGCGGCGGCCCGAAGGCGATGGCCTCGGCGCGCGTGCGCTCGTGAGCAACGATCGCCGCGCCGGGGAACAAGCAGTTCCCGAAGGTGTGGTCGCCGTGATGATGCGTGTTGATCACCGTGCGCACCGGCGCCCCCGTCACCTCGGCGATGGCGTCCTGATAGGCGCGCGTCCGGCGCTCGGTGGAGCAGGAGTCGATGCTGACGACTCCCTGCGGCCCGACCAGGAAGCCGGTGTTGTTGATCCACCAGGTGCCGTCGGGCTGGACGTAGGCATAGATTCCGGCGGACACCTCATGCACCTCCGGCCGCCCGGGGACACCAATGTCGCCGCTCACACTGCTCATCTCAGCCAGCCTTCCTCGCCTGACGAGCGGAGGCGGCCCGCCGGCAATTGATCAGCACGGCCGTCCGCATCCCGCCGCGGTGAACCCCAGCATCGCACGCGACACCGGCCAGCCCTGCCCGGGCTAGCCGGGCGCGGCCGCGGCTGCTAACTCATCCCGTTCTTCCAGCTGCGGTCGGCGTCCTCGTACGGGTGAAATCTCGAGTGGTCGCCTGCGTCCCAGGCTGCGTGGAGGCCGAACGGTGCCGTCAGTTGCTCGTGATTGCCGGGTCGTTCGGGTGCGGGGTGAGCGGCGTGGTCTGCACCGTCATCCAACCGTAGAGGGGAAGCGACTCCAAGATCGCCTGCATCTCGGCGGGGTCCCGGGCTCGCCACAGGCCCAGCGGGCCCTGCTGGCCCGGACCCCCCGACCGGATCCAGAGCCGGAGCAAGTGCCCCTGCCCCGCCAGTTCACTCGCGCGTTCCGCCTCGCGCGCCTCGGTGTCCTCGACCGTCTGAGCAGGTGTCCCCTCCGGGACGGCGATGGCGAAAGCGGTCAGAAACTCCACCGTTCCCTCGCTGGTCCGGTTGGCTGGTGATACGGGATCGCCGACCCGCGCCGGATCATTCGGGTGCGGCGAAAGCGGCGTGACCTCATCGGTGCGCCACACACGCAGCGGCATCGAGGCGAGGACCTTCTCCAGCTGGCCGTCGTCGGCGGCAGCGAACAGCCCGAGCGTGCGCCATTCGCCTGGCTGCAGCGGCGGACGCCAGAGCCGGAGCAGGTATCCCTGCGCCGCGAGCTCACCAGACCGCGCGGCCTCCCGGGCCCGGATATCTTCGACTGCCTCTTCTGACGTCCCATCCGGGACCTGGGTGGTCATGGTGACCAGATACTCCATGGCAAGTACCTCGCTGATCCTTTCGGGGGACGTTCGCGCTTACGAGGGCAGTTCCTCGCCCGCCTGCTCCGCCACCATGTACTCGGCGTACCAGTCGGGCCAGTCCGGGTCTGCCTCGCCGGTGCGTTCCTCGTGCTTGCTGTGGGCGGCCTTCGCGCGGACCAGCGCGCTGGCCAGATCGTTCGCCGACGCGAAGGACGTCGCAGCCGAGTCGATACGGCCGGGCAGCCGCGTCGTGACCTCCTGGAACAGCCAGCCGTTGCCGTCGGGATCGCTAAACGAGGCGAACGAGCCGTAGCTGCTGCTATTGGGAGCAGGGCCGCTGACGCGACCGTCGGTCTCGGGATGGAACCGAGCGCCTCGCGCGCCTTCGTGGAATACCTCGCCGACCTTGACACCGCGGGCGAGGAGCTCATCGCGCGCGGCCTCGAGGTCGGAGACGATCAGGTACAGGCTCTGAACCGAACCGGGCGTGGCCGACGTGAGGTTCGTGCCGAATTGGACCGAGCACCCGGAGCCCGGCGGCGTGTACTGGATCAGGCGGAAGTCGTCACCGGCGGCGACGTCGGCGTCGAGCCTCCAGCCGAGACTTCCGTAGAACTCCTTCGCGCCGTCGACATCCGAGACGGGGATGACGACCACCTCCAGCTTCATGTCGACGTTCCTAACGCTCGCGGTCGCGCTAGCGTCGTTGCTGCTCACTCCGGTGCTGCTCATGCTGACCTCCGTAGGTTGGTGTTGGTATCAAAGGTCGCGCTTTGCGCGATCCGTCGCACCCGTGGAAATCCCCGGTTCGCGCCCTGGTAGCGGACTTCACCCGCGCGACTGCAGGGGGGCGCTCCTTCTGGCGCCAGGCCTTAGCGCCGGGCACCCCAGCGCCTGGGGCCGCCCGGGCCGCTGGCCAGGGTACAGACCAGGGACTCCCCTGGTTCGACCCGCGTCCCGGGACCGCGACCCTGTTGGCATCGCCAGCCCGGCGCGCCACCCAGACGAGTGCAGGGCGACGTGCACCGCTCGCCGAATCGACTATCCCGCGGCGCGCCGGGATCGGCGGGCCGATCAGCCGGTTCGGCTGGCCGGCGGGCCGGTCCCGGGCCCATGCGGCGGATCCGCCTGCAGCGCTGGGTGCGATCCGTTCCCGGCCGCAGCTCCCGCCCTGGCATGCGGGGCGATCGCCAGCCCCTCGGGCCGGTGCTCCGGTAGCGGCTTGCCGACGATCCGGTAGACGGCCTCGCCGTCCACTGTCTCCTTCTCCAGCAGCAGCTGGACAAGCTGCTCGAGTTCGGCCCGGTGCGCGCGGATGAGTGTCACGGCGGACTGTTCCGCCTCGCGCAGCAGCCGGGCCACCTCGCTGTCGATGGTGGCCTGGGTTGCCTCCGCGAACGGCCGGCTCGACAGGCCAGGGCCGCCGCCGCCGCCCAGGAACACTGACCCGCCCTCGGGATAACCGACCGGTCCGAGCGCGGGTGACAGGCCGAACTCGCGAACCATCTTGATGGCCAGATCGGTGGCGCTAGCCAGGTCGTTGGCGGCGCCAGTCGAGCCCTGGCCGACTTCGACAAGCTCGGCGGCCCGGCCCCCGAGCCGGACCGCAAGGGAGTCGGTGAGATAGTCCTGGCGGTACAGGTGCCGATCGTCCAGCGGGAGCTGCTCAGTCACGCCCAGCGTCTGGCCGGCCGGCAGGATGGTCACCTTGGCCACCGGGTCGGCGTGATCTGACAAGGCGGCGACGAGCGCGTGGCCGGCCTCGTGCACGGCGACGTCTTGCTTCTCGTCGGGCAGCAGCACGTTGGAGCCGTCACGGCGGCCGAGCAGGATCCGGTCTTCGGCCGCGCTGAAGTCGGCCGCGGTGAGCACGTCGCGGTTGTCCCGCACCGAAAAGATGGCCGCCTCGTTGGCCAGGTTGGCCAGGTCGGCGCCCGAGAAGCCCGGCGTGCCCCGGGCCACGACGTTCAGGTCGACGTCGGGGGCCAGCCGCTTGTCGCGGCAGTGCACGGCCAAGATCGCGGCCCGCTCGGTCAGCGTGGGCAGCGGGATGGTGACCTGCCGGTCGAACCTGCCTGGCCGCACGAGCGCCGGGTCGAGGATCTCCGGCCGGTTGGTCGCGGCGAGGACCACGACGCCCTGGGCCATGTCGAAGCCGTCCATCTCCGCCAGCAACTGGTTGAGCGTCTGCTCGCGCTCGTCGTTGGACACCGCGCCCGAGCCCGCTCGCCGCTGGCCGATGGCGTCGATTTCATCCACGAAGATGATCGCCGGGGCCCGCTTGCGCGCCTCGGCGAACAGATCACGGACCCTGGCCGCGCCGACGCCGACGTACAGCTCCACGAAGCTGGAGCCGGTGACGGAGAAGAACGGTACCGATGCCTCGCCGGCGACCGCGCGGGCGAGCAGCGTCTTGCCGGTCCCCGGCGGGCCGATCATCAGCAAGCCGCGCGGCGCCATCGCGCCGGCCCGCTGGTAACGGCCCGGATTGCGGAGGAAGTCGATCACTTCGGCGATCTCAGCCTTGGCGCCTTCGTAGCCGGCGATATCACTGAACTTGGTCTGGGGCCGCTCGGCGTCGAAGACCTTCGCGCGGGACCTGCCGATGCCCAGGATCCCCCCGAGCGGGCTCGCGGCGCTCCGCGACATCCGCCGGAACAGGTAGAAGACGAACAACAGCGGCAGCAGCAGAATCAGCCAGGACAGCAGCACGCTGCCGAAACCGCTGCTGGGCGCCGAAGCCGTGATCTGGACGCCGTCCGCCGTCAGCTGCTGGTTGAACGCCGGGCTGGGCTGGCCGGGGATGATGGTGGTGTATGAATTGCCGCTGGTGAATGTGCCAGTGGCGGGCGTGTTGCCGGTGCTGGACGCGAAGGTGACAGTCTTGATCTTGTGCGCGCCGGCCTCCGCGATGAACTGCGAGTAGCTGAGGGTGACCGGCGAGCTGACATGAATGGCGGGCAGGAACAGATACAGCACCACCGTCAGCCCCAGGGCGATGGGCCACAGCCAGTGCCGCCAGCCGGGCGGGGGCGGCGGCGCGGGCGGAGCGGGCCGGTCACCGGGCGGCGGGGGAATCGGCTGCTTGCTCATGAGTCCTACCTTCACTAGCAGCACCCCTCCGGCACCGCACTGCCCACTGTGGCTCGCCGAGCGCGCCCATCGCGCCCGTGTGATGCACTGGTCCGATCCCTGGGGATCGGCGCGAGGACCCTGAACCCGTCGGCTCTGCAACCCGTGTATGGGCTGTAACGACGTCCGGGAAAGGGAGCGGCAGGGCATGCGAGTACTCACGCGCGCGACGGTGGCCGGCGGTGGCGAACCTCGGGCGTTATCCGCGCGGGACGGGCGGAAAGCGTCTTCGCGGTGGCCCGAGTTCGATCGGGCTCAGCGGCGATGATTCCGTCACGCTGATCCCGTCGGTGGTGATGCAGGCGATCTCGGCGCCGATGTTGCCTTCAAATCCGAGCGTGAGCGTGTAGAAGCCGCTCGGGCTCCCGAGCGGCACGATCAGCGCGCGCGTCTGGTCCGTGCACCACAGGATCGTGACTCCGGTTAGCGGTCGCGCCCTGATGTCCGGCTGCAGCAGCGTCCACTGCCACATCCGACGCCAGGCCAGGGGCTCGGGCGAGTTCAGAAGGAGCGCCTGAACGATCGTGTCGCCGTCGGAGGTGAAGACGGACAGCTCGGTGTCGGGCGGCGGGGGCACGTGCTGCGAGCTGACCAGCCCTGGCTGTCCGAGCGCCGTGATCAGGCCGTCGAACGTCGCCGCGGTGGCGGCGGCGAACTGCTGCCATGCCTGCTCGGTCGCCGCGCGCTGCGCCGCGAGCGCCTGCTCGCCGTGGCCGGTGGTGGGATCGGCCGGCGGTGCAGCCTGGCGCACGTCGTAGAGCGGATCGAACTGGCCTAGAACGGTGGCTAGCGTCTGGCGGGCGCTCAGATAGGCGGCTGCGTCGGTCGTGCGGGTCGCCTCGGCGGCGGCGGCCGTCAGCCAGGTCTGCGCATCGGACCCGCCGGGCACCGCGTACCGCCGGATCGGCGTGATCGCGGTGCCCGCGGCCTGTGCGACGACGTTCGCCACCTGATCGGAAAAGGTCGCGTACCGCGAGGTGGTGAACTGCACTCGCTGCAAAGAGGTGAGGGCGTCCTCCCGCGCCAGGAAGGCCTGCAGCGCGTCTAGGGCGCCGATCGCGTCGCTGGCGGTGAAGATGTCCAGCAGCCCGCCGCTGCCGGCACTGGTTTTCCTGCCATCGTCACGTCCGGTCGGCAGCGGGCCGGCCACGACGTCGACGGTGTAACGGGTCTGCGGCGTCAAGGGCGCGAACCACAGGTTGCGCGCCTGCGCCGCGGCGGCTAGCTCCTCGAGCTCGTGCCGGAGGATCGCGATCGTTCCCGGGCTGATCGAGATCACCGAGCCAAGCGCGCCCGGCGCGATCTGGAGCCCGGCGGACCGGATGGCAGCGTCGAGGGCCGGCTGCGCGATCGGATCGATCGTGATCGCGGCGCGGCGCTGGAGTTGCTGTTGCGCCGCGGCGATCGCGGTGGCCGATACCGTCACCGCACCGACCGCGGGGCCAGCCGACGCGACCGCGAACGCTGCCACGTTGGCTGAGGTGATGTCAGAGGCGCCGCCGGTGATCGTCTGTGGCGGCGGCACGACGGCGGCGCGGCTGACATTCGCGCTCTGCGGCGGGGCCGATGGCACCTGGATGTCGAAGGGCACGAGCAGCGTGTGGCGCTGGTTGCGGTCCACGCAGCGCAGGTGCACCGCCGGGAGCAGCGGGTCTGCCGGGTAGTCGTACGGCGCACTGCTCGTCAGGAAGGTGGCGTACAGCGCGTTGACGTACGTCTCGGTGAACTCGACGTTGAGGTCGTAGCCGTAGTAGGCGGCGGCGTCTCCGTCGCCGGGCCATGACCATTGCGTGTAGGTCGACAGGTCGTTCAGCCGGCCGCCGTTCGGGAACGCCGACGCCGGCGTGGTCGCCGCCGCGGCGAGTGGCGCCACCGGCGGCTGGCGGTCGGGGTCGGGCGTGGTGAAGCCGCTGCTGCCCACGGGCGCGGGCTCGACGGTCGCCGTCCCCGGACCGCTGGCGGTCTGCAGGTAGGCGAACTCGATCACCGGATTGCCGTCGGCGACCGGCTGGTAGCTGACGCTGCCGTTGCTATCGGGCTGACCGGCCTCGACCTGAGTGACGATCTTCAGCGCGTACAGACCGGGCGCCTGCGGGAGGATCGGCATGTCGATGTCCGGCGTGGTCCAGGCCAGGCCCATCAAGTAGACAGGCGCCGGGCCGACGGCCAGATCGATCTCGCTGACGGTGGCCGAATAGCTGAGCGTGTAGACGCCGGTTGAGTCCGGACCGCCGCCCGTCGGGTCCAGAGGTTGTCCGCCACTGGAGACCTCGGGCGAGGTGTAAGGGAACTCCCCGCCCGCCGCGACCACACCGACCAGGCCGGTGAGCAGCACCGCGGAAGGGAACGTGATCGTCACAGTCGAGCTCTGCGGCGCCGAGAATCGCAGCCCCTGGGCTACCCCGGGGCCTGGCGAGGCGATGGTCGCGGCAGCGACGCCGGGACCGGCGCTGAACTGCAGTCCCTGGTCGGTGAAGCTCGTCCCGAACGCCCCGCCGCTGCCGCCCCACGACGCTGTGTCAGCCTGGCCAGGCAACACGGTGTACGGCGTCAGCTTGAGTGCCGTGCCGGCCACCGGGGTGTTCTTCGTCGGATCGGGCGCCACCCACGAGCCGACCAGCGGCAGCGGCGCGGGGTTGCTCCACCCGCTCGCCGATTGCGGGGTGGCGGCGACCAGCGCCCAGGTCTGCGTTTCGCCGCTGTATTGATAGAGCGCGACCTGCACCAGCGCATGGTGGATACACCACTGCACCGCCGGCGGCTGGAGGCTGATGTTCGACATATCGTCGGCGCCCAGCGAAGGCGGCGGCGATACTGTGACCAGCTCTGGCGGGGGCGTCACCGGGTTGTCGAATCCGGCCTGGTCCGCCGTCGGGTGGGTGAAGTTCAGCGCGAAGTGGCTGTCCTGCGGAACGAGCGCCGCGTGCGCGAGCGTGCCCGGATCGAGGTCGGGAAGCACGACCGTCGGATCCTGCGAGAGGTCGGTGGTTGGGTATTTCGCGGCCCAGTAGCCCGGCGGCTGCGCGTTGAGGATTCCTGGCGCCTGCGAGTCGTAGACGACGGTGTCGGCCGGGGTGACGGCATTGACCGGGACGCCTGCGCGGTGGGCCAGCAGCTCGTAGCGGTCGCTGGCGCCATGATCGATGAGCGTCGCATCGACGGTCGACAGGGCCAGCGGCGCCGGCGGCGGCGGGCCATTGCCGCCCCACGACAGCGACACCGTGCCGCCGACGTTGGGCAGCGGCCAGGGTAGGTCGAGCTCCACCGACAGCGAGCCGTATACCCACCATGGTGACGGGGCGGTGGCCTCGATCAGGGCGTCGGCAGTGATCCCCAGCCCGATCCCGAACGCGCTCAGCTGCACTTCGCCGTGGAGCTCGACGCCGGCCCCGAGCTGGAGCGGCGACCACTGGATGGCGCCCATGGCCGCCAGGTACGCGTTGATCGACGCGCTCAGCGGCCCGAACGACCACGAGTTCCGGTACCCAACCCAGAAGCCGGCGACCAGCCCGGTGTTGCTGACGACGAAGTAGAAGTCGGACTCGAACAGGTCAAGCACGCGGGCGATGACACGCTGCTCGTGCGGCGGCTTGCCGATCGCCAGGTACCAGACGGGCACCGACGGATCAACGTACAGCTCGCCCGTGGCCTGCACGTCGAAGACGACCGGAATCGAGTACTGGGCCTGGATCACCAGGTCGAACGTGCCGGCGTTGCCGTCGTAGGTGGCCAAGGCCTCGAAGTTGGCTTCCTCGGCGGGCCCGCTGATTCGCGGCGACAGGATGTTCGCCTTGCCGATCAGCATGATCACCGGGCCGGGCAGGATCAGGATGAACGCGATCGAGGCCGACGCGGTGAAGCCGTCGTCCTGGGTACCGATCACTGCCCCCGCGCCGAGCGCGAACGCGCCGCCGACGGGGTTGAGCCACTTGAAGACGTCGGTGGCCGTGAAGTCCGGCGCGCCGTTGTCGCCCTGGAGGTCGGGCCCGCCGTTGACGTCCGGGGTGCCGTCGGAGGCCGTCGGGTACTTGTACCAGTCCCACCAGGTGTCACTGCCGATGTTCGGGCGCAGGTTGCTCGCGAACATGCCCGACAGCCCGTACAGCGCGACGTCACTGAACAGCGGGATCCCGACCGGCAGTTCGGCGTCCAGCGCGAGGAAGAAGCACGAGATGCCCTGCACCCGCGCGACGATGAACTGCGCGTCGATCTCGAGGTCGCCGGCCGCCTCGATCGTGACGTCGACTCCGCCGGCGAAAACGTCGGCCGGGACCGGGAAGCTCGACGGCAGGCCGGCGGCCGCGGCGTCACCGGGATGGGTCAGGTGGGCGTGGTCGATTTCGCCGCTGAACGTGAGCACGTCAGGGATCTCGAAGTCGACCGAAACGCCGCTGAAGGAGACCGCGCCGGTGTCGAGGTTGATCTGCAGCCCGCGCACCGAGCCGCCGAGCGGCACGCCGTCCACCAGGTTGACGTCGCCGGAGAAGCCGATCCAGCGTCCCGTGGTGTCGGATCCGAAGCCGAGCTTCTGCAGTGCGACGTGGAAGCCGAAGAAATCGATCGCAGCCTGGCTGGGCAGGTCGATCCAGCCGCCCTGGAGTGAGATGTGGCCAGCGGAGTCGATCGAGAGCCCCCGCAGCTCGACCTCGGGCCAGTCGATCCCGGCCGTGTCCAGAGCGAGTGAGCCGGTCAGCGTGACGGCCCAGACCCCGGCCTGCTCGGCGATCTCCAGCGTGGCGATCTCGAGGTCGATGCTCGACCCGAGCGGCAGGTCGTACTGCAGGGAGACCAGCCCGTCCGGCGTCATGGCGCTCGGGTCGCTCTGCTGGGCCGCGAGCGTGACGGTCAGCGCGCCGCCGGCCCCCACCGCGACCTCAATGTCGACCGTCTCCGAGCTCCCGTCGGACTTGGTGAAGTACGGGATCGTCAGCGCGCCCGCGATGTCGGTGGCGGTGATCGTGTTGTCCGTGAGCGTGATCGAGAACGCGCTCAGCGCGACGGTGAAGCCGCCGAACATCTCCAGCGACAGCGGCGCCGAGCCCAGATCGATGCCCAGTGTCCCGCTGAATCCCGCCGCACCGAACTGCATGTTGTTGAGGTCGACACTCGGACCGTCGGGCACGTTGACGTCGACCGACAGCCCGTTCTGGCTGCTGACCGTCAGGACATTACCGCCGAGCGCGGAGTTGACCTGGCCCAGCAGCCACCCGAGCGCGGTCTCGATCAGGCCGGGGGAAACGGAAACCGACATGGCCCGATCACGGATTCCCTTGCGACGCCGTCGTGAAGGCGGCGGCCACGGCCTCCAGTTGCTGGGCGATCTCGTAAAGAGTGTTGGCCGCGGCTGCGAGGCTGCCCGCGTCCTGCAGCAGGTTCCCGAACAGCGTCGCGAACTGGCTCGTCGACGCGAACGCCGAAGCCACCGCGGAGGAGCCGCCGGGCACGAGGCTCTGGGCGGTCTGAAGCACGTTCTGCAGCGAGCTCAGCGCCGACGCGGCGTCGTTGACGTTGAGACCGGCCAGGCTCGGGCTGTTGAGCTCTCCGGCGATGGCCTGCAGCGCCTTGACCACGTCGTCGGTGATCGCCGTGGCGATAGCGCTGTACAAGCCGGAGACCGCGGTGCCGATCGCGGATCCGACGAGTGACTGGTCGGCCAGCAGGGACAGCACCTGCTGGCCGGCCGTGAGCGGAGCCTGCGCCGTGGCGGTACCGTTCTGCGGATCAGCGGTGTCCGCCGTGGCGAGCGTGTTCAGGTCGTCTTGGAGGGTAGTCAGCGGGTCGGCCATCGGCGGATGCTCCTTGCGTTGCTCAGGGTCATGCGGGCACGAACGCCGGCGGGGTGAACGGCGCGGACGCGGCGGACAGGTTGCCGGCGACGTCGACGGCCACGATCGCGTAGCTGGGGGACTCACCGGCCGTGACAGGCGTCCAGGACGGCGCCGCGTTCGGGTCCGCGGGCGCGGGCGGCGCGCTGCCGGGCTGCACGCCATCGACGAACGCGGCCCGGAGCACCGGCTGCGAGCCGATCACGCGGACCAGGCCGGCGTAGGACGCGACCGCGACCACCGCCACGCCGCGCCCGAGTCCGAGCCGCAGCCCGGTGACGCGGGAGGTCGCGGGCTGGACGGTCGTGTCGGTCACCAGCTGGGCGGTGCCGCCCGCTGCGCCAGGGATCCAGTAGTTGAACGCCCCGGGCTGGCTGGCAGGCGTGGCCGGATCGAACTCGTCGAGCCGGTAGACGCCCAGGATCTGGTCGGGGGGCGGGCCGGTCGGCAGCGCGACCTCGCCCATATCGCTGCCGTCATAGTCGCGGGCGTAGGCGCGCGGGTCGTTGACCACGCCGATCAGTCGCGGATCGCCGTCACCGGCGGTCAGCGACAGCGGCTGCCATCCGCCGGGAGTGAGCTGCGGCCGCGCGAGGGTAGCCGGATCGGCGGGGTGCACCGGATCGGAGCCGAACCAGCGCAGGTCCGCGAGGTCCGACGGGTCGGTGGCGCGATAGACGAGGTAACCGGCGACATCCGGGCTGCCGTCGAGCGCCCACGCGACGATGAACGCCCCCGTCGTGGGCTGAGCGGTCACCTTGTAGAGGACCGGCGCCCGCGATGGACGGACGGTACGGGTGTAGATCGGGCCGACGCTCGGCGTGCGAGTGCTCCGCGCTCCGGCGGGATTGACGCTGCGGAGGCCGTAAACATTGCGGCCGAAGCCGTTGCCGTTGACGGTGTCGGTGAGCGGGCTGCTGGACGGCGCCGCGGGGGTGGCGTTCAGCTGGGCAAAGGCCGGGGCGTTGCCCGGCACGTCGGCCAGGGCGCGCAGCTCGTCGTCGAGCAGGCCGCCGTAGAAATGCTGGATCAGGCCGCGCTGACCGCCGGCATCGGTCAGCACGCTCGCCTGAGTCAGCGAGGTGCCGTTGCGCTGGTTGTACGCCGACAGCCAGGTCGGAAGGTCGTTAATCCAGGTCTGGAGGTCGGCCCGGCCCGCGATCGCGGGATTGGCATCGAGCAGCCCGGCCGTCAGGCGGCGCGTGAGGTCGGCGATGAACAGCGAGTGAGCCGGAGCGCGATCGAGCAGATATCCCGACGCGCCCTGCTGACCGGAGACGTCGAACGGCAGCGTGTAGCCCGCGTTGCCGTTGTAGTCCGCCGGGTCGTAGTAGCGGTGGTGGACGATGTGCGTCGGCACGCCCTGGGCCACCGTCGGCGGCTCCGGCGGGGTCAGCTGCTGGGCGCCGACGAACACCACCGGGTTGGACGACGGCTCGCTGCGCGTGGCGCCGGTGTTGGGGTCGGTGATCTGCTCGGTGGGGTCGAACGGAGTCTTGGTCGAGACGCCGACGATTCCCTCGCCGCTGGCGCTGGCCTGGTCGATCGGGACGCTGAGCGGGACGCCTACGCTCAGCGGCACGCTGACCCCGCTGACCAGGTAGGCGGGCTGGTTGAGGAACGCGTTCGGATTGGTCACCACCCGCGAGCCGCCGCCGGCCAGGAGGGTGGCGACCACGCCCGGGGGCTGGACGTCGGCGGCCGGGTCCACCGGACCCGGCCGCACCACGAACCGCTCGGTGATCGCGCTGCCGTCGGCGAGGACGCCGGTCAGGATCAGCGAGGCCGCGGGGTCCGCGGAGCCGATCGCGGTGAGCGGCGGGGTCGTGATCGCATAGGTGGCGCCCCGGGCCGGGTCGGCGACGAGCTGGCTGAGCGTGTACGCCTGGACGCTGGGGTCCGGGATACTGAAGTCGTTGGTGGCCAGGACGGTGTTGGCGCCGTCGAGCGCCGTGACGGTGAGCCGCGCCGTCCGCGCGTCCGGGTAGGCGAGCAGCGAGCTCCCCGTCCACGAGGCGACAGCGCCGAGCGTGCCGCCCACCCACGCCGTGGGGTTGGCCGCGTTGTCGGGCGCGCCGCCGCCGGTCGCGCTGTTGTCGAACGACGACTGCGTGGCGCCGCCGATGACCAAGCCTAGTGCCGGCGCGGCCGCGATGTGCTCGACGCCCCGGGCGTCGCTCCACTCACTCCACGCGCCGAGCTGCCCGAATAGCCCGAAACCGGCCGTACGGTGCTGGTATCCGCTCACCGGGTCAGGCAGCCCGGCGTCGACGAACCGCACGATCGCGCTGGCCGGAAGCAGCGGCGAGTCGGCCGGGGTCGGCTGGGGCGCGGCCATGATCATCCGGGGAATGGCAACGGGATTGCTGAGATGGACGTCGCCTCGCTGCGCGAGGTACGCCACGGCGCGCCGGGGCGGCGGCAGGGCGGCTGCATCGGTGACGGGATCGCCCTGCAGCTCGGCGGCGGTCAGCGGCGGCCAGACCCACTGCACCTCGAAGAGCGAGCTCGGCTTGATCGTGAGCGTGGACGGATCGACGTCGGCGGTCCGGCGGCGGAAGATCGTCACTGGCCGGGCCGGGGCCGCCGGCGCCGGCATCGGCCCGGGAGCGGCGGTCGCCGCCGGCACGTTGACCAGCGCGTAGCGCACGCCGACGGTCGCGCCGGTGACCGGCGAGCTGGCGACGCTGCCGATCACCACGGTCGATCCCGCGCCACCGGTCCCGACCATCGTGATCTGGTCGATCGGCGCTGCGGATGGGTCGGGAGCGGCCAGCTGGTACCAGGTGAGGCTGGTGGCCGAGACACTGGCCGTGGCGACCTGGGCTCCGCCTGCGAACGCGGTGACCGTGGCCTCGCCGGCCAGGCTCAGCGCAACCTCGGCCACCGGCGTACTGAACACGATCGTGCACACCGTCGGGTCCGGTGGCGGCGGGAAGAACGGCCACACCGCCGGGTTGACCTGTCCGCCCAGCAGCGCCGGCGGAATTTCGGTCGGAGCGAGCGTCGCTGTCGCCGAGGTGAACGCCGCTGCGACGGAGGCCGGCACGCCCTGGATCTGGGCCGGCGGCTGGGCGGCGCTGCCGTCGCTCTGCCAGGCGAACAAGTGGCTGACCGAGGGATCGGCGGTGATGGCCATCCCGTCGAAGTTCGCCGTCCCGCGGGCAAGGGCCGAAGTCGGCGCGCTGCCCGGGCTGAGCACCTGCGGCGGGACCTGGTGCGCCCACAGCCCGACGATGCAGTACTGGTACTCCCGGCCTGGATCGGCCTCGATGTCGACGAAGTACAGGCCCAGTACCCGCGCCAGGTACGGGCTGAGCGCTGACATCTGCAGCTGCGAGACCAGCCGCAGCGACAGCTCGGGTGCTGCGGTGCCGTCGTCGGAGGCGTCGATCCCGACGGCGTAGTTGGGCGTCGCCGGCCAGCCCTGCACCAGGCGCACGCACTCGGCGCGCAACTGCCTGAAGTAGCGCTGCTCAGTTGCGGAACTCATGCCGTTGAGGAGGTCGAGGGCGCCCAGGCGCTGGCCGCACTCGAGCACGTCTCGGTCGGCGAGCACCGGGTCCGGATGGGTGCTTGGATCGAGGGCGCCGGTGTACCGGGCAGGCCAGTTAGGGCGCGTGACCGGGAGCGTGAACGGCTCGCCCCAGAGCTGCCAGCCGCACTCGTCGGGCGGGCCCCACTGGCCCGGGCCCGGCTGCCAGCCGGTCCCGCCGACAGTGCCCGTACCGTTGCAGTCGCCGGGTCCGGTTCCGCCGTGGCCGCCGCCGTGGTCGCGGGCGCAGCAACAGCAGATCGTGATCGAGATGCTGACTGGCGGCTGGCGCCGGGCGGAGCAGCGGCAGCAGTCGCAGCAGGCAGCCGATTCGGACTTCGGCTCGTTTTGCTGGCACGTCTCGACGAGGGCGTGGCCGCACTCACAGTGACGCGGGTATTCGGCTGCGCTTGCCGGGTCCGTCGCGCTCTGCCTCGCGGTCGCTTTCTCAGCGGTCGCTTTCACGAGGGCAGCGAGAGCGAGACAGCAGCAACACCGCCCGCAGCGTTCGCGCGGTGCACCGTCGCCGGCACTGCTGAAGCTGACCGCGCTACCCAGGCCCCGAGGGTCGCCTGCGGTCGCCATGGCCTGGTCCGGGCCGGTACCGGTGTCCTTGCGCCCGGCTCGCCGGCCCGCGATCGCCTTGCTGACCGCCACCGGCGGCGCGTTGGGGCCGCAGCGTTTTTCTGTCAGCGGCCGCCGGCACAGCCAGAACGCTCCCGGCGGAAACCCCAGTTCCGGCGCGAACGCCCACCGAAGATGGGTGCCCGCCTGCATCGGCTGGCCATCAAACGTCGGCTCAGACCCATCGGCAATGGCTGCCTGAAGGCCTAGTACTGAAAGAGGCAACGCGCCCGGCTTCCCATTCCCACGTCTGCCCGCGAAGGTAGACGGCATCCGCGATCCGGCAGCGCTCACCCTACACGGCGATGCTACGTGAGTCTCGGCGCTACGTGGATCTCGGCGCTACGTGGGTTTCGGCGATCGGCGTGGGGGACAGCCGCCCGGGCTCGAGTTCCCGCATATCCGCGGGAGCGCCCACGATCAGCGGGTCCGGATGCCCGACGGCATCGTGATCCTTGCGGTCGTACTCGATGCCGGCGAGTAGGCTGCGCATGGCCTCCAGGCGGGCGCGTTTCTTGTCGTTGCTCCTGATCACGGTCCACGGCGCCGCGGCCGTGTGGGTACGCTCGAACATCGTGACCTTGGCCGCGGTGTAGGCATCCCACTTGTCCAGCAAGGCAATATCGGTGGGGCTGAGCTTCCACTGCCGCACGGGGTCGATCTGGCGGATGGCGAACCGGGTCTGCTGCTCGCCCGGGGTGACGGAGAACCAGAATTTCGTCAGCAAGATGCCGTCGTCCACCAGCAGCCGCTCGAACCGGGGCACCTCCTCGAGGAAGGCCTTATGCTGCTCGTCGGTGCAGAATCCCATGACCTTCTCGACCCCGGCGCGGTTATACCACGAACGGTCGAACAAGACCATCTCCCCCACGGTCGGCAGGTGCGCCACGTAACGCTGGAAATACCATTGTCCCCGCTCACGCTCGGTCGGGATATCGAGCGCGACGACCCGCGCGGACCGGGGATTCAGATGCTCCATGAAGCGCTTGATAGTGCTGCCTTTGCCGGCGGCGTCCCGGCCCTCGAAGATAACGACGAAGCGGTGCCCCGTTTCCTGCATCCAGTATTGCAGCTTGAGCAGTTCGACCTGGAGGATCCGTTTCGCATGATCGTATTCCTCGCGGCTCAGCCGCTCGTGATAGGGATAGTCCTGCCGCCAGGTATCCACCAGGCTGCCGTCGGCATTGCGGAGCACCGGGTCATCCTCGTCTGAGTCATCCACCCATACGCCCGGCGGTATCACGCCCCTGCCGCCCGGACCGCCCGGGCCCGGGTATCCCGCGTGCGTGTGCGTCTCGCCCGTCATACCGATCCCATCCACGCCCTGTCTGTGCTGGGCTGTTACCCAGCATTGAGGCCAACCCTGCCACTGGAGTAGCCCTGATGGCGAGATTCACCGGGACTGCGCTGCCATCGCGCTCTGCGGCCCGTGCCTGGCGCAGCACTAACTTGAATTATTAGTTTCCTTGGACTATTCGCGTTTATTATAATAGGTTTGCTGTCATGACCGCACCCCAGACCACCGCCGAGGAACTGCGCGGTGTCGGCCTGCGGGTGACGGCCGCCCGCGTCGCGCTGCTCGAGACCGTCCGGGACGGTGACCACCTCGGCGTCGAGGCGATCGCCTCCGGGGTGCGCGATCGCGTAGGCCATGTCTCACTTCAAGCCGTGTATGACGCCCTCCACGCGCTCACCGCGGCGGGTCTCCTGCGCCGCATCGAGCCGGCCGGCAGCCCGGTCCGGTTCGAGCGACGCGTCGGGGACAATCACCACCACGTCGTGTGCCGGTCGTGCGGTGCCGTCGCTGACGTCGACTGCGCGGTCGGCGAGGCGCCCTGCCTCACCGCGTCCGACGACCACGGCTTCTCGATCGACGAGGCCCAGGTCATCTACTGGGGCCTGTGCCCCGGCTGTTCCACCGCCCGCACTCCCTGAGCACCGTGATCCGCCTAGCCCGGAAGGATTCCCATGACAGAGAACCATGATCCAGTAGTCGCCGAAGGCGCGACCCCGGAGGGCGGGGGATGTCCGGTCGTGCCCGGCCTCACGCACCCCACCATGGGTGACGCCAACCGTGACTGGTGGCCGAACAAGCTCAACCTGAAGATCCTCGCCAAGAACCCGGCCGTGGCCAACCCGCTCGGCGAGGACTTCAACTACGCCGAGGCGTTCAAGACCCTCGATCTCGCCGCCGTGAAGCGCGACATCGCGGAGGTGATGACGGACTCCAAGGACTGGTGGCCGGCCGACTTCGGCCACTACGGCCCGCTCATGATCCGGATGGCGTGGCATCTCGCGGGCACCTACCGGATCAGCGACGGCCGCGGTGGCGCCGGGGCCGGCCAGCAGCGCTTCGCGCCGATCAACAGCTGGCCGGACAACGTCAGCCTCGACAAGGCCCGCCGGCTGCTGTGGCCGGTCAAGAAGAAGTACGGCCAGAAGATCTCGTGGGGCGACCTGATGGTCCTTACCGGCAACGTTGCCCTGGAGACGATGGGATTTAAGACCTTCGGCTTCGGCGGCGGCCGCGAGGACGTCTGGGAGCCGGACGACGACGTCTACTGGGGGCCCGAGACCACCTGGCTCGACGACGAGCGCTACACCGGCGACCGGAAGCTCGAGGAGCCCCTCGCCGCGGTCCAGATGGGCCTCATCTACGTCAACCCGCAGGGCCCGAACGGCAACCCGGACCCGCTCGCCGCGGCCCGCGACATCCGCGAGACGTTCCGCCGGATGGCGATGAACGACGAGGAGACGGTGGCCCTGATCGCCGGCGGTCACACCTTCGGCAAGACCCACGGTGCGGGCCCGGAGGACAACGTCGGCCCCGATCCCGAGGCAGCCCCGATCGAGCAGCAGGGCCTCGGCTGGAAGAGCACGTTCGGCACCGGCGTGGGCGATGACGCGATCACCAGCGGTCTCGAGGTCATCTGGACCGACACCCCGATCACCTGGGACAACAGCTTCTTCCGGATCCTCTTCGGCTATGAGTGGGAGCTCACCAGCAGCCCGGCCGGCGCGCACCAGTGGCAGCCGAAAGGCGGCGCAGGCGCGGGCACCGTCCCCGACCCGCACGACCCGTCGAAGCGCCGCACTCCGATGATGCTCACGACCGACCTATCGCTCCGGTTCGACCCGGTCTACGAGCCGATCTCGCGGCGTTTCATGGCGGACCAGGAGGCGTTCGCGGACGCCTTCGCCCGCGCGTGGTTCAAGCTGACCCACCGCGATATGGGCCCGGTCGTGCGCTACCTCGGGCCCGAGGTACCGTCCGAGACGCTGATCTGGCAGGACCCCGTTCCGGCGGTGGACCACGAGCTCACCAGCGCCGCCGACATCGCCGCTCTCAAGGGCCACATCCTGGCCGCGGGCCTGTCGGTCTCGCAGCTGGTCTCCACCGCGTGGGCGTCGGCGTCGTCATTCCGCGGCAGCGACAAGCGCGGCGGCGCCAACGGCGCGCGCATCCGCCTTGAGCCGCAGCGCGGGTGGGAGGTCAACAACCCCGACGAGCTGGCGACGGTGCTGCGTACCCTGGAGGGTATCCAGGAGTCCTTCAACGCCGCGCAGGCCGGCCGGAAGAAGATCTCGCTCGCCGACCTGATCGTGCTCGCCGGCGGCGTGGGTGTCGAGCAGGCCGCCAAGAGTGCCGGCTACGACGTCGAGGTGCCGTTCGCGCCGGGCCGCACCGACGCGTCGGCGGAGCAGACCGATGTGGAGTCGTTCGCCGTGATCGAGCCCAAGGCCGACGGGTTCCGCAACTACGTCGGGAAGGACGGCCGGCTGCCGGCCGAGTACCTGCTGATCGACCGGGCGAACCTGCTCACGCTGAGCGCGCCCGAGATGACGGTCCTCGTCGGCGGCCTGCGCGTCCTGGGCGCGAACTACCAGCAGTCGCCGCTCGGCGTCTTCACCACGACCCCCGGGTCCCTGACCAACGACTTCTTCGTCAACCTGCTCGACATGGGCACGACCTGGACGGCGACGTCGCAGGACGCGAACAAGTTCGAGGGCCGCGACGCCGCCACGGGCGAGATCAAGTGGACCGGCAGCCGTGCCGACCTCGTCTTCGGGTCGAACTCCGAGCTGCGCGCGCTCGCGGAGGTCTACGCGAGCGATGACGCGAAGGAGAAGTTCGTGAACGACTTCGTCGCGGCGTGGGGCAAGGTGATGAACCTCGACCGGTTCGACCTCGTCTGATCATGACGTCCAGGTCGGCCCGGGCCGACCTGGACGGGCCGGTGCTCGGCCGCCGGCCTGCAGCGGCCGTGCTGCCATCGGGTTGCCTGGGTTACAGGGGACGTTCGCCTCTGCGTCGGCTCGCAGGGCTCGCCGATGATGGGGGCGTTGGCGGGTTTCGCCGGCTGTGAAGTCTGCGTACCTTCCACCGTCGGCGAGCAGCGCCCAGGCGCGGCATCGCGACGAGGCAAAGTGGCGTCTGCTGACGTCGGGTGGAGGAGGTCCGATGGACGGCTTGATGATGGATTACCCGCTCACGGTGCCGCTGCTTCTGGACCGGGCGGCGCGCTATTTTCCCCAGGTTGAGGTGGTGAGCCGCAGGCCGGATCGGTCGGTCGGTCGCTCCAGCTACGCCGACGTGCGGCGGCGCGCCCATCAGCTCGCCGGCGCGCTGGCCAGGCTCGGCGTGAAGCGCGGCGATCGCGTCGCGACCCTCGGCTGGAACCACACCCGCCACCTGGAGGCGTACTTCGGCGTGCCGCTGATGGGCGGAGTGCTCCACACCCTGAATCCGCGGCTGTCGACGGAGGACCTCACCTATATCGCGAACCATGCCGGTGACTCGGTCCTGCTTGTCGATGATGTGCTGCTGCCGGTGCTGGACCGGCTACGCGGGCAGGTGAGCTTGAAGCATGTCGTGGTCTGGACGAACGGCACGCAGGCCCCGGAGGGCATGATCGACTACGAGGAGCTCATCGCCGCGGAGCCGGGCGAGTTCGCCGCGCCGCGGCTGGACGAGCACGAGGCGGCCGCCATGTGCTACACCTCCGGGACGACCGGCCGCCCCAAGGGGGTGCTGTACTCGCACCGCGCGATCGTGCTGCACTCGCTGGCCTCGGCCATGGTCGACGGCCTGGCGATCGGCCAGCGGGAGGTACTGTGCCCGGTCGTGCCCATGTTTCACGTCAACGGCTGGGGCCTGCCCTTTACCGGCACGATGGTCGGCTGCAAGCAAGTGCTTCCGGGCCCGCACCTGGACCCGGAGAGCCTGCTCGACCTGTACGTCCAGGAGGGCGTCACGCTCAGCGCCGGCGTGCCGACGATCTGGCTGGGCATCTTGCAGGTGCTGGAGAACGAGCCGGATCGCTGGGAGCTCGGCGCGATCCGCATGGTCGTCGGAGGGTCGGCGGCGCCGGAGAGCCTGATCCGCGGATTCGATCGGCATGGCCTGCGGGTCGTGCACGCCTGGGGGATGACGGAGATGACCCCGCTGGGCACGGTCAGCTGGCTCAAGCGCTCGCTCGACGGGCTGCCGGAGGACCAGCTGTACACCTACCGCGCCAAGCAGGGGCTGCCTGCTCCGTTCGTCGACACCAGGATCATGGGATTGTCGGGTGAAGAGCCCTGGGACGGCGAGGCCATGGGCGAGCTGGAGGTACGCGGCCCGTGGGTAGCGTCCGGCTACTACCAGGCGCCCGAGCACACCGCCAAGTGGTCCGACGACGGATGGTTCCGCACCGGCGATGTCGCCACGATCGACCCTGAGGGGTACGTGAAGATCACCGACCGGACCAAGGACCTCATCAAGTCCGGCGGCGAGTGGATCTCGAGCGTGGACCTCGAAAATGCGCTGATGGGGCATCCCGCCGTCGCGGAGGCAGCCGTGATCGCGGCCAAGCACACGAAGTGGGATGAGCGCCCGGTCGCGGTCGTGGTCGTCAAGGAGGGCGCCTCGGTCACAGCCGGGGAACTCCGCGCTTTCCTTGAGCCAAGGTTCGCGAGGTTCTGGCTGCCCGACGAGTTCGTCTTCGCCAGCCAGATCCCGCGAACGGCCGCCGGCAAGTTCCGGAAGTCCGCGCTACGGGAGCAATACGACGGTGTCCTCATCGACCAGCCGGGGCCCGGGGAGCACTGACCGGCCCGCTCCATGCCGCGCCCCCGCTTGCGCGGATCAGGGGCGTGGCCCTGTACCGGGTCATCCCGCTCCGCTGATGTCCCGCAGCGGCGTGAATCCGTGTTGGTAGGCGAAGGTGACCGCTTGGGCGCGGTCGCGTGCGTCAATCTTGGCGAGCAGGTGGTTGATGTGGCTTTTGACGGTGCCTTCGCTGACGACGAGTTGATCCGCGATCTCGCTGTTCGACATGCCGGTGGCGATGAGTGACAGTACCTCGGCTTCCCGGGGAGTGAGACCCGCGGGAAGAGGTGAGAGCGATCGCCGGTCCTGGGCCGGCGATCCGATGGCGATGGCGTCGACCACGTGCTGCTGGACGGCGGGGTCGATGACTGCATGTTGGTCGAGGACTTGTCTGAGGGCGTGGCGGATCTCTGCCCCGCCCGCGTCTTTGGTCAGGTAACCGCGGGCGCCAGCCCGCAGGGCGTTTAGCACAGATTGGTCATCCGCGTAGGTGGTAAGCACGACGACCTTGGTCTTCGGCACGCGCTCACGCAGCAGGCGGGTGGCCTCGACGCCATCACAGCGGGGCATCCGCAGATCCATGAGGACGATGTCGGGGAGTAGATCTGCGGCCATGGCGACGGCCTCGTCGCCATCAGAGGCGGAGCCCACGACTTCGACGTCAGGCAGGAGGCCCAGCACCATCGCCAGTCCCTCACGGACCACTCGCTGGTCGTCGGCGATGAGAACACGCATCGGCTGGCTCACGCCGGCACCCGCAACTCCACACGGAAGCCACCGCGTGTCATCGCGGTGGTGAGTTCGCCGCCGAGCAGTTCGGCCCGCTCGCGCATCCCGGTCAGGCCGTAACCGGAGCCGTCGCTGGCCACGCCCGGCGCTTCCCAGTGCACCGCGAAATTCTCGACCGTCAGGCGAGTGCCGCAAGGCCCATAACCGAGGTGCACCTCGACCCGTTCCGGGCAGGCGTGCTTGGTGATGTTCGTAAGCGCTTCTTGCGCTACCCGGTACACCGCGAGCCCAGCCTCTGACGGGAGTTCGTATGCCTGGCCCGACACCGTGAACTGGCACGGGACGCCACTGACCTCCTGGAACTGCGCGGCGAGATCGGCCAGGCGTTCGGGCCCGGGCAGCTCGTCGTCGCGCAGCATCCCGATCGCCCGGCGGGCTTCCTCGAGCCCGGACTTGCCCAGGTGATGGGCACGCTCGATGACGCCAGGCAGCCGAGGATCGCTGGGGTTATCGGCCACGAGCATCCGGGCGCCTTCAAGCTGGAGGATGAGCCCGGACAGGGAATGGGCGAGTACGTCGTGCATCTCCCTGGCCAGCCGCTGGCGTTCGGCCAGTCCAGCCGCCCGTGCCTGCGCCGCCCGGGTGCCCTCCAGATCGATCAGGAGCCGTTCGGCTTGGTCGTTGGCCTGGCCGAGCCGTCTCGCCAGCAACGTCATGCCAGGGAAGCCGACAATCGCGATGGCGCTGAGCAGCGCCGCGGCCGGCGCGCCGTGGCTAACGGCCACCGCAACCGCCGCCAGGCACGTGATGCCGACGATCGACAACGCGATCGGAAAGCGATCTGGCACCCGCGGGGCGAGCAGCACGAGGCCCGCCAAGAGCCCGGCCAGGCCCGGTCCGTCGGGTCGCAGTCCCATGAGCGCTGCCGAACTGGCCACCAGCACGACGGCGAAGACGATGCGGACCGCGGCGCGTCGGTAACGGGCCGTCAGCGCACCCAGCGTGCCTAGCACGAACCCGCCCACAGCGAGAACGGCAGCCACGTCGCGGCCGGGAACCCCGGGATTCCGGCCGCTGCTGAACGTGACCGCTACCACCACGGCAAACAGGGGCGGAGCAAGGCGGCGCAGCCACCGGAGGGCTGCCTCCTGCTGCGCCCGCGCCCTGCGCAGCGTGGCGAGGGCCGGACTGCCCGGAGGATATGTGCTCATCTGACGAACACTACGGCGGGCCGGCCCGGACGGCGCCAATTCCAGGCGGCCCGGCCTGGTCTACCGCCGGGTGGATGCGCCTCCACCCGGGGTTATAGCGCGGCGGACCGGCAAATATCTAACCCCGCACCGACGACATGCCCTCCTCCCGTATCGCATACTTGCACCTCAGCCCGGCAACGCCAAGGACCCGTGATGCTTCCTTCCCGCCGCCGTTTGAAGGATCTGATGACCGCCTCATCGCCACCGTGCTCGTCATCAGGCTGTCGCTGGCGGCGACGGTAGCGGGCCGGGCATCGGATGAATACCACGGTTCTGCCGGGCACCCCCGGCAAGCTGGCCGCCGGTAGCCGGTGGGCCGTGGAGACCCACGGGCTCACCAAGCGCTTCGGGGCGAAGACCCCGGTGAACGGTGTTGATCTGCTGGTCCCCCGGGGATCCGCGTTCGGTTACCTCGGCCCCAATGGCGCCGGCAAGACCACGCTCATCCGGGTGCTGCTGGGATTGACGCACGCCGATGCCGGCACGATGTCCCTGCTCGGATACCCGGTTCCGCGGCATCGCGACGCGGCGCTCGCTCGTATCGGCGCCATCGTCGACGAGCCCCGGTTCCACGGCCATCTGACCGGCAGGCAGAACCTGCGGCTGCTGGCCGCAGCCCGCGAACCGGCCGCGCGGGACCGCATCCGGCCAGCCCTGGAGCGCGTCGGCCTGGCCCACCGCGCCGACGACCGGGTCTCGACTTATTCCATGGGCATGCGGCAGCGCCTGGGCGTCGCCGCCTGCCTGCTCGCAGACCCCCAGCTGCTCATTCTGGACGAGCCGATGAACGGACTCGACCCCGCCGGGATGGCCGGGATCCGCGACATGATTCTCTCGCTGGTGGCCGAGGGCCGCACGGTCGTGCTGTCCTCCCACCTCCTGGACGAGGTCGAGCGGACCTGTGACACGGTCGCCATCGTCGACCGCGGCCGGATCATCCGGCAGGGACCGATCTCCGAGTTGCTGGCGGGGGCGCTGCTCGCGGTTCAGGTCGAATGCTCCGACCCCGGCCGGGCCCGCGCCCTGCTCGCGGGCACGACTCTCGGTGCCCGCGTCGAGGCCGGGCCGGCGGCACTGGGCCTGGAGATCACGCTGCCCGAGGGCTCGGGCCGCGACGTCATCGCCGAAATCAACCGCGTTCTCGTCGCAGACGGAATCTCCGTGTACCGGCTCCAGCCGGTACAGACCTCGCTCGAATCGTGGTTCCTGCAGGTCACAAGCAGGCTGGAGGACCCGGAATGACGACCATGCCCGCGGCCCACGGCGCGCCCGCGCCGGACCAGCCGGCGCGGGCGGCGCCCGCCAGTCACTCCCTTGACCGCCGGGGTTCCCCGATTCCCACCATCGGCATGATCGCCACCAGAGTCATGGAGCTGCGGCAGCGGCGCGGCCTCATGATCGCCGTTGTCGTGGCGACCATCGGGTTCCCGGCGTTGTTCCTGTTCATCCGGCTGCTCCTGCACGCGTTCGCGCCTTACACCAACCCGCCCGCCGGCAGCGGGGTGATCTTCGGGGTCCTGGTGGGCGGCTTTTTGGCCACCTTCGGCTTCATCGTCGCGGCCACGCTGGGCTGCACAGCGGGATCGCGCGACCTTACCGAAGGAATGTTCCGGCACCTGGTGGTGACCGGCCGGTCCCGGCTGGCGCTCTACCTGGCCCGGATCCCCGCCGGACTGGCGATTGTCGTGCCGCTGGTCGCGATCGGCTACACGATCATCTGCGCGGTATCCGTCTTCGCCGCACCGGCCTTCATCATTGACTCGAACGTGAACATACCTCCCGGCCTGTCCCGGGTCGGCTTCGAGAACTGGGCCAGGGACCGCGCCGAGCCGGTCATCTGCTCTCTCCCCTACAGCGGGCATGTTCCGGGGAGTGTCACGTGCGCCGGCCCGCCGGACTGGTCGAAGTCAGCAATCACCCCCGGCCAGCCCGCACCCGCCGCGCTGGAAGCCCTGGCCGTCAAGATCGCCGAGCAAGACTACTCTGGCCAAAACGGCTACACCGCGATTCTCCGCTACCCGTCAATCTCCCTCATGATCGAGGCCGGACTGTGGGTCGAGCTTGATGCGGTCGTCGGATTCATCCTCGGACTCGGGCTCGCGTCGCTGATGGGGCAGCGAACCGCCCCAATCATCCTGATAATCGTATTCCAGATAATCCTGACGCCGATCCTGACCTTCGTTGCCATTCCCCATCTGGGGGGCCTGCGGCGCTCGGTCGTCGGGCTGGCCCTGGCGCACCTGGAGCCTGCTGGGCTGCCGACGGCATTCGGGCTGCCGGGGGTAACCGGAGGCGTCGCAAGGCCCGGCGTCATACAATCACTGCTGCCCGAGTCGGCAGCCCAGGCCGTCTGCGTCGTCATCGCCTGGCTGGTGGGCTGGACGATCCTCGGCGCGTGGCGAATGATGACCAGGGACGCCTGAGGAACACCCCGTGCTCATCGACCCGGCCGCAGCGTGAGCCCGCCTGCCCTTCCGGGCACCCGCTCCCCCACCCCCCGGCCAGCAGACCTGCTCCGGGCCTGGCATGTACACAACGCTCATGACGGTAGGAACGCCTTCCTACTCTCAGCTACGCTAGGGGCATGACCGTACGGAAACTCTCGATCTCAGTTCCTCCCGAGGTTGAGGAGACGATCAAGGCAGCGGCTGCCGAAGAGGGCAAGCCGGTGTCGGCCTGGCTCGCCGAAGCTGCCACCGAAAAAGCCCGCGCCGCCGCCCGCCAGGCGGCAGGCAGGGCGGCCGCCCGCGAACTGGTAACCGAATATGAAGCCGAGCACGGCCCGCTGCCGGCGGCGTCCCGGCAGCGTGCCCGCCAGTTCCTCGTCGAGGCCGGGCTGCTGGATGACGAGCCACAGCGGGCCGCCGGATAGTGGCCACGATCGTCTATGACACCGGCGCGCTGCTGGCGGCCGAGCGGCATAATCCGGACTTCCTCGCCCTGCATGACCAACTGACCGCCGCGCGCATCCGCCCGATCGTGCCGGTAGTCGTGCTGGCCCAGACCTGGCGCGGCGGCCCCCAGCACCAGATCTCCCGGTTGCTCAAGGCCTGCGACATCGTCCCGGACGACGAACGCACCGGCCGCGCCGCCGGAGTCGCGTGCGCTGCCTCGGGCACCGCCGACGTGGTAGACGCCATCGTCATTGCCACCGCGGTCCGCCACCAGGCCCCCATCGTCACCAGCGACCGCGGCGACCTGTCCCGCATCACCGACGCCATCGGCGTGAAAGTCCAGTTTTTTGCGACCTGACCCACGCCACCAGCCAGGACTGCCCGTCGCCGAGCCCCAGCCTGTCACGGGATCAGGAGTGTTCTCAACTTCGACGTGAAGGAGCTAGTCGCCGAGGTGGAGCCGGTTCCCGTCGGGACGCTCATCTCCCACCTGCCGCAAGAGCTGGACATGCTGCTGCGCGCCTGGCTGCGGGCCGACCCCCAGATGCGCTGCCCGGGTAACCCCGGAACCATGCCCGAGCGGGCGTGGGCCGAGCTGATGGCGGTCACCGAACAAGTGCAGGCGGACGGCAAGTCAGACGACCCGGTCGGCTCCCGGGTGACTCGCGAGCCCGACTTCGCGGAGCTCCGCGCGCAATGGAGCAGCCGCGCTGTCAGGCGCAGGACCACCCGGATGGACGATGCCAGATCGGCCGAGACGCTGCAGGTGGCGCAATCCTCGCGGTCGGCGCCACCCGCTGGCAGGCAGTCCTGGTTCTCCCTCGACGAAGACGACCCAGCATGACCAACCGCCCGACCCCGGCCGCTGCCTGCGGTCGACGTCTGGGCGTGCCGGGTCTGGGTGAGGACTTAAGCCCCTGTCCGGATAATCACCTGGCCTGGTCCGATAGCGAGATGTGGTTGCGCACGCCGTCAGCTGGACTTGAAACGCCGGCTGATCACTGGAGCAGATGGCGCCGCTGTCGTCGCGAAGGGGGCGCGGGCAGTCCATGAGGCAGCTGGTGTACGGGTCGGTGAGGAGTTACTGCCGCAGCCACTCGCAGTGTTCGGTGCTCGCTGTACCGCGAGCCGGGGCGGTCTGGTGAGCACGCCGGCTGGGGCCGTGTACGCGCTGCTGACTGATGGCAGCACGGTAGAGATCAGGCAGGCTCGGCGGCGGGATGCTGAGGCTGTGCGCGAGATGCACGCTGCCATGTCGCAGGACAACATGTACCTGCGGTTTTTCAGCATGAGCCCGGGCGCGGCCGGGCAGGAAGGCAAGCGGGTCTGCCGTGAGCCGGATTCCGATCATGCGGCGCTGCTGGCCTGGCAGGGCGACCGGCTGGTCGGCGTCGCGACCTACGAGCCCGGCGGGCAGCCCGGCATCGCGGAAGTCTCGTTCGCCGTCTCAGATGACATGCACGGCCGCGGTATCGCCAGCCTGCTGCTCGAGCACCTGGTCTGGCAGGCGCGGCAGCGCGGCCTGCGGGCGTTCACCGCCGAGACACTGCAGGAGAACTCGGCGATGCTGCGGGTATTCGCGGACGCTGGCCTGCCCGCCAAGCGGCGGATAGCTGAGGGCATGGTCGAGCTCACCTTCCCCCTGCCTGCCAGCGACGACGATTACCGGCTGGGCAATTACCTGGAGACGGTGGCCAGCAGGGAAAGCCGGGCGGATGTGGCCAGCCTGCGCCCGCTGCTGCAGCCGCGCTCGGTCGCCGTGGTGGGCGCGAGCTGGCACCGCGGCACCATGAGCTGGGCCATCTTGCGCAACATCGTGACGTGCGGCTTCACCGGTCCTGTCTATGCAGTAAACCCACATGCCCGGGTCATGGACGGGGTGTCCTGCGTGGCCTCCGTCGACGACCTGCCCGGGCAGGTGGACCTGGCGGTGATCACAGTGCCGCCGTCCACGGTGCCCGAGGTGGCCGCGCAATGCGGCCGCAACGGAGTCCGGGGCCTGATCGTAATAAGTCCCTGCCGGGGCGCCGCGGGCGCGGAGCTGCTGGCCGTCTGCCGCCGGTATGGCATGCGGCTGGTGGGGCCGAACTGCTTCGGCGTCCTCGCTCCCTGGATCGGCCTGGACGCGACCTTCGCCGCCGACCATCCGCTGCGCGGTGTGGTGGGCCTGATGGTGCAATCAGGCGGCGTGGGGGTCGCGCTAGTCGAGCAGATGTCGCGGCTCGGCTTGGGCGTGTCCTCCTTCGCGTCCGCCGGCGACAAGTACGACGTGTCCCCAACTGACCTGCTGACCTGGTGGGCGCAGGATGAGGTGACTCAGATAGCAGTCTTGTACGTGGAGTCGTTCGGCAACCCGCGCAAGTTCGCCAGCACGGCCCGCCGGGTCGCGCAGCGGATGCCGCTGCTGACTGTCGTGGGCGGCAGGTCCCCGGCGGGCCACCGTGCGGCCTCGCACACCACGGCAGCCGCGACGCCGCTAGTCAACCAGGAGGCCATGTTCGACCAGGCGGGTGTCATCGCCACGAGGAGTCTGGGTGAGCTTGTCGATACCGCTGCGCTGCTCGCCTGCCAGCCGCTGCCGGCGGGCAACCGGGTCGCGATCATCGCCAATGCGGGCGGCGCGGGCGCACTGGCCGCCGACGCGTGCGCCGATCACGGCCTGCAGGTCGTGCAGCTGAGCGCGGCCACGCAGCGCGAGCTGCGCAGGCTGCTGCCGGCCCGGGCGGTGGTTACCGGGCCGGTGGACGCCAGCCCGGCGGTGACCACGGATATCTTCCGCGTGTGCGTGGAGGAAGTGGCCGCCGATGGCGGCGTCGACGCGGTGCTCGCGGTAGCGGTGCCCACGGCTTTCTCTGACCTGAGCGCCGCAGTGGCGGAGGCGGTTGTCAGCAAGCCGCTGGCGGTCGCCCTGCTCGACCGGGCCGAGTCCGTGACACGGCTCAAGCGCCTGCCCGTAGCACAGCCGACCAGTGGTCCTGCAGCCGCCGACCCGGCAGCCGCCCATGAAGCAGCGGCCATCATCGACGTGGCAGCGGCGGCGGTCACCGGGGTGCCCTGCTACGCCGACCCTGACAATGCGGCCCGTGCGCTGGGCCACGCGGTCCGGTACCAGGCCTGGCGCGGGCGGCAGCACGGCACGGTCCCCGAGCTGAGCGGGCTGCGTGCAGCTGACGCGCGCACCCTGGTTACCGGTTTCCTGGCCGGCTCGCCAGCCGGCGGCTGGCTGCCGGAAGCCCAGGCAGCTGAGCTGATGTCCTGCTACGGCGTCCCGGTGGTTCCTACCATGGTGGCTGCCAGCGAGCAGGAAGCGGTCGCGGCCGCCGCACAGCTCGGCGGCCGCATCGTGCTCAAGGCGGAGGCTGAGGGACTGGTGCACAGGACTGACGCCGGGGACGTCCGGGTCGATCTGCGCACTCCGGAGGAAGTGGCCGAGGGCTACCGGACGCTGGCGGCCGACTTCGGGCCGCGGCCGCAGCGGGTGCTCATCCAGCCGATGCTGGCCGACGGCGTCGAGGTGATGATCGGCGTGGCACAGGAGCCCGTGTTCGGGCCGCTGGTGGTATTCGGGTCCGGTGATGTGACCACCGAGGTGCACGGCGATCACGTGACCCGGCTGACCCCGCTGACTGACACCGATGTCGACGAGATGATCCGCGCGGTGCGCGCCGCGCCGCTGCTGTTCGGCCACCGGGGCATCCCGCCGGTGGACACCGCCGCGCTCGCTGACGCCCTGCTGCGGGTCTCCAGGCTCGCCGATGACCTCCCGGAGGTCGGCGAGCTGGACCTCAACCCCGTCGTCGCCCGGGAAGACGGCGTCTGGTGCGTCGACGTGCGGGTGCGGATCAGCCCGGCAGAAGCCAGGGATCCCTTCCTGCGCCGACTGCTCTGAGCACGTCGCCGACCACACCAGGCTCACAGCCCGGGTGCAGGGCCGTCCTCGTCCTGGCCGGCGATCGCCGGGCTCAGGCCCGGTCAGGCCCTACGCGACGACCGGGGCGATACGCCACAGGCGGTCTCCGCACCCGAAGGCCGCGTTGGCCTGCCGCACCAAGTCCTCGTTGGGATGTGTCATCTGATCCTCCCTGGCGGCACCACGTCCTCCCTGGCGGCACCACGCCGTGGTCCTGAAGTGGCACGGCAGCGACGTCGTAGCGAGTAACCACGCCGATCTAGGGCACAACGTCGGTCAGCCTCGGCGTCCTGGAGGCGAACAGTCCTGCCACAGGGCCTTTGTTGCCCTGCGCTCAGTTCGGGGACCGAGCGTGCCGAATACGTGCTGATCTCGCTGCGTTCCGGAGGAGCTGGCCTGGTAGGCGCCACTTCTGCGCGCCTAGTCGAGACGGCCGCTCTTGCGGACAGCTGACCTGCTAGTTGAAGGCTATGATCCGTGCGCCGGCCCGAGCAGTCCGCCTACCAGCTGCGCAGCCGCGTGTGCGCCCGCGCCGCCGCGAGTTCCGCGTACCAGCTCATCTCGTCAGGCCACCTGCTACCCGGTACCCGGCAGGGCATGCCGCATCACCGAACGGACCAGTTCCCTCATGACGCCCTTGGCCCGGCGGTCTTGCAGGCAGGGTCAGCGGCAGATCTCGCGGCGGTGGCCAACGTCGATCACCAGCACGGCGGGCAGGAAGCTGATCGTCGCGATCGAGAACGCTGGCTTTTGCAGCACCAGGCCGCCCACGAGGAATCACGTGATCGTCAGCCACTCAAGCCGCTGATCCGTAACCGGCGATAAATCCCGCAGCGACCACCGAACGTGATCAAACAAGCATGAACTCGGAACCGACACTCACGCCGAACGCCGACTCGGCGCGTGTTCCGGTAGCACCTCTCAGCCACCCCGTCAGGAACAGATCAGCCGCTTATGGGTGGGACGGGCGTGGTGATCGGATTCCCTGGCATCGACGCTGGCTGCTGAGGAATGAGTAGAGGTGGTCGGCTAGGGCTTCGGAGTCGGTGGCTGCGCCGTGGATGTAGGTGGAGGCGCGGGTGCGGAGCACCGGCATGCCGAGGGTGTAGAGCCCGGGGGCGCCGGTGACCACGCCTCCGTCGTGGCGGATATGGCCGGTGCGGTCACGCACGGGGATGTCGAGCCAGGGGTGGTCGGGTCGGAAGCCTGTCGCCCACAGCACCGTGGTGATCTCCCCGCTTGACAGGTCCAGCTCCAGGGGTGAGCGGGGATCGACGCGGGTGGGTGCGAAGCGGTGAGGTGGCGGGAGCTCGCCGTCGAGGCCCGACATCGTGGCCCACTGGTCGGCCCGGTTCAAGAACCGGTTCATCTTCAGGTCGGCGAGCGTGCAGGTGTTGGCGAGCGACCCGGAGAACTGGGCCACCCCGTCGATGACACGGCCGAGGCGGCCGGTGATGCGGACCCCTTGCGCCGTGAGCGCGTTGAGGTCGGTCGTGGTGGCTTGGGGGGTTCCGGTGAGCTGGGGGGAGGGCAGGTGGCGGGCCCGGGTGAGGTCGTCGATCTGGTCGTAGCGTTCGGCGAGCAGTCCTGTCGCCTCCAGCCACCAGAAGATGTCGCGGCCGCGGTAGCGGCGGGGCAGCCGGACGTGCTCGCCGACGGCCAGGGTCACCGGGCGCCCTGACCGGTGGATCTCACCGGCGAGCTGGACGCCGGTGGCTGACGCGCCGACGACGAGCACTCCCCCGTCGGCGCGTCAGCCACCGGTGCAGCGGCGAGACGGGCGTACCGGGTGAGGATGGCTGTGACGCCGGCCACGGGCATGTAGCCGTCCGGGTCATCGCCGGCGTAGTCGCAGCCGGGCAGCCGGGTGAGCCAGTTTGGGGTGAGCAGCCGCAGGCTGGGCCAGCGCTGGGTCCGCCACGAGTTCGCCACCTCACCGCGCTCGAGAACGACGTGGTCGATCGAGCGTTCGGTGAGGCGGCGGCTCATGGCCAGGCCGGCATGGCCGGCGCCGATGACGACTGCCGTGGTCTGCATCATGCGGACGACTGGGGTGGTTGTCAGGCCAGTTCGACGAGCACGTTCGTCGGGTTGGTCACGACATCGAAGACCGCCGAGCGCTTCTGCGACTGGGCAATCAGCGCCTCAAGATCGTCGCGGGAGGCGTCGGCGTCAATGGCGAAGCGGACGGTGATCGCCTCGAAGCCGTTGCGGACGTCAGGGTCGGCGCCGAGGATGCCCAGGATGTTCATCGCGCCGTCGATCGTGGCCGTGACCGACCGGAGCTGGATGCCCCGGTGCTGGGCGACCGCGGCGACGCCCGCGGTCAGGCACCCGGCGAGGCCGACCAGCACGAGCTCCACCGGGGTGGCGCCGTTGTCCTCGGACGCGAAGCACTCGGGGTGGTCGACGTCGAACTCATACGTGGTGCGGTGCTGCTGCTCGGCGCCGAGGCCGGTGAAGCCGGCGACGGTGGAGCGGCTGTGGGTGCCGTTGCGCCAGGTGCAGCTGGCCCGCCAGGTGAACTGCGCTGCTTCCGGTGCGGCGGACAGCGCGTTGCGGGCATCGAGCAGGGCCTGGACGTTCACGCCGTTGTCGACGGGACGGTCGGTGATGGTCATCGGTGTCTCCTTCATTTCGGTGCGATCGGTGCGATCGGATGGTCAGCCATCCCGGTGCCGGGACGGCCCGAGGACGACGGGGAGCGACACGAGGCCGCGCAGCACGAGGCCGTCGCCGTGCGCCCAGGCGAGCACGTCACGGTTGACGGCGAGCCGCAGGCCGGGGTGGCGGCCGAGCAGTGCCTCGAAGGCGACCCGCGCTTCCAGCCGGGCCAGTGGCGCGCCGAGACAGTAGTGAACGCCGTGGCCGAACCCCAGGTTCGGTCCGTTGCTGCGGCCTATGTCGAGGACGTCGGGGGCTGGGAAGCGGCCCGGATCGCGGTTGGCCGAGCCGAGGCACACCAGCACCTGCTCGTGCGCAGGGATCTCCACGCCGCCGACGGTCACCGGCTCGGCCGTGACCCGGAACGTGGCATGCGGGACCGCGGCGGTCAACCGGATGAGCTCGTCGATCGCGGCGGGAAGCTGTCCCAGATCGGCCAGCAGCGCCTGCATCTGGCCAGGGTGATCCAGCAGGGCCACCACTCCGTTGCCGATGAGGCTGGCCGTGGTGTCGTGGCCGGCCACGACGAGCTGGAACAGGCTTGACAGCAGCTCTTGGCTGGTGAGCGCCTCGTCGCTGGCGGCAACCAGCACGCTGACCAGGTCCTCGGCCGGGTTCCGCCGCTTGGCGTCGACAAGCTCGCGCAGGTAGGCCACGATCTTTCCGGATGCGTCGACCGCCTCGGCCGGCGGCTCACCGGCCCATCCGGTCAGCAGCACCTGGAACCAGGCGTGCAGGTCCGGGCGGTCGGCCTGGGGGATGCCCAGCAGCTCCCCGATGACGCTGAACGGCAGCGGATGGGCATACCCCTGGACGAGATCGACCGTGGCGCCGGGACCGGCGCTGTCGAGCTCATCGAGGAGGTTGCCGGCGATATCCCGCACGGCCTGCTCGAGCGCGGCGACCCGGGACGGCACGAAGGCCCGGGACACCAGCCGCCGCAGCCGGGTGTGGGCGGGCGGGTCGACATTGAGCATGTGCCGCGAGAACTCCGGCCCGGGCAGCCCCTCGGCCACGACATCGCCATTCTCTTCGAGCGCGGCGAGCATGTCCTTGGAGATGCGGGGGTCGCCCAGCGCCTGGCGGGCCGCGTCGTAGCCGAGCACGACCCAGGCCGGATGACCATCGGCGAGGCGCACCCGCTGCACCGGGCACCGGCCCCGGGCCTCAGCGAAGTGACCGAACGGGTCATCGCGGATCGCCGGCTCCCAGCCGCCCCAGGTGGCCAGGGTGTCAGCCATCGTCGCCCTCCGGCCGGTAGCCGGTGCAGAGCAGGTCAAGCAGGGCGATACGGCCGCCGTCGTCGGTGTCGGCGTAGGCCTGCTGTTCGACGGTGAACCAGCCGGCGCCGAGCCGCTCCGCCCGCAGCCGCAGCCGCCAGTGCAGGCGCAACCGACCGCCGACCTCCCCGACGGTGGCCTCGACGAGGTCGAAATCCTCAGTGTCGCCGAACCAGCCAGCAAACCGGTCGGCGATCACCTGAGCGCCGGACCACTCCCGAACGCCCGAAGGCAGCAGGGCGCGGAGCCGGGCTCCGGCAGCGAGCGCGCCGCCGAGCCGAGCGAAGTCCTGGGCGGCCAGGCCCTCAAGGAACGACCCGGCCAGCGCGAACTGCGGCACCACGCTGGCCGCGCTGCGGTCATGGGTTGTGGTCATGAATCCGTTGTACGGATCGTCCAGCGGCGGCGAATCGGGTAACTGCCCGATCTTTCTGTCAGGTTCCGGGCTCGCCCGCTGTCCCGGTCAGGCCGTGCCGCATGGCGAACAGGGCGGCCCCGGTCCGCGTCTTGACGCCCAGCTTCGCGTAGATGTGCTCAAGGTGGGAGGAGACCGTCTTGCGGCTGACGTGCAGCTCGGCGGCGATCTCGGGATTGGACCGGCCCTGGCCGAGCCGCACCAGCACCTCGACCTCGCGGGCGGTAAGCCCCGACGGCAGCCCGGCACGGCGCCGGACCCGGTGGCCGGCGGCTTCAAGCACCGCGTGGACACACCTGCCGTCCAGCCGCCCGGCGCGCACCTCCTCGCGCATCACCCGCTCGGCCTCACCGGCACCGAGTGCCGGACGGTGCGGACGGGGCTGACGCAGCGCCTGGTAAACGTCGGCCGCGCCGAGGATCCGCACCGGGAGTGAGATGGCGTCTCCGCGCAGCCCGTGCGGGTAGCCAGACCCGTCGAGCCGCTCGTGGTGCAGCGACGCGCAGCGCCCGGCATCGGCCAGCAGCGGGACCCGGGCCAGCATCCGTTCGGTCAGGTACGGGTGGGTCCGCGCCCGCTCGCGCTGAGCGAGGCTCCACTCGCCGGGCTCGTCCCAGACACCGCTCGGGATCCCGATCATGCCGATGTCCTTGACCAGCGCCGCCCGGCGCAGCATGACGAGGTCGGCGTCCAGGAGCCCGAGCTTCGCGCCCGCCAGGGCGGCGAGCTCGGCCACGCCGCGGGAATGCCCGAGGCGCAGCGGAGACTTCAGGTCACTGAAATCACCGAAGGCAGCGAGCGCCCGCTCCAGGTGCTCCTCGCTCAATCCCGCGCCCAGCCCCGGGTCGAGCGCGATCACCTCCTCCCACGCCGAGATACCGCCGAGACCCTCGAGGATCTCCGGGTGCCGGGCGCAGAAGCAGTCGGCCAGCTCCGGGTCGAACTGCGTGCCCCGCCGCTCCCGGGCCACGTGCAGCGCGGCCTCTGCGCCGCCCGTGTGATGGAACGCCTCGATGGCATCGGCCAGGTGGACCAGGCGGATGGCCGGAGCAAGATCACCGGCACCAACCGACCCGGGCACCCCTTTCCCGTCCCATCGTTCGAACGTCTGCAGCAGCGGCTCGCACACGGCCGGCCCCAGCCCGAGCCGCTCGGCAAGATCGCTCGTCACCCGGCAGTGCGACTCCATCAGCTGCTGCACCGATCCGCCGGCAGTCGCCAGGAATTTCCCGACCAGCCCGATCCGGCGGAAACCCGACTGACCGCGACCGAGATGGCGGCCGACGAACACCGCCAGATTGACACGGTCCAGGTCTTCATCGCGGGTATCGGCGTACAACCCGATCTCATCGCCGAACACCGCTGCCAGCTCAGTGGTGTCGACGGCACAGCCCACCCACGCCAGCAGCGACGTGTAGTACGCAGACGTGCAGGCCGCCTGATCCATCCCGGCCGCCGCCCCCAGCCGCATGGCAACGACGGTCTGGCGCAGCACTCGCTCCATCGGCCGTCCCATCCCAAGGTCGGCGACAAGCGACAGCATCGCCACCAGCTCGGCAAGAGTCACCCGCAGCGGGAAGTGCGCAGCCACCAGCTCATTGTCCCTTGTGGCTGGTAGATCGTTAACGTGGGCCACGACGTGATGGAGACCTCCGATCAGCGCGCAGGCATTCAGCCAAGGTGCCCTATTACGGTCGATCGCCACCAGCGGCTCAGGTTCGCGCCGACTGGCGAGCGGATTAAGCCACCGTAAGTGCGCCGCGAGGACGCACAGACGTGCGAGGCGGCGCCGCGGGGCGGTGCACAGATCATCCAACTCGGGCGTGCGCGGTGGGAAGGTATCGCCCCCCGTTATGCGGCGCATAGCGGCGGCTATTCGCGCACCGGGCGCGGACCAGCACACGTCACTGAGCGTGATCCGATCTCTGACTCAGCATGCGACCGGATCGCCGAATCCGTATCGGGGAAGATTTACCTCCCGTTGCCAGGAAGGCGCTCATATCGTCCGGTTCGGTCTTTCCCCGATTCGCCGGATCACTGCTTCCCCTGTCGCAGGCTGATCGGCCGGCCGGCGTGTTACGCGTGTATCCGCGGGTGCCGGTCGTTCCAGGGCGCGGCTTGCTTGAGCTGGCTGGCGACCCGGATGAGCAGGTCCTCCCGGCCATAGGCGGCGGCCAGCTGCACGCCGACCGGCAGGCCGGCGGGGTCTAGTGCAGGGGCAGGCTGATGGCCGGCTGGCCGGTCATGTTGAACGGCGCGGTGTAACGGATGAAGCTGATGTTTCGTTCCTTCTCCTGCTGCGGCCCGGCCGCGGTGAACCAGCCCAGCTCGGGCGGGGGCGCACCCAGGGTCGGCGTCACCAGTAGGTCATGGTCGTTCCACCAGTGCGCCATGCGCCGCGCCCACATCCCCAGCCACATCCGGCTGCCCAGGTAGGCCACGGCGCCGAGCGCCCGGCCGGCCCGCCGGTATGCGGCGTTGCGCGGCTCGATCTCCTCATCTCCGATCGGGTGCCCAAGCAGCCTCTCGAAGGCCTGGAATGTCGCTTCGGCGTCGGCCGCGATGAGCGTGTCGAAGTGCCCGGTGAACTCCGGCTCGAACATGGCCGCGGGCGCGGACTGCTCGACGTGGTGGCCGAGCGATTCCAGCAGCCGCGCCGCCCCGGCGACCGCGGCACGGCACTGCGGGTCATCCACAAAACCGATCTGCCACCCACTTTGATCTTGATTCCACACGAAGAGCTGCCACCCGGAACTGGGTAGGCGGTGCCCAGGGCCGCGTCACGGGTGCGCCCTGCGACACAACGGCGGACAGGCCGCAGCTGTCAGGTACCGGCCGGAGGGCAAACACCTTCTTCGCGGCGGGGGCAACGCGTAGCTACCGTCTGCCCAGTCCGAATGCCTCCCCCACCGCACTGATTCCCGCGGTGTCGGCGAAGGCGAAGCTGAAGATTACTTCGTCTGCGCCGGCCTCGATGTGACCTGCGACCAGGCCGGGAATTTCGTGGGGCTGGCCGACGGTGAATCCGGCGATCTCTTCGGCAGAGCCGGCCGCCGCCAGCATCTCGCGCATCTCGGCGGTGTTCTGGCCGGATGTGGTCAGGATCAGCGGAGTCATCCAGGTCACGCCGACCTCAGCTGGGTCACGGCCGACCTCGGCGCAGTGGCGGTGCAGCACGCCGATCTTGCGGGCCAGGGTGCTGACGTCGCCGGTGACGTTGCACTTGTCCGCATAGCGGGCCACCAGCCGCAGCGTCCGTTTCTCGCCGCCGCCGCCGATCAGGATCTTCGGCCCGCCGGCCTGCACTGGCCGGGGCAGGTTACGGGCGTGATCGAGCCGGTAGTGGCTGCCGGTGAAGCTCACGTCGTCGCCGGTGAACATGGCCCGGCACACCTGGACCGCCTCCTCGAGCATGTCCAGGCGCACCCGGTCGCTCGGATAGTCGACGCCGAGGCCCTGGTGCTCAACGTCGTACCAGGCGCCCCCGATGCCAAGGACAGCCCGGCCCCGCGAGATGACGTCCAGCGTCGTGACGATCTTGGCCAGGATGCCGGGGTTGCGATAGGTCACGCCGGTGACAAGCGTGCCGAGCTGCACCCGCCGCGTGCGGGCCGCCAGCGCCCCAAGCAGGGTATAGGCCTCCAGCATCGGCTGGTCCGGGCCGCCCAGGGGCGGCAGCTGGAAGAAGTGGTCCATGACCCACACCGAGTCGAACCCGGCGTCTTCGGCCGTCGTCGCCAGGCCGGCAACGTGATCGAACAAATCGGCCGGATCAAATCCGGAGAAGTTGGGCAGCTGTACACCGAATTTCGTCATAACGCCCACGGTAGCGATCCCGCAAGGACGGCCGGCGGCCCACGCACACTCCGCGGTCGAGCGCCCTCGTCTGAGCGCCCGCGAGGACCCGCCGTGTCATCTCGTCTATGTCGGCGCCGATCTGCTGGTGGTGCCCAGCCTTTTCGAGCCATGCGGGCTTGCCCCGATGACCGCGATGCGGTACGGGACGGTGCCGTGGTGCGGGCGACTGGTGGCATGGTTGGCACTGTGTTCGACCACGACTACTCCAGGCGCCCGCCGAGCGAGGGCAACGGGTACGTGTTCCACGAGACTGACAACCTGGCCATCGAGTCCGCGCTGGGCCGGGCGCTAGGGCTGGGGTTCGCCTACCCCGGCGACTCCGCCAGCTCATGGTCAACGCCATGCGGACCGACTATTCATGGGCCCGGCCCGGCCAGGACTATCTGAACATCTATGAATACATCCGCCACAAGTGAACCAGCCGAGGAGGCGAGCCGATGGGCCACCTCACCGAGTACGTTGACGGCCTGCCCAACCTGTGCGGGCAGGAGCCATTGATCAACGAGGCCATCGCAGCGGGCCGACAGCGGCCGGTGTTCCCGGACCGGATGGACATCGGTCACGCCGCTAGCACGTTCGCGGTGGCACTGCACATGCATCAGCCGCTCATCCCCGCGGACGGCGGTGACCTGCGCTCAGCTCCGATCATCAGCAACCTGGCGTGGATGATGGCCCACCCGGACATCGGCGACAACCACAACGCCCCGGTGTTTGTGTGGTGCTACAAGCGCATGGGCGAATTCATCTCCCAGTTGCTTGGAGAGGGCCGCCAGCCTCGGGTGATGCTCGACTACTCGGGCACATTGCTGCACGGCATGCGGCAGATGGGCCTGGGCGACGTGTTCGACGCGCTTGGCTACCTCACCAATGACGCCGGGGCCCGCCAAACCGCCGAGTGGCTGGGTTCCACCTGGGGTCACGCGGTGGCCCCGTCCACGCCGGTCCAGGATTACCGGCTGCATGTGCGGGCCTGGCAGCACCATTTCGCTGCCATCTTCGGCTTGGATGCGCTCGGGCGGATCCGGGGATTCTCCCCCGCCGAGATGGCGCTGCCCAACCACCCTGATGTGGCCTACCAGTTTGTCCGTACCCTGCTGGACTGCGGCTACGAGTGGCTACTGGTCCAAGAGCACACCGTCGAGCAGCCCGGTGGCAGCGGCGTGCAGCGCGTACATCTGCCGCACCGGCTAGTCTGCACGGACTCCCAGGGCAACACGGCCAGCATCATCGCGGTCGTCAAAACCCAGGGCAGCGACACCAAGCTGGTGGGCCAGATGCAGCCTTACTACGAGGCCAAAGGCCTGCAGCCGCAGGAACTGGCCGGCCGACCGGTCCCGCCGCTGGTCACCCAGATCGCCGACGGCGAGAACGGCGGCGTCATGATGAACGAGTTCCCCCCCAAGTACCTCGAAGTCATCAGGGAATGCTCGGGGTCGCCTACGCCCGCCGTGACCGTCACCGGCTACCTCGAAGCGCTGGCCGGGCTGGGGATCGGGCGCGACGACCTGCCGCCGCTGCAGCCGCTGCTCCAGCATCGGGTGTGGCAGCGTTTCGAGCCCGGCGAGGGACCCGGGCGGCTCGCCACCGTCATTGGCGAGCTGAGCGCCGAGGACACCCGGTTCAACATGGAGGGTGGCAGCTGGACAAGCGACATCTCCTGGGTTCGCGGGTACGGTAACGTGCTCGCGCCGATGGACCGGGCGAGCATGCTCTTCAACCAGCACCTGCTGTCGCCCGGCATACCAGCCAGCGACCCCCGCTACCGGCGGGCGCTGTTCTATTTGCTGGCCTGCGAAACCAGCTGCTACCGCTACTGGGGCCAGGGCATCTGGACCGAGTACGGAGCCGAACTGGCCCGCCGCGCGAGCGAGGCGGCCAGCTCGCGAGCCTGACCGCCGAGGCGACCATGGGCCACCGCGGTGTCCTGACGGTCGGCTTCGCCGAGGAGCCAGGTCAGGAACTCGGGCCGTTTCCGCGGCGGCCGACCCGGCTCCGCCTTGGACGACACCCTGATCGAGGCCTGGCACCCAACCTGGAGTTCGAGCTGTTCTCGCTGCTGGTGGTGCGCCTCGTCGGCGGGCAGTTCCCCCATAGCCGCGGACACGCTCGCTTACGGCGAGGATCCCGGCACCGGCTCTCCGATGCTCCTCCGCGATCTTGGCGATCATCCTGGCGTGCGGCGGCGGGCATATACTGTTTGCGCCGTTTGTGGTGCGGAGGCCAGTGGCTTTCTGGCCGGTGCGGTTGCGTCGACCTCGAGGAGAAGCCCTGGGCTGATGGCCACGCAGACGCTCACATTATTGTTCATCGACATCGAGGACTCCACCGCGATGGTGCAGCGGCTGGGGGACGCGTGGGCGGGGGTGCTGGCTGATCATCACCGGCCGGCGAGGAAGTCGTCACCCTGGGCGATGGGGTTTTCGCGGTGTTTGCCTCGCCGCGGGCATGTGTGGACGCGGTGATCCAATGCAGCGGGCGCTGGTGTCACTTGCGTGGCCGAGGGCCCGCCCGAGCAGATCTCCGAGCTGCGGGCCGAGGGCTTGTCGGCGGCCGTCCCGCCGTTGCGGGTAGCTGGAGGATCCGAGGGTGCGCAGTAATCTCCCGGCGCAGGTGTCGAGTTTCATCGGCCGTGACGACGAGCTGGCTGCGGTCCGCGCGTTGGTGAGCGGATCGCGACTGGTCACGTTGACCGGTGCGGGCGGGGCGGGCAAGACCCGGCTGGGGCTGCGGGTAGCGGCGGGGCTGGCCGATGGCGCCGGGGACGGGGCGTGGTTCGCCGATCTGGCCCCGCTGGGCGACCCGGATCTGGTGGCGGTGACCGTGGCTGATGTGCTGGACGTCCGCCAGGAGCCGGGCCGCCCGGTGCTGGACACGCTGGTGGGGGCGGTGAGCGGCCGGGGCCTGCTGCTGCTACTGGACAACTGCGAGCACGTCATCGGGGCCTGCGCGAAGCTGGCGGACGCGCTGCTGCGGGGCTGCCCGAACTTGGCGCTGCTGGCGACCAGCCGCGAGCCGCTGGGCGTCGACGGCGAACGCATCTACCGGGTGCCTTCCATGCGCACCCCAGCCGACGGCGACGGCACGGCGGCGATCCGGGCCAGCGAGGCCGTGCGGCTGTTCACCGACCGCGCCGAGCACCACGGGGTGAGGCTGGCCTGGGACGAGGAGACTGCTTCGGTCATCGGCCGCGTCTGCCGACGGCTGGATGGCATCCCGCTGGCCGTGGAGCTGGCGGCAGCCCGGCTGCGGGTGATGCCGATAGCCGAGCTGGATGCCCGGCTGGACCAGCGGTTCGCCCTGCTGACCGGGGGGTCGCGGGCGGCCCCGCCGCGGCAGCAGACGCTGCGGGCGATGGTCGAGTGGTCGTGGGATCTGCTGACCGGCGCCGAGCAGGCGGTGCTGGCCCGCCTGTCGGTGTTCGCTGGGGGATTTGACCTGACCGCCGCCGAGGCTGTCGCCGCGGGCGAGGACATGCCTCCGGAAGGGGTCGTCGCACACCTCTTAGCGCTGGTGGACAAGAACCTGGTGCAGTTCGGTGACACCGGTACCGGCCCGGCCCGGTACCGGCTGCTGGAAACCGTCCGCCAGTACGCCGCCGGGCGGCTGGACGCGCAGGGCCCGGCGACGGCCGGCCGTGCCCGGATCGCCCACCGTGATTACTACCTGGCCCTGGCCGAGGCGGCCGCGCCGCGGCTCGTGGCGGACGATCAGGCCGCCTGGCTGGACCGGCTCGACGCCGAGCTGGGCAACCTGCGGGCCGCGATCAGCTTCAGCCTGACTCAGGCCGACTCCGAGCCTGGCCTGCGGCTGGCCGCCTCGCTGCGGGAGTACTGGCGGGCCCGCGGGCACGCCGCCGAAGGCGCCGACGTGCTGCGGGCGCTCCTGGATGCCCCGGCCGCCCAGGAGCCGACGCTGCCACGCGCCCGGGCGTTAGCCGCGGCGGCCGACCTCCTCCAGCAGATGGGCAGCTACGCGATCGCCGGGGACTACTGCCAGGAAGCGCTGGCCATTGCCCGCGCCGCCGGGGACGGCCACCTGGTCGGCGAGCTGCTGCACCTCCAAGCCTGGATCCTGCTGCGCCAGGGGCAGCGAGGCGCCGCGCTGCCCCTTATCGAGCAGGGCCTGGGCCTGGCCCGCCGCCTCGGGGAACCCCACCTGACCGGCTTCCTGCTCACCGCCCGGGCGCACGCCACATACGCTGCGGGAGACCATGCGGGCGCGGCCCGCGATGTGGCCGAGGCCCTGCCGCTGTTCCGCCAGGCCGGTGACCGGCAACATATTGGGACGATCCTCGGCAACCTCGGCAACTACGAGCTGTCGGCAGGCGACCTGGACGCCGCCCGCCGCCACCTAGCCGAGGCGCTCGACATCTTCCGCGCGCTCAACCACCGCGACGGCATCGCCTACCAGACGCTCAACCTCGGCCTGGCCGAGTACCTCAGCGGCTCGCCAGGCGCGGCCGAGGCCTTGTTCACCGAATCACTCGACCTGACCATGCGCATGGGGATGAAGGCGCTTATGGCCTACGCGCTGATCGGCCTGGCCATGGCCGGCCACGGCGGGACCGACCCGGGCTGGTCCGCCCGGCTGCACGGCGCGGCCGACCAGGCCCTGGCCGACCTGGGCCGCGTCCTCGAGCCGCTGGAAGGCCGGCTGGCCGACCTCGACCACCAGCGCCTGCGCGCCGAGCTGGGCGACGAGGCCTTCGAGGCCGAATACGCCGCTGGCCGCACCCTCGACATGGCGCAAGTGCTGGCTACGCTCGGGCGCACGGACACAGCGGCCGGGCCGGCGCAGGTGGCCGGATCCGGTGCGGCCGCGTCGGTGCTGACGCCTCGCGAGCTCGACGTGCTCAAGCTCGTCGCGCAGGGATTGAGCAACCCCGACATCGCCCGGCGGCTCGTGCTGAGCGAGCACACCGTCCACCGGCACCTGGCCAACATCCTGCGCAAGCTCAACCTCTCCTCCCGCGCCGCGGCCGCGGCCTGGGGCGCGCGCACCGGGCTCGTTTGAGCCTGGACCGATCGGGCCATCTGAGGCGGCCGCGTGAATCTGGGCTGAACAGATACGCCTGGCGGCCCAGGCAGAGATCGAAGGCGGGTTGAGCAACGCCGCGGCCAGCGCGAGCACGGTGAAGACGACCCCGACCGCGGTCACGCCCGAGGCGTAGCCGATGACGCCGACGGCGGCGACCACCAGGGCGGCAGTTCAGGCTCCCAGCATGTCGGAGGAGATGTCGCGGAAGCCTCCGGCGAAGTCCCAGAACCGGTAGACGTCGGCGAAGGTGGTGGCCAGGCCGAGCGAGGCCCGCGCCGCCCCGGTGGTCTTCCCGTCGATCACGTGGAGGAAGTCCCGGTAGCGCAGCCGGTCCTTGTGCTTGAAGGCGGCCGCCATCTCCTCGGTGGAGAAGCCGAGCGCGACCTCGCGCACGCCGGGGTTGCAGTGGCAGCCGCTGCGCAGGGAGATTCCGGCCGTGTTGGCCCGGCGCTCGACCCGCACCGAGTCGATGAGCTCGCCGGAGGGATCGAAGAAGTTCATCGCGATCGTCGCTCCGCGGCGGTCGGTGCCGGCCGGGCCGTAGAGGCGAACGACGGGCGCCCCGTTGCCGTGCCGCAGGGCGCCGAGTGCTTCCAGCAGCCAGCCGGTGAGGCACGTGACCCTGGTGTGGATGTTCTCGATACCTACCGAGCTGATGTGGTCCAGGCCGATGCCGACGGCCGGGATGCCCAGGTAGTTGACGGTCCCGTCCTCGAAGCCGGCCGGTCCGGGCGTCAGGTAGAAACCCTCGCCGGGAGTCGCTTCGGCGCGTACCGAGGAGAAGGTGATCGTGCCGCCCGCGTACCACGGGCGGTGTAGCTTGGCCAGCGCCGGCTTGCGCGCCAAGAGGGCCCCGATCCCGGTCGGGTACCCGAAGATCTTGTAGAACGACAGGGACACGTAGTCCGGGTGCCACCGGGACAGATCCAGCCGGTTGGTCGGCGCGAAGGCGGCGGCGTCCAGCAGCACGTCGTACCCGGCCGCCTGGGCCTGGGCGATCCAGGTCAGGGGGTGCTGGACGCCGGAGAAGTTGGACTGGGCCGGGAACGCGAACAGGTTGCCGGTGGCGGAGCCGGAGCGGCGGCGGGCGAAACGGCGACGGGCGGGGGTCGCGGCCTGGAGGTGGCGGGCCAGCGTCTCCTCGGCTACGCGCAGGTCGGCGGGGGCAAGCGGCACGTAGCTGACCGAAGCGCCGCGGGCGCGGGCGAACTGCCGGATCCCGTTGACCGAGTTGTGGTTGTCGAAGGTCAGCAGGTACCGTCCGCCCGGCGCAAAGGGATAGGACTCGCCGACGAGCCGGAGGGCGCCGGTGGCGTTCGGGGTGAAGATGACCTCGTACTCCTCCGGTGATGCCCGGAAGAACTCCAGGATCTGGGCCCGGGTGGCCTCCACCCGGGCGGTCATGTCCCGCGAGGGCAGGTTCTGCGAGTGCGGGTTGCCGAACACGGCGCCGGCCAGCAGGTCCCGGTGGCGGGCCAGCTGGCTGTCGGCGTACAGAGACCCGCCGGTGTAGTCAAGATAGACGTGGCCGACTGCGTCTAGCCGGGTGTAGTCCACGGCCCGCATGCCGTCCAGAAGGGCGGTGCGGGCATAAGCCGGGTAGCGCCGCTTGAAGTCGCGAAGCGCCGCGGCCATCGTCGTCTGGCCGTCGAGCATCAGCGTTGGGGTCAGGTCCTGGGCCGCGATCATGGCGGGGCTCCCCTCTCTTGGTCTGCGGTCGTCTCGTTGCGGGTCGTCGTGCCCGGCGTCTGGTCACTGCGGGCCGTCGCCACGCGCGCTCAGCGCCGGCTCAAGCCCGAGCCACGGCGGCACCTCGTCCAGATCAGCGGGCCGGGCGGCAGCGCAGGCGACGAAGTATTCGCAGCCGAACATCTCCCGGAGCAGGAACTCCGGGAACATGTCCAGCTGCAGCGGGAACTGGCTGCGGTAGGCGGACAGGGCTTCGACCTTGCGCAAGACCTGTCCGGACACGTCGCAGCTGACGACGCCCTGACCTGCTCGCATGGTCCCGGCCGCCGGGGGCGGGTTCGACGGTGCATCGGGCACGGCACCGGCCAGCCGGGCCCCCCGGCCCCGGCCGGCGAACTTGGCCGGCGGTGCCGGGGACAGGACCAGGCAGGTGAGGCTGGTGGCGGCGACCACGTCGGCACTACGGTGCCGGTGCCCGAAGAACTCCCCCACCCCGAGCGGGCCGGGCTGCTCCCGGTGGCCGCCGTTGCCCTCTGGCCACACCTGCGCTTCACCCGACAAGATCAAGAACAGCTCGGCGGCCGCCTCGCCCTGCTCGACCACGCACGAACCTGGCGGGTACCAGCGCACCTGAACGTGGTCGCGGATGTGGCCCAGGGTGCTGGCCGCCTCGGCCAGCAGCAAGAAAGCGTGGGCAAAGGCGGGCGTCCCGGCAAAACGGTCCGGCTGGCTGGTCAGCCAGGCTGCCAGCCGCTCCATGATCAGCAGGTCGGCCGGCGGGAAGCACCGGTAATACAGCCGGGGCGGCCGGCGCACCGGCCCGTTGGCCGTCCGGTCCGGCCCGGGCCCGGGGTCGGCGGCCTGCTGGCAGGCCGCCGTGGTCGCCGCGCTGATGGTGACGTGGTCGGGATGGCCGTAGCCGCCGTCGGGGCCGAACGTGATGACCACGTCCGGCCCGAACTCGCCGATGACCTCGGCCACCTCCGCCACTAGGGCCGGGAAGTCGGCGTCGGCGAGAGTGCCGTCGACGTGGTCCAGGCAGCGCACCGTCGTGATGCCCAAGCGCTCGCAGGCCAGGCGCAGTTCGGCCTCCCGGACAGCGGCGATGGTCCGCCGGGTGCCGACCGCACCATCGCGGATCTGGCCCGCCTGGCCCCGGGTCGCCGACACCACCATGATCTCGGCCCCCTGCTCGGCGTACCGGGCGAACGTGCCCCCGGCGCAGAACGTCTCATCGTCGGGATGGGCGAAGACGCCCAGCAGGCGGCAGCGGCCTCCCGGCGGCACGCCGTCATCGAGCAGGCCCGGCCCCGCCGGGCGCGGCCGGCCAGGGCGCGCCCCGCCCGGCGAGTGCTCCCAGGCCAAGCCCTCCGCCCAGGGGCCGCCCACAACCCGGTCAAGCGTCCCGATCAGGGCCGCCGGATCCGGCCTCCGGTACAGCCCGGGCACCTTGCCGTCCACGGCGAGCCCGGGGATACGCCGACCGGTACAGATCGTCCTGGAGAGGGCCCTGTCCGGTGCGATGCCGCCGTCTGACCGTTTTAGATCAGTTCGGTGACGATGCTGCGCCTGGGGGATCATCGTGGTGCTCCTTCGGTGGCAAGTTGACGTCCGGGCGTCCGGCGGCGGGCTCCCGGTGGCCGGGCGATGACGTGGTTCAGGCACCCGGGACTGTCGGGCCAGCCAGCGGGACCGCCGCTGGGCCTGCCGGGCCCGGTGCCGGGATCACGGCACGGTGTGCGCGCTCACCTCGGCTGGGGGACGATGCGGATGTAGGGCTTGACCGGCTTCCACTCGCCGAAGATCACCCTGGCCTGGTCATCGGACACCGAGTTGTGGATCATCACATCGTCACCCGGCATCCAGCTGGCCGGCGTCACGACCCGGTGCCTGGCGGTCAGCTGGAGCGAGTCGATGACCCGCAGCAGCTCCTCGAAGTTGCGGCCGGTCACATTCGGATACGCGATGATCAGCTTGATCTTCTTATCGGGGCTGATCACGAACACGTTCCGGACGGTCAGGTTGTCCAGTGCGCAGCGCGAGCTGGCGTCACCCGACGCGGAGGCGGGAAGCATCCCGTAGAGCTTGGACACATTCAGATCCGTGTCGCCGATGATCGGGTAGCCGGGCCGTGCGCCCTGGGTCTCCTCGATGTCATCAGCCCACCTGTGGTGGCGCTCGGTGGCGTCCACTGACAGGCCGATGACCTTCACGCCGCGGCGTTCGAACTCTGGTGCCAGCTTGGCCACCTGCCCGAGCTCGGTGGTGCACACCGGCGTGAAGTCCTTGGGGTGGGAGAACAGCACCGCCCAGGAATCCCCGATCCATTCGTGGAAGCTGATCCTGCCCTGGGTGGTGCTGGCCTGGAAATCTGGTGCGGTGTCGTTGATGGACAGTCCCATTTGCCGTGCTCCTGTTTCGTTTGTGATGATGGTGTGGTTGACCGTTTCCCGGTCTCCCGCCGTCAACTGCCATGCTGGCTGCCGGCCCGGGCGATCACCACACATGTCCGCCCACAGGAGACCCACAGGATCGGTTCCGGTCCTCACGGCAGGGCTTGTCGGCATCGGGTGAAAACTGACCCCCAGGCGACGATGGCTGGAATCCGCCGTGTGAAAACTGACCCCTCTGTCGCGGGATGTGACAGAAGACAGGGATGTGATCACAGTGGAGAACTGGGCGGAGATCCGCCGGCTGCACCGGAGCGAGCAGATGCCGATCAAGGCGATCGCCCGGGTGCTAGGGGTCTCGACGAACACAGTGCGGCGGGCGCTGCGGGCAGGCGAGCCGCCGAGGTACGAGCGGGCGGATGACCGCCTCGGCAACCACCCTGGCCAGGGCCGTGCGCTCCCATTCCGCGCGGAAGGCCACGAGAATCACCTCTCCGCTCAGCGGATATTCTGAATGACATGGACAGCCGGGCGAGTGACAAGATCCCCGGAGCCAGGGTGCGCGTCAACCGGCGCGTGCCAGCCCGGTCCTCATCAGGTGCCAGGCCACGGGAGTGGCTGGCGCTACCTGACGGAGCTGTCCAGGAGGCCAGGACCGAGGGGCATGCTCTTGCCCTCGTCGGGCAGCCGGTACCGTACCAGCCGGGTCGCGCCGAGCGGCGCAGCGGCGTGCCTGCCGAGGTCATAACTGCCGACCACGTACCTAATTCCTGTACCTGCTCGTGGGCGTATTCCCAGGGAAAGCTGACCTTGAAGTACTATAACGCAGCATGCCCGGTGCACTTGGCGTTCCTTGGTCGCTAATGCCGGAAACCCCGCACATGCCATTGCTGGTGTGCGCGAGGAACACGATTGGAACACGATTACGGAGCCCATCTCAGCGGGTCTTTCGTGCTCCATCACCCGCTTATTGCTGGCCGCACCATCGCCTGGCCGGAGCGCGGGCTGGCCGGAGTCCGTGCACAGACCCCTGCGGCATGGTCACACAGCGTGGTGAGAGCCGCAGGTCGGTAGCGCACAACCCCGCAGTCGGCGCGGCTCGGATGGCTCAAAGTCGCTGGATGTCGGGCATCCAGATGGATTGCTCTGTGGTAAGGGGGTTAGCGAGGTCCGCCCGGCCAGAACCGGGTCCTGCTGGCAGACTGCTGGGGTGGAGCCGATCGAGGACGTCGCGGCAGGGGATCGCGGTGGTCTTGCTGGCGGGCGGGGCAGGTATGGCATTGACGGCGGGCTTATCGGCGTCGCGGTCTTCGCGCTGGTCCTGGCCGGGGCCGCGGCTACCGGGGTCTGGGCGGCACGGCATCGCCGGCCTGGTCTGGCCGCACTGGCCGGCGTCGCCGGCGTGGCGGTGGCGGGGTCGGCCGCCAGTTACCTCTACTCCACCGGGCGCGGCAAGCTCTCGCTCTGGGCGCAGGTGCTAGACGAACTGAGCCTGCGGGGGGATGAGCATGTCCTGGACGTGGGATGCGGCCGCGGCGCGGTACTGATGCTGGCGGCCCGCCGGGTGCGGGGCGGCCGGGCGGTGGGAGCGGATCTGTGGCGGCGCCGCGATCAGAGCGGCAACTGCCGCGCCGCCGCCGAGCACAACGCGGTGGCAGAGGGAGTAAGCGAGCGAGTCGACATCGTTGACGCTGACGCGCGCGACCTGCCGTTCCCCTCCGCGTCGTTCGACGTGGTGGTGAGCAGCCTGACGATCTCCAACATCCCCGGTGCTCAGGGGCGCGGCCGGGCCCTGCGCGAGGCCGTGCGGGTGCTGCGTCCGGGCGGCCGGATGCGCATTGTTGACGATGGCGCGGACCAGTACGCTGTGGTACTGAAGGATGCCGGATGCACCGGCGTCACCGTGCGGCGGCTCGACTGGCGGACCTGGTATGGCCTGCCGGGCCATCACCTGACCCTGGTTGCGGCCAGCAAGCCACCGGCCTGACATCCGCCGGCCGTCTCGTTCCGCCGTGCGGCAGCGGCCAGCGGCCCGGACAGCACCCTGGCTGCCGCCAGATCGCGCACAGCCAAGGCTGGGCTGCACGAAGCTGAACACGACGTCTCACGCTGCGTGATCAGCCATCAGCTGCACAATACGTGCATTTCTGCCGATATGGTCGGCAATCGTGCCGCGCTCTCGCTCTGCAACCAGAGCCAATGCAGCATGAGGTGGACCAGGCAGCTCCTTTAGATCAATCATGCTCGCTCGCCACACCAGCACGGCGCTGCGCGAAGCTGTCTTTCGCTCCCCGATTATCAGCTCGCTGCCGCTGTCTCAAGCCCGCAGGGCCCCTTCGCCCGAGAGACGGCTGAGTGTGAGCGAGAAGCGGCTGACGCTCCGCAGGCATGCGCATGTAGTATGTCATAGTGCTTGCTCGTGAGATACCCGCTCGATTTGCGGTGGCGTTCTCGCTCGCTGGAGAGCAGAGGCTACTCGTGCTGGCTGTCGCTCAGGAGGTCGAGGACATCCTCGGCCGGTCAACCGTGTTCTATGACGACTGGTATACGCATTGGATTGCCGGTCCGGACGCAGACCTGCTTCTTCAGAGTGTCTACGGTGAGAAGGCTGAACTCGTCGTCGTGTGTGTGTCCGGTGCCTATGGTGACAAGCCATGGACGCACACGGAGCACCGGGCTGTGCGCGCGCGGTTCCAGCAGGCAGCAACGGCGGAGGATCGCCTCCGGGTCCTTCCAGTCCGGGTCGGTGACGGCGAAGTTAAGGGCGTTTTATTCAATGAGATCGTGCCTGATATTCGCGATAAGACGGCGGCACAGGCGGCTGAGCTAATAGTCGCAAGGCTCAATCTCGTGCGCGGATACGCTGGTGATGTGAAGCCAGCCATCACGCAATGGCCGAACGATGTCCCAGAGCTGAAATGGCCTATGGCCGACCACAGCGAAGCTCGGGCGGCATTCGCAAGCCTACTGTGCGAGGCGAGCCCCGAGCGTGCGCTGCTCGTGCGAGGAGCATCGGAGACTGGTAAGTCGCACATGTCCAAGCAGATGATCCGGAATGCCGGGCTCTTGCCTGGGGTTGTGTCCGGACGGTTCGACTTCAAAGGGACCACCAGCATCGGCATCGAGGCATTCGCACAACCCCTCGATATCGAACCACCGACCGGGCAGACCTTGAATGAACGGCTGGCTGGGATTGTCACAGAGCTGCGGCGGCGAGCGCAGCCAACGCTGCTGGTTTTCGATACCTATGAGGCTGCTGCCGGGGAAGTGCAGGACTGGATCGACAGCGTTCTTCTTCCATACCTCGTCCCCGCCCGCTGGCTTCGCGTCGTCATCACCGGCCAGTCCGTGCCCACTCGTGCTGGGTCGACATGGGAATCAGTCGCAGCAAGCACGCTCACTCTGCAGGTGCCTGGTCCCGAGGACTGGCTTGCGTATGGCCGGGCAAATCGCGGCGACATTATAACCCTTGAGTTCGTGACGCAGGCTCATCAACTTGGCCAGGGAAAGTCGAGCGTGCTTGCTAGTCTCCTGGGTCCCGAGTCCTGACGTATGGATGGGAGGCCCGCGTTGGATAGCCATGAGCAGCTCCAATTGATCCGAGACGCACACGGTGACCCCGCTCTTCTCGCCCTTGCTACGGTCGATCTAACCTTTCCCGACCTTCCCGGCAGTGAGCGGTCTGCTTTGCGTTTGGCTCTCGAGGCAGCAGCCGTCCCTCATTGGTGCGACGCTGACATTCTGGCGAAGTTGACCGGCGATTCAGGCTCACCGAGCACTGATCAGTGGACGCGCTTGAAGGAGGTGCCGGTCGTCGAGCCTTTCCCGGCGCGAGGAGCCGACGCGGGAAATGTTCATGAAGCCAATCGGCTTGCTATAAGGAAACATTTGGCCGAGACGCAGCAGGGGAGGTTCATAGCGCTGAGTTCCCGGTCGGCGCATGTGTTCGAGGCCGATACGCGACCCAGTGGCCGGATCGAGTGGATCTACCATCTCTTTGTTGCGGATCCTGAACGAGGGGACTCCGAACTGGAGGACCTGAACCGAGCCTGGTCAGGTACCGCGCGCCACGAAGACCTTGCGGCACTCTCGGCGGCACTGACGGAACTCGACGCATCCCAAATCCTGCGAGGGAAGCCTTTGGTACGGGCTCGCCTCATCGTGGCCCAACGTCGAGCAGACCTCGCAGGTGCCACGAGTATCGGCGACCTTGCGAACCAGCTTCTTCAGGCGGCCGAAGCCACCGGCGATACCCGGCTCACCGGGGATGCTTACGCCCTCGTTGGTGATGTGGCGCAGGCGCGCGGCGACCTGGCGGCGGCGGAGCAGGCGTACACCCAGTCACTGGCCATCTCCCAACAGCTGGCTGAGCAGGGTCCTGCCAACACCGGCTGGCAGCAGGACCTGGCTGATGCATACTTGCTCGTTGGTGATGTGGCGCGGGCACGGGGCGACCTGGCGGCGGCGGAGCAGGCGTACAACCGGTCACTGGCCATCTCCGAACGGCTGGCTGAGCAGGATCCTGCCAGCACCGGATGGCAGCAGGGGCTGGCGGTCGCACACAACAGGCTCGGCATCGTGGTGCAGGCGCGGGGCGACCTGGCGGCGGCGGAGCAGGCGTACACCCAGTACCGGGCGATCTCCGAACGGCTGGCTGAGCAGGATCCGGCCAACTCCGGCTGGCAGCGGGAGCTGGCGGTCGCGGACCTGCTCGTTGGTGATGTGGCGCAGGCACGGGGCGACCTGGCGGCGGCGGAGCAGGCGTACAGCCAGTCACTGGCCATCTCCCAACGGCTGGCGGCGCAGGATCCCACCAACACCGGCTGGCAGCGGGACCTGGCGGTCGCCCATTACCGGCTCGGTGGCGTGGCGCAGGCGCGGGGCGACCTGGCGGCGGCGGAGCGAGGGTACACCCAGTACCGGGCCATCTCCGAACGGCTGGCGGCGCAGGATCCTGCCAACTCCGGATGGCAGCAGGACCTGGCGATCACACACCGCTCTGTCGGTGATGTGGCGCAGGCGCGCGGCGACCTGGCGGCCGCGGAGCAGGCGTACACCCAGGACTTGGCCATCTCCGAACGGCTGGCAGAGCAGGATCCTGCCAACTCCGGCTGGCAGCGGGACCTGGCAGGCGCATACAACCGGGTCGGTGATGTAGCGCAGGCGCGGGGCGACCTGGCGGCGGCGGGGCAGGCGTACAGCCAGTACCGGGCCATCTTCAAACGGCTGGCTGAGCAGGATCCGGCCAACTCCGGCTGGCAGCGGGAGCTGGCGGTCGCGGACCTGCTCGTCGGTGATGTAGCGCAGGCACGCGGCGACCTGGCGGCGGCGGAGCACGCGTACACCCAGTCACTGGCCATCTCCGAACGGCTGGCGGCGCAGGATCCGGCCAACACCGGCTGGCAGCGGGAGCTGGCGACCGCCCATAACCGGCTCGGTGGCGTGGCGCAGGCGCGGGGCGACCTGACGGCGGCGGAGCGAGCGTACAGCCAGGACCTGGCCATCTCCGAACGGCTGGCTGAGCAGGATCCTGCCAACTCCGGCTGGCAGCAGGACCTGGCGATCACCCACCGCTCGGTCGGTGATGTGGCGCGGGCACGGGGCGACCTGGCGGCGGCGGAGCAGGCGTACACCCAGTCACTGGCCATCTCCGAACGGCTGGCTGAGCAGGATCCTGCCAACACCGGATGGCAGCAGGGGCTGGCGGTCGCACACAACAGGCTCGGCATCGTGGTGCAGGCACGGGGCGACCTGGCGGCGGCGGAGCACGCGTACACCCAGTACCGGGCCATCTCCGAACGGCTGGCTGAGCAGGATCGTGCGAACTCCGGCTGGCAGCGGGAGCTGGCGGTCGCGGACCTGCTCGTTGGTGATGTGGCGCAGGCGCGCGGCGACCTGGCGGCGGCGGAGCAGGCGTACAGCCAGTCACTGGCCATCTCCGAACGGCTGGCGGAGCAGGATCCTGCGAACTCCGGCTGGCAGCAGGACCTGGCGATCACGCACCGCTCGGTCGGTGGCGTGGCGCAAGCGCGCGGCGACCTGGCGGCGGCGGAGCAGGCGTACACCCAGTACCGGGCCATCTCCGAACGGCTGGCTGAGCAGGATCCGGCCAACTCCGGCTGGCAGCAGGACCTGGCAGGCGCATACAACCGGATCGGTGATGTGGCGCAAGCGCGCGGCGACCTGGCGGCGGCGGAGCAGGCGTACACCCAGTACCGGGCCATCTTCAAACGGCTGGCTGAGCAGGATCCGGCCAACTCCGGCTGGCAGCAGGACCTGGCAGGCGCATACAACCGGATCGGTGATGTGGCGCAAGCGCGCGGCGACCTGGCGGCGGCGGAGCAGGCGTACACCCAGTACCGGGCCATCTTCAAACGGCTGGCTGAGCAGGATCCGGCCAACTCCGGCTGGCAGCAGGACCTGGCAGGCGCATACAACCGGATCGGTGATGTGGCGCAGGCGCGCGGCGACCTGGCGGCGGCGGAGCAGGCGTACACCCAGTCACTGGCCATCTTCAAACGGCTGGCTGAGCAGGATCCTGCCAACTCCGGCGGGCAGCGGGACCTGGCGGTCGCCCATAACCGGCTCGGTGGCGTGGCGCAGGCGCGGGGCGATCTGGCGGCGGCGGAGCAGGCGTACACCCAGTACCGGGCGATCTCCGAACGGCTGGCGGAGCAGGATCCGGCCAACTCCGGCTGGCAGCGGGAGCTGGCGGTCGCGGACCTGCTCGTCGGTGATGTAGCGCAGGCACGCGGCGACCTGGCGGCGGCGGAGCACGCGTACACCCAGTCACTGGCCATCTTCAAACGGCTGGCGGCGCAGGATCCGGCCAACACCGGATGGCAGCGGGAGCTGGCGGTCGCCCATAACCGGCTCGGTGGCGTGGCGCAGGCGCGGGGCGACCTGACGGCGGCGGAGCAGGCGTACAGCCAGGACCTGGCCATCTCCGAACGGCTGTCGGCGCAGGAACCTGCCAACTCCGGCTGGCAGCAGGACCTGGCGATCACCCACCGCTCGGTCGGTGATGTGGCGCGGGCACGGGGCGACCTGGCGGCGGCAGAGCAGGCGTACACCCAGTCACTGGCCATCTTCAAACGGCTGGCTGAGCAGGATCCTGCCAACACCGGATGGCAGCGGGAGCTGGCGGCCGCACAATCGCTCGTCGGTGACGTGGCGCGCAGCGCAGGTCAAGGGTCTGTGGATGAAGATCCCTAGACGGTTGCGTCTATGATCACGTAACTGCGAGGCCGGGCATGCCTGTCACCCCATTCATGTCTACAGCACGTCGTCAAGCTGCAAGACCCCGTGGCCGGGCGGCCAGGTGTCGAGATAATGAAGCGTGGGCTGCCCGACGCTCAGGCGCACATCCAGGAAATCATCGCTGCACAGAACTGGTTCGCTGTCCGTCTGAGGTCCCGCGGCACCCACTCTGGCGAATTCCTGGGTTTTCGGCCACCGGCCGCACCAGCGAGTATGTCAGCCACGAGTTCTACCGCAATGCTGGCGACCCGGGCAGCCAAAGGTGCCCTCGGCAGATCCTGACCTGCGAATACGGATTCTGACGCACTGACCAGACGCGGCATGGACCTCCTGCTCGGTATGCGCCCGCTCGGCCCACATGACCCAGTCGTTCTCACCCGGCGGGGCTGGAGGACCCGGGCTGGCTGGCGGTCCGTACGACACCGGAATCGGTCGCGTCGGTTAGGGACGGCCGACTGGCGATCACGGCCATGCGGGGCTGGACGACCCGCACCCGCAGTTCGTCGGCCGCCGCCGGCGGCACCTGATCGCCACCGGCACGACCGGGAAGCCGTACACCGAGCGCGGCAGGTCATCCACGCCCCCCGCGGGTGCGCTACGCGCCTGAGGCGCCGGCTCCTGGCGTCCCTGCGGCGTTGACGCTGGGCCGGCGGGCCGCCCATGGCAGCGCCTGGTCCAGCTGGCTGCCGACCCTGAACAGGACGGATTCCTCACACATCCGCCCGACCAGCTGGACTCCGATCGGCAGCCCACCGGAGGACATCGACAGCGGCAGGCTCAGGGCCGGCTGCCCGGTCGCGTTGAAAAGACCGGTGAAGGGGCAGAGCGTGAAGATCTTACGCGTCCAGCCGTCGGCGTCGAGCGAGGAATCGTCAGCGTTGAGTACCCCGAGCGGGTAGGGCGGCGTCGCGATCGTCGGCGTGAGCAGAAGATCATAGCGGGTGAAAAAGGCACCGACGCTCCGGCTCACCTGGTTGACGATCGCGCCAGCCTCAGCCCATTGGAGTGCGGTGAGCTGCCGCCCGTACTCGTAGCAGGCGAAGGTGGTCGCCTCCAGGTTCTCGCGGCTGGGCTGAACGCTCAGAACGCCGGAGAGGGCGCTGATCCCCTCCGCCAGGAACTCGCACCAGATCCGCACGTTTGCCAGATGGAACGCCTCGGCGTCGAAGCTGGGGGATGCCTCCTCCACCTCGTGCCCCAGGCTCTGCAGCTCCCCGGCCACCTTCTGCACGGCCGCCTCGCACTCGCGGTCGACCGGGACGCCCGACCAGGCACGTGTCGTGAAGGCAATCCGCAGGCGGCCTGGGGAAGCACCCAGCTCCTGACTCCAGGGACGCTCCGGCTCCCGAATGACGTAGCGGTCGCCGGGCATTTCGCCGGCCACCGCGTCTAGCAGCGCGGCACAGTCGCGGAGCGTCCGGGTCAGCGCGAATTCGATCGCGAAGCCGCTCACAGCCTCGCTGTAATCGGGACCGAGCGAGGTGCGGCCACGCGTTGGCTTCAGCCCCACCAGGCCACAGCAGGACGCCGGGATGCGGATCGAGCCGCCCCCATCGTTGCCGTGGCCAACCGGGATGGCCCCCGCCGCGACCAGAGCCGCAGTGCCGCCGCTCGAGCCCCCCGGACTTCGGGAAAGATCCCAGGGATTGCGGGTGGAGCCGTAGGTCACAGCCTCCGTGTTGGCGTTGAAGCCCAGTTCCGGGGTGGTGGTGATCGCCACGGTAGCCAAGCCCGCGGCGCGGAAACGGTCCATCAGGAAAGTGTCGTAGTCGAAGCGGACCCCGTCGCCGGTCATCCGAGTGCCCGCCCGCTGAGGGACGCCAGCGGCATGGCAGACCAGATCCTTGACCACGAACGGCACGCCGGCGAAGGGCCCATCCTCGCGGTAGGACAGAGGCCGCTCGAACGGCTCGCCGACCACGGCGTTCAGCCGATCATCGACGCGCAGGATAGCCTCCCGCGCCGCCTGCTGGACCTCCGCCGCGGTCACCTGCCGTAAGCGAATCAGCTGCGCCAGCCCGGTCGCGTCGTGCTCGCAGTACTCCTCGACTTTCATCTGCTCCTCCAGTGCCGTAACAAATGCTCCCCGGGATCGTGTCCCCCTCAACTGTAAGCACAGCCCAGTTTGTGACAATGGCGGCCGATGCTGATCTCAGCTCAGCGCTCCGCGTACCGAGCGGTGGCTCGGCGTGCGGGCCTGCTGTCAGTGCTTGCGGCGGCCGAGTATCTGACGGAAGAACCCGGCGTTGATTCTTGACGGGTCGGGGCATGCAGTAAACGGACGGCGCGCGTCGCCGTTGTCACGACGGGGGGGTAATCCCGAGCTCGGCGAGGATCTGGGCCCGTAGTTTGTACTTCTCCATCTTGCTGGTGGGTGTACACGGGATGTCGTCGACAATCCTGATGTGGGCTGGGCGCATGTACTTGGGCATCGTCTCGGCCGCGTAGGCGTGCACTGCTTCCTTGTCGAGCGTCGCGCCGTCCGGCACGACGAAGGCGACGATGTCGTCTTCGTCGCCTTCCGCGCTGCGAATAGGGAACACGGCACAGAGCCGGATGTCCGGATGCTGGTTAAGCAGATCCTCGACCTGGAAGGATGAGAGGTTCTCCCCGCGTACCCGGATGCGGTCACCGAGACGGTCGATGAAGTAGAAGTATCCGTCGGAACCGCGGATGGCGGCATCGCCGGTGTGGAACCACAGGTTGCCGAAGGCGGCGAGGCTGGCCTGCGGCTTGCCGAGGTATCCGGTGAGGAAAAGGGCCGGCAGTTTCGGGCGGAACGCGAGCTGGCCGGGCTCCTCGTCCAGGCATTCTTCGTCGTGTTCGTTGAGCAGCGCGGCCTGGACGAATGGCGCCGGCAATCCCATGAAGCCCTTCCGCGCGACGGCACCGCCCGGCAGGACCGGGATCCCGTCGCGCGCGGCCACCTCCCGCACCTGCGCGTGGCTGAGGCCGCGATACAGATCACCCGGCGTCCCCTCGCCCTCCGCCGTCTCTTCGATGAGCCCTGACAACGGCGCTCCGGATTCGGTCTGTCCGAAGCCGGCGCTGACGAAGTCGAAGCCGAACCTCCGGGCGACCTGCGCGTGGTGCTGCGGCAGCGGCTGCATATGCACTTTGTTCAGGGTGTTGCGGCGGTCCCCGTCGCTCTCGGGCGCTTTGATCAGCCACGGAATCATCACGTCCAGCAGGATGGCCGTCGTTGCCCGCCTGGAACTGATGCGGTCCCAGAATGCGTTCGGGCTGAACCGGTCCCAGACGGCGACCTCGCACCCGGCCCATGCCGCCCGCACCACATTGGCGATGGCACCGCCCACGTGGTACATCGGGAGATCGTTGTAGATCACGTCATCGGATGTGACCACCCTGCGCAGGGCATACGTGTACTGCGCCATCCAGCGGTAGGGCTGAACGACGCCCTTCGCCGGGCCGGTCGTACCCGAGGTGTAGACAATGTTGGCGGGGTCGTCGAAGGCGACGTCGACCCGCGGGGCGGTCGTATCGGCGGTCAGCTCGGCCCAGGCAATTTCAGGCAGAACCGAGGCGTCCCGCTCTGACATATAGTCGTGCGCCTCGGGCGGTGCGTCGTATACGACCACCGCCGGCTCCCCGGAAAGCGAGGCGGCGACAGCATTCAGGCCGGGCAGCAGGCGGGGCTCGGTAACGATCAGCTTCGGACCGGTGTCGGCAAGCTGATAAGCCAGCAGCCGACCGGTAAAGGCAAAGTTGACCGGACAGTACAGCGCGCCTGTCTTCCATGTGCCGAACATCACGAGCGCGCTCACTATCGGGTTTGCGCAGAACACGCTCACCCGGTCGCCCTTGGCCACGCCGTTCGCGGTAAGATTCCCGGCGATCGCGTCCGTGCGGCGAGCGAAATCCGCGTACGTCAGCGTGACACCGTCCTCGCCGTAGTGGAAAAATGGCCGCTCCCCGGCGGCCGCCGCCCAGTGACCGAGCCGTTCGGTGACCATCTCACCGTCCCTGCGCAGCCGTGCGATGAGATCCATCGAAGCCTCCTGAGACAATGCCTCATCACTCCTCCGCTGGCCACGGCCCGAACCGCCCTAACCGGGCGGCCTCACCGGCCCCAGCCGTGGCCCTGGCGAGTTCATCCACCCCTGCTCGCAGATCAGCCAGCTCGCCGCGCAGCTCCGCGGCATACCCGCAACACCGGGCCGCGGAATACTCGGCTGACACGTTCCGTATCATCCCCCAGCCGGCCACTCCCAGCACCGGCGGCGGCCCCAGAAATGCCGAAGGACAGCCGGCAGGGTGTCCATGGAAGGGGTTGCGCTCGGGCCTCCAGCCTGGCCACCACCGGCTGGCTCCAGCGCTCGCGCGTGGGCTGACGCCGGGCGTGCTCATCGCGTCGGGCGGCCGGCCGGCGGCGGCGTAAGCGTGCCCCGCAGCGGCGACGGATCAGCCAGCGCGCCGTGCACGATCGTCTCAGCCTGCCAGACCCACTGGCTGACGTCGGCCTCGCGCGCCGTAGGCCCTGGCTTGCTCTCGCGCACCGCGGAAAGCGCGGCCGCGGCCTCCTGGTGCAGCCTTGCCTGCCGTCCGTAGCCGGACCACGCGAGACCAGCCGCCACGACCATTGCGGCGAACGTCACGATAGCCCCGGTGAAAGTCCAGCCTGCGGACCCGGATGGGCCGCTGTTGGCCAGCACGTCGCTGACGACGGCAAGGAGCAGCAGTACGACTGTTGCTGCTAGCAGCACGTTGCGCTGGCGACGGCGAAGACGCGCCCTTTCCTCGTGGCCGCGAATGGCGGCCCCAATCCGGTATTGCTCGTAGAGCGTCGTGAAATCGCTCGGCCCGATCATAAGCTGATGTCCTTTTTCATGATCCTCTTGATCTCATTCTTCAGGACGTCGTTGCGAGTGTCCTTGTCGGCGTATTCACCCAGACGCCCGAGGTAGAGGAAGTACTCGCGCCGTAGCCGCTCGGCTGTGAGATGGAGAGCAGTTGACCGTTCCTGCCATCTGCGGAGGTTGCCGATGACCGTCAGGGAGGCGGTGGCGGCTACGGCTACTGACGGAACCGCGACGAGCCAGAGGCCGGGAGCCGTGCTGGCGCCCAGGAAGGCCGTCAGGCCGATGACGACGGCGCACCCGATAACGGCGAGAATGGCGGCCTGACTGGACCGATGCCAGTAGGCCAGCCTGTTCGCGCGCTCGCTCGCATCCCGAAACGACGGCAGGATCTCTTTCTCCAGAAAGCGAAACTCGGTGGCGAAGGCCGGAAAGTCGCGCTCCGCGCTTACTGGCAGGATCTCGGGAGCCCGGCGGTCCGCCGAGGCCGGCTCCGCCGACCGGGAGCCTGTGCCCGTTCTCGTCGCGGCCGGCGGATCCAGGCGTGTGGTCGCGTCTATGATCCCCTGCCTGAGCTCCCGAGCGTCAATGCCGGTCCCTCCGCGCAGGTCCGCCGCCCGCAGGTCCGCGCCGAGCAGCACCGCGTCCGTCAGATCGGCGTCTCTAAGATCGCAGCCCGCCAGGCTTGCCCTGGTCAGGACAGCCCGGGTGAGCGACGCGAAGCGCAGAGTGGCACCCGCGAGGGTGGCGCCCTCCAGGCGGCTGTCGTCCAGGCAGCAGTTGTCCAGCGCCGCGCCGGTCATGACGGCGCCGGTGAGGTCGGCGCTCCGCAGGTCGGCGTTGACCAGGCGCGTGTCCTGCATGATCGTGCCGGTGAGGATCGCGCCGCCCAGCTTCGCGTCATCTAGCCTGGCTTCCCGCAGGTCGGCGAGGGCCAGATTCGATTCGGCCAGGTCGGCCTCGCGCAAGTCGGCGCCGATGAACTGCTCGCGGCTCAGATCGCGGCCGCGCAGTATCGCGCGGCTTCCGGCCGTGTGGTCAGACTCAAGCCACAGTCGGTGGCGCTCGAGGATGGCCTTGAGGCCTTGGCTGGCCTGGCTGAGACGCCGAGTGTCGAGCCAGTCATGGCGGCGGGGGACCGCGACCAGGTCGCCCGCCAGTCCCACGCCGACGATCGCCTGCGCCAGCGCCTCGTAAGCCCGGTACAGCTCCCGGTGCGGCGTATCAGTCTGCCGCGCGACTACCCGCTCGGTGAATGCGAAATAGGGGATGTAGGGAATCTCGGAATCCTGAATGAATTCCCGGCCGTCACCGGCCGCCGCCGGGACCGCGGCGGCGAACTCGGACTCGAACCGGGCGCGGAACGCGGCCAGCTCCTGGGCCTGCGACGCGATCTCGACTCGGGCGGCCACCGGCATGGCCAGCAGCGGCCGGCCATGGCGCAGTGCGCTGACATCCGCGTGCGCCAGGATGTTCGCCATCCACTTCGTGCCGTCAATATTGATGTCGTTGGGCGCGGACAGCAGTATCACCAGGTCGGCCAAGTGATGCGTGCAGATGCCACCGTGCTCGGTCACGCCGGTGCGGCTGTCGAGGAGGACGACCGTCTGGCCGGCGATCAGGTCATCGCGGAAGAAGTCGAGATACGCTGCGCCCGCCCACCGCTCGTAAAAATCGGACCAGTCAAAACGCTGCACCCGCTGGCTGTAATGTGCGGCCCACTCGCCGTCCCGCCGTCCGGCCCCGAGCAGCCGGAGCTGCCCGAGGCGCTGCGCGTTCTTCGACGGAATCAGCGTGGCGCAGCTAGCGGGACGCCGTAGCAGGAGCCCGTTCACATCGGCGAATCCTTCCGGCACCTCCTGCACGTGAGTTTGCTCCGCGCGCTGGTCGCGCGGCTTCGCGAGCGTCTCCTTGTACTCCTCCAGCAGGTCGACGACGCCGCGGTGGGCGTGCATGGCGATTGCTGAGTCGGCGTCATCCGACACGTAACGTTCGAGGCCGGGGGCTTCAAGATCGAAATCGCACAGAATGACGTTGTAGCCGACATCGGCCAGCATCTCCCCGACATTGACCAGGGCCATGGACCTGCCGACGCCGCCCTTATACGAGTAGAAGGTGACTATCACGTCTATGCTCCCGGCATGCCGGAGAACGTCGGCGCTGACGGCTGGGCCTGCCTGCCGGTCATCAGGTCGACGTTCGCGGGCGAGGGCGACCGTTCGGTACTCAGCGCGAACAGCAGCTGACCCAGCCACCTGACGAGCGACGTCTCGGTCGGGATGTCGAAGGCCAGGCCCGGACGCTCGCGCTTGTTACGCCAGGCCCGGAAATCGTCGGACAGCACCATGCTCGTCTTCAGGCTCTGCTCGATCAGGTGCTCGAGGTCGCCGGTGTGGCGCGTGTAGGGGGGCATGCAGATGACGGCTGCCTTACGCAGGTCGAGCGGTTGCGGCAAGCTCTGCAGCGCGGTGGCGACGGTGGGGTGCAGGGCCGATACGGCATCGACGATCAGCACCGAGTGGTCTTGTGCCCAGCGATCACGGACGGCCGGGTCTGCCAGCTCGGCCGGCGAGTACCACCGCAGGTACAAAGGCTTGCTGCCCGGTGCCGTACTGCGCTGGTGGTTGGCGTCGCGCAGCACTTCCTGCGCCACGCTGATCAGCGGGCGGCCATCTCCGTAAGGCGCGAAGTCTCCGCTGGTGGCACCGTAGCGGCTGCCGAGTTCCTGCCAGAGGATTGGCTTGTCGGGCATTCCGAGGCGACGGCAGAGCGCGGTCAGGCTGTCGATCTTCTCCTGATCGGCGAGGGAGGCGCAGAACTCTTCGAACTCCGCTCCGTTCATGGCATAGAGCGCGGCAGGAACGACAAAGGGGGCGCTCGTGCCGAGCGCACCGCTGAGGTCGCGGACAAGTCTTTCGAGCTGATCTTCCTCAGGGTTCGCCGCTATATCGAAGAACCTGATTCTGTCCGCCGGGAGCTGGCCCGGCATAAGGTCAGCCGGGATATCACCGACCCGGACGAGCAGCAGGGTCTCCAGCCTGTTATCGGCACGGTCAAGCCGTCCAGCCGCTAATGTGATCTCATATTCGATCCACTTGGCATGGGCGCGCAGCGCGTCAGCGGACACCACGGCGAGCACGATCCGCGCCTCTTCGATGCTCCCGACGATCCACGGGCGGATTTCCTCGCCGGCGCGCATGTCGCGCGAGTACTCATTGACCGGCAGACCCGCGTCATCGATCCGGCTGATGATCCGATCGACCGTCTGCTTGTCCGGTGCTGCCCAGCTGAGAAAGATCTCGTTCACGCGCCCGCTGTCCTGTCCTCTCTCGCTCTCCGCTCGCTGTGGGCCGTAACTGAGCGCCGATACCGCGGCGCTCGGCTCTGCCTGCTGACATGATCCACGCCACCTACTCGCCCGGCAGGATGTTCCGGGCAGGAGGTCCTTCCGGGTGCAACCGGGCCGCCTTCTCGCCGCCATGGCCGGCCGCCCGCTGCTCGACGCGTGAGACCATATGTTGATGAGCCGCCGTCCAGTGTGCTTTATGGTGATGCCTTTTAACAAGAAGTCGACCCCGGCCGGCGAGGAGATCGATTTCGATGCGTTGTGGGATCGCGCGTTCGCGCCGCTGCTGCGGGAAATCGGGTACGACCCGATCCGCGCGGACGAAGACCTCGGCGCGTCGATCATCGCAGACATGCTCATCCGGCTGACCGCTTCTGACCTGGTAGTCGCAGACCTGAGCCTCGCCAATCCTAACGTCTATTACGAGGTCGGGGTCCGCCACGCCGCCCGTGAGCCGGGCTGCGTGCTGATCGCCGCCGAGGGGGCCAGCCCGTCATTCGATTTCGAGCAGATCCGCCGGGTGCCCTATCCGCTTCCGGCGGGCGAACTGACCGACGATACCGCCAGCGCGATCCGCCAGCGGCTGCTCGGGCCCATCAAGGACGCAGCGAAGGCCCAGTCGCCTGTCTATCAGCTCGTGCCCGGCTACCCCGGCGAGCTGCCCAAGACCGACAGCGCCAACTTCCAGGCATTCGTCGGGCACCTGACCGAGTTCCAGACCGCGGCCGCGGAGATCAGGGCAGCTCCCATGGCGCAGCACGCGGCCATGGCCAGCGAACTGCTGAGCCGTTATCCGCTGGCCCAGCCGCAATCCCCGGCCATCATCCTCGAGCTGCTCCGGTTGACCCGCGACAACATCGGCTTCCCTGCCGCTCTCGACCTCATCGAGAGCATGCCCACAGACCTCCGCAGGCTCCCCTTTGTCCTCGAGCAGGAAGCTCTTGCTCTGGGAAAGTGCAAGCGCTTCCCGGAAGCCATTGCCAAGCTTGAGCAGCTGATCAAATTTCACGGCCCCGACCCTGAGCGGCTCGGAATACTCGGGGGCCGTTACAAAGACATGTGGCGCGCCGCCGTCGACGCCGGGCAGACCATGGAGGCACGCCGGTACCTGGCCAAGGCCATCGAGAGCTACCGCGACGGCATGTGGCTGGATCTGAACGAGTATTACTGCGCCTGCAACCTGCCGCGGCTGCTGCGCGGCCGGAGCAGGCCCGGCGACCAGGATCTGGCGCGGCAGGCCGCGGATATCGTCCGCAACGCCTGCGAGCGCGCCCGGCGGATGAATAAGCACGACGAATGGCTCAACGCGACGCTGCTCGGCGCTGCCTTCGACGCAGGGGATGCTGACCAGGCCGAAACGCTCCGGGACCAGATCGCTGACGAAGGGGCCGTGGCATGGCAGCTCAGCTCCACTCTCAACGATCTACGGGCCTCGCTGGCCGAGCAGGCCGAAACATTGCCGCTCCCAGCCCAGGAGCGGCTGGCCACAGTTCTCAGCGATCTCGAAGGGCTGGCCGACCCTAATTGAGGCTGAGCAGACGACGGGTCCGCCCTGGGACGTTGGCCCGGCGGATTTGCTGCTGCTCAGCGGGGCCCGCGGCAGTGACCTCATATTCGCCGAGGGCGGGCACCGGCGCGGTCTGGGCGCACCGCTGGCCATCATCAATCCCGCCAAGCTCAGCTCTTCGTCTGGTCCGTGATCTGAATCTGGGACGTCAGCTGCCCCCACTGAGCGTGCTCCTGGCGAAATGCACCCTCCACGTTCTTGACGAAGTCGGCGATGTTTTCCTCGGGTGCCCGCCCGCCTTCATGCGCATCCGGGTTCGGCGCGGGCCGCGCGGCAGCATGAACGGCTCGCATCGCGTCCCCGTAGATCTTCGACTGCTGGTCGAAGGCGTAGAGCGCGAGGTAGGCAGCGACGGCCGTGGAGATGGCCGGGAGGACGGCCGACAGGGCTGACCATACTTGCGTCCAGCCGACCGCCGTGCCCGCGAGGGCACTGACCGCGGACGCGAAGGCCAGGAGCATGGCCGAAATCGCGAGCCCCTGCCCGCTGGCACGATCGAACAGGTCCCGGCGGTCGGTATAGAACTTCAGCTGATCTTCGATCCTGTTCTTGCGGTAATAGCCGAGCAGCTGCTTGTTTCGCTCACTCATGTCGCGTCCTCCGCGGCCTCGATATCCTCAACATGCTGCAGAAGTGCCGTCTGCGGGTCGGGCCCGGCATAATCCCCGGACCTGGCCAGGAACATGAAGAACTCGCTCTTGATCCGCTCTGCCTTCAGCCGGGCGGTGAGGTACCCCTGCTGGGCGCGCCGGGACCGGATCAGCACCGTCAGCCCGGCGAGCACGCCGGTGAGCACGGCCTGGGCCACGGCGAGACCCACGACTCCGCCTCCGAGCACGGCCTGGACGGCACCGAGGGAGGTGGCCACCAGGCCGCCGATGATCAGCGCCACGTTCTCCCGCCAGAACTGGTTCTGCATAATCTGAGCCCGGTGGTCGAGCCGCCGGAACCGGGGTTTCAGGTGCTGCAGCCAGAGCGTCAGGTCGCCGGACAGCTCCCGGTAATTGACGGGGTCCTCCTCCCGCACCACGGGCCAGTCACCGGCCCAGTCCTCATCGACAGGGCGACGCAGGAATAGCTTCGGGAACCTGTACAGCAGTGCGGGGCGCCGTTTCGGCCGGGCCCGCTTGTCGTGCGGCGCGGCCGTTCCCCCCGTCGCCGCAGATCCCTGCTCCCCACCCGGAGCCGGCCGCTCAGCGTTCATGGCAGTCCCTCCCATTAAGAGGCCAATCTAATCTTGGCGACCGCGTCTGGGTTGGCGAAACTCGCGCCAGCGGCCGGTTACCTTTCGTCAGGGATCGCCAGGGCTTCTTGCCGGGACCGGACCACGCCGTCGGCGCGCGCGGCCGAGCTCACCCGGCTGATCACAACGGTGTCCAGCCATCAGCAAGGCCCCGGACGGGCCCGGCCATGGCTGTCCGCCGCAGCCGCGGATCGTTCCGGCGAGCTCGCCGATCCGGGCGTCGCTGGGTGAGGATCTCGGTGTGCACGTGGCTGAGGCACCGCCTGGAAGTGAATGGTGATCCCGCGGGCCTCGCGCGGGATCCCGCAGACGGGCTGCCCGTATTTGCTACTGGCCTTTGCGCATGCGGTGTGTAATTCTCGGGCTGCGAGCGGTGTCCCCCTCCCCACTTACGGCTGTTCCGCCGATGCCAGCGGGCAGCCTGTCCCGGTTACGGGACCGGCTGAGCCCGCATGGCCCTTCGGGAGGGAGGTGGCGGCCCGGTGCGCACGCTTAAGCTCGCAACACGTTCCGTCACCGTTATGGCCGTCCCGCTGCTGCTGGCGTGCGCAGTCGCCGGAATCGCTCCGTCACGAAGGCCCGCCGCTTCGGGCTGCGGCTGCTGGTCACCCCGGACACAATGACCCTGGGCTGTGCCCGGGCGGCTGCCGGTCAGGCGGGGAGTTTCCATTGCTGGTTGGCGCCCTTGTGGCAGGTGTAGATCTCGAGGCGGGCGCCGGGGGTGGTGAAGCGGGGGTCGTCGAGGCACTTGCCGGAGGCGGTGTTGACGAGGGTGCCATGCGCGGGTTTCCATTGCTGGCTGGGGCGGCCGTCGCAGGCGGACAGGTCGACGGGGGTCTTGCTGGTCTTCTGCTGGCGGTAGGTGTCCAGGCACAGGCCGCCGGCGGAGCGGATGGTGCCGCCGGGCGCGATGGTCCAGTCCTGGGCGGGGCTGCGGTCGCAGGGTTCGAGCACGGCGGGGGTGCCGTTCACCGCCGGGCTGGCGGCGGGCTGGACGCACCTGCCGGTGCCCGTGTGGTAGCCCGACACGATCGGCCCGGTCACGGGCGTGCGGCTGATCACCGACACCGTGTCAGCCTCGAAGTTGGCCACGTAGGCGGTGTGGGTGGCGGGGTCCGCCGCCACCGCTCGCGGGAGGGAGCCGACGGGGATGGTGGCGGTCACGGCGCGGGTCGCCGCGTCGATCACCGACACCGTGCCATCGCCCTCGTTGGCCGTGTAGACGGTCCCGGCGGCGGGGTCCACCGCCACCCCGAGCGGGTAGGCGCCGACCGGGATGGTGGCGGTCACGGCGCTGGTCGCCGCGTCGATCACCGACACCGTGCCATCGAGTGCGTTGGCCACGTAGACGGTCCCGGCGGCGGGATCCACCGCCGCCGCGATGACCGGTGCCGGCCTGATGCTCCCGCCGTGCGCGCATAACCCGCCCCCAACTGTGTCCCCGTGCCCTGATGCCGCCCCGCAGCGGCGGGGCCGGGCACGGCGGCCCGGCTAGACTGCGTCGCTTAACGTAGCAGGCCAATGACAATTTGTTGATGCGAACGAAGGGATCTTTCACCTTGCGAAGCCGCCGGGCAGATCGCGGGCCCGGGCCGCGGGCAGCCGTCCGGAAGCGCCCGGCATGCCGGCCACCCGGCGATCTCCCGGGCCAGACGGCAGGCTGTCAGCCGGGCGAACCCGGCCGCCGGATTGCGGGAGGTCCAGCAGCGGCGGGTGCCCATCCGCTGGAACCGTGCTGACCCCGCACGTCAAACGCGCAGCCACGCCACGCGCCGAGCATCCGGCGAGGGATCCCGATCAACCTGATCACGCACAGGTCACCGACGTCGTCGCAGCCCAGTCAGGCTTCTGGAGTCACTTGCCCGGAGCCAGTGCTCGCGGGAAGAAGGCATGCCAGATGCGCATAGCGTGCGACGCGGCCACCTGAGGCTTGATCATGCCGGATACGCGCCCAGATACTCGCCAGCGAAATGGTCGGCGCAGGTCAGGCAGGTCGCACGACCGGTCTTGATGAAAACCGCTGCGCTTAGGCTTGCGGTCAATGGCGGTCCGGCCTCCTGGCGTTCTGGGCCACGGCTTTAATACCGGCCGCAGGTACTCACTGTCGTAGGCCCGCCAGTCTTCCCCGCCATCGGGCCAGCGCACCAAGACCGCCCACGCGCCCGGGCGCCTCGCCCACGCCAGCACCTCGCACGGCCTCCACCTCGTGTCGCTGTGCATCACCTCGGCGGTCCGATGCCTAGGCTCGTGCCGGGTGCTGTCGATCATCTCCCCGGCCGGTACCTTGCTGAGCATCGGTACTGTCCCAACCGGTGGCGGATAGCCGCCAAAAGTAGGCCCTGATACCATGATTAAACACGATAACAGATTCGATTCATCTTGATAAGCAGGTCCGATACAATCTGACACGAGCGTCGGGCCGCGCGCTCTCTGTAGGCGAATCGCGGCAGCTACAGTTGTACTCTGCTGATGACCGCCCGCGACAAGCCGTCCGGTCCGCCAAGACCGCCCGCACCCGCCCTGGCCTCGGTCATCGTGACCGCCCCCGAGCAGCTGCGCGACGAAGTCCGGCACGTGCCCGCCGCCCGCCGCACCAGCTCGGTCCCCCAGACGGCTCAGGCAGCGTCCTCAAGAGCGTACGGGTTGAGGATCTGCCTTCTCGATAGTTGATGCTGTCACCGACCAGCTCGATAGTCACGTCCGGAATGCCCATGCCACAAGGCTGACGCAACACCACGGTGCACTCATCTCCCGCGATGACGGCGCCTGCAAGTCTGCTTCGCCGCCACGCCTTCGGTGGGCCAAGAGGTCCCTGCCGATCGCAGCACGGCCCGCTGGCGAGATCGTGGCTTCTGCCTATGATCCCCGTAAGTAGGCTGGCGGCATGCGCGTAGTGATTGCGGGTGGCCACGGGAAGATCGCGCTCCACTTGGAGCGCGTCCTCGCTGAGCGCGGCGACCAGGCCGTGGGGCTGGTCAGGAACCCGGCCCAGGTCGCCGATGTGCAGAAGGCCGGCGCCGAAGCTATCGTCTGCGATCTGGAAGCCGCCTCGGCCGGTGACGTCGCGGTTCTGCTAGCCGGGGCCGACGCAGTCGTATTTGCAGCCGGTGCCGGTGCGGGCAGTGGCGCCCCTCGCAAGGATTCCGTTGACCGGGCCGCCGCCGTGCTGATGGCCGACGCCGCCGAGCGGGCCGGGGTCCGTAGGTTCGTGCAGGTCTCCTCGATGGGAGCCGGCCAGCCGCCGCGGCCCGGCAGCGATGAGGTCTGGGCTGCCTACATCACGGCGAAGACCGCCGCCGAGGACGATCTGCGCTCTCGGGACCTGGACTGGACAATTCTGCGCCCGGGCGGCCTCACCGACACCCCGCCGACCGGCAAGATCCGGCTCGCGGCCCCGCCGGTCCCCGGTGGCACAGTCCCACGCGCCGACGTCGCCGCGGTCATCGCTGCCCTGCTCGACGATCCGCGTACCCAGCAGCAGACGCTTGAGCTGGTCGGCGGAGACCGCCCCGTCGCCGCAGCCGTGCGCCGCATTTCTTAATCACGGCACCGGGGACCGCGCTACCCACATCGCCCCCAGCCCGCGCTCCTAGGCTGACTCACCCGGAAGTTCCGCGGAGCTGACGTTACCCCGTTCGCTCTCAGGCTCCAACAACGCCGGTGCCGCGATCGCCGCGTGCCTGGCTGACCACCGGCCCGACCGGCTATATCCGTGCGGTTGCCGCGCGTGACGATCCCGACCCCGACCGGTAGCAGGTCCGGACTGCTGTCGGCGTCCTCGACGCCGACAGCACCGAGTGGACCCTGATTGCGGACCACAGCCGTCATGTTCGGCAGAGGCCGCAGCCGGGAGACACCGTCGCCCTCCCGCCTCGGTTCTCCGGCTCGGGGACTGTAAATACAACCAGGCCTAATCGCAGGAAGCGTCTTCGGCGTGGGGGGCACCGTCGCCGGGGCTGGTGCTGGGGTGCTCCTGTCGGTGTCTGCGTTGTATGAGCTAGCCCAGAGCTAGCCCAGTCCGATCCTGAGCCGATCGGGGGATGGTCGCGCGGCGTGCATGGGCGGCCGGTCAGGTGGTACGGTCCGGTGCCGGGCGTCCGAGGAAGTTCTCGTAGAACGCGTCGATGTCCGGCTTGAAGTCGAACAGCACGGGGTATCCGGGCGGTACTGCCTCGACCTCCAGCAGCGACCAGCAGCCTGGGCAGATGTACTCCCGCAGCTCCATCCACTGCGGGTCGCAGCGGTGGTACTGATCGTAGATTTCCTCCAGGAGTTCCTCTGAGTCGCGGACGAGAATGCGGGTCTCTTGCTTCCAGTTGCGGTCGACTGGGCCAAACACATAGCCACAGTCGCAGATGACGATGCGCGCCCCGTCGCGCGCGACGACGAACAGGTGCTCAGCGAGCGGGAGCAGGATCTTGTCGTCGAAGGTGGCCCGCTCCTGCAGTACCTGCAGGTACAGGTCGAACCGCGACGGGTCTTTCGTGGCTGACATCACACCCTTGAGCTGTTGCCACGGCAGCTTGCCGTCGAGCAGGTCGGCCAAGCCCTTCCCATCGAGAGACGGCATCGTCGGCTCCTTATATATCGAAGGTGTCGGGCAGGTCCCAGAAACGGCGGAACTCGCGCGCCCAGTCTTGGGACGCCATCGACTGCCGGTACATCAGCTTCACTGGTGCGATCAAGGAGCCCGCTAGCAGCCGGGTGCGTTCCCGCTGGTAAAAGTCGCCATATGGGACGGCCCGAGCGGCGCGCCGCTGCCGCAGCCGGTCGCGCTCGGCGGCGGTCGCCTTCTCATCTACCACCGGTCCCTCGCCGTTGGCGTCCACGACCACGCCGAACGCGCGGCGGGCGGTCTCGGGCAGGTAGACGTGCCGGTCGACGTCGTGGACGATCGCGGCCGGATCGCGCTCGAGCGGGTCGCCGTAGCCCGGGCCCCCGGAGAACAGGGACAGGAACAGGTCGCTGTTGCCGAAGACCTCCGGGAACATGAGCCCTTCGTTGACGCGGGTGATGTCGCCCTGCACGAGCGCCTCGATCTCGGAGGCTGACGGCGAATACTCGCCGAGCGGATAGGGCTGCTGGGCGGCGGCCAGCTGCGGCATGTTCGTGTTGTGGGCCCAGACCTTGTAATCGGCGGAGTTGGGGTAACCACCGAAGATGCCGGCCCCTCCGTGGAAGGCCCGTCCCTCCCGGAAGGAGTACAACTGCAAACTCGCCACTCCGTGCACGTAGCGCAGGGCCTCCCAGCCGGAACCGCCGCGGTACTTGCCGTAACCGGCGGTGTCCGGCTTGAACCGGCGGGACAGGTACAGCAGGCCCGACTCGATCGTTTCCCAGACCTCGGCGTCCCCCATGTCGGACTCGGGGTTCCACATGGCGTACGCGGCGTCAAGGCCGTCCATCGTCCCGCGGGCTCCCAGCCCGACCGAGCACAACTCGAAGTTCGACACCGGAAAGTACGTCGTGCCGTCGGCCAGCACCCCGCCGCCCTGGAGCGGGTCGCCGGTGAACCCGTAGCCGGTGACGATCTCCTCCCGGTAGCCGCGGCTGAAGTAGCCGCGGGACAGGCAGCGGAAAAGGCCGGTGAAGGACGGGATGAGAAATGCCCACGGGGTGCCGTAGGCCAGTGCCGGGTCCTGCGCGTTGCACCAGCTGCCGGGCGGGAAGTAATGCTTGGCGGCGAGGTAGGCGCCATCATTCACTTTCCCGTCATAGATCAGTGTCTGCGTGATAAGCACCCACAGCGCCCCTTGCATGGAGCCCTCAGAGGCGTTGAAGGGAGCGTTCACTGTCCCGCTCGCCCCGTCCATGGACATATGGAACTCACCGCCGCGACCGATGGTCAGCCGGAGCGGTGCGTGCATGAGCAGGTCGACACGCGATTCCGGGTGCCACGCCTTGTCAGCCATTGGCATGTCGATGAACGAGGCGGTCTGGTACTCACCCGGGACCAGACGCTCCCGGATGCGGGCGAGGAAGATCCGCCGGCCCTCCTCGACCGCCTCGTCCATGAATGGCCGTACGTAGTCGAGACCCTCTTGGTCGATGAGGCGCCGCAGGGCCTCGGCGACGATGTAACAGCCGGCGATCCGGCATTTCTCGTCCAGCGCCCAGTACATCGGTGTGCGCACGCTGCGAGCAGCCTTGACGAGCCAGTCCTTGTGCAGCTCGTGGTTCGATCCCACCTTCTCGCAGGTGACGTAGAAGCCGTCCTCGTACCGGTTGGCGGACGCGACCGGGTCATGGCCGGGCGTGCCCGCGCCGATGTCGACCTGGTGGGCCGTGCCCCCGACCCAGGCGATCAGCTCCCCGTCGTGGAACACCGGGATAATGGTGTGCACATCGGTGGTGTGCACGTTTCCCAGGGTCGGGTCGTTGTTGCAGTAAATGTCGCCCTCGGCGATGCCGGGCTTATCCTCGTAGCCCTGGCGGATCATGAATTTGATGCCTTCGGACATCGTGTGGACGTGCGTGATGATGCCGGTGGACACCACGACCGAGTCGCCCTCAGGCGTGTAGAGGGCGAAGCACAGCTCACCGATATTCCGCACGATCGGCGACGCGGAGATATGCAGTGCGGTCTCGCGGGCGCTGACGAGGGCGCCGCGCAGCTCGGCCCATACCCGCTCATAGCGGAAGTGGTCCTCCTCCTTCAAAATCAGATGCTCGATGCCCTTGTAGCGGCCCGTTTCGGCGTGGCGCTGCTCGGAGGCGGCCAACCGTGTCGCGAGGCTGGTGGCGGCGGATGGGCTGTCGGCCATGCTGCTCCTCCTGTCAGCCGTGGTGTAGCTCGAACACGCGGTAGCGATCGAGCTTGGCGGACCTGCCGGTGGCGATGTAGAACGTCGTGGCGGGGCTCTCGATGATCGCCGGTCCCTCGATCACGTTGCCCGAGACCACCTCGTCCATCTCGTAGAGCCTCGCGTCGGTCCAGTCATGCTCGTATATGCGCCGGACGCCCTTCTCCGCTGAGCTGAACGGTTTGGGACCGGACTCGGGGAACTCTGGGATGACCGGCTTGTCGGTCTTGTACGTCCCCACGCCGATCGCTTTTGTGATGAAGTAGCCCGACTCGGGGCTGCGGGCAGCTCGCGCGAAGACCTTGGAGAACAGGTCGTCGAAGTCGTCCATCAGGTGCCGCAGGTCCGCGTTCGGGTCGCCGGTGAGCCGGTCGGCCCGCACCTCGAGGTCGTCCAGCATGCCGAAGTACTGCATCCGGACGCTCGGCGTGAAGGTGAGCTGCGCCGGATCGATGCCTTCGCGCTGGGCGTCGGCGGTGATCTGCTCGTGCAACGCCTCCCACGTCTGCGTGAGCATCTTCATGACACCGGCGTGGTCGCCGTCCGGCGGCACCAGCAGATCCACCGACCGGTCGTAGCGATAGCTGTAGTCGGCGCAGGCGCCGCCGAACGCCGAGAACGCGGCCGCCCACGACGGCACCTTGACGGACTGGAACCCCATCCCGTCGGTGTAGCCGGCCACGTGCAACGGGCCGCCACCGCCGTAGGACAACAGCTGGTAGTTCTCCGGGGCATAGCCCATGCCGAGGATCATGCCGGTCAAGTGATCGCGCATCTGTGTTTCGAGGAGGCGCACCACGCCGAGCGCGGTGGCCTCGACGTCGGTGCTACCCAACGGCGCGGCGACCTGCTCCCGCAGCGCCTGCCGCGCCCGGTCGACGTCGAGCTCGAGCTCGCCGCCGAGGAAGTACTCGGGGTTGAGGTACCCGAGCACCAGATCACAGTCGGTGAGGCTCGGCACGGTCTCGCCGCCAGGCTCCCAGCAGACGCCGATGCGGCTGCCGGCCGAGTCCGGGCCGAGCACCACTCGCTGTACTGCTTGATCGACTCGGATGCGGGTCCCGGTGCCGGCTCCGATGGAGTCCATCGCCACGTGCGGGAGCGCCAGCAGCATCCGGGCGACCATCGGCTCGGTGCGGGTGGCCACGACCCGTTCGGAGATCAGGCCAACGTCGAAGGACGTGCCTCCGACATCTGTGCACACGACGTTGATGCCGCCGTACAGCTCAGCGGTGATCCGGTCGCCGCCGATCAGTCCGCCGATGGGACCGGAGACGATGGTCGAGACTAGCGACCGGTGCTCCGGGGAGATCGTCCCGCCGTACGACGTCAGCACCCGCACTGGCGCGTGCGAACCGAGCTCGGTCTCGAGCCGGCTGCGGATGCCGAGCAGTTGCTGCCGGCTCGGCCGCGCTGCATACAGCTCGACTAGCAGGGTGTTGAGACGGGCGAGGTCCCCGCGGACGGGCGAGTGCGTCGAAGAGGTGAACACTGGGATGTCCAGACCGCGGGCCTCGATCTCCCGGCGGGCGATGTCAGCGATCTTGTTCTCGTGGCGGGGGTCCCGGTAGCAATACAGCAACGAGATGCACAGCGAGGTGATGTCAAGGTCGAGCAGTTCCCGCACGGCCTGCTCTGCCTCCTGCTCGTACAGCGGGATGACCTCCTCGCCGAAGAAGCTGATCCGGCCGCGCACGCCGCGGATCCGGCGGCGGGGCACGAGCGGCTCGTTGTGCACATGAGTGACCGCGTGCAGGCGGTCCGCGTAGTGATAGCCCGCGTACGTCTGCACGGCCCGCTCGAGCTGCAGGTAATCCTCCATGCCGGCGGTGACGATGACGCCGATGCGCTCATTGCTGCTGCGCTCCAGGAGCCGGTTGAGCATCGCCGTCCCCGAGTAAACGGCCGCCCGCAGTTCCGGGGCGATGTCTTCGGCCCGCCGGTTCCAGTAACCTGCCGCGTCCCGCAGTGAAGCAACGATCCCGATGCTCTCGTCATGCGGAGTCGTCTGTGCCTTGCCAATGGTGAATGCCCCACGTTCGTCGACGACGAATGTGTCGGTCATGGTCCCCCCGGCATCGACAGCGAGGATGCGGGCGGACCCGGTGGAGGTGCTGGCTTCCGGCGAACTCATCGGCGTGGGCTCCTCTCCGGCGACGTATCTCTGACAATCCGCCGCCCTGGCAGACATCGGCAACGTCTGCAACCTCCACACCGGGCCACCGACGTTGTAGGTTGCGGACGAGGGGGATTCAAGCTGTGGAGGCGCTATGGCGCTCACGACGGCTAGCCGACGTACCGTGCTGCACGCCTGCGAGCAACTCGTCGCAGACGCCCACGACGTCCCAGCGGTCTTCCAGCACCTGGTCGACGGGGCCCGGCAGCTCCTGAACGCGCCCGCGAGCTGGTTCGTGACAATCGACGGCGACAACATGCGGATCGCCGCTCACAGTGGGCGCGGCCCCGAGATGCCCGCCCGGTGGTCGCTCAAGGTAGGGCAGGGCGTCGCCGGTGCGGTCGCTGCGACCGCCCGGCCGACACTGATCCGCGATTACCGTACCGATGGGCGGCGGGTCAGCGACGTCAAGCTGATCATCGACCAGGAGGAGCTGCGCTCCGGTGCGGTGGTGCCGGTCTGCGCTCCCACCGGCGGCGTGCTCGGGGTGCTTTACGTCGGGGATCACGAGCCCGGCCGCATCACCAGCGACGACGTGGACCTCCTCGCCCTGTTTGCCAGCGCGGCGGCGGTCGCGGTGGAGCGCACCCGCCGCAGCACTGCCCTGCTCCGCCAGTCCGAGGCCCGAGAGCTTGCGGCCGGCAGCCTCCCGCGCGAGCTGGTGCTCCTGCAGCAGCTCGCGACCCTCCTGCTGACCGGCGCCGACGTGCAGCAGGCTCTGGCACTGCTGTCAGGTGAGCTGAATATCGGGCTCGATCTGCGCGATCCGCTGGGGCGGGTGGTGGCGTGTGCCGGCCGGACGGGCACGCCCGTGATCGCCGAGCACCTGCTGGCCACCGCGGACGTGTCGCTGGGCGCACTGACCGCGCACCGCGACCGGGACCTGGACGAATCCGGCGCTCAGCTGCTCGGAGCCGCCAGCAGCATCCTCGCCTTGCATCTGTCGCGCCGCCGGGAACGCTACGAGACGGAACAGCGGCTGCACCGTCAGTTCCTAATCGACTTGCTGCGGCCCGCAAGCGACCGGCATGAGCTCGCGGTCCGGGCATCCCTTCTGGGCCTGGGCCTCGAGTCACCGCGAGCCGTGTGCTGCGTGGGCATACACGTGGGCCCCAAGGCACTGTTGGGCCGCCCGCCAGTGCTCACCAGGCGGGCGCTTGAGGTTGTCGAAGACGTGGTTGGGCGGCACTTTCCGCACTCGATCGTTATCCTGGCGGGTGCTGCGGCCGTCATCCTGGTCCCGCAGACGTCTCCCGATCGAAGCGTTCTGCTGCACGGGCTGCGCGCGGCGCTGGCCGATGCAACAGCAATGCTCAACGGGATGCAGCTGTCGGCGGGCCTAGGCGCGCCGTGCCGTAGCCTGGACGACTACGCCGGCTCCTACCAGGACGCCGCACTCGCCCTTGAGCTGGCCCGGGGCCGGCAGGCCGGAGGCGCCGTTCTGGCCCGCGAGGAGCTTGGCATCTATGGGATGCTGGCGCGGTCACTCGACCCCGAGGGACTGCGGGCCTGCATCTTGCCGGCGCTGGCCCCGCTACTGAGTTCCGATGAGCAACGCGGCAGCGAGCACATCCGAACCTTGCGTGTCTACCTCGCCCACGACCGGCACCTGCAGCGGACCGCCGATGCCCTGCACCTGCACGTCAACTCGCTCCGGTACCGGCTGCGGCGTATCGAACAGCTACTAGCCATGGACCTGCACAATCCGGACGACCGGTTCCACCTCGAACTCGCCGTCCGGATCGCCGACGTGCTGCGGCTTACCCAGACGGGGCAACCCTCACGCCGGCCAAGCGGGGCAGGTGCCGGTTGATCAGTCAATCTGGGAAGGGCCAATATCACCCTCCCACCGCTTATATGGAACGCCGCCACCGGCAAATGGGAGGAGCCCGCCGATAACTGGGAATGCTCGGCCGCGCCCGAGGTAGGTGCCGAATGGACTGACGACGGGACCCGCCGCGAGCAACTGCACCTCAAGTCTCGCCCCGCCGGGGCACGTATTGGGCACAACCAGCCGTAGCGAGCCGGTCTCAGCCGTAGCCAGCCGGAGGACACGAAGACGGCGCCCCTCGGTGCTTACGGGCTCGCACTCGATCACAGGCCAGGAAGACGGCGCCTCACCCGCCCGACTGGCGGTCAGCAGCGGACGTACCGGTGACAGCGCGATGAGCGGGCGTAGCTGACAGGCCGGCGCGTACGGTCACAGCGCTGCGAGGAAGCGCGCAAAGAATGCCAGTTTCTTCCGCTGCTTGCGGGCAGTAAGCCATGGCGCGATGGTTTCGCTGTCCAGGGCTGCTGTCAGTGCTTGCGGCGGCCGAGCCGACATCCGATGGCCGCGGGCGGCAAGTCGCCAGCTGAGGTATCCGACGGGAGAACCTGGCGTTGATTCTTGACGGGTCGGGGCATGCAGTAAACGGACGGCGCGCGTCGCCGTTGTCACGACGGGGGGGTAATCCCGAGCTCGGCGAGGATCTGGGCCCGTAGTTTGTACTTCTCCATCTTGCTGGTGGGTGTACACGGGATGTCGTCGACAATCCTGATGTGGGCTGGGCGCATGTACTTGGGCATCGTCTCGGCCGCGTAGGCGTGCACTGCTTCCTTGTCGAGCGTCGCGCCGTCCGGCACGACGAAGGCGACGATGTCGTCTTCGTCGCCTTCCGCGCTGCGAATAGGGAACACGGCACAGAGCCGGATGTCCGGATGCTGGTTAAGCAGATCCTCGACCTGGAAGGATGAGAGGTTCTCCCCACGTACCCGGATGCGGTCACCGAGACGGTCGATGAAGTAGAAGTATCCGTCGGAACCGCGGATGGCGGCATCGCCGGTGTGGAACCACAGGTTGCCGAAGGCGGCGAGGCTGGCCTGCGGCTTGCCGAGGTATCCGGTGAGGAAAAGGGCCGGCAGTTTCGGGCGGAACGCGAGCTGGCCGGGCTCCTCGTCCAGGCATTCTTCGTCGTGTTCGTTGAGCAGCGCGGCCTGGACGAATGGCGCCGGCAATCCCATGAAGCCCTTCCGCGCGACGGCACCGCCCGGCAGGACCGGGATCCCGTCGCGCGCGGCCACCTCCCGCACCTGCGCGTGGCTGAGGCCGCGATACAGATCACCCGGCGTCCCCTCGCCCTCCGCCGTCTCTTCGATGAGCCCTGACAACGGCGCTCCGGATTCGGTCTGTCCGAAGCCGGCGCTGACGAAGTCGAAGCCGAACCTCCGGGCGACCTGCGCGTGGTGCTGCGGCAGCGGCTGCATATGCACTTTGTTCAGGGTGTTGCGGCGGTCCCCGTCGCTCTCGGGCGCTTTGATCAGCCACGGAATCATCACGTCCAGCAGGATGGCCGTCGTTGCCCGCCTGGAACTGATGCGGTCCCAGAATGCGTTCGGGCTGAACCGGTCCCAGACGGCGACCTCGCACCCGGCCCATGCCGCCCGCACCACATTGGCGATGGCACCGCCCACGTGGTACATCGGGAGATCGTTGTAGATCACGTCATCGGATGTGACCACCCTGCGCAGGGCATACGTGTACTGCGCCATCCAGCGGTAGGGCTGAACGACGCCCTTCGCCGGGCCGGTCGTACCCGAGGTGTAGACAATGTTGGCGGGGTCGTCGAAGGCGACGTCGACCCGCGGGGCGGTCGTATCGGCGGTCAGCTCGGCCCAGGCAATTTCAGGCAGAACCGAGGCGTCCCGCTCTGACATATAGTCGTGCGCCTCGGGCGGTGCGTCGTATACGACCACCGCCGGCTCCCCGGAAAGCGAGGCGGCGACAGCATTCAGGCCGGGCAGCAGGCGGGGCTCGGTAACGATCAGCTTCGGACCGGTGTCGGCAAGCTGATAAGCCAGCAGCCGACCGGTAAAGGCAAAGTTGACCGGACAGTACAGCGCGCCTGTCTTCCATGTGCCGAACATCACGAGCGCGCTCACTATCGGGTTTGCGCAGAACACGCTCACCCGGTCGCCCTTGGCCACGCCGTTCGCGGTAAGATTCCCGGCGATCGCGTCCGTGCGGCGAGCGAAATCCGCGTACGTCAGCGTGACACCGTCCTCGCCGTAGTGGAAAAATGGCCGCTCCCCGGCGGCCGCCGCCCAGTGACCGAGCCGTTCGGTGACCATCTCACCGTCCCTGCGCAGCCGTGCGATGAGATCCATCGAAGCCTCCTAGGGTGCATGCGAACGACGGGCGCCCGGTCAACTCGAGGGAAGCCGGTAAGCGACATGTACTCACGTGAAGACTGCTCCCTCAAGAGAGCAGTCTCTCAGCTGCCGCCAGCCTGGCCACCACCTGCTGGCTCCAGCCCAGGAGCCTGGAAGGCCGCTGGCACACCGCCGGAGCCCAGGCCATCTGGGAGACCGCCGGTATCAAGGTCATTCTCGGCGGCGTCAGCGAGCCCGACACCCTCGACCGGCTCTCACGCTGTGCGGCGACATCGCCCTGTACGCACCTCACCCGTGAGCGGGTCGCGTCCTCTGATGCGACGGACCACCGCGACCCGTTCAACTCCTTTTTCCTCCCACGCGTCGATGCGCAGCACGTCGCGGTTGGCCAGCCGCTGACCGGGTTCCCCGGCCTCGATGCGGTCGTTCTGGCGGGCCACGATCAGGTCGCCCACGCCCGCGACATTGTCGTCCGCCAGTTCAGCGGCGTTGAGGACGTGCAAATAACGTTGTGCTTCGCCGCGTCCATGACCATTAATGCCGCGCCTAAGGGGGGCGTTCTGCGCGTCCGCTGGCCGATGGCGTGGATGGCGGTCGGCGTTCACTCTCGACATCGGCGGAGCGCAAGGTAGTCAAGGCAGGACGTGACGAGAGGACCCCGCCTCCGCTTGTCGCGGATCTCGATTGCGCGGTGCGCGGATGTCATCCGTTCCTCCGCGTCTGCCGGGGGTCCCCTGTCACAGTCAGTCCACCGCGTCACGGGAGCACCGCGCCACGGACCAACGTCCCAGCGCACAGGACCTTCGGCCGGGCGGCGTCCCGGTTTTGACGAAGCCAGGGACAACCACGGCTGCCCACGGTCCGATCTGCCGCCACTTTCTCCAGCCGTCATGACCGTCGAGGCCATGGGCACGCCGGCGTACCAGGCGGCGTTCTGCGCGTCGGGTGCCGATGCCGTCCGGGGTGCCCTCGCCGAGGTCGGCCCAGGTAGGCCGGCCGGACAGGCCGCCGTCCGCGCTGATGTCGAAGTCAGTCCTGTATTCGGACAGGGAGGATGTCGTCGTTGCGCAAACGACGCGAACCCGGATGGTAACGAGAGGATTCGCCGCCTCGATGATCAGATCCCGCAGCTGACCGCAGAACGGGACCGCATCGCCGATGGCGGGGAGATCGACGCTGCTTCCGATGACCGGATGCTGGAGGAGTTCCTGGCCTTCACCTACGCCGAGCGCCACCGGGACCTCGGCCGACCGCCGCCGTGCAGCCGACCATCCTGGACACCGACGTCGCCTCGCTACTGCCCTCTCCCAGGAGCGGATCAAGCGCCGATCCGTCCTCGGCGGCCTCATCAACGAATACGCGCGGGCCGCGCAGCTTTGGAATCCCACGGGGTGCGCCGCACACGGTACGGGCCGACACGGCAAGTCACGCTCCCGGGCTGCTCCTGATCTCGAGCAGCTCGATCGCGGCTCCGGCACCGAGGGGCGAAATGGCGCCGCACGACGGGCAGACGACCACGTGGCCGGCCACGTCGTCTGGAGACACCGCCCACGCCACCCCGCACAGCGCGCACTCGCGGCGGTCGGCAAGCTCCTCGACGAGCAGGCACGATCCGCTGAGCGGCGTGTCCTCCGTCAGCATCTGGTAGGCCTGCCGCAGCGCCTCCGGCGAGAACACCGGGCTCGCCCGAACGCGGACCTCGGCGATGCCCCCAGCGAGGCTGGGATCGAGGGTCAGGCGCGTTACGAGCGCGCTGACCGCGTGGTAGTCGTGCAGTGTGCTCCTCCTGGTCCCCGGGGTGAGGTGTCCTCCGGCCCGCTCCTGGCGCCCTCCGGCAGCCCGGGCCCGGAGTCCTCCGATGCCCAGCGCTGGACCTGCTCGAGGACTCGCCGGCCGAGCGGCGCTATCGCCGCGGCCACGGGCTCGCTTAGCGGCGCGCCGAACACCGGCGGGCCTGCGATCTCGACGGCGAGCACTCGAGTCCGGTCTGGGAAGCCCATGCCGAGCCGCCTGGCGACTGCGGCAAGCTCGGGTATGCCGGCCTGGTGCAGGCTGGGTGCTATCACCGGGCCCAACTCGGCGAGCCCGGTCTCGACGATCGTGCCCGCGGGGCTGCGGCCCGTACGGATCGAGTCGACGACAACCGCGCGGTCATACCCGGCGAAGACCTCGAGCAGGGCCAGGCCCGAGGCGGCGCTCTCCACGACATCGGCATCCCTGGCCAGCTCCCGGCGCAGCGCCCGCGCCGCGAGCACGCCGACGGCGTCGTCTCCCGCGTACTCGTTGCCCAGGCCTAGGACGAGCGTTCGCATAGTCAGTCCCGCCGGATCTCACGCAGGAGCGCGCCGCCCGCGTCCCTGATCTCGACGATCAGCGGCATCTGGCCGGGTAGGCTGTGTGTGGCGCAGCCGAAGCACGGGTCGTAGGCGCGGAACGCCATCTCGACCTGGTTCAGCAGCCCGTCGTCGACCTGGCCGTTCCTGATCAGCGCGTGCGCCGCCTTGTCGACGGACAGGGCGATCCTTGCAGCGTTGTTCTGCGTGGCGACGATCAGGTTCGCGGCCGTGATAAGCCCGTGCTCGTCGGTCTGGTAGTGGTGGAAGAGAGTCCCCCGCGGCGCCTCTACGACGCCGACGCCCTCGCGCGGCGCGGCGGTCGGCAGCGTGCGCACCTGCGGGTCGGTGATCTCCGGGTCGCCGGCGAGTTCGGCCATCCGCTCCGCCGCGTATACGAGCTCAACGATCCTGGCCCAGTGGTTGGCGAGCGTGTGGTGGACGGGCTTGGGGCCCAGGGTAGTGACGAACTCCTCGTAGGCTTCCTGCGCGTGAGGGGTCGCCATGCCGTCGGCGACGTTCAGCCGGGCCAGCGGCGCGACGCTGTAGACGCCGCTGCCGGCCCCGTCGGCGAGTCCGTGCCAGCCGACGTCCTTCAGGAAACAGAACTTCATGTACGTCCACGGTTCGACGTGCTCGGCGACATGGTCGAGGTAGTCCCTCCCCGTGAACGTGAGCAGCTCCTTCCCGTCCGGGCCGACGACCCTGAGCGTGCCGTCGTAGAAGTTGACCTTGTTCGCTCCATCGACGAGGCCCATGTAGTAGGTGCGGTGCGTGTATGCCTCGGAGGTGACAAGCTCGACGTAGCTGGGGTTGCCGAGCACGATCTTGCGGAACGCGCCGAGGGCGAACTGGCCGAACTCGACGGCGCGGGCCGCGGCTGCGACCGCCTCCTGCCGGGTCTCGCTGCTTAGGGAGCGCGACACGCCGCCTGGGAGCCCGAAGACGGGATGGACCGCCTTGCCCGCTACCGCGGCAACCAGGTCACGGAGCTGCTTGCGGACGCCGATTACCTCCTTGCCCACCTCGAGGCCGACGGCGTCAACGACGCCGAGGATGTTCCGCTTCTGCCGCGGGGCATTCGGGCCGACGATGAAATCGGGCCCGCCGAGGAAGAAGAAATGCAGCGCGTGGTCCTCGACCATGAAGGCGCTGTAGAGGAGCTCGCGGATCTTGTGGCCGGCGGGCGGCGGGTCCACCTGGTAGAGGGCGTCGAGGGCTTTCGTCGCGGCCATGTGGTGGGCCATGGGGCAGACGCCGCAGATGCGCGAGGTGATCTGCGGCATGTCCTCGGCGCGCCGCCCCTGGGCGAACTTCTCGAAGCCGCGCAGTTCCGGGATCTGGAGGTAGGCCCGGTCGACACCGCCGTCGGGATCGAGGAAGACGTGTATCCTCCCGTGTCCCTCGAGCCGTGTCAGGGGGTCGATGAGGATCTCACGGCTCACGGCGCCACCTCTTCCTTTTGCTCTATTGCCGCCGGCCGCACGCGACGGTGCAGCAGCGAGGCCGGCAGGCTGTAGCGGTAGAAGGTGCCGACCGGGTCGGCGATCTCGGCAACGCGAGCTGTGGTCTCGTCCTCGCCGTCCGCGTCGAGGAGCGATGCGATGGCGGACAGCGCCTTCGCCCCGTAGTCGATAACGCCGCTCGTGGGCCCCATGCAGCCGGTGCAGGGCATGTTCCCGCCGGGGCAGGCGGCGGCGCAGCCCGCACGGGTAGCGGGGCCGAGGCAGATCAGGCCTTGCGCGAGCAGGCAAAGGTCGGGATCGATCAGTACCTGGTGCGGCCGCCGGAACGCCCGCACCAGGAGCTTGTCCGGCTTCGTCGCGGCGCGCGGGCACTCGGAGCAGAGCGCCACGTCGGGAGCGAGCACTGCTCCCTTTCCGGGCAGCTTCCCCTCGACGAGCGCCATCACGGCCGAGGCAATCAGGCCCGCGGGCGGCGGGCAGCCAGGGAGGTAGTAGTCGACGTCGATGACCTGGTCGAGCGTGTGCACGGAGGCGCCGAACGCAGGCAGCGTCAGCTCTCCCTCGGCGACGCGGCTTTGCTCCGCGGGGAGCGTCCCGTCGGCGTTCTGGACGCTCGGCGCCTCGTGGTAGACGACGTCGAGGATGTCCTGGCTCTCGTACAGGTTGGCGAGGCCGGGGACGCCGCCAAACATCGCGCAGCTGCCGAACGCGACCACCGCGGCGGACTTGCGCCGCAGCAGCCCGGCCATGTCCTCCTGCTCCGACGTGCGGACGGCGCCGTTGATGAACGCCGCCGCCAGCTCGCCGTCGTCCAGCGCCTCGACGTCCTCGCGCTTGAAGTCGAGCGCGACAGGCCAGAAAGCGACGTCCACGAGCTCGACGACGGTCAGCAGGTCCTCGCCGAGGTCGACCACGGCCTCCTCGCAGCCGCCGCAGGAGGCGCACCAGTAGAAAGCGATCTTCGGCTTCGTCATCGTGCCTCCCCGGCGGGCTCCGCGACCGCGCGCTGGGGGCGCTCCAGGCGCAGCGGCCCGAGCATGCGCAGCTCCTCGGTCATCTCGTTGCAGACCCGCTGCACCTTCTCGCCCTCGGACGCCGAGATCCACTCAAGGCGCAGCCGCTGGTCCTCGACGCCCAGGTCGCGGAGCACGGCCCGGAGCAGCTCAATCCGGCGGCGGGTCTTGTAGTTGCCCTCCTGGTAGTGGCAGTCCCCTGGGTGGCAGCCGCCGATGAGCACCCCGTCCGCGCCGTGGCGGAAGGCCGCGAGCACGAACTGCGGATCGAGCCTGCCCGAGCACATCAGCCGTATAATCCGTACGTTCGGGGCGTACGCCAGCCGGGAGATGCCGGCCAGGTCGGAGGCCGTGTACGTACACCAGGTGCAGAAGAAGGCGACGATCTTCGGCTGGAAGTGGTTCTCAGACACCCTTGAGCACCCCCTCGAGCTCGGCGAGGATCTGCTCGTCCGTGAACAGGTGTTGCTGCATCGCGCCCGACGGGCAGGCGGCGACGCACACGCCGCACCCCTTGCAGAGCACCTCGTTGGCCACCGCGACGTCCGCCTCGGCGTCGAAGGACAGCGCCCCGAACGGGCAGAGGCCGATGCAGGTGCGGCAACCGGAGCACTTCGCCGCGTCGACGAAGGCCGTGCTCGGCTCGAGTTCCACGGAGCCGCGATCGATCATCGCCAGGGCCTCCGCCGCGGCCGCGCCGGCTTGCGCCACGGTGTCCGGGATGTCCTTGGGGCCCTGGCAGGCGCCGGCGAGGAAGACGCCGTCGGTGAACGTGGACACGGGGGCGAGCTTCGGGTGCCGTTCGGTGTAGAAGCCCTCGGAGCCGCAGCTGATGTTCAGCAGCCTGCCGACATGCTCGGCGTCGGCCTGCGGTTCCAGGGCCACCGCGAGCACGACCATGTCCACCGGGATCTGCCGCACGACGCCGGCCAGGGTGTCCTCCGCGCGGAGGACGAGCTTCCCCTGCGCCCCGGGCGAGTCCGCCTCGTCGCTTACCTCGACGACGCGGCCGCGGATGAGACGCACTCCTTCGTTCATCACTTTCTCGTAGAACTCCTCATAGCCCTTGCCCGGAGTCCGCATGTCGATGTAAAAGCTGTATACCTCCGCCCCGGTGCGCTCCTTGATCAGGTGGGCCAGCTTCAGCGAGTACATGCAGCACACGCGGGAGCAGTAGCGGTTGTACCTGGCGTCGCGCGAGCCGACGCAGTGGATGATGCCAACCGTCCGGGGGTGCTCTCCGCTGCGCAGCACGATCTCGCCCTGGGTCGGGCCGGAAGCGTTGAGGAGGCGCTCCACCTCGGGGGCCGTGTAGACGTTCGGGTACCTGCCGTAGCCGTACTCGGGGATTCGCCTGGCATCGAAGGGCTTGTAGCCGGTGGCCACGATGATCGCCCCGACGTCGAGCTCGACCTCTGTGTCACGCATCGTCAGGTCGATCGCGTCGGCCTCGCAGACCGCGATGCACTGCCCGCATTCGGAGCAGACACCGCAGTCGAGACACCGCTCGGCACCGTAGCGCGCCTCCGCCTCGGTCAGCGGCGGCTCGAGTTCTGAGAAATCCGCCGGCCCGACGGCAAACCGGGCGGCTGGCGCGCGGGGTTCCAGCCGGCCGCGGGCCGGATGCTGCTTCGCAAGCACATCGGCCTTGTCGACGATCGGCAGCGTCGCGTCGAAGCTCGCTGGATCCAGCTCCGCGCCCCGCAGCCAGCGGTCGATCATGAAGGCTGCCCGCTGCCCACGCCCGACCGCGTGCGCGATGTCGAGCGCACCCGACACGACGTCGCCGGCGGCGAAGACGTACCGCACATCGGTCTGCAGCGTTCCCGGGTCGGTCCGGATCGTCCCGTCCACGGCCGTCAGCAGCCGGGGGGCGAGCGTCATCGTGTCTGGCCGCAGCCCGATCGCTGCGATCACCACCTCGCAGGCGATCACGAACTCGCTCCCGGGGACCGGCTCAGGGCGCCGGCGACCGGAGGCGTCAGGCCCGCCGAGCTCGGTCCGGACGCAGCGTAGCCCGCTCACCCGCCCGTGCTCGTCGCCCACGACCTCGACGGGCGCAATCTGGAAACTGAACCGGGTCCCTTCCTGCTCGGCGGCGTCCACCTCCTCCGGGTAGGCCGGCATCTCGGCGCGGCCGCGCCGGTACGCCACGATCACTTCTGGCGCGCCAAGCCGCCGGGCGGTCCGCGCGACATCCGTCACCATGAACTGCTCCGGCTCGTTCAGCTGCTCCGGCGGGCCAAGCCGCCGCGCGGTTCGCGCGGCATCCATCGCCACGTTCCCGCCGCCCACGATGACGGCCCGCTTGCCCTCCAGGCTGGCCGCCTCGCCGAGCTTGGCCGCCTCGAGGAACTCCAGGCCGGAGACGACGCCGTCCAAGTCCTCGCCCGGCACGTCGAGGCCGGTAGAGGCCGGCGCGCCGGTTGCCACCAGGATCGCGTCATACCCCTCGCGCCGCAGTTCGTCAAGATTCCCGACATGCGTGCTGGTGGCGATCTGTACGCCCAGCGCGGTCACGTTCTCGATGTCCCGCTCGACCACCGACATCGGCAGCCGGTAGTCGGGTATGGCCAGCCTGAGCATGCCGCCAGGCTCGGGCGCAGCCTCGAAGATCTTGATGCGGTAGCCCTTGCGCGCGAGCTGCCAGGCGGCGGTCAGGCCGGCCCCGAGCCGACCACCGCTACCTGCTTGCCGTTCGGGGGAGCCGTTTCGATCGCGGCGGGCGCGCCCCGCTCATAGTGAGCGTCCGCGATGAAGCGCTTCAGCCGCCGGATCGGCAGCGGGCCCTCCAGGCTCGCCCTGGTGCACTCGGCCTCGCACTGCGCGTAGCAGGCCCGGCCCAGGCTCCCGACCAGCGGCGTCGCGTCGAGTACGAGGTTGAACGCCTTCTCGTACTCACCCTTCCTGACAAGTGACACGTAGCCATGGGCCTTGATGCCGGCCGGGCAGCTGAAGGTGCACCGCGAGGTGCCCGTGCGGTCGATGACAGGGCAGGCCGGCACCGCCTGCGGGAACGACTTGTAGACGACAGGGCGGGTGCCGAGGCCGTGGTCGAACTCCGACAAGATCCCGTCCCAGGTGCAGTTCTCGACGCAGAGATCGCAGCCGGTGCAGGCGTCCTCGTCGATATAGCGGGCCTTTCTGCGTACCTTGACCTTGAAGCTGCCCACATAGCCGGAGACCTCCTCCACCTCGCTGAAGGAGAGCAGGTCGATGTTCGGGTGCTGGCCGACTTGCACCATCTTCGGGGTGAGGATGCAGGCGGCGCAGTCTAGCGTCGGAAAGGTCTTGTCGAACTTGGCCATCTGGCCGCCGATGCACGGCTCCCGCTCCACCAGGTAGACATGCTTGCCGGCGTCGGCAAGGGTGAGCGCCGCGTGGATCCCCCCGATCCCGCCGCCGACGACCAGCACGTCCGGGTGGACTGGCGCGCGCCGCTGGTCCAGGTGCTCGTGCGCGGCGACGCGCCGCACCGCGCCGGCGACGAGCGCCTTCGCCTTCTCCGTCGCGTCCCCGCCATCGGCGGTTACCCAGCTCACGTGCTCACGGATGCTCGCCATCTGGGAGTAGAAGGGGCTGATCCCGCCGACCGCCGTGGCCCGCCGGAATGTCGCTCCGTGCATGAGCGGCGAGCACGAGGCGACGACGACCCGGTTCACCAGGCCGTCGCGGATGTCCTGCTGGATCAGCCCCTGGCCCGGGTCCGAGCACATGAACTTGTAGTCGCGCGCGACTGCCACGCCAGGCAGCGAGGCGCTGGACGCGACAACGCGCTCAACATCGACCTTGGCGGCGATGTTCAGGCCGCAGTGACAGACGTACACGCCGACCTTCGCGGGCAGCGCCGCCCGCGAGCGTTCTCCGTCAGGCCCGGACATGGGCACCTCCCTCCGCCGCTGCGGGCTCCGGCAGCCGCCAGCGCAGCATCCGGTGGACGCCCAGCGCCCGCTCGTCGAGCCCCAGCGCGGTGCCCAGCAATTGCGTGAAGAAACCGACCGTGATGTCGACAGGCTCACCGAACCTGCGGGCCATCTGGCCCTGGAACGCCTCGAGGTTGAACTGGCACAGCGGGCAGACCGTGGCGATCGCGTCTGCGCCGCGCCGCTTCGCGTCCTGCAGCAGCCGGTGGCTGAGCCGCAATGTCGCTTCGGGCAGCGCGCCGATAAGCGGCCCGCCACAGTAGCAGGAGCCGCCGCAGCAGCGCGTTCGCAGCGGCCAGTCGATGGGCTCGGCGCCGACCGCCTCAAGGAGCCGCTCCATCGACGTCGGCGCGCGCCGGTCGTCGAATGTCGCATACGGGCGCACCAGCAGGCAGCCGTAGTAGCAGGCGACCCGCAGTCCCCCGAGCGGCCGGACGGCGGCCTTAGCGATCCGGTCAAGTCCGATGTCGTTCACGAGCACGTCCAGCGGGTGCCGGGCCCGGGCACGGCCCTCATACCGCAGCCCGGCCGCGCCCAGCGCCCCGCCGACACGAGCGGCCATCGCCCCGTCGTCGGCGAGCGCGCGCTCGGATTTGAGCAAAGCGCGGTAGCAGCCTGCGCACGGAGCAAGGACGTCGACTGGCCCGGGGCCGGGCCGGGCGCCCTCGGCCAGCGCGAGATTGCGGGCAGACAGGGCGACCGCCTTGGCAGCGTCGACGGCGGGGTACCCCGAGGCACCGCAGCAGTTCCAGTCCTTGAGCTCGTCGAGGCCGGTCCCGAGCGCCCCGAACACCGCATGCAACGATTCCTCATAGGACCGGCCGGTCCCCTTCGCCGAGCATCCGGGGTAGTAGGTGTAGCTCATGAGTGCTCCTCAGTCGTCACATTGAGGGCATCGAGGATCCTCCGCAGCTGTGCCGGTTCGCGCAGCGAGTCAGGCCGCAGCGGCAACCTGCCCCGCCGCATCAGGCGCAGCGCAACCGGCGCGTACCGCAGCAGCAGGAAGGGGCGGGTCCGCAGGTACAGGGACAGGGAGATCCACGCCTCGCTGCTCCGCCCTCGCCTGTAAACGACGCGGACGAACTGGAGCGCCAAGACGGGAGTTATGAACCGCCGCGGATAGACGCGGGCGCGTATCGACGCCCGCTTCAGTGCGTAGATCGACTCGGTCACCGGGAGCTGCTTCGGGCATTCGACCGTGCACGCGTAGCAGGATGTGCAGGCCCAAATGCCGCGGCTACGCAGAACATCGTCGTAGCGTCCGGCCATCAGCATCGCGTTGAGGACCCGCGGAGAATGGTCCATGTACTCGATCATCGGGCAGACGACGCTACACGTGCCGCACTGTATGCAGGATTGCGGCAGGACCTCGTCGGCCGCATCTACCGCCCGGCCTGGTGCAAACGCCAGCGACGCTCGGCTCACGGGATACCTCCCGTCTCTGGCACATGACCAGCGCTTGAGATTTCTAATCGGAACATGCCGCCTGTCGGTCCTGATAGGACCAAAGGTTTATTGCCGATGAGCCCAAAGTCACATTGCCTGAGCGTGCGCTATGCTGCGCCAAACCGGGAGTTGTTTGAGCGACAGGAGGAGGGTTCGGGTCAGGCGTTACCTTGAGTGGCCAGCGGGATAACCACTGATCCGCCTGCTTGAACACTGCCTCCAGACGGTGGCCCCCCTGGTTGCTGAGGATATTGGTCGACTGAGCAGGGAGGATCTGCCGTATCTGCTCGCCGCCGCGGCCCGCGCGCGGCGTCGCAGCGAAGCGGAGCGGCTCGAGTTCCGGTACAAACGGACAGGTATTCACTCAGGACTCGGGTAAAACTCCGCAAGAAGTCCACGACAAGTACTGAGCCGGCAGCTCGCCGCATGAATAACATCAATTCAGCTGTTAGCAAAACGCGGAGCGACCCGCTCGAACTCGAACAACGCATCGACCAGAATTGGGGCTAGCGAAGACTGAGGCCTGCAGTCCAGGCAGCATGCTCGCAGACTGACGTGGGTTTGGCGCTGGCGGACGCTCAGAGCGTGCTTTGCCAGCGTAATCCGGCCGCGCTACTCGGGCTCCGCCTCGCCGACCAGGGTCGGCGCCAGCATCTCGGCCAGTGGGAGCACCTCATAGCTGGACATGTTGTAGACGGGAGCCTGCGCGAGGAGGTTGTCGAGTTCCTCGTTAGAGTCCACGTTGTAGATCCAGGCCCCACCGTGCCCGCCCACCAGGTGGTACCGCGCCTCAAGCTTGCCCTCCTCCAGCAACCGGGCGCCGTAGTCCTGCTGCCGGAAGACTGCCCGGGCCACGCCCGGGTTCGCCCGGCTCAGGTCCAGCTTCCAGAGGACCAGGAACTTGCCAGCCATGATCTCCTCCTCGATGGAGCCGCCAGGCGATGCCAATCTGCACCGAAGCGTAGCGCTGTCGGGCCCTCCGGCACCGCGGCATCCCGGCCGCGGTCCAAGCCCCGGCGGCCCGCTTGCCGTGCCCGAACGATGGTGCCAGGCTGAGTGACACACAAGCGGCGCTGCCACCGGGAAGGTGGGCACGATGCTCACGATCGGCCTGACCGGTCACGACGGCGGTAAATGGCCGAGCTTGCCGACATCGACGATCTATTCATCGCGCCGCGGGAGCTTACCCTCGCCACCCCTCTGCCGCCCGAGCCGGCGTTATGACAGGCAATGACACGCCGCGACGTGTCGGCGCGCGGACGCGCCAGCTGGGTCATCGACGGTAACCGATGAGCGCTGGAGGGATGCTTCATGTGCCTCGGCATTCCGGGTGAGGTGATCGAGTTCCTCGCTGGCCAGCCCGATCTGGCCAGGGTGGAGGTGAGCGGCGTCCGGCGGGTGATCAACGTCGGTCTGCTCGCCGACGACCCGCCCGCACCTGGTGAGTGGGTGTTGATCCACGTCGGCTTCGCCTTGTCGAAGATTGACAAGGACGAGGCCGCGGAAACGCTGGAGTTCCTCGAGGGGATCGGTCAGGCCTACGCGGACGATGTCGCCGCGCTCGCGCAATCACGGATCGACTGACGGGAGCACGCGGTACCTGCACACTCTCCCTGACGCCGACGAAACCGCCGTCGATGGGTTCAGCCGGATCCGCAACCGCAGCACGAAGGCCAACACCCGCACCCAGGGACGGCCCGGTTGAACCCCCGCGTGCGCCGCGCGCCACTGTACGCGATCGGCGCGATCGCGATCCTGGCGAGCGCAAACGCCCTTGCGCATAGCTATGCGGGGCTGTATCAGTGGGCGGTTCATCACCGGCTCACGGGCTGGCAGGCGATGTCCTGGCCTGCTGAGATCGACGTCTTCCTGGCGGTCGGGGAACTCGCCTTGTACGTCGCCTACCTGGATGGCTGGCAGGTGCGGCAGCGGATCTGGCCATGGACGACGCTGGTGGGCTAGCGGTCAGCATCGCCGGGAACCTCGGTGGCGGTTCCGTACGGCACCTGCACCGAGCCGTCGTACGTCGCCGCCGGCGGCACCGACTGCCCGCTGCGTTCCGCTGCGCCGGCTGTGACCACTTCCGCACCGACGTCTCCTACCTGCCCGACCTGACCGCTTACCTCGACGACCACGTTCCTACAACTCCGACGGCGCCCGCAACGATGGGACGCAGGGCGGCGGCCATCGTCAGCAGAACCCCGTGGAAGGTCCGGTACTCCAGCAGCTCCGAGGTGCGGGTCCACGCCCGGTGTCCCGGTGCACGGATCCCGACCTTGATCATGTCCTGGTGGACATCGATCCCGGCTACCCGCTCATACATCATTCTCATACGCCCGTCCCCCTCCTGCAGCAGCTCACTTCGCGAACCGGGCGGCCGCTTGGCGCCCGCATCTGACGCCAAGGTGCGGTGGAAGCTTGTACAGAAGTTCCTCAAGGAGTATCGGTGGGAGCCAAGCTGAGGCTCAGCCCTTGCCGCTGCAAGAGAGCCGGCGCCCGTTGGTGACGGAGCGATGGGATGCGCTGCTCGCGGCGCTGACCGAGTATCTTGCCGCGCGGCTTGACCTGGGCTCCCCCGCCGTGGGCTGAGTCCCTGTATCGGCCATGTTGCGGTCTGCTATCCCGTCATGCCGTCGCGGGGGCCGAGTGCTCGCGCAGGTAGCGGACCAGGCCAACGACATCGTCGGGGACGAGCCGCCCGATGGCGCCGCTGGAGTACACGCTGACCACGACGTTGCCTGCGGGGTCAAGCACGAAACCGGTGGACTGCAAGTACACCGGGTCCGGGTTGACGAAGGCGCCGGTGAGCGTGGCGACGGCCGGAGCGTCCGCGCCGTAACCGACGGGGAACGTTAGCTTGTGCTTAGCGACCAGCGCTGCTGTGGTCTCTTTGTCATCGACCGAGAGGGCAGCGACCCGGATGCCCATGTCTGCCAGCGTCTGGCCGGCCCGCTCGAAGGCGCGCAGCTGCGCGTTGCAGTACGGGCACCAGGCGCCCCGGTACAAGACCACGACCCCGAAGTCGCCGGCGAACGCGTCAGGGACGGTAAGCGCCTGGCCGCCGGTAGTGCTGATCGTCAGCCGCGGGAACGGGTCTCCGGGGTTGAGCAGAGGCATGGCGATTCTCCTTCATGGTTGCTAGAAGCGGCGCCGGACTGGGCGCCTGACAAGTCGGCGTCGCCTCAGCGCAAGGTCTTACTAGTCGATCTCAGCGGGCGTGCCCAGGTAAGACACCGCCGCCTGGCGCCGCTAATCAGGAAGTTTGGGAGCATTCAGCGGAACGGCTACCTGTGACTCTCTGCCGTCCGCTCACACCGCCAACCGTTGAGGAGACCGCAATGCCAGCTGACTTCGCCGGCAAAACCGCGCTGATCACCGGTGCCGGGCGCGGCATCGGCCGCGCCGCTGCGCTCGGGCTGGGCGCCGCCGGCGCAGACGTCGTCCTGCTCGCGCGCACCGCAACACAGCTGGACGAGACCCGCGCCCTGCTAGGACAGAGCGTGCCCGCCCGGCGGATCCGCGTGGTGGCCGCCGACCTGGCCGACGAGGAGCAGCGCAGCCGTGCGGCGGCGCTCGTGCTCACGGCGGGCCGCGTCGACATCCTGGTCAACAACGCGGCCACCGTCGAGCCGCTGGGCGCCACCGTCGGCATCACGGCGGCGGACCTGCGTCTGGCTTTCGAGGTCAACGTCGTCGCGCCGGCCGTGCTCACCGCGGCCGTCCTGCCGGGCATGCTCGACGCCGGCTGGGGCCGCGTCATCAACGTCTCCAGCGGGATCGCCGGCAACCCAGCCGCGATGATCCGCGGGAACGCCTACGCCACCACGAAGGCCGCGCTTGAAGCGCACACCGTGAACCTCGCCGCCGAGTTGCGCGGTACCGGTGTGACGGTCAACGCCTACCGACCGGGAGGAGTCGACACTGCCATGCAGGCGTGGATCCGACGACAGGATCCCGAGCGCATCGGCGCCGGCCTGCACGAGCGGTTCAACAGGAATTTCGCCGAGGGCTCTTTGATCACGCCGGAGCATTCCGCCGCGGCGCTGCTCGCCCACCTGGCCGACGATGACACCGGGGCCATCTGGGACGTCAGCACGACCTCTGTCGGCGCCTGATGCCCGGCCGGGACGCGCGTATCCTGCCCCGTTAACCTGATGGCGATGACGTCGGCGGGCTGGAGCGGCGCTGCTTGTCCTCGTGCCGTCAGCCCGCCAGCGCCGCAGGCAGGCGGTCGAGGGCGGGCACGGTGAGGTCTGGCTGCGCGCCGATCGTGTCGAACGGGGCTGCGGCGCGGTTCACCCAGGCCGTGCGCATCCCGGCGGCGCTGGCCCCGACACTGTCGAACGCGTTGCTGGTGACCAGCCGGACCTGCTCGATCGGCAGCGACAGCTGGCCGGCCGCATGACGGTAGACCGCAGGCGATGGCTTGAACAAGCGGACCTCATCGGCGCTGATCGGCTTGCCGAAGAAGTCCGCCAGGCCGCTGTTATCGAGGCAGTTCGTGATCATGGTGGGGGTTCCGTTGGAGAGCACCACCAGCTCGTACCCCATGCCGACGAGCGCCCGCAGCGCGGGCACCGCGTCCGGGAACGGCTGCAGGTGATCGTAGAGCCCGACGAGCCGCCGGGCCTGCCCGTCCGGCAGGCGTATACCGACGGAGGCGAGGGCGAAGTCAAGCGCACGTGAGGTCACCCAGCGGAAGTCCTCGTAACGACCCATCGCCGTGAGCCGGAACGAGTACTCCAGCTGCTTGAGCCGCCAGAGCCCGGCCACCTCGCGGCCGTCGCAGCCGCCGAGAACCTGACCGAGCTCGCCGGAGATGGCGATCGGGTCAACCAGCGTCCCGTACAGGTCGAACGCGAGTACCTCACGGCCGATCAGTGCCCTTTCCGGGTTACCCGCCGCGCTAGCCATTGGTGACCGCAACGAGGAGCCCGGCGAAGTCCTCATCGCACGGCCCGCAGGCCAGCAGGTGAGCGGCCACGCCGGGGTAGCGGCCGGCCGCGTCCTCGCCGGCGGCCACAAGGTCAACATAGATGTGCAAGACGGCCATCGCCTCGTCACAGCCGACATCGCGCGGATCGGTCCGCAGGAACAGTTCCAGTCTCCCCAGGTCGCTCATCGACGCTCCAAGCCCGGCTCTTCCAGGTAGCCGTTGGCGGCCAGCGCCCGGCGGATCTTACGCCGCGCGTCGAAAATCACCTTGTAAAGGGCGTTACGCCGCAAGCCCAGCTGGGCGGCCAGCGCGTCCAGCGGTATCCCGTCGACCACGATCGCCACGAAGACCCGCCGCTGGTGCACGGTCAGCTCGCCGTCCACGACCCGACGCACCTCCGCGAGGATGCCCGCCGCTTCCGCGTGCCGCGCCGGGTCGATCCCGAACCGGTCGGGAAGCCGCTCCCACTGCCCGGCGTCCAGCGTGACCGGCGGGTTACGCCAGTAGTGCCGGCCGAGCTTGCTGGACACCTCCAGGATGACGAACCGGTACGCCCATGTGATGAACTTGCTCTCGCCGCGGAAGCCATCGAGCTTGGCCAGAATCGCGATCATCGCGTCGCCGGCGGCCTGGTACACGATGTCATCGAGCTCTGGCCCCGCCACCGGTGTGCTGGTCGACCGGCGCTGGACCTCGGCCAGCGCGATGCGGACCAGTCTCGCATGCAGCTCGCGCTCAGCCGCCTGCCGCTCCCCGCCCCCGGCGCCCAGCCGGCGCAACCAGGCCGACGACTCCCCATCCAGGCCCTTCGCTGGCAGCCTGGCACGTTCCACGCCCGACAGGCTACCGCCAGATACAGCCAGTTCCGATCTCACCAGGTCCCCCGTCGGTCCAGGTGACCTTGTGGAATCTTCCGGGTGACCAGGAGGCCCAGACGCTAGCCGCCTGGCTGCGGCTCCGTGGCGGTTGGCGCAGCCTTTGGAGGGCTGCTTGTGGACATCGCTAACTCGCCCTGCGAGGTTCCGGACCTTCCCGGGACCTCTTCCCGGACGGAGGAGGCACTCCAGTGTTGCCGAAATGCCAGCCAGTCAGCTTGTGCCCGAGACCGGTTTGGCACTCAAGTGCCACTCACAGCGGATGAGGTACTCGGTTCTACACTCGAAAAATCTTCACGACCTGGAGCCCCCTTACGGAATCGAACCGTAGACCTTCTCCTTACCATGAGCCCCCGTCGTGTTCAGATACCGTAGGTAGGCGCTTGACCGGCCACAACACGAGCACGGACCGGCCCGCAGCAGCCGTTTCGCCGAGCTCCGCCCCTGAGTCTTCCCGACGCGCCTCCGCGACCGGGGCGGACTCAAGTTCATCCACTCGCGCTCGCAGATCAGCCAGCTCGAGCCGCAGCCCCGCGATCGCCTCGGCACGCCCGCAACGCCGCAGGCCCGGAATACTCGGATGACACGTCCGTATCATCCCCCCACCCCCGCCGTTCCCAGCACCGGTAGGAACTCTCAGCGGCCCCAGAAACGTTGAAGGACAGCCGGGATCGCCACGTCGCCATGGAGGCGGCATGCCAGGCAAAGCTTGCCTGTTCTCAGGCCGCCCTGGACTTGGTGACCTTGGCCACCAGTCCTGTCTTCGGGCCGACATCCACGTGAACCCGCATGCCCAGACCCCGTGACAGCATCAGCAGGGTATCCATGGAGGGGTTGTGCTCGGCCGCCTCCAGCCTGGCCACCACCGGCTGGCTCCAGCCCAGGAGCCTCCCCAGCGCGGTCTGGCTGAGCCCGCGCTCCGCGCGGTAGCGGATGACCGCCTCGGCAACTACCCTGGCCAGGGCCGTGCGCTCCCATTCCGCGCGGAACTCGGGATCCTGCAGCATGTCATCCAGAACCTCAGCATTGCTGATCAGTCTCCGTGCCATTCCCTGATCTCCCTCAGCCTCTCCTCGGCCAGCCGCACCGCCCGGTCGAACCCGCGCCTGTCGTGCTGGGCTTCCGGTCCCACCGCGAGCACCACGAGCCGGTCGGCCACGCGCCGGTACAGGGCCCGCCACGCCGACCGGCCCGCGCGGGCCCGCAGCTCACGGATTCCTGCCCGGCTGCCCTTGACCTGACTGGTGTGCGGCGCGCCGAGCTGGTCTCCGAACGCTTCCAGCTTCGCTACCGCGCTCATAACCGCACGGCGCTCAGCGACCGGGAGCCGCATCACCTCTTCGCGAGCGTCCTGGTCCCAGTCAACCCGGAACTCCATCCACAGACTATAGCAAGCATGCGATGGCTACAATCGCATGTTTGCTATCAGTGCCGCCGTCGACAACACGAACAAGCGAATCCGCCGTCGGCGAGCGTGCCCCGACAAAGTCACGTCCCCACTGCTGGGGGCTAGCCTGGCTCCCCGCCCTGCAGCCGGCCGCCAAGCTAGTGTCAGTTTAGTTTGACAAGCACGCCTGTCAAACTAAACTGACAGGCGTGGACATCGAAGAGCTCAGCGTGAGTATCTCCTCGAATGACCCGGCGATCGGGCTTCGCGCCGCGCTGGCGCTCCATCGCCTGGCCGAGAGAGTCGAGGCGAGCCAGGTCGCGGCCGCCCGGGAAAAGGGCTGGTCGTGGCAGCAGATCGGAGACGCTCTGGGCGTCACCCGCCAGTCCGTGCACACCAAATACAACAAGGAGTGATCATGACCACCGCACCCGTGCCGCCAGAGGTGCTTCACGCCTGGGGCATCTATCTGCAGGCCAGTGAGGAGGCTCGCCGCCGCGGTGATCGCCGGGTCGGCACCGACCACATCCTGCTCGCCTTGTTCGAGGACCCATCGGTCGAAGGCGTGCTGGGCGTGAGCCTGCAGCAAGCTCGCCAGGCCCTGGACGCGCTCGATCGCGAAGCGCTGGGTGCCCTGGGCCTGGGGCCAGGCGCTGATGCTCCCGAGCTGCCGATGCACACCGTGCCGAAGAAGCCGGGGCTCAAGGATCTCATGCTGCAGAAGGATCGCCTCCGCATGACGCCTGCGGCCAAGAAAGTGCTGGAAGGCGCGTCGAAGCCCAATCGCCGGAAGCTCCAGGTCACCGCCCGGCAGGTGCTGGCCCAGATCCTCACCCTCCAGCCGCCAGACCCCGCGGCGGTGCTGCTGGGCGCTCTGGGCGTGAACACGCCGGAGGTCCGGCGCCGGCTGGATCTGCCCAGCCAGGCCGGGCAGGAGACCTCCGGTGACGGTGCGGTCCCGTTCAACGGTCAGGCACGCGGATGACCGTGGTCGTCAAGGCCGAGTCGCTGACCAAGCGCTTCGGTGAGGTCTCAGCGGTCACGGACCTGTCATTTGCGCTGGAGGCTGGGACGATCACGGGCTTTCTCGGACCCAACGGCGCTGGCAAAACGACAAAGCTGCGGATGATCCTGGGGCTGACAGCGCCGTCGAGCGGGCGGGCGCTGGTGTTCGACCGTCCGTACGCGGAGTTGCCGCATGCGGCGTTGCGTGTCGGTGCCGTGCTCGAGGCGACCGATTTCCATCCCGGTCGTTCGGGCCGCGATCACCTGCGGATGCTCGGGAGGGCGGTCGATGTTCCTGACTCACGCGCGGACGAGGTGCTGCGCCTGGTGGAGCTGGGTGACGCTGCCCGGCGGCGGGTGAAGGGATATTCGCTTGGGATGCGTCAGCGACTCGGGCTCGCGGTGGCGCTGCTGGGCGACCCGGAGCTGCTGATTCTCGACGAGCCGGCCAACGGGCTTGACCCGGAGGGAGTTCGCTGGCTGCGGGACTTCCTGCGCATGCTGGCCTCAGAGGGCCGCACGGTGCTCATCTCCAGTCATGTGCTCGCCGAGGTCGCGCAGACGGTCGACCGGGTGCTCATCATCAGCCGCGGGCGGCTCGTGCTCTCGTCCTCGCTGGCAGAACTGACCGCCCGTGCCGGCGGCGCGGTTCGCGTCCGCAGCGGCGACCCGCAGCGGCTCACCACCGCGCTGCGTGTCGAGGCGCTGCAGGTCACGGCCGGCGCCGACCACGCCCTGCTCGTCCAGGGAGCATCGAGCGAGCGGATCTGGGAGATCGCCTTCGCCGCCGGCGTCCCGGTTTACGAGCTGGTCAACGATGCAGGCCTGCTGGAAGACATCTTCCTTGAACTGACCGCGGAGACAGCGGCATGATCGCGCAGATCAGGGCAGAGCTGCTGAAGGTTCGCTCCACCCGGACCACGATCGCGCTGATCCTCGCGATGATCGGGCTGACGCTGCTCATCACGCTGCTCACCGGGCTGCTCACCCACTCAGCCGGGCTTGCGGGTAGAGAGGACCAGCGTGAGCTGCTGAGCCTGAGCAGTCTCGCCGGCGTGTTCTCCGCACTTGCCGGGGTGTTGCTGGTGACCAGCGAGTACCGCTTCGGCACGATCCGTCCGACGATCCTGTTCAACCCCGCGCGCTCACACGTCCTGGCCGCCAAGGCCGTCGCCGGAGCATTGGCCGGAATCGTGTTCGGGGCCCTCGGCGTGGCAATCGGATACACGATCCTCAACGGGCGTGGCATCCCCGTCGTGCTCAGCAGCGGCGACATTCTGCTGCTCACGCTCGGCGGGCTCGCCGGCGCGGCCCTGTGGGGCGCGATCGGCACCGGCCTCGGAGCGATCATCCACAACCAGGTCGGCGCCGTCATCACGCTGCTGGCCTGGGGCCTCGTCGTCGACAACCTCCTGTTCGGCCTCGTCCCCTCGGTGGGGCGGTTCATGCCAGACCGTGCATCGGACGCACTCATGGGCCTCCGCGTCCAGCACCTGCTCTCACCAGGCACCGGCGCGATCACCCTGATCGCCTGGGCCGGCGTGCTGGGGATTCTCGGTATCGCCCTGTCCGTCCGGCAGGACATCAACTGACCTGACGTGGCCAAGTTGGTGCGGCCGTCTGCGGGCGTGGTTGATCGTTCGATGGCCCGGCGAACGTCTCGGGCAGCGGGTCGGCGGCGGTGATGACCTGTTTGCCGGCCTGGATGCGGATGGTGCGGTAGCGGCGGGCTGTCTTGACGAATCTGGATCGACCGGCCGGATTGCTGCTCGATCCAGCGGCGGGCGGCCAGGGCTGCGAACACGATGGTCGGGGTGAGCCTTCGATGGAGTCGCGTTTGCGGTGGTGGACGGGCCGGCCCTGCAGGTCGTGCCTGGACATGCGGAGGCTTTCCTCGACCTGGATTAGCCGGTGGTAGTAACACCCCGCGCTCCCGCTCTGCACGACAGCCGGCTTCCAGCCGGTCGGCGACCGCCGAGACGTCGTAGCGAGTAACCACGGCACCGATCGTACGGAGCCCCTGTTTTCAGCGGCCAGATATCAGCAAGTCCCGGAACAGTGCCGGCCCGCAAGCACCCCTTCACAGGCAGCTTGCGCCAGCGGCCACGCCGATCAGGGGACCGCGATGCTCAGCCTCGGCGTACTGGAGGCGAACAGGATCGAATAGAGGAGACCCGCGCTCGATGTGCCCCTGCCATCGCCAGCTAACCGGACCCCGGTGAACACAAGCTCCCGGAGTTGGCGTTCGTTGATCTGGGACAGTCGTCCCCGGAGCCTTGGTCCCCCCTGTTGTCCCCCACGGCCATTCAGATCTTTCGAATTTGCGCCTCTGACCTGGAACTGGAGCCCCCTTACGGAATCGAACCGTAGACCTTCTCCTTACCATGGAGATCAGACAGCCTTTCGAAGCAGGAACGACGAGAGCGGATGTGCCATCTAGCTGCGAAGATAGTCCGTGCGAGTGTCAGGATGGTGTTCTCAGTTATCCGGCGGTTGTCCCCCCAATTGTCCCCACCTTGGGGTAGCCTGCCGCTATGGCCAACCGGCGTCTGCATGGCGAGGGCGGGATCTCATTCGACCACCGTGGCCCATGCAGTGACAGCCAGCGGCACCGGCATTGCCCGGGCCGCTGGCGCGGCGAGGTGACGCTCGGGTTCACCCCGGAAGGGAAGCGTGACCGGAGGCGAGTCACCGGCCGCACCAAGACCGAGGTCCAGGACAAGCTGAAGGCACTGTATGCCGATCTGGACATGGGGATCACCCGAAAGGCCGGCGACTCCGCCTATACCTTGCGCCAGGCTGCGGAGGACTGGCTGAGGGACGGGCTCGACGGCCGGTCGGCCAAGACGATCAAGAAGAACGAGAACGTGCTCGCCCCGATCCTGGAGGCCATCGGCAGCAAGAAACTGCGGGAACTGACGGCGGCCGACGTACGCCAGGCACTGACCAAGATGGCCGCCAGGTACTCCACTGCCGCGGTGATCGATGGGCCACAACGCGCTGACTCGGGCGATCCGGCACGCGGAGTCTCGGGACCTGGTGGGCGCGCAACGTTGCGACGCTGGTCGAGACGCCCAAGGGGCAGGCAGGACGGCCAAGCAAGAGCCTGACCCTCGCGCAGGCCGCCGCCCTGCTCCGGGCATCCAGCGAAGACCATCCCCCGCTGGAGCTGCACCCGGGACTCGCGGACCATCGACGCCCGGTATCCCTGATGCACGCCTACATCGTCCTGAGCCTGACGACCGGGCTCCGGACCGAGGAGATGCGGGCACTGCGCTGGGATCACGTCGACCTGAAGGGCAATCCCGGGACCGAGCCGCCAACGCCACCGCATGTGTCCGTGTGGCGTTCCGTGCGAGGTCACGGCGACACGAAGACAGAGAAGTCGCGGCGCACCCTGGAACTGCCAGAGATGGCCGTGAGCGGCCCTCCAGGATCAATTGGAGCAGCAGGAGAAGGAACGCCGCGCGGCGGGCGCCCAGTGGCAAGACAACGATCTCGTGTTCACCACCGCCACCGGCGACCGCTCTCGACGCGGCGAACGTCCGGAAGATGTTCCGGGCGATCTGCCGGTCGGCCCAGATCGGCGAGCACTGGACGCCCAGGGAGCTAAGGCACAGGTTCGTATCGCTCATGTCAGAGTCAGGGAACCCGTGGAGGAGATCGCCCGCATTGTCGGCCACAGCAGCTCAAGGACCACCGAGGTTGTTTACCGACACGAGCTGCGGCCGGTCATCCGCTCAGGAGCCGAAATCATGAACAAGATCTTGGGCGGGTAGCTCGACAAGCTGGCCTCACCTTCCTGCCCTGGCACATCGTGATAGGTCGCGCTTTTGTATCATTATCGAAGTATGTTTAGGAGTCTGAACCATCCCGGGGTTCATGCACATCTCCTTCCGTGGAAGCGTGTCTCAAATGGAGCACGTACGATCTGGAGACCCAGGCCAAGGCGGTTCGGAACACCGCAGCCGCAATGGTCACTTCTCTTCATAGGACAGGCAATGAATGTTATAAGGCACATACGCAAGTACAGCGAAGTGCCGTCCCAAAATTGTATCCATGCAAGCCGAGATTTATTCACTTAGCGCACAGCTGCACTCAACGGAAGAGTCGCTGAGGAAAGCTATCTGCGATTCCGTGGAAATCAGTCCGGATAATATCCAAAGTCAAGCCATAATACAGCCGTCCATCAGAAAGCGGCTGCTCGTAGTTATTCTACTAATTCTGATATGTTCAGGCGTTATCGCGTTCTCGGCTTACCAAATTTCATCGGCGCAAGGATATATTGCCATCGATCAACACGACGATCAGGAAGCAACTAGCTTACTAGTTGTTTCAGTGCAACAGGGACTTGTTGGTAATTTTCAACGTAGTGACTATTTCTACAATGGTGCCATGAGAATCTTGAAGCTGAACGGACCACTCATAGCTCACTATGAGAATGTACAGGCTGACTATTCTATACCGCTCATCATCTTCAGTGCCTTTCTTGGAGCGTTGCTCAGCTGGGCACTGACGGAAATACTCAGAGCACGACGTCGTGAGCCTCGCCTAGCGCAGTAATGCACGCATCTTACTAGCCTACTCCGGTTGATTGGAGCGCATCAGAGCCGAGTAGTCCAGCACCTTATCTGAGCAAGTGGTCTTATCCCCGGCGGTAAAACCTTGACCTGCGGGAACGTCAAGGCCAGTAGCACATTTGGGCACGCATTGGACATGATCATGCTCCTGGGCCCGGCCCTCCTCGCGCTCTGAGCGCTAGCAACTTGACAACTCAACAGTGTGAATTAGGCTTGATCCGGGACACGCCGAAGCACTCACTATTCCGGTTCGGTCAAAGCTCTGCCAATTCGTCGCGGCCATCCTCAGCTGCCGCCGTCACTGTCGGTATTCCACCGACGGCATCCACCGCCCTCCGGAGGCGTTCCTGGGTATCAACCATCCAGTTGATCACGGTTGGCCACTGCGAGTTGTCTGCGATCTTGGGGCCATTAAGCCTTGCTTCGACGCGACTGCCCTTGTTGTTCGGCAAATCGTCGAAAATCAGCTCGCCGCCAAAAACCTCGGCGATTTCGGCTTTCTTACTGTTCAGCACACTCCAGCGCGCCAGATTGACGTCGGGATCCGGGTGTTGGAAGTAAAGCTCGGACCTGCATCCGAACATGGCGTATGACCACACCCCATATCGCGCCACTCAGGCCAGCAGGCATATTCCACCAGTTCTGCGGCGGAGCGGAAGCATTTGTCCAGCCCCGCTGTTTGGCCAGGGGCTCGAACTTCGACCAGAACTGTCGGTAGAGCTCCTGGGTCGCAGTCGTCCGGCCCGTCTGCCCGGACGATATGGCGGCGACAGCTAGCTCTGATAGGCGCTGCCGTAGATCATGAGGCAAGCGATCTTATGGGTTGGACCCCACCGCCCATTACCATCGTCCGGCAGATGTCGCCCGCCCAAATGGATGAGCTGAGCCGCGAGATCATTGAGCATTTGGAGCAGAAGCGCCACCAACTGGAGTCTGGTCAGCCGTTATCGAAGGTGGAGCCGAGGGACTCAAATCCTTGATCCTTTGCCTGCAAATTAAGCCGGACCGTTACCTGCAGATGTCTGCAGCGGTATGGCACCGTCATCGACCTTGGGCAAGGACCGCCCAGGCGGCTCCCGACTCCTTGTGACCCTTCGCCGGATGGCTCTCCTGATGCGATGAAGGAGCGGAGCCTCCCGCTCCCTGGCGGATGCTGGAAGGTGCAAAGCGTCCGTCTCCACCAGACAAGGGAGGCCCCAATGGAGACAGCGTATGACGGCCGGCAGGTCGTGGGCATGGACCTGCACCGCCGCCGCAGCGTGCTGGTGCGGATGACCGAGGACGGCAGGCGGCTGGGCACCGCGAGGATCACCAACAGCCCCGCGGAGCTGCGCCGGGAGATCGCCCGGGCCGGGAAGCACCCGAAGGTGGTGCTGGAGGCGACTTACGGGTGGTACTGGGCGGCGGACACTCTCGCCGCGGCGGGCGCGGAGGTGCACCTGGCGCATCCGCTGGGCGTCAAGGCGTTCACCTACCGCCGGGTCAAGAACGACGAGAGAGACTCAGCGGATCTTGCTGACCTTCTGCGGATGGGCAGGCTGCCCGAGGCGTGGATCGCCCCGCACGAGGTGCGGGAGCTGCAGGGAGATCACGCGCTACCGGGATCAAGCTCGTGCACCTGCGGACCAGCTGCAAGGACCAGGTCCACGGCGTGCTGGCCAAGCTCGGCGTCTCGGTGACCTGCACCGACATCTTCGGCACGGCCGGGTCGGCATGGCTGGACCAGCTGCGGCTGCCGCAGCCCTATGCCGGGAAGGTCACCTCGCTGCGGCACCTCGCCGGGGAGCTGTCCACCGAGATCGCCATGCTCAGCGAGGTGATCGCCAGCCTGCTCGCCGGTGACCGCGGCTACCAGGTGATCCAGCAGCTGCCCGGCATCGGCCCGGTGCTGGCCGCGGTGATCACCGCCGAGATCGGCGACGTCACCCGGTTCAAGAACGCCGGCCAGCTGTGCTCGTGGGCCGGGCTGACGCCCCGGCACCGTGAGTCCGACGTCAAGGTCGACCCGCGGGCATGTCACCAAGCAGGGCTCGCGGCTGCTGCGCTGGGCGCTGATCGAGGCCATCCAGCGCATCCCCCGCGACTCGGTGATCGGCGGCGTCAAGGACGACATCATCGCCCGCCGCGGGAAGGAAGCAAAGAACATCGCCAAGGTCGCCGCCGCCCGCCGGCTGCTCACCCTGGTCTTCTACGGGATGCGCGACGGGCAGATCCGCTGCCTGTCACGGCCCCGCCAGGACCCGCCCGCAACCAGCGCAGCACCGGCCGCATGAACAGCCCTCTACCCATGGGCACGGGCGCGAGGCCGCCAAGCATTCTGCCCGCCGCCAGGCGCGAGGCCGCAAGCTATTCCGCCCCCCGCCCGCGGGCGGCAGGGCGTCCCTCTGATTGGCCCCGCCTGACCGCCCTCTGACGCGGACCCGCCCCATGCCCCCCGGCCACGGCCGGGGACACGCGAAGGGATGAACGCAGCCAGCGGCACTGCCCGCACCGGATGAACCCGGAACATGGGACGACCGGAAACAACCGCATACCCCCGCACGACCCCCGGCTCCCGTTTCCCGCCGCCCGATCATCGGGCTCCCGGACGGTCACCTCAAGGACGCCTCCGGCGCCGCTCCGCGGCCGGGCTGCGCCCGGTCCTTGACCTGCCCGCCCGCTCGCCACAGACCTGGCAGCTACCGGGAAACAGGAGACCGCCAGTCACGCATGCCCCGGCCCAGCCACCACAAGCTGAAAACACCAGGTCAAGACCACCTTGACACGGCCCCGCTC
>CAWIXN010000001.1:0-414470 GCA_963840095.1 uncultured Actinomycetota bacterium | reverse complement strand
TGTCACTGCTGGTTCAGGCGGGACCACCAACTGCCGAGCTTTAGCGATGCGATCGCGGGCCCAGCGGCCGGAGGTCTTGCCGAACATCGCGGCGAGCCTGCGTTCCGACAGCAGTCTGCCGCCATGCATGCTGGCCCGATAGGCGGCCACTGCCGCCACGTTGGTGTCCTCCTCACTGACCTCGCTAGGGATGATGAGCCGGTCCACTCCGGGCATGCCGACTGTCTCGTGGTCCGCCGACTGGCACGCCGGGCCTCCCACATCCCGGCCCGTTGGCCCGTTCCATCGCCGGGACATGGCCGATAGTCCGGTCACTTGGGCCGTTCGCCTGAGCATGATCCTCCTACAGCTCCATGTGCGCGGGCCGGGCATCTGAATCGTGCATCGGCACCGGCCGCAGGTCTGCGGCCGGATGGTCCGTCGGCTCGCTTGCCTGGTCCGCGCTTGGATCGCGGGCCCACCGCGGCTACCGCAGCGGTCCGGATGAGCCACAGCAGGAGTTCGTAACTGCCCACCAGCCTGGCTGCAGGCCAGCCAGCGACGGTAACGCTGACTGGCCCGTGGGTCCAGCCGTGGGCCACGTTCGCGGCCAGGGTGGCCACGATGCCAAGCGCCAGCAGGCGAGGGCTGGCACAGGCCGCCGATGCTGGGCCGCATACAGGAGCACTATCGAGGAGGAGTACACCAGCCCGTCGATGGTGGCTGATTCCAGCCGGCGCCGTGATTCCGCTCTGCCGTGAGCACGGACCACCTCCAGGGCGTGCTGGTAAGACACATAGGCGGCGATGCCAACCACCCCGAGGACTGCGACAGCGGTGGAGACGCCTATCGCCCGGTCGGTGCCGCTCACCGCGCGGCCTCTTCCTAGGCGGGCCTGCGGCCGGTGACGATCCACGCCCCGCCCATGCCGAACGGCGAGGCCTGGTACCCGAGCGCATTGAGCACTTGGGCGAGCGCAGCGTTCATAGTTTCGTGTGCGCCCTGGTACTCGTTCCACCGTGCCCAGTCGAGGGACAACAGGTCGTGGGTAGTCCAGGACACCACGACCTGCCCCGGCCATCCGGGTCATGGCCGTGGGGCGACGGCCAGGCACACCCCACCGAGTCGGTACAGCGGACGGTGCTGAGCGCAGTAATGCAGGATGAACCCGGCGTCGGTCAGTGCCCGGGCTACGCCCCGCGAGCGGGCAGAGGGGATCGCTGGCGGGCAGTGGGCGCCCGTAGCCATCCACGAACCGGGACACCGCCTCCGCCAGTTCCTCCCTCTCCGCGAGGGCCCGCAGCGGGCCGAGGTCCGGCGGTTCGTCACCCTGGTAGTCGTCCTCAGCGAGGCCGCGCCAGATCTGCTGAAGTCGGTTCTCAGACACAATGCTCCCCTTGATCAACTGGGAGGAATTTGGGAGATCCCATCTCGTGTGACCCTGCCCAGACACATCCCAACCGTGTTGAAGAGGAGCTTCTGACCTGGCCTTTCTACAATCGCTGCTGACGGCCTGAGGGCTTGGACTTCGTTCGCATCGAGGGGGTCAGGGGTTCAAATCCCCTCAGCTCCACCCAGATCTCGCAGGTCAGAGCCAAATTTCGGATCTATCGGCGGGACACGAAGATCGTTTGTCACCCCGATGTCACTGGGACGGAACGTCAGCCGGTGACACAGTTCGTGTTGCCCGAGTATCGGCCGGCATCGGGTTCTCGTCCGTTGGCCGCTGCTGGCGCGGTAGGACGGAGCATCTGGTGTGCTGCTTGCGCTGTTGCCGCCAGCCTGATCGGGATAGGTGACAATGGTGGCGGTCGCGCCGGCCCGGCGGCCTCACGGGGGTGATCCGGATTGCCGGGAGGATGTGCCGGGGCTGGGCGAGGGGGAGCGCGGGAGCGTTCCGGCGGGGGACGGCGGAGATCTGTCCCAGGGCTGCTGCGGGACATCGGCCCTGAGCTGGTCTCGGCGGCGTCAGACAACGACCCCACCAACGTCGGCACGGCTGCTGCCGTGGGGGCGCAGACCGGCTACCAGCTGTCTTGGGTGGCCCTTCTGGTCGCCCCGCTGCTGGGCGTCGTGTTGACGATCGCGGCGCAGGTCGGCGCGGTGGCCCGAGACGACCTCCAGTCGCTAACGCTGAAACGCTATGGCCGGGGCGTGGCAGGCGTCCTGCTGGTGTCGGTAGTGGTGGTCAACCTGGTCACGATCGCCGGGGACTTGCAGGCCGGGCGGCCGGGATCGGGCTGCTGGCCGGCATCGACTCCCGCTGGCTGGTGGTGCCGCTGGGGGCGGCTCCCGGCGGTCTGGAGCCACCCGACGGCACTGCGGACGGCAGCGGGCTGGCGCGGGCCAGGGCCCGTGCCGTCATCGGCGCCGTCTTCACCGCCGTGATCCTCTGGTTCATGCTCGTCGCCTCCGCGGCGACGCTCGGCCGACATCAGCAGACAGTCACCTCCGCGCAGGACGCCGCCCGGGCGCTGTGCCCGCTCGCCGGCTCTGCGGCCGCGGCAGCCAGCGTGATCGGCGGGTTCGGAACCCCGATCGGCCTGGCCACGCACGAGGTCACCGCTCAGGTTCCCGGCGACGCTGAGGTCATCCGGTTCGGCCTCACCCTCACCGGCCCTGGGCAGGACGGGCTACGCCAAGTGGAACTGACCCAGATCGGCCAACCGGACAGCGATACAGACACCCGCTACCCGGCTATACGTCCTGCATAACTGGAGCTGGATGAGGCGACGGCTTCTCCGTCCTGCACGGTGACGCCGCATCCTCGGCAAGGCCGTCAAAACGGCCATCATCGCCAAGCCCGCCCGGCGCCTTGGCCACCGGGCAGAAAAGCATCTGTATAAGCACCAGTAGGCCCGCCGTCGCGCGCCTGCGGACGAGACGGTCCGAGACCGAGATCGCCACCGCAGGCGCAGACGCATGCCCTGTTCGGGCAGACGATGGAGTACGTCGCGGCCACGGCCGGGTTCTTCGCGCTCGGCGCCTACGTGCGCGAACCGTATCTCTGTCCGGCACGGCTTCGTACGCACAGATATACGCTTCAACGGCACTCTTCGCTGCGGGACCGGGACGTGGAACGGCAGGGCAGGCTGATGGCGTATAAAGACTTGTTCACGGTTCTCGTGGTCGACTCGCGCATCGAGCGCTCCCAGTCCCTCCGCGACGCGTTCGAGCGCATCCTGAGGCACCTTCGCGAGGACCATCACCTGCGCATTGACGTCCTGGGCACCACCCGGGACGCCGTCATCCGGCTGCGCAACGACGCGTCGGTGGCCTGCCTTCTGCTGGAGTGGGGCGGGAAGGCAGGCGGCATCGACGGGAAGCGTGTCGTGGAAGCGCTGCAGGATACCGGCCTGGAGATCCCGGTGTTCCTGCTGGCGTCAGGCGACAACCTCGCGCGCGAGCAGCACGGACTGCTGGTGGATGCCGTGCGCGGCTTGATCTATCCCGAGGAAGACGCGCCGGATTTCGTGGCCAAGTACATCAACCGTCACTTCGAGGCGTATATCGAACAGCTCAAGACGCCGTTCTTCGGGCGCATCATCGAGTTCAACGAATCCAGTAACGAGATGTGGACGTGCCCTGGCCACAACGGCGGGATGTTCTATCGCCGTAGTCCGGTCGGGCGTGTCTTCTACGAATACCTGGGCGAGACAGTATTCCGCACTGACCTCGACAACTCGGTCGTCGAGCTCGGCGACTTGCTGGTGCACGAGGGCCCCGCGCGAAAAGCCGAGGCAGCCGCCGCCGAAATCTTCGGCGCTGACCGGACGTACTTCGTCCTGAACGGCACGTCCACCTCCAACAAGGTCGTCACCGGAGCGCTGGTATCTCGTGGCGACCTCGTGCTCTTTGACCGCAACAACCATAAGTCCAATCACCACGGCGCCCTGGTACTGGGTGGCGGCATCCCCGTCTACCTGCCCGCCGACCGCAATCCACAGGGCCTGATCGGGCCGATCGACCCCGATGCGCTCGACGAAGGCCGCATCCGCGCCGCTATCCGCGCCAATCCGCTAGTCACAGACGGGGACCGGTGGCGGGCCGAGCGCCCGTTCCGGCTGGCCATCATCGAGCAATGCAGCTACGACGGCACCATCTACAACGTCCAGATGATCCTTGACCGCATCGGCCACCTGTGCGATTACATCCTGTTCGACGAGGCATGGGCCGGCTTCATGAAGTTCCATCCGCTGTTCTCCGGCCACTACGCCATGGGCCTGGCCAGCCTCGGCCCGGACGACCCCGGCATCATCGCCACCCAGTCCACGCACAAGCAGCTGGCCAGCTTCTCGCAGGCTTCCCAGATCCACCTGAAGAGCCGGCACATCGAGGGCCAGCCACGACACGTGAGCGAGCTGCGCTTCAACGAGGCCTACCTGCTTCATGCCTCAACATCGCCCTTCTACCCGCTTTTCTCATCGCTGGATGTGGGCGCCCAGATGATGAAGGGGCGTAGCGGCTTCCACCTGTGGAATGAGGCAACCCGCCTAGCGGTGGAGATGCGCAAGGCCATCCGCAGGCTGCTGCGCACATTCGAAGCCGGGGCGGCAGGCGGCGGCCCGCCGCCCTGGTTCTTTGATCCGTTCGTCCCGGACGTGGTCACAGTGACCGGCTCCCCGCACACGGCCGATCTGCACGACGAGCCCTGGGAAGAGGTGCCGACCAGGGTCCTGCTCGCCGAGCAGCAGTGCTGGCTGCTGCGGCCCGGCGCACGCTGGCATGGATTCGCGCGCGTCATCGACGGCTACGCGATGACCGACCCCAACAAGCTCACCCTGGTCACGCCTGGCCTCGACCGCGAGACCGGCGGCTATCTCGACTGGGGCGTTCCGGCCCCGGTGCTCGCCGAGTTCCTGCGCGAGCGCGGCATCGTCCCGGAGAAGAACGACCTCAACACCATCCTGTTCCTCGTCACACCCGGCATCGAGGTGAGCAAGGCCGGGACGCTCATCACCACGCTTGTGGACTTCAAGCGCTTCTTCGACGGCAACGCCCCCCTACGCGAGGTGCTGCCCGAGTTCGTCGCCGCCCGGCCCCAGACCTACGGCGCGGAGCGGCTGCGTGACTTCTGCCTGCGCATGCATGATTTCTACCGGAAGGGCCACACGTCGGAGCTGCAGCGCCTGCAGTTCCAGGCCGCGCACTTCCCGGAGATGGCGCTGTCGCCACAGGAGGCCACCCGGCTGTTCACCGCCAACCAGATCGACTACGTGCCGATCGACGAGGTGGGCGGCCGTGTGGCGGCGACCATGGCGCTGGTGTACCCGCCCGGCATCGGCGTCGTTGTGCCCGGCGAGCGCTGGGACGAGCGGACCGCGCCCATGATCGCCTATCTCAAGCTGTTCGAGGAGAGCTACGCCCGCTTCCCTGGATTCACGAACGAGATCCAGGGCGTGTTCCCGGAGGAAGGCGAGGACGGCCGCGTGCGTCTGTTCACCTACGTCATCAGGGAATAGCGGAAGAGTAATGCCCGGAGGCGGCTGCACCGGCGGTATGGCTGGGGCCGCTGCTCTGCGTGGTCGACGACGTGCAGTGACTGGATCCCGAACCTCCCGCACGCAACTCGCGCGCCATGACCGCCAATCGCTCATCGAGGTCCGACGGATAACACCGGGCGCGATCACGGCACCAGCAGCCCGGCGAAGCGCAACTGGCATTCCGGGCCGCCAGACGTAGACAAGCATCCGGGCCCCTGGCGGAAGAGATGGCTCGACACCTCTCGGCTACCAGGGGTGCCTTCGTTATCCGCGGGGTCCCTGCGATGTACTCGGCCTTGGCCGGAAGGCTGCCCGGGAGCAGTTACGCGCTTTCGAAGCTGGCGGGTACGTCGAACGCTCCGAGAGGGGCAGTACGGCAGGCGATGACTGGTGGATTACCACGACCAGGGGCAACGCGCTTGCGCAAGCCAGCTTCGGCAGCTACCTCGATCCCACCGTAGACCGCCTCGGCGACCTGGACCTGGCCGTATCTACCGTGCGCCGCGAAACCAACGGAGATCGCTACGTAGATAGGGTTCTCGCGTACGCCAGAGCAAGCGGTCGCCACTTCGGCATGTTCCACGAGCAGCTTTTCTGGCCGATTCGCGAACTTCGGATGATCTTGAAGAACCGTTCCCCAGCGATCAGGATCACAGACGAGGACATCAGCAAGATCACCGACCGCTTCGAGGCCGTCTATGCCGTCGGTGATGATCCAGACGCAATCCCACCGCCGCCAGACGTCGTGACCGCAGCACACGATTAAGGCGACCTTCATGAGCTCATCGACCGCCTGGAACCCGACCAGGCGGAGGAGTTGCGCGAGCATGCGCTCAAACTGGTCAGACCGGCCAGCGGCCGGTTTAAGGTACTGCGGGTTTTCAGCGGTCCGAGCACGGATCTTGGCGCAATGGCCCAGGCAGGTCCTTCGCGCTGAAATCGGACAAGGCGATGCTGATAGTTGATACCGGACCCCTCGTCGCCTACCTGAACCGCAACGATCCTGACCATGACCGGTGTGCGGTCCTTCTGGAATCCCGCACAGATGATCTCCTCGTGACGCCGTACGTCGTGACCGAGGCGTGCTACCCGGTCGGCAAGCACGTCGGCGCCGCTGCTGAGATTAACCTCGTCGAAGCCCTCCTGGCTGGCGATCTCAACCAGATCGACATCGCACCGGTCGACTTGAACCGTATGGCCGAGCTGATGCGTCAGTACCCGCGCGTTTCCGCGGAGACGTCGCCAGCGATCTGCGCCCACTCAGCATCCGACAGTTTCCTGTCTTCCGGAGCAGCCCGGATCGGGCAGTGCCACACCGGCCCGTCAAGCCCACGGAGCCGAACGCGGCGTGCGGCTGTTGCAGTAATCCGCTGAGCCGCCGGAAATCACGGTCTCCATCGGAACGCAGCGGCGGCTCCAGCTCAGCCGGATCCCGCCATCCCGCGATCAGGTGTTCAAATAGCCGCAACCGTCAAGACCCACGCTCGAAAAAACTCTTAGCGGCCCGGGAGTGCTGTGCCGACCGGCGGGTGGCGCCGTGGCCCTGGGCCTGAGCCTGGTTGCCCCGGCGCGGGAGGCCAGGCGGGCGCTGTAAGAGCTCCTAGCCAGGTTGCATGGTGGCCGGTCGGCGCTAGCAAATGATGCTGCAGGCGAGGCTGAGGAAGGCTTCGTGGACGTCGTCGCGGATCGGCGGGTGGCCGCGACTACACCGGTTCTCGTATTACGGGGCGGTAAGGCAGGCGGCAGGTCCTATATTGCGGTTGCGCTCACCCCGGGGAGATCACCGAACCGTGCGTTCGCGTCGAAGGTGAGCACAATGCGATCGGTCTGCAGGGCGTGCGCCGCGATGATCAGATCATGAGCGCCCCGGACCTTGCCGGCCCGGCGGGCATGCGCGATCAGGCGGGCATGGCAGGCGGCGGTGGCTTCGGTGTAGTCGAGGATGTCCATGGCCGAGGCAATCGCGACAAGGGCACGAGCACGATCAGCAGCGCGATCGGGAGTATTCGCGAGCTCGATACCCACCCGGTACTCAGCGATGGATATGGCTGCGATGGCCAGCTCGTCAGTGTCCAGGGCAGCTCGGTCGATCGTTTCGCGTTCGTAGGCGATCAGGACGTTGGTATCCAGGATCAGGCGCCGGCCCACGGATCGGTCCCCTCACTGGAAATCAGGGCCAGCGCGCCCGCGATGTCCTCAGCGAAACGATCATCCGGCGGCGGGAGGTGCTCCAGCGCCGCCCGCAGGTCTGTCCCAGTACGGCGCCGGGCAGGCCTCATCTCGGCCACCACATGGTGCCCGCGGGTAATGATTACGGTCTCCCCCCGCTCGATCGCATCGAGCAAATCTGAGAAGTTGCGCGAGGCCTCGGTCGCCGTCATCGTCCGCATGCCATCATGATATCTGATAATCAGATCGTTGCAGCACAGCCGTTACTGATGCTGAACCAGTGAGAGGATCCGGGCGTGGAGGCCCGGCGGAAGGCGGTCGATGAGCACCCCGGCCTGGCACCATACGCGTCCATGCATGTACTATTGCATGCATGGTAGCCCTTCAGATTCGTGACGTGCCCGAAGAACTGCGCGACCGGCTCAGTGAGCTGGCCAGGCAGCGCGGGCAGTCTCTCCAGGCGTACCTGTTCGACGTTGTCAGTGACGAGGCGCGCCGCCAGGACAACCTGGCGGTCCTCGACCGCTTCGGGCAAGGCGCCTACGGCACCCGGCTCAGCCCGGCTGACATAGATGGCGCCCTTCGCGCAGCCCGGGCGGAACGCGACGCGGAACTCGGGATCCATGAGGCCGACGGGTGATAGTCCTGGATGCGTCGGCGACCGCCTTCGCGCTCCTGGACGAAGGGGAAACCGGCGATCGGTGCCGCGCGGCCCTGCAGGCCGACTCCCAGTGGCTGGTCCCCGAGCACTGGCTGACAGAAGTCCTGTCAATGATCCGGGGAACCCTCCTCGGCGGGAAAATCAAGCCAGACCACGCAGCGGAAGCCGCCGCGGCTGCGGCCGGGATGGACCCGGTCGCCGTGCGCACGCGGCTGCTTGCCGCCCGGATCTGGGAACTCCGCAGCAACCTGACAACCTACGATGCGGCCTATGTCGCGACCGCCGAGCGGTACCGCTGCGCGCTGGTGACCACCGATGCGCGGCTGGCACGCGCGGCAGATATCCAGTGCACCGTCAACTTGATCCCATGAGCGCAAAGACGGCGCCTCCGCCGCCGCCGAGGGTGACCGAGTACCAGGTGGTGGCGAAGAAATGCCCGGCGTGCGGGTGCTGTATGCCGACGAGACCCCGGCCCGCGCTGACGGCAGGCAGCGCTACGTGCACGTGGCCTGCACCGAGTTCCTCACTGCCCTGCACACCGGCGGCCGCTCCGCCAAAGCTATCGACGCCGGCGGGGTCCTTCCCGGATACGCCGGCACCATCGTCCGCGACGGCTACGCTGGCTATGACCACCTCGGCGACGCGCCGCATGCCTGGTGCGGTGCGCACGGACTGCGCGACCTGGCCGGGCTGTACCGATTCGACCCGGAGGGCCCGGTCTGGGCGCGGTCTCGGATTCACCGGCAGCCAGGCCGAGCGCGACGTCCGCCCCGTCAAAGTCCAGCAGCGCACCTCCGGCGGCTGCTGGCGCACCCTCGACGGCCTCGCCGACTTCGCGATAGTCCAGTCCTACCTGTCCACCGCTGCCAAGTGGGGCATCGACGCGCTCGACGCGCTCACCCAGCTCTTCACAGACGGCCCCTGGCTACGGCTCCGCAGTACGTATGAACCCGGGCAACTTCGTTCGCATCGAGGGGTGAGGAATCAAATCCCCTCAGCTCCACCCGCTGGTTCTGGTGTTTCGCCAGGTCAGGAATTTGGGAGATCATCTTCTCCCTGTCCCCCAGTTTCGCCGGGTCCTTGCGTTTCACGGACGGTCCCATCTCATCCGCCCGGCCCCTGGTTTGCGGCCGGGTTTGTGCCCGGATTGAATCGGCCGGGCTGGTAGGGCGCGATCTCGGCGGCTGGGGTGCCGCTGACCAGCTCGGCGGTGATGAGTTCTGCGAGGTGCGCGCCGAGGGTCACGCCACTGTGCGTCACGGCCACGTAGAGCCCGCCGACACCGGGAAGCCAGCCCACGATGGGCTGGCCGTCGGCCGGCATCGGGCGCACGCACACCCGGTAGCCGGCGACGCTGGCGTCGTCCAGTCCGCGGACCGCCCGCCGCGCCCGGCGCAGCAGCTCGTCCGCCCATCGCCGCAGTTCGCTCTGGGGGGTATGCAGATCCACGGCCGCGTCGGGCGCTTCCAGCTGCATCAGTCCGCCGGCGCGGGGCCGCAGATACACCTGCGGGGCGTGCACCACCCGCATGGGACCGGCCGGCGTCACCGGCCCGGCGTGCACCACCAGCCCGGGCGCGGCTGCCCCCGGCGATGCCCACGGGACCAGCGGCACCGGGCACGCCGCACCGGCCAGCGCGGCCACCTCCGGGGTCCAGCGCCCCGCGCAGCACACCACCGCATCCACCGGCATCAGCTGGCCATCGGCGGTCCGGACCGCCCGCACCGCGCCGCTGGCCGTGGCCAAGCCGACGACGCGCCCCGCCTCGCCGGTCAGCACCGTGGCCCCGTGCCGGGCCGCACGCCCGGCCAGCTGCCTGGTCAGCGGCCCGGTGAGCAGATAGCCCTCGGCGGGAAACCAGGCGACCTGCTTCACCGCGGCGGGCAGCCGCAGCGCCGGCTCCAGCGCAGCCGCCTCGGCGGCATCAATCAGCCGCGCCGGGTACCGCCAGCCGGCCAGCCGGCGCACCCGCGCGGCCAGGCGCGCGCGCCCGGAACCGGTCGCCGCCCACTCGATGTTGCCGACCGGCCGGTACCACTGCGCGCCGTCCAGGCCCGCCGACAGCCGCGCCCACGCCCGCATTCCGGCGTGATTGAGGTCATGGTAGGCGCGCGGTGTCTTGTCGTTCGAGTTCAGCCACGCGAAGCTCGACCCCGTGGCGGCGTGGCCAGGCTCGGCCTGCTCCAGCAGCATCACCTCGACGCCCGCCTCGGCCAGCCGGGCCGCCACGCTCACACCGAGCACCCCGGAACCGATCACCGCGCACCGGCTGGGCCGCAGCGCATCCTCACCAGGCATCCACCCGCCCTTTGTGGGAGACGACAACCGGCCGACCGGGCGGCGGACGATCCCTCCCGTCCAGCATCCTAAAAGACTCGGGTGAACGCGGAGCCGGACTCGCTATGCGCACAGAGCAAGCGCCGGCACGGATCACCGACGCGGCGTCTCGTACGACGAGATGGCTTCGCTGCCGTCACCGGTGCCGGTGCATGGCTCGTTGCGGGGCGCGGCGACCGGATTCGCCGAAGGGCTCGTCGCTTCGGACGCGGAGGTCCTCGCTTCTTATCAGCGTTCGCACGTCGGCCGCTGGGCCACCGTCACGACAAAGCCCGTCGGCGCGGGCCGGATCACCGTAATCGGTAACGTCCCGGATCAAGACGAGGCAGCCGACCTGGTGTCGTGGTTGGTACCGCATGCTGTGGGCGGGTGGCCGACCGACGACTCAGTCACCATCTCCACCAGTACCGATATGAGCGCCGCTACCCGGCTACACGTCCTGCATAACTGAAGTTGGATGAGGCGACGGCTTCTACGTGTGCACGGTGACTGACATACTCGGCGGCGAGCGCCATCCACCCGCCATGGTCACCAAGTTCTACCTCCCCGAAGGCATTTCGTCGTTCCAGCAGTTCGTGGAGGGTCCGGACGGTGGCGGCCCGGCGGAAGGCGTAGGAGCACCCCGGCCTGGCACCAGACGTCCATGCATGTATCCGCCAGGACAACCTGGCGGTCCTCGACCGCTTCGGGGGGCGAGATAGGGCTGACGAGCACCGATGACCTGGTGATCCTGGAACGAGCCCGCGATGAGGACCGGTACTGGTCTCCGGCGATCACGATTTCGTACAGATCCTGTTCGCGTCCGGAGATACCCGCCCCTCCGTTGTCCTGGTCCGCGACGTAGACGCCCTGCCGTCGGCCGGGCTGGCCGCGCTGCTGCTCGCCGCTTGCCCGGGCAACTGACAGAACTGCTCCTCGCCGGAGCGATCGCAACTCTGACGCCCGAGCGGGTCAGGGTCCGGCCGCTCCCGCTCCGGCCAGGCACGGGCGGGCAACCTTCAGCCGGACTCATCCGCCCCTGAGCTGAGCCGACCATCGCCTGCGGATAGAGCATTGAAAAGGAATTGCAGCCAGCTGCCAACCCGACGACACCTTCACGGGCGATGGCACCCGGTCCGGCCGGACCATGCGGAGTTCAGCGCGGCGAGCGCGGCCGTCGCGGCAGGGCAATCTGGTATGCCGCCACGGTTGCAGCCAGCCCCGTGTGGAAGGAGCCCCTCGGCGGCCAGGCCCAAGGTTCCCGGCCGCCATACCGCGCACTGGATGACGGCCACTGCGGCCGCCTAGTCTGCTACCGCTCTGGCGTCACCCTCCAGCCGTCAACGCGGAAGGCGAAGTCACCCCTGGCTGGCTACTGCCAGCATGGAAGGAGGTGAGACACGATGCCACCCGTCCCCGTGGAGATCCAGCCCGCGCGACCGACGCCGGCGATGATGAGATCGAGTTCGTCCCGGACCTCGACACCTACGTCGAGCACTCGATGAGCTCGTGCAACGCCGGCGACGACAACCCCTACTAACCAGCAGAACGAACCAGACCAGCGAACCGGGCGGACTCAGCAGCTGGCCCGGCCGCCGCCAGCATCAAGGATGACCGTGCAGCACACCGACTGGGAGGACCTCGGCAAGCCCGTCCGTGACCTGATCCAGGCCCAGACCGGGCCGGTCCGCGCCAGGTCCTCAACCAGCTGCAGCGGATCCCCTGCCCCGATCTCCCGGTGAAGCAGGCAGAACAGCGCTGGGCCGCCTATCTCGACAACAATGCGGCCCGGGGCCTGCTCGCTGGCCAGACGCTGCTGCACACTGACTTCAACCCGCTTAACGTCCTCATCGGCACCGGGATCGCCTGGATCATCGACTGGGCCTGGCCCACCCGCGGCGCCGCGTTCATCGACCCGGCCTGCTTCCTGCTCCGGCTGATGCTCGGCGGCCACACCGCCGCCCAGGCCGAGACATGGGCCGCACAGTGCGACTCCTGGGCGGCGGCCTCAGAGAGGGCCATCGACGCCTTCGCCGTCGCCTGCGCGCGACTGTACGCCGAGATCGCCCGCGAGGACCCCGGCCCTGGAAACAGCTCCTCGCCGCCGCCGCATAAGACTGGGCACGGCACCGCAACGTGGCACTGGGCCGGCTTGGTCAGCCGCTAGCTGGCCAGTGACGCTACCAGGTCGGGCCGCGCGGCCGACACCATGCCCCGTTTGCATGTCCGAGTACTGGCTAATAGAGGTCCTGTCGGTGATCCGGGGAACCCTTCTCGGCGGGAAAGTCAGGCCGGACCACGCAGCACAAGCCGCAGGCGCGGTGGCCGAGATGGACCCGGTCGCGGTTCGCACGCGGCTACTCGCCGCCAGGATCTGGGAACTCCGCAGCGACCTGACGACCTACGTCGCGGCCGCCGAGCGAGCCGTTCTGATGCGATCCTGTGCTCATGACGCGACTGGTCACCAGCACCCGCACCCTGAGCAGCACCGACTTCGCCGTACCCATCGATGAGCGCTACTTCGAGGATTACACGCCCGGAGCGGTCTACGAGTACGGCCACCTCACCGTCACCGAGGACGACATAATCGGCTTCGCCGAGCAGTTCGACCCGCAGCCGATTCACACCGACCGCGAGTTCGCCGAAGCTGGCCCGTTCACCGGACTCATTGCCAGCGGCTGGCACTCCGCGGGACTTCTGATGCGGCTGTTCGCCGACCACTACCTGTCCCGCGTCGCGAGCCTCGCCTCGCCCGGCGTCGACGAACTGCGATGGGCAGCGCCGCTACGGCCCGGGGACTCCGTCCGCCTGCGGACCACCATCACCGGGACCCGGCCGTCACGGTCCAAGCCCGACCGGGGCCTCGTGCATACGCAGGCCGAGCTGCTCAACCAGAATGACCAGTGCCCGATCAGCCTCCAGGCGATGAATATCCTGCGCCGCCGCAACAACGCGGCCTGACGCCCGGCGCTATCGGGAACAACCCATGATCGCCTTGACAACTATCACCGGCATAACGCCAACGAGCGGACCGGTGCGCTTCCGCGTTTGGTAGCGGCCCTGGGCACCTCGCTGCCCTGGACCGGCACGGAGCAATAGCTCGCCCTCTGCTCGACGGTCTGACGGCGACGGCGGAGCGCGCGGCGCTGCGCAGCGCCGCCGATCGGCGTGCCCGGCGATGTGACTAGTGTCGGCTCAGCCTGATCGAGCCGAATATCGCCTGTGCCCGAGCCCCGGATCCGGACAGCCCGAGCAGGAAGAACGCCGCCCCGTGCCGGCGCGGCCGAGAGACTGAGAAGATCAGCACGCCGCTGAGGAAGCCGCCCTGCCCCGTTACCGACGACAGGCAGATCCGGGCGCCGCGGCGCGCCTGGCAGCGGGCGAAGTTCTCGGCGACGGATTCGGCCGCGTACCTCCCGGTGACCATGGTCAGGCCCGGCTGGGCCTGCTGTGCGTCGGCGGTGGGAACCGGAAACGGGCACGGCAGCGCGGCCGGCGGCCGGGTCGCGTCGATCAGCAGCAGCAAGCCCGGCACGAGCCCGGTCCCGCAGGTGGCCCACTGGTTCTCGCGCTGCAGGCTCCACGAGCGCGGGGTCGCGAACCGGACGTCGCCGATCTGGTGCCAGGCCCAGCTGGCGGGCACCGGGCCTGCCGGGCCGCGCCCGAGCACCACAGACAGCGGCGACCTGCTCAGCGTGGCCAGCACCCGCCGGGCCAGCGGTCCCCGCGCCCCGACGCGCACTCCTAGCCCGGGCGCCAGGTACAGCACGGACTTCGGGCCACTGGGCAGCCGGTAGACGCGAATGCCGTGGATGACCGCGGCGTGCTTGCGGTGCCTGATTCCCGGCGGGATGTGCCCGGCAGGCAGGATCCAGGCCACGCTGGCGGTCAGGCCGCAACCCGTCCCCTTCGGAATCCCAGGCTTCCGGCCGACAAAGATCATGCCGTGGAGCCACGGTGCACACCACAGCTGCCGGGGGCTCTCGACCAGCCACATTCCAGGCACGGATAGCTGCGCGCGCCGGTACGGCACGGGCGCCCACCCGGCCCGGGCGCTAGGCCCATCGGCCAGCGGACCAGCAACCTGCCTGGCCCGGCTGACGCCCGCTGACGGCAATGCAGCGGCCATCGGGCGCTGCGCCGCGAACGCGCTGCTGACCAGCCCAGGCATGGTCACTGCGAGCACCGCGACCGCTGCGGCTGCGGCCCCGACCGCCGCGGCGCGCCTGCCGCGGCGGACGCGCGCGCCATGCTCTCTCCCGGTCATCGCCACTACCTCTCGCAGATCTAATGCCGGCGCACACCATCCGGGCCGGGCCGGGGCCGGGACCGACCATGTTCAGTGTCCGCCTGCCCAGCTGACAGCTTCGACGATCTGACGGGCTATCTGGTTGCCCATTCCCGCATCGACTTCCCGCCCCGCCGCGCTGGGATCCATTCGCGCCGGGCTGGGTCATCCGGCAGGTCGACGGCGCTTGGTCTGCTCAGCCTGGGCCCGGGCCAACCTGACCATGGTTCTCCAGGTCCAGGGAGGCAGTGTCGAGCCGGCCCAGCACGCCGTGCAGGGCCTGTTCCCGGCGGGCCAGCTCGCTGAGGCGGGACTCGGCTTGGTCAGCTTTCTGCCCGCGCAGGGCGGCTGCCGTTTCCAGCGCGCTGGCCAGGCGGTCGGTGCTGGCGGCGTAACGGCGCCCGACGGCCAGGCTCAGCTGCCGTCCGCCAGGCGGTACTGCAGGTCGGCGCGGCGCTGCGGCTAGCTCGCCGTCGAGCAGGCCGCCGATCCTGGCCCGCAAGTCCGCGGCCAGCTGCGGGCCCTCGCGCTCGGCTGCGTCGTTCAGGTCAGCGAGCAGGCGCCTGCACTCAGCAGGCATGATGGCGGCGGCGTCCGCGCCGCGCTCCCGCACCGCCGCGAGCCGCCCGGCGAAGGCCGCCACCCGGGCTGCGGGCTCCGAGCCGCGCATCCGGGCCGCACGTTGTGCGAGGGCGACTTCATCCAGGAGAGACTCGGCCAGCCTTCGCAGCTGGCCGGCCGCAGACCGCCACAGGTCCGCCGTCCGCCCGTTCTCCACGTACCCAGCGAAGGCAGCGGCGAACTCGGTGAACCCAGCGTCGCCGCCGGCGGCCAGTGCTGCCCGCGCCGACACCGGGTAGATCCGGACCGCTCCGCCGGTGACCTGGCGGGTGACCCGCTCGGTGAAGGCCATCGCCTCGGCCAGCCCCGCCGCATCCAGGTAGTCCGCTTTGTTCAGCACCACGAACGTGGTCACCGAAAGTCCGGCCACCCTGCCGAGCAGCTCGCGCTCGCTCGCCGAGACCGGCGGATCGGCGGTCAGCACGAAGACGGCGGCATCCATCGTCGGCAGGGCGCTGTCGACTGCAGCCGTGTTGTGCGCGTGCACCGAGCCGGTCCCCGGCGTGTCCACGATCTCCACGCCCCGGGCGAGGATCGGCGCATCAACCCGGACGGTGATCCCGGCGATAGCACGGGAGTTGGCCGGATTACCCCGTTCCGTCACCAGATCGTCAAGCGCTGCCAGCGGGAAACGGCCCGCGCGGCCGTCAAGGAATCTGACCTCGGCATCCTCATCAGGCCCGTGCGTCACTGTCGTAGCCAAAGCGGTGAGCGGCGTTACGCCGACTGGCAGTACTTCACGGCCCAGCAGCGCATTCACCAGCGTGCTCTTGCCCCGCTTGGCCTCGCCCACCACCAGCACCCGCAACCGGGCCGCCCGGAGCCGCGCCCGCAGCGCCGCGAGCATCTCATGATCCGCAGCGGGGGCCAGCGCGGCCAGCTCGTCCAGGGTTATCAGCAGCGTGCCTGGCAGTTCGGGTGCGCGCATGCGGCCTCCTACCTGGTCAGGCAGGGACCGTTGGCGGCAGCGCCGCGATTAGAAGGCGGGCCCCTCCGCCTGCGCAACACCTTCAGGCTAGCGGGTCCCGGGAGCGCCGCCGGATGCGCTCATCAGCAAGATCCGGCGCGGCTGGCGCCTAAAGCCGCTCACCGGGCCGCTCTCGGGCGTCCTGTGCTAAGTGTGGTCAGTGTGCGCCATATCGGAGCGTCGGCGTAGCGGCGGCGATCTCCATGAGGCGGTTGTACTTGGCGACCCGCTCCCCGCGGGCCGGGGCGCCGGTCTTCAGCTGCCCGCAGCCGGTGCCGACGGCCAGGTCCGCGATGAAGGAGTCCTCGGTCTCCCCGGAGCGGTGGGACACGAACTGCCGGTATCCCGCGCGGCGGCAGATAGCCATGGCCTCCAGGGTCTCGGTGACCGTGCCGATCTGGTTGAGCTTGATCAGCGAGGCGTTCGCGATGCCCCGGCTGATGGCCTCGGTGATGATGGCCGGGTTGGTGCAGAAATTGTCGTCACCCACCAGCTCCACCGACCCGCCCAGGCGCGCGGTGAGCGCGATCCAGCCGTCGTCGTCGTCCTCGCCCAGTCCGTCCTCGATGAGGTGCACTGGGAAATCGGCGACGATGGCCGCGAGCCGGTCGATCAGGTCACCGCTGCTCAGCGAAGCGCCGGCGACCAGGTAACGGCCGTCGGGCTGGCGGAACTCAGACGCCGCCAGGTCCAGCCCGATGGAGACCCCGTCCGGGCCGGGCTGGTACCCGGCGTCGGTAATGGCCTGCCCCAGCAGCCGCAGCACTTCCTCCGGCTCGGTAACCTCCGGAGCGAACCCGCCCTCGTCACCCAGCCCGGTGGACAGCTTCCGGCCGGTGAGCTCGCGGCGCAGCGCCGAATACACCTCGGCGCCCGCGCGCACCGCCTCCGCCATCGACGGGGCGCCGAGCGGCGCGACCATGAACTCCTGGAAATCCAGCTCGTTCGGCGCATGCACACCGCCGTTGAGCACGTTGAAATGCGGCACCGGCAGGCTCGGCGTCACCCCGTTCGGCGCCAGCCAGCGCCACAGCGGGACACCGGCCGACGCAGAAAGCGCCCGGGCCAGCGCCATCGAGACGCCGACGGTGGCGTTCGCGCCGAGCCTGCTCTTGGTGGCGGTGCCGTCGAGGTCGATCATGGCCTGGTCGACCTCGGCTAGCGTCGACCAGGATCGTCCGCGCAGCAGGCCCGCCAGCTCGGTGTTGACAGCGGCAACGGCGCCGAGCACGCCCTTGCCCTCGTAACGATTCTTGTCGCCGTCGCGCCGCTCGACCGCCTCGCGCGAACCAGTCGAAGCGCCCGACGGGACCCCAGCCCGGGCGGTCGTGCCGTCACCAAGCCGGATCGTCGCCGCCAGCGTGGGCCGGCCGCGCGAATCGAGAATCTCCAGCGCGGACAACTCGGTGACATCAAAACCTGCCATTTCCTGCTCCTGTCCTGTGCCGTGCTCGTCCAAGTGCTGTCCCCGGCCGCCTAACTGCGAGCCGAGGCACCGGCCGCCCTTGATGACCTAGTGCATGTCGGGGCCAGCTCGTAAGCCGACCGGGTGCCGGTGGATATGAATTTCAGCTCCGCGATCTGCTCGCCGGATATGCGGTCGAGATGCCTGCTCAGTGCGGGCACCATGGTGCCGTGCGACACCACGAGCACGCGAATGCCTCCACTCCAGCACCTCGCCACAGCCGCAGGCAGAGTCCAAGGGCCTGGAAAATGCGGACGTCCGGACGACCCACCGCGCCGTGAAGCCTGGCGACACCGCACCGAGACGGCGAGATCGACGAGGGGGCGACGTGCTGGGATAGGCGCCAGCCAGGTCAGGCCTGCTCGCTGCGGCTCGGCCGGCCTGCTGTTAGCCGTAGTCCGGCAGCCCGCCCGCGTAATCGGCCGGGCTGGTGTTCTCGTGGTGCAGCGCGGAGGCCATGGCCAGCTGCGGCCACCCGTTCGCGGCCTCCCAGATCACGTTCGGCGCCCAGATCACCGCGGCGAGGCCGGCGCCGAGCCACGGCCACCTCGTGCGCCGCACCCAGCGGCACCGGGCTGCACGCCGTCATGCCGGAAGCGAGCACCCGGCCGAACCGGCCCGCGCCGAACAACGCCGCGAGCCTGGCCGCGATGACCACCACCGCCCCGCCGGCCAGCGCCGGGACGATCCGGACCGCCGTCGGGCTGACACCGAGTACGCCAGTGATCCGGGTCAGTAGCGGGGCCAGCGGCGGCTGGTCCACATAGCCGAACGCGAGATGACGGCCCGCCTCGATGAAATACAGCTCATCCTGCAAGAAGCCGTACCGGCCACTCACCGCGAGCTCAACCACTACAAACACCGCCGCGACTACCCACGCCAGGAGGGGCACGCGATCGGACGGGCAAGCCGGTACGCGCGCGGGCGTGTGACCGCCGCGACGGCAGCCTCAGTGGTGGGGCCGGGGGAAGTGTCGGGCTGGTCCATGGCGAAACCGTCCTCGGAGTGTCCCGCCGGGATGTCCCCGGCAGAGTAATAACAACGACCTGGCGAATCGTGGCCAGCCCCGCCGCGAGCAGCGCCGGCGGTCCTCGCTCAGCTCGTCGTGCCCGTGCTCGGTGGTGATGGTGTGTGCCATGGGTCCGGATCAGGCGAAAACCAGGGCGTGCCAGCAGGCGTGATCCCCTATCCTCCGATTGTGGCGCACGATGAACGCGGAGTAACCCCGCAAAGCGTGGACTTCTCCGCCTGGTACAACGAGGTCGTCTTCAAGGCCGAGCTGGTGGACCGCGGCCCGGTCCGGGGCACGATGGTGATCCGCCCCTACGGATACCGGATGTGGGAGCTGCTGCAGGCCGACATCGACCGGCGGATCAAGGAGACCGGTCACGTCAACGCCTACTTCCCGCTGCTGATCCCGGAGAGCTACCTGCAGCGCGAGGCCCAGCACGTCGAGGGTTTCGCGCCGGAGCTGGCGGTCGTCACCCACGCCGGCGGCAAGGAGCTTGAGGAGCCGCTGATCGTCCGGCCGACCTCGGAGACGATCATCGGCGAGATGATGGCCAAGTGGATCAGCTCACACCGGGATCTGCCGCTGCTGCTCAACCAGTGGGCGAACGTGGTCCGCTGGGAGATGCGGCCTCGGATGTTCCTGCGCACCACCGAGTTCCTGTGGCAGGAGGGTCACACCGCGCACGCCGATGAGGCGGACGCCATGCGCGAGACCCTGCTCGCGCTCGACCTCTACGAGCAGGTGTCCAGGGACGTGGCCGCCATGCCGGTGATCGCGGGCGAGAAGACGGCAGGCGAGCGGTTCCCCGGCGCCAGGCGGACCTACACGGTCGAGGCGATGATGCGCGACGGGCGAGCGCTGCAGTCCGGCACCTCGCACTACATGGGCACGAACTTTGCCAGGGTCTTCAACATCCAGTACGCCGCGGAGAGCGGCGAGCTGGAGCTGTGCCACACCACCTCGTGGGGCATGAGCGCTCGCATGATCGGCGGAGTGATCATGACTCACGGGGACGACAAGGGCCTCATCCTGCCGCCGCTGCTCGCTCCCTATCAAGTGGTGATCGTCCCGATCGGCCGCGGCGAGCAGGCCGACCAGGTGGTGGGGCCCGCCCGCGAGCTGGCGGCCCGGCTGCATGACGCCGGCATCCGCACCCACGTGGACGACCGGCCGCAGCTCTCTCCAGGATTCAAGTTCAACGACTGGGAGATGCGCGGCGTCCCGATCCGGCTGGAGCTCGGGCCGCGAGACCTGGCGGCGGGCACGGCGCTGATGGCCACCCGGCTCGGCAGCCAGAAGACGCCGGTCTCGCTGGACTCCGCCCCCGCCCGGCTCAGCTTCGAGCTGACCGCCTTGCAGGACCTGCTGCTGCGGCGGGCGACCGAGTTCCGCGATCAGCGGACCGTCACGGTGAACACCTGGGACGAGTTCGTGGCGGCAGTCGCGACCGGCTGGGCCCGGGCGTTCCACTGCGGCCAGCCCGAGTGCGAGGATGACATCAAGGCCGCTACTTCCGCCACGCCGCGCGTCATCCCCACAGACGGCGAGCCGGAGCAGGGGACCTGCATCCGATGCGGTCAGCCGTCCGCCTATGGCAAACGCCTCATCTTCGGCCGCGCCTACTAACGCAGCGCTTCGTAGGTTCCTTGCCGGTCGCCTGGCGGCTGAGGTTACTGTTCGTGTTCGGCACCGTGAACGGTCGCCATTGCTGTCCGATGGTGCGACGGCAGCCCACCGGCTGAGCGCGGCCAGCCCGCACGCCGGAGACTCCGTCCGCAATGGCTCCGGGCGTCCCCGCGGAAACGTCCGGCGCACCTGCCCTGGTCCTGGCCTGCGGCAGCCGCGCGGCAGCGCCAGGCTCAAACGTGAACCTGGACCCGGCTGAAACGTGATGAAAACCTCACATCACCCGCGACCTCCAGCGCCACCGCCAGCCCGGTGACCGCGCCACGGCCGACGGCACGCATGGGTCGGCGAGGCAGACGCCAGCCTGATCCCGGCCGCAGCGCGCTACTGCTGCACGTTGCCAGCGGCTGATCAGGGTCAGTCGGCGGCTAGGTCGCGCTGATACCAGGTGCCTGGCTTACCGCCGAGGTCGGCCGGGTCGGCCGGGCCAACCGGGACGAACCCGGCCTTGGTCAGCACCCTCCGGGACGCGGCATTCTCGCGGGCGGTGGCCGCCCTGAGTGTGCGCAGCCCATGCCGCGCCGCCGCCAGCCGGCACAACTCCCGGACGGTCGCGGTCGCCACGCCGCGGCCGGCGACGTGCTGCGCGACCCGGTAGCCGAGTTCCGCAGTGCCGTCCTCGAAGTCGACCAGGTTGAACCGGCCCAGGACCGAGCCATCCTCGGTGACGAGCACGTAGAACGCGCAGAGGCCGGCCTCCTGCTCAGCCAGCAAGGCGCTGTGCCGGTCGGTGAACTGGTCGTAGAACTCGTCGCCGCGGTCGGAGACCGAGGCAGCGAAGTAGGCGCGGTTCGCCAGCTCGAAGTCCAGGACCGCCGGGGCATGGCCAGCATGCAGCCGCTGCAGCTCGGGCACTGCCCAACTCTAACCAGAGTCGCCGCTCCGCCGCGCCTACGGTCGGGCCGGGTGGCTACTCTTCGATCCATTTGGTCACGAGTGGGAAATCGGCAGGCCACTCGGCCGCTGGCCGCCAGCCTGAAACCGCGGCCTTCGGAAGGCCCGCGCTAACCGGGCGCAGCGCGATAGCGCACCATCGAGACTGCGCGGGTCGTGATCACGGTCCCGGTTGCTAGCTGGCTAATGGCGCTACCGGGACGGGCAGCGCGGGCGCGGTGGTCCGGGACGCGTAGCCGCACCGCTGTCACGTCGCTGATCCCGTCCTGGCTGTGCGCGCGGGCGGCCCTCAGCCAGTCGCGCGCGCGTACCGGCCGGCGATCCGCCGCACCGCTGCAGCGAGTTCAGGCGAGTCGACGACTTCGAAGTCGGCTTCAAGCACGCCCAGCCAGAAGGCGATGTCGTCGACCGAGCGGCCGCCCAGTTGCATGAGGCAGCGATCCGACCCCTGCGGTTCGATGCTGCCGCTCCAGGTACCCATGCGCGCCGCGACCTCCTCCGCCGGGGCGTGCACGATCACTCGTCCCCGCACCTTCATCTGCACCTGCCGCGTCTTGGCCGCAACGTAGGCGGCGACGTCGTCGGCAGGCAGCGGACGCAGGGTGAATCGATGCCCGGTCGCGGCAGGCTCGGTGATGCGATCCACCCGGAAGGTGCGCCAGTCGGCGCGCTCGAGATCGAATGCGACGAGGTACCAGCGGCGCCCCCAGCTGACCAGGCGGTAGGGCTCGACCCGGCGTTCTGTGCCCGTTCTGGAGTGATCGGAGTATCGAAAGCGCATGATCTCGCGGTCCCGGGCCGTGGCAGCGAACAATGCCAGCAACCTCCCTTCGACCTGCGGTCCCCGACGTTGGCCCGAAACGCGCACGGTGTGTGACTGCAGCGCATCGACGCGACGCCCGAGCCGGGGAGGAAGCACCTGCTGCAGTTTGGTCAGCGCACGCAGCGCTGTCTCCTCCAGGCCCTCGACGGCTCCGCCGGTCGCAGTGCGCAGGCTGACGGCCACGGCGACGGCTTCGTCGTCCTCGAGCAGAAGGGGCGGCATCGCCGCTCCGGCGGAGAGCCGGTAGCCGCCGACCGCGCCGCGGGTGGCCTGCACCGGGTAGCCCAACCGTCGCAGCCGCTCGACGTCGTTGCGCACCGTGCGTGTCGTGACATTCAGCCGATGCGCCAGCTCCGGGCCGGGCCATTCGCGCGGGGTCTGGAGCAGCGAGAGCAAGGACAGCAGCCGCGCCGAGGTTTCTGCCATGACTCCGAGAATAGCGACCTAAGCGGAAAGAAACGTTCCTGATTGCGTCGTAACGTCAGACGTGTCCGACAACGAGATGAGGGAGAAGTCATGGCGACCGCCGTCGATCTGCCCGGCGTACTCGACCGCCCCGCAGTCATCGAGCCGAGTACTCCGAAACACGCCTGGACCGGCTTCGCCGTCGTCCTGGCTGCAATGATCATGAACCTGCTCGACTCCACGATCGTGAACGTGGCCGCGCCGTCGATCCAGCGCGACCTGGGCATGTCGAACTCCGCCCTGGAATGGATCGCTGCGGCGTACACGCTGGCCATCGCCGTCGGGCTGATGACTGGCGGAAGGCTCGGCGACATGTTTGGCCGCAAGCGGATGCTGATGATCGGCCTGACCGGGTTCGTGGTCGCATCCGCCGCGTGCGCGGTCGCGTGGTCACCGGGGTCCCTGATCGCCGCGCGCGTGATCCAGGGCCTGTCGGCCGCGATGCTCACGCCTCAGGCGTTCGGGCTGATCCGTGACCTCTTCCCGCCCGCACAGATAAAGAAAGCCTTCGCCGCACTCGGCCCGGTCATCGGGCTATCGACCGTCGCCGGGCCAATCGTGGCCGGGTTGTTGCTCAAGGCCAACCTGCTCGGTACAGACTGGCGAGCGTTGTTCCTGATCAATCTCCCGCTGGGCGCCTTCGCCCTTCTCGTGGGTGCACGGGTGCTGCCGTCACGTCCCGCCGAACACGGCAGGGTTCGCCTCGACAGCGTGGGCACGGTGCTGCTGGCCGCGGTAAGCCTCCTGCTCGTCTTCCCGCTCGTCGACGGCCGGACGCTGGGATGGCCGGCGTGGATCTTCGGCGTGCTCGGCACGACGGTCCCGATGTTCGCCCTGTTCGTCCTGCAGCAGCGGTACCGGCTCCGGGCCGGGCGCACCCCGCTGGTCGAGTTCAGCGTGCTGCGCAAGCGGTCCTACGTCTGCGGCGTCGTATTCGTGCTGGTCTTCTTCGCGAGCATCGTGGGGTTCTCCCTGACGATGGGCCTGTTCCTGCAGATCGGGCTCGGCTTCACCCCCCTGCACGCCAGCCTCTTGCTCGCCGCGATGGCAGCGGGCGCGTTCGTCGGTTCCGGGGTGGGGGCTTGGGCCGCGACGGCTGTGGGGCGCCCGATCCTGCATATCGGCCTGACGATCATGGCGACTGGCGCGCTCGTGCTCTACCTGTCCCTGCATGCTGTCCACGAGACAGTAGGGTCACTCAGCCTGATTCCGGGCCTGGCGGTCTTCGGGACCGGCATGGGAATGATCTTCGTCCCACTGTTCAGCATCATCATGGGCGAGATCAGCGATCACGAAGTCGGCTCGGCGTCCGGTCTGCTCGAGTCGTCCCAGCAACTTGGTGCCTCGCTAGGAGTCGCCGTCCTGGCGACGCTGTTCTTCAGCACGATCTCGCTCGAGAAGGGCGGTCCGCAGGCAGCGATGGCAGCCGGACGGGGCCTGCTGGCCGCCGAGCGCACCCTGCTGGTCACCCTCATCATGATCGTGGTCGCGTTTGCCGCCTGCTGGCTGCTGCCACGCCGGGCACGCGAAGCGCACTGAACCAGCATGGGCTGGTCGCTCACCAGCCCCGGACCCCGGCCGGGCACCGATGCGCTAGGCGTCCACCCAGGCCGGGACTGGTTCACCGTCCTGTCCGGAACCGTCGTGCTGCTGCTGGGAGAGCGGACCATCCTGGTCGAAGCCGGCCAGGCAGCGGAGTTCTCCACCATGATCCCCCACGCCATTGGCGCCCACGGCCGCCCGGCGGAAATCCTGTGCATCCTCGACCACGACGGCCAGCGCACCCATCTGCAGCCCGCGCCGTGAGCAAAGCCGCCAGATTGAGGCGAGCCCCCTGCAGGGGTGTTGCTGCGTGTCGGCGCTGGGCCTGCCTCTTGGCGGGAGGCCCGTGATGGTAGGCGGATGAGCACTAGGAGGACACCGGCGGCGGCCGCGACGGCACCGGCGGCCAGTGCTGCCCCGTTGCCGCTCATAAACGCGGCGCGGGCGGCGTGCGCTAGCAGGGCTCCGGTTACGCCGCCCGCAGCACTCGCTACTGCGAGGGCGCCCCCGAGTGAGCCGAGGATGGCGTGCGTGGCGGCTATCGGCACGTGCTGGCCGGCCAGCGCGGCGGTCATGTGATTCTGGTAACGGGTTGACAGCACGCTTCCTATGACGGCGACGCCGAGTGCGCCGCCGACCTGGAGGGCCACGGAGTTGGTCGCCGATCCGATCCCGGAGTCGCCCCGAGGGACCGAGCCTATGACGGAGTTCGTCGCCGTCGGCAGGAGGAGGCCGGCCCCGAGGCCGATCAACAGCATGCCGGGGATGAAATCTGGATAGGTCGCGACAGCCGTGGAGATGGCCGAGTTCGCCCCCAGGCCGGCCGCGATCGCGGCCAGGCCGGCGGCGGCGGTGAATTTGAGTCCGATGACCCGGGCGGCGATCGGGGACAACGGCGCGCTCACGCAGAGCACGGCAGCAACGGGCAGGATCCGCAGCCCAGCCTGGAGGGGCGAGTAGCCGAGGTCGAATTGCAGCACCTGCGTCTGCAGGAACAGCGCCCCCAGCAGCCCGAAGATGCCCAGGCACTCGGCCGCGGCGGCGATCGAGAACCTGCGGTCACGGAAGAACCCGAGCTTCAGCATCGGGTGGCTGCAACGGGCTTCCCAGGCGGTGAACGCGCCCAGTACGGCCAGGCTGGCCAGCCCGGCCCCGACCACCTGCCCCGCGGTCCAGCCATGCGCCGGGGCCTCGATGATCGCCCACAGCAGCAAGCCCAGGCCCGCGATCGACAGCAGCGCCCCGGCGGGGTCGGGCGGATCGGCGGCCGGGTTCTTCGAGCCGGGCACCAGCAGCAGGGCGCCCGCGCAGGCCGCGGCCACGATCGGGATATTGACCAGGAAGATGGAGCCCCACCAGAACCTGGCCAGCAGCAGGCCGCCGGCGATCGGGCCGATCGCGATCCCGAGCCCGATGGTCGCGGCCCAGCCCGCGATGGCCCGGGCCCGCTCGGCCGGGTCACGGAACATGTCGTTGATGATCGACAGTGAGGCCGGGATCGTGAGCGCGGCACCCGCCCCCATGACAGCCCGCCACGCGATCAGCAGGTCCACCGACCCGGAGAACGCGGCGCCGACCGATCCTGAGGCGAAGACCGCCAGGCCGAGGAGGAAGAACCGCTTGCGGCCGAGCCGGTCGGCCAGGCTGCCGCCGACGAGCAGCAATCCCGCGAAGACCATCGCGTAGGAGTCAACGATCCACTGCAGCTGGCTGGAGGTGGCGTGCAGCGTCCGTACGAGGGTGGGCAGCGCCACGTTGAGGATGGTGTTGTCCACATTAATGATCAAGGCGGCGGCGCATACCAACGCCAGCGCGGCCTGGTGCCGTGCTCGCCGGCCGCCGGGCGGCAGCAGCCTCGGCGGGCCTGCGAGCCCCCCAGGCCGGTCATCTGGAAGGGAAACGGACTGGGTAGGGCGTCGGGCGCCTCGCGCGGCCCTTGCGGGCACGCTCTGCGGGTCGGCGCGTGGGATGAGCGCCATCGCCTTCTCCGATACTGGAGAGTATTGAATACTTATGAGTATGCTCTTGTGTATGAGCGATGTCAACGGCCCGAAAGCCCCCGGCCCGGCGAGCCCGCGTGCCAAGCCCCCCGAGCGGGTGCGGCGGCCGGGGCGTGCGGCCGTGCGCCGCCGGCTGCTGGACGCGGCACTGGAAGTGTTCGCCGAACGCGGCTACGCCAGCGCCAACCTGGACGAGGTCGCCGCGGCGGCAGGCCTGACCAAGGGCGCCATATATTCCAATTTCGACAGCAAGGACGACCTCTTTTTCGCCATGATGAAAGACCAGGTACTGGGCCGGGTCGAAGCCGTCCGGGCCGCTCTGGAAGCCGGTGCAGGCGCTCCCGGCGGGCAGCAGGCCGTGCGCGATATCGGGCGCCTTCTCACCGAGGCGTTCATCCAGCAGCGGGAATGGCAGCTGGTGTTCCTCGACTTCTGGCGGCGCGCCGTTCAAGACGATGACGTGCGCGCCCAGTTCGTTGCTCACCGGCGGGCGCTGCGCGCTGCGATAGCTGACCGCGTGGAGCAGGTCCTCGGGCGGGCTCCGGCCCTGGGCGGGTTTACCGTTGACGACATCGTCACCGTCGTGCTGGCGCTATGCAACGGCCTGGCCATTGAGCAATATGCCGACCCTGACCTCGTCAGCGATGACCTATTCGGGCGAGTCCTCGCACAGTTGGCGCACGAGGCAACCGGAACGCCGCACGCCACCAACGGGACATCGACCGCCCCGTAGCATTCTGCAACACGACAACGCCACGATCGACCCTTCGGCCCGGGACGTCGTCGGCTCGGTCCACACTGGGTAGTAACTGAGTTGATCTGCTCAGCGGAGGCAGCGGGAAAAGACAGCGAACCAGGGCTGCGGAGAGGGATCCAGATGACTGCTGCGGATCATGACCGCCACGACCTGCGGGTCGCGGTGCTCGGCGCTGGCATTATGGGCTCGGCGATGGCCCGCAACCTGATCGCTGCCGGGCTGCCCACCACCGTGTGGGATCGGTCGCCGTCAGCGGCAGCGGCCCTGGGCGAGGCCGGGGCCGTGGTGGCGGCCTCAGCGGCGGACGCGGCCGGGGATGCACAGGTGGTGATCACGATGCTGCCGACCGCCGAGGTGGTGACCGCTGTGGTCTTCGATGGCGGTGTAGCCGAGGCGTTTGCCGCGGGCGCCGTATGGGCCCAGATGGGCACGATCGGCGTCACGGCGACGACCCAGATCGCCGACCGGCTGGGCAAGCTGCGGCCGAATGTCGCGTTCGTGGACGCGCCAGTATCGGGCAGCAAGGGCCCGGCGGAGAGCGGCGAGCTGCTCATCCTGGCGTCCGGCCCGCCCGCGGCCGAGACGATCGTAGGCCCGGCGTTCTCGGCCATCGGCCGCAAGACCGTGTGGCTCGGGCAGGCCGGCCAGGGCAGCAGGATGAAACTGGTCGTCAACGCCTACATGTCCGTCCTCATCGAGGGCGTGGCCGAGGCGCTCGAGCTGGCTAGCCGGCTGGGGGTCGATGCCGCCAGGCTCGACGATGCCATCGAGGGCGGCCCGCTGGACGCACCGATCGCCGGCGCCAAGCTCCACAAGATCGAACGCGGCGACTTCGCGCCCGAGTTCCCCCTGGAGTGGGCGCTCAAGGACGTCGACCTAGCACTCGGCGCGGCCGACGGCGCCACGCTGCCCGTGCTGGCCGCGCTGGCCCGGCAGTGGCGCGCGGCCGTGGACGCCGGGCACGGCCGCCAGGACGTCAGCGCCGCGCGCCTGGCCCTGGGCGGCCAGAGGTAACCAGGCCGCCCGCTCGTCCTGGCCGCCAGGACTCGGCTGTTCGGCGAGATCCGCGAGCAGCTGGTCGCTGACCGTCTCCTCGTAGACTGCTCGCTGGGTCTTGCGCATTGCCTCGCCCAGCCGTGGGTCCCAGGGCGTCGGCACCGGGACGCCGCTGAGCGTGATGTGCGGATCATCTGTCTGAGCCCCGGACAAGTAATCGCTGACGCTCATCCGCCAGGCCCGCGCGCCGTGGCGGTCCATGACGTCCGTCGCGATGGCGATGCCGGGCCAGTCGAAGTCGCCGTGGTACCACAGCTCGCCGCCCGCCGCCGTGGCCGTCCGGGCCAGCCGGTGGAAGGCTGTCGACGGCCGGCCTTCGGTGCAGACCAGCGGCGGGCAGCCGCGGCCCAGTTCCCCGCAGGCGCGCCTGAGGACCGCGGGGTTCTCGCAGACGAATATCCGGTGATGGCGGAGCCGGATCGGATGGCTGACGAGCTGATGCAGGGTCACCTGGAACGGGGTGCCGTAACGCGCCGCGTCGGTCAGCCACTCACCCAGGCCGGCGCCCTCCGCCTCGACGTTGAGGACCAGCACCCGGCTCGAAAGGTCGTCGACGATGACGTCGGACAGGTCCCACAGTTCCCGGCGCTCAGCCGCGGAAGCCGGGCGGCTGACGCGTGCGCGGAGGGCGAGGGCCCGCAAGACCAGCGTGGCGAGGGGGGTGCCCTGATTGAGTGACTTGGTATCGCCGGTGATCGCGGCGGCCAGGGCGGGCAGGGCGACCGGCGCCGCACGGGCCGGGCCGGTCGCGAACTCAAGGACGCGGATCGCCTGCCTCAGGACCGCCTCATCACCCTGCTTCGCCAGCCGGGTGAGCGTGCCGTCCCGCTGCAGGTCAGTCAGCCATTCGCGGTACCAGTCGCCGGAGGAATGCAACGGGCTGGCCTGGGCGACCGCGATCAATGCGGCCCGGGCGGCGGCCAGCCGAGCGGCCCTGGCCGGCCGATCATCCAGTGGGCCGCCCAGCGCAGCCAGCGCTGCGGCCAGGCTGAGGCCCGTGCCGCGGCGCAGCGCGTCATCGAGATCTGCCAGGGACACGGTCACGCGCTTGGTCCCGGCCGGCTGGTGGACGCCGGTGATGCCGATGATCGCCCTGCGCTCGGCATCGTCCGGCTCAGCAACGCTGATCCGGCCGGTCAGCCCGCCGCCGGTGCGCTCCAGGTACTTGCGCGCCGCGGCGAGCAGCCGTCGGTACTCAGGTCCGCGGTAGCGGTCCAGATCCGGCGGTCCGCCGCTCATTCGGCGTCCTCATCGCCCTCATCGTCGTCGTCCCCGTCCAGGCTCATCGTGAGCACATCTCCGACACCGACCGGGACATGCCGGGTCGGCCGGAATCCGAGCAGCTCAGCGGCGAGTTCCTCGTTGCCCAGGTACCCCGCGTCGGCATCGATGGTCTGGCCGCCATCCCAGAGGGCCAGGAAGGTCGACAGCGTGTGCGCGGCCTTGTCGTGCTGCATGTCGTAGTGCGCGATCATCGGCACGGTCGGGTACGTGACCCACAAGTCATGGCCGGTCATGAACAGATCGAGATCGAACCTGACGGTCAGGCCCAGCAGTTCGGGCTTGAACTTGTCGTCAATTCCCGCGAACGCCTCGTCCAGCGCGACCATGCGCGGGCAGCTGGGTTTCGAGGACGAATACAGCGCATTGGCCGCGGCGAATAGCGGCATGTGAATTGCTGCGGATTTCTCCCCGCCGGACATCTGTGAGTGCTTCTTCCTGGTCAGCCGCTCCGGCGGGCCGCCAGGCTGCAGTATCCGCAGCTCGAAAGTGCGCCAGGACCGGTAATCGAGCACCGTGGCGAGCACCTCGCGATAGGTATCCCGCGGATGGCTCGCGCGGTGATCACGGATCATCTCCCGGAGCAGGCCGCGCAGGTCGGTCAGCCCGTCTGGGCCGAGGTCCCGGGCATCCTTGTCGAGCAGGCGTGACACCGCGGCCTGCTGGTCGGTGAGCTGGTCGGAACGAACCCAGCGAATCCCGACGGCCATGCCGGAGGACATCGGCTTGGAACGGGTGTCGGCGTCCATCTCGGCAACGAGATCCTTGGCGGCCAGCACGCGAGAGTGAATCTGCTGGGCCAGGACCGTCAGCAGCGAGTCTTCCAGGACCTTCCGCTCGCGCTCCGCCAGCAGGACGCCCTGGGTCTCGACGTCCTCGGCGATCTTGCGGGCGAACGCAGCGGCGGATGCCCGCCCCGCATTGGTCGCGACGTCAACCACGAAGGGCGCATCCCCGGTCAGGTCCGCCTGATATCCGTCCTCGCCGGCCTTGAGCGCGTTCTCGAATTCCCGGTACGCACCCCACATCCGGTCTACCGTGCCCTTGAGCACGCCGTCGGTGATCGCCCGCCCGCCCCGGGTCGCGGCGGTAACGGCCGCCAGGATCACGGTGACTGCTTCGGGCAGCACTGCGCTGATCGCCGCCGCGGGCTCGGGCGGGCTCTCCCCGCCCAGGAGGCGGTCGACCAGCGTCGCGGTGGCCTGCTCGGCGGTGGGCCATTGGCTGGCGGCAGGCCAGGAGGCCGTCTCGGGCACTTCCAGCAGCGGGCGCAGGTCGCCGTGAGCGTACGGGGCAAACGCGGCGGCCTGCGTGATCAATTCGGCCAGCGCGGCGGCCAGGGCCTCGCGGCCGTGCTTGAGATCGGACCGGGCGCCCACCAGCTTGTCGTGCTCCAGCGTTTGCCGGCTCCGCGCGTCGCGCAGTTGCGCCTTGGCCTCGCGAAGCTGCTCTTCCGCCGCGGCGATCTCCTGCTGGATCTGCTGAAACTCGGGCCCGGAAACACGCTCCGCGACACGCAGTTCCGCCGCGTCGGCAGCATGCGCCGCCTCGTTCTCAGCGAGCAACTTGGCGGCCTCGTCGTTGTCGGCGCGCAGCCGGTCGATGCGGGCCTTCCGCCCGGTCACGTCGGCGTCGAGCCTGGCCATCTCGCCGCGGGCGCGGCCCAGGTCTTCCGCCGCGCGCTCGAAATCCGCGACCGCCCGCTCGACCGCGGCGACATCGTCGGAGCCGGTCGGCATTTCGCGGTCGGAACCGGCGCGGCGCAGGTGACGGAGCCGCGAGTCGAGTTCCGCGATGAGCTTGTCGAGTCCCGACCGGGCCTCCTCCAGCCGCTCCCGGGCGGCGGACAGCAGCGTGGCCGCGTGCGTGACCTCTTCCAGTGCCCTGGCCACCGGCGCCGTCCGGGGCAGCTCACCCTGCGCGCGCCCGAGGTCCGACAGCGCGGCGTCCACGCGGGCCAGTTCCGATGCCACCCCGGCTCGCTGGCCCGTTACGGCAGCTATCTCCCGGTCGATCTCAGCCAGCCGGGCCTGGCGCCGGGCCGCCCGGTTGGTCGCGCCGATGAACTCGGGCACCGGCTTGGGCCGGGCACCCAGGTGCATGCCGAAGCTGAACTGGGCCCGGGTGGTGACGACGGGAACAGCCCCCGGCGCGCGGCCGTCGGGCGCCGGCCCGGCGGCGGCGGCAGTCCCGCCGGAGACGGCCGGGGCGCGAGCACCCGGACCGTCCGGGATGTCATCGGCCACGGCCACGGAAGCCAGCACGGCGGCCACCACGTCGGCGGGCACCGTGTCCTGTTCCTCGGGCACGAGCAGGTCGGCGAGGGTCCGGCCGGCGGGCCGGGCTTGCGGCGCCAGCGCGACCAGATAGCCGTCGGCCTCCGCCTGGGCCACCGCCGCCGACGTCAGGGCCGGATCGGGGTGAATCCACGCGGTGAGCAGGCCTGCGCCGTACAGAGCGCCTTCGACTGCGGCGGCCGCGTTCTCGCCGAGGTCGTCGGCGAAGCGGACGAGCCGCCACAGCGGCGCCCCGGGGCGGCCGGTCCGGTCGGCGGGCCGCAGATCCGATGCCCGGGGGGCATCATCGTGCTCCGCCGCGATCTTCTCCCGCTCGCCGGTCAGCCGCGCGTGCGCCTCGGCTAGGTCCTGGTCCCGGTTCCTGAGCTGCTCGCGGCCGGTGATCAGCGCCGTCCTGCGCTCTCCGGTCAGGAAGGCAAGAGTCTCGGTCAGGGTCGGTGCGTCCGGCTCGCCGATCCGGTCCAGCTGGCCAGCCAGGACGCCGAACTGGTCGGCGGTGATGACGGCGTACGGCTCGGCGCCGCTCCACCGGTCCGCCCAGTTGCGCAGCTCCTGGACAAGCTCGGCGCGAGCGCTTTGGAGGTGGTCATCCGCGTCGCGGCAGGACTGCTCGCGCTTCGCCAGCAGCTGCTGTGCCTGGCCGAGTCCGGTTTCGGCCCCCTTGCGATCCCGCTCGGCGTCTTTGACCCGCCCGATGTGCTCGCGGATCTCGCGGATGTCGTCCCGGCGCGCCGCAGTGCGCGCCTTCGCGGTGACCTGCAGGTCCTCGCCGGTGTCGGCGGGCTCGCCGTCACGGGTGAGGCCGGCGCGATCAGCGGTCTCGACCAGCTGGCGGGCGTTCCGGTCCGCCGCACGCTCGATCTCGGCGAGCTGGACTGCTACGCCTGCGGCCTCGTGCTCCAGCTCGCCGACATTAGCCACGGCGCGGGTCAGCCGTTTCGCGTCATCGGCCAGGCCTGTCTGATCCCGGCCCAGCTGATCACGCCGCAGGGCCAGTTTCTCGTGATCGGTGTACGCGTCCCGGTTCCGGAGCGCGGACAGCTGGGCTTCGAATGTGCCGGCGCTGAGGCTGGCCGCCTGCGACGCGTCGCTCGCTCGCTGCTCCTGGAGGCCCGCACGCGCGGCCTCCCGCGCGGCCTCGGTGATCGCCTCGACCTGTCCTTCGGCGCTGGCCTGCCGGGCGGCGACCTGATCCAGCTGATGCCGGGTGTGGGCACGCAGGTAGGCGAGGTAATGAACCAGGAAACCCCGCACCGCCGCATCAGCGGCGGCCAGGTCGTCGTACTGCTTCTGGACGGCGGCCAGGTTCTCGAAGTCGCGGGCTGCCTGCTCGACGAGATCTTCATCGACCGGGCTCAGGCCTGCGGTGAGCGTGTCGGAGACCTTCACGGGATCGAGGTCCTTGGCCAGCAGCGGGCGGCGCAGGGCGATCAGCAGGTCGAGCAGCTGGGTGTACCGTTCGCGGCCGAGGCCGAATAGCCGCGCGTCCACGGCGTCCTGGTAGGCGCCCTTCCGGTCGCCGTAGTAGGCGTCCCGGCCCAGGACCGCGGTCAGCTGCTTGGCCGTCAGCGGGCGGGAGTCCGCGGACAGCAGGCCGAAGTCGACGCCCATCCGCTGGCCGGTCAGGTAGAAGGACGGGCGCGGCCGGTCCCAGTTCTTGTGCGCGGCCAGGCCGATCACCAGGGTGACGGTCTCATCTGGCCGCGCGAATTCCATCCACACGTACCCGTGCTCGGCGTCCTGCCCCCGGTAAAGCAGGTTCGCCTTCATGGTGCGGTTCTCGCCGCTGAACGGGTCCAGCCGGCGGGCGTCCAGGCTGCCGTCCAGGATGAAGGGGAAGAGCACCTCCAGGGCTTTGGTCTTCCCGGAGCCGTTGTGACCCCGCAGGGCCAGCCGGCCGTCGCCGAAGGCGAACTCCTCATCGGAGTAGTCCCACAGATTGATGATCCCGGCGCGGCTCGGTTTGAACCGCATAACGGCAGCCGTGCCCTGGACGGCGCTCACGCGGGTCCTCCCGTTTAGAAGCTAGTGAAGTCGAACACGCCCTGGCCGTCCCGCTTCCCGCTGTCGGGCAGCGCGGCGGTGATGTTGCGGTAGCGCGCCGCGGCGGGAAGGATCAGTGCCCCGCCGGGCAGCCGCCGGATCAGGCGCAGGTCGCCGAGCAGCCGGGTCGCGGCGTCCAGCAGCCCGTGCGGATCGTACTGCCATTGCGCGGTGAATGACGCCGCGCCGAACTCATCGTAAAGTTCCGACAGCATGCCTTCCAGCCGCGTTCGCTCGATAAACGGCGCCTCCAGCGGCACCGGGCCTGCGCCGGGCTCGGCGCGTAGCGCAGCCGGTCCCGGCAGATGGTGATCATGATCAGCGGCCCCCGAGGCCGGCCCGGCGTCAATTCGCTCCAGCAGCTCACGGAGATCATCGCTAGCCGCCGGGACGGGTATCCGGGTCAGCGCCGGGCCGTCGTCGGGATCCTCCGCCAGGTCAGCAATTTTCGCCAGGAGCAGCCCGGCAGTCCGGTTGACGGCGCCGCCCCGGCCAGGAAACGGCTGATCGGTGAACCGGCCGGTGGGGTCGGCCAGCATCACGCCCTCGGCCCGCCGTTCCACGACCAGGCCGGTAAGCCTGGCCAGGTTGTCGGCCAGTTCGGTCTCGCGCAGCGCCGCGGCGGTCTCGGCGTCCAGCAGCGCATAGTAGAGGACGGGATGTTCCAGCAGCAGGCGCCGCGCACGGCGGGCGGCGGCCGCTCGCTGGGCAGGGCGCCGCGCGCCGACGTCGGAAACATCCAGCAGGCCGGCCGCGCCGGGCAGGTGCTGGATCGGGCGGCCCGGCCGGAACAGGGACGCGCAGATATCGTGGTCGACGTCGTACAGCGCGTCCCCGCGTTCGCTGTCGTGGGCCCAGTTCTCCGCCGAGCCGTCGGAAAGGCGCAGCGCGCCGTGATCAGCGAGCCAGTCCAGGACGTCGACGACGGCCCGTTTGTGCTCGGTGATGGTGGCCTCGAAGCCGAGACCGTCGATGGCGTTGGCTGACGGGGCAAAAGCGCGGACCAGGTCCGCGAGACTGATCTCGATCCTGGATCGCTGGAAGACGGCCAGCACCAGGCACAGGTAAGCGAGCCGTCGCCGGTCGAAAGGCCGGCCGCTCCTGGCTGAGAAGACCGATCGCTGGGTCGCATCCAGCGTGTCGAGCCGCCGCACCAGCCGCACCTGATGGGCGGTCGCGATCAGCGTGTACCCGAGTAGCTCGGCGAAGTCCCTGGCCATCAGGTCCGCCCAGCGGAGCACCGCCGCGAGCGCGCCGGCCCGGGGACGTCCCGGGGTGATGAAATCGTTGGTCAGCACGAGCCGGACGGCGTGCTGGTACGAGCCGAGATCGCTGGGCGCGACCCCGCGGGCGGCACCCGGCTCAGCCATCGCGCGCTCCCGCCATGGCGATGGCCCGGGTCCGGGACGGGGATATCTCCAGCCGCAGCCCGGGCAGGTACAGCGTCCCGTGCGCGGTGCGCACGGCGCTGCCGGCGGCCGAGGGCACCAGCCGGATGACCATCACGTCGTTCCCGCCGGAGCCGCCGGTGATCCGCCCGGCGACCACCGACCTGGCCTCCAGTGCCCGGGTGAGCAGCTTCAGCAGCACCCGGGTCTGGGCTTCATCCAGCACCCGGTCAGCCGGGCCCGATGCGAGCAGCTGCCGCGCGGCATCCCGTTCAGCGGCTCGCTGCCTGGCCTGGCGCCGGCGCAGCTCGGCCCGCAGGCCCGCCTGGACCGCGAGCCGTTGCGGCAGGCCCGGAGTGGGTGCCTTGCCGCGGCGGAACAAGGTCACCGAGACCTCCACGCCCGGTGCGTCCGGCCAGGACAGCCGGGGCGAGATCAGCTCGGCGTCGTCATGGACGCCGCCCAGATGCCGGGCCCGGCGCAGGTTGAACGCCGCGGACAGCAGCGCGTGCGCGGCATCTTCGTCCGCCACGTCCACCACCCACGCGGCCAGGTGCCTGAGCTGGGTGGACCGGTTCACCCCGCCCCGCTGCGACTCGGTGATCTGGCGCAGCAGCGCGATCACGCTGGAGACCCCGGCCCGGGTCGCGGCTCCCATCTCAGCGGCGCGCGAGTGGTCGCTGCCCTGGCCCACGAACCAGGCGCGGACCGCCGCCCACCGGCGCCGCCAGTCCTCCAGGACTTCCGCCCGCTGCATGAGGGGCCGCTCGTCAGCCTCGGCCGCGCGGTTCAGCAGGGTGCTCAGGCCGGTGGCCTCGATCTGCTCGACCGCCGCGCAGAGGCGGGGCAGGTAGCGGTCGAGTTCTGCCATGAAGTCGCTCATGTGCGCCATCAGGGCGTGCTTGTAACGCAGGAACATCTCCGGCGAGGTGTCCGTCGAGCGGGTGATGTCGCCGAGCGTCAGGTGGAACCGCGCCGACCGCCGGGCCATGTCCTCCATGACCCGGTCGAGGCTGGTCAGGCGGCGCACGATCTCGTCGCCATCGGCCCCGTGGTTGGCCTCGGCGAGGCCGTGCAGGTCCCGCAGGATGTCGGAGAACATCAGCCGGGACAGGTTCGCGTCGTGCACCCGCGCGGCCAGCACCCCCTCGACCGCGGTGTACGCGCGGTGCCCCAGCTCGCTGAACTGGTACACCGACTGTCGGTTCCGGTACAGCGCGAGGGTCCCGGCGCGCGATGCGTCCTCCAGCCGGTGCAGGATCCCGTCATCGAACAGGCTGTCCAGCCGGTCGCGCAGGTTGCCGATGTTCGCGGGGAGGTTGTCGTTCGTGACGGCGAGCTCAGCCAGGACCGCTGCCACGTCGTCGGCATGCGACTGCGCCACGTGCATCGCGCGAAGCCGGTCCATGGCGCGCAGGACCCACAGGTAGGCCAGGTAGTCGTCGCGCCGGGTGAAGTTGAACAGGCGGAACCTGTCGCTTACCGCGAGAGGGTCCAGGTCGTACGGGCCGGCTTGGCGGCCTGCGATCGCCATCCAGACGGTTCACTCCCTGTCCGTGCAGCCTTCGAGCACATCATGCCCATGATGGCACTGTCCGCGGCACCGAATAGCACCGCCGAGCGGACCGGTTATCAAGAGCGCGATGCCTTGCGGCTGGCCCGGTGGGCGGCGACGCGGGTGCGACTGGCACAGGCGTTGTCGCAGAAACGCCGGGCCGGGCCGGGCCCGATCCGGAGAATGGCGTGGGCGCAGCCGGGGGCCTCGCAGCGGCCGAGCGCTTCGCTGACTGCTCACGAGCTGCTACTGGCCGCTGCAGGCGGGCAGTTCCTCGCTCTCCTCGCCCTCTGCGGTGGCCGGACATCACCAATCCGGTCGCCATCCAGCACGCCGGGCCCGGCACGGTGACGCCGGGGCGATGCACGGCACCCGGGGCCATGTAGTCAATCCCCGCGGGCCCGAATACGCGTTATTGCCGATGCGCCGCCACGGCCCGGCCCCGCACCCTGAACCTCGTGACGCCGCTGGCCGGCCTGCCGCAGCCGCGGACAGTACCGGCCGCGGGCAGCATCGACAAAGGAGAAGAAGCAATGTTTCGACGGATCAGGCTGCTCGCCGTGACGGCGGCTCTCGCGGTCGTCGGCGTGGCCCTCGGCGGCGGCTTAGCGGCAGCCGCGCCAGCCACGCCCCACCTGCGGGCCTCAGTCACGGCGGCTAACGACTTCAAGCGGGTATGCGCCGCGCCCCGCGGCAGGCAGGTTGCCTGTACGATGCTGATCCGCACCAATGTGCGGCCGCGTCTGCAGCCCGCCGACAGCCCGGATGCCGCCCCGGTTGGTTATGGGTACGGGCCGTCCAGCCTGCAGAGCGCTTACCGGCTGCCATCGTGGACCGCGGGCAGCGGCCAGACGGTGGCCGTGGTGGATCCCTACGATGACCCGAATGCCGCCGCTGACCTGGCGATCTACCGCGCGGCCTGGGGCCTTCCCGCCTGCGGCACCGGCTGTTTCGAGAAAGTGAACGAGAACGGGCAGGCTAGCCCGCTGCCGGCCGCGGGTAACCCGTACTGGGCCAACGAGGAGTCACTTGATGTCGACATGGTGTCGGCGATCTGCCCGTTGTGTCACATCCTGCTCGTCGAGGCGAGCAGCGGGACCTTTTCGGACCTGGGAGCGGCAATTAACGCGACCGTGGGCCTGGGGGTCAAGTTCATCTCGAACAGTTACTACGGCGCGGCTGGCACGTACGACGCCGGTTATGCTTCCGCGTATCTCAACCACCCGGGCGTGGCGATAACCTTCGCGGGAGGCGACGGCGGATACGGCGGCCCCGTATTCCCCGCCTCCACCGAGTACGTCACCGCCGTCGGCGGCACCTCGCTGTCGCCGGCCTCCAACCCGCGCGGCTGGAGCGAGACCGCTTGGAGCGGCACCGGCTCCGGGTGCTCCCCCTACGACCCCAAGCCGCCCTGGCAGACCGACACCGGCTGCGCTACCCGGACCGCCAATGACGTCGCCGCCGACGCCGACCCGAACACCGGGGTCGCCTATTACGACAGCTACGAACAGGGCGGCTGGGCAGAGGCCGGCGGTACCAGCGTGGCCACCCCGATCATCGCGTCGGTCTACGCCCTGGCCGGCCCGCCGGCTCCGGGCACCTACCCGTCGTCCTACATCTACCAGCACACCTCGGAGCTGTACGACGTGACCTCCGGCTCCAACGGCACCTGCAGCCCCGCGTACCTGTGCACCGCGGAAGTCGGCTACGACGGGCCGACCGGCTGGGGCACGCCGGATGGCACTCTCGCTTTCGTGGCGCAGGACGTCGTCACGGTGACTAATCCGGGATCCAGGGACACCTACCTCGATGTGCCCACCAGCCTCCAGATGTCGGCCAGTTCCAACGACGGGGACGCGATCAGCTCCTACCAGGCCACCGGCCTCCCGCCGGGCCTGTCTATCAATCCCGCCACCGGCCTCATCTCCGGGACCCCCACCGTGCTCGGCAGCTACAGCGTCACCGTCACCGCGACCGACGCCCATGGCACGCAGGGCTCGGCTTCCTTCCCCTGGACGGTCAGCCCGTTGCCGCCGCCGATTTGCGGCGGGGCCAATGGCTCCCGGGGATCGCCTCACATATGCCCGAGGTCCGGCTCCCGCTCGCCGGCGGAGTAGCTCGACAGGTCATCCGCAGCACTGCCGCCGCCCGCTACCGGGCGGCGGCAGTCATATGCCGGGGCGACGCTGGCCCCTCTCGTCCGCGCGCGTCGTGACCTCCTCATCGCTGCTCGGTGTACATGAGCGAGCCTGGGGTGGTCAGCGTCTGGCCGGTCTCGAGCCACGTCTTCAGCCCGGAGAGGATCATCGGCCACCCGCCGTAGAGCTGATCCGGGGCGCCGTCGCGCAGCTGATCGTGGATCACGGTCAGCCGGCAGGAGTCGCCGACCGGCTCGATCTCCCACGTCACCCGCGATGTTCCGGCTCGCTCCGCGTCCTCGCCCCAAAGGGCGCGCATCGTCTGCACCAGCCGCCTGGGCGGTTCCACGATCAGGTTCTCCCCCTCGGCCAGCGGCCGCCCCGCTCCGGGATGAACCAGCCGGTAAGGCGAGCCGGCCGTCCAGTCCGACTCGACCGCGGCACCGAACTGGTACTTCTCCCGGATCGCCGGATCGGTGATCGCCTCCCACAGATGCTCTGGCGTCGTGCGGATGTAGATCTCGAAAACCTTCTCCATGCGTTCCTCCAGTTCGTGCTTCAGGTCAGCCAGGCCCGCGACCCACGGCTGCGTGTACTTGCTCACCCACCGGTCGTGAAGCAGGCGGATGGGCACCGCGTTGAGGTAGTGCAGCTTCTCCCGCCCCCGCCTCCTGCTGACCACGAGGCCGGCCTCCGCCAGGATCTTCAGGTGCTTCGCCACGGCTATGCGCGTCATATCGTGCTGCGCCGTGAGTGCTGCGAGCGTCTGGCCATCCCGGGCGAACAGCTCGTCGAGCAGCGCCCGCCGAGTCGGGTCGGCCAGCGCCCGGAACACGAGATCCATACCCTTCACAATAGGAAACCATATGGTTTCCTGTCAAGCACGAGCCGGGCCAGGTCGGGATCGGGTAGGGAGGGTAGGGATAGCGGTGTGAGCCAGCCTGTCCTGTACGTGATCGCCTGCGCCGCGCCGCCCGCCCGCGACGTATCCGTCCTGATCGATGCCGCGCAGCGGGAGGGCTGGGATACCTGCCTGCTGGTGACGCCATCGGCGGTCAGGTTCCTCGACGTCCCCGCGCTGGCCAGGCAGACCGGCCATCCGGTGCGGAGCACCTACAAAGACCCTGGCGAGCCGGACATCCTGCCCGGCCCGGACGCCGTGATCGTCGCGCCAGCGACCGTCAACACCATCAACAAGTGGGCCGCGGGGATCTGCGACACCCTCGCCCTGGGCATCCTCGTCGAGGGGATCGGCAAGAAACTGCCGATCGTTGCCCTGCCCGCCGCCAACTCCGCGCAGGCGGCGCACCCCGCGTTCGGGGAGAGCATCGGAAAGCTCCGGTCATGGGGCGTCGGCGTCCTGTACGGGCCGGAGGTGTATCCGCTCCCCGCCCCGGGGACGCCAGAGCAGCATCCCGGTGCCTTCCCGTGGGATCTGGCCCTGCAGGCGGTGAGACGGATCCTCGAACGGGACGCTGGCGGGCCGCGGGCTTCCTAGTCAGGCTCGACGCCGCGCCACCGGCTGGTCCTGGAACTCCGCCTGGCTCAGCCAGCCCCACGGAATCGCCAGCACCGCTGTCAGACGTATGTTCGATTACGTTCCGACCAGGCGCGGCGCAGAAAGCTGAGCAGCTGCTCGTTGAAAATGCCGGGCCGCTCAAGGTTGGGCAGGTGGCCGACGCCTTCGAGGACAACGAGCTGCGGATCGCGCAGGCAGCCGGCCAGTTCCGCAGTGACCTCGGCTGTGGAAAACGTGTCGCGGTCTCCGACGCACACGAGCGAGCGGAGGCCGGCGGCCCGCAGGAGCGGCCGGTAGTCGGGCCGCTCGGCCCGGCCGCGCAGCGCGGCGGCCGCGCCCAGCGGGTTCGTGGCCAGCATCATCGCCATGATCCGCTCGACCGGAGCCTGGCCGGGATCGGGACCGAACAGCCGGGCGGCCATCTCGTCAGCGAGCGGCCGCATGCCGTGCTCCTCAGCGGTCCTGGCCTTGGCCAGGCGATCGGCCCGCTCGGCATCGGTGACCGGCTGCGCGGTGGTGGCGACGAAACCGAGGGCCCACCAGCGCCGCGGGTCGGCGGCCGCGAGTTCCATCACGACCAGCCCGCCCATGCTGAGGCCGACGAGGGCCGCCGTATCGACGCCTTCCCGTTCCAGGAGGCGGCCGACATCGGCGGCGAGCTGGCCCATGGTCACCGTTCCGGCGGTGACCGGGCTGGCGCCATAGCCCCGCAGGTCGGGCGCGATGACGCGAAAGTCCCCGCTCAGCGCCTCCAGCTGCGGGGCCCACATGCTCCGGTTGAAGGGATGCCCGTGGACGAGCACGACGACCGGGCCCTCCCCGACGCGGTCGTAGCGCAGATCGACGGCGGACATGCGATGATGCTACGCCGCTGCGAGCCAGCCGGGACCCGGGCCGACCAGGCGTGCGGCACTGACCACGACGGGCCGTTTAGGCGCTGGTTTCGCCCGCACCGGCTCGGGCGCGGCCCGCGTCTGCTGCTCGGCCCCGACCATCCGGGCCGATGTCCCTAGGATGAGCTGATGAGCGGGGACCGTGAGCTGGACGTGGTGGTGTTCGGCGCGACCGGTTTCGTGGGGCGGCTGGTGGCCGCCTACCTGGCCGGGCACGCACCGGGCCACATCAGGATCGGGCTGGCGGGACGGTCTGCGCAGCGGCTGGCCGATCTCAGGGAGCGGCTCGGGGCGGCGGCGGCGGCGTGGCCGCTGCTGACGGCCGACTCAGCGGATCCGCTCTCGGTGACTGCTCTCGCGCACGCGGCCCGCGTCGTGGCCACCACGGTAGGGCCCTACCGCCGACACGGGCTGCCGCTCGCGCAGGCCTGCGCCAGCGCGGGCACCGACTACGCGGACCTGTCCGGTGAAGTGCTGTTCATCAGGGAAAGCATCGACCGCTGCCACGAGGCAGCGGCCCGGTCGGGCGCGCGCATCGTGCATTGCTGCGGGTTCGACTCCATCCCTTCCGACCTGGGCGTGCTGCTGTTGCACCAGGCGGCCCGCCTCGACGACGCCGGAGATCTGGCCGATACGACGCTGGTCGTGACGGGCCTGAGGGGCGGCGTTAGCGGCGGGACGCTGGCGTCAGGGCTCGGCCAGTTTAACGAGACCGTGGCCAACTCCGAGTACCGCAGGCTGGTCGAGGACCCGTACGCGCTCAGCCCGGACCGCGCGGCCGAGCCCGACCTCGGCGACGAGCGGGACCTGGCCTGGTTCAGCTACGATTCAGCACTCGGAAGCTGGGTGGCGCCTTTCCTCATGGCGGGGCTGAATACGCGCGTGGTGCGTCGCAGTAATGCGCTGCAGGAGTGGGCCTATGGCCGCCAGTTCCGCTACCGCGAGGTCACCGGCTTCGGCACCGGCCCGGCGGCGGCCGCGCAGGCCGCCGCGGTAGCCGCCGCCAGCAAGGCCATGGCGGCCGGGCTCGGGTTCGGGCCATCCAGGGCCCTGGCCGGGCTCCTGCCAGTGTTCGGGGAGGGCCCCAGCGAGAAGGCCCGCCGCACGGGCTTCTTCCGGATCGGTGTCCATACCAGGACCTCGGCTGGCGTGCGCTACCTCAGCAGGATCGAGGCGCGGGGCGACCCCGGCTACGCCGCCACCTCGGTGATGCTCGGCGAGAGCGCGCTCTGCCTCGCGCTGGACCGCGACCGCCTGCCCGCTCGCGCCGGCGTCCTCACCCCGGCCACGGCGATGGGCGCCGCGCTGGCCGCCCGGCTCAGATCAGCGGGGCAGACCCTCGACGTGCAGCGGCTCACCCGGTAAGCGCGGTGCTGAGCGGGGCTTCCCTCGCAGCGGGGCTCGGTGACCGGTGCGCCGGGTAGCCGCTTCGCCGGGCGCGGCGTCTTCCTGAGATCATCTCCCTGACCGCGACGTTCACCGGCCCGCGCCGCGATTGAGGGAGTTCTCAGATGAATACCTTTATCACCGAGATTCGCGACACGATCTTCCCCGACAAGAACGGCCGGCATGGCCCGCTGCCGCCGGTCCTGCTCAGCATGACCCTGGTAACGGGATTGGTCGATGCATTCAGTTATCTAGCCCTCGGCCACGTTTTTGTTGCCAATATGACCGGCAATGTCGTGTTCTTGGGATTCGCGCTGGCCGGTGCCCCCGGGTTTTCGATTACCGCGTCCGCGGTGGCCCTGGTGGCATTCGCTCTCGGCGCTTTGCTCGGCGGCAGGCTCAGCGCGCGGTTTCGCGAGCACCGGGGCAGGCTGCACAGTTCGGCTGCTGCCATCCAGGCCGTGTTCCTCGTGGCCGCGGTCATCTTCGCCGTCCTGTCTGGCAGCCCGGTGGCGAGCGGGTACCGGTACGCCCTCATCGTGGCGCTGGGCGCCTCCATGGGAATTCAGAACGCCGCGGCCCGTAAGATCGCGGTGCCCGATCTCACCACCACGGTTCTTACTCTGACGATTACCGGAATCGCTGCTGACAGCGCCCTGGCGGGCGGAACAGGATCGAAGGCGGGACGGCGGCTGGCCGCCATAGCCACCATGCTGGCGGGCGCACTCATCGGTGCGGCCCTGGTGATTCATTCTCAGATCTATTACCCGCTCGTGATCGCGCTCATCGCGATTGTCATTGGCGCGGCTACGACTTTTACGCTGGGCAGGCCGGACCCGGCGTGGGTCCGCGGGACGAGCTGATACCGGTTAGGTCGGGTCGGTGCGCGGGTTGATGATCCAGTGGTTGGTCACGCGCTGCCGGGCGCGGTAACGAAGTCAATCAGCTCCTCCACCCGGCCGAGGAATTCAGGCTCGAGGTCCGCGAAGCACGTCACCGAGCGCAAGATGCGCTGCCAGGCCGCGGCGGTGTCCTCCCGCCACCCGATGGCCTGCAGAACGCCCTCCTTCCAGGGCGTGCCAGGGGGAATCCGAGGCCAGCCCGAGATTCCCACCGCCGACGGCTTGACCGCGGCCCAGACGTCGATGAACGGGTGCCCGACGATCAGGACGTGGCCAGACCGGACCTGCGCGGCGATCCGGCTCTCCTTCGAGCCGGAGACCAGGTGATCGACGAGGACCCCGAGCCTCCGCTCCGGTCCGGGGGCGAAATCGGCGACGATCGCCGGCAGGTCGTCGATTCCGCCCAGGTACTCAACGACCACTCCGACGTCGCGCAGGTCGTCGCCCCAGATCTTCTCCACCAGCTCGGCATCGTGGCGCCCCTCGACGTAGATCCGGCTGGCCCGCGCGACCTTGGCCCGGCTCGGGGGGGCGGCGATCGATCCTGAGGCGGTCCGGGCGGCCGGCCTGCCGGCACCGGCTGGCAATCCTGGTGCGCTGGCCCGGCCCGGCCTGACCAGCATGACCGGCCTGCCCTCCAGCAAGAAGGCGCCCGGACCCAGCGGGAACACCCGCTGCCTGCCGCGCGCATCCTCCAGGGTGACCGCGTCCTTCTCGCAGAACACCACCGCCCCGCAGAACTCACCTGCGCCGTCCTCGACCACCAGCCCGTGCTCAGCCGCGACCCGCGGAAGCTGAGCCTGCCCCGGCCGGCGGCGTCCCGCTGCGAGCACGTCCGGTCCGTACTGCCGGCTCCGCACTGGTTACCCTCCTCGACGATCGGGACCGCTGGCCTCGATGGTCAGGGCCGCTGGCCCCGATGATCAGGGCCGCTGGCCGGGAGCTGGCACCCCGACCCAGGCCGCCAGGCATTCCCCCGGAACTCAGGGAAAATACCGCGCTGGGCACGCGGGTGGTGATCTGCCACTCCGGCCATCGGCCGACGGAATGGCGGGGATGCGGCCGGTGTTCGGTCTTGCATGCCATCAGTCGTGATCGCTACCGCCTTCGGCGGCCCTGAGGTGCTGGCCCTCATCGACCAGCCGACCCCGGATCCCGGCCCGGGCCAGGCTCGCATCGAGGTCCGCGCCGCGGGCGTGAACCCGGTCGACGTGAAGGTCTACAGCGGGGCGTTCGGCACCGATCCGGCCCAGCTGCCCATCCGGCTGGGCTCGGAAGCGGCGGGCGTGGTGACGGCGGTGGGCCCTGATGCGGTGGGCCCGGCCGGCCCGATCGCGCCCGGCGACGAGGTGATCGCGTTCCGGGCTCCGGGCGCCTACGCCGCCGAGCTGGTGGTGCCGGCCCAGGCCCTGGTGCCGAGGCCGGCCACCCTGGACTGGCCGCAGGCAGGCGGGCTGATGCTGACCGGCGCCACCGCCTGGCACGCCCTGGCGGCGACTGGTGTGCACGAAGGTGACACGGTGCTGATCCATGGTGCCGCCGGGGGCGTCGGCCTCATGGCGGTCCAGCTCGCCACGGCCCGCGGGGCCGCGGTCGTAGCCACCGCCAGCCCACCGCACCATGAGTTGCTGCGCGGGCTCGGCGCGCGGCCGGTCGGCTATGGCGACGGCCTGGCTGAGCGGGTCCGGGCCGCGGCGCCGGGCGGCGTCGACGCCGCGCTTGACCTGGTCGGCACCGACGAGGCGCTCGATGTCTCGCTCGAGTTGGTCGCTGACCGGGCGCGGATCGCCACTATCGCCGGGTTCGCGCGGGGACTCAAGGCCGGGATCAAGGTGCTGGGCGGCGCACCTGGCGCTGACCCCGGCGCCGCGATCCGCGACGCCGCGCGGCTGGACCTGGTGCGGCTGGCCCAGGACGGGACGCTGCGGGTCTTCGTCGACCAGACCTTCCCGCTCGCCGATGCGGCCGTGGCTCACCGCGTGGTCATGGCCGGTCATACGACCGGCAAGATCGTCCTGATCCCGTAGCGCGCCGACGCGCTGACGCAGCTGTGCCGTCTCACCTAAGGTCCCAAAGCCGCGGGAAGCAGCTGCCTGAGCAGGCCCGTCATGCTCGCGGCCTCGTCGTTGACCAGGATGACGATGCTGGCCGCCCGGTCCGGGATCCAGCAGGCGAAGGACTGATAGCCCGGGTTGTCGCCGGGATGGTAATAAGCCGCGCGCCCGGCGAAGATCCCGGTAAACATGCCGTAGCCGTACCCGGTGGTGATCAGCCGGGGCTCACCTTCCTCATCGTCGTTGAGGGGCGCGTGCGCGGTGCACATCGCGCGCAGCGAGCTCGCGGCGATCAGCTCACCGCAGTGCAAGGCGGCGGTGAACCTGGTCAGATCGCCCGGGTGGACCAGATGTCGCCAGTGCCGGGCATCGCGTCCAGGTCAAAGGGCGCCACCGGCCGACCGCTGGTGTAGCCGCGGGCCGCGGCGTCCGGGGCACCGCCCACGGTGGTCTCGGTCAGCTCCAGCGGGGACAAGATCCGCTCGGCGAGGAACTCCCGGTAGGGCTGCCCGCTGGCCCGCTCCGCGATGAACCCGGCCAGCACGAAGCCCGGGCTGCTGTAGTGCCACTGCGCGCCGGGCTCGGTGCGCAGTGGCGTGGCCAGGATGGTCTCCAGCCGCTCGCTGATCCCCATCGGCTCGGCCGGGTCCAGGCCCGGCGCCTCGAGCCAGTGCGGGATGCCCGCGGTATGAGACAGCAGGTGATGGAGCGTGACCAGCACGGCACGTTCACCTCGCCCGATACCGGCCCGGTCGGCCACGTCGCCGAGCAGGTCCCGCGATTTCTCCCGCAAGTCGGGCGGCGCACCCTGATCGAGGTGCGCGGTGCTCAGCGCCAGCTACGGCGCGGTCGGCTCCGAGCGTGACTTTCAAGAGCGGGGGCTCATTAACGGCGGGCCTTTTCATCCGTACCAGGCCCGGGTACTGCTGCGCCTGCTGGCCGCCCAGGGTGCCCCGCGGACCACGATCGCGGCTGCGTTTGCCGAACTCGGCTGACCAGGAGAGCTGCTAGACCACGCCGAATTGTACCGCTCTGACCTGCCTCTTTTACCAAAACCAGGACAAGGCGTGCCTCGACCACGCACGGTAGATAACGACAGCCGGGTAGGAAACGCGCATCATTCAAGCCGCGCACGGCCAGGCCGGGGCCGTTCACCCGTAACCATATCGGCCAGCAGTAAACGCGGGCCCACCGGGTCCGCAGCGCCCTGCCCGGGCTCATCGAACGCGAAGGCGGAGGAGGAAGCCCCTGGACCACCGGGATCATTCACGTTCAACAAAGGAGAACAAATGTTCCACCGGAAGTTCGTGATCATGGTGTCCGTGGCCCTCACCGCGCTGGCGTTCGCCGTTACCGGCGGGTCCGCCCATGCCGCGACTCGTACCGTCAGTTCCGCGCATGCCGCGACTCGTACCGTCCGTCATCCCATGCGCAGCTGGGTCGCGTACAAGTACGCGATAGCCCAGCGCGGTAAGTGGTACTGCTGGGGCGGCTCCGGGCCGTCCTGCTTTGACTGCTCAGGCCTCGTCTCGTCGGCCTACGAGCACGCACACATCTGGCTGGGCCGGACCACCTACGACATGCTCGACAGCGGCATGCTAATCCGCATCAGCCATGCCCAAGCGCGGCCGGGCGACCTGGCCTTCTTCGGCACCGGCCACGTAGAGCTCTTTGTCCGCGGCGACATCACGTTCGGGGCGCATGACTCCGGCAGCCGGATCGGCTGGGAGCGATTCAACGCCTACTGGCACCCCACCGCCTACTACCGCGTCAGGGGCGCCGACCGCAGGTAACCGCGCGGCTCTTCTTTCCTGTGATCGTGACGGCTTTCGGTGCCGTGTGCCGAAAAGCCGTCACGATCGCGCGGGTGACGGCGCTGACCAGCAGTAATTCGGCGCTGATGGAATCAGCGCGGCCCGCTATCGTGTTCTTCGTAGTGCGGCGGCTACCGAACGCAGCCGTCGGCGCTGGTGCCCGGTGCCTGGCTGGCCGGGCCGGATCCCTCCGGCAGCGCCCATATCCGGCGGCCGCTACGCCACGGCCAGTGGCGGGGGACGAAATACGGCAAAATATCTAAACCGGATAAATGCTACACAAGTGCTGGGCATCGCGATCAAGCCCGGCGCACTCGGCATGTCAAGCCCCCGAGTGAGGCGCGGCCGCACTGGACCTGCCGCCGGGTTCGGCCCATGTCCTGGTCACCGAGTTGATCACCTGAGCTGTCGACTCGGTGCACTGTGGCGCGCCTTCTCATGTCGAATGGGAAACGATAATGCGCCTGCGTTCTGGTCTCAACCGCCTCTACGCACGTCTCGGCAGCCCCAGCTGGCTCCGCTCCCTGGACCGGGCCAAGAGCCTCGCCGGGCCCCGCCGCTCGCTGGACCGGGCCAAGAGCCTGGCCGGGCCCCGCCGCCGCATGGTCGCGGTGGGCGGCGTGGCCGCCGCGCTCGTGCTGCTGCTGGTCGGCCTGACCGTGGCTGGCGTCTTCGCGGGCTCGCCGGCCGGCGCCCAGGCGGCTGGCCCGCGGAGTGGCGGCCCGGCCGGGCACCCGAACACCGCTGCCTTGGCCGGGCACTCCGGCGCCGCCCCCTCAGCCAGCCACCCGCAGGCTGGCCGCCCGGCCGGTCACGCCAGTAGCCGGTCGGCCGCCAGCCCGGCCAAGACCACCAGCCCCGTCAAGACCACCAGCCCCGCCAAGGCCGCCAGCCCCGCCAAGGCCGCGGCGAACTCGGCCGGCCCGGTCCGTCACCGCAGCAGGGCGCTCCTCACCTCCTGCCGGTCGGTGGCGCATATCGGTGACTCAACCTCGGTGGGCATGATTTCGCCTGAGGTCGTGCCCGACCCGGCCCAGCGGCTGGCGGCGAGGTACTCCGACGTCGGGGTCAGGCACCTCTGGGTGAACGCCTCCGGCGGGCGCTCGATCGTGGAGGAGATGCCCGGGCAGGTCAACGGCTATGGCGTGGCCAGCGCCTGGCGCGCCGAGGGTTACCACGGGTGCTGGGTCATCGCGCTCGGCACCAACGACATGGCGAACGTGGCCGTCGGGTCCGCCGTGGGGCTGATGGCCAGGATCGCGGAGATGATGTCGGTTGCGCACGGCGAGCCGGTCATGTGGGTCAACGTGCGCACCCTGCTCTCCAGCGGCCCGTGGTCCGAGGCCAATATGCAGATCTGGAACAACACCCTGCTGCGGGCCTGCGCGACGTACCCGAACATGAGGATCCTCGACTGGGCCTCAGTGGCGAATCCCGGCTGGTTCATTTCGGATGGGATTCACTACACCTCATCGGGGTTCGCCGATCGTGCCCAGGCGATAGCTGACGGCCTGGCCCGGGCGTTTCCCGAGGGCGGCCACAGCAACGGCTGCGTCGTGCGCTAACCGTTATAGGCCGGCCATTGTCGGCGCAAAGGTAGAAGTCCGTTCCGTATCTTGCCGACTACAATACGTAATCATTAGGTAACTCTGGGTAGTGACCCCCTTGCCGCGTGGACCCGAGACGCGCCGGACGTTAGGATTCCGGTGGACCGGCCTGCGGCAAGGGGGAATTACCATGCCGGAACCGGTACGCACCGGTCAGCGTTATATGCCGGGCCTGGACGGGCTGCGGGCGCTGGCGGTGCTCGCTGTCATCGCCTATCACGAGCAGCTCGGATGGGCACCTGGAGGAATGCTCGGCGTCGGGGTGTTCTTCACCCTGAGCGGCTACCTCATCACCGACCTGCTGCTCGGGCAATGGTCCGCCCATGGCACGCTCCGCCTGGGCGACTTCTGGCTCAGGCGGGCCCGCCGGCTGCTGCCCGCCTTGTTCGTGATGCTGGCCGTCGTGACCGCGTGGGTGACGCTCGCGGACCGGGTCCGGCTGGCCGGCCTGCGCGGCGCGGTGGCCGCAGCCGCCACCTACTCAAGCAACTGGTACCTCATCGTGGCGAACCAGTCCTACTTCGCCAGGTTCGCACCGCCCGCGCCATTCGATCACCTGTGGTCGCTGGCGGTGGAGGAGCAGTTCTACATCGTCTGGCCCTGGCTGCTCCTGCTGGGCGTGTGCTGCCTGCGCACCCGCCGGGCCGCTGCGCTGCGGTGGCTGGCGCTGCCCACGCTCGCGTTGGCCGCCGCGTCGGTCATCGCCATGCTGGCGCTCTATCATCCGGGCCTGGATCCGACCAGGGTCTATGAAGGAACCGATACGCGCGCGTTCGGCCTGCTCGCAGGCGCGGCCCTGGCCATGGCCTGGCCCAGCCGCGGCCGGGTACGGCCGGCCAGGTGGGCTCGCGTGCTGCTCGACGGGGCCGGCATCGCGGGCCTGGCTGCGATCGCGGTGATGGTCTGGCGGGTCGGCCAGTACTCACCGTTCACGTACCGGGGCGGACTGGCCCTGCTGTCGCTGGCCACTGTCGCCGTGGTGGCCGCAGCCGCCGTTCCGGGCAGCCTGGTGGGCGTGGCCCTGGGCTGGCGGCCATTGCGGTGGATCGGCGTGCGTTCCTACGGGATCTACCTGTGGCACTATCCGGTCATCGTGCTGACCTCGCCAGCGAATTCGGCCGAGGACCTCCCCCGGGCCGCCTTTCAGGTAACAGCAAGCGTGGTACTGGCCGCGTTGTCCTGGCAGTTCATCGAAGAGCCGGTGCGCCATGGCGCGATCGGTCGGCTGGCGAAACGGATCCGCGCGGCCGGCTGGCGCGCCCGGCCAGTCAAGCTGGGCGGCATCGTCGCGGCGGTGGCCGGGTCCGGGGTGTTTGTAGTCGCCTGCGGCGGCCTCGCCGGCGCCTTCCCGGCCCCGGGCCCGCTCAACCCGGCCTCGCTCGCCTCTAGCTCCGCGCAGCCGTCGTTCAAGTCGGTCTCGACTGCTCCGGCGCGCCCCAAGCTGGCCGAGGCGCCCGCGTCGTCCTCGCCCGGCGCCACGCGGGCCGGCCCGCTGCGCACCTCCTGCCGCGCGGTCGCCCATATCGGCGACTCGACCTCCGAGGGCCTGGTCTCGCCGGACTACCTGCCCGATCCGGCCAAGCGGATTCCGCAGCGGTATGAGGACGTGGGAGTGCAGACCGTCCGCACCGATATCTCAGGAGCGCGTTCGGTGGTCGAGGTGCTGCCGGGCCAGGTCAACGGCTACAACGCAGCCCGCGCCATGGTCGCCGATGGATTCCAGGGATGCTGGGTGATCGCCCTGGGCACTAACGACACCGCTGACGTGGCCGTCGGCTCGCAGGTCGGGCTGATGACCCGGATCCAGCGGATGATGTCGGCAGCCCACGGCGAGCCCGTCATGTGGGTCAACGTCAAGTCACTGCTCGTGAGCGGCCCCTATGCCGAGTCCAACATGCTGAAGTGGGATGACACGCTGCTGAAGGCCTGCGCCAGGTACCCGAACATGCGGGTCTTCAACTGGGCCTCCGTGGTTAGGAACAAGTGGTTTATCTCCGACGGGATTCACTACACCTCGGCCGGATACGCCGCCCGGGCCAAGTTCATCGCCGACGCCCTGGCCGAGGCGTTCCCGCAGAACGGCCATAGCAGCGGCTGCGTGGTCGGATAGCCGCTCACGCCCACCCCGGGCCCGGCGCCGACCGGCGGCCGGCCCGGGGTGGCGCCGGCTACAGCTGAGGGAGTCGCCGCCCGGTGACCGAGGTGGGGCGGATCCGGACCCAGAACGGACGCTCGACATTGGCGGCCCAGTGGTCCAGGCCAAGGACGCTCAGCCGGTGGATCTCGGGCTCTTCGTACACCACCGTGGCCCGCCCGGTGACCAGGACGCTCCAGCCGGACCGGCGTTCCTGGTCATAGGCGTCGGCCTCGAACGCCACCAGGCCCTGCTCTCCTGCGGCGGCGAGCTTCGACCCGCGGGAGGTGCGGAAGATCACGTCCTGGCCGTCCATCACGTGATTGACCGGGAGAATCACCATCTCGCCATCGATGTTGAAGCCGACCCGTCCCACCGGCACCGAGGCGAGCAGATCCAGGCAGGCGTCGAACGGCAACAGCTCAAGCCCGGCGTGGTCGATCGGCTGACCTGTCATGTCACCCTCCGGTGTGGGTAGTCACCAGCCCGCCTGACCGTTGGCGGCGCGTCCGGCCTGATCAGGTAACCATCTCACTATGCGTCGCCGCGGCTGAGATCGCAGCCGGCCGAGGTCCCTCGAAGGCGGGCCTTTCGGCTCCGCCGGAAGCTCGGTGGCGCTGGCCGTAGTCGCACACCCGGTCACGCACCCGGTCACGCGGTCCAGGACCACCGTCACCGGAGGCCACAGCCGCAACAGCAGTCTCGCCGAGCAATGATCTTGACTACCTTTCAGCAGATATCGCCGGAAAGTAGTCAAGATCACCAGGAGGGTCCAGCGGCTAGGCCGACGTGCGCAGCGCGGGCGCGACCTTCTCGGCGATCAGCTCGAAGGATCGGATCCGGTCGTCGATGTCATACACCATCGTGGTGAGCATCAGCTCGTCAGCGCCGGTCCGCTCGATCAGCGCGGCCAGCTGCCGACCGACCGTCTCCGGCGAGCCGACCGCCTGGCCGGCGAAACGTTCCGCGGCGAACTCCCGCTCGCGCCCCGAATACGGGTAGGCGGCTGCCTCCTCGGGGGTGGCCAGCGGCTGCGGCCGCCCGGCCCGCAGGTGCAGGAACGACAGCGCGGCCGGACCGGACAGCCAGCGGGCCCGCTCGTCGGTATCGGCGCAGATCGCGCTCACCGCCACCATCGCCTGGGGCCGCTGCAGCCAGTGCGAGGGCCGGAACTGCTCGCGGTACAGGGCCAGCGCGGGCACTGTGTTCGCGGCGCTGAAATGGTGGGCGAAGGAGAACGGCAGTCCGAGCAACCCGGCCAGCTGAGCGCTGAACCCGCTGGAGCCGAGGAGCCAGATGGCCGGCATGTCACCCCGGCCGGGCGTCGCGGTGATCGGCGCCCGCGGATCAGCGCCGGTGAACAGCCCGATCAGGTCGGCCAGTTCCTGCGGGAAGTCCTCGGCCGACAGGCCTTCCATGGTGCGGCGCAGGGCCAGAGCGGTGAGCTGATCGGTGCCGGGCGCACGGCCGATGCCCAGATCGATCCGGCCCGGGTGCAATGCCTCCAAAGTGCCGAATTGCTCGGCCACGACCAGCGGAGCGTGGTTGGGCAGCATCACCCCGCCGGATCCCACCCGGATCCTCGATGTGGCCGCCGCCAGATGCGCGATCAGGACGGCGGGCGCCGAGCTGGCGATGGCCGGCATGTTGTGGTGCTCGGCCACCCAGAACCGCCGGTAGCCAAGTTCCTCGGCGCGCTTGGCCAGCTCGGTCGTCTGGCGGAGAGCCTGGCCGGCCGTGGTCCCCGCGGCTACCGGGGATAGATCAAGGACGGAAAGCGGCAGATCGGTCACTTAGCTGGCCAACTCCCGCCCGGGCCGGTTTCTTCCGCCGCTGTCCGCGCGCCGCTGTCCGCGCGCCGCTGTCCGCGCCCCGCTGTCCGCGCCCCGCTGTCCGCGCGCTGCTGGCCAGCCGGGCGGGTCAGTTGCTATAGATCCTGTCCGGCTCGATCAGCACCACGGCCCGCCGCTGCGCGTCCATGACCTCGTCGTAGGCCGCCCAGTCCTGATGAGTGCCGCCCGCGGCGGTGAAGACCTCGCGACGCAGCAGCCGGAGCCGCTCGTGATCGAAGCCCGGCTGCGGGTCGTCGGGCCCGATGATCTGTGCCCGCCCCTCGACGCTGACCCACTCGCCGCCCGACCGGAATGTGACGGTGACCTGGGACCGGGCCCGCAGGTTGCGCAGCTTCGCCGGGCCGTAGGTCACGAAGCCGACCACCTCGCGGCCGGTGGCCGGATCCAGCAGCACGCCAGCGTTGACGACCGAGGCCTGCACGGTGGCATCGGACCTGACCGTCGACACCACGACCAGGAATCGTTCACGGCGGCCGATCTCGATCGCCCGGGACAAGTTCATCACCAGACCATTCTGGCCCCGCGGTGGTGGCGGCCGGTTCGCAGGTACGGGAGACTTGGCGGGGGTACCGTCCGCCGTCACCCGAGCGCGGGGCGGCCGCTGGTAGGGGTTGGGATGTCCGGCTGGTTCGAAGCGCAGATTGTGCAGACCGGACGGCTGCCGCTGTTCTGCTTCTTCGTGGCGTTCGTGGCGGGCTTCGGCTTCATCCGGCTGTCGGTCCGGATGATCCGCGCGCAGGTCCGGTGGTGGCCGGGCAACATCATCGCCGGCGCAGTGCACATCCATCACATGGTCTTCGGCGTAGTGTTCATGGCCATCGGCGGCGTCGCCGAGTTGGCCGCGCCGCTGCAGTCGGTCGCCTGGCGATCGGGACCTGCCGCGTTGTTCGGCCTGGGCACCGCACTGGTGCTCGATGAGTTCGCGCTCCTGCTGCACCTGCGCGACGTGTACTGGAGCAATGAGGGACGGCTGTCGATCGACGCCGTCTTCGTCGCGGCCGGAGTGACCGCCCTGCTGCTGATCGGGATCAGCCCGGTCGGGGTCACCCCGGCCGGGGTGAAGAGCGTCACCCGCTACGGATGGCTGCCCGGAAGCGTCAGTGCGGTCGCGACATTCAGCGTGGCCGTGGGGGTGCTCTTCGTGCTCGCCACGATCACCCTGCTGAAGGGCAAGGTCTGGACCGGCCTGTTCGGCCTGTTCCTGCCGCCACTGTTCATCGCGGGCGCGGTCCGGCTGGCCCGGCCGGGCTCGCCCTGGGCCCGCTGGCGCTACCGGGACCGGCCAGCGAAACTGGCCCGGGCCGGCCACCGGGAGCAGCGCTTGCGGCTGCCGGTCATCCGCGCCAAGAGCCGCGTCCAGGACCTGCTCACCGGGCAGCACGACCAGCCGGCCGTGCCAGGCAAGCCGACCTGACGTCCGGCTATGCCTGCTCCGAGATCAGGATGACGGCGGTGCCGGGTTCGAGTGCCTTGCAGATATGCGGGATGTCGCCCGGATAGCTGATGTAGTCGCCCGGCATCAGCTCGACCGGTTCCGCACTGGGGCCGATCAGGGCCCGTCCGGTGCCGATGACCGCGTGCTCGGTCGTTCCCGGCGGATGCGGGTCGGACTCACGCGGCGGCCCGGGCTCCACGCGCACCAGGTAGATGTCCCGGCGGGCGTTCGGCGGGCAGGACGCCAGCAGGGTCGCCACGTAATGGGACCGCTCTGAGGCCACCGAGATGCCCTCGCCGCGGCGCAGCACGCTGACCCGTGGCCGCGGCGGGTCGACCAGCGTGCTGAACGGCACGTCCAGCGCCACGCCCAGCGCCCACAGCGTCTCCAGGCTCGGATTGCCGGTGCCCGACTCCAGCTGGGACAGCGTGGACTTCGCGATCCCGGCCCGTTTCGCCAGCTCGGACATGGACAGCCCAGCGCGTGAACGCTCAGCGCGGATCGACGCCGCGATCCGGTCCACCGGCGGGCGGGCGGCGGCCTGCTCTGTCATCTGTTCGCTCCGTCAGTATGCTTGTTCGCGTTGACGAACACCCGTCATACGTTCATAATATCGGTCATGCGTTCGTTTTGGCGAACACCTTTGTCCTGGATAACGCTGGACCGGCCCCTGCTGCGCGACATCGGGCTGGTGTGCCTGGCCGACGGCCTGGTCGGGGTGTCCTTCGGCGCGATCGCCAGCGCGGCCGGCCAGCCTGGCTGGGTACCGCCCGCGATGTCGCTGGCCATCTTCGCCGGCGGCGCGCAGTTCGCCGCGCTCGCCGTCGTGGCCAGCGGCGGGGGGCTCATCTCCGCCGTGGCGGCCGGGCTGGTGCTCAACGCCCGGCTCCTGCCGTTCGGCTTCGCCCTCGACGACGTGCTGGACCTGCCCTGGCCGGCCAGGCTGGCGGGCAGTCATCTGCTGGTCGACGAGTCGGTGGCGTTCGCCCTTGCGCAGCGCGATCGCCTCCGCCGCCGGGCCGCCTTCCTCACCTGCGGCGCGCTACTGTTCGTGACCTGGAATCTCGGCACCGTGGCGGGGGTCGCAGCCGGCCGGGCGGTCAGCGACCCGAGCGCGCTTGGCCTGGACGCGGCCTCGCCCGTGGTGCTGCTGGCGCTGGTGCTGCCCGCCCTGCGTGACGCGCGGACCCGCCGGGCCGCGCTGGCCGGCGCGGTGATCGCGGTGGCCTGCACGCCGGTCCTGCCGGGCGGGCTGCCGGTCCTGCTGGCGCTGCTTGGCCTGGTCGCGGCCGGTCGGCCCGGCCCCGCCCGCCCGGTCGCGGCGGGCCAGGCATGACCCTGCTGGCCATCCTGGCGCTGGCCGCGGGCACCTACGGCCTGCGGGTCAGCGGACCGGTACTGCGCCGCAGATACGAGCTATCCGAGCAAGCGCAGTCGATACTGTCAGTGTCCGCGGCTGTCTTGCTGTGCGCCCTCATCGCCACCTCGGCACTCAATTCCGGGCATGGTTTCGCCGGGTGGGCCCGCCCGGCAGGCGTGCTGGTCGGCGGCGGGCTAGCGCTCCGGCGCGCGCCATTCCTGGTCTGCGTGCTGGCCGCCGTGGCCACCGCCGCGCTGCTCCGGTTCCTCGGCCTGCGCTGAGCGCGGCGGCCGCGCCCGCATAGGGTGCAGTCATGGATGGCACGGGCGGAGCGCAGTCTGCGCTCGACGACGGCCGGGGGCCTGCGGCCGGTATCGCGGCCGGTGCGGCCGCAGCGACGCGGGCGCTCCCGCCGGGCAACACGATTCTCGACGCGATCGGCAACACGCCGCTGGTCCAGGTGGACGGGATCTGGGTCAAGCTCGAGCACCTCAACCCTTCTGGGTCCATCAAGGCGCGCATCGCGAAATACATGATCGAGCGGGCGGAGCGGGAGGGACTGCTGCGGCCGGGCGACACGATCGTGGAGGCGAGCAGCGGCAACACCGGGAACGCGATGAGCATGGTCGCCGCCGTCAAGGGCTACCGGATGCTCGTCGTCATGCCGAACGGGCTGACCGGCGAGCGGGTGGCGATCTCGCGGGCCTTCGGGGCGCAGGTCATGAAGCTCGGTGACTTTCACGTCAATGACGCGCTGGCCAAGGCCAGAGAGCTCGGCGGCGAGCCAGGGCACTTCGCGCCGCGGCAATTCGATTCGGAGTGGAACGTCGAGGAGAACCGCACCTGGCTCGGCCCGGAGATCCTGGCCCAGCTGCCGCCGGGGGTCGTCCCCGACGCCGTCGTCAACGGGGTCGGCACCGGAGGGACCATCATCGGAGTCGGCCAGTGCCTGCGTGCGCACAACCCGGCGTGCCGGATCGTGGCCATCGAGCCTAATGAGTCGTGCACCCTGATGTGCGGAGAGGTCGGCCAGCACCTCATCGAGGGCATCGCCGACGGCTTCGTGCCCGGCATCTACGCCCGGCACCGCGGGTTGGTCGACGAGATCGCAGCCGTGGACAGCGACGCCGCGATCGGCGAGATGCGCCGCCTGGCCCGGGATTACGGGCTGTTCGTGGGGCCGAGTTCTGGCGCGAATCTCGTTGCCGCCCGCGAACTCCGGGCGCGCCACCCGGGCCTGGAGAACGTGGTGACGTTCTTCTGCGATGAGGGCGAGAAATACATAAACGACTACTTCCTCGACTCTTGACGCGGCGCGTGGCCCGGACCGGGCACCGCGGGGAGGCGAGCCGGTGACGACGGCCTTCGTGCTCGGCTCGGCCAGTCTGGATACGTGGATCTCGCAGCAGCGCACGGCCACCTATACCGGATTCAGTGAGCCCAACGGGGCTTTATGCCCGGAATCTCCTCACCAAATCCGGTATAAGTGAGCGACGGGTCCCGCCCGGTGGGCAGCACGGCGTAGCTGAGCTCAGCCGAGTGCGAGGCGGCCGATGCCGCTGGCGTCCAGGTCCTCGAGGAGGGCGGCCGCGTCCGGGTAGACCTCGGCCGCGCCGGCCTCACGGAGCTGCTCGGCCGCGATGCCGCCGGACAGCACGCCGATGCAGGGCATCCGGGCCCGCCGGGCCGCGATGACATCCCAGACCGTGTCACCCACCATGACGGCCCGGCCCCGGGCGGTGCCTGACTCGCTCAGCGCCCGCTCGATGATGCCTGGATCAGGCTTGGCCTGATCGACGTCGGACGAGCTGACGACGGCGCTGATCGCGGTCCGTGCCCCGAGAGCGTCCAGCATGAGATCCACTTCGTCCCCTTTGGCGCTGGTGGCCAGGACCACCTTGAGCCCGAGCCGCGCCGTCGCCAGAAGCAGTTCCCTGGCGCCGGGCAGGCGGCGCATCCGGCCCAGGTACGGCGCGTAGTGGCGGCTATGCGCGTCGCTCACCGTCGGATCCGGCTTGCCGATGACGCGCTGGATCAGCTCACCCGAATCCAGTCCGATGGCCCGGTGGATGTCGGCGCAGCGGATGTCGTGGCCCCGCTCGCGGAACGCCTCCCACCAGGCGGCGACGTGCAGGTAGTTGGTGTCGAGCAGGGTGCCGTCCACGTCGAAGAGCACGCCCCCGCGCCGCTGCTGCTCATGAGCCATCGACTGACCTCCCGCCGTAATGACCTGCCGGGCCCTCATGCTTCCGGGTCTCTCCACGTTCTGCCACCGCAGGCCCGGGTCATGCATCGAAGGGACGCCGATCCGCCAGACCCCGGCCCTACGGCCCGGCGCGCCGCACATACCATGGATTAATGCATGTGTCCGGGCCCGAACCCGACTACGGCGTTCTATCTTCACGCCGGTGACAAGCTCAGAAGGCGCTCCGCGCGCGGCTATCCTCACCGTCGACGACGACCCAGGCGTGTCCCGCGCGGTCGCCCGCGACCTCCGGCGCCGCTATGGCGAGCGCTACCGGATTGTGCGCGCCGAATCTGGCGATGCATCCCTGGATGCGCTGCACCAGATGAAGCTGCGCGGCGAGCAGGTCGCGGTGATCCTGGCCGACTACCGGATGCCGCAGATGAACGGCATCGAGTTCCTCGAGCTGGCGATGGACATCTACCCCGCGGCGCGGCGGGTTCTGCTGACCGCCTACGCCGATACCAATGCGGCCATCGAGGCGATCAACGTCGTCGATCTCGACCACTACCTGCTCAAGCCCTGGGATCCGCCGGAGGAGAAGCTCTACCCGGTGGTCGACGCGATGCTCGAGGCCTGGCAGGCGGCGGATCACCAGCCGGTCAGCCAGATCAAGGTGGTCGGGCACCGCTGGTCGGCCCGTTCCAATGAGGTACGCGAGTTTCTCGCCCGCAACCAGGTGCCCTACCGCTGGTATGCCTCGGACTCGCCAGAAGGAGAGCGGCTGCTCGCGGCGGCGGCGGCCGACGGCCTGACCCTCCCGGTGGTGATCACGACGGACGGCGAGCCGCTGGTGGCGCCGACCGACGCGGAGCTGGCCGGCCGGGTCGGGCTCAGCACCGCGCCGTCCGCCGATTTCTACGACCTGATCGTCATCGGCGGCGGCCCGGCTGGTCTCGGGGCCGCGGTATACGGCGCCTCCGAGGGGCTGCGCACCGTCCTGGTCGAGCGCACCGCGACCGGCGGCCAGGCGGGCCAGAGCTCACGGATCGAGAACTACCTGGGCTTTCCCGACGGCGTATCGGGCGCACAGCTGACCGACCGGGCCCGGCGCCAGGCCAGCAAGTTCGGGGCCGAGGTGCTCACCACTCGCGACGTAGTCGGCCTGGAGGTCAGCGGGTCGGGCCGAACCGTCAGGTTCTCGGACGGCGCGGCGATCAGCGCGCACACGGTGATCCTGGCCACCGGCGTCTCTTACCGGCAGCTCGCCGCACCCGGCGTCGCCGAGTTCACCGGGCGCGGGGTCTTCTACGGATCCGCGCTGACCGGGGCGGGTGCCTGCACGGATCAGGACGTCTACATCGTCGGCGGCGCCAACTCAGCCGGGCAGGCGGCGGTCTACCTGGCCAAGGTGGCGCGGTCGGTGACGATCCTGGTCCGCGGTTCGTCGCTGCGCACGTCCATGTCCCATTACCTCATCCAGCAGATCGATCACATCCCGGGCATCTCGGTCCGCGCCTGCACCGAAGTCGCCGCGGCGCACGGAGATGATCACCTAGAGCAGCTCACCCTGCGCGACAGCTCGTCCGGCGCTGCCGAGACCGTCGACGCGCAGTGGCTGTTCGTCTTTGTCGGCGGCGCTCCGCTCACTGACTGGCTCGATGGCGTGGTCACGATGGACGACCGCGGCTTCGTGCTGGCCGGCCCCGACCTGTCCCCCGACGGGGGTAAGCCGCCGGGCTGGCAGCTTGACCGGCATCCCTACCACCTGGAGACCAGTGTGCCCGGGGTATTCGTCGCCGGTGACGCGCGGTCCGACTCGGCCAAACGGGTCGCCTCGGCCGTCGGCGAGGGCGCGATGGCCGTCCTGCTCGTCCACAGGTACCTGGAGAGGCTATGACCAGCTTGGCTGAAGGCGCCGGGGCCGGTTCCCCGGCCCGGTTGCCGTGCAGTGCCGATGAGCTGCGCACGCTGTTCCTGTTCGAGAAGCTCAGCGATGAGCAGCTGGCCTTTCTGTGCCGCGAAGGGCACGTCGAGCGCGCTGAGCCGGGGCCGGTTTACACCGAGGGTGATCCGGCCGAGAATCTCTACGTGATGCTGGAGGGCACCGTGGTGCTCTCCCGCCGGGTCGGGACGGATGACGTCGAGGTGACCAGGTCCTCCGATCGCGGTGTCTACGCCGGCGCGTTCACCGCGTACATCGACCGGGAGCCGCAGGTCTACAACAACTCGATGCGGGCGACCGAGCCATCCAGGTTCTACGTGCTCTCCGCCGGGGCCTTCGCGCAGCTGATGCGCGAGTGGTTCCCGATGCCCGTGCACCTGCTGGAGGGGCTCTTCTTCGGCACCAGGAACACCCAGCGGGCCGTCGGCCAGCGCGAGCGGCTGCTCGCGCTGGGATCACTGTCGGCCGGCCTGACCCATGAGCTCAACAACCCGGCCGCCGCCGCGGTGCGGGCGACAGCGTCGCTGCGCGAGCGGGTCGCCGCCATGCGGCACAAGCTGGGCACCATCGCGGCCGGGCCGTATGATCGGGCCGCCCTGGAGACCCTGATCCGGCTGCAGGAAGACGCCGTGGAGCGGGTGCCCAAGGCGCCGGCCCTTGACCCGATCGAGACGTCCGATGCCGAGGACACCATCGCCGACTGGCTGGACGACCACGGCATCACCGACGGCTGGGACCTGGCGCCCACCTTCGTCCAGGCGGGCCTGGATCCGGCCTGGCTGGAGCGGGTGGCCGCGGCGGTCGATGACCAGACGTTCGAGGGCGCGGTGCGCTGGCTGCGGTACAGCGTCGAGACCGAGCTGCTGATGAGCGAGATCGAGAACGCGATCACCCGGATCTCGAGCCTGGTCACGGCAGCCAAGCAGTACTCGCAACTGGACCGGGCGCCGTATCAGGTCGTCGATGTGCACGAGTTGCTCGACAGCACGCTGCTGATGCTGAGCGGCAAGTTCGGCCCGGGCATCACCGTGGTCAAGGACTACGATCGCGGGCTGCCCCCGGTCCCTGGCTACCCGGCCGAGCTCAATCAGGTCTGGACCAACCTGATCGACAACGCGGTGGCCGCGATGGGCGGGAACGGCACGCTGACGGTGCGGACCGCGATGGACCGTGACTACCTGCTAGTGGAGTTCGGGGACACTGGTCCCGGCGTGCCAGCAGAAATCCGGGACCGGATCTTCGAGCCCTTTTTCACGACCAAGCCGGTCGGCGAGGGCACCGGGCTCGGGCTGGACATCTCCTGGCGCATCATCGTCAACAAGCACCACGGCGATCTCAGGGTCAAGTCCGTACCCGGCGACACCAGGTTCCTGGTGCGGCTGCCACTGACCGCCAAGCAGCCTGACACCCCGTAAATCCCGGCCCTCGGCTGCCTGCCACCGCAGCTCTACGCTGTGCGCATGGGACAGACACCGGACGAGATGATGAGCGCGGTGAGCGCGTCACTTTCAGCGCGAACCGGCCGGTCGCTGCCGGAATGGGTCGCGCTGGTCCAGGCCAGCGGCATTGACCCGGTCGATCAGAACGCGGTGCGCCGCTGGCTGCGGGCCGAGCACGGCCTGCCGCAAAATAGCCAGTGGGCGATCGCGGACGCCGCGGCGCGCGAGGCGGGCTGGGTGCGGCCGACCGTTGCGGACTACCTGGACAGCCAGTACAGCGGAGCCAAGGCAGGGCTGCGCCCGATCTACGACGCGGTCGCCGCTGCCATCGCCGAGCTTGGCACCGACGTGACCGCCGAGGGCCGCAGCACCTACACGCCGTTTGTCCGCGGCAGGCAGTTCGCCGCGGTCGCCCCGGCGGCCAGAGACCGGGTGGATCTCGGGCTACGCTTTACCGACCCGCCGCCGACCGGCCGTATCCAGCCGGCGGCCGCGCCCGGGCAGGCCACCCACAAGGTGGCCCTGCGCAGCGTGCAGGACATCGACGACGAGGTCAGGCACCTGTTGCGGGCAGCCTATGAGCAGAACGCCTAAGCAACCGGCCGCGGCCGCCGCCGGGGAGCGGGCCCCGGGCGGCGACGCGGCTGGCTTAGAACCTGGCCTCAAAACGATGCGGACACGCTTGCCCCGCCGATGGCCTGCACGGCCAGCCCGTGCGGGCCCGTGCGGGCCCGGACGCCGATGGCCTGCACGGCCCGGCCCGTGCCAGCCCGGACTAGGAGCTACGGGTCAGGACGACCTTGAGCGCGCCGGTGTCGGCCGCCCGGCCGAACACGTCGTAGGCCTCGTCGAACTCGTTGAGGTCGAAATGGTGGGTGATGAACCGCTCCGCGTCGATCTGGTGACTGGTGACCAGCCGCAGGAGGGTCGCGGTCGAGTACGTGTCCACCAGTCCGGTCGTGATCGTGATGTTCCTGATCCACTGCTCCTCAAGGTGCAGGGTCGCGGGCTCGCCGTGCACGCCGATGTTGGCGACCCGGCCGCCGGGCCGGACCAGCGCCACGGCCAGCTCGAAGGTGGCAGGCACGCCGACCGCCTCGATCGTGACGTCCGCGCCCAGCCCGCCGGTGAGGGACCGGACCGCCTCCAGCGGGTCCTCGCTGCTGCTGTTCACGGTGATGTCCGCGCCGAACTGCTTCGCCGCATGCAGCCTCGCGTCGACCAGGTCGATCGCGACCACGTGGCTCGGGCTGTACAGGCGGGCGCCCATGATCGCGGACAGGCCGACCGGCCCGGACCCGACCACCGCGACCACGTCGCCCGGCCGCACGCCGCCGTTGAGCACCCCGACCTCATAGCCGGTCGGCAGGATGTCGGCCAGCATCAGGATCTCCTCGTCGCTGGCGCCGGCCGGCACCGGGTACGTGGAAGTGTCGGCGAAGGGAACCCGGACATACTCCGCCTGGGTGCCGTCGATCTTGTGCCCGAGGATCCAGCCCCCTCCGGCCAGGCATTGCCCGTAGCTGCCGTCGCGGCAGTACCTGCAGCTCCCGCATACCGAGATGCACGAAACGAGTACCCTGTCGCCGGCCTGGACGTTCTTGACGCCGCTGCCAACCTGATCGACCGTGCCGACCGCCTCGTGGCCGAGGATCCGCCCGTCGGTCACCGCCGGGACATCGCCCTTGAGGATATGGAGGTCGGTGCCGCAGATCGTGACCGAGTCCACGCGAACTATCGCATCCGTGTCAGTGATAAGGGTCGGCTTCGGTACTTCCTCCCAGGCCTTCAGGCCCGGCCCGTGATAGACAACCGCTCGCATGAGAGTCTCCGCTTCTGCCTCGCTTCTGCCAGGTCCAGGCTCCTGCCGTGATTCGTCCCACGCTGCTCGCGACCGCACCCGGGAAGCAGTGCCGAACGTCCCCTGACAAGGGCCGAGCGTCCTGCCGCGATCATCACCAGAACCGTACGTGGCTGCCGTCACCAGTTCCTCACTTAACCAGGGTGATGACGGGCGCCGCCCGGGATCAGGCCGCCTGGACCGCTGACCGCCCGGCTGCGACGATGAGGTGCGGGCCGCGCTTGCGGCTGGCTACCGAGCGGAAGCAGGTCACCGGTGTCACTCGAAATCAAGCGACTGCATCTAGCGCAGTTGCGCGGCCTTGATGGACGGGACTGGCCGGTGCACGGATTCGTGGTCACTCACGGGGACGGCGCGGTGCTGGTGGACACCGGGGCCGGCGGCCCCGACCGGCTGCTCAGCGACTGGCGCGTGGTGAACCGCTCGGTCGCGGAGGCGCTCGCCGAACTCGATATGACCCCGGCTGACATCGGAATGGTGATCAACACTCACCTGCATTTCGACCACTGCGGCCAGAATGCCGTGTTCAGGCACGCCGCCTGTTATGTGCAGCGATCGGAGCTTGACCGGGCCAAACGCGAGTCACCCGGGCTGTACGACTGGTTCGATTTCATGAACGCACGGTTCGAGCTGCTCGACGGGGACACCGAGGTGCTGCCCGGCCTGGCCGTGATCGCGACTCCCGGGCATACCGTGGGTCATCAGTCCGTCGTGGTCCGTTCTCAGGCCGGCGCGGCCGACCTGCTGATCGGGGATGCTGCCTATACGCCCAGGCAGTACGCGGGCCCGGCCGATGAGGACCTGCCGCCCGGTCAGGCGAGCGACGCCCGGACCTGGCGGGACTCGCTGCGGCGGATCCAGGCCCTGAGCCCCGCGCGGGTGCATTTCTGCCATCACACGGACGTGATCCACGGCTGACCGGTTCGCTGCCGCTGCTGGCCTGCTCCGACCGCCGTCAGTTGCCTTCGGGCGGCCTGCCCGCGCGCTCCAGAAGGTACCGCTGCTCGGGCAGGCTGGTGCTGAGCTGCGCCGCCCGCTGATAGCAGGCGCGAGCGGCGGCTGGATCGCCGGCCGCCTCCAGCAGGTGCGCCCGGACCGCGTGCAGTCGGTGATGGCCGGCCATCCGGGGGTCGGCGTCCAGGGTCGCGAGCAGTCGCAGGCCCGCCTGCGGCCCGTGTACCATCGCGACCGCCACCGCGTGATTGAGCGTGACGACGGGACTGGGCGAGATGCGCTCCAGCAGTTCGTAGAGGGCGAGGATCTGCGGCCAGTCCGTGTCGTCGGCCCGGTCCGCCTCGTCGTGGATCGCGGCGATCGCCGCCTGGATCTGGTACTGGCCGATCGGCGACTGCGCCAGGGCGCCGGTGATGAGGGCCGCCCCTTCGGTGATGGAGCCGCGATTCCACCGGTCCCTGTCCTGTTCCGCGAGCGGGACAAGCGAGCCGTCCGGCCGGGTGCGGGCCGGCCTGCGCGCGTCGGTGAGCAGCATCAGGGCCAGCAGCCCGGTGACTTCCCCGTCGCCGGGCAGCAGCCGGTGGACCGCGCGAGCGAGCCTGATCGCCTCGCCCGTCAGCTCGGTCCGATGACTTCCCGGGCCGGCACTGGCGGTGTAGCCCTCGTTAAAAATGAGGTAGAGCACCTGCAGCACTACCCGCAGCCTGCCGGAACGCTCCTGCACGGGCGGCATGCCGAAGGTCAGGCCGGCGGCCTTGATGGCCTGCTTGGCCCGGCTGATGCGCTGGGCCATGGTCGGCTCGGGCACCAGGAACGCGCTGGCGATCTCGGCCGTCGTCAGGCCACCTACCGCGCGCAGGGTGAGGGCGACCTGGGAAGGCGCCGACAGCGCGGGATGGCAGCACAGGAACAGCAGGGTCAGCGTGTCGTCCTCGGCCGGCGGCTGCGGCTCGCCCGGAGCCGGGGCGACCCGCTCGTCCGGCGGGACCAGCGTCGCCGCGGTCATCTCCCGGCGCCTGCGGGCCTGCGCGCTGCGCCACTCATCGGTCAGCCTGCGGGACGCGACGGTAATCAGCCAGCCTCGCGGGTTCTCCGGGATGCCCTGATCCGGCCATTGGACCGCGGCGGCGAGCAGCGCTTCCTGGACCGCGTCCTCGCACGCGTCGAACTGGCCGTACCTGCGCAGCAGGGCGCCGGTCACCTGGGGCGCGAGCTCGCGCAGCAGGCTCTCCAGGCGAGGGCCTGCCGTCGTCAGCTTTCGGCTGCCGTCGCCTCGTGCCCCCTGGGCCGTATCCATTACCGACCAACCTCCGTCGTGGCTGGCTCTCGTTCCCCACCCTGCCACCTTCCGCCTGGGGAACTTCACCGGGGACATCTCACCAGGGACGTCGGAGCGGCCGCCGGGATCTCGACATCCGCGCGCCCGCCGCCGACCCGGCCCCGCTGCTAGGGTGCTCGCCAAACGGGAGGTGACGCCGACATCGATGAGCTGACCAGGATCGTGCGGGACCTGCCGTCCAACCATTCCCCGCTGTTCGCGCCGGTCATCGAGCCGACCCTCAGCACCGGGATCGCGGCGCTCGGGTCCGCGGCCCGCTGCTGGCTGCCAGCGCGCTGACGGCCCGCCCCCGGCCGTCCGCTACCGCCGCGTTCTTCGCGGGCGCGCGGACTGGACCTGACTGGCGGGAAAGATCACGATAGGTCAGGGCGGAACTCAGCGGCTACCCGGGAATGGAGCGCACAGTTGACGAACGGCGGTGCCCGCACAGCAACCACCATGATCATCAGCCTCGCGCTGATCCTGCCGGGCCTCCGGCTTGTGTCCCCGGCCCTGGCCAGCGACGCCGGCCGCCCTCGGGCAGCGTACCCCGCGACCGGCGGCGCGGCGCAGGTGTGCTCGCCGGGCGCCCGCACGCTGTCGCACTACGGGGACCACGTCTACCCGGACACCGGCAACGGCGGCTACACCAGCGTCCATACCGACGTTGACCTGGTCTACGACGCCACCACCAACCGGTTCCTGCCCGGCAACCACGTGGTCCTCACCGACCGGGCCACTGCGTGCCTGACCGAGTTCAGCCTCGATTTCGAGCGTAAGTCGCTGGCCAACGTCTCGGTCGGCCCGGACATGAAGGTGAACTCCGTCTCCGTCAACGGCCAGCCGGCCGCGTTCTGGTTCGCGCAGCCGACCTACCCGGGCGACCCGCACGGGGTGAACGACCCGGACCCCCGGGCCCACGAGGCCTCACAGCGCAATCCCGTCGGCGGCCCGGACCACAACCCGCTGCCGCCCGCCTGCTCGCCGGAGCTGGTCTCCACGGCCTTCGCGAAGCGAAACGCGCAGAACGGCCAGCAGTGCCCGGCCAACAAGCTCGTGATCAGGCCCTCCGCCCCGATCCTGAACGGATCGGCGTTCCGGGTCGCGGTCTACTACACGGGCAGGCCCGGGGTGCACACCGACGGTGACGGCACGACCGAGGGCTGGTTCCGCTCGAACCAGCCGGCCGGCGACGGCGGTTTCGTGACCACCGAGCCGGTCGGCACCGAGGACTGGATGCCGCTCAATGATCACCCGAGCGCCAAGCCGACCTACGACTTCTACGACACCGTCAACGCGGGCAAGACCGTGCTGGCCAACGGCGTGCTGGTGTCGCGCACTCGGCACGCCCCTGACGCCGAGTTCCGCCGCGGCTCGGTGACCTGGCACTGGTACTCGCGTGCGCCGGTCGCGAGCTACCTGGTCGAGGACAGCGTCGGCAGTTACGACCTGACCGAGCGGACCGCCGACAACGGCGTCAGGTACTACGAGGCGCAGGCCAGCTCGCTCAGCCCGGCCCGCAAGAAGAAGAACCTCGCGATCATGAACATGCAGCAGAACATCACCGAATACGAGAGCCTCTTCAACGGGACCTACCCGTTCACCTCGGACGGCGTCGTGGTCGGCAGGCCGTCGGCCAGCTTCGAGGAGGAGATGCAGACCATGATCACTTTCTCCGGCGGCGAGATCGACACCGACACGCTCTACCACGAGAACATGCACCAGTGGTGGGGCGACAACGTCACCGAGGCCAACTACAACCTGACCTTCTACAAGGAGGGCCTGGCCACCCTGGCTGAGTACCTTTATGCGGCCAGGACCGCCGAGACGGCGGCCGGCGGCCCGTACTCCCAGGCCGGCCAGCGCGCGTTCGAGCGGAGCCTGGTCAGGCAGTTCAACGAGCTTTACGCGAGCAAGGGCCGGTTCTGGACCCTGGTTCCGTCGGACCCGACCCCCTACGGGCTGTTCGACGAGGACCCGACCTACGCCCGGCCGGGCATCACCTACATCGCGCTCCGCCAGATCCTGGGCGCGACCAACTTCGCCAAGGCCCTGCAGCAGATCCAGCGGCGCTACGGCGGAGCCACCATCACCGAACCCGAGCTCGAGGCGGCCTTCCAGCAGTGGCTGCCGAACCGGAGCGCGGCCTGCTCCGCCAGGCTCGGCCAGTTCTTCACCGACTGGTTCGACACCGGCTACCCCGCTGGCGGCGGCGCGCACCGGCCCCAGATCACCGGGCCCGGGCTGGCCGGCCCCGGCTTCTATGCCCGGGGCGGCGGCTGCCCGTAGCTGTCGACCAGCCGCCCAAATCGCGGCAAGATGCCTAGTGGATCCGCGGTCCGGTCCGGTCTGGAATTTCCGGACCGGACCGCGCATTCACCAGGCAAGCGCGCCGGCCAAGCACAAATCCGGTCCTAGGTGCAGGAGCGGACGCCCTCGGGTAGGCCGGACCCGAAGGCGCCGACGAGGGAGGCGGGCTCGGATGACCGAAATACGAGGAATCGACCCGGCGGCAGCGCCGAGCGGGCCGGGCTGCGTCGAGTGCGACGCCAGCGGCGGGTGGTGGTTCCACTTGCGCCGCTGTGCGGAGTGCGGGCACATCGGCTGCTGCGACACCTCACCCTCGCAACACGCGACCGCGCATGCGGCCAGCACCGGGCACCCGATGATCGCGAGCTTTGAGCCCGGCGAGTCATGGTTCTGGAGCTACCAGACGCACAAGTTCTACGATGGCCCGCAGCTGGCACCGCCCGAGCACCATCCGGCCGACCAGCCGACGCCGGGACCAGCCGGCCGCGTTCCCGCCGACTGGCAAGAGCACTTGCACTGACCGGGGAGCGTGCGTCATGGCAGTAGTGTCACCCGGATTCTTCGGCCGCAAGCGGGCTGCCAACGACAAGCTCCCGCCCGGCCAGTACCTGGTCACCGACTTTCCCGTGCTGTCCGCCGGACCGACCCCGCGGGTGATTACCGGCAACTGGCAGCTCAGCCTCACCACCGAGACGGGCGAGGCGCACCGCTGGGACTGGGCCGCGTTCCGCGCGCTGCCCGCTGAGGACATCACGGTCGACCTGCACTGCGTGACCAAATGGTCGAAACTGGGCACCCGCTGGCAGGGCGTCTCCCTGGATACCCTGCTCGCCGACGTGGAGACCAGCGCGGGCTATGCGCTCATCAGCTCCTACGGCGGGTACACCACGAACCTGCCGCTGGCGGATCTGCTCGACGGGAAGGCGTGGATCGCCTTCGGCTATGACGGCGACGATCTAGAGCCCGAGCACGGCGGTCCGGCCCGGCTCCTCGTGCCGCATCTCTACCTGTGGAAATCGGCGAAATGGGTGCAGGGCATCCGGCTCTCCGACACCGACGAGCCCGGGTTCTGGGAGACCCTCGGCTATCACAACTACGGAGACCCATGGCGCGAGCAGCGGTACTGGGGAGACTGACCTGGCAGGTGGGGACGGTGGCGGCGGTGCGCGACGAGACGCCGACGGCCCGGACCATCACCCTCGAGGTGCCACAGTGGCCAGGCCATCTGGCCGGGCAGCATGTCGACGTACGGCTGACCGCGCCCGATGGTTACTCGGCCCAGCGGTCCTACTCCATCGCGTCGGCGCCGGGCGGCACGCGGATCGATCTGACCGTGCAGCGGCTGGCCGACGGAGAGGTGTCGCCGTACCTGGCGCAGGTCCTCTCGGTCGGTGATCCGGTCGAGTTGCGCGGCCCGATCGGCGGCTGGTTCGTCTGGGATCCGCAGGACACCGGGCCGGTTCTGCTGGTGGGCGGCGGCAGCGGCGTGGTGCCGCTGATGGCGATGGTCAGGACGCGCGCGGCGGCCGCTAGCCGCGCGCCGTTCCGGCTGGTGTACTCGGCCCGCAGCGCGGAGACGGCGCTCTACACCGATGAGCTCACCGCGACCGAGCGCGCCGACCCCGGGCTCGAGGTGACCCACCTCTACACGCGAGTGACGCCTCCCGGCTGGCCGTGGCCGCCCGGGCGCATTACCCGCGATCTCCTCACTGCCGCCGGCTGGCCGTCGGAAAAGATGCCGTCGGTGTTCGTCTGCGGCCCTACGGGGTTCGTGGAGACCGTCGCCGACCTGCTCGTCGGCGCCGGCCACCCGGCGGGAAAGATCAAGACCGAACGATTCGGACCATCCGGAGGCTAGCAATGAACGCCAGTCTGGACGGCAACGTGCTCGCGGGGGCGCTGAGCGAACTGTTCACCACCGACATCACCAGCGCGACCGCTCAGTGCGTCTCCTGCGGCACCTCCGGGGCGATCGGGCAGGCGCGCGTGTACGCCGACGCTCCCGGCCTGGTGGCGCGCTGCCCGGCCTGCGGACAGGTGGTGCTCCGGCTGGTCCGCGGCCCCGGCCGCGCCTGGCTTGACCTGCGCGGCATCACCTGCCTGGAGGTCACGCTCCCCGGCTGACCGCCGGACCGGTGCTCACTTGCACTTAGCCGATACCGCGCTGTCCAGGCTGGTGGCAGCGGACTTGACCTTGGCCCCCTGGGCGGACGCCGCCTTCAGGGCAGTCGTGGACGGATTCGCGCGCAGCGCGGAAAGGGATGACTTAAGGCCGGTCAGCGCGCTGCGGAAGGCCGTTGTCTGCGCCGAGAACGAACCGTTCGACTGGCTTTCGAACTTCTTCGCGGTGGTTTCGACGTTCGTCAGGGCCGCCTGGACCGAGCTCATGCCGCCGCTAACGACACTGCCCTTGCCGAGGTTCTGCACAGAGTTCTTCAGCTGCTGGCCTGATGCGCAGTAGGCCGGCTTGCTGCCGCCACTAGCAGCGGTCGTACTGCTACTGCTGCATCCGGCGGTCAGGGCCGACAGCACCATGCCGCCGGCCAGGCAGGGAAGAATAATCCGGCTATATGTTCGTCCGATCATCCACCGATCCTGCACAGCCCGGCGGCCCCGGGTCGTCACCCATTCCGGGTGATCACCAATGGCTCAGCCCGCGGCTAGTGCGGCCCGCCCAGCGTCGCGGGCGCCCCGTACCGCCGTAGCACCTCGGGTACGGCGATCACGCCGCGCTCGTCCTGGAAGTTCTCCATGACCGACAGCAGGGCCCGGGCCGTCGCGCCGGTGCCGTTGAGGGTGTGGGCGAACTCCAGCTTGCCGTCGCGTCTGAACCTGACGTTCAGCCGCCTGGCCTGATAGTCAGTGGTATTCGAGCACGAGGTGATCTCCCGGTACCGCTGCTGGGTCGGGAACCACGCCTCGATGTCGTACTTCTTGGCCGCGGGGGCGCCTAGGTCGCCGACCGCGATGTTCATCACGCGGTAAGGAAGACCGAGGGCCTGAACGATTTCCTCTTCGTAAGCCAGGAGCTGCTCATGGAATTCGGCCGACTGCTCGGGGACGCAGTACACGTACATCTCGACCTTGTCGAACTGGTGCACCCGGAACATGCCCCTGGTGTCCTTGCCGGCCGCACCGGCCTCCCGCCGGAAATTGGTCGTGAACGCCGCGTACTTGGCGGGCAGGTCGCTTTCCTCCAGCCGTTCATCGGCATGGATCCCGGCCAGCGCGACCTCGGACGTCCCGGTCAGGTAGAGATCATCCCGCTCCAGGTGATACAGGTTGGATTCCTCGGTGGGCAGGAAACCGGTCCCGTACATAGCCCGCTCGCCGACCAGGATTGGCGGCAGCACCGGCAGGAATCCCTTCGCGGCCAGCTTGTCGAGGACGAAACGGTACAGCGCCATCTCGGCCAGGGCGACGTCACCGATCCGGTAGGCGAACCTGGAGCCGGACAGCCGCGCTCCCCTGGCCATGTCGATCCACCCGGACGGCGAGCCAAGATCCAGCGCATCCCTGGGCTCGAAGCTAAAGGCAGGCGGCGTGCCCCAGACGCGGACTAGCTCCGCGTCTGCTTCATCCATCCCGTCGGCCGCGGCCGGGTCGGGCAGGTTGGGAATCCGGGCCAGCAGCTCATCCCGTTCCCTGAGCGCCTGCGCCTGCTCCGCCTCGGCCTGCGCCAGCTCCTCCTTGAGTTGCCGAAGCTCGGCCATCTCATCGGGTCCAGGCGGCTTGCCTTTCGACGACCGCCGCTGCACGGCCCGGAGGGCTTCCGCGCGCTCGGTCTGCCTCCGCCAGCTGGCGTCGGCCGCCAGCAGCGCGTCGAAGTCGCCGCCGGCTCCACGCCGAGCCAGCGCAGCCCGGTAGACGTTCGGTTCCTGCCGTGCAGCCTTGAGGTCAATCACTCGGGCGAGTCTAGTCGGGCGGCACCGAAGGCACCGCTATTAACGGCCCGCAGGCGCCGGTCCCGGCCCGCAGGCGCCGGTCCCCGCCCGCAGGCGCCGGTCCCGGCCCGCAACCGCCCGGTCCCCGCACACTGCCGCCGGTCCCCGCCCGCAACCGCCCGGTCCCCGCACACCGCCGCCGGTCCCCGCCCGCAACCGCCCGGTCCCCGCACACCGCCGCCGGTCCCCGCCCGCAACCGCCCGGTCCCCGCACACCGCCGCCGGTCCGGGGGCCAGCCCGGGCCCGTCCGGCCGCCGACTGCTCAGGCCGTCGGCTGCTCAGGCCTCCGGCTGGTCAGGCCTCCGGAGCGGCACACGAGGCGGGCGGCTGTACGCCCGGATCCTCCGCAGGCCCGACCAGCGCCGGAACAGGTGCTGGCCGACCGGCCTGCCTGCGGCGGCCGCCCGACCGCGCTGCGAGCACTGACCCGGCCAGGATCAGCGCGAACGCTCCGGCCATGGCCAGCGTCAGCCGCTCGCCCAGGACGAGAACACCCAGCGTCACGGCGACGGCGGGATTGACGTAGGTGATCACGGTCGCCCGCGCCGGGCCGATCTCAGCGATCAGCCGGAAGAAGAGCAGGAAGGCCACCGCCGTGCACAGCACGGCCAAAGTGGCGAGCGCGACGAGCACGCGTGCCGACGGCATGGTGGCCGGCCAGGTCAGAGCCGCAGCCGGAGCGTAGACGACGGCCGCCATCCCCAGGCATACCGCGGTCATGGCCAGCGGCGGGACGTCACCGAGCTTGCGGCTGGCGATCAGCGGGCCGGTCGCGTAGCAGATCGCGACGAGCATCACCTCGGCGACCGACCTGGCGTCGCCGCCGACGGCACCGGGCCCGGCCAGCAGCGCTACCCCGGCCAGGCCCGCCAGCAGCCCGGTCCACCGCAACGGGGTCAGCCGCTCCGTGTCTCCGGTCAGCCGGGCGACAACGGCTCCGATGATCGGCACGGAAGCGACCAGCAAACCGCTCATCGAGCTGGTGAGCTTGCGTTCGGCCTCGGACAGGAGCAGCCACGGTGCAATGATTTCGACGAGGGCGAACACCGCGAGCCAGCCCCAGTACGGGCGCAGCACGCCGAGCTGGCGCCTGCGGAGCGCGATCGGCAGGAGCAGCGCCGCCCCGATCGCCACCCTGGCCAGGACGAGCACGGGAACGGGCACGCCACCGACCGCTATCTTGATCAGCAGGTACGGGATGCCCCAGATCACGCTCATCGCTGCGAACAGCGCCCAGCCCCGGCGGCTCACCGTTTGGCCTCCTTCCAGCCCGCCGCCGGACCCGCTCCGGCGCGCCACGCTCCCCCGGCCTCACCCTGACCGCGTCGGTCTGCCGACCCACGGCGGCCTGCCCACGGCGGACTGCCCGGCCTGTCCGCGGCGGACTGCCCACGGCGGCCTGCCCGCGCCGGCCTGCCCGGACTGCCCGCCACGGCCCGCCCGCGATGGACTGCCTGCGACGGACTGCCCGCCACGGCCTGTCCACGGCGGCTCGCCTGGTCTGCGCGCGACGGCGGCCCGCGACGGACTGCCGCGGCGGCCTCTTGAGCAATGCAATACCAGTGTGACCGAACCGGGACAGCGAATATTCCGGAGTGTCCCCGGCCTGCGGCAGCCTGGCAGCCAGGTTGCGCCGCGGCGTTTCAGACTGGGCTAACCCGGACCGCCAGAACGAGCCCCCCCGAGCCCCGGAGCCCCGGACCCGCGAGGGACACCGACCGAATACGTGAGGAGCCCGTCCCGGATCCAGAAGCGACCCGGGACGGGCTCGCACCCGGACCCGAACCCGCGAGGGACCGGGACGCTACACCTTGACGCACACGCCGAGCGGGCCCACATCCAGGCAGAGCCCGCCGTGGGCTGGAGACGGTGACGGGCTGGGCGAGGGGGTCGGCGACCGGCCAGGCGAGGCCCCGGGTAGGGGTCCTGGAGAAGGGCCCGGATCGGTCGGCTGCGGCGAGGCCGATGAGGACGGGGACCGGAACGGGGGCGGGTAGGCCGGTGAACTCGATCCCGGGCGCGGTCCGCCGCCGAGCTTCGGTGCGACTCCGCTTGAGTCCACGTCACCTGACTGGCCGAGCGGAGTCAGGCTCGCGGGATCGCTGGCCCAGGCCGGCGATCTGGGGTGCGAGGACCCCGTAGGCCGATCGAACGGGATGCCGCCCCGTCCGCCGGGCCCGGCGGCTTGCGGGGACCTGAACCGGATCGAAACCGACACGAGGAGCAGATAGGCCACCACCACCGATACGGCAACGATCACGACCGGCACCAGGAATGCCGGGTGGACGCGCACAGCGGCGAGGCTGTTCCGGGCCGTCATCTTGATCCGGTCCGCAGCCAGGGCGCAAGCGACGCCTGCAGGCGGCAGGCGGGGACCGTATCCAACCCGCGCGTTGCTCCGGGCCCGGTGCAGTGCAGCCCGTCGCTGCGTGGCGGTGAGCCCGGGAAGCAGGTAGAGAATCGTGTGCCGACCCTGGACAGAAGTCCGGACGTGTAACCCGGCCGGAAGGTCGGAGTATCGGATCTTGATCACGGCTCGGACCTCGTTATGTTCCTTAAATAGGGTATTCGTCCGATGGGTTCTCCACAAACAGTGACGAGGTTATCACTTTAGATAGCTGCAATCCCACGAAACCATCGAAACCATCCGCGGCCGGGGCGCTATGGAGCGCCCCTAGCCCAAGCAGGTGCTACGGCGGCAGACCATTCGTCCTGCCCGGACGTTTGCCGCAGCGGTTCCCAGCCCAGCAGACCGCTCCGCAGACCACTCCGCAGACCACTCCGCAGACCACTCCGCAGACCACTCCGCAGACCGCTTCGCAGACCACTTCGCAGACCGCTCCGCAGAACCCGCTTCCCAGCGGGCCGAATGACCGGTTTGTCGCTTTTCTCGGCCGCGTTACTGCCAGGCAGCGGGAGCCGCGGCCTGATGGATCCGGGAATCGGTAAGGAAATACCTGATGAATCCCGGAATTCATCAGGCGCCAAAGCCCGACAACCCGGCAGCCCGACGGCCGGCAGCCGTACGGCCGGCAGCCCGACGGCCGGCAGCCCGACGGCCGGCAGCCCGACGGCCGGCAGCCCGACGGCCGGCAGCCCGACGGCCGATAGCCCGACGGCCGGCAGCCCGACGGCCGGCAGCCCGACGGCCCGATAGCCCGACGGCCGACAGCCCGACGGCCGACAATCCGGCGGCCCGACCGGCGACCGCCAGCGCTACCGGTGGCCCGACGTGCAGCACCGACATCAGCAGCGCTGGCACATCGGTGCGAAAACAGCCGCCGCGATGTGCCATCGCTGGCGTTTGCCCGGCTACGCTCGCATGATCAGGGGCTTTCGGCGGCAGGCAGGAGGACCAGTGCGGCTGAGCGGCATGAGCGGCGGACCGAGCGGCTCCGCTGCTGCGGGCACCATGCCGAACCAGGCCACGCCGGCCGCCCGCAAGCGGCCAGCTTCGCCAGGCCGCCCGCGGCCGGATGAGTGCGGCGGCGTTCCGACCGGGGCAGCCGTCCTGGTCGCCATCGCTGGCGGCGCGGCCCTGGCCGCGTCCTTTCCGCCCGTCGGTGCGTGGCCGCTGGCCGCCGCCGGGCCGGCCCTGCTGGCTGTCGCGCTCTGGCGCCGGAGCCTGCGCGGTGCCGCGCTGATCGGACTGGTGTTCGGCCTAGCATTCTTTGTGCCGCTGCTGTCCTGGCTGATCAACGTCGCCTGGTATGCGTGGGCAGCGCTGGCCGTCGCGCAGGCCATTGTTTTCGCGGCGCTCGCCGTGGGCCAGCGGCTGCTGCTGCGGTTGCGGGCCTGGCCGGTGGCGGTAGCAGGCTGGTGGGTCGCCGCGGAAGCCGTCAGGGACCGCTGGCCATGGGCTTTCCCCTGGGGCCGGCTCGCCATGAGCCAGGCCGAGGCGCCCACCGCACGGTGGGTGGCGATCGGCGGCCCGGCGCTGCTGACCTTCCTGGTGGCACTGGCCGGGGCAACGCTCGCGTGGCTGCTGCTGGCCCGGCCGACGATCACCCGGCCAACCGGTGACGCCCCCCGAGCAGTCACGCTGCGCGGGAAACTGCGCGGGCGGCTCATGCCGGCGGCCGCTTTCATCGCAGCCGTCGGGATTGCCCTGGCTGGCCGGGCACTGCCGGTCGACCAGGGCGGGGCTGGGGCGCCGACGGCCGAGGTGGCTGCAGTGCAAGGCAACGTCCCGCATTCGGGAACGCTGGCCAAGCAACTGCAGGAGACGACCGTGACACAGAACCACGCTGCCGCCACGGAATCCCTCGCCGCCCAGGTCAAGGCGGGCTTGCGGGCCAGGCCCGATGTGGTCATCTGGCCGGAGAACTCCACGGACATCGATCCCTATCTGGACCCATTCACCTATGCCACGATCGCTCGGGCGGTCACCACGATCGACCGGCCCGTGCTCGTGGGTGCCGTGCTACAGGATCCACTCCGTAACGTCGGCCAGCTCTGGCTGCCAGGCCGCGGCCCGGTAGCGATCTACGTCAAGCGCCAGCTCGTCCCATTCGGAGAGGTCATCCCGTTCCGCGGGCTGCTGGACAAGTTCACCTCGCTGCCCTCGCTGCAGCCGGTTAACTTCACGGCCGGCCACCAGGCAGTCGTCTTCCGGATCGGCAAGATCAGACTCGGTGACGTGATCTGCTACGAAGTCGGCTTCGACAACCTGGTCTCCACCGAGGTGACGGCCGGTGCCAACCTGCTCACGATGCAGACCAACGACGCGGATTTCGAGCTGGACGGCCAGCTGGGCGAGACCCTGCAGCAGCTGGCCATGGCACGGATCCGCGCCATGGAATACGACCGGGCGGTGGTCGTCGCCTCCACCACGGGCGTGAGCGCGCTGATCGCCCCGGACGGTTCGCTGGTCGCCCAGAGCGGCACCTGGCGACGGGTTGTGCTCGACGCGCGGCTGCCGCTGCGCAGCGACCGTACGCTGGCCGAGCGCCTCGGCGGCTGGCCCGAGATCGTGATCACCGGCCTGACCGTGGGCGCGCTAGCCTTGGCAGTGGGCGGCAGGATCGTCGGCCGCCGTCGGCGTACCCGCCCGTAACCGCGCCCGCTACGAGGGCGCCCGGCCATACCAGCACCCGCCACAAGGGCGCCCCGCCATCACGCACCCGCCACCCGACGTGGCGCCAGAGCAGCACTCGGTACCGGAGCAGGTGGCGCCAGCAGCACAATGGGTAGGTGGGATTCTGGCGCGGCTTCACTAAGCCCGTGCACTATGCGGCGCTGCTCTCAGGCGCGCTGCCCGTGCTGGCCTTCCCGGCCCCGAACCTGGAGTTCATCGCCTGGTTCGGCCTGGTACCTGGCTTGCTGCTGATGCACGCGGCACCGAGCATGCGCGCGGCCGCCGTGCGCGGCTGGTGGTTCGGTGCTGGTTTCCTCCTCGCCGCGCTCTACTGGCTGCTGCCGAATCTGGGTCCCGGGCTATTGCTGGTCGTCGCCGTGCTTGGGGTGCTCTGGAGCAGCGTGGGCGCTGCGGTCTGGGGGCTGCTGCGGCCGCCGGTCACCCTGCGGCGGGCAGCCGCCGCCCTGGCGGTCGTACCGAGCTGCTGGGTAGCCGTCGACTGGGTCCGGTCCTGGCAGGGCTTCGGCGGCCCGTGGGCGGTCTTGGGCACGAGCCAATGGCAGCATCCGGCGATCCTGGCCCTGGCCGCGGTCGGCGGCGTCTGGCTGGTCAGCTTCGCGCTGGTCGCAGCGAATACCGGGCTCCTGATCATGCTGGTGGCCCGCCCCATCCCGATCCGGCTGCTCGGGGCTGCAGGCGCTCTGATCGCGGTGGCGGCGGGCCCCGTCGCGTTCGCGCTGACCTCCGCCGCGCCGACCAGCCGACAGGTTACGGTCGCCATTGTCCAGCCGGGAGTCGTGCACAACCCTGCCCTCCGTGTCGATGCGAGCCAGCGGATCTCGTCCGGGCTGCGCCGCGACCACGCTGACCTGATCGTCTGGGGGGAAAGCAGCGTCGCCTACGACCTGGCTACGCACCTCTCGCTGCTGAGGCAGCTGGAGAAACTGTCGGCCGCTGACGGCGCTCAGCTCCTGGTCAACCAGGACTCGATCGCGCCCGATGGGGCTCATTCGAAGGTCGCAGTGCTGATCGGCAGCAACGGAATCGATGGCAGATACGTAAAGACCAGGCTGGTGCCCTTCGGCGAGTACATCCCGTTCCGCCAGCAGCTCGGCTGGCTTACCAAGATCAGCAAGGCGGCACCGGAGAACATGATCCCCGGGACCGGGGCGCATGACATGCGGGTTACGACGCCTGGCGGCCGGCCGCTCACGATCGGCGTACTGATCTGCTTCGAGTCCGCCTTTCCCGACATGTCCCGGGTTGACACTGATCACGGCGCCCAGCTGATCATCTATCAGACCTCGGATTCCACCTGGCAGTCCAGCTGGGAGTGGGTCCTAGCGCAGCACGCCTCGCTCGGCGCACTGCGAGCCGCCGAGACCGGCCGGCCGGTCATCCAGGCGGCCCTGACCGGGGACTCCGCTGCCTTCGACGCCCGCGGGCGGCTGCTGGCCTGGACCGGCAATTCCTTCCGCGGGGTCGCCGACGTACGGCTCGACCTCCCGGGCGCGTCGGCCCGGACCATCTACGACTCGCTCGGCGACTACGTGCCGTGGACCGCTCTGGGCATTGTCTGCGTCGCGGCGGCCATGGCCCTGATCCGGACCGGCCGGGTGGGCCGACTTCGGATTCGTCCCCGTGACCCAGCCCGCATAGTGTGGGACGAAAGAGACAGATCTGGCTCTGCAGCGGGAACTTCATCATCGGCGACTGCCGTTACCCGGTCTGGGAATGATGACAGCGGGCCGCCCCGGACCCCGCGGTCAGATCGCTGAGTCTTGCTTCCTCGAGGAGATAACGGGTGACCCGCCAGATCCCCATCGCCAGGTCCAATCCGCGAGCCCAGGCTGCCCGGCCGCAGCGCCGACGTCACCTGCTGGCGATTGCGGCGATCTGCGCGACGGCCGGCCTGTCCCTGACGGCCTGTGCGGCCGGCAGTTCGTCCGGCGGCTCCGGGGCCGCGTCCGGCGGAAGCTCCCATAAGACGAGCCCGACCCAGTCAGCAGCCGACCAGTTGTCCATCACGCCAGCCAACGGCAGCACTCGCGCCAATCCTGGCCAGGGGATCACCGTCACGGCGGCGCACGGCAAGATCACGAACGTAACGGTTCGTACGGCTGGCGACCCGGTCACTGGCCAGCTCAACTCGACAGGCACCGGGTGGCACAGCGACTGGACGCTCGGCGTGTCGCAGAGTTACACGGTCACTGCCACGGGTGTTGGCCCGTCCGGCCAGAAGGTGACCAATACCAGCTCATTCAAGACGCTAGCCCCAGCGCAGACCGCTCAGGTCATGATCTTCGAGGGGTATCACCAGACCTATGGCGTCGGGATGCCGATCATGCTCACCTTCAGCCAGCCGGTCGTCAATAAGGCGGCGGTCGAGCGATCCCTGCAGGTGGCGACCTCGAAGCCGGTGACCGGCGCCTGGTACTGGGACGGCAACCAGACGCTCGATTTCCGGCCGGAGAGCTACTGGCCGGCCCACACGCAGGTGAGCTTCACCGGGCACCTGAACGGTGTCGAGATGGCCCCCGGCGTATACGGCGACCACACCCTCACGCAGTCGTTCAGTATCGGCAGCTCGCTCATCGTGGTGGCCAGCACGGCAACGCACCACATGGACCTGTACCGGAACGGGAAGCTGCTTGACCGCTGGCCGATCAGCACCGGTCGGCCGGGAGACAACACGCCGAACGGGACCTACCTGACCATCGAAAAAGGCAACCCGGTGCTAATGAAGGGACCGGGTTACTCCATTGAGGTGCCCTGGTCGGTCCGCTTCACCTGGACCGGTGACTACCTGCACGACGCGTACTGGTCGGTAGGCGAGCAGGGCTTCACCAACGTCAGCCACGGCTGCGTCAACATGCCACCAGCAGACGCCGAGATCTACTACAACATGGCGGTGCCAGGCGACCCGGTGACCATCACCGGGAGCCCGCGCCCAGGCGAGTGGGACAACGGCTGGACCGAGTGGTTCCTGACGTGGCACAAGTACGTGAAGGGCAGTGCGCTGCACATGGCCGTGCAGGCAGGCCCGAACGGCAGCACGTTCGTCAGCCCGGCATCGGTGCCAGCGCCCGCCCCCGCGCCGCTCGGGGCGCCAGATCCAGGCAACTGGGCGGCCGCCTGAGGGCAGGACGCGACACGCAGGAGGACGCGGGTCCCAGGGACAGACGCAGGAACCCCGACGCCGGGCTACCCGGCCGCCTGGTAGCCATCCGTGTCATCCCGGTTACTTTCCGTGTCAGACTGCAGGCTAGGCTGTTGAATGTGGCTTCGGGGGGGCAGTCGCGCAAGCACATGATCGCGAGCCTGCTACGCACCTTTGCGGTCGATCCGGTCGGGGTGGCCCGGGCGCTGCCTGGGCACGTCCGGATGCAGATGAAGAGCCAACCCGGCTACGAAGCCGACGAAGCATGGGACGAGCATCTGCATGCCCTGGTCGGCGCCCCTTGGCCGTGCCCGCAGCGGCAGCGGCTTGGTGATCTGCTCGCCGAGATCGGCGCGCTGCTGGACGCCAGAGGGCTCGCCTACGGCCGACACACCTATGGCGGGTACAGCGATGCTGACGATTCATTCGGCCTGGCGGCCTGGTGCTCAGTGCTGCACACCCAGCCCGAGGTCGTCGTCGAGACCGGTGTCGCGCGCGGCGTCACCAGCCGGATCGTGCTTGAGGCACTGCAGGAAAACGACCGTGGCCACCTGTGGAGCATTGACCTGCCGCATCCCTTCGACCGTCAACTGCACGGGCAGACGGGCGCGGCCGTCACTGATGCCTGCCGGCCCCGCTGGTCGTACCTGGAGGGCTCCAGCAGCCAGCGCATGCCTCCGCTGGTCGCCAAGGTGGGCCACGTCGACCTGTTCATCCACGACAGCCTGCACACGGCGAAGAACACCGTATTCGAGATGGAGCAGGCCGCGTCGGCGATGCCGCGGCGCGGCGTGATGCTGGTGGACGACATCAGCACGCACGAAGGTTTCGCGAGCTTCGCGCGGCGGCATCCGGAGTACCAGACGATCGTCTGCCCTTCGGCGGACCGGCAGGGGCTGTTCGGCATCGCGGTCAACGTCGCAGCCAACTGAACCAGCGGCTCAGAAACGTCCGGACGAGCGGCGTGTTGACGGGCTTGCCGGAACGAGCGGGGGCAAAATCGGGGGAGGCCCCTCCATGTATGAGATGGAGGGGCCTCGCCCGGCCACCCGGCTGCACACGGGCTTGCTGTCACTAAATCCGAGATACTTCGGCGGCCCACAGGAAGCGCCCGGTTATCCCCCTTCAGCGTAGTTATCCACCAGCCCATCCACACACCGCCCACAGGCCGACCGGCTAGGCAGGTCGGCCCACAGGCCGACCGGCTAGGCAGGCTGGAATGCCTGCTCGCGCGGGCTGGCCGTCCGGCTTCTGGCCGATATGGCGGCGCTGACCCGCCGGGCAGTGAAGGGCGTGCCGCAGACGAACCGCATCAGCGGACCGAACGTCGTGGCTGAGGCTAGGCTGACGACGTACAGGCCGGGGACGTCGGATTCGAAACTGGGCGACAGCCGCGGTGAGCCGTTCGGTGTCTGCAGCCGGGCCCGCAGGTCCGGGCTGAGGAACCCGATCTTGCTGACGTCGGGCCGGTAACCCGTAGCGGCGAGCACGTGATCGGCGCGAACTCCGAGCCGGCGCCCGTCTTCGCCCACCAGCCGGAGTTCGGCCTGCTCGCCGTCCAGGTGCGCCTCTTCCAGGCGGTATCCCTGGTGAACAGGGAACTGACCGTTGACCCGGTCGGCCAGCCACCAGGCGCCGAGCGGGCCGAGCACCTTCCGCACCAGGTTCAGCCTGGTGCGCTCGGGCAGATATCTGAAGGCGCCTGGCAGGTAGCTGAACGGATAAAGCCCCCATGAGGGACCGAGCGGCGTCCGGGGCGCCGGCCGCAGGCTGCGAGCCTGCCGGCCGGGATCGGCGGGCGCGTCACCGAACCGGACCGGTTCACGGGCGACCAGCTCGACATCGGCGCCGGACTCGTGCAGCAGGGCGGCGCTTTCCAGCGCGGACTGGCCAGCGCCAACCACCACTACCCGCCGTCCGGCGAATTCCCCCAGCTGGTCATGGTGCGAGCTGTGCGAAACGAGGCCAGTGCGCGACGGGCCGTCCGGGGCGATGGCGGCGAGCTCGGCTGGCACGTAGGCGAACTCCGCGAGGCCGTTCGCGACCACCACGGATTCCGCCTCGATGTCCTCGCCGGTGTCGAGGCGAACTCCGAATCCGTCACCCCGCGCTTCGATCGAGCGCACCATGCTGGGCTCGGCCCCCGGCCTCAGGTGGCCAGCAAACCAGTCGCCGTACCGGATGAATTGCTCGAGCGGCACTACCTCGTCGTCCCTGAGCCGGGGAAGTCCGTGGGCGGCCTCGAAGTCCGCCAGCGTGAGTCCGGGCCCTGGCGCTCCTATGCTGGACGCCCACGGCGTCGACTTCAGGAACATCCCGGCGGGCATCCGGTGCCGCCAGCTGCCCATAACATCGCCGAAGATCCGGACCGGCCGACCGCGCGCCTGCAGATGCGCGGCTATAGAAAGTCCGTACGGTCCTGCTCCGATAATGACGGTCGGCTTGGTTCTTGCGGTCATGACACACCTTCCTTTCGCTGCCCGGCCAATACGGGCGGCCGAGCGGCCGGTTTGGCTACTGCGGCTAGCTGGCTGACCTCGGCTGCCGAGGCGGCGACGGCCTGGCTGACTGCCGGGCCGGCACCGCCATCCAGGCCGGCACCGCCATCCAGGCCGGCACCGCCATCCAGGCCGGCACCGCGATCCGAGGGCACGCTAGTGCCCTCGGCCACGCTGGCGTCGTCCCAGGCCACGCTGGCCTCTCGCGGCACGCTGGCCGCCCGCGACATGCTGGCTTCCCGCGCCGCCCGGGCCTCTCGGGCGGCGCGGCGGCGCAGCTTACGCGACCGCCAGGTCCGACTGAGATGGCCGACCGCCGGCCCGGCCAGCCGGGCTGACATCGCGACAAACGGGAGCGGATCGTCAGGCGCTATCCAGGCCAGCTCCGTCCGCGTCCGCTCCGTCCGCGTCTGCTCGGTCCGCGCGGTCGGGCCCGGCAGGCGGCCCTGACCGCGGTAGGCCAGCTGCGCCAGTGGGTCGATGCTCTCCACGATCAGCTTCCGCCCGTTCACCTGCGGGCTGGCAGGCACCGGGCGCCCGGTGAGATCGAGATGCATGGCGCGGACGACGTCAAGTCCGGCCTCGGTTTCGAACAGCCTGAACTGCGCACCCATCCTGGGGTTGAAATCGAGCAGCTTGTACTGCCCGTCCCGCAGGTCGAGACGCCAGTCAAGGTCGGCGATGCCGCTGAAGCCGATCCGCTTGCAGAACCGGGCTGCGGCCCGGGCCAGCGCCGGGTTGGGTACCGTCCTGGCGCAGGCGGTCATCCCGGCGTGCGGCGGCCAGGATCGCACCTTGACACCGGTGAACTCCACCACGCAGTTCGATTCGGCGTCGCAGTAGAGGTGGACGATCCAGTCCTGCGCGTGCTCCCGCGGGATGTATTCCTGAAGGATGACGCTGGGCTCGGTGCCCCAGTCCTGCGCCGCGGCGAGCAGTTCCTGCTCGGTACCGAAAATGGTGGTCCCGGCGACGGCCGGCCTTTGCCTTCGCACCCAGGCCTCGAGGTTCTTGGCCACCACCGGGAAGGACGCCTGGCTGGCGAAGGTGGCCAGGGCGGCCGATGTGGACGGGAAGGCAGAGGCGGGCGCGGGCACCGCGTGCTCGCGGCACAGTTCGTAGAGCCCTTGCTTGCTGGCCAGTTTCCTGGGCAGGCCTGGCTGCACGTCGGGGAGCAGGAAATGGGCCGATAGCCGGTCGGCGTGCTCGGCCAGCAGGACCGCGGCCTCTTCGTCAGTGGGCACTGGCACGGCCCTGCGGCCCAGCTTCTCGCCGATCGCCATCAGCCTGTCGACCAGCTGGTCCGGGTCCTCACGTCCGGTTGTCGGCCACACGAACGAGCCCCGGCAGTACCTCGAAACGGCAGCGGGAGTGAACTTATCCTCGGTGATGGCGTAGACCGGGATTCCGAGGCGCCCGAGCGTCCTGATCGCGCCGACGCCGCCGTGGTGCAATGGGTACCGCCCGATCTTCACGATCAGCGCAGGGACTTCCGTGTCCGCGAGCCTGGGCGCCGCGGGTGCTGGCTGGCCGCCGCCGTCGCGCAGGTGGCGCGGGCGGCGCGACTGGGTGGTTCGCACGGTTTCCTCCTCATGTTCCCTGGCCCGGTGAGCCAGGCGGCTAGTGGCGGCGGTCATGACAGCACGACGAATCGTTCGGCCACGATCACCAGCAGGGCTACGAGCAATGGCAGGGACGCCAAGGTCAGCGGCCTGATGAACCTGACGGCCACCGGCACGGACACCCGGATGAACTCCCGGGCCGCCAGCACGAGCAGCAGCACCACGAGGACCGCGAGGCCGACCGGAGTCCAGATGGTGCCCCCCCCGGGCGCTCCGCGGGCCTTCATGATCAGCCGGGGCACGCGGGTCCCCTTTGGCCAGTGCAGCGTGTAAATGGCCGCGTCACGGTTGGCGAATACCGTCCGGACCCCGGGTGCGGCGCTCATGTGCGCGCGGAAAATCGGGCCCCAGCCCGCCCGGTAGCTCGCCACCTGCTGAAGGTAGGCCTCCTGGGTCTGGGTGGTGATCACGTAGCTGCCCGGGCCCGCCGCACGGAGGGCCGCGAGCAGGGGGCCCACCTTCGCCGGGTTGACCGGCGCCAGGGCGGCGCTGTACTGGATCTTCTCGATATCGCGGTACTGCCACGGCATCTCGGGCGTGACGTCGACCGGCGGTTGCTGGCTCAGCCAGAGCAGCCGCTCGCCGCCCCGGTCGTGGGCGTACAGGTAGTTCATGGCGGCCAGCTCGCCTCGGGGCGTCTGCTCCCAGGCCTCGTTGCCGTACCTGGCGATGAAAAAACCGCCGGTCATGGCGATGGCGCACACCGCAGCGGCCGCCACGCCGAGTACTCTAGGCCAGGACCGGCGGGCCGGCGGAGCAGGTTGCACGGCCCGGCCGGCCCTGGCGTTTCTCGATCCCGCAGGCAGCGCACCGGCGTAACCCGTGTCGCGCGCGTCACCCTGAGCAGGCGCATCAGCCCGGGTGGGTGCCGTAGCGGAATCAGCACTGGGGAAGAAGAGGTAGGCGGCGAGCACGCTCGCCGCGGGCAGCGCGAACATGTAGACGCGCAGCAGAATCTCGCCACCGTAGTTCTGCAGGCCGAGCGCCAGGAACGGAACGCAGGTCAGTACCAGGGCGAAGCGGTCGTCGATGAGAGCGCGGCGACGGCGCAGCAAGCCAGCGCCGGCCAGAGCAAGCACGATGGCGGCGAAACCCACCCGCAGATAGAGCACGAGCTCATGGCCGGGCGAGGCGCCGCGCAGCCGGCCGCCGACGCCGGAGGTGACGTTGCCGCCCAGGTGACCGATGCCGCCGAAGATCTCGGAGAGATGACCGGACCAGAATCCGGTCGCGGCGAAGCTCAGCCAGCCGATCAGGATGACGCCGAACAGCACCGGCAGGCCCGTCAGCGTGGTGCGGCGGGCCAGGACCAGCGCCGCGCAGACGCCGACCATGAGGAACGGCGTCAGCTGATGACTCACCGTCGCGGCGACGAAGATCGCGATGAGTACGCCAAGCAGCACCGCCCGCTCGCCGCGCGCAGCCGGGCGGGGGGGCAGCTCGCCCGGGGAGAATCGGCCGGCCAGCCGCCACCTGATCCCGCTCAGCCTGCCGCCGGAGCGGCCCGGCTGGGCAGCCGCCGGGAGAGCACGGAACCACGTCAGCACGAACGCCACGAACAGCAGGTAGAGCAGGTAGTCGAAGGACTGCGGCGAGAAGTAGTCCTGGCCGACCCACAGGCCGATGGTGAACAGCAGGGCCGCGAACCACTTGGCCCGCCAGCTGGCCCGCAGGTTCCGCAGGATGAGCCAGATCGGAACCAGGTAGGCCAGGTCGATGACGACCGGCCAGAACCGCAGGACAGGCAGGAGATTGTGGCCCCCGGTGACCGCCTTGAGGAAAGCCACCAGCGCGAAGAAGCCCGGCCAGCTGAAGTAGGCATACAAGGTGGGGGCCGTATGCCCGGTACGGCCGACGTACTCAGCGAATCCCGCGATCTGATAGCCGGTGGCGAACCTGGGCTGCGATTCGATGAACGACGTGACCCCGTGCAGGCACAAGACGATCGCGACCAGCATGCCGCCCAGCAAGGCCGGCCTCGGCTTACCCAGGGCGAGGGCGAGAGTAAACGATCCGACCAGCAGGCCTATCCCGGCCAGGCTGGTGGCCGGCAGCACCGAAATCAGCCCGATGGAACTCATCCGGTTCAGGTCGACGTGCCGCAGCGGAAGGGCGAACAGCAGCAGGCCGATCAGGCTCATGACGGCGATGGCCGCAGGTGCGACCCACTTGGGCGCTCTGGCTGACGGCCGTCCCGGCGCCCTGGCGAAGGCCTGCCTATGCAGCCTGGCCCCGGCCGGTCTGGGCTGCTCGAGCGCGGCGCGGCCAGGCAGCCTGAGCGCGGCTCGTCCAGCTAGCCTGAGCGCGGTCCATCGAGGCAGCCGCACTGCGGCGCGCCTGGGCACCGTGACGGTCTCGGCGGCCTGCGGCCTGCTTCTTGCGATCCGGAGGTTAGCGCTCAACTTAGCTCACCCTCCGCGGTAGCAAGGGCGGGCTGTCGCCGGCCAGCGGCCAGCACAGCGCGCAGGCCGGGAAGGATCAGGATCATCGTGATCAACTGGCTGGCGAGCACCGCGACGCCCGCGCCGACCGTGCCCATCAGCCTGGTCAGCACCAGCGCCAGGCCGAGCAGCAAGACGGCCCGGACGGCCTGGACGATCGCGATCCGCGAGGTACGGCTCTGCGCCCGCAGCGCCCCGAAGTACAGCTCGGTCAGAGCCTTCGGCACCGTCGCGACCGCCAGCAACTGCAGAATCGGCGCCCCGTAATGCGCGTAGCCGGGCCCGAACAGCCCCAGCCCCCAGGGCGCGAGCAGCGCCACCAGGCCAGCTATGGGGACCAGGATCAGCAGCGTCCTGCGCAGCGCGGTCCTGGTGTTGGCCGCCAGCTTGCCAGCGTTAAAAGCGCTCTCGACCGTCAGCGACATGGCCATGTTGATGGCCAGCAGGTCTACAGTCGTCCCGATCGTCCAGGCGATGTAGAAGTAGGCGTTGGCACCCGGGGTGACCAGCGTGGCCACGATGATCGGGACCAGGTTCACTATCGCCAGCAGGCAGAGAGCACCGGTGAAGTCACCCGCGACGAACCGGCTGACCTGCCGGGTCGTCGGCGGCCGCCGGTGACCGACCAGCCGCTCGTGCCGCGGCACGAGCCTGCGGAAGATCAGCATGTTGACCAGCGGCAGCGCAATGACCACCGGCAGCATCCAGGAGACGTAGATGCCCAGATGCGGCAGCGCCACGGCGAACCCGAGGAGCAGCGCGATCTTGGCCACGCCGAAGACGCCGTTCTCGATGGCCACCCACGGCGCGCCCCTCATCCCGATGAGCACGCCGTCCTGCAGGGTGAAGATGGCCCAGGCCACGACGGCCGCGGTGAACAAGAAGCCGGCCGTCACCCCGCCCAGTTCGGAGTAGGAGGATCCCCAGTGCCCGACGGTCAGCAGGAACGGGACCGTGATGACCAGGGAGGTCGCTGCGCTGACGGCATAAGCGCGCAGGATTATGGCCCGTGTGGTCCCGCCTGACTGCGGGATGAAACGGGCCAGGGCGCCAGTCAGGGTGAGCGCGGTGATACCAGCCAGCAAGTTCATGGCGGCGTAGGCGGCCGAGGCGCGGCCGACGTCGGCCGCCGCGTAGTGCCGGGCGGCCAGCAGCCAGTACACCAGGCCGAGCAGGCCGGTCGTACCGGTATTGATCATCAGTGCGTAAGCGTTCCGGAACAGCGGGTCTGACAGGTGCTCCCGCACCCGCATGGTCCGCCGGAACAGGCCGGCGACCGTGACCGGCTGGTCTGCAGTAGCCGACCGGTCCGCCGCCATCGCGGTCTGGCTCGCCGCCTGCGCGGGCCGGGCCGCTGCCGTAGCAGGCCGCGCGGCAGCCCGGACCGGCCGGCCGGTCAGTCCGTTCGGCTGCGGCTCGCGGCCCGCCACGGGGGCAGTCGCGGTCGGCGTCCTATCCACCGTGGCTGGCACCGCCCAGGACAGCGCGTGTCCGTCGGACTGCCGCCCAGGTCTTGGTGAGCCACCTGTCCTTAACGAAGCTAAGCGGCACCCGGCCGGCAGCGAGCTGGTCGAAGACCTGTGGGCTGGTCGAGTACCTGACCGTGAGCCGCGGCAGCGCCATGGCATCGGAGTGCGGGCCAACCGTGGCGTTGGCGACCGCGCAGGCGTACAGGTGTCCGGCCTCCCGCGCGGCCCGCCTGACCGCCGCGTTCGAGTAGCCGAACGGATACGCCAGGCCGGGCACCGGCAGGCCGAGCCGGTCCTCGAGCAGCGCCTTGCTGTGCTGCAGCTCGAAGCGGAGCCTGTCTTCGGTGAGCTGGTCCAGCTCGGGATGAGTGTGGCTATGCGCCGCGATCTCGACCCCGGCACTGGCCGCCTCGGCGATCTGGCTCCAGCTGAGCATCACACCAGGCCGGCGGACGGCCGCGGATCGCGCGGCGTCGGCGATCCAGCCGGTGGTCACGAACACGGTCGCGGTGAAGCCATACCGCTGCAGCAGCGGCAGGGCCCGGGCATGGAAATCGGCGAACCCGTCGTCAAACGTGAGCACGACCGGCCGTTCCGGCAGGGCGTGGTCGTCGGCTAGTGCTCCGGCCAGGGCGGACGCGGTGAGCGTGGTGAAGCCCCCCGCGGCCAGGCGGGCGAGCTGGCCAGCGAAAGCGTCCGGGCCGACGGCCAGCCGGTCCGCTGCCTCGTGCTGATCAGCGACCTGGTGATACATCAGGATTGGGATCCCGTTTACAAATCCCTTGGCCCGGCTGAGACGCGGCACCGCGCTCGCCGGCTGGATCACGCCCTGCGCAGTGCTTATCGGCAGGCTCGCACCTTGGGCTGCGCTTACCGGCGGGCTCGCACCTGGCACTGCGCTTACCGGCGGGCTCGCACCTGGCACTGCGCTTACCGGCGGGCTCGCACCTGGCACTGCGCTTACCGGCGGGCTCGCAGCTGGCGCTGCGTGCTGCGGCTGACTGGCGCCTCGCGTGGCGTTCATCGGTTCTCCAGGCTGTCCTGCGCAGCAGGCCCGGCGGATGCGCGCGGCGGCCGGTGCGCCGCCGACCGCGTGCTGCCGATGGCATAGCCAGCGACCGCGGCCGCCAGGCCGGCCACGATGGCGGCCGCCCGGCCCAGGCCGGAATCGTCGCCGCGCGCCGCGTCGGCCAGCCCGCCCCGCACGCCGCTGGGGAGCGCCCGCAGCGCGTGCGAACGCTCGGACGACAGCCCCTGCGCCATGCCGACGTTGCTGGTGACCAGGGCTTTCGAGAGTCCCTCCGCGTAGCACCTGGTGAGGAAGTAGGAAAACGTGCTTCGCGCGTCGGGCACTCGGTGCCAGATCGCGGCGCGGTTGTCGAACAGCAGCACGCTAGCGGGCGAGCACTGCCGGAGCCTGATGCAGAACTCGGTCTCCTCGCCGCCGGCTGGCAGCCCGCGGCCGGATCGCCCGATTCCGCTGCGGAACCCGCCGGCCATCGCGAACGCCTCGCGCCGGAACGAGGCGTTCCCGCCCAGCAGGTTGCGTACCGGGGCTGGCGACGCCGACATGCCGATGTACGTGCACCCCACGACCCAGTCGAACTCGCCGGGGAACCACGATGGCCGCGCGGTTTCCCACAGCGGCAGGGTGAGCCCGCCCACCCCGATCACGTCGGGGGCGGTATAGGAGTCGACCATGAACTTCAGCCAGTCGGCCGAGGCAACCGCGTCGTCGTCGAGGAACGCCACGATCTCGCCCCGCGCGACGGCGATGCCGGTGTTCTTGCCGCCCGACAGCCCCGGCGCCTCGCGGTTGCGGACCACGGTGACGTCCGGCAGCTCGGCCTTCAGCCGCTCGTAGAGCGACGGGTTGTAGTCGACGACGACGATGGTCTCCAGGGCCGGACGGCTCTGCGCGGCTATGGAGGCGACGGCAGCGAGCGTGTCGTTCCAGCGCCGCTCGGTGTAGGCGCAGATGATCACCGACACCTCCGGGCGGGCGGCCCGTCCGGCCGCCTGCCGGGGCGGCCGGACCGCGGGGCGGCTCATGGCTGCGTCCTGGAGTCGCGGGCGACCCGGGCGGGTGCCATGAACGGCTTCGGCGCGCGGCGGCGTGCCGCCTTGGCCTTCTCGTCCACGATCACCCGAAGGATCCGCAGGCCGTCCCTGATCGCGCTCAGGTTGCTGGTCCCGTGCTGGCGCGGGCGCTCATGGCTGGGCACCTCGTGGATCCGCAGCCGCGCCTGGGCGGCCCGGATGCCCATCAGCGCCTCGACCTCGAACCCCGGGCTGTCCAGCGCGAGCTTGTGCAGGTGCCGCGCCCAGAAGGCGTTGTAGCCGTAGCACAGATCGGTGTACTGGGTGCCGAATAGCTTGTTGACCAGGATGTTCAGCATCCGGTTGCCGTAGCGCCTGATCGCGGTGATGTCGTCGCTGCGACCGTCGCTGGCGAACCGCGAGCCCTTCACGAAGTCGGCCCCGGCCAGCAGCGTGCTGACGAACCTGACGATCTCCCGCCCATCGGTGGACCCGTCACCGTCGATCGCGACGATGATGTCACCGGTGGCCGCCGCGAACCCGGCGGCCAGCGCGTCGCCCTTGCCCACGCCGCCCTGGTGGACCACCTTGACGTCCGGCCACAGGTCGCGTGCCACCGCGATGGTGTCATCCTTGGAGCGGCCGTCCACCAGGACGACCTCGTCGATCCAGCCTGGAAGGGTGGCGAAGACGTCAGGCAGGTTGCGTGCCTCGTTCATGGCCGGGATGACGACCGTGATCGTCGGCGCGATCGCCATGCTGTCGGACACCGGGCGGTAGCGGGCCGGTGAGTAACCCCGGGCCTGGCGATCCGCGGCCGGCTCGGCCGGGAGCGGCAGGCTAGGCACCGCCGCCGCGGCCAGCGCCGTGCCGTTACGCGCTGAGTAATCGTCCGCACTGGCCTGGCCGCCCGGACTTTCTTCCTCGGCCCGGTGCAGGTGAGCCGGCTGCCGCGGGGCTGGCCCGGGCTCGCGCTGGAATGCAATAGACATGACAATCCCCCCCGAGATGGCGTCTAGGTTAGGTAATCGGGCGCAAACGGCCCCCGTGCGCCCGGTTGCCTCCGGTGCGCCTGGCTTGTGCGATAGAAGAGATGAACCGCCGTCGCGCCAGTCTGGGCGGCGCAGGATTAGCGTTCTGCTTTAGTCAGCCGGGCAATTCGGATTCGCCACGGCCGTCATGCTCAGGTGCGGCTGAATATCCCGCCGTCGGACACCTGTGGGTGTCCGGCCCATTCGGGCGGCACGATGCCGCGGCGCGCTGAGCGCCGCCCGGCCACGTGCCCGATTATGCCGATCACCGCGCTGATCGAGGCGATTACGACCAGCCCGGCCCGTGGCGCCCACACGCCTGCGGCCAGCATGGTCTCCGCCACCAGCATGTTGATGACGACGGCCGCGGTCACCGCGACGATGTACCTGGCGGCCGTGTCGAGGCCGCGCAGTAGGCCGGCTATGGCCATCGCGGGCGCTGCCACGAGAAACAGCAGCACCAGTGGCCCCCGGGCCGCGTTATTGATTCCGGCCAGCGCAAGTATCACGCCGATGCCGCCTGCTCCGATTAGTGCCCCCGGCAGGTAGCGGGGGGCCACGAATCCAGCCCTCATCTTGCCTGCTCCTTGCCTGCTCCTTGCCTGCTCCTTGCCTGCTCCTTGCGTGCGATCTGACGCGTATCAGGCTCGGATCCGTAGCAGCCCTGGATAATTCTGCGTCATAGCAACTAGATGCAGTTAAACAACTATTCAGACTAGTGTCAAGCTAAGGTCAAGCGAGAGTGCCTGCTAGGTAAATTAGGGCCAGGCAAATTCACTTTCAAAGAGATTTTAGAATTATTAACATGACATGCCTGCTTTGTCGGCGGCCGCGGGGAGGTGCCGGCCAGGTGCCGGCCAGGTGCTCCGGCACCCTGCGCCCGCACTAGACCGGGCCGGGGCGGCCCGGCATGATCGGGAAAGGTGCCGCCGCCCGGGTGGCCCGGATGGCGGCGGGAGCAGGCTTGAAGGCGGAAGTGGACCCGGCCGAGGTGGGACTCGATCCCGGGCGGCTGGACCGGATCGGCAGTCATTTCGCGCGTTACGTTGACGACGGGCGGCTGCCGGGGTGGCTGCTCACGGTGAGCAGGCACGGCCGGGTAGCGTACGTCGCCACCTGCGGCGCACGCGACGTGGAAGCCCGGCTGCCGGCCACGACCGAGACCTTGTGGCGGATCTACTCGATGACCAAGCCGATCACCTCGGTCGCCGCGATGATGCTGTACGAAGAGGGCGCCTTCGAGCTGACCGACCCGGTCAGCAAGTTCATCCCGTCCTTCGCCGATGCCCGGGTCTACGCCGGAGGGTCCGACCTCAGGCAGGTCACCGTGCCCGCCGTCGAGCCAGTGCGCATCTGGCATCTGCTGACCCACACCTCCGGGCTGACTTACGGATTCCTCCGTGCGCACCCGGTGGACGCCATGTACCGGGCCGGCGGATTCGAGTGGAGCACGCCACCCGGCGCCGACCTGGCCACGTGCTGTGATGCGTGGGCGGCCATCCCGCTGCTCTTCCAGCCGGGTGCGGAGTGGAATTACTCGGTGGCGACCGACGTGCTCGGCCGGGTGATCGAGGTGGTCTCGGGCCAGCAGCTTGACGAATTCCTGGCTAGCCGGATCTTTCAGCCGCTCGGCATGACCGACACGGCCTTCAGCGTCGCTTCCGCAGACGCGGGCCGGCTCGCCGCGCTCTACATGCCGGGCCCCGACGGCCGGGCGGTGCGCCTGGACGCATTCGGCAGGCATGCCCTCAGCCGGCCGGACGCGCTCAGCGGAGGCGGCGGCCTGATCTCCACCGCTGGCGACTATCACCGGTTCACCCAGCTGGTGGCAGACCGGCCAGGCAGTCCGGCCGGGGAACTCGATGGCACCCGGCTGCTCGGCCCGCGGACCCTCGGCTACATGGCCCGCAATCATCTGCCCGGTGGCGCGGACCTGGAGCGGTACGGCCGGCCGCTCTACGCGGAAACGCCGTTCCGCGGGGTGGGCTTCGGCCTCGGTTTCGCAGTAATGATCGATCCGGTCGCGGGCAAGACGCCCGCCTCGGCGGGCGAGCTGTCCTGGGGCGGCGCCGCGAGCACGGCGTTCTGGGTCGACAACGCCGAGGAGCTGGTCGTCACGTTCTTCACCCAGCTGCTCCCCTCAAGCGCGCACCCGATCCGCTCGCAGCTGCGCCAGCTCGTCTACCAGTCCATCGTCGGCTAGACGCTGGCTGGGGACAGCTTCAGGCTCCGGGGTGGCCGCTGTGTGAGGTCGCCCGGTGCTTGGCGCGGTCGGTGGCCGCTTCCTTCTTGAACTGGCGGAGCCGGTAAACCACGAATCCGACGATGGCGATCACCACCACCGCCACGAGGACGTAGGTGCCGATCGAGAGGTAGTGGGACAGGCTGCCCCAGGCGCTGCCGAGCTCGTAACCGATCACCGAGAGGGCAGTGGCGTAGACCACCGTGCCCAGCAGGCTGAACAGGCCGAACTGCACGGCCGGCACCTCGATGAGACCGGCGACCAGCGAGGTGAAGGCGCGGATGAAGGGGATAGCCCGGCCGACGGCCACGGCCCAGGCACCCGGCCGGCAAAAAAGCGCTCGGCGCGCTCGATATCCGACCGGGTGATCAGGACGTACCTGGCGAGCCGCTCCACCAGCGGCCGCCCGCCGATCCGGCCCACCGCGTACGAAAGGTAGGAGCCAGCCAGCTCGGCGAGCGATCCGATGACGATGACCAGGACCAGGTTGAGGTGGCCCTGGTAGGCCAGGACGCCGGCGAAGCCGAAGGTAATCTCGGAGGAGATCGGGACGCAGCAGGCCTCAAGGAAACCGAGAATGACGAGGGCGCCGTAGCCCGCGTGAGTCAGGGCATGACTCAGAAAGCTCTCCATGGCTCTCTGTTGTACAGCATGAGGACGGTGATTTGGCGCCGCGGCCCGGCCGCCGGGTCCGCCGGCGGGGCCGGGCCGCGGGGCTCGTGGTTACAGGAGGTGCCGGACGGCGGCCGCGACGACTTGGGCCGCCTGCGCCTCCCACTGGGCGTAGGCGTACGGGAACGCGGAATTCTGCACGCCCTGGGCGGCCTCCCACAGCGGCTGGGTGGCCCAGTAAGGATGACCGGCCTGGTAACCGCGCAGCGCGTTGAGGAACGCGTCGGAGGCGTAGACCGGATTGGTGATCTCGGCCGGGGTGCCCCAGCCGGCCGACGGCCGCTGCTGGAACAATCCGAGGGAGTCACGGTCGCCGTAGTTGAGGTTCTCCAGGGTGGACTCCTGCATGGCGGTGGCGACCGCGATGACGGCCGAGCGGAGGCCCATGTGCAGGCGCAGCGCCTGCGCGGTGATGAGCTCGGCGTTGGCGGCGCGGTCCGGGGTGATCGGCATGACGGCCTGGCCGCCGGTCAGCGGCGCGGGCAGTAGCTCGTCGGCGGGGCCCAGCGGCCCGCCGCCCGGGTGGCCGGCCGCGGCTTCGGCGATAGCGTGCCAGTTATCCAGCGCCGGTGCCTGCGTCGCGTGATTACGCGCACCGCGAGCACGGCGGCTTGTCGTGCCGTTGCGGGCCGCCGGGGCCGTAGCGTGCGCCGCGCGAGGCGCGGCCTGAGCTGCATGACCGGCAGCGGGAGCCACCCGGCCGACCGCCGAGGCGGCATGAACGCTGGCCGGGGCGGCGTGCTGGCCAGCCGGGACTCCGTGACCGCTCACCGGGGCCGCGTGGCTGGCCGCCGGGGCCGCGTGGCTGGCCGCCGGACCGGCGTGGCTGGCCGCCGGACCGGCGTGGCTGGCTGCCGGGGCAGCCGTCGCGGCATGACCACGGCCTGCGGTATGACGCTGGCCGGCAGCCGCCGGACCAGCGGTGGCCTGGACCTGGTTGCCCCTGGACCTCGATGCGGCACTGGCCGGGCTGGCCGGGCTGGCCGCGGTGGCGGCCGCGATGACGGCGACCACTACCGCGACCACAGCCGCCGCAGCTGCAGTGACTTTGGCGCGAAACGGGACCGACCGGATCGAGGCCCAACGGAACGGGACAGAACGGAACGGGACGAAGCCCGACGGCCGGACAGCCCGAGATCGCAAGGCACTGGCGCCGCTGGCGACAGCGTGAGCGATCGCGGTGCAGGCCGCCCGGACAGCGGCAAGAACGGTCAGCAGGATCGTGCGCGAGGATCGGGGGGCGCTGGCGCGCAGGGCGGCGCGCCGTGCGGGTGCGGGCACGGTTGCTTCCTTCTGCGTGTTCCCCATCGCCCGGCCGTGCGCGGGGGGCGCGGGCCGGAGGGCGTATGTGGTTATCGGGGGTGCTGCCCGCCGCGGCGGCGCGCGGGTCCGGCGGGGGGCCGGGCCGTGGCGTCCCTGGGGTACCGGGTCCCTGGCGTACCGGGGGGGACCGGTCTGTGCCGCCGGGGTGGGCGGCAGCGCTGGGAGGCCGTGCGGGCACGGAGCGGGCGCGCCGCTGGCGGGGGGAGCGCCGCCCCGGATGGGGATCACTCTGTGTAACACCCCAGGTGTCCCGCTAGCATCCCCTTTCACTCTCGTTATGACCCTAATCACTTACGGTGCGTAACGGGAATACCTCGTGTAAGACCGCGCGCACTCTGCGACAGCGCCGCCGAGCCCTGACCTCGGTTCATGGGCAACGGAAGGCCACGGTTATACGCGGGGCAGCGGAAGGCCTCGGTAGGCGGGGCGCGAGCTGCCTCGGTCACCTGCGCAGCGGGCGGCCTCGTTCACCGGAGCTGCGGGCCGCCTCGGTCACCTGCGCAGCGGGCCGCCTCGTCGCATGCGCAGCGGGCGGCCCCGTCGCATGCGCAGCGGGCGGCCCCGTCGCATGCGCAGCGGGCGGCCCCGTTCACATGAGTCGCGGGCTCCTTGCCCGGTTACATCTGCAGCGAGCGGCCAGCCGAGAGAGCCCACAGCTTGTCCGGGTTGGCCACGAGCTGAATCGCCGTGATCTGGTTGTCCGCGACCGTCAGCGTGGCGACGGAGATAACCCGGCCGCGCGCGGTCAACAACATTCCGGTGCTGCCGTTGACCGGCATGACCTCGACGGCAAGATCAGATGGATCGATGCCCATATAAGGACGGCCGGAGACGCGGTGCAGGAATCTGGCCACATTGGTTGCTCCCACAATCGGGCGCCGGGGCGCCTGAGCCTTACCGCCGCCATCACTGACCAGGACTACGTCCGGCGCGAGGACCGTCATCAGTCCGTCCAGGTCGCCGCCGACCGCCGCGGACAGGAAACGCTCGGTAACCGCTCGCTGCTGGCTGCTGTCCACCTCGAACCGTGGCCTGCGGGCCTGGACATGCTCGCGGGCCCGATGCGCGAGCTGCCGGATGCTGGCTTCGGACCGGCCGAGCGACCGCGCGATCTCCGCGTGCCTGAACCCGAAGACCTCGCGCAGGACGAACACCGCGCGCTCCTCCGGGGTCAGCGACTCGAGCACCACCAGCATGGCGATCGACACCGACTCGGCAAGCTCGGCCCGGTCCGCGACATCCGGGCCGGTCAGCAGTGGCTCCGGCAGCCACGGCCCGACGTAGGCCTCGCGGCTGGCCTTCGCCGACCGCAGCCGGTCCAGCGCGACGTTGGTGACGATCCTGACCAGATAGGCCTTCGGCTCGGCCACGTTGTCGCGCGGTGCCGACGACCAGCGGATCCAGGCGTCCTGAACGGTATCCTCAGCGTCGGTCACCGTGCCGAGCATCCGGTAGGCCACTGCGAATAGCAGATCGCGGTAGTTCTGGAAGACGTCGGCGGCCGGCCCTGACCGCGTCACCGCCGCGCCACCCGGATCGCGATCATCACAGGGCTGCTGGACCGCGCTCACCGCAGCCCGACCCGGATCTCGCACCTGTCCTTGAAGCCCTGCGCGGTCAGGCCAAGCGCGGCGTTGAAGCGGGAACGCTGGTTTTCCACCGCGATGATCGCGGTGAGCTCGACCAACTGGGCGTCACTCAGCTGGGCGCGGAGCTTGGCTACCAGCTCATCGGTCACGAAGGGCGGATTGGCGGTCATCGCCTCGGCGTAGCTGAGGACGAGCCTTTCCAGCTCAGTGAACAGATCGCTATCCCACCAGCCAGGGACGGCGCGGATCTTCTCCCCCGGGACCTCATGCTGCGCGGTCGCCTCCCAGTAGCCGAAATCCGTGCACCAGGAGCAGCCGATCTTGCCCGCCGCGGCCATGACCGCCAGGTCCTTCAGCTGCTGATCAAGCTGTCGCCATCGTTCGATCTGCAGCTCGAAGATGCCGAGCGACCGACCGACGGGGACGTTGTGCGCCATCGCCGCCACAGGGTCAAGCATCGCGCGGTACCGTCGCCGGGAGAACCATCTAGCCACCTGGTAACTCAGCGTCCTGGGCGGGTCCAGCGAAATCCGTGCCATGAGAGTGCGCCTCCTCGTTTGGTCACCCGTCTGCATCGCAGACCCGATCGGCCGAGAAAACGTGACACGCCCTCCGCGGCGAATCGCACCCCGCACCAATCAGCCAGCACCCCAAACCACCCCATCGCCTGCCAAACTGCCTCTATACTGAATTAAGCGGTAAAATAGTGAGCATTCTTCGGTAGTCGGGCCGCTGAATCCGGTATAGGAGTTCCGCGAGCTACATCGTTACGCGCGATGGAGGTCAATCGAGTCACATGAGCAACTTCGACCACTCCAGACGCGCAGCCCCGCGACCAGCCAATGATCTTGACTACTTTCCGGCGATATGAACTGGAAACCCGACAAAATGATGGAAAAGCATCCGGGCGGGCGCCGGACCGACTCCGGGCGGGGGCCGGACCGACTCCGGCCGGGGGCCGGACCGACTCCGGCCGGGGGCCGGACCGACTCCGGGCGGGGGCCGGACCGACTCCGGGCGGGCGCCGGACCGACTCCGGGCGGACCTTCACCCTGGATCTTGTCGCCGCAGACCTGCAGGCCCGGCTGATCTCCCGGTTCGCCAGTGGCCCGGACGGGCGGCGGCCGTGCCTCGGGCCGGCGACCCGGCGCAGCGCGACCCGGCGCAGCGCGACCCGGCGCAGCGCGACCCGGCGCAGCGCGACCCGGCGCAGCGCGACCCGGCGTGCCGGGACAACCTGGTGTTCAAGTATTTTCACAGCGATACCGAGGTCGGCCTCGGCGCCTCGCACCAGACCGGCTGGACCGGCCCGATCGCTGACGTGATCCGCCGCCGCTACGGGCCGGTCGCCACCATCGGGGATGTCATCGCCAGCCTCGGCGCGGCCCGCCACTGATCCAGGTCGGCCTGCAGGAGCCCGGACACCGCCTCCCGCTGCGGGTAGGCTGGAGGTCGAACCTGTGCTGGAGAGGCCGAATGACGTTGCAGCCTGAACGCGATCCGGCAGCCGCCGGAAACGGCCATCTGCGGGCCTCCCATGCCGACCGGGAGCGGGCGGCCGATGTCCTGAAAGCTGCGTTCGCTGAAGGACGGCTTAACAGGGACGAATTCGAGGAGCGGACCGAGCAGGTCTACCGGTCGCGGACCTACGCTGAGCTTGCCGCGCTCACCGCTGACCTTCCCGCGGGCCCGCTCGGTGCACTGCAGCAGGCCACCTGGCCAACCGAGCAGCCGCGGGCGGCCTGGCCCGCCGAGCAGCCGCGTGCGCCGGTAAATACGCTGGCCGTGGCCTCCCTCGTGTGCGCCTTCATCCCCGGGATTACCTGGATCGCGGCCGTCATCACCGGCGTCATCGCGCGGAGGCAGATCCGCGAGACCGGCGAGCGGGGCGACGGCGCGGCAACCGCCGGGATCGTGATCGGCGGGTTCTTCCTGCTGTGCGCCCTGCTGTACCTGGCCGGCTAAGCGGATGCAGACGGCTGCGCCGGCGCCGGCGCAGCCAGGGCCGCGATAATGTCGCGGGCCTCGCCGGGGGATAGAGCGCAGGTAGCGTCGCCGACCGCAAGCTCGACCCGCTGCACGCCGGGGTCGGCTGTTGTCATCGCCGTTGGCCAGGTCCAGGCGCCTTGCTCGGCGGCCAGCCGAAGAGCGGCCGCGGTGAAAGCGTCCTGGCTGGTCGCCAGCAGCAGGTGCATCATCGGGACCTGCGGCGGGTCGGGCACCACACGGATGCCGGGCACGGCGGCGAGTTCCGCTGCGATCGTCCGGGCGTGCCGCAGGTAGGCGGGCATTAGCGGCCGGCGCCTCGCCAGACAGGTCAGCGCGGACGCCGCGTTGGGCCACATCCCGAACAACGTGCCGCCCATCCGCTGCCGCCATTCTCTCAGCTCGGCGATGATGCCGGCCGGTCCGGCCACGCAGCAGCCCGGCAGCGCGCCGATTCCCTTGTAGAACGAGACGTAGACGGAGTCGAACAGCGCCGCGATGTCAGTCTCGGGCCGGCCATATCCGGCTGCCGACTCCCACAGGCGCGCCCCGTCCAGGTGAACAGCCGCGCCCTGGTCACGTGCCCAGTCCGTGTGCTCCTGCAGCTCAGCCCAGGTCGGCTGCTGGCCGCCGAGATCCCGTTGTGGCAGCTCGAGCACGAGCGCGGCGGGCGGCTCGGCGATGGCCTTCAGGTCGTCAAGGCCGAGCAGCCGGTCCCGGTCGCCGGCCGGGCGGCCGGTCAGGTGATGCAGCCGCACATAGGCGCCGGACTCATGCGTGTCGAGGTGGCACATGGGATGGAAGATGACCGCAGAGCGCTGCCGCCGCCCGGCGTGCACCCGCAGCACTGCCTGCTGAGCCATGGTCCCGCTCGGCACGAAGACGGCCTCCGCCTTGCCCAGCAGCCTGGCGATCTCGGCTTCGAGGTCGGCCACCACGCCGCCCTCGCCGTACCGGTCGACGGCCGTGTCAGGCGGGATGGTGGCCAGCAGGTCGGCCGCCCTGACCGGACCGTGCGAGGTCAGGAAGCGCGTGCAGCTGTCGCGAAGCGCGGAAAATTCATCGTTGGCGGGCATCCGGCCATTTTGCCCGGGCCCGAAGCCGGCGCAGCATCCGGGCGTCCTCGAACCCGGCCGCCTGTGCGGCAGACTCGACGGTGGCTCCGTGACCGATCAGGTGCTCGGCCCGCTCGGCCCGTAGCAGCTGCTGGTGGCGCAACGGGGTCAGGCCGGTCGCCTGGCCGAAGATCCTGGTCAGGGTGCGCTGGCTGACCCCGGCGGCCGCGGCGAGATAGGCCAGCGGCAGGCGTTCGGTGAAGCGTGAGTCGATCAGGTCCTGCACCCGGTGGACGGTGTCGCTGAGGTCGGAGCGATACCGGAGCATCGCGCTCACCTGAGGCTCGTCGCCGTTCCGGCGGGCGAATACCACCATCTCGCGGGCGATCCTGGCGGCGGCTGGCCCGTGCCTGGTCGTAATGAGGTGCAGCGCGAGGTCGATGCCGCTGGCGATGCCCGCTGACGTCACTACCCGGCCATCAGCGACGTACAGCACGTCGCGGACCACGGTGGCCTTCGGGTAACGCCTGGCCAGCTCGTCCTGCACGTCGTGATGGGTGGTGCAGCGCCGTCCATCAAGCAGGCCGGCCCGGCCCAGCGCGTCCGCCCCGGCGCACACGCTGGCCACGGTTCCGCCGCTAGCGTGGTGACCGTACAGCCGCCGCGTGGCCCGCTCGCTGAGCGGGCCCGTGCGGGCCAGCGTGGGTGCCCGCCAGCCTGGGACGACGATCAGGTCATCCGGGCTCAGGTCGGGCCAGTTCAGCTCGGCCCGCAGCGCAGCGCCCTGCGCGGTCGGCACGTCAGGCTGCTCGGCCACATAGTGCAGCTCGTAGTCGTACCCGAGATCGGCGGCCGTGAAGAATACCTGGCAGGCCCAGCCAGATCCAGCAGGTGCAGATGCGGGACGAGCAGGAAGACTAGCCGGGCCACGATGCGGGTCAGCCGGTCGCAGCGGCCACGGCGCGGCCGGCCGCCGCGGGCACCGCGGGGCCCGCGAACTCCGCAGGGCCTGCAAGCTCCGCGACGGTCCGGATCGTCGCAAAGCGGCCAGCCAGGGCGTACTCGGTCCGGATGAGGATGTCTTCGGTGGACAGGGTGCGAGGGTCGGCGAGGATCTCGGCCAGCGCGCGGCCGGCCGGCGCGTCACGATGAGAGATCGGCGATGTCGCGGTCGCATCGATGACGAAGGTGACCTCAAAGCCGAGGTCGGATGCGACCCGGGCGGTCGTCTCACAGCACTGTTCGGTCCTGATCCCGCAGACCGCCAGTCCGCGGATGGATCGGGACGTGAGCAACTGCTGGAGGTTCGTGGTCGTAAAGGCGTTGTGCGATGTCTTGGTGATAACCGGCTCGTCGATCTCCGGCACCAGACCATCCATCAAGCGAACGTATCCGCCGGCCGGATCGAAGACCGTGCCGGTACCCGGCTCGGCGTGCAGGACCCATACAACCAGGTCACCGTCGGCCCTGGCGGCCGCCACCAGCCGACGCACCTTCTCGACGATGCCGGGGTTGGAGGTGGCCGCCCAGATCGGCTGCTGCCGGAACGATTCCTGGACATCGATGACGATGAGCGCTCTGGTCATGTGCTAAGCCTCGCGTGCGCGAGGCCGGATCGGAAGGCATCATCGTGTCGCGATGCGGACGGATCTGGTCACCGGCCTAATGGCCTTGAGGGCCAGCGCGTCATGTCGGTGAAAGAGCTGGCCGAGGAACTCGGCGAACCGCAGACCAAGCTGTACCGGCATGTCAAGCAACTCGAAGCGGCAGGCCTGATCCGGATCGCCGCGAGCCGGATGGTCTCGGGAATCTGACCCGCGCTAGCCAGGTCCAGGTCATCCTGGCGGCTCCGGCACATAGTGCCGGCTTTGGTCCGCCGGATCGAGCCAGACTCTCATGATCTTCCCGCTGGACGGGTCGCGGAACCGCTCTGCTGTCGGCACCCAGCCTGGACCCGGCTCTGCCACCTGGGCGTGCCGACGCCGCCCGCCCGATCTGCGCGCCGCGGGGCGGCCAGGCAGGGACAGATCGAGCGGCGGCAGGTCGGTCACAGCGGATGCGGCCTCGTCCGAGTATTCGGCGCCGAGCACGATACCTACCCGGCGGCTGAACTCCTCGAGATCAATCCGGCCCCGCGCGTAGTGCTCGCGCAGGACGCTCACCAGCCGCTCCCGGTCGGCATCACCGACCAGTGCGCGCGGCGGATCCGGTGGCAAATGGCCCGCCCTGGCTAGGCGGCGGGCCGGGCGACGACCGCGGTCCCGTAGGCCACGATCTCCGTGAGCTGCTGGCCAATCTCCGATGAGTCGAAGCGCATCGCGACCACGGCGTTGGCGCCTGCCAGCCGGGCGTTCTCGATCATGCGGTCAATCGCGTGCCTCCGGCTGTCCTCGAGCAACTCGGTGTACTGGGTCACCTCACCCTGGCGCAACGCCTTGAAGCCGGCCCCCAGCGACTTAATGGCACCCATGCTCCGCACGACCAGCCCGAACACCACTCCAAGGTCACGCTCGACAGCCATACCCGGCAGCTCAAATCCAGTGGTGACGGTAAATCCGCTTGCTGATGAGTCAGTCATTCTGGTCATCCTAGGGGGAACAGTCCCTGGCGGAATGCCCGGCGGCGGGGACCGCCGCCGGGTCAACCAAGGTTGACAACTCGCCGCTCGTCAACATATGTTGACACCATGAACGAAGGCACACAGCTGGCCGAGGCGGCCAGCGGCAGCGATCCGGCGGAAGGACTGCGCGCGGCGCGTGCCCTGCGCGAGCTGGCGGAGCGCCTCGAAGCGCTGCAAGTCAACAACGCGCGCGCCCACGGCTGGTCCTGGCAGGAGATCGCCTTTTTCCTGGGAGTCAGCAAGCAGGCCGTGCATAAGAAGCACGCCGGCCGCGCCGTCTAAGGGCGGCGCCATCCCATGGCCGTGCCCTGGAAACGGGCGCGCCATCTAACGAAGGAGACAGTCCCGTGTTCGAACGATTCAGCAGCGGAGCCCGGCAGACCGTGGTGCTCGCGCGCAGCGAGGCGGTGCAGGCCGGAGCGGACGCCATCGGCTGTGAGCACCTGCTGCTGGCCCTGCTCCACGACAGGCACAGTGTGGCTGGGCAGGCGCTGGCCGGCGCCGGGCTGGACCTGGACGGCCTGCGGGCCCGGGTCACGACGGCCGACCGCGAGCCCCTTGACGCCGAGGCCCTGGCGTCACTGGGCATCGACCTGGATACCGTCCGCCGGGCGACCGAGGCCGCGTTCGGGCGGGGAGCCCTCGAACGCGCGGCCCGGTCGCCGCGTACCGGCCGGACACTGAGCGGCATGCCGATGACGCCCGAGGCCAAGAAGTCACTGCAGCTGGCGCTCCGGTGCGCGGTCCGGCTGCGGCAGCGCGAAATAGCGACCGCGCACCTGCTGATCGGGATCATCGACCAGAAAGACAACGCGGCGGTCCGACTGCTCGCGGAAGCCGGGGCTGACCCAGCATCGCTGCGCGCTGATGTGCTGGCTAAGATCACCGCCGCCGCCTGACCGCGAAATCAGCAGCCTGACCGCGAGATCAGCCTGGCCGGCCTACTGCTCATGATCACGGGGCCTGGGAACCCCTAGCCACCGCGATCATGAAACGCGATCGCAGGTCAGACCAGCCGCGCGAACCGGCGCAGCGACGCCGCCATCCCCCAGCGGGCCACCGGCAGCAGCACCCACTGCCGCAGCGGCCTCGGGACGGGAAACGGCAGCTGCAGCCGCTCGGTCCAGGAGAACTGGCTCACCTGGCCGGCCTGGGCCACCTCGAACAGTCCCAGCCCTCGCACCAGGCGGCCGGTATGCCTGACCACGCAGCTACGCGGCGGATCCCACTCCGTGATCACCATGGTGTCCTCGAAACCGATGGGGCCGATGCCAGTCCGGGCCACCACCTCGGCGCCCACGCCCTCGCCGCCGCTGACCTGCGTGCCCAGCATCCAGTCCCGCTGGCGTTGCCAGTCCATGGCCACCTGCCAGACGTGGTCCGGCTCGGCCCGCACCATAACGTGCGCGGCGACTTCCAGCGTTGGTGCCATGACACCACGGTAACCGCGGGCTCTCCGGCCGGTGCGGCCGGGAGGCGGAGCGCGATCCCTTGCGAGTGCGCCGTGCCGCCGGATCGCTGTCCCACCGGACCGCTGGGCCTGGGACGCTGGTAGGCATGACCCAGATCATCCCCGATCCGGCGCTGGTCGTCCTGATCGGCGCCTCGGGGTCGGGCAAGTCCGCCTGGGCGGCCGCCAGGTACCGGGCCCAGGAGGTGGTCTCTTCCGACCAGCTGCGGGGTGTCGTCGGCAGCGGCGAGAACGATCTCGACGCGTCGGCCGACGCGTTCGCGCTGCTGGACCAGATCGTCGCCGCGCGGGTCCGGCGCGGCCTGACCACCGTCATCGACACGCTCGGACTCGATTCCGCCCGGCGCCGCGGCTACCTGGACCTGGCGCGGCGTGCCGGGCTGCCCGCCGCGGCCGTGCTGGTCGACGCCGATCCAGCCGAGATCCGCCGCCGTAACCGGACCCGCAGCAGGCCGGTACCGGTTCCCGCGCACGAGGCGCAGTTGCGAAGGATGCGCGAGAGCGCCGCGGAGCTATCGGCCGAGGGATGGGATCTGGTCGTCCGGGCCGACCAGGCACACGTAGAACCTTCGCATACCCCAGGCACCCGGCAGGCCGCCGCCGCCCAGCGCAGTGAGCCGACCCGGCTGGGCCTCGTGCTGCAGGTCTCGCGATTCGGCTGGGGTAACGATCCAGCCGCCTGGCTGGCGGCGGTCGCCAGGGCCGCGGCGCAGGCAGGCCTGGCGGGAATCGCCCTGATGGACCATCTCATCCAGATCCCCCAGGTCGGCCGGGCCTGGGAGCCGATCCCGGAGCCGTGGGTCACCCTCGGAATGCTGGCTGGCCTGCCGACCGACCTTCAGCTCGGAACGCTCGTGAGTCCGGTGACGCTTCGCGCGCCCGGCGTGCTGGCCAAGACGGTCGCCACCCTCGATGCGCTGAGCGGCGGTCGGGCGTTCTGCGGGATCGGCGCCGGATGGTGGGCCCGCGAGCATGCCGCGTTCGGCCTGCCGTTCCCGCCCGCAGGCGAGCGCCTTGATCACCTGGAAGCAGCCATCGAGACGCTCCGCGCCCTCTGGCGGCCAGGCACCAAGGCCTATCAGGGCAAGCGGGTGACGCTGCCGGAGACGACTTGCTACCCGCGCCCGGCGGGCCCGGTGCCGATCATCGTCGGCGGCGCGGGCGAGCAGCGCACCCTGCGCATCGCCGCCCGCCTCGCCGATGGCTGCAACCTGCCATCGGACCTGCCCGCCCTCGACCGCAAACTGGCCATCCTGCGATCGCACTGCGCGGCGGCTGGCCGCGATCCGGCGCAGGTCACCGTCACGGTCCTCGACCTGCCCGTCATCGGCCGGGACCGGGAGCACGCCGGGCGGATCGTGGAAGCGCTCCGCGGCCGCGTGCCCGCAGCGGAATTCGCCCGCCGGCACCACGCAGGCACGCCCGACGACCACATCGGCCGTTACCGGATCCTGGCCGAGCGCGGCGTGCGCACGGTGTTCGTCTCGCTGCCTGACCTGGCAGGCCCGGACGATGTGCTACGCCTCGCCCCGGTGGCCGCCGCGTTCGCCTGACCGGGTGCGGCCTGCCGCACCGGACGCGGGCCCGGCGCGGGCCCGGGCGCGGGCCAGGCGCGGGCCCGGCGCGGACCGGAGGTGCCGGCCCTGACCGGCTAGCCGCGGACGAACCTGGCCACGACGGTTCCGGTAGCCTGCTTCGCGGCCATGCCCAGCGGGCTCCAGGTCATCCCGAAGATCGTTCGGTCTACTTCCAGGTCAGCCCGGAGCGTCACCGCGTTATCGCCGGTCACTTCGAGATCCGCGGTGAGGCCGACCGGTGCACTCCGGCCGGCCGCCTCGAGCGTTCCCTGAGCGGCGACGCGGCCATCGTCCTGCGGCTCGCCCTTGGTCACGGTCAGCACGACCGAGGAATGGTTCTCAGCGTCGAAGAAGTCAGCGGACCGCAGGTGCTTGTCGCGCTGGGAGTTCTTGGTGTTGACCGAGGCGGCCTCCATGGTCAGCTGGCCGGAGAACGTGCCAGCCGCGTCGACCACGCCTTCGCCGGCCAGGCGATCGAACCGGCCACGGACCGTGACCAGGCCCCAGAAATGCTTCACCGCGAATTCAGCGGTCGATGCGGCCGGGTCCAGCACCCACTTGCCTTGCCAGGCACCGCTCCGCAGCTTGGCGGCTGCCGCCGGTAGGTCTGTCATCAGCGCATTCCTTTCCTGCCGTCACGGGCGCCCGGGCGCGCCGAGTTGTCCTAGGTCCATCACTATCACCCGGCTACCGCTTCGGGCCTCCTTAAGCGTGAGACGTGCCGTTCCGGCCCGCCGTCCCGCGCCAGTGTCCCTTACGGCTGGTGTCCCTTACGGCTGGTTATTCGCCCGCCGACACGCGCGCGCTGCGAGGCAATCCGGGCCGTCTCATCACGCGTCCACAGGCCGGTCAGGCCACGGAAGTGCGCAATGAACCGCTCGTGCTCGTGCGCCGGATAGGTGGCCGTGACGGTATCGACGATCAGCCGGTCGAATTCTGGCCCGGTGGCCCAGTCGAGCACCCGCTGGTCGATGTCGGCCAGCTGGTCCGCGCAGAACTGCTGATACTCCTCGACCGCGAAATAGGAGTCGGCCAGCTTCAGGTACCCGGCCAGCTTCTGCTCATATGACAACTCGTCCCGGTCGCTGATGTCGAAGTAGGCGCGCATGTGCAGGTCAGTTCCGGCCCGGCGGCCGCTGGTCAGGCAGAATACCGTCCATTTCACCAGCGTGCGCATGGCCCACGGGAAGTAGTAGTGCAGCGAAGTGATCGAAACGTCCGGGCAGGCGTTGGCATAGTCGATCGGGAAGACGTCGTTGCCTTTTATGAGCATCTCGCAGGAGTTGAATTCCCAGCGGAAGAACGCGTTGATGATCCTGGAGATCGCGATCGCCTCAGCGCCGGCGGCCGGCTGCAGGAACTCGTGCTCAACCCGGTAGCGGGAGTGCATCGGCGCTTCCGGGTCAAAGCGCATCACCATCGTCTCCGCGCCGATCGACAGAGCCCGGGCGAAGACGTCGAAGTCCTCGACGGCCGCCTGCAGGTGCATGAGCATCTCGCCGGATGAATTGTAGGCGCGGTGCAGCTCGGCCGGGTTGTTGATCCGGGAGACGCCGCGCCAGCCGCCGCCGTCGTAGGGCTTCATGTACATCGGGTAGCCGATCTGCGCGGCCACCTCGTCCAGGTCGAAGGGCTGGTTGTACCGCTGCGACGTGTAGGCGTACTTCGCGTTGTCGAGCGGGTTCTTGTACGGGACGAGGATCGTTTCCGGGATCTTGAGGCCTAGCCGCATCATCGCGCAGTAGGCCGCGTGCTTCTCCATGGCCTGGAAGCTGAACGGGGAGTTGAGCAGGTAGACGCTGTCCATCAGCGCGATCTTCTTGAGCCATTCGCGCGGGTGGAAGTACCAGTAGCCGAGCCGGTCGATGACCAGGTCGGTGCGGGGTTTTGCGCGGAGCGAGAATGGCTCGATGGTCAGCCGCTCGGTGCTGAAAACGTGCCGGCGGCCGGCGGCGTCGCTGACCGGGCCGAGGCCGCTGAGCAGGAACTCGAATGCGCGGGGCCAGTCGTCCTCGGTCCCGAGCAGCAGCCCTACCAGGTGCCGGACTTCACCGTCCACGGGATCTCCCAGTCTGTCGCGCGGCTGGATCGGTACTTATCGGACGTTATTGCCGACGGCGCGCAGATGTCGAGAGCGCCCGGCAGAATCGCGGCAGGCAGCCAGGGCAGGCCAGCCCAGGCCAGCCAGCCCGGACCAGGCCCGGCCAGGCCCGGCCAGCCCGGCCTCCCGGGGCCGAGGTCCCCGGGCCCGGTGACGTACGCCCCTGACCGCCGGAGAGCCAGCCTGGTTACCTTCTGGCCGTTGGGCCGGGCTGAACCGAGGAGGCCTGATGACGCATCGCACCGTCCGGGATGTCATGACCACCCGCGTCGCCACCGCGAGCCCGGGCACCCGGTTCAAGGACCTCACCGACATCATGGACAAGTGGGAGGTCAGCGGCCTGCCAGTCACCGACTCCGCGGGCCGCGTCGTGGGCGTTGTCTCGCAGACCGACTTGCTCAAGAAGCAGGAGTACCTGCAGGACCCGAGCGCGGGCCAGCCGCCCAGGTGGCACCGCGAGGACCGGGCCCGGGCCGCCGGGCTGACCGCCGCGGACGTGATGACCTCGCCCGCCATCACCGTGTCGCCGGACGCCAGCCTGGTGGAGGCGGCCAGGCAGCTGGACCGTCATCACGCGAAACGGCTTCCTGTGGTCGACGGCAACGGGCGGCTGATCGGCCTCGTTACGCCGCGAAATCTGCTGCGGATTTTCCTGCGCCCCGACGAGGACATCCGCGATGAGATCATTACCGATGCGCTGGCCGGTGACCTCGGTGCCAGCCCGGCGAAGGTGCGGGTGACGGTGGCCGGAGGCGTGGTGACGCTGGGCGGTCAGGTGCCCGCCAAGAGCATGATCCCGCTGGCGGTCCGCCTGGCCAGGTCGGTGGACGGCGTGGTAGCCGTGGTCAACAAGCTGACCTTCGCCGACGACGACGCTGACCCGGCGCAGGCCAGGACGGCCGAGAGCTGACCGCGGTACAGCCACACCAGCCACCTGGGTCAGCAGCAGCCCCGCCTGGCCGCTCCGGACACGGACAAATATTTTATCGCGACAATGGCGCGGCGGGCCAGCGCCAACCGTCCCGAATCAGACCTGACTTTGGTTCCGGAACGGCGGGCTCGGCCGCCTGCTAGAGGGGCCGCGATGGGACCTTTCGCCTCTACCCCACTCGGCTGACCGGCTCAAACGTGTTAATTGAGGGGGTCTCTGCCGACCGCCGAGCAAGCGCCGCCAGTGACTGCCTCGACGAATGCGGGATCCCCGCCGATTGTCAGGGCGGGAAACCGCTCCGAAGAAGGAGCAGCTATGAGGTATGAAGAGCCCGGTAAGGCCGGCAGCGTCGTGGCCGTCGAGCCACATTACGAGAACTTCATTGGTGGCAAGTGGACGCCGCCGGTCTCGGGCACCTACCGGACCAACCTGTCCCCTGCGACCGCGCGGCCGATCTGCGAGGTGCCTGAGTCGACCCCCGAGGACGTCGAGCTGGCGCTGGATGCCGCCCATGCCGCCGCCCCCGAGTGGGGCGAGGCCTCGCCGACCAAGCGCGCTGAGGCACTGAACGCGGTGGCTGACGCCATCGACGCCCACCGCGAGATGCTCGCCGTGGCCGAGAGCTGGGAAAACGGCAAGCCTGTGCGGGAGACGCTGGCCGCCGACATCCCGCTGGCCGCTGATCACTTCCGCTACTTCGCGGCCGCGGTGCGGGCGATGGAGAGCACCACCACCGAAATCGACGCCAAGACCATCGCCTACCACTTCCACGAGCCGCTCGGCGTCGTGGGGCAGATCATCCCGTTCAACTTCCCGCTGCTGATGGCGGCGTGGAAGCTGGCGCCCGCACTCGCGGCGGGCAACGCGTCGGTGATCAAGCCGGCCTCGCCGACCCCGTGGTCGATCCTGAAGCTGGCCGAGGTGATCGGTGAAGTCCTGCCGCCCGGCGTGCTCAACATCGTGAACGGGCCGGGCGGCGAGATCGGCAAGGCGCTGGCCACCAGCCCGCGGATCGCGAAGGTCGCCTTCACCGGCGAGACCGTGACCGGCCGACTGATCATGCAGTACGCGGCGCAGAACCTCATCCCGGTGACGCTGGAGCTCGGCGGGAAGTCGCCGAACATTTTCTTCTCCGACGTGATGGCATCCAACGACGAGTTCCTCGACAAGGCGGTCGAGGGCCTGGTGCTGTACGCGTTCAACAAGGGCGAGGTCTGCACCTGCCCGTCCCGCGCCCTGATCGCCGAGGACATCTACGACGAGTTCATGGCCAGGTGCCTGGACCGGATCGCAGCGATCCGCCAGGGCAACCCGCTGGACACCGACACCATGATCGGCCCGCAGGTCTCCGCGCAGCAGCTCGAGAAGATCAGCCGCTACGTGACGATCGGGATGGACGAGGGTGCCGAGTGCCTGATCGGCGGCCACCGCGCGAAGGTGGGCGGCGAGTTCGCCGACGGCTACTACTTCGAGCCGACTGTGCTCAAGGGGCACAACAAGATGCGGGTCTTCCAGGAGGAGATCTTCGGCCCGGTGCTCGCGGTGACCACGTTCAAGGACGAAGCCGACGCGCTGGCCATCGCCAACGACACCCTGTACGGCCTGGGGGCCGGAGTGTGGACCCGCGACGGCAGCCGCGCCTACCGGATGGGCCGCGCCATCAAGGCCGGCCGGGTCTGGACGAACTGCTACCACCAGTACCCGGCGGGAGCGGCGTTCGGCGGCTACAAGATGTCGGGCATCGGCCGGGAGACCCACCAGATGATGCTCGAGCACTACAGCCAGACGAAGAACCTGCTCGTCAGCTACGACCCGGCGCCTATGGGCCTGTTCTGAGCGAGCTGAGATAACCGGGCAGCAGGCGACTCCGCACGTCATCGCCACCCCGGCGGCGCGGCAGGCCATCACCCACCTGACCGCCCGCCGGGGCCCGGTCATACTCGTCCAGCCGGCGGGGTGCTGCGGGGGCAGCTCGGCGATGTGCTTCCCGGAGGGGGAGTTCCTCACCGGTGACGGTGACATCGGAAGGACTCTCGCTCGGCGCCGGGCCCGAACGGCACTTCGTGACCCGCGCCGCCTCATCCAGCACCCTGCGCGATTGACTGCTTTCCAAATGATCCTGACGGCTTTCCGGCGATATCTACTGAAAACTCACCGAGATCTTCGGCTATGACCCCGCTGGAGGGGCTGGTGAGACTGCTGGTGCCAGCGTGACCGGACCGGGAGGTGCTGCGCGCCGGGCTATCGGCGAGACCTGGCAGGATCGGCAGCCCGCGTTACGATCACCGCCCATTACTGGCCAGCTCCTGCTCCAGCCAGGTCATGCCGCGGGTGCGGGCGGTCAGCCGAACACTGCCGAGCCTGCCGGCCAGCTGCCGCGCCGCGGCATCGGCCGCGGCGACCGCCTCGGACCCGGCGTCCTCCAGGAACCGGCAGACGATCTGCCCGTCGCGGTCCTGCGCCCAGCCGCCGACGATCCGGCCGTCCCACCACAGCGTCGGGCCGATGTTGCCGACCCGGTCGAACAGCCGGGGACCGTGCTCGCCCAGGAACCACTCCCGCCGCTGCCAGCCCATGGGGGTGGAATCCAGCGCGGGCAGCAGTGCCGCCCACGGCTCCGTCTCAGGCAGCGGCTCCAGATCCCCGGCCGCGGCGATGCCCGGCACGCCATCCAGGTTCACCTCGGCCGGCTGCAGCTCGGTGAGGACCCGCCGCAGGCGGGCCTTGGTCCAGCCGGTCCACCATCGCAGGTCCTCGATGGTCGCCGGGCCGTACGCGCCGAGCCAGCGGCGCGCCAGCTCCACCTCCGCTGCCTCGGTCGCCCAGCCATCCAGTCCCGGCGGGCACCAGGGCGCCAGCGGTGACCAGCGGTACTGGTGGGAGGTCCACGAGCCGCGCGGACGGCCCCGCACTACCTGCCCCTGCGCCGCGAGCAGGAACAGCACCCGGCTCGAGATGCTCTGCCGCCCCTCGTAGCTCTTCCCCCTAGCCAGTACCACCTGGAACCGCAGCCGTTCGTCGTCGGCCGCGAGCTCGGCCGCCGTCGCCTCGCCCCGCGCGGTGAGGGTTTTGAGCGCGACCTGCTCGACCTCTTCCAGCCACCCCTCAACGTCGTCGCCCACGCCCGACTCGGCGAGCCAGGCCAGGAGCTTGCGGCGCTCATTGGCCGCGACCGCGCGCGAGCACGCCGCCTGGATCAGCGGAGCGACCTCGAGCGTGGCGACGAAGACAGTTCGGCGCATCCCGAGCAGCCGGATGAGCGTCCGGTCCTGGTAGAGGGCACGCTCGACGCATCCGATGTCGCCGTCGGTCATGCGCGCCAGCAGCGTCAGGTACACCGAGGACGGGTCAGTGCTGTGCACGGCGACCAGCGACCGCGCCACCTCGACCGGGTCCGCGGCCAGCGCGCCCCCGGCCAGGCGCTGCCGTAGCCCGAGCCTGGCCTGCCGCTGCCGCACGTCAATCCGTTGCGTCATGTGTTGTTATCCCCTGCCGATGAAGGGCATCGTCGTAGCGGTGATGGTCAGGAACTGGACGTTGGCGTCGAGCGGCAGCGCCGCCATGAAGAGCACCGCGTCCGCGACATGCTGCGCGTCGAAGCTGGCCTCCGGGGCCAGCGAGCCGTCGGCCTGCTGCGCGCCGCCGCTAATGTGCTTGGTCATCTCGGTCGCGGCATTGCCGATGTCGATCTGGCCACAGGCAATGTTGAACCGCCGCCCATCCAGAGAGATCGACTTGGTCAGGCCGGTGATCGCGTGCTTGGTGGCGGTGTAGCCGACGCTCTGCGGCCGGGGGCTATGGGCCGAGACCGAGCCGTTGTTGATGATCCGCCCTCCCCGGGGGTTCTGGATCTTCATGAGCTGCACCGCGTGATGCGCGCACAGGAACGCGCCGGTGAGGTTGATGTCTACCACCTTCTGCCAGTCAGCCAGGCCGATCTCGTCCACCGCGCCGACGGGACCGAACACGCCCGCGTTGTTGACGAGCAGGTCGACCCGCCCCCACCGGCGCTGCACTGCATTGAACAGGCCGGCGACCGACTCAGGCGCGGTGACGTCGGTGGGAATAGCCAGCGCGGACTCGGCAGGCGAGCCGCACGAGGCCACGGTCTCTCGCAACGGCTGCTCGCGGCGGCCAGCCGCCGCGACGCGCCATCCGGCGGCCAGCAAGGTCCGGGCGATGTCGCGGCCGAGCCCTGATCCTGCGCCGGTGACGACCGCTACGCCCGTCGTTGGCATCTCCGCCCTCCTCACCAGCCTGGTGGTATCCCGACACCGGGTCTAACCACAAATACCCCAGCTCATACTCATGCGCCGCACCGAGCCCGGCCTCCGTTTTCACACGGTTCGCTGTGGCCCCACACATCACGGCAGAACCGGAAGCGCCCGCGCCGTCGCCTGGTGGATTCGGGAATCGGTAAGGAATATCCGGACCGATTCCCGAATTCATTCGGGAGCCCCGGGCGGGAGCCCCGGGCGGGAGCCCCGGGCGGGAGCCCCGGGCGGGAGCCCCGGGCGGGAGCCCCGGGCGGGAGCCCCGGGCGGGAGCCCCGCGCGTCCGCCCCGCGCGTCCGCCCAGCGCGAACGGCCGGCGGAAACAAACTGAGCCTCCCGTTGTTGAACCTTGAACAGTTGTAATCAAGTAAGGCAACCAGGGAAGTGAGCCCGATATGAGCGAAACCCTCTCGCTGCCGGTCCTGCCGCTCGACGACACCGTGGTGCTGCCCACCATGGTCGTGCCGGTTGATATCTCCGGCGCAGAGGTCCGCGCGGCCATCGAGGCGGCCCAGCTGTCCGCCGGGCCCGGCCAGTCCGAGGCCAGGCCGCAGGTGCTGCTGGTGCCCCGGCTGGATGGCAAGTACGCGCCGGTCGGCACGCTCGGCGACATCGAGCAGATCGGCCGCCTGCCCAGTGGCGAGCCTGCCGCGGTGATCCGCGGCCGGGCCCGCGTCAAGATCGGCACCGGGACCGTCGGTCCGGGCGCCGCCCTCTGGGTCGACGCGACCATCCAGGACGAGCCCGCCGCTACCCCGCGCGCTCAGGAGCTGGCCCGCGAGTACCGCGGCCTGGCCACCGCGATCCTGCAGAAGCGCGGCGCCTGGCAGGTCGTTGACGTCCTGCAGCGGCTCACCGACGCCTCCGCGCTGGCCGACAGCGCCGGGTACGCCGCCTACCTGAGCCTGGAGCAGCGCAAGGAGCTGCTCGAGACCCTCGACCCGGAGCGGCGGCTGGAGCTGCTGACCGGATGGGCCCGTGACCACATCGCCGAGCTCGAGGTGTCCGAGACCATCAGCAACGATGTCCGTGAGGGCATGGAGCGCCAGCAGCGCGAGTTCCTGCTGCGCCAGCAGCTGGCCGCGATCCGCAAGGAACTGGCGCAGCTGGACGGCGAGCCAGGCACCGAGGAAGAGGACTACCGGGCCAGGATCGAGAAGGCCGCCCTGCCGGAGAAGGTCGCCGAGGCGGCCCTGCGGGAGGCGGCCAAGCTGGAGCGGTCCTCGGACGCCTCGCCGGAGGCGAGCTGGATCCGGACCTGGCTGGACACGGTCCTGGAGATCCCGTGGAACGAGCGGACCGACGACTCCTACGACATCGCGGGCAGCCGCGCCATCCTGGACGCTGACCACGCGGGCCTGACCGACGTCAAGGACCGGATCATCGAGTACCTGGCGGTGCGCAAGCGCCGCGAGGACAAGGGCCTGACCCTGGTCGGCGGCCGCCGCAGCGGCGCGGTGCTGGCGCTGACCGGTCCGCCCGGCGTCGGCAAGACGTCACTGGGCGAGTCGGTGGCGCGCGCTATGGGCCGCAAGTTCGCCCGGGTGGCACTGGGCGGCGTCCGCGACGAGGCCGAGATCCGCGGTCACCGGCGTACCTACGTGGGCGCGCTGCCCGGCCGGATCGTGCGGGCCATCCGCGAGGCCGGAACCATGAACCCGGTCATCCTGCTGGACGAGGTCGACAAGCTGGGCGCGGACTACCGGGGCGACCCGACCGCCGCCCTGCTCGAGGTGCTCGACCCCGCGCAGAACCACACCTTCCGCGACCACTACCTGGAGGTCGAGCTCGACCTGTCCGATGTGCTGTTCATCGCGACGGCCAACATCGCCGAGGCGATCCCGGATCCGCTGCTGGACCGGATGGAGGTCGTCAGCCTGGACGGCTACACCGAGGACGAGAAGGTGACGATCGCGGCCGGCCACCTGCTGCCCAGGCAGCTGGAGCGGGCCGGCCTGGACGCCTCCGACGTCACGGTCACCGACGGCGCGCTGCGCCGGCTGAGCGCCGAGTACACCCGCGAGGCCGGGGTGCGCGCCCTGGAGCGGGCCATCGCCCGGATCCTGCGGAAGATCGCCGCGCAGCTCGCCGCCGGGCAGGCGGAGCTGCCGGTCACGGTCGGGCCGGATGACCTGCACGGCTACCTGGGCCATCCGCGGCACACCCCCGAGTCGGCCGACCGGACGGCGGTGCCCGGCGTGGCCACCGGCCTCGCGGTCACCGGAGCGGGCGGCGACGTGCTGTTCATCGAGGCGTCGCTGGCCGACGCGGAGACCGGCAGTACCGGCGTCACGCTCACCGGCCAGCTGGGCGAGGTGATGAAGGAGTCCGCCCAGATCGCGCTGTCCTATCTGCGCTCGCACGGCGCCGAGCTCGAGCTGCCGGTCGGCGACCTGAAGGACCGCGGCGTGCACGTGCACGTGCCGGCCGGGGCGGTGCCGAAGGACGGCCCGAGCGCGGGCATCACGATGACGACCGCGCTGGCCTCGCTGCTGTCGGGACGGCTGGTCCGCTCCGACGTGGCGATGACGGGCGAGGTCTCGCTGACCGGCCGGGTGCTGCCGATCGGCGGGCTGAAGCAGAAGCTGCTCGCCGCGCACCGGGCCGGCCTCACCACGGTGCTGATCCCGGCGCGCAATGCGCCTGATCTGGAGGACGTGCCCGACAGCGTGCTGGCTGAGCTGGAGATTCATCCGGTCAGCGACGTGCGCCAGGTCCTGAGCATCGCCCTCGAGCCCGCGACGGCCCAGTCAGTGATCGCCGCCTGAGGGTAAAAGCCAGATCCGAAACGGATGACGGGTGCTGGCCCGCCTCAGGGCGGGCTCAGCTACGGGTGCTCCCTGCGGGCGCCAGGTGGCCGGTGAACCAGTCACGGGCCAGCTCGGCGACCGCGGGGAGCGCGCCTGGCTCCTCGAACAGGTGCGTCGCGCCGGGTATCACGGCGATCTTGTTCTCGCAGCGCAGCTGCTGCTGCGCCCGCGCGTTAAGCTCCAGCACCATCTCGTCGGCGCCCCCGACGATCAGCAGGGTGGGCGCGCGGACCAGTGGCAGGCGCGGGCCCGCGAGGTCGGGCCGGCCGCCCCTGGACACCACGGCGGCAAGCTCGCAGCCGGGCTCGGCGGCGGCCCACAGCGCCGCCGCCGCACCGGTACTGGCCCCGAAATAGCAGATCCTGACGCCGGGCCTGGCCACTTGCCTGGTGATCTCCAGCAGGCGCCCGGCCAGCAGCTCGATATCGAAGACGTTGCCCCGGTCGAGTTCCTCGGCCGGGGTCAGCAGGTCGAACAGCAGCGTCCCGAGTCCCGCGCTGTTCATGACCCCGGCGACCAGCCGGTTACGCGGGCTGTGCCTGCTGCTGCCGCTGCCGTGGACGAACAGGACCAGGCCCGCCGCACCGGCAGCCACGGTCAGGTGCCCGGCCAGTTCCGCGGAGCCCGCGTGCAGGACGATCTCCTCGTCGGTGCCCGGCGGATCAGCCGCAGCGGGCGCCGACCCGCTCGGCCCGGCCGCCGTGCCGCCCGCCCGCGACGCAGCCGCATCCGAGAGGAGGTTGATGACCTCTTCGTCGGAGGTCTGCGAGAAGTCCTCGTACCACTCCCCGATCGCCAGCAGCGATCGTGGCTCGGTCAGGCAGATGACCTCGTCGGCGTCGCGACGCAGGCTGTTGATCGCCTCGGAGTGCCCGACCGGCACGGCCAGGATGATCCGTGCGGCGCCGTGCGCGCGGGCGACCCGGCACGCGGCCCGGGCCGTCGAGCCGGTTGCGATGCCGTCGTCGATCACGACGACCGTCCGGCCGGCGATCGGCACCGGCGGCCGCCCGGCCCGGAACCTGCGCGCCCGGCGTTCCAGCTCGGCCCGCTCCCGGGCCTCGATCGCCGCCAGCTCCGCCGGGCTCACCCCGGCCATCGCGACGACCTCGTCGTTGATGATCCGCACGCCGCCTTCCCCCAGTGCCCCCATCGCGAACTCCGGCTGGTGCGGGGCGCCCAGCTTACGGACGATGATCACGTCGAGCGGGGCACGCAGTGCGTGCGCCACCCCGGCGGCCACCGGCACGCCGCCCCTGGGCAGCCCGAGCACGACGACATCCTGGCCCTGGAGGTAACGCAGCCGCTCGCCCAGGCGCCAGCCCGCGTCAACACGGTCCAGGTACCGCACCACCAGCCGCACCCCAATCTGCGGGAAAGTCATCCGCGATGGTAACGCTCAGATAACAGCATCGCACGGAGTCCCCGGCCGTCCCTCACCCATGGCCGTCCACGGCGAGCGCGAACGGCTCGGGCTCAAGCAAGGCCCGGATCGCGGCCGGGACCAGCGCGAGCACCCGCTCAACCGCGCCCGGCGGCATGTGCCGTCTGGCCACCGCCGTGACCACCCCGGCGGCCAGCCAGACCTGGTCCTGGCGAATCCGGGCATCATAGGCGTAGCGCGTGGCGTAGTCGCCCGGGCTGGATCTGACCGGTACCTGGCCAGGCTTCCACCCCTCGTAATACACGCCGCGCAGCACCTCGGTCAGCTGAGCCCCGAATCCCGCGGCGACGTCCACCGTCAGTTGATCGCGCAGGGCAACCAGCCAGGCCCGGGTGATCCGGAAGGCCAGCCGGCGATCGTCGGTCCCCAGGCTGTCGGCGATGTCGGCCAGCCATGAATTAGTCCTGCTGATGCTGCTGTCGATGCTGTGCACCCCAGTAGCTGTCATGACGACCTCCTCGCCCCTCTTCCATTGCCGCTCATTGGCGGGCGAGGTCCCCAGGGCCGAAGGTCCCCGGCCAGATCCGAAGGTCCCCGGCGGGGGCCGGGCGGGTGCTCCGCGTCCGAAAAACCGCCCAGGGGCGGCGAATGTCCAGGTCAGCCCGGTTCGGGAAGATGCCATCGATACGGCGCACTGATCTTGCTCACCGAATCGGGCCCCCAGGAACCCGGCTGGTACGGCTCGACCTGCGGCGGATGCTCCAGCAGCGGCGTCGAGATCTCCCACAGCCGCTCAATGCCGGCCGAACTGGTGAACAGCGCCTGGTCGCCCAGCATGGCGTCCAGGATGAGCCGCTCGTACCCTTCCAGGTCGTTCGCGGAGTTGAACGAGTCGGCGTAGCGGAAGGTCAATGCGGCCGGCCCGATGCGCATTTCCGGCCCCGGCTCCTTGGCCAGGAACTGGGCCGTGATCGAGCCCGGATCGGCGAAGTCGATGACGATCTCGTTGCCACGGCCACCCCGGACAGTCCTCCCGTCGAACGGGAACATCCGCATGGTGGGCTGCCGGAACCCCAGGGTGAGGACCTGGCGGCTGGCCGCGAGGCTTTTCCCGGTACGCAGGCAGAACGGCACCCCGGCCCACCGCCAGTTGTCGACCTCCGCCCGGACCGCCACGAAGGTCTCGGTCTGTGAGTCGGGCGCCACGCCGGGCTCCGCGCGGTAGCCGTCGTACTGGCCGCGCACCACGTGCCTGGGGTCGATCGGCGTCAGGCACTCATAAACCTTCAGCTTCTCGGCCCGCAGCGCCTTGGCCGACAGCGACGAGGGCGGCTCCATCGCCACGAAGCCGAGCACCTGCAGCAGGTGCGTGACGACCATGTCGCGGTAGGCGCCGGTCTTCTCGTAGAAGCCGGCCCGGCCCTCGATGGACAGCGTCTCAGGCACGTCGATCTGCACGTAGCTGATGTGCTCGCGGTTCCAGACCGGCTCGAACAATCCGTTCGCGAAACGCAGGGCCAGGATGTTGTCGACCGATTCCTTCCCGAGGAAGTGGTCGATACGGAAGACCTGCGACTCGTCGAAGACGTCGTGGATCTCGGCGTTCAGCGCCCGGGCCGAATCCAGGTCAGTGCCGAACGGCTTCTCCACGATCACCCTGCTGCGGCCGCCCGCGAGCCCGGTCGCGCCGAGCATCTTGATCACTGACCCGAATGCCGCGGGCGGCACCGCGAGGTGAAACAGTCGCCTGGGCTGGCCGCCGATCTCGCCCTCGGCCGCGGCGACCGCGGCGATCAGCGCCGAGGGGTCGGCCGGATCGGCCGCCCCGAAATGCAGCGCCGCCTCGAATTGCTGCCAGGCATCGCCGGTGGGCTTGACCGTCCCGAATTCGGCCACCGCGTCGCGGGCGTGCGCGCGGAAGTCCGCGTCGCTGAGCGCGGACCGCACGGGTGACGACCCGATGATCTGGTAGCGCTCCGGCAGCAGCCCCGCGGCGGCGAGCCGGAACAGCCCGGGCAGCAGCTTGCGCTTGGCAAGATCTCCGGTCGCGCCGAACAGGACGACGACGTGGTTGTCCGGCCGGGCGATCGCCGCAGCCCGGTGCCTGGTCGGGTGGCTCATGATGCCTCCATGGCTTCTCGGTGGCGCGGATGCCAGGCACCACTACCCTGGTGTGGGCCTACGGCCCGGGCCGGGCAGTCTCCTGGGCTCCGCAGCAGATCCAGTACGGGGAGAACGCGATGACAGTCGATGCCGAAGCGGAGAAGAAGGCGGCTGCGGAAGCCGCGGCTGAACTGGTCGAAAATGGCATGACCGTGGGCCTGGGCACTGGCTCGACCGTCGCCTACCTGCTTCCCGCGCTGGCCAGCCGGCGCCTGGCGGTGCGATGCGTGTCCACCTCGCCCAGGACCGAGGAGAGCGCCCGGAACCTCGGCTTGCACACCGAGCCGTTCACCGGCATCGACCGGTTCGACATCGCGATCGACGGAGCCGACCAGGTGACACCGGCCGGATGGCTGGTGAAGGGCGGCGGCGCCGCGCACACCAGGGAGAAGATCGTCGCCGCGGCCGCCGACCGGTTCGTGGTGATCGTTGACTCGACCAAGGCGGTGCCCGCGCTGCACGGGCCGATCCCGCTGGAACTGCTGGCCTTCGGGCTGGACGCCACCATTCGCCGGCTGGGCCCGGTGGCACTGCGCGATGTGCCGCACAGCCCGGATGGCGGCATCATCGCTGACTACACCGGCGAGGTCGGCGACCCGGCGGCGCTGGCGGATTTCCTGTCCACCACCCCCGGGGTGGTCGAGCACGGGCTGTTCCCGCCGCAGCTGGTCTGGGCGGTCGTGGTGGGCCGCGGCCGGTCGGCCGAGCAGGTCGCCATCGCCGACCCGGCCTGACGGCCCCCGACCGCGGGGCCAGCGCGGGCGGCCCCGGCCAGCCCGCCGACTGACCCGGCCAAAGCCGCCCATGCCGGTCACGGTCAGGTCGCCGACTGGTCGGCGAGGATCAGCGAGCGGGCTGCCTCCACCCGGCCGGCCGGTATCGACTGGTCCCCGGCCAGCAGCCGGGCCAGCGGCGCCTTCTTGTCGGCGCCGGTGACCAGCCAGAGCAGCTGGTCGGCCCGGGCTAGCGCGGGGTAGGTCAGGGTCATCCGGCGGTGGCCCTGGTAGCTGCCGGTCACCGCGACCAGCCGGTCGGTTACCTCCAGCACCGGGTCCCCTGGGACCAGTGAGGCGGTGTGCCCGTCCGGCCCGAGCCCCAGGTGAATCAGGTCGAAGCGGTCCGGCAGGCCGACCGCGTACTGCGCCGCCGCGGTGTCCAGGTCGGGGTCGGTCACCGGCATGGCGCTCACGCTGGCCGGCGCCCCGCGCAGGCTGTCGCGCAAATGAGTCAGGTTGCGGTCGGGATCACCATCCGGGGCCGCCCGCTCATCGACCTGGAACAGCTGCACCTGCGGCCACGGCACTTCCTCGCGGGCCAGCTCGGCGAACATCGCCCAGGGCGTGTGCCCGCCGCTGACCGCGAAGGTGAAGGTGCCGCGCGCCGCAACCGCGGACCGGGCCAGGCTGGCCACGTACGACGCGGCCTTCCCCGCGACCGCGTCGGCGTCCGGCAGGCTAGCCAGCTCATGCCGCACTGGTTAGCCCTTCTTCTCGGCATGACCGCCGAACTCGGACCGCATCGCGGACAGGATCTTGGCGGCGAACTCGCCGTTGCCCCGCGAGTCCAGCCGCTCGAACAGCGCCGTGGCGATCACCCCAGCGGGCACCCCGGTGTCGATCGCCGCCTCGAGCGTCCAGCGGCCCTCGCCGGAATCCGACACCCGGCCGGAGAAGTCGTCGAGTTCCGGCGACCGGGCCAGCGCGTCGGCCGTGAGGTCGACCAGCCACGAGCTGATGACCGAGCCCCGGCGCCACACCTCGGCCACTTCGGCCACGTCGATGTCGTACTGATAGGCCCACGGATCGCGCAGCGGCGTGGTCTCGGCATCTACCTCACCCTGCTGCTTTCCGGCATTGGCATGCTTGATGATGCTCAGCCCCTCGGCAATGGCGGCCATCATGCCGTACTCGATGCCGTTGTGGACCATCTTCACGAAGTGTCCGGCACCATTCGGGCCGCAGTGCAGGTAACCGTGCGGGGCGGTGCCGCCGGTCCTGGTGCGCCCGGGGGTGGGCGCGGCGCTGCCCTCGCCGGGGGCGATCGTGAGCCAGATCGGGTCCAGGCGACTGACCGCCTCGTCCTCCCCGCCGATCATCAGGCAGTAGCCGCGGTCGAGGCCGAACACGCCGCCGCTGGTCCCGCAGTCGATGTAGTGCAGTCCCTTGGCCCGGCACTGGCGGGCCCGCTCGATGTCGTCACGGTAGTAGGAGTTACCGCCGTCGATGATGACGTCGCCCGGGTCCAGCAGGCCGGTCAGCTCGTCCAGGGTGGACTGGACGACGCCGGCCGGCACCATGATCCAGATGTTCCTCGGCTTATCCAGCTTGGCCACGAAGTCGGCCAGCGAGGTGGCGCCGACGGCACCTTCGGCTTCGAGGCTCTTGACCACGTCGGCATTGCGGTCGTAGGCGACGCACCGGTGGCCGTCCCGCATGAGCCGGCGCACCAGATTGGCGCCCATCCGGCCCAGCCCGATCATGCCCAGCTGCATCGGTCTGTCGGTTGGCATGTCGATTCTCCTAGCTCTTGAGTTCGCGGTAGCGCCGGATCAGGGCGTTGGTCGAGGTGTCGTGATTCAGCTGCGGCTCAGCCTCGCTACTGAGCTCGGGGACGATCTGCTTGGCCAGCACCTTGCCGAGCTCGACTCCCCACTGGTCGAAGGAGTCAATGTCCCAGATGGCGCCCTGGGTGAAGACGCTGTGCTCGTAGAGGGCAACGAGCGAGCCGAGCACCCGCGGGGTCAGCAGCTGCGCCAGGATGACGTTGGTCGGGCGGTTGCCCTCCATCACCCGGTGCGGCACCACGGCCTCGGGCGTTCCCTCGGCGCGCACCTCTGCCTCGGTCTTGCCGAACGCCAGCGCCTGCGCCTGCGCGAAGATGTTGGACGACAGGATGTCGTGATGATCCCGCAGCGGGTTGAGGCTCTGGGCGAAGCCGATGAGGTCGACCGGGATCAGCTTCGTGCCCTGGTGCAGCAGCTGGTAGAAGCTGTGCTGGCCGTTGGTGCCCGGCTCGCCCCAGTACACCGCGCCGGTCTGGTAGTCGACCGGCTGGCCGCCGAGCGTGACGTGCTTGCCGTTGGACTCCATGGTCAGCTGCTGGAGGTAGGCGGGGAACCGCTTCAGGTACTGGTCGTAGGGCATCACCCCGGCCGTCTGCACGCCGAAGAAGTTCCCGTACCAGACCGCCAGCAGGCCCAGCAGCACCGGCAGGTTGGCCGCCAGCGGCGCCTGCGCGAAGTGCATGTCCATCTCATGGAAGCCCGCGAGCATCGCGCGGAAGTTGGCTGGCCCGATCGCGATGACTGTGGACAGTCCGATGGCGGAGTCCATCGAGTAGCGCCCGCCGACCCAGTCCCAGAACCCGAACATGTTCGCGGTATCGATGCCGAACTGCGATACCCGCTCGGCATTGCTCGAGACGGCCACAAAATGCTTGGCCACAGCGGCCTCGTCGCCGAGCTTGGAGACCAGCCAGTCGCGGGCCGAGGTGGCGTTGGTGAGAGTCTCCAGCGTGCCGAAGGTCTTGGAGGACACGATGAACAGGGTCTGCTCGGGGTCCAGATCCCTGGTCGCCTCGACGAAGTCGGTCGAGTCGACGTTGGAGACGAACCTGAATGTCATGTCGCGGCGCGAATAGTGCCGCAGCGCCTCGTAGGCCATGACCGGGCCCAGGTCCGAGCCGCCGATCCCGATATTGATGACGTTGCTGACCCGCTTGCCGGTATAGCCGGTCCAGTGCCCCGACCGCACCGCCTCGGCGAACTCGCACATCCGGTCGAGGACGTCGTTGACCTCGTCGACCACGTTGGCGCCATCGATGACGAACTGCGACCCTCGCGGCATCCGCAGCGCCACGTGCCCGACCGCGCGATCCTCCGAGACGTTGATGTGCTCGCCGCTGAGCATCGCGTCCCGCCGCTGCGTCAGCCCCGACTCCTCAGCCAGGTCGAGCAGCAGCCGGATCGTCTCGTCCGTCACCCTGTTCTTGGAATAGTCGAGGTAGAGGCCGCATGCACCAGCGGTCAGTCGCTCGCCGCGCCCGGGGTCCTGCTCGAACAGGTCCCTCAGGTGCCGACCGGCGATCTCGTTATGGTGCCGCTCGAGCGCCTTGACGGCGACCCGGTCCCTAAGCGGGGCGAGCGACATGAGTGGTGCCTCCTATCGGTCAGGCGAGGTCCGTCCTGGCATCGTGTTGATGGCGGCCGGCTCCCCCGCACGACCCATCCTGCCCCCCGTCAGATCGGGATCGGTCACGGTCCCCATGCCTGCCCCGGCGGCCGCCATCTCAACCCTGTCCTCGTCTTGGCTCTGGACCGAATCTCAGCGCTGCACCGACGACCACGGGTCCGCTGACGCCAGGCAGCATCCAGATCCACCCCGCACGTTATTGTCGTCCTTGCGCACGCCGACCATCATCGGCTCCCCCGGCCCTGGCGTCAGCGGCGCTTACTCATCGTCTCACGGGCCTACCGGGCCGACTGCACGGTTAGCAGGCCGCCGCGCCGGCTGCCGCGGATCGTCAGGCTGGCGGGCCGGAAGGAGCTGAGCGTGGCAGCCAGGATCAGGCTGGTCCTTGCCGATGTCGACGGCACGCTGGTAACCCAGGAGAAGGTCCTGACCGACCGCGCCGTGGCGGCGGCGCGCAGGCTGCGGGAGGCCGGCATCCAGTTTGCCGTCACCAGCGGCCGCCCGCCGCGCGGGATGGCCATGCTGGTGGAGCCTCTTGACCTCCAGACGCCGCTAGCCGCCTTCAACGGCGGCCTGATCGTCGCGGCCGACATGACGGTCATCGAGCAGAGGGTCGTGGCCAGCGAGCTAGTGACGCCCATCATCGACCTGCTGCGCTCCTTCAGCCTGAGCGTCTGGGTGTACCAGCGGGCCGAGTGGTTCGCGCTTGACCCCCACGGCCCGCACGTCGACCGGGAGGCCTGGACGGTCAAGTTCCAGCCGACCATCACGGCGAGCTTCGATGATCTCACCGACGACGTAGCCAAGATCGTTGGCGTCAGCGACGACCACGACGCCGTGGCCAGGGCATCCGCCGCTGCGCATGACCAGTTCGGTGATCATGTCTCGGCGTCCAGGTCGCAGCCCTATTACGTCGACGTGACCAATCCGGACGCCAACAAGGGAGCGGTCGCCAGATGGCTCTCAGACCGCTACCAGATCCCCGCCGAGGAGATCGCCACCATCGGCGACATGCCCAACGACGTCCTCATGTTCGCTCATTCGGGCCTGAGCATCGCGATGGGTAACGCGAGCATGGAGGTCCAGCGAGCCGCGCGCCGGGTGACGACCTCCAACGAGGAGGAGGGCTTCGCGGTCGCGGTCGACCGCTTCATCCTGAGCACCGCCTGACCCCGGCCGCGCGGCGGTACCGCTAGACGACGGCTCGCACCGGTCGGCCGTTCTCCAGGTAACGGCATTTCTTCTTGCCCTGGCTGGCGGCCTTCACCCGGCGCCGGACCGGGCCGGCCAGCAGACTGAGCGCCTCAGGCAGCCCGACCAGGCGGCACTCAGATATCTCCTCGGGCTGCAGGACGACGGCCGCGAGAGATTTGTCGTCGAAGACACCGCAGTCGAACAGGAACCGCATCCCGCCCGGCCGGCCCGCACGTGGCGGCCGGAAATCCACGCAGGCCAGCCTGGCGGTGGTCACCTGCAGGCCGCATTCCTCCGCGACCTCCCGCCTGCAGGCATCCCACGGCGTCTCCCCGTCCGCTTCCATCACGCCGCCCGGGATCGTCCAGCCGGACTTGTAGGTTGGCTTCAGGATCAGCAGCCGGTGCTTGCCGTCGAAGATCATTGCTCCTGCCGAGGCCGGAATGGCCGGGACGGCGAAGGCCGCCGCGCCGGCCGAGAGCTGATAACTGTCGGTCACGGCACCAGGCTACGGCCCGACTTCCGCCCGGCCGGAGCAAGGCCCAGGCCGGCCAGCGCGATATGCGTCCCGCGGTGATCGGCATGATCATGACATGCTAGACTAATTCGCTCGCCCAGAAAACGTGCGTTTCAATGGGACCGTATTCTAAAAGGAAATCGCTGCGAATGTTGTCCCACCGGTCCGTCGTCATCAGCGGTGATCTCGGCAGCGGGAAGAGCACGGTGTCGAGAGAGCTGGCCCGGCGCCTGCGCGTCCGCCGGGTTAGCGTCGGAGACTTGTACCGGCAGATGGCCCAGTCGCGGGGAATGTCTGCGCTGCAGCTCAACCTGCACGCCGAACTTGACGATGCGGTGGACGGCTATGTTGATCAGCTCCAGCAGGAAATAGCTAAGTCGGACGAGCAGCTGGTCGTGGACGGCCGGCTTGCCTGGTTCTTTTTCACCGACGCGTTCAAGGTTCACCTCATAACCGATCCGGAGGTCGCTGCGCGCCGGGTGCTGTCACGACCGGCCGATGAGGTCGAGGCCTACTCCTCGCTCGCCGAGGCGAAAGAACGGCTCGCCAATCGCAGTGAAAGCGAGCGTATACGCTTCCTGACGCGATATGGCGCGGATAAGAATAGACTGCGGAATTATGATCTTGTCTGTGATACGAGCCGGGCACCATCCGACGAGGTCGTCGACCGGATAATCGCGGCGTATCACGGCTGGCTCGGCGCGGCGATACTCGCGCAGGCCCCTCCGCTGCTGCTGCTCGACCCGCTACGGATATACCCCTCGCGCGACCTCACCGGTCCCGGGGATCTAGCGGGACCGGCCGCGGGCCAGCCGCACCACGCTCCGGGCGACCAGATCGATGGGATTGAGCCGCTGACGGTAGGGTACGTCGGCTGCTTCTTCTTCGTCATCGATGGCCACCGCAGGCTGAGCACGGCGATCAAGGGCGGACTGAACCTCGTCCGCGCTAGGCTCCTGGCCGAGGGTGCGGAACCGGTCACAGATGGCCTGACGGCCTTGGAGTACTTCCAGTCGAGAGTTACCCCCCGCGTGATCCGTGACTGGGAAACGGTGCTGGCCGTCAAGCTCCCGCCCGCCACCGTGCTGACGGGATTCAGTGGCTGACTCCGCCTTCCGGCCCGGCGCCGCGTGCTGATGCCCAGGCGGCCACCTGAGCGCGCGAGTTAAAGCCCAGCTTCTCCAGGATGTTGGCCACGTGACGGGCAGCGGTGGCCGGGCTGATGAACAGCTCGTCCGCGATCGCCTTGTTGCTGCGGCCAGCGGCGATGAGCGCGACGATCTCGCGTTCCCGGGCAGTCAGCCGACTGGGCGGCGTGGGAGCAGCGTTGGCGTGACCCGCCGCTGGGCGCGCGGCGAAATGATTGCCGCCTCCCACCCCGGGTTGGCGCGCCGGATCAGCGGCGGCTGGATCCAGGCCCGGGACCGGGGCGTCATCCAGCGCATCATCCGGGGTCGAATCCAGGGCCATGGCGACTGCCGCATCGCTAGTCATCCCGAAGCCGCTGGCCCACAATTGCGCGATGGCAGGCTCACCAAGGGGCTTGGCCGCCGCGAAGTACCGATCGGTCCTGGCCCCGGGCAGCTGCGGCAGGTGGGCGGCCTCGCGCAGCGCGGCTCCCGCGGCGACCAGCTTAACTGCGTGGTCAGCGCGGTTCTCCAGCAGTGCCAGCGCGGCGAACGCTTCCAGCCCGCGGGCCACGCCGATGCGGGCCCCGGTGGAATGACTCAGCCGGATACTCTCGGCGAGGTGCTCGCGCGCCTGCGCGATCGCTCCCTGGTCCATGGCCAGCCGCCCGAGCCCGGCCAGGCACCGCGCGGTCTCTGGCCGGGAGTCGATCTCGCGGAGGACGGGCAGCACCTCGAGGTAGCGGCGCCGCGCCTCGGCAGCGTCGCCGCGCAGCCTGGCCAGCTCCCCGAGTCCGAGCAGACCGCGGGCCGCTCCCCATTGATGGTCGATCTCGCGCATCACGGTGACGGCGGCCTCCGCCAGCTGCTGGGCCTCCCGCAGGCTGCCCCGGTGCGCGACGGCCGCCGCCCTGGTCGCGAGTGCATAGCCCTCGTTCCAGCGGTCGCCGACCGATCTGGCCATCGACAGCGCCTCGGCCGCCAGCGCCTCCGCCTCCGAGGCCCGGCCGGTGTGCAGGGTGATCTCGGCCAGGACATTGAGCGCGACGGCTGTCCAGACTTCCCCGCCCGCCACCCGGCACAGCTCAAGCCCCGCCCTGGCCCAGGACTCGGCGGCCGCCGGGTCGCTGGACAGGGCGAGCTGCGCCCGGCCGATCAGGGCCGGCCCGCGGACTCCGGCGGGCACCGCCGATGGATCGACGGTGAGGAAGGCGTCGAATAGCTCGGCGCCCTCGGCATAGTAACCGCGCACCAGCCAGCATGGCCGGATCGCCGTGCAGATCCGCAGTCCGGTCGTCGCGTCGCCGTCGGCCAGGCACTGGTCAAGCACCCCGAGCGCGTTGTCGGCGTCCACGTCGTAGCGCCGGAAGACGTCGACCCTGGCCGACCACGGAGCCGGGATCAGCGCCATCCCGATCGCCGCATTGTGCTCCACGACCCGCAGCACATAGTCGCGCAGCCTGACCCGGATCGCCGCCGACTCGCCAGCATCGGCCAGGTGCTGCGCCGCGTAGTCCCTGATGGTGTCGAGCAACCGGTAGCGGGTCTGGCCAAGCGCCTCGGGCTCAACGACCACGAGCGACTTGTCCACCAGCCCGGCGATCAGGTCGAGCACGGCGGCGGCCGGGAGCTCCTCGTCGTCGGCGCACACCTGCTCAGCCATCTCCAGCGACCAGCCGGAGAAGACCGCGAGCCGGCGCAGCAGCACCTGTTCCCGGGCTGCCAGCAGGTCATGGCTCCAGTCGATGGTGGCGCGCAGCGTTCGCTGCCGGGCCGGCGCGGTCCGGTCGCCCGAGGTCAGCAAGCCGAACCGGTTGCCCAGGCGCTCCGCGATCTGCTCGGTCGACAGGGCCCTGACCCAGGCGGCGGCCAGCTCGATGGCCAGCGGAACGCCGTCCAGCGCCCGGCAGATCGCCGCGATGCTGGCGGCGTTGGCCGGGCCGAGCTCGAAGCCGGGATGTGCCGCCGTCGCGCGGTCGGCGAACAATCGCACCGATTCATAGGCGCTGAGCGCGGCCACATCAGCCGCCGCGTCAAGCGGCGGCAGCGACAGCGGCGGGACCTGCCAGACGGTTTCGGCCGCCACCCGCAGCGGCTCGCGGCTGGTCACGATGATGCGCAGGCCGGCCGAGCTGGCCAGCAACCGCTGACACAGCTGCGCGCACGCGTCGATCAGGTGCTCGCAGTTGTCCAGCGCCAGCAGCATCGTCCTGCACCGCAGCGCCTCGGCGAGCGTCTCGACCAGCGGACGTCCCCGCTCTTCGTCCACGCCGATGACCGACGCGACCCGGGAGACCACCATGTCCGGCTGGCGGACGTCACCGAGCTCGACGAACCAGGCCCCGTCGGGGAAGTCGTCGGCTAGCGCCGCGAGAAGGCGCTGCGCCAGCCGCGTCTTCCCGATGCCGCCCGTTCCGCACAGCGTCGAGGCGCGCATCATCGGCACGAACCGGCATAGCTCGTCGACCTCCCGCTCACGGCCGACGAAGCTATTCGGCTCCTCGTGCAGATTCGTACGAAGCGGAGCTATCGTCATTTGTCCTGAAGCCTGGATTCTCCGTTATCATCGCTGTCGCCCTGGTTGGTCACCCCGCCTGCGCAGGCGCGGCATACCGGAATTATGCTGCAGTGCCGCCCGCTAGGCCGCCAGTTCGGGCGGTGCATCCAGACCAGGACCAGTGCCTCCGCGCTGCGGCCAGACGAGCGCGCTCGCCGTGTCCGCCAGCTCGCGCTGCAGGGAGCGGCCATCCTCGAGGTCCTGTTCGGCCCACAGTAGCCGCACCGCCAGCCGGATCGCATCCTCGTCCTGCGCGGTTTCGAAGGCGCTGATCAGCTGGCGCCGCAGCGCACCGTGATCGTCATCGACAGGCGGCACGAGGGCCCGTCGGCCGGCCAGCACTTCGGCCAGGCCTACGTACCACGCGTGGGCCCTCCGGCACGCCTGCCGGAGCCCGTCGGCCGCGGCCGGCGGCCCGGCGTTGACGGGCCGCACCGGGAGCGTCACCAGCGAGTCGGCAGCCAGCCGGAGCCGGACCGCTCCGGTGACGAGCACGGTGGCGGCGGGCAGCGACACCGGCTTGGCGCCGCGCTCGGACAGGAACTGCCGGTACGCGTCGTCCATCCGCCGATACGCCGCGACGGCATCCTCCTCCTCCGGCCCGGTAGCCCCGGCCAGTGCCGGAGACGCGAGCCGGCGGATCGCCGCGGCCAGGTAGTCAGCCGCGGTGTGGTAGCCATCGCACAGCGCGCGCCCGAGTTCCGCGGTGGCCCCGCGCGGCCACAGCAGGAGGCCGACGGCCAGGCTGACTGCGCACCCCATCGCGACGTCGGTTATCCGCACCAGCCCGACCGACCACCCGGTCGGCACGAGGATGTTGAACAAGATGATGACCATGACCGTGAACCCGGCCTGGCCAGCGGCGAACGAGAGGACCGACGGAGCAGTGCCGGCCACGAGCACGGCCACCGGCAGGAGCAGCCAGAGGGCGACCGGTTCGCTGCCGACGCCAATCATGATCACGGCTGCGATGACGAATCCGGCCACCGTCCCGGCCAGCGCGCGCACCGCTGTCACGCCGGTTCCGATTGCGTTGGACCGCAGCACCGACAGGGCACCGAGGACCACCCAGAATCCGTGCGACACCCCGGTGGCCCTGGCGATGGCCACGGCGAGGGCCAGCCCGGCGGCCCCGCGCAGGGAATTCCGCAGCCACACCGAACGCAAGGTCAGGTGGGCCCTGGCCACGTCAACGACGACCTGGCGGGCGGACGGGGCAGCCGGCTCGCCGGTCCCGGCGGGCGGCGCCATCCCGGCCGCCTCCATGGCCAGCGCGCCGAGCATCTGCGTCGCGAAGCCGAGCGCGCGCACGCGGAACAAGGGGATGAGAAACGCTCGTACCGCCTGGCCGCCAGCCGGCGCCGGTCGCCCGCTCGACCGGGCCGCTACCCCCCGGTCGGCAGTCGCCGCGACCAACCGGTCCACGACGGGACCGAGTGAGACCACGCGGGCCTCCTCCAGCGCGCTCAGGGCGGCAGTGAGCGCGACCGCGGCTGGCTGGCCGGGCCGCCTCCCCCCCGCGTCCAGCACGGCAGCGATGGCCCGCAGCACTTCCGCGACGGCACTGTACACCGACCGGACATGCGGCAGCCCGAGTGCGGTGGAACCCTGATCGACGGCCGACTTGGCCTCGACCCACTCGGCCCGGCTCACCATCTTGGCCAGTGCTATCTCGGCCGGCCCGGTGCCGCTGGGCGGGTAAGGCGTCGCGTCGAAGCCGTGGCGGAGGCGCTGCAGCTCGGCGGCGGCCGCGGCGGCGGCCCGGCGGTCGGTGCGGCCTTCGGCGTGCGCCTGCGCCAGCACGGCCAGCCGGCGGGCCGCCCGGGCCAGCGCGGCCCGGCGGTCGTCGTGCCAGGGACGGGGCCAGATCAGCAGCACGCCCGGCACGGCCAGCGCCGCCGCCAGCACCCAGCCACCGAGCCGGGGCAGGATCTGGCTGGCCGGGACCGGCATGCTGACCGGCAGCACGAAGGCGAGCAGCAGGTACATGCTGCCGAGCGCGGCGGGCGGGCTCACCACCCCGGCGAACAGCACCGCGAAACCGACCACCGCCATCCCCGCCACGGCCAGCGCGGGCTGCCCGGAGCACAGGGTGCCCGCGACGATGAGCGGCACGGCGACGGCGACCAGCGCCAGGTAACCACGCAGCCGGTCAGCCCTGGTGCCGCCGAGGTCGACGAACATCAGCAGGGCGAAGGCGCCGAACGATGCGAAGAACCCGACCTGGATGTCGCTGCTGATCGCTCCCGCGATGGCGAAGGCGGCGGGCATGAGGATGGCTGCCCGTACCGATCGCTTCACGGCGAGCAGGCCGGGATCGGCGGCGCGCAGCAGCGTCACCGGGTGCCGCAGCAGGGCCAGTCGCCGCAGCAACGCGCCCGGGTGCCCGAATGCCGCCATGCGGCTGCGCCACCGCAGGCGCCAGCGTGACGCCAGGCGCCGGATTCTGGTCAGTTCCGGGGGGGCTCCCCCCGTCACGGACCGCCCGCTGCGGCCTGGCCGGCCAGCCGCCACCGCTGCGGGTCCGACCCGGCCGCCCGCACCAGCCCGGCCCGGCGCAGGCTGCGCAGGTGGGCCAGGGTCTCGGCGAGCGCGGCCCGGCGCAGGAATCCGGTCGTCTCTGCCCAGGACCTTGACCATGCCAGGGCCAGGGCAATGTCCCATACGGTCTGGTCCTGCGCCGCCGCGAGCTGGACGAGCACCTCACGGAGCCTGGCCTGATGATGCCGCTGGAGATCGTCGGCCCGGTCACCGATCCCGCGGAACCGGTATTCGTGCCCAGGCAGCGCCTCGCGATCGTCATAGCGGCGAAGCAGATCCAGCGCGCCGAGGTAGTCATCAAGCGGCTCGTCATCATCGCCGTAGCTAGAGATATTCGGGGTGATCCTGGGCAGCAGATGATCGCCGGTGAGCACCACGTCCGCGTCGCCCACGACGTAGCAGAGGTGCCCGGGCGTGTGGCCAGGTGTCCAGAGCACGGTTACCTGCCAGCCGGGGATGCCGGCGTCGTCACCGTCCTCCAGCAGGCGATCGGGAACGACGTCCATAAGCTCGCGCACCCGCTCCGGCTCCATGATCATCACAGCTCGCTCATCCGGCGGCACGCCGCAGCGGTTGAGCCAGCGCTCGTTCATTGCCGCTACGGCGCGCACGTCGCGGATCCTGGCGACCTGCCGCTCTTCGGCGGGGTGCATGGCGACCCAGCAGCCGGATTCCGCGCGCACCCGGCCGGCCAGGCCATGGTGGTCGAGATGCGCGTGGGTGACCAGGACCCCGCGGGTGGCGGCCACTTCCGTGCCGATGGTGGCCAGGCCGGAGGCCAGCGCATCCCACGCGTCATCGACCGGCCACCCCGGGTCGACGAGCACCGGGCCCGAGCCGGTCTCGAAGACGTAGCAGAGCACGTACCGCAGCGGGTTGCGCGGGATCGGGACCGGCAGCGACCACAGGCCCGGACGCACTTCCTCGACCGGCGGCATGGCCCGGTCCCGCCAGGCCTGCTTCTGCAGGACGCCGGTCACTTCTATCACGACAGGCGCCCCGGCCAGCGGGATTCCCGCCCGGGACGGCACAGCACATCAGGCTCCTCTCCCGGCGCGTGGCAGCGGCGCGGCAGACCGGTGCTGCCTACGGCAACCGCGCATGCCGGGCACTGCCTGAGTGACACGGTAGTCCAGGCCGGATTCGGAGCCCACCGCGGCATCTCGGCTCACCGCGCCCGGTCAGTCCAGGGCCGCGCCTTTCGCCGCCAGTTCGAGACGCTCGGCACCAAGTCCCACGTTGACGCCAGACCCGTAAGCGGCCGCGCCGGACAGAACCGTGGCCAGCGCCGTCCCGAGAATCGCGCCGACGGCCTGCTCGGCGCTGACCTCGCCGACCACCCACAGCACCGCGAACGTCACGATGCCGGCGGTGCCCAACACCGCTACCGTCCAGCCGAGCCACATCAGAACCTGCTCGACTTGCCGGGCATGCTCGACCTTGGCCGCAATTCTCGCCTGGGCGTTCATCGGGACGTGAATCCTTAGCTGAGTCCGGACCACCGGGATTATCTGCCCTCAGAACCAGCTTCTTTCCCCTGGCCGGTGACGGCCAATCACTCATGCGTGGCTGGTGGGTCCCCAGCACACCGTGGTCGCGGCCCAGGTGTATCCGGTGTCGGCGGCGATCCATCGCGCGCACGTCCCTGGCTCGTGCATGACCGGCACCTCGACCTCCATCGAGACCGAATGAAGGTAAAGGTAAATACGTGATGGTCGAGCGGCAGGCGGACCCGCCCGTCAGGTCGGCCGCGCTACGGCAGCTTCCAGTCCAGCGGCTCGGCACCGCGCGTTTCGAGCAGCTGATTGGCCCGGCTGAATGGCCGTGAGCCAAAGAACCCGCGGTCGGCCGACATCGGGCTCGGATGCACGGACTCGATTCGCGGGACATCACCGAGCAGCGGCGCGAGGCTGCAGGCGTCGCGCCCCCACAAGATCGCCACCAGCGGGCCACCGCGGGCGGCGAGCGCCCTGATGGCCTGGTCGGTAACCTGCTCCCAGCCCTTCCCGCGGTGCGAGGCTGGCTTGCCCGGCTGCACCGTCAGGACCCTGTTGAGCAGCATGACGCCGCGCTCGGCCCAGGGGCTGAGATCACCGGTCGAGGGCCTCGGATAGCCAAGGTCCTCGGTGTACTCGCGGAAGATGTTGAGCAGGCTGGGCGGCAGCCGCCGGACCTCGGGCGCAACGGAGAAACTGAGCCCGACCGGGTGGCCCGGGGTCGGATACGGGTCCTGGCCCACGATGAGCACCCGCACGTCCGCGAACGGCTGCTGGAACGCCCGCAGTACCCGCTCGCCTGCGGGCAGGTAGCCACGGCCGGCGGCGATCTCCGCGCGCAGGAAATCTCCCATGGCCGTGATCTGCCCGGCGGCCGGCCGCAGTGCAGCGGCCCAGCCCGGGTCCACGATCTGCTCAAGCGGCCGCGCAGCCATGAAAAGTAACTCTAGGACTTCCCGGACGCGATCAGCGGCCAGATGGCCCGGCCCGCCTGAACTCGGTGGCCGGCCCAGTCGGAAGGTCAGCCGATCGGGCAGCCCGGCTTGGCGGTCGCCTCACCCGAGTTGCGGCGGACCATCAGGCAGGCCTCGTTGACGGCCTGGAAGTCCCTGGCCGGGATGCTTTTCAGCAACGAGACCAGCGCGTCCGGCCATTGCGGGAACGCGCTGCCCCCGAAGTACCAGTTGCTGCCGTTATCGGCCAGGATGAGCCCGTAGTGCTGCATCTCGACCAGCACGGCCTTCGCATCCCGGCAGTAGGGAGCGGAGTTGCGGCAGAACCGGCCGACGTCGAAGCTCGCCTTCAGCCGGAATCTCGCCCCCATCGGCGGGAGGTTCCGGCTGGAGCCGGAGCCCGCTTCGTGACGAGCCGGCCACAAGAAGGCGGTCCGGGTCGTCTGCGCCGTGAACCTGATCGCGTGAGTGATCGGCTTACCGTCCCTGACCGCGGCCTCGACCTGGCTGAAGTTCAGTAGGCCCGGCAGGATCGGCAGGCCGGCCGCATCGGCTGAGGTCCAGCCCGCCGGGCGCAGCGCGTTGGACCTGAGGTTCCAGATCGCGCCCGACCCCGCCGTCGAGCCGGCCGCGGAGTAGTGCGCGTCGTAGAGCTCGTAGAGCGTGCAGGTGCTCGAGTTGACCATGATGGCGTGCCGGTCGCCTCCGGCGTTAGGGCCGCCCTCGATCCGGGTGCCCGGGCCAAACGGGTAGCGGCCCCGGTCACTCTCGCTCGCGTACTCGAACCTGATTCTGACCAGCTGGTGCGCGCTGGTGACCACGTTGTACGGCATGCCGTACGGGTATCCGCCGGCATTCGGGCCGAAGTCCGGGTGCAGGTAGGTCCGGCCCGATGCCATGCTCCGCAGCCAGGCCGCGCTGTGGGAGTTGACCGGCAGCCTGGATATATCGGTGTTCCATACATCGTTCGCGGGGAACATCGGGCAACCGCGGGCACCGGGCACCGTGGTCCCCGGCCCGGTCATCGCCGTCGCCGCCACCGAGTCCGCGACGTGAGCGGTCTGGGCGGCCGGGGCCGCCACGGTGCTGCAGGCGACAATGAAGGCCAGCGGCAGCGCCATGACGACGCGGCGCACTATGTGGCGGCTTCGGCTGTTTCGCATCGCCGACATCCTGGCACGATCGGCTTCCTGGAAGGGACGAAAACCGGATCTGAGGGCCCGACGGGTCAGGGCGCTTCGGGCTCGAACTCGGCGCGCACCCCGAGTAGCCGCACGGGCCGCCCCATGCTGAACTGATCGAGCGCGGCCTGAGCGGCCTGCTCGATGACCGCGTGATCGGCGGTCGGGGCGGCCAGCGAATGGCCGTGCGTCCGGGTGATGAACGGCGCGAAACGCACTTTCACCACCACCCGGATGGCGGGCCGGTGCTCGGCGGCCACATCGTCGGCGACCAGCCCGGCCAGCCGGGTCACCTCCCGGCGCACCTCCTGCCAGTCGCCGAGATTCTGCTGGAACGTGATCTCCCTGCCGCGGGAGCGCGGCAGATACGCCGCGGCGGTCACCGGCGACGGGTCCAGGCCCCGGGCGAGCTGGACCAGCCACGGTCCCGTCGTGGGGCCGAGGTGCCCGGCCAGGGCGCGCGGATCGGCGGCCGCGAGCTCGCTGACGGTGCCGATGCCGAGCCCGGCCAGCCGGGCGGCCGTCTTGGCGCCGATGCCCCACAGCGCGTCGGTCGGCCGGTTGCCGAGCACCTGGAACCAGTTCTCATGGGTCAGCCTGAAGATGCCCGCGGGCTTGCCGAACCCGGTCGCCAGCTTGGCCTGAAGCTTGTTCTCGCCGATCCCGACCGAGCAGTTCAGCTGGGTCCTGGCCCGCACCCGGGCGGCGATCTCGCGGGCGGCCGCCTCGGGATCGGCGGTGTCGACCGCGAGAAATGCCTCATCCCACCCGAATACCTCGACGATGGCGTCGAACTCTTGCAGCACGGCCATGACCCGCGCGGAAGCCGCCTCGTATGCCTCCCTGTCCACCGGCAGGAACACCGCCTCGGGGCAGCGCCGGGCAGCAAAGCGCAGCGGCAGCCCGGACCGCACCCCGTAGGCGCGGGCCTCATAGGAGGCGGTGGCCACGACGCCGCGCTTGGTCGGATCCCCGTCGCCGCCGACGACTACCGGGCGGCCGCGGAGCTCGGGACGGCGCAGCACCTCGACCGCCGCGATGAACTGGTCGAGATCCACGTGGAGTACCCAGCGGCTCACACTCAAGTCTCCTGCCCCGCCACGCCAGGCCTGAAGCCGGCGCCGGATTTGGCCCGGCGCTGGGATCAGCGCCGGGGTCAGCGCCGGGCTCGGCGCGGTGGCAGGTCAGCAGCTCGAACTGGACCGGTGCCGGGTGTGGCGCGGTGGCAGGTCAGCAGCTCGGATTGGCCCGGATCGGCCCGGCGAAGGCCCCGAGGGTGGCCGGTCCGACCGAGCCATACTGGGCGTCCTTGCCGAACGTATTTCCGTTTTGCATATTCCCGAATTCCCACACGCAATAACCGTGGACCCTGGCCAGGGTGAAGTACGGATAGAAATGCCCTGGACCCTTCGGCGGCAGCACGCAGCCCGAGCCGGTCACCAGGTTGCAGTTGGTGTTGAACTGCGTGGCGCTCGAGTCGGTCACGAACTGGATCTGCGGGTAGCGATGACCGCCGACCGTGGTCGGCTGCAATTGCAGCTGCGGCGAGGGGAAGTTGTTCGGCACCAGCGAGTCCGGCCAGTCCGGGTAATAGGGCGTGCCGTCGTAGTCCAGGTCTCCGATGGCGTCGACGAACACGTCGCAGCCCGTAACCAGGTCAGGCGCCGTCGTGCCGTTGTGGGTGTCGCCGAACTTATAGCAGGGTGCGTCGTCGGGCTCGTAGGTCGCCGAGGTGTCCGCGGCGGACTCGTAGGGGCCGTGGCACACCTTGTAGTAGGTGTCGGTAAAGGTGCCTGTGGTAGTGGTGGCCGGCTTGGTGACGCTCGTGCACGGCTCGAAGTGGCCGATCTCGTACTCGTTGTTAATCATGTAGGGGCCGATGCCCCAGGGGATGATGTTCTGCGCCCTCGCGCTTGAGTACTCCGGCTGGAAGTTGAATGGCGTGCCCGAGCAGTCGAACGGGTTGGTGTTCATGAACCCGTTAGCCGCGGAGGCGATCATGTAACCGCTCTGCCCGGTGGTGAGGTCGGTTTCTCGCGCTTCCAGCGCGTGCCCGCCTCCGATCTTGGCGTCGAACATGTGCACGCTGATCACGTCGCCCGGGCGCATCATGAGCGTGTGAGCGTTGGGAGTCAGCGTGGCCAGATCGCTCAGCTGGGGGCTCGGCGGCCCGGTCGGCACGCCGTTGGTCTGGATGAAGCCGAAATTGACCGGCTCGGTGCAGTTGTTGTTGCACGGGCCGGACCCGTTGCCTGTGCACTCCAGGCTGTCGATGTTCAGCGCCGAGCACCAGTCGGTGTCGTTGCAGCTGGTGGCGTCCACGAACGGCGCGAAGCCGGGCGGGTAGAACTGCAGCTCGACGAAGCCCGCACCGCCGCCCGGGTAGTTTCCGCGGGGCGCATTGGCGTCCGATCCCGGCGTACACGGGGTCAGCGGCGCTGACTCCGGGTCGCAGACCGTGGTGGAGAACCAGGGCGCGATCGACAGCTCGAAGAAATGCGTGACGTCCCGCCCGGGCTTTTTCACGGTCGGCAGCTTGGCCGGATCGACGGGCAGCCGCTCGGTGAAGGTGACGTTCTCGCCGGATCCCGGCCGGTTCGAGAGGTAGCGGACCGAGGGCTCGTCGTGCCCGATGTAATGCCCGTTGTCGTAGAACCTGCCGCCCCACGAGCCGTGCGGGTCCGCGCACTGGATCGCCGACTTGACCGGCTTCTGGATGGGGCTGAGGCCATTGCAGTCAAGCTCGCCCACGGCGCGCGGCCGCACCGCAGTGACGGCGGCGCGGGCGGCGGGGGCGATCCGGGCCGCCGCGCCCGTCGGGTGCGCCGGCGCGGCCAGGGCCTGTGCGGCCAGCGCGAGCACCGCGCTGACGACGAGCACCACCAGGGCAGGCAATCGACTCCCGGGCCGCAGCTTCGGCATAACGACCTCCATACGCAGCGCCAGCACAGGTAACCATTCGCACAGGCCGACGACCGAAATGATTCCGCGCCGTTCGCCGGGTCGGCCGTGCCCCAACCGCCCTGAGATCGTTCTCAGCGAACCATCAGTCGCTTATGACGGTCAAGACCTCAGCCGCAACAATGGTTAACGACGCCGCAAGGCCGGCGCCTTCTGTAGGCGCTTGCGGGCCGTGGCGCGCAGCACCGGCAATGCCGCGAAGTAGGAACCGGCCGCCGCGATGGCGCCGACCCCCATATCGACCGACACCCGGCCCTGCTTGGTCCAGTAGACGTCTTTCAGGTCCAGCAGCAGCGCGAACTCATCAACAATCAGCGCCAGGCCAGACCCGTAGCTGATGACCACTGCGGGGTGCCTGCGGCGGGCGTCCTCACCGTGCACGGCGACCGCGCCGACCCCGGCCAGCATCCCGATGCCCCACATGTAGTGATGCAGGTGCTCGCTGCCGACGCTGAGATTGCGGAACGGGCCGCGCCCGGCCCTGATGCTGAGCGTGATCCCGCGCACGGCGGCGAACGTGACGCTGAAGGCGAGCCAGCTCAGCAGCGCGGCCCGCTGGCGCGAATCCAGCTCCTCGTAGTACGAGTCGCGCAGCGCGCGCGCCAGCGGCGTTATGTCGGTCACAAGCGCACCATACGCGCCCGGCCGGCTTCTGCGTGGCTGGCACGCCGCCTGCAGGCTACGGCGAGCCGGCGAGCGGCGGGTTCGCAACGGCGTTACAACATGCCTGCGGCCGGTACCAGCAGCTGCTCGCGCAGGAAGTCAAGCACCCGGTCGACGCCTTCCTGCTGGCGGTGCTCGGCCTGCCAGCGGTGCCACCCGAATCGAGTCACGCCCGCACCAGCAGTCTCGCCAGCCCCTCCAGCAGGGCGATGACCAATAATCTTGACGACTTTCCAGTAGATATCGCTGGAAAGTAGTCAAGATCATACGGACTGCACGGACAAGCTGCTGAACCGGGCCCAGGTTCCCCGGCCGCGCTGAAACTCCTGTGTCGCCAGAGACAAAAGCGGCCATAGACACGGCAGTGACGCCCATCGGACGCCCACGAGACGCCCACGAGACGTTGGTTACCGCGGCGATCCTGACCGGTTCTCGGCGGTGAACCGCTCGATCCCGCGGAATCCCTCCTGCATGACCTTCGACTGGGTGCCGGGCACGTCCGCGAATCTGCTCCAGAGCCGCATCCCCCCGCTGGGGTCGGTCATCCACCGCGTCGACATCCGGGTGTGCGTGTGGTTCAGCCGGCGCAGCGTCCACTCCGCCCTGCCGCGGAAGTCGCCCTCGAAGTACTCCATGACCAGCCGCCGGTCCGGCTCGAAAATGGTCACTCGCCCGGAGAAATGCACCGCGCCCATTCGCTGGCCGAGCAGGCCGTCGTTGTTGATGGTGAAGTCGACGATCGCGCCGATCTCGGTGGGCGGCGTGTCCCCGCGCTGGCGCATCCGGACGAAGGGCTGCCACCATTGGCTCCGGCCGGCCGCCTCGTCCAGCAGGGCCCCGACGATCTCGGCCGGCGTCGCCGCGATGGTTGCCTCATCCAGCAGGTCATAGGTGGTCATTCTGCGCTCCTCGCTGACCGGGCGGCGCATGCCGTAACCGCAGCGACATCGTCCCCTGTATCTATGTCGCGGTTCGGGCGGGCCCGGCGCCAGGGCCAAACGTCCTGGCACCGGGCCCGCCCACGACGTCTGGCTCGCCGGCCTCTCCGGCCTCGCCGGCCTCGCCGCCTGAGGCCCGCAGGCATCACTCCGCGTGCAGCGCCGAGGCGGTGCGGGTCCGGGCGGCCCAGCCCGCCGGGAGCAGGGCACCGGCCACCGCGATCACGACCCCGGCCAGGGCCAGAGCGACGAGTTCGGAGCCGTGGTAGGTGTTCAGGAAGCTGGCGGGCAGCCCTAGGTTCGCGGACGAGGCCATGACGGGCAGCACGTAACGCTGCAGCGTTATCCCGGCCGGGACGGCGATCAGGCCCGCCACCAGGCCGGTCCCGGCGACCCAGCAGGTGACCATCGTGATGGTCTGCCTGGGCGTCATCCCGATCGCCTTGAACACGCCCAGGTCGTGCACCTTTTCCCTGGTGTGCAGGAGGACGGTGTTGAGCACGCCGAGCCCGGCCACCAGCGCCAGCAGCAGCGTCAGCGTGCCGATCAGGCCGAGCATCAGCGTGACGATCACCGAGTTCCTGCTGCTGAGGATCACCATGTAGCCGGACCCGAGCCTGGTGCCGAGCGCCTGGGCATACGCCGCGGGGGAGGTGCCCGGGCGCAGCCCGACGTCGTACTGGTCAGGCTGGGCCAGGCCGGGACCGGCGGCGGCCAGCGTCCGGACGCCGGTGATCATCGATATCCCGTGATCCTGGCCGGCGAAGACCTCCCCGACGATCCGCACCGGGATCTGCCTGGTGCCCACCGCGATCGTGACGGTGTCGCCGATGGTCTTGCCGGTCAGGGTCAGGAAGCCGGTGGACACGTCGGCCTGGCCCGGGCCGGCGTACCAGTGCCCGCTGATCATGTCATAGCCGGTCCAGCCGGCCGGACCGCCGAACGCGGTGACCGGATACTGCCCGGTGAGCCCGGCCACCTTGAACTGCTGGTCGGTTTCGGCCACGTAGTGCAGCGTCCCGGGCTGCGCGCGCAGCGCCGCCCCGATGGCCCGCTGCTGGGCAGCGCCGATGCTGAAGGCGCTCGGTGAGCTGAGGAAGACCTGCACCGGCTGGGCGCTCGCGTGCGACAGGCCGGCCACCACCTTGTTCAGCGATGCGCTCAGGCCGACCGCGAAGGTCACCGCGGTCGCGCCGAGCAAGATCGCGATCAGGGTGACGGCCGTGCGCGCCGGGCGGGCGAACGGGGCCGCCAGCCCGATGGTCACCGGGCGGGGCAGCCGCAGCCGGCCAAGCAGCCGGTGCGCGGCATAGCCGCGGCCGGTGCGGGGCGCGCGCCCCGCGGCGATCGCCTGGACCGCGCTCAGCCGCCCGGCCCGCAGCGCGGGCGCCACGGCGGCGATCCCGACCAGGGCGAGGATCGCAACCGGCACGGCCACGTCCACCCAGGCCGGCACGCCCAGGGCCCCGACCCCGTAGGCATTCGCCGCCTGCCGCAGGAGCGCCGTGGCCAGCAGGTTGCCCAGGACCAGGCCGCCCAGGCAGCCTGCCACGGCCGGCACCGTGACCTGGCCGGTGTAGGTCGCCACGACCTGCCCGGGGGTGAAGCCGATGCTCTTCAGGATCCCGATCCTGCGGTAGCCCGCCACCACCGCGCCGCTGACCACGTTGCCCACGATCAGCACCGACATCACCATGCCCAGGACGCCGAAGGCGACCAGGAACGGCACGAACGGCCCGATCCTCGACGTTTCCTGGGCCTTGACGGTCAGGTAGGACTGCGTGGCGATCACCGCGCTGGCCGGAAGCGCCGCGCTCACCGCGGCGGTGTCCGCGCGGATGGCCGTGGCCGTGCCCGCGCTGCGGAACCGGTACAGCATCTGCGCGGCGGGCGGCGTGCCCGGCCCGCGCAGGCTGGCGATCTCGCCCGGCACCACCCAGCCATCCGCCGAGTTGGTGACCGAGGTGGCCAGGCCGACGACGGTCAGCGCCGGATGGCCGGGCGCGCTGGTCACCGTGATCTTGGTGCCCAGCGGGAGCCCGATCTGCGCGTCGCTGGCCGTGTTGCTGGCCAGGACAATCTGGCCTGGCTGCCGCGCCCAGTGCCCCGCCTGCAGGGTCACCTGGTCAAGCGGGCCGGCCGGCGAGGCTCGCCCGGCCAGCGTCATCGGCGGCAGCGAGCCGTTTGGCCCGGCCACGCTGGTCAGCTGGGCCGTGATGCTTGCTTCCGCGAAGGGCCCGGCGGCCGCCGTCACGTCGGGCAACCGGGTGGTCGCGGCCAGCTCGGCCGCCCTCGCCCGGGCGGTATCCACGATCGCCACCACGTGCGCGCCGCGCTGGGCCGCGAACGACTGGTCGAACGGGGCACTGGAGTCCACGACCAGGGCCAGGGCCAGGACGGACGCGCCCACCGACACCAGCAGCACCAGGCCGATCACGATCGTCTGCACCCGGCGGCGGGCCAGCCCGCCGCGCATCGCCCGGGTGACCGGGCCCGCCTTCATGGTCGCACCTGCGCTGCCGCTGCTACTGGAGTCCGGATGGCTGCGCCGCTGGCGATCCTGCCGTCCACCAGCTCGACCGTGCGGCTGGCATAGCGCGCGGCCAGGTCGGGGTTGTGCGTGACCAGGACCAGCGTCTGCCCGGCGGCGTTCAGCCCCAGCAGCAGCTCCCCGATCTCCTCGCCCGTCGCCGTGTCCAGCGCCCCGGTCGGCTCATCGGCCAGCAGCAGCGCGGGCTGGTTCACCAGCGCCCGAGCGATCGCCACCCGCTGTCGCTCCCCGCCCGACAGCCGGCCGGGGTAGGCATTCCGGTGCCGCTCGATCCGCAGCGTGCCCAGCAGCTCGTCGGTCCGGGCCCGGGCCTGGGCCCGGGGCACGCCGGTCAGCTGCGCGGGCAGCAGCACGTTGTCGGCGACGGTCAGGTCATCCAGCAGGTTGAAGAACTGGAAGATCATCCCGATCTGGCGGCGGCGGAACCGCGCCGCCCCGGTCTCGCTAAGCGCATCGACCCGCTCTCCGGCCACCGTCACCGTCCCGCTGGTCGGCCGGTCCAGGCCCGCGATCAGGTTGAGCAGCGTTGACTTCCCGCTGCCCGACGGCCCCATCACTGCCACCGCCTCGCCGGCCGCCACCGCCAGGCTCACGTCCTCCACGGCGGGCGGGCCGCCGTCGTAACGCTTGGTGACGTCGCTGATCCGGATCAGCGGCTCCATGGGCACTTTCACCTCGACGTACATGCTGATTCCCTCTCGGAGCGGGCCCGGGTGACAATGCCCTGGGCAGGGATGCTGCTAAGCCCTTGCAGCGTCACAGTCCGGGGCACCCGGGCGACATCCCGCTGGTATCCGGTTCCCGGGGGGTGCTAGCGTCCGTGCGGATCAGGGCGCCTGCGGGATGGGTACCGGGCGGCCATTCCTCTAGCGTCGAAGCTAAGGATCCGACCCCGGCCCAGGGGACGGGGCTAGGTACCGGAGGACCTGATGGCCGAGCGCGGCGCCGGAGCCAGGCTCGCGGCCCGCGTGTCGCCGGCTGAGGTGGTGCTGCGGGCCGTCCGCCCGGTCACCTCCGCCCAGACCTGGCTGGCGCTTATCCATCTGCTGGCCGGGACGGTTACCGGCTGCGTGGCCTTCTTCCTGGTCGTGGCCTTCGCGCTGGTCGGGATCGGCACGCTGTGGTTCTTCCTGGCCGGCCTGCCCGTCCTCGCGGCCATGCTCTGGCTGTGCCTGCAGTTCGCCCGCGCCGAGCGGGCCAGGTTCGCCGTCACGCTCGGCGTGCGCGTGCCCGCCCCGCCGCTCGACCTGAGCACCGGGGCCGGGACGTGGCGGCGCGTCAGGCGGATCCTGACCTCGCCCGCGATGCGCAGGCAGTTCGGGTACGCGCTGCTCCGGTTCCCGCTCAGCCTCGCGGAGGCGGCCATCGTGATCGCGGTGTGGTCATTCGCCCTGGCCATGCTCGGGCTGCCGCTGCTCGGCTGGCTGATGATCCGCGCCGAATGGCACGTCAGCGGCCCCGTGCCGAGCGATCCGGCCGCGCTGGCGGTTGCGACCGCGGCGGGCCTGATCGTCCTGCTCGCCGCGCCGCACCTGACCCAGGGCCTGGCCGCGGCCGACACCGCGATCGCCCGGTACCTGATCGGTCCGGGCGGCAGCGCGGACCAGACCGTCCGGATCGGCGAGCTCGAGCGCAGCCGGGCCCGGGTGGTGGACGCCGCGGAAGCAGAGCGCCGCCGGATCGAGCGCGACCTGCACGACGGCGCCCAGCAGCGACTGGTGTCCCTGGCCATGGAGCTCGGGCGGGCCAAGGCGAAGTTCGCCGACGACCCGGAAGGAGCCAAGGCCATCATCGACCAGGCCCACGCCGATGCCAAGGAGGCCCTGACCGAGTTGCGCAACCTGGTCCGCGGCGTGCATCCGCCGGTGCTGACCGACCGGGGGCTGGACGCCGCGATCTCGGGCCTGGCTGCGCTGAGCCCGGTGCCGGTCACCGTGCACGCTGACCTGGATGCCAGGCCGACCTCGTCGGTCGAGGCCATCGCGTACTTCGTGGTCGCCGAGGCGCTTACCAACGTGGCCAAGCACGCCCGCGCGACCCGCGCCGAAATCTCCATCGTCCGGCGCGGAGACGTGCTGCGCGTGGTGATCCGCGACGATGGCGCGGGCGGCGCCGACCCGCGCGGCGAGGGCCTGTCCGGCCTGGCGGACCGGGTCGCCGGAGTGGACGGTCGGCTGTTCGTGCACAGCCCGGCCGGGGGGCCGACCATCATCGAGGCGGAGCTGCCATGCGGGTGATAATCGCCGAGGACTCGGTCCTGCTGCGCGAAGGGCTGACCCGGCTGCTCGCCGAGGCCGGGCACGACGTCGTGGCGGCGGCCGGCGAGGCCGAGGAGTTCTTGCGGGCCGTCGGCAAGCTCGAGCCGGACGCCGTCGTGGTCGATGTGCGGATGCCACCCACCTTCACCGACGAGGGCCTGCGGGCCGCCCTGGTGGTACGCAGCCGCTGGCCGGGGGTCGGCGTGCTCGTGCTGTCGCAGTACGTGGAGGAGCGCTATGCCACCGAGCTGCTGTCCGACCGGCCCGGTGGCGTCGGCTACCTGCTCAAGGACCGGGTAGCGGAGCTGGCCGAATTCCTCGACGCCCTGGAGCGGGTGGCGGCGGGTGGCAGCGCCCTCGACCCGGAGGTCGTCGCCCAGCTGCTCGCCCGCAGCCGGCATCCGCTGGCCGACCTCACCGTCCGCGAGCGCGACGTGATGGCCCTGATGGCCGAGGGCCGCTCCAACGCGGCCATCGCGGCGGCGCTGGTCGTTAGCGAGGGAGCAGTAGCCAAGCACATCAACAGCATCTTCGCCAAGCTCCGCCTGGCGCCTGCCGACGGTGATCACCGGCGGGTCCTCGCGGTGCTGCGCTACCTGGGAGTGGGATAGGCCGTGGCTGCCCCCGTGCCCATCACACCCGCGCGCCGGGCGGTCCTCGCCGTGGGCGTGCCCATCGCGCTGGCCGTTATCGCGCTTGGCGTCCACAGCTGGGTCTTCCGGGCCCTCATTTACCTGGCTGACCGGAACCAGGTCGGCTACTCGGTAGCGCTGAATGTCCCGGCCAGCGGTGGTCGCGTCCGCGTGACCACGACCAACGCCGACGTCAGCCTCAGCACCGGCACCAGCAGCCTGATCAGCGTCCGGGGGTCGCTGAGGAGCAGCTTCGCCCGGCCGAGGTTCGGCCACGACTCGACCCCGGCGGGCCTGAACCTCGCCGCCCAGTGCCAGGCGCCGGTCGGCAACTGCTCGCTTGACTTCGCCATCGCCGCACCGGGCGGGCTCCCCGTCGCCGTCTCCGACTCATTCGGCAACCTGGAAGCCAGGGCCCTGCGCGGCACGGTCACGCTCTCCGACAATTCGGGTGACCTTGACGCCGTCAGCCTGGCGGGCAAGGTCCAGCTGTCTGACGCGTTCGGGGATCTCCTCGCCTCCAGGCTGACGGGCAGTATCCAGCTGGACAACAACTCGGGCGACATCGGCGCGGCCGACCTCACGGGCAATACGAGGATCCAGGACAGCTTCGGCAACATCATGGTCACCGGCCTATCCGCGGCCACCGTCGTCGCCAGCGATCAGGGTGGCGACATCACCCTGGCGTTCACGACGGTCCCGCGGCGGGTGGACGTCACCGACAGCTTCGGCGCCATCACCCTGATCTTGCCGCCCGGCCGGACCGCCTACCGGGTCAATGCGCATACCTCTTTCGGCAGCACGCTCGTCACCGTTCCGCAGGCGTCGTCCGCGCCGGACGTCATCACGGCCACCGACAACGGCGCCGACATCACCATCACCAACCAGAAGGTCCCCACACCGCCCCGCGGCCCGGCGGCCCCGGCGCCCCCGGCCCCGGCTCCGTGACGTCGTGGCCAGCGCCAGGAGCCCGCTGACCTGATCTTCACGGTGATCGTGACGATCCGTCAGCAGGTATCGCTGAGCAGCCGTCGCGCTGACGGGTGATGAGCATCGCATTTTCCGACAGGACCGAGAGCCAGTAGTTCATCCGTTCCGCATTGGTGGTGTCGCGCCAGTGCGAAAAGAGCCCTGCGGCGTCAGCGAGCGGCAGCCGGCCTTCGGCTTGGTGGATCTCGAGCGTGAACGAGACGGCCTGCGGGGGCGCTGCCTCGACCGCCGTTGACACGATGGCGGCCAGGCCGCTTGGCCCGTACATCGTGCTCAGTGACCGGCGGCCTTGATAGCTGAAGGGGATCGGCAGCTGGGTCAGGAAGCTGAAGTGATCCGAGAGACCTGGGATCAGCGGATGCCCGTCATGCAGGTGAAAGTGCAGGTGCTTGCCCAGCCGGCCCAGCGAGCGGGTGAGGTCGAGCACGGCTGGCAACGCGCTTTCCACCGCGTCCTGAACGTCAGCGACCAGGTCGGGCAACCGGTAATCCCCCGGGCTGAGCCGCCCGAGGCCCAGCCCGGGGTGGCGGAGCCAGAATCTGGCCGACGCCTGCCTGATGCCGATATGGCCGACGTCGATGCAGCAGCTAACCCGGTCAGCGTCCTGGAGCCGCTCCGCTACCTCAAGAAACCAGCCCGGATCCAGGCCCGCGGCGTACTCGAGAAAGACAATTGGACCGTCCGGCCGCTCCACCAGGCGGGTATTCAGCTCGCGCATCCCGGCCAGCAGGCGGTCGGTCTCCGCTCCCATCTCATGGTGGTCATGGACGACCAGCCCGGCGACCCGGCCCGCGAAGCGGTCAGCGAATTCCCGCACCGCAGCGCGGCCCCGCTCATGCAGGACATTGACGCCACGATTCAGGTGCACCACAGGCAAGCGCGCATGAGCGGGCACGAAGTGCAGAACATACTGGAGCTGATCTGGCGTATCGGCATACACCTCGGCGGCCAAGCCCGCCTGGGCGAACCGAAGTCCAGCCAGTTTGAGGAGCGCCTCGTCCCCGGCGATGCGCTGCTGGAACAGGGCATGAACGTGCTGCGGCGTCTCCATATCTGCTACCGGCTCCGGCCGACCCTAGGCCGCCCGCTGCAGTTGATCCATCGCCGCCGGAAAGCCGTCGGCTGCGCGTGGCATGGTCTGCCTGAGCTGCTTCAGCTGTGCGCGGGCGCTGTCGCGCCGCATACGGACATAGTGGACGATGCCCTCCATCGTCTTCCGCCCGTGGCGCAGTTCGCGCTGCCGGCAGCCACTCCAGTAGATCTCGTCGTTGCTGAACTGCCGCCCAGTGAACGGCCGTCCATGCGGTGTGTCCGATTCCAGGTAGGCGGCCTGCCGAACGCGGTCCCACAGGCCGCCTTCAGAATGGGCCCCGATCTGCGCGGATATGGCTCTCGGGTTAAAGTCGGTACCGAGCATGTGCTCCATGAAATCCAGGTAGTAGCGACGGTAGTCGGAGTTACGGAGCAGGTTCTGCACCAGCGGGAGGCGCGGCGTGTGCCGGTTCCTCCAGTACCGCCGCGTGTTGCGCCGCCAATCGAGGATATCGGCGTACTGCCAGCGGGTGCCGAAATAATCGATGCCCAGGCAATTGTCGTAGTCCCAGGGGATGAAGTGGAAATAGGGCGAGCTGACGAAATCGTTCGCCGCGCCCTGGCGCCCCGAGTTGTACAGATAGTAGTTCGACGGAGTCGCGTAATAGTTGTCCCAGCTCCCGAGCAGCATGTTGACTGCCGCCCATCGGAGGAAGGCGCCGACGTCCATGACGGCGTCCACCGACTCGCGGAAGGCGTCGGTGTCGAAGCGTTCGTCGCCGCCTCGGAGTCCGATCCCGTTGATCGTCCTGATGAAACAGGCCAGGTCGTCGTAGGTATTCGCCTCGGGGTCGTTCTTGTTGGTCTTGAGCCGGTAGGTGCGCTCCGCGGATCCCGGGATGAAGTACTGGCGTCCGCCGTCGTCGCGATCAGGCCCGGTTCGGTAGGCGAGAGTCGCGCAGCCGATGTCGCGGCAGCCGGTCTTGTAGAGATTGCCCCGGTGATTCTCACCGAAGCGATCCTTCAGGAATCTCCTGTCGACCTGCTCGATGACCGAGAAGAGCCCCCGGTAGGTGGGGCCAAAGGCCAGTTTCGCGTAGGTATGCCGTGGCGCCGGAACGTCGGCCTTGCCGAACAGGCGCCAGGCCAGCGCCTCGCGCATCTGCGACGGGTCGTTGTACATCGCCTTCAGATTGACGCGCGTCATCGCGGCCAGCCGGTTTTCGGGTTTTTCCGCATCGAGAGTTATTCTCCAGGACCGTTTTGGTGCGCGCAGCGTGCGATTGCCGCTGTTTCTCAGCGAGAAAGCCGGCGTGCTGAACAAGATGTCCCCGCCGCCCCCAGCAGCAATGTGCCGGTCGTCGGCTGGATCGGTCCTCCACACATCAAGCCTGGCCCCGTGGCCGGGCTTCACCGGCTCTGTCAGTACGCCTCGTCCCGGGTGAAATCCGGTGACCTGGAACATGTACATGTCGGTGTCGAAGAACTCCTGCTTCCCCAGCGACGCCGTGATGTAGTCCTGGATCACCTGCGCAGCGGCGGTTGGCCGCCCCGCCTTGTCGAGCAGCCTCAGCTTCGCCGGCGGTACCGGCGGGACATAGGCAACCAGCAGGTCGAACAGCGCTCTGTACTCCGCCCGCGTGCACAGCGACGGGCCAGCGCGGCCCGCGAACCCGCTGGCCAGGTCAGCCAGGACCCTGCTCTGCCCGGCGGGCAGCTCCCGGACCACCACCGCCCGGCCCTTGAACAGCTCGCAGAACCGGTCCTTGCCGATAACCGCGTCCATGCTTCCCCCAGTGCCTGCGTGTTCCTTCTGGTCGGCGCTCGGCAGCGCCGCGGGCGAAGTACCGCCCGCCGAGTGCCTGCGACGATGAGACGCCCTGGTACTCGCGTCTGTGAGATAGGAGCGGACGGCCAGATCGTAGATACATGGGTAGATATCGCCGAGAAGCCGCCACGCCGAGGGGCTCGCTGGTCATTTCCCAGTCTGGAGGCCGAGAGCTCGCTTGTCATTCCCCAGTCTGGAGATGGTCGGCCGCGAGGCCCGAGGAGAGCGTCCCCGCAGCGAGCCGCAGCCGCGCCCCGTCGGCCCGTTCCTGCTCGTCGATGGCGAACGCCACCTCGGTCCGGGCCTGCTCAAGCCGCGGTATCCAGCGGTCTTTGATCGCGCGCAGCCGGTACCTGGTGGCTAGCGCCTCGGCCTCGATGATCCGCAGCGCCGCGGTGGCCGCCGCGTGCGCGACGGCCGCCGCCAGGGCCCGCTGGTGCGCCCGCCTGGCCTCGGCGGCGACCGGGCCCGCCCAGGTGCCCGGCCCGGCGGCCGGGGCGTAGGCGGCGCCCGCCGGGTGGCGCACCCCCATCGTGACCACGTAGCTGATCTCCACCTCGGCGGGCCGGTCGTCGGCCGCGAGCCTGATCGCCCGCTGCCCGCCGAGCAGCGCCGCCCGAAGCAGCCACCGGTCGGCGTCGCGGCAGCGCGTGTCCCACTCCTGCCCGGTCCGCGCCGCCGCTGCCCGGAGCCGCTCCAGCTCACCCTGGAGGATGCGGAGCTTGCGGTCGAGCACGTCGGCGCCACGGCGGGCGACGTCAAGCCGGCGCTCCAGCCACATCCGCCCGGCGCGCCCGGGCGGCACGGCGATCCTGGGCCCGGTCACTGCCGCCCCGCCTGCCCGGGCGCCCGCTCGGCCGCATCGGGGCCGCCAGCCCGCGGCCCGGCGCCGTCCGGATAGTGGGCATCGAGAGCCTGGTCGGAGATCATCACCAGGTCCCGCCGGGGCAGCACCCCCAGCACCTGCCAGGCCCGCCGCAGCGTTTCCGCCAAGCTGCGGTTCTCGTCCTGCCGCTGGTTCACCAGCTCGTTCTCGAAAACCCGCTCAAGCTCCTGATACCGCCGGTCCGACTCGCTGAGCGCCGCCGTGCCGATCAGCTCAGCCAGCTCGCGGCCACGACGGGCGGACGCGAGCGCGGCCAGCGTCTGCGCGGCCACATCCAGGTGGTCGGCCCTGGTACGCCCGGGCCCAGCGCCGCGGCGCATCAGCCGTGACAGCGAGGACAGCGAATCAACCGGCGGGTAGATCCCGCGAGCGTGCAGGTCGCCGGACAGGACGATCTGTCCCTCGGTGATGTAGCCGGTCAGGTCGGGTACCGGGTGCGTGATGTCCCCGGCCGGCATGGTGAGCACCGGGACCAGGGTGAGCGATCCCGGCCGGCCGCGGATCCGCCCGCACCGCTCGTACAGGGAGGCCAGGTCGCTGTAGAGATATCCCGGATAGGCGCGCCTGGCCGGGATCTCGCCGCGGGCCGCCGACACTTCCCGCAGCGCTTCGCAGTAGTTGGTCATGTCGGCCATCACCACGAGCACATGCCGGCCGAGCGTGAACGCCAGGTGCTCGCCGATCGTGAGCGCCAGCCGCGGAGTCAGCAGCCGCTCGATCACCGGCGCGTCGGCCAGATTCAGCAGCAGGAGAAGCTCGCCTGCCGCGGAACGCTCCTCGAGCACGCTGCGGATCGCGGCCGCGTCGGCGTGGGTCAGGCCCATGGCGGCGAATATCACGCTGAACGGCTCCCCTTCCGCCGTCGCCTGCGCGGCCACCTGGCCGGCCAGCTCGAGGTGGGGCAGCCCGGCCACCGAGAAGATCGGCAGTTTCTGACCCCGCACCAGGGTGGTCAGCGCGTCGATCACGGACACCCCGGTCAGCACCGGCTCGGCGGGTGGCTCGCGCGCGGCCGGGTTGATCGGATACCCGGCCACCGGTGCGCTGACCTCGCCGGTGACCGGCGGTCCGCCGTCCATCGGCTCGCCCAGGCCGTTGCAGACCCGGCCGAGCCAGCCGGTGCCGACGTCGATCCGCAGCGGGCTGCCGCTGAACTCCACCCGGTTGCCGGACAGCCCCATGCCCGTGGTGCCTTCGAGGACCTGGACGACCGCGAGATCACCAACTGCCTCCAGCACCAGGCCGTGCCTGAGCTGGCCCGAGTCCAGCCTGATCGTCGCGAACTCGTCCCAGCCGACGCCGGTTACGCCGCGCACCACGAGCAGCGGGCCGCGCAGTTCGGCCAGGCTCGTGTACTCCCGCTGGGCCCAGGCCGTCATGCTGTCTCCCCGACCGCGTCCAGCCGGGCCAGCATCTGGTCCTGCCTGGCCTGCACCTGCGCCGGGGTGGGCGCATCCTGGCTGGCCCGCAGGATCGGCGAGAAGTCCTGTTCCTCGATCGCAGCCGGGTCCACGCCGCGCTCGGCCAGCCGCAGGCAGCGATCGGCCACCGCCAGCACCGCGGTCACCAGCGCGGCGGACCGGTCGGCGTCGCAGTAGGCGTCGAGCTGGCTCAGCGAGCTCTGCTGCAGGACGCCCTCCCTGATCAGCCGGCCGGCCAGGATGGTCACCCGCTGGATGGGCGGCAGCGCGGCGACTCCCATCAGGTCGGCCAGCGCGCCGAGCCGGTCGGCCTCGGCGAGCAGCGCGGCCAGCCGCGACCGGCGCTGCGACCAGCCCCGGTCGCCGCCCCGCGCGTGCCAGTCACCGATCGCGGCAGCATCGCGGGAAAACGAGCCCGACCAGGAGATCGCCGGGTAGTGACGGGCGTAGGCGAGATCGCGGTCCAGAGTCCACAGGCACCGGACGAACCGTTGGGTATACGCGGTCACCGGCTCGGTCATGTCTCCGCCCGCCGGGGAGACCGCGCCGATGATGGTGACCGACCCTTCCCTGCCACCGGTGGTGCGCACCCGGCCCGCCCGCTCGTAGAACGCGGCCAGCGCCGAGGCCAGCGCCGCGGGATAACCCTCCTCGGCCGGCAGCTCCCCGTTCCGGGAGGCGAACTCGCGCAGCGCCTCGGCCCAGCGGGAGGTGGAGTCGGCCACCACGACCACGTCGAGGCCCATGTCCCTGAAGTGCTCGGCCACCGCCGCCGCGCTGTAGATGCTGGCCTCCCTGGCCATCATCGGCATGTTGGACGTGTTGGCGATCACCACCGTGCGGTCGGCCAGCATTCCCCCGGTCCGGGGATCGGCGAGCTCAGCCAGCTCGGCGAGCATGTCGGCGAGCTCGTTACCGCGCTCACCGCACCCCACGTAGATGATCACGTCCGCGTCGCACCACTTGGTGATCTGCTGCAGCAGCACGGTCTTGCCGGTGCCGAAACCGCCCGGCACCGCGGTCGTGCCACCCCGGCTGACCGGGAACAGCACGTCGACGACCCGCTGCCCGGTCGACAGCGGAGCGTCACCGTCAAGGCGCTCGGAGTACGGCCGCGGCTCCCGCACCGGCCACGACGCGGTCAGCGGGACAGCCGTTCCGCCGACGTTCGCGATCACCGCCGCCGCGCTGACCGGCCCGGCCGGGTGCACCCGCGCCACCACGCCGGCCGCGCCAGGCGGGACCAGAACGCGGTACGGCACCTGGCCGGGATTGGCGACCGCGCCCAGGCTGGTTCCGCTCTGGACGACGTCACCATCACTGACCTCGGGGGTGAAGTCGAACGTCCGGCCCGCGGCGGGCGGGGCGGCCCGGCCAGGATCCAGCCAGGTGCCTGCGTCGCCGAGTGGTCGCAGCAGGCCGTCGAAGACGGCGCCGAGCAGATGCGGGCCGAGCCGCGCGGACAGCGGCTGGCCTCGGCCCCGGGCCGGATCGCCGGGCGCCAGGCCCCCGGTGTACTCATAGGCCTGAATGGTGACGGCCGGCCCGCGGATCGCCACCACCTCGCCGGGCAGCCGGTCCGCGCCGACCTCGACGATGTCGTACATCGACACCCCGGGCAATTCCGTCACCTCGACCAGCGACCCGCTCACCCGGGTTACCCGGCCCTGCGCCGGAACGCTCATGACGCCTGCAGCTCCCGGATCCGCGGATCAAGGACCTCGATGACCCGCTCCGCCAGCCTGGGCAGCGAGCAGTCGACCAGGACACCGGGGGCATGCGCGATCACGCCGCCATCGGCATGCTCGCTCACCGTCGCGCCCTGGCCGGCGGCGCGCCCGGCCAGCGCGGCCAGCCGGTCCCTCAGCTCGCCGTAACCGGGCTGATCCCGCAGCCCGAGCACCGCGGCGCGGATCGCGTCTGCCACCTCATCCCTGGCCCGGAGCTCAGCGCCGAGCGCGATGGCTCGGGCCTGGCGGCGCCCCCGGTGACGCTCGGCGGCCGCCAGCGGCTCGGCCTGTGCCCAGCCCTCCTGCTGAGCCCGCGCCATCGCGTCGGCGGCGGCCCGGCGGGCCTCGGCGCCCAGGGCCCGGGCGGCGCGCTGCGCGTCGGCCACAATCTGCCCGGCCTGCTCAGCGGCCCGGCCCAGCATGGCCTCGCGGACCGGCGCCAGCGCGGCCTGCTGCGGTCTCGCGAGCGTCATGCCGGCATCACCACCGGGAGCACCCCGGGCCGCCGGTCCAGCTGATCGCCGAGCCATCCGGCCGCGCTGGCGGTGACGACCACGACCTCGACGTCGGCGGGCAGTTCCTGCCACGCCAGGAGCGCCGCGGCCCGGTCGGCCACCGGGTAGAGCGCGGCCCCGGCCAGGGCGTAACCGCCGATCCTGAGCTCCTCGCCGATGACGGCGACCCTGGCCATCTGGCTAGGCCTTCCCGATCAGGATGATCCCGATGATCAGGCCGTAGATCGCGATGCCTTCCGCCAGGCCCACGATGACCATGGCCCGGCCGAACAGCTCAGGCCGCTCACTCATGACGGCCAGGGCCGCCGCGCCGACGTAGGCGACGGCGATGCCCGCGCCGATGGTGGAGCCGGCCACCGCGATCGCCGCGCCGATCAGCGCCCCGGTGTTGCTGGCGGTCCCGGCCGCAGCGGCCGCAGCGGCGGCCTTGGCCGCCCCCGTGCCGCCCGCGGCGACCGCCGGCCCGGCGGTGGCGACCACGGCGAGCAGGACGGCGGCGCCCAGCATCAGCACCACCCCGATCCCGGCGAGCGCGTAGACAGCCCGCTTGTCCCGCCGCGCTGCCAGCCGCGCGGCCAATGCGGCGACCGCGGCCACGGGTAGTCCGATGAGCCAGGCAGCTATCACGCGACTACCTCCCTCGGGGCAAGATCCCCGGATTTAACGCAACCCTCCGCGCCGGTCTCGGTGCGCAGGTGCCACGGCCGGAAGGGCCGCCCCTGAGCGACGAACACCCTGGAGAACAGCTCGTAGTACTCCAGGCGCAGCGCCTGGATCGCGGCGACGAGCGCCTCGAGGCCGAAGGTCAGCGCGTTGCCTAGGACGAACAATAGGACGGCCGCCCCGATCATGACCCCGCCGCGATGCCACAGCGCCCTGGTTCCTTCCCAGACCAGCAGCCCGAGGGCGGCGTGAGTCAGTCCGAAAGCGGCCAGCCTGGCGAACGAGACGACATTCGAGCCCAGCCGGACGACCAGATCGAAGAGCTCGACGGACACCTGCACGGCGCCGGTGGCGCCGCCGCCCGCCTCCGCGGCGAAGCCGACGAAGGCCAGCGCCAGCGCCGCGACGACGACCACGATCCCCGCGATGGCCAGCGGGGGCAGGTGCAGGTACCAGCCGGCCGCCGCCAGGCCGATGCCGCCGAACAGCGACGTGCCCGCGATGCCGGACGGCGCGTACAGGGCCAGCTGCCAGCCGCCTTCCCGGAACCGGTTGACCGTGCCGAGCGCGTAGGCGCCGGCCAGCAGGACGGCGCCGACCGCGATACCGGCCGCCAGCAGCGGTATCGGGTGACTGAGCGGATCGAGCCAGACGGTCGGAACCAGGCCGGTCGGGCCGAAGCACTCGCCGTAGAGCAGGCCGAACGCGGTCGCGGCGAGCCCGGCGCCACCGACGAAGGGCCAGGCGGCGCGGAACCGGCGGGCCCACCGCGGCCAGCCTGCCCGCAGTGCCGCCGCCGCGCCGACCAGCAGCAGGCCCTGCCCGGCGTCGCCGAACATGATGCCGAACATCAGCACATAGCTGGCCCAGGCCAGCCAGGTCGGGTCGATATCGGCGTAAGGGACCGTCCCGTACGTCGACACCAGCGGGCTGAGGGTCCGCCGCATGGTCGTGCCGCCGATCAGCGTGGGGGCCTGCGCACCGGGCGGATGCCGCAGCGGGACCACGGCACAGCCCAGTCCGGCCAGCTGGCGGGTGAGGTCAGCCAGGCGGGCGGCCGGGATCCAGCCGGCCAGCGCGGCCGCACCGTGCCCCGACGCGGCGGCCGCCGCGTATGCCTCCAGCTGCGCCTCGCCGGCCAGCAGGTCGTAGCGGCCGGCCCGCTGCAGGGCGTCGGTGTCTGGCGGCTCGGCGGCCAGCGCAGGGGGGCCGGACAGCGGCAGCACGGACTGGCCGGGCAGCACGGACTGGCCCGACCGCGCCGAGGGCCCGGCTGGCGCAGCCGAGCCCGACCGGGCCAGTGGGGCGGATATTTCGGGCATATCCGAGCCGCCCGCATCCCGGTCCGGGCGGTCGATCTCCACCGCGGCCGCGGCGGCGACGCATACCAGCATGGCGCGGAGCGAGCCAGCCGGGGCGACCAGAGCGATCCGTGACATCCGGGTCGGCACGGCTGTGTCAAGCCACGGCATCGTATGCCTCCAGCGGCCCGCCGCCGCGCGCGGCGATCTCCAGGGCCGCCCTGGCCCGCCGCGCGTCGGCGGCCAGGACCGCGACCGCGCCGAGCACCGTGGGCCGGTCCAGCGAGGAGGTGCGCAGCAACGTGAACCCGTCCCGCTCGACCCGGCGCCACCAGGCCGCCTCCGCCTGCCACAGCTCATCAGGGGAGCCGACGCCTTCGAGCACCCACGCCAGCCGGGCCGGCAGCCGTCCGGCCAGCTCGTCGAGCGTCGCCGCATCGGCCGCGCCGCCGCCGATCAGGCTGCCCGCCACGGCCCGCAGGGCCGGCTCGAGCGGGCGGTCAGCGACGAACCGCTCGCCCGCCACCAGGAGCGCCACCGCGCCCGCCGCCCAGACCGGCGCGGGAGAGTCGAGGGCGGCCATGCGCGCGGCCAGCCGGGCCCGCATGCCGACCCGCAGGGCGTGCTCGGATACCCCGCCCGGATCCTTCCAGGCCGAGACGGTGAGCGCGGTGCGCAGTTCCGCCGGGCTGGCCGACCGCCGCAGCCGCGGCCACGCGGTGGCCACCGCCCCGAGCTGGAAGATGTCCTCGGTGGGGCGGCCGGTCATCTCGCTGAGCAGCTCATCGACGTTCGCGATCTCGAACCAGCCGGCCAGCACCCGGATCAGCTGGACGCCTCCTGGCGGCAGCCAGCCTGCCAGCACCCGCAGGTCCCACAGCGTGACTCCGGCGATCGCGTGCTGAACGGCGGCCAGGGACTGGCCGGAACGGATCCCGCGGCCGTACGGCGTGGACGCCAGCATCTGAACGGCATCCTCCAGCGAGCCGCAGGCCGCGAGCCGCCGTGCGGACTCGGCGCCGAGGCGCCGCCGGGCCAGGGCCCGGGCCCGGACGCTGCCAGCCACCCAGCCGGCGCTCATCGCCGACCGGGTCCGTCCGGGGCTGCCTCCTCCAGGGACCTGACCAGGCCGACGGCCGCCGCCACGAGCTCGTCGACCTGCCCCTGCGCGACGCCTCGCTGGCGGCTCGCCTGCTCGGCGGCGGCGCGTACGGCGGCTTGCGCCTCCGCCCGTGCGGCGGCCAGGGCCTGCCCGGCGGCGGCGTCGCGGGCGGCCGTGGCGCGGCGCTGCGCCTGCGCAGCGATCCCCGCTGCCTCGGCCCGGGCGTCGCGGGCGATCCGGCTCGCCTCCCGCTCGGCGCTGGCAACGATCCGCCCGCATTCGGCGTCGGTGTCCGCCAGCGGGGCCAGGACCGGCTCAAGTTCCGCCGTCAGCTCACGGGCGTGGTCGGCGGGCACGCCAGCCCGGGCCGCGCCCGGCGCGCCGGCCGGCTTGAAGCGGTCAAGGAAATCGCGTAGCTGCGGCAATTCGGGCCTTTCTCAGCGCTGGCCGCCCGGCCATCGCCGGCCGGGCGACGACCGGCGTCGGGTGCGCTGGTCACTCATCATGTTCCCGGAGCACGCTCTTCACCACCTTGCCTGACGCGTTACGGGGGAGCGCGTCGTGGATCAGGAACTGGCGCGGCACCTGGAACGGCGCCAGGCGGCCGCGGCACCAGGAGCGCAGCTGCGCCCGCGTCACCGCCTGGCCCTCGCGCAGCACCAGATGAGCCGCGAGGACCTGGCCGTATTCCCGGTCGGCGCGACCGGTCACCGCCGCCTCGAGCACCGCGGGGTGGGATTCCAGCGCGTTCTCGACCTCGACCGGGTAGACGTTCTCCCCGCCGGTGATGATCATGTCGTCGGCACGGCCGCTGACGAACAGCCTGCCGCCGGAATCGAACCACCCGATGTCGCCGGTGCGTACCGGGGTGCGAAGGGTCCCGCCGGGCGCGGCCGGCGAGTCACCGAGCGAGTCGCGGCTGCGGACCCAGATCGCTCCGGGCACCCGCGGCGGGCAAGCTACCGCGCCTGGGCCCAGCACCCGCACATCCACCCCGGGCAGCGGCCGCCCGGCGGTCCCTGGCGCGGCGCGCAGATCGGCCGGGCTGGCCACCGTCGCGTAGCCGGCCTCTGTCGAGCCGTAGAGGCTGTAGAGCACCGGGCCGAACTCGTCCATGAACGCCCCGGCCAGGACGGGCGACAGCGCTGACCCGCTGACCGTGACAGCGCGCAGGCTCGTGGTGTCGTGACGGCGGCGGACCTCAGGAGGCAGATCCAGAATCCGCCGCAGCATCACCGGCACCGCAACCAGGACATGGCACCGCTCGCGGTCGATCAGGGCGAGGGCGCCCTCCGGATCGAACGCGCGGGCCGCGACGATCGTGCTGCTGTACAGCATGGTCAGCGTGGTGTTCAGCCAGCCCCAGCTGTGGAACATGGGCGCCGCGATGAGGTGCGTCTCCCGGACGCGGTAGGGCAGCCCGGAGGCGAGCGCGATGACCGAACTGGCCGCCCCGCCGGTCCTCGCGGTGGTCTTCGGCTTACCCGTGGTGCCGGACGTGAGAATGACGTGACGGCTCCGGCGGCGCGGTCGCCCGGGCAGGCCGTCCGCCGCCGGCGGGCTCGCTGGCCAGCGGCCTCCCGCGGCCAGCATCTCGATGCTGACGCCAACAGAGGCGGTCATCGGGATGCTCCGCACCCACGGTGGCACCCGGCCGGCGAACTCGGCGTCATGCACGATCGCTGTCAGGCCCCGGTCGGCCGCCACCTCGGCAACCTGGGCCGCCGAGAATCCGGTGTTGAGGTACAGGATGTCCAGGTCGCACCGGGAAGCCGCGACCATCACCTGATAGAAGGCCGCCGAGTTCCGGCCGAGCAGCGCGATGGTCCCCCCCGGCGACAGCTCGGCGGCCAGGCCGCGGGCCAGCGCCCGGCACCGTTCTTCCAGCTCACCGAAGGTCACGGTGCCGGTGTCATCGATGAAGGCGGGGGCGGCACGGTAGCGGGTGGCGCCGACGATCGGGCCGCAGCCAGGGCCTAGTCCATAACGCAGCGCCGCCCGTCCGATGCGCACCGCCGACGCGGGCCGGTAGGGCCGAAGCAGCCCGGAGCGCGCCAGGGCCCTGGAGGCGGGCACCAGCAGGCGGGGGCTGACCGGAGGCCTGGCGGGGGTCACCAGCGCGGGTCCCGGCCCGGTCAGGTTCCGGCCGACGTGATGTGGCCGTAGTGGCCGTCGTAGCGGTGATACAGCACGCTGCCGCGGCCGGTCTCGCTGTCGATGAAGAACAGGAACGGCTGGCCGAGAGCTTCCAGGCGGGCAATGGCATCGGCGGTCGCGAGCCGCGCCGCGGGCTGGTCGCTGACCGTGACCTGGGCAGCGACGGGACCGAGCTGGCCGGGGCGCGGCCGGGCCTGCGCCAGCCGGTAACCGTCCGCAGTCCGGTACAGGACGCTGTCCTGCCCGGTGACGCGCTCCGCGAAGACGTAGAAGTCGTAGTCAAGCAACTCCATCTCGGTCATTGCCTCGTCCGGCGTCTGCCTGGTCGGCGCGTAGGACTTGTGCCTGATCACGGCGCGCTCTTCGGGGGGTCGCGGGAAGTAGGGCAGCCGCTGGGCCGGGGCGCTTTGATGGCGCCATTCGTCGGGCAGCGATACCGGCTTCCGGCCGCCGACCGCAGCCCAGTTCCTCGCCGCGCGGTCGAGGCGGAGCTTCAGCCGGTCACTCAGCCTGTCGATGGCCTCGCGCATCGATTCCGCGTCGGCCTGGGCTCGGATGAGCCGGCCGTTGAGATCGACATTGACCTGCGCGATCGCCGGGCGCTCGACCGCCGGGTCGGCGGCCATGGTGAGCCTGACGCGGGCGAATAGGACCGGCTCACCGGCGTGCCGCAGCGCGGCTCGGACCTTTTCCACGGCCAGGTCCATCGAGCTGGCCGGAACAGCGCCGCGGGCTTCGGTCTGCACCGGCAGCGTCTGTGCGGTCTCCATGGTTGATCACCTCTCGTCACCTGAAGCCAGCTGGAAGCGCAGACGTGCGGCTATCCCGGCTGGCGGATCTCGGACCGCTTCTACCTGCCCTCCGTCGCCGATGGTCCTGGCGGCCATCTCCTCGATGAGATCGGGGACACCGCGCACTGCGGCGGCCGGGTCGGGACAGTTGCCCGGGGCCGTGCTGAGCGTCCCGCAGCGCCCGCAACGCAGCCCGGGGATCAGCCCGTTGTCGGGGACGATCAGCATCTGGACGGCGCTGCTGTTGACAGCGGCCAGGCAGGCCTGCAGCCCGGCGGCAGTCAGCCCGCCGGGCGGCTCGTCGCGCAGCTGGGCGGCCAGCCGCTGCTCGGCTGCGGTCAGCCAGTGCTCGATGACCGGTGCGGCCAGGTCGCGTACCCGGGCCGGCGTCACCGTATGCGGGTCAGCGGCGAAGCTGCCCGCGAAGTGCTCACGCAGTTCGGCAGAAGCGGCGGCCAGGAACTGCGGAATGCTTTCCTCGTGGCCGCCGACCACCAGCGGCCGCTGATCGCCGCCGCGCAGCGCGCCTTCGAGGATGGCGGCCGTCTCGCGGTAGTGGTGGCGGGCCAGCTGGATGACGCGTTCGTTGACGCGGTGCGCCTCAAGGCCGTACCAGCCGCCGAAGTCATGCCTGCGCACGCCCGCTCCGGCCAGCTCGGCGACCGTGTCGATCCGCTCCGCTGTCACCCCGAAGACCCATGCGTTGCGACGGTCGACGATGGCCGCGAAATAGGGCGGGCACCGCTGCAGGGCCAGCAGCAGCGGCCGGACATGCGGCCGCTCGGCCAGCACCGCTCGTTCCCCGACCCCGCTGGGCAGCACGGTCCACTCCGATAGGCCCAGCTCGCCGCAGGTGAAGATCGCAACGGTATGGCCGAGCCAGTCACGGCCATGTTGTTCAAGCAGGGCCCGTACCTGATGACGGTCCCCCTCTGGCATCTCGAAGCGGGCCGCGCCTGCCGGGCGGTCGCCAGCCTGCCGGGCCGGGCCCGGCTGGCCGCGGGCCGCCGCCGCCAGCAGCCCGTCGGCCCTGGCCGGCAGGCTGCGGAGCCCGGCCGGGTCCAGCGGCACCGTCAGGTACAGCGACAGCACGCCAGGATCGCGGGCTCGCACGCTCAGCAGCTTGTCGACTTCCGCGCGACTGACCATCGCCTCTCCCTCTCCTTCAATCCCTCCATTACCGCGCTCGGGCGGCCGGGTTTCCCAGGGCCGAAGGTCCTGGCGGAGTGCCTGTCCGCAGGCCAGCAGGTCAGGGCGGGTCAAGGCCCGGGGCAGGTCAGGGCCGTTCCGGGCGGCTGAGATCACGGCTGAGCCGGTCGCCCAGCGCCCTGAGCTGCGGGCTGACCGAGGCTTGCGCTTGCGCGGGAGCGCGCAGCGCCTTGGCCTCCGGGGGCAGCCAGCCCAGGTCAGCCACGCACCGCCGGTGGGCGACGGCGACGGGCTCGGGCCCGGCCAGGCGCCTGCCGTGCCGCATGACCTGGACCAGCAGCGGCTCATGGCCGGGCGGGGCCGGCTCGGCGCGAAGCGTGATGACGTCTCCGGCCGGGCCCCGGTAGACCTGCTTGGCGCCGGGCTCGGTGACCTTGCCCGGCGACAGCTTCATGACCGGCCGGCCCGCATAGGCGACCAGCTTGTAGGCGGTGTCCAGATAGGGCGCGTCGGCGCAGACGCCCATCTTCGTCCCCACGCCGTAGGCATCGATCGGGGCGCCCTCCCTGACCAGGTCAGCGATGGCGTATTCATCGAGGCCGCCGCTGGCGAAGATCCTGGCCTCCGGCAGGCCGGCCTCGTCGAGCAGGCGGCGTGCCGACCGCGCCAGGCTGTCGAGGTCCCCGGAGTCCAGGCGCACGCCGACCGGCGCCCGCAGCCCAAGCCGCCGCGTCACCGCGATGGCGGCCCGCACGCCCTGCTCAGTGTCATAGGTATCGACCAGGAAGGTGGTCTGGCCAGGGAAGTCCTCCGCGAAGGCGGTGAACGCCTGTTCCTCATCGGCGAACGCCTCGATGAATGAATGAGCCATGGTGCCCGCGGCGGCCAGACCGTATCTGCGGGCCGCCTCGACGTTGCTGGTGGCGCTGAAACCGGCGATCGCGGCGGCGCGCGCCACCGAAAGGCCCGCGTCGATTCCCTGGGTGCGGCGGAAGGCGAAATCGACCAGCTGCGCGCCGGCCGCGGCGAGCACGCACCGCGCGGCCTTCGTGGCCACGCTGGTCTGGAACGTCATGTGGTTCAGCAGCACGGTCTCGGCCAGCTGCGCCTCGGCGATCGGAGCGGTGACCTCGATCAGCGGCTCCCCGGCGAGCACGACTCGTCCCTCGGGCACCGCGTGCACGTCCCCGGTGAACCGCAGGCCAGATAGCGCCCGCAGGGCGGCATCGTCGAAGCCCCGGACCCGGTGCAGGTAGGTCAGGTCCTCGGAGGTGAAGGAGAACTCGTCCAGGAATGCCAGGCAGTCCTCCAGCCCGGCGGCGACGAGAAAGCCGCGCCCGGGCGGTAACCGCCGCACGAATAGGCTGAACGTCGCCGGGCCGGTCATATCCCTGCGCAGATAGCTCGCGGCCATATTCAGCTCGTAGAGATCGGCCAGCAGCCCGCCGGGCAAGGTGCCTCCCCATAAGGCCCGTTCCCCCGTCAGTCACCTCACCGGGCGCGGGTCCTGTCCCTGATCTGCGCCATGGCGGCCTCGATGGCGTCCTGCTTGCTGATCGCGTCGAGCAGTTGTCTGGAGCCGGCCGCCGCCTGCGGCGTAGTGTACTGCGCCCGGTTCGTTTCGCTGTGGATGCGGGACGCCTCGATCTTCTGCTGAAGCCGGTCGGCCGTGGCGGCCAGCCGTTCCTCGCTCGAGCACAGCGCCGCCTGCTCGGCGGCCAGCTCGGCGGCGTGCCCCAGGATCGTCGCGCGCCAGGCCATGGCCTGCCTGGCGTAGTCATCCCGGCCGTCGATCACCGCCTGCGCCGCCTGGCACTGCAGCCGGTCGGCCGAGCGCCGCAGCCGCGTTTCCCGCATCTGAGCGCGCTGGCGGCCCGCCTCCACGTCCGTGATCGCGCGCCAGATTTTCCCCAGCAGGTCATGCTGCTGGGCGGCGGTGTACTCAAGCAGTTCGCGGGTGTCCTCGGCACATTCGAGCAGCGTGTCAACATCCACCTCGCGGAGTTCGGCGATGCGGTGCGCGGCGCCCACGATGACCTCCACGGCCTTCCTAGGCCTGGACAGGCACGGCCCTGCGCCTCAGCGACGCCGGCCCTGGAATGGTGTCTTTTCTCTGTCTTGTTACCATCCCGGAGTGCAAGTTGCATAGGCAGAGTCTTTGGTCCTTGAAGCGAGGGCACCGGCTGCCCGGCGGGATCCTTGGCCGCTGCGGCGAGACGCCGGCGGCCCGGCAGGCTGGCTGCCCGGCAGGCTCGCTAACCGGCAGGTGCCTGCCCGGCGGGCGAGCCGCCTGGCCCGTCCTCCGTGTTGCCCGGCGCCCTGGGCCGGTGGACCGGGCCGTGCGGGTCGTCGCAGTGCGGGTCCTGGCGCGTACTGCCGCCGCCGGCGATCGTGAGCAGCTCGTCCGGCACGTGGTCGACCTGCAAAGTGGTGTGGGAGATCTGGTAGGTGATCGCCAGCAGGTGCTCAAGGTCGCCGCGGACCGCGTGGCAGTCCCGGCCCGGTGCCACCAGCACGTGCGCCGAGGCGGCGGGGATGCCGGAGGTTATCTGCCAGATGTGCAGGTCGTGGACCTCGGCCACGTCCGGGCGGGCGGCCATGGCCTGGCCGATCTGATCAGGCTGGAGGCCCGGAGGGGCAGCCTCGAGGAAGATCCGCCCGGACTCGCGCACCAGCCCGGTCCCGGCCTTGACCATGAGCCCGACCACGATGAGGGACGCAACGGCATCAGCGCGCGCGAACCCGGTGGTCACGATGATGACGCCCGCGATGGCCGTCGCGATGAAGGCATACAGGTCGGTGAGGATATGGCGGACGGCCCCTTCGACGTTGAGGCTGGTCCGGTCGGCCCTGGAGATCATCAAGCTGGCGCCGAGGTTGATGACCACGCCGACCAGCGCGGTGATGAGCACCAGACCCCCCGCCACGTGCGGCGGCGTGACCAGCCGCCGGATGGCCTCGAACGCCAGCCAGGCCGACAGCAGGAGCAAGGTGATGCCGTTCGCCTGGGCGGACAGGATCTCGGCCCGCCGGAGACCGTAGGTGTAGCCGCCCTTGGGCGGCCGGGCGGCCAGCCGCATCGTGACCAGGGCCAGGACGATCGCGGCCGCGTCGGTGAGCATGTGCGCGGCGTCGGAGACGAGCGCGAGAGAGTGCGCCACCAGGCCCGCGGTCACCTCGGCCGCCATGAACGCGACGATCAGGGCCAAGGCCCGGCCCAGCCAGCGGGCGTCCGCACCCGGGGCCGCCCCGGCCAGGTGTGAGTGCCCGCCCTGCCCCGCATGCCCGGCCTGGCCCGCATGCCCGGCCTGGTGGACGTCCCCGGCCCGGCCCGCCTGCCCCGCATGCCCGGCCTGCCCCGCATGCCCGGCCTGGTGGACGTCCCCGGCCTGGTGGACGTCCCCGGCCTGGCCCGCCTGGCGGGCATCCCCCGTCCGGCCGACGCCCTCCGCCTGGCCGGTGGGCCCGGACTGGCCGCTCATCCGCGCCTGCCCGTCCGGGCGCCGTGCTCGGGATGCGCGGCTGCGGGCGCGTGCCCGATGTGGGTGAGCGCGACATCAAGCAGCATGCGGACGTGCGCATCGGCCAGCCGGTAATAGGCCATCCGGCCGGCCCGGCGGGCTTCCACGACCCGGTGCGCGCGCAGCAGCCGCAGATGATGAGAGACCGCTGATTCGCTCGCGTGCGCCACTGCGGCCAGGTCAGACACGCACGTCTCGCCCTCAAGGAGCGCGACCAGCACCCTCAGCCGGCCCGGATCGGCGAGCAGCCCGAACACGTCCGCCAGGTCGGCCACCTGGGCGGCGGACGGCATGGCAGCCGAGACCACCGCGACCCGGCCCGCGTCGACCACCCTGGCCGAGTCCTGCTCCGGGTCCGCCGACACCTGATCATCTGAACGACTGCTCATATATCGTCAGGCTATCCGGCAGGCACTGGAAGCGGAAGGCACGCGGGCACTCTCACCCGCTCGCAGCTACCAGCTATACGCTATTGCAAGTTTGTTGCAGGAATTCCTACACTGGCGATATTGAGCTGCCGACAATCTTGAGCAGCCGAGGGGAGCAGCGATGGCTGATCCGCGCGCCCGTCTGATCAAGATCCGCGACGGGCTCACGCCGCGCGAGTGGACCAGAGCCGCCGCTATGGTGGCGACGATCATCGGGCTGAACGTGCTGGGCTGGGGAATGCTGGCCGCCGCCGCAGGCGGCCACTACCACATCAACAAGACCGAGATCTTCGGCTTCGGGACCGGGATCCTGGCCTACACCCTGGGCATGCGGCACGCATTCGACGCTGACCACATCGCGGCGATCGACAACACCACCCGCAAGCTCGTCAGCGAGGGCAAGCGACCGCTCTCGGTCGGGTTCTTCTTCTCGCTCGGGCACTCCACGGTGGTGTTCCTGCTGGCGCTGCTGCTGAACTTCGGCATCCGCGCCCTAGACGATCAGGTGAAGAACGCTAACTCGCACCTCCAGTACACCACGAACATCATCGGCACTCTGGTATCCGGTTTCTTCCTGTTCTTGATCGCCGCACTGAACGTGGTCATTCTGGCAGGAATCGTCCGGGTATTTCGTGAGATGCGCGCCGGTGCCTACGACGACCGGCAACTGGAAGAGCAGCTGAACAAGCGCGGCCTGATGAACCGGTTCCTCGGGCCGCTAGCCCGCCGGATCGATACGCCCTGGAAGATGTACCCGATCGGCTTCCTGTTCGGCCTCGGTTTCGATACCGCGACCGAGGTCGCTCTGCTCGTCCTGGCCGGCACGGCGGTCGTCGGGGGCCTGCCTTTCTACGCGGTGCTGTCGTTGCCAATCCTCTTCGCCGCCGGCATGAGCCTGTTCGACACCGCCGATGGCTGCTTCATGAACTTCGCCTACGACTGGGCCTTCGCCCGACCGGTTCGCAAGGTGTTCTACAACCTCACCATCACCGCGCTCTCGGTGTTCGTGGCGGTGCTTATCGGTGCCGTCGAAGTCCTCGGCCTGCTCGGCCAGGACGGCCACCTCACCGGCCGCGGCTGGGGATGGCTGGAGAATTTCAACATCAACACCGCCGGCTTCGTGATCGTCGGCGTCTTCGTCCTCACCTGGGCCATCGCCTTGTCGGTCTGGCGTTTCGGCAAGATCGAGCAGAAGTGGGACCTGGCCGCCGCGAAGGCGGCAGGCCGCGACTAGGGCCCGGCAGCCCGCGTGCCGCGGAACCTGCGCAGCCGCAGGCTGTTCCGGACGACAAAGCCCGACGACGAGGTCATCGCGCCCGCTGCGATCGGCGGGTTGAGGAGCCCGAAGGCGGCCAGCGGCAGCGCGACTCAGGCTCCACCGCGTGCACAGCCATCGACGAGACGTCTCACGTGCGCACCGGCCGGTCAAGAAGGCGCGGGCCCGCACAAGCTTGGTGATCTTGGCGCAGGCGGCTAGCAGCTGACCCGCGGCCTGATGGATCCCGGAATCGATCAGGAAATCTCAGTATCGATCCCCGGATTCATCGGGCGCGGCACCGGGTTCTTCGCGCTTTGTCCGTGAATTCTGAGGTAATAGTGACAGAAGTGTCCCAGGAGACGCCGCCTGGCGGCTAGGGCGGGCTCTGACAAGGCGTGAATAGCGCGTAGTAGGCCAGCGGCACCCCGGTGCGCCGGAGCAGATGCTGGTCGGCCCTGTTGGCCAGCCGCACCAGGGTCGCCAGCGGCACGTGATGCCGGTCGGCGAACTTGCCCACCACCAGTCTGCCCGGGCCGGGCCCCGCGCAGGCGGGCCAGGCTCCGCGCAGGCGGGCCAGGCTCCGCGCAGGCGGGCCAGGCTCCGCGCAGGCGGGCCAGGCTCCGCGCAAGCGGGCCAGGCCCGCGGGCGGACGCGGCCCCGGGCGCGGCGGGGCCGGGCGCGGCGGGGCCGGGCGCGGCCCCGGGCGCGGCGGGGCCGGGCGCGCGGACGCGGGGTGGCCGGGTCAGCTGCCGGCCGCATCCTGGATCGGCTGAAATGCCCGGCCGTGTATGCGATTCTGCCACCGCATTGATTGCGGCTGGCCAACCCATGGGGTACGGATAGCCCCGGCTTAATGGCCTCTTTCTTTCCGGCGCCACATGTCGGCCCTGGGCGCGCTAGCTTGGTACCCCATGAAAGCCCTGGTGCTGGCTGGAGGGTCCGGCAGTCGGCTCCGGCCCATTACCCACACGTCCGCCAAGCAATTGCTCCCGGTGGCCAATAAGCCCGTTTTATTCTACGGCCTGGAGGCCATCGCCGACGCTGGCATCAGCGATGTCGGGATCATCGTCGGGGAGACCGCCCCGGCCATCAGGGCTGCGGTCGGCGATGGTCGGGCGTTCGGGCTCAGCGCGACCTATATCAGCCAGGACGCACCACTCGGCCTGGCTCACGCGGTGCTGGTCGCGCGCGATTACCTCGGTGACGATGACTTCGTCATGTATCTCGGCGATAATTTCATCGTCGGCGGGATCACGGCGCTGGTCGACGAATTCTCCTCGGCGCGCCCGGACGCGCAGATCATGCTGACCACCGTGCCCGATCCGCGCCAGTTCGGGGTCGCCGAGCTTGACGACGCGGGCCAGGTAATCGGCCTGGTGGAGAAGCCCAGCCACCCGAAAAGCGATCTCGCGCTAGTCGGCGTCTACCTTTTCACCCCGGCCGTGCATGAAGCGGTGCGGCAACTGCGGCCGTCCTGGCGGAGCGAGCTCGAGATCACCGAGGCCCTGCAGTGGCTGATTGACCATGGCCGCAAGGTGGCCTGCACCACCATCTCGGGATACTGGAAGGACACCGGGAATGTCGCCGACATGCTCGAAGTCAACTGCATGGTTCTGGAGGGCATCCAAACGCGGTGCCAGGGCGTGGTCGACAGCGCCAGCGAGCTGATCGGCCGGGTGGTGATCGACAGCGGCGCCGTGGTCAGCCGGTCCCGTATCGTCGGGCCCGCCATCATCGGCCGCGGCACCCGGGTGGACGGCTCGTACATCGGACCATTCACGTCGGTGGCCGACAACTGCGTGGTCATCGACAGCGAGATCGAGTACTCGATCATGCTGCCCGGCGCCTCGGTCCGTGGCGTCAGGCGGATCGAGGCGTCGCTCATCGGCCATCACGTGGAGGTGACTCCCGCGCCCAGGACGCCCCGTGCGCACCGGCTGGTCCTCGGAGATCACAGCAGAGTGCAGATCAGCTCATGAGAGTCCTGGTGACGGGCGGCGCAGGCTTCATCGGCTCGCACTACGTGCGCACACTGCTAGCCGACGGCTATCCCGGGTTCCATGGTGCCAAGGTAACCGTCCTGGACAAGCTCACTTACGCAGGCAACCTGGCCAACCTGGAGCCAGTCGCCCGCAGCCCGCGATTCAGCTTCATCCGCGGCGACATCTGTGATCCCGTGCTGCTCGCCGCGGTCGTCCCCGGCCATGACGTCGTGATCAACTTCGCCGCCGAGACTCACGTCGACAGGTCCATCGACGGCGCATCCGATTTCGTCGCCGCGAACGTCACGGGTGTCCAGGTCCTGCTGCAGGCCTGCCTGGATGCGGGGACACGGCGGATGGTCCAGGTCTCTACCGACGAGGTATACGGCAGCGTGGCGGAGGGGTCATGGTCGGAGGCGGCGCCGCTCGCGCCGAACTCGCCCTACGCTGCCGCCAAGGCCGGCGGCGACCTTATGGCCCTGGCTTATGCCCGTACTCACGGGCTCGACGTCAGCATCACCCGCTGCTGCAACAACTACGGCCCGTACCAGTTCCCCGAGAAAGTGATCCCGCTGTTCGTCACGAACCTTCTCGACGGTCTGCAGGTGCCGTTATACGGCGACGGCCTGAATGTGCGCGGTTGGGTGCATGTGGACGACCATTGCCGCGGCATTCAGCTGGTCGCCGAGCGTGGTAAGCCAGGGACCATCTACCACATCGACGGCAATGTGGAACTGACCAATACCGAGTTAACCCAGGCACTGCTGGAATGCTGCGGCGCGGGCTGGGACATGGTCGCTCGCGTCCAGGACAGGAAGGGGCACGACCGCAGGTACTCCCTGGACGACTCGGCGCTGCGGGCGCTTGGCTATGCGCCGCGCACCCCGTTCCCCGATGGGCTGAGCGCGACCGTGCAGTGGTACCGGGAGAACCGCCACTGGTGGCAGCCGCTCAGGCAGCCGCGCCGCACTGCGGGTGAGTCCGCCGGGCCTGCGGCTTTTGAACAGCTCGGAACGAGCGCACGAAGCGCATCCGACTGATGAGCCGGTGGCTGGTCGCCGGAGCCGGGGGAATGCTCGGCCATGATCTGGTCACAGTTCTCCGCCGCAGCGGCGAGCAGGTGACCGGCCTGGCCCGGGCCGAACTCGATGTGACCGACGGGGCCGCGGTCGCCGTCGGCCGCCGCTTGTGCACATCTCGACCGACTACGTGTTCGGCGGGACCGGCAGGCGGCCGTATGCGGAAGATGATGCCCCTGCTCCGCGTGCCGCTTACGGCCGCACGAAGCTCGCCGGGGAGCAGGCCGTGCTCGGCCTCTGTCCGCACGCGGCTACGTGGTGCGGACCGCCTGGTTGTACGGGGCACACGGGCCCAACTTCGTAACGACGATGGTCCGGCTCGCAGACGAGCGGCCGACCGTGGACGTGGTCACCGACCAGATCGGGCAGCCAACCTGGACGGAAGATGTCGCTGGGCAGATCTTCGCGCTCGTCTCCTCGGACGCGGCACCGGGCATCTACCATGCGACCAGCTCAGGTGGGACCTCATGGTTCGGGCTGGCCAGAGAGGTCTTCCGGCTGCTGGGGGTCGGCCAGGACCGGGTACGGCCAACTACCAGCGCTGCCTATCCGCGGCCCGCGGCCCGCCCCGCGTACAGCGTTCTCGGCCACGCTCGGGGCGCCGCGGCCGGGATCGAGCCGATCGGCGACTGGCGGGCGGCGCTGCGGCGGGCCTGGCCAGGACTCGTGACGTGAGCTCTCAGCTACTCGGCGGGGGCCCCGCCACCATGAACGCGTGGCCCAGCCCCTCGGCCAGGAAGACGGCGCGCCTGCCCTCATCGTCGAGCTGTACCGCTGCCCAGCGCGTAACCGGGCGAACAGACCCGAAGGTCGACGACAACGTCCAGAATTGCGCCCTGGACGCAAGTCACATATTTCGCCTGACCGGGCGGAAACTTCGGAGAAGTGGATTCCCCTGACGACCCCACGGCGGGACACTCAGCAGTTGGCCTGCGCAACGCGCATAGTACGAGCCAAATCGGCTCCCATGTCGGCATCACGAAATTATTCAAGAAAGGTTCCGCGCCGGTCTGAGTAAAGGCGCGGAGTGAAGACCCGCGCGCCATCAACTTCGAGTGCCTCCATGCGGAGAACCGTAGACGCCGCGAGCCCATCCCGACTATGATCTCACACATTGCAGTCAGGCGATTACCCGGTGTTGCTAGCGGTTTCGGTGGGCCAGTCCGTGGGCCTGGCCAGGCCCTTGGACCAACTCAGGCTGGCAGACATGCGCTCGGTTGCGGCATGACGCTGCGCCACTTTCGCCACTTGCAGCACCCTATGGCGGGCGGTAGAAGTGACTTTGTCCTGGAGGGATCCTGATGCAGATCAGCGTCCTCGGCCTCGGGTACGTCGGGGCGGTCGCGGCAGCCTGCCTGGCGGACAGCGGCAATAATGTCGTAGTTGTCGATATTAATGAGACAAAGGTATTACGGCTCAACGAAGGCCAGAGCCCCATCATGGAGCCAGGCTTGACCGAGCTGATCGAGCGGAATGTCGCGCAGCGCAGGCTTTCGGCAACGCCCAACCTGCGCCGGGCCGTAGGTGGCAGCGAAGCAACGATCATTTGCGTCGGCACTCCGAGCGCCTCTTCTGGTGACTCGCAGCTGGCTGACCTGGACCGGGTCGTCGAGGAGGTCGCTCGTACGCTGCACGACTCGCCATCCTGGCATCTGGTCATGCTGACCTCCACGGTCCCCCCTGGTACGACGGAGGGACGGGTCATACCACGGTTGGAAGAAATCTCAGGAAAGAGATGCGGCCAGGACTTCGGCGTCGCATTCTCGCCCGAGTTCCTCCGGGAGGGATCCGCGATCCACGACTACCAGCATCCGGCCAAGACCGTGGTGGGCGCCACTGACACTCGTACGCTCGAATGCGCAACCGCAATCTTCGGTCCCTATGCGCACCGTGTTACCGCCACGAGCATACGGGTGGCTGAAATGGTCAAGCTGACCGATAACTCATGGCATGCGCTCAAGGTCGCCTTTGCCAACGAGATAGGCAGGTTCTGTTCCTCACTTACAATCGATAGTCACGAAGTTATGAATGTGTTCAAATCCGACACCCGGCTCAACATCTCCGCGGCCTACCTGACGCCTGGATATGCCTTTGGCGGGTCCTGCCTACCCAAAGACCTTCGGACCCTCGTTTATCGCGCGCGCCAGCTCGGCGTGGAGATCCCTGTGATCGAGGCCGTACTCACCAGTAACCGGTCGCAGGTCGAGGCGGCATTGCGGGCGATTCAGGAATACGGGGTGAAGCGGATCGCGCTGCTCGGCGTGGCGTTCAAGCCCGGAACAGACGATCTCCGCGAGAGCGCCATGCTCGAATTGGCTGAACGGCTGATCGGCAAAGGCTATGAGATCGGTATTCATGACGAGTATGTCAACCTGAGCCGCCTGGTCGGCGCTAACCGAGCGTATCTGGAGAAAATGCATCCGCACATCGCGCCCATGCTCAGCGACGATCTCGACGTAGTACTCAAGGACGCCGACCTGATCATCGTTGCTCAGGCCAATCCGGCGTACGCCCGGCTGTACGAGATGGTCACCGACCGTCCGGTCCTTGACCTGTCCGGCGTCGCCCGCCCTCCGGGCCCGGCCGCCAACTACCGGGGGCTCTCGTGGTGAGGCGGCGCGACCGCCAGCGCGGCGGGTCAAGAACGCACGTCCTGATCCTAGTCCAGAACCTTCCGGTGCCTTTCGACCGGCGCGTCTGGCAGGAGGCGCTCGCGCTGACCGGCGCCGGATATCAGGTGCATGTCGTCTGCCCGGCCACCAGAGAGCATCATCGCCGCCGCGAGACGCTGGAGGGAATCCGGATCTATCGCTACGCGCCAGGCCCGGAGGCACGACGGTCGGCGGCCTACGCGCTGGAGTACGGGATCGCGATCGGTGCCCAACTGCGTATCGCGCTGGGAATCCGGCTCAAGCACCGCGTTGGAGTCGTGCACATCTGCAACCCTCCGGATCTGCTCTTCCTGGTCGCGCTGCCGCTGATCGCGCTGGGCTCCGCGCTGATCTACGACCACCATGACGCGTGCCCCGAGCTCATGATCGCGAAGGGTCATCGGGAAGACGGCTGGCAGGTCCGGCTCGCCAGGCTTTTCGAGCGGCTCACTTACCGGTTTTCTGACGTCTCCATCGAGACCAACGACAGCTACCGCGACATCGCCCTAGGACGCGGCCGGATGTCCGGCGAAGACGTTTTCGTCGTGCGATCGGCGCCAGCGGCCGACCGGTTCGCGTGCGCCACGCCGGACGACGAGTGGCGGCACGGGCGTAAGTACCTGGTCGGCTACGTCGGGGTGATGGGCATCCAGGACGGTCTCGATTACCTCATCGACGCTGCCCGCGTGATCATCAAGGACTGGTGGCGGGAGGATATCCAGTTCGTCCTGGTGGGCTCAGGCCCTGAGCTGCCGCGACTTCGCGAGCGCGCTGCGTCCGCTGGCATCAGCGATCAGGTTCTGTTCACCGGGCGGCTTTCGGAAGACGACCTGGGTGCCGTGCTCGCGACCGCCGATGTCTGCGTCAACCCCGACGAGGCCAACCGGATGAACGACATCTCCACCATGAACAAGGTGCTGGAGTATATGGCCCTCGCCAAGCCGATCGTTCAGTTCGACCTGCACGAAGGCCGGATATCCGCCGGCGGCTCGAGCCTGTATGCGACACGAAACGACTCGGCCTCGCTCGCCAGTTGCATCGTGGCCCTCATTGATGATCCGGCCGCGCGGCAGGAGATGGGCCAGGCCGGCCTGCGTCGGCTGACGAGCGCGCTCAGCTGGGAACTTCAGGTCCCGCAGGTCCTGGCGGCTTACCAGAGAGCTACGAGCAAGCGATTGGGTGCGGCGGCCGGTCCGGGCCGACCCGCGCGGGCCAGGTGAGCCACGCGGGCCGCGCGGCGGATAACGGCGGAAACGGCTCGGCGGTCGCCAGCGGACCGCCGCGCGGGGCAGGCGGTCCCGGGCGGGTCGACTGCTCCATCGTCATCGTGACCTACAACAGCGAACGCGACGTGGTCGGACTGCTGGAATCCCTGCCCGCGGCGGCCGCGGGGATCACGTTGCGCACGGTCGTGGTGGACAATGGCTCCCGCGACGCCACTGTCGACCTCGTGCGCGCCTTTCCCGGCGTCAGATGCGTCGAGACCGGCGCCAACCTCGGGTATGCCGGCGGAATCAACGTCGGCCGTGAGCACGCGGGAGAATACTCAGCGCTGCTCGTGCTCAACCCCGACGTGGTGCTCGAGCCAGGCGCGCTTCGTGAGATGGTCGCCGCGCTTGAGGATTCGCGCGTGGGTATCGTCGCGCCGATGCTGCTCGACGCCGATGGGCACCGGTGTTGGTCGTTGCGCCGTAATCCGACCCTCGCGCGGGCCATCGGGGACGGGCTACTGGGCGGCCGGATGGGCCGTCGGCCGGGCTGGCTCAGCGAGTTGGTGCGGGACGAGACGCCGTACCGCCATCGGCATGCCGTCGACTGGGCGGTAGGAGCAGCCCTGCTGATCTCGGCCTCGTGCGATCGGGTGGTCGGACGGTGGGATGAGCGGTTCTTCCTCTACTCAGAGGAGACGGACTATGGGGCCCGGGCCCGGGCGGCCGGATTCCGCGTCGAGTACCTGCCTGCCGCGCGCGTACGCCACCGCGGCGCAGGCTCAGGGCAGTCGAATGCGCTGCTGGCGCTGAACGCGGTCAACCGGATCCGATATATGGAAAAACATCGGCGGTGGCCTCGTGCCTATCGCGCCACGGTGATCCTGCACGAGCTGCTGAGATCACGCAAGGCGGGCCACCGGATCGCGCTGCGATGTGCCCTGCGCCGGTCTAGCTGGCCGAAGCTCGTTGCCGATCTGCAGGTTCCTTCAGGGGCCTTATCCGCCGTTCCCCGGGATGTTGCAGAGCCCTTCCCGCGCGGCAGCGGTCCCTCCAAGCCGCCCAGGGAGGATGAGACTCTATGGCAGCGCTCGCGGTAATTACCCCGAGTTATGCGCCCGATTTCGAGCTCTGCCGGGACCTGAACGCGTCAATGCTGGCGCACACCCCGGCCTCGACCACGCACTACATCATCGTGCCGCACCGTGACGTCGGACTGTTCCGCTCGCTCCTCGGGCCGCGCACCATCGTGTGGTCCGTTGATCAGCTGATACCGAGATATTTCGTTGGGCTGGACCGGTTGAACCTCTGGGTGAACCTGCGACGGCCGTTCCCCCCAGTACGCGGCTGGGTGATGCAGCAGGCGGTCAAGCTTCAGGCCGCCGCCCAGATCGAGGCGGACGTGCTGCTCACGGTCGACTCGGATGTCGTGTTCGTCCGCCCGGTCACGGCGCAGACGTTTCAGCGGGATGGCCGCATCTGCCTCTACCGCAAGGAGGCGGGCGTCGACGAGAGCCTCCCCCGCCATTTGATCTGGCATGATGTCGCCCGCACGCTGCTCGGCGTCCCGCCCGCGCGGCCCCCGCTGCCGGACTACATCCAGTCGCCGAATGTCTGGGCACGCCGCACGGTGCTCGCCATGCAGGCGCGCTTGGAGCAGATCACCGGGCGCCCCTGGCTGCACGCGTTTGCCGCCCAGCCGCACATCTCAGAATGCACGCTCTACGGCGTTTTTGTTGACGAGGTTCCTGGTGAGCACTCGGATGTCAGTCCGGTGGAATCGATGCGCTGCCACAATTACTGGGATCATTCGCCGCTCAGCCTAGAGGGAGCACGGCAGTTCCTTCGTGCCATGCCCGCCGATGATGTAGCCGTCATGATCTCAGCGAAATCTCGCACGTCGGTCGGCGTGCGCCGGGCGGCTATGTCCGGGATGTGGTGACCATACGCCAGGTTCCACCTGCATCGGATGCCTTCCGGCCCGAAAGCGCGGACGACGCGATGGTCCGGCGCTACGATCTAACACAATGTAATCGAAATATTACTTCACGTTGCCCTGCTTGCGGAGGCATCGCCGGGGGTGCGCGTATATGACAAGCGTCGTGGTGGTCGGCCCCGGGCTGGGCTGCTGCCGGGCCGCCTCCGGCGCGAATGCCGAGACCCTATGACGCCCCGGACGGCGCGAGTCGTCTGCGTCGCGGGAGCGCGTCCTAACTACATGAAGGTCAAGCCGGTCATGGACGCGCTCACCGAACGCGGCGCGGAGGTGATCCTCGTCCACACCGGCCAGCACTATGGCCACTCGATGAATGACGTTTTCTTCACCGACCTCCGGATCCGCAGGCCTGACTGCATCCTAGGGATCGGCTCGGGCAGCCACGCGGTTCAGACCGCCCGGGTGATGACGGCATACGAGCCGGTGTTGGCACAGATACAGCCGGACGTGGTGGTTGTCGTGGGGGACGTGAACTCCACCCTGGCCTGCGCGCTGGTCACCGCGAAGTCGGGCGCCCTGCTCGCGCATGTGGAAGCCGGGCTGCGCAGCCGCGACTGGTCGATGCCCGAAGAGGTCAATCGCGCCGTCACCGACCGGCTCAGCGACTACCTCTTCGCACCATCCCCTGACGCGATCGCCAACCTGCAGGCCGAGGGCTACCGAGACGACCAGATCTACCTCGTCGGCAACGTCATGGCCGACACGCTGCTGGCCAACCTGGACCGGGCGTCAAGCGGCGGCACCCTAGCGGGGCTCGGGCTCGAACCTGACGGGTATGGCGTTGCCACCCTGCACCGGCCAGCGAACGTGGATGACCCGGCAATGCTGGCCACTTTGCTGTCGGCGCTCGACGAGGTCGCGCGGCTGTGCCCGCTTGTACTGCCCGCCCACCCCAGGTTGGCCGGCCAGCTGCAAAGCGCAGGGCGCCCCAGGCGGGTGCGCGTCATACCCGCCGCCGGGTATCTCGACTTCGTCGCGCTCCAGGCATCGGCGCGCCTGGTGCTCACCGACTCAGGCGGCGTGCAAGAAGAAACCACCATTCTCGGGGTCCCGTGCCTTACCCTGCGAGACAACACCGAACGGCCCATCACCCTGACCGAGGGCACGAACCGGCTGGTGGGACGCGACCCTGACCGGATCGTCACGGCAGCGCGCCAGGTACTCGCGGCTCCCCCGCCCCCTCGGCGGCCAGCGCTGTGGGACGGCCGGGCCGGGCACCGCATAGCGGCAGCGCTGCTCGCGGACGCCCCGGGGAGCGCGGAACGACTGCGGCCTACCGACACCCTGGTGGATCCGGCCGCGCGGCTGCAGGTCCAGGCGTCATCGGACCTCGGTCCGTGAGAGCCAGCGAGGACTCAGCTCACCATTCAACGGCATGCGCGGGGGCTCCGCGCCAAGGCGCCCGTCGCCGTTATGTCCGGGCCAGGCGGCGCCCGCCGCAGCACAGGACGAAACGGAAGCTGGCTGATGAACGCACCTTAATGGGCCAGGCGTCCCGCGCCCTGGGCTGGAGTTTCGGCAGCACCTTACTGAACAAGGTCAGCTTGTTCGGGATCGGCGTCATGCTCGCCCGCCTGCTTGGCCCGCATGCATTCGGCACCTACGCGGTCGCCTACGTCGCGCTGGTGGCCTTGCTGAACTTCAACGAACTCGGCGTGAGTCTGGCGATCGTGCGGTGGCCGGGAGATCCGCGCGAAATCATCCCAACCGTAACCACGATCTCTCTGCTCGTCAGCGCGATCATCTACACGGGCTGTTTCTTCGCCGCGCCCGCGTACGCCTCGGCGATGGGGGCACCCGGCGCAACCATCGTTGTCCGGGTGCTGGCCATGGCGGTCCTGACGGACGGGTTCACCAATACGCCCGCTGCGCTGCTCCAACGGAACTTCCGGCAGGGTCAGCGCACCATCGCAGATCAGGTGAACGTCTGGCTCAGCACGGGCGTGACCGTCGCCCTGGCGTGGTCAGGTTTCGGGGCTATGAGCCTCGCGATCGGCCGGGTGGCCGGAGGCGCCGCCGGGGCAGTCCTGCTGCTGAGGTTCGCGCCGGAATCGCTGCGCCTTGGGTTCAACCCAGTCAAGGCGCGGGCCTTGCTGCGATTCGGCCTGCCGCTGGCCGGAGCGAATCTCATCGCATTCGCCGTCATGAGTGTGGACCAGGTCATCGTCGGTCATCTGCTTGGCCCGGTAGCGCTGGGCTTCTACGTGCTCGCGCTGAATCTTGCCAGCTGGCCGATTACGATGTTCTCCCAGCCGGTTCGTAATGTGGGCCCGGCCGTGCTCGCGCGGCTGCAGCACGATGGCACCGCCATGCGCAACACCGTGCTGTCCGCTGCCGGACTCCTATGTGCGGTCGCCCTGCCGGTATGCCTGCTCATTGGCGGCTCAGCCAGGCCGCTGATCAGCTTCGTCTACGGCACCCGCTGGCTGCCCGCCGCGCAGCCGTTGCTCTGCCTAGCGTTGCTTGCGGGCGTGCAAGTATTCTTTCTGCTCGGCTATGACCTATTCGTGGTGCTCGCCCGGTCACGCTTCCTCCTCATCTCTCAGCTGATATGGCTGCTGGCACTCGTGGCTGCGCTCGCCGTAGGAGCCCGCACGGACGGGCTCTTCGGAGCCAGCGTGGCCGAGCTCGGGGTGGCAACGGGCTGTGTCCTCCCGTTGTACCTGACTGAATTCGGCAAAGTGGGCATCCGGCTGCGTGACCTCGGCAACCACCTGTGGCTTCCGTTCACCGGGGCTGCCCTCGCCGGACTGCTCGCGTTCGGAGCGGCGCAGGTGGCCCCGAATGACTTCACGGCACTCGCCACCAGCGGCGTAACCACCCTGGCCGTCGTCGGGTTGCTCATCTACCGCATGCGGACTGTTCTTGCCTTGCTCCGGTCATCAGCGGCCAAACCGGTTGCGGCGGACGCTGCGATCGCGGCGCACACCACGCCAGTCCCAGGCGATACGGTCCGCGCCGGGGACGTGCTGAACACCAAGGCCACGGCCAGGGTCACGGCAGAGGAACGCCCGGCGACCGACTTCCTGTGGTATCCGCTCTCGCGCCCGGAACTCACCGAACCGCTGTACTGGAAGACGGTCGCCGCATTGCGCTGGGATCCGGCCTTCCCGGCCCACCGGCAGCCTGCCGGAGCATCGGCCCTGACCAGGGATCATCGTTATGGCCGCCAGCTGATGGGCGCAACTGCCGAGATTCTCCATGACAGCGTCCGGGAGGAGCAAACAAAATGAATGCCGACGACCATGACATCGTCGGGATGGCAAACGGGCGCTGGGAAGATCACGGCCTCGGCAGGCCCGTCATCAGGGAGCCAGAAGAGCACCGCAGCATGAGTCATGACACCATCGCATCCCATCCCGATGGCACCATCACCGGTCAGGCCCACAGCCACGACCAGGCAAGTACCGGGTTAACCCCCGAGGCTCTCAGCGGCGACGCCGGGGAGGCGACGTCATGAGCGGAGGTGCTCAATATGTCGTCTGGATGGCGAACAAGCGGTGGGATGATCACGGCTTTGACCAGCGCATGACCAAGGAAATGGAACGCTATGCAAATATCTTGTGGGTTGACCCCCCGGTCTCGCTTCTTACCCGGCTCAGCGTCGCCTAGGTGCCGCCCGGACAGCCCGGCCGGTACTCCGCGTCCTGAGCGAGCGCGTCGCCAGGCTTACGCCAGCTGCTGTGCCGGGCATGACCCGCCTCGGAATCCGGGTCACCACAGCACCACTCATTCGCGCTCAGGTCCGTTGGGCGATCCGCCGCATGAATATCACCCCTCTTGCCGTAGTTTCCACCAATCTGCACGACGTGCAAGGCCGGTGGGGCAGCGAGATCGTCAGCGTGCTGCACGGCACCGACGACTTCGTGTCGGGCGCAGAACTCATGGGGGTGTCGGCGCGATGGATCCGCGCCCAGGAACGCAAGGCTGTCACCAACGCGGACTCGTGACGGCCCTTTCGCCTCTCCTGGCCGAGAGGTGGTCGGCCCTGCGCGGTAGCCCAGTACCTCTGATACCTAATGGCTGCACTCCCGCGCAGGCAGCGCCGATCGCATTCCCCGGCTCATCATGGACCTGCCGCGCCCGTTGGTCGGTTTGGTCGGCCGACTCAACGCTCGGATCGACATGGATCTTCTTGAGGCCATTGCTGATGCAGGGTATTCCCTGCTGCTAGTCGGCCCGCACCATTCGCAATGGGAACAGCGACGTTTTGCAGAGCTCATTACGCGCCCACGCGTGCACTATGTCGGGCGCGTGCCAGAAGAACTGGCGCCCTCGTATATTGCAGCCACAGACATCGGCATTACACCATATCTGGATAACCCATTCAATCGTGCTTCGTTCCCGCTCAAGACGTTAGACTATCTCGTTGCAGGGCGACCGGCAGTCAGTACCGACCTCCCCGCGGCCCGGTGGCTTCTCGGCGATCTCACGAGCAGCGAGCGAGCGTTCCCGCCGGGTCGAATCCTCGCTCTCGCCGCCGATCGCGCAGGCTTCGTCAACGCCGTGCGTGACATCGTCGGCGACCCGGGCCGCCAGACCATACGGATACTGGTCAAGTGGTCAGGGAACCGGGTCAGGCGCAGGCATGCCGGGAATTCGCCGCCCGTCATACCTGGTCCTGCCGTGCGGACGCGCTAGCCGCCGCCATTGGGCTTACTGCGAACCGTGGCATGACGCCTGGCGACCACGACTGCGCGGTGATCGGGCCCGCGTCGACGCCAGCCTTTCGGTCGCTATAAGATCGATGCCGAGGACCGACCGATTCTGGAGCCGCGCTACCGTACCGGACTGGATTCCATCCACGCCGAATGAGATAGCACAGGAAGGCCCATTTGGTATGGCCGAGCGATCAATACTGATCGCGCCCGTCTTCTACCAGCTCGAACTGCGCAGTGCTTTGAAAAGATCAAAGCCAGCAAGATGGTCAGCCACGTAAGACAGCCACAGATCCTCCACGAACCAGAAACGGCGCGGGCACTGGAACAGCCGGTGATCCTGGAATATGCAGCATCGGCCGCCGTTCCGCCGGTGCCCACGTCTGAGGCGGGTTCGCCGGGAGACGCGGCGTTCTTTGGCTATAATCGGCTCGCGGAAACCTGAAGGCCCACCAACCGCTCAGCGACTTCGCGCGGTGATTACTGAGCAGCTGCCTTATAGTGACCGGCGCGAAGTCCTGGTCGTCGTCGATGAAGACAACTGTAGAATGTCCGGCATCCGCAGCCTGCCGGGCAAGGTAGAATCTGCCGAAGCCGCCGATGTTACGCGGACTGTGATACACGGAAACGGGGATCCCCGCCCGCGCGGCCGCCGCATCCACCCTGTCCCGCTCCGGGCTGTTGTTCCAGATGCATGCCTGGACTGGAACGTCTTGAGCGGCTAGTAGCTCGAGCGTCCGCGGGAGTCGCTCGATTCTTCGCCAAGTACACACGATAACGGGTAATTGCGACCCGATCTGCACCGGTATATGCTGGACACGCTTCCAGCGGCCGAGGTTCCGCTCGGTGCGGATCCGTGCAGCAATGCTCATCAGACGATTCCCGAGCGCTGCCAGCCCCTGATGCTTGATGTTCACCACGATCGAATTCTACTCATCCTCGGGTCGCTCAGCGGTTGGCTTTGCATATGATCCCAGGCAGCTATCGTCTTATATAATGTCAGAAAATCAGCAACGATCCGGCTACCATGCCAGAGTGCGCATCACTATTGCGGGCGCGGATGTTAACATCGCATCCTGCACCGTCGCACGAAAGGACCACCATGGAGTCCAGGGACCTAATACGTCCGATAATGAAAATCCGGCCGCTTGCCATGGCCCGCCAGCGCCTTCAGTTCAGCGGCTCCGCGATGTACTGGGAGCGAAGATATGCCAATGGCGGCACTAGCGGTGCCGGATCGTACGGCGCCGTTTCAGCTGCAAAGGCAGCGTTTCTCAATAATTTCGTCGCCGATAAAGGGGTGACTTCTTGTAATTGAGTTTGGCTGCGGCGATGGCCATCAGCTATCCTTGGCCAGCTATCCGCGCTACATAGGACTTGACGTATCCAGGACTGCGATCGCGCTGTGTCAGCGCCGCTTCGCAGGTGACTCGACCAAGAGTTTCTTTCTCTACGACGGCGACTGCTTCGTCGACCGCGCGGGCTTGTTTGTCGCAGATCTGGCTACCTCGCTCGATGTCATCTTTCATTTAACAGAGGATGTGGTCTTCGCAACGTACATGGCCCATCTATTCGCCGCCGCGCGATCCTATGTTGTGATCTATGCGACGAACAGCTGCGCGATTAGAGATGATGCCCCTCATGTGCGGCATCGTCGTTTCTCCTCATGGATTGAAGCTAATCGACCGCAGTGGCGACTGACGCGGGTTACGGACGGCCAGCATTCCGGAGCCAGTCTAGCCGACTTCTTTGTTTACGAGCGGACCGGCTAGGTAACCATTGGTGCTTTGCGACTGTCCGGGAGCGCGGAGAGTCCAGCCCGCTGCGCGCCATAGGCGCGCATCGAGGGCGCACCGAGCGTCAACTATGGTGCGCTGGGCAACGATGCCGCCCAGCAGCACCGGGTCGAGGGCCCGGTACTCGGCCCATTCGGTCAGGTGCATGACCAGGTGCGCGCCTTCGGCTGCGTCAGGCACAGACCGGGCGTACCGCAGGTCCGGGCTGACCTGAGCCGCATTGGGACATGGCGACCGGGTCATGAACGGTTTCGTCGCCCCCTCCCGGGTGAGCCGCGCGCAGACGTCCAGGCTGGGTGAGTCACGGACGTCGTCGCTGCCCGGCTTGAATGCCACGCCGAGGATGGCAACGCGCGGCCTGCCAGGGAGCCGCCGACAGCCTCTCTGGCCATCTCGGCCACCCGGGCGCGACGTCCTGAGTTGATCGCGTCAACCTCGCCGAGCAGATCGGCGACGACTTAACTCCCAGGCTCAGCGCGGTGGCACGGAAAGCACGGATGTCCTTGGGCAGGCAGCCGCCGCCGAAGCCGAGGCCAGGCGACAGGAATTGCAGGCCGATCCGCTCATCGTGGCACAGCGCCTCCGCTAACCGCACCACATCGGCGCCCGCGGTCTCGCAGATCTCAGCCATGGCGTTGATGAACGAGATCTTCGTCGCGAGGAAAGCATTGGCGGATACCTTGACCAGCTTGGCCGTCTCAAGATCCATGAACAGCCCGGGGACACCTGCGGCCAGCGGCCGCGCGTAGACCTCCCGCAACATCCGGGCTCCCCATTCCGAGGTCACACCGAAGACCAGGCGATCAGGGGCCAGGCTGTCCTGCACCGCCAGGCCTTCACGCAGGAACTCTGGATTCCAGGCCAGCTCGACCGCATCGGCGGCCGGCGCCATCGCTCTGACCCGCTCGAGCGCTGCCCGGGCCGTGCCAACCGGGACGGTGGACTTCCCGACGATCAGGCAGCTGCCGGTAAGACGCGGGGCCAGCGCGTCCACGGCAGCGTTGAGGTAACTCAGGTCAGCCGCCCCGTCCGCCGCCTGCGGCGTGCCCACGCACAGGAAGTGGACGTCACCGAAGCCCGCCGCCTCCGCACCGCAGGTGGTAAAGCGCAGGCGGCCCGCGTCCAGGTTCTTACGCAGCAGGGACTCCAGGCCTGGCTCGAAGAACGGCACCTCAGCCCGCTCCGCTTTCGCGATCTTCTCCGCGTCCACATCCATCGCCAGGACGTCGTGCCCTAGATCCGCCATGCAGACGGCGTGGGTGAATCCCAGGTACCCGGTCCCGATCACGGTCAGCCGCATGCGTAGCCCACCGCCGATGAGCCGGGACAGCCGTCAGTTAAATGCATCAAGACCTCCCCTTTACTGCCCTTCCCCTTATCGAGCCTGAAGATTATTGCTACCTATGTCCTGCTCGCCCGGCCCTGTGAAAGCTATGCACGCGCATCTGCGGCGGAACCTTTGTTGCCGCAACCGAGGACGGGCCCCCAGCCCTCCGATCGATGCAACTCCATAGCATGGAAACGGCCACCAGGCTTAGAACCGCTAGCCCGGCAAGCACGCGCCGCGATGAGCCCGACTGGATAATAGGCCCGGTATCGCCGATGATCTGAGCGGAAATACGATTATATGGGCGGACGCCAAAGCCTGCCTGACGGACCGCGAGCAGGCGGTGAATTCGCTGCTCCGCCAGGACGAACGTCTGGCGGTCAGCTGCCGGGCTCAGCGACCTCGCGGTGAGCGTCGCCAGGGGCACACCATAATTTGGATATTCTTCGTCATACAGGTTGACCAGCGCTAAGCTAACACTCGCCGTCCCGCCGGCCTCGCGAATCTGCCGCTGCGCCTGTGGGCTCGCCAGAATCTGCGTCATGGCATCGGCGGTGGTGATGAGTGATGGAGCGTACCCAAGGTATGCGCTAAGGGCATCCTGGGACTTGGGCAGCGAAAACACCACGGTCGCGCTCTCAAGGTACATCGGCGGAGTATGAACGATGTCATATTCGATGCCGGCCGCGAGGAACAGTACCATTACGACAGCACCCAGGCGCAGCCACCTTCGTTTTGCCGCGGACATGCCTTCAACGATATCGGCCTAGCGTGGTACAGCAACTGCAATCAGCTAAGGCGAAGCGCGAGAAATCTCAGCATCGTAGACTCTGCACAGTCAGAAGGCCGTCCCGCGCAGGGGCCGCAGATCTTTAGCACTTTAGGGTGGGGACAAATGTATCTCGGCAATTTGCTCCATATCTGGTGGAAGCGGCGCATACTCACCACTGCACTGCTCATTCTGGCATTAGCATGTGCAGCCGGCGCTGCAGCGAAGCTGCCGCGGACCTACCAGTCGGAATCCTCTGTGGTCCTGCTGGCGTCGCGGTCGGCCGCCAAGGTCAACGGCGGCAACCCCTATCTAAGCTTCAGTCCCTCGCTGACTCTGACTGCTGACGTTCTTAGCACGGAGATGGCGGCGCCAGGAGCCATCGCAGATCTGGCCGCCAAGGGTGTCCGCGATGCCTACACGGTGGCACTTGCCCCAAACACCACGACGACAACCGGGTCCGTCCTGCTCGTCACTGTCACCGGCAACAACCGGGATGCGGTTGAGCGCGCGCTGGGCGCGGTGACCGGCGAGGTCGGATCGGTACTATCCCGGCAGCAGGCCGGAGTCCCTCGCCGCAACCGGATTACTGCCGAGACGATCTCCTTCAGCCCTCAGGCGACGCTCAGCCCCGCCGAGACAGCACGATCGATAGTCCCGGTCATAATCCTGCCGTTCCTCGCCGCGCTGTGGATCCCGGTGCTCCTGGACGGGCTGATCACCCGTCGGCGCCTTCGGCACCGGCCGGTGCTGGCCGACGAAATCCCGCGGCCCGCGACGCACGCGGCTTACGGGACGGTCCGAGATTGAGCGGTTCCGGCACGGTCGGCACGGGCCAGTCTCCAGGCCGCCCCGACGCAGCCGAGGATCAGGAAGCACAGGCCCGACGCGATCGAGAATGACAGCGCGTCGAACGTCGCAAAGCACAGGGCAGCTGCCGCCACCGAAGCAGCCAGGCTCTGCCCCAGGTCGCGGGTCTGGGCATCGACGGCCGCAGACGGGCGCTCCGCGCCGTGAGCCATCCCGTCAGGAAAAGCACGACGAGCGCAATAGCACCCACAAACCCAGTCTCGAGAACCGACGTAAGGTACTGATTATCAACGAAGAAGTACGTACTCGGCAAGAACGTTCCAAAGCCTTGGCCGAACCACGGATGATGGGCTATGTAAGGCGCAGCGTCAGTGTATGCACCGGCCCGTGATTTGCTGCTCTGATCCGTGCCGAGCTGGCCGAATAGGCCGCTAACAATACTGACTATATTCGGCTTGGCCAGCCAGACCAGGAAGACCGAGACGAAAACTGTGAAGTATGCGCGATGCCGCTCACGTTTCGGCCAAGTGGGGAGGAGCACAAGCGCGATGACAGCCAGGGCCACAACCGTGGAGCGCGAGACCGTCATGAGGGCGGCGCTGGCAATGATGCCGACCTGCAGCCAGCGCCGCCTTCGAAGCCTTGCTGGCGCGAAACGGGCCTGATGGATGGCCAGTGGCAGGCTCATCGCCAAGACCGCTGCGAGTTCGAGTGGCTGGGCGGCCGTCGCCGACACGCGGTGGAAGCCTGCGCGACTGACCAAGTCCGTAACCTCGGCATGCACCGTTAGGCCTGGAATCGAGATGTACTGAGCTATGTCCAGACCCGTAAAGAATTCGACAGCCCCTAGCGCTGCCATTGCCGTGGCACCCATGACCGCCCTACGGAGCAGGATGCGCAGTCGTTCCGGCGTGTCAATACCGTCGCTGGCGAGCAGGAGTACACCGAGCCATCCGGATAGCAATAATAGACCACGATCTGCGCCATTCTCCTGCAGGCCGGGAATTGCAGCACGATTTATCGATATATACGCAGCGACAAAGGTGCAGCCAAAGAAAAGAGCGGCAACCCGCATTGGCTGCCGCTTGCGGTCCAACGCCAGGTCAGGATGCTGGCGGCTGACCAGGTAAAAGCAGAGCGGGATGGCCGCGAACAGGGCGGCAGGCGCCCCCGCCGCACCAAACGATCCAACCACCAGGGCCGATGGGATGGCCATGAGCAGGAATAGGTAGCAAGTCAGCAGGGTGACCGCGTCGACGCTACGGCGCGGAGCGCCGAGGTCATTTAATGCAGCCGTCCGGCGGTATGTTGCTGTCATGGCTGGGGTGGCTCATTCCATACCCTCGGAGCGGCGTGCCCCTTAAATGGCCGCGATGGTCCCATCAGCGTGATCCAGCGCGGTAATGAAGAAGCTCGATGCTATGCTGCCGACGGCCGATGTCCCAGGTGTTACCCGCCCAGATGTTGCCCGGTTCGGAGGGCGAGAAATAGGCGATTGGCCCGAAGCAGCCGCTCTCGGGGTAGTAGATCCGGCTGAACTGGTTGTCCTTGATAACGATATTGAACGTGTGGTGGCCGAATGCGGAGCCACCGTAGATCGGGTAACTGCCGCCACCGAGCAGGTTGCCCTCGATGGTCTTGTTCGCCACCGGGCCCCTGACCGTCATGGTGTCGAGGGTGATGGCGTCGGTCTGGCTGAGGTCGTTGAGGATGGTGTTGTGAATGATCGTGAGCCGCCCGGTGCCCCCGTTCGCGATCACCCCGTTGGTGTGGTCCCCTGCGATGTACCCGGGGTCGTGGATGTAATTACCGGTCACCAGGCCAGCGGATAGCTGCACCGCAGACTTGAAGGCCGAGATGTTGTTATCCTTGACCACCAGCCCAACCGAGTCCCCGTACGCATCGTCGATGGCAGAGCCGACCCGGCCGGTCGTGGCGTTCCGCCCGCTGATGGTCGAATTCTCGATCGTCACATCGGTCGTGCGCCGAAGGCTGATTCCGAAATTCCCGCCGGTTATCACCTTGTCGTCCTTGATCGTCACGTCGGACGCGGTGATGTCGACGCTGCACGGGATGGACAACCCTCTGAGCACCGCGTTCTTACCGCTGACCTCGATCAGGTGAAGGTCGGCATCGTAGCTCCAGCCTGGACCGCTGGACACCTGGCCAGGAACCGCCTTCAGGGCTACGCCTTTGGGCACCCCCGCGGTGATCGCGTCCGGAAAGCCGCACGCACCCGGATCAGCCGCGCATCCCGCCCGGGCCGGCCTGGATCGATGAGCCGACATCGACGGCCTGAGCTTCGCTTTCGCAAGAGCCCGGGAATGCGGGAAATGCAGACCGAGGACCAACCCGATGGCGGCCAGCAGAGCAAGGGCGAGTCCGATGGCGAAGATGACCGGGCGCATTCAGCAGAGCCTCACTTCTGTCCGGCGGCACGGCCGACGCCCTGGCGGCCAGTGACCGGATTTTCATCTGGGAGGCAAGGCGCGGACGATGGTGACTCCGTCAAGTCATCGGGAGACTACCATGCGTAATAGCATGGCAACGGTGGATCGCTGCTGTCCGCTCGTCTGCCTCCTGGCGTAACGCGAACGTCAGCGTCGGCGGCTCGGGGGCGCCGGGCGCCAAGGCTGCGATCGCGGCGGGCTACGGGGCCGGGATGGTCTGCCCGGTGCTGTCCCAGACGTTGCCGGTCCAGACATTGCCCACGCCCGAGGGGTCGAAGTAGGCGACCGGGCCGAACTGGCCACTCTTCGGATAGTAGGCCTGGCTGAATCGGTTGTTCGAGATCACAATGTTGCTCGTGGCGTGGCCGAAGGCGGTACCACCGTAGATGGCGTAATCGCCGCCGCCGAGCAGGTTGTTGTCGATGGTCTTATTCGACACCGGCCCCGGGACGGTCGAGGTGTCGATGGTGACGGCATCGGTCTCGCTAAGGCTGTTGAGGATGGTGTTATCGCTGATCGTGAGCTGCCCCGTGCCCCCGTTCGCGATCACCCCATTGGTGTGGTCTCCGGCGATGTACCCGGGATCGTGAATGTAATTCCCGGTCACCAGGCCGGTGGTTAGCTGCACCGCCGACTTGAAGTCTGAGATGTTGTTGTCTTGGACGACCATGCCAGTTGAGTCCCCGTACGAATCATCGATGGCGGAGCCTACCCGGCCGGTCGTGGTGTTGAGCCCGCTGATGGTCGAGTTCTCGATCGTGACATCGGCCGTGTGCTTCAAAGTGATGCCGAAATCCCCTCCGGTAATCACTTTGTCATCATTGATGGTCACGTGGGAGCCGGTGATGTCGAGGTTGCACGGGATGGATAGCCCGCTGAGCACGACGTTGCTGCCGCTGACCTCAACCAGATTGAGGCCGGCGTTGTAGCTCCAGCCAGGGCCGCTGGACAGCTGGCTGGGCACCGCCTTGAGCGTCATCGTGGCCGGTACGCCGGTGTTTGCCGCGCTGGGGAAGGTCGGCCTGGTGACGGAGCTACTGATTGCACTAAGCGCCAGCCCCACCGCAGCTGCCCCTACGAGTCCGCCGAGGACGCCGACGCCGATGAGACGACCTCGGCTAAAGACAAATTTTCCCGGGGGCAGGTGCGGAGTGTGCGAATCTGGGTCGCTCTTCGATGTTCTTGGCGTAAACATGTCGCCTCCTGCCTTTCTCGCTGTAAGTGCCCTGTCATCTCCACTATCTCTAATGTCATCCCACTCCCCGCGACTGCCCCCGCCGTGAGAGCCCGAGCACGCCGGTTTTGCCGACATTTTGCCCTGGGGCGGCATATTCAGGGACGCTTAAGAGTTAAGCTATCTATTTCATGTCTCAAACTGATGCTGGACAGCCTTACCGAAAGGATGGATTTCGCTCGCTAAAATGGGAGTTCTGGTACCTGCACGGGTGGCTTAGCGAGAATTAACAAGATCAAGTCGTATCGAGCACCGGACTTGCTATCAGCAGTGGCCGCGCCCGGCCATACTGTTCCGGTGACAATGATCATCACCCGTGTGCGCCAGGACGGCGAGATAACCGGTGCCTGCTCGCCCGGCCGTGCTCGCTGCCGCGCGGCCTTCGCTGCCAGTGCCCGAAAGGGCCTCATGATGACGAGCGGCGTCGCTGTCCGAGGCGGATCTCGGAGCGACTGGCTGCAGCCAACCAGCCATGGCGATGACGCAGCCCCGATGCGATGCTGTCGGAGGCCCTGATGGGGGGCAGCAATCCGCATGCGGCTAATCCCGGCTGAGCCTCGGGACTGGGACGGCCTGGTCGTGCTGTGCGCGGCCAACGGCTACGACGGCATCAGGATGAGCGACTGGCACCTGGCATGGCATCTGTCAAAGCTCGCTCCGGTGCTATATGTTGATCCGCCGATGTCGCGGCTCACCCCGTTACGAAACCAGGAAAGGCCGCGCACTGCAGGCGCACGGCTGCGGCTCGAGGGTCCCGGCCTGGCCCGGCTGACACCGGTCGTGCAGCCGTTTCCGAGTCGGCCCGGCACCACGGGGATGACCAGTGCGCTTATCCGCCACTACCTGCGCCGGGCCACGGCCAGGCTGGGCGGACGGGTTAGGGCGGTGATTTCCGGATGGCCGCAGTATTCGGTGTTCGGCAGCTGCGAAGAGGAGGCCCGGATCTACTGGGCGAAGGACGACTTCGTCGGCGGATCCGCGCTTCTCCGCCTGAACGCCAAGATGCTGGACAGGCGTGAACGGCAAGTCGCGGCCAGCGCCGACCTTCTCGTGGCGTCCAATCCGACTGTGGCTGACACCTGGCGCAGCCGCGGCCTCGATGCGCTGCTTGTCCCCTTCGGAACCAACGCGGACGCTTATCGCGGGGTCGAGCACGTGCCGCTGCCGTCAGACGTTGGTCTTCCCGGTCCGGTGGCCGGCTTCATCGGCCGAATCAATGACCGGACCGACCTGTGCCTGCTGGAGGCGATCGCGGACCGGGGCCGGTCGCTTCTCCTGGTCGGGCCGAAAGATCCAGCCTTTCAGCCCGGGCGATTTGAGGCTCTGCGGCGCCGGCCCAACGTGAGCTGGGTCGGCCTCAAGCCCTTTGAGGCGCTGCCCAACTATCTCCGGGTGATGGATGTCGGCCTGGTGCCCTACCTGGATAGCCGGTTCAATCGCGGCAGCTTTCCCCTGAAGACGCTCGAGTACCTGGCGGCTGGCCGAGCCGTCGTGGCCACCGATCTGCCCGCGATCCGCTGGCTGGCCACCGACCTGGTCTGCATTGCCGAGCCAGCGTCCTTCGCCGATCAGGTCGACCGGATGCTGGCCCTGCCCAGGACCGCGGCACTGCTCGCGCGCCGCCAGCAGTTCGCCGCGCGGCACAGCTGGGCCCGCAGGGCCGCGGACATTCACGAGGCTATCCTCAGGCTGCCGGCCCCGCAGAACCGGGCACGCGCCGGCGAATAGCGGACAGAACGCCGTCACACCCGGATTCACCTTCATGCTGTTCTGTCGGACCGGCCGGGCATGCCCCGCGGTGCGCTGCCCGCGGCCGGCGGTCCGCCCGGCGGGCAGCGCGACAGTCCCTGGACCCCTGGCCAGGGCGGTCATGATCTCATCACTAGGAGGGCAGTACCCACTGCTGGTTGCGGCCACCGTTACACTTGTAGATCTCCAGCCGGATGCCATTTGCGGTGTTGAACTTCGGGTCGTCCAGGCACTGGCCCGACTTCGGGTTGACCAGTGTCCCGTTCACGGCCTTCCACAGCTGGTTGGAGTTCATGCCGCTGGGCTTACAGGTCCACAGCTCGACCGCTGTCTTGTTCTTACTCATGTAGCGGTAGATATCCAGGCACTTGCCGTTAATCTGGATCGTCCCGTCAGCCTCGACCGTCCAGTTCTGCGCGGGGCTACCGTTGCAAGCCCACATGACGACCGGTGTGTTGTTCTTGGCGGCATCGCCGAGAGGTTCGACACACGCTTGCCTGTGATAGCCCGAGACGATCGGGCCGGATGCCGGGCTGGCCGTTACTACGCGCGTGCTGGCGAGCACAGCCTGCGGTGCGAGCGCCAGCGAGCCCGCTCCGGCTGTCATCGAGATCAGAACAGCCGGCATGACCCACTTTCGCCAGAACGCGCGCCCTGCCGCCATTGTGCCGGTTGGCATCGTTAAGTCCTTTCATCGCGGTGTCAGTGATCGCACGATGGTACTACTCTCAGTAGTTGTTCAGCCACATTCAGTGGTGGTGTCTCGCCCCGAGGCGGTCTTGATGTTCGGTGCCCGCCGCACTGCCTCACCCGCAGGCCCTAGCGGCCGCGATAGCCCCCGGCCCGGGTCACCACGTTAACGCGCCTGCGCACCGGTATTTATGTGATGGATAGGGGCCAAATCGGCTATCGAAGGCGTGCTTTTATCATCTGAGTACGGGACGTAAGCCATGATGCGATAAACGTGAGATTTATCCCGTGCTTCTAGAATTCCCGCAACGCGGAGTAGTTAAAGTGCTCGTCCAATCCTTTCCCGGCCATCCATAATGCCGAGGTGTGACGACCATCGTGATTCCAGCGCACAACGAAGGCCGGGTGCTCGGGCGCCTTCTCAGGCAGCTCATCAACGCTGCCAACCCGGGTGAGTTCGACATTATTGTCGCCGCCAATGGCTGCACCGACGACACGGCCGAGATAGCAGCCTCTTTCGGTACTTGTGTCCGGGTCCTTTCTATTCCCGTCGCCTCCAAATATGAGGCGATCGTGGCAGCCGGCCGAGTCATTAGGGATTTTCCGCTGATTTACGTCGATGCTGATGTCGAACTGGGGACGCGCGACGTCCGTGCCCTAGCGGCGGCGCTCCGCCAGCCCGGAATGCTCGCCGCTGCCCCCGAGCGAGCACTGGCGCTGACCGAAAGTCCCTGGCCGGTGCGCTGGTACTACGACGTGTGGGCCCGGCTGCCCGAAGTGGAGAGCGGGCTGTGGGGCCGGGGCGTCATAGCGGTCGACGAGGCTGGGCAGCAGCGGATCGCCGCGCTGCCGCCGCTACTCGGGGACGATCTTGCTGCATCGCTGTTATTCGCACCGCATGAGCGGACCATAGTGCCGGGGGTCCGGGTGCTGGTCCACACTCCTCAGACCGTTACTGACCTGCTGCGCCGCCGCGTCCGCGTGACGACAGGGGTGGCCCAGATCGAGCGGGCCGACCACGCACCAGACTCGACGGCCCGAACCAGGATGTCCGACCTGACCGCTATCGTTCGCCGTGAACCGCGCATGGCGCCACGGGTGGCCCTCTTCCTGTCAGTCGCGGTCCTCGCCCGGCTACGGGCGCGCCGCGCGGTGGCCCGAAGCGACTATTCGACCTGGCTGCGGGATGAGAGCAGCCGCCGCGGACGCATCGCAGGCGCCCGGCACGCCTGGCCTCTCGAGCACGAGAATCCATAGTCAGGCAAAACGGTATTTCACTCATTAAGCCTGTCATTGGAGTTGCAGGCATACGTAATGTTTCGCTGCGCGGCCGATAACCCCAACACCACAACGCGGCCTTGAGAAGTTGTTAATCTGCTGCCTGCCGGACGACCGCTAGGCGAGTCGTTAACCTCCTCAGTCAGGGCGGCACGGCATGCCCCGAAAATTAGCGCAGTTGTCCGGATGGGGGCGGTTATCCGGGTCCTGCCAGCTCGCAGAGCGGAAGCTTTCCGCCCGCGCGGTGGCATTCCCGGCAGTCAGGACCTGTCCAGCATCTGAAAGGTACCGAAGGGGTGCGCGCGGCGGTATGAGCGTGATCGGGAACACAATCGAAACGAAACACCTGCCGAAGACCCGCGTAGGCGAGGCCGGGCTGGGCCCGAGGGCATGGACAACGGCCTGCCTGCGCCAGGCTGCCCTGGCTGACGGTGCATGCGCCCTGATGGGTGGCCTGCTGGCCGCACAGGTCCGGTTCAGCGGAGAACGTCATCTTCCCGCGGCCTACCTGGGCTTCAGCTACGCGCTGCCCGCATTGTGGTGGACATCAGTGCTGCTGGCTGGCGGGTATGACTCGCGGTTCATCGGGCTTGGCTCCGACGAATTCCGCCGGATCCTCAACGCGGCGGTCAGCCTGATCGCCGGCGTGGCGGTCGTTTCCTACTTCGCGAAGCTCGACCTCGCGCGCGGCTACATCACGGTCGCGCTGCCCTCCACAGCCGGGCTCGACCTACTGGCCAGATACTGGCTGCGCAAGCGCCTGCACAAGAAGCGCAGGCACGGCTCCTGCATCCGGCGAGTGGTCGCCGCCGGACACGCAGGCGCCGTCGCCGACCTGGTGACCAAGCTGCGCAGGGACCAGTACCACGGCCTGTCAGTGGTGGCTTCTTGCCTGGCCGGGCCGACCTCGCCGGACGAGGTGGCCGGTGTGCCTGTGGCGGGCCGCCTCGACAGCATCACGGCAGCTGTCTGCGATTTCCGCGCGGACACGGTCGCTGTCCTCGCGTGCCCGGAGATGGACGGCAGGCACCTGCGTGAACTGGCCTGGGCGCTGGAGAAGACAGGTACCGATCTATGCGTCGCGCCGGCCCTGCTGGACGTGGCCGGACCGCGGACGACCATCCGCCCGGTCGCCGGACTGCCGCTGCTGCATGTCGACCATCCGGAACTCGATGGCGGAAAGCAGCTCGTCAAGGGGCTGTTCGACAAGGTAGTCGCGGGATCGGTACTGATCATGCTCGCGCCCTTGTTCGCCGCGATCGCGCTGGCGATCTCCTCCGCCGACCGGGGACCAGTGTTCTTCCGACAGATTCGGGTCGGTAAGGACGGCCGCGTCTTCTCTGTCTACAAATTCCGGACCATGGTGGTGGACGCGGAACAGCGCAAGGCGCTGCTCGCTTCCCAGAACGAGGCCGCCGGGGTTCTCTTCAAGATCCGCCGGGACCCACGGATCACCCGGCCGGGCGGATGGCTACGGCGCTGGTCGCTCGATGAGCTCCCGCAGCTAATCAATGTGCTGATCGGGGACATGTCCCTGGTCGGGCCGAGGCCAGCGCTGCCCGAGGAGGCCGCCCGCTACGGCGACCACATGCGGCGCAGGCTCGCCGTTAAGCCAGGGATTACCGGACTGTGGCAGGTCAGCGGGCGGTCCGACCTGCCGTGGGAGGAAGCGGAACGGCTCGACCTGCGGTACGTGGAGAACTGGTCGTTCGCACTCGACCTGCAAGTGCTCTGGAAGACGGGATCGGCGGTCATCCGCGGTTCGGGGGCCTACTAGCCATGAGCGCAGGGTCCGCCAGGCAGCAGGCCGCCATGTCCAGGGCACTGCTGATCCGTGCGTCGAGAACCGTGCGCAGCGTCCGCGCGGTCATGGCCAGTCCGCCGTTTGTCGCTCCCGGCCACTTCTACTCCCCCCTCACCACGGGAACCGACCGGGGACGAGCCCTGACCTGGTCCGATGCACCCGGAGTGGATCTGGCGGAAGAACGCCAGCTGGCCCTGGCCGAGCAGCTGCGGCCATCGCTGGCCGAGCCCTTCCCCGGACCGCGCTACGTGGCGGCCAACAACATGTACGGGCCCGCAGATGCCGCGGTCTATCGGGCAATGCTGACTCACCTGCGGCCCGCCCGCGTGCTCGAGGTAGGTTCCGGGTACTCGACCGCTGTCGCGCTCGATGAGGCAGATGCCAATCCTTCGCTCTCCGCAGTGAGGATCACCTGCATCGAGCCTTACCCCGATCGCCTGCTCCGGCTCCTGAGGGCATCCGATCGCGGTCGGCTCACCCTGCTCCGGCAGCCCGTCCAGGATGTCGACATCAGGTCCTACGAGCGGCTCGGCCCCGGCGACGTGCTCTTCATCGACTCGACGCACGTGGTCAAGGCAGGCTCGGACGTTATCTGGCTATTCCTCCACGTTCTGCCCAGGCTCGCTACCGGTGTGGTAGTCCACGTCCACGACGTGTTCTGGCCGTTCGAGTACCCGGCCAAGTGGCTGCATCAGGGACGTGACTGGACGGAGGCCTACCTGCTCCACGCATTCCTGGCCGGCAACGCCAGCTGGGAGATCCTCTTCTTCTCGTCATGGTTCTGGCAGTGCTGGCCGGACCTGGTACCGCAGCGGCTGGCCAGCGAGGCACCTGGCTCGATCTGGCTTCGCAAGGTGCGTTGATCACTAGCCGGCCGACCCAGGGGTTACTGTGGAGGAGAAAAAATGCAGCCGGGGGCAGCGGCGTTTTCGTGACACGACCGCCTGACCGCCGGCAGCCGCCCTAGACCCCGGTGGCGCGTCACTAGCCGGTCACGATGCGCCTCCTAGGAGTTCCCCCGGTGCGATCCCCCGAAGCAGAAGCCGCCATGCCTGGACGGCGGCCCCGGCTGACCGAGCCGTCAGCTCCGCCGTCGCCTGAACCGGCCCGGGGCAGTGAATATGCCCTGCTATCACGCCAGATCAAGCAGGCAGGACTGCTGAACCGGCGGCCTGCCTACTACATCTGGAAGATCGCCGTGACCGCAGTGCTGCTGGCCGCCGGGTGGGTCGCGTTTGTCCTGGTGGGCAACTCGTGGTGGCAGCTCGCGGTGGCCGTGTTCCTGGCGGCGGTGTTCACCCAGGTAGGCTTCCTCGGCCACGACGCCGGGCACCGTCAGATCTTCGGCTCACGGCGGGCCAACTACCTCCTTGGCGTCCTGCTGGGTAACCTCGGCATCGGGCTGAGCTACGGCTGGTGGGTGAACAAGCACAACAAGCACCACGCACATCCCAACACCGAGGGCGCCGATCCCGACATCATGCTCGGCGCGCTGGCCTTCTCGAAGACCCAGGCCCGCGGTAGCCGGGGCCTGGCCCGGCTGGTCTACCGCTACCAGGCGTACCTGTTCTTCCCCATGCTGCTCGGCGAGGCGATCAGCCTGCATACCTCCAGCATCTGCGCGCTGACCAGCCGGGAAGCGCGCCACCGGTCGCCGGAGACCGCGCTGATCGTGGCCCATTTCATCTGCTATCTCACCGTCGTCTTCCTGGTGCTGTCACCGGTCAAGGCCGTGGTCTTCATCGTGGTGCAGCAGGGCCTGTTCGGCGTTTACCTGGGCTCCTCCTTCGCCCCCAACCACAAGGGCATGCTCATCCTCGGCGCCGACGACCACACTGACTTCCTGCGCCGCCAGGTGCTCACTTCACGCAACGTGCGCGGCGGCTGGCTGACCGACTTCGCGCTGGGCGGCCTGAACTACCAGATCGAGCACCACCTGTTTCCCTCCATGCCGCGACCCAACCTGCGGCACTCCAAGGCCATGATCGAGGCCTTCTGTCGGCAGCGCGAACTGCCCTACTGCGAGAGCAGCCTGGTCGGCTCCTACGCGCAGGCCCTGCGCTACCTCAACACGGTCGGCAGAGTGGCCGGCGCGGCAACCCCGGCCTGACTCACGGCTACGCGTCCCAGCCGGGCAGCCAGCCGAGCCAGCGCGGCGGGCTGCAGGTGAGAGTCAGGCCAGGATCCCTTGGGTGCTGAGGTTGGTGCCCGAGCCGGAGTCATCGTCGGCCTCGTCCCGCTCCGCCGCCACGGCTCCGGCACGCCACCGGGTGCGCCGCGACTGGCCATCCTGCCGCGTGAGCCCAGCAGGTTGCTCACAATAAGCAACTGGTAGTTACTGAAAGTAGTAGTGTCTGGCGGGCGTTAGTGCGCCGCCAAGGGGGACCGTAATCATGTCAGCCGGGACAGTCACGGCAGGGTCGGCGAGGCTGCGGCGGTGGGCCGCAGGCGGGGCGCTGATCTGGGTCGCTGCCAACCTGGGCCCGCTGGCGCCGCAGGCCGCGGTGGCGCAGGCGCAGGGGGCCTTGATCGCGGCCGGAAATGCCCACTCGTGCGCCATCGAGTACGGCAAGGCCTACTGCTGGGGCGAGAACGACTTCGGGCAGCTTGGCGACGGTAGCACGACCGACTCCAGCGTCCCGGTGGCCGTGGACACCAGCGGCGTGCTGCACGGCAAGACCCTCACCCAGATCAGCGCCGGCGGCGGCGGGGGTATCGACACGTGTGCGCTGGACAGCACCGGCACCGCCTTCTGCTGGGGCAGCAACATCGACGGCGGTCTCGGCGACGGCGGGATCGCTGACTCCAGCGTCCCGGTGGCCGTGGACACCGGTGGCGTGCTGCGCGGCAAGACCCTCACTCAGATCACCGCCGGTTCCGACGGCGGATGCGTGCTGGACAGCGCTGGCGCCGCCTACTGCTGGGGCGACAACGATTACGGCGAGCTCGGCGACGGCGGGACCGCTGACTCCAGCGTCCCGGTGGCCGTGGACACCAGCGGCGCACTTGCAGGCAAGGCCCTCACCCAGATCACTGGCGGTTACGAAGACACCTGCGGGCTCGCCAGCAGCGGCGTCGCCTACTGCTGGGGCGACAACTCCTCCTGGGAACTCGGCGACGGAAGTGGTGGAACCGACGGCGACTACTCCAGCGTCCCGGTGGCCGTGGACACCAAGGGCGCCCTAGCCCGCCAGAGCCTCACCCAGATCTCGGCCGGGTGGTTGTTTGCGTGCGCGGTCGATGCAGCCGGTGCCGCGTACTGCTGGGGCGAAGGCGATCTCGGCAGCGACCTCGCCAGTTCAAGCGTCCCGGTCGCCGTGGACACCAGCGGCGTGCTGGCTGGCCATAAGGTCAGCCAGATCTCGGCCGGGCTTGGTGAAGCCTGCGCGCTGGACGCCGCTGGCGCGGCCTTCTGCTGGGGCGACGCTGATTATGGCGAACTCGGCGATGGTATCTTCTCCAGTTCCAGCGTCCCGGTAGCTGTGGACACCCGCGGCGTGCTCGCCCGCAAGACCCTCACCCAAGTCAGTGCCGGCGCATTCCACGTATGCGCGCTGGATGCCGTCGGCGCCGCCTACTGCTGGGGTGACAACAACCAGGGTGATCTCGGCAACGACGGGACTACCGCGAGCGACGTGCCTGTGCTAGCCGGGCCGCATGCTCCCTCCGGCGTCACCGCCCTTCCCGGCGACACCACGGCCACGGTGTCCTGGGCAGCCCCGGCCAGCCTGGACGGCGGGACGCTGATCGGCTACACCGCCACCGCGCTACCCGGCGGCTCGGCGTGCACCACGACAAGCACGACTACCTGCGTCGTCACCGGCCTCACCGACGGCATCACCTACAGCATTAGTGTCGTCGCTCGAACGACTGCCGGTGACTCGGGTGCCAGCGCGCCCGCCACTGTCACCCCAGGGCACACCGGCCCGATCATCTCGGGTCTCCGCGCGACCAGATGCGTCGATGACCTCGCCGACTCAACCAAGAATGACACGCCGGTGGTGATGTGGGACTGCAACGGCCGCCCCGAGCAGAGCTGGACCATCGAGACCAACGGGACGATCCAGGTGAACGGTAAATGCCTGGATATCTACCGCCAGGAAACGAAGAATAAGGCTGCGATAGAGCTGTGGACCTGCCACGGCGCCCCTAACCAGCAGTGGCATGCGCTCGGCCGCACGCTGGTGAATCCACATTCCGGCAAGTGCCTCGATGATCCACGGTGGAATACCACTAACGGCACCCAGTTGGAGATCTACACCTGCGACGGCAGCCCAAACCAGAAATGGATACTGCCGTAGGCACGCCGTAGCGTTCCGGCAACCGCGGCACAGGTATCTGCGAGATCCTCCGCCGCGCCCCGATCTCCGCCTGCATCATATCCCCCGTAAACTGGCCGGCGCAGGAACTGCGCGGCAGGCCGGCCCGCGCCGCCGCCACCTGCCTGACCGCCTGGCGGATGGCCGGGTCGGTGGCGAATGTGCCGCCGGCCGCGGAACTCTCCCGCTGCTGCATCAGCACGCTCTCGGCAGGCGGCGCCGTGAAACCGAGCCGCTCCAGGGTCTGCTCGGCCCGGCCGGACGTGCCCCGAGTCGTTGGACGGCACGTTCTTAGCCGGGAGCTTGCTCCCCACCACGAAGATCGCCGCCACCATGATCAGCCAGCCCAGCACCGCCGTCTTCCGGTGCCGCACGCTCTAGTCGGCGATCCGCTCGACCACCGGCCCGACGGAACGCCCCGGCCAATCACTGCCGTGTCTATGGACGCTTCTGTCACTGCCGCCGCAGGAGTCTCCCGCAGGGCTGCCGCTATTCATGATCTTGACGACTTTTCGGTAGATATCGATATCGCTGAAAAGTCGTCAGGATCACCGGCCGGCGGCACCCAGGGCGGCGTGAACGCTGTAGCCATCCCCAGCTGCTGGGGCTGGCGGGACTGCTGGTGCCAGCGTGACTCGACTGGGGCAGAGCCCTCGGTCAGAACTGGTCGGCAGCGCCGGGTCCCCGTTCCGGAACCCCTGGGCCAGCCTTTGCTCACCGAACGCTAACCGCTAACCGCACCGGCTAGGCAGGACAGCTAGGCAGGACAGCTAGGCAGGACAGCTAGGCAGGACAGCTAGGCAGGACAGCTAGGCAGGACAGCTAGGCAGGACAGCTAGGCAGGTCGGCTGGGCAGGACGGCTGGGCCTGGCCCGTGACCGGCATCGATCTCAGCGAGTGCTGGGCGGCGTGCTGGGCGCGGCGCATTGCCTTGCGCTCGTCCTCGCTCGTCCCGCCCCATACGCCGTGTTCCTGGCCGCTGCGCAGCGCGAAGCCCAAGCAGTCGGCGCGGACCTCGCAGCGGGCGCAGATCGCCCTGGCCGTCGCCAGCTGCGTCAGGCTTGGGCCCCAATCCGATAGCGGGAAGAAAAGCTCGGGATCGGTGCCCCGGCAGGCGCTGTGCGAGCGCCAGTCAGTTCCGGCTGTCGCGGCGGGTTCCGGCAGATTCATCTCAGACCTCTGGGTACTGCGGCAGTCACGCCCGGCTTACTCGACCAGCCAGGGGCCCTCACACTGCCCAGCTGCGGCGAAGTTACTCACCGTGTCGCGCCGAAAGTTTGACCAGCATCCAGCCCCCGTTTGGGGTCTCCCGCTGTGGGCAGTGGAGGGCGAACCGGAACTCGGGAGGTAGTCATGTCGACCGGGATTGTCATCGTCATTGTTGTTATTGCCATAGTGGTGGTGGGCGCGGCCGTTGCCGCTGTCATGTCAGCAGATCGTCGGCGCCGTCTTCAGCAGCGCTTCGGCCCTGAATACGACCGGGTCGTCGAGGAACGCGTCAGCAGGCGCGAGGCGGAGGCAGAGCTTTCCAGGCGGGAACGCCGGGTCAGCGAACTCAACATCCGGCCGCTTGAGCCGTCCGCCCGGGCTCGTTACCTGGCGGAATGGGCCACCATCCAGGAGCAGTTCGTGGACGCGCCGCAGGTCGCGGTGACGCACGCGCAGGGCCTGGTCGTGGCGGTGATGAACGAGCGCGGTTACCCGACCGAGGATCGCGACCAGGTGCTCGCTGACCTTTCAGTCGAGCACGCTTCGTTCCTCGATCACTACCGGGCGGCCTCCGACATCAGCGAGCGGGCCACCGCTGGCACCTGCTCGACGGAAGACCTGCGCCAGGCGGTAATCCACTACCGCGCCCTGTTCCAGGAGCTGCTCGGCGCGCCCGGCGGCCTGGCCGCCGACGAGGGCGGATACCCGCCTGCCGATACCGCGGCGACGCCAGCGCAGTCGGTCGTCGCAGCCGACACCCTACCGGACCCGGTCGATCCCGAATCGGAACCCGCCGCGACAGCTGCCGACCATCGGCGGCGCGCGCAGCGCTAACCGGGCGCCGAATGAGCCAGGTCCAGACAGGAAGAGTCACCACTAAGGTGCCGGCGCGGCTCGACCGCCTGCCGTGGTCGCGCTGGCACTGGATAATCATCCATTATCGAATGGTCTGGATTCGCGCGGTTGCGGTGGCCACCGCAACCGGCCTGCCGTCGGGGCCGATGAGCTCACCGGCCATAAAGCACACCTCCTTGCCGCGCTGCACGATCCGTCCCCGTCCCAGAATGCGCCCTGGACGGACGGGACGGAGGAACTGCACATGGAGATCGAGAGTCGGTGCGAACTGGTTCTCCGGCAACGTCGCGACGAGCGCCGGACCCAGGGTGTCATCGAGCATCGCGGCCAGGAATCCGCCCTGGATCACACCGACCAGGTTCGCGAACTGATCTCCCGCCTGGAACGCCACCTCGATTGTCCCCAGCTCCGGATCCACTCCCACTAGCTCCCAGCCGAGAAGCACCGCTGCAGGTGGCGGGGGAACCCGCCCCGCCAGCATGTCCCAGAACACCCCACGCCGTTGCGTATCCATCTCCATGAGCCACATTCAACAGGCCGCCAGTGACACTCTCAGGAGGCGGGCCCGCGTGAAGCTGATGAGAATAACGGTAGGTGGCCGTATAGAGCAGGCCAAGAAGGGCCCGTCGACGAGCCAGATCACGGTCTGCGGCGAGCGAGCCTGGCAGCGTTCGCAGCAGTCAGGAGGGCGGGACAGCGCCGTTATGGTCCGAACGTGAAGCGCGGCGCAGCCTGTGTCAGGGCCCTGACTATCGGCCTGACCGACCAGACGGCGTCGAGCTCGTCCGCGAGGACCGTGGTGAGTTCCGGCATGTCGGATGACGCCGAGTCGTGCATGGCCTCGGCCACGATCAAGGTATCGGTCGTCGAGTCCTGGACGGCTGACAGGCCGCTCTGCCGGTTGGTCCATCGCCGGGCGTGCACCTGCCGTGCCTGGTCCGAGAAGATCACCTCGCCAGTCCCGGGCTGCTCCACCTGGCCGGAAAAGGTCAGGTAATGCTCGTCGCCTGCCGCGTACCGCACCTCAAGGTCACCGGTGATCTTGGATACGTCGAAGACCGCCACCGGGATGGCGAAGGCGAGCGATACGGCGTTGCACAGGTCGACGAGCGGGTGCAGCGTCGGCAGGGCACCCTCCTTGCGGAAGCGCCGCAGCAGCGACTCCGAGGCACAGCGGTACTGGGTGGGCTTGAGTCCCATTCGTGCGAACGCGCGCCGCCAGGCCTGTATCTCGGGCAGCGCGCCTTCGGGCATCTCCGCGAGCCGGGACCTCGCGACGGCGGTGTACTTGGCGATGCGAGAGTCGACCTGGATGTCCTCGGTGATTCCCGCAGCCAACAACACCCCGGGAACCAGCTCGGGGAAGTCACGCCAGATCGCGCTGGAGTGCTGAAAATGCACTGCTTCACCTCGTCCTTCGCGATCGGGCCGGTCTTCGCCGGAGCGCCGGTGCCCCAGCCGCTCCAAGTTGATCACACCCCGGGCCGGCCGGGCCTCGTCCTCGGCTACGCCGCGCAACCGCCCGATCAGCTGCGCGCCGCCGCCGTTCGCATCGCCCGCGCCGCAGGCTCCACGCGGCAGCTGGCTTACACCTAGCGGGGCAGCCGTACTACCGATAGGAAGAACTCGTCGATCTGCCGGACCGCGGCGATGAACTCGTTGACGTCAACGGGCTTGGTCACGTAAGCGTTGGCGTGCAGCTTGTAGCTGCGCAGGATGTCCTCCTCGGACGCGGACGTGGTCAAGATCACCACTGGCACATGGGTGAGCTCGGCATCGGACCTGATTCGCTCAAGGACCTGCCGCCCGTCGTACTTGGGCAGGTTCAGGTCGAGCAGGATGAGGTCAATCCGCGGCGCCCTGGCGTGCGGGCCGCGCCTGAACAGGAAGTCCAGTGCCTCCTCGCCGTCCCTGACGACGTGCAGCCGGTTACTGATCTTGTGTTCCTCGAACGCCTCGCGGGTCATCAACTCGTCGCCTGCATCGTCCTCAACCAGCAGGACTTCATTGGGCTGCAGGGTGACGCTCACGCCAGGATCCCTTCGGTACTTGAGCTGGGACTGACACTCATACCGGCGGGTGAACCGGGCTCATCGCCGGGCTCCTCGTGCCTCACGGCGTCGCTGCCCGGCAGGGTGAAGCAGATCCGCGTCCCGCCCGAGTACGACGGGTCGAGGCTGATGGTGCCGCCATGATGCTCGACAATGCGCTTGCACAGCGCGAGCCCGATCCCCGTTCCTGGGTAGGCGTCCCGTCCGTGCAGGCGCTGGAAAATGACGAAGACTTTCTCGGCAAATTCCGGGGCGATGCCGATGCCGTTGTCGGAAACGCAGAACTGCCACATTCCGGTTGGCTGTTGCGCTGCGCTGATCCGGACGACCGGGGACCGGTCGGGCGCCCGGAACTTGATCGCGTTGGCAATGAGGTTCTGCCACACCATCGCCAGCAGCGTGGGGTCGCCCAGCACCTCGGGCAGGTGCTCGGGAGGCTCGATGACGGCATCGGCGTCCTCGATCGCGGCGCCCAGGGCGGCGATCGCAGCGTCGAGCGCCCGGCCGAGCGGCATCGGTCCCCGGACATCGCTGGCCCGCCCGACTCGTGAGAAGGTCAGCAGATCATTGATCAGGATCTGCAGTCGTTTCGCTCCGTCGACGGCGAAGTCGATGTACTGGCGGCCGCGGTCGTCGAGCTTGTCGCTGTACCGCTTCTCCAGAAGCTGGCAGAACGAGGCCACCTTACGCAGGGGTTCCTGCAGGTCGTGGGAGGCGACGTAGGCGAACTGCTCAAGCTCGGCGTTGGACCGGCGCAGCTCGGCGGCGCTCGCGTCCAGGTCGGCGGCCTGGCGGGCGGCGACTTGCTCGGCGGCCCTGGCTCCGGCCAGGGCCGTGACCAGGGCGCTGCGCATGGCCTCGACGTCGGCGCCGACGGCGCGCACGTCCGCGGGGCCGGTGGGCTCGATGTGCCGGTCGAAGTCGCCGTCCACCACCAGCCGGGAGGCCGCGCGCAGCCTTCCCAGCGGCCGGACGACCGCGTTGTGCAGGACGACGGCCAGCGCTATCGACGAGAGCAGGAAAACGATGAGGATGGCGAGGTAGGCCCAGTCCTGGAAGTCACGGAGCCGGTGCAGCCGGGTGCTGTCGCGCGCGGCGGCCGCGGTCAGGTGGGCGTTCTGCGCGGCGAACAGGGCTCGCAGCTGGTCGAAGGCGGCTTTGCTGCTATTCAGCAGGCCAATGTCGGCGCGGCTCAGCGGGCCACGAGCGGCCAGCGCGATGATCGGGACCGCATAGGAGCGGCGCCAGCTGGCCGCCGCCTGCTGCAGGCTGGCCAGATCGGCGGTCAGCTGCCTCTGGCGTCCGCCCAGCCTGCGCAGCTGGGCCGCCGCACTGGCCTGGGTGGCCAGGCCGCTGGTGTAGGGCTGCAGGAAGGCCGCCTCCCCGGTGATGGCGTAGCCGCGTACCCCGGTCTCCTGGTCGACCAGCGCCCCCTGCAGCCGGTAGGCCTGAGCCTGGGCCGGCAGGGTCTGGCCCGATAGCTCGTCGGACACCGAGCGGACGTTCGCGGTGAGCTGTACGACGATCACCGCAGCGACAGCGGCCAGGATGGCGATCGCCGCGAAGGCCAGCAGGAACCAGCCCTGGACCGTGAGCCTGGGCAGCGGGGAGCGGCGGGCGGGATGCGCGGCCACGCTTACGCGGCCGCCTTCCAGCGCAGGTGGACGATGGCGACATCGTCGGCCAGGCCGCCATATCGGCCCGCAGCGGCCTCGGTCTTGGCCATCAGCGCGTCGACGAATACTGCCGGGGGCAGCGCGGCGAGGTCACGGGCCATGTCAGCGAGGCCGTCCTCGCCGAGCCGCTGGCTCCCCGGGCCGATACGCCCCTCGAACAGGCCGTCGGTAAACAGCACCAGGCTGGCGCTCGCGGGCAGCGGCACCTCTTCCTCCTCCCAGCCGAGGCCGGGAACCAGGCCCAGCGCGGGCCCGCCTGCGCCTTCGATCAGCTCGACATCGCCGTCCGTGCGCAGCAGCAGCCCCGGATGGCCGGCTCGCAGGATCCGCACGCGACGGCGGTCTGGCGCGAAGGCCACGTGAGTGAGGGTGGCGAAAACGTGCTCGCCTTCCCGCTCTGCCATCAGCATCTGCTCCAGCAGCTCGATGAGCGACGGCGCGCTCGTGCCGGCCAGGACCAGGGACCGCCAGCCGACCCGCAGGCAGACGCCGATCGCTGCCTCCGCCGCGCCATGGCCCGAGACGTCGCCGATCACAGCGTGCACGGTCCCGTCGGAGGTCTCGACCACATCGTAGAAGTCCCCGCCGAGCAGCGCTTGCGCCCGGCCGGGCCGGTACCTGGCCACCATGTCGAACTCACCGGTGCGGATGAGCGGGGTGGGCAGCAGCCCGCGCTCCAGCCGCGCATTCTCCTCGGCACGGAGTGCGCTGATCTGCAGCGCGGCCGAGGCCTGCTCGACGTGCTTACGCTGGGCGGCATAACGGATCGCGCGGCCGAAGACATCCGGAGCCGCCTGACCCTTGATCAGGTAGTCCTGGGCGCCTGCCGCGACCGCGGCCAGCCCGGCACTCTCCTCAGCCAGCCCAGTCAGTACGACGACCGGCGCGCCCGGCGCCGCGGCGAGGATCTGGGTGACCGCCTCCATGCCGCGCGCGTCGGGAAGGTGCAGGTCAAGCAGGATGCAGCCGGGGATACCGCCGCGTCTGAGTCGCTCCTTCGCCTCGGCCAGCGAGCGAACCCAGGACAGCGTCGCCTGGACGCCACTGTCGGCTAGCAGTTCCTCGACGAGGATGACATCCCCCGCGTCGTCCTCGACGAGCAGCAGCGTCTCGGGATCCCCGAGCCAGGCAGGCCGCTCGTCCGGCGGACTGCCGCCCGCGGCGGCAGTTTCCCTAGCAGAGCCCAGCGTAGGAACGCCAGTCCCAGCCGCCACCTTTGCCTCCCTAACCCCCGAACTCAAAGCTGACTCCCGGACCTTCCGGGACTGAGAATATAGTGACCAGAACCGCCCGGAACACCCATATCGCCCAGTTTCGCCGTCGGCCCCGTTTCGCTCTATTTTCCCCGCCGCAGGCCGCCTCCGGCGACCAATTCATTTCTCCCGACGGCCCCCGAGCCGCGCTAAACGCCGTCGCTCGCCGATATGGCCGCGGTCAGGATCTAATGCCGGCTGCCCCGCAGCCAATGCGTTTGCGGGCTGGCTGCCCGGGTAGCGCCACCGGCGGTGCGATATCCGCGCCTGGCCGCCAAAGCGGCCACCCGCGCTGCAGTGCCGCGCACGGCGGCTGCCCGCGCTGAGCGTAAACGTAGCGCCCAGCCGTCGAGTTCGAGATCGGAAAGGCGATGACCGAGGCCGTTGCGCGTGACCGCCGCGATCCCGGCGAGGAGGCCGACCCGGGCCCGGCCACGTTCCGAGGCCGGGATCCGGATACCGTCCTGGCCTCAGCGGTCGCGGAATCGACTCCTACCAAGTGCCAGGCCCGCACCAGGCTCTACCGCGACGGGGTACTTGAGCTTGAGGGGTTCCCGGTCGCCGACATCAGCGAGTACCTCCAGGACGAGTCGGTGGTGCTGTGGCTGGACCTGCGTGACCCGGACCGCGACGATCTGGCCGTCCTGAGTTCGGCCTGCACCCGCTCGCGGTCGGGGACGCGGTGCACGAGCATGAGCGCCCCAAGCTCGACCGCTACCGCAGCCATCTGTTCCTCGCCGCCTACGCGGTCCACCTGGACACCGAGACCGGTCAGCTCGCCACCAGCGAACTGGCAGCCTTTATCACCAGACGCGCCCTGATCACCGTCCGTAAGGACGACGGGATGGACATCGGCGCCGTGGTTGCCTACTGGGATGCCAGCCCCGATCTGGCCAAGTTCGGGGTCGGCTACCTTCTGCATGGCCTACTCGACAACATCGTCGACGGATACTTTTCCGCCGTGCAAGCGCTCGATGACGCGATCGAGGACGTCGAGGACCGGCTGTTCGCCGACGTACCCGAGGACCGCCGCGTCCAGCAGCGGAGCTTCGCCCTGCGCAAGAGCCTGGTCCTGCTCCGCCGGGTGGTGCTGCCCATGCGCGAGGTGGTCAACGCGCTGATGCGCCGGGACCTGCACGTGATCAATGATTCGCTGCAACCGTATTACCAGGATGTCTACGACCACGTGCTGCGCGCGACGGAATGGACGGAGAGCCTGCGGGATCTGGTCACCACGATCCTGGAGACCAACCTCACCATCCAGGGCAACCGGATGAACGTCATCACCAAGAAGGTCACCAGCTGGGCGGCGATCGTCGCCGTGCCCACCTTTGTCACCGGCTTCTACGGCATGAACGTGCCCTACCCCGGCTTCAGCAGGTCCTCCGGCCTGATCGCCGCGGCGGTCATCATGCTCCTCACCGCCGCCGCGCTGTATTTCGTCTTCAAGCGCAAGGACTGGCTGTAGCTGCCCGTCACGGACTTCGTGCTCGGCTCGGTGCCCCAGCGGGAAGCAGGCACGGCCGGGGGAATGCTGATCACCGCGCAGCGCATCGGTGCCGCGATCGGCATCGCGGTGACCGGCACCGCGTTGTTCGCCGGGAGCCAGGGCGGCGCCTCCGGCCAGGTCATGCCGCAGCTCGTTGCCAGCAGGATGGCACCACTTATACCAGATTTGGTGACCGTATATCGGACATCATGGCCTATTTGAGCCACTAAATCCGGTACAAGTTGAACCCCGGCTGGGATCAGCAACTGGCGCAGGAGCGGATTAGCGCGCTGGACATCCCGCCCCGCTCTCCGGCGGTCGCGTTGAATAACCTGGTATTCCTCTGGTCAGAGCGCAGCCGGATGCAGCAGGACCTTGGTGTAGCCGTCGATCCGCTGATCGAACTTCTCATAGGCACCCGGCGCCTCGTCCAGCGAGATCTCGTGGGACACGATCTTGGACGGGGTGGCCCGGCCGGCGATGATCAGGTCGCGCAGGTGCGCCTCCCGTAGATCGACTCGGCCGGCCTGGCTGGCCAGGCCGTTTTTCCCGCCTTTTCCGCGCTGCCCGGCCGCCTGGGGGCCAAACACGGCCGCAACGCGGCTGGCTCGTCCCGCCGCCGCGGCGGCCCGCCGGCCGGCCGTCAGCTGACCGCGACCTGGCTGCTGGCCAGCGCCGATAGCAGGTGGCTGAATCCCAGCGGGGCGCGGGCACAGCGGCGGGCCGATGTGACCACGCTCACCGTGGTGGTCCGCAGGATCCGGCTGCCCGCCGCGGTCAGGGCCCGCACCAGGGCATGGTCCTCAGCCGTGACGCCAGGGCCGAACCCGCCGGCGGCCTGGTACGCGCTGGCGCTGAAGCCCAGGTTGGCCCCGTGCACGTGCGGATGGGTGCCGTCGGCGCCGCCGTAGCGTTCCAGGAACAGCGGCGGCACCTCGGGCGGGTGCCCGGCCCAGTCGGTGACCGTCACCGTGCCGACGACCGCCTCCCAGCCCAGTTCCGCGTACTGGAACTGCCGGCTGAGCCAGGACGGCGGCACGAGCGTGTCGGCGTCGGTCGTCGCCAGCCACACCGACTCCGGGCTGAGCTGACGCGTCCGGCTGAGCACCTCGGCCATGCCCGCGTCACGGGCGGCGCCCACGCTGCGGGCCCGGATTTCCAGCACCGTGGCGCCGCCGGCGCGGGCCGCTTCCGCCGTCCGGTCGTCGCAGGCGTCAGCCACCACGATCAGGTGAACGGGCACCGGGGCGATCACCCGGATGGCCATGCGGAGCGCCGCCAGGCAGGACGGCAGCAGCTCCTCCTCGTTGTGCGCGGGTATGACCACGCCGACCGCGCCGATCACACCAGCCCACCGGCTTTCGCCACCGAAACCGGCTCACCGTCGGTGCGGATGTAGACATCGGCCAGAAAGTCGGGCTCGGTGTGCCGGACGAGCCTGGCCAGCCCGCTGCGGCTGGCCAGGACACCATGAACCTCGTCACCGCCGCGCGGGTAGTCGGCCACCGGATGCCGCCAGTGCACCGCGAGCAGGCTGCCGCCAGGCCGCAGCGCGCCGCCAGCCAGGTCCAGCACCCGGTGTAGGTCATCGCCGGCGAAGTAGTACAGGCACTCGGAGAAGACGATGAGGTCGAACCGGCCGACGGGCCACTCACGTGGGATGACCAGGTTCTCAACCCGGACCCCGGGCAGGGACGCGGTCCGGCGGCCGGCCGCGGCGGCGGCCGCAGCAGCCGCGTCGCAGGCCAGCAGCCGGTCGCAGCGCGCCGCCAGCAGCTGCGTGAACACTCCGATCGAGCACCCGGGCTCGAAGGCGTCGGGGTAGCGCTCGCGCGGCAGCAGCGCGAGGCTGATCGCGTACTTCCGGGCCTCGTACCACCGGGTGGCCAGGCCCCACGGATCGGGCGACGATGCGTAGAGCTCGTCGAAGTAACCAGGGGCCAGGGTCATCGATGCCTCACCGCAGCAGGACCTCCTCCGGACGGGTGAAATGCGCGACCGTGCCGACGGGCAGAACGGGCCTGCTGGCCGGCCCTCTGGCTTCCAGCTGGCTGGTGAAACAGCAGATCGCCGCGCGCTTGGCGGCCGCTACCGCAGGCGGCAGCGAGACCCGGAGCCCGCGACGCCACGGCACCCGCGGGTCGCCGGGGACCGCCCAGTGCCACGTCCAGACCGGATAGAAGATCGTTCCCGGGAACGCCCGCCTGGCCGCCCGGCCGACCGCCTCATGGTCGGCATGGACGTCCTTTTCCCACGGGGCGAGGCAGACATCGAATCCGGCGGTCAGATCCGTCAGGAGCGACGTGACCTCGTCCTGCCGGGCGGCCAGGCCGGTATCGGGGAGCCCGAGCCTGATGACCTCGGCCGCCTGCGCACCGAGGACCCCAAGGGCTGCGGTCGTCTCGGCCGCGCGGCGCCGGGCCAGCGGGCCGGGCTCGGCCAGGCCCGGATGGGACGCTTCGCCGTCGGTGACGGCGACCAGCCGCAGCCGGGCGCCCGCGGCGGCCAGGATGGACATGGTCCCGCCCGCTCCGAGCACCTCGTCGTCGGGATGGGCGGCGAGGACAACCACGCTCGTCCAGCCGGTGAGGTCGGCGGCGGGGAGCCGGCCAAGTTCTGGCCAGTCTCGCCAGGCCGCCTCATCGGTGCCTGACGCGTCGATCGGGTTCGGCGCTGTCACCACGTTGGTTCCTGCTCGGCCAGGAGCGCCCCGAGTTCGGCGAGGTCGCGTTCGGCGTGCTGCTGACGCAGGTAAACGGTCAGGTCAGCGACCCTCCGGGAGTGCGCCTCGGCACGGCTCAGCGGCCCGGCGCCAAGCGCCCGCCCGACCCGGCCCATGACCTCGGTGGCGGCCGCCTCGATCTGAGCCCGGACCCGTAGGGCGCGGCCTGCGCCGCCCGCGCGCAGGTCGTCAGGGTCGGCATCTATCTCGTCCGCGGCACCATCCAGAGCCGCCCGGGCCGCGGTCAGCGCGATATCGATCGCGCCCAGGTGAGCCAGCGCGTGCGGGCCTACGTCACGTTCCCTCGATTTCCTCAGCAGGGTCCGGCCGATCTCGCGAGCCCCGCCGTACCAGCAGGCCGCTACGCCGACACCGCCATGCGCGAAGCCCGGGCGGCTGGTATAGGCCCCGGGCGGCCCGACCGGCTCGGCCGGAATATCGCAGAACGCGACGTCAAGGGTGTCGCTCCCCGCCATGCCGGTCGCCGTCCAGGTTCCCGGGCACGGCCGCAGCGCCTTCGTCGTGACCGCGAACAGCCGCTTCCCGTCCCCGGCCGTGGCGGTCACCAGCGCATGCGTACAGGTGCGGGCCCCTGAGCAGTACTGCTTCGTGCCTCGTAGCAGCCAGGCGCCGCCGCGGCGCACCGCTTCCAGCGCCGGTCCCGGCGGCTGCGCCGCCCACACGCCCCACCGGCTGCCACCCGGCGGGCGGGGACCACCGAGCTCGGCCAGGATGGCCAGCGCGTCGGCATGGCCCTCGCTGAGCCTGGCCAGGGACAGGTCGCGAGCGGCCAGGTCCGCGAACGCGGCCCAGCGTTCCCTGGTATGGCCGCCCCCTGGCATCGGAAGGTCGAGCCGGCCCGACGCCGCCTCGGCGGCGAACTCGTCGGCTACCCGCCGCCAGGCGGGCGGACCGGCCTGCTCCTCCGCCCGGTAGTCCCCTCCTGCTGCGGTCATGGGTCCAGCAGGTCGGGCAGGCGGTCAGCGCGGTCCTTTTCGCCGCTGACCTGTTCCCGGATCCGGCGCGTGGTGACCTCCGCCGGACGCCTGATGACGTCGTCGCTGAAACTGTTTTCTGCCATGGGCGTGAGGCTCCCCGCTCAGTGGTTCCCCGTTCGGTGGCTCCCCGTTGAGGGCGGCCGAACGCCGTCACTACCCGTCGCAGCTGCCTTCACACGCGTGTCTTTTCGCACCTGGTTTGATGTGCGCACGCACGGAAAGCAGCAGCCACATGCTCGTCATCTCCCGGCCGGAACAGGCTGAAGCGCTCGCGGCGACCGCGCGGCCAGGCGGCTCCTGACGTTCGTTCCGGCTGGCGGGCAGGACTGCAGCGACAGGCTCCGGCGTGATCGTGACGAGTTCTCGACTTGCGGGCCGCTCAGGGGCCGGCGCCGGCGGCCCCGGGGGGGTGACCGCCGTGCGCCGGCCCCGGCGGGGGTCCCGGCGGGATGGCCGACCGGGGTGGGGGATAACCGACCGGCACCGCCGGGCAAGGAGACTGCCTGAATGGGTCCTGGCGGCGGGCGGGCGGGGGCGTCCCGCCGGCCGCCAGGCCGCCTGGTGGCGGGCCCGGGGTCAGCTCACCTCGGCCAGCCCCGCGCCGCGCGCGGGCTGCCCCGGGGCGGCCAGCAGCCGCTCCCGCAGATACCCCAGCGCATGCGCCAGCAGCCGCGACACGTGCATCTGCGAGATCCCCAGCCGCGCCCCGATCTCCGCCTGCGTCATATCCCCGTAAAACCGCAGCAGCAGAATCTTCTGCTCCCGCCGCGGCAGCTCCCCCCAGTGCGCCGCCACCGACTCCATATCCAGCGTGTGCTCCATCCGCGGATCCTCCGCCCCCAGCACATCCGCCAGGCTCCCGGCATCCGGCCGGCCCGCCAGCGGCGCATCCAGCGACGACGGCGAGAACACCAGATCCGCCCGCCGCGCCTGCGCCACATCCTCCCGCGACCGCCCCAGATGCTCAGCCAGCTCCGCCTCCCCCGGCAGATGCCCCAGCCGCTGCGCCAGCTCCCGCGACGCCTCCCGCACCTCCAGCACCAGCTCCTGCACCGGCCGCTCCACCCGCACCTGCCACCGCTTATCCCGGAAATGCCGCTTGATCTCCCCCGAGATACACGGCTGCGCATACGCCGCCAGCGACCCGCCCAGCTCCGGATCGAAATTATTGATCGCCTTCAGCAAGCCCACATACCCCACCTGCATCAGATCCTCCGCAGGCTCCGGGCTCCGCAGATACCGCCGCACGCACGACCGCACCAGCGCCCGGTGCCGCGCCACCAGCAGCTCACACGCCGCCGACCGCCGGCCGCTGCCCGCCGGCTCCGACCGCACCAGCCCCAGCAGCTCCCCGTCATCCAGCCCCGACAGCCCGCCCCCCGACACATTCCCTGCAGCAAATGTTTCCATAAGGAAAGACTGCCACGGCCGCAGCCGAGTGGCAAGCCCGGATCACGAAAAGGTCACGACACCCCCACCCGGCCCCGCCCTCAGCCCGCTCCCCAGCCGCCTGGCAGGTCCCCCCGCGGATCGGGCCCCGCGGATCTAGGCCCCGCGGATCTAGGCCCCGCCGACGGAGCCGTGCGCGAGTTCCGCGAGCCCCTGTGCCAGTGCCGCACGCCCCACTTCGGTCATTCCGCCCAGCAGGCCGACCAGCGCCGCCTCCCGCCGCCCCCGCACCCACTCCGCCAGCCGCCGCCCCGACTCCGTCGGCACTACCACAATCTCCCGCCGGCTCACCACCGCCCGATCCCGCGACACCAGACCCGCCGCCTGCATCCGGTCACACAACCGGCTCGCCGCCGACGCCGACGCCCCCAGCAACCCCGCCAGCCGGCTCAGATTCAAGCTCCCCGCCCGGTCAATCACCAGCAACGCCCGCAACTGCACCGGCGGCACCGCAGCCCCCACCTCCTCCACCGCCCGCTCACACGCCTCCAGCAGCACACTCAGCCCCGACTCCGCCGAACCCAGTTCGACGTCGTCAGCCTGCACGGCAAAGGCAGTGTCATCTCTCATCGTTCACCGCACGCCTGTGCCGTGTACTGGTGAACCCGAGCGATCCGGCCTTGCGGCGTGCGCGCCACACCGCGACCGCTGCGCTGACCCCATGCGGCAGCGTCAGCGGTCAATCCCGTCTCCATAGATCGCATAATGCCTTCAGCTTCAGCGCGCTTGAAGGGCCAAAAGTCCTGACCGGCTGGACCGGGCTGGGCCCCAGGCTGCTGCGAGCGGGCCGGCGCCAGCCGTCCCAAGCCAAGCCAAGCACAAGCCAAGCCCGGCCCGGCCCGGCCCGGCCCGGCCCGCTGAGCCTTCGGTAGCGCAGGGCGACGTTGACCGGTATTGCCAGCCAAACGATAATGTAACGAACCGACATCTGTGGACAGGTTCACAACACGTGACTTTGACGGTGCGACGTGATCCGGCAGCGAGGCTACTGGTTTTCTCCCGAGAGCGGCAGACCGAACAGCATCGCTGTCGCATATCCTCGTGTCCGGGATGTCGCGATGGGGCGGCGGTCCCCACGTACCGCCGGAATCGTGCAGCCGAGCCGGCGCCCCATGGAAATCTCACAGCATGGCTTTGGTGCGTGCCGAGGGGGTGACCTTCCGCGATGATGCGCGGGGGCGCAGTATATGACGACGGGATGCTGCGGATCGCCTGGGCGGGCGATCCGCCGGTCCTAAATATCGCCGGCGAGATCGACGAATCCACCTACCCGGGTCTGGTCGGAGCGCTGAAAGAGGTTCAGGACGGGTACGGAGAGGTCCACATCAGCCTCGCCGAGGTTGACTACTGCGACCTGGCCGGGCTGCGGGCCATCGTCTTGCTGACCGGCACCGACGGCCAGGGCCCGGGCGCGGACGGCCAGGATCTGAGCACCGACGGCCAGCGCCCGAGCGAAAACGGCCAGGGCCGCTACCGCGACGGGCTTGGCCGGGGCGGCGAAGAGCGCCACCCCAGACGGGTCGTGCTCCATGAAGTGCCGTCCCAGCTCCTGACGGTACTGCGGATCGTCGGCTGGGACACCGCGCCCGGCCTGGCGCTGGCGGATGGCGACGCCCGCAGCCAGTCCAGGTCGAAGGCCTCGACAGAGGCGAGCATGCTCGGTGGGGGGTGTGGGTGAGCCGCATGAGCGAGCTGACATTTGAGCATCAGGCAGGTATCTACGGCTCGGACCGCCAGTTCCTTGACATGGCGACGCCGTTCCTTGAGGGAGGACTGTCTAACGGTGAGCCGGTGCTGGCCGTCACCACGCCGGCCAACCTGGAACTTATCAGCTCGGCCCTCGGGCCACGCGGCAGCGACGTGGACTATGCCGAGTCCGCTTTCTTCGGCCGCCGGCCACCGCAGCGGGTGGCCGCCTTCCACCGTTACTGGAAGCGGCATGCGGACCGGATCGACGGCAATCAGGTGCGCATTCTCGCCGAACCCGGGTGGGCCGGGCGCTCGGCCCGGGAGGTAGCGGCCTGGATCCGGATGGAGTCAGCTCTCAACGTGGCGCTCGCTGGCACCAGCGTGTTCATGATCTGCCCCTACGACGACCGGAGCACCCCGCCGGACATCGTCGCGGCCGCCCGGCGCACCCATCCGGCGCTGGCTGAAGGACCGCGCTCCGGCCCCAGCCCGGATTACGCTGACCCGGCCATCTTCGCCGGCGAGTGGGAGACCGGGCCGCTGCCGGACGCGCCGGCCGGCGCCGCGTGGTTCGAGTTCGATGGAGACCTGCGCGGCCTGCGCAAGTTCATCACCAGCCGAGCGGCTGCGCACGGATTGGCGGGCGAACGAGCTGGCCTGCTGGTCCAGGCCGCCGGTGAGGTCGGCACCTTCCTGAAGAACCAGGCGCCCGGCAGTGCCGCCGTGCGGACCTGGGAGCACGCCGGAGCGATCGTATGTGACTTCCGCCAGCTAGGCGGCAGTGTCGACGATCCGTTCCTGGGCTTGCGGCCGGCCGAGCTGGACCCGAGGCCCGGCGACGGGCTGTGGCTGACCAGCCAGATCTGCGACTGGATCGACATCAGGTCGGATCCGGGCGGCCCCACGATCCGATTGCAGGTTCCCGGCCGGCACAATGCGGAGACCGCCCAGCAGGGCCTCAGGCTGCCCGCCTGAGGCCAGGCTGCGCGGGAGCGGATCCGCCGCGGGCGGCGGGCCGGGCCTGCCACCCGCGGCTCGATTGCGATCCGGGCCCGCCGGCCTGCGGGCCGGTCACCGTCATCGACGTCGGCCGACAGCACAAAGACCATCACGGCGTCCCGGCCGCTCCCGTCGGCACCAGCAGGGGTACCCGCCATCGCAGCCGCATCCCTCACCACTGGGTCATCCCCGTTACCGCAGCTAAGGCAGCAGACCTCAGCACGCATTCCAGTGTGGTCCACCACGGCGCTCTACGACATCGGCCGGGGCGAATACCGGTCAGCTGTCCGATGTTGTGCGCCGCCCTGCCGCGCATGCTCATCCATACGTACGCTCTCGGCCGGTCAGTGGCTCTATACAGCAGAGGAGCGCCGTGGGCACCGTGGCGCGCCGCGGTGCAGGGAGGAGGCAGGATGTCGTCTGGTAACCCGCCGGTAGTGATCACCGGAGCCGGGGTCGGCGGTCTGACGCTGGCACTGCTGCTGCGCCGTCGGGGCATGGCCGCAGAGGTCCTGGAGCAGTCCGATGAGCTGCGCGAGGTCGGCGCGGCCATCGGGCTGGCGGCCAACGGGACACGCGTGCTGGAGTACCTGGGCCTCCGCGAGAGCCTGGCCCGGGCCTCGGCCGAGCCCACCGGGGTGATTCATCGCGATGGCCGCGACGGCCGCCCGATCGCGGCCACCATGGATGCCCGGTGGTACCGGGACACGTTCGGCGCGCCGTTCTTCGGCCTGCACCGGATGGCGTTGCAACGGCTGCTCGCCGATGCGCTGGGCCCCGAGCATCTGCACCTGGGCTGCCGGGTGGAAACGCTTGAGGAACGCGGCGCGAGCATGCGGGTGTATTGCTCGTCGGGGGCTGCCTTCGAGGCCGGTGTGGTGGTGGGGGCCGACGGCGTCCACTCGCGCGTGCGGGACTGGGTCACCGGGCCAGACGCGCCCGTCTACTCCGGTACGTCAGGGTTCCGTGGCCTGGTCCCGGCCGACCGGGTGCCGCACCTGCCCGATCCGGCCGCCTTGCAGTTCTGGCTGGGGCCCGGCGCTCACCTGCTGCACTACCCGATCAGCGGCGGCAGCGTGATCAATTTTCTCGCGGTGGTCGACGGACCTGATCGGTGGACCGGGCCGGCCTGGATGGAAGCCGCCGAGCCTGGCGCGCACCTGAGGGCATTCGCTGGCTGGCACCCGGCGGTCACCGAGATGATCAGCGCCGTACCGCAGTCGCCGCGCTGGGGCCTGTTCGCCCGGCGGCCGCTGGCGTCCTGGAGCCGCGGCCCGGTCGTGCTGCTTGGCGATGCCGCGCACGCGATGCTTCCGCACCAGGGGCAGGGCGCGAACCAGACGATCGAGGACGCCGCCGTCCTGGCTGCGGAGCTGGACGGCGCTCGTGACATCGGCGTGGCGCTGCGCCGCTACGCCCACCGGCGCCGGGTGCGGACCCGCCAGGTACAGCTCATGTCCTGGGCAGCGTCAGCCGCGCTGCACCTGCCCGACGGCCCGGCCGCCCGGCGCCGCGACGCCGAGCTGGCCGGCCTCCCCGAGCGCGTGGCCTTTATCCACGGCTACGACGCGCTCGCCGAGGCCGGAAGCGGCCTGGCCCACCTCACCCACGCCAGCTAGAACTCCGACGCCGACGCCGTCGAAGAGCAACGGCATGGTCCCCTCATTCGGGTCCTTCGCGGCGCAGCAGGACCACGATGGAGCGCCCGGCGACCTTGAGGGTGCCCGAGCTGGCCAGGACCTCGCCTTCGCGGTCCGGGCCGACCGTCTCGATAACCAGTTCCCACCACTGGCCCCACTGCTTGGGCAGCGTCCAGTCGATCGCGTCGTGGTGGGCGTTGAACAGCAGCAGGAAGGACTCGTCGGTCACCCGCTGGCCGCGCCGGTCCCGGTCGGTGATGGCCTCGCCGTTGAGGAAGACGCCGACCGACGCGGTGTGCCCGGCGTTCCAGTCCTCGTCGCTCATCTCAGTCCCGTCCGGCTTGGACCAGCCCAGGTCCACCGATCCCCGGATGGGCAGGCCCTGGAACCACCGGCGCCTGCGCAGCACCGGATGCTCGCGCCGCAGCGCGATCAGGCGCTTGGTGCAGTCGAGCAGATCGGCGTCGATGTGCTCCCAGTCGTACCAGGAGACCTCGTTGTCCTGGCAGTAGGCGTTGTTGTTGCCGCCCTGGGTACGGCCGCACTCGTCCCCGCCGAGCAGCATGGTCACGCCCTGGGAGAGCATCAGGGTGGCGAGGAAATTACGCTGCTGCTGGCGCCGCAGCGCCAGGACGCCCTCGTCGTCGGTATCGCCCTCGGCCCCGCAGTTCCAGGACCGGTTGTGGTTTTCCCCGTCGGCCCCGCCCTCGCCGTTGGCGTCGTTGTGCTTCTCGTTGTAGGAGACGAGATCGCGCAGCGTGAACCCGTCGTGTGCGGTAACGAAGTTGACGCTGGCGCCCGGGTGCCTGGCGTCGGCCTCGTAGAGGTCTGAGCTCCCGGTCAGGCGCGAGGCGAACTCGCCGAGGGTGGCCGGCTGGCCGCGCCAGAAGTCCCTGACGGTGTCGCGGTAACGGCCGTTCCACTCCGACCAGAGGGCCGGGAAGTTACCCACCTGGTAACCGCCCTCCCCGACGTCCCAGGGCTCGGCGATGAGCTTGACCTGGGACACGACCGGATCCTGCTGGATCAGGTCGAAGAAGACGGACAGCCGGTCGACCTCGTGGAACTGCCGGGCCAGGCTGGCGGCCAGGTCGAAGCGGAACCCGTCGATGTGCATCTCCGTCACCCAGTACCGCAGCGAGTCCATGATCAGCTGGAGCGTGTGCGGGTGCCGGACGTTGAGGCTGTTACCGGTCCCGGTGGTGTCGTAGTAGAAGCGGGGATTGTCGGCCACCACGCGGTAGTAGGCGGTGTTGTCGATGCCCTTCATCGACAGCACCGGGCCCAGGTGATTGCCCTCGGCGGTGTGGTTGTAGACGACGTCGAGGATCACCTCGATCCCCGCCTCATGCAGCGCCCTGACCATCGCCTTGAACTCGGCGACCTGCTGGCCGGCCTGCCCCGCGGCCGCGTAGCCGTTGTGCGGGGCCAGGAAGCCGATCGAGTTGTAGCCCCAGTAGTTCCGCAGCCCCCGCTCCACCAGATGCGCGTCGTTGACGAACTGATGGACGGGCAGCAGTTCCACGGCGGTTATGCCGAGGCCGGTGAGGTACTCGATGGCGGCCGGGTGCGCCAGCCCGGAGTAGGTGCCCCGCTGGGCCTGCGGGATGTCGGGATGGGTGGCGGTGAAGCCCTTGACGTGCACTTCGTAGATGATCGACTCGTTCAGCGGCACGTCAGGGGGCCGGTCGTTACCCCAGTCGAAGAACGGGTTGTGCACGACCGACCTGGGCATGCAGGGGGCGCTGTCGGTGTCGTTGCGCGCGTTCTCGTCGCCGAGGGTGTAGGGGAAGCAGGCCTGGCTCCAGCCGACCTCGCCCTCGATCGCCTTGGCGTACGGGTCAAGGAGCAGCTTGGCCGGGTTGCAGCGCTGGCCGCGCTCCGGGTCCCACGGCCCGTGCACCCGGTAGCCGTAGCGCTGCCCGGGGGTAACGACCGGCAGGTAGGCGTGCCAGCAGGAAGCATCAATCTCCTCGACGGGCACCCGCTGCTCGGTCCCGTCGTCGTCGAACAGGCATAGCTCGACGGCCTCGGCGACCTCGGAGAAGAGCGAGAAGTTCGTCCCGCCGCCGTCGTATACGGCGCCCAGCGGGTAGGGGCGGCCCGGCCAGGTCTCAATGGCCTCGCTCATTTACGGCTACGTCCTTTCATCGCCGGGATCGCGCCGGTCACAGCATTCGGTGACGGCCCCGCCCGCCCGCATGAGGATGGAGACGGTATCAGGCGGCAGGACCAGCCCGTCGGGCGTCCGCTCGATGCGGGCGTCGGAGGCGGCGAGAACCTCCGCTGCCGGATCTGCCGGGAAAGTCCAGTTTCTGACCCCGAGGTTACCGGCTATCACGACCGGCCCCCTGCTCACTACCAGCCACCCGGCCTCCTCGTCGTATTCGGAGGCGGTCCGATCCAGGCTTGGATCGGTGAGCGCCGGGATCTTCCTGCGCAGCCCGATCAGCAGCCGGTGCCAGTCCAGCAGGCCCGCGTGCCCCTCGCGGCCCAGTTCCCTCCAGTCTAGCCTGGATCGCGCGAACGTGGCCGGATCCTGCGGGTCGGGGACGCTGCCCGGGTCCCAGCCGAAATAGGCGAACTCACGGCGCCTGCCCTCGCTGACGGCCCGGCCCAGCTCAGCGTCAGCGTGGCCGGTGAAGTACTGGAACGGGGTGCTCGCGCCCCACTCCTCGCCCTGGAAGAGCAGCGGCACGAACGGCGAGGTCAGCAGCAGGGCGGCGGCCACCCGCAGCCGCCCCTCGCTCATCAGGGCGCCGCTGCGCTCGCCTGCAGCGCGGTTGCCTACCTGGTCGTGGTTCTGGGCCGCGACCACGAACTGGCTGCCGGTCAGGCCGGCCGGCGAACGGCCGTGCACCCGCTGCCGGTGCGGCGAATAGCAGCCGTCGTAGACCCAGGCCTGGCGCAGCGCCTTGGCCAGCAGCCGCAGCGATCCGAAGTCCTCGTAGTAGCCGCTGGTCTCCCCGGTGAGCACCGCGTGCAGGGCATGATGCCATTCATCCGCCCAGGAGGCGTCCAGGCCATAGCCGCCCGCCTCCCTACTGCGGACGAACTTCGGATCGTTGAGATCGCTCTCGGCCACGACGAACAGCGGCCGGCCGACATGCGCGGCCAGCGCCGCTACCTCGACAGCAAGTGATTCGAGTATGTGCGTGGCGGAGTCATCGACGATCGCGTGGACGGCGTCGACCCGCAGCCCGTCACAGTGGTAGTCGCGCAGCCAGGCCAGCGCGTTGTCGATGACGAAGCGCCGGACCTCATCGCTGCCAGGACCGTCGAAGTTGACGGCATCGCCCCAGTTGGTCTGGTGGCGGGGTGAGAAGTACGGGCCGAACTCGGGGAGGTAATTCCCGGCCGGCCCGAGGTGGTTGTAAACGACGTCCATCACCACGCCGATTCCCCGGGCGTGGGCCGCGCTGACCAGTCGCTTAAGACCGTCGGGACCACCGTAGGCGTGGTGCGGCGCGAACAGGTCCACGCCGTCGTAGCCCCACCCGCGCGGCCCGGAGAACTCCGCGACCGGCATCAGCTCGATAGCGTCAACGCCCAGGTCAGCCAAGTGATCCAGGTGCCCGATCAGCCCGTCGAAGGTGCCGTCCGCCGAGAAGGTGCCGACATGGCACTCATACAGGACCGCGCCCGCCAGCGGGATTCCGCGCCAGCCGTGGTCGGCCCAGGTGAAGGCGGCGTGATCGACCACCCGGGACGGCCCGTCGATGCCCCGCGGCTGGTAAGCAGAGCGCGGGTCGGGCCGGGGCGGACCGCCGTCAAGGCTAAACGAATAGTCGGTGCCTGGTCCCGCCGCACTGACGGTACGCGCCCACCAGCCATTGCCAGCCGGCCGCATCGGCATCCGCTGGCCGCCGGAGACGAGATCAACCTCGCGCGGGCGCGGCGCCCACACCCGGAACTCGTGCATCAGCCGTTCCTGCCCCCGACGACGACGTGAAACCACCCCCGCGCCGCTCAGCCTGCCCGGCCCAGTACCGCGACCGGGAACCGCCGCAGCAGCTGCCCCGGGCTGACGTCGCCGCCCTCGACCTGATCGCCGGTGAGCACGTCGGTCCACCGGCCAGCGGGCAGCGCGACGGTCGTGCCGGCCCAGTCCCCGATCCCGGCCACCAGCCGCGGCACTACCACGGCCAGCCCGGTGGCCCGGGCGAAGGCCAGCGCGTGCGCGGCCGCGGGCCCGGTCACCCGGAGCGGCTCGTAACCGGAGCCAGGGCCGTAGGCCTCGGGATGGCAGGACCGGTGCCGCAGCAGCCGGTGGATCAGCCAGAGCTTCGGGCCGCCGTCGGCGGCCCGGTCGAGCGCCGCCTCAGGGCCCGCGTCAGCCAGGCTCTCCAGCAGATCGCGGCGGGCCGCGTAGTCGACCGGCCTGCGGTTGTCCGGGTCGACCAGGGACAGGTCCCACACCTCGGTGCCCTGGTAGAGGTCGGGCACGCCCGGGCAGGTCAGCAGCAGCGCGGTCTGGGCCAGCGAGTTGATCCGCCCAAGCTCGACGACCTTATGCTCGGCCAGGAACGCCTTCAGGTCAGCGACGAAGCCCTGGTCGGCCAGGATGGCGGTGACGAAGCTTTCCAGAGCCTGGTCGTAGCCGGCGTCAGGTTCGGTCCAGGACGTGTAAATCTTGGCTTCCTTCACTGCCTTCGCCATGTACGCGACGGCCCGGCCCGGGTCGATCGGCCACGCGCCCACCAGCGTCTGATACAGCAGGTACTCGGCATTACGATCCGGCCATCCGTTTTGCTTATATCGCCGGTTGTGGCGGCCCCAGCGGTCCACGGCAAGTTCCCACGCCTCATGAAGCTCCGACAGCAGGCTCAGCCTGGCGCGCACGTCACCGCTGCGCTTGGTGTCGTGCGTGGAGAGGGTGAGCATCGCTTCCGGCCAGCGCGATGCGGCGCTGGCCATCGCCCGGTGGAACTCCTCCACCGGCCTGCCGAACTGGCCTGGATCACCGCCGACCTCGTTGAGCGACACCAGCGGCAGGTACCGGTAGAACGCGGTGTCTTCGACGCCCTTGGCCATCACCGGCGCGCTGACCTGGGCAAAACGCACCTGGAAAGCGGCCTCCACGGCACCGGGGCGGTCCCCGACGAGCAGCTCGCCGATGAAGCCCGCCAGCTCGGCGTCGATGTCGGGCCTGCGGTGGCGCAGGGCGGCCACCGCGGTGGCCACATGGGTCCGGTCCGCCGCGGTAGCCGGGCGGCCAGGGCGGGCGTAGGTGCGGTAGACGCTGAATCCGGCGATCAGCTCACACAGCGCGTCCCGCAGCTCGGAGTAGGTGAAGTCGCGCTCCCGGCGGTGCCGTTCGCAGACGTCCACCAGCATGCCCGTGAGGCGCTCTACCTCAGCCGCGAGATCCCCGTCCATGATCTGGAGCTTGGCCTCCTGGACGATCTCGGCGTAGCTCGCCCGCACTCCGGTGTAACCGGCGTAGGCGGCCAGCAGGAGAGCCTCGCTGGCCTCCTCGACGAACAGCTGGTTGACCCGGTTGAGGAAGTCGTATCCGGTGGTCCCCGCGACCGGCCACGATCCGGGGAGCTCCTCGTCGCCTTCGAGGATCTTCTCCACCAGGACATAGGCGCCCCCGGTCGCGTCCCGCAGCCGACGCAGGTAACCCTCGGGGTCGGCGAGCCCGTCCACGTGGTCGATCCGCAGCCCGTCGAGCAACCCGCTGTCGACCAGCTCGAGGATCAGGCGGTGAGTGTCGGCGAAGACATCCTCGTCCTCTGCCCGCAGCCCGGCGAGCGAATCGATGTTGAAGAACCTCCGGTAGGAGAGCTCCTCGGCGGCGGTGGTCCAGAAGGCCAGCCGGTAGTTCTGCCGCCCGAGCAGCTCGTCGAGGGCATCAGGGTTCCGGTTGAGCTGCATGATCTCGGCGTCGATCGCCGACGCCACCTCGGGCTGGGTCTGGCACAGCTGGGTCAGCCGGGCCCGCAGCTCCTCGTTGCCACGGTGGCGCTCGGCCACCGCCGCCTGGTCGGTCAGGATGGCGTGCGGCAGGCGGCCGAGATCGGCCGCCAGGTTTTTCAGCTCGACGGATCCGGCGCTGACGGCGGCGCGGGCCAGGAGATCGTCCAGCGTCCGCGGCGACAGCGGCGCCTCGTGCTCGTGATACCGGACGATGAACGATCCGCCCTGGCGCTCGACGGTCAGCTCGCCGTTCTCGAGGACCCGGCCGTAGTGATCACCGAGAACCGGCATGAGCACCGTGGCGATCAGCTTGCGCTGGGGAGGATCCCAGTCGATGTCGAAATACTTGGCGTAGCGGCTCGACGGGCCGTTCTCGAGGACATCCCACCACCAGGCGTTCGCCCGTCCCGCGAGCGCCATGTGGTTGGGCACGATGTCGAGTACCTGGCGCAGGCCCTCGGCGGCCAGCCGCGCGCTGAGCCTGGCATGCGCGGGCGCGCCGCCCAGCTCGGTGTTCAGCCGCCCGTAGTCGACGACGTCGTAGCCGTGCGTACTGCCCGGGGCGGCCTGCAGGTAAGGCGAGCAGTACAGGTGACTGACACCGAGCGCGGCCAGGTAGCCGGTGATCGCGGCCGCGTCGTCGAAGGTGAAGCCGGCATGCAGCTGGACCCGGTAGGTCGCGGACCGGTGGCCGGGACCTGGCGTCGGCGGGATAGCCATCGCGACACTCCAGAACGAAGGGGCGGACATGGTGGTGCGGGTTGCCGCCCCTGGGTGGAGGCGATCGGCACGGGTAGTGGAGCTAGCGCAGCGTACTTGAGCTAGCGCAGCCAGCTGCGATATTTATGCCGCGAAGCCTGCTGGACGGCCCGCCGGGCCTGCCGGTCGAGATCCGCGGCGAGCCTGCGGTCGTCCGCATAGAGAATGCCGAAGGTGAAGGCGTTCTCCCCGGCCAGGTGGGCCTGCACGCCGAGGTCCCTGACGGCGCCGCGGGCCACCACGGCATCGTGGTGATCACCGAGCACTGACTGGACCTTCTTCATGCGGCTGGCGAACCGTCTGGCCTGCTTGCCGAAGGCCGGACTGAGCGCCTCGGCCGCGTACCTGGCATCCTTGGCGGCCTTGCGGGCCTCGTGCAGGGCCGCGTCCCGGTCCGGCCCGGCCGGCGTCCGCTCGGCCTGACGCATCCGCCTGCGCACCCGGCGGCGCATCCGGCTGACTGCCACCGGCAGCACCTCGCCGGCCGGTGGCTGGCCCGCTCCGCCAGCGGCGGGTCGGTAAGCAGCTGGTCCAGGCGGTCAAGCAGGGCCAGGTAACGGTCGCTGTCCAGGGCCTGGAGCGCTTCGGCCCGGGCGGCCGCCTCGACCGGCGCGAAGTGAGCTCGCAGCCGGGCCTGGACCGGCCCCAGTACCAGCTCAGGCGGCAGCTTCTGCACGCTGGCCGCGAGCCGCCCAGCCAGCACCTCAGCGTCGCGCGGGGCGCCGAGGACGGTACCGAGCCACTTCAGCTCGTCGCCGAGCGATTTGGTGTCGGCGGGGTCCGCAACCGCGCTGAATGACTTCAGCGTGGCGCGCAGCCGGCGGGTGGCCACCCGCATCTGATGGACCGAATCCGGCGTGTCCCTGCGGACCAGCGGGTCGGCGGCTTTCAGCGCCGCTACCTGTGCGGCCGCGTAGGCCAGCACGACCTCGGCGGCGGCCGAGCGCCTGGTCGGCCGGGGCAGGCCGGCCCCTGGCGGCAGCCGGTCGGCCGAGCGCGGCTGGCTGGCCGGCTGCAGCTGGTCGGCCAGCGCGCGCTCCAGCTTGGCCCGCTGCGCCGCGGGCCGCAGACCGCCCCGCCGCAGTGCCTTGTCGGCCGCCTCCAGCAGCCGCATGCTGCCGCCGGTCAGCTCGACCTCCACCTCGTGCCACCGCGACAGCGTGGCCTCGTCCCCCATGGCCTCCGCCGACACGTCGTCGGCCGCGACCTCGGCGAGCGAGGATCCAGCCTCGTCGAGCAGCACCCGGAGCTGGCGCCTGGTCGTGATGAGCGCCACCGGACGCAGCGGCTCGCCCCGCGTGTGCACGCGCACCAGCGCGGCCAGATCCGCGGGCACCTTGCGGCCTGCTCGCCGGAGCGGCAGCCTGATCTCATCCCTGGAATCACCGCCGACCGGCAGCTTCAGGTGCCAGCCCGGGTCGCTGCCACCGCGGCGCCGGCGCAGCGTGACACCGGCCCGGATCAGCCGCAGGTCGGCCGTGTCGTAGTACTCGGCCTCCAGCGTCTGCTCGCCTGAGTCAGATTCCATGGCGACCAGCGGCAGATCGCTCAGTGCTGGCAGCGGCGTTCCTGGCGCCGCCTCGTACTTTCGTTCGGTTTCTCGGATTTGGGTCACCATGTGCAGTCTGCTACCCACGGCGGGCGGGCTGAAGCACGGTCGCTTGCTTTTCAAATGATCTTGTCGGGTTCTCAGGTGTAATCGCTGACAACTCGACATGATCATGGAGAGGCGGCGGTGAGCTGTTCAAGCAGGCCGGTGGCCTTGGCTAGCCCGTACCGGCGCCTGCTCAGGCCGGCCCACGGGTCGGCCGTGGACTCGCCCAGGCCGCTCAGCCTGCCCGGGACGGTGCGCAGCGTGAACCGGCCGGGCTCCAGGCTGCGGTCGGCCACCTCGTCCCAGTGCAGCGGGACCGCGACCGGTGCGCCAGGCCTGGCCCGGACCGTGTAAGGCGCGACGACCGTCTGAGCGTAGGCGTTACGCATGATGTCCACGTACACGCGGCCGCCGCGCTTGTCCTTGCGCTGCTCGGTCGTGACTAGGTCAGGATGCCTGGCCGTCAGCAGGCCCGCGGCCTGGCGGGCGAACGCGCGCGCCGCGTCGAAGTCATCCCTGGCGTTGAGCGTCAGATGAATGTGCAGGCCCTTGCCGCCGGTGGTCTTGACGAACGTCGTCAGGCCCAGCTCGTCCTCGAGGAGGTCCCGCAGCGCGAGCGCGGCGCGGCGGGCGTCGTGGAAATGGTCGTTATCCGGCGGATCGAGGTCGAACACCAGCTGGTCCGGGTTGCGCAGGCTCCCTACCCTGCTAAGGAAGATATGCAGCTCGATGCAGGCCTGATTGGCCAGGTAGATGAGGGTCGCTGGCTTGTCGCAGATGACATGCGTGAGGGTGCCGTCCTGCTTGCCCACCTTGGCCCGGCTGACCCAGTCAGGGAAATAGCCCGGCACGTTCTTCTGGAAGATGCGCTCGCCGGTGATGCCGTCGGGGTAGCGGGCCAGTGCGACCGGGCGCCCGCGGAGGTAGGGCAGCATCCGGCTGGCCGCCTCGCGGTAGTAGCCGATGAGGTCACCCTTGGTGATCCCCTCCTCCGGGAAGATGACCTTGCCGGTGTTGGACAGCTGGACCCGGATGCCTCCGGTGGTCAGGGTGTCCGAGGGCGGCGCGCTCATGACTGCCCCCGTTGCCTGGCCCGGCTTCCCTGGCTCTCGGCCGGCTGGCTGCCCCCGTTATCTGCTGGTTTTCTCGCTGCCATGGCGCTGCCTCATATCGCTTCGGGCCGGGACTGGCGGGCATCACTGACCTGCGACGGCGGTCGGCCCGTTCGGTCGCCGGATGGCTTCCCTACCCGCGAATCGCGCTCTCACCCGGCGGTGTGTCCGGGGCGATCACCTGGGTAGTGCTGCGTCGTGCAACTCGACGAATGGTTTCTCACCGCTGCGCAGCGCGGTAACCCGGCCACCCGCCTTGACTCCAGGCATCCCGACGGGCTGGCCTGGTCGGTAGGCAACGAGGTCCGTCCGCTCATCCACGGCATGTCGTACTTCGACAGGCTGCTCACCCGGGTCAATGCGATGCAGACCGGCGATCTGCTGATGTTCACCGACTGGCGTGGCGATCCTGACGAGTGGCTGGATGGTGGTCCCGATACCGCGGTGGCGGACGTCTTCTGCGCCGCCGCCAAGCGCGGCGTCCTGGTCAGGGGGCTGCTGTGGCGCTCGCACCTGGACCGGTTCCAGTTCAGCGAGCAAGAGAACCGCTCGCTGGGCGATGAGATCGAGGCCGCGGGCGGCTGCTGCCTGCTCGACATGCGGGTCCGGCCCGGCGGCTCGCATCACATGAAGCTGGTCGTGCTCAGGCATCCGTCTCGCCCCGAGCGTGACGTGGCCTTCGTCGGTGGGATCGACCTGTGCCACAGCCGCCGCGACGACCGCAGGCATCTCGGTGACCCGCAGCGGCAGCCGATGTCCTCGGTCTACGGCTCGCGGCCGCCCTGGCACGACATCCAGGCGATGATCCAGGGCCCGGCGGTCGGTGATGTCGAGACCGTGTTCCGCGAGCGGTGGGAGGACCCGGCGCCGCTTACCCGCAATCCCCTGCACCGCCTGCGTGACGCGGCCACCGGCCGGGACCACCACGCCCAGCCGCTGCCCGCACAGCTCCCTGATCCCCGGCCACGCGGCACGCACGCCGTCCAGCTGCTGCGCACCTATCCCGGCCGGCGGCCGGGGTACGACTTCGCTCCGGACGGCGAGCGGAGCATCGCCCGCGCGTACCTGAAGGTACTGCCCCGGGCCCGGTCCCTGATCTACCTGGAGGATCAGTACCTGTGGTCGGAGGAGGTCGTCAAGGTCCTCGCCGACGCCCTACGCGACACCCCAAGACTGCACCTGATCGCGGTGATTCCGAGGTTTCCCGACCAGGACGGCCGGATCTCCACGCCGCCCAACCTCATCGGCCGCGTGGATGCGCTGGACTTGCTGTATGCGGCGGGCGGGAGCCGGGTAGCTGTCTACGGCCTGGAAAACGCCGGAGGCATTCCCATCTATGTGCACGCCAAGGTCTGCATCGTCGACGACACCTGGGCCATTATCGGATCGGACAACTTCAACCGCCGTTCCTGGACGCACGACTCCGAGGTCAGCTGCGCGATCCTCGACGAGGCGGCCTGGCCCGCCGCCGGATCGGGCGCTCAGCCCGATGACGAGCCCGGCACCCAGCCTGACGCTCAGCCCGCAGGCGGCCCGGGCGCCGTGGGCACCTTCGCGAGGCGGCTCAGGATAGCGCTGGGCGCCGAGCATCTCGGGGCCGAGCATCCCGGAACCGAGCATCGCGGAACCGAGTATCCCGGAACCGCGGTGGATGCCGCAGCGGCGCCCACCCCCGGCGGCCTGGAGATGTTCGAGTCTTTCGAGCGGGCGGCGGCGGCGCTCGACGCATGGCACGAAGGCGGACGGCGCGGCCCGCGGCCGCCCGGGCAGCTGCGGCGCTATCCGACCCCGCAGATTCCGGCTGCCACCCGCATGTGGGCGTCGGCGCTCTACCGGCTGATCTACGATCCGGACGGCCGGCCTCCGTCAATGCGTCGGGCCGGCCTGTTCTGATCGATCGCTATCCGCGCGGCGGACCAGCGGGAAGACGAACCACAAGCCGCCGAACGCGCACACGACGATCGCGGTGATGACGGCCGCCGGCAGGCTCTTGGCGACGAAACTGGTCACCAGCAGGACGGCTCCGCAGACGGCCAGGGAGACGGTGATGAGCCCGAGGATCGCCATCTTGCTGGCCGCCTGCACCAGGCTTTCCTTCTGACGGCGGCGGAACACGACCCGGTGGTAGGCGACCGGTCCGGCCAGCAGCGCGATCGAGACGGCCGTGAGCAGGACGGTGGCCAGGTACAGCTCGCGCTGGGCATGGCTGAGTTTGACGAACCTGTTGGTGAAGGGCAGCGAGAGCAGGAACCCGAACAAGACCTGCACGCCCAGTCCGGCCACCCGAAGCTCCTGGATTATCTCGGAGAGGTTGCGGTCGTCACGCTGAGCCTGCGACTCCGGCCGCGGATCGCTGAGCTGCCTTGCCGTCATCGACGCTGCCTCCCGCCCGCTGGTACCGCACAGCCCTTAATTACCTGCGGCGAGCTACCCGCGTGGGCCTGTGCCATGCCTCATGGTGTGGCGCCTTTCGCGACCGGTCTGCACTTACGGCCGGACGCCACCCGGGCTCGCCCTGTTTGCGCCGCGAGGCAAGGGGTAGCCGACAGTATCCGGCTCGGATCACCAAGGACGGGAGGGCGAGGCTACGGTGACCACTGACACCCCCGCGGTCGAGGACGTCGCGGCCGCGGTGTACGTCATCCCGACCGACGCGCCTGAGGGCGACGGGACGCTGGCCTGGAACTCCACGACGCTGGTGCTGGTGACCGCCAGCGCGGGCGGTGAGCAGGGCATCGGCTGGACCTATGCGGCCGCGGCCGCCGGGGGCGTTGTCGCCGACGTGCTGGCCGGGTCCGTCGTGGGCCGCAGCGCCTTCGACATCCCCGGGGCCGCCGAGGCCATGGCCCGGGCGGTCCGCAATATCGGCCGGGGCGGGATCGCGGCGACGGCGATCTCGGCAGTGGACATCGCGCTGTGGGACCTGAAGGCGCGGCTGCTGGGTGTGCCGGTCACCGGCCTGCTCGGCCGGGCCCGCGAGCACGTGCCCGGGTACGGCAGCGGCGGCTTCACTACCTATGACGAGCAGCAGACCAGGGACCAGCTGTCCGGGTGGGTCGACAAGGAGCGCATCCCGCGGGTCAAGATCAAGATAGCCGAGTCGTGGGGGAGCGACGAGCGACGGGACCTGGCGCGGGTGGCGCTGGCGCGCGAGGTTATCGGCCCGGACACCGAGCTGTACGTGGACGCCAGGCGCACGGCCTGCAGGTGTCCGGGCACTGTGCCCCTAACCTGCACGCGCACGCCGCAGCCGCGGTCCCGAACCTGCGGCACGTCGAGTTCTTCCATGACCATCAGCGGATCGAGCAGCTGCTCTTCGACGGGGCCCTCGATCCGGCCGGCGGCGTGCTCACCCCCGATCCCGGCCGGCCCGGGCTCGGCCTGCAGCTACGGGGCGCCGACGCCGAGCACTACCGGCAGGCCTGACCGATGCCGACCGCAGCCCGCCCGACCGGATTCCGACAGCTGATACTCCGACACTCGAGACTCCGACACCCGACCGGAGGAATGACCGATGAAAACCGCAACGTCACTGGCATTAATTGCCATCGGGGCGATCCTCACCTTCGCCATCACTGGTCACCCCAGCTTCCTCAACCTGCAGGTCGCCGGGGTGGTGGTGATGGCGACCGGCGTGGCCGGGCTGTTCCTGCCCAAGCGCGGCCAGGCCGGCTGGCTGCGCCGCCGGATGGTCGTCCGCAAAGGCGGACGCGGCCCGCTGGTCGGCCAGGTCGAGGAGACCCGCTACCCGCCCTACATCATGCTCAACCCGGGAGCCGAGGGGGAGCCGACGGCCGCGGAGGCGGCGCGTGAGCCGGGGCCGACGCCACCTGACCTGCAGGCATCGGACCACGATCCGGCGACGACCACTCCGGGCGCCACGATCAATCCGGGTGAGTCGCAGATCCTCGAGGAATACATCCAGGAGTGATGACCCGCTCGAGGGTCATGAGGAGCCCGCCCCATGCCTGCCTTGACCACCCCCGCGGCGAGCCGGGAGGCGGTGCCTGATGCGGCGCACGCGCAGGCCCGGCGCGATGAAGACGCCGATGCGCGGTTCGCCGAGGCACTGGCCCATTCCCGGCAGCTTTACTCTGCCGCGTCCCGGATGACCAGGAACCCGGCTGACGCCGAGGACCTGGTCCAGGAGACCTATGCCCGCGCCTTTGCGTCCTTCCATCAGTTCAAGGAGGGCACCAACCTGCGGGCCTGGCTGCATCGCATCCTGACCAACACCTTCATCAGCGGCCATCGCAGGAGCAAGCGCGAGCCCGCGCTTGCCGCCGCGGGGATCGAGGACTGGGAGCTTGAACGGGCCCAGGTGGATGCCCCGGGCGGGCTGCGATCCGCCGAGGAGCTCGCATTGGATCGCATCCCCGATGCCCGCGTCACTACCGCTTTCCGCGAGCTCCCGCACGATTTCCGGATGGCCGTCTACCTGGCCGATGTCGAGGGGTTCGGCTACCGGGAGATCGCCGCGATGATGGGCTGCCCGATCGGCACCGTGATGTCCCGCCTGCATCGCGGCCGGAGCCGGCTGAAGGAAGTACTCACCGAGCGCCTCGCCGGCCATCCCGGAGAGGAAGGAGCCTAAGGATGCCCAGAGCGCAGATCAAGGACGTTCCTCAATGACCAAGGCGCAGCTGATCGACGAATTGCGCAATCACTGACGACTTTCCTATCACCGTCGGCGTGTAGCGCCCCCTGGCTGCCGGCGACCGTGGTGCTCCCCCCCGACACCGTGATCAGAGAGGCAGGGCAGCCGTGGCCGACAACGGCAGCCACTGGACGCAGGGATATCCCCCGCATGTGCTGCGTGACTACGCGCTCATCGCAGACGGGGAGCGCGGCGCCCTGATCGGCCCGCGCGGCGGCATCGTCTGGATGTGCGCCCCCCGGTGGGACTCGGATGCGGTGTTCGCCTCGCTCGTCGGCGGCGCCGGGATTTACGCCATCACCCCGGCGGACAGCTTCGTCTGGGGCGGTTACTACGAGGAAGGCTCCCTGATCTGGCGCAGCAGGTGGATTACCACCGAGGGCACCATCGAATGCCGCGAGGCACTCGCGTTTCCCGGCCGCACCGACCGCGTGGTGGTGCTGCGTCAGGTGATCGCCCACGAAATTCCCGCGAACGTCGACGTCATCCTGGATCCGCGGGCCGGATTCGGCCAGCACGCCATGCGCTCGATCCGCCACGATGACCAGGACACCTGGACCGGACGGACCGGCGACCAGTACCTGCGCTGGTCCGGGGCGGTCAGGCAGGCCATCCTCCGCCGGTCCGGGCGGACGCCCATGCTGGCCATGAGCCTGACCGTGCCGCCCGGGGAAAGCTGTGATCTCGTTCTCGAGCTGTCACCCCGTCCGCTGCGTGATGACCCGCTGGACCCCGCCATGCTCTGGCGGGCCACCCGGGCCGAGTGGACGAGGGTTGCACCGGAACTCGAAGGCGTGATCGCCGCTCGCGACGCCCGGCAGGCGCAGGTCGTATTGCGCGGCCTGACCAGCTCGAGTGGCGGAATGGTGGCCGCTGCCACCACGAGCCTGCCGGAACGGGCGAAGGCGGGCCGCAACTACGACTATCGCTACGCCTGGATCAGGGATCAGTGCTACACGGGCCAGGCGGCTGCGGCCGCGGGCGCCTATCCCCTGCTCGACAACGCGGTGCGCTTCGTCTCCGAGCGGCTCCAGGCTGACGGCCCGAAGCTGAAGCCGGCCTATACCGTCGATGGCGGCCCCGTCCCCGACCAGCGATCGCTTGACCTGCCGGGCTACCCGGGCGGCTTCGACCTGCTCGGCAACTGGGTGAACCGGCAGTTCCAGCTGGACGCCCTCGGCGAGTCGCTGCAGCTGCTCGCCGCGGCGGGCCAGCTCGACCGGCTGGATTCCGACGGTCAGCGAGCGGCCGAGATAGCCGCCGACGCGATCGCGCAGCGCTGGGACGAGCCAGACGCCGGGATCTGGGAGATCGACAGCCAGGCGTGGACGCACAGCCGCCTGACCTGCGTGGCGGGACTGCGAACGGCCGCCAGGATGTGCACCTCGGATGCGCAGGGCAGCCAGTGGGCCGCCCTGGCCGATGCCATTCTCGCTGACACCGCCGCGCATGCCGTCCATCCGTCAGGCCGCTGGCAGCGCTCACCCGGCGACCAGGGACTGGACGCGGCGCTGCTGCTGCCGCCGGTGCGCGGCGCGGTGCCTGCCGACGACCCCCGTACCGTGCAGACGCTGGGCGACTACCTGACCGACCTGACCCGGGACGGTTACGCCTATCGCTTCCGCCATGACGAGCGGCCGCTCGGCGATGCCGAGGGCGCCTTCCTGTTGTGCGGATTTGTCACCGCCCTGGCCCTGCACCAGCAGGGCCGCGAGGCCGACGCCGTCGGCTGGTTCGAGCGGAACCGGGCCGCCTGTGGTGCACCGGGGCTGTACTCCGAGGAATACGACATCGCCGAACGCCAGCTGAGAGGCAATCTGCCGCAGGCGTTCGTGCACGCAATGCTGCTCGAATGCGCCGCCCGGCTGGCCTCAGCGCCGGGTCGCGGCGGCCGGGGCGGCGGCAACTCACCGAAGGGAGAAATGACACATGACTGAGCAGGGCTCCGTGCCCCAGACCGTGGTGATCACCGGGGCCAGCGCTGGCATCGGGCGGGCGACCGCCAAGCTCTTCGGCGAACGGGGAGCCAACGTCGGGCTGATCGCCCGCGGGCAGGCCGGCCTCGACGGCGCGGTCCGCGATGTCGAGGACGCCGGCGGTAAGGCACTGGCGATCTCGGCCGACGTCGCCGACTACGCTCAGGTGAACGACGCTGCGCGCCAGGTCGAGGAGTTCTTCGGCCCGATCGACGTCTGGGTCAACGTCGCGTTCACCTCGGTGTTCGCGCCGTTCGTCGAGATCTCCTCCGAGGAGTTCCGCCGGGTCACCGAGGTCAGCTACCTGGGGTTCGTGCACGGCACCATGGCGGCACTGGCCCGGATGAGGCTGCGCGGGCAGGGCACGATCGTGCAGGTCGGCTCCGCGCTCGGCGAGCGGAGCATCCCGCTGCAGTCCGCCTACTGCGGGGCCAAGCATGCCATCAACGGGTTCACTTCCGCACTGCGGTGCGAACTGCTGCACGAGGGCTCGGGGGTGAACATCACCGTCGTGCAGATGCCCGCGGTGAACACCCCGCAGTTCTCCTGGGTGCGCTCCAAGCTGCCCCGGCACCCCCAGCCGGTACCGCCCATCTACGAGCCCGAGGTGGCCGCGCGGGGAGTCGTGTATGCGGCCGACCATCCGCGCCGGAGGCAGTACTGGGTCGGTGCCAGCACCAGCGCCACCATCGTGGCCAACCGGGTCGTGCCCGGCCTGCTCGACAGGTACCTGGCCCGGACTGGATACAAGTCACAGCAGACGGACCAGCCGGTGGCCCTCGGGCGCCCCGATAATCTGTGGCAGGCCATGGACGGGCCCGACCGGCGTGACCACGGCCCGCACGGCATATTCGACGACAAGTCCCATCACCGGAGCGAGCAGCTGTGGCTGGCCCAGCACCCGCGGGTGCTGGCCGGGTTGGCCGCCGGAGCCGCGGTGACCGGCGGAATCCTGACCGGCATGCGGGCCAAGCGCAAGTGAAGGCAGCCGCTGCGGCCGCGCCGGACGCCTTGCAGGCAGTCCGCGCCTGCTACGGCGCGGCCCTGCTGTGCGCCCCGGGCCCGATGATCCGCCGCTGCACGGGGCGTCCGCCCGGTCCTGCGGCCCGGCGCCTGGCCAGAGTGCTAGGTGCGCGTCATCTCATCCAGGCGGCGCTGACCGCGGGAGCCGGGCCCGGCTCGGCCCGGCTCACCGTCGGTGCCGCGGTCGACCTCGCCCACGCCGCCTCGATGGCCTGCGTCACGGCCGCCAGCCAGACCCTCGGGCGCGCGACGCTGACAGATGCCGTACTCGAGACCGCGCTGGCCGCGGCCGGCCTGGCCGCGGCCCGAGGGCGGCCGGTCAGGCCGCCGGCCGCCCTCGGGTAACGCTCACCATCCGCCGCGCGCGGCGGCGTGCTTACTGGACCTGGCGCCACCGGGCCTCGCAGCACGAGTAGCCACCGAAGACGACCAGCCCGACCGCGACCAGCACCAGCAGCCACGGCCCCAGCGGTGTCGCAGCGAAGGACCGCAGCGTGGCGTCGACGCCCTTGGCCTGTCCCGGATTGACCTTGATGCCCGCGATGAACAGGAATGTCCCGGCGGCGGCGAACACTATGCCACGGGCGATCCCGCCGACCTGGCCGATTCGCTCGACGACGCTCCTGGTAGCCGGACTGGCGCTCGCCATCTGGAGGTGCTTGAGGAAGGCCTTCCGCCAGGCGCGGAAGGCGAGGATCGCGCCTCCGATCGCGAAGCCGATCCCCGCCAGGACCACCACGATGCGACCGCCCGGGTGGGCCATGACCGTGGCCGTAAGGTCCTTCGACTGTGAGTTGCTCGACTTCGGCGCGCCTGCCCCGATCGCGTACTTCAAGATGGCGTAGGCCCACAGCCCGTAGAACAGGGCTCGCGCCAGTGCCGCCACCCGCCTGCTGGCCTTGTGCCCATCCGGCCCGGCGGCACCATAGATTGCCTCGGTCAGGCGCCACGGCGCCAGTCCCGCGAATCCGATCACGAGCAGCCAGAGCGCGATCTTGCCGACCGCATTGCTGCCCACCACGCGCAGCGCGCCGCTCGAGTCCGCCTGGTTTCCTGAATGGCCGAATGCGACCTCGATCGCAATCCAGCCGATGATTATGTACATGATCCCGCGAGCCGCAAGTCCGGTCCGCGCCAGTATCGCCAGGAGCCGGCTGTGAGCGGCTTGCCGCCCCGCGTACCTGGCACTTCGGGTTCTGCGCCGTGCTATCCGCGTGGTCACTGCGAGCCTCCCTAAAAGAATCCGCCGGATCTGCCCGGGAATGGCACCCCTAAACAGCAGCCCGGGCCGAAGCCTTCGCAGCGGCCCGGCGGGAGGCGACCGGGCGGAGGCGATGTGTGAGAAGCCCGCACCTGGGCAGCTCAGGGCGAATGATTTCCGTCCTAGGGCCGGTCAGCACCGGACCAGCAGCGCCGTCAGGAGAAGCCCGTGTCCGCAGCCGTGACGTCCTCAGCAGATGACGGCGCGCCAGAGGCCGCGGACCGCATCGGGCCCCCGGACCGTATGCAGGAGGCGCTCGACACGGCCGCTGCCATCGCCGAGAAGACCAACGGCCTCGGCCGCCCGGGACGGCCGCTGAACAAGCGGTCGCCGTTCTTCATCGGGATGGCCGCTGCCGCGGGGGTCGCTGTGACCTACGGGCTCGTCGAGGTGGTGATCAGAGCACGCTCGGTGCTGGTCCTGATCGGCCTGGCGCTGTTCATCGCCGCAGGCCTTGATCCTGCTGTCAGCTGGCTGACCAAGCGCGGCCTGCCGCGACCGGCGGCCGTGATCGTCATTCTCCTCGCCGCCGTAGCCGTGGTCGGCGGCTTCCTGGCCTCGGCGATCCCGCCGCTGGCCGCCCAGACCACCGCGCTCACCCAGCAGCTGCCCCACTACATGCGCTCCCTGCAGGACCACAACTCCGAGCTCGGCAAGCTGAACGCGCATTACCAGATCCAGCAGCGGCTGTCCAAGCTGCTGTCCACCCGAGGCACGGCGCTGATCGGCGGCGTGCTCGGAGCCGGGGAACTAGTGCTCAGCGCGGCTACCTCGCTGCTAGTCGTGGCCGTCCTGACCATCTATTTCCTGGCCAGCATGCCCCGTATTAAGCTGTTTGCCTACCGGCTGGCCCCACAATCCCGGCGGGCCCGCGTCATTCTGATCGGCGATGAGATCCTCACCAAGGTCGGGGGCTACGTGCTCGGGAATTTCCTGACCTCGGCGATCGCTGGGGTAGGTACCTATATCTGGCTGCTGGCCTTCGGGATCCCTTATCCGCTGCTGCTGTCGCTGCTGGTCGCGCTGCTTGACCTCATTCCGGTCATCGGGTCCACCATAGGCGGGGCGGCTGTCTCCCTGGTCGCGCTCACGGTCTCGTTCCCGATCGCCCTGGCTACCCTGGGTTTCTATATTGCCTACCGGCTAGCGGAGGACTACCTGATCGTGCCGAGGATCATGGGCCGGACGGTGGAGGTGCCCGCCGTCGTGACCGTCGTGGCCGTTCTCCTCGGCGGTGCGCTGATGGGTATCGTCGGGGCCCTGGTGGCGATCCCGGCCGCCGCCGCACTCCGCCTGCTGCTGCACGAGGTCACCTTCCGCCGCCTGGACGCGAGCTGAACGGCGCCGCCGGGCAGGCCGGCGACAACCGCCAGCCAAGCAGCACCACCTGGCAGGCCGGCGAAGACCGCCAGCCAAACGGCACCACCAGGCAAGCCGACGACAACCGCCAGCCAAACGGCACCACCAGGCAAGCCGACGAGGACCACCAGCCGCGCCCGAGTCGCTGGCGCTGGCTCTTCAAGCACCCGGTACGACGCGGCGTGCTGATTTTCGCGCTGATCCTGGTCATCGAGTACCTGGTCATCCCCGAGCTCATCGGCGCGAGAAAAGACCTCTACCTGCTCGGGGGTATCAACGGCGCCTGGGTGGCCGCCGGGGTAATACTCGAGTTCGTCTCGCTGTTCTGCTACGCACTACTGACCCGCGCCCTGCTGCCGGGCCGGGCGCCCCGGCTGAGCCTGTCCAGGCTCTTCCGGATCGACATGTCCGCGGCCGCCGTGGCGCACGTCATCCCGGCCGGGACCGTCGGCAGCGCAGGGATCGGGTTTCGGCTGTTCACGAACGAGGGCGTGGACGGCACCGACGTGGGCGTGATGATGGCGACCAAGGGCATGGGCTCGACGGTCGTGCTGAACGTGCTGCTGTGGCTCGCGCTGGTGATCTCCATCCCGCTGGAAGGCTTCCATCCGATCTACGTGACGGTCGCCATTGTCGGCGCGGTGGCCCTCGCTCTGATCGCGGCGCTGGTCTTCGGTATTACCCGCGGCGGGAAACGGGCCACCCGCATGGTCAGGGCCATCGGCCGACCGATCCCGGGAGTCGGTGCCGACCGGCTCGAGCGGATCCTGCTCCAAGCCAGCGCGTCACTCCGTGACCTGGCCTCTGACCGTTCCGTGCTGGTCCGCTCGCTGACCTGGGCGGCACTGAACTGGCTGCTCGATGCCGCGTCGCTGTGGTGCTTCATCGCCGCCTTCGGCGGTTTCGCCGATCCGGTGGGACTGTTCGCCGCCTACGGGATCGCCAACGTGCTCGGCGTCATACCGCTGACACCCGGCGGGCTCGGCGTCATCGACTCGGTGACCCCGGTGCTGCTGGTGAGCTTCGGCCTCACCAGGAGCGTCGCGACGCTCGGCGTGCTCGCATGGCGGCTGGTCAACTTCTGGCTGCCCATCCCCACCGGTGCGGCCGCGTACGTCTCCTTGAAGGTCCCCAGGGGTGCCGGGCTGCCGGCGATGCGCCGGGCTCTCTCTGAGCTGAACCCGAAGCATGCGCCCGATGAGCAGCCCACACCGGCGCCCGCGCCGGAGCCCGCGCCGGAGCCCGCGCCGGAGCCCACGCCGGAGCCCGCGGCTGCGGAAGACGCCCCATCGCCCAAAGGCCGTTCCTGAACGTCGCAATGCCGTTCCTGAACCGCAGCGAAACTGCCTTTGATAGCCCACCGGACCGGATCACAGCCGCTTTGCACCATTGCGGTCGAGCGCACCTGGTTTAGGCCCGCCGCTCGCAGGTAGTGGAAGGGCGGCTGGAAATTCCGCCCGGGTATCGGAGTCACCACCGACCGTCGAAAGCGTGAGGGATCATGAATAACTACCCTGCTGAAGACCCAGAGGGCCGTGCCACGGCCACGGCTGCCGACCGGCGTACTGACGAAACCGCAGCTAACTATCGCACCGAGCCATCCGACGTCATTCGCGCGGACGAAATCGCCGATGAGGACGTGGTAATTCTCGACGGCGACGTCACCGATTCCCCCGAATCGGACCGCTATCCGGATCGGGCGGCCGCCGGTAACGGGCTGGCCGGAACCGGCCAGGAAGCCGACGGCGTCCCCGCCGGCACAGCTCCCGTTGGCACGCCGGCTGACGCGCCCGCTGGCGCCCCGGGCGGCGCCCCCGCTGACGGCCTGGCCAGCGGGCCGGGCGCCGCGCCCGGTGCGCCTGCGGTAGCTCAGCCGGCCGGGGGGCTCGCCCAGCTGCAGGACCGCTGGCTGGCCATCCAGTCTGACTTCGTGGACGATCCGCGCCGGTCCGTCACTGCGGCAGCGAAACTGGTGACCGAGGCCATCGGCGTTCTCACCGCCGAGATCAATGAGCGGGGCACCAGCCTTCGCGGAAGCTGGGAAAGCTCTGACGCCGACACCGAGGTCCTGCGCACCGCGCTGCGGGAGTACCGCAGCTTCCTGGACCGGCTCGTCGCGCTCTAGCCGGCGGCACTGGCCGACAGCTGGCCGTTGCCCCCGTATCGCCAGCGGTTCCCGTATCCGCAGGTAAGTCCGGGCCAGCCCGCCCCCCACGACGAGCGTGACGCGTGCGGCCGCCTAGCGGATGCCTTGCAGCGCGCCGAGCGCGGCCTCGTACAGAGTGACCAGGCCGGCTTGGACCTGCGGCCCGAGGAACTGGGGATTCCAGACGAGGTCGGCCAAGGAGTCACTGATGGTGAAGGCCGAGGCCATTTGCAAGCCCCTGACCTCTGCCACCGCGAATAGCGCAGCCGCTTCCATCTCGACGCAGAGCACACCTTCCGCCTGGTAGCGGCGGGCCTCAGCCACTGTTTCCCGGTAGGGAGTATCGATGGTCCATGAGGTGCCGGCCCGAAACTGGGCGCCTGCCCCCGACATCGCTGATGCCAGCGAAGCACTCATGCCTGCCGACGCGGTGGCCAGCTTCGCCGGGGGCAGGTAATGGTGCGAGACACCCTCATCGCGGATGGCAGCCTCGCAGAGGACGAGATCACCGACTTTCAGGTCTGCCTGCAAGCTTCCCGCCGTGCCGACGGATACGAAGGCCGACGTGCCCGTGGCCGCAAGGTCTTCCAGGACTGCAGCAGCGGCCGGCGCTCCGATCCCGAACTGGCCGAGCAGCCCGACTCTGCCGCCGGTGCTCGGCAGGAGCAGGATCCCGTGCAGGGCGCCTCGGCGCTCGGGAGGCTGTAGTCCCTCGGTCCGCAGCACATGGTGGTACAGGGAGCGCTGATAGCAGAGCACGGCAGCCGTAGGAGCCTCGTAGGACTCCAGCGCACCGACCCGCCGTAAGTACGCAGCGAAATCCGCCGCGGTGAAGATCGCCTCCTCGGCGTGCTTGCCTGCGAAGTTCGGGTAACTGGGCGCCGACACGGCCTGACTCTACCGAAGAGCCGTGTCCCACCTGCCCGGCGGCGACCCGCACTGGGTCCTGGCGGCGGGCGGGCGGGGGCGTCCCGCCGGCCGCCAGGCCGCCTGGTGGCGGGCCCGGGGTCAGCTCGCCTCGGCCAGCCCCGCGCCGCGCGCGGGCTGCCCCGGGGCGGCCAGCAGCCGCTCCCGCAGATACCCCAGCGCATGCGCCAGCAGCCGCGACACGTGCATCTGCCAGCTCCGCCTCCCCCGGCAGATGCCCCAGCCGCTGCGCCAGCTCCCGCGACGCCTCCCGCACCTCCAGCACCAGCTCCTGCACCGGCCGCTCCACCCGCACCTGCCACCGCTTATCCCGGAAATGCCGCTTGATCTCCCCCGAGATACACGGCTGCGCATACGCCGCCAGCGACCCGCCCAGCTCCGGATCGAAATTATTGATCGCCTTCAGCAAGCCCACATACCCCACCTGCATCAGATCCTCCGCAGGCTCCGGGCTCCGCAGATACCGCCGCACGCACGACCGCACCAGCGCCCGGTGCCGCGCCACCAGCAGCTCACACGCCGCCGACCGCCGGCCGCTGCCCGCCGGCTCCGACCGCACCAGCCCCAGCAGCTCCCCGTCATCCAGCCCCGACAGCCCGCCCCCCGACACATTCCCTGCAGCAAATGTTTCCATAAGGAAAGACTGCCACGGCCGCAGCCGGGTGGCAAGGCCCCCGGCCAGGCTGCGGCAGGCGCACGGCGCGACCGAGCATGATGTTTACGTAGTGTCACATCGGGCAGCGCGAACCTAGATGAACAGCCTCGTCCTTCTGCCACCGGGGCGGCCGCCGCCTTGGTGGCAGGCCTGGCCGTATCGGTGGCCGACGTGAACCCCGTCGAGCGCGTAATCCGCCAGGTAGACACGGCCCAGCAGCGGCATCAGCCGGCCGCCTTCCTGTTCGGCATCGTCAAGAAGTATGGCGACGACAATGGCGGCGTGCTCGTAGCCAACCTGGCCTACTCGAGCTTCGTCTCCCTGTTCCCGCTGCTTCTGGTCCTGGTGACCACCCTCGGCCTGGTGGCTTCGGGTGATCCGGCCGTGCGAAAGGCAGTGCTCGATGCCGTCGCGAAGCAGTTCCCGCTGATCGGCCAGCAGCTGGCAGGAAACGTTCACTCCCTCCGGCGGTCGAGCGTGATCGGGCTGATCGTCGGACTGCTCGTGTTGATCTGGGGCGCCAGCGGACTAGCGCAAGCCGGGCTGTTCACGATGGCGCAGGTGTGGAACCTGCCCGGCCCGGCGCGGCCGGGATATGTGCAGCGCCTCGGCCGGGCCGTGGCGTTCCTGGCCGTGCTCGGGCTGGGCGTAATCCTTACCACGCTGCTGACGGGCCTGGATAGTTTCGGGCACAACGGCCCGGCCACCGCTGCGGGAGTTGAACTGGTCGCCGTGGTGGTGAACGTAGCCATCTATTTCATCAGCTTCCGCGTCCTGACGCCTAAGGGGGTGCCGAGCCGCAAGCTCCTGCCCGGCGCGATCACCGGCGGCATTGCCTGGACGCTGCTGCTGGCGCTTGGCACATTCCTGGTGCACCACTATCTGCGCAGCGACTCGGTTTACGGCGTCTTCGCCACCGTGCTCGGTCTCATCGCCTGGATCTACCTGGGGGTTGAGATCACCGTCTATTCCGCGGAGATCAACGTCGTACTGGCGCGGCGGCTGTGGCCACGAGCGATTGTCCAGCCGCCACTGACCGAGGCTGACCGTGCGTCCATGGCGCTTCAGGCGCTGCAGAATCAGCGCCGGGAGGAACAGCACGTCGAGGTCTCGTACACCGACCGCCCGGCAGGCGCCAGGTCTGCCACCCAGACACCCACGACGCCCGATGAGATCGCGCCCCCGGCCAGCGAATCGACGCGCGATGACATCAGGCCCCCGGCAGGAGAATCAGAGCGCGGCCGGCCCGCTTAACTCCCTGGGCATCCGGTCTACCGAGCCGTTCGCCCTCCTGTCAGCCACGGTCCCTTCAGCGCGAACCGGCGGGACCGGGTCCTCAGCGCGAACCGGCTGGACCGGCGGCGCCGGCTGCAGGCTCTCGGCGGCCTGGGCCTGCGGCCCGTCGGCGGGGTCGCCAGCCGCGTCCGGCTGCTGCGTGCCTGCCCCCGCCGACTCAGCGACCTCACCGAGCAGATCGCGGAAGAGCGCACGGTAGTGGATCATGGCGATCCGCAGATCCTCCGTGGACGCCGCCCCCGAGGCGGCGTGACCGCTGATCTCAGTGGCGCTCCGATAGTGATCAAGGGTCGCGGCGTGCCCGACCGATAGGTCAGCCATGATCTGATCGCGGTCCTCAGTCGGGTAACCGCGGTCCCGCATCAGGGCGGTCACCAGCGCCTGCGACGAAGCGACCGCATCGACCGGCGCGTCGACGAACCGCTCCTGGATGACGGCCCACTGCTCCGCGTACCTGGCCCGTGCGGCATCGGCGAGCGGATGGATATCCAGGCTCCGAACCCGGCGCTCCCGACCGGCGAGCTCGGCCTCGGCCGACTGCCTGCTGCCTCGCTCGGTGACCAGGCGGTCGTATTCGGGACCGAAGCGCCGACGCAGACGGCGGCGGCGCGCCGCAGCCAGCAGGCCAACCGCCAGGGTGACGACCGCGATGACAGCAATCACGATGACGATGACGGCCACGGCTGCCATGGTTCACCTGCTTTCGCGGAAACGATCTCTTTCGACTGCCCGCCGGTGAGCGAGCTCTTTCGACTGCCCGCCGGTGAGCGAGCCAAACCCGGCCCGCACTTCAGTTGACGCAGCACCGCAGCGGCGGCTTAATGGTGAAGGCCAGCCCCGGCATACGGTTTCTGGCAGTAATCTCAAGCTTCCGGCGCGTATCGCCTTCGGCTGCCTGTTTCACGGCCGCTAGCGGGGTAGCGGCAGCCGCAATCGCTGCCACCGCCACGCTGTGGCCTGGCCAGCCCGGACGTGCGCTGACGACGTCGGCAGCCGGCAGACCGAGGGATGAACGGACCGGAGAAGAGATGAGTTTGCCTGCCCGTCAGCAGCGGGTCCTCGACCAGATCGAAGTGATCCTTCAGGCTCGTGACCCGCGCCTGACATCGTTGTTCGCCAGCTTCGCGCGGCTCACGTCGCATGAGGCCATGCCGAAGGTCGAAGAACTCAAGGGCTGGGTGGTGCACCTACTGCAGCTGAAGAGGCGGCTGATTCAGCCGGTCATGCTGATCCCAGTTGTGGTGGTCGCCATCGTGGGCTCGGTCGTGCTCGGCTCGTTCGTGCCAAGTTCACGCTGCACCTCAGCCACCAGGGGAGCTGTCTACGTGATCGCTGGTAAGCAAAGCATCTGCAGTCCCGGCGCGGCGGGCCGAACGGGGAGCAGAACCAGCCGCTAGGCGACGGCCACAAGCCAGGCGCCTGCTGGCACAAACCAGGCCCGCTGACACAAACCAGGCCCGCGCCAGGCAGCGGACTATCGGAGCCCCGGGGCTCCGGCCTGGCCACAGCCGCCATCACCCATCCCGGCCGTCCCGCCATCGGCCAGCTCCCCCAGCCCCCGCGCCAGCGCCGCACGCCCCTCCGCCGACATCCCCGCCAGCAAACCCCCAAGCGCCGCCCGCCGCCGCCCCCGCACCCACTCCGCCAGCCGCCGCCCCGACTCCGTCGGCACCACCACAATCTCCCGCCGGCTCACCACCGCCCGGTCCCGCGACACCAGACCCGCCGCCTGCATCCGGTCACACAACCGGCTCGCCGCCGACGCCGACGCCCCCAGCAACCCCGCCAGCCGGCTCAGATTCAAGCTCCCCGCCCGGTCAATCACCAGCAACGCCCGCAACTGCACCGGCGGCACCGCAGCCCCGACCTCCTCCACCGCCCGCTCACACGCCTCCAGCAGCACACTCAGCCCCGACTCCGCCGAACCCACATCCAGCTCGCCGTTCCCCGAGCGCCCAGCCATCTCAAATCCCATCAGCCACATCACCGATCCCGGCCACCGCCCCGCCCGCACCCAAGCCGAAGAACGAACCCACACGCCGGCCAGTACACACAGCCCTCCAGCACTACTGTCCCCAACACAGCGCACTATGCAGAATTCGCGGGAAGGCTGACCAGATGCTTAAGGAAATCAGGCGATAAAGGGAGCGCGCGGCCGACCGCACGCGAAAAGGCGGCTCAAAGGCCTCCGTGATCGTGACGGCTGGACCCTGACAGCATTACCGGCTGGCCGACCGAAGGCCTCCCTCCTGTCACCCCTGGGCGCGCTGCCCGCCCGCCGCTACCTACGGTCACAAAGCGTACCAGTGGCGATAACGGCAGCCCCGGGTCATCGTGCGCCATTGCCCGGGCCAGCAGCGTGCAATGGCCTCGCCCCCAGCGCGGCCCCGCACTACCCGAGCAGCAACGCGGATCGGGGTGCCGCGCGTTTGACCGCCATCAGCCCATGGCCCAGCCCGCGGCCAGGCCCACCCGTAGCACCTGCCGCCCGAAGCACCGGTCGGGGCCGGCGCCAGAGTCCGCGGCGGCTTAGCCGAGGCGACCCGTGCCGTCTGTGGGGGTCGGCGCGCCGGGGCCGACGGGTTGGTCGGGGCGGGGCGCCGCGACGGCGCGCTCGCGCAGGCGCTCGCGTTGTGGGCCGATGGTGTACTTCGGGTCCCGTGCGGAGACGCGGCCCGCCTCGAAGATGCCGAACCTGGTCAGGGCCGAGGCGGTCACGAGCGCGGCGCCGGAGAGCACCGCCAGCGTGCGGCTGCGTCCGGCCAGGACCGCTCCGGCCAGCCCAGCCGCGGTGCATATCTCGCCAGCCTGCAGCAACGTGCCGGCCCGACCGATCTGATACGGCTCCGCTATCTCACCGAGGCGGCGCACCAGCAGGTTCTTCGCGGTGAGCTCGGCCGCCGCTCCCAGTACCGCGAACCTGATCGCCTGCCCCGAGTGCACGGTCGGCACGACCAGCATGCCCAGGCCTCCGGCCGCCGTAGCGGCCGAGCCCGCGAACACATAGGGCATCTCGCGGTGGCCCTCATGCCAGGCGGGCACAGCCGTGTCGCAAATCAGCGCCGCGGTGTACGTCGCGATGCCAGGAGCCAGCGCCGCTGCCCCGATGGTGGCGGCGGTGCCGACCCTGGGCAGCCGACCGGTCACCGCGCACGCCGCCGCGGCTCCCGCGGCGGGACTGTAGCCGGCCAGCAGCCAGGACCCGACGCTCATCGGAGAGGTGACCTTGAGCACCCGCAACATGTTCACGAAGCGGGCCGGCCGCCCAAGGTCGTGGACGAGCGCGGCCGCGGACAGGCTGATCGCACCGGCCGCCGTGACCTTGGCCGCCCTCGAAAGCGGGCGGTTGCCCGCGAGCTGGGCGAAGGCGCCGAGCAGCGAGGACGCGCCGGCCAGGCCGCCAAGAAACAGGTAACCGGCGATATCAGGCGCCTGCCATACGGGTTCCTTGAGCACCGGCCGGCCGTAATAGGAGCGGAATTCTGCGCGCGGGACAACCGGCCGCTCAGCGCCCGGGCCCTTAGCGCGCCAGCGGCCTCGTACTGCTTCCGCCCAGCCTCGTCCTGGTTCCGCCCGCCCCCGCACGGATTCCGCCTGGCCTGGCAGGGATTCCGCCCGGCCCCGCACGGAAGCCGCCCGGCCCCGCACGGAAGCCGCCCGGCCCCGCACGGAAGCCGCCCGGCCCCGCACGGATTCCGCTCGGCTCCGCATCGCTTCTGCCCCGGCCCGCGCCGCCGCTGCCCGGCCCCGCGATCCGCCGTCCGGGCCGCCGCTCATGACCGGCCCCCGGGACCGCTGCCCAGGTAGGCGGCCAGTGCCCCGGCCACCAGCGCGGCGCCCGCGGTGGCCACGTGACGCCACATCCGCGGCAGGTTCCTGGTAGTGACGACCGGATCCGGCGGCAGTCCGTACACCTCGGGCTCATCGAGCAGCAGGAAGAACGCGCCCGCGCCGCCGACGCCGTCCCCCGGATCCTCGCCGTACAGCCGCGCCCCAGCGATCCCGGCGTCCCGCAGCTGGGTGACCCGCTGCTCGGCGCGTTCCCGCAGTTCGTCGACTGGGCCGAACTGAATCGAGTCGGTCGGGCACGCCTTCGCGCAGGCAGGCTCGAGCCCTACGCCGAGCCGGTCGTAGCAGAGCGTGCACTTGAACGCGCGGCCGTCGTCCTCCCTGCGGTCGATGACCCCGAACGGGCACGCGGAAACGCAGTAGCCACACCCGTTGCAGATGTCCTGCTGGACGACGACGGTGCCGAACTCAGTACGCATCAGCGCGCCGGTCGGGCAGACGTCCAGGCAGGCCGCCTCGGTGCAGTGCTTGCACACGTCGCTGGACATCAGCCAGCGGGATCCGCCTGGCCCGGCACCACCCGCTCCGGAACCGTCCGGTCCGGAACCGTCCAGCCCCATGCCGTCGGGCCCGAAGGCCTCAGACCCGGAACCGTCAGACCCGGAACCGTCAGGCCCGGAGCGGGCCGACCCGGCGCCCGGCAGCGGCGGTAGCTCGCCGGGCCTGCCGATCTGCTCGATGAACGCGACATGCCGCCAGGTCGACGCGTTCAGGCTGCCGGTGTTGTCGTACGACATTCCGGTCAGCGTCAGCCCGTCCTCGGGCACCGAGTTCCATTCCTTGCAGGCCACCTCGCAGGCCTTGCAGCCGATGCAGACCGAGGTATCGGTGAAGAATCCCATCCGCGGCGGATGCTCCGGATACCCGGCCCGGGCCGCCGGGTCGAGCCCTCCGGCCAGGCCCAGGCCAGCCACCGGATCCAGGCCAGCCGCAGAACCCGCGGTAGTCCCCGCCGGGCGCGCCGATTGGGCGGTCATCTCACGCCTCCGTCCCGGTCTCGCTGGTGATCCCGGCGCGCTCGGCGTACTCCCGGACCAGCGCCCGCAGCGCAGGTCCGCGCGGCCGCCGCCCGGGCCTGATGTCGCAGGCCAGCGCCTTGACCTCCTGGATGTGCACGTTCGGGTCCAGGGACAGGTGCGAAAGCTCGTTGGCAGCGTCCCCGGTGGTGTAACCGTTCGGCCCCCAGTGCCACGGCAGCCCGATCTGGTGCAGCCGCCTGCCGCCGGCCTCCAGCGGGGTCATCCGCCTGGTCACCATCACCCGCGCCTCGATCGCGCTGCGCGCCGAGATGATGGTCGCCCACCCCAGGTGCTCAAGCCCCCGCTCGGCCGCCAGCTCGGGTGATACCTCGCAGAACATCTCGGGCTGCAGTTCGGCGAGATAGGGCAGAAAACGCGACATCCCGCCGGCGGTGTGGTGCTCAGTTAGCCGGTAGGTCGTCACCACATAGGGGAACACCTGCGACCCGGGTTCAGCGCCGCTGGGCTGGAACCGGTCTTCGGAGTGCCTGATGATCTCCCGGATCGGGTTGTGCTGCTGGCCGTAGAGGAGGTTCGGCAGCGGGGACTCCTGCGGCTCATAGTGCGCGGGCAGCGGGCCGTCCAGCAGTCCCGCCGGGGCGAACAGCCACGCCTTGCCATCCGCCTGCATGATGAACGGGTCGACCCCGGAGATCGCCTCCACCCCGGTGGCGCCCGCCGGCGGCCGGTAGGAGGGCGGCCGGTCGGCCACGAAATCGGGTATGTCGTGCCCGGTCCACTTGCCGCTCTGGCCGTCCCACCACACCAGCGCCTTGCGCTCGCTCCACGGCCTGCCGTCCGGGTCGGCCGACGCCCGGTTGTAAAGCACCCGCCGGTTCGCTGGCCAGGCCCAGCCCCACTCGGGGGCGACCCAGCTCTGCTCGCTGCCCGGCTTGCGGCGGGCCGCCTGGTTGACCCCGTCGGCCCGGACGCCGCAATAGATCCAGCAGCCGCACGCGGTGGATCCGTCGGAGGCCAGCTGCGTATAGGACGACAGCGGCTTGCCCTCGGCGTCCCACCCGTTGACCTCGGCCAGGACCGCATCGGCGTCCGGCTCGTCCAGCGCGCCCTTCACCGGGTAGTCCCAGGTCAGATCCAGGACCGGCCGGTCCATATCGGCGTCGGCGGCCAGCCCGGTGCCCGGGGCGGCGGCGGCCGCCGCCAGCTTCTGCCTGATCCGCCGGCCCAGGTGATAGATGAACCACAGGTCGCTGCGCGCGTCCCCGGCGGGCTCCACTGCCTCGTGGTGCCACTGCAGCATCCGCTGGGTGTTGGTGAAGCTCCCGCTCTTCTCGGTGTGCGCCGCCGCGGGCAGGAAAAACACCTCGGTCTTGATGTCCTCGGTGCGCAGCTCCCTGGTCTCGATCTCGGGGCCGTCCTTCCACCAGGTGGCGCTCTCGATCAGCACGAAGTCCCGCACGACCAGCCAGTCCAGGTTCGCCATGCCCAGCCGCTGCATGCGAGCGTTGGCCGAGCCGACCGCCGGGTTCTGCCCGTAGATGAAGTAGCCTTTGCAGAGGCCGTCCAGCTGGGCGATAACCGTTTCGTATGTACTGTGACTGCCGGTCAGCCGGGGCAGGTAGTCGTAGCAGAAATCGTTGCCGGCCGTCGCCGCGTCGCCCCACCAGGCCTTGAGCAGGCTGACCAGGTAGTCGCGGGTGTTGGCCCAGAAGCCGTTCACCACGCTCTCGGCCTCGACGTAGCTGTCGAGGTCGTCATTGCTGTGCGCGTGCGGCATCGGCAGGTAGCCGGGCAGCAGGTCGAACAGGGTCGGTATGTCGGTGGAGCCCTGAATGGAGGCGTGCCCGCGCAAGGCCAGGATGCCGCCGCCCGGGCGGCCCATGTTGCCGAGCAGCGCCTGCAGGATCGCCGCGGTGCGGATGTACTGGACGCCCACCGTGTGCTGGGTCCAGCCCAGGCTGTAGACGAACGCGGTGGTCTTCTCGCGGCCCGAGTTCTCCGTGATCAGCTCGCACACCTGGGTGAACAGTTCCTCGGGCACCCCGGCGACCTGCGCGACCATCTCCGGCGTGTACCTGGCGAAGTGCCGTCGCAGGACCTGGAACACGCACCGCGGATGCTGCAGCGTCTCGTCGGTGTCCGGCTCGGGATGCGCGTCGGCCCCGCCGGAGCCATGTGCCTCGCCGCGGGCCGACTGCTGCACCAGCTTGCGCCGGGTCGCGCCGACGCCGCGCTGCCCGCTGGCGGGCCGGACCTCGCCGCCCTGGTAGCGCCAGGTCTGCGAGTCGTACGCGCGCTGCTCGCGGTCGAATCCGGAGAACACGCCGTCGAGGTCCTCGGTGTCGATGAAATCCTCGGTAAGGATCACCGACGCGTTGGTGTAGGCGACCACGTAGTCGCGGAAGTACTTCTCGTTCCGCAGCACGTAGTTGATCAGGCCGCCGACGAACGCGATGTCGGCGCCGGCCCGGATCGGCACATGCAGGTCCGCGAGCGCGCTGGTCCGGCTGAACCTGGGGTCGACGTGAATCACCTTCGCGCCCCGGGCCTTGGCCTCCATCACCCACTGGAAGCCGACCGGGTGGGCCTCGGCCATGTTCGAGCCCTCGATCAGGATGCAGTCGGCGTTCTGCAGGTCCTGCTGGAACGTCGTGGCACCGCCACGACCGAAGCTAGTCCCCAGACCGGGGACTGTGGAGGAGTGTCATATCCGGGCCTGGTTCTCGATCTGGATGGCTCCGAGCGCTGTATACAGCTTCTTGATCAGGTAGTTTTCTTCGTTGTCCAGGGTCGCGCCGCCAAGGCTGGCAAAGCCCATGGTGCGCCGGGTGCGCCGGCCCTCGTGCTCCCACTGCCAGCCGGCCTTGCGGGCCTCGATGACCCGGTCAGCGATCATGTCCATCGCGGTGTCGAGGGCCAGGTGCTCGAACTGCGTCCCGCCGGGCCTGCGGTACAGCACCTGGTACTGGCGGGCCTGGCCGGTGGTCAGCTGCAGGCTGGCCGAGCCCTTGGGACAGAGCCGGCCCCGGCTGACCGGCGAGTCCGGGTCTCCCTCGATCTGGGTGACCTGGCCCTCTTGCACGAAGACCTGCTGCCCGCAGCCCACGGCGCAATAGGGGCAGATGGACTTGACGACCTTGTCGGCAGTGGCCGTCCGCGGCGTGAGCCGCTCGGTGCGGCCGCTCTTGGCTGCCGCACCGAGTCCCAGGCGGTCCGGCCCGGTCAGCTGCCGGTAGACCGGCCACCCGTCAATCCAGGACCGCGCACCCACCTTTGCGCCTCCCTCGCTTCCACCGGGCTGGCTGCATATATGACTGTAAGCGGGCCGGTTGCTCGACGTGCTTGCAGGGTCCCGCTCGGCAGCCGGCGCCGAAGCCGGGAGCACCCCGGGAGCCGCCCAGGCGACGCCGGCAGCCACCCCGGGAGCCAGCCAGCCGACGCCGGCAGCCACCCCGGGAGCCAGCCAGCCGACGCCGGCAGCCGAGGTCGGCGGCGCCTCGGGGTCGAGTCACACTGGCCACAGCAGTGCCGCCAGCCCCAGCAGCTGGGTGATACTCGAAGATCTTGACGCTTTTTCAGTAGATATTGCTGAAAAAGCGTCAAGATCTCTTAAAATAGCCCGGCCGGCCACCGAAATACGCCCGGTTCTCCGGCTCTGCCACCAACTCCTGCGGCGCCGGTGACACAAGCGATCACAGATACGGCAGTGACGATCGTGATCAGCGGCCCGCCGCGGGCGGGCCGTTTTCGCGGCCGGGGCGGCGGGGCTCCGCGCTCCAGTCGCGCCTGGCGAGCTCGAAAAGCGGCCCCGCCGCCGGACTCCGTCCGGACCAGGACGCCGCGGTCGGCCAGGCCGCGCAGGGTTTAATCGACCGTCTGGTCTGGCCAAGCTGGCCGCCGGGATCCTCAGCGGATCCAGCGCCATGCTGGCCGAGGCGGTGCACTCCGGCGCCGACACCCTCGATCAGGCGTTCCTGCTCGCCTCTGTTCATCAGGGCGAGTGCCCGGCCGACTCCGGGCACCAGTTCAGGTACGGCCAGGAACGCTATCTAGTCGCTGCTCGCCGCGTTCGGGATCTTCATCGCGGACGCCCCCTCGGTGTGGGATGGTTCGGCCTCGATCGCCATCGGCGTGCTGCTTGTCAGAGCCGATGGAGCGCTTTGCTCATGCCGGTCTGCGCGTGGTTGCCGAGCCGCTCGAAGGCCGGCCTGAGCAGGGGGGCCAGGAGCCGAGCCGGGCCCTTGAAGGTGAACTCGGCCGTGTAGGTCACCTCGGTACCGGCCCCGACGCTGCGGAAGGTCATGGTGTCGACGGCCGAGACCGTCTTGTTCTCGCCGCAGAGCCGGATGCGCTCACCCGGGACGAACTCGCGCACGGTGTAGGTCAGCTCGGTCTGCCGGCCCAGGAACGTAGAGGTGTTGAGGTAGGTGGTGCCGACGCCCCCGTCGCCGTGCTGGTTCACGGTGACCACCGTGCCCGGGTCCCAGTCGGTCGTGGTGGTGAAGTCGGAGAGGTAGTCGAACACCGCATCCAGCGGCTTGTCGGCGATGACCGTCTTCTGCAGCTTCATGGTTCCCCTCGAATTCCTCGGTGCTTCCAGACGTGGTCCGGCGACAGCGCTGGTCAGTGCCGGTCAGTGCCGGTTAGTGCCGGTTAGTGCCAGGTCGGCTCCCGGGTCAGCTGGAGCTGGCTCACGCCCAGGTAACCGCTGCGGAACCCGGCCTCGGCGTAGGCCAGGTAGAACTCCCACATCCGCCGGAATGTCTCGGTGAAGCCCTGGGCCTGGATGTGCGGCCACTGGTCGATGAAGCGTTCGCGCCACAGATGCAGGGTTCGGGCATAGTGCGGCCGCAGCTCGCGCCGCTGGGTGACCCGCAGGGTGGTGTGCGCCGCCAGAGTTTCGTCGATGGCCTGCAAGGACGGGATGATTCCGCCGGGGAAGATGTACTTCTGGATCCAGCTGAAGCTTCTCCGGGTGGCGAGGAGCCGATCATGTGCCATGGTGATCGTCTGGATGCTCACCTTCCCGCCCGGTGCCAGCAGGCGGTCCAGGGTGGCGAAGAAGACCGGCCAGTAGGCTTCGCCCACGGCCTCGATCATCTCGACGCTGACGATGGCGTCGTATTCGCCTTCGACCTGGCGGTAGTCCTGCAGCCGTGCGTCCACAAGCTCGGTTACGCCGACCGCGACGGCCCGCTCGCGGGCGAGTTCCAGCTGCTCCCGGGAGAGCGTGACGGTGGTCACCTGCGCTCCTCGTTGCGCTGCGCGGATGGCGAGCGTGCCCCACCCGGTGCCGATTTCCAGCAGCCGGGTGCCGCTGCCGACGCCGGCGAGATCAAGGATCCCGTCGACCTTGCGCAGCTGTGCCTCCTCGAGCCGGGTCGCGGTCGTCGTGGGCTCGCTTTCGTCGAACCACGCTGACGAGTAGGTCATCGTCTGGTCCAGGAAGGCAGCGAACAGGTCGTTGCTCAGATCGTAGTGAGCCTCGATGTTGGTGCGCGCGCCTTCGAGGGTGTTCTCCTGATCCCGGGGCACGCGGGTGTCCACAACGGCCCGCAGCTTCTGCAGCGGCGCCGGGACCAAGGTGGCGAGCCGTTCGGCGAAGGGCGTCAGCAGGTCGGCCAGGTCGGTGCCGGGCGCGGCGCGCCAGTCGCCAGCCATGTACGCCTCGCCAAAGCCGATCTTGGCGTCCCGGCCCAGCCGGGCGAAGAAGGCGGCGGGGCGGACGAGCTGGAACCCGGGCGAGGCCGCCGAGCCGCCGCCGAGTACGCGCCCGTCGGGGTAGCTCACACGGACGGGGACCAGCGCTGCGGCGCGGGAAAAGATCATCCGCGCGATAGTGGCCCGGACCGGCGCCCGGGGGGTGGCGACGGCGCTGCGGCGGCTGACGGAGGCGGAGACGGTCATGGTCAGACCCCTTCCTGCCGGGTGCGGGTTGGTCGGGAGCGGATGGGCAGGCCATGCAGCCAGAGCCAGATGCCGTGCACCCGGATCAGGGCCGAGACCCGCTGCGTCATGAGGGGCTGGCGGATCAGCCGGCGGGCCAGCGCCGGGCGCGTCGCGGGTTCCGGGCGGCCCCGGAAGGTCGCGGTGAACGCCACGGCGCCCGACCGGCGCAGCGTGATGGTCGCGGAGACCAGGTCCGGCCGCAGCGCGAACCGTAGTGCGTAGCTGCCGCTGACGTCGAAGAACGGGGACACGTAGAAGGCCTTGTCCGTCACGGCCGCTCCGGCCCCGTCGGGTCGCAGCAAGTAGGCGTGCCGTTCGCCGTAGGTGTTGTGGACCTCGGCGACGACGCAGGTCAGGACGCCGTCGGCGGCGTAGCACCAGAAGACCGAGAGCGGGTCGAACACGTAGCCAAGGACCCGGGCGCCCGCGAGCATGAGCACTCGCCCTCCGTCGCCGAGCCGGATGCCGCTGCGGGCCAGGTAGTTCTCGATGTTGCGCTTGATCGGCAGGCGCGGGTCGCCGAGGTGGTCAGCGCTGCTGAAGCGCGCGAACGCCCGGAGGTACCAGGGCTGGCGCGGGACGTCGTCCAGGTCAACCAGCCACTGGTAGACCCGGTGCCGGAAGGCGTGCCGCACCGGTCCGGGGCGCACGTGCGTGACCTGGCCGACGACCAGGGCCGGCAGCTCGGGCAGCGCCGGGAACGCGGGAGCGTGCGCGGGCGGCAGGACGGCGGCCGTGCTCACCAGGTCACCCCGAAGTGCCGGGCCGCCGCCACGCCGGAGCGGCACCCGTCCTCGTGGAATCCGGAGCCGTGGTAGGCGCCCGCGTAGACGGTACGGTCGGTGGCCAGGCTGCTCAGCCGGGTCTGCGCGCGGACCGCTTCCGGGGTGTAGATCGGGTGCTCGTAATGCATCGTCGAGACGATGGACTCCGGGTCCAGGCGGCCGGAGTCGTTGAGCGTGACCAGCAAGTCCGGCGCGGCCTGGTGCCCCTGCAGGCGGTTCATCCAGTACGTCACCACGACCGGCTGGTCGGGCTGGTCGCAGGAGGTCATCCGGTAGTTCCAGCAGGCCCGGGCCCGCGCGGCGGCCGGCAGCACCGAGCTGTCGGTGTGCAGGACGGTGACATTGCGCGAGTAGCCGAACTCCTTGAGGGTGGTGACCTCCTCATCGCTGGGGTCGGTGAGCAGGTCCAGGGCCTGATCGGCGTGGGTCGCGATGACGACGCGGTCCACCTGGGCGACGCGACCGGCGCTGTCGCGGATCTGGACGCCCGCCTCGCCTCGGGTGACGTCGGTGACGGCGTGGGCCGCCCGGACGTCCGGCAGCAGCGCGGCGAGCCGGTCGACGTAGGTGCGGGACCCGCCAGCGACCGTGTACCACTGCGGGGAGCCGGTCACCCGCAGCATCCCGTGGTGGTCGAGGAACCTGAACAGGTACCGGGCCGGGTAGCGCAGGGACGTCTCGCTTCCGGCGGACCACACGCACGATACGACCGGTACGGCGTAGTGGGCGATGAAGTGGTCGCTGAATCCGGCGCGCTGGAGGAACTCGCCGTAGGTCGTCAGGTCATCGGCCGCCGCGGCCCGCAGGTACGCAGTCGCTCGCCGGTGGAATCGCTTGACCTGCCACAGCATCCGGATGAACTGCGGGTCGAGCAGCCGCCCCGGCTGGGCGAGGATGCCGCGCGGCCCGCGCCCGCCTGCGTACTCAAGCCCGCACTCCTCGCACTGCACGCTCATGCTCATCTCGGTGCGGCGGACTTCGATGCCGAGCTCGCCGAAGAGCTTGCGCAGCCAGGGATAGGTCCTGTCGTTGTGGACGATGAACCCGCTGTCGACGGCGTACCGCCTGCCATCCGGGCCGGGCACGTCGTGGGTGTGCGCGTGGCCGCCGAGCCGATCCTCCGCCTCGAACAGGATGACATCGTGGGTGCGGGACAGAAGGTAGGCGGCGGTCAGTCCGGATACTCCTGCCCCGATGACGGCTACCGACGGGCGCCGTGCGCCGTCGACGGTGCCCGGATCCGCGTGGGGGAAGCTGACCGCGGTCGTCGGCCCGCTGGCGTGGGAGTCCATGAATATCAACTTCCGTCTAAGGTTTGTCTAGACATGACGGTAGCCTTCACGGATTACCTTGTCAAATGTCTGTCGAAGTACTGTAGAGTGTTTGGATGGACAGTCCCGAAGGCTCGCCCGTGCTGCGCATAGGTGAGCTGAGCCGGCGCCTCGGCGTGAGCGACCACGTCCTGCGGGCCTGGGAGAGCCGCTACGGCCTCCTGCAGCCGGTGCGCTCGTCGGGCGGCTTCCGGTTGTACTCCGAGGCGGACGCCGGGCGGGTCCGCCGGATGCAGGCCCACCTCGCTCACGGGCTGTCTGCCGCCGAGGCGGCGAAGGCGGTGCTCGGGGAGGACAACCGGGCCGGGCTGGACAGCCGGGCGGGGCACGACAGCCCGGCCGGGCACGACAGCCCGGCCGGGCACGACAGCCGGGCCCGGCAGGACCGCCGGGCGGTGCGCGACAGCCCGGCCGGAGCGGAGACCGCGTGGCCGGCCGGGGCCTACTACGCGCTCTCGGCGGAGAGCGAGGTCTCCGGTGCTCTCCGGCAGGCCCTCGATACCTTTGACGAACCCGCCGCTCAGGCCGTACTGGATCGGCTCTTGTCCGAGCTCTCCCTGGCCGCGGTGCTGCGCAGCTTTGTGCTGCCGTATCTCACCGAACTGGGGGAGCGCTGGGAGCGCGGAACGGCCAGCATCGCCCAGGAGCACTTCGCCAGTAACGTCATCCGCGGTCGGCTCGCCGGGCTGGCCAGGGGCTGGGGGAACGGGCACGGTCCCCGCGCCGTCCTCGCCTGCCCCCCCGGGGAGCTGCACGACCTGGCGCTGATGGTCTTCGGCATCATGCTCAACCGCACCGGGTGGCGGATCGAATACCTCGGGATGAGCACCCCGGTGGAGGAGCTGGCCCAGACGGTCGACGCGAGGCATCCGGACCTGGTCGTCCTGGCCGCAGCCGTGCCGGAGCACCTCGAGGCCCTCGTTCCGCAACTCAGGGCGCTGGCCGAGCGTGCTCCGCTGGTCCTGGCCGGAGCGGGCGCTACCCCGGAACTCGCGGCGGCCGTGGGGGCCGGGCTGCTGACCGGCGACCCGGTCACCGAGGCCGAGAACGTCGGCTGGCCGCGCTGAAGACGGCCAGTGGCCATCTCACGGCGGCCTGTGCGTCTTCGGCAGGCATTCCGGCCGAAGCCGCCGTCCGCTGGGATGTCACGGAATCGGCGTCCCCCTCGTCGCCTGGGTAACAGAGTCAATGAGGGAGAGCAGCATGAAGATTTTTGTCGCAGGTGCCAGCGGCGCGATGGGCCGGAGCCTGGTCCCCCTGCTGGTGGCAGGCGGATACGAGGTCGTCGCGATGACCCGTTCGGAGCGCAACGCCGCCGCGCTGCGGGCCGCGGGCGCCGAGCCTGTCGTCGCGGACGCGCTGGAGCAGGACGCGGTCGCCGGTGCGATCACCCGGTGCCGGCCCGAGGTGGTGATTCACCAGCTCACCAGCCTCACTGGGGTGCGGAACTTCAAGGAATTCGACCTCGAGTTCGCGCTCACCAACCAGCTGCGTACCGAAGCCGTCGACCACCTGATGTACGGGGCCCGGGCCGCCGGGGCGCGCCGGTTCATCGCGCAGAGCTATGGCGGCTGGGTCTACGAGCGCAGCGGCAGCGAGCTGAAGACCGAGAACGACCCGCTCGACCCCGCCCCGCCAGCGAACCAGGTCAAGTCGCTCGCCGCGATCCGCTACCTGGAGGACAAGGTGACCGGCACCGCGGGCATCGAAGGGCTGGCGCTGCGGTACGGGAACTTCTACGGGCCAGGAACCGGCGTCGGGGTCGGTGGTGACATCGTGGCCATGGTGCGCAAGCGCCAGCTGCCGGTCATCGGATCCGGTAGCGGAGTGTGGTCATTCGTGCACATCGAGGACGCGGCCGCGGCCACGGTCGCGGCGATCGAGCGTGGCGCGCCAGGCGTCTACAACATCGTCGACGACGAGCCTGCTCCGGTGTTCGGCTGGCTGCCCGAGCTGGCCAGGGCGGTCGGAGCGAAGCCGCCGCGCCACGTGCCGGTCTGGCTGGGCCGCATCGCGGCCGGCCAGGTCGGCGTCTCGATGATGACCCAGATCCGCGGCGCCTCCAATGCCAAGGCCAAGCGCGAGCTCGACTGGGCCCCTCGCTATCCCAGCTACCGCGAAGGTTTCCAGCACGGTCTCGGCGACCAGGCCAAGCCCGCCGGACGTTGATGTACGGAGCACCGAGGAACCCGAACTCCGCCTGCTCGATGTGGGCCGCCACCAGCCGGCGCACCACCGCAGCAGGCAGCCTTCTCGCCTTCGCCACCGCGTTCGCCTGCGCATCGGCATCGGCCGGAGCGATGTCGGGGTCGACGCCGCTGCCCGAGGTGGTGACCAGGTCGGGTGTGGGCGTGATGCCCGCGTTCCTGAGCCATGACGACCACCAGGGCCACGATGGTCCAGGTGAAACCTTAGGGCCGGGCCTCACACGGCGTCGCGGTCGCGCTCGCCGGTCCGCACCCGCACCACGCTGTCCACATCGGCTACCCAGATCTTCCCGTCACCGATCGAGCCGGTGTGCGCGGCCTTCGCGATGGCGGCGGTGACGGCAGCGGCATTCTCGTCCGAGACGACGGTATCGACGCGGATCTTGGGCAGCAGCACGGCCGGATATTCGGCCCGGGCGGCGTCGGTCAGGTGCCCGTACTGCTCGCCAAAGCCCCGGACCTCCGTCACAGTGAGCCCGCGCGCTCCTTCGCTGGTCACGGCCTCAATGATCGCGTCGAGCCTGTCCGGCTGGATGATCGCGGTGATCAGTCGCATGCGATACCGCCTCCTCGTTGATGGCCTGTCCGTCGAGGACGACGGCCCCCGCCGCCGCCAACGCCTTGCTGGATACCCGGTAATGATGCCCGCACAGCAGCAGTTCCGTAGGGTGGTCCCGGCCGGGTGCCGGGGCCATGACGACGACAACGGCAGGCCTGGCCGAGCAGCAGCAAGAGCGGTCGGCAGTCCTGAACGCGTGCCAGTCAACGACCGGCCTGGCGCCTTGCTCGCGAGCCGCTGGCTCGCTGTGCTTGGTGACATGCTCAGGGATGCGAGAGATCATAGCCAGAGCTTTCCGCACGCACCCGCCGCGCGGCAGGGTCGTAGCGCCCGGGTCCGAGGGGCCGAAAGGCCCGGAACTCCGGCCGCCCGGTTGACCGGTCCAGGTCGGCTCTTCAGACAGCCGCCGAACGCGAAGGAAGGTGACCGCCATGGCCGACCCAACCGTCGGGCTCGAAGTGGTGACCGTGGACAAGCCAGATGACGTCAACGTCGTGATTGGCCAAGCCCACTTCATCAAGACCGTGGAGGATCTCCACGAGACGCTGGCCGGGGTAAGCCCGCAGCTAAAATTCGGTCTCGCGTTCTGCGAAGCGTCTGCGGCCCGGCTAGTGCGCCACTCGGGCAACGACGAAGATCTCACCAGGCTCGCCACGGCGAGCGCCGTCGCGATCGGCGCCGGCCACGCGTTCGTGATCATGCTGAGGGAAGGGTTCCCCGTCAACGTGCTCAACCCCGTCCAGGCCGTCCCCGAGGTCTGCACGATCTTCTGCGCGACCGCCAACGCAGTCGACGTCCTGGTCGCCGTCACCGGCCGCGGCCGCGGAATCATCGGCGTCATCGACGGCTCGCCCCCGCTTGGCGTCGAGACCGACGCCGACATAGCCGACCGTCACCGCCTCCTGCGCACCATCGGCTACAAGCTCTGACTTCACCGGGTGACTGGGCCCGGTTCGATGATCGGGTCTGGGTAGCCGAGCTGGCGGCGCAGGCCAGGATCGAGCTGCCACGGCGCGTGGACCTGGGCTGCGGTGAGGCCGGCTAGCTCGGGGACGTAACGCCGGACGTAGTCGCCGGCCGGATCAAAGCGGCGGGCCTGGCGCTGGGCGTTCATGACCCGGTTCGGCCGGGTGTTGTTGCCGGTGCCCGCCACCCACTGCCAGTTGCCTGCGTTGCTGGCCACGTCGCCGTCGGCGAGCAGGGCGGAAAAGTGCCGGTACCCGTGCCGCCAGTCGATCCGCAGATCCCTGGTCAGGAACGAGGCTGTGATCATCCGCGCCCGGTTGTGCATGAACCCCTCGGCGGCGAGCTGCCGCATTCCCGCGTCGACGATCGGCACCCCGGTCCGCCCCTCGCGCCAGGCCGCCAGCGCATCCGGATCGTCCCGCCAGGCCTGGCCGCGCGGCCGGTAGTCGGTCTGCCCCAGGTCCGGGAAGGCGGCCGTGACCTGATAGAAGAAGTCACGCCAGGCCAGCTGCCTGCAGAACTCCTCGCCGCCCGGCCGCCCGCGCGCCGCGACGGCCAGTTCCAGCGGCGACAGGCACCCGAACCGCAGGTAGGAGCTCAGCCGCGAGGTCTGGTCACCGGCCAGGTCGTCGTGCCGGTCACCGTAGGAGGCGAGCGAGCCGCTCAGCCAGCGCTCCGCCCGGGCCCGGCCAGCCTGCTCCCCGCCCGGCAGCAGCCCAGGCGCGGCGGCACGACTGGCTGGCTGCATTGACCCGGACGACAGGTCGGACGGCAGTCGCACGATTTCAGGCGCGGGCACGGCCGAGCGCCACGAGCTGGCGGTCCAGGCTCGCCAGTACGGCGTGAACACCTTGTAGTGCGCCCCGGCGGCCGCCGCCGGCCCGCCGGAGGACGCCGGCCGCCGGAGGACGCCGGCCCGCCGGAGGACGCCGGGCCGCCGGACGGCCGCAGCTCGCCCGGCGGTATGACGGTCAGGCCCGGCGTGACGGCCAGCTCGGTCCGGTGCCTGGCGCAGTCGGCCGCCAGGGCGGCGCGCCGGCGCGCCGCGTAGCGGGACACGTCGTCGGCGATGAAGATCGCCTGCGCGCGGGTCTGGCGGGCGAGCCGCATGACCTCGGCGGCCGGCTGCCCACGGCGGATGATCAAGTCACCGCCGCGTTCGCGGAGCCCCTCACGCAGATCGGCAAGCGAATCGGCCAGGAAGCGGACCCGGCTGGGGGACGACATCAGCCGGGGGTCGGCCACGAAGAGCGGCACCACCCACTCGGCCTGCGCGCAGGCCGAGGCGAGCGCGGGGTTGTCGTGCACCCGCAGGTCACGGGTGAACAAAACGATGGCGGTCCGCATCTATGCTCTCTACCCCCGACGGGCTCAAGCCCCGCGCCCGAATAGCTCCCCGGCGGGGCGCGAAACAATGATCTCGACGACTTTTCGGTACATACCACCGGTAAGTCGTCAAGATCATTACAGCAGGCCCGAGGTCCCTGCCCGCAACGTCCGAGCGGCGGGAAGCATGGGCGTAGCCTGACGCACATGGCCTCACCCGAGCGGCGTGACGTCACGCCGCTGCCTGACCTGCTGCACGTACGGCCTCGCGCGGGCCCGGTCATCCAGCAGCGTCCGCTCTACGTCGACCTGCTGCCGCCGTGTAACGCGGGCTGCCCGGCCGGCGAGAACATCCAGGCGTGGCTGGCCCACGCCGAGACCGGCCGGCATGAGCAGGCCTGGCGGCAGTTGACCGCCGACAACCCGATGCCGGCCATCCACGGGCGGGTCTGCTATCACCCGTGCGAGCGGGTCTGCAACCGGGCCGAACTGGACAGCGCCGTCTCCATTCACTCGGTCGAGCGGTTCCTCGGCGACCTCGCGCTGGAGCGCGGCTGGTCCTTCACCAAGCCGCCGGTCCGGACCGGCCAGCGGGTGCTCGTCATCGGCGCCGGGCCGAGCGGGCTGTCGGCCGCCTACCACCTGGCCAGGCTGGGCCACGAGGTCGAGATCAGGGACTCGGGCGAGCAGCCGGGCGGCATGATGCGCTACGGCATCCCGGCCTACCGGATGCCCCGGGACGTCCTCGACGGCGAGCTTGACCGGATCGCCGCGATGGGCGTGCGCATCACCTGCGGCCACCGGGTGAGCGACCTGGACGCCGAGCGGCGCGAAGGCGGTTTCGATGCGGCTTTTGTCGCGGTCGGCGCGCACCTGTCCAAGCGGGTTGACATCCCGGCCAAGGATGCCGGGCACATCGTGGACGCGGTGTCGTTCCTGCGCAGCGTCGCCTCGGGCGACCGTCCGGTGATCGGGCGCCGGGTCGCCGTCTACGGCGGTGGCAACACCGCGATGGACGCGGCGCGGGTGGCCCGCCGCCTGGGCGCGAACGACGCGCTGATCGTCTACCGCCGGACCAGGGCTCAGATGCCGGCTCACGAGGAGGAGGCGGCCGACGCCGAGCGCGAGGGCGTGCGGATCAACTGGCTGCGCACCATCACCGCCTTCGACGGCCCGGAACTGACCATTGAGGCCATGGAACTGGACGACAACGGCTTCCCGCAGCCGACCGGGCGGTTCGAGACACTGGCCGCCGACACCGTTATTCTTGCGCTTGGTCAGGAAACCGACACCGCGTTCCTGCGTCGCCTGCCCGGGGTGGAGTTCAGCCGGGATGGCACGGTTGTCGTGTCGGCGTCGATGATGACCGGATGCCCGGGCGTGTTCGCGGGCGGGGACATGGTGCCGGCGGAGCGCACCGTGACGGTCGGCGTGGGACACGGCAAGAAGGCAGCCAGGAACATCGACGCGTGGCTGCGCGGCACCGCGCCCGCCGACCGGCCCAAGCACGAGCAGGTGCGGTTCGATCAGCTGAACCTGTGGTACTTCGGCGACGCAGCGCGGCGGCAGCAGCCAGAACGGGCACCCGAGCAGCGGACCGCGGATTTCACCGAGGTGCTCGGCGGCCTGTCCGAGCGGGAGGCGGTCTACGAGGCGCGCCGCTGCCTGTCGTGCGGCAACTGCTGTGAGTGCGACGGCTGCCTGGGCGCCTGCCCCGAGGATGCCGTGATCAAGCTGGGCCCCGGCCACCGGTACCGGTTCGACTATGACAAGTGCACCGGCTGCGGAGCGTGTTATGAGCAGTGCCCGGTGCACTCGATCGAAATGATCCCGGAGGGCGGATGACGCGCGCCACGGTTGACGGCAACGAAGCCGCTGTCTCGGTCGCCTACCGGCTCAACGAGGTCTGCTGCATCTACCCGATCACGCCATCGTCGCCGATGGCCGAACTGGCCGACGAGTGGTCCAGCCAGGGGCGGCCCAACCTATGGGGCGGCGTTCCCTCGGTAGTCGAGATGCAGAGCGAGGGCGGGGCAGCGGGCGCGCTGCACGGCGCGCTGCAAAGCGGGGCGCTGGCCACGACGTTCACCGCGTCGCAGGGCCTGCTGCTGATGATCCCGAACATGTACAAGATCGCCGGTGAGCTGACCCCCGCGGTGCTGCACGTCGCGGCCAGGTCGGTGGCGGCGCAGGGGCTGTCGATCTTCGGGGATCATTCCGACGTGATGGCCGTGCGGCAGACCGGCTTCGCCTTGCTCGCCTCGGCGTCGGTTCAGGAAGCGCACGACCTCGCGCTGGTGGCGCAGGCCGCCACGCTGGCCACCCGGGTGCCGTTCGTGCATTTTTTCGACGGGTTCCGCACCTCGCACGAGCTGAACACGATCGACCTGCTGCCCGACGACGACCTGCGCGCCCTGGTGCCCGCCGAGTTGGTGCGCGCGCACCGCGGCCGGGCGCTCTCGCCTGAGCAGCCGTTCATCAGGGGGACCGCGCAGAACCCGGATGTCTACTTCCAGGCGCGGGAGACGGTGAACCCGTTCTACGCCGCGGTGCCCGGCGCCGTCCAGGACGCGATGGACGGGCTGGCCGCGCGCACCGGACGCTGTTACCAGATCGTGGACTATGCCGGGCACCCGGAAGCCGAGCGGGTGATCGTGGTGATGGGCTCGGCTGGCCAGACCGCCGCGCAGACCGCGGCGCACCTGAACGCGCGCGGCGAGCGGGTCGGTGTGCTGCAGGTGCGGTTGTACCGGCCGTTCCCGGCCCGGGCGCTGCTGGACGCGCTGCCCGCGACCGCCCGCCGGATCGCGGTGCTCGACCGGACCAAGGAGCCGGGCTCGGGTGGCGAGCCGCTGTTCCTCGACGTGGTCGCCGCGCTGGCCGACGCGCACACCAGCGCGGAGCGCGAGGTGTTTCCGCTGGTGACCGGCGGGCGCTACGGGCTGTCGTCGAAGGAACTGACGCCGGCCATGGTGGCCGGGGTATTCGCCGAACTCGCCCGTGAGCGGCCCAGGCGCAGGTTCACCATCGGCATCACCGACGACGTGTCGGGGACCAGCCTGCCGTATGACCCCTCGCTGGACATCGAGCCGCCGGGCACCGTCCGCGCGGTCTTCTTCGGCCTGGGCTCGGACGGGACCGTCGGCGCGAACAAGAACACGATCAAGATTCTCGGCGGCGAGGAGGGCCTGAACGCGCAGGGCTACTTCGTCTACGACTCCAAGAAGTCGGGTTCGCAGACGGTGTCGCACCTGCGTTTCGGGCCGCAGCCGATCCGCGCGCCGTACCTGGTGGAGCAGGCCAGCTTCGTGGGATGCCACCACTTCGGGCTGCTGGACCGGGTCGACGTGCTCGGCCGGGCCGCGCCCGGGGCGACGCTGCTGCTTGACTGTGCGCTGGCCCCTGATGAGGTCTGGAATGCGCTGCCCCGGCCGGTCCAGGAGAAGATCATCGCCAAGGGGGTCATGGTCTACGCGATCGACGCCGGGCGGATCGCCCGCGAGGTCGGCCTGGCCGGCCGGACCAACACCATCCTGCAGACCTGCTTTTTCGCCATCTCGGGCGTGCTTCCCGCCGATGAGGCGATCGGCAAGATCAAGTCGGCGATCGCCAAGACCTACGGCCGCCGCGGCGCCGAGGTGGTCGAGCGTAACCAGGCCGCGGTCGACCGGGCCCTGGAGGCACTCCACCAGGTCGAGGTACCCGGGCGGGTCACGGCGACCAGGGAGCTGCCCGCCATGGTCCCGGCCGGCGCGCCGGAGTTCGTCCGCACGGTGACCGCCGAGATGATGGCCGGCCGCGGCGACGACCTCCCGGTCAGCGCGCTGCCGGTGGACGGCACCTACCCGAGCGGCACCGCCGCCTATGAGAAACGCAACGTCTCCGAGCTGGTCGCCGACTGGGATCCTGATCTGTGCATCCAGTGCGGCAACTGCAGTTTCGTCTGCCCGCACAGCGTGATCAGGTCCAGCTACTACGACGAGTCACTGCTGGCCGGGGCGCCGCCCGCGTTTAGGTCCGCTCCGCTGGACGCCCGGGGGCTGCCCGACACCCGGTTCACCCTCCAGGTGTACGTGGAGGATTGCACCGGCTGCGAGCTGTGCGTGCAGGCCTGCCCGGTCAGTGCACCGGACGAACCGGCGCGCAAGGCGATCAACCTGGCCGCCCGCGAGCCGCTGGTGGCCGCCGAGCGGGACAACATCGCGTTCTTCGAGACGCTGCCGGTGGCCGACCGGGCCCGGGTGGATTTCGGCACGGTGCGGGGCACCCAGTTCTTGCAGCCGCTGTTCGAGTTCTCCGGCGCCTGCGCGGGCTGCGGGGAGACGCCCTACCTCAAGCTGCTCTCGCAGCTGTTCGGCGACCGGCTGATGGTCGCCAACGCGACCGGCTGCTCGTCCATCTATGGCGGTAACCTGCCGACCACGCCATGGACGGCCGGCCCCGACGGCCGCGGCCCGGCCTGGTCGAACTCGCTGTTCGAGGACAACGCCGAGTTCGGCCTCGGGTTCCGGCTGGCCGCCGACCGGCATGCCGAGCTGGCCCGCAGCCGGCTCGCCGAGCTGCGCGAGGCGCTCGGCGCCGAACTGGCCGATGACATCCTGGCCGCGCCGCAGCTACACGAGTCCGAGCTGCGCGCCCAGCACGAGCGGATCACCGAGCTGAAGCGGCGCCTCGACGGGTTGGAGGGGGTCAGCGGGCAGGCCGCGGACCTGCGTAGCGTGGTGGACCACCTGCTGCGGCGCAGCGTGTGGATCGTCGGCGGCGACGGCTGGGCCTACGACATCGGGTCCGGCGGCCTCGACCACGTCCTGGCCACCGGGCGCAACGTGAACGTGCTGGTGCTCGACACCGAGGTCTACTCGAACACCGGCGGCCAGTCGTCCAAGGCGACACCGCTCGGCGCCGTGGCCAAGTTCGCCGCCGCCGGCAAGACCATGCAGAAGAAAGATCTCGCGCTGCAGGCCATCGCCTACGGCTACGTGTACGTCGCGCGGGTCGCGATGGGCGCCGACGCGCAGCAGACCCTGCGCGCCTTCCGTGAGGCCGAGGCGTACGACGGGCCGTCGCTGGTCATCGCCTACAGCCACTGCATCGCGCATGGCATCGAGATGCGGGACGGGCTCAGCCAGCAATACCGCGCGGTGTCCAGCGGGCACTGGCCGCTGATCCGCTACAACCCGCTGCTGCGCGCGGCCGGGGGGAACCCATTCCTGCTCGACTCACCGCGGCCGCGCATCTCGCTAGCCGACTACCGCCAGGGTGAACTGCGGTACCGCTCGCTCACCCACACCGATCCCGCGGAGGCCGAACGGCTGGCGGTCCTGGCCCAGGAGTCGGTCGATCAGCGCTGGGCCACCTACGAGGAGATGGCTACCCGCAGCGCGCGCCAGTTCCCCTCGGACGCGCGGAAGGATCGCTAATGGACCTGTCCACCGGTTACCTCGGGCTTGCGCTGCGCAACCCGCTGGTCGCCTCCGCGTCACCGCTGTCGAACACGGTGGGCGGGGTGCGGCGGCTGGCCGACGCCGGGGTCGGCGCGGTCGTGCTCTATTCCCTGTTCGAGGAGCAGTTGCGGCGCGAGGCGGCCGAGAACGCCCGGCTGGCGCAGGCCGGGACCGAGGTCTTCGCCGAGGCACTGTCCTATTTCCCGGCCGAGACGGAAGCCGCCGTGGCGGCTGACGGCGCTGCGGAGGAGCCGAGCCCCCGGCGTTACCTGAGCCTGCTCGAGCGTGCCGCGGGGTCGGTCGAGATCCCGGTGATCGGCAGCCTCAACGGCGTGACGCCGGGCGGCTGGACCAGCTACGCGCGGGCCATGCAGGACGCGGGCGCCGCCGCGATCGAGCTCAACATCTACTACATCCCCGGCGATCCGCGGATCGGCGGCCGGGAGGTCGAGCAGCGGCACATCGACATCCTGCAGCGGGTCAAGGCCGCGGTGACGGTTCCCGTGGCAGTCAAGCTGAGCCCGCATTTCAGCTCGACGGGCGAGATGGCGCTGCGGCTCGACGAGGCGGGCGCGGACGGACTGGTGCTGTTCAACCGGTTCCTGCAGCCCGACATCGACCCGGAGAAGCTGGCCTTCGTGCCGGCCGTGGACCTGTCCAGCCCGCGGGAGGCCAGGCTGCCGCGCACCTGGATCTCGATCCTGCGGCGGCGGGTGCGCGCCTCGCTGGCCGGGACGACCGGCGTTGACGAGCCCGCCGACGTGGTCAAGTACCTGCTGGCCGGCGCGGATGTGGTGATGACCGCGTCAGCCCTGATCCGCCATGGGCCCGAGCACGCGGCGGTCCTGCTGGACGGGCTGTCCGCGTGGATGGTGCGCAAGGGCTACGCCTCGGTCAGCCAACTGCGCGGCCTGCTGGCCGCGTCGGCTGATGCTGACCAGACCAGTCACGAGCGCGCCGGATATGTCTCGGCCATGCGGGTGGCCAACAACGCGCCCGGCCCATGGTGACGCGCCCGGCCCACGACGGCATTCAGCTCCCTCCCCGACGACTTCGATGATCTTGACGGCTCTCCAGTAGATATCGCTGAAAACCCGACAAGATCACTGGGCCTGGCGGCGGGCCTGGCACTACGCGCTGTTCACGCCCGGCAGGAGATCGCGTTAACCGCCGGCCGCAGTATTCTGCGCCCCTCCTGTCGCTGTGGCCTCAGAATTCACCAGCAGTGCCCAAAGAACCCGGCGCCGCACCTGATGAATTCGGGAATTGGTACGGGGATTTCCTGATGGATTCCCGAATCCATCAGGCTGCGGGGCAGGCGCGGCGCGCCCTCGGTGCCGGATAGCGGGCCGGGGAAGATCACCTGGCTTGGATCGCAACCCCTTGACCGGCCGGTGCGGGCGTGAGACCTTCTGTCGATGGGCGAAAGTGCACGCAGTGGAGCCTGAGCCTCATGTGCCGGCTATTCGGGATGACCTCAGGGACTGACCCGGTCAGCGCGACGTTCTGGCTGCTCGACGCGCCGGACTCGCTGGAGGTACAGAGCAGGCGGAACGCTGACGGGAGCGGGATCGGGTACTTTGATGCCGCCGCCCGGCCCGTCCTTGACAAGCAGCCCGAGCCAGCCTTCGACGATGCCGAGTTCCTGCGCGAGGCCAAGCAGGCCACCTCGGCGACGTTCGTCGCTCATGTACGCTGGGCGACCGCGGGCGGCCGGGCCGTCGAGAACACCCACCCGTTCACGATGCGGGGCCGGATCATGGCCCACAACGGGGGATTCGGCGAGACCGAGCGCGTGGACGAGCAGCTTGGCGCCTACCGCAAGCTAGTGCTCGGTGACACCGATTCCGAGCGCTACTTCGCGCTGATCACCCAGCAGACCGATGCCCACGGCGGGGATGTCGGGGCGGGCATCGCCGCCGCCGCGCGCTGGATCGGCGCTAACCTGCCGGTCTCCTCGCTGAACGCCATCGTGGCCGCGCCCGGCGAGCTGTGGGCGCTGCGTTATCCGGGCCAGCACGCTCTGCACGTCATCCAAAGACCGGCCGGCGACAGCGTCCACGCCGACGGCCCTTCTGCCGCCGCGGCCGGGTCGGCCGCCAGCGCGGTCGGCCCGGCCGCGACGACCTCCGCAGGCCTGCACGTGCGCAGCGCGACATCCTCCGTGCATGCGCCCGCGCTGCGGGCGGTCCCCACCGTCGTCATCGCATCGGAGGAACTCGACGGGGAACGCGGCTGGCGGATGCTCGACACCGGGGAACTCATCCACGTTCGTCCCGATCTGAGCGTCGAGTCGGTGCTGGCGGTTCCCGATCCGCCCGCCCACCTGGTGCCGCTGCCCGCGGGCCCGAATATCGACACCTGACTGCGGATCGACACCTGACTGCGGGGGGCTGTTACTCCATTTCCTTGCGCAGCCTGGCTAGCTCAGCCTCGACGTCCGGCTGCTGGCGAACCGGCGTGGCGGGCACATCGAACTGCCGCTGCGTAATCGCCGTCCCGGCCTGCTTCCGCTCGATCTTCCTGGCCCGTTCCTCCCGGCCGGCCCGCAGCCGGGCGCGCGCCTTGAGCACAACGGCCACGATCGCGCCGATAGCGACGGCCAGGATGATCAGGTAGGCGAGGTGGACTATCACGGACACCATGCTGAGAACCACGATGACGGCCACGCCAATGGCGAGCGCCTTGATCCAACCCATCAAACACCTCCCCGCGCACCTGGCCAGCGGACCGGGTGCCGCATGCTCGGCCGGCGCGGCGTAGCTGCTGATCCGATGGTAACAAGCCCCGCGCCTTCCGGGCGCCACCTGAGCCCGGCCAAGGGCACACCCGCCAGGTCGGCGCGTCGCTAGCACCTCGCTGACCTGCGCAGCGGGTCCGGGCCATGCCCTCCGCACGGGGGCTATCGCGCCACGATACTCGCGATCCGGCCCGGGACGATGATCACGCGCTCGACGGTCAGGCCAGCGGTGTGGAGCGCGACGTCCGGGTGCGCCGCGAGCAGCCGTTCGATCTCGTCCCGGCCCGCACCGGCGGGCGCCTCGATAGTGAAACGGGTCTTCCCGTTAATCTGGACGGCCAGGCTGACGATCCGCTCGGCGGCGAGCTCCGCATCGGCTTCCGGGAAGGGCGCCTCGGCCAGCGAGTCCTGATGGCCGAGGCGGCTCCACAGCTCCTCGGCGACATGCGGTGCCAACGGCGCCACCATAAGGACCAGCGGCTCGGCGAGCGCCCCGGGCAGCGCGCCGTCGGCGGCGGCGATCCTCGCCGCGCGGGAAGTCAGCTCCATCAGGCGGGCGATCGCGGTATTGAACCGCAGCTCGTCCAGGTCCTTGCGGACGACCATGATCGTCTGGTGCAGGTGCCGGAGTGAATCGGCGTCGAGCGGCCGGCCGCTGACCCGGATCGACCCGGTCTCCTCATCGATCATGCTTCGCCACAAGCGCTGCAGGAACCGGTGCGCCCCGGCAACGTCGCCGGCCCGCCAGGGCCGGTCGGCGTCCAGCGGGCCCATCGCCATCTCGTAGAGGCGCATACTGTCTGCCCCGTATCGCTGGTACATCTCGTCGGGGCTGACGCTGTTCTTCAGGCTCTTGCCCATCTTTCCGGCCCGCCGCGTTACCGGCCTGCCCTGATAAGTGAGCCGGCCCTCATCGACCTCGCCGGCCGGGAGGTAGCGGCCGCGCTCGTCGGTAAAGGCGTCGGCCAGGATGTAGCCATGGCGGTACAGCCGCCTGAACGGCTCCTTGGTGGATACGTAGCCCAGGTCGTACAGCACCTTGTGCCAGAACCGGGCGTACAGCAGATGCAACACCGCATGCTCGACGCCGGCCATGTACAGGTCGACGCCCCCCTCGCCGTCCTGGCTGGCGTCCGGCGGGGCCATCCAGTAGCGCTCGATCTGCGGGTCGACGAACGCCTGCTGGTTGGCCGGGTCAAGGTAACGCAGGTAATACCAGCAGGAACCGGCCCACTGCGGCATGGTGTTGAGCTCGCGACGGTAGGTCCTGCGGCCAGCGCCCAGGTCGAGTTCGACGGTCGCCCATTCGATGGCCCGGGCCAGCGGCGGCACCGGAACGCTGGTCTCATCCCGGTCGGGCTCGGGCTGGAAGTCTGCCATGTCAGGCAGCCGCACCGGCAGCGCGTCGGCGGGCAGGGCAATCGGCAGGCCGTCGGAGTCATACACAATAGGAAACGGCTCGCCCCAGTAACGCTGCCGGGAGAACAGCCAGTCACGCAGCCGGTATGACCGGGCCGCTCGCCCGGCGCCGCGCTGCCTCAGCCAGGTGATGGCCGCGGCGATCCCGTCGCTGACGGCCAGCCCGGCCAGCTCGGGGCCGGGCGCAGGCACGTAACGGCCGTCGCCGGTGAATGCGATCTGCCAGTTCCCGGCCGGGGTGCCGACTTCGAGGCCATGGGCGGCGAGCCACTTCGCGGGAGGCTGGAGCACCTTCCTGATCTCCAGCCCGAACTTGTGCGCGAAGTCCAGGTCCCGCTGGTCGTGGGCGGGGACAGCCATGATCGCCCCGGTCCCGTAGCCCATCAGGACGTAGTCCGCCAGGAACACCGGGACCGGCTCCCCGGTGACCGGATTCGTGACGTAGGAACCGGTGAAGACGCCTGTCTTGCCTGCGTCGGCGCTGCGCTGCCGGTCGGACAGGCGCGCCGACCGCTGCTGGTAGGCGGCGACCGCCTCGCGGGGCGTCCACTCTGAACCGTGCTCCCGGCCCGCCGGGTTCTTCCAGACCTCCGGGGTGCCATCGGGCCAGGCGCCCGTGACCAGGTGGGCCGCCTCCGGGTGCTCGGGGGCCAGCACCACGTAGGTGGCGCCGTAGAGCGTGTCCGGCCGGGTGGTGAAGACGTCGACGTGCGTCCGGCCCGCGGTCAGGGTGATATACGCCCCGTCGCTGGCGCCGATCCAGTTGCGCTGCATCTGCTTCAGGGACTCAGGCCAGTCGACCAGGTCCAGGTCGCTGATCAGCCGGTCAGCGAAGGCGGTGATCCGCAGCATCCACTGGCGCATCGGCCGCCGGTACACGGGGTAGTTGCCCACGTCGCTGCGCCCGTCGGCGGTGACTTCCTCATTGGCCAGGACGGTGCCGAGCCCCGGGCACCAGTTGACGAGTTCCGAGGCGAGATAGGCGAGCCGGCGTCCGTCGATCACTGCGTGCTGCTCGGTGCCGGTCAGCTCGCTCCAGGGGCGGCCATCAGGCGGGCCGCGCCGGCCAGCCTCGAACTCGGCCACCAGATCGCTGATCGGCCTCGCCCGCCCGGTCCGCTCGTCGCACCAGCTGTTGAAGATCTGCAGGAAGATCCACTGGGTCCAGCGGTAGTAGCCCGGGTCGGTGGTTGAAATCTCCCGGCGCGTGTCATGACCCAGTCCCAGACGCCTGAGCTGGCGGCGCATATTGGCGATGTTGGCCTGGGTTGTCACCTGCGGGTGCTGGCCGGTGTCGATCGCGTACTGCTCGGCGGGCAGGCCGAAGGCGTCGTAACCGAAGGTATGCAGGACATGGTGGCCGGTCATGCGCAGGTATCTGGCGTATACGTCGGTGGCGATATAGCCGAGCGGGTGACCGACGTGTAGCCCTGCGCCGCTCGGATAGGGGAACATGTCCAGCACGTAGACCTTGGGACGCCCCGCCACCCGACCGAATCCCGTAGCGAGCGATCCGGCCGGGTTGGGCGAGTCGAAGGTGCCACCCGCTGCCCACCGTTTCTGCCACCGTGACTCAATCTCGCCGGCGAGCCGCGCGCCGTAGCGGAATGGCGGCTGCCGGTCAGCGGAAACGCCTGCGCCGCTGGAGGTCTGGTGGGACTCGCCCTCGTTCATGTCGCCCTCGCCGTCGGTGGATCTTCCTGGCCCGGAAATGAAAAAGCCCCTCGACCATGAGGGGCAGCCGCGTTGACTCAGGGCTCGACGGTCAAGTGCGTCAACGCGGCCCGGTAAGGAGAAGGCGCTCGCAACGGGTCACGGCCTCAGCATAAGCCACGCCGAGGCGACCGGGAATCTTGGTCGGCATCGATATGCCCGATGACTCTGGCCGCTCGCCGACGTCTACAACGGTGAGATGACGGCGGCGGCCCGGGCATCGACCAACAGGAGCAGCCTCGCGGCACCAATATCAGTCAGCTGGCTGATGCCTACCGCGCCTGCATCCCGGCACGCTGGAAGGGCCTAGGCAGCCGTCCGGGACAGCGGAACCGACCTGGCCGACGCGACGCAGCACCTGGCTTACCTGAAAGGCATGAGGACCTGTTATGTCCAGCACCTCCCTGGTCGCACTGGCGGGACGAGCGGCGGAGCTGTTCGGCCCGCTGCCCTGCCGGACGCAGGACCCGCAACTGTGGTTCTCAGACCTGCCCGCCGAGCTTGAGCAGGCCAAGGCATTCTGCAGGCAGTGCCCGCTGCGCGGCCCTTGCCTGGACGGCGCGATCGAGCGCGCCGAGCCTTTTGGCGTCTGGGGCGGCGAGATCTTCGATCGCGGCGCGCTGACGGTGACCAAGCGGACTCGCGGCCGACCCCGCAAGCGGGCGAAGCGGGCGCTGGCTCACTGAGCGTCGTGCAGGACCAGGCCGAGCGTGTGGCGCCGACCGGAGCGGACCACGCTGACCCCATGCCGTACCGGGGCCGCCGACCAGCCACGCGCCGATTCGACCGGTCGGTCGCGGGTGGTGAAGATCAGTGCCTGCCCCTGTCCCAGCGTGGTGACCGTGCCGCGTGACTGAGCCCGGGGGCGCTGCTCGACCATGAGGAACTCACCTCCGGTGTAATCGGCGCCCGGAGCGTCTAGCCCGATGACCGCCTGCAGCGGGAAGACCAGGTCCCCGTACAGGTCCCGGTGCAGCGCGTTCCAGTCGCCGGGGCCGTAGCGCAGCAGGATGGGGGTGGGCTTGGCCTGCCCGGCGGCGTGGCATTGGTCCAGCCAGCTGGCGAACTCCTCGGGCCATGGGGCCGGCGGCCCAGGCGGGCCGCCCAGTCGCGGGCGATCGGCAGCAGGTGCGGCCAGAACGCCGCGCGCAGCTCGGCGACCACGTCCGGGAGCGGGTAGCCGAAATAGCGGTACTGGCCAGCGCCGAACCGGTAGCGAGCCATGTCAATCGTCGACCGGAACAGGGCCGCCTCGTCATAGCGCCCGGCGATCCGCCGGCACTCTGCCGGGCCGACCAGCGGCGCGGTCAGCGCGCAGCCGACCTCCTCGAGCCCGTCCGCCAGGGTCGGCCAATCCAGGGCGGCGACCCGCGCCGCCGCCCCGGACCGCACGGCCGAGCCGGACCCTGATGCCAAGCCGGACTCCGATGCTGCCGCCCTCACGCCGCCGCCTCCATAGCCAGGAGCGACCGCTTGGCCTCGGGGCCGCCCGCGTACTGCCCGATCGACCCGTCACTGCGCACCACCCGGTGGCAGGGCACTACGACCGGCAGTGGATTGGTCGCGCACGCCGTGCCCACGGCCCGGACCGCCGCCGGGCGGCCAGCGGCCGCCGCCACGACCGAGTAGCTCTCGGTGGCGCCGTAGGTGATCTCGCGCAGGTGCGCTAGGACAGCCAGCCGGAAACCGTGCGCCAGCTGGAAATCCAGCGGCAGGCCGAACTGGCGCCTGCGGCCGGCGAAGTACTCATCAAGCTCACGCGCGGCTTCGTCGAGCTGGCCTGGCGCGTGCAGCACCCGCGGGCTCACCAAGCTGGCCAGCCGGGTCAGGACCGCGTCGTGGTCCTCGCGGGCGAAGGCCACCCGGACCAGGCCGCGCGGTGTCGCCGCGACGAGCAGCGGTCCGAGCGGTGAGTCCACGGTGCGGTAGGCAACGTCGAGCAGGCCGCTGCCGCTGGCCAGGGCAGCCAGCCGGGCGTGCAGCCCGGGCAGGCTGCCCTCGCCGGTCTCGGTCAGCGACATGATCAGGTCACGGTCGGTTTCAGTCATCATCGTTCCTCTTCACATAGGTCTTCGCGTAGGTGGTCTTCGCGTAGGTCTTGCGCAGCGCCGCGATGCCGTCGGCGGCGCTGCGGCGCGCGGCTGCCTCGCTGGTGCCCAGCAGTCCCGCGATGTCCTGGTAGGACAGGTCAGCCAGGTAGCGGTAGGCGACCGCGGCGCGCTGCTTGAACGGCAGGGCGGCCAGCGCCCCGCCGAGCTCGGTGTCGGGCGGGGCGGGCGCGCCGGAGTCAGCGCCGGCCCGCTCGGGGATGACGCCGGTCGGGCTCGGGGCGCGCCGGGCGGCCCGGTATCCGTCGATCGCCTTACGGTGCGCGATCGTGACCAGCCAGGCCCTGAGATTGCTGTCCGGCCGCACCTGCGGGTACGCGCGCAGCGCCGCGAGGAACGTCTCTGACCACGCATCCTCGGCATCCTGCGGCGGCAGCACCGCCAGGCAGACCCGCAGGACGGTCGGCCCGTGCTGCGCGACGACTTTCTCGAACGGTGGAAGGCTCACATGTAATTAACGCCCCGCAGGCCCCGTGTGTGAGGTCCTTGCGACGCCAATCGGGGTCTTCGAGCCGACCTCGGCTGACCGATCCCGGTGACCTCGAAGACCCGCCAGTCGCGCTGCGGGCGCCGGCCGTAGGCGGCCGGCGCCCGCAGCGCACTTCACCTCTGGGTCTGATCAGCCTTGATCCTCACTCGCCCGAGTGCGGCAGGAACTCCTGGACCTTGGTCTTGATGCCCTCCTTGACGAACCCCCAGCGGTCCTCATCGCCGTGCAGGATCGCCTTGCCCGAGTCCTCCATCTGCTGGAGCGTCGCGTGCGGCGGGATCGGCGGCACGTTCGGGTCGCACCGTACGTCCAGCAGGGCCGGCCGGTCCGCGGCCAGCGCCTGGTCCCATGCCGGGCCGATGTCGGCGGGCTTGTCCACAGAGATACCGTTCAGGCCGAGGCTGGCCGCCCAGCCGGCGTAGTCGACACTGGGCAGGGTCTGCGACTCGGCGAACTTGGGCGCCCCTTCCATGGCGCGCATCTCCCAGGTCACCTGGTTGAGGTCGTCGTTGTGCAGCACCGCGACGACCAGCCGCGGGTCGGCCCACTCCCGCCAGTAGTGCTTGATCGTGATCAGCTCGGCCAGGCCGTTCATCTGCATCGCGCCGTCGCCGGCGAACACGATGACCGGCCGCTCCGGGTGCCCGAACTTGGCGCCGATCCCGTACGGCACGCCCGGGCCCATCGTGGCCAGGTTGCCGGACAGCGAGCCGCGCATGTCGCCGTGGAACTTCAGGTGCCTGGCGTACCAGTTCGCCGAGGAGCCGGAGTCGGCCGTGACGATCGCGTTGCCGGGCAGCCGGGAGGACAGCTCGTGGAACAGCCGCATCGGGTTGATCGGGTCCGCCTCGACCATGGCTTCCGCGCTCATCACCTCCCACCAGCGGGTCACCTTGGACTCGATGTCCTCCCGCCAGGAGGAGTCCTCCTTGCGCTGCAGGTGCGGGATGAGCGCCCGCAGCGTGGCAGCGGCGTCGCCGACCAGGTTGACCTCATACGGGTAGCGCATGCCGATGAACTTGGCATCGATGTCGATCTGCACGCCGCGGGCCTGGTCGAAGGCGGGCAGGAACTGGGTATAGGGGAAGCTCGAGCCGACTGCGAGCAGCGTGTCGCAGCCCATCATCAGCTCGTAGCTCGGCCGGGTACCGAGCAGGCCGATCGAGCCGGCCACGTAAGGCAGGTCGTCGGCGAGCACGTCCTTGCCGAGCAGCGGTTTGGCCACTCCCGCCCCGAGCAGCTCGGCGACCTGCTGAAGCTCGGCCCGGGCGCCCCGGGCACCCGACCCGGCCAGGATGGCGACCTTCTGCCCGGCGTTGAGGACCTCCGCGGCACGCGAGATCGCGGCCTCGTCGGGCGCCGGGGTGGCCCAGTCGAGCCCGATGCTGGAGGGGACCATCTTGAACGCGTGGGTCGGTGCCGCGTACTCGAGTTCCTGGACGTCCGAGGGGATGATGATGACGGTCGGCGCCCGCTCGGCCAGCGCGATGCGGATCGCCCGGTCCAGCACGTTCGGCAGCTGTTCGGGCACCGTGACCATCTGGAGGTACTCACTGGCGACGTCCTTGAACAGGCTGAGCAGGTCGACTTCCTGCTGGTAGGAGCCGCCCATCGCGGACCGGGCGGTCTGGCCGACGATCGCGACCACCGGCACGTGGTCGAGCTTGGCGTCGTACAGGCCGTTGAGCAGGTGGATGGCGCCGGGGCCGGAGGTGGCCGCGCAGACGCCGACCCGTCCGGTGAACTTCGCGTAACCGACCGCCTCGAATGCGCTCATCTCCTCGTGGCGGGCCTGGATGAACTTCGGCTGGTTGTCAGCGCGGCCCCAGGCGGCCAGGATGCCGTTGATGCCGTCTCCGGGGAAGCCGAAGACCTTGCCCACTCCCCAGGCACGCAGCCGGTCGAGCAGGTAGTCGGCGACGGTCGTGGGGGTCATCGTTATTTCCTCCTTCTTTCTTCTGGCACCGCACCCGGCACCTGGGCTGGTCAGCCCGCGGGGTTGGACGCGCCGGCGATCAGCCGGTCGGCGGGACGGGCAGCTACCGCCGTGATCGTCAGAGCCGGGTTGGCGCTGCCCTGGGTCGGCAGCACGCTGCCGTCGGTGATGTAAAGGTTCGGCACCGCGAAACTGCGGCAGTTGGCGTCCACGACGCCGTGTTGCTCGTCTTTGGCCATCCGCGCGCCCCCGACGAGATGCGCGAAGCGATCGATGGTGATCACCTCATCGGCGCCGGCCGCGTGCAGCAGGTCCTCCATGACCGACTGCGCGGCCCGCATCAGGGCCCGGTCGTTGTCGCACTGGCTGTAGGCGAAATGTGCGACCGGCAGCCCGTAGCGGTCCTTCTCGCTGGCCAGGGTCACCCGGTTGCCGGGCAGTGGCAGGAACTCGCACAGCGCGCCCAGGCAGGACCAGTGCACGTAATCGCTCATGTACTCGCGCAGCGACGCGCCCCAATGGCCCTGCGCCGCGACGTGCTCGGCCCATGTGATGGGCAGCGGGGAGACGGTCTGGACGGAGAACCCGCGCCGGTACGGCTTGGCCGGATCGGTCTCGTAGAACTCCTCGGTGCTCACCTCGGGCGGCGGCGACTTGTACATCCGCACCTCAGCATCGAAACGGCCGGCGGTCTGCGGTGCGCCCTGCACCATGAGGTACCGGCCGACCTGGTCGAAGTCGTTGCACAGGCCGTCGGGGAAGCGCTTGGACGCGGAATTGAGCAGCAGCCGCGGGTCAGGCTCACTTCAGGCTCACCTCAGGCGGTTTGACTCTCCCGCGCCGCGTCCCGCACTACGTCGGCGGAAACCGCAGCCAGCTTGCGGCGCTGCGACCGCGCCTGGGCTCGCAACTGCTCGTACGCCGCCCGCGCTGACAGACCCTGCGTCCCGATCAGCACGCCCTTCGCCTGCTCGATGACCGCACGGGTGTTCAGCGCGGTTTGCAGTTGCGCCGCTAGCTCGGACTGCTGCTGGCCCTGCATCATGCTGGCGATGAGCAGCGCGGCGAGATCGGTGAAGGCCAGCAGCGCCAGTTCCCCCTCCGCCGACCAGGGGTGGCGCTTCTCCGACAGCACCGTGACCACGCCCACGGCATCCTGGTTGTAGGGCAGCGGGCTGGCTAGCACGGCTCGCACGCCACGGTCGACGGCCGCGGCACTGAAGGTCGGCCACCGCGGGTCCGCGCCAAGATCCTCGACCCCGACCAGCTGCTTCTCCTCGAACGCGGCGACGCAAGGACCTTCGTGGTGGCGTATCTGCAGCTCCTCGAGATGGGCAAGCCGCTCGTCGGAGACCGCGACGTTCCTCAGGTGGTGGTCGATGTCAGCAAGCATCAAGCCGGCGCCGTCGACATCGAAGATGGTGTGGGTGGTCTGCACGATCTCGTGCATCGCGTCCTCGACGCGCATCTCGCCGAAGCGCAGCTTTCCGAGCTCGGTCAGGGCCTGGTGTACGTCCTGCGTGGAGACAGCCACAGTCAGATTTCCCATCGCTAGTGCAGTTGCGTACCTTGGCCCGGTGACAGGTAACAACGACGTAACCGTGGCGGATGCGGCCAGGCTAGATCTAGATGAGGTGGGCCGCTCCGAGCGGGCCGGTTTCCGGCTGTTCTACCGGCAGCTCCTCGGGCCACTGTGATGGACAGGGCAACTGTGACGCGCAGGAATGGCGACGCGGCCGGGCCATCGCGCCCGCCCCGCACTACCTGGACCCCGAACAGCTAAACCCCCTGTAACAGAGTTACCAGGGGGTGCTGCCGACGGGACGCGCCGCGCCGCGCTGCCAGGTCAGCGCGGCGGCGACCCGCTAGCTCTTGAACGCGTCCTTGACCTTCTCGCCAGCCTGCTTGAGGTTGCCCTTGGCCTGGTCGGCGTGGCCCTCGGCCTCCAGGTCAGCGTCGCCGGTGGCCCGGCCCGCCGTCTCCTTGACCTTGCCCTTGGCCTCGGTCACCTTGTTGGCCGCCTTGTCCTCCGTCGCCATGACAGCTCCTTCCCTCACTCATCGGTTCGTCAGACTCTGTCCGCCTGACCCGTCGCTAAACAGCGGTCGTCGAAGTCAGCCGGGATCGGGGAGCCCGGTCCAGATGCCGGTCTCACCACCACACCGACGTGCTCCGCACCAAAGTGCACCGGCTGAGCCAGGAGATGCGGGCACCGTTCAGGTGGCGTGACCGTGCGCGTCAGGTGGCGTGACCGTGCGCGTCAGGTGGCGTGACCGTGCGCGGTGGATGGGAAGTAGCCGGGGGTTCCGGGGTAGCTGACGGTGTAGCGGTCGGCGTTGTGGCGGATGGCGGCCGATTGCGCGTCGGTCAGGAGGCATGACGCGATGCCGCTGCGGTTGGTGGCGGCAGCGCACAGCGTGAGTGCCCCGGTGGTGAAGGTGAGCCGCTGGCCGTGGAGGGGGCGGCCGAGGCTGGTCAGCGTCCCGCTCACGGTGAAGGCTTGCTGGTCGTTGAGCGCGATGTCGGTGGTGAGGCGGGTCGTGGCGCGCCGGACGGTCTGGGTCAGCGGGCGGCTGGCGGAGGTGGCGTAGGCGCCGTCGCCGGTGTAGGCGGCGGTGACGGTGTCCGTCCCGGCCGGCAGGCGCCTGGTGGTGCAGGTGGCCTGGTAGTGGCCGGCGGCCAGGCGGAGTGGCCGGGCGGTGCAGCCGCGGAAGCCGGCGGCGCCGGTCTTGAACTCGACGGTGCCGCCCCCGTCAGCCGGGGTCACCGTGGCGGTGAGGGTCACGGGCCGGTCGAAGGTACCGGGGTTAGGTGACGAGGTCACCATGGTGGTCGTGGCGGCTGCGGCACTGCTGATCACCGACACCGTGCCGTCGTAGTCGTTGCCGGTCACATAGTTGTAGTTGGTCACGTAGACGATTTGGGCAGCGGGGTCCGCCGCCACCCCGATCGGGCCGGGCCCCACCGGGATGGTGTGGATCACGGTGTCGGTGGCCTCGTCGATCACCGACACCGTGTCGTCACCGGAGTTGGCCACGTAGACAGTGCCGGTAGCGGGGTCCGCCGCCACCCCGATCGGGCCGGAGCCGACGGGGATGGTGTGGGTCACGGCGTTGGTGGCCTCGTCGATCACCGACACGGTGTTGTCATCGGTGTTGGTCACGAAGGCGGTGCGGGAAGCGGGATCCACCGCCACTCCTTGCGCGGTGTTGCCCACGGGGATGACGTGGGTCACGGCGTTGGTGGCCACGTCGATCACCGACACAACGTAATTGAGGGCGTCAGTCACGTAGACGGTGCCGGCCGAGGGGTCCACCGCTACCCCGTACGGATCGCCGCTCACGGGAATGGTGTGCGTCACGGTGCTGGTGGCCTCGTCGATCACCGACACGCTGCCACCATTGGCATTAGCTACGTAAACGGTGCCCGCGGAGGGGTCCGCCGCTACCGCGATCGGGCCGGGGCCCACGGGGATGGTGTGGGTGACCGTGTTGGTGGCCTCGCCGATCACCGACACGGTGTTATCACCGAGGTTGGCCACGTAAATGGTGCCGGCCGAAGGGTCTACCGCCACCCCGGTCGGGAGGCGGCCCACGGGGATGGTGGCGGTCACGGAGTTGGTGGCCTCGTCGATCACCGACACCGTGTTATCACCGGAGTTGGCCACGTAAGCGGTGCGGGAGGCGGGATCCACCGCCACCCCGTACGGGGAGATGCCCACGCGGATGGTGGCGGCCACGGTGGAGCCGCCTGCCGCCGAGGCAGGCGCCGCGGCGATCCCGGAGGCGGCCAGCGGCAGGGCTAACGCCGCTGCCGCGGCGGCGGCTCGGCGCCAGCGGGCTGCGGCCTGTCCGCGATGACCGGCCGCGAGTTGATTACTCCACAATGCGCCCATAGCCTCTCCCTCCTTACCGTGCCCCGGGTCCCGGGTCCCGGTCCCGAGGGCTAAGGCCCGGACAGCCAATGCCGGTCAGCTCCGCCCATTAGGTCGCCGAGCGTACTTGACAGTTCACGCCTTGTAGTCGCAGTTGGATGAACTGGGCGCCACCCAGGAGATCCCGGCGCCGGTCGGCCATTCCGCCGATCTTTGCTGGCCGCTGCGGTGCGCGGCCGGACGGCAGCGCTGGAGCACTGACCGGGTCGGCCAGGTGGACGTGCGGTACCTGCAGGCGGAGCGGCTCTCGGTCGCGCCGGAACGCTGAGCCGGAACGCTGAGCCGGAACGCTGAGCCAGAACGCTGAGCCGGAACGCTGAGCCGGAACGCTGAGCCAGAACGCTGAGCCAGAACGCTGAGCCGCCACCGGAGCGGCGAAATGCGACCCGAGTTGCGGGACCGCGGCCAGCTCGGTGAACTGCGGAGCTGGCCCGGCACGTTGATGAACCGGATGAGTGATGCACCGGATGACTTAGATGCACTTGATGAGAGGAGAGCCGGATGGAGGCACCCGGCCGCGCCGAGGCCGCCCGCCGGGACTGGGCAGACCGAGTCGGCAGGCGCACCGACGCCGTGGGCCGGCCGCTGACGGCCCAGCTCAGTGCCCCGGCGGGCCTGCGGGCCACAGCGGGCCGGGGCCTGGTCACTCTGCACTGGAACCGGGTGCCCGCGGCGGCCGGGTACCTGGTGCATCGGGCCAGCGGGCCCGACGGCCCCTTCCAGCCGCTTGATCACGGTGGCGGTGATGTCCTCGCGGTGCCCGGCGCTCCGTACGCCGATCTCGGCGTTTACCGCGAGGTCGGCGACCGCGTGGTCTACGACTTCTCCGGCGTCGATCGCGTCTACGACGAGCTGCTCGGACTCGGCTTGCGGCCCATCGTCGAGCTCTCGTTCATGCCACGCGATCTGGCCCGGGACCCCGGCCAGACGGTGTTCAGCTACGACGCCGTGATCTCGCCGCCGCGGAACTGGCAGCGCTGGGCGGATCTGGTCCAGGCACTCACCGAGCACCTCGTCGGCAGATACGGCCTGCCGGAGGTGCGTGACCATTGGGCCTTCGAAGTCTGGAACGAGCCCAACCTGGAGGTCTTCTGGTCAGGAACTCCAGCGGAGTACTTCCATCTCTATGACATCACTGCGCAGGCTATCCGGGTCGGTTCATCCCGGCCTGCGGGTGGGCGGTCCGGGCTCGGCGGCCGGCGGCTGGGTCGAGGAGATGCTGACCCACGCCGACTCCTCGGGCGCGGCCCTGGACTTCCTGTCCACTCACGTCTACGGCAACACGCCGCTCGACTTCCGCCCGGCGCTCGCCAGGCACGGCCGGGAAGGCGGGCCCATCGGGTGGACGGAGTGGGGCCCCACCCCGACGCACTTCAACCCGGTCGGCGACACCGTGCTCGCCGCCGCGTTCCTGCTCCGCGGCATGCGGTCAGCGCTGGGCAAAGTGGAGGCGCTCTCGCACTGGGTCGCCTCCGACCATTTCGAGGAGCTCGGCACGCCAGGTGAGCTCTTCCACGGCGGGTTCGGGCTGCTGTCCGTCGGCAACCTGCGCAAGCCGCGGTTCTGGGCGCTTGCCCTGCTGGCCAGGCTCGGCCAGGAGCAACTGGAGGTAGGTGTGGCCGGTGACGGAGCCTGGTCGCTCGTGGAGTCAGTGGCGGCGCGGGCCAGCGACGAGCGCATCGGCGTGCTGATCTGGAACGGCACCGTGAACCAGCAGAGCCTGCGCGCCGATCCGCTGCTCGCCCGGGAGGTGCAGTTGCGCGTCGACACCCCAGCCGTCACCGGCTACACGGTGAACCATTACCGGATCGATGATGCGCACTCGAACATCGTGGCGGCCTGGGACCTGCTCCGCGACGGGGCCGCCTGGCCGGATGACCGGCAGTGGAAACTACTTGAGGAGGCTAACGCCATCGGCGAGCTAGGCCCGCGGACCAGCCATCCGGGTGACGCGGGCGAGCTGATCGTCGACTTCACGCTGCCGATGCCGGGCGTCTCCTACCTGGAACTCGTCCCGGATGGCCCGGCTTTCCAATGATCTTGACGGCTTTTCAGTACATATCGCTGGAAAGCCGTCGAGATCGTTGGTCGCGAAGCTTAGCGGCTACCTGGATGCGCGGGGAGGATCCCGGCCCGGCGGCGCGGCCTGACGGCGCTGCCTGGCCGCCGCGGCGGCAGTGGCGGCCGCGACTCGCGCCGCGCTGCGCAGCGGCGATGCGCGCATCCGGTCCGTGGTCTGGATGATCACTGCGACCAGGTCGTTGAAGCGGTCCTCCGGATCGCCGAAGATCTCCGGACCCGCCGCTGCGATCAGCGGATGCGCGTCGGCGTCCAACCGCTCGGCGCGGCGCGCGATCGAGTAGCGGTCATCGCCCGCGGCGGTCGCCTGGGCGACCGCCTGTTCCTCGATGCAGAAACCGATCGTGAAGTTGTAGAGCAGCGAGTAGGCCCGTACCACGTCGGGCAGCGTGAAGCCCTGCGCGATCATCCGCTCTAGCCCGGCTTCCCTGCTTTCGAGGATCCCAGGATCGGTGAGGTAGGTGCCGGAAAACACCTTCGCTCCGTCACGGTAACTGAGCAGGGTCCGGCGGGTGATCGTCGCGAACGTGATCATGGCCTGGCGCCAGGGCAGTTCGGGTGGCAGTGCCGCGAGTTCTGCCGTTATCCGCCGCCAGATCTCGGTCGCCATCTCGTCGAGCAGGTCCTGCTTGCTGCGTACATGCCAGTAGAGGGCCGGCGCCTGGACCCCGAGGCGACTTGCGACCACGCGCACCGTGAGGCCGTCCAGTCCGACCTCGTCAAGCACGCCCAGGGCGGCTGCCACGATGCTCGCCTTGCTCAGCCCGCGTCCCACGTTGACAGCTTAACGTCGTTAAGGCAGACTGGCGCCAACTTCGCGTTTAACGTTGTTAAGGAGAGTCATGAAGGCTGCCATCGTGAGCGCGCCCGGCGCGGCGCCCAGTTACGGCGACTTCGACGACCCGGTCGCCGGCCACGGCCGCGAGCTCGTTGACCTGGTGGCCACGGGCATTCACCCGCTCGTGCGCTCGCTGGCGGGTGGCGGTCACTACGGGAGTTCCGGGGCATGGCCGCTGATCCCCGGCGTCGACGCCGTGGCCCGGACCGCTGACGGCACGCTGGTGTACACCGGCTATGTCGAAGCCCCTTACGGTACGCTCGCGGAGCGGATGGCTGTCCCCGGCGCCATGCCGCTGCCACCGGACAGCGATCCGGTGCGGATCGCGGGCGGCCTCAATCCCGGCCTGGCCTCCTGGCTGCCGCTCAAGGCCAGGCTGGCCGAGGGGGACCCGCTCGGCACCGTGATGGTGCTCGGGGTGACCGGCATGGCCGGCCTGCTGGCCGTGCAGAACGCGTTCATGCTCGGCGCGGCAGGGGTCATCGGCGCGGGCCGCAACCTGGCCGGTCTGCAGCGCGCCGCCCGGGCAGGCGCCGAGGTCGTGGCGCTCACCGGCAATACTGGCGATGACGCCGGATCCCTGGCCACTGCCCTCGGCGGCCGGGCGCCGGGCCTGGTTCTTGATTTCCTGTGGGCCGCGCCTGCCGAGGCGGCCTTCGCGGCCCTCGGGCGGCGAGGCCTCGACGAGGACGATGCCGACGTCGCGTACGTGCACGTAGGCGCGATGGCGGGGCCGGACGCCTCAGTGCCCGGATCGCTGCTGCGCAGCCGGCGCATCCGCATCTCGGGCAGCGGGGCCGGGTCGGCGTCCGTGGCCGGCATCATCGCGGAGCTGCCCGGCTACGTGCAGCTGATCACCGCCGGGCGGGTCGAGGTACCGACGCGGGCGTTCCCGCTATCGTGCGTGGCGCAGGCGTGGGCCGCGGCCGCGGAGGGCGGACCTCGCCCGGTGGTCGTGCCGGGCTAGCGGGCCGGACGCAGGTACGTGCGCGAGATGACGGCGTCGAGCGCACCGTCGGGTAGCACCCTGCGGGCCAGCACGATCGTGCCTGCTCCCCTGCCGACCGGGTAACGGGCACGCGGATTCCTCGTGGTCGCCGCGTGGACGATCTTCCTGGCCACCACGTCGGGCCCGGACGCCGTGCGCGGGCTGTCGGCGGTCTCCAGCAGCCGGGCGACGGACCTGGCCTGGCCGGCGTAGGCGGTGGCGGCTGAGTTCTTGACCATGTTCTGCCGGGCAATCGTGCTCCATTCGGTGCGGATGGGGCCCGGCTCGATGATCACGACGTCGATGCCGAACGGCCTGAGCTCGATCCGCAAGCTGTCGCTCAGCCCCTCGACAGCGAACTTGGCGGCGTGGTACCAGCCGCCGAGCGGCTCGTAGAACTTGCCGCCGATCGAGGAGATGTTGATGATGCGGCCCCTGCCCTGCGCCCGCATCTGCGGCACGACGAGCTGGATCAGGCGGGCCAGGCCGAAGACGTTGACCTCGAACTGACGGCGGGCCTCGTCGATGGGGACATCTTCGATCGACCCGTAGGACCCGTAACCCGCATTGTTCACCAGCACGTCGATGCGGCCGGTCTCGGCGATGATCTGCCCTACCCCTGCGGTCATCGAGGAGTCATCGGTGACGTCCATGCTCAGCGCCTGAATGCCCTGGTCGGCGAGCGGCTGCATCCGCTCGAGGCGGCGGGCGGCCGCGTACACGCGCAGGCCCGATGCCTTCAGGAGCAGGGCGGTTTCCGCGCCGATCCCGGAGGAGGCGCCGGTGACGAGGGCAACTGCGGATCGTGGCATCGCTGCTCCTTAAAGGCCGGTGGTCTGTTAAGTGCGCAGGTTACTGGCCGGCCTGCCAAGCGCGGTACCTGGGCGGCAGAACGGCCCGCCTCAGCGGGTCCACCGGGACCCCGCCCGGCCCAGCCGTCACGGCAACGGCGCAGGATAGAAGGTGATGGCCTGCGGGGAGGGGCGAAGGTCGGCATGGAAACTGCCGTGGAGAACCTGCAGAGGGCTGGTGCCTGACCGACGACCCGGTCAGGGCACCAGCCCCACTGATGCGTGCGGACGTGCACCCGCGACATCCGCAACGCGCCCGGATGTGCCCCCGCTACATCCGGGAGTTCCAGAAGCGAAGCCCCCTCACTAGAAACTAATACTAAATTACACTAAGATATTCACAGGCAACAACCGGGGGCCCGGATGCAGCTTCGCGAAGCCGCCGACACGCTCGGCGTGCACTACCAGACCGCCTATGCGTGGGTCCGGCAAGGCGTGCTGCCCGCCCGGAAGCTCGGGCGCGGCTATGAGGTCAGCGACGGTGACGTGCAAGCCCTCGCCGCCCAGCGTCAGCTGGGCGGCGAGCCCACCCCGCACATCCAGGTTCAGGACTGGGCCGCGCCAGCGGACCGCCTCTACGCGGCGATCCTCGCCGGTGACGAGACCCAGGCCCGGCAGCGGATCGAGCGGCTCGCCAGCGGCGTGGCCGTGGTCGATCTTTGCCAGCGCGTCATTGCCCCGGCTATGCGGCGTATCGGCGATGACTGGCTTGCCGGGCGGGTATCGATCGCGGAAGAGCACCGGGCCAGCGCCATCTGCGAGCGGCTGATCGCGCTGCATACCCGCCAGCCGCCCGGGCGGCCCCGCGGCACCGCCGTCGTGGCCACCCCGCCGGGCGAGCGGCATAGCCTGCCCGCGCTGATGGCGGCGGCCACCCTCCGCGAGGATCGCTGGCTGGTCCACCACCTGTCCACCGACCTGCCTTTCGCCGAGGTCACCCGGCTGGCTGCGGACGTCAGCGCCGACCTGGTCGTGCTGTCAGCCGCCACTCCCGACACCGGCAACCGCGCCATGGAGGCCACCCGCGATATCTCCGCGGCCTGCCCGGCCGCGGACGTGCTGATCGGCCTTCCCGGCGACAAGCTGGATGATCTGCGGCAGTTTTCGCGGGAGCTGCGGGAGCCCGGCAACGGGCACGGTGGTGACGCCAACGGGCACCGTGGTCACCCTGAGTTGGGCCGCCGGGCCGCGGACGGCAGTGCCGCGAGCGAGGGCCGAGCCGAGGACGAATTGCCCGATGCCAGCCGCATTTCCTGAGTCGGGCCCGAACGCGCCCGAGCCAGCCCGATGAGAGGAGGTCAGCCCATGGCCCATGACCAAGCGACGGTGCCGTCGCGACGGCCAGCGGAGGACACCGTTGCCCGGGACGTCATGATGACGTCCTCCGTCAGCCGGATGGCCGACACGCTCCTGGAGGACAGCGTGGTCGGCAGCTTCTCCCGGATCGGCTGGTCGGTCCGCTCCCGGGTGCTGCCAGAGTTCGCGGCCGATGGCCTTCCCCCGTTCGCAGGGCGGGTCGCGCTCGTCACCGGGGCAACCTCGGGGATCGGCCGGGCCGCGGCCACCCGCCTGGCTGGGCTCGGCGGCAGCGTGCACTTTCTCGCCCGCGACCCCGGCCGGGCGGAACGGGCCCGGCGCGAGATCGCGGCCGCCGTGTCCGGCCGGGGCGCCGTAACCTACGGCCTCGCCGACCTGGACGACCTGGAAAGCGTCAGGGCGTTCGCCCGCGACTTCCTGGCCGCCCATGACCGCCTCGACGTGCTCGTGCACAATGCCGGCACGATCCACCGGGAGTATGAAGCGACCGGCGCCGGGACCGAGCTCACCGTGGCCGGCCAGCTGGTGGCCCCGTTCGCCCTGACGACCCTGCTGCTCCCGGCGCTTTGCGCCGCCGCGCCGTCCCGGGTCATCACCGTCGCCTCGGGAGGCATGTACACGCAGCGGCTTGACCTCGCGACCGTGCAGATGCCGCCATCCAGCTACAACGGCGTCACCGCCTACGCGCGGGTCAAGAGAGCCCAGGTGGCGCTGAGCCGGGAGTGGGCCAGGCGCCTGGCCGGGACCGGGGTCGCCTTCCACGCCATGCACCCTGGCTGGGTCGACACGCCGGGACTCAACGCCTCGCTGCCCGGATTCCGGCGGCTCGCCCGGCCGATCCTGCGCACGGCTGACCAGGGCGCCGACACCATCGTGTGGCTCGCGACCGCCGATCCGGCTCTCCTGCGCAGCGGCAGGTTCTGGCACGACCGGCGGCCCCGGTCCGAATACCTGCTGCCATGGACCCGCGAAGCCGACCCAGCCGCCGCCCACAAGCTATGGGACCGCCTCGCCGCGCAGGTCGCAGAGCCCGACTGCTAACGCAACCGGGCCCAGCCCGATCGGCCCTGCCCATGCACCGGGATCGGCTACGGGCATCCGGTCGATCAGCGGTCGCGCCGCAGGGACCCGATCCGCGCGGTGAAGGCCTGACATACTTTGCTCCAGACGCCACCCCGGGCCGGACTGGGCCCGGATCGGAGTGCTGTGCAGGTGACCATCCGCCGGGTGCGGCCCGGCGATTATCAGGCCGTCGGGGAGCTGGTGCTCGCCGCCTACCGTGCGCTGCCGAGCTATCACGCCGAGCCGGCCTACGAGGCTGAGCTCTTCGACACCGCCCGCCGGGCCGCGGTTGCCGAGGTGCTGGTCGCGGTGGACGGCGACGCCCGGGTGCTGGGCGCGGTGACCTACGTGGCCGACAGCCGCAACGCGTATTCGGAGTGGGACGATGAGGACGCGGCCGGGTTCCGCATGCTCGCCGTCGCACCGGCCGCTCAGGGCCGCGGCGTCGGCGAGGCGCTGGTGCGGGCCTGCATCGATCAGGGCCGGACCGACGGGCGCCGCCGCCTCGTCCTGCATTCGACGCCGTGGATGACCACCGCCCATCGCCTGTACGAGCGGCTCGGATTCAGGCGGGCGCCGGAGCACGATTTCGCGCCCGTTCCCCAGGTGCCGCTGCTCGGCTTCGAGCTTGAGCTGGCCTGAGAGCCGGGCGCCTGCGATGACCGCTCGCGATCCGGCGGCCGCCGCGCAGATCCAGCGGCCGCCCGATAGCAGGGAACTGATGGCAGATCAGAGCAGCCAGCGCGACTGGGCCACGACCTCCTCATCCGACTTGCCGTCGGCGATCTCGATCTCGGCGCGCCTGGACGCTGCGAACGTGCTGATGAGCTGGTCACCGGCGGCGGCGCGCAGCTCGTCATTTGCCTCCAGCGCCTTCAGCGCCTCGCCGAGGCTGCCCGGCAGCCGGATCGCCTGATCCGCCTGGGCGTGGCCGGGCGTGGCCGGGTCACCGCTTACCTCGTCAGGGAGGGATCCCGGCCGGTCAGCCGCGCGCAGCGCGATCGCGAGCACCGCGCCGGTCAGCAGGTACGGGTTTGCGCTCCCGTCGAAGCACTTGAGTTCCATGTTCGCGGTGTCCGGGTTCGATGCGCTGCCCTCGATGAACCGGATTGCGGCCTCCCGGTTCTCCGTTCCCCACACCTGGTAGGCGCCGGCCCAGCGGGACGGAAGCAGGCGCAGGTAGGAAGCGGGCATCGGCGCGCCGATCGCTACCAGGGCGGGCAGCGACTCCAGCAGGCCGACCATGATCGACTCGCCGCGCTCGGTCAGGCCGTGACGGCCAGCGCCTCCGGCGAGCAGGTTACCGCCGTCCTGCCAGAAGCTGGCGTGCAGGTGACTGCCGTTGCCAACGTTGTTGGTCAGGACCGCGGGACCGAACGAGGCCCGCATGCCGTGCCGGGCGGAGACTGCCGTGATGACCAGCTTGACCAGCACGTTGGTGTCCGCCGCCGATACCGGGTCCTGCGCCGCCACGGAGACCTCGAACTGCGCGGGACCGAACTCCGGGTGGATCTGCTCGACGCGGACCCCGGCGGCCTCCAGGCTGTCGGCCACGTCACGTACGTAGTCGGCTGCCTCGAGGAAGCGGGCCAGGCCATAGCCGGTGCCGCCCACCGCGGGGCGGAAGTCGTCTTCATCCCGGCCGACCATCCACTCCGTCTCGAACGCCATCAGGGCACTGATGCCCTGGCTCAGGCCAGCCGCCACCTGCGCCCGGACGAAGGAGCGCTGGCAGCACGCGTAGACGGTGCCGTCCTGGTGGAACCGGTCGCCCGGCGCCCAGGCCCATCCTTCCGGGGCCGGCAGTACGGTCAGCCGATCCAGGTCGGGGACCATCCGCAGGTCGCCGTCCGGCCTGGCCAGCGCCGACGCCCCGTCGATGCCACCCAGGCTGGTGAACGCGTCGAGGACCGGCGAGAACCCGACGCCCCACCTGGCCGCCCGGGCCAGCCCGGTCAGCGGCACGGCCTTGACCCGGGCGGCGCCGCTATGGTCGACGAACGTCGTCGCTACCCCGCTGACCTCGCCAGCGAGCTGGCGCTCCAGGGCCTGCCCCCGGCGCTCGTCGGCATCGCGGTCCGCGTCGCTGCGAGATCGGCTGAACGGCCGTGGCATATTCAGTTCTCCTTCACTGGGACGGATCCGGTCACGAGGTGACTTCGCCTTCCCTCGCCAACTGGCCGGCCGCCACCGGAACCGGGCCGCCTAGTCCCTCCGCCGTGGTCAGCAGCTGGCCGGCCCGCCGGGTGGCGCCCGGCCGCGCCAGCACCCCGATGATCCCGATCACGAACCAGGCGATGGCCACCGACGGCCCCCACCAGGCCACGCCGGTCGGCAGTGGCCACACGTTCCTGAACAGCGTGTAGCCCAGGACGATCAGGCCCAGGATCGGGATGGCGATCTCCCAGCGCCGCACCACCGTCTGGCCGGTGAAGAAGACCAGCCGGACCATCCCGATGGTGGCCAGGATGTAGACCACCAGCAGGATCAGCGTCCCGATCACGCCGCTCTGGGCGAACAGCCCGAACGGCGTGCCGCGCAGCGCGAACCAGGTGAAGGCGACGACAACGTACACGCTCAGCGCCACGGCCGCGGCAGCCACGGTCGGGGTCCGGCGCCGCGGCGAGATCGCGCTGAACCGCTCGGGCATGATGCCGTCCCTGCTCATCGCGTACACCAGCCTGGAGGCGCCGACCGTGCAGGCCAGGGCGCACCCGAAAGCCGAGATCATCGCGCCGGCCGTGATGATCGTGCCCAGCCAGGAGGCCACGTAGGCGGTCCCGAGGTCGCCGATCAGGGACGTCGAGTTGATGAACGCCGTGATCCCCTTGGCTGACGTGCCGAAGCCCATCACCTCCACGGCGGTCACCACGAAGAAGTAGATCCCGCCGAAGATCGCGACACCCAGGATGGCCCGCGGGATGTCACGGTTGGGGCGCTTGGTCTCCTCGCCGAGGGTGGACGCGGCCTCGAAGCCGGCGAAGGACAGGAAGCCGAACACCGCGCCGAGGAAGATTGTCGATATCGGCGTGCCGGACGGCAGCCTGAACACCGACCAGTCCACGCCGAGCCCGTGCGGTGCGCTGTGCCCCGCGAGCTTGCCGAACACGATGGCGATGACGATGATGATCAAGGTGACGGTGATGCCCTCGGCCGCCAGCAGCACCCGGGTGCCACCGCGCGCGGGGGTAATCGCCAGCCACCAGACCAGCAGCATGCCGATGGCGCCGAGCAGGAACCCCGACCAGGTCGGCGGGTTCTTCCAGATCCCGAGGGCGTTCAGGAGGTTCGAGGCGAACCGGCCGCCTGCCATCGAGGTGACCACGGCATAGAACGTGTAGGTGCCGGTGAGTGCCCAGCCGGAGATCACGCCGCTGCGCGGGCCGAGCGTCGCCCCGACGAACCCGTACACCGAGCCTGAGTGATGGAACCGCTGGGTCAGCCGCACGAATGTGTAGGCCACCAGGAGCACGCCCACGAAGGCCAGCGCGAAGGCGATCGGAACCGCCCGGCCCACCGTCGTAGCGGTGCCCTGCGGATTGATGCTGGCCGCCATCGACGGCGCCATCAGGGCCAGCGAGATGCCGATCGCTTCCCAGATACTGAGGTTGCGGTGAAGCTTCGGCTGCTTGGTCTCGGTCTCGTTGAGCGCCATCTGCCCGGCCACCTCCTGCTGTCGTCCGGCACGCGGCCCGTTATCGCCCTATGTCAATCTGGATGCGATGACTCGCCTGATCGTCACGGACCGCGGGGTTCGGCTCGTCACCCGATCCCGGCCAGCTGCGTGGCCAGCAGCAAGGATCGTATTTCCCAGCTGATAGTAGGACGTAGCCTCGCCCGAGCGGAAGATCCGCGCTGAAACTCGGCTTCTGGTGACCTCAGCGGCCAGCCGCGCGCCTGCCCAGGTGACGTGATCGCCGGTCTCAGTGCGCTGACGGGCCGGAAGAGCAGTGATCGTGGCTGCCATGATGTCCGGGTGACCAATAACGTGCCGCCGTCCGATACCCGGCTGGGCCGCCTCTGGAAGGCCTCGGAATCCAGGGGCATCCCGCTGCGGACCATCCTGGTCGTGGCAGGCGTGCTGGTCGTTGTCTTCCTGGCCGGCAAGCTGATTTACCGGCTGCGCGACGTCATCCTGCTGGTACTGGTCGCCGGGTTCGGCGCGCTCATCCTCAACCCGCTGGTCGTCGCCCTGCAGCGGTGGAAGATCCGGCGGCGCGGCTGGGCGGTGGCCGTGGTGACGCTGTGGGCCGTGCTGGTATTCGTCGGCCTGGCGGTGACGTTCGGCTATCCGCTGTCTAACGCGATCACTCACCTGGCCAACACGCTGCCGTCTTATGTGAACGCGGCGGAACACGGCCGGGGCTGGATCGGGCACCTGGCGCGCAGGTATCACGTGCAGACGTGGGTGGCGCACAACACGCCCAAGATCGTGAGCTTCGGGCAGGGCCTGGCCAAGCCAGCCCTCACCCTGGGCAAGGGCGCGCTCTCGCTGCTGATCGCGCTGCTGACCATTTTCGTGCTGGTGCTGCTGTTGCTGCTGGAGGGGTCCAAGCTCCGGACCGGGGTGCTCGGCCTGATGTCCCCCGCCCGCGCGGAGCGCTACTCGCGGGTGGCACGCGAGGTGAACCGCTCGGTCACCGGATACATGCTGGGCAACATTCTGACCTCGGTCATCGCGGGCGTCGTCGTGTTCGTGACGCTGCTGGTCGTCGGGGTGCCGTTCCCGTTCCTGTGGGCGCTGTGGGTCGCGCTCGTCGACTTCCTGCCGATGATCGGCGGCGCGCTGGCCGGCATCCCGACCGTGCTGTTCGCGGCCGCGCATTCGCTCACGGCGGGCATCGTCACGCTAGTGGTCTTCCTCGTCTACACCCAGATCGAGAACCACATCCTGAACCCGATCGTGATGAGCCGCACGGTCAGGGTCAACCCGCTGCTCGTGCTGATGTCCATCCTGGTCGGCGCGTCGCTCGGCGACTGGCTGGGCGGGATATTCGGCGCCTTTGTCGCCGCGCTGCTCGCGATCCCGGCCGCGGGGGCGATCCAGGTCATGGTGCGGGAGATCTGGCAGGCGACCGCCCCTCGGCCAGCCGCCGGGGCCGCCGGAGGAGATCAGGGCGGGCCGGATCCGGCGTGACCCGGTCCGGCGGGCGGGCCAGGTCCGCGGCGTAAAGCGGGCTGACCCGGGGGTCATCCAGCCAGGCCGGGCCGGGTATCCAGAGCTCCGCGCCCCAGGCGACATCGTCTGCTTCCAGGCCCCAGCCGGTCCCCTTCTCCCTGACCGTGGGCTGCGACAAGGTCAGGTCGGTGTTGGGGGTGACCAGGATCTGGGCGGCCGGCCGCGGGCCGCCGTCGTCGCGAAGCCGCAGGCAGGCCAGGGCGGCCAGGTTGCCGCCCGAGCTGTCACCAGCCACGGCGATCGCGGGCTCCGCCCGCCGGGAGGCGCCCAGTCCGGAGGCGCCCAGTCCGGAGGCGCCCAGTCCGGAGGCGCCCGTTCCCGAGGCGCCCGTTCCGGAGGTGCCCGTTCCCGAGGCGAGCCGTCCGCAGGCCCCCGTTCCGGGGCCCGCCGGCCCGGGCGCGCCGGCCATGGCCCAGCGCAGGACGTCCACGGCGTCATCGACCGCCGCCGGCCATGGATGCTCAGGCGCCGCCCGGCGGAAGTCCACGGCCAGCACGGCGACGTCCGCCCGGGCCGCGAGCCTGCGGCAGGCCCGGTCGTGCGATTCAAGGTCGCCGAGCACTCACATACCGCCATGCAGGAAAACCACGAGCGGGCGAGGCTCAAGCGCCGGCCGGTACAGCCGCACCGGGACGCCTCGCCGTCCGGCGGTGGCCGCGCTCGGCGGCACCCTGCAGACGGGCGCCCAGCCGGGCGGCGGCTTCCGGATCCGAGCCCGGCTGCCGCTGGCCGGAGGCGGCCGGTGATCCGAGTTGCGCTCGCCGACGACCAGGAACTGGTCCGGGCCGGTTTCTCAGCGGTGCTTGACGGCGAGGACGACATCAGCGTGGTTGGTGAGGCGGCTGACGGCAGGCAGGCCGTGTCCATCGCCGCACAAGCCGTGCCTGACGTGGGCCATGACCAAGCTCGGTGCCAGAGACCGCGCTCAGCCTGGTCGTCTTCGCCTATCAGGCCGGGCTGGTCCGGCCCGGCTGAGCGGCTGGTCCGGCCCGCGCGAGCTGACCGGCCCGGCCGGTGCGGCCAACCGGCCGGCGCTGCGCAGCTGTTTTCAAATTGAAAAATGGACCTGACTGGACCGATCAGATGGTAATCGGCCGTTGGCCAGAATGAGCAACGGCCCGAATCACCCCCACCGGCCAGCGATCGACCCCGTGATCACGATGACGACCCCTAAGAAGGGGTCATGACGATCGGGTGGCGCCGCGCGTACGATCAGTTCCTAGATCAATGGTCGAGAACGGGTATCTCCCAGGACCCTAACCGCAGGGGGGGATCTGCGGCTAAGGAAGAGGCGGGAGGTGCCCGTCCTCGACGGCTCGATAATACAGGTCCAATTTCGTTGGCGCAGCCCGCCCTGCGCGCGCGTACTTTTCCCTCACCCGACCCACATACTGTTTCACCGTCTCCTCGCTGATAGACATCCTTCTCGCGACCGACTTCATCGGCATGCCGGTGGCGTAAAGGCGTAGCGCACGCGTTTCCTGAGCGCTGAGTGACGGCCGGTCAGGGGCATCATCGGTGGCGAAGATGTACGCGAGGCGGGGCGAGATCCAATCCTGGCCGGCGGCGACCGCCTTGATGGCGGCCCGGACCTGAGCGGTCTCCTCGTTCTTGAGCACATACCCGAGAGCACCTGCGCGCATCGCGGCCCGGACGGAGACGGGCTTGTCCGAAGCCGCCAGGACCAGCACGGCGGGGCCTGCGGCCGTGATCGCGGCGATGTTGCGCTCCACGGCGGTCCCGTCACCGAGGTCGAGGTCAAGCAGGACGACGTGAGCCTGGCGTCCGGGCCCGGCGAGGAGGCTGTCCACGGTCGCCGCGGTAGCCACAACTGCGATACCGCTCCCAGGCGGCGCCACCCAGGCCGCGATACCGTCCAGGACAATCGGATGGTCATCCACGGCCGCCACATCGAGGACGCCCGTACCGTGGGTCAGATCGGCACTGTCGGCACCATCGGCCGCCTCGGTCACGTCAGCGCCGTCGGTCACGCCCGCACCGCCGGCGTCGGTCACGTCGGCGTCGGTCACGCCCGCACCGCCGACGTCGGTCACGTCGGCGCCGTCGGTCACGCCCGCACCGCCCTGCGCGCTCCCGGGTGTGGCGCGGGTCCTGCCGGTACCGCGGTGCGCCATCGGACCTCGAGGCAGCCCGCCCCGGCATCGTCGACGTCCAGCGTGGCGCACCACTGTGCGGCCGCGGGCACCGGCCGGCCCAGCCCGGTCAGGTCGACGATGGCCGGCGGCGGCCGGTCGAAGGTCAGGTACAGTTCCACCGCATCGCGTGCGGCGAGCACAGTGAGCGTCACCTGGTGTGGCGGCAGCGCGCCCAGCACGCGGCCGACCGCCGCCGAGGTCGCCTGCGCCACCTGCGGAGCGGGGGCAGCCAATTCCCCGACCACCTGGACCTCTACCCACAGGCCCCGGGCCCAGGCGGCCCGTAGCACAGGTTCAAGCTCGGCGAGCAGGGCGCTAGCGTCGGCGGGCCGGTCGGTGAGGGCGCGCCGCAGTGCCGCCGCGTGCTGTGCGCACCGCTCCCGCACTGCGCGGTCAGCCGGATCCAGCGTCCCGTCGGCGATGCCGCGCAGCAGCGGGAGAGCTTCCATTTCGAGCAGCGCGCGCCGGGCGCGCCGGTCGTCCTGGACCGCGGCCACCGCCGCGCGCTCCGCCACTGAACGGCTCGCGAGCATTGCTCGGCGGGCGGCGATTCGCGCATGGGTGGTCCAGGTCGGCCGCAGGGCGGCGAACACGACCAGGACCACCACGAGGGTGTAGGCGGTGGCCGCCAGCCGGGCCAGGCTGAGCGATGTGACGCCCAGCAGGTGAATGGCGAGGACGGCATGGGCTGCGAAGACGAGCAGAGCGCCGGAAAGCCACTCCCAGGCTGGCCGGGTTAACGCGACGAGCGCGAGCACCCAGCCGGTACCGAGGACCGACCAGTCCACGGTTCCCCCGGCGCGGCGGTCCCAGCCCACCGATACGACTGCGGCCAGGGCGACAACGATCGCAACTGCCGACTGTGAGCCGGTGAGGCCGCCGGCGCGGGCCCGCGGCACCAGCCATACCGCAGCCGCAAGCATCCCGAGCCACACCGCGAGCGGCACGGCCGGCTGCCGGTAGTCATGCAGGTAGATAAGCACCTGGATGAGCAGCGTCAGCTGCCAGATGGCGGCCACCACGCCGACCGCGCGGGGCAGCTCGGACTCGTAGGCCTCTCGTATCGCCCCGGCGCGGCTTACCATGACGCCGCCGGTGCGATGCTTGCGGCGGCTGGGAAGGCTTCCTGGCCACCGAGATCCGGCCCGGTCCAGCGCAAGCTCACCACGGTGCCCTCACCGGGCGCCGACCATACCGAGGCCTGTCCGCCCCAGTCGGCGATCCGCTCGATGATGGATCGCTGCAGGCCCAGCCGGGCCGGGTCGACGTGGGCCGGATCAAACCCGGTGCCCGCGTCTCGCACTGTCACCTGGACGCCGCGAGGCTCCCCCGGCTGGCCCGGGGCCGTCGGGCTGACCTCGACCCACGCCACGGCCGTGCCGGCGTGGCTGGCGACATTCGTCAGGGCCTCGCGGACGGCATGCGCCATCGCGAGCGCGACCGGCACCGGGACAGCAGGCATCTCGCCCGCGCCGCTCCGGGCCGCACCATCGATCCCGGCCGCACCATCGATCCCGGCTGCGCCATCGCGCCCAGCCGTGCCTCCGCCACCCGCCGCGCCATCGCGCCCAGCCCTATGCTCACTCTGGGCCGCGCGCTCACCCGCGATCTCTATCTGTACGTCCAGGCCGCGGGCCCGCATTTCCGTGGCGACCGCCTCGATGCCCGCGAGCAGCCCGCCATAGGGGCGGCCCGCGGGGTTAGCCGGGCCGCCCGGGGCGCTCAGCACGTACTCCATCAGCGTGACGTCATGCCTGCACCGGCCGACTACGCCCGCGGCGTCACTTCCCGCACGGGTCAGGGCGGTGAGCGTGTTGAGCACCGTGTCGTGCAGCAAGCGCTCGTGCTCGCGTCGCTCGATGTTCCTTGACAGCAGGACGTATTGCTCCCGAGAGTCCAGGTCGGCCTGCGCGAGAGCGGCGTCGGTCCTGGTGGCCCAGCTGTGGAGAGTTCTCCTGCCCGCCCAGGCCGCCCCGGCGACCGCCAGGAGCAGGACGCTCGCGGCAGCTAGCGCGCTGTTCGCGGAGCCCGGAGCCCGGATCAGCGCGGCGCCCGCCCAGTAGGCTGCCGCCGTCGCGAGGGCCAGCGGCGTGAACACTCCGAGCGGCGCGAACCAGGCCGGTATGACGAGTTGGCCCGCCAGCAGGATGTAGACCCAGTTGGCGGTGTCACCGCGCATCGCGGCCGGCACCCACCAGCCTGCGCTGAGCGCCAGGGCCACCGCTGCCGCCGAGTCGATGCCGGCCAATCGCCATCCGGGACGCCCGCGCCGGAGGTAGGCCACCACCGCGACACCCCACGCCATTGCGACGACCGGTCCGGCGAGCCGCCACGGGCCGACCGCGTAGAACGAGCGCCAGATGATCACCTGCCCGGCGATGTACACGACGGCAATAGAGCGGATGAAGTACGCCGTCCGCGCCGTAACCACCCACATGGTGGTCGTGGCGGCCCCATCGGCGGGCGCGCTGAAGGCCCCGGCGGTCAATCGCTGCGCTAAGTAACCAAGCGGCCACATGGCATGATGATAGGACCTATCGGGGTGCCCAGTGAGCCAACTTCACCAGCCCGCCGTCTCGCCGGCACCGCGACCGGAGATATGTGTGCCATCGGTACGCTGATCGGCTTGTTGCTGGCCGTAACGCGTGGCCGGCCAGGTCTCGTCGATGGCCCGGCGCGCAGCACCCGCCCCGATCGGGTCACGCTGGCAACACCAGTCTCACCAGCCCCTGCAGCGGGCGATGATCGATGATCTTGACGGCTTTCCAGTAGATATCGCTGAAAACCAGCCAAGATCATCGGAAGCCACCTATTAAAGCAGCCGGATCACGCCCGTTCGCCCGGCCCCGCCGCAGACTCCTGCGGCGCCAGTGACAGAAGCGACCACAGACACGGCAGTGATGCCCATGATCAGCGCGCAGCCGCCTGGACGCCCTGAAGCAGCACACCCTCAGGTAAGCGCACTCTGAAGCGGTCCGCCCTGAAGCAGCACACCAGAGGCGGCACACCGTGAAGCAGCACACCAGAGGCGGCAGGCCGTGAAGCAGCACACCTGAAGCGGCACGCCGTGAGGCAGCAGACCCGCGACAGCCGGCACCACCCCATTCTGGGAGCCTGAGCATAGACATCACTGGCATGAAGGGCGCCGCGCCGTCCGGACCCACGAAAGCAAGGCGCATCCAATGGACCGGCTGGGTGCGGCGCCCGCAGCGCGTAGCGTTGACCCGACATGATCCCTATCCTGGCCAGCCCGGCGGGCCGCACGCCCCGAGCCGGCCGCACGCCCCGAGCCGGCCGCACGCCCCGAGCCGGCCGCACGCCCCAGCCGGCCGCAGGCCGTGAGCGGGCTACGCGCCATGGGTGGGCTGCGCAACCGGGCGCGGCGGTTCTTGCAGCAGCCGGGGACAGCCGACCTCACCCGCTATGAGCGTCTGCTGCCGGTGATCGCGGCACGTGAGGCGGCGCTGCGCGACCTCGAGGATGACGAACTGGCCGGCCTGGCGGCGAGCGCGGGGGACGACGCCGAGATGTGCGCGATCGGGCGCGAGGCCGCCCGGCGGGCGCTCGGCGAACGTCCCTACGACGTGCAGCTGCTCGGCACGCTGGTGATGCTGTCCGGTCACATTGCCGAGATGGCCACCGGCGAGGGCAAGACGCTTTCCGGCGCGCTGGCGGCCGCCTGCTATGCGCTGCGCGGTCGGTCGGTGCAGGTCATGTCGGTCAATGACTACCTGGCCCGCCGGGACGCGGAATGGATGCGCCCGGTCTACCGCCTGCTCGGCGTCACGGTCGGCTGGGTCGGGCAGCTGACCACGCCGGCCGAGCGGCGCCGTGCCTATGCGGCGCAGGTAACCTACGCGCCGGTCAGCGAGATCGGCTTCGACGTGCTCCGCGACCGGCTGGCCAGCGACCTGGCCGATCTCGTCGTGCCTGAGCCCGACGTGGTACTGATCGACGAGGCCGACTCGGTGCTCATCGATGAGGCGATGGTGCCCCTCGTGCTCGCGGGCGCGGCCGGCGAGGGCGCCGCCGACCCGGGAATGACCGAGGTGGTGCGCACGCTTCGCCCGGGACTGCACTACGAGGTTGATGATGACGCCCGCAATGTCCAACTGACCGAGCGGGGCGCCCGGGCCGCCGAGCGGGCCCTCGGCGGAATCGATCTTTACGCGGGCGAGCATCTCGACATCCTGACCCGCCTCAACGTCGCGCTGCACGCGCAGGCCCTGTTGCGGCGCGATGTCGACTACATCGTCCGCGACGGCCGGGTGCACCTGGTCAGCGCGACCAGGGGCCGGGTGGTCCGGCTGCAGCGGTGGCCCGACGGCCTGCAGGCGGCAGTGGAGGCGAAGGAGTCACTGGCGGCCAGCGACACCGGGGAGGTCCTGGACAGCATCACCGTGGAGGCCCTCGTCAAGCGCTATCCGCTGGCCTGCGGCATGACCGGTACGGCCGTGACCGTAGGCGAGCAGCTCCGCCAGTTCTATGGCCTGGAGGTAGCGGTGATCCCGCCGAACCGGCCATGCGTGCGCGAGGACCAGCCAGATCGCCTTTACGCCACGCTGGAGCACAAGGGGCAGGCGATCGTGACCGAGGTGGCCGCGGCGCACGCCACCGGCCGCCCGGTCCTGATCGGCACCCTGGACGTAGCCGAATCAGAGCAGCTGGCCTGCGGGCTGGCCGCCGCCGGGCTGTCCTGCGTCGTGCTCAACGCGAAGAACGACGCGGAAGAAGCCGCGATCGTGGCCGAAGCGGGCACGATCGGCGCGGTCACCGTGTCGACGCAGCTGGCCGGGCGCGGCACCGACATCCGCCTCGGCGGCCGCGACGGTGACCACGACCAGGTCGCGGCGCTCGGCGGCCTGTACGTGATCGGCACGGGACGTCACCAGAGCGGCCGGCTCGACAACCAGCTGCGCGGGCGGGCGGGCAGGCAGGGGGATCCCGGCAGCACCGCGTTCTTTGTCAGCAGGCAGGATGAGCTGGTCGTCAGCTACGCGCCTGACGCGCCCGCGCCGCGAGATGTGGCAGCCGACGGCCTGATCAGCGATCCGCGCGCCGCAGCCAGCGTGGAGCACGCGCAGCGCAGTGCCGAGGGCGCCAACCTGGAAATTCACCGGAACACCTGGCGCTACAGCAAGCTGATCGAGGACCAGCGCCGCGTCGTGCTGCAGCATCGCGATCGGGTGCTGCGCGTCGACGCCGCCCTGCAATCCCTGGCCCGCCGCTGCCCGCAGCGGTACCGCGAGCTGGCCGCCACCGTCGATCCCGCCATCCTCACCCAGGCTGCCCGGGAGATCGTCCTGCGCCATCTCGACCGGGGCTGGGCTGATCACCTCGCCGTGCTGGCTGAAATCCGCGAGGGCATCCACCTGCGGGCGCTCGGGCGCGGCCCCAACCCGTTCATCATGGCCCTGGACCCGCTAGCCGAATTCCACGCCGAAGCGGTCAGGCTCTTCACCCGGCTGCTCGAGCACGTCGAAGAACAATCCGCCGAGACCTTCCATACCGCCGCCATCACCGGGGCCGGAGCCGACCTCGACGCCACCGGGCTGAAGCGACCCACCGCGACCTGGACGTACCTGGTGCAAGACAACCCGTTCGGCACCGATCTCGACCGCGCGCTGGGCCGGCTGCGCCGCCCGCGCTCCGGGCGCCGATGAGCGTTGGGGCCGATCTAGAATGTGACGGCCTTGCGAGCTTCGCCCGAAGGACCGGAATGGTGGTGATGAGGTCCGTCATGTACTACGGCGGGCTCGACCTCGACCGGGTAAGTGACCGTCGCGGCGATCCGGAATGGATTGCCGGACTGCTGAGCCGGCCGGAGACCCGGGTGATCCCGCTGTGGCAGGACCACTGCCTGGCCCGGGACGGCGCACCGGTCATCCGCCGGGCCGACCAGGCGCGGGCTGTCCTGGCCGCGGCCGAGCATCCGGTGCTGCTCGGCGTGGCCGACGAGGGCCCGATCTTTGCGGCCGATCTGTCCTCGCTCGGGCAGCGAGAAGGGCTGGCGACGGCCGGCGCGGACGCTGCGGTTGACGTGCGTGACCTGGTCACCGCCATTCCGGCCGCCGACGCGGGCATATTTGCTTACGCGCGCGGCATCCTGCACTGGAATCGCAACCAGCGATTCTGCGGTGCCTGCGGTGGCGCCACGCACAGCCGCGATGGCGGGCACCTGCGGGTCTGTACCGGCTGCGGGAAGCTGCTCTTCCCGCGAATCGAGCCGGCCATCATCGTGCTCGTCGAGTTGCCCGGCGAGCCGAGGCGCTGCCTGCTCGGCAGGCACGGCCGATCTGATCAGGGCCGCTTCAGCACGCTGGCGGGCTTCGTCGAGATCGGTGAAAGCCTCGAGGACGCGGTCCGGCGCGAGGTCGCCGAGGAAGCGGGCGTCACCGTGGGCGCCGTGTGCTACCAGGGTTCTCAGGCGTGGCCGTTTCCCTCCGGCCTGATGGTCGGGTTCCGGGGCCAGGCCGTATCGGACACGATCGGCATCGACGGCCGGGAGCTTGCCGAGGCACGCTGGTTCACCGCCGCCGACCTGCGGGCCTGGATCAGCAGCACCGGCCCGTTTCGCGCAGATTCGATCGGCAGGTTCCTCATCGAGAGCTGGCTGTCGGAAAACCCCTGACGGCTCTAGTGGCTCAGCGCATTGGCTGCGTAGTGCGCCGCGACGCGCGGCGCTGTCAGAGCGTACGGGTAGACCGCGATATCACCCATCGAGCCGCGGAAGTAGTAGCGGTACGGCTCGGTCGTGCCCTGGCTGTTGCTGCCCCACGGATCGAGGTTCCAGGCGCCGGCCAGGTTGTCGCCCCCCACCCGCCAGTAGCCAACCAGATGCTGCGCCGGGCTGCCCGCAGTGGTACCGACCCGCAGGCCGTCGACGTATAGCGCCATCTGGCCGGTCGGGCTGAGCGTTGCGACTACATAGTGCCAGTGGCCGTCGTTGTAGACGTCCGGCGACTCGACGGTCGCGAGCGTGCCGGTCAGTACGCCGAACACGAGCTGGCCGTCGTTCATCATGTAGATGCGCCGGTCGTAGGTCGTGCTCAAGCCGGTCTGCGCGTTGCCGAACCCGATGAGCATGCCGCCGGTGTTGGTGCTGCTCTTGAACCAGCCCTCGATCGAGAAGGACTGCGGCGCGGTCACCGGATGCGCGGACGTCACCAGGCCGGTAACACCGTTGAACGAGGTGGCCTTGTCCTTGCTGCCGGTGATCGGACCGGGAACGCCCTTGGCCGTGCCTGGCTCGTAGATGCCGCTGAAGTGATGCGGTGACGAGTCGGTCGCGGTGCTGCCCGATGACTGGTTGAGGCGCCAGAAGAAAGACGGCTTGCTGCGCGTCACCGCCACCGGATAACTGGTCGGCGGGTTCCTCGACACCACGGTGACCCGCGCGGATGCGCCTGACTTGGCCGACGTGCGAGTGCCATCGCCGACCGTCACCCGGTAGGTGTACCTGGATCCCGGCCGCAGGCCCGCGTCGCGGTAGTGCAGGACGGGGAGCGCCCAGGGCCACGATGTCGCGGTCAGGGTGGCGATCGGAGCCCTGCGGCCGGAGCGGTAGATCGCATAACGGAGCGTGCCGACATCGGGCGTGCTTACCGCGGTAACGGTCACCGAGTCGACGCCCTTCGAGGTGCTGCTGACGATCGGCGCGGCCGGAGGGCTCGGCGTCCTGGTGTCCGGGCCAGGCCCGAAGAGCGCGAAGCCCTGCTGGCCCTTGCGGTTCACCGTGGTGAAGTCGCCGCCGACGAACAGATGGCTGCCGTCGGTGGCCATCGCACGGGGGCCGAGCAGGGTCGCGTTGGTGTTCGGCGTCCAGTGCCCGAGCGTCCCGTCCGTCAGCGACTGGTCGAGCAGGTGGTGCGCGACCTCCGAGGTGCCCGTGCCCACCTGGGGGAAGCCGCCCGGCGTGTACGCGCAGTCGTGGGCGTGCGAGCCCTTGTACAGCCAGCCCCTGATGATGACGAGCGCCTGGGTAGCGCCGAGGCAGGTGTTCTGCCAGACCAGCGAGCCATTGCTGACGTTGGCGGCGAAGTCACCATCGAAGCAGCCGGCGCCGGTGCCCTCGGCGGCGATGTAGGCCACGCCGGCCGGATTTGATTTGGTGGCGCTGCCGATCACGACGTCCTTGACCGACGAGGAGCAGCCGGGATAGTTGGGGACGATGGTCGCGGCAAATGGCTTGCTCGTGACGCCGGTCGCCGGGTCCGTCGACCCGATGGCGTTCTGCGTGACGCCGTCGAACTCGGTGAAGTAACCGCCGATGATGACGCGGGAGTCGTTGGGCGCGATAGCGATCGAGGTCACCGCGTTGTTGAGGTTGGGCCGCCACGGGTCCAGGGTTCCGGTGCCCGCCGCGGTCACGGCGCCGGCGTAGGTGTCCGCCACGCCGTCCAGGGAGTTGAAAGCGCCGCCGAGGTAGATCTCCGACCCGTTGGGCGACGGCGCGATCGTGAGCACCTTCCCGAACGCGTTCGGTGCCCACCTGGTCAGGGCACCGGTCGAGGTGCTGAAGGCGGCCAGGTTGTCCCGGGCGGCGCCGTTGACGTGATCGAACACCCCGCCCGCATAGAGGGTCTTGCCGTCCGGCGACACCGCGAGTGCCATGATCTCCGACGCTGAGGTCCCGGTGATCTTGGGGTTGAAGGACTTGATCAGCTTGCCAGTGCTGGAGTTGAAGGCGGCGAGATAGGTGCGGTGCACCTCGCCCTTGCCCAGCGGGTCACCCGGAGGCCGCACCGAGGTGAACTGCCCGCCGACGTAGACGACGCCCTTCGCATAGGCGAGCGCCCACACCGTGTTGTTCGTCTGCCATGACGAGGCAAGCCGGGCGCTGATGTTGGGACCGGGCCCCGAGGCCGCCCGCGCGAGCGCTGCGCCGCGGGCCGGCTTGCTCTGCGCGGCCAGTGCCTGCGGAACCTGGACGCTAGCCATCGTCGCCGCGGCCACCGCCAGCGCGCTGAACCCAACGAGGACCCGTGCCTTCATTTCTCATTCCTCACTGGGCGTTCCTGCCTCACGGGCGCAGGGATGCCCAAAGCCAACCGGTGCCGACGTCGGCATGGGAGCGCCGGGCGACGCCGACCGGCGAAGGGACCGTCCGCTGCGGGCCGACCGAACCAAGGTCCTTTTAAGGACGCGCCACGGCGGCGCTCAGTTATCGATTGCGCTCAGTCACCGAAGGTAGTTCGCTGCCGACAAGGGAACAGCCTAGGCCCGGCCGTCGCGTTTCACCAGCGATCCGCCCAAAACCGGCGCCCTTATCGCTAGAAATGGGTCCTGAACTGGCGCGACGCTCCAGAGCGGCGCGACACGCGCCGGACGGCACACCGGAAGGTACGCGCCGGAGGGGCGCTAGCCAGGTCCGGTCAGCAGGTCGGCGGCCTGCGCCTGGCCCGGAAACGGCTGACGTTAACCGCATTCGCGCAGCGGACGCCGCAGAAGCGCCTGCGGCCGTTGCGGGAGGTGTCCACGAAAACGACCGGGCAGCCGTCTCGCTGGCAGCAGCCCAGGCGGCCGCCGTGCCCATCGGCAATCAGGTGCGCCAGCCCCGACGCCGTGAGGGCCTTCACCCTGGCCGGCAGCGCGGCGCTGACGGGAGCGTAATGGAGGTGGGGCGCGAGGCCGTCATGGCTGACCAGCCTCGGCCGGCATCTCGCGGCGACCAGGAGGGCATCGACGAGGGCGGCCTGCTCGGCAGAGGCGGCCCCGAAAGCCGGTCGCAAGCGCCGCCCCCACCCGGCGAGTTCCGCGGCGTCGGCAGGGGTGGTGCCTGGCTGGTGAACGTCGTAGCTGTCCAGCAGGCCCGCGAGGTACGCATCGTCAGCAGGCGGGCTGTTCACCAGGCCGGCGGCGACGTGGGCGCCCGCCGCGAGGTAAGTGCTGAACTGCATAAGACCATTACATCATCGCGCCCGGGCGCCATCACGGCCCGGCGGGCCCGGCGCTGCGCCGTCCAGGCCGTGCCCAGGCCCAGCATGACCAGGCAGCCGCCGACCGCGATCGACGGCGAAGGGCGCTCGCCCAGCAGGGTCACCCCGCCTGCCACGCCGATGAGGGGCTCGAGGAAAAGGAGCAGGCCGGCCCGGGCGCTGCCGGCCCTGGCTACGGCCAGGTTCCAAAGCAGCATGCCGGCGACGGTGCTGCCGAGGGCGAGAAACGCTAGTTCCCCCCAGGCCGACGCAGGGAGGCGGGCCAGGTGCTGCGCTGGGAGCAGCACGGATAGCGCCAGGTACGGGATCGCGCCGACCACGGTGGACGCGGCGGTCGCCGCGCGGGAACCGTAGACGGCGCTGAGCGGGCGCACCGTGATTGTGTACGCGGCGAAGGCGATGGTCCCTACGGCCACCAGGCCAATGCCCGCGAGCTGGTGCCTGCCCGCGTCGGCCCCGACGGCTCCCGGCCGGGCCAGGACGGCGATCCCGGCCATCGCGATGGCCGACCCGGCCCACGACAGGCCCGGCACGCGCTCGGCCAGGAATACCCGTCCGAGGACCAGGATCCAGACCGGCTCGGTCGCCAGGATCAGCGCGGCCGTCGAGGCGGGCAGCCACTGTATTCCGACCGTTACGGGCAGCAGGTATCCGACCATGCCGAGCAGGCCGGTTACCACGAGCCGGCCAGTCGCGGCCCGGTCGAGCCGCCGCAGCACCGGCAGGCACCACGGCAGCAGGACGAGCCCGGCCGCCGCCATCCGGAGCACGAGCAGGGGGAGCGGGGCGAGCTGGAGGACCAGCGCCCGGGTGGCGACGGGCGCGAGGCCCCACATGCCCACCGCAGCCAGGCCGCTGGCCAAGCCGGAGCCGCTGGCTAGGCCGGGCCCGATGGCCCGGCCGGCCTGAGGATCCCTGCACCCTGAGACAGGCCCGCTGCTTCCCGCAACCATGGAACCACGATGATGTAACAGTCTTATACAGTTCAACACTTACATGCGGCGTGCCGTCGGCCGCTGCCCGGCCTGCCGCTCGGCCCGGCCGCCGCTCAGCCCCAGGAGTCCGCCGCCCAACTGCCGCGATCTGACTTAAAAACGCCGTATCGGGTGAACCTGTCAAATTGTTTAATTATCTGCCAATAATTCGGCTTTCAGCCGTCGCCTTTATGACTTCCTTGATGCTCGTTGCAGATTGCATCCTGAAAAAGGCCGCTGTCATGGCCAGCCGCATGCTATATATCCTTCCCATCGCCGTCACCTCGTATGGGGAAGGAAGCAGCGTGTTGGCGGAATGCAGTCACGTGCGCCCGGCTGGCGCCCAATTACTGGCAGCGCCGACGTGACCGGCCGCCCCGCCCCGCTAGCCGGCATGTGCCTGCCTGAATCCATAGAAGCGGACCCGGGCGGCGCTTCCGTGGCCGATTTGCGTCGCCTCCTGGGCGATAGCGCACTGGACGCGGGCGCCCTGAATGCTCGCGCCCAGCGGCTGCTGATCGGCGTGTCCGTCTACCGCAAGCCCGCCGATCGCAATGCCTTGCTCTTCCAGGTCGGCGAGCATGACTGGACAGCCGCCCGCGCCGACCGGCCAGGCGCCGAGCCACCCTACCGGGCGCCCGCAGGCCTGGCCGACCTGGTGGCTGCCTGCCGGGCGACTGGTGCCCTGACCGTCGGCGCCTCCGCCAGCGGCGCCGACGTGCCCGCGGTCTTCGTCGACCCGCAGATCGCCGCCGACTTACACCGCATTCTGACGGCCGAGAACCGGCACCGCGAGGTGGCCGCCGCTCACCTGCGTGCCGCCAGGTACTGGCAATGGCGGGCCGGGGCCTGGCCGGGGAGCCGCGCCGACGTTCGTGACCTGATCGAGGCTCGCCATCACCTGCTTGAGGCGCCGGAGATCGCGCAGGCGTGCCAGCTGACCGAAGTGCTGTGCGCGCACCTGCATGCGTGGGGTGACCTCGACAGCGAGACCGAGCTGATCAGCGAGATGATGGCCCGGCTGCCCGATGACGCGCCCAGCGGTGCGGGGCTCCTCCATGGGCTAGGCCGGATCGCCCAGGTCAGGCGGGAGTACACGGAGGCCCAACGGCACTACGAGCTGGCCCTGTGCAGGTTTGCCGACGAAGGCGACGGCCAGGGCGTCGCCCGCTGCCACCATGACCTGGGCGTGCTGGCCCAGGCTCGGGGCAGTTATGCGGAGGCGGAACGGCGCTACCGGCTATCCGCCATGGCCGCGACCGCGACGGCGCCCGACACCGCCGGAGTACCCGGCACCGCGCCCGGGTCGGACTCGACGCCCGCGCTGGACACCGCACCCGCGCTGTACATCGCACCCGCGCCCGGCGGCACGCTTGCGCCAGGCGCCACGGTTGCGCCAAACGTCACGCTTGCGCCTGGCTTCGTGGCGGCGCCCGGCTCGGCCGCTTCAGCCGGACCTCACCCGGGCCCAGCCGCCAGGCCGGGCGCTGCGTCCCCGGTCCTAATCTCCGCGCCCCCGCCCGGCAGAAGTGCCGCCGGGCTCTCCGTCGCGGCGCGGAAAGCCGCCGCCCACCGCAGGCCTAGTCCACGGTGGTGGCGGCCAGGCCTGGCTGTCGTCGCGGCAGCACTGCTGGTCCTGATCGCCGCGCAGCTCGTCGGCTCACGGTCCGGGCTGGCCAGGACCAGCCCGGCGACCAGGACCGGCAGGCCGTCCGCCCAGCAGGCGGCCGCCAGGCAGACAGCCGGCCGGGAGGCAGCCGGCCGGGAGGCAGCCGGCCGGGAGGCAGCCGGCCGGGAGGCAGCCGGCCGGGAGGCAGCCGCCGACTCAGTGCGCCGCCAGGCAGCGGCCTGGATAGCCCGGCAGGTCAGCCGCAGCGCGATCGTGGCCTGCGATCCGGCCATGTGCTCCGCGGTGGCCGCCGACCTGGAAGCCCGCAGGCAGGCTGGATCGCAGCTGCTGCGTAACAGCGAGATCAGCCTCACCGCCGCCGCCAGGCGGGAGCTAGCCGCCGGCGACGTGGACCCGCGGCTGCTGATCACTCTCGTGACGCTGGCCGCGCTGCGCGGGGTGCGGGTGCTGTCATTCGGCGGGAACGCAGCGGGAGCCAGCGCCGGGATGCCGCTCTGCTCCGCGGAACTCGCCGACCCGGCCGGCCTGCCCGGTGCGGCGGGCGAGCCGGCCAGCGCGGGTGCCAAGCGGGCCGACGCGACCCCAGCGCGCGCGGCGAGCGCCAGCTACTTCCAGTCGGTGCTTTCCTTCCTGCGCGCGCAGCGAGCGCCATTCCTGGCCGCCGCGATGCGCAGGATCCGCCTGCCTGACGGGCAGGCCGCCCTCATCGTCGCCTTCGCCAGCCCGAGCCCGCTCGGCCTGCTCGACGGCGGGCTCCCCTCGTCTTGATGACGGCCATCGCCATGGCAGAAACGATCAGCGCCCCGAACGTCAGGAAGAAGGACCAATGAATGTGCCAGCCAGGACCCGGTCCGGGTGGTTAGCGGCCCTCGCGCTTTCCGTCGGACTGCTCGGTGCCGCCTGCGCCGCCACCGTCACTGTGGCCACCCCAGCCGCGGCGACCGCGACCGGCAACGTCGCGACCGGCAACGTCGGTTACGTGCGGCTCGCGCACCTGTCGCCGAACACGCCGCCGGTGGACGTCTACTTGTACTCGTTCGGCCACGCGCAGCCGGTGATCGTGCTGAAGCACGTGAGTTATGGCACCGTCTCGCCTTACGAGACCGTCGAGAGCGGCGGCTACACGGTCGCTATGCGGGCCGCGGGCGCCGCGTCTTCGTCCAAGCCCGTACTGTCCACGACCGTCGAGATCACGGCGGGCGGCGCCTACACGGTGGCCGGCCTGGGCCGAAGTCCGGGCTCCGGCTGGAGGTCATCAGGGACCGGCTCAGCGCTCCGGCGGGCCAGGCCTTGGTGCGGGTGATCCAGGCGTCCCTGCGGCAGGACCGGGTCACCATCAGGGCCGATGGCCGGGCCCTCTCGCGTGACCAGGAGTTCGCCACCGTCAGCTCCTACCGGGAACTCCCCCCGGGCACCTGGACCGTCCGGGCCACGGGCACGGGCGAGTCCGCGCAGACCCGGATCAGACTGGCCGCAGACGGCATCTACACCCTGGTGGTGCTCGATGGCCCGGGCCGCCTGGCCATCACGGCCCTGGCCGACGCCGCGGGCAGCAGCGTGGTACCCAAGGGCGCCGCCGATACTGGTTTCGGCGGCACGGCACCGAAACCGGGCGGCTCGCCAGTGCCGTGGCTGGTAGCGATCGCGGCCGGGCTGATGCTGATCCTGGGCGGCGCCGTGATCCCAGGCGGCGCCGTGCGGCTGCGCCGGGCAGAGGTCCGCGCACGATGAGGTGCGGACGATGGTAACCGGGCTGCTGACCAGCCGGCGCGCCGGAGCCGGAGGACAGCGTAACGGTCCGGATCCGACGCGCCGCGGCGGGCGAGGCCGGCCCGCGGCCGTCGTGGTGGCGTGCGGCGCGCTGGCGGTCGCAGCGGGCGTGACCGGCCTCGCCCTCGCAGGCACGGCGGCTCGGGCCCGCGGGGGGCTCGGGAACATCTCCCGCGTGGCGGTTCCGGGCGGCCCGGTGGCCGCAGCGCCTGACGTGCGGGCGGGCTATCTGGCCGGCGGCATGGTAGCCCGCCCGGCCGACCTGATCATCCCGGCCGTCGGCGTCCGGACCCGGCTGGTCAGGCTCGGGCTCACCGCCGACGGCACGCTGCAGGTCCCGTCCAGCACTGCCGTGGCGGGCTGGTACACCCGCAGCCCGAGGCCGGGCGCGGTCGGGGCCTCGGTTATCGCCGGCCATGTGGACTCCTACCTCGGCCCCGGCGTCTTCTTCCGGCTCCGGCTGCTCCATCCGCCTGACCGCATTTACGTTCGCAGGACCGACGGCACGCTGGCCGTGTTCCGGGTGATCGCGGTACGCCAGTACGCCAAGAGCAGCTTCCCCGCCTCCGCTGTGTACGGCCCCGCGCCGGGGCCGCAGCTGCGCCTGATCACGTGCGGCGGGACCTTTGACCCGGCCCGCCGCGCTTATCTCAGCAACGTGGTCATCTATGCGATTGAGATCAGCTGACATGTTCGGGCTGGGGACCGGGCGAGCAAGGACCCCGGCCGGCGGGAGCTGACGGCCCGGCCCCCGGGCATCGTTACTCTTGCGTCGTGAGCAGGGACGCCGACCGGCAGCTTGTGCCGGAGCCGATGCGCCGCGATGTTCGCCTGCTCGGCGGGCTGCTGGGCGAGGTGCTCCGCGAGTCGGGCGGCCAGGGCCTCCTGGACGACGTGGAAGGCCTCAGGCGCGCCGTGATCAGCGCACGGCGCGGGGTGGCCAGCGATTCTCCGGACGCCGAGGACGCCCACACCGAGATTGCCGCGCTGGTCGCCGCCTGGCCGCTAGAGCGGGCCGAGGCCGTCGCGCATGCGTTCACGGTCTACTTCCACCTCGCCAACCTGGCCGAGGAACGGCAGCGGATCCGCACGCTACGCGAGCGGGACACCTCCGCGCCGCCGCCTGAATCGCTGGCCGCGGCCGTCGCCGCGGTGAGCCGCGAGCGTGACCCGGGGCAGCTCGACCGCCTGCTGGCCGGGCTGCGGGTGCATCCGGTGCTCACCGCCCATCCCACCGAGGCCCGCCGCCGCGCAGTCACCGAGGCGCTGCGGCGCACCGCCGCGCTGCTGGATGCCCTGGATGACGGCCGTCTCGGCGCGAGCGAGCGGGCGGAGACCAGGCGCAAGCTATCCGAGCAGATCGACCTGCTGTGGCGCACGTCCGCGCTGCGGGTGACGGCTATGCGGCCGCTCGATGAGGTCCGGGCCGCCATGACCGCCTTCGACGAAACGCTGTTCCAGGTGGTCCCGGCCCTGTACCGGTCGCTCGACCGGGCCCTCGGCGGAGCGGTGTCCGGGCAGGTGGCACCGGCGGCGCCCGCGTTCTTGCGGCTCGGCAGCTGGGTGGGCGGGGACCGGGACGGCAATCCGTTCGTCACCGCGCGGGTGACCAGGCAGACGGCCGCCATCCAGGCCGACCACGCGCTGCGCGCGCTGGAGAATGCGACCGAGCGGATCGGGCGGTCGCTCACCCTGGACGGCAGCGGGCCGGCCGGCAGGGATGGCCGGCGCGATCGCGGCGGCCGAGGGCGCGCACCCCGAGCTGCTCGCCGAGATCTCGGCCCGCTCGCCGCAGGAGCCGTTTCGCGCCTATCTTCTTTACGCCGCTGAACGGCTGCGCGCCACCCGCCTCGGCGAAGCGGACCGGCCCGGCCTGGCCTACGGCGGCCCTGGCGAGTTCGTCGCCGATCTGCGCCTGGTGCAGCGGGCACTCGAGCAGGCCGGCGCCGTCCGGCAGGCGTACGGCGAGCTGCAGCACCTGCTCTGGCAGGCCGAGACGTTCGGGTTTCACCTGGCCGAGCTGGAGGTCCGCCAGCACAGTGAGGTGCACGCGCGGGTCCTGCGCGAGATCGCCTCCGGCGCCCCGCGGTCGGCTGAGGCCAGCGAGGTGGCAGCGACGTTCCAGGCGATTGCCTGGATCCAGGGCAGGTTCGGCGCCGCTGCCTGCCGCCGGTACGTGGTGAGCTTCACCAGGTCAGCGGCCGACGTCGGGGCCGTCTACGAGCTTGCGCGCCGCTGCGTAGTTAACGGGGCCGGCCCGGAACTCGACGTCGTCCCGCTGCTGGAGAGCGGGGCTGATCTGCAGAACGCGACCCGGGTGCTGGACGACATGCTGCAGCTGGAGCCGGTCGCGGCCAGGCTCGCTGCGACCGGGCGGCGGATGGAGGTCATGCTCGGCTACTCAGACTCGGCCAAGGAACTCGGCCCGGTCAGCGCGACCCTGCGGCTGTTCGACGCACAGCAGCGCCTGGTGGCCTGGGCCGCCGAGCACGACATCAGGCTCACCCTGTTCCACGGCCGCGGCGGGGCACTGGGGCGAGGCGGCGGGCCAGCGGGCCGGGCGGTGCTCGCGCAGGCGGCCGGCTCGGTGGATAGCGGGTTCAAGGTCACCGAGCAGGGCGAGGTGATCTTCGCCAGGTACGGTCACCCGGTGATCGCCCAGCGTCACCTGGAACAGGTCACATCGGCGGTGCTGCTGGCCAGCTCGGGCTCGGGAGCCGGGCCGGCGCCGGAACAGTTCGGCAAGATCGCCGACCGGCTCGATGCCGGTGCGCTGCGCGCCTACCGCGCTCTGGTCGAGGCCGACGGATTCGCCGAATGGTTCGCCCGGATCAGCCCGCTGCCTGAGATCAGCGGGATGCGCCTCGGATCACGGCCCGCCCGCAGGCACGCACCGGCCGGGCCGGCCGGGCTCGACGACCTCCGCGCGATTCCGTGGGTTTTCGCCTGGGCGCAGACGCGGGTGAACCTGCCCGGCTGGTTCGGCCTGGGCAGCGGCCTGGCCGCAGTGGCGGACGAAACGGACGGCCTGCAGCACGCGCGTCGCGCCTACCGTGACTGGCCGCTGCTGGCCGTCCTGCTGGACAACGCGGAGATGAGCCTGGCCAAGACCGACCGGCAGATTGCCGAACGGTACCTGGCCCTGGGCGGGAGGGACGATCTGGCCGCGGCGGTTCTGGACGAGTACGACCGGACCACGAGCCTGGTCCTGGCCGTGACCGGGCACGACGGGCTGCTGGCGGGCCGCCCGGTGCTGCGGCGGGCCGTCGCCCTGCGCGAGCCGTACGTGGACGCCCTGTCCCACCTCCAGTTGCGCGCGCTGGCCGCGCTGCGCAGCGATGATGGCGAGCGCGAGCGGCTGGAGCGGCTGCTGCTCCTTACGGTCAACGGCGTGGCCGCCGGCCTGCAGAACACCGGCTGACACGTCGTGCGGGACGGTGCGGAGGCGCTGGACTTCCTCGACCGGCGAGGCGAACATCTGACCAGAGGCAGGACCACGCTACCGGTCGCGGTGATCGAGGTCCGCGGGCGGTAGGTCCGCGACCTCCTGCCTGGTGAGGCTGAGCCGGATCCCGCGGTCGACGCTGGTCACGGCGCCGATCGGGATCGCTACTTCCTTACGGCCCCACAGATGCCCTTCCTGGAGGAGCACCTGGGTGACATGGCGGCTGGCCGGGTCGATGACCAGGCCCTCGACTCGCCCTATGAAGCCGTCGGTGGCATGGACCTGGTCGTCGCGGCGCACCTGCACCTCGTCGGGAGGGACGCAATCGCAGGAGACCGTCTGTGAGATATTCCGATCGCTCGAGCCGCCCACCGGGCCCAGGCCGCCGCGGTAGTAAGGCCAGTGGAGCACGTGTTGCGGGTCGTAGCCGGGATAACCAGGGCTCTCCGGCAGGAAATGCCTTTCCTCAGCAGGATCGAGCTTCTCGAAGTCCGCGATCCTGCAGCGAATCCTGATATCGCTGTCGGTGGCATTGGCCAGCGCCACCGGGACAAGCCGGCCGTGGCCATGGCCGTGCCTGGGCTCAATGACGAGATGGGTGACGCTGCGCGCGACGGGGTCAACAACCACGCGGCTCAGCCGACCGCATAATCCGTCGCTGCAGCTGGCGGCGGCACCGATCATGAACGCCGTCAGTTCTGCCATGGCTGCTTCCTCGTTCCGATGCGCTCAGCGTATCGGTCCGGCTACGGCTTGGCGTGGATGCCGACGGTGACCCGCCGCCACGCGGCCAGCGCGGTGTCCACGTCCGCGGCAGCGATGTCGAGGTGGGTCAGCATGCGCACCCGGCCGCCGACAGTGGTCACCAGCACCCCCTCGGCAGCCAGCGCGCTCACCCAGGCCGACAGCGAACCGCCGGTACCGGACACATCGACGAAGACGATGTTGGTCTGCACCGCGTCCAGATCGACGGCGCCCGGAAGGATCTCGGCCATCCCCCCGGCCAGCCGGCGGGCGTTGGCGTGGTCCTCGTGCAACCGTCGCGGACCTTCCTCCAGCGCGACCAGCCCGGCGGCGGCCAGCACACCGGCCTGCCGCCAGCCCGCGCCGAGCAGGACCTTCAGCCGTCGGGCGTCGGCAATGAGCTCAGCGTCTCCGGCCAGCATCGAGCCGATCGGCGCGCCCAGCCCCTTGGACAGGCAGAACATCAGCGCGTCCGCCTCGGCCGCGTAGTCGGCAACGGTCGAGCCGGTCACCGCGCAGGCGTTGAAGATCCGCGCGCCGTCCAGGTAAAACGGCACGCCACGCTCGGCGCACACCTTGCTGATGGCTCGCACGCTCTCGACCGGCATCGGCGTGCCGCCGCCCACCTGGTGGGTATTCTCGATGGTGACCAGGTCGACCACATCCGAGTGGTACGGGTCGTCGGGCGAGAGCGCCGCCGCGACCTGCGCGGCGGTGAGCAGGCCGCGAGATGCAGCAGGCAGCCTGCGGAACGCGATACCCGACAGCAGCGCCGCCGAGCACACCTCATGCTCACCGGTATGCGCCGTCTCCTCACACAGGACGAGGTGCCCGGACCGGGCGAACAGATGCATGGCGATCTGGTTGCACAGCGTGCCGGTCGGCAGATACACCGCAGCCTGCTTGCCGGTCAGCTCGGCCACCCGCTCCTGGAGCCGGTTGACGGTGGGGTCGTCGCCGAAAAGGTCGTCGCCGACCTCAGCGTCAGCCATCGCCCGCCGCATGGCCGCCGACGGCCTGGACACCGTGTCCGAGCGGAGATCCACATAGCCGGGTGTTCGGTGTCTCATAGCAGGTCTCCTCGTGTCGGTCGCCCGCTCGCTACGGCTGGCCGCGGCCGGTTCGCGGCCAGCCGTGCCCGGGCGCGCCCTAGTTCTGCCAGCTGATCGCGGCCAGCCGGCCAGCCGGGACGTAACCGTGGTCGGCAAACCAGCGGGCCGATTCCCTGATGGCCTCGCGCGCTGGCCTTGAGGTGTAGCCGATCTCCGCACGGGCCCGCTCGTCGCTGAAGACCATTTTCGTGGCGGACATGCGGGCCGCTTCGAGCGGCACGCGCGGCTCGCGCCGCAGCAGCCGGCCTTCCACCAGATCGGAGGCGGCCCCTGCGGCCAGCACCAGCCCGCGCGGAACCTTCCGGCGCGGCATGGGCAGGCCGGAATAATCGGCCAGGGTCTGCAGCATCGAGCGCATCGACAGGTTTTCCCCGCCCAGTATGTAGCTGCGGCCCCGGCTGCCCCGCTCGAGGGCGGCGAGGTGGCCAAGTGCGAGGTCGTCGACGTGGGTGACGTTCATGGCGGTGTCGACGAACCCGGGCATCTTGCCGTTGAGGAAGTCGAGGACCACCTTCCCGGTCGGCGTGGGGCGCAGGTCGCCCGGCCCCAGCGGGAACGTCGGCAAGACGATGCAGACGTCCAGGCCCGCGGCAGCGGCTCTGAGCACCTCATGCTCGGCGACGAACTTGGATCTCTTGTAGTGGCCGAACAGATGCGCGATGTCGGCGCAGGCCGTCTCGTCGGCCGCCTGGCGTTGCCTGGTCTGGCCGAGCCCGAGGACGCCGACGGTGGAGGTGAACACCAGCCGCTCGCATCCGGCGGCCGCCGCGGCGTCGAGCACGTTCAGCGTCCCGCCCACGTTGACGTCGTAGAAGATCTGCGGGTCACGCGCCCAGAAGCGGTAGATCGCGGCCAGGTGGAACACGAAGCGGGCGCCGTCGCAGGCGGCCCGGACGGCGCCCCGGTCACGGAGGTCCGCCACGGCCCGCTCCACGTCGAGGCCGCCGAGGTTGCGGTCGTTGGTACCTGGCTCGACCACCGCGACCACCTGTGCGCCGGTGGCGTGCACCGCCCGGGCGACGGCGGACCCGATGAACCCCGAGGCGCCGGTGATGACCACCCGGTTCCCGGGCTCGATGCGAGCCACGTCGGTCATCGACCTCCTCGGGCCGCCAGATGCGGCGGATCAGCCTCACGATATTAGCGCCCGCATCCGGGGCGATCAGCGCCCGGATCCGGGGCGGCTCAGGCGCCGGTGAGCCAGACAAAGCTCCATGCCAGCAGCTCCATCCGGCCCGAGGTGCTGACCAGCTCGCCGGCCGTGGAGTGCAGGTGCCTGGGCTCGACCAGGCGGGCCCGGGCCGCCACCCCGGCGTCGACCGTCTGGGTGAAGTCGCTGAAATTCGTGAGCGAGAGGAACGGGGCGCTGCGCGGATGGGCCCGGCGGTAGGCGAGCACGCTTGCGTTCTCGGTCGGCACGATCTGCGTCTGCCCGCCCGAGCGCAGCGCGAGCAGGCCGCGTCGAGCGCGGATCAGAGCCTGGATCGCCGCGAAGACCCGGCCTTCCACCGAGGCCGGGTCGGCGCGCCTGGCGGCCTGGCTCCAGTCCATCGCCGGGCGGTGCATCCACCGGTTGTCGTCGTCGTGAGCCGGGTCCCCGCGCCAGCGCGGGTCGTTGAGCATGGCCAGCTCGTCGCCCATGTAGATCAGCGGAATACCGCCGAAGGAGAAGGCGACGGCATACATCGACTCCAGCCGCCTGATGGCGAGGGCGAGCTCGCCGTCATCGCCGGCGGCCAGCGCGGTCTGGATGCCGCACAGCGAGGCGGCGCTGCCGGAGATGCGGGCATCACCGGTAACCGGGTTCTCCTGGAACAGGGCACCCCTCGCGAACGACCCGGGGAAATGGCCGGCGTAGAAGTCACTGAGAAACCGCCGGTGGGCGAAGCCGTCCAGCCCGACGGCCGCGGCGTCCGCGTCGGCCACCGCCCACCCGATGTCGTCGTGGCAGCGCAGGTAGCACACCCAGGCGGTCGGCTCCGGCGCGGGCCGGCGCTCCGAGAGCGCCCGCTCGGCGAGGCGGACGTCCCGGGTAGCGAGCGTCGACCAGAGCATGACCATGAGCTCGTTGTCGTAGGCCAGGTCGCATTCGGGGCGGTACCGGTCATGGCCGCCGAGGTATTGCACCAGCATGTCGGGGCCGACGATCGCCTCGGCCTTGAGGATCAGGCCCGGCGCGGCCAGCCGGGTCAGGGCACGGAAGGCCTGAACCAGCAGATGGGCCTCGGGCTGGTTCTGGCAGTCGGTGCCCATCCGCTTCCACAGGAAGGGTGCGGCGTCCAGCCGCAGCACGTCGATACCGCGGTTGGCCAGGGCGAGCATGGTGCCGAGCATCGCCTGGAAGACGGCGGGGTTGGCGTAGTTCAGGTCCCACTGGAATTCGTGGAATGTCGTCCAGACCCAGCCCAGGCCCGGCACCTCGGTGAAGCTGCCCGGCGCCATCCCCGGGAACACCTCGGGCAGCGCGGCCTCGTAGGCGTCGGGCTGCGTGCGATCCGGATAGATCAGGTACATCTCGCGGTAGGCGGGATCCCCGGCGAGCGCCTTGCGGGCCCATTCGTGCTCGCGCGCGGTGTGGTTGAGGACCAGATCGATGCACAGCGCGATGCCTCGCTCGTGCAGGTCGGCCGCGAGTGCCTCGAGATCGGCCATGGTACCGACCCGTGGATCTACCGCCTCGTAGTCCTCGACGGCGTAACCGCCGTCGTTCTCCCCCTCGCGCGGCTTGAGCAGCGGCATCAGGTGCAGGTAGGTGATGCCGAGCTCGTCCAGGTAGTCCAGCTGCCTGCGCACGCCCGGCAGCGAGCCAGCGAACCGGTCGGCGTAGCAGACGTATCCGATCACGCGGGAGCGCTGGAACCACCCGGGATCGATCTCGCGGCGGCGGTCAAGCAGCCGCAGGGCCGCTGGCCGGGCGACGGCTGCTTCCAGGGCGTCGAGCACGAGGTCGGTCACGAACCCGGGCACGTCCACGACCTCGCCGTAGAGCTGCTCAAGCGGCTCGACGATGTCAAAGGACAGCTGCTCCAGGCGCGCTAGGAAGGCGTCGGCCTCCCGAGGGCCAAGACGCCGCCGCACGACCGCCTCGCTCGCCGGGTCTAGCTTGAACACGCGCAATACTGCTCACTATCCGGGGGCGTGGAGGCATGCATGGCGACATATTAGGACGCGGGCGCACCGGTCGAACGACAGCGCACCGCCGGAACCAGGCCGTCAGCAGGGCCGGACCCGCAGGCCGTCGAAGGCCATGGCGCAGACCGCGTCGGCCAGCGATGGCGTGCTCGCGCTCGGCGCGGGCCGGTACCATTCCGCGATCGAGTTGACCAGCCCGAACAGCAACCGGGCCGTGGTCATCGGGTCGACGTCAGGGCGGACGTCGCCGTCGCGCCGCGCCTGGCCGACCAGGTCGGCCACGAACCGGTCGAAGGCGCGCCGCTGGTCCAGCGCGGCCCGCTCGACCTCGGTGTTGCCGCGCACCCGCAGCAGCAGCGTGACATACGGCAGCTCGGTCTCCAGCACCTGGACGCTCCCGCGGACCAGGTACTCCAGCCGGTCGATGGCCGGGCCATCCAGCGCGCGCGCCCGGTCCGCCACCGACGACAAGCCGTTCAGGGCCCGGTCCAGGGCCAGGCTCAGCAGCTCCTCTTTGCCCGTCACGTGGTGGTAGATCGTCGATTTCGCGATACCCAGCCGCTGCGCGAGATCTTCCATGCTCGCGCCGTCGTAGCCGCGCTCGTTGAAGACCTCGACGGCCACCGCGAGGACCGACGGCAGGTCATAGCCGGGACGGCCCCGGGCCCTGGTCTGGATGGATGTCATGCAGGTAAAATAACCTACTGAATGTTCGGTCGGTAGTTTCGAGAGAGGTTTCACGCATGCCGGTGCTGCGCAGTTACGTGAGCGGACAGTGGACGGCGCCCGCCGACGGCCGGCCGGTGCTCGACGCGGTGACCGGCGAGGAAGTCGCGCGAGTCTCGTCCGACGGCATCGACCTGGGCGCCGCGCTCGGATACGGCCGCCGCGTCGGCGGGCCGGTCTTGCGGGAGCTGACCTTCCACGAGCGGGCCGCCCTGGCCAAGGCGGTCGGGCAAATGCTGCGTGAGCACCGCAGCGAGCTCTACGCGCTCTCGGCGCGCACGGGGGCGACCCTGGCCGATTCGAAGTTCGACATCGACGGCGGCATCGGCGTGCTGCTCGGCTACGCCAGCAAGGCCAAGCGTGAGCTGCCTAACGAGACCAGCTACGTCGAGGGCCAGGTCGAGCAGCTCGGGCGGGGCGGGCAGTTCGTCGGCCAGCACATCCTGACCCCGCGCCACGGCGTCGCGGTTCAGATCAACGCGTTCAACTTCCCGGTGTGGGGACCGCTGGAGAAGCTGGCGCCGGCGCTGATCGCCGGGGTCCCCACCCTGGTCAAGCCGGCCTCGCAGACCGCCTACCTGACGGCGCGCCTCGTCGAGCTGATCATCTCCTCCGGGCTGCTGCCCGAAGGCACCCTGCAGCTGGTCTGCGGCAGCGCCGGCGACCTGCTGGATCATCTCGGCGAGCAGGACCTGCTGGGCTTCACGGGCTCCGCCTCGACCGCGCAGCGGCTGCGGGCCCACCCGAATGTCGCGGCTTCCTCGGTGCGATTCAACGCCGAGGCCGACTCGCTCAACTGCTCGATCCTCGGCCCGGACGCGACGCCGGGTACCCCGGAGTTCGACCTGTATATCGGGCAGCTGGTCACCGAGATGACGGTCAAGGCCGGGCAGAAATGCACGGCCATCCGGCGGGCGTTCGTGCCGGTCCCGCTCATGGACGCGGTCGTCGAGGCCGCCCGGGCCCGGCTGGAGAAGATCGTGATCGGCAACCCGGCCGACGAATCGGTGCGGATGGGCGCCCTGGCCAGCCTGGAGCAGCGCGAGGAGGTACGCCGGTCGCTGAAGTCGCTCCAGGCGGCTGGAGAGCTGGTGTTCGGCGACCCGGAGCACGTCCAGGTGGTGGGCGCCGACCCCCAACGCGGGGCGTTCATCTCGCCGGTGCTGGTGCGCTGCAACGACGCCAGCCGCCGCGAGCCGCACGAGGTCGAGGCGTTCGGCCCGGTGAGTACCGTGATGGGCTACCGGGACACCGCCGACGTGATCGAGCTGGCGGCTCGCGGGCGGGGCAGTCTGGCCGGGTCGGTCGTCACCGGCGACGCCGATTTCGCCCGCGCGGCCGTCCTGGGCCTGGCGCCCTGGCACGGCCGGCTGCTCGTGCTGGACCAGGACGACGCCAGGGAATCGACCGGGCACGGCTCGCCGCTGCCGATGCTCGTCCATGGCGGGCCGGGCCGGGCCGGCGGGGGCGAGGAGATGGGCGGGATCCGGGGCGTACTGCACCACATGCAGCGCACCGCGGTCCAGGCCAGCCCGCGCCTGCTCGGCGCGGTGACCGGGCGCTGGGTCAAGGGCGCGCCGCGCCGCAGCGAGGGCGCCCACCCGTTCACCAAGTCGCTGGCCGAGCTCAGGATCGGCGACACGGTGGTGGCCGGCCCGCGGACGGTGACGATCGAGGACATCGAGCACTTCGCCGAGTTCACCGGCGACACCTTCTATGCGCACATGGATGAGCAGGCCGCGGCGGCCAACCCGTTCTTCACCGGCCGCGTCGCGCACGGCTACCTGATCGTCGCTTTCGCGGCCGGCCTGTTCGTCCATCCCGATCCCGGTCCGGTCCTGGCTAACTACGGGATCGACAACCTGCGCTTCCTCAGCCCGGTCTACCCGGGTGACGAGCTGACGGTGACGCTGACCTGCAAGCAGATCAGCCCGCGCGAGGGCGACTACGGCGAGGTGCGCTGGGACGCCGAGATCACCAAGCAGGACGGATCGGTAGCCGCGGCCTACGACGTGCTCACCATGGTGGCGAAGGAGTGGGGCCAGTGACTGCGCTCCGCAAGGACGAGGCGGACGGGCTCGAAGCCCGTTTCGACGAGCTGATCTCCCGCGATAAGCGGATCGAGCCGCGTGACTGGATGCCGGACACCTATCGCCTGACGATGATCCGCCAGATCGCCCAGCACGCGCATTCGGAGATCATCGGCATGCAGCCCGAGGGTAACTGGATCACCCGGGCCCCGTCGCTGCGGCGCAAGGCGATCCTGATCGCCAAGGTGCAGGACGAAGCGGGCCATGGCATGTACCTGTACTCGGCCACCGAGACGCTCGGCGTCGACCGCGCCGACCTCACCGACAAGCTCCTGAGCGGACGGCAGAAGTACTCCTCGATCTTCAACTATCCGACGCTCAACTTCGCCGACGTCGGTGTCATCGGCTGGCTGGTCGACGGGGCGGCCATCTGCAACCAGGTGCCGCTGTGCCGGTGCTCCTACGGACCGTACGCGCGGGCGATGGTACGGATCTGCAAGGAGGAGTCGTTCCACCAGCGCCAGGGTTACGAGCTGCTGATGACCATGATGCGCGGCTCCGCGGCCCAGCGGGCGATGGTGCAGGACGCGACCAACCGGTTCTGGTGGCCGTCGCTGATGATGTTCGGGCCGCCCGACGACCAGTCCCCGAACACCGCGCAGTCGATGGCGTGGGGTATCAAGCGGCACACCAATGACGAGCTGCGGCAGCGGTTCGTGGACATGACGGTCCCGCAGGCCGACAAGCTGGGGGTCGCCCTGCCCGATGCTGAGCTGAGGTGGAACGCCGAACGCGGGCACTACGACTTCGGGGAGGTCGACTGGGCTGAGTTCATGGCGGTGGTCAAGGGCAACGGGCCGTGCAGTGCGCAGCGGATGGCCCGCCGTAGGGCCGCCCACGAGGACGGAGCCTGGGTGCGCGAGGCCGCAGCGGCCCACGCAGCCAAGCACGCGGCCGCCGGACAGGACGCGGGCTGATGGGAAAGATGCTAAACGAAGACCGCGGCCCGGCCCAGGTTCACTCGGGCTGGCCGTTGTACGAGGTGTTCCTGCGCAGCAAGCGCGGGCTCAACCACGTGCATGTCGGCTCGCTGCACGCGGCTGACCCGCAGATGGCCCTGCGTCATGCGCGAGACCTCTACACGCGCAGGAACGAGGGCATCAGCATCTGGGTGGTCGCGGCCAAAGACATCATGGCCTCGAGCCCGGACGAGAAGGACTCCTTCTTCGCGCCCTCCGGCGACAAGGTCTACCGGCATCCCACTTTCTACGAGATCCCCGATGACGTCCCCCACATGTAGGGCGAACGGACGCCGATGACCGACGACGAATTCACCGCTTACCACGGCCTCGCCGAGGAGACCGAGGATCATCGCTGGGCGTTCGGCACCGGATTCACCGATCCGCTCGAGGGGATCGACACCTCCGTGCCGGCCGGCGCGGACGCTGCCGCGCTGGCCACGTACTGCCTGATGCTGGGCGACGATGCGCTCGTCTACTCGCACCGCCTGCAAGAGTGGATGACCCGGATGCCGGAGCTCGAGGAGGAGACGGCGCTGGCCAACATCGCCCTCGACCTGCTGGGTCAGGCTCGCATGCTGCTGGCGCGAGCAGGCCGGGCCGAGGGCGCCGGGCGCGGCGAGGACCAGCTCGCGTTCTTCCGTCCCGAGGACCAGTTCCGCAATGTCCGGCTCGTCGAGCATCACGACGGCGACTTCGCGCAGCTGGCCTGCCGGCTGCTGGTCTTCTCGACCTGGCGGCTCGCGCTCTTTGGCCAGCTGAGTGCGTCGGAGGACCCGGTGCTCGCCGCCATCGCGGGCAAGGGAGCCAAGGAACTCGCTTATCACCGCGACTATTCCGCCCAGTGGGTGATCCGGCTGGGCGACGGGACGGAGCTGTCGCACCGCAAGGCGCAGGCGGCGCTCGATGCCATCTGGCCGCTCATCGACGAGCTGTTCCGCACCGACAGCGTCGTCGGCGAGCTGCCCGGCTTCGCCGTCGACCCGGCCGGGCTGCGGCCCGAGTTCGACGCGGTGGTCGACACCGTGCTGGCCACCGCCACTCTCGACCGCCCGGACCTGGCGCCGATGGCGCTCGTCGCCGGTCGATCCGGACGCGACGGGGTGCACACCGAGGCTCTGGGGTACGTGCTAGCCGAGCTGCAGAGCGTTGCCCGCGCCTACCCGGACGCGACATGGTGAGCGCAGCCAGGCCCGGCCTCGCGACGATCCGCGAGATCGCCGCGGCGGTTCCCGATCCGGAACTGCCGATGGTGACGCTGGCGGACCTCGGCATCCTGCGCGGCGTCGAACTCAGCGATGGTCACGCCGTGGTGACCATCACGCCGACGTACTCGGGCTGTCCGGCCATCCGCGAGATCTCCAGCGACCTGCGGCAGCGGCTCAGGCAGGCGGGCGTCGACGAGGTCACCGTGGCGACCCAGCTGGCGCCGCCCTGGACCAGCGACTGGATCACCGCTGAGGGCCGCAGGAAGCTGCAGGCGGCCGGCCTGGCGCCACCGCACCCCGCTCCCCGCGGCCCGGTGCCGCTGACCCTTACCGTCGGGCCCCGGGATAGCGTTCACTGCCCGCGGTGCGGATCGTCCGACACCACGCAGACCGCCGCGTTCGGCGCCACCGCGTGCAAGGCGCTCTTCCGCTGCCGGTCCTGCCTGGAGCCCTTCGAATACGTGAAGGCCATCTGATGACCCCCCCGGCCAGCGCGTCCCGCACCACCTTCCACCCGCTCACCGTCCTGCGCGTCGACCCGCTGACCGCGGACTCCGCCGCGGTGACCTTCGAGGTTCCGCCCGGCCTGCGGGAGGAGTTCGCGTTCGCGCCTGGCCAGTCCCTGACCGTGCGCCGCGGCCTCGACCGCCGTTCTTACTCGATCTGCGCGCCGGAGGGACAGGCCCTGCGCATCGGCGTGCGGGAGGTCGCCGGCGGCGCCGTCTCTGGCTGGCTCGTGCGCGAGGTCCGGGCCGGGGACGTCATCGATGCCCAGGTGCCGTCCGGGTCGTTCATCCCGGATCTGGCCACCCCCGGGCACCACGTCCTGATCGCTGCGGGCAGCGGGATCACGCCCATGCTGTCCATCGCCGGATCCCTTCTCGCGGCCCGGGACGACACGGCCGTGACCCTGCTCTACGGCAACCGGCGCAGCGACTCGGTGATGTTCGCCGACGAGGTCGCCGACCTGAAGGACGCCTACCCGGCGCGGATGTGCGTGATCCACGTGCTCAGCCGCGAGCCGCAGGAAGTCGAGCTGTTCAACGGCCGGCTTGACGCCGGCAAGCTCCGCACGCTGCTGCCGGTCAGCGTCGACGTGGCGGCCGTGGACCACTGGTGGCTGTGCGGCCCGTTCGGCATGGTGGCCGGCGCGATCGAGGTCCTCACCGAGCTGGGCGTCACGCGCGAGGCGATTCACCGCGAGCTGTTCTACGTCGAGAACGATCCGCCCGAACTCATCCGGCACGAGGAGGCACCCGCAGGTCCGGGGCCTGAGGTGACCGTGATTCTGGACGGGCGCGCCAGCACCATCACCATCAGCCCGGGTATCCCGATCCTCGACGGAGCCCAGCGGGCCCGTCCCGACCTGCCGTTCGCGTGCAAGGGCGGTGTGTGCGGCAGCTGCCGCGCGCTGCTCGTTCAGGGCGAGGTCACGATGCGGCGCAATTACGCACTCGAGCCGAAGGAGGTCGAGGCCGGTTACGTGCTCACCTGCCAGGCGCTGCCGACGTCCGAGCGAGTCACCGTCGACTACGACGCCTAGCCGCTGAACAGCACCCCGGGGTTGAGCAGCCCGGCCGGATCCCAGGCCCGCTTGAGGGCCCGCATCGCCTCCACCTCGGCCGCGCTGCGGCTCAGCAGCAGGTACCGGGCCTTGGCCCGGCCGATGCCATGCTCGGCGCTGATGCTGCCGTCCAGCCCGGCGACACATCGCAGCACCGCCTCGGTGACCGCCTCGGCCTGTTCGTCCCCTACCGTGTCCAGCACGTTGACGTGCAGGTTCCCCTCCGCGATGTGCCCGAACAGGATCAGCCGGGCGGTCGGCGCGACGTCGCTGACCACCCCGGGCAGCCGCGCCACGCACTCCGCGAGCGCGGCGGCGGGCACCGAGACGTCCAGCTTGACCGGCACCCCGGCCGCGCTGATCGCCTCGGTGTGTGCCTCGCGGTAGCGCCACAGCGCCCGCAGGCCGGCCGGGTCGTCGGCGAGGACCGCGTCGAGGATCTGCGGGCATCCGGCCAGGGCCCCGGCCAGCGCGTCCAGCGGGGACCGGCCGTCCGCCGCTTCCAGCAGCAGGTAGGCGGGCGCCGGGGTGGCCAGCGGGGCGCTCAGGCCGGTGTGCCCGCGAACCAGGTCGATGCCGTCGGCGAAGCACAGCTCCGCTGCGCTCAGTTGCGGGACCGCGGCCCGCACGGCGCCGAGCACGGCCTGGGCGGCGGCGGTGTCCGCGACGCCGGCCAGCGCGACCGCGCGGGCCGCGGCCAGCGGGACCAGCCGCAGCCGGACAGCGGTGAGCACCGCGAGTGTGCCCTCGGAGCCTGCCAGCAGTCCGGCCAGGTCGTAGCCGGTGTTGTCCTTGGCGAGCCCGGCCAGGTGGGTCAGCACCGTGCCGTCGGCGAGCACCGCCTCGACCCCCGCGACCTGTGCCCTCATGGTGCCGTGGCGCAGCACCCGCTCTCCCCCGGCGTTGGTGGCCACCAGGCCGCCGATGGTCGCCGACTCCCGGGCGGCCAGGTCGATGCCGACGTCCAGGCCCGAGCGGAGCACGTGCGCCGTCACGGCGGACAGCGTCGCGCCTGCGCCGACGGTCACCTGGGCGTCGAGGGTGTCGACCGGGCCGAGCAGGTCGAGCCGCCCGGTGCTCAGCAGCACCTCGCCGCCGGCCGGCACCGAGCCGCCGACCAGGCCGGTGTTCCCGCCCTGGACCTGGACCCGGGTCCGGGTGGCCGAGCACAGGCGCAGGACCGCCGCCAGCTCGGCGGTGTCCGCCGGACGCACGACGGCCCGGGCAGCGCCGCTGAAACGGCGGGTCCAGTCGGTGGTGAACGCGGCGGTCAGCGCCGGGTCGGTGAGCACATGGGCCGGCCCGACGATCTGGCTCAGCCCCCCCAGCAGCGGGTCGGCCTGGCTCACGAGGAGCCCCGCCGGGCATTGCGGCTCTCGCCGGTGATGTTTATCGGCACCCGGGGATCTTACTTCGGGCCCGAGCCGCCGACTGTCCTCATGATCACGGTGGACCGGTGGTGCGGGAGGCCACCCAATCCACGCCGATCATGGAGCGGTATCCACCGGGATCGGGCCTCGCGGCTGCGGGACTGGCCGCGCACTATCGTTATAGGCAATGAACAACCATGCGGCGGGACCGCGGCTGCTGGCGGTCAGTGACCTGCATGTGGGTTATCCCGAGAACAAGCAGGCCGTCGCGAGCCTGCGGCCGCAGTCGCCGGGGGACTGGCTGCTGGTAGCCGGAGACGTGGCCGAGACCGTCGCCGAGATCGAATGGGCGCTGCGCACGCTGAGCGAGCGTTTCGCGGTCGTGGTGTGGGTCCCGGGCAACCACGAACTGTGGACGCACCGCAAAGATCAGGTCGACCTGCGCGGCGAGCGGCGGTACCTGCACCTGGTGGAGCTTTGCCGGAGCCTGGGAGTGATCACCCCTGAGGACCCCTACCCGGTGTGGGACGGGTCAGGCGGCCCGGCCACGATCGCGCCGCTGTTCCTGCTGTACGACTACACGTTCCTGCCTCCGGGCGCGGAGACGAAGGCGGCCGCCCTGGCGATCGCGTATCGGACCGGGATCGTCTGCGCTGATGAGGTGATGCTGCATCCCGACCCGTATCCGAGCCGGGAGGCGTGGTGCCAGGCCCGGGTCGAGGCGACCGAGCGCCGGCTTGAAGCGCTGGACCGGGACGTGCCAACGATCCTGGTGAACCATTTTCCGCTGGTCCGCGGGCCCACGCTGGTGCTGCGGCATCCGGAGTTCGCGCAGTGGTGCGGTACCTCGGCCACGGCTAGCTGGCACGTCAGGTTCGGCGCCGCGGCGGTCGTCTACGGTCACCTCCACATCCCGCGGACGACCTGGCACGACGGAGTCCGCTTCGAGGAGGTCTCGTTCGGCTACCCGCGTGAGTGGCGGCTGCGGGCCAGCGCGCCGGGGCCGCCACGCCAGATTCTGCCGGTTCCGGGAAGCGCGGGATGCTAGCGGAGATCCTGCCCCCGGGGGTGGCGGCGGTCGAGGCATTCGACGATGCGCTCGATATCGTGCTGTTTCCTGAGGAGGAAGCCGCCGTGGCCAGGGCGGTGGACAAGCGGCGCAGGGAGTTCACCGGCGCGCGGGCGTGCGCCCGCGGCGCGCTGGCCATCCTCGGCCTGCCGCCGGCCCCGATCGTGCCTGGATTGCGCGGCGCGCCGCAATGGCCGCCTGGTGTCGTGGGCAGCATGACCCACTGCGCCGGCTACCGGGCCGCGGCGCTCGCGCGGGCCAGCGACATGCTGACCGTGGGCGTGGATGCAGAGCCTGACCACAAGCTGCCCGAGGGCGTGCTTGATGTCATCTCCACCGCTGAGGAGCGCGCCGGGCTGGACGCCCTGGCGTCCGCCGCGCCCGGGCCATCCTGGGACCGGCTGCTGTTCAGCGCCAAGGAATCGGTCTACAAGGCGTGGTTCCCGCTGAGCCAGCGCTGGCTGGGCTTCGGGGAGGCGGTCATCACGATCAGCCCGGCCGACGGTACGTTCGCCGCCTGCCTGCTGGTGGCTGGCCCGGTGCTGGAGGGCGGCCCGCTGACCGGTTTTGCGGGCCGGTGGCTGGCCAGGGATGGCCTCGTCCTGACCGCTATCGCGGTACCGCGGGCCGGCCCGGTGGAGCCGTTTGACGCTCGAGTTCGCTGACGGCGGCAGGCTGGCGCTGGTCGACAAGCGCCGGCCGGTCGACGTGGTGGTGCTCGCGCGAGCAGGCTCTGCCCGGAGCTCGGCGCCCCCGAGGCTGAGCAGCTACGCGAACAGCTCGGTTAGCCCGGTGGCTTCACCCGCCGCCAGGGGTCACCATGGGGGTGTGCGAGGTCTGGACGCAGCAGTATGACCGCCCCGTCGACCTGGCGGGCCCGGTTGGCCAGGACGCGGCCGGTGGCAAAATACGTCATCGGGTTGCTGCTGGCGGCGCTCGTCTTCGACCAGATCACTGACCAGAAGGGCGAGCTCGCGGGGGCCGGGGATGCCCTCAGCCACCTGCATCATGGCTGGGTCGTGCTGGGCGCAGTGGCGGAAGCCGGATCGCTCCTGGCCTTCGCCATCTTGGTGCACAGGCTCCTGCTGGCGGGCCAGGTCGACGTGCCGGTCGGCCCGATGGCGGCCATTACCCTCGCCGCCAACGCGATCACCGACTCGCTTCCGGCCGGACCGGTCATCGCCACCGTGTACTCCTTCCGTCAGTTCGAGCGCCGGGGAGCCGACCGGGCCGTGGCCGGGTGGTCTCTGGTGGCGGCCTTCGTAGTGACGTCGATGACGCTGGCCGTGGTGGCCGCCCTGGGCGCCCTGGTGGCCGGTGCGGAGGGGGCGAGCCTGGACCTGGTCGGCATCATCGTGGTCGTTCTCCTCGTCACCCTGATCATGGGGGCGATCTTCTTTCAGAAACAGGCGCTGATCAGGACGGTTTCCGCCGCGACGCGGCTCTGCCGGAAGGTGACCGGGCGGCCGCGAGCCGACCGCATCGACCGGATCCTCCTGCGCCTCACCGCGGTGGAACTGTCAGGCCGCCATCTGGCCGAATTCCTGGGCTGGGGACTCGCTAACTGGCTGCTCGACTGCGGCTGCCTGGCCACATCGTTCATGGCTGTGGGCGTGACGGTGCCGTGGAAGGGCCTCCTGCTCGCCTACGGCGCCGGCCAGCTGGCCGCGAACCTGCCCATCACCCCCGGTGGCCTGGGGGTGGTGGAGGGCAGCATCACCATCGCCATCGTCGCCTACGGCGGCGCCGAGCCGTCGACGGTGGAGGCGGTGCTGCTCTACCGGATCCTCAGCTTCTGGCTGGTCCTGCTGGCCGGGTGGGGGGCGTGGGCCGGGCTGGCGTGGAGCGGTCGGCGGCGGCTGCTGAGGGTGCTCGTTCCGGCCGGCCATGTCGATCCGTCCACGGTGGGTACCGGCGGTTCCCTGGCGGGAGGCGGCCACCCCGGTGATGAAGGGGACATTCCCAGGGCGGTCGGGGGATGACGGCCCCGGCCATTGGCCGACCGCTGGCCGCCCTTGCCTTGATCGCCAGCACCGCCATCGGGCTGGGCGGATGCGGCGCCGGTCGCGACGCCCTGGGAACGAACGCGGGCCCGTGCTTCATGGCTCTGCCCGTCGCCAAGCAGGCGGTAGCGGGGCGCGGGAAATTTATCGGTGTCCGGCTGACTGACGTCTCGAAGCTGACCGCCCCTAACGAGCGGGCCATGCGGGCCCTGCTCGACCTGCTGCCGGCCGCGCCCGCTCATGACGTCTGCCTGGTCGCCTACACCGGCAGCTTCACGCCCGGTCAGGTCGAACGTTACCTCGGGCCCCCTCCTGCAGGCGGCGTAGGCCGTTACGCCATCGCCGTAGTGACCGTTCCGAATCCCGACCTGCTGGCGACCTTCGTCGTACGCCAGGCTCCCCTTACTTTCACCCGCGTGCATGTGGGATTCTGATTCACCGCTAGTCCTCTGCCGATTTGCCTTGATAGAGAGCCCCGATGGCCCAGCGTGATGCCATGCGCAGGACCGCTGCTCACTTCCTGGAGCCGGGCGAGACCATCCAGGTGGTGTTCGATGCGCGGACTGTCGTGCCACCGGACGGGCTGTCGCGGCCCCTAGGCTAGGCGGGTGGCCAAGCCCGCGGTGCCGGAGACCGGCCCGCCCCGGCCGACCCGCGCGGAGTTGTCTGCCGCCGCCGGGCGGACGATCGCCGACGTGCTGGCACCGGGCCTGCGCGTCCTGTTCTGCGGGATCAATCCCGGCCTGTACTCGGCGGCCACCGGGCACCATTTCGCCAGGCCCGGCAACCGGTTCTGGCCGGCCCTGTATAGGTCCGGATTCACCAGCCGCCTGCTGCGGCCTAGCGAGCAGGAAGAGCTTCTCGGCCTCGGCCTGGGCATCACCAATATCGTGGCCCGCGCCACCGCCCGCGCCGACGAACTCACGCCCGATGAGCTGATCGCGGGCGGCCAGATCCTGGCGGAGAAGGTAGCGACGCTGCGTCCCCGGTGGCTAGCCGTCGTCGGGGTGACCGCCTACCGCACCGCCTTCGGCCGACCAGGCGCGACGGTGGGCCCGCAGGAACTCACGATCGGCTCAGCGCCCGTGTGGGCGCTACCCAATCCAAGTGGCCTCAATGCCCACTGGAGCCCCGCATCACTGGCCGCAGAATTCGCGCGGCTGCGCGCCGCGGGCGCGCTGATCAGCCGCGCCGCTCCCACTCAACGCTGGCCATGACCGTGCACCTCCCACCGGGCACCTCGATATCCGGTTGGCGAAGCATGGTAGCTCACCGACCGTTCCAGATGCTCGTCGCGCTGTCGCGCTGTGGTCGGCCTTGCCGTATGGTCCCGCGGGCGAACAGGGTACGGGCCTGGTCAGGTGCCGGCGATGAGGCTGCGGCGCTCGAGAAGGATGACGTCGCGCCAGCGGCCGTGGTGGCAGCCGATGCGCTGGCGGGTGCCGACGACGCGGAACCCGGCTCGCTGGTGGAGGCGCAGGCTGGCGGCGTTCTCGGGGAAGATCCCGGTCTGGATGGTCCAGATCCCGGCGGCATCGGCCGAGCCGACAAGAGCGTCGAGCAGCGCGGCTCCGATGCCGCGGCCCTGCGCGGCCGGGTGTACGTAGACGGAGTGCTCGACAACGCCACGGTAAACGGTCCGCGGCGAGACGGGGCTGGCGGCGACCCAGCCGAGCACCTCCCCGCCGGGATCGGCGGCCACATACCGGTGCCGCCGCAGCCTGGCCTGGTCGAAGGCATCCCAGGAGGGGACGGCGGTCTCGAAGCTGGCCTGTCCGGTGTCCAGGCCAGCCTGGTAGATGGTGAGCACCTGGCTCGCGTCGCCGGGCTGCATGGGGCGGATCAGCACGCCAGCAGCGGCGGGCCGGGCGGCCTGGATGTTCCCCGAGCGCTCGGGGCCGGGGGTAGGGCGGGCGGGCGCCATGGTCGTCCTCCGAGGTAGCCATTCCAGCTGAGCGTGCCCCCGCGACGAGCTACGGGGCCAGGCTCACAGCATGGCAGGAACGCCCGCAGCGCCGACCCGGTCACGCCGCACCTGCGGCCGGCGTCGAGCACGACCCTCCATCAGGCGTCGTCGAGCTGGTGTATGAGCGGGCCGCCGGGTAGGCCGCGCAGAGCTTGCTTGCGGCGCGCCAGGTGATCATCGCCGAGGTCGGCCTGAACATGGGCGTCTTCCCGAGATGACCGGTTTGTCGCTTCCTGGGCCCTGTAGCGGCCGGACAGCGGGTCGCGCGGCCTGATGAATCCGGGAATCGGTGAGGATTTACCTGATGGATTCGGGAATCGGTAAGGCGGCGCCGCCGGGTCCGGCACGCTCGGCCAGCGATGCCGGGGATCACGCCGGAGATCAGGCCGGGGATCACAGTGACACAGGAGGTCCTGGATACCACAGTGATGCATGAGCTAGGCGGGTTCTGGGCCGAACTCTGCCAGGACTGCGGCGGTGTGCTGGCCCAGGGCCGGGACGGCCCCCATGGCGGCTTCGCGGCCCTGCGCGCTGACCGGCGGGAGCAGTGCCCGGACCGGACCGGCGGGAGTGTCCACGTCACGCCACCGGTGCCTGGCCGCGAGCTGGGGGTGCGCGGCGTATTCCGCCGGCGTGCGCAGCCGCGCATTGGCGATGCCGGCCTCGTCCAGGACGGTCGCCACCTCATCAGGCGACATGGATTCGATCGCGGTCTCGATGATGCGGGTCAGCTCGCCGTCATGGGCCACGCGGTCGGGGTTGGTCCGGAATCTCTCGTCGCTGATGAGGTCCGGCCGGCCCAGTACCCGCTCGCAGAGCACCACCCATTCACGGTCATTCTGCAGGCCGAGGAACACCTGGCCGCCTGCGGCCGAATAGGGGCCGTAAGGCGAAATAGAGGCATGCCGGGCGCCGGTCCGCCGCACGGCCCTCTCGCCGTAGACGGCGTAGTAGTACGGCTGGCTCATCCACTCGCCCAGGGCGTCGAGCATGGCCACGTCGAAGCTCGATCCCGTTCCGGTCCGCTCGCGTTCGTAGAGCGCGGTCAGCACGCCGCTGTAGGCGTACATGCCGGCGGCGATATCGGCGACCGATATCCCCGCCTTGCATGGCTCATCGGGAGTGCCAGTGACCGACAGCAGCCCGGCCTCGCACTGCACCAGCAGGTCGTAGGCCTTCTTATGCCGGTACGGGCCGTCTGGCCCGTAACCAGAGACCGAGCAGCAGATGAGCCGCGGATAGCGGGCACGCAGTTCCGCCGCGCCCAGCCCGAGCCGGTCGGCTGCTCCGGGCGCGAGGTTCTGCACCAGAACGTCGGCCCTGGTGAGCAGGGCTGCCAGGACGGCCTGCCCGTCCTTGGACTTGACATCGAGCTCGACCGACTCCTTGCCCCGGTTCAGCCACACGAAGTAGCTGGCCTGCCCGAGCACCGAGTGGTCATAGCCGCGGGCAAAGTCGCCGGCGCCCGGTCTCTCGATCTTGATAACCCGGGCGCCCAGGTCAGCGAGCTGCCGGGTAGCGAACGGGGCAGCCACGGCCTGTTCCAGCGCGACCACCATGATGCCCTCAAGCGGGCCCATGGGCGCTGCCTCCTTCGGCCGGGCGATGGCGCGGGCGCGCGGGGTGATAGCTCACGGGTCGACCGTATTCCGCTTGACGAGCTGGCGGGCGATGACGTTGCGCTGGATCTCGTTGGTGCCCTCGCCGACGATCATCAGCGGAGCGTCGCGGAAGTAACGCTCTACGTCGAACTCGGTCGAGTACCCGTATCCGCCATGAATCCGCATCGCGTCCAGCGCGATCTGCATCGCCGTCTCGGAGGCGAACAGCTTGGCCATGCCCGCCTCCAGGTCCGCCCGGTCGCCGCCGTCGTAGCGGCGCGCGGCGTACAGGACGAGCTGGCGGGCCGCGGTCAGCTTGGTCACCATGTCGGCGAGGTAGTTGCCGATGGACTGGTGCTGCCAGATGGGCCTGCCGAACGCCTCGCGCTGCTGGGCGTACTGCAGCGAGTCCTCCAGCGCCGCCCGGCCGACGCCGAGCGCCCGGGCGGCTACCTGGATCCGCCCGATCTCCAGGCCGCGCATCATCTGGGCGAAGCCCTCGCCCTCCCGGTCACCGAGCAGTGCCGAGGCCGGCACCCGGAAGTCGTTAAGGCTAATCTCGCAGCTCTCCACTCCCTTATAACCGAGCTTGGGCAAGTCACGGGAGACGATGAAGCCCGGGCCAGGCTCGGCCAGGACGATGCTGATCCCGGTGTGGGCCGGCCGAGCGGCCGGATCGGTCTTGCAGAGCAGGGCGATCAGTCCGGCGCGCCGTGCATTGGAGATCCAGGTCTTGGCCCCGCTGATCACATAGGAATCGCCGTCGCGGCGGGCGACGGTGGCGATGTTCTGCAGGTCCGAGCCGCCACCTGGCTCGGTGAGCGCCATGGTCGCGCGCAGCTGGCCAGTCGCCATCGTTGGCAGGTACCGCTGCTGCTGCTCGGGTGTGCCGAAGGTCAGGAGAAGCTTGGCGACGACGGTGTGACCACCCATCGCGCCGGCCAGGCTCATCCACCCGCGGGCCAGCTCCTCGGTGATCAGCGCGAAGCACGGCGTGCTGACCGCGCTGTCGCCCCACGGCGGCGGGATGGCCAGGCCGAAGACGCCCAGTTCCTTCATCTGCTCGATGAGCTTGCGCGGGTAGGCGTTAGCGTGCTCAAGTTCCCGCGCCACCGGCTTGACCTCACGGTTGACGAAATCGCGCACCAGCTCGACGATCTCGTTCTCCTCGGTGTTCAGCTCTGTCACGCTTCATCCCTTCCAGCGGCCGGCCGCCCGCCCGCCGCAGCTGGCCCGGGCAGGAACCTCCGCAGCGCGTCGGCCGCGTTTTCCCATGTCCACGAGTCTGGGTCAGTGTCCAGACCGCGGAGGCAGTCGGCCAGCTTGGAGTGGAGCTGGCTGGCCGAGGGCGGCCGGGCAGGGGAACCGGGCGGGTACCGCTGGCTCGCACGCAGGACTGATCCGCTGCTGGTGTGGACTTCCGCCTCGAGCTGGCCGTCCAGCAGCCAGGTGCCGCCGGGATCAAGCTTCACCTCGACCAGGCTGACCAGCCGCCTCGCGGCGTCCCGGCGTACCGCGGCGTCGGTGAAGCTGCCGAATCCCGGGTAAGCGTCCAGCAGCGCGGCCGCGGCCGCGTACTCGAGGCTGAACTTGCCCTGCAGCCCGGTGTCCGGCCGGTGATGAATCAGCGGCACGACCGTGGCTTCCTGGGTGCGGAGCACGATCCGGCGAATCCCGGCCGGGTCGGTTCCCCGGGCGGCGATCTCCGAGATCGCGCTGATCGGCCGCTGCAGCGCGTAACAGCAGGGATAGATCTTGATGGCCAGGCCGTCCGGTACCGCTGGCCCGGTCGCGTCGACCGCGTCCGGATCGCCGCCAACCAGCCGGAGCCAGGCGTCCAGGGCGCAGACGTCGGCGCTGGCGCCCGCGGCGGCCAGCCGGGCGGCCCGGATCCCGGCGTCGACCGCGAAGCCCACCTGCAGCGACTTGGCGTCGGTACCGAACGCGCGCTGAACGCCGCCCGCCGCGGGCACCGCCAGCGCGATCGCCGTGGCGATCTGATCCGCGTTCAGGCCCAGGGCCAGCGCCGCCCCGGCGGCGCTGGCCGGCGCTCCGGCCGTGCAGGTCGCGTGCCAGCCCGCGGAATAGTGCTGCCAGCCGAGCGCGGCGCCGAGCCTGGCCATCACCCCGGCCGCGGCCAGGTAGCCGCGCGCCCCGCCGCCCGTAGCGAGCGCGGTGGGTACGCACACGGCGCTGACGTGCGTCGTTGACGGCATGTGCAGGTCGTCAAAATCCAGGACGTGCCCGGCGACGGCCCAGCGGGCGCCCTCCGGCAGGCAGGCGGAAAGCCGCGTCACCCGATGTGCGCGGGCGGCCAGGGTGACCGCGACCGTGTCGAGCAGCGACCGGCTGGCCAGCGCGAGATCGTCCCCCGTCAGCTGGAGGCTGGCCGCCCACCGGGCCAGCGTGACGGCCGCGGGCGTCATCGGATGGGCTCGGTGTCTGAGTTGGCCGGACCGGTAGCGCCGGACGTGGTCAAGGCAGCTCCTGAATTGGCCGACTGAATGTAAGATATGTACGGCCATTTAGTCATGACGGCAGGCTAGCGTCAAGACGGGGAGCACAGCCTCCCGGCCGGGCGCTCGCTGCCGGAGGCGCGGTCCCGGTCGGCCACTGAGGAGCAGGGACCGGACGTAGATGCCCGATCAGGTGAGGCCCGTCGCCTACCGGGCACTGGCGGCCCGGATCCGGGAGGCGGTCCGCAGCGGCGAGTTCGCCGGAGGCCGGCAGCTGCCTACTGAGCAGCAGTTGTCAGCGAGTTACTCCGTCAGCAGGCAGACTGTGCGGCGGGCGATGCAGGACCTGGTGTCCGAGGGCATGATCTACCGGGTGGCCGGCCGCGGAACGTACCCGGTAGCGGAGGAGGACCGGTACATCCGCCATTTCGGCTCGGTGGAAGAGCTGATGGCACTCTCGCTCGACACCGAGTGCGAGGTCGTCACCCCGGTGCAGCGCAAGGTGGACATCGAGACCGCCGGCCGGCTGCGACTGCCGTCCGACGAGATCTTCGCCCTGGCCCTGGTACGCCTGCACGCGGGCGTCCCGTTCTGCTTCACCACCGTGTACCTGCCGCCGCGGATCGGCCTGCTCGTCGCCGACGTCGGCGAGCTCTCGTCTCCAGGCAAACGCAGCCCCGTGACGGTCATCGGATTGATCGACGCGCGGATCACCGGATCCATCGCGGCCGCCGAGCAGAGCATCAGCGCGACTGGCGCTCCGCCGCCCGCGGCCGATCGGCTGTGCTGCAGGGCCGGAGAGCCCGTGCTGCGCATCGACCGGCTGTACCTGGACGATCATGACGACCCGGTCGAGCTGGCGGTCAGCTACTTCGACCCGGAGCACTATTCCTACCGGGTCAAGCTCAGACGCCGGCCGCCGTAATCGGTCAAGTATCCCCACTGATGATCATCCCTGTCCCCGCTTGATTGAGCGGGATCTGCTGACGCGATCTCGATCGCCTTGCTCGTATAGACGCGGTAGCCGGCCTGCGGGTCGTAGCCGTGAATCTCTGGGGTGTCCAGCTCGCGCATGAGCGACGAAATGTGCCAGATCGGACAGGTCCTCATCAACCGGTTCCGGCAGATCAGCCAGGTACTCCGCCGAGGCCGACCAGAAGTTCCCGCCGAAGAATGCGGACCACCGACTCGTATTCGCCGGGCTAATCCGCGCGGAACTGTTAACGGCGCAGTGGTAGAAGTGCCGTAAGCGGAAATCAGGGACGTCCAATGACCTGTACCGAAACCTGCAAGTTACCAGTTGCATCCGGTTCGAGGATCTGGGCTTCAAGCAAGATATAGCGCGCCGGGAAATCAGTAACCTGCACCAGCTGGCCACCGCTGTCGCTGAGTTCCCCGCCGAGGTCGTAGAAGTTGTTATCGTCCAGTGAACCCCTCATCTGTATGCTGTACGGTCCGCTGGGTGTGGAGATGATCTGAACATAGAAGGCGTGATCGTTCATGACACGCAGGTGATCCATTACCTGCCCCGTGCCGGCCTCAGGTGTCGCCATGTCAACCGAAAGGGTGCTCTGCTCAGTCCAGGTGCCCATGGTCCGGCCTTTCCAATCGGTAGTGCCGACGAGCGAGCCCACCGCAGCGCCGCCAGCGCCTGTGCCGGGGGAACTCCTTGGTGTGCAGGCGCGCCGCTTCCGCCGCTCGCGGCTATGGCCAGAGTACGTGCACGGCTGCGGCGGCATCTGCGGCCAGGTACCGGGGTTCTGCCCGCAGCGCATCAACGCCCGCCCAGCCACCGGCGAGGTCAAGTCCAAGGCAGGCCGACGCACGGTTGGCCTGCCGCTCCAGACCGTGTTGCTGCTCCTCGACGTCCCGGTGCGCGCGGTGATGTCGCTGATGGGCTGGTCGAGCGCCGAGATGGGCTCGGGTGCTGGGCCGCCGCCACCGCCGCCGTCGAGTCGCCATCGCTCGTCATCGCCCTGGCGTAGTGACCAGCAACCACGTCCGTACTCCCCTACCGGGGATGGAACAAGCCCGCCTCCCAAAAGGATGCCAACCGCGCGCACGCCCAGGTACGATCCCCCGGCGAACGCGCCAACGCCCAGCTCAAGAACTGGCACATCCTGCGCAAGCTCCGCTGCTGCCCTGGCGCGCCGGGCAGCTGGCCAAAGCCATTCACGTCCTTCAAGCCCGCGAGATCGCAGGATGAAAAACGTTCACTGCGCGCCCTTCGTTTATGCCTCCCGCCCTTTCGCCTGCCGCCGAGTCGGCTCTCAAACTCATTGCAGTGGCCGACCGGTATCAGGTCGGCAATCGCCGACCTCTCGTTCAGCAGTAATGAAGAGCAGGCCGTCACGCGACCATGTCGCGTGAGGCGATCCAGGGCGGCAGACCACCAGCGCCTGATCCTGGGTCAGTACATCCAGGGCAGCCTGCTGGCCTGGCCAGGGCTTATCGAGCCAGTGCCTGCTGAGAAAGCATGACTACTTGCTGACTGATGTGCACTGGCCTGGGCGCGGCCAGTCCTGCCGTGTCCTTGCGCTGCAGACATTGCGGCGCCGAGACTGCCCAGCGCGAGAGCCAGGACGAGAATCCCGCGCGTGGCCCAGACGCGAACCGTCCCATTCGAGGGCACCCGGTGAGCGCCGCCCACCGATCCGCTGGTCCGCATGAGGACGTGCGATAACCACTTATGAGTCTTCATGGGAAGATCCCCTCATCGGTAACTTAGAAAGCAGAGCCTTCAAGACGGAGAAGTTACACCAGAACCCATCGCGGGATATGACATTCGGAGGGATCCGGGCGACATCCTGCCAGGCGCGCTGGGTATCGCCCACGGCGCGCAGGTGACAGGGCCGCTCGCGCCTGCCGACTGGCGTCCGTCTCGGCGGGCAGAGACAAGCTCCGCAGGCCCCAATAACAACGGACGCCCCATTAGTAACGTCGCGCCACGCCAGCCTGTGCAGCCCCGGTTATCACTCATATCACCGGGCATCGCCCGTTTCGGCCGTTATACAAATACGCTATTCTGTACGGCATTGCAAGCTGGTAAACGGAATAATGAAACCTGCGGTGCAAATTTCATTGCATCACTCGCAAACCCGAGGGAGAGATGATCATTTCCTCATTCTGGCTAATTCTCTGGGAATTAGAGTGAGAACTGCCCACAACGGGGTATCAACGCGGCGGAAGTTTCCGTACGCCTCCTTCAGGTAGCAGCTCCGAGCTTGTCGACGGGCAGCAGAAATGCAAGGCGATCATGGAATTCCGAGCACTCGGGCCGATTGAGCTCTGGTCAGCCGGGCAGCAATGTGACCTTGGGCCAGCCAGGGCCCGGCGCGTCCTGGCCATCCTGGCGTTGACGCCGCGCACGATAGTGCCGGCTGAGGCCCTCATTGACAGGCTGTGGGATACCGAGCCCCCGCCAAAGGCCCGAGAGAGTCTCTCGGTGTACATTGCCCGCCTTCGAGCCTCACTCCGGCAGGCGCTGGGCGATAGCGTACGGCTGGCGGGGCGAGAGAGAGGCTACCTGCTCGACGTCGATCCTGAGGCGGTCGACTTGCACCGGTTCCGCCGGCTGCGCCGACAGGCGGGCGCGCTGGCGGCAAGCGGCGACTACGATCATGCGGCCGCGCTGCTGCGGGAGGCGGACGGGCTCTGGCGCGGCCAGGCGCTGGCCGGGATCCCCGGCGACTGGGTGGCGCGGATGCGTGACAGTCTCGAAGAGGAGCGCCGGGCGGCCATCCTGGAGCGCGTCGAGTGCGAGCTGGAGCTGGGCCGGCATGCTGACCTGGTAGGGGAGCTTCGCCACCTGCTGGCTCAGTACCCGCTGGATGAGACGTTCATCGCCCACCAGATGGCCGCTCTGTACTGGAACGGCAGGCCGGGTGATGCGCTCAGCCTCTACCGGGAAACCCGCAGCCGCCTTATCGAGGAGCAGGGCACCGAGCCGGGGCCCATGCTGTCCGAACTGCATCAGCGCATCCTCCGCCGCGACCCCCAGCTGGCCGTTAGGCTTGCTGGCGAGCGGCCTGGTCGGGCGGCACGGCCGGACACCCTTCCGCCCGAGACAGTGGAATTCGTGGGCCGCGCCGAGGAACTCGCCCTGCTCACCGGTGAGCAGGGCGACGCTGCCCGGGTCCTCGTGATCGAGGGCATGCCGGGCATCGGAAAGACCGCGCTGGCGATCCACGCTGCTCGCCTGGTCTCCGGGCGGTACCCGGACGGGATGCTCTACCTCGACCTTCACGGCCACGAGCCCGAGCGCCCCTCGCTCGACGCCGCCGAGGCTCTGCACCGCCTGCTCCGGATGCTCATCGTGCCGGCTACGCAGATACCTGACGCTATCGGCGAGCGGGCCGCACTGTGGCAAGCCCAGCTGAGCCGGCGTCGTGTCGTGGTGGTTCTCGACGACGCTGCCCGGCTTGACCAGATCCGCCCGCTCCTGCCGGTGGCAGGCCGGTGCCTGATCCTGATCACCACCCGGCGCAGGCTGCCCGACCTTCAGGGTGCCCGCACGCTGACCCTCGACCTGCTGTCGATCGACGACGCGATCACGCTGTTCCGGCGGATCGCGGTGCAGTGCCGGGCGGAGGACGAGGCGAGGGTGGCCACGGCCGTGGGCCTGTGCGGGCGCCTGCCGCTGGCCATCCAGCTCACCGCAGGCAGGCTTGCGCAAGACCACCCGCCTGCGCTCGCCGACCTGATTGACGAACTGTCGCAGCCGCCCGCTCAGCTGGGCAGCACAGGCGCAGCCAGCCCGGAGGTGATGTCAGCCTTCGACCTCTCCTATCGTGCGCTGGAGCCCGACCACCAGCGGTTCTTCCGGCGACTGGGCGTGAGCCCTTGTGCCAGCGTCAGCCTGGAAGCTGCGGCAGCCCTCGGCGGCTGCACCCTCGCCGAAGCAGAAAAGGCTCTCGCGGCACTGCTCGATCATCACTTGCTGGCCCGGGCCCCGGCCGATCAGTTCCGTTTCCACGAGCTCATCCGCGGATACGCGGCCGTGCGCGCCGCGCGTGAGGACCCCGAGCCCGGGCAGCGGCAGGCAGTCGCCAGGCTCCTTGACTACTACCTGCACACAGCCGATAAGGCTGATCGGGTCCTCCATCCGTTCCGGCGCCGGAGGCCCGCGCCGGTCGCCCATGTTCCGGCGGCGAGCCCCGCATTAGGCACGCAGGAAGACGCGGCAGGCTGGCTAGAGTCGGAATGGCGCAACATCCTGCGCGCCGCGCAGCACGCGGGCCGGCACGAATGGAAGCGGAAGTGCGCCGATCTCAGCCACGTGCTGGCCGATTTCATGGAGATCAGGGCGTACTGGGACGAGGCCATCGCGTCCCACACGCTCGCCCTGCAGGCCTGCCGAGACGTCGCCGATCCGGCCAGGATCGCGCAGGCCTCACTCGAGCTCAGCGTGGTGAGCCAGCAGACTGGGCGCCTCGAGGCGGCGCTTCCGCTGGCTGAGGACGCCGCCGGAATCTACCGGTCGCTGGCCGACCGGCGAGGCGAGGCCGAGGCCCTCGACCAGATAGGCATGGCACACCAGCGCGCGGCCCGTTCCCGTGAGGCCCTGGCCTATTTCCACGAAGCAAGGATCCTGTACGACGAGGCCGCTGACCAGCGCGGCGTGGCCAATACATTGAGCCATTCCGGGATCGCCTGCTGGCACCTTGGACGCTATCCCGACGCAATGGGACACCTTAGCGACGCGCTTTCACTCTATCGTTACGTCGGCGACAGGCGCGGGGAAGCTAAAACGCTCAACAACCTGGGACGGATGCAACTGTACTGCGGTTACCATAGAGACGCGCTCGAAGGCTACCAGAAGTCACTGGAAATATTCAGCGAGATAGGCGGGGCGCAGAACGAAGCCATTCTGTATCACAACATCGGCGGCGTCCATCACTATAAGGGCAGTTACGAGGAAGGGCTTGCCGCTTTCCGGCGCGCCCTCACTATTTACCGCGATATCGGCGATCTGCCGAATGAAGCCGATGTGCTTAATGACATCGGTGCCATTTACCAGAGCGCCGAGTGCTACGATGAGGCGCTGATTCATCACCAGAAGGCGAGATTGATCGCCGAGGAGATCGGGAATCTGTCCCAGCAGCTGATCGCACTGCGCCGGACAGCCGATGTACGTCGCGGATCTGGCCAGCACGGCGAGGCGTTTGATAATTACCACACCGCCCTCAAGCTGGCCAGGGAGATCGGCGACCCCTACGAGGAAGCTAAAATCCTCGAAGGAATAGCGGAATCGACGCTCAACACACAGCAGCCCTATGCCGCGCGGATCGTATTCAGGCAGGCACTGGACATCTTCGAACGGCTCGGGGTGCCCGAGGCGGAGTCGGCGCGGATACGCATAGAGACCATGAGCCCCGCCTCCGACCGTCGCATCTCCTAGTCCGGCGCCCGCTCGTAGGGGTGGCCGGGCGGCCATCGGGCTGGTCTTTGCGACCGCGTCGGCCGGTTCCTCGCTGACCTGCCGCTGTGGGAGTACCGGGTCAGCTAGCCATGCGGGCCTGCGGCCTAAGCGCTCCTGGGCGGTCCCGGTCCTGGGCGGTCCCGGTCGTGAGCGGTCCTGAGCGGCCCCAGGCCGGTCCTGATCATCGGTCCCGGATGCCCGGCTGGCTGCCGTGTGAGCACACCCGCCGTGCCTGCGTGACCTGGGGTGCAAGGTAGGCGTCAAGGCGAGTGCAATACGGCCGTCCGGACTGGTATCGCACGCTTAAGCCGCAGGTCCCAGCAGCGAGCTCCGCTACCCGAGGAGGCCTCCGTGGGTCTGGACCAGGGCCGAACCCTTCCCGATTCTCGCTGGCGTATTCCGGGCCGGGGCCGGTCGCGGGGCCGCGCCCACGGCCCGGAGGCGGTCGGGGAATCGCTGATCTTCCCGTCGTGGCATGCCTGCCCGGTGGCGGTGGATGAAACGGGGACCGGCTTAGTCGGCGGCCGGGGCGTGATCCCAGCCGGCCGGCCGCTGGCCGGTGATGACTCGCTGGCCCTGGACAGCCTGGTGGTCAGCGCCGAGCGGTTCATCACCTTGTTCCACACCGAGAACCGGGCCGGGCCGCCCGACAGCCGGCTCCGGCAGGTCCGCCTGCAGATCGAGACGACAGGCACCTACTGGCACACTCCGGATGAGCTGGCCTTCGGCGCGCGTGTCGCTTGGCGCAACAGCTCGCGGTGCATCGGGCGCCTGTACTGGCGGAGCCTGCAGGTCCGCGACCGCCGCGAGATCACCGCGGCTCCCGACATCGCCGCCGAATCCATCGCGCACCTGCGCGAGGCCACGAACGGCGGCCGGATCCGGCCGGTGATCACCGTGTTCGCCCCGGACGCGCCGGGCCGGCCGGGACCCCGGATCCTCAGCCCGCAGCTCGTCCGGTACGCGGGCTACCAGACCGGCGGCGGCACCGTCGTCGGGGACCCGGCGAACAGCGGCGTCACCCGCCTGGCCCGCGACCTCGGCTGGCCGGGCCGACAGCCAGCCGGCCGGTTCGACATCCTCCCCCTGCTCGTGCAGGAGGCCGCGGCGCCGGTCACCCGGCACGACCTGCCTGCCGACGCCGTCCTCGAGGTCACCATCAGGCACCCGGAGTTCAGCTGGTTCGACGGCCTCGGCCTGCGCTGGCACGCCGTGCCGGTGATCAGCGACATGTACCTCGACATCGGCGGCGTCTGCTACCCGGCCGCGCCGTTCAACGGCTGGTATATGTGCACCGAGATCGGATCACGCGACCTCGGCGACACCAGCCGCTACGACCAGCTGCCCGTGATCGCCCGGCGCATGGGCCTGTCCACGGCGAGCGACCGGACCCTGTGGAAAGACAAGGCCATGACCGAGCTCAACCTCGCGGTCCTGCACTCCTTCACCACCGCCGGGGTCACCATCTCCGACCATCACACCGAATCGGCCCGCTTCCTTCAGCACATCGAGCGCGAAGAACGCCACGGCCGCTCCTGCCCCGCCGACTGGACCTGGATCGTTCCCCCCGCCGCCTCCTCCGCCACCCCCGTGTTCCACCGCTACTACCACAACTTCGACCAGGCCCCCAACTTCTACCGCCACCCACTCCACCCCAGCCTGAAATCACCCCGCCTCCCCCGCAGCAGCCCAGCCGCGGCCGCAGGGATGCCCGAGGCTGACGTTTGAGGAGTCTTGCCGGAGCTGACTCCTCCGCGGGCGGCTGCCACTCCTCGATGACCAGCTGAGCGATCGCTCCGCCGCTTGGCACGAAAAAGAAATGATCCATAAACGGGGCAGCGTGCCCGTGGGGCGCCAGAAACCGTCTCGCCCGCGCCAGTCCTACGATCCTGCGCCTTTCAGGACTGGTTCATGGCCTCATCCGGACTCAGGGCAACTCGCCAGAGTCGCCCGTGTCGCCCGTTTCGCGAACCGCGCCGCGAGCAGGCTGATTGAATATGCTGCCGGCCTGTTCCACCAGCATTGTCATCTCGTACGCGACCTGGTCGAGGTCGGCTGCGGCGGTGGTAAGTACGGCGAGGCTCGATCCGTCGTCGATCGCCATGATCACGAGGGTGCCCCGTTCCATGTCGACCAGGGCCTGAGTGACAGCACCGCCGTCGAATGCCCGGGCTGCACCACCGGCTAAGCTGATCAAGCCGGAGGTGATCGCGGAGAGCTTCTCCAGATGATCGGGCTGTATCTGGGCGGACGCTGCCACCGGGACACCGTCCGAGGACACCACGAGGGCGTGCAGCACATCGGGAACCCGCTCGGTGAAGTCGGTGATGAGCCGGTCGAGATCCCGGGGATGAGGCGCCGGATCCACGTGCTTCCCCTCAGCCGCCGTGGTCCGGCTGCTGCGCGTCGCGGTCCGCCCGGGCCACCGCCCTGGCCCGGCGGCAGCCCTGCTGGAAGCTCGCCAGCCTGTCCGGTGCGATCTGCGCCGATCCGGCCGTGGGAGCATGCCGGGGCTCCCGGTCAACCGGGGCGCCGGGAACGAGGTAGGCCTGCGGAATCCGCTGCGGTAGCCCGGCGGAGGTCAGGCCGCCAGTCGCCGGGATTTCGGCCGCCGCGCCGCGCCAGCCGCTGGTGGAGTAGGCCCAGGATGGCGAGGCCGCGGCTGGCCGGCCGGGCAGGGTCGGCCGGCCGGGCAGGGTCGGCCGGTCGGGCAGGGTCGGCCGGTCGGCCGCTGGTTCGCTGGGCCGGAGCACGCCCAGGCCGCGGTCATCGAGATAGTCGGATTCGACGGATTCGAAGATGGGCAGCGCACCGCCTAGTTCCGTACCGGCCTCCTCTGCCACGGTCATGGCGGACGAGGCGGCCGGGGCTGGCAACGGCGCGCCCAGCGTCAGCGGGACGGCATCGGGCATGGCGATCTCCGGCCCGGCGGCAAGCTCTGGCCATACCGCAAGCTCTGGCCCGGCGGCGAACTCTGGCCCGCCGGCGAACTCTGGCCCGCCGGCGAACTCCGGCCCTACGGCAAACTCCGGGCCTACGGCAAACTCCGGCCCGGCGGCGAACCGGGGAGCTATCGGCCGCGGCGCCGCAGCCAGCGCGCTGACTCCCCCGCCGGCCGTCGCCCAGAGGAATTCGCCGGCTTGCCGGCGCCGGGGCTTGGTGTCCTGCGAGATCAGCGCGGCGGGAAGGTGCACCTCGGCGGTGATACCGCCACCCGGCCGCGGCCCCAGTGTGACGTTGATGCCGTGCCGCGCCGCGAGGTGCGCGACCGCGAACAAGCCCATGTGCCGGACGACCGCCACGTCCACCAGGGGCGGGTGGGCCAGCTGCCAGTTGAGCTGCCTCAGATGGTCCTCGGGCATACCCATCCCGCAGTCGGTAATGCTGATCAGCGAGCCGCCGCCGCGGACGATGTACCCGGACACGATTACCTGGGTCGTCCTGGGCGAGAACGTGGTGGCGTTCTCCAGCAGTTCGGCGAGCAGGTGCACGGTGTCGGCCACAGCGCTCCCGCTCACTGAAACATCCCGCTGGGCGTCGAGAATGACCCGGTCGTACTGTTCGACCTCGGACACTGCGGCCCCAAGCACGTCCACCAGGGTGGCCGGCTCGGTCCAGCGGCGCGGTGCCTCGTGGCCCGCGAGGACGAGCGCGCTGTCTGAGTTGCGCCTCATCCGGGTGGCCAGATGATCCACCTGGAACAGGCTGGCCAGCCGTTCCGGGTCATCCTCACCGAGTTCCAAATTGTCGATCAGCCCCAGCAGCCGTTCCAGCAGGGAATGGCTGCGCCGGAAGAAACTGGCGAGGAGCAAGCGTGCCCCGGCCACGTCCATGGCGGCTTTTTCGAGCCGTCGCAGCGGGCGCACCATGGACCTCGAAATGATCACCGTGGCCAGCAAGAGCAGGGCCAGGACGGCCAGCGCCGCGCCGCCGGTAACTATCGCGGACCGCGTCGCGCTCCGCTGAAGGGCCTGGGCGTAGGCCGTGACCCACGCCGCCAGCTGCTGCTCGGCATGGCGCATCCAGCCGACCGTATAGGACATCCCGGCCTGCCACTCCCCGCTGGGAAGGGCGCTGAGGCCCAGCCCGGCGTCGCCAGCCGCTATCGCGCGCTGTTCCACGGCCCGGGCCTGCCCGGCCGGCGGGGCGGCCAAGGTGTCGGTGAGGGCCCAGCTTTCCTCGGGGGTCGCCGCGCTGCGGAACGAGACGAGGTCACTGGCCTGCTGCGCCTGGGCGAGGTCCAGCGCGGTGAGCGCTCCGGGCCCGAAGTGGCCCTCGGTAAGCGCCGCGCCGAGGATGGCCTGCTGCTGCGAGGCCTGGTCCTTCATCCTGGACAGCGAGCCCAGCGCGCGCACGCTGGTGATGAGCGCGGAGTTGCCGCTGGAGTCGGCGATGTCGTCGTTGACCGGGAACAGGCCAGCTGTCGCCGCGGAATAGCCGTTGATCACGGCCAGCGCGGAAGCCTGGCTCTGCGTCGCGTTCCTGCGCAGGCCAGGCAGTTCGGCGATGCTGGCCAGGACCGCGGCCGCGCTGGCCCGCGTCTGAGCCGGGTAACCGCGGCCAAGCTGGAGAACCAGCCTGCGCACCGCGGCCGCCGAGCCGTCGGTGATCACATACTGCCGGTGCAGGGCCACGAGACCCGCGGCCAGGCGCCCGCCCGCGATGAACGCGGCCGTGTCGGCCCGCTCATCCTCCATCGCCTGCGCTAAACCGGCGACCTGCTGGCCGAGCACCGCTAGCCGGGTGACCTGGCCGTACGCCTCCGCGCTGCGCATCGCCTCGCTGGCCCGCAGGCCGGTGAGCGCCAGGCCCAGCACCGTCGGAATGGCCACCAGGCCGACCAGTCGGCGGGCCACCCGCCAGTTCCGCGTGGCCGGGGCCGAGCCCGCGCCAAGCTGGCCGGGCCAGGCGCCGGGAAGGGCGGTATCGGCAGAACTGGACTGGCTCATTGGGCGTCCTCGCTGGTCACCTTTCCCCCCGTTCTTCCCCCAGACGATACCTCTGGGCTGTCTGCCGGGATACCGTCCCGCTGAGGCGTCCGTGACCGTCCGGTGCAAATATGAGCCCGGAGTCCTGCCGGTCAGCATCACTGCCTGGCCGGTCTGGGCGACCGGGTGCCCGCTTCGCTCGCTCGCGATCTTTCCCGGATCGTGCCGCCGGCCTAGCTGGGGGCGGCCGGCCGGGCTGAGGTGAGGGACGCGAATACGACGGTGGAGCTGAGGTAATGGCCAGTGGCGTAGTCGAAAGCGCCGCCGCACGTTATCAGGTGCAGGGACGCGTAGCGGGTCGCACCGTAAATGATTTTCGCCGGGAAACTGGATTTAAGGTATTGGCGCACCCCGGTGACCCGGAAAACAGCGGTGATCCCGTCGGCGAGCGTCACGTCGATGCTGTCCCCGGGCCGGAGGGCTCCCAGGCGGAAGAAGACGGCAGGCCCACGGTAGCTGTCGAGGTGGCCTTCGATGACCGACGCCCCGATCTGGCCGGGCGTTGCCGAATACTTGAACCATGCGGCCTCATCGGCCCTGGTGTACACCGACGGAACCTGGATCGTGCCGTCGGAGTTGACTCCCAGGTGCAGCAGTTTCGAGTCCACGCCAATGGCCGGGATATCGACGGACACCGGCAGCGAGCGCTGCAGCGATGGTCCTCGGGCGCTGCCTGGCCCGATGGCACCCGCTGCCGCGAGGGAGGGCTGCGGCGCATGCTCCTGGGCACTGACCGCGACGCCGACAGCGGCGGCCCCGCCCACGATGAGAAGGACGCCGACCACCCCGGCCACGCGGGCACGGAGGCTCCCTGACGCGGCGGGCTGGCGGGAGTACCCGCTTTGCGGCCAGGACATGACCACGCGCAACCCGGCTATACGCCGCCACTCCGCGTCCCCCAATGCCGTCGTCCCTCCCTCCGTCTTCCCCAGGGTGCCCTAATCGCGTAGCCTAATATTTCAATGAGGAACAGGCCATTTCCCGTCTGGGCTGCACATGGCATTACCTTTATGGCCTTCGGTACTTCCGGAGACCTGCCTCCGGCAGGCGCGGGCGAGCGGGCCTGCGCGCAATTTCTCTTCCGAGGCCGACACCAGGAAACGGTTCCGCCACCTGCCGGACGCATGAGGAGGTCCCATAAAGATGCGCACAACCATCATGGGAACGGGGCTCCGCGCCAGGTTGGCCACCGCCGCCGGCTGCGCCGCCTTGACCGTACTCGCTTCTGCGTCAGTCTCGGCCTGCACGGGGTCCTCGCCTTCGGCGATACCTACTTCATTCTCGCCCGCAGGAACCTTCTCGGCAACATCGAGAGTAGTGCCCAGCGCCTCGGCTAGCGCCACCTCGCCGAGCGCGAGCGTCAGCCACTCGGCCAGTCCGTCGGCCACGCCGCATCCGTCGGCATCGCCGTCCCCAACGCCGAGCCCCTCTCACAGCCCGCTCCCTGCCGCTGCCCCGGCCACTGGCGGCGGCGGCACAGCCGGCTTCCAGGACACCCTGCTATTCGTCCTCGGCGGAGCGGCGATCCTGGCCGGGGCCGGGAGCATCGCCTACCGCAGAAAGGTCATCAGGAACCGCTGACGACCGTCGCCGACTGGGTCCGCTGGCCGGCGAATCGTGCATCACTGCGGGTGGTCGTCTGGCCCATGGGTGTCCGCGGCCCGAGGCCGTACCTGCGGGCGGGTGCCCGGTCCTGGTCAGGGGTGGGCGTGGCCAGGGTCCAGGTCTGGCGCACTGACCGGGTGCCCGTGGCGGCCCACTCCATGGCTGCGGCCGCGCATCCACAGGAAGATGGCGAGCATGACCAGCACGAACCCGAGAACACCGGCCACGATCGGCAATATCGTGCCGAACGTGTTGATACCGCTGCTGCCGTTGTTGGCGTCGGTCACCGCCGCCTGCACGCTGGATGAGGTGTACCGGTAGCTGTCCGATAGCACCGGAAGCACCGGGACTATCTGCCCGGTCGGCAGGGCGACGCCAGCGATCTCCCTCTCGCTGGTATTCGCGTTAACCACGATCCCGGTGGCGGGCGCGACCGAGTAGGTACTGGTGGCCTGGTACACGTAGCCCAGCGGGACCGAGGTGACGCCGGGGAAGGCCTTTCCCAAGCTGGCGAGCATGCTTGCAGGTATCAGGCCTGCCTTGGCGGCGCTCTGGAGCAGGCTCACCGGCACGGACCTGGGCAGGCCCGCGAGCGCCTGGGTGTTCTTGATCGGCGTGGCGGGCACCGTTGCCTGGTAGCTGTAGGTGTTGATGCCGTTGACCTGCGCCTGCCCGGTGTACTTCAACGGGGTGGTCGTGAGGGTGAAAGGCACCCATCCGGTGTAATTCTGCTGTTTGGTGCCAATCGGCCAGTTGAACGTCTGCCCCTTGGCATCGGTGACGCTCCAGTTGCTCGGATGGCTCGAGGTGGCCTGGAGGCTCGTCCGGTCAATCGCGTACTTCGAGGTAAGCCCGCCGACCTGGCGCCCGGAAGCGGTGACGGTGGTCGCGTCCTGCACCAGAGCGGTATTGCCCGACGTCTGCAGGACCTTGACCTGGCGGCGCAGTGTCTCGGGCAGCCCGACCTTGATCGCCCCGGCGAAGTTCCCCTGGCGCAGCGCCACCGGGTTCACCAGAGTGCGGATCTGCCCGTCGTAGTTACGCACCGTGTTGGTGTTGCTCTGCAGGCGGGCGATGTACGAGGGCGTGATCCAGAACGCAAGCAAGAACGCGGCGACAATCAGGATGACCCCGATGATGCCGCTGACGACCGCGGTTATGCGCATGGCAGCTCCCAGTCCGAGCGCGCCGCAGGCCCGCCCTACGGGCTGGACCGGCCTGGCACGCGTCCAGAGTGCACCCTCGCCGGTTCCGCCCGGCTGCACATCGCCCATTGGAGGTGAACCTCGCCCTAACCCCTGCGGCCGGCCACCGCGGCCTCTTCGGATCCCAGGCAGGCAAGCTCGTCGGCGCGTTCGTTCTCTGGATGACCCGCATGGCCCTTGACCCAGAACCACTGCACGGCGTGATGCCGGGCTGCCGAGTCCAGCCGCGTCCATAGGTCGGCGTTCTTGACCGGCTGCTTCTCTTTTGTCTTCCAGCCATTACGCTTCCAAGCGGAGAGCCACTCAGTAATGCCTTTGCGCAGGTACTCGCTGTCGGTGTGCACGTGGACGGCCGACGGCCGGGTCAGGCTCTCCAGCGCCTGGATGGCGGCCATGATCTCCATGCGGTTGTTCGTAGTAGCCGACTCTCCGCCGTAGATCTCCTTCCTATGCCGGCCGTACCGCAGGATGGCTCCCCAACCGCCAGGGCCTGGATTTGGGGAGCACGCACCATCCGTGAAGATCTCGACGACCCTGTCCGAGTGATCTAAGGTCGCTTGGCGGCCGCTCGAGGCGAGGGCAACGGGCTTGACCATGACTCCCCCAGATCACTGGCTTGGCGTCGCCAGCGTACGGAAGCAGGCGAGCGGATGCGACGACGGCACACGACGCCGGGGCCTCACGGGCTCCCCAGCTCAGCCTTCCATGCCGCTTTGACCCTCGGGGGGAGGTGCCGCAGGTCTGCTCTTAACACGGTGCCCCAGATCTTCGCTGCCCTCCCGACGACCGTGATCACCTCTCCTGCCACGAACTCCGTGATCGGGAGGGTTGTCACCGTCACGGAGGAGCCACCATCGGGACCGGCGGGAGGGAGTGCGTGGATCTCATAGAAGGTAGCCATGGCCCCGCTGGCCTGGGTTGCGTTGCCGGATACCTCGACGGGTGTGCCAGCCTCGAACCCGAAGACCTCAACGGTCAGGGCGAGACTGCGGTCGTCTCTGAGTTGGATCTCGGTAACCTCGCTGTGCGTCATGGAAGGATTCCTTTCAAACGGGTGCATAGTGCGCTAGGTAGCGCAGCGACTCGCGGGCTCCCGGCAGGTTGCCTTTGCGTTGGTAAAGCTCACGAGCCTCGGTGGCCGCGGCGCGTGTTTCGGGGACACGGCCGGCCACAGCGAGGACGTGCGCGAGATCGAGCAGTGCATCAGCCCGCTCGCTCAGCAGGTCCGTGTCCGCGGCGAGCGCCACAGCCGAGCGTGCCAGGTCCTCGGCCTCGGCGTGATGGCCACGCTCGGCGAGAATCCTGGCCGACAGTCCTTGGCCGATGATCCGCGTGGACCGGTCCTCGCTGACACCGGCTTCCCGGCTTACCGTGATCAATTGGGTGGCTTCGTCGTACCGGGTCTGCCCCTGCGCCGCGATGGCTCTGGCCAGGAGCGCCGCCGTGGTGGCCAGGGTGTCCTTCTCGCCCATCCGGCTGAGCGACTCGTACTGAAGGCGAAGTTGCGCTTCGGCGGTCGCCGGATCGCCGGTGAGCATCGCGACAAAGGCGGCGGGCTCGATGATCGCGGCGGTCATCGTCGGTCCCAGCGTGTCCAGGAGGATTTTCGCGCGGTTCAGTGTCGCATGTGCCTTAGCGACGTGATCCTGCATCGCGTGCAGGCCTGCCATGTGGAGCAGGATCACGGCCTGTCCGCCGGGGTGCGTCCCGGCCTCGCTGAGGTAGCCCTCACAACGCCGGATTCCTTCCGGCGCAGGTGTCGGACCCCACAGCGCCGCCGAGGCGAGCCAGCCGAGTATCTCGGTCAGCTGCCTCCGGTCGTCCGCCCGGCGTGCGTATTCGGCGGCGCGCTGCCAGGCGTCTTCGGCGGCGGCAGATCTCACGTGATACCAGTGCAGCGCCGCCTCTAGCCGTAGGGCCCGGCAGATGCCGAGCTCGTCGCCGCTTCGATCAAATTCGCGACGCAGTTCGGGAAGCGCGCGGGTGATCTCGATCGCGGCCCCATTCGGGTCCACCTTGAGACCCAGTAGCAGGGCCTGGACCCTGGCGTGGGCGCCTTGGCCGCCGTCGCCGCCCGCAGTGGCGATGCGCTGAGCGTGGTCGAGCGTGGTTCTCGCTTTCGCGAGCTGCCCGGCCTCCGTCAAGGCCGTGCCGAGGCTCGTGTAGATCCCGGCGAGTGCCGGGTCGTCCCGGGGTAGCAACGTCGCCGCGCGGTCCAGTAGATTCACCGCCGCGAGCGCGTCGCCGCGGTCGTGCGCGCCGCGGCCGGCCGTCTCGAGGTGTGCGGCCGCCCGGCCCGGCAGCGGACTCGACTGAGCCTCAGCCGGCCTTAGTTCGCTGAGATAGCGAATGGACTGCTCGAGGTGATGGCCGAGGATCTCCGCGCGTTGGCTGGCCGGTTCCCAGGCGACGTATTCGAGCCAGTCGGCGTAGCGATGGTGCAGCTCGGCGCGCAGCGACTTGGGGATCGCCCGATAGGCCGCCTGCTGGATGAGGATGTGGCGGAAGCTGTATTCCTCCTCGGCGCTTCTATCGGGCGGCCCATGTTGCACGAGCCCCTTCGCGACCAGGGTCTGGAGGTTGCTTCTCAGCGGGCCACGCGCCTGGACGGGAAGCAGCTCTCGCACTGCCCGCGCCCCGAAGTCCTTACCTATGATGGCCGCGCGGGCCAGGACGCTGCTCGCTCCCGGCCCAAGACGCTGTAGCCGCGCCGCGAGCAGAGCCTGGATCGTGGGCGGCAGCACGGGCCCGGCCTCGCTCCCGGCCTGCTCGCTGAACGAGACCGCCAGCTGCTCAAGGTAGAGCGGGTTTCCGGCGGCGGTCTCAAGAAGCCGCGCTCGAGTCAACGGCGAGATTGGCTGATCGCCTGCCAGCGCGTCCAGCAGCGCGGTGGCAGGGCCCTCGGCGAGTGGGGCGAGATCGACGGAAACGGCCCCCGCTGCCCCGGTCGCCCAGGCAGGCCGCCGCTCCAGCAGCTCCGGGCGGGACATGCAGATCAGGACAAGCGCCGATCGCTCCTGCGCAGCGGCGAGGGATTCCACCAAGTCGAGGAAGGTCGGTTCGGCCCAGTGCAGGTCCTCGAAGACGACCAGCAACGGCCGGGGCCGCGCCAGCGTTTCAAGAAGCCGGCGAGCTGCCCAGAAGATCTCTGCGGCGTCCGACCTGCCGCGGCTACCGGGGCCGAGAGCGCGGCTCAGGCGCTCGGCGACGCCCGCCGCATCGGGCTCCCCACCGAGGAGGGACTTAATCCTGCCCGGCGAGTCGTCGCCGTTTCCCGCTTGGCGAACCACCTCACGCAGCGGCCAGAAAGTGATGCCTTCCCCATAGGGCAGACATCGGCCGGTGAGAACCCTGACCGCACCGCCCAGACGCGCGATGAACTCATGCACAAGCCGTGTCTTCCCCAGCCCGGCCTCGCCGGTCACAGTAACCAGCATCGTCAGCCGCTCACGATTGGCCTGTCCATACGCGGATTCAAGGCGCTGCATCTCCTCGTCCCGGCCCACCAAGGGCGCATCCAGATGCAGCGCCAGCGGACGCGTGGCCGCGTGCGCTGATCGCAGGAGGAATCGGTCAGGCCCGGCACTTTCCGCCTCGATGGCCGCCGCAGCGAGCCTTTGCGTCTGTCGGCTGATGAGGATCTGGCCAGGCTCGGCGGCCTCCGCGAGCGTCACCGCCTGGGCCCCCGCATCCCCCGCGAAGCCAAGCGGCCCTGACCCTCCCACCAGCGCCTCGCCCGTCGCCAGGCCGAAGCGACACGCCAGGCTCACCTCATGCCGTCGCAGCAGGATGCCCGCTGCGGCGCTGAGCGCGCTTCGCGCGGCCAGACTCGCCCGCGCCGCTCGCAGAGCATCGTCCTCGTGCACCGAATCGACACCGAAGACGCCCATCAGCCGCTCGCCGGTGCTGAGCGCCAGCTTCCCCCCATACCGCTCGAGGATCGCTGTCAGACCAGGAACTGAGTGCTCGTTCACTACTTCGTGCGCCTCCGGGTCCAGCGCCGTACCCGAGCTGGACGCCGCCCGCAACGTCACACACAGCACGGTCACGGGCCTGCGCGCCAGCGACACCTCGGTCGCGGGCGACGCCGGTGATAGCACCTGGTCATGGCGGAGGATGGCCTCCTCGAGGTGGCGGAGGCGCGGGGAGGTGTCCAGGCCCAGCTCTTCCCGCAACACGCTTCGAAACTCGCGGTATACCTCGAGCGCCTCGGTCTGCCGACCGCTCCGGTAGAGAGCAAGCATGAACTGGCCGCGAAGACGCTCTCGCAGAGGATGCTCGCTGACCAGCCGCTGCAACTCGGCTGTCAGCGCACTCGCCGAGCCGAGGGCCAGGTCCGCCTCGACACGCTCCTCCAGGCACGTGAGATGCAGCTCCTCGAGCCGGGCGATCTCGGCCTGCGCGAACGGTTCGTAGCGAAACTCGGCCAGCGGCGGACCTTGCCACAACGAAAGCGCCTGGCCTAACGTCCCGGCAGCGCTTGCCGCGGCTCCCGCTGCGAGAGCACCGCTGCCCTCACAGAGCAGTCGCTCGAACTGCTTGACGTCCAGCTCATCGGGGAAGATCCGGAGCGCGTAGCCCGGCGCGGTGGTGATGAGGCGGCCCGGCGGCAGCACTCTGCGCAATCGCGAGATCGCCGCCTGAAGCGCGTTCGCTGCGCTGTGCGGGGAGTCCTCGCCCCACAGATCCACCAGAAGCTGCTCGCTCGGCACGACCTTGTTCGCGTTCAGCAGCAGATCGGCAAACACAGCGCGCTGCCGGACACCGCCAATCGTGATCCGCCGGCCGCCTTCTTCGAGACGGAACGGGCCGAGGATGCGCACCTGCATCGTCCTGCCCCCGCTCGAGCTGTCAGCGGACTGTCAGCACTCCAGGCCCATTCTCGGACTGTGCGCCCGGAAAAACAAGTCTCGCACTTCGAGGAGAAAGTGCACGTACCGCGAGTCAGGTAAAGAGCACGAATTAATTTCCAGATCAACAAGTTCTCACGGAGGAACACCATGAAATCGGCGACGGCTATTACACACGCGCCAGCCGTTAACGCGGCCGAGCTTGTTAGCCGGATCCGAGCCGGAGATGCTTCGGCCTGGCCCGAGCTGGTTGAACGATACGAACCGCTGCTACGGTGGCTTACGCGCGGTCAACGGCTATCTGCCGAAGACGCCGATGACGCCGTTCAACTGACCTGGCTACGCTGCCTGGAACATATCGACCAGCTAACCCACGCCGACAGGCTCAGCGCGTGGCTGCTAACCATCTGCCGCCGCGAGAGCCTGCGGCTGGCAATCAGGCGACGGCGGGAAGTGCCATTCAGCGAGCCTGAGCAGGTGACCGACGACAGCGCCGGGGAGAATGATCCGTGCGCCGAGGCTGTGCGCCGCGACGACCACGAGTGCCTGTACGGTGCCATCGCGGCTTTACCGCCCCGGCAGAAGGTCGTGATCGTCGAACTGCTGCGACCGGGCGGTCAGAGCTACCTCAGCCTCTCGCGCCGCCTTGGCCTCCCGGTGGGCAGCATCGGACCGACCAGGCAGCGGGCGTTCGCCCGGCTGCGGAACGACCCCCGCCTGGCCGATGCCTCGCGAGACTCCTGACCGTCGTACACGTTCGTCACTGACGGCATTGCCAGCGCCGTCCGCCAGGCCCGCGCCGAGGATGGGGAAAGGAGGTGGTCAGCCAGCCAGCGTGCGGGTTCGCAGCCACATCGGCCCCGCCGAGCGCAGGCGGTTCATCTACCTTGAAGGAATGCGCCCCCGTCCGGATATCCACTCGGTTCCCGCGCCGCGGCCGAACGGGGTGACGACGTTGCCTCCGACGGGGCTGGCAGCGGCTTGGCGGGTACCTGATGGCCGGGCCCAAAGAACCCGGCAGCCGGGATCACCGGCGCACGGCCAGGTAACCCGTGAGGTGATCGATCACCTCACGCGCGTCGTCCTCGATACCGCAGATGAACGTGGACTTGCGCCGCCGCAGCACGGGCAGCCCCAGGGCGTACAGGCCCGGGCTGCCGACCACACCACCCTCGTGGTTCAGCTGGCCCTTTGCGTCGACCACCGGCACGTCGAGCCACCCGTAGTCGGGCCGGAACCCCGTCGCCCACACGATCGTGCGGATCTCGCCACTTCGCAGGTCAAGCTGCAACCGGGCCGGCTCGGGCACGCGTGTCGCCGCCAAGCGCTCGGGCGGGCCGACCTCAGCGTCATACCCTGAAGTCTTGGCCCACTCGTCAAATGTGTCCAGCAGGCGCTCCATCTTGAGGTCCGCGAGCGAGAACACGTTGCGCAGGCCACCGGAGAACAGCGCGCGGCCGTCACGTACCGCCGTCCAGCGGCCCACCAGCTCGACGCCCATCGAGGCGAGCGCGTTGAGATCCAGTGTCGTCCGCTCAGGGGTCCCGACGAGCTGGGGCGACGGCAGCCGCCGGGCCCGGGTGAGATCCTCCACCTCGTCGTACCGCTGGTCCCACACGCCCGCCGTGTCCATCCACCACAGCACATCGCGTCCGCGGTACGTGCGCGGCAACCGCACATGCTCCCCCACCGAGAGAGTCACCGGCAGGCCAGACCGCCTCAGCTCGGCGGCCAGCTGCACGCCGGTCGCCGAGGCTCCCACGACGAGCACGCCACCGTCGGATAGCTGGGCGGGGTCGCGGTAGCCGAACGGCGTCAGTTGCTCGACGGACGCCGGCACCGCGTCGCGCAGCGGCGGCACCGCTGGCTGATTGCAGGCGCCGCTCGCGATGACCACGGTCCGGGAACCAAGCCCGCCGTGGCTTGTCGTCACGTGGTATCCGTCGTCGGCCTGTCGCACCGACGTGACGTTCACGCCAGTCCGGACGGGAGCGCCCGAGACCTTGGCGAAGCGCTCGATGAACTCGGTCACTTCGCCCGCCGTCATATAGCCGTCTGGATCCGGGCCTTCATAGCGAAGGCCCGGCAGGCGGCTCTGCCAGTTGGGAGTGAGCAGCCGCAGCGAGTCCCAGCGTTCGCGCCGCCAGGAGGCGGCCACCTCTCCGCGCTCGAGAACGACGTGGTCGATAGACCGGTCGCTGAGAAAGTAGCTCGCGGCGAGGCCCGCGTGCCCCCCGCCGATGACGACCGTGGTGGTGCGCTCGATGGCTTGGCCCCTCTGTGCTTTCCGGAGCGCGGGCGTCGGGCGAGCCGCCGCGCGGCCGCTCAGGCGACTTCGACGGTGACGTTCGTAGGATTCGTGAGAGCGTCGAACACGGCGGAGCGCTTCTGGGACTGGGCGACCAGCGCCTCGATCTCCTGCCTCGACGCGTCCGCGTCGATGGTGAACGTCACCTTGATGTCGTTGAAGCCGTTGCGGACGTCGCTGTCGGCACCGAGGATCCCGCGGATGTCGTGCCCGCCCTCGACCGTGGACTCGACCGAGCGGAGCTGGATGCCGCGGTTCTCCGCGACGGACGCAATACCCCCCGTCAGGCAGCTCGCCAGGCCGACGAGGAGATACTCGATAGGCGTGATGCCGTTGTCCTCCGCCGCGAAGACTTCGGGGTGGTCGGCTTCGAACGTCCACTCTTCCTTGTGGTTCTGCTCTTCCCCGAGGCCGAAGAAGCTCTGGACCTTGATCGTGCTGTGGACGCCGCCCTGCCACTTGGCGGACGCGCGCCAGGTGAACTGAGCGGCCTCAGGCGCACCCTTGAGCACCTCGCGCGCGTCGAGCAGTGCCTGAACGTTGACTCCGTTGGTGACTGTAGTCATGTCGCGCTACCCCCTAGTTCCTTACCAGATTCCCTATTTCGATGGTTGACAATACACTGGATGGGCCGGGTTACCATAGCCCCCATGGCGGAGCCAGCCTCAACGCCCGCGGCCGGCTCAGTCGGCACGGTGGAAACACAGTACCTTGACCTGCCGGAGCCGGTGCGACTGGACTGCGGGCGGGAGCTGCACCGGGTTCGGGTGGCGTACGAGACCTACGGTGCCCTCTCACCCCGGCGCGACAACGTCATCCTGGTATGCCATGCGCTCAGCGGCGACGCCCATGCGGCGGGCTTCGCGAAGACGCCGCCCGAGGAGAGCACGCGTGACGGGTTCGGGGCCACCGATCGCGACGGCGTGGCCCGCCGGGGACTGGGCTGGTGGGACGGGATGATCGGCCCCGGCAAGGCGTTCGACACTGACCGCTTCTTCGTCGTCTCCACGAACCTGCTCGGCGGCTGCCGGGGCACGACGGGGCCGTCGTCGATCGACCCGGCGACCAGCAAGCCGTACGGGCCGGACTTCCCCGTGATCACTGTCGCGGACATGGTGCGGACCGAGCGCGCGTTCCTGAAGGCACTCGGTATCGAGCGGCTAGCGGCGGTCGCCGGGGGCTCGCTCGGCGGGATGCAGGCGTTCGAGTGGGCGATCCTGTTTCCTGATCAGGTCGATGCCGTCGTGGCGATCGCCAGCACGCACGCCCTCCACCCGCAGGGCGTGGCCTGGAACGCGATCGCGCGTGATGCGATCATGCGCGACCCCGCCTGGCAAGGCGGCCACTACTACGGCACGGGCCGCACGCCCGATGCCGGCCTGGGTGTGGCGCGGATGGTCGGCCACGTCACCTACCTGTCCGCACTGGCGCTGAGCGACAAGTTCAGCCGGCGGCTGCAGTTCGCCGACGACATCCGGTACACGATCACCGAACCGGAGTTTGAGGTCGAGAGCTACCTGCGGCACCAGGCCGACTCGTTCGTCAGGCGCTTCGACGCCAACACCTATCTCTACACGTCGCGCGCGCTGACGTATTTCGATCTCGCGCGGCAGCACGGCAGGGGATCGCTCGCACAGGCGTTCGAACGCGTTTCGGCGCGTACACTGTTGATCGCGTTCAGTTCCGACTGGCTGTACCCGCCGTCCGCGTCGGGGGAGGTCGAGGATGCGCTTCGCGCAGTCGGGAAGCGGGCCGAGTTCCATGTGATCGAGGCGCCGTACGGCCACGACTGCTTCCTGCTGGAGGAAGCGCGGCAGACGCCCATAATCCGTCGCTTCCTGGCCGAAGCCGGGGCCGGCTGGTGACGTCGAGGAAAGAGGGGCCCTTGTGACCGACCAGCCCGCCCGGGCCGAGGAAGCCCGCGCGTTCGGATTCGAGACACGGCAGCTGCACGCCGGGCAACGGCCCGACCCGAACACGGGCGCACGCGCGGTGCCGATCTTCCAGACGACCAGCTACGTGTTCGAGGACCCGGAATCCGCGGCGGCGTACTTCAACCTGCAGGAGTACGGGAACACGTACTCGCGCATCATGAACCCGACCGTCGCGGTGTTCGAGGAGCGGGTGGCAAATCTCGAGGGCGGCTGTGGCGCGGTGGCGTTCGCCAGCGGGATCGCCGCGCAGGCAGCCGCGCTCTTCACGCTGCTGCAGCCGGGCGACCACGTCGTCTCGTCCTCGGCGCTCTACGGCGGGACGGTGAACCAGCTCAAGCACCTGCTGCGCAAGATGAGCGTGGAGCTGACGTGGGTGGATCCCGACGATACGGGCGCGTGGGGGAAAGCGGTCCGCGCCAACACGAAGGCGTTCTTCGGCGAGACGATCGGCAACCCGGCCGGGAACGTGCTGGACATCGAGACTCTGGCGGCGATCGCGCACGAGCACGAACTGCCGCTGGTCGTAGATAACACGTTCGCGACCCCGTACCTGTGCCGCCCGATCGAATGGGGCGCCGACATCGTGATCCACTCGGCGACCAAATTCATCGGCGGCCACGGCACGAGCATCGGCGGCGTCGTGGTCGAGGCTGGCACGTTCAACTGGTCCAACGGGCGGTTCCCCGTGGTCGCGGATCCGTCGCCGGCCTACCACGGCCTGCAATTCCACGAGACGTTCGGGACGTATGGCTATCTGATGAAGCTCCGGGCCGAGACCCTGCGCGATCTCGGCGGGGCGCTCGCGCCATTCAATGCTTTCCTGTTCCTGCAGGGGCTCGAGACGCTTTCGCTGCGGATGGAACGTCACGTCGACAACGCGCGGACGGTCGCGGCGTTCCTCGAGTCGCACGAGCTGGCGTCGAATGTGACCTATCCCGGCCTGCCCGGGAGCAAGTACCGGCCACTCGTGGAGAAGTACCTGCCGCGCGGCGCCGGCGCAGTGTTCTCCTTCGATTGTGCCGGTGGCCGGGCCGGCGGGCAGAACCTCATCAGCGGCGTGACGCTCTGGTCCCACCTGGCGAACGTCGGCGACGCGAAGAGCCTGATCATCCACCCGGCCAGCACCACGCACCGACAGCTGGGCGACGACGAACTGCGGGCGGCCGGCGTCGGGCCGGGGACGGTGCGGCTGTCGGTCGGGACTGAGTCCGTCGAGGATCTGATCTGGGATCTGGGGCAGGGTTTCGCGCGGGTCGCCGCGACGGCGGGGAAGAAGGTAGCGCCGGCATGACCGATCTCGCGCGATACCAGGACTCGCTGACGATCCAGCGCGTGCTCCACACCGCCAGGACGATCGCGATCGTGGGCCTGTCGGGCAACGAGCTGCGGGCCAGCAACTTCGTCGGCTACTACCTCAGGCGGCACGGCTACCACGTGATCCCCGTGAATCCCCGCGAGACGGAGATCCTCGGAGAGACGTCTTACGCGAGCCTGCTGGACATACCGGTGCCGGTGGACGTCGTGAACGTCTTCCGCGCGTCGGACGCGCTGCCGGGGATCGCGCGGGAGGCGGCGGCGATCCACGCCGGCGCGCTCTGGTGCCAGTTCGGCGTGATCAACGCCGACGGCGCGCGGATCGCCGAGGACGGTGGCGTAACGGTGATCATGGACCGCTGCCTCAAGGTTGAGCACGCGCGCTACGTGGGCCGGATGCACTGGCTCGGCTTCAACACCCAGCGCATCACCTCCGTCCGCTCCGGGCTCCAGTAGCTGACCGGAGACGGTGACCAGGCTCCCTTTCGCCTGGACGTTCGGTGTTCCCCCAGAGAACGCGCAACAGGCCGGGGGGGGGCATCCGCCCGCCGTCACTGACGGCCAGTACGGGAAGCCGCGTGGCCTGGTCTAGGTTAATCTTTCTGCCCTATGGAGTTGCTCAGGACAGATCGTCTGCTGCTTCGCCACTGGGATGAGTCTGACCTCGCGGCGTTCTTCGACCTGTACTCGCGGGAAGACGTGGTGCGCTGGCTCGGCGCGCATCCCCGCCGGCCGCTGGCCACAGCGGCCGAAGCGCGGGAGCGCTTGGGTCGCTGGCATGAGCACGAGCGCGGTCTTTCCCCTCCGTTCGGCTTGTGGGCGGTTGTCCCGTGTGTGGCAGGCGCGCCGCCGGGCCAGCCGGTGGGAACCCTTCTGCTGCTGCCGCTCAGCGACGACGATGGGCCCACGGGCCTGGTGGAGGTGGGCTGGCACCTGCACCCGCAGCACCAGGGGCAGGGGCTTGCCACCGACGCGGCACGTGCAGTCCTCGCCCTGGCCGGGAAGGCCGGGATAGACCAGGTGCTTGCCCTCACCGACCTGGACAACGCCGCCTCGCAGCGAGTGGCCGCGCGCCTGGGCATGACTGACGAAGGCGTGACCGGACGCTGGTTCGGCCTGACGGCACGTCAATACCGCAAGGCCATAAACCCTCTGGAGTCCTGACCGCAGGGTGCCGCCGCTGGTTGAGGTTCATCTCCGCTCGCGGCGCAGATCCGCCCGCGTTCCCGCTACGTCCGGAGCAATCGGCCTAGCCTATTGGCGGAGCTAGGGCCTGAACTAACTAGGATGATCTTGTGAGACCGTTCCTGCTGCTGGCCACACGCGCTGAGGATGCCGCCGCGGATAACGAATACGAGTCGTTTCTGGCCTTCACCGGGCTGAACGAGCGCGACCTGCGTCGGCACCGGCTGGAGCAGCGAGCGCTGGGCAACGTCGATCTGCAGGACTGGTCGGGGATCCTCCTGGGCGGCGGACCGTTCACCTCCAGCGACCCGGAGGGATCGAAATCGCCGGTGCAGCGGCGGGTCGAGACAGACCTGCGCGGGCTGCTCGAAAAGGTGATCAACGCGGACTTCCCGTTTCTCGGAGCCTGCTACGGCATCGGGACGCTCGGTAGCCACCAAGGGGCAGTGGTGGACCGGCGGTACGCCGAACCGATCGGTTCGGTCCCGGTCACGCTCACCCGCGAGGGCCGGCAAGACCCGCTGCTGCGAGGGCTGCCCGCTACCTTTGACGCGTTCGTCGGCCATAAAGAGGCGATCAGCGGGCTGCCGCCGCACGCCGTCCTGCTCGCCAGTTCGGCCACGTGCCCGGTACAAGCGTTCAGGATCGGCTCCCGCGTCTACGCCACCCAGTTCCATCCCGAACTGGACGCGGCCGGCCTGTGCACCCGGATCGAGGTCTACAAACACGCCGGCTACTTCGAACCGGAACAAGCCGGCGAACTCAAGGCGCAGGCTCACCGCAGCACCGTCACCCACCCGCCCGCCATCCTGCGTCGGTTCGCCCAGCGCCACGCCCGCGGCGCGCCGGTCAGGCCCGGAGCCAGGCCGCGGCTGCCGCCGGCCGTCTCCTCGGCCGATCAGCGCGGATAGCTCCAATGATGGGTGTCGCTCGAAGGAAGTGATGCCTCCTCATCTGCTGCGGCCGGGACTGGGAGGGGGCCAGCACGCCGACGCGATCCGCACCGAGCTGGGCTACAGCGCGAGCGGATCACCGGCCTGCGCGAGCGCAAGGTGGCCGGCTAGCGGCCGGTGAACACCGGCTTCTCGCGTGCCAGGTTGGCGGCGATGCCGATCTTGCTGTCCTCGGTGGCCCACAGCCGGGCCTGCTCGGACAACTCGCGCTCAAGCGCATCGCGGACTTTCTGGACGAGCGGCGCGCGCAGCGTCTGCTTCATCGACTGCACGGCCAACGGGGCGCGCTCGGCGATCTCGGCGGCCCAGGCGATCGCTTCGCTGCGCCGCATGCCGTCGGGCACCAACCGGTCGACCAGGCCGATCTCCAGCGCCCGCTGCCCGTCGATGCGCCGGCTGGCGTAGAGCAGTTCCGTCGCCTGCTGCAGCCCGACGATCTCGGGCAGTGTGACGCTCAGGCCGAAGCCCTGGTGGAAGCCAAGCGCGGAGAAGTTGGCGTGGAATTTCGTCGATGGTGAGGCGACGCGGAAGTCGGCCGCGCACGCCAGGCCGACGCCACCGCCGACCGCGGAGCCCTGCACGGCCGCGATGACGGGAACCGCGATCTCGAAGATGCGCACCGCTTCGCGGTACAACTCCCGTGCTGCCCGCTCGCGACCGGTAGCCATCTCGCTGGTGCCGAAGTTGGCGCCGGCGCAGAAGTGCTTGCCCTCCGAACACAGCACGATCGCCCGCGTACCGCCGGCCTGCAGATCGGCGGCGGTGTCGGCGATCTGGGCGATCAGCTTGCGGTCGAAGTAGTTGGCTGGCGGCCGGTTGATCTCGATGACGGCGACGTGCCCGTCCTCGGTGACGGTGATCTCATCGGCCACGGTCAGACTCCTACGGTCGAGGCAACGGAGGTGGCAGCGGCGATGATGCCGCCCGAGTCGGCCATCGCGGCGCCGAGGCGCAGGTTGAGGCTGGTCTCGTCACCGAACTCGCCGCGCCAGGTGTGCAGGCGGCGAGTGAGGTACTGCAGCCGGTACTCGCGGGTCATGCCGATCGCGCCGTGCGCCTGGTGCGCGGCGCGCACGGCCAGCCCGGCGTGCCGGTTGGCCACCGACTTGGTGGCGACGATCTCCAATGACGCCGTTCCCATGGCGGCGGCCCGCCCGGCGCGTGCCACGCACAGTGGGGTGAGGGTGGCGGCCTGCGCGAGTTCGACGAGGTGGATCTGCACCGACTGGAACTGGGCGATCGGCTTGCCGAACTGCACCCGCTCCTTGATGTAGGTGCGGGTCATCTCGTAGGCGCCGGTGACGGCGCCGGCGATCTGCGCCGAGCGCAGCAGCGCCCCGCGCAGCAGCACGTCGTCGGCGGCGGTGACGTCGGCCGGGTACGTCTCGGTCGGCACGCCGGACGCGGTGACGAGGTCGCTGGGCATGCCGGCCAGGTCGGCGCCCGGCGTCACGTCGAGGGCGGCCGGATCGACCGCGACCACGCACCCGTCGACGACGGCGATCACCCGGACCGCGCCGCGCAGCCACGGGACCGATCGCGCGTTGCCGGTGAGCCGGTCACCGTCCAAGCGCAGCCCGCTCGCGTCAGGGATCACGGCCATCGGGCCGGCGGGTACCTGCGCTCCGCAGGTGGCGAGCAGCCAGGCGGCCAGGCTGGTCTCCGCTAGCGGCAGTGGCACCGCCCACCGGCCGGTACCTTGCAGCACGGTGAGCAGGTCGCCCAGCGTCCCGCCGGAGCCGCCGTTCTCCTCGGCGATGCCGATCAGCGGCAGGCCGAGTTCGTCGGTGGCCTGCCACAGCGCGGCCGACGGTCCGTCCATCTCGACGGCGGTGATCACGTCCGGGCCGAACGTCTCGCGGAAGAACTCATCGACCAGCCCGGTCAGCTCGGGATCGGTGTTCATGCCCGGGTCAATCCCTTCGCGATGATGTTGCGCAAGATCTCGGTGGTGCCGCCGCGGATCGTCCACGACGGGCCGATCAGGATCGCCCGGGCCAGCAGCGACTCCTGCGGGTCCGGCGACGTCAGCTGCGGGGCGCGGCCGTAGTGGCGGGTGACGATCTCGATGCACTCCTGCTCGAAGCGGGTGGCCATCTCCTTCGCCAGCGCGGCCTCTATCATGGGCGACAGGCCTGCGTCGACCATGCGCGCGATCGCCAGCGACATGCCATGGAATGCCCAGCACCGCGCGGTGATCGACCCGAGGTCGGCCTGGGCCCAGCCGGGCACCCGCCCGGAGACGTTCGCCGCCCAGTGCTCCAGCACCGGGATCAGCGACATCCACCGGTCGACACCGCCGCGCTCGAGCACCAGTTCCGCCGTGTTCTGGCTCCACCCGGCTCCGACCGCGCCCAGCCGCATGCTGTCGGGCACGAAGACGTCCTCGAACGCGACCTCGCAGAATTCCTGGGTGCCGTCGATGAACGGGATCCGCGAGACCGTCAGTCCCTCCGACGTCGGGTCGACGATGAACTGGGTCAGCCCGCCGTAGCGGTCGCCGGACGTGCGGAACAAGCCGAGGATGTGAGTGGCCACGTGCGCCGCGGTGGTCCAGATCTTGCGACCGTTGATCACCCAGCCGGCGTCAGACCGGATGGCCTTGGTGCGGATCGAGGCGAGGTCGGAGCCGGCGTCCGGTTCGCTCATACCGATCGCGAAGCACAGTTCCCCGCGCGCGATGCGCGGCAGGAAGTACCGCTTCTGCTCCGCAGTGCCGTTGGCGGCGATGCTGGGCCCGGACTGCCGGTCGGCCACCCAGTGGTAGCCCACCGGGGCACCGACCGCGAGCAGCTCCTCGACCACGACGAGCCGGTCGACGGCGCTCCGCCCGCCGCCGCCGTACTCCTTCGGCAGCGCCATACCCAGCCAGCCCTTCGCGCCGAGGTCGAGCGAGAACTGCGGGTCGACGTCGCCGCCCATGCCCAGGCCGAGGGGGAAGCCGCCCGCGGGCAGGCGTGCGGCAAGGAAGGCACGCACCTCCTCGCGCAGCGCCTGCTCATCCTCGGTCAGCTCGGTGGGATCCAGCCGCATCCGGTCACCTTCCATTCCCGCTCGACACGCAGCGCCCCGCGTACCCGGGCTTGCTGGCCGGCCCGTGCATGACGGTAGCCAGCGCTTCGGGCAGGCCTGGCCTCTGGCCGGTGAGACTATTCATGCCGCAAACCTACGCAACCCGCGACCAGGCACACGACAGGGCAGCGCGATGCATCCTCACGTGCCGCGTAAAGCGCTCTGCCGTACCGCGGGGTCAATCGTCGAGCTGGAAACCGCCGGTGCAGGCCGCGTGGATCAGCGCTTCACCCGTCCTGGGTGAAGCAGCGGCACCCACTCATTCAGTGGGATGAGCTGACGGCCTGCCGACGCCCGGCTCCTGGCCGGGTTCTCAGCCGCTCTGATGGGGGTGACCCGGGCGCTCGCCGAGTTCGTTCCCGGATGAGCGGCCGCGTTCGGGGACGATGAGCGTGACCGTTGGGAAGTAGGTGCGGTATCGCGCCGCGTCCCGTGTGAGCAGCCGGTAACCGCGGACGGCCGCGTGCGCGCCGATATAGAAGTCCGGGAGAGGTGAGTGCTTCTGCCCGCCCCGCCTGCGGTAGGCCAGGAATGCCTTTCCGGCAAGGAAGCCCGCCTCGTACGGCAGCGCCTCGCGCCGGAAGTCATCTGCGGGAACAGCATCGTCGAGGTCCTCGATCCGGTCGAAGCCGGCCGACACTTCCGTATATACGATCGGGTTGATCACCAGCACACCGTCGTCCAGAGCCCGGGCGAGGGCATCCGCCGACCACTGGCTCCAGGCAGGATCGTCGGTCACGATATCCAAGATGACGCCGGAGTCAACGAGGGTAACGGGACGGCTGGCGATGGCAGTCAGGCGGACTGGCGGCTCAGTCGGCACGCAGCAACTCCATGAGCTGATCGGTGCTCATGGAGGTGCTGGCCCGTCCGCGCATCCGGCGGACGAGCCGTTGCCCGCGGGTGGGGCTCGCCTTGACCCGGATGATGCGCAGGGCGTTGCCGTCCTCGATAACGTCCAGCTCGTCACCCTCATGCAGCCCGTGCCGCTCGCGGAGCTCGGCAGGAATCGTCACCTGGCCCTTGCTGTTGAGCCGCACGGTTGGCGCCTCCCTGATACGTAATACCTGTCATACATACTACGCCAGCCGCGCCGGGCTGATCCGGCCCGACTTCCTGGTCGAGGTGGAGTGATTGCCGCCTTCCCCGCGGGGAAAGGCCAGTCAGGACCGGAAAGGCTAGCTCCCGGGCCGGCCTGCCGCCAGTCTCCGCGCAGGCGTGCCCGGCGATCAGCTCCGCGCGGTCTGCCCGACGATCGCGAGAAAGGGTCTCTGACATGAGCAACAACCCTCAGCCGCTCACCGGAATCGACCTCGCCACGGCCGGTGAGCTGGCCGCGCAGTTTCGCGTCGATTCCGTCCGGTCCAGCACGAGCGCCGGGTCCGGTCATCCCACCTCGAGCATGTCCGCGGCCGACCTGCTCGCGGTGCTGGTCGGCCGACACCTGCGCTACGACTGGGACAACCCGCGCGATGACCGCAACGATCACCTCATCTTCTCCAAGGGGCACGCCTCCCCGCTGCTGTATTCGGTCTACCGGGCGGTGGGGGTGGTGTCCGAAGAGGAGCTGATGACCGGATACCGGCGCTTCGGGTCCCGGCTGGAAGGCCACCCCACCCCTGTGCTGCCATGGGTGGACGTGGCCACAGGATCTCTCGGCCAGGGGCTGCCCGACGGGGTGGGCGTGGCACTGGCCGGCAAGTATCTTGACCGACTCCCGTACCGGGTGTGGGTGCTGTGCGGGGACAGCGAGATGGCGGAGGGCTCGATGTGGGAGGCTCTTGACAAGGCCTCGTATTACGAGCTGTCCAACCTGATCGCCGTCGTCGACATCAACCGGCTCGGCCAGCGCGGGCCGACCGAGCTGCAGTGGAACATCGATGCCTACCGCCGACGTGCCGAGGCTTTCGGCGCGCGGGTGATTGAGATCAACGGTCATGACCTGGCCGAGATCGACGAGGCGTTCACCACCGCCGCGGACGGGAGCGGCAGCCAGCCGGCCGTAATACTGGCCCGCACGATCAAGGGTCGCGGGTTCTCCGAGGTCGAGGACAAGAACGGCTGGCACGGCAGGCCGTTCCCCGAAGACATGGCGCAGCGCGCCATCGCCGAACTCGGCGGCGTACGCAACCTGACCGTCCGCGGCCCGCGGCCGGACCAGGCTCCGCATTCTCCGCTGGCCACGACCCCGGGCACGCCCACGCTGCCGGACCCGCCGGCGCCGCCGAAGTACTCGGCGGGCGAGACGGTCGCCACCCGCAAGGCCTACGGCGACGCCCTCGCCGCCCTGGGTGCTGAAAATCCCCGGGTAGTCGCCCTCGACGGTGAGGTCAGCAACTCCACGCACGCCGACGAATTCGCCGAGGCCTACCCCGAGCGCTACTTCGAGATGTTCATCGCCGAGCAGCAGATGATCGGCGCGGCGGTCGGGCTCGGCGTCCGGCACTACATCCCGTTCGCCTCTACCTTCGCGGCCTTCTTCACCCGCGCCTACGACTTCATCCGGATGGCCGCCATCTCTCAGGCGAGCATCCGGCTGTCCGGTTCCCACGCGGGCGTCGAGATCGGCGCCGACGGACCATCTCAGATGGCCCTGGAAGACCTGGCCATGATGCGTGCCGTGCACGGATCGACGGTCCTTTATCCGAGTGACGGCACGAGCACCGCAGCTCTCGTGCGCGAGATGGCGGACCAGCCGGGAATCAGCTACCTGCGGACCACACGGGGCAGCTATCCCGTCCTCTACGACGCCACGGAGACCTTCCCCATCAGCGGAGCGAAGGTCTTGCGCTCAACCCCGGACGACGCCGTGGCCCTGATCGGGGCCGGCGTCACCCTGCACGCCTGCCTCGCCGCCGCCGGGAACCTGGCCGCCGACGGTATCCACGCCCGCGTCATCGACCTCTACTCGGTCAAGCCCATCGACACCGAAACGCTGCTTGCTGCCGCGGCCGTCACGAATGGCTGCCTAGTCGTGGCTGAAGACCACCATCCCGAGGGGGGCCTCGGCTCCGCAGTCACCGAAGCACTTCTAGACGCCGGGCCGCAGACACTCCGGGTCGTCCACCTGGCGGTCCGGGAGATGCCAGGTTCGGGTACCGGCGAGGAGCTGATGGCCGCGGCCGGCATCGACGCCAAGCACATCGAGGCGGCCGCCCGCAATCTGCTCACTGCCAAGGAGGGCCACGCTGGCGACTAGGTCGGCGCCTCGATCGGCGGGTCTTCGCGCGCGGGTCGGGAGCAGCTACCACGCTCTGCGAGAGGCGTACGGCCGGCGCGGCAGCCGCGTGGCGGCCGCCGGTCGTGGCGGCGGGCCGGTGCCGGGCGGGGTGGTGCTTGGATGGGTGTATGACACCCGGGCCGGACGAGCCGCGCGTGGTCAGCGCCAGCCGCGAGATCGCGGCCGAGCCGGGGCGGATCTTCGAGCTGATCGCGGACCCGGCTGCGCAGCCGCGCTGGGATGGCAACGATAACCTGGCCCGGGCGCCGGCCGGGCAGCGCGTCCGCCGCGTGGGTGATGTGTTCACGATGACGCTGACCGGCGGCGCCATCCGGGAGAACCATGTGGTCGAGTTCGACGAGGGCCGCCGGGTTGCCTGGATGCCCGCGGAGGTCGGGCAGCAGCGTCCCGGCCACCTGTGGCGGTGGGAACTCGAGTCGGCGGGCGTGTCACGCACCCGGGTCACCTGCACGTATGACTGGAGCCGGCTGACCGATGCGGCGCGCTTTCCGCGGGCCCGGGCGACCACGGCTGACCGCCTGCGAGCCTCGCTGGACCGGCTCGCAGCCCTGGCGGAACGGCCGTGACCGTCCGGCAACCGAAGCGGCGGCTAAGCCCCGATCCGATCAGGAATCGAGAAGCGCTACGGTGTGGCCGGGCCTAGCCTTTCGGTGGAAGGCCGGCGTGACACCGAGACCCTGCGCGTCAGGAAAGGAAGCCCGAGAATGCCCGCGAAGAATGCCAAGTCCGAGTCCGGCGGCTTCAGCGCCGAGGAGCGTGCCGCGATGAAGGAGCGCGCCGCCGAGTTGCGCGCCGAGGGCAAGAAGGGCGCCCAGAAGGCCGACGGCCTGCAGGCGGTCCTCGACAGCATCGCGAAGATGGCACCGCAGGATCGTGCGCTAGCCGAGCGCGTGCATGTGACGGTGACCGCGACCGCCCCCGAGCTGTCCCCGAAGACCTGGTACGGGATGCCCGCTTACGCGAACGCGGACGGCAAGGTCGTCGTCTTCTTCCAGAACGCGGGCAAGTTCAATTACCGCTACTCGACCCTGGGCTTCCAGGAAGCGGCGAACCTCGACGACGGCGACGTGTGGCCGGTGTCGTATGCGCTGAAGAAGTGGAGCCCCGCGGCGGAGAAGAAGGTCGCCGAGCTGGTGACGGCCGCGATCTCCTGAGCGGTACCGCGACCGCCGCCGGGGCGACCGCATCGCCCTCAGGTACAGCGCGACGCTGCGACGCAGCCCGTCAAGCCTGGCGCGGGGTGACCGCTATCCAGGTCCGCCCGGAGTTAGCAGTCACGTACATGTCCGGGGCCGGGCCGGACGTGATGTTCGAGCTCGAGATCCAGGCGAAGCCGTCGGTTGTGCTGACAAAGTCCACGTAGGCGCCGACCCGGCCGAAGTGCCTGCCCTGCGGGACTGGGGTCCAGCTCCGGCCGGCGTCAGCGGTGACGTAGAAGACGCTGCCGATCAGGCCCTGAGTACCGCCCGATACGGCGATCCCGCGGTCTGCGCTGAAGAACCTGATCTGCGGGTACGGTCCGGCGCCCGCGGGCAGGTGCCTGAGCTGCCAGCTACTGCCAGCATCGCGGCTGACGAGCAGTTCTCCGGTGGCCGGGTAATGGCCGATCGTCAGGAAGCCGGTCTGCCCGATGAACTGCGGCGGCGTGATGGAGCAGCCATCCGGCGAGCAGGTAGCCGCCGTGATCGGCAGGAGCTGCGATGCCCAGTGGTAGCCTCCGTCGTGCGTCACCAGCACTTCGCTGCCGGCGTTGCAGTAGCCGGTGATCCAGCCAGTCTGCGGCGAGCTGAAGATCATCCCGGACTTGTCGCAGGCAGTCGGCAGGCCGCTACCGCTGATTCCGCTCTGCGGTGACGGCAGCGTCTGCGCCGTCACCGACCAGCGCAGCCCCGCGTCCGTCGTCCGGTACACCACGACCCAGTTCTGATTCATGGCTGCGCCCAGGTTCTCAAGCAGCCATCCATGCGCAGGATCGAGGAAGTCGAGCATAACCATGCAAGCAGTCGGGCGAGCGGAGTGGGCGCTGCTGCGCTGATCGTCGGTCCTGAATTGTGCTCAAGGGCACGGTGGGAGGCCGTAAATAGACCTTAGGCGCGAAGCGCGGGCGGCTCCGGTTATGCGCCGCTGGTCAGCTGGGCTTTCCTGCGAACCCGGCGCGAGTGAACATGCGGGAGCTAGTTCACCTGATACGCAGGCGTCCGGAACGGCAGTGACTGACGTCCCGGACCGCCCGGCCCATCGGCCCTGGCATCGCCAGCCCGGCCACCGAGACGATCAGCGGTTAGACGTCTGCTGCCCGGAGCCCGCGGCCGCGGCCCGATGCAAGGAGTGATCTGAGATGGTCAGACAGAATACGCGCGCCCGAGCCGGCATGCGCTTACCGGCCATGTCCTCGAGGCGGCTGATCGGCGCGGCTGCCTTAGCCTGCGCGGCAGCGCTGATCCCGGCAGCCGCCCGCGCCGCCGGAGCCCCTGCAGGCGACGCGGCGACTGCGGTCTCCGCCGCCGCGTATAGCAGCGACTTGGCCAGCGTGTCCTGCCCCCATGCTTCCTGGTGCATGGCCGTCGGCAGTTCCGCGGCGTCAGCATCGGCCGCCAGTCGCACCCTGGCCGAGGCGTGGAACGGCACCGGCTGGCGGATACTCACCACCGCCAATCCCGCCGGCACCGCGTCCAGCAGCCTGACGTCGGTGTCCTGCACCAGCACAGCACGCTGCATCGCCGTCGGCGACCACGGCACGCGTACCCTGGCCGAGGCGTGGAACGGCACCAGCTGGCGGCTACTCAACACGCCCGCTCTCGCGTCCAGCAGCCTGACCTCGGTGTCCTGCGCCAGCGCCGCCCGCTGCATCGCCGTCGGCGACCACCGCACGCACACCCTCGCCGAGGCGTGGAACGGCACCAGCTGGCGGGCGCTCAGCACGCGAAGTCCCGCACGCAGCAGCCTGACCGCAGTGTCCTGCACGGCGCCTGGCCGCTGCATGGCCGTCGGCGGCCACGACGTCCACGATGGGCTTCCCACAGGCCTTTACTACGGGCTGACATTCGCCGAGGCATGGAACGGCACCAGCTGGCGGGTCCTGCGGACCCCGAAGGTGGGACTGGGGTCGACCAGCACGCTGCAATCAGTGTCCTGCAGCCGTGGCTTCCGCTGCATGGCCGTCGGAGGATCCTTTCAGAACCAAGGGTACGGTGGCTTCCCCAGCTTCGCCGAGGCGTGGAACGGCACCAGCTGGCGGCTCGTCAAGACGGCTAACCCCCGCACCGGAGCGAGGTGGCTGAACGGGGTGTCCTGCACGGCCGCGGCCCGCTGCATGGCCGTCGGGAACTCCACGCAGGCCCCACATAACCTGGGCACCGGCCCGTTCGCCGAAACGTGGAACGGGACCAGCTGGCACCTGCTGAAGGTCCCAGGACCTCGCTCGCTCGCAGACGGCCTCGGCCTGGCCGGGGTCTCGTGCCCGCTGGCGTCCCGATGCATAGCTACCGGTAGCTTCTTCGTCAACCCCAACCGCCTGGGCGGAATCCGTATCCTGGCCGAGGCGTGGAACGGCACTAGGTGGCGCATGCTGCGGTCCCTCAACCCCTGAGCCTCCCTTCCCTCAACCAGACCGCTGCTGAACGGACGCCGCGGCCAGTCACCCGAGACACCGGAGGGTGTTACCGCAGGTCAAGCAACTTCCGGGTCACGGCTGGCCAGCGTGGCTCAGGAAGCCACGGTTACCAGGTCGCCGATCGCGAGGTGGTTGAAGGCGACATGGGCGGTCGGGATGGGCAGCTCCACGCAGCCGAGGCTCTGCGGGAACCCGTACGAGCCTCGCGGGAACCCGTGCACGGCGTCGCCGCCGTTGAAGTAGTTGATCCAGTACACGATGTCGTCGTAATGGCTGCCGTCCGGGTTGGTGCCACTCATCGTGTTCACCGTGTAGCGAACGTAGATGGGATAGGTGCCGAGAGCGGTCGCCTCCCCGGGGATGCCGGTATTGGCCGGCGTCGTGAGCGCCGTCCTGCCGTTCTCCCACAGGTTGAGCGTCTCGGGCAGGGTCTCCGAAACGTACACGTACGAGTATGGCTCGGGGTCCACCTGGCTGGCGGCGGCGGCGCTGAGGAGCGCTTTCCACGAGGCGTCCGCAAGCTGGTTCACGGTCTCGTCGTCGGCGGTGTAGCCGTTGAAGGAGCTTTCCGTAGCGGACATGAAGGCCATCAGCGCGCCCTTGACCACAACCGTGGGCGAGCCGGGCTGCCACTGGGCCCGGAGTGGCGCCGGGGTCGACGGCCAGCGCCAGGAGAAGCTGCCCTTCAGCGGGTTGCCGAGCGTCGCCACCTCGCCGGCGAGGGTAGTCGGCGAGCTGACGCCTGGCGCCGGGGTGAAGTTGAGCGGCAGGTAGTGCAACTGGGCAAGGATCTGCTGCACGCGCAGGAGCGAGGCTTGCGTGACGGCGAAGTGGTAGGACCCCGAAGTGGCCATAACCACCGAGGCCGCCGTTGAGCCGCCCACGACCGTCACCGGACGGTCAAACGAGACTGAAACTGAGGTGCCAGGTCCGAAGCCGAGGCCCCGCGGGGTGAACACCAGCGTGTCGGCATCCGGCTCGCTCCAGGTTCCCGCTGTGGCTGGCGAGACCCGCGGGCGGGCCGTACCGAGGGCCCTGGCCACCGGCTCGTCGAAGGTCAGGGTGATCGGGCTGTCGAGCCCGGCATGCGCGCTGCCCGGAGCCGGATCGGCTGCCGCGACCGGTACGCCGTCCAGCGGCGCTTCGAGCCAGTCCACCGTGGTCGACCGGGCGGCCAGGCGCTCCCACGGCCATGCCGCGGCCGCCACCTGAAGCGCGCCGCCCGACTGGTGCTCCGGCACGGCCACCTGGGCCGTGGTCGAGGGTCGGCTGAGCCGGATGATCCGGGCCGGCTCGCCGGCCGCTCGGTAATCGATGACGGTCACCGGCCGGTCGAAGCCGAGCGTCACCCGCCCCGGGTGCGCGGTCACGGCCACCCGTGCCGACGGCGCGGCCGATGGCGCCCGTAGCGTCGCCGACGTCGATACCCCGGAGCCCAGCAGCCAGCGGAGCCAGGACGGCGGAGCGGCCGTAACGCGCAGGTGCACCGTCCGGCCCTGCGGCAGGGCGGCGGCGGGCACGAAGCCCGTGCTCTGATGGGCCAGCGCGACCGGTCGGCCAGCACTGGTCGCGCGGATGCCGGTCACCTCGGTGCCGACGCCGTCCAGGTGCACCTGGACGAGCGCTTCTCCCGATGACACCGAGACTGCCGGACGCCCCAGGAGCGCCACCAGCGCAACGCCGATGCCCACTATCACGACCGCGGCGGCCGCGCCGATGCCCGCGCGGATCATCCGGGTGCGATTCTTCTGTTCAGCCAATGATCCCGTCACCGGGCCGCCCTCTCGAGCCCCTCCGTGCTGCCGTTCTTTTCTTATCACGGCCGGACAAGTCCCTCGGCTACCGCCCCGGCAGGGCGACCCGAACCGGGGCGGAATGCGGCAGACGCGGCGCGACCAATCTCGGGAGGAATAGCGGCCCGCCGCCGGCACGGCTCAGCCGATCGCCATCGCCGAACGCGGGCGTCGACCCTTGATCATCCATCCGTTTCGCCTCTTGGGTTGCGTCGGGGTATCAATACGCCGGGCGCCAGCCGTGCCGCTGGCGGCAGCGGCGAGGCCCCCTCGCGAGTTTCATGGCGTCGAGCGCAGGCGCTCGCTAAGCTGACGTGCCCGCAATGCCGAGACGACGTTTCCCTTACGCTCGAAGAGGCTGGTAGCTCTCTCGGCAAGAGCCGCGGCATCCGCCGGGGCACCGGCCAGTTCCCGGACCTCGGCGAAATCCAGCAGCCCGTTGCCCTGCCAGTCAAGCTGGTCAGAGGTGCCGATGAGCGCCGTCGCCGCCGACAGCAGCGACTCGGCCTCATCGATTGCCCCCTGCCGGGCCCTGAGCTTCCCGCGTACGCAGCGCCACAGAAACTGGGAAGCGACGTCGTCGGGGGAGGCGAGGTGCTCGCAAACCCCGGCGAACTCGGCCGACTCCTCGTACCGGCCCTGCCCGGACAGGACGTCGGCGAGCAGGCCTGCCGTGGTCGAAATGTAGTTGCGCTCGCCCATCTCCTGAAGACACCGGTAGTCCGTCCGCAGCTCCGACTCGGCGGCGACCAGATCCCCTGCCAGCACCTCGATGGCGGACGAGTCCAGCGACGTGAGCGCCGCAAAGAGGAGCCAGCCGAGCTCCTCGAGCGAGGCCCGGCTCCGGCGATAGAGCAGGCGAGCGCGCTCGAAGTCCCCGCGCATGGCCTCAAGGTGGCCGATCGCGAGCTCGGTGAGCGCTTTCGCCTTGCGGTCATCCTTCGTCCGGGCGAGCACTTCCTCGCAGGTGGCGATGGCTTCGGGAACGGGCATCGGGCCGTAGAGGGCGGAGATCGCGAGCGAGCCGAGGAAGCGGCGCGCGGTCACCTCATCACCGGCGGCGGTCGCATGCCGGATCGTGCGCTCCGTGGCAGCGGCAGTGTCGGCGAAGCGCAGTCCCGTCCCGTGCACTTGGGCGAGCAGGCGGAACGCCCGCACTAGAGCGCGGTCATCGCCCATCACCTCGAGCTCGGGGATCTCCCGTTCCACGAGCTCAACCACGCTCCCCTGCACCGCGTGGGCGTCAGTCATGTAGCGCAGCTGGAGGCGGGCGAGGGCCGCCGCCCGGGCGATCCCGACCTCGCCGGCGGAATGCGCCCGGTCCACCGCCTCGGTCAGCACCGACTCGGCCCGCTCGAACTCGCCGATATCGACCGCTGCCTCTCCCGCATCAAGGAGAAGCAGCGCGCGGGCGGGGTCTTCCTCGCCGAGCAGCGCGGCGGCCCGCTGCAACAGGTTCGCCGCCGCCGGCATGTCGCCCCGGGCCAGGGCGCGACGGCCAGCCGAGCTCAGGTGCCGCGACGCCTCGGCGGCGAGCCGCCGCCCGTCACCGTCGATCGGCCCGAGCTCGGCCCGGTAGCGAAACGACTGCTCGAGGTGGTAGCCGAGGATCTCTTCGTACTCGGCGAGTCGCGACCGGAACGTGTCGGCGAGCCAGGCGGCGAAACGTTCGTGCAGCCGGGCCCGGGTTCGCTTGAGCAGGCGCGCATACGCCGTGTCCCGGACCAGGATGTGGCTGAAGCGAAAGTCGCCGGTCGCGCCCGGCTCCGCCCGGCGGATGAGCTGCTTGCGGCATAGTGCGGTGAGGGCAGGCTCGAGGTCGGTCCAGGCATCACTCTCCACCAGAACCGATACCGCGCTGCTGGAGAACTCCAGGCCGATCACCGAGGCCGACTGCACGACCATACGCTCGGCCGGACCCAGCCTGTCGAGGCGGGCACCCAGCAAGGACGAGACGTTTCCCGGAACCGAGATGACCTTGGCGGCACCGGAGAAGACCCAGCGCCCCGCCTGCTCACGCAAGAGCCCATCGTCGATCAGCATGGACAGCATCTGCTCGATGAACAGCGGGTTGCCCTCGGCGAGGCCGAGAATCCGCCGCTCAAGCGGCTGGGGCAGGCTCGCCTCGCCGAGCAGGTTCCGCACCACGAGGCCGCCCTCGGATCGGGACAGTTCTCCGAGCTCGATCTGGGAGGCCGCCCAGCGGCCCGCGGCGAAACCCGGCCGGTCGTCGAGGAGCTCATGGCGGGCCGCACAGACGACGAGGAGCGGCACACCAAGCGAGGCGTCCAGAATATCCTCGATGAGTTCGAGGAAGGTGGCCTCCGCCCAGTGGATGTCGTCGAAGATCACCACGAGCGGGCTACGCCGGGCCATCTCCTCGAGCGTCACCCGCACGCCCCAGAACAGCTCGTCCTTTCCGTACGAGTGCTGCGAGAGGCCCATGCCCGACTCGATGCGGCTGGTCGCGTCGGCCAGCTGCGCTCCGAAGCAGGACTTGAGCTTGATCCGGGCGTCCTCCTCGCTGTCCTCTGGCACGATCCCGGCGGCCTGCCGCAACACCTCAGCCACCGGCCAGAACGTGATGCCGTCGCCGTAGGACAGGCAGCGGCCGCGAAGCACCGTCGCCTCGCCGGCGAGGCGACGCACGAACTCCTCGATGAGCCGCTCTTGCCGACCCCGGCATTGCCGAGCAGCGTGACGAGCCGACCCTCGGGTCCGGCGAGCGAACGACGGAACTCCGCGTCGAGAGCGGCGATCTCGCGGGCCCGGCCGACGAGTGGCAGGTCCGCCGGTCTGGCGCTCCTCGCATCGGCGGTGACCGAGAGCAATCGGTAGGCCGGGACGGGTTCCGGCTTGCCCTTCAGCTCCAGCGGCTCGACCGGCACGACCTCGACGACGCCTCGCACCAGCCGGTAGGTGGACTCGCCGATCAGGACCTCGCCAGTCGGGGCAGCCTGCTCGAGGCGGGCGGCGACGTTCACCGTGTCGCCGGTGGCGAGGCGCTGGGAGCCGCCGACGTCACCCGCGACGACTTCGCCGGTGTTGACGCCGGTCCGGTTCTCCAGGGTGACCCCGAACTCGGCTCGGAGGGTGACGTTAAGGTCCTCCAGCGCCTCGCGCATCTCGGCTGTCGCCCGCACGGCTCGTAGCGCGTCGTCCTCGTGCATCCGGGGCAGGCCGAAGACGGCCATGATCGCATCCCCGATGTACTTCTCGATCGTTCCGCCGTGGCGCTCAAGGACTGGCTTCATCGCCGAGAAATAGAGCGCGAGCACCTCTCGCAACGCCTCGCTGTCGAGCCAGTCGCCTAGCTCCGTCGAGCCCTTCAGATCGCTGAAGACGACTGTGACGGTCTTGCGGACCTCCTGAGGTGGAGGCTGAGCGACGAGGACTGAGCCACAGTAGCCGCAGAGCCGAAACCGGTCAGGGTTCTCCTCGCCACAGCCCGGGCAGCGCTGCACCACCCAAGCCTACGTCTGCGCCGTCCCGGCGGCCATGATGACGTCCGGCCGATCGGAGCGCTCGGGAGACCGTCGACCGAGCGGCTACCGGTGGCCGCCGGCGTACCGGAAGCAGATCACCCGCGGTAGATGGGATCCCCGAGAGCGACAAATCTCAGCTGGACCGAGCCCGCCGCTGTGTAGCGTTGGGAGATGAGGCAGGGCTCGGGATTACCAGGACTGAACAAGACGCAGGGCAACAGCAGTCCCGTGTGGTAGGTGGTGCTGCCGATGGTGGTCGTCCCGCTGGTGCCCGGGATCGCCGGGAAGGGCGTCTGCGACCCATAGCAGACCTGCCAGAGCAGGAGCGGACGCGGTGCTGACTCGACGGCTGACTTCGAGATGGTGAGGGTGGCGGTCGCCGACGAGGCCGTGACGCTGCCTCCTGAGGAGTCGAAGACACCGAAGGTCGTCACGTCCGACACCGCGTTGTAATGGCTGCACGTGAGGGTGACCCCGCCGAGGCCGAGCGTCACGAAGTTGCCTGACGCCGACGACGTCGTGACCGACGTAGTCGTGGTCGACGTCGACTGCGACGCCGAGCACGACCCGGTGCCGCAGGCCTGGATCTGACCGGTGACCGTGAAGAAGCTTGAGGTGGCCGAGGTGAAGCCGGACGCGTTCGACGCGTTCGCGGCCAGGTCATACGCGGCGCCGGGGTTGTTGATCTGCAGGTTCCCGAAGTCGGCGACCCCGTTCGAACTGGCGACAGTCGTGGTGCCGGTCAGCGTCCCGTTGGCCGGGTTGGTCAGGATCGAGACCGTGACCGGGGTTCCGCTGGCCGAGAAGTTCGCCGGGTTGAGCGGGTCGTTGTTCGCGTCGAGGAGTTGCACGGCGAGAGGCGACCCGGTCGAGTTGAACCCGGTAAGGATGTCGGAGTTGACCGCCGTCTCGGCCGGCTGTCCGGTGAAGGCGAGGCTGCACTGCCCGCTGACTGACACGCTGAGCGGCGAGGAACTCCACTGGACCTCGTTGGTCTCGCCCCGGCTGTCGATGCCCGACACCCCCCAGACCTCTGAGCTCGCGAATACGCAGGGTGCCAGCACCGTGACGTCGACGGCAAAGGTGCGCCCGGTAGGTTCACTCGGCAGGCTCAGCGTGACGGATGAGTCCGTCAGCGCCGAGACCGAGGTCCCGCTCGGACCAGTCGCACCCGTGATGACGAAATCGGTGGGCGCCGTGAACGTCAGGCTCACGAGATACTCGTGCGGGTCATCGTTCGTGACCTGGAAGGCATAAAGGTCGCCAGTCCCGGCGCCGGCGGTCGCCGGATTGGTGGCGGGACTGACGACGTAGCAGTCGGAACAGTTCGTGCTCGCGTATGCCGCCTGGGGAGGCACTGCGAAGAAGGCAATAACGGCGATGAAAGCACCGAAACCGGACATCAGCCCGGAGCGGAAGAAACGCGATCTGTGGTTAACGGCAGGCTCCCTCTCGTGGAACGCGTATCGTCAGGATGCCGTTACGCGAGCTCTACGCGGTCCCTCTTACGTGTGGCTTAGCAGCCCCAGGGGACTTTCGGCAACCTTTCCGCGCCTGTTACTCGGCTTGGAGCCGGGTCGAGACTACTTCCTCCGCGCCCCCCACGCTCTCCGGATTGCCCGTCACGGCGGCCAGGAACTCCGCACGGCCGAGGATCCCGGCTTCCACGCGGCTCAGGGCGGTGACCGTGGCAGTCCTGGGTATCCGTCGCAGCAGGGCGATCTCCCCGAACGACTCACCCGGTCCCATCTCTCTGAGCTGCTTGCCATCCTTGGTGGCGCGCGTACGGCCCTCCGCGATGATGTAGAAGCGCTCGCCGGGCTGCCCTTCCCGAATGATCACGTCGCCAGGTTCGTAGGTCGCCGGCTGCAGTTCGCTGGCCAGGTGCTCGACCATTGCGAAGGGCAGCGGGCGCAAGAACGACACCTGGCGCAGCAGGGCCAAGTTCGGGCCGGGGGCTGCAATCCTGCTGTCGATGGCCGTCAGCCTGGGCAGGAACCCGACGGCGGCCACCACGAGCAGTATGCCAGTCGCTATCAGCGTGCCGCGGGCTCCCCAGGTGTGGATGAGCAACGATGTGACCGCGGAGCCGAGTGCCATCGATAGCAGCAGCACCCCCCTTCGCACTCCCAGCGCACGTCCCATCAAGCGGGGCGGGATCACCTGCTGCAGCGCGCTGTAGACGCCCACGTCGTCGAAGACGTTGGCTACCCCGATCAGCCCGAACATGAGGTACGGCCAGTATTGTGCGTGGGCGAATGCGAGCAGGATCATCGGCACTCCCCATCCGGCGACCCCGCCAGCGAAGCTGCGTGCCACCCTCTTGCCGCGCACGATGATGACCGCAAGCGGGCCGACGAGGAGGCCTCCCGCGCCGAGCACCGCGGCGAGCCAGCCGACGCCCGCCGAGCCCAGGCCGAATAGCTCCACGGCGATGACCACCGTCAGGACATTGAGGACGCCGCGGGCGAACGTCTGGGCGGCAGCGGGTACGAATAGCGCCATTGCGTCACGTTGCCGAACCCCGGCATCGAAGCCCGCAACCATGTCACGCTTGAACTGCTTCAGGCGCCCGGCCGTCCGCGCTGGCGGCTGTGATGACAGCGGTCGGACACCCGCGAGCAGCAGGGCTGCGACCGCGACGAACCCGAAGGCGACGAGCATGGCGGACTGCGCCGTGCCGGTCGCGAGCAGGGCGGCGGCGATCGCAGGCCCGCCGACCATTGCCGCCGATTGCAGCACGCTGGAGGCGGTGTTCGCGCTCGTGAGCTCATCGGGAGTGCGAGCCAGCCAGGGCAGCAACGCGGCTTGCACCTGACGGAAGGCACTGGCGAGGCCGCCCTCCAGCCCTACGAGCACCACGACGAGAACGCCTTGCCCGGCACCGGTCATCGCGGCAGCGGCCGTGCCGAGCAGCAGCGCCCTGGGCACGACGGTGGCGATCAGCAGCCGCTCACGCCGGACCCGGTCGGACCCGCTGGTGACCAGTGGCACGAGGAACGCGCCCGGAAGCGCCTTGGCAAGTCCGAGTATGCCGACAAGCCCGGCGCCACCCGCGCGGTACGCGTATACCGACGCGGCAGTGAATGCCGCCAGGTCGCCAGCGTAGGAAAGGCTCCAAGCCACCAGAAGTAGCAGGATCGGCTTACTGCGGGACCGCCACCTGTCCTGCCTCAAGGCCAATCCTTCACGCTCGTCCGCATTCGGTGACCGACCGGGGACGTCACGCCGACGATTAGTAGCGAGTCTTAACCACGGCCTGGTCCCCGTCAACAAGAAGCATCAGCACGCCTGGGGCGGTTACCTCGAGTTCGCTTTCGGCGCCGGGCGGTGCTAGCTGCCACCTGCACGTCGGCGCCGTCCTGATCCGACAGGGCGGCCCGGGAGACGCCTACTATGCGATCGCCGAGGGGTGAGCTCCGTTTCCGGAATGCTGGGATGGCAACCGAGAGCACATGGCCGACATCGTCTTGCATGACCTTACCTACGGCCCGCTAAATAAGTAGTGGGAGAGAAGTTCCTCGTAGGGCGGGCGCGGCGCTACGTCAGCGCAGGTCGGCCGGGTGATAGGAGGCAGCCGTGAAGCACCCACTGGCGATGGACATCGAGGCGATGAGGCGCGCCGGTTATGCGACCGTCGATGCGCTCGTTGCCCGGCTGGCCAGCCCCGAGGCCGATCCCGTGCTACGGCGCGCCGATGCAGCCGAGATGCGCTCCCGGCTCGGCGGTCCGCCGCCCGAACAGCCCGGGGACTACAGCACGGTCCTGTCGCGGGTGATGGCCGATGTGCTGCCCTACGCCGCGCGGACCGATCACCCCGGGTACCTCGCCTTCATCCCGAGCTTTACGACCTGGCCAGCGGCACTGTCGGAACTGACGGCCGCCGCGGCTAATCCGTACTGCGGAGCGTGGCTGGAATCGGCCGGCGCCACCCAGGTCGAGCTCCAGGTCATCGACTGGTTCCGCACCTGGATCGGCCTGCCCGCCGACACCGCTGGCGTGCTCGTGAGCGGCGGCTCAGCCGCCAACCTCACGGCGCTGCTCGTGGCACGCGAGGCCGCCGGAGGGCCATCTGCAGACTCCGTGGTGTACGTGTCGGATCAGGCTCACTCGTCCCTCGCTCGGACCGCGCGAGCTATGGGGCTGCGCCCGCAGCAGGTGCGAGTACTGCCGACCGACGATCGCTGGCGTCTTTCGCCTGACACGGTGGCCGCGGCCGTCCGGGCTGACCGCCGCGCTGGCCGTGTCCCCTTCGCCTTGTGCGCCAGCGCTGGATCGACGAATACCGGCGCCGTCGATCCCCTCGGGGATCTCGCCGACGTTTGCGTCGCTGAAGGGCTGTGGCTGCATGTCGATGCGGCCTACGGCGGCTTCGCCGTTCTCACCGCCAACGGACGAGCGGTGCTGGCCGGCATCGATCGCGCCGACTCGGTGACGCTGGATCCCCATAAATGGCTCTACCAGCCCATGGAGTGCGGCTGCGTGCTGATCCGTGACGGCGCCCGGCTTGAACGTACATTCGCCATAAACCCCGACTACCTCGACAGCGACGCCACCCACGGCGCCGGTGAGGTCAACTTCGCAGATCGGGGCCTGCAGCTCTCCCGAGGCTTCCGGGCGCTCAAGATCTGGGTCAGTGTGCACACCTTCGGCCTCGCCGCGTTCCGCGCCTGCATCCAGCGCAACCTCGATCTGGCGGAGTACGCCGAGGATCTGATCCGCAGCCATTCCGAACTCACCCTCATGGCGCCGGCGACGCTCGGGATCGTCTGCTTCCGCAGAGAATGGCCCGGCTGCGACGAGGCAGAAACCGAACGCCGCGGCACGGCCCTCGCCGAAGAGCTGGAACGCGGCGGCGCCGCGCTTATCTCCACGACCCGCCTGGCCGGCCGCCATGCCATCCGGCTTTGCATTCTTAACCCGACCAGCTCGGAAGAGCACATACGCCGGGTCATCGAGCACTTCGCCGACGCACCTGTCCCTGCGACCGCGTTGCGAGGCGGCCAGGCCTACGTCGATTCCAGGGCCGACGCCATGGCGGACCCCGGCAATGACGTGCTGCGCACCGTCCCCCTGCTGTCCGGCGTGCCCGATTCCACCATTCACGCCGTTCATGCCCGCGGCGTCTGTCTCGACGTGGCCGACGGGGAGGAGGTCATACGCCGGTGGGATTCCGACCGGTTCTTCTATATCGTCCTGTCCGGCCGCTACGACACCTTCATCGATGCCCGGCTCATCCGCACCATCGGCCCCGGTGACCACTTCGGCGAGCTCGCCGCCCGCGACTGGGGAGGCGGCTACGGCTACGCCCGCCTTGCGACCGTCCGGTGCGCTGAACCCGGCCGGCTCCTCAGATTGACCAGCGAGGACTTTCAGTGGCTGGTCGACACCGAGCCGACTGTCCGGGCCAAACTCGCCACAACCGTGACCGAACGCCTCCAGCAGCGTTAGTCCGCAGCGCCACAGGCGCGATGGCCTACCCGGCTCGCTGACTGGCCCATCATGGAAAGTGCCCAGAGCTGCCGCAATCCGGCCACTGACGAGATGGTGCAGACAGCATCAGCCGGATGCAGGCCGGGATCTGGGCGTTGATGCCTCGCGGAGGTACGGGCCACAGGTCACCCGGATGCCGCGGAACTGTCGCCGGAGGTGGCGGAGCTCGCCGCCTCCGGCGCACGACGTCATCCACGTGCTGTTCGGCTGGGACGGCGACCACCTGCACGTGTTCCAGGCGGGGAAGAAACGGTACAATGACCCGCTCGTGAACCTCGACGAGACCCGCAACGAAGAGGCGATCCGGCTGCGCGATGCCATGGCACGCAACGCCGGCAAGATCAGCTACACCTATGACCTCGGGGCATGCTGGGAGCACGAGATCGCGCTGGAGCAGACGCTCCCGCGCGATCAGGGCCAGGACTACCCGGTCTGCGTGGCGTACAAAGGCGACTCCCCGGTGGAGTACTGGCGCGAGGACGACGCCGAAGAACCCGAGCCGTTCGACCTGGCCGAGGTCAACCGCAAGCTGGCCGCGCCCGGCGAGACGGAGGAGTGAAATGGCACCTAGGGCCATGAACCACGGTGGCGGCGAGCCGTCGCTCGCCTTCCTCATCGAGCGCAGCGCGGAACTGAAGCGGACCCTGGTCGATTTCGCGCTCAGCCCGCAGTTCGAACGACATCTGGAGCAGTTCGGGCTCGAGGCCGCCGATCCCTACCGGGAGCTGAGCGAGGGCGAAGCGATCGGCGTCATCGACCAGTTCGCCCTTCAGCACCGCCTGCCGAACGGCAAGACCATGCTGGACCAGTTCCTGGCCAGCCTGCCGGACCTGACCGCGGCTGATCGGGAGATGCTGCGCGGCTGGCGCGACCCGGTAGAGGGGATCTTCGAGATCCACCGTAAGAACCGGGACTCGCTCCTGCTGCTGAACCTGCTCGATGACCTGGAGTACCGCGTGTACTCCAACATGGGCCCGGCCGCTTTCCGTCGGCTGCCCAAGGGCGGATTCGTGCACGTCCGCCTCGTGCCCATCTGCCCGGTCCCAGGCGCCTGGCTGGTCTCCGGCTCGATGTCGGCCTACCAAAAGTCTGGCGCTGCGCAGATCGCCCAGGCCGCGCTCGCCGTAGCGACGAAACGGCCCGAACTGGTCTACCGTAATCCCGAGAAAATCGAGCAAGGCTGGACGCTAATGCGGAAGGACAGGGCCGCATTCGTGGAGTTCTTCGGCGGCGACGAGCTGGTCCTCCCGCCCGGCGAGGCCGAGGAACGGCTCAACGCCTACTACCGGTATCGGCAGGATGCCGCGCTCGCCCTGCAGCCCGCGCGCCGTTGGCCGCAGAACCTGCCCGGCGTGGACGTGCCCGCCTTCGAGTTCCCGCCCGAACTCGCCGACGCCGGCACCACTGGCATCATCTACGACGAGACCGACGGGCTTAACTTCTATAACGAGTACGGGATGCTGCGCGCCCTGTTCGCCGACCCGGGCACCCGGACACGGTCGATGCGGTATTCCGGAAGGTCCTGCGCAAGCCGAACTTCACCTGGGCCGAGCGCGGCGAAGCCCTGATGCGTCAACGAAAGCCCTGGTATTACGAGCGCGAGCCCCGTCCCGGCTTCTCCATGATCGGCGCCCGCCTCAGCGAACTCGTGAACTCGTCCGTCGGTAGATAATGGCCGGACCCGGACCTCGACGACGGTTGCTAAGCCGTTTAAAGATCATTCTACTGCGTCGTCGGCGCCTCCCCCAGGGAGAGCAACTGAATGAGACCATAACGTGCAGTGTCACTAAGAGCAACGATCTAGGTACACCGTGTAGTATCGAGCGTCATCACAGAGGAGGAGCGCTGCATTGCACACCGGATCAGCCATGCGCTTGCTGAGTGTCAGCGCTATCCCCGCGCTGGCCCTGGCGGCCACCATCGCCTCGGCGCGTCGGCGGGGGCGTCTACCACACCCACGCTTAACCGCGCCGTGCAGGCGGTGCTGTGCGCCAATATCAGCAACCCCTACTGTGGCCAGACGCTCACCGCCGGGATCCCAACCGGGTCGGGGCTGGAGGTGATCTGCTCGCGCGACAATGATTACTACATCGAGGTCCTGGCGCACCCGAACCAGGAAGGCTACGTTCCCGAGTCTGATGTCAGCAACCCGCCGTCCGGGCTGACTGACTGCAACACCGAGGCGCATCCGGCGATCTACGCGGCGGCCAACGCTATCGGCTACCTCGGCGCTGGCCAGCAATACGCCGGTCTTTGCCTGCAGTTCGTCGCAGATGCCTGGAGTGGTGCCGGCCTGCCCATCCCCGGTGACGATGATGCGATCGACTGGTGGAATGCCTACAGCGAGCGCTACGCTCACGCCGTGGCCGGGAACCCCCGGTTCCTCACGCCCCGCCGAGGTGCACTTGTTTTCTGGGGCCCAAACCAGTACTCCGCTGCCGGGCACGTGGCTATCGCCGAGTAAGTAAAGGGATCACCGTGAAATGTCTTGAGAAGGATTTGCGTGGACTGGGGAACATTGATCCGGCTCGACTCCGGCGATTATTGTATTTCGTGTTCCCGCTCACTGTAGTGACTGCCGTCGCCGTTGGCTCCGCAGCGCCAGCGGCAGCAGTGCCACGAGTAACAGGCCCTGTTACCGTTCTTCGTGCCTGCCGATCCTGGTATGAAAGCTATGAGGATGCGACATATGCGGCCGGGGGAGCGGAACGCGCGGCCGCGGCTCAAGCCGCCCGAGCTGGCCGCTTCGACAAGAACTGGGCGCTGTATCAGGCGATGAGATTCATCGCGGCTCTTCCTGAAACGAATGTCCCGGCCCGTGACATCGCGCAGGCCAAAGCCGATATGAGGATTATCCAGGTTTCTTGCGTGAATGCCAGGGCGGGCCTAATTAATTCAACCCCGCCGCTGAAGCCGTTTCCGAACGATAAGGCCGTCTATGCTTTTTTCGTGAAGAAGGGCCTGACCAGTTACCAGGCGGCCGGTGTCGTCGGCAATCTTGATGTCGAATCAAGAGATAACCCGCTGGTAAAAGAATTAGGAAAGTGTCACCCGTGCGGGATGGGAATAGCTCAGTGGACCGGCGCGCGATGGAATAAGACTCCCATGGACAACTTGGTCTGGTATGCCTCTACCCTACCCCATCGGCCCCCTCCGCTGCGGCTAGGCCCGCAGCTTGACTTTATCTGGTACGAGCTGACCAAGTACCCTAAATACGGCTTATCGCTCCTGAAGAAGGCGCCGAATGTCACCGACGCGACGAAAGCGTTCGAAAGACTCTTTGAGCGCCCCGACCCGTCGTTCAGCCACGAAATCACCAGGATCGCGTATGCCGAAGTCAACCTGGCGGCGTACGGCTGAGGCTAGCCTGCACGTTCGTGATCTTGGATGGGTGACCTGAGCTGCCGCTCGGGCCGTTTCTGGCTGTGGTCAGCGTTACGGGCCGGCTGTCGTGCCGGGTGGGCGGGGTTCCACGGTCCCGCGAGGGTACCTTCCTGGTCGTGGTGATGGTGTGTCCGGCTGGTCCCCTGCTGAGCCGTCGTAGTGCCAGGCCCCGATACACGTCAGGCGAGCCTCGTGACGGCCACGATGACGTCCATCGTGCTGCCGGGGGCGCCGTGATAGATGCCCTTCAGCGGCGGGACATCTCCATAATCCCGGCCGGCGGCCACCACCACGTGGTGCTCGCCCACATGAGCAAGGTTCGTCGGATCGCAGGCCACCCACTCGCCGGTCCAGTATTCAACCCACGCGTGGCTCTGGCCTGCCACCTCATCGCCAGGCTCGGCCTCCGGCTGCGGATGCAGGTACCCGGATACGTAGCGGGCCGGGAGGCCGACCTCGCGCAGCAGCGCGACCGTCAGGTGCGCGATGTCCTGGCAGACACCCTGGCCCTTGTCCCATGCTTCTTGTGCACTCGTCTGGACACCGGTGGCGCCAGGGACGTAGGCAACCCGGTCGTTGACCCAGGCGGCTATGTCTGCGGCGGCTTCGAGCGGGTCAGCGTCGGCGGTCCGCTGCCTGGCGGTGGCCGCCAGCGCTCCGTCGACAGTCGTACGTGGGGTCGGCGTGAGGAACTCCAGCAGCTTCTCGCCCGCCGCGTGCTGGGTCAGCACCGACCACGCCAGCGGCGGCGCCGGCCGAGGCGGGGGGCTGGTCTCGACGGTGGCCTCGGCCCGGATAACCAACTCGTGATGCGGCGCCTGGATGTCGAAGGAGCTGACGAGCGTTCCCCAGTAGTCGCTGTAGGTCCAGATCGCCGCAGACGCGTCGGTCGAGACTTGGCTGTCGAGCGCCAACTGCCTGGGCAGTGTCGCTGGAGTCATGCGGGCCTCGTTGTAGGACGCACGCGCCGATCCCTCGTAACGCACCCTGGTCTGGTGCACTATCCTCAGCCGCCAGCCCACGTCATCCTTCCTGCGCCCAGGCCACCGGCTGGCCATAGCTGAAGTAGCGCTCGGTGATGGCCTCGCTGGCCGCCAGGCAGGTCTGCTGAAGCGCGCTGATCAGGTCAGCGAGCTGGTCAGGCAGCAACTGCTGGTCGGCGTACTCCAGCGTGGTCCGCATCCGCCCGATCGGACGCCGGGCCAGGTCGCTCATGCCGGCCCTTACCGGGCCGGGATCGAGGGCGGCAAGGCATTCCTCGGCGGTCGTCAGCGCATGCAGCACCGATCTGGGGAACAGCCGGTCAAGGATGAGGAACTCAGCGACGTGCCCGGAACTCCCGGCCCAGCTGCGCGTGCGCATAAACGACTCGTAAGCGCCGCACGTGCGCAGAAGCATCGGCCACCCGAGCTCATACGGAATGGCCGGCATCCGGGCAAGCAGCAGCCTGGCCGTCATATCCACCCGTTCCAGGCTCCGGCCGAGCAGCAGGAACCGCCATGCGTCGTCGCGGCTCATCGTGGAGTCGGCCAGGCCGAAGAACAGCGCAGCACGCTCGCTGATGAACCGCAGGTAGGCGTGCGGGCCCAGCCGCTCGGCAGCCCTGCGCTGGCGTGCCAGCCGAAGGCCGGTCACGTTCAGGCATTCCCACATCTCGTTGGAGATCACCTCGCGCACGCTGCGCGCGCTTGTCCGCGCCGCCAGCATGGCGCCGGCAATGGCGCTCGGGCTGTTCGCGTCATAGGCCAGCTGATCCAGGGCCAGGCCGATGTCGAGCCTGGTGTCATTGGGCGGCGGGATTCCCAGCACGGCCAGCAGCGAGCGGCAGCCGGCGTCCTCATCGGCGTGCGGCTCCTCCAGCATGCGGTGCACGTACACATCGACCATCCGAGCGGTGTCGTCTGCCCGCTCGACATAGCGGCCGGTCCAGAACAGCGTCTCGGCGATGCGACTGAGCAGCCCTGCGAGCGGGGCCGGGCCGGTACTCACTGCTGCTGGCCGGTCGCTGGCCCGCTCTCGCGGGCGATCGCAGAGGCCTCCGACGCCCGAGGAGCGGGGGGCACCATCTGCAGCGGCATATTGGCGGCCATGTGGCACTCATCGGCGGCAAGCACCCAGGTGTCCTTGGAACCCCCGCCCTGGCTCGAGTTGACGACCAGGGCACCCTCTCGCAGTGCCACCCGGGTGAGGCCGCCGGGAAGCAGCCACACGTCGCGGCCGTCGTTGACTGCGAACGGCCGCAGGTCGATGTGCCGCGCGACCAGCCGCTCGCCGATGAGGACGGGGGCAGTGGACAGTGCGACCGGGCGCTGCGCTATCCACCCCCTCGGCTGCGCGGCGACCTCGGCCCGCAGCTTCGCCAGGGTGCGCTTGTCCGCATGCGGCCCGATAACGATGCCGCTCCCGCCCGCGCCGTCCACCGGTTTCAGTACCAGCTGATCGAGCCGGCCGAGCACCCAGGAGAGCACCTCGGGGTCGTCCAGCCGGTAGGACTCGACATTGGGCAGCAGCGGCTCATCGCCTAGGTAGTACCGAATCAGGTCGGGCACATAGGTGTAGAGCAGCTTGTCGTCGGCGACGCCGTTGCCGACCGCGTTCGCGATTGTGACATTCCCCGCCCGGGCGGCGTTGAGGAGGCCCGGACAGCCGAGCACCGAGCCGGGCCGGAAGTGCAGCGGGTCGAGGAAGTCGTCGTCGACGCGACGGTAGATCACGTCCACAGGCCGGTTGCCCTGCGTCGTGTGCATGAAGATCTTGTTTCCCGAGCAGACGAGATCGCGTCCTTCGACCAGCTCCACTCCCATCAGCCGGGCCAGGAGGGTGTGCTCGAAGTACGCGGCATTGTTCACACCCGGGGTGAGCACGACGACGACGGGATCTCGGGCCCGGGCCGGGGCCGCGGCGCGCAGCGCGGCCAGCAGCCGCGCCGGGTAGTCATCGACCCGGTTGACGTGCTGCTCGGCGAACAGCGCGGGGAAGGTCCTGGTCATTGCCAGCCGGTTCTCAACCACATAGCTGACGCCGGACGGGATCCGGATGTTGTCCTCAAGGACGCAGAACCTGCCCTGCTCGTCCCTGATCAAGTCGATGCCCGCGATGTGCACCCGGACGCCGTTGGGCGGCGTCAGGCCGAAAGCCTCGCGGCGGAGCGTCTTAGAGGTGAGCATCACCCTCCAGGGCAGCACGCCATCCTCGAAGGCCTGGCATGACCCGTAGACGTCCGCGAGGAACGCCTCGAGCGCCAGCACCCGCTGGCGTACCCCGCGTGAAATCAGATCCCATTCGACCGCATCGATAACACGAGGTATCAGGTCCAGCGGGAACGGCCTTTCCTCACCCGCGTAATCAAAAGTCACTCCGCGATCGGTGAAGACACTGGCCAGCTGATCCTCATGGTATCGAAGATCGCTCGGATCCAGGGGCTGCAGAGCGGTGAACAGAGCGTGATAGGGCCCCCGCGGCACCCCAGGCCGCTCGAACATCTCGTCCCATGCCCCCGCAAGCTGGTAGCTGTCGAAAACGTCCGTCACAGCCCAAACGTAGTCGGGCTATGTTGCGCGGTCGTTACATGAATGAACCTGCCTATTTCGTATTTCGTTCGCCCGCGATTGGCTGACCGCCGTGATCAGGTCAGAAGAGCATGTCGGCAGGGCACCGCTCAGCAGGCCGCGTCGGCGGCGTCATCGGATTCCCGCTGCCGGCGGCCACGTCGGTGCAGCCAGTCATTCCACGGGAAGCGGGTTGTGCCGCAGTTGGCGATGGCAGTTAGTCAGGCGGCGGCGAGGACGCCCACCCGGCGGTCAGCAGTAAGCCGGCTGCGCGACATGCCGATGTAGGAGCCGGATGTCGGCGCCACGTCGCAGTAGTCGCGGCCGGTCGCGACCGTAACGTAGCCGCTGCCAGCCCGCTGGCCGTTGCATGGGTCAAACGCGACGGCGACCGCATCCCGCGCCTGCGGCACGACGACCTCGACCCAGGCATGGGTGCCGCCCTGGCCGAGCAGATGGCCAGAGACGTATCGGGCGGGCAGCCCGACAAGGCGGCACACCGCGAGCATCACGTGCGCATAGTCCTGGCAGACGCCGCGTCCACCGGCCAGGGCCTCGGCGGCCGTGGTCCGCACAGATGTGACGCCATGCTCGTAAGTAAGCGCGGCGTGGACAAGATCACAGATCCGCTCGGCCTGCCCGAGCGGGGAGTCCTTGCTCTCCGCAAGGTCGCCCGCGAGGTCGCGCAGCCGGTCGTGGGCGGCGGTAAGCCGGGTATGCCGCAGCAGACCCGGACAGCGCAGGGCCGCTTCCGGAAGCACAGTGGGCCCGTCGGCGCGAACCCATTCGACGACGGCGGCAATCCGGAACTCGACCGCCTGGATGACGCGCTCGGCACGCAACAATGCCACGACGTTGCCGTGAGCGTCCCGGCGTAGCTGGCGCCGGGCACGGGCACCGTTCACGTCCAGCCAGTGCGCGCGCCTGTGCTGGCTACCGTGGCGAGATGGCGGCACGACGACCAGCCGCTGCCGCAGTGACTCCACCGGCGCCTCGTAGTCGTAGCGGAAGCTCTGCTCGAGGACATAGGTGATGCGCCCGGCAGCGTCGAGGTCCAGGCCGCGGTGGTCGAGCACTGGTGTCGTGAGCAGCTGGGAGCTGAGGGTCATCTGGTCGCCTCCTCGGCCTGGACCACCATCAACTCTAGGAGCGGGCCGCCGAAGGTCGTCGCCATGGCGACATCCGAGGCGTCGCGTCCCCGGCCGATCACGATGCGCCCCTTGCGGCGCGCGTTGTTGCGGGGATCGAAAGTCCACCACCGGTCGCCGAGCCAGACTTCCATCCAGGCAGCGAAATCCATCGGTGCGGGGTCCGGCGGAACGTCGAGGTCGGGAAGGTAGCCGAAGACATAGCGGGCGGGAATGTTCAATGCCCGGCAGAACGAGATGGCCAGGTGAGCGAAGTCGCGGCAGACGCCGCGGCCGGCCGCGTTGACATCCGCGGCAGTCGACAGCGCTGTCGTGCTGCCGTACTGGAACTCCAGGTGGCCGTGCACGTGGGCACAGATCGCCTGGACCCGGCCGTAGCCCCCCGGAAGCCCGCCAAAACGGGACCACGCCTCGTCGCCTAGCATGTCGGGCAGACAGTAGCGGCTGGGCAGGATATAGATCAAAGTATCGTCAGGCAGCGCAACGGGCGGACACTGCGGTACCTGCTCGTCGGCGTCTTCTGTGGCATCTGGAACCACGGTCGCGGCGTAATATCGAAAACTCGACCGGCCAGCAGGAAGCACGGTACGAGTACAGGGGTTTCCGTACAGATCGGTGTAGGAGTGGATCGCCATCTGCGGCTCGGACGACCACCGCTCGCGCTCGACGGCCACTTCCTGAGACGCCGTCGGCTGCACCTGGAAGATCACCGGCGTGTCGATCTCGGCGACATAGGTGAAGTCGCATCCGACTAGGACCCGCCGCAGCGCCACCACCCCATCGTCCTCGCTCGATGTTTCCCTGCTGTTACGACAGGGAGCACCGGCATCTGGCCACCGCAGAGCGTTCAGCACATGCCGGTCCAGCAAGATCGGCGGCATCATGGCGCAGCGCGTGTCCTCGCCGATCTCACGCGGACCGCGGCGGGCAGGTCTGAGTAGCCTGTGGTCGTGACCGACGAGAACCCCCCGGCAGGCATCGACGTGACCCGGCCGAGCGTCGCCCGTGTCTACGACTACTGGCTGGGAGGGAAGGACAATTTCGCTTCCGACAGGGCGATGGGCTGGCGGATGGCCGAGGTGAACCCTGCGCTGCCGCAATTGGTCCGGCACAACCGGGAGTTCATCTGTGCCGCGGCGGCCCGCGCAGCCGCCGCGGGCATCAGCCAGTTCCTCGACCTGGGCTCCGGGCTGCCCGCGAACCCGGCGGTGCACGAGGCGGTGCGGGAGGTGATCCCGGACGCCCGGGTGTGCTACGTCGACATAGACCCGGTGGCTATGCTGCACGGGCAGGCGCTGCTTGCTTGCAGCGAGGGCCTGGCCGCTGTGCAGGCAGACCTGACCGAGCCGGAGACCGTGCTTGCGAATCCGCAGGTGCGCGCGGTGATCGAGATGTCCCGGCCGATCGCCGTTATCTTGGCTGCAGTGCTTCATTTCCTGCCTGCCGACGCGGCTGCCGCAGCGTGTGCCCGGTACATGAGCCGGGCAGCGCGGGGCTCATGGCTGATCGTGTCTTCCGGGCATTATGAGGACAAGGAACTCGCCGCCCGGCTACAGCAGACCGCCACGCATACCCGGTTCTGGAACCACAACGCCGCGGATCTGGCGTCGATGCTGGCCGGGCTGGAGCCCGTGGGGCCGGGAGTGTGCGAGGTACACAGATGGATGGCGGGGACAGGCGGCGAACCGGCGGGAAAGCCCGTGTACGCGCTTGCTGCCGTCGGCGTCAAGCCGCGATAACCGCGCCGCCAGCGTCCCGGCAGTCACCCGCGGTCGTCCACCGGATCCGCTCGCCAACTCACCAGCGAGCACGCATGGAGACTTGGGTTGGCTCCCTGCGCCGACATCAACCCCATCTCGGGCCAGCGACGACCACCCCGACAACAAAACATTGCTACCGCCCGACGGACCGCTGGCGTTGCTGTCACCCGGTCAGGATCCGGGCCTTCTGCTGCTCGAACTCGGCCTGGGTCAGCACGCCCGCCGACAGCAGCTCGCCGAGCTGCTTCAGCTGGGCGAGCCGGTCATTCATATCGGCTGGCTGCGCCGGGGCGGCTGGTGCCTGTGGCGGCGGGGCGGGCGCGGCGTAGGCGTGCTGCGGCTGCGCCTGGGCCGGGTAGTGCGCTGGCGGTGCCGCGGGGGGGGCGCGCCCGCCGGGGCCTGGTCCTGGGCCGCCCACCGGTTTTGCTGCCTGCGCTGCACCCGGCCGTGCACGGAACTGGCCACAGCAACCGTAGCGGCGGTCTTCAATATGCCCACCGTGGTCTCCTCGTCTCTGTCAGGAAGGCTCGGTCGCGTCAAGGCCAGCGACAATGTCGCTGGCTGATATCCCGCCATTGGCGATCAGCTGCGCGCCGTCGCGCCGCCAGGCGTCCACCAGGCCAAGAACCCACCGGTTCTCGTAGATCACAACTACGGCGACACTGCCGGGCTGCATCGCCGCGGAGATCTCGGCGACGTCTGAGTCATCGAGCAAGCCCGACGACGCCCCGGCCTAGGCGGCCAGGTCGACGCCGTCGGGAACCGCGAACTCCCAGACGTCAACCTTCTTGCTCTTGCCGTCGGCGTCCTTGGCAATGAACTCCATGTCCAGGATTTCGACGACGCCCTGGTCGGCCAGGGAAAGCAGCCTCTCAAAGCCGGGAGCGGTCAGCCGGCCGCCGGGAAACCCGATCGCGAGGAAATCGACCGGCCCCAGCTCGTCGTCATCCCCTGATCCCGGCTGGGCTGCCGCCGCCATACCTGACTCCCTCCCGGAAATATCCGCTGGGCCCGCTGGCCGCTGCGGGACGAGCGGACCGGCTGCGGGGCTGGTCGCGGGGTCTTGCCCGCTTCCGTGCGGCGAACGCAAGCGGGTCCCCGCACATTACGCCAGTGCAACAGCGGCGGGCCCGTTTCCGGGTCGGGAACCGCCGCTACCTCAGGCCCGGCGAGCGTGTCGCCATTCAGAACGTAATGCCCTCCACCGCGACGTCCTTGCCGATGCGGCGCCTTAGGTCGCGCGCCACGTCGCCTTCGATCATCAGCCTCCAGCGGGGCACCTCCCGGGTGACCACAAGCACGTGATCCACGTCGCGGGCCAGGGCCGCCCGGGCGATGGCTTTGGCGTAGCGCCGGGTGGCGGCCACCTGGCCCCAGGCTTCGACGCCTGACCGCTCCAGGCAGTCGATGGCCTTGGTAACCAAGGCCCGTTGCTCTTCCATCTCCTTTCTGCTTGGCAGGAGCCCGGGGTTGGGCAGGCCCAGGGACGATCCATAGATCCGGGCGATGCTGACGACGGCGACTGGACGGCCTCCGCTCAGCTCCACGGCATGGCGGATCACTGCCGGCGGGAGGGAGATGCCAACCGTGGCGATGAGGACCGCACAGGGCTGCGTCGGCTGCTTGTCCCATTTACCCTTTCCGAACGGTGCCCTGGCCAGTTTCGGGATCGGACCTTCCACTGTGCTCCCCCTCTGGGTGCTCATCTTCATCTCAGCCTGCACCGGAGGCATTGTCCGGGACCTGGCCGATTCCGGCGGCCTCCGCGTCGATGGCGTCCATGTGGCCGAGGTCCAAGACGTGGGGCTCCTTCATGTCGTCGAGGTCAATACCGCCGGGCGACCCCACGACGATGGGCAACGTGGCCAGGGGCGCCACGCCGTCACGCCGGTCGGTCATCCTGCGCCAGAGGTGCAACGGCACGTAGGCGGCCACGACGGCAAAGCCCAGGATGTAGAGGGTATGACCTTGCCCAGGGCCGACGACGATATCCGGCGATCCCCACCCGCCCGCAAAGTATACGAAGGTGAGGCCCAGGGCCATTATCAGGGCGATCCACCGGAAATAGCCCGGCATGCGGAAGGGGCTGATCTGGTCTTTGCGGAACTGGCGCACCATGAAGTACCCGAAGAGCGCAGCGATGATAGCCAGCAGGTAGCCCACGTTGGAGAAGATGTAGATGCGTACCGGCGACCCGAACAGGGCCACGATCATCGCGCAGATCAGGTTGAAGAACATGGCCCGATCCGGAGCATGATGTTTGTTCGTGTGGGAGAAGAACTTGGGTATCAGCCGGTCTTCCGACGCCTGGAACAGCGACCGGGCCACGCCCATGATGGCGTTCAGCACCGACAGCAGCAGAGCGCCGATGAGCGGGATGCCGATCACGTACTTGACCCAGTGGGCAGAGCCGAAGATGTGGTCGGCGAAGCTCGCGTATAGGGTCAGCGGGTCGGAGGTCGTAAGGGACGCCCCGAGCACGGCCACGAACACGATGGCGGTCGCGGCGTAGATGAACAGTCCGTAGAGGCCCTCGGCGGTGAGTGCGAGCTTGGCGTCCCGGTGCGGGTCGCGGCATTCGGCGACGTAGCAAGCGGCCGCCTCCACTCCGATGCCGTTCCATGAGATAACGAAAAGCCAGCTCAGGAAGAAGGCGACTCCAGCCGTCTTCGGATTGGCATAGTGGAAGCCGGCGACGTTGGACCAGTGGAAGGTGCTGGGCTTGAACACCGGCAGGATGATCAGCAGGGTGAGTGGCACCATGGAGATCACTCCGAGCAGGGTGGCGAAGCCAGCGCCGAGGCGAATCCCCAGGTAGCACGGGATGAACAGCACCACCAGCCCGACCATGGTGAGGGCCAGCACCCCGATGCCCTCCGGCGTGCCGAGGCTCCCGAGCGGGTCCACCAGCCTGCCCAGGGGCACATGGAACAACTCGGCGATGTAGCTGGCGGCCAGGATCATGTTGATCGGCGCCACCGGAAACCAGCCCAGCCAGTAGCTCCAGCCGCATACCCCCCCGATGTGGCGTGCGGTGGATTCGCCCAGTGGCTTGAAGCTCTCATAGGCGTAGGACGGCGTGCCTCCGGTGCGGTGCGGGTACAGGGCAGCCAGCTCTCCCATGCACAGGCACACGGCCATTGCGATCACCTGTATACCGATGATGGCCGGAATGGCCGCCGCCCCCATCGCCTGTACCGCAAAGGGAACGATGCCGGTGACCAGAATGACTCCGGCCAGGCCGATCACGAAGGCACCCCGCCAGTTGGTGCCTCGATGCAGCGATGTGGCCACCCCGCCGGGTGGCACTCCAGCAACGTTGGCATCGGTGCTCATAACTTCATCACCTGCAGACGGTTGACGGTGCGGGTATTGCGCTGTGACTTCGGTTCATGTCAACGATGTTGACTCAAGGGAAACAGCGCATGGTGTCAGCTCTGTTGCGAAATGTTGCCAGCGCGTTAACAACCCCGCTCGGTCGTGCCACATTCGGCGGTGAACCTGTCTCGATCCGTTCAAGTGGTTGGTCTGCCAAATCGGCCGCGGCCATACTGCAGAATTCAGCGAAAGGGCGGACTCTCCTAACGGCCGCGGGTGATCATGTCGGCCAGTAGCTCAACAATGGCGGAAAGGAGCCGTGCGCCCAGGTCCAGCGTCGCCGGTGAAACAAGATCGTTAAGGAGCAGGCCCGCACAGGGAACCCAGCCTCCGGCACCGTATGCGCATGCTAATGTATGTGTATGTTGACGCACCGGCTGCAGATTCTCATCGACGATGAGCGCTACGAGCGGGTTCGCTCTCTCGCGCGGCAGCGCGGTACATCCGTCGCCGCCGTAATCCGGGAGGCGCTCGACCGTGGCCTGCCCGCGACGCAACGGAGGCGAGCCGCCGCTGCCCGGCGCATCCTCGATGCGGCACCGATGGAGGTTGGCGATCTGCTCGCCGACCTGGATGAACTCCGCGGACGTCACGCGTGATCGTCCTTGACACGACGGTCCTGGTCTATGCGGTCGGCGCCGATCACCGGTTGCGCGAGCCATGCCAGCAGCTGATCCGCGCAATAGCAGGCGGAACGATCCTGGCGACCACCACGATCGAAGTCATCCAGGAGTTCGCTCACGTCCGCGCTCGCCGTCGTGACCGCAAGGAAGCTGCGGAACTTGCCCGTGACTACATCGAGTTGCTGTCGCCGCTTCTTATCGTCGAGGAGACTGACCTGCGCGAAGGGCTACGTCTGTTCGAGGAAGGAACGGGCTTCGGCTCGTTCGACGCGGTCCTGGCCGCAGCGGCCCACGCGGCCGGAGCTGAGGCGCTCGTGTCGGCAGACACCGGGTTCTCCGGCATCGCGGCCATCCATCATGTCGTCCCTGACGCCGACGGCGTCCGCGTGCTGCTGGCCGCCCTGGAAGAATAAGCCCGTGGGATCGCTCGCGGCGGCTAGTCTGCCGCCCTGTCGGGTTCCAGAACTCGGCCACCGGTATTGACCTGGGCATCTACGCGGCCCGCTCGGATTCGTTGATGAGGCCGCCCAGAACGGGTTGGCGCTTGACCTGTGCGTGCCGAGAATCCCGTCCATGGCTCGTTTCCGGTTCCCGCGGGAGGTGATCTCGCTCGCGGTCCGCTGGTACCTGCGGTACGGACTGTCCTACCGGGACGCCGGGGAACTGCTGGCCGAGCGCGGCATCACCCTCGATCACGTCACCATCTACCGGTGGGTGCAGCGTTTTACCCCGGAGTTCATCGAGGCTGCCCGGCCCTGTAGGCACGCTCTGGGTGACCGGTGGTTCGTCGATGAGACCTACCTGAAGGTCGCTGGCAAGTGGACCTATCTGTACCGGGCGGTCGATCAGCGTGGCAGGTCATTGACGTGCTGCTGTCCGTGCGGCGTGATCTGGCGGCCGCGCGGCGCTTGTTCACCCGGGCGCTGCGCGCGGGCACGGTCCCGGCCGAGGTCACGACCGACCGCGCGCCTTTCTACCCGCGGGTCCTCGATGAGCTGGTGCCCTCGGCGCTGCACATCGCTGAGCAGTATGCGAACAACCCGGTCGAGGCAGATCACGGTCGGCTGAAGGCCCGGCTCCGGCCGATGCGCGGACTGAAACGCCAACGCTCGGCGCGGATTCTCGCGGCCGGTCATGCCTTCGTGCAGAATTTGCGGCGCGGCCACTACGACATTGCCACCGACGTCCCCGATCTCCACATGCTACGGGGCCTTCCACGACCTGGCAATCGCCATATGACCAGCGCGGATCTCGAGTGATCATGCCCTGACGCGCACATGGGATGGCGCAATGCAACAGTGCCGGCCAGCCCGCTAAATGTCGCGGGCGGACGGGACGTGGCCGCGCCCGCCCGCGACTGAGCGCGGTTGCTCAGTAACTGTTGTCCCATGTGTCGGAGAAGGCAGTGCCCGCTGAGTTGAGTGCGCCAGGCGTCGCGAGCGCGTAAGCGGCGCTGCTTTCCATGGTGATCTCGTCGTCGGGGAACGTCTTGATGTTGCCCGTCTTCGTGCCCGAGGTCACCGACGCAGACGACACCTTCCACGTCTTGAAGTCCGGCAGCGGGTATTCCCCGCGCGTGCCCCCGGGAGCCTCGCCGATCCACTCGGCGCTGGAGTCGACACAGGTGGACGCCGAGCAGGACTGTGTGGTGCTGACGTTGTTACCGCTAGTCGTGGAGTCGGTGACCTTGAGCGCGTAGCTCGTGCCGCTCTTGACCACCGATGCGGCGATCTTGTCGCCGGGCTTGACGGTGTCCCCGACGACCTGGATGTTGTCGGTGGGATACATCTCCCACCACGTGTAGTAGTACGCCTTGCCTTCGTAGCACTGGGCGAGCGTGCCGTCCTGCTCGACGGTGCTGCTGGTATAGCCATCGATCCCGACCCAGAAGGCCGCGAGCTGGTCTTCCTTGGTGGGGCAGGTGATGGTGGGTTCAGTCCAGCCGGCGCTGACCTTGCTGTAGGTGTTGCTCTTGGTGTGGTCGTTGGCGTAGCCGGACCAGTTGCCGGACTTGACCTGTGTCAGTCCCTCGGCGTCATGCTGTATGCCCGGGACCGCCTGATTCGTCGCCGGCGGGTTGGCGGTGACATAGCGTAAGGCAGCGCGAGCGGCCTTCGCCGCCGCCGCCGCATTGCTCGGGTGCGTGCTGGCAGTCGCTGCGGAGACCGCACCGAATGCCACGATGCTCGTGGCAGCCGCGGTAGCCGCTACTAGCCTTGCCGGTCGATTCACGTACATACCCCCCTCTTAGAAGCGATGTCCGCCCCTCGCCGGTGCGGCGGCACGGCCAAGGCCTCCTTTCGGGTGATGGGTCCACGTTGTGGCTATGGTTGTGGGACGCGCTGACGCGGCTGGCGGATGACTTCGCTGCTGCGGCGTGACCAGCAGAATGAGTCATATGCCAGTCAGCCGCTCTTCCTTGTGCCAGCCCTTGCCCTGCTGACCTGCGCGATCCTGGCAGGCTGCTTGCGGGGTGCCTGTGCCGCCCGGAAACTCGATCGCATCGTTGACCTGCCGTTCCGGATGAACGGATGATGCGGTGATGGTTGGCTGGCCTGGTGCTGCTCAAGAGCGTCTACCTGTTCATGCGCTGGACTTTTGGCCTGGCTGTCCTGATGTTCCGCGGGGACCAGGCGAAGAACGCCGAGCTGCCGGTGCTCCGGCACGAGAACGCGGTGCTGCGCCGGAACGCGGGCCGGGTGCGGTACGAGCCAGCCGACCGGGCCTGGTTCACCGCGTTCACGCGGTTCATCCCGCGGCAGCGCTGGGCCGTGTGCCGCTCGGATACTCGATTGAGTGGCTGACCTGCGCTATCGCCAGCAGGCTTGGCGCGGTGATGGTTGGCTGGCCTGGTGCTGCTCAAGAGCGTCTACCTGCTGGTTCGCCAGGTACTCGGCCTGGTTATCCTGATGTTCCGCCGGGACGGGGCAAAGGAAGCCGAGCTGCTGGTGCTCCGGCACGAGAACGCGGTGCTGCGCCGCTACGCCGGGCGTGTGCGCTACGAGCCGGCTGACCGGATGTGGTTCGCCGCGCTGGCCCGGCTTCTCCCCGAGCCGACGGTTTTACAGACCGCCAATCCCGACCCATCGGAATAGCCGCTGACCTGCCGTTTCTCCATTCCCCGCCGCGTGAATACCACGTTCTGTCCGTGTGGCGTCCGTAGTCCCGGAGTGTGCCTGGTCAGCGCGACGCAGGCTTTAGATCATGTCCCACCAAGTCCAGCTGAGTCCTGCTGCATCTCATCGTCCCACCGCCGTCCTAGACCCGGCCGGGCACGCCGCTGAGCCACCGGCCTGCCGCAACCGATGCCCGTACTCCCCCGGCCGGACATGCGCCGTTCACACCCGCCAAAAATTCCCCACGGCGAGCCCGGGACCGGCACGGCAGGACCGGTCCGCGCGGTCCTGCCACGGTCCCGCCACTGTCCGCTGCCGGGCCCGATTCCCGCGAAGAGAGAAGCGGCGCGAGGGCACCGCGGGCAACTTGTGCGCGCCGCATTACGTGTCGGGCCATCCGGGCAGCGATCTGCCAGCAAGGCTCATGGCCGCGATCGACCTGCGAGCTACCCCGCAGGTACCTGCCATCGACCTCCCGTAGACCTGCGTCGCCCACCGGGCGCAGGTCAGCCCCAACGACCATGCCGGTGCATCCGATTCTGCCGAAAGTAGTGCGTATCCCTGGCGGATTCGTATAAGCGGTTGGACATACTCATGCATGACGTCGCGATCAACGTAGTCGGTGCTCTGCGTCGAATGCTTACTCGAACGCGCCTGCCGATTCGGTCCCCGCCCTCACGTTTGTTAGGCATCGTGTCGATCGCATGCAGATCACCCGATTCTGGCTTCTTCGTTTGATGACCGCCAGGCGAGTACGTCATGCACAGTTGAGCGCAGCTCAGCCGTCCCAGCGGAGATGATCCGCCGCTGGATGTCGGGCAGCGGCAAGGCCGTCGCTTCCACCGCGACCGCGTCGCACTTTGCGGGTGACAGCCGCTGCCAGGGCTGCACCGTGATCACCGCGTCCGCGCCGCCTGGTCCCGGTGATCTCTCCCCCGGCAAGGAGGTCGCCGGGCCAGGCACCGGGGTTCACAGGGCAAGACGGCGGTCGGCGTCGGGGACCAGGAGCTTGCGATCGGCTCCGTAGCGAAGGATAGAAGGATAAAGGCGTCGCAGCTTGACAGCAGCGGTGCCGGTGGGGCGGGCGCGGCGGCGGCACCGGTGGTCGCCTCGTCTTGGACGAGGATCCACGCGTCGCCGACCGGTGTCTGCACCGGTGTCAGCGACGTGCCGATCCCGGCCCATTCGCCAAAGGCCTCGGGCGTGGTCAAGCTCATCGCTGTCTGGCAGAAGATGACTGTGGGGTGCTCACACCCGTGGAACTGGGCCGCGATCCGGCTCCTTTAGCTCATCGGACTTCTCTAGCCAGCGGTGAGGGTCTACGCTGTACCGGGGCAGGGACCGCAAAATCATCATGAGTCTTCATAAGCCATGATGATCCAGTGATGGCTGCTGCTGGGGTGGGCTGTCGAGTAGAGGGGGGCGGCCGACGTGCAAGGTGCCCGGTGTCATTTCCGTCCTGGTCGCGTCGCGGCTTTGACTGCTGCGTTAGCTGTGGCCTTATCGGTCACGTCGCTGAGTTCCGGTGCTGTCTTTTCGGCAGCAGCGGCCGCACAGCGGCCGCCGGCCCGCGTCGGCCGGGCTCCGGTGGTACCGCGCAGCGCGCAGGCCGTCGGCGCTTTGCCGCAGACGACGGTGCTGCACGTCGACGTCGTTCTGCAGCCGCGTGACCCAGCCGGGCTGGCGCAGTTCGCGACTGCTGTCTCGACGCCCGGTTCTGCGCTATACCGCCACTATCTGCCCGCGGGAGCGTTCCCGGCCAGGTTCGGGCCGACCTCCGCGGCCATCGCCGCGCTCGAGGGATCCCTGCGGGCCGACGGGCTCCAGCCCGGGCCGATCAGCGGCAACCATCTGAGCATCCCCGTCACCGCAACAGCCGGGCAGCTGGCCAGGGCCTTCTCGACGAGCTTCGAGGGGTACCGCCTGGGCAGCCGGGCTGCCTACGCGAACACCTCGGCACCGTTGTTCCCGGCCGCCGTCGCGCCCTACGTGCAGGGCGTCGTCGGGCTGGATACGCTCACCCAGCCACGGCCGCTTGATCTCAGCCGCGGGGCCGCGCGCCGCCCGGCGGCGGCACGACCTCAGGTCGTGACCGGAGGGCCGCAGCCCTGCTCGGACGCGCAAGGAGCAGCGCAAGAATACAGCGCCTACACGGCAGATGACCTGGCCTCGGCGTATAACTTCTCGAGCCTGTACGGGGCAGGTGACGAGGGCTCGGGTATCACCGTTGCCCTTTACGAGCTCGAGCCGGACCTACCGAGCGACATTGCCGCCTACCAGTCCTGCTACGGGACAGACACCTCGGTCAACTACATCGAGGTGGACGGCGGGGCCGGGTCGGGTGACGGCTTGGGCGAGGCAGCGCTCGACATCGAGGACATCATCGGGCTCGCCCCGCAGGCCACGATCGACGTGTACCAGGCGCCCAACTCGAACAGCGACGCCTACGACAACTACAACGCCATAGTCTCAGCTGACACGGCCCAGGTCATTTCCACGTCGTGGGGCCTGTGCGAGGCCGAGGCCGGCTCGTCGTTCATCGCCGATGAGGCAACGCTCTTCGAGCAGGCGGCAGCCCAGGGTCAGTCGGTCTTCGCGGCAGCGGGTGACAGCGGCTCGGAAGACTGCGACACGAGCTCGCTCGCGGTCGACGACCCGGCGAGCCAGCCCTACGTGACCGGCGTCGGCGGCACGACGATGTCGGCCCTGGGACCGCCTCCGACCCAGACTGTCTGGAACGAGAGCGCCATCCAGGCCGGAGCCGGCGGCGGCGGCATCTCGTCGTCGAACACGATGCCTTCCTACCAGTCGGGTGCACCGGCTGCGCTGAACGTCATCAACGCCAATTCCTCCGGCACCCCGTGCGGCGCCAGCAGCGGCTCGTACTGCCGCGAGGTCCCCGATGTCGCGGCGGACGCGGATCCCGAGACTGGCTATGTCTACGACTACGACAGCGATTGGGGCGCTGTCGGTGGCACGAGTGCCGCCGCTCCGCTCTGGGCCGCCTTCATGGCGCTGGCGGACGCCTCGAGCGCGTGCGGCGGCAAGTCCATCGGGTTCGCGAACCCGGCCCTCTACGATGCGGCCGCCTCGGCTTATACCTCGGACTTCGAAGACATCACGTCGGGGAATAACGACTACACCGGGACTAACGGCGGCCTGTACCCGGCGGGCCCGGGCTACGACATGGCCTCAGGGCTCGGCACGCCCAACGGCGGCAATCTGGCCGGCACGCTGTGCGCGGGCCTGCCGAAAAACACGGTGACGGTGGCGAACCCGGGTGCGCAGAGCTCGGTGTCGGGGTCGGCGGTCAGCCTGCAGATCTCCGGGACGGACTCGGGCGGGCTGGGCCTGACCTACTCGGCGAGCGGCCTGCCGCCGGGCCTGTCGATCAGCTCGGCGGGCCTGATCTCCGGCACGCCGACCACGGCCGGGACCTACTCGGTGACCGTCGCGGCGAAGGATTCCACCGGCGCGACCGGCTCGGCCACCTTCGGCTGGACGGTCACCGCCCCAACACGGTGACGGTGGCGAACCCGGGTGCGCAGAGCTCGGTGTCAGGGTCGGCGGTCAGCCTGCAGATCTCCGGGACGGACTCGGGCGGGCTGGGCCTGACCTACTCGGCGAGCGGCCTGCCGCCGGGCCTGTCGATCAGCTCGTCCGGGCTGATCTCCGGCACGCCGACCACGGCCGGGACCTACTCGGTGACCGTCGCGGCGAAGGATTCCACCGGCGCGACCGGGTCGGCCACCTTCAGCTGGGCAATCACCAACACGGTGACGGTGGCGAACCCGGGTGCGCAGAGCTCGGTGTCAGGGTCGGCGGTCAGCCTGCAGATCTCCGGGACGGACTCGGGCCTGCTGAGCCTGACCTACTCGGCGAGCGGCCTGCCGCCGGGCCTGTCGATCAGCTCGGCGGGCCTGATCTCCGGCACGCCGACCACGGCCGGGACCTACTCGGTGACCGTCGCGGCGAAGGATTCCACCGGCGCGACCGGCTCGGCCACCTTTGGCTGGACGGTCACCGCCGCCGCCAACACGGTGACGGTGGCGAACCCGGGTGCGCAGAGCTCGGTGTCAGGGTCGGCGGTCAGCCTGCAGATCTCCGGGACGGACTCGGGCCTGCTGAGCCTGACCTACTCGGCGAGCGGCCTGCCGCCGGGCCTGTCGATCAGCTCGGCGGGCCTGATCTCCGGCACGCCGACCACGGCCGGGACCTACTCGGTGACCGTCGCGGCGAAGGATTCCACCGGCGCGACCGGCTCGGCCACCTTTGGCTGGACGGTCACCGCCGCCGCCAACACGGTGACGGTGGCGAACCCGGGTGCGCAGAGCTCGGTGTCAGGGTCGGCGGTCAGCCTGCAGATCTCCGGGACGGACTCGGGCCTGCTGAGCCTGACCTACTCGGCGAGCGGCCTGCCGCCGGGCCTGTCGATCAGCTCGGCGGGCCTGATCTCCGGCACGCCGACCACGGCCGGGACCTACTCGGTGACCGTCGCGGCGAAGGATTCCACCGGCGCGACCGGCTCGGCCACCTTTGGCTGGACGGTCAGCCCAGCGACCACCACTTTGAGTTACACCGGTACCGACCAGGTCGCGACTGGCTCGAGTTTCACCGCGACGGCCACGCTGACCAGCCCGGCGGCCTCTTGCGAGAGCTCGCAGCCGGTCAGCTTCACCCTGTCAGCCGACCCGCTGAACGGAACCAGCGGCACCTACAGCCTGGGAACGGCCACCAGCACCGCATCCGGCGCGATCAGCCTGGCCGTGAGCACCACCAGCTGGCAGGACGGCGCGTACATGCTCACCGTCAGTTACGCTGGCACGAGTAACTGCGGCCCCTCGACGAGCACTGCCTCCCTGGCGGTCACCTCGCCCACCTCGCCCGGTCAGCTCGCCTTCGGCGGCGGGTCGTACAAGGTGCCGAGCGCAGGCAACACGAGCTTCGCGTTTGTCGTCGCAATGGTCGGGCATTCCGCCGCCACCTACAAGGGCGTGCTGGACGTGGTCACTCCGGAGAAGTGGTGGTTCCAGGCGGATGTGACCAGCTATGTCAAGAGCAGCACTACCCAGGGGCTGCTGTCCGGGACGGGCAGCCTGTACTGGTGGAACTCGACCCTCAACAAGGGCCGCGGAGGCTGGCAGCTCGCCAAGTCGGATGTTAGCTATAAGGCAACCGCCAACGCCGCGACGAAGACAGTCCCCGCCTCCTTCGGCATCGCCATCAGCTACACGCCGGTGCCGCCGCAACCCACACCGCTGCCCAACTCTGCGCCAGTCGCCCTGACACGGGGAGGAATCACCATCACCTGATCCGGGACAGCGGCCCCGAGAGGCGGTTCACCGAACCTGGCCGCCCCTGCCGGTGGTCTGTACTGATAGGTCGCCGGCAGGCCGCGAGGGCAAGCTTGGCTGGGTTCCGGGCGGGACTGGCCGGCTACCGCGGCCAGATGGCGGTCCTGTGGGGTTCCAGAACTCGGCCACTGATCTTGACCTGGGCTTTTATGCGGCCCGCTCGTATTCGCTGAGAAGGCCACCGAGGATAGCCCGGCGCTTGATCCGCTGCTGGGAGAGGTCAGCGGCGGGGTGGTCGGGCCGGGGCGGGCGGAGTCCGCGGCTGCGGTGTGGCCGTCGTCGGTTGTAGTGCCGGGCGTACTCGGCGAGAACCGACCGCAGGTGCCGTTAGCCGAAGATCAGCATCCGGTCGGTGATCTCGGTCCGGGCGGTGAGGACGAACCTTTCGGCGTGAGCGTTCGCGCGAGGACTGCGGGGCGGGATCTTCGCTGCCGTGATGCCGGTGCTGGCCAGGGCCGCGTCGAAGGAGTCGGTGAACTGCCCGGCGCGGTCGCGGACCAGGAACCGGAAGTCCGCGGCCCGGTCACCGAGGTCCATGAGCAAGCTGCGGATCTGCTGGGTGGTCCACGGGCCGTCCGGGTTCGCGGTGACCCCCAGGATGTGCACGTAACGGGAGCCGACCTCCATGACGAACAGGCAGTACAGGCGCCGGAGCGTTACCGCGCAGTCCACATGGAAGAAGTCCGCGGCCAGCATGGTCGCGGCTTGGGAGTGCAGGAACTGCCGCCAGGTCGTATCGGTACGCCGCTGGGGAGCCGGCGGGATCCGCAGCGCCTTGAGGACCCGGCGGATCGTGGACGCGCTGGCCCGGTGGCCGAGTTTCAGCAGCTCGCCCTGGATCCGCTGGTACCCCGATGAGGCGTTCTCGGTGGCGAGCCGCTCGATGAGCGCGGCGATCTCGGCGCTGACCGGCGGCCGGCCCGTCCGGTTCGGGTAGGTCCACTTCTTTCTGACCAGGCGACGGTGCCACCGGAGCACCGTGCCGGGCGTGACCAGCCGGTGCGCCCGCAGCCTTCTGGGCAGGTGCCGGATCAGCGCGGCGAGGACGGCTCGGTCGGCCCAGTCCAAGCGGGGCCGCGGCTTGGTGCGGCGCAGCACGGCGACCTCGTGCCGCAGCACCAGCAGTTCCGCGTTCTTCGACGCCGATGAGCGGCCGAGCAGGACCAGCCAGCCGCAGACCCGGATGAAGATGAGATAGAGCAAACGGAGGGACACGGCTGATCATCATGGCCCACCGCTGACCCCGATGCATCGCTGCAGCTCACAGCCCAGGCAGACTTCTGACACCCCACAGGCCGCGTACAGTCGGCAGGCGGCCTGGTTGCGCGAGCGGGCCAGGTCCCGGTGCCGCTTGGCCCACACCTTCAGCACGGCGGCGTGGTCGTCGGTGAGCACCGGGCGCTGGGCCGTGGAGCGCAGCGCCGCGACCGCCACCGAGAAGGCGTCATTCGGGTCGTTCTCACTGGTGTCCCCGGCCTGCAGCAGCCGCACCCGGGCGGCCAGCTTGGGCGGCACATCCAGCACCTGCTCACCGGCGGCGACCAGTTGCTGCGCGAGCGGGTGCCCCAGCCCAGCGGCGCCCTCCACCGGTCAGGCCCACTCCGGCCACGCGGCACCGCCCACGTCGGCAGCTTTTCCGCCTGGGACGGGCAGGCACGCACCTGCAGTTCGTCCGGCCTACCTGCTCCCGGCATGCATGAGCGGAAGTCCGTGCCCCAGCCGTGCGCTGCCAGCATTCCGCCAGGAAAGTGCCTGTGGACAGGCAGTATTGGCCGGTCTTTGGCGGAGAATGGTTTTGCGGTGGTGCTTTGGCGGTATTCGCTGCCCTTGGCGACTGCCTGCAGAGCTTAGAGGGAGGGATGGTGACGTACCTGCTGGGGATGCCGCTGGAGCGGGGCAGCGACGAGGTCCTGGTTTTCGAGGCTGACCGGAGTGAGATTTCCGGTGATCTTGTTCTGGCGTCGGCGGATCCTGAGAAGCTGGCAGACCGGACGCGGTTGACGTTGGAGGAAGCGCTCGGGAACCTGAAGCCCTCACTGCAGAAGATCGTGCACCTGCTCAGGGAGCTGTCGCCGGACGAGACTGCAGTGGAATTCGGTTTGAGGATCGGCGGCGAAATCGGTGTCGTCATCGCCAGGGGCACCGCGGAGGTGAACTTCACCGTCCGCATGTCCTGGAAGCAGGAGTAGCCTCGTGCCGTCCAGCCGGGAAGGTTTTACCGTCCGTGTCCTGCGTGGCGGGTCGGCGGCTCCTGCCGGGGTGGGGTTCGTCGTGGACGGGCAGCACATCGTGACATGCGCGCATGTGGTGAATGCTGCGCTGGGCCGCGGCCAGCGGGTGCAGGAAAAGCCTGGTCAGGCTGCGCGGATCGGTGTCGATTTCCCGATGCTGGGTGATGCGACAGGCGCCCCGACGCGCAGCTGTACTGTACGGGCCTGGGTTCCGCCGCCTGAGGCTGGGATTTCCGGCGGTGATGTGGCCGGCCTTGTGCTCGTCGGGGAGGATCTGCCAAGGGGTGCGGGGCCCGCCCGGCTGGCTGAGCAACCCAGCCGGCGTGGTCCGGCTGCAGATGTGTTCGGGTGCCCGGACGATGCTGGCCGCCGGGCACTTGGCGCCTGGGCGGTGGTCAACTTGCGCGGTGTGGTGGGCGGCGGGCTCATCCAGCTCGATTCTGCGAGTGAGTCGGCTATCCGGGCCCAGCCTGGTTATAGCGGGTCGCCCATCATCGTGGAAGGCGATGCGGGTGATGAAGTGCTGGGCATGCTTGCCGTTGCGAGCTGCGGTGATGGCGGACGGGACGCATACGCGATGCCGGTTGCCCGGCTAGCGGATGCATGGCCGGACGTTCTCGGTTCCCTGACCGTGCCACAATGCCCTTACCGTGGTCTGGAGGCGTTCACGGTCGTTGATGCCGAGGCCGGCGTCTTCGTCGGCCGGGAGGAGGAAACCCGCCAGCTGCGGGAGATGATCCGCAGGCAGGCCCTGGTGGTGGTGACCGGGCCTTCGGGTGTCGGCAAATCGTCCCTGGTCAACGCCGGCCTGGCCCGGGTTATGCGCAATGAGGGCTGGATTACCAGGGTCTTCCAGCCCTGGGGGATGCCCGTGGATGCCCTCGCTGAGACACTGTTCGGCGTCGAACGGGCGGGCGAGACTCCGACGCTGGATGAGCTCGCCAGATGGGCCGATAGCCTGCGCTCCGGCAGGCTGGCATCTTTGGGATCGCAGCTGTCGCTGGTGAAGAGGAAGCCCATCCTGCTGTGCGTCGATCAGCTTGAGCAGGTCCTGGATCCTGGCATCTGCAAGCCGGAGGCCAGCGCTGAATTCCTGGAGCTGCTCCTGCAGGCGCAGCCAGTCGACTGCCTGCGCGTGGTCTGCACGCTACGAGCTGACTTCCTCTCCCAGCTGCTGGAGCACCCCGATGCGGGCGCGCATGTGCAGGGCCGTCTTTTCACCTTGTCCCCGATGGGCCGTGGCCGAATGGAGCGGGTGATTACCGAGCCCGCCGAGGTGCGCGGCGTCCGGTATGAGCCTGGCCTGCCTCCGCTGATCGCGCGAGAGGCAGGCGACGGCGGCGGGCTCCCGCTGCTGGGTTTCGCGCTCACCAAGTTGTGGCAGCAGCAGAGGAAGCACCAGATCACCCTCGCGGAGTACCACGGTGTCGGCGGTGTCATGGGGGCGCTCAGCGCCTACGCGGAGCGCGTTTATGGTGAACTCCTTCAACGGTTTGCCGAGGCGCGAATCCGCCGGGTGATGCTCGCCCTGGTGCGCAGCCGGGAAGGAGCGCCGCAGGCAACCCGGCGGGTGGTACCGCGCGAGCGGCTCGGCCCGGACTGGGCGGTTGCCGAGGAACTGGCCGAGCGGCGCCTTCTGATCGTGGGACACGATCCGGTCAAAGACGAGGACAACGTCCAGATTGCGCATGAAGCACTGATCCGGGGATGGCCGACCCTTGCAGCGTGGGTGAACGATGACGCAGGCTTTCAGCAATGGCGAACAGCCATGGAAGAACGCGCGGCTGCCGGTGACCTGTTGCCCGATACGCGCCTGGCGGAAGCCGATAGGTGGCTGGCCGAGCGCTCAGCGGACATCCCTGACGACATCCAGCAGCTCGTCGAGCAAAGCAAATCCGAATGGCACCGCCGGGTGACCGAACTGGAAGAGGCACGCAATCTTGCCCAGAAGGAGGCTCGAAGATCCCTTGCCCGCGCGCTGACCCGCGTGGCAGAGACGACCGAGGACCCGGTCCTGGCCCTGCTCCTGGCAATCGAGATTCTCAAGCGGTCACCTGATGCACAGTCGGATCATCTGGTCCGGCTGTGCCTGGCCCGCGCTGGTGCCTCAGAAACCGGCCCGGTCGCTGCCGCATCCGATGGTGCGGCGTTCGGCCGCACCCGCATGCGCCTGACTTTGGCCGATTGGTCTCGCGGGCCCGGTGCGACTGAAAACTGGCTGATGGCCGGCCGCGGGGAAGGTCTCGTGATCGATGCGGACGGTCAGGCCCGGGACGGTCCTGTTGCGATTGCCATGCCGGGTCCGGTCGTCGCGGCGGCATCCGGGGGGGCAGGCGTGGCCTGTCTAGGTACCGAGGAAGGCTATCTCCGGGTCTGGCGGCCCGGGAATGAGCAAGCCTGTAGCCGGGATCTGGGCGTGCCTATCACGTGCGTCGCCTTCGGTGACGATGCCAGGATGCTCGCCGTCGCCTGCGATGACGGTAAGATCCGCGTGCTTCGAACTGAAGATCTTGCGGATGAGGCGGATTTTCCGTGGGACGGTTTCGTCGCCGATGTGGACATCGGCGCTGGAAAGATGCTGGCTGCGCTCGGCCGTAACGGCCGGATCAGGGCATGGAACCTGGCGTCGCGAGAACTGGTCTGCGAGCCGACCGCAGATCCGGGTGCCTGCCGAGTGGCGGTCGACGGCAGCGGGGATTACGTGATCGTTGGCGGCACGGTGTTCAGCGGCCGTCTCCCGCTGAGTGCGCAGGCACTCGCGGCCTGGGCGCAAAGGGCTGCCGGACGCGAGCTGACGAGCGAGGAACAGCGTCTTTACCTCGGCGAAGGCGGGCCTGCTGAAACCAACCCTGTTGCCGGATGAATCTTGCGATGGCTGGCGGGCCCGCGACGAGATGCGCGGCTAGAGCTACCGCATGTCAGGGTCGGGCATCGGCTACCCGGCAGCACAGCACGATCACCGAACGGGCGGCTACCTCAATTTCGGCCTTTGCGGCCAGTGCAGGTAGTTCGCCATGGATGGCGGGGATGCGCGGGCCGTCTGTATCGATCACGACCTCCCAGCCGGCCGCGAGCCTGGCCCGCGGCAGGGTGAACGTAAGCGGATTGCTGTGCGCGTTGAACAGCAGCAAGAACTTGGCGTCGGTGATCTTCCCGCCACGCTGATCCGGCTCGCTGACCGCCTCGCCGTTGAGGAGCACGGCGAGCGCTTTGAGGTAGCTGGCGCCCCAGTCCGCCTGGGTCATTTCCTCGCCGCTGGGCGTCAGCCAGATGATGTCGCTGGTCTCGTCGCCCTGCTCCTGCCCCCAGCCGCGGAAGAACCTGCGCCGCCGGAACACCGGGTGGTCACGGCGCAGGCTGGCCAAGGTCTCGGTGAAGTGCAGCAGGTCCTGCTCGGCGGCCGTCATGCTCCAGTCCACCCACGACAGCTCACTGTCCTGGCAGTAGGCGTTGTTGTTGCCGGCCTGGGTCCGCCCCATTTCATCGCCGGCGAGAAGCATCGGCACGCCCTGGGACAGGAACAAGGTGACCAGGAAATTCCGTTTCTGCCTGGCGCGGAGCTCGTTGATGTGAGGGTCTGCGGTCGGGCCTTCCGCTCCGCAGTTCCAGGACCGGTTATCGTCAGTGCCGTCCCGGTTGCCCTCGCCGTTCGCCTCGTTGTGCTTGTGGTCGTAGCTGACCAGGTCATTCAGGGTGAACCCATCATGGCAGGCGACGAAGTTGATCGACGCCACGGGGCGGCGCCCGCTGGTCACGTACAGATCGCTCGACCCGGTCAGCCGGGACGCGAACTCCGGCACGGCGTCCGGTCGGCCGCGCCAGAAGTCGCGGACCGTATCCCGGTACTTGCCGTTCCACTCGGTCCACAGCGGCGGGAAGTTGCCGACCTGATACCCACCCTCACCCAGGTCCAACGGCTCGGCGATGAGCTTCACCTGCGAGACCACGGGATCCTGATGGACCAGATCGAAGAAGGTGGACAGCCGGTCCACGTCGTGCAGTTCCCGTGCCAGCGCGGCGGCCAGGTCGAACCGGAACCCGTCCACGTGCATCTCCAGAATCCAGTATCGCAGCGAGTCCAGGATCAGCTGCAGCGCGTGCGGAGATCGAACCTGCAGGCTGTTCCCGCGGCCGGTGTAGTCCAGGTAGTAACGCCTGTCATTGTCCCGCAGCCGGTAGTAACCGGCGTTGTCGATGCCGCGGAAGGACAGCGTGGGCCCCATGTGGTCACCCTCGGCGGTGTGGTTGTAGACCACATCCAGGATGACCTCGATGCCGGCCAGGTGCAGCGCCTTCACCATCTCCTTGAACTCGCCGACCTGTTCGCCGCGCTGCCCGGCCGAGGAATACCGGTTGTGCGGGGCGAAGAACCCGATCGTGTTGTAGCCCCAGTAGTTGGTCAGGCCGCGCGCGACCAGGGACTGCTCGGTCACGAACTGGTGCACCGGCATGAGCTCGACCGCCGTGACACCGAGCCGCTGCAGGTGCTCGATGACGGCGGGATGCGCGAGGCCGGCGTAGGTGCCGCGCTGCTGCGGTGGGACCTCCGGGTGGCGCAGGGTCAGCCCGCGCACGTGCGCCTCGTAGATGACCGTCTCGTGGTACGGGGTCACCCCGGCCCGGTCATCGCCCCAGTCGAAGAACGGGTTGATCACCACGTTCTTGGGCATTAAGGGCGCGCTGTCCGTTGCGCTAGGGCGATAGCGAGAGAATCCGCGATCGTCTCCGAACAGGACATCGCTCCCAACGAGCGCGCCCTGGATCGCTCTGGCATACGGATCTAGCAGCAGCTTCTGTGCATTGCACCGAAAACCATCGATGGGACGCCAAGGGCCGTACACGCGGTAGCCGTAAAGCTGACCCGGCGCGATCCCGGGCAGGTAGCCGTGCCACACGAAGCCGTCGACCTCGGTCAGGTCGACCCTGCTCTCGGTCAGCGTGCCGTCGTCGCCGACCTCGCCGAACAGGCAAAGCTGAACGCGTTCGGCGGCCTCGGAGAATAGGGCGAAGTTCGTGCCCCTCCCGTCCCACGTTGCCCCTAGCGGGTACGAATTGCCTGGCCAGACTTCCATCTCACCCTCCGCCAGAGAGCCAGTGAGCGCGTACCGACCTGGATGTCCAGAGTGACATGAAATCCGCTGATGCTCCAGCAATCACAGCAGACGTCAGCTCCCATCCGCCAAGCGAAGCGCTTCTCACAGACGCCGTGGCCCCGATTAAATTAGATTATTGATACCAATTCATGCTTGGCCACCCAGGAGGGAGGCGGCAGCCACGAGAGCAGACTTGCGACCCTGTCCTTGCCGAGAACCTCATCCGTACAGTTCATGCAGCATGTTGATACTCATGGAGCACCCCGCCGAGTCGGTCACGTCGTCGTATGTCAAGACTTGTGGGTGCCGAAAACCTACGCGACCAGGCGATATTCGTGAATCGCGCCCCCGGCGCGATCGCGCCGCTGGACCCGGAACTGATCGAGATCCGTGATGCCGTCGGGCAGTTGCCGTAGCGGCGCTGCCTGCTTCAGGGCGCGGTGCGGCCGGTGGCTGTTGTAGAAGTCCTCGTACTCGCGCAGCACGATCATCAGGTGCCGCTGGTTCCACACCAGGGTTCGGTCCAGCAGCTCGCGGCGGCAGCTGCCGACCCACCGTTCCATTATCGAATTCATCCGAGGCGCCTGGACCGCAGCACGGATTATCCTGGCGCCAGCAGCACGGAAGACCTCATCGAACGCGGCGGTGAGGCTGGCGTCCCTGTCATGCAGGACGAACTTCACCCGCGTCCCGGCATCCTCCAGGTCCATGAGCAGATTGCGGGCCTGCTGGACCACCCACGCCTGGACCGGGTGCTCGGTGGCTCCGAGGACGCGTATCCGGCGCGTGCCGTGCTCTATAACGGCAAGGACGTAGACCTTCGTTCCGTTGAGCAGGTCGGCGGTGAAGAAGTCCAGCGCCAGGATCCCCTGCGCCTGGGACCGCAGGAACTCGGCCCAGCCAGGTCCCTCCCGGCGGAGCACGGGATCGATGCCGGCGTTCTTGAGGATCTGCCAGACCGTGGACGGCGCCACGGTGATGCCGAGCCCGGCCAGCTCGCCGTGGATGCGGCGGTAACCCCACGACTCGTTCTCCCGGGCAAGTCGTAGCACCACCGACCGGACCTTTCGGTGCGTTGCCGGGCGCCCGGACCGGCCCTGGCGCGACCGGCGCGACCACCGGCGGCGGACGATGTCCCGGTGCCACCGCAAGATGGTGCCCGGGGTGACGATCAGCCGCATCGCGGCGAGACGGTCGATCGGCAGCGTCCCGGCCAGCAGGGCAAGCAACGCCCGGTCCGGCCACGTCAAACGCGAAACAGCGCGAGGCCGCTCGCGCTCAGCCACGGCGAGCTGATGGCGCAGCATAAGGATCTCGGCGTCCTTCCACCACCACTCCCGCCGCGACAAGCCCAGCAGTGACACAGAACGGGTGACAATCAAGAAGATCAGCTTCAAGCCCACAAGCCGAAGATCATCCCACGCCCCGGCAGGCCAAGACCGGACTCGCATGTGCCTGACGCGGGGCCGAGTGACCAGCGGCCAGCAGAGCATCTGGCCAGGTGGCACGGGTTTTCGGCACCCACAGGGCTTTGAGCCGCCGGTGGTCTGCTTCGGCCGGGTTGTTCGCGTGCTGCCCGGCGGTGTGCAGGGCCGAGGGGATCAGCTCGCCGGGCACTGTGGGGTAGGCAGGGGCACGGGCGGTGGTGACCTCGGCCGGGATCGCGCCGGCCCGCCGGGCGCAGGTGAAAAAGCGCCGGGCGGCCGCCAGGTCACGCCTGATCGAGAGCAGGACGTAGATGACCTGGCCATGCTGGTCGACCGCCCGGTACAGGTAAGCCCACTGGCCGGATACCTTCACGTACGTCTCATCGACGAGCCACCGGTCACCGGGGGCATGGCGGCAGAGCCGGGCAGCTTCGATGAACTCGGGGGTGAATCGCTGCGCCCACCGGTAGATGGTGACGTGATCAACGGTGACACCGCGCTCGGCCAGCAGTTCCCCGACGTCGCGGCAGGGCAGCCCGTACCGCGGGTACCAGCCGACCGCGACCGGGATCACCTCAGGCGGGAACCGGGAGCCAGCGAACACCGAAGACGAGCCAGGCGACGTCACGGAACCAGTCTCCGCCCGCCGCGATCGAACAACGCAACAGTGCCCTGCGCAGGCCTTCAGCAGCTGCAGGCGATCACTTGAGCTCTGGCTGGCGCCGCCAGCCCGGAGTAAAGTGCCTCGAGCAACGACTCGGAGGAGATCGCCTTGTTGTATCGAGCCCGGTACTTAGGAGTGGCTGGGGCGCTGGCGCTGGTCAGTGGATCCCTATTTCCCCTCGGCGCGCCCACCCTGGCGGCCACCATCAACATCCAGCCAATGGTGATCAGCCACCTGGCTTCGACCACGCAGCCGCCCACCCAGGCCCAGTGCGTTGAGACCTACGCCGCGCCCTGCTACCAGCCGGCCCAGATCCAGACGGCATACGACGAGCAGCCGCTGTTCGCCCACGGCATCACCGGCGCGGGCCAGACCATCGTGATCGTCGACTCCTTCGGATCTCCGACGATCCAGGCCGACTTGACCACCTTCGACCAGCAGTTCGGCCTCCCCGCGCCCCCCTCCTTCCGGGTCATCCAGCCCGCCGGGGCCGTGCCCCCGTACGACCCCACCAACAGCGACATGGTCGGCTGGGCCGGAGAGACCACCCTTGACGTCGAGTGGGCGCACACCATGGCTCCGGGCGCCAGCATCCTCCTGGTCGAGACCCCGGTCTCGGAGACGGAGGGGACGGCCGGCTTCCCGCAGATCGTCCAGGCCGAGAACTATGTCATTGACCATCACCTCGGCGGGGTGATCAGCCAGAGCTTCAGCGCGACTGAGGAGACCTTCCCGACCGCGCAGTCGCTGCTCGATCTGCGCAGCGCTTACATCAATGCCTACCAGCAAGGGGTGACCGTCCTGGCTGCGTCCGGTGACTCCGGGTCGACCGACTACTCCAACGCCGCCGGGACGCTCTTCTACACCTATCCGGTGACCTCCTGGCCCGACAGCGACCCGCTCGTCACCGGGGTGGGGGGCACGGAGCTGCAGCTCAACGCCGCCGGCGATCGGACCGCGCCGGACCAGGTGTGGAACGACACCTACAACACCGCCGTGAATGAGGCCACCTTCGGCGACAGCGGCCCCAACCCCCTCGCGGGGGGCGGCGGCAAGTCGGTGATCTTCCGCCGGCCGTGGTACCAGAACGGCGTCGCGAACGTCGTCGGTGACCAGCGGGGGGTGCCGGACATCGCCATGAGCGCCGCCTGCTCCGGGCTGGTCGACACCTACGCCAGCTATGGCGGCGAGCCGGCCGGCTGGTACGTGAACTGCGGCACGAGCGAAGCGACCCCCCTGTTCGCCGGGATCGTGGCCCTAGCCGACCAGGTGGCCCACCATTCCCTCGGCCTCATCAACCCGGCGCTGTACGCCATGTCAGCCGAGCAGGCACCGGGCCTGGTCGACATCACCACGGGGAACAACACGGTATCGTTCACCCAGAACGGGACCCTCTATACGGTGCCAGGCTTCAACGCCGGTCGGGGTTACGACCTGGCGTCGGGGGTGGGCACTGTCGATGCAGCACTATTCGTCCCCGAACTGGCCCGATCCGCCGGTGGCGGGTAGCCTGCCACTCCCCCGGAATGCCCGGAGGCGCGGCGACGCGCACCGGCACCGGGGCAATGAGCTGGCCCTCGACCCGCAACTCGGTCCCGATCATGTAACTGTGTCCGCGGGTGCCCGGAGTCACCTCGACCGCGAGAACACCGCCGTGCGCAGGGTCTCATTGACCAACGGGGTGAACTGTGCAAGTGCCGATTAATCATCTGCACAGGTCACGGACTTGATCACCGGTCACGCACGTCCCACGGTCTCGCCGCTTACACCTCCGCGGCTCACGTGGACAGCGGACTGGCGACATGATGATCTGTTGTGCTGATGCGCCTGGCCTACCTCGCCCTGACCAACATGCTCACGCTCATGCGCCTCCTGCCCATGGGCGAGCAGGAGAAGGACATCGAGATCCTGGCGCTGCGGCACCAGCTCATCGTCCTGCAACGCCAGGTCGGCAAGCCCGCGTTCACCCAGACCGATCGCATGGTGCTCGCCGGACTGCTCCACTGCCTCCCGGCGGAGAAGCTGCGCCAACTCCTGCTGCTGGTACGCCCGGACACGCTGCTGCGCTGGCACCGCGACCTGATCAAGCGGCGCCATGCCGCGACCTGCGCGCCGAAGCGGCGCGGGCGCCCGCGCACCGTCCGCTCGATCCGCGCTCTGGTCCTGTGCCTGGCCCGCGAGAACTCCTCCTGGGGATACCGGCGCATCCACGGCGAACTCGCGGCCCTCGGCATCAAGGTCGCCGCCTCCACCATCTGGGAGATCTTGAACGAGCACGGCGTTGCGCCCGCACCCGGACGGGAGAGCACAACCTGGACCCGCTTCCTGCGCAGTCAGGCCGACGCCCTGCTGGCCTGTGACTTCTTCGAGACCCGCACCCTGACCGGGGCGCGCCTGTACGGCTTCGCCGTCATCGAACACGCCACCCGGCGCATCCGGATCCTCGGCGCCACCGCACACCCCACCGCCGCCTGGGCCGCGCAGCTGGGCCGGAACCTGGTCATGGACTTGGAAGACGCCAGCGCCAAGGCGAAATTCCTGATCCGTGACCGCGACTCCAAATTCACCGACGCGTTCGACGCCGTCCTGAACGACGCCGGGCTGGAGGTCGTCAAGACCGGGGTCCGGATGCCCCGAATGAACTCGATCATGGAGCGCTGGATACAAACCTGCCGGCGCGAACTCCTCGATCGCACCCTGATCTGGAACCAGCGCCACCTCCTGCACGCGCTGCGCGAGTACGAGACCTTCTACAACCGGCATCGGCCTCACCGTGCCCTCGGACAAGCAGCCCCGCTCCGCCCGTTGCCCGGACCGATCACCGAACCAGGCCAGATCACGCGCATGGAGGTCCGCCGACAAGATCGACTAGGCGGAACCCTCCACGAGTACCGACATGCCGCCTGACTAGGCAGGATGAATAATCGGCACTCGCAA